>OZ252099.1:4345000-6736721 GCA_965248305.1 Bryobacterales bacterium | reverse complement strand
AGATCTGTATCTCACGATCATGCAGCGGTTCGGCATGGAGCTAGACCGCTTCGCCGGCGCTCGTAGCGACCTCAACGAGCACTTGACGTAGGCCATGTCATGACTCGGTTCGGACTGCTCGGCACGCTTGCGGCATTGGTCACGCCCGCCGGGATCTGGGCGGAAGCGCTACCCGACCACGTCCGCGCATTCGTGGCCCGTAACTGCCTCGCGTGCCATTCCGGCGTGCAGGCACAGGCCGGGATCGAGCTGGCGACCGCCGAGGCCGATTGGAGCGCGCGCGATATCTCGACGGTTTGGGAGCGTGTGTACGACGCCCTTGCGGAAGCCAAGATGCCCCCGTCGGGCGCGGTCCAACCCACGGCGGAACAGCGCGCCCGCATGCTCTCGTGGCTCGAGAGCCGACTGCTGGCTCACTCTGCGGTGGGCGGCGGCGTTCCCCGCCGCCTGAACCGCACGGAGTATGAGAACTCCATCCGCGACCTGTTCGGAATGACCGCTTTCGTTCTGCCGCACTCCTTCCCGTCCGACGACTCTTCGCATGGCTTCGACAACGTCGCCGAGGGTCTGGTTCTGTCGCCCCCGGTCATGGCGCAGTATGTGGAGCTCGCGACGCGGATCGCCGACGATTTACTGCCGCCCGCCCGCGGCGCCGAGCTTCCCAAGACCAAGACTTTCACGATATCTCCGCCTGCCTTCGAATCGAGCGCCGGCCAGCCCGCGGACGGGACGCGATTCAGGTTGGTATCGTCGCGGAACATGGCCAGCGCCGCAGCTTGGCCGTCCTTGTTTGAAGCGCAGCACAGCGGCGTCTACCGGCTCGCGATCCGCGCGGAGATCTTCGAGCGCGAAGGAATGTTCTACGAAGCCAGGACCGAGCCCGTGCGCGTCGGGATCTACGCCCGTCCGAAGATCGATCACTACTATGCGCCGTTTGGTGACCTCCGCAAGCTCGCCGAGTTCGAAGTCCAGCCTGGATCCGGCGGCCCGCAGGTTCTGGTGGGCGAGGTCGAGCTTTTCGCCGGGGAATTGTTCGGCGTGCGCTGGGAGAACGGCCCGGCCTACTCGGATCCGCCCCGCCGAGACTACTCGCACACTTTTCTGGCCGACCGCCTCGCCCGGAACCGCCTCTACTATGCCGCCATGCTGGCATACGGCGGCGGATCGCGCGGAACGACACAAGTGCAGGTCTACGAGGCGACAAGGGCGCTGATGGATAGCGGCACTCTCGCACTGGACGACCCGCGGCTGGACAAGATGCCCGAGGTTTGGGGCGGTGGTTTGGGAGGCGGCCCGCACAACTGGATCAAGGCCTTCGTGCACGAGGAGCTGCATCGATTCGGTCCCGCCCTCGATTTGGCGGGGATCGAGGTGGTCGGGCCGCTCAGGTTGATCGAGGACGATGCGATGCGCGCGCGCCGAGTTAGGAGCGAGCGCTTTTTGGGCACCAGGTCAGTCGGCGCGACGGACCGACAGTATGTCGAAGCTGTGCTGAGACGCTTTCTGTCCCGTGCCTTCCGCAGGCCTGTGAGCGTGGAGCAGGTCCAAGCCTACGCTGACATGGTGCAGCAGCATGTCGCCCAATCCCCGGGGAAGCGCCTCGAGGACGGCTTGCATCTGGCCGTGCGACGCACGCTCGTTTCGCCACTGTTCTTGTATCGCAGCGTGGGTGCCGGGCGCCTCGACGGGTTCGATCTGGCAAGTCGGCTCAGCTTCTTCCTCACGTCTGGTCCTCCGGACGAGCGTTTGTTAGCTCTGGCAGCCGCCGGAGCCCTGTCAGACGGGGAGGTCTTGGCCGCGGAAGTCGACAGGTTGCTGGACAGCCCTTGCAGCGACAATTTCGTGCGCAGTTTCACCGGCCAATGGCTGTCCACGCGTGTGCTGGAGGGCATCATGCCCGATTCGCGCCTGCTGAAGTTCATCGACCCGGATCGCGAGGCGCTGATCGACGAGACGGAGATGTTCTTCACGGAGATCTTGCGCGAGAATCTTCGCTTGGAGACATTCATTGATCCGGATTTCAGTTACCGCAGCACCCGTCTCAACAAGATTTACGGGGGAGAGCTGGAAGGCAACCAGATGCGTCGCGTGACCTTCGAGCGCGGCGGTCGACACGGTGGGATCCTGGGCCTAGGCGCGGTGATGATGGCTACTGCCAACGGCGTGGACACCCAACCCGTGCTGCGGGGCGTGTGGTTGCTGGAGAACGTGTTCGGGTCGCCGCCCGCCGCACCTCCCCCGAATGTGCCAGCGTTCGCGCCCGACACCAGAGGTATCACCTCTATGCGGGACCAGCTTCTCGCGCACCGCGCGGACCCGTCGTGCGCGAGCTGTCATAACGCGATCGACCCCTTGGGCATGGTCCTCGAGAACTTCGACCCGGTCGGCCGCTGGCGCGACAACTATCCCGTCTACACCAAGCCGGCCGACGGCGAAGAGCAGCTGACCGAGGAATTTTATTCGACGGTTGGGCAGGGCGTAGCGAAGGGCCCGCCGGTTGATGCGGTCGGCGTCTTGGCGGACGGCAGTCGGCTCGAGGACGTCACTGACCTGAAGCGCTACCTGCTGGATCGCATGGACATTTTCGCTGGCTGCCTGACGGAAAAGCTGCTGATCTATGGCACAGGCCG
Organism: Bryobacterales bacterium; assembly: GCA_965248305.1. Taxonomy (GTDB): domain Bacteria; phylum Acidobacteriota; class Terriglobia; order Bryobacterales; family UBA6623; genus VXMF01. The sequence continues at coordinate 6,734,091 of OZ252099.1, read as the reverse complement.
GCCCCTGAGTTTCGGGGACCGCCGCATTGCAAAGCAGATTGCAACTTCGGCGGTGGAGCGCGGCGACGGATTTCGCGACCTACTCGTCGCGGTGGTCCAATCAGAGTCCTTCGCCACCAAGTAGCGCACCAAGCGTGCGCGAGCTAGTTTTTTGCCAGTCGTTGGTCCTTGGGCCTGAAGATGGCCGCGGGTCCTGTGTGGGCTCCAAGATTGCGAAATCGGCGCATTTCCCTGCGTTGATCGAACGGCCGCTCGGAATCAGCTGCCCGAGAGACGACGAATCAAGCGGGCAAGATGGGTGCGCGTATCAGGACTACGCCGTGCTGGGCTGTAAAATCGTGCTTGGGATCAGTGCCGGGATGGCTCGACCGACCGGTTTGATCAACAGCAGGCGGGAGTGGCTGCATCGGTGCGTAACGACGACCTGAAGCTCAGGTTTGGCATAGAGGAAGAATTCTTTCTGGTCGACCCTCAGACGCGTGACCTGCTCGCCGAACCGGACGTCAGGATCTTCGACGACTGCGTCAAGAACGCCGGGGCCCACAAGGTTTCTTCGGAGTTTCTCCGTTCGCAGATCGAGACCGCCACATGCGTCTGCGACAGCATGGCGGAACTCCGCGCTGCACTGCGAGAGACGCGTGCGCTCGTGACGGACGCGGCCTCCAAGTTCGGAGCTGCTGCGCTGGCGTCATCCACCCACCCGTTTGCGGCTTGGCACACCCAGGTCGTATCGGTGGGTCGCCGCTACCAAGAATTCGCGATGACCTACCAGGAGGCTGTGCGACGGTTGCTTGTCGGCGGAATGCACATCCACGTCGGGTTCGGCAATCGAGATTCGCGCATTCGCGTCATGACAGCTCTGCGGCGGCATCTGCCGCTGCTGCACGCACTGTCGGGGTCCTCCCCGTTCAATTCCGGGCGGGAGACCGGATTCAAATCTTACAGGCTGACGATTTTCGGCAGCTTGCCACGCACCGGCATTCCCGGGCCGCTGAGGTCATGGGCCGACTTCGAAGCCTTGGTCTCCGATTTCCGCCGGATGGACTTGATCGGTGGTCCGGGAGAGCTGTGGTGGGACATCCGCCCATCCCACGCCTATCCGACGATCGAGTTGCGCATTTGCGATGTCTGCCCGCGGGCCAACGACGCGATGGCCGTCGCTACTCTGTATGCCTGCCTCGTGCGGAAGCTGCTACGCCAGGAGTTGGAGGGAAAGCTGCCGTCTGAGCCGCCCAGCGAGATCATTGCCGAAAATCGCTGGCTCGCCGGGCGGTACGGAATGCTGGCATTCTTCGGGGATCTCTCGGGCGGCGGCCGTATTGATATCCAGGACTATGCCGGGAATCTGGTCAACGAGCTGGCACCTGACGCGGAGGCCCTCGGGTGCGAAAGCAGTCTGCAACACGTGCTCGACATCGTCCGGGCCGGGGCCGGGGCCGATCGGCAGGTAGATTTGTTTCGCTTGCTGCGGCTAGAGGGAGCGACGCCGGACGAGGCGCTTAGGGCTGTTGTCGACTTGGTAATTCGAGAAACAAAGCAACAGCTCGACTGAATCTTCGGCCAGGATTAGAGTCGCCTCCGCCGTGTGCCGCACTGGAAATATGGCGAGATCGAGCTCATGCAGGCACTACAATACCGGCGACCATGCGTTTCGCAATACTCGTTCTATTACTCCTGCTGGCAGGTGCCTGTGCTGTTCCCGAGGCTGAGGACGCGGCCGGATCGCCGAACATCATCGTGATCGTGGCCGACGATCTCGGCTACAACGACCTGTCATCGTTCGGATCCGAGATCATTCGCACACCGCACATCGACGAGCTTGCGCGCGGCGGTGTCCGGCTCACGGACGGATACGTTTCCGCGGCCGTCTGCAGCCCATCGCGCGCGGGACTGTATACGGGCCGTTACCAGCCGCGCTTCGGCTACGAGTACAACACTTCCGGGCGCGACACAGTCGTCGGGCTGCCGACTTCCGAGCGGACCCTGGCCGACATGCTCCGCAGCGCCGGCTATGCCACCGGTTTGATCGGCAAGTGGCACCTAGGTAAGTCCGAAAAGCATCACCCCCTCAATCGCGGGTTTGACGAATACTTCGGAGTGCTGGCGGGTGGCACCTCGTACATCGACTCGCGCACGGAAGGCGTGCAGTCATGGCCCGCGGCGAATGCGCCCACCACGAGAGGCGACGCCAACGCAATCTTCGACGGGTTCGAGCCGGTCGAGGTCGAGGACTACCTGACGGACGTTTTCGCCGACAGGGCCGTCGACTTCATCCGCCGCCACAAGAGTGAGCAATTCTTCCTGATGCTCACGCCCAACTCGCCGCATACCCCCTTGCAGGCGACGGCCGAGTACACGGATCGCTATGCGGACGTGGATGTGGATGGCCGCCGCATCTTCGCAGCCATGGTCTCGTCGGTCGACGACTACGTCGGCGATGTCGTCGCGGAACTGCGTGCGAATGGCTTGGATGAGAATACGCTGATCGTGTTCACATCGGACAACGGCTGCGTCAAGTACCTTTCGCAGGACGTTTGCTCCAACGATCCGCTTAGGGGCTCGAAGCGCTTCCACCTTGAGGGCGGCATACGCGTTCCGTTCATCTTCCACTGGCCTGCCGGGCTGCCGGCGGGCCAGACCTTCGAGGATCCCGTGATCTCGCTGGATCTGTACTCCACGTTCGCTGCGGCGGCGGGCTCCGACGAAACCGCTCAAGACAGCGTGAATCTGCTGCCGTATCTGCGCGGCGAAGAGAGCGAGCCGCCGCACGAGTTCTTATTCTGGCGGTTCAAGCCGAATGTCGCCGTGCGCTGGGACAAGTGGAAGCTCTGGAAAGTCAACAAGACCGATCAGACGGAAGCCGACCTCACGATTGGGGGGCGCCGACTGCCGCAAGTGGACTATGCCGGTGACTCGCCGCTCGGACAGCTAACTGTCCTGTACGACCTGTCCGCCGATATCGGGGAGCAGAACAACATCGCTGACCAGCATCCGGAGATCGTCGAGCGCTTGGAGGCCGAGATCGAGGCCTGGGAGGCTGAGCTCAGCGAGCCGATGTGGCCGAGCAACCGGTCCACGGTTTACGAACTGCACGGCCAGATGGTGCAGGTGTTCTTCTGAGCGGTCTGGGCCAGCCGGGCCCGATGATCACGGTGTCTTGGCCGCGATCCTATATCCTAGGTGTCGCTGATGTGTGATCTTGTCCGAATGCTCACCAGACTCCATGGATCAAACGGCCGGTCCCTCGATTTCCCGTCTTGGAGCGGTCTGGTTGCGCGGGTGACAGCCATTGGAATGGTAGGAGCCGTCGTGGGAATCGCCGGGGAGCCGAAAATCCGGGTCGAGCGCCTGCTCGACGCGCCCATCGTCACGCCGGAATCACACCCCAGCATCGGCCCGAACATCCAGGGGCCGTCCTTGATCAGGGTGCCTGGCTGGGTTGCCGATCCGCTGGGCAAGTATTACCTGTACTTCGCTGACCACAAGGGCAGCTACATCCGCCTCGCCTACGCAGACCGTCTCCGCGGGCCGTGGAAGATCCACCCTCCTGGCAGCTTGCAGATCGAAGACTCCCACTTCCCCAGCGAGCCGCCGGAAATCTCCCAGGAGCAACTGGAACGGGAAGCGGCTCGCCGCGCGGCGACTTTCGGCGGGAACAAGCTACCCCACTCGCTACGCAAGGAATTCACGGCTCCGCACATTGCCTCGCCGGACGTCCACGTGGACATCAAGAACCGCCTGATCGTGATGTACTTCCACGGGCTGGAAGGGCCCGGGCGCCAAGTGAGCCGGGTGGCTCTGTCAACGGATGGCATTGACTTCAACGCCAGACCCGAGATTCTGGGCAGGACATACTTGCGCGCGTTTCAGCACCAGGGCATGACGTACGGCATCGCAATGCCAGGCCAGGTCTACCGCTCCACGGATGGGCTGTCGGATTTCGAGGCCGGGCCGATGCTGTTCAATCCCGACATGCGACACTGCGCCCTGCTGCGGAGAGGCAGCCAGCTGTACGTGTTCTGGACGCAGGTTGGGCACGCGCCCGAGCGCATCCTGCTCAGCACCATCGATCTCTCTGTTCCTTGGACCGCATGGGAGGAGCATGGGACGGTAGAGATCCTGAGGCCGGAGCGCGACTGGGAAGGTGCGCGCGAGGCGGTCGAGCCCTCACTCAGGAGCGTGGCCTACGGCGCGGTCAACCAGTTGCGGGATCCGGCGATCTTCGAGGAGGACGGTCGCGTGTTCCTGCTGTACGCGGTGGCTGGCGAGAGCGGCATCGCCATTGCGGAACTCCATTTCGACGACTGACCGGCGCCGCCGCTCTCGATCAAGCTACGCAATCACCGTCTTGTCGGGAAATCCCGGAGCTTCGTAGACGCGCTCGTCGACTGCCACGCCCAAACCCGGCTCGTCGGAAACGGAGTAGAAGCCGTCCTCGAACTCGTAGCCCTTGGTGATCAGGGCTGGGCATGTGGAGCGGTCATCCTCGGCCGCGATGATGTTCTTCTGGGTCTTCGCCAGGTGCAGGCTCATGAGCAGGCCGACTTGCGAGCCCCAGTTGTGCGGCACTGCCTGCGCCCCATGCGGCTCGCCCATGCGCGACATTTCGCGGCAGTCCAGGATGCCGCCAGTCCGGATATCCAGCTGCATCAGATCGAACAGGCGGTGCGGCTCGAGATACGGCCGGAAGTCCGCCGCCGCGCGCATGCTCTCGCCGTCGGCGATCGGCGTATCGATTCCAGCCCGCTCCATCCGGCGGCGCAGCTGCGCGTAGAGTTCGACATCTTCAGGGAAGACCTCCTCGAGCCAGTCCAGCCGCTGTTCCTTGGTTTCGCGTAGCAGCTGCCACGCTCCGTTGAAATCATTCCGGTAGCCATTATTGGCGTCGACAAGTAGCTTGCGCTCGAAACCGATAGCGGTTCGCGCCGCCCGGATGATCTCGATGTCGCGCTGCAGTCCAGCGGCTCGCCCCATCCACTTGCTGCCGCGACCGATCTTGAGCTTTATGCCGCGGTAGCCGCTCTCGATGGCTTCGCGTGCTTCGGCGACGACGGCTTGCACGCCACGGTCTCGGAACCACAGATCGCTGAAGTACAGGGTGCCGTCATAGACCTCGACGCGATCCTTGACAGATTCCCCGAAGAGCTTCCAGCAGGGCACGCCTCGCAGCTTGCCGATGAGGTCGCAAAGCGGGCCGTCAAGGTGCTTGTACTTGGTCAGCAGCTCGGCGAAGGCTGCGGCGCGCCCCCAGATTTGTCCGTCCCGGAACTCATAGACAGACTCGGGGTCTACCCCTAGCAGCGAGCGCATGTCCCGCAGGAATGCGGAGTCGGGCCTGGTGTAGCCCATCACCCCCACGCCCTCGACGCCCGCATCCGTGGCTATGCGGACCAGCACGTTGGTGTAGCTGGTGCCCTTCGGCTCGTTGTCGTACGAGTTCATCGCGACGAACTTGTGAAAGTTGCCGCGGATCGTTGACAGGGAGATCGCCGTGATCTTCACCGGTGCGGCGACGGCCGTTGCCGCGCCAAGCGCAGCGGTGGTTGTAGCGAGGAACGTCCGACGGGAACTGGTCACGGCAAATCTATCGCTGGGACACCGGTGTGCAACCGGGCTCTCGTAGTCTAAACCCGATCGCTGGCTCAGAGCGCGCGCTGCTGTCACTGATCTGTGCAGAACCGGCAAGCCGGCATCGGTCTGCCATGATTGGAGTTGATCTGAGCGGCCGCACCGAGCTATCGCAGGCGCTGGTGGCTGGCAGGCCTATCGCCAGCCCACTAACTAAACCTGATCGGGAGAGGCTGAAAGCCATGAACTCGCGTCTTGCCGCAACGAATACGGCTCTCGCACTTTGCCTGCTGGCTGTGACCACCGGCTGTGCCGGCGCGCCCGAACCGACGCCCGCGCAGTGGGAGACGCTGTCCACGGTCGGCGAGCCCACTGCCCGGCACGAAGCCGCGATGGTGGCAGTGGCCGGCAAGGGGTACCTGATGGGAGGTAGAGGCGTTAAGCCAGTCGAGGAATTTGATCCCGTCGCCGGGTCTTGGCGTCAACTCGGCCCGACCCCGCTGGAGATTCACCATTTCCAGCCCGTCGTCTACGGCGATCAGGTCTATGTCATGACCGCCATGACCGGCAAGTATCCCAAGGAGACCCCGCTCGAAGTGATCTACCTTTACGATCCAGCGAGCGACGAGTGGGCGGCGGGCACGGCGATTCCCCCCGAGCGTCGGCGCGGCGGTGCAGGCACCGCAGTGTACGAGGGCAAGATCTATCTAGCCTGCGGGATCATTGACGGGCATACCAGCGGCACTGTCGCTTGGTTCGATGAGTTTGACCCGGCCACCGGCGAGTGGCGCCAGCTGCCGGATGCCCCGCGGGTCCGGGATCACTTTTCTGCGATTGTCGTCGGCAGCAAGCTTTACCTCGTGGGAGGGCGGGACACCAGCTATCACGAGCCCGACAAGTTCGCCGCCTTCTTTGCCACCAGTATGAGCGACGTGGACGTCTACGACTTCGAAACCGGGCAGTGGTCCACGCTGGTAGCTTCCCTCCCTGTTGCGACCGCAGCGGGAGGCCTCGTCGAACTCGACGGTGCAATCTACTATTTCGGCGGCGAAACCGACCAAGATCTGGCCCATGCCGAGACGCAGAGGCTGGACCTTGAATCTGGCGAGTGGAGGCTCGTCCCGCCGCTCAAGCGCGGTCGCTATGGTGGTGGTGCGGCCGTGCTGGACGGCCGAGCCTACTTTGCAGCGGGCAGCGGCGGGCGAGGTGGAGGGCCGGAACTGTCGTCGACCGAGGTGCTGGCTGTAGGCCAATGATGTCGCTTGTCAAATCGACCGTGCGGCTAAGGCCAGCCCGCTAGGCGCCGCTGCCACGCCGCCCCTGTTAACCTCAGTTCACGGCCCTGCCCGCCTTGCGGGCCATGTCCGTGATGGCGCGCATGACCACGTCCTGCACGTTTGGTTGAAAGAGGCCGTAGTCTACGTACAGGCCGCGAGTCTCGTACCCGCCTTCCCGCAGGATTCGATCTGTGGGCAGATAGCCGAACACGTCGTTGTTATAGCCGCTGACCCAGAGCTTAAGCGGCCCGAGCCGCTGCTGGGCCAATCGGACGTAGTCCACAACGGTCTCTCCGCTGAACGCGATCAGCGTCAGGTCCCGGCCGAACTGCCACAGCGCGAACGGGGCGCTATACGTCTGCAGCAATGACTCGCCCTTCGAGATCTTCGCCAGCGCACCTCGCGTGAAAAACCTCCTGTACGATGGCGCACCTTCCTGCATCTGCTCAATCTGCGCCTGCGTATGGGATTCCAGGGGCAGGTCGACCATCTGGAACAGCGTCGTCAGCGGCCCTCTCACCGGTTCGAGCTCGCCGTCGAAGACCTCCCGGACAGCGGCGGCCAACTCGCTACCATGGCGTCTCGCCAGTTCGAGAGTGCCCCGTGGATAGGGGTTTGCGTCGCCCGCGCAACCGGTCATGAACATTGCCTGGACTCCCGGCAGCCGGTCCTCCAGCGCCGCTTGCGCGATGCCCGCGTAGTCCCCGCTGATCTGCAGGTTGCCCCCTGTCAGCGTGGTGCAGTGCGAGCCGGCCCCGAAGACCACCGCTCGCGGCCGCCCGTCCCGCCCATCCACCCGCAATACTGGCACCGTGCGATCAGCAAGCCCGCTGGCGTTGGTGCCCAAGATCACTCCTCGGGGTGTGAATTCGCGCCGGTTCATGACGAAGTTCGCCACACCTCGGCCCCAAGCTAGGCTGGCCGGGTGCATGTCGCGCAAGGCCTGTTCACCCGCAGCGACGATCTTCGATTCCATGACCTCTATGTAGCGAGTGATTTTCTGGCGAGTTTCGGCAGAGGCCGCGGTCAGCAACGATCCCGCCACAAGCGGACCGGCATGGGTGTGGGACGCATTCAAGATCACTTGCTCGCGCCTGATCCCCGTGCTCTCGCGCAGACGCGCGCAGATAGCTTCGGAGCGCTCGCTGGTAAAGCCGAGCAAGTCCGCGGTGATCAGCAGCGCCTTGGTCCCACGACTGTCCTCAATGGCGAGGGCCTTGGCAAACAGCGGATCCGCCACCCCCTCGAAGGGTGCCTCGCGCCCGGCGTATCCCGCCATTGGGAGCGGCTCCGTCGGTGTGATGTCCACGGCCGCGAGTCCAACCCTCCATTCGCTGGGCTGCGCCACAGCGAGCACTGGCAGCGCGACGAATAGGGCGACCAGATAGCGCATCGCGGCCCAGTATACAGTCTTCGATGGACTGCTGGAGGTGCGGTGACTGGGGAGCCCCGCCGGACTCAAGGCCCGATCTGGACGGTGCGGCCGCTTGCTGCCGACTCCACAGCCGCGTCGGCCAGAATCAACGCTTGCCGGCCATCCTCGAAGCTGGGCGAAGGCGCAGTCCCGCGATCGACAGCTGCGACGAACGCGTCGATCTCGCGGACATACGATTCTGCGTAGCGTTCGATGAAAAAGTGGTGCAAACGCGCCTTGGAGCCAGTCGCGGTGGCGCCGTACCGCTCCAGGGTCGTCACCGTCGGGTTGCCCGAGATGAGCATGCCCTGCTCGCCAAAGACCTCGATGCGCTGGTCGTAGCCGTAAGCGCAGCGTCGCGAGCAGTTGATCTGGCACAGCGCGCCAGAGGCCATGCGCATGGTCACCATGGCCGTGTCCACGTCGCCGATTTGGCCGATCTCGGGATTCACCAGCACTCCGCCCAGCGCTGTGATCTCAACCGGGTCCTCGCCGAACAGGAACCGGGCGATGTCGAAGTCGTGGATCATCATGTCCCGGTACAGACCCCCGGAAACACGCAGGTAGGCGAGCGGCGGCGGAGCCGGATCGCGGCTCGTAATCACCGCCATCTCAAGACGGCCAATATCGCCGTTCGCCGCAGCATCGCGGAGTGCGCTGTGGCCGGGGTCGAAGCGCCGATTGAATCCGATCTGCACATGAGCGCCGGTCGATGCAACGATTTCGCCACACTGTTCCACCCGGGCAATGTCGAGATGGATCGGCTTCTCGCATAGCACTGCCTTGCGCGCCAGGGCGCATCGCTCGATCAATTCACAGTGGGTGTCGGTCGAAGTGGCGATCAGGACAGCATCGATGGAGGTATCCCCCAGCAGCGTGTCAAGAGAATCGAAGGCTTGGCTGCCAGTCTCCCTCGCCGCCTCCTCGCTGGCCACCGTATCGACGTCAAAAACTCCGGCTAGCTCGGCCTGCCCATGAGCGGCGAGATTCCGCGCGTGCATCCTGCCGATGCGGCCTGCCCCCAACTGAGCGAAACGGACCATTTGAACTTCCGGCCTAGGTGTCTTGTTCGGCCCACTGCGGGATTGAAGCCAGCGAGTGCGACTGTGGCCAGCGCAGGAATTTGTCGGCTTCGGCTTGCGCAGCAGTCGTGCCACGCTCCATCCGCCGCTCGTAGCTTGCCCCGACGAAGGCCTTGAACAGCGGTTGAGGCTCGAGCGGCTTGGATTTGAACTCTGGGTGGAACTGGCAGCCCAGATACCACGGGTGGTCGGGCAGTTCGCAGATCTCGACGTACTCCGGCCCCGGAGTCTCGCCCGTGATGCGCATTCCGTGCTCGGTGATGACCTGCCCGTACTCCGGACGGTTGAATTCGAATCGGTGCCGGTGCCTCTCGCTGATCTGCTCCGTGCCATAGGCCCGCTCGGCGCAGCTGCCGACATCGAGCCTACACGGCCAAGCTCCGAGCCGCATCGTGCCGCCAAGGTCTTCGACACCCTTCAGCTCGCGCAGCTTCAGGAATGCTCGCTCCGTGGCCTTGGGGTCGAATTCCGTCGAATGCGCCCCAGCGATGCCACACACATTGCGCAGGAATTCGATCACCATCGTCTGCATGCCGAGGCAGATGCCGAAGTATGGCACCAAGTTCTCGCGCGCGTAGCGGATTGCCTCGATCATGCCGTCAATACCGCGGAACCCGAATCCGCCGGGCACTAGGATGCCGTCGTACTGGCCGAGTTGGTCCGCGCACGTCTCCGGCGTTATGCCCTCGGCCTCGACCCAGCGCACTTGTGTCTCCAGCCCGTGCGCGAGCCCCCCGTGCAGAAGCGCTTCCTTGAGGCTCTTGTACGAATCCTCATAGTCGACGTACTTGCCGACCACCGCAATCTCGACCTTGTCGCGCGGGCTGCGCAGCTTGCGCAACATTGCCTTCCACGGCTCCAAGTTGCGCGGGCCGGCCTCGAGGCGCAGGCGATCCAACACGATCTCGTCCACCTTTTGCTCGGCGAATTCGACGGGCACCTGATAGACCGTGTCGACATCGCGAGCAGCGATCACCGCTTCCCTGTCTACGTCGCAGAACAAGGAGATCTTTTCTCGGATCTCACGCGAGAAACCGGTTTCCGTGCGGCAAATCAGGATATCGGGCTGGATCCCGAGCGCCCGCAACTCCTTGACGCTGTGCTGGGTCGGCTTCGTCTTGAGCTCGCCTGCCGCCGCGATGTACGGCACGAGCGTAACGTGCACGAAGATGCACCCGTGCCGGCCCACCTGCTGGCGCACCTGCCGGATGGCCTCAACGAACGGCAAAGACTCGATATCGCCGATCGTGCCTCCGATTTCGGTCAGCACGACGTCGATGCCCTCGGTCGAAACCTTCTCGATCTGCTCGCGGATCGCGCCAGTGACGTGCGGGATCACCTGCACGGTCTTGCCCAGATAGTCGCCGCGGCGCTCCTTGGCCAGGATGCGCTCGTAGATGCTGCCGCTCGTAGCGTTGTTGGCCCGGGTCAGGACGGCATGCGTGAAGCGCTCGTAGTGCCCGAGGTCCAAGTCCGTCTCAGCGCCGTCGTCGGTCACGAAGACCTCGCCGTGCTGGAAAGGGCTCATCGTGCCCGGATCAACGTTGAGGTAGGGGTCTAATTTCTGCAACGTGACCTTCAGGCCCCGGCATTCGAGCAGATTGGCAATCGACGCGGACGCGATGCCCTTGCCCAGAGATGAAACCACGCCGCCTGTGATGAAGATGTATTTCGGGCGGGCCACTAGCGAACCGGCTCCGGCGTTACTCGCGGCAAGCCCAAGTTTAGCATAGGGGCGTCTCAAGTATGCCCTGCTCAGGCGGTCAAATCACGCTTTGGACAGGGCGGAGGTTTAGATCTAGGCCGGCAGAAGTGCGGTCGGGCTGCGCACGCCGAAGCCGGAGCTGCTCCGCCGTCTGGCCGTCGCTGAGATCCACCACATCTGGCGCACAATTCGACGGCAGTTGGCTGGCTGGGAGCGCATCACATCGATCCTGCGCACCGTCGACGGTCGTCTGGTCGACAACCGCCAAGACACGCGAACGCGGCCCGCAACTGCACTCATCGCACAGGCCGTGGGCACCGAGCCGCAACTGCGTCGGCGGCGCATCTAGCGCCTGGCGCGACGCCGCTAATTGACACATCCTCTAGCTCCAACCGCGCCTGTGCGCGAGATCGTGGAATAGCGCGGATGCGCCCGTGTGCCGCCCAGCAGCCGCAATTCGGCTGAGAGCCCACACTGTAGGAGTGGCCACGATGGGGCAGCGTTAGCGGCGTGATCAGGACCGGCTCGATGGGAATTGCCGGTTCCCGAGGTCGTTGGCGCAGGATCGCCCGCCGGCGGCGGGGCGGTCCTCCCGTCAGGCGAGCAGCTTGCCGTACAGGACCGTTACCGCCTGACCCGACAGCATGACCCTCTCGTCGCGGAGCACTACCTTGACGAGCCCGCCGCGCTCGGATGCCTGCCATGCCGTGAACGTGTCCCGCCCGAGACGGCGCTGCCAGTAGGGTCCTAGGCAGCAGTGGGCGGACCCCGTCACGGGATCCTCATCGATGCCGGTACCCGGGGCGAAGAAGCGCGACACGAAATCAAACCCATCGGTGTCGGCTGAGGCGGTCACGATGATGCCACGCGTGTCGAGTTCCGCGAGCCGACGGAAGTCCGGGGAGAGACGCCGCAGTGTCGCCTCCGCGTCGACCTCGACGAGGTAGTCAAAGCGGTTGCGGCCCACATAGGCGGGCTCGGCGTTGAGGGCGGCGGCAAGCCCGGTGGGGGTGGCTGCCGGGTGGTCCCGCTCCGCGGGGAAGTCCATCTCGATCCAGCCGTCGCTGAGGACCGCCGACAAGCGGCCGGAGCGGGTGTGGAAAACAGCCTGCGCGTCCGACGTGAGACAACCCGTCTCCCACAGCATGTGGGCGCTGGCCAGCGTCGCGTGACCGCAGAGGTCGACCTCGACCGTCGGCGTGAACCAGCGGAGGTCGAATGCGCCGTCGTCGCGGCAAACAAGGAACGCGGTCTCCGACAAGTTCATTTCGCGCGCCACCCGCTGCATCCACGATGCATCGGTCGGGCCGGGGAGCAGGCAGACCGCAGCCGGGTTGCCGCCGAATGGTTCGCCAGTAAACGCGTCAACCTGTGTAATCGTCAGCATCACGAGTGTTCCTCTGGAGTCAGAATACTGCAGCTGCTCCAGACTCCCGGCCGCGGTCTACAGCCAGTCCAGCTTCCGTGCTGTTGGTCAGGCTCGCCCCGCCAATGAGTTTAGGAATCAGGTTCCGGTCGCTGAAGAGCGAGCTGGGGCTGCGGCCGATCTGCCACTGGAAGCCGTTGCGTGCGGAGGCGCATCTGTTCGTGACCGTGCTGGCGTACCAGCTGGTACAGGTGATCCGGACGCGCCTGCAGGAGCGTGGGGGGCGGGCTAGGTGGACGACGCTGCGGGAGCGCCTGGCGGGGCAGCAGCGGGTGACGGCGGTGTTCCGCCGACAGGACGGGCGGACGCTGCACGTGCGCAAGGCGACTCAGGCGGAAGCGGGCCAGTAGCCAATCTACGACGCGCTGGGCGTGTCGGCATCGCACGGCGGGGTCCGCAAGATCACCGTGGAAGCGGCGGACCGAGGGAAGAATTCACCGAATGTAGTGCCACACGCCAAATCTTGAAGCGGCAACTAACTGATTATAAGGGACTTGTAAATATGGATGACAGAGATGGGCGAGGGGCAAGGGTAAGCGTTCGAGCGGGCCGTGAAGGGCGGCTGGGGAACTAGCGATTGAGGATTTGTTTCCAGTCGGGGCAGAGGGGTTTGACGAAGACGTTCTTGACGGGCTGGTTGTACTGGTGACGGGTGTCGAGTTTACCGCGGCCCTGAGTCTGGCCGAGAAGGATCCAGTTGGCGGCGCGATAGCAGGTGCCGTCAAAGCGCGGAGTTTCGCAGAACGTTTCGAGCAGGACGGGGCGGATTTGGTAGCGCTGCTGCCAGTCGCCGGGGAGCTGTCGCTGGAGGCAGGCGAGCAGATGGGAGGCCAGGCAGGGCAGGCGGATCCAGGGCAGGATGAGATAGCGGGCGTGATTGACGAGCAGCGGCAGGTTGCGCTGGCGGGTGGCGGCATCCCAGCCGACGAAACGGTCGCGCGGGGCGGTTTTCCAGGCCGCGGCGCCGCAGCCGAGCAGGGCCAGCAGGAGGCCGTCGGCGGCGTACACGAAGTAGCGCAGTTGGGCGCCGGGCAGGGGCTTGTAGCCGAGGTAGTGGTAGCGCTCGACGAATTCGTTCCAGAGGCCGCTGCGGGGATCGGCGGGGCGCAGCAGGGAGAGGCGCAGGGGGCGGGCTTGGGCGAGCGAGCCGGGCAGGGGCGCGAGGCCGGGCGGAGCGGTGCGCGGGGACAGCGCCAGCGGTTGCGGTCGCGGCACGGTCCGCAACGGCGGCGGCAGGGTCAGCAGGCCGTCGCGCTGCATGCGCAGCAGGGCCACGCGCGCACTCATCTCCTTGAGGCCGCCATCGGGCTTGCGCCAGTCCAGCGCCGCGCAGACCGCCCGCGACAGCGCCGTGCGGAACAGGGGCGGGTCGCGCTGCGCGATCAGCGCGCGGATGAGCTCCAGTTCGGCAGCCGGGAAGTCCCGGCCGCAGTAGCGCAGGCAGCCGCTCACGGGGCCGGCCCGTGCCTGGAGCGCCCCTGCGCTTGCAGTTCCCGCAAGCGCGCTGCGGGCAGGCCCCACGGCAGCCAGGCCTGAGGCTCCACCACGACGGCCTGCGGCCCGATGCCCGCGCACTCGCGCAGGAACGCCTCCAGCCACCGCCGCAGGTCGAGGCCCGCCAGGTCCAGCGTGGCGCACACCGACAGCAGCGCGCCCTGCAGGGCCGCCCCGCCCTCGCTGTGCGAGCCGAAGCTGAGCTTGCGCCCGATCACGGGCCGCCGCAGGGCTCGTTCCACGGGATTATTATCCATCGCCACGAACGGCTTGGCCACGAACACCGTCAGGCCCTTGCGGTGCTTCAACAAGGATTGCAGCGGCCCCAAGCGCGGGTCCGGCGGGCCGCCGCCGCGCTCAGGGCCCGCTGCTCCTTGCCCGCTTGCTCGAACAGCGCCTCGAACTCCGCTTCCAGACGCTCCTGCGCCGCCTGGAACTGCTCGGACTGCCCTGCGGACAACCTTCCGGGTCCCACGCCGCCAGCCGTTCTGCGTTGCGTTGGTGCAGCTTGCCGATCCGCGCCACGATCCCCTCCACCCATGCCTGCAGATCCGGCCGCTTGCGCCCCAGCGTCACAAAATCCCGCCGCACGTGGACCCAACAGACCGCCAGTTCGAACTGTCCCGGGTGCTCCCGCGCCAACTTCACATACGCCGAGTAGCGGTCGCACACCAGCACCACCCGCCGGTCCCGCCCGAGGGCCCCGAACAGTTGCTCGGCCGCCACGGCGCTGCGCGACGGATCCACCCGGAACAGCACGGCGTCCCGGCTCAGGCACGCCCACAGCCAGCAGCGCGGGTTCGCGTCGGCCTCCGCCCGCACATGCACCACCCACGAGGTCTCGTCCCCATGCACCACCCGCGCCTGCTGCTGGTGCACCCCGATGGCCTCTGCCAGCGGCTCGAACCAAGTCAGCAAATCCGGCACATGCCCCAGCAGGGTCGCCGCCGGCAGGCGCACCCCGAACTCGGCCCACTCCCGCTCGAAGGCCCGCGCCGGGTGCCGCTGCCAATCCACCTGCATCAGGAACGCCACCCACACGCTCAGGCCATAGCCCGAGCCGCGGAACAGCGTCGGCTCCAGCGGCGCGAGCACTTCCGGCACCGCTTGCCCCGGCCGTCTCGCGCACTCGCATGCGGCCCGGTAGCGTGGCCGCCGGATCCGCCGCACGTGCGCCTTGACCTCGATCTCGATCCGGTCGCTGACCGCCTCGCCGTTGCGGCGGTAGGGCCGCCCGCAGTCCAGACACTGGCGCTGGACCGCCTCCGGCTCGTGCCACTCCTCCCGCACCGCCAGGCCGGCCCGCGCGACCCGCGCATGCGCGCTGGCTCCCGGCTGCCCCCCGCGCGACCGCTGCGGCCCCTGACTGGTGCCCGCACTGCCCGGCCCCGGCTGTCCCGGCCCGCCGGCGCTGCCGCCCTGACGCTTCTCACTCCGCTTCCCGAACGGCGTCTTCAGCAGCTCCTGCTGGCGCTGCCGCAGACCCGCATTCTCCTGCTCCAACTCCCGCACCCGCCCGGCCAACTGCGCGCTCTGCCGCCGCGCCTCCGCCAGCTGCCGCTCCGCTGCCCGCCACTGCCCCCAACGCTCCTTCGCCCGCGCGTGCATGCTCCGCCAGGAATGCGCCGCTTGCTTCGCCTCGACCAACGCCACCGCCTCGGCAGGCACCCGCTCCCGCCGCCAGTCGAAGCCCGGGGCCCACACCAACCCTCCCTGCGCTTCCGGCTGCCCGCCCAACTGCATATTCGCTAGGCTGGCATAAACACATGTCCGGTGTCCAGCGTTTCAAGCCAGTTTTTTTGGGGCTTATATACAATCCTAACCAAAGCAACCAACTCTGCTTGTAGAGAAAACCTAGGCGATCCATCTATAACTCATTGATTTTGCTTGACTTCCGGCTCTGTAGCGGTTACGATAGTATTGTTATGAGGGCGCGCAGGAAACACGATCGTCCGGGACCGGGCAAGGCTCGCCGCAAGGGCATTTCCATCGTTCAGCTGATCAGGCTATTCCCAGACGATAAGTCCGCGGAGGATTGGATTGCCTCGATTCGCTGGCCGAACGGGGCGACCTGCCCGCATTGCGAAGCCACGCACGTCCAGTGCGGGGCAAAGCATCCGAACATGAGCTATCGCTGCCGGAAGTGCCGCAAGTTCTTCTCGGTGCGCACCGGCACCGTCATGCAGAACTCGAACCTCGGCGCGCAGAAATGGGTGCTCGCGGCTTACATGCTGACAACGAATCTAAAGGGAGACTCCAGCATGAAGCTGCACCGGGACCTGGACATCACGCAGAAATCGGCGTGGCACCTGGCGCATCGCATCCGCGAGACCTGGGACCGGGGCGAGGGGCTGTTTGGCGGACCCGTCGAGGTGGACGAGACCTACCTGGGCGGCAAGCGCAAGAACATGCCGAATCATGTCCGCAAGGATCTGACGGGGCGGGGTCCGGTCGGCAAGACGGCGGTTGTGGGGGCCAAGGATCGCGCGACGAATCGGGTCGTGGCGAAGGCCGTTGAGGGCACCGACAAGGAAACGCTGCAAGGCTTCGTCAAGGACTCCGCGGACCCGCACGCGATGGTCTATACCGACGAGGCCGGTGCCTACGAGACGCTGCCGTTCGAGCATGAGGCCGTCAAGCACTCGGTCAGCGAGTATGTGCGCGGCAAGGCCCACACCAATGGCGTGGAGTCGTTCTGGAGCATGCTCAAGCGCGGCTATGTGGGGACGTACCACAAGATGTCCCCGAAGCACCTGCAACGCTACGTGAACGAATTCTCGGGACGGCACAATGTGCGCATGGCGGACACCTTGGAGCAGATGGAACACAGCATGCTGCGGATGAGCGGCAAGCGCCTGCGGTACCAGGATCTGAAGCGGGCGAACGGTCTGGATTCCGGGGCGCGGGAAATGGCGCTATGAGCGGCCCGCGCCACACGGAGTCTCAGCGCACTGCGGGCTGGCCCGTGCGCTGAAACTCCGCCGCCATCCCGCCACGACCGTCCACGGCGGGAAAGGCACGCGGATTCACGCGTGACCGAGTCCTTGCCGGGGAAGTCGCTGGCGCCAGGGTTGTTTTAGGATGGACTCCATGACCAAACCAGCAGACAAGCCCAAGCGACCGCGAGGCCGTCCGGTCAAATAGCCTATGCCCGAGCCGATTCCCGACACTCCCGAGAACGTCATGCGTGCGTTGCTGGGAGCACCGCCCAAGGGCGAGAACGACTGGGACTACATCCAGCGCACAGGACGGAAGACCAAGCGCCCGTAGCCGATTGCAATGAAATGTAAATTAGTTGCTTTGGTTAGGATTGTATATAAGCCCCTTTTTTTTCTACCCTCCCTCCACCCTCTCAACGTCCTCTATTCACGGCCCGCTCGAACGCTTACGGGCAAGGAGCTTGAAGCTACGCCGCCAATTCCGCCTCGCGAGACGCTGCCGGCTACCGGCAATTGACAAGTGCGCCCGGCGCCTCGCAATCGAGCGAGACTGCTTGGGTCCAACATTCGATCTCGACCTCGGGTACGACACGGTCAAGGCACGGTCTGCCCGGGCAATCGGCGTCCGGTCACTGACGCAGAACGGCATTCTCTGGTCCGCGATGCCCTCCCACAGTCCCCATCAGACCCGCCAGTGCTGGAACCGGTTCACGCCCACCGAGGCTTCGTTTGTGCTGTTCCTGTGGACCATCACGGAATGCGCAAGGGCGGATGGTCCGTCTCGAATCCGACCCACGGCCCCTTGCCGTAGGGCAAGCCCCCCTCGCTCTGGGTTGGACGGCAGTTCCCGCCTCCTGGGCTCCCTCCACGAATGACCGGATAGTCCGGAACCGTGCGCAGCCCGTTCATCTCCGCAGTGACCGGCCTGCCAGCGGTCCGCTCAGCGAGGATCGGGTCGCGCCGCTGGTGGCGGAACCAAGAGCAATGCCATCCATGCGGCCGGGCTCAGCGGTCTCGGAATCTGGGCAATCAGCCCATGTTGACGAAAGCCGGGCTTGGCTGCCCAGCGCTTTCGGGGAAGATCTTGCCCCTCCCTCGGAACGCCGTCCGAACCGGCGACGCGCTCCTGCACTATCGGCGTGCTGCACACCGTCGGGCCGACCTGTCCTGTCCTGCACAAGCGGTTGGGGACGTACCGGATCACCGGGTCCTCACTAGTCGGAGACCGTTGAAATTATAGATCCAGTCCTCGCCATGTCTGATGCGATCACTCGCAGTGCAACTGAATGGATAGGTAGTCCAAGAGCCGCCGCGGACAATCTTGGTAGGGCTCGGCTCCGCCCCATCCGGGTCGGTGACGCTTCCGCCTGGGTATCGGTAATACGAATCGGACACCCACTCCGAGACGTTCCCAATGATGTCGTGGAACCCCCAAGCATTGGGCGGTTTCTGTGCCACCGGCTGGGTGCGCCGACCGCCGTTCCCGTAGCACCAGGCAATCTCGTCCAACGGCCCGTAGCGTCTTGCCTCGTCCCCGGACACGCCGGACCTCGCCGCGTACTCCCATTCCGCTTCCGTTGGCAACCGGTACGTCCAGCCGTCGTCGAGCAGATTCAGCCGCTCGATGAATCCCTGGACGTCCAGCCAAGAGACCGACTCCACCGGGCACTCAGATCCGCAATCCTTGAAGTGCGAGGGGTTCTCTCCCATGACCGCTTCCCACTGCGCCTGCGTGACCTCGGACTTCCCCATGTCGAACCCCCGCGTGAGAGTTACCCGTGTCAGCGGGCGCTCGTCATTGAACTCGTTGCCACCGTCCCACCCCATCACAAACTCGCCCGCAGGAACTGACACGAACTCCATGTTGAGGAATCCTGACGGCGGGCCGCCGCCCATCCCGAGCTCGGCCAGCAGGGTTCCCGAGAGGGCTCGGCCGGAGGCGCTCCGCAGCAGCAGAGACACGTATATCGTCCCTGAACGCAAGGCCGGATCGGTGCCTGCGCCGATCTGGATCTCCGCCCTGCCCACGGATGTCACCGCAGACCAGTGAGCATCGTCAATCGTGACAATCGGTGCTTCGTGGCGGGCATAAAGCAGCACCTCCGCCGACGGATCGTCGGCAACAAACGTCAGCGTCAATTCCGTCGCGTCCGGCGGAACGCTGACAAGGAATGATCGGGCCCCGTTCTGGAGCACTCCCGTATCGCGTGCCAACAAGTGGACCGCCCGGGGCGCTCCCGCCTCGAGCGGGACTCCCACCCGTGGGCCAAGTGGCGAGACGGGGCCACTCACCGGCGCTCCCAACAGCACTGTGACGGGGTTGGAAGCCGAGCCCTCCACGTGGACGACGACTTGATGTTCGCCATCTATGAGAACCCCTTGCGGCAACGGTCCGATCTGGAGCAACTCCATGCCCGGAGCCTCGGGCAGGCTCTGGACGGTCGCCACGAGCACAGAAGCACCGCCGATCTCGGCTGTCACTGCTGCGCCGCCGGACATTCCGGTTCCGTACAGCCTCAGGTGGGTTTCTCGAGCGGCGACATCAAGGTCCACCGGAACGGGCTCGTAACGATGGCTGGCGGCTCGGTATTGGGCCAGCGGGCCAGTCTGCATGGAGCCGTCCGCCATCCGTGTGACTACCTCGCCGGCTGCGACTCCCTGCCCATCTCCGTTTGCTGAGAATAGCCCGGGGGCAATGCGCTCGAGCGCGAATGCGTGAGGCTGCGATGACGACTGCCCGGTGCGGACAGTGGCCGTCGCCATGCCGGCGGCGGACGCCGGGGGAACCTGAAACCGGATCTCCCTGGGAGCAACCGAATACAAGCCAGCCATATGCGTCTGCCCGCCCGCGTCGACCACGTCGACGCGCGTGCCCAGCAACTCGGCTGGCAGCGGGCTCTCAAAGGCCCCGCCACTGGCCTGCGGAGCGTGGCTGGGGGCCAGCGCAGTCCCCTTGGCGATCGCTATCGAGCCGACGGCGACGTTCTCCCTGAAGCTTGCGCCATTGAGAATCGCGCTAACCGCCGGCGGACCACCAGAGCCCGCCGTCAGGGACCGCAGGCGAAATCGGTTGGGAACGACTAGGCTGCCATCTGAAGCGAACGCCATGGCACCGGTGGCAAGGACGCGGAAGGCCGTGGCAGGGTGTCCATCGGCGTCATACCCGGCCACGCCGTTACCGGCGATGATCGCAAGGATTCCTTCGCCGTTCACCCTTCGAATGCGATACCGGTCCTGGAAGTACAGGCTGCCGTCCGGGCCGACGGCCAGGTGCTGCGGGTCGTCCAGATCGGCGACAATCGCCGATGTTCCGTCCATGACTTCGTCCCCCGCCGCCCGCGGTCGCCCCGTACCGGCCACCGTGCGGAGCGTACCGTCCGAGTTCAGCGCCATAATTCGACCTGATTCCCTACTACCTGCATCCAAGACTGACCTAAACGGGGCTGACCAAGACGACCCGGCGGCCGGTCCGCCAGTCTGACTCCCTCCCTCGGCGGTCAGCGTTTCCGTAGCCTTGAATTGCGAGTTTTGTTCGTATTAAATCGCTGATTCTATTGACTTTGAGCGAATATATTGCGATAATCATGGCTAGAGAACCCTCTGCGATGCCCAAGAACAAAGTCCAGTTCCAAAAAGGCCTCAGCCTGACCCAGTTCCTCCTGGACTACGGCTCCGAGGCGCAGTGCGAGCAGGCCCTCTTCGACGCCCGCTGGCCCGACGGCCTCAACTGCCCCCGCTTCTGCCGCCTCTCCACCCGCCGGGCCACCTTCCAGTGCAACCACTGCAAGCGCCAGCTCTCCCTGCTCGCCGGCACCGTCTTCCAGGCCACCAAGCTGCCGCTGACCATTTGGTTCCTTGCCATTTACTTCCTCTCCCAGACCAAGAGCGGCATCTCGGCCCTGGAACTGGGGCGCAAGCTGGGCGTCAACGACAACACCGCCTGGCTGCTCAAGCACAAGCTCATGCAGGCCATGCGGGAGCGGGACCAGCGCTACCGGCTGGCGGGCACCGTGCAGCTGGACGACGCCTATCTGGGCGGCGAGTACCCCGGCGGCAAGCGCGGGCGGGGCTCGCCGAACAAGACGCCGATGCTGGCGGCCGTGCAGGTCAGCGAGGAGGGCCAGCCGGTGGTGATGAAGCTGAGCGTGGTAGCCGGCTTCCGCACGGCCGAGGTCGCGCAGTGGGCCGCGCAGAACCTCCAGCCCGGGACCACGGTGAACACGGACGGGCTGGCCTGCTTCAAGGGGCTGGAGGCAGCGGGCTGCGAGCACAAGCCACACGTGACGGGCGGCGGCAAGCAGGGCTGCGAGACCCCCGGCCTAGTCTGGGCGAACACGATCCTAGGGAACGTGAAGCGCTCCTTGGACGGCACCTACCATGCCGGCGCGCCGCACTACTGGGCGCGCTACCTGGCCGAGTTCCAGTACCGCTTCAATCGCCGCTACGAGCTGGCGGCGCTGCCGCGCAGGCTGCTGAAGGCGGCGGCCACGACGCTGCCGTTGCCGCGTCCGATCCTGCTGTTGAGCGCCGTCTAACGGCAGCGGCTGCCGCCAGCCCAATCCACCGGGCGTTCGACAACCCGGCTGCGCGTGGGACAGGCCGCCGACACTCTCCGGGGACCATCAGGGGACTGCCCGGGGGACCCGGTTGCGACCGATACCACTGGCTGCCAGTGCATCTCGTGCCTAGCGCCTCTCCCCCCTGCCTGCCGGCTTCGCGCCAGCCACCGAAAATCCACCAGCCCACCCCTTCTGGCGCTCTACTGGGATGCAGATAATAGGGAATCAGGTAATTCGATGTGCGTAGGTGAAATAGACGGTGTCGTCTTGGCCGATCGCAATGTCCTTGAGGGCCGTTCGGAAGAAGCTTGTATCGGTCGCCACTGTGCCATCAGACGGGTAGTGCGACGGCTGGCGGGGGCCGATGCGATACCGCTCCCCATTACCCGCCACTCGCTCAAGCGTGGCGGGCTGCGTCGCCGTGTCGATCTTCCAGATCTCCGTGGGCGAGTCCGGAGAGTCGCTACCGGCCAACAGCACCTCGGCTTGTGAATTCACCGCGATCGAGACCGCATCGGCAAGGTATCGATCCTGACCGTAGACCGTGCTGACAACCCCATTGGAGTCCACCATGCGGACAAACGCGCGACCGCTGCTGGCCAGATCCTGATCCAGGAAATACACGTTGCCGCGCTCGTCCGCGGCGACATCGACAGGCCCGCCGAGCGGTGCGGCGGCGGCCAGCCCGCCGTTCGGAAAATCATCGAATCCGGACCGCCCGGCGGGCGGTTCTGACCTGTCGTGCCCGCTGCCAGCGAGCACGGAGGCCCAGCCGTCCTGATCGAACTTGAGCACCTGCCGGTTGTAGCTGTCCGCAAGGTACACGTCGCCTTGTGCGTCCACTGCCGCTCCCCGGGCGTACCCGATGCTGCGATAGCCCCGATCAAGGCCGATCGCGACTGCAAGGCTGTCCGTGCCGGCCGGGAGCTTGCGGATGGCCCCGTCCAGCACGAAGTAGCGCGTGCCGTCGGCTCCGATCCGCATGCTGCCCTCCTCTGGCGGTGTCCGCTGCACGGCTTCGCCGACAGCGAAATTTGTGATGCCGGGGGACGCCATGGTGGTGCCACTCGCACCGCCTGTGCCGCTAGCCACGCAATATCTGGCACGCTGGCTCCCCGTGTAGAAGTGGATGGTG
This sequence comes from Bryobacterales bacterium, assembly GCA_965248305.1. Taxonomy (GTDB): domain Bacteria; phylum Acidobacteriota; class Terriglobia; order Bryobacterales; family UBA6623; genus VXMF01. The sequence continues at coordinate 6,711,492 of OZ252099.1, read as the reverse complement.
CCGTCGAGAGGGTCAACTGCAATCCAGTGTGGGTCGAACCTCACCGAGTCGCCAGTTCCGCCGCACTCGGCTTCGACGTATCGAGCGATTTCGGGCGAGCTCGAATCGAACGAGCCCGCGATCCAGACCAAGGCCTTGTCGGTACTGGCGTTGAGGCGCCAGATGCGGCCGGAACCGGACACGCTGTCCCGGGCGACGGTGATATAGAGGTCCCCGTTGGCGTCCAAGGCTAGGCCCCGGGGCTGGTTCAGCGCCGCCCCCCCCCGCCCGTGGCGGGGATGCCGGCAGGCGGCACGATACCGTTGGGCCAGGGGAATGGGCCTCGCTCGCCGTTGCCAGCGACGGTCGTGATGGTCCCGCTTGGATCGATCCGGCGGATCCGGTGATTGTCCCTGTCGGCGACATAGACGTTGCCCACTGTATCGGCAGCGAGGCTTGAGACGATGCTGATCCGGGCTGCCGTCGCCGGGCCGCCGTCACCGCTGAACCCTCTCTCGCCCGTACCGGCAATGGTGGTGATCGTGCCGGCAAGGTCTACCTTCCGTATCCGGTAGAGTTCGGCGATGTAGAGGACCCCGCTAGGATCGACAGCCAGTGCCAAGGGGCTCACGGCAGCCGACTTGGCGGGTCCGCCATCCCCGGAGTGGCCGCGGACGCCGTTACCGGCCACCGTGCGGACGGTTCCCGCGGGATCCGCCCTGCGAACCCTCGTGCCAGCTGCGTCTACGAAATAGATGCTGCCATCGGAACCGATCGCCACTTGACCTGCCGCGCGGGTCGCTTCTCGCTCGGCTTGCGACTCGCTGTGGGCGTCGAATCCCCCTGAGAGCGTCTCGATCCTGTATGACTGGGCCCCCATCTGCGGAACGAGCCCGAATGACACGGCCGCAACAATGACGCCCTGCGTCCGCCAAGACCCTGCAAACCACGTGATGTTCACGTGAGGTCCCTCACCCCGCTCCGCCGCCATCTCTTATGCGCCTGCACAGAAAAGGATCGTTGGGCCCAAGGCAAACCGTTTCGCACGACTAAATTCAAGTGTTGGCCACGCAAACAGGCGCAACTGCAACAATCCCCCTATTGTGATCCATCGTAATGCTTCTCGTGAAACTCGTGCAGGGTCGCTGCAGCAATTCTCAGGATTGCGGGTCTGGGTTCCGCGGGCGACAGGCTTGCCCTGCGGTGCTATTCTTGTAGCGCCTTACTAGGCGCGAGCCTAGCAGGCGCCGCCCGAATGGAGTGGCGGGAGCATCATTGATGCAGCGCGGACGACGGACACGTTCGGTTGGCAGTCTCCGGTTGCTACCGGCGGCGGTCGCTTTGCTACTGTGCCCCGTCTCAAGCCTCGGGGATGTCGATCCGGAACTGCGGGTCAACCCGGCCAAGGACGACCTTGAGCTCGAGTTCCGCCGCGGGGACATCATCAAGGTCGATGTCGAAATGGCCTTGATCAACGTCACCGTGACGGATCCTACGGGACGTATGGTCACAGGGCTCGACAAAGACCACTTCCAGCTCAAGGAAGACAACAAGATGCAGGTCATCGAGCAGTTCGGTGCCGAGGAGGCACCCCTTTCGCTCGCCGTGGTCTTCGACGCCTCGGGCAGCATGGGCTACAAAATGACCAAGGCGCGCGAGGCCGTCGCGCAATTCTTCAAGACTGTCAATCCAGAGGACGAGTTTTTCTTGGTTCAGTTCAACAGCCGCCCGGAGCTGGTCACCGGGTTCACCAGAAGCCTCGAAGAGATTCAGAATCGCCTCACCTTCGTGCGTTCGAAGGGCCGCACAGCGCTGCTCGATGCGATCTACCTGGCCCTGAGCCAGATGAAGCAGGCCAAGAACACCCAGAAGGCCTTGCTCGTCATTTCTGACGGCGGCGACAACTCCAGCCGCTATACACCGCGCGAGATCAAGCGCACCGTCCGGGAATCCGACGTCCAGATCTACGCGATCGGCATATACGAGCCGAACGCCACGAGGGGGCGCACGCCGGAAGAGGCGGCCGGGCCGGGTTTGCTCACCGAGATCGCCGAGTCCACAGGTGGTCGGCAGTTTGCGGTGCAGAACGTGAACGAGCTGCCCGACATCGCTGAGAAGATAGGAATTGAGCTGCGAAACCAATATATCCTCGGATACACCCCAGAGAATAAGCAGAAAGACGGGAAATGGCGCCGTGTCAAGGTCGAAATTAAGAAGATTCGTGGCATGCCCGAGCTACGCCCTTATTACCGCAATGGGTACTATGCGCCAACTCGCTAGGCCCGTCCAGCGTGTGTGGCGGGGTCTGGCGCACCGTTCCCCGCTCACGGTCGCTCTAGGAGCGGCTCTCACAGCCGCGCTCGCCCCGGCTGCGTTCGCGCAGGCTGAAGACTGCGAACCAGGGGTGACGTTTTGCGTCGAGACCGAGCGGGTTGTCCTGCACGTGACGGTAGTCGATCGTCAGGACCGCTTTGTCACAAGCCTCGGCGGCGACGCATTCTTGATTTCGGAGGATGACCAGAGGCAGCGTCTGACATATTTCGCACAGGAGGACGTGCCAGTCTCGATCGGACTGGTGATTGACAATTCGGGCAGCATGCGCGAGAAGCGCAGGCAGGTGAATGCGGCGGCTCTCGAATTCGTCAAGGCCTCGAATCCGCAGGACGAGGTCTTCGTCGTCAACTTCAACGACGAAGCCTATCTGGACCAAGACTTCACCAGCAGTATTGACCGGTTGCAAGACGCGCTGCAGCGGATCGACACTCGCGGGGGCACCGCCCTCTACGACGCCACCAGCATCTCGTTGGACCATCTGGTCGAAGCGGGCAACAAAGAGTACAACAAGCGAGCGCTGCTGGTCATCACCGATGGCGAAGACACGTCCAGTCGGATGGATCTTGAGATCCTCGTGCGCAAGCTGCAGAGTTCTGACGTGATCATTTACGGAATCGGCCTGCTCTCCGAAGAGGAGCGCCGCGCGGCGACCCGGGCGGAGCGCCACCTGCGCAGCCTCACCCGAACGACCGGCGGGCCGGCCTACTTTCCCACAACATTCGATGAAGTCGAGCCACTGGTAAAGCGCATTGCGGCGGACATTCGCAACCAGTACATCCTCGAGTACCCACGTCCCCAGAACAAGCCATCGGGCTACAGGCGCATCCGCATTGAGCTCAAGGGTGCTGAAAAGGGCAACAAAGTGCGCCACAGGCCCGGCTATTACGTCGACTGATCGCACGGCGGGCGCGATGAGGGTGGGGCTGGAAGTTATACGCTTCCTGTGGCAGGCGAGCAGCGGCCACCGTTTGCGGCCATGGCGCAGCCCCTACATACGCTGGCGGATCGAGACCTTTGCCGGATTGCCGGCCGACGCGGTTGACGCGAAGGCGTTTCGGGCGTTTGTCTGGCGCGAGCGCCGCAGTCTCGTCAGGTATCTGCGCTGGACCGGGGAAATGCGCTCCGGCCGGCGTTAGGCCCCTATGCCTCGCCGGCCGCCTGCAGGGCGGTGACGGCCGCGACATAGTAGATATCGTTCACCGAGCACCCCCGCGAGAGGTCGTTTGCCGGCTTGTTCAGGCCTTGCAAGAACGGACCCAGCGACTGAGCACCGCCCAAGCGCTCGGCGAGCTTGTAGCCGATGTTGGCCGCGTTGAGATCGGGGAACACCAGTACGTTCGCCCGCCCTGCCACTGGCGAGCCGGGAGCCTTGGACGCCCCCACACTGTCGAGCAGGGCGGCGTCGGCTTGGAGCTCACCATCGACCTTGAGTTCCGGGTTGCGCTGCTGCACGATCCGCAGGGCTTCGATCACCTTGTCGGCCATGGGGTGCTTGGCGCTTCCCTTGGTAGAAAAAGAGAGCAGTGCCACGTAAGGCTCGGCGTCGAGCAAGGTCTTGCTGTTCTTGGCCGTGGCTACTGCGATATCGGCCAGCTGGCTGGCGTTGGGATTGGGCACCACCGCCGCGTCCGCGAACACCATCACGCCCTTCGACCCGAAACGTTCGTCCGGATGTAGCTGCACCATGAAGCTGGACACCAGTTTGTACTCGCTGCGCACGCCGACACATTCGATCAGGGCCCGCAGCGTCACGGCCGTGGTGTTTTTGGCACCGCCCACCAAGCCGCCGGCATCGCCGTTCTCAAGCATCAAAGCGGCGTAGTAGAGCGATGTCTTGGCAATCTGCTGCGCTTCGGCGAAGGTGACGCCCCGGGCGCGGCGGCGCTCGTGATAGATCTGTGCGTAGCGCTCGGCCTTCCCAGACGTTTCGGGGTGCGCGCAATCGACGCCCGGGGCACACGCGGTGTTCGTGCTCACCAACACCGGCTGCACGACTTTGTCCCGGGCCAGGCGGGCACACGCCTCGCGCACGCGGGGGTCGTCACCCTCCGGGAATACGATTCGACATGGCTTGGCGCGCGCGCGTTCGACCAAGCTTGCCAGATAGGCGCTCATCACTTTGATCGTAGCGATTCGGCACGCGGGCGGTACAGCCGCCTAGAAGATCTCGGTAGCTTCCGGGTTTAGGAAGGCCATCGACCTCCGGTGGAATGCGATGTTGGCGAGATGCGGGCCGCAGACGGCACTGTGTCCGACCTCGACGGGCGCGTTCGGTTCCTCGCGGCTCTTAACGCACTCCAGGAAGTTGCGCACGTGCGGGATCGTGGGCAGGCGGTCATCGTGGACCTGAACCGGCGCTTCGTTCCCCCTCCACGGGGCACCGTAGAGCTTGTAGCCGCCGCCGTTCAGCACGAGCGTGCCTTTGTCGCCCAGCAGTTCGATCGTCCAGCCGGACTGGTAGTCATTGTTGTAGTTCAGGTTCCAGCTCGCTAGGAACGTGCCGTAGTCGAACGAGGCTGAGAAGCAGTCCGGCGTCTGGGAGCCGCTCATCCCGATCACCGTGCCCTGGCAGACGGCCGACCGAGGTGCCCCCACGCCCGAAAACCACTGGATCACATCCATCAGGTGGGTCCCTTGGTCGGTCATGTTGCCGCCCGAGAAGGCCCAGAAGTAGCGCCATTTGCGGAACATCATCGGCTCGAGGGAGGTTTTCACGCCGCCCAGGAATCCCTCTGTGTTCAGTTCGCCGTCCAAGGTCGAGTTGTCGAGCGGCCTCGAGATTGCCCAATTCCATTCAGCCCTGGCCATGGTGATCTTGCCGATCACACCGTCAGCCACTGCCTGCTGCATTTCGATGATCCAAGGCGTGCTGCGGCGCTGCATGCCGATCTGCACGATCCGGTCGGTGGCGCGGACCCCCTGAATCGCTCTCGCGCCCTCGGAGATCGAATGCGACATCGGCTTCTCGCAGTAGACGTCCTTGCCGGCCGACACGGCATCCAGCATCATGGGGACGTGCCAGTGGTCTGGTGTTGCGATCAGCACCGCGTCAATGTCGTCGCGTTCTAGAATCTTGCGGTAATCGCCGTATCCCTGGGCGCCATCGTCGGCACCTTCGAGTCCGAGCGCCAGATTCGGCTGGTACACGTCGCAGACGGCCGGTGCAGGGGAGCCCAGTTCCCGGAAAGCGGCCATTACGCGGCGCCCCCTTCCGCCCGCGCCGATCAATGCGACCGAGACCCGGTCATTGGCGCCCACAGCGGAGGAGGGCAGCAGGATCGGGGCGGCAGTTGCTGCTAGGAAGGCGCGTCTGTCTGGCATGGTGCTTGCGATTATATGGCAACGTCAGGGCTTGCGAGTCCGAGCACGCTCGCTGCCTACCGGCATTCAGGCGGCCAACGCTGCGGCCGTATGCAGGAAAAACGCACCAGCCACAGGCGTGAGCCTAGATTACCCGAGCCTAGCCGCACCGACCGGCCCTGAATCCGAGGTCTTGGCAAGACGCGGCTCGGTAGTGACGAATTTGTCCAACGTTCGCCCCCGCGCCGCACGACTGGGTCCGAGCTGCGGACCCAGAAGGCTAGTGGCCGTGCAGCTCACGGGGTCTCCCACCGCGTGCAAATTGGAATCGCGAACATTGAGTCACCGAAACTTGCGCTGATCTCGCCCTCATTGAGGATCAGGCCGCTGGCAAAGCGGTCGCGTGGTGCCGCTTTGAGTTTCCGTAGTCCTCGGAAGTTGGCGGGCCTTACTGTCGGCGGTATGTCAGTTCGGACCTCGCGATTGCAAGGCTACTCGTTGGATGTGGCCCTTGTCCGCGAAGGTGGCGCGCCTTCTCAAGCACGTACCGCCCGAGCGCTACCGTAGGTCGTCTGCCTTCGGGGCGCACCGGCCGCACGAGGCCCGCAACTTCCCCTTGAAGAGCAGGGCTGCTCCAACGACAGCCAGCAGAAGCAAAATAGATCCGAACGCCATCAATCTCTCCGGTGCTGCACGCGTTCCACCCCTCAACGAGCCAGGAACGGCGGGTTCAACCTCGAGAACTCATAGTCCAGCGGGTCGCTCCCGGCAGCTTCCAGTTGCTGAGTGCAGTCTTGCACCGAATCTCCAATCGCCTCGATGCGCTGCAAGGCAAGGTTCTGCGGCGTGTAGATCCGCATCGCCACCACCTTGCCCACCACCGCCTCGCGCGTCGCGAGGTCTAGGCGGTCTACGGTGTTGCCGATCAATTGTTGGAAGTCGGTAGCAGCAGCCATCTACGATCCATTATTCCAGTACGCGGCCTGCTAGGGCAATCCGCGTTCGCCGGTCGTGCGAATCGGGATAATGGTTACGACATGCCTCGGTTCGGGTGTTTCGCGATGTCTGCCTACCTGCTCTGCCTGGCAGCGGGTAGTGTGTTCTTTGCCGACAGTGCGTGGAAAAGCGTGACCGGATATCGCAGCGAGTACGGCTTCGACCGGCAGTTCGAGGCTGGCCCCGCGCTGGTCAGCCGGGTTGTCATGGTCGTGCTCGATGGCCTTCGCACCGATCAGGTTGCGGCCATCCCAGCCTTCCGCAGGCTGGCGGCGCGCGGCACCTCTGGCACCATGCGAGTCACGGTGCCTGCGCTTTCGAATCCCGGGCGGGCGGCGCTTGTGACCGGAGCTTGGCCGGAGGTGAGCGGTGTGACGACCAATTCTGGCGCGGCCCCGCCGCCCGTGCAGTCACTGTTCAGCTTGGCAGTCCAGGGCGGGGCGCGGCCAGCGGTGTTTGGCACGAATTTCTGGCCAGCGGCCTTCGGCGACTACATTGATCACCGCGGCGCCGCACCAAAACCAGCTCCGCTCAGCGTTGGCGGTCTGGTCAGTTGGCAGGACCAGGCTTGCGCGGAGGCGCTAGGCTACATCGGTGCTTCAGACGCCGCATTCCGGGTTGTCGGCCTGTTGGCTGGTGACGAAGCCGGTCACACCTACGGCGGCGAGTCAGCCGAATACAGCGAGGTGATCGCCGCTGTTGACCAATGCTTAGGCAGGATCGTTGAGTCGCTGGGTCCCGACACGGTGGTCATGGCAGTATCCGACCACGGACATATCCACCGCTGGGGCAAGGGTGGGCATGGCGGCCTTGAGCCCGAGGTCCTGTTTGCGCCGTTCGCCACATCTGGCCCGAGCATCCGCCGTTCCGCGCCGATTCGAGCCCAGATCGTCGACATCGCGCCCACTGTGAGCACGCTGCTGGGCCTGCCGATTCCCGCCAATAACCAAGGGCGCGTGCTCTGGGAAGCGCTTGAAGTTCCGACTGAACACCAAGCGCACTTACGCCGGCTGGAACGGGAGCAGCGGGCTGCCTTGAAAGCTTTTCTCCCTGATCGCGAAGCAGCGCTGGCCGAACAACGGTCGAAGCGGCTGCCGATTGCGGGCGCCGCCGCTCTTTGGTTCCTAGCGGTTGGAGCGGGCGTGGCCTACCGCCAGCGGCTCGGGGCTGTGGCCCTCGCTGTTGTCGCTTTCGCCATCGCATACGCCGCATTCTTCTTTTCGTTCCAGCTTGGAACCTCGGTCAGCGCTGCGGTGCGGCAGGAATATCTGAACTACTTCCTGGCCCGGAATGTCGCAGCGGCGGCATTGGGATTTGGCGTGGCGGCTGTTTGCTTGTTTTGGTGGGCGGGTCGCGCCAGCGAGCTGGCTGTCCGTGTCGGGGTTCTCATCAGCAGTGGCTTAGGCCTGATGGTAACGGCAACGTATTTCCGCTTCGGACTGCGCATGGACGGCTGGATGGTCGAGCTTGAGCCGGGTTTCAAGGCGTACCTCAGCCTGCTCGCGATTCTAGGAGTGGCGATCGGGGTGTTGGTTGTTCTCGCTGCCAATCGAGTGTTGCCCGGCGGACGGGAGCGCACCGGATGATCGACCTAGGTGCCCCAAGCGGGCCAAGGGTCTACACCGTTGCGGCGATCTCGGCTGAACTCAAGAGGTTGCTTGTCACCCAGTTCCCGGACGTCCGGGTCTCGGGCGAGATTTCAAATTGCAGCCACGCTAGGAGCGGCCACTGGTACTTCACGCTCAAGGACGAGCAGGCGGAAATCTCCTGCGTTTGCTTCCGTCAGGATGCGCGTTACCTGAAGACGGTGCCCAGGGACGGCAACGCGGTGGTTGCGGGCGGACGCATCAGCGTCTTTGAAAAGAAGGGCAAGTACCAGCTCTACGTCGATTCGTTGCAGCCGCTGGGCACCGGGGCGCTCCAGCAGGAATTTGACCGGCTCAAGGCAAGGCTTGCCGCCGAGGGCCTTTTCGACGAGCAGCGCAAGCGCCCGCTACCCCAGTTCCCGAAGTGCATCGGTATCGTCACATCTCCCACGGGAGCGGTGATTGCCGACATCTTGCGAGTCCTGGAGCGGCGCCACCCGGGGCTGCATATCAGGCTGTACCCCACGGCGGTGCAGGGTGCCGGGGCGGCTGAGCAGATCGCTGAAGGAATCCGCTTCTTCAGCGAGCAGCCTTGGGCTGATGTGGTCATTGTCGGCCGCGGCGGCGGCCCGCTCGAGGATCTGTGGGCTTTCAACGAAGAGGTCGTAGCCCGGGCGATCGCCGCTTCGAGGGTTCCCGTGGTGGCGGCCGTCGGGCACCAAACCGACTTCACGATCGCGGACTTTGTCGCGGACCTGCGCGCGCCTACGCCTTCCGCTGCCGCCGAATTGGTGGTGCCTGAGGCAGCGGCGCTGATTGAAGGGCTTTTTGAAATTCAAGACAGGCTGGCTAGGGCCATGCAGGCGCGATTGTCGAGATTGAAGGCCCGTGTGCTGGAGAGCAGCTTGCACCGCGCCGCACGCAGCGTCGAGCATCGCGTGGGCGTCGCCGGACAAAGGCTGGACGATGCGTTCGACCGCCTGCGGAATGCGCAGGAGGGTCGCTTAGACAGGGCTAATTCGCGGCTTGAGAAGGTGCAACGCGGGCTAGCTAGGTTGGATTTGCGGGTGCATGTGGTTCGTCAGTCCAAGCATCTCGGCGAAATATCACAGCGGCTCTGGCCGGCGCTGCGGAGATCGCTCGACCGCTGGACTTACAGGCTGGATTCCGTGCACGCCCGCCTCGTCGCGCTGAGCCCCGTCGCAATCTTGGAGCGAGGCTATGCCATCGTGCAGAACGAAGCAGGTGCCGCGGTGCGGGAGGCGGGGCAGGTCGCCATTGGAGACCCGCTTGCCGTAAGGCTGCACGCGGGGAGACTCGGCGTGAGAGTCGAGACGGCAACCGAAGAGGGAGAGGATTCTCTCAGGCGGCCAGATCCAGGCACCGCTGATTCTTTGTCGGGGTGAAAGCGGTCTGTCGCTCTCTGGGTGCCTGAACACGAGCGCCGTGGCGGTCGGGGAAGGAAAATCGAGCCCCGGCGTGGTGTCCAAGGATGCCAGATCGGCCGAGCAGCGCCGTGCGGGGCTGCCGCCGCAACGGTGGGGATGCGGGATACTTCGGGGAAAACGCCCCGGGCCGCTCGTACGGGCAAGACTCTCGCCGCCAGTGCGCTCTGATTTCGCTGGCAGTAGCGCCCGCTGGAAGGCGAGCATCACTTGCCGTCAGCAGCGGCCATGCAGCGCTTCCTGCTCACAGGAAGAAGTCACAACCCGAGCGCGGAATGGGATCCAAGGCGGACCAGCCGCAGCATACCGGCGTCGGGCTTCTGGAAGATCAGCACCAGGTCCGGCTTCAAGTGGCAGTCGCGGTGATCGGCCCACAAGCCGCCCAGCGCCTCGATGACGGCCATGGGACTCGCGCTTGTAATCGCGCTTGAACCGGCTGGTGCACTCAATCGTCAGCATGCCGGTCGTCGAGCAGGGCTTGCACGCTGCCATGAGGGGTTTCCTCCCTTTTATCTTGGAAGTGTGCCGGAGACAGGATCCCCAGTTAGGACTTGGGTACGTCTCGTTGGTCTGCCGCAGGTGGCGCAAGCCACCGCAGCGGCAGGCCTCGGATCCCTCCCCTCGCCAGCGGGGGGAGGTCGCCTCGGGGGCCTTGCAAGGCCCCCGAGGCGGCGACGGGTCGGACCGTTTCCCCCTCGGATTTCAGGTCCGTGCGGTAGCTTGGTCGGCCCGTCGCATCAATTCCTGCGCGACCTCAACGGAAGCGTGGGTGTAGCCCCGTATCGCAAAAGGACAGGAACGCAGGAATGACACCACCCAAGCCCACCGTAATCGCCGGTATCGATGTCGGCAAATCCGGGCTCGACGCCCACATCCTCGAGGGCAGTTTGGAGCGCCACTTCAAGAATGACAAGTGCGGCCGCCGCGCCCTGCGCAAGTGGCTGCTGCAGCACGGCGTCAGCCGCGCTGTCTTCGAGCCCACCGGGCGCTATCACCGCCGTCTGCATCAGTGCCTCTTCGAGGCCGGCTTGGAGACCGTGCTGGTCAACCCGCTGCGCTCGCGGCGCTTCGCCGAGGCCCTCGGACAACTCGCCAAGAACGACCGCGTCGACGCTGCCATGCTGGCCCGCTTCGGCCAGCTTGACAGCCTCGTGGCGACCCCGCCCCAAGACGATCACCTGCAGCTGCTCAGTGACTTGCTGGCCGCGCGCCGCAAGCTCGTGATACAGCTCGGCGCCCTCCGCAAGCTGCGCGCCGAACTCGCCCCCGAGGCGGCTGCCTGCATCGCTGACAGTTGCAATGGCCTGCAAGCCGACATCAGCTCCTGCGAGCAGCGCATGCTGACTTGTATCGCCGCCGACGCTGCCCTGGCGCGCCGCGCCGAGATCATCCAGTCGGTGCCCGGCTGCGGCCCGGTCACGGCCGCCTGCCTGTGTGCCGAGATGCCCGAACTGGGCACCATCGGTCGCCGCCAGGCCGCCGCGTTGTTGGGCCTGGCGCCGTTCGACCAAGACTCGGGCAAACAGCATGGTCGCCGCAGCATTCGCGGCGGTCGCGCCCAGCCCCGCCACAGCCTCTACATGGCGGCCCTGTCCGCGACCCGCTGGGAACCCGCCTGCAAGGCCTGCTACCAGCGCCTGATCGCCGACAAGAAGGAGCACAAGGTCGCCATGGTCGCCGTCATGCGCAAGCTCGCTTGCCTGCTCACTGCGCTGCTGCGCGAGGACCGCTGCTGGCAAAGCGAACCGCCCGCTCGGGAGTTGCCGGCCGCCGCCTGAGCAGCACCCACCGCCGCCCCTCACCGAATCTCACCATGTGCAGAGAAATCCAAGAAAATCGCCCTTGCAGAACACATCTGCCCGGATATCTGCTTGACAGCCAACACGGAAGCTACTGCATACCATTGTCATGCACCCGGCCGCAGGGTCGCCGCCGGCACTCACCGGCTGGTTCCGCGGTCCGGGCCCGTACCTATCCGAGCGCGGGGCGCGGAGACGATTTAGCGAGCGGCGATGAGCGCGGAGGAACCGGACGAGATCGGAGCCGGCGGTAGACCTGTACGAGCAGTGGTCGCAGCTAAGCGCGGAACGCATTCATTGCAACTGACATCAGCACGGCGTGCTCGTGCCCAGCCTGTGCGTGGTCGAATCGATGACCAGCGAAGAGCCCCCTCTGCGGCCTGGCGTCAGTCCTGCCTGTCAATAGGCGGCGTTTCGGACACTCTGTGGCCCAGAAAGGTCGTCAAGGAGGCTTCGGGGCGATGCAGCGCCCCCGTCGGGGACGGAAGATCGCCCTGTATAATCTGCTTAGGGCGTCTGGAGGCCTAAACCGCAATGCAACGAATCCGGCTCGGCCTAGCCATCTTCACGGTGGCATTCGCCGCATCATCGTGCGGCGTCGGGCCTATGCCTGATGAGGATGGCGATCCCTCCGTTAGAGCCGCCGACGCATCCTCGCTACCCTCGGTGCCCGATTTCAGCATCGAGGGCATGGACGGCAAGGCGGTCACCAATGCTGACATCGCGGGCAAGGTCGTTCTGCTCAATTTCTGGGCCACGTGGTGTGGTCCTTGCAAGATCGAAATGCCATGGTTCGTTGACTTTCAGCGCAAGTACAAGGATCAGGGGTTCACGGTGTTGGCGGTCTCCCTTGACGAGGGTGGCTGGGATCCGGTTCGGGCGTTCGCAGAGAAGCTCGACTTCAATTTCCCGGTCTTGCTAGGCGATGATGCGACCTCCAATGATTTCGGGGGGATTCACGTCCTGCCGACGACCCTGATCGTCAACCAATCCGGGAAGATCGTGTTCACGCACCAAGGGTTGGTGTCCAAGGCGCAATACGAGGAAGAAATCGAGGCCCTGCTCGATATCAATGCCCAAGCGTCGCTCTAGCGGAGCCCTGCTCGCCGTCGTCGGGGCCTCGCTCACTCTGCTGGCAGCGTCTGCCAGTGCGCAGTCTCTAGGTTTCTCGGCGGCTTCCATCGAACCGAGTTCGGGTGTGATGCTGGCCGGCCCGGGCGAGGTGCGCGTGCCGGTTGCGATCCGCATCCGGCGCGGGTACCACATCAATTCAAACACCCCCAACGAACCCTACTTGATCCCGACGGCCCTTGCGTGGGACGTTCCGCCGCTCCGGGTCATGTCGGTGGCTTATCCGCCGGCCGAGGAAGTCCGCTATGACTTCTCCGAGCAGCCCTTGTCGGTCTTCTCTGAGCGCATCGAGATCGTTACCACGTTCAAGGTCGATAAGGTGCCAGCGGGGTTGCAGCAGCTGCGCGGCTCGTTTCGCTTCCAGGCCTGCAACGACAGAGCCTGCCTGCCGCCCAAGACCGTCCCGGTGATCATTCCGGTCCGGCAGTAGGCATGCTGCACGCCGGCAACAGTGCCCGGACGTGCAGGGCGTCTTGCGCGTCAGGGTGCCCGCAGGGGTCACGGCAGCCTCATGCCGGCGCGACGAGTGGGAACACGTCTTCGGTTTCTGCGGCCCAATCTGAAAGGAGTTTCCGATGCTCATCGAGCGCAGCTCGGTGGGCCTCGTCAGCGGTGAGGTTGGTGGTCTCGCCCGGGTCCGCCTCGAGATCGAAGAGCTGTTCGCGTCCGCCACCGGTGTTGTAGATCACGTACTTGTAGCGTGCGGTACGCAACATGCGGCCGGAGACGCCATCGTCGCCTCCTCGTCCGAAGGTCGTTTCCGCGACGACAAAGCGGCGCCCCCAAGAGGCCGGAGAGCCTTGGGCAAGGGCTTCCAGCGATTGGCCGTAGATAGGACCTGCTGGACTTGCGAGCCCGGCAGCATCCAGGATCGTCGGCATGATGTCAATGCCAGTCGAAACCAAGGCGTCCGATGTGGTCCCGGGTCTGGACGCGCGCGGGTCTGCGATCAAGAGCGGGACGCGCACAGCCTGTTCGTAGAGAATCTGCTTTTGGTTCCAGTGGTGGCTAGCGACGCCCTCGCCGTGGTCGCTGGTGAGAATGATGATCGTGTCGTCCGCGTGACCGGCATCGCGGAGCGCATCAAGCACCTTCCCGATTTCCCGGTCAGCCTTTTCGACCAGGCGATAGTAGCCCCACAGGTACTGTCTCCATTCCATCTCGCTCCACTCCGCGGTCGGGTAGTGAAAGTCGCGGTTCTTCGCCTGGATCATGCGGATGGCGGCCGGCTCGCGCTCCGGAATGGCAAAGTTATCAGGCAGCGGCGGAAGCTGGGCGGGGTCGTCAGGCGGTTGCGAGATCGGGCCTTGCGGCAGCTCCTGCCGCCGGGCAAGCTCGCAGACATCGTGCGGATTCTTGAATGAAGCGGTCAGGAAGAACCGCTTGTTGTGCGCAGCCTGCAGGTATTCGGTAGCATTCTGCGCGGTGCCGCTGTCACTGCCCGAATCGTCGGCCGTAGCGTAGCCCGCCTCGTCGAACGAAGCGCCGACGTGCCACTTTCCGAAATAGGCCGTGTCATAGCCGCCCGCTTGCATGAGCTTGCCGAGCATGGGGTACTCGCTGTTGAGCTTCGTGCCGTTGGTCGGCGTCCCGATCTCGTGCGGATAGCGGCCGGTCTGAATGCTCGAACGGCACGGCAGGCACAGCGGCTGGGTGACGTAGCTGTGGGTGAAACGGACGCCCCGGCTGGCGATCCAGTCCATGTTCGGCGTCTTGATCCAGGGGTTGCCAGTGCAACTCATCGCTTCGTCGGTCTGCTGGTCTGTCATGACGAACAGCACGTTGGGCTGCTTGCTGGAAGAGGTCTGCGAGCAGCCGAGCAAGGTCGCGGCAGCCAGTCCGGCCCGCTGGAGAAAGCGCCTTCTGTCTAAGGTGTTCCCGTGAGTCCGGCTTTCCATCACTTGCACAACTGCACGTCGACGAATGACGCGCCTCGCATGACGCCATTGTATTCAATCAAGGTCTCCAGCCGGGTCGGGCCCGCTGCTAGCTCTACCGCTTGAAATTCACACGAGGCGTTTCCGGCGGAGACCGCCTGCGAGAGTGCCGCACCGCCAATCGTCAGTGTGGCCTGCCCTGCCGTCGGCAAGCGTTCGGCGAAGCGCAGCGTGACGTCGTACCGGCCGTCTACTTCGATCACGACCGGCCAGTAGCCCAAGGCGTCCCTGCCGGCGCGTTCGTCGTAGTCGCCGCGCCAGTCGAAGCGGGAGAGGGTTGCCAGCGGCTCGCGCGGCGAGCCCAGGTGGATTCGACCCGGCTCAAAGCCTCGCGTCGATGAAACGTTGCGGAACCAATCTTCGTAGCCCCCTCGCATGGTCTCGACGATCTCGGGATGCTCTTCGGCGAGGTCATTCGCTTCGCCGGGATCGACGGACATGTCGTAGAGTTCGAACCGCGCCCCTTCGGGCATCGGGTCGGTCGCCTTGCCGAGGGGTTGCACAATCTTCCAGCGCTGATTGCGGGCCGAAGCGTTGCGGTTCATCTGCGGGGTGTCGCCCCGGTGGTTCTGCAGGTGGATCGTTCGGTCCGGCCAGCTGTCGGGCGAGGTTTCACCCGACAGCAATGGCCAGAGGCTCACTCCGTCGAATGGCAGCGCAGCGGCGTCGATTCCTGCGGCGTCGAGCAGCGTCGGCACGACGTCGATATGGGCCGCGATGCGGTCAATCTGCCGTCCGGCCTCGACTCTCCCCGGCCAGCGGAACAAGAACGGCACCCGTGTGCCCCCGTCATGCGCGCTGCCCTTGCGCTCCTTCAGCCCAGCCGTGTAGGTCTGCTGGGTAGGGCCGTTATCCGTCAAGAAGATGATGATCGTGCCGTCGGCCAGGCCCAGTTGATCCAGATGCTCCAATAGTCGGTTCAAGTTTTCGTCGAACTCCGTGATCATGCCGTAGACCCTGGCAGTGTTCTCTGGAAGGCCCATTTCGCGGTAAGGCTCGATGTACTCGTCGTCAACGTGAAACGGCGAGTGCGGGACATTTGTCGCCAAGTAGCCGAAGAAGGGCCGGTCGTGGTTCTTCTCGATGAAGTCGATCAAGGCGGCGGTGAACAGATCAGTGCAATAGCCTGTGTGCTGCTCCGATTCGCCGTTGTGCTCCAGGACGGGGTCCCAGTAGCGATTTCCGGGTGGACCGGCAGGCTGGCCGATACCGCCGCCGCGGTGAACCAGGGATTCTTGGAAGCCTTGGTCCATCGCACGCAGGGGATAGTTGTCTCCTAGGTGCCACTTGCCGAAGATCCCGGTCGCGTAGCCGTCGCCCGCGAGCAACTCGGCCAGGGTCTCGGCCTCTGGCGCCATCAGCGTCCGACCGAGGTACGTGTCGATCACGCCGGAGCGGTAGCCATGGCGCCCCGTCAGCAACGCCGCCCGAGTGGGGGCGCACTTGGGTTCGACATAGAACTGGGTGAACTCCGTGCTCTCGGCAGCCAGGCGGTCGAGCGTGGGCGTCTTGATGTACGGGTTCCCGTGGAATCCGACCTGAGCCCAGCCTTGATCGTCGGTCATGATCAGGACGATGTTGGGCTTGGCCGGTTCCGGACCATCTGCGACTTCAGCGCACCCCAATACCCAGAGAGCACTCGTGGCAAGGGCAGGGACGGTCCAGCAGGTCAGTCTTCGTGTCGCCATAGCAGTTGGGAGTCTAGCCGATTCCCGACCGTCCAGCTACACCGAGAGCTGAGCGTCGTACGGCAAATCAAGCTTCCGTTATCATCGTTGGCGATGCCGCCCCCTCGAGTGCGCCTTGAGCGCAGTGACTGCGTCGCAACACTGGTGCTTGACCGCCCCGAGGTACGCAACGCCCTTGCCGACGACACCGTCGAGGAGCTTTCCGGCAAGTTGCGGGAGCTGGCCGCCGACCCGGGCGTGCGCGTCGTCGAACTGGCGGGCGAAGGGTCCTGCTTTAGCGCTGGTGCCGATTTGCGCGCCATGCGCCGCATGGGAGCCGCCGAGCCCGCCGAAAACTTGGCCGGCACTCGGAAGTTCGTCGAAATGCTGCGCCTGCTGCATTCCCTGCCCAAGCCGACCGTGGTCCGCGTGCAGGGCGCTGCCGTGGGCGGGGGCGTGGGCCTTGTCGCTTGCTGCGACATCGCGGTCGCTGCGGACGATGCGTTCTTCCGGCTCAGCGAGGTACAACTCGGGCTGGTACCGGCGATGGTCGGCCCCTATCTTGTCGAGACGCTGGGAGTTCGCGTGGCCCGCCGGCTGATGCTGACCGCCGAGCGAGTTGACGCCCAGCAGGCGCTGCAGTGGGGCCTCGTCGATGCAGTGGTGCCGCAGGGTCAGCTGCAAGCGGCGGCCAGGGCGTTCATCGACCGCCTTCTCAGAGGAGCTCCGGGTGCGCAGGCGGCCTGCAAGCAGCTGGTCGGCGAGATTGCAGAGCGGCCGCTTGACAGCGAAATCCGCGAGCGAACAGCGCAGGTCTTGGCGGATCGGCGAGCCTCCGCAGAGGGTCGCTCGGGGGTGCGAGCATTCCTGGACAAGGCGCGGCCGCCATGGACGGTCAAGTCCAAGGAGGATGCCGCCTCGTGTCGGCAGTGAAGACAAATCCCGGGCCTTCGAGACGGCTTGCCCTGCAATCCCTCGCAGGTGCCGGAGCGCGATTTGCTATTTGTCCACGGCCCTCCGGACCGCGTACGCTGCGGGAGCGTGACGTCAGTTTCAATCGCGGGCAGAGCGGCATCCCCCGACCACCGGTGCAGATTGCGATCTTCTCCCCGCTGCCGCTACCTAGCCTTCCACATCCGCCAGGCGCTGCGCCAACGCGGGGCCTGACTGACCTAACGCTTCATGGATTCGGGGTGAGCGGCACGCCCAGCATGAGGTTTCAATTCTGGACCGCGCACCGGGTCGGCCCACAGCACGGTATCCGCACGGATCGCTACAAGTTGATCGAGTTCTACGGCGAAGGCGACCATTGGGAACCCTGCGACTTGCAAGAGGACCCTCAGGAACTGCCCAACCACTACGAAGAGCCCGGTCACGGCCAGTTGATCGAAGAGCTGCGGGCGGAATTGCCGCGCCTACGCGAGCAGTACGGGGAGCGCGGCTAGATTCGCCCTGTCCGTCCAACGATGTCTGGTCACGGCAGCGGGCCGGGGATTTCCTCCCTGGCCGATCTGGAGCGGTTTCCCAAGGCCGAGCTGCACGTGCACCTGCGGGGCGCGATGCCCCGTCACTTCTTGCGCGAGCGCTTGCGCAAGTATCCACCTTCAGCGGCGCTCGAATCGGCATCGCCACGGCAGCTTGACTGGATCGGGCGGCACCCCGGCGTCCGCCGAATTCTGGCCGCTCGCGATCCGCTCCAAGAGATTGATGGGCTGTTTCGCTACAACGGCTTCGAGGAGTTCCTCGCTGCATACCTGTTCACCGCCTTGTTCGTACGTGACATCGATGACTTCCGCGACCTGGCCAATAGCGTGCGGCAGAGCCTTGGCGCGCAGAACATCACATACGCGGAAATCACCGTCTCGATCCCGGAGTACCTGCAGCAAGGCCTGGCGCTGGAGGCGATCCTCGATGTGCTGGGGGACGATCCCCTGGGGGTGCCGCGGGTTCGCTGGATCGTAGATCTGGTTCGCAACCTTGGGCCCGAGGCCGCAGAGAGCTTGTTGGGGCAGATCTTGCCAATTCTGCCACCCCGCGTGGTCGGGCTAACGCTTGGTGGTGCTGAGCACCTGTACCCGCCAGAGCCCTTCGGACGGGTTTATGCAATGGCGCGCGAGGGCGGGCTCAGGACCACCGTCCACGCTGGGGAAGCGCTGGGCCCCGAAAGCGTCTGGCATGCGCTGCGAACCCTTGCAGTCGAGCGAGTCGGCCACGGTGTTAGAGCGGTCGAGGATCCGGCATTGGTGCGCCACTTGGCCGAGTGCCAGATTCCGCTGGAGATCTGCCCCACCAGCAACATCTGCACCGGCGTGTATTCCTCACTGCAGGAGCATCCGGTGCGTACGCTGTTCGAAGCAGGCGTTCCAATTTCGATCAACACCGATGACCCGACCTTTTTCGGCGTGTCACTGGCGGAGGAGCTGGCTGGACTGCGAGAGCTCGGGTTTTCGTGGCAGGAAATCGACGGACTTGCCCGCGGCGCGCACCGCTTTGCGTTTGATGAGGAGGTGGCTCTTGAGACCTCGCGTGGTGCACGCTCTGGCAACTGAGGGTGAGTTAGCGCAGGCACCAAGGGGTGGCCCCTCGGCGTTGACTGTCTTGCGCTGCCGCACTCAGTCGCCTGCGGCTTCGTCGCCCTGTCCCGAGGCTCTCGTGGCCTCGCTCTGCCTCGCCGGCATCTCAAGTGCACCGCGCACATCGGCGGCGCTCGCGGTTCCTTCGGCGTTCAGGTACGCGTCCAGCTCGCGCGGCAGTCTCACGGCCCGTGCCGGATCCCAAAAACTGGCAGTCCCGACTTGTACGGCCGTCGCCCCGCAGAGCAGGAATTCCACGATGTCCTCGGCCGTGGCAATCCCGCCAATCCCGACGATCGGGACATCCACGGCGCTTGCAGCCTGCAGCACCATGTGCAGGGCGACCGGCTTGATGGCTGGTCCCGACAATCCGCCCGAGCCAGCGCTGAGCACGGGCTTACGCCTCCTTGCGTCGACCGCCAACCCGCGCAGCGTGTTGATCAGGCTGAGTCCGTCCGCCCCTGCCTCGACCGCCGCACGAGCCATCTCCGCGATGTCCGACACATTGGGCGAGAGCTTGACCAGCAAGGGGCGTCGCTTGACCGCAGCCTTTGCCGCCACCACGGCATTGGCGAGGTCGCTGGGGTTCGCGCCGAATTCCAGGCCGCCGCGGTGCGTGTTCGGGCAGGAGACGTTCAACTCGTAGGCAGACAGCCCTTCGGCGTCTTCAAGCACCCTGAGGACCTCGACGTAATCCTCGATGCGATACCCGAAGACGTTCGCGAACACCGGGACGCTCAGCTCGGCAAGCTTCGGGAGTTTGCCGCTCACGAACGCCTTGACACCGACATTCTGCAGGCCGATCGCGTTGAGCATCCCGGAGGCAGTCTCGGTCACGCGGGGCGCGGCGTTGCCAGCCATCGGCTCACGCGACAGACCCTTCACCACGATCGCCCCGAGGCCGTCCAAATCGGCCAGATCGGAGAATTCCACGCCGTAGCCGAAAGTCCCGCTGGCGGCGATCACCGGGTTCTGCAGGTCAATCCCGCAGAGCGTTGTTCGCAGATCCGCCATGACTTAGCCCGCTCCGCCGGCAGGCCCAACCCGGGGTGCGGAGGCGCAACGCCGCAGGCTGGTAAATTGATGTTTGAACACCAGCAGTCATTATGACTTGGTTATTGTTGGCGGCGGAATCAACGGCTGCGCGCTCGCGAGGGAGGCAGCGCGAGCTGGCCTTCGCACGGCGCTGCTCGAAAAGCTGGACTTCGGCGCAGGTGTCACGAGCCGCTCCACGCGCCTGATCCACGGCGGGTTGCGCTATCTGGAGAGCTTCAATCTCCCCTTGGTGCTGCAGTCCCTGAGGGATCGGGTGACGCTATTGCGAGAGTTTCCCGGCCAGGTCCAGCCGCAGCCGTTTCTGCTGCCGATATATGCCACCGATTCCCGGCCACCTTGGTACATCGCGGCCGGGCTGGCCCTGTACCGCTTACTCGCCACGGGCAGCGGCCTGCCGCCGTCTCGGCGCCTGAGTGCCGCGGAATCGCTCGATCTGCTGGGAGGGCTCGACCCCGAGGGGCTGCTTTCAAGTTTTGAGTACTACGACTGCCAAGCCGCTTATCCGGAACGGCTTGCCCTCGAGATGGCGCTGCAAGCAGAGGAGGCTGGTGCCGATGTGCGCAACCACGCGCGGGTTTGCGGGCTGGCGATCCGAGACTCCCGTGTTGAGGCCGTGCAATTTGACGGACCTGAGGGTTCAGGCGAATTGCAGTGCAAGTTGGTAGTGAACGCCGCCGGCGCTTGGATAGACCAGATCCTGAGCCCCATCCGGGGCACGGCTGCCGAACCGTTGCTGACTTTGATCAACGGCACTCACATCGTGGTCCGGCAACTGCCCGGCGCCCCTCGCCATGCCGTGTATCACGAGGCCCGCTCTGACCGGCGTCCGTTCTTCATCGTTCCCTGGCTCGGACTGCACTTGATCGGCACGACAGAGACGCGCTTTAGCGGCAACCCGGATGTCACGGTTCCTGCAGAAGCCGACATTCAGTACCTGATTGAGGAGGCCTGCGCCCTGTTACCGGGAGCGGGCATCAGCCGCGATGACATTCTGTATGCGTATTGCGGTCCGCGACCGGTCCTGAACGGGCCTTCCGGGGACTTGAACAGGGCTTCGCGCGGGGAAGCAGTTGTTGACCATGAGGGATCCGATGGAATCCGGGGGCTGTTGACCATGGCCGGGGGCAAGCTCACCACCGCGCCGTCGTTCGCTAGAAAGGCTCTTCGACGCGCTGCGGGTAAGCTGGGCGTTACCTCCACTAGGGCCGTTCCGCCGAAGTCACCAAGCTTGGGTGGAGTGGATCCCCGCCTCGCCCAGATCTATGGCCCGCGGGCACCCCAAGTGTGCCGATTCCTAGAGGCAGATCCGGAACTCGCGAGGCCACTGGCTGCAGGCTGCCAAACCACGCGTGGAGAAGTCCTGTTTGCAGCAAAATTCGAGCATGCACGGACGCTGGCGGATATCCTGTTGCGCCGCACCGGTGCGGCCTTCAATCCTTGCTACGAGCGGTCGTGGGCGGAACTCGCCGCGGAGATTGCTGCCGAGCCGCTTGGCTGGGACCAAGCCGACACAGTGCGGGCGCTTGCCGAGTACGAGATCGAGCTGGCGCAGACACTGGTTCGCGTGTAGCTGCTCTGCCGTGCAGCTGGTGCGTCGGCTACGATGGCGTTGATGCACGAATCGGATGCGCTCCCCGAGGCTCCTGCCGACCGCAAGCGACGTCTGGGCAGAATTCTGCGACGTTTGGATCGCGACTATCCGCGCGCCGAGTGTGCGCTGCACCATCGCAGCGCATGGGAATTGCTGGTGGCGACGATTCTGTCCGCTCAATGCACCGACGAGCGCGTCAACAAGGTGACACCGGGCCTGTTCGCCGCCTATCCCACGGTCTTCGACATGGCCGCGGCACCTGTCGAGACCATCGAGAGGCTGGTTCACACCACAGGGTTTTTTCGCAACAAGGCCAAGTCCCTCAAGGGAGCGGCGCAGAGAATCGTTGACGAGTTCGGCGGCGAAGTGCCCTCGAAGATGGAGCACCTGCTCACGTTGAGGGGCGTTGCCCGCAAGACCGCCAACGTGCTGACCGGGACATGGTTCGGGAAGGCGACCGGGGTCGTTGTCGACACCCATGTCCAGCGCATTTCCACACGTCTGGAGCTGACTTCGGAAAAGGATCCCAAGAAGATCGAAAGGGACCTGATGGCACAGCTTCCGAGAACCAGGTGGGTCCAGTACTCGCACCAGATCATTCATCACGGCCGGCAGGTGTGCAAGGCACGCAAGCCCCAATGCGACGAATGTGGCCTGTTTGCCCTGTGCCCGTCCGCTCGCAAACCGACCTGACACCCGTCCAAGTCACTGTTGGCCGGTCTTGGCGGGAAACAATTCTCCGCCACGGTCAAAACTCGGCACACGTGCTGCGTGCAGCATCTGCCAGGGCACCAATCGACCGCCATCGGGCAGTTGAGACGGATCGCCACGTTCTCGCCAAAGCCGTGCAGAAACTGTAAATGCTTTCAGCCGCAGCTCCGCCGCCGTCAGGTTCGCTAGCTTCTCCAGCAGGTGGACCTGGTCGCGGACCGGACCTCGGCGGCGACGCTGTGCATGCATCAAGATCGGACCTCAAATGGGCGTGACGGGAATCAGAGAGTCGATCGGTGGGCCCTTGGCCCAAATGGTCAGCCGCAGCTCGTCGCCGAAGAGTTCGTAGACCGGCCGCCGACCGCCGTGCGCTTCGCCACCCTCTAGAATCTTCCTCACGCCTTCACCTCTCGATTCCAAAAAGACCTGACCCGTCCGCCTGCTCCGGATTCTCGACAGGAAGCTCACCAACAGTTGGTTGCGCGTGAATGTGCGGTAGGGCATCTCGTGGAGCGTAATTGTGTTGGGCAGCCCGCCAGGGCTATAGAGTTCTAGGCGGTCGGCGAATAAGAAGAGGCGGATCTTCGAGCCAGAGATGGAGTAATCGCGGTGGGTGACCGCATTGACGATCGCTTCGTCGACGACGTCAAGGTCGTAAGGGACATCGGCTTCGCTGGCTGACCGGGCCATTGGCAGGGTCTGCATGAAGCTCGCGACGAAGGCTATGCCAGAGTCAATCTGGTCGGATACCGGCCCTGCGAGACGCTCGACGTGGACGAGATCAGTAGAGGACAAACGCCCGCCCCGATAGCACGCCGCTTCGATGAATGAGGATCGAAGGAAGTCGGTCGGCTCTGTGCCAAAGGTCAACCTGATTACGCACCAGCCCCAGCCAAAGTTAGGAAGGGTAGGGGCGGAGTGCGCACGGCGACATAGGCGAGGCGGGGCACGAGATCGACCAGCTGGTAGCGGCGGTTGAAGCGGTAGGCGAATTCGGCGAGGTAGCGCCCCGCGTAACGCGCGGCGCAGGCGTGATAGGTGCCGTCCATCGCCCGCTTGACGTTGCCCAGCAGCGTGTTCACCCAGATCAGCCCGGGCGTCTCGCAGCTGCCCTTGCCACCTCCGGTGACGCGCGGCTGGTGCGTGCAGCGGGCCGCCTGCACCCCCCGGAAGCAGGCCAGCCCGTCCGACCGTACGATGGTCCCCGGCCGTAGGTGCTGCTGCGCCCAGGCTTCCACTGCGCGGCGGCGGAAACCAACCACCGGGCTCAGCCGCAGCCGCTGCGGCCGCCCGTCCTCAGTGACTTGGGCCGCCGCCAGGAAGGGCGTCTTGCGGTCCGCGCCGCGACCGCGCTTGCCGCCGCTGGCTGCCCCGCCCAGATCGGCGTCGTCCATCTCCACGAGGCCCCCCAGCGGCTGGCTGTCATCCCGCTCGCGCATCGCCTGCATCAGTTTGTGCTTGAGCATCCAAGCCGTGTTGTAGCTCACGCCCAACTGGCGCATCAGGTCCATCGCCGAGATGCCATTCTTGGATTGCGTGAGCAAGTAGATCGCCAGGTACCAAGTGGTCAGCGGCAGCTTGGTGTTTTCGAACACGGTGCCGGCGGTCAGCGAGACCTGCCGCTTGCAGCGGATGCACTGGAAGACCTTGCGGGTGTGCAGCTGGCAGTCCTTGTGCTAGCCGCAGGCGGGGCAGCGGAAGCCCTGCGGCCAGCGCGCTTGGAACACCGCTTGGGCGCATTGCAGCTCGGTTCCGTAGAGCTTGAGGAAGTCGCGCAGGCTCTGTCCTTTCTGGAACTGGACGTGGTTCTTAGGCATATAGAACTCCTTTGTTATCAGATACTTATTATACATTCCACAGCGATTTAAGTCAACCGGATCGAAGCCCGAATCCAAAACATTTCCGGCTCCTAAATGCGGCTGAGAGTCCTCGGTAATCAGGAAGGTCAATAGTCCGGCCACCGTGGGACGGTCGACACTATTCTCGTCCCGGAACGTCACGCGAGTGTTACGGAGGAGATCGAGCCAAGGGATCGTCGGCGAGCGCCCAAAGTATGCTTCCAGACGATAGCGATTGAGGTCGTTGACAGAGGCGGAGAGGACGGCGTGCTCGTCGAAAACGTAATTGCGGCACCGCTGTTCGAACAAGCGGGCAAGTTCCCGAGGGGTGAGGTTGCGCTTCGTGGAGCCAACGCGCACGAAATACCGTCCGCCCGAAGTTCGATGCACGTAGAGGCCACGCGAAACCTCGGCTAGGAGCACGTGCTGCGCACTCCCGGAATCCACTGGGATGAGAACTTTGCGCAGATTCGGTCGGATTGGCGGCTCGCAGTTGTTCGTAGCAATGTCGACAATCCAGCGCTCCACTTGGTCAAGCCGCTCCGAAGGGATTCCCGTGACCGCGCCAGAATCGTCGACACCGATAAAGACGACCCCACCATCAGCGTTCGCGAACGCGACCAGTTCGGCCGCGAGACTTTCGGTGCCCGGGGAGAGTACGCATACCCGATCACCGAGACGCACCTCTTTGAACTCGGCTCCGCTATCCTCTCCGGCCCGGATCTGGTTCAGGATCTTGTCAGTTGTGTCGAACATCGAGTCTTCCCTCTCTTCAATCAGTCACAGCCAAAGTCCAGCCGCAATGGATCCCTTCGCACACTGCGCTGCCACCTTTACTCAAACAGATCGAGTTGCGGTCTCATCGGAAACAGCTCGTCCTGATAGCCTGCAGGCCGTAGAGACGCATCCTGCTGCGTAGTTTGTCCCCGGTCCATCGTCAACGAGTTGCCTCCTTTCCGCCGCTGCTAACTCTCATAGTCGACCAGGCCGGTGAGAAGTAGGCGATTTAGAAGCCGGTGGTAGTGCTCTTCGTCAAGATGGCCACCACCGCGAAGGTCGGCTACGAGTGTCCAGTACGCAGTGTCCACCTCACCCCGGTCTGAGCGGAGCAAGTTTCTAACCCTTGGTTTGAACGGCAGTTACGCCGCCAACTAGCATGTCGATACGTCACCCGATGTAACGAAGTCTGATCATTTTCATGTCCGTACAACACGAGCGAGTTGTCGCTCCACAGTAGCTGCGTCTCCGTACTGGCACCGACGGGGAGTCGAAACGTTCGAGCAGGAACGCTTACTCTCGGCCACCTCACCTTCCAGATTGGTACTACCAGCGATACTGTCGTTGATGTCTCTGGATCACCGCTTTCTGCCAGTGAGGACAGCGGCACCGGACTGCAAGCCGTTGTCCTTGAGCAGCGCCTTGTAGGTGAGCCGCCTGCCCTCCATCCCTCGGCGGACGCCCTCGATCTGATCGATCGTGTCCAGCGCACGCATGTTGTGTTTGGCCGCGGTTTTCCTACCTATTTGCGATCTTGGCTGGCAGCGGATCGCAATTCGATCCGTCTCACCGCCGCAATGACGGCGGCGGGCGATTTGGATTGGTCGGCTTGAGCGTCGGCCGCAGCTCCAGCCGGACTTTGCGACGGAAATCAATCCGGTCGCGTTTGGACCCATTGGGGTCGCTGCGAAGCACTGCGATGCCGCCGGCCCCCGCTTGAATCAATCGCGCTTCCCGACCGCCAACCTTCAAGCCGTATGTCTCCCCCGCGCGCAGGCCCAGCAAGAACACTCTTGCGTTCTCCGGCGCTTGCTCTCGCGATGGCTCCCACGACAAGACGACCTTGGTGGGAGGCTCGAGCGGCACCACCACCGCATCAGGGAAGTAGATCGGCCGCAGCCCCGCGAAGCTTTCCGTACTCGAGATCTCTCCCTGCACTAGCATCTCGAGCCGCCCATCCGCGTAGCCAATCCAAGTTGTTGGCTGATCCCAGCTAAGGCGGCCGAAAAGGCGCCCCGTAACCGGATCGTGCGCAAGCAGCGGCGACGATTGGGCGGTCAGTCCGGGCAAGTAAGGATTGACCCACAGGAATTCGTACGGGGCGACCATCGGCGATTGCAGGAGGTACGTCTCGTCGCGTATCCAGCCCTGCAGGAACTGGAACTCGCGCAGGTTGGCCTCATAGGCGACGAGCAGCATTTCGGCAATGCGGTAAAGCGGCGCTTGCAGCTTCGCTTGCCGCTCGTCGGCCCCGAAGCGTGAGGGCCTCCGGGCAAGTCCCTCGGCAGTTTCGAGGTCGAGCGGGTAGTAGCTCAGCATGCGGCAGATCACAAGCGACCGCAGGGCCGCTATCCCCGGTTGCAGCAGATCCTGCTCCAAGTTGTGTCTCACGGCCAAGGCTGCTTCAAGAGCGGCAATCAGACTTGACCCCTCGTCGGCTAGCGCACCGGTCTCGAGGCTGGGCCTCACATTGCTTTCCCAGTGCATTCCGAGCAGTTGGGCTAAGGCAGGCTCCGAGCCATCCCAATCACCCGCGAGAGCGATGGAGGCGAAGATCGCCGCCCGAATCAGGCCCACATCCAAGTCCGCTCGAGGCAGCAGCGTGCCAACGGCGCTGGCCATCGCATCTCGCGCGGCTTCCCGGTCAGACACCTCAAACAGCTCGCGGCACCAGTCATAAACGAGCGCGGCCTGGCGCAGTTGGGCGGCTGTGCGAATGTCGTCTTGGGCGATTCGATTGATCCAAGCGACTGCCTCGCGCCCGGACTCCTCGTTCCCTTCCACCTGGAATCGCAGGGCATCGACCAGAGGCTGCTCGGCGAATCGCGTGCCCGCCGCGAAAAGGTCGGCGAGCGTTCGCCAGCGCAGGGTTTGGCGGTCCAGGTCCTTGCGGAGCCTTGTCAGCCTGCTGGACTCGAGAAAGATCCGCGGGTGCTCTTCGTAGACCCGGAACTCGGCCTGCCCGAATCCCTGCCCGCTAAAGGCAAGTAGGGCGCAGCCGAGGCTCGCGGCACGGAAGGCGCGCATCGAGTTCTCATTGTACGGATGCTTGGAAGCATCGCGTGAGTCGCGGAAACCGCCTTGCGCCTAAGTTCGTCTCACGGGAGACGGCGCATCCAAGTGAAAACGCGGCAGC
The DNA here is from genome assembly GCA_965248305.1 of Bryobacterales bacterium. Taxonomy (GTDB): domain Bacteria; phylum Acidobacteriota; class Terriglobia; order Bryobacterales; family UBA6623; genus VXMF01. The sequence continues at coordinate 6,684,416 of OZ252099.1, read as the reverse complement.
AGCATTCGACGGCTCTTGGAGCGGTGGCTGTGCTCGCGGTCGTCTGGTTCGGGTGCCTGGCTGCCCTCGCAGCGGATCCAGGTGGTGCCGTTCAGTACACCGTTGTCCTGGATGCGCCCGCAACGGGCGCACGCCTGTCGGTTTCTCGCGGGAAGTCCCCCAGAGGCGCGCCGCGCCCAGTTGCAGCCGCCAGCATTCAAACGCTGGCGCGGGCCGTGGCGAAAACGCAAGATCCCGTGATTGCGGCTCTAGAGGCGGGCGGAGCAACGATGCTCGGTTCGGTGCAGAACGTGCTCAACGCAGTCTTCATTCGTGCGACCCCGCAACAGGCTGCGGCATTCGAGGCCATTCCCGGCGTTCGCAGACTGGTGCCTAGCCGCTCCGTCGAGTTCAATCTTGACGGCGTCGCGGACGTGGTGCGGCTTGAATCCGCGCGGGCGCGCCCATCGGGAAGTGAGGCGACCGGGGAGGGTGTCAGGATCGCGGTCATCGATTCCGGCCTCGATTTCCTGCACGCGGCTTTCCAGGACGATTCGCTGCCACTGCTTGCGGGCTACCCAAAGGGTCGGCCGGAGCATCTGGGCTATGCCAGCAATAAGATTGTCGCGGTCCGCAGTTACATGCACCTGCAGAACTCCCGGGATCCCGCGACTTCGACGCCGGACGATACCTCGCCCATGGACTTCAGCGGTCACGGCACAGCCGTCGCGATGATTGCCGCCGGCGCGCGCGTCGAATCTCCCGCCGGGCCGGTTGCAGGTGTCGCACCTAGGGCGTATCTCGGCGTGTACAAGGTCAGCGGTACGCCCGGGATCAAGCCCACGGCCACATCGCAGGCGCTGATTGCCGCGATTGACGACGCGGTCGTGGATGGCATGGACATCCTGAACCTGAGCTTGGGGCAAGTCGCAAGCCATCCTTGGAATTCCCACGGAGCCGAATCCGGCGAGCTGCAGGACACGAACTGCGACCCGCTAGCCGTAGCCGCGCAAAGCGCCGTAATGGACTTTGGCCGCGTCGTGGTCGCCTCCGCCGGCAACTCTGGCTCGATCGGCGAGCAGTCGTTCCCCGCGCGGAACACGGTGACTTCTCCGGCCATCGCGCCAGACGTCATCGCAGTCGCCGCAACCGGCAATTCAAAGCGGTTCGAGCAATCCGTACGCATTGGGGGCACGTCCTTTCCGGCGCTGACTGGCTCAGGGCCGGCGGTCGACCAAGCCTTGACGGTACCGGCGCTTATGGCGGTGCAGTTCGGTGAGCAGCGGGCTTGTGCCCCCTTCCCGCGAGACGCTCTGTGGGGCAGCATTCTCGTAGCGGAGCGCGGTGAGTGCTGGTTTATGGACAAGGTCGAGAACGCTGCGGCTGCCGGCGCCGTCGGCGTGGTGATCTTTGATGACGACCCGTTCGGAGAGTTGGTTGAGATGTCTTCGCTCGGTGACACCGATATCCCGGCATACTTCGTCTCGGCCGCGAGCGGCACCGCGATCTCGGGGCTTACCAGCCGAGCCTCGGTCGGCGAGGAGGTGAGCCTCACTCTAGATGCCGCGCCATTGCCTACGCAGAGTGATTGGACATCCGTCGCAAGCTTCAGTTCCAGAGGGCCGACCCCGGGTCTGAATCTCAAGCCTGATGTGGCCGCTCCCGGAATTCATGTGTACACCGCGGACGCCTGGAGGGACACGCGGCCGGCGGGCTTCAGCCCCAGCGGATTCCGCCAAATCGACGGAACCAGTGCTGCGGCGCCAGTTGTTGCTGGCGCGGCTGCGTTGGTGTGGCAGCGCAACCCATCGTGGACGGCTCGCGAGGTGTCCTCGGCGCTCATCAACACCTCGCGCCCCGCAGTGGTGGAGAATGGCGAGCCTGCGCGCGTCGGCTCGGTAGGCTCAGGGCTGCTCGACATCGAGGCGGCGCTCGACCCGATCGCGACCGTGGAGCCGCCGACGATCGGTTTCGGTTGGCTCAGCGACCGGAGTCTGCCGGTATGGCAGGAGATCTTGGTCACCAATCGAAGCCGGGAACCGCGCCGCTATCGCATCTTGGTGGTGCCGAGGGACTCCGATGCCAGGGCCGGGGTCACGCTCGACGGCTTCAGCGACATCTCCTTCCCGCTCGCTCCGAGCGAATACGTCAAGGTCAAGGTGTCGCTGGAGGGCCTCTTGCCTGTGCCGGGCTCTTACGAAGGGCACCTGAGGGTCACCCAACAGGGCAGTTCGACCGAGATGCGCGTCCCATATCTGTACGTCGTGGGCGACAACCTGCCGGACAACTCCTTCGCCATTACCTCGCTGCCCGTCCGCGGCGTTGAAGGGGAACAAACCCGCAAGTACGTGGTTGGCAAGTTCGTGGATCGATTCGGTGCCCCGGTGGCTGGAGCGCTGACGCGATTCGATGTCCGTGAGGGGGATGTGCGGATTGTCTGGGCACAGCGCCTGACTGACGCCTTCGGCGTGGCTGCCGCCGAGGTGGAGTTCGGGCCTGCTGGCCGGCACACCGTTGTGGCCTCAGTGGGCGGAGTCGAGCTTCCCTTCGAGTTGGCCTCGGACGTGGTGCGCCCGAGCATCGACGAAGTCGTGAACGATGCGAGCCTCGAGTCAGGCCGCCCGATTGCGCCGGGTTCGCTCGCCACCATCTTCGGCGCGGGCTTCGCTGAATTCGATGGCGAAGCTCCGATCTCCTCCCTGCCGGTCGAGCTCAAGTCGGTCAGCGTCAGCTTTGACTTTCCCGAGGCCGGTCTGAGCGTACCGGGACGGGTCTTTGCGGTCACCCCCGCAGGTGTGGGTGTGCAGGTGCCTTGGGAGCTGGCCGGGTTCAATTTCGCCTATGCCAAGGTCCGTGTCCTTGACAGATCGGGGGAGGCGCTTATATCCGATCCGGTCATAGTCGAACTGGCTGATGTAGCACCCGGCCTGTATGTCTATCAGCTCTCCGAGGGCGGTCTGACATCCGCTTGGCACCCTGATGGAAACTTGGTCACGCGGGCCGATCCCGCCCGGTCCGGGCGTACGGTTTCGATCCTGATGACCGGGACAGGGCCGTTCGCGCAAGCCCTGCAGACTGGAATGGCCGCGGCCGAGGACCTTGCGACACTTCACAATCCCGTCGTGATGGTGGGCGGCGTTCCGGCCCGGGTTACCTATTCCGGTGCCGTTCCGCACGTGGCCGGCCTGTCGCAGGTGGACATCATCGTGCCCGCCGCCGTACCCGTCGGTGATCTCGAGTTGACCGTGTGGTTCCACGGCAGCAGCAGTAACGTCGGAACTCTGCCGGTGCAGTGAGCGGGCAGTCGCGTCACTTATCGTCGAGCTTTTCGCCGGGCCGCAGCAGCGTCGGGCGCTTGCTATTGCGGGTGGCCGCTTCGTCGGCTGCCTGCTGGCTCTCCTCTTTCGCTTCCTTCCTGCGCTCCGGTGCCATGGCTTGCTTTTGGCGGCGCTTCTCGGTTTCCTCTTGCAGCTCGACCGTGCGCTTGCGCACGCCGAGGTCTTCGACCAGCAAGTCGATGCTTTCCCGCGTGACGTCGATCGCGTCCTCCAGTACGAACTCGTATCTCCAGGCGTCGTCTTGCGGATCGGCCTCGACGGCGGCAAGACGGCTCGCGAAAGTCTGTTCGGCGACGAGCAGGTCGGCCAGTGCCCCATCTAGGGTCTTGTTGCGCAGCAAGGCGTCGTCAATGACGTCATCGACCGCTTGAATGATCGAGCTGTATTCCTTCAAGGAGCGATGCACCTTAGCCCCGCCGTCCGCCGCCTCTTCCGCGATTGTTTGTTCCACCAATTCCAACCGCAGCGCCGCGAACTTCGCGTAGGCCGCCAGACGCTTGTCGACCGCCTGCCGTTCCCGCAGGACGCCAATCTCGTAATCGGTCAGGAACTCTCGGCTGCCCGGCAGCTCTTGTCCGTGGGCAAGGGCCAGCGAGGCTAGGGCTGTCAAAAGCAAGCGTGCGGACATCGTGCAGTCTTAACTCTAGTTTCTCGGGCCCATGATGCCAAATAGGAGCCTGTCGTTCGCCGCCTCGATCCGCTCGATCAGCCCGTCGAAGTCGCGCTGGTCCTCCAGATTGGCCTTCAGCCGGGCCTGATGGATACGGAGCAGTAGCCTGCGCGTGCGAATCTCGGCGTACTTGAAGTGCCGCGGGTGCCTCCTGGCGTACTTTCCGGTCGCCTTGAGCGCATCGACCGCCAGCTCGACGGAGCTACCGATGCTTGCCAAGATCTGGCGGCCTTGCTCCAGCTCAGCCGCTTGGTAGGCATCGATCGCTACGTCCAGTTGCTTGGCAGCGAATTCCAGAGCCTGCCGGGAGCGCTTCACCATGTCCGGGATGGCTTCAAGTCCCGCGAGATCCATCACCTGCGCCCCTTGGCAGCACGGCACCGCTGCCAACAGCAGCAGCGTGCCGCGGAATGCGAACGTCACCGCTTCTCCAAGACCTTGCCGATCGCCCTTAGTCGCTCGCTAGCCTTCCAAGCCTCGTCTTGCATGGCAGGAGTCATCGCCAGAAAGGCGCGGTAGGTGCTTTGGGCTTCCTCGTAGAGCTGCAAGTTGTCTTGGCACAGCGCCTTTAGGTAAACGCTGGCGGGTTGCGGGGAGCCAAGCTTGGCCGCTTCCGAAAGGGCGCGGAGAGCGGCCGGGAAGTTACTCAGTTGGTACATCGCGAAGGCGAGGCCGTTCCACGCATCACGCAAGCTCGGGTCAGCTTCACAGGCTGCCAAGTATTCCTGCGCCGCCCGCTCGTAGGCCTGCTGCTGCAAGAGCGAATTGGCATAGCGCAGGCGCGCATTGGCGTCTGCAGGAGCGGCAGCGGCGCTTAGGCGGATCTGTTCCCGCGCCGCGTCCGTGTTGCCCGCTCGCCGGTAGGCCTCTGCCAGCGCCGCGTGGCGCTGCGGTTGCGGTGCCAAGTCGATGGCCCGCTCCAAGGCTCCCGTGGCGGCGCGGAGGTTGCCATCCTCGAGCAGCATGATGCCGATCTCTTCCTGCCAGGTGTCGTCGTCGGGATGCTTACGAGCGTGTCGACGGTACAGCTCCAGCGCATCTTGACGGTGACCCCCCGCCTCAAGGCGCTTCGCGATCTCCAGCAGGGCACTGTCGGCTCGCGGTTCGATTTCCGCGGCCCGCAAGTAGTGCGGCACTGCTTGGTGCAGCTGTCCCAGTTCCGCCAGGGAGCCGGCTAGTCCCAGCAGAGCGTCAAGCGACGAACTGTCATGTTCAAGCACCCCACGGAATGCCTCTGCCGCCGAGGAGACGTTGCCGGCTTGGCGGTGCGCTATGGCCAGCAGCATCCGCGCCGCCTCATCCTCTGGCTTGGCCGCGGCAATTGCTTCGTACTCGCGGGCTGCCTCTTGAAACCTCGCTGACCGCATCAACAGCGTGGCCAAGTTCTGCCGCGCCTGGACAAGGTCCGGCTGCTGTTCCGTGATCAGTGCGTAGTGTTCGATCGCGCCCGCATCATCCCCGGTTGCCTGCTGTGCGTAGGCGAGGTTGAAGCGGGCATTGACGTTGCTGGGATCTTCTTGGAGCGCTGCCTCGAGGTGCGGGATTGCGCCCGCATATTCGTTATTCTCAAGCGCCTGCGCCGCTTCACGGAGAGCGTCGGCCCATAACATGGCCGTGGCGAAAAGGGCGAGGGCGAATCCGATGGCCTTGGGCACGCCTGAGTTGCAGTTTAGCAGCGCCCGCGCGCGCCGGTGCCGGATTGCGGTCCGTTCCGCCCGTGCTCAGGCCCTGAGGCTGTTCAGGAGGCCGATAGCACGGGCGATGTCTGCACGCTGTTCCTCGCCCACGATCTCACGTTCGATCACCAGCGGCCCGCAATACCCGACCTCGCGCAGCGTGGCGACATACCGGGCCATCCCGACAGCGCCGTCGCCGAGCGGTGTCTCCCGACCCCACTCGCCCGGTGTCTCCGGCCAGGTCCCGTCCTTGCAATGCACCGTGACAAGCTGATCCGCGAGCGTGTGCAGGGCATCCATCGGCTCCCCGGAACCGTACAGGATCATGTTGGCCGGATCAAAGTTGATCCCGAGATTGGGTCGCTCGACTGCCTGCAGGAACTCCAAAAGCGCGTCGGCGGGCTCTTGCCCCGTTTCCAGCGCGAACGTCTGGCCATTTTGCGCGCAGCGATCGCAGACGCGTCGCACAAGTTCTAGCACCGCCACGTGCTCTGGGTCGGACGGATCCTCTGGCAGGCACCCGATGTGCGCCGCGACGCCCGGTATCCCAAGGGAGCGGGCGAAGTCCGAGACCGCATAGGTCCGCAGCTCTCGCTCGCGCCGAGTCGCCGTGGGCACGAAGCCCACGGTACTCGCGCAGATCGGGATGCTCTCGTAACTCTCGCCGGCAAAACTCATGAAGGCGGTGACGACGCTGATGCCGTGGCGGTCCAGGGCCGCTCTCCAAGCAGCCGAGGCGGCTGCGTCCAGTTCTGCGGCGCCGTGCACCCCCAGCTGGCCGCAGGACACGCCGAACGACGCGACCGAGGCGGCGATTTTCTCGGGCGGGGCATCGACACCGAGAACCCCGCCGGTCCAAAACATCAGGCCGACCTGCAATGGCTCCACATCTGTCACGTCGCGTTATTGTACAGCAGCGGTGCCGTGGCCGAGGCGCACCGGGAGGAGCTAATCGACCTCTACCCAGCCGCCCTCCGCATGGCTGCGGAGCACCGCTTCCACCAGCCTCAGCTGGCGCAGGCCGGCGCTGAATCCCGGCAGCTCGGCGGCCTTGGAACTGTCGCGGCACGCCGCGTAGAAGCGGCGGAAGAACTGCTTGAAGGTGTCGGAATAGCCTTCTGCGTGGCCCCCCGGAAGGTCGGCGAAGGAGCGCGCCTGCTCTTCTAGCAGGGACGGGTCCTTGACCAGCAGTTCATTGTTGCCGTCTCGTCGGCCGATCCAGAGTTCATTGGGCCGCTCCCCGTCCCACGCCATGCCGCACTTTGTGCCGTAGATCTCCATCAGCAGCCGGTTCTTGCGTCCGGCGGCCACTTGATTGATTGTCAGCGCTCCGCGGGCCCGGCCGTCGCAGCGCAGCAGGAGCGCGCCGAAGTCCTCGGTCGAGATCGGGCGGTCCTCGTAGTCTTCCGGTGCCAGCATCTTGCCCGCGTAGGTTTCGATCGCCTGCTTTGGCTTCTTGCGAACTGGATGGAACGTCGCCAACTCTGCGCACACGGCGCGGATCTGCTTTCCCGTTACATGCTCGAGCAGGTCGCACCAGTGTGACCCGATGTCGGCCATGGCGCGCGAGGAGCCGCCCACCTCTGGCTCGAGCCGCCAGTTGTAGTCAGTCTCGAAGAACAGCCAGTCTTGCGAATAGGTGCCCTGGACCGCCAGCACTTCGCCCACCTGCCCGGTCGCGACCATGCGGCGCATCTGGGCAACATTGGGGTAGAACCGCAGGTTGTAGCTGGTGGCGTTGACGGCACCCCTGGCGCGCGCGAGTTCCACTAGGCTCGCCGCCTCCTCGGACGTCATCGCCAGCGGCTTCTCACAAATCACGTGCTTGCCGGCGTTGAGTGCGTCGCGGGCAATCGGAAAGTGCGTGTGGTTGGGCGTGCAGATATGCACCACGTCAATCTCGCTGTCGGCCAATAACTCGCGATAGTCGCCGCAAGCGCGGGGGATGCCGAGGATTGCGCCGAATTGCTCTGCCAGTTCCGTCGACTGGTCCGCGATCGCGACAACCTCTGCATCGGTCTGTCGCCGGATATTCTCGACATGGACCCGTCCGACAAAACCGGTCCCGATGACTGCGACGCGCAGTTTGCTCATGTGGTGAAATTCTCCCCTCGCGACGCGCCCGCGTCGCATCCAAGGCATCCGAACCGACGCCAGTAACCGAGTGTAGGCGTGATCCAGCCGCGAATTCAAGCGCCCGGCGAAGGGGCGTGAGGCGGCTCGGAGGCGCACTGCGCTTGCCGCCGTTGCACCAAACCGGGGCTCCTGCGACGGAATTGGCGAGGCCTTACCCCCGTGGGACAGTCCGCAGGCAATGCGGATTCTTCAGGGGCAGCGCCCCCGGCCCTGCGAGCCTCCGGTCGCCAGAATCGGCTCCGTGCTCAGCACCGCGAAATTTCAAGGTAGAGCTGCGAATTTCTGCCGCAAAACACCAGAGACCACGGCTGTCCCATAGATTGTGAGCCTAGGACGTATAACATTTTGTATATCAGTCACTTAATGGAGTATGTCTAATGTGCACGACTTGAGCGGTCGTAGCGGCCTATCATCGTTCCCGTGCCTGCCTTGTTTCGGCTGGCACTGAGGAACGCATGTATACCGGAAAGCTCGTCTTCGCTCAGGTGATGGACCATTTGCCGGTCCACACCTTCCATCGCTGCGTCCAGCACTACGGCGGTCACCGCCGCTCGCGCTCCTTCTCCTGCCTCGACCAGTTCCTCTGCATGGCCTTCGCCCAGCTCACCGGCCGTCGCAGCCTGCGCGAGCTCGAGATTTGCTTGCGCGCCCAGCGCAACAAGCTCTACCACATCGGGATCCGTGGCGGCATCGCCCGCAACACGCTGGCCCCTGCCAACGAGGTGCGCGACTGGAGGATCTGGCAGGATTTCGCCCAGGCCCTGATCCGCATCGCCCGGCCGCTGTACCTCGACGAGGACTTGGGTCTGGAATTCGACAACACGGTCTACGCCCTCGACTCCTCGACCGTCGACTTGAGCCTGAACGCCTGCCCGTGGGCGCGCTTCCGCTCCACCAAGGGAGCCGTTAAGATCCACACCCTGCTGGACTTACAGGGCAGCATCCCGACATTCGTGCGCGTCGCAGACGGAAAGATGCACGATGTCAAGGTGCTGGACGAGCTGCCGCCCGAACCCGGGGCCATCTATGTCATGGACCGTGCCTACATCGATTTCCAGCGGCTGTTCCGACTGCAGTCCGCTGGGGCCTTCTTCGTGGTCCGGGCCAAGTCGAACCTGCGCTGGCGCTGCCGTTACTCGCGCCCGGTCGACAAGCAACTGGACCTGCGCTGCGATCAGACCATCGTCCTGACCGGGCAGGCCACCGCCGCCAAGTACCCCCGGCCGCTGCGGCGCGTAGGCTTCCGCGACACGGACCAGCGGCGCAGCTTCCACTTCCTGACCAACTTCGAGTTGCCCGCTCGGACGGTCGCCGACCTGTACCGCCACCGCTGGCGAGTCGAATTATTTCTTCGTTGGCTGAAACAGCATCTTCGGTTCCAGCGATTCCTCGGCACGTCCGAGAATGCGGTCAAGACCCAGATCTGGATTGCAGCCAGTGTCTACGTGCTGATCGCGATCCTGAAGAAGCGGCTGGAACTGCCTCACGATCCGCACCATCCTGCGCGTGCTCGATCTCACGCCATTCACACAAGTTCCATTGCATCAACTGCTTACGGACCAGACACAGCCGCTATCCGACCCCCAGGACACACTGCAGATGTGCCTGTTCAAGGCCTGAACGGTCTCGCTGTGGCAAGCCCGGCGGAGGGGCCGGGCAATCGCTGGTCGAAGCGCTACCGATCCGGCTTGGAATGCTACACTTTCGAGGTGCCTTGGAGACCTCGGGCGGTTCGTGTAACTCATTTAGAATCAACCACTTGCCGAATTGCCGAATTGCCGAACCCGCGACCCGGCAATTCGAGCCACACGTTCCCGTAAACCACTGATTCTAAGGGACTTCGTGTGGGACAGCCGTGACCAGAGACAATAGATGTTTAACAGATTGGAAGCGCAATTTTGTGCTAAACTGCTTGGAGCCCGTGAATTTAAACTGCTTTACGTTCACCGAGGGCCGAGTCGTGAGAGTTTTTGCCCGCTTGGCCGGGGGCCAAGCCGGCTCGCCCACCCATGCTCACGCCCAGCATCTGAGGCCTTAGGGGACACTGCATGAGGCTTCGCTCGCTTCTATCGCTATTCTCCCACGACCTGGCGATCGATCTTGGTACCGCCAACACCCTGGTTTTTATCGCGGACGGCGGCGTCGTTGTCGATGAGCCCTCCATGGTGGGCATCAACAACGTGACTGGCAAGGTCGAGGCGATTGGTGTCGATGCCAAGCGCATGCTTGGCCGCACGCCCGGCAGCATCACTGCCGTCCGTCCGATGCGCGACGGTGTGATCGCCGACTTCAAGGTTGCCGAGCGCATGCTGGCCTACTTCATCAGCAAGGCGCACAACCGCAACTTGTTCGTGCACCCGCGCATCGTAATCGGTGTCCCCGGTGGTATCACGCTGGTTGAGCGGCGGGCGGTTGTGGACGCCGCCATGCGAGCGCGCGCGAGCGAGGTGCATTTGGTCGAGCAGGCGATGATGGCGGCGATTGGTGCCGGACTGCCGGTGGCCGAACCGGCCGGCAGCATGGTGGTCGACATTGGCGGCGGCACCACTGACATTGCCGTCATTTCGATGTCGGGCATAGTGTTTTCGCGGTCCGTCAGCGTGGCGGGCAATACGTTCGACGAAGCAATCATCCAGCACCTCAAGCGCAAGCACCAATTCTTGATCGGTGAACGCACTGCGGAAAAGATCAAGTGCGAGCTGGCGGCTGCCAAACCACTCGATACGCCTACGACGATGGAAATCAAGGGGCGCAATTTGGTCCTGGGCGTCCCGGCCGCGCGAGAGGTCACCGACAGCGAGATCTACGAAGCGGTCGAAGACTGCGTTAATCGCATCATGATCTTCATCCGCGAAGCGCTGGAGCACACCCCGCCCGAGTTGAGCAGCGACATCTGCGACCGCGGGATAGTGCTCACGGGCGGCGGCGCATGCCTGAAGAACCTTGACGCCAGGATCCGTGACGAGGTTGGCGTGCCGGTCTCGGTGGCCGAGAATCCGCTCCAGTGTGTTGTAATCGGAGCCGGCAAGGTGCTCAATGACTTCGACTTGCTCAGCCGGGTGTCGATTCAATAGGAGCAAGCCCCGGGAATCCCCCATGCAAGTCCTGGCTCGTCGTAAGAATAGCATCCTCCTGGCGGCGTTGATCTTCGTCCAGGTGTTGATGGTCGGCCAGCAGCTTCGCAGCACTTCGATCAACTCGCCCATGAGCTACTGGAGCGGTGCCGTCTTGCTGCCGTTCCAGCGTGTCTCCCAATGGGTTGCCCGCGGCGTCTCGGGAGCTTGGCAGGACTACGTGTGGCTCGTTGACGCCTCCCGAAAGAACCAGGAGCTGGACGCGGAGGCCGCCCGCCTAAGAATCGAGAATCACTACCTGCAGCAGCATATCCTGAAAGCCCAAGGGCAGGCCGCGCTGGACGACTACCGGTCCGAACTGGCATCGACGACGCTTGCTGCCACGGTGATCGCTCGCGGGCCGAGTCGAACTACCAAGGAGATCTTCCTCAACCGCGGCACGGACCACGGCGTGCGACCGGGCATGGCGGTCGTGGTGCCCGACGGTATAGTGGGCAAGGTCGAGGCGGCCTACGGGGCCTCCAGCATGGTCGTCTTGCTGGGCGATTCCGAGTTCGGTGCCGGGGTGGTGCTTGAGCGCAGCGGCGCGCCGGCCGTCCTGAGGTGCGAGGACGGGACGCCTTGCCGGCTGGACTATGTCGGGCCGCATGTTCCGGTTGCTGTGGGAGAGCTCGTTTACACCTCTGGCTTGGATGGGGTGTTTCCACTTGGCATGCCCGTCGCTCAGGTGGTCGACGTCCAATCTGGCAACGAGCTTCAGGCCATCGCGGTTCGCCCGCTGGCGGACTTGGACCGATTGAGGGAAGTTGCTGTCGTGCTCAAGAGCGAGGCCGAGGCGCTCCCCGAGCGGGTCAAGCAAGCCCTGCAGCGCTTGCCGCCGACCGGGCAGGTTGGCCCTGAGAGCCAGCAGGTGGAACTGATCGCCGGGACGGCCGACCGGATCAAGCAGACCTACCGGAGCACCCTCGAATCCCAAGCACAGAAGATTGGACTCCTCAGCGGTCGTCCACCAGACTTTAGCGCCGCCGCCGATTCGCTGAGAGCAGCGCAAGGCGAGCTGGCCAGTGCCCCCGAGGGGACCGAGTGAACGGCTCCTTAGGAGCCGCACCTAGCTCCGCTTTCAACCGACGTGCGGCCGTCCCGCCGCTGCTGGCGGGGGGCTTGCTGCTAGCGGCTTTCGGCCTGCACATGCTGCTGGTGTCGCTGTATACCGGTTTCGGGCTTGTCAACTTGCCGCTGCTCGTCGCAGTCAACTTGATGCTGCGGTGCCGGGAACCGATTTCCGCGATGTTCCTCGGCATGCTTGTGGGCTGCGCGTATGACGGCCTGACCCACGGCCCCGTCGGATTATACGGTATCGTCTATACCATGATCGGCTACCCTGCCGTGATCACCGCCCGATTCGTGCTGTTCAGTCACAGCGGCGCGCTCAGCTTGGTGTTCGCTGCGGCTTACTTCGCGCACGAAATCTTGTTTCTCGGCGTGCGCGGTGCGCTGGTCGGCGGGGGCGCCCCGGTGGATGCCGGGCTGTTGTTTTTCCTAACGTTGTTGCACGCTGGTGCAGGCCTGTTGGTTTTCACTATGCTGAGCACGGTTGTAAAACGTCGATGAACCTGGACGGCACAATCAGGTACAGGTCGGCGCATCACCGTATCCGGCAGTTCAAGGTCCTCACCGCCGGCATCTTGACGCTGCTCCTGCTCGCCTTCTGGGAGATCCAGGTCGCGAACAATGAACATTACCGGGAACAGGCCCAGCAGAACCGCATCAAGTCCCTTCCTGTGCCGGCGGCGCGGGGCAATATTCTGGATCGTCACGGCCGCGCGATCGCGGATAGCCGGGTCGCGCCGTCGGCTTTGCTAGACGCCGGCAGGACGTCGCCGGAGAATATCCAGCGGATCGTCTCTGGGCTCGAATTGGACGGCGACAAAGTCGAGCAGATCCTGCAGGATGCCTCGGAATTCGGCAGATCCGAGCAGATCGTGCTCAAGGAGAATCTCTCGCCTCGAGACCTGGCCTTTCTGCAGGCACACAGAAGTGAATTCCGCGAGATCGACTTGGTCAAGGGCATGCGCCGGAAGTACCCGAGCAACCACGTAGCCGTGCACGCCATCGGGTACGTCGGCAAGGCCAGCAGGCGCGAGCTGGCCATGCGCGAGTTCCTGCTCTACGACTTCGGCGCTGAGATCGGCAAGAGCGGGATCGAGCGCCAATACAATCGCTGGCTGACCGGCACCAACGGCAGCATGCAGTTTCTCGTCGACAGCAGCGGGCGCCCGCTGGAGACTGTCGGGATCGTGGATTCGGTCCCGGGGAACTCCCTCGAGCTCACGATCGACCTCGATTTGCAGGCTGTTTCCGAACTCGGATTGGAGGGCCGCAAGGGAGCCGTCGTCGCGCTCGATCCCCGCAACGGCGAGATCCTCGCGATGACGAGCGCCCCCGCCTACGATCCGAATCAGTTCGTTTCCGGATTCCGGGACGACGAATGGCGCGAGCTAAACACCGATCCGAGTACGCCGCTGCTTAACCGAGCCGTGCAGGGTACGTGGGCGATCGGTTCGGTCTTCAAGCCGATCGTCGCTCTTGCAGGGCTGGAGGCGGGCCTTGCCGGACCCGACTTCAAAGTCACCTGCACCGGGGGGTTGCGGTACGGGGGGCACCTGTTCCGCTGCCACAAGCGCGGTGGTCACGGCACGGTCGATCTCACCCAGGCGATCGCGCGGTCGTGCGACGTGTACTTCTACCGTCTGGGTTCCAAGCTCGGCATCGACGCGCTCGGCCGCTACGCCCGCATGGCCGGCTTGGGCGACAGGACCCATGTGGACCTGCCGGGCGAGGTCCCGGGACTTGTGCCTTCGGTCCGCTGGAAGATTCGGCAGACGCTGCAGCCTTGGCACCCCGGCGAAACGGTTATCGTGTCAATTGGGCAAGGCGCTATGTCGATCACGCCGCTCCAGGCGGCGCACGCCATTGGAGGCTTGGCGCTTGGCGGCGTCTGGCATCGCCCTCGCCTTGTATCGGAGTGGCAGCGGCGTAAGATCGATCCAGACAGCCGCACCGCCATCCCGCGCACGAAATCGATCGATCCGGCGCACCACGAGACGCTCCGCGCAGCGATGTGGCAGGTTGTCAACGGCGCTGGCACCGGCGGCCAGGCGCGTCTAACCGGGACCGATGTTTGCGGCAAGACTGGTACTTCGCAGCGCGTGTCGAACGAGCTTCGCATCAAGTCCGGTCGCGCGGATTTCGAAGATGACGGATGGTTCGTGGGCTATGCGCCGTGCAGCACCCCGGAGATCGTCGTGGCCGTCCTGCTGGAGAACGCAAAGGCCAGCTACTACGCGGCCGCTGTGGCGCGCGACATCCTGCAGGTCTGGCTGCTCAATCGTAAAACTGATGAGTGGACCGATCTGGACAGCACACTCGCACAGTCGATGGGGGTTGAGCGGTGACCGTAGATCTTGGCCGCAGCGGCGCCCATTGGCGGCGGGACTTCGACTGGGTGATGGCCGGCGTGACCTTCGCGATTGCTCTGCTGGGACTGCAGCAGATCTACAGCGCAACGCTCAACACCAACTTCCACGGCGCATACCAGCAGCACCTCGTGTGGCTGCTGCTGGGCATCGGCGTTTTCTGGACACTGTCGCACATTGACTATCGGTTCCTCGTGGCGCTGTCGCCGGCTTTTTGGGTGGTCGGCATGGCACTGTTGGTCGCCGTGCTGCTGTTCACCGATCCTGTCAACGGCAGCCGCCGCTGGCTGCCGACGCCCTTCGGAGTCTCGATACAGGTATCCGAGTTCATGAAGGTGGTGCTACTCTTGGTATTAGCGAAGTCCTGCAAGGGATTTGCAATCAGGACGTTGCAGCCTGCGGACTTCTTGCCTGCTGCGCTGGCGTTCTTCGCGGTGTTGACCTTGGTTGTTTTGCAGCCTGACCTGAGCACCGCGTTGAGCATGCTCCCGATGTTTGCAATGGCCATGTACGTGTCAACGATTCCGAAGCGGTACTTCGTTATCGCGATTCTGGTCGTTGTGCTGCTGGTGCCGCTCGCATGGTCGTCACTCAAGCCGTATCAGAAAGCCCGCATCGCTGGCTTCATGAGCCCGGACGAGGCCCCCCTGGGCATTGGCTACCAGATCTTGCAATCCAAGATCGCTGTTGGTGCGGGAGGTATGTGGGGGCAGGGCTTTGTCCAAGGCTCGCAGACTCAGCTGCGTTTCCTGCCGACTCCCCACACCGACTTCATCCTGGCCGCATTCGCCGAGGAACGGGGGTTTGTGGGCATCGCGCTTGTGTTGGGCCTGTACTACGTGCTGCTGCTGCGGATCTTGGACACTGCGCAGTCGGCACGCGACCTGGAAGGAACGCTGCTCGCGATGGGAGTCGCGGGCGTGCTCCTCTTCCACATCTTGGTTAACGGTGGGATGGTGGCAAACAAGCTGCCGGTCACCGGTCTACCGTTGCCGCTGATGAGTTACGGAGGATCCAACCTGTTGACAGTCTTAGCCATGCTAGGGATCGTGAACAGCGTGAGGATCCGCCGATTTGTAAATTGAACATCGTTCGCCGGCTCGGGCAGCATTGCCGGCGCAAGGGAAAGAAAGGTAGTAGGGAAGAATTCGACCTGAGGACGAGAGTCTAGGGTAGTCCCCAGTCAGGCATAGCGTGCGAGCCCCGGCAAACGAGGCGCTCCGCTCGTGCCCGAGGGTCATCCGGATCGGCTAGTCGCCGCTCGCCACAGGAGTGCTCCGAACCGAGTTTGAATACCGAGGTAAGTGTTTGAGCTGGAAAGTTCTGACGGTTACTGAGGCGGCTAGTGGCCGCGAAGCAGTCTTCCCCGGGAGGGTAATCCCATGTCACAAGAATTGGTCATCTCATCGAATCCGATTGAGACGACAGTAGCGGTCATCGAGGATGAGCGCTTAGTCGAGATTTATATCGAGCATCATGCGCAGAAGGCGTTAGTTGGAAGCGTATTCAAGGGTGTCGTCACCCGTGTGCTTCCGGGCATGCAGTCAGCGTTCGTCAACCTCGGACTGCAGCGCGACGCGTTTCTGTACGTCAGCGACGTGTTGGAGGCACCGGTGGTCGAGGACGATCTGGATGTGCAGCTAGAGGACGGACCTGCCGAGCCATTGCTTGAGGACACCGAGGCGTACGCAGCGGATACCGAGTCGCTGGAGGCTGAATTCAAGCCGCCAGAAGATCCCCGAGAGCCGGGTCTGCCGCAACCGGTCGAGGCAGGTGGAGAGGGGCGCATGTCCCGCCGCCGTCGCGGGAGGCGCCGCTCACGGTCTAACGAGTCCGCTGCCCCCGCCGATTCAGCCGACGCAGCTGACGACCCGGAAGACGGGGAGCGGGTCGCTGCCGAGCAGCCGCCGGATGAGCGCCCGTCTCGAACGGCCACGCTGTTGCCTGGCGAGTCCCGGGCAAGATACCGCAACGATGCCGATGTTGGGGGCGCAGCCACGGATGACGGACCGGACTCCGACGACGAGGCCCACCACAAGAATGGCTCGCCGACGCAAGCCAGTGCAGCAGAGCTTGGCCACACGGAGCCGGAGCGAGTTGAAGCGGGGGGCGCTGAAAGCGCCGACGAGCCCGAACCGTCCCCACAGGCCGCAGATGCGCAGCCGGAAGACTCGGGTGTCGAGCCTCCTGAACGCAGCGCGAAGGTGGACTCACCCGCGGTGCTCGCCAAGTTCTGGAACCCGCTGAAGTGGCTCACAGGCAAGGGCGACGACAAACCGAAGTCCGAGGCGGCCACGCCTAGCAAGGGCAAGCCTTCCAGGTCCAGGCGCACGAGGTCATCGCGGTCGGGTTCTCGCCGGGCTGACGGGGATCGCCGTGCCGAGGGGGATCGCCGTGCCGAGGGGGGCCGCCGGGCCGAGTCCCAGTCGGCGGCAGGCGACCGGCCCGATACCCAGAGGCGCAGGACCGGGCGCCGGCAGCCCTCCACGCGACGTTCGCAGGTTAGCCGGTCGCGCACGAATGCCAGGCCTGAGCGCAGAAGCTCCGGAGATGCTCAGCGCGCGAAGCCGCCTGTCGAGCAGGCCAACATTGCCGACCTGCTCAAGTCAGGGCAGGAAGTCATCGTGCAGATTAACAAGGAGCCCGTGGGGTCCAAGGGGGCTCGGATTACCTCGCATGTTACGCTGCCCGGCCGCTACATGGTCTACATGACCTCGGCCACACACAACGGCGTGGCAAAGCAGATCCAGCCGGAATCGGAGCGCAGCCGCCTCCGCAGGGTTGTAGACAAACATTCCGCCGACAAGGCGGGCGGATTCGTGGTGCGCACCGCGGGCAGCGGTGTCAGTGACGAGGATCTCGTGGCCGACATGGACCATCTGCACGATCTGTGGACGCGGATTCGCGACAAGGCCGACGCGGGCAAGGCGCCGGCTGCGATTCACAGTGATCTCGACATCGTCGAGCGGGTATTGCGCGACCACCTGAGCAAGGATTGCAAGGCCGTTTGGGTCGATTCTGAGAGAGAGTACGAGCGCATTGTTCGCTTCGTCGAACGATTCCATCCAGACCTTGTGGACCGCGTGCAGCTCTACACCAAAAACAAGCCCATGTACGACTCGTTCGGCATAACGAAGGATCTGGAAAAGGCCCTCAAGCCCAAGGTCTGGCTCAAGTCGGGCGGCTACTTGGTGATTAATCAGACCGAGGCCCTCGTGGCGATCGACGTCAACACCGGCCGCTACGTCGGCCAGTCAGATCGCTTGGAGGACACAGTCCTGAGGACGAACCTCGAGGCGGCGGAAGAGATCGTGCGCCAGCTACGCTTGCGAGATCTCGGCGGCATCATCGTTGTTGACTTCATCGACATGGAAGACCGCAAGAACCGTCAGAACGTGCACCAGGTGATGCAGGAGGCGCTGCGCCAGACGCGTTCCCCGTCGCGGCTGCTCCCCTTCAACGATTTCGGGCTGGTTGTGATCACGCGCAAGTCCGTGCGCCAGTCCTTGGAGCGAGCGATGTGCATGCCTTGCCCGTCGTGCTCCGGTGCTGGCACGGTGAAGTCGTCCGAGACGGTGTTGTCGGAGATCTTCTCGGCTGCGGGTCGCAAGGCTAAGGGCGGCAAGCGGGGCGACGGCGAGCCCGCAAAGGAGCTGACGTTGCGGGTCCATCCGGAGATCGCGAAATCCCTCAACAAGAAGTCCAACTCGCATCTCGAAGACCTCGAGCAGACCGTCGGCGCGCACGTGACGGTGAGAGGGGACGTCTCCATGCATCCAGAGCGGTTCACTCTGAACTAGCCCAGGGATCAGGTCACCGGCGGGCCGCAACTCGCCCGCCGGTGATCACGCGTCGTCGAAGGCAGAATCATAGAGGGACTTCAGGTACGCGAAGTCCGCCTCGATGGCCTGCATTTCCTTCTCGATCCGCCGTGCCTGCGTGGGTGCCTCGATCTTGTACTCCACGTGCAGCGAGATCGGTCCGCTGAAACCGCTGTCGGCGAGCAGCCTGAAGAATTTCGGATAGTCCACCATGCCCTCTCCCAACGGGCACATTCGAGGGTGCCACTTGCCGGACGTCTTTTCCCAGTAGAAATCCTTGCACGCCACCATTTTGAGTCGGGATTTCAGTCGATGGAAACCGATCTCCCAGCCTGCGGCGCCACCTTCGATGGTCGCGTGGCAGGGATCGAAGTAGAACCCGACCTGTTGAGGATCCGTGTCGCGCAACAGCCACCAATGGTCCCAGAGCGCGCTTCCGATATATGTACCCGAGTGGTTGTGGAAGCCGCCGGTAATGCCGGCGTGCCCGGCGATCGCCGCCAAGCTCTCCACGTCTGCCTTGACGCTGGCTAGGTGTTGCTCGAATTCCGCGTAGTGGTAGCGGAAGTAGCCCAGCTTGAAGAACGGAATGCCCAGCTTGCCGGCGGCGTAGAGCGTCGGGCGCGCCGCAGGGTCCCGGCTGGAGAGCAGGCCGGTCGTGATCATCGGCAGTGCGATTCCCTCTGTGGCGAGCGCCTCGTGTGCCCTCGGCAGGTCAAGTTCCACGTTCTCAGGCAACACGTGGCCGCGTGGCCGCGTGGTCAGGTCGGCGCCGCCGAAGCCCAGCGAGCGCAGGGTTGACGCTAGCTCTTTGTATCCCAGCTGCGGCAGGTGCTTGGTGAACAGGCACAGGGTCGGCCGCTGCGCTTGAGCGGCAGCCGTCGGCGCGACGGCCGCTGCAGTGGAGGCCGCGAGCAGTTCGCGACGAGTCAAGGCTGGACATTGCCAATTCCTCCCTGTTATGCCCTCGATGGCGTCACTGGGCACGGTATTCGTCCCTCCAGCGCAGCACCTCGTCGAGCAGTTCTGCGGGCGCGTACCGGTCGCGCAGCCGCGGATACACCGATTCGATCTCGCGATTCCACTCAGCCAGGACAGTCTCGTCGAGTTCGATCACGCGCAAGCCATACTTCCGCATTTCGCGGATTGCCGATTGCTCCTGGGATCTCGCGACGGCTTCGATCTTGCCGGTCATTTCCGCCGCGACCGCTTGCATCTCGGCGCGCTGGTCTGCAGGGATTTCCTGCCATACGCCTCGGTCGATCAGCAGGGAACCCAGAATCGGCACGAATCGCATGTTAAGCATGTTGGGCGCGGAGCCAAACCACTGGTACCCGGCTGCGATCAGCGGCGGCACGGCGAACACATCGACCAGCCCCGTCTCCAGATTCGCCTGGAGTTCGGTCAGGTCGAGCGGAACCGCGTGGAATCCGAATTCAGCGAAAAGGCGGAGCATGTCATCGTCGCCCTTGGAGGTGTAGAGCTTCAGCTTGCGCAAGTCGGCGGGGCTTCGAAACTCGTCGACAGCGAAGAAATACGCCCAGCCGGCATCGCCCCAGCCTAGGATCTGGTAGCCCTTGTCCTCGAAGCGCTTCTCCAGGGTCGAAGACATCTTCGCCAGCACGAAGTCGAACTCATCGAGCGACTCGAACATCAGCGGCACCTGCAATGCGCTAACGCCCTCATCCAAGAACGCCATTCCGCTGCCAGAAAGCAGGGCTGCCTGCATTTGCCCCGCACGCATCTTGCGGAGCATCGTAATCTCGTCGCCCGCCACACCTCCGGGATAGATCGCGAGATCGATTGCTCCGCCCGAAATGCTGAGCCAGCGCTCCCTGAGCTCCAGCAGCATTTCGTGAAAGACGCTGTGCTTGGGGGCGACAGTGCCGAGGCGGAGCTTGTTCACCCGACGCCGCTGAGCCATCGCCGAGTCAAGCCCTGCGGGCGGCGCGAGGCTGGCCAGAATGGCGACCGCAAGCAGCAAGACCAGTCTCTTCATTGCGCTTGTCGGCACCTGCGTGGGAGGCTTTGCCGGGCAGTTCCCACCACACCCGTACCTTAGTATAGGTGTCGGCCGTGACAGCCTAGGACTCACGGCTGATTCTTTATCGGGGGGTGTGACCATTCGCACAACAAGATCGGCGAGGGGCTGGCTATTTTGGCCGGATTCGTGTATGCATGGGGTATGCAGGAGCAGGAGACGCCCACAACGATTCCGGATCTGAAGCAAGTGGCGCAGCGGCACGAGCGGCCGCGCTGGGATGCGCTGATGGCCAAACACCACGATTTGGGGTGCAAGCAGTTGGCCCGGCGCGGGCTGCGCTATGTGGCGGAATACGAGGGCGAGTGGCTGGCGCTGGTGGGCTGGCAGACGGGGGTCTTCCAGTGCCGCCCGCGCGCCCGCTGGCTGGGCTGGCACAAGGCGGTGCAGTTCCGGCGCTTGCATCTGATCGCGAATCACACGAGGTTTTCAGTGCTGCCGGAGGGGGCGGGCGTGCAGCACTTGGCCTCGCGCGTGCTGGGGATGAATCTGCGGCGGCTGAGCCGGGACTGGCAACAGCGCTGGGGGCCTCCCATTGAACTCGCCGAAACGTTTGTGGATCCGCAGCTGTACCGGGGCACGGTCGATGTGGCGGCGCACTGGATCCAGCTGGGCTTGCGCAAGGGGTAGGCGCGCTCGAACGGGCAGTCCACGGACAAGCACGGGCAGCGCAAGCAGATGCTGGTGGATCCGCTGCGGGCGCGGGCGCGGGCGCGGCTGGCGGATCCGCAGGAGCGGCCGGAATGGGCTTGCGGGGCGGTCGATGTGCGCTACCCGGCGGCGGAACTGCGCTCGCTGCGGGCGCAGTGGGAGGCGGTGGAGGACAGCCGGAGCTGCCACGGGAGACGGCATCGGTTGGCCGTGGTACTGGCGCTGCAGCTGCTGGCGAGGCCGGGCGGGTCGGCGGGCGGGCGGCAGAAGCGTATGCGAAGACATTGACAGCAGAGGAGTTAGGAGCCTTGGGCTGTCGCCGGGACGCGACCACGGGGGAGTCCGTGACACCCTCGGACACGACCTTCCAGCGGGTCATGGAGCGGACCGACCCGGGCTCGCTGGAACGGGCGCTCGAGCGTTGGACGCAACCGCGCGTGGCGGCGTCGGCGCGGGCGGGGGCTGGCAAGCGCATTCGCGGGGCCAACCGGCTGTCGGCGACGGGGCAGCACGGGGAGACGGTCACGCTGGTGGACCAGCGCACGGGCGTCCCGGTGGCGAGCCGCAGCTCCCGCGAGGCGGGCGGCGAGCAGGCGGCCTGGCGGGCCTTGTTGGAAGCGGTGGACCTGCGCGGACGGTGACGCTGGACGCGGGGCACGCGGGGCGCGAGACCGAGCGGGCGATCGTGGAACCGCACGGCGGGCACATCATGGTGCGGATCAAAGGCAACTGCGAGCTGACGCACGCGACCCTGAGCGGGCTGAATTGGGAGCTGGGCGCGGCGCGCAGCTGGGCGGAAGCTGGCTGGAAGCCCTCGCGCCAGAGCGACTTAGAGAAGCGCTCGAGCCAAGTCTTCACGCCCCATCCGCAACTGCTGCCGTTCCCGCATGCGCAGCAGGCCTACCGCATCACGCACGAGCGCTGTGCGCGGCGCGGTGGCGCGGTCAAGCGCAGCTACAGCTACGGCATCACTTCGCTGCCGCCGGCGGCTGCCTCGGCGCGCGAGTTACGGGTGCTGCAGCGCGGCCACTGGCGGGTGGAGAGCGCCAACCACTACCGCCGCGACAAGGTCTTCGGGGAGGCTGCTAGCCGCGTGCGCACGGGCCACGGTCCGGCCAACAACGCGGCGCTGAACAACCTGGCGCTGGCGTTGCTGCTGTCGCAGCCGCAGTTCGAGACGGTGCCGGAGGCGCAAATCTACTCCGCCGGCAACCGCGCCAAGGCGCTGCAACTGCGACTGAGCGAAACCTAGCAGGACTGGCACCGCTGAGACATCGCATCCGGCCGACCGCGGCCGGGTGAGCGGCCGCTCTGTGCGCCCGGGGCCGATAGCGGGAGCCCCGCCCGGCGCTGCTCGGCCCATCGGGCATCCTTGGACACCAGGCCGGGGCTCGATTTTCCTTCTCAGACCGCCATGGCGCTCGTGTTCAGGCACCCAGAGAGCGACTACACCCCTCAACCCGACAAAGAATCAGCGGTGGCCTAGGACTGGTGCCCGCCGATCAGAAGAAGAGCTCGGAGGCTCTGGACTGCAGCCAGATCGCCCGGCGGTGCGCGACGTTGTTAAGCAGGCGGTACTGCTCGTGGGCGTCAGGGTCGACGCCTAGCGCCTTGTCCATCAATTCGTCAAAAAGCGCGCGATCCTGGCTGGGAATGGCCCGCGCTTCTGCGTAGCCTACGTACAGGCCTGCTCGCTCCCCGCCGGAAAGCTTCAGCGCGCGCTGGAAGCTGCGCTCCATCACTTCGACGCTTCCCCCGCCGGCCTTGGCTGACTCCAGACGCAGCCGGAATTCGTGGAGCGAGCCGCGGTCCCAGGCCTCGTCCAGTTCGATGGCCCGGTCAAGCATGGCTTCCACCTCTCCCAGCCGCACGACCAATGCTGGGTCGGTCGGATCCGTTGAGATCGACAGTGCGAGAGCAGCCCCAGCCCAGTAAAGCAGCTCGACGTGCCTGCCGCGGACGCGGCTCGCAGCCGTTTGCGGAGTGCGTCGGAACTCCTCGGAAATTCCCGGATACCGGACCTCCAGTGCGCGCATGCTGAAGCCTAGCGAGCGCAAGTACAGCCTCTGCGCGCGCTCCCGCAGGGCCTTCCCGCGACGAAAGTCCTCCTCGGCCAGAATCTCGCCGGGTGTGTCGACGTAGACCAACGCGTACAAGTTGAATCCCTTGGCTGCCGTGGTCAGCAGTCCAAGGTGGCGGGGCGTTATCTCTAGCAGGCTCTCGACTAGCTTGAGGCTGAATGGCAGCGCCTCGCCGACCAGATCGGCGTCCGGGTCGGTTTCGTAAGTGGAGGTGCCCGACGCGAGGGCGTCGGCCACCTGCCGCACTGCGAATTTCTTGACCGAGCACGCTGGGAGGAGCAGGGCGCAGACGGTGAGCGCGCCGAACCAGCGCGCTGCCCGCGAGAGGCCCGTGCGAACCACCGGCGGTTCGCTGTCGGCGAGTTGGAGGCGAACCAAATCCATGCCGCTACAGCCCCAGCAGCCCACGTACGAATTTCGCCGGAGGCGACCCGAACGAGAGCACCCTGTCGTGGTAGGCCTGCCAATCCTCGATCGGCCCGTGGCGCTCTACCCACGCATTGCGGATATCGTTGTGCTCGGCGATGCCGACGAAATAGGTGGACAGCTGGGCGGAAGTCAGCTGGGCGCGGATCCACTTGCCAGCCGCCTCGCCCTCCTCCTGGAAGCCCTCGGCCATCATCATGTCCATGGCTTCCTGCTCGCTCATCGAGCCCGCGTGCATCTTCTGGTCAAGGATCGAGTTGATGACAGCACGGGTCAGCATTTTCAGTTGCTGCATCTTAAAACGGGCACCGCCGTAGCCCTGCTCGACCATTACCTGCTCGGAATACACGGCCCAGCCTTCGACGAAGCTCCCTGAGTAAAAGATCGAGCGGATCAGCGTCGGGGCCTCCAGGCGGTTGGAGTGGGCCAGCTGCAGATAGTGGCCGGGAACCGCCTCGTGGACGGTCAGGTCTTGCAACATGAAGTCGTTGTACTCGCGATAGAACGACAGCTTGCGCTGCTGCGTCCAGTCCAGTGGCGTCGGCGAGATGGCGTAGAATGTCTCGCCGTTCTCTTCCAGCGGTCCCGGCGAGTCGCAATAGGCGGTGGAGACGCCGCGGCGGAATTCAGGCATCACGATGATCTTGATCGGCTCGTCTGGGACCGACACGATCTTGCGCTCCCGCGTGAACTCCGTGACCTCGGCCAAGGCTTTTCTTGCGTCGTCCACGATCGAATCGTCGGTCGGGTGGGAATCTGCCAGCTCGTCCAAAACGGTCCGGATGACCGCCGGGCGGTCGGCAGCTGCAGCGTCGCTCGCGCCTGGGTTGCTTTCGCGGAACAGCGGCAAGGCCGTTTCGTACAGTTCGTCCTGCAATTCCGCCAGCCTGTGCTGGGCGCGTTCGAGAATTTCCGCCATCGACAGGTCCGAGTGGAGCGTGTAGGCGAGCTTGGTGCGGTACTTCGGCTCGCCGATCCGGAACGACCGGTTCGAGCGTGGCAATAGATCTTCGCGCAGCCACTCGCCGTACTGTTCCAGCGCTTCGATGGCCTCTGCCCGCGCCGTCGCCATGGGGGCCTTCATTTGCGGCGCGAGGGCGAGGAACTCGTCCAGCTCGCTGCGCAGCATCGAAATCACTCCGTCGTTCTGGCGAATTGCCGTTTCCGTGTGGACCTGCGGCGGATCCTTAAGATTCTCCCGCGCGGCAGCCAGCACCGCAGGCACGCCCTGCAGCCGCTCGTTGAGCGTCGCGAGCCGTTCTTCAAGCGGGGCAAATTCGCGTGCCACCAGCGAATACAGCGCATCTCCGACGCCGTAGCGCATTGGGTTCCATTCATGCTCGCGCAGCTGCTCGGCGGACCAAATGCTGAACTCTAAGGAGTTCTTGAGGATTGCGTGATCGACTGCATTGGCAGTATCGAGCCTTGCTGGGTCGATGGCCTCCAACTGCGCTAGGCACGCCCTGTTCCACTCCACTCCCGCGGTGACGCCGTCAGAGGAGTAGTCGTTGAGCCTGCCGTCGTAGCGGTGATCGCCCAGTGATGTCGCGTATTCGGGATACCGCTCGACGAAGTCCTCGATGTACTGGTCTGCCAGGCGAACGAACTCGTCGTCCTGTGCCGGCGGGGCGGTGGAGCAGGATGCCGCTGCGAGTGCCGCGACGAGCCAGGCGGCGAGCGTCTTCATGCGCCCATTGTACGTTTGGCCGCCACTCAGAGGTCTAGCGCCTCGATGTGCCGCTCGACCTGCTCCGCGGTCAGCTGCCTTTCCTCATCGCTGTCGACGTGGGCAGATTCGTCGAAGATCTCGAACAGCTGCATCTTGACGATCGCGTAGCGCTCGACCGGATTCAATTCGCGGATGGTGCTCCGTTCCCAAGCGGCGAAGCTGCTGTCCGGCGCGAACACGGTCAGCGAAAACCAAGAGCGTCGGCCCGACGTGCATCGAAACACGAATTCCTGCCCTTCGGCTCCCTCCCGCGAGGCGGCGCGGTAGCCTTCATAGGTGTATTGGTAGACGTAGCCACTATCGGCCGGATACGCTTTCTCGCGACGGATGGCCGGCCGTCCCAGCAGTTCCGGCACGGCCGTTGGGCGGCTGCCGCGCAAGCGGCTGAGGAGTTTCTTGACCATCACAGCAGTTAGCGAAAGCGCTGCTCGCGGAATGGATCGGCGTACATGTGGTACCCGCGCTCCTCCCAGTAGCCCGCCCGGTCTTCGGCTGCAAATTCCAAGCCGCGGATCCATTTCGCGCTCTTCCACGCGTACAGGTGCGGGACGATCATGCGCAGCGGTCCGCCGTGCTCTGCAGTGAGCGGCTCGGGACCGTGCGTGTCGGCCAGCAGGACGTTCTCGAGCAAGAGGTCTTCCAGTGGCGAGTTCGTCGTATAGCCGCCGTAGCAGTGCTGGATCACGAACCTAGCTGCGGCCTGCGGCTTGGCGTGTTCGGCAATCGTGCGCATGGCGACGCCTTCCCAGAGGTTGTCGAACTTGCTCCAAGTGGTCACGCAGTGAAAATCGGCCTGCACGCGAATCCTGGGCAGCGCGCGGAACTCATCCCAGCTCAGTTCGAACGGCTCTTCCACCAAGCCCGTGACCGAGAACCGCCAGGTGGAGGGATCGAATCGAGGAATCGCGCCCACATGCAAGACCGGCCACTTGAGGGTCAGGGCTTGGCCCGGTGGGAGTCTGCCGTCCTGACGGAGGCCCTGCTCTAGCCTCTTGCGCTCGCTGCTGCCAGACATGGCGAAATTCCAGAGTACACCAGCGCTGCGGACGTCCGGACTATTCGGTCGTGTCGGCCGAGCCTTCGCGGATCGATAGATAGCTCCCTGCGGGCACGCCCTCTATGCGATCAACCGTGCCGCTGGGCCAGCGGATCTCGATCCATTCCGCGGCGGAGGCCGGTCCCAACCCGAGAATCTCGCGCGGATCGTGCGAGGACAGGTAGCTTCCTCCGCTGGCCCGGAAGCGGCTCCGCTCCACCCCGCCCGCCTGCCATGAAATCACCGCTCCAACCGCCTCGGCGTTGCTGCCCGTTGCGATCAGGCGTAATCCGATCCAGTGGTTGCCGCGGTCCGTCTCGTTTCTCAGGAGCAGGGGCGGCTCGCCGTTGTTCGACACCAGCACATCGCCGTCACCGTCGTTGTCGAAGTCGCCGACCGCCAGGCCGCGCGAAGCGTATTTTCCTTCAAACGCGCTGCCGCCGGTGGCGCTGACGTTACTGAAGTCCTCGCCCGTGTTCTCGAACAGGAGCAGTGCCTGCTTGTAGCTCACTAGGGGCTTGAACAGGCCGATCATGTCGTCCGGATGCCCGTTCGCCAAGACAAGGTCCGGGTCTCCGTCGTTGTCGAAGTCGAAGAAGCGCAGGCCCCAGCCGCTGTACAGCCGGGTCTCGCGGCGCACTTCCAGAGACGCGTCGACAAAATCCCCGCCTTTCATGTTCTTGTACAGGCTGAACATCTCTTGATCAATGTTCGCGACGAACAAGTCCTGCCAGCCGTCGCCGTCGTAGTCTGCGGCGTCGACGCCCATGCCGGAGCGGGCCGTGCCCGAATCGCTGTAGGCCACGCCGAGCAGCAGCCCCTCTTCAACGAACGTGCCGTCCCCTTGATTCACGAACAGGAAGTTCTGAATCGTGTCGTTGGCGACGAACAGGTCCAGCCACCCGTCCCGGTTGATGTCGGTCGCGACCGCGCCGAAGGACTTGCTCCCAACGGCCGAGATCCCCGCATCCTCGCTCACGTCGCGAAATGTGCCGTCGCCGTTGTTGTGGAACAGGAGGCACTGCGTGGGGCGGAATGACCGCGGGATGCAATAGTGCCTCCTGCCCGCCTCGTTGTCCCCGCAGTACTTGGACTCGGAGACGCTATAGGAGACGAATCCAGAGACGAACAGATCGAGCTGGGAGTCGTTGTCGTAGTCGAACCAGACCGCGTCCGTGAACCATCCACTGGCAGCCACGCCCGCCTCCTCGGCAACCTCGTCGAAGGTCCCGTCCCCACGGTTCCGGTACAGCAGGTTGCGCCCGTACGAAGTCAGGAACAGGTCCACGTGGCCATCCCGATCGAAGTCTGCAGCGGCCACGCCCATGCCGAACTGCCCGCCCTGCACGCCGGCGGCTTCCGTGACATCGGTGAAGGTGCCGTCCTGGTTGTTGCGGTACAGGGCATTCGCCAGTTCGCGCGCGGGCCTGTAGAAGTCCGCAGGGCCGCTATTCACCAGATAAATGTCCATCCAGCCGTCGTCATCGAAGTCGAGAAACGCGCATCCGGCCCCGACCGTCTCCGGCAGGTGTCGTTCGTCCGACTGTGCGTTGACGTGTTGCCAGCCGATGCCGCTCTGTAGCGGGGAAATCGTCTCGAACCGGATCGCCGCGGCTTGGTCGGCCCCGATGCTTTGCCCGGCCGCGAGCCCCGCGCAGGCCGCCAAGGTGGCACAAGCCGCAGCTCGGATCGCTCCTGCGCGCACTCTCATGTGTTTGATTGCTCCGGGTTTGCCACGCTGTCCAGTCACCGCTTCGGCATCGAAAGCACCGTTCCGTCGTAGAGGTGGTCCACGCCGAGCAGGTCGCGTTCCTGCTGCTGCTCGTTCAACTGCTTGATGATTGCCTGCTGGCGGCGAAACAGCTCTGTGCGCTTGAGCTTGGCGTAAGCCCGAGCCAGCATCACGTGTGCGGGAATGAAGGCCGGCTGCGCCTGAATGACTTCCTTGAGCAGGGTTTCGACCTCGCTCCAGCTCCCTCGAGAGCTGTGTGCCTGCGCCAAGAGGTACTGCACGCCGGTATCGGACTCGTTCAGGCCGTGCGCCGTTTGCAGCAATTGCAGGGCCTGTTCGGCTTCTCCGTTCTGCTGGAGTAGCCAGCCGAGAAAGGCGTTGGCGTTGAAGTCGAGGGGATTGCCGGCGAGCTCTGTCCGAAATGCCTCTGCTGCGCGCTCCCTGCGGCCCTCGTACAGCAGGGCGACTCCGATCTGCGAATGCACCATGGGGAGTGCCTCGCTGCCTCTGCCGGCGCGTTCAAGAAGTGCCAGAGCGTCGCCGTATTGCTTGTTGGCAAGGTGCAGCGAGCCCTTGATCAACAGGGCTTCGGGCGTCTCGTCGTCTTGGAGGCGGTTGCTGACCAGCTCCCCGGCCCGGTCAGCTTGACCGGTCTTGATGTACGCCGATCCCAGCGTGTAGAGGGCTTGCCGGTTGCCCGGAGCTGATTGCACGACTTCTTCCAGGACCTGGATTCCGCGTTCGAGTTCGTCCAGCTTCAGCAGGCACAACCCGTATAGGTGCAGAGCTTGGCTGTTTGAGGGCTGCCGCTCGAGCACCGCCGAGAGCTCGGCGCGGGCTTCCGCGAACCGGCTGGACTGAAACAATGCCAGTCCTAGGAAATAGCCAATCCCCGGGTGTTGAGGAGCCGCCTGCTGGGCCTTGCGCAAGCCTGGGATCGCTTGCGCAGGCTGGCCGATGCGCAGGTAGGCGATGGACAGCTTCGTTAGCGCGTCCAAGCGCTCAGGAGCCAGAGCAACGGCCTCGCGAAAAGCTGCCACAGCCCCCTCGATGTCGCCTTCTTGCTCAAGCCTGGCTCCTGTGGCAAGTGCTTGGTCGACCGTCTGAGCGGCGCTGTTTCCCGACAGTGCAGCAGCGCACAGAACCGGCGCGAAGCGACGAAGCCAACCATTCACGGCGGGTAGTCCAGGGGCGCTGCCTGCGGTGAGGGCGTCCGGATCACAGTCGGCCGATCCATCGCTCCGCCAAGGCCGCGACTAGCCATTACTGTACCCCCAGCTAGGATCACGCCGGATCAACGCGGACGCAAGCGCCGCGCGCGATTCGCTTTCCGGGCGGAGATGGAGTGGTTCTCAGAGTCTGGCCGGGCGCGGCTACGGCAGGCTTGCCGCTGATATATTGTGGGCATGCTGAGCCGGTTGTCTCGGCGCCAGATCCTCTCGCTGGCCGCCCTTCCATCCGCCAGTCTGCGGGCGCAAGGCGTGGCTTCGAGGGGCGTGCGGGCCCAGCCGCGAGCCCAGTCGTCAGGTCTGCCATTCAACGCACGGTTCAAGGATGTAGCGAACGCTGCGGGCTTGGTGCAGCCAACGGTCTACGGTTCCGCCGATAACCCCCGCTACATTCTTGAAACGATCGGTTGCGGTGCGGCATTCCTCGACTACGACAACGACGGTTGGCTGGACATCTTCATCCTCAACGGACGGACCCTGGACGGGGTGCCCGACGGGGCCACGAACCGGCTGTACAAGAACAATCGCGACGGCACCTTCACCGACGTCACGGAGGAAGCGGGCCTGGTGCGGCATGGCTGGGCCTCCGCAGTCTGCGTCGGCGATTACAACAACTGCGGGTACGACGACCTGTTTGTCACCTACTGGGGGAGCAATGTCCTGTATCGGAACAATGGTGACGGGTCGTTCACGGACGCTACCGAGGAAGCGGGTTTGGCGCACCCGGATGTGCGCTGGGGATCCGGCTGCACTTTCCTCGATTACAACCGCAGCGGATATCTAGACCTGTTCGTCGCGACCTACCTGGAATTCGATTTCGAAACCGTGCCGCTCCCCGGCGAGTCCTCCGTCTGCGTATGGGATGGGGTCCCGGTGGTTTGCGGCCCGCGGGGATTGCGGCGCGGCCACAACCTGCTCTACCGCAACAATGGCGACGGCACCTTCACAGACGTCACCGAGGAGTCCGGCATCTCGTCTCCGACACAGAGCTATGCCCTGACTGCAGTGGCTGCCGACTTTGACAATGACGGATGGCAGGACATCTTCGTCGCCTGCGACTCAAGCCCCAGCCTGTTCTACCACAACAATGGCGACGGCACATTTTCTGAGGAGGCGTTGGAGCGAGGGTGTGCCGTAAGCGAGGACGGCGCAGAGCAGGCCGGGATGGGCGTAGCGGTGGGGGATTACGATGGCGACGGCAGCCTAGATCTGTTCAAGACGCATTTTTTCGATGACACCCATGTCCTGTATCGGAACGACGGGGAAGGGTACTTCGACGACGTGACGCTGCGCTCCGGTATCGGAGTCGAGACGAGCTACGTCGGCTGGGGCGCGGGCTTCGCAGATTTTGACAACAATGGACTGCCGGACATCTTCTTCGTGACTGGCAGCGTCTACCCGCAACTGGCCCGGGAGTTTGAGCGCTATCCGGCGGCGACGCCGCGCGTTCTGTTCCGGAATCTGGGAAACGGCAAGTTTGAGCAGCTGCTCGACCAGGAAGCCGGTGCGCTCAGTGAGGCGAAGTCCAGCCGGGGATGCGCATTCGGCGATTTCGACAATGATGGCGATGTTGACATCCTGATCGTCAACCTCAACGCACCGCCCTCCCTGCTGCGGAACGACCTTCCCGCCGGAACGAAGTGGCTGAAGGTCAAACTGGTTGGAGCCGAGTCGAATCGGAGCGCCATCGGAGCGACGGTGATCGCCAGCTACGGCGGCCGGCGGCAGGCGCAGGCGGTGCTCAGCCAGTCCAGCTTCCACTCGGCGAACGACAGCCGGCTGCACTTCGGGCTGGGCGCGGCAGAGTCCGCCGATCTCGAGGTCCGCTGGCCGAGCGGAAAGTCCGCAACGTTTGCTGCGGTGCGGTCGAACGCATTGGTGCGGATTGTGGAGGGGGCTGGCATCGTGTCGGAAGAGCGTTGGTCAGCCTGAGAGGGCTGACCAAGCGGGAGCCCATTGGGTTGCCTATGAGGGACACGTGTGGGCGGGTTCCAGCGTGATGTCGGCGGTTAAGTGCTGGTAAGCTGATTGCGTGAAGAAGATTCTCTTGCCGACAGTCCTGCTCTCGCTCGCCTGCGCTTACGGCCAGCCCACGGTAACGAAGGCGGATGTGGACGAATGGATGGAATCGCTATCAAATTGGGGACGCTGGGGGGACGACGACCAGCTCGGAGCCATCAACCTGATCACGCCCGAGACCCGCTTGGAAGCTGCCAAGCTGGTGACGCAGGGCATCTCGGTCTCGCTGGCGCGGGACGTTGAAAAGGACGCCGCGGTGGACAACCCGCGCCCGTTCATGCACAAGATGCTCAACGTCGGCCTCAACAACCCCGGCCAGTTCGTTTCGGACGATTACCAGGTCAGCTACCACGGCTACGCCCATACCCATATGGATTCGCTCTGCCACATGGCGTTCGAAGGCAAGATGTACAACGGGTTCCCGCAGGCTGAGGTCGTTGCCGAGGGGGCGCCGAAGCTGGCGGTGACCAATTTCAAGGAGGGCATCTTCGCCCGCGCGGTCTTGATGGACATCCCCCGGTTGAAGGGCGTCGATTGGCTCGAGCCCGGCACGCCAATCTATCCCGCAGATTTGGATGCATGGGAGGAGCAGGCGGGTGCCAAGGTGCGTAGCGGTGACATCGTGCTGATCCGCACCGGACGCTGGGCGCGGCGCGATCAAGAAGGGCCGTGGGACGTATCAAAGAGCTCGGCGGGATTGCACGCCTCAAGTGCGAAATGGCTCAAGGAGCGAGACGCTGCAATCTTGGGCAGCGATGCCGCGAGCGATGTCTCGCCCTCCCGTGTCGACGGGGTTGGCCAGCCGATCCATCAATTGGTCATCATCGCGATGGGCATGCCCATCTTCGACAATCTAGACCTCGAATCGGTCGCCGCAGAGGCCGCGCGCCAGCATCGCTGGGAGTTCCTCGTCACCGCCGCGCCGATAGCGGTCGGGGGCGGCACCGGCAGCCCGTTTAATCCGATCGCGACGTTCTGAGGTCCATGGCGCAGCGCAGATCGCAGCGAGGCGCGCCACGGTTGAACTAGACGAATGCTGACGAGCCGATTTACAAAGGCGAGGCCAGCCCGGCCTTGGGCGGTTGCCCTATTTGTGCTTGCGGGTTCGCCGCTGCTGGCCGGGGATTGGCCGTTATTCTTGGGGAACAGCTCGCGGAATGCAATCGCTGAGTCGGCCTTTGATCCGCCCCTCGAAGTGGAGTGGGTTTACGATGCCCCGGGCGGCGTGGATTCGACGGCGATCATCGTCGACGGCACTGTTTACTTCGGCGCGATGGATGGAACATTCCACTCGGTCGATTTGGAGACAGGGGAGGCGAACTGGGTATACCAAGCCAAGCTCGGCGTCCCTGCTTCGGGATGCGTCACCGGCGGTAAGGTGTTTTTCGGGGACGAAGAAGGCTATTTTCACGCTGTCTATGTGGAAACAGGACAGTCCGCATGGGTCTATCAGACGTTTGCCGAGATCCTTTCGTCGCCGCACTGCAGCGATGATGCTGTGCTCGTGGCTTCGTACGACTCGAACCTGTATGCATTCGAACCGCAGACGGGCGAAGTGCTGTGGAAGTACCAGACCGAGGATCGCGTGAACTCGAGCCCGGCCGTGGTCGGGGGCAAGACGTTCATCACAGGTTGCGACGGTAAGTTCCGCGTCATCGATATCAAGTCGGGGGAAGAGGATTCTTGGGTTGACATGAAGGACTATGTCGCGGCAACTCCGGCCGTGGTCGGGGGATCTGCGTACGTGGGCACCTTCGGTTACCAAGTGCTGAAGATTGACTGGCATGGGGGGCGCATCGCCTGGCGTTACGACCACCCCGAGACAGACTACGAGTTTTTCGCATCTCCGGTGATCAGCGGCGGACTTGTGGTCATCGGCGGACGCGACAAGCGGGTGCACGCGATCGATGAGCAAACCGGAGAGTTGCGCTGGGAGTTCGAAACGCAATCACGGGTGGACTCTTCCCCGTTGTTGGCCGGGGACGTGATCTGGGTCGGCTCGATGGACGGCCACATCTACGCGCTTGGGCACCAAGACGGCGCATTGCGGTGGAAGTTCGCGATCGGAGGGCGGATCGTCGCCTCTCCAGCGATCGCTGACGGGCGTTTGGTCATCGGATCCCGCAGTGGGGAAGTGTATTGCTTCGCGCGCTCGGGGGGGGTGATTCCCTGCGGCTTGGAAGCGTTGATATAGTAGCGGCCGTGGACAGGCGGGTTGCAATCCGGACGCTGGCCGCGGCATCTTCGGGGCCGTTCTTTGCTTTTTCGCGCACGAAGAGGGCGAATCTCCTCTTCTTGTGCTCGGACCAGCATCAAGCCGCCGCATCGGGATGCTATGGGCACCACCAGGCCCTCACGCCACATATCGACGAAATTGCGCGCGAGGGAGTGCGCTTCGACAGTGCCTATTGCCAGTCCCCGGTTTGCGTGCCGTCGCGGGGTTCGATCGTCACAGGCAACTATCCGAGTCGCCACGGTGCCAAGATCCTCCAAGATCCTCTGCCGTCAGACGCGCGTACGGTTGCACACCTATTTGCTGACCACGGCTATTCCACGGCTGCAATCGGCAAGATGCATTTTGTCGACGAGAGCCGGCAGCACGGTTTTTCGCACCGTATCAATAACGCGACACACCTGGCCCGCTTGACGCGGGAGGAAGCCCGCGCCTTCAGTAGGGACCAAGGAGAGGGGGGAGGCACGAGCGGGCGGCCGTCCTCGATGCCGGAACGCCTGTTTCGGGACACGTTCTACGCCGAGGAGGCTGTGCGCTTCCTGCGCGGTCATCGCGACCAGCCGTTTTGCCTGTGGGCATCATTCTTCATGCCCCATACACCGCTGGTGCCGCACCGTAAGTACTGGGATGCGTACGGAGGCACTGCGATCGAATTGCCAGAACGGTCCGCCGATGCTCTTGAGACTGGGTTTCACGGGCATTTGGTCCGAGCGAAGGAGCGGGGCTGGTACCAGCAGACCGATGACCAGCTGCGCGACGCGATCCGCGGGTATTACGGCAACCTCTCGCAGATGGACGCGAACGTGGGCCGCGTCGTTGACACCCTGCGCGAGCTCGGGCTGGACGAGAGCACGGTTGTCGTCTACACGTCTGACCACGGCGAGATGGCCGGGGCGCACCGCATGTGGACGAAGCACAACATGTACGAGCAGTCCGTCCGGGTGCCTCTGGTCATCCGCACGCCGGATCGCTTGGGCGCGGGCAGCGCCCGGGAACATATCGTCGAGCAAGTGGACTTGCTACCCACGTTGGCCGAGCTGTGCGGTCTTGACGTCCCCAGCACGATTGACGGCCAATCGTTTGCCGCGTCTGTGAGAGGGGACCGTCACACGCCTCGCGAATTCGCCTATTCGGAGTACTACTTCTGCCGCAGGGTTTTCACGGCAGACAATCGCTTCGTCGGAAAGCCGCCAATCATCATGGTGCGGACCGACCGCTGGAAGCTGAACTACCTGAGCTGGGAACGCAGCGAACTGTTTGACATTCAGAACGACCCGGGGGAGTTCCGCAACGTGATTGACGACTCGGGTAATGCCGGGATTGTCAAGGAACTCACGGCGATCGCGACCTCTGTCAGCCGGCCGGCTTAGCCGCTCGGCGGAAGGCGGCCCAGTGCGGCGTAAGCCGCCGACCGGAACGGGTGGGCATTCGCGCGCAACCGATGATCGCCCGGACTCCGCTGAGTTGCCTTCCCCTGATCCCATCGGAGAGCGTTTTGAACTGCCCAGATTCGCTCAAGACCCGTTGCCGCGATACCGACTCGCACCGGGCACTCTTGGAGCGCTCAGCGCGAATTCCGTCGAGATAGCCGGATCACCCCTACCTCAGGCCTCCCCGGTAGTCGGCCAGAGGCTGAGGATAGGCACGGATCTCGTCTTCGGTGGTCGGGCGCATCTCGTGGTACCCCCGCGCGCCGTCGGCCGCCTCCGAATAGACCGTCACCCGCAGCGTGTCTCGCCGGTTGCTGTAGCCAGTGACGACGCCGCGCCCGCCGCCCCCGAAGCCTGGCTCCGCCTTGATCACGCCCCTGTCCCATCCGAACCCCAGCATTACCTGCTCCGGGACGACCTCGTAGGAGGGTCCGACACGCTTCCAATCCTATTCGGTGAAGAAGCCGGCTTCCGGGTCGCACGCGACGGCCTCGGCTACTTAGGCGTCATTCCAGTCACCGATGCCATCGATCGGCCCTGATGGTGGCACAGCTGACCTTGACTTCGCATTGCGGGGAAAATTCCCGCTAACCCGTCAATTGCTGATCTGCTGGCGAATCCAGTCCAGATCGAAGCTCGCCACCGTCAGGTATTTGACATGAGTACCTCGATCCGTTGGCGTGCCGTCCTCATAGACTAGGTAGACGGTACCGTCTTGGTCCGCAGCCAAGTCGCTGTACCCGCTGACCCCCGGTTCGATCACGCGCTTGTACGGCCAGTTAGCCCCGTCATCCTCGCTCAGCTGTACGCTCAGGTTCTGGCGCTTCCAGTTGCCGTCCGGATTGTCCGGATCGCGTGGCTCAGTGCTGTCGGGGTTTGCAAAGACCAGCGTGTCGCCGACTCGTATCAGGCTGGCCATGCAGATGGGCTCGAACAAGGCATCGTCGAAGCGCAGCTCTGACCATCCCTCGGCACCATCCGCGCTGACCGTCACGGCCCGCCGATGATTCGGCGATTCGTGGCGGATGTTGAGCATGACGCTGCCGTCGGAAAGTTCGACCGCCAAGGTTTCGGACGGATTTTTCAGATCGGGATGGCGGACCACCACTTCGCCGCGCTGCCATGTGGCGCCGGCGTCATCGCTGTAGATGGTCGAAACGATAGATGGGCGATGCGCGTGGCCCGCTGTGCCGTCCGAGAGCCAGACCGGCACGATCAGGCGCCCGCTGCTATGCCGGATGCCGTGGCCGGGGCCGGTGGCGATCACCTTCCAGTCGTACTCTTGCCTGAATTGCTCGAAGGTGTCCGTGATGTCCACCGGCTCGGTGAAGGTCTCGCCGTCGTCGGCCGAGCGCATGTAGTAGGCGCGCTTGTAGGCGCTGCAAAACAGGAAGTGGACCACGCCTTCCTCGGAATCGACAATCGGGACAATGTTGTTGTAGGTCGTGACCCCCGGTTCGGCGAGGCCTTGCGCCAGGGCCGCCTCGTTCTGTTCGGGCTCGCCCTCCAACGATACGATCTTGCGGGGCTCGTCCCAGGTCCTGCCAGCATCCCTGCTGCGGATCATCAGAATGTCCTGCAGGCCCCAATCGCCCCTCGCGCTGGCGCGAGCCTCAGTGACCACCATGACAGTGCCGGCGGGCGATACCACGATCGCGGGCACGCGGTAATGCGCGTATCCCCCTTCTTCTGCCTCGAACACGTGGACTGAGCTTGATGGCGGGATTGGTTCTACGGGCTCGGTCGTGCAGCCGAGGATCAGCAGACACAGTGAGACCAAGAGGCAGGTATTGCGCACGGCGCTAGTTTATCAGGCGTTGTGCCCCCAGATGTTGATCACCAGAGCTTCGCGCAGTTGGGTAGTGATCTGTTGGAGTGGGGCTCCCGGAGTCCCCGGTTAAGTCTTGGGTAAGGAAGAGCAGAATCTCATCCCGTCGGATTCATGGTGTAGAGTACAGGTATTGCCTGCGGCCCGTAGCGAGCTACTCTGACCCGTTTGGCCTACCAAGAGATGCTAGCCATTGTGGCGGAAGCCTAAGTGAATGGGAGCTACGCACGGGCTTGAATCGAACGGCACGCCACCTCAAGCGGGGGGCTACAGACATGAACGTGCGGATACATTAGCAAGTACCGCGAACCAGCCCGTCCCCCGAGCAAGCGTTGTGGATCTATTCTGCGGCGCGGGAGCTCTTTCGCATGGGTTTCTTCTAGAAGGATTCCGAGTTACGTGCGGCCTTGACATTGATGAGTCGTGCCAATATCCGTTTGAAGAGAACAACAAGGCGAAATTTATACGGAAAGACATAGCCGAGGTCGATCCAAGCGAGATTGACGCCCACTTTATAGCGGGCGCGCCGAAGATTTTGATCGGATGCGCCCCCTGTCAACCATACGCTCGGTATTCTCGCGGACGCTTCGACCCTAAGTGGCTCCTGCTCAAAGAATTCGCCCGGCTTGCTGTGGAGGTTGCACCTGACGTATTGACGATGGAGAACGTGCCGCAACTGGAGCGCTTCAACAACGGAAGCATCTTTTCGGCGTTCGTGGCAGCGCTTGAAGGAGCAGGCTACCACGTCCGATGGCGAGTTGTGAGCTGCGCTGACTTTGGCGTGCCACAGTCGCGGTCGAGACTCGTAGTAATCTGCTCAAAGCACGGCCGACCGCAGCTGCCCCATCCGACGAACGCACGATGCGAGTATTCGACCGTTCGGGATGCGATCAGCGGCATGCCGCCTATTGGCGCAGGTTGTTGCGACGCAAGAGATCGTCTCCACTACGCAAGTATCATGGCGCCGATAAACCTACGGCGCATCCAAGCTTCGCGACCTGGAGGCACGTGGAGCGATTGGCCTCCGGAACTCGTCGCTGACTGCCACCGAAAGAGGTCCGGGAAGCAGTACCATGCGGTTTACGGCCGGATGCAATGGGACCAACTGGCCCCGACCATCACGACGCAGTTCATCGGATTCGGGAACGGTCGCTTTGGACATCCTGAGCAGGACCGTGCGCTATCCCTTCGCGAAGGATCTCTCCTTCAGACGTTCCCCCCAGACTATGCCTTTGTCCGGCCCGACGAAACCGTTTACATAACTCGAGTGGGCCGAATGATTGGAAACGCAGTGCCGGTGCTGTTAGCCCGCGCTGTGGCGAAGGCCATTAAGAAACACTTGGAGGCCTACTTTTGAGTTCAACGCTGCCACGCTACAGGATGCGGCTTAGCCTGAACGTCCTGCAGCATCTGGGCCTAAGCCTTTATAGCAACGTGCCGTCCGTCCTGTCGGAGGCGGTAGCGAATGCTTGGGATGCTGATGCTTCAAGGGTGGACATTACGCTCAATTCCGATGAAGGACAGATCGTCATCCAAGACGATGGCAGCGGCATGACCCAAGCCGACGTCAATGACCGCTTCCTCTTTGTCGGATACGTCCGGCGGACTGAACAACGGGGCAGAACGCCGTTGATGGCTAGAGAGCCGATGGGACGCAAGGGGATCGGCAAGCTTTCACTGTTCTCGATTGCGAACGAAATCGTTGTGGAAACCGCGCGAAATGAGGAAAGAAACGCTCTTCGAATGACCCTATCCGGCATACAGGCTGCCATTGGCTCGCAGTCGCCTAGCGACAGTGCTCAGTACCAACCGGAAGAATTGCCGACCAGCGGCATCGATTTTGGTCAAGGCACCCGGATCACGCTTAGTAACTTGCGGAAGCGCCAGACACTCAGTACGGCCGAGGGACTACGGAAGCGTCTCGCGCGGCGGTTCTCGATCATCGGGCCGAGCCACCACTTTGAAGTCGCAGTGAACGATACGGTGGATGCCAGTGGGGGAGAGGTCGGCTTGCGGGTGCTTGCGGCCGACCTCACGGTGACGGAGGCCGCGTGCGTATTCTGGCCAAAGTCATCTGTGGGCTGGTTGCGAAATTGCGGACTTGGCCGAGCTTTGCGGAGTCGTACAGGAAGTATTCAAATGGCGTGCCCGAATAGAGCGGCCGAAAGTGGTTGTCGGTCATCTGGAGCGACTTGTAGACGCCTTCCTTGATCGCGACCGACGGCACGACGATGACGAACTTGGTGAAGCCGTAGCGTTTGTTCAACTCGAAGATGGTGCGCAGATAGACGTACGTCTTGCCGGTCCCGGTCTCCATCTCCACGGTGAAGTCGCCGGAGTCGAGGATGTCGGACGGTGGCAGCCCGTTGCGAAGCTGGATGCCCTTCAGGTTCGCGAGAATCTCGTCGTCGAGCAGCGTCAGCCGGTTGCCGACGCCGAGATCGTTCTGGTCGGCGTCCACCGCTTGCAGCTGAAAATCGAGGTCGGGCTCGAAACGGAGCTTCATCATGGCTGGAGCGGGTTTCGCCTTGATTCTTGCGGGTTACGGTCAAGCAAGCATCAGGCGCTCGCCCTTGGGCTGCGGCACCGGGTCGCCGAACTCCAGCGCCGTATCGATCCAGAGCTGCATCGCGTCGTTGACGTGCCTGAGGGCAGCTTCCTGAGTGTCGCCGTGCGCCATGCACCCGGGAAGTTCCAGCACTTCGGCGACGAAGGCCAAGCCTGATCCTCGTTGCTCCAATAGAGGATGATCTCGTACTTGTGCATCAGTCGTCTGCTCCCAACTCGTGTTTCAGGATCAACCGGCGGACCTGTCTCACCTGATAAGCCTTGGCGCTTTCCGTCGCCGCGCTGCAAATTGACCTTCTCTGCAATACCTTCCCTCCATAGAGGTGATGGCTTGCGCATATCCGCTCCTCGAATCCCAGATGCTGCATCAATGCCCCCAGAGCGGAGAAGCGGACACTCGCGTCCGACGGTCGGCGGAGAATGGTCTGCGACAGGCGCTCGCGTTTGCTCATGGGCCGTCTTCCTTGACCTATTGGACTCACAGGCTGCGGACGTTTCCGAGACCGCGCTGCTCAAGAATGGCGGCGAGGTTCGTCTTGGCGACATCGTCGGCGAAGGCGCTATCGCGGAAGACGACGGTGGACTCGCCAGCGGGCGCAAGCGCGTCATGCGAGTCAGCGATACCGAGAGCCAGCGGCTCCACCTTACTGCGGGAGATCGCCTCATCGAGGCAGGCAATCAGGGTTCCGGCACCCACTAGGTGCACGGACTTGCCCGCAATGGTCCGCGTCTCAATGGGAACGCAGAGATCGAGACCGAGCTTCAATAGCACCTCGCAGAGGATATCCTGCTCGGATCGGCCGGGTTTGATATGTTCGAGTCCCGAAAGCAGTGCGCCTTCCAGATCGTCGGGCGCCGGATCCCAGGCTCGGATGTTGGATGTATCAAGCTTGAAGACCCGAAAGCCGAGGTCGCCGGCATAGCTTGGATTTTACTCCTTGATCTTCCCTGCGGCGCGACGGAGGCGCTCCTTGGTCAACTCAGCAATGTTGCGAGGCTTACACAATTCGTCACATAAGTGAGCTGCAATCTGCTGCTCCGTTTTGTCTGTGCTCAGTACCTCCGGCAATTGAGCAAGTATGTATCTGACCTGTTCTCCGTCTATCGAATTGCTTTTCATTACAGCGTGCGCTGTAGACCCAGAACCGGAAAAAACATCTAGAACGATATCAGTCGACTTCGTCCATGGCGCCGCCGAGAATCTGGCGGAGCACCTCGAAGTCCACCTTGCCCTCGGTGAACGCTTCAGGGAATAGAGTCTTCAACCGTTCAAGATTGTCGGCGACGATATCCGCTGAACGGGTCACTGGGTCGGCTGCAACGATCTTCTCCATGATGCGGCTCCTCCTCACAGTCTGGCCCCAGCGGCGTCGCGATCTGAGCGCAGGAGCGCAAGCTCCATGTTCATTTCGATCCGGCGAGACATCTGCTTCTCCTTGCTGGCGGCGGTATATATACTCGCGATTCTATCGTCGAGACGTCGGTATTCTCAGAGCG
The DNA here is from genome assembly GCA_965248305.1 of Bryobacterales bacterium. Lineage (GTDB taxonomy): Bacteria > Acidobacteriota > Terriglobia > Bryobacterales > UBA6623 > VXMF01. The sequence continues at coordinate 6,643,746 of OZ252099.1, read as the reverse complement.
CCGATTCCCAGGCGGTCGCCGCTGCTGCCGTAACCGGAAGGCAAAACGATTGCGCCGACAACCCCGTCCCGCTGGAACTTGAACAGCCTCTTCCAGACCTCCGTGTCGCGAATCCCGGTCGCCGACTTGATGATCCGCTCTTCGTCGAGTTCGTCTCCCTCGGATCGGAACAGGTGATGCAGGATCAGCGCGTAGATTCCGGACGGAGAGCGGTGCGCCGGCCAGACGCGCTCGGTTCCCGGCCAGGTCGCCGAAGGCAAAGAGCGATAGCGTTCGGGACGCGAGGCCGACGCGATTGCCGGCCCGGAGCCAGGGCCGGACCATACCGACCGCGCGATCAGCGCCTGTGTTGGGATCGCAGCCCGGCGGTCCAGGGATTGACAGTCTTGACGCCCGTGTTGCGAAATTCGCCGGTGTTGCGCGTTACCATGACGAGCCCGCGGCTCGCCGCCGTCGCAGCGAGCAAGGCGTCCGGAACATGATCGTCGAGCGACTCCCCACGCCGCCGCTTTTCTTCCATGATTCTGGCACACGCTTGGGCATCGTCAAAGGACCAGTCGACGATCCGGTCCTCGAACAGTTCGTCGAGAAGATCGTGGAACCGCGTGGAGAGGCTGTCCCGGCGTCGGCCAGGGGCGAGACGGCCGATGCCCTCGAGAATCTCCCAGACCGTGATGGAAGAGAGGGCGAGTCCTTCGTTGACGGCCGAATCGAGAAAGGCGGCAACCCGCGGATCCGGCCGCGGCCTCATCATTTCGGATACGACGTTCGTGTCAATCAGCCACGCAATTGGGGCGGTCATTCAATTCCTTCACCAGAGAATGACAGCGGTCTGTAGCCGAAACGCGCCCGGGGCGGCAGTTCGACCCCGTGATCCTCCCCGAAGTGCCGCGCGAAGGCCTCGGACGGCTTCAGCCGGCGCTCGGTCTTGATGCGCTTTTCGTGGACCAAGCGGCGCACGAGCTCTTCCATCGACACGCCGACCTGCTGGGCCTCGCGCTTTAGCCAAGACTTATCCCCGGGATCGATGTCCCGGACGGTGATGCTGGAACCCATGTCAGCCCATCCTCTTCGGACAGCAGCCGGTTTATGTGCCGCCATGCCTGCAAATTATGCTAGCAAAGGACGCAACGGTTCGCAAGCTGGCTCAGCTGGTGAGTTGGAATACCGTCTGCTGCGCTGGGGGCCGGACTATGTCAACCTAGGCGAGGAAGGGTACGAGCACCAGCACCGCACATGGCGGCTGGCGGGAATCGAGGCAATTGCCAAGGACCTTGGCTATCAGATGATGTCGTTGGCGGAAGCCCGTGCCGAACACGGATGGAAGGATCGAAATCGCAGTTCGGCAAGGGAGTAATTCCAATCGAAATTCCTCGCCGCTGAGTCGCTAGCGGGCGCATGAGCGCCCTGTTGGTCCGCGGCCGGTCACCAGCACAGGCCGCCGCGACGCTGCCAGCCCAGCCGACCGGCATTCTCCACGTCAGCGCCTAACTGACCAGACCTCGCGCCAGCTGCCGCATCTCCTCCGCTGTGTCTTGTCTGCCGAGGATCAGCAGACTTACTGAGCTCAAGAGGCAGCTGCTACGCACGGTGCAAGCTTGTCAGGCCTTGTGCCCCCCAGATGTTGGCCACCAGAGCATCGCGCAGGCGGGTACTGATCTGTAGGAGTGGGGTTCCCAGAATGCAAGTGCATGATAAGGGAGATCCTCTACGTTTCCTATCGCCTGACTGACGCCAGTTACGGCGACTCGAATGCGCCCAATCCACTTGAGGCGTATAGCTGGCAGGACTTGCGGGCCACCATTTACGGGGAGCCTGAATAGCGATGGTGGCGGTTGACACGAACGTCTTGGTCTACGCACATCGCAGGGAGGTGCGCGGGCATGGGGTTGCCCGGGCCATTCTGCGCGACCTTTCGGAAGGGGCGGTTCCTTGGGCTATACCGTGGCCTTGCTGTTATGAGTTTCTCGCCATTGTCACGAATCGCAAGATCTGGGGATCCGCCGCGACCCCGCCAGAGTTGGCATGGCACCAAGTTCTGCAATGGGCTGCATCACCGTCCAGCCAACTCGCCGGTGAAACATCTGACTTTCTGGAGACGCTAGAGGGATTCATCAATCGGCCGCGTGTGCGAGGTGGGGTAGTGCATGATGCCCTGATAGCGGCGATATGCCGGGCGCACGGCATTGACGTGCTGCCTACGCGCGACCGGGACTTCTCTTTGTTTCCGGAATTGGCGACGCGCGACCCGTTCCGCTGAGAAGGCCCCCAACAGCCTGCCGTGGCTCCCGCCCGTCGCGGATCCCCGATAGCGATCAGCAGTGCGCCAACCTGCCGGCGAGGCAGCGCAGGGCTACAATCCAATTCATGCGCCGACGCGCCTTTATCGTAGCGGCAACCGGCCTCTCCGGCTGCTCGAGGCTGTCCCGTCCATCGGATTCGGAGCCCTCAGTGCCGGGCTTCCTCGAACGCCACAAGTCCGTCTATGGCGCTGACCCGAGAAAGGCGACGCTGGAATGGTTCCAGTCGTCTCAGCTTGGCTTGGACTTGGAGTACGGGGTCTACAGTCAGCTCGGCCGCGGTCCGACCGTCCAATTCGATGAGCGCATCCCGCTCGCGCGCTATGGGGAGCTGAAATCGACCTTCGACCCCAGCGGTTTCGATGCGAATGCAGTGGCGGACCTTGCCGCTGCCTGCGGGATGGCGTACGTGAGCCTGACCGCCCGTCATGGCGACGGCTTTTGCCTCTTCCGCACGATTGAGACCGACTTCAACAGTTTGGAGGCCAGCGACCGGGATTTGCTGAGCGAGCTTTGTGTTGCCTGCCAGAGCCGGGGGTTGGGTTTGATCGTGTCGTTTTCCTACGCGGTCGACTGGCGGCATCCGTATTTCTTCCCGGCGCAGACAGCGCAGACCGATTGGCGCGGCGCTCGCCCGGCGTACGAATCGACGCCTGGCGAGTATCTCTTCGAGCAAGACGAAGATTTCCTGCTCTACGTCCGCTACACGCATCATCAATTGCAGGAGATCGCCTATCGCTATCGGCCGCTGGCCGGCATCCGACTCGAGCCCGTCAGCGGTTACCACGCCCGCCCGGATCTATTCCCGGTCGACCAGACATACTCCATCCTGCGAGAGGCGCAGGGTGGCATGCTCATCGCGTTCGGGCTGGGAGCCAGCGGCGACGAGGACTTTGTCGTCTCGGAGAGCGGCCAACCCCGGGTCCCGGAGTCCGGCCTGGCTGCCCAGGCTTGGACCGCCAACCGCGAGAAGCCGCTCGAAATCACCTATCGGTTCGGCGCTGGCCAGCGTCGCAGCGCTGCGGATCTGATCGCGGCTCAGCGCGAGGCCGCTTCCCAGGGGCACAACCTGCTGGTCAGGGTCCGCTTGGATCCGGACGGGTCGATCGACCCGTCCGATGAGGCAGCGCTGCTGGAGCTTGGACGCTCGCGGGCAGCGGCGCAAGCTGCTGGCCTGTTGGCCTAGGCGACGAGCGCGTCAGCGCTTTCGGCCCCGTAGAAGGCGTACCAAGGTGTGGCTCCTTCGAGTCGCTCGTTGATGTGCCCGATATTCTCGACGCCCTGAACTCCCAGCCAGTCATCGAGCGCCGCCACTCCCTGCTGGCAGTAGATCGGAATGGCGTCTTGCCAGGTCGCCCGGCCGCACAGCACTCCGGAGTACTTCACGCCCGATTCTGCGGCCCATTCGAGCGACTCGGTGAAGACCTCGTTGGTCACGCCTGCGCTGAGGTAAATGAACGGACGCCCGGCGGCTTCTGCAGCCGCGCGGAAGTGCCCCATCACCTCTGCCTTTGTGTAGGCGCTTTCGCCCTGGCACGCGCGCGAACCCTGGGCGAACTTCATGTTGACCGGAACCTCGACCTTCAGCACGTCAACGCCGTACCTGTCCTTCGAGAACTCCCGCATGCTCGCGCTAACGACTTCCGGCTTGCGCTTGGCAAAATCCAATCCCTTCTCGTCCCCGCCGGCAGGATCGTAGCCCACGAACTCGAGGAAGAACGGCAGGTCGTTCGCGGCGCACTCGTCCCCGATCCGCTCGATGAACGCGTGCTTGATGTCATTGACGCTGGCGTCCTCGAATGGCGAGTAGTACAGCAGGATCTTTACGGCATTGGCGCCCAGGGCGCTGATGCGCCTCACGGACAGATCGTTCACGAGCGTGGCCAGGCGCCCGGGCTGCGTGTTGTCGTATCCGCTCTCCTCGTAGGACAGCAGCAAGCCGGCGTTGGACGCACGCGCCCTCGCGCCGGGAACGCCCCAGATCGGATCCAGCAAGATCGCGCTTGCATGAGGCGTTAGAGCTTTCGAGACGCTGAGCTTGAACTCGCTCATCATGTCGTTTGTGACGGCGTCGGGCGCGATGCCCTTGCCCTTAGCGATCGCCTTCTTCAGCGAGCCGCGCTGGTCCATTGCGGCGGCGCCGATGATGCCGCGCTTGGTGGCCAAGGCTTGGAGATGCGCGCACTTCGCGGCGGAGAGTTTGATGCTCATAGGTGTGCTTTCTCTTCGGGAAGCTGGGCGTCCCGGAAATTGTCAGGAGCTTCCGAAAGATCCGCTTGGCAGAGATCGCAGCCGCTGGAAGAATCGCCTGGCTACTTCGATGTCGATACCAATCTGCTCCCGCAGCGACGCGGCGGACGGGAAGGGACGCTCGTCCCGGATCTTCGTTACGAACCCCAATTCTAGCGCGCTTGGCGTGCCTTGCTGCAGCTCTCCCAAGAGGAAGGTCTCCACGGTGCGGTTTCGTCCATCGAACGTCGGACGCATTCCCACGTTGGTGATCGACTCGCGCCATTCTCGCTCTCCGGCGAGGCGGCTGAGGGTGATGTAGACACCGTCCGCCGGCCGCACTTCGCTCTCTGGGGCGAGGTTCAACGTCGGGACGGTTTGCTTGGTCCCGACCCCTTCCCCCCGGACGATCGGGCCGCTCAGGCAGAACGGCCGGCCGAGCAAGCGCTTCGCCTGCGCCATCTCCCCCCGCGTGACCAAGTCCCGCACTCTCGTGCTGGAGACCGGCTTCCCGTTGACGACGACTGTGTCTGCGCTGTCGACAGCGAACCCCAACTCCGCCCCAAGCTCTCGCAACATCGCTGTATCGCCCGCCTGCTTTCGGCCGAATCGGAAGCTTGCGCCGACCAAGACTCGCTTGGCTCGCAGCTTTTCGACCAGAATGCCCGCCGCAAATTCGAGGGGGGACAGTTGGGCGAGTTCCTTGGTGAAGGGCATCACGACGACCTGATCGATTCCCTGCTCGCGGATCAATTCGGCCCTCTGGCGCAGGCTCGTAAGCGTCTTCGGTGCTTTCTCTGGGGCCACGACCGCCAGTGGGTGCGGGTCGAACGTCAGTGCTGCCGAAATCAGCGAGTCGCGCCGGGCCGCCTTGGCGGCTCTCTGCAGGATCCTCGAGTGTCCCAAGTGAACGCCGTCGAAATTGCCGATGGTCACCACCGCAGGGCCGAAGCTAGGCGGGATATCTTCAAGTCCGCACCAATCGCCGTGCATGCGCGCGCTAGCCCTCAACCTCAATTTGCAGGCCGTCATAGGCGAGTGTCACGCCGCTCGGCAACTGGCTGACCGTGTCAGAGTGCGGCAATTCGTGGCAGATATGGGTGAAGAATGCCCGAGCGGGCTGGAGGACTTCTACCCAGTTCAGCGCCTCCGCCACTGTCGAATGCATGGGGTGTGGCACGTGGCGCAGCGCGCCGAGGAACAGCACGTCTAGGCCTTGCAGCTGGGGCAGTGACTCAAGAGGGAATCCGGTTTGATCGGTGACGTATGCTGCGTTGCCAAAGCGGTATCCCAGGATCTTCTTCGGTCCGTGGTCCACCCGAACGGGCTGGAAGTCCATCCCGAACAGGCGGATCGGATCCTCGCTGACGGATATCGCATCAAGCCGGGGAACCCCTCCGGCATGACTGCCCTCGCCGGAAAATCCGTAAGGAAACACGCGCTGCAGCGATTTCAGGGTTCCGGGCGAGCCATAGACCGGGATGCGGTCCGACCTGCCGTAGTTGAAGGGGCGGATATCGTCGAGGCCCATGATGTGGTCCGCGTGGTCGTGGGTGTACAGTACTGCGTCGACGCGTTCGAGGCCGGCCCTGAGAGCCTGCTGGCGAAAGTCGGGGGTCGTGTCGATGACAATGTGGCGTAAGGTTCCGGCTTCGCGGTAGCGGACTAGGACAGACGGGCGCAAGCGCCGGTCGCGCGGGTCATCCGACGTGCAAACCCGGCAGTGACAGCCAATCGTCGGCACGCCTACGCTGGTCCCCGAGCCGAGAACCTCGATGCTGCATCCCGGAGGCATCAGGCCAAGTGCGCGCCCGGCGAGCGGTGTCTCCGCGACGGCGAAAGCACACCTCCAATCTTAGCTATCCGCCTGGCGCGGTTCGGCCCGGGGCGCAAGCTATCCTGTTGGGAGCGCATGTACCTAAAGATTCTCAGCCACCCCGTGTTCATGAACCTCAACTTTCACATGCCGATGGTGGTGGACCTTTCGCACCCGTTGATCATGCTGGAAGGCGAGAACGGATCTGGCAAATCCACGCTCCTGCATTCGATCTACTACGCCCTGCGGCAGGAACAGGTAGACAATTACGCCTATCGGCTGGACAAGCTCGATGTGCAAGTTGGGAAGGTCCTGCTGTTCGACGCTGAGCAGCACAACCCGCGGAACGCGCCTTCCTTGTATGACGACCAGCCCGAGCTGAAAGAGTTCCTACTCTCGGCAAGTCACGGGCAGGTGATGCTTTCGCTCTTCAAAGACACGTTTCCGCACTTGCCTGACGGGTCGGTGCTACTGCTTGACGAGCCCGAAATGGCGCTGTCGCAGTCGAATCAGCTGCGCGTCCTGAAAATGCTGAAGGAACTGGTGGACACGAAACGCTTCCGCATCATCGCGGCCACGCACTCCCCACACCTGCTCAACTCGCCAGAGACCTACATCATCAATCTTGATCGGCACGTGAACCGCAACGTCACGACCGGCCCGCTTGGCGTGCAAGGCGCTTCGACCATTCAATAGCGAGGCCTGCCCGCCAGCGCTTGCGAAGTGCTGCTCACTGGAGCCCGAGCGCAAGCTCTACGAGTGTCGGTACGCCCGCGCCGCTAGGGCCGACGGGCGCGTGCGGCAGCTTCTTTTCGAACCAAGCCGTACCGGCGATGTCGAGGTGCACCCAGGGGGTGTCACCGGCGAACTTCTCCAGGAATGCCGCCGCTGTGACGGCGCCCCCCCAGCGGGGACCGATATTCGCCATGTCGGCCACCGGGCTTGCGAGCAACGCTGAGAACTCCTCGCCCAGCGGCATCGGCCACATTCTCTCGCCCGCGCTCTTGGAAGCCCCCAAGACTTGATCGCGCCAGCGGTCGTCGTTGCCGAACACGCCTGTGTAGTCAGTGCCCAAGGCCACGACGATCGCGCCCGTGAGCGTCGCCGCGTCGACTAGGTGCGTGCAGCCCTGCTCCTTGGCATAGGTGAGCGCGTCAGCCAGGATCAAGCGGCCCTCGGCGTCCGTGTTCAGCACCTCCACCGTCTTTCCGGATCGGGTCGTTACGATGTCGCCGGGCCGCTGCGCCGCGCCGCCGGGCATGTTTTCTACAGAAGGGATCACGGCCGTGACCGGGATGCTGGGACGCACGGCGGCGATTGCCAGCATCGCGCCGATCATGGCGGCACCGCCAGCCATGTCGTGTTTCATCAGATGCATGTCGGCAGGCGGCTTCAGGGAGATGCCGCCCGTGTCGAAGGTCACGGCCTTGCCGACCAAGCCTAGGTGAGCGCCACCCTCGGGGCTGCCGCCCTCGGGGCGGTAGCGCAACAGGATCATGACAGGTGGTTCGGCGCTGGCCTTGGCCACACCGAGCAGCGCGCCCATCCGCAGCGACTCCAATTGCGCTTGGTCAAGAACCTCGCAGTCGAGCCCCGCCGCGAGCGCCAATTCGGCCGTGCGGGCTGCTAGGACCCTAGGCGGCAGCAGATTGCCTGGCTCATTCACCAGCTCGCGGGCGCGATTCTGCGCCTGGGCCGTAGCGGCAGCGCGGTCCAAGGCGCACTGCGTCGCCCCGGGCGCCGCCACCGTGACCGTTTCTAAGGACGAAGCCTGCCTGTCCGCGCTCTTGTGAACATCCGGTTCGTAGTCTGCGAGGGTGATTCCCTCGACGATGGCGCGCACGGCCTTGTCGGCATCCACTCCGAACGGAGCGAGCACCGCCACGGTCTTGGCTCCCGTGCATCGCAACTGCCGCCATGCGCTGCCGACGCAGTCATGCCAGCGGGCGGACAACGCCTTTTCGGGCGGTCCGGCGCCTAGCAGCAGCAAGCGTCCCGCCCGCGTTCGCGGTGGTCTGTGGATCACCACGCTGGACTGGAATTCGCCCCGGAATTCGCCCCGGGCAGCCATTTCGCTAGCCAGCCCATCGGTAATGGAGTCCCAGTACTTGAGGCCCGGAAGCTGGGCGTCCTTCGCCTCGTACACAAACCCGATCGCGACGTCGGCCTCAATGTCCTCAAGGGCCATTTCGGTAAGTCTGAAGTGCATAACTTAAGCAACAATCATGGCATAGAGCCTGGCCCGGTGAACCGGCGGCCAGAAGCCTGTCGCCTATGCCGCAGGATTCTTGGCAGGCTCGTCCGGCATGCCCCTGTAAGCGATGGCTGTCACGGCAAGGAAGGCGCCGAGCACCTCGCTGTCGCCCAGCGACACGTCGAAGCAGCTCAGAATTGCGACTGCTACCGCGCTCATGGTTCCCGCTTGCAGCAAGAACCGGCGGTCGTCAGGGCCGCGCGGCAGCCGCAGCAGGCCGCGGCGCATGTCGCTCAGGATCTGGACGAAGAGCCAGAGCGTGATCAGGGCGGCTGGAATGCCGCGCTCGGCTGCGTAGTGGATGTAGACGTTGTGCAGGTGCCCGTAGAAGCCCGGGGGCAGCTCCTTGACGTCGGCGGGCTGGAATTCCGAGAACAGAGGCCCGGCACGCTCCGGGCCAACGCCCAGCACGGGGTGCGCGCGGATCATGTTCACGCCGGTGCGCCACATGATGATGCGCGATTGGTTGGCTCCCGGACGGATAGATCGAACCCGCTCTTGCAGCGCATCGGGAGCTGCCAAGAATGTAAGCGCGAGCACAACCGGGACGAGCATGAGCGTCTTGGGCCTCTTGACCGCCAGCGCGTATACGCCGCACGCCAGCAGTGCGAGCCACGCGCTGCGCGTAAAGCTCAGCAACAGTGCAACTGAGATGACGGCGCCGGATGCGATCCATATGCCGAGGCCCGGTCGCCGCCGCCCGAACAGCAGGTAGCTGGCGAGCGTGAGCAACGCCAGCACCGAGGCCTGGCTGAACGTCATCCAGTGGCTGTAGAAGCCTGTGATGCGGTCGTCCACGTAGAGGCTGTAGAATTCCCCGCCCAGCGAGGCCACGCGGATGGCCGCGGCGGCGAATTGCGCAGAGGCCAGCAGGCAAGCCACTAGGACAACCACAACCCAGGCTTCCACGGCGCGCCGGCACATGTCCGGGGTCCGGAATGCCGTATAGGCGAGTGGCAGGATCGCGAAGACAAAGAATTTCTTGACTTGGGGAAGGGCTGCGACGGGATCGTCCGAGGCAGCGGCTGCCAGCAATGTCCAGACGATCAGCGCCAGGATTGGCCAAATGATCGGCGGAAATCGAACCGCGCGTGGCCGCAGTAGGAGCAGGAGCAGCCCGATTGCCAAGATCGTGTGAGCGACGGCGATCGACGCGAAGTTCGCGGCGGTCGCGGCGAATGCGGCCCAAGCGATCCAACGCCGCCAGTTCTGTTCGTTTGGGATCAAGGTTGCAGAATCCTGGCAGCGGGTATTCGTGAAGGCCTTATTGGAGGGCCTGCCACGCCGCCTCGTAAGGTGCAAGGTCGGGCCACGAGCCGTTCAGGGTCTCGAGAAATGCCTTGATGTCGGCGTGATCTTGGTTGCTGAGACCAAGCGGGTCCAGCTCGATTTCACCAAGCGCGTCGGCCCGTGGCTCGTTGTAGAAGGCGAGCACGTCGTCAAGCGTCGCGAAGCGGCCGTCGTGCATGAACGGCTCGCGGGCCTTCCAGTTGCGGAGCGACGGCGTCTTGAACGCCCCTAGGTCATAGTCGTCGTCGCTGATCGCGGATCGCCCGGGGTCTTCCGCCGTACCCGTCCCGATGTTGTGGAACATGCCGTCGGTGAGGTTCGGGCCGAAGTGACATGTCGCGCACTGTCCTCGAGTAAAGAAGATCATGCGCCCGCGTTCCTGTGCTTCGTTGAAGACGGAGCGGTCTCCTTCAAGCCAGCGGTCGAACAGCGTCGGGCCGGTGACCAGTCCTCTCTCGAAGGCTGCGATTGCTCGCGCGACCGCGTCAATTGTGATGTCGCTGATGCCAGCCAGCTCGAAAGCCTTGGCGTAGCTGGGCTGAGCCCGGACCCGCTTGGCCGCCTCGTCGTGCGAGAGATCCATCTCGATCGGATTCTCAATCGGACCCTTGGCTTGCTCTTCCAAGGATTCGGCCCGGCCGTCCCAGAAGAAGAACTGCGCGTCAGCCAGATTGACCACCGTTGGCGTGTTTCGCGGCAGCGTGTCGCCATACGCCCCCTCGCCGAGCGCGACTCCCGATTCGAAGCCCTCTTCGGGAATGTGGCAGCTTGCGCAGGAGATGTTGCGCGGGGCTGACAGCAGCGGGTCGAAGAACAGCTTCCAGCCGATCGCTTCGAGCGGACTGGCGCCGTGGGTCGCGGGCTGCGCCGGAATCAGCGCGATGCCCAGACCAAGGGCTAGTAGATGCCAGCGGGGTCGGTCAGTCATCGAGAGCAATGCCCCACGGCATCTCTCCGGTAGGAATTGTCTTGATTTCCCGCAGCGTCGTTGTGTCGACCACGGACACCGTCGCGTCGGGACCGTTGGCGGTGTACAGGCGCGTCCCGTCCCGCGACAGCGCAATTCCCCATGCCCGGACGCCCACCTCGACAGTACCCAGGATTTCGAGCGTATCCGGGTCGAGGGTTGCGACGGCATTGCCTCGCCCCAGCGACACGTACAGCCGCGTCCCGTCGTGGCTCAGCAGAATGCCTTTCGGCTTCACGCGCGGGCTGATCTCGCGCCGCAGGCGGTTGTTGACAGTAATGATCTTGTTGGTCGCGCGATCGATCTTGGACACTTGGCCGGCGACCTCGGAGGTCACCCAGAAGAACTTTCCGTCCGGGCTGAAGGCTACCTCCCGCGGCCTCGCGCCGACAAGGATATTGGCGACGAGCTTGTGCTCCGGCACCGAAATGATATGCACCATGTTCGATGACTCGCTCGTGACCAGCACTTGGCCGCCGTCCGGGCTTACACCCACGCCCTCCGGCTCCAGGCCCACCTTGATTTCGGCCAAAATCTTGCCCGAATTCGGATCCAGGGCCGTGGCCAAGCCGTCGTCCTCGTTCGACAGGTAGATCGTCCCGTCAGGATGCACGGCAAACGCCTCCGGGTCCGAACCGGCAGGGATCTTGCGTTCCAGCTCGAGTGTCGCGGTGTTGATGACGCCGATGGCGTTGTCGTTGCCGAGGGCGACGTAGACCAGCTTGCGGTCTGGGCTGAAGCCAATGCCCCGCGGGCGGTCGCCGACGGGAATCGTGGCCTCTACCTCGCCGCTGCGACTGTCGATCACTGTGACGGAATCGCCAGCCTCGTTGGTGACGAAGAGCCGGTGTGTCGGCTCGGCAAGTCCACAGGCGAGCGGGAGTAGCAGGATTGCGGTGATGATTCGAAGCATGGCGTTACTCGCAGGGCGAGGCTCCGAGGCTGTCCAGCCCGCCGGGCGCGCCGCGCACCGGCGCTTCGCCGAGCAGGTCCCCGGAAGGGTCGACAAGGACGAGCGGCTGGCGCAACTGGCCGCTCGCTCTGAAGCTGTGGGGATCGCCCTTCTGGCCGTCCAGCCCGTCGGCTTCCTTGAGGGCACCTAGCAGCGCGCCAGCGTCCGAGCTTGGATCGCGCATCAGGGTGTCGCCAACGGCGCGCGCGGCAAACCATCCGGACCAAGCCAATTCGTCCATTGGAGTCCCGAAGAGCTCCATGTAGCGTCGGTTGAGGTCGCGGGCGGCGAATTTGACGGCCTTGCCATGCCAAGCAGCTGCGGAAACCTTGCTGCCCGGGTGGTTGGCGAGCCACTGCGCGACGGCGTCCGCCTTCATCTTGGCGCTCGGAATCACGTGCAGCGCGTTGGCGATACAACCGGACCGCAACTCGTCAGAGCTGTCGCTGAGATTGAAGACAGCCCGGCCCGCTGCGCCCGAGGCGATTTCGGGAATTGAACCGGGCATGTCGGCGAACACTGCGATTGCGCCTGCCGGGACATTCTCGCCGGCGACTTCGGTCAACGCGAGTTTCACGCCGAGGAACTCGCCTTGGAGGTTGGACTCATCGATGCCCAGCTTCAAGCCGTGCAGCGCGGCGCTATCTGGCCCGCCGGTGTAGGCGAGCTCGAAGTCAGCACTGCTGCCCGCACTAGCTAGCAGCGCGGCAAGTATCGCAGCGACGAAGAAGTTCCGCATAGCGTGGGCATTCGACGGGCGTCGCGAATCCGCGGCCCGTCATGTCAAATGATTCTACAGCAGCGCGGGCTCGGGAGTGCCGCAGCAGCGGCTGGGCTTGCGGTCAGTCTAGCCCGAAGCGCGGGCTGCCGGACTCGAGCCACTGGCCGAGTTGCGCAGCAGGCAGGCGGAGGCTGATGTAGAACGTGCCGAACGCAGCGTAGACTGCGCTCGCCTCGTCAAAGCGCATCTCGTAGATCAGTTCCTTGAACACCAGCGGGTCGGCGGCGAACAGGTCCACGCCCCATTCCCAGTCGTCGAAGCCGATCGATCCCGAGATGATCTGCTTCACTCTGCCCGCGTAGCGGCGGCCGATCATGCCGTGCTCCCGCATCATTTGCAGACGTTCCTTGATTGGCCGTGTATACCAGTTGATCTGCTCTCCGCGCTTCTTGTCCATCGGGTAGAAGCACAGGTACTTGTGTGGCGGCATGCCCGCATTCAGGCGCGGCGCCATGGCTACAGCCTGCTCGGCCATCCGTTCCCGGACTCTTTCGGCCCATTCCGCGCTGTCGGGCGATATGTTCTTGTCCGCCAATTCCTGGTACAGCTTGTACGAGGAGTCGTACAGGCCCAACTCGACCACTGAGACATACGAAGTTGTGGGCTCGAGAAATTCTGACAGCCGCAGCCCCGAGACGGCCAGTTCGGCTCTGTGTAGCTGCTCGAGGTCGGGCCGGAAATGCAGCATCAGCAGGTCGCCCTTGTGTCCGAGCATCGAAAACAGGGCGGAGCCGGCCGCTTCGCCGCTCTCCATCTCGCCCAGGAGTTGCGTGGCTTGCTGCGCGATCGATTCGCGCACCTCCGCACTCAGTGCCTGCCACGCCGGTCTGCGCAGCCGGAACATCTGGTGCAGCGCCGCAGCGCCGTCAAGTGTCTGCGGGTGGGGCGGAATGCCCGGCGGCCTAGGTGCCGCGACACTTCCCGGGGGGCGTCCCGCGGGGCTCTGGGGTCGATCAGCCATCAATTTCCCACTCTATCAGAGGGGCCGGTCGGCTGATCTGGGGGCGCACGCCTCCGTTACAGGGCGATCAGCGGGGCGATGACGAGCGCGACGATCGACATCAGCTTGATCAGGATGTTCATGGACGGACCGGAGGTGTCCTTGAAGGGGTCCCCGATCGTGTCGCCGACAACGGACGCTTTGTGTCCTTCCGAGCCCTTGCCCTCGCCCTCGACACCGCCCTGCTCGATCTTCTTCTTCGCGTTGTCCCAAGCTCCGCCCGAGTTTGCCATGAACAGTGCCAGCAGGACGCCGGTGACGGTTGCACCCGCGAGGGTGCCTCCCAGCGCTTCGGGGCCGAGCGTGAAACCCACCAGAACGGGGGCGGAAACGGCGATTACGCCAGGCAGGATCATTTCTTTCAGTGCAGCTGCGGTGGCGATGTCCACGCAGCGGGCGGCATCCGGGCGGACACCTGCCTTGCCTTCCAGCAGGCCCGCGATCTCGCGGAACTGTCGCCGGATCTCGTCGATGATCTTGCCGGCAGCCCGGCCGACCGCCTTGATGGTCATGGCGGCGATCAAGAATGGCAGCATGCCGCCCAGCAGCAGCCCGATCACGACCTCAGCGGAGTTGAGCGGGATCGAGATGGGATCCATGCCCGCGTTAGCGCGCGTGCTGTCGAGTGCCTGCGTGTAGGCCGAGAACAGGGCTAGGGCCGCCAGTGCGGCTGACCCGATCGCGAATCCCTTGCCCATTGCCGCTGTGGTGTTGCCGATCGAGTCCAGCTTGTCGGTGATGGCACGCACCTCTTCGGGAAGTCCGCACATCTCGGAGATGCCTCCGGCGTTGTCGGCGATCGGCCCGTAAGCGTCCACGCTCATCGTGATCCCCACCGTCGCGAGCATGCCGACCGCGGCAATGCCAATGCCGTACAGGCCGGCTGAGTCGTGCGCGACGAAGATGGCCGCGCAGATCACCAGCACAGGCGGCGCACAGCTGCGAAAACCGACGGCCAGGCCCTCGATGATGTTCGTTGCCGTGCCCATTCGCGAGGCCTCCGCAATCTGCATCACGGGTCGCATCGAGGTGTAGTATTCGGTGATATAGCCGATGGCCACGCCAGCAAGGCAGCCGGCGATCACGGCCCCGAACACCCCTTGGGCGATACCCATCGCGTCCACGGTCACATAGCCGCCGATCAGGAAGAGCAGGGCGCTCAGCCAGGCGGCGTAGCGCAGGGCTGCGGCTGGGCCGAGCGCCTTCAGCGCGCGAACCGCGGCGATGCCGACCAAGGATGCCGCCATCCCCACAGACGAGAGCACCAGCGGCAGCGCCATCAGCGCGGAGCGCAGCGCCTCGCCGCTCATCGTACCCGCTAGCTCGGACAAGGTCCCGTCCGGCAGCGTCGCGGCAATGGCCAGGCTCGCGATCATCGAGCCGGCGAAGGACTCGAAGATGTCCGCCCCCATGCCGGCCACGTCGCCCACGTTGTCTCCGACGTTGTCAGCGATCACGCCGGGGTTGCGCGGGTCGTCTTCGGGAATACCCGCTTCGACCTTCCCCACGAGGTCGGCTCCGACGTCCGCCGCTTTCGTGAAAATGCCGCCGCCGACGCGCGCGAACAGCGCAATCGAGCTGGCGCCCATCGCAAAGCCGTTGAGGTAGACCGCGTTCTCCGCTCCCGGAAAACTCAACGCCACCAAGCCAACCCCGATCAAGCCTAAGCCGGCAACGGCAAGGCCCATCACGCTGCCGCCGCTGAATGCGACGGTGAGAGCGGCGCCGAGGCCTCCGGACCGCGCCGCTTCACAAGTGCGCGAATTGGCTAGCGTGGCGGCCTGCATGCCGACCATGCCGGCCGCCACCGAGCAAAAAGCGCCAACCGCGAAGCTCACGGCCATTGGCGCGCCCAACTGCCAGGTGATCAGTGCGGCCACCACGACCACGAACATCGCCAGAAAGCGGTATTCGCGGTACAGGAACGCCATCGCGCCGACGCGAATCAGTCCGGCCACGCCTTGCATTTCGGGAGTGCCGGGCGAATGCCTCCCCATCGAGAGGAAGGTCAGGAATGATGCCACCAAGCCGATGGCCCCGAGGGTCAGTGAGAGCGCTAGATAATTGTCCATGACAGTGGGAGGTTGAGTTCAGGCGGGAGCGGCCAATGGCCGTCAGCTGGAGTGCTGCTGGCCTGTGCTACCGATGTTCGCGGAGCGAGTCCGAGCCCGGGCCGTTCCGGATGATGGAGACTTGTTGACCGTCGCATCGATCCAACGACCCACGGGCCCTGTCGCAAGCGGGCCACATCGATTCCGCGAAGCTTCATGTCACCGTGACGGTCTTTGGGTGGCCCGGCTGCTGGTAAACGGGCGACCGCAGCACACCGGTTGACACCTAGGCTAACACGTTCGAAAGAGACTGCTTTCAAGCATCAAGAGTTAACTCAAGCAGCGCGACGCGACGGAGAAGGCGGCGATCGAGTTCGCCTTACTCAAGCTCTACGACGAGGTTTGGCTGCCGCTGTCCGGCGACAATACGCTCGAGGATGTAAGCGCCGAATTCCAACGAACCGATCCGCCGGCGTTTCCAGAAATTGAGAGGGTCCGAGTATCCGGAGTCCTTGAGGTGATTGCGATTCGCGTAAGTCGGGGAGCCTCGCCGCCGTACCGGTAGCGGGGAGCCTCCTATCGGCGTGTCGGCAACACGATCCAAGCCATGTCGGTCAACAAATACAATCTGATGCTCTTCGAGCGCATGCACAGCGAGCGGCGCTGGGAAAACCAGCCCGCCGCGGGATGGACTGTCGATGACCTGGACGTGGCGGAGATCCGCAATACGGTGGCAGGGGCAGTGCGTATTGGCAGGCTGAACGAACCGGGTAGTCGGGAACCGGAAGATCTACTGCGTGGTCTGGGTTTGATGAGCGAGGGTATCCTTTTCCGGGCAGCGGCGGCGCTTTTCGGAAAGGCCGAGCGTCTGGAATGCGAAATGCCGCAATGCCTGCTCCGTGTGGCCGGCTTTCGAGGGCTTGATCGATCGGAGTTCCTGGACAATCGGCAGTTCAATGGCAACGCCTTCACGCTCCTTGCGAGCGCTGAACGCTTTCTGCGCGACACCCTGCCCATCGCGAGCCGATTCGAGTCGGGCCGCATGCAGCGCATCGACGAACCTCTTTACCCGCCCTTGGCCACACGCGAAGCTCTCGCGAACGCCCTATGCCATCGCGACTACGCAGTGGGCGGCGGCTCCACTGGGCTTGCGGTGTACGATGACCGCCTGGAGGTGACGTCGACCGGCCCGCTGCACTTCGGGCTGACACCGGATGATTTGTTCTGGCCGCACGAATCGAGGCCCTGGAATCCGCTGATCGCACGCACGTTCTACCGCCGCGGCATTAGCGAGGAGTGGGGGGGCGGCACGCTCAGGATGGCGGAACTGTCGACCTCCGCCGGGCTGCCTCGCCCCGAAATTGAGGAACGCGGCGACTGCGTGACGGTGCGTTTCCGGCGCGCCGACTACCTGCCGTCCAGAGTCGGTGGGAATGATCCGATCAAGCGGCAGGAAGCGATTCTGGCGCTGCTCGATCGTGCGGACGATGGCTTGGCGCTGCGCGAGATGGTTGCCCATTTGGTGCCTTCTACGAGCGAACGGCAGGTAAAGCGAGCCTTGACGTCGTAGCGTAATCGAGGATTGGCGGAGTCCACTGGTCGTGGAGCAGCGGCTCTGTGGAGACGAATTCGGCCTGAAGAAAGCGAATGGGTCCTTTGGGGTCTCATTGGGGTCTTATTGGGGCCTCATTGGGGTCTTATGGTCTTGGTTGGTTGCCACGACGATGGAGACCCAGCAACCGCATCCGCCTTACGATCCGGTCATGAGACCGGCCTGGTGGCCGCCTTCAGGATCAAGTCCTGGGAGTTGCGAGCGTCCTTGCCGATTCTGTCGAGTTCCTCCTGCTGTTGGCGCCCGGTGTCTGTTGACGAGAGAATCCCGAATTGTTTTGGCAGCAGGTAGGCGGGATTTCTCACTTTGTTACGATCCTGCGGGAGCGAAACGTTCGCAGCGGAGGAAAGGCATCAAGCGTCCAAAGCACAAGTAGCACATGGCAAGGTACCTTGGCAGCTATTATGAAATCGTGCTAGCAAGCACGTCATGGATCAGCAATTCTCAGGATGGCGGGTCTGGCTCGTGTGGGATGGAATTGGCGGGCGTTTGTGCGTGCCCTAGGGAGGCAGTTGCGGCAGGGCTAGGGCGGCGGCTCGGAACGCGGGCCGGGGTGGCCGGGCTGCCCTGCACTGGCAGTGGCGCGCGCGCGGGCCGGGCGAGGCGCACCCTCGCCGCTGGGTTCCGGAGGAGCCCGCCGCTGGCCGCAGGGCTTGCGCGTTGCGTTGCGTTATGCTGGCGCGCTCGCAGCCGCCCGGGGAGCGGGCGGTGGCGGGCGCTGGCGTAGCAGGGTCTCGAACAGGGCGGTCCAGTTGCAGAAGCAGAACCACTCCGTGAGAAAGCTCAGGGTCGCGAAGAAGTTGCGCCGCGTGCCGGCCTGCGCCCGGCCTTGCCGCCACAGGTCAGAGACGCAGTCCTGGACCGCATGCAGCGCAAAGGCGAACAGGTTCAGCGTGGCGAGCAGGTTGGCCAGGCCTTGGCTGCCGTGCCCGAAGTTGCGCTGGATGTTGTCGCCGTGGCGGGCCAGGCAGTTGAACCCCTCATGCTCGATCTTCCAGCGGGCTCGTCCGGCCCGTGCGATGTCCGCCACGTTGTCAGCCGTGACCTCCAAGCTGGTGCAGAACGTGTTCGTGTAGGTGCGCTCGCCGTTGCGCTCGATCGCGCACTCGACCCAGGCCCCTTGCACGGCGTCGTCGCCGTCGCGGACCGGCAGCCCGTGCATCCAGCGGAAGCGCTGCAGCTCGACCCGCTGGTGCCGGTTGCGGGTCTTGATCCAGCCGCTGGAATGGATGAAATCGTCGTGCAGCAGTTCGTACAAACGCTTGTGGGAACTGGGCTGACAGACGAACAGGAAGTCCGCCCCGAGCTCGCGGACCAACTGGCACAGGGGCTGGCAGCAGTACAGGTCATCGCCGAGAAAGACTGGCCGGTAGGGGCGTAGCTCGGCGCTGTGGGCGGGCAGCCAGCGCTTGGCGGCGTTGCGCTCGCAGTCCTGTTGGCGTTGCTCCTCGGACAGTTCCGGCTGGTCTGCGGCCGGGTCCTGCTGGGGCTGCACGAACTCCGGCATCAGCGGCAGGACGCGGTTGTGGCCGTCGGCGACGACCGTCGCCGAGAGCATCGTATGGAAGTACTGCTCGGTCTTGTGGGCCCCGACATGGCGGACGGAGCACTGCGCGCAGCGGATCGCGTCCGAGCAGTGGATCTGGAGGCCGTCGAGCGCAACCAGCAGGCGGCCGCCGAGGCGCTCGAAGGCGGCTAGGGCACCCTGCTCGCGGACGGTGCCGAGGCAAAGCGGGAACAGCTCGGCGAAGTGGGCGGGGTCCAGGCCGTCGAGCAGATCGCGGATCCGGTTGTCGCAGGGGATCTTCTGCACGCCGAAGAGCGTGTGGCAATTGGAGCGGGCGGTTGCCTGCTGCATGCGCCGCTGGAATTCGAGGAAGGAGGGGGCTTGCAAGAAGAACACCGCGAGGGCGCAGGAAGCAGCGTCGGCGGGGGCGTAGCGCGTGTTGCGGCCCCGGCGGGAAGCCGGCAGCGCAGCGCCGGCCCGGCGGAAGGCGTCCAGCAGACCGTCCAAAACATTGTCCATTCTTCATGTATTGAACAATGCGAGTCGCTGTGTTAACTGTGACCGCCCTAGAATCAGTTGCCCATCAATCTGGAGACCCAAAAATCGACCCCCGAATCCCTAAAATGAGAATTGCTGGTCATGGATGGAATGGAGAACGCACCATGAAGATCAAGGTTCTCGCTGTCGTTGAGCGCGATGGCGATGGATTCCATGCATATTGCCCGGCGTTTCGCGGACTGCACGTCGATGGAACGTCACAAGAGGAGGCGCTGGAAAATGCAGTTGAAGCACTGAAGCTGTATATGGATTCCCTACATCGGCACGGGGATCCCCTTCCGGTCGGTCCTGACTGCATCGTGGAGAGAAACCGTCCCAAGATCCACAATCACAAGGCCCCCCGAGGATCTTTCCTTCAAAGTATCGAGGTTCCGTGGTGGCCATCCCCCGTTCCGCATGGAGCCAGCTAAAGTCGAAGACCGCCGATGATCTAATCCGCGGCCTCCTCAAGGACGGCTGGACAGAGGAAGAGACGCGAGGGGCTACTAGGGGATTCATCAAGCATGAGGTCAATGGGGCTGGCCGTAGGCGTGTAGTCATTCACTATCATCCGAAAAGACGTTCGGCCCGAATCTTCTGAAGAAGCTAATCAATGACATAGGTTGGACACTAGAGGACTTACGACGGCTAAAGCTGGTCAAATGAACAGCTGATTCGATTTGGGCACTCTCGTATATAATCCCCTATAAAAGAGCATTGTCAGGCCAGAGACTTACGCGTATTTTCACGAGGGGATGATTCCCGGATTGTTCTGATTTCCAACTAGTTCGGCGTCAACGCAGTTCGAGCAAAACCCCGATCTGCTGCCGGAATAATCCGAGTCCCTACACTCGCCCTGCGTTGACTAGCGAGCGTCGTGTCTGTACGATGCCGGTAAACCGGTGAAACGCAGGGCCTTGTCGTTGGGCAGACTGGCGGCTCCCAGGCCCTTTCTCCGCATGAGGATGCAGTCGTGAGCCGACTTAGCTTGGCGTGCCCGCTCGCACGCCGCGCTGCGAGTAGCGGGGATCCTGTGCTCTGCTGCGAGTCCCGCCTGACAGTGTGCTGTCGACGAGTCCTGTGCTTCGCGCTCGCTGGGATCAGTGCATGGTGCCTTTGGGGACCCGCCGCGCCCGGGCAGGTGATCGTCCAATCACCGTCGCCGCTGCTTGGCAGGCCAAGCGGCACTGTCGAGAAGTTGATCGATCAAGGCAGGCTCGACGAGGCGTCCGCAGCGCTCGAAGGACGGTTCAATGCGGAAGGCTCGACGGCCCGAAACCTCCTGTTGCGTGGTTTGCTGTCGTATCGCCGGGAACGCTATGAGGACGCTCTCGTCGATCTCAGGCAGAGCTTTGCCCTCGACGAGGCCGATCCCAGCACGAGCAAGGCACTTGGCCTCTGCTTGGTCAAGCTTGGCAGGGAGGATCTCGCCGAGACATTTTTCGAGATCGTGACTCAACTTGCTCCGGGGGACTACATGGGCCGCTACTACCTCGGACTGAATTTCTACACGACAAAGCGCTTTGAACTCGCCACACGGGAATTCGAGCGAGCGCTTGACCTCGAGCCCGGCTCGGTCGACGTGCAGGGCTTCCTGGGTCGCAGTTACGAAGCGCAGGGGGAGATCGAGAAAGCCAGCGAGCACTATCTGACGGCGGTCGATCTCAACCGCAAGCGCGAACAGCGCTCTGGCACGCCGCCCCTGCTGCTGGGCTCGATGCTGTTCCGCCAGAAGGAGCTTGACCGCGCCGAGAGCCTCCTTCGGGAGGCACTCCGGTACGATCAGCAGCTAGCCTTGGCGCACTACTGGCTGGGGCTGCTGCTGGAGCAGCGAGCAGAGCTTCCATCGGCGATCCTAGCTTTGGACCGAGCTGCGGCCCTTGCGCCGACCGACCACCGCCCGCACTACGCGTTGGCGAGAATCCACCGCCGGGTCGGCGACGATGCTAGGGCTGCGGAAGCTGTGCGCAAGTTTCGCGAGCTGCGAGCCCGTTCCGAATCCGAGACCTTCTAGGTCGGTTCTGCGCCGCCGCCGCGGGTTCAGTCCTCATCCTTGAGCCCGAAGCAGTAGAGCGTTGATGAGTAGTCGACCGCGTAGACGTGTCCGTCCGCGACCGCGATACCCGTGAAATGGCTCCAAGTGTCCATGGCGTCCGGACCCGAATCGAACAGGATCTTCCCAGTCTGGGCGTCTAGGGCGCGCAGGCGGGCGCTGACTTCGTGCTCGATGCGCTGCGAATCTTTCAGCAGCTCCTCGGACTTGAATTCTCCGTACGGAAAGATCCCCGCGTTGACGGTCTGCCGGGCATTCTCGCCGTTCGACAGGACGAAAACGACCTCGTTAGCGATCGCGACGGGCTCCGGTACGGCGGAGTCGCCGCTCACCCACTCCGGCTTGAGGTAAGGCTTGCCGGTCTCGGGGTGGTCCGCGACGGTGAACGCCATGACGGACCCGTTAGGGTTCGGCCCGTTCGAGATCGGAAACTCCGGTGCCTTGACCGAGACTGGCCCCCAAGTGGGCACGTAGACCCACACCTTGCCTTGGGCGTCAACATAGCTCGAGAAGCCTCCCCAGAGTCCCATCGCCTCGAACCATTCCGCGTCATTGGACAGCAGAGGCGTCGTGTAGAGGTTGTCGTGGTGTGTGAGACCGCCCATGTTCTCGGCGTCCATCAGGTAAAGCAGCCCTTCCTTGCCGCCGATGACGACCAATTCCTGCCCTTGGTAGTCGAGAACGAGCGCCGAGGCGGTGATGTCGAAGTCACGTTTCCAAACGTATTCCCAGTTCGCAGGTGTGTAGTAGTCGACCAACTCCAGCGTGTCCGGGTCGAGGCGGAACATCGTATTGCCGAAGATCCGCTTGCCCGGGTTGTAGGGGCCGTCGCCCGTTCCGGCGTAGATGCCGCCGTCCCTGCCGATCGCCACCCCGGCGCGGCCCCAGACGCCAGCCCCGTATTCCGGAGTCGCGCGCCAGGCATGGATCACGAAGTTCTCGGGATTCGAAACGTCGATCGATGTCACGCCGGACACGGTGTCGCCACATTGCTGCGAGATCGGGGTGTACAGTACGTCACCGATGCGGTTGAGGCTCCACGTCTTCGCAAACGCCGGCACCCATTGCTGGGAGCGGTATTTCTCCTTGCCCGTCGCGAGATCCAGCGCATACAGCCGCCCGTCGGTCGAAATCGCATAGATCGTGTTCTTGGACACGTCGACGGTGGGTGTGGCGTTGAGCCCCTTGGGGCACAGCCACATGCCCGGGACCTTGTTGGTGACATCCGTCCTGAACTGCTTCTCCCAAACGATCTCCCCATTCAGCGCGTCGATCGCATAGAAAACGTCGCCGGTGCCCGCGATGTACACCAAGTCCTTGAGGGCTCGGCGCCCTTCCCCAGTCCGCACGTCCGTCACGACGATCGGCGCTGTCAGCGCTGCGAGCGACTTCGGCTCGTTCTTGACCGAGGTCTTCCATTTCAAGACCATGTCGCCAACGTTTTCGCGATTCAGAATGACTTCCGACCGGGCCCAGCCGCTGCGCCGGGCGTCATAGCTGAACGTCGGCCAGTCCCCGGCCAAGCAGGGCAAGCTCGCGGCCGCCAGTGCGATGGGTAGGATGCTGCAATGTTTCATGCGTGGTGTTCCATTATGGCGAATTCTGTGGTTGCCGGTCCGGCGCTTGGGGGGCCGGGGAGCCGAGCAGGATCCGCTGGTCTAGGTCCCTGCGCTCGGCCTGCAGGCGGCGATACTCGGCCAGCTGCTCTTGCTGGCCGGCCATATCGCCGGCGGCGCGATATGCGCGGCCAAGCAGATAGCGCGAACTCGCGTCTGCCGGATTGTTGGAGACAGCCAGCTCTAAGTGGCGTATCGCCTCGTCGACTCGCTCCGTGTCGAGGAGGATTCGCCCCAGAGCGACGCGCGCCTCGGCAAAGTCCGGACGGAGCTCGAGCGCCCGTTCGAAGTGGGAGAGCGCCTTGGCATGCTGGGATTTCGCGTAGTAGATTTCCCCGGAACGCAAGGCCGCGGAGGCGTGGCTGGGATTGGCAGTCAGTTCCAGCTCGAATTGCTCCAAGGCTTTGTCCGCTTGGGCAGGATCTCCCGATTTCGCCAGCAGCGCTTCGCCGAGCCGGTACCGCAGACCTGGGCGGTTGGGCTCCTGCTCCAGCGCCTTGCGGTACTCCATGACGGCAAGGTCGTAGAACTGGCGGCTCTCATAGGTCTCGCCCATGGCTTGGTGACCCCACACCGACTCTGGCGATACGCGCGCGATGTCGAAGGCGGCTTGAACCGCCACCTCGCGATAGGTGCGGTTGGCGTGGAATAGGATCTCGGGGTCGTCGGGGTGTGCGATCTGCAGCTCGGCCGTCACCTTGGCCGCTTGTGCGTGCTTGCGCAGGCCTAGATAGCTCCGCACCAGTTCCAGTCCAGCAAGGCGCTGAACCCCCGGATGATCCGGCGGGTCCACGTAGCCCTCCTCGAGTCCCGGCAGCGCTTCGCTGTAGCGGCCCAGCTCGGAGAGGCAGATCGCCAGCAGCACGCGCCCGGCTTTCAGCTGCGGGCGCAATTTAAGCGCCCGCTGGAATGCGGGGGCGGAGCGTTCGCATTTCCGGTCGAAGAATTGGCTCAAGCCAACCTTGGCGTGGAGTTCGGCAGTCTCCGGCAACTCGTCGGCCAGAGCGGCGTAGCCGCCTGCGGCGGCGGCATAGCGCTGCTCCGCAAACGCCCGCTCGGCCGCCTGGAAGCGCTGCAGTTGCGCCTCGTCGAGCACCGACTGCGCATGAGCCGCGCATGCGATCAGCGCCGCAGAGAAAAAGCCCCGGGCTCTGGTGGGGAGCCCGGGGTGGGTGCGCCGCACAAGTGTCCGGCTCCAGCCGGTCAAAACTCGAACCGGATCGACACCTGCATGACGCGCGGCTGGCGCGCGGACGTGACCCGTCCAAAGTTGCCGTTGATCTGTGCGCCGGACGCATCGAAGCGGGCATTTGAGTCCACACCGTTGTACTGGGTGTGATTGAACATGTTGTACATCTCCCAGCGGAATTGGAAGCGCGAGCTTTCCGTGACCGGGATGTTCTTGTAGAGCGTGAAGTCCCAACTGTTGATTCCAGGCCCGCGGAAGACATCCCGCGGGGCATTGCCGTAGTCCCCGAAGCCGGGCGCTGCCACAGACTCGGTGTTGAACCACCTCTCGAACGACTTGCTCGAGATCACGGGATTCGCGACCATGTTCGCCCGGGGCGAGTCTCCGCCGCCCCAGCGATCCACACCGTCTGTGTAACTGAAGCCGACACCGCGCGGGAACCCGCTCGCCATCGTGATGATGCCCGCGACCTCCCAATTGTGGAAGAGCGCCCGCCCCGCGGGATTGTCCGCGAAGATTCTGGCGTTCGGAAGGCTCCACAGATAGTTGGCCACGAACATGTGGGTCTGGTCGAAGCCGGTCTTGCCGTACAAGTACCCGCGGGCGCTGCGGTAGATCGGAAGCGCATCCCGATCCCCGTTACCCAGCCCCATGGCCTTCGACCAAGTGTACGCAATGCCGTATTGGAAGCTCGATGTGTACCGCCGGTTCACGCTGACCTGCAACGCGTTGTAGTTGGACCAGCCCGTGTTTTCCTGGAGGTTGATGCCTTGATACCCGTAGTAGGGACGCAGGAAGACGTCGGGCAGTGGCCGATCTGTCGTCCGGTCCCGGTACGTGTCATCGAACCGGATCCCAGGGGCGATCGTGTTCAGGTTGCGCGTCTGGTACAGGTTCGTGCCGCTGTTGCCGACATAGCTGACGTCGACGACGGTTCCGTTGCCGATGTCCTGCTGCACGCCGAGGTTCCATTGATAGATCCGGGGCGGGTCGAATTTTGGATCGAAGGACTTCATGTTCGGTGGGAAGAAGACCTGCCCGGCGTTCAGGAACGTGTCCAGGTTGCCGAAGTAGATCGTGGGCGACTCTAGGATCGGCGGAGACGTTGTCACGTCCCACATCGAGCCCTGCGAGCCGAAGATCGCCTGAGTCTGGACAGCGAACGAGCCGCGCACAGCGGTCTTGCCCTTGCCGAACGGGTCGTAGGCGAAGCCTAGGCGAGGCTGGACCTGAATGGGCGGCCGCTCCCGGTAGCCGTGCAAGTAGTCTTGCTCGCCGTCACCGATGATGACGCCGTTGAGCCGGTCGCCGCGTCCGGGGATGTTAGCGCCGATGTACGGCGCGGGGAAGTGCTCGCCCGTGGCGGCGTCATATGCGACGCGGTTGCCGCCCGCATCGATCGTCGGGTAGTAAAGCGACGGGATGCTGCCTACGGCGATGCGCTCGATCGCGAGTGCTGAACCCTCGTTTTCGCGCAGCCTCCAAGGGGTGAAGGACGAGAAGCGCACGCCGACGTCCAAGGTGAACTTCGGGGTGACCTTCCAGGTGTCCTGGACGAACCACTCGGCGGTGTACGTGCGCGCCAGGCCCTCGGTCTGGCCGCTGGACTCGGAATACTCGAAGAAATTGCCGAGGATCGCGTTCGCGAAGGGGTGATTCGAATCGTACGGGTTGAGGTTGGTGCGTCGGAAGTTGAACGTGCCCATGTGGCGGCCAACGCCGCCTGAGCGGGGTCCCTCGCTGGCGTCGTTCATCTCCCAGTAGAAGCCGAATTTGACGCTGTGGTTGCCCTTGAACCAACTCATGTTGTTCGACAGGACGGGCCGCTCGTCATGGGCCGCAATCGGCGTGCGTGGGTCGTAGTCCGAGGAGGGCGCGTTCGGAATCCCGCCGAAGTTGAACCGCGGAATCAAGCCGAGCGGGTTCGCCGACGGGAACAGTTGCCCGAGGTCTTCGAGACCCGGGTTGTTTTCCCTGCGGAGCTTGGTGAGCTGGAATTCGTCGTTCAACGCGCCGGACTCGCGACTGAGGCCCAAGCCGAGCCGGAATTCGTTCACCAAGGTCGGCGACAGCGTCTTGTTGTAGATGCCCTGCAAGTTCTTGTTGATGTACTCGTAGTGGTGCGGCTGCACGAAGATGCTGTTGTTGAAGGCGTTGAAGGCGACAGTCTCGCGCTGAGCCTGGATGTCCGCGTTCCAGAACCGCGGCCGGAACGTGATGCGGTCGTTAGGCGTGGGAACCCAGTCGAACTTGAACTGCCACTGAATCTTTGGATGTGCCGAAGGGGACAGTTCGGTGTAGTTGATTCCCTGCGACGCGAACAGCCCTTGGTCTGTCGGCGACGGCATGAAGTTGAGCAGGCCCTGCCCGTTCCGGTTGATCCGTGCCGCTGGAATCATGTTATTCGGGAACTGGGAGCCGGTCATGTGGTCAATGACTGGGATTAAGCTGCCGTTCTGTTCCACCGATTGGGAGAAGTCGCCGCCCCTTTCCAGCGCGGTCGGGACGGTTGCACGATGCCTTTGGGAAGGCTTCTGGATGCCCCAATTCTCCTGGCTGACGAAGAAGAACGCCTTGTCGCGCTTGATCGGCCCGCCGATGACGCCGCCATAGGTGTCAAACCGGTACGGGGGCTTGGCAGAGCCGAAACGGTTGTTATCGAACGAGTTTGCGTTGAGCGCCTCGTTGCGCTTGAACCAGTAGGCCGAGCCGTGGAATTCATTCGTGCCGGACTTCGAGATGATGTTGACCTGTCCGCCGGGCGTGCGCCCGTACTCGGCTTGGTAGGCGGTCATCTTGACGCTCACCTCTTGGATAGCGTCCATGCTGACCGAGACGTGGAACGATGCCGTGGCATCGATGTCGTTGCCGGGCATGCCGTCCAGCATGAAGTTGTTCCAGCCCGCGCGGGCGCCCGAGAAATTCGGCGTGCGGGTTCCCCAGTTGCCGCCCAAGGCATCGCTGCCGGCGGTCTGCGAGACCCCCGGCAAGACTGTCAGCAGTGCCACGATATCGCGTCCGCGCTGCATCAGCCCGTCCATCTGATTGCTCGTGAGCATCGCGTTGACGCCTGCGGTGTCGGTTTCCACTGCGGCACCCTCTGCCTCGACGGTGACGGTCTCGGTCACCGCACCGATCGCCAGTGGCACGTTGCCTACCGCGAGAGCTTGGTTGGCGTTGATGACAATGCCGACCTGCTCATAGGCCTGAAAGCCTGGCGACTGGACGTTCAGCGTGTAGGTGCTGGGTGGTAGCGCGGCGAAACCGAAGTTGCCCGCCTCATTGGACTGGACCATCCGTTGCTCGGATGTCCCCATGTTGGTGATCGTGACGTCAGCAGCCACGATGACTTGGCCTGTCGGATCGGTGACGGTCCCCGACAGGCGCCCTGATACCTGTGCCCAACTCGTGGCGCTGGTGAACAGCAGGCAGAGTAGTGGCAATGTCTGATTGCGAAAGTTCATGCTTTCCTCCCGGCAGGATCTCCTGCCGTTGGTGTCAAAACTGATGGCTCGTTCATATCCGCCGCTACTGCGGGAACCGAACCCGATGAACCAAGGAAATCCCCCTTCTGGAGACATTCACCACCTGAAATGTCGCTACGAGGAAACTCCCTGCTAGCTGTCCCTGATCAACTGTCTGGGAACAGTCTGGCCGCATTGTACACCCATCTAGCAAGGCCGTCAACCGAATTTCGCCATGAATTGGTGCGGATCGGTGTATAACCGCGCGCCTATACTATCGCCTTTCTCGCCGCCAGCGGACCCTGCGGGCAGCGGGTCGGCCGGCTGGCGAGCTGCGGTGCCGCGCGCCCGGTTGGGCGGTAGTATGGAGATCTGCCGGCGATGATTATCGGATTGACTGGAACCAACGGATCGGGCAAGACAGTTGCCTGCGAGCTGCTGCGACGGAAGGGCTTCCAGTTTTGCTCCCTGTCCGACGTGATCCGCGAGGGACTGGCGGCTCGCAACCTCCCGCCGAACCGCGAAAACCTGATCGCGGAGGGCAACCGCCTGCGCGCCGAACTCGGGCCAGGCGTGCTAGCACACCGCGTGTGCCGCAAGCTGCATGCGGATCAGCATTACGTCGTTGACTCGATCCGCAACCCGCACGAAGTGCAGGTGCTGCGCGAGTGGGGCCAGTTTCGCCTGCTGCACCTTGATGCGCCCCGTGAATTGCGCTACCGGCGCGTCCGCGCGCGGGGAGGGGATCGCACTCCGGCGTCGTACGACGAGTTCGCTGAACAAGAAGACCGTGAGCTGGCGAGCTCCGACAGCTCCCGCCAGCAGTTGCGCGCCACTTGGGGCGAGGCCGATGAGATGCTTGGCAACACCGGCACGCTCGACGAATTCCAACAGGCTGTCACCGAGATCGTCAAGCGCTGGATGACCGGGGCGGCCCGGCCCGGCTGGGACGAGTACTTCATGGAGATCGCCCGGATCGTAGCGCTGCGTTCTAACTGCATGAAGCGCAAGGTGGCCGCCGTCATCGTCAAGGACAAGCGGATCATCTCGACTGGCTATAACGGCACTCCCCGCGGCGTGAAGAATTGCAACGAGGGCGGCTGCCCCCGCTGCAATTCCCTGGCGGACAGCGGGACGGCACTGGGCGAATGCCTGTGCAGCCACGCCGAGGAGAACTCCATCGTGCAAGCCGCCTATCACGGCATTAGCGTCAAGGACGCCACGCTGTACTCGACGTGCTCCCCCTGCCTGATCTGCACCAAGATCATCATTAACGCCGGTATTGCGAAAGTGGTCTACAACGTCGATTACGCGCTCAACGAGACGGCCAAGGGCCTGCTGGTCGAGGCCGGCGTGGAACTGCGGCTCCAGACGCCCGGCTGAGCGGGCGCCGGCCCCTGCGACGGGCGTATCATGCTTTCAGATGTCAGCCAAGGAATTCCGGGAACCGCGCATCACGCTTGATCGCATCTACACGCGCAGCGGGGATTCCGGCGTCACCTTGCTGGTCAATGGCCGGCGCGTCCGCAAGGACGACCCAAGGGTGGAGGCCTACGGCACGGTGGATGAGCTGAATGCGTGCATCGGACGTGCGGTGGAATGCTTGCGGACTGCGGAGAAATGCTCGCCGTCACTGGGGCGTCTCGGCGCGATGCTGCTGCGCGTACAGCACGAGCTGTTCAACCTCGGATCCGAGGTCGCCACCGATCCGGGCTCGCTGGGGGAGCGTCAGCCGAGGATCTTGGACGAGCACGTGGCTCGCTTGGAGTCCGAGATCGACGGGATGAACTCTGAGTTGCCGGCGCTGGAGTCTTTCGTGCTGCCGGGGGGCTCGCCGTTGAACGCCGAACTGCACGTGTGCCGCGCCGTATGCCGGCGCGCCGAGCGGCGGGTTGTGTCTCTGGCAGACTCCGGGCCCGGCATGGACGTGGCCGTGCGATATCTCAACAGGCTGTCCGACGCCCTGTTCGTGTGGAGTCGTTGGGCCTGCCAGAGCGTTGGTGCTGCCGAAACGGTATGGCAGCCGAATGCCGCATCGTGACGCGGCGCGCGAGCCTCGGGCGCAGCACAGATCCCCGATAGATGCCGCTGGCGGATCGAGGACTGGCACCAGCTGCTGGCCAAGCCGACCCCCTGCAAGCGAAGGCGTTCGCCCTGCTGGGAGTGGATCCCCTCAAGGTTGTTTCCAGTAAAACGACCAGTTGAATTCGCGTAACTGCTACCAATAGAAGCGATTAGCCAGCGATTGCCGAATGAACCTCGGGCTAATAGTGTCGCGCGCGCCCCGCTTGAGCATCGCTTCGGACCGTCTGGGAAGCCACCGTGCGGAAATTCCTCTATAATCCCACTTGGGGTGATCAGGGCTGCGATGAAAACGCCCCCAGCGGCAGTCGGCAGTGTATCGAGCACTCTTGACGGCTTGAGCGGCCGCAGAGACATGCGGACCACTCTATGTCGGCAACCTGAATGACCAGCACCCGGACCATGCAGTGATTTACTACTTTCAGATCGGGGTCTGGCTGCTCGGCGTGGGTTATAGGTTTTCCTACCTCTTGAACGACGAGCGCCTTCGTCTGGACCGGCCGACATTCGACAGCACGTCGCGCCATTTCGGCATCGCGCCGCCGCGCCCAGCATGATGGACGCTCCGATGCCTGCAATCCGCAAAAACTGGCTCGCGCTGGTGATCGTCGTGGCCGCCGTCATGGTCCTGCTGCTGGGCGGGCTGCAGTTCGCTTGGACGGGCCAGATCAGTGCGGCGCAGACTTCCATGATGCAAACATCGCTGTCGAACGCGATGCGCCAGTTCGACGAGGAGGCCGAGCGTGAGCTGATGTTCATGTTGTCGCTGATGCACCCCCGTGATCGCGGCCCGCAGGCGCTGGACTGGAACAGGTGGGCGGAGAGCTACGCGCTATGGGCCGAGACTAGCTCCATTCCGGGTTTGCTGGCACGGATGCTCGTGTACAGCCAGGGCGATAGCGGCAGCTGGGTGCTGAGTGAATTGCCAATCGGCAAGTCCAGTCCCGTGCCGGCGGATTGGAGCGGCGATCTTGAATCGCTGGAGAGCACTCTAGTGCCGGGGCAGGAGTCAGCCGGTCCTGGGCGCGACTGGCGGTCACAGGCTTGGTGGCTGTTTCCGGAGAATCGGGCGATGGTCAGGCCTCTAATGGGCATTGAAAGGAACCGACGCGGTGCGGGCCGCCCTGTCCGAGTGGTTCCCCGAGCCTTCGTGATCCTGCTTCTGGACTGGGAGTACGTGCTCAGGACGGTCCTGCCGGCGCAGGTGGCCCGCTTGTTCTCGGGCCCCGATGGGCAGCAGCTCTATGAAGTCGCGGTCAGGCAAGGCGAGCGCGTGCTCTATCGCTCTGACGAGTCGATCGACGCGGCTTGGCTGGAAGGGGCCGACATGCGCCGCCGCCTGCGCCTGTTGCGGCCGTCCCCGGCGAGGCCGCCCCCACGCCCGCAACTAGGGGTCGGATTCGACCAGCCTCGACGGCCCCCGCCGGATGGCGGGCGGGATGATCGTCCCGGCGACCGTGCCGGGGGCGGCCCGCCAGGGCCGCGGCAGGGGCCCGGCGGGCGCCCGCGGATCGTCGTTGCGGGCCAGGACTCGCCGCTTGATTTGGAGTTCGTCGCGGCGCACGTATCGGGCTCTCTCGAGGGCGCAGTGGCGCACCAGCGCACTCGCAATCTGGGACTGGGATTCGGTGTCTTGCTCCTGCTAGCCGGTGCCACGGCACTGGTTGTGGTGTCTGCACGACGCGCATCGCACTTGGCCGAGGCGCAGATCGAATTTATCGCCGGCGTTACGCACGAGCTGCGCACCCCGCTGTCCGTGATTTGCTTGGTCGGCGACAACCTCTCTGACGGTGTGGTGGCATCGGCTGACGGAGTGAAGCGCTACGGCGGGTTGATCCAGAGCCAAGGGCGCCGGCTGACTGAAATGGTGGAGCAGACACTGCAGTTTGCCTCGCTCGAATCCGGCAAGCGGCACTTCTCCTTGGCCCCGGTGGACCCCCAAGCGGCCCTGCAGCGTGCCTTGGACCAGGCTCGTCCCATGATCGACCAGGCCGGCTTCGAACTTGAGCAGAGTGGGCCTGCGGACCTTCCCAACGTGCGGGTGGATGAGAGCGCTCTGCAGCAAATCCTCGCTAATCTGCTGAGCAACGCGGTGAAATACGGAGAGCCTGGCCGCTGGGTGCGCGTCGAAACGGAGGCGGAGCGGAACGGAGGCGACGCAGAAGTGCGCATACGCGTGCGGGATCGCGGCAGGGGGGTTTCCAAAGAGGAGGAGGCCAGAATCTTCGACGCCTTTTACCGCGGGTCTGCCACCGGTGAGGAGAGCATCCCAGGCTCGGGATTGGGCCTCAAGCTAGCCAGCGATCTGGCTGCCGGCATGGGGGGCAGGCTCTCGTTCACCCGCGAGCCGGGGCAGGGCAGCGCCTTCACGCTGCATCTGCCGGCGTAGGTCGAAACAGGAGAATAGAATCTATGTCGCGCATCTTGCTGGTCGAGGACGAGGTTGGCATCCGCCTGACCATCGAGGACCGCTTGCGGACGGACGGCTTTGACGTCGAGATCGCAACGGACGGCTTGGCCGGCTATGACCGCGCCTGCCGCGGCGGCATCGATCTGATCGTGCTCGACCTGATGTTGCCCAAGAAGGGCGGCTTGGACGTGTGCCGCGATCTGCGCGGCGCGGGCATTGTAACGCCGGTGTTGATGCTGACAGCCAGAGGCCAAGTGATGGATCGCGTCAAGGGACTGCGGACCGGCGCCGACGACTATTTGGTCAAGCCGTTCCAGATGCTCGAGCTGGTCGCGCGCATCGAGGCGCTCCTGCGGCGGGACCGAATCAAGGGCGGCGTCAGCGAGGCCAAGATCTATACGTTCGGCGAGATACGCGTCGATGCCAAGCAAGCCGCCGTATTCCAGGGCGACGAGCAGTTGCAACTTTCGGCGAAGGAGTACCAGCTGCTGCTGTATTTCGTCCAGCATCCGCGTCAAGCTCTCTCGCGGGACCGCTTGCTGCGCGAAGTCTGGAAATACCAAGCCGAGCTTTCAACCCGGACGGTTGACGTGCACGTGGGCTGGTTGCGGCAGAAAGTCGAGGAGGATTCGCGCAATCCGCGCTGGATAGTCACCCGGCACGGCATCGGCTATATATTCGATCCCAGGTAGCGGTCGCAGCCGTGCTGGTAGGCCCAGGGCAACGTTGCTGATCCTGCCAGAGTTGGGGCGCGACGGGGATCAGGGCACGGCCAACGGACTTCTGCATCAGCCCGCCGCAGACCCCTCGTGCCGCAACGTCTGGCTGCCGGATTGGAGCGAGGCGCAACGACCGGCCGATCTCTCATGTAGATGTGGCGGCGGCGAACCTAGGGATGCTGGGCGTTTCGCAGGGCGAAATGCAGGGTATCCGGATCGACGAGCTCATGTCGTCATGCGCTCCTCCGACTAGCCGCAGGGCTACAGGTACTGCTTGCCCTGCCATTCGGGCACCTGCTGGTCGTGACGCAAGCGATCGCGCTGGGAGAGCACACCTTGAAAGAGTTCTCCGACGTCCAGTGTCGCCGGCTGGATGCCCGGCAGAGTTGAAGCTGCCTCATGGACGAATCTCTCGTGCAGCCCGGGATCGGCAGCGGGATAAGCGGATTCCCACCACGAAATGATCCGGTCTTGCGCTGCGCGCATCAGCTGCTGGCCTGGCAGCTGCGCTCTCTTCTCGTGCTGGTTCACGCGACCGGACGATGGCAAGAGGTTCCAAAGATCCGAGCAAGGCCACACCGACCAAGGGAAGCAATGATCGACATTCAGGCTGCCGGTCGAGAGCGCCTTGCCGCTCCACACGCAGTGCAACTTGCCATGCGCCAGCAATGTGTCCGCTCGCTGCCTTGCCAGCCGCACGTCGCGGTCCGGATCCGACCACGTCATTGCCGCAGCGACCCTGCCACGATCCAGGCTGCGGCCCTGGGACGTGGCGAACTTCTGCATCAGGCGAAGCCACTCCTCGATGATGGCGGGTTCAATCCAGACGGAGTGGCGTTGCAGTACCTGCCAGATCCTGCGCGGGACGAGCAACTCGCCGAAGGAGCGCAGGTAGGCTTCGTCTAGCAGCAGGTCGCTGCCGTGCTTCCGGGCGGTTGCATGCCGGACGGGCAGGATTGGCCGACCGTCGGCATAGGTCGTGTAGTGCGCCGGCATCTTGCGGATTGTCGCGGCGGCGTCCCTGATTGCACCGTGCAGGGCAATAGCGGTCAAGCCCCGGAACCTCTGGCCGACCCGCAGATCGAGGCTGGAAACATTGCCAATTGCTCGGAACGGCTGCTTGACGAAGCTGAGTAGCTCAGCGCCCCTGTTCTCAGGGCTCTGCGGGCAGTCGGCCTCAATGAGGGGTTTGTACAGGCGGATCCAAACCAGGGCCACCAGTCCCAGCGGCACTGACAGGTAGTGGTCATCCGCGCTACGACGGAACATGCCGGATGCGCTTTCGGCGATTCTGCACAGTGATCGCAGCAGTCCCAGCTTGTACGTGCTGGTCTTGGTGTCATTGAGAATGATGTGCCGCAGCAGCGGGAGGGCTCCGGTGCCGTCGTCCGGAAGACGCAACGCGTAGCTGGACCAGGTGACTTCGCGACGCCCGATCTGGTCGGGTGCCTCCTTGCTGCTTTGGATCAGCATGCCGTGGTTGCGGGCCAGACGAACAATGTCGTGGCTGTCCACTGAATGCATGCCCCGTGCCGGGTCTGCCGGCCCGTGCCGGAGTGAACCTGCTAGCAGCCCGCCTGGCTCTAGCAGGTTGACCATCTTGCGGAACGCTCTGGTCCGATCGGCCGAGGCGACGTGCATCCAAACCGCATGCAACAGGATCGCGTTGAACGATACGCCGGGGGCCGACGTGCGCGTCAATTGCGGCAGCGCATCGGGAATCCACCGGACCGGTGCCGAAGGATGAAGCTTTTGAGCGGCATCACGCATTTGCTTCGATGGCTCGGCCGCGAAGGTGTCGTACCCCTTGGCGGCCAGCCAAGCCGCATCGCGACTGCTGCCCGCGCCGATGTCGAGAATCCTAGCGGGCGGTTCGGGTAGCAGGTCGATCAGCCACGCATACAGCGATTCCGGATCGACGGATTCGTAGCGTTGCGCTACCGAGTCGGCGTGATCGTCGTACCAAGCCACTGCCCGCGACCGCCGACCTTGGCAACCAGCCTCGGAAGGCGCGGGCGCCTTGTTGGAAGCAGATGCGGTCATTGCGGCGCGTTGCCGGGGCGCTGTACCCACTGGTGGGC
Source organism: Bryobacterales bacterium (assembly GCA_965248305.1). GTDB lineage: Bacteria > Acidobacteriota > Terriglobia > Bryobacterales > UBA6623 > VXMF01. Next base: position 6,608,836 of record OZ252099.1, on the reverse strand, counting down.
GTTGCGATGCAGATCGGCAGCCGCAACATCGTTCGCTAGCGCCGGGCCGGGAGTGCTGCGGCCCCGCTTGATGACATTGTCCAAGATGCCGCCGAGCTGCTCGACAAGCTCGCCGCGCTCGCTCGCCAGGTCCATCGTCTCGCGGACGTCCGCCTCTAGGTCGAACAGTTGCACGAACGGTGCCGTGCGTAAATCTGCGGCAGTGGGGGCACGGCCGAACGACCGGAGCGCGTCCCCCCAAGCTTGTTCCGGGACGGGCCGCGTTCCCCACAGGCCGCGCGAGCCGCTGCTCGGAGTGAGCGCAAGCTTCCAGCGGTCGTGGCGCACGGCGAACGCGAGCGGCGACTGCATGACCAGCGTCCTTCGGCTGCCCCCAGACCCGGGGTTGGCCAGTAGCGGGAGGATGCTCACAGAATCTACAGCCTCGTTGGGAGATAGTTCGACGCCGGTGATCTCGGCCAGCGTCGCTGCCAGATCATTCAGCCCGACCAAGCGATGACACCGCGAGCCGGCCTTGACCGTGCCTGGCCAGCGCACCAAGAATGGCACGCGCAGCCCGCCTTCATAAACGGTGAACTTGTACCCGCGATATATTCCGCTGGAGTAGTGGCCCAGTGCCTCGAGCTCGCGGATCAGCCCCGGTGTAGCCTGGCGCAGGTTGCCTGCATACGGCGCTGCGCCGTGGTCAGATGTGGCAATCACGAGGGTGTCGTCTGCGAGACCGTGCTGGTCTAGAGCGCGCAAGACACGCCCTATAGTCGCGTCGGTCTCCTCGACAAAGTCGCCGTACAGCCCGAGCTTGCTGGTGCCCTCGAATTTCGGGCTGGGGGAGGTCGGCGTGTGGGGAGATGTGAGGGCCACGTATAGGAAGAATGGGCGTCCGTTCCGGGCGGGCCCAGCGTTCCGTTCCAAGAACGCTTCCGCTTCGGTGGCGAACCGATCCAGAACCTTGTAATCCTCAAAATCCTCGGCGGCGGGCCCGACCCGGTTGAACGCGCTCCAACCCTTCTGCGCGGTGACCTTGCCTTGGAAATGCCCGTTGCGCGCAAACACGTAGGGGTACATGTCCAGCGAGCCCGGGAGAATGAACGAGTAATCGAATCCGTAGTCGTTCGGCCCGACTTCCAGCGGACGGTCGTAGTCGACGTTGTCCAAGCCTTGGTTCTTGCCGTCCTTGGTTTGCATCAACGTGCCGAGGTGCCACTTGCCCACGTAGCCGGTGCGATAGCCGGCCCGCCTGAGCATGGTGCCAACCGTGAACGCGCCAGTCGGGAGCTGGGGGTTCAGGAATCCCCAAGCGCCGCTCTCGGGCAGTTTCGCGAATCGCCACGCGTAGCGCCCGGTGATGATGGCAATGCGCGAGGGGACGCAGACGGAGGCGACCGAATGGGCATCGCTGAACAGCATCCCGTCCCGTGCCAGCGAATCAAACGCCGGCGTGTTGGTGCGACAGCGATCCCCGCCGTAACACTTGACGTCTCCAATACCCAGATCATCGGCCATCATGTAGACGATGTTCGGTCGGCTTGCCGATGCCGGCGCCACCATGGCGGCTAGCAGCGCCAGCATGACTGTCGCTCTGGATAGTGGAGCCGCTTGGAAGGTGTCCATAAAGGTGAGCGGCAACAGTATCTCACGCGCTGGGGCCTGCCGTTCGCGGGCGTGGTGCCGGGTCCAGCACCACCTTGGACGGCGCAGCCCGCCAGCCCGGCCAGCCGCCGGGTCTTGCTCTTCTGTGGGCTCAGGGTCCGCCCGCATTGCGGGCAGTGCCGCACCTCAGCGATGAAATCGACGCTCGGCGGGGCCCCGGCGACGAGCGTGGCGTGGGCGGTCCGCTCGCCAGTCCAGCCCGCCTCGCGGGCCTGTTCCAGTAGCAACGTCAGCAGGGATTGGAGCCCCCCTTTTTCGCCGATCGCGGCGAGGTCGAAGCGGTCGAACACGGCCTGCACTTGCGCCAGTAGGATGGGCGGGAAGTGGTCTTGCAGGTGCCGGGCCACCTCCGCAGGCAGCGATCCGGGACGGCGGACGAGCACCAGCAGCACCTCGATGATGACACCCGGCTCGAGCGCAGCGGTCAGGTCGGAAGAGCGGCTGGCAGCGAGCGAGCCATCGCGGGAGAAATGCACGTCGCCGAGCGAAAGCAGGCCGAAGCGGTCGAAGCGGGTGGGGTCGCGGTCGGTGTAGAAGCGGCCGTTGTGGTTGTAGCTGCGCAGGTGGCGGACCTGGCGGAGGTAGCGGAAGGTGGCGGCCCGGGAAGCCCGGCCGAGGGCGTGCCGGAGTTGATCGAAACGGTTACAGGGAAGCTGGAAGCCAGCAAGTCGGGGGAGCGTCGGGTGTAGGGCATCATGAGATAACGTGGTCAGCAGTCCGAGCACGACGTAGCCGCCCCGTCGGAGCGACAGGCCACCGATTGCGGTTCAATGCGACAACAACCCGTGCGCCGGGTCAGGTAACACCGGGACGATGAGCGTAACGAACACGAACCTGACGGCGGCGGCCGAGGAGTACTTCGCCGACCTGTGACAAGTTCGGGCGTCCGGTGCAGCAACCCCGGAACGGTCGCTGTATGGGCCGCTCGGTAATCTCCTGACGGCAGTCGGCGCGACGCTCAGGCCGAAGGTGTTCTGCGTTCAGGAACCCTCGGTAGCAGCGTTGCATCTTCGTACTAGAGGTCGAGGTTGCCCCAACCGCCCAAGCAGGGGTGCATGCGGATGCTTCTGCTACATCCGCGCCGCTATGTCCAACGCTCCTCGAAGCCCTAGCAGTAAGCTCTAGGCTGTGATCTGAGCCCCTTCCGAAATCAAGCAGCAAACAGATTTTACCCGGTGTTTACAGCTTGGGCCCGCTCTACACGGAACAGGGAAAGGACCTGATCCGTCAAGTCCCCTAGAGCCCCGGAATGCCGGTGGCTGCAACCAACAACAAGGAGAAAACACACGATGAAAATCACACGAATCGCCATTGCCGGCCTGTGCTGCATTGGTAGTGCTTTGGCTCAGGACGCTGGGCAAGACAACGACAATCGCAACCGCGTGCCGGTGGCGCTGCAAGAGGCGCTAGACCTCAGCGACACGCAGATCGACCAACTACGAGACAACAACCGGACGATGGGTGACGGGATTCGGCCGGTCGCTCGACAGATCGCCGACAAGCGGCGGGAAATGCGCCTCGAAATGCGCGCCGAATCCCCGAACGAGTCCATCATCGGGACCATCACGATGGAACGTCAGCAGCTAACCGATGAGGTCCAAGCGATTCAGGCAAAGTACCAAACGTCGGCGAAGGAGTTGCTGACCTTCGACCAGCTGTTCAAGCTGCAGCCGATCGAGGCTGCCGCAGCCTTCACCTTCGAGGTCCGCCAGGCGGACCAGTACAACCTTGTCATGCTTCCAGAGCCGGATCAAGGCGATTCGGGAGGTGCGCGTCAGCAGCCCGGCGGCCCAATTCGCCGCCGCTGATCGCGATTCTGGCAGTATCCGCCAACCACGTTTCCACGCCCGCGGGACTTGCGCCTGCGGGCGTTTCTGCTTTGGTGGATCGCAGCGAGCGCGTGGTTACGGACAGGGGCGTTCCGGGCACAAGGGTCTCGCCAGCGGCTTGAAGTTAGCCGATAAGTCCGATCCCCTGCAAGATATTCTCGCGAGGCAAATCCTCTTGATCGGCTAGCGTTGCCGCTCCGGGCTGCGCAAATGGCGGCCCCCCGGGGATGCGTGTTCGGCGTGCTACGCTTCGGCAGTAATGATCCCGATCCTGTTCTCCGTGAGCTATTCCGGGTCTTGGGGGCAGGCCCGCCTCTCGATCGAGCAGTTCATCGACAACGCTGCCGAGCTTGGGTACCAAGGCGTCATGCTGGGGGGCAAGCGCCCGCATCTTAGCCCGCTTGACTGGGACGCCCCCGCCCGAGCCGCCCTCCGCCGGCGCATTGAAGCAGCGGGCCTGCGCCATGTCGTCGTAGCCGGCTATAACAACTTCACCGCCGATCTCGATCATGCCGAGATCCCGATGAGAGAAATCCAGGTGGCCTACGTAACTGAGCTGGCGCGCCTTGCGGGTGACATTGGCGGTGACAGGGTGCGCGTTTTCACGGGTTACGAGCACCGCTCACGGGCATACCTATCGCAATTGACCTTGGTAGTCGAGTGTCTCCAAGAGTCCGCCCAAAAGGCTGCGGAGTTCGGAGTAACCCTAGCCGTGCAGAATCACCATGACCTCGGCGCCGACTATCGCTCCCTGAAAGATATCCTTGAAGCGGTAGACATGACGAACTGCCGCGCTGCATTCGATGCATGGTCACCCGCCTTGCACGGCGCGGACTTGGAGGAGGCGGCGCGAGCGATGGCCCCGCTCACGGTCCATACGACTGTGGCCGACTACCAGCGCCGCCCCCGTTTCATCTACGAGCCGGAAGCCGTTAACTATCGGCCCGAGACGCCCTACTCGCAGGCTGTTCCGATGGGAGAGGGCTTTTTGGACTACCCCGGGTTTTTCGCGGCCCTGCAAGCGGGTGGCTTTGACGGCACGGTGGCTTACGAGATGTGCTCGCCTCTGCTTGGGGGCGGCTCTAAAGAGAATCTGGACCGCCACGCTAAGAGCTTCTTGGCCTATCTGAATGGGCTGACCTGAACGGTATCCGGCAGCGGCCCGAGCATTCCGCGGCCCGCTCCCGCCCCTGCTCGCCGGTGACTCTGCCAGCGGTTCAAGCATGAGCGGTGCCGGCCTTATAGCCCCGCTCTCAGAAAAGCGATCAAATCGGCCAGATCTTGGTGCATGAGCGTGTCTTCAAAGCCGTCCGGCATCAGCGACACGCTCGAAGGCCGCAATTCCGCGATGTTGGAATTGAGCACCGAGATGTCCTCTCGCTCGCCGCGTAAAGTCACCGTCGCGGATGTCTCCGAGACAAGGATGCCGTCGTAGAATCTGCCGTCGGCAGTCTCCAGCAGATGGTTCCGGTAGCGGTCCTCAATGGCGTAGCTCGGATCAAGGATGCTCGTCAGCAGGTCTTCCTTGCTGCGGTTGGCGACACCTGACAAGTCGGGGCCGATCCGCCCGCGGGAAGCCCTCGCCAAATGGCAGCTGGCGCACTCCCCTTCGAACAACTGCTTGCCTTCGACGGGATCTCCGGACAGCTCCAGAGCCGAAATGTACTCTGCAATGACCCGGTCACGGTCGCGCGCGCTCAAGGCGACTGCAGTCGCAGCAGCGCTGCGAACTTGGTCATTCGGATGCTGGGCCAGCCGGATTCGTGTGATCGTGGCGATGTCTTCCGCGCGGACGCGCCCGCCTTTCAGGGCACCGATCAGCGCCATTGCATGCCCGCGCCTCCGGATGAGGGTCTCGGCGATCGTATCCCGCAGCTCCGGCGGTGCCTCCTTCCAGGCATCCAGCAGGATTTCTGCGGCTTGCGGCTCCCCAAAGGATGCCAGCGAGCGCCCCGCCTGGGCACGCAGTTCGACTTCAGGATGCTCGCGCAGCATGGTGCGCAGCGATTCGGCGACATCGGCGAAGGATCCTGCCTGCAGGACACGGGCCGCAACCAGTCGTCGCTTGAGCGGACTGGACGGATCCAGGGCCAGAGCTTGCGCCGCTCGAACTTGGGGCGCCAGATCGAAGTAGCGAGCGATCTTGGCCGCGCTTGCCCGCACCTCGTCTGACGTATCGTTGAGCAGTCGGCCAACCGCACCCGCCGCATTCGGCCCGGCCGCTCGCCGTCCCTCTTGCAGCGACAGGCCCTGCTCAAGCCCGTCCAGCGCGGCGACCTTCCATAGCGGTCCGTCCAGCGGGCTTGCCTCGCCCAGCAACTCTAGGATGCGGCCGATCTCGCTCGAGTCGCGCCGAGCGCCGACCACTCGCGCGAGCAATCGGACGAACGTCTTCCGCGCATCGGACGGGGCTGCAAAGAAATCAGCGTGGCCCTGCACAAGCTTGGTCAGCACCGGGCCAGCCATAGGCGGAGGCGCGCTGAGCGCGGCCATGTGAAACCACCGATCATCTGGAAACCTTGCCACCGCGTCTGCCAGCGCCGCGATCGCTGCATCGGACTGGGCTACGCTGCCGGCCGTCAGAACGGCTTGGAAGGCCACTCTAGGGTTGGCATCTCGAGTGGCTTCGAGCACGCGGTCCGAGAGTTGCGCGGGGAAGGCTTCGGCGAAGCGCAGTGCGCTTTCGCGGACCGCGGGGTGGGTGTCATCCAAGGCCTGTTCGGCCAGAGCTGAATCCAGAGAATCGAGCCCTTCCAGAACCCACAGAGCCCGCAGCCGGACGGCGGGCTGGTCGTGAGTCCGCGCGACGACGCGCAATTCCGGCACTGCCGCCTTGTCTTGTCGCTCGACCAGCAAGCGGTGAGACGTCCTGCGATGCCAGCCGTTGGAGTGCCCAAGCAGCCGGACGAGTGCTCCGCTCGAAAGGGAGCCCAGTTGAGCCGGCCTGTCACTGCCTCCGGAGATCTCGGGCACGATTCGGTAGATTCGCCCCAGCGTGTCGCCGGCGCGGAAATCCATCTGGAGGCGCCGTTTCACAGCCTCAGGAATGAAGTTGGGATGCTCCAAGTATTGGCGGTAGTAGTCGAGGACGTACAGGTTTCCGTCCGGCCCGTTGCTGAAATTGACCGGCCGGAACCAGTTGTCGGGCGACACCAGGAAATCAGAGGTGCGCGGCCATCGGCTTGCGGTATAGGTCGCGCCCTCGGGCTCTAGCAGGTCGCAATGGACGAGGTTGCCGTTACCCTCGCCGACGAACACTGCATCCTCAAATTCGCTGGGGAATGCATCTCCGTCGTAAACCGTTGTGCCGGCCGCGGCGGTGAAGTAACCCGCAAGCTGCTCGGTGCGGCCCGGCCGAGTCTCCGCGTAGCGCCGTTGGCGGGCCTGTGTCCGCTCGACCCGCCATTGCTGGGGCTTGCTAATCGGATACACCGCAGCGGCGGGGCGTCCGTGATCAGATATGTCCTGCTCGGCGCTGTCGATCGAGAGCAGCGGATTGCGCTGCAAATAACCCGGTGGGATGACGGTATGTCTGAGATGCACTGTGTTCTGGGCGATGAACCAATGGCCCCAGCGGTTGTAGGAGTGCCCGAACTGCGCGTCGCCGGTAGATGCTTCCGCCACGCCACGGAGTGGGTGGAAGCGGAACTCCCGGTTACGTACATTGACGGGCGGTCGCTCGGGATTCGACGGTGAGGTCACTTCGCCGGGATAGCCGTTGTTCACCACGTAAAACCAGTTGTCAAGTCCGAGCCGCGGATTGCTGATGCGTCCTTCTACATGGGCTAGCGCAAATCCGGTGTACAGCGTCTCCCGAATATCGGCTCGGTGATCCCCGTCCGTGTCCTTCAGGTAGAGCACGTCCGGTGCGGCCGTGGCGATCAGCCCACCCCTCCAAACAGCGATGCCCTCGACCCCCAAGACGGCGTCGGCAAATATGGTGTGATGGTCAACTTCTCCGTCTCCGTCCCTGTCCTCCAAGTACTTGATGCGGCTTAGCGGAATCCCGCCGTCCGGCGGATCCTCCGGGTTGTCGAGAAGTTCTGCCACGTAGATCCCGCCGTCTTCGTCAAACGCCATCTCGACTGGATCTACGACGTGCGGCTCCGCCGCGAAGAGTTCGATGCGGAAGCCCTCGGCAATGCGGAAGGACTGTAACGCTGCCCGCGGCGTCAGCGGGCCTGAGTCAACCGATGCGCATCCGGCCAGGATGCAGAGAGTTGCGCCCGAGAGCCGCAGCCGAGTCCCCATGGCTAATTCCGAGCCCCCGCGATCATATCGACGGCTAGGCTCCCTCCGGCCACGGCCGTGCCGCGCACCAAAGCCTTGGAAGCCGCCGGCGGAGTGCTGGGATCGAAGACATCGGGACGGATCTGGTTGAGATTCAAACTCGTGCTTTCGTCGGCGACATAGTAGGTTGCATTGGCCAGGTGCCGGACGGCGCTATCGGTCGCAGCTAGGATCTGAGCCAGCTCCGCGAACATCTCGCGGCCCTGAAGGTCGCTATGTGCCTCCGTGCGGCCATTCAATGTCGGTACATAGATCGTCGCCGGGTGCAATACGCGTGCGATGCGGGTGAAGACATGGGAGGCCCCCTGGGCCGGCGGCGTGAGGGACTCGATCTCAATGGCCTGCCTGTTCAGCCATTCGACAATCCGTATCTGCGGCGCCTGCCCGCCGAAGGATTCGACGATCCGGCGCGTGGCCTCTGGCGCGGCGAAACTCGGGCGCGAGAAGCACTTGAACTGTACGAGCCGGGCGGCTGGCTGTCGCAGGAATTGCAGTGTCTGCTCGATTTGCCCCAATCCGTGCAGTGAGCGGTGGTGTCGATGGCCAAGGTGGGACACTTTGAGACACTCTGAGAATCTGGCTGGCACTACGACATGTAGTAGGTCGAATGTTCGCTATCACACTCGCGAAATTGTGGCCTTGACTCGAGCGAGTCGGTAGATCGCTCGCTCGAGGTCGTGAGCGGCCGGCTGGATTTCTTGAGCTAGGCTATCAGAGCTGCAGATGGCATCGATAGCCTGCAATAGAATCGTCTAGCGAAGTGCCGGTGGGCAGACCAATGGCTTGCACCAGCTAGTCAATGTCGGCCTCCCTTCGCGGCGGCCCCACAGATAGCTCGAGGCTGATTGCGTGACAGCCTTTCGCAGCTCGATCGATGGAGGGAACCTGCGGTCTCGTGGAGTCTAGGATACCCCTCAGAGACGAGGGTGCCAAGCCACTGCCATTGTCGCGCTCGAACCGACGTGTCCCGGTGCCGCACCGCTGGGCAAGACATTCTCTGCATACCAACGCTAAACTGCCATAAGTGCTCGACCGTCGCCGATTTCTTGGACTTTCCGCCGCCGCGCTGGGGTCTCAGGCCTGCTCGCCCTTGAACGAACCGACCTCGGAACCGGTGCCGCCGAACGTACTATTCCTGGCCGTTGACGACCTCAATACCTGGCTTGGATGCATGAAGGGGCACCCTCAGGCGAGGACCCCGAACATGGATCGGCTGGCGGCACGCGGGGTCGTATTCCACAATGCGCACTGTCAAGCGCCGATCTGCGGACCGTCGCGGGCGAGCCTCATGTCGGGCTATCTGCCTTCCACCACGGGCATCTACGGCCAGATCAGCGACCGCTACCTTCGCGAAGCCTCGCCTGAGACCGGTTCGACGCCATTTCTGCCAGAGTGGTTCGCCCAGAACGGCTACCACACCATGGCCGTCGGCAAACTCTTCCACCAGCACGCCCCGGAAGGCGCGTTCGCCGAATCCGGCGGCCGAGTGTCCGGTTTTGGGCCGAGACCGCCGAAACGATTGAAGTGGGACCAGAACGGTACCAGCACGGACTGGGGAGCGTTTCCCGACACCGATGAGGAAATGCCGGACTTCGGTACCGCCGAGTGGGCGGTCAAGCGGCTCGAGCGCGCGCACGGTACGCCGTTCTTCCTCGCCGTGGGCTTCCTGCGACCCCATGTCCCTTGGCATGTGCCGAAAAAATGGTTTGACCTCTTCCCGCCAGATGAACTGGAGATGCCGCCTTACCGGCCCGGCGATCTAGACGACGTACCGGCGATCTCTCGTGAGCTCCACGCAGTGCCGATGATGCCGACGACAAACTGGGCCATCGAGTCTGGCGAGTGGAAGCACATCGTCCAAGCCTATCTGGCCTGCATCGCTTTCGTGGACGCGCAGGTCGGCAAGGTGCTGGACGCTCTCGATACCAGCCCCTACGCCAACAACACACTCGTCGTGCTGTGGGGCGATCATGGCTACCACATCGGCGAAAAGAACCGGTTCGCCAAACACTCGGTCTGGGAGGAAGCCACCAGAACGCCCCTGATCGTAGCTGGTCCCGGCATCGCAGCCGGCGAAACGCACCAGCCCGCGGGGTTGATCGACCTGTATCCCACACTCCTGGATCTCTGCGGACTGCCGGCGAATCCAGCCAACGAAGGCCACAGCCTGCGTCCGCTGCTGGATGATCCGGTTTCCGCCACGTGGCCGCACGTCGCCTTGACGACCTACGGGCGCAACAACCATGCGGTTCGTGACAAGCGTTACCGCTACATCCGCTTCGAGGACGGATCGGAGGAGCTCTACGACCACGAAGACGACACGCCGGAGTGGAACAACATCGCCGCGGACTCGGCTCACGGAGAAACCAAAGAGCGGTTGGCTGCGCATCTGCCCGAGGTCAACGTCCCGTGGTCGGAGAAGTCGATCTACGACTACAACGACTACCTGACGACCCATAGAGAGCGAAATCTCTAGCGGCCGATGCGCTTTGTAACATCGTTAGTCGTGCTCCTGCCGACAGGCTGGGCGACTTGGAGCGAACTCTCGTGCCTGAACGTCAAGAAGTTGGAGGGCTGCGCATCGCGGTCCTGACGGACCTGCACATCGGCTCGCCCTACAACGGCATCCGCACGCTGAGCCGGTGACCGGTCTGGAAACAGGAAAATTCCGCTCTGCCTCGAACGCTCGAGCGGCAGGAGATTCAAATGTTTGCGCTGAATACCATTCGTGCCCACCTCGCCTTCTCTGCCTGCGCTTTAGCCGCGCTCATGGCCGTTGCGGTCCTCCGGGCCCAGCAAGGCCCCAACGTCATCGTCGTCATGACTGACGACCAAGGCTATGGCGATCTCTCCGCCCATGGAAATCCGGTGCTCAAAACGCCGAATCTGGACGAACTCCACTCGCAGAGCGTCCGGTTCACAGACTTCCACGTCGCGCCCATGTGCACTCCCACGCGCGGCCAGCTGCTCACTGGGCGCGACGCGCTCGATAACGGAGCCTCGTTCGTCTGCATGGGCCGGTCGTTGATCCGAGAGGACTTGCCGACGATGGCCGGCATTTTCCAGAGCGCCGGCTACGCGACCGGCCACTTCGGCAAGTGGCATCTGGGCGACAACTATCCGTTCCGCCCGCAAGACCGGGGGTTCCGGGAGACCGTCCACCACGGTGCCTGGGGAATCACATCCTTGGCCGACTATTTCGGCAATGACTACTTCAACGACCATTACCGCCACAACGGCCGCATTGAGCAGTACTCCGGCTACTGCACGGATGTTTGGTTCCAGGAAACCATGTCCTGGATTCGCCGGCAGGTCCGCGAAGACAAGCCTTTCCTCGTCTACCTTCCGACCAACCCTCCGCACGTGCCGCTTTGGGCGCCGCAGAAATACATCGATCCGTATTTGGGGAGAGTCGAATCTCGCGTGGCGAAGTTCTTCGGGATGATCGCCTCCGTCGATGAAAACATGGGACGACTGACCGCGCTGCTTGACGAGCTGGATATCGCCGACGACACCATCTTCGTCTTCCTCGGCGACAACGGGACGGCGCAAGGCGAAACCGTCTTCAACGCCGGCATGCGCGGCAAGAAGCGTTCGCTCTACGATGGCGGCCACCGCGTGCCGCTATTCTTCCGCTGGCCGGCGGGCAACATCGGCGCTCCCCGCGACATCGACCCCCTGACTCACGTGCAGGATGTCCTTCCGACGCTGCTGGAACTCAGCGGCATCCCGGCTCCCGCCGACGCATCTTTCGACGGCATCAGCCTCGCGCCGGCCTTGAGGGGAGCGGAACAGGATCTGACCGAGCGGATGCTGGTCGTGCAGTACGGCGGAGTCTTAGAGAAGCATCGGGATGCCGCTGTGATGTGGAACAAGTGGCGGCTCGTCAACGGCAAGGAGTTGTACGACATCGGCAACGACCCGGGACAGCAGATCGACGTTGTGGAAAAGTTTCCGGGCGTGGCGGCCAAGATGCAGGCGCATTATGCCGAGTGGTGGGATGAACTGATGCCGGCGGCCCAATCCTATCCGCGGATCGCGGTGGGAACCAGAGCCGAGCGACAGACCAGACTGAGCGCTTCGGACTGGAACGGCGTCTACTGCGACAATCCGGGCTGCGTCCGAGGCGGCCAGGCTCTGTCGGGCCCTTGGAGCATCCGGGTCGAGCGCCCCGGTCGCTATCGGTTCTCGCTGCGTCGCTGGCCGCAGGAGTCCGGCCTTTCCTTGCGCGATCCGGCACCGCCGCTTCAAGGCGAATTTGGAGATCTAATGGCGGGCAAGGCGCTGCCGATTGCGCAGGCTCGCTTGCGGGTAGGCGATCTGGAAATGACGAAAGAGGCCGGCCGCGGCGACAAGGAGATCGTCTTCGAGACGAACCTTACACCGGGAGAACGCCAGCTTCAGAGCTGGTTCCTGGACGAAGCCGGGGAATTTCTGGCCGGGGCCTATTATTTGGAAGTCGAGCGGATCGCCCCGGAGAGTTCCCAGCCGACCGACTCGTCCTCCGTGTGCCCGCCGACTGACTCCTCCTGCTTAGGATCCGCGAATTAATCGATAGTGATACTAGTGTCCGGTTCGCGAGCACTTCCCAGCGTGTAAGTTGCTGTTCATCAATGAGATAGAATGGATCTTGGATGGTGGCGATTTGGACCGAAGGAGGATCCGGTAGACTCTTCCGTCACGAAGTGCGACGAGTGCTGCTGTGTGCGCTAGCCTCGTCGTCATCGGATCCCAGCGCCTCACCGGATCGAGCTTGCGCACGCTCCAGCGCCTCGGCTAGTTCAGGGTCCCGCTCGGTCAGCCGCTTGCGCCCCGCTCCCGAACGGCCCAGGCGCTCCCCGCTGGCCGGCCCTGACGCCGTCAGCTCGTGTAAGCCCATGCGCACCGTGCCGCGCGACATGCCCGTCGCCTCGGCCACCCAGCTGATCCCGCACCCGCCCGATCGCATTCGCTTCCACTGGCGCCCACAAACACCGCGTGCGCTCGTCCAGCAGCGGCCGCCCGGCATCGAACTTGACCTTGACCCACTCCGCTTGACCGGGCATGCCGACCATGGCGTCAAATCACGCCATAAAACGGCTGATTTGCTTTGGCGAAAGTCCTAAGCTGCACTGACGCCCTCGACGGAGTGCATCGAAAACGAGGAAACTTTCTATAAGATGAAACAAAATACCAACATGTATCGGCTACAATAAGAACTGCAAGCGCGCATCATCGCATTGCTTGGTTTGGATTGCATCCGTGGAACATGACAGCAGCTATCGGCTCTTGTACTCGCACCCGCGGCTCGTCGAGGATCTGCTGCAAGGTTTCGTGGCCGAGTCGTGGGTCAAGGACATCGAATGGTCCACGCTGAAGCTTGAAGAGTCGCAGCATGTCAGCCGCAGCCTGAAGCAGCGCCGGAACGACCTTGTCTGGCGCATGTCCCTGAAGGGCGGCCGATCGCTATTTGTCTATCTGATGCTGGAATTCCAGGCGACGGTGGACTGGCACATGGCGGTGCGCCTGCTGACCTACCTCGGCTTGTTCTACGAGGGGCTGGTTCGCTCCGGCAGTCCCAAGCGGCGCAAACTCCCCGCGGTGGTTCCCGTCGTCGTGTACAACGGCGTCAGTCCTTGGAGCGCGAAATTGGATGTGCGCGAACTGGTCGAGGAGTCGTCCGGCGCGATCGCTGAGTACCACCCAAGGCTACGCTACAAGCTGATCGAGGCTCGTTCGTGCGGGGAGTTGGACGACTCCCGCGAGAATCTCTCCGATGTGATGTTCCGGCTGGAACGGGCTGAGACGGAAGCAGACGCACGGAGAGCCGTTGCACTCTTGCAACAGTGGCTGGAAGCGGGAGAGCATGCTAGGCTGAGGCAGCATTTCCCGCAATGGATTACCCGAGCGGTGTTGTCGGCGCGCGTGCCGGGGACGCACGTACCTGAAGCCCGGGAATTGGCGGAGGTGATGAAGGTGTTGGACGAAGAGATGGTTCCTTGGACGGAGCGCTGGAAGGCGGAGGGCATGGCCGAGGGCATCGCGAAGGGCGTTGCGCTGGGCATCGCGAAGGGCGTCGCGCTGGGCAAGGCGGAGGGCAAGGCGGAGGGCGTTGCCCAAGGGCGCCAGGAGCAGCTCATTCGCATCGTGCATTCGAGATTCGGCGAAATCGTGGCAGACAGTTTGGCGGCGCTGCTGCAGCCGGTTAGCTCAGAGCAAGTCTTGGATGAGCTTACCGACTGGGTGGCTTCTTGTCGCAGCGGCGAGGATCTGCTAGCGCGCGTTCGCCACGGCTAAAAGGACTCTCGCCAAAAACAAATTGACCAATTTATGGTGTGATTTGACACCACGGTCGGCATGCACGGTCAAGTTCGATGCCATGCGGCCTCGGCTGGACGAGTGTAGATCAAGCAGGTGCGCCCACACCCGCGGCACCCATTCCGCGCTCCCCGCGCTCAACTCCATGTTCCAATCCCGCTTCGAGGGCGAGCTGTGAAAGCCAGCGCCAGCATCATGCCAAACACAACTTTCTTGACAAGTACCCCACGCGCTGAGGAATCAAAACAGCAAGCCTGTTCCTGCAGGTTCAGTCAGCATGACCCGGAACGACAGCGGCATGTCCCCTCACTTACAACGCATCGCGATGATCGGCGTTGTCTTGGTGGCGGCGAGCGGGCTCTGCGCGCAAGAGCTACAGGCCGACTGCACATCAAAGGTTCCGCACTACAGGTTTGCGGTCACCATCGAGCAGCAGCTCAAGACGAACCCGCTGTTGATTCGATTCCCGGAGTCGCGCAAGAGGCTGGCTGACGACGCGAACGGGCTCTCGTTTTGGCGAGGCCGGGGGCACTTGTCTTATCAAGCCTACTCCGCCGAGGATTCGCGGCAGCACTCGGGCCACGCCGTGAGCGCTGACCTGATCCACTGGCGCGACTTGCCGCTGGCGAGCCTATCCGCACCCGGCACAGGTTGTTGGGAGATTGAACCGAGCTGTGCTCGGCTGGGCGAACTACTTCCAACTGGGACAGGTGAGCCCGGAGTAGCGCGCCATCGACGCTCCTGCGACCAAGCGCCTGCGCCATAATGGCTGCATGCTCACACGCAGAGAATTGCTGGCTTCGGCTGCTGGACTGGGGTGTCTTGGCGGCTGCGCGGGCGAAAGCGGTCTGCCCGTCGTCGGAGTCGTTCCCAAGGGCACGAACCATGTTTTCTGGCAGTCTGTCCATGCCGGGGCGATCAAGGCCGGTCAGGAGTTCGGCCTAGACATCGTGTGGAACGCGCCGCAGATGGAGATCGACGCGGCTCGTCAGATCGCGATCGTCGAGAATCTGATCACCCGCCAGGCTGACGGGATCGTCCTCGCGCCAGTGGATTCCGAGGCACTCGTCACGGTGGTCGAGCGCGCTGCTGATAGCGGCATTCCGGTCGCAATTTTCGATTCAGCCATCAACACTGACAAGGTCATCACGTTCGTCGTGACAGACAACTACTTCGGCGGCGTCATGGCCGCCGACCGCATGGCGAAGATTCTCGACGGCCGCGGCAAGGTCGGCGTGATCGGGTTCATGCCCGGCAGCGCTTCGACCATGAAGCGCGAGGCCGGATTCGTGACGACGGTCGAAGAAAAATACCCGGACATCGAGATCGTGGGAGTCAAGTTCAACATGGCGGACCGGGCCAAGGCGCTGGCTGAAGCGGAGAATCTGATGACCGCGCACCCAGACCTCGCGGGGTTCTTCGCCGACAACGAGTCAAGCGTTGACGGGACCGTGCAAGCAGTTAAGCAGCGCGGCATGTCGGGCAAGGTCAAGATCGTCGGATTCGACGCTTCCGAGACGCTGGTGGACGATATGCTCGCCGGCGTGATTGATTCGATCGTCGTCCAAGACCCTTTCAAGATGGGATACGAGAGCACGCGGCAGATGTCACTGCATCTCACCGGGCAGGAGACGACGAGCCACATTGACTCGGGAGCGTATCTGCTGGAGCCCGGCAACGTCGACACTCCAGAGATGCAGGCTGTGGTGTTCCCGGATCTCGAGTACTGGCTTGGCCCCGGGGCCGACGGCCACTGACTTGCTGCCTGACGACGAGCGCTTCATGCGCGAGGCGCTCGAACTCGCGATCGCGGCGGACGCCGCTGACGAAGTCCCGGTCGGGGCTGTAGTCGTCCAGGGCGGGAAAGTAATCGGACGGGGCGCGAATCGGCAGATTCGCGACGGCGACCCCACTGCCCACGCCGAGATTGTCGCTCTGCGCGAGGCCGCCAAGGCGCTTGGCGAACACCGCCTTCGGGAGGCCACGCTCTATTCAACGCTGGAGCCTTGCGCAATGTGCGCGGGAGCACTGGTCACCGCTCGGGTGGCCCGGCTGGTGTTTGCGTCGCGTGACTTGCGTTTCGGAGCCGTGCGCAGCAAGTTCAGGATCGCGGATTCGGAACTGTTGAACCACCGCTTGGAGATCGATGAGGGCGTGTTGGCGACTGAATGCCTCGCCCTGCTGCGGTCATTTTTTGCCAAGCGGCGTGCTGCGGGCGCGGCTGGCTTGGACGTCGAGCATTGACAACGGCCGCTGCAAACCCGAAGAATAGGAGTTTGACGGTGAACAGCGCTTGGCAGTGCCGAGCGCGTCGACACCGACGAACCTGCCGCCTGTTCGGCTGCACTGGCAGCGCGCAACAACCGGCGGCTCCCCCGTCGGAGCATCAAATTGAAGAGTAGCGCTAGGCAGTTGTTTACCTCGGAGTCTGTCACTGAGGGGCACCCCGACAAGGTTTCCGATAAGGTCTCCGATGCGGTGCTTGACGAGGTCATGGCCCAGGACCCGCAGGGTCGCGTGGCCTGCGAGACCTTGGTGACGACAGATCTGTGCGTCTTGGCGGGGGAGATCAAGACGACCGCCGATCTCGATCTGGAGGGCACGGCTCGGCAGATGATCCGGGAAATCGGCTACAACGACCCGGCCTACCTTTTCGACGCTGCCAGCTGCAGGATCGAGACCCATGTTGACGAGCAGTCCGCCGACATCGCAATGGGTGTCGACACGGGCGGTGCTGGCGACCAAGGCTTGATGTTCGGATTCGCGTGCGGCGAAACGGACGAGCTGATGCCGCTGCCGATCATGCTGGCGCACAAGCTCGTGCGCCGTCTCACCGATGTCCGCAACGAAAAGGTTCTGTCCTTCCTGCGGCCCGACGGCAAGTCGCAGGTCACCGTCGAGTACGAGGGCAGTCGGCCCGTCCGAATCGACGCCGTGGTGGTTTCAACCCAGCATGACAAGACTGGCGGCCCGACGCTCGCCAGTCAGGCGGAACTGCGCAAGCTCGTGCGCGAGGTGGTGATCGATCAGGTCGTGCCGCAGGAGTTGGTTGACAGCGACACGAAGTACCACATCAACCCTACCGGGCAGTTCGAAATCGGCGGTCCTCACGGAGATGCCGGCCTCACGGGGCGCAAAATCATCGTCGACACGTACGGTGGCATGGGGCGTCACGGCGGCGGTGCTTTTTCGGGCAAGGACCCGACGAAGGTGGACCGCTCCGCCTGTTACATGGCGCGTCATATCGCCAAGAATCTCGTGGCGGCCGGCCTGGCGGAGCGTTGCGAAGTCCAGCTGGCCTACGCCATCGGCGTCGCCGACCCGGTTTCGGTCCGGGTCGACACGTACGGAACGGGCCAGGCCGATGACGTGCGCCTCGCCGAACTCGTGAAGGCGCTGTTCCCGCTGACCCCCTCCGGGCTGATTGAGTATCTCGACCTGAGGCGGCCGATTTACAAACCCACGGCGGCCTACGGACACTTTGGCCGTACGGAGGACACGTTTACGTGGGAGAGAGCGCACCGAGTGGACGAATTGCAGCGCTAGCTGTGATCCGCAGGGCATGCCGGCCCGTCGGCGCGCAACCATTAGAGTGAGCTAAGGAGACTTGCCATGGCCGTAGTTGAGGTGCCGACGAGAGCGGCTGGTTCGGAAGCCGCTGTTCTAGGCGATTACCAGGTCAAGGATCTGGGCCTCGCGGCGTTCGGCCGCGACGAGATCCGGCTGGCCGAGCACGAGATGCCAGGCCTGATGGCCCTGCGCCAGGAGTACGCTAGCACTCGCCCGCTCGAAGGCGCGCGCATCGCCGGTTCGCTGCACATGACCGTGCAAACGGCCGTGCTGATCGAGACGTTGCAGCTGCTCGGCGCTTCGCTCCGCTGGGCGTCGTGCAACATCTTCTCCACCCAGGATCACGCTGCCGCCGCAGTCGCGGTAGGGCCGCAAGGCACGGTGGATTCGCCGCGCGGCGTACCGGTGTTCGCCTGGAAGGGCGAGACACTCGAGGAGTACTGGTGGGCCACATCGCAGGTTCTGCTCTGGCCTGACGGGCCGGGGCCGAACTTGGTCCTGGACGACGGCGGCGACGCAACGCTGATGGTGCATCTGGGCTTGGAGTGCGAACGAGCGGGGGCCGTTCCGCACCCGTCCACGGCGAGGTCTGAAGAAGAAGCGGTGATCTTGGAGCGGCTCCAGATGTTGCGCAACGAGCGCGGGCTGTTCTGGGGGCAGGTGGCCGCTGGGATTCGCGGAGTTTCCGAAGAGACCACAACCGGTGTGCACCGCCTCTACCAGCGCCAAGAGGATGGTTCGCTGCTGTTCCCGGCGATTAACGTCAATGACGCGGTCACCAAGTCCAAGTTTGACAATTTGTACGGCTGCCGGCACTCGCTGCTCGACGGCATCAACCGCGGCCTCGATCTGATGATCGGCGGAAAGGTCGTCGTGATCTGCGGCTACGGTGATGTCGGCAAAGGCTGCGCGCAATCGGTGCGAGGCCAGGGAGCGCGCGTGATCGTCACTGAAATCGATCCGATCTGCGCCCTGCAGGCGGCGATGGAGGGGTTTGAGGTCCGTAGGCTAGAGGATGTCCTAGAGGTTGGGGATATCTTCGTAACCGCCACCGGCAACAAGCACATCATCACCGTGCAGCACATGGCGCGGATGAAACACCAAGCCGTCGTGGGCAACATCGGCCACTTCGACAACGAGATCGACATGGCAGGCTTGGCAGCGATGGAAGGCGTGACCCGCAAGACCATCAAGCCCCAAGTGGACGAGCACCAGTTCCCAGACGGGCATTCGGTCATCGTGCTCTCGGAAGGGCGTCTGCTCAACCTGGGCAACGCGACCGGGCATCCCAGCTTTGTGATGTCTTGCAGCTTCACCAACCAGGTGCTGGCGCAGATCGAGCTGCATCGCAGCGCAGAGTCCTATGGACGCTCGGTGGCTACGCTGCCGAAGGCGCTGGACGAGCAGGTTGCGCGGCTGCACTTGCCGGCATTGGGTGCCGATCTGACAACGCTCTCGCCAGAACAGGCGGAGTACCTCGGGATTCCCGCCGACGGCCCTTACAAGTCAGACCATTATCGGTACTGATTGCACGGGGGCGTGCGGCAAATGTCCGGTCTGCGGCATCGCGCGCTGGCACCCGTATTCGCTGCTGGCGCGCTCCTGTCGTGCGCCGGCTGGCTGGTGGCACAGCGCGCTTATCGCGGTGTCGTGATGCCGCCCGAGTCTCTTTGGAGTATGCTCGAGCCGCCCGGCAGCGGACGCCCGGCGGAGTTCATCCTGGCCCGCATGGCGTACACCGATCTATACGCCGATCGTGTCCTCGACACGCGCCCGTGGCAGATCGATACGCCCGCCGCAGAGCGGCACTTCTTGGAAGGGCTGCAACGACTCTCTGCCATTGATGCACGCCCGAACGAAACTTACGTCCATCCAGACGAGCCGCAGGTCTTCGACTATCCGTTTCTCTATGTCGTGGAGGCTGGCCACTGGGACCTGACGGTTTCAGAGGTCGAACACATCCGGGAGTACTTGCTGCGAGGCGGGTTCATCATGTTCGACGACTTCCACGGAAGCCGCGAGTGGGAGATTTTCATGGGCGGCATACGGCGGATTTTTCCGGCGCTACCGGTGGAGGAGCTAGCTTCCGACAACGAGATCTTCCATGTGCTGTTCGACATGGAGCACCGCGAGCAGATCCCGGGCGCGCAGATGCTTCTCAGCCGGCGGCCTTATGAGCAGGATGGCGTCGTGCCGCACTGGCGCGGGATCCGCGACGCTGACGGACGCTTGATGGTCCTGATCAACCACAATATGGACCTAGGCGACGCTTGGGAACACGCCGACTGGCCCGAATACCCAGAGCGGTTCACGGCGATGTCCTATCGCCTCGCGATCAACTACATCATCTACGCGATGACACATTGAGCCGCGCGCTCAAGTTTTTCGCTGCCCAAAGATTCCCACCAGTTCGGTAATCCCCATCCACAGGTTGACCAAGCCGATTCCGGAGATGGCCCCCCGGAGATGGTTGCCCAACCAGAACGAGCTGTGCTGCGGCTGCAGGCTGAAGAAGAAATTGTTGTCCCAGAGCAGGGTCCAAGGCAGCAGCAGCAGGACCACGCCGACCTCCAAGCAGAACAGCAGGTAGATCACCTGGCTGAGCACGATATGGGACCGGCCATGCGCGCCCCGCCGGGCATCGCGCGCCGAGGGCATCCTAGGACTGATGCTCACGAATTCACAGTTTAGCCGCTAGCCGGAACTCTCGGATCGAACGCCGCCAGCCGTGCTACCGGGCCATAGCTGTAGCGATGCTGGGGCGTGCAGCCGTGCTCCCGCAGGGCCTCCAGATGCGCGGCTGCGGGGTAGCCCTTGTGATGGCGCAGGCCGTATGCGGGGTAGAGCGAGTCCCAGGCCAGCATGCACTTGTCGCGGGCGACCTTTGCCAGGATCGACGCCGCGGCGATGGACCGGCTCTTGGCGTCTCCCTTGATCACGCTCGCTTGCGCAGTCGCAAGGTCGATCGCGACAGCGTCGACCAGCAGGAAATCCGGGGCGGGATCGAGGTTGCTCACAGCCAGCTTCATAGCCAGCCGTGACGCTTGGAGTATGTTCAGCAGGTCGATCATGGCAGCGTCCACGGCATGCACCGAGAATGCGACTGCGGTTTGCCGGATTTGGCGGTCAAGTTCCAGCCGACGGCTCGGGCTGACGCGCTTGCTGTCGTTGAGGCCGGGCAGATCGGCCCCCGGGTCGAGGACTACCGCAGCTGCGTAGACGGGTCCGAAAAGGCATCCGCGGCCGGCTTCGTCGATTCCAGCGACCCTGGCGTACCCCCTGTCCCAAGCGTTGAGTTCTAGAGACCAGTCCGGGCCGCCGCCACGGGCTCGAACGGCCACGCTACACCTTGGTGCGGTACTTGTCGCTCAGCATGTCGAGCTTTTCGGTAAGGCTAAGCTTTTCCTGCTTGCGGCCGTTCTTGCCGCGTCGCTCCGTAGATGGTCCGAAGACCTGCCGGAACGGCTTGTCGCGGTCGTACCGGTTCGAGCTGCGGGAGCCCCTGCCCCGCTGGTCGTTGCCACGTCTATCGGGCCCGGGCCTGCGCGCTCCGGCCCCATCTCTCGAAGGGGCGTGACCGGGCGCGCGCATAGAAAGCCCGATGCGCCGGTTGCCCTCTAGCGGAGGTCTGATAAAGACTTCCAGCGTATCGCCGGATTGGAAGCTCGGTTTGGAGTCGACCAGCAGCTCTCGGCCGATCTGGGACACATGCAGGAATCCGTCCTGATTCGCTCCGATGTCGACGAAGGCGCCGAAGTCGGCGGTGTTCGAGACGACGCCGAGAATCTTAGTGCCGGGCAGCAACTCATCCTCGGATCGCAGCGGGACGGCACGCTTCGGTAGCTCGAACGTGCCGCGCGTCAGGCGCCGCTCGGGCATGAGGTCCTTGATGGCAGACTTCACCAGCAGCACGGAACGCTCCGGGCTCGCGAATTGCTCAGGGTCAATGCCGTCAAGGCGCTCGGGCTCGTTCAAGAGCGTGCCGAGATCGCACCCCGCCGCCTCTGCGATGGACTCGTACAACTGCCTGTATTCCGGATGCGCGCCGGTGCTGTCCAGGGGGTCAGCGCCGCTGACTCGCAGGAATCCGACCGCCTGCGCGAAGATGCGGGCAGTGACGCCGTCGACCTTGCGCAGGTCCTCGCGGGAGCCGTAGGGCCCGTGAATCTTGCGGTGCCCAACGACGCGCTTGGCGAGCCGATCGGTAAAGCCGGGCACGAGAGACAGCAGCGAGATCGAAGCTTGGTTCGGATCGACGCCGACCTCGTGCGTCACGCATTCGAGCGTGCGCTGAAACGCTTCGCGCAGCAGGTCCGCATTGACTTCCAAGTAATTCAGCCCGATGCCAGCCGACCGGAAGTCAGCCTTCGCGAGTTCCGCCATGGGGTCCTGGATTCGCCGGGCCATCGCCGCCGCGGTCACAAAAGTGGTGGGTAAGCGGCGGTACGTCCGCTTGGCCATGGGTGTGCGGGAATAGATCCGCGCGCCGGAATCGCGGAGGGCCCGCCAGGGCAGGCTGATCTTGCCCGACTTGCGAATCTGGGAGCGCACGTACTCGTCTGCGATGTGCGGCTTCTGGCTGGCGCTGTACACGAGCAGGTCGACATCGTTCGTCGCGAGAAACTCGCTGAGCTCGATGCGCTCTGTTCGATTCCTGTTTTGGACCGCTGGCCGGGCGTCGGCAGCCTGTGCGGCCGGTGCCCTTGGATCGGGTTGGTTGGGCGGCTCCTCCGTTGCTGGAACACCGCTCTCCGGAGGTCCCTCGGGTACGCTCTCGGCCGAAATTCTCGTGTCGGCGTCCGTTGCACTCTCGGCGCTCGCGCTCACATCAGCGTCCGCTGTCCTCACGGGCGTGGTGGCCTCACCGGTGTGCGGCGTGCTTTCGGGCGTGGTGGCCTCGCCAGCGTTCATTGCTACAGCGGCAGTGGCAGGGGCCGTCGATTGCGGGTCGTCGGTCGATCCGGGGGTTGCAACCTGTTCGGCGGCGGCAGCCGGCTCCGCTCCTTGCTTGGATTGTTGGCGAACGGTCTCCCGTTTTCGCTCCGGGGCCTTGCCGTCGGACCGCACGATTGCACACTTCACGAGTTGGCCCTCGCCGCTGATCAGTGCTGCGTGCCACTCTCCGGAGCGCGCAATCTCGATGCCGAGGATATTGAGCCCGAATGCCGGCGGCGCTAGCAGGGCACTGCGCAGTGCCTTGCTGTAGGACTCGATTGCTTGCGTGTCCGCCTGCTCGTCGAGCTGCGCCTGGATGTTGTGCTTCACGCGGTCGGCCAAGCCGTTGCCGAGAGCGACGGCGACCACCTGCCTCAGGTGCGGCGCGTAGGGCGACTCCGTGTCCTGAATCAGGCGTCGTTCCAAGAATCGCGTGGCAGCGTCGTATGGCGGCACGAGCTGCGTTTCCAGCAGCCCGCTGCGCTGGCCGCGCCGGATCGTCAGGCGCTTCTTCCAATCGACCGAGCCAACCTTGGCGCGGAAGCCATCCAAGGCCTGCAAGCGGGGGGCCTTGGCCACGGCCGGCTTGGCCGTCACGGCGATTTCGCAGTCCCGCAGGTAGATCTTGCGCAGCGCTTGGTGGATTTCGGGCTTGTCGCTGAGCCACTGGGCGGCGATCGCATAAGCTCCTTCGAGGGCCTGGGCGTCGCTCTCTACGCCGTTTTCTTGGTTGACATGCTTGGAGACCTCGGCCGCGAGGTCCACGTCCTGTTGCTGCAGCCAGAGCGTGCGGGCAAGCGGATCCAAGCCCTTGTCGACGGCCTCTTCGGCCGCGCCGGGTTTCCGGTCGCGGTAAGGCAAGTAAACGTCGTTGAGCGCGCGACGGTCGGCGGCCTCCTCGAGTTGCTTCTTCAACTCCGCCGACATCACGCCGCGTTGACCGAGCATCGCCATCATCGAAATGCGGCGATCGATCAGATCCTTGAGGTCCTCAAGCTTGCGCAGCAGACGGTGGATGCCGTCTTCATCGATTCCCGCGCACAGATCGGCCCGGTACCGGGCGAGGAACGCCGCGGATGCTCCGTTTTCGACCTGCTGCACCAACTCCAGCAGATCTTTTAGTGGGATGCTG
Source organism: Bryobacterales bacterium (assembly GCA_965248305.1). Classification (GTDB taxonomy): domain Bacteria; phylum Acidobacteriota; class Terriglobia; order Bryobacterales; family UBA6623; genus VXMF01. Next base: position 6,585,133 of record OZ252099.1, on the reverse strand, counting down.
GCTTCCTCGGAGACCCGCAGGAGGGAATCCACAGGAAGTCCTGTGAGTGGTTTCATTACTCGCCCAAGAGCCCTGTAACGCTTTCTGTATCATAGGGCAAATCATGCGCCCGTTGCGAGGTCGGATTTGGCGAGGGTGTGCAGCTGCGCTCATCGTGGCGGCTGCACAGCTGTTTGCGCAGGTAATCGAGTTCCGCTCCAGCGGAATGGATTACCAAGTCCTCACCCGCAAGGGGCTCACCGTGATGTGCGCGGCAATGCCTCTCAAGACGGCCCGTTACTCCTTGGTTCACGTCGCGGTGAGTAACGGCAGCGGGCAGGCGTGGCAGATCGACACGGAGGCTTTCGCCTTCGAGTACGAGGACGGCAAGGCTGTCCAGGCCGTTTCCGAGGAGCTCGTAGTCAACGAGTTTTTCCGCAGTGCCAGCCGCTCGGAGCTGCTCAAGCTCCAGACTGCGTACGAGACGGCGCTATACGACAACCACTACATCCGCCCGAACAACGGATACGAGAAACGCAGGCTTTCCGCTCTGGCGATTGGCCCCAAGGGTCTGAAGGCCTCGGCCGCTGCTGCGGCAATCACGTTTGTCAGCGGTAAGATCCAGCCTGGCGACTCCACTGACGGCGCCCTCTTTTTCCCCACCTCGGGACGCGGTCTCAACTCCGGCCGGATCGTAGCGCACTTGGGCACCGAGAGCTTCGAATTCCTGTCGCGCTAGCGATGTGGCGCACGCATGAGTGCGCAGGCCGCATGCGACAATGGCCGGATTATGGCCGGGATCCTGCGGTACGGCTCTTATGTCCCGTACTGTCGTTTGCAGAGGTCCGAGCTGGAAGGCAGTGGGCGCGGGGAGCGCGCCGTCGCCGGCTTCGACGAGGACACGACATCACTGGCTGTCGAGGCGGGCCGGGAGGCGGTACGGGGCTGCTCGGCACTTCCCACGAACTTGCTGTTCGCGTCGACAGCGCATGCGTATGCCGAGAAACTCAATGCAGCGGTGGTGCTCGCGGCCCTGGACCTGCCTGCCGAGACTCGCGCCATCGACATCGCTTCATCGAGCGGGGCTGGTTTGGCGGCGCTTGGCCTCGCGTCGACCCTCGAAGCGAGCGGGCCGACCCTGGTCTGCGCCGGCGACGTGGTTGTCGGGGCGCCGATGGGCCCTCGCGAGTCCATCGGCGGGGACGCCGCGTGCGCCTTCTTGGTCGGCAACGGCGACGATGTGCTGGCCCGCATCCTCGGCACCGCTGCGCACTCGGAAGAATTGCTTGATGTCTGGCGTGGGCCCGAGCAGCAGTTCGCCAGGCAGTGGGAGGAGCGCTTCGCCCAACAACGTCTCGTCCCGGCTCTCGCGGAAGCGCTGGCGCGTAGTCTGAAGGCGGCCGGACTCGCTGCCTCTGATCTCACCAGGGTCGCCGTCGACACCTCGCATCGGAAGATCGCGGGCCTGTTGGCGCGAGCCGTTGGCTTGAATCCGGCCCAAATTGCTGACGACCTGTCCGCGAGCGTGGGACGGGCTGGCGCTGCGCACGCCGGACTGCTGCTGGCGCACCTGCTGGACTCCGCCCAGCCGGGCGATTGCTGCGCCGTGGTCAGCGCCGCCGACGGCGCGGGGGCCGTGATCGTGGAAGCGACGGATCGCATAGCCGGTCTGAGGCCGCAGCGCGCCGTGAGCGATTGGATCGATTCCAAGCACGCCGACCTGCCCTATCGGACCTATCTGAAGTGGCGCGAGATCCTGCCGGTCGAGCCGCCCCGACGGCCCGACCCGCCGCGCCCAGCGGCGCCGCCGATGCAACGTTCGGGACGCTGGAAGTATGCCTTCGTCGGCTCCCGCTGCCGCTCCTGCGGCACCAGCAACCTCCCACCGCAGCGCATCTGCGTGCTGTGCGGCGCGGTCGACGAGATGGATGACGTACCGTATGCTGACGCGACAGCCCGCGTGGCTACGTACACCGTGGATCATCTGGCGTACTCGCTGCAGCAGCCGGTCGTGGCGGCGGTCGTCGACTTCGTGCAGGGCGGTCGCTTTGACTGCGCGCTCACCGATGTCGATCCGGCCACGGTGGCGATCGGCCAAGAGTTGGAGATGACATTTCGGCGGCTGTACACCGCGGACGGAGTGCGGAATTACTTTTGGAAGGCGCGCCCCCGGCGCTAGAATCAAACCCGAAGGACTTCTCACAACTATGGCCAGCAAGGGAATTCGCGACCGGGTCGCCATCGTGGGGATGGGCTGCACGCGCTTCGGGGAGCATTGGGATCGCGGTGCGAGCGACTTGTTGGTGGAAGCGGCCTTGGAAGCCTGCCAGTCTGCGCGGATCGAGCGAGGCGCGATCGACGCCTATTGGATGGGCACTTTGACCAGCGGACGGTCGGGCCTGCTGCTCTCCGAGCCGCTCAAGACTGGCTACCGGCCGATCACTCGCGTGGAAAACTTCTGTGCCACCGGTAGCGAGGCGATTCGCAATGCGGCGTACGCAGTCGCTTGCGGGGCTTACGACTTGGTGATGGCGATCGGGGTGGAAAAGCTCAAGGATTCCGGATATTCCGGCCTTGCTTCTGCAGGGGGTACCCCGACCGACGGCACGCAGTCCTCGATGACCGCGCCTGCCACCTTCTCGCTGCTAGCGCCGGCCTATTCGAAGAAGTACGGCTTGGACCGCGACACGCTGCGGCAGGTGCTCACTCGCATCGCGTACAAGAACCATGCCAACGGCGCGAAGAACCCCAAGGCGCAGTACCAGCGCGAGGTTCCCAGGGAAGTCATCGAAGCCGCGCCGAAGGTAGCCGGCATGCTGGGCGTGTTCGACTGCTCGGGGGTCAGTGACGGCGCTTCGGCTGCCATTCTGTGCCGGACCGAGGACGCGCACAAGTACACCGACAGCCCGCTGCTGATCAAGGCCTTGTCGCTGATCGCCGGACCAGCGGACGGAGCCAAGCGACAGGACTACGACTACACGACATTCCCAGAGGTCGTCGCCAGCGCGGAGGACGCGTATGCTCAGGCCGGCGTGCGCGACGCACGCGAGGAGATCTCTGTTGCCGAGGTGCATGACTGCTTCACGCCCACAGAGCTGGTGTTGATGGAGGACCTGGGCTTTTCCGGGCGCGGCGCGGCTTGGCGGGACACCCTTGACGGGCGCTTCGAGATTGGCGGCGCGCAGCCGGTGAACCCGGACGGCGGCCTGAAGAGTTTCGGGCATCCGATTGGCGCCAGCGGACTGCGCATGATGTACGAGATGTGGCTGCAATTCCGGGGCGAAGCCGGGAAGCGGCAGGTGGCCTCGCCGAATCTGGGCCTGACGCATAACCTGGGCGGCGCGCCCGGGCGCTGTGTGAGCTTCGTATCCGTCGTGGGTGCCAACTAGTCGATGCACTGCCAATTGCTGCCAGTGCAGGGTCTGGCGGCCCCATATGGGCTTGCTGGGCGTCAGGCAATTTTCGGTTGGGAGAAGCGCTCGAACGATGCATGTTCCCGCTGCTAGGCTCGTTGACCTTCGCCAGCTGCGCGGCAGCGATCTCGAGACTGTGCTCGATGCCCAGCAGGGGCATTGGCGCGAGCAGCTTGCGTGGGACAGCAGCGGCGCGATCGAGGCGATCCGCCGGATGCTCGATCGGCAGATTCTACATGGCTGGGCGCTTGTGGTGGACGAGTGCCTGGCGGGATATAGCTATTTCGTCCTCAAGGGGCGCAAGGCCGTCATCGGAGAGCTGTTCATCCTGAGCGATTTGCGGTCTCGTCGGCTGGAGCGCTTGCTGCTGGAGAGCACCATCAACGCAGCGTCCGTGCGCGGGGGAGTCGTGCGCGTCGAGGGCCAGCTGGCATGTTTGCCTCGAATGCCGGATGTGTGCCCAGCTCTGCGCGGAACCCTGCACGCGTACCAGCGGGTCCTGATGATCAAAGACGGGCTTGCCGGACTGCCGGGCCAGCCTTTGCTGGATCCCCGCGTGTGCTTTGTCCCGTGGACTGAGGCGCTGCTGCATGATGCGTCTGAATTGATAGCGCTGACGTATGACGGGCACGTCGATGCGCACATCAACGAGCAGTACGGGAGCGTGTCCGGAGCACGGCGCTTCCTCATGCAGGCAACCCAGCAGGATGGCAGCGGCCGGTTCTTCCCGTCGGCGGGCGTTGTCGCCCGCGAGGCCGGTGCGGCGGCACTGCAGGGGATGTGCCTGGGAAGCTTGGTCAGTGATCGTGTCGGGCACATCACACAGCTTTGTGTCGCCCCCTCTTCCCGTCGGTGCGGGCTTGGCTCGGAATTGTTGCGCCGGGCAGTCGGCGCATTCGCGCAGGGGGGATGCAAGTCTGTCAGCCTGACGGTCACGGTTTCGAATCAGCATGCGGTTCACCTGTACGAGCGCGCCGGATTCCGCTCGCTGGCATCATTCCCGGCATTTGTCTGGCGGCGCGCGTGAGAGCGGCACGCCCGGCGCAGCCCTGCTCTCCGACTGCGAACGGCGGGTGCTGCGGCTAGAGTGAAGGAGGAACAAGCGTTATGCGTATCGGTGTGATTGGACTCGGATTCATGGGCAGCACGCACTTGGAGGCATACCAGAAGGTGCGTGGCTTCGAGTTGGCGGCAGTCTCGAGCTCGAGCGAGAAGAAGCTGGCTGGTGATCTTGGCGACGTCGGTGGAAACCTTGACCGGGGCGGCGGCGTTCTGGACTTCGGTTCCGCCGCGCGGCATAGACGGGCGGCAGACCTGATCGACGATCCCGGCGTCGAAGCAGTCGATATATGCGCACCCACCTATTTGCATAAGCCACTGGCTTTGCGTGCCTTGGCAGTCGGCAAGCATGTCCTTGTTGAAAAGCCAATGGCCCTCAGTGCCGCCGAATGCGAGGAGATGATCGAGGCGGCCGAGGCAGCAGGCTGCGTCTTGATGGTCGCCCAAGTGTTGCGGTTCTTTCCCGAATACGTCGCAGCCAGGGCCCAGATTCTCAGCGGCGAGTTAGGGGCGACCCGCGCGGCCACGTTCCGGCGGCGCTGTGCGGCGCCCGCGTGGGGACAGTGGCTCAAGGACCCCGCAAGAAGCGGGGGCGGCGTGTTCGATCTGCTGATCCACGATTTCGACTATTGTCGCCACCTGTTCGGCAAGCCCGCGGCCGTCCGCGCGGTCGGATCCGAGGATCTGGAGGCGGGCATTGACTTCGCTGAGGCGCAGCTGCTGTATGACGATGGCGTGCCGGTGATCATTTCGGGCGGATGGCACCATCCGGCCAGTTTCCCGTTCTCGATGGAATTCACGATCCTGTGCGACCAAGGCACGCTTGACTACAACTCGGACAAGGCCGGGCTCAGGCTGCACACCGCCGCCGGCATGGCAGAGGATCTCGAGCTGCCCGAACAAGACGGCTTCGTGGAAGAGTTGCAGGCCTTCGTCGGCGCCTGCCAAGAGGGCCGGGCACCGGCGATCTGCCTCCCGGAACATTCTGCCGAGTCCGTCCGCATGGCGCTCGCCATGCATCGCTCGCGCGCCCACGGGGGGGTACCGGTAACAGTCGATTGAGCGTAGCGAGGCGCTAACGCTCCTGCACCCAGAAACTGCGCTCGGTCGAGAACAGCAGTGCCATCGCGCCGCCGCGATCGTCGCGACCTAGGATGGCCTCGCGGTCATAGTAGGCGCGCAGCGACCGTTGCCGGCCCGTGCTGCGGCACACGTCCACGAGCGTTCCGTCGGATTTGACGCGCGCCTTGATGGCACGCCACGCCCGATCTGCGACCGGTGCGAACTCCTCGCGCTCGAGCCAGCCCCTGCGCAGTCCTCGCGTGATTGCGAAACCGGTCATGGCGGTTGAGGTGAACTCCCGGTAGCTTTCGGGCCTGTCAACGAGCTGGTGCCAGAGCCCCGTCAGATCTTGGTGTTGTGCCATGGCCCGCATGTGCGCCCGGAATGCCCCCAGCACTTCCTCGAATCCCGGGTCATGCGGCGGCCAGTCGGACAGGGCCAGGGCCAAGCCGAGTGAGGGAAATCCGTTGCCGCGGCCCCACGCTGCCTGATCCAAGGGGGAATGGCGGTACAGCCCGTCGGCCCTTAGGTCGAGCGCCTGCATGAACCGCAGGTGCCGCAGCGCCATGCGGAAGTAGCGGTCCTGTCCCGTCAGCCTGCCTATGCGAGCCAGAATCGCACAGCCCATGAACACGGAATCGCTCATCTCCGAATGGAAGGGCATGGATGGCCTGAGGGTGCCGTCGGGTTCAAAGCCCAGATCGGCTGCGGCTTGTGCCAGCTTGAGATAGGCCTCGTTGTCGGTCCGCTCGTACAGTTCCGCGAAGACCAAGTGGCCTGAAATGTGGCTGCCGGTCGGGCGTTCGCCGAGCGAGGGCTGGCCATCCAAGAACGGCCGCGCGATGCGTTCGATGTCGGCCAGCGGGCTGCTGCCGACAATGTCTCCCAGCCTTAGCCTGCCGATCAGCGCCAAGGCGGGGATGTAGACCGCACTGGGGAGAGCGTGGCCGTAGACCGCCGCCAATTGGCGGGCCACTTCGGTCGGATCCCGTGCCAAGCGGGCACGCAGTTCGCGTCGTGCGTGGGACACCGACAATGATCCGGCCAGCTCGTTCAGTCGCCCCAGTGCATCGAGGTGCAGCTCTTCCAGCGACTTGCTGCCTGCTTCGAGTCGAATCGTCGCCGCTGGGATCCGACCCACGTCGGCTGGCATGCTGCCACGTTCGAGCGCTTGGACCAGTGTGCTGGGTGCCTCGTCAAAGCGCAGCTCCACGATGAGGTCTGGCGCGAGCATGCCGGCAAATCTCCACACGTATTGGGCCTCGACATGGTCTCCGCCGTAGGCCGGCCCGAGCGGCGGAAACGCTGCGACCGGCGGCCGGTCAGGATATGCGTTCAGGATGGCCGCCAGCGCGAACCCGCCCGGGCCCGGATCCCGCAGCAGCGCGGCTGCCAAGTCGACCGACTGCAGCGTGCCGTCGATGCCCGCCACCAACAGGATGCGTTTTTCCTGACCGTCCGGATCGAGTGCCTTGCGGGCGACCCCGGCCCAGATCGGGCTGCCGGCCGCAGTCACGCCGATCGGCATCTCGACGATCTCCGATTTCGCATCGGGAAGCAGCCCGGCACACAGGATCGCGATCACCGCGAGACATCGCCGGTGCGGGTTGGAGGCTCCGCCCAGGCATGATCTGGAGCGCCGCATCTTACTGCGCTGCCAGTGTCGCGGTCTGCCCGAAGAGCCGGACCTTGGGGTGCTCGACGACAGCTCGGTACTCCCATGCCCGCTTGGTGTCGACGCGCGCCAGCCTCGCCGAGAATTCGCCGGGAGCCGCCATCGCCGAGAGTTTCTTGCCGACAAGCTTCCAGGGATCGTCATCCTCGTACATTTCGGCCGTGCCTTTCTTGCGTCGGTACTCGAACCCGACACGCACGACTGTAGCGTCGCCAAGACTGCGGAGATCGGCGCGCAGCACGGCACCGGCGTTGCCCCAGGAAGCGTCAGTGATGGTCTCCACCTCCGGCGGCTGGAGGCCAGGCATAGCGTTGGTGATCTTGATGACCACCGGATTCGGCCAGCGCCGGTCGTTGTAGAGCCGCTGCGCGCGATAGGCGCGAATGCGGAGCCCGTCAGGTGTCTGCTCCCACTCCGTCTTCGGCGTGACTGCGGGCTGGTATTCCAAGACGGTCTCGTTCTGGCCCAGCACCCGTACTGTGGTGTCTTGCTCCGCTTTGACCGACCGCAGCAAGACCGTCTTCTGCGTGCCCAAATTCCAGCCGGCTCCCGGCACGAAGGCGTAGACGGTGTCTGCATCCTTGGCCTTGGTGAACCAGACATCCCCCTCGTTGGTGATCACCCACGGGCGCACGGCCCCGACGGCCTCGGCGTTAACCATGTTCCACAGGGCCATTTCCCGCATCCGGGCCTCTTGCTCGACCGGGAGTTCGCCGCTGGGCATGGGCCCGATGTTGAGCAGGAAGTTCCCGCCCTTAGCGCGCGTCTCGATCCATGTCCCGATGAGCACCTCCCCCGACTTATAGTGCTCGTTGGTGCCCCGATACTGCCATTGCGTGCCCATCGTCATATTGCCCTCCCACGCCCCTTCCAGCGGGACGCCGGGCGTGTACTGCTCGGGGGTCTCGATCTCACCCCGGGTGACGACGGTATCGGGCGATAGCTCCCAGATCAGCTCCTTCATCTCGTCAACGATGTCGTCCCTCGGCAGTGCCGCCCCGGTCGGCGGATCGAAGAACACCACGTCGATCTGGCCGTAGTTGGTCATCAATTCGCGCTCCTGGGCCAGGTTGAGCGCGAGCAGGCCAGGGTTGTTGGGAGGCAGGACCTCGGCGCGCAGTCGGCTGATGAGAGTCCCTTGCCTGTACAAGAAGTGAAAGTCGTCCGGCGAGAAGTACCAGCCGATCGCAATGCCCTCGGCTCGGAACGCATCGGCGATCGCCTTGGCCGTGTCCTGGCCGAACGGCGTGTTAACGATGTTGAAATCGGTCGTGGCCGTTTCGAACATGCAGAAGCCCGAGTGGTGCTTGGCGGTGAAAACCACGTAGCGAAAGCCGGCCAGCCTCGCTACGCGAGCCCATTCGCGCGGGTCGAATTTCTTCGGATTGAAGCTGCGCGGCAGCTCCCTGACATACCGCTGGAGAAACTCGTCGTCCGCGCCCACCATGGCGTGGCTGATGACCGATGTGATCTGGCTGTCAAGGCTCCAGTGGATGAACAGTCCCAGCCCCAGATCGCGAAACCATTCGACGCGTTCGGGCTTGTTGGCGCCAGGTGCGCCGGCCGATGCGAGTAGTAGGAGGCAGACCAATCCTAGGCGTTGCATTACGGGGTGCTGGTATTGTGCCACAGGCCTCGCGCCGGCCCGTCAGTCCAGCAGGGCCATCACCAAGCCGCTGCGAATCTTGGGCGAAAACCAAGTCGACTTGGGCGGCATCATACGGCGCTGGCGGCACACTTCGACAAACTGCGCCATGGTCACGGGGGGCAGCGTCACCGCGAACGCATACTCGCCCGAGTCCACGCGTTGGCGCAGATAGGTGGCGTCCCGATTGCCTCCGACAAAGGTCAGGCGCTCGTCGCGCGGGTCGGAAATGCCGCAAAGCTCGTCGAACACGCGTGCCTGCACAATTGCGGCGTCGATGGCCGCGGCCGCGTTCTCCGCGTCACACGCGCTGGGGCGCGGGGACAGTCGCAGCCACGCCTCACCGGTGTACAGCCCGATCGAGTGTGGTTCGGCGGGCTGGAAGTCTGCCTGGGGTGCGGCGGGCTGTACGTGGAAATGCTCGGACAAGTCCGCCTCCCACGCGGCCGCTGAGCGCCGGGTGGCCTGCACCAGGCGGTTGTAGGGGGCGAGTCCCATAGTGGCCGCCGGGAACACCACTGCGAGGAATCCCTCAAGGCCCAGCATCGCCGCGGCGGCGCTGCGGTGGTTTCCGTCGGCGACGTACGCGAAGGGCTCGGCGGCGGCCCCGGCGATGAGCTGATCCCGCTTCGCGGCTTCCGTCACCAGCCAAATCTTGTGCGCGCAGCCGTCCTCCGCCGTGGCCGCGAAATCCGGCTCCCGGCTGTCCGCGATGGTCTCGAGCATGGCCGCGAAATTGCCAGAGACATCCTCGACGGCGTTGTTGACAGTTCCGATGATTGCGCGCGTGGACTCGATCAGGTCCGCCCGTCCGCGGGCCTTCTTGGGGCGGACACCTTCGTTGCGCACGATGGTTCCGTGGGGTGTATCGTCCGTCAGGACGTCGCTGGTGGGCGCGAGCCCTCCGAGCCCGACCTGCCGATCGGCGGGTCGGGCCGGGTCTGCGATTTCGTACACAAAGACGGCACCATGAACCTCGCGCGTCAGCGGTCCGGCGCGCAGCTCGGACATGCGCGCGGCCGCCGCCGTCAGCGCTTCCGGCGATCCTTCGAGCAGCATCTCCTCGGGGGATGCCGCGCAGGTATGGGGCATCGTGATCCTGAGCACGCTGTCTGGCTGGAGCTGGAGCAGGTCGTTGATCTCTCGATCACTCTGGAATTCGTCGTAATTCGGGCTGCAGAGCCGCTGGGCCGCGCTGGAATCGACTGGGACCAGCGCACGGTGGATTGGGTTGAGAGTGACCATTGTGGTGTCGCCATCGCGCGGGTTCTGGCATTGCCGCGCGAGCGGGAGCATTCAGCAGGGCAGGCTCGCCCGACTTCTCTCAGCTTGCCGGTTTTGAGGGGTGCCTGCAACCGGTCTGCGGCAGCGCGAGGTCGCTAGCCGCGCAGCACGGCCAGCGGATCGCGCCGCAACACCCGCAGTGCGGGAATGACGGTGGCAACCGACGTGGCGACAGCGCATGCAATCAGCGCAGGAGCGTACACGGATGGATCGAATGGGTCGGCCGCTGCCAGTTCTGGACGAATCAACAATGCCACAGCCGCGCACAACAGGATTCCAAGCACGCCGCCCGCCGCTACCAGGCGCAGCGTCCCCAACACGATCAAGAGGATCACAGCGGACCGGCGTGCCCCGAGCGCCATGCGAACGCCGACTTCGAAGGACCGCTGTGCCACCGCGTAGGATGTCACGCCATACACCGCGACAGAGGTCAGCGCCAGAGCGGCCAGCGAGAAGACCGTGATCAGGAAGGCGTCGAACCGGCGGGGCGCAGTTGCGTTTTGGACCAGCTGCTCCAGCGGGTTGATGTTGGCGAGAGGAATCGTAGGATCGACGTCGCGAAGCACTTCGCGAATCGAAGCCACGGTGGCGCGCGGATCCCCGGATGTGTGCAGGACGAGAGTCATGTGCGGCCAAGGCTTGTCATAGAGGGAGACATAAATCTCAGGCCGCGCCGGAAGGTCCAGCCTGGCGTGCGGAACGTCGTTGACGACTCCAATAATCTGCCATGGATCTCGATTCGCGCCGTCCAGCACAACGAGCTGCTTGGCCAGCGGCTCGTCGTCTGCGAGGAACCGGCGAACGAACGCTTCGTTGACGGCCACGCGCAGCGGAGAGCCCGCTATGTCGCTGTCGCCGGGCACACGCCCCCGGATGCAATGAATGTCCATTGCCTTGAAATAGCCCGGAGTGACGCTGGTGAACTCAGCTGCTCGCTGTTGGGTTGGGTCGAATTTCGAGCCTAGGCTGAAGACTCGCGAACTAGTCTCGCCGCTGAGCGGCATGTTGGACGTCAGGCCCGCGGCGCGAATCCCGGGGATGGCGGTCACTCCCGCCAGGAGGCGCACCTTGAAGCGGGGCGGCGTCTGTCGCGTCAGCGAGATATCCATCGCAATCGTGCTGCTGGTGCGAAAACCAAGCTCCACCTGTTGCACCGTCAGCAGTTCCTTGACGACCAATCCCGCCCCGACCGCCAGCAGGACGGTGATCGCGACTTCAGTGATCACCAGCGCGCCGCGAAAGTTGGACCTTGGCGCTGCGCTGATGTTGTTGTCGCCATCACGCAGAGCCCGGCTGTGGTCTTGGCGCTGCAGCTGAATCACCGGAACGGCCGACAAGGCGAGCGCGCTGACTAGAGCAAGAATCAGGCTGAGCACGAGTGTGTCTCCGTCAGCGGCAGAGTTGTGAAGTCGGGGCAGATCCTGCGGACCTAGCGCAATGATCAGCGAGAGGCCGATTCGTGTGGAGATGAAGGCGAGCGTGGCCCCGGCAAAGCAAATCACCATGGATTCGCAGAAGACTTGCCGGGTCAGGTCTGAACGGCCAGCCCCGAGTGAGAGGCGGATCGCCATTTCCTTCCGGCGGGCCATTCCACGGGCCAGCAGCAGGCCCGCAACATTCGTGCAAGCAATCAGCAGGAGAGCGCCGGCAGCCCCGAATACCAGCAGGAGCGCAGGTGCGCGGTCCCCCAGCAACGAATCGGTCAGTGAGGTCAGAGCTACGGTATGCCCCGCGTCAGTGCTCGGATGGATGGCTCCCAAGCGTGCCGCTAGGTTCGCTAGTTCCTGTTGAGCGCTTCCACTCGAGACTCCCGGTTGCAGCTTCCCGACCACCGTGAGGAATCGGAACCGGCGAAATCCGCGATGATTCGGCTCTCGTTGCGGCAGCGGGACAACCAAGTCCATGTTGCGGCCGGGGAAGAAGAACGTTTCGGGGAGGATTCCGATGATGTCGTGCGGAACGTTGTTCAACAAGACAGATTGACCGGCCAGGTAGCTCTCGCCGAAATGGCGGCGCCAGAGCTCTTGACTGAGCAAGACGACGAGCTCGGGCTTCGGGCGGGTCAAGTCGAAATCGTCAAAGGGTCTGCCTGCGGCTAGCTTTGTTCCCATCAGGTCAAACATGTTGCCGGTGACTTTTGCTCCCCAAACACGACGCGGCTCGTCGTTTCCAGACGACAGGTTGAACAGTCCCTCGGTATAAGCGGCCAGTGTCTCGAACGACTCTGATGAAGCCCTCCAGTCGATGTACTGGCCCGGCGTGACCAAGTTCCGTGAAGCGCGATCATGCTCCAGCTGATCCCAGACCACAACCAGTCGATCTGGATTGGGACTGGGCAGGGGGCGCAGCAGGACGGCGTTCAAGATCGAGAACACCGCACTGGTTGCTGCGATGCCCAGAGCGATCGCCGCGACGGCCAGTAGGAAAAATCCCGGTGCCCGCCTGTACCCTCGAAAAGCTAGCGCAAGGTCACGCCCCAATCCGCCCAAAGCGATCTGGCCCCGCGCCTGACCGTTCATGGGGTGACCTGCATGTGTCGTGGCCATTTTAGCGGGCGGCCTGCATCGATTCCACGGCCCGCTGGTGTTCTGCATGCCCGGATCGGGGCCGCCTGCTGGGGTTGCTCTGACGCCTCCGCAGAGGCTTCACCCGAACCGGCCCCCTCGTCGCCGCCCTGCTTGGACGTGAAACCTCCCGTGATCCAGCGAGGTCTTATGATTAGAGTCACGAGGATTCCGGCCCATGAAAACCGTCGCGCGCGCAGTGCTTGTAGTGGCCTTGCTGGTGAGTTTTGGCCTCGCCCAGAACAAGAAGAGTCCCGTCAACGGAACTTGGGATCTGAAGGTCGGAGCCCAAGCCTACCGCATTGTCTTCGTAGAGGAAGACGGCGATGTCCGAGGCACTGTCGTGCTGCCCAGCGGCGAGTCGGTCGAAATCGAGTATGGGTTGATCTTCGGTGACGAACTCGAGTTTTCCACGGTGGAAGGCGGCGTTGAGTACGAGTGGACCGCCAAGGTCAACAAGAACTCCATCAAGGGTGGCCGAGTTAATCTCGACGACGAGACCGAAGTGAGGTTCACCGCCAAGCGGGCGCCGTGAAATCGGCGCAGCCGCTCGTAGCCGTCTGTGCAGCCGGGCTCCACTGGGACGGCCGGTGCGGATTCCGGGCTCGGCGTCATTTTTTCCCGTGCCAGAGCGCTCGACGCTGCACCGACAGCCCGATCCGCTTGCGCACCAGATCCATCAGGTCCCGGGAACGCAGTTCCGGCTGCTCGGCCTCGGCCGCGCGCAAGGCCTGATCCTTCCGCGACTTGCTGGCCGCCCTGACCGCCGCCGAGATCGAGCACCGTCGCCAAGCCCGCCTGCGCCGCTGCGTGCGCAAGGCCCGCTTTCCCGTCCCACGCACCCGCCGTCTCGACCGCGGCCCGGTCATCCCGCGGAAGGAGCACAGCTCATCAAACCCCTCCGCTCAGCTCGGAAAGCCGTTCTGCCGGTGGGCCAGAATTTCCGGTAAAACGGAACCCAAACGCTAGGGCCGAATCAGCGACTTGAGAGTGCCTGCAGCACTTCCTCGGGCCAGCGTAGCAACACGGAAATCGGGTTACAGTGTTCTCGCGCGATGAGAAACGTTACGATCACACTCCCCGAGGATCTTGCCTTGTGGTTGCGAGTACGAGCTGCTGAGAATGACCGCAGCGTCTCAAGCTGGGTCGCTCAGCCGCTCGAAGTGATGAGACTTCACGAGGACGAGTACCAGAGCGCAATGGAACGTGCCTTGGGAATCGATCCCCGGCAAGCCGAATGGATTGACGGGCGCAAGCCCACGAGGGACGAGCTACATGATCGGGCCCGTATTCGTCGACACAAATGTCCTCGTCTACAGGCATGCCCGGTTGGGCCCGGCGAAACTGGCTCGTGCCGATGCTTGGTACAAGTTGCTGTGGCGCCTCCGGATCGGCCGATTGAGGTCTCAGGTCTTGCAAGAGACCTATAGCGTGCTCACGACCAAGCTACAGCCAGCCATAAGCGATTCCGAGGCGCAAGCGATCGTCCGCGGATTGACCGCATGGAAGCCGGTTTCGGTCAACTCCCCGATTCTGGAGCGTGCTTGGCTCCTGCAACAACGCTACTCTGTCTCGCGGTGGGACGCTCTGATCGTCGCAGCCGCGCAAGTCTGTAGGTGCGCCATTCTCCTTATCGAGGAGCTTCAGCACGGCCAGGTTTTTGAGAGCGTCCGGGTGGTCAATCCCTTCGATTCGCCGGATCGTACGCCCACGCAGATTCTCGAAGTGCCGGATCTTTGACTGGGTATTGCCCGGCTCTAGTCCAGTCGTTCCGGGTCTCTGTCTGGCCGATTCCTGAGTGTGTGCGACGACTATCCTAGCGTCGCATCGCCAAGCTTCCAACAAGGGTTCCATACCGTAGGCGCTAGAGCCCGCCGGCTCATGAGTGTTTCTGCTATCTGCACGACCAATCGCAAACGACGCCGGAAGAGTGGGCCCAATCCACGCTCGACCGTCTCAGGCTCAGGACACGATGCGTGCCCTGAACCTGACTAGACGTAACCGGACAGGGCACAGCTGTAGGCGTTTATGCGCGGTGGGGCATCACGCGGCTTAGGCAAGGGGGACCGACGTGGATCAGTCGATGGTCACGTACCGCTCGAGACGTGCGACCTCGTCATCGTCCACATACTTGCCGATCTCCCGCCGGAATTGTTCGATCTGCCGGTAAGGCCGATACTCCTTAAACTCGCGGAGCATCCGGCGGCCCAGATTCGGAATCGAGAGAATGTCTTCGTCGCTGGCCGTGTTCAAGTCGATCGGCACGAAGACGAACTGCTCCAGGCGTGCGACTTCCTCGTCATCAACGTACTTGCCGATTTCCCGCCGGAACACCGGAAGACCGGCATAAGGCTTGTATTCGTCGAACTCATGGGCCATGCGCCTGCCGATCCCGGGGACGAGATGGATCTCCTCCTCGGTCGTGTCATTCAGGTTCAGGGGGAGGAACAGGCGCGCGTAAAGCTCATTCTGCTGCTCCTCGGTCAGGGATACCCCGACGAGAGCATGGACCTCGAGCATGTTCCGGAACGGACGCCCTTCCACAATCGACGACGCCTTGGCCCCGCTCATGTGTGATAGCGCGGCCATCTCGGCTTCTGTCGCCGTGTTCGGGTTGAGCACGCTCATATTCCGCCCGACTTGCGCGTCGGCGGAATTGCTGTACAGCATCGCCATTGCGAGCGGTACCACCAACGATCGAATGAATGAGCTGGAATCGATCATAATCTTGTTGCTAGTGTTCCTGGCCCTCCCCCGCTGCCGCCGATCCCATGCCGCCAGAGCCGGCAAGGTCTGGATGCCCATAAGTATATAGGAGGCCCACCAGACCCAACTGGACCATGGTACCCGGTGCCAAGGCCGGCATAGCGCCGGCCAGCGAAGCCCAGATCAGTGACCAGCCTGCGGCCGTGGGATTCATCTCAAGCTCGAACTCGACGTTGCTGTCGTAGTGCAGATAGATGCCGACAACACCCGCCAGAACGAACAGCAGCATGGACACCTGAAACACTCGCAAGATGGCGGGCGCACCGGACAAGAACCACATTGCCAGCACGACAAGGCCGCTGAGGATCATGCCCAACGGAATCAGCTGGGCAAGCTCGGCGTAGTGTTCTAAGAGGACCAGTTCGATTCCCGTGCCCAGCGCGCCCAAAAGAAAAATCGTCAGCAGCATCTTGCGCAGGACACCTGCTTGCCGCACGTGGGGGTTACCTGGGTCGGCGAGGGTCACGAGAGCCACCGTCCTACGGCTGTCGGATTCTGGCAATGCGCGCTCTCGCGAGTCGAGCTTCGATCCGATTCCGTGCCGCCTTTCGGTGCTCTCGGGAATAGAATCCGGTCAAACACCGCGATGGGGCAATGGGTGCAATTGTACAGGGATCCGTCACAATGCACCTCCGTTGTGCATGCAGGGCCTTGCCCTGCATGGCTGCTTGCAAGTCGCTTGGATACATGGACTTCAGCGAATGCCGGAGCGCGTCGGCATGCGCCGGGCGTCTGTTTGGACGTCGCGAGAGACCTGCCTCGGGACGGCATCGCGCCGTGATCCGGTCCCCGTCCATTCGCAGACCACCGGGGCGGCGCTCTATGCCGGCCAGCTACGCGGGAGAAATCGCGAGGAAAGGCATCTCTGGATGCTGCAGGCATGGCACGGGAGCCATCTGCAGTATACCGGCGGCAGAGCCGGGGGCTGGCGGCCGGGCACTGCCTCAAGCGGCGGCTGAAGTGCGCCCAAAATCCTTCATATACAACCTCTGGCCGTCACTCGTTCGCAACTCGCGGATCAGGACTCTCGCAGACTTTGACAGCGGCTTTGCCTGCATGGACCCCACGATGGCCGCCTCGCGGACACCATCGAAGTCAAACGTCTCGCTGTGCCCCGATGCTAGCACCCGCTTGATCTCTTCAAGATGTGGCCGATCGATGCTACGGGGCTTGGCACTGACTCCTGCCGCGGCCGCCGACCTCCGCACCAAGCGCTCGGCTGATGCGCGAATATAATCGCCGTCCTGCACCGCACGCCAAGAGCGCGGCAGTCTTTTGGCGCCAGCCAAGCACCCAAGCAGCCCACCCGCGATAGCGGCAATGGTGTCCGTGTCGGAGCCATGCGCGAACGCAGCCGCTAGCACGCCTTGCACCGGAGTCGCCGCATATCGCGCACAAAGGTAGATCGACGCAGCGGCGGTCACGACTCCCGAGCCCTTCTCCTTCCCGAAGCAGCGCAAGTCCGCGAGTGTCTTGGTGTCGCCGTGGCTGGCCCCCTGTTCGATGCCGCGCAGCGCAACCGCCAAATATTCAAGCAACTCCTCGCAAACGCGTTTCCACACAGCCTCGCAGGCCCTTCCGGTCGCACGGTCAGCCAATTCCAGCCAGTCGTCTTCTTGATCGCCCGGAACCTGCAACCGGCCCCAAGCGCTAGCACTGTCCCTAATGACCTCAATGATCTCGCCGCCCTCGACCGTCCGCTCGAGCCTCAGCAGCCACCATGCCGCAAATGCCACCGCGGCAGCTCCGACCAAGGCCCGCGGGTGGCCGTGAGTCGCCGTGCCGTCAAGGATGACGTCACGAATCAGTTGGCTCGGATCATCCGCCCCGCAATGGTAGATCGCGTGGGGGAGCACCCGCATTGCCACCCCATTGCCGCCGGCTCGAAAGTACGGCCCGCGCAAGGCGCTCTTGCTCCACGGCGGCGTCCCATTCACCCAGTTCTCCGTCGCCTGTCTGGTCGCGCGGCCGGCGCCTCGCTGATATAGGGTCCACAGCGGCAGCTCCGTCCTCGCAAATGCCGTAAACCACTCGTCGTCGCCAAGCATTCTCGCCCGAGCCACGGCCAACGTCAGCTGGGTATCGTCGCTGTACTCGCCTTTCCGCACGATCTCTTCGTGCGCATCGGCCCCCCAGCCTCGCCGAGCGATCCATTCCCGAAACTCCCTCGATGGCATGGCGAGCTCTTTAGTGCGTATCGTTTTCTTTGGCAGTTCCTGCGGCCATCCCAGTGCGTCGCCAGCCGCGGAGCACAGCAGGGCACCTTCCGCCTTGTCCAGCAGGCATGCGCCAGCCGCATTGACTTCACTGACTTCGGCATCGATCACGGGGAGCACCCGGGCGACGCTTGCGCTCAACCGACAAGCCGCCCCCTCTCAGCATAGGGCGCGAGCTAAACCCGTCCTTACGCTTGGGGGGCCACCTCAAGCGGCAGCTACCGGCGGGATTCAGCAAGTAGCGACTGAGTTCTCTGCTTCACGCTCGCTCCGGCCAACTTGTCACGACCCGCCCGACGCCGGACAGACGCTACGGGTTGAATTTCTGTCGATTTCGATGAGACAGCGAGAAAAGTTTTCGAACTGAATCGTTTTTGGATCAATTGAGAGGCGGGTCAATTCGAGGGACGCTGTGGCGGCGGAACCCCTCGACCGTCTCCGCTCCGCACCATCTAGTGGTCGCAGATGCTGAGCCAATACCCAGCCGCTGCGGGCCCTTCGAGTACCGCCCTCGCTCTTCCTGCGGTAGCGAATCCATTTGAAACCCTCATGATCGCCGCGGGCGCTCGCCCCGACAGCATGAAATGCTGCGATAGCGAAGCGGCGATGCGCAGCCCGGAGCGGGCTGCTCGCGATGCCCGCCTATGAGCTGGGTGGGCGGAAGCGGAGACTCATCGAGCTTGTTACTGCTTGGCGGGGGCTCGCGCCCCCTTCCTCGCATCTGCAACTGACGTTGCCGATCTGCTTTGAGCCCCGATGCGTGCCCAGGAGACCGCGGACATACCGCAAAACGAGTCCCGTCTCCGTGGCGGTTGCACCTTGCAGGTCGGCGGTCCCGTTTCCGCCCGCAAGTAAGATAGCATGCGAGACGAAACCATCGAGAACGATCTCCTGCACGTGGTCGAGCCCCGCGCGGCCGGCCATCCTCGGCTCCCTCACGCTGCACGTGCAAGCCAAGCGCGCTCCGCTATATCAAGGACTTCCGACCGATCATGGCCGGGGCCTTCGGCTTAAGTGAAAAGAACCTATCGCCAGTTGCGAGGCGGAGGGCTACAAGTTTGCCCCCCCCCCCCCCAGGGGCGAGCTCACGATTCTTGACGCCGCCAAATCGATGGGGTCGTGCCAACTCACTGGCTGTCGCTGCGAAAGCCGCCGTCGCTCGGAACTGCCACGAAGGTGACGTCGACCGTCGCTAGTGCCGAGGCGTTCTCCAACCCCGCCCCGATCGGCCGGATCGTCAACTCGCCGCGGTGTGTCTCCGGCGGCACTCCGGCAGTGACCACGCTGACTTCGATCCGCGCGCGTTCCCCGCTCGCCAAGCTCCCTTCGTTCGGGTATGCGGACAGCCAGGGCCGGTCAGATTCGACCACAAACCGCAATGGCCCGGGCCCGTCATTCCTTAATGCAATCCCCTGCGGCGCAGGATCAAAGCCGGGCGGTGACACGAACGTCTGGGCGCGCGGGCTCGCTGCTGCCGCCAAACGAGCGGCCGGATCACGCTTGATCTCAGCTACCAGCGTGCCGCGGACCTTGGTGGAGGGCGTCAAGACAATCGGGCTGACGGAGTACACTCCGAGCGAGTCACGCGGCGGATTCGGGTCCGGGGTGACGATGATCAGCTCGGAACTGCCGGGTCTGGTCGACCGGAAGTCGGCATAGAAGATTGGCGTCCGGCCATCCGTGCCGAATACCCAGCGCAGAGGCTCCACGCCGGCATTCACAAACAGGTCGACCTCCGCATCCGGAGTCGACGTCTCGAAGCGGAACTTGATCTCGCTTGCATCAGCGGGGGCCCGCACAAACAATCCAGAGGAGCGGTCGTGGACAGAAAGGTCCGCATCGATGGAAGGCGGATTTATGCCTTCAGCCGTTTCCAGCACCGCCTGGCGGCCTTGGCTGAAGACAGCCTCGACATGCGTGGGGTGTGCCATCTCAATCGTCGCCGCCGCGTCCTGGTCGGCGATCTCGCCAACCCAACCGACGAAGTACCAGCCCGCATAAGGCTCGGCCGTGATGTGCACGGGCGTGCCTTCGCTGTAGTATCCGTCCAGCGAGTTCGGCTCAATCTGGATGGAACCGGACCCTTCTTCCGCGACATCGACGGAAAGCGGGAACTGGGGCACGATCTCGGCCGTGATTTCGCCGCCCTGCTTGGGCAGTATGATCTCTTGGGACATCGCTCCGCCATTGCTCCACCGCTCGAAGCGGTGGCGGCCCAGCCCGGCGCCCGGGGCACGCTCGACCTCGTCGACCCTGAGTTGGACGGCGTCGGGATGATCCTTCAGCAACAGGGCGACCGGGCCCAGCCGCCATTCGTCGTTGACATATACGACAAACGGGTCAACCGTCGATTGGATCCGGAAGAAGGGACGGTCCGTGAATTGGGCCTCGAAGCGCTTCCCGGCCCGATCGACCTGCCATGTTGCTGGGTTCGAAGAGCGTCCGTGTTGGCCCCAGACGGCGCCGCCCCACTGGAAGAATTTGTGCTCGCCGGACGGATTAGGCTGCGCTTCGGCCCGCAGCGGCGTGCGCAATGTGTAGAAGCCATCCGGGGATGGCGGTGTGACCGTGACCTCGCCTGCTCCGGGCGGGTGTGCCCACACGGCAACGCGGTGCTGCACGATGAAGTTGGCTTCCAGCCAAGTCCCGACCTTCCCGGCGATCACGTAGCGCAGGCGATTCCCGCCTGTATTCCACCGTCCGAACAGGTAACGGGTCCGGCCCCTTGTTTCTGCCACCGGGGGTTCGATCGTGTGAATGCTCCCCTCCGGCCAGTCGAAAGTCACCGGCGTGGCATAGCGCACCCTGTCAACGAGGATCTCGACACCGGGCGGATTGGTGGAAATCGTGAGCTTTTCCGGGACTCTTCCATAAAGCCTGGCCACGCCGTCGATGTCGCCCTCCGAAAGCCCCGCCGCAGGGATGTCGATACCGGGCGGGATGGTCTCGATCACGAATCCCCCGTTCGACGATGACCACAGGGGGTGATAGTGCATCACAGAGGCGTAGTCGTAGTGCCCGCTGCCAGGATGCTGGGCCTGATACCATTCGTCCATCGCCTTGTCGAAATTGTCTTCGAGTAACTCCAGATACTTCCGGCGGTCAACACGCTGGTGCTCGTGCCACAGGCCAATCGTGTGGCCAATCTCATGTGTGACGGCGCTGACGGAGCAGCCGCCAGGCGGCAACGCGATCGCCTGCTGCCCGCCGGCCATGCCGACCCTCGAGCGACAGTTGCCCGATTCGACACTTGAGAAGCGCACGTAGTTGGCCTCCGTCGTCCGGCCTACTAGCGAGATGACGGTCTTGTCGTTCCATTCCTTGATCGCCGCCTCGATGCGCTCGCGCTGCATGCTGCCGACACCGCTGTCGATGACATAGGGAACCACGCCATTGGGCCACAGGAATTCCGATTCTGCCGGCGACAGATTGCGCCGAACTGGCCCGACTAGCTCCCGCGACGTGGCCGGTCGCGGCCCTGACCGCACTGCTTCAATGTCCTGGACACTTCCCAGCACCATGTCTCCGGCGTGGACCGCCATGCCGTCGACCGCAACATAAGACAACTCCCGCCCACGGAAAGTAGCGGTGCCCAAGCTGCGCGGAAAGTCCACTACGGGGACTTGATCTCGCTCTTCTAAACTTGGATTTGTGACTTGGACGGGCACCTGTTGCGGTGTCCCTGCCCATGCGAATGCCGTGATCGCAAACAGCAGCGACCGGGTTATCGCGCGAATTGTCACAACATCCGCACAGTGTATCAACCCGTCGCTACCGGCATGCAAGTTCGAATTTGAGCGATCCACGCGTGTCAGCGCGATAGACACGCTGCCTGCTGCGATCTCCCGCACAGAAAGCAGCCGGGCAGCGGAGCCCCGTTCGCAGGCGAGACTCAACGCAGGCTGCAGGTCGGAGGGCGCGAAAAGTGCTGGTCTCAGCTGGATCGGGAGCGTCGGAAGCCCGCGTGAATCGCTCGCAATCCAAAGCATTTCCTGATTACCGAGGACTCTCAGCCGCATTTAGGAGCCGGAAATGTTTTGGATTCGGGCTTCGATCCGGTTGACTTAAATCGCTGTGGAATGTATAATAAGTATCTGATAAAAAAGGAGTTCTACATGCCTAAGAACCAAGTCCAGTTCCACAAAGGACAGAGCCTGCGCGACTTCCTCAAGCTCTACGGAACCGAGCTGCAATGCGCCCAAGCGGTGTTCCAAGCGCGCTGGCCGCAGGGCTTCCGCTGCCCCGCCTGCGGCTAGCACAAGGACTGCCAGCTGCACACCCGCTAGGTCTTCCAGTGCATCCGCTGCCAGCGGCAGGTCTCGCTGACCGCCGGCCCCGTGTTCGAGCACACCAAGCTGCCGCTGACCACTTGGTACCTGGCGATCTACTTGCTCACGCAATCCAAGAATGGCCTCTCGGCGATGGACCTGCTGCGCCAGTTGGGCGTGAGCTACAACACGGCTTGGATGCTCCAGCACAAACTGCTGCAGGCGATGCGCGCGCGGGCTGACAGCCAGCCGCTGGGGGGCCTCGTGGAGCTGGACGACGCCGATCTGGGCGGGGCAGCCAGCGGCGGCAAGCGCGGTCGCGGCGCGGACCGCAAGACGCCCTTCCTGGCGGCGGCCCAAGTCACTGCGGACGGGCGGCCGCAGCGGCTGCGGCTGAGCCCGGTGGTTGGTTTCCGCCGCCGCGCAGTGCAAGCCTGGGCGCAGCAGCACCTACGGCCGGGGACCATCGTACGGGCGGACGGGCTGGCCTGCTTCCGGGGGGTGCAGGCGGCCCGCTGCACGCACCAGCCGCGCGTCACCGGAGGTGGCAAGGGCAGCTGCGAGACGCCCGGGCTGATCTGGGTGAACACGCTGCTGGGCAACGTCAAGCGGGCGATGGACGGCACCTATCACGCCTGCGCCGCGCGTTACGCGGGGCGCTACCTCGCCGAATTCGCCTACCGCTTCAACCGCCGCTACCAGCTGGTCGATCTCGTGCCCCGCCTCGCCTATGTCGCCGTGCGCACTCCGCCCCTACCCTACCGCCTCCTAACTTTGGCTGGGGCTGGTGCGTAATCAGGAAGCATTTTGCACCGAAGGCGTTCCAAATGTGCCAATCTAAGGCGGTGGGTATGCAGCAAAGGTCAGGTTGGCTGGCTGCGTGCAGCGCCGCCATCGCGGGGCTGACTGTGTCGCCGTCTTTGTGGGCAGCGCCGACAAGCCGGGAACTCGCCATATGCGGTGCTCCGCGCTACGCGCAGGAAGCGCTCTTCTTGCGGCAGCAGAGACTGCTCCATGAACCCGAGCTGGCACAAACCTCCACGGCTCCTGTGGATCCATCCGGCAAGGAGTCCGCCTTCTCTTCGCTGAGGGCAGGGCCTATAAGACGCTCCCAAGCCGTCCCCGCCCGGCCCACCGCCGTCGGCGACATCGCCATCATCGAGGGTACCCCGGAGATCTTGACTCCGCCCAATCACTTCGACCTGTCGGGCGGGCGGATCCAGATCACCCCCGGGCCCAACGGCTTTCAAGTCCTGACTGAGGTCTCCAGCACCCTGCCGCCAATCGATGGTAGAGGCGTCGTGCTGGATCTGGGTGACGACACGGCCACCCGCGTCGAACTGCCGTTCGAGTTCCTGTACTACGGGAAGACCTATCCCGGTGCCTTCGTGCATTCCGATGGAAACCTGACATTCAGCGTCCCGGAGGCGAGCTCCAACCATCGCACCTATTCGCGCGCAGCGGGCGGCCCGCCGCGCATCGCGCCACTTTTCGAAGACCTAGATCCCAGCGTCGCCGGCCAGATCCGCTACGCCGCCACGCCTGATCGCGTTTACGTGACCTGGGATCAGGTTCCGCTGTGGGCCGAAACCGGTGTGGGGCAGCTGCAGACATTTCAACTCGTGCTCGGTGCGGACGGGTCCATCGAATTCCGCTACGGCGATGTCGACCTGCCCGCCGCGGTAGTCGGGATTTTTGCGGGTGACGTGAACCAACCGACGGTGGCAATCGATTGGAGCGAGACGCCTACGAGCGTGTTCGACGGGTCTGGGACCTTGGCCGAGGTCTTCACCTCCAAGACCACGATTGACGAGTTCGCCGCGTTCCATGCGTTCTTCCGCACCCAAGACGACGCCTACGACTCCGTGATCGTGTTCAACGACCTGGACCTGCGCGCGAGCGAGCACACCCTGGCCCACGCCTACACGGTGCGGAACGAGGTCATCGGTATTGGCAAGGTCCGGTTTGATTCCGGCCCCTACTTCGGATCGCCGCGGCGCGTGGGAGCCTTCGTCAACATGGGGTCAATGTCCGGATATCCGGACGACCCTCTGGGCCCTATCCCCTTCAGGCGGGACAGCACAATGCTGACGGTGCTCGCGCACGAGATCGGGCATCGCTTCCTCGCCTCGGTGTTTTTCATCGATCCTGAAACCGGCAAGTTCAATCCCACACTGCTCGGGCGGCAGTTGGATCACTGGAGCTTTTTCTTCAACTCGCGTGCGTCCGTGCTCGAAGGCAACGCCATTCGGGACCACGGGTCCGCGACAAGTCCCCGATTTGAGACTTTCGCCGCATCCCAGACCTATAGCGACCTCGACAGGTACCTGATGGGCTTTCTGGACGCAGGCGAAGTTACCCCATCCTTTCTCGTCGAGGACCCTGTGGGCGCGGGTGACCGGGATCGGAAGTCGCCACCGCAAGTCGGCGTTAAATTCGATGGCGTCCGCAAGGACGTCCGCATCGAAGACATCGTCGCCGCCCATGGCGGGCGCAGACCAGACACGTCGGTTTCCCAGCGACACTTTCGCTTCGCGTTCGTGCTGGTCGTAGACGAGGGAGGAACTCCCGATCCGGAAACGCTCAGGCTCCTGAACCGCCTGCGCAACCTCTGGCGCGCTTTCTTCATCGCACATCTCGAAGGCCGCGCTACGGCATCGATAGATCTGGTGCAGATGCTCCACCTTTCGACCTGGCCGGCTGGCGGCGTGATCGACGACGCCACCGGTCGGGCGCGCATCGAGATCGCTAGGGCGCGCGAGACCGATCTGTCGGTCAGCCTCAGCCTGAGCGAAGCGATCGCCTCGGTGCCTGCGACCGTGACGATACCGGCGGGAGAGCTCTACGTGGACTTCGACGTGAGCGGCCTCGAACCCGGCGCGACGTCCTTGATCGCCGAGGCATCAGAGCCAGGCTATGACCGCGCCGTGACGCGTTTGGCGGTACGGGAGAACTTGCAGGGCTTGGGCCTGCAACGGTTGCATCCGCCCGCACTCTACGGTTTGGCCAGCAGCGAGCTGCGATTCCCCCTTGAGTATGTCCTGCGAGACGAAAATCTGGTGCCCTACAGCGGCATCGAGATGGAATTCCTCGCAGCCGCGGACGGCTCACCGGTCATCGCGACCCCCGTCACGGACGCATTCGGCCAGATATCGGTCAACTGGCGGCTCGGGATGACTGCCCAGCGCGAACAGTTTGTGGCGCGCCTGAAGGATGCCCCGGAAGTGGCCATATCGACCACGGTCACAACCATGTCGGGGACACCGGCATTTGATGGGGCCGCGGTGGTCAACGCAGCTAGCCAAGAGCCTGCCCGCCCGGGAGCCGGCTTCGCGCCCGGCAGCCTGCTCACAATCTTGGGATCCGCACTCGCTCTCGAAGCGCTGCCAGCGGACCCGCCACCGGAGTCCGATGTTCCTTTCCTGCCTTACCGCTTGGGAGTGACTCGCGTGCATGTCGACGGAGTGGGCGCGCCGTTGGTCCAGGTGTCGCCGACGCAGGTCACCTTCCAGTTGGCGTTCGAGGCGCAGTCTCCGTCGGTCAACGTGGTCGTCGCGACGCCCTACGGCCGGAGTGACTCGGTCGCAATTCCTGTGAGCGCAGTCCAGCCGGGGATCTTCCCCGATCGCGTCAGCGGTGTCTCCAGCGATCCCGAAGCGAATGCCAGCGTGGTCCCGCACGCGAGCGGGGTGTTGAAAATCTATTGCACAGGCTTGGGCGCGGTCAGCCCCCCAGGCAAGACCGGCTCACCAAATCTTCTCAGAATGTTCCAGCGAACGGTGGCGGAAACGACTGCATGGATCGACAACCGCAAGGTCAACGTCACATACAGCGGTCTTGCGCTATCCCAGGCCGGAGTCTATAGGGTCATATTGGACTTGCCGGCAGATCTCCAGCCGGGCGAGCACGAGATCAAGATCGCTGTCGGCGGCGTCGAAAGTAACGCGGTGCTCTTCCAGTCGGAGTAGCGTGCGAGGTTCTGTTTGCGCTCCCCCTGAACTGATATTTCGCGAGTACTGATGGACAAGAGGCACCGCGCGAATGAACTTTAGGTTTGCAAGGTCGGTGACTCGCTCGGCGTCGAGCTGCCGAAGGAGCAGGCAAATTCAATCCTCCCCGTTCATCTCGGCCTCCGGCGATAGACGTACTTTCGACGAGCGACTCGAACGACCATCACGACGAGCACATCTGCCTGAACTTCGTATATGATCCGGTACTCGCCGACACGAAGCCGTCTGAGGCCCCGCAGATCTCCCTTCAGGGCGGTCCCCAGAAACGGGTGGTCGGCCAGCCGGTCGATGGCGGCGACAATCCGACGTCGGTCCTGCTTGCCGACACGCCCGAGTTCCCGGGCCGCGCTGCTCTTAATCCGAATCGAGAAGTTCACGTCGGACTTGATCCCAATCCAGCACGGCATCGCTGGGATCGCAGAGCCGTCCGACCGCCACGGAGAGGTCGTCGAAGTCCTCCAGATAGCGCTCAACTGCTTGGCGGACGACGTCAGCTCGGCTGCGCCTGAGCTGACTTGCAGCTAGGTCCAATTCATCGACTACCGAGTCCGGCAGCCGTGCGGTGATCTGTGTCATGAGACCTCAAATGTCATGCAATGTCACTGACATCATATCAAGTTCAAACGATGCCATTCTCGATTCTCCAGGCCGGACCACGATGGACGTCGATGCGCTGACGATGGACCCGCCGGGGATTGTGCTGGAGGTCTCCGGGGAGGTAGCGGGAGCAGGGTCTTTCCGAGACATGCGTGAACGACCAGGTTCGGTCCGAGGCCAAGGTGCCCATGGTCCCGGACGAGCGGGCAAAGGTGCACTACGATTCGCGGTACCTAGTGGTGACCGGCGCACCGCCGTCGCACACGCTGGCAATGAAGGTCGATTCGGCGCGGGGCCGCGACGAGGAGGATATCAAGTGGCTGATGCGGTGCATTGGTGTGAGACACATGCGGGGACTGGAAGCATTCCATCGGGAGGTCTTCCGAGGACAGGGAATCCCCGTGCGGGCCTGTCAACGGCTCGCGGAGCTGGTGCGCGAACGTGCTATCCGTCGCTTCGCCAATTGGATGATGCGCGCGCTTCGGCTGTCAGGGAGTAGCCATGCGGGGACACAAATGGCAGGGGGCGCTTGGCTCTGCGCCGGAGAACTGCCCAGCCATCGTGGCACAGCCCGCGGTAACGACGATCGTTGGTTAACAATACAAGCCATTGGCATGTTCTGCGGCGCCGTCGGCAGGTGCATCGGAGCACGGGCGGCTAGGGTAAAAGTAGCAGCCGGGTCAGAACCGGTAGGAGCCGTCGGGTCGAGATCAGCCGTTGGCATTGGAGGAGATATCGGATGCTGGAAATAGGGCTTAGCCGCGTTGTTGAATCCGGAGTCTTCGAATGGCCGTGGCCCGAGCCGCATGGTCTGCTGGTTATTGGCGGAGCAGCAGGAGGTGGTGGCGGCGGAGGCGGTGCGTTCTGCCTCGAAGGCCTGAACCTTTACGGTGCGGGCGGGGGAGGAGGCGGAGCAGGGGGCGAGACAACCAGCGTGAAACGCGGAGAAGCGCACTATCAGGCTGCGGGTGGCAATGGCGGCGACGGCGGAGGCGGTGGTGGAATTGACGCGGGCCAGCCTGTCACAGGCAAGGACGGCAAGGGATGCAACTACGGCGATAGCGGCGATGGCGGACGTGGGGCGGTCGTTTCTCCCGCCGACGGCCGCCTCACGACAAACGGCGGCAGTGGCGGCAATGGCTTACCGGGCGAAACTCAGATTGTTGAACTTGCTGATCTGTCTGTCGGTGATCGTTTCGAGGTCAAGATTGGCAGAGGTGGCGGCGGCGGCGGCGGCGGCAAGGGCTACAAGACAGGCGATGTAGGTGTCGCAGGGGCAGATGGATTTGTTCTTTTCGTTCCCTTGCTTACCGACAGGGGAGACAGATAATGCTGTCTGGAAGGGCAGAATCCGGCCACGCAAGCATGCTAGGCAGCCTGTCGGTGGCCATGGACTTGAAGGACTTTGGCGTTCAAGGGGACGGGTGCCTTCGGATCGACGAAGGCTGTCAGCCACCAAATATGACATGGGATCAGAATCGGCACGGCGGACTCACCTTCCTCAGTCAGGACGAAGATAAGGTGGACGAGACATTCCGAGCTATGGCTCGATTCTCTGCTGAGACAGTCGCGCTAAGCGGAGCAAGCAACCAGACTTTTGATGCTGATTCCAATGAAAACTTACACGGTACGCGGATTAAGGACGATGCCTACAGGTCACGCATGAAGTTCCTACAGGATCAGACTTCGTTACATCGGAACTCTCTGCAAAGAGGCCTAGAGCCTCGTAACTAGCTGCTGGGTCAAGCTTTCACGCTCCCTCCCCGGCCGCATCCGGACTTGACTTGCGCCCCAGAACATGCTATTTTGAATGCATATGTATTCGCCCGCCAAACTGCCCGCGCCCACTGGCCTGCCCGCCGCTCTGCCGCTCCAACCCCCGCACGCCACGCCCATCAGCGCGCGCCTCAGCATGCTGCGCGAGGGCGACCGCGTCGTCTACTTCGTGCACACCGACCCCGTCTGCTCGCACACGGCCGACCACAAGCTAGAGCGCAATCTCTGCCTGGCCCGCTTCGCCCTGTTCGGCCTCGCTACGCAGTCCGAACTGGCCCGCGCCCACGGCATCAGCCAGAGCACCGTCTCGCGCGCCGTGCAGCGGCTGCAGGTGCAGGGTGAGCTTGGCTTCGCGCCCGCCCCCAAGCCGCGCCGCCCCTATGGCATCGTGGACCCCGCGCAGCTGGCCCAGGCCGCCCGCATGCTGCGGTCCGGGCTCAGCCTGTACCGCGTGGCCCAGCAACTGGGCGTCTCGCAATCGACGCTGTGGCGCTACACCCAACAGGGCTTGCTACCGGCCAGCCAGTGCCTGCCACGGCGCCGCGCCGGCGCGCCCGCCGAGCGTGACAGTGACGCTCAGGGAGCGGGCCCGCAGCCCGGCGGCGCGGCGCCCAGTGCGCCGCCGTCGGCGGCCCCCGGCAAGGAAGACCGCAACCGGCGTGACGCCGCCGCCCCGCGCGGCCGCGCGGCGCACGACACGGCGGGCCGCGTAGCGGCCAGCCTGGGGGCGCTCGACGGGCGCGCCCCGCGCTTCGCCGCCGCCGCGGCCGTCAGCGGGGGCGGCGTGCTGACCGCCCTGCCGAGCCTGCTGCAGGCCGGCCTGCTGCGCCACCTCGACCAGCTGACGCTACCCAAGGGCTTCTACGGCCTGCAGTCGCTGCTGCTGCTGTGGGCCTTCCTGCTGCTGGGCCGGGTGCGTTGCGCCGAGCGGCTGCGCTACCAGCAGCCCGGCGAGTGGGGCGCCCTGTTGGGCCTGGACCGCTGCCCCTGCCCGCGCACCCTGCGCCGCCGCACGCACCAGCTGGCCGCTGCCAAGGGGCTGCCGGCCTGGGTCGGCTGCCTGACCCAGGACTGGTGTGCAGACGATCCGGAGGCCGTCGCCACGCTGTTCGTCGATGGCCACGTGCAGGTCTACAGCGGTCAGGGCCGGCTGCCGAAACATTTCGTGACCCGCCAGAAGCTGGCCCTGCCGGCCTCGGTCGGCTACTGGGTGCACGCGCTGGGCGGGGCGCCGCTGCTGTGCTTGCACCGCCAGATAGACGCCGGCATGGTGTCTGAGATCTGGAACGGGATTGTGCCGCAGTTGCGCCAGCTGGGCCTGCTGGCAGGCGCTGGCGCACCACGCCTGACGCTGGTCTTCGACCGCGAGGGCTGGAGCCCGCGCCTGTTCCGCGAGCTGCGCGCGCTGGGCATCGCGGTGGTGACTTGGATCAAGGGCTCGCAGGCGCAGCGCTGGCCGGATAGCGACTTCCGGGAGGCCGTCATCCCAGTGCGCGCCCCGGGCGGGTCGGCCCGCCTGGAGGGCCAGCTGGCCGAGCGACCGTACGATCTGGGCGCAGGCTGCCAGGCGCGCGAGATCCGCTTCTGGATCGACCGCCGTGTGCGCGGCACGGGCCAGCGCGGCCAGCCGCGCAAGCCGCTCGAGCTGGCGGGTCGGCCGGGGCCGGACCAGCGCCAGCCCGCGCTGCTGACCACGCATCCCGACCTCACGGCCGAGCAAGCGGCGGGCCTGCTGCGCTCGCGCTGGACGCAGGAGAACTTCTTCAAGTATCTGCGCGCCGAGTTCGGCCTCGACACCCTGCCCGAGCATGCCCTGGTGGAGGTCGAGGCCGACGCCTGGGTCGTCAACCCGGCCTGCCGCACCATCGGCAAGGCGCTCAAGCAAGCCCGCAACTCGGTCGGCAACCTGCGCCGCAAGCTGGCCCTGCAAGCCGACGCCGGATCCGCCCCAGCGCGCGCGCTGGAAGCGCGCATCCAGACTTGCGACCAGACCATCCAAGGCCTGCTGCTGGCACGCAAGGTGACCGACCAGCACATCTTGGCCGGCGAGCTCTCGCCGGAGGCACGGCTGCAGGCCCTGCCCCAACCGCTGCGCCTACTGCTAGACACCCTGCGCATGCTGGCCTACCGCGCCGAAACAGCGATGACGACCGCGGTTGCGCCCGCGCTCGACAATCCCGACACCGCCCGCAGCCTGCTCAAGTCGCTGTTTCAGGCTGACGCCAGCCTGCACCCTGACGAGTCAGCCGGGACCCTCACCGTGCGCCTGCTGCACCAGCCGACCCGCGCCCAGGATCGCGCCCTGGCCCCCTTGCTCGACGAGCTCAACCGCACGCGCACCGTCTTCCCCGGCACCCAACTCCGTTTGGTGTACCGCATGCTGTCGGACGACCTGCCCTGCTCAGCCTCCTCCCAGCCCACCCCGGCCAACCCCAAGCCGCCGCTCCCTGCATCCAAACTATCCAAACCAAATGAAACGGTGTAACGAAGTCTGAGGATGAGGCCGAGCATGACGGCTATGGACTGAATCTTGCCTCCGAAGTCGATTTCCGACAGTTTGTTCAATCCGCTCCTAGCGTTCGGAGAGGCAACCTAGTGTTGATGGATAACGGCAACCTGAGAGCGATTTGGAAGGATGATCAGGGAGCGCGCCTCGGCTTGCAATTTCTTGGCGGCAGCATAGTCCAGTATGTGATCTTCAAGCGCCGCAGTCAGGGACAGCCAATATCAAGGGTCACTGGACGCGATTCCTTGGAAGGGCTAGAACGACAGATCGACGCCTTTGAACTGGATTCGTTGCTCTACGACTGAAACGAGACGATTTACCGGCGGGCGACCAGATCGTCCGTTACGTCAAGCCGAGCATGGTTCAAGAGGATGGGACCGCGGACGGTTCGGACTTCCGTTTGCGCTCTGCTCGGCCGGACGAAACAGGTCTGTCTGTCAATTGGCTTGAGGCTTTTCAACCGGGAAGGAGCCATCAACTGAACGAAGTGCGACGGTTGTTCCGTCTGGGCTTAAGGCCGAACGGGCGGTTTGCGGAAATGAATGTGGGCACAGTAATACGCGAAGTAGCCAAGGAGTTGACCACGCTGCGCGTTATCCACGATCCACTTGAAGCAAAAGAAGGTTTCGATGCCGACCCATCGCACGCGGAGATTATTGGCCTGCCCCCGGGCGACTCCGATCAAGCTGTATTGGTGGGCGATCTAATCGCGGAGTGCGTCATTGACATGCACCCGGCCATCGTCGGGCAGGACGGTTGAAATCTTGGCTCGATCGCAAGGCCCTTTCCATCATGCGTTGTGGCTTCTCTGATAGGGGGAGAATCGGTAGCGCAGTCACTCGGGCGAATTTATTGTCAATCGACCCTGTTTTGGCGCCGATCAGCGACTACTTTCTGCGGAAGACAGGGTCGATCCGGTGTCGCGAAAGACATCGGAGCGGACTGAGTGGCGTCTCGGAATGTATTTGACAGTATCGCAAGAAGGCTTGGCCTGAATCCCCATGGATATTCCGAGGTGTACCGCCCGCCTGTGTGGTGGGCAGACAATGCGCGTATCGCGCAACCGCAAGCGCGCACCGGCTTCGCCCGCGAGCGATGCTGCTCAGTTCGCGGATGCATCCGCCGAATTGCGGCGATTGAATCCTTTCAGCTCTTCCACGAATTCATCGAGTTGACTCTGTAACGCCTGACGCTCGGAACGGACCAAGAATGGGTCCGCGCAATCGCGGGAATCGCCGTCGAACTTGGAGATTGCCTTGCAGTACTGATTGGCCGGGCCTTCGTGATTCGATCCTGAGGCAAATCGAGATTGGCGTCTCGGGCACATGGCTAAGGCCGGCTCCGTGCCTGCCAAAACACCAAATTCGCAAAAACAGCTATCCGCGCTATGCGGAACCGAATACCAATTGAGCGAAACTGGGCGGGTGATGTCCTGCGTGAACCCTCCGAGGCTTGTTCGATTCTGCGGGTTGGCGGCGCTCGCCCTGCTCGCGGCGGCCGCCCCCCGTCCGGTATCCAGCCAGACCCCCAGTGCCCAATCCACGCCAAGCACCGCTGCCACGGCGGCGCGGCGCACAGCCTATCCGGCGGCGCTAACCGGCGGGAACTACATGCACAACTACTACCTGCCGCCGGTTGCTAGCACGCCTTGGAGGCCATCGTTCTCGCCCGACGGCGAGTGGATCGCCTTCGGGATGTCGGGATCAATCTGGAAGATCCGCATAAGTGGGGGCGACGCCCACGAGCTGACCGCGAATCCCACCTACGACTCCTCTCCGGCGTGGTCCGCGGATGGACGCTGGATCGCCTACACCGCCGACGACAACTATGGGAGCATCAATCTCAAGCTGCTAGACACAGTGACGGGAGAGAGCGCGCCGCTGACGCGTGGCCGCCATGTCAACCTTGATCCGGTCTGGTCGCCCGACGGATCAAGCATCCTCTTCGTGTCGACCGAGCCGGACGGCTCATACCACCTATATTCGCTGCCCCTTGAGAACGGCGTGGCGGTCACCCCCGTCAGGCTCACCGAGGACAACTCCTACGCCAATGATCGGCTCTACTTCGGAGCACAGGACCTGCACATCCAGCCGACTTTTTCCCCGGACGGGAAGGAGATGATCCTAGTTTCAAACCGCGGCATCTCACTCGGCTCGGGTGCCATCTGGCGTGCTCCGGTGGAGGTAAACGCCATGTCCAAGGCGACACCAATCCACCGTGAGGAAACGCTTTACCGCACCCGCCCGCAATGGTCACCAGACGGCACCCGCATTCTCTACAGCTCGCACCGGGGGAGCCAATACAACAACCTCTACGTGCTGCCGGTCAAGGGTGGCGAACCCTACCAGCTCACGTTCGGAGACTGGGATCGCTTCGAACCGCGCTGGTCGCCGGACGGGGAGTGGATTGTCTACGTCTCGAACCGCCGCGGGCTTTCCGAACTCCGCCTGCTCAAGACCTTCGGCGGCGAGGACAAGCCGATTCCGATCCGCAGGCGTGCCTATCGGCGCCCCACCGGAACACTGCGCGTCTCCGTGGCCGACGCCGAAACGGGCCAGCTCACGGAGGCCCGCATCCAGCTCCGCGCATCCGATGGCAAAGCCTACGCTCCCGCTGATGCCTACCAGCGCGTTGCCTCGCGCGCCCTGTATCTGGACTTCTTTCACACCCGAGGGGAATTCTCCGTTGAGCTGCCCGTCGGCGAAGCATCGATCCTGGCGATGAAGGGATTCGAACGCAATCCCGCGTCAACGACCGTCTCGATCGAACCGGGCGCCGTGACTTCGGTGCGCTTCGATCTCGAGCGGTTCACCGACTTCAACGCCCTGGGCTGGTACAGCGGTAGCGATCACGTGCATATGAACTACGGCGGAAACCTGCACAACACGCCCGAGAACCTGCTGTTCATGGCCGCGGCCGAGGATCTCGATCACGTCGGCGAGAAGATCGCCAACAAGGACAACCGCATCTTCGACCACCATTACTACGAAGCTCCCTACGACAAGGCTCGCTCGACACCGGAACGCATGCTGTCCTGGGCACAGGAGTACCGCCCGCCGTTTTACGGACATATCAACCTGATCAACCTCACCGAGCACCTGCTCTCGCCATACACCACGGGCTACGAAGGCACCGCCATCGAGAGCTTGTATCCGAGTAACACCGACATCTTCCGCATGGCGCGCAAGCAGGGGGCAATTGGGGGCTACGTGCATCCGTTCTCCAGTGACCCGCCGTCGGCCGGATACGGGGGGGCGAGGGGCTTCCCTGTCGACGTTGCTCTCGGCACCGCGACTTATCTAGAGGTGATGACAAGCGCGAGGCAGGCCGTAAACACCGCCCGGGTGTGGCATCGCGCGCTCAATTGCGGCTTTAAGGTCACCGCCTCCGGAGGGGAGGACTCGATCTCAAACTTGCATCGGACACCAGTCATCGGAGCAGCACGCATGTACGCCTACCTTGGGGACAGCCTGGAGTGGGATCGCTGGGTCGAAGCAGTTCGCGAGGGCCGCACGTTCGTCACCAACGGCCCGCTGATCCAGTTGGCCATCGACGGCGAGATCGCCGGCGGCGAGATCCGCTTGCCCGCGGAGGGGGGCAGCGTGGAAGTGACAGCGCACATGGTTTCGGCCTTCCCGGTGGAGCGGCTCGAGTTGATACGCAACGGCGAGACGCTGGAAGACATCCCGCTCGCTGACGGGGGCAGTTCCGGGGCGCTACGCAAACGCATCCAAGTGGACCGCAGCGGCTGGTACACACTCCGCGCCTCGACCCAAGGGCCGGTCCCGCCTATCGATGACACGCGCCTGTATGCCGAGACAGGCCCGGTCTTCGTGTATCGCGGAGAAGAGCCGATCCGGTCCGCCGAGGATGCCGAGTACTTCATTCGCTGGATCGACGACATCAGTAGGCAGGCCCGCGAGCATCCCGGATGGCGCTCGGATCGGGAGCGCGAGCATGTGCTCGGGCAGTTCGAGGAAGCGCGCGCCATCTTTGAGCAGCGGGCGCGCGAAGCCGCGCCATGAGCGTCGCCGACTCCGCCGGGACGAGCTTCTGGATGCGCTGATTGACGGTTTCGGCCGCTGAGGGCGGACACTCGGAATGCGACAGCTCGACGGATGAAAATAATAAGGAATCAGGAATCCGTATGCCAATGGCCAGTCAAGGCTCGATCCCCGAGTCGGGTTACGCTAGAGGCTCGGCAGACGGTGTCTTCAGGCCGTGCTGGAGATGCTTCGGTGCAATGCAGAGGCGCTGCTGAAGATTAGTCGCCAAACGGATCACCGGCCTTCCCAACACGGGGGGCACTAAGATGCCAACAGCTGATCACATCAAGGCCTTGATCCGAAGTCATGCCACCGGTGACGATGAGCGGTTCTACGCTGTGGCAATGCAGGTGGCAGCACAAGCTGCCCGTCATGGCCAAATTAAGTTTGCGCAAGACCTCCGTGACTTAGTTGATCAGGCCAAGGCGCGATGGACGGATGCTCCCTACGGCCAGCAGACGAGACCGGTACCAATCGTGCAACCTCGCGGCGAGTTAGCGGGGTTACTTGTGGCGGCCTTCCCGAAAGACCGTTTCTCCGAGATGGCTTTGGACAAGCCGATTCGCTCGCGTATAGACCGAATCCTCCTTGAGCAGCGGTGCCGTGAGACAATTCGCGCCCATAACATGTCACCGCTGCGAAAGCTGCTTTTCCAGGGTCCACCGGGCACCGGCAAGACGATGACCGCAGCGGCGCTCGCCGGCGAACTGTCTCTTTCCCTTTTTACAATCCAGCTAGACGCACTAATTACAAAGTACCTTGGCGAGACGGCAGCAAAACTTCGCCTCATTTTCGACGCATCCCGACAAACTAGATCAGTCTATTTCTTCGATGAATTTGATGCTCTGGGAGGTGAGCGCGCGGCCAGAAATGAAGTCGGAGAGATTCGCCGTGTTCTAAGCTCGTTTCTCCAGTTTCTCGATCAAGACGAATCCGACAGCATAATCGTTGCTGCCACCAACCATCCGCAGATACTGGATCGTGCGCTCTTCCGTCGGTTCGACTCTGTCATTGAATACAACCTGCCGTCCGAAGACGTTGCGGAAGAGGTGATGCGCAGCCGTCTCACATTCTTGGATACATCGGAACTCGATTGGAGGCGGGCCCGCATGTGTTCAACAGGAATGAGTCATTCGGACCTCGCACGCGCGTGCGAACACGTCGCCAAGAATGCCATTCTGCAGAATCACAATTTCGTCCACACGAATGAACTCGTAGAGGCCCTGACTGAACGGAGCAGCATCCGAAAGTAGTTCCCGGTTCACCTCAATATGCCAGCCCCCCGAAATCGTAAACACCTACTTGTCCAAACTGCTCCGACGGTGGAACCGTATTCACCGCACCCCAGGAAGATCGAGCCCGCTACCTTTGCCGGACCGCAAGACCGAAATCGTCACGCCGCCGCCCTTCGAAATGCGCTGAGTGCGGCCCGGCACGAGGCCGAGGATGCCCGCGCCGCTACCGGCATCTTCGTACATGGCGCCGAACCAGGTTTGTACGTCGAATTCGAGAGCCCACCGAACGAGGATCTAAAACTCGAGTCGTTGGAGCATCGGGGCCGCAGCATTGAAACGGTAGCTGTCCGAAGCGTAAAGCGCGAGTCCGACGATTCCAGTGTCCAGCTAGCAACGGTCTTCGTTCCGGACGGTGCCTTGAACCACTTTTTCGATCGCTTTCGGCAGTACGCCGAAGCAACGACAGCGACTGGCCAACCACGCCACAAGGACATGGTAGACCGTATCGCTGTGCTCAGGAGAGCAACGTTGCGGGCGCTTTGGACCGATGCCACGGAGATCTACCCGGACGAGTTAGACACAATCTGGTGGGAAGTCTGGCTTCGTCGGCACGACGGCAAGGAACTGCAGCGCCTCTTCGAGTTTGCCGATCAGTCGGAGCTTGCAATCAGCGAGCGTCGAATCGGATTCGAAGATCGTATCGTGATTCTGGTCAAGGGGACTGCGACCCAGCTATCCGCGTCTCTGGCTGTCCTGAACGACCTTGCAGAGGTTCGCAAGGCCAAGGAAGGCAGCGCCTTCTTCGTGGACCTCCCCTTGCAGGAACAGGCCGAATGGCTAGACGATCTCACCGAGCGTGTAGCCCAGCCCATCGCAGACCCCCCTGCGGTCTGCCTTCTCGATACCGGTATCACGCAAGGACATCCGCTGCTCAGGAATCTCATTGACCCTGCCGATGCTCTATCCGTAGACCCTGCCTGGGGCAGCCATGACAATGGCGGCGGTTCAGCAAATCGGGGACACGGAACCGAAATGGCGGGTCTCGCCGCTTACGGCGATCTCGCAGCGGTTCTTGCTTCTGCTGGTCCTGTCGCGGTTCCACATCGTCTGGAGTCAGTGAAGATTCTGCCTCCCACGGGAGAAAATCGTCCCGAGTTGTATGGCGCCATCACCGCTCAGGCTGTTGCCCGCCCCGAAGTCAACAATCCCAGACGTCGGCGGGTCTTCTCAATGGCGGTGACCGCGACGGACAATCGGGACTGCGGTCAGCCAACCTCCTGGTCGGCCGCGATCGACGCCCTAGCGGTCGGGCATATATTCGACCCAACTACTCAGGGCCTCGTCTATCTCGATGAGGCCGATGAGGTTGCCCGGAGGTTATTCGTTTTGCGGGAAACGTGGCCCCAAACCATCTGCAGACTGACCACATCGATCGTAGTGATGTGGAGCCCGTACACGATCCAGCTCATGCCTGGAATGCTCTTACAGTAGGCGGATACACCGACAAGGCAGCGATTGCCGACTCGGCCTGCGTCGGATGGCGACCTATTGCACCAGCTGGCGACCTTTCTCCATGGAGCACCACATCCGTTATCTTCCAAGACATTTGGCCGATCAAGCCCGATGTCGTGTGCGAGGGCGGCAACGTCGCTACAGACGGGAACAATTTCGACAACGCCGTACCCGATCTTTGCATGTTGTCTACTTACTATCAGCCAAGCCAGAATGCCTTTGTTCTCTCGTTGGCAACCAGCGCCGCCACTGCACAAGTCGCCCGCATCGCTGCGTTTATCAGAGCGGAGTATCCAGACTCAGACTTCGTTACACCGTTTCATTTGGTTTGGATAGTTTGGATGCAGGGAGCGGCGGCTTGGGGTTGGCCGGGGTGGGCTGGGAGGAGGCTGAGCAGGGCAGGTCGTCCGACAGCATGCGGTACACCAAACGGAGTTGGGTGCCGGGGAAGACGGTGCGCGTGCGGTTGAGCTCGTCGAGCAAGGGGGCCAGGGCGCGATCCTGGGCGCGGGTCGGCTGGTGCAGCAGGCGCACGGTGAGGGTCCCGGCTGACTCGTCAGGGTGCAGGCTGGCGTCAGCCTGAAACAGCGACTTGAGCAGGCTGCGGGCGGTGTCGGGATTGTCGAGCGCGGGCGCAACCGCGGTCGTCATCGCTGTTTCGGCGCGGTAGGCCAGCATGCGCAGGGTGTCTAGCAGTAGGCGCAGCGGTTGGGGCAGGGCCTGCAGCCGTGCCTCCGGCGAGAGCTCGCCGGCCAAGATGTGCTGGTCGGTCACCTTGCGTGCCAGCAGCAGGCCTTGGATGGTCTGGTCGCAAGTCTGGATGCGCGCTTCCAGCGCGCGCGCTGGGGCGGATCCGGCGTCGGCTTGCAGGGCCAGCTTGCGGCGCAGGTTGCCGACCGAGTTGCGGGCTTGCTTGAGCGCCTTGCCGATGGTGCGGCAGGCCGGGTTGACGACCCAGGCGTCGGCCTCGACCTCCACCAGGGCATGCTCGGGCAGGGTGTCGAGGCCGAACTCGGCGCGCAGATACTTGAAGAAGTTCTCCTGCGTCCAGCGCGAGCGCAGCAGGCCCGCCGCTTGCTCGGCCGTGAGGTCGGGATGCGTGGTCAGCAGCGCGGGCTGGCGCTGGTCCGGCCCCGGCCGACCCGCCAGCTCGAGCGGCTTGCGCGGCTGGCCGCGCTGGCCCGTGCCGCGCACACGGCGGTCGATCCAGAAGCGGATCTCGCGCGCCTGGCAGCCTGCGCCCAGATCGTACGGTCGCTCGGCCAGCTGGCCCTCCAGGCGGGCCGACCCGCCCGGGGCGCGCACTGGGATGACGGCCTCCCGGAAGTCGCTATCCGGCCAGCGCTGCGCCTGCGAGCCCTTGATCCAAGTCACCACCGCGATGCCCAGCGCGCGCAGCTCGCGGAACAGGCGCGGGCTCCAGCCCTCGCGGTCGAAGACCAGCGTCAGGCGTGGTGCGCCAGCGCCTGCCAGCAGGCCCAGCTGGCGCAACTGCGGCACCATCCCGTTCCAGATCTCAGACACCATGCCGGCGTCTATCTGGCGGTGCAAGCACAGCAGCGGCGCCCCGCCCAGCGCGTGCACCCAGTAGCCGACCGAGGCCGGCAGGGCCAGCTTCTGGCGGGTCACGAAATGTTTCGGCAGCCGGCCCTGACCGCTGTAGACCTGCACGTGGCCATCGACGAACAGCGTGGCGACGGCCTCCGGATCGTCTGCACACCAGTCCTGGGTCAGGCAGCCGACCCAGGCCGGCAGCCCCTTGGCAGCGGCCAGCTGGTGCGTGCGGCGGCGCAGGGTGCGCGGGCAGGGGCAGCGGTCCAGGCCCAACAGGGCGCCCCACTCGCCGGGCTGCTGGTAGCGCAGCCGCTCGGCGCAACGCACCCGGCCCAGCAGCAGGAAGGCCCACAGCAGCAGCAGCGACTGCAGGCCGTAGAAGCCCTTGGGTAGCGTCAGCTGGTCGAGGTGGCGCAGCAGGCCGGCCTGCAGCAGGCTCGGCAGGGCGGTCAGCACGCCGCCCCCGCTGACGGCCGCGGCGGCGGCGAAGCGCGGGGCGCGCCCGTCGAGCGCCCCCAGGCTGGCCGCTACGCGGCCCGCCGTGTCGTGCGCCGCGCGGCCGCGCGGGGCGGCGGCGTCACGCCGGTTGCGGTCTTCCTTGCCGGGGGCCGCCGACGGCGGCGCACTGGGCGCCGCGCCGCCGGGCTGCGGGCCCGCTCCCTGAGCGTCACTGTCACGCTCGGCGGGCGCGCCGGCGCGGCGCCGTGGCAGGCACTGGCTGGCCGGTAGCAAGCCCTGTTGGGTGTAGCGCCACAGCGTCGATTGCGAGACGCCCAGTTGCTGGGCCACGCGGTACAGGCTGAGCCCGGACCGCAGCATGCGGGCGGCCTGGGCCAGCTGCGCGGGGTCCACGATGCCATCGGGGCGGCGCGGCTTGGGGGCGGGCGCGAAGCCAAGCTCACCCTGCACCTGCAGCCGCTGCACGGCGCGCGAGACGGTGCTCTGGCTGATGCCGTGGGCGCGGGCCAGTTCGGACTGCGTAGCGAGGCCGAACAGGGCGAAGCGGGCCAGGCAGAGATTGCGCTCTAGCTTGTGGTCGGCCGTGTGCGAGCAGACGGGGTCGGTGTGCACGAAGTAGACGACGCGGTCGCCCTCGCGCAGCATGCTGAGGCGCGCGCTGATGGGCGTGGCGTGCGGGGGTTGGAGCGGCAGAGCGGCGGGCAGGCCAGTGGGCGCGGGCAGTTTGGCGGGCGAATACATATGCATTCAAAATAGCATGTTCTGGGGCGCAAGTCAAGTCCGGATGCGGCCGGGGAGGGAGCGTGAAAGCTTGACCCAGCAGCTAGTTACGAGGCTCTAGGCCTCTTTGCAGAGAGTTCCGATGTAACGAAGTCTGAGACTCAGACTTCGTTACACCGTTTCATTTGGTTTGGATAGTTTGGATGCAGGGAGCGGCGGCTTGGGGTTGGCCGGGGTGGGCTGGGAGGAGGCTGAGCAGGGCAGGTCGTCCGACAGCATGCGGTACACCAAACGGAGTTGGGTGCCGGGGAAGACGGTGCGCGTGCGGTTGAGCTCGTCGAGCAAGGGGGCCAGGGCGCGATCCTGGGCGCGGGTCGGCTGGTGCAGCAGGCGCACGGTGAGGGTCCCGGCTGACTCGTCAGGGTGCAGGCTGGCGTCAGCCTGAAACAGCGACTTGAGCAGGCTGCGGGCGGTGTCGGGATTGTCGAGCGCGGGCGCAACCGCGGTCGTCATCGCTGTTTCGGCGCGGTAGGCCAGCATGCGCAGGGTGTCTAGCAGTAGGCGCAGCGGTTGGGGCAGGGCCTGCAGCCGTGCCTCCGGCGAGAGCTCGCCGGCCAAGATGTGCTGGTCGGTCACCTTGCGTGCCAGCAGCAGGCCTTGGATGGTCTGGTCGCAAGTCTGGATGCGCGCTTCCAGCGCGCGCGCTGGGGCGGATCCGGCGTCGGCTTGCAGGGCCAGCTTGCGGCGCAGGTTGCCGACCGAGTTGCGGGCTTGCTTGAGCGCCTTGCCGATGGTGCGGCAGGCCGGGTTGACGACCCAGGCGTCGGCCTCGACCTCCACCAGGGCATGCTCGGGCAGGGTGTCGAGGCCGAACTCGGCGCGCAGATACTTGAAGAAGTTCTCCTGCGTCCAGCGCGAGCGCAGCAGGCCCGCCGCTTGCTCGGCCGTGAGGTCGGGATGCGTGGTCAGCAGCGCGGGCTGGCGCTGGTCCGGCCCCGGCCGACCCGCCAGCTCGAGCGGCTTGCGCGGCTGGCCGCGCTGGCCCGTGCCGCGCACACGGCGGTCGATCCAGAAGCGGATCTCGCGCGCCTGGCAGCCTGCGCCCAGATCGTACGGTCGCTCGGCCAGCTGGCCCTCCAGGCGGGCCGACCCGCCCGGGGCGCGCACTGGGATGACGGCCTCCCGGAAGTCGCTATCCGGCCAGCGCTGCGCCTGCGAGCCCTTGATCCAAGTCACCACCGCGATGCCCAGCGCGCGCAGCTCGCGGAACAGGCGCGGGCTCCAGCCCTCGCGGTCGAAGACCAGCGTCAGGCGTGGTGCGCCAGCGCCTGCCAGCAGGCCCAGCTGGCGCAACTGCGGCACAATCCCGTTCCAGATCTCAGACACCATGCCGGCGTCTATCTGGCGGTGCAAGCACAGCAGCGGCGCCCCGCCCAGCGCGTGCACCCAGTAGCCGACCGAGGCCGGCAGGGCCAGCTTCTGGCGGGTCACGAAATGTTTCGGCAGCCGGCCCTGACCGCTGTAGACCTGCACGTGGCCATCGACGAACAGCGTGGCGACGGCCTCCGGATCGTCTGCACACCAGTCCTGGGTCAGGCAGCCGACCCAGGCCGGCAGCCCCTTGGCAGCGGCCAGCTGGTGCGTGCGGCGGCGCAGGGTGCGCGGGCAGGGGCAGCGGTCCAGGCCCAACAGGGCGCCCCACTCGCCGGGCTGCTGGTAGCGCAGCCGCTCGGCGCAACGCACCCGGCCCAGCAGCAGGAAGGCCCACAGCAGCAGCAGCGACTGCAGGCCGTAGAAGCCCTTGGGTAGCGTCAGCTGGTCGAGGTGGCGCAGCAGGCCGGCCTGCAGCAGGCTCGGCAGGGCGGTCAGCACGCCGCCCCCGCTGACGGCCGCGGCGGCGGCGAAGCGCGGGGCGCGCCCGTCGAGCGCCCCCAGGCTGGCCGCTACGCGGCCCGCCGTGTCGTGCGCCGCGCGGCCGCGCGGGGCGGCGGCGTCACGCCGGTTGCGGTCTTCCTTGCCGGGGGCCGCCGACGGCGGCGCACTGGGCGCCGCGCCGCCGGGCTGCGGGCCCGCTCCCTGAGCGTCACTGTCACGCTCGGCGGGCGCGCCGGCGCGGCGCCGTGGCAGGCACTGGCTGGCCGGTAGCAAGCCCTGTTGGGTGTAGCGCCACAGCGTCGATTGCGAGACGCCCAGTTGCTGGGCCACGCGGTACAGGCTGAGCCCGGACCGCAGCATGCGGGCGGCCTGGGCCAGCTGCGCGGGGTCCACGATGCCATAGGGGCGGCGCGGCTTGGGGGCGGGCGCGAAGCCAAGCTCACCCTGCACCTGCAGCCGCTGCACGGCGCGCGAGACGGTGCTCTGGCTGATGCCGTGGGCGCGGGCCAGTTCGGACTGCGTAGCGAGGCCGAACAGGGCGAAGCGGGCCAGGCAGAGATTGCGCTCTAGCTTGTGGTCGGCCGTGTGCGAGCAGACGGGGTCGGTGTGCACGAAGTAGACGACGCGGTCGCCCTCGCGCAGCATGCTGAGGCGCGCGCTGATGGGCGTGGCGTGCGGGGGTTGGAGCGGCAGAGCGGCGGGCAGGCCAGTGGGCGCGGGCAGTTTGGCGGGCGAATACATATGCATTCAAAATAGCATGTTCTGGGGCGCAAGTCAAGTCCGGATGCGGCCGGGGAGGGAGCGTGAAAGCTTGACCCAGCAGCTAGTTACGAGGCTCTAGGCCTCTTTGCAGAGAGTTCCGATGTAACGAAGTTTATGGCTTCGGAGTGCCGAGCCTTCGCCGTGCCCTTCGCAGCGCAAACGATGCACTCACGCTGGTCGCACAGTCGACCATCCATCCTTTCTCGGCTAGCAAGTTGCATGAGATGCATCTGCATGAACTTCCATGGCCCAAGGCCGTACTTGAAGAATTGGGCGAGACACCGGTCCGACTCCGCATTACCTTGTCCTATTTCATCGAGCCCAACCCGGGTCGGCGCGGCTGGAAGAAACGCTATCGTTATGCCTCGCATGGTCTGCGCTTTGACTTGAAGGCACCCACCGAGACAAGAGACGAATTCCGCAAGCGCCTCAACCACTGCGCACTTGAAGCAAATGAAGCAAAACCCAGTACCGGTGGTACCTCGGCGGAGTGGTTCCTAGGCGAAGTTGCTCGCAACACTGGCTCGATCCACTCCGACATGTGGTCTGGAACCGCCGCCGATCTGGCCGAGCGTGGCGCGGTCGGCATTTTTCCTGTTTCCGGGTGGTGGAAGGACCAACCGAAGCGCGACCGCAGCGAAGCCGGTGCGCGCTATGCGCTCGTCGTCACGATCGAAACAGACTTGGAAGGTGTCGACATTTGGACGCCTATCGCGCAAGAGATCGGTGTGCCAGTTGAAGAAGCCGTGATCGAAATCTGAGCCATCCTGATCGCATCTCGGTCTTGCCGAGAAACTCCCTTTCGTAAGCATTCAGAACCCGGGGCGGTGGAGGTTCGGCTACTACTGGCCGGAGTTTGTTCCTTGGATCGTCATGGTGTTGGTGCGCTGGGGCCGGAGGGCATCCCACGCGCAGCCGGGCTGTCAAACGCCCTGCGGCTTGGCTGGCGGGAGCCGCTGCCGTTAGGCGGCGCTCGACATCAGGACCGGACGCGCCAGCGCCAGCGCCGCCAGGTGGTAGCGGCGATTGAAGCGGTACTGGAACTCGCCCAGGTAGTGCGGCACGAAGGCAGGGTAGGTGCCGCCCAGGGAGCGCTTCATCTGCCTCAGGATCGTGCTCGCCCAGACAAGGGGTCTCGCAGCCCTCCTTGCCGCCGCCCGTCACGCGTGGCTTGTGCTCGCAGCCCGTCGCCACCCCCTTGAAGCAGGCCTGACCGTCCGTGTTCACCGTGGTTCCCGGCTGGGGGTTCTGCGCGGCCCACTGCTCGACTTCGGCAGTGCGAAAGCCGTCCACCAACGCCCAGCTTCATCACCACCGGCTGGCCATCGTCGGTGACCTGCACGGCCGCCAGAACCGGCGTCTTGTTCTCCGAGCCCCACCCGCGCTTGCCGCCGGGGTTCTCGCTGCCCAGATAGGCGTCGAGTTAGTTGCACCGTGCCCTCCAGC
Organism: Bryobacterales bacterium; assembly: GCA_965248305.1. GTDB lineage: Bacteria > Acidobacteriota > Terriglobia > Bryobacterales > UBA6623 > VXMF01. The sequence continues at coordinate 6,540,704 of OZ252099.1, read as the reverse complement.
CGGTAGCGCTGGTCGCGCTCCTGCCTGGCCTGCATGAGCTTGTGCTTGAGCAGCCAGGCAGTGTTGTCGTTGACGCCCAGCTTGCGCCCCGGCTCCAGGGCCGAGATGCCGCTCTTGGTCTGGGAGAGGAAGTAGATGGCGAGGAACCAAGTGGTCAGCGGCAGCTTGGTGGGCTGGAAGATGATGCCGGCGAGCAGGGAGATCTGGCGCTTGCAGGGGTTGCACTGGAAGGTGGCCCGGCGGGTGGAGAGGCGGCAGAACCTGGCGCAGCCGCCGTGGGGGCAGCACAACCGTCGGGCCAGCGGGCGTCGCAGAGGGCCTGCTCGCACCGCGTCTCGGAGGCGTAGTCCTAGAGGAACCGGGCCAGGCTGAGGCCTGCTTGGAACTGGACTTTGTTCTTGGGCATGGCAGAGGGTTATCGTAAGCGTTCGAGCGGGCCGTGAATAGAGGACGTTGAGAGGGTGGAGGGAGGGTGGAAAAAAACTGGCTTGAAACGCTGGACACCGGATATGTGTTTATGCCAGCCTAGCGAATATGCAGTTGGGCGGGCAGCCGGAAGCGCAGGGAGGGTTGGTGTGGGCCCCGGGCTTCGACTGGCGGCGGGAGCGTGTGCCTGCCGAGGCGGTGGCGTTGGTCGAGGCGAAGCAAGCGGCGCATTACTGGCGGAGCATGCACGCGCGGGCGAAGGAGCGTGTGGCGCAGCGTTGGGGGCAGTGGCGGGCAGCGGAGCGGCAGCTGGCGGATGCGCGGCGGCAGATCGCGCAGTTGGCCGGGCGGGTGCGGGAGTTGGAGCAGGAGAATGCGGGTCTGCGGCAGCGCCAGCAGGAGCTGCTGAAGACGCCGTTCGGGAAGCGGAGTGAGAAGCGTCAGGGCGGCAGCGCCGGCGGGCCGGGCAGTGCGGGCACCAGTCAGGGGCCGCAGCGGTCGCGCGGGGGGCAGCCGGGAGCCAGCGCGCATGCGCGGGTCGCGCGGGCCGGCCTGGCGGTGCGGGAGGAGTGGCACGAGCCGGAGGCGGTCCAGCGCCAGTGTCTGGACTGCGGGCGGCCCTACCGCCGCAACGGCGAGGCGGTCAGCGACCGGATCGAGATCGAGGTCAAGGCGCATGTGCGGCGGATCCGGCGGCCACGCTACCGGGCCGCGTGCGAGTGCGCGAGACGGCCGGGGCAAGCGGTGCCGGAAGTGCTCGCGCCGCTGGTGCCGACGCTGTTCCGCGGCTCGGGCTATGGCCTGAGCGTGTGGGTGGCGTTCCTGATGCAGGTGTATTGGCAGCGGCACCCGGCGCGGGCCTTCGAGCGGGAGTGGGCCGAGTTCGGGGTGCGCCTGCCGGCGGCGACCCTGCTGGGGCATGTGCCGGATTTGCTGACTTGGTTCGAGCCGCTGGCAGAGGCCATCGGGGTGCACCAGCAGCAGGCGCGGGTGGTGCACGGGGACGAGACCTCGTGGGTGGTGCATGTGCGGGCGGAGGCCGACGCGAACCCGCGCTGCTGGCTGTGGGCCTGCCTGAGCCGGGACGCCGTGCTGTTCCGGGTGGATCCGTCGCGCAGCGCCGCGGCGGCCGGGCAACTGTTCGGGGCCCTCGGGCGGGACCGGCGGGTGGTGCTGGTGTGCGACCGCTACTCGGCGTATGTGAAGTTGGCGCGGGAGCACCCGGGACAGTTCGAACTGGCGGTCTGTTGGGTCCACGTGCGGCGGGATTTTGTGACGCTGGGGCGCAAGCGGCCGGATCTGCAGGCATGGGTGGAGGGGATCGTGGCGCGGATCGGCAAGCTGTACCAACGCAACGCGGAACGGCTGGCGGCGTGGGACCCGGAAGGTTGTCCGCAGGGGCAGTCCGAGCAGTTCCAGGCGGCGCAGGAGCGTCTGGAAGCGGAGTTCGAGGCGCTGTTCGAGCAAGCGGGCAAGGAGCAGCGGGCCCTGAGCGCGGCGGCGGGGAAGCCGCCGGGCGGCGGCCCGCCGGACCCGCGCTTGGGGCCGCTGCAATCCTTGTTGAAGCACCGCAAGGGCCTGACGGTGTTCGTGGCCAAGCCGTTCGTGGCGATGGATAATAATCCCGTGGAACGAGCCCTGCGGCGGCCCGTGATCGGGCGCAAGCTCAGCTTCGGCTCGCACAGCGAGAACGGGGCGGCCCTGCAGGGCGCGCTGCTGTCGGTGTGCGCCACGCTGGACCTGGCGGGCCTCGACCTGCGGCGGTGGCTGGAGGCGTTCCTGGGCGAGTGCGCGGGCCTCGGGCCGCAGGCCGTCGTGGTGGATCCTCAGGCCTGGCTGCCGTGGGGCCTGCCCGCAGCGCGCTTGCGGGAACTGCAAGCGCAGGGGCGGCGCTCCAGGCACGGGCCGGCCCCGTGAGCGGCTGCCTGCGCTACTGCGGCCGGGACTTCCCGGCTGCCGAATTGGATCTCATCCGCGCGCTGATCGCGCAGCGCGACCCGCTCCTGTTCCGCACGGCGCTGTCCCGGGCGGTCTGCGCGGCGCTGGACTGGCGCAAGCCCGATGGCGGCCTCAAGGAGATGAGCGCGCGCGTGGCCCTGCTGCGCATGCAGCGCGACGGCCTGCTGACCCTGCCGCCGCCGTTGCGGACCGTGCCGCGACCGCAACCGCTGGCGCTGTCCCCGCGCACCGCTCCGCCCGGCCTCGCGCCCCTGCCCGGCTCGCTCGCCCAGGCCCGCCCCCTGCGCCTCTCCCTGCTGCGCCCCGCCGATCCCCGCAGCCGCCTCTGGAACGAATTCGTCGAGCGCTACCACTACCTCGGCTACAAGCCCCTGCCCGGCGCCCAACTGCGCTACTTCGTGTACGCCGCCGACGGCCTCCTGCTGGCCCTGCTCGGCTGCGGCGCCGCGGCCTGGAAAACCGCCCCGCGCGACCGTTTCGTCGGCTGGGATGCCGCCACCCGCCAGCGCAACCTGCCGCTGGTCGTCAATCACGCCCGCTATCTCATCCTGCCCTGGATTCGCCTGCCCTGCCTGGCCTCCCATCTGCTCGCCTGCCTCCAGCGACAGCTCCCTGGCGACTGGCAGCAGCGCTACCAAATCCGCCCCGTCCTGCTCGAAACGTTCTGCGAAACTCCGCGCTTCCAGGGCACCTGCTATCGCGCCGCCAACTGGATCCTTCTCGGCCAGACTCAGGGCCGCGGTAAACTCGACACCCGTCACCAGTACAACCAGCCCGTCAAGAACGTCTTCGTCAAACCCCTCTGCCCCGACTGGAAAGTAATCCTCAATCGCTAGTTCCCCAGCCGCCGTTCACGGCCCGCTCGAACGCTTACGGGTTATCTAGCTGTGATTATCGCAAGATATTCGCTAAAACTCAATAGTATCAGCGATTTACAATGAATCAAAATCGCAATTCAAGGCTGCGGAGACGCTGACCACCGACGGACGGAGTGAGACTGGCGAACCGGCCGGTGGGCCGCCATGGCCAGCCCCGTTTAGGTCGGCCTTGGATGCCGGTAGTAGGGAATCAAGTAGGCTTTAGCCAATTGGCTACCCTTGCTGCGAAACAGGCCGACACGATGGGCACAACTCCCCTGCACGCGCTCAGTTGCCATAAGCGACCGCCGTGCGAAGTGCGCTCGCCGAACGCTCAAACTCCGCGGCGATCCGGGCAGCCCCGATCTATGGCCCGTAACCGTCCGCTGATTCTAAGGCAGGGCGAACGCACTCGGATATCGAACTCAATCTTACAAGATCAGACTTCGTTACACCGTGCGCCGTGCTAAGGCACTGGCCCCCAGCGGGTGCAAATCCCGTCCGGCGAACTGTCGTTCCAGCCGGAAGCAATCGGAGCGGCTCATGGAGGCAACGACATGGACTGAAGCACTCTGATGTAAAAGGGTCGCCATTGGGCGGCTCAGCGAACATGCAGGCCGTAATCAGATGAACGCCGAGCAGGCCTCGAAAAAGTCGATGCGGAGGCCGACCCGCCGATGTAACGGGGAAGGCTGTCAGCGGCCGGGAAGCGAGCGACGCGCGCACCGGTCGGCTCCGCCGGGGTACTGGCGACAGCATGCCTGCAAGAGGGGGACGGAGGCAACACGGGAAGCCCCGTCGGTGGTGCGCACGCGCCAAACCGGGAATCCGCGAGGACCAGCCTGGGCCGGCCGGGGTGGCGGAGAGGCGCGTAGTACCGAGGAAGCCGGGTCATGCCGGGGGATGGGAAGGGGCCTCAGTTCGAGAGGGACGCAAGCAAGGGGGAAGGGACCATGGAGACTGGCGAAGACCGACAAGCTCCGCATACGGTGCGGGGACTCCGGACGGCGTTACATGCGAAAGCGAAGGGAGACCCGGGTTTCCGGTTCTACACGCTCAGCGACAAGGTCTGGCGAGCAGACGTGTTAGCCGCTGCGTGGCAGGCGGTCCGCCGCAATGGCGGAGCCTGCGGAGTGGACGGCGAGACGTTCGAGCAGATCAAGGAGCGGGACGTGAATCGGTGGCTGGGGGAACTGGCGGAAGAGCTGCGGAGGAACACCGACCGACCGCGCGCGGTGCGGCAGGTGTTGATTCCGAAGAAGCAGCCGGGGAAATTCCGACCGTTGGGCATACCGTGCATCCGGGACAGGGTGGCGCAGACGGCGGCGATGCTAGTGGTATCGCCGATCTTCGAGGCGGACCTGCAAGCGGAGCAATATGCCTACAGGGAAGGCCGCAGCGCGCTGGACGCAGTCCAGCACGTGCATCGGCTGGTGCACAGCGGACATCGGGAAGTAGTGGACGGCGATTGAGCGAATTATTGCGGAGAAATCCCGCACTGTGACCTAATCCGGTCGATCGCCCGGCGCGTGAGCGACGGGCGCATGCTGGGCTGGATCAAGATGTGGTTGGAAATGGCCGTGGTAGAGGACGACGGGAAAGGCGGCAAACGCCGCACGAACCGGGCGCGCCGGGAGCGGAAAGGGACGCCGCAAGGTGCTCCGATCTCCCCGTTGCTCAGGAACGTCTACATGCGGCGCTTCATCCTGGGTTGGAAGCAGTCGGGCCATGCCCGACGCTACGGTGCGGAGATCGTGAACTATGCGGACGACTTCGTGGTCTGCGGCAAAGCCCCGGCGGAAGCCATGCGGGCAACTGTCGAACGGATGATGGAGCAACTGCGCCTACCGGTCAACGCGACGAAGACCCGCTGCCTGCGATGCCCGGAGGAGCCCATGGAGTTCCTCGGGTACCGCATTGGACGCAAGTACAGCCCGAGAACGGGCCGGGCCTACATTGGCACGCGCCCGAGCAAGGCCAGCGTCCGCAGCATCTGCCGCAGGATCAGTGAGCAAACGGAAGCGCGATACGGGCTACTGGGACCGGAGCGGGTAGTGGAGAGGCTGAACCGAGCCATGCTCGGCTGGGCGAACTACTTCCGGCTGGGACCGGTGAGCCCGGCCTACCGCGCCGTCGACGCGCATGCGACCAAGCGGCTGCGCCAGTGGCTGTGTCGGAAACACAAGGTGAGGTCCGGGCAGTCCGTGCGCTACCCGGACACGCGGCTCTGGGCTGACCTCGGCCTGACACGCCTTGCCATGCGAACGGCCAGTCGCCCGTGGGCGAAGGCATGATCTCGTCCGAGAGCCGGATGCCGGAAATCGGCCCGTCCGGTTCGATGAGCGGGGAGAAGAAACGCGACTATGCGAGAGACTGAGGCACCGGCGATAAGCGAAAGCGGTCGGCCAACGGCTACTCCCTCACGCTAAGGTAGGCGCGCTTCTCCTCGACTCTACGTTTCATTTGGGTTGGATAGTTTGGATGCAGGGAGCGGCGGCTTGGGGTTGGCCGGGGTGGGCTGGGAGGAGGCTGAGCAGGGCAGGTCGTCCGACAGCATGCGGTAGACCAAACGGAGGTGGGTGCCGGGGAAGACGGTGCGCGTGCGGTTGAGCTCGTCGAGCAAGGGGGCCAGGGCGCGATCCTGGGCGCGGGTCGGCTGGTGCAGCAGGCGCACGGTGAGGGTCCCGGCTGACTCGTCAGGGTGCAGGCTGGCGCCAGCCTGCAACAGCGACTTGAGCAGGCTGCGGGCGGTGTCGGGATTGTCGAGCGCGGGCGCAACCGCGGTCGTCATCGCTGTTTCGGCGCGGTAGGCCAGCAGGCGCAGGGTGTCTAGCAGTAGGCGCAGCGGTTGGGGCAGGGCCTGCAGCCGTGCCTCCGGCGAGAGCTCGCCGGCCAAGATGTGCTGGTCGGTCACCTTGCGTGCCAGCAGCAGGCCTTGGATGGTCTGGTCGCAAGTCTGGATGCGCGCTTCCAGCGCGCGCGCTGGGGCGGATCCGGCGTCGGCTTGCAGGGCCAGCTTGCGGCGCAGGTTGCCGACCGAGTTGCGGGCTTGCTTGAGCGCCTTGCCGATGGTGCGGCAGGCCGGGTTGACGACCCAGGCGTCGGCCTCGACCTCCACCAGGGCATGCTCGGGCAGGGTGTCGAGGCCGAACTCGGCGCGCAGATACTGGAAGAAGTTCTCCTGCGTCCAGCGCGCGCGCAGCAGGCCCGCCGCTTGCTCGGCCGTGAGGTCGGGATGCGTGGTCAGCAGCGCGGGCTGGCGCTGCTCCGGCCCCGGCCGACCCGCCAGCTCGAGCGGCTTGCGCGGCTGGCCGCGCTGGCCCGTGCCGCGCACACGGCGGTCGATCCAGAAGCGGATCTCGCGCGCCTGGCAGCCCGCGCCCAGAGCGTACGGTCGCTCGGCCAGCTGGCCCTCCAGGCGGGCCGACCCGCCCGGGGCGCGCACTGGGATGACGGCCTCCCGGAAGTCGCTATCCGGCCAGCGCTGCGCCTGCGGGCCCTTGATCCAAGTCACCCCCGCGATGCCCAGCGCGCGCAGCTCGCGGAACAGGCGCGGGCTCCAGCCCTCGCGGTCGAAGACCAGCGTCAGGCGTGGTGCGCCAGCGCCTGCCAGCAGGCCCAGCTGGCGCAACTGCGGCACCATCCCGTTCCAGATCTCAGACACCATGCCGGCGTCTATCTGGCGGTGCAAGCACAGCAGCGGCGCCCCGCCCAGCGCGTGCACCCAGTCGCCGACCGAGGCCGGCCGGGCCAGCTTCTGGCGGGTCACGAAATGTTTCGGCAGCCGGCCCTGACCGCTGTAGACCTGCACGTGGCCATCGACGAACAGCGTGGCGACGGCCTCCGGATCGTCTGCACACCAGTCCTGGGTCAGGCAGCCGACCGAGGCCGGCAGCCCCTTGGCAGCGGCCAGCTGGTGCGTGCGGCGGCGCAGGGTGCGCGGGCAGGGGCAGCGGTCCAGGCCCAACAGGGCGCCCCACTCGCCGGGCTGCTCGTAGCGCAGCCGCTCGGCGCAACGCACCCGGCCCAGCAGCAGGAAGGCCCACAGCAGCAGCAGCGACTGCAGGCCGTAGAAGCCCTTGGGTAGCGTCAGCTGGTCGAGGTGGCGCAGCAGGCCGGCCTGCAGCAGGCTCGGCAGGGCGGTCAGCACGCCGCCGGGCTGCGGGCCCGCTCCCTGAGCGTCACTGTCACGCTCGGCGGGCGCGCCGGCGCGTCGCCGTGGCAGGCACTGGCTGGCAGGTAGCAAGCCCTGTTGGGTGTAGCGCCACAGCGTCGATTGCGAGACGCCCAGTTGCTGGGCCACGCGGTACAGGCTGAGCCCGGACCGCAGCATGCGGGCGGCCTGGGCCAGCTGCGCGGGGTCCACGATGCCATAGGGGCGGCGCGGCTTGGGGGCGGGCGCGAAGCCAAGCTCACCCTGCACCTGCAGCCGCTGCACGGCGCGCGAGACGGTGCTCTGGCTGATGCCGTGGGCGCGGGCCAGTTCGGACTGCGTAGCGAGGCCGAACAGGGCGAAGCGGGCCAGGCAGAGATTGCGCTCTAGCTTGTGGTCGGCCGTGTGCGAACAGACGGGGTCGGTGTGCACGAAGTAGACGACGCGGTCGCCCTCGCGCAGCATGCTGAGGCGCGCGCTGATGGGCGTGGCGTGCGGGGGTTGGAGCGGCAGAGCGGCGGGCAGGCCAGTGGGCGCGGGCAGTTTGGCGGGCGAATACATATGCATTCAAAATAGCATGTTCTGGGGCGCAAGTCAAGTCCGGATGCGGCCGGGGAGGGAGCGTGAAAGCTTGACCCAGCAGCTAGTTACGAGGCTCTAGGCCTCTTTGCAGAGAGTTCCGATGTAACGAAGTCTGAAGATCGCATCGGAAGGCGGCGGGCACTCGCCGCGTCGCTGTGTTTCATGCCAATCGGGGTGAGCGCCCGACGCGATCATGTGGGTTTCATCAGATAGGAAACGATATTCGTATCGAGAACGATTTCGGCGTACTTCATGACCAAATGCCGTGTTCCGCGCGCGGATGCCGGAGTTCGTAAATTGCTGTCTCAAAACCGTCGTCTATCTCCCCTAGCCATGTACCAAACAGGGCCTGTACATCGGAGACTGGGCGCACGTTCTGCGAATACGCCAGTTCTTCCAGCGCCGGAGAGTTCCAGAAAGTTTGCGACATAGCCGTTGCCTGCGGCAACAGGCCGACGTCATCCTCCTTCCGGTCCTCAAGGACTTCGATATCGTGGATTTTGATGCTCGCAACCTTTCCAGACATTGGATTCTCCTTCACCGCTCCTATGATACGGACGTACCGCAATATGCTTTGATTTATTCTGTACGCGGACGACAGAGTGCAGGCAGGTGGGTCTAGCAGAACAGCCGGGCCGGTACTATTAGGCACACCGCCCACCCAAGTACCGAGCGTGAACGGCAAGCCTGTCCTGCGGCGAAATTCGAAACCCTACTGTGATAGACGAGTGACGAGAACAATGCGCGAGCGCACCGTAACGGCAATGGACGGCGGTATGGGCAGGGAACTGATTCGCCGGGGCGCAGCTTTGCCCACCGGGCTCTGGTCGGCGAAGGCGCTGCTCGAAGCGCCGCTGGCCGTAATGGAGACGCACCGCGACTTCATTGCAGCGGGCGCGCGGATGATCACCACGAACAGCTACTCCTGCGTGCCGAGCTATCTCGCCAAGGCCAACTGCTCTCACCGCTTTACCGAGTTGGCGGCGCTCTCGGGCCGAATCGCGCGCGAAGCCGCTGATAGCTCGAACAGTGGCGTGCTAGTGGCGGGCGGCCTACCGCCCCTGTCCGAAAGTTATCGGTCGGACTTGGTGATTGATGATGCCGAAGCACGTCCGATCTACGCCGCTCTCGCGCAGGCGCTCGAGCCGCATGTCGATCTGTTCGTGTGCGAGACCATGTCCAGCATTCGCGAATCGCGCAACGCCAGCGCAGCAGCGCAGAAAGCGGCGGCCCGGCGCGGCCTGCCGGTGTACGTGTCATGGACGCTGGACGAGCGGCCGGGTGCGGGGCTGCGCAGCGGAGAGTCCGTCGAGGATGCCTTCGATGGCGTGAGCGACTTGGAACTCGACGGCTTTCTATTCAACTGCACGCACCCCGACGCTATCGAGGCCGGCATCGAGGTCATCGCCAAGCTGACCGACAAACCGATCGGCGGCTACCCCAATCAGTTCGACGTACCGGAATCGTGGACACTCGACAACGACCTTTCCGTGAAGGGCCGCGATGGATTTGAGACGAAGCAGTTCGTGCAATTTGCGGCCCGCTGCATCGAGCGTGGCGCCACGCTCGTCGGCGGCTGCTGTGGGATCGGCCCCGAGGATATCGCCGCCCTATCGGCATGGCTGGCTGGGGATGCGGGCACGACAGACAGCTAGTGAGTCCACCTAGTCGGACGCAAGCCGCAAGATTGCCAGCGGAAGGCCCACGGGTACCCCTGCGCTCGGATTGCTAGGATGATGCGGACTCGCGCAGTGCGGGCGGGCAGCAGCTAGTGCCCAATCGCGAGCGTGGCGCCGTTAGGAACTAGGGCACGATGAACCCGACTCCCGGCTTCCGTCCACCCGATTTCGATCCGCCACAATCGACCAGAGCCCGCCACGAGGCCGTGCCCCTCGAGTCTAGGGTCGCCCCAGCTTCGGGCTAGTCGATTAGGCCTTCCGTACGTATTCGCAAGAGTTGTTCATGATCCAATTCGCTCTTCGCAACCCGTACGCCGTCGGCGTGGCCGCCCTGACCACGGTCGTGCTGGGTGTCACGTGTTTATTCAGGCTGCCTGCCGATCTGCTGCCCATCTTCAAGACCCCGGCCGTGCAGATCGTGACGTTTTATCCGGGCATGCCGCCCGAAGTCATGGAGCGGGACATCATGAGCCGGCTTGAGCGCTGGACCGGGCAATCGGTCGGGATCGAGCACCAAGAAGCCAAGGCGATGCTGGGCGTGTCGGTGGTCAAGGACTTTTTCCGGGAGGGGATCAGCTTGGAAACGGCGATGAGCCAGGTGACCTCATACGCCGTCAGCGACATGTTCTATTTGCCCCCGGGGACCATTCCGCCGATGGTCATGCCCTTCGACCCCACGGCATCCGTGCCGCTCTGCCTGGTGAGCGTTTCCAGCCCCGTCATGAACGAGAAGGAGCTGTACGACATCGCCTATTTCGAATTGCGCAACCGCCTGCAGTCAATCCAAGGGGTCATCGCTCCGGCTGTCTACGGTGGCAAGCTCAGGCGCATCCTGGCCTACGTTGACCGCGTGCAACTCGAGGCTCGCGGCCTCGGCCCCATGGACGTCGTACGGGCGCTCAAGCGGCAAAGCGTGTTCATCCCCGCGGGCAATCTCAAGGCAGGCAACCTGGATTACCAGATCTTCGCCAACTCCATGCCCGCGGCGGTGGACGAACTCAACGCCATGCCGATCACCGTGCGGGACGGAGTCCCGGTGCTCATCCGCGACGTTGCTCAGGTGCAGGATTCGAGCCAGATCCAGACCAACGTCGTGAGGATCAACGGCCGGCGACAGGTCTACATCCCCATCTATCGGCAGCCCGGAGCCAACACGATTGAGATTGTGAGGTCGATCCAGCGCAATTTGGAGCGGATCCAGCAACGCCTCGCGGAGATGGACTCGACCGCCCGCGAGCTGTCAATCGAAGTGGTCCTCGACCAATCGGTCTATGTGCGCAATTCCTTGAATGCCCTACTGCTCGAGGGCTGCCTTGGAGCCGGCTTCGCCGCGCTGATCGTCCTGCTGTTTCTACGCCGACTGCGCTCGACCTTCCTGATCCTGATTAGCTTGCCCTTGGCGATCCTGGCTGCCATCACCGGACTCTACTTCTTCGGTGCGACCCTCAACACCATGACGATCGGCGGGCTGGCCTTGGTCATCGGCATCCTGATCGACCAAGCGATCGTGGTCGTGGAGGCCATCGTCCGTCACGTCGAAAACGGCGAGCCCCCCTTCGAAGCTGCACAGCGGGGCGCGTCGGAAGTGGCGGTACCGGTGCTCGTGTCGACCGTGACGTTCTGCATCGTCTTCTTTCCGGTGACGTTCCTGTCGGGCATGGCCAGCTATCTGTTCAGCCCTGTGGCGCTAGCGGCCACGCTCGCCATGGGCGCTTCATTCCTGTTTTCCATCACCTTGGTGCCGGCCTTCTGCGCCCGCGTCTTGCGGGCGGGGACGCAGCGTCAAGACCGCCCCCGACAGCCGGGCTTGGCACTTGGATACGAGCGGCTCGTCCGCAACCTGCTGCCACGCAGATGGACTGTCATCGGCGGTGCAGGCCTGCTGCTCGTGGGTGCGCTTTTCCTGCTGCGATCTACGGGCACGGAGCTGTTCCCGCCGGTGGACGCACAGCAGTTTCAAATCTTGGTCCGGCTGCCGTCGGGCACGCGCATCGAGAAGACCGAGGCCAAGCTGGCGCAGATCGAAGCGCTGCTGATCAACGAGATCGGCGAGCCGGACCCGTGGCCCGAGGAGCGCCACCCCGATTCCGACCTGCGCATGCTGATCACCAACATCGGGGTGCTGATGGACTGGCCAGCGGCCTACACTCCCAATACCGGGCCGATGGATGCCTTCGTGCTGGTGCAGTTAAAGGGCAAGCGGGGCCGACCGGGGACATTCAAGTACGTCAGCGAGCTCCGCTCCAAGCTCAACGAGCAGTTCCGCGACGTGGAGTTCTCGTTCGACACCGGCGGCATGTTGACAGCCGCGCTCAATCAGGGCGAGCCCGCGCCGATTCACGTCCAAGTCTCAGGGAGCAACTTGGAGACGTCCCACAGCATCGCGGGAATCATCGCCGACCGGGCGGCCGGCGTCGAGGGGATTGCCGACGTACGCGTCGCCCAGCGCATGGATTACCCGATCCTCGATGTCGAGATTGACAGGGTCAAGGCCGCCATGGCAGGCGTGGAAGTGGAAGACGTGATGAAGAACCTCGTCACGGCCACCAACTCCAGCATCGGATTCGATCCCGCGTTCTGGATTGACGAGAGAAATGGAAACCACTACTTCATCGGCGCCCAGTACGCCGAGGCCGATCTCGTGTCGCTCGACACGTTGCGCGACATCCCCGTCAGCGGTACGAGCGGAGCGGACCCGGTGTCGCTGCGCACGCTGGTCAGCATAAGCCGCAGGGCAGGGCCGGCGACCATCAGCCACCGCAACATCACGCGCGTGATCGATGTTTACGCCTCGGTCCTGCCGGGCTATGACATCGGCTCGGTAGTGGCGGGGTTGGAGCAGAGCCTGAGCGCTTCCTCCGAGCTTGGCCCCGTAGCCGGCGAATCGGACCGCGGCGCGTTCTTCGATGTGACCGGGCCGGAGTTTGCCGGCGCGGGCTACAGCTACAGGCTCACGGGAGAAGTCGCCACGATGCGCGACTCGTTGGAGCAGTTCCTGCAAGGGTTCCTGCTGGCGGTGGCGCTGGTCTACCTCGTGCTGGTATTGCAGTTCCGCTCGTTCCGGGATCCCTTTATCGTCATGCTGGCTGTGCCCTTGGGGCTGATCGGAGTCGCTGGGCTGCTCTACGTCGGCGGTACGCCGCTGAGCATGATGTCGGCCATGGGCATCATCATGATGGTCGGGCTCGTTGTGGCGTACAGTATTCTGCTGGTTGATTTCGCCGATCGCCGCCTGTCTGGCGGGGCCACCGTGCAAGAGGCGATCAGCGAAGCTGCCCGCGTCCGGCTCCGTCCCATCCTGATGACATCGCTGACGACCGTACTTGCGCTCACGCCCATGGCCCTGGGAGGATCGGGCGCCGAAGCGAATCTGCCGCTGGCGCGGGCCATCATCGGAGGGGTGCTGAGCGCGGCAGCCCTCACGCTCGTGGTGGTCCCCTGCCTCTACGTGGTGTTCAAGGGATCCCCGCGCTCCACTGAAAGGTCGCAGGCATGACCAAGTTCCGCAAGCTTGAAGCGGCATCGAAGCGAACCAAAGCCCTGCTGGCGCCGTGGGTCACCCTGATCTTCCCCTGCTCTGCCTGAGCTGCGCAGAGCCTGCAGCGGAATCCAGCGAGGCCCCAGAGGAGCAAGCCAGCGGCGTGCCTGTCGACGTGGAGGTCGTCAAGCCCGTGCGCGAGGACGTTGAGCGCAAAATCGTCCTGCCGGCCAGCGTCGAGGCCTTCGAGCGAACCACGTTGTACAGCAAGGTCAGTGGATACCTCAGTCAAATCGAGGTCGACATCGGGGACAAGGCGAGCCAGGGACAGCTCGTAGCCAAGATCGAAGTGCCCGAGATCGCCGCCGAACTCCAGGCAGCCGAGGCCAAGCTGGCCGTCACGCAGGCAGACCGCGGCAGGGCGGAAGCGGAGCTTGATAGCGCCCAGTCGGATCACGAGCTCAAGGAGATCACCTACAGCCGGCTGCGGTCGGTGCGGGAAGCCGAGCCGGACGTGATGCCGCAACAAACGGTCGATGAGGTCAGAGCCGAATTCCGGGCGACTAGCGCCGCCGTCAAGGTGGCTGAGAGCGAATTGATCCAGATCGAGAGCAGGATCAAGCAGGTTGAAGCGGAGATGGCACGCCTGCAGACCTTACTTGGCTTCGCGGAGATCCGCGCGCCCTTCGGCGGAGTCGTGACGGAGCGCTTCGTTGATCCCGGCGCGCTGCTGCAGGCGGCTACGTCATCGCAGACAGTGCAGAAGATCGTCACGGTGGCCAGCATGGACAAGGTCCGCCTGTCCGTCGATGTCCCGGAATCGGAGGTGCCCCATGTGCAGGTCGGCGACCCCGCATCGGTGCGGGTCGATGCCCTGCCGGGCGAGAACTTCGAGGGTCAGGTCACTCGCTTCGCCGGCGTGCTCGACCCTGCCACGCGGACGATGCGAACCGAGATCGACCTAGCGAATCCGGGCTGGCGCCTGCGCCCAGGAATGTACGGCCGAGCGACGCTTTCCCTAGAGAAGCGCTCGGACGTGCTCACGATCCCGGCAGACGCCCTGCATGTCGAGGGGAGCAGCGCGTTTGTGTACCAGGTCGTCAACGGGCGCGCGAAGCGGGCCGAGGTCGAAACCGAAATGGGGGACGGCGTCAAGGTGGAAGTGACCGCGGGACTGACGGGGAACGAGAGCATCGTCGTGTCCGCGCGCGGGCCACTCGCAGATGACGTCCAAATCAACTCGGTCGGAGCCCGATCGGAATGAAAGCTGTACATGCCATCCACTGGCCGGTGGCACTGCTGTGCTGCGCCCTATGGGCCGCTGACCTCGCAGGTGCGGATGCTGATGCGGCCGAATCCCGCGCGCTGACCTTGGACCAAGCCGTTCAGACTGCGCTGTCCTACCATCCCCTGCTCCGCCAAGCCGAGCTCGACATAGGCACCGCCGAATTGCGCGTCAAGCAGGCGCGTTCCAGCCGGCTCCCCCAGATCGATGCGGGAGGCCTCGCCAAGCTCGGCCTTTCGGGAGCGGCCAATCTATTCGGGCTCAGCGGTCTGGCCTCGTCTCCCGAACCGGAAGGCATGGCCTTTTCGGGGACTGTCTTCCAAGATCTGGCGGACTTCAAGCGGAGCAAGTTTGAGAGCAGGGCGCGCCAGGCGGAGGTCGAGTATTTCGAGCACACGCTGGTTGCGGAGGAACGCAGCCTGATCCTGCGCGTGCAAGAGGCCTACTACGCGGGACTGAAAGCGCAAGCGCAGATCGCGCTGGCCCAAGCGATGGTTGAGGAGAACACGCTGGCTGGAAAAAGGGCGGCGTCGCTCCACCAAGCCGAGCTGGGCTCCAAGGCAGATGCGAACCTAGCGCAGGTGCGCCTCTCGCGCGCCCGTCTCGGTCTCGCGCGGGCCACACAGTCATTGCGCCAGGCGCTGGCCGGCCTCGCCACGGCCATGGGAGAGCCGACCACCCAGGTCTATGCCCTACAGGAATCTGAGAGCGCGGCAAGTGAGCCCGAACCGTTGGAGACCCTGCTAGCCGAAGGCCGGGAACACCGCCCAGAGCTCGCAGCGGTCGATGCCAAAGTCCGCGCCGGAGAGGCGTGGGTGCGGCGGGCCCAACGCGAGAAATATCCGAGGATCATGACGATGTTCAGCGGAGGCTGGACGCGCTTCGCCGAGCTGACGCTGAGCCGGCTGCTGTTCGGGGGATTCGGCCTCCAGCTGCCGCTCTTTACCGGCGGCCGGGTGAAGGCGACGATCGAGGAGACCAAGCTAGGCCTGGACAAGACCAAGGCCGTCCGCGAGCAGCTGCTCAGGGCTATCGATCTGCAGGTGACCGAGGCGCACAGCGATCTGGTAGCCGCTCTCGAGGCGTCACAGACCGCCGCAGAGGGCGTGGCACAGGCTCGCGAAGCGGCGAAGCTGCAACGGATCCGCTATGAGAACGATCTGGCTGCGCTACTCGAATGGAAATCCGCGCAAACGGCCCTAGCCGGCGCGGAGAACGAACGAAACCAGGCGCTATACGACTACAAGATCGCCGAGTCTGACCTCGACTTCGCAATCGGGCGACGGTCATACTGACAACGGACCAAGCGCCAAACGGAAGACAGAGCAGCCGGGCAGGCCGCGCACATGGCCAAGCCCGTCTACTCGCGGGTCGTCCTTAGCAACTGCTCAAGCTCAGCCACGACCTCGGGCCGCTCGCTGTATAGATTGCTTGTCTCCTGCGGGTCGTCGGCCAGGTTGTAGAGCTGCCCGCCCGGCCCGTCGATTGTCCGTGGCACCGTGAATCCGCCCGAGCCCCGGCCCTCGACAAGCTTCCAGTCGCCTTTGCGGATGGCGAACATCCCGCGCACGGAATGGTGGACCGCGGAGACTCTCCCCGACCCGCCTCGGCCGCTCAGTACGGGAAGGAGCGAAACGCTGTCCTGCCCGGATGGCTCGCGTCCCTCGACGCCGACCACAGCCGCCAGCGTCGCATACAGGTCTGTCAGCACGACCAGCTCGTCGCTCGTCGAACCTGCCGTCACGGTGCCCGGCCAGCGCACCACGAACGGCACCCGATGCCCGCCTTCAAAGATGTCGGCCTTGGTCCCTCTCCAGTCCGCGTTGCTTTGGTGGCCCCGGTCGCGCACGTAACGGCCGCGAGCCGTCTGGGGTGGTGCGCCACCGTCGTCGGCCGCGCGGAAGTCCCACCAGTGCCAGAGCCCGCCATTGTCGCTGGTGAACACCACCAGGCTGTTCTCGGCCAGTCCGTTGCGGTCGAGCGCTTCCAGCACCTGCCCCAGAGTCCGATCCGTCTCGAAGACGAAATCCCCGTATCGTCCCGCTCCGCTAGCTCCGGCCGACAGCGGTGCGATCGGCAGATGGGGCGAGGCTAGCGGCATGTAGAGAAACAACGGCTCCTGGCGGCCGGCGTGCATGTCGATGATCCGCACAGCCTCCTGCTCGAGCCTCGGCAGGACATCCTCCACGCGAAAGTCCTGCGAGCGCATGCCCGCCGACAATCCCGAGAAGATATCCGCCCTTCCGGAGGGCACCGGAATATCGGGAATCGCTGCGACCGACCGATTTCGCAGAAAGCAATAGGGGCTCATGTCGAGTGAAGCCGAAATCCCGAAGAACGTGTCGAAACCGACATCGAGCGGGCCTGCCTGCAGACTGGCGGTGAAATCGATATCGTCGCCCGGTCGGAATCCGCCGCCGGCCCGCCGCGGTACCGGGCTCCCGCTCTTGTCCAGCCAGCGCATTCCCAAATGCCATTTGCCGACGGCCGCGGTGCGGTAGCCAGCCCGCTTGAGCAGCGCCGCGAGCGTGTCCTGGCTCGCTTCGATCAACGGTGGCCCGAAGCCGTCAAGCACGCCGCTGGTGAGGGATGTCCGCCAGGCGTAGCGACCCGTCAGCAATCCGTAGCGGGTCGGCGTGCAGACGGACGAGGGGCTGTGCGCGTCGGTAAAGCGCATCCCTTCGCGAGCCAGCCTGTCGATGTTCGGCGTGGGGATCTTCGATTCCGGCTGGTAGGACTGGGGATCCCCCCAGCCCATGTCGTCCGCCAGCACAACCACGATGTTGGGCAGCGGTGCCTGCGCTAAGGCGAGCTGGGCCACGAGCATCGACAGAATCAGGACCGGCCAGCGCATGCGCCGAAGTCTACCAAGTCCGCACCGCCCCGGGTCGAGGTGGCCGCGGGGATTGGAGAGGCGCGGCGCGATCTAGCGACTGCTTCAAGACGGGACTTGCGCACCTATAATCTCTAGCGGGGCTGCCGCGAAGGGGAGACTCGGATGACGTGCCGGATATCCGTGCTGCGCGTGCTCGCGGGGGCGCTGGGAGCGAGACACGCTGGTCGTTAAGGTGACGAATTACACCGACAAGGGCTGGATCGCCTCCTACGGCGCGGCCCGCCGAATCAAGGGCATACCGCAATCCGAGGATCTGCACGTCGTCGAGCGGTTCACGCGAACCAGCGAGGATACGATTTAGTACGAGGTCACTGTCCGGGACCCGGAGATTGACACGAGCCCATGGAAGATCGCGATGCCCTTGACCTCAGGATCAATACGAATATGCATGCCACCAGGGCTGCACGGATGTGGGGCTGAGCCCCAGCGGGGCGCGCGCAGCGGAGAAGGCGGCGCGGCAAGCATCCGAAGGTCGCCGCTGAGAGAGGCGCGCCCGCTGCCTAGAGGGATTGTCGCCGATCGGAATTGCCGGCCATGCTGAATGCCCGCTTGGCGGAGACCGTCTGGCGGGAGACCCACCACGCCCTGCGCGGACTGGCCGCCAGCCCCGCCTTCTCGCTGACCGCTGTCGCCGTCCTCGCAATCGGGATCGGCGGCATCACGGCGATCTTCACACTCGTGCGCGCGGCGCTGTTGGAGCCGCTGCCCTACCCGGCGGCCAGCGAGCTGGTCTACATCGACCAGCGGTTTAGTCTGCGACGCTTCGAGGAAACGCGAGAAACAGTACGGACGCTCAGCCGTGCCGGGGCGTACTTGAGCTGGCGCGAGGACATGGTGCTGTCGGGCGGCGGCGCGCCGGAGGGGCTGCACGGAGCGCGGGTTTCGGCAAACTTTCTGGACGTGTTGGGTACTCGGCCGCTGTTCGGACGAGGTTTCCTCGACGAGGACGACCAGCCCACAGGCCGGGCGGTTGCGCTGATCAGCTCGGGGCTGTGGAAACGCCGCTTCGGAGCGGATCCCCAACTTGCGGGAAAGACGATTGTCCTCGACGCCGTTCGCCACACTGTCGTCGGCGTGCTCCCGGACGGCTTTGCGTTTCCGTTTCCGGAAACGGACGTGTGGGTCCCGCGACCTGCCGATACCTCCACGCTGGATAAGCGCTACCGGCGAATCGTCACGACCCTGACGCTATTCGGGCGCTTGGCGCCGGGCGTGTCCATTGAGCAGGCCCAAAGCGAGATTGATGTCGTGGACGAACGGTACCGTGCCGAGTATCCCAAGCGGCTCGATGCAAAGTCCGAATTCACGTTCCCGGTCCGCCCGCTCAAGCAGCGGCTCGTTGGAAGCACCAAGCTGCTCTGGACGCTCCTAGGCGCCGTCGCGCTCGTCCTGCTGATTGCCTGCGTGAACATCGCGGGCTTGACCCTGACCCGTGCATCGTCGCGCTCGCACGAGTATTCGGTGCGGTCGGCGCTGGGCGCGACAAGCGGCAGACTGGCGGGCAGCCTGCTGGCGGAGAGCGCCCTCGTGACTCTCGCCGGGAGCGTGGCTGGCGTCGCGCTCGCCCAGGTGGCAGGTGCGATCCTGCCCCGTCTCATGGGGCTGCCTGCAAACCTGACGGGGACTGAGATCGACGCGATCGTGCTCGGCTTCACCGCTGCCGTTTCGGTCGCTGTTGCCATCCCACTCGGGCTCTTCCCCGCGTTTCGCGCATCACGGCGCGCCCGACCGGGCGCACTAACAGGGCATGGCGCTGTCGCAGTCAAGACTCAGCCGAGCCTGACGAACCGAATCCTGGGCATCAGGGGGCAGGACTTGCTGGTCGTTGCCCAGGTCGCCATCTCCGTGGCGCTGCTGGTCGGCGCGATCACGCTCCTGCTGAGCTTCACCCAGCTCTTCAGCGTCGACACCTCGGATTCGAGCCCCGCAACGTGTTGACCATGAAGCTGTCGCTGCCAGCCGCCCGTTACGACACCGCAGCGCAGCGGGCGTCGTTCTATGCCGCAGTGGACCGCCGCCTGTCCGCGCTACCCGGAATCTCGCACGCCGCGTTGATGCGCACGATCCCCACCACGCCCACGCTATATACCAACGTCAGCGTTGTCGGGCACCTGGCCGTGCCCGCCCGGGACCAACTCAAGGCCCGCCTGCAAGCCGTGACGCCGGGCTACTTTGCAGCCATGGGGATTCCGGTCGTGCGCGGTCGTCCCTTCGAAGTGGCTGACGACGACCGTGACGCGCCGCCCACGATCATCATTAACGAATCGCTCGCGCGCCACTTCTGGCCGGCCTATCCCGACGGGCCAAATCCGGTCGGGCAGCGCATGTCGGAAGGGGCCGACAGGATCGCATCCGCGGAAATCGTGGCGATCGTCGGAGACATGCGCCAGAAAGGGCCTGCCGACTCCCCGGACCACGAGTTCTTTGTGCCGATGTCGTTTCACGCGCCGCAGTTCTCGTACCTGGCCGCGCGCATCGCAGGCGGGCCGCAGGCGGCTGCGTCTATGGTTCGAAATGCTGTGCTCGCGGTCGACCCGGACCAACCGGTCTTTAACGTCAGGATGATGGAAGAAGTCCTCGAGGCCCACTTCGGCAGGCACCGGCTCGCAATGCGCTTCTTCGGCGCATTCGCGCTGATTGCCGTCCTGCTGTCTGCGGTCGGGATCTACGGCTCCATGACACAATCGGTCGTGGAGCGAGCAAGAGAGTTTGGCCTGAGGAGGGCACTCGGTGCGCGTCCCGCAGATATCGCCAAACTGGTGTTCGGAAGAGCCCTGCGCATAACGGTGGCAGGCATTGCAGGCGGGGTCGTAGCAGCCCTCGCCCTCGCTCGCATCATCGAGTCATTCCTGTTCGAAGCGCGGCCGAGTGACCCGGAAACCCTGATCGCCGCCGCCCTGCTAGCCTTCGTGGCGACTATTGGAGCTGCGGCCATTCCCGTCCTGCGCGCGGTGCGCATAACGCCCCTCGCCGGGCTTCGCAACCAATGAGCGGGTAGGTCATTCTCAAAGCCCCGCCCCTTCCGGTGACAAGACGCCGTAGATTTCAACAGACGCCGGCATTGCTCACGGGATTGTCAGCAGGGGTGTTGTCATCAGCAATCGCAGCCCCCGCTGCTGTCGACTCGGAAACGCCTTGTCGAGCAAGTGGGCCGGCCGGAACCACGCCTTCATAGTTGTGCATCGTCTCCGGCAAGAACGGCTCCCGGACCGGGTCATCTGCGCGCAGCGGGCTGGCCCAGACGGCGAGCGCAAGCAAGCACGCCATAGTGGCCGCCCACAAGCGTTGGTAGCGTCGAACCTGCGCACGCCAAGTCCCGCGTTCCGACTCCACCCCCGGCGGGATTGTGTGCCGCGCCAGCGTGCCCCACGATTTGGCGATCGAAGGCTCGCCCTTGAGGCGGCAGCGGCGGACGCGAGAGGACTCGGCGACAAGGCGGGGCGTGGATCGCATGGATTGTGCGAGGTGCCAGGTCCGGCCCGGTTTCTTGGGGGGCAGGGCGCTTGCGAGCTGTTCGTAACCCGAGCGTCGATCAAGCCGGTACCGCCCGGACTGCTAGCATTTTCGGTATGAACGTCGCGAGAGCATTCAGGGCCGCGCTGGACGCCATTCGGAGCATGGTGCCCCGGTTCATCTCGATCGCTCGCGAGCTGGCACTCGAAGTCGTCGGCTTCGTTTTCTTCGCCTTCGCGGCGTTCTTCCTCTTCGGGCCGTTCGGCATGATTCAGGCCTATCGCCAGCTTCCCGAGGCCATGACCCGGCTGGTCGTGGCGACCGTGGTCGGTGCGATGTTCGTCTGGTTCGGCTACGATTCCTTTCGCCGGGCGAAAAAGCTGGCGCGGAAGCGCTGACGAGGATCCACGGCCCGCTCGATGAAACCGCTGTACGAGGATGCGCCCGAACCGCCGCCAGATCCCGGCGAATATCCCTACACGCGGGGCATCCACCCCGGGATGTACAGCGACCGGCTCTGGACCATGCGCCAGTACGCGGGCTACGGCAACGCCCGGCAGTCCAACGAGCGCTACCGCTACTTGATCGAGCGCGGGACCACCGGACTGTCGGTGGCCTTCGACCTGCCCACGCAGATGGGCTACGACTCCGACCATGCCCTCGCTGCAGGCGAAGTGGGGCGGGCGGGTGTCGCCATCTCTTGCCTCGCAGACATGGAGGCGCTGTTCGCGGGCATTCCGCTGGACAAGGTCTCCACCTCGATGACGATCAACTCGACTGCGGCGATCCTGCTGGCGCTGTACTCCGTGTCCGCAGAGCGCGCCGGCGTGCCGGCAGCGGCGCTGCGCGGCACGGTCCAGAACGACATCCTCAAGGAATATATCGCCCGGGGCACCTATATTTACCCGCCCCAGGCCTCCATGCGCATCGTGACCGACCTGCTGGCTTGGACGGCACGCGAAGTCCCCCGCTGGAACGCCATCTCGATCAGCGGGTATCACATGCGCGAGGCCGGATCGACTGCCGCGCAGGAGCTGGCCTTCACGCTGGCCAACGCGATCGCCTATATCGAGGCGGCCAGCCAAGCCGGGCTGGACGTGGACGATTTCGCGCCTCGGCTGTCGTTCTTCTTCAGCTCCGACCGCGATTTCTTAGAGGAAATCGCGAAGTTCCGAGCTGCCCGGCGGCTCTACGCCAGGCTCATGCGGGAGCGCTTCTCAGCCCGCAACCCGCGCTCGCTGCAGCTGCGTTTCCACGCGCAGACGGCCGGATCGAGCCTGACCGCGCAGCAGCCCAGCGTGAACGTCGTCCGCACCGCCTTTCAGGCGCTCGCCGCGGTGCTTGGCGGGACGCAGTCGTTGCACACCAATTCACTGGACGAAGCGCTGGCGCTGCCGAGCGAGGAGGCCGCCGCGCTCGCGCTGCGCACGCAGCAAGTGATCGCGCTAGAGTCCGGCGCGGGGGGGACCGTCGACCCGCTGGGCGGGTCGCACTGCATCGAGGGGCTGACAGACCAGCTCGAAGAGGAGGCCCTCGCCTACATCGCCACGATCGATGAACTGGGCGGCATGGTCACAGCGATCGAGCGCGGCTACGTGCAGCGGGAGATCCAAAACAGCGCCTACGCTCTCCAGCAGCGGATCGAACAGGGCGAGCAGACGGTCGTCGGCGTCAACGCGTACCGCTCCGACGACCCCCAGACTGTGCCGATCCTGCAGATCGACAAGGACCAAGAGGCCGAGCGCAGGGTCGAGTTGGAGACATTCCGCTGGGGCCGGGCCGGCGACGCGGCAGAGGCGGCCCTCGACAGACTGCGAGACGCGGCCGCCGGGATCCAAAACCTGCTTCCCTCGATCCGCGAGGCGGTGCTGGCTGAGTGCACCTTGGGGGAAATCTCCGACGCCCTGCGGGACGTCTTCGGCACGCACGAATAGCGGCGCGTCGGCTACAGGCGGTGAAACGCCTTGAGGATGTCGCGGGTACCGTACTTGAGCGCGATAGGGCGGCCGTGCGGGCACGACATGGGGCAGTCCGATTCTGCCAGCCCCTCAATCAGCCAGCGCATCTTCTCGGGAGCGAGGGGGGTGTTGATCTTGATGGCGGCGTGGCAGGCGATCGTGGCGGCCATGCGCTTGCGCAGATCGCCGAGAGTCATCGAGCTGCCGCCATCGCGGGAGCCTTCCAGCAGTTCACGGAGCAGCACTTCGACTTGTGACGGGGACAGCTCGGCCGGGGCCGCCGTGACCGCGACGGACCGGCCTCCGTAGGGCTCGGTCTCGAAGCCGTTGCCTTCCAGCTCCTCGGCCAGTTCCTCGTACACGACAGCTTGGTCCGGTGTGAGCGTCACGACGATCGGCGTTAGCAGGTGCTGCACGGCCGGCTGGCCGTGCAGTCGAGCGGAAAGAACCTGCTCGAAGAGAATGCGTTCGTGGGCGACGTGCTGGTCAATGATCCACACGCCATCCTCGCCCGCGGCCACGATGAAGCTGTCATGGAGCTGCCCGAGCAGCCGCAGGCCGCCAATGGAGCCCAGGTTCGACGGGACGCGATCCACCAGCGGGTCGCGGCTGTGGGACGCCTCATCGGCGCTGACGGATGGCTCAGCGATAGGCGCCGGCGGCGCCCCTGGGGGACCGGTCGAGCGGCGTGGCGCAGGAAAGTCCAAGCCCACCGCGGACCCCGGGCGGTAGCCTCCCTGAGCGGCCGGCGGGCCGCTGGGAAAGTGCGCCCAAGCCGAGCGGCCCGAGCGCGGTGCCGAGGGACTGGCCGGCGGCTGCTGGGCAGCCTCCCCGAGAACCGGCAAGCCCGAGGCCGGCTTGGCTTCGATGAGCCGTGCGCGGAGCGTGTCGCGGACGAAGTCAAAGACCCGCGAGGGAGACCGGAAACGGACCTCGGTTTTCGCAGGATGAACATTGACGTCGACCTCTTCCGTGGGGACATCGAGGAACAGCAGGGCGAACGGAAACACGCCGCTCGGCATGAGGTTTTCGTAGGCCCGGCCGAGCGCCTTCTGGATCAGGCTGTCGCGGACCAAGCGCCCATTGACGAAGATGTAATAGGCATTCCGGTTGGACCGCTGCACTTGTGGCTCGGAAACGAATCCGCTCAGCCGCAGTGGCGGGGCGACCACGCCGGCATCCGGATCGTCGCTGCCAGCTGGCGCTAGCAGCGGCGGGTCACGCTCCTCGACGGGCTCGAGCTGGACCAATTGCTCGAGCATGTCGGCTCCGAATACTTGGTAGACACGCTCGCGCTGCGTCCCGACCGGGGTGACGTGCAGCAGCGAGCCGTGCTCGTTGAACAATTCGAATGACTTGTCAAGATTTGCGAGGCTGTAGTGGGTCACGATCCGCAGGGCATGGGATAGCTCCGTCTTCTCCGTGCGCAGGAACTTGCGCCTCGCAGGCACGTTGAAGAACAGGTTCTTGACTAAGATGCTGGTGCCGGGGGCCAGGGCCTCGTCGCGCACGTCGCGCAGGCGCCCGCCATGGATCTCGACGGCCGTGCCGGCGTCTCCGTCCTCGGCGCGGGTCTTAAGGGTCACGCGGGCGACACTCGCAATCGACGGCAGCGCTTCGCCGCGGAAACCCAGCGTCGCGATCGCCAGCAGGTCCTCGGATTTGCGGAGCTTGCTGGTCGCGTGCCGCTCGAACGCCAGCATGGCGTCGTCTCGGTGCATGCCGCAGCCGTTGTCGCTGACCCGGATCAGGCTCCGGCCACCGCCGCGCAGCTCGATGCGGATCTGCGTGGCGCCCGCGTCGAGCGCGTTCTCGATCAATTCCTTGCACACCGACGCCGGGCGCTCGACCACCTCGCCGGCGGCAATCTGGTTCGCCACCCTGTCTGAAAGTACCTGGATCCGCCCCATGATCCCTGTTCCTCAAGGTAACGCGTTGCGACCGCAATTTGCAAGGTTTTCGCCGGTTATGTGGCTTTCTAATTCTCTCGCAGCAGGCCTGCGAATGGGTTGCACGCTGCGCCCCGCAGACTCGTATACTCGAAGCGATGCGGCATCGCAGCCCTCCCGCGCTGACACGGCGGGCATTGGTGCTCGCCGCCGCAGGGGCCTCCTCCATGCAAGCCTTCCAGCAGCCTACGCTGCAAGCCCTGGCGTTCGATGTCTTCGGCACAGTCGTGGACTGGCGCTCCACGGTGATCCGGGAGGGCCGGGCTCTGGGCGCGGCCATGAGCCTGCAGGTTGACTGGGAGGCCTTCGCCGATGCCTGGCGAGACGGCTATGGCCCCGCGATGAACCGCGTCCGCAGCGGCGAGCTCGGGTGGAAGACCATCGACGAGTTGCACCGCCTGATCCTTGACTCGCTGCTCGCCCGCTTCCGCATTGACGGCCTGAGCGAGGACGAGAAGCAGAACCTCAACCGGGTCTGGCACCGCCTCGACCCGTGGCCGGACGTGGTGGCGGGGCTGACCCGGCTCAAGGCCAAGTACGTTGTGGCGTCGCTGTCCAACGGAAACGTCGCGCTGCTGGTGAACATGGCCAAGCATGCCGGACTGCCCTGGGACGCGGTGCTCTCGGCCGAGCTAGCCGGGCGCTACAAGCCGGACCGGGAGGTGTACCTCAAGGCCGCCGAACTGCTCGGCTTGGAGCCCGCAGCGGTGATGATGGTGGCCGCACACAAGGGCGACCTGCGGGCCGCCGCCAAGGCTGGGCTGCGGACCGGGTTCGTGCCCCGCCCGCAGGAGCGTCCCAATCGCAGCATCGATCTCTCCTTTGACGACGCCTTCGACGTCAATGCCCGTGATTTCCTCGACTTGGCTCGCCAACTGGGGGCTTGACGATGGCCGACTGTTGGTGCGTGGGTAACCTCGGGGCGCTTTCGCTGCCCAAGACTAACTGAGCTAGACGGCGCCGCGATTGTTCGAGCAAAGCTTCACCGATACTCCGCGCGGCCCCCAGGGCTGGAGCTTCGCCGCCTCCGTGGTTGCGCAGCTGGCCTGCCTCGGCGGCATGATCCTAGTCCCGTTGCTGAACACCTACGAGATCGACCTAGGAGCCTGGGCGCGACTGTCGTTCTTTCTGGCAGCGCCCCCGCCTCCGGCACCGCCCCCGCCGCGGGCCGAGCCGGTGCCGCAAGTCGCGCCAACGCGCTACGAGGCGGACTTCCGCGCACCCTCGGTCATCCCGGAACAGGTTGCCATCCTCAACGACGTGGGCACGCCGCTCTCTCCCATCGCCGGCATGCCCGCACCGAGCGGTCCGGCAGGCGGAATCGGCGATCCGTCCACCGCAGGCGTGCTAGGCATGTTTCCGACCGCTGGCCGGCACCTTCCGCTGCCCCCGCCAATCCGGGTCGGCGGCCGCATCCAGAACGCCCGGATCCTGCAACGGGTGATGCCGGTGTACCCACCCGACGCGGTCGAGATGCGGGTGATGGGCACGGTCAAGCTCGAGGCGATCATTGGCATCGACGGCAACGTTCGCAACGTCCGGCTGCTCGAAGGGCACCCCCTGCTCGTGCCGGCCGCAGTGGAGGCAGTCACCCAGTGGAAATACCGCCCCACCCGCCTGAACGGGAGGATTGTCGAGGTCGTGACGCTGATCGACGTCAACTTCAACCTCACGGTCCCCAGCGAGAAGGAGCTGAGACAGCTCCGTCGACAGGCCAACCGCTCTGCCGGCTCGCGCTGACGCGAGCAGGGCAGCGGGACGGCGGCCCCTCGCTGGCAGGATGACCGGCGCGCCTTAGGTGAGGATCTCTTGGATCAGGTTTCCATGCACGTCAGTCAGGCGCATGTCCCGCCCGTTGTGATGGTAAGTCAGCTTCTCGTGGTCCAGGCCCATCAGGTGCATAAGCGTGGCGTGCAGGTCGTAGACTGACTTACGGTTTTCCACCGCCTTGTAGCCGAACTGGTCGGTCGCGCCGACCACCGTGCCGCCCTTGATCCCGCCGCCGGCCAGCCAGACCGTAAATCCGTACGGGTTGTGGTCGCGCCCGTCCAAGCGCTGGCTGATCGGCATCCGGCCGAACTCGCCGTGCCACACGATCAGGGTGTCGTCGAACAGCCCGCGCTGCTTGAGGTCGGTGATCAAGCCGGCGATCGGGCCATCGGTCTCGCCCGCGTGCATGGTGTGGAAGTACTTCAGAGACCAGTGCTGGTCCCAGGTCGGCTCGTGGTTTCCTCCGCCCGAATACAGCTGCACCACGCGCACGCCGCGCTCGACAAGCCGCCGAGCCATCAAGGCTTGGCGGCCGAAGAATTGGGTGTGCTTGTCGTCCAGGCCGTACAGCTTCCGCGTCGACTCGCTCTCTTTGGTGATGTCGATGGCCTCGGTGGCATGCACTTGCATGTTGTAGGCCAGCTCATAGGACTGAATGCGGGCCGACAGCTCGTTGTCCTCGGGATTGAGCGCGAGGTTCTCGCGATTGAAGTCCTGCAACAGGTCCAGCCACTTGCGCTGGCGCTGACGGCTGACTTCCTTCGGAGGACGGAGATCGACGATCGGATCGCCGGTCGAGCGGAACTGAGTGCCTTGGTAGGCCGCCGGCATGAATCCCGCGCCCCAGTTCGGCTGCCCGTTGATTGGCCCGCCGCGGTGGTCGGTGAAGACCACGTAGCCGGGCAGATTGCTGTTCTCGGACCCGAGGCCGTAGGTGAGCCAGCTGCCGACGCTGGGATGTCCGGCTAGCACCGTGCCGGTGTTCATTTGGTACAGCGCCGGGCCGTGATCGTTGGACAGCGTGTGCATCGAGCGGATCACGGCTAGGTCGTCAACATGCTGAGCGACCTGCGGGAACAGTTCGGACACCTCAATCCCGCTCTGGCCGTACTGCTTGAATTTCCAAGGCGAAGGCATCAGCCCACCGGGGTTGCCCTGCGAGACCACGACCTCGCCGACGCCCGACATGACCTCGCCCGCATACTTGCCCAATTCCGGCTTGGGGTCAAAGGTGTCGACCTGGCTCGGACCGCCGTAGCAGAAGATCGAGATGATATTCTTCGCCTTCGGGGCGAAGTGTGGGGCAGGTGCTGAGTCTGCTCGCGCGGCGCCCAGTGCGCGGTCAGAGGCCAGCACCGAGGCCAGCCCGACATTGGCGAGCCCACCCCCTAAGACCTTCATCAAGTCCCGACGGTTCAATGCAACGATGGGCTTCATCCGGGCGGCACTCCTCTTCTCGGTCCCAGACTAGCGCATTAGGGTCGCGGACGGAACAGCAATCCGGAAATTCGACCGTCCGAGTGAGCGTGTCGCAGTGGGGAGGCGGTAGCATCATCGATTCCGCCCGATTGGCGGCCGTGCGGCTGCTGTACGCTAGGGAGATCACACGGTGAAGGCGTGGCCAGCTAGGCTGAATCCCGAGGGGCTCGGAAATCAGTTGGAAAGACGGTAACGAGTTCTGCAAGATCCCCCGCCTCTCGCCGCGCGTGATCGTGAAGCAAATGCCGACGCGCTCCCGTCGTTCGGGGCGATGCGGTGAAGCATCTGCAAAGACTTGCGCCGACGGATCGGCTAGGGTGAGACGCTAGTGAGTATTGAGCAGGACTTTGATGTCTCGCTGATCGCCGCCATGGCGCTTCGCGAGAAACAGGTCCAGCAAACGTATCGCCCCTTTATTGGCGTTCACAAGTGGTTCGCCCGCCGACCAGGCACGTTGTTCCGCGGCCTCATCCTCGCGGAGTTCGGTCGCGGCCGCCTACGAGATCTCTTCTACCGTTCAAACGACTTCGCCGGCAAGCGCATTGCCGATCCCTTCATGGGGGGTGGAACACCAGTCTTTGAGGCGAATCGTGTCGGGTGCGACATCGATGGTTTCGACATCAATCCGATGTCGACTTGGATCGTCCGTGAGGAACTTGAGAGCCTTGATGTAGCGGCCTACGAACGGACCGCCCACGCGCTGATAAGCGAGCTGAGGGGCAAGATTGACCGCCATTACCGAACGTCATGCCCAATTTACGGAGACGCCGACGTGCCCGTGAAGTCCTTTCTGTGGGTCAAGACGCTTGAATGCGCCGGGTGCGGGAGGCGCATGGATTTGTTTCCCGGCTACGTGCTGGCCGAGAATCAGCGACACCCCAAGAACGTGGTGGTCTGCTACGTCTGCGGAGATCTCAATGAAGCCGAAGACCGTCGCGAGCCGGGTAGCTGCGTCGGCTGCGGCAATGTTCTGAAGTGCGTCGGGCCCGCGCGGCGCGGGCGCTGTGATTGCCCGAGTTGCGGACAGACCAATACCTATCCTGGATCGCACCGTCGCCACCTCGCCCACCGCCTCTTTGCGATTGAGTACTACAACCCGACTAGGAAGGCAGCGCACCGCGGACGGTTCTTCAAGAAGCCCGACGCGGCGGATCTAGCCAGAGTAGCTGCCGCAGGCGTCCAGTGGGAACAGCTCTCGCCCCGCTTCGTTCCCGATCAAGCCATCCTGCCAGGCGAGGAGACGGGTCGGTTGCTCCGCTGGGGGTACACCCACTACCGGGATATGTTTAATGCCCGCCAGTTGCTCGGGCTGGAACTGAGTTGCCGGTTAATAGCAGAGACGGAGGATCCTCGCCTGTGCCGAGCGTTGGCAACGAATCTTTCGGACCTGCTGCGCTACCAGAATATGCTTTGCCGATACGATGCGACGACGCTGAAAGCACTAGATATCTTCTCCGTGCATGGCTTTCCGGTCGGGCTTGTGCAATGCGAATCGAATCTACTAGGGATTGCTACCGGCACCGGCTCGAATGTGGGATCGGGAGGCTGGTCAAACATCGTGGCTAAGTTCATCAAGGCGAAGCGTTATGGCGAGGCTCCCTACGAGGTCCTTCATGACGGCCGACGCAACATCCGGGTTCCGATCCCAGGCGAACGAATCGGTCAGCGGCGGGGCAACGGTAGCCGCCGCGTCGCCCTTCGGTGCGCGAGCGCGACCGAGTGCCAGCTGCCACCTGCCAGTCTTGATGCCGTGTTCACGGATCCGCCGTATTTCGGCAACGTGCAATACGGGGAGTTGATGGATTTTTGCTATGTTTGGCTGCGGAATCTCGTCGGGCACGAGACCGAGGGATTCGACCAGCGCTCCTCGCGATCATCAGGGGAACTGACAGGTAACGTGACCCAGAATCGCGGCCTTGAACACTTTGCCACAGGGCTCTCCGAGGTCTATTCGCGCATGGCTGCTGCTCTGAAACCGGGTGCCCCGCTCGTGTTCACCTACCACCACAACAAGCTAGAGGCGTACAGCGCTGTCGGAGTGGCGATCCTGGACGCCGGCATGGTCTGCTCGGCGGCACTGCCGTGCCCGGCCGAGATGGGCGGCTCCATCCACATTCACGGTACGAGTTCTTCAATCATCGATACCGTTTTCGTATGTAGGGCCTCTGGCAGTGCTCACGGAAGCCGGTTGTTCTATACGCCCGAGGAGATCGCCGGAATTGTCGGTGTGGATCTGGCGCAACTCACCCGTGCCGGGCGAAAGTCTACCCACGGCGACACGCGCTGCATTGTGCTGGGGCACCTGACCCGGATGGCGGTTTGGGAGCACCGCAACGCATGGGACCGGACGCGCTCGATGACCGAAAAGCTCACCGCGCTTAAAGCAACGATGTCGGCGCACGGCGATCCGGATGGGCTTGCGCACCGTGCGGCCGCTGTGGGGCCCGCAGCTTCGGGATCGGACTACCCAGAACTTTCCTTAGAGTTCGACGAGGAGCTGGCCGATGCCGTTCCCGTTTGAGGTTGGATTCGACGACGTACAGGCCAATCCCGACATCTATGTCGATGCTGTGTTCGGCTGTCTCGAGTCCGAGTTCTTGGTTATGCCGAAGGGAAACGGATTCGTGGAGTTTCCCGAGTTCGAGAACGGCTATGAGGCACTGAAGCGCGCTACGGCAAATTTCCGTGACGTTACGCTGGACACCGTCGAGCCCGTTGCATTCGACACTCCGATTACGCTGGTCATTCTCTTCGGTGCATGCTCGGGTTCAGCCCGCCTGAGTGGGCCTACTGTGCGAGTCGACACACCAGCGTCGACATAACCCAAAACGCAGTGCGCACGATTGACAGGGCTATCCGCTTGAATCCGACTGCCCGTCTGCCGGGCCGTGAGGGGGTGACAGGACAGCGCATTCGGGCGCTGATCGCCACGGCCTGCCACCTGCTTCAATCGGGCAGTCCCGAGCAGGCGCCCGACGAACTCCACCGGCTGGACAAGGCGGATACCGCAGCCGGGCTGATCGATGTTCAGTCGTCTGCGAAACTAGGTATCCCCTATTCCGTGCTGCTATACGAGCGCCTGCTCGGCCGTCCGTTCGCCGGCCATCGAGACTCCATCAGCGAACTGATAGGCAACATCGTCGAGACCGCCATTGAGGATGTGCTCACGCACGCTGGCATCAGTTTTCGCAAAACCAGCCGAGCGGAACGGGTGCCGGGGTTTGACCAAGCCCCAGACTTCATCATTCCGAGCGAGCACAACCCGCACGTCGTGATTGAAGCGAAGCTCACCGAAGACGACGGAACGGCGCGTGACAAGGTGACGCGCGTTCAGCATCTCAGCGCGCTCAGCGTGGAAGGACAGAGCCCGGGCCGCACGAGGTTCGAAGTCATTGCCTGCATTGCTGGCCGAGGGTTTGGCGTGCGCCGTGAAGACATGAGGAAATTGCTGATTGCGACTAGGGGCAAAGTCTTCACCCTCAGGAACATACGTGAACTCGTGCCATATACGCGCTTGGCGGATTTTCGTACGCAGTAAGGGCATGATTCGCGGCGCGAATGGGAGTTCGCGGCCCTCGATCCGGACAAGTTCTCGTGCGTGCGCGGGCCACGCGCGGCGTTGGGTCAATATCGGTGTAGATGCCTTCCGCTCCGGTGGTCGCACGAGTCGCGCTCGTCGCGGTGGCGGGCTGCCGTTGCCCCACAAGTCACGATCAGAGCTCAGCCTGAAAGGCGCTGGCGGGCGGCTCGAAGTAGTCTTTCAGCTCATAGGCTTCGCTCATGATGGTCAAGCGGGTCCAGCCCTCCCAGATCTTTTGATGGCCCGGCGGCGGAGCGTGCGCACGGTACAGGTAGCCGCCCAAGATCGCCATGGTCCGCACCGCCAGCCCCAGATTGCCCGGCGCGGCCAGCCCGCGCTTGGACGCGAAGTGGCGCAGCACCCGCAGCTGGATCTGCGTGAAGAACACCTCGCTCGGTAATTCGGGGGTCTCCCGTCCCAGCAGGGTCATCGCGGCCAGCCGCCAGGCGATCACCGCCTTGATCGTCACCGCCCGCTCGATCCGCTGCCCCGTGCGGTGCCCCAGGTACTCCACCTTGCAGCCGGACTTGAGCATCCGGTGCCAGTCCTCGATGCGCCAGCGCAGCCGGTACCACTCCAGCACCTGCTCCGCATCCGCCAGTGACGCCACCGGCAACGTCGTCAGCAGGAACCGCTCCAACGCTTCCACCCCCTCCGGCGCCGCCCGCTCCCACACGTGCACCAGCTGCATCCGCAGCGCTGCCTCGCCGCGCGCCGGGGGCGGCAACTCGACCGTCTGCCAGCGCAACTCGGCCTGCGCGTGCCCCGCCGCGCCGAACTCCGCTGCACCTTGATCTCCAACTGGCCCCCCACCGCCTGTGCCCGCATGTGCTCGAACAGCTTCGGCCGGGGCGCGCCCAAGGCGCGGTTGTGCTTGGCCCGCACCAGCAACTCGACTCCCTCCAGCCGCCGCTGCTCGGCGAACAGCGCCTGCCCGTCGGCCTCGCGGTCCATCACCGCCACCAGGCGCGGGCCCGCCAACTGGCCCGCTCCCTCCGCGCAGTCGCGCAACCCGCGGATCCAGCGGAAGGTCTTGCGCTGCTCCAGCGGCCGCCCGCGCTGCGCCTGCCCGTCCGGCGCGTCGTACTGGATTTGCAGCAGCCCCAGCGGGATGCCCTCCGGGCTCACCGCCAGCGTCGAGTGCATGTGCAGCCCCAGCGTGCCCTCCGAGCGCTTGTTCTTGCCGATGTAGCCCAGCCCTGCACAGCCGGGATGCTCGGCAAAGTTGAGCTCGGTGCCGTCCTGCACGCACAGCACCGTGCGCTCGGCCTGCAGGCGCCGCAGCGTGCGCTGGCGGTGCGGCGCCAGGATGTTCTGCGGGGTCACCGCCGAGTCGTCCGGCTGGTCGATCAGTCGGTAGTGGCCCTTGACGGCGGCCCGCTGGCCCTGCGCGGCGGCTGGGATCGAGGCCATGGGAGCGGCGGCCTGCATCTGCGCGGTCTGCACCAGCCGCTTCGACAAGCGTAGATCACCCAGCGGCGCCTGGCCCAGTTCGTTGCGCGCGAACTCGTCCAGGGCCAGCCCGTCGGCCGGCCCCAGCGGCTGGCCGGGCGGTGCTGCGGCGGCCCCGAGCAGGCGCCGCCAGTCGCGCTGCAGGGGGTAGACGAAGATGGCCTTGACCGGCACGCGCTGGCCGGGGCGGGCGAAGCGCCCGCGCCCGCCGGTCTGGCCGACGCAGGTCCAGTTAGCGGCGCGGAAACACGTGCCGGCGTGCTGCTGCGGATCGCAATAGGTTTCCAGCAGGGCAGGCCGGTAGCCATAGCGCTGGAGGAAGTCCTCCGGCCGCCGCCGCCGGACCATGCCGAGCACCTTGGAAGCGAGCAGGTGACAGCGCACGCTGGGACGGATCAGGAAGCGGCTCAGGCCCAGCACGCGGTGCAGCCGCTTGCGGCGCAGTTGCGCATCCCAGCCAATCCACTCGTCGCGGGCCGCCACCGCCAAGGCCGCGGCGGCGAAGCCGAGCGCCCCCAGCAGGCCGTGCTCGGACTCAATCAGGTAGCGCACCTGGGCACCGACGTGCAGCACGGCCCCCTGCGGGTGCTCGCTGGCGACCAGCTCGTTCCAGGTCCGCCGCTGTTGCGGACTCGTCACCAGGGTCAACTTGAGCCCGGCGACCGCCCCCGCCGCAGGCGGAACTGCTTGCGGTTGCGGGACCGGCTGGCCGAGCCGGCGCGGTCGGCATGGCGCGGGGGCGGCAAATCGATGCGTCCCGCGCTGTGCAGGCTGCGCAAGGCCTTCTGGCAGCTCGCCACCTGCGGCTGGCCGCGACTGTCCACGAAACCGAACTCCCGGCACACCTGCCGGGCGAACGCGCTCCGGCTGGTGTCGCCAGCCTGCGTCCGCAGCACCCGCAGGGTCTCCACGGCCTCTGAGTGCGAGAGGGTCTCCGCAATGCAATGTTGGTCGAGCATGCTTTAGACATGCCACAACCACCCTACAGTTGTGAAGTGCGAGATCTGGGGCATGGGCAGGTGGCGGGTCCTGCATACGAGGCGGTCGCTCATGGCAAGTGAGCGCGTACCAGGGAGTTGTACCCATCGCGTCGGCCTGTTTCGCAGCAAATACACGCCCGAAAACGGCACTGGAAGCACAACTCCCCCACCTGGTGTCCCGCAGGCCGCCACGATTGGATTCGCAGCGTCGGAAGGCCCCGCGCTGCGCCGAGCTCGAGCGCGGCCCCTCTTGTTGCCCAAGGCTTCGGATCCGGCGGGCCCTCAGGGGCGTTGCTGGTAGACACAGCCTCCGTCATAGAGACCGTGGCTAGCGCGGATCGAGAGACTGTCGAGGCCATGATCGGTGAATCAGCCGTCGCGCAATGGCGGGTGTTCACCGATACGTCCTCGATCTACGATTAATTGAGCAATCACAAGTCGGTGAACCACAGCAAGGGCGAATACGTCCGCGAAGACGTTCACACCATCTGTGTCGAGTCGTTCTGGGCATTGCTCAAGCGCGCCTACTACGGAACGTTCCATTGGATGTCCCCCAAGCACCTGCATCGTTACGTTAACGAGTTCACAGGGCGGCACAACATTTGCTCCCTCTCCACCCTCAAACGCATAGGCACGGTTCTAGTCGGGGGGGAGGGGCAGCGGCTCACCTACAAGGATCTGATCGCGCCATGAATCACGTTGCTCGAAATGATCGCGAACTCCGTCCCCGCTGCGGACAATCTCTTGATGAATCGCTCGAAGCTGACTCCGCACAAGCGGACTCTCGTCAGGATGATTGGGGATCCACTGATCAACTGGCGCCCTAGCCCGAGTTTACCGAGTTCGCAATAGCGGAGCATCTACCCAGCACATCGGCGTCCTCAGTCTACTTCGCGTAACTCGCTGATATAGAGGGGGTTGTCCTCCGAGCGTCCGCTTGGAGTGTCCGTGAAGTCGCCGCGGATTTTGTATGACCTAACATGTTTGACGCACTGTCCGGATCCATTCGATCACTGATATCGTTGATATTATTGATGTTATATTCTGCATTCCCTTGACTTACTGCCTCGATCAAAGCTATTGTATGATCTAACAATATGGCCAGCCTCTTCAAGAAGATCATCCGCGGGAACGCCTACTACTACGCCCGCGTCTCCCAGCGCGTCGACGGCAAGCCCAAGATCGTCTCCCAGACCTACCTGGGCCGCGCCGACCGCATCATCGAGAAACTCCAGGCTCCCGACTCCGGCGCCCAACCCCGGGAGGCCGTCGTGCGGGAGTTCGGCGCCTGCGCCGCCCTGCTCGCCCTCGCCCGCCGCCTCCGGCTTGCCGAGCACATCGACCGCCACGTCCCCAAGCGCGGCTCCGGCCCCTCCGTCGGCACCTATCTGCTCGCGGCGGTCCTCAACCGCTGCCTCGCCCCCGGCTCCAAGGCCGCCCTCGCCCCCTGGTTCGACTCCACCGTCCTGCAGCGACTGCTCCCGGTCCGCTCCTCCCAACTTTCCAGCCAGCGCTTCTGGGACCACATGGACCGCGTCTCCTCCGACTCGATCCAGGCCGTCGAACGCGACCTCGTCGCCGCCATGACCCGCGAGTTCGGCGTCGACTTGCGCCAGGTGCTGTTCGACGCCACCAACTTCTTCACCTACATCGACTCCTTCAACCAGCGCTCCTCGCTGGCCCAGCGCGGCCACAGCAAGGAGGGCCGCAAGTCGCTGCGCATCGTGGGCGTCGCGCTGCTCGTCTCGGCCGACTTCCGCCTGCCCTTGCTGCATCGCACCGATCCCGGCAACCGCCCCGACCCGCCCATGTTCGAAAGCCTCGCCGCCGACCTCGCCCGGCGCTGCCGCGAGATCGCCGGTGCCGCCGAGAGCGTCACGCTGGTCTTCGACAAGGGCAACAACTCCCGGGAGAACCTCGAGCAGGTCGAGCGCGGCCCGTTCCATTTCATCGGATCGCTCGTGCCCACCCAGCATCCCGACCTGCTGGCCGTCCCCGCCGAGCAACTGCGCTCGCTGGAGGCCGACGGGCTGGCCGGTGTCAGCGCCTGGCGCACCCAGCGCGAGGTCTTCGGAACCGCGCGCACGGTGCTGGTGACCTGGAACCAGGCGCTGTTCGACGCCCAGGGCCGCACCCTGCTGCGCGAGACCGCCAAGCGCAAGCAGCGCCTGCGGGGCCTGCAGCGGCAGCTGCGCCGCTGGCGCGACGGCAAGCTGCGCGGCGGTCGCAAGCCCAGTGTCGCCTCCACCCGCAAGAAGGTCGACCGCTGGCTGCAGGCGCGCCACATGCGGGACCTGTTCGCGGTCGAGGTCGGCGAGGCGGACGGCCTGCCGACGGTGCGCTACCGCTTCCGGCGCAAGGCCTGGGAGGAGTTGCAGAGCACACTGCTGGGCAAGACCCTGCTGTTCACCGACAACGCCGGCTGGAGCGACGCGGAACTGGTGCGCGGCTACCGCGCGCAGCACCATGTCGAGAGCGCCTTCCGGCAGCTGAAGGATACCGACTGCATCGCGATCCGCCCGCAGTACCACTGGACGGACCAGAAGATCGAGGTGCATGTGTTCTGCTGCGTGCTGGCGCTGACGCTGTGCGCCCTGCTGCAGCGGGAATTGAGCCGCCACGGCGTGCAGCGCTCGATCCCGGCGCTGCTCGACGAACTCGGCGGGATCCGGGAAGTCGACGTGCTATATCCGGCCCGGCAGGAGGGCGGCGAGCCTGTACTCAAGACAACGCTCTCCAAGATGACCGCCGAGCAGCAGAAACTCCACGCAATCCTAGGCCTCAAGGAATACGAAATCTGATCCACGGCCCACTGTTAGGTCATACAACGGGCTGCCTCTATCTTCTTGGAATCAATGTCCTTGCCGGAATCCTACGGCCCAACTCGGTAAACTCGGGCTAGGACCTCTTCAATTGGATCAGCCGATCTTCGATGAAATCCTCCCTCGAATCGTAAGCGTCCTTGGGCTGAACCCAGAAATCCTAAATAGATGGCTCGTCCGCAAAATCCGCGGGTAGGATAGCCGCTCGCAGATTGTTGGGAGCACCCGGTTCCGAACTCTGAGACGATGGCGTTCCGCCACGTAATCGCGGGAGTCCTTGAAAGGTGGGTGTGGGGCCTACCGCAGGCGCATGCGGGGGCGGCGAAGGAGCGATATCAGGCTTCCGCGGGGGCCAACTGAGGGAGGGCCTGGCCGGGTTGGCGGTACCGGTGAGCACCGACTACGGCGACGGCGATCTTGAAGACCTGGATCAGAGCTGCACTCTCAGCGACATGGGCTTGTTTCGAAAGGGCCGGGCAAGACTAGACCCCTGGGCTCTGGAGCGCCGCACCGGACAGCCGGCTGGCAGGCGAAGTGCCTCAGGATAGGCAACTGCCGCAGGCGCCTTATGCGCGCACCTGCCTGCGGATGAATTGGCCCAGCAGTGGCACGGAGAGGGAGTACTTCCCGTGTCGACTCTTGGACACCAACCCTTGGGTCGCCAGCGCAGCAAGCAACTGATTGACATGGCTGCGGCTGAACGGTTTGTCTAAGGACCCTTGAGACCCCTCGGACACTTGTTGGAGGGTAAACTCGTCCTCACAACTGTCAAGCCGGGAAATCACAGCCAGAAGTGCTCTTTGCCGATCGGTTGTGCGAGCCCACCACCCCGCGAAAAAGTCGGTGTCAAGCTTCTGTGTGATTCCCCCAACAGGAACGAACGCTCCTTCCCCTCGGTCGACCCTCTGGATGAATGCGTCGTACACCTCCCTACAGATGAACTGGATGAAATAAGGATAGCCGCCGGACATATTGACGATTCTTCTTACCGACCTGTCGGCAAGCCGTAGCGGGCAAGCAGCATTGTCGATGGGCTTACGAATCGCCTCCTCGCTCGCTTGCCCCGATAGGTTCTGCAGGCGCACGACCTTAAACATTCGCTCGGAAAAGGTCCTTGCTTCTATCAGCCTTGGAAATAACGTGGTGCGACCCGTCAGCACGAGCATCAAGGGGAGTCCCTTTCCCTGCAGAGATTGGAAGGCATCCAGCAGTAGGGACAAGGGGCACTCCTGTTTCGCTGACCTGCTACCAAGATTCTGTGCCTCGTCGTAGGCAAAGATGATTCCCCGTGCGTTCCGCGTTTTGGATAGAGCCGTCCATGCGAACTCCAAGACGAATTTGAGCTTGTCGAGAGATAAGCCGGGAGTGCGCTCGTATAGAGATCTCAGGGCTTCGTAGCCGAGTTTGGGCCGAATTCTCCGTGCCTCGGCTGCAAATCCAAGCTTACGCACCTCTTCGTCCCCCACCGCCACTTCTGAGGTGATCAGAGAAACGTCTGCGCAGAGGCTGATTGCCAAGTTATCCTCGCTGAAGCTTGCGGACTCCGAAAGGTCGGCCCCCACCCACAGCCATCCGTTGCTGATTGCCAGAGGTTTGAATGACTCGAGCAGGACCGTCTTGCCTACTCCTCGAAGTCCAGTCAGAATCATGTTGTCAAGAATCGTGCTTTGCCCGAGCAATCGAAGAAACGCTTCGCGCTCCGCTTGCCGCCCTGCAAGATAAGGGGGCGTGTGGCCCGCTCCCGGGCGAAATGGATTTGAGAATTCGTGCATTCCGATCGTTGTCCCGGTTATGTCAATTGACTAAATTTAATATGACATATAAATTTCAGTATCTCACTAGTTTATCAATATACTATTGCTTTAGGTTGTAAATTTGATCTGCACCGAATCGGCTTCGTTAGGGCGCGAGGACGGGGACTAGGGCCGGGCTAGCGTTCCAGCGCCCCGCTTCTGCGACGCACACAGGACGCACCCGGACTGCGCTGGCCGAAACACTAACTTTGAGGTTATGCGCAGGAACAAGACCCCGGGTGGTCAGGCCCCTCAACCTGTGGTTCGCCTGCTTCAAGGGAGCATTGAGTTGCCCCGGAACTGATACGTCTCCAACGATGCAGCCAGCATCTCGATGCTATAGCCAGCGGCCTGCGGGGGCAGGTAATTCCCATCGCGCAGGGTTACCGGGTTCAGGAAGTGCTCGTGAAGATGGTCGACGTACTCGATGACGCGATTGTCGAGTGAGGCCGAGACGCAGATGTAATCGATTAGCGCCAAGTGCTGGACGTATTCGCACAAGCCGACCCCGCCGGCGTGCGGGCAGACCGGCTTGCCGAACTTGGCCGCGAGCAGCAGCACGGCTAGTACCTCGTTCACGCCGCCCAGGCGCGTCGAGTCGATCTGCACATAGTCAATCGCGTCCGCTTGCAGGAATTGTTTGAATAGCACCCGGTTCTGGCACATCTCGCCGGTGGCGACCGCGATGCCGTAAGGGAGCAGAGCCTGCTTGATCGCTTTGTGACCCAGCACGTCGTCGGGGCTGGTCGGCTCCTCGATCCACAGCGGGCGGAAGGGGGCGAGCGCGATCATGCGGTCGACAGCCTCACCGACCTCCCAGACCTGGTTCGCATCGGTCATCAGGAATCCGTCGGCACCGATCTCTTCGCGAATGATGGAGCAACGGCGCTGATCGTCCTGCGGGTCGCGCCCGACCTTGATCTTGAAGCGGTTCCAGCCCTGCGCGATCCCCTCCCGGCACAAGGCGCGGATTTTGTCGTCGGAATAACCGAGCCAGCCGGCGGAGGTCGTGTAGGCCGGATAGCCTTCCGCCTCCATCTGGGCGATCCTGAGATCCCTGCCGTCGGCGCGGCTCTCGAGCAATTCCAGCGCGTCCCGCCGGCTCAGCGCGTCGGTGATGTACCGAAAGTCGATCAGGCGGACAAACTCCGCGGGCGTCATCTCGGCCACCAAGCGCCAGACTGGCTTGCCCTCGCTCTTGGCCCACAGGTCCCACACGGCATTCACGATCGCCGCCGTGGCTAGGTGGACGGCACCCTTGTCGGGGCCGATCCAGCGCAGCTGGGAGTCGCCCGTCATGCGCCGCCAGAACGCTCCCATGTCCGCGGTGAACTCGTCGAGCGGATGGCCGCAGACCAGCGGGCGCATGGCCTCGGCGGCCGCCACGACGATCTCGGTCCCGCGACCGAGCGTGAACGCCAGGCCGTGCCCGGCCAGGCCTGCGTCCGTTTCCAGCACCACATACGCGGCGGAATAGTCCGGGTCGGGATTCATAGCGTCCGAACCGTCCAGCTCCGCCGAGGTCGGAAAGCGGATGTCGCGAACGAGCAGTTGCGTGATCTTCATGGGCGTCGGGACCTGCCTGTCTGCGGGGCGACGCGGCTCAATCCGCGGCCTCGAGGGCCTCAGGGTCCGCATGCGTTTGGTCGAAATCCGGCAGCCAGCTGTTGGCATGGTCGTAGCGGCCGCCCTTGACCGACAGCACGACGAACGAATACCAAGGGCAGGAATGCTTTAGGTCGGTCTCCGAGAAATATGCGTCGGCATCGGGGTGCGAGTGATAGACGCCGATCACGTCCAGACCCAACTGGCGCGCCGCCTTGTCGGCCGCCAGCAGGCTGTCGTTGGACAGCTCGTAAAAGGCGTTCTGGGATCCCCCGGCGGAGTTCTGCAGCGGCATCGCCAGCCCGACCGACTTCACGCCTGCCTCAGACTTGCCGAGCATCGCTCCGACACATTCGTTGGGGTAGGCCGCCTCGGCATGCGCCTTCATCACGGCAAACGGAATCTTCGCTATCGCCAGCATGGCCCCCTCAATCGTCCCAGAACCGCTCGCTGAGGTATTTGTCGGAGCTGTCACACAGCACGGTGACGATCACGCCCTCGCGGGCCTCGCGCGCCAGCCGCACTGCGGCGACCACGTTCGCGCCGGAAGAGATGCCCACCATCAGGCCCTCCACGCGGGCCAGCCGCCGGACCATATCGTAAGCGTCCTCGGTGTCGAGGAAGACTTCCTGATCGGCCAGCGTGGGGTCGTAAATCCCGGGCCGCATGGCCGTAGCCATGTGCTTGAGGCCCTCCAGCCCGTGAAATCCCGTGGCCGGCTGCAGCGAGACGAGCTGCACGGCAGGATTCATTTCCCGCAGGTAGCGCCCGGTGCCCATCAGCGTGCCGCTGGTACCGAGCCCGGCCACGAAATGCGTGATCCGCCCGTCGGTCTGCTGCCAAACCTCTGGTCCGGTGGTCTCGTAGTGCGCCTGCCAGTTGGCGGGGTTGCCGTACTGGTCGGGATAGAAGCAGCCGTCGGGGCTGGCCTCGTAGGCGGCCCGGCAGGCCTGGATCGCTCCGTCGGTCTGCAGCGCGGGGTCAGTCAGCACGAGTTCGGCGCCGTAAGCCGCGAGGATCCGCTTGCGCTCCGGAGATGCGTTGCTGGGCAGGAACAGCTTGACCGGATAGCCCAGCACGGCCCCGATCATCGCGTAGGCGATGCCGGTGTTGCCGCTGGTGGCGTCCATGATCGTCTGGCCGGGCCGCAGCCTGCCATCGCGTTCGGCGGCTCGAATCATGTTCGCGGCCGGGCGGTCCTTGACGGATCCCCCCGGGTTGAGATATTCGGCCTTGGCATAGACCTCCACGCCGGGCACGTCCGCCGCGACCGTCATCAAGCGGATCAGCGGGGTGTTGCCGATCAGGTCAAGCAGCCGGGACCCGCCAGCAGAAGTCTTCGCAGTCGCGTCAGGTGCAGGCATGAGAGGTCCGTGCAGGCGCAGAGGCATGGGTGGCCGCCGGCCGCTGCAGGGTACAAACTACTATTCTAGAAACTCAGCGCCGAACCGGTCGGCCGTGGTACATTTCGTTAGTTCCTAGGGCCGCAAGAGGCCGACGGAGGATCCCAAGCATGGCAAGAGATTTTACGCGACGCGACGCAATTCGCTGGGCGGGCGGGGCCGCGATGGCAACCACGTTCCTGCCGATGAGCGGCAAGTTCGCGGCTTGG
The DNA here is from genome assembly GCA_965248305.1 of Bryobacterales bacterium. Taxonomy (GTDB): domain Bacteria; phylum Acidobacteriota; class Terriglobia; order Bryobacterales; family UBA6623; genus VXMF01. Next base: position 6,498,936 of record OZ252099.1, on the reverse strand, counting down.
TCGCACCCCGCGGAGAAGCCGCTGACGACGCGCCTGCTAGGGCGAACCGGCCGGGAGGTAACCACCTTCGGGCTTGCCGGCGGCAACAAGATCCAGTGGGATCTGCCGGGTGACGAAGCCGTGCAGATCGTGGTCAAGGCCGTTCGCGCGGGGATGACCTACATCGAAACCGCCAACAACTATTTCCTGAGCCAGGAGAAGATGGGCAATGCTTTCGAGATCCTGAACCTCAAGCCCGGCCTGCCCGGCTATGACCACAGCCTGCGCGGACGCCTGTTCATCGCGACCAAGACGGGTCTGCGGCACGCGATCGTGCGCGACGGAGCCCAGCCGATGGGACGGTCCTCAGGCGGCGGCAAGCTGGTGCTAGCGGACGTCGAGCGGTCGCTGACGCAATTCTTCGGCGACGGCAAAGGTTTTATCCCCGAGGGCGCGTACCTCGACTTGATGCAGGTGCATCACATCGGCAGCACGGAGGATGTGGACGCGGCTTACGAAGGGCTCGACAATCCGGGCGACAAGTCGCTGCCGCGCGTCGGCGCGATCGCCTGTCTGCTCGATTATCGCGACGGCACCAACCTGACAGGGCTGAATCCAAGGCACCGCAAGTGGATCCGCCACATCGGCATCACCGGGCACGAGAACCCGGCCGTCCACATGTACGCGATCCAGCGCGACACCCGGAATATCCTCGACACCCTGCTGGTCGCGGTCAACCCCAACGACCCCAACTACTTCTGCCACCAGACCAACTCCATCCCAGTGGCGCATGCCAAGGGCATGGGCGTCATCGGCATGAAGGTCTTCGCCGACGGCGTGATGTACGGCTTGAAGCAGGAGTACGCGCACCGCCCGGGGCAGAGCGTGCCGACGGTCGGACAGCCCGACAAGCTGCCCTACGAGGACTTCATCCGCTACTCGCTCAACCCGCCGGGCATGGCGACGATCATCACCGGCATCGGCCTGATCGACAAGGACAACGACCCGCAGCGCGACCAGCTGGTCGCGAACCTGGCCGCCGCGCAGACGGCAAAGCCGCTTTCCCGCGGCGAGAAGCAGGACATCGAGCAGACGGTTGCTGACCTGCACGGCACGCGCACGAACTTCTTCCAGCGGACCTCGGCCGGGTTCCAGCCCCCGCAGAGCTTTGCTGCGGAGCGCCAGTCTGGTGACAGGGTGCGCCTAGCATGGCACTCCGCCTATGCGGCCGCCGATCCCATCGTGCGCTACGAGGTGTACCGCCGCCACGAACGCATCGGAACGGTGCCGTATCGCCCGCAAACGACGCAAGCGCCGTTCTCCTTCGACGACAAGGCCGCGCCCTCGGGGCATTCCGGCGGCGTCTACTACCGCGTCCGCGCAGTGGACGAGGCGGGCCGGCACGCCGACACGATCACGATCAAGGCCTGAGCGCCGCGGCTTACGGCGCTCAGGGTTCGCTCCGGCCCACTATCCGGTCGAGGCCCTGCAACACCATCGGGTGGTAGCCTGGGCGCGCCTTGGTGTAGATCGCAGCTGCCCGTGCCAGACCTGCTTCGGTCTTCGCCAGCTCCTCGTATAGCGGCCGCAGGAACTTGCGCCGCCCCACAGTGGTGAGAAATCGCTCTAGGGCGGCGTCGGCTGGCGCATAGCCATTGCGCACAGCCAAGGTCAGCCACTCGCAGAGGATTTCCGCATTACCCGCTTCGGTCAGGCCAAAGGCGCTGTCCAGCTCGGCGAGCCGGGCAGAGCCCAGCTTCGCCGGCATGGACCTGAGGAAGCGGAGCCAATGCTGCGTCGACCAGGCGGAGGTTTCTAGCTGAGCCGCCGCAACGCTCCCGCCGGACCAGTCGCGGGCGCTTGCATCAGCCGTTTCGAGCGCGGCCGAGACCGGCTCGTGCCGCTGCTCGGGCAACCCCGGCTCCCGCAGCCACTCCGCCACGCGAATCGTGCGTGTGGTCTGCTCGTGCTCGGACAGCAGCTCTGCGGCCAGGTAGTCGGCGAACTGCCCGGTGGTCACGCTGCGAAACGCGAACTCGTCAAAGTAGGCCCGCAGGAAGGCGTCAAACGCCTCGCGGCCCACGGCCTTCTCCACGGTACGCAGGAACATCGCGCCCTTGATGTAGGGCACGCCGGTGAAGCCATCGTCAGGGTCGCGACCAGCGAGGTCCACGTGCAGCACTTGGTCGCGCTCTTCCATGCCGGCCATTTCTTGCTTGAGGCTTTCGACCTCCAGCGACGACTCCATGGCAGCCCGCTCGGGACCGTAGACCTCTTCTTGGATGCGCTCCTCGATGTACACCGTGAAGCCCTCGTTGAGCCAGAAATCCCGCCATGTCGCGTTCGTGGCGAGATTGCCCGACCAAGAGTGCGCCAGCTCGTGCGCGATCAGGCTCACCAAGCTTTGGTCGCCCGCGATCACGGTCGGCGAGACGAACGTGAGGCGGGGGTTCTCCATGCCCCCGAACGGGAAGGCGGGGGGCAGCACGAGGATGTCATAGCGGCCCCAGCGGTACGGGCCATATAGGGTCTCGACGGACTTCATCATGGCCTCGGTGTCCTCGAACTCGCGAGCCGCGGCGTCGACGAGGCTGGGCTCGGCGTACACGCCGGTGCGCTCGCCCGTTGGCCGGAAAGACAGGTCCCCGACCGCCAGGGCGATGAGATACGAGGGGATCGCCAGGGGCATCTGGAAGCGATAGACGCCCGGGCCCTCGTCCGCAGGCAGAGCTTCCGCGCTCATCACGGCGAGCAGCTCGGGTGGCGTGCGGATCCGCGCGGAGTAGGTGACCCGCGATCCGGGAGTGTCTTGGAGCGGAATCCAGCTGCGGGCGTGAATCGCTTGCGACTGGGTGTACAAGAACGGATGCTGGCGCCCGGCCGTCTGGGGCGGCTCAAGCCACTGCAGGCCGCTGGCCTGCTCACCGGTCCCGTAGGTGATACGCACCTGCTTGGCGGCTCCGCGTTCAATGCGCAATGGCGCGCCCAGAACGGGGTCGGCCGGCCCAAGCTCGAAGACGGCTTCGCGGAACGTTTCCCCGTCAGCAGAAGCCTCGACCTGGTCGATGGTCAGGTCGCGCGTGTCCAGCACCAGATCACCGGCCGCTCCCGCCACCGTCAGGGTGCAAGACCCGCGCAACTGGCGGACCTCGAAGTCCGCCTCGAGGTCGAGGTCGACATGCGATACCCGCACTTCAGGGGCGTTCGAGTATGAATGCAGCTTCCGTGTTCGTTGTCAAGCGGATTGCCAGGGAAAAGTGGTGACGAGGAGCCTTGGAGGCGGGTTTTGCCCGCTGGGGCGGCTGGGGGCCGGGGGCTGGTCGGCAGCGGTTTCACGCGGCGGCCTCCAGCTCGCGGGAGGGCGGCTCGGACTGCCAGGTGCGGTCCTCGCGCAGGAGGGTGTCGAGCAGGCCGGCGAGCCCGCGCATGACAGCGACGAGGGCGACCTTGTGCTGCTTGCCGGCGGCGGTGAGGCGCTCGTAGCAGGCCTTGGAGGAAGGTTCGCAGCGGATCGCGGACAGGGCGGCCATGTAGAGCAGCTGGCGGGGCTGGGCGCGGCCGCCGCGGATGCAGCGGCCACCGCGGTGCTGTCCGGAGTCGCGGTCGAAGGGGGCGATGCCGAACAGCGCAGCGGCCTTGCGCCGGCCGAGGGAGCCGAGCTCGGGCATGGCAGCGCAGAGGCAGGCGGCGTTGACGGGACCGAAGCCGGGGATGGACTGGATGACGGCGGCGCGGCGGGAGAGCGCGGCGGCGGCGGCGATGCACTCGCGCATGCGGCAGTCGCAGTCGGCAATGTCGGTCTGGCAGGCCGCGAGCGTGGCGCTGGGGCAGCTGGCGGCTGCGGGGTCGAGTTCGGCGCAGAGCTTGCGGAGGGCGCCGAGCTGCTCGACGAGCTTGCGGCGCAGGACGAGCAAGTCGCTGAGGAGCTTGAGGTTGTGCGGCTTGGGCGGTGTGCCCTCGAGGCCGGCGAGGAGGCCGAAGCTGGCGAGCATGGCGGCGTCGACGCGATCGTTCTTGGCGAGCGTTCCGATCGCTTCGGCGAAGCGGCGGGAGCGCAAGGGATTGACCAGGACGGTCTCGAGGCCGGCGTCAGCGAGGCACTCGTGGAGGTTGCGGTGGTAGCGGCCGGTGGGCTCGAAGACGGCCCGGTTGACGCCGTGCTTGAGCAGCCAGTTGCGCAGGCCGCGGCGGCCGGACTTGTCGTTGTTGAACTGACGGTCGAGGCGGCCGTCGAGGATGTGGGCGTCGAGCCCGGACTTGCCGACATCGATGCCGACGACTACGATGGGAGTGTGAGTGGTCATTCCTGCGTTCCTTTCCTTTTGCAATTCGGGTCCTGACCCACGCTTCCGTTCAGGGCGCGCAGGAATTGCTGCGACGGGCCGACCAAGCTGCATTACGGACCTGAAATCCGAGGTACTAACGGTCCGGCCCGTCGCCCCCGGTGGGGCCTGGCCAGGCCCCACCGGGGGCCTCCCCGCCACTGGGCGGGGAGGGATCTGCTTACCTGCCGCAGCGGCGGTTGGCACCACCTGCGGCACTGGGGAGAGAGGGGCCGAGGAAGTGGCGACCATCCCTCTCTCCGGCACCTCTCCAATATAAAAGGTCCTTGGAAGGGTCGCTTGGCCCGCTCGGGTCGGGAGCACAAGACAGCAGCATGAGGATTATAGAGACGCTGACGATACGCATCGCAACCGCTTATCGTAACGGCCGCTCACTCGCGCGTGATGAATTCGTCCAAGCTGAGCATGGCGCGGCTGAGCTCGCGCCACGCGGCGCGCTCGGCTCCCCCGGCCCGCGCCTCGTAGCGCTCAAGCTGCGCGGAGTAGAAGCGCTGTGCCACCTCGGCCTCCTCCGCATAGGGCGCGCGCGCCAGGCACCAGCGAGTCAAGCGCTCGAAACGGGCGGCGAAACTGTCATTCCCCGCGCGCAGCACGCGATAGGCCAGCGCGTCCGCAGCCTCTTGGAACACCGGATCGTTCAGCAGGTTGAGGGCCTGCAGCGGCGTGTTGGAACGCTCCCTGCGGGCGACGCTCGTGAGCGTGTCTGGGGCGTCGAAATTCACGAGCATCGGATAGGGCGAGGTCCGGCGCAGAAAGACATACAGCCCGCGGCGATAGCGGTCTGGCCCAGTGTCCTCGTCCCAGTCCTTCTTGGCGTAGCTCAGCTCCGACACGCCCGCAGGCTGCGGGGGAAACACGCTCTTGCCACCGATCGCCGGATTCAGCAGGCCACTGGTGGCCAAGGCGTTGTCACGGATCAGTTCGGCGGGCAGCCGCAGCCGATTCTGGCGCGCGATCCAAGCGTTGCCAGGATCAAGGGCGCTGGCGTCGGGCCTGCCTTTGGAGTCCAGCCTGTAGGTGGCTGACGTCACGATCAGGCGCAGCAATGCCTTGCGGCTCCAGCCCAGGCGCACGAATTCGCTGGCAAGCCAGTCGAGCAGCTCGGGATGGGAGGGAGGCTCGCCCTGCGTGCCGAAGTTCTCGACGGTTTCCACCAAGCCCCTGCCGAACAGCTCCTGCCAGATCCGGTTGACCTCCACCCGTGCCGTGAGGGGGTTGTCGTCCGAGGCGATCCATTCGGCCAGCAACAGCCGCGGGGGCTTGGCAGAGGCAGCCAGCGGCGGCAGCACGGCTGGCACCCCGGGCGGCACTTCGCTGCCGAGCGCGCGGTAGTCACCTCGCAGCGCCAGCCGCGCAGGAACCGGCTCGCGGCGATCCACCATCGTGTAGGCGCGGGACACTTGGAATCGGCCCTCGTCGAGCGCAGCCGCCTGCTCGCGCGCCTGCTTCAGGCGCTCGTTAGCGGCTTCGTCCTTGGGGAAGTCCGGGCCGCTGCGCAACAAGAACCAGCTGGCAATCTTTTCGTGCTCGAGATCGGAAAGGTGCTCGTCGGGGGCGCGCAGCAGCCAGTCCGCGCGATCGTTGGCTGCGCGCCACTCGGTGACGGAATGGTCCCAGTCCGTGCGCACGCCGGGCTGGTCCATGGCCGCCAGCATGCGTTCGCGCCACTCAGCCTGCATGGCGGCCAAGCCGTGCTCTGCGCGGATCTTGGCCAGCGCTTCCTGGTGGGCCGGAGCGGTGCGCAAGTATGGGCCAAGCTCTCCCGGCAGCGGCGCTTCGAAATCCTGCTCAACCGCATTGTGGAAGAACGCGAACATCGCGTAGAACTCTCGCTGCGAGAGGGGATCGTACTTGTGGTCGTGACACTGGGCGCACCCTACGGTCAGTCCCATCCACGTGTTCGCGACCGTGTTGAGCCGGTCCACGGTCTCCTCGAAGCGCTTCTGGTCGTTCTTGGTGCCGGCCTCGCGGTTCTTGATGCCGTTGCGCAGGAAGCCGGTCGCGACGCGTTGCTCGACAGTCGCTTCGGGCAGCAGGTCGCCAGCGATCTGCTCGACGGTGAAGCGGTCGAAGGGCATGTCGCGGTTGATGGCCTCGATCACCCAATGCCGCCAGCGCCAAGCGTGCGGGCGCAGCGGATCGCGCTCGTAACCTTCACTGTCCGCGTAGCGGGCCAAGTCCAGCCAGGGGATCGCCCAGCGCTCGCCGAAGTGAGGCGACTTCAGCAGGTCGTCCACCGCCCGTTCGTAAGCCAGCGGGCCATTCTCGGGAGAGAGTGCGTCCAACTCGCCGGGGCCGGGCGGTAATCCCGCTAGGTCGAAGTGGATGCGGCGGAGCAGCGTGTGCGGAGATGCCTCCGGGGACGGCGGCAAATCCTCCGCCTCCAGCTTGGCCAGCACGAACCGGTCGACCGGGTTGCGCACCCATGTGGACTGCCGCACAGGAGGCAGTTCCGGCCTGCGGATTGGCTGGAATGCCCAATGGGACTCGGCAGCGGCGCCCCTAGCGGCGGCACGGGCCGCAGGTCCAGCATGATCGTCCGGCCAGACCGCCCCCGCGGCGATCCATTCCCGCAGAGCCGCCGTCTGTGCGGCACTCAGCGTCTCGCCTCCAGGAGGCATGCGGAAGCCGTCCTCGTTGCTCGTGACGCGGGCAATTAGCTTGCTGGCGCCGGGATCGCCGGGGACGATGACCGCGCCCGATGCGCCGCCGTTGAGAGCGCCTGCACGCGTGTCGAGGCGGAGCTCTGACATCTGCTGCTGCTCGCCGTGGCAGAGGTAGCAGCGCTGGTGCAGGATCGGCTCGACGTCGCGGACATAGTCGACAGCAGCCGTAGCCGACAACAGCGGAAACAGCACGGACACCAGCCGTGCGGAGATGATGCGAGCGCCCGTCACGCCCAACATTATATTGCGCGATCGGCCTTGCCCTGCCCGCCTGCGGCGCTAGTCCAGCAGCGCAAACGTGGCCAGCACCTCGGCAACCTGCTTTTCCCCGCAGTGGACCTCGCCGCGGGCGACCACCAGCCGGCGGCCGGCCCGGACCACGTGCGAACGAGCGGCCAAGACGCCTTCGGTGACGGGCCTGAGGTAGTTGATCTTGATTTCCACGGTCGTGCAGCGCCCACCGATGGCGCGGGCGATGCCGAAGCTGATGGCGGCGTCAGCCAAGGTGAGCGTGACCCCGCCGTGGACGACTCCCGCGCCATTCTGGTGCCGGTCGTCGAGCGGCAGTCGCAGCGTCACGCCGCCGTCTGCGTGATACTCGCCGAACTCGATTCCGAGCAGCCGGTTGAACGGCGCGTTCATATAGGTGCGGTGCAGTTCGGCAAGCTCTGCTTCAGAGAGTGCGGAGGCGGTGTTCACAGAATCCATGGTAGTGAGGGGCTAGCGACTCGTGGGGGCAGTGGCCCGGCAGGCTAGGCCAGCTCAGCTCAAGATGGCAAAGGTGGAGAGCACCTCGGCTACCTGTTCGTCACCGCAGAGCACTTCCGCTCGCGCCACGACCAACCTGCGCCCCGCCTTGAGTATCCGTGACCGGGCCGTCATGACGCCTCCTGAGACCGGCTTGAGGTAATTGATCTTCATTTCCGCGGTAGTGCAGGGCTTGCCGACGGTCTTGGAGATCCCATAGCCCAGCGCGGAGTCCGCGAGCGTGAACGTCACGCCACCGTGGACAACTCCGGCTTCGTTGAAGTGCTCCTCGCCCACCGCGAGGCGCATTGTTGCTCCGTCTTTGTGGAGCTCGACGAATTCGATGCCGACGGACTTGTGGAATCGGTTTGACTTGAGGGCCAACTCCTAGTGTTGCGCAGAACGCCTGCCGCCCAGCACCCCCATCGGAGGAGATCCCGCCCTACCAGAATCTCAGGGCACCAAGTCCGCTCCGAGTGCCCCTTTCAGATCCTCGACCTCCCAGGTTGCGATCACGCCTAGCGGGCCTGCGACGTTATACCCGACGAACTTGCCCTCGACAAGCCCGCTGCCGTACCGGCGCTCGGCACGGAACACGTCGACATACCCGACGCGCACGGAGGACGTTCCTCTGAATCCCACCCGGCCGTCGCTGTCAACGGTGACCGACGTGCGTCCGAAGATAATCTCGTCAACCTCGAAGCCTCCATTCAAGAACAGCTCGCCGGTATCGACCCGAGCCAGCTCTTCGATCGAAGTGTAGACCGCCGAGCCCGGCGCCCTACTACCCCACTGCACTGTCAGGCGGACAGTCCCTTCGTAGAATCTCGGTTCCGCCGAGTTGTCCGAGACCGCCACCGTAGCCCCGTTGTACGTCGACGTGATGTTGGACGGGAAGTTCAAGTCATTTGTGGAGTAGACCGTCTGGCCGATCGGGCTGTACGCGAACACGTCAGGGCGTTCCGGGGACGTCGCGGTTCGCGCGGACGACAGAGCATCGCTCCGAACGGTCTTGGCCCAAGCGCCGAAGCGCCCGTAAAGGGTATGGCCGTATTCGGCCGTAACTGAGTACCCGAGCGCATCGAACATGTCCTCGAAGTCGTACTCGCCCGCCTCCAGCCGGGACTGGCTCAGCAGGTTTTCGAACACTTCCCCGTCTTCAAGTGAGGAGCGGAACCGCTCGGGGCTGGCCAGAGCGTCGACGGCTTCCCGCAGCAGTGCGACCGCGTCCTCGTCGCGGTCGTCCAGCGTGGTCCCCGCCGGATAGCTGTTCCCGAGTACGCGCCTGCTGCCAAATACGTGGTCGTCGAGCGCCGTGTTCGCTTTGTCCCAAGCCGTCTGGCGGGACTGCAGCCCCTCGGAGCCACCCAGTTCGATGACATTGATATAAATGTCCAGCACTTCCAGCTGCCTGTTGAGTTGATCCTGCGCCAGCTCGAACAGACGCTTCCCGGCTTGGAACATGCCGCCGTTGGCGTAGAGGTCCGCTGCTGGCAGTTCGATCTTGTTGCCCTTCGTGTCGAGTGCCGCGATCTCAATATCGCCACCGCTGTCCGGCTGGGCGACGAGGAACGTCTCCGACTCTTCGCCCGAATCACCGCTGTCGGGCGCAACCGGAACTGGAACCGGGGTCGGCGTCGCGGGGTTCAACTCCGACTCGGCGCCAAAGGCGCCCGCCAGTAGCGTGCTCCCGCTCCCCCTCAGGCTCCACGTGCCCATCGCCGCAGCCCCGGAGTCCACGCCCCGGCCCACCAACCGCCCTTCAAATTCTGAGTTCACCGTCCGCGTCGAAGGGCTTCCCGCCAACCGGCTGTACGCAATGCTCGCCCGGCCGCTTCCCGATATGTCGAATGAGGCGAGTCCCGTACTCAAGGTGGCGGTCGGAAGGGTGATCGTTGCAACGTCGGCGGACGAGTAGCGCCACGCCCGTCCCTGATCGTCCAATAGGTCGGTCACCACCCCCGAGACCAGCCTGCTGCCTAGCCGCACGCGCAGTTCGATGGCGCCCCGGTAGACGGCTTGCGTGCTGTCACCGCTGGCGGCAACCGTCTCGCCGATGTACAAGGCTTCGCCGCTGCCCGGCAGGTCTCTCGTTCTGGTGGTGGTCAGCGGGCTGTAGGCGAAGGCGCCGATCCCTGCCGAGCCGGTGCCGAGCCTCAGCGCGCTGGAGATAGTACTGCGTTCGCGCTTCGAATACGCGCCGTAGCGCGTGCTATCGGTCCAATCGAAGCTGAGCCGCGACACGCTCTTGACGGTGGAGTAGACATCGTCGCTGTCGTTGACCCCCACTTTCGTCGTGCCCGAGAAAATCCCGTCATCGACCGCCGCTTCAAAGGCGGACACGCTGCTCAGCGCCGCGAGCACGTCGCGGATCTCCTCGACAACCTCGTCGGCGTCGATGTCGCCATCCCGTTCCTTGGGCGCGTTTGCCCCCAGCAGCTTGGCGCCCTCTCCAGGGAATATGCTTTCCAAGTGGCGCGCGACGCGGTCCCAGCGCAACTCAATCACGCTGTCGAATCCGGAGGTGGTCTGGCTGATGTCGAGCAGCGTTTCAATGTCGCTCAACTCGGCGGCGATTCGGTCGTGTGCATCTTCCGCGAAGGTCACCTCCCGATTGACCTCGCCATTGGCGAACAGGTCGGTCAACGAGTACTCCGCACCATTTACCTTAAGAATTGAGCCCGAGCGCGTGCCGGTGCCGTCGGGCGTGGTCAACTCTATCCGCGGGGTAGCGCCCACGTAGGCTGACAGGCTGTCCGTTGTCGGCGGCGTACCGCCGCCGCCCCCTCCCGTCGGCGGATCGCTGGCGCGCGCCGCCCGCCATACCTCGCCCGCGGCCAATGTCAGGCGATACGAGGTGCCGCGGACCGAGACCTCATCACCGCTCGCCACCTGGCTGCCCTCATACCAATAGCTGCCGTCCTCCAGCCTCGTCAGGATGATGCTTCCGCCGGCCCCCAGGGACACTTGGAGCGAAATCGGCTGCGGCTCGGCATGCCAGGCGGCGGCACTGTAGATCAGTCGATAGTTGTGGTCGTTCGACCCTTTCACGATGCGTCCGGTGCCGACCAGCTCGCCGTCAAGCAGCCACTGCCCGTTCTCTTGCCGGACGAGCTGAATCGAGCCGCCGTGCGCCCCTAGGCGCACGAGCGTGGGTTGGGGGGCATAGACCGCCGACCAGCTTCCGTTTGCGTCTAGGCTGAACCTGTAATCGAGGCCCTTGACGGTGCGCACTTGGCCGCTGCCAAGCGCCAAGCCGGCGAACCGGAAGCTGCCATCCTCGAGTTCATCGATGGCCACCGTCAAGCCGCTGGCACCGAGGACAACAACCTGCGGATCGGGGGCGACAAACAGTGGCATCCACACTCCGTCCGCGCCCAGAGAGAGCGCGTAGCGGTTGCCGTTGGCGGCACGCACCAGCTGCCCGCTCTGGAGCTGCATCCCTTCTATCCAGTAGGTGCGGTTCTCGCGCATCTCCACGATCGCCACATCACCGCTCGTGCCTAGTGGGATGCGCAGCGGGGCGGGCGGCACGAACTCAGCCGTCCAGATGTCTCGGGCCCCCAGCACGAGCGCGTAGCGGTTGCCGTTGGCGGCGCTCACCACCTGTCCGCTCTGCAGCTGCGCGCCGTCGAGTGCGAAGCTGCCGTCCTCCCGCGCATTCACCGCTACAGTGTCGCCGCTTATGCCCAACTGCACGCGGGCCGCAGCGGGCGGCACGAACTCAGCCGTCCAGATGTCTCGGGCCCCCAGCACGAGCGCGTAGCGGTTGCCGTTGGCGGCGCTCACCACCTGTCCGCTCTGCAGCTGCGCGCCGTTGAGTGCGAAGCTGCCGTCCTCCCGCGCATTCACTGCTACAGTGTCGCCGCTCGTGCCCAACTGCACGCGGGCCGCAGCGGGCGGCACGAACTCGGCCGTCCAGATGTCTCGGGCCCCCAGCACGAGCGCGTAGCGGTTGCCGTTGGCGGCGCTCACCACCTGTCCGCTCTGCAGCTGCGCGCCGTTGAGTGCGAAGCTGCCGTCCTCCCGCGCATTCACTGCTACAGTGTCGCCGCTCGTGCCCAACTGCACGCGGGCCGCAGCGGGCGGCACGAACTCGGCCGTCCAGATGTCTCGGGCCCCCAGCACGAGCGCGTAGCGGTTGCCGTTGGCGGCGCTCACCACCTGTCCGCTCTGCAGCTGCGCGCCGTCGAGTGCGAAGCTGCCGTCCTCCCGCGCATTCACTGCTACAGTGTCGCCGCTCGTGCCCAACTGCACGCGGGCCGCAGCGGGCGGCACGAATTCGGCGCTCCAAGTGTTGTTGGCCAGCGTTAGGCGGTAGGCCGCACCGTTCTCCCCCGAGGCCGTTTGGCCGCTGCTGAAAGGCTCGCCGTTCCGCGTCCAGCCGCCCGCCTGCGTCGAGATCAGGGTTGTCGCGCCGCCGCTGCCGCCCAGCGTGACGACGACGCTGGTCGGCACGAACACTACCGGAGCGGGCGCGACCGGTGCCGGCTCGGGATCGCTTCTGCAGCCGACGAGAATCGCAATGAGCGCAGCCGAAAGCAGCACTGCCCTGATGCTGTGGCCTCGCGGATTCCAATTCATTTCCGACGCTCCTTGGTTTTCCCCAACTAAGTCTATCGCGAATTTGAAAATTTTCAGCACAAGTCCTTAGTCCCCGGATAAGATTTCGCTGTTAGCGGGCGAAGGCCTGTAGTTCTAACGGATGGAGGTGCTTGGCCGGGGGGTCGGCAGTTCACCCTCTGGGTGAATCCGCGGAGCCTGTCACAGAGAGCATTTTTTTGACGAAATGTCACGGCTGTCCGGCTTACGGCTGATGGAAGTTGTATAACATGCGGAACCGGCATCGAAGTCGCGGGGCGCTGTTTCGAGTAGGCGGGGCGAGGCTACAACGGCGAGCGGCAGTACTGGCTGCACTCCGTTTTTGTGGGCGTGGTGTGGGTCAGCGCTCGCTTGCAGCCGGGCGGCAGGGACGTGGGCGGGGGGGCTGGCGCGACCAGCTGGAACAGGACGTGGCGCTGCTGCGGAACGGCGAACGCGTGTGGCTGCGGGCCGACAACGCCTATAACCGGGGCGAGTTGGTGGCGTACTGCGCAGCGGCGCAACGGGGCTGGGACTATTCGATCAGCTTGACCGACGCGCGCAAGCAGGGGCCGCTGCGGCGCATCCTGGCAGATGGGCAGGACTGGACGGCGCTGGACGCAGAGGGCGAGGAACAGGCGTTGTTGCGGCACTACCAGCCAGCGGGCTGGACGCGGGCGGAAGTGTACGTGAGTGATCGGGCGCACGCACGAGGACGGGCAACGCCTGCTGGTGCCGCAGTACTCATACATCTTGGGGAGCCTGGACGATCTGCCGCTGGCCGAGTTGGTACGGCGGCACCGGGCCAAGCAGGGTAAGGGACCGCTGCGGCCTGCCCATGCCCCAGATCTCGCACTTGACAACTGTAGGGTGGTTGTGGCATGTCTAAAGCATGCTCGACCAACATTGCATTGCGGAGACCCTCTCGCACTCAGAGGCCGTGGAGACCCTGCGGGTGTTGCGGACGCAGGCTGGCGACACCAGCCGGAGCGCGTTCGCCCGGCACGTGTGCCGGGAGTTCGGTTTCATGGACAGTCGCGGCCAGCCGCAGGTGGCGAGCTGCCAGAAGGCCTTGCGCAGCCTGCACAGCGCGGGGCGCATCGATTTGCCGCCCCCGCGCCATGGCGGCCGCGCCGGCTCGGCCAGCCGGTCCCGCCACCGCAAGCAGTTCCGCCTGCGGCGGGGGCGGTCGCCGGGCTCAAGTTGACCCTGGTGACGAGTCCGCAACAGCGGCGGACCTGGAACGAGCTGGTCGCCAGCGAGCACCCGCAGGGAGCCGTGCTGCACGTCGGTGCTCAGGTGCGCTACCTGATTGAGTCCGAGCACGGCCTGCTGGGGGTGCTCGGCTTCGCCGCCGCGGCCTTGGCGGTGGCGGCCCGCGACGAGTGGATTGGCTGGGATGCGCAACTGCGCCGCAAGCGGCTGCACCGCGTGCTGGGCCTGAGCCGCTTCCTGATCCGTCCCAGCGTGCGCTGTCACCTGCTCGCTTCCAAGGTGCTCGGCATGGTCCGGCGGCGGCGGCCGGAGGACTTCCTCCAGCGCTATGGCTACCGGCCTGCCCTGCTGGAAACCTATTGCGATCCGCAGCAGCACGCCGGCACGTGTTTCCGCGCCGCTAACTGGACCTGCGTCGGCCAGACCGGCGGGCGCGGGCGTTTCGCCCGCCCCGGCCAGCGCGTGCCGGTCAAGGCCATCTTCGTCTACCCCCTGCAGCGCGACTGGCGGCGCCTGCTCGGGGCCGCCGCAGCGCCGCCCGGCCAGCCGCTGGGGCTGGCCCTGGACGAGTTCGCGCGCAACGAACTGGGCCAGGCGCCGCTGGGTGATCTACGCTTGTCGAAGCGGCTGGTGCAGACCGCACAGATGCAGGCCGCCGCTCCCATGGCATCGATCCCCGCCGCCGCGCAGGGCCAGCGGGCCGCCGTCAAGGGCCACTACCGCCTGATCGACCAGCCGGACGACTCGGCGGTGACCCCGCAGAACATTCTGGCGCCGCACCGCCAGCGCACGCTGCGGCGCCTGCAGGCCGAGCGCACGGTGCTGTGCGTGCAGGACGGCACCGAGCTCAACTTTGCCGAGCATCCCGGCTGTGCGGGGCTGGGCTACATCGGCAAGAACAAGCGCTCGGAGGGCACGCTGGGGCTGCACATGCACTCGACGCTGGCGGTCAGCCCGGAGGGCATCCCGCTGGGGCTGCTGCACATCCAGTACGACGCGCCGGACGGGCAGGCGCAGCGCGGGCGGCCGCTGGAGGAGCGCAAGACTTTCCGCTGGATGCGCGGGTTGCGGGACTGCGCGGAGGTAGCGGGCCAGTTGGCGGGCCCGCGCCTGGTGGCGGTGATGGACCGCGAGGCCGACGTGCAGGCGCTGTTCGCCGAGCAGCGGCGGCTGGAGGGAGTCGAGTTGCTGGTGCGGGCCAAGCACAACCGCGCCCTGGGCGCGCACCGGCCGAAGCTGTTCGAGCACATGCGGGCACAGGCGGTTGGGGGGCAGTTGGAGATCAAGGTGCAGCGGAGTTCGGCGCGCACGGCGCAGGCCGAGTTGCGCTGGCAGACGGTCGAGTTGCCGGCCCCGGCGCGCGGCGAGGCAGCGCTGCGGATGCAGCTGGTGCACGTGTGGGAGCGGGCGGCGCCGGAGGGGGTGGAAGCGTTGGAGTGGTTCCTGCTGACGACGTTGCCGGTGGCGTCGCTGGCGGATGCGGAGCAGGTGCTGGAGTGGTACCGGCTGCGCTGGCGCATCGAGGACTGGCACCGGATGCTCAAGTCCGGCTGCAAGGTGGAGTACCTGGGGCACCGCACGGGGGAGCGGATCGAGCGGGCGGTGACGATCAAGGCGGTGATCGCCTGGCGGCTGGCCGCGATGACACTGCTGGGACGGGAGACCCCCGAATTACCAAGCGAGGTGTTCTTCACGCAGATCCAGCTGCGGGTGCTGCGACACTTCGCGTCCAAGCGCGGGCTGGCCGCGCCGGGCAATCTGGGGCTGGCGGTGCGGACCATGGCGATCTTGGGCGGCTACCTGTACCGTGCGCACGCTCCGCCGCCGGGCCATCAAAAGATCTGGGAGGGCTGGACCCGCTTGACCATCATGAGCGAAGCCTATGAGCTGAAAGACTACTTCGAGCCGCCCGCCAGCGCCTCTCAGGATCAGCTCTGATCGTGACTTGTGGGGCAACGGCAGGCTGCGGGAGATGAACTGCACCACCCGCCGTGCAACCGCGCTGCGCGTGCGTGGCCGGCCTGGTGCTGCACGTGCCGTAGTTGCACCTCAAAGCGCCACCTTCCGCCACGTCTTGCCATGCCGCTCGCCCCGCTTGCGGCGCCAACCAACTGCGCTTTCTAGGTATAGAACGCCGTACTCCATCTGTTCGGGCGGACTCTTGCATTTGTCCGGCGCCCCATCGATGCCTTCCGGTTGAAGCGTGCAAGAATGAATCGGTCCTGCGTGTGACCCGTCTGACAGAAAAAGTTGTGTCGACGCGTGCTACACTTGGCATACTAAAACAAGAGGCAACAAAAATGGATCAAAACCCCGGCCTGTTTGACTGGGCAAAGTACTGCCTTTTGGCACTCGTCGTCGCTGCGGCGCTGAGCTGTTCGGGAGGAGGTAGCACCCCCGCACCGACGCCGCCCGCTCCACCTCCGTTCCAGCCCCAGAGCGTGGTCGTGAGCCTCGGCGCACGCGGTGGTGCGACAACCCTGATCTCGACGCAGGCGGGCGGCTGGACGCGCAATGGCGAGCCGCTTACGAGCGGCACGACCATTAAGGGCGAGAATGCGGCCAGTTACACGCTGACCTTGGCCAATGGTAGGTGGACGGCTGAGTTCGTGCCGCCCGCTGCGGCCCGCGTGCAGTTGGGCACGAGCGGCGACACTGTAGCGGTGAATGCGCGGGAGGACGGCAGCTTCGCACTCGACGGCGAGGTGCTGTCCTCTGGCACGGTGGTGTCAGCCGACAACGGTAACAAGTATCGGCTGGTGCAGGCTGCCGAAGGGGCATGGACGGCTGAGTTCGTGCCGCCCGCTGCGGCCCGCGTGCAGTTGGGCACGAGCGGCGACACTGTAGCGGTGAATGCGCGGGAGGACGGCAGCTTCGCACTCGACGGCGCGCAGCTGCAGAGCGGACAGGTGGTGAGCGCCGGCAACGGCAACCGCTACGCGCTCGTGCTGGGGGCCCGAGACATCTGGACGGCTGAGTTCGTGCCGCCCGCTGCGGCCCGCGTGCAGTTGGGCATAAGCGGCGACATGTTGCTGGTGCAGCGCGAGGAAAACGGCAGCTACCACGTGGGCGGCAAGCAACTGCTGAGCGGCCACATCGAGGAGGCCAGCAATGGCAACCGCTACCGGCTGGGGCTGCAGTCCGACGGCAAATGGCGAGCGACCTTTGTCACCAGCTCCGTGCCCGTCCAGCTCGGCCAATCCGGGGGCACCGTCCTGCTGGTGCCGAACGAGGACGGCAGCTTCGCACTCAACGGCGAGGTGCTGTCCTCTGGCACGGTGGTGTCAGCCGACAACGGTAACAAGTATCGGCTGGTGCAGGCTGCCGAAGGGGCATGGACGGCTGAGTTCGTGCCGCCCGCTGCGGCCCGCGTGCAGTTGGGCATAAGCGGCGACATGTTGCTGGTGCAGCGCGAGGAAAACGGCAGCTACCACGTGGGCGGCAAGCAACTGCTGAGCGGCCACATCGAGGAGGCCAGCAATGGCAACCGCTACCGGCTGGGGCTGCAGTCCGACGGCAAATGGCGAGCGACCTTTGTCACCAGCTCCGTGCCCGTCCAGCTCGGCCAATCCGGGGGCACCGTCCTGCTGGTGCCGAACGAGGACGGCAGCAGCTGGAGCCGCGGCGGCTCCGAATTCGCAAGCGGGGAGGTCGTGCGCGGCTCGAATGGGTTCCAATACCAGCTCACATTGGGGGCGGACCGCTGGATCGTGCAGGCGCTGCCGATGACCGTCGACGTAGCGGTGCAGGGATCCGAGGCGATCATCGTGCTGGCACGGTTGGAGGACGGTACTTTTCTGTATGACGGGGACCGTGTTATTTCCGGCGACACCGTCGAGGCTGACGGCAACACTTACACGCTCCGCTTCGCCAGCGGCCGCTGGTCAGCGACGTTCCTGCAGGGCCGGGTAACGGTGGACTTGGGGACGCGCGGCGACTCGGTCACGTTGATCAGGACGGCGGCCGGCACTTACGAGTACAACGGTTCTACGGTGCGCAGCGGCTACGTGGTCCGGAGCTCGAGCACCGGCATCCGGTACCGGCTGAGCCTGCGCAACGGCATTTGGTCGAGCAGCGTCTATCAGTTGCCGACGACAGGCGGCGGCAGTGGCGGCAGTGGCGGCAGTGGCGGCGGCGGTACTGCGGCGGTCGCGGCCAACATCCTAGAGGCTCTGCCAGAGAGCTTCAAGACGGGCGATACCTTCGATCTCGCTCCGACGGATGGTAAATTGGTCAGGGCGGGCACTCCCGTGTCGGATGTGTCGTATTCCGCCTACTACGGCAGCGGCAGTTTCGAGGACGATACGTTTGTCGACGCCGCCAAGCGGGCGATCGGGAAGATCCTCGATCCGATTGACAAGCAGGGGCTGGCCGACGGAACTGACTCGCAGGAGTTCGTGGCCCGGGTGTTGATTGATACGTACTGGATGGAAGCGTATGACGCGCTGCTGGCGATCTTCGGAGTGGCTCTGCTAACCACGACACCGCCCATGAGAGGCGGAGAGATCGACGAGGACGAGGCCGTGGATGACCTCGAGGACATCTTGGACGACATTGCCGACCTGAAAAGCTTCAAGAGCGAGTACAGCGGCAACATCGACACCTTGGACGGCGAAAAAATCTACAACGCCAGAAAGCAAGTGCTGGCCCTCGGAGCGACCGAGAATACGCGCTACGGCGTGTTCGCCAAACCCACCAATGCCACAACTGCCAAGGCGGTCGTCCAGTCTCCTAGTTCCTTCACGTCAGCGGCGTTTGCCTACAGCCCGCTGCCAGAGTCCGCCAGGAATGCGCTGCCGAGTCGCGGCACGGCGCGATATTCGGGCGCGACGTGGGCGATTGACGATGAAGCAACGCTTTACACGGCGGACATTGAGCTGCTTGCATCCCTAGGCGTCCTAAGAATCACTGCAACCGTGTCGGATCTGCGCGAGGCGGACGGCGGCTCCGACTGGCTGTATGAGGGCAAAGAGGTAACGAAGATCGAGCTACCGGACATCAAATATAGCGATTTTAAGACGGCGGGCAAATCCGATTTTGAGGCCGCTACGAGTGCGATGGCCAAGGTCGTCTATGAGGAGTTCGGCGGGTTGTTCTCGCCACAGGTTTTGGCAACCTTCACGGGACAGTTCCTGAGCTCCGGCGCGGACGCGGGGGATGCGGTCATCGGTTCTTGGTCAATCGGCACGGACTTGCTCAAGGGGGCATACGGCGCCGAGTACCAATCCACGGATGGGGTGACACTGCCGAGTTCAGACAACACCGGCGAGCTGTGGGAATTTGAAATTCCCGATGCCACAGACGCAAGCTTACACAAGGCTGAGGGCGAACTGGAGCTCACCGAGTTTATGGGAGACAACTTCTCTCTCACCGACCTTTACAGGTATTCGTCTCGCACCGAAGTTGATGGGGATGAAACCGCCACCGTTCGGTTCCGGCACACCAGCTACACGCGTTTCGGGGTCTGGAAAGTAGTCGAGGTGGACAACGTTACAGGAAAAGGAACCTTCGGCTACAGTACGTTGGCGCGCACGACCTATCAAGACCACATGGAGGACCTATATCCGCGGCGAGTGGTCGCCCGGTACACGGGGCAGACGGTGGCCGTTGACATGAGCGGCAACCTGTATGACGGCGACTACCTGCTGACTGTCAAGTGGGACGACACCGAAATCAACGAGAGCAAGGTCGTAGCGGTCATTAGCAATTTGAGAACGGTCAGCGGTTCGGATCGGTTCATGATCGGCGGCGTCGGCGTTTCGCAGATCGAATTCAAGGATTCGTTGCAGAGCCAGCTGGAGGGAGGGACCGAGATGGACTTTACGAGCCCCACAGCCACCACGGTCGAATACACGACCGGAACGACCGAGACGCTTGCCAACGACACGACGCACGACGGCTATTTCGTCGGCAGCACCGGCGTGGACGGACCGTATGGCGTTCTGGGCAACTGGTCTCTGGAGAAGGGTTCTGATGAGATCAAAGGTGTCTTCGGCGCTGATCTCGAACCTTAGCCGCCATGCACTGCTGCCGCAGAGGTGGCGTGTGGTAGTGCGGTCCTGCGTGGGTGTGCAGTACGGTCGTGCGTCAGTGCTGAATTCTGCTCAGATGTCCAGGTAGAGACCGACTCGCACGTGACAGGTAGTTGGCGTAGCCAACGGTTGCTTGCAAGCTCTTCCCTCGGGACGACCATCTCGCGCCTTGATCCGGCCAGCCTCGCAGAGGTTCGGTACACGGCTGAGTGTTCACTAATTGCAGCGATCATTGCGCCGCTCCCCCGCTTGCTCCTTGATGCCGAGAACGGCGGCGACCGAGGCCCCGGGTTCCATCCACCGCATCCAGCCGAGCGAGCCGGACCAGCGGGCTCCGGCCAAGCAACTCTTCCGCCACCTTTACTTCGGGTGCGCGCTGATGGTGTGGAGGACGTAGGCGTCCCCTTCGATGGTGAAATAAAAGCGCCAGAATCGATTGCCCCTGGCTTGCCACAAGCCCGTGAACTCGTCGTATTGCCGCCAATCTCCTGAGATTCACGACGCAGAGCCCCGGTCGTGGTGAAGTGGCATCAAGCGACTTTCGGTTGCCGCGCAAGCTCCTCGGCAGCGACACGGTCGTCCAGACGCGTAGACCTGATGCCCAAGAGATCTGTCCGAGGTGGACGCGGCGCTGCTGGATTTTCTGCGCTGCGCACGGGCAGAACCAGCGAACTCTCGCCCGAGGAGCCGGTCAAGCGCGCGCGGGAATCGCTCAATCCTGTCTCGCGGTTTGACTTGGGGATACTGCAGAGCTTGGTCCATGCAGGGGACTGGCAGGCAAGGGGACGGGGCGCGATGCCATGAGGTTGGTCGAGCAGTGAGGTCACCGTCAGCGAAGGGCTCACCGTTGAGGGCGAAACCACCCGACGCGGTGATCATTAGAGTAACGGTGTCACCATGCTCGCAGAGACCTACCTCGACGGGCTGCGGATGGAGTGTCCCAAGCGTCAGGGTAGGACTATAGCCCCCAAACCGTGACCGAACTCTCGCCTGGCTCCGGATCCTTCCGGTACAACCGCTCCTTCCACGACCTCTCTGGAGGCATGTCGAAAATCACCAAGTGCCCCGTTTCCGCACCGCACCTGTCCATGTACGAGACCGTCTGCTCCCGCCCCTCGCAAACCAAGCGATCCAGGCCGACTTTCCCCGTGCGCACCTTGCACTCGATCACGTACTTGCGAATCCGCACCGCACCCTGCCCCTCGGCCTGGCGCCACTCAATCAACAAGTCCGTGCGTCCGCGGCCCACCGCGTACTCCCTCCCAATCCGCCCTCTGCTGTTCACCACTCGCTGCAGGTAGGCATGCAGTACTAACTGCGGCCCCGCCTCGGCGTGGCCGTACAACTCCACCCACGATTCGGCGTTCTGCCGGAAATAGTCTTGAAAGGCGCTCAGCAGCCCGACGAGGTCCAAGCTGCCATCGGCGTTCACGTACCAAGCTGGATCCACCTGCGCCTCAAGCTCGGACTGCAGTACTGCGGTTAGATCACGCGGGATGACCTCCGCGTAAATCGGATTTGCCATGCGCACCGTGCCTTCGTGGGCCACTAGGCCGAGGTCCCGAACGTACTCGAGGTCACGGAATGAGTAGTCCTTGGCCCCGGATCCGGCCAACATCGGCAGGATCACGCGTCGCACCCGCTTTTCGCGCAGCTTGTCGGCGAGCTGGTCGAGGTGTGTGACCCGCCTGAGGATGAGCGCTTCTCTGGCGCGATCGATGTCGTCGTCACGGATCGGCCTACTCCAGTCGCCGTCCATCTCGCCATCGAAGCAGGCCTCGCAGGCCAGCGCATTGACCAGCCACGGTTGGCCGCAGGTGAGCTCCCAGATGCGCTCGGCAACGCCGCCCTCGAAGGCTTGGCCGCTCTCTGCAGCGTGCTGAGCCAGCAGTTCCCGCAGTTCGGCTTCCGTAAAGTCGCCGAGGCGCAGCGACCGCGCTTTGACGTTAAAGGCGCTGCCGCCCCTGACATGGGCCCCTTCCCGGCTGGAATAAATCGGGTAGTCGCGCACATCTCGGACTCCGCACAGGACTACGCTCTGGGGGAATCCGCTCGGCCGCATGTCGTACCGTGCGCGGAACTGGCGCAGGACAGAAATCAGCGTGTCGCCCACTAAGGAGTCGATCTCGTCAATCAACAGGACCAACGGCTTCGGATCGGCTTCCGACCAGCGCGTGAAGCATTCGGCTAGGCAGCCGTCAGGCCCGAACTCCGCCGCCAGTGCCGACTTCGACTGGTCTACGAAGTTGTCCTTCAGCGCTCTTCGGGCGCGGGTGCCAATCTCCCCAAGCAACGTCTTCATGGCACGAGCAGTATCCTCTCCAGCCGCTTGGCCCCCTTCGAAGTTCACGTACAGGCAGCGGTACTCGCCCTCGGCGTTGAGCCGCTCTTGGAGGGCCAGCAAGATGGAGGTCTTGCCCGTCTGGCGCGGCGCGTGCAGGACAAAGTACTTCTTGCGAGCGATCAGAGTGAGGATCTCCGCAAGATTCACCCGAGCCAGCGGGTCGATGCAGTAATGTTCCGTTGGATCCACCGGACCTTCAGTGTTGAAGTACCGCACGGCGAGTTCAGTATGGCACGCATCAGTTGTGGCCTCATCCGACCGGCAGGGTCGACGCACAACTGGATCCCATGGAAGCGGCGTGACGCCAATAGGGCGGACCACCTGCAATCGCGCTCGACGCACTGGCCGGGCTTGTGTTGTACCGGCAAGCCTGTTCGCCCCAGCGCAGCGGGCTGCTTTCGTGGTATTGCCCGGAACTGGCGGAGCAGTGCGCCTCGCGGGCCTTCTCCAAGATCTGTTGCCACAAGAAACGCTCGATGGAGCGGCTATCCGGATCCATGTTGCCACTGGACGACAGAACTGTGCCATCGAGCAGCTGGTGGCCGACGGCCGCCAGGAAATGGTAGTGGCAGAGCAGGACTAGTGTTCAAGCGCTTCAAGTCGCTGGCCCAACTGGGCTGCCTGCCGAAGTACGACGACGACAGCGCCAAGGCCTGGCTGTACGGCAAGCTGTTGGCCGCGCTGCTGGTCGAGAAGCTCATCCACGCGAACTCTATTTCCCCCTGGGGATACGCGGTGGGACCCGCAACGCCCACAAAGCGCCTAGCGTGACTTCAAGTTTTTCTTGGTCTGGAATCGAGTGCAACGCGCGATCGAACCGGCGATTGCGCTGGCGCAGACACTCGCTGACTGGCAGGCGATTTCGGCGAACTTGGCCGAGAATCCTCGCAAGCGACGACCCCAACTGAAGAACTTCTTCGACTCGGGTCAATGAGTTAGCGCTTATGCCCTGCCACCCCCTTCCCGGTCTCATAAGGAGGGCTCACTTCTATCCGTCTACGACACTTCTATCCCTACGACCTACCGGCTTAGGTAGAGTTAGAGACTGGGGAAGTGGTCGGGCTGCTGCCGACTCTCCACGGGTCGCGCAACACATGATGGCAACGACGGCCGCAACTACAGCCAAGTTTGCGGTTCCGGCCCGTTCTAAATCCAAACCGGCCTGTGGTCTCACATTGACCGGGTCGGCAAGTCGGCGTCGCGTCACAAGGGATCAGCGGCAGTCCCGAATTTCGAGCGGCCGGTGGATGCCCGGCCGCTCAGGGCAGATACTGAACTCGCGGAACGCCCCGATCCCTGCGCTTGTACCAGTCTTGGCGAGCTTGGCCCTTGCAAGCATTTTCTGCGCACACCTAGGGGCCCAGTTTGATGCCAACCTAGGCCGCATCGTGGGCATTGTGAGCGGACCGGAGGGTGCCGCGCTGCCTGCCGCCGAGGTAATTGTCACGGGCATCGGCAGCGGCCTTGAGCGCTCGGTCGGGGCTGACGCGGCCGGTCGCTTCCAAGTGGGATCACTGCCGCCAGGCGAATACACAGTCATCGCGTCAAGCCCCGACTTCGCCCCCAGCACAGCTGACAGTGTCGAGGTCAATGTGGGTACGGTCGTGCAGGTCGACCTGCAGCTGGATATTGAGCAGAGCTACACCCAGGTCGATGTCACGGCGTCGATGCTGGACGCCAGCTTGCCCACGTCGAGCAACGTGGTGGGCAGAAAGGTCTTCAACGACCTGCCAATCAACGGCCGGCGCTTCCACGACTTCGCCCTGCTAACGCCGACCGTGCAGGTTTCGCGTGCCGCCGGTCACCTTTCGTTTGCCGCGATGCGCGGGATCTACACCAATGTCACCGTGGACGGGACGGATTACAACCAGCCGTTCTTCGGCGGGATCCAGGGCGGGGAACGGGCGGGCACTATCATCACGGTCCAGCAGGGCGCCATCCAGGAGTTCCAAGCCGTCACGTCCGGGTTCACGGCGGAGTACGGGCGCACCGTTTCGGGTGTTGTCAACGTTTCCACCAAGTCGGGCTCGAACGACTTTCACGCAGATGCTTTCTATCAGATCCGCCACCCGAAATCGGGCGTCAGCGATCCATTCGGGGCCAAGGTGCTCGAAAAGCTGCAACAGTTCGGGGCCTCGGCCGGCGGCGCGCTCCAGCGCGACACAGCCTTTTGGTTCGCGGCAATCGAGCGCCAGGCAAGTTCCAGCCCGCGTCAAGTCGAGTTCCCGGCACTGCTGGCTGCCAGTCGCGAGCGAGGCCCGGAGGCGTTCGACTACTTCAAGGGCTTGGAGGAGCCGTTTCAGGCGACCAACGACGCGTGGGCGATGACACCGCGCTTCGACTACCAATTCGGCGGCGGCAGCCGTCTGTTCGTGCGCTACAACTTCAGCCAAGCGGTGGCCTTGAATTCGGTCAGCATCGGCGATCCGAAGCAGGCGCGGACGACGAACGCGGTGAGCAATGACGGGACCGAGGAAGACTCGATCCACTTCCTGACCGGACAGCTGACAAGCCTGCTGTCGACGAACATTGTGAATCAGCTGCGCCTCACCATCACGCGCGAGCAGCGGCCGCGCGAGGCGAACTCGCGGCAAGTGGGCGTGTCCACGGTGATCGGCAACTTCGGCACCAGATCATTCCTGCCCACGACGGAGACTGACGTCAAGCGAGTCCTGAACAACAGCCTGCTGGTGCATGCCGGGGCCCATAACTTCAAGATCGGCGGGGAGGTGGACCGCGTTCGCATCGACCAGCTGTTCGGATACGACCAATTCGGGCATTTCGTGCTGTTCGGCTCCGATCCGGGCGAGATCCTGGACGTCCTGACTCCGGGCGGGATGGTTGCGAACCGCTTCGATGCGCCCGGCCTGTACTTTCGTCAGGTCGGCAACACGCTGGGTGTGCAGCGGGTCGGGCATGCGGCGGTTTACGCCCAAGACTGGTGGAGGGCCGCGCCGGGCCTGACGCTCGACCTAGGCTTCCGCTGGGAGGCGCAGTTCAACCAGCAGCCCTCGACGGGCAATACCGTCTTGCTCGAGCGGCTACGCGCGGCCGAGTACCCATTGGGCCATCTGGATCCCGCACGCGTGCCCAACGAGACCGGCCAGTGGATGCCCCGGCTCGGGTTCGCTTTTAGCCCGCAGGGGCTGTCGCGGAGCTTGGTACTGCGTGGGAGCTTTGGCCTGTTCCATGCCGTCACTCCGCCGGTCTTCCTTGTCGGCGGGGCCACGTCGTTTCGCGATCCTCCGGCGAACCTTTCGGTGACTCTGCCAACCTCCGGGCACACCGTTTACGAGCAGTTCCTGGCCGCCGGGTTCGACCTCAACCAATACCCGCTCGACGATCTCCCGGTCTTCTCGAAGCAGGATGTCACCACGGTCCTGGACGGTGACCCGTTTCTTGGCACTTCGCCGCAGTTGGTGAGCCCGGACTTCCGGAACCCGCGCTCCGCGAAGCTCTCCTTCGCCGTCGAAGCAAGCCTGTCGGACCGGATGGTGGCGGGCTTGCAGTGGATGCGCTATCGCACGAGCCGCCTGCATGTGCTCCGCGACTATAATCTGCCCAGATCTCATGTCCGTCCGGGAGACCCGGCACTCATTCCGTACTATGACGCCGTGCGGCGTCCGGCCCCTGCCCTGGGCGCCGTGATCGTAGTCGAATCGCTGGGCGAGGCGCGCTACGACGGCTTCACGGCCAATTGGAAGTACCGGGGCGACCGGCTGCAGTTAGTTGCGCATCACACCTACTCGCAGGCCTATTCCAGCGACGTCAACGAGGGCTATTTCTGGGAGCCGCTCTACACTGATCACGCTCGTCCCGAGGATGGTTACGGCCCGTCGGACCTGGACATACGCTACCAATTTACCGGCCACGCGGTTGTCGAACTGCCCGGTGGATTCACTTGGTCGACGATCTTGCGGGCGACCAGCGGCCCCCCCCCCTTGAATCCCGTGGCGGGCACCGACCTGAACGGCGATCAGTTCGCCTTTGATAGGGCGCTGGCGGGGCCGGGCCGGTTCCTCGGCCGCAATGCCTTCAGGAATCGCGGCATGCGCAACGTGGACATGCGCGTGCTGCGCCGTTTCGCAATTTCCGACAGCACCCGCTTGGAACTGTCGGTTGAGGTGTTCAATGCACTCAACTTGGACAACGTAGAGTTCGGCAGGTTCAATTCGATCTACGGCCCCGGGGTGGATCTTGCGACCGGGGAGCCGCTCGGCCCGCTGCCGTCTTTTCGCCGCTTGCGGGGCGCCGACGGCGGCTATGACCGCAACAACTCGCAGGTGTTTGGAGTCGGGCCGCTGCAGGCTCAGATCGGCGTGCGGATTTTCTTCTAGCAGGCGGGGCCTCTTTCGCGGGCCCGGCGCGCCAGCTTCCGGCCCGGCGGGTGATCTCACGCTCGTCAGGCAGGATGCGTTCGATAGTGGCGACTGCTTCGGGCTAGTCGCCCGCTCGATCACCGGTACTTTGAGTGTCTTCTTGGATCCGGGATGGCTCCAAGGCCCAGCTGGTCGCGCGCAATCAGTGGTCGCAGCGACGAACGCGGCCAGACCTCAATGGGCTCGGTGGCGCCGCTGCCCCTGATTGCGGTTGGGCCCGCCACTGCTGCTGCCAATGCTAGCTTGCAGAAATCTACCGCTAGAACAACCTGCGCAGCGAAGCCACAAGTCGAGTGTCCAGTTGGTTGCTGCTGTACGAAACCCGCTCCGCTGCTACCTCGAAGTTGAGCCCGCCCCGCACCATGAACTTCGGCCTGAAGTCGACCCCGGCCCGTGTGCGACCGCTGAAGACTTCTCCGAATGGTGTCACGACGAGATTCAGCGCGTGTAGGCCGTATCCCGCCCGCGCGTCCATGGCCAGGCCGTCGTTGGCGGAGTGCATGTGGTATCCGCGCCCGCCAAACGCGTCCTCGCGCCAAAGCGCCGCGGTGTTCTCCGCCGCCGCTCCCATCCGCGGTGCGAAGGACAGGGACATGCCGCGTCCATCGTCGCGCGCCGCTAGCGAGATCGACACGCTAGCACCCCATTCCTTGTAGCCGCTTTCGCTGTGCAGCGCTAGGTAGCGGCCCTTGGCTTCCAGCCCGAATCGTGATGACGGAGCGATCACCCGCAAGCCGCCCGCGACCTCCAGGCCCGTTCCCTGCGCCCCGTCGCCGCCGTCATTGCGCACCGATGCCGACACGAACGGGGTGACGCTCGCCCCGTCGGCGCCTATGGCCGCCGTGTGCGAAGCTTCGACGCCGCCCCGCACTCGCCTGGCGTCGGCCACGAGATCGTCCAGCGCCTGCTCCCCGGTCCCCGTCGTCAGTCGGGCGAAGCCCGCGTCCGCCGTGACTGCCAGATCCACTGCCCCAAGCTGCTCCCAATTTCTGCCGCGTACCGACCACGGCCATCATCATGCCGAGATCGCTGGTCTCCTTGGCGCGCTCCCGGGGGCTGTTCTCAGCGCTGCCTCGTCCGTAACCCAGCACGGCCCACACTTCGCCACCGTCGCCGGTCTTGCCGCGCACGTAGGGATGCACGCTCGTTAGCCACGTGCCGAGGCCCCCCGCCCCGTTCGGCCACCTGTCCGTCCCGAAGCTGTACTCCGCATCGGACATGCTCCTTGAGACCGCTACGCCGGCCACCATGCTGCGACCGATTCGGGCATCGATACCGGCAAAGGCCGATCGCAGCGATCCGGAAAACCGAGAATCGTTCTCGGCCTCGCCCTTGAAGATGCCCATGTCGCCCAAGCCCCAGGCCGTCCAGGCCGGGGCCTCGCCGTTCCGCCCACCTGGCCCGAACGGCAGCACGAATGCGCTGCCGCGGAGCAGATCGTCGCCGCGCAACTGCTTGCGGCCGTAACCGCGGCTTTGCAGCAGTCCTGCCGCTGCATCGCCCGACTCGCGCAAGTCGATCGTCCGCCCGGCAAGCGTGAGCGTCGGCGCTGCGCTGCCGCTGTCCATTGACGCGAATCGCGTCCCGATGTTGTTCGTCACGCTTGCCAGCACGTTGCCGGCGATCACTCCGAGGGTCTTCGTAAGGATCGCCTTCTCCGCTTCGGATACCGTCGGCAGATTCACCCTGTGCCGGTCTTGAGTAGGCAGGCTGGGGTAACTCAGCTGTGCCGCATTTCCGGCCTCGTCGGCGATCGCTGCTCCGGCTGGAGTCGATAGCCGGTCGGCCTCCGCCGAAATCCCGTCGTCGTCGCGATCGCCCCGCTCCACCGTGTAGCCGAACACCAAGGCCGCGGTCCCGCTGCCGGACACGTACGCGGCTGCGCGCGCCACCGCGCCGATCGTTAGCTCCAGCTGCGGAGTTCCGGTCACGGTCACCTCTTCGCTGAAGCGGAGCAACAACCGGATCTCTTCGTCCGTGCGGTAAATCCCCCCTCGCCCGGGATTGGAATCGACCTCGACAGCGGTCACCTCGGGAGCGACTAGATCCTGCATTCCATCCACAGTGTGGTCGGGCTGGTCGGCCAAGCCTGCGTGGCCTGTCCGTGCGGCATTGCCGCTGAAATCCTCGACAACCGCCCCGGCTGGCAGTCCGAGATTTACTGCGGGGATCGCTACGCCATCGTCATCCTTGTCGTCCGCCAGGACCTCGTAGGCGAAGGACAGCTCGGCCGTGTTGCTGCCTAATCGATAGGAGGCCGTGCGGCGGGTATTGCCGATCGTAAGCTGCAGCTGCGGAGCGCCTGTCACGCTGACGGGCTCGGTGAATGTCGCTGCGATCCGAATGACATCGCCGACTGTATCAGACTTCGTTACACCGTTTCATTTGGGTTGGATAGTTTGGATGCAGGGAGCGGCGGCTTGGGGTTGGCCGGGGTGGGCTGGGAGGAGGCTGAGCAGGGCAGGTCGTCCGACAGCATGCGGTAGACCAAACGGAGGTGGGTGCCGGGGAAGACGGTGCGCGTGCGGTTGAGCTCGTCGAGCAAGGGGGCCAGGGCGCGATCCTGGGCGCGGGTCGGCTGGTGCAGCAGGCGCACGGTGAGGGTCCCGGCTGACTCGTCAGGGTGCAGGCTGGCGTCAGCCTGAAACAGCGACTTGAGCAGGCTGCGGGCGGTGTCGGGATTGTCGAGCGCGGGCGCAACCGCGGTCGTCATCGCTGTTTCGGCGCGGTAGGCCAGCAGGCGCAGGGTGTCTAGCAGTAGGCGCAGCGGTTGGGGCAGGGCCTGCAGCCGTGCCTCCGGCGAGAGCTCGCCGGCCAAGATGTGCTGGTCGGTCACCTTGCGTGCCAGCAGCAGGCCTTGGATGGTCTGGTCGCAAGTCTGGATGCGCGCTTCCAGCGCGCGCGCTGGGGCGGATCCGGCGTCGGCTTGCAGGGCCAGCTTGCGGCGCAGGTTGCCGACCGAGTTGCGGGCTTGCTTGAGCGCCTTGCCGATGGTGCGCCGGGCCGGGTTGACGACCCAGGCGTCGGCCTCGACCTCCACCAGGGCATGCTCGGGCAGGGTGTCGAGGCCGAACTCGGCGCGCAGATACTGGAAGAAGTTCTCCTGCGTCCAGCGCGCGCGCAGCAGGCCCGCCGCTTGCTCGGCCGTGAGGTCGGGATGCGTGGTCAGCAGCGCGGGCTGGCGCTGCTCCGGCCCCGGCCGACCCGCCAGCTCGAGCGGCTTGCGCGGCTGGCCGCGCTGGCCCGTGCCGCGCACACGGCGGTCGATCCAGAAGCGGATCTCGCGCGCCTGGCAGCCCGCGCCCAGATCGTACGGTCGCTCGGCCAGCTGGCCCTCCAGGCGGGCCGACCCGCCCGGGGCGCGCACTGGGATGACGGCCTCCCGGAAGTCGCTATCCGGCCAGCGCTGCGCCTGCGAGCCCTTGATCCAAGTCACCACCGCGATGCCCAGCGCGCGCAGCTCGCGGAACAGGCGCGGGCTCCAGCCCTCGCGGTCGAAGACCAGCGTCAGGCGTGGTGCGCCAGCGCCTGCCAGCAGGCCCAGCTGGCGCAACTGCGGCACAATCCCGTTCCAGATCTCAGACACCATGCCGGCGTCTATCTGGCGGTGCAAGCACAGCAGCGGCGCCCCGCCCAGCGCGTGCACCCAGTAGCCGACCGAGGCCGGCAGGGCCAGCTTCTGGCGGGTCACGAAATGTTTCGGCAGCCGGCCCTGACCGCTGTAGACCTGCACGTGGCCATCGACGAACAGCGTGGCGACGGCCTCCGGATCGTCTGCACACCAGTCCTGGGTCAGGCAGCCGACCCAGGCCGGCAGCCCCTTGGCAGCGGCCAGCTGGTGCGTGCGGCGGCGCAGGGTGCGCGGGCAGGGGCAGCGGTCCAGGCCCAACAGGGCGCCCCACTCGCCGGGCTGCTGGTAGCGCAGCCGCTCGGCGCAACGCACCCGGCCCAGCAGCAGGAAGGCCCACAGCAGCAGCAGCGACTGCAGGCCGTAGAAGCCCTTGGGTAGCGTCAGCTGGTCGAGGTGGCGCAGCAGGCCGGCCTGCAGCAGGCTCGGCAGGGCGGTCAGCACGCCGCCCCCGCTGACGGCCGCGGCGGCGGCGAAGCGCGGGGCGCGCCCGTCGAGCGCCCCCAGGCTGGCCGCTACGCGGCCCGCCGTGTCGTGCGCCGCGCCGCCGGGCTGCGGGCCCGCTCCCTGAGCGTCACTGTCACGCTCGGCGGGCGCGTCGGCGCGTCGCCGTGGCAGGCACTGGCTGGCAGGTAGCAAGCCCTGTTGGGTGTAGCGCCACAGCGTCGATTGCGAGACGCCCAGTTGCTGGGCCACGCGGTACAGGCTGAGCCCGGACCGCAGCATGCGGGCGGCCTGGGCCAGCTGCGCGGGGTCCACGATGCCATCGGGGCGGCGCGGCTTGGGGGCGGGCGCGAAGCCTAGCTCACCCTGCACCTGCAGCCGCTGCACGGCGCGCGAGACGGTGCTCTGGCTGATGCCGTGGGCGCGGGCCAGTTCGGACTGCGTAGCGAGGCCGAACAGGGCGAAGCGGGCCAGGCAGAGATTGCGCTCTAGCTTGTGGTCGGCCGTGTGCGAACAGACGGGGTCGGTGTGCACGAAGTAGACGACGCGGTCGCCCTCGCGCAGCATGCTGAGGCGCGCGCTGATGGGCGTGGCGTGCGGGGGTTGGAGCGGCAGAGCGGCGGGCAGGCCAGTGGGCGCGGGCAGTTTGGCGGGCGAATACATATGCATTCAAAATAGCATGTTCTGGGGCGCAAGTCAAGTCCGGATGCGGCCGGGGAGGGAGCGTGAAAGCTTGACCCAGCAGCTAGTTACGAGGCTCTAGGCCTCTTTGCAGAGAGTTCCGATGTAACGAAGTCTGTGTATAAGTCCGGTCGGCTCCCGGGTCGGAAGTAATCTCGAATCCAGTCACTTCGGGAGCCACCAGATCCTGCATGCCGTCCACGGTGTGGCCAGCCTGGTCTGCCAAGCCCGTGTGGGCAGGCTGCACGTTGTTTCCACCGAGATCGTTGACGGCTGATCCGGAGGGCACTGCTAGGTCGCCGGCCGGCATCGAGACGCCGTCGTCATCCCTGTCGTCTTCCAGCACTTCGTAGGCGAAGGACAGCTCGGCCGTGCCGCTGCCCGACAGATAGGAGGCCGCCCGCAGGAAATTGCCGACCGCAAGATGCAGTTGCGGAGCGCCTGTTACGCTGACGGGCTCGGTGAATGTCGCTGCGATCCGAATGACATCGCCGACTGTATAAGTCCGGTCAGCTCCCGGGTCGGAAGTAATCTCGAATGCAGATACTTTGGGAGCCACCAGGTCCTGCGTGCCGTTCACCCGGTGGTTGGGCTGAGTCGACAGACCCTGATGGAAAGTGTCGGCAGCTTTGCCGCCAAGCCCCGTGAGCGCGCTCACGGCGGAAATCTCCAGCTGACCGGCCGGCACCGAGATACCGTCATCGTCGCGGTCTTGCCGCAGGACTTGATAGCTGAAGAGCAATTCGCGCGTGCCGCTGCCCGACGCGTAGAATGCGGTCCTTGCCGCATCACCTACAGCCAGATCTATCGAGGGATTCCCTGTGACCTCGACCGGATCGCTGAAGGTGACTCTCAATTCAATCAAGTTGCCTTCCGTGTAGATGAGGTCCGCTCCTGGATCGGAACTAACTTCGAGCCGTGTTACCACGGGTACTCGCCTGCCATCCACCTTGTGAGCTGGCGCAGTAGCCAGTCCACGGTGCGTTCGGGTGGCGGGACGCCCTCCACGCACGGCCAAGACGGTGGCCCCGGCCACCAGTTCCAAGCTGCCCGCGGGAATCGCGATCCCATCTTCGTCAAGATCCTGGTCCGATACTTCGTATGAGAAGACCAGCTGGCTCGAGCTGGAGCCCGTAGTGTAGGCTGCCTGTCTGGTCTCGCTGCCCATCTCGAACGCCAGCTGGACCAAACCAATGACCCGCACCGAACGGGAGAATTGTGCTGTGAATTCGATGATGTCGCCGTTTTCGTAGGTTTCATCCGCTCCCGCGTCGGAAGTGATGGATAGGGTCGTGATTCTTGCACGGGGGCGTGAGGCTGTAGTTGGGGTGGGCGGGAGCGGCGTGGCTCTTGCCTCATCCGAGGGCACCCCAGCGCCGCTCAGATTCACGGCACGGACCTTGAACGCGTACTCGGTTGTGTGTAGCAGGCCTGACACTGTGTGCGTGGTCGTGCTGGCGTCGCTGGGACGGATCTCCTGCCACGCGCCGAATCCAGGGCCGTCGTTTTGCTGGTACTGCCACTCGGTGACCGACGGGTCGGTCAGGTCGCTCCACGCAAGCGTCACGTTTTGCGTGCCCGGAGTGGCGCTCAAGCCGGTCGGCTTGGCGGGTGGCGGAATTGGCGTCGCCTTCCGCTCATCGGAGGCCTCGCCGGGTCCGCGCGGATTGACGGCGCGGATCTTGAAGGCGTATTCAGTGCCGTTGGTCAGACCTTTGACGGTGTGGGAGGTCGTGGTGGCACCGCTGGGAGTGATGGGTTTCCAACTGCCAGGGTCAATCTGGTATTGCCAGCTGGTGATGGTGGAGTCTTCGGGATCAGTCCACGTGAGGGTCACTTCCGCGTCCCCGGCTGCGGCATTGAAGCCGGTCGGTTTGGCCGGCGGCGGAATTGGCGTCGCCCTCATCTCATCGGAAGCCGGGCCGGGTCCGGGTGAGCCTTTATCTGCATCTTCACCTGTATTAATGATGGTGGCGCGGATCATGAAGGCGTATTCATCGCCGTTGGTCAGATCTTCGACGGTATGGGAGATCTCACCGGGGCGATCGGAGAACTTTACCCAATCCGCGGAGTTCTGCTTGTATTCCCAAGCGGTGATATAGATGTCGTTGGCATTGTCCCATTTGAGGGTCACCTGCTGGTCTCCGGCTGTGGCGCTGAAGCCGGTCGGCTTGGCGGGTGCGGAGAGCGGTATCGCCGTCACCGAATTGGACTCGGGGAAGGTAGCGGTCGCCGACTTGGCGCGGACAGAGAAGATGTAGGCGGTACGGTTGGTCAGACCGGTGATTGTGTGGGAGATCGTGGTGGCACCGCGGCCGGGGATGTCTGTCCAAGGGTCTGAGCCCTGCTCATATTGAAACCATCATGATCGCCTCGGGCGCTCGCCCCGAAGTGATGAAATGCCGCGATAGCGAAGCGGCGATGCGCAGCCGGGAGCGGTTTGCTCGCGATGTCCGGCTAAGCTCTGGGTGGGCGGAAGCGGGAACTGATCGAACTACTTACTGCTGAGCGGGGGTCTAGGCCCCCTTCCACGCAATTGAAACTGACGTCGCCGATCTGGTTCGAGCCCCGACGCGTACCCGGGAGACCGAGGACGTGCAGCAAAATGAGCCCCGCCTGCGTGGCGGTTGCACCTTGCAGGTCGGCGGTCCCATTTCCACCCGCAAGGAGGATAGCATGGGAAACGAAACGATCGAGCACGATCTGCTGCACGTGGTCGAGGCCCGCGCGGCCGGGCTGGACGTGCACAAGATGCAGGTCACGGCCAGCGTGCGGCTGTGCGAGCAGGCGGGCCAGCCGCCGGTCTGCCACACGGGCGAGTTCAGCGCCTTGCCGGAGGGCCTGGGCCAGCTGACGGACTGGCTGCTGGGACACGGCGTGAGCGCAGCGGCGATGGAAGGGACGGGCGTGTACTGGCTGGCGCCGTACGAGGCGCTGGAGGAGGCGGGCCTCCGGCCGACGCTGTACCACGCCAGAGACGTGAAGCAGATCAAGGGCAAAAAGACGGACGTGTCCGACAGCCGCTGGCTGGCGCGCATCTGCCAGTTCGGGCTGGCGACACCGAGCTACGTGCCGCCGCGGACGTTCCGCCGCCTGCGGGACCTGTCACGCTACCGGCGCAAGCTGGTCGGCGAGCGCAGCCGGGTGCGCAACCGCGTGCACAAGACGCTGGACCGGGACGGGCTGCGGGTCGGCGGCATTCTCACGGACATCTTCGGCCGGAACGGGCGGCGCATCTTGGACGGGCTGGTCGCGGGCCTGGAGCGGCAGGCCATCCTGGACTCGCTCACGTCGCACGTGCAAGCCAAGCTCGAACCGCTGACCGCGGCGCTGGCGGCGGAGTTGGACCCGCACGGGCTGTGGAAGCTGCGCGATCTGCTGACGGCCTACGACAATGTCGGGCAGCGCCTGCGCGAGATCGACCAGCGCTTGGAGGCGGACCTGGCGGACTACACCCGGCAGCTGAACCTGCTGGAGACCGTGCCGGGCATCGACCGGTCCAGCGCGCGGGCGATTCTGGTGGAACTGGGGCCCGACGTGACGGTGTTCCCCAACGCACGCTGCTGCGGGGCCTGGGCGGGGGTCTGCCCGGGCAATGACGAAAGCGCCGGCAAGCGCCGCGCGGGACGGGCCCGCAAGGGCAACCCCACGCTGCGCGCCACGCTCACCGAATGCGCCCACGGGGCCGCCCGCACCCAGGGCTCACAGTTCCACGGCTACCACCGCGCACACACCGCCCAGCACGGCTACAAGAGCGCCATCCTGGCGACGGCCGGCCTACAAGCTGCTACGGGTGATCTACGCCATGCTGCGGGACGACCACCCTTACCGCGACCCGAACGTCGACTACGAGGCCCTGTTCGTCGCCCGCAACGCGGCGCGCTGGCTGCGCATGCTCGACCAGCACGGCTTCCTCGCCGAGCTCACCAAGCGCGCCGCCTGAACCGGAACCCGGCGGGAGGGCGGCCGGTTACGGGCCATAAACCGGGGCTGCCCGGACCGGCCTGACCCTCCCGCAACCCGGGCACCGCACCGAATCGCAGCGGCGCCGCTTTTAGCCGAGCGGGGCCGAACCGTAGTGGTGCGCCTCCTCGGCCTCCTCAGCGAGGGCGGATTTCACAGCAAGTTCGGATGGTTCGCCCTTTCCGCTCGCATTCACGGCGCGGAGCTTGAATTCGTACTTGGTACGGTTGGTCAGACCGGTGACCGTATAGAAGGTCGTGTTGGCCGTGCCGCCGGGGATGGTCGTCCAATTGGCGGCGGAGTTCTGCTGGTATTCCCAGCCGGTGATGCTGGAGTTGTTGGCATGGGACCACTGCAGGCTCACTCCCATGTCGCGCGCGAGGGCCGCGAAGCCTGGGGGCTTCGCCGGCACAGCAAGTGGCGTCGCAGTCACCGTATCGGAAGACGGCCCCGCTCCGCTCGCATTGACAGCGCGGAGTACGAATGAGTAGCTGTCACCGTTGATCAGACCGGTGACGGTGTGGGAGGTCGTGGTGGCGGTGCTGTCGGAGATTTTGACCCAAGATGTGCTGCCGTAGCTAACCTCCCACCCAGTGATGGTCATGTCGAGGGGATCAGTCCACGTGAGGGTCACCTGCTCGTGGCCCGGCATGGCTTCGACGCCAGCGGGCTTCGCCGGCTTAGGCTTAGGCGTCGCCCTCTTCACTTCAGATGATTCGCCTGGTTCGTTTGCATTTATGGCACGGATCTTGAACGCGTATTCGGTACCGTTAGTCAGGTCGGTAACGGTGTGGGAGGTCGTATAGCCGTGGCTGTCTTCGATGTCGGTCCAAGCGGCTGAGTCCTGCCGGTATTGCCAATCCCTGTAAGTCTCGTTGATACTGACCCACGCAAGGGTCACCTGCTGGTCCCCGGCTGTGGCGCTGAAGCCCGTCGGCGTGGCAGGCTTCGCAAGCGCCCTTACGGTGATCGAGTCCGACGCAGTTCCGAACCCGTCCGTCAAACTACCTGCACGGATCCTGAAGCTGTATTGGGTGCCGTTGGTCAGACTTCCGATCTCGTGGGACGTCGTGGAGGCGGTGCTGCCGGTAATTGTTGTCCAATCGGCGGTGCCCTGCTTGTACTGCCAGCGGTCGATAGTGGAGTCGAGGGGATCTTCCCACGTAAGGGTCGCCTTCATATTCCCGCCCACGACGGTGAAGCCCGTCGGCTTCGCCGGTGCCGCGGCAGTCAACACTCGAGGCAATGCCAAGGCACTCGTCGCGATTGCTACCAGGCTGAGACGAAGAATCCAGCGCCTCGCGGAAGCCCCGCTGCTGAACCCGGGGGAGGGGGGGCGGATGCCCCAACGCCCAACCACGCGATGTGAGCACCTCTGGCCAGATGCTTGGAGAACTTCTTGAGGTAAATCTTGGACATCGTCTCCCTGCCGGGCACCGCAAAGGCTGCTTGTCAAAAATTTCATGGCTGACAGCGTGTGCTAGCTCGTCAACCTCGCAACTTCATTGACAAGTCCCGCCGAGCGACAGGGTTGAGTTAACGACAAGTCCCGAACCACGGGCACTCTGAAATTGCCATGTCGAGCACCGACCTGAAACACTTGTTCCGATTATGTTACCAAATCCCCACCATGTTCATGCTCAGAAACAGGGCAGGCAGATTTAAAGTTCGTGTTCGACCGGGCTGGAAGTGGTGGTAGCGGCGAACAGGAAGCTGGTGCCAGCGCGGATAGTAGCCGATCTGCGCGCTTGGACCGGGCGATCTGAGGTCACCGTCCGGTGTCAACCGGTCCGGCCAGTTCCGGGCATTCAGTTGGACGTACTCCCGTCTGGCCCGGTGTCAAAAACCAGTATTAAAGGAGGCCAATAACGGGGACTCACGCGATCTCATTAAGGTGAAACAAGACGGGAACCAGTTCACATTCCCCTGACGTACGGTCCTCCAACGCTGTCGCGCAGTTCGTTGCAGCGGGCGCGCAGCGCTTGGAGCGTCACCGCATGTGCGGGATCGCCTGCAAGATTCGAGACCTCGTTCGGATCGGCCGTCAGGTCAAAGAGCTGCTCATAGATCGGGTTGCGCTCAAAGTAACGCACATACTTGAATCGCTCGGTGCGCACACCGTCGCTTTTGGGGATCGTCTCCCTCTCGAACAGGTGTTCGTAAAAGAAGTCGTCCCGCCAGCCCACGGTCTCCCCGCGCAGCAACGGGACAAGGCTGCGACCGCGCATCTGGCTGGGCACCTCGACTCCGGCAAGGTCGAGCATGGTGACGGGGCAATCAAAGCTGAGCGCCATCTCGTCGACCGTTGTGCCGTAGCGGGAGCGGTCGAGCCGCGGATCGGCGATGATCAGCGGTTTGCGGATTGACCCTTCGTACATCAGCCAGATGCCGGTCAGGCCGTGCTCGCCAATCATGATGCCGTTGTCGCCGGTGAAGATCACGATAGTGTTGTCGTCCAGGCCCCGCTCCTCCAACTCGGCGACGATGCGCCCGACCTGCTGGTCCACGCCGGTGATCAGCCGATACATGCCCTTCATCATGCGCTGGTACTTCTGCGGCGTATCAAAGCGACGGAACCAGCGCTGCCGACTCATCGAGACTTGGATGAAGCCCGGCAGCTGGTGAAAGTACTCATCCCCGGGAATTGGCGGGGGCGGAATCACGGCGTTCTCGTAGAATTCGTCCAAGCGCCGGTCAAAGACGTACTGCTCGATGTTGTCGTCTTCGGGATGCGGGGCGCTGAAGCTCACCGAAAGGCAGAACGGCTGGTCCGGCGAACTCGTCTTGATGAACTCGACCGCGTCGTCCCCATTAATCGTCGTGAGGTGCTTGACCACGCCATCGTCGGCTCTGCGGTAGTACGGGTTCGAGGTCGAGCTGGCGATGCGGCGCCGATAGACGTCGAACATCCGATCCGGGGCGCGCGGGTCGACCTCCACGCCGAGCTTGCCCACGAACCCCGTCCGGTAGCCGGCCTGCTTCAGCCTGGCCGGGTAGCTGCTGTCCATGCGCTGGACGCTCATCGGCGGCATGGTGAACGTATAGCCGTGCTCTCTGCGGAACTCCCCGGTCAGGATGCTGGCCCGTGTCGCGGCGCAGATCGATGTGGTGCAGAACGCGTTCGTGAAGCGGATGCCGCGCTCGGCGAGCTTGTCGATATGGGGAGTCCGGATAATGCGGTTCCCGGCGCACCCCAGCAGGTCCCAGCGATGGTTGTCGGTCATCAGGAAGACGATGTTGGGGGGCCGCTTAGCCGACTGCCCACGGCCGGCCCTTGCTGAGCTCAGCAGTCCGGCTGAGGCTCCGAGGAATCGGCGGCGGTTGATTGGAGACGACATGCGGATATTCTCAAAGACGTGGATAAAACGATACCGCAACGGGACCAGAATTGTGCGGACCCGCTAGGCTGCGCCCCCTCAAACCTTGTACCACTGAGACTTTCGAATTCAGGCGGTAGGGTTCCCACCGCATGGCACCGAGCTACCGAACCAACTCCTGACGTATCAGTGGAAGCTCGGGATCCATCGGATTCCACTGGCTTGTTCGCAGTGATCGTCCAGGTCACATCGCTGGACGATGCAAGCTGTGGGCGGAGCCGAAAACCGGTCAATCCAATTCGCCGGCCCGCAGTCGCCTGCTGTCAGAGGCGGACTCGACAGCGCTAGCGTGCGTCTCGGCCGGACCGGAAGTTCGTACAATCGAAGTTCAATCCCCATGCGGCCAAACAACTATGTACTGGTGATCTTCGACAGTTGTAGGTTCGACTCGTTCGACGCTGCGAGGCCGAAGACCATTTCCAAGCTAGGCACAATCGAGCAGCGCTGGTCGTACGCCTCGTGGACGGCTCCATCCCACTACAACCTGCTCATGGGCTTGCTGCCGCACAGCAGCCCGTCACATGTTTATGCATCCGAGTACTACAAGAAGGACTTTTTCAAGTTCAACGAGCGACTGGGCGTGGAGAACGTCGGTTTCAAATCGCTGGTGCCGGAGCTGTACTTCCCGATATTCCTGCAGAAACAATTCAACTACCGCACCCACGCAATGGTCTCGCTGCCGGTGTTGAACCCCAAGACCATTCTCAACACAGGGTTTGACACGTTCCGGCTGATGCCGCGGCACAACGATATGCGGGCAATGCTCAAGGAGATGCGCTTCCCGGAAGACCGCCCGTCGTTCTACATCCTCAACGTCGGCGAGACGCACTATCCTTACGCGCTACCCGACGAGCCGCCGGAAAAATGGCCTCGCGTTAGCGGTGTCCACGGCGTGTTCCGTCACTTGGACGACCACATCGTCGGGGGCAAGCTGACCGAGGGCACCGAGGAGTTCTTCGACCAGTCCAAGCTCGACACGCTGCGCGACAGGCAGGTTAAAGCTGTCCAGTACCTCGACGAAGTCATCGAAGAACTCTTCGACCTAGTTCCCGCGAACACTTACATCACGATCACTGCCGACCACGGGGAGCTGTTCGGCGAGGACGGATTTTTCGGGCACGGTCCAATCCAGCACGACAAGGTGTTCGCGGTGCCGTTTGTAGAGGGTCAGTTGCGATAGGCAGACGCAAGAGTCCGCATCCTGCGAGGTCCCGGTCGACCGTATCCTTCGCGATCCTGCGATCACGTCGCGCAGTTACAGGGGCAGGATCTCCTCGCGATCAGGATCGAACTTCAGGCGGCGCTTCTGCAGGTAGGCGATGTTCCCTAGGTGTGAGGCCTGCGCGGAGCGGTGGCCGATCCACACGTCGCCGTTGGGCCTCTTGCGGCTCTTCACGCAGTCGATAAAGTTGTCGACGTGATCCTGGGTCATGTTGCCGATGCTAGGCTGCGTCTCAGCGGGCTGGTCCGCTCCGGGCAAGTACCATTCGTAGCGTCCCCGCGTGATCCACAGGCGCCCTTCGGTGCCGATCACCTCGACGCCCGCCCCACGCAGGCCTGGCGCGAGCGTGCCCTCGAATGTGGCCGTCCATTCGCCGGGATAGTCCAACAGGCAGTTAATCGTGTCCGGGGCCGTGCGCCCGTCCTTGTAATGGTAGATGCCGCCTGAAGCGACCGCTGCTGTCGGGTTGTCCTGCCCCATGAACAGGTGCACCGCGTCAATCCAGTGCGTGAACAGGTCGGTGATCTGCCCGCCGCCGTACTCAAGGTACGCGCGGAAGTTGAAATACTGCTTCGGATCGTATTCGCGCCATTTGACCTGGCCCAGGAAGCGGCCCCAGTCCAGATTCGAGGGCTGCTCGGCATACTGCTGGGGGAACGGGCGCAAGTGGGCGCCGTTGCCATGCCACCACGTGCGCGCCAAGGTGACCTTGCCGATCTTGCCCGAGTCGAAGAATTTCTCCTTGGCCATGATGTAGTGCTTCGCGGAGCGCTGCTGCATGCCTACCTGGCATACCCGGTCATTGAGGCGCACCGCCTTGACGATCTCCGGGCCTTCCTCGATCCGCAAGGTCAGCGGCTTCTCGCAGTAGATGTCCTTGCCGGCGTTGGCGGCATCGATGCAGGTACCGGCGTGCCAGTGATCGGGCGTCGCGATCAGCACCGCGTCGACATCCTTGGCCTCGAGGAGCCTTTCGTGCTCCTTGTAACCCTTGGCATTGGGCGCGACCTGGGCAGCCTCGTCGATGCGAGCGCTGAACACGTCGCACAGGGCAGTCGCGTTCACGTTCGGGTTCGCCACGAAGTTTCGAAGCACGCCCCGGCCGCGCCCGCCACAGCCGATCAGGCCCATGTTGACCTTGTCGTTGGCTCCGAGAATCCGGGCGTACGAGGCGGCCGTGAAGGCAGCCGCCGACTGGAAGAACGTGCGACGTTGAATTCGGTTGGACATGCTCGCAAGGTTACCACGATGACGACGCCCGGAGGCAGGGTGCTCCCGCTGTGCTGAGAGTCATAGCAGGCTAGCCGAAAAGGCTTTTCCGGGGCCGCCCGGGAACGAGACTGCTGCGTCGCTGACGACTGACTCAGGGCGGTATCTCGAGGCTTAGCTAGGCGCGTCGGCAGTGTTACCAGCAAGGGCCGCGCTGCCCGCAGATCTCGGGCCTTTTGTCCCATAAAGGTATCCCGTGTAGGGCACGGGCCTCACGCGCCGTCCGCCATGACCCGATGCCGCTTGACTGCTACCAACCACCCCACCGCATCCTGCTAGGCCCTAGCCCGAGCATGGTCGACCTCCGCGTCTACCAAGCGATGGCGTCGCCGCTCGTCGGTCACACCGACCCCAATTTCTTGGCTCTTCAGCAAAATCGGTGGGCAAGGCTGTGCTCCGGTAGATTTCCAAGTGAATGATATAAAGCGAGTTCGTAAGACCTGTAGGATCTGAACCCGTACGCTTTTCTCATAGCCAGCTTGGCTTTGAGGTTCATGCCCTCCACCGCACCCGAAGAATAGCTCCTCCCGGTCCGGAACCAGTTCAAGACCAGCGGCCGATGCCGCCTCAGCATCTTCGCGACCTGCTGCATCGGCTCCAGCCGCGAGCGCATCGCCCGCCGGCACCAACGCACCAGGAACCGCCGCGCCGCCGTCGGCGAGCGACACTCCCAGAACTGCTGGAAATCCTCCTTCAGCAGGTACGCCCTCACCGTCCGCAAGTTCAGCTTCACCAGCTCCGCCAGCTTCGGCTCCTGCTCCTCGCTCAGGTTCTCCTTGCGCTTGAGCAACAGCCAGCGCGTGTTCTTCAGCACCGGCTCCTCCCCCTGCGCCTTCCGCTGCTTCGCTTCCGCCGCCCGCACCTCGTCGATCGCCTTGCCCAGCTTCTGCACGATGTGGAAGCGGTCCAGCACGTGCACCGCCGCCTGCGCCCGCTCCGCTACGACCCGCAAGTACGCCTTCCACATGTCCGAGCACACCACCCCCAGCCGCCCTGACCGCTCCTCCCCGAACCAGTCGAAAAACCCTGCCAGCGTCGCGATCTTCCGCTCCCGTCCCACCCACAGCAGCCGCCGCCGGCCCGCATCCAGCTGATACACCAACGTCAAGTACTTATGGCCCTTCTGCCACGCGATCTCATCCACCCCGATCGTCGCCACCCCCTCCAGCTGCACCCGCTCCCGGCCCCACTCCACGGCCATCCCCACCGCTCGCCAGACCCGCTCCCACGACACCCCGAACACCTGCGCCGTCTCCTGCCACGACAGCCGCTTCGCCCAACTCGCCAGAAACCACCTCAACGCCTTCGTCGAGCGCTGCTTGCCCTCCGCCCACGGCACCCGCTCCACCTTCACCTTCCCGCAGCGCCGGCAGTCCACCCGCCGCATCTCGTAGATGAAGTACGTCGGCAACCCCAGCACCGGCACGAACTGGTACCGCCGCCGCTCGCGCCGGTCGTAGCACGGGGCCGGCTCGCCGCAGCCCGAGCAGCGCGCCCGGCCGTTGGCCCGCGGCAAGACCTCCACCTCCACCTCCGCCTGCCCGCCCTCGCGCTCCACCAGCCGGATCTTCCCGTACACGAACCCCGGCAGCTTGTACACCCGGTTCAGAATCGTGCGCAACTGCACCTGTTGTCTCCTCCTTTCCCCAGACCGGAACTCCCCGCCCACCTCGGCGGAAGCCCTCGGTACCCGGATGAAACTACACTACCGCAGGACGCAAGACCCGCTCTTCACCCACTGATTCTGCGCAGGAGGCAATTTCTTCGGTGTTCCGCAGGACACGTCGGAGCTGTTGCGCTACGTCTTCGGCGCCAACAAGGAATTCACCATCGCTGTGCCGGGCACTGGTTCGGCCGGCATGGAGGCCGCCGTCGTCAACTTCATCGAGGCGAAGACCAAAGTGGCAGTTCTTGCCAACGGCTATTCTCCGACCGCTTCACCGAAATGTGCAAGCGCCAAGGCGCCCACATCACATGGCTGGAACGACCGTGGGGCGAGGTGTTCTCAGACGAAGAGGCTAGCGAATCTATCGAGCGCGAGCAGCCCAAGATCGTGATGTTCGTCCATGCCGAGACGTCGGCCGCAGCGCTGCAGGCAGCAGCTGCGATCTGCTGGGCGGCTCACGCGTGCGGAGCGCTCGTGGTCGGTGATTGCGTCACGTCTCTGGTAGGAATGCCCGTCGATGTCGCCACAAACGGGACCGACATCGTATCCAGCGGCACCCAGGAATGCCTCAGCGCACGCCCCGGGCTGGCACCGCTGACGCTTTCAGCAGCGGCACTGGGGAGATGCGTATTCTGGCCAAACGCGCATGAGCGGCGCGCCACTCACCCCGACGGCATGAAACCCTCGGCGGTCGTTCGTCATACCGGAACGTTCGTTAAAGACATCGTGACTGAGAATGACGACCCGGCGCTGCCCAGCCTGCTCGCGCCCGCGAACCGGATTCAAATCAGCCCAGCGGATGTCGCCTCTCAGTATTCGGGCCACGCCTCATTCGTAGCCGCGAGGCCCTCGTCGGCGAGTCGCTGTTCTTCGGCTGGGTCTAGATTTGCACACTCGTAAGCGAGTCGAGTTCGGTCAAATCGTTGGATGTTTTCGGCGAGAGCAGCCTCAACGGCTTGGCTGCGGCTTT
The DNA here is from genome assembly GCA_965248305.1 of Bryobacterales bacterium. GTDB lineage: Bacteria > Acidobacteriota > Terriglobia > Bryobacterales > UBA6623 > VXMF01. The sequence goes on along the minus strand of OZ252099.1, from coordinate 6,455,430 downwards.
CAAATTGCTGTTTAGAAACAAGCTCGTCCACCCGATCAATCAGCGTAGCGTCGAGCGTGAGCGCGACTTTTCTCTTCGGCATGAGCACTCCCTCGAAGTATGGTGCTTGATCATACCTGCCCCGCCCCGCCCCTCTGGCAAGTGGCTGCAATAGACGGCGGTTAGAAGTGACTGAAGAGAAGGCAGAGCAGGCGGCACTTCACGACTCGATCCCAGCGGAACGGCTTTGGTCATCCATCGAGGAGATGAATGTTCACATGCCCCACCGATGGAATGCGCCGGACCGTTCCCAGCTCGAGCTCCAGCGGGAAGAAGATTTCGTTGTAGTCGCACAGCACCCACCGCAGATTGGCCTGTCCCGGATAGCGAGCAGCCAGCGAATCCACCCGATCCCCCGCCACTCTGGAGGCACTGCCGGCGCGCCGCGCCCTACGTGTCGTAGTACTTGGATCGCAAGCTGATCGACGAGCATTGGGGCAAGTCCCATCGCTACCACCATACGACGCCGATCACGATGCTCTACGCCCTGCGGGAAGCGCTGCGCCTCTGCGAGCAGGAGACGCTCGAGGCTAGCTTCGAGCGGCACGAGCTGAATCACCGAGCGTTTGTTGCGGGCATTGAAGCCATGGGGCTCTCGATGCATGTCCGGCCCGGTAAGCGCCTGTGGATATTGAATGCGCCTGTGCTGCCGGACGGCTGCGACGATGCATTGCTGCGCAAGCCACTGCTGGAGGACTTCGGCATTGAAGTGCTCGGCGGATTCAGGCGGCTAGCCGACAAGACCCTGCGCGTCGGGCTGGTGGGCGCTTCGTCCGCGCGGAGGTATGTCCGTGTGCTGCCTGCCGCCCTCGAGACGCGTCTCGGGCTGAACGACGGATTGCGAGCTGCCGAAGCGGTGTACTCGTCGTGACAGTCAGGAACGTGAATTCACGCTGAGGTCAAGCGCAGCAGCCGCAACGGTAGCGCCATCCCGTCGGTGCCTGCGAGACTAGAAGCAGGTGAGCTCGGATTCAGCGTCGCAGTGTCTCGGGCACCGGCTCTGGCTGATCTCCAAGCTGACGACCGAGGGCGGCTAGCTCAGTTGGTTAGAGCGCCTGCCTTACAAGCAGGAGGCCACTGGTTCGAGTCCAGTGCCGCCCACCATCAAGTCTGGGTTTGGCGATGGGCCGACCAACCCGTGTAGCCAACGCGACTGGTTGACTTTTTCGCTACTGCCCGCCTCTACGCCCCGATCTTCGCGGACCGCTTAGGCCGAAGCTCCCCTGTTAGTCCGCTCTCATATCTCGTCTGCTAGCGCAGAGATCCCACTTGCTTGCCCGGCTTCTCCAGGGGGCTTTTGGTTGAGCGGGTGTTCCCCATGGGATGCTATTTCGTTGGTGCGTCACACCATGAATCCGCGGGCGGATCGCTTCGAAAGCGAATCATTGTGACATGGACCGACTTCACCGTTCTTAAAACTCGACTTTTCATAAGTCATCCTGATTACCCGGAAGTCTCAGCAGCATTTAGGAGCCGAAAAGTTTTAGGTTCAGGCTTCGATTCGGTTGACTTGAATTGCTGTGGAAGGTATAATAAGTATCTGATAACAAAGGAGTTGTCGATGTCTAAAAACCAAGTCCAGTTCCAGAAGGGACAGAGCCTGCGGGACTTCCTCAGGCTCTACGGAACCGAGGAACAATGCGCCCAAGCGGTGTTCAAAGCGCGCTGGCCGCAGGGCTTCCGCTGTCCCGCCTGCGGCTATCACAAGCACTGCCAGCTGCACACGCGCAAGGTCTTCCAGTGCATCCGCTGCAAGCGTCAGGTCTCGCTGACCGCAGGCACCCTGTTGGAGAACACCAAGCTGCCGCTGACCACTTGGTACCTCGCGATCTACTTGCTCACGCAATCCAAGAATGGCATCTCGGCGATGGACCTCATGCGCCAGTTGGGCGTGAGCTACAACACCGCTTGGATGCTCAAGCACAAACTGATGCAGGCGATGCGCGAGCGCGACGACAGCCAGCCGCTGGGGGGCTTTGTGGAGCTGGACGACGCCTATCTGGGCGGGGAGGCCAGCGGGGGCAAGCGCGGTCGGGGCGCGGCCCGCAAGACGCCTTTCCTGGCGGCGGCCCAAGTCAGCGAGGACGGGCGGCCGCAGCGGCTGCGGCTGAGCCCGGTGGTTGGCTTCCGCCGCCGCGCAGTGCAAGCCTGGGCGCAGCAGCACCTGCGGCCGCGGACGATCGTACGGTCGGACGGGCTGGCGTGCTTCCGGGGGGTGCAGGCAGCCGGCTGTAGGCACCAGCCGCGCGTCACCGGAGGCGGCAAGGGCAGCTGCGAGACGCCTGGGCTGACCTGGGTGAACACGCTGCTGGGCAACGTCAAGCGCGCGATTGACGGCACCTATCACGCCTGCGAGGCGCGTTACGCGGGGCGCTACCTCGCCGAATTCGCCTACCGCTTCAACCGCCGCTACGAGCTGGTCGATCTCGTGCCCCGCCTCGCCTATGTCGCCGTGCGCACTCCTCCGCTGCCCTATCGCCTCCTAACTTTGGCTGGATCTTCTGGGTAATCAGGTAAGTCATTGATTAGACATGACCTACTAGAACTCTTGAATTCAGTATGGCACCACGCGATTGGAGTTAACTCAGTTCTCCCGGGCGGCAATCGGCTCTCCTGTCACCCGCCTCCGCCGATGCAGTTGGGGTGGCTAGCACAGGGCGCGTGCTGTTTCGGGCGCACGTCTTGGCGAGTCTCGATGCAACGCCCGTCCTCGCGTTGCAGCGTAGTGGTCTGCCGCACCCAATTGGCTAGTTTGTGCCACGGCGTGGTCTATTGAATTTCACTCTAATCCGCAGGATTTGTTTCACTCGAGTCCGTGCGGGTGTTGATCATCTGTTTTAAGTGGGTCCGCTACTGGAGGAGGAAGAGAGTGGACCTGGCGCGAAGGAACCGGCGGCCCGCTAGCGGCTCTTACACATGCGACTACCGGAATTTGTGTAGCAAAGGCGCCACGGCCTACTGCCTTCGCTACAACGTGTTTCACATTTGCTCGCCATTCACGAATCTTGCTGGTCGGTTTATATCCGAACGAGATTTCGTTTTGTTCCACGAAATAGCGTGAAATTCAACAGTGGTCCAACTGTCATGGTTGCCGGCCGCGGCCACACGCTGCCGCCCGAGGTGGGTCGCATGATACACCAAGACTCCCACTAGTATAGGACCCTCTTGCGGAACTCCATGCTTCAGAGGGATACGCCGAAACCCCACTAAGTGCTTAGCTGTGGCGAACGCGCGCTAGCAGATCCTCGCCGCTGCGGCAAGAAAGCACCCAGTCGGTCAGCAATTCTCAGGATGGCGGGTCTGGCTCGTGTGGGATGGAATTGGCGGGCGTTTGTGCGTGCCCTAGGGAGGCAGTTGCGGCAGGGCTAGGGCGGCTCGGAACGCGGGCCGGGGTGGCCGGGCTGCCCTGCACTGGCAGTGGCGGGCGCTGGCGTAGCAGGGTCTCGAACAGGGCAGTCCAGTTGCAGAAGCAGAACCACTCCGTGAGAAAGCTCAGGGTCGCGAAGAAGTTGCGCCGCGTGCCGGCCTGCGCCCGGCCTTGCCGCCACAGGTCGGAGACGCAGTCCTGGACCGCATGCAGCGCAAAGGCGAACAGGTTCAGCGTGGCGAGCAGGTTGGCCAGGCCCTGGCTGCCGTGCCCGAAGTTGCGCTGGATGTTGTCGCCGTGGCGGGCCAGGCAGTTGAACCCCTCATGCTCGATCTTCCAGCGGGCTCGTCCGGCCCGTGCGATGTCCGCCACGTTGTCAGCCGTGACCTCCAAGCTGGTGCAGAACGTGTTCGTGTAGGTGCGCTCGCCGTTGCGCTCGATCGCGAACTCGACCCAGGCCCCTTGCACGGCGTCGGCACCGTCGCGGACCGGCAGCCCGTGCATCCAGCGGAAGCGCTGCAGCTCGACCCGCTGGTGCCGGTTGCGGGTCTTGATCCAGCCGCTGGAATGGATGAAATCGTCGTGCAGCAGTTCGTACAAACGCTTGTGGGAACTGGGCTGACAGACGAACAGGAAGTCCGCCCCGAGCTCGCGGACCGTAAGCGTTCGAGCGGGCCGTGAAGGGCGGCTGGGGAACTAGCGATTGAGGATTACTTTCCAGTCGGGGCAGAGGGGTTTGACGAAGACGTTCTTGACGGGCTGGTTGTACTGGTGACGGGTGTCGAGTTGACCGCGGCCCTGAGTCTGGCCGAGAAGGATCCAGTTGGCGGCGCGATAGCAGGTGCCGTCAAAGCGCGGGGTTTCGCAGAACGTTTCGAGCAGGACGGGGCGGATTTGGTAGCGCTGCTGCCAGTCGCCGGGGAGCTGTCGCTGGAGGCAGGCGAGCAGATGGGAGGCCAGGCAGGGCAGGCGGATCCAGGGCAGGATGAGATAGCGGGCGTGATTGACGAGCAGCGGCAGGTTGCGCTGGCGGGTGGCGGCATCCCAGCCGACGAAACGGTCGCGCGGGGCGGTTTTCCAGGCCGCGGCGCCGCAGCCGAGCAGGGCCAGCAGGAGGCCGTCGGCGGCGTAGACGAAGTAGCGCGCAGTTGGGCGCCGGGCAGGGGCTTGTAGCCGAGGTAGTGGTAGCGCTCGACGAATTCGTTCCAGAGGCCGCTGCGGGGATCGGCGGGGCGCAGCAGGGAGAGGCGCAGGGGGCGGGCCTGGGCGAGCGAGCCGGGCAGGGGCGCGAGGCCGGGCGGAGCGGTGCGCGGGGACAGCGCCAGCGGTTGCGGTCGCGGCACGGTCCGCAACGGCGGCGGCAGGGTCAGCAGGCCGTCGCGCTGCATGCGCAGCAGGGCCACGCGCGCACTCATCTCCTTGAGGCCGCCATCGGGCTTGCGCCAGTCCAGCGCCGCGCAGACCGCCCGCGACAGCGCCGTGCGGAACAGGGGCGGGTCGCGCTGCGCGATCAGCGCGCGGATGAGCTCCAGTTCGGCAGCCGGGAAGTCCCGGCCGCAGTAGCGCAGGCAGCCGCTCACGGGGCCGGCCCGTGCCTGGAGCGCCCCTGCGCTTGCAGTTCCCGCAAGCGCGCTGCGGGCAGGCCCCACGGCAGCCAGGCCTGAGGATCCACCACGACGGCCCGAGGCCCGCGCACTCGCCCAGGAACGCCTCCAGCCACCGCCGCAGGTCGAGGCCCGCCAGATCCAGCGTGGCGCACACCGACAGCAGCGCGCCCTGCAGGGCCGCCCCGCCCTCGCTGTGCGAGCCGAAGCTGAGCTTGCGCCCGATCACGGGCCGCCGCAGGGCTCGTTCCACGGGATTATTATCCATCGCCACGAACGGCTTGGCCACGAACACCGTCAGGCCCTGGCGGTGCTTCAACAAGGATTGCAGCGGCCCCAAGCGCGGGTCCGGCGGGCCGCCGCCCGGCGGCTTCCCCGCCGCCGCGCTCAGGGCCCGCTGCTCCTTGCCCGCTTGCTCGAACAGCGCCTCGAACTCCGCTTCCAGACGCTCCTGCGCCGCCTGGAACTGCTCGGACTGCCCCTGCGGACAACCTTCCGGGTCCCACGCCGCCAGCCGTTCCGCGTTGCGTTGGTACAGCTTGCCGATCCGCGCCACGATCCCCTCCACCCATGCCTGCAGATCCGGCCGCTTGCGCCCCAGCGTCACAAAATCCCGCCGCACGTGGACCCAACAGACCGCCAGTTCGAACTGTCCCGGGTGCTCCCGCGCCAACTTCACATACGCCGAGTAGCGGTCGCACACCAGCACCACCCGCCGGTCCCGCCCGAGGGCCCCGAACAGTTGCCCGGCCGCCACGGCGCTGCGCGACGGATCCACCCGGAACAGCACGGCGTCCCGGCTCAGGCAGGCCCACAGCCAGCAGCGCGGGTTCGCGTCGGCCTCCGCCCGCACATGCACCACCCACGAGGTCTCGTCCCCGCGCACCACCCGCGCCTGCTGCTGATGCACCCCGATGGCCTCTGCCAGCGGCTCGAACCAAGTCAGAAAATCCGGCACATGCCCCAGCAGGGTCGCCGCCGGCAGGCGCACCCCGAACTCGGCCCACTCCCGCTCGAAGGCCCGCGCCGGGTGCCGCTGCCAATCCACCTGCATCAGGAACGCCACCCACACGCTCAGGCCATAGCCCGAGCCGCGGAACAGCGTCGGCTCCAGCGGCGCGAGCACTTCCGGCACCGCTTGCCCCGGCCGTCTCGCGCACTCGCACGCGGCCCGGTAGCGTGGCCGCCGGATCCGCCGCACGTGCGCCTTGACCTCGATCTCGATCCGGTCGCTGACCGCCGCGCCGTTGCGGCGGTAGGGCCGCCCGCAGTCCAGACACTGGCGCTGGACCGCCTCCGGCTCGTGCCACTCCTCCCGCACCGGCAGGCCGGCCCGCGCGACCCGCGCATGCGCGCTGGCTCCCGGCTGCCCCCCGCGCGACCGCTGCGGCCCCTGACTGGTGCCCGCACTGCCCGGCCCCGGCTGTCCCGGCCCGCCGGCGCTGCCGCCCTGACGCTTCTCACTCCGCTTCCCGAACGGCGTCTTCAGCAGCTCCTGCTGGCGCTGCCGCAGGCCCGCATTCTCCTGCTCCAACTCCCGCACCCGCCCGGCCAACTGCGCGATCTGCCGCCGCGCATCCGCCAGCTGCCCCAAACGCTGCGCAACACGCTCCTTCGCCCGCGCGTGCATGCTCCGCCAGTAATGCGCCGCTTGCTTCGCCTCGACCAACGCCACCGCCTCGGCAGGCACCCGCTCCCGCCGCCAGTCGAAGCCCGGGGCCCACACCAACCCTCCCTGCGCTTCCGGCTGCCCGCCCAACTGCATATTCGCTAGGCTGGCATAAACACATATCCGGTGTCCAGCGTTTCAAGCCAGTTTTTTTTTCCACCCTCCCTCCACCCTCTCAACGTCCTCTATTCACGGCCCGCTCGAACGCTTACCGCGGACCAGCTGGCACAGGGGCTGGCAGCAGTACAGGTCATCGCCGAGAAAGACTGGCCGGTAGGGGCGTAGCTCGGCGCTGTGGGCGGGCAGCCAGCGCTTGGCGGCGTTGCGCTCGCAGTCCTGTTGGCGTTGCTCCTCGGACAGTTCCGGCTGGTCTGCGGCCGGGTCCTGCTGGGGCTGCACGAACTCCGGCATCAGCGGCAGGACGCGGTTGTGGCCGTCGGCGACGACCGTCGCCGAGAGCATCGTATGGAAGTACTGCTCGGTCTTGTGGGCCCCGACATGGCGGACAGAGCACTGCGCGCAGCGGATCGCGTCCGAGCAGTGGATCTGGAGGCCATCGAGCGCGACCAGCAGGCGGCCGCCGAGGCGCTCGAAGGCGGCTAGGGCGCCCTGCTCGCGGACGGTGCCGAGGCAAAGCGGGCACAGTTCGGCGAAGTGGGCGGGGTCCACGCCGTCGAGCAGATCGCGGATCCGGTTGTCGCAGGGGATCTTCTGCACGCCGAAGAGCGTGTGGCAATTGGAGCGGGAGGTCTCCTGCTGCATGCGCTGAATATTCTGATTGAAAAGGGTCAGTGTTCTGATTGAAAAGGGTCAGCGTTCTGAATGAAAAGGGTCACTCGCGTGGTCGAAAGATCAGGCGGTGAGAGCGTAGCGACAACGGCGGGCAAGCGCGTCGTCCTGTTCCAATCCGGACAGGAGGACACGCGATGCCAAGGCAACCGATCGCAATGTTTGAAATCAAGGAAATCCTGCGGCTGCACTACAGCGCAGGGCACACGCAGCGGGAGATCTCCCGCGCCACTGGAGTGAGCCAGTCGGCCATCCAGCGCCTGCTGGGGCGGGCTGGTCAGGCGGGCCTGGGCTGGCCGCTGGCCGCGCCCGCGCCCAGCGACGCGGAACTGTACGCGCAGTTGTACCCCAAGGCTGCGCCGCCGCGCTACAGCCAGCCGGACTTCGCGCGGGTGCAGGCACAGTTGCGCCGGTACAAGCACGTCACGTTGGAGCAGCTCTGGGGCGAGTACCGCGAGCAGAGCGAGCCGGGCCAGAGCTACAGCTACAGTCAGTTCTGCGCGCGGTACAAGCACTGGCGCCAGAGTCAGGCCCAGGAGGTGGTGCTGGTCCAGGACCACGTGGCGGGCGAGAAGCTCTTCATCGACTATGCCGGCGAGACGGCGACGGTGCATGAGGCTGGCGGGAGTTGGGAGGCGCAGATCTTCGTGGCCACGCTGGGCGCGAGTGCGTACAGCTACGTCGAGGCCAGCCGCGGCCAGGACTCGGCGAACTTCCTGGCGGCGCACGTGCGCGCCTTCCGGTTCTTCCAAGGGGTGCCGCGCATGTTAGTGCCGGACAATTTGAAGGCCGCCGTGGAGCACGCGGATCGGTACGAACCGAGCATCAAGCGCAGCTACGCGGAACTGGCGCAGCACTACGCCACGGCAGTGGTGCCGGCACGCCCTCGAAAGCCGCGGGACAAAGCGGTCGTGGAAGGGGCGGTGCTAGGGGTGGAGCGGCAGTTGCTCACACCGCTGTTGCGGCAGCAGCGCCGCTGCAGCAGCCTGGGCGAGCTGAACGAGGTGCTCTGGGCGGGCTTGGAGGCATACAACGCCAAGCCGTTCCAAAAGCGGCCGGGCTCGCGCCAGAGCGTGTTCGCAAGCGTCGAGCAGGCGGCCTTGGGGGCGCTGCCCGAGCGCGACTACGAGTACGCGGAATGGCTCCACGCCACGGTTAACATTGACCATCACGTGAGCGTGCAGCAGTGGCACTACTCGGCCCCGTGGCAGTTGCTGCGCCAGCAGGTCGACGTGCGCCTCAGCGCGCACAGCGTGGAACTGCTGCAGGCCGGCCAACGCGTGGCGCTGCACCGCCGCAGCCATGCCCAGGGCGGCTACACGACCAGCGCGGAACACCGTCCCAAGGCCCACCGGGAGCACTTGGCCTGGCCGCCGGAACGGCTCCTCGAGTGGGCCGGCAAAGCCGGCCCGCAGACCGCGCGGCTGGTGCGCGAACTGATGGCCAGCAAGCCGCATGCGAGTGAGGCCTACCGTCCCTGCCTGGGCATTATCCGGCTGGGCAAGCGGTATGGCACGCAGCGCTTGGAGGCGGCCGCGACGCGCGCGCTGGCACACGGCGGGAGCAGCTACAAGTGCGTCAAGCAGATCTTGCAGCGCGGCCTGGACCAGCAGCCCGGCGAGCCGCCCGCGGGCGCGGCACACGTGCCGGTGGAGCACGCCAACATCCGCGGGGCGGAGTATTTCGCCGCTCCGCCGGCGCGCGGCCAGGGCGGCGGCGCAGACTCCGGGGAGGACGAAGAGCCATGTTGATCGAGCCGATTCTGGAACAACTTTACGAGCTGCGCCTGAATGGCATGGCGGAAGCCTTCCGGCAGCAGCTGGCCGACCCGAGCGTCGCCGAGCTGAGCTTCGAGGAGCGCTTCGGACTGCTGGTCGATTCGCAACACAGCTGGAAGGCGAGCCGCGCTTTGACGCGCCGGCTGGCGCTGGCCAAGCTGAAGCTGCAGGCCGCGCTGGAGGACATCGACCACCGCCACCCGCGCGGTCTGGAGCGGGCCCGCTTCGTCGGCCTGGCGCACGATTCGCGCTGGGTGCGCAACCAGCAGAATGTGATCCTGACCGGCCCGGCCGGGGTGGGCAAGACGCATCTGGCGTGCGCCTTGGCGCACAAGGCCTGCCGGGACGGCTATAGTGCGCTCTACAAGCGCACGGCGCAACTGTTCCGGGAGGTGCAGGCGGCCCACGCCGACGGCAGCTTCCCACGGCTGCTGGAACGGCTGGCGCGCACGGATGTACTGGTGCTGGACGATTTCGCGCTGACGCCGCTGAGCGACAGCCAGCGGCGCGACCTGCTCGAGATCTGCGACGACCGCTTCAACCTGCGCTCGCTGGTGCTGACCAGCCAGCTGCCGCCGGCCAGCTGGCATGCCCAGCTGGGCGATCCGACCATGGCCGACAGCATCCTCGACCGCATCGTGCATGTGGCGCACTGCTTCGCCCTGGAGGGCGAATCGCTGCGCAAGACGCAGGGTGCCCAGCGGCTGGCAGCGGACCAGCAGGAGCGCGCGGCATGACGGACTCCAGCAGCGTACAAGCACCGGCCCCGGGCGGCTGCTGCGCGGCCGCGGAGGGCTTCGAGCGGGCGCTGGGGCTGCTCTCCGACGCGGCCTTCAAAGTGTTCGCCCACCTGTGCCTGCGCGCCGCGCGGGCGGGCGGCACGCTCGAGTTCGAGCGCTCCCAGCTGGCGCAGCAGGTGGGCAAGAGCCGTTCGGCGCTGGGACGCTGCCTGCAGGAACTGGTCCGCGCGGGGGTCTGCCGGATCGACCCTGCGCCCAACCAGCACCGGCGCTCGCGCCTGCGCCTCTGCGCGCCGTTCTGGCCCGCTGCAGCGCTCGCGCAAACAGCCGCGGCGGAGGCCGGCGGCGCTCCCCCCAGCGCGGCCGCCAGCAGCTCCGCGGCGGAGTACGTAGCCAGCGTGCGGGAGGCCTTCTTGCAGCCCCGCTGCGTGCAGGGCCGCTGCAACGCCGACGACGCGCGCCTGGCCCAGGCGTGGCAGCGCTCCGGGGTGTCGCTGGAGACGGTCCGGCGCGCCATTCTGCTCGGCTGCACGCGCAAGTCGATGGCCCTGCTCGGCCAGCCCCGAGCGCAGCCGATTCGCAGCCTGTACTACTTCCAAGCGCTGCTCCAGGAGGTGCTCGCCGAGACCTATCCGCGGTCTTACTGGCAGCACCTGCGCGACCACTTGGAGCGTTGCGAGCAACGCTGGGCGCAAGCTGAACGCAGTGCCGCGCCGCAGCCTGCTTGCCCGAATCTGACCCCGGCAGAGCCACAGCCGACGCTGCTGGCCGAGGCCACCACACACACAGGAGAAAGAGAATGATGATGATGAACTTTCACCCCTCGCAGGGGGTGTCGATTGACGGAGGTGCCGCTCTCATGGCATGCTAGAGCCCGCCAGCGTCGCTTCGCTCCGAGGTGATTCTTTTCCTTCGGAATGCTGACCCCTTTGGCCAGAATACGCAGCATGCGCCGCTGGAATTCGAGGAAGGAGGGGGCTTGCAAGAAGAACACCGCGAGGGCGCAGGAAGCAGCGTCGGCGGGGGCGTAGCGCGTGTTGCGGCCCCGGCGGGAAGCCGGCAGCGCAGCGCCGGCCCGGCGGAAGGCGTCCAGCAGACCGTCCAAAACATTGTCCATTCTTCATGTATTGAAGAACCTGATTCCCTACTACCTGCATCCAAGACCGACCTAAACGGGGCTGGCCAAGGCGACCCAGCGGCCGGTCCGCCAGTCTGACTCCGTCCCTCGGCGGTCAGCGTCTCCGTTGCCTTGAATTGCGAGTTTTGTTCGTAGTAAATCGCTGATATTGTTGGGTGGTAGCGAATATATTGCGATAATCATGGCTAGAGAACCCTCTGCTATGCCCAAGAACAAAGTCCAGTTCCAAAAAGGCCTCAGCCTGGCCCAGTTCCTCCAGGACTACGGCTCCGAGGCGCAGTGCGAGCAGGCCCTCTTCGCCGCCCGCTGGCCCGACGGCCTCAACTGCCCCCGCTGCGGCGGCGCCCGCTTCTGCCGCCTCTCCACCCGCCGGGCCACCTTCCAGTGCAACCACTGCAAGCGCCAGCTCTCCCTGCTCGCCGGCACCGTCTTCCAGGCCACCAAGCTGCCGCTGACCATTTGGTTCCTTGCCATTTACTTCCTCTCCCAGACCAAGAGCGGCATCTCGGCCCTGGAACTGGGGCGCAAGCTGGGCGTCAACGACAACACCGCCTGGCTGCTCAAGCACAAGCTCATGCAGGCCATGCGGGAGCGGGACCAGCGCTACCGGCTGGCGGGCACCGTGCAGCTGGACGACGCCTATCTGGGCGGCGAGTACCCCGGCGGCAAGCGCGGGCGGGGCTCGCCGAACAAGACGCCGATGCTGGCCTGCTTCAAGGGGCTGGAGGCAGCGGGCTGCGAGCACAAGCCACACGTGACGGGCGGCGGCAAGCAGGGCTGCGAGACGCCCGGCCTAGTCTGGGCGAACACGATCCTAGGGAACGTGAAGCGCTCCTTGGACGGCACCTACCATGCCTGCGCGCCGCACTACTGGGCGCGCTACCTGGCCGAGTTCCAGTACCGCTTCAATCGCCGCTACGAGCTGGCGGCGCTGCCGCGCAGGCTGCTGAAGGCGGCGGCCACGACGCTGCCGTTGCCGCGTCCGATCCTGCTGTTGAGCGCCGTCTAACGGCAGCGGCTGCCGCCAGCCCTATCCACCGGGCGTTCGACAACCCGGCTGCGCGTGGGACAGGCCGCCGGCACTCCCCGGGGACCATCCGGGGACTGCCCGGGGGACCCGGTTGCGACCGATACCACTGGCGACCAGTGCATCTCGTGCCTAGCGCCTCTCCCCCCTGCCTGCCGGCTTCGCGCCAGCCACCGAAAATCCACAAGCCCACCCCTTCTGGCGCTCTACTGGGATGCAGATAATAGGGAATCAGGTTGAACAATGCGAGTCGCTGTGTTAACTGTGACCGCCCTAGAATCAGTTGCCCATCAATCTGGAGACCCAAAAATCGACCCCCGAATCCCTAAAATGAGAATTGCTGGTTGAGGCCGCTGCGAAAGAACTGTAAGTGATTCTGAATCAGGGTCTTAGAAGTCTCCGAGCATATCTGGACCCCGCCATACCTATGTCAGGGACATTGCCCCGCCGGGGGCACAGCGCTGGAGCACGCGCACGCTCGCCGCCAAGGTGGGCATCGCCCCGTCCAGCGTGGCGCGGACCTGGCGCGAGCAAGGGCTCCAGCCCCCCGGAGCAAGCTCTCGCGGGACAAGGAGTTCGGCCGCAAGTTCCGGGACGTGATCGGACCCGCCGGAGAAAGCTGTGGCGCTGTGCTTTGACGAGAAGACGTAGCGCTCGGCGCCGAAGCGCACCTACCCGCCCTGCCGCTGGAAGTGGGTCCCATTCGTACCAAGGCGGCCGACTGCATCCGCCACGGCACGAGTTGCCTGTTCGCGCCATGAGCTGTCTCGAGTGCAAGCTGATCTGCCGCACTGAGAAGCAGGTCCACCACGAGGTTCCGAAGGACCTCGACATCCACCTGATCGCGCACAACTGCTTTACGCACAAGCTCGCGAAGGTACGGGAGTGGCTGGGCAAGCACGAGCGCTTTCCCCTGTATTGCACGCCGACGTCCGCTTGGTGGATGAACTGGGTCGAGCGGTTCTTCGCCGACCTGACGGAGGACTGCGTGCGCGAGGGCAGCTTCGCGAGCGTGAAGGAGTTGGTGGAAGGCCAGTGCGGACGAGATTCTCGCCAAGATTCACCGGGCCCACCAAGCCCTAGCTCTCAATGGAATCATGTGACTCTTAAGTCAGTACACAAGATAGGGCCTAAAGGTACGAACCGGGGGACTCCCTGAGCGGAGCCCCCCGGTTCTGTTTGGGAACTAGAAGATCAGTTTCAGAGCCAACTGGACCTGACGCGGCCCCTCGAGCGTTCGGGTGATCCGTCCGAAAGCGCCGGAAGTCACGGTCACCTGTCCGCCGGCACCGGGAATGCTGAATTCCGGCGTGTTGGTGAGGTTGAAGAACTCGCCTCGAAACTGCGCCCGCATCACCTCGCCGACGCGGAAGGTCTTACTGAGCGCGATGTCCGCGTTGCTCGTGCCGTCTCCCCGAAGGCTGGGAATGTAGCGCGGCGCCGACCCTTGCTCGAAGCGGCTGGGCACCGTGAAGGCGTCCGTGTTGAACCACCGCTCGGGAGTCGGATTGCTGCTTCTCACGGCATCCTCGCTAGTGATGTTGCTGCGTTTCACTCCAACTCCGAAAGCACCCAGCGTGTTCGGCACCCGAATGTTGATGGGAATTCCGGCCCTGAAGCGGATCGTGCCGGCTACCTGCCACCCGCCCACGATGGCGTCAACAGCCTTGCTCATACCGGCTCCAAACCTCTGGTTGCGGCCGACGGGGACTTGCCAGACAAGATTGGTCACAAAGTCGTGGGGAACGTCGTGGGCGCTGACCGAATAGTCGCTCGACGGGTCGAATATATCCCGGAAACCGTCGCTTACGAACCAGCCTTGGTTCTCGGAAGCGTTATCTTGGGCTTTCGCCCATTGGTAGGTCGTAAGGACCGTTAATCCCTTGGCGAAGCGGCGCGTGAACTTGAAGTACAGAGCGTCGAATCTTGCAGTGGCGCCCTTGTCGCTCGGGGGAGTACTCACGCTGTTGAACTGCGGGTGGAGCCGCATCAAGCGGTGCTGAGGCACCGTGCGTCCGCTGAGCGGACCCGACGAGATCAGGCCAAAGAAGGGATTGTCGACTCGGTTGTTCAACTCCTCCCCCATGCTTAAGGAGCTGAGGGGCAACTGGTTGAAGTTGCGACCCGTGCCCCAGGCGAATTTTCGTCCCTGGTTCCCCGAGTAGCCGATCTCGACCAGCGCACCTGGGGTGAACTCGTACTGGAAGTCGAGACTGTAGCTCTGGAGATACGGGCTCGGGTTGTCACGATGCCAAGCGTTCACACCGGCGCCGAGAAAGGTCGCCAGCCCAAGCGAGCGGCCGGTTGGCAGGTCCGGACCGCCCGGGAACGGATTGCTAAGCAGGTTTACCGGGATCTCGCCATCCGGATTTGTTTCCCAGGTGGTACTTCCGTCAAATCCGGCCATGCCGCTGACCCCGGACTCGATATAGGTTGTGGAATACGAGATGCCGTATCCGCCGCGCATCACGAGCCGTTCGGTGAGTTTATAGCTCAGGCCGAGCCGGGGCGCCCAGTCCTTGGTATCGAGCGCCGTGATACCGCGATCATTCTGATCGGTGAAGCGCAGTCCTCCTCTCACAGGGAAGCCGGCCTCGTCTCCGATCGGGTTGGCGACGTCGAAGTCAAAATAGGCCTGCCGGGAATACCGCTCGCTGCGCGGAAGCTGCTGCTCGTAACGCAACCCCAGCGTCAACGTCAAAGCGGGAGTGACCCGCCAGGTGTCTTGTCCGTAGAACCCTATGTACTTCTGCGTGAAGGCGGGGTCGCCCGAGAACCGAACGCGGCCGCCGCCGACGCCAAGCAGCGTCGAAGCCACCGAATTGCCGACGACGCCGCTGTTGCCGGCCGCGATCGGTCCGGTCGTCGGGCCCCGGTTGAAGGACATCTCCGGTGTACGAGAGTCCACAAAGTTCCACTGGATAGCCTCGAAATTGAATCCAAACTTGAGACTGTGATTCCCACGTTCGTTGTTGAGATTCACCCCTGCGGAGTGAATTCTGCGAACGTTTTGGAACAAGCGCCCACGCCCTATCGTGGTGTACTCGCCTATGCTGTACTGGCCGAGGTTCTGGTTCTGGAACTGGTCGGCGTAGGATTGTGGGTAACCGACGTCCGTCAAGCTGGTTCCGTCGGCGTTCGGAATGGGATAGGCGAAACGATGGCCGCCTCCGGTACCGACGTTGACGTTGATCACCCAGGTCGGTGACGGCACGATGGTGTTGTTCCAGCTAGCGCTGTAGAAAGGCTGGAGATTCTCGAATCCGATGTCGGCGCCATTGTCGAAGAAGCGCGGGTTATTGTTTGTCAAATCGGACCTGTTCCAGCGGAAAAACGTGCTATAGGCCTGGCCCCTGGACCAGTCAAGCCGTGCGTCATAGCGATCCAAGGCCTGGCTGAAGGGAACGGTCTTGAAAAAGTTGTTCTGGACGGTCACACCGGAACCCGCTTGGTTCGGGGTGGGAAATAGCTTGAGCACGTTGACTGCGACCGGGTCGAAGCGCGAGCTGGGGATCTTATTGCCTGGGAAGGCGTCCCGTATGAACCCGGCGCCATCCGGGTTCGCCCTCGTGGTGAACGGATCGTAGATCTGTTGCAGCGAACCGTTACCATTAAAGCTCTGCGTAAAGTCGCCGCCGCGTTCCAACGCTGTCGGCATCGTTTGAGTCGTCGACTGGGCCGACGGCAAGCGCATGGCCTCATACCCGAAAAGGCCGTAGATTCCTTGTTTTTTCCAGACCGGACCGGAGACGCTTACGCCGGCCTGATTGCGCTTGAACTCAGGCCGCGTCGTTCCGGCTCGGTTACGCTCCCAGCGGTTGGCATCTAGGTTGTCATTGCGGTGGAACCAGAAAACGTTTCCGTGAATCTCGTCGCTACCCCCCTTGGTGACAAGGCTGACGACGCCATTGCCCACCCGGCCGTACTCGGCATCGTAGGTATTCCGCGAGATCTGCATCTCCTGAACGGCGTCGACCGACGGCGTGCCAAACGTCGCGCCCCAATCGCCGCCCTTGTTGGACACGCCATCGATGGTGATCGTGTTACTGGCTTCACGGCCGCCGTTCATGGCGAACAATCCAAAGCCCTGGTCACTCACACGATCTTGGATCTGGCCTCGCCCGCTGCGCGCGAACTATCGAGACTACGCCGGCGTTGGAGTGCACGAGCGTCAGCGGATTGCGAAAGTTGAGCGGCAGCTCGGTGATTTCCTCGTTGTTGAGGGTGTTGGTCTGATTGGCAGATTGCGTGTCCAGCACCACTGCGGCGGCGATAACCTCGACCGTCTCGGTCACATCGCCTAGCTCCAGCGATGCGTTGACTTCGGCGGCCTGGCTGCCCTGCAAGCGGATGCCGGGACGCACGAACTTCTTGAAGCCAGCGGTTTCCACTGACAATTCGTAGTTGCCGGGCTTCAGCTGCGACATGGTGAACCGTCCCTCAGCGCCGGTGTCCGCACGGCGCTCTTCACCGGTATCGGTGTTGGTAATTAGAATGGAGGCGCCTGGGATGACCGCCCCACCGGGGTCGGTGACGAGCCCGGTCAGGCTGGCCGAAGTGAGCTGCGCGATGCTGCGGCCAGCTCCGATGAGACCGATCAAAACTGCAACGGTTACGGCGAGAATCCGAGTACTTGTGGAAAGTTTCATTTCTTCCTCCTCTTAATGTTCGGATGGCGGAAAGGGAGACAACGCCGAACGGCGGAATCAAGAGTGGGATGCGCCGCCTAACCACAGCCCGTCAGACGCTGATGTCAGCTGAAGTGTAGCAATAGCCAGGTCCCGAAGGGCAGAGGGTGTACGACATTATTTTGATTTCTCGGCATTTGGCTGATGATTGTGTTGTTGGGGGCAACAGCAGTAGAGGATTTCGGGCAGCGGGGGGGTGTGTCGTTGCCGATCTCAGTCTTCGCCGGCAGCAAGGTGCTCTTTGGCCGGCTGCGGCGAGTCAGCTGGCCGGCACAGGGTGCGCTAGGTTGCCGGCGTCAGACGGCCGCGGCGGGGGCCGGGTCGGAGCGCCACTCCCAGAAGTCCTCGTAGCGACCGCTGAGGACGCAGCAACGCAGGGCGAGGATGGCGTCCGCCCCGTCCTTGGTCCAGCGCATGCCGGACTGTTTCAAGCGTCCGCCGACCACATTCTTGCAGCCGCCTTCCACCACGCCGGAACCGATTTGCAAGCCCTGGGCACGGAAGTCCGGGTAGCGCATGCGGTCGCGGTTGCGCTCGATGTAGTCGGCGCACTTGCCGGGCAGCTCACAGCCCGCGGCGTGGGCGCGCAGCGTCGCCAGCAGGCCGTCGAGGCGGCCCGCCTCCAGGTCGGCGCAGCGCGCCTCGGCCCACGCTTTGATCTGCGCCTTGCCGCCGCCCAGCGCCCGCGCCACCTCCCACACCTTCTCGCAGGCGTGGAACTAGTCGACGATCTGGATCGCGCCGGGGAACATCTTCTGTGGCGACTTGCCAGATCCATTGGGCTCCGTCGCCGAGGATGACCCGGCGCCGGGCCAGCTGGAAGCCGCGCCGCTCGGCCTCGCGGCGCACGCGCCGGGCGAACTCCGACGGGTCCGGGTCGGTGTCGCGGCTGGCCGCGCTCTCGATCGCTGCCGAGTAGGTCACCGAGCCGGCCCGTTCGGCAGCGTCCAGCTCGCGCCCCAGCGCCTCGGCCACGCGTTCGACGCGCTGGGCCTCGACCTGCACGCCGGCCAAGTCGGCCAGTAGGCCGCTGCGGGCCATGCCGAGGGCTCGGTCGCGCGGGTAGAACCCCTGGCGGCAGCGCGGGCAGTGGTAGTAGGCGCGCTCCAGCGTCATGGCGGTCAGCGCGGTCTCGAACGTCTTGGGGTGCCGCTCCACGGCGCGGGCCGCGGGCTGCTGCGCCGCTGCCAGGGCTACGAACCTGGCAATCTCGGCCTCGATCGCGGGGACGAATTCCTGCGCGCAGGCTTTTTTTAGGGGCTTACAGACCTGAGTACCGAAACCGAATCAATAGAGAATATTGATGCCGCTTCAGATTGATAAATAGCGCATATGTCTCTATGATTAGAAGGTAATGAAGAAACAGAAAATCAAGCAGAAAGGTCCCGGCAAATGGTTCCGCAAAGGCATCTCCTTGCCCGAGGTGATCCGTCTGCTGCCCGACGATCACTCCGCCGAGCAGTGGTTTGCCGCCATCCGCTGGCCCGACGGCCCCGCCTGCCCGCATTGCGGTTCCCGCAACGTCCTCGTCGGCTGCTCGCATCCGTCCATGCCCTACCGCTGCCGGCCCTGCGACAAGCACTTCTCCGTCCGCACCGGCACCGTGATGACCGACTCCAAGCTCGGCTACCAGACCTAGGCCCTCGCCATCTACCTGTTCAGCACCTGCCTCAAAGGCATCTCCAGCATGAAGCTGCACCGCGAACTCGGCATCTCTCAGAAGTCCGCCTGGCACCTCGGCCATCGCTTGCGGGCCGGCTTCGCCAGCCCGGGCGGGCTGTTCGCCGGGCCGGTCGAGGTGGACGAGATCTACGTGGGCGGCAAGCAGCGCAACAAGCACGCCAGCAAGAAGTTGCACGCCGGACGGGGGACGGTCGGCAAGCAGCCGGTGGCAGGGGCGCGCGACCGGGCCACCGGCGAGGTCGCCGCCGAGCCGGTCGAGCGCACGACCAAGGAGGCTCTGCAGGGGTTCGTGCGCGAGCATGCCCATCCGGGCGTGGCCGTCCATACCGACGAGGCGTCCTCGTACGCGTCGCTGACGGAGTACGCGCACGAGGCAGTCAACCACTCGGCGGGCGAGTATGTCCGCGGCAGTGTGCACACCAACGGCATCGAGTCGTTCTGGTCGCTGTTCAAGCGCGGCTACTACGGGACGTACCATAGCATGAGCGGGCAGCATCTGCGGCGCTACCTGGCGGAGTTCAGCGGGCGGCACAACGTGCGCAACGCGGACACGGCGGAGCAGATGCGGCGGCTGGCACGCGGTTTGGCGGGCCGGGTCCTGACGTGGGAACAGCTAGCTGGCCGGGCGAGCTGCGCCGCGGCGGCCTGAACGCATTGCCTGGCTGCGGGCCGCTGCGACGCGGTCAGCGCATGCGCTTGCCAGCAAGTCGGCGTCGCGGTGAATCCCATCGGCAAAACCCTCCCGGCAAACTGCGCTTTTTGTCGGTCCAGCCGTTTCCGGGACGGGATTAGACGTCCGCCAATCCTATCAGCCTGTGGTAAAAGTCGCTCAATCAGAACACCAACAAATTCCAAGCAAGAATCGCTAAAATAGTGGTCATGGCGATGGGTACCCGCATCCCCGGGCAGATTGCGATGTTCGTTTCGCAGGACCAGCTGCCCCAGGCCCCGACCGCTCCGTTCTTCGACAAGCTCAACGAGTTGCTCGACACGATGGGCTTCGACAGGGAGGTCGAGACGCTGTGCCGGCCCTTCTATGCCGAGCGGCTCGGGCGCCCCTCGCTGGCCCCCGGCGTGTACTTCCGGCTGCTGCTGCTCGGCTACCTGCTGGGCATCGACTCCGAGCGCGGCATCGCGCTCACGGTGAGCGACTCGCTCAGCCTGCGGGCCTTTCTCGGCTACGAGCTGAGCGAGAGCCCGCCGGAGCACTCCACGATCTCGCGCACGCGGCGGCGCATCAGCCTGGAGACCCACGAGCAGGTGTTCGCATGGGTGCTGGAGCAGTTGCGCGAGGCGGGCCTGGCGAACGGGAGCAGCGTCGCGGTGGACGCGACCATGCTGTTCGCGAACGCGGCGTTACGCACGCTGCGGCGCAAGGACACGCAGCAGGGCTACCGGGAGTTCGTGGAGGGGCTGGCGGCCGCCTCGGGCGTGGCGACGCCGACGGTGGCGGAGCTGGCGGAATTCGACCGCAAGCGCAAGGGCAAGACGCTGTCGAACAAGGAGTGGGAATCGCCGACGGACGCGGATGCGCGGGTGGCCAAGATGAAGGACGGGACGACGCATCTGGCGCACAAGGCGGAGCACGCGGTGGACCTGGAGAGCGGGGCGTTGGTGGGGGTGACGTTGCCAGCGGCGGACCGGGGGGACACGGCAACGCTGGGGGAGACGCTGGAGGCAGTCGAGGCGGCGCAAGGGGAGCGGCCGGAGCGGGTGGTGGCGGACAAGGGGTACCACAGTGACGCGGTGCTGGTCGGGCTGGAGGCGGCGGGGCAGGAAGCGCACATCCCGGAACCGCAGCGGGCGGAGCGGGATTTCGAGGGGAAGCCGGAGGCGCAGCAGGCGGTGGAGGGGAACCGGGCGCGAGTGGGCAGCGCGGAGGGGCAGCAACTGCAGAAGCTGCGGACCGAGAAGGTCGAGCGGTCGATGGCGCACATGTACGAGACGGGGGCGATGCGGCGGCTGCACCTGCGCGGGCGGGAGAACATCCTCAAGCGCCTGCTGGTGCATGCCAGCGCGTTCAACTTGGGGGTGCTGATGAGATCCGTCACGGGGATCGGCACGCCTCGCACCCTGCAAGGACAGGGCCGGCACCTGTCTGGCGGCATTGCTTTCGCAATATATGCGCCCCTGGAGGCCGCCCTCTCTGGCATACTGGGCGCGATTTCGCGCATCTTGGCGCCCGACGGGCAGAATCGCACGGAAACGGGCGCTGAGCTAGCTTGAGCAGTTGGGGGGCCTCAGCGTCGCCAACTTGTCGGGTCGGCCACGAGACGACTAAAACCACAGGCTGCTATGATCAGCAACTCCTGCATGTTGCACGCACCCTATCCGATGTGCCCAAATCTGCGATTTCGGTACTCAGGTCTGTAAGCCCCTAAATAAAGGGGCTTATATACAATCCTAACCAAAGCAACCAGCTCTGCTTGTAGGAAAAACCTAGACAATCCATCTATAACTCATTGATATCGCTTGACTTCCGGCGCTGTAGCGGTTACGATAGTATTGTTATGAGGGCGCGCAGGAATCACGATCATCCGGGGCCGGGCAAGGCCCGCCGCAAGGGCATTTCCATCGTTCAGCTGATCAGGCTATTCCCAGACGATAAGTCCGCGGAGGATTGGATTGCCTCGATTCGCTGGCCGAACGGGGCGACCTGCCCGCATTGCGAATCCACGAACGTCCAGTGCAGGGCGAAGCATCCGAACATGAGCTATCGCTGCCGGAAGTGCCGCAAGTTCTTCTCGGTGCGCACCGGCACGGTCATGCAGAACTCGAACCTAGGCGCGCAGAAATGGGTGATCGCGGCTTACATGCTGACAACGAATCTGAAGGGAGACTCCAGCATGAAGCTGCACCGGGACCTGGACATCACGCAGAAATCGGCTTGGCACCTGGCGCATCGCATCCGCGAGACCTGGGACCGGGGCGAGGGGCTGTTTGGCGGACCCGTCGAGGTAGACGAGACCTACCTGGGCGGCAAGCGCAAGAACATGCCGAATCATGTCCGCAAGGACCTGACGGGGCGGGGTCCGGTCGGCAAGACGGCGGTTGTGGGAGCCAAGGATCGCGAGACGAATCGGGTCGTGGCGAAGGCCGTTGAGGGCACCGACAAGGAAACGCTGCAAGGCTTCGTCAAGGACTCCGCGGACCTGCACGCGACGGTCTATACCGACGAGGCCGGTGCCTACGAGACGCTGCCGTTCGAGCATGAGGCCGTCAAGCACTCGGTCAGCGAGTATGTGCGCGGCAAGGCCCACACCAATGGCGTGGAGTCGTTCTGGAGCATGCTCAAGCGCGGCTATGTGGGGACGTACCACAAGATGTCCCCGAAGCACCTGCAACGCTACGTGAACGAATTCTCGGGACGGCACAATGTGCGCATGGCGGACACCTTGGAGCAGATGGAACACAGCATGCTGCGGATGAGCGGCAAGCGCCTGCGGTACCAGGATCTGAAGCGGGCGAACGGTCTGGATTCCGGGGCGCGGGCAATGGCGCTATGAGCGGCCCGCGCCACACGGAAGCGCCAGCGCACTGCGGGCTGGCCCGTGCGCTGAGACTCCGCCGCCATCCCGCCACGACCGTCCACGGCGGGAAAGGCACTCGGATTCATGCGTGACCGAGTCCTTGCCGGGGAAGTCGCTGGCGCCAGGGATTGTTTTAGGATGGACTCCATGACCAAACCACCAGACAAGCCCAAGCGACCGCGAGGCCGTCCGGTCAAATACCCTATGCCCGAGCCGATTCCCGACACTCCCGAGAACGTCATGCGTGCGTTGCTGGGAGCACCGCCCAAGGGCGAGAACAACTGGGACTACATCCAGCGCACAGGACGGAAAACCAAGCGCCCGTAGCCGATTGCAATGAAATGTAAATTAGTTGCTTTGGTTAGGATTGTATATAAGCCCCCCAGAAAGCACCCAGTCGGTCAGCTCATCCAAGACTTGCTCTGAGCTAACCGGCTGCAGCAGCGCCGCCAAACTGTCTGCCACGAGTTCGCCGAATCTCGAGTGCACGATGCGAATGAGCTGCTCCTTGCGCCCCTGCGCCACGCCCTCTGCCATGCCTTCTGCCTTGCCCTGCGCCACGCCCTCTGCCTTGCCCTGCGCCACGCCCTCTGCCTTCCAGCGCTCCGTCCAAGGAACCATCTCTTCGTCCAACACCTTCATCACCTCCGCCAATTCCCGGGCTTCAGGTACCTGTGTCCCCGGCAAGCGCGCCGACAAGACCACTTGGGTAATCCATTGCGAGAAATCCCGCCTCAGCGTAGCATGCTCTCCCGCTGCCAGCCACTCTTGCAACAATGCCACGGCTCTCTTCGCGTCCGCTTCCGTCTGAGCCCGTTCCAGCCGGAACATCACATCGGAGAGATTCTCGCGGGAGTCCTCCAACTCCACGCACGATCGAGCCTCGATCACCTTGTAGCGCAGCCTTGGGTGGTACTCGGCCAACCCGCCGGGCACCTCCTCGACCAGCTCGCGCACATCCAATTCCGCGCTCCACGCACTGCCGCCGTTGTACAGCACCACGGGAACCACCACGGGGAGTTTGTGGCCCTGCAGGCTGCCTGAGCGAAGCAGCTGTTCGTAGAACAATCCGAGGTAGCTCAGCAGGCGCACCGCCATGTGCCGATCCACCGTCGACTGGAATTCCAGCATCAGATAGACAAACAGCGGTCGGCCATCCTTGATCGACATGCGCCAGACAAGGTCGTTCCGGCGCTGCGCCAGCCTGCTGCCGACATGCTGTGAGTCCTCGAGCTGCAGCGTGGACCACTCGATTTCCTGGACCCAAGGCTCGTCCACGAAACCTTGCAGCAGGTCCGCGACGAGCCGCCGGTGCGAGTACAAGAGCCGATAGCCGCTGTCATGTTCCATGCGTGCAGTCCAAGCCAATCAATGCGATGAATCGCGTCTGCAATTCTTATTGTAGACGATACGTGTTCGATATTTGTTTCATCATTCAAAAACTATATCGTTTTCGATGCACTCCCTCGCGGGCGTCAGCGCAGCTTGGGGCGCGATGTAGCCCGGTTCTGCTTGCATCGCTGCCTCGCGCAACCAGCCCAGCCGGCAATTGCTCCGCAAGAGCGGCGATCGCAGCCGCCGGCCACTACGGATTGCCCTACGCTTTGGCTCCGATCTCACATTCCCCGCTTGCCGAGCAGGGTGCGGACCTCTGCGTGCTCGCAGATTAGATGAGCAGAGGGCCGAGCAAACCCTTTCGTGACGTAGGACAAATGCTAGATCGGACCGTAACTTACCTGGCCTGAGTTCACCGTGTCTGGGAAATGACCCTTCTAAGTAACGGATTGTAAGCGGCTTACGAGCCGTTTAGGAACTAGGTATGGCACCACTCGATTTGCGTTTATTCCTCTGACCTAGCCGAACGAGCAGCAGGAGTTACCGCGCCTGAGGGCACGGATAGTCGAGCCACAGATGGACATCAGGACCAGTGTGATAGGGAAGACAGCGTGGGAGAACCCAGTGATTGGCTTAGTGTCATGAGTATGGTCTTACCACGGCCTGAGCGGGCACAGTTGGAAAGGCACTGTCGTTTAGATTCAACACTTTACGCGGGCCTGATCGCCACAGGCGACCGGAAAAACCGCTGAATCGCATCCATTCTGATGCCACAGCGGTGCACTCGGGCTAGCGAGCCCATGGCTCGTAAACCGCTTGCAGCGAACGACATGGGCATCTGCCGACCATTTCTCGCTGCTGCAGCAGGTGGGATTGGGTGACAAACAGCCTGCCATTGTCCCCGGTGCCAATCTGAGAAGTTCTGACGAAATGATCCGAATAGCAACATCCGCTCACGGCGTATCAGAGCCGACGGTCGTCCGCGACGCGGCTGCTAGAATCGATACCCGAACGGACCAATGCTGATGCCGCCGCCGAAGACTTTCCGAGCCGTTTCCTCCAGCCTCGCCGCTGTCCTCCTCCTCGGGTGCGCTTCCCAAGGCGACGGCGGACCATCGGCCCAACCGGCCCCTCCGAACTTCGTCCTTGTAATGGCCGACGACATGGGCTGGGGCCAGACCGGCTACTACAACCATCCGGTGCTGAAGACCCCAAACCTCGACGCAATGGCCGCCGCCGGGCTGCGCTTCGACAGATTCTACGCCGGCGCGCCGAACTGCTCGCCGACCCGCGCCACGGTCATGACAGGCCGCAGCAACGACCGCACGGGCGTGGAGAACCACGGCTTCGCCCTCCGCCGGCAGGAACGGACCATTGCGCGGGCGCTAGACGAGATTGGGTATGCCACGGGTCACTTCGGCAAGTGGCACCTCAACGGCCTGCGCGGGCCAGGCGTGCCCATCTTGGCGAGCGACGACCACAATCCCGGCGTGTTCGGATTCGACACCTGGCTGTCGGTCACCAACTTCTTCGAACGCGACCCGCTGATGAGCCGGAACGGGACATTCGTCCAGCACCGCGGGGATTCATCGGAAGTCGTCGTAGCGGAGGCGCTGCAATTCATGCGCAGGCAGGTAGACCAAGCGAATCCCTTTCTCGCGGTGATCTGGTATGGCACACCACACTCCCCGTGGATCGCGTCCGAGCAAGATCGCGCCGCATTCGTGGATTTGGATGAGAGCTCGCAGCACCACTACGGCGAGCTCGCGGCCATGGACCGCAGCATCGGGACGCTGCGCGTCGGCTTGCGGGAACTCCGGATCGAGCGCAACACAGTGCTCTGGTTCACGAGCGACAACGGCGGCTTGCCGCGCATCAAGCCGGGAACCGTGGGGAATTTGCGCGGCTTCAAGGGGAGCCTCTATGAGGGAGGCATCCGCGTACCGGCGATTATCGAATGGGCGGACGGGATCCCCACACCGCGGGTCACCTCGTTTCCCGCAGCCACCATGGACATCTACCCGACCGTTGCAGGCATTGCTGGCGCCCCCGCTGCCGCGTCCCTGCAGCCGCTGGACGGAATCGACCTGCGCCCGACCTTCGGGGCGGAAGTGGACCGGCGCGAGCAGCCGATCGGATTCCGGCACACTGGGCGCAGCGCTTTGATCGACAACAACCTCAAGATCGTCAGCGACGATCCCGAGAGCAATTCGTACGAAGTCTACGACTTGACCACGGATCCGAGCGAGACGACTGACATTGCCGCCAGCAATCCGGCGGAGGCGGCCCGCCTGCGCCAAGCGCTCGACACTTGGACCAAGTCGGTGGATGCCAGCGCCGCGGGCAAGGATTACCCGGCTGGCGACTTCGATCCAGAAGAAGCACAGCCAGCCTTGTGGATGACTGAAGACGGCTACGCGCCCTATATCGACGCCTGGAGAGACCGTCCCGAGTACGTGCGCTATATCGAGAGGGCATTGGAGGGGCGCATGTAGGTCGGTGCAAGGCCAATAGTCGGCAATCGATTGACGGGGATGCGGCGGTTCAGCTCTGCGCCGAACACGTCGGGTACCCTATTGATCAGCCAATGCCTGTCGCAATCGGCAATGCACCCTGCTCTTGGGGCGTCGAGTTCCCGCACGCGCCATCCAACCCGCCATGGCGGGACGTTCTCGATGAGGCCGCCCGCTCTGGATACCGCGGAATCGAGCTCGGGCCGGTGGGCTACATGCCCGAGGACAGCGCCCTGCTTGCGGATCAGCTGAGCGAGCGCGGCCTGACGCTGACCGCGGGCGTGCTGTTCCGCCCCTTTCACGATCCCGCGGCGTGGGAAGAACTCCTGAACGCGCTGCGCAGGACCTGCCGCCTGCTCCAGCCGTTGCACGCGCGGCACTTGGTGTTCATCGACAGCCTCTCCCCCCCGCGCGCTCCATTTGCCGGCGATTCGCGGTCCGCCCCGCGCCTCTCGGCCAGCGATCTGGTGCGCCTGCACGAGCGCATTCGCATCGCCGCCCAGATCGTCGTCGACGAGTTCGGGCTCTCCCCGTGCATGCACGCCCATGCGGGCGGCTACATAGAATTCGAGGACGAGCTTGAGCATCTGCTCGAAACGATCGATGAGCGCCTGCTCGGGCTGTGCGTGGATACCGGGCACTCCCTCTATGCGGGCTTCGATCCGACGGTGACATTGCGCCGCCACGCAGCTCGAGTGCGCTACGTCCACGTCAAGGATCTCGACAAACAGATCCTCAACCGCTGCATCGAGCAGCGGACGGGATTCTATGAAGCGTGCAACCGCGGGGTCTTCTGCAAGCTGGGCCACGGAGACGTGGACTTTGCGGGCTTCAAGCGAGCACTGGACGAGGCAGGGTACGAAGGCTGGATCACGGTCGAGCAGGATCGCGGCCCGGACAGCGCAGGCACTGCGTTCGACGACGCCCAGGCCAACATCGACTACCTGCGATCCGCCAATCTAGGCGCATAGCGGAATTACTGGGCCAGCAGGACGTAGCAGGCGATCGTACAGAAACAGACGAACCCGCCCAGGGACTTGGCGTGCTTCCAAGGTGTCATGTCGACCTGCGCAGCATCGGGCTCCTCGTAACGGCTCTGAGCTGGCCGAAAACGGCTAACGAGCAGCATGAAGGCGACCACCACCACGAAGACGATCGCCAGCAAGTGCAGGAAGTGAATCTCGTCTGCTATGCCGAACAAGCCCTGCAAGAACGCCTGCACCGGATCGTCGAACGAGAACACGAGCAGGAAGAAGAGCACTGGTCCGCCCACCAGGCTGGCCTTCGCGGTGAACGCCGAAACCCGCGGGTACAGCATGCCCAGCAGAATCACCGCCAGCATCGGGCCGAAGAACGTCGCGTTGATGCGCTGGAGGTAGTTGTACAGGCTGCCCGAGGTATCGATCATCGGGGCGATTAGCATCGCCGTCAGTGCAAGCACAATGCTGCAAGCCCGGCCCGCCACCACGAGTTGGCGCTGCGACGCCTCCGGATGCATCACAGCGGAATAGATGTCGCGGCAGAACAGTGTCGCCGAGGAGTTCAGAACGCTGTTAAAGGTGCTCAGCACCGCTCCCACCATCACTGCGGCGAAGAACCCGCCGAGCCAGTCCGGCAGGACGGCCTTGACCAGTGTCGGATAGGCCAGCATGTAGTCCTCAGGGCCCAGCGTGTCTTTGAACATGTGGAACGCGAGCACTCCGGGCAGCACGATCACGAGCGGCCCGAGCAGCTTGAAGCAGGCCGCGATCAGCATCCCCTTCTGCCCCTCCCTGAGGTTCTTCGCGCCCAGCCCGCGCTGGATGATCTGCTGCCCCGCGCACCAGAAGAAGATCTGGTTCACGATCATGCCCGTGAAGAGGACGCCGAACGGCAGGAACGACCCTGCTTCGTTGCCGGTAATGTCAAACTTTGGCTGCTCCTCGACATACACGGTCGCGAGCCCGCTCAGGGGGTTTCCGTCACCGATCTGGATCAAGGCGAGCAGCGGCACCAGCAGGCCCGCGATCAGGAATCCGACGCCGTTGATGGTGTCCGAGATCGCGACCGCCTTGAGCCCGCCAAAGATCGCGTACAGCGAGCCGAGCGTGCCAACGCCCCAGACCAGTAGCCAAGTGACCTGCGTCTGGCTCAGGCCGAAGACTTCCTGCAGCCCGAACAGGCTGTCGATGCCGCTCGCACCGAACAGCAGCACGACCGGGAGAATCGCGAGCACGTAAGAGAACAGGAAGATCGTCGCGGCAATCACCCCGGTCGTGCGGTCGTAGCGCGCGGCCAGATATTCCGGCAAGGTCGACAGCCCCATGCGCAGGAAGCGCGGCAGGAAATACAGCGCCGTGCCGACCATCGCCAGCGCGGCGGTGGTTTCCCAAGCCGTCACCGCAATGGTGTGATTGAAGGCATCGCCGTTAAGACCGATGAGGTGCTCGGTTGACAGGTTCGTCAACATCAGCGAACCGGCGATCACCCACGCAGTCAGGCTCCGGCCGCCCAAGAAATACGCGTCCCACGTCGTCATCCGGTCGCGCCGCGTGTAGGCGTACGAAATCGCCGCCACCAGCAGCGTAAAGCCAAGGAAGGAGGTGACCGTTACAAGCACAGAGATAGATCCTCGAATTCCATCGTCCGGCCTGTGACCCGAGATGGCGCGCGACAGCTACAGATAGTCGCGCTCCCGGCTGCGGCCCGACTGCCACTGCTCGTGGGCTTGTCCCACGGCGGGCACTTCGGAAACTTCAGCGATGGGCACGTCCCACCACGATTCGTAGTTCGGCACGCGCTCGTCCCGGTCGGTCTGAATCACGACGACGCTGGTGCGGTCGTGGCCCTGCATTGCCGCGAGAGCTTCCATCAGCTCCGCGCGGGTGGTCGCGCGACAGGCCTCGGCTCCGAGGCTGCGGGCATTCTCGACGAAGTCCACTCCGACCAGCGAGCCGCTCAAATTGCCGTTGTCGCGAACGCGGTACTGCGTTCCGAACCCAGCGCTGCCGCAGGCTTCGCTCAAGCCGCCGATGCTGGCAAAGCCATGGTTATCGACGACCACGATGCGCAGGTTGGCACCCTCTTGGATCGAAGTCGCAATCTCCTGGGCCATCATCAGGTACGAGCCGTCGCCGACCATCACATAGACCTCGCGCTCGGGCTCTGCCATCTTGATCCCCAGACCTGCGGCCACCTCGTAGCCCATCGTCGAATAGCCATATTCCATGTGATACGAGTTCGGACTCTTGGTCCTCCACAGCTTGTGCATATCGCCCGGCATGCTCCCGGCGGCGCACACGACCACATCGCGATCGCCCGCCACTTCGTTGACGGCGCCGATCACCTCCCCCTGGCTGATCGGCGGGCCGTGTCCCAAGCCGTAGATCCTGTCAACCTCCCGCTCCCACAGCTCGCGATATTCGCGAATCCGCGCGGCATAGACGGCAGACACGCGGTAGCCCGACCCGAGGATCGCGAGTTCCTCCAAAGCAGCCCTGGCATCGGCGACCAGCGGCAAGGCGGCATGCTTGAAGGCGTCCAACTCTGCGACGTTGATGTTGAGAAAGCGGACGGCGGGATTCTGGAATGCCGTCTTGGACGCGCTGGTGAAGTCGCTGTAGCGCGTCCCGATGCCGATCACCAAATCCGCTTCGCGCGCGACGAGGTTCGCCCCCGGCGTGCCGGTCACTCCCATGGCGCCCAGCGCCTGCTGATGGTCAAAGCGCAGTGCGCCCTTGCCGGCCTGTGTCTCGGCGACCGGTATCCCCGTAGTGGCGGCGAAATCCGCGAGTGCCCCGCAGGCTTCGCTGAAGAGCACACCTCCGCCGGCCACGATCAGCGGTGCCTCGGCGGCGCGAATCAGTCTGGCCGCCTCCTCCATCACCGCCGCGTCGCCGCGCTGGCGCTGGATCGACCAAGTCCGCTCCCGGAACAGTGCCTCGGGGTAATCGAACGCCTCGGCCTGCACGTCTTGCGGCATCCCCAGCGTGACGGCGCCGGTGTCGGCGGGAGAAGTCAGGACACGCATCGCTTCCGGCAGCGCAGTCACGATCTGCTCCGGCCTCTGGATGCGGTCCCAGTACCGTGACACCGGTCTGAAGCAGTCATTCACCGAGACGTCCTGTGTCTGCGCGGACTCGAGCTGCTGCAGCACGGGCGCGACATTGCGGCGCGCGAAAATGTCCCCGGGCAGCAGCAGCACCGGCAGCCGGTTGATGGTCGCTGCCGCGGCACCGGTCAACATGTTGGTGGCGCCAGGGCCGATCGACGTGGTGCAGACCAGAGCGCGCAAGCGGTTCGAGACCTTGGCATACCCGGCGGCGCTGTGGACCATGGCCTGCTCGTTGCGGCACAGGAAGTACGGGAAAGAGGTGTCCTGGTGCAGGGCTTGGCCCAAGCCCGCCACATTGCCGTGGCCGAAGATGCCGAAGCAGCCGCCGAAAAAGCGATGCTTCTTGCCATCCCGCTCAACGTGCTGGTTCTTCAGGAATTCGATGGTGGCCTGTGCCATCGTCAAGCGTCGGGTCATGGATTCACCTCGCGTTCGCGTCGGCTAGCGATCTTGCTGGCGCCAACAGCTACCGGATTCATGGTAAGGCCTTCGGTGCCGGGCATCATTCAGCGGGCAGCCTCTTCAGCAGGGCCACCCAGTCCTTGCCCGGCTGGGCGGGCGGGGAGAGCTGGACGCTGCCGTCGGAGCGCATCAACATCTCACCCGCGTCAACGGTCTTGTCCGCCTGCAGCCCTCCGCCGTTGCGCGGATCGTACCACTGCAAGCTGTACTTGCCCGGGCTGATCGTGATCCTTGTCCGCTCGGCCTCCGGGATGTATACCGCGTAGACCTCGCCTTCCTTGGCAAACACGTAGGCGCTTTCGTCATCCACCAGGTCATTCGCCGGCCACATCCCCCCAAAGGGCAGGTGCTCCTGGAAGAACTCGAGGGCGTAGCGCGTCTGGTCCCACATCACGTCCCGCGAGCGCCAGTCCTCGCAGTTCAGGTCCATGTGCGCGTACTGATAGCCGAAGTACCATTCCACTCCGGACCCGCCTCCCATGAGGTTGCCCCACAGCGCATGCTTGCGTGGCTTGTCGTGTTGCGGGTCATCGGCGTCCGGCACCACACCAGCCGAAGCCGGCGACTGCTCATCGTGAAAGATCGCCCACGGGGCCCCGGACGCGGCCGAACGCATGCGCAGCATGACGGTCTCGTGGTTGGTATCTTCCATGCTCCCTTGGATCGAGGTCGCGTTGAACACGCTCGAACCGATCAGGCTGGTGTAGCTTCGCAGGCTCCGCGAGTTGTGCGTGTGGACCGTGATGGCGTGGTTGTTCGGGTCCACGCTGCGGATGTAGCCGGCAATCGCTAGCCGGTCGGCGTGGGGCGTATCATTCTCTTCGCCCAGATTCCAGACCATCGCAAGATGGTGGCCGAAACGCGCGCCCAGCTCGCGCAGATACAGCTTGCGCACGTCGTGCAGGCCCGGACCGCCGCCGAGCTCTTCGTCATTCTCGGTCTCTTGGATGACGAGATGCATGGAGATGCCGAGCCGCTCCATGTGGGAGAAAACAATGTCCCACTGGGCCAGCTTCGAGATGTCGAAGCGATCACGCACCTTGGGATCTGCCCAAACCCATGTGTCCTTGCCGTCGCCGCCGTCGAGGTTATAGGTCATGAAATAGACGCTGTTCATGCCCTCCGAGGCCAGATAGTTCAGGGCGCCGATGATGTTCTTGCCCTTGCTCCCCTGCCAGGTCGGGTCACCGGCCTTCCAGTCCTGAGCGTGGGCCTCGTAGCGGTGCAGGAACGACCCGGTGTCGGTGGAAACGCCGCCGTGGGAAGCGGTGTCAAAGGTCCCGTCGAATTCGAAGTAGCCGAGAAAATTCTCCGGCGAGTCGGCGCCGCCCTTGAGGAAGCGCTCGCCGTTGGAGAACTGCAGGTAATGCCCGCCCGTCGGCGTCAGGAAGCCCTTCGACGCGAAGCCTGGAGCGCCGGCGGGCGCCGCGCCGACTGTCAGCGTGCCGGACTCCCCATCGAAGGCGGCGGCCTCTCCCGCTGCATCGCTGAGCGCGATCCCAGCGCCGGAGCGAAACTCAGCCCGCCACACCCATGTCCCGGCGAGGGGCGGCGTGAAGCGTACGCGCCACTTGTCCCCAGCCTCTGCCGAAGTCTCAGCCGCATTCCCGTCAGCCGCAAAGAACCCCTGCGCCGTGCGGGCCTCGCCCGATTGCTGGTGCGAGAACGAGACATTCATGCGGTAATCGAGGAACGGATTGGGCGTCGCGCCCTCAGCCGTCTCGGGCCCGTCAAACGTCAGGCTGACCGGCTGCCAGCGGACCGGGCTGTCAGGAGCGATCTGGACGGCGGCTGGCAGCGCGCCGGCAGAGACGAGCAGAGCGATGAGACGAACGCAAGCGCGGGCGCCAAGCGGCTGTCGAAGATTAAAGCGCATGGATTCCTCCGAACCGGACTCGAGGCAAGGGTGCCCGCAGGCGGCACAAGGCTCTCGATTCCGCCCTAAAACAATAACAGTGAACGGCTGGAGAGTCGGCTTGCGGGCGAGGTCTAGCTTGGGCCGACCTAGCGGGCAGCCCTGAGGGTGGCAGGCCGGCCACTTGTCAGGCCGGCCTGCCGGACTCGGCCAGGGACTGCAACCTGTGGAGTCTCGCGTAGATCCCGCGCAGGTTCAGCAAGTCTTTGTGGGTACCGCTTTCCGCTACCCCTCCCCTATGCAACACGAGGACGCTCCGGGCCTGCCGAATCGTCGACAGGCGGTGCGCGATCACGATCGATGTCCTGCCCACCAGCAGTTTGGAGAGCGTGTCACGGATGTCCCGCTCCGTGTCCGGATCGACGCTGGAGGTGGCTTCGTCCAGCACCAAGAACGGACGTTCGTGAACAAGCGCTCGCGCAAAGCCCAGCAGTTGCTTCTGCCCGGTCGAAAACCCCGCTCCCCGCTCCAGAACTTGCTCCGCATAGTGTTCCGGCAGCGCTTCGATGTGACCCGCAAGATGTGCATTCGCAGCCGCTTGGTGGATTCGCTTCATCGGCACACCCGGATCTCCGAGTCCGATGTTCTCGGCGACGGTGCCGGCGAACAGGCTGGGGTCTTGCAAGACCACGCTGAACTGACTCCTCAGGGCCGCGGGAGTCCATTCGCGGATGTCTCGGCCACCGACGAGAATGCTGCCCTTCTGGATTTCGTAGAAGCGCAGCAACAGGTTGACCAGCGTGCTCTTGCCCGCGCCGGTGTGGCCCACCACAGCCAGCATCTGACCCGGCTGCACCTCGAAGCTGATGTCCTTTAGCACCCAATCCTCGCCCTTGTAGGCAAACCAGACATTGCGGAACTCCACGCTCGGGGCCGTCAAGCGCCTAGCCCGCTCGCGCCTGGCCTGCTCGCCCCGGGGCGGCGCCGCTGGTGCGGTGTCGAGCAGGTCGAAGATCCGCTCAGCCCCCGCCATCGCGGCTTGCAGCACGTTGTATTTCTCGGCCAAGTCCTGGATTGGGCGGAAGACTCGCGTGCCGTACTGCAGGAACGCCAGTAGTACGCCCAGCGACACGGTGCCATCGACCACCCAGGTCCCGCCGGCCACGATCAGCAACCCCAGGCCCGCGACATTGAGCCACTCGATCAACGGAAAGAACACGGAGTGCGCCCGAACGGAGCGGTAGTTCGCCGCCCGATGCTCCTCGTTGATCGCCTCGAAATCGCGCAAGGCCCGCTCTTCGTGATTGAAGAGCTGCACTTCGGAGATCCCGGTGAAGCATTCCTGCAGGAAGGAGGCCAGCTTGGCAACCGCCGTGCGCACGTCGCGGAAACTGCTCCGGGCGTGCTTGCGGAACACGAAGCTGACGATCATCACAAACGGCGCGACGGCCAGATAGACCAGCGCCAGGCGCGGACTCAGGTAGAGCATCGCCCCGAATGCGCAGACCAAGGTGAGGACGTCACCCGCCACGGCCACCAAGCCTGATGTGAACAACTCGTTCAGCACGTCGACGTCGGTCGTCGCGCGGGTCACCAAGCGGCCGCTGGGAGTGCGGTCAAAATACGGAACCGGCAGGCGCTGCAGATGCTCGAAGATCTCCTTGCGGATATCGCGCATGACGCGCTGGCCGGTCCAATTCATCGTGTGGATCTGCGCGGCGCGGGTCAGGACGGAGCACAGCAGCGCCACCATGTACACGCCGCACAGCCACAGGATTCCCTCCAGCGGGTCGGCCGGCAGCCACGGGTCGAGCAGGGCCTGGCTCTCCGGATCGGGCAGGAGGTAGCGGTCGACCGCGACCTGCGTGAGCACCGGCCAGAGCACGCCGAGCGCGGAGTTCAGCATCAGCAGGATCAACGATGCCGTCGCGAACCCGGAATAGGGCCGCAGGTATTGCCAGAGCCGCTTCAGCAGCGCTGCATCGTATAGCGCTGCCTTGGGAGTCGTCTCCCGCGCCGCGTCGAGACCGATGGAACGTCCCGTGCTCATGGGTGCGCCAGCTCCTCTTCGATGCGCTGCCGCTCGTGCATCCGCGCGTACAGGCCGCCCCGGTCGAGCAGTTCCTGGTGCGCTCCGACGTCCACGATCTCGCCCCCGTCCACAACCGCGACGCGGTCTGCCAGCATGGCTGACGAGACGCGGTGGGTGACCATCAGCACGGTCCGGTTGCTAGTGCTCTCGCGAATGCCGCGCAGCAGGTCGCGCTCGGTCTCCGCATCCAAGCTGGAGGTCGCGTCGTCCAGCACCAATACGCTGGGATCCCGCAAGATCGCGCGAGCGAACGCCACGCGCTGCTTTTGGCCGCCCGACAGGGTGATGCCGCGCTCGCCCACGAGCGTGTCCAAGCCGTCCGGAAAGCTGTCCCCCTCGTTGTCCAGCATGGCTGCGCTGGCTGCCGCCAGGACTTGCTCGTCCGTCGCGTCGGCTTGTCCGAGCCGGATATTCTCGGCGATTGTGCGGCTGAACAGCAGCGTCTCCTGAGGCACGTAGCCGATGCGGCGGCGCAGCACGGCCAGCGGCAGGGTGCGGACGTCCGCCCCGCCCACGAGCACGGCTCCCTCGGTCGCGTCGTATAGCCGGGGCACGAGGCTCGCGAGCGTCGACTTGCCGCTGCCGACCGGGCCGATGATGGCTAGGGACTGCCCCTCCGGGACATGCAGGCTGACATCGCGCAGCGCATACCCGGACGCGCTCGCGTATTGGACGCTGACAGCCTTCCACTCGACCGGACCACTCACGCGCTCGACGGGGCGCACGATGGTCGGATCGTCCGCGATGCGCGGACTGTGGTCGAACAGTTCCTTGAGGCGCCCCAGCGAGGCCACGCCGCGCTGGGTGATGTTGACCACCACGCCCATGCCGATCATGGGCCATGCGAGCATCGCCAGGAAGTAGATGAACATCGTGAAGGTGCCCACCGTCATCTCGCCCTGCAGCACCCTCCAGCCGCCGAAGCCGAGCACGGCGATGCCGGTGACGCCCACCAGGAATTCCAGCAGCGGATAAAAAGTCCGCCAAATGCGCACCAGGCCCAGACTGGCGTCGAAGTAGTCGGCATTGGCGTGCGCGAAGCGCCGCACCTCCTCAGGCTCCTGTCCGTAAGCCCGCAGCATCCGCAGTCCGGCCAAGTGTTGCTGGACCTTGACACTGATGGCGGAGAAGCGCTGCTGGACGGTCTGGAACTGCCCGTGGGTGCGGCGGCCGAAGTACCCGACCAACAGCGAGATGAACGGCATCGGCACGAAAATCACCAGCGTGAGCAGCCAGTCCGTCCATGCCATGAACGACAGCACCGTGGCGAGGATGACGCCGATCTCCGCCGTATACATCAGCCCCGGACCGAGCAGCGAGCGCACCTGGGCGAGATCGTTGGTCACGCGCGCCATCAGATCGCCGGTGGGGTAGCGCTCGTAGAAGCGGCGGTCCAGCGTCAACAGGTGAGCGCTGAGATCATTGCGCAGGTCGAATTCGATGTCCCGCGAAATCGTGATCAGCATCCAGCGCATGGCATACTGCGCGATCCCCTTGCCGGCAGCAATCGCGAGCAGCAGGATGACGACGTTCACTGCCGCCTCTAGCTGTCGATCGGACAGCAGGTCGATAGTGCGGCCGATCAGGTAGGGGACCCCGGCGGCGAGGACGCCGCGGAACAGCAATGCCGTCAGGCCGCCCGCGTAGCGCCAGCGATAGCGCAGCAAGTAGGGCGCTAGTGTGCGAAGGGTCGCCAGCAAGGTCGTCCTACCAGTGGTAAAGCATCTTATAAATGATGAGGCCGGTCACCGAGACGTACATCCACAGAGGCCACGTCCAGCGGGCAATCCTGCGATGCCGGTCAATCGCTCCGCGCCACGCTCGCCGCACCGTCACCACCACGAGCGGGACAATCACGACTGCGAGAGTGATGTGGCTGATCAGGATCGAGAAGTAGAGCGGCCGGACCCCGCCTTGGCCGGTAAACGGAACCGAGCCGACCTGCCAGTGGTAGACGACGTAGCTCGTCAGGAACATGGCCGAAGCGGCGCAGGCGCCCAGCATGCAGGCCCTGTGCCGCTGCACCTCCCCCCGCCGGATAAACACAAATCCGAGGGTCAGGCAGACGGTTACCACCAGGTTTAGGCTCGCGTTGAGCGTCGGTAG
The DNA here is from genome assembly GCA_965248305.1 of Bryobacterales bacterium. Classification (GTDB taxonomy): domain Bacteria; phylum Acidobacteriota; class Terriglobia; order Bryobacterales; family UBA6623; genus VXMF01. Next base: position 6,418,922 of record OZ252099.1, on the reverse strand, counting down.
GTCGGTGTACTCCATGGGTCAGTGTGCGCGGCGCGCTGCGGCTCACGAAAGGTGCGCGGCTTCGGTCCGCGAGGCTCGATACCATGCCGCGAGCAGCATGGCCAAGCCGAATCCGCCCAGCACGAGCCACGATGCTGCTGCCGTGGGCACGGCATCGGCGCCCGGCGCATCGAGCAGCCGCCGCAACTCGGCAACGCCGTATGAGAGCGGGTTGACCGCCGTCAGCCAGCGCACCCAGATCGACGATCCATCGACGGGGAACACACCGCCCGAAATGAGCCACATCGGCATCAGGACCAGGTTCATGATCGAGTGGAAGCCCTGCACAGAATTCAGCCACCAAGCGCAGAAGAACCCCAAGGCGGTGAGTCCGAAGGCCATCAGCAACAGCACACCGAACACGGCCGGCAGCACAGCGAGGTCAAGCGGCAGGCCAGCCAGCGGCGCCAGCGGCAGCAGCAGCGCGCCCTGGATCGCGCCGAGCGTGGTAGCGCCGGACACCTTGCCGATCACCAGCGCGAGGCGCGAAACAGGCGCTACCAGAACGCCCAGCAGGAACCCCTCGCGACGGTCCTCGATCAGCGAGATGTTGGCAAAGATGGATGTGAACAGCACGCTCAGCGCGAGCGTGCCCGGGAAGAAGAACTGGGCGTAGCCGCCCTCCGAGCCCAGCAGGGAGGAGCCGAAACCGGAGCCCAGGACAAACCAGAACAGCAGCGGCGTCGACAGCGTGCCGATAATACGGCTGCGCTGGCGGTAAAAACCGCGTAGCTCGCGGTGCCACAGAGTGGCAGCGCATAGCCAGAAGCTGGGGCTGCTAGCAGCCTCGTCGCCTGCCAAAGGCAGCGCTGCAACTGCCCCCGGGGGTGAATCGGACATTAGGTTTCAGTCGCTGCGATGCTGTGAGGATGCAAACGACACCTTCATTTTAGGCGATCCCGCTTCCCGGGCGGCCCGGTCATGCCGGACTTACAGTTCCAGCAGATAGCCCGGCTTGCCCACATTAACCGCCACGGTCGAGCCAAGCTGCGCGATCCTGCCCGCTCCTTCGTGGATGTGTCCGCAAAAACAGTACGCGGGCTGCTCGGCATCCACATAGTCCCGCACGGCCTTTGAGCCGAAGTGCATACCCGGTCCGGCCTCGTCCAGCGCGGTGTCTAGAGGCGGGGCGTGGCAGACCAAGACCTGCGGCGACAATCCCGCGAAGCGGGCCAGCCGCTCCGCCAGCTGCTCCTCTGAATACTCGCCCGGCGTGTCGAACGGCGTGGGATTGGAATAGCCCAGCCCGGCGAAGTGCGTGCCCGCAATCTCGTAGGCGGTCTCATGAAAGTCCCGAAAGCCATGCTGGGCGCAGAACTCGCTGACCTGGTGCGCGGTTTCGTTGTTGCCGGGCATCACCCAGAGCCTGTCCCCCAGCGGCGCCAACACGCCTGCACAGGGATCTAGCGGGGCCGGCCACGTCACCAAGTCGCCGGCGGCGATATAGATGTCGGCTGCCACCGCGACCGCGCGCCGCAAACTGGCGACGTCCCCGTGGATGTCGGAGAAGATCTGGACCCTCACCGTGCCTACACTCAACCGACCGGGACGCGTCGCGTCGCCGCCAGCCTGACCGTCGCCTTCTCGATCACAGCCGCCTCCGCTTGATCCTGCGCGCCGGCCTTGGCCCTGGCGATATTGGCGCCGGGAGATATGTTGTCCGCCTTGGCATGCCACGTCTCACCGATGCGGTAAGACGTGATGCGGACCGGCCAGCCCGCCAGCTCAAGATCCTTGACGGTGTAGTGCTCGGCCTTCATGCGCCGCGTGCGACAGGGGCACCGACCAAGTTGCCCCACTCAGTCCACGAGCCGTCGTAATTGGTCACGTTGTCGAAGCCCAGCAGATACTTGAGGACAAACCAGGAGTGGCTCGACCGCTCGCCAATGCGGCAATACGCCACGATCGGCTTGGTGCCGGTGATGCCCGCATCGGCGTACAACTCGCGCAGCTCGTCGGCGCCCTTAAACGTGCCGTCGGCGGCGCAAGCCTTGCCCCAAGGGATGTTGCTGGCGCCGGGGATGTGCCCACCGCGCTGGCAGGTCTCGGGCAGTCCGGGCGGGGACAGGATTTCGCCGCTAAACTCGGCGGGGCTGCGCACGTCGACCAGCTCCGTAGCCGCGGAAGCTGTCGCGCTGCGGACCTGTTCCAAGAAGGCGCGCAGAGAAAGGTCCGGGCTGGAAGCCGTGTAGGATGCTGGAGCCACGTCAGGCGCTGCGACGGATACGTCGCGCCCCTCGGCCAGCCACTTCACGCGACCTCCATTCATCAGCCGCACATCGGCGTGGCCGTAGATCTTCAGCTGCCAGAAGGCCCACGCGGCGAACCAATTGTTGTTGTCGCCGTACAGCACCACCGTCGTGTCGTTGCCGATGCCACTGTCAGCCATGAGCTTTTCGAATGCGTCTGCAGACACAATGTCCCGTTGCAGCGTGTCGCAGAGCTGGCTGTCCCATGCCCATCCGACAGCTCCGGGCACGTGTCCTTCGTCGTAGGAGCCCGTGTCCACGTCCACTTCGACGACCCGGACGCCGGGATCGTCGCCGTGCTCTGAAACCCAATCGGTGCTTACCAGCACTTCAGGGTGCGCGTAACTTGCCATTTTGATGCTCGATACCTCCTGCCGAGATTAATCATTATAGGCCCCCGCGCTGCGCCGGGGCTGCGGAAGCAATTCCGGCAACCGGTCTAAGGCCCGGCGCGGCACCTTGCCCCCAAGCCGGACGAGCCGGGCGTGCCCATTGCGACCTTGGCCGCGACGGGTTGTAGCTGATCCGTAACCCACGCGCGGGGCCTGCCGTCTTAGAGATTGTGGTGAGGGACCAGATACTGGGTGTATTTTTACAAGAAATTTTCATGCGCTGCGGGTCGTGCAGCGCCCCTAGCCGTCTCTCCGTCCGTACGCCCGCAAATACGGCGTGCTGATGCTGACCGACGTCGCTCCGCGTCGAGTGGATAGAGCCCCTGCAATGCGACCCATCCATCATCACGCTTCCCATGGAATCGCGTCTCAAGCCCGAGATCTGCTGGCGGGCTATACGCCCGTGCCGCTGTCGTTAACCGCGACCTACCCCTCGGCGAATCGGTGCGACACGAAGTTCCTCCTGTCGCACGGCCGTCTACTGACCGCGCTCGAGTTCCTGCGCGACCACTACTCGGTTCTCGAGATCGACGGCATCCGCGTCCATCGCTACCGCACGCTCTATTTCGACACCGACGCTTTCGATCTGTACTTGAGCCACCACGGCGGAGTGCGGAATCGCTACAAAGTCCGGAGCCGCCTCTACGTTGATTCCAACCGCTCGTTCTTCGAGGTCAAGCGGAAGCTGAGCGAGAACCGATCCATCAAGGCGCGCACCGAGACTTCCGCGATGATGACCGAGCTGACAGCTGAGGCCAGCGGGTTCGTCGAATCGCACGCTCCGGCCGGTGTGGCCGGGCTGGAGCCGGCGCTGTGGAACTCGTTCGATCGGATCACCTTGGTGAGCAAGGCAAGCGCCGAGCGCGTGACCTTGGACCTGGGCGTCCGCTTTCATAACGCGAACGACAGCTTCGAATTGCCCGGCTTGGCGGTGGCCGAGCTGAAGCAGGATGGCGTAGACCGGGCGTCCGTCTTCTACCGGCACATGCGCTCGATCGGGTCGAGGTCGACGGGATTCAGCAAGTACTGCGTCGGCGCGTCGATGCTGTACCCGCAGTTGAAGCGCAACCGCATCAGGCTGAAGCTCCGGGAGATCCAGAAGCTGGCGCTGGGAGAGTGCAATGCCGCCTGAACTGATCGCTCATCTGGCCGGGGCCGGGTTTAACCTGGCGGTGGCCCTGCTTGTCGTCCGGCTGATCTACTATCCGTCCACACAGGACAAGCAATACGTACTGACGTTCCTGACGTTCAGCACCGTCACGTACTTCGTTCTGGGCCTGCTGACAAGCGTCGACCTGAGTATCGGCGTGGGCTTCGGGCTGTTTGCAATCTTCTCGGTGCTGCGCTACCGCACCGACACGATCTCGGCCCGCGAGATGACGTATCCGTTCGTGCTCATCGCGTTGGCAGTGATGAACTCTGTGCTGGCCACCGAGAGCGACTACACGCGCATGCTGGCGTCCAATGGTGTCGTTATCTCCGTGATGTTCGTGCTCGAGCGCGAATGGGGCTTTCATTTCGAGGCGAGCAAGAAGGTCACCTACGACAAGGTCGCGCTAACGCTGCCCGCGCGTAGGGACGAGTTGCTGGCAGACCTGCGCGAGCGCACCGGACTGCCGATCCGCCATGTCGCCGTGGGCCGGATGGACCTTGTCCGCGACACGGCCGAACTAACACTGTTCTACGACGACCGAGAGCAAGAAATGGCAACGCGGGGAAACCGAGGGGGAACCAAGGCATGAAATCTCGAAGCATAGGGCTGGGCATCGTGTCCCTGACAGCGATGTGCTGGCCGCTGATGGCCCAGCTGCCGCCGGGCATGACACGGATGTTCCCGGTGATGACCGCGCTGGATGCCGACGCGGATGACATGCTGTCCAAGGAAGAGGTCAGCAACGCTCCGAACGCGCTAGCCGTGCTGGACGCGGACGGCAGCAATTCGCTGACCGCCGACGAGCTGGTGCCGCAGTTTGGCCGCGGGCCCGGAAACGGCCCCGGTGCAGGCCCAGGTGGCGGTCGGGGACCAGGCGCAGGACAAGGGCCGGGCCGTGGCGGACCGGCAGGGATGTTCCAGCGCTTCCCGGTGCTGGCGGCCCTCGACGCAGACAGCAGCGGGGACATCTCAGCCGCTGAGATGCGCGACTCGGCAAGCGCGCTCGGGGCGCTGGACGCCGACCAAAGCGGCACCTTGGCCCTAAACGAGCTCATGCCCAGCTTCGGCGGGCGCGGCCGGCCCGGCAGAGGCCCCCGTCCTGCACCCCGATCGCTGCCGGTCATGGCGGCGATTGACCGGGATGCCGACGGCGAGATCACATCAGAAGAACTGGGGAGCGCGAGTGCGGCCCTTCGCTCTCTCGACTCCGACGGCGACGGCAGCCTGAGCGAAAGCGAGATGAGGCCCGCTCCGCCGGAATCCCGCGGCCCCGGCGGCGGGCGGCCCGGCGGCCCCCCAGGCGTGCAGGGGACGATCCCGATGATCGCCACACTGGACGCCGACGCTAGCGGCGATCTCAGCCCGGCTGAAATCGACTCCGCCAGCGACTTGCTGGCCGCACTGGACGCCGACGCCAGCGGTGTGCTGACCCCGAACGAGCTGATGCCCGCGTTTGGCGGCCGTGGAGGCGGTCGAGGCGGCCGTGGCTTTGGCGGCGGGCCGGGTGGTTTCGAAGGCGAGCCGGCGGTGGACCCGAAGCAGCCCGAGGACCTCGAGCCCGACGAGGGGACCGCGACCATCCCCGACCGCGAAACCTTCGAACGACTCTCCTACCAAGGTAGCCAGGTGATGATCGACACCAGCCTGATCGGGCTTGAGTTCGTGAAGTTTGTCGTCATGGGGGCCAATTCCGACTCGGCGCAGCTCTACTTCATGAACACCGAGAATTTCCGTGCGCACCCGCAATTCATGCGCGCGATGGGATTGGGCATGTCGCGGGGCGGGGGCAACTCCGGGACCATGCGCGGAGTGCTGGTGTATCGCCCCTTGCTAACCTCGCCCAGCGGGCAGGCGGGCCTGTACACGTACGAGTTCGAGCCACGGGACTCCTTCCCGTTCGAGATGATCCGCGCGTGCCACGACCTGCTCGGGAGGCACTCCCAGCTGCTGGCGGGTAATCTTGCCTACCTCCCGCTTCCGGCAGCCGTGCCGCGCTACGAGCAGGAGCGGGCCCAATACGAGGCGGCGAACCTGCCGGTGTTCCAACAGGACGAGGTTTTCGAGGACATCGCCTACCTGCCCCTCAATGTCTCGGAGGGATTTGGATTCCTGCGCCTGATGTCGCTTGAGGACCGCCCCCGAGAGAGGGATGTCGTGCTCTACGAGAGCCTCCCGAACGAGATGCCGCGGGTTGCCGGGATCATCACCGGCTTCCGGCAAACGCCGCTGTCGCACGTCAACCTGCGGGCCGTACAAGACGGAGTGCCCAATGCGTTCATCCATGGCGCTGCGCAGGAAGACCGGATCGCGGGGTTGATCGGCAAGTACGTCTACTACAAGGTCGCTGCCGACGGGTACGAGATCCGTGAGGCGACGGTTGACGAGGTCGAAGCACATTTCGCACGGCTGCGGCCCTCAGATCCGCTGCTGCCGGCTCGCAAGCTTGAAGCCAAACGCATCCGCCCGCTCAGCGAGGTTGGGTTTGCGGAGTCTTCCAGCATTGGCGTCAAGGCCGCGAACGTCGCTGCGCTGGGCAAGCTCGGTTTCCCGTCTGCGGTCGTGCCGGATGGCTTTGCCATACCGTTCTACTTCTACGACTCGTTCATGCGCGACAACGATCTCTACGCCGCGGCAGCGGCCCTGCTCGACACGCCGGGCTTCGCGACCGACACCGAAACGCGCGCAAGCGCGCTGAAGGAATTCCGGCAGAAGGTCAAGCAGGGGACGATGCCGGAGTGGATGCTGGCCGAACTGCAGCAGCTGCAGGATCAATTCCCCGAGGGCCAGTCCATCCGCCTGCGGTCCAGTACGAATAACGAGGACCTGCCGGGCTTCAGCGGCGCCGGGCTGTACGACTCCTTCACGCACCATCCCGACGAGGGACATATCGCCAAATCCGTCAAACAGGTTTACGCAAGCCTGTGGAATTTCCGCGCGTTCGAAGAGCGCGCGTTCTTTCGCGTCGACCACTCACTAGCGGCGATGGGGATCCTAGTCCATCCGAACTATTCTGGGGAACTCGCGAACGGCGTCGCCGTCACCGAAGACATCGTCTACCAGACTGGCGGGCACGGGCGCCCGCGGATGTATTACGTCAACACCCAGGTCGGCGAAGACCTCGTCACAAATCCAGAGCAAGAGTCCACTCCGGAGGAGATCCTGCTGAGCACGCTGGGCGCTCGCGAGGATCAATTCGTCCGCAATTCCAACCGGACCGCCGCAGGTGCCGCCATCCTGGACGTCAATCACCGCAACGAGTTGCGCGGCTATCTCCGCACGATTCACAACAAGTTCAGGGAGCAGTACGGTGTGGCCCCGAACGAGCAGTTCGCGATGGAGGTCGAATTCAAGGTCACCGCTGATGGGCAGCTCGCGGTCAAGCAAGCGCGACCGTGGGTGTTCAACTAGGACAGCCACCGCCCTCGGGAGGCCAGCCTAGAACGCCAGACAGGCGTCGATGTCGGCCGCCGAGACGCCGCCCTGCTTGATCAGTCGCCACTGGCGGGGCGTGATGTCGACGGTCGTCGCAGCTGGCCCCTCGATCACGCCGGCGTCGACAATCAAACTGATTCGGCCGTCCATCATCCCGAGCACCTCGAAGCCGCTCCGGCAGGTGGGCCGGCCGGACACGTTGGCGCTGGTCGCGATCAGCGGGGTGCCGAGCTCAGTCACCAGCCGCCTTGCCAAAGCTGACGGCGAGCGGCGCAAGGCGAGCCTGCCGGTGTTGCCTGTGACGCGCAGCGGCACTCGCGAGGACGCCTGCACGATCACGGTGAGGAGCCCGGGCCAAAACTTGCGCGTGAGCAGATAGAAGCTGGACGGCAGCGCGTTGGCGTGGTCCTCCGCCATCGAAATCGATTCGACCAGCAGCGGGAGCGAACGGTGCATCTCGCGCCCCTTTGCCTCGAACACCTTGGCGACGGCGTTGAGGTTTAGGGGATCCGCGACGAGCACATACATCGCATCGCTGGGGATTGCGATCACCTCGCCGCGGCGCACGGCTTCGGTCGCTGCCCCGACAGCGGTGTCCCCCGGTTCATCGGCCGAGGTCTCAATCAGTCCCGTAGTCAACCCTCTTCCATCCTATAGCTCGCTCGAGGAGGGCTTCCAGCGCCGTCCCTGGCGGCGCATGAAGTCCCGCGCGAAGTCGGCGAACAACGCGGGTCGGCCTCGCGCCCGGCCTTTGCGGCCGCGATAAAGGCAACGGCCTTGTCGCGGCCTTCGGCGGCGGTGATCTCGTCCGCCGTGCCGAGGATCGATTTGGGTGCGCCGACCGGCCGAAGAAGGTCCGGGTCCCGTTCTTCGCGATTGTGAGGCCGAACTGGGGCAAGTCGCGGTCGATGACGATGAGGCCGTTCCTACCCTTCAGGTGCCTCGTGAAGGGGCGGCTCGCCATCCGCTCGTTGATGGTGACATGGATGCGCATGAGGCATGTCCCCGTTGTCCCGTTCCCTCGGGCGCCGTCCGTTCCGAGGAAACGGGACAGCGGTTATTGGGGAGACAACGCGGCCCGCGCGCGGGATCACGGCTATAGGCCGAACCCACCCTAATAGACTGTTACGTAACGGTAATCGCGGGGTGCAGGCGAACCGGTCGGGTCTCCGTCAATGCACCACAGGTGCGTCGGGAGTGGAGGAATTGATATGGAAGCATTTGGGATCGTTGGCATGTCACTCGGAGCCGTCGGCGTGACCTTCGGAATCATCGGCCTAGCAGCTGCTAGCCGTGCTTTAGCCAAGATTTCCAATTTGGAACAGCAGCTCAAGGAATCAGGAATGCTTGACGCCGAGTACAAGTCGGACTCAACGAGTAAGAGCATTCTTGCTTCTTGCCGTCGAGGGGTCCGGGCAAGCGTTGGGTACGCATTTAGCTCTGCATCTGGACGGCCGAAAGAGCCCGCGAGGTATTCGGCCCAACGCTAGGAACTGCTTCCGCTGTAAGGGCACGGCCCGGCATTTCACCGACCGCATAACACGCAAGCGATGCCGCACCACGCTCCTTCGGTCTGAGACCCGTCCGAGCGAAAACCGTGCATCCCCGGGCGATGTACGGTTCTAGGCTGAGCTTCACGGCAGTGGGACAGACTCGCATCGCTCGTAAGTCCTTTCGCGAAAACGAGTTATTGACACTCCAAGGAGGGCGAAACCTGTATTTGCATTTCCATGTAATGCTGTGCAAGACATCATTTCTAAACTACCGCGTCAGGATTCAGTTACGGACTGAGAAACTGTTGATATAGCTGGACCTTGCCGCAGCTGGGTTCTGCATACTATGCCATTTTTCCGGTTCCGGATTGCTGCTTGCCCTTGATTCGGGCTGATTTCCATCCCTGGGCATTGGTTTCCCGCCCTGATGTTGGCACTGTATGGATATCTTGTGCCAATCTAAGATATACTATGACACATGGCCGCCCGATCCCCTGAGTTGCTCGTCCTTCTGGTGGCTTCCAGCTCCCCCGTCACCCTCCAGCAACTCCAACTCACCCTTGGCCAGCCCTCCCGCCGCACCACCTTCCGCCAGCTTCGCTACCTGCGCAGCTACAACCACAACGGCCGCTTCTACACCGCTCGCGACCCCGCCCGCTTCGACCGGAAGTTGTTCGGCTCGTCGCTGACCGCCTGGAGACCGCCGTCGCTGTACGATCCCCCTGTCCTGCGCCGACCACCTGTTCACTCCTCGTGCCCTTCAGGCGCGCGCGCTCGAACATGCGTGTCGTCGTCGGGACGCGTGAAGACTCAGCCCCAAGCACCTGAAGGCAATATCCTGCGATCTCGTGCCAGAATCTGCACGATCTGTTCGAAAAAGGCAGTGAAAATGTCGCTCCTGCGCTAGACTGTGTTCGTGCTACTGCGATTCTTGGTTTCCAACCACCGCTCGATTCTAGAGCCGGTGGAGCTGTCGATGATCGCCGTCGACGAGGATCGGGCGGCGACGCGAGGGTTCGACGGCCTGTCGGAGCGCGTCCTGACCGTCGCCGGAATCTACGGGCCCAACGCGTCGGGCAAGTCCAATGTGCTTGACGCCATGGCTTGGCTGTCGATGGCCGTTGCCACGTCGCTTCGAGGCTGGGAGGACTACATTCCGCGCAATGCTCACAGGTTCGGCAAGGGGCCTGCCTCTCCAACGGAGTTCGATCTGGACTTGGAAGTCGACGGCGTGCGATACGCGTATCGGCTCGTAGTGGACGACTTGGCCGTGCTGTTCGAGAGCCTGGACAGCTATCCGGAGGGACGACGGCGAAACCTCTTCACACGCCGGAAGACCGAAATCGACTTTCGCCGGGGCCTCGACGGAATACGGGGAATACGGGACTTGCTGACTCCAACGACGCTGGCGCTCTCCGCTGGCAGCCGGGTAGGTGATACCGACGTCGGAAGCGTCGGGCGAACACTAGCGAGCATGCGCGTCCTTGGGCTCCCGAAGAGACGGTTTCTGCGGGCCGGTGGCGTCGGCCCGTTCGACTCCACGATACGATTGTTCTTCGAGGATGAGGCCAATCAGCTACGACTCTTCGGCATTCCAGAAGATCGAGCAGCGGTCACGGATTCTAGCGTTGCGATGGACTTGCTTCGCTGCGCGGATCCGGGAATTGTCGATTTCGTGATGACCGAAGAGAAGTCCCGGCGCCTCGGGGGACCGCGTCGTCACCTTGGTCTCATTCATCGCGGAGAAGGTGAACCGGTCACCTTCGATCTGGAGGATGAATCTGCCGGAACCCAGACTTGGTTCCGTCTGATCGCTCCGGCGTTCGCGGCGATCAGATTCGGTCTGGTCCTTCTGCTCGATGAGATCGACGCGAGTCTGCATCCCCGTCTCTCGGCCCGACTGATCGAGATCTTCCAGGATCCCCAGACCAATGCCCGTGGGGCCCAGCTCGTCTTCACTTCCCACGACACGTCCCTGCTGAACAGCTTGAACCGCGACGAGGTCTGGCTCACCGAGAAAACGCGTAACGCAACCACGCGCATCTTTGGCTTGGCCGAGTTCGGGGGTGAACGCGTTAGGAGATCTCTGAACCTGGAGAGAGCCTACCTGCAAGGTCGGTTCGGGGCCGTTCCCGAAGTCGACCAGGTCGCAGTCCGCAGAGCCCTGGGGCTCGTTTCTCAGCCTCGCGATGGCTAAGCCGACTGGACACGGGCCGCGCAAGGACCGCTCGCGGCTCCGCCGCAAGGTCGCGTTTCGCATGCCCAAGCGGACTTTCCTGGTGTTCTGTGAGGGCACGAGGACCGAGCCCGCCTACATCAAGGCCCTGAGACAGGAGCCAGCGGTCCGCGACTCCGCCTCAGTTGACATCCGAATAGACCTCAATGCGAGTGGCGCCGTGCCGCTGACTCTGGTAAACGCGGCGGCCGAAGCCCGATATCGCAGTTCCCGAGAGCAAGGTGAGATCGATGAGGTGTGGTGTCTCTTCGACGTCGAATGGCCCCAGAACCACCCCAAGCTTGCTGAAGCCAAAGTCAAGGCTGCAAAGGCCGGCGTCCGTCTTGCTATATCAAATCCGTGCTTCGAGCTATGGCTGGCGCTCCATTTCGAGAACCGCACCGCGTGGCTCGACAACGACGCTGCCGGGAAGCTACGCCGCGACCACGACAAGAGTTCGGGTAAAGGATTGGACGGCTCGGAGTACATGCCCCGGCGAGCCGACGCGACACAACGTGCGCGTGCCTTGACGGCCAAGCACGCAGGAGACGGGACCGAGTTCCCGGACGACAATCCATCGTCGGGTATGCACCTCCTCATTGAAGCGATAGAGTCCAACGGGTAGGACGCCCTTGCTTCAGCGGGCGATCCGGCGCCGGGGCAGTTCGGTACAGCGTCGGGCCGCGGATGCAAGAGTGGCCCTAATCGCCAGCGCGGCGGAGCGGCTGATGGAAGTAGTAGCAGAGGTCGTCGGGCGCGACCACGAAGAACACCCGGTACTGCACGCCGTCCCGCTCCAGGATCACCGTCGGCACGGGGTCGTCGCGCCGCTCGATCTCGACGAGACCGAACCGGACGCCCTACCACTGCGCCACCCGGTCGATGTCTGTGGTGGAACCCAAGATCGATCTCGTCCGCCACATGGCTCTGTTTCACTTGCTGATCTTCCCCCGACTTCGTCATATTCGAATTCGAGACAGTACAAGTGATTGAAATGAGATAGCTTGCCGATGCAGGTCGGGCGTCAGGCCGATAGCCTCGGCCAGTTCTGCGGCCTCGATCGCACAGCGCGGAGACGGAGCCGGCCGAGAGGGCGAGGCCCTGGCGGGCCAGGGCGGCGCGGATCTCCTCGCGCTGGAGGTGGCGCTGATAGTGGGCCAGCCCGACCCACACGATCTGGTCGTAGCCGTAGCGCTGGCCAGGCGGGGCCAGCCCGGCCAGTTGCCGGGACACGGCGACCGGCTGGCGTGAGCGGCAGGCGCGGCAGTGCTTGCGGACCTCGCGCGCCAAGACCGTTCCGGCGGCCAGCGTGAGCAGCAGCCGGGTCTTGCTTTTCTGCGGCCGCAGTGCGGGCAGTGCCGTGCCTCGGCGACGAAATCGACGCGCGGCGGGGTGTGCCGACGTGCGTGGCGCGGGCGATCCTCTCACCGGTCCAGCCCGCCTCGCGGGCCTGTTCCAGCAGCAGCGTCAGGGGGGAGTAGGCTCCCCTTTTTCGCCGATCCCGGCGAGGTCGAAACGGCCGAACACGGCCAGCACCTGCGCCAGCAGGATCGGTGGGGAGTGGCCTTGCAGACGCCGGGCCACCTCTCCCGGGCGCGAGCCGGCGTGGCGAACCAGCACCAGCAGCACCTCGATGATGGTGTCCGGTTCCAGCGCTGCGGTCAGGTTGGCCTGGCGGCGGGCGGCGCGGCGGGCCTGGCGGGCTTGGAGCTGGCGGTCCCCGGCCGGGTCGGCGCCGAGATAGACAAAGACGCCGCCGAGGCGTTCGCGGCGGGCGCGGCCTTGGCGCACGGCGGCGAGCAGGAAGGGGTGCACGGGGGCGTGCAGCAGGGCGCGGAGTTCCTTGTCGGTGAAGCCGTCCTCGGATTCGTCGAGCAGGCGCTGGACGGTGGCGGCGAGGGAGCCGTCACGGGAGAAGTGGACGTCGCCCAGCGAGAGCAGGCCGAAGCGGTCGAAGCGGGCGGGGTCGCGGGCGGTGTAGAAGCGGCCGTTGTGGTTGTAGCTGCGCAGGTAGCGGAGCTGGCGGAGGTAGCGGAAGGTGGTGCGGCGGGAGGGCTGGCCAAGGGTGAGTTGGAGTTGCTGGAGGGTGACGGGGGAGCTGGAAGCCAGCAGAGGGACGAGCAACTCAGGGGATCGGGCGGCCATGTGTCATAGTATATATGAAATTGTCACAAAATATCCATACAGCGCCACAATCAGGGCGGGAAACCAATGCCCAGGGATGGAAATCAGCCCGAATCAAGGGCAACCAGCAATCCGGAGCCGGAAAAATGGCATAGCATGCAGAACCCGGCTGCGTCAAAGTCCAGCTACATCAACAGTTTCTCAGTTCGTAACTGAATTCTGACGCGGTAGTTTCTAAATCCACGAAAGTGGGATCATCTCTAAGTCCGTGTGACACATGGGTCCGGGGTGAGCGGCACACCCAACATGAGGTTCCTATACTGAACTGTGCGCGGCGCGGCCCCGTCGCGGCCCCGGCATATGCCTCTCCCACCGCACTGGGACGCACTCAAGGAGGCAGCCTGGGACCTGCCCCCTGCGCCCGGCATCTATCAATTCCTCGGCGACGGCGGCACGGTCCTGTACGTCGGCAAGGCGAAGAGCCTGCGAGACCGGGTGCGCTGCTATTTCTCGAATGAGGCGCTGGCAGACGCCAGGCGCGGCGGGCTGCTGTTCGAGTCGCACTCGATCGGCAACATCCTCGTCCACAACGAAAAGGAGGCCCTCGCACTCGAGAACAACCTCATCAAGGAGCACAAGCCGAAGTACAACATCCTGCTCCGTGACGATAAGACCTACCCCTACATCAAGCTGACCAAGGAGAAGTATCCCCGCGTCTACGTCACCCGGAGACTCAAGAAGGACGGCTCGACCTACTTCGGACCCTATTTCCCGGGCAACCTAGCTCACCGGCTGGTGCATTTCATCCACCGGCATTTCAAGCTGCCGTCGTGCAGTATCGATTTGACCAAGCAGCACCCTCGGCCGTGTCTGGAGTACCACATCGACCGCTGCTGGGGGCCTTGCGTGAAAGGGCTTGTTTCCGACGCCACGTACGAGACCGCCGCGCAAGACGTGCGAGCGTTCCTCGGCGGCAGACGCCACCAGTTGGTGCGCGGCCTGAAGGAGCGCATGCTGCAGGCATCGGAGGCACTGGAGTTCGAAAAGGCCGCCGTATTGCGCAATCTAATCACCACCGTGGAAGAGATCACGGAGCGGCAGCGCATGGCAGCGGCCGAGGGCCGGGACATCGACCTGTTCGGCATCCACGCCGAGCCGCCGCTGGTCGCGGCCAACATATTCCACGTCCGCAACGGACGGGTCGTCGACCGGCGGGAGTTCTATTGGGAGCAAGTGCCGAACTTCGAGGAGCCCGAGTTCCTCGCCAGCCTGCTCCCGCAAGTCTATCTGGGCCCGAGGCAGATCCCTTCCTTGGTGCGGGTGCCGCGAGAATTCGAAGGCATGGCTGCGCTGGCTGAACTGCTTTCGGAGAAGCGCGGTGCGAAGGTCGACATCAGCGTCCCGCAGCGGGGCTCCAACAAGGCGTTGTTGGATTTGGTGGTCACCAACGCGCGCAGCTGCTTCGAGCAGCGCTATAAGGTGCGCAAGCCGACAGCGGCACAGATCACGGAGGCATGGCGAGAGGCATTGAACCTCCCGCCCCCGGAAGAGGGCGACAAGTCCAATAACCGCATCGAGTGCTTCGACATCTCGCACACCCAGGGGACCGAGGTGGTCGCCTCCATGGTGGTCTGGGAGAACGGGCGCATGAAGAAGGGCGCCTACCGCAAGTACATCGTCAGCAAGCAGGCCAACGATGACTTCGCCGCGATGCGGGAAGTGGTTTGCCGCCGCTACAGGCGCCTGAAAGCAGACCAAACGTCCTTCCCCCTGTTCGTCTTAGTTGATGGCGGGATCGGCCAGTTGCACGCAGCGGCGGAAGCACTTGAAGACCTTGGTGCCGCCGCTCAGCCGCTGGCGGCGATTGCGAAGCGCGAAGAGACGCTATACGTATTCGGCCAAGAGGACGAGCCGATCCGGCTCGACCGGTCCAGCCCGATACTGCACGCGGTCCAGCAGATCCGCGATGAGGCCCATCGCTTCGCGATCACGTTCCATCGGCAGCGCCGCTCGAAGCGCACGTTGCGTTCGGAATTGCTCGACATTCAGGGTGTAGGAGAGAGCACGGCGCGCAAGCTGCTGAACGAGTTCGGCAGCATTGCCGGCGTCCGCGCCAGCCCGCTCGAGAAGCTAGTAGCGGCAGTAGGCGAACGGCGCGCGAGCCAAATCCGCGAACACTTCGCAGGAGCGTCTCGGGATCAGGCCCAGCAGTTGTAGTAGCCGTCCTTAGCCTCGACCTCGATCGGAGTGCCGTAGACCTGCGAGAGCATATCGTCAGCCAGCACGTCGTCCTTGGGGCCGTCCGCATAGATGCGGCCGTTCTTGAGCAGGATGACCCGCGACACTTCCGGAACGATATCCGGCAAGTGGTGCGTGACATAGATCAGGCTGGTCCCCAGGGCCGCAACCTTGCGCAGCGTGTCGCGCAATTCGATCGCCGATCGGATATCTAGACCGTTTGACGGCTCGTCGAGCAGCAACGCGCGCGGCTTGTTCACGAGCGCCCGGCCAATGACCACGCGCTTGGCCTCGCCCGTGGACATGGCGTTGACAGCCTTGTCGCGCAGGTGCTCGGCGCTCATCAGCCGGAGCACTTCTGCTCCGCGTGCTTCCATTTCGTCGGTGACCGGGTGCTGCGGCCACAGCTCAAAGCTCGAGTAATATCCCGACAGGACGACACTGCGGCCAGTGGCGCTCCTCGAGCAGGCCTGCACCATCTCGTTCGAGACGATCGCGATGAGCCTGCGCATGTCATGGACATGCCAGTCCGAGCGACCGAATAGCTTCATCACAGGGCCGTAGCGCCGCACGGGGTGGTCGTACCGCATCATTGTGCGGATCAGCGTGGACTTGCCCGAACCGTTCGGGCCGATGATGGCCAGGTGCTGGCCGCACGGGATCGAGAGTGACACTTGGTCCAAGGCCATGGTGTCGCCTCGGTACACGGTAATGTTGCGGAAATCGAGCAACGGGGGATTTTGCGGCATATCCGTCATCAGGGAGTCGACTCTCCAGCCCGACCGAGCGGTCCTAGCCCCGATTGCGCCATGACCAATCGGCGATTCCTACCTGCGAACTATGGCCGAGCGCGAGTGACCGAATGCGCAGCTGGGCAGCGGCGGGCGGTGCGCCACTTTCGTCGGGCACGTCGGGCGTGGGCACCTGATAGCTCCATTATGCTCCGAAGCGCCTTATGTAGGTGAGGGTCGGAGCTAGGTCGCTTCCGACACTACCTGCAGCGGCTCTGGCTGTGCAGTCTCCGCCGCCGGTCTCAGCGGTACTGGCGGAGCGGATCGTAGGCTGGAACGAGGCGCGCTGGGGGACCGAGGAGTATTTCCGGCTGCTCAAGAGCGGATCGAGGACCGGCGGCGGCGGTGTTGACGGAGGACGAGCGCGCGGTGCTCGCGCGGGTGGTGCGGGCGGAGCAGCTGCTGCCGCCCCGGGAGCGCGGGTAGCTGCTGGCAGCGGACATTCGCAATTGGGTGATCCTGCTGGCGCGCACGACGGGCTGGAGGCCGTCGAAGCGGCGGCCGCTACCTGGCAACGAGGTGCTGTGGCGGGCCTGGATCGACTTACAGAAGATGCTGCGCCTACTGCGGGCCCCGCCGCCGCCCTGAGGCGCTGCGGCCTAGGGCGCGGAGGCTGCCGGCAGTCGCAGCGGGTTGTGCTCGGTTGCGGTTAACGCCGGGTGTTGAAATTCAGTTTGTTCCGTTAGAAATGTCCCGGATGCGGCCGCCACGAATTGGTTGGGGGAACGGATCAACATGGGGTAGGGGCACGGATGATGTTGACGTCCAATGCTCAAATCCCTTCGGCGCCAGTCAGGCAGGTTGTTTCACTTTGACACGCTCCTACTGCAACAGAACTGGGCGCAAGGCTGCCAGAAATCGCCTATTGGCAAAGGACTTACGAGACTTGCCACGGAGCAGCTGTTCTCGGATCAAATTGATTCCCAACCGATTCCGGCGCAAGCTGATGCGAGCACCATTGGCCATTTCCGGTCAAGCTAGGCTGAGCACTAACAACGTGTCCCTAGGGTCAGGCGGGCACATGCGAGTTCGTGCCCCACGTACCCTATCCGCGCCTGCCCGCACGGTGTAGCTCACAACACAACGAAAACCGCCAGCCACAACCTGTTAGCTTCAGAGTTAAGAGTGATAGAGCGCTTAGACTGCTGGGTGATCAGGTAAATCTATGCGCTATATTGCGCCGAAGCGAGGTGATGGGCTCCGATATTGCCTTATGCGGGTTTCCTTGCGGAGTTGAAAAAAGCGAGGTTGAGCGTTCGCGAATTCGCCCAACTCATCGGCATGAAACCGAACTCGATCTCCAACTCCGTGCAAGGGCGAAACTTCCTACGCATCTCGCGCCCATCGCAGTCCTTGTCGTCGGTATCGGTGAGATGGGTGGCGACTATCGGCAATTCATGTCCTAAGTCGATCGAGCCCGCAAGAGGCCGCGATGCAGCGACCGTCGAGCCTGTTTCGGCGGTCGGTCGGCAAAGCGAATTAAACGGATGAGGATCTGCCCAAAGAAGGCCATGCTAAGTTGGTGTCGCGTTTCTGAGGCGACCGTTTCGACCCGCTGTCTCGAAGGGAACGAAGCCGATGACTGACATACGCGCTTCCCTCGAAGAATTCGGGGCTGATCTGTCGGCCTTGCGCGTGCTTGACGATGAGCGCCCGGAGCTTCTGCCTTACGAGACATTGAAGACGGCGCGCCGCAAACCCCACGCCCCGTTGGGCAGAGTGGAGGCCGTGTACGAATGGCAGGGCGAGCCGCTGGTGTTCTTGATCGACGCAGATTCGTTGCAAAACGATGATCCGTTGCATCGGATACGGCGTCTGCTCGCGATGCGTGGGGACGCGCCCTATCTCGGTGTGGTCGCGCCGGGCAATTTCCGTGTCTATCGCATCGCCCTCGACAAGAAGTCCTTGTGGCAGGCTCGGGTTGGCTGGGAGGACGGGCCCGATGCGAGGTCTACGGTGTTCGCGCGGCTCGGCAACGAGCGTCCCCAAGCCGCAATCGCGCACCGGGGCTGGATTTCCAATGTCGTCTTGAGGCTGTTGAGCGGTTCGACGACAAAGCTTATCGAACTCGAAGTATCACACGAGGATGCTATCTCGCTGGTCGGTCGCGCGCTCTTCACCCGGTTCGTGGCGGATCGAAGCCTGCTGCCGGAGGGTATGTCGGAGCCGGAGATGGCGGCGAGCCTTTTCGATACGCGCGAAGTGGCGGAACAGACATCCGACTGTCTCGACGCGACGTTCAACGGCGACCTGCTGCCTTTGTCTGCGGGCATATTTGAGACGCTGCCAGCTCAGGGTTACGGCGTTTTGGGAGACGTCCTCAGACGGGCGCCGGAAAGTCAGCTGTTTCTCGGCTGGGAGGAGAAGTGGGCCAACCTGGACTTCGCGCACATCCCCGTCGGTGTTCTGAGTCAGGCGTACGAACTATACCTGAGGGAACACGCGCCGGCTAAGCAGAAGCGCGAAGGGGGCTACTTCACGCCCAGACCGATCGCGGAGCTGATGGTGCGAGCGTCGTTCCGCGCGCTGGAACGGCGGGATTCCGGCAAGTCGGCGAGGGTTCTCGATCCGGCCGTCGGCGGGGGCATTTTCCGGCTTACGGCATTCCGGGAGTTGGTTGCGGAGCACTGGCGTGCCGATGGAAAGCGGCCTGACACTGAAGTGCTCAGGCGAATCCTCTACAAGCAGCTGGTCGGCTTCGACATCAACGAGGCCGCGCTGCGGTTCGCGGCATTGGGTCTGTATCTGCTGTCGATCGAACTCGACCCGAACCCGAGGCCGGTCGACAAGCTGCGGTTCGACGATCTTCGCGGGACGGTGCTGCACCGAGTCAAGCGTGTAGAAGAAGAGGAAGGTTCAGCACTCGGCAGTCTGGGACCCTTGGTCGGCGACGAGCATTCGGGGCGATACGATCTCGTGATAGGGAATCCCCCCTGGGCAAGCGGGACCAAGCTGCCGGAATGGAACGGCGTCTGTGAAACAGTCGTGCGCATCGCGGCGGCCAGAGGAATCGCAAACGCGATGCCTCCTTTGCCGAATGAAGTGCTCGATCTGCCCTTCGTGTGGCGGGCGATGGAATGGGCGAAGCCGGACGGCCAGATTGCCTTCGCGCTGCACGCGCGCCTGCTCTTTCAGCAAGGCGACGGGATGCCGACCGCACGTCAGGCCTTGTTCGAAGCGCTGGACGTCACATCGGTCGTGAACGGCGTGGAGCTGAGGCAGACGAAGGTATGGCCCCAGATCTCGGCACCTTTCTGCATTCTGTTCGCCACGAACAGAACACCCGGCGTCGAGGCCGGTTTTCGTTTCATCAGTCCGCGGATTGAGGACTCGTTAAACGGCGCCGGGGGCCTGCGCATCGACGCGGCGAACGCAGAAGTCGTGCCGCCCCGGCAACTTGTCGACACACCCGAGATCCTGAAGATGCTGTTTCGGGGGTCTAAGGCCGATCTCGGAATCCTCGAACGGATTCGCGCTGCGGGGCATCCGACGCTGTACGACTTTTGGAGGGAGAAGATTGGTATTGCAGACGGCAGACGGCTGCGGGGGAGTGGGAACGGCTATCAAGCGCTTAGACCGAGCAGTCGGGTTCGCAAGCGAGGTGATGGGCTGCCTGGCGTAGACGCGGGCTATCTGCGCGGGCTGCCCGAGATTGCAGCGGCATCGTTCACCAGCATCTTCATTGACACCTCGTTGCTCGGTGTCTTCTCACATGACCGAATCCACGATCCACGACCTGCCGAGTTGTTCGCAGGTCCACAGACTATCGTTCACAAATCTCCGCCAAGCGTTACGGGTCGAATAGGTGTAGCAGTCTCTGACGAAGGCGTCGTCTTCAACGAGACGTACAATGGATATAGTCCCACAGCGCATCCGGATGCAGCCCTGCTCGTTCGCTATCTTGCACTTGTTCTTGGAAGCAAATTAGTTGTTTGGTTGGCGCTAGTGACGAGCGGCGAATTCGGCTTCGAGCGAGAAGTGATCGAAAAGGCGACGCTGGACCGCATTCCGCTGCCCGACTTCGACAAACTCGAGGCGTCCCGGCGCCGTGAAATCGTAAAGTTAACCGACGGCCTGCAGTCGGGAGACGTGACTTGGGAAGAGGTGGACGAGTGGGTCAGGGACCTAGTATGGATTGGGAAAACGCGATCTGCAGGTTATCCTCGATACGCTGGTGTTCAACCTGCCATTCGCCGAAAACAAGCGGAACGCTCAAGCAGAACCGAATTCGGCCGAGAGGGAACGGTTCTGTGGGATCGTTCGAGATGAACTAGCGCCTTGGTGCAACCGATTCGGGTCGAAGCTGGCCGTAGGTCAGATTCCCCTGCCGGCGATGTCGCCGTGGCAAGCAATCGCTATACGGCCAAAGCGTCGCGAACCGCCCGAGATGGTTGCGGCGGATGACTGGGCAGAGTTGCTGAAGGCTGCCGACAAGGCGGCCGCATCGGAGATCCTTGTCGATAACGGTCCGGACGGACTTCTAATCGGGCGGCTCTCTCAAAGGCGCTATTGGAGCGACACCCAGGCGCGGCTGCTTGCACAGCGGATTGCGTGGTCCCACGTCGAGCTGCTAACACGGCATGCCAACGCATGAGAGATGCGGCAATTCGGCCTCGCCCCGACCAAGTTTCGGAACTGACCCGCGGCGTTCGGCTGCCGCTGGCGGCGATCGCGGATGAACATCTCGAAATATTGGCGGAAGGCTTGCGGCGGGCGTTCAACGAAATTCGCGCGCAGGCGCCGGCTACGGTGGCCACGGGCGAAGAGCCGGAAGTGACTGCGTTGACGCAGGCGCGGCTGAACGGGCTGATCCACGAGGACCCTCTTTGGGGACAGCTCGTCCTTTCGGTCGGGCGGGGAGCGGAGAGCATCAGTTTCGACGGGTCTCACCTCGAGAAACGCCCTGACCTCTCGTTTGTGTTGTCAGGCGCAGAGCGGCGCTTTCCCTTGGTCGCGGAGGCAAAGATACTCGACGCTACAGCGTCGAAGACGGTAGCGCTGTATTGTGAGAACGGGATTCGCCGCTTCGTGGAGGGCGAGTATGCGTGGGGCAACCGCGAAGCATTCATGATCGGCTACGTTCGAGATGGATCGTCGATCGATACGACGCTGAAGGCTTTCCTTTCGCAAGCCATGGGTCGTCATCCTCATCGTTACTTGGTGGAAGCGCTCCCCGTCCCTGTCGGGTCTGGCTCTTCCGACCTGGCGTATACGCTGCATCGGCGGGACTTCGTTTACGGCAGCCAGCCACTCCCAAATCGCCCCGGAACGATTTCGGTCTGGCATGTGTGGCTGGCTTAGGCGGACGGGCCGAGGCAATGGTCGGCGCCGGAATTTCTCGGAGTCCGCGCGGGCGCGTGGAATGCCTGTGGCGGCTAACTGCACCGCGACTAAGAGGCAGCGCAGAAACAAGTTAGGGGATTTGACGATTTCAATTGTCGTTGCGCCGTATGAGACCCGTTCAGTTCCATGCGCAGTCCTTGATCGACCTGTTGCGTCGGCAGCGTGTCGCCTCCATGCCCGAACTGCTCGCCGCCCTCGGTACCGCCAGCCGACGCACCGTCGTCCGCAAGCTGCGCAAAGTGCCGCACATCACCAGCTATTCCCACAGCGGGGGCTTCTACGCCCTGCGTGCAGCGGCACGCTTCGACGAGCACGGCCTGTGGTCCTTCCGCGGCATCCGCTTCTCCTCGCGCGGCTCCCTGCTCGCCACCGCCGAACACTTCGTGTGCGAAGCCCCTTCCGGATTTCTGGTGGACGAACTGGATGCCATCCTCGGCAGTGCCACGACCGATGCCTTGAGCAAGCTCGCTCGCACCGAGCGCCTGACCCGTGTCAAGCTCAGGAACCGCTACCTCTACCTCTCGCCCGAGGCTCCGTGCGCGCGACGGCAGACGCTGGCCAAACAGGCCTCCGCGCCCTCTCCGGAGACCGTCGCCGTGGCGGCCCCGGCCAAGCCGGAACTGGACGAGGCCCGCGAGCGCTATCTCAGCACCCTGGACGAGCAGCAGCAACGGCTCTTCGCGGGACTCACGTCGCTGGAGCAGGGCCGGGGCGGCGATACCCGCGTCGCCGCGCAACTCGGCATCCATCCGGCCACGGTCGCCCGCGGGCGCCGCGAACTGCTCGCCGGGGATGTGCTCCGCGGCCGGTCCCGCCGCCCGGACGGCGGACTCAAGCCGCTGGGGAAATAAAGCCTGCGCTGACCGTCCACCTCGTGGTGCTGCTGCGCCACGACACCACCCGCAACCTCGCCGCCTACCTGACCGAGAACCTCGACCTGCCGGTCTCCCCGCGCACCGTCGCCCGCCTGCTGCGCGCCATGGGCTTCTCCCTGCGCGTCAATCGCAAGTGCATCCCCTCCACCTCTCCCGCCAAGCGCAACGCCCAGTTCGCGTTCATCGTCCGCCTGCGCCAGCACTGCGCACACAGCAACGCCCCTGAGGGCGCGCGCTTGCCTCGCCCCGCCGGATGAAATATGCGTTACATTCCCGAAGTCGCGTGGAGCTACGTCGTTAATGGCAGGCCGGCGCTCGAATGGGTTACGAACCGCCAGGCAGTGAACGAAGACAAAGACAGTGGCATCGTGAGCGACGCCAACGACTACGCTGTCGATACGATGCACAATCCGCGCTATCCATTCGATCTGTTCCTTAGGGTAATCACTGTCAGCTTGGAGACGATGCAGATCGTGAAGTCCCTGCCTGCGCTGGAAATAGGCTAGCGCCAAAACTCAAGGAAATTACATACCTGAGCGTGTCACATAAAGTGTAAACAGCAGGGATGCCATTGGGTTCAACTCACTCTTTGTAGCCTGTCTCCGAACAGGATCTCAAGCTGATTGAGCGCTAGGCGGGTCGCCGGGGTAACGTCCCAGGAGGACGGTCATCTCGCCGATGGTCATCGGCTCTCCTCGATGGGTTGAAAGGACCGGTATTCCAGCAACGCCGTGCTGCCGACGATGTCCACGATGGTCACTGACAACTCGACCCCGAAGGCGTCCGTGAGCCGCATTGGCCTGCCCAAGCGAAAATGCACCGGTTGTTGCCGACCCTGTTCGATGGCGATGTTGTCCGCGTACAGATACGCCCTGTCTGAAGTGTCTCGTTTCGGATTCAGCAGCCCCGTTAGCCCGGGGAGATGCCCGGTTTCCCGGGAGAAGATGGCCGAGCCGCCGGTCGGCAGCCGGTCAAGAGCAAGCAGAAGGCCGCCCTGCTGCGGAATCCACTCGCGCTGAAGCCCCGCAACGTAACCCGGCGCGGCGGCGTACACGGTCATCGGCAAATGCGTGCTGTGCAGGTCGAAGGCTACTTCACCGTCTTCGTCCGTCTTCCCCCGTCTCCATGTCTTGTTCGGAAAGAGCGCGAGAACGTCGATTCCAGGCAGCGGCTCTCCTGCCGAGTGCACCGCGATGGTGGCCTCCGCCGGGGTGAGATGGAGCTTGGCGGCAGGAATGCTCAGGACCAGACTCGACTCGCCCACCAGGCTGTACTTCGGCGGCACGCCAGCCGTCTCCTGCGTCTCCTTGAGGATGATGGCGACGCCATCACCGCGGCGCTCCATCAGGAACGCGCGATGCGCCGACCCGGGCACGCTGCCGACCGGAATCCTCCCGAAGACGGAAGCGATAACTTCGTTGCGTGTTGCCTGACTGTCATGCATGCTCTCGATCGTCATCCCGTTGGGGAGCTGTCCAGGTGTATCGATCTCAAGCCGATCCGCGAACATCGAAAGCCTGATCCGTCGCGAAGACATCGAGTAGTCGCGGTGCGCCAGGGCATTGACGAGGGCCTCGAAGACTGCGGCCGTGCTGTATTGCGGCATGTTCTCGCGCGCCGGTGACTTGCGGGCGGCCACCCGCATGTTTCTGGCGACAAACTTCATCCCATCGGCGATCTGACTCTGGAGCGGACCGTCAATCTCCTGCGCGTCGAGCTGTTCGGAGGCACGATCTCCGCCCCGATAGTGCGTCGCCGTCATGACTGCATGCGGCAGCCACTCCTGGGGCATCCTGGCACACACGAGCACTCCGGCGACCGTGGCGCGGAGCACGTCAGCCTCATCGCGGACCAGGAGGCGCATGTTCGCCAGACCGCGGATCGGATCGGTGGCCCCAGCAACGCTCAGCAGCGGCCCCCATAGCCGCTCGCTGAGCGTCTCGAAGCCGGTGCTGGGAACTGCCTGCCTGTCGAACCAGAGGTAACGGGCCTGCGCCCGTCTGTGCGCCAGGCGCATTCGCTCGTCGCTGGTCATTCGACGTTTGCTTGCACCGACCCGGAGCCAGCTTC
Organism: Bryobacterales bacterium; assembly: GCA_965248305.1. Lineage (GTDB taxonomy): Bacteria > Acidobacteriota > Terriglobia > Bryobacterales > UBA6623 > VXMF01. Next base: position 6,394,508 of record OZ252099.1, on the reverse strand, counting down.
GGTCGCCGCGCTCGTGCAGGGAGTCACCTTGGGGCACCTCGACCACGACGAAGGCCTTGCTATCAAGTTCCCTATGGTGGAGGTCGATGCGCAGGGCGGGTTCGATGCTGTCGGTGCTTACTTCGACCACCAGGTTGCTGAGCGCCGCCATCTGTTCCTGCGACATCCCCTGAAGGAGTCCGTCATCCGCCACGCCCAACAGGAGCACGCCGCCGTTCGCGTTGGCGAACGCGATCATTTCGTCCGCCAGATCGTCGCGGGCGGGACTGGTCGGGCGGCTACCCGCGAACTCGACCTGCTTGAACTCCCACCGACTGTCTTCGCCCAGCCTGAGCCGTTGCCGGATGTCCTCGTCCCACACCGTCACTCGTTGCCCCCCAGTCCGAGACGTTGAACGGTGGGTTGGCGAGGATGAAGGGGACCTTCAGGTCGGGTTGGCGGTCGCAATGGAATCTGTCGCCGTGGGCGATCTGGCCCTCGATGCCCCGGATGGCGAGGTTCATCTTCGCGAGCCGCCGCTTGTCGAGTGCCTGCCGGGCGTAGTCCCGCGGGAGCACGTCCTTGAGCGCTGGATTATCGAGCTCGGTGGCCGCCATCGCCTGATCGACAGTCAGCCCGACAGTCGGCTGCCTTGCCTGCTCCCGCAGATGCGTCCAGCGGGCCTCGGCTGCCACCCAGAAGATGTTCTCGGCGACGTATTCGTCGCGATCCTCGGCGGCATCCTCGCGCCACTCGGCGAGCACGGCCTCGCCGCGTTCCTCGATGGCGTCGGAGAGGTACTTGAAGAAGATCAGTCCGAGAACGACGTGCTTGTACTCGGCGGCGTCCATCGTGCCGCGCAACGCGTCGGCCATCGCCTACAGCTTGGCCTCATAACCGGTCGTGGCGTCGCCGCTCGCCGCCGCCACGATCTGCTCTCGTTGCTTCCTCGGTCTTCCTCGCGCCATACGCCGCTTCTACCGGTTTCGTGACACGGTCGAAGGGACCGCCTGACCGCGAGCCGATCCGACTTCATGGTAGCCGCTTGCTGTTGACACCGAACATGCGCGCGGCTCCGTCACGCCGCGGTCTGGAAGCTCCGGCGACGGTCGATTTGCCGCGCCTCGTCGGGCCTTCCTGGCACTGGAGCCGCAAACGGCGAATTAGAGTCCGCGGTTTTCAATCAGCCAATGCACTTCGCTACTGGCCGAAATCAGTCGCTCCCTACGATACTGTGCGGTTGATGCGAGTCCACCGGGGCCGTTCGAGCCAACCGTCAGGGCGGGGTTCAGCCGAGTCCATGCGCGAGCCCAGCCAGCGTCAGCCGACCTGCCGCGCTCGCCAGTGACGATAAGAGAGCAATCCTGCGACCGCCGCACCGATCAGGCCGGCCGAAGCCACAGCCCCCGGCAGTACCCCGCCCCAGCTGGTCTGGAATCGTCCCAGCACCTCCGCCCGCTCGAACATCCAGTGCCACGCTTCGTGGGCGGCGAAGGCCGAGATGATGATCGTGCCGACCCGCTCGGCCACCACGTAGCGGAAAAGGCCCCCCAACGCTGGGACTAGCACGGCGAGCACCGCGAGCTGCCCAAGTTCCACACCGACGTTAAAGGCGAGCAGCGATGTCACCAAGTGCGAGCCGGCAAACTGCAGCGTCTCTTGCAGCGCGAACGAGAAGCCAAACCCGTGGACCAGCCCGAACCCAAGCGCCACCAGCCAGCGGTGGCGCGCCGTGCCGACGATATTCTCCAGCGCCATGTACACGATCGAAACTGCGATCAGCACCTCGACCAGCGGCGGAAACCAAAGCGCGTCCGGAGCGAAGCCCAAGGCGCTGGCGATGAGCGTGATCGAATGCGCGATGGTGAATGCCGAGACGATCAGCACCAGCGGCTTGAAGCGCCGCAGCGGAACCACCAGGCACAGCACGAACAGCAAGTGATCGGGGCCGTCCAGAATATGGATGAAGCCAAGCTGGACGAACCGCCAAGCTGCCTGCAGCCAGCTCGGATCCAAGGGGACGCGTCCGGGATCGCCCGAGAACTGATATGCCCGCGCACTGCCGCCAGGCAATTGGAACTGGAGAGCGGTCACCACTCGTTCCGCCAGGTGATCCAGACCGGGGCGAATCGAAAACCCGGACTGCTCGGAGCGGATCGGGTACTCCAGCAAGACGTCCAGCAGCACCTGATCCCAAACCAGGTTCTCCGAATTCGCAGGCTTGGGCTCTGCCAAGTGCTCGAGCGCGAGCTCGAACGACGCAAGGGACCTGTCCGAGGGTAGCGAGATCTGGGTCGCGACGGCCCTGGGCGGCGGCAGCCTGTCTGCGCCTTCGTAGATCCCCACGAACGGGACGATCCACTGCGTCGCCAGCTGAGTTAGCTGCGGCTCGAGCGCCGCAATGTCGAGATATCCAGGCCCGAACTCGGGGACCTCGATGTCCCGCATGGAATTCAGCGGAACGCGCACAACAATGCGGAAGCGCTCGCCGTCGGCCTTGGCGAGCATGCGGGCAACGACTTGATTCGGGATTTCATGCGAAGACACCGGCCCGGCCGACACGAGGCCTAAACCCAGCAAGAATGCACAGAAACGAAGCACGAAGCCGCTTGCCTACCTTTACATATGCAAGTATGATGGCCTTGGCCGAAAGGGCCGGAACTACCCAACCATGAAGATTTCACCTCGAACCACGCTTGCCGCCATTGCACTGATTGCCCTGCTGATGGCGTGTTCCACTCCATCCGGGGAACCGATGGCAGACGCCGAGGGGCCCATGGCGCCCCGCTTCGAGGTCGATCCGCTCTGGCCCAAGCCGCTGCCGAATCACTGGCTGCTGGGAACGGTCATCGGCGTGGACGTGGACGACCAAGACAACGTCTGGATCGTGCATCGTGGCAGCTCTCTTGAGGAAAAGGAACTCTACGCGACCTGGGACCCACCGGCATCGTACTGCTGCTACGCGGCACCGCCAGTGCTGGCATTCAACCAAGCGGGCGAGCTGATAGAGCACTGGGGCGGGGCAGGCGAGGGCTTCGACTGGCCGGCCTCCAATCACGGTGTTGACGTCGATCACAAGGGCAATGTTTGGATCGGCGGCAACGGCCGCGGCGCGTCCAGGGCGGCAGCGGCGCTACCGCACCACGAGGACGCCATGGGCAAGGGACGGGTCCACGACAGCATGGTGCTGAAATTCACCCGCACCGGCGAATTCTTGATGCAGGTCGGCAAGCCGTTCATGGGCGAGGGCAGCAATGACCTGAAGAACTTCAAGATGCCTGCCAAGACGCTGGTCGACGCGAACACGAACGAACTCTACATCGCCGACGGCTACGGAAACCGGCGAGTGATCGTCCTTGATGCCGACACCGGCGAGTACAAGCGCCATTGGGGCGCCTACGGCAACGAGCCCGACGACACACAACTGCCCGCCTACACGCCCGGCGACAAGCCTGACCAGTTCCGCACGCCGGTGCACGCGGTCGCGCTGTCCGACGATGGCATGGTCTACGTCTGCGACCGCACGAATGACCGCATCCAGGTCTTCACTACAGCGGGGGAGTTTGTGAAGGAGACTTGGGTCGAGCCGGCCACGCTGGGAGACGGGTCGACTTTCGACGTTGCGCTGTCGCGCGATCCGGGGCAGAAATACCTGTACGTCGCGGACGGCGCCAACCAGCGGATTCACATTCTTGAGCGTGAGTCGCTGGAAATGCTGACAAGCTTCGGCGATGGCGGGCGGCAGCCGGGCCAGTTCTATGCCGTGCATAGCGTGGCGACTGACTCCAAGGGCAACCTCTACACGACCGAGACCTATCGGGGACAGCGCGTCCAGAGGTTCCTGTACAAGGGCTTGGCGCCGGTCACTGAGAAGCAGCAGGGCCCGGCTTGGCCGAGCGATTGAGGTCATAGGCTTCTCGCCTGCGCAAACTCGCACCCTCGGGGCAGTGGCGTATGGGCTGGCTCGCCAGTGTGTGCTGGCAGCCGGGCAAGGGTCGTCGCGGCGAAACTTCCGAGCCGCTTTGTGGGCCGGGCTGAACCTATAACGCCCGGGCAGGCGTAGGATGAACTGAAGGGAACTGGCCCAACGGCCCGATTGCGCTGCCCGCTGAGAAACGGATGGAGACAGACCCACGCAGGCTGCTGAATGCGGCGCGCTCCGCTCCGGAGGCGTTCGCGGCGATCGTCGATCGCACGCAGCCTATGGTCTACGGTGTGGCTTTCGGGTTTTTCGCGAATCGCCAGCTCGCCGAAGACCTGGCTCAAGAAGCGTACTTGGAACTCTTCCGCAATCTGCACAAGCTGGACTCGGATATGCACATGGTGAATTGGCTGCGGCAGACCACGACGCGGAAATGCATCGATTACTCGCGCCGCAAAAAGCACCGTCCGCACTTCGATCTGGACTCTGTGCCGGAACCACAGGTCGCGCCTGTCGAGCCCGACCCGAGGCTATCCGAGGAACTGGAGCGCCAGCTCGCCGACCTGCCGGCCAAGATGAGAATGGTCGTCATCCTGAGATTCCAAGAGGACTTGAAGCTCGGCGAGATCGCCGAAACGCTGAACATCCCAGTCAACACCGTGAAGACACTGCTGCGACGCGCGCTGATTCGACTCCGGCCCAAAGTCGCCCACTTGAGACAGGTGATTTCCTATGCCCCGACGGGACGATAACAGCCGCCTTGAGTCCCAACTGCGCCGGACGTTGGTACGGTCAGCCCCACCGAGTGGGTTTGGCGCCAGGGTCATGGCCCAGATCCACCGAGAGGCCGACCGGCCTGCTCGGCTTCGCTCCGCACCGAGGCGCTCCTTCCGGCTGGCGTGGGCACTGGCGGGCTGCGCTTGCGCCGGCGTGTTGCTCGTCGTGCTCGTCGCGCCCGATGAGACACAGGGTTTGAAAGCGGAAGCGATCGCCATGCAAGAAGCCGAGCGGGAGCTTGCCGAAGTACTGCACCTAGCGGGCAGCAAGTGGGTGCGCGCACAGGAAGCGGCATTCGGGTCGGAATAGGACGAAAATCATGACTAAGACTGTATTTCTCAAGATCCCGGCCGGAGTCCTGCTCGCATTGCTCTTCGTCGGCAACCCTGCGACGATCCGGGCGCAGGACGCGTCGGGCGATACCGCCCTCGAGTTCTCCAATCTGGAGGAGAAGGCGGACGAGGTCGTCAAGGTCAACCTGTGGGGCCGTCCGCTCGAGCAAGCCAAGAGGCTGCTGGGCTTACGCAAGAACGTGACCGGATCGGTGCGCACCTTCATGAACGGTCTCACGGCCGTCTACCGGCGCACGTATCGCTTCCGTCGCGGCAGCGCCAGCGAGGACGACGTCAAGCCCGTCCACCAACAACTCGCCGATGACGGCTGGGTGCAGCTGATCGAGACCGCTGATCGCCGAACGCCGGAATCGCTCTCGGTCTACTCCTACTACAAGAACGAGAAGGTCGCCGGCATGACAGTGGTGTCCAGCGATCCGGACGAAGTGACCGTCCTCAAGATTCTGGGACCCGTCGATTTCGAAGCGCTGTCAGAGATTGGCAGCGGCCTTGGCCTGCCCTTGATGAACGTGGCCACGACCGATCTGCAAAAACTCAACTCCGCTGCGGACGGGAAATGAGCCTCACTCGAGGATCTCGCCTTCCGGGCTGAGGCGGCGCACCTCGCCAAAACCCAGCTCGCGCACACCGGCCTCGATCTCCGAGAGGTCGCCGACCACAATCCAGACCATGCGGTCGGGATGCACGATTCGCGCGGCCGCGCCGCGGATCTCAGCCAGCGCCAGCGAACGCACGCGGCCCGCGTAGGTCTCGAAGTAGTCCTCCGGTAAGTCGTGCACCAGGATCTTGACCAGCGCCCCTAGCACGGCGCGCTTGGTCTCGTACTGTCCGGGCAGCCTCAAGGTCCGGTTCTGCTGCGCCTTCGCCAGCTCGTCGGCTTCCGGCGGGCGCGGGCCTAGAATGCCGCGCAGCTCGCGATCCAGCTCGATCATCGATTCCTTGGTCTTGTCGGTCTGCACGGGGGCGTATGCCATGAACACGCGCGGACCTACGGCATCGATCAGCGTGCTCCTGGCGCCATAGCTCCAATGCTTGTCCTCGCGCAGATTCATGTTGATCCGCGAGGTGAAGCTTCCGCCGAGAATTGAGTTCATGGCCTCGATCGCGATCTCGTCGGGGTTGTTGGTCGGAGGCGCGGGCAATCCAGCGATGATCACAGACTGCAGCGCGCCGGGCTTGTCCACCACATATACGGCGCGGCTGTCCGCCATGGCCGGGGTTTCGAAGTTCAGCTGCGGCAACTCGCCCTCAGCCTCCCAGCCCCCGAAGCGCTCCTCCAGCATCGGCTTGAGCTCGTCCATCGGCAGGTCCCCAACCACGACCAGCGTGGCGCTGTCAGGCCGGTACCATGCGCGGTGGAACGCCACCACGTCGTCCCGGCTTAGCGCCGTGACCGATTCGACGGTGCCGCTTCCCGTCAGCGGGGCGGCATAGGCGTGGCCGTCCCCGTAGATCAGCTGCGGCAGCAGTCGCAGGCCGACGGTGAAGGGCTGCGCCATCTCCTGCTGGATGCCAGCCACTTGGAGCCGCTTCAGGCGGTCCAGCTCCTGCTCCGGAAACGAGGGACGCAGCACGACATCGGCGAATAGGTCGAGCGATTCCGCGAGGTTTTCTGAGAGAGCCGACAGCGACACCCTGGCGGTGTCCAGCGACGCCGACGCCGAGACGCGCGCCCCCAAGCGCTCGGCCACGTCGCTGATCTCCAGTGAGGAGAGGTTCTCGGTGCCTTCTTCCAGCATCTCGGCGGTCATGCCGGCAAGGCCTTGCGTGCCGCCTTGGTCGGCCGCAAAGCCGGCCTTGAAGAGCAGCGCAAGTTCAACAGTCGGAATCGACTGCACAGTGGCATGCACCACCTTCAGCCCGTTGGACAGCTCGGTCTCGCTCGTGTCCGGAAACGAAAACTCGGCAAAGCCGTCGGACTTGGGCAGCTCGGAGCGGTCCACCTTGCTCTCGGTCACGCTGCGCTCGGGAGCAGGATGGATCTCGAGCACATAGGCGCCGTCCGAAAGGTACTCGGCAGCCACGCTGCGGATGTCTTCGGCCGTCGCTTGCTCGGCCCACGCGAGCATCTGCTGGTAATGGGCGGGGTTCCCCGTGTAAACCTCATTCCGAGCGAGGATGTCCGACTTGCCGCCAAAGCCGCCGATCCGCTCGGCACCGCGGATGAAGCGCGCCTTGCGGCCCATCTTGACCCGCTCGAGTTCGTCTGCTGTCGGACCGGACTGCAGGAACGCTGCCAGTTCTTCGTCCAGCGCGGATTCCACGGCGGCGAGGTCTCCGTTCGGCTGGGCCGTGCCTTGCAGGACGACTTGGCCCGCGATCTCCTGGGCAGCGATGTAGGCGCTCGCGCTGGTGGCGATCTGATCCTCGTAGACCAAGCGCTTGAAGAGTCTCGAGCTTTTGCCGGCCGCTAGGACATCGGTCGCCAGATCCAGCATGACGGCCTCGCGAGTGCCCCATTCGGGCACGTTCCACACCTTCATCACGCGGGCCTGCGGCACGCGATCCTGGACCGTCTGGCGATGCTCGCCGGTACGCCGGGCGATCCAAGACTGCTGCCTGGCGACGGGCGGGCCGCCGGGGATGCTGCCGAAGTACTGCGCGACCTTTTCGCGGGCCTCTTCGGCCGAAATGTCGCCCGCGATCGAGATGACGGCATTGGCGGCGCCGTAGTACGTGCGGAACCACTCATGCACATCCTCTAGGGAGGCGGCGTCCAAGTCCTCCATTTCTCCGATGACCGTCCAAGAATACGGGTGGCCCTGTGGAAACGTGTTCTTGGTGATCAGTTCATAGGCAATCCGATACGGCTGGTTTTCGCCCTGGCGCTTCTCGTTCTGCACGACTCCGCGCTGCTCGTCCAGCTTGGCCTGGTCCACGGCGCCAAGCATGTGGCCCATGCGATCAGACTCCATCCACAAAACAAGGTCAAGCGCCGGCTTGGGCACGTCCTGGAAATAATTGGTGCGGTCTTCGTTGGTCGTGCCGTTGAGATTCGTCGCGCCGACCCGCTCCAAGGCTTGGAAGTAGTCGTCGTTGAAGTTCTCCGAGCCGTTGAACATCAGATGCTCGAACAGGTGCGCGAAGCCGGTCTTGCCGGGCTTCTCGTTCTTCGAGCCGACGTGATACCAGACGTTGACCGACACGATCGGGGCCTTGCGATCTTCGTGGACGAGCAGCGTCAAGCCGTTGTCGAGCACGAACTTCGTAAATTGAATGTCGAGCGGGGCCTTGACCGGAGCCGTCTGCAGGCAAGCCGAGCACGCGAGCCCCAGCAACAGGATGAGGGGAAGCTTGTATTGAAGTGCGAATTCCATGGGAGTCCTCGATCTAATGCGTGAACCGGCCGCGGACCAGTCGAGGTGCAAGCGGAACGGTACGCGCCTGCGCGGGGTGTCACGCTGGCCTAAGGTTGAGTATTGCACGCCCGCGCGGGACGACAAGCGTGCGTCGGGATCAATTCTCGACCTGGTAGTTGGGCGCTTCGGTCGTGATCAGCACGTCATGGACGTGCGCTTCGCGCAGCCCTGCGGGAGAGATGCGCACAAAGCGGGTCTTGGCCCGCATGGCCTCGATCGTCGCACACCCGCAATAGCCCATGCCAGCACGCAGGCCGCCGACCAGTTGGTGGATAAGATCACCGAGCTGGCCCTTATGGGGCACTCGGCCCTCCACGCCTTCCGGGACCAGCTTGCCGCTGCTGCCCGCTTGGTCATAGCGGTCGCTGCCTTGTTGCATCGCCCCGAGAGACCCCATGCCGCGGTAGGTCTTGTAGGTGCGGCCTTGGTACAGCACGGTCTGCCCGGGGCTCTCTTCGGTCCCCGCCAGAAGGCTGCCCAGCATCACGCTGTGCGCGCCGGCCGCGATCGCCTTTGAAATATCGCCCGAGTACTTGATGCCACCGTCGGAGATGATCGGGACTCCGGAGCCCTTAGCCGCCTGGACGCATTCGGAAACCGCCGTGATCTGCGGCACGCCCGCTCCCGACACGATCCGCGTCGTGCAGATCGAGCCAGGCCCGATCCCAACTTTGACCGCGTCCACCCCGAGCTTGATCAGGTCGCCGGTCGCTTCGCCGGTCGCGACGTTTCCGGCTACCAGTTGCACGTCCGGCAGCTCGCGCCGCAGCGCACTGACAGCCTCGGCCACGCCGCTGGTGTGGCCGTGCGCCGTATCGACGACGATAATGTCGGCTTTCTTGGCGTGCAGTTCCTGCGCCCGTTCCAGATAGTCGCCCTTCGCGCCGACCGCCGCGCCCACGCGCAAACGCCCCTTGTCGTCCTTCGAGGCGTTCGGGAACTTGCGCTTCTTCTGAATGTCTTTAACAGTGATGAGCCCTTTCAGGTCGCCCTGCGCATCGACGACGAGCAGCTTCTCGATGCGGTGTCGGTGCAGGAGCTTTTCGGCCTCATCCAAAGTCGTGCCGATCGGAACGGTGACTAGATTGTCCTTCGTCATCACATCTCGAACAGGCAGGTCGAGACGGCGCTCGAAGCGCAGGTCTCGATTGGTGAGGATCCCGACCAACTTGGTGTCTTGCGTCACCGGTACACCTGAAATCCGGTAGCGCGACATCAGAGCCATAGCGTCCTGGATGAGGTGATCCGGGGAGATCGTGATCGGGTCGACGATCATGCCGGACTCGCTGCGCTTGACGCGGTCGACCTCCTCGGCCTGCCGTGCAATGGACATGTTCCGGTGGATCATGCCCATCCCGCCATGGCGGGCGAGCGCGATCGCCAGAGCGGACTCGGTCACCGTGTCCATGGCGGCGCTCAGGATCGGGATGTTGATGCTGATGCCGCGCGTGACCTGGGTACGGGTGGCGACTTCGGAAGGCAGGACCGCGCTATAGGCGGGCAGCAGGAGTACGTCGTCGAAGGTTAGGGCAAGCGGCGGCGGTTCCAAGACCATGCATCATTCTACCGTGCACAGGGCCGATTCCTCAGCAAGCGGCAGAAACAACAGGTCGTCTGAGAGGCTCTCGCATAGTACGCTACAGGAACATCTTCGATTGGAATGGCTTGCGAGGACTTCCTGGGTTCTTGGGCTTCGTATGAACAGGGATGTAAGCAAATGCCAGAGAAGAGAACAACGATCACGTACAAGAACCAGGCCCGCAAAGCAGTCAAAGTGAAAATCGACGAATCAACGGAGCGATGGACGGATATTAGCCTCGAAGATGGCTCGTCCTTGCGCCTTAAGACTATCATCACGAATGTGATGCGTTTGGAGGATGAATTCGACGCTGACGGTTCTCCGGTCTATTTGGTCCGGTCAACCAACATCCTCACGGTGGATGCTGCGGACCACCTTTTTAAGCCTACTCTCGATACATCAGATCAAGTTCAATGAGGTGCAACCATGCCAGAGGCACTAGCAACGGACAGTACCGTTTCGGACAGTTCCGGAACCTACATGGTGCGATCCCCGTATCAGGATCTTCTTTCTGAGAAGCTTCCGGGGGGACTCAACCGCGGCTTCGCCCCTGATCTGGGCTTGAAGGCGGGGTTCTACTGGGGACGACATCCAGCCCCCGAGATCGAAATCGACTCAGACCAGCCGCTGACTCGCGTCGGTCAAATAGCCGCGATACTGGAACCGCAAGACTGTTTGATGGAGTTACGAGAGGATACACTCGATCACGTCAAAAGTCTAACGTTGATTTCAGAGTGTCAAGAAGACTGGATGGTGTTCCGGCGCTTCGTGGAGCAGTGGAAAGCCGAGCGAGGCGTGTTGTCCTCGATTACACAGAGCGCCCTCTGCCCGGCATACCAGAGCATCATTGGAATGGGCCGCCGGGCTGTGCCGTTGATTCTCCAGCGGCTGAGGGCCGAGGGAAAGGATCCCGACCAGTGGTTTTGGGCGTTGGAAGTGATCACCGGTGAGCAGGCTGTCAACGACGAGGACCGTGGGAATTACATGAAGATGGCGCAAGCTTGGTTGGACTGGGGCGAACGAAAGGAAAATGATTGGTAGCTGGTGTGTAGAAGACTTACCCGGCCTGAATTCCGATAACGCTATAGTCACGAGTCCGCTCACAAATCGGTACAACTGCATCGCTTGGGCGGCAGGTGTGGTAGATCGGAACTGGTGGCCGGACGCGCGGGGCATTGGTTATTGGCCTAGGGGCGTTGTTCGTTCAGAAACCAGGGAGGCCTTCATAAGCGCTTTCGGCACCTTGGGATTCTCCCCCTGCCCTAGCGGCGATTCTGAGCCCGGGACAGAGAAAGTTGCCCTGTTTGGGATTGGCCCTCGTGGGCATGAAGTACTAACTCACGCCGCTCGGCAACTGGTGTCTGGTGAGTGGACCAGCAAATTGGGCACACTCGAGGACATCACGCACTCCGGCGCTGGAGACGTAGCCGGTCCGGCGTACGGCCGCGTAATCTGTCACCTTTGCTGTTCCCGCACCTAGAAGCGAGCACTGCTGCGCAGATGCCCCGAGAGCGTTAGTCTCGAGGTTGCTCTCTCGGCATGCGCGACTCGGAACGGGCACTGGCCGTGCCGGACGTCGTTGACTTCGTCCCACCGCAACGGCTTCTGTGTGAGTCACAGTCCGGGAGGAAGTGTATGTGGTGATTCGGCGCACGCACGAGGACGGGCAACGCCTGCTGGTGCCGCAGTGCTCGTTCATTTTGGTGAGCCGGGACGATCTGCCGCTGGCCGAGTTGGTGCGGCGACACCGGGCCAAGCAGGGCTAGGGGAACGCCTTCAAGGGATCGCTGCGGAAGTTGAACCTGCACCACCCGCCGTGCAAGTCGTACGCGGCCAGCCAGGCTTATTACCTGTGCGGGCAGTTGGCGCAATTGCTGCTGCGCGGGCTGCAAATCCAGATGCTGCCAGAGGAGGCCCGAGCACTCCCCCAACGCAAAAGGTAACTTTGCGTTCGAGCGCGTCTGCGAGTTCCGCAACAAGGATTGACATTAGACATGTACTGTATATATTATATGCCACATGGCCCGCGTCAGCGATGCCGAGAAAGCCCACCGGCTCAACCTCGCCCGCTCGCTGCTGAAGCAGTGCCCGCACTTGCCGGACGCCGTCGAACGCCTCGCCGGCCAGCTCACCATCTCGACTCGGCAAGCCTACCGCTACCTGCGCGAAGCCCAGCAACTGACCGCGCCCGTGCCCGTCCCCGACGGCAAGGACGTGCTGTCGGTCCGGCTTCCGCGCGGCTTGATCCAGCGCTTGCGACAGCGTTCGCGCTCCACCGGAACGGCGGTCAGCGAGCTGGTGGCGCGCGCCCTGCAAGCCTTGCTCGCAGCCCGGGAACCCCATGCCTGAGGGCGTTCCGCTGGTGCTGCGCCTCGAGTACCGTTTTGATCGCCACCTGCCCGACAAGCTGGCCCGGGCCTACGCCCGGCTCGCCCCGCTCCGGCAGCGGCCTACTGCGCAGGAGGACCTGAGAGATGCACAAGACAGTCGCCATTTATGCCCGCGTGTCATCGGACCGCCAGAAGGACAGCGGGACGATCGCCAGTCAGACGGCCGCTCTGCGGTTCGCCCGCGGCAATTGGCGGCTGGGCTGTCTGGCGCAGGCGTGGCTGTGTTTGGAACCGCCCGGCTAGGCGGAGTTGGGCGGCTAGGACGCGGCAGCGGGAAGCGGCCGAGGGGCTCGGTGCGCGGGCACACGCCCCCAGCGCAGCCGGAACGCAGGGCAGCCGCTGGCCGTCAGCGAGATTCGGTCGCGGATCGAACGCCGTTGGAGCATGCAGATCGTTTCCGGCGGCGTCTTGCGGCGCACCGCAGCCGTCTCCAGCCACTGGAAGTTCATCTTCCGTTCGCGTTCGGCCCCGAAATCCGTCGACCCTGCGCCCACCCAAGATTTAACCGGGGATTTGGGACTATGGGCCTCTCCGCTCACCGGCCCAGCGATAGCAGGTTCGCGAAAATCCGATACGCGCCGGGCACACTGTAGGGCACCTGGCGATGCACGGCGTAGGCGAAATACGTGTAGTACCCCGTGCCGTGCCGTGCCGTCAGCCACCCCCCCCGCTGCGGCTCTTGCCCTTGGTCCTGCGTCTCGATCATCGGAACGTAAGCGTCGTCCCAACTGGAAAAGAACTTTGAACCGCGCTGTTCCACCCAGTCGTCGAAGTCAGCCGCCACGATCTTGTTGGGCCGTTGGAAGACCGGGTGCTCGGCGGCGAGGATTTTCACTGGCGCGTCCTCCTCGGATACCTCTTCGGCCCGCCGAGGCAGATCGGCCGGGAACGCGGCCCAGTTGCCGGGGATGAACTCCTGGGTTTGGTAAAGCACGATGAGGTTGCCCCCGGCACTCGAGTAGTCGAGCAGCCGCTGGTTGTAGTTGATCAAGTCCTGGCGCACGGCATAGGCTCGCGTGCCGACCACGATCGCTCCGTAGGCATCCAAGTCTCCGGTCGCCAAGTCCTCGGCGCCCAGCAGCGTCACCTCCGCGCCCAGCTGTTCAATCCCGCTCGGCACTTCGTCCCCGACGCCCATGACGTAGCCCACCTTCAAGCGGGGAGCTAGCTTGACATCGACGCCTCTGACGCGAGTCACCGAATCCCGGTACAGGTAGCGAATGTCGTAGTCTCGATGGCGGATCAGCTGATATCCCTGGCGGTAATCCCTGCCGTCCGCTCGGGCGACGACTTGCAGGTCGTATGTCCCCGCTTCCAGTTCGGGGATCGTGACCGAGAAGCTGTAATTGCGACGCGCGTTGGCCTGGGAGAACTGGAAGCTCTGGCGATTGGGCTGGGCCCGCCAGCCGTCGGGCAGCTCCAGTACGATCTCGCCCTGAATTCCTGCTCTCTGGTTGTTGAACAACTCCACTTCGATCGACACTTGGTTCCGCCGCGAACCAAGTGGGACGATCAGATTGGCCGGGGAGACGTTGACCGAAACGGCTGGCACGACCTTCAGCTCGCGGTACTCGTAGCCGTACGGGAGATTCGCCTCCCGGCGATGCACCACCGCGCTCGCCCGGACCCGCTGCCCTCCGATCGAGTAGTCGACTGCGGCCGACAGGGCCGGCAGGCGGCCGGCCAGATGCAAGTATTCCGGCTCCCGAATCTGGTAGCGGCTATCCTGGACCGACTCGCGCCGAAAATAGCGCTGGGCAAGCGTCGCACCCTGAGGCGTTGTGACGGCGAACTTGGCCGCGAGCGCCTCTCCCGAATGCAGCGACTTCCCTGATTGCGAATCCCCCTCAACTCCCCAGTCCCCTGCACTTTCCAGCGAGATCCGCTCGGTCTCGATCGGCAGGCTGGAGGGATTGACCAGCGCAACATCCACTTGGAATTCCTGGCCGGGTACAACCGCGCCCATCGTGGCGGGCCGCGCGAACGGGGAAGTCGGCCCTGGCGTATCGAGCGGGGCCGACACGGCCCGGAACTGCAGTCCCAGAGCCGTGTTGATGGCATCCTGGAACTGGCGTTCCTTGATCGTCAGCAGGAAGAGCGCCTCGTCGTGGCCCGCGGACAGCCGGGCCGCCTCGCGGATCAGCCGCAGGCCCTGGACCAGAAAGGGCACGGCCGCGGCGGGGTTGTGGACGCTGTACGCCGCTACGGCGTCTTGGACCCGGCTCTCGGTCTCCGCCAGCATCGCGGAAACCCCCTCCGGGGGCGTCCCGCCTACCAGCCGGTAGATGCCCGAAATTGACGTATCGATGCCGTCGAAGAATCCGGATTCGCGCTCCGGAGCCTCAACGCGGCTGTCCACCCGTTCGAAGAAGTGGTGGTGAGCCCCGGGCCGCTCGCGCCGACGGCCACTGTTCTGGGAGCGTTGGAAGCTCAAGCCCAGGCCCGAGAATTCCTCGTAGCTCTCGCCCAGCCAAGGGCTGAATGTCCCGGCGTTGATGTCGACATGCCAGCGGTGATCGGGCGGCTGGCTGCTGGGGCCCGCCAGGCGCGTCGACCGCAGATTGCTGCGATAGACCTTGAGAGGCTGCCAGGGCCTTAGGCCCTCCTCACTGATCTGCTCGGGAAACCGGTCGGGGTCGCCGGCCAGGGCAAATGCTTCCTGGGTAACTGCTCCGGCAGTTTCATGATTCCCGTGACCGTCTCTTGGCCCCCCGTAGAAGCGCGCCACGAGCACCAGCGGACGATTGATCCGAATGACTCTCACGACATCCCGCAGGACGTTCTCCCGGCCCCACTGCCGGAGAGCCTCATCCAGATTCTTGGAATAGCCGTAGTCGATGAGGGTGGTGAAGTACTGGTCGTCAAGCCCGTAATAGCGATCGGAGACGAGCAGCTCCTCCGTACGAATCAAGCCCACTCCGTCGAACAGCTCGGCTCCGATGGCGTTGGCCCCACCCTCTCCTCGGTTGAGAGTCAGCATTGAGGTGCGCACGCCCTGCCCGCGGCTGAGGTAGGTGAGCGTCCCGCCCTGTTCGTCATCTGGATGGGCTGCGGTGTACAGGGCGCTCGCCGTCGTCTGCAGGCGCAGCAGGCGCTGCCATAGGCCGGCAGCGCCCCGATCCACGGCGAGGGAAGCGGGTCCGGTTCTGGACTCCGCCAATGTCAGGACGCGGTCCAGATTGGGCGCGGATTGAGCGACGGCAGATTGCGTCGCGCCAGCCAGTAGGCATCCAGCTAGCAATGCGGAAAGAATGGGGTCACCGACCCGGAGGCGAAGTCGCATGTTGCCCTCCTTGAGGCCTCAAGCGCGAACTGGCGCTCGAATCGAAGCCTCAGTGTACGGCCCAACCCGGGGATAGTCCATGCGGGCGGGCAGGAGAACCCCCGAATTGCGCTCCACGGGCCATTTTATGGCCAGCCGGCGGGCGAACTATGCCAGATAATCCAGCAAAGGGGCGTGGGCTGCTTGGTACGCGTCCACCAACTTCCCGGCTAAATCGCGGCGCTCGACCAGCGGATTGACAGTCAGGGCGTCAATGGCCAGCGATCGCGAGCCCTGCAGCGCGGCCTCGACGGTGATTCGCTCGTAGTCCTTGACCTGGAGCAGCAGCTTTCGAACCTGCTCTGGAAGCCGCCCGGCGGCCAGCGGCCGCGCGCCGTTGGAGTCGATCGCGCAGGGCACTTCCACTGCCGCGTCGGAATCGAGGTCTTGAATGGCGCCCCGGTTGGCCACGTCGACCGGCATGACCCGCAGTTCGTTGTTATGGATCGCGCTCATGACATCCAAAGCGATCCGCTCGTAGCCGGCCGCGCCTTGGTACAGGTGGCCTCTTGCCTCGTCAACCCGCCCCTTGTCGAACGCCTTGTCCGTTTCGAGCGCCATGTAGGAGGCGTTGCGGCTTGCGAGATAGAGGTCGTACGCCTCTAGAGTCTTGGTTTCATCGCCGCCAGCTTCGGCCACCGACTGCAGCAGGCGCTGCTCGAGCTGCTGGATCAGGCCGCCGCGGGTGTTTCCCGAGGCTGCCGTCCTGCGGTAGGCCTCGTGCGGGAAGTAATAGTAGAACAGGTATTCCGTGGGAAGCAACCCGAGGGATCGCAGGAACGGCTTCGGAAACAAGGGGGCAGAATACGCGCGCTCCAGCGCCTCCTCCGATGCCAACAGGTCCGGCAGGACATCCCGCCCGTCTGCGAAGACTGACCGGATCCAGCCCAAGTGATTCAGGCCAAGGTAGTCGAAGGACGCCGTCTCCAGGGAATGTCCGAGGGCTTCGGCGATATGCAGAAATTGCTCCCGGGGCGTATCGCAAACGCCGATGCACCGGTCGCTGACCCCTTCCCGGATGAATGCCTCGGCCATGATGCCGACGGGATTCGTGAAGTTGATCAGCCAGGCCTGAGGAGCTAGCTCGGCCACTCTGCGAGCGTATTGCACCAGAACGGGGATGGTGCGCAGGGCTAGCGCAAACCCGCCGGGCCCGACAGTCTCCTGCCCAGGCACTCCATGCTCGAGTGCGATGCGCTCGTCATGCACCCGCCCTCCGAGCCCGCCTACGCGAATGCTTGACAGCACGAACGACGACCCTTCCAGCGCCTCTTCGAGTGTTGCGGGCTGCGAGACCCGCAGCGTTCCGCCGGCCCTGATCGCCATGGCCGCCGCGATGCGAGCGATGGTTTCCCGGCGCTGCGGATCGCTATCGAACAGGGACAGCTCGTCCACGGTCAGGGTGGACCCAGTCCGAAACAGGCCATTAGTAACTAGCGGCACGCGGACCCCGGCGCCCCCAATGATCGTTAGCTTCATCCGATTCTCCTTGCTTTGCTTCCCGCCCTGCTCAACCGCTCCAGCTGCTGGTCGAATTCCTCTCGCTGCGGCAGTGCCCGCACGCCTCCCGGCAAACGGGTCGACAACCCGCCGCAGATGTTTCCGGCCAGTAGCGCCTCTTCCAAGGTCTGCCCCTGCATCCAGGCATGCAAGAACCCTCCGTTGAAAGCGTCGCCGGCTCCTGTACTCTCGACTGCCTCGACTTCGATTCCCGCCACTTGAATCGGTGCAGCTGCATGGTGCGAGGCGATCGCGCCTGCCCCGCCCAGCTTGACGACCACGGTGTTGTGCGGATGGGAAAAACTGGCCAGAGCCTCTCGAGTGGAAGGGGTGCCGGCATACTTGCGCACCTCCAGCTCATTGAAAAAGAGCACCTCCAGCTCTCGGCACAAATCTTGGAAGCCTTGGGAACTGCCGGCCGCGGGATCCCAGCCCAGGTCCCATGACACGGTCACTCCTTGGTCGCGGATCCGCCTCACCGCTTCCCGGAATGGATCCCAGCGGCTGGGCGTCAGAGCGAAATGGACATGGCCGGCGAGGCTCAGGCGCGTGACAGTCTCCGCGCGAAGCAAGTGCTCCTCGACGCTGCGGTTGGCGCCGGGGTGGGTTAGGAAGTATCGATCCTCACGCGTGGAGACCGCCACCGAGACGCCGGACATTTCGTTCGGCCTGATCTCGGACCACATGCGAGACACGCCCGCCTCGTCAAGGCGCTCGCGGGTTTGGGCGTCGAGCAAGGACTCGCCCCAAACCGTGACCAACTCGGTCGCGCGCCCTAGTAGCGCCGCTGCAGTCGCGGTGATCCCGGCACCGCCACCCAGCGAGATGGCAAAGTCGTCTGTCTTGAGTTCCTGGCCCAGTTCCGGCAGCCGTTGCAGGTCGAAAAAGATGAAGTCCGTGAAAAGCTCGCCCGCGCAGGCCAGCACTTCCGAGTTACCGGAAATCGTCATCTTGCCTTAGCTCAACGATGAACCGCGTGGTGGCTGCAATCCTGTCTCCGACCGTCTGGTCCTCCCGCGCTTTGAGCATCTGGTAGCGCTGGAGCATCTCTTGAGCGTCCTCTGACTGGCCCAACCTCTGCAATGCGAGCCCTAGCCGATAGTGGGACAGCACGTGATTCGGGTCGAGCTGGACAGCTTGCCGAAGCGCCGTCGCCGCGGCGGCCCAGTTCTGGAGCTCGAATTGGATCTCGCTCAGCAACAGTTGCGCTTCGAGAAAGGCGGAGCTTTCTCGGGTGAGCTGCTCTACCGCTTCGACCCGGGCCGCTATCTGACTTGAGTCTCCTGACCGGGCAGCCTGGCGGAAGGTAGCCAATGCCTCGAAATAGCGCGCCCACGGATTCGCGGCGTCTCGGTCGAGCAGTTCCCGAAAGCAGCGCACGGCGTTATCAAAGGCCTCGTCTGACCTGTCGAACGACTGGGCGAGCAGTTGATAGCCCATCAGTGCCGCAGGCCTCAAGCTAACAGCCTTCAAGAAGGCTTGCGTCGCCTCGTCATATTGCGTCAGACCGAGCGCGGCCGAGCCCGAGCCCACCCAGAGATGCCAAGAGTCCGGTTGGCGCTCGAGACCCGCTGCAAAGACTTGGGCCGCAGCTTCCCAGTTCCAGTGAGTCAGAAACTCAAGACCTAGCGCAAAGTAGTTGGCGGGGGTGGGGTCAAGCCTCACCGCTTGCTGATAGTGCTCCACTGCTTCGAGCGAATTCCCCTGCGACTCCATCAGATCGGCCAGCAGGAGGTGAACGTCCGCGGTCTCTTCTAGGGTGAGGGCAGCCTTTGCGGTCATAGTCGCTTCCGGCAGCCGGCCCAGTCCCTCTTGAGCCAGCGCTAGGTTGAACCGGGCCCGATACGATGCCGGCAGCTGTTGTGTCACCAGCCGGAGCAGCTCTTCGGCGGGTTCGAGCAGATCCTGACTCAGCAGCAGCATTGCCACCTGAAATTGCAGCTGCGGCTGACCATTCAGCAACGGCCTGATCTCTTGCAATACTTCCAGCGTTCGGTCGGCACGTCCCAGCGCGCGCTCGGTGAGCGACCTCAACAGCCGCAGCTCCGCCCGCGAGTCCGCTGTGCCCGCCAGCTGAGTCAAGATCGAGTCAGCCGCCTCGTACTTGCCCAGCAAGAATCGGCAATAGGCGAGCTGGTAGGCGTTCTGATAGACATCCGGCTGAATCTCAAACGCCTTCTCCAGCGGGGGGAGGGCCCGCTCGAAATCGCCCTGTTGCAACAGAATGGTGCCTAGGTTGAAGCTCGCCGTCGGGTGATTTGGCTCCAATTCCAGAGCTTCGCGGAATTGCTCAGCAGCCTCCGAAGCTTGCCCAATGCGCATCAGGTTGGCGCCGAAATTGGTCCGGAGAGCGACCGATTCGGGCTGTAACTCCACGGCCCGCTCGAAGTGCTGGTTGGCCGCTTCCGGCCTCCCGCTGAGATCGAGAATGATCGCCAGCAAGTGCTGGACCTCGGCGACCTCCGGATGCTGGCGGCCGAGCGGCTCCATGACTAGGAGGGCTGCCTCGTAGCTGCCGGCACGAAAGTGGCCGAGGGCGCGGTCGAATTCGGGGGCAGCCTCGGCCGGGACTCGGGCATCCGGAGTCCCGGGTAGCGGCTGGTAAATACCGAGCAAGACTAGCCCGAGAGAGCAAGCCTGGACGGCACGAAAGGCCCGGGACGTCCAGCCAAGTCTGCGGGACGCCATCATCTGGCTGCCGTCCACGGTACGAGCCATACCGGAATCAGTCTAAGCCATCGAGGATCTCTCCAAGGAATCGATAAAGCCGCTAGCAATAGACCTAATCAGGGCTTGCAGTAGATCCTCGCGTATCAGCGAGGCCTTCGACCATTCGGTCCTTGCCGATTCGAACCGGTACAGATCGTCACGCTCTTCCGGCAGGTATATCTGTAGGCCCCGCGTCGTCGGCGACCTATACTGAACCCGGTCGCGTCCCCGGTCGGCCCAGGGGTTGCCGGCCAGTTGACCAAGACGTGGTGTCTCCCTTCGGCACAGCAGCCGGCCTGCGAATCCGGCGGTCCCCGGGTGAACGAGACGCCGAGTGGATGCATCGAGAACGGCTGGACATGCTTGCGCTGGCTACGTCGGCGGTAGTGGCTGCCCTGCGTCGCTGGCGCTGGCTCTTCCCGCTTGTCCTTGTCGGGCTGATGGCGCATTCCATGCCTTCGTCGCTGAGCCATGGTTGGTCGCAGCCGCGCTTCGACGAGTCGGCGGATGCTGCCGGCCTGAGCGGATTCCATTTGACTAGCGGTGATGACCGCAAGCGCTACATCGTTGAAGCGAGTTCCGCCGGCGTGTGCGTCATCGACTTCGATTCAGATAACCGTCCGGACCTCTTCTTCGTAAACGGAGGGCGCCTGGAAGACTTCCAAGAGAGCGCCCCCTCAAGCTTGCGGCACGCGCTGTTCCGCAATCTGGGCAGCCGATCCTTCGAGGAGGTCACGCAGGCGGCGGGCGCGGGTGGAAACGGACATTGGGGCATGGGCTGCTCGGTCACTGATTACGACGCGGATGGGCTTCCCGACCTCTACATCACTGCGTACGGCCCCAACCAACTGCTGCGCAACCAAGGCCTTGGAACCTTCGAGGATGTCACCGGGAAAGCAGGCGTGGATGACTCCCGCTGGTCGACCGGTTCTGCATGGTCTGATGTCGATCTCGACGGGGATCTGGATCTGTTCGTGGCCAACTACATCGAGCTGGATCCGAGCAATCTGCCCGAACCCGGCAGTCCGGCCTACGGTTCGATGGGACGGTCAGGCTTGGGCTGCAAGTATCTGGGGCTCTCCGTGATGTGCGGCCCGCGCGGGCTCAAGGGTGCCGGTGACTCGTTCTTTCTCAATCGGGGGGACGGCACCTTTGAAGACCAATCCCGTGCCAGCGGACTGGCCGACCCGCAGGCGCACTTCGGGCTGGGGGCGCTGTTCGCGAACCTTGACGACGACGGCCTGCCGGATCTTTTTGTCGCAAACGACGCGACCCCCAACCTGCTCTATAAGAACCTCGGCGGCGCGCGATTCGAAGAGATCGGACTGCTTTCGGGCGTGGCCTTCAACGCCCACGGGGTCGAACAGGCCGGAATGGGCGTCGCAGCCGGGGATTTTCTAAATCAGGGTCGTCTCTCGCTGTACGTCACGCACTTTTCCGAAGACTACAACACGCTCTACCGCAACGAGGGTCACCTCAACTTCTCGGATATCACCTCCCGGGCTGGGTTGGACCGCCCCACGCTCCCGTTCGTTGGCTGGGGGACGGTCTTCTTGGATTTTGACAACGATGGCTGGCTGGACATTTTCGTCGCCAACGGACATGTCTTTCCCAACGTCGATCAGATCCAGCCTTCGTCCGTGGCTCCCTACCGCCAGGCGAGCCAGCTCTTTCGCAACTTGCGCAATGGCCGGTTTCAAGAACAGCCGGGCCTGCTGGCTATCGATCACGAACAATCCAGCCGCGGAGCGGCCACTGCCGATTTCGACGGCGATGGGAGGTTGGACCTAGTCCTCAGTAACATCGATTCCGGCCCGGCGCTCTTCTGGAATCAAACTGCCGACCAGAATCAGCACCTCGGAGTCCGCTTGGTCGGTGCCGGGGCCAATCGTCTCGCCCTAGGGGCGCAAGTCAGGGTCCGGACCGGAGATCTCGTCCAGTTGCGGGAGGTTCGCAGCGGCGGCAGCTATCTTTCTCAAAGCGACCTAGTGCTCCATTTCGGAATCGGTGCCAGTGCGCGGGCGGACTCGGTGGAGGTTCGTTGGCCGGGCGGCCAAATGTCGGTCCTGGAAGGGGTCGCGCCCGGGCAGCAGATTACGATTCAGCAACCGGCTGACCAAACGGCCACTCCCCGGCCAAGCGAGCCCTGAGCATGTAGAGGCCGATGCCAAACGCCAGCACCAGCAGCCCCAGCCCGACGATGGTGGCCCCGGTCGAAACCAGCACGAGGAGCCAGAGGATCATGGCCACCAGACTGGGGATCGGGTACCCCCACATCTGGAATGGCCGGCGGATATCGGGCCGGTACTTTCGAATCAGGGTCACGGCGAGGATCTGCCCCAGCACTTGGATGATGATCTGAATCACGATCAGCGCCTGGATGATGTTTCCCAGATCGAAGAAGCAAAACACCGTCGAGGCCAGCCCCAGCGTCACTAGCGATACGTGGGGGAATCGCTTGGTCGGATGCAGCTTGCCGAAGACAGCGAAGAAGCGCCCATCCTTGGCGGCGGCATAGGGGATGCGCGAATAGCCGAGCAGCAAGGCGAACACTGATGCGGCCGATGCACCCAAGACCAGATAGGTCAAGACCTGGGCCGCCCACGGTCCGTACACAATTTCCATGAAGTCGGACACCACGTGTTGCGAGGCCATCACTTCGCGCCAAGGCACGACGCCCAGAATCGTGGTGTTTAGGAAGATGTACAGCAGCGCCACGAGGGCGATGGAGGCGATGACGGCGAAGGGGATGTTCCGACTTGGGTTGCGCACCTCTCCCCCGAGGAAGCAGATGTTGTTGTAACCGCCGTACCCGTAGATACCAATCAGTGCGGCGCCCCCTAGGCCCGAAACAAACTCCCACGACCAACCGAAGGATCCCTCGGGAATATCGAAGAGCAGCTCGGAGCGGATGTTGGGAAGCCCCGAGACAATCACCCACAGAATGGTGCCGACCGCGACGAGCATGAGAACAAAGGACAGCCGTCCGATCGCGCGAATCCCGCGGTAAAGCGCGAAGGTGATCAGCAGGCAAAGACCCACCGCGATGAACTGGGTGGCCAGAGGAGAAATCTCGGGCCCCAAATATTGCACGTACTGCGCGAACCCGACGGCCCCCGTCGCCACCGAGAGCGGGGCGGTGAAGAAGATCATCCAGACGAACAGGAACGACATCAAGCGCCCCATCTGCTGAGGGCCGTAAGCCTCCCTGAGGTAGATGTAGGAGCCGCCCGCTCCCGGCATCGCGGCCCCCAGCTCGGCCCACACCAAGCCGTCGCAGACGGCCAGCGCCGCCCCCAGCAGCCATCCCAGCATGGCGTGCGGCCCGCCCATGGCCGCAATCAGAATCGGAATGGTGATGAAGGGTCCGATGCCCAGCATCTCGACCACATTGGCCGACACGGCTTCCTTCAGGCCCAGACCGCGGATCAGGCCATCTCCAGAGTCTTGCCGCGGCGCGTGTTCGGTCTGCATCTTGATCGTCCAGCGAGTATACCCAACTGGCTGTCTCGCCGAGCGTGGTTCCGAGCGTGATTACGGTGCTGTTAGTCGCCCTGTTCTTGCAAGTTATTCATAGTCAACGCCTTATGCATTTTTCGACAACCATGATTCTCGCGTTCGATCCGTCTTGCTGAGCGGGATTCTGCTGAACTACGGAAGCCCTCGGCGGATGAGCTGATCTTGGTTGCTCGTACCGGGGTCGCCTCCCGATGACCGTAGGCGCCCAGTGGGGGGTGCTCATTGCAGATGATGGAGTGGGTGGTCTGCAGCAGGCGACCTCCCGCGGCCGACGAACAGACCGCGCCAGAGCAGTCGGTCGCCTCGGCGACCGTCCGATCGAATTCTCCAGGTTGCCGGCGGCCAGGATGCGGCAGCGCCTCGGTAGCGCGAGGTGTGCGCATCTCCCAAGCCGTGCACACATGACCGTTTCGAGCCAGGGTGATAGACTGCTCGGCACGTTTAAGAGGGCTGCACGTTGAGAGTGTTCATCTATCGTCGAACGCATGTTGGTGATCCTTGCCAGTGCGGGATCTTCGGCGTGAATGACTGCATGGGACAAGACCGTTCCTGGCACTACGATGCCGTGCTGGGTGTCGGCGTGGATCGCCCGGATCGGGGCTCGGAGGGGATCGCTGGTCGGCTCACGTGGGTAGGAATCCGGCCGCATAAGCACCGGTCACCGGGCTACCGCGGACCACACGTGACGTTCGACCACTTTTGTCTTATGGACGATCAGGGACCGCTACTCGGCGAATGTGCGCCGCTCCTTGCGACGCACATGGTTCGGGCACGGAAGTCGGACTCCCTGCCGCTCGAGGTTCAATGCGAGGTTGACGAGCTCGTACGGCGATATAAGGAGTGTCCGCCTTCGAGGTTCGCTGAATGCCGGTATCAAGGCGCGCCGCACCCGTCGAGCGGATGTCATCCTCGCCTGCCGCCCCAGCGGCAGGGACACACCCGGTGCGATCCTGCGGCACCGCCTGTCAAACGATGCATGTAGTCTTGCTGAGAGTCGGGATAGACACTGGGTCTGGGGGCATTCATGGCCCGCTATTCCGCGACGGTTCATTCGAGTACATTCCAATCCCGGACCACTTCGGCGGTCGGGGTGTTGACGAACGAACATATGGAAACACGTTGTCTCGAAAGGGGCAGCGGTTGGTTGGGTACTTTCCGAAGAGCCGTCGTACGAAGATGGACGACCAATCCGTCCACTTCGATCCAGAGTTTGAGACGTTCACGTACGGCGATCCAACCCGCCCCAAGAATTCTCTGAGACGGCTCGACGAGGGCAGCCTACTGGTGTTCTATGCCGGTCTCCAAGGTTGGGACTTTGATTGCGCACCAGCTCTGTACATCGTCGGATACTTCCAGGTCGCCAATGCCGGCTTGGCAGAGTCGTTCAGCCATGCAGAGCTGACCGAAATGTTCGGGAACAACTTTCATGTCAGGCACCGGGCCGTCTTCGAAGATCAAAAGGGTCGTTTGGTTCTAGTGAAGGGTGCTACCGGAAGCAGGCTGCTGCAGCAGGCCCGGCGCATTAGCTCGGTTGGCAAGAACAGGAGCGGCGGCTTCTTGCACAGACTCTCGCCGGAGATGCAGCAGGTGTTCGGGGATTTCGGTGGCCACACGAGTATCCAGCGTAGCCCGCCGCGGTGGGTGATTCCGGAATTCGCTGAGCGCGCGGCGGAATTCGTCAGGGCACTTCGGTGACTCTCTGTGAACGCGCCTCGTGTCAACGGTGACAGCGGACACGGCCTTCCCGCGAGGAAACATTTCGACGGGAGCGACCGCACCAGGGGCATCGGCAGGGGGTGTAAGCAGACACCCTCGTCGGGGTCGGCGGCGGCCTTGATTCCACCTTTCGGGAATGTCGTTACAGCCAGGCGAACTTCACGGCGAAGAGCAATGCCACCGCGATTAATGTCGGCGAACACTCACCCCGGCGTCCCGCTAACACCTTGATCAAGACGTAGGTGAGCAAGCCGAGGCCGAGACCGTCGGCAATCGAGAACGTCAACGGGATGGCGATCCCGGTCATGACGGCGGGGGCGGCCTCGGTGACGTCGCGCCAGTCCAGCTCTGCCAGTGGTCGCACCATAAGACATGCGACATACAGGATGGCTGCTGCCGTCGCCTGGGGTGGTATGGACCCGGCCAGCGGCGCGAGAAAAAGGCAGGAGAGAAACAGCCCGGCGACCACAACTGCGGTCAGACCCGTACGCCCACCTGCGCTGGCACCCGTTGCGCTCTCGATGTAGCTCGTCACCGGGGAGGTGCCGAGCAGGGCGCCGCCTATCGTGCCCGTCGAATCGGCGATCAGCGCTCTTTGCATGCCCGGTAGACGTCCGCCTTCGTCCAGAAGCTGCGCCTGGTGTGCGACACCGATGAGCGTCCCGGTCGTGTCGAACAAGTCGACCATGAGGAACGCTAGGATGACCACAATCATGCCCGCCTGCAGCGCCCCTGCGATGTCTAGGGCCAGCAGCGTCGGCGTCGGATCAGGTGGTAGCGACACGATGCCCTGCCACTCAGAGACACCGAGAGCGAGACCGGCACCGGCGACACCCAGCATCCCGATGATCGCAGCGCCGGGCACACGGCGCGCCGACAGCGCCACGATTGTGCAGAAACCGAGCAGGGACAACACCGGCCCAGGCGTCATCAACTCACCGGCGGTGACCAGTGTCGCTTCGCCGGCTTGGATGATGCCGGCGTTGCGCAACGCGATGACCCCAAGCAAGAGGCCAATCCCGGCCACGATGGCCAGTTTCAGTCCTTGGGGGATCGCTTCGATGATCCAGCGTCGCACCGGCAGTATGCTGAGGATCAGGAACAGCACACCCGAGACGAAGACCGCGCCGAGCGCGACCTCCCAGGTGTGGCCCAGACCGAGGACGACACCGTAAGCGAAGAACGCGTTGAGTCCCATGCCCGGGGCCAGCGCGATCGGGTAGTTGGCGTACAGCCCCATCACCAGGGTGCTGAACGCAGCGGACAGACAGGTGGCAACGAACACCGCGTCGAACGGCATGCCAGCCTCGGAGAGGATCTGGGGGTTGACGAAGGCGATATAGGCCATCGTCAGGAATGTCGTCACACCCGCCCTCACCTCTGTCCGCACGTCAGTGCCGCGCTGGGCCAGACTGAAGAAGCTTTCAAGCGTCGCTGCCATAGGTTCCTCTGATCGATTTTCGGACGGCTGCTCAGTCCCCGTCAATCACGTGAGTCGGCGGCGCTTAGCAGGTTGATGAAGAATCCCCGATTCGAGACGGTTCCTGTACCGGATTTGAAGCTGCCCGGTCGAGTGGATCATGGGTGAATCTCGTGCATCCGTGACGCGCGTCCTGCGGAAGTACGGCTATCCGCCGGATAGGCAGGAGGCAGCCACGCGGACGGTGCTGGAGCAGGCTGAGATCCTGTCTGCCGGCTGGGCGCCGTGACTCGTGTCGGTAATGTCACAGGGGCAGTAGATGGCGGAAATTCACAGCCGCCCGGTGACCCCGCTTCGCAACCGCGTGGTACAAGTTGACGTCGACAGTAAGCGGGGGAGTTTCTGGCGACGCGACCTCCAAGAGTGCGGCGTCGGTCAGTCCGAGTCTCGCGAACGCGGCGGTTCGGGAGCCTTCCACGCTGGCAACGACGATTTCCTTGCTGTTCTCGATGAGAACCCCGAGCGGCTCGAAGAACCGGGAGCGTTCCGGCTCCTGATGCTGCGCGAGCAGATTGGACGCTTCGGTCAGCGTATTTGGGGTGACACGAACGGCACCGACTGTGGCGGGTTCGGCGGAAGCGTCAGGTGCAACGGTGCCAGCAATCTGCTGGATGAGGCGTTCGTAGTGTAGGCGCTCAGTTTGCACAGATGTAAAATCCCCGGATTAATCCGGCGGTAGGGAATCATCAATTCTCACACTATTTGCTCCTGCCGAAAGAAGTAGTGCGGCGGATCCTACTTGAATGCGCTGTAGAAACGGTACTTGCGAGCACTCCGATGTCATGATCGTTGTCAGAATATTCTGATCTACATGTAATCATCGGCCAAATTATTTCGAGAAAAAATGGCCGTTTTGGGCCGGAATAAACCGAGAACCAACACGTAGTCGCCCTCTAGGAAGCCCTTCAGCCGCTTGAAACACCTGCGGCGCTTTTGAGGGCCGGCGGGCAGACCACCCCCCCACCCCACGGGCTGTGACGGCCCGTGGCGGAGTCCCGTGCTGTGCCTGAGCGGGGCTCAGGGGCGGGCGGCGCCGGCCCGAGGTGGCGTGAACTGTGGACTCTGGCTTGGGGGAGAGCCTCCGGGGAGGCCTCGCCAATGAATGATGGCCCGCTCGGACCCAGACTGGCCTTGGGGCATGGGCACGAATGACTGAAGGGGGCGTGACTGCCGGGCCCCCGCCTACCACTGATGATACGCGAGGAGGCGTGTTTCAACCCCGAATGGTCCGCGACGGTACGACGCGGGGGCCCTACTGGCCTACAAAGCCGAGCATGCGGTGGACTTGGACAGCGGAGCGCTGGTGGCGGTGACGGTGCAGAGAGCCGATCTGGGCGACCCACAGAGTCTGCCCAAGACGCTGGCAGCGGTGGAGGCAGCCCAGGGGCAAGCGCCCCAGAAGGTGGTGCTGAACAAGGGCTATCACAGCGACGCGACGCTGGAGCGGGTAGCGGCGACGGGTGCGGAGCCGCAACGGCAGCAGCGCAACTGGAAGGGCAAGCCGGCCGCGCAGCAGTGGTACGAGCGGAATCAGGAGCGGGCGGCCAGCTTGCAGGGCAAGGCCCTGGCGAAGCTGCGGACGGAGAAGGCCGAGCGGTCAATGGCCCACATGTACGCGACGGGGGGGCTGCGACGGGTCTGGCTACGGGGGCGCGCGAATGTGGAGAAGCGGGTGCTGATCCACGCGTGCGGCTACAATCTGGGCGTGTTAATGCGGTCCCTGACGGGGATCGGTACGCCACGAAGCCTGCAAGGGAGCGGAGCGAGCCTTGCTGTTATCGGCGCTCAAAACGGCCATTTCGCGCAATTCCGGCCCGTTTCCGGGCCTTGTGGCGCGATTGCTGCGAAACTCGCGTGAAATTCACTCGGTCGCGGCCTGAGACTCTACGGATGGCCTTGGAAGCCCCAACCCGCTTCCGCCATCAAAGACCCGACTTTTTCAACGGGCTGCTATGCCGTTCAACTCCGCTAAGATACCCAAGATATGGGGGCCGGACCGCTCGACTGCGGCGAAGCTCTCGTGCAGGTCGAAGCGTTGCTCTACGAATTCCGGCGGCGGCTGATGAACGTGGAAGGGTCCTAACGACGATGGATGTGAACCTGAAGGTCCCTGCGTTCGACCTGCTCGTGAAATATGCCGCCAGCGGTATCGGGGCGATGGCGGGGCCGATACTGGTCCCGTGGAAGGCGTGGGGAGCCGCGAAGGCGAAGCTCATCGGAGTGTTGAATTCCTGTTTATTGGAGAAAGCGAGAGCAGAACCCGTCAGAAACGGTCAGAAAAAGGGCTGGCAGAACCAGAAATCAGATGCACAACCTCACGCGTCGTTGGATAGAATGAACGATGGCTGAGAAGGGGTCAGCCGCACGCGGCTAACCCCGGCGCGATCGGCCAGATGATCGTCAGGAGCCCACAGGACCCGCTGCTGCCAACGAACGCAGGGGCAGCCGAATTCTGGCGACGACTCAGTGGTCCCCCTCCTCAAGAGACCCAGATGCTCGATAATGTCTTGAGCTTGGACATACAGCAACCGTCCCAACTGTTGCAGCTAGCGTTCTTCTCCCTCGTACTGCCGCCGGGACAGAGCCAGGCGGTGGTCACTTCGGCCGAGCCGCCACCGGCCGCCGAGAATTGAGCGCCTCCTTGTGCGATCTCGAAGGTGCAGCCGAGGAAGCACGGGAGGAGGGCTTCCCGCAACCGTCCCAATTGGCGCTGAAGAACGCTAGATTCCTGCTACAGGATCTCTACAGGCTTCGCCCCTCCCGCTTGGAAGTGTATCCGACGCCGGACGGGGAGACTGCCCTCGTCGCGCCGGGCGGGCGAGGGCAGTCGGTGCTCGTGCTGTGCGACTCGGACGGCGGTGTCCTGTGCTCGGTCAACCTGAGCGGCCAGCATCGCCGCGCCCGGTACTCCACCGCCGCCACGCTGCCCGACGGCTTCGTCCGGGAAGCCCTCGGTGATCTGGACTTCCCGGATCAGGCTTCGTGAGCATTTCCCCGAAAATCGGTTTTGATGAAGAGCTGGGATGGAGTGTCTTTTCGCAGAGGCATGCCAACCGCGCTCTGCGGTCAACCATTCCGCACCATGTCTTCCTGACCAGGCAGGGCGAGACCCGCATCTCCGTCGACAAGCTCAGCGTGGCACCGCAATCCGAGGTTCTTGCCTTGGCGGAGGCCGCCGCTGCGGAGCGCTGTCGCACGTTCTACGGTTGGGCGGCAGTGGACGCCGGAGTGGCGCGCCGAAACGGCCGCGACGTGGTGGCCACGCCCATACCCAAGAGGAATCCGTATCATGGCGACATCGTGCTGCCAGATTTCGCCAAGATGGATCGGGAAGAGCAGACTCGACACGCACAGGAGCTGGCGGTCGCGTCGCAGTGGCGTCCACGTCCTGTCGACTGACGCCCACTGGGGACCACTGTAGGAAATCGGGAGTTGCAGGCCGACCCGCTGTCACCGCGTCGCGTCGACATGTAAGCGCAAACCAGCCTTTCGATTGCTGCCCGGCTTACACGTGACGATGGCCTTTTCCAACGCCAGTCCCTTGTCTGCTCGGGGTTGCGCCAGCCGGATCGCTTCTGCTCGACCAAGGCGGTTGCGGTGTCGGCGAACGTGGGAACACTCCGGACCGGGCGCTTGTCGGCGAGCGAAACCAGCGCCGTGCTGCCGAGTCCGAGTTTGCGTTTCCGGCCTCGGATGACGAGGCGCTGGACACACCTACGGGTTCCGCAGGGCTGGACGAAGAGGTACAAGCCGTTGCGTCGCAGTGCCTGCCGGGTGGAGCGGACGAAGGCGTCCGAGAGGGCCTTGTCGGGATGGCGGCCACGGGGCTTGGTTCTTCGCGTTGTGTGCCCCGTGTGGTTTCCGCTTTCGATTCCCCTATTGCATCCGGGAAGGGCGCGGATCTCGCAAGGCGTTCTGACTGGCTGAGGTGTCCGAAATGAGTAATAACTGACTACTAATCAGCCACTTATGGGATGCACTGCACAACGAACGTCACCGGACTACAGGTGCCTGTTGCGGTGCTGGCAGCGGGCGGGCCTCGCGACGGCCCGCCCGCTGCAACGTCAGCTAGAAGATGAACTTCAGTCCTAACTGGATCACGCGGCCTTCTCTCTGCGGATCCAAGACACCGGTCGTTCGGCCGAACCGACCATTGGTCACGCTCCGATTCGGATTGCCGAACTGCGGCGTGTTGAAGGCGTTGAAGAACTCCCACCGGATCTGCACCTTGGCGTCTTCGCTGAAACCCAAGCCGAAATTCTTGAACAGGGAAAGGTCCATGTTGTGATGTGGCCAGCCGCTCAAGCTGGCAACTCCGCAGTTGCCGAATGTCCCGAACTGAGCCGGAGCGAAAGCGCTTGTGTTGAAGAATTGCTCGACGGTCCTGGGTCCCTGCGGGTCACCGACACAGTCTGCACGAGCGTTCTGGCTATCCGTTCCGCTGCGGTCGGGGCCGCTGATCCCGATAGGCGTGCCAGAAGTCGAGCTCCAGATGCCGTTGAATTGCCAGCCGCCCAAGAGGTGCCGCGCGGACCCGTCGCTTCCGAACGGGATTTGCCACGTCCAGTTCATGACGAACCGATGGTTCTGGTCAAAGACCAGCCGTCCATAGTCGGCTTTCAGGTCATAGGCGTTCTGAGGCCGGACCAGATTAGCCGATGCTCCGCCAGAGAGATTGTCCTGCGTGTCTCCCAGCGCCTTGCTCCACGTGTAGTTCATGTTGAAGGCCAAGCCTCCGCTCATGGCGCGTCGCAGGCTCACCTGCAGGGCGTTGTAATTGGCGTTGCCGTTGCTGGCCAAATGGTCGCTCAACCGCGGCCAGTCCGGGAAGGGCCGCGACACCTGCCCGTCCGGATGCACGTAGCCCTGGTTGAGGGCTTGGAGCTTGCGGATCCTGTTGGAGTCTCCACCCACGTACGAGATATCCATCAGATGGTTCTCTTTAAGGTGGAATTGGAACCCGAAGCTGTACTGCTGAGACCAGGGGGACGTGCCGTCGAAGCTGCGGCTGCGGAGATCGATCGTCTGGGGATTGAATACGCTGGTGCCCGCAGGGAAAGGATCACGCAGCAACGCCGATGACGGCCTGG
The DNA here is from genome assembly GCA_965248305.1 of Bryobacterales bacterium. Lineage (GTDB taxonomy): Bacteria > Acidobacteriota > Terriglobia > Bryobacterales > UBA6623 > VXMF01. The sequence goes on along the minus strand of OZ252099.1, from coordinate 6,362,813 downwards.
AGGCCGAGGCTCTGAAGCCGCGGAATTCAATCAACTGGGGTGGATTCAGCGGAAGGGCGGCGGAACTCCCTATCCGATCGATCGCTTGGTAGAAGATCGCATAGCCGCCCCTGATGACGGTCCTGTCCGAGACGCGATAAGCCGCTCCCAACCGGGGAGCCAGATTATTGCGGTCGGGATTGACCAGAGCCCTGCCGAAAATACCGTCTCCCCGAACTGGCTGCACGCATTCGAAGTCGCAGGGGACTTGACCAAGATTCGAATTGGCCGTGATCAACGCCCCCCTGCCACCATTCGCGCTGGGATCGAAGTTGGACATCAGGTCATTCTTTTCCAGCATCGGGGTGAAGTACTCGTATCTGACGCCGTAGTTGAGCGTAAGCTTGGAACTGGCCTTGACCGCGTCCTGGACATAGAACATCACACCGTCGGTGTAGGTTTCGGGCACAAGCGCCGTGGTGGACCGGATTTCCCGAATCGTGCCCAGCAGCAGGTTGGCGACTCCGTCACCGATAAACCAATTGGGAACACGTAGGGCGCCATTGGGCGCTCTGACGTCCAGATAGTCGTTCAGGGCTCGTTTGTACTCGAACCCGAACTTGAGCGAGTGATTCCCCTTAATCCAGCTTAGGTTGTCCAGCAGCTGAAAGACCTTCGACACCTGGAACTGGGGCCTCCACTCGGAGGTTCCGAGAATCGTGTAGCCGTCAACGCGGATCGGAGGGAGACCGTAAGCGAACGTACCAGGGAGCGAGTTCAAGCCGTATTCGGGCCCGACGTCACCCTCGGGGGCAACCGGATCCGACGTCGAATAGATTTGATTGAATCCGAATCTAAGGCTGTTAAATACAGACGGGCTGAAGATTCGATTCCAAGTGAGCGCAAGGAGTTGCCCGCGGACATAGCTGTTGGCGGTGAAGCCGCCGGTCGCCAGCGGATTGGGGAACGGGCCCTGCTCGACGATGGTATCGGTCTGGAGGAAGCTGTAGGACGCGTACAAGACGTCCTTGTCAGAGAGATTGTGGTCGATCCTGACATCGAAGGAGTTCTGCTCCAAGGGCACATCGAGAGCGGACTGGTAGCCGAACTTCCCCGAGTTGGCTTCCGGATACAGCTCGACCAGAGCCATGCCAGCAGCGTCCGCGCAAGGCCGCCCGTCGGTTCGGTTCGCCGTGAGATTGAGGACATCGTTAACTTCGTCCACGCAAGGCACGATCTCTGGATAGAAGGGCTGGCCGCTCGCATCGCGAGTGATTTTTAGGTCGCGGTCCCCGGTGAAAACGCCGCGCTTCATCTGAGCCGTTGGAACCGTGCCGTTTGAGCCACCGGCCTTGCTTGCGTCCGTGCGCTGATAATCGGCAAAAAAGAACGTTCGATTCTGCGCGACCGGTCCGCCCACGGTGAATCCGTATTGGTTGCGGCTCTCGACGCCGCGCTCCACGCCAGCTGCGTTGTTGAAGAAGTTGTTGGCGTTCAGCTTGTCATTGCGATGAAAATACCAGCCGGATCCATGGATGTTGTTGGCGCCCGACTTGATCTCGGCATTGATGACCGCACCTTGGCTCCAGCCGAACTCGGCGTCGTACGTCCGCGTCTGGATCTTGAACGATTGCAGCGCGTCGGGGGGCGGCTGGACCGCCTGCGGGCTGCGCTCCTGGGCGTTGGTCGTGAACGTGTTGTTGTCCACCCCATTGAGGGCGAAGTAGTTCTGCAGCGAGAAGTTGCCATCGACGTTGATTCTGGCTTCGCGGGGATTGGACCCCGCTCCCGGGGCCGGGACCGCGCCCGGACTCAGCAGGATCAGGTCGGAGTAGCGACGACCGTCCAGCGGCAGGTCCGCAATCGTATCCCCTGTGATGACGGTGCCCAGCTGGCCGCTCTCCGCTTCCACGTCCACGGGGGCGGCAACGATCTTGACCTCTTGGGTGATATCGCCAACTTCAAGGGTGAACCCAATTTCAAGACGCTGTTGGATCGCAAGTTGAATCCCATCTCTGATTGCAACCTTGAACCCTGGGGACTCGACGCGCGCCTCGTAAAGCCCCGGCCGAAGGCCGGAAGCCTGGAACACGCCGACTTCGTTCGTGCTCAGGTCGACGGACACCCCCAGATCTGTGTTGGTGACCGCAACATCCGCACCTGGGATGACAGCTCCCTGACTGTCCCGGACCGTGCCCAGAATTGTCCCGCTGTTGATCTGCGCCAGCAATGGTGCTGCTGTGAGCAAAATTAGCAATGAAATCAATAGAACGCGTGAGCGCATGATGATCCTCCTCTTATGCCTTCTAAGGTTCAGCCCGGAATGCCCCGAAGTCAAATTGATTTCGCTGGTTTTTTGGGGTTGATCTCAAGAATACATGTTTCGTGGGGAATGCAGTCGCGAAAATGCGGACAAAGAACGAATCCTGAGCATCCTTCGCGCAGCGGGGACTGCGAACGAAAGACGGGGCTGCGAGCACCAAGTTCGCTGGGGCGGTGGCGCACTCGAATGGACCTGCCCAGCCGCCCCGGTTTAATAACGTGCGGAAATTTGTCGCGCAGCCACGAAGGACTTAGGAGCCCGCGGCACCACAAACCAACCCGGACCAAGATCCCTCGGGACTGTAGGCATAACGAAGTAGCGCACCAAGGAAGCGCTTAGCAGCGCCGCTAGGAGCAAGTTCCAGATTTCAGACAATTTGTCGTTCACAATTTTCAGAATTGAATGCGTCTGATGAATCCGAACTCCCCTCCAAGAGTCAGCTTGGAACGCCTCGTCGGCGACATCTGGTGCATGCGTGGGTTTCAAATTGTCGGGTGGTGGGTTTGTAACAATAGCTTTCGTGCCACGCAACCAATTCCTACCTAACGGCTCTCAGTGCCTGCTGCTCTCGCTCTGCCTGCTGCTCGCGGGCGACGCCGTCTTGGCGGCCACCAAGATCGGCTTCATCGGTTTGCGACATGGCCACAGCTGGCGCCAGCTGAGCGACATCTCGGGCATCCAGGAAGCAGAGTTCGTAGGAGTCGCCGAATCGATCCCCGGCCTGGTCGAAGCCGCCAAGCAGATCCAGCCGGATGCCCGCTACGAGGCCGACTACCGCAGGTTCGTCAAGGAAACGCAGCCCGAGATCGTGTGGGCCTTCGTCGAGAACAACCGGCATCTTGAACTCGTCGAGTTCCTCGCCCCACTGGGTGTCCATGTGATCTTCGAAAAGTCTTTGGCAGGCAGCTACGCCGATGCGGTGCGCATCCGCGAGATCGCCAACCAACACGGCATCAAGGTCATGACCAACTACCAGATGGCATGGTGGTCGGCCAATCACGAGCTGCGCCGCCTGACGGCTTCCGGCAAAATCGGCAAGGTCTGGCGGCTGCACGGTGTCGTGGGCAACGGAGGCCCCTCCCCGCGCGACTTGCAGCGCAAGGTGTTCTTCGACTGGCTGACCGACCCGGTCGCCAACGGGGCAGGCGCGCTGGTCGATTTCGGCATCTACAGCGCGACTTGGGCAATGTGGCACCTGGGCCTGCCGACACACGTCTATGCCACGGTCAACCACCTCCAGCCGGATCGATTCCCAAAGGTGGAGGACAACGCCGTGTTCGTGCTCACGTACCCCGACAGCGTGGGTGTTTTCGAAGCGAGCTGGGATCTTCCGCGAGGCTTCCAGCACCTCGAAGTGTTCGGGCTCGAGGGAAGCCTGTCGCTGGCACGTGATTCGCTATCGCGGAGCAAGGGGCGCGTCGGCGCTGCACCGGTGGATTTGCCGGATCTCGCCCCGGCAGCGAGCCATCCCGTGCGCTACATGATCGATCGCGTCTCCGGCGACAAGCCCCTAGAGCACATCGTTGCGCTGGACATCAACGTGGACGCCGTGCAGATTCTGGAGGCGGCCAAACTGTCCGCCGCCGAACGCAGAGCCATCCCGCTGCCCTTGCCGGCACCCACCACGGATTAGGCGCTCGGCCGCGAGGTCAGCGATCTCCCAGTAGTTCGCGCAGTTCCGGCGGGCATCCCCCGCCAATTCAAAGACGTTACTGCGAGGGTGCCAGTTCGGCCGCCACGCGCGATTCGAACTCGCCCAGGCGTCCGCGCAGTTCTGCAACGATCTCCGGATGGTCGGCGGCTACGTTGTACCGCTCGGATGGATCACGGTCGAGCTGGAACAGCTCATCGCCATCGATCGTCCGCAGCTTCCACGGACCGACCCTGATGCCTTGGACACCGGACCCGCGGTGGTAGACAAACTCCCGCCGCGGAGACTGTCCGGTCTGCCCCGCCCACAAGGGCGTTAGGTCATGACCGTCGCAACCGGCTGGAACCTCGCCGCCGCCGGCCGTCAGCAGTGTCGTGTAGAGATCCAACGTCGCGCCCATCTCCGCCGTGACTGTCCCAGCCGACACCCTGCCCGGCCAGCGCACGATGAACGGCACCCGCACCCCGCCCTCGTAGGTCGTGTGCTTGGCTCCCCGGAGCGGGCCCGGCGAACCGGCGTGCCACGGCACTACTCCGCCGGATACCATGCGATCGGGCAGGTTGAGCCAGGGGCCGTTGTCACTGGTGAAGATCACGATGGTGTCGTCCCGCTTGCCAACCTCCTCCAGCGCCTGCAGGATCTCACCTGCCGACCAGTCGATCGCTTCAATCACATCGCCGAACAGCCCCGCCCTGGACGTGCCGCGAAAGCGTCCGGCAGTGCGCAGCGGCAAGTGCGGCATGCTGTACGCCAAGTATGCAAAGAACGGCTGGGCGGACTTCTCGCGGATCACGTCCACAATTTCCGCTGTGTAACGCATCGTCAGCTGATCTTGGTCGACCGGGTGCTCGACCCGCTCGGCGTAGCGGTACAGCCAGAGCGGCTCGTCTGTCTGCACCCACGGCTTGATCATGTCGTTGGAATACGGCAACCCGAACCAGCGGTCAAAGCCCTTGCCGACCGGAAGGTACTCTTCCCGGGCGTAGCCCAGATGCCACTTGCCCGCCATCGCCGTGCGGTAGCCCGCGGCGCCCAGGCCCTGCGCCAGCGTCATCAGCTCGGCGGGGAGCCCGCCATCGCCGCCCACAGACGTGCGACTCACATTGGCGCGGCTCGGATACCGGCCCACCAGCAGCTGTGTGCGGGCCGGGACGCAGGACGGCGCCGAATAAAACGACGTCATCCGCATGCCCTCGGATGCGAGACGGTCGAGATTGGGCGTAAGGATCGTGGGATTGCCGTAGCTGCCCAAGTCGCCGTAGCCGAGGTCGTCCGCGAAGAGCAGGACGATGTTCGGAGCGGCGCCAGCCACCGAGCAACACAGCAGCAGACAGGTGAGGAACGAGCGGTTCGGCGCATTGGCGCCATTATCGCGCCTTCGCCGGAGACGCGTGAACGTTGTCGATCAAACGCGTGCTCCCGAAGAAGGCAGCTGCTGCGATTCGCACCGGGCCGGTGATCTGCCGCACGGGCTGCAAGCTGTCGGGATCGACAATCTCGAAGTAGTCGAGCCGCAGCAAGGGCTCGCGTGACAAGCTGGCTGCGGCCTGCTCGATGACCCGGGCCGCATCGGCTTCGCCTTGTCGGATCGCAGCCTGTGCGCGCCGCAGCGCTTGCGCAATCACTGGCGCGGCCGAGCGCTCGTCCGGACTCAGCAGGGCGTTCCGTGAGCTCAAGGCAAGACCGTCTGGCTCGCGCACCGTCTCTACGGCCGCGATGCGCACCGGCAGGCAGGCATCCTCCACCAACCGCCGCACGATGACGAGCTGCTGGTAATCCTTCTCGCCGAAGTAGGCCACGTCCGGCTGGACGGCATTCATCAACTTGAGCACCACCGTCGCGACGCCTCGAAAGTGTCCCGGACGGCGCGCGCCGCAAAGCCCCTCGGCCAAGCCCGCGAGCTCGATCGTCGCTATGGGCGGGCGCGGGTACATCTCCTGCCGCTTCGGCGCGAAGGCGATGTCCACACCGTGCCGCTCACAAATATCAAGGTCCGTATTGAGATCCCTTGGATAGCTGCGCAGGTCATCGCGCCGGTCAAACTGCAGTGGATTGACGAAGATCGTCGCGACGAGCAGACCGCACTCCTTGCGAGCCTGGTCGAACATCGCCGTATGCGCCGCGTGGAGAGCCCCCATGGTCGGCACGCAGCCCACCAGCAGGCCCTTCCGTTTGGCGGCCCCGACGCGCTGGCGCAGCCTCGCGATCTGCGCGATGCGCTCCGTCCCCATTGGGCTCAGCCCGAATAGCGTCCGTTCAGGACCCGCTTTCTCGCCACCGGGAACTTGCCGTCGCGTACTTCGCGGACGTAGCTCTCTGCCGCTGCTGTCATTTCGCGGCCCAATTCCGCGTACCGCTTCGCGAATCCCGGCGTGAACTCGTCATATAACCCCAACACGTCATGGCTGACGAGCACTTGGCCGTCGCAATGCGGCCCCGCGCCAATGCCGATGGTCGGAATGTCCAGCGTCTGGGTCACGTCAGCGGCGACGTGCTCTGGAATCGACTCGAGCACAATCGCGAACGCGCCCGCCGCTTCCAGCGCCTGGGCGCTCACGAGCAACTTCTGCGCCTCGGCTTCGCCCCGCGCCTGCTTGCGAAAACCGCCAATCTGATGGATGGCTTGCGGCGTGAGACCCAAATGCCCCATGACCGGGATTCCCGCCTCCACGAGTCTCTGGACGACCTCGAGCACCTGGTGGCCGCCTTCGACCTTGACGGCGTGCGCTCCGCCCTCGCTCACAAGCCGGCCGGCGCCTCGAACAGCGTCAGGCACGCCTGTGTGACAGCTCAGGAATGGCATGTCCGCCACCACTAGCGCCCTCGAAACACCTCTCGATACGGCCGCCGAGTGATGGACCATGGCGTCGAGGGTCACCGAGAGCGTGTTCTCCTGCCCCAACACGACCATGCCAAGCGAGTCTCCCACCAACAGCACGTCGACCCCCGCCCGGTCCAAGTGTCGCGCCATGGTGAAGTCGTAGGCCGTGAGCATTGCAATCCGCTCGCCGCCGCGCTTGATGCGCAGCAGGTCGGGGGCTCGCACAACTTGATCGGCAGGTCGCAAGCTAGTGCTCCTTTGCAAGGGCCGACCGGACCTCGGTCGCGGCGTCCGTCCCCAAGCCGCCACGCAACGCTAGCGGCAGCAGATACAACCCGAATGCTCGATATAACTCGGCGAGCGGTGCGGGCAGATTCCGCATGGCATCGAGGTGGCGCCGCACCGTAACCGCATCTCCCCTAGAAATGGGCCCGGTCAACGCTTGCTCCGATTCCATTGTAAGGGCATTTTCCAAGCTCGCCACCATCAGCGGCCGCAACGCCTCACGCGCAGCGGCGCGCTCCATTCCAGCGTCTTCCAGCAGCGCAACAGCGGCATCCACCAAACCGACAGTGCAGTTACTCGCCAGCACCGCCGCTGCGTGATACATCGGCATGCGATCCTCCGTGATGCGCACGAGCGTGGCTTCGAGCACGCATGCCAAGCGCTCGCACCACGCCAGGGCCTCGCCATCGCCGCAGACGCCTACGAACGATCCGGGCAGCTTTTTCACGCCCGCCTGAGGCGTAGGGAACGTCTGCAACGGGTGGAACGTCGCGCAGGAAACGCCCGGATCCAAGCGCGCGCCCATACTGGCCGGCCCCAGGCCTCCGCACGTCTGCAGCACGATCCGCGCGCCGTCCCCGACAAGGCTGGCAGCTACCGGCGGGACATGGGAGTCTGGCACGGCGATCAAGACACACTCACAGGCACCTGCCAGTGCTTTCGGCGTGACAGCCCGCGCACCGCCGCCGGCGAATGCGGCGGCGTTCTCGGCGTTCCGCAGCGAAGCGATGAGCAGCTCGAAGTGCGGCGCCAGCAGACGGGCCAGCGCCTGTCCGACGCTGCCCGCCCCGACGATCCCGAGAACCTTACGCTGTGGCACAGACGGCCATTATGGCGTGTCGATCCGCACGGCTGTCCTTATAGAGACGGACGGCAGCGCAAGTCGTTTCGCACACTGCAGCGGATCAGTCCAGACCGCGCTGCGGACGATGCTCTGCCAGATACGCCGTGATTGACGCCAGCGAAGCGCCCGGCTGGAAGATCTCGGCAACCCCCAGCTCTTTCAGAGCCGCCACATCGGCGTCCGGGATGATGCCGCCGACAATGACGCGAATGTCGGTCGCTTCGGCGTCCTCAAGCAAGGCGAGGACGCGCGGAACGATCGCCATGTGTGCACCCGACAGGATCGACAGTCCGATGAATTCGACGTCCTCCTGCAGGGCCGCATTGACCACCTGCTCGGGGGTCTGCCGGAGGCCCGTGTAGACCACTTCCATCCCGGCGTCGCGCAGGGCCCGAGCGATAATCTTCGCGCCGCGATCGTGACCATCCAAGCCGGGCTTGGCCACAAGCACGCGCATCGGCGGTGCGGACGGGCGTTGCGCCATAGGGGCCCATCTTACTCAATCAAGTCGCACTGCTGCCGCTCGCAGACGGGCGCCTGCGGACGGACTCGTGAGAAACCACCCAGCCGGTTGAATCGCCATGCCTACTGATACAATGGCCTTTTCTCAAGGGCCATGTATTGCGAATCAGTCAAATGAGAACGCGACAGTCCCTTCTTCGAGCCACAGCGCTCCCGTTCGTGCTGGCCTTGGCGTTGCACGCGCAGCCGGCTGCCGCTGATTCCTGGGCGTCCTGGCGCGGCACGGCCTCTGACGGGGTTTCCCCGGACACGGGCCTGCCAGAAACCTGGTCTCCCGACGGCGAGAACTTGCTGTGGCAGGCGCCCTACGGCGGCAGATCAGCGCCGGTCGTGGTTGGCGGGCGCGTGTGCGTGATTCGGCTGGCCGAGCCGGACACCCAGACCCGCTGGCAAGAGCAAATTGCGTGCCTCGACGCTGACACAGGCGAACTCGTCTGGGAGTACCGCTACAGCGTATTTCAGACGGACATTCCGCATCACCGACTCGGCTGGGCCAGCCTGGTCGGCGATCCCAGCACCGGGAATGTCTTCGCTCACGGCGTGGAAGGCATGGTGATCGCGTTCGACCCCGAGGGCACCGTGCTGTGGGAACGATCCACCGCGGAGGAGATCGGGCGGATCTCGGGCTTCGGCGGGCGGACCGTGACCCCCATCATCGATCACGACCTGCTGATCGTGAGCTTTCTTTCGGCCGGCTGGGGCTCGACATTCATCCCGCGCCATCGGTTTTACGCACTCGACAAGCGCACGGGCGAGACCATCTGGCTGTCGACACCGGGCAATGCCCCCTATGACACCACCTACACCGCGCCAATTGTGCGCGAGATTGGGGGCCAGCGGCTCCTGATCACGGGCAACGGCGACGGCGGCATTTACGCAATGCAGGTCGCCACCGGCCTGAAGGTCTGGGAATTCGCGCTCTCCAAGCGCGGCATCAACTCCTCGGTGGTCGTAGACGGCTCAACCGTCTACGCTTCCCACAGCGAGGAGAACGTCGACGCCAGCACCTCGATGGGCCGGCTCGTCGCGCTGGACGCCTCCCAGATCACGGATGGCAGGCCTCGGCAGCTGTGGATGGTCGACGGCTTCGGCGCGGGTTACGCGACGCCCGTCATTCGGGACGGCATCCTGTATCACGTTGACAACTCCGCGAACCTAGTCGCGTTCGACGGCGCGACCGGGGTGAGATTGTGGACGAGCAACATCGGCATAGCCCAGCGTGCCTCGCCCGTCATCGGCGACGGCAAGCTGTACGTCTCAGACGTGGATGGCAAGCTGCACATATTTCGGCTGGCAGGACGCCAAGAGCCGAGCAAGACCGATCTTGACGAGTTCAAGAACAGTGATGGCAGCGCAACTCAGATCAACGGATCCCCGGCCATCGCGAATGGCCGCGTCTACTTCATCACCAACAACACGCTCTACTGCATCGGCGGCCCTGCGGGCCGGGCCGGCCCCGCCCCGCCCGCCCTCGCCGAGCCGGCCATGGCCCCGGCCGGTGCCGCACCCGCGCATCTGCAGGTCATACCCGGCGAGATCAACCTAGCTCCGGGCGGCAGGGCTAAGTTCACGGCGCGGCTGTTCGACGCCACAGGACGCTTGATTGGCGAGCGGGAAGCGGACTGGGCGCTCGAGGGGCCTCTGCAGGGAGGCTTGGGCCCGGACGGCGACTTCACCGCCGGAAGCCAATTTCCGCAAGGCGGCCTGGTCGCCGCGACAATCGGCGGACTCACTGGCAAGGCGCGCGTGGCCGTGCGACCCGCCGGCGGGTTCGTCGAAGATTTCGGGCGCTACGCCCCGGAGTCGGTGCCCGACGGCTGGTCCGCGGCGCGCGGACGGTTTTCGGTGGTCGAGATCGACGGTGAAAAACTGCTCAAGAAGCCCTCGCTCAACCCCCGCAGCTGGCGCACGACTGTGTACGTCGGCACGCCCCGGCAGAGTGCTTACGAGATCGAAGCCGAGCTGATGTCCACGGAGCAGCGCAGGCGCATGGCGGACATGGGCCTGATATCACACCGCTACACCCTTGCGCTGATGGGCAACGCCCAGACGCTGATGATCCGCACCTGGATGTCTGAACTGGGCCGCTTCTCAAAAGAGATCCAGCTAGAGTGGGACCCCGACATCTGGTACAGGGTCAAGCTGCGGGTGGAGCCCGGCAGCGACGGCAGCACCGCGATTCGCGGCAAAGTCTGGCCCAGAGACGAAGAGGAACCGGCTGCGTGGACGATCGAGGCTGTCGATGACATCGGACACGCAAACGGAAGCCCCGGCATCTACGGCTACGCATCCGCGGACATCTACTACGACAACTTGAAGGTCACGCCCTACGGTGACTGACCGCAACGCACCGGAGACTGTAATGTTTGCCCGTCCAATTCCGAGCCACTGGCTCTCCATCTCCCTAGCGTTCGCACTGGCGACGCCGGCGCTAGGCGCCGACTGGCCGATGTGGGGTGGCAACGGCTCGAGGAACATGGTGTCGGCTGAAACCGGCATCCCGCGGACTTGGGACATCAAGGCCAAGGACAAGGTCAAGTGGGTAGCCGAAATCGGATCGCAGTCGTATGGGAACCCGGTCGTTGCTGACGGCAAGGTCTTTCTCGGCACCAACAACGAGATGATGCGGGACGCGGCCTATGGGGGAGACCGCGGCGTGCTCATGGCGTTCGACGAGCAGAGCGGTGAGTTCCTCTGGCAGATGACCCACGCGAAGCTGGCCGCGGGCAGGGTCAACGACTGGCCGGAGCAGGGCGTGTGCTCGTCTCCAGCCGTTGTCGATGGCATGGTGTACTACGTTTCCAATCGCGCGGAAGTGCTCGCGCTCGACACCGAGGGCTTCCGCGACGGTGAGAACGACGGGCCGTACCAAGACGAGGAAAAGCAAGACCCGACGGACGGGGACGTGATCTGGTCGGTCAATATGTACGACGAGCTTGGCGTGTTCCCGCACAACATGGCCGCGACCTCGCCGCTCGTCGTCGACGACCTGCTCTTTGTGAACACGTCGAACGGCGTTGACGAGAGCCACATCAACATTCCATCGCCACGGAGCCCCAGCTTCCTGGCGTTGAACCGCAAGACCGGCGAGATCGTCTGGGAGGATCGCTCTCCCGGCCGGAACATCCTGCACGGCCAGTGGTCGTCCCCGGCCTACGGGCAGGCAGGCGGAAAGCCTCAGGTGATCTTCGCCGGCGGCGACGGCTGGCTGTACAGTTTCGTGCCCGAGACCGGCGACCTGATTTGGAAGTTCGACGCCAATCCAAAAGATTCGGAGTGGAAGCAGGGCCGCGGCGACCGCAACAACATCATCGCGACTCCGGTCATGCTGGACGGCAAGGTCTATGTCGCCGTGGGCCAAGACCCTGAGCACGGCGAGGGTGTCGGCCACCTGTGGGCCGTGGATGCCTCTGGCAGCGGTGACGTGACTGCGAGCCACGTCGTTTGGCGCCATCCGTTCCGGCGGACCATCTCGACGGTCGCGATCCACGACGATATCGTGTACGCGGCGAATTTCTCCGGATTCTTCCACGCCCTCGACCTAGCGACTGGCGCAATGCTGTGGGAGCACGACATGCTAGCCGCGGTCTGGGGATCGCCCTATGTGGTTGACGGCAAGGTGCTGATCGGCGATGAGGACGGCGATTTGTCCATTCTGAGAGCCGGACGCGAGATGGAGGTCCTGTCGGAGCTCAACTTCGGCAATGTGATCTACTCGACGCCGGTCGCGGCAAACGGCGCACTGTTCATCATGACCCGCTCGCATCTGTATGCGATCGCGGCGGACTGAGGCGATCGCAATGGACCGCCTTCAAGACAAGCTGGACACGGCCCGCGCCGCCCTGGATGAGCATGTCCGCCAAACGGTCGCCTGGCACTTCGACCCCGCGACCGGCTGCCCGTTTTGGCTAGAGTTCGCCCGCGAGCGCCTCGCCTGGGATCCCCGGGACCGAATCGGTGGGTTCAGCGACCTGAGCCTGCTCCCGCCGTTTGAGGACGAATGGCTGCGCGGGGGCCCAGTGAGGCGCTGGGTGCCGAAGGGTCTCGCGCACAAGCCCGTGTATGTGTTCGAGACCGGCGGAACGACCGGCGTGCCGAAGTCCCGCATCAACGTGGAGGACTTTCGGACGGACTACGCGGAGTTTTCGAAGACGCTGCCCGACGAGTTCTTTCCGCCGGGCTCCGACTGGTTGCACCTCGGGCCGAGCGGCCCGCGCCGGCTGCGCCTGGCGGTCGAGTATTTGGCGCAGGTGCGGGGAGGGATTTGCTTCTCGGTGGACCTTGACCCGCGCTGGGTAGTCAAGCTGTTGAAGCGGGGCCATCACGAAGAGGCGGAGCGCTACAAGCAGCACTGCATCGACCAAGCGCTCACGATCCTCAAGGCGCATCCGGGCATCCGCTGCCTCTTCGCCACGCCCAAGCTGCTGGAGGGGCTGTGCGATCGCACCTCTCTCAAGAAATTCGGCATCACCGGGGTGTTCTGCGGCGGGACGGAGATGACTCCCGAGTTCCACCGGTTCGCCAGGGAAGAGCTGCTCGAAGGGGCTTACTTCGCGGCCACCTATGGCAACACCTTGATGGGCTTGGCCTGCCACAAGCCATTTGATCCGGCGGACGACCACGCGATCATCTACTATCCGCCCCAGCCAAGAGCCGTGCTCGAGGTCTGCAACCCCGACCAATTGGTCGAGACAGTCGGCTACGGCGAGACCGGGCGAGGCGTGCTGACAACGCTGACGAAGGAATTCTTCATGCCCCGGTTTGCGGAACGGGACATCTGCGAGCGCGAACCTCCGATCGACCTGTATCCTTGGGACGGCGTGCGCAACGTGCGGCCGTACCGGGACCCCAAGGCCGGTTCGGTCACGGTCGGCGTCTACTGACCGCCGCCGCGCAGGAGGACACCATGCTGACACTGCGGATCGCAATCTCCGCGCTGCTCGTTGTACTGGTCGCCGCCGCTCCGGCTTCGCTGCCGGGCGCCGACGATGCGGAGGCTATCAAAGAACTGGTTGGCCAGTACTCGGCGGCGCGTGAGTCGCGCGATCCGGAAGCGATCCGGAAGCTCTTCACGGACACCGCCGACCAGCTCGTGTCGTCAGGCGTTTGGCGCCGGGGGCGCGAGGCGCTCGTCGAGGGCATGCTGGGCAGCTCCCGCCGCAATACTGGGACACGCACCTTGACGGTGGAAACGGTGAGCTTTCCCACGGCCGACGTGGCGGTGGCCGATGCCCGCTACGTCATCAAGGGCACCGGCGGCGCTGCGGACCGTAAGATGTGGAGCACTTTCGTCTGCGTGCGAGTTGACGAAGAATGGAAGATCGGGGCAATCCGGAACATGCTCCCTGCACGCTAGCGGCAGGTCACCTCGCCCACAGGCTGCGCTGGGTTGTAAGGTTCCCGCGCAAATAGGTCGCGAAAACACGTTGGATCCGCTCGTGCGCCCTGCCGCTTGCACACAAGGGGTGTACGGCACCAGATTCGTATCCGATCAATTGCGCTCCGAGTTAGCCACGAGTAGTTCGCGGTCTCTTTGCCTATAGCGGTTGGCTCTCCATTGTGTCGTTAACGTGATCTGTTAATGACATGCCGGATGCCGCCACCCCCGACATCGCGGCGCTCCAAGCCCGCCGCCAGCGCATCCTCGACCAGCTCGCCGTCCTCGACGACCTGCGCCTTGGCTCGCTCGTCCATCGCTTCAACAAGTGTTGACGCTGCCGCCAGCCCGGTCAGCGCGCCCACGCCCTAGGGGCAAGAAAGGGGCTTACAACAATCCCGTCTCGATGGCGCAACGCCCAGCCGCAACTGTCAACTCGATTCGAACACTTCGACGCTGGTCTGGATCTCTTCGCGCGGCAGCAGCGAAGCATGGTGGGCCACCACCTGCCTGACCCGCGGGCGCCCGTCTCCAAAGCCAGTCGCCGTCGGCGGGCCGTTCAGCACCAGCGGAATCATCTCGCGGCTGAAGCGCTCGACCGGCGCGCGTTCGTGAGCACGGACCCCAATGCGCAGCTGGACTTCTGGCGGATCCGCATTGGGCGCTGCTGCCGGGCCGTGGCAGGCATCGACGCCGAGCAGCTCGGCATGAATGTCTTCGAAGCGCAAACCGAGGTCGCCCAGCCTCCGGCGGACGATCGCCTCGGCTGCTTGCGCCTTCTGGCGCGCATCAGGCCAGCTGTACACCAACGTCCCGACTGCCTGATAGCCGGCGGCATAAGTGATCGAGGTCTTCAGCGTCGGCGGGCGGGGCCCTCCGCGCACTCCCTCGACTGCCACCCTGTCAGGGCCGTCTTGGTGCAGCGTCAGGCTCGTGAAATCTGCACGGCAATCGGGCGTTAGGTAGGCTTGCGGGTCGCCCAGCTCGTACAGCAGTTGCTCCTTGATCGAGGCGAGCGTGACGCGCCCGCCCGTCCCAGGCTGCTTGGTTACCACGAAGTCTCCGCTTTCGCTGGCTTCGACCACGGGAAATCCGATATTCGCCATGTCTGGGATCGACTGCCAGTCCACCGAGCAATTCCCACCCGTGCATTGCGCGCCGCACTCGATGATGTGCCCCGCAATCGTGCCAGCTGCCAGACGATTCCAATCACGCTCCGCCCAGCCGTACTCATGGATCATCGGGGCAAGCGTGAGGGCAGTGTCGGTGGACCGGCCGGCGATGACGATCTGCGCTCCAGTCGCCAGTGCCTCAGCGAGTGGAAATCCGCCCAAGTAGACATGCGCGCTAAGCAGTTCCTCGCGAATATCTTCGATGCCACGACCGGTGTCGATCTCATCAAAGCGGACGCCACGCGCTGCCATCCCGTCGATCCGGTCACTGATGTCGTCGCCTAGCACCACAGCGACCTTGACGCCGCCTATGCCTGTGTCCCGGGCACGGTCAAGGATGGCCTGCGCGCAGGCCTTCGGATTCACGCCGCCCGCATTGGTCACGATCTTGATGCCGCCGGCAAGCATTCGCGGCAACAGGGAAACGGCGAGATCGACCGCGTCAGAGGCGTAGCCCTTAAGGGGATCCCGGCGCATTTGCTTCTCCAAGATTGACATCGTGACCTCGGAGAGGTAGTCCAACACGAGATAATCGATCGGGCCGTCCGCGACGAGACGCCGAGGGGCCTCCAGCCAGTCGCCCCAAAATCCTTGACCGTTTGCAATTCTGATCATTTCGAGACTCTCGCAAGGTCCGTGGTCCCCGATTGCATCAGCCTCAATTCACCAAGTTGCCGTTGCCGCTCGCGCGACCCGAGCGACGCTCCAGCTTGGCGCGCTCCTCTAACAGTCCCTCCAGCACGGTCGCGAGGATCTCGCTGCGACGGGCCTCCGAGCGATCCTCTAGCAGCACTTGCCTGAATACCGCTGGCAAGTGGAGGTCCCTCGCAATCCGAAACGACAGGCCGGGCAGATCCGCCCGCCACGGTTCTTCGCTCACCGGAAGCTCGATGTCACCGAACCGCCTCAGCTCGTCGGCCATTTCGAGCAGCGACGCGCACACTTCAGCGTCCGGCTCCGAACCGGGTTCGTCATGGAAGAACTCAACCTTGGCATGCACGCACCCTTCGAACAAGGTCCATGACTCCACGTCGAAGCGCGTCTTACCAATCACGCGGACGTTGAAGCTACCGTCATCAAACCGCTCAGTCACTGCTTCGACAGCGGCCGAGCAGCCGGTTGCAGCGGCGCCTTCGTCCGTCTGCCAGACGATCCCGAACTCGGTGCCGTGCGCATGCGCGTCAGAAATCATCCTGCGGTACCGCGGCTCGAAGATGTACAGGGGCAAGGGCTCGGCTGGCAGCAATACCAGCTCGAGCGGGAACAGCGGTAGCAGCGCTTTCTGAGCCATGTTACAGTATGCCCTTCCGGCGCTTCCGCCTCTGGCCCGCACGTAAATTGCAGCTTCGTGGCAAGACCGTGCTCATCACGGGTGGATCCTCGGGGATTGGCCGCGCCTGCGCCGCCGGATGCGCGCGCGACGGCGCCCAGCTGATCCTGAGCGGAAGGCGACGCGACGCGCTGGAAGAGACCGCGCGCCAAGTCGGCGGGGCCAAGATCATTGAAGCGGACCTGACGGACGCCGAATCGGTCGCGTCGTTCTGCGCCAGGATTCTCGCCGATGTCCCGACAATCGACGTGCTGGTCCACAATGCGGGCGTGGGCATCCGCGCACCGTCGTACGCAACCGATCCAGAACGCGCAAGACAGCTGATGGCGCTGAACTTCCTCGCGCCCGTGGAAATCACGCGCCGGCTGCTGCCGCTGATTCCGGCCGGAGGGATGATCGTGACGGTCAGTTCGATCGCGGGCAAGCTGTCGTTTCCCGGCATGGCAGTGTACGCATCATCGAAACACGCCCTGAATGCGTACGCCAATATCTTGCGCACCGAATTGCGGGGAAGGCACATCCATGTACTAAGTGTTTGCCCGGGCTACGTCAGTACGCCGTTTGTCGGAAACATGCTGCAGGGGGCTTCCCCCACGGCGCTGCCCAGCAGGGGGCGCTTTGCCATCACGGCAGAGCAATGCGCCGACGCGATTCGCGCGGGCATTCGAAAACGCAAGCGCACCGTCGTCATCCCTCGCCTCGGCTGGCTGGTGATCGCGGCCGAGCGTCTGTTCCCTCGCCCCTTGCACAATTTGATGGCGCGCTCTCTGCTGCGGGACGATACGAAGTGACTGCGCACGAACGCACGCCCGGCGCGGGCGACAAGCGCCCGGGGGCAATCTTCCTTGCCGGCTTCATGGGGTCCGGGAAATCGACCGTCGGCAGAGCGCTGGCAGACCGGCTGGGCTGGGAGTTCATCGATCTTGACGATGAGATCGAGAGGCGTGCTGGGCAGACGATTCCCGAGATATTCGCCCAACACGGAGAAGACGGGTTCCGCGAGCGCGAGCACGCCGCTCTGCGGGAGCAGGCCGACCTCAGCCGCGCCGGCAGCCCGCGTGTCTTGGCACTGGGCGGCGGCACCTACGCGAATGCAAGGAACCAGGACCTGCTGCGCTCTGCTGGAGCGACGCTCTGGCTGGACGCCGATGCCTCGACGCTGTGGGAGCGAGTGCGCCATGAAGCGCACCGTCCGCTCGCGCGAGACCACAGGGCTTTCTTGCAATTGCACGCGACGCGGCAGGTTGCGTACGCGAAGGCGGACTCCAGGGTCGATGCTTCCGCAGACCCCGCCGCAGTGTTGCAACAGATCTTCGAGCTAGGATGGGTGCAGGGGCTGCGCGCTGATGGCTGAGCCAGTGATCCGGGCCGAAGGCCTGGGCAAGACCTTCCGCACGGGCGCGCATTCGCTAACGATATTCGCGGGGCTGACATTTGAGATCGCCGAGGGTCAGAGCATAGCCTTGGTCGGCGAATCTGGCGCGGGGAAGTCCACGCTGCTGCACATACTCGGTGCCTTGGAGAAGCCCTCTGCCGGGAGGGTGCTGTTCTGCGGCGATGCGCTCGGCTCGCTGAATGAGGCACAGCTCGCTGCCTATCGCAACAGGGATATCGGCTACGTCTGGCAAAACTGCCATCTGCTTCCAGAGTTCACCGCGGTTGAAAATGTCGCGCTCCCGCTGCGCATCCAAGGCAATCAGCGGGATTCCGGGCACGAGTCCGCCCGGCATTGGCTGGAACGCGTCGGCCTCGGCGCCCGGATCGACCACCAGTCGGGCGAACTCTCCGGCGGCGAGCAGCAGCGCGTGGCAATTGCCCGCGCGCTGGTATCAAATCCGAGATTGCTGCTTGCGGATGAACCGACCGGCAACCTCGACGAGCGCACGGGCTCGGCCGTCATGAAGATGTTGCTCGGATTGGTGCAAGAAGAAGGCCTCGCGCTGCTGCTCGCAACGCACAACGCTGCGTTCGCGGCGCTGTGTGACCGCGTCTTCCGGTTTGAGCACGGTCGGCTGCATCAATCCAACTCGTCTGCGAACTGATCACCGCGCTTCCAGCAGGGTGCCTTGGCGCTCCGCGCGCGCGTTGATCTCAGCCCTGACGAATTCCTTCAGCTTCGAGCACCGGCGAGAGTGGGTGGCCGTTTGGACAGCGCGCTTGACGGCGCTGCGCTGCCCGACCAGCACGACGAGCCGCTTGCCGCGCGTAATGCCGGTATAGATCAAGTTGCGCTGCAGCAGGACAAAATGCTGGTCCATGATTGGGATCACCACAGCGGGGTACTCCGATCCTTGGCTCTTGTGGATTGTGATCGCGAATGCAGGCACCAACGTGTCAAGCTCTCGAAACGTGTAGGTGACCTTGCGCCCCTCAAAGTCGACCACGAGGTCGCCTTCTTCCTCGTCGAGAGAGGCGATATAGCCGATGTCGCCGTTGTAAACGTCGCGATCGTAGTCGTTCTCCACCTGCATCACCTTGTCGCCTTGGGCATAGGTCCAGCCAAAGCGCTCGACCTTGAGCGCGCCGTGTGGGTTCAAGGCCGCTTGGAGTTCCTCGTTGAGGACCCGGGCGCCCATGCCGCCGCGATTCATGGGGCACAAGACCTGGATCTCGCGAACCGGGTCAAAGCCAAACCGCTGGGGGATGCGCGTCCGGACCAGCTCGACGGTTCGGCGAATGGCGAGGTCTGCTTGCTCGGCAGGCACGAAATAGAAATCGCTCTTCCCTTCGGGCCTGCCCATCTCGGGCAGCTCGCCGAGGTTGACGCGATGCGCGTTGATGACAATCCGGCTGCTCGCCGCCTGGCGGAAGACCTCGACAAGCCTCACGACGGGAATCGCGCCGCTGTCGATCAGATCTGCCAGCACCTGCCCCGGGCCCACGGAGGGCAGCTGGTCGACATCCCCGACCAGCAGCAGCGCCGCCGCTTGGGGCAGCGCCCGCAACAGGGATTGCATCAGCGGCACATCGACCATCGAAGTCTCGTCCACAACGAGCAGGTCGCATTCGAGCGGATTGTCGGGCGTGCGGCGAAACCCGCCACGGACCGGCTCGAACTCGAGCAGTCGGTGAATCGTCTTGGCCTCCATCCCGGAGGTCTCGCTCAGGCGCTTGGCAGCGCGCCCGGTAGGGGCGCACAGTGCGAGTTCCACATCCTTGGCGGACAGGATCTTGAGGATGGCATTCACGATCGTGGTCTTGCCAACTCCCGGCCCGCCTGTAATCACCATGACCTTCGAGCGCAGGGCAGTGCGCACAGCCGCGAGCTGGCTAGGTGCCAGCGTCAAGTCGATCTGGCGCTCCATCCATGGGATAGCGCGCTCAGCATCGACGGCAGGCCACGGTGGCGCCCCTCGTGCCAACCTGCCTAGAGCCCGGGCGATGCCCCGCTCGGCACGGTGCAGCCGGGCCAGAAACACGCAGGCCTGATCGCCGACCGAGTCCTCGCTGACCGTACCTGCAGCCGCCTCGGCAACCAATGCCGGCCCGATCAATTCGGCAGGAATGTCCAGCAGATCGCGCGCCGTCTTGAGCAATTCGTCTCGCGGCAGACCGCAATGACCGTCGTTCATCGCCTCGGTGAGGGCGTACGCGATACCGGCGCGGACGCGGACGTCGGCGGTGCGCTCAATGCCGAGCTTCATGGCAATGGCGTCGGCGACCTTGAACCCGATACCCCGAATGTCGCGGGCCAGACGGTATGGATTCTCGGACATCACTTGCAGCGCATCGGCGCCGTAGGTCTTGTAGATGCGGGCGGCGCGCGCCGAGCCCACGCCATGGCTGTGCAGGAAGATCATGATCTCCCGCACAACCTTCTGCTCGTCCCACGCGTTGGTGATCTGGCGGGCGCGGACCGGCCCGATGCCGGGAACTTGCCGGAGCCTCGCGGAGTCGTTCTCGATGACGTCGAAGACCTCGGCGCCGAACTCGGCGACGAGCTTCTTCGCGTAGACCGGGCCTATCCCGGGAATCGCGCCGGAGCCGAGGTACTTCTCGATGCCGGAATCGGTCTCGGGCTCGGAGGCCTTGATAAAGCTCGCCTCGAACTGGCGGCCGTGCGAGCGGTCATTGACCCACTGCCCGGAAGCGGTGATCCACTCTCCGGGGCTGACCGACAGCGTCCGGCCGACGACGGCTTGCAGGTCGCGCAACCCGCGAACCTGGACCCTGAGCACGCAGAAGCCGCTCTCGGGGCTGTGGAACACGACCCGTTCGACCGAGCCAGACAAAACCTCCCGGTCGGGAATCTGGGCTTGCTGATTCACAGGCTAAGGATGCCCCGCGACGCGGGTAACGATGATCTTCCGCCGCAGCTATAAAATACCGCATCGTCCGAAGTTGGCTGTGAGCGCCGCGAGCCCAGTGTGCGTCACGGCCGAAGCCGGCAAGCAATTAGCGGGGGAGCAATCCGTTCCCGTCAAGACGCTTCAGTGTTGGCTTTGGAAGAAACTAGGCCTTCAACTGTTGTTGGCCTACCCCATCGCGGGCGCAATGCCGCGACATCAAGGGAATCGCAGCTGATCCGTCCGAGCAGACTCTTCCCCGTGCCAGCCACAACTCCGAAACAGTCGGCTGGTTGTCCGAACTGATCCGGTCTGCCGTTGACGAAATGTCGCCTTGCCAGCGGGATCGCTTGTTCTTGCGCTTGAAACGGTTGGCAGCATTGCTCGTCAGCAACAAACGGGACCTGCCTGTCGTCCAAGGGCGCTAGTTCGCGCCGCAGGTCGGAACTCCGGGCAGCATTCCGGAGTTTGAGGAGCGCTTGGAGACCGAGCCATCGTCGCGATCGCTGGGTGGATTCTTTCCCGGCGCTTGTGTGATCGCCTTGGCCGCGAGGTCAAGTGCGGTTTCATCCGGGTTCGGCCGCTCGCGTCAGGACGCGCCTCTGGCGGACTGGTCAGAGGCTGATTCCATGAGGCATAGCGCCTCGATTCCAGTTGCTGTAGAGCCTCGATGCAATCCAGTGCGCTGGCTCGCCAACTCGTCCGCAGATGGATCGAGTTCCCGAGCCAGCAGCGTTGTCGCTGGGCACCACGCGCCGAAGCGCTCGTAGGCCGCTACCCCGGCCCCTAGAGCCCCGCGCCAGCTTCCTCGAATGGATGCGGCTAGATCCCGCGCGATCGCCCTGATAGCGCCCTACAGATTCCCCTCGACAACGCGCTTGGCCGCGTCCAAATCCGCCTTGACCGTGGCCATGTTGTCCGTGATCGCGTAGGAGTCGAGAGCGCCGGAGTCACTCAGGTTTCTGAGCGTGATCCCTGCCTCGCGGGCGCCCGGCGCAACGACATTGCGGATCCGCAGACCACCGAAGCGCTCGTTGGAGCGCACTCGGTATTCGACCCCGCGCGCCGGCTGCTGATTGCCCGCGAAGACGATGTTGTCGAGCAAGGCGTTGTCCGCATCCTCGACCACCACAGCCGCTCCGTCATGGTTCGCGTCAACCAGTGTGAGATTACGAATCGAAACGTTGTCGACATTCTCGATCAGGACCCACGGGGCGTCAGCCGGCCCGCCTTGGATTCTGACATTCTCGATCAGGACGTTGCTCGTGTTGCGCACGTGCAGGGGGCTCCAGCTATCACTTGGCCGGAAGTCCGTGCCGGTCACATTGAGAATCGTGAGGCCGTCGTGCCCAAAGTCCCTGTTCGCCGTGCGGATGGCCGTCACGCAGTCCTTGACCTGCACGCCATCGATGACAATCTGGCGGTTGATCATCCCTTCCCGGCCGTGATCCTGCACGTCCACGCCATAAAAGCTGGATTCAGCGTAGATATCGCGTACCGTGATGTGCTCGCTGCCGTCCGATATCTCGACCGGCCCGCGCAGCTTGGAACCGTAGCTGCGAATGTTCTCCACAACCAGATGCCGGACATACAAGCCCTCGTCGCCGCGCCCTCCGATCGACACCACGTCTCGAATCGTGTTACGGGCCGTTAGATTGCGGATCACGCCGTGCTCGATGTTGCCAAACTCCGCGACCGGAGTGATCATGACGCCGTCCTTGGCACTGTTGTCGGTCCGACCGTTCTCGATCGTGAACCGGCCGCGGCGCACGACGATGAGGGGCGCCCGCTCCGCTTGGGTTACGGAGTCGCCGTTGCCCTCCAGCGTGAAGTCCCGGATACTCACTTGCTCCGAGACAACCTCGAGGATGGGAGTCTTGGCAAGTCCGGGTTTGAGGCGCATGTTGAGTCCAGCCAAGGTGAGCGGCTTGTCGATGCGCACGGTCTTGGACACCTCGACTTCCCGATCCCGATCCGCCACCAAAACGGCATGCGGCGGGGCTTGATCGACGGCCTGCTGCAGGGTGCCCGCATCCACTTGGATGACCAGCGACGGCGCTGTTGGGGATGCCGCGACGGCGACAGCCGCAACGAGAACGGTGATCAGGGCAAATTGCTTCATGGGCAGACGCGCAAACTGTAGCAAAAAACTCTTTCCTGTGAGCCTGGCAGCGACAAGCGCCGTCATATCCGGTCCGCGCCCGAACCTGCGCAGGGCGCCATGTCAAGCAAGAATTTCTTATCGCGGGCATAACGCGCCCCCAGCGCAGCGCCCCGCTACTACACTGAAAGCGTAGTCAGCGCTCTCCTCCGCGTCGAGCAGCTCCAACTCCCATAGAGAACGCTTTCGCTGCAGCGTCCGTCGGTAGCGCGGTTCGCGGCGGGATGGCGTCCGATGGGAGGGCTGGCCTCAAGGAGGGAATTCCCGGCCCGATCAAAGGCCGCCAAGGAATATTTACCAGTTCTGGCAACGCTGGGACTCGGCACCGTGGCTGCGATCCGGCTGGACGCGGCAGGTGCGGGCCTACGGGAGCGCGTGGCGGGGAGATTCCGCGCCACGGCATCACCCCGCATCTCGCGCAGGGGATTCGAAATCACAATGCAAGCAACAAAGGAGATCCTGATTACCGAGGACTCTCAGCCGCATTTAGGAGCCGGAAATGTTTTGGATTCGGGCTTCGATCCGGTTGACTTAAATCGCTGTGGAATGTATAATAAGTATCTGATAACAAAGGAGTTCTACATGCCTAAGAACCACGTCCAGTTCCAGAAAGGACAGAGCCTGCGCGACTTCCTCAAGCTCTACGGAACCGAGCTGCAATGCGCCCAAGCGGTGTTCCAAGCGCGCTGGCCGCAGGGCTTCCGCTGCCCCGCCTGCGGCTAGCACAAGGACTGCCAGCTGCACACCCGCAAGGTCTTCCAGTGCATCCGCTGCCAGCGGCAGGTCTCGCTGACCGCCGACACCGTGTTCGAGCACACCAAGCTGCCGCTGACCACTTGGTATCTGGCGATCTACTTGCTCACGCAATCCAAGAATGGCATCTCGGCGATGGACCTGATGCGCCAGTTGGGCGTGAGCTACAACACGGCTTGGATGCTCAAGCACAAACTGATGCAGGCGATGCGCGAGCGGGATGACAGCCAGCCGCTGGGGGGCATCGTGGAGATGGACGACGCCGATCTGGGCGGGGAAGCCAGCGGCGGCAAGCGCGGTCGCGGCGCGGACCGCAAGACGCCCTTCCTGGCGACGGCCCAAGTCACTGAGGACGGGCGGCCGCAGCGGCTGCGGCTGAGCCCGGTGGTTGGTTTCCGCCGCCGCGCAGTGCAAGCCTGGGCGCAGCAGCACCTACGGCCGGGGACCATCGTACGGTCGGACGGGCTGGCCTGCTTCCGGGGGGTGCAGGCGGCCCGCTGCACGCACCAGCCGCGCGTCACCGGAGGTGGCAAGGGCAGCTGCGAGACGCCCGGGCTGATCTGGGTGAACACGCTGCTGGGCAACGTCAAGCGGGCGATGGACGGCACCTATCACGCCTGCGCCGCGCGTTACGCGGGGCGCTACCTCGCCGAATTCGCCTACCGCTTCAACCGCCGCTACCAGCTGGCCGATCTCGTGCCCCGCCTCGCCTATGTCGCCGTGCGCACTCCGCCCCTACCCTACCGCCTCCTAACTTTGGCTGGGGCTGGTGCGTAATCAGGAAGGAGATTGGCCTGATGGATCCGACGCATGGAGCGGATGCGCTCGGCCAGCCGGTCGACGAGGGTGTCAGCGACGGCGGCCCGCACCTGGAGTTCCTGCACCATATCAGCGGGCGGCTCGCCGTGGCCGATCCCCTGCACGAAGTGCTCGGGCAGATTGTCGACTTCCTCAATGATGTCGTCGGCGCCGACTCGTGCTTCATCTACGTGCTCGAAGGGGAGGAATTGGTCCTGCGCGCGTCCAAGAACCCCCATCCCGAGTCGGTGGACAACTTGCGCATCCCCTTGGGAGAGGGAATCACCGGCTGGGTCGCCGAGAAGCGCGAGGCCGTGGCGATCGCCCAGCGGGCCATGCAGGACAGCCGCTTTCGCGGCTTCAGCCAGCTCCCCGAGGACGGCTTCGAAGCATTTCTGTCGGTGCCCATCCTCGCTGGCGGACGGCTCATCGGCGTGATCAACCTGCAGCACCGCCAGCGCCACGCGCACCCGCCCCACGAGGTCAAGCTCGTATCGACAATCGGCAACCTGGTGGGCGCGGAGGTTGAGCGGGCGCGGCTGGATTCCGAGGTCGCCAAGCTGACGGGCCAATTGGAAATCCGCAAGCTGCTTGCCCGCGCAAAGGGGATCTTGCAGCGCGATCTCGGCCTCACCGAGGAGCAGGCATACCTGAAACTGCAGCAGGAAAGCCGCCGCCGCATTCCGATGAAACAGGTCGCTGAAGCAGTCGTGCTGTCTGACGACCTCCGCCGCATGCAGCCGGGGGCTTGAACGCTGCGAACGCCGCTCAGGCTTGGCGCTTCGACGAGCGACCAGCCTTGACGTGGATGGAAACCATCTCGATGTCGTGAAGCTGCTGGTGTTTCACAGAGCTGGCATAATGGCGCGGCATCCGTAGCGAAAGCTGGGCTTCATGGGTCTGGTCGGCCCAAGGCCCCAGCCAAGCGATGTGGTCCTGAACGTTTGTGGTCGCTCGGGGCCGCCATGAATTCCATGTCCGCTCCGACGCGGTCGCCACGCACGACCACAATGAGGCGTCGCCGGCCCTTCTCAGCAGGGGCAGCATCGCCAGGCTACAGACTCAAGATCGCCTCCTCGCTGGCGGTTTTGCGCCGATCCCTCACTCCAACGTTCGTCGCTGGCGAACCGACGCACGAACTTGTCGACACTCGGAATGGACTCGACTTCGAGAGTTGTCTTGAGCTTCCGACCTCGGGGCGCAGCCGTCTCTAGGGCGATCGTCATCAGGATCGCGAGGAGGCCTGCTGCGGTCATGCCGTTTTCCAACAACGCCCCCAGATTGTGGGTCAGCAGTTCCGGAAAGATCTCTGCGAACTGGAAGCTGACGCCCAGCCAAGACGCGAGCCCCACGATCACGCCCTTGCGATAGTCAAGGCCGTCGTGGGTCACAATTCGCATACCGATCGCGAACAGCAGTGCGAGCAGGACTGTCATGTATACCGCAACAACTGGACCCGGTAGACCTAGAATCATCGCCGTCAAGTTGGGACAAAACGCCGCGTCGAAGAACAGGCACCCGATCCAGATGCCGACGGTGCGAGAAGCGACTCCAGTCAATTCAGTGATGGCGACGCTGGACGAAAACGTCGTGTTCGGCACGGTTACAGCGAGCCCCGACCGCAGGTTGCCCAAGCTTGGCTACATAACTGGTAGCGCTGCATACCGTTGACATCTTCAACGCGGCCGAAGCGGTCTGTCCCGGTCGTAGATGCCGATCCAGTGGTTGGTGAACCGCAGGTTGCCCTGCGGCTTCACAGACGGCATGTGGCAGGACGCGCATGCCAAGCCCGAGGCCTGGCGGCAGATTGCGACGGGGGGAGTACGATCGGCGTGGCAGTCGAGACAGCGCCCGTCGTCGCGAGCCGCTTCGCGCGACAGCGGCTGGTGTGGGTCGTGGCAGCGCATGCATGCCAGGGCCTGCCCGCTCGGCTGGACGCAGGCGCTCCGGGAGAGATAGACGGGCTGGTGCCGGACATTCCAGGGATCGCTCCAGTCGATCACTTCCCCGGTTGAGGCCGGCGGGCGGTGGCAAGCCCCGCAAAACTGGAGCAGTTCGCCGCCCCCCAGTCGGGCAGGATTGTCGACGGCCGCGCGCGCCTGCTCCAGATCGCCGGAAGCAATCGCCTCGACATGCCGGCGGCCCGGGCCATGGCAGGCTTCGCACCGAATCCCGAGCTCGCGCGGCTGCAGCGAGAATCCGTCGTCACCGAGCGCCAGCGGCCCGGTGGAGTGGCATTGGAAGCAGCGCATGATGGCGGGCTCGGGGCCAAACGTCGGGTAGTACACACCTAGGGCGTCCTCGGGGCCACGAGCTGGCACGTCGCGATGTCCCGGCGTCGTCGCCAGTGATTCGGTTGGCGCGTAGTAGCTGAAGTGGTGCTCGACATAGCGGTCCTTGTCCGGATGGCCGACGAAGGTTACCGCCTGCTCGCCCGCCCCGAATGCCCACTCGAGCCGCAAGCCGAGTTGCTCCCCGCCTACTGCGACCTCCACGTGGAGGCCGGTGTGGTCGGTGCGGTACGAGTATTCGGCCCCGCCTGCTCGGGCCAGCGACCCGGCCGGCACGAATAAAGCCGCGAGCCGATGATCGGCTACACGGGCCAGCGACAGAGCGTGGCCGCTCGCGGACTGGCTCGCAAACTGCTCAGCGTGGCAGGATCCGCAGACACCCGCGCCTAGGTACGCTTCCGGGACGTGGTCGAAGACGTTCAGGGGCTGTGCAAACAGTGGAAGCGCCGCCGCCATGAGCCCCGGCAGCAGCCATCTCGGCTCTCGAGTTGCAAGCATCGGTGGGCAAACCACGTTCGACAAGGGTTATGTTACTATCCGGCTCGCCTGCATCTGGAGTCGAGGCCATGGATGCGCGGAGGCGAGAGGCACCGCCCGAAGCAGGGCGATGCCAGTCGTCCTGCTGTCGGCGCTTGCAGCCGCTGTCGGTGCGGCGAGCGCAGAGGAATCGACCGGCTGGCGTCCGTGCTGGCCGCCGGACCTGACGCTCGGATGCAATCGCTGCAGACCCTCAAAGTCGGCAAGAGGCAGTCGATATCCCTCCTGCATTCGCGCTACGGGGGATTTCCCCGCTGGAATGGATCGCGGGCGACGAGCAGCTGCTTGTGGGCACCGAGGCGTCCGGCGGCTCGAGGATGGGGACCGTCTCCTCGAGCGAAGCGGATCCCCGACGCCTTGGAAGCGACCGGGCCGGTGCGTGTCTGCCCGAACGGCGAGAGGCTCGCATGCTCTTACGAGAAAACGAAGGCCGAGGCTTGGGTGCTCGAGCACATCCCGTCGGCGCGCTAGTGCGTTCGCCCGCGACGGAAAAAGAGCAGGCGGGGCGTACGCCCCGCCTGCCAAGGGTTTCCGGCCACGTGTCGGAAGCTACCAGATGAAGCGGCCGCTGTATTGCCACTCCCGACCGAAGTGGGTCCGCAGCTTGCTCGAAATCCGGCCGAAGTTGCCGCTGTTGACGTTCGTAGACGGGTTCGACCCCATGAAGCTGTTCGTGAGATTGTACGATTCCATGCGGAACTCGAACAGCAAGTTCTCCGATATACGGGTGCGCTTGGCGAAGACGATGTCGAGGTTCGACAAGCGCGGCCCGTGCACGCCGCTGTAGCTCCACGGGTTCGACCGCCGCGTGAACGCCGGCAGGTTGGAGAAGGCGGCGGTGTCGAACATCCTTTCCCTCGTGGGGTTGGAAATGACGGGATCGCCGCTTACCTGGAGACCGCCGAACCTGAGCAGCTCGCCCCCAATGTAGGTGTACAGCCCGCTGACCTGCCAGCCGCTGACGATCTTGCTGAGTGCGCCGCTGACATTGGTTCCCAGCGGCTTGTTGCGCCCGATGGGCAGTTCGTAGATGCCCGCCATGGTGAACTTGTGGCGGCCCCGCACGTCATCCTGGAAGCTGAACCGCTGGTCGATCTCGTCAACTCCGTCGTAGAAGTCCTCGTTTCTCGCCCGGTGGTAGTTGTACCCCACGATGAAGTTGAAGCCGTCTTCGAACGGCCGCTGCAACTGCAGCTGCAGCGAGTTGTAGCGCTCCCGGCGACCCGGGAAGACATACTCGTTGATGCCGCCGGCCAGGAAATGCGGGTATGGAGTGAGCAGGTCCCTGACCCGCACCGAGCGCCGGTTGGCGAGCGGACCGGGCATGATCTCCTGCGGCAGTCCGTAGAACGGGTTAGGCGTCGAGGCGTTGATCGCGCTGCCGAACTGGTAGCCGATGCGCGGATCCAGCAGGTTGTGGCGACGGTCGTAGGGCTGGTTGCTTCCGAAGTTTGCGAAGTACGTGGCATCGATCACGATGCGACTGACGATCTCCCGCTGCAGCGAGATGTTGAAGCGGTCGTTGATGCCCGCCGACCAGTCCTGATGGAAGAACCTCGCTTCGTTCGTCCCCACGGTCGCGAAGCGGCCGAACCGCTGTCCGAATGGCTCCGGCAGCGGATTGGGGTGCTCGCCGCCGCTGGGGAACGGGTCGGCGAAATAGGCCCTGGGCGTACCGTTGATCGACTGCAGCGGGCTGCCCTCGATCTCGTAGCCCGGATACGGCGTGCTGCCGAGGATGTCGAGGCCCGCATCGGAGGCCCCCCCGCCCTTCTCCTGGATCGGCGGCGTGGCGTAGCGCGAGTAGCCGATCCGCAGTGCCGTGCTGGAGTTCAGCCGGATGGCAATGCCGGCTCGCGGCAGGAAGAGATTCGTCTGGGCATTCCACGCGTTGCGGTTGTTGCCATCGGTGAACAACCACGCGCCGCTAATGTCGAGCGGGCTGGTGCGCATCGCCAGAATCTCGCCAGGAATCGCACCCATTCCCGACGCCACCTCGGGGAGCGCCTGGCCCAAGTCGAGGTAGCGGGACAGCCGGTTCTCGGGATCCCGCATCGGGGTCTCGTACTCGTAGCGCAGGCCTAGGTTCAGCGTGACCCGCGAATTCAGCTTGAAATCGTCGTGGACGAAGAAACCGAACACGTCGACGCGGGGGCGGTTGACCGCCACTGTCCGTGCCCTGCTCCAGTTGCTGTCCTGCATGAGGCCGAGCGCCATCGAGGCCCAGGCGTGGCCCAGTTCGCCGGTGTTGGGGCTGTTGGCGGTATCCGCCGTGGGGTTCGCGTTAAAGCGGAACCGCATGCCGCGCGGACGCGCCGCCAGCACCAGCTGCTTGCGGTACTGCCCGCCGAACTTTACGTAGTGGCGGCCCATCTGCCTGGAGATCTTGGCCTCGAGGTTCCAGGTCGAGGGCTCTTGGAACCAGAAGCCCGAGCGTCCGAACGAGGTGGTGCTGTCCGCGTCGACTCTGATCTCCGGGAAGTGCACCGCCGGAATGTCCCGCACGTGCGACGCGTACCAGTTGTTGCTCGGCCACAGCTCCGCCAGCCCCTCTGCGCCAATTTGGGAATCCGGCGTGTAGAACGAGTCCGTGATCTTGGACCACGAGCCGCGCATGTTGAAGACAGTCGTGGGGGAGATGGTCCACACGACGTCGCCAGATGCCTGCGCGCTGTTGCGCGCGCTGCCCTGGCGGCGCTGGGCCACCGAGCCGGAGTAGTCAGGCTCGCTCTGGGTCGTGTGGAATCGGCTGAAGCGCCCGAAGATCTTGACGGAATCGCTGACGTTGTAGTCAGTCCGGTTCGTGAGGTTCCAATAGGCGTACGTGATCGGGAAGGTCAGGCGGAAGTTGTTCGCGCCGGAAGCGTTGTCACCATCGTTGTTCGGCGCCCAGGTCTTGGCTAGGACCCGCTGCGAGGTCTCGTCGAGCCGACTGGCCGGGATGTTGTTGTTTGCGAACTGCGTGCGGTTGTTGCCGTCCGGGTCGGTTGTGAGCGGGTCGAAGATCGCGCGCAAGCCGCCGTTGCGGTTGAAGCTGTTGGAGAAGTCGCCGGAGCGTTCGGCCTGGCGCGGCAAGGTCAGGTTGACGGTGGATGGGGAACGAACGTCCTGGGCCTCGTAGGAGAAGAAGTTGAACACCTTGTTCTTGACGATAGGGTTCCCGGAGCTCACGCCCCAGACGCCGCGACGCACAACGCTCTGCTGCGACGACAGCGCATTAGGCCGCGCGTTCAGCGCCGGGTTGCGCCCGAAGTAGTAGGCAGTTCCGTGCCAGTCGTTGGTGCCGCTCTTCATTTGCACCGAGACGATCCCGCCGGCGCTGTGGCCGTACTCGGCGTCGGTGGCGTTTTGCTGGACGTTCACCTCGGAGACCGCGTCCATCGGCGGTGTGTAGACGCCTTTGGCGCCGACGAGCTGGGGCACGCCGTCCATCAGCACGTTGTTGCGATTCGCCGTGTTGCCGCCCACGTCTAGCTGGCTCATTGCCCAGTGGTGGTACGGGGAGTTCTCCGCGCCTCCGCGGTAGTTGACGGCGGGATCCAGGGCCGCGAGCATGTAGGGATTACGGTTGAGCAGCGGCAGTTCCTGCGACATCCGCGTGTCTAGCGTGGTCTCCATGGTCGTCGTCGTGAACGACACCGCGACAGGTGCCTCCTCGACCGTCACGGTCTCGGTGACCGCACCAATCTCAAGAGCGGCGTCAACCGTGATGTCGGCCCTGGTCTGGACCAGAATGTTCTGCTGCTGGAACGACCGGAAGCCCTCCGACTCGACTGTGAGCGTGTACATGCCGGGCAGCACGAAGTCGAACAGGTACTGTCCCGCCGCGCTGGTCTGCGCCGTCGCCGTGACGTTCGTGTCGTCGTTGGAAAGCGTGACGTTCGCTGCGGGAATCACAGCGCCCGTCCCGTCTGCCACTGTGCCGCCGATCCTTCCGCGCAGCTCCTGGGCTGGGGCGAGCTGAACTCCGATGGCTAGAACCACGGCCATGGCCGCAGCCCACAAGAAATGCGATTTCATAAGACCTCCTAACCGCGTCTCTGCGCGGCAAATCCTCTTAATCCTGATCGTAGCACAAGACCGATTCTCGTAAAATTCGCCTTGCAATTGGGCCTTTGGTCTTCGAGTTCGATGGACATCCGATCGTGGCCAGGGGTTTCCCCGCTGCAGAGCGGAGGCCGCTGCTAAATCGAATGTTTGGGGCCAAAACGGAAACCGATCGTGGAAGCGGAAGCGGGCCAGTTCTTGGCGGACGACCGCACTGAGAACGGATGAGTCGCGGCGGGACGCTCGCGCGGCCCAGTGCTGCGAGCAGAGAGGGGGCCGGATTGCCTCCGCGCAAAGCGGCTGCGGCGCCTTTCCGTCCCGTGCCGGGCACCCCGTCAGCGCAGGGCCTGCAGGGCCGCACGGATCTCGGCAACGAAGGGGTCGTTGGGGCCGTAGGCCTGGGACAGGATCTCGGCTGAGCGTTCGAAGCTGGTCCGGGCGGCTGCACTGTCGCCCAGTGCCTTGGCGAGATGGGCCATGTTGTAGAGGGTTTCGCCCACGTCCGGGTGGGCCGGCCCCAGCGTCTCCTCCTGAATCCCCAGCGCTCTCCGATACAGAGGCTCGGCCGATCCGAGCTCACCGCGCAGGTGCAGGACTCCCGCCAGACCCACCAAGGTCAATGCGACGTCGGAGTGGGACGCGCCTAGCTGCCCCTCGCGGAGCGCAAGGGCCTTGCGCAACACCCGTTCCGCCTCGTCAAGACTGCCCAGGGTTCGCAGTACCGATCCGTACGAGTCGAATGCCTCGGCGAGCTCGACCGCCAATCTGGGCTGCGCGGACTGGAGCAGTCCGACGGCTTCCCGCAGCGTCGTTTCGGCAGCCGCCAAATTGCCCTGCACTCCCGCGAGGCGGCCGAGGTCCGCCAACGCGAGTCCGCGCGACGCTGACGGCTCGTCCCACGCCTTCAAGGCAGCGAGGTACTCGGCCTTGGCCTCCTCAAGACGGTCCTGCGCTTCGTAGATCTCCCCGAGGCGGTTGTGCAGTCGCGCTGTCTCATCATGACGGGGCCCGTAAGCGGCTCCTAGAATCGTAAGAGAGCGTTCCAGCAGCGCCGTCGCGGCATCGGCCTCGCCACGCATCGCGAGGATGCCAGCGAGGTTGGCGCGAGCCACAGCGGTGGACGGATGCTCGTTGCCGAAGGCCTCGGCGTGGGCGTCAGCTGAGCGCCGGTAGATTGTCTCGGCATCATTGAGCTCACCCTCCGCCTCCAGCAGGAGGCCTAGGTCGTTGAGTGCCGTGGCGCGAGCTTTGCGCTCGTCATCCGCAACGCGACCGCCCTTCTCGAAATGCTCCAAGGCGCCGAGATATGCTTGTCGCGCGCCGGCGGCGTCTCCGCGCGCCTCGCGGAGAGCGGCGATCCTGAGCAACGTCCGCGCGCTGCCCGTGTCGGATTCGGCTCGCTCCAGCGAGCGGCTGTAGAAGTCCTCCGCCTCCGCGTCCCGGCCGAGGGCAGCCAGCGTCTCGGCGACTTCGAGCAAGATCTCTTCAACCGCAACTCCAGATCGGCTCCGAGCATCCAGCGCCTCGCGGAGCAGCGTCTCGGCGTCCTGCGCACGGCCGTGGGTGCGCAAGAGCACCCCTAGGCGAACGAGGCTCTCAATCGTGTCAGGATGCTCAGGGCCCAGTTGCCGCAGCCGAAGTTCGTGGGCCTGCCGATAGAGCGCCTCGAACGGCACGCGGTTCTCGGCCTGGCACTGCGCGGGCCAAGGAGTCCCGGCCAAGAAGCCCGCGGAAACCGCGAGCAGCCCGAGTCCCGTCCTCACGCGCGCCTCCAGTGCCTCCCGGTCGCATACTACCCTAACCTATGGAGGCACGCGCCTTGCCTTGACCCTTCCCAACTGTTTTCTCTTGCGCATCGCAGTGCTTGGCTTGGGACTGTCGGGGCTCTGCGCGACGGAATTGCGTTTCCAGGACCGGAGCGGGGCGGCCGGGATCGGATTCTGGCATCACGCCAATCCAACGCCGGACAAACACCTGATCGAGACGATGGGCGGGGGCGTGGCCCTGCTGGACTACGACAACGATGGGTACCTGGACATCTTTTTCGTCAACGGCGGTGCCTTGGTTCAAGGTCGCGACGGCTTGTTTGTGGACCGGTCGCAACCCGAGCTTCACGACCGGCTGTACCGCAGCCGGAGGGGCGAGTCCTTCGAGGACGTGACCGAGCAGACCGGCGTCAGCGCCGCGGCCAAGCACATCTATGGCATGGGAGCCGCCACCGGAGACTACGACAACGACGGGTATGTCGATCTGTTCGTTACCGGGTACGGGGGGACGATTCTCTATCGCAACCTGGGCGGAAGCGCTTTTGAGGATCGCACCGAGGCGGCCGGGGCGAACGTCCCGGGCTGGTCGGCGAGTGCCGGATTCTTCGACGCGGACTTGGACGGCGATCTCGATCTATTCGTCACGCGGTACCTCGATTGGAGCCTGGAAAGCAGTCGTCCGTGTGGCGAGCAGCGCCCGGTCTACTGTTCGCCGAGGAAATACCCCGCGGTGGCGAGCGTCCTGCTCCGCAACGAGGGCGACGGAACCTTCTCGGACGTCTCCCGAGCCTGGGGCGTTGCCCAGGTGCGCGGGAAGGCACTCGGCGTCGCCTTCAACGACGCTGACGCGGACGGCCTGCCGGACGTGATCGTCGCGAACGACTCCGCGGCACAGCAGTTGTTCCTGAATCGCGCCTCGGGCGGCTTCTCGGAGGTGGCCCTGTCCGCCGGCCTGGCCTACAACGAGGATGGCGGCTCCTTCGCTGGAATGGGCGTAGACTTTGAGGACTACGACAACGACGGGCGGCCCGACGTGGTGGCAACGGTGCTGGCGAAGGAGCTCTACCCGCTGTTCCGCAACGAGGGCGGCGGAACGTTCGCGTACGTCACTCGCCAAACCGGCCTCGCCGAGATCACGGCGCGGCTGTCCGGCTGGAGCGTCAAGCTCGTCGACCTCAACCACGACGGCTGGAAGGACCTGTTCGCCGCGCAAAGCCACGTGCTGGACAACGTCGAACTGATGGAGCCGGGACTCTCGTACCTGCAGCCCCCTCTGATCGCGCTCAACCAGGCAGGCCGATTCGTCGACGCCTCCGCATCCGCGGGCCCGGCCTTCCAAACCGGCATCGCCGGTAGGGGCACCGCCTTTGGCGACCTAGATAACGATGGCGACATTGACCTCGTCGTAGGCGTCCTCAATGACAGGCCCACGGTGCTCTATTCGAACGCATCAGAAGACGAGAACCATTGGCTGCAGATCCGGTTGACCGGCCGAGCAAGCGTCCGCGACGGCCAAGGGGCACGTGTGAGCATTCAGACGGCGTCCGGCCCCGAGCAGGTCCGTTACGCCGCGACGGCGGGAGGGTATTTGTCCGCCAGCGACCCGCGCCTCCATTTCGGGCTTGGATCGGAATCGGCCGTGTCCCGGATCACGGTGAACTGGCCGAGCGGCACCCAACAAGTCCTCAAAAACGTAGAGCCCGATCGACTGATCGAGGTGCGGGAGCCCCGGCCGTGACGGCGCGACTGAGCGCCATCGCGATGCTAGCCACAGCGCTCGCCGCGCAGGTGCCCGACACCGTCCCCGCCCACGTAAGCCGGGGAGTGGCGGCTAGGGAGGCCGGTCGGCTCGAGGAAGCCCGCCGTGAGCTCGAAGCTGCGGCCCGCGCAGCTCCGGAAGTCGCCGAAGTTCACTTGTACCTCGGGTTGGTGCTGCACGAGAGCGGGGACTTCGCTGCAGCAGCGGACTCGCTCGCAAGGGCGCTGGCTCTCAAACCCGAAACGTCAGGGGCGCGGGAACTGCTCGGATACGACCTGCTGATGCTGGGAAGGGCGGCAGAGGCGGTCCCTTATCTCGACGCCGCGCGGCACGAGAGTCCCGGGAACTGGCGTCTGAGCGCTTGGCTGGGGCGAGCCCATATTGAAGCCGCAGACCCCGGCGCGGCACTACCGCACTTGCTGGAGGCGCAAGCCGCCGCACCGGCAGACCCCGAGTTGCTCTACCTTCTGGCCAAGGCTTACTCGCAGCTCGCTCTCCATGCGCAAGCGCAACTGCTGACCGACGCTCCCAAATCCTCGTATGCCCAACTAGCGACCGCGGAGGACCACGATTTCAATGGTCGGCCCGACCAGGCGATCGCTGCCTATCGCAGAGCGCTTGCTGGCGATGAGGCGCTTCCTGACGCGTGGCGGGCACTCGGCGACTTGGAGCGAGATCGCGGCAGACACCGCGCTGCCGCAGACGCCTATCGGCGAGCGCTGGAGATACAGACGGACAACGGTGCTCTGCACTTACGCTGCGGCGAGGCGCTCCTGGCTCTCGGTCTTGCCCACGAGGCGTTACCGCACCTAGAAGCAGCGGCCGGGGCCAATCCGGCACCGCCAGCGGCGCTGGCTGCATTAGGCAAGGCGCTGGTGGACGTCCAGCGGTACCCGGGGGCGCGGGCTGCCCTAGCGCGAGCGCTGGCAGCCTCGGGCGATGAGCAGCAGAGGATGATGATTCACTACCAGCTGGCCCGAGTCAGTCGCAAGCTCGGCGAGGTCGAAGCAGCGCGAAAGCACCTCCAGGAGTTCAGCACCTTGCGCGCCAAGCTGACGGCCAGCGACAAGTAGCGGGGCTGGCGGGACGAACTGGACCCTAAAACCCTCATGATCGCCTCGGCCGCTCGCCCCGATGGTGTGAAAGACACCGGCCCGGCGACAGCCCGCCGACTTCCGATGCGATCTCCGGGTGCGTCCGCCCTGCCTCGGAATCAGCGGACAGTTACGAGCCATAGATCGGGGCTGCCCTGATCGCCCTTGGGCGACTCAGCGAGCATGCAGGCCACAACCAATTAAGCGCCGACCAGGCCTCGAAAAGACTGATGAAAAGACCGATCCGCCGATATAACGAGGAAGGCTACCAGCGGCGCGGCGCAACCTCAACGGAGGCCGCTGCCAGGCCCCGCTCGCGGCACCCATTCCGCGCGCTCTGCGCTCAACTCCATGTTCCACTCCCGCTTCGAGGGCGAGCCGTGAAAGCCAGCGTCAGGATCGTGTTACACACAAATTCATTGACAAGTGCCGACCGGCTGAACGCTAGGCAAATTCAATGTTTGGGCCGGAGGGCAGGTAGGCGCATTGTTCAGGGTGCGGGAGTCGTGTGGACGGGCGACAATGCGCCGAGTGGGCAGGGTGGGTCAGCGCGCTGGGGCGGGCAGCGGAGCAGCTGCGCGGGCGGATGGCAACTGCACGGCGCGCGGCAGGCGTGGCGGGGCCCTGGCCGACCAGCCGGGCAGAGGGTAGGGGGTGCAGGCGGTGCAGCCGAGGAGCAGGGCGACGGCCTGGTTCGGGTTCAAGCGCAGTTGCGCCATGCGCCGTTTGATATTCGGCGTTTTCAGCAGCCGTAGCAGCGAGATCGCGAAGTTGGCGAAGGCCGCCAGCAGACGCGGCAGCGTACCCTTGCGGATGCGACTGTGGTCCTCGCGCAAGGCCACGTCGCGCACCCAGTGGATGCGATTCTCGATCCCCCAGTAGCACCGGTTCAGCCGCAGCAGGCGGCGCGGCGTCGCCTGTTCCGGCGGCAGGCTGGTCAGCAGGTAGACGGTTTCGGGCTTGCGCTTGCGACCGTCCTTTTTGGATTCGACCTGACGCCGCAGTTGCGCCACGAAGCGCACGCCGGGGAAGTCGACGTAGGGCACGGTGGGATCGAGCTCATCGGCCACGCGGATCGAGCGGGTCTCGATCCGGCCGTGCTCGCAACTCAGGCTCTGGTGGGCCGACAGGCAATCCCAGTGGAAGCCCTCGTGCACCTGCGCAAGCACGTTGGGCTGGTTCGCCTTGACCGTGAACACGAAGTCGAGCCCGAGCCCGAGCAACTCCTGCGCGGTGCCGCGCTGGGTGTGCAGCGCGTCGGCGATGACGCACCTGCCGGAGTCGGCGCAGGTCCGCGCCAAGGCGCGCAGCGCGGCCCCTTCGGCATCCTCCTTCTGCCCGCTGAAGCCCAGCTGGCCGACCACGGTGCCGGAGTCGAGGTCGAGCGCCGAGAGCTGCTGCTGGGCGGGCTTGTCGAGCAGCACACCATCCGCGCTATCCTCTGGATTCCCCAGCACTTGCGCGGCTGTCCAAGCCGCCAGCAAACGCTCCACCTCGGCGGCGTCGATGCGCTTGAGCAGATCGTGCCAACTGCTGATGCAGGGGGCCTCGTAGCGCCCGGTCTGCGGGCGCCGCCGGGAACCGATCGCGGCGAGGGTCTGCGGGCTCAGCGCCCGCCCGAAGTCGCTCAGCTCGGTCAGTGTCTGACAACCGGCCAAGCGCGATCCAAGCAGGAGCGCCAGCGCGGTGCGCATCGGATAGCGCAGGCCGCGGCGGCTGCGCGTGTCGGGGACTTGGTCGAGGAAGCAGCGCAGGGAGCGCCATTGAGCATCGTTGAGCATGAGCCGGGGTTGGTGTGGCCGCCAGGCGGGCTGCGCCCGCGCGGCCGCGAGTTGCTGCCGCGCGTCGCGCCGCAGCGGGTAGACGAACACGCGCTTGGGCGCGCCGTGGTGCCGATAGCCGATCGCGCCGCCGCGCACGCGCCCGAAGCCTTGCGTGGCGCCGACCTCGAGCCAGTTGGCGGCGCGGTAGCAGGTTCCAGCGAAGCGTGCCGGATCCACAAACGATTCGGCCAAGAGCAGCGCGCTGCCGTGCAGGCGCTGCCACTCGCGCGGCAGTTGGCGCAGGCTCAGGCCGAGCACGCGCGAGGCCAGATGGGGGCTGCTACCGGCCTCGCTCAACAGCAGGAAACGCGACTGATTGGCTACCAAGAACAGCCGCTGGCGGCGCTGCAGGGAACTCCAGCCGATCCAGCGCTCGCGGGCGGCGCAGTGCAGCGCGGCGGCATGCCAGCCGATCAAAGCCAGCCAGCGCTCGCCGTGCACGGCGACTTGGCGCAGGCGCTTGCCACAGAAGTTGCGGAAGCCGAGGTAGTGCCGCTCCCGCATCAACTCGTTCCAGCGCGGCTCCTCGTCGGGCCGCACCGTCCGGACCCGCACCTCGCGCAGCGCAAGCGCGTCCTGTCTCACTTTCCGAGTTATCGCACACCCAAGACCGGTTTGTCCAGTCCTCCTCCGTCCTCCTTTGTCAACCAGCCCTTGTTAGCAAACATTGAAAAGCCCTGGCTGAACGCAGCCTCCGCTGCTCACCACCCCGACTGTGCTATCTCTTTCGGGCCGCCCCTTTGTCAGCCACCTGCTGGCGGCCAAACTTTTCGGAACTCTGTGCCTCAGAGGGATACGCCCCTACACCACTTAGCGCTTAGCTGTGGCGAACGCGCGCTAGCAGATCCTCGCAGCGGCAACTTCGCGTGGGTGCATGCGGCACCGCAAGCGGCAGGTTAGCTGGCATCCCAGCGGCAGCTTCAGCCCCAACTGCTGTGCCAGCCGCGCCGATTGCGCCTCCCGTCCTGCTCGCACAAGGCGCGCGCATCAGTGCCCCCTGCTGCAACGCCTGTCGCAGCCAGCGCACCGTCTCCGGCCTAAGAATGCCCAACCCAATCCGCACACCTTCCGTCTTGCAGCAACGACCCCTCCTGTTGTTAACTGTGACTGAGTGCCAGCTCGATCCAAGCGCGCTGCGACGCGCTATGGTACGATCCACTTCTGGGGATCGAGACCTTCGTGTCGCGGCTGAAGCCGCCCGAACACGGAGGCGAGCAAGAACCTCGTATCGCGCGCGGCGTGGGAGTATCGGGCCGTCCTCATTCGCTGAGTCGAGAACGCTGAGGAGGACAGGTGTCGTTACAGAACTGGGACGGAGCCCGGTGGTGGAAATGCGATCTCCACACGCACACGCCCGCATCGGACGACTACGGCAAAGGCCCGAGTCAGGCGATCCTCAATCAGCACGGTCCGCGCGAGTGGCTGTTGGGCCACATGCGTGCCGGTATCGACTGCGTGGCAGTCACGGACCACAACAGCGGCGCATGGATCGATCGTCTGCGATCTGCCTTAGTTGAGTTGGAGCACGACCGACCTGACGGCTACCGCGCGCTACATGTGTTCCCGGGTGCCGAGATCTCTGTGCAGGGTGGTGTGCATCTTCTGGCCATCTTCGCGACCGAAGCGACGACATCGGATATCGACACACTCCTCGGCGCGGTCGGTTTCACTGGAGTCAAGGGTTCGAGCGGAGATGTGACAACTCAGTCGTTTGCGGATGTCGTCGAGGCGATCGCGCAGGCGGGTGGTATTGCGATTCCCGCGCACGTCGACCGCGCGAACGGTCTCTTCCAGAGGCTCCAGGGCACCACGTTGGCGCAGGCGTTGCGCTGCGGCCAGATATTTGCCATGGAGTCCGCGGTTTCCGGTTGCGACACGCCGCAGCTCTACCGCGACGAGAAGCTACGCTGGACGGAGATTCTGGGCTCTGACTCGCACCATCCTTCGGGGGGCCCGGAGCAACGGTTTCCAGGCAGCGGCTTCACTTGGGTGAAGATGGGCGAGCCTGATCTGGACGGACTGCGGCTCGCTCTTCTCGACGGCTCCGTCTCGGTGCGCCGTTCCGACGAACATCCCGAGACGCTCAACCTGCACGCCGTGTCGATGCTGGAGTCCATTGAAGTCGCGGGCGCCAGATACATTGGTCGGACGAATCCGTTCATCGCAGGGTTCAATCCCTGGCTGAACGCCATCATCGGCGGACGCGGCACAGGTAAGTCTTCTCTAGTGGAATGCCTGCGGATCGCGTTGCGCCGGAAGGATGAGTTACCGGACGAGTTGAAGGCTGACTTCGAAAAGTACGCCGATGTGCATCAGACTCGGGACGACAGCGGGCTGCTGACCGACCAAGCGGCGATTCGCGTGATCTACCGAAAAGACGGATCAAGATTCCGCATCCAGTGGAGCCCGACGGGTAGCCTGCATGCGATCGAGGACGACGCAAACGGAGCATGGTCGCGGGCGGAGGGTGATGTTGTCCAGCGTTTTCCGATTCGCATGTACAGCCAGAAGCAGATCTTTCACTTGGCGAAGGCGCCGAAGGCGCTTCTCAAGATCGTGGACGACGCCCCGGAAGTGGATCGCAGATCATGGACCGGGCGATGGCAAAGGGAAGTGAGCCGCTTTCTCTCTCTTCGACTGAAGGTTCGCGAATTCGAAGCGGAGCTACCGGAAGAGCCGCGCCTTCGCGGTGAACTCGACGATGTTGTGCGGAAGCTGGCGATCTTCGAAGAGGCCGGTCACGCTGATGTCCTGCGATCATTCCAGCACCGTCGCCGTCAGCAGCGCGCAATCGAGACTTGGGCGGCGACGTGGGCCGGTGCGGGTGACCGACTGCGGAGGGTCGGAGCGGATCTCGTTCCAGACGCTCTCGATGATACTCACATGGACGCCGCGTCGAAGACGGACTTGCCGCTGCTGGCGCGCGCCGGCACCGTGCGGGATCGCTTTGAAGCAATTCGGCAGCAATTGGAGGAGATCGCGGACGAAGCGGACCAACTCCTCGCCGACTGGAAGACGGATCTGGACGGAACCCCGTGGAAACGCGCGACCGATGTGGCCGCTACAGCCTACGAGTCACTGCGGGCACGGCTGGCGGCGGAAGGGGCTGGGGATCCGTCAGCCTACGGCGAACTCGTGCAACGCCGACAGGTCATTGAGCAGCAGTTGGACGCACTGAAGCACCGCAAACAGGAGGCGGTGACCCTGAAAGCGCAGGCAACCGCCAGACTCAGGCAGCTACTAGCAATCCGGCGGGAACTGACCCAGGCCCGTCGCTCGTTTCTGGATCGCATCCTCAAGAACAACCGCTACGTACGGATTCGCGTCATCCCCTACGGAGGGCGGGAGACTGCCGAGACCGAGCTGCGTCGCCTGATTCAGCGCGACGATGGCCGCTTCGAGAAGGACATCGGGTCACCGGGCGGCGAAGGGCTACTCGGACACATCTACGGATCGAGCCAAGACGCAACGCGAATCGAAGGCGCGCTGGAGACGATGAAGCAACGGATCCGCTCTGTCGCTGAAGGGTCCGACGGTTCCTACAGGGTCGCCGATCAGCGTTTCGCGACGCACCTCGGTCGACTGCAGCCCGAGGCGTTGGATCGCGTTGATGTCTGGTTTCCCGACGATTCGTTGGACGTCCAGTACAGCCCAACCGGCGACGGCGGGAATCTCCGATCCATCAGAGAGGGCTCGCCCGGCCAGAAGACCGCGGCGCTCCTCGCGTTCCTGCTCTCCTACGGCGATGAGCCGCTCGTTCTTGATCAGCCCGAGGACGACCTGGACAACCACCTGATCCACGAGTTGATCGTCAAGCAGATCCGCGAGGTCAAGCGGCGCCGGCAGATCGTCGTTGTGACCCACAACCCGAACATCGTGGTCAACGGCGACGCCGAGCTGGTCGTCGCACTGGCTGCACACAGCGGCGCGACGCAGATAGAGTGCAAAGGCAGTCTTCAGGCGAAGGCGGTTCGGGAGACAATCTGCACGATCATGGAAGGCGGGCGCGACGCGTTTGCGGAACGCTACCGCCGCATCGCGGTGGAGGCGCTCGGTGTTCGAAAGCGCTGAAGAGCTGCTCCGCGGGATACGGTTGGGAGAAGACAGCTCGCTCGAACTCAAGGATGTTTCGTTCCGAGGTTCCAGTGTGTCCGGACCCGGCCGCGACGCGTTGGCGGATGAACTGGCGGCCATAGCCAACACGCGCGATGGGGTGCTCGTCCTCGGCGTTGAGGACCGGACCCGGGAAATCGTTGGAATACCGATAGAGCGGCTCGACACGGTCGAGCAGTACGTCTTCGAGATCTGCAACGAGAGCATTGAGCCGCCGCTGCATTTCCAGTCGTTCCGGATCGAGCTGCCGGATGCGGCGGGAGTGCTGCGGCCTCTGCTCAAGGTGGAAATCCCGCGCAGTCTGTTTGTGCACAGGAGTCCCGGAGGCTATTTCCATCGGCAAGGCAGTTCGAAGCGTCGGATGTCGACCGAATTCCTGTTGCGCCTCGGGCAGCAACGCAGTCAAGCGCGTCTTTATCGATTCGAGGAACAGGCAGTGCCAGGGACGACCTTCGCTCACCTCGAGCCGGATCGCCGTAGGCGTTTCTCGCGGCCTGACACCGAAGACGCCGCTACGTTTAAGAAGATGAAGCTCGCAGCGGACGACGAAACAGGGCGGACCCGCGCTACCGTCGCGGGCATCCTGATGTGCTCGTCAACCCCAGAACAGTGGCTTCCTGGCGCGTTCATTCAGGCGGTGCGCTATCGAGGCGTCCGTCAGGATTCGAACTATCAGCTAGATGCACAGGCAATCACCGGACCCGTGGACGAGCAGATCGCGGCAGCGATGGCATTTGTGCGTCGGAACATGCGGGTGGCAGCCCGAAAGGTCCCGGGTCGCGTGGATCTTCCGCAGTTCAGTCTGCGCGCAGTCTTCGAGGCCGTCGTGAACGCGGCGGCGCACCGAGACTACGCCGTGCATGGATCTGCAATCCGACTTTTCCTGTTCGATGATCGGCTGGAGCTATACTCGCCCGGCCCCCTGCCCAACTCCGTTACCGTAGACGCGCTAGCGCTTCGGCAAGCGACGCGCAACGAGTTGCTGACGACGCTGCTGGCGAAGTGCCGTGCGGTGGATCCGTCGGGCGAGATCGCAAGGCAATTCCTGATGGAGAAGCGGGGGGACGGCGTGCCCACTATCCTAGACGAGAGCCTGAGATTGTCCGGTCGGTGGCCGGAGTACCAAGTGATCGACGACGCGGAGGTACTGCTCACGATCTACGGGGCCGGGCCTCCCGGGGAGACGGCACATGCCGCGGGTTAACACGGCCCGCCCGTCTCAACGTCCGTCTGCCATGCTAGACATGATCGGCGACCTTTCTCATCCAACCTGCGGATTTCTCTAGTTACCAATTGACTTACAACACTTTATGCAATTCCACCGGTCAGCCCGGCACTCTGAATCACGTCGCCTAGGCGGCCGACAGTACCTCCGCTTGCTTTAGCACTGTCCGAGTCGCCGACTCCTGTTTGTCCGGCGGATAGCCGTGCTTTCGCAGGACGCGCTTCACCAGGCGGCGTAGATTGGCGCGGCCGTTCTCCCGCAAGGCCCAGTCGATGGTCGCGTTGCCCCGAACCGTCCCGAGCAGCTCGCGGGCGATGGCGCGCAACGTCTCGTCGTCGAACACCTGCTCGTGACGGTGCTGGCGTACCAGCTGGGGCAGGTGATCTGGACGCGCTTGCAGGAGCGCGGGGAGCAGGCGAGCTAGACCACGAAAGGATTCAGCGGCCTGCAGTTCCAGACGCCAGATTCTGAAGCTGCAACAAGCCGATCAGAAGGGGCTGGTAGATATGGGTACAAAGGTGCGTTAGCGTTCGGCGAGCGTACCTCGCACGGCGGTCGCTCATGGCAAGTGGGCACGTACATATGGGGCTGTACCCATCGCGTCGGCCTGTCTCGCAGCAACGTCGAAGCCTATCCCCCCTGAGGTAGCTGCTCAACCACGAGCCTTGACGTGGACCGTCAAGATGTCGATCCCGTGGTACTGCTGGTGTTGTACCGAGCTGGCGTAGTGCCGCAGCAGCCGCAATGAGAGGTGCTGCTCGCCGGTGTGGTCGGCCATTTGTCCCAGAATGGCGATGACGTCCTGAAGGTTCTTGTCGCTAGGGCCGGCGATGAACTCCATCTCCGCTCCGCCGCCGTTTTCGCGCACAGCCAGCACGAGCTGCCGCGGGCTTTCCTCATCCTCGGCGTCCTCGCCAGGGAGCAAGCTCAATAGCGCCTCTTCGGCAGCCGCAGTGAGCTTGACCTTCGCGGTTTCATCCCACCCCTTATCGTCGGCGAACTTGCGCAAGAATTCATCAGTTTGCGGGATCGACTGGACGTGCAGCTCGGTCTTGAGCTTCCGTCGGCGCGGCTCGGCCAGCTCCATCACGATCGTCAGCAGGATCGCGACCACACTGCCCGCGGTCATCCCATTTTCCAGAAACGACCACGCAGCCCCGCCGAGGGCATCTGGGAAGATCTGCTGGTTTTGGAATCCGACCCCCAGCCAAAACGCCAACCCGACGACAACGCCCTTGC
This sequence comes from Bryobacterales bacterium, assembly GCA_965248305.1. Classification (GTDB taxonomy): domain Bacteria; phylum Acidobacteriota; class Terriglobia; order Bryobacterales; family UBA6623; genus VXMF01. Next base: position 6,318,617 of record OZ252099.1, on the reverse strand, counting down.
GATAGTCGAGACCGTCCTGCACGACGATGCGTATCCCGACCGCGAATAGAATCGCCAGCAGGACGGTCGCATATGCCCCGACGACCGGATCCGGAATCGCAAGGATCACCGCCGTCACCTTGGGAAAGAAGGCGGCTACAAGAAACAGGCCCCCGATACAGACGCCGACCGCGCGCGAAGCGACTCCCGTGAGTTCGACGATGGCCAAGCTGGAGGAATAGGTCGTGTTGGGCACGGTGCCGGCTAGCCCCGACAGCAGGTTCCCCAGCCCGTCCGCTGCCACTGCTCCTTGCACGGAGCGGAAGTCGGTCGCCCGCGGCTTCCTCCACGACACCTGCTGAATGCCGATCGAGTCGCCTATCGTTTCGACCGCGCCCACGATGGTGACGAGCACGAAGACCGGCAGCATGATCCAGAACGATTCGCCAAGACTCACGTCGATCCCGGGCCAGTTCAGATCGGGCACTCCGACCCAGGCTGCATTGACAATGCGGGACGTGTCGTATAGCCCGTAGAACGACGCTACAACGCACCCCGCGAAGACTCCGAGAACCGGCCCCCAGATTCGCCAAGAGCCCTTTGCGAGCAGCGCCAGTGCCGCCGTGACGAGCAATGTCGTCGCAGCACAGGCACGGGCGCCAACAGCTGCCGTGCCTTCCGGAACGTTATCCAGCATCTCGAACATGATCGGCATGATCGTGACCGCGATCAGCATGATGACCGTCCCCGCAACCAGTGGGGTGATCACCCTGCGCAGCAGCGAGAGATTCGACGAGAGCACGAATTGGAACAGCGACGAAGCGATGACCAATGCCGCGAGTAGGCTGGGGCCGCCCTGCTCCAGCGCGGCGACGGAGACAGCGATGAAGGCTCCCGACGTGCCCATGAGCAGGATATAGCCCGCCCCGATCCGGCCAATGCGAACGGCTTGAATGAATGTGGAGACGCCGCAAACGATGAGTCCCGCGAACACCGCCCAGCTCAAGTAGTCCTCGCCGGTGCCCGCGGCCCGGATCACGATCGCCGGCGTGAGCACGATTCCAGCGATGCTGAGGGTCACATACTGGAGACCGAGAGCCAGGGACAACCAATGTGGCGGGCGCTCGTCCGGCTCGAATCTGACCTCCCGCACCGGGGAGTCGCTGGTCGGGGTCATAAGGACTTATTCTCCACGGCTCCGCAGGGCAAAACTCGCGGGCCGGATCGTGTTGCATCAAGGCGCCGCCGGCTCACTGCGGCGGAACCGCTTGGTGGAGCGCCGCCGGGCACGCCGGCGCGGACAAAGCTGTGCCGGCTTCACTCCCGCCGCATGCCGGCGGGCTAGGAAGAGGCCGCCGCCAATGCGATGCTGATCTGCACTTCAAGGGGTGACGCGACCGCCTCGCCCCGATAATTCCCAGTGATGGGCGTCGCCGCGAGCGGCGCACTCGAAGCCGCCACGGCTATGTGCCGGTCGGCAACTGCGAGGCCGTGCGTAGGATCGTACCCCCTCCATCCTCCGCCCGGGAGATAGACCTCGGCCCACGCATGCATGTGGCAACTGTCCGAGCCCGATCCATGCTCCTGATAACCACTCACGAAGCGAGCGGCGATCCCTACAGCCCGGCAGCAGTCCATGAACAGAACAGCCAGGTCTCGACACGCCACCTGCTCGGCCCGCAGCGCCTGCCCTGGCGACATCGGGTCGCCGTGCTCGCGCACCGCCACGTGGTGGCACCTGTAGATCTCCTCGTTCAGGCTGTTGAGAAAGGGCAGCGTCTGTCCGTTGGACCGCGCTATGACCGGGCGGATGAAGTCTGCGACAGACTGCTCGCCCGGCTCCAATCGATCGAGTGAGGCGGCCAGCCGGGCTCGCAGACCTTCTGGGTACTCGACTGGCAGCTGCGAGCTCCCGTCACCGAGAACGAGGTAGTCGAACGGATTGTTGCGCAACGTCTCGACTTCGAACTCGCTCGTGACCAAGAGCGTATCCGTGACGCCCGCAAACCCAGCGTAACTGACTTCGTTCCCTTCGGCGTCAACAGCCTCGGTCAGTACCTCGGGAGTCGGGTCCACCTCAATCTTGTAGCGTACAAGGCGTTGCCCGCCGCCAGACCTAGGGCGCAGGCGGATCGTGTGAGGTTCCAAGAACACCGGCCCGCTGTAGCGGAACCGCGTCGTGTGACTGGCTATGAAGCGCATGTGTGTCGCTCGCACCGGCGTCAGATCGCCCCGGGCTTTTTCTCGGCGCAAGCATGGAGCTTGGCGAAGGCTTCTTCGAGCCGTTCCGCAGGCAGGTTGCGCATCGTAGTCCGCAAGTGCTCCTGCCACCAATTCGAGATTTCGGCCAGATCGTCCTTCTGAAAGCGATGCTCCACGATCCGAAAGGTGTTCGGCGCATACAACACCGCGTCGATCGGAAAGTCCACGTCGGCGGCGCTGATCCTAGTCGAATCGAAGGCTAGGCAGCCCGCCTTAAAGGCATGCCGCATCGAATCCCCGTAGGTCAGCGTGCGATCCAGAATGGGCTTGCCGTATCCGCTTGACCCGATCACGTGGTAGGGCGTACCGCGGCCGGTATCGACCCAATTGCCTTCCGGGTAGATCAGGTACAGCTTGTGCGCCAGGTCCCCTCGCATCTGGCCTCCGATCAGTGCCTTCATATCGAAGGACAGGCCGCCGGCGGTGATCGAAGCCTTGTCCTCGAACGCCACTTGGCGAACTTGGTCGGTGAACAGATTAACCGCTTCGTACAGGCGCGAGAACGGCTCCTCACGCTCTAGGAGCGCTGCTTCGAAGTAGGTCAGAGCCTTGTCCCGGATCGAGCGCAAGCCTGATGTCATGATGAACATCGCGCCGCCATCCCGCTCGTAAGTCGTGACCTTGCGGGCGGTCAAGCACTCGTTGCCCGACGTGAGCCGGGTGTCCGCAATCCCCACCAGCCCATCTTGGACATTGATTCCGAGGCAAAACGTCATTTAGGAATAGTTTCAGCCAAGTCAGCTCGGCGCGTGGACACGGGGAGCGAAGAATGTATCTTGCAAGGCGGCACCGACCCCATTGAGCTTGACCTGCAGCGTGTCAAGAAATTCGTGCAGGCCGTGGATGATCACCTCGTCAATAGCAGTATAGTCAAGCTCGGCGGCAAGCCGACCGAGGCGGCGCTCGGCTTGGTTCTTGAACGTTCCGGAGGCCGTGCCCGTGATGGCGTGCAGCGACTCGTCAGCCCGTCTGAGGCAGTTCCGGACGGATCGCGGAAAGTCCGGATCCAAGATCAGGAACTCGGCCGTGCGATCCAGCTGAACCATCCCATGCCTCTGCCTGTACATCTCCAAGGCGCTAACTGACTGCAAGACCGCAGTCCAGTGCAGGTCTTCCGTCGGGCTGCCGATGTCGGCCGGCGACGGCAAGAGCATGAAGTAGCGCATGTCGACGATGCGCGTGGTCTTGTCGGCCCGCTCCAAGAGGCGTCCGATCCGGCTGAAATGCCATGCTTCGGCGTGCGAGAGCGTCGCGTTCGTGGCACCTTCCACGCTGTGACTAGCGCGGACGACATGCTTGCGAAAGTTGTGTCGCGAGTCCGTCCTCTTGTTCGCGTGATGCTCGACATACAGGTACGCCTCGTTGATTTCCGCCCACACCGGCGACGACAAGGTCTCGCGAATCGAGCGGGCGTTTTCCCGGGCGGCCCGCAGGGACGACAGGATCGAGTTGGGATTGTTGGCGTCGAAGGTCAGAAACCAGGACACCTCTTCCTGGTCTGCCGCGCTGTAGGCCTTGTGGAACGCTTCAGCATCGCCCGTCATTTCGACCAGCGGTCCCCATTGGGGGGGGCAGCTCGGTGGGCAGGTCGAGCATCAGGTGCTCGTTGACATCGACGAAGCGCGCGACGTTCCCGGCCCGCTCGATGTAGCGGCTCATCCAGTAGACGGACTCTGCGACACGGCTCAACATCGCTGGTCTGTTGCCCCTCCGCACCCGGCAGCCATGGCACCATCCATCGCTACGAGACGCCCGTATCCGAAGCAGCAGGGGCTAGCACCCACGTGTCCTTGCTCCCCCCGCCCTGTGACGAATTGACCACCAGCGACCCCTTGCGCAAAGCAACCCGGGTCAGGCCGCCCGGCAGTACGTAAATCTCGCGCCCATACAGGATGAACGGACGCAAGTCGACGTGACGCCCCTCGAAATGATCCTCGACCAACGTGGGAACGCGCGACAGCGACAGAGTTGTCTGCGCGATGTAGTTGCGACTGTTCGCGAGGATCCGCCGCTTGAAGTCTTCGCGCTCGCGAGCCGTCGAGTGGGGTCCGATGAGCATCCCGTAGCCTCCCGACTCGTTCGCGGGCTTGACCACCAGCTTCTCGATATTGGCCAGCACGTACTCCCTCTGGCGCTCGTCCCAGCACATGTACGTTTCCACATTCGGGATGATGGCGTCCTCGCCAAGGTAGTACCGAATGATCTGCGGGACATAAGCGTACCTGATTACCCATTAGTTCCAGCCACAGTTAAGAGCCGGTAGGGCAGCGGAGCAGTGCGCAGGGCGACATAGGCGAGGCGGGGCACGAGATCGACCAGCTGGTAGCGCCGGTTGAAGCGGTAGGCGAATTCGGCGAGGTAGCGCCCCGCGTAACGCGCGTCGCAGGCGTGATAGGTGCCGTCAATCGAGCGCTTGACGTTGCCCAGCAGCGTGTTCACCCAAGTCAGCCCGGGCGTCTCGCAGCTGCCCTTGCCGCCTCCGGTGACGCGCGGCTGGTGTTCGCAACCGGCCGCCTGCACCCCCCGGAAGCACGCCAGCCCGTCCGAGCGCACCAGCGTCCCCGGCCGCGGGTGCTGCTGCGCCCAGGCTTGCACTGCGCGGCGGCGGAAGCCGACCACCGGGCTCAGCCGCAGCCGCTGCGGCCGCCCGTCCTCGCTGACTTGTGCCGCCGCCAGGAAGGGCGTCTTGCGGGCCGCGCCTCGACCGCGCTTGCCCCCGACTGCCTCCCCGCCCAGATAGGCGTCGTCCATCTCCACGATGCCCCCCAGCGGCTGGCTGTCGTCCCGCTCGCGCATCGCCTGCATCAGTTTGTGCTTGAGCATCCAGGCGGTGTTGTAGCTCACCCCCAACTGGCGCTTGAGGTCCATCGCCGAGATGCCATTCTTAGATTGCGTGAGCCAATAGATCGCCAGGAACCAGGTGCTCAGCGGCAGCTTGGTGTTCTCCAACAGGGTGCCTGCGGTCAGCGAGGCCTGATGCTTGCAGCGGATGCACTGGAAGACCTTGCGAGTGTGCAGCTGACAGTACTGATGGTAGCCGCAGGCGGGGCAGCGAAAGCCCTCCGGCCAGCGCGACTGGAACAACGCTTGGGCGCATTGCTGCTCGGTTCCGTAGAGCTTGAGGAAGTCCCGCAGGCTCTGTCCCTTCTGGAACTGGACTTGGTTCTTAGGCATAGGCAACTCCTTTGTTGTCAGTTACTTATTATACATCAAACAGCATTCTAGGTCAACCGGATCAAGGCTAGAATCTACAAGTTCTCGACTCCTAAATGCGGCTGAGACTCCCGGGTAATCAGGTAAGCGTAAATCACCTTGTCGTCGGCCACGCCCGTTCCGGGGGCGTTCACCAATGTCACGCGGTTGCGCCGATACGCCTCCATCACGCCCGGAATGCCCAGCATCGAGTCGGGCCGGAATGCCTGCGGGTCGAGGAAGTCGTCATCGATCCTGCGATAGATGACATGGACCCGCTCCCTGCCCATGCCCCAGATCTCGCACTTGACAACTGTAGGGTGGTTGTGGCATGTCTAAAGCATGCTCGACCAACATTGCATTGCGGAGACCCTCTCGCACTCAGAGGCCGTGGAGACCCTGCGGGTGCTGCGGACGCAGGCTGGCGACACCAGCCGGAGCGCGTTCGCCCGGCACGTGTGCCGGGAGTTCGGTTTCGTGAACAGTCGCGGCCAGCCGCAGGTGGCGAGCTGCCAGAAGGCCTTGCGCAGTCTGCACAGCGCGGGACGCATCGATTTGCCGGCCCCGCGCCATGGCGGCCGCGCCGGTGACTGCCGTCCGCGTCGGCTCGGCCAGCCGGTCCCGCCACCGCAAGCAGTTCCGCCTGCGGCGGGGGCGGTCGCCGGGCTCAAGTTGACCCTGGTGACGAGTCCGCAACAGCGGCGGACCTGGAACGAGCTGGTCGCCAGCGAGCACCCGCAGGGAGCCGTGCTGCACGTCGGTGCCCAGCTGCGCTACCTGATTGAGTCCGAGCACGGCCTGCTGGGGGCGCTCGGCTTCGCCGCCGCGGCCTTGGCGGTGGCGGCCCGCGACGAGTGGATTGGCTGGGATGCGCAACTGCGCCGCAAGCGGCTGCACCGCGTGCTGGGCCTGAGCCGCTTCCTGATCCGTCCCAGCGTGCGCTGTCACCTGCTCGCTTCCAAGGTGCTCGGCATGGTCCGGCGGCGGCTGCCGGAGGACTTCCTCCAGCGCTATGGCTACCGGCCTGCCCTGCTGGAAACCTATTGCGATCCGCAGCAGCACGCCGGCACGTGTTTCCGCGCCGCTAACTGGACCTGCGTCGGCCAGACCGGCGGGCGCGGGCGTTTCGCCCGGCCCGGCCAGCGCGTGCCGGTCAAGGCCATCTTCGTCTACCCCCTGCAGCGCGACTGGCGGCGCCTGCTCGGGGCCGCCGCAGCGCCGCCCGGCCAGCCGCTGGGGCCGGCCGACGGGCTGGCCCTGGACGAGTTCGCGGCCAACGAACTGGGCCAGGCGCCGCTGGGTGATCTACGCTTGTCGAAGCGGCTGGTGCAGACCGCGCAGATGCAGGCCGCCGCTCCCATGGCCTCGATCCCCGCCGCCGCGCAGGGCCAGCGGGCCGCCGTCAAGGGCCACTACCGCCTGATCGACCAGCCGGACGACTCGGCGGTGACCCCGCAGAACATCCTGGCGCCGCACCGCCAGCGCACGCTGCGGCGCCTGCAGGCCGAGCGCACGGTGCTGTGCGTGCAGGACGGCACCGAGCTCAACTTTGCCGAGCATCCCGGCTGTGCGGGGCTGGGCTACATCGGCAAGCACAAGCGCTCGGAGGGCACGCTGGGGCTGCACATGCACTCGACGCTGGCGGTCAGCCCGGAGGGCATCCCGCTGGGGCTGCTGCACATCCAGTACGACGCGCCGGACGGGCAGGCGCAGCGCGGGCGGCCGCTGGAGGAGCGCAAGACCTTCCGCTGGATCCGCGGGTTGCGCGACTGCGCGGAGGTAGCGGGCCAGTTGGCGGGCCCGCGCCTGGTGGCGGTGATGGACCGCGAGGCCGACGTGCAGGCGCTGTTCGCCGAGCAGCGGCGGCTGGAGGGAGTCGAGTTGCTGGTGCGGGCCAAGCACAACCGCGTCCTGGGCGCGCCCCGGCCGAAGCTGTTCGAGCACATGCGGGCACAGCCGGTGGGGGGCCAGTTGGAGATCAAGGTGCAGCGGAGTTCGGCGCGGCGGGGCACGCGCCGGCAGTCCGCCAGCGCGCTGCGCGCGGCGCGCACGGCGCAGGCCGAGTTGCGCTGGCAGACGGTCGAGTTGCCGGCCCCGGCGCGCGGCGAGGCAGCGCTGCGGATGCAGCTGGTGCACGTGTGGGAGCGGGCGGCGCCGGAGGGGGTGGAAGCGTTGGAGTGGTTCCTGCTGACGACGTTGCCGGTGGCGTCGCTGGCGGATGCGGAGCAGGTGCTGGAGTGGTACCGGCTGCGCTGGCGCATCGAGGACTGGCACCGGATTCTCAAGTCCGGCTGCAAGGTGGAGTACCTGGGGCACCGCACGGGGCAGCGGATCGAGCGGGCGGTGACGATCAAGGCGGTGATCGCCTGGCGGCTGGCCGCGATGACACTGCTGGGACGGGAGACCCCCGAATTACCGAGCGAGGTGTTCTTCACGCAGATCCAGCTGCGGGTGCTGCGCCACTTCGCGTCCAAGCGCGGGCTGGCCGCGCCGGGCAATCTGGGGCTGGCGGTGCGGACCATGGCGATCTTGGGCGGCTACCTGTACCGTGCGCACGCTCCGCCGCCGGGCCATCAAAAGATCTGGGAGGGCTGGACCCGCTTGACCATCATGAGCGAAGCCTATGAGCTGAAAGACTACTTCGAGCCGCCCGCCAGCGCCTCTCAGGATGAGCCCGAATCGTGACTTGTGGGGCAACGGCAGTCCGCGGCTGCCTCCCAGCCCCATGTAAGCGACAGCGTAGCCACAGCGCAAGAAAAGCGCTACGCCAATAATCGCGCTGATCGACGCGAGGAAAACCGGGGCGGTGCCAAATCCGTGTCAGGACGGTTCGGTGCTGGCGGTACCGGCGCGGGTTGATCTGCTTCGCCTTGCGAACCCTGGCATCCGGGCCTCGTGTCTTGCGACCTGCCAGGCATCAAGATGCACAAGCGCAGCCAGTCGCGGGAAGTACTGCCTAAGCCACTGCAATCGTTTCGCGCCGGTTCGCGTTTCTTCGATGTCGTCCAGCGGATGCGCTTGCGGCGACCGCCACCCCACACTCGCCCCGGCGCGGGCTTGGACCCGCCGGAAGATGGACCCGCCCGCGCTCGTTCATCCAATGCGCAATTTGATAGGCTGCAAAGCGGTGGACCGATAGCAGTGAGAACGGTCGCTCTGGTATCTGCCTTGACTCGGAATCGCCGCTGCGTACGGAATCAGGGGTGACAGCAATCGTCGTGCCCCACCGAACTCCCATAGCGTCACAAAGCCGACGATTCAGCCTCTGGGTTTGCCGTCCTCAGTCAATCCTGTCTGCGGGCCGCAAGCGTCGCGCCAAGGTTTGGGCGAGCTCCGGGATCGCAGTACTCGCCTTGGCCGGGCTGAATGCGCAGGTGCCCGGACCCGTACGCGAGATCGAGCTGCGCACAATCCCGCCGGATGCTCGCGTCCGGCCCTTTGAAAGCGTTTTCGTTCAAGTCCGAGCCTTCGGTTCGTTAGGCGACGATCCGCCGCGCGGTCCACGGGTTCCGCTTAATCGCGGTCCAGCCTCGTTTCATCTGCGTGAGGGCGCATCGGGATGGCTTTCCAAGCCGTTTCGGCACCAAGGGCAGTCGGATTTGCTCTTTCACGAGGATTTGCCAGCCGGATTCGAGGCCCGGCTGCTCACGATGGCCGACCAGCAGTCGGGGCTGCAAGATAGTGCTTTGTTCACTGCATCCGGTCGCGAGGGCGAAGCGCTGTTGACAGCAACCTTAGAGGGGGTTTCGGCATCGATCCGGATTCGTGTTGACACCGATGCGCCGACGTCAGCCACGGAGGAGCAGGTCGCGTTCGGGCCTCAGCCCAGGTCTGCCGACCCGTATCGACCGCTGGCCGAACACTACGCGCCGTTTGTGGCGCAAGAGACGTGGTTCCAGCCCAAGTCTGACTACATTGCCCGTTTTGACGCGGACGGCGACTGGCGCGGCGACAACAATTGGGACAATGCCGCCGTCGCAAGCTCCCAGGCTTATGTGTACTATGCGGCGGTCGAGACTGAAACGCACTGGTTTCTCATCTACAACTTCTTTCATCCCCGGGACTATTCCGACAAGTGCATCGCGGGGCACTGCCACGAAAACGACAACGAAGGCATGATCCTGACCATCGCCAAGGACGGCACGTCCAGAGGCAAGGCGATGGCGATGGAAACGCTGGCGCACAACAAGGTGTATTCCTACCGTGCAGACCCCCGTGTGAGCGGCAATTTTCACAACTTGGACGGAGAGGTCGAATTCGTCGACGGGACACATCCGGTCGTATTCGTGCATGCAGGCGGCCATGGCGTGTATGGCTCGGGACCCCACTCGGACTACTCCGTAGCGCGGGATCACTTCGAAGCCGGCACGGGCGTGACCTATACCTACAAGGGCGTGGCGGAAAGGCCTCGACACCCGGCGGATCGCAACGTGGGCTACGATCTGCTGCCGATCTACGACCACTGGTGGGTCCGCTCGCAGCAAGAGCGGGAGCGTCAGCAGGGCGCCTTCAGTGCCTACTACAGCTACCAGCCGCTCGGTGGTCGGCCGCTCTCCCCGTACGAGACCATCGCGGGGGCCTTTCGCGGACTTCGGCACGGCGAAGACATGGCTAAACCGTTCTGGGGCTGGCATGACAACGAGACGAGGAAGAAGAAAGTGCTCGCGACGGGTCAGTGGGGGGTTGATCCCGCGTATGCGGTTTCCCGGAATCTAAACTTGCCCGGGCCGGTGTCTCTGCGTTACATACACAACCCTTACCTGCGCGCCAGCGACTAGCGCAGGACGGCTGTGAATGATGCGGGACGAGAGTTGCCGGCGAATCTGTGCGGACATCGCCATTGCCATCTCTGCCGGCCGTGAGCCCTTGAAGCGGAGATTGCGCCTAGTTTCCGACCGGCACCGTGAGCAGGGCGCTGATGCCCTCCTGCCCGGCCGATTGGAGCGACAGGAGATAGGTCAGCAGATTGAACGTCGCCTTGGAGTTCAAATCGGCGTCGTCGATGTAGAACCAGTGGTCGCGGTAGCGGATCCGCACGAACGCGCCAGCAGGCTGATCGGTGGACGACGACACCTTGATGAGCCCGCCCGAGACCTCGTCCCAGTTCTTCGCGTGGTCGCTGTCGCCCTTGGCGACGGTGACCCATCCTCTGGTTCTGTGGTCCGCAGGCGGGTCGACACTGTGCGACAGGAAGAACAGCGCCCCCAGCAGAGACCTTCCGGTCAGAATGATCTCGTCAGGGGCGCGCTGCGCGCTGCGCGCTGTCAGCCGGAAAGTTTCGACTTCCGGATCGAGGTCTAAGCTTGCCCGCAGATCACGCAATGCCGTCGCTCTCTGATCATCCCCAAGGGGCTTGCCGACGCTGAGAAACGGTGTGCCAATGTCTTGGTCTTGCTCCAAGACGAAGTCGAGCGATCCAGCGATCTGCAGGGAGCGGAGCGTTTGGGCCACACCGCGGAACCGGCTGTTGTCGGGAATCAGGGACGGCGTTGGGCCGCTGGCCACGGGGGCGTTGGCGATGTGGTTGATGCTGTTCACGCAGCACATCAGCAAGCGCTCGACGCTCCAGCCGGATTGCGACAGCAGAATGATGGTCTGCGGAGGAATTGGTGTTAAGAGGCGCCGGGTGAATTCTGCCCCTGAAATCGGCTCGTACGTGATGGTTGGCTGCTCGCTGTAGCGAGCTCCGATGTCGACTCCGATCCCCCTATCCACGCCGATCCTGGGCAGCGCGCCAAGGCGCGCGTCGAGCGTGTACTGGGCGATGACCGTGCCCACGTCGAGGAACACCGGCGTGTCCCTGTACCGCAGGCGCACTAGGTTGAGCAGCAATTGATCGTTCTGCGACTGGGCGATGCGCTCGTTGTAGTCGAAGCGCGCAGCTGGGATGGTGCGCGGCCCGAGCCGAGTGGTGCAAGCGACCAACGTCAACCCGCAACACAGGGATGCGGATGTGGCGAGGCGGCCGAGCATGCCCGCTATTCTATCTGCGGATTGCCGGCGGAACAGTGATCGGGGAACCTGGTTGGCTCTCGTTCCCATTTACGTCGACCGCCGAGACTGAGAACTCCGCAGGCGAAACACCCTCGAACGGGTCGCTGTAGGTAGTCCCCCGCACGAGCGGTGAAATGGCTTGTCCGGCTCGCAGGACGCGGTACCCGGCGACATCGTCTTCCGGACTGGGAAGCCACGACAGCTCGACCGACGATGCTGTCCTGACCGCGCGCAACCCCTCCGGGGGTGCTGGCGGGAACGTATCCAGCGGCGTCACTGATGTCCCTGCCGAGAGCGGTCCTTCAATCCATCCGGCCTTCGACAGACGCAAGGGTCGCAGCCGGTACTGGTAGGTCTCGCCCCAGCGCGCTGTGCGGTCGATGAATGACGTTGCCGCGAGACGTCCTAGTGGGGAAAACTCCCCGTCGTCCCCTTCCGATCGCTCGATGACGTATTCGTCCGTGTGCTGCGCGGGCAGCCAAGCGAGCTCAATGCCATGCGGCTGCACGGCAACTTCTGCCCAGTCGGTCGCGCCGGGCGGCTCAAGCGGCTGGAGTTCGACCTGGTTCGAGTAGCCGGCGTCACGATCCGCCTGATTCGACGCTGTCACGACCAGGAGCGTCTCTTGGCCAAGTCGCCATTCGGCCAATGGGATGCTTGTCTCTACCTGATCGCCCGGCCCAAGGTCTGCGAGCTTTGACGAGCCGAGTGTCAGGACTTCCCGACGGTATACATCGATCGTCTCTGGATCGAGCTCGGTTTCGAATCCGGGCACATCCACGGCCCACACGGTAAAGCCGCCGACTTGTCGTGCGATCGCACCCTCGGTCGTCGTCAGCGGCCAACTCCAGCTGACGCTGATGCGGTCACCGACCTGTTGCGCTGACAAGTCACGGATCGGCTGCGGGAGGTTCACCAGCGGGGGCAGCGGGTCGCCCACCGAACCGCACGAGAGTGCCACTGTCGCCAGAATGCAGAGCGGAACCGCGTGGCGAAACCGGCAGCGGCGCTCCCTCCCGGGCATGCGTCAGAGGATGTAGCGGCTCAGATCTTGATCTTTGACGATTGAGGATAGCTGTTCTGTCACGTAGGCCGCATCCACGGTGACGCTCTTCTCATTCATGTCGGGAGCTTCGAAGGAGATCTTTTCCAGGAGCTTTTCCATGATCGTGTGCAAGCGCCGGGCCCCGATGTTCTCGGTCTGCTCATTGACCGTCATTGCCGTGCGCGCGATCTCCTCAATCGCGTCCTCGGTGAAGTCCAGATGCACGCCCTCGGTATCGAGCAGGGCGACGTACTGCTTGGTCAGGGCGTTCTTGGGCTCGGTCAGGATGCGGATGAAGTCGTCCTTGGTGAGCGGTTTGAGCTCGACCCGGATCGGGAAGCGTCCCTGCATCTCCGGGATCATGTCGCTGGGCTTGGCCACGTGGAACGCACCCGCAGCGATGAACAGGATGTGATCGGTCCGGATCATGCCGTAACGGGTGTTCACCGTGGTTCCCTCAACGATTGGCAGCAGGTCGCGCTGCACGCCCTCCCGGCTCACTTCCGGGCCGCGTCCGCCCTCGCGTCCGGCGATCTTGTCCATCTCATCCAAGAACACGATGCCGGACTGCTCGGTGCAGCCTACAGCCAGCCGCGTGATCTGCTCCATGTCGATCAGCTTCTGCTCTTCTTCTTGGGACAGCGTATCGAGGGCATCCAGCACGGTCATCTTGCGCCGTCGCGTCTGTCCGCCGAACAACCCTGGAATCATCTCCCGGATGTTGATATCCATCTCCTCCACGCCTTGGTTGGTGATGACCTCAATGGGATTGTTGCGGTTCTGGAGATCGAGCTCGACCATGCGGTCGTCGAGCTTGCCAGCGAGCAACTGGCTGCGTAGTTTCTCGCGGGTCTTCGCGGTTGTATCTTGCCCCTCGTCCCCATCGGATTTCTGCGGCGGCATGAGGATCTCCAAAAGGCGCTCCTCGGCGTTCTTCTCGGCCCGCTCGGCGATCAATTCGATCTTCTGCTCGCGGATCATATCGATGGCCATTTCGACCAGATCGCGGATCATCGAATCCACATCGCGTCCCACGTAGCCGACCTCGGTGAACTTGGTGGCTTCGATCTTCACGAACGGCGAGTTCGAGAGGCGGGCCAGGCGTCGTGCGACCTCAGTCTTGCCGACTCCGGTTGGGCCCATCATCAAGATGTTCTTCGGCATGACCTCCTCGGCCATTTCTGGCTCGAGGCGCTGACGCCGGATTCGGTTGCGCAAAGCGACCGCGACGGCCCGTTTCGCCTCAGCCTGACCGACTACATGCTTGTCCAATTCCTCTACGATCTCGCGGGGAGTGAGCTCGTCGAGGGCGGGTGCGTTTGAGCCCGCGGCGCCCGGCAAGTAGATGACCATCGCGTTAGCCCAACTCCTCAAAGGCGATGTTGTCGTTCGTATAGATACAGATGTCTGCCGCGATCTTCATCGAGGCTTCGGCAACTTCTCGTGCGCTCATGTCTGTGTGCTGGAGCAGCGCGGTTGCCGCGGCCACCGCGTACGTGCCGCCCGAACCGACCGCGGCCACGTCGTCGTCAGGCTCGATGACATCGCCGGTGCCGCTGAGCAGCAGGGTCAAATTGGCGTCGGCGACCAACAACAGCGCCTCCAAGTGGCGCAGTGCCTTGTCCATGCGCCAATCCTTGGAGAGTTCCACGGCGGCGCGGCTCAAGTTGCCTCCGAATGACTGCAGCTTCTCTTCAAAGCGCGTGAAGAGTGAAATGGCGTCGGCCGTCGATCCGGCGAAACCCGCTAGGACCTGCTCGTTGTGTAGCCGGCGAATCTTCTTCGCTCTCGATTTCATCACCTCGGCGCCCATCGTGACTTGGCCGTCTCCGGCTAGGGCCACCTTGCCCCTGCGCCGTACGCACAGAACGGTTGTCGAGCGGATCTGGGGATGCAAGGCCATCGTGGTCCGGGGTCGGTCTTTCATTATAGAGAGCAGTGGGGACCCGCAGGCTCGATGCCACAGTGTCCACGAGTACGAGCCGGGGTCGAAGCGGTAGGCGCTGTTGAGCGTGGCCGGCGGAGCGCTCTTGCCCGGCAGCAGCGAGCGCAGTTCCAGCTTGAGCGCTCGCAGGTCGTGGCGGCCGGCTAGGTCTACCAGTTCTTCCGGATCCGCTGCACGGTCGTACAACTCTTCGCCGCCGTCTCGGAATACTCGGCCCGAAGGTCGGGCGGGTTGAACCCGGCAGTGCGGGGGGAGATCTTGCGGCGACCTGCCACTGTGTACCCTGCCGGGCGGAATGCCTCTGAGATGGCCCCGGCGGTCGGCAAGTGCGGTCGCCACCAGTGGCCGCTGTCGTAGATTCCGGTCGCTGACGGTGCCAGGCCGAGCCTTAACGCAGCTCTCGAGGGATTGCACTTTCGCGATGCTGCGTAGGCTTGGCGGAACAGTTTGCCGCTTGGAGCGAGGCGGCCGATTTGGGGGATGTGAGCGTTGGGGTGGGCCGACACAGCGCCCACCCAGTCGGTGAGATCGTCTGCGAGGATCAGCAAGCCATGTAGGTCGGGCAACGGCAGCCTGCGAGCTGCAGGCCAAGGCGGGCAGCAAGAGGGTTCGCTGGAGTGCCACGGCGCGGATCATTGCCGAGCCTTCAGAAAGCACGTCTGTTATGCCCGCCGCTGTGACTGCTATAGAATGATTGATTGTTGATGGCGGTTGATCGCCAGCAGAGGCCGTTCCAGCCCGAGATTCCTGAACAACTGTTCTTTCGGATCGGCGAAGTCAAGAAATTCGCGGGCGTCGAGGCCCATGTGCTGCGGTTCTGGGAGAACGAATTCCCGACCCTGTCCCCGCGCAAGACTCCCAGTGGCCAGCGCCAGTACCGGCGCAAGGATCTCGAGACGATTCTAGCCATCAAGCACCTGCTCTATGACGAAGGATATACGATCGCGGGCGCGCGGAAGGCCCTGCGATCGCGCGGCAAGGCGGCAGACGAGCCCCCCGGCGAGGAGTCTGCTCCTGCTGCTGCAGCGGAAACAGACGTAGTCAGTGCCACGTCGCCAGCTCATCCAGCGAATGGGGCCAACCATACCTCGCGAGAGGCTCTCGCGGAGATCCGGGTTGGCCTCCAGCAGATCATGGAGCTGCTCAGACCATAGGCAGGCCTGAGCCGGAGGCCATCACACTGCCAACGCGAGGGACGCCTCGTCTCGCGTGACTTCGCGGTAGAGGGTGTCTCGCTCGACTGGCTCGCGGCCGGACTTGCGGATCAAGCGCAGCATCTGGTCCCGTCGCAGCGCTTGGGGCGTTTTCGCTCCCGCGTCGTGATAGATCTTCTCTTCGACGACGGTGCCGTCGATGTCGTCCGCACCGAAGCGCTGTGCGACTTGGGCGATCTTCGGCGTCATCATGATCCAGTACGCCTTGATATGCGGGAAGTTGTCCAGCAGCAGCCGCGCCACAGCGATCGCCCTGACGTCCTGAAAGCCCGAGGTCATGGGCAGATGGTGCATCGGCGTGTTCTCGGGATGGAACGCCAGCGGGATGTACGTCTGAAATCCGCCCGTATCGTCCTGCAGGGCGCGCAGGCGCAAGAGGTGGTCAACGCGATCCTCCTCGGTCTCGATGTGTCCGTACAGCATCGTGGCATTTGACCGCAGGCCCAGTTGGTGGGCCATGCGCGCGGTCTCGATCCATTCGTTGCCGTCGATCTTGTGGTCGCAGATGATGCGGCGCACGCGCTCGGCGAAGATCTCTGCGCCGCCTCCCGGCAGGGAGTCGACTCCCGAGTCGCGGAGGCGCTCGAGCGTGTCCCGGATCGAGAGGTTTTCGCGGCGGGCCAGATAGCCGATCTCCACCATTGTCAGCGCCTTCAGATGCACCGTTGGAAAGCGCTCTTTCAGCCCCCGGAACATCTGAGCGAACCAGTCGATGCCCAGTTCCGGGTGCAGTCCTCCGACCACGTGAAACTCGGAGATCGCCTCGCTGTAGCCGATCCCTGCCGTGTGCCAGACCTGCTCGAGCGACATCGTGTACGCGGTCGGGTTGCGCTTCTGCTTGCCGAATGCGCACAGCTTGCATGCCGCGACGCAGACATCGGTTGGATTGATGTGGCGATTGACGTTGAAGTAGGTCTTGTTGCCGTTCAGGCGCTCGCGGACCACGTTGGCGAGGTAGCCGACAGTCAGCAGATCGTGAGACCGGTACAGTTTCAGGCCATCGTCGAAGGAGAGGCGCTCGCCGGCCATCACCTTGGCGGCGACGGGCACCAGTGTCTTGTCTGCGATGCGGGGATTCAAGAGCTGCTGACTGACCTTCAAAGTACCACGGCAAATCCGATTCGGATCCCCGCCAGAAGCGTGCGGCCGGTCTACTCGCGTTCGGCTTCCAGCTGCTTCAAATACAGGCCCTCGAGCCGTTGCACGGCCGCCAGGAACCCCTCTGGATCGACGAATATGTCGGGGCTGTAGGCTTGGCCAGGCTTGTACTTGCGGTGCAGGCCGTACTGCGACCCGTGCGCCGCGACCCAGACATCGATCTGCATTGCTTTCTGCCGGCGGAACGTTTTGGCGAAATCCTCAGCGACACCGGGATAAGTGGGATCCTTGACCAGGCGCTTCCCACGGTTGATCGAGCCCATGTTCGCGACCACCACCCTGTAGTCGCGGCCGTTCTCGCGTACGTTCATCGAGTAGCTGGAACTGCCGGCTGTGTGTCCGGGGGTGTCGATGACCGTGAGCTTGGTCGCTCCGAGCTCGATCACCTCGCCATCCGCGATGATCCGGTCGACCTTGACGGGCTTGAACGATTCGCGGCCGCCGAAGTGGGGGTCGCTGACCCCTCCGTCTTCCAGCACTGGCGCATCCTCCGCGGTGGCCCACATCTGGGCGCCCGTGATTTGCTTGATCTCGGCCAGAGCGGCCGTGTGGTCCCAGTGGGCCTGCATTTGCAGCAGGATCTTGATGTCATCCATGCGGAATCCCACGGATTCGATGTTGCGACGAATCAGCGGCACCGAGTCCTCGAGTGCGGTGTTGATGAGGATGTGGCCCTCGTCAGAAGTGATCAGGAAGACACCGAGATCATAGGTGCCGACCGCGTACAGGTTGCCGATCACGCGGTGGCCCGGGAATGGTTGCGTCCAGCCTTCAGGCTGGGCAGCCAGCGGCGACACCGAGCACGTGAGCAGGCAGGCGAGGGCGAGTTTGCGCATGCCGCTTAGTATGGCAAGCAATCTCGCCGTTGCCGGACCGGGATCTTCGGCCGGATGTTGCAGGCCCGACGCCAGCAGGGCGTCAGAAGTCTTGGATCCCCGCAGCGGCCCAGAGGCCCGTCTCGCGCGGAGTGATGGCCCGCGCTAGTCCAGGTAGTACCCCGCTCCGACCAGAATGGGGATGCCGTGCGCAGTGACTCGCTTCACGAACGAGACCTTCCTGCTGTACAGTCCGGTAGCCGGGTTGAGGGCGGAGTAGTATTGATACGATTCGCCGAATGTGTCTCCCACGGCCGGGACGTCGCGCCCACCGAACTGATCTGCGGGCGAGCCGCGCGAAGCCCATTCGGCGATGCCGACTCCGTTCAGGCGCAAGCGGGTTCCAGTGAACACATGGTTGCCCATCAGGTCTAGGGCAAAGATGTAGATCGACCCTGAATTCCATCGCTTATCGGTAAGGAATTCACTCGTAGCGAAATACCCCTTCGACTCGACTTCCAGTGCCGCGCAACGCACGAACTCCTCGAGCCTGCCGTCAGTCTGCTCGGCCTCGACAATGGCAGCGTTGACATCGTGACTGCTGCACGCGCCCGGAAAGTCGCGCCGGTAAATACCGGCTCCGATGAAGGCCGGCGTGCCCTTCCAGTCCACGGGCAGGATGAAAGTAGCCTTTGGTTGCGCCACGCCGGTGGTGGGGTTGGCGAACGCGTAGTACCACCAGCCGCCGCCGAACTCCTCGATGATCCTAACCGCCTGGGGTTGCCGATCAGGACCGAACTGATCGCTGCGGTCAGTAAACATCCCCCGGGGAGTCTTTTCGCGGGCAGGGTTGGGAGGGAACAAGAGCGATCTGGCCTGGGTTCCGTCGGGAATCAACTCGATCGCGAATATGTAAGTCGGACCGCTGTGCCAGCGTGGGTCGTTGTGGAAGGCCTCGTAGGCTGCATCGACGCCGGAGTCTTGGATCAGCTCGGAGGCGCAGCGCACAAACGCCTCCACATCCGCTGTGTCGCGTACTGCGCTGGCCGCTACATTGCGCTCGGCACAACCCGCCGAGGCTCCCCTTGGAAGAAACACGCAGATTGCCGTAGCCAAGATCGAGAGCCGCACCAGAGTTGGTCGCCGATTTCTTGTCACGTACAAGAGATTACGCGTTCCGGATGACGAATGCCGCCTGCGCGCAGATTCCGGGGACTAGCGGGGAGCGTTGCTGGCGGGTGCGCCTCAGGACGGCGTGGCCCCAAGCCAAATGTCTGCCGCCCAGAACCCGAAAAGCAGTACGCTGATCCAGCCGTTGACGGCAAAGAAGGCCGCGTTCACCCGCGAAAGGTCGCTCGCCCGCACCAATGCCTGCTCGTAGATCAGCAATGCCGCAACCGCGCAGATTCCGACCAAGGCGAGCCAGCCGAGGCCCATGCTCTGCCACGCGACGACCAGCGATGCCACCATGGCAGCATGAAAGCACCTTGAAACGACCAGCGCCTTCGCAATCCCCACCCGGGCGGGGATGGAGTGGAGTCCGGCGGTGCGGTCAAATTCGACATCCTGACACGAGTAGATGATGTCGAAACCAGCGGTCCACAGCATCACGCCCAGCGTCAGCGAGAGAATTGCCGGGTCAAGCGTGCCGCGAATTGCGATCCATGCGGCTGCGGGCGCGATACCGAGGACCGCGCCTAGCACTAGGTGCGACAGCGCCGTGAAGCGCTTCGTGTACGAGTATCCCAGCGCGAGCGCCAGCGCGAGGGGGCTCAGTTTGAGGCAGAGAGGGTTGAGCTGCCAGGCGGCTATGACGACCGCGGCGGAAGCAACGGCCACGAACGCGGCGGCGAAGCGCTTCGAAAGCGTCCCAGCGGGAAGGGCGCGGGTGGCGGTGCGGGGGTTTCTCGCGTCGATCGAGGCGTCGATCAACCTGTTGAAGGCCATCGCGGCCGATCGGGCGGCCACCATCGCGACGACGATCCAAGCGAGCTTCCATGCCAGTTCCCGCGCCCCCAATTCCGTCCCTCGCAGCGCCAGCAGGGCGGCGGTGAGGGCAAAAGGCAGTGCGAAAACCGAGTGCCGGAACTTGATCGCCTCAAGTACAGTCCCGGTCTGTCGCAGCAGTCCTGTCATCTTGGCGTTCCGAGCAGGTCAGCGAGCGCCCGCCCTCGGTCCGCTTGGCGCATCAGGCCTTCCCCGACCAAGAACCCCTGGTATCCCACATCCATCAGACGGCTGAGATCGGCCCGTGTGCGGATGCCGCTCTCACTGATTCGCAGGACATCGCTCGGAAATTGTCGGGCCAGGTCTATCGACGTTTGCAGCGAGACTTCCATCGTCTTGAGATTGCGGTTGTTCACGCCGATCAGGGTCGCTCCCGCGGCTAGCGCCCGCTCAAGCTCTGCTCCGTCATGCACCTCGACGAGCGCATCCAGATCGAGTTCGGATGCCGCCCGGAGCAGCTCTCGAAATTCCTCGTCCTCAAGGGCCGCAACGATCAGCAGGACGCAGTCAGCCCCACTCGCCGAGGCTTGCACCAAGTGATAGCGATCTAGGGTGAAATCCTTGCGCAGCACGGGCAGCGAAGTCGCCTCCCGGGCCGCGATCAGATGCTCGAGCGAGCCTTGGAAGAAGCGCTGGTCGGTCAGTACAGACAGGGCCGCAGCCCCCGCGTGCTGATACCCGCGCGCGATCTCTGCCGGATCAAAGTCGGGTGCGATCAGCCCGGCAGAGGGCGAGGCTTTCTTGATCTCTGAGATGATCGCCGGGTGCCGTGCTTCGAGGGAGGCACGGAAGCCGCGCCGCGCCGCAACGGGCCGTTGCTCGAGTTCCGATTGCGGGACTGCGGATTGGTCTGTCGCGAGTTCGGCCCGCTTATGCTCGATGATCTGGTCCAAGATCGTCGAGTGCTGGGAAGCATCAGATCCCATCACATATACAGCCCGCCGCTGACATTCAGCACATGCCCGGTGATGTACCCCGCGTCCTCGCTGGCCAGAAAGCAGACCGCGGCCGCGATCTCGTCAAGCCTCCCCATGCGGCCGGCCGGGATGCTGGCCAGAATGGCCGTGCGTTGCGCTTCGTCAAGGCTTGCTGTCATATCGGTGTCGAAGAATCCAGGCGCGATCGCATTGACCGTTATCTTGCGGCTCGCCAATTCCTGCGCCAGTGACTTGGTGAGGCCGATAACTCCGGCCTTCGATGCAGAGTAGTTCACTTGGCCGGCGTTACCCGACAAGGCGACCACTGACGACACGTTGATGATGCGGCCCCAGCGCTTTTTCATCATGCCTCGCATCAGAGCCCGTGAGCAGCGGAAGCTCCCTGTCAGATTCGTGTCGAGCACGCGCTGCCAGTCGTCGTCCTTCATCCGCATCGCGAGTCCGTCGCCGGTGATGCCGGCGTTGTTCACGAGGATGTCAACGGCCGCTCCGTGTGCCTTTGCCATTGCCTCGACCGACGATTGGCTCTGGACATCCAGCTCGACTGCCTCCGCGCTGCCGCCAGCGGCGCGGATTTCCTGGACCAGCGATGCCAGCTTGTCGGCCTGCCGGGCGCCGGCGATCACAGTGGCACCCTGCGCGGCGAGAGCCTTGGCGCAGGCCCTGCCGATCCCTTGACTGGCCCCGGTAACGAGCGCGACTCGATTTGTCATGCAGAGATGCTCTCCAGACTGTTCAGATTGTGGGTGCTGCTCGCCGCCAGCGATCGATCGATGCCGCGCATCAGCCCTGTGAGCACCCGTCCCGGGCCGACTTCGACGAAGCGATCAATCTTGCGGGAGGCTAGGTGCCGAATCACCGGATCCCACAGCACTGGATTCGGGATCTGCTGTTTCAGGCCCTCGCGAGCGGCCTCGCCCAGACGCACTTCCGCCGCTTGCCAATTGTTCACCAACGGCACTTTCAAGTCTGCGAATGCGGCCGCGTCCAGATCCGGCGTCAGGGCTTCCCGGGCAGGGTCCATCAACGCGCAGTGGAATGGCGCGCTCACTTCGAGCAGGACTGCCTTGCGCGCCCCGGCGCGTTTGGCGATCTCAACCGCGCGAGTTACGGCCTCGGCATGGCCGGCGATGACGATTTGGGAGGGCGAGTTGAGGTTCGCTGAAGAGACGATCTGTGCCTCGGCGGCTTCCTCGCACACACGCGCTGCCGTTCGTGCATCAATGCCGAGCAAAGCCGCCATCGCGCCCACTCCTTGGGGCACTGCCGCCTGCATGTACTGCCCTCGCAGGTGAACCAAGCGAACAGCCTCTCCGAAGCCGATCGATCCGGCCGCCACCAGCGCCGAATACTCGCCCAGGCTGTGCCCCGCCACGAAATCGGGCTCGACTCCCCGCTCGCGCAGCACCGCTAGGGCGGCAATTGACGCCGTTAGGATCGCAGGCTGGGTGATTTCGGTCTTCTTGAGCTCCTCCGCCGGCCCCTCGAAGCACAGACGAGACAGCGCAAACCCCAGAGCCTCGTCGGCTTGTTCGAAGATCGCCCGCGCGCAGGCGTACTGCTCGGCGATCTCGAGGCCCATGCCGGGGGCTTGCGCACCCTGGCCGGGGAAGAGAAAAGCGGTCACGGGCATAGTACGGCCGCCAATCGATGATTCTAGCAATCCGGTCCGCGCGGAGGGTCCGGCCGACAAGCGACGGTGCAGTGGTGTGAGAATTAGACTAATGCGCGCCAACTTGCAAATCGAGAAGCTCGTCTATGGCGGAGACGGGTTGGCACGTTCCGACGGTACAGCCGTCTTCGTCCCCTTCGTGCTGCCCGGGGAGGAGGTCGATGTCGAGCTGTCCGGTAAATCCTCCGGGATTCTACGCGGCACGGATGTTAGCTGGACCACTCGGTCCGACCAGCGAGCGGAGCCACCCTGCCCGATTTTCTCGCAGTGCGGCGGTTGCCACTATCAGCACATGCCCCACGAGATGGAGTGCAGCAGCAAGGCGGAGATCCTGCGCGAGACGCTGCGGCGTATCGGAGGATTCGAGTGGGAAGGCGAAATCCCGACCACGAAGGCAGAGCCGTTCGGCTATCGGAATCGCACGCAATTGCACTTTTCCCGCAGCGACAGGCAGACCCAGCTCGGATTCCTCGCCGCCCGCTCGCACCGGCTGGTTGCGGCGCACGACTGCGCCATCAATTCGCCGAAGCTCAATGAGGTGCATGGCGTGATGCGGGAGATGGCGGCGGAAAGCCGCTTTCCTAACAGCCTCGAAGCGGTCGAGTTCTTCACGGACGAAGAGCAGGTGCAGATGAACTTCCCGCGGCGCTCCGGCCCCCTGCCACAGCGGTTTTGGGCGAGGTGTGCGGATCTGCTTGGCATCGAGACTGCGGGCATCCCGCTGGACTACCGCTGTGGTGGGGATGTTTTTCGCGTCAGCGGCAGGTCGTTCTTCCAAGTCAACCGATTCTTGGTCGAACAGTTGGCAGAGCGGGCCGTGGGCCAGTCCGAGGGGCGGCTCGCGATTGACCTGTATGCGGGCGCGGGCCTGCTTACGATACCGCTGGCCCGGCGGTTCAGCGACGTGATTGCTGTCGATTCATCCCCTGCTGCGATGCGTGATCTGCGGTCCAATGCGCGGCGCGCTGGAGTGTCGATGCGAGCTGTGCACATGGACGTCGACGCCTTCTTGGAAGGGTCCTCGGAGCAGCCTGACTTGATCGTGGCCGATCCGCCGCGAACCGGTCTCGGCCGTGCTGTCGTACAGCAGATCGTGCGTTTGGCCCCGGCCCAGCTGAACCTCGTCTCATGCGATCCGGCCACGCTCGGTCGTGACCTCAAGGCTCTCAGGGCAGCAGGCTACGAGGTGAAGGACTTGAAGCTGATTGACCTGTTCCCGCAGACGTATCACATCGAGACGGTGGCGATTCTGGGCCGCTCGTAGCCGTGCTCGGCGCGCCGTCCTGGAGCGTTCCGATCTTCACCGTGGGATGCGCGGCAGCTTAGGGGTATTGGAATTGCGTTCGGCCTGAGACCGCAGTACGATCCAGGGTGCCCCGGGCGGATTATTGCCAGCCCGCGCGATCGACCGCTGCTCAATGGGCGCAGGCCAGTCCCGCCGAGCTCACGCCAGGATGCCGCGGATTACGTGTCCATGCACGTCCGTCAGGGTGTAGTCCCGGCCGCCGAATCGATAGCTCAGCCGCTCGTGGTCGAGCCCGAGCAAGTGCAGCACCGTCGCGTGCAGGTCGTGGACCGTGCACTTGTTCTCAACCACGCGATAACCGAACTCGTCGGTCTGGCCGTAGATGAATCCCTTCTTGAGTCCGCCCCCTGCCAGCCACAGGCTGAATCCGAACGGGTTGTGATCCCGCCCGATGGTGCCCTGCGCAAACGGCGTGCGTCCGAATTCCCCAGAGAAAATCACCAGCGTCTCGTCCAACAGGCCCCGCGCCTTGAGGTCCTTGAGCAAGGCCGCCACCGGTTGGTCGACCGTGAGAGCGTTTGCGCCGTGCCCTAGCTCGAGCTTGTTGTGCTGGTCCCATGGGTTACCCATGCCGTCCGTCTTGCCAGGCGTGTTGACCATCGTCAGTTCCACGAACCGTACGCCCCTTTCAACCAAGCGGCGGGCGAGCAGGCACTGTTTGGCATAGGTCGCCGTCGAGGGATTCTCCGAGTCGACGCCGTACAGTTTCCGCGTCGCCTCCGATTCACTGCCGAGGTCCACCAGTTCCGGCACTGCGCTTTGCATGCGATAGGCGGTCTCGTAGTTTGTGATCGCGGCCTCGATCGGCTCGTGGCTCCCAACGCTGTCGAGGAAGCCCTCGTCCATCTGTCGCACGAAGTCGAGTTGCCTGCGCTGCCTGGCATTCGGCTCCGCGGGAACGATGTTGCGCATCGGTTCGTTGCGGCCGGGATGGATGACCGAGGCTTGGTGCACGGACGGCAAAAAGCCATTGCCCATCATGTTGATGCCCCCGTGCGGGATGCCGCCGCCCCCGGTCACGACGAACCCGGGCAAGTTTTGATTCTCGCTGCCCAGACCGTATGTCACCCAAGCCCCCATGCTCGGGAATCCGGCGAAGGGCAGGCCGCAATGGAAGTAGTAGTTGCCCTGCGCATGCTCCATGAACTTGCCTGTCATCGACCGGATGACGCAGAGTTCATCGGCCATTGAGCCGATTTGGGGGAACAGATCACTGACTGGAATACCGCTCTCACCGTAAGGCTTGAACTCCCACGGGCTCGGGAAGATGTTGCCGTTGTTGTTGAACATCGTGCGCTCGGCCTTGAACGGCACCGGCTCGCCAGCCATTGCCGCCAGACGGCGCTTGGGGTCGAACGAGTCGACTTGGGACATCCCGCCGGACATGTAGCAGAAGATGACATTCTTGACCTTCGGGGCGAAGTCCGGCGAGCGGGCGCCGATTGGATCTGCAGCTCGGGCAGTGTCTGCTAGCAGCGCTGTTGCCGCCAGCATGCCGAAGCCGGTCGAGGTCGTGCGCAGCATCTGCCGACGACTCATGCGGCCCCCGGAATGCAGCATCTGGCCAAGGGGCCTAGCGGACATAGACGAACTCCTTGAAGTTGAACAGGGAGTGCGCAAACCTGCCCCAAGCCGCGGGATTGCCCAGCGTGTCGACAGCGCCCTCCTCTTCCGCAAGGCCGCGCACGAACGTGATCGCTTCGTCACGCTCCTGCGGCGTGGGCACGCGTCCCAGCGCCTTGCGGTACATGTAATCCACCCGGCTTCCCACTGCATGGCCCTCGCCTTCCGCCAGGCGTTTGCCCCAAGCATGGGCCGCGCCGAGGACGAATGGACTATTCATCATTGCGAGCGATTGGGCCGGCACGTTGGTGACATCCCGGCGGCCTCTGGTCGTGGAGGGCGTGGGCTGGTCAAACACCTCTAGAAACGGATTGGTGCGGTTACGGCGAATCTCTTGATAGATGCTTCTGCGGTCATCTCCATAGATCGACGAACCTGGCCCTTCGTGCTCGTCGTATTGCTGGCGCGAAGGCGGCGCGGCGCCGAACATGGCGGTGTCAAGCCGACCGGAGACGGCCAGCAGTGCATCTCGGATCGCCTCGGCTTCGAGCCTGCGAACGGGCATGTGCTGCAGCAATGCGTTGGACGGGTCGAGCTCCGCAGCCTTGCGGGACGCGGAGCTGCTCATCTGGTACGTGCTGCTGGTCACTAGCAATTCGACCAGTCGCTTGATCGACCATCCGGCAGCGGCAAAGCGTCCTGCGAGGTGGTCCAGCAGCTCAGGATGCGAGGGTGGCTTGCCGAGCACTCCGAAGTTGTCCGGGGTCGCTACGATGCCACGCCCGAAAAGTTGCTGCCAGACGCGGTTTGTCATGACCCTGGCTGTGAGCGGATTGTCTGGACTGGCGACATCTTCGGCCAGCCGACGGCGCACCGCGGCTGGATCTGTGTACTTGTCGCCGCCCAGCGCAGCCAGAAACCGTCTGGTGACCGGGGCGGCAGGCTGTTTCGGATCGCCCCGCACGAGTAGCGGTTGGTCTGGAGCATGCTCGTCGACGACGCCCGGGAATCGCTGCGGCACAGGGACCAAGCCCTCGATCCGTCGATACGCTTCCACCAGCTCGCCGACGCCCGCAACCTGCTCGGTCAAGGTGGGCAGCAATCCGCGCCTGACAAAGTAGTCCAAGTACGCTGCCTGTTGCTCGCCAACACGGCCTTCCCGCCACGCAGCGGCCGCCTCTGCGAGCCTGCTGCCAATGACGTCCGCCAAGTCCTTCGAAGCCTCCGGGGGCTCCGCTTCCAACAGGTGCAGAATGGGCTCGACGATGGACCTTGGCTCGTGCTTGCCATTGTGGAATGCCACCGCGGATGCACCGATGCTCGAACGACCGTGTGTCGGTCGCTCGGGGCGTGGGTTCTTGGCGCTGTCCACCGAGTCGAGCACGAAGTTTGTCGCGTCCTCGCGCGTGGCGAACTCGATGTATCCCGTGAATCCCTTCCAGAACTCGGTCTTGAATCGCCACCACCGCATCGTGTCGCTGCGAGGGCTGTGGCGCTGGCCGTAGATGCCGCCCAGCGGCACGGAGTAGTTCTCGACGATGAGGCGCGCGAAACTGAGGCCCCCTCCAAGCACACGCACGCTGATGTAGTCCGACTCAATTTCGAAGCGCGGAGACTGCATGACACCGGCGTGCTTGGAGGAGAGCAGGTGCGTGTAGGCCCCTGCGGGGTAAATGCCCTCTAAGACCCGCTCACCGTCCAGTGCGACTTGGAATTCGCCCGGAGCGGAAGGGCCCTCGTTCGTCCCGTTACCGTGCGTGGTCCACTCTTCGTAGTCCGCGCCGGCCAGATCCCAGATGCGCTCGAAGTGCTGTTGGTTGTAGGCGACGCGGGCGTCGAGCTCGCCCCGCCAGTCCTCGCGCAGTCGCTGCCAGGCTCCCCGCAGCTGCGCTCCGCCCAATCCGCGCAGGTCCAGCCACGCGGCCAGCGGGCTGCCCTCGTCGCAGGCCGCCTCTTCAAGGGCCGCTTTGAGCGCGGCGTCTTGAGCTTGCTGCAGCCGTTCCCCCAGCGTTTCGGCGGCGTCGATCCACGCGGCAGCGACTTTGTCACGAATGCGGCCCTTCAGGTCTCGGAGGCTTTGCGAATGCAGCCGCAGCGCCTCTGGGGCATCCACCGCGCGCATCGTTGGTCGCGCGCCATAGAAGACGCCGAACAAGGCGTAGTAGTCCTCTTGGCTGATCGCGTCGAACTTGTGGTCATGGCACCGAGCGCAGGCGACGGTAAGGCCTTGGAATGCCTTTGAGAACACATCAATCTGGTTATCGGTCCACTTGACGCGCTCCTCCCACGGGTCGACTGGTTGGTACCCGAGCTCCACCAGGCGAAAGTGCGCCGTGCCGAGGATCGATTCATTGATGTTGCGCTCAGGAGTAGTCCGTGGAGTGGCAAGCAAGTCGCCCGCCAGATGCTCGCGGATGAGCTGGTCGTAGGGCGTGTCCGCGTTAAGGGAGCGGATCAGGTAGTCGCGGTATTGCCACGCGGCCGGAATTGCGGGGTCCCCCTCGCTCCCATGCGAATCGGCGTAGCGCACTAGGTCCATCCAGTGGCGGGCCCAGCGCTCGCCGAAGTGGTCGGAGTCCAGCAACCGCCTGACAAGCTTTTCGTATGCGTCCGGGGAATCGTCCCGAACAAAACGATCCGTCTCTTCCGGTGATGGCGGCAGGCCTGTCAGGTCAAAGGCGAGGCGGCGGATGAGGGTGCGCCTGTCAGCGGGCGGGGCTGGGCGCAGACCTTCCGCTTCCAGCCTTGAGAGGATGAATTGGTCGACTGGGTTGGTTGGCCACTGCCGTTTCTTGACAGCCGGAGGCTCGACAGTCTTCACCGGCTGCCAGGCCCAGTGCTCCCGTCTGCGCGCCTCAAGGTCAAAGCCCTTCGGCCGAGAGTCGGCGGACTCGCGCTGCTCCGGCCACGGAGCGCCCATGCGGATCCATTCGGCCAGATTTGCCACATGCTCTGACGGCAGACGGCCGCCCGGCGGCATCAGCACGGGCTCGCCCCGCAACGCCTTGACGATGCGGCTTTGCGCAGGCTGGCCGGCCCGGATGGCCGGCCCGGAATCGCCGCCCTTGAGAATCGCCTCGCGGCTGTCGAGCCGCAGGCCGGCGAACGGAGTCTCAATGCTCCCGCTATGACAGGAGTAGCAATGCTCGGCCAATACTGGCCG
Organism: Bryobacterales bacterium; assembly: GCA_965248305.1. Lineage (GTDB taxonomy): Bacteria > Acidobacteriota > Terriglobia > Bryobacterales > UBA6623 > VXMF01. The sequence goes on along the minus strand of OZ252099.1, from coordinate 6,290,364 downwards.
TACTTTGCTCTCGAAGAATTCAATCTGTTCAGGTGTTACCGCGGCGCGCAATGAGCCGGTTGCTCCCCAGAGCGCCAGAGCGCCAACGAGCAGCAGGGCTGTCTGTGGCCGCCCCCGAGAATTCGCTTGATTCGTTGGCATGCGCTGTTTGCTCGCGACGCACCCCAACTCGCCACGCGCCCTTTGATCGGAGGGCGCGGGCCACTTGGCAAGGCCGTCGCTCCTATACTGTATCCCTGCCGCCAAGAATTGGGCAGAAATGCGGCTCCTGCGCGAACATGCAGATAGCGGCTGCGGCCGGCCGCGATAGGCTAGGAGAGAGGGTCGCATTGCGACCGCCGAGGAGTTCCAGAACCAATGACGACATCCCGCCGTTCTTTTCTAGCGTCCGCTGCTGCCGGCACTGCAGCCCCCATGACCGCAGCCTCGGCGAGCCGGATACTCGGCGCCAATGACCGCATCCGCCTAGGCCTGATCGGGTGCGGCGGCATGGGCCGAGGCGACCTGGCGGACATGCTCAAGGCTGGCAAGACGCAGGCGGTGGCTCTGTGTGACGTTGACGAGTCCCAAATCGAGAGGACCCAGCAGAGCGTCGTCTCGCCTTTCGATCATGCAGCCGAACTGCGCACCGGTGATTTTCGCCGAGTGCTGGAGCGCGATGACATTGACGCGGTCATCGTTGCGACACCCGACCATTGGCACGCTCTGCCCACCGTTGAGGCCTGCAAGGCCGGCAAGGATGTGTATGTGGAAAAGCCCCTCGCGATGACCGTTTGGGAAGGGCGCCAGATGGTCAATGCAGCGAGGAAATACGAGCGCGTGGTGCAGATGGGTACACAGCAGCGCTCGGGCACGCAATATCTCGCAGCCAAGGATTACATCGATAGCGGCAAGCTCGGCAAGGTGCGCTTGGTGCGCTGCTGGGCGTACTTGGACTGGAAGGGCGAGACGCCGCACATGCCGGACGGGCCCGCTCCAGACGGCGTGGACTACGACATGTGGCTCGGGCCGACGGCCAAGCGTGCCTTCAACCGCAACCGCTTCCACTTCAGCTTCCGCTGGTATTGGGACTACTCGGGCGGCCTGATGACGGACTGGGGAGCCCACATGATTGACATCGCGAACTGGTACATGGGGATCAAGTCTCCGACGTCGGCAATGTCGGTGGGGGGCAAGTTCGCCTACCCGAAGGATGCGATGCAAACACCGGACACGCAGCAGGTGCTGTACGAGTTTCCAGATTTCTCGATGGTTTGGGAGCACGCGCTGGGCGTGGGGCGCGGCCCGGCTGACAGGGAGCACGGCGTGATGCTGCACGGCGAGAAGGGGATCTTGATCGTTGATCGCCAGGGCTGGGAGGTGCTGCCCGAGACGGACCGCATCGACAAGCCAGCCCGTGAGTACAAGGCAGCGGGCATGCCGTGGCAAGCCTACCGCCCGGACCGGGAGAACATGCACCTTGCGCACGTAAAGAACTTCCTCGAGTGCATGCGCACGCGCGAACGCCCGCGTTCCGATGTGGAACTCAGCCACAACTCGATGATCGGCTGCCACCTCGGCAACGCGGCAGTGCGGACCGGTCGGCGGGTCTACTGGGACGTCGAGAACGAGCGCGTGGTTGACGATCCGGAGGCCGCAGCCATCATGTATAAGCGCCCGTACCGTAAGCCTTGGAAGCTGGAGGTTTGACGCATCAAGACCGGGGCGAGAGTCTGCGCCCGGTCTGAGCGTTTAGCAACGGCCACTGCACGTCGCCCAGGCGACCCCAGGGCCTTACGACAATCTCCAATCGCCTCGGTAGGGCCGGTCGAGCATGGCGCTGGCAGCCGCGTCCCCGGCGATCCGTTCCGTCGCCGGATCCCAATTCAACGAGCGCCCGTTCAGCAAAGCGATGTTGGCTGGGTGCGCGATTGAGACCGAGCGGTGGGCGGCCTCGATCGGAGCGACGGTCGGGTTGCGCGAGAAGCAGCTGTCGATGAAGTTCGTGACATGATTGCGGCTGCGGGAGAGCTTGGTCTCTCCTTGCCCAAGCGGCTCCGTGACGATGTCGCGGGCGCTCACCTCGTGCCTGCCCTCGAACATGACTCACGCGCGTTTCTTGTCCAAGCAGATCAAGCGAACGCGGTTCGAGTATGCGCATCCGAAGTAGAAGTGCGGCGCGCTTTCGTAGATGGGATGCTGCTCAAACTTGGCCATGGGTGATCGGACCAGTCAGAGCCGATGTCCGACGCCCAGGACACACTGCAGCTGTGCCTGTTCAAGGCCTGAGCGGTCTCGCTGTGGCAGGCCCGGGCAGGAGCGGCCGGGTAATCGCTGGTCGCAGCGCTATCGATCCGGCTTGGAATTCTACATTCGGGCGCGGTCCCGCCGGGACGTGTTCAGGCTGATTTGCCGTCGTTTGCCTGCCCCCATCCCGCCTGAGGCGACACGACATCGCCCGCCGGTGATGTTGTCAAGTTTTTTTGCTTAAAAACTTGACATGACACAAAGTAGACGCCAACAGTAGGAGGCATGGCGAGAGGCACAAGGCCTCCGCACAAAGCACGACCCGTCGCAAGCTGGGTTCGCCAGCAGATCGAACAAGGCGGTGAGCGCCTGTGGCGCTTCGAGGACTTCCGCGGCGCGCCTATCTCGGCGGTGTCGCAGGCGCTGTCGCGCCTAGCCCGTGAAGGCCAGCTCGAACGGCTGAGCAAGGGCGTGTACTACTGGCCTCGGCAAACCGGTTTGGGAATGAGCCGGCCGAATCCGGCCGCAATCCGCAAGCTGGCTGTCGCGCGCGGCAAGTCAGTCTTTCCCGCCGGCATCGCGGCGGCCAATCTCCTAGGATTCACGACGCAGAGCGCCGCCCGTGGTGAAGTGGCAACAAGCGGCTTTCGGTTGCCGCGCAAGCTCCTCGGCAGCGACACGGTCGTCCATACGCGCAGGCCGGATGCCTGGCAGGATCTGTCCGAGGCGGATGCGGCGCTGCTGGATTTTCTGCGCCGCGCGGGCAGAACCAGCGAACTTTCGCCCGAGGAGACGGTCAATCGCGCGCTCGTGCTCTGCCGCGAGCAGGGACGTTTTGATCGGTTGCTGCAGGTCGCGCCGAGCGAACCCGCGCGCGTGCGCGCCATGCTTGGCGCCATCGGTGCGCAGATCGGCAGGAAGCTGGAGACCCTCAAGGGCCTGCGGGAATCGCTCAATCCTGTCTCGCGATTTGACTTTGGGATGCTGCAGGGCCTAGCCCATGCAGGGGACTGGCAGGCGAAGGGACGGGGCGCGACGCCATGAGGTTGTTCGAGCATTCGGACTTCGAGCAGGCGATCCTCCAAGCTGCGGAGCACTTCCGCAGGCGGGGCCTGCGGCCGGCCATCATCGAGAAAGATTACTACGTCACAGAAGCACTGCGCATCATCGCAGCCACTGTCGGTGACAAGACGATCTTTAAAGGAGGCACCAGTCTGTCAAAGGGATGGGATTTGATCCGACGCTTTTCTGAGGACATCGATGTCTTTCTCGATCCTTTGGCGTTCGATCCGGCAATCGGGAAGCGGGCAATCGATCGTGAACTCAAAGCGCTCCGAGACTCTCTCGACGCGCATCAGGCCTTGACGTTCCTCAAAGCTGAGAGCCGTACGATCGGCGGGTTCGGTCGCTCGGACCGATTCTCATATCAGCAGCGTTTCGGCGGGCCAGGGGAGGTCGCCGGGCATGTCCTTGTCGAAGTCGGGACCGCCAGCGGCCGGGAGCCGACTGTGACGGTGGAACTACGCTCGTATCTCGGCGCGTTCCTGAACGAACGTGGCCTATTGCTCGGTGCAGAAGATGAGGGGGGCTTTCCGATGCGCCTGCTCCACTTCCGTCGCACCTTCGTCGAAAAGCTCTTCGCGATCCACAGCAAGGTGGAATTGCTCAAGCGCGACGGCCGGCCGATCGGCAGCTACGCACGTCACTACTACGACCTCTTCCAGTTGGCCGGCCTACCGGAGGTGGCGGCCATGCTGCGGTCGGATGAATACGGGGCGATCAAGGCAGACTACGATGCGATCAGCCGCGCGAACTTTCCGAAGAGTTACCTTTGTCCCAGCGAGATGAATTTTGCCGACAGTGACGGGCTGTTTCCGCAAGGGGAACTGGCGCGCACGATCGCGGGTGAATATGAGCTTCAGTGCCGGCAGCTATGTTGCGGTCCGTACCCGCCTTGGGAGGACGTGGAGGCCCGTTTCGAGGATCTGAGAGAGTTTCTCTGAAATCGTTCACGATGGCCAACTACGACTTCCGCTCACCCTCGCCGCATGATTTCGAACTGCTCTGCCAAGACCTGCTGCAAGAGGTGCCGGACGTCCGACTCCAGAGCTTTACGACTGGCCGTGGTTCCAGCATCGATTGCCGCGATCGCCGGCAAGGCGTCGATCTGATCCTCCAGTGCAAGCATTCACTTCAAGCTCTGGCTCACGAGCGCGACGGTGCTGTAGCGGGTGCTCAGTGCAGGTAGTTTCATCGATTCCGAGGCGCATCTTGAGCGCATCCGCCTACGGCTTTCGCGCTTTGTACCGAGTCCGAGCTTCGATCGCGGCCAGACACGTCTTGACAGCGCACATTTCTTGTGTTGTTGCCGGCCTCCGGGGCGTCGGCAAGACCACGCTCGCTGAGGTGCTTCTCGCAGATCTTGTCTAGCGCCAAGCGTTCACCGCCTTCCGCGGCGCCCAGGACTTGTCCGAAGTTCGGCCGCACAAGAACCTGACGTCGAAACAGATCTTCTACTTTGATGATTTTCCCGGCAAGACGGCCGTTGAAAAGCTGCCGAAGAACGAGGACCAGCGACCCGTCGAACTGATGGCGGAGGTTTCGGAGAATCTGCACTGCGCTTCATCCTGACCACGCGGGAATCCATCCTAGACGGTGCCAGACAGTGCTATGAAGCCTTCGCTCATCCCGATCTGGACTTTGAGACGTGCATCATCAAGCTGAGTGACTACACGTGGCCGGTCAGCGCTAAGATTCTCAGCGATCACCATTACGGCTGCCCCATTGACTGTGATGTGATTCTATAAAGGGGTTACATCGAATGCCGCCGCCCAAGCGACCCCAAGGCCTTACGACAATCTCCAATCGCCTCGGTAGGGGCGGTCGAGCATGGCGCTGGCAGCAGCGTCCCCGGCGATCCGTTCCGTGGCGGGATCCCAATTCAACGAGCGCCCGTTCAACACAGCGATGTTGGCTAGGTGCGCGATTGAGACCGAGCGGTGGGCGGCCTCGATCGGGGCGACGGTCGGGTTGCGCGAGAAGCAGCTGTCGATGAAGTTCGTGACATGATTGCGGCTGCGGTAGAGCTTGGTCTCTCCCTGCCCAAGCGGCTCCGTGACGATGTCGCGGGCGCTCACCTCGTGCCTGCCCCGGTTGGCCCACGCCCAACCGTCCCTGCCCTCGAACAGGACTCCCCCGCGTTCCTTGTTCGAGCAGATCAAGCGAACCCGGTTCCAGTATTCGCATTCGAAGTAGAACTGCGTCGCGGTGTCGTAGATGGGGTGCTTCTCAAACTTGGCCGAGGGTGAACGGATCGCGACCGGCCCCGAGCCGTCCATGCCCAGCCCCCACTGAGCGATGTCGAGATGGTGTGCCCCCCAGTCCGTTACTTGACCGCCCGAATAGTCGGAAACCCAGCGGAAGTTCACGCCGACCCGAGCCGGCGCGAAGGGCTGGTGCGGAGCCGGACCGAGCCACATGTCATAGTCGAAGCCATCGGGCACGCTCTGCGGGCTCGTTAGATGGGCTGTCTTGCCGTAGTCGGGCCGGCCGGATGGCAGCCCGACTCTCACCGTGTGCACCTTGCCTAAACGGTGATTCCGCACGAGCTCGCACACAATCCTGAAGTTGCGGTCGGAGCGCTGCTGGCTCCCGGTCTGCCACACGATTCCCGCGGTCTTCACGGCATCTGCCATGGCCCGCCCTTCGCGCACCGTGAGCGAAAGCGGCTTCTGTCCGTAGATGTCCTTGCCAGCTCGCGCAGCGGCGATCGCGATCAGGGCGTGCCAGTGGTCGGGCGTGCCGATATAGATCGAATCCACGTCGTCCCGCCCGAGCAGCTCGCGGAAATCAGCAAACGCCTGGCACGAATTATCCGCGTAGTGCTCGTTTACCAGTCGGCGGGCCGGTTCGCGGCCCCTGACAGTGCCGTCCCAATACCCGCCGCCCTCGCGGTTTACGTCGCACACGGCCAGCACTCGCACGCGCCGATCCCGGAGGAACTGTCGCATCCAGTTGGTGCCGTTGTTGCCGGTTCCGATAAACCCAATCGTCAGCTTGTTGCTGGGTGCGTCCTGCCCCAGAACGCTCGCGGGGACGATGGCGGGAAATCCGATGATGCTGGATTTCAGAACAGTGCGACGGCTTATCGCTCGGCGTGTCATGGCGCGTATCAATGTACAGCGCGAGCCCGTGCAACGTCCAGAGCGGGTAACGAGCGAGTCCGCCGGCCAGCGCTGCCTCTCCGCCAGCAGGCCCTTCGGCTTTCGCGCTGGCGTGCCTTGCGGCCGCCTGGGCCCGCACGGGCGCTGTCGACGTACGGGGTGGCGCGGCACGGCCGTCAGCTGCTCTGGCGCGGTCCGGCGAGGGTCCAACAAGATAAGTGTCATGATGCTTGCCCGTTAGCCTGAGCCCCTCAGATCTGGCGAAGGCGTGCATGGCTTCAATCGCTGGCCCCATTCCGCCGTACGGTCCGACATGCAGGGACTGGACAGCCGCCCCTCTTGCGGCGAATCCATGCTGAGCGACCGGTGTGCATCACTCGACTTGCCCTATCTTGTCCAGTTCAGCGAGCACACTCGCGCTTTCAGTCGCCGAGACGTGGTCGGGCTGGATCACCATCAGCGTCCAATTCCATGCGTCGCGTCGATTCGCAGCGAACGCGGCAGGATCAGCGGACCACCACAATGCCTCCGGCGGCGGCAATACGCAGTCTGTGCAGCGGGCGGTCTTCAGCGTGAACTTGGTGGTGTACCGCCGTCGAATACGGTACGGCGATCGGATCTTGGAGCGCTGCGCTCTGCGGCGACCCTTGACCGCCGGCCATCAGCTACCGAAATTTCGTGACATCACTGAAACGTGGTTCGCGCTTCGGCCCAGACATGGCTCGGTGCAGTTTCTTGAGGTCGATCTTGCCAGACATGGATGCTTCGCTTGTCTCTCACCCGGTTTGCTGCAGATCATCTCAGCAGGTACCCATCACGACACGATCGCGGCGGGCTGAGCGCGTGAGTGGTTGCATCCAAGGGCGAGGGCGCGATACTGAGCGTGTCCCATCGGGTTGGACTCATTGTTTGCCAGCCGCGGCCCGGCCGGCGCGGGAGGCTGCCCGGCTCAACACGGCCCCGGCGAGGAGGCCGATCATTGCGAACCCGGCCAGCAGCAGGAAGACGTGCTGGTAGCCGGCAACACCCGGATGGCTATCGAGCAGGCGCCCCGAGATCGAGCCGAAGAAGATGTCCGGCGTGTAACCAACTAGTGAGATCACGCCGACGGCGGCGCCGGTGACCGTATGCTCAATACGGGTTTCCTCGAGCAGGGCGAAGAAGATTCCCCGCAATGCGTAGACGCCGAAGTATGTAATCCATAGGTTCGCGAACACCATCGCGAGCAGTTCCGGGCTCGATTCTAGCCCCGCTAGGACTCCCCAGCCGACTGCGAGGGATGCGAACATGATGCAGACCGTGCGGCCAATTCCGATCCTGTCCCCCACAATTCCGGCGGCCACTGAGGCAATCGGGCGAATGAAGGCGGCATCCGCGCTGAAGCCTGCCGCATCGGCTTCATTCATACCGAGCGTGTCAAAGGCGAACGCGGAATAGTGATCGAGTCCCTTGTAGCCGGAGTATGCGCAGATCACGACGATCGCCTGCAGCCATACAGCGCGAATTTTCATTACCGTCTTCACTTCATCCCAACTGCGCAGTCCGCGTCCTAGTTCGGTGGGGGGCGAATCCGGGATGCACCAGCGCACGACGAGGGCGGCCACCAGCGTGCAGATTGTGTATTGGAGGATGACCGTCTGCAGCGCAGCTGCTCGCACCGCTTCTTCGGCAAGAGCCGGGTCGGCACCGAGCCCTACTCTTAGCAGCAGGACTCCCGCGGTCGCAAACAGCGCCCCGACCAAGCCCCGACCGCCTTCGAGCAGCCCGAAGCCGCGACCTTGCGCGACGTCTCCGCCCCAAGCCCTGGTCGCACGGATGAGTGCGCACCAGAACAGCAGGACGGTTGTGACGCCCCAGTACGCATACAGGGCCGCCAAGCCGACAAAGCCGGGCAGGGTGAATAAGTAGAAACCGCCTGCGGCCGTCGCCACCAGGGACACGACCATCAGCTTGCGTGCCGAATAACGATCGGCCAAGATGCCCCCCGGGAAATACGAAATCATCGCGGTGATGCCGTAAAACGCGAATGCGTCCCCTAAGTCGGCATACGAAAGACCGAACACCTCGAGAAGCGTCGGGCGGTAATACCTCGGCAGATGATAGGGCAGGCCGTAGATCAGTTCGCCGGCAAGCACCAGCGCAAACATCGTGAGGAACCGCGAGCGGATGCCGGACGAGGATGCAGTGGACATTAGGTCAGAATGCAGCCCGCGTCCGCGAATCGCTCGCCGGGCGCACCGATAAAGCAGCTCGACAGGGGGATTGCCCGAGTCGGTGCGGCGCAGGAACAGGTAAGTACGTTAGGTAATAGCATGCCCTGTCCGGTCGCTTGCCCATGGGCGGATGTTGGACTGGGCCGGACTGAATGGTCCCTTGCCCTTCGTCCGATCAAGCCAAGCGTCCGAACCGGTAGCGTCCAAATGTTTTCCTATTGTCTGTCATCAAGGCCCACAGTGCGGTTCCTGGCACGGGAGCGGAATCACGCCGTCCTGCGGAACCGAGCTAAGCGTCACGGTGGGCTCGTCTCGCCCAGCGGCGTCCTGGCGGACCGTGCAAGGCGGGGGGGTGAGTCCGGCCCGCGAGCGCCTGGCATCTGGCGTCTTGACCGGGCCTCGTTGCCCCCTATTTCACACATTCGTTCCTGCTTGGCCGGGAGCGCTTCCATCCGCATTTAGATCGCGGCATTTGGCTTGGACAGAGTCGCATGGCGTTCACCGAGCGCAACCCCGGAGGATTTCGCAGCCGCCCCTGCCGCCCGGCGGCTGCGCATCATTGCGTCCCCGCATGGTTTGCATCAGCTGGCGCTTGCGCATCCAGGCGGTGTTGTCGGTCAGGCCGAGCGGGCGCTTACGCTGCCTTGCCGAAACGCCGTACTCAGACTGCGTCAGCAGCTACATAGCGAGACACCAAGTGGTCAGCGGGAGCTTGGTGAGGGCCAACACGGTGCCGGCCGTGAGGGAGGCCTGGCGCTTGCAGCGGATCCACTGGAAGACCTTGCGTGTGCCGGCCAGAGGGCTTGGCGTAAACGCAGGCGGGGCACTGGAAGCCGTTGGAAATACGCGCCTAGAACAGCGCCTGCTCGCATAGGTGGTCGGTTTCCCAGAGTGGGATCATTTCTAAATCGGTATGACAACATTGATGTTCCTGATTCCCTACTACCTGCATCCAAGACTGACCTAAACGGGGCTGACCAAGGCGACCCAGCGGCCGGTCCGCCAGTCTGACTCCGTCCCTCGGCGGCCAGCGTCTCCGTAGCCTTGAATTGCGAGGTTTGTTCGTATTAAATCGCTGATTCTATTGACTTTTGGCGAATATATTGCGATAATTATGGCTAGAGAACCCTCTGCTATGCCCAAGAACAAAGTCCAGTTCCAAAAAGGCCTCAGCCTGACCCAGTTCCTCCAGGACTACGGCTCCGAGGCGCAGTGCGAGCAGGCCCTCTTCGCCGCCCGCTGGCCCGACGGCCTCAACTGCCCCCGCTGCGGCGGCGCCCGCTTCTGCCGCCTCTCCACCCGCCGGGCCACCTTCCAGTGCAACCACTGCAAGCGCCAGCTCTCCCTGCTCGCCGGCACCGTCTTCCAGGCCACCAAGCTGCCGCTGAGCATTTGGTTCCTTGCCATCTACTTCCTCTCCCAGACCAAGAGCGGCATCTCGGCCCTGGAGCTGGGGCGCAAGCTGGGCGTCAACGACAACACCGCCTGGCTGCTCAAGCACAAGCTCATGCAGACCATGCGGGAGCGTGATCAGCGCTACCGGCTGGCGGGCACCGTGCAGCTGGACGACGCCTATCTGGGCGGCGAGTACCCCGGTGGCAAGCGCGGGCGGGGCTCGCCGAACAAGACGCCGCTGCTGGCAGCCGTGCAGGTCACCGCGGATGGCCAGCCGGTGGTGATGAAGCTGAGCGTGGTCGACGGCTTCCGCACGGCCGAGGTCGCGCAGTGGGCCGCGCAGCAGGTGCGGCCCGGGACCACGGTGCACACGGACGGGCTGGCCTGCTTCCAGGGGCTGGAGGCAGCGGGCTGCGAGCACAAGCCACACGTGACGGGCGGCGGCAAGCAGGGCTGCGAGACGCCCGGCCTGGTCTGGGCGAACACGATCCTGGGGAACGTGAAGCGCTCCCTGGACGGCACCTACCATGCCTGCGCGCCGCACTACGCGGCGCGCTACCTGGCCGAGTTCCAGTACCGCTTCAATCGCCGCTACGAGCTGGCGGCGCTGCCGCGCAGGCTGCTGAAGGCGGCGGCCACGACGCTGCCGTTGCCGCGTCCGATCCTGATGTTGAGCACCGTCTAACGGCCGCGGCTGCCGCCAGCCCAATCCACCGGGCGTTCGACAACCCGGCTGCGCGTGGGACAGGCCGCCGGCACTCCCCGGGGACCATCCGGGGACTGCCCGGGGGACCCGGTTGCGACCGATACCACTGGCTGCCAGTGCATCTCGTGCCTAGCGCCTCTCCCCCCTGCCTGCCGGCTTCGCGCCAGCCACCGAAAATCCACAAGCCCACCTCTTCTGGCGCTCTACTGGGATGCGGATAATAGGGAATCAGGTTGATGTTTGGCGAGTGATGCTGGGGCCGCCTGTTGTATTCTGCTTGGGAATTTTGTCTGTCTTCTGGCGAGTTGCTGCGCGTCTTGTAGGCCTGCCGGTTATCGACCCGCACTAGAAAGCCATCTCTAGCGCGGGTTGACTCGCAAATTGAATCATGAACACCCAGCCCAAGGGCGACACCACGAATCCCGGCGGGGGCGCGGGGCACGCTCTCAAGACAGCGGTCGACAGCCTCCGGCAGCAGCTGATCGACATCGGTAAGCGCAACCGGCTCACCAACGCACCCGTGGGCAAGGACCGCGCCAAACAACTCGATATCGAGGACGAACGCTCGGACGAGGTCTTCAAGACCCTGTACGTGCGGGGCAAGAAGATGACCTTCGAGCCCTTGCGGGGGGCGGTCCAAGCCGAACAAGACGAGCTGGACCCCGAGCAGGTCTACCTTCCCCGAGAGGACGAACCACCAGCCGGCGAACTCGCCCCCCATCACGTCGACTCGAAAATGCAGACGCGGTTGACCGCCGAACGGCTCCAGAAACGTCTATTAACACTGTATCGAGATGCTCAAGCGCTTGAGGAGGAGCAGGGAATCAGTGTCCTGTTCCTGGGGATAGGGTTCTTGCGGTGGTACGAGAGCGAGTCATCCGAACTCGAGCGATTCGCCCCGCTGATCTTGCTGCCCGTCGATCTCGAGCGCGATAGCGCTAGGGGCCGCTTCACGCTCTCGTTCCGCGATCAAGATCTGGAGCCAAACCTGTCGCTACGGGCGATGCTTGCCGCAGACTTCGATCTGGATTTGCCGGGTTTCCCAGCAGGCACTGAATGGGTGCCCTCGCAGTACTTCCGCAGCGTCAGTGCGGCAATGTCGTCGCAGACTCGCTGGCGAGTGCAGCCCAACACGCTGGAGCTGAGCTTCTACTCGTTCGCCAAGTTCTTGATGTGGAACGATTTGGCACCGAGCGACGAGTGGACCAAGGGCTCGGCTGGCAACGGTCTGCTCGAGGGTCTGCTGGTGGGTGGATTCGATTCCGGTCCGAGCATCTTCGCACCGGCTGAGAACCTCGACAAGCGCTTTCCCGATCCCAAGGATCTCTGTCACATCCTCGATGCAGACTCCTCCCAGACCCAGATCATCGCCGCGGCACGTGCCGGCCGGAACCTAGTCGTTCAAGGCCCTCCCGGAACCGGCAAGTCGCAGACTATCGCCAACATCATTGCTGCCATCGCCAGGGACGGGAAGCGCGTCCTGTTTGTCGCCGAGAAGCGGGCCGCGCTGGACGTCGTCCATGACCGGCTCGAGAAGTGCGGGCTTGGGCCGCTTTGTCTCGAGCTGCACTCCCACAAGGCGAATCGCAAGCAAATCTATGCCGAGCTGAAGCGCACCCTTGACCTTGGTGAACCTAACGCTGTCAACGACATGCACTACGAGCGGGTTCGGCGGGTCCGTGACGAGCTCAACGCCACGTCCGCGCTGCTGCACAAGCTCGACGAAGTAACCGAAGAGACGCCCTACGGAGTGATCGGGCGAATTGCCGAGTTGGGGGAAGGGGATTGCCCGCGACCAGACTTTCGCATTCCAGGTTCGGACGCTTGGAGTGCTGAAGCATTCGACGAGCGAATCGATGCCGCGTCGGCCTTGGCAGCCCTCACGGCAGAGCACGGAAGCGAGCAAACGCATATCTGGCGCGGTGCCCGGAAGAGGCTGACACAGCTTGATCGGCGTGCGCTCGCCGATACCCTACAGACTGCGCTCGAGCGCCTCGACGCCGGACGCGAAGTATATCGGACATCCGCGGCAGCCGCGAGCATTTCGGACGCGGCGAGTGTGCAGGCAGCCTCTGAAGTGGCAGCGCATCTAGACGCGCTCGGCGAAATGCCGCAAGCTGTGCCAGACCTCCTCGCAGCGGAGACGACCGTCGCCCACCCGGACGCCGTGCAGGAGCTCTTCGAACAGGTAGCGGCGTTGCAGACCCTCCGGGCGAGTCTGCTCTCTGAAATGATCGAGGGCGCACTCGAACTCCGGTGGGACGAAGTGCGGCTGGAGATCGCGGGTCGCGGCAAATCGTTGTTTCGCTGGCTCAGCAGCCCTTACCGGAATGCTGTGGCCCGCCTGCGCTCAGTGCAGCGGTCAGAACTCCCAAAGGGCCTTGGAGACCGGCTGGAGATTCTGGACCGATTGCTCGAGCACCGTTCGCTTTGCCGCTCCATTGGCAAGAACGGGCACATTGGACGGGATGTTCTCGGTATTGCGTGGCGGGACGAGGACACAGATATCGAGCAGGCACTGCCGGCGGTGCGCTGGATAGCCTCGCAAGCCCGCCGGCTAGGCACGGGCGAAGCGGTCGTGCGCCAGCTCGGCGCGATCCTCCCGGATCTTGACCTCCTAGAGCTCGGGTCCGAGCTGCGCCGTGTTTACGCGGCTTGGCTGGAAGCCTGGCAGCAGGTTGCGGCGGCGACGGATCTTGACATCCATGGTGCCTTCGGCTCCGAAAGCGTCGATTCGGTCGAGCTAGAACAGCTCGGGACCCGACTCCGATCATGGCTTGCGGATATGGGCTCGGTCGAAGGGTGGCACCGCCTCAGTGCAGCAGGGCGCCACGTGTCAGAACTTGGGCTCGACGAGCTTCGGACCCGCCTGGCGAATGGCCGGTTGGCTCCCGAACGAACGCGCGAGACGCTGGAATTCGTGCGAGCCGAGGCGATTTGGGAGCGCCTGCGCAAGGTTGAGCCTGGACTCGAGCGAATCGACGGTCCTGACCGTACCGCGAAGGTCGAACAGTTCAAGCAGCTGGACCAGCAGCTGCAAGAGCTCGCCTCCCAAGAAGTCGCGTTGAAACACTTCAGCTCGCTTCCGTCCGGTTCGGCCGGCCAGGTCGGGATCGTGCGCGGAGAGGCGAACAAGAAAGTGCGGCACCTCCGCTTGCGCAAGCTCTTGGACAAGGCCGGAGAGGCAGTCGCGACGATCAAGCCGGTCTTTCTGATGAGCCCGCTCTCAGTCGCGCAATACCTCAAGCCAGGAGGGCTGACATTCGACCTGCTCCTAATCGACGAGGCCAGCCAGGTGCGCCCGGCAGACGCGATGGGTGCAATTCTGCGATCTCGTCAGATCATCGTCGTCGGCGACCAGAAGCAGATGCCTCCGACATCATTCTTTGATCGGCAGATCGGCGGGGGCGAAGACGAGGTCGATGCTGAGGATGTGGGTGAGATTCAGGCGGCCCAGGTGGGCGACATGGAAAGCATCCTCTCGCTCTGCGATGCAAGGGCCATGGCCGGCGGGATGCTCCGCTGGCACTACCGCTCCAAGCATCCCTCACTGATCCAAGTCTCGAATCACGAGTTCTACGATAGCGGTCTGATTTGCCCGCCCAGCCCCGACAGCGCTGGCAAGAGCACAGGGCTCACGTATGCCCACGTTGAGGGGGTGTACGAGCGAGGCCGGAAACGGAACAACCCGATAGAAGCCGAGTTTGTCGTGGAACAGGTGCTGGCGCATGCCCGCAAGCACCCCGCCGAGACGCTCGGCGTGGTGGCCCTTTCTGTCGCCCAGCGAGACACGATCCGCGACAAGCTGGAATTCAAGCGGGCCGAGTTCCCGGAACTCGAGGCGTTTTGCAAGGAAGGCAAGGATGGGGCTTTCTTCGTCAAGAACCTCGAGAATGTCCAGGGCGATGAGCGCGACGTCATCTTCATATCGATTGGCTACGGCAAGGATTCGGGCGGCTACATGTCGCAGAGCTTCGGCCCCGTTTCCAGCGACGGGGGAGAGCGCAGGCTGAACGTGCTCTTCACGCGGGCCAAGAAGAGGTGCCGGGTGTTCTCCTCGATCCGCCACACCGACATCCGCCTTGACGCGACCAAGCATGCCGGCCCTAGGGTGCTGAAGCGCTTCCTGAAGTTTGCCGAAACGGGGGAGCTCGATATTCCCGTCATCACAGGGGACGAAATGGACAGCCCGTTCGAGGAGGCCGTCGCAAAGGCACTGCACAGCCACGGTTATCGCGTGGAAGCGCAGGTAGGATCCTCCGGATTCCGCATCGACCTCGCGGTCTATGACCCTGACGATGAGGGGCGCTTCTTGCTTGCCATCGAATGTGACGGGGCGCCTTACCACTCCTCAAGCTGGGCCCGTGAGCGAGACCGCCTGCGGCAGATCGTCTTGGAGCAAAAGGGGTGGACGTTTCACCGGATCTGGAGCACGGATTGGTTCTACAACCGCGACGTCGAGATGCACAAGCTCTTGGAGGCGATCGACAGGGCCCGTTCCAATCGCGACTGGGATGCCGCGCCGGCCGCTCCCCCACAGCGAGGCCCTGTCGATCGCGGCCAGCCTGCGCTCCCGGCCGAGACGCGGGCCGTGGAGTACGCGGAAGCCGAGTTTTCGGTCCCTGACCGAGCTTTCCGAGAACTGCATGAGTCTCCGCCAGGCGCATTGGAGAAGTATGTGGTTCAGATAGTCGAGATGGAAGGGCCGGTCCACATCGACGAGATCGGTCGCCGACTGAGCCGGCGCTGGGGCTACCGACGCGCGGGACAGCGGATCCAGGCTCTGGTGGCGAATGCGGCGAGGAACGCTGTGCAGGCGCGGCGCATCCGCTACGACAGCGAATTGTCCACGGAATTCCTAGCTCGACCTGATCATCCGACAACGCCAGTGATCAGAGATAGGAGAAACGCGAGTGCATCGATCCGCAGCGTGCCGATGCTGCCTCCGACCGAAGTGCAGGCTGCCATCCTGCTCGCGGTCGAACGGAACATCGCCATTGATCTCCCCGGTTGCGCGGTCGAAGTGGCGCGGATGTTCGGGTACAGGGCCACCAGCTCGGACTTGCGCAACCTTGTGGCGCAGCATGCCAAGATCCTCGTCCGCGGCGGGCAGCTGGCGATGGTCGCCAGCGAGCTTCGGCTAGCCTAGCGGCGGCTGGCTCCGTCTAGATTGGCGTGCTTCAAACCGGCGTGTAGGTCCGCCAATCAACCGCACCCTCATTGACGCAGCCCGCCGGCCGCCATTGACCCACTAGTTTTGCCAGAACGGGGCCGCTGGCTGGCTTGAATTAGGCGGGGGGGGGCGCGTTCGTAGACCTGCGCGGTGATGATCAGGCGCGTCCAGACTTCCCAAAGAATCTGGTGGCCCGGTGCCGCGTACATCCTAGACTCCTTGTCTCCCGCTAACGTCGACGATTGAGTCAAATTCTCGCCGCGATCTACTGCCCATCTCGTCGGTCTGAGGCGGAGCCTCGCTTGGTTTGCAGTTCAGATACCCGCCCAGGATCGCCAGTTTCAGCACCGCCCGCCCAAGGCTGTCTGGCGCCGCCAGCTTGCGATCATTCGTAAGAATCTCCGAGGCGCCGATCTCGATGTCGGAAAACCGTGTCTCCAGCGGCGTCCCCGGTGGCTTCACCCGCGCATAGAACCCGTGCGGAGCCAGCTCGCACTTGCCCGGCCCGCACCACGGACAGTCCGGCGCGGTTGCGTCGTTCCAGGCCCGCTGGCTAACATTCTCTTCGTCGGTCAGGTCTGTGGGAAACCGAACTTGCAAGTCAGGACCGACCACGGCCCGGCGGTCTGCACGCGCGGGCCACCTATTTGATAACCTGCGCGGGGCCGTAGCGCCACCCGCCCCGCGCGGAACCTCCCCGTCCGCTAGCCCGCTACTGCAAATCCCGGCTCAAACCGCCTGCCTGATTCCCGGATTGTTCTGATTTCCAACTGATTTGGCGTCAACGCAGTTCGAGAAAAACCCCCGATCTACTGCCAGAATAATCCGCCTCCCTACAGCGCGTCCCGTGCGATAATCCTGCTTTACGCGCGGATCCATGCGTGTGCGCGAACGCCGAATCCGTGATAGGAATCCCGCACTTGTGTGGCGGGCATCAGCGGGCAAGGATTCCAACTCCGAGGTGTTGATGCTCACTAGACTCATCCCCGTCATCGTTGCCTGCTGGATCGCGCCAGCGTGGGCTCACGCTGCGCAACTCGTGCGCGAGTCCCTGCCGACAGAATTGGTGACCGCAGGCGCCGTCGAATATGCGGTCCTGGTTCCCGACGACTATGCGCCGGACGGCGAGCGCCTGCCCCTCGTTTTGATGCTCCACGGCGCTGGCGGGGACCGGGAGCAGCTCGCCAGGTTCCAAGCGCAGGTCGAAGAAATGTGGGCTGCGAACCATCTCCCCAAGCTGGTCTTGGCTGCGCCGTCGGTGGGCAGCGGTTCGATCTATATGGACAGCTATGACGGCAAGGAACGCTGGGAGACCTTGATCATGACCGAGCTGCTGCCGCACTTGCGGGGCAAGTACCGGGTGAGCGTTGATCGCAAGACCACGATGGTGACCGGAATTTCGATGGGCGGATTCGGCAGCTTGCGGCTAGGCTTCAAATATCCTGAGACTTTCGGGGCGCTGGCGGCGATGGAGCCCGGCGCGTGGCCGGGCCTGACGTGGGACGACATCCCTGACCGCAACAAGATCCGTTCGCCCGCAAGCATTGCCGACCTGTTCGGCGACCCCTTCGACCATGAGCGATTCCAGCGGGAGAATCCCGCATCGATCGTCGAAGGCGAACCATCGCGCCTCAAAAACTCGGCAATCTATCTCGAAGTGGGGGATGAGGACGGCTTCGGCTTCGTGGAGGGCGTCGACTTCATGCACCGCCTGCTGTGGCGGCATCGGATCCGCCATGAGTTTCGGCTGGTTCGGTGGGCGGACCATGTCGGCAGCACGCTCACCGAGCGCTCGCGGAATCGTTTCCAGTTCCTTGCGCGCTATTTGGAGCAGCCCGCTTCGTCGGAGCCCGCCGTCGAAAGCTACCGCGAACGCATGGCCGCAAGCCACCGAGCAAGAGGGTTGGAGCCTTTCGGCTTCTGGCCGAATTCCACGCTACGCTCCTATGATTCCGGAAACGGTGGGGTGAATTATCAGAGGGCCGTTCAGGATTCCGAGGAAATGCGCAGGCGGCGCGGGATCATCCGCATCCCCGACATCGCCTACGCCAGCACTCCGGGCGTCGCCCGACAGCGACAGAGCCTTGACATCTACATGCGCGAGGGACTCGCCCAGGCCCCCGTCGTTCTGTATGTACATGGTGGCGGATGGGTCCGAGGGGACAAGCAGCGGGCACTGTTTAAGCCCTTGGCCCTTGTACCGGAGGGATATCTGTTCGCGTCCATCAACTACCGCTTTCGCCCAGACGCCAGCTTGTCCGAAATGGCCCAGGACGTGGCGACGGCCGCCGCTTGGCTGAAGCGGCATGCGGCGAAGTACGGCGGCGACGGGGCGAGGATCGTGCTGATGGGGCACTCCGCGGGAGCGCACCTAGTCTCCGCGGTTGGATCCAATGAGGCATTCATCGAAACAGCGGGAGCCTCGCTGGCAGACCTCAGTGCCGTGGTCGCGATCGACACCGCAATGTACAACGTGCCGCTGCAGATGAAATCCGCGGTCGGGTCTCAAGCCCTGGCATTCGGCACCGACCCCAGCGCTTGGACGCCAGTCTCGCCTTGGCATCACGTTGAAAAAGGGAAGGGCATCCCTCCGTTTCTGCTCTTTGTATCTGATGGCCGTGCCACCTTGCACGAGCAGGTGATGCCGCTAAGGAGCAAGTTGCAAGCGGCAGGCGTCAAAGCAACGGTTCACGAGGCGCAGGGCCGCGGACACACCCCGCTTGACACATATCTGGGCGTCGCAGGCGACGAAAGCACCCGGGTGTTGATGGAATTCCTTGCGCAGCACGTGCTTGGGGATTGAGTGTTGCGGCGCTGACTGCGTACATGGGGGGCCTCCCCGCCCTGCAGCGGGAAGGGATCCGATACCTGCCGCAGTAGTGGCTTCCGCCACCTGCAGCGCGGGACGAGAGGTTCCCAAGATCTAGCTGAGGCTCCAGTCTCCGGCACTCCTCAAACATTAGAGGTCTTGTGAGGCAAGTGAACACGCAAAGAGGTTCCTGATTCCCTATTATGTTCATCCCAGTAGAGCGCCAGAAGGGGTGGGCTTGTGGATTTTCGGTGGCTGGCGCGAAGCCGGCAGGCAGGGGGGAGAGGCGCTAGGCACGAGATGCACTGGCAGCCAGTGGTATCGGTCGCAACCGGGTCCCCCGGGCAGTCCCCGGATGGTCCCCGGGGAGTGCCGGCGGCCTGTCCCACGCGCAGCCGGGTTGTCGAACGCCCGGTGGATTGGGCTGGCGGCAGCCGCTGCCGTTAGACGGCGCTCAACAGCAGGATCGGACGCGGCAACGGCAGCGTCGTGGCCGCCGCCTTCAGCAGCCTGCGCGGCAGCGCCGCCAGCTCGTAGCGGCGATTGAAGCGGTACTGGAACTCGGCCAGGTAGCGCGCCGCGTAGTGCGGCGCGCAGGCATGGTAGGTGCCGTCCAAGGAGCGCTTCACGTTCCCTAGGATCGTGTTCGCCCAGACCAGCCCGGGGGTCTCGCAGCTCTGCTTGCCGCCGCCCGTCACGTGTGGCTTGTGCTCGCAGCCCGCTGCCTCCAGCCCCTGGAAGCAGGCCAGCCCGTCCGTGTGCACCGTGGTCCCGGGCTGGAGGTGCTGCGCGGCCCACTGCGCGACCTCGGCCGTGCGGAAGCCGGCTACCACGCTCAGCTTCATCACCACCGGCTGGCCCTCCGCGCTGACCTGCACGGCCGCCAGCATCGGCGTCTTGTTCGGCGAGCCCCGCCCGCGCTTGCCGCCGGGGTACTCGCCGCCCAGATAGGCGTCGTCCAGCTGCACCGTGCCCGCCAGCCGGTAGCGCTGGTCCCGCTCCCGCATGGCCTGCATGAGCTTGTGCTTGAGCAGCCAGGCGGTGTTGTCGTTGACGCCCAGCTTGCGCCCCAGTTCCAAGGCCGAGATGCCGCTCTTGGTCTGGGAGAGGAAGTAGATGGCAAGGAACCAAATGCTCAGCGGCAGCTTGGTGGCCTGGAAGACGGTGCCGGCGAGCAGGGAGACCTGGCGCTTGCAGTGGTTGCACTGGAAGGTGGCCCGGCGGGTGGAGAGGCGGCAGAAGCGGGCGCCGCCGCAGCGGGGGCAGTTGAGGCCGTCGGGCCAGCGGGCGGCGAAGAGGGCCTGCTCGCACTGCGCCTCGGAGCCGTAGTCCAGGAGGAACTGGGTCAGGCTGAGGCCTTTTTGGAACTGGACTTTGTTCTTGGGCATCGCAGAGGGTTCTCTAGCCATGATTATCGCAATATATTCGCTCAAAGTCAATAGAATCAGCGATTTAATACGAACAAAACTCGCAATTCAAGGCTACGGAAACGCTGACCGCCGAGGGACGGAGTCAGACTGGCGGACCGGCCGCCGGGTCGTCTTGGTCAGCCCCGTTTAGGTCAGTCTTGGATGCAGGTAGTAGGGAATCAGGAAGAGGTTTGCGGCAGTCGCTATAAGGAATGCCTCAAGCGGGCGATGGTGTGGATCCGCCTGTGACGCCTTCC
This sequence comes from Bryobacterales bacterium, assembly GCA_965248305.1. GTDB lineage: Bacteria > Acidobacteriota > Terriglobia > Bryobacterales > UBA6623 > VXMF01. Next base: position 6,270,013 of record OZ252099.1, on the reverse strand, counting down.
AGCCGAATTCCTTGCGGGGATACGCCTACTGCGGTCTGTGTCTTGTGCGCCAGCGAGGGTAGTCCTCGTCCAGGAGCCGGGCCGGCCAGCTGCCAAGGTAAGCGTAGCCAGCGCGACGTTCGCGCTCGATTTCATTGAAATCGTAGCGGATGACACTATCGCGTCCGATGAAGATCGGGCGGTTCGTACGCAATTCGTAGAACCTCGCCCACAGCAGCGGCGCAGTTGGGTCGGCGACGGCGCGGTGGTCGCGCTCGCCGGCCTCGCTCGTGGTCGCCGCGACGCGCAGCCCGTGGATCTTGACGGACTGGAGCCAAGCTACGGCACCTTCGATGGCCGCAATGATCTCTGGGGTGGGGCGCTCAATTTCCATCAAGAAGCGAACGATGCCAACGGATTCACTGCCGGAGAGCGAGGGTGGCTCGTAGTTGCGCGCCCAGGCGGGATCGAGCGTGTTTTCGTGATGCTGGGCGCACCAGGCGGTGAGTGTGCCCTCCTGCTTCACCTGGGTGCGTAGGATCAATTCGGTCCCCCGGGCGACTGCGGCGGCAGCCTTGGATTGACGGGGCGCTTCGACAAAGCTGTAGGGCGCCTGGCCCGTGCCGATGTCGCGCAGCAGCGTTAGTACATTGACCATGGCGTTGTCGTTGTATGTGATTCGGGAGTAGTAACCCTCACGGAGGGGGGGAAACTGGGGCCAGCCACCGTTGGGGTACTGGGAGGCCAGCAGATAGTCGATTCCGCGCTCGAAGGCTACACGGTATCTGGCCTCGCCGCCGGCCTGGGCTGTCAGGGCGAGAAAGCGCATCGGCCTCGTTGTGGCGTTGTTGTCGATCGTGGCGTGCCCCGGCGCTCCAGCCGACGGTGGCCAGACGGACAGATCCATGTTCTTGGGCCAACCTCCCTGCGGCGACTGGTATTGAATGACGTTGTCCGCAACGGCGCGCGCCTCGGCTGAGGCATACCACTCCGGGGCCTGCCGGAGGATGTCGCCGCCCCACGCGACCTGAGCGGCAGCAACGGAGGCGCCAGCGGCGGACAGCAGGACCACGAGCGCTGCCCGTGTTATTCCGTTCATGAGCGGCAGCGTCAACAACAGCGTCAGTTGGGAGGATTTCATTGGAATTCCGGCGGTCGGAGGTCGCTTGTAGCCGCGCCTTGGGGCCGAGATTTCCATCTTGGCGATCGCGGCGGGGCGGGGCGGGGCCGAGGTCGGGTTTCCGGCGCGTACTCGATCAGCCGCCGTAGGTGCGCGCTCGCTCATTCGGCTGTGTAGTCGGGCGGGAGTCCCACCAAACCAAATCGTCTCCTCGGTCCACAGGAGGCTGCGATGTCGATTTCTCACTCTCGAGGCAACTGCAGGTCTGGCTTGGCGGCCGCCAATTAGAAGCTTCATGCTGGGTTCCTGACCATCCGTCAGTATAGGAGTGGTCGCCAGCATATAGGCCGCCAGCCCTCCCTCTCCAAGCGCCCTTTCTGAGCACTCAGAAGGGTCGTTCTGCCCCTCTCGGTAAACCCAAAAGTTCGAAACTGCCCGTTTTCCAGCAGATTCCGCAGGCACCATTCCTGTCGCTGCCTGCTTCATTGCCGAGTCTCCCCCAATGCGTGGTCTGCCTACCGTGCGGGCATCGGCAGCGCCTCTATCCGCTGCACCCTGCTTCCGAGCAAACGGCGCGTTAGATGGCATTCCACCAGTAGCAGCCAGCATTGCCGGGCGTGGTTGACCAACCGTCCGCCAGCCCTGAGCAGACGCCGATACAGGCCTGCGAGCGACCAGTTCTCGACCAACCTTGGCAGTACCGGGCGCCCCTACAGTCCACCGTCCACGCGGTCCAACACCGGAGGCTCCCTGAAGCGCTCAGCGAGGCACCCGTCTTGGATCAGAGGCTCGTCATGAATTCCAACGACAAAGCCGAGCGGCGCTACGTAACCGACAAGCAGCTCGGCGAGGACGCCTGCTGGCGGCCTGCGCGAACCTCGCGGTCTCGAGATCCTGAAGCTCCTCGGCCCGACCTGCGGCACCCGTGGATCCGTTGTCCCAGAAAATGCCCCCTTGCCAAGCCTCAGCATTGTTAGACCGCTCGATTCGCTTGCCCGGCCAGCCAGTTGCACGTTTGATATCACAGAGCGCCAGCCTCCTGCCATGTGGGCGGCCGATTGAATCGGCGTCGGTTGGTGGCGTCGTGCGGCGCTGCCGCGTCTACCGTGTATTCCGCCGCCTTAATGGCCGAGATCTAGCTCCGGGAGACATTTCGTGTGTTCGTGTGAATTCGGGTTGACTGCAAATGGCAATAATTGGTAAAGTTCATGGCGAGTGGGCGGTTTCCAAGGGGGGGAGCCGTACTTGGATTGAGGACTGAGTGCATGCTGTGCCCGTGGCACCGTGCATCTCTAAGGAGACAACATGAAAGATTGGAAGAAGGGCCTAGTAGCCATAGCAGCGTTAGTTTTGCTCTTGCCGTGTGCTGCACTGGCGCAGACCCAGGCCACGCTGGTTGGTTCCGTGACCGACCAGACAGGGGCTGCAATTCCCGGCGCCGTCATCACGGTGACGAATCTTGGCACTGCTCTCGAGCGTGCTGTGGAGTCCAACGCGGTTGGGCAGTATCGCGTCTTTCCGCTGAATCCCGGTGACTACAGCGTCAGCGCTGAGAGCGCCGGCTTCAAGACCCAGATTCGCAACGAGGTGACGCTGCAGGTTGCGGACGTGATTGAGCTTGGGTTCGTAATGGAGCTGGGTGATGTTACCGAGACAATCGAGGTAACCGGCGCGGCGCCGATCATGCAGACGCAGGAAGCTTCGGTTGCCGGCGTCGTCAGGGAAGAGGATCTGCAGCGGCTGCCGGTCAATCAGCGCAACTTCACGCGTCTGATCCTGCTGATGCCAGGGACGAGTTCGAGGAAGCGCAGTCAGTCCCGCGGTACGGGCGAGTCGGGAACGCAGCTCTACTCCGTCAATGGCGGGCGGCCCCAAGACAACAACTACGTGCTGGACGGCATCGACTCCAACATGCAGATGATGAATTCGCCAGGAATCTCGCCGCCGATGGATGCCATTCAGGAATTCAAGGTCGCGACTAACACCGGTTCCGAGTTTGCACGCTCGGCTGGTGCCAACGTCAACATGGCAATTCGCTCGGGGACATCCGAGATACATGGCACTGCCTACGAGTTCCTCCGCAACTCCCAGCTGGACGCTAACGAGTTCTTCTTCAACCGGAACCGCGGGCCGAATTCCCCTGAGCGTGTTCCCTTCAACCTGAACAACTACGGAGTCGCAGTCGGCGGCCCGGTTCCCGGCCTGAGCGAAAAAATGTTCTGGTTCGTCTCCTGGGAGGGATTCAAGCGCCGCCGGGGCAGCAACCAAACGCTTTCGACTCCGCCGCTCGACTTCCGTGCCGGCGATTTCTCCCGGATCGTCAATAGCGTCACCGACCCTGTAGCCGGGGCGATCATCGACCCGCTAACCGGCACTCCCTTCCCGAACGGGATTATTCCGCAGTCGGCCCAGAACTCAGCAATGCCGATCGCAATCCGCATCACCCAGCCCGACGGTCCGAATCGCCCCGGGGACGTCAACAACTACATCGGCAATCGAAGCCAGACGAACGACAAGGACCAACTCCACTGGCGCTGGGACTACAACATGGACTCGAACGACACGTTCTTCTTCCGCTTCAGCAATCAGACCGCAGATCTGATCAGTCCGCAAAGCAACCCGCTCTATAACCGTGTAGGTGGGTTCCACGTCTTCAACTATGGCGGAACTTGGAGCCACATATTTGGCCCCACGACAGTGATGTCGCTGACGTTCGGCACGAACCAGCCGGACAATCCCGGGATTACGAAGCACGATACCCTAACGCGGGCCGACTTCCTCGATCAGACCGGCCTGCAAATGTATCAGCGTGATGTGTTCACCGATCCCGGCGTGGGCATTTCCATTGGTGCGTACAGGGCGGGGGGCGGCGGTGGCACCGTTACCGGCGATGAGGTGTACCAGTTGTCCGGCAACCTCTCACTCGTGAAGGGGCGGCACAACTTCCGCTTCAGCGGCCAATACCACCGGCGGCGTTTCTACACCAATACATCGAATCCGATGAATGGCAATGCCATCTTCAATGGGCAGCTAAGCGGATTCGCGATGGCGGATGCCCTGCTCGGGTATCCGAGTGAGATCCGCAGGGGCCAGGGCAACACCCTGACAAACGGCATCGGTCATTTCCTGATCGCCGCCGTCCAAGACGACTGGCGGATTAGCGAGAAGTTGACCGTGAATCTGGGCATGATGTACCAGTTCGGCAGCCGCCCGTACGACACGACCGACCGTCTCGGCAACCTGTGGGTCCGTCGCGACCAGACCACGGGAGAATACTTCGGCACCTTGCTGTGGGCATCGAAAAATCCGCAGCCGGCGCCTGCGGACGGCCGCGTCTCGGCTGCCTCCAACCCTGCAGATTATGTAACCGGCCTAAGCGCGAATCCAGGTGGCTGGGGCCGCGCGCTCGTTGGTTCCGACAGGAACGATTTCGCGCCCCGCCTTGGCCTTGCCTACCAGCTGGATCAAAAGACGGTGATTCGCGCGGGCTTCGGCATATTCTACAATTCCACGTTCGTGCAGGAATTGCAGGATCTTCGTAAATTCTGGCCCTTCACCGTTCAGCAGGTCTTCAGCCCCAATCGCGGAGGCATCGACCTGTCAATCACCGATGCCGGCCCCCCGTTTTCGTCCACAGCGGCGCTTGGTGGCTGGCCGCAGCAGCCGACCAACCGCTCGCCGTATTCGATGCAGTGGAACTTCTTCATTCAGCGTCAGGTTATGGACGACTTGACTCTCGACATCGGCTACGTGGGCTCGGGCAGTCGCAAGCAGATTGGCTACTCGCCGTTCAACAACGCGATCAGTCCCGGGGCCGGCGCTATTGGGCCTCGTCGACTCCTGCCTTTCTTCGGCGACTTGGATGGTGGTTGGAACGAGTTCAACGGAAGCTACAACGGACTTCAGGTCAAGCTGCTGAAACGCTTCAGCCGCGGCATGCAGTTCAACCTGAACTACACGTGGCATAAGGCCCTGGACGGTCAGTCCTCGTTGGCTGAGGTCAAAGTTCAGGATCCTTTCAACCGTCGCGCCGACTACTCCCGGTCGAGCTGGGACGTCCGGCAGGTTTTCAACTTCTCTTACGTCTACGAACTCCCGTTCGGGAAGGGTCAGCGGTTAGGCGGTGGCATGAGCTCTGTGGCTGATGCGATCGTTGGCGGCTGGTCGCTCGAGGGAATTACCCGCCTCGAAACCGGCCCTCCGGTCAATCTGCGGGTCGGTCGAGACACCTCCAACACCGGTCGGCACCGCCAGCGTCCGAACCTCGTTGGGGATCCGAACGCCGGTCTCAAAACGCCGGATAACTGGTTCAACGAGAACGCCTTTGCCTTGCCGGCCCAGTACACTTTTGGCACCGCAGCGCCCTACATCACCGATGCCGACGGCATCGTCTCGTTCGACATTGCCCTCCAAAAGCAGTTCGCGCTGACTGAGAGCAACTCGATTGAATTGCGTGCGGAGTTTTTCAACATTCCGAACCACGTTAACTTCAACCTCCCGCAAGAAAACATGAGGAGCGGCGCTTATAACACGATTACGTCGCAGAGCACCAATCCGCGGCAGATCCAGCTGGGTCTCCGCTGGCGCTTCTAGCCCGCCATCCCCAGACGCGCTCAAACCACGCCCCGCCGGGACACCGGCGGGGCTTTTTCTTGCTCAGTTAAGGGCCGCAGACCCCGGTTGTCCGCCGTCCAGCGAGAGGGCGAGCCATTGGCAGCGTCTGGGCCAACGCGGTGATCAGCCGGAATCGCTGCGGGCCAGCAAGCGAGCAAGATTCCCGCCAAAGAAATCCTGCAGCTGGTCCCTAGGCACACCGATAGAGTCCAATGCCTCGCACTGGGCATCGAACACCTCGCGTCGCCAGCCTCGTGGGAAGAACGAGGAGTCCGATCCGAAGAGAAGGCGACTCGGGCCGACCACATCAAGAGCCCGGTCGAACACGTCCCCCAGCGTGGGCTGCGGCGTCAGGTATCTGGTCCAGCTGTTACTGCTGGATGTGTCGACGTAAACGTTCGGAGCTAGGCTGGCGAGCATGAGTGTTTCGCGAAAATACCCTGCGCCGAAATGCGGGATGACGAAGTTCGTAGCGGGATGTTGCAAGGCCACTTGATGGAGATCCATCGGATTCGAGTAGTTCATGTTGAACCGCGACGGTAGCCCGAGCCTCGCCCGGACGCCGACTGTCAGCACACCCATGTGGACGAACACAACCCGGCCCCGAGCTTCGGCCGCCAGTTCGTAGAGGGGTTGCAGGCGCTCGTCTTGGACGGAGAATTGCAGCATCGCCGGAAACAGGCAAAGGCCTTGAAGCGAGAGTTCTTCGAACGCGCGCCGAGCTCGTTCCACGGGTCCGTTCGCGAGCGGGTTCAGCATGAAGTATCCGTAGAAGCGCTCCGGAAACGCCTGGACCGCATCCCCAGCCGAGGTCTCGTCGCCCGGCACGCTGGCCATCAGGACTGATTTCGCGACACCCTGCCGGTCCAATTCCCGGACCCAGGCGGACGCGAGCTCTGCATTGCTATGAGGCGGGGCGTCCCACCCTAGCGAGGCGATCATCGCATCGATGTCCGTCGCACCCTTCTGACGTCCAAGCGCCTCAAAGAACGAACGCGAGAACAGGTGCGCGTGCGCGTCCTGAACTTCGATCTCACCCCAAGGAGATTGCATCGGTCCCCGCTCGCCCGCCCGAGATGGCCGGAATGAAGTGCACTTCTGAATCTTCTTCGAGGCTGTCCAGCAAGCCGAGGATGCTGACCTCCCCGTCGATGGCCACGGAGATATTGCCGCGGAGTTGGTCGCCCTCAAGCAGCCGATCACCGAGATCGGGATAGGCTTCGATCAGATTCCCGATGAGCTCGCGGACAGTAGACCCGCTGACATCGACCGTCTCGCGGTTGCCCGCCATCGACCTAAGCATCGATGGGATGAAGACTGTGGCCACTTGTAGTCCGATCATAATGCAGTGCCGGACCGGAGCCCGGTGGTGCTGATGCCGGCACGAGATCCAGACGGCCTCTGTCGGCAAGGCCTTGCTCACAGCAACGCCCTTGTCACCGACCACCAGCAACCGACCGCGGCGATCGCGGCCGAGCACGGGATCACCACGTAGCGGCGGTAGCCCGCGAGGCGCCGGAACCGCCCCGTGATCGCGAAGGCCAGCACGACAACTCCAAGCTGGCCCAGTTCCACGCCAAGGTTGAACGATAGCAATGCTGTGAGAAAGCGCCCTTCCGGCATGCCGAGTTCGCTGAGGACGCCTGCGAAGCCGAGGCCATGCAACAGTCCGAAGCAGAAAACGATGACGATGCGCCAAGGCTTGAGTTCAGATGTGGCGATATTCTCAATCGCAACCCAACTGATCGAGAGTGCGATCAGCGTCTCCACAAAGCGTTCGGGGAGGGAAACGACCCCTTGCATCGACAGCCCTAGCGTTACCGAGTGCGCGATGGTGAATGCCGTGACCTGGTACAGCAGCGGACGCCAACGGGTGCTGAGCAGGAACAGCCCCACCACGAACAGGATGTGGTCGAGTCCCTTGGGTACGATGTGCGTGAAGCCGAGCCTCAGATAGGAGGTGAACACGCCTTGCGGCTGCGCGCCATCCTCGCCCTCAGCGAGCGAAATCTCCGAGCTGGCCTCGCCGGGTTCCAGCAGCAGCGCGTAGGGTGTTTCGCGAGCCGGACTGACGAACTCGAGCGAAACCGTCTTGTATCGTTCCGCTGCCTGAAATGTCAGCGTGCCTGCGCCAGCCGGGATCTGGCCCCTAAGGCGTGCGAGCGCCCCGAGCACAGTCGGTATCTCCGCCTCGGTGGCAGCCGGCGTGCCGTAGTGCGGAAACGTCACCTCAAATTCCGCGGGTGCCGCGTCAAAGCTGATGCGGAGGTCCTGTCGAATCGACCTGCGCGCACTCTCTAGAGCACCCGAGAAACCTTCCGGCGCAAGTTCGCGCATCCCCTGCGCTACTTGCTCGGAATCCGTTTCTAGTGGCAGGCCCAGCGCTAACGCATCGGCGTCGAGTGCGATGTCGACCTGAAAACCTCCATCGCCAGTTATGACAACGGTCGCCGGAGTGATGCTGAACTCATGTGCGCTGGCACCAGTGGAAAACGTCAGCGCAAGGAGTGCCAGCAAGGCGCACGATTTGTTGTGAACCATGGCCTCGCGGTAGGCACACCATACCCCTTGCTCTCGCCGAGAATTGACGGCTGGCGCGGGAAGCCCCGATCTATGTCGGTGCTGCCAACCGCGTTCGCAATGAGCACCACCTGTGCGACCGCTCCCGCGCGCTGGAGGGACTGGCATCGCACAGCGGCCACAATCGCCGTCTGCTGGAACACCAAGTTTCATGCCGTCGGGGTGAGCGGCGCGGCGCTCATGAGGGTTTCAAATGCAGAGGGCGCGCTTGTGCTCTGAGCGTGCTCATGGGTCCGTAGATGGCGCGGGCCACGCCTGTTCAATTCTTCGCTGCCCCCTGCAGCACGGCGATCACCTCATGATGATTCTTATCCGTGGCAAACTTCAGCGCCGACTCTCCATCGATGTCCCTCAAGTCCGGATCCGCTCCGTTGTCGAGCAGCATTTGGACGATGTCCGAGTGACCCTCAGCCGCGGCGAACATCAACGCTGTGTATCCTTCATCGCCGTCTGCCATGTTGACCTCGGCACCATGCGCTAGCAAGATCTCAACCGTGTGGGCATTCGGTCCTGAAGCAGCGTACATCAGCGCTGTGCGCCGATTCGTGTCGGTGAGGTTCGGATTGGCTTTGTTCTCGCAAAGCAGCCGTACCGTCGTGGAATGGCCCCCAAACGAGGCGAGCATCAGCATGGTGCGTTGACCTTCATCTGTGGCATTCACGTCCACGATCGACAGCAGCTCCTGGACAGCTTTGGCATTACCCTGAAATGCGGCATCACCTACGCGCTCGCTCAAAAAGCCGCTGCCTTGGACCCCCGTGGCTAACGCAGCACCCGCACCTTGGGGCGTTGAGTCACAGGCAGCACCCGCCAGCAGTAGCGCTGCCGCCAAGAACGGCCTGATAGGGGCGGGCACAGTTTTCGGAGTCTAGCAGACTATCCGCCTAGCGAATGCTGAGCTTGGTTCCCGCCATGAGGCCGCCGTCCACCGCATGGACCGTGCCGGTCACCCATCGCGACTCGTCCGAAGCGAGGAACAACACGTAATTTGCGATATCTGTCGGCTCGCCGATCCGTCCCAGCGGATACATGGCCTGTAACGCAGCAAATCCGGACGGGAACTGCTTCCAATAGTCCATCGAGGCCGAGGTCGCGACCGTGCCAGGGCAGATCACGTTGGAACGGATGTTCCACTCTGCGTAATCCGCTGCCACGAGACGCATCATCGAGATCAGGCCGCCCTTGGCTGCGGTGTAGGCGGTCTCGCTCACGGCTCGAAGTGCGTTGACGCTGGAGATCGTCACAATGCTTCCGCTATTTCGCTCCTGCATCAGCGGAATCGCGTGCTTGGTGCATAAGAACGGTCCCTTCAGGCATGCTGTCAGGGTGCGGTCCCAGTCGGATTCCTCGAGATCTGCGATGGCAGTGTCGTCGTACGCGGCAAAGGCATTATTCACGAGGATGTCGAGGCGGCCGAACAATTCGCGAATCCGCTCCATCATCCCGACAACTTCCGATTCCTTGGCATGGTCAGCGCAATGCGTGACTATGCGGTCGCCGTCAGCGCGGAACTCATCCGCTCGGGCGAAGATGGGGCTGCCAGAGATGTCGTTCGCGACCACTGTCGCACCTTCCTCGACGAATCTTCGGATGATCGCCGAACCGATGCCGCCGCCGGCACCAGTAACAAGAGCAGTTTTTCCGAGCAGCCTTCCATGCATCAGCTTGCAGCGTACACCAAGCCCGTTCCGCCCGAAGGCTTGCAAGCATTGCAGCCGGCCCTCCGGCGTATAGCAGGGACCACCCGGTCTAGGTGGCTGCTAGTCTGAAGATGGACGGAGGAATGGCCGAGTGGTTGAAGGCGGCGGTCTTGAAAACCGCAGGGCTCGCAAGGGTCTCGGGGGTTCGAATCCCTCTTCCTCCGCCATGGAACTTCTCTAAGTATTTCATAATAAAAGACTTAAGGTGGCCAAGTCCGCTTGTATGCCACGGAATGTCCCACAGTAGAAATTGGGTAGTTGGATCGGAGAGTCGCGCCCCCGGCCGTTGCGGGCCATGCCTCGGCCTAGTGCCTCCACGCGGAACTGCCGAACGTGTCCGGCATTGGGCCTGGGCGAGATCCAGGGCCACGGGGCCTGCCTGCCGGGAATGACGTCGACCGGGACGGGTGCGGTTCCCCGAGGGTAAGGGGGCGTCGCCAACCTGCTCGGTCGCGATGCCGCTGGGGACGCCATCGTCCTTGTTTAAGTATCTGTTGTTCAGTGTGTTAGAGGAATAGACGAGTAATCTACCCCTCATGGCGTCCGATAATGACGCTCGGTTGCCAGTCCTCCCAGGATGCCGGCGCCTCGGGCAACCATTCCGAGCAAGCCTGCTTCGGGGGAAACTCCGCTTCGCAGTATCGCCGTGCCAAGCGCGAAGCACCGGAACCACAGACCGCAACAACCCACAAAGTCCTAACTCCGCTGAATTGAGGCCCTAGCGGATTGCTCGCGGAAACGCTGGAACACTCCCGCGAGACACGGACCGTGCGGGAGTGAGCCCCACTGCTCCGCCCTTTGCCGAGGGGCGGTCCCTAGCGACCATCAGGGATCGCTGCTGCTGCAAACCTCACTGGAGAGGCGGTAGCATCTTTGTGAGGCCGGTGGATAGCATCCGGAAATGAGTCAACCTGCCATCGCCCCACGCGCCCGCTGAACTGAAACACTGAGACGGGGCTAGCTTGCGTCGACACTTAGTGTCGTCGATCTCGTTGAGTGCGCCGATGCTTGCGTGGACTTTGTAAGATGATCCTCTCGTCGGACCGCAGCCACAGGAGTGGGAAACTGGCCCATAATCAGGGCTGAGAACTCTGCTGGATCGTGGGTAAGCCTTCGTCGCAATCAAAGGGCCCCGAGGTACCCGCCATGGGGGAAAGGCGAGCCCGGTGGGGATTCGGGTATCAGGACAAGGTCGCCACAGAGCGAATCCTCACATTTCTGCAATGCGAACTACGTGATGGCACTTCAACGTTCGAGGGTGTGCGACTTGCAGATCTTGAAGCTGGTCGGGTTGATGACTTTGTTCTCGTTTGGTCCGGATCGGTTGAGGGCAATTCAATCAAATGGTCCGCTGGTGCGGCTGAATTCACCTGGGGTGAGCTTGTCGGTAAGTCTGGGCTTCTCCGAGATCTCGCCCAGGGGTGGAAGCGACTCCGAAGTCACTGGAACGGACGCACGATCACTGTGCGACTTCACACTAATCGACCTTCATCTGTCAACAAACACCATGCACAACTAATCCCATCGTTCAGCCTTGCGGAATTCCTTGAAACGTATTGGGCATCAGGTCCCCATTCGACCGATTCTGCAGATGCGAGTGAAGCATGGCGGAAGATCGCCCAACACGTGGGCCTCTCGGGATCCGAGTTTTCAGATTTTGTAGCCCATTGCGAACTGGTGTTCGGACAAGCTGAACCTCCACGTTCCAAAACTGACTCTCTCGACTGGAGACACTATTGTGATCAGTTCGACAGCCTTCATAAGGCCATCGCCACGTGGCTCACGAACAATCCTGGCACCGATTTCATTGAACGAGACTACCTGCTTGCAGCAATCGGGCTGCACTCGAGCCGTTCCGAATTGATCCAGCGCTTTCCAGATCCCGATATACCTTACGAGAAGAACCACGCAACGGCTGATCTCTTGAAGGAGCTGGTTGACACGATCCCGGGCGGGTATCTCGCGGTCTCCGGCCCAGCCGGTGTGGGCAAGTCGTCGCTAGTTCAGGATGTTCTTACCGATTCCGCGTATCCGCTCTTCGTCCCATACTACGCGTTCTTGCCTAGTACGGACGGAAACCGTGACCGGGCCGAGGCACTGACGTTCTTCCAAGACGTCGTTGCCCGTTTGGACCATTTTGAGTCGGTCCGTCAAAGTCTCGGCGTTACCGATCTCGCTCAAGGCCGTGACGCGCTCCGAAAACATATGTCGAGCGCCAATGAGCGCTACATCTTGAACGGCCAGAAGACCATATTGCTGCTTGACGGTCTAGACCACGTAGTGCGAGAAGTCAACCTTCAGATGCTAGTCGGGTGCGCGACAATTCTGTGAAACCTACGCTGCGGCCCGGTCTTCCCAGTAGTCTTCAAAGCGATTGGAGAGCTGCGCGCAGCGAAGGGCGATGATCGCATTGGCTCCGTCCACGGTCCAGAACATCCCCGAGCGCTTCAGGCGGCCGCCGATCACTGTGCGGCAGCCCGCTTCAATCACGCCGGAGCCGACGAAGAGATCCTGGCGGCGGAACTCGGCATAGCGCATGCGGTCGGCATGGCCCTCGAAGTAGGCTGCCTCGATCCGCAGCTTCTCGCTGAGTGCGGGCGTGTCGGCCCGGATGCCTCGCAGGGACCGGACCAAATGCTCGATGCGCCCCTCGTCGAGCTGCTTCTTGCGGCGGCGCACCCAGCGGCGGCGCTGCTTGCGGTCCAGCGGGAACAGGTGCCGGCCCAGTTCCCAGAGGTGCTCGCGAGAGTGGTAGATGTCGACGATCTCGATGGCGTTGGGGAAGTAGCTGCGGCTCAAGTTCCAAATCCATGCGGCGCCGTCGCCGATCACGACCTGGCGGTCGGCGCGGTGCAGGCCGCGCTGCCAGGCCTCGTGGTAGAGGCGCTGTCCGAACGCTTGTGCATCCTCGATCGCGCCCGTGTACGTGGTCGATCGCGCGTCCCGGACCGGCCGGCCCTCGGCGTCCAGAGCGGTCTGCGTGAAGATGCAGCCCAGCTTGACCTCGCGGGTCCGTGCCGTCGCGCCGTCCTTGCCCTGGCGCCCGGCGGATGCCGCGGCCGTGACCGGGATGCCGGTGCCGTCCAGCTCGATGTAGAACGTCGGAAGCGGCTCGCCCGGCTGGGGCGGGAACCCCCGCAGGGCCGCCTGGCAGCGATCCGACTCAGCCCGCGCCGCCAAGTCGCTGCCGATCGCGTGGGCCTGCCGCTCGACCGCTTTGACACTGACCGCGATGCCCGCCAGTTCCGCCAGCAGCGCGCGACCGCGCGCGAACGGCGTTTCGCCGCCGACCACGGCGAGCAGGCGGCGCACGCCCGGCGAGTACTGCGTGCCCTCGCTGTCAAGCTCGCGGTCGAGCGGCGCCGCACCCCGCCAGCAGTGCCGGCAGTGATAGTAGGGCCGTCGCAGGCGCACCACACCGAGCAGGCTGACCAGCCGCTTGGGCCGCGGCCCCTCCCAGCGCATGGGGCTGCCGCAGATGCACAGCGGCGGCTGGCCCGCGTCCTCGGTTTCCTCCAGCAGCTCTTCCAGCAGCCGCGCCCCGGCCCTGTGCAGGGCCGCGCGAGTCGCCTGCTCGAGAGCTTCGAGGTCGAACGCGCCGACCTTGCGCCGGGCGTTGACGATCACTCTCAGCAGGCTCCCGACCTCGGCCTGGACGGCGGCCTGGATCGCGCGCAGCGTTTTTTTTGGGCCCTTGGGACGGTTGCTCCAGGTCCTGCGCCGCGGGGGGCCGCAGCTGGCAGATGCGCTCGTTGACGTCGACGAGCTCGGCGGTGAGTTGCTGGAAGCGACGGAACGCGGCCACCTCGCGTTCGGCCTTGCGCACCTGGGCCGGCGCGGAGAGCGTCAGCGCCACGGACTTGCCGCGGACCTTGTAGGCCAGTCGCGTCACGGGGCCGTGGCCGGGATGGCCCGCTTGGGCGCAGGCGCAGTTGGACTTGCCGCAACGGCGGAAGAGGGACTGGATGGAACCGCGGCGGAAGTCACCGACCTGGGCGAGTTCGAGCAAGAGCCGGGAGCGGTCGTCTTCCAAGGCAGCGAGGGAATCGGGCATGGGCCCTCCTTGGTCTGTATATATTTACTATATACAGACCGGCGAGGCTCTCCCAGTAGATTCAGACTTCGTTACACCGTTTCATTTGGTTTGGATAGTTTGGATGCAGGGAGCGGCGGCTTGGGGTTGGCCGGGGTGGGCTGGGAGGAGGCTGAGCAGGGCAGGTCGTCCGACAGCATGCGGTACACCAAACGGAGTTGGGTGCCGGGGAAGACGGTGCGCGTGCGGTTGAGCTCGTCGAGCAAGGGGGCCAGGGCGCGATCCTGGGCGCGGGTCGGCTGGTGCAGCAGGCGCACGGTGAGGGTCCCGGCTGACTCGTCAGGGTGCAGGCTGGCGTCAGCCTGAAACAGCGACTTGAGCAGGCTGCGGGCGGTGTCGGGATTGTCGAGCGCGGGCGCAACCGCGGTCGTCATCGCTGTTTCGGCGCGGTAGGCCAGCATGCGCAGGGTGTCTAGCAGTAGGCGCAGCGGTTGGGGCAGGGCCTGCAGCCGTGCCTCCGGCGAGAGCTCGCCGGCCAAGATGTGCTGGTCGGTCACCTTGCGTGCCAGCAGCAGGCCTTGGATGGTCTGGTCGCAAGTCTGGATGCGCGCTTCCAGCGCGCGCGCTGGGGCGGATCCGGCGTCGGCTTGCAGGGCCAGCTTGCGGCGCAGGTTGCCGACCGAGTTGCGGGCTTGCTTGAGCGCCTTGCCGATGGTGCGGCAGGCCGGGTTGACGACCCAGGCGTCGGCCTCGACCTCCACCAGGGCATGCTCGGGCAGGGTGTCGAGGCCGAACTCGGCGCGCAGATACTTGAAGAAGTTCTCCTGCGTCCAGCGCGAGCGCAGCAGGCCCGCCGCTTGCTCGGCCGTGAGGTCGGGATGCGTGGTCAGCAGCGCGGGCTGGCGCTGGTCCGGCCCCGGCCGACCCGCCAGCTCGAGCGGCTTGCGCGGCTGGCCGCGCTGGCCCGTGCCGCGCACACGGCGGTCGATCCAGAAGCGGATCTCGCGCGCCTGGCAGCCTGCGCCCAGATCGTACGGTCGCTCGGCCAGCTGGCCCTCCAGGCGGGCCGACCCGCCCGGGGCGCGCACTGGGATGACGGCCTCCCGGAAGTCGCTATCCGGCCAGCGCTGCGCCTGCGAGCCCTTGATCCAAGTCACCACCGCGATGCCCAGCGCGCGCAGCTCGCGGAACAGGCGCGGGCTCCAGCCCTCGCGGTCGAAGACCAGCGTCAGGCGTGGTGCGCCAGCGCCTGCCAGCAGGCCCAGCTGGCGCAACTGCGGCACAATCCCGTTCCAGATCTCAGACACCATGCCGGCGTCTATCTGGCGGTGCAAGCACAGCAGCGGCGCCCCGCCCAGCGCGTGCACCCAGTAGCCGACCGAGGCCGGCAGGGCCAGCTTCTGGCGGGTCACGAAATGTTTCGGCAGCCGGCCCTGACCGCTGTAGACCTGCACGTGGCCATCGACGAACAGCGTGGCGACGGCCTCCGGATCGTCTGCACACCAGTCCTGGGTCAGGCAGCCGACCCAGGCCGGCAGCCCCTTGGCAGCGGCCAGCTGGTGCGTGCGGCGGCGCAGGGTGCGCGGGCAGGGGCAGCGGTCCAGGCCCAACAGGGCGCCCCACTCGCCGGGCTGCTGGTAGCGCAGCCGCTCGGCGCAACGCACCCGGCCCAGCAGCAGGAAGGCCCACAGCAGCAGCAGCGACTGCAGGCCGTAGAAGCCCTTGGGTAGCGTCAGCTGGTCGAGGTGGCGCAGCAGGCCGGCCTGCAGCAGGCTCGGCAGGGCGGTCAGCACGCCGCCCCCGCTGACGGCCGCGGCGGCGGCGAAGCGCGGGGCGCGCCCGTCGAGCGCCCCCAGGCTGGCCGCTACGCGGCCCGCCGTGTCGTGCGCCGCGCGGCCGCGCGGGGCGGCGGCGTCACGCCGGTTGCGGTCTTCCTTGCCGGGGGCCGCCGACGGCGGCGCACTGGGCGCCGCGCCGCCGGGCTGCGGGCCCGCTCCCTGAGCGTCACTGTCACGCTCGGCGGGCGCGCCGGCGCGGCGCCGTGGCAGGCACTGGCTGGCCGGTAGCAAGCCCTGTTGGGTGTAGCGCCACAGCGTCGATTGCGAGACGCCCAGTTGCTGGGCCACGCGGTACAGGCTGAGCCCGGACCGCAGCATGCGGGCGGCCTGGGCCAGCTGCGCGGGGTCCACGATGCCATCGGGGCGGCGCGGCTTGGGGGCGGGCGCGAAGCCAAGCTCACCCTGCACCTGCAGCCGCTGCACGGCGCGCGAGACGGTGCTCTGGCTGATGCCGTGGGCGCGGGCCAGTTCGGACTGCGTAGCGAGGCCGAACAGGGCGAAGCGGGCCAGGCAGAGATTGCGCTCTAGCTTGTGGTCGGCCGTGTGCGAGCAGACGGGGTCGGTGTGCACGAAGTAGACGACGCGGTCGCCCTCGCGCAGCATGCTGAGGCGCGCGCTGATGGGCGTGGCGTGCGGGGGTTGGAGCGGCAGAGCGGCGGGCAGGCCAGTGGGCGCGGGCAGTTTGGCGGGCGAATACATATGCATTCAAAATAGCATGTTCTGGGGCGCAAGTCAAGTCCGGATGCGGCCGGGGAGGGAGCGTGAAAGCTTGACCCAGCAGCTAGTTACGAGGCTCTAGGCCTCTTTGCAGAGAGTTCCGATGTAACGAAGTCTGAGATTGCCATCCTTTTCACAGAAATGTCGCGCACCCGACGTTAGCAGGGCCATTTTTTAGTCCGAATCCGAGGCAGAGCACGGTAGTAGTGGGAGGAGCCGCGTCTGCCTGCTAGACGCTGCGACCTCCGAGTGGCAGCGCTTTCCGCTGCCAAGACTGGACATTTTGTTGTCAGTCTGTCAGGGTAGGGTCTAGTGGCGTCGCCGACCGGCTTGCGGGATCTGGATTTGCGCTCCGTGCGCGTGCGCCCCACGCGGGGTGCGCAGGAGCACCGGCGCTGGGACCGCTTAGTGGCGACCCACCACTACCTGTCGTTCGAGGGCCTGTTCGGCAAGGCCCTGCGCCATGTCGCGACGCTGGGGGAGAGCTGGATCGCACTGGTGGGCTGGCAGGCCGCCGCGCTCAAGCTGGCGGCCCGGGACCGCTGGATCGGCTGGTCCCCGCAGCAGCAGCGGCGCCGTCTGCATCTGCTCACGCAGAACTCCCGCTTCGTGATTTTGCCCGCTTGGCAGGGCGCTCCCAACCTCGCCTCGCGGGTGCTCGGCCTGAGCCTGCGACGGCTCTCGCACGACATGCTGGCGGTGCATGGGTTCCCGAGCCTGCTGGCGGAGTCGTTCGTGGACCCGCAACGCTTCGCCGGCACCTGCTACCGGGCCGCCAACTGGCGCTCGCTGGGCTTCACCGGCGGCTACGCACGCCTGCCGGGTGCCACGCCGAGTTGGCGCCAGCACGGCCAGCCGAAGGAGATTTTCGTGTACGAATTGCAACCCAACGCGGCCCGCCAGCTGGCCCAGCCCGAGGACGATCCGGCCTGGCCCGGCCCGGCCCGCAGCGAGCCCCCCGACGCGCAGACGCTGCGCAGTCTGTTCGAGTTCCTCGGCGAGGTGCCCGAGTACCGCCATGCCCGGGGCAAGCGCTACGGGTTGCGCACCGTGCTCGCACTGGCGGTGGCCGCGCGCCTGTGCGGCTACCGCGGGGTGACCGCTTTCGCCCAGTTCGCGGCCCTGCTGAGCCAGTTGCAGCGGGTGGCTGTGCAGTGTTTCTACAGCCCCAGCCAAGGCTGCTACACGAGTCCGTCGATCACCACGTTCCACAACATTCTGGCGACGTTGGAGCCGCAGACACTGGAGGCCGCGCTGCGCGAATGGGCTCTCCAGCAGAGCGGGCAAGTGCAGCCACAGCAAGACGATACGGACTCGGAGAGCGCTGCTAGCGGCGCGCGCAGCGGGGGCCCAGGGGGGGCGGCCCGGCGGTTCTGCCAGGCATCAGCATGGACGGCAAGGATGTACGCGGCGCCTCCAAGCAAACCGAGCACGGTCGCCGCATGCTGCTCGCGGCCGTGGAGCAGGGCAGCGGCGTGGTGCTGGGACAGCTGGAGATCGACAGCAAGACCAACGAGATTCCGGCCTTGCGGGAACTCGCCAGGGAACTCGAGCTGGCCGGGCGCGTCGTCACCGGCGACGCGCTGCACGCCCAGCAGGAGACGGCGCGTTGCCTGCTCGACGAGTGCGGGGCAGACTACCTGATCACGGCCATCAAGGACAACCAGCCAACCATGCTGCAGGACCTGCAAGCGATGGACTTCAGCGCCTGCCCGCTGGTCGAGACGCTGGACAAGCAGCATGGCCGCATCGAGCGCCGCCGCTACTGGGTCAAGGACATCAGCGCCCCGGAATGGGACGGCTATGCCGCCCTGTACGGCCGCCAGCAGGCCATCCGCGTCGAACGCCAGCGGCACCGTGTCAAGACCGGCAAGACCAGTTGCGAAGTGACCTATGCGCTCACCTCGCTGGGCCCCGCGCAGGCCACTGCGGAACAACTCGCGGCGCTGCTGCGCAACCACTGGGAGATCGAGAACCGCCTGCACTATGTGCGCGACTTCACCTACGACGAAGACCGCTGCCGCGTCTATGTGGGCGACTTGCCGCGCAATCTCGCCTGCCTGACCAACACGGCCATCTCGATCATCCGCGGCCTGCCCCAGTTCCGCTACCTGCCGGAGGCCAACCGCCATTTCGCGGCGCGCCCGCAGGCGGCTCTCGACTTGCTGCTCAAGCCGCCCTCGCCCTAGCCATGCGACCGCCCGCCAGCCTGCCGCGCAACGCCTTGCGAGGCGTAACACCACCGCTGTGGCGGCACTGTCCAGCGACCCGTCCCGGGCGCTGCGAACACCGGCCCCGCGCCCTCGCAACAGGCCTTTGGGGCTCCCACGAGATGCTCCGCGCTGGGAAAGGCGCCGGAAACGGCTGCCGGCCTGATCCCAACAGGCGCTTGCTGCCCCAACGAGATGCTCCCCTAGCCGCGCGAGAAACGATCCGACCCAATCAGACGAATCACGTCACGACTAAAAAATGTACCTGCCGACGTTAGAGATGTCGTTGACTTTTCCCAAGCTCGCATACTAGCCTACTAGCCTATGTCCATGGATTTGGCGGCAGGACGTCTCGGCTGCCGCCGCAGTAGAGGTTTAGGGGTGTGGCAAATCGTATTACAGCTGCACATTTCCGGGGTTGGAGGGGGGTCTGTTCCCATGAAGAATATGAAGTTCGTGTCTCTAGTCGTTCTGTCTCTTCTCGTTGTTTCCAGCGCCACGGCTCAGGTCGACACAGGAGTTCTTTCCGGGTTTGTCTACGACAATTCGGAAGCAGTTATTCCCGGTGCGAAGGTGACGGTACTGAACACTGGGACAAATTACCAGCTGGACTTGGAGACAGCCGCAACCGGTTTGTATGTGTCTCCTCCTCTCCCGCCGGGGACCTACCGGATTACGGTCACCCAGGAAGGTTTTTTCACTGCGGCGAAAGACGTCGTGCTGCACCTCTCCGAGCGGCTTGCCGTCGATTTCACCCTGCAGATCGGGGCGGTGACCGAGTCCGTTACGGTCGAAGCCGTCGGACAAGTTCTCCAAACCGAGGCCACGACCCTCAGTACCCTCCGAACGGAGCGGGAGGTAAAATCCTTGCCCATGAACAGCCGGAATTTCGCAGGGCTCATTCGCTACACCCCCGGTGTCGTTCCGGGGGGTCAGCAGGCCGGGGGGCTGGGCCTTTCCTCAGCGCGGGGGGACACGAGGAACAGCGTCAACGGCTCCCACCCCAATGACAACAACTTCGTGGTGGATGGTATCCAGAACAACTCCAATCACCAGGGCGGGGGGGTGATGAACTTCGTCGAGATGGAGGCAATTGAACAGTTTCGCGTGGAGACCTCGGTTCCCGACGCCCGGTTCGGCCGCTCCGGGGCGTCCATCAACATCGGCTACAAGTCCGGAACGAACGAGTTCCACGGCACGGCGTTTGAATTCTTCCGCAACGACAAGCTCGACGCACGCAACTACTTCGCCCGGGGCGACAAGGCGCCGCTGCGGCAGAACATCTTCGGCGGCACGCTGGGCGGCCCGCTGGGTGGAAACGACGCCAAGACCTTCTTCTTCTTGTCCTACGAAGGGCAGCGAATCCGGCAGGGCATCACCCATCTGACGACGGTACCGACAGCGCCCATGAAAGACGGGGATTTCAGCGACCTGCTTGGCCGATCCAAGCCGGTTACCATCTTCGATCCGTTGACCAGCGAGACGAATGCCGCCGGCAAGATCGTGCGGCAACCTTTTCCAGACAACATGATTCCGGCGGCCCGCTTCGACCCTGCCGCCAAGAACGTGATGGACTTCTACCCACTGCCAAATCGCCCTGGCTTGGTATCCAATTTCAATCCCGTCAGTTCCCAGCCGACCACCAGTGACCAGGGCACCGTCAAAGTTGACCGGGCGTTCCAGGGCGGCTCGCGCGGTTTCGTCCGGGCAACCATCGCACAGTGGGACTTCGTCGACACCAGCCGGCAGAGACTCGGCCCTGAGGCTACACCCTACATTGGAATCAGCGTTCCCTTCGTCCAGATTGTCCCGAGCTACACGCACGTCATTTCGCCGCGGACCATCAACCAGATTCGTTTCGGCTTCTCCCGGCAGCCGCTGAAGAGTACGTCGCTAAACGGAGACCGCAACATCTCCGAGGAGTTCGGCATACCCAACTCCAACGTCGACAAGTTCAGCACTGGTCTTGCCGAGATCCGTGTCTCCGGTCTCAATAATATCGGTGACTTTCAGTTCCGGCCGGCGGTCATCGTCTCCAACAACTTCCAGATCAGTGACAACCTTGATGCCACTCGGGGGAATCACACTCTCAAGATTGGATTTGACGTGATTCGACGCCAGACCAACGTGTTCCAGGCCCAACGGCCGCGGGGCTTCTTCCAGTTCACCTCGATCTACACGAACAATCCGGTCAAACGAACGAACACCGGGTTTGGCGCCGCCGAGCTCCTTCTCGGAAAGCCGCGGACTGTCGACCTGAAGGGAATCGTCGGGACGAGGGGATTGCGGAGGACTGACTGGGGCTTCTACTTCCAGGACGATTGGAAGGTCACCCCGAAACTTACCTTGAACCTCGGTCTCCGGTACGAGGTCCCGCAATCCTACCCCCAGGTTGAGGTCGCCGACCGGATGATGCAGTTCGACATTGCGAGCGGAGAGCCGGTTCCCGTCGGACAAGGCGGGATCTCGCGTAGTGGCCTCTCGGGGGACTGGGACGGCTTCGCTCCGCGCCTGGGCCTTGCCTACCGGCTCACCGACGCCACCGTCGTGCGCGCTGCTTACGGGGTCTACTACTCCCTCATCCCGATCCACTTGGGGGCGAGCCTTGCCTCGAACCCACCCTTTTTCATCAATTCGACGCTCAGCAACAGCCAGGGCGATTTCGAGGGGGCCTGGGCAATCTCAGACGGTGTTTTCCGGACAAGCGACCCAGACGCTCGGGGACAGAACCGAAGAGGGCTGGCGGAGGACTACGAGACCTCGTACATACAGCAGTGGAATGTTGCGGTCCAGCAGCAATTGCTGGGCCACCAACAGTTGACTGTCGCCTACGTTGGATCGAAAGGGACCGACCTGGACCAGAATCTCAACCTCAACCAGGCGGTCCCGGGCACCGGCTCGGTGGCCAGTCGGCGTCGTTGGCCGCAGCATTCCTCGGTCTCGATCCGGCAGGCCAGGGGAAACAGCACCTACCATGCTCTCCAGGCCCGCCTTGTGAAGAGGTACTCGATGGGACTGAACTACCAGGTCAGCTACACTTGGAGCCACTGCATCTCGGCGAGTCCGGGGAGTCTGCCAATCGCGGACCTGAGGGGCGAGAAGGGCGACTGCGGGACCAACATCCCGAGCTTCTTCCAGTCGACGTTCGGATACGAGTTTCCGTTCGGGCGGGGAAAACCGCTGTTGGGCGGGGTCAACGCAGTTGCGAACCAGATCGTCGGCGGCTGGGAGATTCACGGAGGGCTCCGTCTGTATGATGGACTCCGGTTCACGCCCGGCGCCCGAAGCAACACGCTGAACATCGGGCAAGGCTCCCGGGCCGACCGGCTCCGTGACGGGAACCTCCCGGCGGACCAGCAGACCATCCGCCGCTGGTTCGACGTGGACGCCTTTGCCGAGCCTGGTTTCCGGATGTGGGGCAACAGCGGGCCGAACGTACTCGAAGGGCCGGGAACCAAACAGCTCGATCTCTCGATCTTCAAGAACTTCTCTATCAGTGAATCCAAGCGGCTCCAGTTCCGCGCCGAGTTCTTCAACATCACCAACACCCCACAGTTCAACACGCCCAACTCCAGCATCGGTACAGGAAACGCGGGCCGCATCACCAGAGCAGGGAGTGAACCCACGCTCCAACGCACACAACGGATGATCCAGTTGGGTCTGCGGTTCGTGTTCTAGAGGTTCGCACCTTCTCGCACGCAAACTAGCCTGGGGACTCTTTCGAGTCTCCACGGTATCGCCATGAATCGGCGAACAGTACTGAAAAACATCTTGGCTGGTGTGGCCGCTCGGCCTGTGGTTCGCGCGGCGTCTGGCACAAAACCGAACATCATTCTCTGCATGTCTGACGATCAGGGGTGGGGCGACGTCGGCTACAACGGCCACCCCTACGTTAAAACGCCCAACCTCGACGCGATGTCGCGGGCCGGCATTCGCTTTGACCGCTTCTACTCCGGCGCGCCCGTCTGCTCTCCCACGCGCGGCAGCGCGCTCACGGGTCGCCATCCCTTTTATCTTGGAAGTGTGCCGGAGACAGGATCCCCAGTTAGGACTTGGGTACGTCTCGTTGGTCTGCCGCAGGTGGCGCAAGCCACCGCAGCGGCAGGCCTCGGATCCCTCCCCTCGCCAGCGGGGGGAGGTCGCCTCGGGGGCCTTGCAAGGCCCCCGAGGCGGCGACGGGTCGGACCGTTTCCCCCTCGGATTTCAGGTCCGTGCGGTAGCTTGGTCGGCCCGTCGCATCAATTCCTGCGCGACCTCAACGGAAGCGTGGGTGTAGCCCCGTATCGCAAAAGGACAGGAACGCAGGAATGACACCACCCAAGCCCACCGTAATCGCCGGTATCGATGTCGGCAAATCCGGGCTCGACGCCCACATCCTCGAGGGCAGTTTGGAGCGCCACTTCAAGAATGACAAGTGCGGCCGCCGCGCCCTGCGCAAGTGGCTGCTGCAGCACGGCGTCAGCCGCGCTGTCTTCGAGCCCACCGGGCGCTATCACCGCCGTCTGCATCAGTGCCTCTTCGAGGCCGGCTTGGAGACCGTGCTGGTCAACCCGCTGCGCTCGCGGCGCTTCGCCGAGGCCCTCGGACAACTCGCCAAGAACGACCGCGTCGACGCTGCCATGCTGGCCCGCTTCGGCCAGCTTGACAGCCTCGTGGCGACCCCGCCCCAAGACGATCACCTGCAGCTGCTCAGTGACTTGCTGGCCGCGCGCCGCAAGCTCGTGATACAGCTCGGCGCCCTCCGCAAGCTGCGCGCCGAACTCGCCCCCGAGGCGGCTGCCTGCATCGCTGACAGTTGCAATGGCCTGCAAGCCGACATCAGCTCCTGCGAGCAGCGCATGCTGACTTGTATCGCCGCCGACGCTGCCCTGGCGCGCCGCGCCGAGATCATCCAGTCGGTGCCCGGCTGCGGCCCGGTCACGGCCGCCTGCCTGTGTGCCGAGATGCCCGAACTGGGCACCATCGGTCGCCGCCAGGCCGCCGCGTTGTTGGGCCTGGCGCCGTTCGACCAAGACTCGGGCAAACAGCATGGTCGCCGCAGCATTCGCGGCGGTCGCGCCCAGCCCCGCCACAGCCTCTACATGGCGGCCCTGTCCGCGACCCGCTGGGAACCCGCCTGCAAGGCCTGCTACCAGCGCCTGATCGCCGACAAGAAGGAGCACAAGGTCGCCATGGTCGCCGTCATGCGCAAGCTCGCTTGCCTGCTCACTGCGCTGCTGCGCGAGGACCGCTGCTGGCAAAGCGAACCGCCCGCTCGGGAGTTGCCGGCCGCCGCCTGAGCAGCACCCACCGCCGCCCCTCACCGAATCTCACCATGTGCAGAGAAATCCAAGAAAATCGCCCTTGCAGAACACATCTGCCCGGATATCTGCTTGACAGCCAACACGGAAGCTACCGCTACGGCATCTACTGCGCCAACGTCGGGCACATAAAGAAGCAGGAGGTCACGCTGGCCGAGGCGCTGAAGACGCAGGGCTTCGCTACGGGCCACTTCGGCAAATGGCATCTTGGGACACTCACCAACGACATCGACGACGGCCGGCGCGGGGGCAGACAGAAAGAACACTATTCGCCACCTTGGGAGAACGGCTTCGACGAGTGTTTCGCGACCGAGCAGGCCGTGCCGACCTGGGACCCGATGAAGAACCAGTCGTTCCGTACGAAGTACTGGACCGGGCCCGGTAAATATGCCAAAGACAATCTCGACGGCGATGACTCGCGGGTCATCATGGACCGCGCGATCCCGTTCCTGCGCCAAGCCGTTCGCGAAGACAAACCATTCTTCTCCGTGATCTGGTTTCATGCACCCCACGGGCCCGTACGAGGCGGGCCGCGTTATAAAAAGATGTACTCCGAGTTCAGCGAGGGAGAAAAACACTTCTACGGCTGCATTACAGCCCTTGACGAGCAGGTAGGACGGCTACGCAAGGAACTGCGTGACCTGGGTGTCGCTAACAACACGATGCTCTGGTACACAAGTGATAACGGGCCCGAGGGAAAGGTCCATTATCAGGACACTTATCGGGGATCGACCAACGGACTTCGCGGCCGCAAGCGAAGCCTGTTCGAAGGCGGGATTCGTGTACCAGGGATTCTGGAGTGGCCCGCACGCGTCGAAGCGGCGCGCGCCACGGACATTCCCTGCTCGACGTCCGACTACTTTCCAACCGTGCTGGCGGCGCTGGGGTTTGAGGTAAAGGGCCGCCCGGAGCCCATCGACGGCATCAACCTGATGCCGCTCATCGAGGGAATGATGAAAGAGCGCCCTCAGCCGATCGCCTTCCAAACTCCCGACGGCGGTGAGCAAGGCAAGTCCGAAAGACTGGGATCCCCGGATCACGCCCTTGTTGGTAATCGCTACAAGTTCCTCTCCTACCTAGACGACGCACGCAGCAGCGAAGATATGTTATTCGATGTTGTGATCGATCGAGGAGAACGGGACAACCTTGTTGCAGCACGGCCCGAACTGGCACGGTCGATGAAAGAAACGCTCAAGACTTGGGATGCGTCGTGCGAGCGCAGTAATCGGGAGCAAGATTACCGATCGGATTAGCGGCCGCATCAATCGCCTGCTGCCTCATCCTTGATGCTAGTGCACTCGATTCGGAGGCACCAAGATTGGAGTTTTCGCCTTAAGAGATTAGCTATGTGCCACGTCCTCGGGTGTTGTCTGCGCCTTTGTTCGTTTCAGTTACAATCCGAGGATTCGACACCATGAAACAGACCATCCTTACCCTCACCGCAATGTTGCTGACTCCGCTGGCAGCGCTGCGTGCCGCCGAACCCATTGAAATCGGTTCGCACCGACAACTCTTTCTCGACGATCACATCGTCGAACGGATCGAAGGCCTGAAGCGCACGATGCACCAGCCGCAGAAGCGCGGAGCGGTGCTCAAAGCCGATCGCCCGTGGGAGGGCGTTTACATCGGCATCTTCTCGCCGCCGATGTGGGTCCCTGAGGAAGGCGTCTACAAGCAGGTTTACGAATGCCGCTACGACCAACGCGGACAACGGCGCCGGTACGCGCTAGCAACGTCTCAAGACGGCGTGCACTGGCAGAAGCCGAATCTCGGGTTGGTCGAGTTCGACGGATCGATGCGCAACAACTTGTTCCCGACGCCCGACAATCAGCGCCTGGTCCATGTCGTGTACGACCCGGATGATCCAGATCCGCGGCGGCGTTACAAAGGCCTGCTGACGGTCCCGCGCGGTCGCATCCCGGTCGTGAGCGAGGACGGCTTCGATTGGAAGAAGCTCGACGTTGAGCTCCCCTCGGGCGACGCCGGGACGATGACGTTCGATCGTGAGAAGCGCTTGTTCCTCGCGCTGCTGAAACGTGAGAACCCGAACACGGTCGGGCGCTCTTACGATGTGTCGATCAGCAGGGATTTCGTCGAGTGGTCTGTGCCGCGCTTCATGTTCGGCATGGACAAAGGCCGCGACCAGGAGATGGCGCTCGACATCATTCGGCGGCGGCTGGTGAATCCTGCTTTGGCCAAGCCGCTGTTCGTCGATCCCCCGGGAGGCGGGGGACGCATTCCGACCTGGCAGGCCGAGTGCTACAACTTCGGCGTGGTCCCCTACGAGGGCCTGTATCTCGGCCTGATCACGGTGTACTACCCAACCGGCGAGAGGCTGCCCGACCGCCGCAACGCGGACGGCTTCAACCTGATCCAACTAGCCATGAGCCGCGACTTCGAGAACTGGCGGCGGCTGGGCGACCGTCAGCCGTTCCTGGAGCCGTCGCCTCTGACGCGCGGACTTGTCGGCAACTACGACCGACTGCAACTGGGCGCCTACAACGGCATCATCCTGCACGACGACGAGGTTCGTTTCTACTACGGAGGGAACAAGCGTCGCGTCCCGCAACACGACCGCTGGCCCGACGGCAGCCCGCGCGATCCCTCGACTCTCAGTGAGAGCGAACGAGCGGACTGGCTCGAAGACACGCACAGCGCCATGCACCTAACTGTTTTGCGCCGCGACGGGTTCGTGTCGCTGAACGCCGGCGCGGAATCAGGACGGCTCATCACGAAGCCTCTGATCGTTTCGGGCGAGACGCTCCTGCTGAATGTCGCTGTACGCGCCGGCGGCTACGCCACGGTGACAGTGCTCGGCGACGATGGCGAGCCGTTGCCGGGGTTCGAGCGATCGGTTCCGTTGAAAGCCGACTCCATTGACCAACTCGTGTCGTGGCCATCCAGCGGCGACGTCGGTCGACTGACTAGTCAACCGATTCGACTGCGGATCGAGTTGAAGGAGGCGGATCTTTATTCGTTTCGGTTCACGGACTGACCCGACTCGCGACCGCGAATCGTCTAACAATCTCCGCAGCAACGACTCAGGGACGATCAGTCGGAAGCAGAGTCGAGAAATACTAGGGCTGCTGGCGAAGATAGTCCCCGAAGCTGTGCCGGACCGGCCGACCATTACGCAGCTCATCGTTCAACCACAACCGCCCGAAGGAACGCCCGTGCCCGACATGAGCCGGCCGCCGAAGGATCTCGGCCCGCCTGTTACCGAGATGGTGCCGATCAAAAAGTGACCCGTTAAGACCGGCCCCCTTTCATCCCCGTGCGAGCCCCTGGCGAATCGAACATAGACCCTTATATACCAGGATGTTTTGCTCGACTAATTCAAACGTCCGCTGCCTTATAACCATCTGGCCGTCTTCGCTGTTCAGGTGCACACTGAACACGCCATCGCTTGGTTCCTGATGGATCTCGAACTTGTCGGCGACGTTGTTATTTGCCGCTTAATAGCCTCTTGGGTGAGGTGGTCCGATGTGTTTAGACCACTGGTCGGTGAATTTAAAGTGGACTCCGCTACTGCTCTGACCTACCGACCAAGGTGAGTATACCTCAATTGGAGATCATCATCATCCCGTCTCCTCGTCTTGCTCTTGCTTGACCGCTGAGGGGATCTCGCCCCCTCCGAGAGGGGCTGCTTGGGCCAAATCTGAACAGGCACGCCCCGCAACTTGCTCGGTCCGCGACCGCCAGTACCGTTCGCAGCGCTCGAGTGAGATCTCCCAGTGCTTCCAGAAACCAGCGGACATCCTCTCCTGGCGCACTTCCTCCACCAGACCGGCGAAATAGCGCAGGCTGCGGACCGGCTCGCTCCCAGGCCGGTCGATCATGCTCGTCAACTGCCGTACGCTGCCCAGCCGGATCGCCCGCCGCACCGTTTCGAGACTCACCCCGGCTCGCTGCCAGTCCGCCGCCAGACGCTCGTCGGCGGGCCCGAATCCAGCTTGCACGCAGGCGGGCTTGCTGCACATCTCCCGCACCCGCTCGACATACGCACCCACCTCCCCGGCCGCACCTGCCGCGGTCCGCGACGCCGCCTCCGTCCGGCCCTCGTAGGGCCAGTACTCCTCCCGCACCCGCAAGCGCGAACCGCGATGCTGGTTGGGGGCCGCCTCCAGTTCGCAGATCCCCTGGCTGACCAGCTCGCGCAGGCAGCGTCCCAGGCTCGCACGGCTCCTGCCCAACTCCCGCGCCAAGCCGCTGCTCTCGAACTCCAGCCACCCGCTGGCCCGCTCGGCCCGCAGGCACCCGTACGCAAACACCTTGAACGCCGGATCGCTCAATCTCCGCAGCGCCCGCTCGCACCCCTCGCCGGCGGCAAACCAGCCCCCACTGCCCGCCTGCAGCCTCATCGCTCAGTCCCGCCCGTAGCCCAGCGGCGGCTCGACGGCTTGCAACTCGTCGAGCGCCACCTCGCTAAGCACCCGCAGCTTCGCCCCCAGCGGCGTCCCGTGCAGACTCTCCGGCAGGCTCTCCAGCCACTCCCCATAGTGCTCCTGCAACTGCACCCAGGCCGCCACCGCGTCGCGCCAGCGTTGCGGATGCGAACGCCGCTCCTGCGGGCGGCGGTAGCGGACCGGCCGGTCTCCCTCCCGCAGCCGGGCACGATAGCGCCGTTGCTTCTCTGCGTTCGTCAAGGCCATGCCGTCTCCTTCCGCGGCCGATGCCACTGCAACAGGTAACGTTACCACGTCTCCGGCCGGACACCCGTGTCGCTTGTCCGCGTGTTCCAGCAAACAGCGGGGGGCCTGCATGCGAGGGGCGACGCAATTGCTGGAATGCAGTTGCATGGAGCCCGCAACCGAGCCGCCCGGACACGCATAACTCCTTTGGTTGCATGCCGCTCTCGCGTCCACTCGGCTCTCTCTCCGCCAGCACGAGCGGAGGCATGCGCACCAGCGGGCCGTCCGCGTGCCGAACAACGAGGCGGGCCCGTCCGGCCCGACCTCTCCGGCCCGCCGGTTGGCGTCCGGCCCAGCCAGCACCCCGCACACGCACTCTCATCGCGGCCTGCTGCCCGCTGGCAGCATTTCCCACGGCGTCCTCCCCGCCAGCGCCGAATGCGGCCGGGTCCGGTTGTAGAACGCCAGCCAGTCCCCGATGACCGCGCGCGCCGCGAACCCGTCCGGCATCTCCTGCAAGTACACCGCCTCGTACTTCAGCGATCGCCACAGCCGCTCGATGAACACGTTGTCCATCCAGCGGCCCCGTCCATCCAGCGACACCCGCACGCCGGCCTCTTCCAGACAGCCCGTGAACGCCCGCGACGTGAACTGGCTGCCCTGGTCGGTGTGGAAGATCTCCGGCGGACCGAACCCCTCCAGCGCCTCCTCGACCGCCAGCAGGCAGAACTCCGTGTCCAGTGTGTTCGACAGTGCCCAACTCAGCACCGCCCGGCTGAACCAGTCCCTCACCGCCACCAGGTACAGGAATCCCCGCTGCATCGGAATGTAGGTGATGTCTGCGCACCACGCCTGGTGCGGCCGCTCGATCGCCAGGTTCCGCAGCAGCTACGGATAGACGCGGTGCTCCGGATCCGGCTGGCTCGTGCGCGGCTTGCAGTAGACCGCCTCCAAGCCCATCTTGCGCATCAGCCGCCGCACCTTGTCCCGGCCGGCCGGATAGCCTTCCCGTTGCAGATGCCGGCTCATCTGCCGGGTCCCGTAAAACGGATGCGCCGTGTACAACTCGTCCATCCGCCGCATCAGCGCCAGCTGGTCCGGATCCGCCTCCCGCGGCTGGTAGTACAGCCCGGACCGACACACCCCCAGCAACCAGCATTGCAGGCGCAGACTCGCCTGCCGGTGGTCTCTCTGCACCAAGCTCTTGCGCGTGGTCCGGCTCAGCGTTCCCACGCGCGCTTCAAAAAATCCCGTTCGACCACCAACTGCCCGATCTTCTCGTGCAGCTTGCGGACCTCCGCCTCCCGCTCATCCTGACCGGGCCCGGCAGCCCGCTCGAACAATTCGGCCAGTCTCTCGCTGGCCGTGCGCTTCCATTGGCTCACCTGGTTCGGATGCAGTTCGTGCTTAGCTGCGATCTGCTGCACGGTTCGGTCCCCGCGCAACGCTTCCTTCGCCACCCTCGCCTTGAACGCCGCCGTGAACGTCCGTCTCTTCGCCATCGTTGACTCCTTTCAACCTTGACGAAGTCCACCTTAGCGTGTGGTCCAAAATCCCCGGACCACCTCTGTCGGATCTGGGCTCTTCAGCTTGATCCGTGCATCCTCGGTATTGAAGTGCCAAGTGATCCCGGTCTGGCGCTGGTCCTGACGGGCCAGCCAAGCCTCGATCCCGTGTCCGCAGATCCGGAATGCGCCGGTCGAGGCATTGCTGTACAGCGCGCTCGGTCCGATCTCCGCGATGTTGAGCCGGTGGCTGGAGCCCTGTTCGCTTCATTCAGCGGGTCGTTCGCTGCAGTCTGGCTCATGCGAATGCGACCAATGGACGACTATTGCCCACCGGGCCGCACCAAGCGTTGGCGAAACTGCTCCGCGAGACCCTCGTAGTCCAATTCACCGCGTGCGACGGTGGTGATGGTCTCTGCGACTACCTCGTCATCTTCAATGAACTCATAGCCGCTTCTCTGAACCAGCAATTCCACCCGATAGAGAGCCGTTCGTTTGTTGCCATCCGAAAACCCGTGATTCGAAACGATTCCGTGAACCAGCGCCGCCGCCTTCTGATGGATGAGTCGGTGGTAGCCATGGTACGGGCGGGCGAGTGCCGACTCAATCGCGTGCTCGCTGATGATCCCTGGAGCCCCGCCATGTCGAAGTGCTTCCTCATGGCCGCGAACCGCGTTGGCCCAGGTGACGCGGTAGTGCCGCCTACCGATTTGCCAGCACCTTCATGGCTTTCCGACGTTTCACTGAGGTTGCCTGGATGATCCGCTCCGATGTCGGGGTCACAGCGCGCGCCGTACGGGCCACCGAAGCCGTGTGCGCTCGCGATCCGTCACGACTCGGCTTCACGACTCGGCTGGTATGCGTGGTTGCTGACCGCCGCGGTGTCAGATTCTTCGTCATCGCATGATCCTGCAGGTCACTTGGATGGAATTCGATACTCATCATATCGAGCTGACATTGCACATCCGCCAATCCACTAGCGCTTGGACACACTCAACACAGGGCAAGGGTTCTGTGTAGAAAGATGGAGTGCGGATTGGGCTCCGCATCTTGAAGCCGGAGACGGTGGAGTGGCTGCGACGGGAGTTGTGGCGGGGCGAGCTCACGCGCGCCGCCCTGGGTCGCGGGCCGTGCGAGCAGGACGAGGGGCTCCAACGCATCGCGATCCTGCGAGAGGCGCTCCTCCTGACCGAGACTCGTTGATGGCTGATACCTGTGAGCCCCCCAGGCGGGAACGTACTTCCCGCCGCTGGCCGCAATCCTGCGGTCGATGATCTGGATGTGTAGGCTCTCGGGCCGCTCCCAAGGCCGGTCAGCGCGCTGTTCCGAACTGGACAGGCCACACCGGATCCGGGCGAGACGCTTCACGGTATCCTACGAGCAGGACAGGAGCTCCCTTCCAGTGCGCCGGGGCATCGACGCAACTCAGCGTAGCGGAGTGCACCACGGACGCGGATGCATGGCAACGGGAGCAGAACAAGGACAGCATGCGAATCTTCAGGCAACTGGTTCCAGAGATTCTGCTCATTGTGGTGCTCGCATTGTTCGCTGCTCCATCGCTGACGGCCCAACCCCGACCAGACGAACTGCGGTTTCACGTGGGCACGGCAACGTTCTTTGAGGCCCGGCAGCACGTGACCGTCGGCGGCTCCTATCGGATGTACTTTGGAAAGCGGGGCTGGGGAATCGAGCCCGAATACTCTTCAATGATCGTTCCGGATCATATCGACAACATGCTGGCTCTGAGCGTCGTGAAGGACCTCTCCAGGCCAGCGTCGAAGCGTGTCTGGTACATGATCATGGGAGGCGGGATCAACTATCACCGAAAAAGCCGCACGAGCCGAACGCACTTCCCGTCCGCTCTGGCATGGGGCGTTGGCATGAAGATTCGAGCGGGACAGCGGTGGTACATCGCCCCCCAGACGCGCATCGGATTCGAGCCGAACATTCGGTTTTCCGTGTTCTTCGGTCGGTCAACAAAATGAAGTCGCCATCGATTCGCGGAAAAGGCGGCCGGGGCGTAGCGGAATGGGTGGTGCTGGCGGCCCTCGTCGGGTTTGCTGCATTGCCTGCATGGGGGCAGGCAGGCGTGTTGAGTGTCGCCGCCCAGGGGGGGTACGCGTGGGGAATTGACGATACTCCGCCGCACGCGATCTTGAAGGGCGTCTCCGTGTCCGCGCGCGCGGCCGAGCGATGGCGCGTCGGCGTGGAATACCTGGACGCGGACATGTTCGGCCCTTATGAATCCACCGAGGCGCATGCCTTGCTTGTCACGCCCACGTTCGAATACGAGTTCCGTGCTTCCGGGAGACTCAAGCCATACATTGTGGTCGGCGTGGGATACACGCAGTACCGGGACCTCATCCCAACCTTTGCGAGCGCCGACGACACCACGCTGGCGTACGAATGGGAGGCGCAGTCCGGAATCAACCTGGCCGGGGGAATGGGTGCGAGGATATACCTTACGAAGCGGCTCTACGTCGCTCCTGAAGTGCGCATCGGACTGCTGCCAATCCTGCGGACGACGGTGTCCGTCGGGTACAGCTTCTTCTAGCCGTTCCGCGGTCACGCGAGGAGCATCAATCCCAGTACGCCTCCGGGCCGCCGACCCCGATGCCCACAAGATGCAAGACGCCGGGCGGCGGCAAGAGATACATCGGTGCGCCGGGCTGGATTGTCGACTTTCCGGGCGGCCTGCCAAGCGTCGGCGGAACTACCCGGCACCTTGCGACCTTGGGGCTTGGCGCATTTCGCGTTCGCGGATAGATTCCGGGGCAAGGCTAATGTGATCGATCGGGTCGACTTGCCGGGCTACGTTGCCTCAGACGCCCACATGCAGGACGACGCGTCAGGCACGCTCTCGGTTCCGCTCGTCAACGTGGCCGCCGTTTACTTCGGGAGGACGCGTCCCGCAGAGTGCAGCATGCCGCCAACCCTCGCATACTTGGAATTCGGGCATGACCTCCTCGTCAAGGATGGCGCAGCCCGTCAGCCGCGTCTCGCCGCGAGATCGCAGATCTACGCTACGGGCCGGCTGCAACGGCGAATTCTTGAAACAGAGGGCGAAACCTCTTGCCGGAGCGAGGTCGCCTGCACAGCGGCCGACGTTCTTGCGCTCAGAGGATCCGACTGACGGCGGCCGTCAGGGTCGCCGACGCGGCGGTCGTGGCATTCAGTGACATCCCAAGTGTCGGGAATAGGCTCTTCGGCTTGATCCTTGCAGCCCCCATTCCCAACTGCCGGTTGATCTCGGTCGGTCGCTGGTCTCGACGGGCCAGCCAAGCCTCGATCTCATCCGCGAGGCCAACAACACACCGGTCGAAGCATCGCTGCACAGCGTGTTCGGTTCGGTCTCCGCGAGGTTGGGCCGGTTCCGGGGGTCGGCTTGCACTGACCAGACAGTCGGCTGGTGGCGGTCGATCTCGTGGCAGACCACATTGTTCTGCGGCCCGGGGGGAGTCCTCCGAAATCCTGTTATCGTGCATTGTGACAACGTGCCGCGGGTCCCAGCCTCTCTTTGCGCCAGTGCTGAGGACCTGGCATGTCACCGGATCCGACACCGGCATCGCAATCCGTCGGGTCGGGCGATACAGAGTTTCGGGTGAGTCGAAAATGACAGCGAGAGGCGTCATGACAGCTGTTCCAAAGCGAGCGGGTGTTTTCGGCGCCCTCGACTCTGGTTCTCCGCTCAGAGAAACAAGCGCCGCATCGTGACACCGCACGAGTTCATTACCAAGTGGCACGCCTCCGCGTTGAAAGAGCGTTCGGCGGCGCAGGAGCACTTTATCGACCTCTGCCGATTGCTAGATGAGCCGACGGCGACTGAAGCCGATCCGTCCGGCGAGACCTACTGCTTCGAGCGCGGAGCGCGCAAGGACACCGGTGGCGACGGCTGGGCCGACGTCTGGAAACGCCACCATTTCGCCTGGGAGTACAAGGGGAAGCGCGCCGACCTGGACGCCGCGTTCGAGCAGCTACGGCAGTACGCTCTGGCGCTGGAGAACCCTCCGCTGCTGATCGTCTCCGACATGTGCCGGTTCCGGATCCGCACCAACTGGACCAACAGCGTAAGCCGGACGCACGAATTCGAATTGGACGGTCTCGCTGACGCTGCGACACGCGACAAGCTCAAGTGGGCGTTCTCGGACCCCGATCAGCTGCGGCCGGGCGAGACCAGACAATCGCTTACGGAGCGCGCCGCCGCATCATTCGCCACTGTCGCCCAACGGTTGCGGGACCGTGGCCACGACTCGCATGTGGTCGCGCGCTTCGTCAACCGGCTCGTCTTCTGCATGTTCGCCGACGACGTGGGCTTGCTGCCCGATCAAATGTTCACGCGGATGTTGCAGCAGGCGCGACACAGCCCGGATGCCTTCGCGAGCATGGCCGGAGAACTCTTCGGAGTGATGGCGTCCGGGGGCCGTGTCGGCTTCGAGGTTGTCGAATGGTTCAATGGCGGCCTGTTCGACGACGCCAGTGCACTGCCTCTGGAGAAGCCCGATATTGACACAGTGCTGGCGGCGTCCGACCTTGACTGGTCAGAGGTCGACCCGTCCATCCTGGGCACGCTGTTCGAGCGCGGCCTCGATCCTGACAAGCGCGCGCAGCTAGGCGCGCACTATACGGACCGCGACAAGATCATGCTGATTGTCGAGCCTGTGGTGATTCGACCTTGGCTCGCCGAGTGGGAGATGGAGAAGACCGAGATCGCCGCCGAATTGGAGCGAGCAGCGGTCGCCAAGTCGCCTGCCACCCGGAGCAGACGACGCAACAAAGCGGCACTCCGGTTCCGGGAGTTTCTGAATCGCCTGCGTGGATTCACTGTCCTGGATCCGGCCTGCGGTTCGGGGAACTTCCTCTATCTCGCCTTGCAGGCGCTCAAGGACTTGGAGCACAGAGTCCAGCTCGAGGCGGAGGTGCTCGGCTTCCAGCGCGCGTTTCCCGAAATAGGGCCGGCCAACGTCAAGGGCATCGAGATTAACCCCTACGCGGCCGAATTGGCGCGTGTCTCGGTTTGGATCGGCGAGATTCAGTGGATGCGGCGCAACGGCTTCGCCGAGGCGCGTGATCCGATCCTGAAGCCGCTTGACACCATCGAATGCCGTGACGCGATCCTGAGCGCGGACGATTCCGGACCGGACTGGCCAGTGGCGGATGCCGTGGTCGGCAACCCGCCGTTCCTGGGCGGCAAGCTCCTGATTTCGCACCTCGGCGAGGACTATGTGGCCCGCATGTTCTCGAACTATGCGGGCCGCGTGCCAGCGGAAGCCGACCTCGTCTGCTACTGGTTCGAGAGGGCTGGCCGGCAGATCGCGTCAGGGAAGGCAAGACGAGCTGGGCTCGTCGCGACGAACTCGATCCGGGGCGGTGCAAACCGGCGCGCTTTGCAGGGAGCAACCGAATCCCGGCGGATCTTCGAGGCATGGAGCGACGAACCATGGGTGATCGACGGTGCAGCGGTTCGGGTGTCGCTGGTCTGTTTTTCTAGCGCTGATGACCAATTCGTCGCGGACGCGAGGCTTGACGGCGAACCCGTAGACGAGATCTACGGAGACCTCACGGCGAGACAAGACGGTGCCGGGGTCAATTTGACAACGGCCCGACGTCTGCCGCAAAACGCTGGCGTTGCCTTCATGGGTGATACCAAGGGCGGCCCATTCGACATCAAGGGCGAACTGGCACGGGAGTGGCTCCGCCTGCCGGCGAATCCGAACGGTCAGAGCAATGCCAGAGTCCTCAAGCCGTGGATGAACGGGATGGATTTGACCCGGCGGCCGTCAGGAGAGTGGATCGTCGATTTCGGATGGACAATGTCGGAGGGCGATGCAGCCCTGTATGAAGAGCCGTTCCGGTGGATCCAGGATCGTGTCTACCCCGTTCGACAACGCAACCGCAACGAGGCCACTCGTTTGCATTGGTGGCGGCACGAGAGGCCGCGACCAGCCATGTGGCGGGCACTCGCCGGCCTCTCGCGCTACATCGCTACACCGACCGTCGCAAAGCACCGGCTGTTTGTCTGGAGCGACGCTCGTATTTGTCCAGATCATCAACTGATCGTCATCGCACGCGACGATGACACGACTTTCGGGATCCTGCACAGCCGGTTCCATGAAATCTGGTCGCTTCGCCAAGGAACGAGCCTTGAGGATCGTCCACGCTACACGCCTACCACCACGTTCGAGACGTTTCCGTTTCCGGCTGGTCTGACGCCTGACGTACCAGCAACCGAATACGAGAGGGACTCGCGCGCTGCCGGCATCGCCGAGGCTGCCCGACGCCTCGTTGATCTCCGTGACCGCTGGCTCAATCCTCCCGAATGGGTCGAGTGGGTGGACGAGCCAGCAACTGGGTATCCGAAACGTTCGGTGCCACGCGACGAGGACGCTGCAAGCGCGCTGCGAAAACGAACGCTGACGAATCTCTACAACGCCCGCCCACAGTGGCTTATGGATGCGCACGAAGCCCTGGATGCCGCCGTTGCTGACGCCTACGGCTGGCCAGCTGCGATCACCGAGGCGGACGCCCTCGCTGAACTGGTCTCCCTCAACGTGAAGTTGAGATGAGCGGAACCATCAGGCAGGCGTGAATTCCAGGACAAGGCGGGGCACATGTTCGGCGCCACAATCCTTAGACCGTTGAATGAGTGAGCACTTGGGCTGGCAAGGATCTACGAGTTCCGAGAGTCATCCGGAATTGCTGAGGATCTCGCGCTACTGAACGCCATCACCGGTGCGAGATTCTCGCCGCGGGCCAGTGCGCATTTAGATACACACACGTAATGTGTATTATTAAGGAGCAAGCATTGCATTGCGTGAGGTCCCCAATGAACCGACGGCTCAACATCACCCTGCCAGAACAGACGGTGCGGATGCTTGATCGCGCTGTGTCTCGAGGCCAGCGCTCGCGCTTGATTGACGAAGCCGTGAGACGCTTCGTCAGCGAACAGGGGCGAGCGAACCTTCGAAAGCAGCTTGAGCGAGGTGCGACAGCTCGATCCGAGCGCGATCGGGATATCGCTGAGGAATGGTTCGTCCTCCCTGACTAACCCTCATGCTTCGACCAACGCGGGGGGACATCTATCTGGTCAATTTCGACCCTCCGATCGGCGCTGAGATCCGGAAGACACGTCCGGCGCTAGTCTTGCAAAACGATATTGCCAACAAGTCCAGCCCGGTCACCATTGTGGCCGCTATCAGCTCCAAGTTCGATGACCCGTTGTACCCCACGGAGGTCTTGATATCCGCCAGGGCGCGGACGGGGCTCGCCGTGGATTCTGTAGTGCTTCTGAATCAGATTCGGACGGTTGACAAGAGAAGGCTCGTCAAGCGACTCGGTACACTCTCGGCAGCGAAGATGGAGGGTGTGGACCGGGCTCTGCGAATTAGCGTCGGTCTCGTGACCCTTTGACGGGGCGCTGCTTGCGCATCCATATTAGTCTGGAGCAATTTCCGAGGCGACGCAGCTGCACGTTGCGGCTTCGTTGGGGACTGGACGGAGGTTGATCGAGTGGCCATCGCGGTTTCCTTCCGGTGCCAACGGTGTTCTTCAATTCTGGAGGTTGCCTCCATTCTTGCTCGTATTTCCAAGAACTTGCTTTCGTCAGCAATCTCCGAACGGGTCCCGCCATCTCGTCGGCATGGGTCGCATTGACGAACAGGTCCGCCCAGTCAGCGCCGAGGCGTAACGCCAGCCGACCTCCCACGACTCCGCTGGCGTCGTGCAACGTCTCGGGTGTACTTGCACGCGGGCCAGTTCGAGCAGCCCAGAAAGCGGCCGTACTTGCCCGTCCGGGTCCGCAGCCAGCCGCCACAGTCGGGACACGCCTCGACCGACTGGCCGCAGTCACGGCAGCGGAATCCCCCCTGCGCCGTGACCGGCAATCCTCTGCCGCAGGCAGGGCACGGCGGCTGCGTGTGCTCACAGTAGGGCCAGTTCGAGCAGCCGTAGAAGGCGCCCTTGTTGCGCGGGTCCTGGCGGCGCACCAGATGCCCCCTGACGCATGTCGGACACGGCACGTCCTTGTCCGGCAACCGTCCGAAGATGGCGACATCGTAGTTCCCCTCGATCAGTTCCATCACGAAGGGCGACGGCGGGCCGCTGTCGGCCAGGACGAAGGCATGGCGTCTCGCCCGGGTCAGAGCGACATAGAACAGACGCCGCTCCTCGGCATTGGGATGCTTCTCCGGTGCTGAGAGGACCAGATCGAGAAGCGGGTCGGCGGCGATCTCCGTCGGAAAGCCGTGTCGTCCGGTGCACAGGCCGAGCACCACCACGTAGTCGGCTTGAAGCCCTTTCGAGCCATGCACGGTCATGTACGAGAGCCCAAGGCCGGGATGCCGCCTGGCAAGAGCGGGCAGGTTTCCCGGCCGCATGTGCTTGTACCGGCCCAACAGCAGCACTTGCGACGGCCCTTCATACCCAGCAGCGTCCGCCGCGATCCTGCCGAGCGCCTCGCTCAACAGCGACCGGTCCCGGTCCCCCGAAAGGCCGATATGCACGCACGGGCCTTGCAGCTGGCGCGTCGAACACACCGTCTTGCGGATCTGCGCGGGGTTCGTCAGGACGAACCGGGTTGCGACGGCGGCGATGGGCTCGGAGCACCGGAAGGTAGTCTCCAGGTCCATCCGCTCGCTGTCGCCGAAGCGCTCAGCGAACTCGCGCATGACCGTGATGTCCGCCCCGCCGAATCGGTATATCGCCTGCCAGTCGTCGCCGACCGCGAACAACTGGGCGCCCGGCGACTGGTCCAGCAGCGCCTTCAGCAGCCGCGCCCTTGCGGGCGAGATGTCCTGGAACTCGTCCACCAGGATGTACCCGAACGGGCTGCGGTACCTTCCCGCCTTTACATGCTCGGTCGCCTTGCCGATCATGTCGTGGAAATCGATCTCACCTCGATCGCCGAGGGTTTTCTGGTAGCGCTCGAGGATCGGTCCGAACACCGCCAGGAAGGCCTTGGCCCGCTGGCGGTTGCCGAGGCCCCTGGCCCGGCTGGCAACTTCCCGAAAGGACAGCTGGGCGCCTTTGTAATGGTGCAGGAAGGTCGCCACCAGACGCAGGAACGGATCGACGCGGCACTGCTGCTCGAGGACGGCGAAAACCTCCTCCCGGGGGATCGGCGAAATGGACACGCCGTGCGCAGAGAGTTTCCCGGCGAGCCTGTCGATCAGCGTTCCGGACGCGTGCTCGTGGCTGAATGTCTCGATCAGGACCGTTCCTCTTTCCTCGTGCAGCTGGCGCTTCCACTCCATTCCCTCGAGGTACTCTTCCCGATCGACGAACGGCGCGGTCCTGCCTTGGGCGTCGAGCCCGAAGTGCTCAATGTAGATTCCCGCCTCCGGAAGGTGGAAGTCGGGCCGGTACTGCCGCTTCTCCTCCGTCGCGGTGTCGTGCTCGTAAGCCGCTTCGTACTCGTAGGGCACGCCGTTGAGATAGAGAAAGTTGGCGATCTCGCATTCCTCGTAGCTCTTGACCTTCTCACCCTTCAGCGACCGGATGTCGTACCGTCGGATGTAGTCCCAGTACTCCCCCCAACTCCGAAACTCTTGCTCGTTCTTGTACGGCGCGAACTGGCCCTGGAACCACTTGAGCAGGACCAGCGACAGATCCCGGTCGGCGAGCAGGTCGGCGACGATTCCCTTCAGCAGATCGAGCAGCGCCGCGTTGTCCTCGGCCTCCCTCGCCAGCGACGGGCGCCTGCCTTCCGCCTTGCCGATGATCGACATGTCGAGACTGTGGAACGTCCGAACGGTGACGCCGTTCGCAACTTCATGGCCGAGGCGCCCGCGAATCCGCTCCTCGAGCTCGTTCCGGGCGTCCCTTGCGAAGGCCAGCAGCAGCAGCTCCGACCGGCGGCGGGAGCCTCTTTTCGCGAGCCAGCCGGCCTTAGCGACGATCACCGAGGTCTTGCCGCTGCCAGCGGCGGCGACCACCAGGTTGCGGTCTTCGTCGACGACCACTGCCCTGCGTTGCTCGTCGGTGAGCGGCTGAGCCTCCACGCGGTCCAGGAACGCCCGTGATCGGCTGAGTTCGTTCAGGACGAAGGCCTCGTTGGCTCTGGCCCGAAATGGTTCGGGGTCCTTGACAAGGTCCCGTATCGTCTTCAGCATCCGGAATTCCGGGGCCGTTGACAGCGAATCCGGCCACCGGGATGCCATCTCGCCGGCGACGTCCCGGGCATCGCGCCCAAGATCGCGAAAGACGCTGCGAGCAACGTACCGTCGCGGCTCAGCAAGGCGCGCCACGCGCTCGTGGACGGAACGCAGCGTTTCGATGCGCGCCACGACAGCCTTGCGCCACCAATTGACCCGCGCGGCTTCCAGCGCCGTCGCCAGCGTCGGCGCGTCAGCCTGCGACAGCCCGGACACGGCCGCTTTCCCGGAAGCGTGACGGACGCGCAAGGTGCCCCACCACCATCCCGTCTTCAATTCGGCTGTCGCGATCTCGCCGAGTGGTATCTCCGTGGTCCGGAACGCAGACCTGACCCTCAAGGCGGTTGCGGTCACCGTGGCGCCGGTGGCGTCTCCCGGACGACCGATCGCGAACAGAACCGACGCCAGGCCCCGTCGTCTTGCCACGGTGCGGAACTCAGCCTGCGAGGCAGCCACGGC
The DNA here is from genome assembly GCA_965248305.1 of Bryobacterales bacterium. Taxonomy (GTDB): domain Bacteria; phylum Acidobacteriota; class Terriglobia; order Bryobacterales; family UBA6623; genus VXMF01. The sequence goes on along the minus strand of OZ252099.1, from coordinate 6,229,179 downwards.
AGAGCCGGCGGGATTCGGGTGCGTTGAGAGGGTAATCGCCAGAAACCGCCGCCCCGATTCTCGATCGGGCCCTTGATATTCGAGCAATCAGGTGCGTCCCGAGATGACCTTCCCAGACAACTAGAACTTTCCTCCTTGTGCACGCCCCGCCTCGAATGGCTGACCCACGTCGCACGGTGTTGGCTGTGCCCGATTCACATTTACTGCGCGCTGGTCCGTGCACGGATACCCTCGGTTGTGTCTGTCCGAGTTGGCATTCGACCGACCATTCAATCCCAGCATGGACCCAGTAGCCGCGACCGCCAACGGGGGAGCTATTCCCAATCGTTCGTCCCGCAGCTCGCAGGGGGCGCGTCGAACTTTTTGGATGCCGATTCTGAATTGTACTCGCTCGATCGCCTGCGCCAGCCGATAGAGCCAGTTCAGACGGTGCCACTGCTCCTGGGCCGATCGCACCTGCTGCAGCACCATCGCGAAGACTGTCTTCTGGCTCAGGTACTCCGGAAGCGAATCTCCTCGCGCAAAAACTCTCCTGGCGTTTGGCAGCTTTGTTCGACCCGGTCTCCAGTCCCCGTTCGCCCTGTGCCGCTCTCTACCCACCCAACCGGACACGGAAGGGAACGTCGCCGCACATTGCACGTGACAGCATCCACTCGGACCGCAGCTGGCGACCTTTAGGATCCTCGCCTCCTCGAACCAGTTGGCGGCCGCCTAGTTGGGTCAATGCCCGGCGGCAGCCAGACTGCGCAAACAGCACGAGTTCGAAGGAACTGCGGTCAGTTCCGCCGATTCGGCATCAATTGCGAGAGCAACGGAAGACGTGCGCCTCGGACATAACGCAGGTGCGAATGCGGATTGCAAGACCGGAAACCGCCTGTAGGCGACGGCATGCGCTCTTGCGATTGCCACGAAATCCTGTAGCCAATAGGCTACAATGAAGTCTTGGTCAACGTCGTCCACTACGTGGCAGAGGACGGTACGGACTACTTTGGCGAGTGGTTGCAGCGCCAGAGCAGCGAGATTCGGGCGCGCATCCAGACGCGGATCGACAGGCTCGAACTTGGAAACTTCGGCGATCACATGGGGGTTGGCAAAGGCGTGTCGTAGCTTCGAATCGACTTCGGTCCCGGGTACCGCGTCTACTATGGTGCCGACGGCGAGAGACTCGTGATCTTGTTGGCCGGCGGAACCAAGAAGCGGCAGGCCCGCGACATTGCAAGAGCCCATGCCTGTTGGAGGGCATATCAGCAGGAGAAGCGAAAATGCCAGTGAAGGAACACAGAGCGAGCGACTACCTCAGGACGCCGCAAGACATCGCCGCGTACCTGAATGCCGCGATCGAAGAATTCGAAGGTGACCCACGACTGTTGATGACAGCATTTCGAAACGTGGCGGCGGCGCAGGGCGGTGTGTCGGAACTCGCACGTCGTGCCGACATCGATCGCGTGGGCCTTTCCCGGGGCTTGTCGGGAAAAAGGGACCCCAGGCTCGGGACGGTTACCAAGATCGCCTCTGCCTGCGGAGTGCGGCTTCGATTCGTGGCATAGACCAAATAGCGATCTTGCTGCGTCTTGGAATTGGCCGCGACGCTCTAGCCGTCTACTGTCATGCCACGCCGTGTGTTACGCACAGGTGTGCGCAGTACGCGGCGCGGTAGCGCTGGGGCCACGCCAATACCGACGCTGGTAGCTTGGCAGGTGGCTCTTTCCGGCCGTCGGGGCAGCAAGGCGAACGTAAACTGAAACTGGATTGCGGCGCCCAAGACCGATGTCTGAGACGGCCTCGCCACCTGTCGCGTCACTTCCAAGACGTCGCTTTCCCGTCCGCCAGCCTGCGGAGCCGCCAGATTCGGGCCTTGGCGCCCCCAAGGGTGACGTCCGTCTCTGTTTCGCCTCTGCCCGAGAAGGGGGGCTAGTGAGTGCCGCGCGGGCCGACGACGGGTCCATCCGGCCTCGCTCGTAACCCACCGGCCGGACTACTGGAACAACGCGAGGGCTGCCGACGGATATTTCGATGCGCTTGACCGGACCGGCACAAAACCGCCATCAAACCGGTGCAACCGTCACGATCGAATCGGCGCACCCTGGGGCGGTGAACCTTGAATGACCCGCCCGCAATAAAGCGCGACCAAATCGGCGCAAACTGTTTCCGGCTTGCGCCTCCTCGCATCGGCATGGCCCATACCGCTTGCAACCAACAGCGGTCCCGGGTCCAGGACGCTGCGCCATCGCCCGCTCTTGCGCGCCCGTGGCCCAGCGGTGCCCTGATCATGCGAACCAACTGCTTCCTGAGAGTCTCGCGGAAATACCGTGGATGCGTGCGGAGAGCCCAGTTGCGCCTCGAGCGACGACCAGCACTCGCGAGAAGTAGTTCGCCGTTTCCCTCCGAGCAAGCGTAGTCTCGCTGTGCTTCTCCGAATTCGGCGCGCTCGTAACCGATACCTCTTCGCGACTGCATTCTCCAGACGAGCCCCGCTTGATGGGTTCACAGCCACTCTTGTTCGGGAATCTCACCCGGAATCCCTAGCTCCCTGCCATCAGATTCGGGTTACGCAGCTGCTGCCTCGCAATCCGGTCGAGCCCTAGGGGAGGATGCCGCTGTTGGGGTTACCGCCCCCATCGGGGTCGTCGGCGATCCACGGTCATTCGAGCGGCATCAAGAATGGGAACTGCGCAGTCATTGCGGCGGCCCGCTTCGCGGCACGTCGCCCGTTGCACGCGGACGACTCGCAATCCACTCATGAATCTCGTCGGCGCGCCAGGCGACTGCCCGCTGCCCGAGCTTCAGCGGCATCGGGAACGTTCCCATCTGCATCTGGCGATAGATGCTCGCCTTGCTCAATAGAGTCAGCCGCTCAACCTCTGGGCGGCGGAGGATTCTGGCTTCCATTTGCAACTCCTCTCGCTACTGCGAAACCGCATGATGCCAGTGAACCGGCAGAATGTATAGGAGGTGTTGTCGCTGACAGCTGTCAACTCGCTAGCGGCCAGGACCAAACCGACCAGCATTCGCTGGGGTCGGAGCTTCTCGTCGACCTTGTGGGTGACCCAGAACGCTTCTCTCTCGGTCGCGGACCCTGGCCGAATTCGTCGGCAGTTGCCTGCGACCTGGCTTGATCGATTCCATGCCCGGGAATCCAGGCAAGCCGATGATGTTGGTCAAGGCAAGACCGCGATCGCTGTGGCTGGATTACAGCCTGTCGACGTGCAGTCGCTGCGGCGCTGTATGTACGGATCGAGGAACTCCGGCGCTCACTAAGAAAACTTGCTCCGATTGGAAGCAGCAGCGGACCAGTTCGTTGCAGCGTCCGGACCTGGCAGCGATGGCTTTCGAATCTCGATCCGCGATCCGGGGCCAACTGACAGAGGTCGCGTCTCTCCCTGCCGCGGTAGCCAAGCCGCCCGAACAACCCTCCGCGCGGGTACGGTGCTGGTTGGCGTCAAGCCGTCCCTCGCCCGAGGCCCCTGGTGATCGCCGCCCGACCTTATCAATTGCGACCGCCCTCCGAGATATAGTCCGCCCACGACTGCATCAATGCGCGCCGCCGCTCGAACAAGTCACTCCGCATGTAAGCCGCTTCGACGCGATCCGTATTGACGTGGGAGAGCGCCAGTTCGCAGACCTCTCGCGGTGCATTTGAGCACTCGGCGCTCCAATCGCGAAAGCTACTGCGGAATCCGTGGACGACCGCTGGAATGCCGTGCTCCCGAACCAGCTTTGAAAGAGTGCCGTCGGAGAGCGGCAGCCCCCGGACGCTCGGGAAGATCAGGCCGGAGCCGTCGGCCATCTCGCGGGCCTCGGCCAGGATCTGCAAGGCCCGAGAGCTGAGGGGAACCCGGTGCTCGCGCTTCATCTTCATCCTGTCGGCCGGAACCGCCCACGTCGCCGTTGCGAGGTCGACCTCGTCCCACCGGGCATGCCTCACCTCGCCGGACCGCGATGCAGTCAGAATCACGAACTCGAGTGCGGCGACAGTCGCCCAGTAGCCCTTGACGCCCGTATCGTGGCAATGGCGCTCCCGACCTCGGTATGCGGTAGGGCGCGATGGTGCTTCTTGGCCACCCCGTTCTTCGGCAGCGCCGCGCCGAGAGCGTCGCCGGCGGGATTGTCCTGACGGTAGCCCTGCGCCACGGCCCACTTCATGACCGAGCCGATCCGCTGGCGCACCCGCCGCGCGGTCTCGGGCTTCTCGTTCCAGATCGGCAGTAGCACGGCCCTGACATCGGCTGTGGAGGTATCGCTCACGCGCAGCTTTCCGAGCCTCGGCATCGCGTAGTCCCGGAGGCTCGCCCGCCACTGGCTGGCGTTCTTTCCCCCGTCCTTCCATCCCTGTTCGTGAATCCGGATCACCGTCTCGGCAGCGTCCGCGAAGGTCGGAACCCGCTGCCCGGTCCGAAGCGAACGGGGATCGCCTCCCTCCCGCGCCAACTTCCGGTGTTCGAAGGCCGCCTGGCGCGCCTCGGCGAGGGAGACATAGGGCCAGCCGCCCAATCCAAGATCGACCCGCTTGCCGTGAATCGTCCCGCGCCAAATCCACTGCTTGCCGCCGGTCATCTGAACCCGTAGCATGAGGCCGTGCTGGTCCCCGTACTTGTCGGGGCCAAATCCGCCTTTGTGCCGGACGTTCTTGACGAAGGCTGCGGTTAGAGAACGCTTTCTGTCTACCAAACTGACCACCATTATATCCCACACTAGATCGTAGAACCAGGCAGACCGCGAGAGACCACCGAAGCCCTAATTGAGATTTATCTTATTGAAAACATGGACGTTACAGGACCTGTCTAGAATCCGTCTCACCTTGCGTCAGCGGGCTCTTCCTCCGCCATGATTTCTTCGCCTCCTGCGCAGAATCAGTGGGTGAACATCAGATCTTTCTTCCTACCGGAAAATCCATAGTGGCCGTCGATCTCAGCGAGCGGATGCTCGAGCGGGCGGCGGTACCAGTTCGCGCCGGTGCTGGCCTTGCCGACGTACTTGATCTACGAGATGCGGCGGGTGGACTGCCCGCGCTGCGCGAAGGTGCAGCTGGAGGGGGTGTCGACGATCGGAGTAGTAGAAGGGCCGACGGTACTTAGCAGTTTTGGGATTGTCGCTCGCCGACGATGGCGCGGCGGTGCTTGAAGGCGATGCGTTCCCGGCTGGAAGCCCTTCTCCCCGTTGGGCAGCTCCCAAACAATGTGGTCCAGCGGGGCGACTAGCGTGACTATGACCACGCCGCGCTCGGGCCTGGAGGCGAGAATGCGTCGCAGCCAGAGCGCTAGGTCTCAGGTGCCCGACCTAGGCGCGGATCGCCTCGATCCGCCGAAATTCGCGATCAGCAGGTCCCAAGCGATCGCTCGCGCCCATCGCCTCCAGCATCGTGTTGTAGACATCAAGACCCTCGGCGTCTACATCGAGTATCCGGCCTGTCTTAAATCGGCCTCCTGCGCTCGAGATCGCGTGGAAGACACCGGAGAGCTCGCGCTTCACGTCCGCATGCCTACCGTCGCCGGATTCCGTCGAAATCGTGACCATCGAATTCTCAAGGACGGACTTGCCATTAGCGTCCTGCACCGCATCGAGGCGTTGCAGGAAGTACGCGACCTCCCGCAGATGCATGTGCGCATGAGCTCGCAGCTGGGGGTTCTGCTGCTCTGGCTTGAAGTCATGCCACCATTCGTGGCTGCAGGCAATCGCGCCGGAGGCATTGCGCTGCCGTTTGTCGTCAAACTCGAAGACCTTCCGCCCGTCGAAGACGTAGTCGCCGCGAATCCGCAGGCGCTCGCCTGCCGCCAGGAATGTCAGCGAGCCGAAGCGCACCCGGTCGGTCTCGACCGCTAGCGCGTATAGATCCGCTGTCAGGCGCCACTCGTTGGTCAGCGCATCGAGTTCCATGTCGATCCCCTCGCCGCCTGGATCCGCGAATCCTCCGTGCGCGATGCGCGACCTCGGTGGCAATTGGGGCTGGTTCGGAAGCTTTTCTCTGGATGCGAGAGCGCGTTGCTCCAATTCGCGGATGCGGTCCAGATGATCCGCCAAACGCGCTTTAGACCTTGCGCCCAGAGGCGAGTTCATGCCCGTGAAATGCTGGTACTGGCCTACGACCGAGTCCAGCACGCTGCGTCGCAAACGCTCGCGCCGTGTGTCGGGCTCGCCTTGTGATAGCTCGATCCCACCAAACACACGGTCGAACAGGTCGCGGGGCTTCTCTTGCATAGCCGCTGGTACCGTGCCGTCATAGTTGTAGCTGTGGACGTACCTGCATACCCGGCTCCGCCGGAAAAATGTGCCGCCGATCAAGGTTGGAGTGACACCCCGCGGTTGACCGTCCGGGTAGTGCGTCTTGCGGACCACTTGGTCGATCGACGGGCCGCCGGCGCGAGCCTCGCCATTCGGCGGTTCGGCGGTGAATGCTCCGCTCGATCCATCGAAGTGGGCGTTGATTCCCGATTCGTCGCAGCGGACTTGGTCGACACCACGCAGAATTAGGAGCTTTTCGGCCAATGGGCCGAAGGGTTCCATCACGCCGTCGAAGCCCTCGGTCTGGAACGGGGCTGGGATCCCGAGCCCGAAGAATACGTTGAACGCACGCACAGGAACGATCGCTGAGGATCCCGCCGCCTGCATTTCCTCTAGTAGCGGCAGGCCGATGGCAATCCCCCCCGCACCATTCAAGACCGTCCGCCTAGTGATCCTCTTCTTGGTCATTCAGAATGTCCTGCTCGCTGGCCTTTATCGTACCCGAGAGTCTACAGCTCCGTCGGCGTCGCTCGAACCAAGTCGCTCGTGATGATCGCCTCGATCAGGCTCTGATACGTGCCGCCCGCCGTCTGGCCGCCTTGGTGAATTCGCTCCACAGCTGGCTCGTCGCCTGCGACAAGGGGGCGGCCGATGGCGAATTGCGTCAGCTTCCTGGCGATGTTCCGCTGCACTCGGTCACTCGCGGCGAGCAATTCCATCATTTCAGCGGCAGTGGCATACGTAACTGCCTCGGCTGTGCCGGGGAACAGGATCTCCCCGTCCTCCCGCAGGCCGTTGCCATGCTCGTCAATCTCGCGATAGCTGCCGAGGCCGTCGAACCGCTCAAGCCCGAACGCGAGCGGTTCGAACTTGGCATGACAGCCGCCACACGCCGCGCTCTTGACGCGCTCCATCGCGATAGCACGGTGGGACCGGCCAGGGCTCGCCGGAACCGGACTCGTATCTAGTTCTGGCGGCGGCGAGCCGACCTCGCCGAAGAGCAGGTCCTTGAGCACGAAGAGGCCGCGCGTGACCATGGACGCCTCCGAGCCGCCTATCGTCAGCACCGCGCCTTGCGTTAGGAGCCCACCCCGGCTCGGAACATCGGAGAGGTCGTACCGCCGCAAGCCCGGCCCCTGTGATCTCAGCCCGTAGTAGCGGGCAAGGCGCGGCGTGAGATGCGAAAATTGCGCGTTGAGCAGATCGGCAAGTGGACGCCTCTCCTGCCAAACCAAGGCCTCGTAGAAAGTGACCGTCTCGGCCCGCATATCTGACGCCAAGCGCGGATTCCACATGGGGAAGTGCTTGCGATCAGGTTGTAGGTTCTGCAGTCGATCCAGATCCAGCCATTGCTCAATGAATTCGATTGAGCGGGCGACGGCGCGCGGGTCGGAGAGCAGTCGCCGTGCTTGGCGTCGCACCTCCTCGACATCGTGAAGTACGCCTGAAGCTGCGGCCGCCGATAGGATGGCGTCTGGGGGCGCGCCCCACACGATGTAGCTGAGCCTGGCGGCCAGCTCGTGCGCGTCGGCCGGCCAAGAGGTGCCGTCACCTTTCTGCTGCTCGATTCGGTACAGGAAGCGCGGAGACTGCAGCATTGCTTCCGCCACGTACCGGGCGGCGTCCCGGAACGTGCCGCCAGAGGATGCAACCGCGTCCGCGAGCACGCGGTACAGTGCGACTTCATGCTCTGTGAGCGGACCCCGCAGGATTCGCTCGCCCATCTCCTCGATCCGGATGTCGGCAAGGTCGGGACCAGCACCCGCGAGCTCCTCGATCTTGATTCGCTTGGCCACGATTTCGGCGAGCCCGGCGTAGGCCTTCACGTGTCCGAGGTCGACCGTCAGGTTGTAGGCGGTATTCTCGAAGCCATCAGCCCGCACGTCCGCTGGAAGTAGACGCTTGGCTTCCTCCGAGACATCGACTCCCGTAGCACTGCGAATCGTCTCGATGTATTCCGACACCGTAAGGCGTCGGACCCAGTTGCCGAGCGCGGGGTCTCCGCGGGTGTAGACGCCAGGGTCGAGCGCTCCACCAGTCCACTGCGCGCCACCGTCAATCCACCGGCCCAGGGACTCTTTCTCACTGCTCGTGAGCGGCGTGCGGTTTTGCGGCATCGCGTCCGACATCGTCATCAGCCAGACAAGGCTTGCGTTAGCGTTCCCGGGAACGATCGCGTTGCCGTGATCGCCCCCAGCAAGGGTCGTATCATGCCTGGAAAGGTCCAAACCTCCTTGGCGCACTGCGGAGTCATGGCAATCCATGCAGCGGCTGGCCAGTAACGGAGCGATCTTGGATTCAAAGAGGGCGAGATTCCCTGCAGCTGACGAAGATTCTGTCGCAGAGGACGTCGCGCCCGCCCGGAAGTTTTGCGCAATCTCTTCCGCCAATAGATCGCGGCCATAGATCGCCACCAAGCGGTAGCTGCCCAGCCATGGCCGATTTCCGCGCGAACCGTTCCCAATCGTGAGTGTCGTCTTTTCCCAGTCCGAGACAGATCCGGCCAGAGTTCGTTCGGCCACAATCTCGCCGTCGAGATACATTCGCGTGCGCCCGCTACGATCGCGGGTGAACACTAGATGCGTTAGTGCGGGGCCAGCGGTGGCATCCGGGGTGCTGATGGCCGGCGTGTCGCTACCGGTCCGACTTGTACGGAATCGCGCTTGGAACCGGCCACCGTCTTGGGTCAACTCGAAGTTCTGCTGATCCGATCCATTGGACATGGCGACGATGCTCGCTTGTGCGGATTCGAGTTCTGCGGAGGGCTCAATCCAAACTTCCACGGTGAGTTCACCGGCGATACGCACAAAGTCCGAAATCTTCGCGGGACGATCCCGGGACCGAAGTCGCGTCGGTTTCGACAACGTGATCGAGCCTGCTGTCCAGCGAACAGCCTCGGTGTCTCCGACGTTGAGATCCGCTGCATCCCCAAGGCCAGAGCGGTCTGGAATACGTTCGTCTGACGCGGAGCCGAAATCGTAAAGAGCCACCAGTCCGCTTCGGACCCGCGGCGATTCCTGGGCTACTTCCGCTCGTGCCGAAATCCCTTGGATGCAAGCCATCCAAACCGCACTGGCCACGACGAGCCTGATGGCCATGCGCGGACGGCTTGACAGCTCAGCTCCGACGCGAGCTTTCTCCGATCTCTCCACGCCTTGCACTTCAGGCAGGCCCGCCTGGTCGGCATAGCCTTAGTCGATTGTATGGGCCAACGATGCTCTGAGCAAGGAACAGCACCTAACCGGCACCCATCGGGGATAGCTGGCCAGTGCGCCAATTCCGGCGAGCGCCAGGCCGTTGGGCCGTCCGCTTCGGCCCCGTGCAGCCATTAGCGCTGCTGGTCGCGAACCCTTACGAGCACAGTCCGTGTCTGCCAAGGCTCCATCGAGAAGCTCGAGAGATCGAAATCTGAGCCGGTGAATTCCTCGACCGTGTTGGCGAGCTTGGCGTCAAAGATCGCAAGCGGGGTGCTTAGCTGCACACCCTCAGCGGCGGCTCCGGCGTCTTCCTGCAGCCTGAGCATGTACCAGCCGGGGTGAAACTGCGCGGGCTTGAAGGCCAGTAGCCGCACGCCTGGGTGGCTTATGCGGAAGAACTCGCGTGTTGCCGGGATCCCTTCAGACTGCACGAAGCGGGCTCGCAAGGGCAGGTTCAACTCAGCACCGAAGCGCTGCCATTGCCCGGGATTCTCTGGCTGGATCGCCATGCGGAACCGAAACCGCTGAATGGGGGAACTCTGCGGCTCGCCGCGGAAGACTCGCTGGACCCCCTCCTCGCGCGTCTGGACGAGCATATCTTCCCAACTCACCAAGAACAGCATGTCCGGTCGAATGCAGAATCCATCCTTGTTCGCCAGGGTCACGCCCCAATCCGGAGCGCGCGGCAAATGGGTGAAATACTGCGGCGTGTACTGCGGCGTATCGCTGCCGGGCAGCCGGTCCTCTGGAACATGCGCCACAAAGCCTGCACCATCGATGAAGAATTCCTGGCTCTCGGCCAACGGGAGCGATATGCCATAGGCCTGATGATTTGCCGTCTCCTCCCGCAGCACTCTTAGGTCCACATCAAACGCCAAATCCGCGTAGTCCGCGTCACGGTAGGTGGTCAGGACTGTAAGAGGAAGAGCCGATCCGGCGCGCTCGAATTCCACGCGGCGGGAGAGCGGCCCTTCAGTTACCCGGGCTTCCGCCGGGCCGATTCGTGCCTGTTCGTGCTCCTTGCGGTCAACTGCGACGTACAAGCCGCCAAACGCGCGCTCCGGTTCGGTGCGGAGCATTTCCCTGCCGGATTCCGTATCGAGGATCGAGATGAGCGCACCGGAATCATCCCAAGCGCCCCGCAATCGAAATTCCCCCCGCGGAGTCGCCCTCGACGCGCCAGCCCGCCTGATCGAATACAGCCGATAGCCGATAGCCGGCACGTCGCGAGCGAAAAACTTGACGTGCCGCCGGGTGTTCGGCATGTCTTCGCACGGAAACTCTTCTCCGCTGGCGAGATCAACCGCGACCAGAGGCCCCTCGTGCAGCTCAGCCGGCAATCCCTCGACCACTGCCAGGCCGCTTCGACGCCACGAAAGGCCGTTGTAAACCATCAGTACCTTCTCGGCGTTCCGACGCTCCACCGGGGCGGCCAGACGGTCCAATGCCTTCCTGAACTGCTGCTCTGTATTGGAGTATCCGATCAGCGAGAAGGCGTACTGGGACGCCTCGTTCCAGTCAGCCTCCCAACGGCTATGGTAGTCAGGCCACGGCCCGCCGCCGGTGGTGTGCTCCTGGAACGTGAGCATGGTCTGCCAGGCTTCCGCAAAATCAAACCGCGGGAACGTTGAGCCGTGAACGATCGAGGCGATCGTCGCTGCCGCTTCAGCTGCCGGCAGAGCGCTCGACGCCTGGCGCATTTTGCCGGTGGTTTCCGGCACACGCAGCTTCACGGTCGCCCAATGGCCGGTCGCATCGCCCGAGGCAGCCGGAAAGTCATCTCCGTACTTGTCCGTCAGGTAGCGAAAGAACTCGTCCGCAGTCGACATTTTCATCGGGAGTTCGGGATGCTTGCGATTCCATTCGCGAATCCGCTCCAAGACGCCAAGCGCATCGCCAGGACCGGAATTGTCCCCTGTCGCCCGCATTAGCATGTAGGTGTCGTATCGGTATCCGTTCTGCTCCAGCCAGGCCAGGCGTCTTGGGACGTTTCGCTCCAGTTCCTCCGCCGGGAACTCCGCTCCGAGCTTCCAGCGAAATCCCTCCATATAGGAGTCGTAGGCAGACCAGGTCAGAACCCGGCTGCCGTCCGGGCCAACCCAATAGAAGGGATTCTTGGAGACCCCGAGGCTATTTCCGCCTCCGATGAAGAGATTGAGACCGTTGACTAGGTACTTGACTCCGCTTCCGGCCAGCACGCGCGGAAACGCCCAGCTGAATCCTGGCACGTCGTTTTGGAAGGCAAGCGAGCCCTCGAGCCCCAGCTGGCGCCGGAGCTTGTGACCCAGGTAAACCAAACGGTTGGATTCCTCGGCGCCCATCAGCCCGCTGTGCATGTTGCCGAAGGCGACGCCGAGAGCGAGGCGGCCCTCCCGTAGCAGGCCCGTCAGCTCCTCGACAAGGTTTTCATCGTCGGTGCGTCGCAACCATTCTTGGAGCATCCAGGCGGATTCAATGGTCCAGCGGAAATCAGGATGCTCGCGAGCCAGCCGAATCGCAGTGTCGATGCTGTCTTTGTAGTCTCGGGGAACCTCGTCCGGCGGCCGGGTGAAACCGATGTCGAGGTGGCTGTGGGATACAACAAAGATTTGGCGGATCGAGCCCGTACGCTGCTCGGGGGGCAGCTCGTAGCTCGGGTGTCCTTGCCCCGAGCCGGCAGGCGGGCAAACAGAGCAGAGAACGGCGGCGAGGACGCTCGCTAGCCGACTTGATCGGTTGGGCCAAGCCCGCAGCACAAGGCGGAATCCGCCCGAAGACAGGAGCGACTCCACGTGGGGCTTGGCACGGTCGTGCGGTGTGATCACGGCATCAGAACGAGTAGCGCAAAGCGAGCTGAATCTGTCGATTCGACCCGAAGCCGGTGAAAGGCACGGAGTGGGTCGATGTGCTCTGTCCGAACGACCCGGCAAAAGCAATGATTGCATGCGGATTGTTGAACTGCGGCGTGTTGAACACGTTGAACATCTCCACCCGGAATTGCACGGTCTGGCCTTCCCTGACATTGAAGTTCTTGAACAGAGAGAAGTCCGAATTCAATGCCGCCGGACCGTTCAGGATGTTCCGGCCCGCATTGCCGAGCGTGCCCGGCTGGGGCGCGGTAAAGGCGCCGATATTGAACTGATTCCCTGGGATGTCCTGGTTGGCGGGGTAGAGCGGCTCTCCCGTGACAATGTCCGGCCGTGTGTTGAAATTGCCGATTCCCAAGGGGTCACACCAGCATCCCGGACTCACCGGCAAGCCGGAGCGCATCACAGTGATCCCGTTGATCTGCCAGCCGCCGCCGATCCAATGCGGCAGCTTAGGCACGCTGGCAAGCTCGTATGTGTAGTCAAACTGCAAGGCGTGCCGCACGTCCATGTCGGCATCAGCGTATGCCTCACGCGGGTTGGTGTCATCTTGGGTACCGCTGCCCCAAGGAATGCCGCCGTCATCCAGCGCATGTGACCATGTGTAGTTGACGTTCGCCCTTAGGCCCTTGCTTAAGCGCCTCCGGAAACTGACCTGCAAGGCGTTGTACGTCGAAGTCAGATCGTCCCGGACGGAACTGATGTTGGCGAACTTCGGGTGTGGGCGCACCCCATCGCGGACCCGGTTCAGGTTCTCGTTGGTAGTCAGGTGGAGGGCGCGATTTCCGAGGTACGCGACCTGGAGCATCGTATGATTGCCCAAGCCCTGCTGGATGTTGAGGTTCCAGTGCTGCGTATAGGCCTGCTTCAGGTTTCTCGGCAGCGCGGTGATGTTCGCCCCAGTTACGAAGTTGAAGTCCGTCGGCGGAGGAAAGCCCTTCAGGCCCGAAACTTCTAAGGCATTGACGGAAGCGGTCTGTTGAAAGATGTTGTTCGGGATGTTCTGCGCCATTGCCGCGTTCAAGCTCGCATGGAACAGACCGTAACCCATCCGGATCACGGTGTTGTTGGAGGCAAATGGCGAGATCGCGATCCCGAACCGAGGGTCGAAATTGGTCGCGGGCGCAGTCAACACCTGGGTGCCCACGGGGTCCAATTCCCCTGTAGCTGGATTGAAGTTCGCCATCCGGCCGTTCGATTCGGTTGGAGCCGTGTCGTATTGATAGCGCAACCCCAGATTCAGCGTCACCTTCTGGTTGACCTGGTAATCGTCCTGAATGAACAGATTGTTGTATGTGTTGCGCATCCCGGCGCGCGGCTGGCCCCAGGTGCTAATCGCCCAGGCAGCGTTGCGGGCGAAATCGTCCAGCGAATTGTAGCTGATATTCATTTGGAAGATCCCCGCTTTGTTGTCCTGGTTGCGAATGATCTGCGCGCCGACTTTCAGCTGGTGCCTGCCGTGAACCCACGACAGCGTATTGAGCCAGGTGAAAGAGTTGTTGGCAACCAGCAGACCAAATCCGCTCGGCCCCACCCCGGCTGATCCGCTGCCCAGTGACACGATCGGGAAATTGAGGATCTCGTCTGTTTCAGCGCTGCGCGGATCAATGCGCATGCGGTTGAACGCGAAACCGGCCTCGTTGTAGACGGTCGGCGAAATCACGCGATTGTAGGTAAGCTTGGCCAATTGCAGCCGGCCGGGCGCCACTTTCTCTTGCCCTCGGGCTACACCGAAGAAGTCCCCGGTTTTGTTTTGATTGAGGTTGTAGCGGAAGTTCACGCTGTCTTTGTCCGACGCCCGAAAGTCGATCTTCAGACTTCGTTACACCGTTTCATTTGGTTTGGATAGTTTGGATGCAGGGAGCGGCGGCTTGGGGTTGGCCGGGGTGGGCTGGGAGGAGGCTGAGCAGGGCAGGTCGTCCGACAGCATGCGGTACACCAAACGGAGTTGGGTGCCGGGGAAGACGGTGCGCGTGCGGTTGAGCTCGTCGAGCAAGGGGGCCAGGGCGCGATCCTGGGCGCGGGTCGGCTGGTGCAGCAGGCGCACGGTGAGGGTCCCGGCTGACTCGTCAGGGTGCAGGCTGGCGTCAGCCTGAAACAGCGACTTGAGCAGGCTGCGGGCGGTGTCGGGATTGTCGAGCGCGGGCGCAACCGCGGTCGTCATCGCTGTTTCGGCGCGGTAGGCCAGCATGCGCAGGGTGTCTAGCAGTAGGCGCAGCGGTTGGGGCAGGGCCTGCAGCCGTGCCTCCGGCGAGAGCTCGCCGGCCAAGATGTGCTGGTCGGTCACCTTGCGTGCCAGCAGCAGGCCTTGGATGGTCTGGTCGCAAGTCTGGATGCGCGCTTCCAGCGCGCGCGCTGGGGCGGATCCGGCGTCGGCTTGCAGGGCCAGCTTGCGGCGCAGGTTGCCGACCGAGTTGCGGGCTTGCTTGAGCGCCTTGCCGATGGTGCGGCAGGCCGGGTTGACGACCCAGGCGTCGGCCTCGACCTCCACCAGGGCATGCTCGGGCAGGGTGTCGAGGCCGAACTCGGCGCGCAGATACTTGAAGAAGTTCTCCTGCGTCCAGCGCGAGCGCAGCAGGCCCGCCGCTTGCTCGGCCGTGAGGTCGGGATGCGTGGTCAGCAGCGCGGGCTGGCGCTGGTCCGGCCCCGGCCGACCCGCCAGCTCGAGCGGCTTGCGCGGCTGGCCGCGCTGGCCCGTGCCGCGCACACGGCGGTCGATCCAGAAGCGGATCTCGCGCGCCTGGCAGCCTGCGCCCAGATCGTACGGTCGCTCGGCCAGCTGGCCCTCCAGGCGGGCCGACCCGCCCGGGGCGCGCACTGGGATGACGGCCTCCCGGAAGTCGCTATCCGGCCAGCGCTGCGCCTGCGAGCCCTTGATCCAAGTCACCACCGCGATGCCCAGCGCGCGCAGCTCGCGGAACAGGCGCGGGCTCCAGCCCTCGCGGTCGAAGACCAGCGTCAGGCGTGGTGCGCCAGCGCCTGCCAGCAGGCCCAGCTGGCGCAACTGCGGCACCATCCCGTTCCAGATCTCAGACACCATGCCGGCGTCTATCTGGCGGTGCAAGCACAGCAGCGGCGCCCCGCCCAGCGCGTGCACCCAGTCGCCGACCGAGGCCGGCCGGGCCAGCTTCTGGCGGGTCACGAAATGTTTCGGCAGCCGGCCCTGACCGCTGTAGACCTGCACGTGGCCATCGACGAACAGCGTGGCGACGGCCTCCGGATCGTCTGCACACCAGTCCTGGGTCAGGCAGCCGACCCAGGCCGGCAGCCCCTTGGCAGCGGCCAGCTGGTGCGTGCGGCGGCGCAGGGTGCGCGGGCAGGGGCAGCGGTCCAGGCCCAACAGGGCGCCCCACTCGCCGGGCTGCTGGTAGCGCAGCCGCTCGGCGCAACGCACCCGGCCCAGCAGCAGGAAGGCCCACAGCAGCAGCAGCGACTGCAGGCCGTAGAAGCCCTTGGGTAGCGTCAGCTGGTCGAGGTGGCGCAGCAGGCCGGCCTGCAGCAGGCTCGGCAGGGCGGTCAGCACGCCGCCCCCGCTGACGGCCGCGGCGGCGGCGAAGCGCGGGGCGCGCCCGTCGAGCGCCCCCAGGCTGGCCGCTACGCGGCCCGCCGTGTCGTGCGCCGCGCGGCCGCGCGGGGCGGCGGCGTCACGCCGGTTGCGGTCTTCCTTGCCGGGGGCCGCCGACGGCGGCGCACTGGGCGCCGCGCCGCCGGGCTGCGGGCCCGCTCCCTGAGCGTCACTGTCACGCTCGGCGGGCGCGCCGGCGCGGCGCCGTGGCAGGCACTGGCTGGCCGGTAGCAAGCCCTGTTGGGTGTAGCGCCACAGCGTCGATTGCGAGACGCCCAGTTGCTGGGCCACGCGGTACAGGCTGAGCCCGGACCGCAGCATGCGGGCGGCCTGGGCCAGCTGCGCGGGGTCCACGATGCCATAGGGGCGGCGCGGCTTGGGGGCGGGCGCGAAGCCAAGCTCACCCTGCACCTGCAGCCGCTGCACGGCGCGCGAGACGGTGCTCTGGCTGATGCCGTGGGCGCGGGCCAGTTCGGACTGCGTAGCGAGGCCGAACAGGGCGAAGCGGGCCAGGCAGAGATTGCGCTCTAGCTTGTGGTCGGCCGTGTGCGAGCAGACGGGGTCGGTGTGCACGAAGTAGACGACGCGGTCGCCCTCGCGCAGCATGCTGAGGCGCGCGCTGATGGGCGTGGCGTGCGGGGGTTGGAGCGGCAGAGCGGCGGGCAGGCCAGTGGGCGCGGGCAGTTTGGCGGGCGAATACATATGCATTCAAAATAGCATGTTCTGGGGCGCAAGTCAAGTCCGGATGCGGCCGGGGAGGGAGCGTGAAAGCTTGACCCAGCAGCTAGTTACGAGGCTCTAGGCCTCTTTGCAGAGAGTTCCGATGTAACGAAGTCTGATCTTGACGGCCATCGTGTTCTCCCCAAGCCTGTCCGCGACGCCGCGGTTGTACCACCCTAACCGCGGTTCGCCGACGGAAGTCGACCCGTTCGGCAAGGGCAGCATGTCTATCGCTTGCTTGACAGCCGGATCAACCGTGCTGCGGAATTCCGCCGTTGGAACCAAGGCATTCTGCACTTTTCCAAGACGCTGTCGGATACCTTCGTAGTTGGCGAAGAAAAAGACTCTTTCCCGCGCGATCGGTCCGCCGAGGGAGACGCCGAACTGATTCAGCCGGAACGGCGGCTTGTCACCCGCGTGGTTGAAATAGTTCCGTGAGTCGAGCTTTTCGTTCCGAAAATACTCGAACAGCGAGCCGTGCATTTGATTCGAACCTGATTTTGTGATCACGTTGACCACGCCTCCCAAAGTCTGCCCGAACTCCGCGGAAAAGGAGTTGGTGTACACCCGAAACTCTTGGATTGCCTCGGCGCTGGTGCGAGAGATCCGGCCCTTGCTCGATCCGTAGGTATTGTCGAGGATGTCGAAGTCGATCCGGCTGGCGTCCCCGCCATCTAGTAGGAAGCGCAATCCACCCTGCTGCCGGAACAGGCTGACGCCGTTGAACGCTTGTTTAGTGCCCTGCGTCCGCAGCACGCTTCCCGGCACTAGGTGCAGCAAGTCGCTAATGTTGCGCCCGTTCAGAGGCAGCGCGTCGATCTGTTCCAACTCGACCACGAGGCCGAGGGTCGAAGACGCTGTCTCCACGAGCGGCGCCTGCCCGCTAACAGTCACTGTTTCCGTGACGGCTCCTGGCTCAAGTGAGAACAGCAGCCGGACACGGTCCGAGACCCGCAGGCGGATGTCCTCTTTCAGTTGGCTCTTGAACCCGTCGGACGACACCGTGACCTGGTACGTTCCCACCGGAAGCACGGGAACCAAGAAGTTGCCTTGCGCATCGGTAATGGACTCGACGGCGAACCCGGTCCCTTGGTTCTCGATGGCCACCCGGGCCGAAGCTACGACAGCTCTGCTGGAGTCGAAAACAGTCCCCAAGACACTGCCCGTGTTCAGTTGCGCTAGAGCTGCGGTGCAGCCTAGAAACACACCCAAGACAGTTCCTACAAGCAAGCGAACTTGCATAGCGTCACCTCCAATGGCATCGAACGACTGAAAGCTGCTCGATTAGGTCTCGTGGACTGGCGTAAGGAATATAACAGATCCCGGACGTGAACGAACCGGTGCACGGTGCAGTAGTTCTCAAGTTCGTGGCTGTAGTGGGCGGAGTTGGACCGCCGGAGCGTTCTCGGGGGATGTTAGGAGATGGCTCAGTTCGCGAACCGATGGGCGGTTCATTTGAGGCAGTTACACTGCAGGACCCCGGTGAGGACTTGCTGGAGCAGTCTACCCACTGGAACTGGTAGGGGTAGCTGTCCAGCTTCCAACGCCCAGAACTCGGAAAACGCCGCGTTTCTTAGTTTTTCACGGTCGGCTGCCAACGCTATCGCGTCCGTGCGCGAGTAAGCGCTCGAGCGGGTCGTGATGCCCGCGCGTGGCTGGGGCTCAACGTGGGGCGCTGAAAGTTGCTGCCCGCAGCGCTGCACTCGACAGACATCGTTGTGCATGGCGCGATGGCGTGGCGCAAGGGGGTCGAGCAGGCCGGAAGAGGCCGCAGAAGTCCGGGTGTTCGGCTTTCGCCGTTCCGCGCGTCAAGCATCTGACGATCTACGGCGGGGAGTGGCGGTGGACTGCGGCAGGCGAGTTGGGCGAGGCGATCACGGTCCGCCGCGCGGACGCGGAGCGGGACATACCGAGGATGGAGTACCCGGTGCTCGATCTGCGGCGCTACGCGAATCCGGGCGGCGAGCAGAACGCGGCCGTCCTGCTGGGCCGCATGCAGCGCTGCGAGAGGCCGGAGGCGCTGCTGGCTCAGAACCAGCTGCAGCGCCCCCATCCCGCAGACGTGGATCACCTGCGATGGCCGCCTCGGCTGGCTCGGGTTGTACCCCACCACCTCCGCCCCCTCCTAGCGACCGTACAGCGGCTTCTCCGTCGTGTCCACATCTAGGATCCAGTCCCCCTGTAGCAGCGGCCGCCAGACATTTTCCAGATGCCGCCCCAGCCAGCGCTCTGCCGCGCCGCGGTCCATCCGCCCGATCGCCCGGCACACCGACTCGTCGCTGCAGACCCGCCGCATCCCCGACAGACCGGGGTTCACCCCGTTGTGGCACAGCGCATTGACGTGCGCGTAGCGCCGCCCGCCCGAATCCATGCTCAACAGCAGCGTCCCAGTACGTCCCGAACGGCTGGGGTGTTCGGGCTGGCAAACGTCAGCGGTGGCTCCCGCACCAGCGGCTCGAACAGGCCCGGTTGCTTGAGGAAGTCGATAAAGAACGGCAGCTGCCCCAGAGGCATCACCGCATCCACTGGAGCCCAGCGGACGGAGATCTTCCCGACGAAACTGTCCACTCGCACAGTGTCCGCAACGCGCGCCAGAGCCCCCCTTCACCCAGCGGGTGAACGCTCAAAATGCTCAGGTCGCTTGCCATAAGTCCTTTATGAATCAGGTCTTCTGGTCCAGACAGTTGACCGCAGCAACTTGCGCACACTGGACTCGCGCGCATCGCCCAGCTTTTGTGTTTCAAGGCTTGGGAGGCGTGGTGACTCGAAGAGCTAGGGCAGGCCGACCCACGGTCAAGGTGAGCCGGTTGTGAATGGATGAAGTAGAGAATCCGGAGATTCCTCGTCAGCGATACCTTGGCTCGTGAACAACGGTGAGTTGATTCAACGGAACCGACTCGACTGTCTGACTCTCCCCGCTTGGCCAGTCAATCTCGACAGTGACTGGCATCGTGCTTTCTCCAATGCCGAAATGTATCGGCCTCAGACTGGACGAGGCGTAGCCCGCAGCGCTCTTCATCCAGCGGGTTTGGTCTCGGGCTCTCACGCGCGCTCCGAGACCGTCACGGTTTGAGACAGTGCCGACGAGGTCCAAGGCAATCCAATTTCCGGCAGGTTCCGACACGTTGCGTAAGAGGGTAGCGGGCTCCCCGAGCGCACTAACCACCACATCGAGGCGGCCATCGCCGTCAAAGTCGGCAACCGCCGCTCCTCTGTATGCGCGGGGCTCCCCGATCTCCAGTGCGCCATCGAACCCACCCCCGAGATTCCGGAACACAGTGTTTGGCTGCTTGTACGAAACTTGCTCGAATGCCCCGATGAGCGGATTGACGTGCGAGTTAGCGGTGAAGAGATCCACATGGCCGTCGTTGTCGAAGTCCGCGAACACGTTGCCCCATCCTGCGTAGGTTCGAGACGCCTTAGCCATGCCGCTCTGTACCGTGGCGTCACGGAACGAGCCCTGGCCCTCATCGCGAAAGAGCGGAAACGTCTCGTTGTTCAGTGCTGTCACAGACAGGTCTGGGTTCCCGTCGTTGTCGAAGTCTCCGATGTCGACACCCATGGACGCGACCGTTCTCCCGTGGTCCAGCAGCGCCACGCCTGCCAGCAGCGCGTCTTCGACGAAAGAGGTTCCGTCTTGATTCAGGAATAGGAAATTAGGAAGGTAGTCGTTAGTTACGAACGCATCTTGCCAGCCGTTGTCATCGAAGTCAGCGAACGCCACGCTCATGCCGCGGCCCCGGAACGGAGCGAGGCGGACCTGCTCGCTCACGTCCTGGAATTCTCCGTCGCCTAGGTTGCGATACAAGCGGTTGGCAATCGGCGTAAAGTTCTTCGGATGGCAGTAGACCCGCAGGCCGCGAGCTCGGTCGCCGCAATAGCGGTCAAAGTCCAATGACCAGTCTGCATATTTGATGACCATGAGATCTAGCAAGCCATCACTGTCGTAGTCGAACCAGCCCGCTGCGACGACCCATTCGGAGTCGTTGATTTCTGATCGCGCGGTTACGTCCTCGAATGTACCGTCGCCCCGATTGCGGTACAGGAAGTTCCGGAACACGCCCGCGACGAAAAGGTCGACATCCCCGTCGTTGTCGTAGTCAGCGGACGCCGCACCCATCGAGTACCCTTCCCCCGCGACTCCTGCCCTGCCCGTGACATCTAAGAACCTCAGGCCGCCGAGGTTCCGAAATAGGCGATTGCGATATCGCGGAGCACTCTTGCGCATCGAATCTGGGGCAGCCCCGTTGGTGAAGAAGATATCGGGCCTGCTGTCCGCGTCATAGTCGAATATGGCCACTCCTCCCGCCAGCGTCTCGATCGGTCGCTTTGAAGGCGTGGGTGCGTTTTCCAGAGTGAAGAGCATGCCCGAGCCATGAACGGGCTCGAGGCGAATCTCGGCTTGGCAAAGTGTACCGAGAGGCACCACGCATAGCGACAACGACGACGTCGCCATGCGAGCCAGAATGTGCCCCGACGGTCGGACCATGCTGCGAATTGTACAGTCAAGGGCACTGAACGGGCCTTTAACGGCACCAATGCGCACTAACCGCCGCGTACCAAGCTGTAGCCACCGCTGGCGGTGCGGAACGCGGCGCTGAGACTGGATCTGTGGGTGCATAATCGGGCGTCCTTGCAGATGCGGGAGGCGGTCGCGGGAGGAACCTTCCGTTGGATGAGGGGGCGGAAGCGGCGCGAAGTTGAAGCCCGCCTCGGCGAGCTGGAGGTGTAGCTGAATTCGCATTGGGGCGCCGAGAACGGGTCCGCGACGCTGTCGTGGCTGCTCGACACAGCGGCCTGGATGGCACCGGCCGGGATGGCGTAGAACAACGTCGAAGCCCAATCTGGACAATCGAGCGTACGCCGACAGCGACGACGAGCGGATCGAGCGTTGGCTGGGAAGAACGTTCCAGCGCTGGCTGAGGGACCAGTGGGCTCGCTCCTAGCGTTAGCCTTCAGCTCGGTCGAACAAGGCTTCCCCCTATCCCGATTGCGCCATCAGATTCGACTGCACAAAGGGAAAGCCTCCTGACCGGCGAGATAGGTGTAATAGCCAACGACGGAAAATCAGCCATTCCGGCGCTCGTGCGCTGTCAGGCCCGTTTGCTCGCTGGTCTTGCCAAGCTGCATCGATCGGTCGCCTGGCAACCGCTCGAGCCATCGTATACCGCCACTACAGGTGTCGACGTCCAGTTTCGACGGACCGACTCCGATCCTGTGGCGACGCCTAGACGCTTCGCTATGCCAACATGAATCTGAGCAGGTGATTCGTGCTGGGACACGACAAATTCAGCCTTCGGAGTGTTCACCTGGCAATCGTCGGCGCCAGCCTCTTGACCGTGCCAACGGTCGCTGCTAGAGCCCAGGTCGACCCAAATGCTCTAGCAGAATCCGCCCGTCAGGCAATGGCTGAGCGGAGATTCGGTGAAGCCGCAGAGATTTATGCCGAATTGGCCAGCAAGTTCCCGAATGAACCTACATTGCAGGCCAATCTTGGAATGGCCCTGCATTTCAGTGGCCGAGACACGGAGGCGATCCAGCCCCTCCAAGAGGCGGCGCGGGCTCTGCCGTCATCGTTTCCGGCCCATTTCGCGCTTGGCGCCAGCCTGTCCCGGCTTGGCCGACACGCAGAGGCAGTCGCTCCACTCCGGGCATCGACGCAAATCAATCCCCAGCACCCGTTCGCTCACGTGTTGCTCGGAGAGGCGCTGGAGGCGGTCAGGGAACACTCTCAGGCTGCGGTGGTCTGGCGCGCGCTTAGGGGCCTCGATGCGTCAAGTCCCTATGCTCACGCCGGCTTAGTCCGCTGCAACGAGGAACTGGCGGCGATGGCGATCGATCAGCTACGGCAACGCGCCCCCGAGTCTTCGTACATGTTGCGATTTCTCGGCCAGACAAAGCTGGCGGCACGTCAGTACCCGAGTGCGCTGTACTTGTTCCGAAGCGCGCTTGAGAGGCAGCCCGGTGTCCGGGCCGTGCACGAAGCGGTGGCCTCGGTGTACGAGGGCGCGGGTCAACCCGAATGGGCGAGAATCGAGCGGCAGAAGGCCGAATCGTTGCCGGGCCCGGACTGCACTGCCGCACAATCCGCTGAGTGCAATTTCGCTGCAGGCCGGTTCGATCTCGCCCCTTCCGTGGCAGCGGATTCCTCTTCGGCGGACCTGTTCTGGGCTGCTCGGTCATATGCCAGTCTCGCCGAGCAGTCCTTTGAAAAGCTGGTCTCCCTGCCGGAATCGATCGAGAAACTGACTCTCGTTGCGGACATTTTCGCTTCCCAAGGGCAATACTCCAGCGCGGCTGATGCCTGCCGTCGAGCGCTTGAGATCGGAGAGGGGTCTGGGGATTTGGAGCGGCGGCTGGCGGAACTTCTGTACCTCGCCAAGCGCATCGAGGAGGCACGACCCCTGCTCGAACGGTTCTACAGATCGGATCCCGACGACCCCCGGTGGGGAGCGATGCTAGGCAACTTGCTGGCAGGGGAGCAGGAGTATGAGAAAGCGGTTCCGCTGCTGCAATCCTCGCTTGCCCTGACCGGCGCCCCAGCTACGGCTCGGCTGGATCTGGGACGCTCCTATCTGGCGCTCGACCAGCCGGGCGAGGCTTTGCCGCATTTGCAGTCCTCGCTCGGTCTTGATACAGATGGCAGCATCCACTACCAATTGGCCCAAGCCTTCCAGCGCTTAGGGATGCGCGAGCAGGCCCGGGAGGCACTTGCCAAATACCAATCCTTGGATGCCCGTAAACGACAGCAAACCGAAGCCGGAGCTTCCTTGGAAATTACCGCACCACAGTAGGCGGCGACCCCCGAGGATGCGTGCTCCCGAGGGTTCGAGAACTGCGCAGTTCCGTGTGCTGTCCGGAGAGACGAGCCGTCGATGCGGGCATGGCTTAAGGACCGAGGAATCGAGCGCATTGGTGCCCCCTCGATGTAGCCGTCTCAATTTGCGCTGGGAGTTGACAAGCTCCTCGTGGATCTCGTGCCCCCAGTGCGGCGGCAGAGCGGGGCGATTGAGAGATCACTGTGGCTCTGCTTCGGTGGATAGCACTGAGATCGCCGCTCAACCATCGTTTAGATACAACGACTTACAGCTAGGCGGCCCCTAGAACAGCACCAAGAAGAGCTTGGCATCGCAAGATCCCAGCAAAACTTGGCGAACTTGGACGGAAATATGGTGTCCGCCAGAGTACGGCCCTAGCGGTCAATCGGCGAGCGCGGCAGCCGGGGCTGTTCCGGGAACGTTGGCACCGGCGGCGAACTTGTACCGCTGCCGCTGCGCCTGATTTCTACGGATGCGTGCCACGGCTGCACGGCGGCGCACCGCCACTCGTCATTCATTTAGGCGTGAGGGTGCTCAGGATTCAAGTTTTGGCTGCGATTGCCGCGTTGGTGTTGCTGCCACTCGCATCGGCCGAGCCGTCTGCGGAAACGCTGTTTCGCAAGGGCAGCGCGGCGCACCGCCAAGGCCGTCACATCGAGGCTCTCCTGCTGTATAGCCGCGCCCGAGCCTTGGAGCCCGCGAACGTCAAGTACATGCGCGCATCCCGCAGCGTACGGCGAGGGGCTGCGCAGCTGCTGGCTGCCGCTGGCCGGCACCGGGCGGCTCTTGATATGGCACCCGATTCGTGGGAGTTTCAGTCGCTATCAGCGGACGCTCAAGAGCCGGAGCCTGCGGCGAAGATCACCCTGACCCAGCGGCAGCCGCTGCCCCGCCAACCTCCACGGCTGAAATACGCTGCCCACGAGGCGTCGTTTCGATTCCGCGAGTCCGTCCGGGAGGCGTATGAGGCCGTGGGCGACGAATTCGGCGTGCGTGTCATTTTCGACGAGGACTTTGACGCGGACGCCGGGACCCGAGCCGATCTCGCGGAGTGCGGATTTCCCTGCGCCATGCGGATCCTGGGTGAACTGAGCCGGTCGATCGCCGTGCCCCTGAGCGACGACATGGTGCTGATAGCGCAAGATGACGGCGGTACACGCGGCGAGTACGAAACATCGGCCTTTGCCACGATCCCACTAGGAGGACCGGTGGCTGCCGAGGACGCCGCCGAGATCACGCAAGTGATCCAGCAGGTGCTGGACATGCGGCGGGTCCAGTCAAGTGCTGGCAGTGGCGCCATATTCCTGCGTGACACCGTGGGCAAGGTCGACATGGCCAAGCTGCTGGCGCAGGACCTGTTGCACTCGGCGGCGGCTGTTGTGATTGAACTGCAGATGATCTCGGTTTCTAGCGGCGGCCTGGTTCGTGCGGGAATCGATCTGCCCAGCTCGTTCCCGGTCACGAACTTCGGCACTCTGTTCGGCGCAATGCCTGATGTCACCGGCACGGAACGATTGGTCGGGATCGGCGGGGGGAAGACGGCTCTGGGCGTCGCTTTGGGAGATGCATCCGCACTTGCGCGATTCGAGCGCAGCGCTGCGCAGACGTTGGCGCAGATGCAGATCCGCAGCTTGCACGGTATGGCGGCCGAGTTCAAGATTGGCGAGCGGTATCCCATAGCTACGGCGCAATACTCGTCGGGTGGGCCAGTTCCTCAAGATCCCGGTTACACGCAGCCGCCCCCCTCGATCGCATTCGAAGACTTGGGACTCGTGCTGTCAGCGACACCGCTGGTGCACAGTGCCACTGAAGTGACCTTGGACCTGGACGTGAAGTTTCGTCTGCTGGCTGGCGGAGCGGTCAACGACGTTCCGATCTTGGCGAACCGCGAGTTCCAGTCGCAGGTTCGGCTGCGGCAGGGCGAGTTCGCGATCGTGTCCGGCATGGCGGTCTACGATCGCAGCAAATCGAACGGCGGCCTGGCAGGCTTGGGAAACATTCCCCTGCTGGGCGCTCTGTTCCGCCGAAACGAATGGCGTTGGAACAGGCGCGATTTGCTCGCCCTGATCATGCCGCGAGTCGTGCGACTCCCACCAGGAGAACTCGCTCGCTCGACCACCATCTTGTTCGGAGCGGAGGAGCGACCGCTTCCGGCACTCTAAACGGAATTCCCGGTTTCCGCAAGAGGCCATCTTCCGCAAATCCGCCTTCGCCGGACCAACAACCAACCTTGCTGCTTCTTGTTCCGTGTTTATAATGGGGCCACGGGTACCCGTGTGCGTTTTGGTCGCATCGGCGGTGGCCGCCAGTCCATGCAAGATGGAGGAGAATCCAGAATGTCACGACCAACCATAGGCCTCATGCTGTTCACGTCTGTGCTGCTGCTGCAATGCGGCGGCATGGAAGAAATGGCGACCGAAGAGCCGGCCGAAATGGCTTGGCCAGAAATTGCCGGCTACGAGATGATGACGGTTCCGGCCGACAATCCGATGACCGAGGCCAAGGTCGCACTTGGCAAACAGCTCTACTACGACCAGCGACTCAGCGGTGATGGTGCCCGGTCGTGCTACGGATGCCATCTCAAGGAGCACGGGCTGACTGACGGGCGTGCCATGGCCTTGGGCGCGTTCGACAAGCAGCTGACTCGAGCTGCCCCGACGATGTGGAATGTCGGCTACTACGACGCCCTGTATTGGGACGGCCGGTCGACTGCCCTGGAGCTGCAGGTCAAAGGTGCTTGGGGCGGCGGCAACATGGGGGCTTCGGGAAATGACGGCGCACCGTCGATGGACGACATTTGCGCGGCGCTCAACGAGATTCCCGGCTACGCCCAGCAGTTCGAGGCTGTGTTCGGCGGTGCGGCAACGCCTGACAACGTGGCATACGCGGTTGCGGCCTTCATGCGCACGATCGTGACGACTACCGAGAACTCGCGCTACATCGCCTTTCAAAATGGCGACGAGAGCGCGTTGAACGATCAGGAGAAGAGTGGCTGGATGATCTTCTCCGAGAAGGTCAAATGCACAAATTGCCACGACGGACGCCTGCTGGCCGACAAGCAGTTTCACAACGTCGGCATCGGGATGGACGCAGAGAGCCCCGATATCGGGCGTGGCAAGGTTACCGAAGCGGAAGAGGATACCGGAGCGTTCAAGACTCCGAGCCTATTCGACATCTCCAAGTCCGCCCCTTATTTCCATGACGGCGGTGTGGCCACGCTGGAAGAGGCGGTCGACCTGATGCTGAGCGGCGGCAAGGACAACGAATGGCTCGATGAGAAGAATCTCGCTGACGCCAAGGATGCCGATCTCAGCGATGAGGAGAAGGCTGACCTGATGGCTTTCTTGAAGGCACTTGACGTGAATTACATGATCGAAGAGCCGATGTTGCCCGAGTAGCGGGCGCCGCACAGCGAGCCTCAATCCAGATTTGCGCCCAGTTGGCCACCGGTCGCTGGGCGCTAGCCCTTTGAGAAGGAGTTGGACGGTTGCCCAGAGAGGCAGACCGCTCAATGCACGGGAGCTAATTGCCGACCGTGACGATGGCGCTGTCGGCAAATCCGAGGCGCGTTGCGACTGCCTGCAAGGATTCACCTTGCTGTAGCTGGACCGCGTTTGTATAGAGCATCCAGTGATCTTTCGGTGCGGACGCACCACCGGCAGCGATAACCCGGTAGGCCAGCGACGAACCTTCGGTCTGAGCCTTTAGCGAGACCGTCGCCGCGCCATTGTCGAGCCTCCCCTTGGTGGCGATAGGAACTTGCGTTGTCTCGTTGTCTTCGTTCGCAAACATGCGCCGGTAGAGCTCGGGCTCGGGGACCAAGCCCTTATCGTCAATCCTGCGCATCCAATTCCCGAGCTCCGCGCGGAGCGCTTTCAGCTGCCCGGCAAAGCGAGGATCCGTGGCAAGGTTGAAGACTTGGTGGGGATCGGCGACGACATCGTAGAGCTCTTCGAAGGGCTTTGTGTCCCGCATGAATGGTGCCGCGAGGGGGCCGAGGCCACCGGAATGCTTCAGTCGCTCGAGTTCTTGGTAAATCGGCCCCTGACTCGGCGTGCGCATGAACTGGACCCATGGACGGTGGGACTCGAAGTTGCGCACGTACAGGAAGCGGCGGTTGCGTACGCCCCGGATCATGTCGTAACGCTCATCCATCCGGTCGCGCCCGTGATAGAGGAACTTGGGTTCCGGGCCTTGGTGATCGCCGACAATCACCCGGCCGTGGAAGTGTTCGGGCGGCTCACCGCCCGCCGCAGAAATCATCGTCGGGGCCAAGTCTAGGAATTGGACAAAGTCGCTGCGCAGCGTGTCAGGCTCGATACGGCCCGGCCAGCGCATGATTAGCGGCACTTTCAAGCCGGAGTCATAAATCCAGCGCTTGCCCCGCGCAAGCCCTACGCCGTGATCGCCCCAGAACACGACTAGGGTCTCGTCCGCAAGACCGGCGTCTTCGAGTTCTTGCAGCATCTGGCCGATCGTGCGGTCGGTCAACGTGACGACGTCGTAATATGCCGCCCATGCCTCGCGCACCTTGGGAGTGTCCGGATAGTAGGGCGGGAGCGGCAGCCGCGACGCATCATGGATGGCGTTGCTGGGGTCTGCTACGCGAGCCGCGTACTGGCGACGCACCGAACCTTCGTGAGAACTGCTGAAGTTGAATACCGCGAAGAAGGGTTGGTCGGGATCGGGGCGATTCTTCCAGTGCGCGGTTCGGCTCGAATCATCCCAGGCCGTGAGAGGCGTGGGGAAGTTGTAGTCCGTCTTTGAATTGTTCGTGGTGTAGTAGCCCAGCCTGCGCAGGTATTCGGGAAAGGCCCTGACAAACGGCGGCGGTACCATTCTTGAACGCATGTGTTGCGTGCCGATCGCCGTCGGGTACATTCCGGTGATGATCCCTGATCGTGTCGGGGCGCAGACCGGGGAGTGCGAATAGGCCTCTAGGAACGTGACTCCCTGCTTGGCCAACTGGGCGATGTGCGGCGTACGGGCGTAGGGGTCGTATGGCTCGACTTGCTGGCCGGTGTCCTCGATCGACAGCCAGAGGATGTTGGGCGGCATTGCCCTTAGGTTGGTAGCCAAGGCGGCCAAAGCCGCTGTGACCACGATCACAACCAGAGCGATTCGACTCGTGGAATGGACCATTGGAACCTCGGTGCGTGTCACTCGCAAGCTCGATATGGACAAGAGCGCCCCCCAAGTGTCCACAGAGCGTGCCGCGCGACGCGCTGCACATAGTCAAATTCGTCTTCGGCGGCTGTCCGTAACTCCTCGGCCAACGGACCCGCTTTGGCGCCAAGTGCGTCAGCCGCATGCGCGGCCTGCAGCCGCACTCCGCGATTGGAGTGGGAGAGCAATTCCGCGAGCGTGCGCAACGCCTCCGGCTCCTCGCTGGTACCGACCAGGGCGCGGGCGGCTTGGACGCGCACTTCCGGGACTTGGTCCGTCAGCAAGGGCTTCAGCAGGGCCGTTCTTTCGGCGTGCGGCCCGGGTAGATGGACTGCCGCTACGGCCGCCCAGTAACGCACGGAACCATCAGGATGCTCGAAATTCCCGAACAGTGCCTCGGCCGCACCTTCTCGCTGGGCGAGCGCCATCTCGCCAATCGATCGTATTGCGAGGAGGCGATCGATGGATTCGGAAGAGCGTAGATCATTCCGCCACTCCTCAAGGGTCTTGCCTAAGTGGTCCTGTGCTTGGCCTGCGAGCGGGGCCCCTGCCAAGAGGGCTGCGACAAGCGCGAAGCGCATCAGGCCTCCGATTGTACATCTGGGCCCCGTCTGCACGACGGGCCGGGCGAGTTCGGGGCTGAATGCCCGAGCCGCGCGAACTAGCCGCCGGATCCTGCGCACGCCGAGGACGCTAGATGAACGCCACGGACCCGTCAGCCCGGAAATCGGTCGTCCTCTTCCAAGGGCGAGGCGGGTAGTGCCTGAACGCATCTTCATTCAATTCGACGCCCCAACCGGGCTTGTTCGGGATATCCGCATAGCCGTCCTCCACCATTGGCGGGTCGTCAAGAACATCGCGACGAGCTTCATCGACGGGAGCTTTGTACTCGAGGATCAAGAAGTTCGGCGTCGAGGCCGCGAAGTGGATGTTGACCATAGTCGCGAGCGGGCTCATCGGATTGTGAGGCGCGACCATCATGTACTGGGCCTCGGCCATCGCCGCGATCTTCTTCATCTCCATGATCCCGCCACAAATGCAGACGTCGGGCTGAACGATATCGAGCGCTTGGATGTTGATCAAGTCGCGGAATTCGAATTTCGTAAAGTTGCATTCCCCGGATGCCAGGGGGATGTTCACGTGGTCCGCCAACTTTTTCATGGCATCGGGATTTTCCGGCCGAATCGGCTCCTCCAGCCAAAACGGGTAGTAGGGTTCGATCTCCTTGGCGACTCGAATCGCCCGTTGGACCTCGAAATACCGAGCGTGGATATCAACGGCGATGTCATGATCGGGGCCCACGGCCTCGCGGACTGCTCCGACTCGCTCTCCCGCGGTGCGCGTGACTGCGTTATAGGCCATCTGGTTGTCACCAGGGTTGTGCGGAGACATCTTGCAAGCGTTATAGCCAAACCGCTCGCGCAATTCGACCGCTGAGTCAGCCGCTGCCTGCGGGCTAGAGCCGCCAATCGACTGGTAGAGCCGGACCTTGTCGCGTACGCGGCCACCCAGCAGAGCCCAAACCGGCAAGCCGGCCGCCTTGCCCGCAATATCCCAGAGCGCGTGCTCGATTCCGCTGATCGCTGAGTTGACGACAGATCCCCCGGGAAACCGAGTGGTGTTGTACATGTAGTCCCACAGAAACTGGATATTGCGCGGATCTTGGCCGACGAGCCATTTTGCGTAGTCCTCGATGACCTTGACAGTCGCCTCGTCGGGGCCACAGGAATAGGCCTCGCCGATCCCGTGTAGCCCTTGATCGGTTTGGATCTTGACGTAGACCCAGTTGCGTCCGCTGATGTTTGCGGAGCCCCCTTGCTCTCCGCGCGTACTTCCGACGAGGAAGGTCTGGATTTTGGTGATCTTCATGGCAGGTTGGTTGCCAATCTGAGCGGGGGCTTGGAATGGGGCAGCAGCGGCGGCGGCTGCCAGCCCGCTACGACGGAGGAACGAGCGGCGTTGCACAACGTAGCAGTTTGTCGAACGCAGAGCGCTGTGTCAACGGCTGACAGTTTCAGCTTCTTTTTTTGCCCGGTCGGGTTTGGGGCGTATTCCGCCTGCAATCGCACCGATGATGTCGTTTTCAAGTGAGTCACTATCGGCGGGGTGCGCGGCGAGTACTACTGTGCCGCTGGTCCGACCGATAGGCGGGACGGTCTGCTTTCCGGACGCAGGGGCTGGGTGAGGATCGCTAGCAGCCAAATGTCCCGCCTTCACACGCAGCTCGCATTGTGAGGATGCCTTCTCTGTGGCTTGACCATCCGCGAGCTGCGGTGCGGAACCTAGCCCTGCAGCCGTCACCTAGGATCTGCGATGCCCTCTGGTACAGGCGGTGAGTCACCGAATGTGACCGTCGAGGTAGCTGTGAATCGCTTGTAGTTCGAATACTCGATCAACAGCCTCACGCGCTGGTTTCCAGAAGGAAACGGAAGTATGTCGTCACCTTCGGTGCGTATCGGGAACCAGTGCTCCCCATCGATCGGCGCATAGTCTGTTGCGAATCCCGGGAACAGGTTGCTGTCCTCGATGCGATGAATCTGGGGCACGGGGCGACCTGCAGCCCGAATCACCTGGCCATGGTCGACGCCGACCCAAATCAGACCTTCAAAAAAGCGTTGGCCATAGAGAATCTGTCTGGGCTTCGCTTGCAGGACGTGGCAATCCACGCCGTCCACCTGTTCGACGCCCTTGTAGCGCACCCTGTAAAACCGGAGGGTGTCCGATGTGAGCACGAAAGGATTCACGTCCCGCAAATCCCGGAAATCCTCATCCGTCATGCGCAGCCGCCGAAGTTGCAGGATTGGCTTGGTGCGATGCCGCTCCATCCGCTCACCGGTACCCGTAAAAGTGATGTCGCGAACTTCTTCATAGCGGCCGATTGGGAGACCGCCCTTGATTTCAAGGAATCTAAATCGCTGCGTATACGTGTAATGGTCGCGCTCGGTGACAAGTCTGCTGCCAGCCTCGGCAACACTGCGTATCAAGTCTAGGGGCATCTGCCCCTGCGCAGGAGAAAGCAGCGTTATCAATACGGCTACGATGATTAGCTTGCGCGTGCAAAGCGACGATAATTCACAGGGCCTGCAGCGCTTCCTGCTGGTCCTGCTAGCGCTCTGCGCCACACTTTCCATTGCCGGTCTCATTTTGGCACGGCAGTACGGGTTTCCGGCCGCGATCGCGGGGCCGGTAGTCGCCGCCTTTTGTTGGCAAGGCATCATCTACTGCGCCGCGGTGTCCGGAGTGGCACGTGAATGGGTGGACCGCGTTCTCTCGCGACGAGCCCTCGCTGGATTGCTGGTGCCGGTTTCGATCGCTCCATATTTGATCTACGCGGTGCCGACGGGGTTGTTTGCGCCGCAGTCCTTGTTCAAGATCGTGCTCTTGTGCGCCTGCGTGGTCGTGCCCTACACCTTAACCTCAGTGGTGGAACGACGTCTTGCCTGGCAAGATTTGGTCGTCATTTGCGCCCTTGCCTATCCGATGGTCAGCGGCCTGAGCACGCTGTTCCGGGACGTGTACCAGGGGTTCGACCCACCCGCCAATCGGCTTGATGCTCTCGGCAAGCTGATGCTCATCCCGCTCGGGCTTTTCGTGTTTCTCAACCTCCGAAAGCTGCAAGGGGCGGGATTCCGGCTGATTCCCTTGCGGTGCCATTGGCGCCCGGCGCTTGAGAGCGCCGCGTACGGC
The DNA here is from genome assembly GCA_965248305.1 of Bryobacterales bacterium. Taxonomy (GTDB): domain Bacteria; phylum Acidobacteriota; class Terriglobia; order Bryobacterales; family UBA6623; genus VXMF01. The sequence continues at coordinate 6,196,961 of OZ252099.1, read as the reverse complement.
GTTCCTTGGGTGGCGTTGGCCGGCCTGCTGACTGGTTACCTGAGCTGGGATCCGCCGCTCGACGACCCCCTCCGTGCTGTTTTCGGCGCGCTTGGCAAACTCGCGGGGATCTATTTCACTACGGCGCTGGCGGAAGAGTTTCTGCTAAGGGGTGTTGTGCAAAACCTGACCGCTGCGTCCACGGGCAGACCCATGCTGGCGCAGGGGCTCGCTGCGTTGCTGTTCGGGGCCGTGCACCTCGGTCGAGGGGGCTTCCCGAACTGGTCGCATGCAGCGACAGCGGCGGTGTTGGGATGGTTCTGCGGCCGAGCCTACTCGAAGTCCGGGAGCGTAACCGCGGCCATGATCACGCACGCGCTAGCCGTGGCCGGACAAGAGCTCTTGTTCGCTTAGGCGAGGCTGTGCCCGGCCAATGCCGCTTGCCCGAGCGCAATCGGGCCGACCAGCGGCCGGCAACCACGAGTACAGAACTCTCTTTCAGCAGTCCATGCCTCAGAGGGCTGCGCCGATACGCCACTTAGCGCTTAGCCGTGGCGGACGCGCGCTAGCAGATCCTCGCCGCTGCGACAAGAAGCCACCCAGTCGGTAAGCTCATCCAAGACTTGCTCTGAGCTAACCGGCTGCAGCAGCGCCGCCAAACTGTCTGCCACGATTTCGCCGAATCTCGAATGCACGATGCGAATGAGCTGCTCCTGGCGCCCCTGGGCAACGCCCAGCGCAACGCCCTCCGCCTTGCCCAGCGCAACGCCCTTCGCGATGCCCTCGGCCATGCCCTCCGCCTTCCAGCGCTCCGTCCAAGGAACCATCTCTTCGTCCAACACCTTCATCACCTCCGCCAATTCCCGGGCTTCAGGTACGTGCGTCCCCGGCACGCGCGCCGGCAACACCGCTCGGGTAATCCATTGCGAGAAATGCTGCCTCAGCCTAGCATGCTCTCCCGCTTCCAGCCACTGTTGCAAGAGTGCAACGGCTCTCCGTGCGTCTGCTTCCGTCTTCGCTCGTTCCAGCCGGAACATCACATCGGAGAGATTCTCGCGGGAGTCGTCCAACTCCCCGCACGAACGAGCCTCGATCAGCTTGTAGCGCAGTCTTGGGTGGTACTCAGCAATCGCGCCAGGCGACTCCTCGACCAGCTCGTGCACATCCAATTTCGCGCTCCAAGGACTGACGCCGTTGTACACGACGACGGGAACCACCGCGGGGAGTTTGCGCCGCTTGGGGCTGCCGGAGCGAACCAGCCCCTCGTAGAACAAGCCGAGGTAGGTCAGCAGGCGCACCGCCATGTGCCAGTCCACCGTCGACTGGAATTCCATCATCAGATAGACGAACAGCGATTGGCCGCCCTTCAGGGACATGCGCCAGACAAGGTCGTTCCGGCGCTGCTCCAGGCTGCTGCTGACATGCTGTGAGGCTTCAAGCCTCAGCGTGGACCATTCGATGTCCTGGACCCAAGGCTCGTCCACGAAACCTTGCAGCAGATCCTCGACGAGCCGCGGGTGCGAGTACAAGAGCCGATAGCTGCTGTCATGTTCCATGGGTGCAGTCCAAGCCAAGCAATGCGATGATGCGCGCTTGCAGTTCCTATTGTAGACGATACATGTTTGAGTTTTGTTTCATCGTATAGAAAATTCCCTCGTTTTCGATGCACTCCGTCGAGGGCATCAGTGCGGCTTGGGGCGCGATGTAACGCCGTTCTCGTTGCATCGCTACCTCGCTCAACCAGTCCCAGCCGGTAATTGCTCCGCTAGAACAGCGATCGCAGCCGACCACTACGGATTGCCCTACGCTTTGGCCCCGGTCTCACAGTCCCGGCTTGCGTAGCAGGATGCGATCGTCTGCGCGCTCGCTTATCAGATGAGCAGCAGGCCGGGCAAACCCTTTCGTGGCGTAGGACAAACTCTGGATCGGCCAGCAACTTTCCTGGACTCCATAGGCAAGCTGATGCTCCTTCCGGTCGGACCGTCTGTCTCTCTCAACCTGCGGAAATTGCAAGGCGCGGCACAGATCCGTGACTAGGGTCGTCGTTCAGCGTGGCTTTAGCAGGGCTCCGTCCGGAGGCACCTCGCGTGCGGTTCCGATGCGCACGGATCGCTCGTAGCCGGCCTCGCGCAGGTCCCTCAAACAAGCGTCAGCGCTCTCGGCCGGCACACCCGCCAAGAGTCCGCCGGAGGTTTGCGGATCAAACAGTAAAGGGAAGCCCCAGTGGCTCTCAGCGCTGCTGCCGTTCGCCACCCGTCCCCAAATCTTGCGGTTCTCGGGATGCAGGGAACTTTGCACTCCGGCCGCGAAGCATTCGATGGAACCCTCCAGAGCGGGCAGCGAATCCAAGTCCAGCTCGGCCGACGAGCCGGACGCTTCCAGCATCTCCACCAAGTGGCCGGCCAGCCCGAATCCGGTGATGTCGGTGCAGGCCTTCGCGCCATGCGCGCGGAGGATTTCTGCGGCCTGCTGGTTGGGCTGCAGCATCGAGTCGATCGCGCCGTCGATCCAGCGACCCTTGACTGCGAGGCGCATCTCGGCGGCGAAGAGCACACCAGTGCCCAGCGCCTTGGTCAGGATCAATGCGTCCCCATCCTGCAAGCCGCCCTTGCGCAGCACGCTTCCACGGTCGGCCAGGCCGTTGATTACAAACCCTAATGCGAGTTCCGGGCACTCGCTCGTGTGTCCACCCGCAAGATTCGTGCGGGCTGACTCGAACACGCGATTCGCTCCCAAGAGCATCTGGCGCAAGAGGTTCTCGGCCTTGTCCGAGGTCCCGAACGGAATCCCCGCCACCGCGAGCGCCGACTGCGGAACGGCACCCATTGCGTAGATGTCGCTCAACGCATGGTTGGCGGCGATCTGCCCGAACAGGTACGGATCGTCCACGATGGCGGGAAAGAAATCGACAGACTGCACCAAGGCCTTGCCCGGCGGCACCTCGAGTATGGCCGCGTCGTCCCGCGCCGCCAGTCCCCCGAGCACATCCTCGCGCCAGAAGGGCTGGATCGACTCGAGTGCCCCGTGCAGCGTGGTCGCACCGATCTTGGACGCGCAGCCCCTGCAGCGCATGTCCCGTTCCGGCAATTCGGGCTCCCCCGGCGCCGATTTCGGCAAGTCTGTGAGGGAGGGGCCCACGGGAGCCATCTCCGGCAGGTCATGAAATTTTTCCATGAAGCGCCGGTCGATCCAGTCCTTCAATTTCCAGGCCCACTCGCCCTCTACGGACCACCTGCCTCGCGACGCGACGGCGTACTGGTTTCCGGTGCTGACAAGACTTAGGAACTGGCGCTGCGGACGAAACGGACGAAACGGTTCGCCCAGCAGCGCACTGCGTAGATTTCGCTCCAACGGCGGGCCTTGCCGCACTGCGAAGACGCCTGCCTTCTCCCGCGGGTAAGCGTCCACCGAGGCGACGTCACCCGCAGCGAAGACATTGGGGTGCGAGACCGAGCGCAAGTATTCGTCCACCCTTGCGAAGCCCTGCGGGTCTGTCGCGATCCCGGACTCCCCAATCCAGCCAGCGGCGGCAGCTCTGGTCACCCACACCACCTCGTCGAATTGGCCGGTCCAGCCGCTGTCGGTGCGCAAGCCGGCGGCGGTAACCTCGGCCACGCGCTCTCGACGATGGACTGTAATGCCGCGTTCGGCTAGGATGCGCCCGAACTTCCCGCGTGTTCGGGCATTGTGGGTCGGCAAGATGTCGGGCGCATCGCAAAATACGTGCATCTCCGGATCGCCTGCCTTGCCAGTCCGCGCGCAGTGCTCACGCAGGCGACGCTGCATGGCCAGCGCGAGTTCCACTCCTCCGGCCCCGGCCCCCACGATCGCGATACGGGGTTCCTTGTCGAGGCGTGCGACGCGCTCCCGCAGCGCTTCCCAGCGAGGCAGAAAATTGCTGATCGGCTTGACTGGCACCGCGTGCTCCGCGGCGCCGACGGTGTCGCGCATGCCGGGAGTCGAACCGGTGTTCAGCGAAAGCAGATTGTAAGGAATCGGCGGCCGGTCTGCGAAATGCAAGTGTCGTCGTTCCGGGTCCAAGCCGGCCACCGAGTCGTGGATGAAGCGCGCAGAGGAGAAGATCGCGAGCTTGCGCAGGTCGATGTGCGCTTCGTCGAATGTGTAGTGGCCTGCGATCAGCCCGGGCAGCATGCCCGAATAGGGGGTATGCACATCCCTGCACACCAGCGTCAGCTGCACGCCGGGGACCGGCTGCATGCCGAACCGCTTCAGGACGGCAATATGGCTGTGCCCGCCACCGACCAGCACTAGGTCTTTGACTATGGGGGTGGGCTGGCCGTCCATCCGCTAAGGCGCTCCGCGCCTCACTTCATCGTACGGAACGGGGAAGCTGGAAGGCCGGATGCGTTGAACAGGTTGCCTTTCGGATCGGCCGCCCAAGCGTAGCGTGCCTGCGCTGGGTCCTTCACCGTAGAGCTTGACACCACCACCGTGGAGCCGGAGATGCTGGCCTCGGCGACGACGAATTCTCCGTCCGGGCCTGCGATCTCGAACCCTTCCAGCGAGCCGCCGCGCACCTCAAGGCCGGCGTTGGCATGGTCGAACCAGAGTCGCAGCGCTGCGTCTTCCTTGGTCGCCTGCCGGAAGATCGGCCCGGAGTATTCGACGTCCCGCTCTCCGTACGCGATCGCACGAGCGGCGAGCGCGAGACGCAGCCCGACATCTTGCTTGTTCGTTGGATGGATGTCCGTCGAGTTGCCGATATCGATCGTCACCGCCATGCCCGTCCCGGTAAGACCCAGCGCCATCTCCTGAGCCTCACGCAATTCGGGCCATGTGCTGGTATCGGGGACGCGGCCGAAGTTGGCCAGCTGGACGAACAGGAACGGGAAATTCCCCAGGCCCCACTCGCGCCGCCAGTCTTGGATCATCGATCGGAACAGCCTCCGATACAGGTAGCCCTGGCCGCGACCCGCGTTGTTTTCGCCTTGGTACCAAATCGCGCCGCGAATCGGGTACCCGAGCAGCGGTGCGATCATCGCGTTGAACAGCGAGCTTGGCGTATGCGACGGACGGAGCGCGCGTGGCTCCGCCGGCTTGCGCGGGGCGTCGCCGCCCGCGGCCTTGGCTGCGGCTGCTCGCTTTTCCCAATTCGCGAGCGACTCGGCATAAGGGGCTTCGGCGGCCCTTGCCTCTCGAGCGTGAGCCGCGGCCATCTCGGCCAGAGCCGGTTCCTCCGACAGCATGCGCCCGCTCGTCCAAGACTCGGCCGGGGTCCCCCCCCACGCGGACTGGATGATTCCGAAAGGCACGCCGGTGTGTTCGTGCAAGTGGCGAGCGAAGAAGTATCCCACCCCCGAGAACTCTCCAGCCGATTCTGGCGACACGACGCGCCATTCCCCTTCGACGTTGTCTAGACGGGTGTCCGACGCGTTCAATGTCACTTTGAAGTAGCGGATGCCCGGATGCTGCGCGGCTGCGATCTCCTCTTCGGCGTCACGCGACCGCTGGAGCGGCCAGACCATGTTGGACTGGCCCGAGCCGACCCACACCTCGCCCACCAGCACGTCAGCGAACGTCACGGTATTGCTGCCGCTGACCGAGAGCTCAAACGGGCCGCCGGCCGGGACGGGGTCTAGGTAGACTTCCCAGCTTCCGCCCGCAGAAGCGGATGTCGAGGCGGTCTGCTCGCCGAACTTCACCTCGACTGCTTCGCCGGGAGCCGCAGACCCCCATAGGTGGACGGGGATCCCGCGTTGGACGACCATGTGGTCGCCGAACAGAGTCGGAAGGCTCACCTCGGCCCAGAGGCCGGTAGCCAGCAGCATTGCGCAAAGCGTACTCCGCAGAATCAGGTGCATAGTGCCGCTATTATTCCACAGCGCGCCGCGCTACAAGGCGGTCCAGCCGCCGTCGATCGACAGCATGGATCCATGCACGAATTCGGCTTCGTCAGAGCACAGGTAAAGGACTAAGTGGGCGATTTCTTCCGGCTTGCCCAGTCTGCCGATCGGCTGGCGGGCATTGAGCTGCCTGCGTGTTTCTTCCTTTTCATGCTTGTGGAATTTCTCGAGATACGCTTCCACGAACGGCGTGTCCACCGTGCCTGGGCACACACAGTTCACGCGAATGCGACCGGCGTAGTCGGCCGCCAGTGATCGCGTCATGCTGACCACAGCCCCTTTCGAGGTGCAGTAGGCAAATCGCCGCTTGACACCGACGAGTCCCGCCACGGAGCCGATGTTCACGATGCAGGGGTGATCCGCGCTTGTCAGTAGTGGCAGTGCCGCCGACGTCACAATAAACAGCCCCTCGACGTTGACCCGCATAACCCTGCGCCAGTCTTCTAGCTCGCACTCCTCGATCGTGCCGACGTGACCAATCCCTGCGTTGTTGACGAGGATGTCCAGCGCGTCGATGTTCCGCAGTGCCGCATCGACGCTAGCGGGATCCGTCACGTCCAGCGGGAGTGGCTCCGCATGATCAACCTGGCTGGCGAGACGCTCTGCCGCTGCGGCGTTGAGATCGGCGACCAGCACGCGAGCGCCGTTGCCCGCAAGCGCACGCACGGTGCATGCTCCAATACCGCTGCCTCCGCCCGTCACTAGGGCAGTTCTGCCGTCGAGGCGAAAGGGTGCCTTGGACGCCATGGGAGAATCCGATTATATCGGGCGTTGCCGTGCCCGATTGACGCCGCCGCCCAGCCGCCTACCCCCGGGGCGGCTGGAGAGGTTCGCGAGCGGCCCGGACGGCTTCTTGGTGCGAGGCCCTGACGCGGATCGCGGGCGAGCTTGCGGGCCGCCCCGCGATTCGGAGATACTCGAACGCGTCATGCAACAGGACCTCGACCGGCGTACCTTTCTTCATGTCCTGGGAGGCGCAACTTTCGCGGGCTGCGCATCCAGCCCGGAATCGTCTGGGAGTTCACGCCCGAACATTGTGGTCATCATGGCCGACGATATGGGGTTTTCCGATATCGGCAGTTACGGCGGAGAGATCTCGACGCCTAACTTGGATGCGCTAGCCGCGCATGGTTTGCGCTTCCGGCAGTTCTACAACGCCGGACGCTGCTGTCCCACGCGGGCCTCCCTGCTGACGGGCCTGTACTCCCACCAGGCCGGCGTAGGCCACATGGTTGGCGACCTTGGCCATCCCTCTTACCAGGGCTATCTCAGTGACAGCTGCGTGACCATCGCAGAAGTCCTCAAGGGGGCCGGATACACCACGCTCATGTCCGGTAAGTGGCATGTCGGCGAGGACAGGCCCCACTGGCCGCTCGACCGGGGCTTCGATGAATACTTTGGCCTGCTCAGCGGCGGGTCGAATTACTTCAAGCTCGATGGGGCGCGGCAAATGGCGACTGGCAACGACCCCTACACGCCCCCCGACGACGGATCCTTCTACATGACGGATGCGTTCAGCGACAACGCCGTGCGGTTTCTGCAAGAGCATGGCGCCAAAGCGGATCCGTTCTTCCTGTACCTGCCCTACACCGCCCCGCACTGGCCGCTGCACGCCAAGCCGGAAGATATCGAGAAGTACACGGGTAAGTACGGCATGGGCTGGGAGGAGTTGCGCAAGGAGCGATTCGAGCGCCAGCAAGAGGCCGGGATGCGTGCCGAGACCTGGACCCTGAGCCCTCGCGACAGCGACGTGCCGGCCTGGGACGGCGTCGAGGACAAAGCGCTCTGGGAGCGCCGCATGGAGGTCTATGCCGCCATGATCGATTGCATGGATCAGGGCATTGGCAGGGTTGTGGAGGCCATCCGCAACTTGGGCAAGCTGGATAACACCCTCATCATGTTTCTGACCGATAACGGCGGATGCCACGAGAGTGCCGACATCGCGCAAGGCACTCCACGCAACACATGGGGCGATCCCAACGCCATGCCCGGCGATGCCCAATCATTTGACGGTTACGACCGGCCCTGGGCAAATGCCAGCAACACGCCGTTCCGCATGTTCAAGAGCTGGGTGCATGAGGGCGGGATCTCGGCGCCGCTGGTCTGCCACTGGCCCGACGGGATCAAGACCCCGGCCGGATCGGTCACGGATGCTCCCGGCCACGTCATCGACTTAATGGCCACTTGTATCGACCTCGCTGAAGCCGAATACCCGAGTGAGCGCGGGGGCAAGGCGATCATCCCGCTCGAGGGCCGGAGCCTGCGACCGATCCTTGAAACCGGCATGCGCGAAGGTCACGAAGCGATCTTTTGGGAACACCAGGGCAACCGAGCCGTGAGGCAAGGGCGCTGGAAGCTGGTCGCCATGCGGGACGCCGGTACCCGCGCCGCGGGTCCGTGGGAGCTGTACGACATCGAGGCCGACCGCAGCGAGGAGAACGACCTCGCTGCCGAGATGCCCGAGCGCGTCGCCGAGATGGAGGCCGTCTGGATGGCCTGGGGCGAGAAGGTCGGCTGGGTGCCTTTCGAGCAGCTGAGCTAGCACGCGGCCGCAGCCTCATTTGAGCCAGACAGGCGAGCTCCAAGCGTGCTTGGCAATCCTCTGCCGCTGGTAGTCCGGCTCTTGGATGCGTCCATTGAGCCACACTGACTCCCTATCTGAGGCGTGTGGGTCAAGACGAACTGAGCGCTAACACCAAGCGCAGCTCGTCGCCGAGCGCAACGCCGGCGCTGAGTCCGCGCCCGGGCGACGGCGGGCATGCTGCAGCTCGTTACCCAGGACCAAGTAGACGCCCTCCAGCTCGGCGTAGCCACACCCTAACCGGAGGCACGTCGATGCGAGGCGGGTGACGGCCTGCTCGGGGTACCCGCAAACCTCCTTCGAACCATCGCCGCCCCGCCGGGCTCCTTCCTCGGCACGGAATGGGCGAAGTGCGTGCCTGACCTCAAGCGGCTTTCAGCGGAAACCGCTGGCCGTCTTGCGCGTTGTAGATCTCTTGGTACGTGGACTCCATCGGCTCGCGCGCCGAAAGCGCTGCCGCGACGAGGACGAGGGAGGTGCGAACCGGGGTCCATGGCCGCTTGATTTGATCCCGAACTGAAGAGCGCGGACCGCAAATTCCCGCGCTAGAGGGACGCCTTGATCTTGCGCACGATGCTGGCCTCGGGCAGATTCCTGTAGGCGGGGTCGAGCGGGTAACAGCCCGATACGAGTCCGTTGCGAGGTCCCGTCGTGCAATCGCTGAAGGTGCGGCAGATTCTCTTCGGGTCGAGCTTGCCTTGGGTCAGCGTGTCTCGCGGCAGGGTCGGATATGCCAGCACCATCCGGCCGAGGCCTACGGCGTCCGCCTTGCCGCTGCCCACCACCCATTGGGCCACGTGCGGCAGGTACTCTTGCAGGTAGCTGTAGCCGGTGCCGATGACGACCATATCGGGGAAGCCAGCTTTGAGCTCGGCGGTGGCCTGGATCTGGCGATCGCAGCCCACCAGCGGGTCTTCAGGCGGCTGGTAGCCGTCTGACGGCGGAAACAGCGCGGGCCGCTGGATATGCGGGTTGTAGTAGGGGCTGCCGGCTGTAACGTTCAGCAGCCGGATGTCCAGCTCGCGGAGCAGGCTGACGAATCTGGCCGTATCTGCAAGGTCGTACTCGATCGGATTGTCAGCCCTGCCGCCAAACGCGTGCCGATAGGGCAGAGAACTCGCGAAATCCTCGGGTATGCCCGGCCCGAGGTGCGAGCCCTCGCTTTGCTCTGGGTCGGGACGGTACGGAGCGAAGTCGAACGCGCTCAACCGCACGCCGATTTGGATCCTGGAAGTCGATGCCCGGATACCCGCCACCACCTCGCGCAGGAAGCGGGTGCGATTTTCGAAGGATCCGCCGAACGGCCCTTGGCGGGTCACGGCGCTTAAGAATTCGTGGCCCAGATAGCCGTGGCAGTGCTTGACGTCGACAAAGTCAGCACCGCAGCGCTCGGCGATGCCTGCTGCCGCGATGAAGAGGTCGATAATTTCCCTCACGTGGTCATCGCTGAGGACCGGATAATCGTCTGGCAGGCCGAACTTGCGATCGAGGAAGGGATGCCGGTACAGAATCTTCGGGCGCAGGCCGGACGGGTCGGGTCGCGAGAATCGTCCGGAGTGGGTCAGCTGGAAGCCCGTGAGCAGGTCTCCGGTTGTGCCGAATTCATTCCGGTGGGTTTCGAGCAGCTCGGCATGCAGTGCTTTGAGCGCGTCTTCCGTCGACGGCCGGATCATTAGTTGGCGGGGGTTGGCGCGACTGTCGGGTGTCACAGCCATCGCTTCTCCCCCCCAGATGCACTTGGCCCCGCTGAGTGCGAAGTTTCGCCAGCGCTTGCGCACGAGCTCGCTCGGCTTGCCGTCGGCCTCGCCGTCCCAGCCCTCCATGGGATGGATCACGAATCGATTGCCGAGCATCTTGCCGCCAGCCTCCAGCGGTTGCGCTAGCGGCGAATCGGGGGCTGTCTTGATGCGAGCCTCAGCTTGAATCGAGAGTCCGAGATCTTGGCAGTAAGACCGAAACTCTTCGACTGATCGCAGCCTTGCAATACGGGGGTAGGCCATGAGAGCGAGGATTCACCAGTATAGGTTGGGCACCCAATCCCCGGCCGGACTCCGGCCGGCATGGCCGCTTGGCGAAGGGCTGCACGGCGAGCCAGCACGTGGAGATTCGGGCGGCGATGTCCGCTGCCATCGTCGCCAGCCTCCGCTGCTTTGTCGCTAAGGAAGTGGGGCAAGCGCGCAAAGCTCCGGAAACATTTCGTTGGCGGTAAGATAGCCGCGGTTGTTGTCGGTGAACCCACGAGTTCCTCGGCAGATGGATGGAGTGAACGATGCGATTAGTGACCACCGTATTCTGCCTGGCAGCAGCGATCGCAGCCGCCAGCGCCGAGCGACTTGACGTCTCAGTCCTGTCGGGCCGGGCGGATATGGTGTCGGGGGGTAATGCACTCGTCGAGATATCAGGCATCGGCCGCGACTCGTTGCAGGTCCAGCTAAACGGCCTGGACGTGACTGGCTCGTTCCATCCGGATGCGAGCTCAGCCCGCCTGATCGGGCGACTCTCCCGCTTGAGGGCGGGCAAAAACATGCTGGAAGCACAGGCGGGCGACCGATCTGCGCGTCTCGAGCTAATCAACCACGCTCGCACGGGGCCAGTGTTCTCGGGACCGCACCAGCAGCCATTCGTCTGCCAGACGGAGCAAGCGGAGTTGGGGCAGCCTGTTGACGCCAATTGCAGCGTGCAGACCCGCACGGAGTACTACTACAAGTCCACAGACGAGCTCGAGCCGCAGCAGCCGGGAAACCCTCGTCCTAGGCTTTCCCAAGGGTTCAAGCCTTTCGACCCCTCGGCCGCGCGTCCTGCAGATTTGGCGAGCGCGACAACTACACAAGGGCGCAAAGAGGACTTCATTGTCCGCGTTGAAACCGGAACGATCAACCGAGCGATCTACCAGATCGCGTTCCTGCACGATCCTGCGCGCAGCACTCCCGATCCGTGGAACGAGGCCGGCTCAGGCTGGAACGGTCGCCTCGTATATCGCTTCGGCGGAGGATGTCGCGCTGGCTATCGTCAAGGCTCGGCACCTTCCGCCTTGCAAGACCTCAGATCGCTGGCGAACGGGTACGCGGTTGCGGTTTCTTCGCTGAACGTCTTCGGCAATAACTGTAACGACGTGATCTCGGCCGAAACAATGATGATGGTCAAAGAGCACTTCATTGAGAGCTTCGGCGTTCCCGTCCACACGATTGGAGTGGGTGGGTCAGGCGGCTCGATGCAGCAGCATCTGATCGCCCAGAACTATCCCGGACTCTTGGACGGCATCATCCCGGGCGCGAGCTATCCGGACCCAGTGACGTTATTCCCGGCGATCACGGATTGCTCGTTGCTGGACCGGGCTTTTCACAGCAGCGCGCACGCCTGGAGTGCGGAGCAGCAGCAGGCCGTTTCGGGATTCGCCACATGGAAGACTTGCGAGAGCTGGATGAGAACGTTCTCCCCAGCCGTGCTTCAACCCGACGCGTGCAGCCCAGCTGTTCCGAAGGAACTCATCTACCATCCTGAACTGAGACCAGACGGGGTCCGCTGTGGCTTTCACGACAATCTGGTCAATCTCGTTGGGCGGGATCGCGCGACTGGCCTGACGCGGCGCGCCCTGGACAATCTGGGTGTTCAGTACGGCCTCAAAGCCTTTAACGACGGCCTGATCCACGCAGAGCAGTTCATCGAGCTCAACGCAACGATCGGCGGATACGACGCCGACGGAAACATCGTTCCTGAGCGCTCGCGCGCAGGACTGGATGCCTTAAGGGTCCTGTACCAAACCGGCCGGGTGAACTCTGGCGGCGGGTCGCTTGGCGCGATTCCGATCATCGATACGCGCAGGTACCAAGATCCGAGCGGCAACATTCACGACCGCGTGCGCACCTTCGTGACCGGCGCCCGATTGAGACGGGCAAACGGCACCTCTGCCAACCGAGTTGTGCTGACGGCTCCCCCGCCGAGCTTGGATGTCGTACTGCTGATGGATCAGTGGCTGGACTTGGTGGCGGAAGACGAGTCGGGAGGCGAGCCAGCGGCCGTGATCTCTGGCAATCGGCCGGCCGCGTTGAGCGATGCCTGCTGGTCGGCGGAAGGGGAGCGCTTTGCGGACGCTGCAAGGCACGGCGCCGCCGGGCCCTGCAGCGTCCTCTACCCGGCGAGTGGGGATCCCCGGATCGCAGCAGGGGCCCCGCCAGAGAACGACATCTTGAAATGCGAGCTGAAGCCGCTGGATCCCGCCGATTACACGCAATCGCTTCGCTCGGACCAGTTCAATCGTTTGCGGGACGTCTTTCCCGGCGGTGTCTGTGACTATTCCAAGGCGGGAATCGGGCAGGAGCCGCTGCAAGGGTCCTGGCTTCGATACTGATCGCGCAAGGTCCGACAGGCTGGGATCGCTGGGCCCGCTGCGATAGCGCGGTTACGCAACAGGTGTTTTCAGGTGGCCGCGTTTGACGATGGTCTCCGCGACGGCCGCTATTGCCCAGCCTCCGACAGCGGCTCTCCCTGAGCTTGGAACAGCAGTGTGTTGGAAGACCTGATCGCAGTCAGACGGCTGCGCCAGATCACCCTTAATCCAAAGTCTGCGCGTGTTCCCCGTGAGAGCACCCCGGAAACTCGTCCACAGCAGTGTTTCCCCGGTAGCCCAGATCTTCATGGATGCCGACCTGCGACGTGTAGTAGCCGTCGATAGTGGCACGCTTTGCGACAGCGAAGAATCGCTCTGCTGCACTGCGCGGGCTCTCTTCGCTGCGTGAAATCTCAGCGACGATCTCATTCTGCTGCGCGGCGTCACACTCCACGAAACTGAGCTGGAAGCGATTCTCCGCCAGCTCTGCGACTGCCTCCAGTCCGGAACTCCATCGCTGTTGGGTTTCCGGCGTCCCGTCGGAGACCACGACATCGATGTATCGGGCGACATGCGCGGCTCCCGCGCCGGACGAGTGGTCATCGCTGGGGAGAATCACCTCGGTCAGCGAATCCAGCAGGTCGAACTGTGCGGCCGAGAAGAATTCCGGCTTGTAACTGTCTTGGCTGCAGCCGAGCTGCAGTAGGCCGCTTGAGCCGGGCAAGACTCCAGCCGCGACGAGCTTGAGGATGGTCCTACGTTCCATCTTGTGCTCACCCCAGCTCATTCCGGCGAAAGCGCTCGACGATTCCGTCCGCGGTCCGCCAGGACAACGCGATGTTGGTCAGGGTTGGATTTTTCTCGGGGTAAGCCGGGAAGACCGAGGCGTCTGCCACGAACAGGTTCGGCAGGTCGTGCGAACGCCCGCCTGCATCGACGACGGATGATCGCGGATCGGTTCCCATCCTGGTCGTGCCCACCCAGTGGTTCAAGTCGATCACAAGATCGTCGACGCTAACGGTCCCTGGGGTTTCGATGACTTCTCCGTCCCCGGCGCGGATGATTTCCTCGCACTTCTCGACCATATCCTGCGCCATGGCGACGTCGGAATCGTCGTAGTGCAGGTGGATCCGCGGTAGCGGCATGCCGAACGCATCTCGCCTGTCCGGGTCAAGGTCAACGAACTTGTTCGGCGAGATCAACGTGGTGCCCTGCATATTCATGCCTGCGTGGCCGATGTTCCACTCCCGCAGCTTCTGCTTGAGGGAACTGCCATAGCCTGGTGCATTTCGGATCATCCTGCGGTGAGCCGTGACTCCGGCACCGCATTGCACCTGGTAGGTGCCCTCGAACCGCGGGCTCGGCTCGTCCCAGTAGAGTCCGGTCAACAGTGAGTGGTAATAGCTGGTGCCGTCATCGTTCGAGGCGTCGCGGCTGAGGATCTGAGGGAAGAAGCCACACACGGTCACGCCGAAGTGGCTGGTGAGGTTCCTGCCGACTTGCCCGCTTGAGTTGCCGACCTTTGAGATCAGTAGCAGGCGCGCGGTCTCGACGGCACTGCACGAGAGCACCACCGCGTGCGCGTCGAGTTCGTGGGTCTCGCCGTCCGCCGACTTGTACTCAATGCCAATCGCCTGGCCGGCCGCGGCCGAGACGCGCACGCGAGTCGCCATCGACTCTGTGAAGATCGTCAGATTGCCGGTCTCTTCTGCCAGCGGGATCGGGGTGTTGGCGGAGGTGTATTTCGCATCGACAGCGCAGCCCGAGCAGTGTCCGCAATAGTGGCACTTCTGGCGATGTTTCCACTCAGGCTTGTTGGGCGGCTCGGTCAACATCGCCTTGCGCTGGGCCACGAACGCCATCTTCGCGCCGCGATTTCGCAGCCGTTCCACGCCAACTCGAAGCTGCTCCTCGCCGCAGCGGATCGGAACCGGCTTGAGGAACTCGCCATCGGGCAGGTTGGATAGGCCGTCGCGGTTTCCGTAGACGCCCATCAAGCTCTCGGCACGGTTGTAGTACGGCGCGACTTGCTGGTAGGAAATCGGCCAGCTCGCGAAGTCCTGCGGGCCGAAGCGCAGCGAGTGCCCGGCCCAGCAGACCGACCGGCCTCCCAGCGCGCGAATCTGGCCGTGCCCAGGGCGGTCGCCGACGGGCGTGAAGTGCCCGCGGAGGAAGCTGTCACGCCAAAAGTTGGGAGCTTGCCTGTCGCGGTACTCATAGGGCCAATGATGGCCGTTGTAATCGACGCCTGCCTTGAGCCGCGGACCGGCTTCAACCAGCGCAACCCGCAATCCAGCCTGCGCGAGGGCGTAGGTCGCGATCCCGCCGCCGGGTCCGCTGCCGACAACGATTACGTCGTACTGCTGTTCGGCCACTCGTAAAGCCTCCTCAAAGCTCGGTCACCGCCAGCTTGATTGTTGTACCACGTGCTTGCAGCGGCCTGGTTGATCGGCTCCACCGGCATGTCGCTCGCTGGGGATTCGATGAGCATCGCTACGAGATTGACCGGGTGGAGAGTGGAGAGACACGCTGATTTGTGCGGTGGGCGTCAGGCGATGCAGCACGACCCCGCGCGGCCGACTGCGGTCATGAAAGCAACTGAGGGACAACCCCAGTGCTGTCGGCGAAGCGATCGAGCTGCAGGCCCATGATTTGAGCCTGCGTGAGCCAGAGGTTCGCCAGGGGCGTCCCATCTGAACAGCGCAGATGCTGATTGAGCTTTAGTTGTCCCGCACCAGAGCCAGCGACGACGATCGGAAGATCGCTGTACTGATGCGTTGCTCCGTCACCAAGGCCGGAACCGTAGGTGAACATCGTATTGTCGAGCAGCGTCGAGCCGTCGGCCTCCTGAATGCGATCCATCTTCTCGACGAGATACGCGAACTGCTCCATGTGGAAGCGATCCACCTGCAGCAGTTCATCCCCGTATTCTCGCTGCTTATGCGAGATCAGATGATGGCTCACGGGCTTATCGAAGAGACCCTCGAACATGAACGGCGTGTTCCACCGTTCTGGACCGACCATCAGCGTGGCCACACGCGTTAGCCCGGTCTGCAGCGCCACGACCATCAGATCGCCCATGAGGCGGATGTACGCTCCGCGCGGCAAGTACGCCTCGGGTGGCTCCGCGACGGAAACCCCTGTGAGCTCGTCCTTCATGCGCTCAAGCTTGTCCATCTGCTCTTCCATGGTGCGAATGGAATCGAAGTACTCCGTGAACTTGTGGCGGTCGGCGTATCCAAGTTCCCGTTGCAGCGCGCGGGCGTCCTCAAGCACGAGGTCGGTAATGTTGCGAAACTCCTGAACTTCTTGCGTGCCGAACAATCTACGGTAGACCTTGCGTGGATCGCGAATCGATGGCGCGACATGCCCTGTGCCATACCAGGAGATGTTGTCAAAGTAGATCGACTCCAGATTGTCCCGATGGCTGTTGCAACTCAGTTCCAGTGTGCGGAACGGAGTCTTCTCTCCGACTTCGTCCGCGACGATGTGATCGAGAGTGCGGTCCAGCGGCCAGGCGGAGGTGGTGACCGTAAACGGTGCGGCGCGGCTCAGGAAGCACGAGGCGCACTGTGCGTGGACATCGGTGCCGATTTGGAAGGTTCGGTCCAGCCCTGTGATCAATGCGACCTTCGCTTGGACTCTTGCGAGCGGCTCAAGCGTGGGCGTCAGCTCGATGGGGTTAGAGCCAACCGGTGTCTTGCTCTCGGTGATCGCGCTGAGGTCGCCGTTGAAGGCTGGCAGCCCGGCATGCCGCTCGCCCGGGAAAAAGCCGCGGCGCACGACGCCAATCGGCACATAGTAGAAGCTCAGGCGTTGGGGTGGTCGCTGTTGGGACGTTTTCGATTCGCTGGCTGCCATCGCCCCGCTTTCGAGCCAGGGCAGGGCGAGCACTGAACCGCCCGCGCCGCGGAGAAATGACCGTCTGGACGTGATTCGCATGACGTTGGCCCGGTTAGGGTACAGGTTTCCCCTGCTTGGCTGGATTATACTTCCGCAAGAACGGATCGCTGAGGACAATCTGCTTGATCAGCGGCTGGATTCGGTAACCGGCGCTTGCGGTTTCCCGCACGATGCGATCCAGCGCCGGCTCGTCCGACAGGTCTACTTCCCGTCCTAGGGCAAACGCCAGCAAGTGCGCCGCGAAGGCGCGGGCAAAGCGGTCTTTCTCGGCAAGGATCGCGTCCTTGAATTCGCCGATGTGGGTGAACTTGTGCCGACCGAACAGAACTCCGCTCGCATCCACAGCGCTGCCGTTGTCGTACGTGTCGCGCCAGACCCCGGTTGGACCGTAGTTCTCCAGGGCAAAACCCAACGGATCGAGCTGGGCATGGCAGCCCGCGCATTCCGCTTGCGTACGATGCGCCGCGAAGCGCTCCCGCAGCGTCAGGCCTGCCGCCGCGCCAGTGTCTTCCTCCAACGGTAGCGGCGGCACGTTTGCCGGGGCCGGATCGGGTGGGTCGTTGAAGATGACGCCGGCGAGCCAGGCGCCCCGCGTGATGGGTTGCGTCCGCAACGGGTTCGAAGTCATGGTCATGACGGCCGCGTTGGTAATCACGCCGCCCTGCCGGCGGTCCGTCACGGGAACACGGCGAAACCGGATGGCAACCGGTGGGACCTTCGAGGGGCGAGTGCCGTCTCGATACCAAGACTCCAGCAATTCGCTGCGATAGCTGAAGTCAGTGTCCACCAGCTCCAGAATCGAACGGTCTTCGATCAGGATCGTTTCGAACACGAGCAGCGGTTCCAGCATCATGTGCATGCTCGAGCGGAATTTAGCGAAGTAGAAATCCGGGAAGCGTTGCCGGTCTGGAATCGAGGACACGATCCGGTCGAGCTGCAGCCATTGCGTCGGGAAGCTGTCGCAAAAGCGCTTCAGCCGAGCGTCCTGCAACATCCGCTCCACCTGCTGTTGCAACACCGCCGGATCGTGGAGCCTGTCCGCCGCGGCTAGGTCGAGCAGCGTCTCGTCCGGAATACTACCCCACAGGAAGAACGATAGACGCGATGCCAATTCGAAGTCGTCGAGTCGCTCGGCTGTGTCGGCGGTGCCAGCGTGTTCATACAGATAGAGGAAACGTGGCGAGGCTAGGGCGGCCGAGGCGGCGGCCTTCATGCTGTCGGTGAATGACCCGCCGGACTCGATGCGCTGTACGACGTAGTCGGAATAGTGATCCAGCACCGCGTCCTCAACCGGCCGCCGAAACGCCCGCGTTAGGAAGCTGCGCAACGATTCCCTGACCGCGACTTGGGGGTCTTCGGCTCCGAGTCGCGGCGCGAAGAGCCGCATCCAGGCCCCGCTGGTCTTCTCGTTGAAGTCCTCACTTTCGACAATGGACCTGCTGAGATTGAAGAACGACTCCAGCAGCAGCGGCGATAGCGTGAGGTGATCTCCGCGGTTGTCGTAGCCGTGCTCTGCCCGCAGATCCTGCGGGAACGGCGTTACGCCGGCCAGGCGCTTGTCGATCAGCTGCGACTTGCCCAAGGGGCGGCTGCCGGCTTCGAGCGTGTCGGGCATGCTGCCTGTCTCTGGGCGGAAGTAGCCGTACGCTCTCAGCATGCGTTCCGGAAGCGCAAAGACGTCGACCTTGAGCTCGAACAGGTCTTGGACAGCGTTGTTGTACTGGAAGCGGTTCATCCTCCGCATCGGCGTCTGCGGTAGCGCAGCTGAGGAACTGACGGCGACATGCAGCAGTCCCCGCAGCTCCGCAACGAGTTGCCCGCGCTTCCCCGGAGCCAATGGCGGCTCGCCCCCCGGCGGCATGAATCCGGAATCGAGGGCTTTGACCAGATCTCGTACCAGCTCGGGGTTGTTCGTAAGGTCGGCGACGCTGCGCAGCGCGGACAGGTTGACCTTGCCACTTGGGTCGCCGAGGGCGCCGTGGCACTTGACGCAGCTTTGGCGGAATACCGGCTGCAGAACACTCGTCAGGACATCTTCCTTGGCCGCCTGAAGGTTGGGCAACAGGCAAAGCGTCACTGCCGCCAAGCAGACCGAGCGGCAGCCCGTTGCGAACGGACGAAGCCTGCTCTGCATCATCTCTGCGCCCTCATGGACCCTCTGGGGCCGAGCGTCGAGACGCCCGGGCCGAGCCTCTCCGGGACTTAGTACCGGAAGCGGGACTCTCCCATCTAACCAGCGCCATTGTACCGTAGGGCTCTCTTGAGCGGGGCAAAAAGGCCGCGCCAAGGGGCATGACGTTGGGCTGTACCCTGTCGAGAAGCTCACTTACGCCTCTACCCGCGGGGCGATCGTCGATCGCGATGAGCAGGACGTCGGGATTCTCGGCACGGGCTCGCCGGGGCAGCCAGCCCGCAGACGGCCAGTGTGATCAGAAGCTTCGAGAGGGCTGGCGATGGCAGCTCAGCGGCGCTGCTCTAGGGTGAGCCTAGAATGGTGCGGATCCGACTCCCAGGTCGGCGGGTGACCGAGGGCCCGCGGATCAGCTGTAGTCAGCAGGCGTTGATCGAGGCGGGCAGTCAAGAAACTCTTGATCTTGGCGTAGAAGTCGTGGGTCGCGACATTGCTCATCTGGCTGGCGTCGCGGGTTAGGTCATAGAGCTCTTCGGCCGGGCGCTTTGAGAATGCGGCCTCGTAGTACCGCTCGAATCCGGGCGCGTCCTTCCGAGCGCGCATCAAGTCCTTGGTCGGCGAGGGGTCGACTTCTCCGAAGATCGGTGGATCGCCTGCCGGCCAGCGGTCTGGTTCGAGGTTGCGGATATACAGGAACTGATCCGTTCGGATAGCGCGCATCGGGTAGCCGAGCCGTCCGGCGCGCCACGGGGTATGACGCTCGCGCGCCAGGATTACATGGTCCCGGGCGGAGTCGACGCGGCCTTGTTTTTCCGAGCTCAGGAGGTCGAGCAAGCTGCGGCCCGTCATGTCCGACGGGACCTCGAGTCCGGCGGCCTCGAGGATCGTCGGGGCTACGTCCACCAGGTTGGCGAAGTCGTTGACCACACGTCCGGCGGGGAACCGTTCGGGCCAGCGGACGGCGAGGGGAACGCGCGAGCCATAGTCGTAGAGATCGGCCTTGGCGCGCGGGAAGGGCATTCCGTTGTCGCTGGTGACGATGACAATCGTATTTGCCAGCTGGTCGCGCTCTTCGAGGAGGGCAAGGATTTCGCCGAGCTCACGGTCGAAGCGCTCGATTTCGAAATAGTAATCCAGAATGTCGCTGCGGATTTCCGGCTCGTCGGGCAGGAATTGCGGGACGGGGACATCGTCAGGGCGCAGACCGCTGGCAAGGCCGGAGCCTTTCATGTAACCGCGATGAGGGTCCGTGCTGCCGAACCAGAAGCAGAACGGGGCTCCGTCGGGCATGGCCTGGTGGAAGGCGCGGAAACTGTCATACCTCGGACCTGCCGGGTTGCGGGAGCGGCCGCCGGCTTCCAGGCTTCCCGGTCCCCATCCCTTGCGCGTATAGCCGACGTGATATCCGGCCGCTTCGAGCAGGTCAGGGTAGGTTTCGAACTTGGCCGGCAGCGAGCTCCAGAGGTTGACGCCTTCTTCGAGGCGGTAGCAGTCTTGCCCGGTCAGGATTGCCCCGCGCGAGGGTGTGCATGAGGGAGAGCTGCAGAAGGCGTGGGAGAAGCGGACTCCCTCGCCGGCGATGCGGTCGAAGTTGGGCGTGCGGACGACCGGGTCGCCGGAAGCGCCGGTGTGGGCGAAGGACTGGTCGTCGGAAATTGCGAATAGGATATTCGGCCGAGATGGAGCGCCCTGCAGGCGTCGCGCCAATGCCGTGGCGGTGCCCACGGCGAGGAAGTCCCTTCTTCGAACCGGGACCGGACTTGCGTCACCGGGCGCGTCGACTGCTCGGCCAGCCGGCGCTGTTGAGGACAGTGGCATGGGTACCCCCGCGCGTGCCCGCCTGGCTGGCCGACCACACCTCGGCGAGCGAGCCGGGCTGCTAGGCGATGCTCTACTGGCTGACGATCTGAACCAGGCCGGCGGACTTTGCCGCGGTCATCTGCGTCCCGGCGGCGGCCGTGCGCCGCGCCAGTTCGTCAATCTTCCACTCTTCAGCGCCGTTCACGTCAGAGCGGAAGATGTTCGCGATGGGCTTGGTCCACTTCTCCGCGATCGCTCCCGGCCCGAGGATGACCCCCATCACCGGCCCGACGTCGCCCGCATTCGTATCCGTATCCCAGCCCGCCATCACAGCGATCGAGATCGTCTTTTCGAAATCGCCTTCGCCATAAAGCAGCGCTAGGGCGTTGACCGCGTTGTTCGGGAACACCCGGCGTTGCTTTTCAGAGCCCTCCGGCGCCCACTTGGCGTCGATTTGCTCATGAGACTTTTCCCAATCGTCGGGCCACTGCTGGTGCCACCCCATGACATCTCGGATGCAGCGGGCGTAGTCGCAGTCCGCGGGGATCACGGCGAGGCCGGCCTCAAGCAGCTTTGCCGGGTCGGCCGCAAAGAAAGCTTCGGCTGTCACCGCCGCCATGAACATCTCGCCGTGGATGCCGTCGGTATGGAAGGCAACCTCGGCGTCAATGCGCCCGTACTCCGCAGCTGCTTTGGGGTTCCCGGGCAGCACGAAGCCCCAGAATTCCCCTTTCATCTGGCCCCCCATATACTCGCCCAGGTCATGTTGGCCAGACTCGGGAGGCTTGACTCCCTTCTTCAACAGCTGCTCGGCTACCCTTACCGCGCGCCCGCAATTCTGAGCCTCGAACACGGAGAACGACGCGAGCCACTTGTCCGCAATGTCCTGGCTCGTGATCTCGAACCCCTTCTCCTCGATTAGCAGAAGATTCGCGATTTGATACAGCGAGTCATCGTCCGGGCCGAACCCGGCCGGACCCCAGTCATCCGCCGTGTACCATTGCTTGCGAGCCGGATTCCGATGCGGCGGGAGCGTCTTGATGTAGTCGGTCAGGGGCCATTGCCCCAACTCCGTGAGGAAGGGTTTGAGGTCGCGTTTCTGCATCCCCTCGACGCTCATCCCCAGAGCACCCGCAACGGCCGATCCGAGCCATGCGCCGTGAAGCTTCTCGTAGTATTCGTCGGCGGTGAGCGAGCGGATCGATTGGCCTTCCTCGCTGGCTTGGGTCGCCGGATCTCCGGCCCCGCATGAGGCGAGCAGCGCGATCGTCAAGGACGCGACTGAAATTTTGTGGATTGAGTGCATGCCATTCCCCTGTTGGCTGCTACCGCCGGACGAAGCCGGGGCGTGGCGCGATGGATTGAGCTGGCGGCCATCTGGAAGGTTGATGCATGAGTATCCTTGGTTGGCTCGCGGAAGCCCTGGTCGGTGCTGACCAGCCCATTTGAGCTCGATCCCAGATCCGTCTTCTGCAGTGCGACGTGTTGCAGCTGACTATTGTTTTACCAAAACGGCTGGCTGGCTGGTTCTTTCACGTTGGGTGAGCGGCGTTGGCGGATTGGTTGCGGCAATGTTGCTGAACGGACTGGTCTCTCGTGCCTTATCTGGACGATTCAGGATCAGACCGCCGATTAAGAGAGCCTCCAGCGAGTCAGCGGGTTGGTGCAGCAGCACCACTGAGACGAGTCCAGCTGAGACAGGGGACAAGGAGACGGCGGACCTTGCACCGGAATCTCTGTGGGTTTGCGATCCGGGTCCTTTCGCCCACTCGCTATCGGTCGCCGACAACAGAGACTGAATCGCCAATTTCGATCGTCATCAAATCTTTTCCCGCAATGACGGAGCCGGAGTAGTTGGACTTGACGCGTGCGAGGACTTCATCCTTCGTGACTGGGGGAATCCCCGGACCTGCCGTCAGCACGTAATGCGTGAGGACTCCCAGCTTTGGCCGCGTCGCGGCAAACACTGCGCCGACCTCCTCGGCGGTGGTGTGGTGAGCCTCGACCCGCCTCATCGTGGGGTTGACGGCGAAGAGTTGCTCGGGAATCGCCACGACTTCGTGCACGAGCAGATCCACTCCCTTGGCTGCTTCGATCAGGTTTTGGTCGAACCGCGTATCGCCTGAGATTACGACGGAACGCCCGGCGTAGTCGATGCGGTACCCGTAGGCCGGCTTGATTAACTCGCCGTGATCGACCTCGAATGCGGATACGGTAACGCCGTCTTGTTCATAGATCACGCCGCCCTCTCCGAACTCCGTGACGTCAAACCTGGCGGCCGCCCGCGACAATCCCTCATCCTTGACTCGGATATTGATGTCGGTCGCATACGCTTGCTCCATGCCCGCCGTGATCCGGCCCAAGCCGGACGGCCCCCAAATGCGCAGCGGTGTTTGGCGGCGGCCGTAATTCGGCGGCAGCCATCCGATCAGCCACAAGTCTGCGAGGCCGACCAGGTGATCGGAGTGGAAGTGCGTGATGAAGACCGCTGAGACCTCGCGCATGGGTATGCCGAGTTGGTTGAGGCGAATCGTAGCGCCCCGCCCCACGTCGAACAGCAGCCTCTGAGAGCCGGCTTCCACCAGCGTTGACGGGCCGAACCTTTCCGGGTGTGGGTTCGGTGTCCCCGTGCCCAGCAAAGTGACCCGAAGGGACTGCGCACCGGTGCCTGCGGGCGCAAACAGCCCGACGCACAGCAGGCAGAGCCAGCCTCCGATTCGCCGCAATGCGGAAGGTCGCATATTCATGTTGCGCGCCCCCTTTCGTGGCTCGATGAACGTCTGAACACGGCAGATCCGGATCGGTGCCGCAAGCAATCGTCGTAGGGGCATCGGAGCGGCGGCTCTTGGTCGGATGGCTAGAGCGCGCCTCGAATCTGCTCGTCCCGCTCGATGACCTTCAGGATCACGTACGTCACCGACTCGCCGTAGGCGAGTTCCCATTGGTGAGGCGTCTTCACGGGAATGTTGATCAAATCGCCCTTGCGCGCTTCAAGGCGCCGCGGGTTTTCGATGCGGGGCGCCCTCCACTCGCCGGGGCGACCCTCGGCTTGGATGGCGTCCACCATATTGCCGCCCAACAACAGCGTGCCGGAACCCTCGAGCATGATGTAGAAGTCCGTCTTCTGGTCATGGGATTCCGCCCAGCTGTTGCCGCCACGGTGCACGATGGACAGGTAGTGGTTGCGGTCGGCGGACTCCCGCAAGGGGGTCCAGCCGCCGACTCCACCGGAGACGCCCTGGCGGTAGATTTCGCCGGTCTGCCTCGGGTTCTGCTCAAGCAGTTTGACGAGCTCCAGATGATAGTCAGCCAAGGCCTTCGCCGTTAGGTGTTGAATCTCCGACTTGGCGAACTTGCGAATAAAGAAATCTGCCGCCGATTCGTACGTCGAATCCGCGCCGGGGTAGTGCAGGTCGTTCTCGACGCCGAGCGCGTCAAGCTTTTGCTTTAGCTCCTGTCCAAACCTCACGTGGTGAACTTTCCAGCCCGTTGCCCTGTCGCCTTCGGGAACAGGGTCTGCCGGGGCCATCGCGTAGCTCATGAATGTTGGCGGATCGTCCGCCGATACCAGCGAAATCGCCGAGATCTTCTCAGCTATGGCTGCCTGCTTGGTACGGTCGCTGGTCCCAAAGATTTCCGCCGGGTCGCGATGCAGCTCGGCGTAGCCCGGAAGATTGTTCAGCCACCAATCGAAATCATTCGTGGTCTGACCGTTAAGTGGCGCGACGAAGGCTAGCCGAGTCGACTCGCGCGCGATAGGGTCGCTGCTTGACGGATCCGCCTGCTCGTCGTGGTAGGCCAGCCACATGCACAGTTGCGCGCCGGCGGATCCGCCGAATGCGCCGACTTGCTGCTGGTCGAAGTTCCATTCCTTGGCCTTCGACCGTAACGTCTGCAGCGCTCGTTGGGCATCATGATGGGCCGCCGGCAGAGGCACTTGCCCGGCAAGGCGATAGTTGATCGCGGCCACGGAAATGCGCGCGGCCAAGAGCTGCTTCAGGGTTTGTTGGTTGACAGAGTTTTTGCTGCCCCTCGTGAAGCCGCCGCCGTGGATGTAGAGGACCAAGGGCGTAGGAACAGACGAGTCGGCCTGGTAGAAGTCCAACCCGTGCCGCTCGTGGTCGCCATAGGCGAAGTTGGTAACGGTGGGCTCGACGCGAGACTCCTGGTCACCTTCTCCGCGCTGGGCGACGGCGGGCAACGTGACTAGGAAGATGCCGCAGACGAGTGCGGCGAGGCGGACTGAGACATCGGTCATTTCGGTTGTGCTCCTGTGCTTGGTCCGTCTGGACAACCCGCCAAGTGCCCGCGCTAGCGGCACTTCGGGCGCTGTTTCCATCCGAGCTTGCTTGGCGGCTCGATCATCATCGCAGACCTCGAGTCCGTCGTGGTCTCGGTGGCCGCTCATTACGCTCTCGGACCGATGTCGGACGCGCTGCAGTGGCTGTCCGAACGGCACTCCGACAGCTGGGTGCGTTGAGGCCTGCCGCAGGTAGGCATTCAGGGCTTAGCGCGGAGCAATCAGCAGTGCAGGTTCGCCTGAGCCGAGACCTCTAATTGGAATCCGGTGCTGGCCTGACATTGCGCCACTGTGCTCTTGCGCGGTCACGCCGATGCAGGGCGAAGCCGCAGTCGCAAGCGCCGGGCCTTGTACCGAGTGCGGGGCGCAAAGTCGATTCGCGAACCCGGATACGGTATCCTTAGCGAAAAGGCGCGGTATTCATGGCTGAAAAGAAAACGGGCACCTACAGTGCCGAATATATGGGAAGTGGAACTTTTCGGATTAGCAAGCCCAAGCGCAAGCCAAGCAAGCTGAAAGAGATCCGCGCGAAGCGGAATCAGCGGCGCTCCCGTCGCAGCTAGCCGCTCAGGCTGGTTGCCACGGCAATTCGACTGCGTCCCCGAAGGGACCGAGGCTGCGCCCCCTGGGGCGAGCTGACCGGGCATCCAGATTCGACGCTCGACCAGTCGTCGCGATTCTTGCCCGGGTAACCTACGGTCGGCTGAAATGGTTGAAAAAAAGGGGTTGTTACAATTTGCAATAATAGGAGCAGGCCCAAGTGCTGACTCTGCGCCTGCTCTGGTGCGAGTCTTGGGTGGCAACGCGATCCTCGGGAGGGCTGCTCCATTGGCTAGTAGATCTAACACCAGGTTCCAGAAGCGCCTCAAGGAGCTCGCGCGAGCGAGCAAGCGTCGGGATAAGGAAGAAAAGAAGCAGCAGCGGAAATCCGAGCGCATCACAGGCGAAGGCGGCCCGCCGGTTGAGGCTATCGACCCGGTAGACTTGGGCCTGCCACCGCTTGATGACGAGGCAGCGGCCAAGGGGGCTGCGACTACCACCTGACGCCTAACCGCTTGGCGCGGTCGTAGCGAGATCCTGTTCCGGCGCTTGGCGCAGCTTGACTTCGGCTTCAATCAGCGAGAGTCGCTCATTGAGGTTCGCGAGGGTCTGCCCGACAGGATCGGGCAGTTCGCCGTGCTCGAGCATCTGCCACTCGTCACGAGCCACGCTCACACCCTTGACAGCCACCACGCGGCCCGGAATCCCGACGACCGTGGCGTGGGCGGGAACCGATTTGACAACGACCGAGCCCGCTCCGACCTTGACCCACTCACCGAGTTCGATGTTGCCTAGCACCTTGGCGCCAGACCCCACCACGACGTGATCGCCGAGCAGTGGGTGACGGCGCTGCCTGCCGTGGCCGGTGCCGCCCAGAGTGACCCCTTGATACAGCAGCACGTCGTCACCGATGACCGTGGTCTCGCCGATGACGACCCCCATGCCGTGATCGATGAAGAATCGCTTGCCCACCGTAGCTCCGGGATGAATCTCGATTCCCGTCGTCAAGCGCGACAGGTGCGACACCAGTCGCGCCACAACGAATAGCCGCGCCCTATAGAGCGCGTGGGCGAAACGATGCA
Organism: Bryobacterales bacterium; assembly: GCA_965248305.1. GTDB lineage: Bacteria > Acidobacteriota > Terriglobia > Bryobacterales > UBA6623 > VXMF01. The sequence continues at coordinate 6,170,454 of OZ252099.1, read as the reverse complement.
TCAAGATCGCATGCACGCCCGGGTAGCAGAGCAGCACCTCCAAGCCGCTCTTCGCTGCTGGGTCGTGCTTGAAGACAGTCTGAATCTGTTCGCGGATACCGTGGAACACGTCAACCTCCGGGTTTGGCAAGCAGCCGTCTCGCTGCTGGGGGACACTTGGGGCGGGCCGGGACTATGCCGACCCTGTACAGGTGCAGGGAGTGGACCGAAAGATCGACATGTGGGCGACGCTCGCCGTCGATTACCCGAATCGTAGTGCATCCAATTTCCGAAGTCAACGCGCGTCCGCCCGTGGCCAGATCGTCACGCGCTGAAGCTGCCGTTCAACGCCGCGACCCGCCGCCAGCGAGGGGCCAGTGCCGGGGACCACAGCGTTGAGCCTGGCTGCAGGGCCCGGCTGTCACGCGCCGGCCGACATCCCTATTCACCAGGATCGGCCGTCGGCGCGCCTGGCCGGACGGCCCGCGCGACCACCTTCCCCAATAGCTTGGCGCTGTAAATCGTAGAGGAGTAATGCCCGCATTCGTGGGTGCAATAGCAGCCGTCAGCGGCCTCCGCGGCGATGTTCTTGGCACGGTCCCCGAACCACAGCGACGGAAAGTCGTAGCCGGAGTCGCGCAGGTTTCCGATCCGAGAGTTCTTGATTTCGCACTCGGTCACGTCCCCGTTGCTGTAGATCACGCAGGCCAGCCTCCCGGACACGCACGAAAACTGCGCCCGTCCCTGTAGCACGGTCTGTTCCACGCTCGAGCGGACCTGCTCATCCAAGCTGTGATTGATGAAGCCGAATTCGCTCCGCCGGATCAGGCCGGAGCGGCGGTCCTGCTGCACTTGATCCGCCAGTTTCTTGTAAATTGCCGGGTCCACCTCCGTCTGCCCGGGATCCAGCGGGTTGCCCCGGCAGTAGTTGTACGACGTGCCGTCCGGCTCGAATTGGCGCTTGAGCTCTTCATGAATGCGCAGGATCTCGGATTGGTTGTCCCGCATCACGGTGGTGAGGGTGTGCAGGATCAGGTTCGGGTGGGCCCGCCGATAGCCTTTGACGACCTCGGCCGTCTTGAGCAGGCGTCGATAGGCCCCTGGCCTGCCGCGAATCCGGTCGTGCTCTTCTTCGTCGACATGGTCGACGCTCAAGTTCAGGTGGAAGCGCAGATCGGGAGCCTTGCCCAACACGGATGCCAGGGTGGACGCGACACTCTCGGCGTGTTGGCCGTTGGTCGGCACGTACACGTTCGCGACCCGGTTCCTAGCGTGCGCAGCAAGGATGATGTGGGCTAGGTCGCGGCGCAGGAACGGCTCTCCACCGCCAATGAAAAGATTGAAGATCTCGCCCATCGAAGCGAGCGTGCGCTCGAATTCGGCCAGTGTGAAGTCCCGATTGGGCTGGGGATTGAGCTCGTCCCAGTAGTAGCAGTGGATGCACTGCTCGTCGCAACGCGTCGTGACGTACAGCGTCACGAATGGCGGCGTGATGCGCCGCCCGAAGCGCGTCGCGGCTTTTACCCGCACCAAGTGGCGCAGGAAGCTTCTACCTTGGTGCCCTGTCGGCATGGTGCTCGCCTGGGGGCGGCCCGGCAATACCGGGAGCGCCGCATCAGTTCAGCGGCTTGATGCGGATATTCCGCCAAGCGACATCGAAGGGGCCGGTGCCTTGCCGGATGCCGTGGACCTGCAAGCCGATGAATCCTCCGCCATGGGTCTTGTAGATCTCCTCGTCGGAAATGTCCTCGATGGCCTTGTCGTTGATCCAGGTCTGGATGCGGGTTCCTTGGGCGACGATGCGGAAGCTGTTCCATTCGCCGTCCCGCATGGTCTTGTGCGGAATGAGCTTGCTCTCAGGCGTCAGCCAGCCGCGCCCGGTGGCCTCGGCGTAGACGTAGCCAGCCTCGGCACCGTCCGCACCGCTGGCCTCGATCTCAACTTGCGGGCCGTACACTCGTCCGATCGCGTTGTTGCGACCGTCTCCGGTGGCTGTGGTCTTCTGGCTGGCACGGATCATCACCCCGGAGTTGAGCTGGTCGTGAACCTTGACCTCGAATTCCAACTCGAAGTCCCCGAAGTGGGTTGTCGTGCAGAGGAAGGAGTTCGGGCTGCCGGTCGAAGTGCGCCCGACGATTGTGCCGTCCTCGACGTGATACGTGGCATAGCCGTTACGCTGGACCCAGCCGTTGAGTGTCTTGCCGTCGAACAGGGCAATCCACTCCCCGGCAAGGGCCGGAGCGGCGAGACTGGTGGCGATCAGGGTCGCGAGGATACAGGGCAGGAATTTCATGTGCGGGCCTCAGGCGCGACGTGTCCAGCGAACGGCTGGAATCGACGATGCTACCGGTGAGCTTAGAAAGAATCTCTTTCGGGGCAACCGGCTGAATCGTTCAACACGTCACAATCGAGAAAACAGTTCTTTCAACATAGTAGAATAGCGAAAGCAAGACCGGATAATCCTAGGAGCCCCCCCATGCCAAGCCAACCAATACAAAATTCTCGTGCCCTCGCTGGCAATGCCGGAGAGGGACAGACCTCGATCGTCGCAATTCTACTCTTGGTTGGAATCGCTCTACTCGCAGGTACAAACGTTTACACGCTGTTGCAGTTGGACGCGTTTCGCGAAGAGGTCGGCACTCAGTTCGCGAGCCATGAAGAGCGCCTCTCTCTGCTGGACGGAAGCGTGACCCGCACGAGCGAGGACCTAGACAAGCGCGTCGCCCAGGTGACGTCCCTTGTCGAGTCCACGGCGGAATCCACCGAACAGCAGATCAACGCCCGCACCAGACAGGTTGAGACCAAGGTCTTGGATCGAACCGAATCACTGCAGAAGGAGCTCGAGAGCACGCGCGAGGCTAGCGAAGCCAAGATCACCGAAGTCGGGGGAAGGCTGGCAGCCACCACGACCGAACTCGGTGCTCTGGGCGGAGAAGTCGACACCGTCAAGGTGGAGGTCGCCCAGACCCGGGCAGATCTTGACAATGCCGTTGCTGAGCTCACGAGCGTCAAGGGTGACTTGGGTGTCCAGAGCGGCCTGATCGCCACCAATGGCGACGAACTCGCGGTGCTGAAGGAACTCGGCGAGCGCAACTACTACGAATTCAACCTCGGCAAGACGAACAAGCCGCAGCGGGTTGGCCCCGTGAGCATCAAGCTGACCGGCACCGACAGGAAGCGCAATCGCTACTCAATTGAACTGTGGGCGGACGACAAGAAGATCGTCAAGCGCCGCAAGACGCTCTTGGAGCCGGTCCAGTTCTACGTGGAGGGGGCGCGTACCCCCTACGAATTGGTGGTCAACAAGATCGACAATGGCCTGATCGTGGGCTATCTGGCAACGCCCAAGGGCGGCCCGCGCGGGGTCTAGCCCTGAAGTCCCGACCGTTCGACGGAAATGCCGCCGGCCCGACGGATCAGTCGATCGGCAGCACCGAGACTGTAAGCTTGGTCTTCGCCGGGCCGTCAGAGCTGACCGCGGCCGTGACTTGGTTGCCCAGCGTATAGACTCCGGTCACCGACAGTTCATACGGGCTGCGCACAGCCTCGAGGATGCGCCGCGCGAGTTGCCGCGGCTCGAGATTCAGGCGCTTTGCGGCGAAGCTTGCCCCGCCTGTACGCAGGGCGAGCCTTCTCAGCGCTCCCCGTGCCTCATTGCGCATAAAAACGGGAAAGATCGAGACTCCCTTGGCCCGGGCGAGTTCGACCGCTTCGGCTTCGGTCGTGCGGCTCCGGGCAATCACACCTGCGGACAGCAGGACGATCGCCTTGCGGTCAAAGCCGAGATCGAACCCGCTGTCGATCGACGCGAACACGGCGTCATGCAGGCGGGGCAGGTTGCCGTACTCGATCCGGTTGAGCGCGTTATGCAGGGACTGCTTGTCCGCCGTGGAGTCTTGGAGCAGATCCGCAGTGTCATCGAAGCTGACTAACCCCATCACTTCGCCTTCGCCCAAGACATCGATCATGGCCTCGGCTAACGGGCGGGCTACCTCCCCGACCATGCTGGAATCGACGACCAACAGCACGGCGACCGGTGTGTCAGGCTCGCTGATCGCCACGACTCGCAGTGCAGTGTCTCCGTCTTTGACAGAGAACCGATCAGCGCTAAGTCCGCGCGCTGTCTCGCCTGTGCGCTCGTCGAACACCCTGACCGTCAGCGTTGCCTCCTGAGCGGGCAGCACACTCGCGCCGAGGGCGACCGCAATCGCGAGCTCACACGATCGCCAGAGCCCGGGGCGGCGCGTTGCGAAATTCATCCAACGCATAGTAGCAGCGCAGCGATGGAACCTAGGGAAGCACGACGGGGCATGCCAAACTGGATGCGATGCGGTGGGCCGCTCTCTGTTGCTCTCTAATCGTGCTGGAAGGCTGTGGATCGGCGCCCGATCCCGGCAGGGATGCAGCGGCAGCCAAGCAGTCCGCGCTGTTTCGGGAGGCAGCACGCGAGACCGGCCTGATCTTTGACCATTTCGCCGATCTTAGTGATAAATTCCGCCTGCCCGAGATCATGGGCTCCGGCGTGGCGCTGCTCGATTACGACCGTGACGGCGATCTCGACGTGTACTTGCTGCAAGGCGCATCCTTGGACGCGGATGCCGACCCGGCGAATTCGACCTTCCCGCCCAAGTCCGGGTTGGGCAACCGGCTCTTTGAGAACCAGCTCGTGCCAGCGGGTCAGTTGTCCTTCACTGATGCGACGGAGCGGTCTGGGCTGTCGTTCGTTGGATTCGCGACGGGCGTGGCCGTGGGTGACTACGATGGCGACGGTGCCCCGGATGTGTACGTGACGGCATTGGGCCCCAATGCGCTGTTTCGAAACGGCGGCGACGGCAGCTTCACACAGGTGGACGGGCCTCAGGACGAGCGCTGGAGCGGTTCGGCGTCGTTCTTTGACTACGATCTGGACGGCGATCTGGACCTGTTCTTCACCAACTACGTGGACTTCACGGTACGCAACAACAAGCAGTGCTTCTCGCCTACCGGGGCCCGGGACTTCTGCAACCCGACCGTATACAACCCCGTGCCGGACAGGCTGTTTCGGAATGACGGGGGTCGCTTTAGCGATCGATCGCTGGAAGCCGGTCTCGGCGCTGCATTCGGCAACGGCCTGGGCGTTACGACAGCAGACCTGAACAGCGACGGGCGGCCGGATCTGTATGTGGCGAACGATGGAACGGACAACCAGCTCTGGATCAGCCGGCCGGGGCAGCGATTCGAAAACACCGCGATGCTCTCTGGCGCGGCTGTCAACGCTGACGGCCGGGCCGAGGCCGGTATGGGCGTGATCGCGGCCGACTTTGACGCCGACGGGGATGACGATCTCTTGTTGACGCACAACACGCTCGAGACCAACACGCTGTATGTGAACAACGGTGAAGGGCTCTTCTTGGACGTGACCAACCGGTACGGCCTAGGCATCGCGAGCATGCCGTTCACGGGGTTTGGACTGTCGTGGAGTGATTTCGATCACGACGGGTGGCTCGACGCCTTTGTCGCGAACGGGGCGGTCGTCGTGATGGAGTCGTTGCGAGGCGAGCCATATCCTTTCGCGCAGGACAATCAGTACTTCCGCGGCATGCCGGACGGCTTCGAGATGCTGGCAGGCGAGCGGGTGTGGGGTGAGCTCGAGCCGTTGGTGGGGCGGGGCATGGCCACCGGAGACATCGACAACGACGGGGATCTCGACGTAGTCGCCTCGAACAACAATGGGCCGGCGCAGCTGTACCTGAACCAGACCGATGGAGACCGCTGGGTCCGGGTCCGCCTAAGGTCCGAGACGGCCAACACGCACGGCATTGGCGCGAGGGTTGCGCTGCACTTTGCGGGCGGTGGGGAGGCCTGGCGGCGGTTGCACCGTGACGGGAGCTACTTCAGCGCGAGCGAGCCTGTTGTCCATTTCGGCCTGGGGGATTCCGCGGAACTTGCGTCTGTGGAAGTCCGGTGGCCGGAAGGCGCCAGGGAAATGTTCCCAGCCCCGCAGGCGGGCACCGAGATCACGCTGCGGCAGGGCGCAGGCGAGTGAGTCCTGCAGGGCGACGTAGCGTCTCACTGCCGGAATCTGCTCCGCGTGGCCAGCCGATCCGGTCTTGCGACGACCTCGAGTAGGGCCCAGCCGCCCTTGGGCGACAGAGCTGTATCAAGGCCTCTGGCGAGGCTAACCGGAGGCCCCATCGACCGCAAAGGCTACGAATTCGTCCCCGGAGGGCGTCTTGCCCTTGCCACCACCTGCCGCAATCACGACGTATTGCCGGCCATCGGCCTCGTATGTGCAGGGTGTTGCGAAGCCTCCCGCATTCAACTCGGTCTCCCACAGGACCTCGCCAGTGTCTTGATCGAATGCGCGGAACTGCTTGTCGAAGGTCCCTGCCATAAACACCAGCCCGCCGGCCGTTGCGATCGAACCGCCGTGCGATGGCGAACCGGTCTTGGGCACGCCCTGCGCCGTCAATTCCGGAAATTCGCCGTTGACCACGCGCCATGCGAACTCACCGGTCTCTAGGTCGATCGCGGTAACGTATCCCCAGGGCGGCTTGACCGCCGGGTAGCCGTCGGCATCGAGGAACTCGCTGCGGTCGGGCAGTGCGTAATCGAAGGCTTCTTCCGGGGCGAGCTTGAGCTCGATGCGGTTCGTGGTCTCGTCAGAACTCACGAAGACACGATTCAGGGCAGGGTTGTGGCAGCAGCCCCCCCAAAGGCAGCCGCCCCGGAAGCCTGGATGCACCAAGGTGCCCCGCGTGCTCGGAGGGGTGAAGAGCTCACCTGCGTCGGTGGCCTCCCAGATTTTCCGCACGGACGCATGCGCAGCGGCTGAGATGTCCGAGATGGCCGCTTCCGGGAATCCCTGGCGGGACACCGGAGGTGGCTTCGTCGGGAACGGCTGGGTGGGCCAGAGCTGTTCTCCCCCGACGTCCGACATGGGAATCGGACGCTCTTCGACCGGCCAGACCGGCCTGCCCGTGTCGCGGTGCAGGAAGAACAGAAAGCCCTGTTTGGTGGGCTGGACCACGGCGTCGAAGGTCCGGCCCTTCTGGGTCATGCGTATCAGGGCCGGTTGCGCGGGCAGGTCATAGTCCCACACGTCGTGATGCACGGTTTGGAAGTGCCAAACGCGCTCGCCTGTCGCGGCATCTAGCGCGAGCACGCAGTTGCCGAACAGGTTCGCCCCGATCCGATCCCCTCCATAAAAGTCGAAGGCCGGCGAACCGATACCCGCGAACACGATGCCGCGCTCCACGTCCAAGCTCATGCCGGACCAGTTGTTCGTGCCTCCCACGTGCTTGTAGGCATTGGGCGGCCAAGTCTCGTAGCCGTACTGCCCCGGCCTCGGCGTCGTGTGGAAAATCCAGCGCCGCTCTCCGGTCAGCGCGTCGTAGCCGCGGATGTGCCCCGGCGCCTGCGGATACGGTCCCTCTCCGCCGCCTCCGCCGACCACGATCAGGTCCTTGTAGGCCACCACTGGACTGGTGCACTTGACTGAGACCCCGGGCACCTCGCTGTCGAGATTCTCGTTGAGGTCGATCATGCCCGCGGAGCCGAAGGCTGCATCGGGCTTTCCGGTCGCCGCATCGAGACTGTAAACCAGGTTTTGCACGCTGCTAAAGATGCGCTTCTCTGAGCCGTCCTCGGACTGCCAGTAGCACACCCCGCGGCTAATCCCCGGGCTGCGCCTTGAACGCGAGCTCGCATGCGGGTCAAACGACCACAGCAATTTTCCGGACGCCGCTTCAAGCGCCTGCACCTTGAGCCGGGCCGTGGTGAGGTACAGCACGCCGTCGACCACGATGGGAGTGCATTCGATCGTGGTCTGCGGCCGCTCCATGGCGTCGCCCGTACGATGGACCCAGGCCGGCTTCAGGCGCGCCACGTTGGAGCGTGCGATGCGGTCCGCAGGAGAGTAGCGGCTCGCCCCGGCCGGTCCGCCGTAATGGCGCCACTCGCGGCTGGGATCGTCGGAGAGCCAGTTGCGCGGCCCTGGCGCAGGCCACGCCTGCGAAACGGCGACGAGTGCGCCGCCAGAGGATTTGAGGAAGGTTCTGCGATTGCTTGGCATGTTTGAGTCCGACCACCGAACCATGGCTGCGGCGCGCGGTTGCTCGATGCGAGCAGCGGCCGTGGTTCCGGCGAATTAGTAGCTGACGTGTGTCTCTGGCGAATGGGCCCTCGGAAACGCTAGAAGCGGTAGAGCGACCGCGTCTTTTCCAAGACTTGCTCCATGCTCGGCAGGAATGCCTTCTCCAGCGTCTCGCTGAAGGGCACGGGAGTGTCAGGCGCGGCGATGCGCACCAGCGGACCGTCCAGATAGTCGAAGGCGTGTTCCGCAATAATCCCGGCCAGCTCGCCGCCCATGCCGCCTGTGAGCGTGTCCTCGTGCAGCAGGATCGCCTTGCCGGTCTTCTTGGCCGTGTCCAAGATCGCCTCGTGGTCGAGCGGGACCAGCGTCCGAAGATCCAGCACTTCCACGCTGATACCCTCGTCGGCAGCCCTTGCAGCGGCTTTCAGCGCTACATGCACCATCCAGCCATAGGTGATGATCGAGATGTCCGACCCCTCGCGGTGGATCCTCGCTTTGCCGATCGGCACGGTGTAGGCCTCAGCGGGAAGATCTTCCTTGATCGACCGGTATAGATACTTGTGTTCGAGGTAGATCACCGGGTCGTTGTCGCGAATTGCGGCCTTGATCAGGCCCTTGGCGTCGTATGCCGTCGCCGGCTGCACCACTTTTAGGCCGGGGGTGTGCACGTAGGGCATCTCGACGTTTTGCGAGTGGAACGGACCGCCGTGGATGTTGCCGCCGGACGGCGCCCGGATGACCATCGGGATCGCCTGTCCCCAACGGTAGCGGCACTTGGCGGCGAAGTTCGTGATCTGGTCGAATCCACAGGCCATGAAATCCGCGAATTGCATCTCCAGCACGGGTCGCAGCCCGTTGATGGCCGCGCCGGTGCCCGCCCCGACAATGCCGGACTCGGCGAGAGGGGTGTCGACCACCCGCATTTCCCCGAAATGCTCCAGCATGCCCTTGGTGATCTTGAAGGCTCCGCCGTAGACAGCCACGTCCTCGCCCATGACGAAGACGCTGTCATCGCGTTCCATCTCCTCCCAGATTCCCTGGCGGATTGCCTCGACATACGTGGTTTCGGCCATGGTGAGCTTCAGCCGCAGGGCTCAGTTCGCGTCGTAGACGGCGTCTTTCAGCGTTGCCGGGTCGGGAAAGGGCTGCTCTAGGGCCCAGTCTACGGCCGCGGAAATCTCATCGAGCACCTTCTTGCGGATGTTCACGAAATCTTGCTCGTCGGCCTCGACGTTTTCGACCATATACTTCTGGAGCATCAGGATCGGATCCTTGCGAGACCACTCTTCGCGCAGATCGCTGGGGACATAATCGGCCGGGTCATGCGCAGAGTGCCCGCTCATGCGGAATGTCTTGCATTCGATGAAGTAGGGCCCTTTGCCAGAGCGGGCGTGTTCCACTGCCCGCTTGGTCGACTGATGGATTGCGAGCACGTCGTTGCCGTTTACGATCTCGGACGGGATGCCGTACCCAGCAACGCGATCCGCGATGTCATGGACCTTCATCTGCTTGTCGATCGGCGTTGAGTAGGCGTAGAGATTGTTGTTGCACAAGTAGATGATCGGCAGATTCATGACGGCCGCCATATTGAGGCCTTCGTGCCAGTCCCCCCGGCTCGACGCCCCGTCGCCGGAGTAGTTGAAGACCACGTTGGACTCGTCGCGGTAGCGCATCGCGAACGCGAGACCGCTAGCGACCGGGATGCTGGCCCCGATCGACGAAATGATCGGCACGCAGTGACGCTCGGCGCAGCCCATATGCATGTTGCCATCGCGCCCTTTCGTCGGGCCGCTCGCCCGCCCCATGTATTGGGCCAGGATCTCCCTCGGAGTGATCCCGCGAATGACCAGGGCGGCCATGTCGCGATGGGATGGGGTGAGCCAGTCTCCGGGCCGGGAAAGGATGGCACTGCCGACCGGGATGGCCTCCTGGCCGCGCCCGGTGTAACATCCACCGACAACCTTGCCTTGGCGGTAGAGCTTGTTCTCGATGCGGTCTTCCAACTCCCGCATCATGAGCATGTAGTAAAGAAACCTTTCGCAGAGGTCGCGATCGAACTCCGTACGTAGGTGGGCTACCGCTGGAGCGCTCATAGCAGCATTCATGAAAGATAAACCATAGAGGCAAAGTTTGCAAGGTTTGCCTTTTCGCTAGGGGGCGGTGCGTCTGAAGACTGCCGTCCTTGGTCGCTTCCGTTCGCTCGGCTCGACTCGAACCAGCCACCCGGAGCCGAATCAGTTCCGCTCGGATTCGTAGCCAAACGTCCGCACACGAGGCTGCGCACGGTAGACGCACCTTAGTGCGTCTCGGCCAGGCCCGCCCGACAGCGCGCGATTCACGGTACCTGGGTCACATACCCGCAGCACACGCCAAGTGTGGAGACCAGGCTGGCAGGTACGCCCCGGAGTCTTCTTCGCCGGACGAGCCGGGGCGTTCAGCAAGGCGAACACCGCTCCCAAGATCGGATCGGCCTGAAGCGGTCGCAGCACCGTGCGCACCAAGATCCGTTTCAAGTTGCGGTCGTCTCGGTTGATGGCTCGAGGACCTCCGCGGTGGTTCTGTGCGGGCCTTGCCAGGGTTCCTGCGGGCGGCCCACGCGTTGCCAACTGGCGTGTAGGGGGCTTTCTGCCGACTGCACCATGCTTGATTAAAGGAGAATCTTTGAAGATGAAACCACCCCATTCCCTCTGCGCAGCCATTGGATTGGTGCTGGCGCTGGCGTCCCTCGCCAGCGCCAGCAAGCGGACACCGCGCTGATTGTCGGGACTGTCTCGGATACCACTGGGGCAGTGATTCCTGGCGTCAGCGTCACGTTCAACAACATTGAGACGGGCATCGCTTCGACGACGCAAACAAACGAGGCGGGCAGCTACCGCTCGAATCCGCTCAGAATCGGCACCTATATCGTGATAGTGGAATCCGACGGATTCAAGACATACTCCGGCTCGGGCGTCAGCTTGTCAATCGGCGACGTGCGCGAACTCGATGTCGCCCTTGAGGTCGGGGCGGTGACTGAGGTCATCGAAGTCGAGGCGTCGGCCCCGCTGCTGCAGACGACGGAAAGCTCGGCGGGCACGGTGATCGAGAATCGGCAGATCGTCGATCTGCCGCTGAACGGCAGAAACTATTTGCAGCTCGCTGTGATCTCGGCCGGCACCACGCCTCCGCGCGGGCAGGGAATCTCGATTGGCGGCCAGCGCGGCACCGAGATCAACTTCATGATCGACGGTGTGGACAACAACAACCAGTCCATCGCGTCGCAAGGCGGCCAGAAAGAAACGGTGAAGCCTTCGATTGATGCCCTGGCCGAATTCAAGGTCATCACAAACGGGTTCTCAGCAGAGTACGGGAAGTCCTCATCTGGCATCGTGTCCCTCGCAATCAAATCGGGGACGAACGAATTGCACGGCACGGGCTTCTACTTCATGCGCGACGAGAAGTTTGACGCGCGCTACTCGTTCTTGAACAACAACCTTGAGAAGCCTCAGTTCGGGCAGGCACAGTACGGATTTGCCGTGGGTGGGCCGATCAAGAGGAACAACGCATTTCTATTCGGCAGACGGCGACTGCGGTCACTCACAATCCATCGACCGCGATGCGGAGGGGGAACCTCTCGGAGATTGCCCGCACGATCTACGATCTCAACACATGGGATGGCACCGAGCGGCAGCCATTTCTGAATCAACAGATCCCGGAATCGCGAATGGATCCAATCTCCAACGTTCTTCGTGTGAGGTGGCCTGATCCGGATTCGCCCGGATTGCGGCGCAACTACACGTTCCTCGCGCCGCGGAACAGGGACAACTACAAATGGGATCTGCGCTATGACCAAAGTGTCAGCGAGGCAGATAACCTCTTTGTCCGATGGAGCAGCCAGCAGCAGCTCGGCGGCAACGTGCCTAGGCTTCCACCCACGCAATACGGTTCGATGACGCCAGGCGGGAACTCCGTCGACGTTACGAGTAACAACATGGCGATCGGATGGAATCGCATCTGGGCGCCGTCGTTAATCTCCAGTGTTCGACTTGGCTGGAACTATATCGACACCGATGTGGAAATCCATCCGGATATCGACGGAAACGTCAATTCCCAACTGGGCCTGCCCGGATTTACCCATTCGTTGCGCGGGTTCGCGATCACGAGTGTGACCGGCTACCAAGCCTTGGGAAACAGCAACTGGGCTCCTAACCTGATCCAGTCGCAGACGCGCCAAGTCTCGGTCGACAACACTTGGACCAAGGCGAACCACGCCATTAAGTTCGGGGCGCAGCTGTTTTTCATGCAGAGCTTCATCGACAATCCCCAGCGGGCGCTGGGACAAGTGAACTTCACACAGAACTTCAGCGCTCGCTCGAACACTGAGAGAGCAAACTCTGGAGATGCATTCGCTGATTTTCTACTCGGAACGGCCACAGGCCTTCAGGGTTCCAACACGGTGTACATGAACATGAGGGCCTTGTATCCCCACTTCTATGTCCAGGACGATTGGAGAATCAACGAGAAGCTGACACTGAATGTGGGAGTGCGCTACGAGTACAATCCGCCGATGTGGGAAACGCGCAACGGTATTGCCGTATTTGACAGCGGCGGTCATCGCGGTTCGCAGGGCCACATCCGGGTTGCGGGACAGGACGGCAACACGCGCGTGATCACGAAGCCCGACCAGCTGAACTTCGGCCCGCGCATGGGCATTGCCTACAAGCTGACTGACAAGACTGTCCTCCGCATGGCGTACGGCATCTTCTACGGGACCTTCTCAAACACTGGCGGCGGCGAGTACAAGGAGACACAGCCGCCGTTCCACTTCAAGGTCGGCCTCGCGTCGGATCCGCGAGTGCCTGAGTTCATGTTGAAGGATGGACTGCCTGCCGGTTCGGTCACCGCGGCAAACGCTCGGGATGTCGAGATGTCGACTTGGGACATGACTCCCGACTGGCCAATGGCCCAGAACTGGAATTTCAACCTTCAGTATTCGCTGCCCGGTGACGCCCTGTGGGAGATCGGATATTTCGGCAACAAGATGAATCACATGCTGGGGCGCTGGGACGACAACGTGCCGAGGCCAGGAGAGGATGTTTGGGATCCGGCCGCCGGAAAGCTGTTTCCGGCGGAGGGCGGAGTCAATCAGCGGCGCCCGTGGCGGTACGTGAAGGTCCCCTCTTCGACAAGGGGGGATCTCGAGTTTCCCGGCAACGAACCCGGAGAGTTCCTCACGCTCGGACGCTCGAACACCCACTCCAATCGCTGGAATTCGCTCTATCACGGGTTCCAGACCAAGGTCGAGAAGCGCTATTCCAAGGGCATGACCTATATCGCCTCATACTCGTGGTCGCACGCGATAGGAGACTGGCGTGCCATTCCCGGCTCCGGTGGCGCCCCCGGCGAGAACGCACGGCTGGTGCTGGATGTGCTCGACCTGACGAGGGAGCGCGGGCCGACTCCGCAGGACATGCGGCATCGATTTGTCGGCAGCATCGTGTACGAACTGCCATTCGGCCAGCAAAAGCGCTGGGGGAGCGGTTGGGGCAGAGCCTTGGATGCCGTGGCCGGGGGATGGTCGATCGGGACAATTGCGACCATGACCACCGGCACGCCTGCGACTCCGTGGGTCCAAGGCAGGCCTTCCAATATCAACGACCTTGCCAACGGCGATAGGCCGGATGTCGTTCTGGGGCAGGACTCTGTGCTGCCTAACCCGGACCGCGATGGCTGGTGGAATCCGGCCGCATTCGTGCCGAACCAGCCGCTGACCTTCGGGAACTCGGGCAAGGGCGTCCTTCGGCTGCCAAATCGGAACAACTGGGACTTCTCGGCATTCAAAGCGTTCCGCTTCACCGAAAAGTACTCGGCTCAGTTCCGCTTTGAGGCCTTCAATTTCACGAACGCGGTGAATCTCGCGACTCCGAACCAAACAGTCGGAAACCGCAACTTCGGAACGATCAGCGGCGCGGCCCAGCCGCGCATCCTGCAGTTCGGCTTCAAGTTCATCTTCTAGCCCAATCGCAATTCGACGACCGCGCCCGCCCCGGAAGCCGGGGGCGGGCGCTTCTTTTTTCTCGTGTTTCGGCGGAGCGGCAAGTCGCCAGCCAGACCGTGATTTGAGTGGGATGTCTGGGGATGCTGCCGGTTGCGAGAGCATGGTCGGCGTCTACTCCATGACAAGAGAGGGTTGCTAGAAGATCGCTGGTCTTGTGCGCATCGCCGGGTCGCGCGTGTGTATCCCAATAGGGGGAACTCACGGAGGCGCCCCTGGCGGAGGCCCGGAAGTCCGTCAGCCAAGCCCACCGCTGATTCTTTGTTGGGATGAACGTAGTGGGCTGCTCGACGGGTGCCTGAATACGAGGACCGCCGTGGTCTGTTGAGCGAAATCGGGCCATAGAGGGGTGTTCGGGGCGGTGGTGTCCGTCCAGGCCCGCCGGCTAACATGCTCTTCGTCGGTCTGGTCAGTGGGAAACCGAACGCGCACGGCAAGAATGCATCAGTCGTGCCCGCGCCCGGTTCCGGTGTTGACTAGCAGCCAGTCGATTTGGTATTCCTACATAGTACGGTTGAGGATCCGCTTACACTTGGGCGTGTTGATGGACCTCGCAGATTTCCCGGCAACCGCCAACTTCGCAGTACCGGGGCGTTGAAATTCTTAGGGGGATTAATCCATGCATCGATGCCGCTCAATTGGCACAGCTCTTGCACTCTTGATTGCGCTGATGCCGTCCGCGCTAGCACAGCAGCTCGACACGGCACTCGTCGTCGGCACGGTGGCGGACGCCACGGGTGCTGTCATTCCTGGTGTCAGGCTGACGTTTAATCACGTCGCAACTGGAACGGAGTACACGAGCGAGACGAATGCGGAAGGCTACTACCGGTCGAATCCGCTGCGCATCGGCGACTACATCGTGATCGCGGAAGCGGATGGCTTCAGCACGTACAGCGGCTCTGGCATTTCGCTCAGCATCGGCGATGTGCGGCAGCTCGAAATTGTGCTTGAGGTTGGTTCAGTGACCGAGGTAATCGAGGTCGAGGCCTCCGCCCCGTTACTGCAAACCAGCGAGGCTGCGGCCGGCACGGTGATCGAGAACCGCCAGATTGTCGACTTGCCCCTAAACGGCCGCGATTACCTCCAGCTGGCCGTTATTTCATCCGGCACGGTAGTCTCCCGCGGACAGGGCGTCTCGATCGGAGGCCAGCGGGGCACGGAAGTCAATTTCGTGATCGACGGGATGGACAACAACAACCAGTCCATCGCGTCGCAAGGCAACCAGAAGGAAGCGGTCAAGCCGTCCATTGACGCCATTTCCGAATTCAAGGTCATCACCAACGGCTTCGCCGCAGAGTACGGCAGGACATCGGCCGGTATCGTCAGCCTGTCCATCAAGTCCGGCACGAACGAACTCCACGGGACTGGCTTCGGATTCTTTCGCGACGAGGCGATGGACGCTCGCAATTACTTCGCGCCACAGGGCGACAAGCCGGCGTTCGGGCGCAAGCAGTATGGATTCGCGATAGG
The DNA here is from genome assembly GCA_965248305.1 of Bryobacterales bacterium. Classification (GTDB taxonomy): domain Bacteria; phylum Acidobacteriota; class Terriglobia; order Bryobacterales; family UBA6623; genus VXMF01. The sequence goes on along the minus strand of OZ252099.1, from coordinate 6,154,897 downwards.
CGGACCGATCAAACGGAACAAGGCGTTCCTGTTCGGCGACATGGAAATTACGGATGTCCGCGAATCCACGACCTTCGTCTCGACGGTACCCAGCGCGGCATTCAAGCTTGGCGAATTCAGCTCGGGCGACACGGTGTACGATCCCGGAACCTGGGACGGGACGGAGCGCCTGCCGTTCAGCAACAACACGATTCCCGCCGATAGGTTCGATCGTGTCACGAAGATCATGAAGGACTGGTACCCCGATCCCGACACCGCCACGACGACCCGGAACTACACTTACGTCACACCGCGAAACCAAGACTTCCACAAGTTCGACGTCCGGTACGACCAAAACCTCACCGATTCGGACAACTTCTTCATGCGCTGGAGCGGGCAGGAGCAGAATCGGGGCGCTACCCCGCGCTATCCCGCGATCGCCGACTTCGGCTCGATGTCCCGCGGCGGCATCGTCAATGTGACCAGCAACAATTCCGTGGTGGCGTACCAGAAGGTCTGGTCGCCAAATCTGATCACTGCCTTCCGCGGCGGCTGGAACTATCTAGACACGGACGTCGAATCGCATCTGGACATCACCGAGAACATCAATGCCAAGCTGGGTATTGCCGGGTTCAACCAGCACTTGCGCGGCACCAATGAAATGACCCTGACAGGGTATTCGCAGCTGGGCAACAATACGTTCCGGCCGAACCTGATCCAGTCCCAGACCAGGCAGGCTTCCGCGGACACAACCTTTACACGCGGCAACCACGCGATCAAGTTCGGCGTTCAGTCCTGGTGGCTGCAGAGCTTCATTGACAACCCGCAGCGAACGATGGGCTCGATTTGGTACGACGGACGTTTCACAGAGCGCTCGCCTACGAATCGAGGAGGAACGGGCGACGCCATGGCGGACTTCCTCCTAGGCAGCCCCAGGGAGTTTGGGGCTTCGAACACTGTCTACATGAACATGCGGACGAATTTCATTCACCTGTATGCACAGGATGACTGGAGACTGAGCGAAAAGCTCACCCTGAATCTTGGCGTGCGGTACGAACTGAACCCCCCCTACGTCGAGACCCGCGACGGCATCGCGAACTTCAACCTCGGGACATGCCGCGGGTGCGATGACGGCTTCATTCACGTAGCAGGGTTGAATGGCAGCGACCACTTCAACCGAGCGCTCATGACCATTGACAAGACCAATTTCGCTCCTCGTCTGGGCCTAGCGTACAAATTGGCAGAGAAGACCGTCCTTCGCATGGCGTACGGGCTGTTCTACGGCAACATGTCGAACACCGGCGGCGGCGAGTTCATGGAAACGATGCCTCCTTTCCATATCAAGTCCAGCTTGGTGACAGGCCGGGTGGAACCGTTCCTGAGTCATTCGGAAGGTTTGCCGCCGGGCACGATCAGTCCGCGGAATGCCAAGGGCGTTGAGATGTCCTCGTTCGAATTCGATCCGCAATGGCCGCTAGCACAGAACTGGAATTTGAATCTGCAGTTCTCGCTGCCGGGGGATGCGCTGTGGGAGGTCGGCTACTTCGGCAACAAGATGAATCACATGATCGGACGCTATGACGAGAACCTTCCGCGGCCCGGCCCGGGCAGTCCGAACTCCCGCCGCCCGTGGAGCAAGACCGAGATCCCGGAGTCTTGCCGCGGTGACAAGTGTTTCGATGGAACCGACCCGGGCGGATTCATCACGCTGGGCCGGATGAATCGCCACGCATTCCGGGAGAGCACCTTGTATCACGGCCTTCAGACGAAACTGGAGAAGCGCTATTCGCGGGGCGTGACTTACATCCTGTCTTACTCGTGGTCGCACGTTATCGGCGATGCGCGGGGCGTAACCGGTTCGGGCGACGCGCCCGGCTCGAACCTGCGGTTCGTTCTCGATCCGCTCGACTGGAAGCGAGAGCGCGGGAACGGCGCGCAGGACATGCGTCATCGATTCATCGGAAGCTTCGTGTACGAGTTGCCCTTCGGGCGGGGCAAGACCTTCGGTGGCGACTGGAGTTCGGGCCTCAACGCCGTCCTCGGAGATTGGTCAGTCGGATCAATCGTGACCTTGACTTCCGGTACGCCGCAGCACTTGACGGTAGCAGGCAACCCGGCCAATGTCGGCGGCGGCGACCGTCCGGATGTAGTGGCGGGCACCGATTGGAAGCTCGACAATCCCGATCCATCAAGGTTCTACAACGAGGCCGCGTTCGTACCCAACCAACCGTTCACTTTCGGCAATGCGGGAAAGAACATCCTGGTCGGCCCTGGCTTAATCGGTTGGGACTTCTCGCTGTATAAGAACGTCCGACTCGGAGACAAGTACGGATTGCAGTTCCGCGCCGAGGCGTTCAACTTCCCCAACCATCCCAATTTCAACTTTCCGAACGCGCAGGTAGGCAACCGGAATTTCGGCAAGATCTCCAGTGCGCGCGGGCCTCGTATCATGCAACTCGGCCTGAAATTCGTCTTCTGACAAATCGTGTCGGCGCCCGGCTATGCGGACCGGGCGCTGGCACGGCGTCTTACCCCCGGCCAAGTCTGGCACGGACGCTGCGGACTGGTCGCGGATCGAGTCGGCGTGCGGTGGGATGCCTCGGCGATGGTGGACCGTTGAATTTGCACCGAGAGCAAGGGGCTGCTGCCAGCGGATAGTGGCACCCTAGGTCGCTGGAACCGCGCGATCTGACGGCGCTGCCCTGTCGCAGCCTGCCGTGCCAGTCCAGGGCGCTCTCCTGGTGTGCAGCGCGCCGAAGAGCACACGGCGACCGTCATTGAGCGCGCAGCCCCGCCAGGGGCCTGAGGCTGGATCTCCGTTGCCGCGTTCCGCAGCGTCTTCGTTCGAATACCGGCGGATCCGCCCCCCCCCCCCCCGCGGGAACCGGTGCGGACCGTGTGCGAAGCGCAGCCCGCAGCCTTGCCGCGGATGTGCTGCGCGCCGGGCGGCGGCGTGGACCTTCACGAGGGCTCGCTTGCAGTCGGGCCTTCCGATCCGAAACAGTGGACCGGCACCGAATCAAGGGCCGCCGTCAAGCTTTCGCAGAGCCCGAGGCCGCCTACACGTAGGCGATGACGTCGATCTCGACAAGCGAGTTGCCAGGAATGCCGCCGGCGGCGGCGATCGTTGTGCGCACGGGAGGATTCTCGCCGAAGCGCCCCCGAAACACCTCGTTCATGGCTTGGTAGTCGGCTAGGTCATGCAGGTAGACGTTGCATTTCAGGACCTTGTCCATCGACGAACCGACCCGTTCCAGCTCCTCCTTGAGGGTGTTGAGGACGTGGTCCGTGTGTGCCTTGATGTCCCCCTCGAAGTGCGCGCCCTTGCCGGCGACGAACACCACGTTTCCGAATGTCACGACGGGACTGAACAGGGGGTCGCTGGGCTTCTCTCCGCTCCAGTGGACCGTGCGCCGCGCACCTTGCGCCTCGGCAGCGGCCGGAACGGCCGCCGCGGCAGCCCCGGCAATGATCATCCGTCGGGAGGTCTTCGAATCAGCCATCGGTTCCCCCGCTCATGCCTTCAGCCACTTGAAGTAGTAGAACAGCAGTGGCTCGGACCCGGTGTTTTTGATGCCGTGGAGCTCGTTGGCGTTGGTGTACATCATCGATCCGGGACCGACTCTCGTCGTCTCCCCCTCCACGTAGATCTCGCCCGCACCCTCCGTCACGATCATGACCTCCTCTTCCGGATGCTTGTGGGGCGGGTGCGGCTCCATCCCGGCGTTCAGCCGCAGGTTGCCGCCCTCAAACGCGCTGAGTTCGTTGGTCGGCCCTTGGTAATAGATCTGCTGCACACCGAACGGGTGCTCCAGCGTCTCCGCCTTGCTGCCTGCCTTCACGCCCGCCCCGATCGCGGCCCGGGCAGCAGGCTTTCCGCCTGGCACCATCGTCGCCCCGAGGGCAGCCGACGCCATTGCGAAGAAGAATCTGCGATCTTTCATGAATGTTGACCTCCTAGGCGATCAATGGCCCACTATAGCCCAAGCACCAGCCGCTGCCCGGACCTTGAAGGGGATCCCGGGAATCGATCCATAACAGCCAGAGGCGGCTAGGATTGCGATTCGATGGAGCCAACCTGGGAGCCTAGGGTATGGAGACGTCGTCTCGAACTGTCCAGATTCTCTCTACGGCAAGGACTATTTCCGTCAGCCCCGGCCTGGGCGCTCGCGGCGGCGTCAGGACATCTGCCGCTGCCACGCCACGATCCTCCACCGGCGGACCAATCCCTGCAATCCGGGGCTGAACTTCGAGTAACTGGGACCGGGCGGTAAGCAGAATCACCGCTCCGTCCGCGCCTCGAGGGAGCTGCGGGTGGTCCCTGGGATGCAGTTCGAAGCACCATCCCGAGGCTTGCGGCCAAGATGAAAATCGGCCATCCCGACGCCATGTACGCCTAGTTCGAACGCTAACGGCTTTAGACCCACCTGGAGGGTTCCAGCGTTGTCCTGCAGCCGGGCGAACCGGCGATGTTGCATGCAGCCGGCGAGGATCTGGTCATCCGGCCGTCGGAATTCGAGGAATGGATGCCATTCTAGACTTCCAGAAATAAGAGCCTGGTGGGCCGATACCATGTCGGGGACGCTAGGATTCGGGGAGCGGCCGGCACGGGCAAGATGGAGGTCGCGCCGCATCGGGCAGCGACACCCGGGCAAGAGGATTCTTGTCGTGACGATCGGCTGGTCCTTGTGCGTCCACCTGAAGGCACTCTTCCAGCGCCTGCCGGACGCGCCGGAGGACGTCGACTTCATCAACATCGACGGGCTGGCGGCCCGGATCGTGGGGAATCGCACCGTCATCGATCTGAAGTTGCTCGACGAGGCGTTCGCGTTGGCCTGCCTAGAGACCGTCCCCGCCTAGCTGGCCGAGAGGGTCGTCTAAGACTATCTCCGAGTAGAGGTGCGCAGGGTTCATCAAGGTGTGTGATGCCATTCGGGAGCAGTACATGGCCCCCCCCCCCCCGCGCTTCGAAGCGCTGGCCCGGATCCAGTCATTCGAGCTGCGCGATCGGGAATCTTCCGGTGGCTCCTCGAGCCTTGGGATCGCGGGCTGCGGCACCTGGAAACAGTCGCCCTCGTGGATCGCTTGGTGGCCATCCGCAAGCTTGCCTGGGAGGAACCAAGGCCGTCCTGTCGCTCGGCGATCATCGACGGAGTGCGGGACATGACGCTTGTGGGAGCGCAGTTCGTTCGGGGCTTGGTGTTCGGTAAGCCGGGGAGGAAGCTGCGGAGGACAGCATCCTGGTCCTAGACGACTCCGCGCGGCGGATCTATTCCGGAGGGTTCAAGGCAGCGTCGGCCGGGCTGGACGATTCCGGATATTCGAACGTCATCAAGGTCAATCACCAGAACAGCCGGCCCATCTTCGAGGCGGGCAGGACTGTTCGAGGCGACATCGTTATCGGACGGAAGGACAACGATGGCGGAGCCGCCGAATACTTAGCGTTCAGACGGGTGGAGGCAGCGCCTCCAGAACCGCCCAGAAATGGATCTCAGAACTGCAGCCGCAGAGCCAATTGAAGCTGACGCGGTGCGGTTGCCTGGCTGACTACGCGACCGAAGTTCGGATTGCCGAACACCGTGTTGGCACCGCCGAACACAGGATGGTTGAACACGTTGAACGCCTCGGCACGGAACTGGATTTTCCAGCGCTCGCGGTACCGGAAGTTCTTGAACAGGGAGAAGTCAAGGGCCTCGATGAAATCGGACCGCAGCGTCGGATGAACCCGACCGACGTTGCCGAAGGTGAATTGGGCGGGCCGCAGGAATTGCTCCGTGTCAAACGAGCGCTCCAGCGTCTTGGCCGAGCCCAGCTCGGCGCTTTGTCCCGTAGAGTCCGGACGCTGGCCCCCGCCGAACGAACGGCTCGTGTTCTGATTGATCCTGAAGCGGAGCGGGAGGCCGCTGTTCAGCGTCCCAATCCCGTTGACCTGCCACTGTTCCAGAACTGCATCCAGAGCTTTGCTCCAGTCGGCTCCGAAGCGCTTGCCGCGACCAAACGGCAGCTCGTACGTGAGGTTCGTCACAAGCCGATGCGTCTGGTTGTAGACAGAAACGGAACGGTCGCAGTGTCGGCAGTAGGCGTTGGTCTCGTTCGAGCCCAGCCAGACATCGTCGCCTCCGTCGGAAATCGTCTTGGCGAACGTATAGGCCACCATGAAGCTAGTACCGGCAGCGAACCGCTGCTCGAGGCGTGTCTGGAACGAGTGATAGTTTGAGTTGCCCCAGGCTTGCTTCGGGAGCCGCGCGCCGGGGTACTGCGGGAACGGCGTCAGCAGCTGGCCGCGCTGCACGCTCGGCTGCGCCATCACACCGGTTGGAATGATGCCATAGAACGGGTTGTCAACAAGCTGCAAGAGGTTGTTGTCAGCCGAAATCAGGTCGGGGTGCAGCTGGTCCACCTGCCAGTCGAGCGGCAGATGGGTGCCCTTGCTGCCCGCGTACGCGGCCTCCCAGAGGAGGTTTGTTCCCAGCGACCTCTGGATCGTGAAATTCCATTGCTGGTTATAGGGGACGGGCATGCTGGATGGGAACGGCGCCTGGGAAACAGCCTGGCCCAAGGCCGCCGCGACGCCGTTGGTATCCCCCTCTGCGAAGTTGATCCCGTCGGGGAACGGATCGCTCATGTTGAGAAACGGCGTGACCCCGTCCAGAGTTGGCAGCCATTGAGTGCCGGCGTTGAACACCGTGCCCGAACCGAGGCGGCCGGCGGCACCATAGATCGCGGCGTCAAAGAGAACCCAGTAGCCGCCCCGGATCAGGGTCTTCTCATTGATCTGGTAGGCAAAGCCGAGTCGCGGGTTTAGGTTCGCCCATTGGGTTGGGTGCAGGCGGTTGCTTGCCATGCCCTTTCCGGGAAACAGGTACCCTCCGAGCACTTCGAACCCCACGTCGTCGCTGACGGGATTCCGGACGACTGGATCGAATACAGTGATCCGGTCGTAGCGCTCCGTCTTGCCCGTCTCGACGTCCCAACCTAGTCCGAGATTGAGCGTCAGCCAGCGATTCACCTTATAGTCGTCCTGAAGGTACAAACCGAAGTATCGGTTGGCGCTAGCGGGGCGGCTGTTGTGGGTCAGCGTACCATTTGCCCCCGTCCCTAGGACGAACGAGGCCAGGCCGTGCCCTGCACGCCCGCTGGGCCGCCGCGGGTCCGGCCCCTGGGTCATGGCTCGGTTGAACGTGAAGACCGGGTTGTACGTGCGCTGGCTGTAGTTGATGAAGTTGAAGCGGAAGTCCCCGCCGAACTTCAGGTTGTGGCGGCCTTCCACCCGAGTGAGGTTGGCGAGCAGAGTGTGCACCATGATCGAGGATTTGTAGTTCAGGTGATGCTGAGCAGCTGGAGCCGTGAAGTCCTGCACGTTGTACCGCGGGAACATGAGGACGTCGGCACCCTCCTCCATGTATTCCGGATAGCCCAGCGTCGAGGGCCGGAAGCCGAGATGTCCGACTTCCCGGTCGAGAATCGACCGGCCGACTCCCCAGCGCACGTTCAGCACGGTTCGAGCGCTGAGCGTGTTCGTGTAGTCAATCGCGGCGTTCTGCTGACGACTGTAAATGCTCACGCAATCTGGGTGGGGGCAAGCTGGATTGTCATTCCACGTCTGCGGCGTGTCGTTCGTGTGGCCGAAATAGTTGTACCGCACGAACAGGCGCTGCCGGTCGCTGAGATTGAAATCCACCTTGGACGTAAGGCGATTCGCGTCGTTCGGCCGGGAGAACTGGCCGACCCAATTGAACTGATTGGTGAACTCGTTCCCGGCGGCAGTTGCCTCCGGATAGAAGTCGAGAATGTTGCTCGAAATGGGATCAAGCCTGCTCTCCGGGATCCTGTTCCCGGGGAAGGGCTCGCGCGTGAACCGGCCCGGGCTTGCGGGGTCCGGCTGTGTCGTAAAGGGATCGTGGATGACGCGCAGCGCGCCGCCGGCATTTCGGGACTCGGAGAAGTCCCCGCGGTGCTGAAACGGGGTCGGAACGGTGAGACGGCGCCAGGTCGCGGAGCGCGCATATCGCGATTCCAGGTTCGCAAAGTAGAAGGCCTTGTTGGAGACGGCAGGGCCACCGATGCTGCCGCCGTACTCGTGGCGCTTGAATTCGCCCAGTTCGCGGCCGGCCGCGTTGGCGAAGAAATTGTTCGCATCCATGGAACTGTCCCGCGTGTACCAGAACGCGGTCCCGTGACTGTCGTTCGTGCCGGACTTTGTTGCAAGGGTGAGCACGCCCCCGCCGGTACGGCCATACTCGGCAGCGAAGCCGTTGGTCTGCACTCGGAACTCCTGGATACCGTCCGCCGAAGGTACGCCAGTGGCGAACTGCCGACCCTCCGCGATGCCGTTCGAATTCACCGACACCCCGTCGAGCATGATGGCGTTAGAGGACTCGCGTCCACCGTTCGCAATGAACCGGCCTTGCACGTGGAACGCCTCTCCGATTCCTCCCGTCGAGGAGGTGGGGATGCTGGCGTAGACGCCGGTGGTCAGCAGGGCGAGCGCGAAAACGTTGCGCCCGTTCAAGGGCAGATCGAGAATCTTCTTGTTCTCGATCACGGCGCTCAGTGTGGACGTGCCGGTTTCCAGTTCCAGAACGTTCGCCGTCACCGAGACCGATTCCGTGACGGCGCCGACTTCGAGGATGACGTCCGCGGAGACCTTTTGCTGGGTCGAGACCGAGATGCCTTCGAGCTCGTAGCGGCGGAACCCCTGCGCTGCTGCCGCGAAACTGTAGGTTCCCGGCAGCAGCTGAGCGATCACATAGAAGCCCTGCTCGTTCGACACGGTCCTGAAGGTCGCGTTTCGGCCGACATTCGTGACATCGATCGCGACATCGGGCACGGCCGCCCCGAACTGGTCCGTCACCAGGCCAGATATCGAGCCGAGAGAAGTCTGGCCCGAGGCAGCGGGAACAAGAAGAGCGGCGGCCGTCAGCATGGCCGCCACGAACTGCACTAAGCGTGAAGCCACGGAAAGACCCACCTCGGCTGGATTGCGAAGCCGGGCCAACCGTAGCGCGATTCGAAAGGGTCGTCGAACTTTTCTGGGCCGCCGGAAACACAAATACAGTTCTCGCCCTCCTTGGATGGCCAACGACTCGCTCTAACGGAAGGACTTACGAGCGCTGCGAACCTGTCCCAGCGCCCTGAAGCTCCGCTTAACAGCGACAGTAAAATGGCGGCGCGGCAGCTGGCGGCAAGGCAATGGAAGCTCGTGACGACACCTGCGGCTTCGTCACGTTAGGCTTTTCGCAGATCCCGCGCGTTGGTATGAGCGAAATCAGAACCGCAGCCATGCGAGCCCGGATTGGCGGCTGTGTGCGGCCGCCCGGTGGGACGGCGCTCAGAAAGACCGGTGTGGCGGCCATTGATCGGTTGGCCCGCTCGCGTTCGGTCACATCAGCCTGCGGGTCATCGCTGACTTCGTAATTCTCGCGATCGGACAGGTCCGAAGACCTGCCTCCCTGCGGCCTGAATCGTCTGAAGCGAGTCGCTCAAGATAAACCGAGCGCCAACAGGCAGGAGGTTTGCCGCGGGCCGGCGGGTAGCCGGCCACGCGGGGATGGTTTCCGGGCAGCGTCCTACTCTCCCACGCCGTTGCCAGCGCAGTACCATCGGGGCTGGGGAGCTTAACTGCCGTGTTCGGGATGGGAACGGGTGTGGCCTCCCCGCTGCGGCCACCCGGGAAGGGCCCGGGCGCGCGCAGCGCCCGGGAGGGCGCCCGCGGGGGGGCGCCCGGCCGAATTGCGAAGGTCATAGGCAATCAGCGCCCGCGGCCGGCCCGCGCTGGGCGGGGCCGGTCCGGGGCAAGCTTCACGGGCAAGCCTGTGGGGCGATTAGTAACGGTCAGCTGCGCGCGTTGCCGCGCTTGCACATCCGTCCTATCCAACTTGTCGTCTACAAGTGCCCTCGTGGGGAAACCTGGTCTCGGGCGGGGTTTCGCGCTTAGATGCTTTCAGCGCTTCTCCCGTCTGAACTTCGCTACCCAGCGGTGCCACTGGCGTGACAGCTGGATCACAAGAGGTTCATCCGCCTCGGTCCTCTCGTACTGAAGGCAGCCTCCCTCAAGTTTCCTGCGCCCGCCAAGGATAAGGACCGAACTGTCTCGCGACGTTCTGAACCCAGCTCGCGTACCGCTTTAATGGGCGAACAGCCCAACCCTTGGGAGCTTCTTCACCCCCAGGATGCGATGAGCCGACATCGAGGTGCCAAACCCGCGCGTCGATATGAACTCTTGGCGCGGATCAGCCTGTTATCCCCGGCGTACCTTTTATCCGTTGAGCGACGGCCCTTCCATGCGGAACCGCCGGATCACTATGGCCTGCTTTCGCACCTGCTCGACCTGTCAGTCTCGCAGTCAGCCCGGCTTCTACCATTGCGCTCTGCGGCTGGTTTCCAATCAGCCTGAGCCGAGCTTCGCGCGCCTCCGTTACTGTTTGGGAGGCGACCGCCCCAGTCAAACTACCCGCCAAGCAGTGTCCCTGGGCCGGCTTCACGGCCCGAGGTTAGATCCACAACATCACGAGGGTGGTATCTCAAGGTTGGCTCCGCCGCGCCCGAGAGCGCGGCCTCCCAGCCTCCCACCTATGCTGCGCGCGTCATGTCATGCATCACTGCCAAGCTGTAGTAAAGGTGCACGGGGTCTTTCCGTCCTTTGGCGGGTAACCGGCGTCTTCACCGGTACCACAACTTCGCCGGGCTGGTTGTCAAGACAGCGCTCAGATCGTTACGCCATTCGTGCAGGTCGGAACTTACCCGACAAGGAATTTCGCTACCTTAGGACCGTTATAGTTACGGCCGCCGTTCACCGGGGCTTCGATTCGCAGCTTCGCTTGCGCTGACCGCTCCTCTTAACCTTCCGGCACCGGGCAGGCGTCAGCCCCTATACGTCGTGTTCGACTTTGCAGAGACCTGTGTTTTTGTTAAACAGTCGCCTGAGCCATTTCTCTGCGACCCCCTCGCGGGGGTGCTCCTTCTCCCGAAGTTACGGAGCCAATTTGCCGAGTTCCTGGACAACCAATCACCCGAGCGCCTGAGAATACTCTTCCCGTCTACGTGTGTCCGTTTGCGGTACGGGCGCCGCGCGCTCTCCTTAGAGGTTTTTCCTGGCAGTGTAGCTACGCAGCTTTGCGGCCTTGCGGCCTCGCGTCCGTCCTCAGCCCGGTGCCGGGTGGATTTGCCTGCCCGGCGGCCTCGAGACGGCCAAAGGGGATTTCCATCGCCCCTCCTGCTTGACTTCCTGCGTCACCCCGTCGTACAACGATCGCGTGGCGGTCGCGGAATATTAACCGCGCGCCCATCGGCTACGCCTTGCGGCCTCGCCTTAGGACCCGACTAACCCCGGGCGGATCGACCTTCCCCGGGAAACCTTAGACTTTCGGCGGCCAGGGTTCTCGCCTGGCTTCTCGCTACTAATGCTGGCAGAGTCACTTCGCGCCCCTCCACGGCCCCTTCCGGGCCCGCTTCGGCGGCGGCGCGAACGCTCTCCTACCATCCCCGCCCCGAAAGGCGGGAATCCGCGGCTTCGGCGCAGCGCTTGAGCCCCGTTACATTTTCGGCGCCAAGACGCTCGACCAGTGAGCTGTTACGCTTTCTTTCAAGGATGGCTGCTTCTAAGCCAACCTCCTGGCTGTCGTCGCGACTTGACTTCCTTACCCACTGAGCGCTGCTTGGGGGCCTTAGCCGGCGGTCTGGACTGTTTTCCTCTCGACCACGGAGCTTAGCCCCCGCGGTCTGACTCCCGCGCCGTTCGTCGGCGGCATTCGTGCTTTGGTTGGATTTGGCAGGTTGTGAAACCCCCTAGTCCATCCAGTGGCCTACCGCCGCCGCGCTTGCGCGAGGCTAGCCCTAAAGCTATTTCGGAGAGAACGAGCTATCACGGAATTTGATTGGCCTTTCACCCCTGCCCTCGGTTCATCCAAGCCGTTTTCAACCGACACTGGTTCGGGCCTCCATCCGCTGTCACACGGACTTCACCCTGACCAAGGGTAGATCATCCCGCTTCGCGTCTAGTCCCGGCGACTGCGCGCCCTGTTCAGACTCGCTTTCGCTGCGGCTCGGTCTCCCTTAACCTTGCCGCCGAGACTAACTAGCCAGCTCATTAAGCAAAAGGCACGCGGTCAGGCGCCGCGCGCCCTCAGGCGCGCGGCCTCCCTCCCACTGCTTGTAGGCATACGGTTTCAGGCACTGTTTCACTCCCCTAGCAGGGGTGCTTTTCACCTTTCCCTCACGGTACTGGTTCACTATCGGTCAAGAGCGAGTGTTTAGCCTTGCCGGATGGTCCCGGCAGCTTCCCGCAAGATTTCCCGTGTCCCGCGGTACTCAGGATACCCCCGGGCCGTCCCACCTTTCGCCTACAAGGCTGTCACTTCCTGCGGCCGGCCTTTCCAGGCCGTTCGGCTAGGTGTCGCGGTCCCTTCCTGGGGTCCTACAACCCCGGGCCCCCCCCGAAGGGGTCGCCCGGTTTGGGCTCCTCCGCGTTCGCTCGCCGCTACTAGCGGAATCACTGTTGTTTTCTCTTCCTCCGGGTACTGAGATGGTTCACTTCCCCGGGTTCGCCCCGCCGACCTATCGTTTCGGCCGGCGGCGGCGGGAGTTCACTCCCGCCGGGTTCCCCCATTCGGACATCCCCGGCTCTAAGCTTGCTTGCAGCTCACCGAGGCTTTTCGCAGCTGGCCACGTCCTTCATCGCCTGCTCTTGCCAAGGCATCCCCCGTACGCCCTTAGTAGCTTGCCCGTAAAACTTGCCCCGGGCCGGCCCCGCTTGGCGGAGCCCCCGGGGGACGCTACTTCGGACGACGCGCATATCGCGCGCCTCCGGCGATTGCCTATGACCTTCGCTATTCGGCTGTCAACGACCCGCCAACGACCCGGTGGGCGTGGCTGGACTTGAACCAGCGGCCTCATCCTTATCAGGGATGCGCTCTGACCGGCTGAGCTACACGCCCCGCCGGGCGGCTGGTGGAGCTGGCCGGGCTCGAACCGGCGACCTCCTGGTTGCAAACCAGGCGCTCTCCCAGCTGAGCTACAGCCCCCTCGTGGCTGGTTGGACGACGGCCCCCGGCTAGGCCGGGCGCCGCTCGCGGAACAGGCGTCCCCTCCGGGCGAGAGCTCGCCGGAACGGCTGCGGCACCGACCCCGCGCGCCTGGCGCGCCGGGCGGCCCCGCTGTCTCTCTTAGAAAGGAGGTGATCCAGCCGCAGGTTCTCCTACGGCTACCTTGTTACGACTTCACCCCAATCATGCACCATACCGTCGGCCGCTGCCCCCCCTGGCGGGGTTGGCCCGCGGACTTCTAGTACAGTCCACTTTCGTGATGTGACGGGCGGTGTGTACAAGGCCCGGGAACGTATTCACGGCGCCGTTCTGATGCGCCATTACTAGCGATTCCAGCTTCATGCAGGCGAGTTGCAGCCTGCAATCCGAACTAGGGGCGGCTTTGGAGGATTGGCTCCGCCTCGCGGCTTCGCAACCCGTTGTACCGCCCATTGTAGCACGTGTGTAGCCCTGGACATAAAGGCCATGATGACTTGACGTCGTCCCCGCCTTCCTCCAGCTTGTCGCTGGCGGTCTCCTGCGAGTCCCATTGCTGGCAACGCAGGACGAGGGTTGCGCTCGTTGCGGGACTTAACCCAACATCTCACGACACGAGCTGACGACAGCCATGCAGCACCTCTGCGACGACCCCCGAAGGGGACGCGCCGTCTCCGGCGCTGTCCGCCGCGGTTCAAGCCCAGGTAAGGTTCCTCGCGTTGCGTCGAATTAAACCACATGCTCCACCGCTTGTGCGGGCCCCCGTCAATTCCTTTGAGTTTCAGCCTTGCGACCGTACTCCCCAGGCGGCATACTTAACGCGTTAGCTCCGGCACGGACCCACTGAAGGGCCCACACCAAGTATGCATCGTTTAGGGCGTGGACTACCAGGGTATCTAATCCTGTTTGCTCCCCACGCTTTCGAGTCTCAGCGTCAGTGGCGGCCCGGAAGGCCGTCTTCACCGCCGGCATTCCTCCTGATCTCTACGCATTCCACCGCTACACCAGGAATTCTACCTTCCCCTTCCGCACTCTAGCCCGCCAGTTTCGACCGCACCCTCCCGGTTGAGCCGGGAGATTTCACAGCCGACACGACGGGCCGCCTGCACTCGCTTTACGCCCAGTAATTCCGAACAACGCTTGGAGCCTACGTATTACCGCGGCTGCTGGCACGTAGTTAGCCGCTCCTGCTTCTGCGGGTACCTTCATCATAGTCCCCGCTGAAAGATCTTTACGACCCGAAGGCCTTCCTCGATCACGCGGCGTCGCTGGATCAGGGTTGCCCCCATTGTCCAAGATTCCCCACTGCTGCCTCCCGCAGGAGTCTGGCCCGTGTCTCAGTGCCAGTGTGGCCGTGTGCCCTCTCAGGCCGGCTACCGATCGTTGCCTTGGTGGGCCGTTACCCCGCCAACCAGCTAATCGGCCGCGGGCCCCTCCTCGAGCGCTGAACGCTTTCACCCCAAAACTGGGGTCGCATGCGGTATTAGCCCCGGTTTCCCGGGGTTATCCCCCACTCGAGGGCAGGTAACCCACGTGTTACTCACCCGTTCGCCACTGTACTCACCCCCCGAAAGGGGCTTTCTCGTTCGACTTGCATGTGTTAGGCGCGCCGCCAGCGTTGATTCTGAGCCGGGATCAAACTCTCGACGAAAAGTGTTCCACCATCCCCGACCGGACCCGAAGGCCCCGCCAGAGCGGCGATCTCACCGAGGTTGCCGATCCGACATCCACCCGGAATCAGACGATTTTGTTCTGCACGTCCAACCGATCTGTCAACGATCCGGCCCGCCCCGGATCATCCCCCGAAGCGCCTACCGACGCCCCGCGGTCCCCGCGACGGACGAGCCTCGCGCCCAGGCTATGCCTGCGCGCAACAGCGGTTCGGAGGCGCAAAAAGCCCCTCCGAACCGCCGCTCTTCTGTTACCCTACCATCTCGCCCCCCGCATTGCAAGGGGGGCCGTGCAAATCTGTAACAGGGGCAAGTCTGAAAGGTTTCTTTCACCCCCGGCTGGCCAAACCCGACACCGAGAAAGCACCTCGGCGGGCCGTGCTAGCCCTCAGGCCCAGTTTGCCACTGCTACACTCTAGGGCGTTATGCCTCGTAAACACCTGTTGCTTCTCACCTGCGCAGTCGCGCTGAGCAGCGCGTCTCCGCTCCCCGCGCAGTTGCTGGCCGCACGTAACAGCGCGTTCGCGGTCGGCCACCACCACCTCAACGTCACCGACATCGCAGCCCACAAGCAGTTCTGGAGTGAACTGCTAGGCGGCGAAATGGCCAAGTTCGGCACGACCGATGTTGTCAAGCTTCCGAACACCCTCCTGTTCCTGCGCGTCAAAGACCCCACGGGGGAGAGCAACGGCAGCACGGTCAACCATCTTGGGTTCAAGGTCCCTGACCTGCACGCGCTCGTTCCCAAGCTCAAGGCCGCGGGCATCGAAATCGTCACGACGGATGTCGTCTCCAGCGCCACCTCCGACATTCACCACAACACCGCCCAGAACGTCTACATGGCATTCGCCAAGGCACCGGACGGCGTTCGCGTGGAGCTGATGGAGGACAAGCAACTAGACGGCATCGACAGCCACCACATCCACATCTTCACCGGCGATGACGCCGCGACGCAGGCTTGGTACGTGAAGCACTTCGGGGGCAAGCCCGGCACGCGCGGGCCGTTCCGCAAAGCGGATATACCGGGCATCGAACTCACGTTCGCCAACGCAAACGGTCCGGTCGAGCCGACCATCGGCCGCGCGGTGGACCATATTGGATTCGAGGTTGATGATCTGGAGAGCTTTTGCAAGAAGCTCGAAAGCGAGGGCATCAGTTTCGACATCCCGTTCCGTACGATCGAGAGCATGGGCCTTTCCGTGGCATTCCTGACCGATCCCTGGGGCACCTATATCGAGCTGACGGACGGCTTGGACAAGTTCGAATAGGTCGCAGAAGGGACGGACGGACGGGCCTGGCTTAGCAGGAGTCTCCGCCTTGAGACGACAGGACTAAGACGACAGTGAGACGCACACTCTTCCACTGCCTGACCGTGAGGGTCAGCATGCTTGGGGGCCTTGGCCTGACGGCTCACGCCTAACAGCCAGCAGCGTCCCCGGAAATCAGCGACGCGACCGCCCGGACCGTGATCAAACGTTGCGACGACCAGTCTTGGATTGGCCAAGCGTAACTCCGTGAACGCGGGTCGACCGATGCGAGGATCAAGGGGATGGGATTCGGTCAGGCATGGCTACCCTGCCAGATTCGAGCACAGCAGCTAACTCCTTGCGCGAAATGATTCGCGAGTCCCGCATCCTCGCTAGAATCGGCCTCTAGCGGACTCCCACGGAAAATCTACTCGTCTCCCGATCCGTGTGCCATTGGGGCGGAGGACCGCCGTCCGGCTGCGCAGGCGCTGCCGGAGCTGCCTGCGGCGTGATGATCCGCGATAGAGCGTGGCTTAGGCAGGAATGGGCTCGGGCGACCCGTGCATTCGCGCCTGACGCCATTTCCGTTCCGAGCGGCTCAAGCGCACAGGCACCTTGGCTTGAACGAAGCGCGTTGGCCTCGGCGCTGGCTGCTAACATGAATGTCTTCTTCATCCCCCAACAGCCCAAGGAGCAACACGACATGGCCTTTTCTGTACCCGACCTTTCCTACGATTTCGCAGCGCTCGAGCCGCATATCGACGCGCGCACCATGGAGATCCATCACGACAAGCACCACGCCGCCTACGTGGCCAAGCTGAACGCTGCTGTCGCGGGCTCGCCTCAGGCGGATATGGACATCAACGACCTGGTGAGCGCCGTCGCGGCGGTTTCTAACCCAGCGGTCCGCAACAACGGCGGCGGCCACGCCAACCACTCCCTGTTTTGGACGATCATGAGCGCCTCGGGCGGCGGTGAGCCGGCGGGAAACCTCGGCGATGCCGTCAATGCAGCATTCGGCAGCTTCGGAGGCTTCCAGGAAAAGTTCTCGGCGGCGGCGGCGAATCGCTTCGGCAGCGGTTGGGCGTGGCTCAGCGTCGACGGCGGCAACTTGGTCGTCGAATCAACCCCGAACCAAGACACGCCATTGATGGACGGCCGGACGCCGATTCTAGGCTTGGATGTCTGGGAGCACGCCTACTACCTGAACTACCAGAACCGCAGGCCCGACTACATCGCCGCCTTCTACAACGTCATTGACTGGGAGGCCGTGGCGGCGCGCTACGCGGCAGCCTTGTAGGCGCACAAACCCCGGCCGCGAGCCGTGCCTACGTTGCGGATCCTAGTCGGCCACAACCGCCCGGCTAAACCGTTCCGGGCGGAACGACTCCGCTGGAACCCAGCGACGGCCTTCCAAGACCTCGTCCGCCAGCAATTCCCCGCTCAGCGGCGCTAGCAGGATGCCCTTGCGAAAGTGCCCGGCGGATACAAAGACCCTAGCTAGGCCCGGAACCCGGCCGATGACAGGACGCATGTCTTGGCAAAACGGCCGAAACCCGAACCAGCGGCTCGTGAAGGACACCTCGCTGAGCGCCGGAA
The DNA here is from genome assembly GCA_965248305.1 of Bryobacterales bacterium. Classification (GTDB taxonomy): domain Bacteria; phylum Acidobacteriota; class Terriglobia; order Bryobacterales; family UBA6623; genus VXMF01. The sequence goes on along the minus strand of OZ252099.1, from coordinate 6,137,383 downwards.
ACAGGTCGCTGAACTCGTGCCGGATCTTGCCCACCACCGCGCCTTCCACGCCTTCGCGAAAGCCCACATCCTCTTCCGATCCGCCCCCGGCCAGCGGGCCGCACGCGAGTTGCCAGAAATAGAAGTTGCGGCCGATCACGACCGACCTCAGCGTATTCCGTGATTGCGCCTCCGTCGCGAGCAGGGTCCCCCGGATCGGGCGGATCGGCGGGCTCCAGCCCAGCAGTTTCGTCAGCAACGGTGTCCAAGCGCCTGCCGCGACGATGACCGACTCCGCACTCGTACGACCACTGGCCGTCACAATCGCTGGGGCGTCCGGCTCGACGAAGTGGACTGCTTGGTCGAGACAGATCTTCACGCCGTTCCGGCGCAGCCATTGCGTCAGCGCCGCCGCGAGCTTGAGCGGGTGAATCGAACCGTCTTGCGGAAAGTGCACCGCGGAACTGCCGCCGCGCAGAAGTGGCTCACACTCGGCGAGCTCGCGAGGAGACAGCAGTTGCGCCTCGAAGCCCGCCTCGCGCGTACGCTCGACGCGCTCGAGACCGCTTTGCAAGTCTGCTTCGTCCACAGGCTGCAGCAATCCACTCCGCAGGTAGTCGCAGGCGAATTCCGCGCTTAGCGACGCGTGGATTTCGCTGGCTCGCAGGACGATGGCCGACTCACCGAAGGTCAGGCATTCGTGGCCCGACCAAAGGCCTCCCGCACTGGCCCCGCTCGATTCCCCGCAAATTGAGCCACGGTCGGCGACCACGATGTCGCCGGCGCCCCGCCGACACAAGGAGAGGGCCGTGCATAACCCTACCAACCCAGCCCCGACCACGACCACATCCGCGGTCTCGGGCATTGGGTCCGATGCCAGCAGCGTCTCACGCGACGCTGCTGGAAGGGTCCGGGACCAGATTGAATCCCGCAAACGGCCATGGTACCAACCGCCTCATAGCTGCGACGCTAGCTCGTCGGTGACGCCGCGCCGGCGGCCGGATCGGCTGCGGCCTATCGCCCAGCCGTCCCGCTCATGCGGCCAAGCTGTGAGTTTCGTCGGACCCTGGAACGCTGACGAACCGCATGCGATCACCGTCACGGTCAACGCGTACCGTGTCGTGCGCCCCGAATCGGCCTTCAAGGACCGCCAGGGCCAGAGGGTCTTGGATGAGGCGCTGGATCGCTCGCTTCATCGGACGTGCACCGAACTGGCGATCGTAGCCCTGTGAAACGATCAGCGCCTTGGCCTCCGGCCTGACGATCAACCCGATGTTCTTGTCCGCCAGCAGGGACTCCACCCTGGCCAGCTGCAAGTCCACGATGCTCGCGAGGTGCTCCTGCCGGAGATTGTTGAATACGATGATGTCGTCGATCCGGTTGAGGAACTCCGGCCGGAAGGTGCGGCCAAGCTCGTCGAGCAGTTTGCGACGCGTAGTCGCGTGGCCGCCCGCCTCCCCCTCGCTGAGCGAAAAGCCGATCGATCCGTTCTTGAGGATGTCTTGGGAACCGACATTCGACGTCATCACGATAATCGCGTTCGCGAAGCTCACCGTCCGACCCTTTCCATCCGTCAGGCGACCGTCCTCCATGACTTGCAGCAGGACGTTGAAGACCTCTGGGTGCGCCTTCTCGATCTCGTCGAGCAGGATCACAGCATACGGCGAGCGCCGCACATGCTCGGTCAGCTGGCCTCCCTCGTCGTGGCCCACGTAGCCAGGGGGCGCGCCAATCATGCGCGAGACGGCGTGCTTCTCCATGTACTCCGACATATCGATGCGGATCATCGCCTTGCGCGAATCGAATAGAAAATCCGATAGCGCCCGCGCCAGCTCGGTCTTGCCGACTCCGGTCGGCCCAAGAAAGAGGAATGTCCCGATGGGGCGGTCCGGATCGCTCAGTCCCGCCCGGGTGCGGCGGATCGCGCTAGCGACCGACACCACTGCGCTGTCCTGACCGATGACCGTCTTCTTCAGCGCCTCGTCCATATGGACGAGCTTCTCGATCTCGCCCTGGAGCATTTTCGCGACGGGAATCCCTGTCCACTTGGCAACGATCCTCGCGATTTCCTCCTCGACTACTTCGCCCCTCGCAAGCGGGCTATCGCCGCGCTGCGCTTCGAGCTGGCCGGTGGCCTTGGCAAGCTCCCCCTCCGCCCGCACCAGGCGCCCGAAGCGAATCTCGGCGGCCGTTGCGAGGTCACCAGAGCGAGCAGCGGCCTCCTGTTCGTTGCGCAGGCGTTCGATTTCTTCTTTCAAGCGCTTGACCTCGTCGATCAGCTTTTTCTCGCGCTGCCATTTCTCACGCAAGAGCGCGGACTCCCCGCGCAGCTCCTCGAGCTGGCTCTCGATAGCGGCGAGGCGCTCGGCAGATCCGCGGTCGCCTTCCGTTTGCAGGGCTTGGCGCTCGATCTCGAGCTGCATCGCCTTGCGCTCCATCCTGTCCACATCGACTGGTACGGAGTCGACCTGCATGCGCAGGGCGGCCCCCGCTTCGTCGATCAGGTCGATTGCCTTATCTGGCAGGAACCGGTCGTTGATATAGCGATCCGATAGAGTCGCGGCCGCCACCAGCGCAGCGTCGCGGTAGCGCACCGAGTGGTGGATTTCGTAGGTCCCCTTGAGCCCGCGCAAGATCGCGATCGCTTCCTCGACAGAGGGCTGGTCGACCAGCACTGTCTGGAAGCGCCGCTCCAAGGCCGCGTCCTTCTCGATGTGCTTCCTGTACTCGCTCAGCGTCGTCGCGCCGACACAGCGCAACTGCCCGCGCGCCAGGGCGGGCTTGAGCATGTTGGCGGCGTCGATGGAGCCCTCCCCGGCGCCCGCACCGACAAGCGTGTGCAGCTCGTCGATGAAGCAGACGATCTCGCCATGCGACTCCTCGATCTCGTGCAGTACCGCCTTGAGTCGCTCCTCGAATTCGCCGCGGAACTTCGTGCCCGCCACCATCGAGGGCAGATCGAGAGAGACGACTCGCTTGTCGTGCAATGTCTCGGGGACGTCCCCTTGGATGATCCGCTGCGCAAGACCTTCGGCGATGGCCGTCTTGCCGACTCCCGGCTCGCCGATCAGAACGGGGTTGTTCTTGGTGCGCCGCGAGAGCACTTGGATCACACGACGAATCTCCTCGTCGCGACCGATCACCGGGTCGAGCTTGCCTTGTCTCGCTTGCTCCGTCAGGTCGAGAGCGTAGCGCTCCAGAGCTTGGTACTTGTCCTCGGGATTCTGGTCCGTGACGCGCTGGGTGCCGCGAATGGACGCCAGCGCGTGGAGAACTGCCTCGTAGGTCGCCCCCATCAACTGCAGGAGCTTGCCCGCGGGATCTTGCTTTTGTGCGCTGATGGCGAGCAGCATGTGCTCCGTCGAGATGTACTCGTCTTTGAATCGGCGGGCCTCTTTCTCCGCCTGGGCCAAGACCTTCTGCAAGGACCGGTCCAATTGCATTCCCGAGGCGGCACCCTGCACCGAGGGAATGCCGTCGAAGAGCTCGAGCGCCCTGCCTTCCGCCTCGTGGAGCGGCACGGCCAGCTTGGCCAGCACTGCTGGCACGATTCCGTTCTCCTCTGCCAGCAGCGCGGCCAGCAGGTGAGCCGGCAGCAGCGTTTGGTGATGCGCCTCCAAGGCGAGCACCTGCATCTGCCGGATTGCGTCTTGGGCTTTCTGCGTGAATTTGTCGAGTGGAATCATGGCTTACTCCTAGAACCGCCGGGCGAACAACGCAGAGAGCCCGAAGATCCCGCGCCGGAGCGCCTGCGGGCTCCCGGTTTGGGGCGGGGACGGAAGGCGCTCCGTCCCCGCCTGTCGCTCCGCCCGCTCAGTTGACGGGAATCAGGCGGCTGGTGTCCACGGGCTCCTGCTTCGGCAGCGTGAGCTCGAGGACGCCGTCGACATAGGACGCCTTGATGCCGTTGGCTTCGACCTGCTCCGACAAGCGAAACCGGCGCGCGAACTTGCCGGTCGGCCTCCCGGAGAAGATTAAGCGCTCGGCAGCCTCAGGCTGGTTGCGCTCTCCGCGCACCGTCAAGACGCCGTCCTCGACTCGGACTTCGATGTCCTTCTGGGACACTCCCGGGATGTCACCGCGCAGCACGTATGCGCTGTCGGTCTCGGCGACATCGAATGCCGGCACCCAGCCAGCCTCGTTTCGGAAGGTACCGAAGAACCGGTCTACGTCCCGCCAAGGGTTGTAAGTGTTGTGGTTTAGCAGTGTCATGGTTGATCCTCCTTTGACGAATTCGCTAGCTACAAGTTCAATATACACCCTTGTCGATCAATGTCAAGCAAACTAGTCAATAAATATGAGTGTCTGACTATCAAATTTGTTAAATGCATTCTAGTCACAGGTGCGCCATCGTGTCTAGGCTAGGATCGAGACCGTGGGCTGGGGATTCTGGGAGCCTCCGGGCGGAGCTCGCCGAAGGCTGCAAGGCGTCGCCGGGCAAGCGCGCCGCGATCACGGGGCGAGCCTTGCCGCCGAAGTAGGGGAGCGCGCAAGGCGGCATCCCGATCAGAGATCGTCTACAAGGTTCTGGACCGGCCGGCCCGTACAGACCCGACTCACGGGTGAGCGTGTCTCTGCTTGCCAGCCAACGGAGTGCCGAGTTCAGCCTCCGCTGCGTTATTCCGTTCTGGCCGCTTAGCGATTTCGCTGCCGGTGTCAGCGACAGCCCGGAATCTTGCGCTCGGCGCGAGGGGGACGAGCGGGAAACCGACTCGCAGCGAGGCGGTAAGCAGCGAGTGCGGCGCATCGACATGGGGCACAAACTTGCGGCCCGGCCCGTCGGCCGCCTTCGTAGAGGGCTACCCCGATGGATCGGGCGGGCTTTGCGCCAGTGTTGTGCACAGGCACGTCGAGGCGGCGGAAGTCGGCGCGAATCGGAGGTCAGCCGGGGCCACGGCCGGATTGGATGCCAGCGACCGGCTCGGCTCGCCGGGCCGTCTGCGAATCCACACCGTGATCGCCTGCCAGGGAGGCCGTTCGGCAGCGAATCCTAGTCCGCGATGCGCCCGTTGGCGCACCTGCTCCGTCGCGCGGGACTCGAGATAGCCGTCGCCGTCTTCGTCCGACCCGACCTCGATCTTGTAATTCGGCCCTCTGTCCAAGAGCGAGGGCACGATTTTCGCCGTTCCGGGCCTGCGGGTCTAGGCAGGTATGTGTCCCTCATGAAGCAGGCAGAATCTTCGCGCGGGGCTAAACCAGCACATCACGCACTACCTTGCCATGCACGTCTGTGAGACGGAAGTCACGGCCTTGGAAACGGTACGTGAGCTTCGTGTGGTCAATGCCGAACAGGTGCAGCATGGTGGCGTGGAGGTCGTGGACGTGCACAACATTCTCGACAGCGTTATACCCGAGCTCGTCCGTTGCCCCGTAACTGTGGCCGCCCTTGATTCCGCCTCCGGCCATCCACATCGAAAAGCCCTTGATGTGGTGATCGCGACCCATCAGCTCCGCCTTCGCGCCCTGTGACATCGGCGTCCTGCCGAACTCTCCGCACCAAACGATCAACGTGTCCTCGAACATGCCCCGCTGCTTGAGGTCCTTCACCAGGGCGGCCGTGCCCTGATCGACATAGCCGCAGCTTTTGGGCAACAGCGTCTTGATCTCGTTGTGATGGTCCCATCCCCGGTGGTAGAGGTGAATGAAGCGCACGCCGCGCTCGGCCATGCGCCGTGCCAGCAGGCAGTTGGCGTTGAACGTGCCGTCCCCGCCCCGCGTGCCGTACATATCCAGCACATGCTGGGGCTCGTTCGAGAAATCCACGAGTTCGGGGACGCTCATCTGCATGCGGAAAGCGAGTTCGTACTGCGCAATCCGAGTCGCGATTTCCGGATCGCGGGTCCAGCCCTGCTGCAACCCATTCAACTCGCCTACCGTGTTGATCAAGTCGCCCTGCAGCTCGCGGTTCACCCCGTCCGGGTTGCGCACGTAGTTCACCGGATCGCCCGTGGAGTTGAACTTCACGCCTTGATAGATGCTTGGCAGAAAGCCGCTGTTCCACTGCCGCGCCGCGATCGGCTGGCTCTGCGAGCCGCCCTCGGAGGTCAGCACGACGAATCCGGGAAGATCCTCCGACTCGCTGCCGAGCCCATACAACAGCCACGAGCCGATGCTCGGCCTGCCCGGCAGGCGGAAGCCGGTGTTCATGAACGTGTGCGCGGTGTCGTGATTGATCTGCTCGGTCTGCATCGAGCGCACGATGCAGATGTCGTCGGCGATCCCGCCGATATGGGGCAGCAGCGAGGTCATGTGCTGACCGCTCTTGCCGTAGTACTTGAAGGGATGCTGCGGGCCGAGAATACGTAGCTCCTTGCCCTGCAGCTGGGCGATCTGCTGGCCCTTGGTGAAGGACTCCGGCATCGGCTCACCGTGACGCTTCGCGAGTTCAGGTTTGTAGTCCAGCAACTCCAGATGCGCGGGACCGCCCGCCATGCACAGGAAAATGATGCGCTTGACCTTGGCCGGGGCGGTCGGGAATCCCGGCACGCCGGGTTGGATTCCGAGCAGGTCCGACTTCAGCAGCGAGGCGAGCGCCACCGAGCCTAGACCCAGCGAAGCGCGGCCCAGAAAGGCACGCCTGCTCTCGTGCAGGTCGAATACAGGTTTCAGCATGGCAATCCCTCAATACCGCATCAAGAACTCGTGCTTGTTGTACAGCGCCCGGGCAACGCTGGTCCAGGCTGCCAGTTCCGTAGTGGAAACGCCGGACGGCCTGCGCGAGATGCCCGTCGCGAGCAGCTTCGCGGCACCCTCGGGATCCGCCGCGAATTGCCTCCGGCGGCGTTCCAGCAGGCCCAGTACGAGATCCCGCTCCGCTGGCTTGGGCGGGCGGGCGAACGCTTCGCGGAAGGCGAACTCAACCCGCCTAGCAGCACCCCGGCCGCCCTCCGTCATGATTCTCGCGGCAAAGGCGCGCGCCGCTTCCACATAGCTGGGGTCGTTCAGCAGGACTAAAGACTGCAAGGGGGTGTTCGACACCGCGCGCTCGGCTGCGCACTCCTCGCGCGCGGGCGCATCAAAGGCCATCAGCGCGGGATGCAGGTACTGCCGCTGCCAGTGCGTGTACAGTCCTCTCCGGAACTGGTTCGGATTGAGGTCCGCCTCGTAGACTCGTTTCGGGAAGTTGAGCTCTTGGTAATAGCCCGGCGGCTGGTAGGGCTTGACGCTCGGCCCGCCCATGGCTCGGTTCAACAGCCCGCTGACGGCGAGGGTGTTGTCCCGCACGAACTCCGCATCAAGTCGCGCCATGGTCTGGCGGCCGTGCAAGCGGTTGAGGGGGTCTTCAGCGAGCAATTCGTCCGAAGCCTCGCTCGAGCGCTGGTACGTATCCGAGAGCAGCATGGTCTTCACGACGTGGCGCACGTCCCAACCGCTTTCTACGAACTCGACGGCCAGCCAGTCCAGCAGCTGCTGGTTGACCGGGGGCTCGCCCTGGGACCCGACGTCGTCGAGCACCTTCGACAGGCCGGTGCCGAATAACATCCGCCACAGGCGGTTGACGAACACCCGTGCGGTGAGGGGGTTGCGCGGACCAGCGACCCAGTCGGCTAGATCCCGGCGGGTGAGGCGGCGGCCTTGGTCCGGGATCGGACCCAGAAACAGCGGGACCTGCGGCTCGACTTGTTCGCCAGAATCGTCCATCCAGTTCCCGCGCGGAAGGATGCGCATCACCCGGGGCTCCTCGACCGCCTTGGCGACGAGCGACTCGTGCGCTAGGTCGGCAAGCTCCTTCTTGCGTCGCTCCAAGCGGCGGATCTCACTCCAGTTGGCGTTGCCGCCTGTGATCCGCTCGAAGGCTTCCCGCAATGCGCCGATCTGGCCTTCGATGCGGGCGTCAACCGCTAGGACGGCCTCTCGCAGGTCGCCCGTGGCGGGCGGCTCGGGAAACGCCGCGTCCGTTCCGAGCAGGCGAAAACGGGAAGGCAGGCCCTTGCTCTGTCGGGCGTGCGCGATCAGCGAAACTTGCAGCGTCTCGCCGCGGCGGGTCCGTAGCGGCGCTGCAAAGCCGAACACGGCCCGGCGAGACCGGTCCTCCTTCCAGTCCGCGCTCCAGCCGGTGTGATAGTTGTCGTCAAGGGTGTCGCGCAGCATCGATCCCGGTTGCTCGTGATCCGGCAGCAAGCCGGTCAGCGACACGCGCACAGGCCAGTCCTCTCGCCCGAGCAGGCGTACCTCGAACTCGCTGAGGTAGAACGAATCGAAGTCTCCCGTCGGGAACAATTCAAGGGCTACGGCGGTCAGCGTCCCGTCATCCAGCGAAATCTCGACCCGGTGGATGGATTCGCTGGGCTTCTTCTCGCCGGTCAGGGATAGACGGATTACGGCATCGTCCTCTTTCTGCAATTCGAACCGCTCGCATTGGTTGAAGTCGGGATGGCCGCAGTCGCTCCAGGCTCGCTCCGGATCCAAGGGGCGCCAGCGCAGCAGGTCATCCCGAAGGTATGCCGCGAGCCGGTCCAGCCCTTCAGGGCCGGCGGCGAGCTTTCCTTCGCCCTGTTCGCGCAGCGCGTCGATCCTGCGGTCGAGTTCCAACGATTCTGCCTGCGCGGCAGGCGCGAGGACGCGCACATTCGAACCCCAGGCGCCATTCCCGCCAAACACGCCCTGCTCCTCGATGTCAGCGAAGAAAGCGCCCATCGAGTAGAAGTCCTGCGCCAGGAAGGGGTCGAACTTGTGATCGTGGCACTCGGCGCATCCCAGCGTCGAGCCCAGCCATACCGTGGAAATATTCCGGACGCGGTCCACGGCGTACTTGGCAAGGTACTCCTTGGCCTGCGAGCCGCCCTCGTTGGTCATGCGACTCAGGCGGTTGTAGCCGCTCGCCACCAATTGCCAATCGGTGGGATCGTCGAGCAAGTCGCCGGCGAGCTGCTCGCGCGTCATGACGTCGAACGGCTTGTTTTCGTTGAAGGCGCGGACGATGTAGTCGCGAAAGGGGTACACATTGACCGCGACATCGCCGTGATAGCCGACTGTGTCTGCGTAGCGGACCAGATCCAGCCAATGAACTGCCATCCGCTCGCCGTAATGCGGCGAGCTGAGAAAGCTCTCGACCATCTTTGCGTAAGCGTCAGCGGCCGAGTCCTGCACGAACGCTTCGACATCGGCCGACCTAGGTGGCAGGCCGGTCAGGTCGAAGCTCACGCGTCGCGCAAGCGTGCGGCGGTCCGCCGCTTGGACGGGCTGCAGGCCGCGCTCTGCGAGCTTCAGGTTGACCAAGTGGTCGATCCCGGCCGGGCCGCCGGGCGCTGCCGGCCTCTCTGGCTTGATGTACGCCCAGTGCTCCTGGTACTCCGCTCCTTGGTCGATCCATGTCGAGAGCAGCTGCTTTTGGTCAGCAGTGAGCTTCTTGTTCGTCGCGACCGGCGGCATGACCAGCGCCGCATTGTCTTGCCGCACGCGCTGGACCAATTTGCTAGCGGCTGCGTCGCCTGGCTGGATCACGCCCCTGCCCAGAGCTTCCGCGCGACGGTCGAGCCGCAGGTTCGCTTGGCGGGCGTTACCGTCCGGCCCATGGCACGCAAAGCAGTTCTCGGAGAGGATCGGCCGCACGTCCCGGTTGAATTCGACGCGCTCGGCGCCAAGCGCCAAGGCGCTTGCCAGCAGAATGGCGGTCACAGTGGCAAGTGGGATTCTCATCTCTGTTCGGTTTCCCCCACAGGCTGGCCTCGCGCGGCGCACCCGCCGGTTCGCCGACGATAGACAACCGCTGACAGCGATCGCCCGTGGGCAAGTCCGCCCTGCGATTGCAGCTAGGCCGCGATGCCGCCCCGCAACGGGGAGCGTAGCCCGCATCGGAAGGATAGCGCCCCTTTGGCTCGGCGCGCAACTTGGCGCGTTGTCCAACCAGACATGAGCCTGAACGAGGGGGTTGTTTCCAACCAGAGAAGAGCCCAGATGGACGGCTCGGGGGATGTGGAGACCATTGGAGAGTGGTCATGCGCATCGGTTTGGCCTCGCACAAAAGCCTGGAGCAGGTGCGCGCGTTCTTGGGAGGTCTGGGGGCGGACGGCAGTGAGCCGCTGCCGCCGTCGCTTTGGGCCGCTCGGGGGTTTCAGCCGGGCCGCGGTTCGCTAGGATAGGCGGGCTGTGACGCCTTCGCCTTTGGCCCGTTGGCGGGCTCGCTCCCTCAGAACCAGTACAGCGGCGAGCCTGTTGCTGCTCGCCGTCACGTGTGGCGCGGCTGCGCTGGAGGGTAGTGCTTCGAGCCGTCCCAACATCGTCGTCCTGCTTGCCGATGACCTCGGCTACGGCAGCGTTTCGTGGTACGGCAGCGACATCCCGACGCCGCATATCGACTCGATCACGGAGAAGGGAATCGGTTTCACGTCGGGTTACGTGACGGCACCGGTCTGCAACCCGTCTAGGCCGGCCTTGATGACGGGGCGCTATCAGCAGCGCTGGGGCAAGGAGCTCAACTCACAGCGGGTCCCCCCGCTCGACGCGGCACCAAAATCGCTGCCCTTGCGGGAGACAACCCTGGCGGCAGCTCTCAAACAAGCCGGCTACGCGACGGGAGCGGTGGGCAAATGGCAACTCGGCATGGCGAATGGCTACCACCCGCTGGACCGCGGATTCGATTATTTCCTCGGGATGCCCTCGGGTTCGCGTTTCGTCGATCCGAAGTGGCCGAACGCCCGCATCGCTCCCGGGCACGAGGACCCGGGCGAGGCCGACGGCACGGGCCGGGCTCGCTCGCTCTTCCTGGGCAGGGAACCGCTCCCATTCGACGAGTACTTGACGGACCGGCTTGGCCGAGCGGGCGTGGAATTCATCGAGCGCCATAAGGACGAGCCATTCGTGTTGTATCTGGCATTCCACGCGCCGCACGGACCCATCCAGACGATTGACAAGTACTACGACCGATTTCCCAGCATCGAGAACGAGACGGCCCGCATCTACGCTGGAATGATCAGCGGCCTCGACGACTGGGTCGGAGCCGTGCTGGCAGAGCTGCAGAGGCACGGGTTGGAAGAGAACACGCTCGTGATCTTTACCAGCGACAACGGCGCCGCCAAGCCGAGTGACGTCGACGGCAAGCGCAACATGCCGCTCATCGGGCATAAGCGCAACTTGTACGAGGGCGGCATTCGCGTGCCGTTCGCATTGCAGTGGCCGGACCGTCTGGCCGGTGGGGTTCGATATCAGCACCCGGTCAGCTCGCTCGACATCGTGCCGACCGCTCTCGCCGCGGCCAGTGCCGAGCTTCCGGCCCCACCTCTGGACGGAGTGAACCTGCTGCCGTTCTTGGAGGGCAAGCATGCGGGCGCGCCGCACGAGCATCTCGTCTGGCGATCGGGTCCAAATGCCGCCGTCCGGCAGGGCCCGTGGAAGCTCTTGCTAGCGGGAGGCTTGACGCGGCTCTACGATGTGGACCAAGACCCAGCGGAGTCTAGGGATCTCTCGTCCGCCCAGCCGGAGCTCGTCAAAGCTCTCCAGCAAGTGCTGGAGGGCTGGGCCGAGGACAAGGCCGAACCGCGGGAGGGGGCGCGCAAAGTGCGGACGCGCCTGAACGGTGATCAAATCGACTGGCACATTTAACGCGTAAGCGCAGGGTGCTATCGAGAGTCCCTAAGTCGCCTCAGCGCTGAAGGCTGGCTGCGCGGACAGCTGGCCGGCGATTCCCTCGGCAGCTTGGTCGAGTTTGAGTCGCCCGAGCGGATTCTGCAGCGGTCTCCGGAAGGCGTCCGGGAACTGGCCGCTGGCGGGACTTGGATCACGCTCGCCGACCAGCCGACAGACGACTCGAAAACGGCGCTGATGCTGGCGCGGTCCTTGCTCGGGCGCGCCACCTTCGAGCAAGCGCACGTCCGGGACGCCCACGTGGACTGGCTGGCTGCCCGTGCGATAGCAGCGAAACAGTCCGGGCCTCGCTAATGGGCTCTCGGAAGCATGATAGCCAGGCGAACGGGGCGCTGCCGAGAGCCGTCTACGGGCGCGAGGCCATTCCAGCCCAATGGGGCGAGAAAGGCATTAGGGGCCACCCGCAGCAAGGCGCAGAGAACGTGCATGCGCCGCGCCGCGAGGTCTTCTGGCCAGTGGACGCGCTCGAACTGGCCGCCCGGCTGCCCTAGCCCGACTTCGCCGTTTTTGGAATTAGAATTTCCCTAAGGGTTAGCGCAGAAATAATTTCCTAATTTCGAAGTGGGCTGATGGAGTAGTTCCACTTGGGAGAGTGCTGGGCCTTGGTCAGGTTGAGAGCAGCCATTTGTTCGGGGGTGATCTTGACGCCCGTTTCGTAAGTCTGTTCAACGAGCTGGGCCTGCAAGCGCAGGCCAGTCTGGGTCACGGTAGTGCGAATGTAGTGGAGGATGGTGGCGAAGCTGTCGAGCGGACGGGCCGCCCAGTTCTTGCTGATTTCGCTGAAGACGCGATGCTCGATGGGATTCCACTTGCTGCACCCGGAGGGATAGTGGACGACGCTGACGGTGAGGTCGTGGGGATTGCAGAGGGTGTGCTGGAGGTTGTACTTCCAGGCGCGTGGGGCGCAGCGGTTGCTGCCGCCGGAGTCGGCGAGGATGACGAGTTCGGAGGCGTCGGGATAGCGCGAGCGGCCCTCGTGGCGCCACCAGGACTCGATGCAGTCGACCGCGAAGGCCGGTGTGTCGGCGGACTGGCCAACGCAGATGCGGCCGCGGTTGGCGAGCAGGTCGTAGATGCCGTAGGGGACGGCGCGGCCGTCGGCTTCGGAGGGGAAGTCGTGGTCTTTGACGTCGGTGGGGCGATCGTTCCAGGCGCGGCCGGGATTGCGGAAGTTGCCGACGAGTTCTTTCTTGTTGGTATATGCTGGGCTCCCAGATATGTGGAGTTGATGCTCTAAGGCACTGCAGGAAAAAGAGTTAGATAACTTTCAACTGCACATATTTCGGTCATAGCAGAGTACCTTCGTTACCGGCGCCGCCATTGGCGTCATGCGAAACGAACGGAGGTTACGATGCTGATCGAATTATTTCCGCGGGCGCATGCCCGCTTCCTAGCTCTACCGTTGCTTGGCCCGCTGCTGGACGGGTTCGCCCGCTGGCTCTCCGATCACGGCTTTGCCGCTCAGGCCATCCGCGGGCGCGTCCGCAAGGCACCCGTCCTGGAGGAGTTGCTGCTCGAACGCCGTCTCGGCGACTTGAGCCATGTCTGTAAACCCCAGCTCCTGGCTCTGACCGCCGGGAAGTCCCAGAAGGACCGGCACCTGTCGGCCCTGGTGCGCTCCCTGGCGGACTTCCTGGAACAGGACGGCTTGCTGGCAACCACCGTCCCCACCCCCGGCGAGCAACTCGTCGACTCCTATCGCCTGTACTTGGAGCACGTGCGCGGGCTGGCTGCTTCGACACAGGCAGAGCATCGCCAACTCGCTCTGGGCCTGCTCGACTTCCTAGGCTTCGATCACAACCCGGCCGCACTGACAGCCCTCAGCGAACCGCAGCTCGAAGCGTTCATGATGCGTCTCGCCACGGGCTGCGGCCTGTCAAAACTCCAGAACAGGGCTTCGTTCCTGCGCTCCTTCCTGCGTTTCCTGGCAGGCCGCGGCGAGATCCCTGCAGGCTTGGATTTGTGCATTGACGGCCCCCGTGCCTCGTGTGCAAGGGCGTTGCCCCGTGCGCTGCCTTGGGAGAGCGTACAGGCGTTCCTGGCCGGGATTGACCGTGACACCGCCAAGGGCGGGCCGTCGCGATTACGCCATGTTCCTGCTCATCGCCACCTACGGCCTGCGCATCAGCGAGGTCGCGGCCCTGCGACTCGACGATATCGGATGGAGATCCGAGAAGTTCCGCGTGCAGCGGCCGAAAGTGCGGGCCCCGCTCGCCCTGCCCCTCACCGACGAGGCCGGAGCCGCGCTGGCCGACTACCTGCGCCACTCCCGCCCGCCGAGCACCCTTCGTGCGGTCTTCCTCGGCACGCGTCGGCCGGTCCGTCCGCTGTCGACCGCGGGCATTCAGCACGCGTTCTCGCATTGGATGCGTGTCGCTGTCCCCGCTGTCAAATCTGCCACGCCGCACTGTCTGCGCCACGCTCTGGCCCTGCACTTGCTGCGCCAGAACACGTCCGTGAAGGTCATCGGGGACCTGCTGGGACACCGCCGTGTGGCGAGCACCGGAACGTATCTGCGGCTGCACTCGGACGACTTGCGGGCGGCCGCCCTCGAGCGGCCCGACTGGAACGGGGGGCAGCGATGACACAACTCCCCACCTTGCGATCCTGCCTGGGGCCGGACATCCAGGCCCACGTCGAACGCAAGCAAGCCCTGGGCCGCCAGTTCGTCGGGGCAGCCGGCATCCTCGGCGATCTCGACCGCTTCCTCGCTGCGCACAGCGAGCACGATCTGACCCAGGCCAGCTTCGCCGCTGGGGCGCTCACTCTCGGGCGCCTTGCCCCCGCCTCGCGCCGTCAGTACCTGCGCATCGCCCGCGGCCTGTGCCTGTACCGGCGGCGGAGCGACCCTACCTGCTTCGTGCCCGACCCCACGGGGTTCCCGGATGCTGGCCCGCAGCGGCCCGCGCTGATCTTCTCTGAACAACAGCTCCTGGACCTGTTGAGCGCGGCCGACAGCCTGCCTGCCATGACTTGCTCTCCGTTGCAGCCTGCGGTCTACCGTCAGACGATTACGCTCGCCTATACCTCCGGCTTGCGTTGCGGGGAACTTGTCCGGCTTACGCTCGGCGATTGCGACCTGGACCAGCGTACCCGCCTCGTGCGCGGGTCGAAGGGCCACAAGTCGCGCCTCGTGGCTCTCAGCGACAGTGCCACTGCCGCCACTGATCGGTATCTCGCAGCCCGTTGCCGTTGCCCGCACGGATCGGACGCCCCGCTGTTGGCCCACGGCCGTGACGGCTCCAGCCCCTATTCCGTACGCGGGATCGATCTCGGCTTCCGCCGCCTGTTGCGCGACACCGCCATTGTCGGCGTCGCAGGCCGTCCGGCACGCCTTCACGACGTACGTCACACCCATGCCGTCCACGCCCTGCTGGGCTGGTACCGCCAAGGCACCGATCCGCAGGCCAAACTGCCGGTCCTGGCCGCCTCGATGGGACACGTCTCGCTCGCCTCGACGGCGTACTACCTCAACTTGATCGAACCGGTCGTGCGGCAGGCTGGCGAA
Organism: Bryobacterales bacterium; assembly: GCA_965248305.1. Classification (GTDB taxonomy): domain Bacteria; phylum Acidobacteriota; class Terriglobia; order Bryobacterales; family UBA6623; genus VXMF01. The sequence continues at coordinate 6,122,313 of OZ252099.1, read as the reverse complement.
CGCTTCGCTGACTACGCCCGGACCATCGTGGCCCCGCCCCAGGAGCACAGCCATGCCTGCGGTCGGACCCACCTCGCTCGGCCGCGCCCTGCGCGACTTCTTCCTCGACTACCTGCCCAAGGTCCGTGGTGCCAGCCCCCCCACCGTACTCGCCTACCGCGACTCGTTCAAACTGCTGCTGCAGTTCCTGGTCGACGAGCTCGGATACGCCGCCAAGACGCTGGACTTCCCCGCTCTCGCCCCCGACAACCTGCTGGCGTTCCTCGAGCATGCAGAAACCCGCCGCGGCAACTCGGTTGCCACCCGCAATGCCCGGCTCACCGCGGCCCACGCCTTCGCCCGCTGCGCCGCGGCCCGCCATCCCGAGCATCTCGAACTGTGTCAGCGGATCCTCGCGGTCCCCTTCAAGCGCGGCCCGCAACGAGTCGTCGAACACCTCGAGGAGCACGAGGCCCGTGCACTGCTGGCCGCCCCGCATCCCACGACCCCGCCCGGCCGCCGGGACCGTGCGCTTCTGCTGACCATGTACAACACCGGAGCGCGCGTCCAGGAACTCCTCGACCTGCGAGCCTGCGACCTGCAGTTGCAACGACCCCGGCAGATCTGGCTGCGTGGTAAGGGCCGCAAGGAACGCATCTGCCCGCTACTGCCGGAAACGGCGGACGCCTTGCGCACCCTGCTAGCCGACCGAGGCGTCGGCCCCGACGCCGACAGGCCATTGTTCCGCAACCGGTACGGTCGGCCGCTCGATCGTTCGGGCGTCCGGTACATCCTGCACAAGCATGGCCGTACGGCCGCCGCCGAAGTCCCGACCATGGCGACCAAGCGCATCCATCCCCATCTGATGCGCCACACCATGGCCAGCCATCACCTGCAGGCAGGGGTCGACCTAGTCACCATCAGCCACCTGCTGGGACACGAGTCGGTCGAAACGACGAACCGCTATGCCACGGTCAGCTTGGAAGCAAAGCGCACGGCGGTCGCCAAAGGCGGGAGTCTCGGAGTGGTGTCCGAACCCGAAGTGTCGGAATGGCGTTCAGATCCGACACTTCTTGACTGGCTCGAGACCCTCTGAAGGCCTGACCTCCCCGGATATGTGGAGTTCCGAGCAAGAGAAGGTCAATCCTTGCAGTGCCTTAGAGCATCAACTCCACATATCTGGGAGCCCAGCATATACCAAGATATGTGCAGCTGCACATATCTTGGTGTCGACGCTGATGATAGGCACACGCTTGGCGGCGCAACGGGCGCGCTCGGCGGCGATGCGCTGGAACTGCGCATCGCGGTCGGGATGGGTGGCGTTGGCGAGCTGCTTGCGGTTGACGCGCAGGGAAAAGCCGGCCCGCCGGAGCAAGCGGGAGACGGTGCGAGCGCCGACTTGGAATCCCTGCCGACCGAGCGCGACAGCCAGCTTGCGGGTGGAACGGCGCGACCACTTGGCACCCCCGCAGGGGTCGCCCGCCGTCTCGCGTTCGAGCAGCCTCGTCAGCGCCGTGACGAGCGCAGGCTTTTTTTTCCCAGCGACTTGCGGCCCCCGCCCGGCTTGCGGACAGGCCCGCGCTGGAGCTTCCCGGACAGCAGCTCGAGCCGTCCGCGCCGCACCGTGCCGGGATCGAGGCGCAGCAGCTGTGCCACGCGGCGGTCCCCACCGCGTCCGCGCCGCAGAGACTCCAGGCCGGCGTACAGCCGCCGCAGTCGCTCGTCGAGCAGGCTGATGAACAGTGTCCGCGCCGAGTCGGCTGGAGCGGCCGCAGGGGCGGCCGCAGACAGCGCGCCGTCGCGGAGCTGACGGGCGCGCAACTGGCGGGTGCGCCGGGCGGGATCACTGGCACAGTACAGGAAGCGGCCGGCGAAGGTTTCGCGAGCCAGACGGCCGGCGCCTGCGAGCTTGTGCAAGGGGTCCTTGGCGGCTACGCCCAGCAGGGCGTCGAGCTCGCTGACGGAGAGGCCCGCGCGGGACTCGGTCGCGAGCGTCTCGACGGTGGCGAGCAGCGTGCCGTGCCGGGAGAAGCGGGCTTGGCCGTGGGACCAGAGGCCGTCGGCATCGAAGCAGGCTGACGCGCGCAGGGCGTAGTAGCGGCGGCGATGGGAGTAGCTGGTGAGGTAGTCCAGAGCCTTGAGTTTGCGCAGCACGGTCTGGCGGGACGAGGTGCCGAGAGCGGCCATGAGTTCGGGCATGGAGGTGACCGTGCGCCGCCGCAGCAGGTCAGTCAACCGCTCGGGATGGAAGCTGACAGGTCTCATAATGATACAAGTATTCTACCACTGAGCGCACTTGTAATGCAATAGCAGCCTCTCTGCACAGACTGAAACTATCAGATTATAAGTCACTTGGCACAGAGGCCGAGGTCCCGGACTTGAGAGCTGGCCCTGCAGATATTAGACACGTATTCCTAGTTAGATGGAGTTATTTCTGCACTAACCCTAAGCAGTTGAACAGCCATAACTTATGGGCAACCCGGAAGTCAGTATGGCACCACGCGATCTGAGTTTATTCAGTGCTCCCGGACGACAGCCGGCTCCCCTGTCACCCGCCTCTGCCGATGCAGTTGCGGCGGCCCGCCCAGTACGGTGGCGAGGTGGGCCGCCTGCGGTGTCGGGCGCGCGTCCTGACGCGTCTCGATCCAACGCCCGTCCTCGCGTTGCAGGGTCGTGGTCTGGCGCACCCAATTGGCCAGCTTGTGCCGTAGCGTGGTCCAACTGGCATGGTTGCCGGCCGCGGCCAAGCGCTGCCGCACGAGGTGGATCGCATGGTACGCCAAGACGGCCACGAACAGGTGCGCCCGAATGCGCTCCCGCTTGCTGTGGTAGATCGGGCGCAGACCCACTTCGCCCTTCAGGCTGCGGAAGGTCGCCTCAATGTCGCTGAGCTGCCAGTAGGTGCGCACCACGCGCTCCAGATCCCAGTCGCAGTGACTGGTGCGCAACAGATACGTCCCCGCCGTGGCCGAGCGCTGGGCGTGTTTGGCGTTACGCTGCCACTCGACAGCAGCGGCCAGCAGCGGCTTGGCTTTGCGCGGCCGGCCAGGCCGGCGCGGCCGCACTTGGGCTGCGTCTGCGGCAGCGGTTTCGGGAGCTTTCTGGGTGACCGTGATGTGATATTGGCTCGCCACGGCTTTGTGGCGCTCCTGGATGCGCCCGAGGCGCTCCAAGACACGCGCATAGCGCTTGGTGCAACCGGTTTTGGACAGCCCGGCATGCAGCTGGCGCAGTTCTTGCTCGAAGCGTTCGCGGCGCTGTGCGAGCATGCTGTGCTCTTTCGCCTGGCGGCCCTCGCTCCACACGCACAGACGCGTTTCGGCGCCTGCGCTGTCGAGCTTCCAGACCTTGGCCGGCTGCTGCTTGCGCGTCTCGAAGGTGCCCTCCGGAGCGCTCTCGGGAGGGGCCTGCTTGCCGCGCGCGACGGTGATCCAGTGGTAGCCGTGCGCGCGCAGCCAGGCGATGTTGGCCTCCGTCGACAGGCCGGCATCCATGATCACGGTGGGTTTGGCGGCGGCCGGCGCACACAACTTTTCGAGGGCCGCGGATAGGGTGCTGGGCTCGGACACGTTGCCGGGCAGGATCTCGCTGCGCAGGGGAAACCCGCGGCCGTCGAGGGTCAGGCCCATGCTGACCAAGGGGCAGTCGCTGCGGCGCTGCTTGGAGCGGCCGTACTGGCGGTCGGCGCCCGCCTTGCCGCAGTAGTGCACGTTGGTGAGATCGACGAAGACGACGGTTGCGGTGTGCCCGAAGAGGCTGCAGGCGCGCTGGGAGAGGGCGCTTTCGAGGGCTTCGCGATGGCTCCACAGGCAGTCGCCGATCTTGTACAACTGATTCAGGCCCAAGGGCTTGCCGGTTTCGATGGCGAGCAGTTCCAAGGTTGCCGAAGAGGTGTTGAGCCAGGCGCAGGCAGCCCGCTCGGAGGAGGGGTGCAGCATGCGCGCGACGATCAGGGCGGTGGCCAGGCGGGCCCGGCGCGGGGACACGCCTTGGCGCTCCAGGGTGTCGCCGAACTGCAGTTCCTGCAGGGCGTTCAAGGCGATCCGCTCGGCGCCCACACTGCGCACTTGGGAGTTATCCAAGGTGTCGAGATGCACGCTGGCGCGATCATCGCCGGGTTCGGCTGGGGTGCGCTCGGCGAGTCTGCTGTGGAGCTGCAGGGCGAGTTGATGCAATTCCGGATCGGGGTCGTAGAGCGGCTGGCGCTGGAGCCGCAGGTCCTCGAGGATGGCCAGCAGGGCGGGCCACTGGTCTTGTGGCACGGCGAAGTCGGCGCCGAGGTTGAGCAAGGTCTGCTGGCGCACGCCGCTGGAGGTGCGCCGGCTGTGCACCAGGCGGAAGGAGTAATAGGAACCGCCGGATTTGCGGGCGCGGGTCTGGGAGCGGCGAATGAAGATCCGCCCAGTGTGGCAGTTGGGGGGCGCGCGAGGAACCCAGAAACTAGTCTAATAACACGCCTATGGCACTACAAAGGCCTCTGCGGGCTTGGTTGGGAAGTCGTCATCGTTTAGATGCAACGGTTTACGCGAACCGCACCGCCGCGAGTGATCGAAAAAACCCAGATTTGCGTCCATTTCACCGCCAAAACGGTGAAGTCGGGCTAGAAGTCGGGCGGCGGGCGCGGGACCAGATTCTTCACCGCCAAGGTGACGGTGTTGCTAATGAACAGTCCCTGCGCGATCCACAGCGGCGTTGCCGGATTGTCCGCCAAATCCGTATTTGTCCGCAGGTTGACTTGGTAGACACCCACCGACCCTTCCATCAGGCCCACGAATTCGACCTGGGCCGTGCGGCCTCCGAACTGCGAGGAAACGAAGTCGTCCGCCACCAGGGGCACCTTCGCCACGGCTCCATCCGGCGTGGGCTTGCCGCTGGTGATCGCCTCCTGGTTGTCGGTCAAGCCCAGCCCTGTGCCGAACACGATGATCCGCTCGCCCGGCACCAAGGGGTTGTCCTCGGTGATCAGCGAGAACGGCTCGTTTCCGCAACACAGGTGCGAGCCTCTGGCCGAAAGGGTAAGCAACACCTCGGCTTCCGTCCGCTCGTTCGTGTCTGGGGTGTTGGGATCGTCGTCCGGCACTTCCGTGCCCTGAGCGGCATAGGTGATCAAATTGCCCTGCTTGCCTGCCTCCCGCGCCTTCAGGATCACGACTGGCGGCGTGTTGCCGTCCTCGAGGAACCCATTCTCGCGATTCGTCGCGACCTCGATGCCGTCATTGGACTCGACTGCAACGCTGTAGGGGATTTCATTGCCGTCCGCTCCAAGCGAACGCGCCACGATCTGCAGCTTGACCGAGCCGACCTCGAACAGCTCGCGGGCCGTGACCTCTGGGTCGCCGATCCCGGCGTTGATGGAGCGCACGAGGATGTTGCGGATGATGCGCAGCGCGGCATCGCTGACCTGCACGTTTTCCTCGGTCATGGTGTAGCTGTATTCGCGGTCGCGAACTGTGATCGTGACCTTGTCCTCCGCCTTGGGCTCGCCTGCAAATTCCACGTCGGCGCGGGCAGAGAAGAACCCGACCGTTCCCGCCGACGCGATCACTTCCGGGTCGCCGTCACCAGCATTGATCAGGCTGATGAACGTGTCGCGGAGGGCCTCGGGGCCCTCGTCGCCGGGCGAAGTGTAGGAATACACCCTCCCGTTGATGACAATCCGGCCTTCGGCGCCTACCTGCGTGAGCTGCCGGTTCTCGGTGGCGTCATTGTTGGGGTCGTCATCGCGCGGCCGATCGGGGATGGTCACCGCAACTGAACCCTCCGCAATGCCGGTGGCGTGCACGGCGAGAGCCTTGCGGGGTTCGGGACCGTCTACGGCAAACAGTCCCGGCGCCGCCCGGACGGACTGAGTAGCCCGCGCCGCCGATACCATGACGCTGCCGTCGGGCAGCGTCCGGCGCACTTGGAAACTGTAGCCGCTGCCCTCGAGTTCCCACGGAACCTGGATGTTGATCTGGGTCGGGGACACCATTTCTAGGGGCGCTAAGCGGCCGTTGGCCAGCACCTGCACACCCGCCAGCTCCGTCGGCAATGGCTCGCCATCGTCGACGCTAGCGGTCTCCCCGGCGAGATCAGTGCCGAAGATCGACGTGATCGTTCCCGGCGGCAGGTCTCTAGCATCCGAGCCGCCCGTGAGCCGGGAGCCCGAGGTCTTGGCAGCCAGCTCCGTTCCGCTATTGCGCAATTCAACCTGCGTCCAGTTGCCTGTCGGCCCCTCGCGCTTGGCGCTCAAGGTGGCGCGATAGCTTACCTTGCCGCGGGCAAGCGTCGGGCCAGACGCTTCGATCGTGGTCGGCGAACCTGAAGTGATGCTAATCGAGAACGGCAGGCTGTTGCCGACCGGACCGACGGACCTGTGCACGAGCTCGAGTGTCTCGATCTGGTCGATCCTGCGCTCGACGATCACTTCGGGGTCGTTGGCAGTGTCCACGAGGTAATTCAGCCGATCAACAATGCGCTCCGGGATGTCACCCTCCGGGACGATGTACGAGTACTTACGTCCGTTGATGTCCAGGACCACTTCGTCGCCCGCACGGGCTTCGCCACCGAAGCGGATCTCCCCGGTCGCGTGCCGCCCGACACCCAGCGACGCGACCGCCGTGACCGGAAGCGACTCGTCCGCATTGATCAGGGCGACCACGTTGTCGCGCACGTCCGCAGCTGTCTGACCCTCCGTAGTGGTGTAGAACAGCTCGTTGCCGTCCACCGTGATCTTGATCTCCTCGCCAGCCGGCAGCACCGGCGGCAGTTGCGACTCGTCGACATCGGTGTCGGACAGATCGACCGGCAGCTCCTGGTCAAATTCGAGATAACCTTGGCCGTGGATGCTGACCGCGGCCGCGTTGCGGATGCCGTCGAGGTCGACTATGTCTTCGCCCGGCGTGAAGAGCAGAATGCGGCGAGTGAACGGGTCGGCGACGAAGAGATTCTCGCCGTCATAGGCCATCGCGGACGGCGAGCGTACGCTGCCGGGACCCTCCGACTCTGTGAGTTGCACGAAGTTGGGCTGCCCGATCACCACGTCCGCGTTGGCGCCGTTCGATGTCGGCACGCTGTTGTAGACCATGATCCGGTCGTTGCCGGCATCGGCCACGAACAGCCGCTGACCTACTGCCAACGCAAAGCGCGGGAAGTTCAAGGTGCTCTCGCAGCGGCGCGGATAGCGTGCCACGTCAGGATCGATGTCTGCCCGCAGCGGCGGCAGCGGGATGTTCAGGGCCACATTCGTCGGCGGGGTCTCGTTCTCGCTGCGGCTGCCGTCGTCGTCGAGCGGGCCGAGCGGCTCACACAGCGCCTCCACGTTGTTGGGCACGCCTGACGCGAAATCGGGCTGGCCGATCACTACGCTCGCTTCCGCATAGTTCTGGATCGGCACTGAGTTGAAGATCATTACCCGGTTGAACCCGAGATCGGCGACGAACAGCCGCCCGCCCGAGACCGTGGCGCTCACCGGGTCGAGCATGCGCTTCGCGTCCGCTTCGTAGACACCCTGGGTGAGGTCCGCTTCGTGGCGCGTGTCCAGATCGGGCTGCCCGAGCACGATATCCGGCGGCTGGCCGTCGGACGTCGGCAGGCTGTTCCAGATCAGGATCCGGCTGTTCTGCGTGTCGGCCACGAACAGCCTGCCGGCATCCAGCCAGACACCCTGCGGGCCCCGCATGCCGGACGCGGACGTGTCCGGCGTGAAACCGCTGAAATCCTGTTGCCCCAGCACGATGTCCGGGTCCGTGGCGTTGACCGACGGGATGGTGTTCCAGAGCAACACGCGGTTGTTGTTCGTGTCAGCGACCACGAGCCGCTTGCCGTCGCTGTGCACGGCGGACGGATTGTTCAGGCCGGCAACCTCCGGAAGGTCCGACGAGTCCGTCGTGTCGAAATCGGGCTGGCCCAGCACGACGTCCGGCCGTCCGATGCAGGCGGGACAGCGCTGGTCTTGGGGCCGCAGCTCGTCAGGCCGCGGCACGAAGCCCGAGACGTTGTCGTAGATCAGGATCCGGTTGTTCACCGGGCGTGCCCCGAGCCGGTTGCCGTCCGCGACGAACAGCCGGTTGCCCGCGAAGGCCACGCCTTGGGCCGCGCCAAGTACCTCGCGGCTGGAGACCGGATCCTGGCGGGTGAAGCTCTCTTGGCCGATCACGAGCCGCGCGCCGTGGTTGGTGACCCACGCGGGTCCCGTATCCGCGCTGATCAGGACCGGCACGGGAGGCTGCTGGGCGCTGGCCGGCACGAGTAGCTGTGCCAAAGCCCAAGCCAACACCCCCGCCAGCGGCATTTTCAATGTACGGATTCTCATTTCGGTCCTCGTCAAACCGCCTTCACCAGCCCGCCGTCGATCATCAGCGAAGATCCGGTGACATAGCTCGCCTTCTCAGAGCAGAGAAACGTCACGGCGGCGGCGAACTCCTCGGGCCGGCCGACGCGCCGCAGCGCCGTCTGGCTGGCCAGCTGCTCGATCACGGCGTCGCGTCCCACCCCGGCTTGGTCCCCTCTGCGCTGCGCGATGCTCAGCAAGCGGTCGGTCGCGATCAGGCCGGGACCAGCGTTGTTGAACAAGACGTTCTCGGGGCCGTACTCGGCGGCCAGTGTCTTGAGCATGCCGACGACGCTGGCGCGCACGCCGTTCGACAGGATCAGGCCTTCGATGGGCTGCCGGACCGAAGTGGAGGTCAGAGACACCACGCGGCCCCAGCGCTGGGCGCGCATGTCTGGCAGGACAGATTGGATGAGCGCCCACGTGCTGAGAAAGTTCAGGCGGAACGCAGCGCTCCAATCGTCGGCGCTGAAATCTTCGAAGCGGCCGCCCGGCGGTCCGCCTGCATTGGCGACAGCAATGCTGAACGGGCCCACAGCGTCCCGCGCCTCGGCCACGAAGGCCTGCAACGCTTCGATGTCGCTCACATCCACGGCTTTGTGGAATACCTCGGCGGCATGCTCGGCGCGAATTGCTGCGGCAGTGGCGGCGATGGCCTCCCCGTCGCGCGAGCAGATCGCCAGTTTGCAGCCCTCGGCCGCCAGCGCCTCTGCGATGGCCCTGCCCATGCCGCGGCTGGCCGCGGTCACAACCGCCGCCCGGTTCCGAATTCCCAAGTCCATCGATTTCTGCAGCTGTCGGCGCGCGACTTATCTTGCCGTGGCGGGCACGGCGGGGACAAAAATTCTCCGTCAGTCTCTACTCAAGTACGCGATCAGGAAGCGGTTGGGTTCCTGAGGTAGCTGTCATCGCCCTGGATCCAGTCCTGCCGCACCGGCTGGAACACATCCATCGCCAGCGAGTCTTCCAGCGCCTCGACGCGGTGCGGCTCGTGCGAGGCGATCTCGACCAGATCGCCGGCCCGCGCCGTGATCTCGCGGTCATCGAACTGGAACAGCAGCGAACCGGCCAGCACATGGCTGATCTGCTCGTTCTCATGGCTGTGGCGCGGCACGACGCCGCCCTTCTTGATTTGGATCTGCGCGGTCGTCATGCGCCCGCTATGGATCACACGGCGCGTGGTGGTCTTGCTGAGATCCTCCCGTTCAACCTGATCCCAAGAATGCAGCTTCATGGCGTACTGGTACCCCGGACACGTCCGGAGGTGTCCCCTGATGCTCTCATTATACTTATGCGGGGCATTTCGGCACATGCGGGCGGGCGGACCCCGCGGCGGCGGGGCCGCAGCCGCCCCGCGAAGATGCGATAAAATGGCCCAACGGCGCCGGATGGAGCAGGCCAAGAGCATTCTTCCGCGGTTGTTCCAGGGCACCCCCGAATCGGCCAGCTGGGACCTGGACTTGATCAAAGCCTTCTGGCCGGAGGCGGTCGGCCCGCTGCTGGCGCGCCATTCGGTTCCGGTCCGAGTCGAGACCCCGCGGCTGGTCGTGGAAGTCTCCGACCTTGATTGGAGACAGGAATTCGAGCCCATGCGCGGCCAGATCATCTCGCTGCTGCAGCAGGAACTCGGCTCCGCGGATGTGTGCGACCTGCGGTTCGAATTGAAGCAGGCCGCGGGAGCGGCCGGGCCGCGCGGCCGCTCCTCGCGGCGCTTCGCGGGAAGGCCGGGAGCGCGCCGCCGCAAGCCATGAAGATCACGCCTGAAGAAGTCCGGCATATCGCCGCCCTGGCAAACCTGCGCCTGAGCGAGGAGGACACGGCGCGCTACGCGGAGGATCTTGAGCAGATCCTCTCGTACGTGGACCAGCTCAACGAGCTCGACACAACGGACGTGGAGCCGATGGCGCAGGTGCTGCACGAGGGCAACGCCGCGACGCTGCGCAGCGACCAGCCGGGCGAGAGCCTCGATCAGGACACGGCTCTGCGCTGCGCCCCGCAGCCGGGAGCGGGGCATTTCAAGGTCCCGAAGGTCATCGAGCGCTGAGATTCCCGATGGAAGACTATCGCCAACTCACCGTCGATTCGATTCAGGCGGGCCTGCGCCAGGGACACTTCAGCGCGGCGGAACTCGCCCAGGCGGCGCTGCGGCTCGGGCAAGAGGAAAACCAAGACTCGGGTGTCTTTCTCAGCTTCACGCCAGAGCGCGCGCTGGCCGCAGCAGCCCGCGTCGACGCCCAGATCGCCGCAGGCGAGCCGCTCGGCCCGCTGGGTGGCGTGCCCCTCGCCGTCAAGGACGTGATCATGACGAAGGGCGAGAAGACGACCTGTGCGTCGCGCGCGCTCGAGGACTTCGTCGCGCCTTACAACGCGACCGCCGTGGAAGCGGTCGAGCGGGCGGGGGCCGTGATCGTCGGCAAGACGAATTGCGACGAGTTCGCCATGGGCTCTTCCAACGAGAACTCGGCCTTCTTCCCAGTGCGCAATCCAGCGGCTCCGGATCGCGTGCCCGGCGGCTCGAGCGGAGGCTCGGCCGCGGCCGTCGCGGGCGGCTACACGCCGATCTCGCTCGGATCGGACACGGGCGGATCCATCCGCCAGCCCGCCTCGTTCTGCGGGGCCGTCGGCATCATGCCGACCTACGGGAGGGTTTCGCGGTACGGGTTGGTCGCGTTCGCGAGCTCGCTGGACCACATCGGACCGTTCGCGCGCACCGTGAAGGATGCGGCACGCCTGCTCGGCGCAATCGCCGGCGGGGATCCGATGGACTCCACTGCAGCCAGCGTGCCGGTGCCGGCTTACGCGGGCGCCTTGAGCGGGGATGTCAGCGGCCTCAAGATCGGGATTCCCAAGGAATACTTCGGCGAAGGCCTAGAGGCTGCGGTGGGCCGCCAAGTGCAAGGCGGCATTGACAGGCTCCGGAGCATTGGCTGCGAGGCGGTCGAGATCAGCCTGCCCCACACGCGGTATGCCATCGCGAGCTACTACTTGATCTGCACCGCGGAGGCAAGCTCGAATCTCGCCCGTTACGACGGGGTGCGCTACTCCAGGCGCTCCGAACGCTCCGGCACGCTGCGGGACATGTACCTCAATTCCCGCGCCGAAGGTTTCGGCCCTGAAGTGACCCGCAGGATCATCCTAGGCACATACGTGCTGAGCAGCGGGTATTACGACGCCTACTACAAGAAGGCGCAAGAGGTCCGCTCGCTGATTGCGCAGGACTTCGCAGAGGCCTTCGGTACAGTAGACGCCATCATCACGCCAGTCTCGCCTTTCCCGGCGTTCAAGCTCGGCGAAAAGACCAGCGATCCGCTGCAGATGTACCTTTCCGACATCTACACCATCACGGGCAGCCTAGCCGGTATCGCGGGAATGAGCGTGCCGTGTGGAAAGACTCCGGAAGGGCTGCCCGTCGGGATGCAGATCCTGACCAACCACTTCCAGGAACAGACCATGCTGAATCTGGGCCACGCCTTTGAAGAGGCCGGGGGCTTCCTAGGCTGCTAGCGCGAGTACGGCGGGCGTCACGTCAGGCCTCGCTGCCACCTCCCAAATCGCTGAGCCTGAAGCCCTCGTGCCAGGTCGAGTCGGCACCCGCCCCGATCCTGCGGATCACGGCTTCGACCATGTACGGCTCTCCGCCGTTGGTAACCTGCATCCCGCGCTCTAGGGCCGCCACGAGCTCCGCCGGCGTCGAGGCCCGCTCCCCCTTGACGCCTTGGCTGGCGGCCAGCTGCACAAAATCGATGTCCGGATCTCCTAGGTACATCCCGGCATACTTGCCGGTGGCGGCCATCTGGCCGTTGTAGCGGTGGAAGCCCCCTCTGACTGTCTGGTAGTTGTGATTGTTCCAGACCACGCTGAGCACGGGCACGCCGTAGCGGGCCTGGGACCAGAACGCGCTCGCTTGATACATGACCGCCCCGTCGCCGATCGAGCACACGACCGGGCGATCGGGCTGCCCGAGCTTTGCACCCGTCGCCGCGCCCAATCCCCAGCCCAGCGAATTGCCGGTGTAGCCGATCCAGATTTGCTCGTCATCGCCGTAGCCCCAGTGGAAGTTGTTGTGCTGGTTGTAGCCCGAATGCACTTCGCCGACCACGATCGCGTTGCGATCCAAGGTCTTGGCCATGATGTAGGTCAGCTCGTCGGGGTGCATCGGAGCGAGTCCGAAATTGTTCCTCACACGGGCGTCAAATTCGCTCCATTGCTGCGCCGTTGCAGCACGGACCTCTGCGCCTCGATCCTTGCCGAACCCGTCCAGCCGGGCGCGCGGAATTCGGGATCCCAGCGCATCGTCGAGATCTGCCAGAGACTGCTTCACGTCCGCCACCATCGCTAGATCCGTCGGGTAGTTGCGGCCCATGTTGCCAGTGTTCATCCCCGTGCGCACGATGCGGGCGTCCGAGGGCGCCTCCGCGCGTGCCGGCAGGCGCCAGATCCCGAAGTCGCGCGCCCCAACCATCAACACGAGGTCGACACCTGCCTGGGTGTACTGCGACCGCATGCTGAACCGGCCGAGATGCAGCGGATGGCGGGCCGGAAAGTTGAAGTAGCCCCCGGTGCCCGAAGCGACGGGTACGCGGTACTTCTCGGCAAACCTGACCAGATCCGCCTGGGCGCCGGATTTCCAGACTTCGTCGCCGACCACGATGAGAGGGCGCTTCGCGGCGGTCAGCCAGTCCGCCGTCTGTTCGATCGCAGCTGCCTCGGGCCGGGGCCTCGCCGACATCAGAAACCGTTCCGCGGGCAAGATCTGCGAATCCACTCCCTTCGTCTCAAGGGCACCGTTGGTCATCGCTAGGTAGACCGGCCCGCCCGGGGCTGTGGTGGCGACCTTGTAAGCCCGCCGCAGCATCATCGTCAGGCTGCGCGCGTCGCGCGCCTCCCAGCAGAATTTGGTGAACTGGCGCGGAACGTCCTTCTGGTCATAGCCCGGGCGCGGAGCCAAGATGCCCTCGTCGCTCCACAGCTCGTTGTCCAGCATGCCGGCGGTGACGACCAAGGCGGCCCCGTCGCGGCTGGCGTTGTACAGCTGCCCTCCCATCTGCGCCGTGCCCGCGATCACGTGCACGTTGACGAACGCGGGCTTGAGGGCGGCCCGGTGGTACCCGTCCGCCATCGCGATCACGATGCCTTCGTGCAAGCCCATGATCAGCGGCACGCCGGATGTAATCTGCGCGTCGAAGAGCCCGACCTCGAAAGAGCCCGGATTGGTGAACAGGTACTCCGACCCGGCCGCCTTCGCCTGGGCCATGACCAATTCGCCGCCGCTTCCTTGCATTTGCTTTGACCCCGGGCTGGGGAGACCGGCGTCCGCCGTCTCCGCCGCGTCGAGCGTCTGGAGCAAAGCCCGGGCCGCCGCCGCGCTGAGGCCGAGCGCGGCCAGCTTGCGCGCCAACCCGCGCCTAGTCAGCTGCTTGTCGAGAAAGCGCTGGATCAAGTGCTGCATTGTGTGTCCCCCCGGCGGAAAGCAGTGCCATGATAGCGCCGCGATCGCTTGCCCGGCTGGGAAAACGCCGCGCCTTTGGGCTGGATTGCCGCGGGCGGACTGCCTCCCTTGCGGTTTTTCCAAGGTGGCGGTTCAATTCGCTACGATAAGCAGGTCATGTGCCCTCGGATTGCCCTCGCCACGCTGGCCTGTTTCGTTGTCGGAACGCTCTCGGCCCAGGACCGTCCGCGACCGCGCGTGCTCGGTCCTCAGTGGGTCTCCCTGTTTAACGGGCAAGATCTCAGCGGATGGAGAAAGGTCGGAAAGGAGAGCTGGGAGGTCGTCGACGGTGCGATCTTCGGCCAAGGCATCACCGATGCCTACGGCTACCTCGCCACCGAGAAGAGCTACCGCGACTTCCACCTGTCGCTGCGATTCAAGTGCGAGGCCGACGGCAACAGCGGCGTCTACATCCACACCACATTCGAAGGCGACACGCCCCGCGTCGTGGCGGGCCGCCAGATCGAAATCGACCGCACGCTAGGCCGCCACACCGGAGGGATCTACGGGGACTCCAAGGGATGGGTGGCGTGGCCTTCGCCTGAATTCGAGACGGTGACGCGTCCGTTTGACTGGAATGACATGCTGATCGAGGTCGAGGGCAACCACTACACCGTGCACCTCAACGGCATCAAGGTGCTGGAATTCACCTACCCGTCGCCGGTCGCAGAAGAGGGCGTCATCGCGCTGCAGCTGCACTCCGGCGGGGAGGGGCGCATGCGCTTCAAGGACATTTTCGTCCGCGATCTCAGCGGTGACTGAGCGGCACCCTCCCGCCGCCTAGGAGACCGGGCCGGGCCGGTCTCAGGTCAGGATGTCGTGGACGATCTCGCCGTGAACGTCTGTCAGGCGCATGTCCCGGCCACTGTAGCGGTAGGTCAGGCGCTTGTGGTCGAGGCCCAGCAGGTGCAGCATCGTCGCATGCAGGTCGTGCATGTGGACCTTGTTCTCAATTGCGAAGTAGCCGTAGTCGTCCGTGGCGCCGTAGCGCATGCCGCCCTTGACTCCGCCCCCGGCGAGCCACATGGTGTAGCCGAACGGGTTATGATCGCGGCCCGTTTTGTCGCTGAACTCGCCGCCGTTTGTCTGCGCTGTCGGCGTGCGGCCGAACTCCCCTCCCCACAGCACGAGCGTGGAGTCTAGCAGGCCGCGACCCTTGAGGTCCTTCAGCAGGGCTGCGATGGGCTTGTCCGTCGCGGCCGCGTTGATCCTGTGGCCCGATTTCAGATTCTGGTGCTGGTCCCAGCGATCCTGGCCCTTGCGCGCGGGAGTGAGCAGCTCGATGAAGCGGACGCCCCGCTCGACCATCCGGCGGGCGAGCAGGCATTGCCGCCCGAATTCGCCGGCTTCGTCTTCGTCCAGCCCGTACATCCGCTTCGTGGCCTCCGATTCGCCACTCAGGTCGAGCAGGTCCGGCACCGCGCTCTGCATGCGGAACGCCAACTCGTAGTTCGAAATCGTCGCTTCGATCTCGCTAACGCTGCCCAGGCGCTGCACCACGCCCCGATTGAGCCGGCGGATCAAGTCCAGCTTCCCGATCTGCAGCGACGGGTCTGCCTCGCGGGGGACGATGTCGGCGATCGGATGCTCGCCGCGGCGGAATAGCGTGCCTTGGTAGGAAGCCGGCAGGAAGCCGCTGCCGAAGCAGTCCATGCCGCCCGGCGGGATCAGCCCGCTGTCGAGGACGACAAAGCCGGGCAGGTCGTCGCACTCGCTGCCCAGACCGTATGTGACCCATGCGCCCATCGAAGGCCGCCCCTGGAAGCCCGAACCGGTGTGGACGAAATAGTTGCCGGCCGTGTGCTCGGAGTGATCGGCCACCATCGAGTTGATCACGCACAAATCGTCCGCGCACTCTGCCAGATGCGGGAACAGGTCGCTGACCCACAAGCCAGAATGGCCGTGCTGCGCGAACTCGAAGGGCGAGCCGAACACCTTGTCCGTGATGTTGAAGACGGTCGTAGGGAGCTCGGGGAGCTGGATCGGCTGGCCGTGCTCGGCACGCAGGCGCGGCTTCGGATCGAAGCTGTCCATCTGGCCAGGGCCGCCATCCATGTACAGGAAGATGACGCTCTTCGCCTTGGCCGGGAAATGCGGGGGCCGGACCGCCATGGGGTCGGCCGTGCGCGCCGCGTCGGCGCTCGCTCGCTCCTGCGCCAGCATCGCGGCGAGCGCAAGGCCGCCGAACCCGGTAGCGTTGTTTGCCAGCCATTCCCGGCGAGTCATCGCAAACCCATGGTAGGCCAGGAATGGGCCTCCGGCCAAACCGTACAATGGGAAATCCTATGAATTGGAAAGTGCTGGTTCTGCCGGGCGACGGCATCGGGCCCGAAGTCACCCGCGAGGCGGTTCGCGTGCTGGGGCACGTGGCCGCGAAATGGGGCCATCGCATGGAGCTGCGGGAAGGCTTGCTCGGCGGAGCGGCGATTCGCGCGACTGGCGGACCATTCCCGGATGAGACGCGCGAGCTGGCATTAGCGTCCGACGCCACCCTGCTGGGGGCCGTCGGCCTGCCTGAGTACGACGACCTGCCTCCGTCCAGGCGCCCGGAAAAGGGACTGCTGGGCCTGCGCAAGGCCCTGGACGTGTACGCCAACCTGCGGCCGGTCTATTGCTACGAGAGCTTGATCGAATCCTCGCCGCTGAAGAACGACATCGTGCGCGGCACCGATATCCTCATCGTCCGCGAATTGACCGGAGGCCTCTACTTCGGCCAGCCGCGCGGCATCGAGGGCAGCGGAAGCGACGAGACGGCTCTCAACTCCATGGTCTACTCGCGGGCTGAGATCGAGCGCGTCTGCCGCATGGCGTTCGAGCTGGCGTGCAAGCGGCGTGGCAAGCTCACTTCCGTGGACAAGGCTAACGTCCTCGAAAACTCCCAGCTGTGGCGGCGGGTCGTGACTGAGATCGCCAGCGACTACTCCGGTATCGAGCTAGAGCACATGCTGGTCGACAATTGCGCGATGCAGCTGCTGCTACGGCCGACCGCCTTTGATGTCGTGGTGACGGAGAACCTGTTCGGGGACATTCTCAGCGACGAAGGCTCGGTCCTGGCAGGCTCGATCGGCATGCTGCCCTCCGCCTCGATCGGCAACCAGCTTCCCAACGGCGCCTGGCGGGGACTGTACGAGCCAGTCCACGGCTCAGCGCCCGATATCGCTGGGCAGGGCAAGGCCAATCCGCTCGCGGCGATCGGCTCTGCGGCGGCCATGCTCAAGTACAGCTTCGGCCTAACCGAGGAGGCTGCGGCGATCGACGGTGCTGTCAGCACAGTGCTCACCAGCGGCCGCGTCACCGCTGACCTCAAGCCGACCGGTCTCCCTGCGACGACCGAGGAAGTCGGCCAGGCCGTGTGCGACGCCCTCGGCTAGCCGACTGCGGCTTGGCGACTGTCAGGTAATCGCCGTCGCGTAAGCCTCGGCAGAGAGGCGAGCAAAGCTCGCGTCCCACGATTGCGCCAGCGCGGCGGCGAAGCGCGCGTTTCCGATACAGCCGGATCGCGACGAAGCGCGGCGAGAGCGGGCCCCGGTATTGGGGCATCATCACGACATGGCTGACGCCTGCGCGCAATTCCGAGGCAAACTTTCCCCCAGGCTTGGCCAGACGGCCAAGCCCTGCTGTCCACTGCGTTCAGCTTGAAGGCACCAAGTACCAATGCAGTCACACGAGAAGGATGCTTTCGCTACATTTCCAAGATGAGATGGTTTCAATCTGCGGACCGCGCTCTGGCGGCTTCGCGACTGCCGAATATCCGATCAATAGAGGCCGTGCAATGATGGTGCCATGAAGCTTGACATGCCCAGAATTTCTGTCGGCTGCGGCATCGCCCTAGCCGGGCTCGGAGTCGGGACCTACTTCGCCAGCGGACAGAGCAGCGTGACCGCTCTCATCCCAGCCGCATTCGGGGTCGTCTTGCTCATGCTGGGCTTGGTAGCCAAGCGCCCGGCAGCCACGAAGCATGCCATGCATGCGGCGGCAACTGTCGCCCTGCTCGGCTTGCTGGGTACGGCACGGGGCCTCGCCGACGTGGTCACGCTGTTAGGCGGCGGCACCGTCGAGCGCCCGCTGGCGGTCGGCGCCATGGCTGCGATGGCGCTGACGCTGGCCACGTTCTTGTGGCTCTGCGTACAGTCGTTCCGGGCAGCCAGGAAGGCCAGACAATAGGACTCGTGCGGTCGGGTGCCAGCCCTTGCCCTAGATGTCTAGGTTCTTGACGTCGAGCGCGTTGTCGCCGATGAACCTACGGCGGTCTTCGACACACTCGCCCATCAGGGTCGTGAAGATCTTGTCGCTCTCCACCGCATCGTCGATGCGGACCCGCAGCAGGCTGCGCGTGTCGGCGGTCATGGTCGTTTCCCAGAGTTGGTCGGCGTTCATCTCGCCCAGCCCCTTATAGCGCTGGACCGACGCGTCCTTCATCGCCGTTTCCTTGAGATGCGTCAACACCTGCATGGGCGTGTGCAGCGTGCTCGTGGAGCGCTTCCCGGCGGCCACGAACGGCGGCCTGTCGTGTTCGTCCAATTCCTGTGCCAGAACGCGCAGGCGCTTGTATTCCGGTTGGGCAGCCAAGTCCAAATTGACCGAGCCCTCGGCCTCGGTCCCGTCTTGGAATTGAATGGCGTACGCCGAATGCTCCTCATCCTCGACAAGCTCCGCTCGGAGCCCGCGCGCGCGCAGCTTCTCGGCCGCCGCTTCCATGGAGCGCCGGTCCTGAAAATGCTCCTTGGTGTCTAGGGCCGCATGCGTGTCTGCGACCAAGTCCACAACGATTTCGCTGCGCACCCTGCGAAGGAGCTTCCTGCGCATCCGGGCGTAGATCTCGAGCTCAGAAAGGTACAGCCGCAGATCCTCTTTCTCGAGGACTCGGCCGGGCGCGCCGTTGCGCCCCAGCGCCAGCGTGACGCCGTCCGCCGCCAGCTGGATGACTTGGTCCGCCAGCTCGACATCGTTCTTGATATAGGTCTCCTTGCTGCCCCGCTTGATGCGGTACAGCGGCGGTTGCGCGATGTAGACGTTTCCGTTGTTGATCAGTGACGGCATCTGCCGGAAGAAGAAGGTCAGCAGGAGAGTGCGGATGTGGGACCCGTCGACATCCGCGTCAGTCATCAAAATGATCTTGTGATAGCGCAGCTTGGAATCGTCAAACTCGTCGCCGATGCCCGTCCCGAGCGCCGTGATCATCGCGCGAATCTCCTCGTGGGAGAGCATCTTCTCGGCCCGCGCCTTCTCCACGTTCAAGATCTTGCCCTTCAACGGCAGGATCGCTTGGTAGCGCCGGTCGCGCCCCTGCTTGGCCGTGCCGCCCGCCGATTCGCCCTCCACGATGAACAGCTCGGCCTTCGTGGGGTCGCGCTCCTGACAGTCAGCCAGCTTGCCCGGCAGGCCGGCTGAATCCAGCGCTCCCTTGCGGCGCGTGAGATCGCGCGCCTTGCGCGCTGCCTCGCGCGCCCGGGAAGCCTCGATGGCCTTGCCCACGATGTTCTTCGCAACCGCCGGATTGCGCTCGAAGAACTCGCCCAGCCGGTCATTCACCGCGGATACGATCTGTCCTTGGATGTCGCTGTTGAGCTTGCCCTTCGTTTGCCCCTCGAACTGAGGCTGCGGCAGCTTGACGCTGATTATCGCCGTAAGGCCCTCCCTGACGTCCTCGCCGGAAAGTCCCGTCTTGAGGTTCTTGAAAAGGTTCGCGCTCTTCGCGTAGGCGTTGATGGTTCGCGTCAGCGCAGAGCGGAAGCCGGACAGATGCGTGCCTCCGTCAATCGTGTTGATCGTGTTGGCGAAGGAGTACAGATTCTCCTGATAGCTGTCGTTGTACTGCAGCGCAATATCGCTGGTGACGATTCCGCCTGCGAACTCCCGCTCGTCATGGAACGAGATCGGCTCCGGATGGAGCGTCGACTTGCCACGGTTCAGATACTCGACAAACTCGGTGATCCCACCTTCGAAATGGAACTCCTGCGCGTCGCGCTCGTCCCTCTCGTCGTCTAGTACGATCCGTAGGCCCGCGTTCAGAAACGCCATCTCGCGCAGCCGCTTGGCCAGGATCTCGTGCTTGAAGTCAGTGGTGGTGAAGATCTCCGTATCTGGATGGAAGGTAATGCGGGTACCGGTCTTGCGCGACCGTCCGGTCTTCTCCAGGGGGGCCAAAGGGATGCCCCGGGAGTACTCCTGCTCCCACGCGTACCCGTTGCGCCAGATCTCCATTTTCAGGGACTGGGACAGGGCATTGACACAACTCACACCCACGCCGTGCAGCCCGCCGGAAACCTTGTAGCTGTCGGCGTCGAACTTGCCGCCGGCGTGCAGCTTGGTCATCACGACTTCCGCTGCCGACACGCCTTGGCCCAGGTGCTGGTCCACGGGAATGCCGCGGCCGTTGTCGACGATGGTCACAGAATCGTCGATGTGGATCGTGACCTCCACGATGTCGCAGTAACCTGCCAGAGCTTCGTCGACGGCGTTGTCGACGACCTCATAAACCAAATGGTGCAGGCCGAGCTCGCCCGTGGAACCGATGTACATCGCCGGGCGCTTGCGCACACCCTCGAGTCCTTCCAAAACCCGGATGTTATCGGCTGTGTAGTCGTCGACTCGCGTTCTTGCTGGTGTTGCCATGACTGCCAGGCAGCTGGCCTCCTTTGTCGTCCTATACCCTGATCGGCATGACTACGTAGCGGTAGTCAGTGCCTGCTTCCAAATCGGGGATCTCCAGCAGCACAGCGCTTCTCGGATCGCTGAGGCGCATGTGAAACGTCTGGCTGGTACAGATCGAAAGAAACTCGAGAAGGTATTTGGCGTTGAATCCCACGGACAGCGGGTCTCCGTCGTAGTCCACCGCAATGGACTCCTCGCTGGTACCCAGATCGGGGTCGTCGCCGACGACCTGAGCCTGCATCCTCACGGTTCCATTCTCGATGTCGAACCGGACTCCGTGCGAGCGCCTCTCCGAAAACAGCGAGACCCGTCTGAGCACTGGCGCCAACACGTCCTTGTCAAGTTCAAGCAAGACGGTGAAGTCCTTCGGCATGACCCGGTTGTAGTCGGGGAATTTCCCGGCCAGCTTCTGGCACACGAACAACCTGCTCCCGGACCGGAAATACATCTGAGTTGAGCTAAGCGCGAACTCGACCGAAGCCGGCTGCTCGTCCGTTCCCTCGGCTCGCTCAAGAATCTTCTTGAGCGTGGCCATGGCCTTGCGCGACATCAGGCCCTGGCTTTCCTCAGCCATGTTCTCCAAGGCTGCCTGCCTGAAGTACAAGGACAGCCGATGGCCGTCTGTTGAAACCATCCCGACTTTGTCGTGCTGCACTACGAACAGCGCGCCCTCGATGGTGTAGTGCGATTCCTCGTCCGCGACAGAGATGATCGTGCGCTCCAACGCCGTCAGCAGTACGTCAACCGGAATCAGGGTCTTGGGCTCGGCTACGCCTGGAGACTCCCCAAGGGCACTCGGCTCAGACGGGAGGCTGGTGTCGAGCACAGTGCCAGAGATTCCCGGAATCAGGGTCTCGGCCCGGACCACGGACAAGTTGACACGATCTGATTCAGTCGCCTGGATCTTCAGATCTGCGTCTCTGGGCAGGAGTTGCACGTAGCCCAGCAGCCGGCGCACAGGCACCGCAATAGTGCCCGGGGACGAGACCTTCGCTGGACAAGCGTTCTGAAGCCACAGGGAGTGCCCACGCGCAGTGATCGTGAGAGCGTCATCGCGGGCTTCGAGATGGACCAGATCCCGGTTCTCCTGCTCCCTCTCGACAATGCCTTCCGCCAGCTGCAGCTCCGCCACCAAGGCCTGCACTCTAACCGTCAGTTCCATCTCGTGGCTTCCCTTTCATCATGTGCGGCGTAGTGTCTTCACGGCTATTCGCTGAGAATCTTGACCGTATGGCTCAGGTATCTTTCCGATCACGGACTGCAGAGTACCGCCGCCGCTCCGCAACCGCTCCTCCAGCTAGGACAATCGCGTCAGGCCCAGACAGTCCACTGCTTGCGCCGGGACCCTCGTAGGCCATCTTTTTCAAGTAACTATCTTAGCAGAGAGCGACGGCTTAGGGCTCGCTTTCCTCCCGAATCGATCACGGCGGAATCGATCCAAACGCCCGGTGGCGACTACACGCGAACCGGCATGATCACATATCGGTACTGCTTGCCCTCGCCGAGGTCCGGAACGCCGAACTCTGCGGCGCTCTTCGGGTCCTTGAGACTCACGGTGACCTTATCGCTCATGCAAACATCCAAGAATTCCAAGATGTACTTCGCACTGAAGCCGACTTCCAGCGGATTGTCCTCGTAGGCGACGGGCATTGATTCCTGGCTCTCGCCGAACTGAGCGGTCCGGGCAGTGAGTTGCAGTTCCCCGTCCTTGAGCAGGAACTGCACGGCGTGAGAATCGGATGGAGAGAATTGCGCCACCCGCCTCAGTGTCAGCCTGAGATCGTCGCAATTGAATTCTCGCGTCAGAGCTAGGTCCTTCGGCATGACGCGCTCGTAGTCGGGGAACGCCCCCGACATCTTCCGCGACATGAAGGCGCGGCAGCCCGAACGGAAGAACACGTGGTTTTCGTCCAGCGCGAATTCTACAGTGGCCGAGCCCTGCTGACCATCTTCAATCGCTTCGAGCATCTTGAGCAGACTTGCCATCGCCTTGCGCGGAATCAAGCAATCGACATCTTCGGGCAGGTCCCCGACCGCGAACTCTTCCGAATAAAACGACAGGCGATGCCCATCGGTGGACACCATCCCGATGGAATTCTTGCGCAGCACCAAGAGCCCCGCGCCGTACTCGTAGGGCCCCTGGTCGGTTGACACGGAAATGAGCGTCCGCCGTATCGCAGCAACCAAGATCCTCACGGACAGTTGAAGCCATTCCTCCGGTAATTTCCGCGCCTCCGGAAATGCCTTTGGATTAGCCCCCTGAATGCGGGCTCTCGCTGCGCCGCACTTGAGTTGCAGCGAGTCGTTCGCAGAGGTCGAAATCGACAGCTCGGAGTCCGGCGTAAGCAGCCGCCCATAGTCGTACAGCCATTGCATCGGCACGCTAGTGGAGCCTTCCGCGATGACCTCGGCGGCGCACGAAGTCCGCAGTGTCATTTCTAGGTCGCTCGCGGTGAGCTCCAGCTTGTCGCCGCTCGCATTCAGCAGGACGTTGCCAAGGATCGGAATGGTCGTTTTCCGGTCGACGATACCTTGCGCCACGGCAAGCTCCGTCATCAGGTCTCGCGTTCTAAGATTGATTTCCATGCCGTGGTCTCCCGTTTGCCGCTGCCGGTTGCAGAACCTCTACGATTTCAAATCCTAGGATTTTTTTCTGATCTCTCTCTCGTAGTCGTAGGCTCGGTGGAATTGTGGATGAATCGTCGAAGCCCCTGTTTCGTAGGACTAATCCCGGCACCGGCTGTGTGCAAAACAGGGCAATCCACTCACATCTTGGAAGCGACAGCCGAGTTTCCACAATCGTCCACAAGCTTTCCAGAGGCTGGTGCGTGGAAAGCCAATTATAGCGAAGTCGCCCGGCACAGGCTCCCAAGTCGCTGGAGCGAAGAGGCGACCCGAGCGGGCTGGAACTTGGTCGCGCGCGAATGAATGCGTACGCCGGGGGGTGGGGAGAAATTCGGCCTGTGCACGCTGCTCCGGTGCTTGCACGGTACGGACTGCCAAGGCGGCGGGCAATTCGAAGCTGCCCGTAGCGGCTGAATTTAATCAATTCAGTATTGTAGCTTGGATTGGATTGAATTTATGATCGATTTAAGATCATTATCAGTCTCAATTTCTCGCTGTATTTTATTGATTGAATGGAGCACCGTTGTGTGGTGTTTTTGAAACGCTTTTCCGATGCTTATAAGCGACGAGTTCGTTAGGCATCTGCAGAGATACATCGCGACTTGGCGCGGTCTGGCGACTTGCCGGGAGTTGCTCTGCTTGCTGAGCATCGCGACTTGGATCTCGAATTTGGCCGCTACCGATTGCTTGATGCTGTCGATCGTAGGGCTGGCCTCGCTCCGGTAGCAAGAGCCTTGAATCATGCTCCGGACCATGCTGAGGGTGATCTGGCCGTTGACGAATTGCGCCTTGGCGATCAGGCGGTTGAGCAAGCCTTCGAGCTCGCGGATATTGGTGTTGAGATGGGTTGCCATGTAACTGCGCACGTCTGCGGGCAGGCTGATGCCGGCCTCCTTGGACTTGCTGTCTAGGATCGCCATCTTGGTTTCTAGGTCCGGCGGCTGAATGTCCGCCATCAAGCCCCAGGAGAACCTAGACTTGAGTCGCCTGACCAGTCCGGGAATGGCATTCGGATCCGAGTCGCTGGAGATCACGATCTGTTTGCCCCGGTTATGCAATGCGTTAAAAGTGTGGAAGAATTCCTCCTGCGTGCGCTCCTTTGAGCCTAGGACTTGGATGTCATCTACAAGCAGCATGTCGGCGGAGCGAAAACGCTCGTGAAACCCTCTCATGTGATTGATTCTTAACGACTTAATCATCTCGTTCATAAACTCTTCAGCGGAAACGTAGATGATCTTGAGCAGCGGGTTTGCGCTAAGAGCAGACTGGCCGATAGCCTGCAGCAGATGGGTCTTCCCCATACCGACCCCAGAGTAGACATACAAGGGGTTGTATGCCTTTGCCGGGTTAGTCGCAACTGCTGTGGATGCGGCATGCGCGAACTCGTTGCACGACCCGACGATGAAGCGGTCAAAGGTGTACTTGTCGTTGAATTGGTGGCGGTCCCCGCCGAAGTCAAATGTGACTTGGGCTGGCTTCGCGTCGGGCGGCGTGATGTCGATGGAGACGGAATCGATGTCCAAGCCCAGGTCCTTGGCCGTGCCAAGGATCGTGGGCGCGAGCTCCGACTCGAGCCAGCGCTGGACTTCGAGGTTGGGGGCCTCTAGGTGGAGTGCGCGGTTCTGGCCGATATGGCTGAACACTACGGGCTCGACCCAGTTTTCGAAGCTCTCCCCGCTCATGGATGGGCGGATGGAGGATTGTATTCGGTTCCACTGATTCATCGGCTAGTTACTGAAACTGAATTGTGCTTTAAAAGTCGGCTCGACGGTCTGCGAAGAGTGGGTCGGTAGGACGTGAACTGCCCAAGCTTAGCAGATGGAGTCGGCCGATTGTCAGGGTATTTTTAATGAAAACGTAAAGCTAGCTTTTGGTTACGGCCAAGCATATTCTTGCCAATTATGTTACAGAGAGTGAGCCGCATCCCAGACCTGCCTTGCGTAGGGCTCGTCCCCAGCCGCAAGCGGCGAACTGCGTTGCAGCAGCAGGGAATCAGATCCCTCCCGCCCTCGGGTGGAAGGTCGTCGGAGGGGGCCTGGCCGGGCCTCCCGATGGGCGCGGGGAACCGTTGGTCGCATGTTCCCCGAACTGTTAGTCAGCTTGGTTGGCCCGACCTGTATCAGACTTCGTTACATCGGAACTCTCTGCAAAGAGGCCTAGAGCCTCGTAACTAGCTGCTGGGTCAAGCTTTCACGCTCCCTCCCCGGCCGCATCCGGACTTGACTTGCGCCCCAGAACATGCTATTTTGAATGCATATGTATTCGCCCGCCAAACTGCCCGCGCCCACTGGCCTGCCCGCCGCTCTGCCGCTCCAACCCCCGCACGCCACGCCCATCAGCGCGCGCCTCAGCATGCTGCGCGAGGGCGACCGCGTCGTCTACTTCGTGCACACCGACCCCGTCTGCTCGCACACGGCCGACCACAAGCTAGAGCGCAATCTCTGCCTGGCCCGCTTCGCCCTGTTCGGCCTCGCTACGCAGTCCGAACTGGCCCGCGCCCACGGCATCAGCCAGAGCACCGTCTCGCGCGCCGTGCAGCGGCTGCAGGTGCAGGGTGAGCTTGGCTTCGCGCCCGCCCCCAAGCCGCGCCGCCCCGATGGCATCGTGGACCCCGCGCAGCTGGCCCAGGCCGCCCGCATGCTGCGGTCCGGGCTCAGCCTGTACCGCGTGGCCCAGCAACTGGGCGTCTCGCAATCGACGCTGTGGCGCTACACCCAACAGGGCTTGCTACCGGCCAGCCAGTGCCTGCCACGGCGCCGCGCCGGCGCGCCCGCCGAGCGTGACAGTGACGCTCAGGGAGCGGGCCCGCAGCCCGGCGGCGCGGCGCCCAGTGCGCCGCCGTCGGCGGCCCCCGGCAAGGAAGACCGCAACCGGCGTGACGCCGCCGCCCCGCGCGGCCGCGCGGCGCACGACACGGCGGGCCGCGTAGCGGCCAGCCTGGGGGCGCTCGACGGGCGCGCCCCGCGCTTCGCCGCCGCCGCGGCCGTCAGCGGGGGCGGCGTGCTGACCGCCCTGCCGAGCCTGCTGCAGGCCGGCCTGCTGCGCCACCTCGACCAGCTGACGCTACCCAAGGGCTTCTACGGCCTGCAGTCGCTGCTGCTGCTGTGGGCCTTCCTGCTGCTGGGCCGGGTGCGTTGCGCCGAGCGGCTGCGCTACCAGCAGCCCGGCGAGTGGGGCGCCCTGTTGGGCCTGGACCGCTGCCCCTGCCCGCGCACCCTGCGCCGCCGCACGCACCAGCTGGCCGCTGCCAAGGGGCTGCCGGCCTGGGTCGGCTGCCTGACCCAGGACTGGTGTGCAGACGATCCGGAGGCCGTCGCCACGCTGTTCGTCGATGGCCACGTGCAGGTCTACAGCGGTCAGGGCCGGCTGCCGAAACATTTCGTGACCCGCCAGAAGCTGGCCCTGCCGGCCTCGGTCGGCTACTGGGTGCACGCGCTGGGCGGGGCGCCGCTGCTGTGCTTGCACCGCCAGATAGACGCCGGCATGGTGTCTGAGATCTGGAACGGGATTGTGCCGCAGTTGCGCCAGCTGGGCCTGCTGGCAGGCGCTGGCGCACCACGCCTGACGCTGGTCTTCGACCGCGAGGGCTGGAGCCCGCGCCTGTTCCGCGAGCTGCGCGCGCTGGGCATCGCGGTGGTGACTTGGATCAAGGGCTCGCAGGCGCAGCGCTGGCCGGATAGCGACTTCCGGGAGGCCGTCATCCCAGTGCGCGCCCCGGGCGGGTCGGCCCGCCTGGAGGGCCAGCTGGCCGAGCGACCGTACGATCTGGGCGCAGGCTGCCAGGCGCGCGAGATCCGCTTCTGGATCGACCGCCGTGTGCGCGGCACGGGCCAGCGCGGCCAGCCGCGCAAGCCGCTCGAGCTGGCGGGTCGGCCGGGGCCGGACCAGCGCCAGCCCGCGCTGCTGACCACGCATCCCGACCTCACGGCCGAGCAAGCGGCGGGCCTGCTGCGCTCGCGCTGGACGCAGGAGAACTTCTTCAAGTATCTGCGCGCCGAGTTCGGCCTCGACACCCTGCCCGAGCATGCCCTGGTGGAGGTCGAGGCCGACGCCTGGGTCGTCAACCCGGCCTGCCGCACCATCGGCAAGGCGCTCAAGCAAGCCCGCAACTCGGTCGGCAACCTGCGCCGCAAGCTGGCCCTGCAAGCCGACGCCGGATCCGCCCCAGCGCGCGCGCTGGAAGCGCGCATCCAGACTTGCGACCAGACCATCCAAGGCCTGCTGCTGGCACGCAAGGTGACCGACCAGCACATCTTGGCCGGCGAGCTCTCGCCGGAGGCACGGCTGCAGGCCCTGCCCCAACCGCTGCGCCTACTGCTAGACACCCTGCGCATGCTGGCCTACCGCGCCGAAACAGCGATGACGACCGCGGTTGCGCCCGCGCTCGACAATCCCGACACCGCCCGCAGCCTGCTCAAGTCGCTGTTTCAGGCTGACGCCAGCCTGCACCCTGACGAGTCAGCCGGGACCCTCACCGTGCGCCTGCTGCACCAGCCGACCCGCGCCCAGGATCGCGCCCTGGCCCCCTTGCTCGACGAGCTCAACCGCACGCGCACCGTCTTCCCCGGCACCCAACTCCGTTTGGTGTACCGCATGCTGTCGGACGACCTGCCCTGCTCAGCCTCCTCCCAGCCCACCCCGGCCAACCCCAAGCCGCCGCTCCCTGCATCCAAACTATCCAAACCAAATGAAACGGTGTAACGAAGTCTGTGTATGGAAGCGCGGGTCAAGCCTCGCATCGCAAGAGGAAAGGATTTGCAGGAATGCCCACCCCCCTTGGGAGGCCCACTCCAACCGCCGCCCAAGGCCCGGCCGTGGCCGGCCTCGATGTCGGCAAGTCCCGGCTCGACGCGCACAGCCTGCCGCTCGATTGCAGCCAGAGCTCCGCCAACGCCAAGTGCGACCGCCGCTAGGCGGCTGCCTTGTGCGGCGTCGCCCCGTACGACAGCGGCAGCATCCGCGCGGCCCGCCCTACATCGCTGCCTTGCGCGCGACCCGCTGTAATCCCGCGTGTAAGGCGCTGGTGGCCGTCATGCGCAAGCTGGTCACCCTCCTCGACGCCCTGCTGCGCGCCGACCGCATGTGGCAGCCCGAGCCCGCTGCCAGCTAACAGGCATCAGCATGATGGTCCTCCCGCGACTAGCTCGCTCGCGCAGGGATGGCCTGCCGCCGACCGCAAAAGCCAAAAAACACGGCATTTCCCCCGCTCCCCCGTTTTCCGCTTGACATCCAACATGGAGGCTGAATAGTTGTGACCCTCGACCACTTGGTGTCTCGCCAGGTAGCTGCTGACACAGTCCAAGCACCGCCTTTTGGCAAGGCAGCGCAAACGCCAGCAGGGTTTGACCGACAAGACCGCCTGACGACCTCTCTGGACTCGGCCTGGTCGGGGCCGGCCGAGCTTGCAGGCTCAGTCGAGGATGCGGAAGGCTCCGTCCGGCCCGGCCTGTAAGACTTCGTTCAGCGAGCCTTGGCGGTATCCGGCTAAGTCGAGCGTAACGTATTGGTAACCGATCTCCCGGAAAGTCTCTGCCAGGGTTTCCGCCATGTCGAGGCTGAGGGCTCTGGGCAGTTCGTCCTTACCGACCTCGATTCGTGCCAGCGAGCCGTGGTGGCGAACACGAAAGACTCGGAATCCTAGCCGCCCCAGGGCTTCCTCACCTCGCTCGACTTGCCTCACGTTCTCGGGTGTTACTTGCGTCCCATAGGGAATGCGCGAACTGAGGCAGGCCGCGGCGGGCCGATCCCATGTTGGCAGCCCGGCCTCACGCGAGAGTTCGCGAATCTCTGCCTTGGCCAGGTCGGCTTCAAGCAGCGGTGCGCGGACCTCGTGCTTGCGCGCCGCGCGGTGACCGGGACGGAAATCACTGGTATCGTCGGCGTTGACGCCGTAGGCGATGGTGGAGACGCCGAGTTCCTCGCCCACTTCGTTCATGCGGTTGAACAGCTCGTCCTTGCAGTGAAAACAGCGATTCGCATCGTTCTGTGTGTATTCCGGATTCTCGAACTCTTGGGTCTGGATCATTCGGTGCGCGATGCCGAACTGCACGGCGAAATCAATCGCGTCCCGCTTGTGCGACTCGGGAATCGAGGCCGAATCCGCCGTCACTGCCAAGGCTTGCGTCCCGAGCACTCGATTCGCCGCCCACGCAAGGTACGCCGAGTCCGTCCCGCCCGAATATGCGACGAGAACTTTGTCCATGTCCGCCAGCAGGTCGAACAGCTTTTGTTGCTTGAGTCGGAGAACGGGGCCCACCGGTAGTTCATTATAGTTGCGACCGACGCTCCCTAGAGCCCCGTCACACGCTCGCAAGCACCTCGCTGACGTGTCCGAACACTCGGACCTTGTCATAGACCGCCTTAATCAGGCCCTCCTCGTCGATGACGATGGTGCACCGCACCGTGCCCATGTACCTCTGTCGGAAGAAAGTCTTCTCGCGCCAAGCCCCGTAAGCTGCTGAAATCGCGTGGTCGCTATCGCTAATCAGTCGGAACGGCAGGTTGTGGCGCGAGCTGAAGCGCTCGTGCGACTTGACGCTGTCGGCGCTGACGCCGAGGATCACGCAGTTCTTCGCGGCAAACTCGTCTGCGCGGTCGCGAAAGCCGCAGGCCTCCATCGTGCAGCCTGGGGTGCTGTCCCTTGGATAGAAGTAGAGGATTACCTTCTTGCCCCGCAAGTCGGAGAGCCGGACTGTGCCGCACCGGTCTGTTTCGGCGACAAAGTCAGGCGCGGGTTCTCCTGACCGAGGCATGATTAAACGCCCAGAGTAGCACAGGGCCAGCGACCAGACACAGAGCGGGGTGACCGCCGCGGACATCCTGCAACCGCATCGCGAGGCGCTGCTGGAGCGGCTGCGGCTGGACGCGAGCGAGACGCTGTTGTTGGTGCAGGACACGACGACGCTGAACTACACCAACCTGCGCCGCAGCGCGCGCGGGCTGGGGCCCTTGCAGGACCGCGCCAGCAGTTCGCGGGAACTGTTCGTGCATGCCAGTGTGGGGTTCAGCGCAGGGGGGCGCCCGCTGGGGGTGACCGGGCGATGATTAACCTAGAGTTGCGCAGGGCGCGGAGTTGGGCCGGCTGGCACCGGGCAAGCGGGTGGTGGTGGTGGGCGACCGCGAGAGCGACATTTTCGCACTGTTCCAGCAGCAGGCGGCGCAGGCGGCCGAGGCGGGGTTGTTGGTGCGGGCGCACGCGGGGCGGCAGCGCAAGGTGCAAGCGCAATGGTGCGGGGAGACGAGGCTGCGGGAGCTGGCGGCGCAGCCGGACTTCGAGGAGCCGCTGGTCAGCGGGCGGGAGATCGTGATCGATTCGCAGGGGGGCAAGCGGGCGCGGACGAAGCGCACCGCGACGACGGAGATCCGCATCGGGCAGGTGCAACTGCAACCGCCGAAAGAGCAGCCGAGGGCGGAGCCGCTGAC
This sequence comes from Bryobacterales bacterium, assembly GCA_965248305.1. Lineage (GTDB taxonomy): Bacteria > Acidobacteriota > Terriglobia > Bryobacterales > UBA6623 > VXMF01. Next base: position 6,091,834 of record OZ252099.1, on the reverse strand, counting down.
GGTGTGGCTGGTGCGGGTGCTGGAGACGGACCCGCCGGCGGGCAAGGATGAGCTGGAATGGCTGCTGGTGTCGAGCGAAGGTGCCCGGACGGCGGAGTGGGCCGAGCGGATCGTGGGCTGGTACGAGGCGCGCTGGGGCATCGAGGAGTATTTCCGGGTGCTCAAGAGCGGGGCGCAGAGCGAGGAGCGGCAGTTGCGCGATGCGGCGGCGCTGGGCAAGTGCCTGGTGTTCGACGCGATCACGGCCTGGCAGGTGTTCAGCCTGCAGCGCTACGCGCGGGAGGTGATCGAGCGGCTGCTGCCGCCGCTCGGGCCGGACATCCGCACTTGGGTGGTGTTGCTGGCGCGCATGGCGGGCTGGCAGCCGAGCAAGCGCCGTCCGCTGGCGGGCAACGAAGTGCTCTGGCGGGCGAACGTGCAACTGCAGACGATGGTGCGCCTCAGGCAAGCGACGCGCGGGCCTTAGGCGCCGCCCGGGCGGGCGCGCAAACCCAGATCCTGGCGCGGGAAGAGTGCTCGGGCGCGGCCTGCCGTTGCCCCACAAGTCACGATCAGGGCTCAGCCTGAAAGGCGGTGGCGGGCGGCTCGAAGTAGTCTTTCAGCTCATAGGCTTCGCTCATGATGGTCAAGCGGGTCCAGCCCTCCCAGATCTTTTGATGGCCCGGCGGCGGAGCGTGCGCACGGTACAGGTAGCCGCCCAAGATCGCCATGGTCCGCACCGCCAGTCCCAGATTGCCCGGCGCGGCCAGCCCGCGCTTGGACGCGAAGTGGCGCAGCACGCGCAGCTGGATCTGCGTGAAGAACACCTCGCTCGGTAATTCGGGGGTCTCCCGTCCCAGCAGGGTCATCGCGGCCAGCCGCCAGGCGATCACCGCCTTGATCGTCACCGCCCGCTCGATCCGCTCCCCCGTGCGGTGCCCCAGGTACTCCACCTTGCAGCCGGACTTGAGCATCCGGTGCCAGTCCTCGATGCGCCAGCGCAGCCGGTACCACTCCAGCACCTGCTCCGCATCCGCCAGCGACGCCACCGGCAACGTCGTCAGCAGGAACCACTCCAACGCTTCCACCCCCTCCGGCGCCGCCCGCTCCCACACGTGCACCAGCTGCATCCGCAGCGCTGCCTCGCCGCGCGCCGGGGCCGGCAACTCGACCGTCTGCCAGCGCAACTCGGCCTGCGCCGTGCGCGCCGCGCGCCGCGCCGAACTCCGCTGCACCTTGATCTCCAACTGGCCCCCCACCGCCTGTGCCCGCATGTGCTCGAACAGCTTCGGCCGGTGCGCGCCCAGGGCGCGGTTGTGCTTGGCCCGCACCAGCAACTCGACTCCCTCCAGCCGCCGCTGCTCGGCGAACAGCGCCTGCCCGTCGGCCTCGCGGTCCATCACCGCCACCAGGCGCGGACCCGCCAACTGGCCCGCTACCTCCGCGCAGTCGCGCAACGCGCGGATCCAGCGGAAGGTCTTGCGCTCCTCCAGCGGCCGCCCGCGCTGCGCCTGCCCGTCCGGCGCGTCGTACTGGATGTGCAGCAGCCCCAGCGGGATGCCCTCCGGGCTCACCGCCAGCGTCGAGTGCATGTGCAGCCCCAGCGTGCCCTCCGAGCGCTTGTTCTTGCCGATGTAGCCCAGCCCCGCACAGCCGGGATGCTCGGCAAAGTTGAGCTCGGTGCCGTCCTGCACGCACAGCACCGTGCGCTCGGCCTGCAGGCACTGCACCGGCGGCAGGACGAGGACATCGTGCGGACCGCGCAATGGCTGGGGCAGGTGCTCGACGGCTGGCTGAACTACTATGCAGTTCCAACCAGCGGCCCGCACCTGAGCCGCTTCCGATACTACCTGCAGCGACTGTGGATGCGCAGTCTCCGCCGTCGGTCGCAACGGGACCGCTTCCCTTGGGAGCGGCTCCGAGCACTGAGCGAGCGGCATTGGCCGCGCACCCGCGTGCGCCACCCGTGGCCTGACCAACGATTAGCCGTCATGCACTCAAGATAGGAGCCGTATGCCCCACCGGGCACGTACGGATTCTGCACGGGGGGCGCCGGGCAACCGGTGTCCCTTTTATCTTGGAAGTGTGCCGGAGACAGGATCCCCAGTTAGGACTTGGGTACGTCTCGTTGGTCTGCCGCAGGTGGCGCAAGCCACCGCAGCGGCAGGCCTCGGATCCCTCCCCTCGCCAGCGGGGGGAGGTCGCCTCGGGGGCCTTGCAAGGCCCCCGAGGCGGCGACGGGTCGGACCGTTTTCCCCTCGGATTTCAGGTCCGTGCGGTAGCTTGGTCGGCCCGTCGCATCAATTCCTGCGCGACCTCAACGGAAGCGTGGGTGTAGCCCCGTATCGCAAAAGGACAGGAACGCAGGAATGACACCACCCAAGCCCACCGTAATCGCCGGTATCGATGTCGGCAAATCCGGGCTCGACGCCCACATCCTCGAGGGCAGTTTGGAGCGCCACTTCAAGAATGACAAGTGCGGCCGCCGCGCCCTGCGCAAGTGGCTGCTGCAGCACGGCGTCAGCCGCGCTGTCTTCGAGCCCACCGGGCGCTATCACCGCCGTCTGCATCAGTGCCTCTTCGAGGCCGGCTTGGAGACCGTGCTGGTCAACCCGCTGCGCTCGCGGCGCTTCGCCGAGGCCCTCGGACAACTCGCCAAGAACGACCGCGTCGACGCTGCCATGCTGGCCCGCTTCGGCCAGCTTGACAGCCTCGTGGCGACCCCGCCCCAAGACGATCACCTGCAGCTGCTCAGTGACTTGCTGGCCGCGCGCCGCAAGCTCGTGATACAGCTCGGCGCCCTCCGCAAGCTGCGCGCCGAACTCGCCCCCGAGGCGGCTGCCTGCATCGCTGACAGTTGCAATGGCCTGCAAGCCGACATCAGCTCCTGCGAGCAGCGCATGCTGACTTGTATCGCCGCCGACGCTGCCCTGGCGCGCCGCGCCGAGATCATCCAGTCGGTGCCCGGCTGCGGCCCGGTCACGGCCGCCTGCCTGTGTGCCGAGATGCCCGAACTGGGCACCATCGGTCGCCGCCAGGCCGCCGCGTTGTTGGGCCTGGCGCCGTTCGACCAAGACTCGGGCAAACAGCATGGTCGCCGCAGCATTCGCGGCGGTCGCGCCCAGCCCCGCCACAGCCTCTACATGGCGGCCCTGTCCGCGACCCGCTGGGAACCCGCCTGCAAGGCCTGCTACCAGCGCCTGATCGCCGACAAGAAGGAGCACAAGGTCGCCATGGTCGCCGTCATGCGCAAGCTCGCTTGCCTGCTCACTGCGCTGCTGCGCGAGGACCGCTGCTGGCAAAGCGAACCGCCCGCTCGGGAGTTGCCGGCCGCCGCCTGAGCAGCACCCACCGCCGCCCCTCACCGAATCTCACCATGTGCAGAGAAATCCAAGAAAATCGCCCTTGCAGAACACATCTGCCCGGATATCTGCTTGACAGCCAACACGGAAGCTACCGTAATAATGATGATGATGAACTTTCACCCCTCGCACGGGGTGTCGATTGACGGTGGTGCCGCTCTCATGGCATGCTAGAGCCCGCCAGCGTCGCTTCGCTCCGAGGTGATTCTTTTCCTTCGGAATGCTGACCCCTTTCGGCCAGAATACGCAGACTGTCCACGAAACCGAACGCCCGGCACACGTGCCGGGCGAACGCGCTCCGGCTGGTGTCGCCAGCCTGCGTCCGCAGCACCCGCAGGGTCTCCACGGCCTCTGAGTGCGAGAGGGTCTCCGCAATGCAATGTTGGTCGAGCATGCTTTAGACATGCCACAACCACCCTACAGTTGTCAAGTGCGAGATCTGGGGCATGGGCAGGGCGCGGCAGCGCTGGAGTGGCACAGCGGGCGCATCCGGGACGCGTAGCCGAACGCCTGCACGGATGCGGATGATGCCGGCAGCAGGGCGGGGTTTTGCTCCGGCAGGAGCGTACCAGAGTGAGCAATCCCGCCTACCTGCCGCCAAAACAATTCGGGATGCTCACATCAACAGACACCGGATGCCAAGCAACGACGATTAGAATCGCCGGTTGTGCCCCGCAAGTTGGAGGGCGGGAACTGGCTGCGGAGCGGGACTGGCGGTTGACAGGGGCCGTGCTGGTTTTCGGTCTAGCTCGACCGGAATTGGCCATTCTTGCTCGCATCAGACTGCGCCGAAGCAGGTTGGGAATCACTCTGATCCGAGCACAGCTGCTTCGTGGTAAGTCTCGTAAGTCCCTTGCCTATGTGCGCCGTGCTAAGGCACTGGCCCCCAGCGGGTGCGAAACCCGCCCGGCAAACTGTCGTTCCAGCCGGAAGCAGTCGGAGCGGCTCATGGAGGTAACGACATGGACTGAGCACTCTGATGAAAAAGGGTCGCCGTTGGGCGACTCAGCGAGCACGCAGGCCGCAACCAAGTGAACGCCGAGCAGGCCTCGAAAAGATTGATGCGGAGGCCGACCCGCCGTAGACACGGGGAAGGCTGCCAGCGACCGGGAAGCGAGCGACGCGCGCACCGGTCGTCTCCGCCGGGGTAGTGGCGGCAGCATGCGTGTAAGAGGGGGACGGAGGCAACACGGGAAGCCCCGTCGGTGGCGCGCCCTGCCGTTGCCCCACAAGTCACGATTCGGGCTCATCCTGAGAGGCGCTGGCGGGCGGCTCGAAGTAGTCTTTCAGCTCATAGGCTTCGCTCATGATGGTCAAGCGGGTCCAGCCCTCCCAGATCTTTTGATGGCCCGGCGGCGGAGCGTGCGCACGGTACAGGTAGCCGCCCAAGATCGCCATGGTCCGCACCGCCAGTCCCAGATTGCCCGGCGCGGCCAGCCCGCGCTTGGACGCGAAGTGGCGCAGCACGCGCAGCTGGATCTGCGTGAAGAACACCTCGCTCGGTAATTCGGGGGTCTCCCGTCCCAGCAGGGTCATCGCGGCCAGCCGCCAGGCGATCACCGCCTTGATCGTCACCGCCCGCTCGATCCGCTGCCCCGTGCGGTGCCCCAGGTACTCCACCTTGCAGCCGGACTTGAGCATCCGGTGCCAGTCCTCGATGCGCCAGCGCAGCCGGTACCACTCCAGCACCTGCTCCGCATCCGCCAGCGACGCCACCGGCAACGTCGTCAGCAGGAACCACTCCAACGCTTCCACCCCCTCCGGCGCCGCCCGCTCCCACACGTGCACCAGCTGCATCCGCAGCGCTGCCTCGCCGCGCGCCGGGGCCGGCAACTCGACCGTCTGCCAGCGCAACTCGGCCTGCGCGTGCCCCGCCGCGCCGAACTCCGCTGCACCTTGATCTCCAACTGGCCCCCCACCGGCTGTGCCCGCATGTGCTCGAACAGCTTCGGCCGGGGCGCGCCCAGGACGCGGTTGTGCTTGGCCCGCACCAGCAACTCGACTCCCTCCAGCCGCCGCTGCTCGGCGAACAGCGCCTGCACGTCGGCCTCACGGTCCATCACCGCCACCAGGCGCGGGCCCGCCAACTGGCCCGCTACCTCCGCGCAGTCGCGCAACCCGCGGATCCAGCGGAAGGTCTTGCGCTCCTCCAGCGGCCGCCCGCGCTGCGCCTGCCCGTCCGGCGCGTCGTACTGGATTTGCAGCAGCCCCAGCGGGATGCCCTCCGGGCTGACCGCCAGCGTCGAGTGCATGTGCAGCCCCAGCGTGCCCTCCGAGCGCTTGTTCTTGCCGATGTAGCCCAGCCCCGCACAGCCGGGATGCTCGGCAAAGTTGAGCTCGGTGCCGTCCTGCACGCACAGCACCGTGCGCTCGGCCTGCAGGCGCCGCAGCGTGCGCTGGCGGTGCGGCGCCAGGATGTTCTGCGGGGTCACCGCCGAGTCGTCCGGCTGGTCGATCAGGCGGTAGTGGCCCTTGACGGCGGCCCGCTGGCCCTGCGCGGCGGCGGGGATCGAGGCCATGGGAGCGGCGGCCTGCATCTGCGCGGTCTGCACCAGCCGCTTCGACAAGCGTAGATCACCCAGCGGCGCCTGGCCCAGTTCGTTGGCCGCGAACTCGTCCAGGGCCAGCCCGTCGGCCGGCCCCAGCGGCTGGCCGGGCGGCGCTGCGGCGGCCCCGAGCAGGCGCCGCCAGTCGCGCTGCAGGGGGTAGACGAAGATGGCCTTGACCGGCACGCGCTGGCCGGGCCGGGCGAAACGCCCGCGCCCGCCGGTCTGGCCGACGCAGGTCCAGTTAGCGGCGCGGAAACACGTGCCGGCGTGCTGCTGCGGATCGCAATAGGTTTCCAGCAGGGCAGGCCGGTAGCCATAGCGCTGGAGGAAGTCCTCCGGCAGCCGCCGCCGGACCATGCCGAGCACCTTGGAAGCGAGCAGGTGACAGCGCACGCTGGGACGGATCAGGAAGCGGCTCAGGCCCAGCACGCGGTGCAGCCGCTTGCGGCGCAGTTGCGCATCCCAGCCAATCCACTCGTCGCGGGCCGCCACCGCCAAGGCCGCGGCGGCGAAGCCGAGCGCCCCCAGCAGGCCGTGCTCGGACTCAATCAGGTAGCGCAGCTGGGCACCGACGTGCAGCACGGCTCCCTGCGGGTGCTCGCTGGCGACCAGCTCGTTCCAGGTCCGCCGCTGTTGCGGACTCGTCACCAGGGTCAACTTGAGCCCGGCGACCGCCCCCGCCGCAGGCGGAACTGCTTGCGGTGGCGGGACCGGCTGGCCGAGCCGACGCGGACGGCAGTCACCGGCGCGGCCGCCATGGCGCGGGGCCGGCAAATCGATGCGTCCCGCGCTGTGCAGACTGCGCAAGGCCTTCTGGCAGCTCGCCACCTGCGGCTGGCCGCGACTGTTCACGAAACCGAACTCCCGGCACACGTGCCGGGCGAACGCGCTCCGGCTGGTGTCGCCAGCCTGCGTCCGCAGCACCCGCAGGGTCTCCACGGCCTCTGAGTGCGAGAGGGTCTCCGCAATGCAATGTTGGTCGAGCATGCTTTAGACATGCCACAACCACCCTACAGTTGTCAAGTGCGAGATCTGGGGCATGGGCAGGGCGCGCCCGCGCCAAACCGGGAATCCGCGAGGAGCAGCCTGGGCCGGCGGGGTGGCGGAGAGGCTGGTAGTACCGGTGAAGCCGGGTAATGCCGGGGGATGGGAAGGGGCCTCAGTTCGAGAGGGACGCAAGCAAGGGGAAAGGGATCATGGAGACTGGTGAAGACCTACAAGCTCCGCATACGGTGCGGAGACTCCAGACGGCGTTACATGCGAAAGCGAAGGGAGACCCGGGCTTCCGGTTCTACACGCTCAGCGACAAGGTCGGGCGAGAGGATGTGCTGGCCGCTGCGTGGCAGGCAGTCCGCCGGCACGGCGGGGCCTGCGGAGTGGACGGCGAGACGTTCGAGCAGAGCAAGGAGCGGGGCGTGCAGCGGTGGCTGGGGGAACTGGCGAAAGAGCTGCGGGGGAACACCGACCGACCGCGCGCGGTGCGGCAGGTGTTGATCCCAAAGAAGCAGCCGGGGAAATTCCGACCGTTGGGCATACCGTGCATCCGGGACAGGGTGGCGCAGACGGCGGCGATGCTAGTGCTATCGCCGATCTTCGAGGCGGACCTGCAAGCGGAGCAATAGGCCTACAGGGAAGGCCGCAGCGCGCTGGACGCAGTCCGGCACGTGCATCGGCTCCTAAACACCGGTTACCGGGAAGTAGTGGACGGCGACGTATCGAATTATTTCGGTGAGATCCCGCACTGTGACCGAATCCGGTCGATCGCCCGGCGCGTGAGCGACGGGCGCATGCTGAGCTGGATCAAGATGTGGCTGGAAATGGCCGTGGTAGAGGACGACGGGAAAGGCGGCACGCGCCGCACGAACCGGGCGCGCCGGGAGCGGAAAGGGACCCCGCAAGGTGCTCCGATCTCCCCGTTGCTCAGCAACGTCTACATGCGGCGCTTCATCCTGGGTTGGAAGCAGTCGGGCCACGCCCGACGCTACGGCGCGGAGATCGTGAACTACGCGGATGACTTCGTTGTCTGCGGCAGAGCCCCGGCGGAAGCCATGCGGGCAACTGTCGAACGGATGATGGAGCAACTGCGCCTACCGGTCAACGCGACGAAGACCCGCTGCCTGCGATGCCCGGAGGAGCCCATGGAGTTCCTCGGGTACCGCATCGGACGCAATTACAGCCACAAAACGGGCCGGGCCTACATCGGCACGCGCCCGAGCAAGGCTAGCGTCCGCAGCATCTGCCGCAGGATCAGTGAGCTGACGGAAGCGAGACACGGGCTGCTGGAACCGGAACTGGTAGTGGGGAGACTGAACCGGGCTATGCTCGGCTGGGCGAACTACTTCCAACTGGGACAGGTGAGCCCGGCGTACCGCGCCATCGATGCTCATGCGACCAAGCGGCTGCGCCAGTGGCTGTGTCGGAAACACAAGGTGAGGTCCGGGCAGTACGTGCGCTACCCGGACAAGCGGCTGAGGGATGACCTCGGCCTCACACGCCTTTCAGTGCGAACGGCTAGTTTCCCGTGGGCGAAGGCATGATCTCGTCCGAGAGCTGGATGCTGGAAATCGGCATGTCCAGTTCGATGAGCGGGGAGAAGAAACGTGACTACGCGAGAGAAGGCACCGGCGATAAGCGAAAGCGGCCGGCAAACTGCTACTCCCTCACGCTAAGGTAGGCGCGCTTCTCCTCGACTCTACAGGCGATTTCAGGCAGCCTTGCGCCCAGCTCTCTTTCGGCAGGAGCGTAGCAAAGTGAAAACACCTGCCTTACTGCCGCCGGACGAATTTGAGCCTTGGACGGCGGAATAGTCCGAGCCCCTACAGGCCGCATGCGGCCAACGCCCTAGCGGCGATCATCGCCCGCCGCTCGCTTCCGGGCAGCGAATCGCAGTCAGACAGCCAACGTCCCTGCCACTGGCATCCCGCAGGCATTTCCTGATCCAATCAGTCGTCCTCTAGCCGTCCGAATACTCCGTACCAGCGCAATCAAGCGACGATCCTGAGTTAAGCATGTCCGGTCGCTAGGGCGAGTGGAGAGACGCAAGTCAAAACGGTTATAATTTGATGCGCTCTGCCCGGTTTGTGAATGCCCGTGCTCCCTGTTATTGCTATCTTGCTCGTGCTCGCCGGATGCTCGATATCACCGTCCGCCTCCAAGGCCGGGCACGCAATCGAGGTCTCGCAAGAGACCGCCGGATACCTTGTGCGCGAAGCTGGCCGTCCCGTGTTGTTCTACCAGCTCGAGCCGAGATCCATTGACGGCAGCTTCGAGCGCTCGAACTATGTGCATCCGTTGTACGGACTTGACGGCGAGATCCTGACGGAAGACTTCCCGAAGGACCATCGTCACCACCGTGGCGTGTACTGGACATGGCACCAAGTCCTGATCGGCGAGATTCGTGCCGGCGACCCGTGGCTCGCCCAGCGGTTCTCTTGGCAGCTGGAGGATGCGCGGGTGCTGCCGGCCGGGAATGGCTTGCGCCTGACGCACCGGTGGTTCTCGCCGGACTTCGCCGCTGGTTCGGAGCCGATCGCCGAAGAGATCGCGGAGGTCGTTGTGCATCCCGAAGCTAGCGACATCCGATTCGTGGATTTCGATATCCGCCTCGCCGCCCTGCAAGAGGACCTCCGGCTGGGAGGCTCCGAAGATGAGAAAGGCTACGGTGGCTTTTCAGTGCGTGTGAGGGTGCTGGAGGATCTGCGCTTCACAGCTGCGAGCGGGGGCGTGATCCCGCAGCGGCTGGCCATGGACGTCGGCGACTGGGTCGATTTCTCGGCAGCGTTCGGCGGTGCGGGCACTGCTAGCGGTGTCGCAGTGTTCGTCCATCCGTCCTCGGCAGGCTATCCGCAAGGATGGGTGCTGCGGGCGTCGGCCACGCCCAGCATGCAGAATCCCGTTTGGCCAGGGCCCGCTCCGGTTTCGGTCCCGATGGGCGAGCCGGTCCGGCTGCGGTACAGACTTGTGATTCACCGCGGTGCCGCGTCCAGTGTGAGCCTTCAAGAACTGTCAAAGGCCTACGCTGCCACGCCCTAAACTCCTAGTGACGTGATCCCAGACTAGGATCAGCGCTGTTCGATGCCGTTCTGGGCCGTCCACGCCACGCGGCCCGCCACGATCGTCGCGACTGGCCCGCCCCGGAACACTTCCCCGCCAAAAGGGGAGTTTTTGCTCTTGGAAAGCGTCTCACCGGCATCATAGGTCCATTCGCGCTCGGTCGAGAACACGGTCAGGTCCGCCGGCCCGCCCACGCGGAGCCGGCCGCGGTCCAGGTTGAGACAACCGCTGGCAGCGTTCGTGAAGAGGCGGATGAGGTGGAGCAGGCTGACCTTGCCTGGGTGGTACAGCGTCTTGAGCGCTAGCCCCAGCGCCGTCTCCAGACCTGTCACGCCAAACGGGCAGCGCTCGAATTCCTGCATCTTGATGTGACCGGTATGAGGCGCATGGTCTGTCGCGATACAGTCGATCGTGCCGTCCACCAAGCCCTCGATCGCAGCTTCGATGTCGTGCTGGGTGCGCAAAGGCGGCCTCATCTTGTAGTTCGAGTCATAGCCGGGAATCTGCTCGTCGGTCAGCGCGAAATGGTGAGGCGTCACTTCGGCGGTGACTGGGAATCCCAGGCGCTTTGCGTGCCGCACCATGGCGATGGAGCCTGCGGTCGAGATGTGGGCGATATGGACCCGTGCACCTGTGTCGGCGGCAAGGATGATGTCGCGGGCCACCATCACATCTTCGGCGCATGCCGGTATCCCGCCGAGACCCAGGCGCATGCTCTGGATTCCTTCGTGAATGTCTCCGCCCGCGCTGAGATTCACATCTTCGCAGTGATCGATCACCGTGAGGTCGAAGGATGCGGCGTACTTCATGGCGCGGCGCATGAGGCCGGAATCCATGACGGGCAGTCCATCGTCGCTGATGGCGACCGCGCCCTCGCTGCGCATCGCGCCGATGTCGGCGAGGCGCTCGCCCCTGCTGCCTTTGGAGATTGCCCCGATCGGATGCACGTGGACGGTGGCCGTTCGCCGGGCCCGCTCCACGATGAAGCTGGTGATCTGGGCAGAGTCATTCACCGGAAGGGTGTTCGGCATGCAGCACACCGCGGTGAAGCCGCCTGCGGCGGCGGCTCGAGTGCCGCTCTTGATGGTCTCTGCGTGCTCGATGCCGGGTTCCCGCAAATGCACGTGTATGTCGACGAACCCCGGCGCGACGACCAGCCCTGCCGCGGCGAAGACCTTGTCGGCCATGGCATCGATTTCCGGCTCGATTGCCACAATCCGGGCGTCCTCGATGAGCACGTCCCGCTGCTCGTCGAGCCCGCTGGCAGGGTCGATGACGCGGCCGTGTTTGATCAGCAGGCGCATGAATTGCTCCGTCTTACTCCGAGCAGACCCATTCCAGCACCGCCATGCGAATGGCTACGCCGTTCTCCACTTGGCTCAAGATCATGGACCGCTGCGAGTCCGCGACCTCGCTAGAAATCTCCCGACCGCGATTGATCGGTCCGGGGTGCAGCACGATGGCATCCGGCTTAGCGAGGGCCACGTGCTCGAGCAAGAGCCCGAAGTAGCGAAAGTATTCGTTCTTGGGGAACACCTCGACGTTTTGCCGCTCCAGCTGCACGCGCAGCATCATGATCACGTCGGCATCGCGGACAGCCTCGCGCATGTCGAACGTGAGGCTGACGCCGGAGGCGAGCCGCGGCAGGTGCTTGGAGACTGTGGTGGCGGGGCCGCAAGCGACGATGTCGGCACCGAAGTTCGCTAGCAGGTGAATATTTGACCTCGCCACTCGGGAGTGGGAGATGTCGCCGATGATCGCCACGCGGAGGCCTTCCAGGGTTCCCTTGACTTCGAGGATGGTGAGCGCGTCGAGTAGCGCTTGCGTGGGGTGTTCGTGACGCCCGTCCCCCGCGTTGATCATTGGCGTGGACAGGAATCGGGATAGGAAGTGCGAGGCTCCGGAGGCGGCGTGCCGCATGACGATAATGTCCGGATTCATCGCGGCCAGCGTGTTCAGCGTGTCGACCAGGGACTCGCCCTTGGAAAGGCTCGTGCCGAGCGCCTCGATGCTGATCGTGTCGGCGCCTAGGCGCTTGGCCGCGATCTCAAAGCTTGTGCGCGTGCGGGTCGAGGGCTCGAAGAACAGGTTGACGATGGAGCGTCCCGCCAGGGTGTCCAGCTTCTTGCGCGGCTGGATCGCTTTGTAGTGGCGTCCGCGCTCGAGCAGGTGTTCGATCTCGCCACGGGATACGCCTTCAATGCCTAGCAGGTTCCGGGGATTCGGTCCTCTGGAGTGCAATGGTTGCGCCGAGCTCCCGCATACCCATGATAGCGATGTCAGGCGATCGGACCTTGGCACTCGGCCCGGGATCGATCAGTCTCGATCTGGCTTAACGAGTTCCGCGGCAATGGCGTCCATCAGATGGCGCGTCGAGGTGACCACGATGCCGAAATTGTTCGCAAAGATGGAAAATGCCAGCGTCCTGCCCGGGTCGCTCGAGACATACCCGGAAAGGGCCAGGACATGCGACATGGAACCGGTCTTGGCGCGAAGGCGCCCGTAGGCCGCCGAGCGCTTGAATCTCCAGTCAAGAGTTCCGTCGTGCCCGGCAACGGGCAGGCTGGCGACAAACGCATCGCGGTCATCGGACCGCCACATGAATTCGAGGAGGCGCACGGTGGCCGCGGGGGCGAGCAGGTTGTGGCGCGACAGGCCCGAGCCGTCGCGCAGGAAGAACTCGCCCGAGCTCAGCCCGACCGCGGCCAGAAAGCGTCTCAGGCTGTCGATGGAAGCCTCTTGGCTGCCGATGCCAGACTCTTGCAGGGCGACTTCGCGTAGCAGCATTTCCGCATGCAGGTTCTGGCTGTCCTTGTTAACCACTCGAATTGCTTCGCTGATGCTCACGGAGGTGATCTCTGCGAGTGCCTTGCCTTGCTTGGCTCGCTGGGGTGCCGGGGCCGAGCGCAGGCTCGCGAGCTGGTCCGGCAGCCGGTGGTGGGACTCCGCCCGGCCCTCCACGTCGATGCCAATGTCGGCCAAGGCTTGTCTGAGCGCGATCGCGGCGTACAAGGCCGGATCATCGGCAGCGAGCTGGATCGTCCGCCCCTTGGACTGGGCCGGGATGTGACCCGCCAGCACGACTTCGTCCCGGGCCTCGCCCCAGCGGGCGAGCAGTCGTCGCTCGACGTACCGGCCATTGGTCGTCTTGGTTCGATTCGAAATCTCGTAGAACGCCAGCTGGGGCGTCAGGGCGACGCGCGCAGCCCGGCCCGCAGTGCCGGGCGTGATCCGCAGCTCGATCACGTTATCGTTGAATGCCAGGGCGCTGACGGGACTTCCGTACGCTTGTAGCGTGTCCGCATGGGACCAGCCCGTGGGATACGGCTGCCACACATAGCGCGAGTCGTCGCCGATCACGTTCCCGGAGACAACCCGGATGCCCGCATCTCTAACGCGCTCTGCGATTTGGCGCAGTGGGGTGAGCCGGTCGGCTAGGTAGTCCTCCTTCTTGCGGTAGGGCAGCAGGCGCGAGGACAAGTTCGGGTCGCCCCCGCCAATCAGCCGCAGGTCCCCCTCCAGGCGGCCGCTTTCATCGACCCTGCCCTCGGCCTTGAGCGTGGTTGTGAACGTGTGGTCTGCTCCCAGCCGCTGCAGAGCGATGGCGGTCGACACCAGCTTGACGTTGGAGGCCGGTACGAACAGCCTGTCGGCATTGTGCTCGTAGAGGGTCTCGCCTGTGTCGAGATCGACGACGAAGATTCCCCAGTGCGTGCGCTGGCCCGCGGGGCGCGCGAGGATTGCATCGATCCGCTGCGCCAGCCCGAGCTCGGCCGTTTCCTGCGCGAAGGAGACGAGAAGCGCGCCGAATAGCAGCAGCGCGGCCCGCACCGTCACCATGGTCGTCTTAGGCGAGAAGCCGCGCGGCCTGTTTGGCATGGTAGGTCAGGATGAAGTCCGCTCCGGCACGCTTGATGCAGATCAGGCTCTCTAGCACGGCCCGCTCTGCCTCGAGCCAGCCGTTCATGACGGCGGCTTGGATCATTGCGTACTCCCCGCTCACTTGGTATGCGGCCGTCGGTAAGCCGAATTCCTGCTTCGCGTGCCACAGGATATCTAGGTAGGGCATGGCCGGCTTGACCATAACCATGTCGGCACCCTCGTCAATGTCGGCGCGGATCTCGCGCATGGCCTCGCGGTGGTTGCCAGGGTCCATTTGGTAGCTCTTGCGGTCGCCGAATTGCGGCGTAGACTGCGCGGCATCCCGGAACGGCCCGTAGAAGGACGAGGAGTATTTGGCTGCGTAGGAAAGGATGGGCACCCTTTCGAGCCCAGCCTCGTCCAGAGTCGTGCGGATGGCCCCGACGCGGCCGTCCATCATGTCCGAAGGCGCGATGATGTCCGCCCCGGCCAGCGCTTGGGAAAGCGCGACCTTGCGCAGCAGGTCGAGGCTCTTGTCGTTGTCAACATCGCCCTCTTCGACGACCCCGCAGTGGCCGTGGTCGGTGTATTCGCAGAGACACGTGTCGGCGATGACAAGCAACTCCGGCAGCTCCTCCTTCAGTGCTCGAATCGCCGCCTGGACGATGCCTCGCTCGTCATAGCCTTCGCTCCCAAACGGGTCTTTCATGGATGGAATGCCGAACAGGATGACTCCCGGGATCCCTAGGGCAGCCACCTCACGACATTCCTCGACGAGCAGGTCCACGGAGAGGTTGCTCACGCCCGGCATGGAATCGATCGGCACCCGCACGCCTTCGCCCGGACAGACGAACAGGGGGTAAACAAAGTCAGCCGGAGACAGCCGTGTCTCCCGGGTAAGCGACCGTAGCGGGGCGGTTCCGCGGAGTCGGCGGTACCGGTGGGTGGGGAAGGCCAAAGGATCATTCTAGCGTCTCGCGAGGGCCTGAAATGGCCGCGATCTGCTATTCTCTACCTTGGGTTCGCGCACAGCTTCAGCGCGGCAATCAAGACTTGGAAGCCTATGTCAGGGCACTCGAAATGGTCGACGATCAAGCACAAGAAAGCAGCCACCGATGCAAAGCGTGGCAAGATTTTCACTCGCTTGATCCGTGAGATTCAAGTGGCGGCCCGCGAGGGCGGGGCTGAGGAGGATTCCAACCCTCGACTGCGGTCGGCGGTTGCCACTGCCAAGGCGCAGTCGATGCCCAGCGAGAACATCAAGCGCGCGATCATGCGCGGTAGCGGCCAGCTCGAGGGCGAGACCTATTCCGAGGTTACCTTCGAGGGCTATGCACCGGCCGGCGTGGCGGTGCTGGTGGAGACCGTCACCGACAACCGGAACCGCACGGTAGCGGAACTGCGGCACATCTTCGCGAAGAACGGCGGGAACCTCGGGGAGAACGGCTGTGTTTCTTGGATCTTCAACAAGCGCAGCTCGATCGTGCTCGCCAAGGATGCCGCCAGCGAGGACGACCTCATGGACTTGGTGCTGATGGCCGGTGCCGACGACCTGCGCGACGAAGGCGACCACTGGGCAGTGGATTCCGCTCCCGACGACCACGCGGCGGTGCTGGGTGCGCTCAGCGACGCCGGCATCGAGCCGCTCTCGGCAGAGGTCGCGCGTGTTCCGGAGAACACGGTGCGGGTTGAGGGCAGGCAGGCAGGCAGCGTGATCCGCATGATCGAGAAACTGGAGGGTCAGGACGATGTCCAGAACGTGTTCTCCAACTTTGACATCGGCGAGAAGGAGCTTGAGGCCTTTTCCGCCTGAGCGGGCCGAGCCGTGCTGATACTGGGCATTGATTGCGGCTCGCGCGTAACCGGCTACGGTGTGATCGAGAGCGTCGGCCGGCAGGCTAGGGCTGTCGGCTACGGAGCGATTCGTGTGCCCGAAAAGCGGGAGTTTTCGGAACGGTTGTGCATTGTGGCCGACGGGCTGCGTGAGGTGCTGGAACGGTATCAGCCAGCCGAGGCCGCGTTCGAGGATGTGTTCGCGCACAAGCACGTCCGAAGCGCGCTGGTCCTGGCGCATGTGCGCGGGGCCGCCATGCTCTGCGTTTCCCAGGCTGGCCTGCCCGTGGCGAGCTACAGCCCGGCCGCGGTGAAGAACAGCATCGCGGGGCATGGTAACGCCGACAAGGAGCGGGTTCGGCAGATGGTTCAGCTATTGCTTGGCGTTCGCGAGCAGGTCGAGCCGCTGGATATTTCGGATGCCCTTGCCGTGGCCTATTGCCACGCGAATTTGCGCGACGCTGCCCAAAGGGGAGGGTGAGCTGGTGTTGGCCCGGATGCTCGTGTTCGCTTTGCTGGCGGCGGTCGCTGGTTCGGCGCAGGATGCGATCTATTTTGAGCGCGTCTTTCCGGGCGCGGTGCCCGGTGAGTTCGCGGTCAAGCTGACCTCTGAGGGCATGGTGAGCTACTCCGAGGAAGGCGACAAGGCCGTCGAATTCGAAGTTGAGAGGTGGGAGGCCAGCCCGGTCTTCGAGTGGGCTGCAAGCCTGGACTACTTCGCCAAGCCCTTGGCGAGCAAGCGCAAGGTTGCTTCGACCGGCAGCAAGGTCGTGCGGTACGAATCGTCGGGCAAGATTCGTGGCGAGGCGACGTTTGACTATTCGGAAATTGCCGAAGCGCGCAAGGTTGTCTCATGGTTCGTCAGGCTGGCGGAGACCCAGCAGCATCTCGGCGCGCTGGAGCGGCTGTACCGCTTTGACCGCCTTGGCGTGAATCAGGCCTTGGTCAGCCTGGAGGCGGCCTATGAACGGGGCCGGATTGTGGCGCCGGCGCTGCTCGAGCCGATTCTGAATAAGATCGTGCAGCAGCAGCGCATCGTGCATGTTGCCCGGGCCCGGGCGGAAGGAATCTTGGAGAGGATCCGCTCGCGAGCTCAGTAAATGTTATAAGATACTGAAACTACAGGAGTTATCAGAATTTCAGGTGAGTTCTCCGACGATCCTGTCGTAGATCGCAGCGAGCTCTTCTGGCGACCCGTAGGCGATCTCGATGCGCCCCTTCTCGCCCCGTCCGCGCAATCGCACAGGCGCTTGCAGCACACGTTCCAAGTTCTTGATTGCGTCGGCCACGTTCGGGTCGAGCGCCGCGGGCTGGCGAGTCTTGCGTCCAGCCTGCATGCGACGGACGGTCTCCTCGACAGCTCGCACGGACATTCCAGCCTGCACCGCCCGCTCCGCTAGGTCTTCCCTTGCCGCTTCGCTGTCCAGCGCCAGCAGAGCGCGGGCGTGGCCCATCTGAAGCTTCCCGTCACGCACGAGCTTCAGCACCGGAACTGGCAGCTTAAGCAGGCGCAAGTGGTTGGTGACCGAGGTCCTGCTCATGCCGGTGCGCTCAGCCAGTTGGTCGTGGACGATGTTCAATTCCGCAAGCATGCGCTCGAGGGCGAGCGCGACCTCGATCGGGTTGAGGTCCTCGCGTTGGATGTTTTCCACGAGGGTCACCTCGAGCAGGCGATCGGGGTCGACCTCGCGCAGGATTGCGGGCACGCTTGGCAGGCCGGCGAGGCGGGCGGCCCTGAGGCGGCGCTCGCCCACGAGCAGCGCATACCGGTCGCCGGTCGGCCGAACCAGCACGGGCTGCAGCACCCCGTCGGCACGAATCGAATCGGCCAGGCCCTGGAGCGCCTCCTCGTTGAAGTCTGCGCGCGGCTGGACAGGATTCGGGTCGATCTTGGCGATCGGGATCTGCACGACCGCCTGTCCGCTCACTGGCCCCTCGGTGGGCGTGGACGGCAGCAGGGCCGACAGGCCCCTGCCGAGGGCTTGCCTGGTTCTTGCGGTGGCGGGTTTGTGGTTCATGGAGGTTTTCCTCAGCGTGGTCCTTCTTGGCGGTTGGCCCTGGCCCGCGCAAGGATCTCGCGCGCCAAGGCGAGATATGCCGCCGCACCCTTGGAGCGGATGTCGTACTGGAGTACGGGAACTCCGTGACTGGGGGCCTCGGCCAGGCGCACATTGCGTGGAATGACAGTATCCAGGACGAGCGCGCCGAAGTGTTTGCGCAGCTCGTCGGCGACTTGCCGCGTGAGCGAAGTCCGGCTGTCATACATGGTGAGCACCACCCCTTCCAGAGCCAAGCCGGGATTCAGTTCTGCGCGCACGGACTCCATGGTCTGCAGCAGCGACGAGATTCCTTCCAAGGCGAAGTACTCGCAGTGCATCGGGACTAGCACTGAATCGGCGGCAACCAGGGCATTGACGGTGACGAGGTCGAGTGCGGGGGGACAGTCCAAGAGGACGAAGTCGTACTCCGGGCTGACAGCCCCGCGCTGGCGGCGTAGGCGCACGGCGGGGTCGGGCGCTGTGGCGAGCTCCACGTTGGCGCCGGCAAGGTGGCGGCTCGAGGGCAGTACGTCCAGTCCGCCGAAAGCGCTCGCGCAGATGGCCTCCGGCAGCTCGTTCCGGCCGATCAGGACATCGTACAGGCTGGGACGCTCAGAGGCGGAGCCTAGCCCCAAGCCGCTAGTGGAGTTGCCCTGCGGATCCGCGTCGACCAGCAGCACGCGACAGTCGGCTGCCGCCAGTGAGGCGGCTAGGTTGATCGCGGTCGTTGTCTTTCCGACGCCGCCTTTCTGGTTGGCGATTGCGATCCAGGCGGGCACGCGACGTCCAGTCTGACTAGCCTAGCAGACACGCTGGATGGCAATGATGCGATGTTTCACGTGAAACATCGCGTTCGCAGCGGGGCTGGTTTCACGTGAAACGTGCCGTTCGGCTAGCGGGCCTTGGCCGTCCAGAGCTTCTTCCGCTCGCCCCACGGCAGTGGCTGTCCGGCCCACGGTCCGAACGGGCCGTCCGGAGGCGGCTCGGTGCCGAGCAAGGCGACGCCATCCACGCGTCCGCTGAGGGAGGCCATCACTCGGGCAGGGGAGACGGCCCGCAGCAGGGCCCATGCGGCGGTCCCGGTCCATTCGTCGATGCGGCAGTCGCGAACGCTGACGTTGGGAATCGCGCGCGCAGCCTCGCGCAAGAAAGCCGCTTTCTTGCGCTTCGATTCGACCAGTGTAACGGCAGCCAGCGGCCTCAGAATCGCAAACGGGATACCGGGGAACCCTGCGCCTGACCCCACATCCACCGCGGACGCTGCCAGCGGCAGCTCACGGTGGAGGAACGCAGACTCTCCGTAATGCCGCAGCGCGATCACCGCCGGATCCCTCACGGCGGTAAGATTGATGCGGCGGTTCCACTTCTGCAGCAGGTCAAAATGCCCGCAAAGCTGCGCGATTTGAGGCGTGTCGGCCTCGACACCTAGCTCGCCAAGCACATCGGCAAGTGCTTTCTCGAACGTCACGCCCCGAGATGCATGTCGAGAATCGAGATCGCGGCGGGCGTGACTCCGGGTATCCGGCCGGCTTGGCCGAGGGTGCGCGGCCTGATCCGTTCCATTTTCTCGACCACTTCGTTCGACAGGCCCGGAAGGCCGCGGTATTGAAACTGTTCTGGGATCCCGCGCGCTTCAGCCTTCTTGAGGCGTGCGATCTGCCGGCGTTGCTGTTCGAGGTACCCGACATACTTGAGTTCCGTCTCGATTGCGGACCAGTCGGCCTTGCGCAGCCCCGCTCCGAGGTCGGGCGGGAAGGCCTTGCGCAGATCGCCGATGCGTACCTGCGGCCTCCGCAGCAGCTGGCCAAGGCTCACGCGGCCTGACGGCACGTCAACGTGCTCGTAGATCGGGCTTGACCGGCTGGGCTTGTGCTCGGCCAGGAAGCGCGTAACCGTGTCGCGCGCTGCGCAGGTTGCCTCGAACTGAAGCCAGTGCGCGGCGCTGATCGTCCCGGCCCGCCGACCGACAGGCGTGAGTCTGCGATCGGCGTTGTCGATCCGCAAGTGCAGGCGGAACTCGGCCCTCGACGTAAACATGCGGTACGGCTCATCGGTGCCCTTCGTGACTAGATCATCGATCAGGATGCCGATGTAGGCGTCGGTTCGCCCCAAGACAACCGGCTCCTTGCCACGCAACGAGCACGCCGCGTTGATGCCGGCGAGCAGTCCTTGGCACGCGGCTTCCTCATAACCGGTCGTGCCATTGATCTGGCCCGCCAAATACAGGCCGCCAAGGCGTTTCGTCTCAAGGCTGGCCTTGAGCTCGGTGGCATCGACGGAATCGTATTCGATCGCGTAGCCGGGGCGGATCATCTCCGCTCGCTCCAAGCCGGGAACCGAGGCCACCATCTGTTCTTGGACATCGATCGGCATGCTCGTGGACATGCCATTGACGTAGACCTCGTTCGTGTCAAGGCCCTCGGGCTCCAGGAATAGCTGGTGCCGCTGCCGGTCTGGAAACTTCACGACCTTGTCCTCGATGGACGGGCAATAGCGCGGTCCGACCCCCTCTATCTGGCCGCTGTAGAGCGGGGACCTGCGCAGGCTCTGTTGCAGGAGCTGGTGCGTCCGCTCCGTCGTATAGGCGATGTGGCAGCAGATTTGCTCGCGTGTGATCGCCTCGGTGCGAAACGAGAATGGCGTCGGCTCCGCGTCCCCGGGCTGCGGCTCGAACGCCTCCCAGTCGATGGTGCGTCCGTCGAGCCGCGGAGGAGTTCCAGTCTTCAGCCGACAGCACCGACATCCTTGATTCCGCAGTACTTCGCCCAGCATTACCGATGCCGGTTCGCCACTGCGCCCGGCCGGGTAGGTGCGCTCGCCGATATGCACCAGACCGTTCAAGAACGTGCCGGTCGTGATGATGACTGCGCCGGCCGCGATGGAGCGTCCGTCCAGGAGCTCGGTGCCGCGGACCTTCCCATCCTCGATGAGCAGGTCCACCACCTCGGCCTGCTTGATGTCGAGGTTCGGCTCCCGCTCCAGCAGTTGACGCATGCGGATGCGGTAGAGTTTCTTGTCGCACTGCGCGCGCGGGGACCACACCGCTGGGCCCCGGCTGGTGTTGAGCAGGCGGAATTGAATGCCGACATCGTCGGTGACCTGCCCCATCACACCGCCTAGCGCGTCGATCTCGCGCACAAGGTGTCCCTTGGCGATCCCGCCCACCGCCGGGTTGCAGGACATTTGGGCGATCAGATCCAGATTCAGCGTGACTAGAGCGACGCGTGCCCCAATCCGGGCGGCTGCTACCGCGGCCTCGCAGCCAGCGTGGCCCGCGCCAACGACGACGATGTCATAGCGCTCGGAAACCCTTCCCCCGGTCGGCATGCGCCCCCCTTCCTGTTATTCTAGGCGCTTGCGTCCGGCAGCAGTCTCGCGCGGGCGCCGAGTCCACGATGAAGATACTTGTAATTGGCGGCGGAGGCCGCGAGCACGCGATGGCGTGGAGGGCAGCTCAAGACCCTGGCGTAGAGCGTGTCTACTGTGTTCCGGGCAATGCGGGGGCATCTGCAGATGTGGCTTGCATTCCAGGTAACATACTGAATATACAGGAGATGGCGGCTCTCGCGGAGTTTCTCGAGGTGAGCTGCACAGTGGTTGGCCCGGAGGCCCCGCTCGTCGCCGGCATCGTGGATGAGTTCACCGCGCGGGGGCTTCCCGTGGTGGGTCCGTCCCAAGCCGCCGCTCAGCTCGAGGGCAGCAAGGCCTTTGCCAAGGACTTTCTCGTGGAATGCGGCCTGCCAGCGGCGAGGTCCGTGGTACTGGATGACGCGCGCGAAATTGCCGCCACGGTCGGCCGGTACGGCTATCCGGTCGCCTTGAAGGCGGACGGGCTGGCCGCCGGAAAGGGTGTTGTGATCGTCCAGGACGAAGGGGAGGCGCGCGCGACCGCACGGGAAATGCTTGCCGGCAATGTTGTCGGGGACGCAGGTCGTCGCATCGTGGTCGAACAGTTTCTAGACGGAGAGGAAGTCAGCTTCATGGTTCTCAGCGACGGTGTTAGCTTTTGCGTCTTGCCGGCGACTCAAGATCACAAGCGAGCGTTGGACGGCGACCTCGGCCCCAACACGGGGGGCATGGGCGCGTACTGCGACGACTCGATCCTCACCGCTGGCATGCGAGATCACGTCATCGACCGGATCATCGCTCCCGCCTTGGCCGGGATGCGGCGTCGGGGCACACCATTCCACGGCTTCCTCTATTGCGGCTTGATGCTCACTGCGGACGGACCCCAAGTGCTTGAGTTCAACGTCCGCTTGGGCGATCCGGAAACGCAGCCGCTCTTGTACCGGCTCGACGGCAGCTTCTCCGAGCTGCTCGACGGCGCCGCCCGGGGGGCTTTGGACCCATCGCTGGTGCGAACGTCCGAACAGCCGACAGCATGCGTCGTAATGGCTTCCGGGGGATATCCCGGCAAATACGCGACGGGCCTTCGGATCGAGGGGCTCTCCGGGGCCAGCGGCCAGGGCACGAAGGTGTTCCACGCCGGAACCAAGCTTTCGGAAGGCCTGCCCGTTACTGCGGGCGGTCGAGTGCTCGGCGTCACGGCGCGCGGAGACAGCCTGGAGCGGGCTCTGGAGTGTGCCTACCACGCGGTCGAGGCCATTGACTTCGACGGCGCTCACTACCGTCGAGACATCGGACGCCGCGGCCTTGAGAGGGTCGCCGGCGGCACTCGGAGCGAGGACTAGGATGCGAGTAGGACTGGTTGGCACGGGAGCCATCTCCCACAAGCACGCGGAAAGCTACGGCGCGATCGGCTATGAATTGGTCGCTTGCTCGAACCGCGGCCGGCAGAAAGGGGAGGAGTTCGCAGCGCAGTACGGGTGTGATTTCACGCCGCACTACCACGAGCTCTGTAGACGCGACAATATCGATTTTATCGACGTCTGCACGTTCCCGGACTCACACGTGGAGATCTGTCGCAGCGCCGTGCAGAGCGGCAAGCACGTGCTACTGCAGAAGCCCATGGCGCTAACGCTGGCGGACTGCTCGATGATGATTGCAATGTGCCGCGACGCAGGAGTGCGACTCGGAGTCGTCAGCCAGCACCGCTTTGATGACTCTGTGATCTTCCTGAGGCAGGCCATGGAAGAGGGTCGCCTGGGTCGGATTCTTCAGGTGGATGGCTATGTCAAGTGGCACCGGCCGCAGAGCTATTACGACCGGCCGGGCAAGGGGACCTGGGAAGTCGAGGGCGGCGGTGCGTTGATCAACCAAGGTATCCACACGGCTGACGTCCTGCAGTATCTGGGCGGGCCGGTGCGGCGCGCCTTCGCTCACTGGCAGCTCGCAGCGACGCACGCGATGGAGGCCGAGGATCTGGTCAACGCCGTGCTGGTGTACGACAGCGGGGCGGGCGGGATCCTGCAGGCGGCGACCGCGACCTGGCCGGGGTATCCGGAGCGAATCGAGATCCACGGCTCGAAGGGGACGGCGATCATCACCGCCGATCGGCTCACGGCGTGGGACGTTGACGGAGACGCTGGCGAAGATGCACCCCTCGCCGCAGGGGTCGAATCGGGTGCTGCCGATCCGATGGCGATCTCCATCGAGAACCTGCAGCGCCAGTTCCAAGACTTTGGGCAGTCCATCACGCAGGGCAGGGAGCCTCTGGTCAACGGTGCCGAAGGGCTCGCTGCCCTGCGCTTCGTCCTGGGCGTTTACGAGTCAGCACGAGCCGGCGTGCCGGTGGACTTGCTCGATTAGCTGGGGAGGGGGTCCGAGGGGAAACCAGCGGCCCTTACAAGGCACGGATCCTTCGCCCGGGGCGAGATCTTGGCCAAGTCCCAGCAACAGGGCCTGTGGACGCGGCTGGCGGGGCTCGAATAAGGTCGGCACCCCTCCCAGCAGCTGGTTCGCCGGAGCGCCACAGGAGTGCCCGGCCCGTAATCGGTGAGACCCGCTCTAGCGGCAACTTGGGGGCAACCCGTATAATCGGGGAACAGGCAGCCGGGCGTCGTGGCTTGCCGGAGAAACTGGTCGGCGCGCAGCCTCCTGCTGCCCGTCGTGGTGTCGCGTACCAATGCGCCTTGCAGTAATCGAAAAGCTCGAGTGCCAGATACGGGTCGTCGAGGCTGAGCTCCGCGACAAGCTGCCGAAGGAGATCCAAAAGGCGCGCGAGCTCGGCGATCTGAGCGAGAACGCCGAGTACTCCTCTGCCAAGGAGCGCCAACGGTTCCTCAATGCGCGGCTGGCGCAGCTGACAGAGCGGCTCTCCAAGCTGATGCTCGTCGATCTGTCGCAGATTCCGAGGGACGCGGTCGGTTTAGGGTCCACGGTCGTGCTGTACGACACCAGCGATGACCGGGAGATTACCTACGAGTTGGTGACTTCGGAGGAGTCTGATGTCGTGGCCGGCCGGATCTCGACCAACTCTCCGATCGGCAGATCCCTGCTCGGCAAGCGGGACGGCGACATAGCGGTCGCGCATACGCCGAGCGGGCCCAAGGAGTTCGAGATCCTGAGCATGGTGACAATCCATGCCAAGGAAGACGGCGGGTAGAGGCTCCCATGTCGTTCACGCGGGCCATCGGCGCGGGCTTCGGGAAGATCCTCTTCGGCTTGGTTCGCTTGCTCACGCTCAGCGGAGTGCATCCCAACGTCCTGACGCTGATCGGGCTGGTGGTGAACGGCGCGGCCGCTTGGATCCTCGCCCGGGGAGAGTTCGTTTACGCCGGCTTGGTCATCCTGTGCGCCGCCGTGTTCGATCTGACCGACGGTGCCGTGGCACGCAGCGCGAACAAGGTGACGCGGTTCGGAGCGTTCTTGGACTCGGTCATGGATCGTTATTCGGACCTGATCCTGCTAACCGGGATGCTGGTGCATTATGCTCGCATCGACCGCTTCAGCTACATCGTCCTGACGGCCGTGGTGATGACGGGCTCCGTGCTTGTCAGCTACAGCCGTGCGCGGGCCGAAAACCTCATCCCGACCTGCAAGGTCGGATTCATGGAACGTCCGGAGCGGATCGTGCTGATCATCATCGGCGCGTTGTTCGACCGGATGGCCCCGGTGCTGTGGGTGATGGCCGTGCTGTCCAACCTGACAGTGATCCACCGCATCGAGCACACGTGGAAGGAAAGCCGCAAGGCCGCGGCCCGCGCACCGGAGCGGCGCGAGCAAAAGGAGGCCAGCGACGCCGACACCGCCGGACAAGCCGAACTGCAAGAGGGCTACCGGTCCGTCTGACCTGCGGCGGGGCAGAGGCCGCGAGCGCGTCTAGCGCTTCAGGTGCCGGTCCAGGCAGAATGCCGCACTGATCAGCCCAAGGTGTGTGAATGCCTGGGGGAAGTTGCCGAGCGCCTGACCGCTGGCGCCGATCTGTTCGGCGAACAGGCCCAGCGGATTCGCATACGTCAGCATCTTTTCGAAGATCAGGCGAGCTTCGTCAACGCGGCCTGCGCGCGTCAGGGACTCGACCAGCCAGAACGTGCACACGCTGAAGGTGCCCTCAGTTCCGTCTAATCCGTCCCCGACGCCCTGGCCGAGCTCGTAGCGGTAGACCAGAGAGTCCGAGACCAATTCGTCCATCGTGCGGTCAAGCGTCGCTAGCATGCGCGGGTCGGTGGGGGAGACGAATCGGACCAGCGGCATGAGCAGGTTGCTGGCATCCAGCGTCTCGGCGCCGTAGTACTGCACGAAGGATTGCCGTTCAGGGCTCCATCCGTAGCGCATGATCGACTCGTAGATGCGATCGCGGGCGCTGCGCAACCACTCCCGGTTGTTTGGCAGGCCCCGCTTCAGCGCGAGCCGCAGCCCGCGATCCAAGGCCACCCAGCACTGCATCTTCGAGTACACGAACGGCCGTTGGCCTCCGCGGACCTCCCAGATCCCATTGTCGGGGGTCTCCCAGTGGCGCGCGACCCAGCGCAGCATGGCCCGGATCTTGACCCAGAGGTCGTAGGAAACCGGGGTGACGTACTTGTCGTACAGATAGACCGAATCGAGCAGCTCGCCGTAGATGTCCAACTGGAGCTGCTCGGCCGCTCCGTTGCCGACCCGCACCGGCTTCGATGCCCGATAGCCGTCCAAGTGGGGGAGTTCGATCTCCGGGATCTCGGGGTTGCCGTCAATCCGGTACATGATCTGCAGGGGGCCGGTCGGGGCGTCCCGCTCGTGCACGCGCGTCTCGAGCCAGTGCATGAAATTCGAGGCTTCCTCAGTGAAGCCCAAGCGCAGGAAGGCATAGATGGTGAACGCGGCGTCGCGGATCCAGGTGTAGCGGTAGTCCCAGTTGCGCTCTCCCCCGATTTCCTCAGGGAGGCTGCAAGTCGCGGCGGCCACGATGGCCCCAGTGGGTTCGAACGTCAGCAGCTTCAAGGCCAGAGCGCTGCGCTCCACCATTTCACGCCAGCGCCCATCGTAGCGGCCTTTGCTCAGCCAATTCCGCCAGAATACCGTGGTGCGGTCCAGGGCCTCTTGACCCTCTGCGGGCTGTTCCACGAGAGCCCTGCCCGTGCCTGCGGCGCCGTGTCGAAATGCGAATACGACCTGCTCTCCGGGCTCGAGCACGAAGTCGGCGTAAACGCCCGCGCCACCCTGCTTCAGCGGGATCGGGCTCAGCAGCGCGAAATCCGCACCGGGGGTGCTGAAAACAGCCCCCTGCGGCACGACCTCGAGCCGGTGTTCGGCCCGGGCGTAGTCGTACGCCGGATTGCAATCCAGACGGCAGGGGAGCAGGCCTCGGACGGAATGGACGATTCTGACGATCTCGTGCCGTTTCTTTTGCCCTGTGGCGCCGGTCGGCATGAAGTCGATCACCTCGCCAACGCCCTCCTTGCCCAGAAAGCGCGTGATGAGGATGTTCGTCTCGGGAAGGTAGAGCTGCCGGTGGGAGCTGTCGCGCTTGACTGCAATCTTGAAATGGCCGCCTTTGTGTTCGTCGAGGATGGCTCCAAAGACACTGGGCGAATCGAAATGGGGCAGGCAGCACCAGTCGATCGATCCGTCGTTTGCAACCAGGGCCACGGAATGAAGGTCGCCGATAACTCCGTACGACTCAATGGGCTTATAGGGCATCGATGCTCGCGGTCCGCGAGAGGGTATCGCAGTCTAGCCGCCGGGTGCTATGCCTGTCAAACCGATTCTTGGATTGCGCTGGCTGCCGCCGGGAGGGATATCGCAAGGCCGCGCCCTAGGCCTGTGCTAGACTCCGAAATTCGGGTGTCGCGATCCTCGGGACGATTCCCGGCTCTCTCGGTACTGCATCGATGCTGCTGACGGTCGAGAGGCACCTTCGCGCGGCGCTGTCAGCGCACATCGCCAGCCGCTATGGCGTTGAGGTCGAGGTAGTCGTGGAACTGCCGCGCCAGCCCGACCACGGCGATCTCGCCACGCCGGTTTGCTTCAGCCTCGCAAGGCTCTTGCGGCGCGCCCCGCGTCAGATTGCTGCGGAATTGGCCGCGGAGCTTCCGCCTCCGCACGGCATCCGCTCGCTGGAGGCCGCCGGGGCCGGCTACGTCAACGCCCGCTTGGATCGTGGAACCTATGCCCTAGCGGCGCTCTCCACCCGCGAGCCGGCTTCGACAGAGTCCCCGAAGGTGATCGTCGAGCATACGAACATCAACCCGAACAAGGCTGCGCATATCGGCCATTTGCGCAATGCGGTGCTGGGCGACACCTTGGTGCGCCTGCTGCGTGAGCTTGGCCGTCCGGTTGAGGTGCAGAACTACATCGACAACACTGGCGTGCAGGTCGCCGATGTCGTTGCGGCCTTCTATTACCTGCGCAAGAACAGCCCGGCCGAGGTCCGTGCCCTGGCAAGCGATCCGGATGTTCGCTTCGACCATCACTGCTGGGATCTCTACGCGGAGATTTCTCGACTCTTCGAGGCGAAGGATGAGGTGGCTCTCTCGTGGCGCGCCGCTACCCTGCATGCCCTCGAAGCGGGCGAGGGCGAGCTTGCCGAGCTGGGATCGGCTGTCGCGGATGCTATCGTTGCGTGCCATCTGGCCACCATGCAAAGGATCGGCGTGTCCTATGATGTGCTGCCCCGCGAGAGCGAAATCCTGGAGTTGCGTTTCTGGGCGGCGGCATTCGCCTTGCTCAAGCAGCACGGCGTGATCCAGTTAGAAGCCAAGGGCAAGAACGCGGGCTGCTGGATGATGCCTGCCACCATGTTCAATCCGGGCGGTGCCGCCAATGGCCCCGAGCAGGCCACCCTGTCGAAGGGCGAGGTGGTGGTGGACCCCGACAAGGTGATCGTGCGCTCGAACGGCACCGTCACGTACGTGGGCAAGGACATCGCCTACCAGCTGTGGAAATTCGGCCTGCTGGAGGGCAAGGACTTCGAATACAGGCCGCTGGATGTGCCCGCCGCCGGTGGTGCATGGGTCACGACCGCCAGCGGTGGCGCCGCCGATGCGCCGGCCTTCGGCGGCGGGTCGGAAGTCTACAACGTGATCGACGTCCGCCAGTCCTATCTGCAGGATGTCGTGCGGGCAGCATTGCACGCGCTAGGATTCGAGCATCAGGCTCGGTCCAGCGTGCACTTCGCCTACGAGATGGTGGCTCTGTCCCCGCGCTGCTGCGCCGAGCTTGGCATCGAGCTCAGCGCAGAAGATCGCGCCAAGCCTTACGTCGAAGTGTCCGGCCGCAAGGGTCTGGGCGTCAAGGCCGACGACCTGCTTGACCTGCTGATCGACACCGCGCTCGCCGAAGTGCGCAGGCGCCACGGCGACCTTGACGATGCAGATTGCCGCTCCATCGCAGCGCAGATCGCCGTGGGCGCACTGCGCTTCTTCATGCTGCGGGTCACGCGCAACACCGTCATAGCGTTCGACTTCCAAGAAGCCCTGGCGTTCGAAGGCGAGACCGGGCCATACGTGCAGTACGCGGCCGTCCGCGCTCGCAACATCCTCCGCAAGTACCACGAAGCAGGCGGGGCGACCGATGGACCTGTTGAGCCCCCCCAGCGCGAGGCCTGGGAGCGCTACCTGGAAGACGACCGCCTCTGGCAGCTAGTGCTGGCGATGTCCATGTCCCGCTGGACAGCATCGCGCGCGGTCAAGTCGGGTGAGCCCGCTCAGATTGCCCGCAGCGCATTCCAAGCCGCGCAAACCTTCAACAATTTCTACCACCAGAGCCACATCCTCAACGAGGAAGATGCCGGGCGCAAGCAGGTGCTGCTGGCGGTCGTCCGGCTGGCTTTGCGGGAACTTTCCGACCTGATGGGGATGATGGGAATGCCGGTTCCGATGCGGATGTAGGTGCCTGCGGGGGAGGGGTCCGAGATTCCTTCTCGAAATTGCGCCACTCAGGACAGTCGGCCGACGACTGGGCGTGCCACTTAGCCCGAAGCCATCAAGCGTTCGGTCCGCCAGGATCCGCGTTGGCCCAGCGCTTGGCGGATGTGGAAGGCCAGGTAGCGGCAGCGGGGAGAAGATCGCAAGCTTTACCGGATGCCCCTTTGCCCGTAATCGAAACTGACGTCGCGCTGCCGCAGCGAGCCCCGCCCGCCCGGCGGATGTGTCCCTTCCGGGCGCGCATAGTCCCGCTTGCGCTGCGAGGAGGGTCCAGCAGGATCCTAACCGAACGGAGCGGAACCGACGCCATGCCGTTCGAGCAGCTGCATGGCGTGCATCCCCGGGTGGGCGGCCTAGACGTCCACCAGCTAAGGACCCTGCCGCCGGGCGCGCCTCTGCGACCGCTGGCAGCCGGGACCCGCTACCCGTGCTGTGGGCCGCACGAACTGCGCTGGTCGTGCGGGCCTAGAACTCGTACCGTAAGCCGAACTGCACGACCCTGGGCGGAATCAGCACCCTAGAGTAGTTTCCGAAGCTTCCGGCGAAGGTGTACGACAGGGTCTCCCAAGCGTCCGGGTTGAACCGCACGCTGTTCGTCACGTTGAACGCCTCGACTCGAAACTGCAGGCTGTGTCCTTCGGAAGGCAGTTGAAAGCGTTTTCCGATCGCCATGTCAACCGAGAAGATGCCGTGGCCGCGCAGGTTGTTCCGCTGCCCGATTCCACCGACCACGACCTGCCGGAACGACGAAAGGGCGGCCGCTGGATTACTAAACACGTTCCTGATTCCCTATTATCTGCATCCCAGTAGAGCGCCAGAAGGGGTGGGCTGGTGGATTTTCGGTGGCTGGCGCGAAGCCGGCAGGCAGGGGGGAGAGGCGCTAGGCACGAGATGCACTGGCAGCCAGTGGTATCGGTCGCAACCGGGTCCCCCCGGGCAGTCCCCTGATGGTCCCCGGAGAGTGCCGGCGGCCTGTCCCACGCGCAGCCGGGTTGTCGAACGCCCGGTGGATTGGGCTGGCGGCAGCCGCGGCCGTTAGACGGCGCTCAACAGCAGGATCGGACGCGGCAACGGCAGCGTCGTGGCCGCCGCCTTCAGCAGCCTGCGCGGCAGCGCCGCCAGCTCGTAGCGGCGATTGAAGCGGTACTGGAACTCGGCCAGGTAGCGCGCCGCGTAGTGCGGCGCGCAGGCATGGTAGGTGCCGTCCAAGGAGCGCTTCACGTTCCCTAGGATCGTGTTCGCCCAGACCAGGCCGGGCGTCTCGCAGCCCTGCTTGCCGCCGCCCGTCACGTGTGGCTTGTGCTCGCAGCCCGCTGCCTCCAGCCCCTTGAAGCAGGCCAGCCCGTCCGTGTGCACCGTGGTCCCGGGCTGGAGGTGCTGCGCGGCCCACTGCGCGACCTCGGCCGTGCGGAAGCCGTCTACCACGCTCAGCTTCATCACCACCGGCTGGCCCTCCGCGCTGACCTGCACGGCCGCCAGCATCGGCGTCTTGTTCGGCGAGCCCCGCCCGCGCTTGCCGCCGGGGTACTCGCCGCCCAGATAGGCGTCGTCCAGCTGCACGGTGCCCGCCAGCCGGTAGCGCTGGTCCCGCTCCCGCATGGCCTGCATGAGCTTGTGCTTGAGCAGCCAGGCGGTGTTGTCGTTGACGCCCAGCTTGCGCCCCAGTTCCAGGGCCGAGATGCCGCTCTTGGTCTGGGAGAGGAAGTAAATGGCAAGGAACCAAATGGTCAGCGGCAGCTTGGTGGCCTGGAAGACGGTGCCGGCGAGCAGGGAGACCTGGCGCTTGCAGTGGTTGCACTGGAAGGTGGCCCGGCGGGTGGAGAGGCGGCAGAAGCGGGCGCCGCCGCAGCGGGGGCAGTTGAGGCCGTCGGGCCAGCGGGCGTCGAAGAGGGCCTGCTCGCACTGCGCCTCGGAGCCGTAGTCCAGGAGGAACTGGGTCAGGCTGAGGCCTTTTTGGAACTGGACTTTGTTCTTGGGCATCGCAGAGGGTTGTCTAGCCATGATTATCGCAATATATTCGCTCAAAGTCAATAGAATCAGCGATTTAATACGAACAAAACTCGCAATTCAAGGCTACGGAAACGCTGACCGCCGAGGGAGGGAGTCAGACTGGCGGACCGGCCGCCGGGTCGTCTTGGTCAGCCCCGTTTAGGTCAGTCTTGGATGCAGGTAGTAGGGAATCAGGAACACGTTTGGTCCCGTGCCGCCCCCGATGAGAGAGGCGTTTGCCGTGTGGGCCTGTTCCGGTATCGGCGCGATGGGCTCGGCGAAGTGCTGGTAGCAATAGCAGGTCGGCCAGGCAAGACCGTTAAGAATGCTGAGCGGCATGCCCGTGGTGTAGCGCCATAAACCGCTGACCTGCCAGCCGCCAAGCGCTGCCTCCCCGGCCGGGTCCATGCCCGCCAGATACGACTTTCCTTGCCCGAACGGCAGTTCCACCACCCAGTTCGCGTTTAGCTGGTGGCGCATGTCGAAGTCAGAGACCGCTCGTTGCGCCTCTGGGTCCCAGGAGTTGATGACACTGAACGTGGACCAGTAGGTGTCGCCCGGAATCTGGCCGAACCGCTCTCCTTGGCTGCGTCACGTGCCAACCGACACCAAATCCCGGGATTCGGAGAGGGTGTAGTTCAAGTCAAACTGGTAGCCCTTGGTGAACCCCTTGCGCAGCGAAATCTGCATCGAGTGGTACGTCGCTGTTCCGTAAGACCGCAACGCGTCAAAACCCCAGAACTGCGGATTCATGGATAGGCCTGGGCCCGCATCGCTGCAGACTGGCGCACAGGCGTAGTCGAGGTAGTACATCGCGGTGCCAGTGTCGGGACTATTGGATCTCACGACGTCGTACACGCGCTGGGTCGCGGTCAGTTCTCGAGTCGCCGCTGAGGAGTACACGTTCTCGAAGAACCCTACGTTGGGCACGGACTGGGCTGGCCAGCCGCCTCGCGCAAACAGCTCGAGTTCCTGGAGCGCGTCGAGCAGGTACTGGCCGGACTCCGGATCCTTGAAGTTGACGTACTGGGCCACGGCCGTGTCACTGACCAGCTGCCTGCGGCTGAGCCTTCCGACATAGCCAACCTCCACCAGATAGCCGGCGCCCAGCTCGCGCGAAACCGTGACCGTGGGATTGATGCTATATGGTGGGAGCACACTCGAGTCAACCCCCTGACTCCATGCCAGTCCTGTGGGGTTGGGTGTTCCGGGACCGCCGGGCGGCGGTCCCAGAATCCCTCTGGAAGGAATGCTCGCCGGCCCTTCGAAGCGGGGCGCTGTCGCGACATTGAAACTCTGGTTCGTCACCTTGCTGGTCAGGCCGAACGCGTTGCGGTCGACCATCTGGATCATGCCCATCCCGAAAATGTTGTAAAACAGCCCCGCTCCCGCCCGAACCGACGTCTTGCCGGGGCCGCCGAAGAGCTTGCCCAGAAAGCCCTCGCGGGCCTGCGGCGAGAAAGCAATGGCGAGCCGCGGCGAGAAGTTCTTTCCGTGTGTTGCCCAAAGCGGTCCGCCGCCGGGGTCGTTGACCCCCACGAAACCGACGGGCCCCGCTTCGCGGGTAGGCCGGCCGCTCTGGGCCAAATCCAGGCGATTCGCAATGTACTGGTCAAGGCCCGGAGTAATGCTGACTTGGAATCCGTTGACTTCCCTCACGGGCGGCATCAGCGACCAGCGCAGTCCCGCGGTGATCGTCAGGCCTGGCTTGGCGCGCCAAGTGTCCTGGAGGTACAACTCCAGCTCTTCCATGCCGAATGTTCGGCTGATCGGATCCCCCACCGGCAGTGGGTTGCCTTGGATGTCGTAGTTGTAGTTCGCGTCGTAGTAGTTGACGAGGCCCAGGACCGTTGCCATCGTTTCCCGGTAGGATCCAGGATTCGCGGGGGCGACGGCGAGTGGAGGGTCGAACAAGGCGGGACCGTCCGTCAGCGCCCAGGCAGCTTGCTTCGCGAAATGATAGCTGTTGCCAGAGTTTAATCGACGGTTGCGGATGGAGCGGAACACTCCGCCGAATTGCCAAGAGTGCGCGCCATGCACAACCGAGACGTCTTCGGCCACGGTGTGCGTTGGCAGGTAATTTGACTCAGGGGTCGTCGTGCCGGTGGAATTGTCGATGATGCTGTCGCCCAGGCTCACCCTGGATCCGGTCTGGACACCGGAGAGATCGACCCGCTGGCCCGTGAAGCCGTATCGGAAGTTACTGACCACGCCGCTCCCGAGCACGCCCGTGTATCCAACCGCCATTCCGCGACTGGTGTCATCCGTTTCTCTGTTCGGGTCCAGTCCGGGGAACTGGGGTAGGCCGCCGATGTGGTCGCGCTGGTAGTTTCCGCGCACGAACACGCGATGGGCACCGTTCTGATCCAGGTTCCAGTCCACCTTCGAAATGACGGTGTTCCAGTTCAGCGGCGTCGAGGCCGTAAACCTGTGTCCGGCAGTGTTCAGCCCATCCCCGACAGTGGAGTCGTTCGGAGTCGGGAAGGCCCTAAAGTACTCAAGGGCTGCCGGGCTGGGACCGACTTTCAGAGGATCGATCTGGGAGCGGACAAACGCCGGGTCGAGCTCGTGAACCCCTCCTCCGACACCTCTGTATTTCACGAAGCCTTGGCGCAGTGACTCGTTGGGTACCCTGCGTACCGCACTGCCCTCGCTAGCATCCCGGCGGCCTTCGTAGTTGGCGAAGTAGAACAGGCGGCTCTTCTGAACGGGACCGCCGACTGAGGCGCCAAAGACGTTCCGGATGAGCCTCGCGCGATCGACACCGGCCCGGTTGTTGAAGAAGTCGTTTGCCGCGGTGACGGTGTTGCGGTGGAATTCGTAGAGCGACCCATGAATCTCATTCGTTCCGCCCCTGGTGACCAACGCGACCTGTGCCCCGGCTGACCGGCCTTGGTCGGCGTTCGCCGTGGTTGTGACGACGCGGAACTCCTGGATCGAGTCCAGGGTGTTGCGCAGCACGCTCGTGAAGGGCAGCCGTCCGTTTTGGTCGTTGACGTCGACTCCGTCGAGCGTTACGTTCGACTGGTCGCTCTGAGCTCCGTTCACCGAGCCATTCCGGATGTCGCCGGCATTCCTCGAGTCCAGCGGATCGGCGCTCAGAAATGTCACGCCCGCTTGGAGCGAGAGCAATCCTGCCGGATTGCGGGCGTTCAACGGAAGCTGCTGGATCGGCTTTGTTCCGAACGCATTCCCGACCGAAGCGTCGGTCGTATTCAGCTGCGCCGCCGAGGCGGATACCGTGACCGTTTCTTCGACCGCCGCGACCGTGCCGAAGACGACCGGGAGCGACACGTTGGTGTTGACAAGCAGCGAGATGCCCTCGATGATGACCGGTGCGAAGCCATCTCGCGTCGCTGAGAGCGAATACGACCCGGGCGGCAGCTGGGCGAAGGTGTAGATTCCCTCTTCGTTGGACTCTACCGAGCGCTGAAAGCCATTGGATTCGTTCATGACATCGATCGCTGCGTCGGGGACAACGCCACCGCTGTCATCGCTGACCACCCCGCTGAGGCCGCTCGATTGTCCGAACGACACTGAAGCAACAAGGAAGCCAGACAGGAGGACTAGCGATCCTGTCCTAGCCCACAAGGTGGAATTGTTTGGATTGTAGCCCGGCGTCATGGTCACGAGATTATACGACGGTCTGGCCTGTAAATGGTGGCACAGGCACGAGATGTAGCCGGACTATCGAGTTAACCGGAGCTGCAATCTTGCTTGGGAGCGCTCGGCGAGTGGTCCTCAGTGGGTCGATCTAGCTGCAATGGCGGCCCCTCTGCCGGAGGCTCGAACTGAGCCGCCGACACCACCAGGCGTGCTCCCCAGCCGCACCGGCGGCAGGCCCCTATATTCGCTAACGTGCCGCAATACCGGAGAATTGGGTCGATGTCTGGACCCATCACGGACTGGGACGAAACAAGTGCAGGGTGCCGTGAAGCACAAGCGATGGCAGAATCTATGGCGGCAGCCGTGCTATGCCCTTAACAATCGTACTGCACCCCTTTGGTTTACCTTCTTCTTGTGGGTCTTGGCTAGAAAGCTGCTAGTCCACGATCGCCTGGTACACCAGCCGCTTGAACTGTCCGGCCCCGTTGGAGAACCGCGGCGGCATCATTTGGATCATGTAGATTCCAATCAGCTCTTCTTGGGGGTCGATCCAGAAGCTCGTTCCCGCCAGGCCACCCCAGTTGTACTCGCCCACGGACCCATTGAGGCCGCTCAGCGTAGGGTCGGCGTGGACCGCGAAGTTGAGACCGAAGCCATAGCCGCGCCGGAGAGTCGACGAGGCGCGCCCGATCGACCCCATGTGGTCCATCGTCATCAGGTCTACTGTCTTGCGGCTCAGAACGCGCTTCCCGTCGAGAATCCCCCCGTTGAGCATCATCTGGCAGAAGCGCAGGTAATCGCGCGTGGTCGACACCAGCCCGCCTCCGCCGGAGAACCAGCGCGTGTCATCGTAGTACCTGCCCGTGCGTCCGCCCCTGGATGCCTCGATTGCTGTCTTGTCCTTGGTCTTGGAATAGACCTGCGTCAGGCGCCCGTCTTTCTCCCGCGACATCCTGAAGGACGTGTCACGCATGTCCAGCGGCCGGAAGACCCGCTCGCTCATGAACTTGTCCAGATCCATGCCCGACAACACCTCGATCAGGCGGCCCTGCACATCGACCGACACGCTGTACTCCCATTTCGTGCCCGGCTGATGCTTCAGCGGGAGCTTGGAGAGCTTTTGCACGAAGTGCTCGACCGATTCATTCTTGGCCAGCACTCCGGCATCGTTGTACATCTCGTCAACGGGGCTGTTGCCGAACAGCCCGTAGGTCATGCCCGAGGTATGCCGCATCAAATCCTGGACGGTCATCTCGCGGTCTGCGGGCACCAGTTTGTCGCCCTCCATGACCTGCAAATCGCCCAGCTCCGGAATATGCGTCTTGACCTGGTCCGTGAGCGCGAACCGGCCCTCCTCGTAGAGGATCATCAAAGCCACGCTGACGATCGGCTTGGTCATGGAGTAGATCCGAAAGATCGCATCGTCGGCCATGGCCTTGCCCGCTTTACGGTCAGCCATGCCGACATTTTCCCACTAGGCAATCTTGCCCTTGCGAGCGACGACACCGATCGCCCCGGCGATGTGGCCCTGCTCGACGCTGTGCTGCAGAGCCCGGGTGATCCGGTCCAAGCGGTCCTGCGCAAGACCGACTTCCGCGGGCTTGGCCCTTGGAATCTCGGCCGCGATGGCATGGGCCAGGAAAACTAGAGTGAGAATCAGAGTGCGGATGACCATCGGTAGACCTCGAATCGCGTCAGCAAGTGTAGAAGAAAGCACTGTGGTGCCGTCGGCGCTCCCGCTGTCACACCAGCAGCTGGCGCGTCCTCCGGCGGATCGCGATGCGGCCCGACCTCTAGGCCAGTCCCAGCAGACGCCTGCTGTAGGCGAGATCAGCCGCGACCTCGGCGCGCTCGAGCGCGACAGGGTCGCCCTCCGCCGCAGTGTAGGGTTCGCCAGATCGTGCCAGCTGCATGAAATCCTCGTAGATCCATGCCGGCACATCTCTGTAGTGCGCCCAAAAGGCCTTGTCCCGAACCGCGAACTTCCGCGCCGAGCGCAGGTTGATCATCTCTAGGGAAAACGCCAGATCGGGTCGCAATTCGCGAAAACGGCGGGTCCAGCGGTCAATCCCGATGTTCCCCCGGCCCAGCGGCACCCACATCACGTGGACGTCGTCGCCGTCGATCCATATGCGCGAGTCGCGAATGCCGGTCGTGAGGGCTAGCGGCGCCAGCACCTCCAGCGTGTGCAACGGATCCTCGAGCGTCCAGGTTGCGTTGCCAGCGTCGAGCAGGGTGCCAACATACGACGTGCCGGCCTCTTCGACCAAGGCTCGGAGCTGCAGCGCCTGCAGGTCGCCGGCATGGTTCTCGACGGCGATCTTGATGCCGTGGCGGCCGTCCTCGTCCCGCACCGACTTGCAGGCGGCGATCGTATTCTCGATGTGGCGCTCGAGCGGTAGCTCGCTCTTGCGCTCGTCTGCGCTGCCGAGATAGCACCGCACGAAGGGCGATCCGAGGATCCGAGCGATCGCGAACATCCCCAGCAATTGTTCGCGCGCGGTGCGGTCCTCCTTGATGAAGCGGGTCGACGAGGGGCAGATCGAGCCGAAGCCGACCTCCACCTGGATACCAAGCGAATCGGCGTGCTCGCGCACGCGCTTGAGATGGTCGGATTCCGTGCTGCCCAAGAACCGCGGCTCGGAGAAGTTCGCCACTGTCGCGCCGTGCGCGTGGGCGAAGTTCAGCAATTGAAACGCCGTCCAGCCTTGGGATCGCAGGCTGAAGAGGTCTAGGCCGAGGCGTGGGGTTGGCATTTGGGCTCCCATTGGGCACGTCGCCGCTAGGCCTGCAAGCAGGAGATCTCGACGCGTCACTTACGCTGCACCATCAAAACCATGCATTGGAGGGGCGGCTACTACGATATCTGAATAGCGACTCGGCGTGCAGCAGCTCGTTCCGAGGAGCGCTCACTGGCCGCACGCGGACCGCACCGAGTCGCGCAGCGCAGGGTCCAGATCCTCGATCGCGGCCTGCAGCCGATCCATCTCCCGGTAGGCCTCCTCGATGTCAGCATGGATCTGCTGGCGCATCTCC
The DNA here is from genome assembly GCA_965248305.1 of Bryobacterales bacterium. Classification (GTDB taxonomy): domain Bacteria; phylum Acidobacteriota; class Terriglobia; order Bryobacterales; family UBA6623; genus VXMF01. The sequence continues at coordinate 6,054,281 of OZ252099.1, read as the reverse complement.
AGAATGAAATTGCGGCCGACTGAACGGGCCAGCTCCTGCTCGCGCATCATCCGGGAAGCCGGCGATGCATGCAGCTGGCCCAGCGCGTACTGCAGCTCGCGGATGCGGTAGCGCGCCCAAGCAATCTGGCGGTTGGTCCTCGACCAGGCTGCCGCCAAACCAATCCCCAGGATCGGCTCGCTCGTGGCCTGCCAGTGCTCGAGCAGCCATTGCAGGCGGCGCTCGTCACTGTCGCGATAGGCCAGCGTCGCTTCGGCCATCACCTCGTGCCGCCTGCGGCGCTCGTCCTCGTCAGCGGCTAGGTCCGGGTGGATCTGGCGGGCCAGGCGCAGAAACAGCCGGCGGGCCCCGTCGTCCGGGCGCGGCCGCGCCTCGGCATCAAACGAGGATGCTTCGTCAGCGGAGCCGGCTTCCTGCGGCTCGCCGCGCTGGGCCTCGCCCAGCGCCCCCCAAGCGCGATTGATTCTCGCGCGCAGCCGCTCCAACTCGTCATACCTGTCGCCAACGGCCGGGCGGAAACGGCGCTCGAAGTGCCGCAGCTTCTCGACATCCGCGGCGTACTCACGCTCCAAGCCCCGTACCTGGCGCTCCAAGTCGACCAGCATGCCCCGGAGGCGGAACAGCGCACCGTGGCCCCCCGGGTGGTATTTGACCAGCGCTGTGGTCACGCGTGAGTTCCCCCGTAGGCCTCAGCCACTGCGTTGCAGATCTCCGGCGGCACCATGTGCCGCCAGGGCTCGCCGCGCTCGAGTGCGCCGCGCACCGCAGTCGACGAAGTCCGGGCGTGCCGGGGATCGATTTCGAAGGGCAGGATCCGCCCGGCATGCTCACCTGGCGGGAGGAAGGCTCCGCCACGCCCTCCTACGAGCAGCCGATAGCGCCGGATCTGCTCGCTGAAGGGCTCCCGGTCCGCGTAGTCCCAATTCGCATAACGCTCGGCGGCGTCGCACCCGGCGATCACGAACAACTCGCAGTCAACCCCCAGCTCACGTCGGAAAGCATCCACGATGTCGATTACCAGTCCCGCCGCGCACGCGCAAGCCGCCCAGCCGGCGCGCCGGTGCGCAATCTGCGCAAGCCATTCCAAGCGCTCCTCCACGCTAGGACGCTCGATCCGCTTGTGCGGCAGTGCTTCCGGCAAGACTTGCACGATCTGATCAAGGGCAAAGCGGCGCTGCGCCGTCTCGGCCAAGGCAATGTGCGCAAGCGTCGGCGGGTTGTAAGTTCCGGGGAGCAAGCCCACGCGGCCCTCGCGCAGCAACGGGCCTGCAACTGTCCGGATCACTACTCCAGATAGGGCGCCAGCACGCGGTCTAGCTCTGCATCATCCCAGCGGCCCACCGCCACGGGCCGGTGCAGTGACCAATCCTCCACATGATCGATGGAATCGCCGGGCTGCAAGGTGCGCATCGGCCCCAGCGTCTCGATTTCCAAGAAGCGCTCGTTCGTGAAGGTCTCGTAGGAAGAGCCCATGTCCGGGTACTCCTCTTCGGACGAGGCCTCGAACTTCTTCACGAACAGCTCGCCGTTGAGCAGGTAAGCGCCCCTCGTCGCAGGATTGAACAAGCCGATCTTTTCCGGATCGGAATTCTCCGGATCTTGGCGCAGCACAATGTACTTTTCCAGCCAGGTCCAGCGCGGATCGGCCATGTTGGTGAAGGCAAACACGATCAGCGGATTGGTCGGAGCCAGGACTTCCGGGTGGGTGCCGCGCGGGGGGAGCGTGGTAATTCCCACACCGCCACGATTCATCATCGTCAGCACCCAAGTGGCGACCCTGAGCGGCCAGATCGTCCGGTTCGCCAAGCTGTAGCGCACCCGCACAGCGCTGCCTTGGTCGGCAAGCTCGACCTCGATGCGCTTTTGGATCCCCGTGTTCTCCACCGGGGCCTGGGCCGAGAGCTTGTTGCCCGCAATCTCGACCTCCACTGGGTCATTGTCGGCTCCGTAGCTGTAGACCCGATCCTCAGGGCCCACCCATAGCCGACTGCCGCCGTACAGACGCCAGCTGTCCCCGCCGGTCTTGCCGACGTCTTCCTCAAGCTCGATGAAGAGATTCTGGCCCCCCACGAATCCGTAGCGGATGATCCGCGGGCCGACATCGGAGGTGACGATCAGTTCGACTTCGCCATTGGTGAGCCGGTAGCAGTTGGGCCATCCAGCGTAGGAGATCTTTTCGACGGTCACGGCGGCGGTCACGGTCGCGACGCACACCAGCGACGCCACGACAAGAATGCTGAAAAGGCGCAACAGCCCTCCCGGATGCAACTGCGGACGCCGATCAGTAGGTCGCCCGTCCGCCACTGACATCGTAGCACTGGCCTGTGACGAACGAACAGTCCCGGCTGGACAGGAAATGCGCGACCGCTGCGACCTCCTCGACCGTTCCCGTGCGGGCGCGCGGGATCCGGGAGGTCATGTAGTTGACCTGCTCCTCGGTCAGCTGGTCTAGGATCGGCGTGCGGATGACCGTCGGGCTGATCGCGTTGACGCAGATATCGTTGAGCGCCGTTTCTTTGGCCATGGACTTGCTCGCCGCAATTACGCCGGCCTTCGAGGCCGAATAGGCCACCATATTCGGGTTGCCTTCCTTGCCGGCCAGCGAGGCGATGTTGACGATGCGGCCGTAATCGTGCTCGATCATCGCGGGTAGCACGGCCCGGCAACAGTTGAAGACGCCGCTGAGATTGATGTCGATGACCGATTGCCAGTCACGGTCCGACTGGTCCCACGTCGGCAGGGCCTTGCCCGCGATGCCGGCACAGCAGACCAGCACATGAATGCGACCCTGGCGGGCGAGGACAGCGCTCACCGCGGTTTCGACGAGGCGTGGGTCCGCCACATCGAGCTGCACAGGGAAGGCTTCAAGACCCGCGGCCTGGATCTTCCCGGCCTGCGTGGCGGCTGCCTCGGCCCGCAGGTCAGCCACCGCGACGGTGGCTCCAGCCCGCGCCAAGCGCATGGCAATGCCCGCCCCGATGCCTTGCGCGGCACCGGTGACCAAAGCCGTGTGCCCGGTGAGGTCAAAGAAGCTATGCGTCACCGCCGTCGCTCTCCGCCGCCGGTTCCTGAGCGGTCTCGCCGCTGTCTTCAGTCGCAGCGACAGCGGCCTCGCCGCTCTCGTCTTCGGCTTTCGGGGCAGCGCTCGTCTCCACATCGGCGGCACCTTCGCTCGCCTCGGCGTCAGTGTCTTCCGGCGCCCGCTCGGGTGCCGGCGCGAATTCGAACTGGGCTGACGGCTGCATCGTGCGCGTCAGAGGCTCGTCCTCGCGGCCTTCGGCCCGCACTTCCACCTTGACCGTGGTTGCCAGATCCTTGTAGATGTGGATCGGAACCTCGTAATCGCCCAATGTCCGGATAGGCGTCGTGAGCTGGATGCGGCGGCGGTCAAGCTCCAACCCATCCTCGGCAAGCTTCGCCGCAACGTCCCGTGCCGTGACCGAACCGTAGAGCTGGTTGTTGAGGCTGGCGCGGACGACCAAGCGCACTATGACGCCGTCGAGTGCCTCGAACTGCTTCTGCGCGTCGCCCCGCAGGCGCACGGCCTCCTTCGCGGCTGCCGACCTCATCGACTCCAGCTGCTTGAGACTCCCCTTGTCGGCGGGGATGGCCAGCCCTTGCGGAAAGAGATAGTTGCGCGCGTACCCGTTCGCGACTCGCACGACATCGCCGCGCTCACCAAGCTTGTAGATATCCTTCTTGAGAATCACTTCATGCATCGGATCTACCTCTGTCGCCTTTGTATCGATCCCGATCCCGGTCCCGGTCCCGGTCCCTGTCTCGCTGCGGCTTCTCAATCACGCCGGCAAACGGCAGCAGGGCCAAGTTACGGGCACGCTTGATGGCCCGCCGCAACTCGCGCTGGTGCTTCGCGCTCAGCCCGGTGTGTCGACGCGGATTGATCTTGCCGCGATCGCCGACAAACTGCTTCAGCATCTCAACGTCCTTGTAATCGACCTGGTCGATCCGATTGACGCTGAAGAAGTCCACCTTGCGGCGCCGGAAGAAGCGCTTGGCCCCGGGGCGTCCGCGTCCATCCGAGCCGCCGCGATCGCGACGAGGGCCGCTTCCGCCACCCTCCCGCGACCCCCCGGGCCTCGACGCGGGTCTTGATTGTTCGTTCTCAGCCATTGGTTAGTTCCTCTCGATCCCCTGTCCTACGCTTCAGAAGCGGTCTCTCTCGAGTCGGCCGGAGCCTGCGCAGCTGCGGCCTGCTGCTGCTTGGTGACAGCCCCAGCAGTGGTAGCCGCCTCTGCTTCGGCCGGGATTGGAGGTGCAGGCACCTCAGGCTCCGGCTTGCCCGGTGCCTCGGCCTTGGCGCGGGCGGCCTCCGCGGCGCGCGCAGCGGCCTTTGCGTCCAGCACAGGCTGCCGCTTCGCGCGACGCGCCTGCAACTTCTCTAGGCGCTTCAAATCCTCGTCGAGGCGGATCGTCATGAATTTGATGACGTGGTCGGCGACCCGCAGGCGGCGTTCCAGTTCCTTGTTCAGCGACCGGTCCTCGTCCAATGAGTACCGGATGAACACGTAGTGGCCGCTCCAGAAGCCGTGCACGCGATAAGCCAGCGGCCGCTTGCCCCAGTTATCCACCTTGTCGATCGTGGCGCCGCCGGCGGTCAGCACCTGCTTGACGCTATCGAGCGACTCCTGCGCTTCCTCCTCGGGCAGGTCGGGCTTAAGGATGAAGCCTAATTCGTAGATTCTCATGATTCTCTATCCCTGTGGCTCGGGCGCGCGTCGGTTGATCTTCGCCATAGCTTTCTCAGTCCCCTCGGCGAGCGTGTGGCGCACAACCTCCGCCGCGCGGCCGACAATCCCTTCGACTTCCTTGACTTCGTCCCGGGCGAATGGGCGCAGAACGTACTTGGCGCCATGGGCGACAGGATGTCCCGGGTGAATCCCGATGCGCAGCCGAGGAAATTCGGAAGTCCCCAGCGAGTCAACGATGGACTGCATACCATTATGACCCGCCGCCGATCCCTTTTGCTTGAGCCGCAGTTGCCCCCAGGGCAAATCCAACTCGTCGTAGACGACCAACAGATTCTGCGGCCGCATGCCGTAGCGCTGCAGCAGTCGTTTGACAGGGCCGCCGCTGCGATTCATGTACAACAGCGGCTTGGCCAGCAGGGCCTGCCTGCTGCAGATCTCGCCGCGCCCCACCAGCGCATCCTCTTCGGGTCGCGTGACTCGGATCGCTGCGTCGAGCGCGAGGCACTCGACAGTCAGGAATCCCAGGTTGTGCGGCGTGTGCCGATACTCTTCGCCGGGATTGCCGAGGCCAACGATCAGCCAATCGGCCGGCGTGCGGCTCGCGCGCTTCCAAAACATCCCGTTCCCCGCGGCCCAGCCGGACGCCTACAGTGCCTACGAGCACGCGGCTACCCTGCATTCTCTTCGGCGTCCCCGGCCACGCCTTCGGCTGCACCCTCCGCCGCCTCTTCCTCGGCCGCCTCGGCAACAGCGCGCGATGCCATGACATGCACCAGCAGCTTCTGCCCCGCATCAGCCAGCGTCCACTGATCGCTAGCCGGAATGTCCTTGGCGCGGATCGCCTCGCCCACGTGCAGGTCTGAGATGTCGACGTCGATCCCCTCGGGAATCTCCAGGGGGAGGCACTGAATCTGCACCTCGCGGCTGACCATCTCCTCGAAACCGCCATCGTCCTTGACGCCAATGGCAGTGCCCACCGGATTGACCGGGACTGAAACCGTCACCGGCTTCTTGATGTCGACGCGCAGCAGGTCAACGTGCAGCAGTGCCTGGGTGACGGGATCGATCTGGTAATCGACCGCCATGGCATGCTGCTGGGAGCCGTCGCAGCGAATGTTGAAGACGCAATTGTGGCCGGCAGGATCCCTGAGGACGTTGGTCATCTCCTTGGTGTCGATCGAGATCGACTGCGCGTCTTGGCCACGGCCGTAGACCGTCGCCGGCACGCTGCCGGCGACCCGCAGGCGCCGGGCCGCGTTCTTGCCGCGCTGCTCGCGCGCGACCACTTCCATTTCAATCTGCTGCTGCATGGCGTTTGCTCCCCGGCCGCAACCGATGCGGCCCCAAGTCGAAGCGGGACCCGCACGGGACCCGCCGTCCTCCCCTATCCGAATAACATGCTGATCGACGACTCGCTGTGAACCGAGCTGATGCCTGCCGCTAGCAGCGGGGCCACGCTCAACTGGCGGATCCTTCCGCTCGCTTGCGCCGCCTCGGAGAGGGGGATCGAGTTCGTAACAACAAGCTCCCGCAGTTCCGACCCTTTGATTCTATCGACTGCGGGTCCGGAAAGCACAGCATGCGTGCTGACCGCGTAGACCGCAGCGGCACCGTCCGCAATCAGAGCGTCGACGCCGTTGACCAAAGTGCCCGCAGTGTCCACCAGATCGTCAATGATCACACAGGTCCTGCCCCGCACATCGCCGATCACGTGCATGACCTCCGAAACCCCGGCCTTGTCCCGCCGCTTGTCGATGATGGCGAGCGGCGCCTTGAGGCGCTTGCCAAGTGCCCGGGCCCGCTCGACGCCGCCAGCGTCCGGTGAGACGACGGCTAGGTTTGGCAGGTGCAGCCGCTCCATGTACTCCACCATCACCGGGCGACCATACAGGTGATCGACCGGAATGTCGAAAAACCCCTGAATCTGCGCGGCGTGCAAGTCAAGTGTCAGCAGGCGGTCCGCGCCGGCTGCGACCAGCAGGTTGGCCACAACCTTCGCTGAAATCGGCACCCGCGGGCGATCCTTGCGGTCTTGCCGCGAGTAGCCGTAATAGGGCAGCACCGCGGTGATCCGCTTGGCCGACGCGCGCCGCAAGGCATCGAGCAAGAGCAATAGCTCCATCAAGTGCTGATCGACCGGAGTGCATGTCGGCTGGACCACGAACACGTCCATGCCCCGCACGTTCTCGTTGATCTGGACTTGGATCTCGCCGTCGGAGAATCTTGACAGCGAGAGTTGGCCGAGCTCGATGCCGAGGCTGGTGCAGATGTCCCCGGCCAGTTCCGGATTGGCGGAACCAGCGAATACCCTGAGGCGCGAATCATTCGACACGGTACGATTCCCCAAGCAATAGCTCTTCTTGCTGCGCGCCAGACGCGCTCGACCCCTTGCCGGAAGGCGTGTCTGAGGCAGGCACGAGCACCGTGCCATTTGCCGTCCGGGCAACGTATTCAGCCGGCCACGCGCCAAACCCGTCGGCGCGCAGTGTCTCGGCTACTGAGTTCGCAGCTTGATAGGACTTGAAGACCCCAAATACAGCGGATCCGCTACCCGACATCAGGGCGTGCCGCGCGCCAGACGCGCGCAATCGACGCTTGAGATCGGCGATGGCTGGATACCGCTGGAATACCACCGACTCGAAATCGTTGACCATACTCTCTCCCAAGCCCTCAAGCGGGCCACCGGAAAGCGAGTCCGAATCCCAGTCAATTCCTTGCATTTTAGCCACATTTTGGCTTCGTGTCAATGCCAAGGGGCCTGCGGCAAGGGCAGCGTAGGCCCACGCTGTGGACACTTCGACATCAGGGCGCGCGATCACCAATGCCGCAGTCGGCAAGTCAGGCAGCGGTTCCAGTTCCGTGCCCCGGCCCGTGCCAATGGCGGACCCGCCGACTAGGAAGAACGGCACGTCGCTGCCAAGCTCGGCAGCGGCGTCCAGCAGCACGCCGGCGGCGGGGCGTTGCGGGAGCATTGCGGCAATCGCGCGGATCACGGCAGCCGCATCACTGGATCCGCCCCCAAGGCCCGCGCCCGCTGGGATTACCTTCCGGAGCCGCACCGACACACGAGCCTGTACGCCCGTACGGCGCAGCACCAGGTCGGCGGCGCGCCACGCCAGATTGCGCTCCCCTTGGAGGTCGGCGCGATCACAGGTCAAGGCCACGGCGGCAGGCCCGCCTGGCTCCAAGCTGACACTGACCGAGTCGCTCAGGCTGATCGTCTGCAGCAGGGTCCTGATCTCGTGATAGCCGTCGGGGCGCTTGCCGAGCACGCGCAGCGAGAGGTTGACCTTGGCGAAGGCGCGGAGCTGGCGGGTCTGCGGCCAAGGCCCTGGGGAGTCGAACATTCGCCCGGCGCAGAGGCGCTAGCTTGCGTAATGCAGCAGCGACGACACCTCGCAACCCTGGAGCTTGTCCCTGCCATGGAGAAAGTCCAGTTCGATCACGAAGGACAGGCCCGCCACCTGGCCTTCGAGCTTCTCGACCAGCTCGACAGCGGCCGCGGCCGTGCCGCCAGTGGCAAGCAGGTCGTCGACGATCAAGACTCGCTGGCCCGGCTGGATCGCATCGGTGTGGATCTCCAGCGTGTCGGAGCCGTACTCAAGCGAATAGCTAACACTGGTGGTCGCGGCGGGCAGCTTGCCCGGTTTGCGCAGGAGCGCAAATCCTGTCCCGAGCTTCTGGGCGAGCGAAGGGCCGAACAAGAATCCGCGGGACTCAATCCCGGCGACAATGTCTACCTCCATGCCAGACGCGGCCGCGGCCAGCTTGTCGGTTAGCAGTGCCAACCCCGCGGGATCCTTGAGGGCCGTGGTGATGTCGTAGAAAAGGATGCCCGGCTTGGGGAAGTCGGGAACCTCGCGAATCATTGCGCGCAGTGCTTCCATGATTCATTCCATCGTAGCGCCGCGCTCGGCGCCGGATCAGGGCTGGGATTGATCTTCTGACGCGCTCGCGTCTTCCGTCGATCCGCCCTCTGCCTCGGCGCTGAGAATGTCAGCAACCGCCCGCTCGATGTCCTTCGCTGCGGATTGCTCGACCTTGTAGGTCGAAGGCTCCCCGTCCCGTGCCGCGTAGACCGCCGCTTGCTCGGCGGAGGAGACCCGCACGGTCTCTGCTACACCATCGTCGGCCTCCGGGGTGACCGTAGCCACGATGGCGGGCGATGCCAGCTCGAATGACGCCTGCCTGCTCGCGTCGTCGGAGGGAAATTCTGCCGCGGCGAGATTGCGCAGGCGGTCGAGCAGGGTTTGCACGTTTTCCCCGGCAAGCTCGCGGTTGCCGTCTGATTCCAGCAGCCAGCCCGCCTCGCCGTGGAGGATCGACACATGCTGCTCGCCAGCCCGGACTTCGACGCGGGCAGGGTCGGCAAAGCCGAAATCGAATAGCTTCTTGTTGCGGAAGTCCGTGACCGGCTTGTCGAAGCTTTCGGCCAATGTCGCGCTGACGCCGAAGACGCCGGCATGGCTGCTGCTGCGAGCGTAGTACTCCTCGCCCACCTTGGCGACGACTAGCTCGTGGCTGCCGTTGGCGTCGCTGACCTGCACGGTCGCCAGAGGTGCGCGAAACGAATGCTGCGCCTGTTCCCCTTCCAGGGCCGCCGTCATCTCGGCCGTGCGTACAGCGCGCACCAAATCGGAGACGGTGAAGTCGTCCGCCCGCAATTCCATCGGCTCGGAAATCTTCCAAGTGCCGGCCTGCCGGTCGAACCGGATCGTCCGCTGCCCGACCTTGACCGTGATGCTCGCTATCGAGTCCTCGTCCAGCGCTAGCAGCTGCTTGTCACGAAGGTCGAATACAGACTTCTCAAACGAAGTCTTGTTGTAGCTGTAGACCGTGAACAGCCGCGAGTCGCCCTGCAGCCGCGCGAATACGCCCGAGCCTGTCGGCGTGTCCCTGCCGAAGCGGACTTCGCCGCCGCCCTCGGCGAGCTTGAAGCGCACCGCCAGCTCGGGCTCGTCCAAGGCGTAGGGTTCCCACTCGACGACGCTCTCCGACACGACGCGCTCGGCGTTCAGAGAAGCCAAGCTAGCAACCAACTGGTCGATCGAAGCATCGTCGGCAGCTATCTCCAGCGCGCCGCCGAACTGCCACTTGTCGTCCTCGTCTCGCTCGACGGTGACTGTGTCCTCGCCCTTGCGCAGCAACGCCACCTCGCGGATCTCGCTCTCCTCCACGTCGATGATCTTGGGCGCGGCGTCTTCGTCTTCGGGCGGGTTCTCCCGCGTGTACCAGACTGCCCCGGCGAGCAGGGCCAGCAACACTGCCGAAATGGCGAGAGGGTTCGCTTTCATGGCTTCCTGTCGTGTCGCGCTTGCGCCGTCTCGGGAAAGTGGCCCGCGCTTAGCGTCGGCCCCACCAGGTCCATACGCCCGTCACGATGATGAAGAAGGGCAGCAGCAGCAAGCTTCCATAGAAGATACGGCTCATCTCCGCAGACGTCATCTCAATCGGAGTCGACTCGGGATCCTTCGGCCTGACCGAGATCAGGTCCTCGTCAGAGCTCAGCCAGTTCAACATGTTGAGGAACAGATCATCGTTGCCGCCCAAGGACAGCCCGAAGTTGCTGGCGAATCCCGCCGATCCGACCACAACGACACGACCCTCCGGCTCGGGGTCGTCCGACGATGCAATCTCAGCGGCGGCAGCGTCATCCGGGTCGGCCGCTGGCTCCCCCGGCTCGGTTTCCGGTACGTCGTACGTGGCGGCGACCGCCAGGGAGATGGGCCCGTCGGTCTGACCCGACTTCGGCCCCAGCGTAAAGCCGGCACCCTCGGCCACCAAGGAATTGGTCGCGAAGCTCGCCGACGAACTCTCGAACAGTTCGTCCATCGTCCAGCCCTCCGGGGCCTCCTCGGCCGCCGTGACGCTGCGTGAGCGGGGGAACAGTGTCGCCACGTTCTCCAGCGGCTCCACGATGGGATGGTACTTGTACTCGCTCACCAGGGGCGTGAAGGGACCGCCGCCAAAGAGTTGGCCGATCGCGGACTGGTCGATCACGACATCGTTGCTGGCCAAGATCCCCCAGCTGCCAACCAGTTCGACCAGCTTGGGATTCGGCTCGTCGCGGCGCCCGCGATCGTCGGGAAGCGCCGCCCCGAGCATCACTAGCGCCCGGCCGCCCCCCTCCACGTAGCTGCGGAGAGCGGCGATTTCGGGATCGAAGTAGGCTGTGCTCGGGCCCGGCACCACCAGCACCGTGCATTCCTCCGGGACTGCGCCGGCAGTGAGGCTGACGTCTTGGTAGTCGTAATTCGCATCTTCGATGCGCGACACGGCGTTCGCAAACCCGTTGCGGTCCATGTCGTCACCGGCGGCTTCTCCGTGCCCGGTCGCCACACAAGCCGTGTTTTCCTGACCCTTCAGGGCCCTGATGATCGAGTTGGTGATGTCCTGCTCGCTCAGCGACGAGGCCTCGTGGCGTACGCCGTCGATGTTCAGAATCAGCATCCCGTAGGTGCGAACGTTCATCGCCTCTGTCTTGACCGGATCCTCGTCGGGATCCACGTACTCCACCGCAACGCGGCGCGAGGCGTTCTCGTAGCGCCGCAGCATGTCTTGCGCCGCTTGGAATTGTGATGTCCTGTCGAAGTACAGCATCGTCACATCGCGGTCGAGGCTGTCGAGGATCTTGTGGGTCTGGTCGGACAGGCTGTACAGCTTCCGCCCGGTAGCATCATACGTTTCGTTGTACTGAACCCCGAGCCAGTTCACGGCCGCGAGAATCGCCACGAAGACCAGGATGTAAACGGCGGCATAGCCGCCGGACTTGAACTGTCTGGAACGCAACCACTGCATGTCGGGAATCTCCTTACGCCTTCCACCGGAGCGATTCCAGTGACCGCTTGCTCAGGAACAGTCCGAGCGATATCGCGCTGAGGAAGTACAGCAGGTCCTTCAGCTCGATCACGCCCCTGGAGAACTGCTCGAAATGCGGCGAGATGGCGAGATATTCACAGAGTCGGCTGAACGGCGAAGTATCGAACGAGCTCACCCAGTTCAGCACCCACAGCAGCAGCAGGATCCCGAAGGTCAGCGCGCCGGCCACGATCTGGTTCTGGGTGAGCGTCGACAGGAACGTGCCCAAGGCGATCATCGTGCCGCCCATCAGCAAAAGGCCCATCAGCGAGACTAGCAGGGGTTTCCAATCGGGCGTCGTGTAAAGGAACAGCACGGAAATGTTGAGCACCGCGACCAGTAGCAGGCACCCGTAGAGCATCAGGGCGCCCAGCCACTTGCCAATAATGATCTGGTAATCCTGCAGCGGAGAAGTCAGCAGCAGTTCGATGGTGCCGCTACGCGTCTCCTCCGCGAACAAGCGCATCGTGATCATCGGCACCAAGAACAACAGCACGATGCTCATGTTGCCCAGCGATGGCTCGATGACGAACTGGTTCACGTTCAGGGGCGGAGCACCTGCGCCACCCTGCGTCTGGACGCTGGCGCTGTAGTCCATGAAGAACGCCAGCCCGGTCGTGAAGAAGTAGCCGAAGATCAGCGCGAACATGGCGAGGACGATGTACGCGATCGGCGAGGTGAAGTACACCATGAACTCGCGCAGCGCGATGGTCATTACGTTTCTCATGCGTCGCCAGCCTCCTTGTCCTGAGATTCTTCTGCCTCTGGTGAGCTAGCCTCTTCAGCGTCGTCCGCGGCAGCGTCATGGTCGCGAGCTTGGGCCTCTTGCGGCTCTTGGCCGTCCTCGGCCTGAGGGGCATGGTCGGCCTGGGAGGCGTCTTCGCTCGTCAGCTTCAGGAAGATCTCCTCCAAGCTCAAGCCGACCGGCTGCATGCCGTACAGGCCCCAGCCCGAAGTGACGACCAGTTCGGCCAGCCGCCTGGACACCCTGTCGTCCTTTTCGACTTCGACGCGCCAGACCGTGCGATTGTCACGCTGCTGGTGCTCGGTGACGTTGCGAACCGCAAGGTCTAGTTCCAGCCGATCCTTCACATCGGATGCCGGGCCGTCAATGTCAAGCAGGAGAGCATTGGCGCCCTCAAGCTGCGCTGTGAGGTTCTCCGGAGTGTCGTTGGCCTCGATGCGTCCCTCGTTGATGATGATCACGCGTCCGCAAGTCCCGGAGACCTCGGGCAGGATGTGCGTGCTCAGCAGGATCGTGTGCTCGCCAGCCAGTGACCGGACCAGCTCGCGCACTTCGATGATCTGTTTCGGATCGAGCCCGGCAGTGGGCTCGTCGAGGACCAGCACTTCAGGAGAGTGGATCAGGGCCTGCGCTAGGCCTACGCGCTGCCGATAGCCCTTCGATAGCTTGCCGACCAGCGTCCCCCGCACGTCGCCTGTCGAGGTGCGTTCCAAAACCGCGTCAACGCGCTTGGAAATTTCCTTCTTCGGGATGCCCTTGATTGCCGCAACGAAACGCAGGAAGGCGTTGACCTCCATCTCCGGGTACAGGGGCGGTGACTCGGGCAGGTACCCGATCCGCCGCTTGACCTCGATGGGATCTCTGCTCACATCGAACCCGGCGACGCTGGCCGACCCTAGGGTCGGCGGCAGGAAGCCGGTCAGGATGCGCATGGTCGTCGTCTTGCCGGCCCCGTTTGGGCCGAGAAAACCGACGATCTCTCCGCGCTCCACTTCGAAACTGATGTTCGAGACGGCAGTCTTGGGACCGTAGCGCTTGGTGACGCCTTTAACTTGGATCATGGAATTACTGAAGGAATGGGTACAAAGGGAAACGTCTAGCCGATCCGCGGGACCTCCGTCCTAGCCCTAGGATCAATTACTCATTAAACCCACCGGGTGATCGCCTGTCAATCACTTCCGAACGCTGCACGAAGGCCGGGCGGCCGAACCGAGTGCCGGGTTTGCGGCGTCGCAGCAGCTGGCAACCGGCCGCGCAGTGTTCTGGGGAACTGTCGGGATCACACGGTTCAGGGCTATTGGGAGCACTGCTTCGGTATGCTTGACGCGCACTCATGACCCGGCGCGCCCTCCTGTCACTCGTCCCCACCATCGCGCTCACCCAGCGACGCGCAGTCAACGTGGTGTTCTTCATGACCGACGACCACGGCGCCTGGGCGCTGGGCTCTGACAGCTGCAAGCAGATGCACACTCCCAATCTCGATCGCCTCGCAGCCGAGGGGATGCGGTTCTCGCGAGCCTACGCCTGCACGCCGGTCTGCTCGCCCTCAAGGGCGACCTACTACACCGGCAAGTTGCCGTCCGGCCACGGTGTGCAGGACTTCCTGCTTCCGGACGACAGCCACGGGCCCAAAAGCCGTCCGTTTCTTGCCGGGCAGACCACGTTTGCGGAGGTGCTCAAGGCCAACGGGTACGCCTGCGGACTGGTCGGCAAGTGGCATCTCGGCCGCGACGACCAAGCCCAGGCGGGCTTCGACTACTGGTCCACCGCAGCCCGCGGCGGCGGAACCTACAAGGACGCGGAATTCTTCGTCAACGGCACGTCCGTGAAGCGCACGGGATTTAAGACCAACTTCGTTGGAGACAGCGCGGTCGACTTCTTGGAGAAACACCACGACCGGCCATTTTGCCTGGTCGTGCCGTTCTTCGCGCCGCACAGTCCCTACGACTACCAGCCGGAGGAGTATCGGCGGCCTTACAGCGGCTCGGACTTTCCCTGCTTTCCCCGCACCGACCCCCACCCGCAGGGCCGGGGGCGATTCCGGCAGCACTTCGGCAGTACCGAGACCTATACCAGCTACTCCGCACTCGTCACTGGGGTGGATGTGAATGTCGGACGCGTGCTGGACAAGCTCGACGAGCTTGGCGTGCGCGACAACACCGTGGTTGTCTTCTCCGCGGACCAAGGCTTCAATTGCGGACACCACGGCGTGTGGGGCAAGGGCAACGGGACCATCCCGTTCAACATGTACGAGGAGTCCATTCGCGTTCCGCTGATTTGGCACCACGGCGGCACGATCCGGGCTGGCTCGGTATCGCCGGCGATGGTCTCCTCGTACGATTTCTTCCCAACGCTGCTCGACTACCTCGGCGTCGAAGCCGAGCCGGACGCCGCCCGCGTGGGGCGCAGCTACGCCGACTTGCTGCGCGGCGGGAACCCGCAGTGGCGGAACGAGCTCTTTTTCGAGTACGGCTATACCCGGGCCGTGCGAACCGAGAACCTGAAGTACGTGGAGCGCGCCGACGGCTGGCCGAACGAGCTCTTCGACCTGGAGGAAGACCCAGCGGAAAGGGTGAACCGGGTCGGCAAGCCCGAGTACGCCGACCGGCGGCAAGCCCTGCAGGCGAGGCTGCGAGGGTTCTTCGCGCAAGCGGGCGCTCCGGTGCTGCGAGACTGGCGCACGACGACGCAGCAAGTGATCCCGACAGACATCGGATACTACCAGTGGAAGCCCTGATTCCAGCGGCAAATGGCCCTCCCGAGCTGCGACCGACCGATCTGGCAGCTCTTACAGCTTGTGGGGTACCCTATACCTTCGCTTCTAGCGTCCGAGCCTGCGAAGGGGCCGTTGCTCACTCAAGTGCGAATCCTGGTTTGCCTCGCGTTTGCGGCGTCAATTGCCGCCGGCCAGACGATCGACATCCCGGCAGAAGACCCCGGTTTCGTCATCACGGCCGAGTCGAACCTCGTGGTCGTGCCGCTGCATGTGTACAAAGGCAAGAAGTCCGTAGACGGACTCGGTCCTGAAGCCTTCCAGCTGCTCGAAGACGGGGTAATACAGAAGATTTCGTTTGTCGAGGGGCCGGGCCTAAGTCCGGGCGAGGGTCGCATTGTCCCCACCGAGATCATCTTCTTGCTCGACATCAGCCACAGTGTCCTGCGGCCGGGACTGCTGGACGCTTCCATGATTCAGAGCTCGATGCTGGAACAACTGCGCGAAGACGTCTCGGTTTCGATCTACGGCTTCTCGGGCAAGCTGCAACGATTCACCGGACCAACGCGTGACCCCGGTCAGCTCGAACATGCCCTGAATCAGGCGTACGCCGCACAGGGGGGCGGCAGTCTCGTCTACGAGGCAATCCTGCAAGCCGCGCGGGACGCCGCAAGCCGGGGCGGGAACGTTTCGCGGATGATGATCGTATTCTCCGACGGCTTCGCGACGACCAAGTTCAGCCCGGAGTCTACGGTGGAGTGGGCAGTCGGGCTGGGGATACCGATCTATCCGGCGGTGCTGGGCCATGACCGCATCGTCAAGCGCACGCAACGACGCCACGCGACCAGGCTTCCATCGAGGGGGCCGCGACGCCAGCCCAGCCCGAATCCAGGCGGTTCGCAGCAGACGAGTGAACAAGAGGCCCGCCAAGCTAAATTCGCGGATGTAGGTCGCCGCACGGGGGGCAGAGCTTCGACCTGAAGCAGGTCAACCGGCAGGTGATCAGCAAGATGTTGAATTCGCTGTCGTACTTAGCTCAGACGGAGTATGTCGTGGGCTACTATCCAAGCAGCGTGGACGAGGAGATCACCAATCACAAGGTGGCGGTCCGTCTAGCCGACACGAAGATCGGCAAGCTCTACGGCGGACGCAAGCTCGTCGCTCATTAAGGCCACGGCTGATTCTTTATCGGGGGGTGTGACCATTCGCACAACAAGATCGGCGAGGGGCTGGCTATTTTGGCCGGATTCGTGTATGCATGGGGTATGCAGGAGCAGGAGACGCCCACAACGGTTCCGGATCTGAAGCAAGTGGTGCTGCGGCTGGCGCAGCCGCACGAGCGGCCGCGCTGGGATGCGCTGATGGCCAAACACCACGATTTGGGGTGCAAGCAGTTGGCCGGGCGCGGGCTGCGCTATGTGGCGGAATACGAGGGCGAGTGGCTGGCGCTGGTGGGCTGGCAGACGGGGGTCTTCCAGTGCCGCCCGCGCGCCCGCTGGCTGGGCTGGCACAAGGCGGTGCAGTTCCGGCGCTTGCATCTGATCGCCAATCACACGAGGTTTTCAGTGCTGCCGGAGGGGGCGGGCGTGCAGCACTTGGCCTCGCGCGTGCTGGGGATGAATCTGCGGCGGCTGAGCCGGGACTGGCAACAGCGCTGGGGGCCTCCCATTGAACTCGCCGAAACGTTTGTGGATCCGCAGCTGTACCGGGGCACGGTCTATGTGGCGGCGCACTGGATCCAGCTGGGCTTGCGCAAGGGGTCTGCGCGCTCGAACGGGCAGTCCACGGACAAGCACGGGCAGCGCAAGCAGATGCTGGTGGATCCGCAGGAGCGGCCGGAATGGGCTTGCGGGGCGGTCGATGTGCGCTACCCGGCGGCGGAACTGCGCTCGCTGCGGGCGCAGGTGGAGGCGGTGGAGGACAGCCGGAGCTGCCACGGGAGACGGCATCGGTTGGCCGTGGTCCTGGCGCTGCAGCTGCTGGCGAGGCCGGGCGGGTCGGCGGGCGGGCGGCAGAAGCGTATGCGAAGACATTGACAGCAGAGGAGTTAGGAGCCTTGGGCTGTCGCCGGGACGCGACCACGGGGGAGTCTGTGACACCCTCGGACACGACCTTCCAGCGGGTCATGGAGCGAACCGACCCGGCCTCGCTGGAACGTGCGCTCGAGCGTTGGACGCAACCGCGCGTGGCGGCGTCGGCGCGGGCGGGGGATGGCAAGCGCATTCGCGGGGCCAACCGGCTGTCGGCGGCGGGGCAGCACTGGGAGACGGTCACGCTGGTGGACCATCGCACGGGCGTCCCGGTGGCGAGCCGCAGCTACCGCGAGGAGGGCGGCGAGCAGGCGGCCTGGCGGGCCTTGTTGGAAGAGGTGGACCTGCGCGGACGGACGGTGACGCTGGACGCGGGGCACGCGGGGCGCGAGACCGAGCGGGCGATCGTGGAACAGCACGGCGGGCACATCATGGTGCGGATCAAAGGCAACTGCGAGCTGACGCACGCGACCCTGAGCGGGCTGAATTGGGAGCTGGGCGCGGAGCGCAGCTGGCTGGAAGCTGGCTGGAAGCCCTCGCGCCAGAGCGACTTAGAGAAGCGCTCGATCCAAGTCTTCACGCCCCATCCGCAACTGCTGCCGTTCCCGCATGCGCAGCAGGCCTACCGCATCACGCACGAGCGCTGTGCGCGGCGCGGTGGCGCGGTCAAGCGCAGCTACAGCTACGGCATCACTTCGCTGCCGCCGGCGGCTGCCTCGGCGCGCGAGTTACTGGTGCTGCAGCGCGGCCACTGGCGGGTGGAGAGCGCCAACCACTACCGCCGCGACAAGGTCTTCGGGGAGGATGCCAGCCGCGTGCGCACGGGCCACGGATACTCCAATCGCACATCCCGAACAGCTCGAGGATGCCAGCCGCGTGCGCACGGGCCACGGTCCGGCCAACAACGCGGCGCTGAACAACCTGGCGCTGCTGCTGTCGCAGCCGCAGTTCGAGACGGTGCCGGAGGCGCAAATCTACTACGCCGGCAACCGCGACAAGGCGCTGCAACTGCTGCTGAGCGAAAACTAGCAGGACTGGCACCGCTGAGACATCGCATCCGGCCGACCGCGGCCGGGTGAGCGGCCGCTCTGTGCGCCCGGGGCCGATAGCGGGAGCCCCGCCCGGCGCTGCTCGGCCCATCGGGCATCCTTGGACACCAGGCCGGGGCTCGATTTTCCTTCTCAGACCGCCATGGCGCTCGTGTTCAGGCACCCAGAGAGCGACTACACCCCTCAACCCGACAAAGAATCAGCGGTGCATTAAGGCGCACAACGAGCCCCTTCGCCGGGCATTCTGGCTATAATGTGCGGGCCGGACGCGGTAGCCCGAGCCATCGCAGCGCCGCCGAAGGCAAAGGAGTGTTTCCATGCCCAGCGCCGCCTGCTTCCGCGCCATCCTTCTGGCTTGCTGCCTCGTTCTCGGCGCAGTCGCCTACCACGCCACGACCGAAGACCTGATGGTGACCACTGCCAACGCCTGGCTCGCCTCCCTCAATGGCAACCAGCTCACCTCGGCCCAGTACAAGCTGGACAATCCCGACTACGAAATCTGGCACTTCGTGCCGGACAACAATTTCGTGACTGCCCGCGGCTATCGGCGCAACGGACTGACCTATAAGGAGATGAATGGCGAGCAGCGCTCGTTGGCCGATGCCCTGCTCGCTGCATCGGTGTCGAGGGCTGGTTTCGTCTCGGTCAAGACGATCATGAGCTTGGAGGAAGTCCTGCGGATCCAGGAGAAGGACACCGTCGGCAGGCGCGACGTAAATATCTACCACTTCAGCATCTTCGGCAAGCCCGCCATGGAGGGCGATTGGGCGTGGAGGCTCGAAGGGCACCATGTCTCGCTGCACTTCCTGATGCGTGACGGCAAGCTGGCCTCCACGTCACCGACCTTTCTGGGCGCGAACCCTCACGAGGTCCGCGAGGGCCCGCGCAAGGGGACTCGCCCACTTGGGGCTCGCGAGGACTCAGGGCGCAAGCTGATGATGGCCTTGGACGCGGCGCTGCAGAAGCAGGCGCTCGTGAGTGACAAGGCGTACCGAGACATCCTGACCTCGGCCGACACAAGGGCCAAGCTCGAAGACCAGCCGCAGGGGATCAAGGCCTCTCAGATGAGCGACGAGCAGTACGCAATGCTGCTGGAAACGGCTGATCAGTACGCAGTCTCGCTGCCGCCAGAACAGGGCGAGGCGCGGATGGATAAGGTTCGGGCCACGCCCCGCGACCAGCTCTTCTTTGCTTGGGCGGGCGCGATCGAGCCCGGCGGCGGCGATTACTATCGCATCCAGGCTCCGGACTTCTTGATCGAGTACGACAACACCCAGAACCGGAACAACCACAGCCACTCGGTGTGGCGCGAATTCGAGGGCGACTTCGGCCGCGACATCATGGCGGCGCACTACCGTCTCGACAGCCATGGCTTCGAATCGGCCGGCCCGGTGGCGGCCGATTAGACTCGACTGCCGATCCTTCCTTGACGAAGTATTTGCAGGACAGGTCTTCGATTGGACTATCGCGGATGGGGGGCGGCTGCCTTGGCGCTCCGAAAGAAGCGTAGAAGAGGCGCGCCTCTCGACCAGCGACTCGGCGACGCCATGATTGCAGGGACTGCGATTAACCGCGGACTTACGGTGAGTGCGCGCAACGAGAGGGGCCTTCGGAACGCAGATGCTTCGTTTGTTGATCCGTGGACGGCATCTCCCATCGTTCAAGCTGCGGTTTCAAGTCTGAAGCCGCGCCTGTGACAGACGCTTGATTGCAATCCCGCCGGAGCTTTGCCTTGAGCCAGTCGATCCGGTCAATCTCGACCGGACTCGATCGTTACCGTGGTAGGTGGAAACGTTGAGGCCTCTGGCGCTGCCCGCCAATCGCTGCTGCGGCTTGATGGCGCTGGCGGCGAGGCGTGCATCGTTGCTCTTGCCGAGATTGCGCTTCAACTAGACGTCCTACATTGAAAGCGCATGCCTGGGCCTGAGCCTGAGAGCCGCCCGCGAGTCACGGAATGGATTCTGGGCGCCTACTTCGCCTACACAGCCGCGCTTGCGCTGCTACTGCCGCTGGAAGTGACCGTTCGAGTCCAAGCGATCTGCGCGAGCGCGGCTGCGCTTGCCATTCTCCACTGCCTGGCGCGGTTCCCTCTGCGGTCCGTCCCGGCGCTGCTCCGCAACACATTCCCGATCCTGATTCCCTGCATCCAAGACTGACCTAAACGGGGCTGGCCAAGGCGACCCAGCGGCCGGTCCGCCAGTCTGACTCCGTCCCTCGGCGGCCAGCGTCTCCGTAGCCTTGAATTGCGAGTTTTGTTCGTATTAAATCGCTGATTCTATTGACTTGGGGCGAATATATTGCGATAATCATGGCTAGAGAACCCTCTGCGATGCCCAAGAACAAAGTCCAGTTCCAAACAGGCCTCAGCCTGACCCAGTTCCTCCTGGACTACGGCTCCGAGGCGCAGTGCGAGCAGGCCCTCTTCGCCGCCCGCTGGCCCGACGGCCTCAACTGCCCCCGCTGCGGCGGCGCCCGCTTCTGCCGCCTCTCCACCCGCCGGGCCACCTTCCAGTGCAACCACTGCAAGCGCCAGCTCTCCCTGCTCGCCGGCACCGTCTTCCAGGCCACCAAGCTGCCGCTGAGCATTTGGTTCCTTGCCATCTACTTCCTCTCCCAGACCAAGAGCGGCATCTCGGCCCTGGAGCTGGGGCGCAAGCTGGGCGTCAACGACAACACCGCCTGGCTGCTCAAGCACAAGCTCATGCAGACCATGCGGGAGCGTGATCAGCGCTACCGGCTGGCGGGCACCGTGCAGCTGGACGACGCCTATCTGGGCGGCGAGTACCCCGGTGGCAAGCGCGGGCGGGGCTCGCCGAACAAGACGCCGCTGCTGGCAGCCGTGCAGGTCACCGCGGAGGGCCAGCCGGTGGTGATGAAGCTGAGCGTGGTCGACGGCTTCCGCACGGCCGAGGTCGCGCAGTGGGCCGCGCAGCAGGTGCGGCCCGGGACCACGGTGCACACGGACGGGCTGGCCTGCTTCCAGGGGCTGGAGGCAGCGGGCTGCGAGCACAAGCCACACGTGACGGGCGGCGGCAAGCAGGGCTGCGAGACGCCCGGCCTGGTCTGGGCGAACACGATCCTGGGGAACGTGAAGCGCTCCCTGGACGGCACCTACCATGCCTGCGCGCCGCACTACGCGGCGCGCTACCTGGCCGAGTTCCAGTACCGCTTCAATCGCCGCTACGAGCTGGCGGCGCTGCCGCGCAGGCTGCTGAAGGCGGCGGCCACGACGCTGCCGTTGCCGCGTCCGATCCTGATGTTGAGCACCGTCTAACGGCCGCGGCTGCCGCCAGCCCAATCCACCGGGCGTTCGACAACCCGGCTGCGCGTGGGACAGGCCGCCGGCACTCCCCGGGGACCATCAGGGGACTGCCCGGGGGACCCGGTTGCGACCGATACCACTGGCTGCCAGTGCATCTCGTGCCTAGCGCCTCTCCCCCCTGCCTGCCGGCTTCGCGCCAGCCACCGAAAATCCACAAGCCCACCTCTTCTGGCGCTCTACTGGGATGCGGATAATAGGGAATCAGGTTCCCGATTGCGAGCGTACTGCTCGCTTACAAGCAAATGGGGTGGTTCGCCCGACCTCAGGACCAGCACGCCTTGGAACGGCATGGGTCAAGTGGGACCGGCTGCTGCTCGCGGAGTGGGGCCTTAGCCTGAAGTTCCCAGTGAGAGCCGGGCGTAAGTCTCTGACATCACATCTGTTTGTCAGCAATTGGACGTGTTGTCTACTGGGAACGCTCGGACGAGTTCCAGCGCCCGCTGCTGCAAGGGCGTCGGCTCGGTCAGGCGCTCCACGGTGGGCCCCTCCGGGTCGCCTCGTAGGCGGCATTGATGGTGGCAGCGCGTCGCCAGCGCCTGCATCAGCGTCGAAAAACTGTGCAGCTCCAGGCCGTCTGACGTCACGCGGCGGTTCTTCTTCGCTTGCGCTTCCGGCGTCGGCTTGGCCGGTGCCACCGGATCGCGGCCCGCCTGCCACGCTTCCAGGCCCTCTTCCTGGAACAGCAGCGGGGCCAGGGCCTGCCGCAGGTGCCATTCCACGTAGTAGGCCAGCAGGCACAGGAAGAGGTGCGCCCGCACACGCTCCTCGGCGCGGTGGCGGATGGGTCGCACCATCAAATCCACCGTCTTGAGGCAGCGGAAGGCGCGCTCCAGGCGCGTCAGGTTCTTGTAGCTGCGCACGACGTCCGCGGCCGTCAGCTCGGCCTGGCTGGTGCGGATCACGTACAGGCCGTCCAGGGCGGCCTCGCGCTCGATCGAGACCGCCTCGCGGGAGAACTCGAAGCGGCCGTCCTCGATGACGGTTTCGAAGTGTTTGGCGACCTTGAAGCGCTGCTGGGCGCGCCCGACCTTCCTGGCGATCTCGGTGGCCCGCAACGGCTTCTTGGTGCGTCGCTGCACTTCGCGGTGGATGCGCCCGAAGGCCTCCTCGGTAGCAGCCAGGAGCGCCTCGCGCTTGTGGCGGCGGCGGGCGGCCAGGGCCGGGTTCGAGCAGACCACGAGGCGCTCGTCGGGGTACAGCGGCGAGCGGATCTCGGCGAGGTTGCGGGCGTCGAACAGGGACATCTGCACGCTCTCCTCATCGGCCAGCTTGCGGATGGCGTCGTGGCACAGGGCGGAGATCCAGCCGACGCCGGGGTCTTGCCGCAGGTGCTCGATCTGGGTGTCGGTCAGCATGCCGCGGTCGCCGACCAGCACGAGCCGCTGCAGTCCGAAGCGGCTGCGCAGGGTGGCCACCTGATCGGGCACGGTGGAGGGGTCGGCGGTGTTGCCGGGATAGGCCTGCACGGCGAGCGGGCGGCCGCGCCGGTCGGCGAGCAGGCCGTAGACGACGAGCGGGCGGCCGCGCTTGCGGTCGCGGCTGTAGCCGCACTGCATGAGCGGGCAGGTGTGGCCTTGGTAGTCGCTGGAGGAGACGTCGTAGAGCACTTGGGCGTGCTCGCCGAGGTGGCGTTGGGCGAGGCGTTGCTCGATGCGCTGCTGGCGTTGGAGCAGCCAGTCCATGGCGTCGTAGAGGTCGTCTTCGGCGGCGTCGTGGAGGGAGAGTTCGCGGGCGAGGGTGGAGCAGTGCCAGAGGCGGGAGGTGGCGAGCTTGGAGGCGGGCTGGAGCAGGCGCTGGGCGATCATGGCGAGGACGCAGTCGCGCTGGCGGGAGGGGCGGCGGTCGAGCAAGGCGGGGAGGCCGAGTCGGCGGCAGGCCTCGAGGACGAGTTCGACGTGGCCGTGCGGGAGGGAGCGGGCGATGGTGGAGACTTGGTCGGGGCTGACGAGGGGTTCGTTGCGGAGGAGCTTGCGGAGGGCGACGATCTTGGCGGGAGGCCAGGCGGAGAGGTTGGCGAGGGTGCGTTTGCGGACCTTGGAGCCCTCGCGCCAGCCTTCCCGGAGGAGGATGGCGGGCGGGGAGTTGCGATTGGGGACGGATTCCACGTACATGGGAACATCATATCACAGAAAAGTTAACTAAGTCAAGTAACACACATCTATAAACACAAGAGAAATACGTCTTCCATGGGAACACAAAGACAGCCGCAAGGTCGATTCGGGAGACAGGAAGCCAAGTGGAATCAATGTGTTAGCGGCAAGTTCAAGAGGTGGAACCTGAAAAGAACTTCAGCTTAGCGGCGTTCTTGAGTCCGTCGGGCCGGTCATTCCGGGACTGCTGGAGCTGCTGTACCTGCTGGCGTACGTCGTCGGCCCGGCCGGACTCCTGATCCTGTTGGCATGCGGGCGCATTGACAGGGCGGATCGCTTCCTCGCTTTTCTCGTTGGCTCGGCCGTCGCTGTATCCCCACTTTCCATCCGAGCCTCCTAGGACCATCTTCCCGGGCGAGCTATTCGGCCAGTACGAAACGATCTTCCGCCAGCTCAACTGGTGGATCCTCGCGGGGGCAGGGATTCACACAAGCGTCTTTCCAAGCGGACATGTGTCCTCCGCATTCGGTGCTGGCTTCGGCCTGTTGTATGCACTGCCAGAACGCAAGCGCTATGGAATCGCGCTGACTTTTGTCGCAGTCGGTATCGCTGTCGCGACCGTGTACGGGCGCTACCACTACGCGGTCGATGCGGTGGCCGGTCTAGTGGCCAGCTGCATCGCGTCTCTTGCGTACGTCTATGCCTTCCGCAGGCGCGACGCAGTCGCGGCCTGCCCATGCCCCAGATCTCGCACTTGACAACTGTAGGGTGGTTGTGGCATGTCTAAAGCATGCTCGACCAACATTGCATTGCGGAGACCCTCTCGCACTCAGAGGCCGTGGAGACCCTGCGGGTGCTGCGGACGCAGGCTGGCGACACCAGCCGGAGCGCGTTCGCCCGGCACGTGTGCCGGGAGTTCGGTTTCGTGAACAGTCGCGGCCAGCCGCAGGTGGCGAGCTGCCAGAAGGCCTTGCGCAGTCTGCACAGCGCGGGACGCATCGATTTGCCGGCCCCGCGCCATGGCGGCCGCGCCGGTGACTGCCGTCCGCGTCGGCTCGGCCAGCCGGTCCCGCCACCGCAAGCAGTTCCGCCTGCGGCGGGGGCGGTCGCCGGGCTCAAGTTGACCCTGGTGACGAGTCCGCAACAGCGGCGGACCTGGAACGAGCTGGTCGCCAGCGAGCACCCGCAGGGAGCCGTGCTGCACGTCGGTGCCCAGGTGCGCTACCTGATTGAGTCCGAGCACGGCCTGCTGGGGGCGCTCGGCTTCGCCGCCGCGGCCTTGGCGGTGGCGGCCCGCGACGAGTGGATTGGCTGGGATGCGCAACTGCGCCGCAAGCGGCTGCACCGCGTGCTGGGCCTGAGCCGCTTCCTGATCCGTCCCAGCGTGCGCTGTCACCTGCTCGCTTCCAAGGTGCTCGGCATGGTCCGGCGGCGGCTGCCGGAGGACTTCCTCCAGCGCTATGGCTACCGGCCTGCCCTGCTGGAAACCTATTGCGATCCGCAGCAGCACGCCGGCACGTGTTTCCGCGCCGCTAACTGGACCTGCGTCGGCCAGACCGGCGGGCGCGGGCGTTTCGCCCGCCCCGGCCAGCGCGTGCCGGTCAAGGCCATCTTCGTCTACCCCCTGCAGCGCGACTGGCGGCGCCTGCTCGGGGCCGCCGCAGCGCCGCCCGGCCAGCCGCTGGGGCCGGCCGACGGGCTGGCCCTGGACGAGTTCGCGGCCAACGAACTGGGCCAGGCGCCGCTGGGTGATCTACGCTTGTCGAAGCGGCTGGTGCAGACCGCGCAGATGCAGGCCGCCGCTCCCATGGCCTCGATCCCCGCCGCCGCGCAGGGCCAGCGGGCCGCCGTCAAGGGCCACTACCGCCTGATCGACCAGCCGGACGACTCGGCGGTGACCCCGCAGAACATCCTGGCGCCGCGCCGCCAGCGCACGCTGCGGCGCCTGCAGGCCGAGCGCACGGTGCTGTGCGTGCAGGACGGCACCGAGCTCAACTTTGCCGAGCATCCCGGCTGTGCGGGGCTGGGCTACATCGGCAAGAACAAGCGCTCGGAGGGCACGCTGGGGCTGCACATGCACTCGACGCTGGCGGTCAGCCCGGAGGGCATCCCGCTGGGGCTGCTGCAAATCCAGTACGACGCGCCGGACGGGCAGGCGCAGCGCGGGCGGCCGCTGGAGGAGCGCAAGACCTTCCGCTGGATCCGCGGGTTGCGCGACTGCGCGGAGGTAGCGGGCCAGTTGGCGGGCCCGCGCCTGGTGGCGGTGATGGACCGCGAGGCCGACGTGCAGGCGCTGTTCGCCGAGCAGCGGCGGCTGGAGGGAGTCGAGTTGCTGGTGCGGGCCAAGCACAACCGCGTCCTGGGCGCGCCCCGGCCGAAGCTGTTCGAGCACATGCGGGCACAGCCGGTGGGGGGCCAGTTGGAGATCAAGGTGCAGCGGAGTTCGGCGCGGCGGGGCACGCGCCGGCAGTCCGCCAGCGCGCTGCGCGCGGCGCGCACGGCGCAGGCCGAGTTGCGCTGGCAGACGGTCGAGTTGCCGGCCCCGGCGCGCGGCGAGGCAGCGCTGCGGATGCAGCTGGTGCACGTGTGGGAGCGGGCGGCGCCGGAGGGGGTGGAAGCGTTGGAGTGGTTCCTGCTGACGACGTTGCCGGTGGCGTCGCTGGCGGATGCGGAGCAGGTGCTGGAGTGGTACCGGCTGCGCTGGCGCATCGAGGACTGGCACCGGATGCTCAAGTCCGGCTGCAAGGTGGAGTACCTGGGGCACCGCACGGGGCAGCGGATCGAGCGGGCGGTGACGATCAAGGCGGTGATCGCCTGGCGGCTGGCCGCGATGACCCTGCTGGGACGGGAGACCCCCGAATTACCGAGCGAGGTGTTCTTCACGCAGATCCAGCTGCGGGTGCTGCGCCACTTCGCGTCCAAGCGCGGGCTGGCCGCGCCGGGCAATCTGGGGCTGGCGGTGCGGACCATGGCGATCTTGGGCGGCTACCTGTACCGTGCGCACGCTCCGCCGCCGGGCCATCAAAAGATCTGGGAGGGCTGGACCCGCTTGACCATCATGAGCGAAGCCTATGAGCTGAAAGACTACTTCGAGCCGCCCGCCAGCGCCTCTCAGGCTGAGCCCGAATCGTGATTTGTGGGGCAACGGCAGGTCGCGGCGGGTCCTCTTTCGCACGACCGCCTCCCTCACTGAGGGGCGGCCTGCTCCGGCAGACTTGTTTTTCGCGGGGAGGATCAAGCTCTCGAAGTTGTCGACACCTCCGGCACGTAATCGAGAGCGCCGGCGAAACCAGACGAGTGAACGCGGGGGCAGTCTGGCACCAAGGGGTCTTCCTTGCTAGCATAGGCGGTCTATGTCCGATCAATCAGAACGCGAATTCGGCTTCGAGACGCGCTCGCTGCACGCAGGTCAGCGACCCGACCCGGCGACAAACGCCCGCGCAGTCCCGATCTACCAGACCACGTCATACGTCTTCAACGACACCGATCACGCCGCGTCCTTGTTCGCGCTGCAGGAATTCGGGAACATCTACACCCGCATCATGAACCCCACGAACGGGGTTTTCGAGGAGCGCATGGCTTCGCTCGAAGGCGGGATCGGCGGCTTGGCCACCGCCAGCGGGCAAGCCGCCCAGCTGCTGGCGATCTCGAGCCTCTGCCAGAGCGGGGATGAGATCGTCTCATCCGCCACCCTGTACGGCGGCACTTACACGCAGTTCGACACGACCTTCCGGCGCTTCGGGTACAACACAATCTTCGTCGACCCGGACGATCTCGACAACTTCCGCAACGCCATCACCGACAAGACCAAGCTGGTCTACGTCGAGACGGTCGCGAACCCGCGCATGAACGTGATCGACATCGAGGGCGTGGCCAAGATCGCCCACGACGCGGGCGTCCCGCTGATGATCGACAACACATTCGCCACGCCGTACCTGTGCCGGCCGATCGAGTTTGGAGCCGACATCGTCGTCCATTCGGCCACTAAGTTCATCGGTGGCCACGGCACGTCCATCGGCGGCGTGATCGTCGATTCCGGCAAGTTCGACTGGAGTGGGGGCAAGTTCCCGATGCTGACCGAGCCGAGCCCCGGCTATCACGGCATGGTGTTCACCGAGACCTTCGGCCCGCTGGCCTATATCCTCAAGTGCCGGGTAGAGGGCCTGCGCGACCTCGGCCCCTGCCTGTCCCCCCAGAACGCATTCCTGTTCCTACAGGGCTTGGAGACACTGGCCCTGCGCATGGACAAGCACTGCAGCAATGCCCTCGCGGTCGCGAAGCACCTTGAAGGCCACGATCTGGTCACCTGGGTAAAGCATGCCGACCTGCCGTCGAGCCCCTACAACTCCCTCTCGCAAAAATACCTGCCGAAGGGCCAGGGCGCGATTTTCACGTTCGGCATCAAGGGAGGCCGGGAGGCCGGGCGCAAGTTCATCAACTCGCTCGAGCTGTTCTCGCACCTGGCGAACGTCGGCGACGCCAAGAGTCTCGTCATCCACCCCGCGTCCACAACCCACCAACAGCTGAGCGAGTCCGACCAAGCCGCGGCCGGCATCACGCCGGACATGGTGCGCCTGTCCGTCGGCATTGAAGATGTCGATGACCTGATCTGGGATCTCGAACAGGCACTCGCCGCTTCGCAGGCCTGAACCGCCGAACCAGCACGGACAAATCGTGCGGGGCGGGGCTGCCCCGCGAGCAGCCCGCAGAGCAATCTATGGAATCCCGAAATCGGGATCCTGGTTTACGGAATTTGCCGTGCGGATGTCGGCCGGAAGTCCTACTGCACAAATGAGTTAGGCAAGACCTTTGGGGATTGAATTACTGTTCCCCTTCCCCTATAGTGTGGGTAAGTGTGGCGGGGGCCGCATGACTGCGAAACCCGCCGCCGGTCCGCATGGTTCGGTCACGCAAATTGTCGAGGCGGTTGTTGCTCGGAGTCATCGTTGCGATGGCGCTGGGCTCGCTCACGCTCCTTAATTGGGCGGAGCGCAGTCGCTTCGGGGTGCCGGAGGACGGGGTCATGTGGGCGGACACGGAGGCCGGAGTTTCGGCTTCCGTGGTCGCACCCAAAGGCCCGGCCGCACTGGTGGGAGTGCGGCCGGGCGACATGCTTAGGTCAATTGGCGGGCAGCCAGTCAACGAAGCGCTGGACACGGCGCGCATTCTGGCCGACGTAGGAGCCCGGACCCGCGTCGAATACTTGATCGAGCGCAACGGTGGACCCACCTACCTGTCGCTTGTCACCGGCGAAAGCACCAGCCGCGGAGCGGTGGGAAGCTTCCTCTTCGTTCTGGGCTGGGCATACGCCTTGATTGGCCTCCTGGTCTGGACGCGCGGCGCCGTGAACGCCGCGACGGGCCGCTTCTGCGCCTTCTGCCTCGCCTCGCTGGCTGTGTATGCGCTCAGCTCCACCGGACGACTCGAGGGCATCGACAGTCTTGTCTACTGGATCGATGTCTGGGCGCTATTGCTGATGCCGGCCCTCCTGCTGGATTTCTGCCTGCGGTTTCCGGAAGGGGCGGACAGGCGCCGCTGGCTCGCGGGCGGCTCGTACGGCCTCGCTGTGGCCGTCGGCGCGGCTCACCACGCCGCCGCCGGTGGCTGGATCTCCGGAGGCATCGGCGATGAGGCGCTGGTGCAATTCTTCGACACGATTCCGCTCGCTCTGCTAGTGGCCAATGGCGGCGTGGCAGCCGTCACCGTGTGGGCCGGCCAGCGCAGTTGCCACGATCCGGTGCGCAAGCTGCAGCGCCGGTGGCTTGGATTCGGCGCCGCCGCCGCGATGATTCCGTTCGGGGTCTTCTACGTGGTGCCGTTCGTTGCCGGGCGCGCTCCCGGCCCGAGCGAAGCATTCTCCGTGGTGTCGCTGGCTGCGCTGCCCGCAGCCATTGCCGTCGCTATGTTCCGCTACCGCCTGCTGGATTTCGAGCTGGTGTGGCGCAAGACCTCTGCCTCTGCCCTAGCAGTCGGCCTGCTGCTCGCCGCAGGGTATCCGGTGCTCTTCGGTGGAGCGCTGCCCAGCGCGTGGCTTGAGCGCTACGGGCCGGTCGCTTGGCTGCTTTCGCTCGCGCTCGCCGCAGCGGCATATCAGCCGCTGCGAAAGCAGCTGGTAACTGCGCTTGAACGCCGCGCGTACCGGGAGCGGTATAAGGATCGCCGCACCCTGGCGGCCTTTGCCGCGGAGCTGGCCGCCGAGACCGATCTGGGACCCATGGTCGGGGCCGCTGGCGCCCGCCTTGCGCGAACCCTGCGGCTGGAGCGTGCTGCGATCCTCGCGCCAGTGGATCAGGGACTTGACAGCCCGCCGAGATTCCGCCTGCTCTGGGGCCACGGGCTGGGCGAATTGAGTTGGGATGAGCCAAGGCAGATCGCTCCTTTGGAGGCGGCCAAGCCCGAGGGGCGAGCTTCCGTGTCCCTCGTGGAGAGTTCCAGCGATGACCCGGCGGAGGGAGCGGCAGGCGCCCTGGGATGCTGGCATTTTGTGCCGTGCGTGCTGCGCGGCCGGACGTTGGCCTGGATCGCCCTCGGACGCACAACACGCGGTGGGCTGCTTACCAGCGAAGACGTGTGCCTAGTGGAAGCCGTGGCCAGCCCGCTGGCGATCGGACTGGAGAACGCGCGCCTGTACAAATCCCTGCAGGCCGAGGCAGCGCAACACCAGCGGCTCAAGGAATTCAACGAAAATATCGTTGAATCACTTTCCGTGGGAATCTTGGTCATGGACATGGAAGACTTTGTCCAGAGCTGGAATACCCAGTTGGAACTCGCGCTCCACATACCGCGCGATATTGCGGTGGGGCGCTCGCTCAGCGAATTGCTGCCCGCGGCCCTGATCGCAGAGATTGGCAGCTGCTTGGATGAGGCCGGCTCGGGGAGTGTGCACAAGTTCACCCTGCGAGCGAGTGAATTCCCCGCGGAATTCCGCCCCGCAGATCCTGCTAGCCGGGCCGAGCGCATCGTCAACTTGGCTGTCGCGCCATTGGTCACGAAAGACTTCCAGCCGATCGGCAGACTGCTGATCGTCGACGACGTGACCGAGCGGGTTGAATTGGAGGAGGCGGTCCGGCAAGCCGACAAGCTCACTTCGGTGGGCATGCTGGCCGCGGGTGTCGCCCACGAGGTGAATACGCCGCTTGCAGTGATTTCCAGCTATTCGCAGATGCTCGGCGACCGGTTCACGGCCGGGAGCGACGAAGCCCGGATGCTGGGCAAGATGACGGAGCAGACGTTCCGGGCCAGCGAGATCGTGAATTCCCTGCTGGACTTCTCCCGCACTTCCGGCGCTGAAATGGTGGTGTGTGACATCAATCGCGCAATTTCCGAGACGCTCGATCTCATTGAACCTCAACTCCGCCGAGCCGGTGTGCGCGTCGAAGCAGACCTGTGCGGCGAAGCCAAGATGCGCGCGAGTCGAGGAAAATTGCAGCAGGTGATGCTGAACCTGTTCCTCAATGCACGGGACGCGATGCCGAGTGGCGGCGTCCTGCGGGTGACGACCCGCAAGAAGACCGGCCCAGCAGGCGACCTTGGCGTCCAGGTGCTCGTCGCTGATACCGGCACGGGCATCGAGCCCGGCATGCTGCGTCGGATCTTCGATCCGTTCTTCACCACCAAGGATTCTCGCCAGGGCACGGGCTTGGGCCTGGCAGTGAGCTACGGTATCGTACAGGAGCATTCCGGCTCGATTTCCGTTGAGAGCGAGCCCGGCACGGGAACAACGTTTTCGCTGGAATTCCCGCTAGCCGAGCAATCGGTGCATGCCTGACGAAGCTGCCGCGCCTGCTACGAGGCACCCTGACCGCATCCTCATCGTCGACGACGAGCCGGCAATCATCGATTCCCTCGAGCTTGTCCTGGGGGCGTCTGGCTACGATGTGATCCCTGCGGCTTCGGCGCAGGAATGCATGGATGTGATCGCCAGGCAGCCCTGTGACCTTGTACTGCTGGATCTGATGCTGCCCGATCGCTCCGGCCTGGAGGTGCTCAGAGACATAGTGGCGGTCAATCCCGACCTCCCCGTACTGATGCTCACCGCTTTCGGTTCGATCGAAACAGCCGTGGAAGCAACACGGCGGGGAGCGGCCAACTTCCTGACCAAACCGTGGAACAACCGCCAGCTGCTGATTGAGATCGAGCAGAACCTGACGCGCCGCCGCCTAGAGGCCGAGAACGCCCGGCTGCGCCGCGAGCTTGGATCGGCAACCGCCGTCGAGTGCTTGATCGGCAACTCGCAGGCAATGCTCCAGGTGCTGGTGATGATCCACCAAGTGGCTCGGACGAGCTCCACCGCCCTCATCTCCGGCGAGAGCGGCACCGGGAAAGAGCTCGTCGCCCGGGCCATCCATGACGGCTCGCCGCGGGCTGACGCGCAATTCGTGACCGTGAACTCCGGCATGATCCCGGGCGAGCTGCTCGAATCAACACTCTTCGGCCACGTCAAGGGTGCGTTCGCGGGTGCGATACGAGACCGCCAAGGCTGCTTCCAGGTCGCAGACGGAGGCACGATCTTTCTTGATGAGGTCGGCTCGCTGACGCTCGAGACGCAGACCAAGCTGCTGCGAGTCATTCAGGAGCGGGAGTTCGTGCCCGTGGGTGCGAACGAACCCGTCCGGGTCGATGTGCGGATCGTCGCCGCCAGCAACGAAGACTTGCAGGCGGCAGTTGCGGAGGGCCGCTTCCGCGAGGATCTCTACTATCGCCTGAACGTGGTCGGAATCGAACTGCCGCCCCTGCGAGACCGCACCGACGACATCCCGGTGTTGGTGGACGAATTCCTCACGCAGGTGTGCCGCCGGGAACGCAACCACTTCCTCGACCACAATCGCAGGTCGACCCTGCGCTTCACGCCTGAGGCACAGGCGTTACTGACGGCTCACAGCTGGCCGGGAAATGTCCGCGAGCTGCGCAATGTGGTGGAGCGCGCCGTTGTGCTGGCAACCCAAGAGGAGCTCGGTGTCGATCTGTTGCCCCATACGCTCCTCCCGGACCCTGGCATCATGCCAACGCCTAAGGACGGCGGGTCGGTTCGACGCCCCGGCGAAAGCCTTTCCGAGGTCGTTGAGCGATTCGAGCGTCAGGTGCTTGTCGACGAGCTTGAGAAGCACGGGTACAACCAGACC
Organism: Bryobacterales bacterium; assembly: GCA_965248305.1. Classification (GTDB taxonomy): domain Bacteria; phylum Acidobacteriota; class Terriglobia; order Bryobacterales; family UBA6623; genus VXMF01. The sequence continues at coordinate 6,021,643 of OZ252099.1, read as the reverse complement.
GAGACAGCCAAGGCCCTGTGCGTGGCGCTGTCTACGCTGAACCAGAAGGTCCAAAGACTGGGCATCGGCACCAAGCGCAAGCGTAAGGAATGACAAGCTTCGTTCGCGGGCGCAGCACTTTCCGGTAGTCGGCCTCAAGTGCGACTTCCCGAGCGAACGGGAGCACGCGCTGCGTCCCCCCGCTCGGGACTCGCACAAGTCGGCGAGCAGAGGGGATCCTGTGTGCGCTGGCCCACGGTAGCGGGAATCGGCCGCTCAGAATCGAATTCCGCTGCGGAGGAGCATCGTGGCGTAGAACGCCAGTTCGCCGTCCAGCGCCTGCCTGATGTGCTGCCCCTGACGGAAGCCGTGCGCCTCGCCCTCGAACAGGTAGTAGGCCACGGGGACTCCGCGGGCGCGCAGGGCCGCCACCATGGCCTCCGTCTGCTCCTTGGGCACGACCGGGTCCGCAGACCCTTGGAAGAAGACCGTGGGCGCCGTCACCCGCTCAGCCGACCCCAGCGGCGACCGCTCCGCGAATAGGGCTTCCTCTGCAGGCCACTTGCCAACCAGGGTCTCGTGATACCTGGACTCAAACTTGTGTGTTGTTTCGGCCAGTCCCGCCAACTCGCTGATCCCGTAGTATGAAGCTCCGGCGGCAAAGACGTCGCGAAACGCGAGGCAGCACAACACGGTGTATCCCCCAGCACTACCGCCCTTTAGGATGACTCGTTCCCCATCTGCTAGACCCTGCTCGACCAAGTCCCGCGCTGCCGCGACGGTGTCCTCGACATCGACGACCCCCCATTGCCCGTTCAGACGCTCCCGATAGGCCCGGCCATAGCCGGTGCTGCCACCGTAGTTGAGGTCGGCGACCGCGAAACCGCGGCTTGTCCAAAACTGCACCGTCAGCGAAAGCGCATCGCTGGCGGCGGCGGTCGGGCCGCCATGCAGCCGGATGATCAGCGGGGGCTTTTCATCCGGCGGCGCGGCGAAATCCGGATTCCCCGGCTGGTACAAGAAGGCGTGAACTTCCCTGTCTCCGGTTGAACGAATCACGATGGGGCGCGGCGGCGACAGGTAGCTGCGTAACTCGGCCGACAGGGAAGCTGAGCTCTTGAGCGTTTCGCGCTGCCCCGAGCCTAGGTCCAGGCGCACCAAAGCGGGCGGCTCGGTCGGTGATGCAGCTCGGAATACGACTTCCGATCCGGCCACCGCAACCGCGTCAATCTGGGTGCTCTGCGTCTCGATTGGCTCCAGCCCACCCCGTCCGTCCAGCATGCCGAGGCTCCACCGGCCGTTTTCACAAAAGGCGCTGACGATGCGCCCGTCATCCGCAAAGCCGTAGGTCGACATCCGGAAGACCCAATGTGGAAGCCCGAATTCAGCTTCCCGCTCGTGCAACGGCGCGCAGTCTCCGTCATACCGGTACAGATTCCAAAACCCGCTCCGGTCGGATGCGAAATGGAGCACGCCGCGCGGGGACCACTGGGGCTGGAATATCGATTCGCTGGATCCGCCGGCGACCCTTTCCGAGCTGCAAATCTCGCCGTCGGGACCAAATTCCCCGAGCCAGAGCTCGGTTCCATCCCACGGCATGTTGGGATGCTGCCACTGCAGCCAACACACGCGCGTGCCATCCGGGCTCACGCGCGGGTTCGAATAGAAATCCGCCCCCCACACCAAGGGCCGGACCGGATTGATCCCGCCGTGGATGTCGACCGTCACGAGCAGGTTCGACGGCTCCGCCTCCGCAATGGAGTGGTCTTCTCCCACCGCAACAAGTCGGTCTCGCCGCCGGTCAGCCTCGAAATCGGCGTACCGCCACGGCCCGTCCGGAGTAAGCGGCTGCGGGTCTTCGCCGGGAGCAGATCTGTACAACCGGTGATCGAAGCCGCTCGAGAAATAGACCGCGCCGTCGCAAACTGTATACGCGCCGCCGCCATACTCATGCACTGCCGAACGCACTGTCCAGGGATCCGGAAGCTGGTCCCGCGGTATGCCGTCCTTGCCCAGGCGCACCAGCACGCTGCGGCCGCCCTCAGCGGGGCGCCCTTCGAGCCAATAGATCGCATCCCCGTCCAGAACCGGCTCGCCGATTCGAATCGATTCGCCCGCGACTAGGTCTGCCGTGATCGGAGACTTCCAAAAGCCGTACTCTGCGATAGTCCGCCCGCTCACCTGAGGGCATCCTCCACGGTCAGAATCGACTCGGCATAGAGCAGTTCGCCTGTTAAGCCGTCGTAGTACTGAAAGATCGCTTGGGGCCGCGGGTAGGCCACCCACCGGGGCCGGCCCTCACGATCCGGGTTTTCGAAGACATTGCTGACGCGCACCACGCAGAACACCGGCCTGCGACGCGGGCCGGAATCGTCGCGGAAGAACGTCGACCAGCGGATCTGGGCGGTTCTGCCTCGCGACTCGAAGGCACCGTTCGGCGGCCGCCCCGCCTCCGAGGCCAAGGGATGGTTGCCGGAACTGTGCGGACCCGACGCGAATTCCCAGACCGTGTCCGTGATCTGGATCGCGAAGCTGTTGTGCAGGTCACCGGTGAGCACGAATACCGGCTTGCCGAGGCGGTCCCAGAATTCGATCAGCTCCTCGCGCTCTGCTGCGATTGCCGTCCAGGCCTCGTCCTTGTTGGCCCCGCCCATGCCCGGCCCGACATGCGGAATCATCAGGTTGACGGACGAGACGAGGAACAGGAAGTCGGCCTCGCTCGACCGCAGGCCTTCCTTCAGCCAGCGCTTTTGCTGCAGGCCCAGCAAGGATATTCCGGCCTTGAACGGATCGCTCTTGTCATGCACCTGGCGGTGGCTGCGCGTGTCCAGAAAGAAGAATTCCGCGTTGGAAACCTGGCGGCGCCAGTAGTTGAGGCGGCCAATCGAGTACGGCGAAATCCCATCGGCGACCGGCGCTGGACGGACTAGCAAGCTCGTGTCGCTGAGGATTTCGTCCACTCCGTAGACTCCGGCGTTCGGATCTCCGCCCGTGTCGTCAAGCTCCTTTAGATTCACTCCCGCGTCCGGCTCGCCCCAGTGCACGGTCAGAGTGGCCGCTTGGGCGAGGTCGATGTCGGCGAGACCGCCCTCGTCGTCGCGCAGCTCGGGGTTTCCAGCCTCCAGCCGGGCCATGCCGAAGTGGATCGGCTGCGAGTGGGCGACCGGATTCGCCCAGCCAAGGTAGTCGTACCAACCCTGCACGCCGATATCGCGGAAAGCCGGCCGTCGGCCGCGCAACCCGATCGTGCCGGCACCGTTGACATCCCCGAGGATTTCGTGGTCGTCAAACGTAAAGAAGGACGGCATCTCGCGGTGCCAGGCCGCCATGTCCAGACCCCGCTCAAGATAGAGCTTGTAGTTTTGCCAGACGCCCGTGATGGTCGGAGCGAGCGCGACCTGGCGGGGTACCGCCTCCGCGCCCGTCTGCGCTGTCCATGCCGATACCGGATAGTCTCGCTCTTCCTCGTACAGCCAGTCGCCGTTTTGGATCGCGAAGTGCACGCGATCATCGAACTGGCGGAGCATCGTGCGAAAAGTCGGCTGGTCGGCGTCGGACTGATTGTTGCCGCACGCGAATTCGAACGAGAAATTGAATAGACCCCGAGGATTGAGCTCCGGATCGGCAACCGCGGATGCCTCGGGCAGTGTGCGGAACGATGCCGTCGGGGGCACCTCCCCGCCTGCCTCGAGGCGATAGTGGTACAGGGTGTTGGGCTCTAGCCCATCCAACTGAACCCAGCCCGTGTTGTCGTGGGCTAGGCTCGTCTCCACTGGGCTCGAGACGCGATTGAGCCCGCTTGGTGCCAAGCCGTAGCGCACCCGGAAGACGCCGGGCTCGCGGGTGCGAGCCCAGACACCGATGCCGTCCGACGAGAGTCGCCCAAGGATCGGGCCATGGGTGATCTGCTGGACCGGAGCGTCCTCAACGCCACAGCCGCCGAGGATCGCCGCGAGACAGATGGCAGCCCGGGCGATTGGCTCTGGGAACCGAACCCGGGCAAGCCGCTTCAATGGACCGGAGGCTTGGGCAGCTGATCCAGAAAGTCCTCGACCAGCTGCCGGTTCTCTTTCTCGCCCAAATTCTTTCTCAGCAGTTGTTCGGCCGCTCGGATGGCCAGCCCTGCGGCCTCCTGGCGCAGGGCTGCAATTGCCGCACGCCTCTCGACGTCGAGCTGCTTGCGGCCCTCGTCCATGATCTTGCGCGCTTCGTCGCGGGCGTCTTCACGAGCCTGAGTGCGGACGCGCTCGGCTTGTTGCCTCGCCTCCGCGAGCAGCTCTTGGGACCTGCGCAGCGAGGCCTGCATATTGGCCTTGTTCTCCGCGATGGCCCGCTCCGCTTCGGACTGCGCCCGCTCGGCTTTTTCCAGCGACTCGCGAATCCGCCCCTCCCGCTCGTCTAGCACGCCGAGAATCGGCTTCCACGCGACCAAGCGCAGGGCTAGAAAGGTAACCAAGAAGGTCACCACGGTCCAAATCATCAGACCTGGCTCGAACTGGAGCAGGGCGTTTCCGTTTTCGGCGGCCATTGGCTTTCCCTCGGCGGTGCGTGAAAGGGCGCTGCCTAGAACAGCAGAGCGACGAACAAGACGCCAAGGCCGATCACGGCGACGCCTTCGAGCAGGAACAGCGGGAGCTGGAAGGCACTCCGAATTTCCTTCGTAGCCTGCGGCTGACGGGCAATGCTCTCGACCGCAGCGGCCGTGAACCTTCCGATGCCGAGGCCTGCGCCGACCACGATGATACCCGCGCCGATCGCGCTGCCGGACGCCTTGTCCAGAAGCTGGGCCGACGCCATCGCGGGCAGCGCCAGCATGATGCCGAGCGCGAACAGGATGTTGATTGTGCTTTTCATTGCTTGATTTCCTCCGTTGGGGGTTGGTGTGACTGGGTAAACTCTCAGTGCTCGTCCGCCACGAGCATGCCGACGTATAAAGCTGTCAGCAACGTGAAGACATAGGCCTGAATGATGGCCACGATCAGTTCCAGCAGCATGATGGCAGCCGCTAGCGGCACCGAGATCAACGATAGCGCCACGCTTTGGAACAAGAAGATGAAGCCGAGGATGATCAGGATGACAATGTGTCCGGCGGTCATGTTCGCACCGAGGCGGATCATCAGCGCGACGGGTCGCACCAGCATCGAAATGACTTCGAGCATGACGACGACCGGCGCGATCAGCAGGGGCGTGCCCTCTGGGACCATGTGCTTCACATAGCCCACCGGCCCGAGCGCGTACATGCCGGTCACCAAGAAGATAAAGAACGACATGATCGCGAGCGTGCCGGTCACGTTCAGATTGCTGGTCGGCGTGTAACCGCCAGGCACCAAGCCCAGCACGTTGCAGACGAGAATGAAGCAGAACAGCGTCAGCAGGAACGGCGTGAACCGGCGGCCCCACTTCTCGCCCATGTTGCCAATGGCGATGTCGTCGCGAACGAACAGCACCATCATCTCAAGGGCGTTCGTCATCCCTTTGGGAGCCTCCTGGCCCCCGCGCGGGCGCCGCAGGAAGACGCCCATAACCACGATCAGGATCGCGGAGGTGATCAGCATCATCAAGACGGCCTTGGTGATACCGAGCATTTCGAATGCCGGTTGCAAGTAGGGGGCCAGCCATGCGGGCAGATGGACCTCGCTGTTGGCGATGTGATGCATGATCACATCGGCAATCCCCTCTTCCTCGCCAGCTGCCGCCAGGAACGCGATCGGAAGTTGCACGCTCAGCACTGCTCGAAGTACCTCGTGTAGCGGACGCCTTCGAATACCTGAGCCGCCAAGTAGCCGAGCAGCGAGGCTAGCACGAACGCTCGCTCGTCCGTTACGCCGCCCGTCAGTGCCCAGCCCAGCAGGGCCAAGATCCAGACTGCCCGCAATCCGGCCCCTACGGCCAGTGCCGAGAACAAGCTGCGCTGCAGCACCGGTGTCCCGAGGCGCAAGACAGCTTCCGAAATCGCTGCGGTTGCCAGACCGCAAGCCACTCCGAGCAAGATCTCTCCGTTCATTGCTGCGCCCACATCGCCTTGGCCAAGTTGTAGAAGCCCGCCAGAATTCCGACGAAAAGTCCGATAACCGCTGCGGCGGGGTTGCAGTCCCAGCGATGCCCGACCCAAGCCCCTACCAGCAACCCCCCGAGAACCATCCCGCTTAACGACAATGCCGCCCCTGCGGCAGCATTGCGAGACTGGAACGGCACCGGCGTGTCCTAATCCTAGGAAGGATGTGGCGCGGGAACCCTGAGGCGCGTTGGGGTGGCACCCACGGCCTACCCAGACTATAGCAAGGATGAGGTTTCGGCCACAACTCCCGCCTGCACCGTCATGGCGCTGCCGTTTCAGCGGTGTGGCCTTCAACTGCAGACACCCGACAACGAGCACTGTAGCCGCACCGCCAAGAATACGCATCCCGTCCGGGCGGTGCTCCGGGTTGCTTGGACAGCTGGTCGGGGAGATTAAGGTGGACTCAGCAATGCCTCTGAACTACTGAGCTAGGAGGCAAACTCAGAGTTCGCGTCCGACCGGGCTGGAAGTGGTACTAGCGGCGAGAAGGGCTCTGACTTGGCCCAGCCGCTTTGGATGTTGCGGCACTTTTTCAGGCTCCACTCCAGAACACAGTCGGGAGCGGGTTCAGTGCAAGGAGGCCGGGCCGCAACCTTGCAGCTGCTAGCTGACTGCCAGTATTGCCGGCATCGAGCGGCCAGCACGCCAGCTAGTCGGCTTAGGGCGGCGTGGCCAGCTAGCGCCCGGCCGAGGGGCCGGCGATGTCGAGTGCGCTACGATCCGGCGAGTCCTTCGGCAGCGCAATCGCGATTCGCTCGTAGATCTCCGCCATCGTTTCGACGAACGAGATCTCCCGCTGCCAGAATTCAGGATAGTCCCCTTCCCGTCGCAGCAGTAGTGCCGAGACCGGCGGGAGTTGGCGGTCGGTCGGCTGTGCGCGCGGTGTTGCGCCGCCGCGCCAGAATGATCTCGGGTCGGTAGGCGCGTCTCCATCCGGCAAGCAGCCTACGGGGCTTGGCTCGGCTGTGGTCAGCGCGGCTGCCAAGTCGGGCTTGCTAGCGCGTCCCTCGCTCAGCAGGGCACCTCCGAACTCCGACTTCGACACCGCTGCTTGGAGCTTGGTGCGTTCCATGCCGCGTAACTCGAACAGCAGCAACGGGTCGCGGTCCAGCAGCGCGGCCACGCGGAAGTAGACTCCCGCCACGTGTTTGCACGGATTCGCATAGTCCGGGCACGAGCACGAAGACGTGACCTCCCCGCGGCTCTTGGGCAGCAGGCCGACCGGCGAGCCCTGCAAGGCCCTTCCGATTGTGGGCGGCACCTCTCCGAGGACTAGGTGCGTGACCCAGTCCGCGTTCGATCCCAGGGTCCCAAGTATGCGGCTCCATTGAGCAGCGGGTATCTTGCGGAGTTTGATGCTCACCTTGTAGTACGGCGTGCTGGTTACCCCGAAATACGGACTGATATTGCCCCGTACCGTGGCCGACATGTCGCCGCCCTTGATCGCGAACTGCGTGAGGCGGTAGTCCGATGCGTAGCTTCGGCCGCGTTGCAAGCGCCCGGGATCCATCCATCTCTCGAGCGCTGCGATGAACTCAGCCCCCCACCAGGTCTTGCTTCTCCCAAGCATCCGCCACCATCCCCTCAGCCTACGACGGCGTTGCCGCGATCGAGTGCGATCAGCTTCCTAAATGCCTCGTTGTCGAGGCTTGCCAGCCAGGACTCGTCGTTGCCGACGATTTCCTCCGCCAATTTCTTCTTGGACTCAATCAACGCGTCAATGCGCTCCTCCAGCGTCCCCATCGTCACCATCTTGTGGACGAACACGCGCTTCTCCTGCCCGATGCGGTACGCCCGATCGGTCGCTTGGTTCTCGACGGCCGGATTCCACCAGCGGTCGAAATGAATGACGTGGTTGGCGCGTGTCAGCGTGATACCGGTGCCGCCGGCGCGCAGCGACAGCACAAAGATCGCTGGCGGCGAGTTCGGGTTCTGGAACTCTTCCATCATCACCTCGCGTCGCGCGCGGGATGTGCCGCCGTGCAGGTAATAGATCGCCGCCCGGTAGCGCTGGCGCAGCAGCGCCTCGAGCGACTTGCCGATCTCGGTGAACTGCGTGAACACCAGCGCGCTCTCGCCCTCGGCATCGATCTCGTCCAGCATCTCGCAGACCCGGGCGAGCTTGCGGGAGCGCGATTCAGCGAACTCGCTGCCGTCCTGCAGAAACTGCGCTGGATGGTTGCAGATCTGCTTGAGCCGAGTCAGCGTCGCCAGCATCAATCCGAGTCGGCTGGGACCCACCTTGTCGCGCAGCTTCTTCTCGAGATCGTTCAAGACCGCCTCGTAGAGAGTGGCCTGCTCGCCGCTCAAGTTGCAGTACGCGACTTGCTCCACTTTCTCAGGCAGGTCCTTGATGATCGCCTTGTCCGTCTTCATGCGGCGCAGGATGAACGGCCGCACCATGCGCCGGAGTCGCTCGGCGGCGGGTTTGTCACCGTCCCGCATGATCGGGCGCTCAACGTCCTTCCGGAACGCGGTCATGCTGCCCAGATAGTCTGGGTTCAGCATGCTGAACAGCGACCACAGGTCCATCAGCCGGTTCTCGACGGGCGTTCCGGTCAGCGCGACGCGCCGCGCGGCCTTGATGCTGCGCATGGCCTTGGTCACAGCCGCCGACGGATTCTTGATGTTCTGGGACTCGTCCACCACGAGCCGCCGCCAGGGCACCTGTTGCAGGATCTTGGCGTCGGACCTGGCGATGGCGAAGGAGACGATCACCAGATCGGCGCCGGCCGCCGCATCCTCGAAGCTGTCCTTGGTACGGGGGCGGCCGGGCCCGTGGTGAATGTGCGTCGTCAGCGATGGCGCGAAGCGCCCGGTCTCGCGTTGCCAGTTGCCCAGCACGGACGTGGGAGCCACCAACAGGGTGGCGCCGCAATCGGGGTAACGGGTCTTGTCGTGCAATACCGCGGCGATCATTTGGACCGTCTTGCCCAGGCCCATGTCGTCCGCCAGGCACGCCCCGAAACCAAGGTTCTCCAGATAGGCCAACCAGGAGAAACCCCGCAGTTGATAGGCGCGCAACTCACCGACGAACCCGGCGGGCTGGGCCAGTTGGTCGAGCGCGCCGGTGCCGCGCAGCGCCGCGAGCGCCTGCCCTAACTCGCCGTCAGCCACAATCTCGGGGCCGTCTGCGTCGGCTTCCGCCCGAAACATGTCGCGCACTGAAAGAAACACGGCCTCCTCGCCGGCGTTCCAGTGCTCCTCCAAGCGGGCAATCTCATCGCTCCGCAGCTCCATCCACTCGCCGCGGAGCTGCACCAGCCCCTCCTTGGCCGCCACCACCTGTGCCCATTCGGCCTTGGTCAGGGGCTTGCCGTCTAGCATCACCTGCGGAGTAAATTTGACCAGCGTGTCGAAGCCGAAAAATCCGGGCCCATCGCTCGCCGCAGCCGTTGTCTTGGCGACACCCCGCGGGGTTAGCCGCAAGCGCAGTCGGCGCTGGCCGGTGGCCGTCCACCAGGCCGGCACGATGACGCGAAAGCCGGCACCTTGCAGGATGGGCGCCTGTTCGCGCAGGAAGACCAGCGCCTCGTCGCGGCTCAGCGGGACCTCGCTCGGTGCGGCGCTGTCCATGCCCTCCCAGAGCTTGCCGAAGATCCGGCAAGCCTGCCCCAGTTGGAGCAGTACCTCCCTCACGCTGCGCGGCGACGGGCGCTGCCTCTTGCCGCACGCCCAGAACTCTGCCAGCGGTACCAGCAGGGACGGGTCCCGGCGGGACGACAGCAGCCATTCCAGCCTCCATCCGTCCGGAGCAGAAGCCCTCGCCTCGGCCAGACGGAAGCAAATCGTCTCGTCCGCGTCAGCGGCCGAGCGCTGAATCCGGTCCCGCCAGCGCCTCCACTGCACCCAGGTTTGCTCGTCAATGACCTCGGGTTGGCCGTCGCCCAGAGCTCCCCCGTAAATGGGCGGTGCGGGCAGCGCTTGGGCCAGAAACGTTCCCTTGAGCCGACCAAGCACGGTTTGCGTCAGCGGTCTCCGCCGGATCAAAGACTGCAGCTGGGCGCGCAGGAAGTGGCGCACCAAGGCATGTGGCTCTCGCAGGGCCACTTGGACATCGGCTTGCCGCGCAGTGCCGGCCTGCAGTGCCCCGCAGACCGCCGGCATGGCCCTCGCGAACGCCTCGACGATGGAGTCCTCGACCGCCTCGGCCAGCTCCCACTCTGCTTCAAACCGCGCCGCCGGGGTACGTGGTCTGGCTCGCCCGCGGCCGCCGCCTTTCTTCCCGGCGGGCGTTGTCGAGGCGGAGTCCGCCCGGATCGAAGGAAGGTACTCGTGACAGCGGACGGCCCAGCGCAGGCGCTCGGCCAGGCGTATCCAAAACTGGATGTCCCATCCGATCCGGATTGTGCGATCGGTCGCAGCCGGCACCGATTCGAGCGCCGCAAGGAACATGGCAGGGTCGGCTGGAGCGACAGCATCCACGCGCCACGCGCCAAGTGCGGTAGCCGCGTTAACGTTTGCCGAGTCCAAGTCAGCCTGCAATTCCAAGGATGGACTGGGACCGGCGCCATCACCTGGCAAGACCGCCCAAGTCGCACGCTTGGCGGAAGCTGTCATGCTCGGCTCGGGCTGGAAGGCCGGCCAGATCTCGGTCAGCGCTTCGACTAGCTCGGACTGCCTGAGGTGGAACGGATGCTCGTTCCGACGGGGGCGACTGCGGTTCTGCGCGACCTCGGCCCAGACTAGGAACCGCCCGCCACGCCCATCAGGCAACCACCCGCCATGCAAAGCACACGGGGGTGATGCGGCGGGCTGGGGGCTAGGCGATCTTGAAGGTGACGGCGGCATGCCGGATCGTGAAAGGTCCCCGGTCGCAGCTGTGGGTCAATTGCCCAAACGACAGGACCCCCCCTATCGTAGCGAAGACGCGCGAACTGCCTCCCGCGCAACCAGCGAGCCATTACATCCTGCAGGGACGAGTTTATAGCCCGGGGATTTGGCCGCCCTCCACCTGCCGCGATGCGCTCCTGCCTGAAGCGGGACTCGTATGCTGCGAGCGCCGCGGCGGAATGCGCCACGGCGTGCCCTCCGCGAGCGCTGCAGGGCGCCGGCAGCCATCCGCAGCGCGGGCCGCGCGACGCGGTTGGAGCCAGGGCCGCTGTCGTTTTCAGCTACGCCCGTGTGTGAGAACCGACACGCCCCCGCAAGCCCAGCGCCCGCATCAGCCGCTCCACCCGCGGCCGCGACGCCTTTACGCCTTTGGCCTCCAGCGCCGCATGCACCCGCCGCGCCCCGTAGGTCTGCCGCGAATCCGCGTGGATCTTCGTGATCCGCCGGCTCAACGCCTCGTTCTCCCGCGCCCGCCGACTCGGTGAGCGCTGCAGCCATGCGTAGTAGCCGCTGGTGGAGACACCCAGCACCCGGCACATCAAGGCGATCGGATACTGGCCCTGCTGCGCTCTCACGAATTCGAAGACCCGGACGGGATCGAATCGGTCTCCCAGCACCAGCTGCGCGCCCTGGTCCCGAAGCTCCTTCGGGTCGGCCTGCAGATCGGCATCTTTGCTCATCACTTGGGGCCTCCCTGCTCCAGATTCCCCCGGCAAAGCAATCCTAGCGCCTAATCCAGCTCGCTCAGGCGTCCACCAAAACGCCGCCATGCGGCTTCGGTGGCTAGCGCAGCGCCGCTAGCACCGATTCGCCTGCTAGGTCAATGAACCGCTGCGGCAACACGCCGATCGCGACGGTCAGGACCCCGCTGCCGACCAGTGCCACCCGAGTGCCCAGATTCATGTCCAGCGAGGCCGGCCTGTCGGATGGCTCGGCGAGCCAGCAGGCGCGGATCACGCGGAAATAGTAGTACGCGGCAACGGCGACATAAAGCGCCGCGAACACCGCCAGTATGTAATACCCCTCGGCCAGCAGAGCGAGGAAGATGTAGTACTTGCCGTAGAATCCGGCCATGGGCGGGATGCCCGCCAGCGAGAGCATGAAGACCGCCACCAAGATCGTGTAGCCGGGCGCCCGCCCGAACAGTCCGTTCAGGTCGTCGAGCTCCTCGGCTGCTTCGCCGTCCCGGCGCAGTGCCGCGATCAAGGCGAAGGCCCCGAAGTTCATGAACACGTAGGCCAGGAGATAGATCGCAATGCCGCGCAGGCCCGTTTCGTTGAAGGCAACCAACCCCAGCAGCATGTAGCCCGCGTGCGCGACGGAACTGTAGGCCAGCAGGCGCTTGAGGTTCGACTGCGTGACGGCCGCCAAGTTGCCGACCGTCATCGTCAGCAGGGCGATGAGTCCCAGCAGCGGAACCCATGCCTCCGACACGCTGCCGTAGGCCGTGACGAACAAGCGGATCATCAGGGCGAAGGAGGCGGCCTTGGAGGCCACCGAGACGTACGCCGTCGCGGGCGTCGGCGCGCCTTCGTAGACATCCGGCGCCCACATGTGGAACGGCACGGCGGAAATCTTGAAGAACATGCCGACCGATGTGGTGATCAGCGCCAGCGTCACCGCCCAATCGCCGGCCGGCCGGGCTGCGACTGCCTCGCCCACGGCGGGTAGGCTTGTCGATCCCGCAATGCCGTACAGGATCGAGAAGCCATACACCAGCAGGCCGCTCGAGAAGGCCCCGAGGATCAGGTACTTCATCGCCGCTTCGTTGGACCGCTTCGAGTCGCGCAGGAATCCGACCATCACGTAGAAGCTCAGCGCCATGGTCTCCAGCGCGACAAACAGCACCACCAAATCCTGGCCGGTCGCCATGATGGACATCCCGGCCTGGGCAAACAGGATCAGTGCGTAGAATTCCCCGCGATGCTCGCCCTCGGCTTCCATGTAGCGCGCCGAGAGAATGACCGCTAGGGCGGCGGACAAGATGAAGATGATGTTGAAGAAGACCCCGAAGCCGTCGATGAGGACCGATCCGCCCAGGCCGGACAGCGCGCCGCCGGAGCGCACATCGGCCAAGTGCTGCAGCACGACGACAGTGACGATCGCCTCACCTGCCAGCGCGGTGACCGCGTTCAGCCAGCGCTGCCCGATGCGGCGCACCAAGAATGCGTCCGTGAGCAGGATCCCGCAGCCGAACAGGCACAGGATGATCGTCGGCTTTAGGACGTGGAAGTCGCTCAGCGTGAAGGTGATCGCGTCCATTATTCGCTCGCTGCTGGGTCCGCCGCTGGCAGCTGGCTCAGCTGCACCTTTTCGTCCGGCTGCTGCAATCCATTGCGACTGAAGTAGCCCGGATCGAGGCGCTCAACGAGCTTGTTCGTCGGCGGCCCCAGAATGTCCAGGCAAGGCTTTGGGTACAGGCCGATCCAGATGCAGCCGGCGATGAGCGGGGCCATCACGATGATTTCGCGGAGGTTCATGTCCTTCACGCCCTCGTTCTTGGGGTTTGTGATCGGGCCCAGCATCACTCGCTGGAACAGCCACAGCAGGTAGGCGGCGCCAAGCACGATGCCAAGGACGGCGAATCCGGCCCACCAAATGCTGACCTCGAACGCGCCGCGCAGGATCGTGAACTCGCCGATGAAGCCGTTCAGGCCGGGCATGCCCATCGAGGCGAACAGCGAGATCGCGAACAGCACCGTGTAGATCGGCATGCGATTCGCCAATCCGCCGTACTCGGAGATCTCTCTCGTGTGCCGCTGGTCGTAGACGATTCCGACCGCAAGGAAGAGCAGGGGCGTGGACAGTCCGTGATTCAGGCCCTGCAGCATGCCGCCCGCGATGCCGTTCGGGTTGAGCGCGATCAAGCCGAGCGTGCAGAAGCCCAGGTGGCTGACCGACGAGTACGCCACCAGCCGCTTCCAGTCCTTCTGCATCAGTGACACCAGCGCCCCGTAGACAATCCCGATGATCGACATGGCCGCGATCAACTGGACCGTCAAGTCATCCGTCGCCCCTTTCGGGAACATCGGCATCGCGAAGCGCACCAAGCCGTACAGGCCCATCTTCAGCAGGATGCCGGCCAGGATCACTGAACCGGCGGTGGGCGCCTCGGTGTGCGCGTCCGGAAGCCAGGTGTGGAACGGGAACATGGGCACCTTCACCGCAAAGGCGACGAAGAACCCCCAGAAGAGCCAGAACTGCATTTCCGGGCCGGTGTAGGCTGCCACCCGCATCAGATCCTCGAGCGCGAAGCTGTAATGCCCGAACTGCTCGAAATGCTTGAAGTACACCGTCAGCATGGCCAGCAGCATCAGCACCGAGCCGGCCAGCGTGTACAGGAAGAACTTGATCGCGGCGTACAGGCGCTTGCCACCGCCCCAGATGCCGATGATGAAGTACATCGGCACGAGCATGACTTCCCAGAAGACGTAGAACAGGAACACGTCCAGCACCATGAAGACGCCCAGCATGCCCGCCTGCAGGAAGAGGAAAAACGCGTAATACTCCTTGACGCGGTCCTGGATCGAAGACCATGAGCACAGGATCGACAGCCAGCCGACCAGCACCGTCAGCAGGATCATCAGATAGCCGAAGCCGTCGATTCCCAAGTAGTACTGCGCTCCCAGCGCCGGGATCCAGTCGAAGCGCTCAATCAGCTGGAAGTCCCCGTTGGAACTGTCGAAAGCACGGATCATTGGGATCGTGACCAGCAGGCCCAAGACTGCAAAGCCGTTCGCCACGTACCGGATCAGGTCCTTGCTTTCCTTCGGAAGGCACATGACCGCGATCATGCCGAGTAGCGGCGTCAGCCAAATGATGCTCAGAATGTGTTCGCTCATTGTGTCGCGCGGCCGATTTGCCTCAAGCCGCTCTCCCTCAGCTAAATAGGTAGTATCCCGTGACGATCCCCAAACCGATCAGAAACAGCAGCGCGTAGTTCTGCACCAGCCCCGTCTGGACCATGCGGACCGGATACGAGACGAATTTCACCCCGTAGCCGACGACGTTGACGATGCCGTCAACCACCCACTTGTCGAAGAACATGGTCACGCTCGATGAAATCCGAGTCAGCAGGCCGACGCCGTTGACAGCCCCGTCAATCACCTTGCCGTCGAAGTTGACCAACTGCGCGCCGCCGCCCTTGGCGGCCCCGCGCACGAAGAGCGCGCCGTAGATCTCGTCCACGTTGTACTTGTTGAGCAGCAGGCGGTGCAGGCGGCGGCCCAGTAGGCTGTGCATGGGCTCGCCCACGTACTTGGGCGTGCAAAACTTGATCGTCGCCAGCATGATCGCGGCCCCGGCCAAGGCTACCGACAGCGCCATCAGGCCCCACTCGACCAAGACGTTGTGATGCGCGCCGCCAGCCTCGTCGACAACGACGGCCGAGGCGAGCCAGTGCTCAAGGCTGGGCAGCGCGTCATGGACCGGCCCGAAGACCACCGGCGTGCCAACCCAGCCCGCCAGCCCGCTGCCCGCGGCCAGCACGACCAGCGGCCACGTCATCGACCGCGGCGATTCGTGCACGTGGACCGCCGGGTCCACGCGGTTCTGGCCGTAGAAGGTCATATAGATCAGCCGGAACATGTAGAAGGCTGTCATCATCGCCGTCAGCAGGCCCAGCGTGTAGAGCAGGGTGTGGTGCGAGGAGAAGGTCTTCCACAGGATCTCGTCCTTGGAAAAGAACCCGGCGAGGCCCGGAATGCCGGCGATGGCCAGGGCGCCGATCAGCATCGTCTTGTAGGTGACCGGGATCTTGTCCTTCAGCGCGCCCATCTTGCGCATGTCCTGCTCGCCGCCAACGGCGTGGATCACCGAGCCGGAACCCAAAAAGAGCAGCGCCTTGAAGAATGCGTGCGTGTAGAGGTGGAAGATGCCCACCCAGAATGCGCCCACGCCGCAGGCCAGGAACATATATCCGAGCTGCGACACGGTGGAGTATGCGAGCACCTTCTTGATGTCGTGCTGCACCAGCGCGATCGTGGCGGCGAAGATCGCGGTCACCCCGCCGACCACCGCAACCACCAGCATCGCGTTGGGTGCCAGGCTGTAGATTTGGCTGGAGCGCGCCACTAGGTAGACGCCGGCCGTCACCATGGTCGCGGCGTGGATCAGCGCCGAGACGGGCGTCGGGCCCTCCATCGCGTCCGGGAGCCACACGTGCAGCGGCAGCTGCGCCGACTTGCCCATGGCGCCGACGAAGAAGAGCACGCCGATCAGGCTGAGCGGGCCCCAGGTCTGCTCGGCTTGGAATCCGCCCGCGGCCAGCGCCTCGCCCACAGCGCTGAACTGGAGTGTCCCCAGCGTGGTGAAGGCCGCCAGCATGCCCAGCACGAATCCCGCGTCGCCGATGCGGTTGACGATGAACGCCTTGTTGGCCGCGTCGGACGCTGACTTCTTGCGGAAATAGAAGCCGATCAGGCCAAAGCTGCAGAAGCCGACGCCCTCCCAGCCGACGAACAGCAGGGCGTAGTTGTTCGCCAGCACCAGCAGCAGCATGAAGAACAGGAACAGGTTGAGGAACCCGAAGAAGCGGTAATAGCCGCCGTCATGCGCCATGTAGCCGGTGGAGTAGACATGGATCAGGAAGCCGATGCCGGTGATCACCAGCACCATCACGGCGCTGAGCGAGTCCAGCAGGAATCCCCAGTCGGCCGTGAACGCCCGGACCCCGGCAGCCGTGCTCGAATCCAAGCCGGCCAGCCATGTCCACTTCACAACCTCATAGCTGTGCCCTTCGACGCTTTGCAGCTGCCAGATCGCGCCAAGGGCGAACAGGAACGAGACGAGCACCATGCCCGGGCAGATGATGTTAATCAGATCGCGTCCCGGCGAGGGCGCGTGATGGCTCTCGTGCGCGTCGTCTTCGGGCGGCCCGAGGGGGTGCTGCTTGTCGAGCGAGCGCCCGAACAGCAGCATCAGCGCCGCTCCCAGGAGCGGGAACATCGGGATCAGCCAGATACTGTCGAGGAAGAACATCTATGCCGACTCCCCTACCAGCGCAACAGGTCGATCTCGTCCGCGTGGACGGTTTGCTTGTTGCGGAACAGGGCGATCAGTATGCCCAGGCCGACGGCCGCCTCGGCAGCGGCGACGGTGATGACGAAGATCGAGAAGACTTGGCCGTGCACCTGCTGCAAGGCTGCTGAGAACGCCACGAGATTGATGTTCACGGCGTTGAGAATCAACTCGACCGACATCAGCAGGACGAGGATATTGCGCCGGGTCAGGATCCCGATCACGCCAATCAGCAGCAACAGCGTGCTGAGCACGACGTAGTGCGACGTGGTGACTTCCATCATGGTTGTTGTGCCGCCTGCCTAGCTCTCCGTCCCGGCGGATCGGGTCTTGGACATCACGATTGCGCCGATGATGGCCACGAGCAGCAGGATGGAAGCAAGTTCGAACGGCAGCAGGTACTGCCTGAAAAGCACGTCGCCCACCTGTTCGGAATTCTCAGTGATCGAGCCCGGTCCCAGCGGCGCGGCCATCCCCGGGTGGTCAAGGGCTCCGACGCCGCGCACGACGATCACCGCGAGCATCGCGCACACAGCTCCGGCGCACACCACGGCGGGCCACTTCTGGTTCGAGAAGCGCCGCTGCGCGGCCTCGTTCTCAATCGGCACGAGCATGATCACAAACAAGAACAGGACCATGATTCCGCCGATATAGACGATGACCTGAACGCCCGCTAGGAATTCGGCCCCGCGCAACAGGAAGATCCCAGCCACGGCGACCAGCGCGCTGATCAGCCATATCGCGGCATGAACCACATTGCGGCGCGTGATCGTCATGATCGCGCTACCGAGAATTTGTGCGGCCAAGACGTAAAAAAGGACTGTATCGAGCAACATGGAATGTCAGCAGTCGGCTGACAGGGATATGAACCCCACAGCATATCAGTTGCGAGAGTTTCGAACCCCGTGAAAGCCCCGTCCTCCGCAGCCAGCCTGATCAGTGCGTGTAGTGCACCGGAAGCGGGCCCTCTTCAAGCATTTGGCGATCCCAGATCTGCCCCTCGCGGGTGTATGTTGCCAGCTCGAAGTCTTGCGTGAGCTCGAGGGCGTCGACCGGACAGGCATCCTCGCAAAGCCCGCAGAACATGCAGCGCGAGACATCGTACGTGAAAGTGGTGAGGTCCTTGCGCTTCGTCTCCGGATTGCGTTCCGACGTGACCACGATCAACTGCTCGGGACACGCTAGCGCGCACAGGTTGCAGGAAATGCAAAGCGTCTCCGACGTCTCCGGATGGTTGTTCAGGCGCGGCGCGCCGCGGTACCGCTCGGCGACCGCCGGCCGGGTCAGGGGGTACTGTTCCGTGACGACCTTGGAAGGCAGCTGGTTCTTGAACGTCGTCCAGAGCCCCTTGAGCAGGTCGGTTAGCAGGAATGTCTCGATCAGATTGGGCACTGGCGGTCTCCGTTCATTATCGCATCGGGGCGGCGCGCTATTGCCTGACGAACAGTTGCACCACTCCGTTGAGGATCAGGCCCGCCATGCTGATCGGGATCAGCCACTTCCAGCCGACGTCCATGAGCTGGTCGTAGCGGTAGCGCGGGAACGTGCCGCGATACCAGATGAACAGGTAGACCATCACAGCGAGCTTGAGCCCGAACCAGAACAGCCCGATCACGACGGCGTTGGTGGCCGGCAGCACAAACAGCCCCGCGACCAGCAGGAACAGGCCGGCAAGGCCGAGCATTACGATGCGGAAGCCGAACACGGCCTGGCGGAACACGCCCTTGAGGCAGCCCAGCGCGATGATGCCGAACAGCCCCAGCGGGAACACGGTGTTCAAGGGCAGCTCGAGGGCCGCCACGTTCGGGAACGGCCGCAGCCAGCCGCCAAAGAACAGCGTCACGCACAACGAACTGATCACGACGATGGCCGCGTATTCGGCCAGGAAAAACAGTGCCCAGCGGAAGCCTGAGTATTCGGTGTGGAATCCCGCCACCAGCTCGGACTCCGCCTCGGGCAGGTCGAACGGGGCGCGGTTGGTCTCCGCCGTAGCGGCGATGATGAACAGCATGGTCGGGATCAGCATCAAGCCGAAGTTGTCGAACGCGCCCCACCAGCCGCGCTCGAGCTGCGCATTAATCACGCCCTGCATGGAAAGCGTGCCGGCACACATGATGCCCGTCACGGTCGCGAATCCGAGCGGGACTTCGTAGCTCACCATCTGCGCCGCCGCGCGCAAGGAGCCCATCAGCGAGTACTTGGAGTTCGCCGACCAGCCGCCCAGGATCAGGCCCAACGCCCCGATCGACGACATGGCCAGGATGAACAGGATGCCGATGTTGACGTCAGCGACGAAAAACCTGTCGCTGAGCGGCAGCACCGCAAATGCCGACAGCGCCGTAAACGTGGAAAGGACCGGGGCCAACCAGAAGATCCACCGGTCGGACTTCGACGGCACGATGTCTTCCTTCAGCAGCAGCTTGAGGGCGTCGGCCAGTGGCTGGAGCACGCCGTACGGTCCGACTCGCATCGGCCCTAGGCGGACCTGCAGGTCCGCCAGCACCTTGCGTTCCGCGAGCACGATGTAGCCCGCGATCAGCGGGAACACCAAGATGATCACCGCCGTGAGAATCAGCGACCCTACATAGGGGTTTGCAAGCAGTTCTTCCATGCGAATCCTAGCGATCCACCTCGCCCAGCACGATATCAATGGTGCCGATGATCGCGACCACATCGGCGACCAGCGTGCCGCGACACATCTTGTCGAGGGCCCCGAGGTTCACGAACGAGGGTGGCCGCACGCGCACGCGGTACGGATTGAGCGAGCCGTCGCTGACCACGTAGTAGCCGAGCTCGCCCTTGGGCGCCTCGATCGAAACGTAGGCCTCGCCTGGAGGCGGCTTGATCACCTTGGCAACCTTGCCCTTGATCGGTCCTTCCGGAATCGCATCGACCGCTTGGCGAACAATGCGGCACGACTGCACCATCTCCAGCATGCGCACGATGTACCGGTCGAACGTGTCGCCGTTGCTGGCGGTGGGGATGTCGAAGTCGTAGTTTTCGTATCCGCAATAGGGCTGCGCCTTGCGCAGATCCCACGGGAGTCCCGCGGCGCGGATCAGGGGGCCCGTCACGCCGTAATCCTTGCAATCTTCGGCGCTGAGGATGCCAACGCCCTTGGTCCGCTTCACCCAGATGCGGTTGCCCGTGAGCAGGTCGTGGTACTCGTTGACCTTCTCCTCCATCACGTCGCAGAACGCCAGACACTCCTTCTCGAACGTATCGTAGGTCTCGTATTGCAGCCCGCCGATGCGGAAGGCGTGGGTCGTGAGGCGCGCGCCGCAGTAGTTCTCGAAGATCTTGAGGACTTCCTCGCGTTCGCGAAAGCACAGGAAGACGGGCGTCATAGCGCCGATATCCAAGGCATGCGTGCCGAGCCAGAGCAAGTGCGACGCGATGCGGTTGAGTTCGGTGAGAATGACCCGCACCGCCTGGGCGCGGGCAGGGATCTCGACATCGAGCAACTTCTCGACCGCCATGCAATAGCCGAGGCCGTTCGACACAGCCGCTACGTAGTCCATCCGGTCGACGTAGGGCGCGAATTGCTGGTAGGTGCGATTCTCGGCGATCTTCTCGACGCCCCGGTGCAGATACCCGATCACGCAGTCGGTGCCCAGCACCCGTTCGCCGTCAAGCTTCAGGATCACCCGCAGGACGCCATGCGTCGACGGGTGCTGGGGTCCCATGTTGAGGACAAGCTCGTTGCTGTCCAGCAACGTCTCATCTAGGACCGGTGGGGGGGCGAGTGTCGTCTCGGCCATTACTGTGCGCTCTCGATATTGAGGTTTTCACGAACCCAGGCAGCGTCCTGCTGGACAATGCCGTATTCCTTGCGCAGGGGGAAACCGTCCCACTCGTCGGGCATCAGAATGCGCCTCAGGTCGGGATGGCCCGCGAATTCCAGGCCGAACATGTCGTAGACTTCGCGCTCTAGCCAGTTCGCAGTACTGTAAAGCGCTGCAACGCTCGGGACCTGCTCGCCTTCGGCCACCGTGGCCTTGAGGCGGACACGTTCGTTCGCTGCAAACGAGTACAGGATCCAAACGATCTCAAACTGGCGTTCCCTTTCGGGCCAGTGGACGGCGGTCACATCGACCAGGTAGTCGAACCCCTGCTCGTCCTTCAGGAACGCGACGATGTCAGCAGCAACGCCAAGTCCTGCAACCGCCAGCTTCTGGCCGCCCAGAATGACCACTTGCTCGATGCCATCGCTGAAACGCTGGCGCAGGGCATCCGGCAGTGCGCCCTCCCACGGGGCCGAGGGCATGACCGCGGGTTTCTTCGCCCGCCGGGCTGGCCTGGCGGCCGCCGAGGGAGTCGCACGCACCGGACGGGCCTTGTCGTCCGAACTGGGGGTATCGGGCATTGTTGCGGGTTACCTCGCTAATCGTACACAGGGCGCGCCCAATAGACTAGTGGAGCACAGCATCGCACATGGTTGCAAACGTGTGCTGGCGGCCCGGCGGGGGCCCTAACTGACCAGAACCGGCACAGGACTCGGAGCCTCTGCTCTGGTGCGGGAGACGTCGTGGATCCGGGTCGGAACAGCGGCGTGCGCGTCGGAATTCAGCTGCACCCTGGGCCGACCGGTCAACGTAAGCGAGGACTGCACGTACGCTCGCGAGCGGCTAATTCCGGTGCGCCCCCGGGGGCGGCACATGAGCATGTCCAATTTCGCTCGCGCGAAGAATCGGCCGTCACCGCCAAGCAGTGCCACTTCACGCGCGACTGGGATGCAGGATGTCTGAGCCGGCCGCCTCCTTGTACGGGAGCGCTCAGAATGGGAAGATTGGAAGGGGAAGCTGCCACTCCGATCGGCCGTGCAACACCCGCACTGCACGCCCCGCCTCGAATGGCGCGAAGATCCCATGAATTCTTTCTCCACTAAACACTCGTTGGCCTGTGGCGGCCGCAACTACTCCTATCACCGGCTGCCGTCGCTGGCGGACGGGGCGGCATCGCGATTGCCATATTCGCTCAAGATCCTACTCGAGAACTTGTTGCGCCATGAGGACGGCAGCAGCGTCACCAGCGATGACATTCGAGCATTGCTGGACTGGGATCCGATGGCGGTACCGACGAAGGAGATCGCCTACCGCCCAGCCCGCGTGCTGATGCAGGACTTCACCGGCGTCCCCGCGGTGGTCGACCTTGCCGCTATGCGTGAGGCAATGCTGAGCATGGGAGGCGATCCATCGGAAATCAATCCGCTTCAGCCCGCAGACCTCGTGATCGACCACTCCATCCAAGTCGACAACTTCGCATCCAAGGACGCGGTATCGCTTAACAGCCTGCTGGAATACGCGCGCAACCGCGAACGCTATCAGTTCCTGAAGTGGGGCCAAAACGCATTCCAGAATTTCCGGGTCGTGCCCCCCGAGACAGGCATCGTGCACCAGGTGAACCTGGAGTTCCTCGCCAAGGTCGCTTTCACGTACGACCGGGACGGCGAGACCTGGGTTTGCCCCGACACTCTCGTCGGCACCGATTCCCACACCACGATGATCAACGGCCTCGGCGTCCTGGGCTGGGGAGTGGGTGGCATCGAGGCCGAGGCAGGCATGCTGGGGCAGCCCGTGTCCATGCTGATCCCGCAAGTCGTGGGGTTCGAGCTCACCGGCCGCTTGGCGGAGGGTGCGACAGCCACCGATCTAGTGTTGATGGTTGTGGAAATGCTGCGGGCCCTCGGGGTGGTCGGCAAGTTTGTTGAGTTCTTTGGCGACGGCTTGGATGAGCTGCCGCTGGCAGACCGCGCCACGATCGCGAACATGGCACCCGAGTACGGCGCGACATGCGGCCTGTTCCCCGTTGATGCCGAGACGCTGGCGTACTTGAAGCTGAGCGGCCGTTCCGACGAAGAAGTACGGCTGGTCGAGGCCTACGCCGAGGCGCAGGGCTGGTTCCGGCGGCGGGGCGCAGCTCCCGCGGCCTACTCCGACACGCTGCGGCTGGACATGGCGGACGTGGTGCCCTCGATCGCCGGACCGAAGCGGCCGCAAGACCGCATCGCGCTCGCTGACGCGGCTGGCTCTTTCGAGAGCATGCTCGATGAAACACTGGCCAAGCGCCAGCCGGAGTCCGCGCAGCCCGGGGTAGCGGTCGCTGTAGCCCGGACACCAGTGCAGACAGTGATTCGCGGCTCAGAATGCGAGCTCCAGCACGGCGCCGTGGTCATTGCGGCGATCACTAGCTGCACCAACACTTCAAACCCCGCGGTCATGATCGGAGCGGGACTGGTCGCGAAAAAAGCGGTGGAAAAGGGACTGCAGGTCAAGCCGTGGGTCAAGACCAGCCTGGCCCCTGGATCCAAGGTTGTCACGGACTACCTGACCAAATCAGGCCTCGGCACCTACCTCGACATGATCGGGTTCAACCTCGTGGGTTACGGCTGCACCACATGCATCGGGAATTCAGGGCCGCTGCCGGCGGAAATCTCGGCGGCAGTCCGCGAGGGCAACCTCATCGTGACATCCGTGCTGTCCGGAAATCGCAATTTCGAAGGTCGAGTGCATTCGGAAGTCCGGGCCAACTACTTGGCGTCACCGCCGCTCGTGGTGGCTTACGCCATCGCCGGAAACATGGACGTTGACATCGCCCGGGACGCCTTGGGCAGCGATCTCGAGGGCAACCCCGTCTATCTCAAGGACCTATGGCCGTCGCAGAAGGAGATCGCGGAGACGACCGCCGCGGTCGTCGATTCGGAGATGTTTCGCTCCAGCTATGCCAACGTTTACGAGGGCAGCGAGCGCTGGCGCGATCTCGCAGCCACAGATTCTGATCTATTCGCGTGGGATGAAGCCTCCACATATGTGAGGCGTCCGCCCTATTTCGACTCGATGCAGCGCGAGCCCAGCGCCACCCCCGAGATCCGCGGCGCCAGAGTCCTCGCCCTGCTGGGAGACAGCGTCACCACCGACCACATTTCCCCCGCGGGGGAAATCAAGGCGGACAGCCCGGCGGGAAGCTACCTGCAAGGGCACGGAATTGCCCCGCAGGACTTCAATTCGTACGGCTCGCGGCGCGGCAACCACGAGGTCATGATGCGCGGCACATTTGCGAACGTCCGCCTGCGCAACCTGCTGGCCCCCGGTACGGAGGGCGGGTGGACACGGCACCTGCCGGATGGCGAAGTGCTGTCGATCTACGCCGCCGCTATGCGCTACCGAGACGAGGAAACTCCCCTGATCGTGCTCGCCGGTCGGGAGTACGGAACCGGTTCGTCGCGCGACTGGGCGGCGAAAGGCCCGGCGCTGCTGGGCGTCCGCGCCGTCATCGCGGTCAGCTACGAGCGCATCCATCGCTCGAATTTGGTCGGCATGGGGATTCTGCCGCTCCAGTTCCAAGGCGGGCAAGACAGCAGCTCGCTGGGACTCACCGGTAGCGAGCGCTTCAGCATTTCCGGCCTGGGCGATGGCTCGGCATCGACCGTGCTCGTCGAGGCTGTGTCGGAAGACGGCGGCCAAGCGTTGACATTTGGGGCCCGCGTGCGCATCGACACGCCCAAGGAAGTCGAGTACTACCAGCATGGCGGGATTCTGCAGTATGTCCTGAGGCAGATGCTGCGATCGTAAGGACGCTGCCGCCGCTCGGCGCTGCAAGCGGCCGGGCTTCGAGGCCACCGAACGGATGGATGCCTGGCACGACAACCTGCGAATCGTTTTGGTTTCTTCGCGGAACTCGCTCAACATCGGCGCCGCAGCCCGGGCGATGTACAACTTCGGCTTCGCCGATCTTTGGTGCGTCAGCCCGTACGATGCAGCCTTCCGCTCGGCGCGTTCATCCGCAGGCGCCGCTTCGGTCCTGGCCAATGCCCAGCTGACGGACAGTCTTGCCGAGGCTGTCGGCGACGCTGAGCTGGTGGTGGGCTGCAGCGGGCTCGATGCTCGCAAGCAACGCCATGTCCAGCGCGTGCTGCCGTCCGGCGCGGACGCGATCCGCACACACCTCGAAGACCGCAAGGCCGCGCTCGTGTTCGGGTCGGAGAAATTCGGACTCTCAAACGACGACCTCAGCCACTGCGACTGGATTCTTACCGTGCCGACGGGCGAGGCCTGCCCGTCGATGAACCTCGGCCAAGCCGTGGCCGTGTGTTGCTACGAAATCTCCCGGAACAGCGTGCCGCGAGCGCGACTCAAGACGCCGGCCAGCGTCTCGTCCCGAGTGCGCGAGCGCATTCTCGGAATGCTGGTGCCGATCTTGCGGACGTCCGGCTTTCTTCAACACGATGAGAGCGCAGAGAAGACGAGGAAGCTGCGACGCTTCGTCAGCCGCCTTCGACTCGCGCCCGAAGACGCGCAAATGCTCCAAGCCATCCTGCGTCAGGTCGACTGGAAGCTAAGCAACCCCGACGCCGCTGTCGCCCGTTCGCCGGTGGGCGGCAGCGCGGACACCGACCCCCGGTCATAGAAGGTGGTCGGATAGCGTGTGCGAAGCAGGTTTGCGCACTTGCGGGACGGCTTGCTCGGCGCTCGGCTGGGTGGGCTTGCGCGCGCGCCGCACCCGCCTGTCGGCCTTGGGCCGGGGCAATTTTGGAAGAGCGGGCTGGTCGGCCCCGAAGATGCGCAAGTAGGGTCCGTACTGGAACTGCCGATTGCGGCGGAAGCCTGTCACCTCCTCGAGGATGCCAAGCTCCTCCAACCTCGACACGAGTTGGTTCGTGGCTACGTACGAGGTGCTAGTGATGGCCTGTATGTCTGCCACAGTGGCGAACGGCTGGCTGAACAGGTGCCCGAGCACCCGCAGCCCGCGTCCGACGGCGTGCCCCAATTGGTTCGCGATCGCAGCCCGGTGCTCTTCGCGTAGGGCAGCAAAGCTCTGGATCGATTCCGCCGCCCGAGTCGCGGACGCAGCAATGCCTTCGAGAAAGAACTCGAGCCACGGCTCCCAGCTTGCCGCGCCCGTAACGCCCCCGATGCGAGCGCGATAGTCGCTCTCACGCTCCTGAAGGGATGCTGACAGAGGCAGCAAGCCGGCACCCGGAACCTGCAGCCGGGCCAGCATCCAGAGCGTGACGCTCCGCTCCGCCCGAAAGTCTGTGTCACCGAAGATGCGCAAGCGGTTGAACTGCGCCTGAGCGACGCCAGCACGGACGAGTTCGTGGAGGTCCCGCTCGCTTGTCAGGAATTTGTCCAGATCCGCTGCGAAGTGCGCCAGATCTCTCGTTAGCGGGGTGCCCCTGCGGGCCTGATCCGGCCCCGAGCCAGGTCCGTGCAGTATCGCGTGGACTTCTGCCAGGAATTCGGGCCCAGCCCGCCCGTCTTCTGCGGCGGAAATTGCCAACTCCAGGGCTCGCAAGCAGCGCCGGGCAGCGCCGCCTTCACCGACGCCATCCGGCGGATCCTCGATCGACGGCGGTGCCAGAACGTCGGCGAGCGAGCTGCGCACACCCGCGATTCGGCACGACTGGATGGCCTCCTGACGCAGCTGCATGAGCGCGAACGCCTCTGGCGCGGATAGCGCGGCGACAGCCCCGTCCAGTCGCAGAAGGGCCTGCTGGGCGCGCGCCAGGGCCGCGCCCGGGGCGTCGGACACGCGCAGAGCGGATTTCGGGGGGAAGGGCCGCACGGCACTGTCTGGGCGGCCTCCTGCCGGAACCGCCGAAGGGGTGTCGCCTGCTACGGGCACGAAATGGCACCCTCGGACAACGCCCGCGACTCTTTCTTTGGCATAGGTAAACTTTAACATGGTTTGTCGCATGACAGTCCCGCCCGGCGCCGGTTCGAAGCAAGAGACAGCTAATTCGTAATTCAGCGGGGCACGTACCCGGCCCAGTGCTCGCGCCGCTGGAGGGGCCGGCACAGCTGGCGTTTGGTTCAGCCGGCTCCGCCACTCGCGTGTACAATGGCCTTTTTCAGATGCCGAGACTTCAAGACACGCCCGCTGAAGCCGCGTTCCGCGAACGTCTCCGCGCATGGCTCGAGGCGAATGCCCCCTGCATCGACAAGCTCGCCGTTGCAGCCTTGAAGGCCTGGCAGCGACAGCTCTACGAAGCTGGCTGGCTCGGGCTGACCTGGCCCAAGGAATACGGAGGCCAGGGCCTCGGCTTTAGCGAACAGGCTGTCTACAACCAAGAAGCAGCCCGTGCGAAGGTGCCGCCAAGCATCAACAACATCGGTCTGATGATCGCTGGCCCGGCGTTGATCGCCGTGGCGAGCGAAGAGCAGAAGAAGCGGTACCTGAAGCCGATTCTCACCGGCGAGGAGATTTGGTGCCAGGGATTCTCGGAGCCGAACGCTGGATCGGACCTGGCCGCACTGCAGACCAGAGCCGTGAGCGACGGTCAAGATTACATCGTGACCGGGCAGAAGATCTGGACGTCAAACTCACTGATCGCCGACTACATCTGGCTGCTCGTGCGCACCGATCCCGACGCGCCGCGGCACAAGGGCATCACCGCCCTGATCGTGGACATGAAGAGTGCCGGCGTGAGCGTCAAGCCCCTGCGGCAGCTGACCGGCGAGGCCGAGTTCGGGGAGGTCTTCTTTGACGAGGTGCGCGTGCCCAAGCGCAACCGCGTCGGCAATGAGGGCGACGGCTGGATCGCGGGCATGAAGACCTTCACGCGAGAGCGCGCCAACATCTCGATCAACCTCAGCGTGCGCCTGCAACAGCAGTTCGACCGCCTCCTCGACGGCGTCCGCGGCCGCGCAGTGCCGCTGGACCCGCAGGAGGCCAGGGATGTGGCCCAGGCCTACGTGGACAGCCAATGCCTGACCATGACCTGCGACCGGCTCGCGGACCGCCTGTTCGGTTTCCAGTCGTCCGTCGTGAAGGTGGCTTGGGCTGAGATGAACCAGCGTCTTCAGGGGATCGGGCTCGCCACGCTCGGCCCGGACGCCCCGCTGATGAAGGGCCGCGGCTTCCTCGAAGCCGGTGACGGAACTTCGATCTGGGGCACCGAGTCTTTGTCCGACGACGGAGAGTCGTTCGAAAAGAGCTGGCTGTTCGGCTATCTGCGGGCCAGAGCGAACACGATCGAGGGCGGCACCTCGGAAATCCTGCGCAGCGTCATCGCTGAACGCGTGCTAGGGCTGCCCCGCAAGTAAGGAGTTCGACCGTGGACTTCAGCCTGAACGAAGAACAAGTAATGCTGCGCGATTCCGCGCGGGACTTTCTGAGCGCGGAATGGCCGGTCGCCAAGCTGCGCCGCATGCTCGATCCCTCCGAGGCTGATGCCGCGGCCGGAGCGCTCTGGTCAACGATGGCCGAACTGGGCTGGGCCGGGCTGCTGGTCAGCGAGGACAACGAAGGCCTCGGACTCGGGATGTTCGACCTCGCGGTGTTGATGGAAGAAGCCGGCGCGGCGCTCATCCCGGGCACGCTGCACGCCAGCGGCCTGCTGACTGCGGTCGCCCTAGAGACGCTGGGCAGCACCGCGGCTCGGCAGAAGTACCTGCCCGGCATCGCGGAAGGGACAACCAAGGCGACAGTTGGAATCTACGAGCCCGGCTCGGGCTGGACCCCGATGATGCTCGAGCCGACATGCGGCCCCGTGCTGACAAAGCGTTACGTGCTGGACGCGCGCACAGCGGACCTGGTCCTGTTCATCAACCGCACGGGCGGCAACGGAGTCCAGCTCGCAGTCGCCCACGATGCGGCCAGCGCGGATCTCAGTTCGATCGACGTCACTCGCGAACTGAGCCAGGTGACCTGCCCGGCAGACAAGCTCGAAGTGATCGGCGAGGGCACACTCGGAGACCTGCAGGCTGTCATCGACAAAGCCACGATCGGACTGGCCGCGGAGATGATCGGCGGCTCCGCGCGAGTGCTGGACATGACCGTCGAGTACATCAAGAGCCGCAAGCAGTTCGGACGCGCTGTCGCCACGTTCCAAGCGGTGCAACACAAGGCCGCCGACATGCTGATCGGAATTGAAAAAGGCCGCACAGGCGTCTACTACGCGGCGGCGGCGGCGGACGAGCAGCCCGAAGATCTCGGCAAGGCCGCCTCGATCGCCAAGGCCACCGCCAACAGCACATTCGTGTACGCAGCGCAGACCAGCATCCAGCTGCACGGCGGGCTTGGATTCACTTGGGAGCAGGACCTGCACCTGTATCTCAAGCGCGCCAAGGCCTGCGAATTCACCTATGGCGATAGCAAGTGGCACCTGGATCGCATCGCGCACGGACTGGGTCTGTCCTGACCTGAAACCCCCTGGCGTGCTAGTCTCGATGCGCTGACATGACCCGACGACTCTTGACAGCCGCTCTGGCCGGGGCACTGCTGGGCGCTTGCTCTGGCGACCCTGAAGAGCCTCCGTCCAAGCCCAACATCCTGTTCGCGATCGCTGACGACGCGTCCTTCCCGCACATGGGCGCCTACGGCACTGCATGGGTGCGCACGCCCAACTTTGACCGGGTCGCCCGCGAGGGCGTCCTGTTCTGGAACGCATACACGCCCAACGCCAAGTGCGCTCCGTCGCGCGCTTCGATTCTCACGGGCCGCAACTCATGGCAACTCAAGGCTGGGGCCAACCACATGGCTTTCTTCCCGGCCGAATTCAAGAGCTATCCCGAGGCACTGGGCGAGAACGGCTACTTTGTCGGCATGACGGCCAAGGGCTGGAGTCCGGGCATCGCCAATGATGCCGACGGAAAACCCCGCCAGCTCGCCGGAACGCCCTTCAACGAGCGCGAGGCCGAGCCGCCCACATCCAAGATCACCCGCACCGACTACGCCGCCAACTTCGCAGACTTCCTGGACGCGGCCCCGGACGATCGGCCCTGGGCATTCTGGTACGGGTCCCGGGAGCCTCATCGCGCCTATGCATTCCGCTCCGGCGCCGAATCCGGAGGCAAAGACCCGCAGGACATCGACGCGGTCTTCCCCTTCTGGCCCGATACGGAGACCGTGCGGCATGACATGCTCGATTACGCCTACGAGATCGAACATTTCGACGATCACCTCGGCCGGATGCTCGCGATGCTCGAAGACAGCGGGAAGCTGCACAACACCCTCGTCATCGTCACGTCCGACAACGGCATGCCGTTCCCGCGCGTCAAGGCACAGGAGTACGAACTTTCCAACCACCTGCCGCTGGCGATGATGTGGCCCGACGGCATCCCGTACCCGAACCGCTCGCTCCAGGATTTCGTCAGTTTTGTCGACTTGGCGCCGACCATGCTCGATGCCGCCGGCGTCGACTGGGCCGCGAGCGGGATGCACCCGGCCGCCGGGCACAGCCTGATGGACCTGCTGCGGTCAGCGGAATCGGGCCAGGTGGACGCCAGCCGAGACCACGTGCTGATCGGCAAGGAGAAGCATGATGTCGGCCGACCGAATGACGCGGGCTACCCGATCCGTGGAATCGTACAAGGCGACCTGCTCTACCTGCGGAATTTCGCCACGGACCGCTGGCCGGCCGGTAACCCGGAGACCGGATACCTGGCAGTCGATGCCAGCCCCACGAAGACGGAGATCCTGGAGTTGCGGCGCTCCGGAGGCGAAGATCGCTACTGGCAGCTGGCGTTTGGCAAGCGCGACGCGGAAGAACTCTACAACATCAGCGAGGATCCAGCCTGCGTCCACAACCTTGCGGCCGATCTAGAATATGCCCCGGCAAAGGAAAAGCTGGCTGCCCTGCTCGCGGCGAGACTCACCGCACAGGAAGACCCGCGCATGGCTGGGCAGGGTGACGTGTTCGAGACATATCCGAACGCTACCCGCTGGGCCGGCTACTACGAGAAATTCATCGCGGGGGACATGGACGTAGCGCCTTGGATCATCCCCAGCGACATTGATCCGGCCGTGGACTAGCGCAAGCGACGGTCTCAGGCCGTGGCTTTTTCCTTGACCTGTCGGCTGCCGGTTGCGGCGCTGTCGCCCAGTTTGGGAATCTGGATGCGGACCCGTACGCCGCCGCCCGGGCGGGGCTCTAGGACGAATTGGAAGTCAGTGCCGAACAACACCGTGAGGCGCTCTTGCACGTTGCTGAGGCCGATCCCCTTGCCGAAGACTCGGGCCAGATCGTCAACGGGAATGCCAACGCCATCGTCCTCGATTTCGATCTGCAGCCGTCCAGACCGCAGCTCGCCTTGGAGCCGGATGGTGCCGTTGCCCGGCTTGGGGCCAATCCCATGCTTGATGCAGTTCTCGACGATCGGCTGCAAGATCATGCTAGGAATGCGCACGTTCGTAACGCTGTCATCAACTTCCCGAATGATGCGCAGCCTACTTCCGAAGCGCACCTGTTCGATCTGCAGGTAGTCATCGATCAAGGACAGCTCTTCGCGCAATGGCACGAATGCTTCCTGCTTGCGCAGCAGCTTGCGCAGGATCGCAGACAGGCGGAAGACCATCTGGCGGGCCTGCTCTTGGTCGCTGCGAATCAGCGCCGCGACAGAATTGAGCGTGTTGAACAGGAAGTGCGGGTTCATCTGGCGGGTCAGATTCAGCAGGCGCGCTTCGGTCAGCAGGCGCTGCTGAGTCTCGATCTTCCACTCATTGCGCGTGTTGTTCCAGACCTTGAGAGCCACGCCGATCCCCATCACAGTTGCGACGTAAGCAAGCAGCATCGCGGTGACGGTCGGCTCTGCAGTGCTCTCCTGGATGGCGAAGACCAATCCGCGCCCAGCGATCTCAGTGCGCACGAGTTCGGCGACCGCGCAGCCTAAGAGCAGCGCAGTGTAGAAGAGTCCCTCCGAGTTTGGGATACGGCCGCGGGTCCAGGCTAGGAACGAGAACGGGAAGAACGGCGAGAAGCGCCAAACATCTTCCGGGTCGCGGGCCACCGAGCGCAGTAGCCCGCCAAGAGCGCCGAAGCCGATCAGCAGGGGCAGCGTCGCCCACTCGATGCTGGGACCCAGCACGGCGGGCATCGAGATGAGCGCCCCAGCCACGGCGCCCGGGACAAACCCCCCCACCAGTCCAGAGATCAGGGCACCCTCGACAGCGACTTCCGCCGCCCGGTAGCCAAGCACAATTCGTACTAGCGAGCCGCTCGCAAACACGACGCCGAACAGCACGGCTAGTTCAAGTCGCTGGCGGATCGTGCGCTGTTCGCGCAGGAAGAGGCGCTTCGCAAAGTTGGGGCGCAGGGCGATGCTGGCCATGGATGCCAGCACCGCGACCTTGACCAAGAGGGTTACAAGCAAGTCGGTGTTTGCCATGGGCGGGACAGGGCGCGACGCCCGCGCAGAGCGCAGCGGCGCGCCTGCCTATAATAATTCTCCGGGAGCGGGGGTCTTGTCCGGCGCAAATCCAGCCAGGTCGGACTCCTCTCGCCTGCACTACCGCCGATGCCACATAGCGAGCTAGCGGCGCTTGATCACACCGTCGAACTCGTGGCCGAAGCCGACTTCCCGTCGCGCTTTGGCGATTTCCGCATTTGCGGCTTTCGCGGCGTCGGGCCCCGCGGCGAGCAGGAGCTGGTCGTGCTCAAGAAGGGCGAGTTCGCGACGGGCGGAGAAGCCCCGTTGCTGCGCATTCACTCGCAGTGCCTCACCGGGGAGGTCTTCCGCAGCCTGCGCTGTGATTGCGGGCCGCAGCTCGCGCTGGCCCTGTCCACGATCTGCGAGGCCGGTAACGGCCTGCTGATCTATGACCCCCAAGAAGGCCGGGGCATCGGACTGCTCAACAAGCTGATGGCCTATCAGCTGCAGGACGAGGGCGCGGACACCGTCGAGGCCAACCAACGGCTCGGCTTTGGCGCCGACGACCGCGAGTACGGCTATGCCGTCGCGGTCTTGCGTCACTTCGGAATCGCGAGGGTTCGGATGCTCTCAAATAATCCGGCCAAGCTCGAGGCGTTGGAACGCGAGGGGATCGAGGTCGTGGAGCGCGTACCCTGCGCTCCCGACGATGCCGGAGACCTGGCGGCCTCGTACCTGCGCACCAAGCGCGACAAGCTCGGCCATCTGGTTGAAGGTCTCTAGCAACTGCTGCGGATCTGGCGGCGCTACGGCGACGCAGGTGCCAGATCCCCGTAGGACAGCAACTCGATTTCATGCTCGGCGATCGCGGCGCGCGCCTCCGCCGAGCACAGTGCCCGCAACTCTACTTCCCGGCTGCGCTTGAGCTTGGTCGGGGCGCGCTCGAGTTCCCGGCCGCAGATTCCGGGGTGGCACATCAACTCGCCGATGCCGTGCGGCAGCCGTCCTAGCAAAGTCGCCAGCGCGCGGGCGTCCAGCGCTCCGGTGGCGACGAACCCGGCGAAGTAATCGGCCGAGCGGCAGCGGGCGCGCCGCAGGCGCTCGTCGAACGGGATTTGCCACGGCCGAATCGCCAAGGCCAAGCCAGCCCGGAGCGTGGGGGACATGCCGAAGGGGACGTCGAAGGGCTTGCGGATCCAAGGGATCTTGAAGTGATCCGCCAGGCTTGCTACCGCGTCGAGCACGGCTGGAAGCAGATGGACGTGCTGGTGGGTGTCGAGATGCGTGGGGCGAATCCCGCGCTCGCGAACTCGCTCGATCTGGGCCTGGAATTCTCGAAAGGCGTCGTCTCGCGAGGGCGGCCGCGCGAGCAGGTGGGCCGCCGAAGCCGGAAGCTGCGTTCCCGGCCAGGCGATGGAATCGCCTTGGACCAGCGTGAGATGGCAGCCCACGCCCAGACTGGGATGGAGCTTCGCCAGTTCGACAGCGTTATCGAAGGCAGACCCGTTCGCCATCAGGGAGGCGGATCGGACGATGCCATCTAGGTGGCTGCGCAGGATGCCTTCGTTGACATCGGAGGTGAAGCCGAAATCGTCGGCGTTCACTACGAGGCGCTTCACTGTTTGGCGCCGCTATAAATGAGTAAGCGGCGGGACCGTCGCCCCGCCGCTTTGGTCAACCACAGGTTCACAAGGAGAAGGAATTCGAACCGTAGTTTGTGTCAGCACTAGATAAGACGACTGAGCGTCCGCTTCTTACGGCAGATTCTGCAAGAGATCGATAAATTTTCTTGGATTTAAGCGTGATTCCCCGCTTGGCGGGCAGAAAATGACCAAACTCCGCGCCACGCTGGCGAACGCCGCGCGCCGGAAGATCAGCCATCCGGATGCACAGCGATCCCTCAGAAACGGTCAGCAAAGATGCCGTAGCTGAACAGCAGGCCGAGCAAGCCCGCCGCGACGACGTAGTAGAACATGGGGTAGATCGTCCGCCGGATCAGCAGTCCTTCGCGGCCCACCAAGCCGACGGTGGCGCTGGCCGCGACGACATTGTGGACGGTGATCATGTTCCCCGCAGCGCCGCCGAGCGCTTGCAAGCCGAGCACCACCAGATGCGAGACCCCGATCCGGTCCGCCACGCCGTACTGGAAGTGGCTGAACATGAGGTCGCTGACGGTGTTGGATCCTGCGACGAAGGCACCTAGAGCGCCGATCATCGCAGCGAAGAAGGGCCAACTGCCGCCCGCGACAGCCGCAGCGAATTCTGCCAGTTCGAGCGGCATGCTCTGCAGGCCCGAAGCGTTGACGTCGGAATCGATGAACACGCGCACTAGAGCCACGGCGAAGACCAGCGCGAAGGCCGGCCCGGCGAGCATGCGGGCCGAAGCCGACCACGCGCTCTTGACCTGGTCCGCCGACATGCGGTGCAGCACAGCCGTGGTCAGGCAGACCACCAGAAAGATCGTGCCGGGCAAATAGAGCGGCTGAATGCCCTGGCTCATGCCCGTGCCGAGGATGTCCGTCCAAGCGACCTGCACACCCGCCAGCCATGCCTTGAACGGCAGGCCGGGCAGCCTAGTGATCACCAGCAAGGCGGCAACGAGCACGTAGGGCATCCATGCCCGCACGAGGGGAATGTGCTTTTCGTCGGCCTTGGGGTCCCCGCTAAAGGAACCGATCCACTCTTTCTCCCAATTCTGGCGCGGGGGAAAGTCCCAAGCCGGCACGTCCGAGAGTAGGAAGCCGTTACGCGCGGCAGTGACAACAATGCCCAGCCCGATCAGAGCGCCGAGCAGGGACGGGAACTCCGGCCCTAGGTAGATCGCCACCAGAACGTAGGGCACGGTAAAGGCAAGCCCGGCAAAGAGCGCGAACTTCCAGATGCTCAGGCCTTCCTTGAAGGAACGGGCCGCGCCGAAGAAGCGCGTCAGCATGCAACAGATGATCAACGGAATCAGCGTTCCCACGATGGCGTGCGGAATCGCGGCGAAGACTCCGATCTGGTAGATGAATTCGGTGTACGGGATGGATGCCTGCTGCAGGGCGGCTTCGACATCGGGCACGTTAAGCGACTCGGCCATGCCGACCAAGATCGGAGTGCCCACAGCTCCGAACGTCACCGGGGTGCTTTGGATGATCAGCGTACACATCACGGCCGCGAGGGCGGGAAACCCCAACGCGAGCAGCAGCGGTCCAGCCACGGCCGCCGGCGTGCCAAAGCCGGAAGCGCCCTCGATGAACGCCCCGAACATCCAAGCCACGATGATGAGCTGTACGCGCCGGTCGCGGGACACATTCAGGAAGCCCTGCCGGATCGCAGCCGCCGCGCCACTCTCGGACAGGGTCTGCAAGAGCAGGATGGCCCCGAAGATAATCCACAGCAGGGAGACCGCAATGATCACGCCTCGGATGGAGGCGGCAGCAATATGGACCGGAGCTACGTCCCAGAGCAAGAGCGCGGATGCGACCGTCATCAAGTAGGCGACTGGCATTGCGCGCGTGGCCGGCCAGCGCAGCACAACCAAGAAAAACATCACCGCCAAGATGGGCAGCAATGCGATCAGTGCGTGAAATCCAGAAACTTCGGGCATGGGCGAATCCAAGCCTACTTGGGCGCTTAGGCCGGTGTCAAGAATCGGGACGGCTAAGTGCCCGGACCGCCGACCGTCAACCGGCGGTCCAGGTGACGGATTGTCGAGACAGCAGCCTCAGAAGTCCAGCCGCAGCGACAGCTGCGACGCGCGGCCGCCAGTGTCCCGCAAGGTGCTCGAGATCCGGCCGAAACCACCACGCCGGCGCCGCTTCTCGGGGTTGGCGAATTGCGGGAGGTTCGGGAAGTTGAAGCAGTCGCCCCGGAACTGTGTGCGTGCCTGCTCGGCACCTCGCCCTTGCTCTCGCCCAGCGCTGCTCCTAGACGTCATTGTCGGGCGACAGCGGGGTCGGTGAACTCGTCCGCTCCGAGGGCGTCGCCTGTCACGGCCTGCTTTGGCTGAGCGACCGACTATTCGAACTTGGTGTCGTCTCGGGACACGATTTGCATGCCTGGACGTCATCTGGACCCTGCGGCGACGACCGCCACTGACGGTCGCGGGATGCCGGAGCATGGAGAAATCCAGAATCATCAGTGCATATTGCCCAGATCAAGCATTAGAATGCCCATTATGGGTACATCAACGCCAACACGCCTGTCGCGCCCGGCCCGCCGCAAGGCGGCGGCCGAGCATTTCGGCAGGCCCACCAGTCTCGCCGACGCGCTATTCACCACGACCCAGCAGCGGATCCTGGCCCTGCTGTATGGCCAGCCCAACCGAAGCTATTTCGTCAGTGAGTTGATCGGGCTGACAGGGTCCGGATCCGGGTCCGTGCAGCGCGAACTCCGGCGCTTCGCATCGAGCGGTCTAGTAAGCGTTACCTCGATCGGCAAGCAGAAGCATTACCAAGCCAATCCGGATTGTCCCGTGCATCACGAACTAATCGGCATCGTACGCAAGACAGTCGCCATGGTTGAGCCGATCCGGCAGGCGCTGGCCCCCCTCGCCGACCGCATCGAACTGGCCATGATCTACGGTTCTGTCGTGCATGGTATGGATACGGCAACCAGCGACATCGATCTGCTCGTCAGCGCCGACGGCGTGATGCTGGAAGAACTCTACACCGCGCTCGCGCCGGTAGAGACGAGCTTGGACCGCAAGATCAGCCCCACTCTCTATACCGTGCAGGAGTTCAACGCGCGTCGGTCGGCCGAAAACACATTCCTGAGCCGCGTGCTCGCCGACGATCATCTGGTCCTTATGGGAAGCGAAGATGCCGCATCCGCAACTCGATAATCTGGTGCGC
Source organism: Bryobacterales bacterium (assembly GCA_965248305.1). Taxonomy (GTDB): domain Bacteria; phylum Acidobacteriota; class Terriglobia; order Bryobacterales; family UBA6623; genus VXMF01. The sequence goes on along the minus strand of OZ252099.1, from coordinate 5,984,831 downwards.
ATCGGCCAACTCAAGACGGAGCAGGCCGCAGAGGGGGAGACCGAGGGCCTGTTGCGCTCGGGCAAGCACCGTCTGGACGATGCCGAGCGCAAGGAGTTGAGTCTGGAGAGCCGCTTCGACCTTGGCTACAACGCGGCCCATGCGCTGGCGCTGGCAGCCTTGCGGGCGCAAGGCTATCGCTCCAACTCGCGCTATATGGTCTTTCAATGCCTGCAGCACACCATCGGACTGCCCCGGGAACAGTGGCGAGTGCTGGACTAGGCCCACCGCAAGCGCAATCTCGCCGAGTACGAAGGCGCGATGGACGTCGACGATCAACTCCTCGCCGCATTGCTGCGAGTCGCGCGGGAGGTAGCGAAGCGCGTGAACGATCTCATGGCGTCACGATGAGGGAAATTGTCTGAATGGCCCTGAAGAAATGGGACTGATATACGTGTTTCCCCAAACACCACTTGAGGCACGGCGCAGTTTAGGGGAAACGGACTACCTAAAGATGGCACGCAAGGCGCCCAGGCGCCATGAGCGCAAAGGAGTTTCGCTGGTGGACATCACGCGGATGTTCCCGGACGATGCTACGGCTGAGGAATGGGTCGTCAGGAAATGTTGAGCCCAACATTTCTGCTCGAGGCGTGCTAGATGGTAACATAATAGTTACCTGTCGCCGATGTTTGGGATCAGGGAGTACATCGAACCCGAACGCCGTAGCCCCTACGCCAAATGGTTTGGTCGGCTCAACGCGCAAGCAGCAGCCAAGACGGCGACCCCGCTGGTCCAGATGGAGCAGGGAAACTTCTCCAGCGTCGCGGGGGTCGGCGCCGGTGTTCTCGAACGCCAGATCGACTTCGGCCCCGGCTACCGGATCTAATTCGGCAAGGACGGCGATGCCCTGATCATGCTCTTGGGCGGTGGGACCAAGAGGCGTCAGCAACAGGCTTTCGAGACCGCCAGAGACCTCTGGCGAGAATACAAGCGGCGCAAGCGAAGGGAGACTTGAAGATCATGGCCTTGACACGAAACTTCAAAGAGACGATCCAAGCTCGGATCAAGGTCGACTCGGCATTCCGTGAGGAACTGTTCCGGGCAGGGATCGAGTGCCTGCTTGCAGGTGACATGGATACCGGCAAGACCGTTTTACGCGACTTCATCAACGCTACTGTTGGCTTTCGGGAGTTAGGTGGGTTGACCGCCAAGTCGCCCAAGAGCCTGATGCGTATGTTCGGCCCGAACGGCAATCCGCAAGCCCGGAACCTGTTTGAAGTCATTAGCTGCCTGCAGGAGCGCGAAGGCTTTCAACTCAAGGTCGAGTCCGTGCGCTAGGGCGGATCGAGACTCACAGCCTCGTTCATCGGCGAATGGGCATTGCAAGAAGCGTTGAATATGCCATGGGATGTCGGCAACGAGCCTATGTTTTGGTGGACTTGAGGCATATCGTGCCCGGGAGCAGGATTGATGAAGAAATATGTGGTCCGGCTCACGGACGAAGAACTTAGGATCTGCGAGGAAACGATGGCTCGCCTGCCGGGGAGCAGCCAGAATGGGCGAGGCGCCCGGACCAGAATTCCGGCCACTCTCACCAGCGCAGCCTCACCGCCGAGCGTGCCCTGAATCTGGGACTGTGCCGACCTCAACCATTGTCTGTCACAGTCCCTATCCTGTTGTTCAGTACTTTCTTCGACTAGATGGATAGGGCCAGCCCCGAGCACACGGGGTGCTCCCGCCCTTCGAGACACCTGCCGCCCAACGCATTGCAATCGTCGGCCCCGTAGGTCACAGTAGACAGAATATGCCTAGCCTCTCGGCATGTGTCGTCGCCCTAGCCGTGCTGGCCAGCACTCCGATCCTGCGCGGGCAATCAGGCGAAGAGTACTTCGAGCGCAAGGTCCGCCCATTGCTGGTTGAGCACTGCTCCCAGTGCCACGGCGAAAAGCTCCAGTCTGCGGAGATCGACCTGCGCAAGCCTGAAACGGTCCTCGGCACCGCAGTCATTAGCGGGGACGAGTCGAGCCCGCTGATCCGCGCCGTGCGCTACGAAAGCCCGATCAAGATGCCTCCCGGCACGAAGCTACCCGAGGAGGCCATCCAAGTCTTGGTCGACTGGGTCCGCATGGGGGCACCGTGGCCGGGATATGAGCCGATTCAGGCAGGCGAGCTGCCAGCGGGCGAGGATACGGTAGAGAGCGACCATTGGGCCTTCCAGCCAGTTGCAGATCCCGAGGTTCCCGACGTCGGAGAGTCCGCGTGGGTGCGGAATGACATCGACCGGTTCATCCTAGCCAAGCTTCGCGAGAGCGGTCTCACGCCACCGGCTCAGGCACCGCCGCTCACGCTGCTCCGCCGCGCTAAATTCGACCTGCAGGGCTTGCCGCCGAATCTCGAGGAGATGCGCCGTCTGACCGCTGACGCGAAGTCCGGCGCGTTCGGGCGAATGGTCGAGGAACTGCTCGCCTCCCCGCACTACGGGGAGCGCTGGGGCCGTCACTGGCTGGATGTCGCCCGCTACGCCGATTCCACTGGCGTAGACGAGGACCATCCATTCGGAGATTCTTGGCGTTATCGGGATTATGTCGTCAACGCCTTCAATGCGGACCTGCGGTTTGATCAATTCATTCGCGAACAGATCGCTGGCGACCTGCTCACTGCGCCACAAGGCGCGGCCGTCAATGCGCGCGGCATCGTGGCCACTGGATTTCTGGCGCTCGGCCCCATGGCTCTCGCCCAGCGCGATCCGGTGCAGAAGAGATACGACGTTGTAGACGAGCAGATCGACACCCTGTCGAAGGCGTTTCTCGGTTTGACTGTGGCCTGCGCCCGTTGCCACGACCACAAGTTCGACCCGATCCTGACCTCGGACTACTACGCCCTCGCGGGGATCCTCGCGAGCACGCGGACATTCGACGACTGGAGCAAGAACGGCTCGCGCTACTTCAAGCAGCCGCTGGTGGAACAAGCCGTCTACGAGGAATACAAGCAGCACGCCACTGCGGTAGCCCACCTGGTGCGACTCCGAGGCGTGGCACGCCAGGTCGCGACGGCGCGATTCATCGCCGCCGGTCCAGCGTCGCAGCTCGCTGAGTACATGCTGGCCGCCGTCGGTCATGCAGGCGCTGCGGAACTCGACGCCGAAGCAGTGGCATGGTTCCGCAAGTACTTGGAACCCAGAGCCACGCTGCGGCCGCACCTGGAGGCTTGGCGGCGGGCAGGCGAGGATCGGCAGCGAGTGGCGAACGCCTACCAAGAGCAGCTGCTCGACACACTGGCAGACCGCATCGCGCCATTCGAAACTTGGCTACAGGCCTCGCTGGAAAGCCTCCAAGGCAGCCGCGACGAAGAAGCACCCGACTTCCCAAGCGATCTTCCGACCACACTGTTCTACGGGGATCTCACCGATGACGGCGGGCCACTGGACCTCGACCCCGACGATGTCGCGGAAGAATTCGCCGAGTTCGACCAATCCCGCATCAAATCCCTGAAGGCTAAGATCGCCGAAGCACGGAAGGCCATGCCTGAAGAGCCGCCAATGGCGAACAGCGTGGCTGAAGGCGACATCGTGCGCCAACGAGTGTTCCGCAGGGGGCAGCACAAGCATCCCGGCGCGGCTGTCGCAAAGCGTTTCCCCCTCGTGTTGGTCGGCACGCACCAGCCCGAGATCGGCGCGGGCAGCGGACGGCGCGAGCTAGCGGACTGGCTCGCGTCGGAAGAAAATCCGCTCACCGCCCGCGTGATCGTCAACCGGGTGTGGCAGTGGCACTTCGGCGAGGGCTTGGTCCGGACGCCGAATAACTACGGCATCCGCGGCGAGGCACCGACCCATCCGCTGCTGCTGGACTGGCTCGCGCGGAAGTTCATCAGCAGTGGCTGGTCCATCAAGGCGCTGCACCGCCTGATCATGGATTCGGCCACCTACCGCATGAGCAGCGCCATTTCGGAGCTGGCCTCCGCAAAGGATCCCGAGAACCGCCTCTGGTCGCGGTTCGACCGGCGCAGGGTAACGATCGAGGAACTGCGTGACAGCTACCTACAGGTCGGCGGGCGCCTGGATGCGGCCGTTGGCGGCGACACCGATCTCGGAGCGGGAGAACTCGTGGAGTTTGACCGCAACAATCGCCGGATCGACCCCGATGACTACAGCCGTCGCAGCATCTACCTGCCTCTGATGCGCAACAAGCTGCCGGCGCTGCTCGGATTGTTCGACTTCGGCGACGCAACCACCGCCAACGGCAAGCGCTCGGTGACGAACGTCGCGCCGCAAGCGTTGTATCTGCTGAACAGCGGCTTTGCGGCAACTGCGGCAAGCGGCGTCGCGGAGCAACTCATCGGTTCGACCGCCGCCCGCATCGACCAGGCCTACCGCTTGGTGCTCGCCCGGCCGCCCAGCGCTGGCGAAGCCTCACGCGCCACACAGTACCTGCGCTTACGCGCCGAGGAAGGCGCGGCATGGGCCAGCTTTTGCAAGCTGCTGCTCGCCTCCAACGAGTTCCATTACATCGAATAGAGCGGCGAAGGCACCGCGCCTTAGCCCCCGGACGCTGTTCCGCTCTGCGGCCGGAGCCGCCGTATTGTCGCCGGAGCGACGATGCCCGTATGATGACGGTTCTGCAGGGAACCGCCCGGAGCCCGCGCCATGCCTGCAGCACGCCATGTCGCCGAAGCCCTCGACGAGCACGTCACGCTGGAGGTCAAGTGCATCGACCGGATGGACCTCAATCTATACCAGCCGCTGCTGCAGACCCCGGGCGGAGCCGCGCACTTATTCTACAACGTGCGCGGCAACCCGGTTCCGTCCTCGAGCCGGATGGGTCCATGACCCGCGCACGCGCCGCCACCACGGAGCACCGAAAAGGACCTGCGCACAGTCCTGTGCTTCCATCGCTCCTACGCCCGCGTTCTGCGCCCCGCCCTCTCAGTGGGTTTTGACGGCTGCGGAGCCAACTCCACGCCGCTCCAAAACGCGGTGGATCGCCTCGACCGACAGATCAACCGCCTCTGGGAATGCCACTCGATCCCCGGGCGAACCTGACCCGATCGTAAACGATACCCTAGAGAAGGAAACTAGGCGTCTGGAGCGAGCCGAGCATCACGGCGCTGCTGGACACGACTGAGGGACTGGGACAATGCAGGGCGGGAGCTTAGCGCCAGCGATTGGCAGCCGGCCAAGAGGCCTGCGGGCCGCGGCTGGCGATGCAGTGATTCCGCGTGGACGGTGGCTGTAAGATGCCCCTCTACGCTCTCATCCCCGGGCTTCCGCTGGCGGCCTTCCTAGTGCTCGCGCTTGGCGGGCGGCACCTAGCCCGCGCCAGCCATCTCATCGGCATCCCGGCTGTAGCGGCTTCATTCGGCCTGTCGCTTGTGGCGCTAGCGGCCGTGGTTCGCGACGGGGCCATCGCGGTGCCGCTGTACCGCTTCGTCGACGCGCGCGCATTTGTCATCGACCCAGGGCTGTACCTCGACCAGCTCGCGGTTTTGCTGCTGCCGCTTGTCACTGGCGTGAGCTTGGTCGTGCATGTGTATTCGTCGCGCTACATGATCGGCGACCCGCGCTATCGGCGGTTCTTCGCCGTGCTGGCGCTGTTTACCTTCGCGATGACTTTGCTGGTAACCAGCGACAACCTGCTCGTGACGTACATGTGCTGGGAGTTGATGGGGATCTGTTCCTACCTGTTGATTTCTCACTACGCTGAACGGCCGGCCGCAGGCCAGGCTGCAACCAAGGCGTTCCTTGTCAACGCAGTGGCCGATGTGGGCCTCGGCTTCGGGGTGATTCTCACCTTCGCCACGTACGGGACCTTGAACATCCAGGAGATTCTTGCTCAAGCACCCGCGGTGAGCGGGCAGAGCATCGAGCTGCTGGGTTTGGAGGTCAAGCGGAACACCTTGATCACCCTGTGCCTGCTGAGCGGTGCTATGGGCAAGTCGGCGCAGGTGCCGATGCATGTCTGGCTGCCGTTCGCCATGGAGGCCCCGACGCCGGTCTCGGCCCTGATTCACGCCGCAACCATGGTCAACGCGGGCCCGTTCCTGCTGGTCCGCATGAGCCCCTTGGTGCTGCTGGCCCCGTCGGCCATGGTCGTGATTGCGGTCATCGGCGCGCTGACTGCGCTGTACGGCGCGCTGGTGGCTCTGACGCAGTCCGACATCAAGAAGCTGCTGGCGTTTTCGACCATCAGCCAGATCGGCTTCATGATCTTCGCGTGCGGCGTCGGGGCGTTCTCGGCGGCGGTCTTCCACTTGCTGGCGCATGGATTCCTCAAGGGCTACCTGTTCCTTTCCACCGGATCCGCGCTTGGCGCGGCGGGCGGCCACGGCCATGGCGAGGCGGCCGTTCCGGCCACTCGCGTCCGGCCACTCGCACTGGGGGCCTTGCTCTTGGCCGTCATTCCCACCGTCGTGCTGTTCGCTGGGCCGTACGAGCGCATCTGGAGCGCGCAGCAGCTTCCCTCGGCGCGGGCCGCGTTTTGGGCGGTCGGATTGGCGACGGTCTTCCTGACCGCCAGCTATGCATTTCGTGCAGTTGTTGCCTTGTTCGGTCCGAGCGTCGGCACAACGGTGAGCGCGCAGCCGCGCCTGTTGTCGGCAGCCCATCTCCCGGTAGTCGCGGTTGCGACGGTTGCGGCCGGGGCAGCGCTGCTGGGGATGTGGTCGTGGCTGGGTGAATTCCTAGCCCCGGCATTGGGTGCGCAGCTGCCGCCGGCGCCGGTTGACTCACTCTCGCCCCTGCTAGCGGTTCCGCTCGCGGCCGCGCTCGCTGGCTGGGGCTTGGCGTACGCCCGCTACTTGCGGCCCGCCGCCGTCCCGCTCGCGCAGCGCGGATGGGTCAAGGGTGCCTACGTGCATTTCTTGAACCGGCTCTACTTCGACGAGTTGCACGCCGCTTGCGCAGTGCAGCCGACCCTGCGGCTATCGCGCTGGCTGTGGGTCGATCTCGATCTGCGCTGGATCGATCGGGCGGTCCAGGCCGTGGCGCCGGCGGCGCGTTGGCTTGCCGGGTTGCTGCACTGGTTGTTGGAGATCGGATTGATCGATCGGGCGGTCCAGGCCGTGGCGCCGGCGGCGCGTTGGCTTGCCGGGTTGCTGCACTGGTTGTTGGAGACCCGAGTGATCGATCGGGCGGTCCAGCTTGTGGCCCCTGTCACCGTGCGAGCTTCGCAGTGGCTGCTGGCGGCAGTGGATCTAGGCAATGTCGATGCTGCCAGTCGGCGCTTGGGCCAGCTTGCGGGTGACGCCGGGGCGGCCTTGCGCCGCATCGAGCCGCGCACTCTGCGACACCACCTGCTGGTCGTCGTCAGCTGGCTCGTGGTGGTGATCGGATTGTCGTACTGGTGGGCGCACTAGCGCATGGGATGAGGTTCTAATGGCATCACTTCTTACCGATCATCTGATCAGCCTGTTGATTGCAGGTCCGTTTCTCGGGATCATCGCCTTGCTGCTGGCGCGCGGCGACGACTGGGCCCGGCGCATGGCTCTGATCAGTTCGCTGGCGAGCCTGGCGCTTTCGGCGACGCTCTGGAGTCGTTTCGAACCCTCCCAGCAGGGCATGCAGTTTGTCGAGCGGGCGGCGTGGATGCCGACGCTCAACATTCAGTACGCCGTTGGCGTGGACGGAATCAGCGTCCTGCTAGTGCTGCTCACGACCCTGCTGACGCCGCTTTGCGTCTTGGCTTCCTGGCGGGCGGTGACCACCAAGGTGAAGGTCTTCATGAGCCTGATCCTGTTGGTCGAAGGCGCGATGATCGTGGTCTTCACTGCCTTGGACCTGTTCCTGTTCTTCATGCTGTGGGAAGTCACCATGGTCCCGATGTACTTCATGATCGTGCTGTGGGGCGGTCCGAATCGGATTGTCGCGGGGCTCAAGTTCATCCTCTACAGCTTGACCGGAAGCCTGCTGCTGCTCGCGGGCATCCTGGGCCTGTATCTCAATACGGGCCGCAGTTTCGACCTGCAAGCGATGGCTGGCAGCCAGATCGACTCCGACGCGCAGTTGTGGATCTTCGGGGCATTGTTCTTGGGGTTTGCGATCAAGCTGCCCATGATCCCGTTTCACTCCTGGCTGCCCGACGCCCATTCGGAGGCACCGACCGCCGGCAGCGTGATCCTCGCGGGAGTGCTGCTGAAGCTGGGCGGCTATGGATTCCTGCGCATCTGCTTGCCGGTGCTTCCGGAGGCATCGGTGCACTACAGCCCCTACATTCTGTGGATGTCGGTCGCTGCCATCCTGTACGGCGGTTGCTTGGCATTGGCTCAAAGCGACATCAAGAAGCTAGTGGCCTATTCATCGATCTCCCACATGGGATTTGTCACGCTGGGGATCTTCGCTTTCAATTACGAGGGCATCCAAGGTGCCGTCTTGCAAATGTTTAACCACGGCATTACCACTGGTGCGCTATTCCTTGCGGTCGGACTGCTTTACGACCGGACGCACAGCCGGATGATCAGCGATTATGGCGGCTTGCACAAGCCGATGCCGCGCTTCGTCGTATTCCTCTCGATCTTCTCGGTTGCATCGTTCGGGCTGCCCGGCACGGCGAATTTCGTCGGCGAGTTCCTAGTCTTGGTCGGAACCTCCTACGCGAGCATGCTGATGGTGCTGCTGTCGATGGGCGGCATCGTGCTGGCCGCTGCTTATATGCTGTGGATGTTGCAGCGCGTGATGCTCGGGCGGACCTCCGAGCGATCAGCGATGCTACGCGACCTGAGCGGACGCGAGATCCTGACGCTTGTCCCGCTGGCGATCATCGTGTTCGCTGCGGGCGTGTACCCTGGCCCGCTCATCGAGCTGATGGCAAACAGTGTCAGCGAACTCGTGGCGTCGGCCAGCGCATTCTTACCGCCAAGCTGACGCGCCCGCTGCCGCCGATTGCGGCAGCGCGCAGTGCCGGCGGGAACAGCTCGGCAGGGCGCGCCCGCACCCGCCGCCGCTTCCAATGGAACACCGGCCGCACCGCCAGCAGTGAGGTCATCGACCGGAACGCCCGCTCCGCCCGCGCCAGGCTCTGGTACGCCCGCACCGTCTCCGCGTCCCCCAGCCGCTCCTGCCCCAGGCTCGTGCGGATCACGTAGATCCCGTCCAACCGCTGCCCGGCCGGATCCGACCCCTGCTTGCGCCGCGAACTGAACGCCTCCGCCTGCGCGTCGAACTTCGACTCGAAATGCCTGCCCAGGCTCCGCCGCCGCTGGCCAACCCTGTGCGGCCGTTCCTCACAGTCCCAATCCGCTAGTCGTGTCCAGCAGCGCCTTGATGACTGGATCGCCGAAGATGCCCAGCCCGATGACCGCGGCTGCCGGGGCGGCCATGCTGAGCTGTAGCATCAGGGGAGTGCTCCGGGGCGCGGGTTCGCTGGAGGCGTCTCCGCTTTGAAGCAGCTTTTCGAGGATTCGCAGGAAATACGCCAGCGTTAGCAGCGTCGTCAGCACGATTGCTGCTACCGCCCAATAGTTGCCGGCCTCCAAAGCGCCGAGCAGGATATACCATTTCCCGAAGAACCCGCCCGTCGGAGGCAGCCCGACCATCCCGACGGCAACCACCAGGAACGAACCCAGCACCCACGGATTCCGGATGCGAGCGCGGCCTACTTCGTCCAGCGATCGGGCCTGGTAGAGCCACCCGACAACACCGGCAATGACGAACAGGCCGCACTGCATGACGGCGTCGTTCGCCAGGTAGAACAGGCCGCCGGCCAGACCGGTTTGGTTGGCCTGGCCCGCCCCGATGAGCACCAGACCGACGTGCGATACGCCGCCGTACGCGAAGATGCGTTTCAATTCGCGCTGATTCAGGGCGAGCAAAGCCCCGGCCACTGACGCCACAATTCCCAGGCCCGACACGAGCGTGAAGATGTCCACCGTCTCGATCCCGCGCTCGGCAACCATCGCCCAGCACTGGATCCGCAACCACACGAGCAGCGCGATCTTCGTGAGCAGCCCAGCCAGCAGTGGCGACACCCCGTCAGGAGCGTCGGCATAGGCATCGGGAAGCCACGCGTGCAAGGGTACCAGCGCCATCTTGATCGCGAGCCCGACGAAGATGAAGATCAAGCCTCCAAGGATCGCCTTGGACCCGACCAGACCGGGAATGCGCTCCCCTAGGTCGGCTAGGTTGAGCGCGCCGGTCGCGGCGTAGAAATAGACTACGCCGAGCAGGTAGAACGTCGTCGCGAGGGCCCCCATGATGAGGTAGCGGAACGCCGACATCAGCGCCCGCCCGCCCGGCAGGGCAACAAGTGCATATCCCGCGAGCGCCACGATCTCGAGGAACACGAACATGTTGAACAGATCCGCGGCGTAGACCGCCCCCACCAGCCCGGCGATCAGCAGCAAGATGATCGTGTAGTAGGGAATGACGCGCCCTTCCACTGCGCGGCCGTCGATCGATCCCGCGTACAACAGGGACACCGCCGCCACGAAGGCGATGGCCGCGATCATGATTGCGGCCATCTCGTCGGCGACCCATTCGACGCCGATGGGCGCCGCCCAGCCGCCGAGCGAATAGCGGATTTCGCCGTTCGCGAATACGGCCCAGAGGCCGCCGCCTGACAAGGCCGCCAAGACCGCCACGCTGGCCAGGGCAACTGGGCGGCAGAGGCTCTGCCGGCGATGGCCGACCAGTGGCATGCAGATGGCCGTCGCAAACGGTGCCAGAAAAGCTAGCGCGGGAATGAGGTCTGTCATCCCAGCTTCTCCAAGATGTCGTCTTCGTCCAAGCTTCCGTATTTGCGGTAGATCGCGGAAACGAGCCCCAGCGAGACGCCGAGTGTCGCAACTTGAACGACGATCGCCGTCAGTGTCAGCACGTGGGGCAGCGGGTTGACATAGGCGGGCGCGTGAACTGGGCTTGCGGTGTCGAGCAGAATCGGAACTGTCGCCCCGGACTTCGCGCTAATCGTCACCAGGAAAAAGATGACGCTAGTCTGGGCTACGTACAGACCGATCAATTTCTTGATCAGGTTGTGATGGGTCAGGGTAATGTACAGGCCCACCATCAGCAACAAGACGAAAACGACTACGTTGGGCCGATGCAAGGCTGTCTCGATCAGCTCATGCATCGGATGCTCCCCGCTCGTCATCGCGCCAGAGGCTGAACACGATCGAGACCGCTGCCACCGCGACATCGACGGCCACGCCGACCTGGGTCAGCAGAATCCCGAGGAAGCGGCGGGAGGCGTCGTCAATCCCAGGCACGGGTATGTCGGCATAATTCAAGAACTCGCCGCCTCCGATCAGGCATAGTCCGCCGACCAAGGCGAACACAATGAGCCCCACGCCGTCCCCAGCCAGCGCCCGCTCGGCGGCCGTGGGCGCTGGCCCTTCGCGCCCGAAGACGAGCAAGTCCACGATCAGGCTCGCGCCGATCATCACCCCTGCCACGAACCCGCCGCCCGGCCCGTACTGGCCGAAGAACAACACGTAGAGGGCGAACAGCTGCACGAGTGGAACGAGAATCGCTCCAATCTTCCGGACAATGACGCTGTCATAGGACGCTTGGATCATTTGGCGTCCCTCCGCAGCAGCAGCCAGCAAGCGATTCCGGCAGTGAACACTACAGCGGTCTCGATCAATGTGTCGAGAGCCCGATAGTCCATCAACACCGCCGTTACGACATTGGTAACGCGAGTGTCCGCGAGAGCGTTCTCCAGATAGTGCGGCGAAACATGCACGCTCGCAGGCGAGTTGGGATCTCCGAAGCGGGGCAAGTCGCTTGTCGCGTAGAGCAGCAGCGCGGCTAGCAGCGGCAACAACAGCAGCGCGGCCTTTGGAGGCGCATGCGGCCGGATGCGCGTGTCCTTCGGAGCGGTCGACATCAGCGTTAGCAGGAAGAACACAGTCGCTAGCCCGGCACCGACGACCGCTTCCACGAAGGCGACGTCGGGAGCGCCCAGCCAAGCCCACACAACTGCCAGGAAGAAGCTATACGACCCTAGGATCAACACGGCGCTGATCAAGTCCTTGACGAGCACGGCCGCGCCGGCGGTCAGCAACAGGAGCAGCAGCAGAGGGAGTTCGTACGAGAGGCTCATCGGGCCTCCTCCCCCACCGGCTTCGCGCCAGAGCGCAACGCCGCCCGCACTGTCGCGTGCGCACTGACCGGATTCAGTAGGTACAGCAGCGCCAGCACGATGAGAATCCTGAACGTGGTTGGCCCGAAGCCATGGTGGACCGCAAGGCCGGCAAGCAGGAAGAAGGCTCCGAGCGAATCAGTCAGGGCGACCGCGTGCGAGCGTGTAAACACATCCGGCAAGCGGATCATGCCAATGGCCGCGACAATGAGGAAAAACGAACCTGTCGCAATCAGGCCAGCGACCAACATAGATGCTTACGCAGCCCCTCTCCGTTCTAGGAATTTGGCAATCGCCAGAACGCCCACCAAATTGAGCAAGGCATAGCCGGTGGCGATATCGACAAAGACTTCGACCCTCTCGTAGGCAGTGCCAATCACGAGCAGGAGCAAGATGGCCTTGGTGGATATGCCGTTCAGCCCCAGCACTCGATCGCAAAGCGTCGGTCCCCGGACGACCCGATACAGATACATCAGGATCAGGACGACGAGCAGGTCCAACACCAGCAGGAGCGGGAGTTGCATCGTTACTTGCCTCGCGCGCGAAACACGGTCGAAACTTTCGTTTCCAGTCGCCGGATCGCAGCTTCCTGTGCCGGCCCGCCCTCGATCGCGTGGATGGTCAGCTCGTCGCGACCGGCCTCAACGGTGATGGTTCCCGGTGTCAGGGTGATCGAGTTGCCGAGCAGGGTGATCGCCAGATCATCATCCAGTCCCATCCGATGCCGAAACAGCCTCGGCTTGATCGGCATGCGCGGGTGGAGAATCAGATAACACAGCCGCAGCCCGCTGGCACAGATCTGCCAGAAAAGCCACGGGAAGTAGGCGAGCGCGCTCCACCACCGCACTGCGTGCGGGCGCTGCCCGCGCGAGTCGGCGTGCAGCGCGGCCACGCCAACCGCAGCCGCTAACCCCACCAGCACATGCGTCAACTCGAAGCTCTCCGAGAGCACCAGCCACAAGGCAAACAGCGTCAGCGTCCAGAAAAGGAACCGCTTGGAGAATCTCAGACGCATCGTGCTCAGGCGGCTTGCTGCACGGCCACTGGCTCCCAAGTGGAGTCTGGCTCGTAGCGATGGAAACTCTGGTTCTGCGGATCCAAGGCCAGCAGGTTCACCCACTGGTTATGGAACAGCGTTTGCAGGGCCGCGTGCTTTCGGATCAGCGCTGCGACGCGCTCGCGGGGGGCTTCGATGATCGCGAGCAAGCGCATCGGCTCGTGGTAATGCCGGGTGCCGTCGTTCACGCCCTGCAGCGGCAGCCCGCCCTGCAGATCGCCCTGGCTGCCAAGCATGACTCCCACGCCGCCCACAACGTTGTGAATCACCTTGCTGCCGCTGCCATAGACCCAAGGATCCACCGCAGAAAAATAGTATTCCATGTTGATCCACTCCCCGACAATCAGAGGCGCCGTCATGATCCGTTCCAAAATCCGCCCGTCTCTGTCCGCTACCGGATCGTAGGAGTGCAGGAACACCCGGGATTCCAAGTCCAGCCCCTGGGTCAGCGCCCGCCGCCCGATCAAGAACGCAGCGTTGCTCGACAGCCCCCACTCCGGGCGCGGGTTGGCCCAGTCGACGCTGCGGCCCAGCGCCTGCAGGGCAGCGTTGGCGGGGGGCAGGCCTACGGGCGCGCCGGGCAGCCTCCCGAGCCGTTCCGCCGCCTGGCACGCCCCTGCGGCTCGCAAGTCGCTGCGCAGGCGAAGCAGGTCTTCGGCGTGGCTCGCAGGCCAGTCGTCGACGTCGTAGAAGCTCACCCGATCGGTTGTCGTATCGTGCTTGGCCGCGACGAACCACGTGTCCGCCGGGATCTCGAGGCCATTCGCGGCGATCATGCGGCGCACCTCAGGGGCGTTCCCCATGGACGCGAATGCGCGTGCGTTGGGGTCCCCGTGCGCGCCGCCGCAGGCTCCGCAGTTGTAGGCAGCGGCGTAGGGATTGTTCTCAGATGCAGCGCCGTGGCCGCACACGACGACCAAGCGAGCAAGGCGGTCGGTCAGCCCGATCATCCGCAGTCCGTTCTCGACGAATGTCGCCTGCTCCTCAAGCGTGAAACCTGCCGGAAGCTCGGCCCCGTCGTCGCTGCGGGCGACGGGCAGGCGCGTCTTTACCGCGCCGTCGAAGTGCCGCCCCAGCCAGCCAGCCAGCTTCGCGTAGGGGCGATGCAGCAGCGTCTTGCCGGCCAGGCCGATGCTGAACAGGAGGCCCAGCGCGTCGACCAGCATGAAGCCGCCGAGCGGGCTTTGCTTCAGATCGTGGAACAGCTCGTCGCCGAGCTGTCGCCAGCGCGTCCCCGAGGCGTACCGCTGCAGCGGCACCCCCTCTCCCGGCCTCACGGATTCGTCGACCGACCGCCCCGGCTTGAGCAGTACCGGGCACAGGGCCAGCCTATCGTTGCTGTCAAACGCCAAATGGCTGATAGGCACCCCGAAGAATCCGGCATAGCCACAGGTCTCATACGGCCCTTGGGCTTCCACGTGGCGCCGAAACGGCTCCGAGCGCGCATCGATGCAGAAGATCAGCTGAGCATGCGGCCGCGACTCCTGCGCGCGGCCCTTGCCCTGATGGCTGGCCAGCCGGGCAACGAACCGCGTGCGATAGGCCTCTTCGTATGCCTCGAGCCAGACCGGACCGTGGCGGTCCCCCGGAAACTGTTCCAGCCAGCCGAGCAGGGTGCGCGCCGCGTCCGTGGACAGACCGGCCAGCTGGGCCGGTGTCAAGTCCAGTCGCAAGGCGAGATGATACAGCTGGCTGGCGCTGTCTGTGGTCCGGCTCGCATCCGCGGATCCGTACCCGCCACGGGTTGCATACGCGCCCAGCGCCGCCGCCGTCCCGGCTATGCCCAGCTCTCGTCGACAGCCCGCAGCCACCAACTCGACCTCGTAAAACATCCGCACTGCTAGGTACGCCACCAAGTCGACGGGATGTCGCCCCTGCGCGGGATAGCCGGGATTCTCGCTCCGCCAGCGAACGAAGCCGGTCCAGCCCGGCAGCTGCCCGAACATGCGCGACTGGTATTCGGCCCAGCGCTGCCTTGGGACTTCCAAGCGTCGCAAGCCAAGCTCGACCGCTTCCTCCGGCGAATCTGGCAGCGCCCTCACCTTGCGAGCTAAGTCCCGAATTCCCAGAAACCACCCACTGCGGTCCCGTGCGGCAAGTTCCCGCCAGCTGCCATAGAAGCCCTCGCCACGGCCAGGCATCGTCCAGCCTGCCATGCCCTCGTCGAGAAACGCCGCCGACCACTTGACCATCTGCTGGTTGATCGACTCGACCACGTTTGAGCCCGTCAGCTCGTCTAGCCAATCACTGGCCGTACGCCCGTACGGCAGGTCGGCACCGGCTTCCGGGGCGCTTTCCAGCCGGCCCAGGGCTCCTCCGAGCGCCCGCGCATGGCGCAGCAGTTCCAAGTGCCCGTCCTGCTTCGCCGTCCACTCGAGCATGGAGTCATCGAGAGCGGCCACGCCCCGCGTTAACTGCGCCCATGAGACCTCCTCCGACGAGATAACCCGCTCGCCAGCACGCACGGACGCCGCCTCGATCTTCGGACCGACCCGCTGCAATGCTGCCCTTAGGGCCTCGTCGGTGATTCGGCCTCGCCGGTGGAATTCGCGATATTCGCCGTTGGCCAGATATCCGGTACCGCCGAGCAGGCGCGCGCCTTGCCGAATCGCCTCGTCGAACGGCAGGTCCTCATATCCGCGAATCGGATTCCGATAGGCGAACGTGCGCAGCGGCCAGATCTGGGCAGCCGCCTTGGCAGCACCCAAGACCTCATTCCGCACTTCGGCGTGGCGTTCCCCCTGCATAGATCCGGCCCGACTACTATCTTCAGCGTTTCTTGATCCGGGCGGCCGTGGGAGCTTCGGACATCCCCCAATGGGACTCCAGCCCGGAGATTTCGAGACTGGAACCGCTTTGTGCGAATTCCTTGGCCGTCTCGCGCAGCCGCTCCATCACCGTGTGGTCGACCAACACGGTGTCCGATAGATCGACGGTCACCTGGCTGTGCCCCTTGAGCGCTTCCAGCCGCTTCTTCAGCGCGATCCAAGTGCTGAACACTGCACCGTCCTTGACCGCAATGGTCGCGCGATCTCCGCTGGTAGCAACTTCAGCGCGCAGCCGGAACAATGCGGCGAGCGGCAGGCCGTTCCAAAGATGCAGCAAGGCCTTGACGAGAATTCCGATTGCAATCCCAACCAGCAAGTCGGTTGCCAGCACGGCGATGATCGTCGCCACGAAGATGATGAATTGCTGGCGGGACAGCCGATATATATGGGCGAACTCTTGAGGCGAAGCCAGGCGAAAACCGGTGAAGACCAGCATCGCCCCGAGGGCTGCCAGCGGGATCTGATTCACCACCATCGGCGCCAGCGCGACAAACAGCAGCAGGAATATCCCGTGGTACATGTTGGCGAAGCGGGTCTTGGCGCCGTTGTCGATGTTCGCCTTGCTCCGCACGATCTCGGAGATCATCGGCAGGCCGCCGACCAGAGCGGCCAGCGTGTTGCCCACGCCTACTGCCAGCAGATCGCTGTCGTAGTTCGTCTTGCGGTGGCAGGGATCGATCTCGTCCACTGCCTTCGCGCTCAACAGGGACTCCAAGCTGCCGACCAGGGCAAAGCTGATGATGTACTTCACGCCCGTCGCCGTGGCGATCCCAGAGAAATCGGGAAAGGTCAGAGCGCCGAACATGTTGCGCGGCACATTCACCAGGAATTCCTGTCCGAGCTCGAAGTGGAACCCCAGCGGCACGGCGATCACAAGCACCACCAGCGGGGCCGGAATCGACCGGATGACCGGAACCTTGAGGAACGGGTAGACGAACATCACGACCAAGCTGACGATACCGATCAGACCCACCGTGGGATGCATGTCGGCCACGAAGGTGGGTATCTTGGCCAGCAACTCCAGCGGCGCCCCTTCCGGGCTCTGGCCCAGCACCACCGGGATCTGCTTGGCGATGATGATCACGCCGATCGAAGCGAGCAGCCCGTGCACGGCCGCACTGGGAAAGAACTCACCAAGAATGCCGGCACGGAACACGCCGATCAGGATCTGCAGGATTCCGGCGGCCACGCCCACGCCGAGCGCTAGCTGGTATGCCTGCAGGTCGGCCGCTGGATCCCTGCCGGCCGTAAATCCGAATTCCGTGACGCAACCGATCGCAATCACGATCAGCCCGGCAGCGGGACCCTTGATCGTGAGCTCGGAGTTGCTGAAGAAGGTGGCCAGCAGTCCGCCGATGATCGCGGTGAAGATGCCCGCGATCGCCGGATACCCGCAAGCAAGCGAGATTCCCAGGCAAAGCGGGAGAGCGATCAGAAACACTAGGAAGCCGGACTGGATGTCGGCCACCCAATACTGCTTGAATCCTGCGGCGGTTCCTCGGGGCGTTTCGGCGGGCATAGCTGAAGATCGATATAGGGAAGGAAGAATAGCAAATCTCGACCTGGCGGCACAATAAACGTGCTCGGCCCCTTGACAGGGGTCTTTTCCCAGCTCGCCGACCATGGCTTCGCCCCGGCCCGCTCTCTGCTGCGCAGCGTCCGTCTTATCGCTGCGTCATAGACGCGCCCGCGCCCAGAGCGGTGCTAGCCTGTTGTAGGAACAATGACTCGGAGCGCCTCACTCTCGCGACGCGCGATGTTGCGCCGGGCGGGCCTCGGATTCGGTTCGCTGGGCCTGTACTCGCTGCTCCAGGATGCCCAGCTGCTGGCCGCAGAGACCGGCAGCGGGCCGCTGGCAAGCCGGCCGCCGCACTTTGCCGCAAGGGCCAAGCGGATCATCTTCTTGTTCATGCACGGGGGCGTGTCCCACATAGACACATTCGACCCCAAGCCCCGACTGGACCAAGAGCACGGCAAGCCCCTGCCGATCAAGCGCTCCCTGACCTTCAACGCCAAGGAGGCGGGCGGGCTGATGCGCTCCCCTTGGGAGTTCAAGCAGCGCGGCGAGAGCGGCATTCCGGTCAGCGAACTGTTTCCCGAGATCGCTAGTTGCGCGGACGACCTGTGCGTCATCCGCTCGATGGTCGGCGAAGGCGTCGACCACGGCGCCGCGATGCTCCAGCTGTTCACCGGAACGTTTTCGTTCTCCCGCCCGAGCATGGGGGCTTGGACGCTGTACGGCCTCGGCACCGAGAACCAGAACCTGCCGGGCTTCATCACCATCAAGCCGACGCAGTGGCAAGGCGGCGACAAGCTGTTCTCCACGAGTTTCCTCCCCGGCGCCTACCAAGGCACGCCCATCGGATCCTCGCCCATGGCTGTCGATGACATCATCGACAATCCGATCGATCACGTGCTGCCCCGCGGCGGCGCGGAGGAGCAAAGGCTCGAACTCGAATTCCTGCGCGAGCTAAACCGGCGCCATGCGGACGACAGGCGGCTAGATCCCGACCTCGAGGCCAGAATCCAAGCCTTCGAACTCGCATTCCGCATGCAAGCGGAAGCGCCGGAAGCGTTCGATGTGTCCCGCGAGACGGATGCGACGCGCAGGCTTTACGGGCTGGACGAGGACGTGACCCGCGATTTCGGCTGGCAATGCCTGCTCGCCCGACGGCTCAGCGAGCGCGGCGTGCGCGTCGTACAGGCCACGCATTCGGGCGCCGAGGAGAAGTGGGACCACCATGGCGACATCCTGCGCCTGCATCCGATCCGCTCGCGGGAAGTCGACAAGCCCATCGCCGGCCTGGTCAAGGATCTCAAGGCGCGCGGCTTGCTCGACGAGACGCTGGTCGTGTGGGGCAGCGAGTTCGGCCGATCGCCATTCTCCGAGGGATCTGACGGGCGCGACCACAACCCCTACGGCTTCTCCATCTTCATGGTCGGCGGCGGCGTCAAGGCCGGATCAATCTATGGCGCAACGGACGAATTCGGCTATCACGCGGTCGAGGACAGGATGCACATCCACGACCTGCACGCAACGATCCTGCACTTGATGGGCCTTGACCACGAAAAGCTCACCTACCGCTACAGCGGCCGGGATTTCCGCCTGACCGACGTGGCCGGCACGGTCGCCACGAAGATCCTCGCCTGAGCCAGCGGATCAGCCCTCGTTAGCGATCTGGGCGAGCACTGTCTCGCGGATCTGCCGCTTGGCGAACTTACCGGTCGCGATCCGCGGCAGTGGGGTGTGGTGGAACACGATGTGCGTGGGCACTTCGAAGCGGCCTACGTGACGTTCCATCACATCGCGCAGCTGCCCGACGGTGATGCACGCCCCGTCCCGCGGCACGACGACGGCTGCCAGTTCTTCGCCCAGGCGCTCGTCGGGGACCCCAAAAGCCACGGCTTCGGCGATCCCGTCGCAGCGGTACAGCGCATCCTCCACCTTCAGGCAGCTGATGTTCTCGCCTCCGCGAATCACGATGTCCTTGATCCGGTCCACGAAGTAGACGAATTCCTCATCATCGATGTAGGCCAGATCCCCCGTTCGGAACCAGCCGTTCCGGAAGGCCCTAGCGGTTGCCTCGGGCTTGTTCCAGTAACCCCTCACGACCGGCGTGCCGCGCACCCAGAGCTCCCCCGTCCGGTTCGGCGGCAATTCCGCTCCGTCGTCGGGGTTGACGATCTTCATGTCCATCAGGATCGAGCAGCGGCCGCTGCTGGTCGGCACACGGAGATAGTCCTGAGGCCCGATCTGGGTGCCGATCGCATTCGTCTCGGTCATGCCCCAGCCGGTGCCGGGCCGGGCGTTCTCAAAGGTTTCCGCAATCGCGCCGACCTGCGTCGCTGGCCGGTGCGCGCCGCCGCCGCCCACGGCTAGGAGACTCGGCAGGGAGCGCTCGCGCGCGGCCGCCTCGCGCACCAAGTCGCCCGTGATCGTCGGTACCGAAACGAAGTGAGTGATGCGATCGCGGTCGATGATCTCGATCGCCTCCGCGGCGTTCCACTTGTACATCAGCGTGAGCCGGCGCCCAAAGCGCAGGGCGGTCAGCATGCACACGTGGCAGGCGGTGACATGGAAGAAGGGGATGGTGACGAGCATCCTGTACTGGATGTCAAACGGCTCGTCAGGCGCCGCCTCGCCCCGCAGCAGCGCCTGTGCACGGTTCTCGATCTCCCAAGCCAGCAGGGCATGCACGACATTGCGGTGGGTCGAGACCGCCGCCTTCGGTCCGCCGGTAGACCCGGACGTGTAGAGCATCAGGCAGTCGTCGCCAGGGGAGGCGGGCACAGGATCCAGCGGCTCCCCCGATGAGGCCCGCAGGGCGTCGCCCCAGTTGAGGACGGCTGCTGACTCCGACCGCTCGGCCCGCACGGCGATAGTCCTGACGCCCAGTTCCGAGAGCCTGCCCTTGATCCGCGCCAGACGCCCGCCGTCCACGATCAGCGTTTTCGCGCCCGCATCCCTCAAGCCGTAGGCGATCTCCTCTCCGCTCCACCAGCCGTTCAGGCACACGGTGACTGCGCCGAGGGCCATCGGCGCGAAGAACGCGGCGGGCCATTCGGGGTTGTTGCGCATGCAGACCGCCACGCAGTCTCCCCGTCGCACGCCAAGCCTTGCCAGCGCCTCTGCAAGCCGGGCTGTCTGGTCGAGCACATCGGCAAAGGTGTACGTCTCTGCGCCGTAATTGATGTACTCGAAGCTCCCGAACTTGGCCGTGCTCGCCAACAGCTCGAGCAAGGTTGCTGGAGCGCTCTTGACGATCCGGCAGAGTCCGCCGCCGGGCAGCTCCCGCTCGGCAATTTCGTACGCGGCGCCGGGGCCAGTGAGCGAGGCGAGTGCTTCTTTGCGCGCTTTTGCCGACATTGCGAGGCGGCACTATTCTGCCATGGAGCTATCGACGGCCCGCCACGCCAGCGCCAGGGCAGGCGCGCCCTAGGCCAGCAGATTCGCTCAAACGCACGAAGGAGTCTCCGCGAGCATCAACCTTGCCGCAGTGCTTGCTCGCCCTCCACCGGATTGGAGAGCGTGCCGATGCCGGACAGCTCGACCTCGATGCGGTCACCTGGCTGCAGGAACACGGGCGGAGTGCGGGCCTTGCCGACGCCTCCGGTGGTGCCCGTCGAGATGACATCCCCCGGACGTAGCGGGAAGACCGTTGAAATGTACTCGAACAGGCAGGGCACATCGAATAACAGGTCGCTCGTGGGCGCGCTTTGCATGACGCGGCCGTTGAGCCTGGTCTCTAGCTGCAGCGTGCCCGGATCGGGGATCTCGTCGGCCGTGACCATCCACGGGCCGAAGGCGCCTGAGCGCCAGAAGTTCTTGCCCGACGTGAACTGCGTGGTGTGCTCTTGGAAGTCGCGAATCGAGCCGTCGTTGTAGCAGCTGTATCCGGCGACATGGTCGAGCGCCCTAGCCGCGGGAATGTAGCGGCCGCCGCGCCCGACGATGACCGCCAGCTCACCCTCGAAGTCATGCTGCTCGGAGACCGCGGGGCGGATGATGGCCTCGCCGTGCGCGACGTGGGAATCGGGGTATCTCGTGAACAGCATTGGATGAGCGGGGATCTTCCGGCCCGTCTCCTCGATGTGCGACCGGTAGTTCAGGCCAATGCACACAATGCGGCCGGGATCGAGGATCGGGGGCAGGAAGCGCGCTTCGTCAAGCGGAAAGTCGGCGCTGAGACCGCCAGCCAGATCGCGCAACTCATCCATGGCACCATCGCGCAGCACCGCCGCGAGATCGGACCAGCGGCTGGAAAACCGGGCGCCCAGATCCGCCACGCCGCCGTCGATGACGACACCGTAGCTCGCGTCTCCGCCGCGCTTGAACGTAAGCAGCCTCATACTATCCATTAACCCCGCTCAGCGGGAAGCCGGCCGGGCCGCGAGCTGCGCGCCGTCAGCGGCGCATAGCCGCGGCTCGGCTAGCGCCGAATCTCTGGTGTATATACGCCAGTCCGAGCAGGCTCATCCCCAGCCCCATGAACGCCCCGGCGCGCAGCAGTCCGGACAGCCCTGCCATGTCGACCAGGAAGACCTTGGCCGCAGTCAGCGCGAGCAAGACCATCCCCGCGCGGTACACGCCGGTCCCGAAGCGCATTCCTCCAGCCAGCACGGCACCAACCGCAAGGCACAGCCACACGACCGAATAAGTGGCCATTTCTCCATCGCTCGGGTGCGTCGCCAATTCCAGCGCGCCCTGCCACAGGTGGCGGATCTCGATGGTCACGAATGCGAAGACCGCCACGGCGGCAACGGGCCCGGCCACGCGGATGGCGCGCGGCTCGGCGAAGCGCATCGCGGCCCAGGCAAGTGCGGCAGGTGCGCCGTAGGCCAGCAGCAACAGATTCCAGATGGGGGTGCTCGATACCCAGCCCTCATGCCCAAGCGGGTTCAGCACCGTCAGGACGGCAGCATAGTTCACTAGCGACATCGTCAGCAAGACTCGCGCCGACCATAGGTGCACGGCGCCAAGGAATTCGCTGATCCGGGAGCGCTGGTAATACACAAGGCCCAGCGCAGCCCAGACAGCCGTGTTCATAGCGGCTTCCGCGAGTCCGTATTCTTCCGCAAGGACGTTCCCGGCATACATCCAGCTCCTCGGCACGGCCCATAGGGTCAGCACCAGCAGCTGCACGCCGATCGCCTCGGTCCAGCGCTGCAAGGGCGGCTGCCGGCGCGCCGCCCAGCTGGCGAGAAAGCAGGCCAGCGTGGAGCCCGTATAGGTCCACAGCGCCCAATGGGTTCCGAGCGGGTAGGTCTCGAGCCACGGATTCAGCGACAGCCGGAGCACTGTCGCAACCAGCACGGCCTTGGTGAGCCAGGCAAGATTGGCTACGCGCCTGCGGGCTGCGAACCACGCCAAGGGCACCGCCTGCAGCGCCAGCGCCACGGTCAGGCCAGCTTCGCTCAGGAGCATGGCGGCGGCGAGTGAGTATGCCCCTGAGCACCCCAAGATGGCCCAGGTGGAGAGCAGCTCGCTGGCGCGGCGCTGGCAGATCCACGCAATTGCTGCGTAGAAACATCCCGCAGCCACGCCGACCATAGCCCAAGTCCACGACGGAGAATGATCTGTCGACAGGAAGAATGCCAATGCCAGCCAGCACAGCGGAGCCGACACCCCGGTCGACGCCCACAACCCGCGGGAACCGCCGCTGCGAAACAGCCGGATCGACATCATGACGTGCACAAAGCTGGTCCAGAGCGCGTAGTAAGCCATCTCCTGTGTCCACGCCAGCAGACTCGGTCTCCAGCTGAGCTGGGACTGCTCGAATGCGAAGCCGGTGCCCAGCCATGCCGCAGCCTGCACTGCGAGGAGCAGCCACACGAGCGGCGAGTAGCGAGGAAAGTACCGGCACGCCCGATACAGCATCAAGATGAGCGGAGTCCAGCCGAAGGCGCTGCCCAGAGAAAAGGGCTCAATGATGATCGCCACACCCTGCGCCACGATGATCAGCGCCAAGGCCCATCGAGTGGGAGGTCTGCCTGCCGCCAAGACCCCGGAGCCAGCCTGCCAGCTTGACTGCCACTGCGGGCCGAGTGTCAGCGTTCGCCCAGCGATGGCGCTCAGCCGCGGCCTCCAGTCCAGCGAGGGCACGAAGATCAGGGCGGCAGCTAGCGCCGCGAGATACAGGCCGCGAAGGCGGTCGGCGCTCGGCTCGCCAAGCACTGCCAGATGCCATGCCAGCGCTGCCACCACCATCAACCACCACAGCCAAGGACGGTAGGCATAGCGCACCATCAACATCACGGTCGCGCTGATGAACGCGCAGTAGAGGAGCAGCACGCCCATCCGCGGCTCGTCGCCGCCTACGAGCAGTGGCACGGCGAAGCTGCCGAGCATGCCCAAGGCGGCAAGGATCGGCCCATGCCGCAAGGCAAGCACCATCGTCGCGATCGACACGACTGCCAAGCTGGCGAACGCCACGCCAGGCCCAATGAGTTGGTAGAGATGCAAGGCGGCCAAGATGGCGGCGGAGAGCGTGATACTCGCGCCGCCGGCGAGAGCGGTCAGGGCGGGATGGAAGCTGGCGGTCTTGCGGCCTTGCCATTCCGCCAAGGCGTGCATCGCCAGACCTGTAACAATCCCCAACGCTACCCGGGCGGCCGGCGTAAGCAGCTCCTGATCGATCGAGTACTTGACTAAGAAAACGCCTGCAAGAGCCACGGAAACCCCGCCGAGCCAGACCATCCAATCGACTTGAACCGGTGTCCGGGCCGCGGCTTCGGCGGGCACCGCAGCCCGAGCGTCCCGCGGCTGAGCGGTCTCAGGAGTCATACTCGGCGCCGGCGGGGTGGCAGCTTCCCGCGGATCAGGAATCACCGGGCCGGCTTCACCCGAGGCTTTCTCCAGATCGCTTTGCAGCCGGTCAAGCCGTTTCGATAGGAGGTGCAAGCGATACCAGAGGGCGATCGCGAGTCCCAGTGAGACGATTCCAAGCACGTTGCGTTTAGGGGTCTAACCAAGGGCGCGGAGCCGACCGACATCCGCACGATTGACCCTGCGGAACGGCAGTCCTAAGGAACCGCTAAGAGTATAGTGCCTAGACATCCGTCCAGCCTCGCACCGGATCATCACGGTCGCCAATGGCTCGATGTCGTGCAGGGCATGTACAGTGGCTGCATGGGTGGGAGATTCAAAGCCGTCGCAATCGGCGCGGGCTATTTCGCTGGATTCCAGTACGAGGCTTGGAATCGAATCCCCGAAGTCGAGGTCGCCGCGATCCACAACCGCACCGAGGTGAAGGCCCGGAGCCAGATGGCTAGGTACGGGATTCCCCGCTATTACGCCGACTGGCGCGAAATGATCGATCGCGAGCAGCCGGATTGGGTGGACATCATCACCCCACCTGAAACGCATGCCCAAATCTGCGCCCACGCGGCGCGCCGCGGGGTCGCGATCATCTGCCAGAAGCCTCTGGCCCCGACATTCGCGGAGAGCGCGGCGATCGTCAGGGGGGCCGAGGAGGCGGGAGTGCGCTTCATGGCGCATGAGAATTTCCGCTGGCAGCCTTGGTATCGCGAGATCAAACGGATCTTGCAGGGGGGCCTGATCGGCGAGGCGACGCATCTCTACTTCCGCATGCGGACAGGCGACGGATGGGGCGATGACGCCTACTTGGAGCGCCAGCCGTTCTTCCGCGACTATCCGCGGCTGCTGGTTTACGAAACGGCAGTTCACTTCATCGACACCTTCCGCTTCCTGCTCGGCGAAGTCGACCACGTCTACGCCAGGCTGCGCCGCTTGAACGCTGTGATCAAGGGTGAAGACGCGGGACAGATCACGTTCTCGTTCGCGAGCGGAGCCACAGCGATCCTCGACGCAAACCGGTACAACGAACCCGAGACGCCG
The DNA here is from genome assembly GCA_965248305.1 of Bryobacterales bacterium. GTDB lineage: Bacteria > Acidobacteriota > Terriglobia > Bryobacterales > UBA6623 > VXMF01. The sequence continues at coordinate 5,959,541 of OZ252099.1, read as the reverse complement.
ACGCCCAGATACACCTTTGGCGAGCTGCGCCTGGACGCGACGCGCGGCCACTTGGCGATGGACGCCGACTCCTCGATGCGGATCAAGCCGCTTGGCAAGGATGCGCGACCAATCGAGTACCTGCGGGAGAACCGCAACTTCGCAGGAGACTGCGTGTACCGCCTGCAGCGGCATTTCGTCGACTGCATGCTAGGTGGGGAGAGCTTCGAAAGCACCGGCGAAGACTATCTCAAGACACTTGCCGTCGTCGATGCGGTCTACGCTTCAGCAGAATCCGGAGAGGTCGTACACCTGTGAATTGGAGCGCGCCGCCGCTCGGAGACTTTATCATTGTGGGCGCCATGCTGAACCGTCTCGTCCGCGCGTGCAAGCCCTCCCCGTACCGTAGCGAACTCGCCGCGGGCTGCTTGGCGCTTCTCTGCGCGTTGGGCGCCACGGCCCAGCAGCAACCGCCTCGGGACTACTCGATTCCAACCGTAGACCTCGCCGCTGAAACGCACCGGCAGATTGTGATTGACCGCGAGCCGGGACAGTATCTCGGGCATCCGTCGACGCTGCTGCTGCCAGACAACAAGACGATCTTGATCGCCTATCCCAAAGGCCACGGGAGAGGCGCGATCGTCTACAAGAAGAGCTTCGACGGCGGGCTCACCTGGACAGACCGGCTCGCGACGCCCGACAACTGGGCCACGTCCATGGAGGTGCCCACGCTATTCCGCCTGATCGACCCCCAAGGGCTTCCGCGGATCGTGATGTTTTCCGGCAAGGCGGGCGGAATTCGAGTCGGATACTCCGAGGACGAAGGCGAGACTTGGTCTCCCCTGCGCCCCATCAACACGCCCGGCCCCAGCTATGGGGGCATCGTCGCGATGGGCTCGATGGTCGAACTCAAGGACGGCTCGTACATGGCCTTCTTCCATGACGATGGCCGCTGGCTGCGCGATCCGCCCGAGCATCCGGACGGCGGGCGGTTCGAGGTCTACAAGGTCGTCTCTACGGACGGCGGGCTCACCTGGTCCCAGCCCGAGATCATCGCCAAGCACCCGCTGGCGCACCTTTGCGAACCCGGCGTGCTGCGGTCTCCGGACGGCAGGCAGATTGCCGTGCTGCTGCGTGAAAACAGCCGCCAGCTGAACTCGTTCGTGATCTTTTCCGACGATGAGGGCAAGACTTGGAGCGAGCCGCGCGAGCTGCCCGGAGCCCTCACCGGCGACCGGCACACCGCGAAATATGCACCCGACGGGCGCTTGTTCATCAGCTTTCGCGACCGCACCCACATCAGCCCCACGAAGGGAGATTGGGTCGGCTGGGTCGGAACCTACGACGACATCGTCGCGGGGCGGGAAGGCGAGTACAGGGTCCGGCTGATGGACAACCACAAGGGCGCCGACACGGCCTACCCCGGCGTGGAACTGCTGCCTGACGGCACCTTCGTGGTCACGACCTACGGGCACTGGGCTGCAGCAGAGGAGCCATACATCGTCAGTGTTCGCTTCAAGATCGAGGAGCTCGACGCGCGGGCGAAATCGGCCTCTTACGAGCCAACCTCGATGGTTCGCGCGGCAGCTCGGGCAACACTCGCGCCCCCAGCCACGGCCGACAAGCCGAACGTGCTGTTCATTGCCGTGGATGACCTCAACGACTGGGTCTTGCAGTCGCGCTCTCCGCTCAAGATGCCGAACTTGCGACGGCTGGCGCGCCGCGGGGCCTTGTTCGAACGCGCCTACACCGCATCCCCGGCCTGCAACCCGTCCCGCGTCGCTGTGCTGACAGGTCTCAGCCCCTCCACCACGGGCGTGTACGGCAATCGCTCGGACTGGCGACGGGCCCTGCCCAACGCTGTCACGCTGCCGCGGTACTTCATGAACCACGGATACCGGGTCGAGGGCGCGGGCAAGATCTTCCACCACCACGACAACAGCGCCTATCACGACGACGAATCATTTCACCGCTTCCAGAAGATGCAGCTTGACCCGCTGCCGATTCGCAAACTCAATGGAATCAGCGAGATCCAGAGCTTGAATTTCGATTGGGGGCCGTGGCCCTTGCAGGAGTCGGAGACGCCCGACGCCCGGTCTGTCAATTACGGGATCGAGTTCCTCTCCCGCGAGCAGGACCTGCCCTTCTTCCTTGCAATCGGGCTGTTCCGGCCCCACATGCCGTTTCACGTGCCGCCGAAGTACTTTGCCGAATACCCTGAGGGACATGTCAGCATGCCGCGCACGTCCGCCGCTGACCTAGCGGACATCCCGGACGGAGGGCGGGAGCTGCTGCGGCAGAAGCAGCACTTCATGCGGGCGATCCTCAATGCGGAAGAGCAGCATCCCGGTACGTGGGAGGACGCGGTTCGGGCGTACCAAGCCAGCTGCACATTCGCCGACCATCAACTCGGACGGCTGCTCGACGCACTCGCGCGATCTGCGCACGCGGAGTCGACCATCATCGCGCTGTGGTCTGACCACGGATACCACCTGGGCGAGAAGAATCACTGGGAAAAGTTCGCGCTTTGGGAGAAGTCGACGCGCGTGCCGCTCGTGATCGTAGCGCCGGGACAGACAACGCCCGGCACGCTCGTGCAGGCACCGGCATCCCTGCTCGATCTGTACCCGACGTTGCTGGAACTTGCCGGGCTGCCTCCGAAAGCGGGACTCGAGGGCGACAGCCTCATGCCGGTGCTGCGCGACCCGCGGCGCAAGCGGGCAGTTTCGATGACCTACCAGCGCGGCAATCACGCGGTTCGATCGAATCGCTGGCGCTACATCCTTTACGCCGACGGCAGCGAGGAACTCTATGACCACACCAGCGACCCGGACGAGTTCGTCAACCTAGCGCTCGCCGGCAGCCACGCGGACGCAATCCGCGACCTGCGCCGCTCGCTGCCGCGCAAGAACGCGCCCGACGCGCCGAACCGGCGCTGACCCGCCTGTCTCGGTGGTCGGAATCATGGGATCGACATTCGGGCGGGCGGCCTACCACTACCGCAGCGTCGAAACGACGATGGCGGTTGCCGCCGAACGGGCGCGTGAGGACTGCCCCGAAGGGACTGTAATCACCGCAGACGAGCAGACAGCGGGACGGGGGCGACTGGGCCGCAGCTGGATATCCCGCCCGGGACTGGGCTTGTATCTCTCGCTCGTGCTGCGGCCGGAGTGCCGTCCTGACGCAGCGCCACTGCTCACGCTTGTCGCCGGCCTAGGCGTCAAGGAAGCGCTAGAGGGCATCACGGGTGTCGGGTGCGACATTCGCTGGCCCAATGACATCCTGATCCGCGAGCGAAAGTGCTGCGGCATTCTCGTAGAGATGGAGATGGAGCGCCAGCAGGTCGCGCACGTGATCGTCGGCATCGGCATCAATCTCAACCATCTCGAGTTTCCTCCGGACTTGCGCGACACGGCGACTTCCCTGCGCATCGAGACGGGCCGCGTCTGGGACAAACAGGCCATCCTCAATCCAGTGCTGGCCTCGCTCGAAGCGTGCTACGAACTCCATCAGACACAGGGGCCCACGCCGATCTTGCAAGCATTCCAACGGGCGTCCAGCTATGCAACCGGACGACGGGTGATCATCGAAGGGCTCTCGGAAGGTGGACGGCCGCCCGTGCGCGGCGTGACAGCGGGCGTCGACGCCAAAGGCGCGCTGCTGCTCCAAGCTGACGATGGAACTGTCGCTCCGGTCCTTGCGGGCAGCGTTCGGCCCGACACAGGCACAATGTAGGGGGATGCTACTTGCGGTAGACATCGGGAATACAAACCTCACCGTCGGTCTGTTCGATGGCTCTCGGCTTGTGGTCCACTGGCGCCTCAAGACGGATCTAGAGCAAACGGTGGACGGATGGGGCGCGATGTTCCACACGCTTGTCTCACTCGCGAACCTGAAGCTCGGAAACGTAGACGGTTTCATCTTCGCGTCTGTCGTTCCTCAGTTGGACGCCTCTATCAGCGGTCTCGCAAGGCGCTATCTTGGGTTGGAACCGCTGCAGGTGACCGCCGAGACCCCCACGGGGCTTGGGATCCGCGTCGACAAGCCGGAAGAGGTCGGCGCGGACCGGATCGTGAATTCAGTCGCAGCGGCCGAACGCTACGGCTGCCCCAGCATTGCGGTGGACTTCGGCACGGCAATCACATTCGACGCGATCTCGCGAGAGTGCGAATACTTGGGTGGAATCATCTGCCCGGGGATCGAAATCTCATCCCAGGCCTTGGTCCGGCGAACCGCCAGACTGCCGCAGATCCAGTTGCGGCGGCCAGATAAGGTAATCGGCACCACCACCATAGGCAGCCTCGAGTCTGGCTTTTACTACGGCATGCTAGCGATGGTGGACGGCATCCTTGGAGAACTGCTGGAAGAGCTAGGGCCCGACACGAAAGTGGTGGCGACAGGCGGGCAAGCGAAAACACTGGCGCAGAACTCCAAGCACATTCAGGCGGTGGACGACGACTTGACGCTTGAAGGCCTGCGCTTGATCTGGAACCGCAATCGGCCCTGAGGCCGCGCCCATGCTGCCCCCGTACGGCCAATCTCTCGCCCTGCTGACCGATCTCTACCAGTTGACGATGGCCTACGGCTACTGGCGGGAGGGCATCGCCGAGCGCGAAGCGGTGTTTCATCACTATTTCCGGCAAGCTCCGTTCGGCGGCGCGTACGCCATCGCGGCAGGGCTGGAAACGGCACTGCAATGGCTCGCATCCATCCGTTTTCACGACGACGACATCGACTACCTGGCGAGCCTCGCAGGCCAAGACGGCCGGCCGCTGTTTGTATCGGAGTTCCTTGAGTTCCTGCGCAGGTTCGCGTTCGAGTCCGACCTAGATGCGATTCCCGAGGGAACGGTCGTATTCGCCCAAGAGCCGCTGCTGCGAGTCCGCGGGCCGCTGCTGCAATGCCAACTCGTCGAAACGGCCCTACTGAACATCGTCAATTTCCAAACGCTGATTGCGACCAAGGCCGCCCGCGTCTGCCGGGCCGCCGGACAAGACCCCGTGCTCGAATTCGGACTGCGGCGAGCGCAGGGGATCGATGGGGGGCTGAGCGCCAGCAGGGCCGCGTACATCGGCGGCTGTGCCGCCACCTCCAACGTGCTGGCGGGCAAGCTCTACGGCATCCCGGTGCGCGGCACCCACGCTCACAGCTGGGTGCTGGCGTTCGACGGCGAACGGGAGGCCTTCGAGGCCTTCGCCCGGTCGATGCCGCACAATTGCGTCCTGCTAGTCGACACCTTCGACACACTGGAAGGGATTCGCCGGGCGGTCGAAATCGGTGTCGAGCTGCGCGAGCGAGGGTTCCGGCTCGGGGGCATCAGGCTCGATTCAGGAGACTTGGCCGGTCTGTCTGCGCAGGCCCGCAAGTTGCTGGACGCTGCCGGTCTGGACAGCTCTGCAATCGTTGCCTCCAACGATCTCGACGAGTACAGCATCACCGAACTCAAGGACCAGGGCGCGAAGGTGGGAATCTGGGGCGTCGGTACTAGCATCGCCGCCGCCGGGGGCCAGTCCGCTCTCGGGGGCGTCTACAAGCTGTCGCTGCTGCGCGACACGAGCGGGCGCTGGATGGAGAAGGCAAAGCGCTCTGCAGATCCGGCCAAAGCCTCGACACCCGGCATGCTCCAAGTGCGCCGGTACTCAGACCAGGCCGGCATGCAAGCAGACCTAATCTACGACGAGCTGCACCCGCCGGAGGGACGCTGGAGCGGTTCTGATCCCTCGGCCAGCGAGCCGATTGCCGTTCGTTCACCGACGGGAACGCCGCAAGACCTGCTGCGACCGATACTGCGGGGCGGGCGACGCGCAAGCTCGGCTGAGGCCTTGGACACTGCACGCCAGCGCTGCCAGCAGCAGCTGGCACTGATACCGCCCGATGTGGTCAAGGCGAGGCCTGACCGCGCGTTTCCTGTCCTGCTGGAGGATGGTCTGCTGGAGCGGCGCGAGCGTTTGCTGGCACGCATCGGACGGGCTGAGCCCGCTTGAACGGGCTGGCCGACTCGTTGCCCGGGCTACCCCAGCTCGGGCATGTGCTCGCGCAGAATCCCGATGTCCTTATCTCCGCGCCCGGAGAGGTTGACCACGAATGACTTGCCCATGGCGGTCGGTGCGCGCTTGATCGCCTCTGCGACTGCGTGAGCTGATTCCAGCGCGGGAATGATGCCTTCCAAGTGCGACAGCGTCTTGACCGCATCAAGCGCGTCGGCATCCGAACACGACGTGTAGTGGACCCGACCCATGGCGTTCAGCCAAGCGTGTTCGGGGCCGACCGACGCATAGTCCAACCCGGCAGAAACCGAGTGCGTCAGTGCGATTTGCCCATCTTCGTCCTGTAGGATATAGCTCTTCGTGCCTTGCAACACGCCTGGCACGCCGCCCGAAAACCGAGCCGCATGCTCGCCCAAGGCCTCGCCCCGACCTCCGGCCTCGACCCCGACCATTCCGACAGTGTCGTCAGCCAAGAAAGGGTGGAACAGGCCAATGGCGTTGCTGCCGCCTCCTACGCATGCGATCAGCAAGTCGGGTCCGGGTCCGCCGGATTGCTCGCGGAACTGCCTCCGCGCCTCCAATCCGATGACCCTCTGGAAGTCGCGCACGATCATCGGATACGGGTGCGGGCCGAGCACCGATCCGAGCATGTAGTGGGTCGTCTCGAAGTTGCCGGCATAGTCGCGCATCGCTTCGGAAATCGCGTCTTTCAAGGTGCGGCTGCCGGAGTCCACGCCAATGACCTCCGCGCCGAGCAGGCGCATACGGAATACGTTCAGCTCTTGGCGCCGCATGTCCTCCGAACCCATGTAGACCACGCATTCCAAGCCGAACAAGCCGCAAACAGTCGCCGTCGCGACACCGTGCTGCCCCGCTCCAGTCTCGGCAATGATGCGGCGCTTGCCCATCTTGCGTGCGAGCAGCGCCTGCCCCAGGCAGTTGTTGATCTTGTGCGCACCTGTGTGCAGCAAGTCCTCGCGCTTGAGGAATATTCGCGCCCCGCCTAGGCTGTCGCTCAGACGACTGGCGTGAAACAGCGGCGTGGGCCGCCCAGCATAGCGGGCATTCAGCTCGGCCAGCTCGGCGGCGAAGCCCTCGTCATCCCTGGCTTCGGCATAGGTGGCCTCCAAGCTCTGGAGCGGTGCCACCAAGATTTCGGGCGCAAAGCGGCCCCCAAATTCACCGAAGTGACCAAGGCGATCAGGCCCGTGGATTAGGGTCTGTGGCATTCCTTCACCTTATCGCGTGTCGATGCTCTCTCCGCCGGACCGCATTCCGGCCTAGCTTGCCGCTCACACGATCTGGCCGTGATCCTGTCTAGCCAGCGTTGGAGCGAGCCAGCGCAAGAGAACCGCCCTTGATGGGCTCAAGGCTGGCGGCTTTCACCCCATCGAGTGCCCGCACCGGCTCAGCGAGCGGGATTCTCGTACCAGACCACGCCCAAGAGTTCGGCCTCCTCACACGTCAGGATGTCTAGGTCACCGTCGCCGTCGAGGTCTAACAATTCGACCCGATCGAACTTTACGCCGTCCGGGCCGCCTACGTCCGTCGCCTCCCAGATAGACGCCGTTGGGTCTCCGGAATGCCGCAGCAAGCCGACACCGGACAGTTCGCCCGCGGCGTTCTCGCAGGTGAACACGATGTCGAGCGCTCCGTCCATGTCCATGTCGCCGACCGCCACGCCCTTGCCGGTGCCGAATCCGGCTGGCATCTCGATCGAATACGCCCGCCAGTTGTTTCCGCGCGCTGAGCGGCCCTTGAAGAACTGTATGGCGCCGTCCTTCACCGCCAGCACGACATCCGTCAAGCCATCCCCGTCGAGATCAGCCAGATCGAGGAACATCGCCTCGTGCTCGGCCTCGGGGCCGACACGGCTGACGGGCCACGCGGCGCTACCGGGCATATTCTGGAACCACAGCACGCCGCTGCGCGGACCTTTGCGATCGCTCGCTACGATGTCGACGGCCCCGTCCCCGTTCATGTCGTGCGCAACGATGGACATCACCCAGCCCGCCCCATACCAGCGGCTCCACGAGGCCTTGCCGCCAGGCGTCGTCGGAAACCGCCACGATCCGATCGCAGCGAAGTCATTCTTCGACCCGGCGACGAGATCCATCGAGCCATTGCCGTCAACGTCCATCGGCGTGGCGAACATCCACTGGTTCTTGCCCGCCGAACGCACGACGGGCCGGGTCTCCCAGCTCGCCGGATCCATGTACGCGTCGCCGGTCGCTTGGTGGATATAGATCGTCTGCTCCTCTCCCTCGCTCGAGCTGACGACCTCGAACTTGCCGTCGCCGTCGATGTCCGCAAACACGGCGTCCTCCGGGCTAGCAACCGTGCCGACAGTGACGGCAGGCCACGGGGACTTGGCTTTCTCCGTCCCGGGGTTCAAGTAGGCCCTCACCGCCCCCGATTCTTCCCAGGCGGTTGCGATATCGGGCATTCCGTCACCGTTGACATCCGCTAGGCGGACGCCATCGGCACCCTTCTCCGAGTTGTCGATCGTGTGGCGGGCCCACGGGTTGCCGAAGAGCAGCGGGGTGGACAAGAGCAGAACAGTCAGGATGCGAGTCATGCGTCTCGATTGTAGACTACCGCCCCATGCAAACGGCACGAATTGGCGCATCCCGTGCGTGAGCTCGGGACGACTGCTTCGAGCACCCCGCGCATGCCGGCGTGAGCTGCGGGGCATCAGCATGCCGAGCGGCTGCATGCTTGCCGAGCCAGCGCTGGCTCCGCCATTGAACCTTCACCGCGACGCCGCTCTGCTGCCTGGCAGCGGCAGGCCTCGCTACTATGGGGGTAGGATCTGACGCGATAGGACGCGAGGATGTTGCGCAAGATTGTCAAGTACGGCAACCCAGTTCTTGAGACGGCCTGCCCGCCCGTCGCCGAAGAGGAGTTCGGCAGCGCGGAGCTACAGTCGGTCGTCGAGGATATGTTCGAGACGATGTACCATGCGGGCGGCGTGGGACTGGCAGCACCGCAGGTCGGGCTGCTGAAAAGACTGACGGTGATCGATTGCTCGGGAGCGGAGGACGAGCCGGCGCGACACGTCCTGATCAATCCAGAAATCATCGCCGAAGACGGCGAACAAGAGGGCACGGAGGGCTGCCTGTCGATCCCTGGTTTTTGGGGTAATGTGACGAGGCCGGCGGCGGTGCGGACCCGCTTTCGCACGCCTGACGGCGATTGGGGCGAGATCGAAAGCAATGAACTGTTGGCGCGGGCGATCTGCCACGAGATTGACCATCTGAACGGCGTGCTATTCCTGCGGCATGTCGGTAGGCTCAAGCGCGAGCTGATCAAGAAAAAGATCCGCACCCTGAGAAAGCAAGGCGAGTGGGACTAGCTTGCGGGCGATCTTCATTGGCACACCTGAATTCGCGGTGTCCTCGCTGGCACTGCTCGCATCACACCATTCGGTCGTTGCCGTGGTGACGCAGCCGGATCGCCCGTCAGGACGGGGGGCCAGGCTTGTGGCCCCGCCCGTGAAGCAGAAAGCCGTGGATCTCGGGCTGCCCGTCTACCAGCCGGAGCGGATCCGCGAGGATTCATCCTTCGACCTGCTCGCCGGCTGTGCTCCGGACGTGATCACCGTGGTCGGCTACGGGCAGATGCTCCCCAAACGCATCCGCGAGCTCTCCCCTCACGGCTGTATCAACGTGCATTCTTCGCTGCTGCCCAAGTATCGCGGCGCCGCTCCGGTCAATTGGGCGATCGTCCGCGGCGAGACGCACACCGGCGTGACCACGATGCGAATTTCGCGCCAGATGGATGCCGGCGACATCCTGCTCAGCCGGCGGACAGCGATCGGTCCAACCGAGCGGGCGTCGGAGTTGAACCGGCGTCTGGCTCCTGAAGCAGCGAGCCTGCTGCTGGAGACCTTGACGGCGCTTGAGGCCGGAACGGTGGCACCACAGCCCCAAGACCACGCAGCGGCGACTTACGCCCCGCTGATGCGGCGCGAGGACGGTTTGGTTGATTGGTCGCTGGAGTCCAAGGCGATCTATGCCAGGCTGCGCGGATTCGACCCCTGGCCCGGCATCTACAGCTTTTCCCGCGGTCGGCGGCTGCGCATCTGCGCGGCCCTCCCCAGCGAGGAGGGCGGCTTGGCCCCCGGCCAGCTCGCACTGGACTCGCAACAGCTCCGCGTCGGCTGCGGAGTCGGGTGCCTGGTGCTGGAGGAAATCCAGCTCGAAGGCCGCAATCGTGTCGCGGCGGTGGACTTTGCGCGGGGCTACCGCCTCGCGCCAGACGAGGTACTAGGAAATGGCTGAGGATCGAGCCATAGAGCTTCCACTGGGATTTCGATTTGCTGCCGGCTATGCCGGCATTCGTAAGCAAAGAGCAGATGATCTCGCGTTGATGGTCTCGGATCGCCCAGCCACGGCCGGCGGTGTGTTCACGAAAAACGCAGTGCGGGCGGCGCCTGTCAGCCTCAGCGCGGAGTTCTTGCGGGACAGCGGCGGAATTGCCAGCGCGATCGTCGCCAACGCTGGCAACGCCAACTGCGCGACGGCCAACATGGCTGTGGTGGCCGATGCGACGGCACGTGCCGCAGCCGCGCTTGCAGCGGTGCCGAAGAACCAGGTGTTGCTCGCTTCGACCGGCGTGATCGGCGAGCCGTTCAACGAGGGCCTGATACCCCACAGCCTGGGAGAGTTGTGGGCCCGCTTGGACCGAACTCAATTCGAAGCCTGTGCCAGGGCGATCATGACGACAGACACGGTGCCGAAGGTGAGATCCGGACTGGTTGAAACTCCGGCAGGCCCCGTGCGGCTGGTCGGCATGGCCAAGGGAGCGGGCATGATCATGCCCGACCTGGCAACGATGCTCAGCTTCGTGTTCACCGACGCAGCGATCCGGCCGGCACTGCTGCAATCCATGCTGATGGCTGCTGTGGACCGCAGCTTCAACTGCATCACGGTCGACTCCGACACGTCCACGAACGACACCGTGTTCCTGCTCGCCAACGGCGCATCCGGCGTGAGCTTCGAAGAAGGGGCGGATGGGGCCTTCCGCTGCGCGCTAGAAAAGCTGACCAGGGAACTGGCCATCGACATCGCGCGGGACGGCGAGGGTGCGGCGAAGCTGGCCCAAATCACCGTGGTCGGAACGGGGCAAGATGCGGATGCTAAGAAGATCGCGATGGCGATCGCGAACTCGCCGCTGGTGAAGACCGCCTTGGCGGGCGCGGACCCGAACTGGGGCCGAATCCTTGGCGCGGCAGGCAAGTGTGGCGTTGCTTTCGACCCAAACCGCGCTGATATCTACGTCAACGGTGTACAGGTCTGTTCCGGGGGGATGCGCGCAGACTTTGACGAAGCTCCGGTGCAGAAGAGCATGGAAGCCGAAGATGTCGAGATCGAGTTCCGGCTGCACGGGCATGGCAACGGTCGGTCCGTCGCCTGGACGTGCGATTTTACAGAGAGCTACATCCGCATCAACGCCGACTACCGGACTTGATCCGCAGCCTTGCCGCCTGCGCCACTGACAATTGGGAATACCCTGAATAGTAGGCAGCGGGCCCTTAGCTCAATGGTTAGAGCCGCGGACTCATAATCCGTTGGTTGCAGGTTCGAGTCCTGCAGGGCCCACCATGCATCGCGTCGTTCCGGCTGGCTGGCGCCGTGGCTATGCGTCACCGGTGGTTGCGCTGATCGAAAACTCCCACCTCTGCTCCGACACCGAACGGCAACACGAGCCCTGATACGCTATGCGCTTGGCAACCGTGAAGCCAGCGCAGGAACCCGCCACCGAGCGTCCCGAGCAGAGCCCGGCCTCGGTAGCCGAACAAAGCGTCGGACAGAGCTGCCAGCCAGCCCCCGAAGGCAAGGAGCCCAGCGTTGCCGCCGCGACTCAGCGTCGATATTCGACACCGGAGAAAATCGAGGAAGGTCTGCGTCTTTGCGGGACGCGCCTGATCTCTTGACCGTATCCGCAGTGAATGCTGCCGCCGCCATGCTCCGCCCGATCGTGGGCAGGAACACGTTTTGCGCCCCGGCCGCTTTGCCCTGTCGGGAAAAACCACTGACGAGGCTGCTGACGCCATCATCAGGGTGTCGGGCGATCTGCAGGCCGTAGCGGAGGTCGAGCCACAGCAGGTCTGGAACACGCCCTGCTCGGGCTCGGCATGCGCGGGGCTGCCATTCTTCGCTACGGGGCAGCGGGGCCGGAGCTGTGGGAGTGGGCTTGCCAGGCGGGCGACGGGAGATGGCTGGTGGCTGTCGAAAAGCAAGAGCCGGATCGGGACCACGTCGTGGCGGTCGCTAAGCGGCGCACCGCAATCGCCATCATGGACAGAAGATTCGACACGCCGGCCAAGGCTGTGACGACGGCCGAGGGGGCTCGTCGGCGGAGCGTTCGCACAGACGGCGCTTGCAGGGTCCACCGGGCCTGGCCAATTGTCGAAGCCGGTATCGAGATTGGCCGGCGGCAGCCTAGCCGCTAGACGGTCTCGGGGGCCGGATGAACCCAGGGCTTGCGATAGGGCCTAGCCAGCTTGCGGTTGGCCTCGGCGTCATCGACAACCCGGTGGGCATCCGCATCCCACCGCAGCGACCGGCCGATATCAAGCGACACATTGGCGAGCAGGCAGCAAGCTGTCGAGATGTGGCCCAGTGCGATGTCAGCGACCGGCCGCGACCGCGTGTCGATCGCACGGAGAAAGTCCTGCATGTGCGCGCGAAGGACCGGGAATTCGTGCGCGGGGAGCCTTGACTCGACCGAGTCGACGCTGTCGATCTCGTATTTGTCCAGCTCGGTGAAGGCGTCCCGCCGGATCGGTTTCTCGCTCGTGTCGACCGGGATGAACTCCCACTTGGAAGTCGAGCCTTTGAACAGTCCCTTCTCGCCGTAAATGAAGTAGGCCCACGGATAGCCCTCATAGACGGGGGTGCCCCAGTTGCGGTGCGTCCAGACTACGTTGAGGTCCGGGAACGAGAACGAAGCGGTCTGGGTATCCGGCGTGTTGGCCTTGCTGCCTTTGTCGACGAAGATGCCTCCGGTCGAGTGGATCACCGACGGCCAGCCGAGGTCGAGTGTCCAGCGGACCAGATCGAGCATGTGGATGCACATGTCTCCGATCACCCCGTTGCCGTACTCCATGAAATAGCGCCAGCGGCGAGGGTGCGTCCACTGGCAGAACGGACGCATCGGGGCCGGCCCGGTCCACATCTCGTAGTCCAGGTGCGCCGGAGGATCGATGTCCGGCGGGTTGCCGCGCGGGCTCCGGTAAACGTAGCAGCAGACTTCCGCGTGCGAGATCTTGCCGAGCATGCCGCTCTGGATCCGATCGCGCGCCTCGATCAGATGCGGAGCCGAACGCCTCTGGGTGCCGACTTGGACGACGCGGCCATACTTGCGGGCCGCGGCCACCATTGACTGCCCCTCGACCACATCGACGGAAATCGGCTTCTGCACGTACACATCCGCCCCGGCCCGCATGGCCTCGATCGCAGGTAGGCAGTGCCAGTGGTCCGGGGTCGCGACCTCGACGATGTCAGGCTGCTCCTGCTTGAGTAATTCGCGGTAATCACCGTAAGTGCGCGGAATCATTCCGGATTTGTGCCGCCGGGAAGCCGCTTGCGCGTCCGCTGCCAAGGCCTTGCTGTCGGGGTCGCACAGCGCAACGATCTCGACATCCTCGATCTGGACGAGCCGGAACAGGTCATTCTTGCCATACCAGCCGGAGCCAACCAGCGCGACCCTGCGCGGCTTGTCGGCAGCCCTGGCCCCCGCCAGAGGGAGTCCGGCGGCTGCGACCTTCACAAAGCTGCGACGATTGATCGGATTGTCTGCCATCGCTGCGTCCGCCGTGAGCAACACTACCACAACCCCGCACCGGATTCGAACGATCCTGCGACAAGGCCGCGACCTGCAACGGTGGCGAGGCCGGGCGAATCGCCGGGCGCGAGTACAATGCACGCTAGGTGAGGCCGCTCCTTGCAGTGCTGACGGCGGTCTGCGCCTCGCTGGCCTGGGGCCAAGGCCCGGACTTCAGACTTGAGGTTGACTACCAGACCGACCGGCCGGTGGATCGAGTCTTGGGCAAGGTCGACGCACACAACGATATCTGGATCGGGGAGCAGGATTATGCCGCGATCAACGCGGAACTGAAAAAGATCACCGAGTCTTTGGTGAGTGCTCCGGACTCCTTTGAGCCGCTGCAGCGTCACACGGCAGGCTTTGCCAGCCTCGATCTGGCGGAGTTCAAGATCTTGGACGTCGCCCGGGAGGGCACCACGGGCAATTTGGTGCGCGTGGCTGTTCGCGCGGAATTAGGGGGGAAGTCTACAAGTGGAGGCCTGCGTTCGCTGCTGGGCTCAGTTCGGATGCTTTGGTCTGGCGAGAACGGTAGGTGGAGCCTGCTGGAAGCCGCGCCCGGCGAGTTCAGCGAGGGCAGGGCGAGCCACGCGGGATTCACTGAGATTTCAGACGAAGCGTTCGGGGCGATCGACTCCTATCGAAGGCAGCTGGCACTGAGCGTGGATCACTGGCGGGATTCGCTGGACGCGGCACTGGGCGTGTCGGTCTATGGACACCAGGGCATTGCGCTGGGGGATTTCGACGGAGACGGGTTGGACGATCTCTACGTCGGCCAGCCAGCCGGGCTGCCCAACCGTCTCTACCGCAACAACGGGAACGGCACATTCTCTGACACGACGCGCCAGGCGGGATTGGACGTGCTGGATGATACGTCGATGAGTCTGTTCGGTGACCTCGACAACGACGGCGACCAAGATCTGATCCTGATCGGAGCGACGCCGATGCAGTTCCGCAACGACGGCCGCGGCCGCTTCAAATTAGACACTGAGGCAGGACTGGAAGTCCCGGCTGACCGGGCGGCCATGCTGACCGGAGCGGCACTGGCTGACTATGACCTCGACGGAGACGTGGATCTCTACGTGTGCGCCTACGACTTCTGGCAGTCCGGCTCGGAGTACGATGCACCGACACCCTACTTCGACGCTGTCAACGGCCCGGCCAACCTGCTCTTCCGCAACGACGGGAGCGGCCGTTTTGAGGAAGTGTCGAGCGAAGCGGGACTGGATCCGACCAACAACCGCTACAGCTTTGCTGCGGCGTGGGGCGATTACGACAACGACGGCGATCCAGATTTATACGTGGCAAACGACTTCGGACGCAACAACCTGTATCGCAACAACGGAGATGGAACCTTCTCCGACCAAGCGGCCGCGCTGGGCGTGGAGGATCTCGGAGCCGGCATGTCAGCAGCTTGGGGTGACTACGACAACGATGGGGACCTTGACCTCTACACGGCCAACATGTGGTCATCGGCGGGGCTGCGAATCACGGGCAGCCAGCAATTCGATGACGTCGTCTCAAAGCCTGACGCGCGCGGGATGTTTCGACGGCAAGCGCAGGGGAACTCCCTGTTCCGCAATGACGCCGGCCAGGGCTTTACCGATGTGAGCGATGAGGCTGGCGTCCGCACCGGGCGCTGGGCGTGGGCATCCGACTTCGTGGATCTGGACGGCGACGGCTGGCTGGATCTGTTCGTGCAGAACGGCTACATCACCGGCGAGCGCCTGGACGATCTTTGAAGCTTCTTTTGGCGGCAGGTCGTGTCGCGATCACCCCTGCAAGCGCAGGGATCCAAGGACTACGCAGATGCCTGGAGGGCGATCAACATACTGATTCGCTCCGACGGCACGTGGAGCGGCAGGGAGCGGAACCTGTGCTTTCGCAATCGCGGTGACGGCACGTTTGAAGACATCTCGTTCGCGAGCGGTCTCGACCTAGACGCCGACGGGCGCGCATTCGTGCCGCTGGATCTCGACGGCGACGGAGATTCGGACCTCGTGGTCAAGAACCGCAACGGTCGGCAGCTGCGCGCGTTTCGGAATGACCTCAACACAAGTCCGACGAGAACCTTGGATGTACGGCTCGAGGGACGCGAAAGCAACCATGAGGGCATCGGTGCCAGGGTCTGGGTCGAGACCGACAAGCGCAGCCTGATGCGGGAAGTCACGTCGGGCAGCGGGTACCTGTCCCAGCGCTCGCGCGAGGCTAGATTCGCGCTGGCCAAAGGAGAAACTGTGCGCAGCGTGAGAGTTCGCTGGCCGGGCGGGACCGAACAAGATTTCACGGATCCTCCCGCGAGCGGCAAGGTGCTGTTGGTTGAGGGCAGCGAGACCTTTCGAGAGTTGCCGCTCCAAAGATCTCGACCCGCGGATTCCGAAGCCGCCGGATCCCTGGCGCAAGAGCCAGGCCCCGGCACTTGGCTCGCAGAGCCGCTGCCTGCGCCCGAATTCGATCTCCGCGAGATAGCAGAGGATGGCGGCACCGTGAAGCTTTCGCAGATGCGCGGTCAGCCGGTCCTGCTCAACTTCTGGGCCACCTGGTGCCCGCCCTGTCGGGCGGAACTGGCTAGCTTCCAGCGGGTTCTGGGCGAGTTGACTCGAGCTGGAATCGAGATTCTCGCGGTATCGGTGGATGAGCCCGGCAATGCCGCTGCGGTACAGCGCCTGGCCGCGGATCTAGGTCTGGACTACCCGGTTCTGCTGGCCGACTCGAAAACCGCAGAGGCGTACAGCGTGCTGAACGAAAGCCTGTTTGATCGGCGGCGGGCCTTGGCCATTCCAACCAGCTTCCTCGTGGACGCGGAGGGCAGAATTCAAAAGGTCTACCGTGGGGAGGTCGATCCCGAATCGGTGCTGCGGGATGTCAAGGCCGGCGGGGGAGCGGCACTGCCGTTCGCCGGGCGCTGGGTCTCGTCGGGTCCGAGGCGGGACTTCGAGGAACTTGGAGCGGCGTATGCGGAGAGGGGTCTGGGTGCGGCCGCGAGGAGCATGTTTGACGAAGCACTGGCGCGAGGAATCCGCACGCCAATGCTGCTGAACAACCTCGCCGGCGCCTTAATCAGCGATGGCGAGACCGAGCGGGGCGAAGCGCTGTTACGGGAAGCCTTGGAGGCAGATTCCCACCTGACCGACGCGAAAGTCAACTTGGCTGCATTGCTAATCAAGCGGGGCGAGCACGGGGAAGCCGAAAGATGGCTCGAAGAAATCCTGACGGGGCAGCCGACAGACGCCCAAGCCCTATCTGCCCTAGGGAACGCTCGCTTCGCACAGGGCAGGCTGGAGGATGCGGAAGCGCTGTTTCGCAAGGCAGTCGAGGTGCAGCCGGAGCATGCCGGCTTCCGGGAGAATCTTGGCGCGGCGCTGGCCTCGCTGGGTCAGCTCGATGGCGCTCTGCGAGAGTATGAAGGCGCACGCGACCTAGGGGCGACAGGATCCAATCTTCATACGAACTTGGGCGTGCTGTACATCCAAACCGGCAGGGCCGAACAGGCGCTGGCCGCTTTCCTCAAGGCAGTCGAGGCAAGTCCGAAGGATCCCGGCACTCACTTGAATCTCGCGCAATACCGACTCCAAGCGAATGATTTCGAACAGTCCTTGGAGTCGATCCGGCGGGCAGAGGAACTGGCTCCCGGCAATCTCGGCACTCTGCTACTCAAGGCGAGGGCTCTTGCCATGAGCGGACGTCAAGAAGAAGCACGTCGCACCGCTCAAGATGCGGTGCGACGATATCCGGCTGCGGCTGAGGCCGCCGAGTTGGTGGAGGCGCTGCGCTGATCGCCCAAGAACAATTCCCCGGTCAACGCTCTTCCCATCCGTCAATGACACACGCAGGCGCTAGCACTAATCCCCCGGTGCCGCCAGGCGCGCGGGCTCCACTCCAGATGCTCTTGGCGCTTGAAACTGACCGCTTGGAATCAACGAGGCAGTGCTGCGGCAATAGTCAAGACTCCTGTTCCAACGAGGGTCTCATCGATAAATCCAGTCTCGCAGAACTCCGGGCGGCGGCGAACTCGTATCCCGGACGGGAAGGCTCCATGAATGTGATGGCCTCATAGAAGTCGTCCAACGGAACGAACACGCCGTGTCCTTCTGCCCACTCGCGCATCCGCCGATTGCAAGAATGAGCCCACGAGAGAATCTCTACCCGCCAACCGCGCCGATGCATCCTCTCCAGCGTGCTGTGGAACCCGGCCCCTTCGAGATACTCTGCGCCGTCCCCCGTCAGCAGTACGACGATGCCCGGATCACCGTTGTAGTCCAAGGCGTCCTCAAGCATGCGGAGCTGCAGTAGCCGGTCCGGCATGTCCTGCTCGCCTCGCAGCGGAATTCCCCGGTCAAACAGACAGACCTCCACGCCTTTGTTTTCCATCCGGTTCCAAAGCTGGCGCATCTCCGGTGGAACCGGGCCCGCGGCAAGGGCCTTTTTCAGAGGGCGCCCGGCCACAGCCAGACGCAGAAGGTTGTCAAAGTTCACGCGAACTCGATATCGCGCGTTTGGGCCTTCCCCCCTTTCCTCGGCGAATCTACCGCGTCAGGATTCAGTTGCTGAACTATTGTTCTGGATGCATTTGGGGTCGTTTGGCGGGTTCGGGGACGGCGACAGTCGGGCGTCGTCAGCCCACGCCCGGTTCCTCCGCCGCAGTTCCGCATCCCGGTTGTTGCGCTGCAAGCGCGCCGAACCAGTGATGTGCCGGCGGTCCAGCTGGGCAAACGCCTGCGGCAATTGGTCGAGCGTACCGCACACGATGCGCACGTAATCCGGGTGCCGCAGGTTCGCCGCCAGGGCGGCCTGCGCCGGCTGGTCTTCCATGTCGCGACCCAGATGGGCGCGGCCCAGTCGCCGCCGCAGGCCCTGTTTCGCGATGGCGAAGAAGTGCTCGATGACGTTGTTGGTGCGGTCGACGACCGCCACCGCCCGGCCCGCGCCGCCTGCGGGGCCGCGGCAGACGGCGGTCGCGCCCCCCGGGGAACAGCCCGCAATGCCGGTAGAAGTCTAGGTGAGGCAGGCCGAAGGGATACGGCAGATCCGTGCGGCCCTCGCCTTCCAGCAACCACAGCAGCAGCGCCGGCAGATCCTCGCGTAGGCCTGCAACTGGCTGGCCCTGGGCTTTCGACAGCGCGAACGTCCGGCCACCGTTGCGTCCGCGTGCCCGTGCCGCCGTGAGCCCGGTCACGGTGCGTTCGCGGATCAGCTCCCGCTCGAACTCGGCCAGCGCCGCGAAGATGCCGAACACGAGGCGGCCTGCGGCGGCGGTCGTGTCGATCTACGCGCCTTGCCCGGTGAGCACCCGCAGGCCCACGTCGCGGGCCGACAGGGTCTGCACAGTGTTGACCAGGTGGGCGGTCGAGCGTCCAGGCGACGAGCACGTCGCCAGCCCTGAGCGCGCGCAGGCAGCTGTCGAGTCCCGGGCGTAGCCGATCAGCATCCCGTGTCTGATTCTCTGTCTCGCAGACGTCGCGCGCCAAGTCGGCGACGAGACTGCGCCCTCAGCACGTGCGGAGCGCCAAGGTAGGGAAGCTTTCACCTGGGCTTTTGCTCATGCCGGCTCGATATCGGTTTGGGAGAAGTCCTCACCCTTGAACAGGAGCGGCTCGCCCGTCGTTTTCGCGAGCGCGTAGGCAAAACAGTCGCCGAAATCCAGCGCCGCCTGGTGATTACCCTTGCCGAAGCGCCGCCAGGCAAGACGGGCTGCTTCAACATGTTCGGCTTTGACTGGCGTCAACGCGATCTCGGCCTTGTCCAGGAATACATCGAGTTCATGCCCCGCCGCTTCGCCACCGCGACCTTCCACAACGATGGACATCTCCAGCACATTGGCGGCCGACATGCGGCAATTCGGGGCAGTGGCGATCGCCGTCTCGTAGCGCTCAGCGTCCGGCTCGCGGTACAGAAGGGCGAGGACCGCCGAGCTATCGACGATCACTTGGGCAATCCTCGCTCGTCATAGAGCACAGCGCCATGCTCCACGGCGGAGGGTCCCGGACCCAGCAGCTTGGCACAGCGCTCTGCGATGGCACGCAGTGCTTGGCCCCGGGCCTCGACGCTGCGTTCGCGTTTCTCGTGTTCCAAGCGTTCGCGCAGCGCGACGGTAATCGCGCCGGTCATGGTCTCGCCAGTCAACAGGCCGAGCGGCGCACGCTCGTGAGTCTGGCGGTGATCGCGGGGGTGGTCGGCGCGTTGGGAGCAGGGTTGATGACTCAGGCCGCCCGGTGGCTGTGGGATACCTTCCTCGCCGCCCTCAGCGCCGGGTGGAATGCGTTGGCCGCGTGGTGGAACGCGTTGTGACCTTAGGCCGGAACGACGATGTACGCAGCGAACGACGTGGACGCGGGAACAGGTTGCTTGTCTTCCAGGAGGCCTTCAACGTGCAACTGAATGGCCTCGTACATCCGGCGTTCGGTTTCTTCTCGAGTGTTGCCAGTTGCGACACAGCCCGACAGGTCCGGTGAGTACGCCGAGAAGTTCTCGCCGGCGTTCTCGATCACGATGAGGAAGCGATGCATCACGACTCCTTGAGTCCCGCCTGTTTCAGAATGCTGTTGTACGTGCCTGATGCCAAGCCGTCCGACAGCCGTCCCGCAATCGTTACACGTTCGGTCTTCATCGGGTGCTTGAACTGACGGTGGCTGCCTTTGGTGGTCACCGTCGGCCAGCCATCGGCTTCGATCAGCTTAATGGCCTCACGAACCTTGGGACAGACCTCTATCGTATCCTTCGGCTCGCTGGTGAAGTCGCCCATGTGGGATAGCAGCCGGCCGGGTTCAGCCGGCCGGCGTTCCTGCTCGCGCTTCCGCGCCTCGTCCATAGCCTTGAGCTTCTGGATCTGCTCCAACCCCGTCTGACTCGCCGGGGTACGAACCGCCGTCCACCAGGCGCCAGAGTTGGGCGCGCTCACGCTTGGACCGGCGTGAGCCGGCAGAGGCGGGTTGCGAGCTGGGCACCGCGCGTGATGTCGCCAGCACGCAGCGCGTCCCTGACCGCATCGAGCTTGCCTGCGTCCTCTAGAGAGAGGTACGGTGACCAGCCGCCCTCCTCCTCAACGAGCTGTACGTCCACCTCGGCGACGAAGTCGCCTTCACGAATGAGTCGCTTGGTCAATCTTGTGGGCATGTCTTTCTCCTTCACCACATCTCGTCCCATCTCGTGGGGTCCGGTCGATAGGCCGTCACCACGACCGCCGGTGAGTCTTGACCCGCAGGGATACCCCAGACCACATGAATGGGCTGCCCCGCTTCATCTCGCTGCAGCACGGCCCCCTTGGATAATCAGGGTAATCTTCAATAAGCACGGCCTTCGCCAGTCCCTCGACGACATCACGCACCCGGTTCTCATCCGCAGCTAGCTCTTCGTAGCCGTGACCCGAAATTTGTACGTCGAGGCGCTTGGCCAGCGCTAGGATGTGTTCGAGGTTTCCACATGGCAAGGAAGAGTCGAGACTTCGAGCCTTTCGTGAAGCCAAATTCCGCTCCTGCCCTGGCGCTGAAAGCAAGGAACACCTCCGGTGGCACCATCACCTGGATCGGCTTGTTCTTTTTTGAGTGCAGACGTATTCGCCATCACAGATTCTCCTTCGGGGCCGTGACTGACACCAAGAGATCGATCATCGCCTGAGCCAATCGCTCGGCCTGTTCGTTCAAGCTCCGATACGGAGTTTCGGTCACCGTCTTTCCCGCATCGGGTGCCATGCCATCGGCGGTGGAGATTGGGGGAAACCCCTCAAGGAGGGTGTGGTCAGTCTGTTTGAGGTAGGCCCGAGCTGCGGCGATCTCAACCGCGCTTCGGGTCGTCTTAGCGAGCGCAAAGGCCATGCGGGCGCGATCGATGCCACAATCAGCCAAATTGTGAGCGAGCTTTACAGCCGGTCGAAGATCGTCCTTCGTCTGGCCGGTGGGGATGACGATCAAATGGGCAGCCCTGACGATCTCAATCGTCTGCCGCGAGGGGTGCCGGCGACCATCGAGGATGTAGGCGTTGAAGTGTTTCGCCTCGGCGAGGGCCGTGTTGAGATTTCCAAATGGCTGGATTTGTATCTCAGGCTCGATGCCAGCTTCCGCCCGGTCGCTCGCCCACTCTGTACAGGTTGTCTGCTGGGTGTCCAGATCGGCGATCTTGGCGGTCGCCGCTCGGCCTCGACCTGTACCTGTGGCTCACCTACCGGACGGTCACGCTCAAGACGCCGCTCACCCTCGCGTAGCCCTATCGGCAGTTCGGCGCGGACCCGGCCAAGGCGAACGAGACAGACGAACGCCGTGAACGCCTTCCGCACGGACTGTCTACGCGAGCTGAAAAAAATCAACCGCGCGTGGCCAGACCTGCACGATCACACAGTCACGGGGGCGCTCGTCCTCTCGCCGTCGCCGCCGCGCATCCCGCCGGCACAGCTCCATCTCATCAGCGAATAGGACCCAGCGGGCCGCGAGAGTGCCCCTGTGCGGGGCGTTCGGCCTCGGGGTGGCTTGCTTGCGGCGTGGGATAGGGTTTTCGCTGTTAGCCGGGCAAGAAAAGGGATCAATGGCCAGCACCTGAATCACCGGAAACTGCAGGCAGCTAAGGAGCCGTGAGTCAGATGCGACCCGTCCTTAAACTCCGATCTCTTGACACTCGGATGATGTTTGTCGTTCATGGCCTCCCTTCCGGCCCGTCAGTCGCGGTGATTGAACCTGCCAGCCCGGCCGCCTCGTTGAAAAAACCAGGCGCCGCAAGTACGATGGGAGTGGAATCGGTTTGCTCGCGTTGGGGTGACGCTGATTCAGGGGGTAAATCATGGACATACGGGCCCTGCCTGCCTTGTTTGCCGCGCTGATCGCGCTAGGAGCGCTGCCTTTGGCCGCCCAGCAATCGGGACTCACCGGCGCGGTGACTGATACGACTGGTGCCGTCATCGTTGGTGCCGAGGTCACCTTTGTTAATACGGACACGGGCGTCGCCTTCTCGGCGCAGACCAACGAAGCGGGAGCCTTCAACTTCACGCTGGTGCAACCGGGGACTTACGAGTTGCTTTGCGAGTCGGTGGGATTCAAGACCTACCGGCAGTCAGGGCTGGTGATGGAAACCGGGCTGACCAAGACCGTCACCATCCAACTTGAGATCGGCGAAATCTCCGAGACGATCGAGGTGACTGGCTCGGCACCGCTGCTGGAGACGGAGAACACCACAGTGGGGCAGTTCATCGAACGCACGACGGTCGCGCAAATGCCCGTCGGCAGTCGACAGGCCGGCCAACTGATCAAGCTGGCCGGCAATGTGACATTCGCCACTTCCGGCGGAGGGCTCTACGATCTGCCGTTCTTTTCCATGGCGGGCGGCCGCTCCCGCAACCAGATGTGGCACCTCGACGGCGGCGTCGTCCAGAACATGGCGCTGGGCATTGCGCAGCTCAATCTCAACCCACCCGTCGAATCATTGCGCGAGTTCAAGGTCGAGTCCAACAATTACGCGGCCGAGTTCGGGCGCACCGGCAACGGCTTGATCATCATGAGCACGCGTTCGGGCACCAACAACTTCCATGGAGCTCTCTACCACAACTTCCGCAACGACAAGCTCGACGCCCGCACGTTCTTCGCCCCTAGCATCGCGCCCCTCCGCTACAACATCTACGGTGGCTCTCTAGGCGGCCCGCTCAAGAAGGACAAATCCTTCTTCTTCGTCAATCACGAGGGACAGCGGCGCAGCGACGGCCTCACCATCGCGAACACTGACGTGCCGCACCCGGCCGAGACCCAGGGTGATTTCTCGAACCGCTCGGGCTTCGCCCTCAAAGATCCGCTGACGGGCGAGCCCTTCGACAACAACATGATCCCCGCAAGCCGCATTGATCCCCTCGGCAGCACATTCGCGAGCTTGTACCCCGCACCGAACAGACCGAGCCCGGCTTCGAATGCTCCGCGCGACAACTACGTCAAGAACGTCGCGAACAGGGGCATCTCGGATTTCACCACGATCAAGGCCGACCACAACTTCGGAGCGAATGACCGCATCTCGAGCCGCTTCAGCTACGTCAACGCCCCGGCCGAGCCAGAGCCTGTCTTCCCTAACGAGTTCGCGGACTTTCGCGCGTCCAAGCAGACCCGTTCCAACCTCGTCTCGACATCCACCTGGAACCACAACTTCACCACGACCATGGTGAACGAATTCCGCTACACGTTCGGCAACCGTACCTTCACGACCCGTGGGCTGGGAACCGGCACTGGCAAGAACGGCGAACTCGGTGTCCCGAACGTCGATTCGGACTTTTTCTCTTCAGTCATCCTCACTGGCTACACCCGACTCGGAGCGGGTAACCAACAACGCATCCAGAAGCCGATCCGGACGCACCAGATCGTCAACAACACCTCTTGGTTCAAGAGCGCTCACAGCTTGAAGTGGGGCATGGAATACCGCTACTCGCGCAATCAGGATGACTTCAACCAGTATGCTGGCGGCCGGTTTGACTTCAACAACCGGGTCGCCGGAGATGCGCTGGCCCAGCTGCTGCTGGGTTGGACGACCCGCGGGCAGCTAGTCGACACGGAAATCCTCAACACGCGGAGCGATTACTGGGGATTCTACGTGCAGGACAACTGGAAAGTGGCTGACAGGCTGACCATGACCTTGGGATTGCGCTGGGATGTAGACACCCCGCGCTGGGAACTGAGCAACAACCAGAGCGGATTCGATCCTGTCGCCGTCAACCCAGTCTGCAACTGCCCTGGCTCGATGCTGTTCGCCGGCCGCGCCGGGCGCGGCAATTACGCGCATGACACGGACCTCAACAACCTAGGACCTCGCGTGGGCTTCGCCTATCGAGCAGGCAGCTCGACCGTAATCCGCGCCGGATTTGGCGTCACCTACAACGGTGCCTACGCCCGGGCGGTTCCGTTCACCCAATTCTGGACATTCTCAAAGACGCTGGACATTAATTCGCCCGACGGAGGCTTCACGCCCGCCTTCATGCTGAGTCAAGGCCTTCCACCTGTAACGCCGTTCAACGAGGCGGACAGAGTCGGCTCGTTCGGAGCGGTGAGCACGGGACGCCGCACCGTATCGCCGGACTTCATCCAGCAGAACCAGCAAAACGGCTACTCCCAGCAGTGGAACCTCACCCTGCAGAAGCAGCTGCCCAGCAGCATGCTGCTGGAAGCGCAATACCAGGCGAACGTCGGCCACAGCCTCGGGGGCCCGAACTACAACTACAACATGATCCCCCTCGTCGCCGGTCAAGGCCCGGCGCAGCAGAGCCAGGCCATGCGCCCCTTCCCGCACTACAACAGTGTCTTTGTGGAAAGCCCGGACTGGGGCAATTCAACGTATCACTCGCTCAACGTAAAGGCTGAGAAGCGCTTCTCCAGTGGCTTGAGCTACCTCTTCAACTACACCTGGTCGAAGTTTATCGACGATGTAGAGTCCGCAAACGAGCTCGGCGGCGAGCAAAACAACGGTTATACGCACTTCCAGTTGCGCCACCTCGACAAGGCCCTTTCCGGCAATGACATCCGTCATCGGGCGGTGATCAGCGGGGTCTACGAACTCCCGGTGGGACGCAACAAGCCACTCTCGATCGAAAACCCGGCCCTAGGCGCCGTGATCGGGGGCTGGAGCCTCGGGGTAATCGCCGAGTTTCGCACGGGCTCGCCGTTCGGCATCATCGAACAGACCAACCGCAGCAACACCTTCAGCCACGGCCAGCGCCCGAACTTGCTAGGCGATCCCACCCTCTCGGGCAGCCGCTCGAAAGCCGAGCGCCTCGCGCAGTGGTTCAACACGTCGATGTTCGAGGCACCCGGCGCGGGCATCTTCGGCAGCTCGCCGCGAAACATCTGCTGCGGCCCCGGTTTCGCCCTGCTTGATATTTCGATTCACAAGAGGTTCAGTGTCACAGAGGACGTGCGGCTAGAGTTCCGCGCTGATTTCTTCAACATCGCCAACCACGCCAACTTCAACATCCCGGAACGCCGCCGCGGCAATTCCGGCTTTGGCAGGATTCGGGGGACGATCGGCACCGGACGCCAGACGCAGCTGGGACTGCGGCTTGAATTCTAGGTGTTCCTCGGTTCTCCGCTGCGCCCTTGTGCTGGCCTGCGAGCCGACGCGGTAAGCCGCAGGCTGCAGCTGACAGCGGCTCTGTTCGGCGCCCGCTGAATTCTGAAGCTTCAAGTTAGAGATGTTGGCGTCGGGCGGCGACAACCGGCGGCTTGGCACCAAGATGCGAGCGTGGCCAGGTGCTGTGCGTAATCTCCGACTTGAGCCCAAGGAAGTTGTCCGATGAGCGCTACCCACACTTGGCGCGTGAGCAACGGTGTCAGGCCTGTTTGCTGCCGTACAGCGGCCCACCGTCGCGGGAGATAGCAAACGAGCAGGGCTCTGCCCCATGGGCCGCCAGCTGCGCGAGCGCGTCACGCTGGAGCGGCTAGGGCCGTAGTGCCTCGATGCGCTGACGGTGCAGCAGCATTCGGCCGGGCGAGTAAGTAGCTCGGCCGCTACATGGTGGCACCCATCTGGTCTGCTTGGTCCCTGTTACGCTTCGGAGTGCAATCGCGGTTGTATTGAAGTCTAAATCCGTCACACGAGCGCAGAGGTCATGCAAAGTGCAGCCCTCCAAGACTGGGTTGCGCACCTGAATGGCTTGATCGAGCGGCAACTGCGAGGAGCTAGGTGCTGGGGCTAGCGCCGGTAGCAGTGCAACGGGGCCGCGCTGGTTGCGGAGCCTGGACGCACGGACTCGGGCCGTGCCCCGGCAGCGGGGTTGGGCATGAGGCCGGCTAACCGGCGGGCGAAGACATTTCTGCGATCGATGCTCGGCGTCTCTACTCAGCGCTTGGACAGCGCCTTGCGCTGGTTTCAACAAGCGCAGCTGGCCAAGCAGTCCTCCGTCAGCGGTTGCCTGACTGCTGGGTTGACCGAACGGCATGTGCGTTTGGCGAATCGGGCCATGCCACACGGCGGATGGGCTGTCAAGAAGACGAAACACCGGCCTGGCGACGTAGCGCACCAGACCGGTGACTGTGCTCTCAAGCGGGCGAGGGCCGCGGCTCTCGCCCGCTACAGCCGCGCTAGATGCCGCCTCCCCAGTTGTAGTTCAGCCGCAGGTAGTAGAACCCGCCATTGAAGCCGAACGGGGTGGACTGCGGATATAGGTTGCCAGATCCCCCGAATGCCCCGGGATTCATCTCCGGATAGTTGTTGAAGATGTTCTGGCCGCCGCCGGACACCGAGAACGTCTGCGTCAGCCTGTAGCTGACATCGAGATCCACCAAGTACTCACCAGGGTAGTTTCTTCCGTCTTCCCTGTCGAAGAAGTCGCCCCAGTAGTTCAGGCGCGCCATCAGCTTGAAGCGACCGGCGTTGTGCCGGGCGCTGAAGTTCCAGCGGGTTTCCGGGAATGCGTTCTCAAACAGGTTGATGCGCGCGGCATTGACCGTATCGGTGACGCCGGACGTAACAGACGTCTTGGTTTGGTTCAGCAGGAAGCTGAAGACTGTGTCCCCATCCAGCGCCTTCGGGGCGTATGTGGCCACAAGGTCGACTCCCTGCGTTGTGGTGTTGATCTGATTGGTGAAGAACTTGAAGTCCACGATGTTCGCGGCTTCGGTGATACCCTCCGCGACGAGCTGTTCAACCTGGTCGGGCTGTAGCCTGTAGTCCCTCGAGAGCGCGAGCCTGTCGTTCAGGTCGATACGGAAGAAGTCGGCGGTGAAGGCGAACTGGCCCTTCTCGATGACCGCTCCCCCGGTGTAGTTCCTAGACGTCTCCGGACGCAACTGCTGACCGCCCACCAAGCGGGACACTTCCGACGTGGCCGGGATCGTCCCTTCGTTGACGAGGTCGCCAAGTGCCGGACTATAGACCGTCGACACGTTGAAGGCATTCTGCTGTCCGGGCGTCGGCGCGCGGAAACCGCTGCTGGCTGAGCCGCGAATCGAGAAGAATTCGTTGGCCTCGACTCGGGCGGCGAACTTGTAGTTAATGGTCGAGCCGAAGTCATCGAACTGCTCCGCGCGAACCGCTGCTCCGAGGGTGTAGCGATCATCCGGACCACCGAGCTCAATGTCGCCGTAGACAGCGTAGTTCCGGCGATCCCAGCTCCCGGCCGCAATGGGGCCGAAGCCGGAGAAGCCGTTTGACGCAGCTGTGAAGCCCTGGTCGGCGAGTATGCCAAACGTGTGCGATGCAGCGTCACCCTGACCAATTTCGAAGTTCTCGTTGCGCCATTCGAATCCGGACGCGACGTGGACATTGTCCGACGCGGCCCACGAAAGGTCAAAGTTCAGATTCGTGTCGGTCTGCCGGTAGCTGCCTGGATCGAACGAAGTTGGCGATTCGGGGCCCATCGAGGCGTTCACGGTGTTGTAGATGAAGAAGTCCACGAAGTTCTCTCCGAGGTTGAAGCTCGCGTCCCACACGACGCTCGTTCCAAGCGTGCCGCGAAGCCCTGCCACGATCGAGGTATCCTGCACGTCGCCACCGAACTGCGGAGTGAACCCGCCCGGCCTGCCGTTCGGGGCACCGGCGAATGGCTGGTGGAACGTGAAGCAGTTCGGATCGCTGAGCACCGTGTTGAATGCATCCGGATCGAGAATCCGGCCGGCGTTCACACGCACTGTGGGGCAGCCGGCGGAGCCGTCGTAGACCTTGTCCCGGGCGTCAATCAGGTCGCCGACTAAGAGGGTTTCCCCACCGTCGCCGCTGTAGACTCCGCCCCTCGTGTGGGGGTTGCGGAAGTAAAATCCGCCATCAACGTGCTTGGTGGCGACATTGGTGTGCGCGTACACCTGCGTCGCGCCCGCGAGGTACTTGCCGAAATTGCCGAAGAACTTGAAGTCGTCGTCGATCCGCGGCGAGCCCCAGACTTGGGCGGTCGGGCTTCTCACGGCCCTGTTTCCGTTAGCGATCAGCTGCGTCGCGTCATAGCGTTGGACGGCGCGGTCGGTGGGATCCGAATTGCCGTACTCGAAGCTGAGGTTGGCGAACCCTCCTTCACCTAGCGGCGCACCGATATTGCCCGCATACGTGACGGTCTGGCCGTCGCCGGCTGCAAACGCGCCTGACGTCACTTGGAAGCTGCCTCCCGAAGAGGCGTCCTTCAGCACGAAGTTCATCGCGCCCGCGATCGCGTCCGATCCATATTGGGCGGAAGCTCCGTCGCGCAGCACCTCGGCCTGCTTGATGGCGATCGATGGGATCGGCGCCAGATCGGGGCCTTGGGCACCGTCCGTCGGGCCGATCGAGATCCAGTGAATGATCGCGGCACGGTGACGGCGCTTGCCGTTCACCAGCAGTAGCGTGTGGTCCGGCGCCAAGTTACGAAGGCTCGCTGGTCGGACGATGGTGCCTGCGTCACTGATCGGATTCACGCTCGCATTGAATGACGGCACAGTGTTGCGCAGTTGGTTGACCACGTCTGGATCGCCTTGGTCCGCAAAGTCCTCGGCGGATACGATGTCGACCGGTACGGCCGACTCGAGCACAGCGCGACCCTCGGTCCGGCTGCCAATCACGACTATTTGCTCAGTGACAGTCGCAATCGCCAGGGGGATCCTTACATCCCCCGAGGATTCTGTGACCGTGATCTCCGCCGGATCCAAACCCGGAGCGAAGGCCAAGACAGAATGTGGTCCCGTGCCAAGGCCGCAAAATGTTGCCACGCCGGAGTCATCCGTGGGCTGCTCTTCGGCCCCAATAACAACCGTCGCGTTGGCGACAGTTGCCCCGGACGGGTCGACTACTGTTACCGTGAGGCAGTCCTGCGCCATCGCGGGCATCGTCGCAGCCAGCACCCCAATGGCGAGGAAACTAAGCCCGGCGGCAATGCGACCGGCCAAGCTTCTTTCGTAAGCGTTCGTCGAGACTCTTTTCTCGTTGTTCATCGTAGTGCTCCTTTTGATTATGATTCCGTCATGAAACTGCCGGTCAAGCCATGGAAAACCCGATACGCTTGCTCTTGGCCACGCATGACACCTCCGGATGACAAGTAGTACCGATACTCACTGTCCATTCAGGACGAAACTATAATAAAAATCCTGATTACCCATTAGTTCCAGCCACAGTTAAGAGCCGGTAGGGCAGCGGAGCAGTGCGCAGGGCGACATAGGCGAGGCGGGGCACGAGATCGACCAGCTGGTAGCGCCGGTTGAAGCGGTAGGCGAATTCGGCGAGGTAGCGCCCCGCGTAACGCGCGTCGCAGGCGTGATAGGTGCCGTCAATCGAGCGCTTGACGTTGCCCAGCAGCGTGTTCACCCAAGTCAGCCCGGGCGTCTCGCAGCTGCCCTTGCCGCCTCCGGTGACGCGCGGCTGGTGTTCGCAACCGGCCGCCTGCACCCCCCCGGAAGCACGCCAGCCCGTCCGAGCGCACCAGCGTCCCCGGCCGCAGGTGCTGCTGCGCCCAGGCTTGCACTGCGCGGCGGCGGAAGCCGACCACCGGGCTCAGCCGCAGCCGCTGCGGCCGCCCGTCCTCGCTGACTTGTGCCGCCGCCAGGAAGGGCGTCTTGCGGGCCGCGCCTCGACCGCGCTTGCCCCCGACCGCCTCCCCGCCCAGATAGGCGTCGTCCATCTCCACGATGCCCCCCAGCGGCTGGCTGTCGTCCCGCTCGCGCATCGCCTGCATCAGTTTGTGCTTGAGCATCCAGGCGGTGTTGTAGCTCACCCCCAACTGGCGCTTGAGGTCCATCGCCGAGATGCCATTCTTAGATTGCGTGAGCAAATAGATCGCCAGGAACCAGGTGCTCAGCGGCAGCTTGGTGTTCTCCAACAGGGTGCCTGCGGTCAGCGAGGCCTGATGCTTGCAGCGGATGCACTGGAAGACCTTGCGAGTGTGCAGCTGACAGTACTTATGGTAGCCGCAGGCGGGGCAGCGAAAGCCCTCCGGCCAGCGCGACTGGAACAACGCTTGGGCGCATTGCTGCTCGGTTCCGTAGAGCTTGAGGAAGTCCCGCAGGCTCTGTCCCTTCTGGAACTGGACTTGGTTCTTAGGCATAGGCAACTCCTTTGTTGTCAGTTACTTATTATACATCAAACAGCATTCTAGGTCAACCGGATCAAGGCTAGAATCTACAAATTCTCGACTCCTAAATGCGGCTGAGACTCCCGGGTAATCAGGATAAAAATTGAGTGGAATGTCTATACGGGAAGACTTTAATACCACCGTCTGACCTGAAATCCTAATAGAATCAATAGTTTAGCCCCAGCCCCCACGGCGCGGTTTCTGGACCGGCACGCGCCCGCCAACGAGGCGATACATCAGTAAGGCATGGATTCCTAGCCAGAACTTCATTCGGCGAACGCTGGCTAATCGCCGCTATTAGAAGCAGTTACGCGAAATCCACCTGCCAGTTTACTGAAAACAACCTTGTCGGGATCCACTCCCAGGAAGGCGAATGCCTTCGCTTGCAAGGGGGCGGCTTGGCCAGCAGCTGGAATTCATGCTGATCGTCCTGGGCGAGCGTGACCTGATTGAGCGTCAGCGCTCCGAGGTGCTCGAGCAAGCTCCGCAGATTCTGGACCGGCAACCCGTCCGGGGTCCGCTTGGTGTCCGCCTTGGCCGCGGCTGAGACCTGCGCCGGCTGCCACCGGCGAGTCCCGCCGACAGACTCGTGCGTACGACATAGAGACCATCGAGACGCGCCACGGCCGCGATCTTGGCGATCTTGCGCGACCACCGCAGCTGCTGCTCTTCCACCACGATCTCGAAATCCTTCTCCACCTTCTTGCGGTTCGCCCCGCCGCACCCGCGCGGCGATGCACTTTAGGGTTCGCTCGGAGGCCTGCAGCAGCGCCTCGCGCTTGCGGGCGCGCTCTTGTTGCAGGGCGCGGGTTGAGGCACGCCAGCAGGCCTCACCGGGCGAGTCCCGGCGCAGTTGCATCCGACGGGCCGGACCGGCTGAATAGGGAGGCCCGCGCGATCTCCAGTTGCCGGGCCGTGGACGGCTTCATCCAGATTCGCTACAACACAGACCTCGCCATCGAGGACTACGTTAGCCGCCAGGCGTGGTGTGCGGCAAGCCCGCCCATTCCACCAGCAGGGCGGTTGCCAGCTCAAGCCGCACGGCAGCTACGCCCGCAACTTTCCCGCGGGTGCGACGGTTCCGCTGCCCTCAAAACGGGCAGGTGGTGAGCCTGCTGCCGAACTGCCTGGCGGCGCACCTGTCCGGGACGCTGGTCGAGGTCGAGCAGGTGGCGCGGGAGGCCCCTATCTGGAACAGCCCCAGCAGGATCGTCGGGACGGCCTCAGCGCGAGGCACCGGCAGGCTCGGCAAGCAGCACGCCCAGTTCCTTGCGCAGGTTGTTCACCTGATCGCTCCAGAACTCCTGGTCCCGGCCCCGGTGCTCGTAACGGATGGTGCCGGTCCGATCGACCAGCATCAAATAGGGGACATAGGTGCGCGCCATGACAGAGAGGTCCGCGAAGCGCATCCAGTCCGAACGGCTCGAGACACCGATCGGGAACTCGACGTTGTGCCTGTCCTTGAAACTGTCGATGTTGCCCGGGGCACCGGGATTCACGGCCATGCCCAAGATCTCCAACCCCTGGTCGGAAAACTCGCGGTAGATCGGTCCGAGCGCCTCGCAAGTCTCCTGGCAGTGCGGGCAATCTGTCGAAACCCACAGCACGGCTACTACGCTCCCTTTAAGGTCCCCCAGCGAAACGGCCTCGCCGCCGGTGGCCTTGAGCGTGAGTTCCGGGGCCGGTCGCGGGACGCTGCCGGCCGTCACTGGTAACGGCTGAAACAAGACAGCCGCAGCCCACAATGCCACCGCCGCGAGACCGGATCGCATCCGCCCGCGAGATTTGGGAGATTTCACCATCGCCTCACAGAACACGGCGGGTATTCTCCTCCCGCACACCCGTTGTTGAGGTCTGCGAAAAGCCTCGCGACCTATTGGCGCTTAGTCTATCACGCGGCAATCAAGGACCTTGAGGCGGAAGGAAACGACCGCCCGACACGCGTGGCGGATTTGGTTTCAGCACGCTCCAGCGCCCGACGCCATCAAACGGATCGCCCTTGGCGCAGGCCGGATTGCGGTCCCGCGGGCTGCCGTTCACCCATAAGTCTTGTTCTTAGACAGCCTCTGATAGAGTTTGCTGTCTTGGTCGAGACGGAGACTCCGTTTGCAGGCTTGCACGATAGTGGCCAGCCGGGTGTAGCCTTCCCACAGGACTTGGTGGCCCGGGCCCGCATAGCGCTTGCGCTTGAAACCCAGATACCCGCCCAGTAAGCGTTCGAGCGGGCCGTGAATAGAGGACGTTGAGAGGGTGGAGGGAGGGTAGAAAAAACTGGCTTGAAACGCTGGACACCGGACATGTGTTTATGCCAGCCTAGCGAATATGCAGTTGGGCGGGCAGCCGGAAGCGCAGGGAGGGTTGGTGTGGGCCCCGGGCTTCGACTGGCGGCGGGAGCGTGTGCCTGCCGAGGCGGTGGCGTTGGTCGAGGCGAAGCCAGCGGCGCATTCCTGGCGGAGCATGCACGCGCGGGCGAAGGAGCGTTGGGGGCAGTGGCGGGCAGCGGAGCGGCAGCTGGCGGAGGCGCGGCGGCAGATCGCGCAGTTGGCCGGGCGGGTGCGGGAGTTGGAGCAGGAGAATGCGGGTCTGCGGCAGCGCCAGCAGGAGCTGCTGAAGACGCCGTTCGGGAAGCGGAGTGAGAAGCGTCAGGGCGGCAGCGCCGGCGGGCCGGGACAGCCGGGGACGGGCAGTGCGGGCACCAGTCAGGGGCCGCAGCGGTCGCGCGGGCCACCTATTGATAACCTGCGCGGGGCCCTAGCGCCACCCGCCCCGCGCGGAATCTCTCCGTCCGCTAGCCCGCTACTGCAAATCCCGGCTCAAACCGCCTGCCTGATTCCCGGATTATTCTGATTTCCAACTGATTTGGCGTCAACGCAGTTCGAGGAAAAACCCCTATCTACTGCCAGAATAATCCGCCTCCCTACATCTGTTGGGTCCACGTGCGGCGGGATTTTGTGACGCTGGGGCGCAAGCGGCCGGATCTGCAGGCATGGGTGGAGGGGATCGTGGCGCGGATCGGCAAGCTGTACCAACGCAACGCGGAACGGCTGGCGGCGTGGGACCCGGAAGGTTGTCCGCAGGGGCAGTCCGAGCAGTTCCAGGCGGCGCAGGAGCGTCTGGAAGCGGAGTTCGAGGCGCTGTTCGAGCAAGCGGGCAAGGAGCAGCGGGCCCTGAGCGCGGCGGCGGGGAAGCCGCCGGGCGGCGGCCCGCCGGACCCGCGCTTGGGGCCGCTGCAATCCTTGTTGAAGCACCGCAAGGGCCTGACGGTGTTCGTGGCCAAGCCGTTCGTGGCGATGGATAATAATCCCGTGGAACGAGCCCTGCGGCGGTGGCTGGAGGCGTTCCTGGGCGAGTGCGCGGGCATCGGGCCGCAGGCCGTCGTGGTGGATCCTCAGGCCTGGCTGCCGTGGGGCCTGCCCCGTGAGCGGCTGCCTGCGCTACTGCGGCCGGGACTTCCTGGCTGCCGAACTGGATCTCATCCGCGCGCTGATCGTGCAGCGCGACCCGCCCCTGTTCCGCACGGCGCTGTCCCGGGCGGTCTGCGCGGCGCTGGACTGGCGCAAGCCCGATGGCGGCCTCAAGGAGATGAGTGCGCGCGTGGCCCTGCTGCGCATGCAGCGCGACGGCCTGCTGACCCTGCCGCCGCCGTTGCGCACCGTGCCGCGACCGCAACCGCTGGCGCTGTCCCCGCGCACCGCTCCGCCCGGCCTCGCGCACCGCTCCGCCCGGCCTCGCGCCCCTGCCCGTCTCGCTCGCCCAGGCCCGCCCCCTGCGCCTCTCCCTGCTGCGCCCCGCCGATCCCCGCAGCGGCCTCTGGAACGAATTCGTCGAGCGCTACCACTACCTCGGCTACAAGCCCCTGCCCGGCGCCCAACTGCGCTACTTCGTGTACGCCGCCGACGGCCTCCTGCTGGCCCTGCTCGGCTGCGGCGCCGCGGCCTGGAAAACCGCCCCGCGCGACCGTTTCGTCGGCTGGGATGCCGCCACCCGCCAGCGCAACCTGCCGCTGGTCGTCAATCACGCCCGCTATCTCATCCTGCCCTGGATCCGCCTGCCCTGCCTGGCCTCCCATCTGCTCGCCTGCCTCCAGCGACAGCTCCGCGGCGACTGGCAGCAACGCTACCAAATCCGCCCCGTCCTGCTCGAAACTTTCTGCGAAACCCCGCGCTTTGACGGCACCTGCTATCGCGCCGCCAACTGGATCCTTCTCGGCCAGACTCAGGGCCGCGGTAAACTCGACACCCGTCACCAGTACAACCAGCCCGTCAAGAACGTCTTCGTCAAACCCCTCTGCCCCGACTGGAAACAAATCCTCAATCGCTAGTTCCCCAGCCGCCGTTCACGGCCCGCTCGAACGCTTACTCCGCCCAGCATGGCCGTCGTCAGCAGCGCCCGCCCGATGTTGTCCGGCCGCGGCAGCTTGCGATCCTTCGCAAAGTCCTCCAGAGCGGCGATCTCGATGTCGGAAAACAGCGTCTCGGCCGGCAGTTCCGGCGTGTCGCGGCCCAGCAGCGTCATCGCCATCAGCCGCCATGCGATCACCGCGTTGATCGTCACCGCCCGCTCGATCCGCTCCCCCGTCCGATGCGCCAGGTACTCCACCTTGCAGCCCGTCTTGAGCAGCCGGTGCCAGTCCTCGATGCGCCACCTCAGCCGGTACCAGTCCAGCACCTGCTCCGCGTCCTGCCGGGACTGCACCGCCAGCGTCGTGAGCAGGAACCACTCCAGCCGCTCGGCCCCCTCCGGCTGCGTCTCCTCGCGCACGTGCACTAGGTTCAGCCGCGCCGCCGCGGCGGCCTTGTCCGGGTCCGGCAGTGCCACCGCCCGCCAGCGCAATTCCACCTGCGCCACCCGCTCCGCGCGCGCCTCGCCCGCCGCGCCGACAGCCGCGCCACGTGGAGCTCCAGACGGGCCTGCGCCGCCTCCGCCCGCACCCCCGCGAACAGCTTCGGCACGTCCTTGCCCAGCGAGCGGTTGTGCTTGGCCCGCACCAGCAGGTCGACCGTGCTCAGCCGACCCTGCTCGGCGAACAGCGCGAACACGTCCGCCTCGCGGTCCATCACCGTCACCGGGCGCACCCCGTCGAGTTCCTTGGCCAGCTCCGCGCACTCGCGCAGCCCGCGGATCCAGCGGAACGTCTTGCGCTCCTCCAGCGGCTTGCCCCGCTGCGCCTGCCCGTCCGGCGCCTCGGACTGGATCTGCGGCAGGCCCAGCGGCAGGCCGTCCCCGTTGACCACCAGCATCGAGTGCATGTGCAGCCCCAGCGTGCCCTGCGCGTTGCTGTTCTTGCCGATCTGGCCCAGCCCCACGCAGCCGCCGTGCTCGGCGAAGTTGAGATCGGTGCCGTCCTGAATGCACAGCACCGCCGCCTGGCCCTGCATGCGGCGCAGCGTGCGCTGCCGGTGCGGGGCCAGGATGTTCTCCGGCGTGACCTGCGAGTCCGCCGGCTGGTCGATCAGCCGGTAGTGGCCCTTCACCGCCGCCCGATCCTGCTGCGCCGCCCCCAGGAACGACTTCGTCGGCGCCTCGGACTGAATGCGCGCACTCTGCACCAGCCGCTGGCTCCAGCGTACATCGCCCAGCGGCGCCGCGCCGAACTCGTGCGCGGCCCACGCGGCCCGCGTCAGGCCCTCGCCGGGACCCAGCGCCGGCGGCGGCACCGCTGCCGCCACACCCAGCTGGGCGCGCCAGTCGCGCGCCAGCGGGTAGAGGTAGACGGCCTTGACCGGCACGCGCGTGGCGGGGGCCGCGCCCGGCGGTCTCGCCGACGCACAGCCAGTTGGCGGCGACCAGCGAAGTGCCCGCGGGACGGTCTTTTTCGACAAAGGTTTCCGCGAGCAAGGGGCGGTAGCCATAGCGGCGCTCGAAGTCGTCGGGCAGGCGCCGCAGGCACAGCCCGAGGGCCTTGGAGGCCAGGTTGCGGCAGGCGACGGAAGGCCGGATCAGGAAGCGGCTCAGAGCGATCACGCGGTGCAGCTGGCGGCTGCGCAGGTCGGCGTCCCAGCCGATGAAGGCATCACGCGCGGCCAGCGTCAGGGCCGAGGCGGCGAAGCCCAGCGCGCCCAGCACGCCGTGGTCGGAAACCAGCAGGTAGCGCAGCTGGGGGCCCACGTGCCGGGCCGCGCCGCGCGGATGCTCGCGTTGCAACAGCTCGTTCCAGACCCGCCGCTGGTCCTTCCCGATGACCTCGACCAGCGCCAGCCCCTGGACGAGGTCGGCCCGCGCGGGCACGTCCGCCGGGGCGGGCACGGGCCGACCGAGACCGCGCGGCTGGCAGGGCCGGCACCCGTGGCGGGGCGCGGGCAGCTGGATGCGGCCGTGCCCATCGAGGGCGCGCAGCGCCTTCATGCAGCCGGCCAACTGGGGCCGGCCGCGGGCGTCATGGAATCCGAACGCCTGACAGACCCGACGGCCCATCTCGGTCCGGCTGGCGGAGCCGACTTGAGCCAGCAGGTCCTGCAGCCGATTCATCCCGTCGGGGCTGGCGAGTGTGGAAGCAACCTGATTTTGCTCGTGCATGCCCAAGGAATGGCACAAGACAAGTACAAAGGTCAAGTCCTACTTTATGGGGCAACGGCAGCCCGCGGGGCTGAACGCCACTGAAGTCCTTGGAGGCAAGCCCCGCAAAATCCGCCCACCCCGAGAATCGAGCGGTGCCCGCGTGCTTCCGCCTCGCGGCTTGAACCCGACATCAAATGTCGGTCGGCCGCCTCTCCTAGCGCGAGATCACCGATTCCGCATAGAGCAGATCGCCCGTCAGGCCGTCGTAATACTGGAACACAGCCTGCGGGTTCTCGTACGCCACCCAGCGATCCCCCGTGTCTAACGGGTTGTTGAAGACGTTGTTCAGCTGGACGACGCAATAAATCGGGCGCCTTCTGAACTCGTTGGGAGTGCCGTTCACGATGAAACTAGACCAGCGGATCTCAGTTGCCCGGCCGAACGAATCATACTTGCCCGACTTGGGCCGGTCCCCCTCCGAACGCAGCGGGTGATTTGTGGAATTGTGTGGCCCGGATGCGAACTCCCACACGCGCTCGGTGAGCTTGATCGCAAAGCTGTTGTGCAGGTCTCCGGTCAGTACGAAGACCGGCTTGCCCAGCCCGTTCCAGAAATTGATCATCTCTTCGCGCTCCCACAGGAACGCCGTCCAGGCGTCGTCCTTGTTGCTCTCCGAAATGTTCGCAGTGCCTGTGCCGCCGACATGCGAGATCGAGAAGTTCACTGAGGAGACGATAAAGAAGAAATCGGCATCGGACGCTTGCATCGTCTGCTGCACCCACGCTTTCTGTCTTTCCCCGAGCATGCTGCGACCGACCTTCTCACGATCCCGGGTATCGTGCATCATCCGGTATGAGCGCGTGTCCAAATAGAGAAACTCAGCATTCGAAACCCGCTTGCTGAAGTACGAGCGCCGCCCGATCGAGTACACCGGCTCGCCGGCGGCCACGGCGGCGGGACGGATGCGCAGCCGGTTGGCGTCCAAGACCTCGACCACCTCGTAGACCTTCGAATTAGGGTCGCCACCCTCGTCATCAGCGTCGGTGCCGTCCGGGTTCTTGCCAAGCAGCATCACGCCCCAGTCCTCAGTACCCCAATGCACCTGCAGGGTCGATTCGGCATCAAGGCCCGTGAAGTCTGCCTCGGGGTCAGTCAGCACGTCGCTGCCGGCCTCCAATTGCGCCCGCCCGTATACGATGCCAGGCGTTTCCGGCACCGGATTGCTCCAGCCCAGATAGTCATACCAAGCCCGCGTACCCACATCGCGGAAGACCGCCCTCCGGTTGCGACGGCCCACTTCACCCGAGCCATAGATGTCGTTCAGCAACTCGTGGTCATCGAAGGTGTAGTAGGACGGCACGTTCCGATGCCACGCCCGCAGGTTGGCACCGTTGTCGTAAAAGTTCTTGTAGTTCTCCCAAACGCCGACGATCGATGGCATCAGCGCGACCTCGCGCGGAGTCGAGGCCTCGTCTGTGCCGGTCTGCTCGCGCCACTGGTCTGCGCTGTAGCGGCGAGTGTCATTCTCATAGAGCCAGTCCCCGTTGAGAATCGCGAAATCGATCCCGCTCTTGCCCGCGCTGCTCGTGAGTTCGCGCAGCATCGTGCCGTGCGTCAACAGCTGCGAGCCGATCGGGCTCCCGCTCGAATTCTGGTTATTGCCGCAGGCGAATTCAAAGCGGAAGTTGAAGAGTCCGTCCGGATTATGCTCTGTCTGCAGGGCGGACGGATCGGCCAGCGTGTGGAACGAGCCGGAACGCTCCTCATCGCCAGCCGCGGAAGCTCCAAAGCCGAGCTCGTAGTAATATTTCGTGTCCGGCTCCAATCCCTCGACCAAAGTCCAGCCCGTGTTGTCGTCCGCGAGCGCGGTGGCTCCGGTGGCGCTCATGGTCAGCGCGTCAGGCGAGGTGCCGTAGAAAACCTTGAAGTCAGCTGGCTGCGACGTGCGCGCCCACACGCCCACATGGGCTTGGCCTAGGCGGCCCAGCACCGGGCCGTGCGTAATCGAGGCTTCCGCCGAGCCTGACGGCGGGGAGCCGGTCCCGCACCCCCACGCAAGCATCATGCAGGCGATGGAAAGAACTGTGATCCGTTTCATGCAAGGGAGAGATTAGCAGAACGGCTCGAGCTAACAAGCTGCTGGGCGCGCATCTGCCTTAGTCGTCAAGTGTTGGCCGTCCGCCAGTTCCCGGACGATCCGTCCGTCACCCGCCAGAAAATCGTAGTCCGGCAACGCCGCGCACGACTCCCATTTCAAGTCTGCAAACTGCGAGCCGTCGATTCTCCCGGCATACCCAGTGACGTGAAAGAAGACCAAACGGACCGGAGACTTTCCCGGGTACGCGTAGTCGTAGCGGACGACCTCGCAAAGCTCCGTGGCGTCAATGCCGAGTTCCTCGTCCAGCTCCCGCACAAGGGCGTCGGCTGGCATCTCGCCGGATTCGGCCTTGCCGCCGGGGAATTCCCACTTGCCGGCGTGTGCCTGGTCACCGCGGCGGCGGCAGATCAGCACTTCCCCGGGCCGCGCGATCAGCGCTATCGCGACAGTCGTCATCCCGCCGCTTGGGCCGCTTTCGCATCGACGCTACGCCAGCAATACCAGCTTGCGACGCTGGCGTAGGGCCGCCACGGGGCGGCCAGCTCGATCGCCTCGCGCTTGGCCGGCAACTCTTCCAGACCGTGGAACTTTCGTAGCGCCTGCCGCACGCCCAGATCGTCGTACGGGAAGACATCAGGACGGCCCAAGGAAAAGATCAGGAACATCTGCGCTGTCCACACCCCGATGCCGCGCAGCTTGACCAGCCTCGTCACGACCTCTTCGTCACTGAGCGCGGCCAGCGCCGATAGGTCAAGGCTTCCGGCCAGCACCTCCTGTGCCAAGCCGAGCAAATAGGATGCCTTGCGACCTGAGTAGCCGGCTCGCCGCAGGCCAGCTTCGCCGCAAGCGCTGACCGCGGCCGGGCTGACAGCTGCGGGCGCGATCTGGTCGACGAGCCGCCGCATGATCGACCGCGCTGCGGCGGAGGAAATCTGCTGGGAGGTGATCGAGCGCACCAGCATCTGAAACGGGTCAGTCTGCAGCCGCAACCCGCAGGGGCCGTGCACGCGCACCAGCTTGCCAATGTGGGGGCAGCTCGCCTCTAAGTGCCGGTCAGCCCGGGCGAGCATGTCAGCGATCGAATTCATGCGAGGTCTCGGATAGTCGGATTCAACCCGGCTGCGCGGTACGCCAATAGCAGGGCGCCGATGGCAGCATCGTGAGCAGGCGCCTGCACCCGGTATCCCGCCGCCGAGCAGCGCTCCTCGAAGACGTCCCGCACCGATGCACTGCGGAACACACCGCCGGAACAGTACACGTCCCAATGTAGGCCAGCGCAGTCCGCAGAGCGGATCGCGCGTGAAGCCAGAGCGGCGAGGGCCAGCCCGGCATTTCCCAATATTTCGCGCGCGCACTGATCGCCGCGCGCGGCCGTTGCGTCAACCTTCGGCGCAAGGCTCGCGATGCGATCGCGAGGCCAATCAGGACGATAAAAGCAATGCAGGGCCTCGCGGAGCGAGGCAGAGCCGGTCGCATCCAGCAGCACGCCAGACAAGGCCGTGGGCACTCCCCAGCCCTCCTCCCAAGCCAGGCAGCGCTGCAGCGCCTGGCGCACGATGTCGAAGGCGCTCCCTTCGTCCCCGAAGACATACCCCCAACCGCCGCAGCGGGTGCTGCGCCCGTCCCCATGCTTGGCCAGAGCCATTGCGCCCGTGCCCGCAATCACGATCACTACCGGTCCGTCGGCTGCCGCTCCCTCCAATGCGACTTCCGCGTCGGTCACGGTATTGAGCGAGTCCGCAGGGACGATTTCAGCGAGGATTTCCCGCTTGTCGTCCGGCCCCCCGCTCATGCCAAGGCATGCCGCTGCAAAGACAGCCGATGTCGGCAAGCCGGCCGCGGCCAGCGCGTCCCGCACGACCCCGCTCACAGCCTTTCTCAGCTTGGCTTCACCTTCGCCCTGTGCCGCATGGTTGCAGGGACCACCCACGGCGCGGGCAAGCACCCGCCCGGTCGCGTCGCCGATCACCGCCTTTGTCGAGGACTGGCCGCCGTCGACGCCGAGGAAGAGCCGCCCTGCTGCCATTGGCTAGCCCCCGACGGCATGTCGGTAGCAGTACCGCATCAGCAGCCGCCATTCCTCCATCTGCAGCCCCGCCAGCTCGTCTTGGCCCGGTCCCCCGGCCGAGGCCACGGAGCACCGGTCGATAAAGTCGAACGGATCCCAGCCGTCCCTCGTCTGCGCTCCCAAGGCATCCAGCACAGGGTGGCTGCCCACGCGGCGAAACCAGTACTTCGCGTTGCTCCAGTCCCCCTCTTGGCGGTGCATGATGCCGTGCCAGTAGCTGCCGGACGCAGACGCGATGCCTTGCGAAATCTTGTGCGACTCGTCCAAGGTCGAGAAATACAGGTACAGGCCAGCATGGACGCATCTTGCGAATTCGCTCCGCTCGATCTTGTCAAACAGGTCCTCGGTCGACAATGCGCGCAGCGCGTCCAGCTGCAGGTTGTCGGATGGCCTCGACGGCACGAGGGGCATCGGCCTCAGGCCCTCGCCTTCCGGCGTCAGGAGTGAGCGTATCGGTTCTCCGAATTCTGTCGCAGTGCTGTCCATGACGGATACCTACGGTAGCGACACAGTGCAGCGCGGTCAACGCGAGACCCTACGGCAGCGTCGGAATCGAGGCGCCGGCGCCGACGGGGAAGATCGAAAAGATGGCCAGCGTCACCGAAAGCCCGATCATCAGCACAACCGCGGCCCACGCGATCAAGTTGAAGAGGGGGCCGTTGGTCCATTCATGCATCAAGTCCTTGCGGTTGACCAGCTTGAGCACAATGATCATCACCACCGGCAGCAGCACGCCGTTGAGCACCTGCGAAAACAGGATCATCGGCACGATCGGGATTTGCGGGATCAGGACCACGCCCGCGCCGAACACGATCAGCAGCGTGTACATCCAGTAGAACGACGGCGCCTCGTCGAAATCGTGGTCAACCCCGGACTCGAGGCCAAGACCTTCGCACACCGTGTACGCCGTCGACAACGGCAGGATGCTCGACGCGAATAGGGACGCGCACAACAATCCGCCCGCAAACAGCGCATATGCATAGGCGCCGAGCGGCTTGAGGGCCTCGGCGGCCTCAGCGGCGCTCTGAATCGAGCGCGGCCCCTCTTCCCAGATCGCGCCCGCACAGGCCACGATGATGAAGAACGCGACGGCCGCCATCATGACGCACCCTGCCACGACTTCGATGCGCGTATCGCGGTACTGCGTGCTGTCGATGCCTTTTTCCACGATGGCCGCCTGCAGGTAGAACTGCATCCACGGGGCTACCGACGTGCCGACGAGGCCGACCAGCACTGCGATGTACGACCGATCCGCCAGGATCACCGGCCGGACCGTGCTGATGAGCGCCGAACCCCAGTCCGGTTCGGCCAAGATCGCCGAGATCAGATATGCCACGTAGAAGACGCTCGCGGCGAGGAACACCTTCTCGACACTCTGGTAGGTTCCCTTCACGACCAAGACCCATACAAGCAGCGCTCCCAACGGCACGGAGACATAGCGACTCACTGGGAGCAGTTCCATCGCACCGGCGATGCCGGCGAAGTTGGCCGCGATGTTCGTGAAATTGACGATCAGCACCAGGCCCATCACGATCACGGTCATGCGCAGGCCGAACTCCTCGCGGAT
Source organism: Bryobacterales bacterium (assembly GCA_965248305.1). Lineage (GTDB taxonomy): Bacteria > Acidobacteriota > Terriglobia > Bryobacterales > UBA6623 > VXMF01. Next base: position 5,916,536 of record OZ252099.1, on the reverse strand, counting down.
TAGGTCCGACAGCCCCTTTCCGGTGACCGCCCCCATCCGCGAGCACATCTCTTGGCTGACGATTAGCAGGAGCGTGATCGGTAGCAGTGTCCACAGGGGCACGTAGCCCCAGCGGGCACCTGCTTCCGAATAGGTGAAAATACCGCCAGCGTCGTTATCGACCATGGCAGTGATGAAGCCCGGCCCTAGGACGGCCAAGAAGGTCAGCAGCCGCCCGCGGACCCGCTTCAGCACGGCCTAGAGCCCCCGCTCGGTCTCGGGGCTCAGCGCCCCGATCACGTCGTCTGCCGTGATCGCGCCCTGCAGGCACCCGTCTGCGTCCACCACGGGCAGCGCCAAGAGGTTGTACTTGTCGAACAGCTCGACCACTTCGTCCGCCTTGGCTTCCATGCCGATCCGGACGGTCTCGCGGTAGGCCAGCGGAATTGCATCGGCGTTTGGCAGCGCCACTGCCAGCCGGCCAAACGGCACCGTAGCGGCCAGCCGGCCGTCGGCATGCACCAGAAAGACATGTGTCAGACGCTTGAGCAGCGCGTCTTGGCCGCGCAGGCTGTCGATGATCTCGGCGACGGTCGCGTTCGCGGGCTGCGCCAGGAAGCGCGTGCCCATCATGCCCGCAGCGGTATCGTCTTCGTATTCCAGCAGTTCTGACACCTCGTCGGCGGGCTGGCGCTCCATGTCACGGACGATTTCGTCGCGCTCGCTCTCTTCCAGATTGGCCAGAGCGTCGGCCGCCTCGGCCGGGTCCATCTCCTCGAGGATGTCCGCCGCCCTACCTGAATCCAGCAAGCGCAGGATCGACGTCTTGACCGTGGGCTTGACCTCTTCGAGCGTTTCTGCGGCGACCTCCTCGCCCAGCGTCTCGAACAGGGCTTCGCGCTCTTCCGAACCGAGTTCCTCGACGATGTCTGCGAGATCCGCAGGATGGATCCGCTCCAGCCGGTCGTGGGAGATCAGCAGGCGCAGGCGTCGCTGCGGATCCGGCTCGACGATGTTGCAGGCCTCCCATGGAATCGAGCTTGGCGCGAGCCGCTCTTGGATCGCGCGAATGGTCGCGTTGGGCAGAATGCCTTCTGCCAGGCGCCGAAACGCGCCCTGCAGGCCCACGCCGACCTCGTGGACCCACAACTGTTCATTGCCGTTCTCAGTGACCCGCAGCGCCAGATCGTTGACCCGCACCACCTTGCGGCCGTTGACGTCGATGATCTGCTGGTCGAGCAGGTCCTTGGTCAGCAGCAGGTGGTAGTCGTCCCCGTAGTAGGGGGTGAAATTCTCATCGGAGAGATAGATGCCGTCTTTCGCGAACTTCAGGATCTGATCCCAGCGGACGGCAAAGCTGGTCCGGCCAGTGCCGAACAGGAAGCTCGATATGCGGCGGGGGTGTTCCCTAGGAAAGACCGCGGCCTCGCGCACCCGGCCGATCCTGGTGCCCTGCGCTCCGATCAAGCGCATGCCCGTCAGCTCGGTCAAATAGACCAGCCTCGGGAAATCTGTCCGAGTGCTCTCCATGGCCACATGGCCGCGCTTGGAATGACAGCGCCGCGGCGGTGCCATTCCACGACGGCCTCGCGCTTTCACAGCGACTTCCAGGGTCGTCAAGCATCGTTGACGCGAACTCCTCCGTAGAATCCATCATGCCCCAGGGGGCGGATCGGTGCAAGCGCTCCCGGCCCGTCGCCATCGAGACAGGCCTCGATGCGCAATAGGCGGTTGTATTTGGCGAGCCGCTCTGAGCGCGTCACGGAGCCTACCTTGATATGGCCGGCCCCGGTCGCCACGGCGAGGTCGGCCAGAAAGCTGTCCTCGGTCTCGCCCGAGCGCGCCGAGATGACTGCGGCAAAGCCCGCTTGCGCAGCCCTGTCAACGACTTGCATCGTCTCGCTCAGGGTGCCGATCTGGTTCATCTTCACCAGCACGGCGTTAGCGGCCCGCTCGGTGATCGCCCGCTCGAGCCTGCGGGGATTGGTGGCCAGAAGGTCGTCGCCGATCAGGGCACAGCGCGCCCCCAGCGCCCCGCAGGCGGTCTGCCAGCCGGCCCAGTCGTCCTCCTCCAGCGGGTCCTCGATCGACACGATCGGAAACCCGCGCACCCAGCGTTCGTACAACTGGACCATCCCCTCGCTATCGAGCGTTCGGCCCTCGCTCGACAGGCGATACTCGCCAGCGCGGTAGAAGTGGGAGGCGGCGGCGTCAATCGCGATTGAGACCTGGCCGCCGGGCTCGTAGCCCGCGGCCTCGATTGCGCGAACCATGTATTCCAAAGCCTGCTCGTTGGAATCGAGCCGGGGTCCCCAGCCGCCCTCGTCCGCCACTCCCGCCGGTGCGCGGTTATCGCTCGCCAAGACCAGACGCATCTGCCGATGGACGCTTGCCGCTGCTTCCAGGGCTTCGGCGAAAGTGCCGAAGCCGTGCGGCACTGCTAAGAAGTCCTGAAACTCAATCTGGCCTCCTGCGTGCAGCCCGCCGGACAGGATGTTGACCATGGGCAGCGGGATTTTCGCCCGTCGCTCACCGGCCAGCAGGCGCCAGAGTGGAACCCTGGCCGCCGTCGAGTGAAGCCGCGCCAGGGCGCAGGACACGGCCAGCGTCGCATTGGCGCCAAGCCGGGACTTGTCCGCCGTCCCGTCGAGTTCGATCATGATGCGGTCGGCCCGTTCCCGCTCGTCGATGCGGAGACCCCGCAACGCGGCCGCCAGGGGGCCGTTGATATTCGCAACCGCGGCGTGAACGCTGCGGCCCGCATAGGAACCGCTCTCGCCGTCGCGCAGCTCCTTGGCTTCATGCCGACCGGTCGAGGCCCCTGACGGAACTTGGGCAACGGCTGCGGTTCCGTCCTCCAGGACTGCTTCGGCCTCGACTGTGGGATTGCCTCGCGAGTCGAGAATCTGCCATGCCCGCAACGTTCCGATCCGCGCCGCCATCACCTCAGGCTAACAGCCCGCTCAAAACTGTGGCCGCCGCGGCGACGATCCCGTACTATGAAGTGCAAGCATGCCAGAAACAGCAGACTTCAGCCGTCGCACGTTCATTGCCGGTGCAGCCGTCGCGGGGGTCGCGAAGCCCGTCCTGACAGCGAAGAGCGCCGCCCGTGTTGTCGGAGCAAACGACCGGCTACACGTCGGCGTGATCGGCGCCGGCGGCAACGCCAACGGGCACATGCGCGCGCTCAAGAAGCTCGCCGACCCGGACAATGTCGAGATCGCGGCCGTGTGCGACATCTACGACCCTCGCCGCGAGGCGGCGGCCGAGTTCACCGGGGGCAAGCCCTACAAGGACTACCGCCGGCTCCTCGAGCATTCGGGGCTCGACTACGTCACGATCTCGGTGCCGGAGCACTGGCACGCTCCGATCACCCTCGACGCCGCGGACGAAGGGTTGCACGTCTATGTCGAAAAGCCGCTGACCTATTCGATCGAGGAAGGGCTGGAAGTTGTCAAGAAGGTCAAGAGTACGGGTATCCTCCTGCAGTGCGGCATCCAAGGCATGTCCGATGATTCGTATGAGACCGCCGCGCAGATGATCAAGGACGGGGCCATTGGCAAGGTGGTCATGGCGCATATCGACTACTCGCGCAATCACCGCGAGGACTTCTGGTTGCGCGAACCCGACCCAGATGTCAAGCCCGGCGTCAACCTCGATTGGAAGACCTATCTAGGCAAGGCGAAGAAGCGTCCGTGGGATCCGGCCAGGTTCTTCTCGTGGCGCCGCTACTGGGACTACTCGGGAGGCATCGCCACCGACCTGTTCGTCCACCGACTGGCTCGGATTGTCAGGGCTTGCGGACTTAGCACGCCGTCGAGGGTGGTCGCCACGGGAGGCCAGTATTTCTTCAACGGCGGCGCCGAAGTGCCGGACACTTTCAACGCGCTGCTGGAGTATCCCGAAGGCGTCAACGTGCTGCTGGTCTCGACCTTAGCGAATCAGGCACGGACCCGGCACATTGTCCGGGGCAACAAGGGAACCATCGAATTCACGCGGGAAGGCTTCACCATCGAGCCGGAGTCGATCCACAAAGATGAAGTCACGACGCGCATTCACAAGAAGTCTGGCGGCGAGGACATGGCGCTGCACCATCACAACCTGCACAACGCGATCCGCACCGGCGAGGCGCTCAAGTGTAATGCTGAATTCGCTTTCAATGTCTCAATGGCATGCCAAATGACCGTTGAGTCGTTCCGCCGCCAGAAGTCCTTGGGCTGGGACCGTCGCCGGAATCGACTCACCAAGACATAGAGGAAACGGCCGATGCGGTTTGTTACGATCGATGCATGCCTACTGACGCTTCGGTTGATTCCGTCCGGAAAATGACCTCTCGCCTAGGTAGCACGACGCGCCTCCAAGGCGAGCTGATCGCGGCGGAACCGCTGCTGATCGTGGGTAGGTTCAAGGGCAGCATCGAGGCTCTAAACGACACAATCACGATTGCTGAGCATGCCGAGGTCGAAGCGAACATCACCGCCGCCAATGTGTTGATCGCGGGGATTGTGCGCGGAAGCGTCAAAGGCATTCGGCGCGCCCAGCTGTCGAAGACGGCCAACATGAGCGGGCAGCTGATCACACGGGAGATCCGCGTTGAAGAGGGCGCGATCTTCCGCGGCCAAGTCGACTACCTGGCTGACGGAAAGGGCGACCGGGGGTGATTGCCGTCGGCGCGGTCCGCGCTTGACGTTCAGCGCGCGGGCTTGCGCGCATGAATGCTCTTCACCACATCCAGATAGTGCCGGCTGACGCCGACGACCTCAAATCCGGCCCTGCGCACGGTGGCAACTGTCGGCCGGTTCATCGCTGGGCCGTACCGCTGCGTGAGCGGGGTGCAGGCGTGCAACATCGCGCTGAATGGCAGCCAACGGCTGCCGGTGTGCTCGAACATGCGCAGCACGCCGCCGGGACGCAGGACCCGCAGAAGCTGCGCCAGCCCCTGCAATGGGTCTGACACGGAACAGAACGTGCAAGATGTGTAGATCTGATCGAAGCACTCGTCTCGGAAAGCCAGCCGCGAGACGTCCATTTGGTGCAGATTGATCGACCCGTCGTAGTGGCGGGCACGCTCCGCCGCGCGCTCGAGCATCTGCTCGCTGACATCGACGGCCACGACGGATTTTCCCGCGGGGAAGAACTGGAAGTCGATTCCGGTGCCCGCGGCGAGGAATAGGATGCGACCCTCCATGCTGCTGAACAGGTCCTGCTTGTACCCGGCCCACCGCCGCTCCGCAGCGCGCGCACTCAGGCTGTCGTAAGACGGAGCGGCGCGGTTCCACTTGGCCCGGTCGGCTAGCGGCATTCGGTACCCCAGTTGCGCAGCATCCAGTCGGCGCAAGCCACCGCCAAGGCACTGCCACCGCCGCACACGGCACCAAAGACCACAAGCGTCGCTATGTCATGGGACGGCTGGCGTGCAGCGACCATCCCGCCTGCCATTCCAGCCAGCATGCCGCCCAACATGATTTGCAGCATCGGTTCGATCATGCCCAGCAAGATGCCAGCGGCCAACCAGCACGGGACCGACAGGACCATGCCAATCAGCATGCCAGCCGCCATCGCGGCCCAAGCCGGCCACGCTTGGGGAATCGCAACGCCAGCCGCCAGCGCCATCATGGCGCAAGCGATCGCCGAGGCTGCCAGATCCCCGGCAAGAAAGAGGATGCGCGAATTAGCCGCTGTCACGGTCGGGACTCTTCCTCACTGCACCGCTTGCAGGTAGCTCGCCACCCTCGCCGGATCCTTGATGCCTGGCCGTGACTCAAGCCTCGAACTCGCGTCGACGCCCCATGGCTGCACGAGGCACACGGCTTCCGCAGCGTTGCCGCCATGGAGGCCGCCGGCCAGGATGACCTTACCGTAGCGCTTGGCGGGCAGTGCCAGATGCCACGGAAACGATTCGCCCGTGCCGCCGTAACCGCCGCCTCGGGCGGTATCGAGCAAGAATGCATCCACGGCGAAGTCCGCCAGGCGAGCCCCGTCAAACCCGGCGCCGATCCGCACGGCCTTCCATATCTGCGTGCCCTTGGGGGTTTCGCCACGAACTGCCTCGCAATCCCGGGGGCTCTCATCGCCGTGCAGTTGAACCACATCCAGCCCCGCTTGGCGGACGGCCGCGGCAATAACCTGCGGATGCTCTCCGACGAACACGCCGACTCGCAGGATCCCTTTAGGCAGCGCTGCTCCCACTCGCTGGGCGGTGTCCGCTGTAACCGCGCGCGGGCTCTGGGCATAGAAAATCAGACCGATCGCGTTTGCACCGGCACTCGCGGCGTGTTCTGCGTCGGCCGGGCGCGTGATCCCGCAGACCTTCCGCAGGGCTGGCTTTGAAGGGGTCGCCATCGGATTCAGCGTACCAGCGACTCGGATCATCGACTTTGATCTGCGTCCGCGAAACACCCGGAATCAGCTTGATCAAGGCTTGGCGCAACCAAGCACGGAATCTTGTCGGAGTTCCCAGCCCCGCAATCGGCTCATCTGTCCTTTCAGGCCGCACCGCGCAGGCGAATTCTGTAGCCAATATCCGAATCGCCGTCGGCTTGATTCACAGATGGAACCGAAGTCCAGGTGAGTCGGCCTGTCGTATGCTTCAGCTCGGGCGCAGCATACACGAATCGTTCGTCATAGCGCTGGTAGAGCGCGTTGAAGCATTGCTCGATTCCAAGCTCCGATTCCGAATTGGGAAAATCCGCCGACAAAATCTGGCCCGCGCTGCCGTCCCTGGTGTCGACCAGCACGAATGCCGCCGCTTCGTAGGCACTGATATCGTTAGGGATGCCGCGTCGGCCGACGAGTCTGCTGAGAGCCGCATGGTAGCGTGCGATCGACGGATGCGGCTCGCCGTCCTCGGTGAGCGCGATGTCATTCGGCGCGAGTTGTCGGGCGATAGCTTCCGACTCAGAGTAGAGAGGATTTCCGCGGGCCAGAAAGAAATAGCCCAAAACGAGCGCAGGATACGTTATGTGCAAGTTCGTGCATTCCCCGATCATCTCCTCCATTCGATTCGTGAGGTTCCGATATGCGCCGGTGATACCCTTGCACGAAACGGCGAGCACCGGCCCGATGCCCGGCTTGTTGACGACAACATCTACATTCTTCGTCTTAAGGCCCCCTAGCACCGTTGCCCCGCTTCCGTCGGCGGCGCTGTCGGCTAACTTCAGATGGTATTCGCCATGCTTCGCAGTAAGGCTGAACGGGGGTTTGGGCTGTAGCTCGTCCGGACGAAATCCGCCTTCAAGAACCAAGCGGCATGCGACGTACCAATGGAGCGGTTTGATATGGAGCTGGCTCTGGGTGCGCCCTTTGAAGGTCGCGAAGTGCCGCAGCGCCAAGGACTGCGTCACCCACCGGCAGGCGTTCGGTCTGGACTTGGGCTGAGCCATCACGTGCTGCGGCAATGCCTCCAATCGCGCAGCACTCCGATTGCATCGGCAATCACGTCTTCGGTGGTCGACTGGGCTGGATCGGGCAGCACCACTCGAGCTGCTTCGCTCAACTCAAGCTTCAGCATCCCGCCTCCCAGCGGGTGGCCTTCGAGTTCACAGCTCAAGCGTACGAAGGGCGTGGTCCACGAATCGAGGATCTGGTCAGTTGAGGGCCCGCTCGCCACATGAACGGCATGGATGGCGTTGCTGCAGGTCGCAAATGCGGAGTTCTTTACGAGGCTAGGGGCCACTCCAGACATATAGGTGAGGAAGTAATCCGGCACTCGGACATCCGGCACCGAATACCACGGCTCGCGCATTCGACACTTGTACGCCTCGCGCGCCTTATGCCCCATTTCAGAATCGAGGTACTCGCGAACGCCCTTGGGAAGATGGGTGGTCTTGGGAATCCGCAGAAGCATCATCGGGTCATCCGATTGCTTCCAACGATCAAGTGTCTGAGGTGTCAACTGCTGATCTGGCAGGGACCGACCGTTTCTCACGGTCGGATATAGCAGTGTCTTCGGGATCTTCCATGCCTCGGCCTCAGATGGGCGCAAGTGAAAAAAGTCATTGGCTCCGCTCACGTATCCGATGCCGATGCTGGCGATCTCACCCAGTCGCCTCGAAGCGTGACTAGTCGCAATCTGGCGATAGAGCGCCCGTGCACGCTCTGGAATCAAGTATGGGCGGAGACGGCAGTTCCACGCCGTGCGCCACTCGCGAACCGAGATGGACTGGGCCTCGCGAGGCGGCACGCTGGAAGCCTCGAGTCGATCGATGGCCGTGAATAGCAAACGATCCGTAGACCCGCCAAATCCATCCGCGTACAGCAGCCAGCAGTCCTCGGAGAGGGCTGGGAAGAGCTTCTCCTTGATGGCGATGATATGGACTTTCTCGAAGTTGGCAACCAGATATTCCATGAGCGGGACAGCGTACGGAGCGTGGCCAATCTCGGCTGGGACGACGAACGCCATCCGGCCGGATGGCTTCAGGACGCTGGCTGCAGCCACCAGAAAAGGTGCCCATCAGGACGCAAGCCCGGAAAAGCCAGCACCCAGAGACCGGCAAAGGCGAAGCGCCCGACTGCGTGTCTCGCCCCTAAAGCTCTGGTATCGAATGAACGGCGGGTTCCCGGCAGCACAATCGAAGCGTTCTTTTGTTTCAGAGGCCCATGCAAAAAAATCGCTCTGACACAAAGCGGCCCAAGGTGCCCTAGCTCCAGCAGATGCAAGCGCGTTGGGGTCTTGCTCGACGCCCACACAAGACAAATGCTCGGCTAGGAACCTCCCGTCACCGCAAGACGGGTCCAAGAGCCTATCCGACCGGTGCTTTACGACCCACTGCACGAGGGTCCGTGCAACATAATGCGGTGTGTAATATGCACCGGATCGCTTTCTGTCATTCACTAGTAGCACCCTCAATATAGCATTGTGGCACCTGCAGCACACAAGTGATTGATGGCCATAGCCGTGAAACGGGAAACCCCGACTGTACGGCGAAGCGCGTTCGGTTCCACCGCGCCGGCGTAGCGGCGGTCGTCCGCGCGGGCAGCCCGCACAACCTGTTTGTTGGGGCCTCAAGCGATCGCGCCGCAATTGATGGAACAGTTCTGCGTATTGATCAATGGCTGCGAATTCGCGGATCTTGGTTCAAATCCGGCTTGTGCCGTGCTCACTTCGAACTCGAGCGGCAAGGGCCCGCGGCACTGCCGGGCCGTGCAATCAGGATCTGTGCCGGGCCACGTCAATCGCGGCCTAGCCCTGCGCGAATATCGGAGGGCAGAGCCGCGAGTCGCCCAATCGCTTCTAAACGCTCTAGATGGGCCAACACCTGTCTAACCGCTAGCGGCCGGGCAGCGGCGGCCAAGTCACCGTATACCGGTTCCAGCATCGATTCAGGGTTGCGCAGGCCGCTGGCCCAGGCTGCGAATACCTTTTCCTCGCGCCACAGCCGGTGGCGACGGCCTTCCTCGATCGCCTCGCCGGCATCCGGCATCATCGAGCCGTGACTGGGCAGAATGACCCTCGCGCCAAGCCCCGCGAGTACCTCCAGCGATTCCAGATACTCGACCATGCTGCCATCCGGAGGGCTGATCACTACCGTCCCGAAGCCCGAAAGCATGTCGCCGCACAAGAGCGTTTGCGTCCGCTCCTCGAAAAAGCACAGGTGGCCGCTTGCGTGGCCTGGTGTATGGACCACGCGCAGGCGCAACTCCGGATTGCCGGCAAGCCGCACGATCTCACCGCCCTCGAAATGGTGATCGATCCGAATGCCAGCCGTAGTGAGCCGAGCCGCTGTCGACTCATGGGCCCACACGGGCACGCCGTAATGGCGGCGCATTGCCCCGGCCCCTGCAACGTGGTCGTCGTGGTGATGCGTCAGCCAGATGCCGCGCAAGCGGCCACCCGAGCGCTGCGATTCCTTATCAATGATCTCGATCAGCCGACGCAGCCCGTCGTCCCATGGCGAGCCGGGATCGATCAGCACGAACTCGGAGTCTCCCAGCAGCATCGCATTGGTGTGAGTTGCCGGCGGCAGTGTCCTGGTCTCAAGCGGGATCACCCGGATGCTAGGCCGAAACTCGATCGAATGGGGAGAGTTTGGCTCGTGCGCTTGCGAGCGCCAGAGACGCCTTCGCCCTTCCGGGCCGTCCTCGGCGAGCACCCGAATCGTTTCGAGCGTGGGCTGCGCCAGCAGCACATCGCCCTCGCCCCAAAGCTCCAGCGCCCTGTCAGCCCGAATCCACTCGCCAGCATCCAACTCACCGCGGATCACGGTGGGCTGCCGCCGCTCGTGGGCACCCCACTCCATCAGGAAAAACGTCGCGTCAAAACGAATCGGCGACAGCGGCGGCGTTACCCAGCGACCGGCAAACCGCAGCCGAGAGGCGTCCAGGTCCAAGCCGAGATCTTCGAGCCAGGCCGCAAAATCCAACTCGTCCGCCAGCAGCGCATGACGCGCGCTGTCTATCGCAGCCTTGTCGGGGAGCGCACCGGTGACAGCAAGGATGCCGGTCTCTTCAAACAGTTCGCGCAGCCCGCAAGCGACGTGCGGGGCGGGCTTGCCCGAACCGATATATGCGTCCCAGCCATCCGGCCTGCCGCTAGCTGGAACCGCCTGATCGGCGCTCGCCAGCTTCCCTCCGGGGAAAGCATGCCAGCCACCCATGAACCTCAGCGACTTCGACCGGAGCACCCAAAAGATCTCGCACGAGCCCGAGGGGTCCGCGCGGTAGGGGATTACGCCTGCGGAAAGACGCGGAGTGGAAGGCTTGGGGCGCTGGAACGCCGGAGCACTGCGCTCTGCCGGAGAACTGTCGCGAGACGGCAAATCCCACCGTATCACGCAGCGCGCGGGGTCAAGCGAGCGCTTCTGTGATCAGCTTGCCGCCGTTGACCGTCGCCCGTTCGGAGCGGCCGTTGTGCAAGTACGTCAGGCTGAGGTGGTCAAGGCCCAGCAAGTGCAGGATCGTTGCGTGGATGTCATGCACGTGGTACGGCGCTTGCTCGGCGCGCAGCCCGAGCTCGTCCGTCGTGCCGATTGTCTGGCCGCCCTTGATGCCGCCCCCGGCCATCCAGATCGTGAAGCCCCACGGGTTATGGTCGCGGCCGTCGCCCTCTTCGTTGAACGGTGTCCGGCCAAACTCGCCGCCCCAGATCACCAGCGTCTCGTCCAGCATGCCCCGTGACTTCAGATCTGCGAGCAGGCCCGCGATCGGCTTGTCCGAGACCCCGCACCACTTGGTGTGGTTCTCTTCGATCTTGCGGTGAGCGTCCCAGCCCCCGCAGTACGCTTGGACAAATCTCACGTCGCGCTCGACCAGCCGACGGGCAAGCAACAGGTTCCGCCCGTACACGGCAGTGCGCTCCTCATCCATCCCATAGAGCCGCTTGGTCGCATCCGACTCCTGAGCTAGGTCAACTGCCTCTGGAGCGTGCGCCTGCATGCGGAACGCCAGCTCGTACGACTCGAGGCGGGCGTCCAGATCACTCTCCTGCGGAAACTTCTCGGAATGGTGTCGATTCAGCGCCGCCAGCAGGTCGAGCTTGCCGCGCTGCTGCCGCTCACCAATCGTTTCCGGCGTCTCCAGATTCAGGATCGGCGCACCTTCCTGCTTGAAGAGCGTGCCCTGGTAGGCAGCTGGCAGGAAGCCGGCGCTCCAATTCTTCGAGCCCCCGTTGATGCGCACCTCGTCATTGAGAATCACGTACGTCGGCAGGTTGCGATTCGCAGAGCCGAGTCCGTACGTCACCCACGACCCCATTGCCGGGCGGCCCGCAAGGATCGAACCGGTGTTCATCTGGCACACCGAACCGACATGGTTCAGCCCGTCCGCGGTACAGGAACGGATCACTGCCAGGTCATCAACGTGTTCGGCGACATGCGGGTACCAATCCGACACCCACAGGCCGCTCTGGCCGTGCTGCGCCCACTTGCGCTTGGAGGGCATCAGCGTGTTGTGCGCCGTGCCGGGCATCGCTGTCAGCGGCCGGCCGTAGGACTCGGGCATCGGCTGGCCCGCGTACTTCTCCAGCGCCGGCTTGGGGTCGAACGTGTCCATATGACTCGGTCCGCCCTCCATGAAGCACCAGATCACGGATTTCGCCGTAGGCTTGTGGTGGGGTTGCGTGGCGGCGAGCGCGCCGCGGGCAGCGAGGGCGGGCTCGCGCTGCAGCGCGGCCAACGCCAGCGCGCCGAGGCCGCCGCTGGTCTGGCTCAGGAAAACGCGACGAGACCGCGCGGCCATCGGATCAGTTCTCTGCTTGGCCATGTCAGTTTCTCCTCGCCGAATCTCTGACAGTCTCAGTTCCTGTAGACGAACTCGTTCGAGTTCAGCAGCATGTGGCAAAAGTCCACCACGGCCGCCGCCGCCTGCGGGCTCATGGCGTCAGGGTACTTCTCCGGCAGCAGCAACTGCTCGCCGACCTCGGCGCGCGCGGCGATAATCTGGCGCTGCGCTTCGAAAAATGTCAGGACCGTGTCCTTCTCCCAGCCGTCCGGCTGCCGCGAATAGGCCAGTCGGAAGCCCTCCTGGATCTGCCGATCCCTGTCGGGGCCCGCTTCCTCCAAGACCTTGCCGGCCAGCCCCTGGGCCCACCCCAAGGTGTGCTCGCTATTGAGCAGGGCCAGTGCCTGGGGCGCCGTCGTCGTCAGTGAGCGGCGCGCGCACGATTCGTGGGTGTCGGGCATGTCGAACGATTCCAGCATCGGATAGCGCGAGTTGCGCCGGACGAACACATACACGCTGCGCCGGTCTTGCTCGTGGCGCCGCTCGGGCACGTCCCACCCGCCGCGAGGCGGGGCGGCTCCGGGGGGAAGCTCGGGATACACGCTCGGGCCGCCCACCTGGTAGTTGAGGCGCCCGGACACCGCTAGCATCGCATCGCGGATCACTTCGCCTTCGAGGCGCATCGGCGGGAACCGCCAGAGGAGCCGGTTGAGCGGGTCCGTCTTGGCCGCGTCGCTGCGGAAGGCTGAAGACTGCTGGTACGTGCGCGAGGTCATCATCAGCCGATGCATCTGCTTGAGGCTCCAGCCGTTGCGCCGGAATTCGCCGGCCAGCCAATCGAGCAGCTGCGGGTGTGTCGGCCGCTCGCCCATCAAGCCGAAATCGCTGGGCGTGCGCACGATTCCCTGGCCGAAATGGTAGTGCCAGAGGCGATTGACCATCACGCGCGGGAGCAGCCGGTTCTCGCTGCTCGTGAGCCATCCGGCCAGGGCGGTGCGACGGCCAGAGGAACGCCCGTCCAGCGCGGGAGCGTAGGCAGCGGGGCCGGGGGCGAGCAGCGTCAAGTAGCCGGGCTGCACCTCTTCCAGCGGAGCGGCGTAATTGGCGAATGAGAGGATGTGCGTCTTGGGTGCTTCGGGGCCCAACTCCCGGATGCCCATGCCGACCGGAGTTTCCGCCGGCTTGAGGTGGTCGAATGCGGCCAGCTCGGCTTCAAGCTCCTTGTAGCGAGCCTTGGCTTCGGCCTCCAGAGTATTGGCCAGCTTGGCGTCGTTGTGGTAGCGCATCTGCCACATGTGCTGCTGGAACAGGAGCCGTTCGTACATCGAGCGCTCGGCCGCGCCCTTTCTGAAGGCTGCCTGCGTCGCCTGGGCACGGCGATTGACCTGCGTTTCAAACGCCCCGGCGCGCTTGGTGTCCAAGAGCTCGTCCATCTGCGCCCGGATATCGCCCGTGGCTTCCTCCCACTCGACTTGCTGGCGCTGGCGTTCGGACCGTTCCTGTTCGTTCAGCAAGTGAATCTCATCGTCTGTCGCCACGTTGGTGAAGAAGGCTTGCAGCCGGTAATAGTCCGCTTGCAGGATCGGGTCGAACTTATGGTCGTGGCATTTGGCGCAGCCGTAGGTCAGGCCGAGGAAGACGCTGCCGACCGTGTCCGTGATGTCAAGCAAGACCTCTTGCCGCCGCTGTATGAGGATGGCTGCGTTGGACTCATCCGGATAGTGCCGGTTAAAGCCGGTAGCGATGCGGGCTTGCGGGTCGGCGGGCCACAACTCGTCACCGGCGATCTGTTCTTGGACGAAGCGGTCATAAGGCTTGTCCGCATTCATCGAGTCGATCACGTAGTCACGGAAACGCCACGCGTTTGGCCGAGTCTCGTCGGACTTGAAGCCCTCGCTCTCGGCAAATCGCGCCAGGTCCAGCCAATGGCGCGCCCAGCGCTCGCCATAGCGGGGCGAGGCGAGCAGCCGGTCAATGAGCTTGGCGAAGGCGTCGGGCGCTGCGTCCTCAACGAATGCCCGCACCTCTTCCGGGGTGGGCGGCACTCCGTGCAAGTCGAAGGTTGCCCGTCGAATGAGCGTGACGCTGTCGGCTGGCGCGGCCGGGACGATGCCCTCTGCCCTCATGCGGTCGAGGACGAATGCGTCGATCGGATTCGCGGCGGCCGACACTGGCACGGCTGGTGCGGAGATCGGCTGGAACGCCCAGTGCGCTTTCTGGTGCTCCGAGAATCGGGGGTCGGCGGAAACCGTCGCGGCCCCGCCCCAAGCTGCGGCAACTAAGGCCAATGTAGCCGCAAAGCAAAGGGCAGATCCGATCTTCCGAGTCATTGGTGAGGCCTCCGGCAACGCGCGCTGACGCACCGATACCCAGTCACACTATCTAGCCCTCGGGAGTATATTGTCAAGCCCATATCAGCCTATATCACGGCCAAGCAGTGAAAGGGCGACCGGACCGCGATCAGAATGGCGGCCGAGTCCGTTCACAGCTCTATGTGAACGCCTCAGGGATGACTCCGCCTCGCCACGGCGGCGGCGGCGACCACGAGAGCGATCCATGCCTTGGCCAAGATTCAGCCACGCGGTCTGGCATGGTGGCAGCCGCCGGCCGCGAAAGTCCGCCAGTCGGCCGCGGCAGTCCAGTCACCGCCGGTATACACTAATCGCGCCATGCCCTTCTCGATTCGTTCGCACCGGTCCGCCCCACTCTCCCGCAGGGCCTTGCTCCGTCTGCCCGCGGCGGCGGCTATCGCCGGTCTTCAGAGCGTTCTTGGGCCGCAAGGCAGCCTTGCCGCCGCACAGGAGAAGGCCAAGCCGCTCGGTCTGAAGGTCACGGATCTCAAGTCTTGGATCGTGAACCACTCGCCAGGCAAGAACTATGTGTTCTGCAAGGTCTACACCAACCAGGGGATCGTGGGCGTGGGCGAGGGGTCGGTCACCTCTAAGGCGGCCACCATGAAGGCGGCGATCGACGAGCACCACCGGTACTTGGTCGGGCTCGACCCGACCGATATCGAAATGCACTGGCAGGCGATGTACCGGTGGCCGCGATGGCGGGGTGGCCCGATCCTCAATTCCGCCATCAGCGCCGTCGAAATCGCCCTTTGGGACATCTTGGGCCAGGCCGTGGACCAGCCGATCTACCAGCTCATCGGCGGCAAGGCGCGCAGCCGCGTGCAAATGTACGTGCATCCGGGCGGAGGCCCGACGCCCGAAGCCTATGCCGAGCGCTGGGTCGCGGCCCGCGACGCCGGATGGACCGCTGGCAAGGGAGCCTTCGTCACAACGCACGACAATGTCATCGAGCCGGTCCGCTCCGTGCGCGAAGGCATCGCCAACCTCCGGGCGGTGCGGGAAGCGGTGGGCGAGGAGTTCGCGATCTGCATCGATGTCCACGGCAAGGCAACACCAACCATGGCCAGTTCCTTCTGCCGACAGGCCGAGCCGTACAACCCGTATTTCGTCGAGGAGGCGACCCAGATCGAAGACTTGGAAGAACTCGCTCGTCTCCGCGCGATGACCACGATCCCGCTCGCGACCGGCGAACGGCTCTTCACGAAGTACGGCTTCTCACAGATCTGCCACCGCCATCTCGTCGACTACATCCAACCCGACGTCGTGCATTGCGGCGGCATTCTCGAGTTGAAGAAGATTTCAGCGATCGCCGAAGCGAACCGCATCGAGCTGTGCCCGCATAACCCCCAGAGTGATATCTCGACCCTCGCCTCGCTGCACGTGGACTTCTCGACTCCCAACTTTGCCATTCAGGAGATCTCGTCGGCAAGGCGGGATCCGTTCTGGGATGACTTCTTCCTCGGCGGTGGGCCGCGCTACGACGGCGGCTTCGCCCTGCCGCCCGACGGGCCCGGCCTCGGCGTCTCGTTCGACGAGTCAGTCGGCGGGCGGCGCCCGTACGTCCCGGTGACCCGCCAGCAGCTGCGATTCCCGGATGGTGGTGTAGCGGACCACTGATCCCGCCAGCCGCTACCGGTCGCAATCGCGGGCTTGGCATGGACCGTGCTCACTGTCCGGCCTCGACCCTTTGCTGCGAAACAGGCCGACACGATGGGCACAACTCCCCTGCACGCGCTCAGTTGCCATAAGCGACCGCCGTGCGAAGTGCGCTCGCCGAACGCTCAAACTCCACGGCGATCCGGGCAGCCCCGATCTATGGCCCGTAACCGTCCGCTGATTCTAAGGCAGGGCGAACGCACTCGGATATCGAACTCAATCTTACAAGATCGCATCGGAAGTCGGCGGGCGCTCGCCGCGTCGCTGTGTTTCATGCCAATCGGGGTGAGCGCCCGACGCGATCATGTGGGTTTCAAGGCAGTGCGCCGCGACGGTCCTGGGAGCTTGGGCGTCTGGATCGGCAAGGCCGACCCGCCGCAACCTACTGTGAGCGGAGGCTGGCCGCTGGCCCGTAGTCACGATGCGGGTTTGACTGGGGCTATCATGGGCAGTGCGCCCTATGAGCCTCCGATGCATCGTGCTGCTGCTCGCCTCCGCAGTCGCGGCTTGGGCCGCCGCCGAAGGGTTCAACGGGCGTTGGATCATTGAACCGCTGGGCGACAACAACGGAAGGGTGCTCTGGCTCGAAGTCAGCGGAGCGGGCACGGATTCGATTTCCGGCTTCATGGTCGGCGGCGGGCCAGGTGGCCAACTCGACCCTATCCACGAGGCCAAGATCGAGCGCGGCCAGCTGTCGTTCCATCTGGAACGCCGCTTCGGGCCGGATCGCAATCGCCTCGTGAAGACCCCTGTCATCGCAGCCCTGCAGGGCGATCTCCTGCACGGCGCCGCGCTGCGGGAGCGGGGCCCCCTGCTCTGGCTCGGGAGGCGGGCGCCTGTTCTGCCCGAGCGCGACGACGGGTCATGGCGGGAAGGCCAGCCGATCGCCTTGCTCGACGGTTCCGGCATCAATGGCTGGCGCACTTTGCGGCCCGGACGCGAGGAGGGCTGGTTCACCGAGGGGGGTGTCCTCAAGAATCACCGCAGAGCTGATGTACTCGTCTCTGACGCGGTCTTCTGGAATTTCCGGATGCAGGCCGAGTACCTGGTGCATCCGGGCATGAACGGAGGGATCGGACTCAGGGGCCGCTACGAAATCCAGATCCTAGACGACCATGGCAAGCCGGCCAGCGACCACGGCAACGCGTCGCTGTACGGCAGGATCGCGCCCAGCGTGAATGCCAGCCTGCCGGCCCGCCAATGGCAGACGCTCGATGTCCGCTTGGTGGGGCGTGAACTCACGCTCGTGCTGAATGGCGTCAAGACCATCGACCGCGCGACGATCAACGGTTTCACGGCGATGGCGACGGATTGGCGCGAGGACAAGGCCGGTCCGATCACGCTCCAAGGCGACCATGGCGCGGTGGAGTTCCGCAAGATCGTGATTACGCCGCTAGCGCAGTGACCAGAACTCGCGCTGCGACGACAGCGGGGATTGCCCTGCTGGCAATCGCTCTCTACCTGCTGCCCATCCCCCGTCGCGGACTGGTCGGGCCGGACGAGCCGCGCTACGCGTCCATCGCGCGCCAGATGGCGGAATCCGGCGACTGGATCACTCCGAACCTGTGGGGCGAGGCTTGGTTCGAGAAGCCGTCGATGCTCTTCTGGCTCGGTGGCATAGGCCACTCAGTCGGCCTTGATGCGTATACGCGGATGCCGGTTGCCCTGCTCTGCCTTGGATTCCTAGGGTTCTTCCTCTGGCGAGTGCGCGCGAGCTTTGGCACCGAGATAGCCGTCACGGCCACCTGCGTGCTTGCCACGTCGGGTGGCTGGATCGCGTATGCCGACGCCGGCATCTTCGATGCACCCCTGGCAGTCTTCGTCTCCGCTGCACTGCTCTGCCTGCTGCCCTGGGTCCGCTCAGGCGATGGCGGCACGTGGTTCGAGCTGGCCGCCTTTGGCGCGTTGCTCGGCCTCGGAGTGCTGAGCAAGGGCTTGGTGGCGCCGATCATCGCCGCCGCGGCGGTGCTCCCCGTGCTGCTGGCGCGGCCCAAGGGCCTGCTGAAGCTAATCGGTCCCGTGCCATTGGGCGCGTTCGCACTGGCCTGCTTGCCTTGGTACGGCGCCTGCTATTGGGTGAACGGTGAGGTCTTCTTCGAAGAGTTCATCATCAAGCACCATTTCGAACGCTTCTTCAGCCCTTCGCTGCAGCACGTCCAGCCCTGGTGGTTCTACGTGCCGGTGCTGGCAGCATTCCTGTTGCCGTGGACACCGCTGCTGGCCAGTCTGCGCTGGGACACTCTCACGGGCGGGCCGCGTCGCCGCTTCCTAGTCTGCTGGGCACTCTTGCCGCTGCTGCTGTTCTCGGCGGGGGTCAACAAGCTGCCCTCCTATGTCCTGCCCATCCTGCCACCACTCGCCATCTTGGTGGCGATCCAGTGGAAGAGCACGGGCAGCCGGGCACTGCTGCTCTGCGCCGCCGCAACGCTGCTACTAGTCCCGCTCGCGGGCACGCTGCTGCCGCCGGCTCTCGCCGACGGCATTCGTCGGGCGTGGGCGGCGCTCGATTCCGCGAGCCTCGCAGGGGGCATCGCGGCAGGCGTGGCAATCGCCGGCCTAGCTGCGGCCGGCGCCCTCAAGGCGCCTAGGCCGCACGCGCTCCCGCTCATCAGCGCGATTGCCGCCCTAGCGCTGGCAGCGCTCAAGTTCCAGGCTTATCCGGCCATCAGCGCGCAAGCGGGCACCCGCGAGTTCGTCGCTAGCGAGAGCCAGCGAATCCAACTGGCCTGCATTGGTGAGGTGCGGCGCCATGCCGCCTACGGCATCCGCCACTACACCTTGGACACCGTTCCGGCCTGCGAGCAAGCTCCGGCATCGCTGCGGATCGAGGGAGACCCCCTTTCGGTGGTGCGGAACACATCCGGCGTCAAGGCCGGGGCCGAGCCGGGCGCGGACGACTAGGCCAGCTCTTCCATCACCGTGTCGAGAGCGCTCTGCGGCGGGCGCAGGCGATCCTGCCCCAGCTGGGCCAGCGGGACATCGTCAAGATCGAGCATTTCGGTGAAGCTCGGCTGCTCGGTGTTCACGTACAGCACGCCGGTCAAGATCTGTCCGCTCTCGGTCGCGCGTTCGATCCGGTCAAGCGCCTTCAAGCGGCTGGTCGGGTCATAGTCCTGCTCGATCTTCTCCAGGCGTAGCATGGACCCGTCATGCATCTCGACTTCCTGCACTGTACCGGGCGCGAATTCTTTTTCCAGATGGATCTCCTCGAAGTGCGGGACGAAGCCGATCGACTGCAGGGGCACCTTGTTGTCGCGGATGTACTGATAGCTCTTTGTGGAGCCGACGTGGTCGTTGAACGTCACGCAGGGAGACAACACATCCAGCACGGCCGTGCCGCGGTGGCTGAGGGCACCCTTCATCACGGCTTGCAGATGCTTCTTGTCACCCGAGAACGAGCGGGCGACGAAGGTCGCCCCCATCTGGACTGCCAAGCCGCAAGTGTCGATGGGCGGCAGGTCGTTGGCGATCCCGGACTTGGCCGTGGAACCGAGATTCGCGGTCGCCGAGAACTGGCCCTTGGTGAGCCCGTAGCAGCCGTTGTCCTCGATCACATAGACCACCGGCACGTTGCGGCGCATCATATGCACGAACTGCCCCAGGCCGATCGAGGCAGTGTCGCCGTCGCCAGACACGCCCAACGCCAGCAAGCCCTTGTTGGCCAGCATTGCGCCGGTGGCCACAGCCGGCATCCGGCCGTGCACGCTGTTAAGGCCGTGCGACATGCTCAGGAAGTAGGCCGGAGACTTCGATGAGCACCCGATCCCGGACAGCTTGACGACCTGCGTCGGATCGATACCCATCTCGAAGAAGCACTCGATGATCCGCTCGGAGATCGAATTGTGCCCGCAGCCCGCACAAAGCGTGGTCTTGAGGCCGCGATAGGGATCAACGCCCAAACCTATTCGATTCGAGACCGGAGCCTTGGCCCTAGTGACGGTAGCGGTGCTCACAGCTGCTCCTTCTCAACGATCGCGTCCGTGATCGTCCTGGCGTCCAATGGCATTCCGCCGTAGTAGCAGACGCTCCGCAAGTGATCGTGAATCGCTGGAAACTGCCGACGCAAGAGCGTCCGCAACTGACCGTCGCGATTCTGGTCCACGACGTAGACGCGTTCATGCCTGGCGATGAATTCCTCGGTGGCGTGGCTGAATGGCCAGCCCCGCACGCGGCAGTATGCCGTCTTGAAACCGTACTCGAGCCACAGCTGGCTGCGACATTCCCGCACCGCCTCATGGCTGGTTCCCGCGGCCACGAGGGCAACCTTGGCATCTGGGCTGTCTTCGATCACCGGCTCCGGCAGCCAGCGGCGAGCACTGTCCATCTTCTTCTTGATCCGATCCATGTTGCGGATCCAGTCCGCCTCGCGCTCGCTGTAGTTGGCGTCCTCGTCGTGCCCCGTGCCACGGGCAAAGTAGGCCGCTTGCGGGTGCGGGTTGCCGGGAATTGTCCGATAGGGGATGCCGTCGCCGTCCACGTCGCGATAGCGGCCCCAGTCGCCTTGCAGCCTCTCAATGTCCTCAGCGCTGAGCACCTTGCCTCGATCCATGTCCCAATCGGGGTACTCGAACCTCTCGGCCGTCCAGTAATTCATCCCCAAGTCGAGATCCAGCATCACGAACACCGGGGATTGCATACGCTCGGCAACATCGAAGGCCTTCGCGCTGAACTCGAAACACTCCTCGGGAGTGGCCGGGATCAGCATCGGGTGGGACGTGTCGCCGTGCGAAAGCGTTGCGGCCGACAGGAAGTCACCCTGCGATGTGCGCGTCGGCAGACCGGTCGACGGCCCCATCCGCTGCACGTCGATCAGCACGACCGGAATCTCCGCAAAGTGCGCCAGCCCAACGAACTCCGACATGAGCGAGATGCCTGGGCCGGCGGTTGTGGTCATCGACCTCGCTCCGGCCCATCCGGCCCCAATGGCCATGCCGATCGAAGCCAGCTCGTCTTCGGCCTGCACCACCGCAAAGCTCGCCTTGCCTGTCGCCTCGTCGGTCCGGAACCGCTTCAAGTAGCCCTGCGCGGCTTCGGCCAGCGACGACGAGGGCGTGATGGGATACCAAGTGATGACGCTGACTCCACCGAAGACTGCCCCGAGAGCGGCGGCCGCGTTGCCTTCGACGATGATCTTGTTCCGATTGCCATCCATCCGCTCGACGCGGAAAGGATCATGCTTGCGGAGATTCTCCTGAGCCCACTCGTAACCCGCCACAGCCGCTTCCCAGTTCAGCGTGGCGGCCTTGGGCTTCGTCGAGAACTGCTTGTTGATAGCCTTGCGGATCTCCTCCATTTCAATATGGAGCAACGAGGCCAGCACGCCGTCGTAGACCATGTTGCGAACCAGCTTGCGCAGCTTCGGTTGCGGGCAGACCGCCGCGGTGAGCCGGTCGAACGGCACCGGGTAGTACGACAGATCGTCGCGCTGGGACTGCAGTCCCAGCGGCTCGTCGTAGACCACCACCCGCCCCGGTTCGAGTGACTGGACATCGTCGATAGCGGACGCGGAATTCATCGCCACGAGGAAGTCGATTTCCTTCTTGCGACCGGTGAACCCGAACTTGCTCGCACGAATCGTGTACCAAGTCGGCAAGCCGGCGATGTTGGACGGAAACAGGTTCTTGCCCGAAACAGGGATGCCCATTTCGAACAGGGCGCGCAGCAGCACCAAGTTCGACGACTGGCTGCCAGACCCATTCACCGTCGCGACGTGGATACTGAAATCGTTCACGACCTCGAGGGTGGCATCAAGTAAAGGTTCCCCGATAGGGGATGCATCTATGGCTCGCATGAAACGGGGTCTTGCGGCTACAACGGGTTTCAGCGCGGGAATCCGCGAGAACAGGGCTCCACCAACGAAGCGTCTCTTTCAGTATAGAAAGTTTTCCCTGTCAACGTTACAGATTTTCAAGCATGTCCCAATCCCGGAGATGATTTTTCAACCTGGCCCGTTCGTTGGTCGGAAGCGCCCCAGTCGCGGGGCGTCGCCTGCCTCCAGCGCAGTCGGTCGCGGACTCGGGCAGCGACCACGCGATCCGCGCCGGCGGGCGGCTTCGGCAGATTCTGCGCGCGCCAGGCACCGCCGCAACCCGGCCGTACGAGGATGCGCCGGATCGGTAGAATCAAAGGAGCGAAGGCGAGCCGCCGAAGGGTGGCCGGTCTTCGCGCTGCGCTTCCTGAGGTTGCCCGGCCCGGCCGCCAAGGCTGGCGTTCGCCGCATCGCCCCAGGGACGCTTCGCCATGCTTGACAACGCTCCCCCGCCAGCCACGCGTGACGGCCTGCCCGCTGACACGGCCCTGCGACGCCGCTTCGAGGCCGCCTTCGCGCGCACCGCAGAGTCGTACGGCTTCGCCGAGGTGTCCACGCCAATGTTCGAGCGGGCCGATCTGTTCGCCGCACGCTCCGGGCCCGAGATCAAGAACTCGCTGCTAACTTTTCATTGCGATCACGAGGAGTACGCCCTGCGCCCCGAAATGACTGCACCGGTCTGCCGCATGGTTGCATCGGGAGCGCTGGACAACCTGGTCGCTCCGCACAAGCTCTTCTATATCGCTCCCTGCTTCCGCTATTGCAGGCCGCACTCGGGCCGCAAGAGAGAGTTCACGCAGGCCGGGCTCGAAGTCCTGGGCGATTCCGCGCCCGCGGCCGACGCGGAGGTCATCGCGGCGGCCCACCGCTTTCTGCGCGGCATCGGAGCGCCGCGGCTCTCGATCAAGGTCGGCACCGCGGGCATCTTCCGGGCGCTTCTGCCCGAACAGCTCAGCGCTGACGACCGGGCTGCGGTGATCGGCCATCTCGACCGCTTGGCCGCGATTCGCGAGCGCTGCGCGGCGGCCAGCGCGGCCCTGGACCCGCAGATCGAAGAGCAGCTGCGGTCGGACCGGCGCGGCTTGGCCGCCCTGCAGGCGCAGGATGGCTACGCCGGCGAGTTCGCGATCGCCGACATGCCCCAGCTGGACACGCGCGAGCTGGCCCGCCGCCTGCCGGATGAGGCCGCCGCAACCTACCGGCATCTCTGGAATATCGAAGGCTATGTTCCCGAACAGACCGCCGAGCGATTGTTGCGCGCAAGCGCGATTCGCGGGGCCTTGGAGGAAGTCTCCGACCTGGCAGCGGCTGCTCTGGCCGGATCGGGCGCCGATGCGGCGTTGGATGACCTGATGTCCGTCTGCCGCCTGCTGCAGTACTACAGCATCGGCGACCTCGATATCACCCTCGGCATCGCGCGCGGCCTGACTTTCTACACCGGGACCGTGTTCGAAATCGCCAGCGGCGCGAACAAGCTCTGCGGGGGCGGCCGCTATGACCAGTTGGTCGAGCTGTTCGGCGGTCCGCCGACGCCGGCGACCGGTTGCGCCGTCCGCCTCGACACCCTGCAGGAACTGGGCCTCGCGGACAGCCGGCCCGCCACGCGTCCGGGAATTGCCCTCCAACCTGTCGCGCCACAAGACGAGGCCGCCGCGGTCCGCCTTGCGGAGGAGTTGCGCAATCGCGGGGCAACAGTCGGTGGACCCGGAGCGTTGGCAGCGAGCCTGAGCGGGGCAACCTTGTGCATGCCGGACGGCGCGGAGCTCGCAGCCTCAGCGGAGGCCGTACTGGAGGCGCTGGCCGCCCGGGGCTAGGCGCAGCATCCATTCAGGAAAGACGCCATGAAGCCAATCCGTTTCGCCATCCCCAAGGGAAGCTTGGAAAACAAGACCCGGGCTTTTCTTGAGAGCGCCGGCATCGACCCGCAGGGATACGCAGATGGCAGTCGCGGCTACCGCCCGGACCTTGGCATCGAGGGCGTCGAAGTGAAGATGATGCGGCCGCAGGAAATCCCCTACATGCTGCAGTCGGGTTTCTTCGATGTTGGCATTTCGGGCATCGACTGGTACTACGAGAGCGAGGCCGCAGGGAATGTCGAAGACCTGCTCGACCTCGGGTTCGGCCGCGTCGATATCGTGCTGTGCGTGTCGGACGAATGGGACGACGTGCGCTCGGCGGCTGACCTGTTTGCCAAGTTCGTCGACTCGACGGGCACGCAGCCTCTCAGGATCTGGACGGAATATCTCAACCTGACCGAGGCGCTGGTGCGCCAGCACACCGATCTGGAACCGTCCCTGTACAGCCCGTACACGCGTTTGAGCGTGGAGCGCAGCGGTGCCTCGCCCGTGGCGATCTTCCACTCCTTTGGCGCCACCGAATCCAAGCCGCCCGAGGACGGCGAGGCGATCGTCGACAACACCGAGACCGGCAGCACGATCCGGGCGAACGGCCTCAAGATCGTTCACAAGGTCTTGGAAAGCTCCACTGCGCACCTGCTGGCAAACAGGCGCGCGATGCGCAACCGCGAGAAGCGCGAAGCGATTCTGCGGGTGCGGAATCTGCTGGCGGCCGCGGCACCGACGGCAGTCGAAGAAGAACCGGCCTTCGGGCACATTTGAGCCAGCCGCGGCCAGCCGGTCCGCGAACCGTTATCATGGCAGCGGCGGCGCGTGGGGTCCAGAAAACACATTGCCTTGGCATTGGTCCTGGGCCTGCTGACCGCTTGCACGGCATTCGCTCAGGGGCGGCGGCTGCGCTCTGAGAAGGAGCGTCGCCAGCAAGAGGTCCTGCGCTGGGATGTCTTCCGGCCGGTTGTGCGCGGCAAGCGCGCAGCGGTTTCGGCCGGAACGCCGCTGGTAACCCAGGCCACGATGCGCGTCCTCCACTCCGGCGGCAACGCCGTTGACGCGGGAGTGGCTGCGCTGCTGGCCGGAGCGGTCACAGAGTTTTCGCACTTCGGCTTCGGCGGCGAGGCGCCGTTGCTCATTCGCACGCCCGACGGGCAGGTCCACTCGATCGCTGGCGTGGGCACGGCTCCGGCCAAGATGACCCTCGACTTTTTCCTCAATCGCAGGAAGGATCCCGAGCTGGAAGTCGAGGCCTCGCAGCGCGACCACAAGACCGGCCATATCCCGTCCTACGGGACGCTCCCTGCGCTAGTGCCGGGAATGGTCGACGCCGCCCTGCTTGCCCTGCAGCGCTTCGGCACGCTCTCGTTCACAGAGGTCGCGCAACCCGCAGCATCGCTGGCGGCGGCACACCCGATCGATCGCATGCGCGCCCGGTCCATCGCAGAGGCTACGTCGTTCCTGCACCTGTTCCCGTCCTCGCTGGCAGTGTACGCTCCTGACGGCCGGATTCCGCGCACCGGGGATCTCTTCCGGCAAGCGGATCTGGAGAGCACAATCCGGCGAATGATGCGCGCCGAGAGGGCGGCCCTGGCAAGCGGCAGATCCCGCGTCGATGCGATCGAGGCCGTACGCGACTACTTCTATCGCGGTCCCATCGCGCGGGAAATCGCAGACTTTGTCGAGCGTGACGGCGGACTTCTGCGATACGAAGATTTTGCTGCATTCCGCTTGGATGTCGAGCAGCCGCTGATGACTCAGTTTCACGGGCACGAAGTGTACAAGGCGGACTTCTGGACCCAAGGGGCGGTGCTGCTGCAAGCCCTGAACATCCTCGAGGGCTACGACCTGCAAGAGATGGGCTGGAACACGCCGGCCTACATCCACCATTTAGTGGAGGCCCTCAAACTTGCGTTCGCAGACCGCGATGCTTGGTATGCCGATCCGAGGTTCTCGGAGGTTCCGCGGGAACTGCTGGCAAAGGACTACGCGAATGCGCGGCGCGCGCTGATCAAACCCGGGCGCGCGTCCTCCGAGTTTCGCCCCGGCAGCTTCGGCCGCCGTCGACCGATTCATCCGTCCCAGCATCCGGGCCCGAAGCGGCCCCTGCCCGACAAGCTGGCATCGAAAGACACGACCTCGGTCAACATCGCCACAGCGGACGGCATGATGTTTTCCGCTTCGCCGTCCGGAGCCTGGATGCCGTCCGTAATCGCGGCACGCACGGGCATCCCGCTGACCCAGCGCGGGCACAGCTTTCTGACCATCCCGGATCACCCGAACGTCGTCGAGCCGGGCAAGCGGCCGAGAATCACGCTGACCCCGACCTTGGTGACGCGCCGCGGCGAGCCATTCATGGCCTTGTCCACGCCGGGCGGGGACCAGCAGGAACAGGCCCTGCTGCAGGTGTTGCTGGCGGTGCTGCTGTGCAACTTCAATCCCCAGGTGGCGGTCGAGGCTCCGCGTTTCCAGAGCAAGCATCTGGTGGCCAGCTTCGATGACCACGCGATGGAGCCGAACGTGCTGCTGCTGGACGAGCGGATGCCCGGCTTCGTCTTCGAGGAGCTCGCCGCGCGCGGGCACATCGTCGAAGCGCGCGGGCGCCGTAATAGCGGTTCGGCGCCCACGGCGATCAAGGTTCTGCCCCACGGCGTGGTTGAAGCAGGGGCCGATCCCTATGCGTACCGCTACGCTGCGGGCTGGTAGGTGACCCGCCCTCTTCCTGGTGCGCCGCGGCCGGCCGGCGAATGCGGGCGCGGTGCGGGCCACGCGACGATGAGCCGCTGCGCTATGATCGCCAGTCGTATGCTCACCCGACGCGATTTCCTCGCAGCCGGCGGTGCCGCGGTGGGCGCCACGGCTTGCCGCCCGCCGCCCGCAGGCACAGACGCCACCTTGAACGTCCTGTTCCTGTTCCCGGATCAAATGCGGGCGCAGGCGATGGGCTGCATGGGCAATCCGGACGTCAAGACGCCCAATCTGGACCGCCTCGCGTCCGAGGGCGTGCTGTTCCGCAATCACTTCGCGAATTCGCCCGTGTGCTGCTCCGCCAGGGCGATCATCCTGACGGGAAAGTACGCGCACACGAACGGCATGGTGGCGAATGACCTCCGCCTGCGCGAATCCGAGACCAGCGTTGCCGAGGTCTTCGGCGAAGCCGGCTATCGCACCGGGTTCGTGGGCAAGTGGCATCTTGACGGCGGACCCCGCCAGCCGGGCTGGATCCCGCCTGGGGCCCGCCGGCAAGGGTTCGAGTTCTGGGCCGCCAACGAAGTGAGCCATGCCCACTTCGACACGCACTACTTCCGCGACGATCCCGACCCCATCCCCATCAAGTCCTTCGAAGCGGAGGCTTGGACGGACATCGGCATCGACTTCCTCCGCCAGACGAGGGAAGACCCGCGTCCGTTCTTCTTGACCGTCCAAATGGGACCGCCTCACGATCCGTACCTAGCCCCGGAAGAGTACATGGCGATGTACGACCCGGAGGCGATCACCCTGCGGCCCAACTTCGACGGTGACACGTCAGACAGAGAGCTGGAGCCGAATCCTTACGTGAAGACTCCCGGGCGCAAGGAGATTGCCGCCTACTATGCGATGGTCACCGCCGTGGATGAGCAAGTCGGGCGCATCCTCGCCGAGCTCGACGAGTTGGGGCTGCGCGACAACACGATCGTGATGGTTTCGTCCGACCACGGCGATATGCTCGGCTCCCACTCAGCGCGGCTCAAGCGAAAGCCATGGGAGGAATCGATTCGGGTGCCCGGCATTGTCCGCCTTCCCGGCGCTCCGTCCGGACGCAAGACCGACGCCATCTTCTCCCATGTCGACATCGCCCCGACACTGCTCTCGCTGTGCGGCATCGAAGCCCCGGCTGAAATGCAGGGCGCCGACCTGTCGCCGGTGGTACTCGGCGAGGCAGATACCGGACCGGGAGCGGCCTACTTCCAGATCTTCGGCCCGTTCCTGGCCGGCGGAGTGGAGCGCGGCTGGCGAGGGGTGCGCACGCAGCGCCACATGTACGCTCGCACCAAGGCAGAGCCTTGGGTGTTGTACGACCTCGAAGCGGACCCGTACGAACTGCAGAATCTGGCACACGATCCCGATGCCGTCGCGCTGCGCGCAGAGCTGGAAGCAGAACTCGCGCGCTGGATGGACCGCACGGGTGACTCGTGGGACTACGGCTGGTCGGACCCGATCGAGGATCGCGGCCGCCTGTTCAGGCATGAAACGTTCTACACCGTGAGCGACTTCTTGGAGTGGGCGGCCGAGAACCCTGAACTCGCGGAGCTCTGACGAGCACTACTCCGACACTTGAGCTCGACCGCGTCCGGAACGGAGGTTGCAGCACATGCGGCTCAATGGCACTAGCTCAAGGTTTTTGGCAATAACCTTGTGGCCTGAGGCCTGAGGGCAGTTCATCCGCAGGTCCCGGGCACTCAAGTCATCGGCATCGGGCTAGGCTGTGGTGGCCTTGCGGCGGCACCATTTCGGGGCCGGCCGCCGTGAGCGCCGCTGGTACGAGCGGTTGGGGAGCGGCTTGCGCCGGCCGGTCCCGACCTAGGCGCAGATCCGCTCTAGGGTCTCGCTGACATACGCGGAGCGGCGCAGCAGCAGACCCTCAAGATGCTGTGCCAGCGCCGCTAGGCTGTGCTTGAAGTTGGCCTGCGGCACCGGCTTGCGGTGCGAGCGTCGGCCCGGTTGGTGAACAGCCGCGGCATCGCGATCAGATTGAAGTGCGCATACAGCTCCAGCTTGGCCAGGCGCTCGCTCTTGCCGTGAAACTGATCGACCTCTAGGAACTGTCTACTGATCTTATACAGTTCCCAGGTGCCCCAGGACGGTGGTAGAGGTCGGACAAGTCCCGGACTCGGTAGCGCTGGCGGTCCAGCAAGGTGGTGGCAAGCCCGTAGGTGCTGGTCCACGCGATGGACTTGACGAGGCGCCCGCGGCAGGCCTCGTCGCTTGGCTCGACAACCACGATGTCGTCGCGGCGGTCGTAGACGACGACGTCGCCGGGTGCCAGCGCGGCCACATCGGCTTGGGACATTTGCGGGGCGTCTTGCGGCGTGGCCCCTTGGCCAAGCTAGTCGTAGGCGTGACGGGACGTCGAGACGACCTCCTCGACACCTGTGGCCAATCGTCTGCCGATTGTGTTTCCCGACACCTTCCCCTTTTCGGCTGCATGTCATTCGGGGCCCCTTAGCGGATGACGGTCGCCCCGTCGCCCCGTTCAACTTGGATGATCTGATTTAATGTGGTAGCAATAAATGCTGGAGATCGAGTTCGACCCGGCGAAGCGCAAGGCTATACCGGATGCCAGAGGGCTCGACATGGCTCGTGCCAACGAGGTGTTTGCGGGCGCTACGCTGACTGTCGCGGACGACCGCAAGGACTACGGCGAGGATCGCCTCATCACGATCGGGTTGCTTGACGAAACGATGGTGATTCTTGTCTGGACGCCCCGCAACGACAGGCATCGGATTAGCAGCGTGAGGAGAGCTAATGAACGAGAACGAGCACTCTACGCAGCAAGGCTTGGATCGGGACGACGCACCGGACCTTTCCGGTGACGGTTGGCCGGAGAGATTCGCTAAGGCCGCGGTCCGTCGCGGTCGGCCTCGCGTTACCAGGCCGAAAATGTCAACTACCATCCGCCTTTCGCCTGACGTGATCGCATACTTCAAGCTGGGCGGGGACGGGTGGCAGACTCTCGGATCGACCAAGCCCTTCGCGATTGGATCAGGCGGCACGATACGGCTTGAGTGGCCCCGCGTGTTCGGACGCAGCGCCACCTGAGTTCCGCCAAGCACGCGGACGGCAATGGATCCCCGAAGCCCCTTTTCCGAGGTCACTGCTTGCTACCCGAGTTCATCAGCCCCGCCGTTTGGCTCTATCGTCTGCGCGGGATCCAACTTGGGACGCAACGTGCATTCTGAACTGCTTCAATCTGCCTCGAACTGATCCCCTCGACCGCCGAGGTGTGAGGGCCGCAAGTGATTGACAAGCCGTAAACCGTGTGTTGAGCAACATGGGAACAATCAGCTTCGATCTCCAGAAGCTTGGATGGAAGTCTTTCGAAGACTTGGTTGGCTGCATACTACCCGACCTGATGGGGCCCTTGATACAAACGTTTGCAGTTAGGCGAGATGAGCCCGGCGGCAGGGTGGCCGACGCCCTGCGCCGGCTGACGGATCAGCCGCCGACCGAAGAGAGAACACCCTTGCCTCGACTAGCCGACTGCCAGGCGCGAGAAGCGATTCCTCTCCTGCGATTCCGCGCGACCGTCGAAGGCTATCTTTCCCCGCGATTGTCCGAGGTGTCGCCGGATCTGTTCCCAACCAACAATCCGCGGCACTGCCCACAGGGGTGTCTGCGATTCGGCTGAGCGTGGATCAAACGTTGCTGTACTGCCAGCTGGGCTGGAGAAACTCGGATGCGAGGCGCTAGGATGTTGCCGTGACGGACCAATTCACGTTGGATCGGCGCCGATTCCTGCAGTTCGGGGGCGCCGCCGCGCCGCTGGCTGCCGCAGCTTGCACTAGGCAAGGAGCGGAACAGACCCGCAAAGCCCCCAACATCGTCATGATCATGTCGGACGACATGGGCTATTCCGACCTTGGCTGCTACGGCGGCGAGATCGAGACCCCGAATCTCGACCGCTTGGCGTCCCAAGGCTTGCGCTTCACGCGCTACTACACCAACAACATGTGCGTTCCGACCCGCGCATCGCTGATGAGCGGCTGCTACACGACCAAGGCGCTTGACTCCGCTAGCAACATTTCCCCGCACGTCGTCAGCCTTGCCGAGGCCCTCGGCGCGGTCGGCTATTCGACCTATTTGAGCGGGAAGTGGCACCTATCCAAGCCCGGAGCGCACGAGAGCCTGCCCTGCCAGCGGGGCTTCGACAGGTTCTTCGGAACGACGCTCGGCGCGGGCAGCTTTTGGACGCCCGCGTCACTGATGCTGGACAACGAGCCTGCCGAGCACCTGTATCTCGACCCGGACTTCTACTACACCGACGCCATTTCCGATTACGCCCTGAAGTTCATGGAAGACGGCCTAGGGAAGGACAGCCCGTTTTTTCTGTACGTGGCCTATACGGCGGCGCACTGGCCCTTGCACGCCTTCAAAGAGGACATCGCTCGATACGAAGGGCGCTATGCCGGGGGCTGGGATGCCCTCCGGCTGGAACGCCATGCCCGCATGAAAGAACTGGGCACCGTGAACGGGGACTGGGAGCTCTCGCCACGAAACCCCCAAGTCCCGGCTTGGACAGAGGAGCCCCACAAGGCCTGGCAGGAGCGACGCATGGAAGTATATGCCGCCCAAGTCACGCGGATGGACCAGGGTATTGGACGGCTCTTGGATCGCTTGGAATCTTCCGGCGAAGCTGACAATACGCTGGTCGTCTTTCAGATCGACAACGGTGGCTGCCATGTGGAATACGCGACCGACCGGACGGGAGCGTATCTTCCAGAGCGCACCCGTGACGGACAACCGGTGATTCCAGGCAACGTCCCCGACCTCATGCCGGGCCCCGAGAACACCTACCAGAGCTACGGGTATGGATGGGCAAACGCGTCCAATACCCCCTTCAGGCTATATAAGCAACATGACCACGAGGGCGGCATTACAGTGCCGCTCATCGCTAAGTGGCCAGCTGCAATCCAGCAGCCGGGAACCCTCACCGACGAGCTGGCTCACGTGATCGACTTGATGCCGACATTCCTCGATGCCGCCGGCGCGGATCAACCGTCCGAGTTCGAGGGTCACGCCGTGCATCCAATGGACGGGAAGAGCCTGTTGCCCATCCTCCAAGGAAGCACGCGGGAGCCGCCGGCGGAGCTGTACTGGCAGTGGAGTCGAGGGCGCGCCATCAGGCAGGGGCGGTGGAAGCTGGTGGCGGTCAGGAACGGACCTTGGGAGCTGTACGACATCGAATCCGACGGAACCGAACTGCACGATCTAGCCGGCGAATTTCCGCATCGGGTGGGCGCCATGGAACAGCTTTGGAATGACTGGAAGGCAGGCCCGCCAGCTCCGTCCTGACCCATGTCCCGCCGCGCCCGCGGGCGCTAGAATAGGGGATAGCTGCGGGCCCTTTACTGCGCGCATCACCCGTCGCATCCCTTTTCCCGTCGGCCCGCCGCCGCCGGACGCTTACCGGAGTCCCAATGTCAAACCTTGCAGTCTTGGGCCTCCAGTGGGGCGATGAGGGAAAAGGCAAGCTCATCGATCTTGCCGCCGAGCACTACGACGTCGTGGTCCGTTGCCAAGGGGGCAACAACGCCGGCCACACAGTGCAGGTCGGTGAGCAGGTCTACAAGCTGTCCCTTGTTCCCAGCGGCATCCTGCGCCCAAACACAATTGCCGTGGTCGGCAACGGTGTGGTCATCAATCCGGAAGCGCTGCTGAGCGAGGTCGACACGCTGCGCGGCCTTGGCGTCGATGTCGAGTCAAACCTGCTGATCAGCAACCGTGCCCATGTCGTGTTTCCCTACCACATGCTGCTGGAGCTCTCGTCTGAGGCTTCTCCCGGCAAGCGCAAGATTGGCACCACATCTCGGGGAATCGGGCCCTGCTACGAGGACAAAGTGGCTCGACGGGGCATCCGGGTGGCAGAACTGCTATCGCCGGCCATCTTTCAGGAGCGCTTCCGCTCCGTGGCAGAGGAGAAATCTACCGTAGCCAAGGCCCTGGGCATTAGTGAGCGCTGGGACCCGGAAGCTGCCCTTGCGCACTACCAGGAGCTGGCCGAGCGGTTGAGACCGTTCGTTGCCGATACCGGGAAATACCTCAACGACGCGATACGGCAGGGTAAACGGCTGCTCTTCGAAGGCGCTCAGGCAACGATGCTCGACATCGACTTCGGCACTTACCCCTACCTCACCTCGTCGAACGCGACGGCTGGGGGGCTCTGTACCGGTTCCGGCGTTTCACCGCGGCATTTGCACGACATTGTGGGCGTCGCCAAGGCTTACACCACACGCGTCGGCGAGGGCCCGTTCGTGACGGAACTGCACGGGGTCGCAGGCGACGCCCTGCGGCAGGCCGGAGGCGAATATGGCACCGTCACGGGGCGCCCCAGGCGCTGCGGATGGTTCGACATACCGCTGCTGCGCTATGCTCACGCAGTCAACCACCTCTCCTCTGTGTTCGTCACCAAGCTAGACGTACTCGACTACTTGGATTCGATCCCGGTATGCACGACTTACCGTCACAACGGGGCGACGCTCGACTGGGTGCCGGCCATCGCTGAGGAATACTCGGAGCTCGAGCCCGTCTACGAGGAATTGCCCGGCTGGAACAAGCCGACGTCAGGCATCACGGAATTCAGCGAACTCCCACGGGCCGCCAAAGACTACATCGCGTTCTTGGAAGAACGCCTTGACGTCGAGATCGGCGGCGTCTCGACTGGCCCGAAGCGAGAGGAGACGATCATCCGCAAAGGCTCGGCGCTGGAGCGCATTACTGCCGCTTGAGCTGTCCTTGCGCTTGGGGCTTCCAGCAGGGCAAAGACGATCCCTGGTTGATCGCGGAGCAGGATCCAACTGTCTCGCCTGACACCGACAGAATGCGAGTGTCTGGCTAACGCAGTCGCTGTACTGACGGGCCTGACGGGTCCGCAGTGATTCGGGCCGTCAATGCGCGCGGTTCAGATTGCGCGCACGCCCCGTTCGCGGGAATGCTTGCCACAGGCCAAGGGCTCCGGATCACCACTTCACGCCCCGCTTGCCTGCGGCAAGCGCGTCAAGCAATCGGTCCCAGCCTAGCTGGCAGGCCGGCTAGTCGCCGCTCGTTCCAACGGTCTCGCGCGGCTGTTGAGTCGGCGCGCCCATGCCGCCGATCTGCACCAGCGCGGGAGCGGCGGGCTCCTTGAGGACTTCTTGCCGGTACATCTGCATGAGCCGGGCTTCCTCTTCTGCCGAGAGTTTGCGTTCGCGAGCGCCACTGGCGGGAATCTCCTCCCCGGCCTCCTGCGCTTGCTTGAGCTTCTCGTCGCGGGCAGCGATCTTCTCTTCGCGAGCGTTCTGCGGTCCTTCCGAGACCTGCGCGCCCCGGGCGGCATGCTCGGCGTTGACGTGCAGGTTCTCGCTCAGCTGAGTGATCTCGTCGACCTTGCGGCCACCGGCGTAGATCTTGTGCCGTCCATGCTCGCCGTACCACGTCGACAGCGAGGCGGTCATGTGCATCTTCTCGATGATGTTCCGCCAGCCGATGCCCGTGTTGTAGGCACAGAATGAGATCTCGCCCTCCTGCGTGCCGTAAGGGATCACGCACATTTCGGTGCGACGGAAGTCGTAGTTGAACAGGTCCTGGAACCACATTCCGGCCACGAACAGGAAGTTCCACGGATCGTTGCGCCGCGCCGTTCCCCTGCCGTAGTTCTTTCCGCTCAGCGCGAACGACTTGTCGAACTTCTTCAGCAGGTCGAACATCGAGAAGTTCTTCGGGGCCTTCATCGGGTTGTAGTTCTTCAGCAGCGCCAGGCCCATCTGGACGTTCGTCGCAAGCTTGCCGCGGCCCGAGTCAGTGACGCGCCGGATGTCCTGCACGAACTGCGGGACGTTAATGAACTCCGCCACCGGAGCCATGTCATTGGTCTGCTTGTTGATCATCAGCGCCGTGCCGACTCCGCAGTTCGGATGGCAGCCGCAGCTCACCTGGCCCCATTGCGCACTCGGGCCATGCGCCAGATCCGCCGCGTCAACGAAGCTGCCCATCACGGAGATGGGGAACCAGTCGCGCGTGGGCTCGGTGATGCCGACCTGCTTCTTGACGTCGTGCGCAAGATGGCTCAGCGTGTAGCGCTGCCGCATGCGCCGCTCGTCCGTGATCTCCTCGTCGCGCCCGGTGAACGACACCGGCTGGAATGAGATAAAGGCGATCCGGCCCGGGTTATCGCGCGCGAATTGAATGATCGGGCCGACTTCCTCGTTGTTGACGTTGTTGACCAGCGTCGTCACCAGCACAATTTCGATGCCGGCGTTGTGCATGTTCTCGATCGCCTTGATCTTGACATCGAACAGGTTGCCGATCTTGCGGTGCTGGTTGGGCTCGTTGCCGATCCCGTCGAATTGCAGGTACGCATAGCGCATGCCCGCGTCCGCTGTGGCTTCGGCGAACTCTGGGTTCTTGGCGAACTCGATGCCGTTGGTCGCGGCTTGGACAGAGTTGTAGCCAATCTGGCGGCAGTACTGGACAGCCTTGAGGAAGTAGGGCGACATCGTCGGCTCGCCGCCGGAGAACTGCACCGACATCTGGCGGCGCGGCTTGATCTTGATTGCGTTGTCCAAGATCGTCTTGATCTCCTCCCACTCGAGCTCATGGACGAAGCCCACTTGGTTAGCGTCCATGAAGCACGGGTCGCACATCATGTTGCAGCGGTTGGTCAGGTCGACTGTCAGGACCGCTCCGCGGCCGAACTTCACGGTCGAGGAGCCGTGGTTGTGCAGGTCCTCATCGTTGTGGGCGCGGATGTCACGGCCGGGAAACTGGGCTTCGATGTGCTCCAGGAACTTGGCGTCAATCGCCATCACGTCCTCGGTCTTGCCGTGCGTGGGGCACTCCTTGACCATCCAGATCTCGTTATCGCGCTGGACGATCGTCGCCTTCACCTCGCCCACCTTCTCGGTCCTGAGGATCGAGTAGTCAACCTCGCCGCTCAGGATCACCTCGCGGGCCTCGCGCACGCATTTCGGACATAGCGAGTCCGTCTGGCGCGGCCAGCCCAGCGGCGGCTTGCTCTTTTCCCAGGACTTGAGCATCGGCTTCTCCGACCAGTCCGGAGTGAACGCGGGGTTGGGATGCTTGCGGGCGTCCAGCTTGCGGGCAGCCTTCCAGCCTGCTCGCGCGGCCCCCGTAAGGCCTCGCTCCAAATATTTCACCGGTCGTTGCATCGGGGTCTCCTTGAAGGATTCTGCCTGTTTCGCGCCGGACTGCATCGGCGGGGCTCGCCGGGAGTCACAGCAATGCTTGGCCGGTCGATCCCTCGACCCGGCCGT
This sequence comes from Bryobacterales bacterium, assembly GCA_965248305.1. Taxonomy (GTDB): domain Bacteria; phylum Acidobacteriota; class Terriglobia; order Bryobacterales; family UBA6623; genus VXMF01. Next base: position 5,880,727 of record OZ252099.1, on the reverse strand, counting down.
CCACAGTAAATTGTCGGCACAAAAGGATCCGGATGCAAGGGCAAATCGGCGAATCGCCAAAAATAGGACTTCTATGGCAGTATTGATGGCTGAATCGCGCCTGGCAAGCCACCGTTCAGCCCGACGGCGACCCAAGGGAGCCCCGCGAGGCCGTGCAAGACCCCGGACCAATCAAGCAAAGGGCGCGCGAGCTCGGATTCGAACTCGCGGGCGTGACCGCTGCCGGCCCGACCCTGGAGTCGCTCTTCTACCCGCATTGGCTTGACCGCGGCTATCACGGCGAAATGGCGTATCTGGGTGGCCGCCGGGCCGAGATGCGCGCCGACGCCCGCTCGCTGCTGCCCTCGGCGCGCTCGGTGATCTGCGTAGGAATGGTCTACAACACGCCGGAACCGTATTCCACCGAATTTGACTCCCCCGAGGCGGGCTGGGTCTCCCGCTACGCGTGGGGCCAGGACTATCACGACGTGCTCAAGCAGCGACTGCACGAGTTGGCAAGTTGGATCCGCGGCGAGTACGGAGACCATGTCGAGTGCAAGGTCTGCGTGGACACCTCGCCACTGCTCGAGCGGGCCTATGCCCGCGGCGCGGGTCTCGGCTGGATTGGCAAGAACTGCTGCTTGATCGACGAGCGGATCGGCTCGTGGTTCTTCTTGGGCGAGGTCCTGACATCGCTGGAACTGGCCGTCGACGATGAGGCCCCCTACCGCTGCGGCACGTGCCGGCGGTGCATCGACGCCTGCCCGACGGAGGCGCTCATCGAGATCGACGCAGGCAGCGGGCCGTCTCACGCGCTGGACTCGCGCTTGTGCATTTCGTATTGGACGATCGAACTGCGCGGAGCGATCCCGGCCGAGCACAGGGCAGCCTCCGGACAGCACCTGTTCGGTTGCGACATCTGCCAGGATGTCTGCCCTTGGAACGGCCCGCGCCGGGCCGCGGTCAGCGGCGACGCCGCGTTCGAGCCCACCAATGCCGCGCCGAACCTGGCGGAGCTTGCCGGCTTGAGCGAAGAAGAGTTCAATGCGCGGTTCGCCGGCACGCCGATCGAGCGCAGCCGCTATTCTGGATTCCTGCGCAACGTGGCGGTGGCGATGGGGAACAGCGGCAACGAGTCGTTCCGCGCTGCCTTGGAGCGATTGGCCCGCTCCCGGGACGACTTGATTCGCGAGCACGCCGCGTGGGCGCTCGCACAGCTGCCGGGTCCAGCCGTCAATGACACCGCGGGCACGACGTGATCGAAGCTTGGGCGGACCTCTAGTTGTCGGGTTCGTTGTTGGGTTCGGGCACTTCTTCCGGGGCGGCCTCGATGATCTCGAGCTCGGTGTCGCCTGCCTCGGCGCGCTGCTTGGCTGTCGCCTCGTCAACGACTTCCAAGGCAATCGGCTGCTCCATGTAGGCAGGCGTAACACCAGCGGTCAGAAACATCAGCCGATACCGCTTCATCGCGGTCGAAGCGGGCACCTCGAAGGTCAGCGAGTCTGCGGTCTGCTCGGTGATCTTGAGCTCGACGTCGCTGCCACCAGCCGTGAGGTACAGCCTGTCAACCGCATTCTTGGCAAGGTCGCTGCCCTTTGCAACCGCCGTTCCGCCGGGCGCAACGGCATCCGGTTCTACGGACGACAAGCGCGGGACGGCAAACGCCATTCCACACGCCAGCGAGAGCAAAAGAACCGTGAGACGGCACATTGTCTTCATCACCATCCCTCCTTCCGTGGCAACGATGGTAAACCAGAGCCGCTCACGGTGCAAGTGCGATCCGTCAGGCCGCGGCCTACCAGCGCGGCAGCGCTCGGCGCCAGCGTGGGTCGATGTGCTTGCGCATCTCTCCCTCGTCGTCGCGCCGCCGGTAGGGAATCTTGTCATATCGCTCCTTGAGGCGCGCTAGCTGGTCGCGGTCTATGTCTACGCCTAAGCCCCCGCGCTCAGGCACCCGAATGCTGCCTTGCTCGAACGAGAGCCTGCCGCCTTCAATGACTTCGTCGGATGTCTGCCAAGGGTAGTGCGTGTCGCAGGCGTACGTGAGATTCTTCGTGGCCGCCGCCACGTGGGTCATCGCCATCAGCGAAATGCCGAGATGCGAATTCGAATGCATCGACAGAGCCACGCCGAAGGTCTGGCAGAGCTTTCCCAGATGCTGCACCTGGCGCATGCCGCCCCAGAAGTGGTGATCGCAGAGCACGACTTGGACGGCATCTCGCTTCACGGACTCGGGCAGGTGCGCGAATGAAGTGACGGCCACGTTGCTGGCCAGCGGCGTCTCGATGCCCTTGTCGAGCAAGACGCGGCGGACCTCCGCCATGCCTGCGATCCCGGCGACCGGATCCTCCAAGTAGCCGCCGCCCTCGAGCTCTTCGCGCAGCGCTTCGCCGACCTGCACCGACGTCTCGACCGTCCAAGCGGAGTTCGGGTCGATGCGCTGGGGCACGTTGGGGCCGAATTCCTGCCGCAGCTGGCGGATGGTTTCGACCTCCACGGGCGGATCGAGCACGCCGCCCTTCAGCTTGACATCCTTGAAACCGTACTCATCGATCATGGAGCGCACCTGGCGCACGATCGATTCCGGGGTGAGGCATTCGCCGTACTTGTCCTCCCGGGCGTCGGCACCCTCGCCGCCCCCGCCGGCGTGCTTGTAGAAGGCGTACGCGGAGAATGGCACTGCGTCGCGGACGCGCCCCCCGAGCAGGTCGCAGACCGGAACGCCCACGCTGCGCCCGATCAGATCGAGACAGGCGGTCTCGATCGCCGAGTACGTGCGTGGCCCGGCATCCAGCGGGTTCTCACCCGGCGTGCTCATCGTGTGCGACCGCGCCGCGCCGCCGCCCTCGCCCTCCGCCAAGTCGAGCAGGTCACCCGTGATCCGGTAGGCGTCCTTGCCGATCACCTGCAGGCCGACCTCCCTCAGCGCGGCGGCCGGACCTTCCCCGCCGTAGGTCTCGGCAATGCCGACAATGCCGTCCTCGCTCTCCAGTTCCACAATATTGCGCAGTGCGTATGGCGCGTGAAGGCCATACGAGCTGCGCAGCGGCGGGTCTGCGATTGCGATCGAGTGAACCCGCAGATTCTTGATCTTCATGAGCCTGAACCCATTGTAGGAAGCGTCGCTGCTCCGGCCGTGGAACTTCCAGCGTCTGTGGGCCCAGTTGGGAACGGCGCTGCTATTCTAAGCCCGTCGCAGGCCTTGAGCTTCAGCCGGATGCATTGGCTTGGCAGGCTATACGACTCGGCTGCGAGTTCGCGGCCGCAACCTACCCGTGGCGACTCGATTCGGGACACTCAGGCGTTCAAACTGGCCCCTCGCTGTCGCAGCGCTAGCGTCGATCCTAGCCTCCTGCCAAGTAGAGCCGGACGTAGCCGAGCCCATGCCCCCCCTAGCATCCCTCAGCTTGGACGCGATGTCGCCTGGAGCGCGGGCGGCCTTGGGACCAGCGCAGCAAGGGACGAGCAAGAACCCTAACGATGCCGGGGCCAACAGCGCACTGGCAATGGCCCTGCATGCCTATGAACTCCGCGAGGAATCGGTTGCCGCATATCGTCGCGCAGCCGCTCTGGCCCCGGGGGACTGGCGGTGGCCTTACTATCTGGGATCGGTTCTGGCCGAGTTGGGCCGGTATGGCGAGGCTGCGGAACACTTCGGCCGGGCGGCCGCCATGAAGCCGGATTCCGTGGCGGCGCAGATCCGGCTGGGCGAGGCGCTGCTGGGCGAAAGCCGTCCCGCCGAGAGCAAGAGCGCCTTCGAGGAAGCCGTCGAGCTCGACCCGTCCAGCGCCGCCGCGCTCTACGGCCTTGGCCGGGCGTGGGACGCCTCCGGGGAGAAGGACGCGGCGCTGCGAGCCTACCTGCGCGCTATCGAGCTGGCACCGGAGGCTGGTGCGGTTCGGTACGCCCTGGCGATGCTTTACCAATCGCTCGGACGGGCGAGCGCCGCCAAACGGCAGCTGGAAATCGCGGGCGCGAGCCGGCAGGAGCCGGCGATCAACGACCCGCTGATGGCGGCGGTTCGCAATCTGCGCGCAGACAGGCAGGCACACCTCCACCGAGGGCTGCGGTTGGAGGGCGAGGGCCTGCTAGCAGAGGCGGTCCGAGCGTACGAACGCGCTGTCGAAGCTGACGGCAGGTATGCTCAGCCGCACATCAACCTGATCTCGGCGTACGGCAAGCTGGAGCGGTTCGAAGACGCCTCGCGGCACTACGAACGGGCGCTGAAACTCGCGCCGGATTCCGAAGAACTACATGTCAGCTGGGGCACGCTCCTGGCGCGGAGCGGCAGGCTCGAAGAGGCAGCGGCGAGCTTTCGCCACGCCTTGGAGATCAACCCGCACGCCGGCGGCACACACGCCGACCTGGCCTGGACCCTGGAGCAGTCGGGGAAGGACAGCGTAGCGCTGGACCATTACCGGCTCGCCTTGGAATACGATCCCGGCAACCGCGCGGCCAACTTCCAGATGGCCCGCCGCCTAATCCGCGCCGGCCGCGTCGAGGAGGCGATCCGGCACCTGCTGGGAACGCTCGAGCCCGTGGACGAGCGGACGCCCACCTACCTGTACGGCCTGGCCGACGCCTACCTCCGGATCAACGAGTCCGACAAGGCCGTCGACTACCTTCGGCGGGCTCTCGATCTCGCCACCGAAATGGGCCAGCCGCAACTGGCCCGCGATCTCGAGCGGGATCTCCAAGCGGTAGAGGCGGCCGCCCGCCGCTGACAAGCAGGGCGGGCACCCTAGAAGATCAGCTTCATCCCGAACTGGACCTGGCGGGCCGGGCAGCACTCCATCGTAGAGGAGATGCGGCCGCCAGCCGCCCGATTGATCGTGCCATTCGGGAAGTTGAAGTGCGCTTCGTTGAACACGTTGAAGAACTCGGTCCGGAAGTCGAGCGAAAGCTCCTCGGTCAGAGCGAAGGTTCTGGAGATCATCACGTCGAGATTGACGAGGCCAGGTCCCTCGATGATCCAGGCCGCCGAGTTCCCGAACGTGAAGCGGGCGGGCACCTCGAAGGCCCCGATGTCAAACCACCGCTGCGGCGTCCTCTCGCTCCGGGGCAGGTTGCCGTCCGCGATCCGGTTCGGCCGCTGGCCGCCCGTCGTGTTGGCCGGGTTGCCGGCGACCCCGGGGCTGAGCGGCAGGCCGCGCTGCGCCTCGAAGATCGGAGAGATCTGCCATCCGCCGATGATCTTGGCGAGGGCACCCTGGGTGGCGAACTGGCGCCCCTCCCCGAAAGGCAGGTCCCACACGCCGGCGAAGAAGAGCCGCTGGGGCAGGTGCTGGCGCGAGACGGTCTTCTCCGGAGCCAGATGCCACCAGCTGGTCCTCTGGCCGAGCTGCTTGGCCAGCGTCTTGCTCCAGGTGAACCCGCTCAGCATCGAGAATCCGCCGCTGAAGCGCCGCTCGAACTTCGCCTCTAGTCCTTGATAGTTTGCTCCCCCGACCGTCGGGTTCGTGTTGATGTTGGCGAACTGCGGGAACCAGCGTCGCGGGTTGTTCGGGCCCGCTCCCGGCTCGGGCTGGTTCACGTTGGCTGCGCTTTCGGTACGCACGGTGTTGGAGCCGACGTAGGCGACCGAGACCAGAGAGTTGCCGGGCAGAGACCGCTGGATGTTGAAGTTCCACTGGTGCGTCGTGCCGTTCGGGAAGGAAAACGGCCAGACCCCGACGAGCGATCGGCCGGTGATCACATCGGGATTCAGGGCGTCCGCAGGGACGCCGTCGCGGACGATGACTTTCGAAGTCGAGCTCGCCACTTGGGAGGGGATGTCATTCTGCAAGTAGAAGGGCGGATTCGCCGTGGGGTCGGCAAGCACGGGCAGCCTGAACGTCCCGACGTAGAACACGCCGTACCCGGCGCGAATCACGGTCTTCGGGGTGGCTTGGTACGCGAACCCGATCCTCGGCCCCCAGTCGTTGAGGTCTCGCTTAAGGAACGAACGGCCCTCCACGCCGCTGCCAGTGCCAATCAATGTGCCGAAGCGCGAGTCCTCGGGGTCGATGATGAAGTTCCGGGACCGGTCGTTCTGCTCGACATACGGGGACTGGTACTCGTACCGAAGCCCCAGGTTCAGCGTCAGCTTGGGCGTCACCTTCCAGTTGTCCTGGAGATAGGTTTCTATGGCATAGCCGTGGCGCCGGACGTTGAGGGGCGTGCTGAACCGCATGTTGCTGGTTAGCCCGAGCATGCTGTCGGCAAGGCCGTCCCCCCCGCCCCGCACCCCGGCGACGGCACGGGTGAACTGTCCGTTGAACCAGAACCGGCCCCTGGCGAAGTTCGTGATGCCCGACCAGCGGACGAAGTTGCGAATATTGACGCCCATCTTCAGCGAGTGATTGCCCTTGGTCACCGAGAAGCTCTCGACGACCTGGCGGACGTCCTGCTTCCTGGGGTCGGGGGCGAAGTTGCGGTCGCCGACGGTCCGGTAGCCGGAAGGCCGGAAATCCGGAAGGCCGTTGATGTCCTCTCGGTCGAACAGCCCCCTGAAGCCGAAATCCTTCCAAAGCTGGGCCTGCGTCGCCGTGTCGATGCCGCCGACCAGCCGGTTGTAGGCGACGCGGAACTCGTTGACCATGCTGCCGCCGAGCGCCGCCGTCCAGTTCAACACCCCGGTGTTGGCCCTGGAAAAACGCACGGCTGTGTTGCCGCCGCTAGCCGGGAGCGGGAGGTTCCCAGGCTCCAAGCGGTCGAAATTCAAGTAGCTGTAGCGGACGAAAATCGTGTGGTTCGTGGCGGCGCGCCAGTCGAAGCGGGTGTCGACCTTGTCATCGTCGCGGTTTCGCGACGGATTGAAGAGGTAGTTCTGCCCGCCACCTCGATTCGGCGCCGGGTACAGCTCAACCATGTTCTTCGACACGGGGTCGATGCGGTCGGCCGGTAGCCTGTCATTCTCAAACCGCAAGCGCGTCCCGTCCGCCGCCTGGGAAGCCGGGTCGTAGATCTGGGCGATTCCCGAGAAGTCGCCGCGAATCTGCTCCGGCGTCGGGATGATACTGAGCCGGGTCAGCTTCTCGCGGATCCTCGTGCCCTCGTAGCTGCCGAAGTAGAACATACGGTCCTTGACCAGCGGGCCGCCGAAGGTCGCTCCGTACTGGTTCTGCCGGAAAGGCGGCTGTGGCCGCCCGCTGTTGAAGAAGTCGTTGGCATCGAGCTTGTCGTTGCGTAGGAACTCGAACGCCGTCCCGTGGGTGTCGTTGGTCCCCGACTTCGTCGTCACCTGGACGATGGCGCCCCCGCCGCGACCGAATTCCGCGCCGTAGTTGTGGGTCTCCATCTTGAATTCCTGGATGGCATCGATCGAGGGCTTGACCGCCTGGTTGGACGCCACCACGACGCCGCTGAAGTAGTTGTTGTTGTCGGCGCCGTCTAGCGTGAACACGTTCTGGTCAAAGCCGGCCCCGTTGACGCTGAAGGCGTCCTCAACGAAGTTCTGGCGACGGCTCGGCAGGACGCCCGCGGTGAGTACCGCGAGTTCCTGATAGTTCCGGCCATTGAGCGGCATCTGGGTGATGGTGGTGTTCTCGATGGCCTGCCCGAGGCTGGATGTCTCCGATTCCAGCAGCGGCACTTCCGCAGTGACCTCGACGGTCTCGGTCACAGAGCCGACCTGGAGTTCTACGTCGACGCGGGCGCGCGAACCGGCATTGAGCGTGACGTTCGGCCGGAACAGGGTCTGGAACCCCTCGCTGGTCGCCGTCAGGTCGTAGGTGCCGATGAACATTGCGGTGATGACATAGTTGCCTGTCGCGTTGCTCTCGGTGCTGTACTCGAGGCCGTTGGCCTGGTGGATCGCCTGGACCGCTGCCCCGGCGACCGCCGCTCCCGAGGAATCCGTCACGATTCCGGTGATGGTCGCAGTGTCGGTCTGGGCCGACGCGATCCCCAACGCAAGCAAGAGTCCCGTTAGCAGAGCGGCGACCCTGCGAAAGCTCGATAGTGCCAAGATTAGTACCTCTGTTTCTGATCTCCCGGACACTTGCGGGCAGCGAACAATCGATGCCCGCCGACCCCTTGATCGACCCCGGGGAAGTCTGAGTCGACCCCATTCTAGTATGCGACGCCCGCAAGGAACGTTCAACGCTGCGAAATGCCAGCAATTCTCAGGATGGCGGGTCTGGCTCGTGTGGGATGGAATTGGCGGGCGTTTGTGCGTGCCCTAGGGAGGCAGTTGCGGCAGGGCTAGGGCGGCTCGGAACGCGGGCCGGGGTGGCCGGGCTGCCCTGCGCTGGCAGTGGCGCGCGCGCGGGCCTGGCGAGGCGCACCCTCGCCGCTGGGTTCCGGAGGAGCCCGCCGCTGGCCGCAGGGCTTGCGCGTTGCGTTATGCTGGCGCGCGCGCAGCCGCCCGGGGAGCGGGCGCTGGCGTAGCAGGGTCTCGAACAGGGCAGTCCAGTTGCAGAAGCAGAACCACTCCGTGAGAAAGCTCAGGGTCGCGAAGAAGTTGCGCCGCGTGCCGGCCTGCGCGCGGCCTTGCCGCCACAGGTCGGAGACGCAGTCCTGGACCGCATGCAGCGCAAAGGCGAACAGGTTCAGCGTGGCGAGCAGGTTGGCCAGGCCCTGGCTGCCGTGCCCGAAGTTGCGCTGGATGTTGTCGCCGTGGCGGGCCAGGCAGTTGAACCCCTCATGCTCGATCTTCCAGCGGGCTCGTCCGGCCCGTGCGATGTCCGCCACGTTGTCAGCCGTGACCTCCAAGCTGGTGCAGAACGTGTTCGTGTAGGTGCGCTCGCCGTTGCGCTCGATCGCGAACTCGACCCAGGCCCCTTGCACGGCGTCGGCACCGTCGCGGACCGGCAGCCCGTGCATCCAGCGGAAGCGCTGCAGCTCGACCCGCTGGTGCCGGTTGCGGGTCTTGATCCAGCCGCTGGAATGGATGAAATCGTCGTGCAGCAGTTCGTACAAACGCTTGTGGGAACTGGGCTGACAGACGAACAGGAAGTCCGCCCCGAGCTCGCGGACCAACTGGCACAGGGGCTGGCAGCAGTACAGGTCATCGCCGAGAAAGACTGGCCGGTAGGGGCGTAGCTCGGCGCTGTGGGCGGGCAGCCAGCGCTTGGCGGCGTTGCGCTCGCAGTCCTGTTGGCGTTGCTCCTCGGACAGTTCCGGCTGGTCTGCGGCCGGGTCCTGCTGGGGCTGCACGAACTCCGGCATCAGCGGCAGGACGCGGTTGTGGCCGTCGGCGACGACCGTCGCCGAGAGCATCGTATGGAAGTACTGCTCGGGCTTGTGGGCCCCGACATGGCGGACAGAGCACTGCGCGCAGCGGATCGCGTCCGAGCAGTGGATCTGGAGGCCGTCGAGCGCGACCAGCAGGCGGCCGCCGAGGCGCTCGAAGGCGGCTAGGGCGCCCTGCTCGCGGACGGTGCCGAGGCAAAGCGGGCACAGCTCGGCGAAGTGGGCGGGGTCCACGCCGTCGAGCAGATCGCGGATCCGGTTGTCGCAGGGGATCTTCTGCACGCCGAAGAGCGTGTGGCAATTGGAGCGGGAGGTTGCCTGCTGCATGCGCCGCTGGAATTCGAGGAAGGAGGGGGCTTGCAAGAAGAACACCGCGAGGGCGCAGGAAGCAGCGTCGGCGGGGGCGTAGCGCGTGTTGCGGCCCCGGCGGGAATCCGGCAGCGCAGCGCCGGCCCGGCGGAAGGCGTCCAGCAGACCGTCCAAAACATTGTCCATTCTTCATGTATTGAACAATGCGAGTCGCTGTGTTAACTGTGACCGCCCTAGAATCAGTTGCCCATCAATCTGGAGACCCAAAAATCGACCCCCGAATCCCTAAAATGAGAATTGCTGGCGAAATGCTGTTGCCACAGGCGCGGATTCCTGCCAATTGGGTCCTCCTGACAGCCTTTCCAAGCGTTCCGTTCTGCCACGCAGTGTGTTGGTGCTCGGTCCAGCTTGACCCACTCGCCTCAGATTATTCCGGCGGCAGGTAGGCGGGCAGGTTCACTCTAGGATGCTGCTGCCGAAAGGGAACTGGGCGGACGGCAGCTTGGAACTGACTGCAGATCAAGGGCTTACCGGACTTCCCGCTCAGCGGCTGCTCTCGGCTCAAACCGATTTCCAACGTGTTTCGGCGCAGACAAATTCGAGAACAATTGGCCACATCTGGATATACTAGGTACCAACACCCGGGGAGCGGGGGCGGCCGTTCCTGCCGGACATCCGCAGCTGGGTGATCCCGGCCGAGTCGCGCCGACTTCGCCACCCGCAACATGATGCCCAGCGCCAGCACAATCCCAGATTCTCGGACGTGATCGCTATCCCTGCTCGATGGGCTATCCGGGATTCAGCGAGGTCGTCGATTGTCGGACCTACTGCAGGGTTAAATCTTACCGAGCGCTAGGGATGCACGACATCATTTTGATTTTTCGCGGATTGGCAGGCCATTAAGCGCTGACCCGGACAGGGCGACCAAGCACGCGCCTACGAAGATTCTGGTGGCACCGCCGCCGCAGGTGGAGATCCCGGAGGAGGAGCGACGGCGGCCATCTGGATCTGAACATAGGTCCCTTTCCCCAGATGATTCTCGATCAACTTCACGCAGTTGGTCACCTCGAAGGTGATGGTAGTCGCATGGAAAAGTGACAAGAGGAGCTCTTGGAGGTCCTGATCATCTTCGATCGCAGTGACTTTGAGCCCGTGGGATCGAGCCTGATCAATCCCAATGGGTCTTCCGTGGCTCTTGTGTAGACTCGCGTTGCCGAGCCAAGCGGCGATGTCACCACCCTTTTGTGGCTCACCTTGGAACATGTACTTGTTAAGCCACTCACCGACCCGCTCTCTGGAAACTTCACTGGAGTCTTCACACATGGCCAAAACACCTTGAGGATACGCCTGAATTCGCGTTACCCAAAGCGGGGCCGTCCTCGGATCCTGACTGACCTCATCCTTTGCTTTCTTGACTTCGTCGAGCAAGGCCTGAGCAGGGGCTGTGAAAGGTCCTGCTTGTGTGGAACCGTTATCTGGGGATCGATAGGACCCAATGCGGAGTGCTTCCCCATCACTATCTCGTCACATGCGCACGCGATCATCGTCGCTGCAGACATCGCGTTTTGCGGCACGACTGCCCGGATGTGGCGGTACTTAGATCGCAGATAGGTGACAACCTGTTCTGAAACCTCGAGCGACCCCCCGGGACTGTGCAGAATCAGATCAAGTTCCTCACCCTTCAACTCGTGAAGGGCGGACATAAAACCCTGAATGTCTTCTGGAACGATTGAGAGGAAATGGCTTGGTACTTGAGCACGCTGATACGAAGAGAATGCGGAAGCATACAGAATGGCATCACGAGATGTCTAATCGTGAAACTCCCTGAAGAATTTCCTGCGTATCTCGTCTTGCGCCGCGCCCTTTGCTTCGATTATCTGTTTAGCGATCTCATTGCGTGTCGGCATCACCAGCGCCCTTCGTTGAATAGCTGATCCTTGGCGGCGGTGGATCCGACAATGCGGAGAGTGCTCTCTGGATAGACTCTTTGACTTCCTCGCTGGTGTTGCTATCGAGCCGCTGCAGAAGTTCCTCTCTGTCTTTCTCAAGGTCGCGTTTCGGTCTCTCGGTGATTTGCCCTACCGTCGATTTCTGCCCGTGAGATAGTTCTTGCCTGGACCAGGCACGTGCTACATCCCCTGCTTTCGCTCCTTTGTATCGTGGATTCATTACGGTAGATCTCTCCTTGTTTGAATATAAGCAACCAGTTCGCGGTACAAGTGTCTCCGGCCAACTAGACCTTCTGGCGCAAGCCCTTTGCCGCAAGAAGGGTTCATCTCAGGCCAGCAGAAAATCACGACGTATGTCGCGCACCCGAGCGCTAGATTGCGTTCGCTGCCGCGACGCGGCTAGACTAAGGGTGTCGCCGTGTGGAACGAATTCTCTTCATTGACACGGCAACCTTGGAGCAAAAGCCGCTTCACTTCGAAACGGTGATCCAGCCTGCCTTACTGGAGCTGTCCGACCGCTGGTCGCTCGCTAGGGAAGTGGAGACATCCGGGTCTGCGGAACTTCTCGATCGGGAGGGCTCGCGGACAATTCGGGTCCGGGGTCACATCGGGGCGTCGGTGGATCACGCTTGCGACCGCTGCCTCAAAGAGTTGTGCCACGACTTTGACGCCGAGTTCGACCTGTTTTTCTATCCGATGGATATGATCAAAGAGGGTGGCGAATCCGCTATCAGCCTGGACGAGACCGAAGTTGGCTATTACGACGGTGATGGCCTCGGACTGGCCGAGGTGATCTGTGAGCAACTGCTGTTGTGGCTGCCCGTGAGGAGCGTGTGCAGCCCGGAATGCAAGGGCTTATGCCAAATTTGCGGCCGAGACCGCAATTCCGCCGAATGCGACTGCCAGCCGACATTTGAGGACCCCCGCTGGGACCGCCTGCGCGAGCTGTCCTTCAAGAATTGAAATCCGAATCGTTGGGAGAATAGAACCATGCCAAATCCGAAGCGAAGGCAGTCCAGGGCCCGCCGGGACAAGCGCCGCACGCACGACCGCCTCACCACCAAGTCCGCATCCATCTGCCCCCATTGCGGCGCCAGCATCCTGCCACACCGCGTGTGCAAGGAATGCGGCCACTACAAGGGGCGGGAAGTCATTGAAGTCGACGCGGATTGATGCCGACCGGCTAGGAGCCTGAAGCAAAGTGGTCCACCCAGTCACGATCGCTGTTGACGCGATGGGCGGCGACGGTGCCCCCACCGCGGAAGTCGAGGGTTCCCTGCTGGCTGCCGAGGAATTCGGCGCCAGAATCATTCTTGTCGGACGGGAGCAAGTCCTGCGCAAGGAGCTGGACCGGCATTTCCCGGCCATGGGGCAGATCGACATCGTCCACGCCGAAGACGTGGTCACGATGCACGACAACCCGTCCGTCGCCCTGCGCGCGAAAAAGGACAGCTCGATCCGCGGCGCGGCCAAGCAGGTTCACGCTGGCCGCGCCGCCGGGCTCGTCTCGGCCGGGAACACCGGCGCGGTGATGGCCACGGCACTGCAGGTCATGGGGCGTATACCGGGCCTGAAGCGGCCGGCCGTCGCGCAAGTTTTCCCCACCGGTAACGGCGGGCGCACGCTCGTGCTCGACGTGGGCGCGAATGTCGATTGCACGCCAAACTTGCTTGTCGAGTTCGCCGTAATGGGGGACGTGTACTCGCGGCTCATGTTCGGCTGCGACCGGCCCCGCATAGGGCTGCTGTCCATCGGCGAGGAAGAGCGCAAGGGGAATGAGCTCACGCGCGAGGCCACGCCGCTGCTGAAGCAGCAGCGCTTCAATTTCATCGGCAACGTCGAGGGACGAGACCTGTTCAGCGGCAATGCGGACGTCGTCGTGTGCGACGGCTTCGTGGGCAACGTGGCGCTCAAGGTTAGCGAAGGACTGGTTTCGACCATCAAGACGATGCTGATCGAATCGCTCGAGGCCACGGTGATGCGCCAGATCGGATACGGCCTCGCCAAGGGCGCGTTCGACGAGTTCAGGAAGCGGGTCGACTACGAGGAGTACGGCGGTGCGCCGATGCTAGGCGTGCGCGGCGGCGTGATCATCTGCCACGGACGCTCGACCCGCCAAGCGATCAAGAACGCAATCCGCGTTGCCATCGAATTCGAGACGGGCGGGATCATCCGCCAGATCGAGGAGAATCTCGAGCGCGGCCTCGGGGATGCCTGACACCGCCCGCGCGGCATCAGCCCCGCGCACTGCCGAGCGATAGGCAGAGCGTGGGCAAGGCCTCCTCGACCTGTCTGGCCAGGATCGCCAGATCCTCAGCGCTCGCGTGCTCTTGAATCGCCTCGAACAGCACGCGCTCCTCGGTGCGGATGTGCCGCACAAGCAGCTCCCGCAGATCGCCCAGCAAGCGCGCCAGCTGATCCGGCCGGCCCTGCGCCAGCGACGCGAATTGGCGGCGCAGCTCCTCGTGCTCGCTGAGCAGCTGATCCACCAAGCCCGGCTCTGGGATCGAGGCGCGCGCGACCGGGAACACGTAGGACTCCTCCACTGCGAAGTGGCCGCTCAGCTCGAGTTCCCACAGCTTCACGGCTTCCTCGCGCAGCCTCGCCGCGTTCGCGGGGCTCGCAGAATCGCGCAAGCCCCGCTCGATGAACACGCCCAGCGCCAGACCGTCGTGATGTTGGCGAGACAGCGGAACTAAGGCCGCGTGCCGCTTCACGCGGCCCCGTCCAGCTTCTCCGGCTTGTAGCCGCCCTTGCTTTGGAAGTACAGGAAGAACGCGCCGAAGAGCACGATCAGGACCACGGGGAGCACCGACACGTATTGGAACGCCGCGGCCGCGCCCTCGTCCTCATACCAACGACCCATGACCGGCAGCACGAATGCAATCGCGAGATTGCCGGTGCCCCCCATCAAGGCCAGAGCCACCGGACCACCCTTTGGGAAGAGTTCCGACGTCACGCCGAGCATGGTGGGCCAGAAATAGGTCTTGCCTACTCCGAAGAGCGTCGCTGCCGCGAAGGCTCCGGCCATTGTGCTGACCGAGCCGAGGGAATACAGGCCGCCCGCAGCCAGCGCGGCCGAAATCGTCATCAACCCGAACGGTGACAACTTGTGCGCCAGAGGACCGCCGAAGAATCGCAGCACGAACATGATGCCGGCGGTGTAGACAAGGATCAGGATGCCCTGCATACCCGTCAGGTTGGTGATCAGTGACGGTACCCATTGGTCCGGGCCAAGCTCGGTAGCCGAGGTGAGCCACATGCAGACCCAGAGTGCGATGAACGAGGGGCGAATCAGATCGCGCAGCATGTCGGCATTGCTCACGCCTGCGGCAACGCGCTCGGTCGCAGGGAACGCTTGCCCGCGAATCAGGAACAGGTAGCCGACCGCCACCAGCGGGATTGTCAGCAGCTTGATCTGCCATCCCAACGTCGCCGTCTCCGCACTCACAGAGCCGCCCAAGCCCATCACGCTCGTGATGAGGTATGCGAGCAGGCCGCCAATGATCAGGCCGCCCGGCCACCAAGCGTGCAGGACGTTCATGCGATGGGTCTTGTCTTCCGGAAAGAGCGTCGAGCAAAGCGGGTTGATCACGCCTTCCACAAGACCCTGGGCCAGGCCGAGGGTGAGCATCGCGCACCAGAGCACCGTCGTGATCGGATTGCCGAACAGAGATTCGATCGGCCCGTCCGGGAACGGCGCCAAGACGATTGCCAAGATCGCCGCCACATAAAACAGCCCCGACAAGGTCAGCAGTCGGCGCATCCCGAACCAGTCGACCAACGACCCGCCGATGAGAATCGACAGCGTGAAGCCCAAGAACGCCGGGCTCAGCAACTGCCCGATCTGAGCCTTGTCGAGATGGAAATCGTTGCCCAGCGCGTCGAGCACGTCACCGCGGATCGAGAAGACCATCGAGGTCGTGACCAGTGCGACGCAACTCGCAATGAATAGACGGTTTCGGTTCATGTGGACCCTCCTTGGGGGTTCGGGCAGATAGCGTAACACACGGGCCATGGCGGAGCTCAAGCCGAGCGCCGGCTCGACCGCTGCAGCGCGGATCAGCGAGCAGGCGGCGAGGCGCAAGCAAAGGACTCGCTGCGCTTGGGGTCACCCGTGCCGTCGTGCACGGCAACCTCCGGATACGGGCACAGCGGCCTCGTCATTTCCGTCTGACCCTCGACTACCCTGGCCGCTTCGATGCGGTCCGGTGCCGTGCCGTCTTCGACCCACTCCATCAGCGCGCCGAAATAGTCCGCTTGGAACACTCCCAGTCCTCCGGAGCAATGGAACATGCCCGGAACCATGAACAGGCGGAAGAAGTCCCGCGTCCCGCCCCCCGTGACTAGCTCGGCGCGCTCGTAGTAGTCCACGCCCATGAGCGGGTTCAGGGCGGGATCGGCCCAGCCAAAGTACATCAGCATCTTGCCGCCCGAGTCGCGGAAGCGCGTCAGGTCCGGGTCGGTGGCGTCCAAGATCGAGCGGATGAATGCGGTCCTGCCGGGATCCCCGTCGAAATCGAACGAGCGCCAGTCAAACTCGGGCTCGTCCGGTTCGAAGGCCATGTACTGCAAGAAGGTCTCGGCAAAAACCTGCTGCGTTGACGGCCCGGCCTCGTTGATGAGCCAGCGATTCCATCCGCTGGACCGGCGGCGCCCAGACGGCGGCTCCGCCTCTATCCCGAACGGCAGTCCGGGAAAGATCCTCTCCCCGCCGCTGATCACACCACCGTATACCTTCTCCAGAGCGCCGACTTCCGCGGCGCTGAAACAGCTGTCGCCGGAGCCCTCGCCGCAACGCGGCAGGTCTTTCGCCGGATCGAAATCACAGGAGCGGGGATCGTCCAGCAGGCCGTCCACAAGCCCGTCCAGCCCGTCGCACTTGTCGTAGACCGCCTCGGCCACGAGACCAATCTTGGCGAGGCTGATCGGGGCCTCTGCCAGGGCTTTCGCGTTCCAAGCTCCCGAGATCTGAGTGCCCGTAAAGTCCAGCACCGGGGCACCCACCAGAATGCCGTCGAAGTCCTTGGGGAAGCGCTGCGCCTCCATCAGGCCTTGGCGGCCGCCGGTGGAACAGCCCTGCCAGTAGGTATAGGTCGGCGGCTGGCCGTAGTACAGCCCGACCAGCTCCTTGGCCGTCTGGATTGTCAGCCGAACGGCCCGAAAGCTGTAGTCGATCTCCTTCTGGCGGTTGTTCAGCGCGAAGGTGGCCAGCGGTTCGGCCTCCCGATCATGCCCTGTATTGGTGTAGACCGAAACGAAACCATCCGCAACCGTGGCATTCGAGCGGCGCATCGGGCCCGGAGAGACTGGCGAGGCTCCGGCGTAGCCGCCGTTGCCGCGCATCAGGATGCGGCCGTTCCAGCGAGTTGGCAGCACCACCTCGAACATGATTTCGGGGGGCAGCATGCCCAAGACTCGACACTGTTCCGGCACTTGGTCGGTGGCTTCGAGCGGCGTCGCCGACAGGATGGAATAATCGTGGCTAGTGCGCTCGGCAAGCATCGAGCAGGGCGCTACGGGCCTGGCTGCTTGGGCATCCGCGAGCGCGTGCGCCGGGCCTCCCATCAGCAGCAGCGCTGCAGCGCTGGCGAGTGTCGCGGGCATGCGTGGAAGGCGGTTTTGTGGCATCGGAATTCCCTCAAGGATGACCTAGAATATAGACTGCCTCGCTTGCCCGGTTGGCGAAATTGGTAGACGCAACGGACTTAAAATCCGTTGTCCGCAAGGACGTGTGGGTTCGAGTCCCTCACCGGGTACCAGCCGGGCCGGCCGCGGCGTCAAGCGGCCTCTGCGGGCAGGGCGGACCGCAGCGCGTCCACCCCTTCATCCGCGTGGTACGAACTGCGCACCAGCGCCCCGGCCTCCACGTGCCGGAACCCCAACCCCCTGCCGAGGTCGCGAATCTGCTCGAACTCCTCGGGCGGGTAGTATTTCTGAATGGCGAGGTGGTCTGGCGAGGGGCGCAGGTACTGTCCCACGGTCAGGATATCCACGCCGTGCTCGCGCAGATCGTGCAGAGTCGCGTGGATCTCGCCTCTCGTCTCCCCAAGGCCGAGCATGATGCCCGATTTCGTCGGAATCGAGGGGCGCGCCGTAGTGGCATGGCGGAGCATCATCAGCGAGCGCTCGTAGTCAGATCCAACGCGCACGGTCCGATACAACCTTGGGACTGTCTCGATGTTGTGGTTGAGAATGGACGGGCGGGCGTCCAGCACGATATCCATGGCCCGTGTTGAGCCTTGGAAGTCCGGCACCAGCACCTCGACGGTGCAGTCCGGCAAGCGCTCCCGGATCGCCCGGATGGTCATCGCGAACAGCTCGGCGCCGCCGTCCGCCCTGTCGTCGCGGTTCACGCTCGTGACGACGGCGTGGCGCAGGCCCATTTGCGCGATGGCGTCCGCTACCCGCCTGGGCTCGTCATAGTCCACCTGCACAGGAGGACCCTTCTGGACCGCGCAGAACCCGCACCGGCGGGTGCAGACATTCCCAAGGATCATGAATGTCGCGCTCAGCCGGTTCCAGCAGTCCCCTACGTTCGGGCAGGCCGCGCTCTCGCACACGGTGTGGAGCCTCAGCTGGTCGACCAATTGTTTCAGCCGGCTGTAGTTGTGGCCGGTCGCAGCTGGGGCCAGCAGCCAACGAGGGCGCTTGCCAGCAGGATTTTCGGCAGGCTTGGCATGCGCCGGAACGATAGGCTTGACGCGCAGTTCGGCGATGGGGACAAAACCGCTCATTGGCACGTTCAGCGCGGTGCCCGGACGGGTACTGCACCCGCCCGCGCCGCGATTCTCATCCTAGCAACGCCCCCCTAGGGGCTGCGCCCGCTGGTTCCCGGACTAGTCGTCGCTGGTGAGGAACTTATGCACCAGCGCAGCGAGCACGCCGCCGAGCGGGCAGGCCACGAAGTAGATCCACAGCGAGGACAGCGCGGTGGGAGCATCGCTGAACAGCGCCGGCCCGAGCGATCGCGCCGGATTGAGCGAAGCTCCGGTCAGCGGACCGCCCATAGCGATGCACGCCGTGAGCGTGAGTCCGATGGCTACGGGGGCGAGGTTGCCCGCCTTGCCGCTGACGGCCGAGTGGTAGATCGAGTTGACCAGCAGGAATGTCAGCAAAACTTCGATCACGAATGCCTGGCCCGTCCCGATGCCGGGCGCCGGGACAGTCGCCCCGAGGGATCCCGCCGATCCGCCCAGCACGAAAGACAGCGCGGACCCGCCCGCGATGCCGCCGAGCAGTTGGACCACGATGTACCCGAGCGCGTCGCCCACCTTGATCTGGCCGCCGGCGAGGAGCCCGATCGTCACGGCTGGATTGATGTGCGTGCCAGAGATGTTGCCGTAGGCGTAGGCAAACGCCATCACCACCAAGCCGTGGGCCAGCGCGACCGCCACGAGACTTTGGCTCACGGCCGCTGCGCCGGCACCAATGAAGATCAGCGAGAACGTTCCGATGAATTCCGCTACGAGTGTCTTGCTCTGCATTTAAATCCTTCCCTGTGCGCTCCCCGACCTGTTGCGGCCGACGATTTCGGAGCATTGTATCACCGGGGCAAGAGCAAGACCCGATCCACTTCGAAAGCCTTTACTTATACTTGCGTCAGATGGCCGGGGACCGCCCCGGTGCAGCCGCATGGAACGGACGCAGCAGCAGCGGAACGACGTGGACCAGTTCCTGGACCCGGGTTATCTGGACTTGGACGGGCTCTTGGAAGCGGTCGCCTACGAGGTCGTCCCCGCGACCGGCCTGTTGGGCAAGCAGGGCTTGCGACTGCGCGAGTGCCCGCCGGAACGGCGCAAGGTCGCGATCGCGATCAGCGGGGGCGGGGCGGCCGGGGCCTATAGCGCCGGGCTGCTGGAAGTCCTGCTGGACCGGATGCACCGGCGCGGCGTCAAGCCCAGCTTGCTGGTCGGAACCTCATCGGGTGCCGTCAATGGCTACGGTGTGTTCGTCGAGGCGATCGGCATGCGCAACCCGCAATTCGACAGCGAGCCTGCGGTCCGTCAGCCGTACGGCAGCTATATCGCCTCCGTGTGGTCCTACCTAGCGCGCGACGGACGGGCCTCGCACTGGGTTGTGGGGCGCCGATCTTGGATCGTGCGGCTTGCGTCACGCGGCCTCGGGTCGCGCTGGAACATGGCCGGCTTGATCGTGGCGGCGGCAGGCGCGGTGGTACTGCTTCAACCCAACCTCTTGCTGCCACTCGCGGTGACCCTGTCGCGGCAGGGCGCGGGCTGGCCCAGCTGGATCGAGTCCGACAGCCTTGCAGGCGCGCTGCCATTCCTGTTCGGCTATGCGGTGGTCACAGCCCTGCTGCTCGGCGGAGGCGCATGGCTGCTCGTGCACATGTTCGGGCAGAGTCTGTTCCGGGACTCGCCGCTGCTGCGGCTGCTCGCCAATACCGGGCCTGGAGGGGATCTCAGGCACCGCCCGATGGCGCCGCGGAGCCAAGCAGCCGATCAAGCAAAGGTCCTGAGCAGGGATATCGTGCGGGCCTGGTACGCCCAACGCGATGAAGCGCCCGAGTTCATCATCACGGGCACCGACATCACCGTCGGCCGGGAGTGCCTGTTCACGCTGGTCAGACCCGAGACGTATGCGCGGTTGATGCGCTCGGAATGGATGGCCGTGCAGTTCGATTCCGACGCGGGCGAGATGCAAGACTTCAGGAGCCAGGCCGGAGCCCTGTTCGCTAGGCCCGAAACCCTGCTGCAGACGATCGTGGCGTCCTCGGCAGTGCCCGGAGCGTTCCCAACCCAGCGCATCGGCGTCTACGAGACGGACTCCAGCGATGTGGCCGCCCACCATTTCGTCGATGGCGGCGTGATGAACAACAGCCCGATCCACATCGCGGTCGACGCGGGCGCGACACACGTGATTTCCCTCGAGATCCTGCCGCACGGAACGGATTGCCAACTGCGCGACGACCGGCACGGCTCGCGCAGCTACCTGCTGCTCGAAGCCGCTCTGGCCACCCTCACCACAGTGCTGGAACGTGCCACCAAGCAGGACATTCGCCGGACCGCCTCGTGGAACCGCTTCCTCGTCAATCGCCCGCGCAGCCTGGACGGGGCGGGCAAGCACAAGGCGCAGGACCAGACCGGCCGACGGATCGTGCCCCTGTATCGGATCGCGCCCCGAGAACCCTTGGTCGGAACGGTCGAGTTTGACGGGCGCTTCGAGAAAGGCAAGCGCAGCGTCACGCTACGCGACCTGCTGAAGCGCGGCGTGCTGGACATGCGCGGACGGAATGTGTGGGCGGCCTCGATCCGGCACGAGCCGGGATGGCGCGACCCGCACGGCGAGATTCGGGCCCCGGACCCACCCTCCGCCGATTAGGATGGGAAAGGCATGAATATCAAACTGAGACTAATCCCAGCGGCGGCCGCGCTTGCCGCGTTCGCAGGCTGCGGCCAGATGCCTGTCATCGAGATCGACTCGCCGATGCCGGCACCCGCCTGGGCACTGCTGGAGCGCGAACTGCTCGAGGAGAACTCCAAGGCAGTCGAAGCATTCGCGGAGCGCTACCTAGATGAGCGAGGCTACCTCCTGCACACGCCGCGCTGGGGCACGCTCGACGGCCCCGATGACGCCATCGAGACCTTCTACAACTGGACTCTGCTGCATGCGCTGGGAGGCTCCGATTCTGTCTTGGAACTCTACAAGAAGGGTCTCGAAGGACACTTGCAGCAGTACAACGAACTGCGCACCGAACTCACCACCATCGCCAGTAATGGCGCCTACCACAAGGAGTTCATCACGCAGTCCGACTGGTTCCACACCGGCGAAGGCATGCGGGCGTTCCTGCTGATGGGGCACTCCGACCCCAACAACGACCTGTTGGTGGAACGCATGGAGCGGTTCGCCCAGATGTACACCGGCGAGGATCCGGATGCCGCCAACTACGACCCGGAGCACAAAATCATCCGCAGCCTCTGGACCGGCAGCTTGGGACCGATGCTGCGCCGGGCGACGGTGTACGACTGGGTCGGCGATCCGGTGCCGGGCAAGTTCCACCTGCTGCACAATCCCGCCCGGAACACGCAATTGCTCGACCTCGAGCAGTGGTACCCACGCATGCTCGCGCACTGCGACGAATACCTCGACTCGGTCGGCGACACGTTTCTCAATCTCGCGGCGACATTGCTGGGAACAAACGCCTACGCACTGACCGGCAAGCGGAAGTACCGCGACTGGACCTTGGAGTACCTCGACGCGTGGAAGGACCGCGCCGCCGCAACCGGCGGCATGATTCCCTCGAATATCGGCCTTGACGGCACACTCGGAGGAGAGCACGACGGCCAGTGGTGGAAGGGGACCTACGGCTGGAACTTTACGATCTTTGACGGCGAGCTTCAGCAGATCGCCCATCGCAACTACTTCACCGTCTCCACCTTCCAAGGCTTCGCGAACGGCTTGCTGCTGACAGGGGACCAAGGCTACATTGACGTGCTGCGAACTCAGATGGACCGGGTCTTGGAGGCTGCCCGGGTGGTAGACGGCGAGACGCTCCTGCCGACGATGTACGGCGACCCGCGCGGCTACGCGTACGACGGAGAACCGGAGTTCTACCGCTTCCAGCCGGTCTCGTACTCGGATCGGCTGGCAGAGATTTACCTCTGGTCGATGCAAGCGGACGACCTAGAGCGCGTACCGCTGGAGCGAGAGCCATGGATCGCTTTCCTCCAAGGAGCCGATCCAGCCTATCCCGAGCGTGCGATGAACGCGGACTTGGAGCACATCCGCGGACGACTGGAACTGCAGCGCGGCGACAGCACGACGGCCGAGACAAGGCTTGCCGACTACCTGCTGGGCATCATGCCGGCCACGACGGACACGCTGGCCAAACTGACCACTGGCGGCTACTTCCCGAACGGGCGGATCTGGGTGCTGCACAGCAGGCTGCGCTACTTCGACCCCGCGCGGCGTCGTGCCGGGCTGCCCCCTGACGTGGCCGCTCTCGTGCATGAACTCAGCGAAGACTCGGTCAGCGTGACCTTGGTCAACGTCAACGACAGCGAGTCCCGCGAGGTCGTGGTGCAGGCCGGCGGCTACGCCGAGCATCAATTCACCCGTCTCGACGACGGGTCGGGGTCGCGGGAACTGGATACGAATTCCATCAACGTGCGACTTGCCCCGGGCGCGGGCACTCGACTCACGCTGGGCGTGCAGCGCTATGCCAACCAGCCTGACCTCGCATTTCCATGGGCGTGGTCCCGCCGGTAGGCCCAAACGGGCCCTTCAAGGGGCCAGCGGCTCGATTGTCTCGGCCACGTGATCGAAGTACGTGACTCGCACGGGGTCCAAGCCGGCCTCGGCGCATTGTTTGTAATCCACGATGCGGGTCGCACCGCCTGGAGACTGGCGGACGAGCTCGCCCATCCCGAGCGCAAAGCCGATGCGGACTTCGCTCATGCCGACAGCGACTTCGCCCCGCGCAGCCGAACTCCACATCTCGTCGGCCCAGTGGTCGTAGATCTGGCGCGGGTCCTTGACGAAAAAGATGTCGTCTACGAAGACGCGCTCGGGCGTGCCGATCACGAACGAGCATTGCATGCCGTCCTTGTCGAAGGCCAGTGTGACCTCGCCGCGCCGCACCTCGATCGCCGCCGGCACGATCCGCTCCAGCGGGCCGAACCAGCTCCCGCCGGGCTCGTAAGTCCAGCGATAGCCCTCCTTAACCCAGAGCGGGGTCCCGACCAGCTTCCGGCGGGCCGATTCCAGATCGGTCACGTAAGACTTGGGCACGAACACGAACACATCGGCCGGCAGGTCCCGCCGGCGGGGCTGGTCTCCAATGGTGATGTTTGCCAGCCGGTTGCGCTCATAGAAGTGATGGGCCAGGTAGACTGCGCTGATCACCAGAGCAACCTTGAGCGCTAGCCGCAGCCACTGAAACCACTCCGAGTCCAATATTTCGCGCCGCATCGATTACCGCTCCTCAGACATACGCAAGATACAGCACGCTGACGCCGCCGGTCAGCGGCCGGGCCTCGACCCGGGCAAATCCCGCCCTGCCCAGCAGGGTACGGATCTCCTCCGGCCCCGGGAAGCGCTCCACCGAATCGTGCAAGTAGGAGTAGGCTCCGCCGCTGCCCGAAATGGCATTGCCGAGGCGTGGCAGCACATGCTTGAAATACAACTTGAACACTACCCCCCAAAGCGCGGATGTCGGCTGGGAAAACTCCAGAATGGCGAGGCACCCACCGGGGGCTAGCAGTCGGGCGAACTCCTCTGCTCCGCTGCTGTAGTTCGCCAGGTTGCGAAACCCGTAGCCAATCGCGATCAGATCCAAGGAGCTGTCCCCAAGGGGCATCTTGGTCGCGTCGGCCTCCACAAACGCACAGGGCAGGCCGGACCGGCGCAGCTTTTCCGCAGCCCGATTCAGCATCGGATGACAGAAGTCGGCAGCAACCGGCAAGGGCGCAGCGCTGGGTTGCAACCGCTGTCGCTCCCGCGCCAGCGCAAGTGCCAGATCGCCCGTGCCACAGCAGAAGTCGGCGATGCGGGCGCCCTTGCGGCCCAGATAAGGGCGCACCGCGCGCACGAGGCAGCGGCGCCAATAGCGATCGATCTGGCCTGACAGTAGGTGATTGAGCAGGTCGTACCGAGGGGCTACCCGCCCGAACATCTCCCGGACGACCCGGGCAGCTTCAACCTCGTTGCCAGCCTCGATCCCTGCGGGCGAGGCGCCGTGAGCCATCTCTTCGCCGGACACGCCCTAGACCGCCGCCGTCTGCGCTGCGGCGCAGACCGTCAGTGCGTACGCGGTCGCCTCGATGACCTGCCCCTGGGGCGGGGCCAGTTCCTCGCTCACGCGGCCGATCCCATCCGCGAGGACGAAGCGCGCACGGCCGCCCACAGATTTCTTGTCCCCGGAAATCCTAGCCGCGATATTGCGGGCGTCCAGCCCATCCAAGCCTGCCAGCGAGGCGTACGCGAGCACTGTGGCCGTGATGCGTTCACGGTCAGAGGCGTCCAAGCGTCCGCGCAACTCCGACAGCCGAGCGGCGGCCACCATGCCGAACGCTATCGCCTCGCCATGCAACAGGACGCTGTAGCCGGTCTCGGCCTCCAAGGCATGCCCGAGGGTGTGGCCGAAATTCAGGATCCGGCGCAGGCCGCCCTCGCGCTCGTCGGCCCGCACGATGTCGGCCTTGATCCGAATCGAATCGCAGATCATCCGTTCGACAGCCTCGGGCTTGCGCTCCAGCACTGCCCCCCGGTGGCCTTCCAGATACTCGAAGAGTTCCCGGCTGCGGATGATGCCGTGCTTGATCACTTCGTGCAAGCCGGCCCGGTACTCCCGGCCCGGAAGTGTGTCGAGCGTGTCGGGATCGATTAAGACCAAGCGCGGCTGGTGGAATGCGCCGACCAAGTTCTTGCCACTGGCAAGGTTCACCCCGGTCTTGCCGCCCACGGACGCATCGACCTGCGCCAGCAAGGTGGTCGGAATCTGGACTACGTCTACGCCGCGCATGTAGGAGGCTGCCACAAAACCGCCGATGTCCCCGGCAACGCCGCCCCCGAAGGCCACGACCGCGCTGCGCCGGTCAGCGCCTAGGCGGTGCATCGCCTGGCACAGTTCCTCAACCGTGCCCAAGCGCTTGCGGGGCTCGCCCAGAGGGGTCGCGAGCAGTGTCCAGTCCGTCGCCTCAAGCCCCTTGGCAAGGCGGTCGCCCAAGCACCCCCACACGGCCTCGTCGGCGACGACAAAGAGCTTCCGGTCGCCGAGGGCGTCGCGCACCAAGGCGCCGGCGCGCGCTAGGGCACCGGCCTCAATGAGGACGTCGTACTGCCCCGCCGCGGCCTCGACACGCACGAGCTGCATACGTCCTTTTTGTACCATGTGGGGTTGTTCTCCTAGACACTGCCGGCGCGCGGCGCCGCGGGGAGCTACTCAAGTCCGGCTCGCATGGAAACCGACTTCTTGGTGATCGGCGCAGGCGTGGCGGGCCTCAGTGCTGCCATCGAAGCGGCACCTGCCGGCCGCGTGCTCGTGCTGACGAAGGACCGGCTGCGAGAGTCAGCTACCGAGTATTCCCAAGGCGGTATCGCTGTCGCGCTCAGTGACGAGGACGAGGTTGGCCTGCACGAGCAGGACACCCTCCAAGCTGGCGCTGGCTTGTGCGACCCGCTTGCCGTGAGGGCGCTCACCGAAGCCGGCCCGGACAGGATTCAAAAGCTGATCGCTTGGGGGGCCGAGTTCGACTCGGACGGCGGCAAGCTGTCATTTTCCATTGAGGGCGCGCACAGCGTGAACCGCGTGCTGCACGCCGACGGGGATTCCACCGGGAGAGAGATTGGCCGTACGCTGCTGCGAAAGGCCCGCTCGATCGACGCCATTTCGTTCCAGAGCTTTTCCGCTGTCGTGGACCTGCTCGTCGCTGACGGGGAGGTCTGCGGTGCCATCGCGTGGGACGAAGCGAGCCGCACGCTGGTGCCGGTCTACGCGCGGGTCGTCCTGCTCGCCACCGGGGGGATCGGCCGCGTCTATCGGGAAACGACCAACCCGGATGTCGCGACCGGCGATGGCGTGGCCATGGCTTATCGCGCGGGCGCGGAAATCGCCAATATGGAGATGGTCCAGTTCCACCCCACCGCGCTGTTCCTCGAAGGCGCGCCGCGCTTCCTGCTCTCGGAGGCCCTGCGGGGCGAAGGTGCCGTGCTCCGCAATGCCGACATGCAGCGTTTCATGTCGCGTTACCACGAGAGCGAGGAACTGGCTCCGCGAGACGTCGTGTCGAGGGCCATCGTGAGCGAGCTGGCGCGCCTGCGCAAGGGACCAGTGTACCTAGATCTGACACATCTCGCCGACGGCCATGTCCGCAAGCGTTTCCCACGCATTCACCGCACTTGCCTGCTATATGGAGTCGACCTCGAAGTCCAACCTGTGCCGGTCCATCCCGCGGCGCACTACGCGATGGGCGGAATCCTCGCCCGACGCGACGGCGCAACGACGCTGCCGCGGCTGTACGCCGCCGGCGAAACCGCCTGCAACGGCGTCCACGGCGCGAACCGGCTGGCGAGCAATTCGCTGCTGGAAGGGCTGGTATTCGGAGCGAGAGCCGGCGAGGTGCTGCGCGAGCACGCGGGCGCCCCGCTGTGCAAGCCGACGCTTCCGCGCCGCAAGACGGCCAGCGCGCTGCCCGGCAATGCCATCGCAAACCTGCGGCATCTGGCATGGAGGCACGCCGGCATCGCGCGCTCGGCGGACGGCCTGCGAGCCGGCCTTGAACAGTTGGACCTGCTCTCAACCATGTTTGAGAAGGGCCTGGCCCGCAACAGCCGGCACGGCTTCGAGACCGACAACATGTATCAGATCATCCGGCTGATTGCGCGTTGCGCGCTGGCCCGCGAGGAGAGCCGCGGCGGGCATTACCGCCTGGATTACCCCGAGGCCCGTCCCGAGTTCCGCAAGCACTCGCGCATCCACCGGGGCAGCAAGGTGCGCTTCGTCGCCGTCGAGGCCGCAGCGCCCTAGGGCGCCCGTCAGTATTCGAGGATCCAGATGTTGCGGAACATCACGAAGCTGTGCAGGTCATGCAGCTGCAGGCCGATCGGGCCTTGCTTGGGCCGCTGCGGGTCGCCCGCGTGCTCAGCCGCCAGCGCGCCGTTGACAAACACCCGGATGGCGTCGGCCCGGGATTCGATATTGATCCGATTCCACTCGCCGACAACAGCCAGACCCTCCGGTGCCCGCGCAAGCCCGTAGATCGAACCGGTCGACCACTTGCTCGGGTACGCGCTGTCGATCTGGATTTCGTAGCCTTGCTTTGACGGGGTGCATGCGAAGTCGGGAACCTCCGCGACGCCGCATCTGGCTTGGGAAGGGTCTCGGATCGAGATACCGCTGTTGCCTGGGGTGTTGACCCAGTATTCGAGATGGAGGTCGTACTCCGCGAATTCCTGCTTCGTGTAAAGCCAGGACTGGCGAGCGCTCCACAGCCTGAAAGCCTCCCGCCCGATGTCTCCGGGCCCCTGCAACTCCAGTTGGCGGTCGTGCCCGAAGGTGGCAGTGATGACGCCGTCCGAGCGCATCCGCCAATGTCCGTCGCCGAGCACGCTCCAATCGTTCAGGCCGTTGCGCAGAAGATCATTCCAATCGGCCGCGCTCGCCGCCGGGGCCAGTACGGCCCACGCCAGCGCCAGCATTATGCCCCGCATTGCACCCTCCTTGTCGGCATCATCCCACGTACTGGACCTCTTCCTCCACCTCGAAACCGAATCGGTCGAGCACGCGCGATTTGAGTTCCCCGACCAGCTCGCGGATCTGTGCCGCCGTGCCGCCGCCACGGTTGTACAGCAGGTTCGCGTGGTAGGACGCGATCTCTATGCCGCCGTTGCGCATGCCCTTTGCGCCGACCTTTTCAAGGAAGAACGCCGAAGCCACCTTGCCGCCCCGGACGGCCCGCTCGGGAACCTGCTCGACCGCCGCTGCGGGTAACGTTTCGATGAACAAGTTCTTGAAGATGCTGCCGGCGCAGCGCATCGTTGGAGGGAATTTCTCGTCCCGGATCCTGCGAATCTGCTCCGCTTGCGAGCGCAGCTCAGCTGCGTCGCCGCGCGGCAGGCGCAGCCGCGTTCCCAGGATCAGCCATTCCTTGCGGCGCTTGAACACCGATTCGCGGTAGTCGAACTCGCATTCGCCACAGCCGAATGACCGGATCTCGGCTTGGTCGACGCAGTCCACACGCTCGACGAACTCGTCGATCTGGTGGCCGTAGGCACCCGCATTGCCGTAGATGGCCCCGCCGACCGAGCCCGGAATGCGCGTGAGCGTGTGCATGCCGACCAAGCCGAGCTCGAGGGTCAAGTCGACCAGCGCCTGCAGGCTCGCGCCGGCCTGGGCCTCGATCGCACCGTCCTGCCATGCCAGGCCCGCGGCCGTATACCTCAGGATCAGCCCGCGGAAACCCTCGTCAGCAACCACCACATTGCTACCATCGCCGAGCAAGTAGTGCGCCACCCCTGCTTCCCGCGCCAACCGGGCGGCCGCTCCCAAGCCTTCCGGCGTGCTCGCCTGCGCGAACAGGTCGGCCGGGCCGCCGATCCTGAAGCGCGTGTGGCGGTCTAAGCGCACGCCCTCCTCTACGCTCAGCCCCTCGACACGCCTTAGCCGGCGGGCCAGATCTGGCAGGGCTTGCGTCTCGACCGGCAACATCCAATTGTAGGGCGAGGCCCGCGAAACCGGCGCGATATCCACTCTTGCCCTGAAGGCAACGGGCTGTGACCGGCACTGATTGCAAACGCCGACGGAAACGGTGGGCGGATACTGCAATCGCGTCATTCTCGCACTTGTCCGCAAGGATCCCTCGAACGCCTGCTGAGGTTCTATTGAAGGGCCGGGCAGCGGGGAACGCTGTCAGCATGCGTCTGCCGCGTTGCGTTCTGAATCGGATGTTCCATCGTGTGCCCCATCGAGAATAGTGGATTGTTCTATTGCATTGGCAGTCTATGATATTGTGGTATATTCATAGCTATGAAGGCCATCCAAGTTACCTTCGACGAAGACCTGCTTGAGCGGTTGGATCGGCAGCCGTCAGTGCAAGAGCGTGGTCGTTCGGCGGTCCTGCGCCAAGCTGCGGTCGAGTATCTGAGACGTCAAGAGACTGCAGCAATCGCTGCTCGCTATCAAGCCGGGTACGCGGACGCTGCAAGCATCGACGACGAGTTGGAGGGATGGTCCTCCGAGGGAGCATGGCCGGCGAGTACCTGACGATGCCCAGAAGGGGGGAGATCTGGTTATATCGGTTCAGGGCGCCTGACAAACGGCGTCCGGTAGTCATCTTGACGCGCCCAGAGGTCCTTCCGCTTCTGCGGACAGCGATGGTGGCACCGATCACGTCCACGATTCGGGCGTTGCCGAGCGAAGTATCCGTTGGTGTTGCCGAAGGGCTCAAGCACGATTCGGCGATCAACCTAGATCACGTCCAGACGGTTGAACAACGGCACTTGGAGCGCTACGTCGGGTCTCTGTGCGACGCCAAGATGCGTCAAGTCTGTCGTGCGCTCGCCGTTGCGACGGGCTGCGCCTAGTGCGGACGCGGGCGGACGAAGATACCAACAGATTCGCTGGCGACGATCTTGCAGGAATGGGCGACGCCGAAACCAACGCAACAACCCGCTTTCCTGGCTGACCAATTCCCCGCCCCAGAGTGCGGTATCGGGGGAATCAAGCGGGATGCCGCTCGATATAGTCGGCCACTCCGTAGTCATGATCCAAGAGCACCTCTCGGTACCGGCAACCCGAAGCGAAATCGGCACCCGGCACGCGCTCTGGCTGCCCTTTGTCCAGCCAAGTTCGGTACCGGGATTCTGTGTCGGAATTCGCAAGGGTGGCATACAACTCCACGTACCGGACCGCTTTCTCGGTGTCGAGTTTATGCCATTGCCGGGTCTTGACCGCCTGTCGCAAGCCGAATGCGGAATACCGAACTTGCAAGCCAAGAGCGAGCACGGCCCAGCGGCGCGCACGCGCGGGCCTGAGATGGCAATTCCGGGTCAAGCTAGACTGAGAGCTAACAACGTGTCCCTAGGGTCAGGTGGGGACGTGCGAGTTCGCACCCCGCACGCTATCCGTGCCTGCCCTCGGGTGTAACTACCAACACAACGAAAACCCGCAGTCACTACTTGTTGGGTTCGGGATTCACAGTGATATACCGCTAGGCCCGCGAGCGCCGAATCGCTCATCATGGAGGAATGCAGTTCTCTTTCCCCGGCTTCGCTCCGCAAGCGCGCGACTTCCTGTGCCAGCTGCGGGAAAACAACGACCGCAAATGGTTCCGGGCCCGCAAATCGGACTACGAGCGCTACGTGCGAGAGCCGCTGATTGAATTGGTGGCCGAAGTCGGCATGTCGCTGACGGCGCACTCGCCGGAGCATGTCATCGATCCGCGCAAGTCGGTGTACCGGATCTACCGGGACATCCGATTCTCCAAGAACAAGGCGCCGTACAAGACGCACGCGGCGGCGGTCTTCCCGCCACTCGGCTTGCCGCGCCACGCCGGAGCCGGCTTCTACTTCCACTTTTCCGCCGACGAACTGCTGATGGGAGGGGGCGTCTACGCGCCGTCGCCCGACGGCTTGAAGCTGATCCGCGAGCAGATCGCCGCCGATCCCGACGAACTGCGCGCCATCCTCGCCGCGCGTCCGTTCCGCCAGGCGTTTGGCGGGCTTGAAGGCGAGCGGCTCAAGCGCACGCCGCGGGGCTTCCCGCCAGATCACCCGGCGGCCGACCTGCTCGTCCACAAGCAGTTCCTCGCTGGTGCCGTTGTGTCGGCGGAAGAGATCGAAAAGCCATCGATCGGCAAGGTGCTCGACCGCCACTTCCGCACGATCGCGCCCCTACTCGCGTACCTGAATCGTGCGGTGCGGGTGGCCTGAAGATGGTCGAGCGGCTCTGCGGGCTAGGATATGTCTGGAGGCTAGGCGCGCCCGAGATGGCTCCGCTAGGTCATGGCATACAGCAACATACGTGAATTCATCGCCACGCTCGAGGCACACGGTGAGCTCAAGCGGGTCAGCGCCGAGGTCGACCCGGTGCTCGAGATCGCGGAGATCGCAGACCGCTCGGTGAAGCGGGGCGGGCCTGCCCTGCTATTCGAGCGCCCGAAGGGATCCAGCATCCCGGTCTTGATCAACTCGCTGGCATCGCTCTCCAAGATGCAACTCGCGTTCGAGGTGGAACGCCTCGACGATATCGCCGAGCGCATCTCGGAGTACTTGGATCTCGGCGTGCCCAAGGGCGTGGCTGGCAAGCTCAAGGGGCTCGCCAAGCTTGCCGAGGTGCGCAACTTCTTGCCCCGGACAGTGCGCTCCGGCGAATGCCAGCAAGTCGTCAAGCAGGATGGCTTCTCGCTGGCCGATTATCCGGTGCTGACCTGCTGGCCGGGCGATGGCGGGCCGTTCATCACACTGCCGATGGTCTTTTCGCGCAACCCGATCACGGGCAAGCGAAACTGTGGCATGTACCGGCTGCAGGTCTACGACGGCCGCACGACCGGGATGCACTGGCAAACCCACAAGCAAGGCGCCGAGCACTACCGGCGCCTGCGCCAGGAGGGCGTCGAGACCCGCATGGAGGTTGCCGTGGCGATCGGGGCCGACCCGGCAACCATGATTTCCGGTAGCCTGCCGCTCCCGCCGGATCTGGACGAAATGCTGTTCGCGGGCTTCATCCGCAGGAAGCCAGTCGAGATGGTGCGCTGCAAGACAGTCGATCTGGAAGTGCCGGCCAATGCAGAAATCGTCCTCGAGGGACACGTCAACCTAGGCGAGTTGCGGACCGAAGGGCCGTTCGGGGACCACACGGGCTACTATTCCTTGGAAGACCAGTACCCGGTCTTCCACGTCGACTGCATCACCCAGCGCAAGGATCCGATTTACGCCACGACGATCGTGGGCAGGCCACCGATGGAGGATTACTTCATGGGCAAGGCGATCGAGCGCATCTTCCTGCCCTTGATGAAACTGCAGGCACCCGAGATCGTCGACGTGTCCATGCCGGCCGAGGGCATCTTCCACAATTTAATGCTAATCTCGATCCGCAAGTCCTATCCGGGCCAGGCCCGCAAGGTCATGAACACGATCTGGGGCCTGGGCCAGGCCTCGTCGACCAAGTGCATCGTGGTCGTCGACCATGACGTGGACGTGCAGAACTATTCCGAGACGGCCTGGCGCGCCCTCAACAACATCGACCCGGAGCGCGACATCCAATTCACGCTCGGGCCGATCGACTCCTTGGACCACGCCAGTCGGCTGCCGGATTACGGCTCGAAGATGGGCATCGACGCGACCCGGAAATGGAAGACGGAAGGATTCACCCGACCTTGGCCCGAGGTGATCGAGATGAGCGAAGACGTCAAGCGACGGGTTGATCCGATCTGGGACGAGCTGGGGATCGGCTAGAGCGACGGATTCAATGCCAGCCCGGCCTGTGAGTGCAGTGGTCGCGATCTTGGCGGCTGTAGCCGTCGCACTCGGCGCGGCACTCGAGCGAGCCCCGGGGCCTTGGGCAAGTCTTCCCGACCTGCCCCCGCCCGTGCTGCGTTCGACCGAAGTCGTTGCGACGGCAGTCGCGACGCTGGACGCGTCGGTAAAGGTGAGCCGGAGCGGCCGCGTTGTCGAGGTGCGCTGCGCACCTGGAGACAGCGTGAGCGCGGGGGATCCGCTGGTTGAATTGAAGGACTTGGCGCTGCAGGAGTCGAAACGGGACCTGCAGCGCCAAGTCCTTGACATCGCGACGCGGCTGGCCGAAGAACCACCTCGGCCATCCGAGCAAGCCCGCCAGGCGGACCGCGACTTGCGCCTTGGGGCGCTGCGCCACCTAGAGGAGACGCATGCCATTGCCAGCAAGGAGCTTGCGCGATGGACCGAGCTGCACGAGCAGGGCTTGGCGGCCCGACTTGACTTCGAGCAGCGGCAGCGCGAGTTTGACGACCTCAGCGAGCACCTGCGCAAGGCCCGGGTGCTCGCCAGCGAGACAGCGCCCGCGGTGGCGGCAGAAGATTCTCCCGAACTGCGCCGCTCGCGGCGGCTGCTGGAGCAGTTGGAGCGGCTGCCGGAGACGTTCTTGGTCAAGAGCCCTTGGGACGGAACCGTACAGCAGATGCTTGTCAGCGAGGGGGCCGAGCCCGGGCGCGGGGAGGTGGTGGCGACGATCTCGCGATCCGCGTTGCCGAGACTGGAGGCCGGCGTGGCAGCAGGCGCCGCGATCGCAGCCGTCGCGTCGGCTTGCGGCATACCCGGGCCCCTCCCGTTCACGCTCCGCGACGAGACGCTGGGCCTGCTTGCCCCGTCCCCGCGCACGCGGCCCGGCGACAACTGCCGGATTGTCATCTTGATTCGCGAGTAACTAGCTCGCGAAGCTTCGCGCCTAGAATAGTTTAGAGACTATGTCGACGGTACATACGACAGCAGTGCAGGACCCAGCCGTTATCGGCAAGCAACTGCTAGATAACAAGATCGTCATTCGGACGTACGGAATCCGCAAGACGTATGTGATGGGTGACCAGGAAATCCACGCCGTCAATGGCGTGGACATGGAGATCCGTTACGGCGAATACGTGGCCTTGATGGGACCCTCCGGTTCGGGCAAATCGACCTTCATGAACCTGATCGGGGCACTCGACACGCCCACTGCCGGCGATTACTACATCGCCGGCCAGCTCATCAGCACGATGTCGGATGACGAGCTGGCCTACATCCGCAACCGCGAAATCGGCTTTGTGTTCCAGACGTTCAACTTGCTTCCGCGCCTCACAGCCCTGCAAAACGTGGAACTTCCACTGGTCTATTCCGGTATCCAGCCGGCAGCGCGAACCGAGCGGGCTAAGCACGCGCTGGCGCAGGTCGACCTCACCGAGCGGATGTACCACACGCCCAGCGAGCTGTCGGGCGGGCAGCGGCAGAGAGTCGCCATCGCTCGCGCACTGGTCGGCGACCCGGCGATCATCCTCGCCGACGAGCCGACCGGGAACCTGGACTCAGCGACATCGACCGAGATCATGGGCGTGCTGGACGTGCTGCACAAGCAGGGCAACACCATCATCCTTGTGACCCACGAACCGGATATCGCCACGTACGCCCACCGCATTGTGCAGTTGCGCGACGGCAAGGTTGAAAAGGACGAGCGAGTCCGCTAGGCCCATTGCTGCACGACGCAGTCCAAGTCCTACTCTCGGTAGTTGTCGGGGGCGGCTGCGTCTATTACCTGTTGGCCTTGCTGGCCGTGCATGCTCAGCTGGCGCGCCGCTCGGTCGGCAGCGCTCCGCCGGGCGATCCTGTCTCGTTCAGCGTGCTGAAGCCGCTGGCGGGAAACGAGCCGGAGCTGCAAGCGAATCTGGCAGGATTCTTCGAACTGGACTATGCCGACTACGAATTGCTCTTCGCCGCGAGCGCTGCAGACGATCCGGCGCTGGTGCTGGCCGGCAAGATGGCGCAGCGGCACGGGTCTGCCAATGCGGTGACGCTGGCCGTCGGCGAGCCGGCCTCTGCCAACGCCAAGGTGCACTCCCTCGCGGCGATGACCGCCGCGGCATCAGGCGAAGTGCTGGTCATCAGCGACAGTGACATTCGCACGGATGCGCGGCTCCTATCCGCGCTCGCAAGACACTTTCAAGACCCGCGCGTCGGCGTCGTGACATGCCCGTATCGCGCGGTCGCTGGCCGCAGCGCGTGGTCGCGGCTGGAAGCGCTGGGGATGAACACTGAGTTTTGGAGCGGCGTGCTGGTCGCGCAGTTCCTAGCGCCGATGGATTTCGCCGTCGGCCCAACGATGGCGATCCGGCGCTCGTGCCTCGAGGCGCTCGGCGGCTGGGACCGCGTCAGCGACTATCTGGCCGAAGACTTCCAGCTCGGACGGCTTGCAAGGCGCGCCGGGTTCGAAGTCCGGCTCGCGCACCATGTTGTAGAGCACCGCATCGGCAGCTCCGGCCTCGGCGAGAATCTGGCCCACAGGCTGCGCTGGCGCCGCTCGACACGGCGCTCCCGGCCGGCCGGCTATTGGGGCGAGATCTTCGCCAACCCGCTCCCGTGGGCGTTGCTGTTGCCGGCTGCCGCGCCGGAAGCGTCATGGGCGTGGGGGCTGCTCGGTGCGTGCGCCTGCCTGCGCCTAACGGTTGCGCTCGCGGTGGGCAGGGCTGTGCTCGGCTTCCCGCTGGGAATCGGCCAATGCCTGCTCGTCCCAGTGCAGGATGCGCTCAGCCTGGCACTTTGGATGGCCGGGGCGTTCGGCAGGCGCATTGTCTGGCGTCAGCGGGAATACGAGTTGATGCCCGACGGTCGGATCAGACGCGTTGAGCGCTAACGGCGCTGCGTTAGTGCTGAACAGAGTGTCTGGGCGATTGCAAGTATTTTGGCAAGTCGTTAGGAAATCCGCACTCTTCGCTAGCCGGATAGGAGCGGACGCTGACGAGATCACCTGCACGTCTGGTGCGAGCGAGGCAAACAACCAAGTTCTGCGCATAGTAGCCCACGCTCTTGCGCATGGGCAGCCGTCCCCCTGGCCACCATCCCGTCGCCACCCCACAAAGCGCTAGACCGCGGCCCGCTCGGCGTAGACACCCAGCTCGGCCCGCAAGATGTCGCAGATTTCTCCGACCGTGGCGTAAGCGCGCACCGCATCTAGGATCGGCGGCATCAGGTTGTCCGTTCCGGCGGCCGCCCGACGCACGGCGTCTAAGGAGATTTTGACGGCACCGTTGTCGCGGCCGCACCGCAGTTCGCGCAAGCGCTGCTGCTGACGACGGCTGGCGCGTTCATCGATCTTGAGCGTCTCGATCGCACGGCTCTGGCCGTCTTGGTGGACGTTGACGCCCACGATCTGCAAGTCGCCGGACTCGACACGACGCTGGTATTGGTAGGCCGATTTCGCGATCTCGGCCTGCGGATACCCTCTTTCGACGGCAGCGACCATGCCCCCCATGCCGTCGAGCTTGGCGATTTCGTCCCAACAGCGGGACTCGAGCTCGTCCGTCAGCCGTTCCACAAAATAGCTCCCGCCGAACGGGTCGACCGTTTCCGTGACACCGGTCTCGGCCGCGATGACCTGTTGCGTGCGCAGCGCCAGCAGCGCGGCTCCCGCGGTGGGCAGGGCAAAGGCCTCGTCCAGCGCGTTGGTGTGCAGCGACTGCGTGCCGCCGAGGACCGCAGCCATGGCCTGCACGGCGATTCGGACGATGTTCACCTGTGGCTGCTGGGCGGTCAGGGTGACGCCCGCGGTCTGGGCGTGAAAGCGCAACTTGAGGGATCTGGGATCCTTTGCGCCGAATCGCTCCTGCATGAGCTTGCACCAGATTCGACGGGCAGCGCGGAATTTCGCGATTTCCTCGAAGAAATCGTTGTGCGCGTCGAAAAAGAAACTCAGCCGCGGGGCGAACGAATCGATGGCAAGCCCGCGCCGGAGCGTCCAATCGACGTAAGCGATTCCGGCCCCCAGCGTGTAGGCCAGCTCCTGGGCCGCTGTCGCCCCCGCTTCGCGAATGTGGTATCCGCTAATCGAGATCGGGTTGAAGCTGGGGGTCTGCTGCGCCGAAAACTCGATGGAGTCCACCACTAGACGCATCGACTCGCGGGGCGGGTAGATGTACTCCTTCTGCGCCATGAACTCCTTGAGGATGTCGTTCTGGACCGTTCCCGAAAGCTGCTTCCAGTCCGCCCCCTGCCGCTCGGCGACGACGAGATACATCGCCCACAGGATCGCTGCCGAGGACGTGATCGTCATGGACGTGGTGACCCTCTGGAGCGGAATCCCTGCGAATAGCTCTTCCATGTCGGCCAGGGACGAAACAGCCACGCCGCACTTGCCAACTTCGCCTTCCGCCATGGCGTGATCGCTGTCGTAGCCCATCAGAGTGGGCAGGTCGAACGCGACAGACAGGCCGGTCTGGCCCTGGTCGAGCAAGAAGCGGAATCGCTGGTTCGTCTCGTCCGGCGTGCCGTAGCCGGCGAACTGGCGCATCGTCCAGAGCCGGTCCAGGTACATGCGCGGATGGATTCCGCGCGTGTAGGGCGGCTCGCCCGGGCGGGAGCCGTCGCCCAGCGCACCGTTGGAGGGATCGTACAGCCGCTCTATTGGGATGTCGGAGACTGTGCGCCGGTCCACGGCCTAAAAGGCTAGCGTGCCCGTGCGCGCTGCTTCAGTGTCATTCGGCCTATACAAGGTCTGGCACCGCTCGCAGCGATAGATCTCGGCATCGCGGCCGAACATGACAATGACCTCTTCCCCGTAGCCATACCACCGCTTGAGGTGCCCTGCACAGATCTTCTTGCCTTTCGGCTCGTCGCAAGCCCGCTGGCGCGCAATGCGCTGCTTGACGAAAGTGCCATCCGCCAGCGTTGCCACCAGATTCTTTGGTTCGGGAACGGCTTCCTCTGCCGCTGCCTGGGGTGCGGGGGAACTCGTGTCGCTCATAAGCTTGTTGGCCCCATTTTACCAAACCCGGCGCCGCTCCCGGCTATGCCGGGCGGTCCGCCTCCAAGACTCCGTCGATCCACCGCAGGTACGCGGCGCTGCCGCGATCAATGCGCTTGGCGACCAATTCAAACACCTCGTACGGGTGCACTTCGGCGACGGCTTGCTCAAGCGCGTCGAAGCGGTCCTCGCGGGTCTTGATGACCAGCAGCGATTCCGCTTCCTCTTCGATCTCGCCCTTCCATTCGTAAATCGAGCTCAGGCCAGGAACGACATTCACGCAGGCGCAGACGCCGCGCCGGACGAGCTCGCGCGCGAGCTGCTGAGCCCGGTCCGGCGGACACGTGCAGTACGCGATCAGATAGGAGTGCTGGCGGGTGTCTGGCATTGCGCGACCGGTGCCTTCCATCTATCGTGGCATCATGGGCCCGGCAGCTTCAACGGGCCGGCTCCGGCTCAAGCCAAGGGAAGCGGGTAGGCCAGCCGCGTCAGCAGCTTGGTCTCGTGGATCGCGCTGTACTGCGCGAGCAAGCGTGAGACAGTCGCCCCGGTATCCCACTTCCGCTCGACCGACTCGCGGGCCACGAGCGCCATCGCCTTTCGCTGAGCCGGACTCGACAGCAGCGCGACGACGGCCTCTGCGAAGGCGTCAGCCTCATCTTCGATCCAAGCCTCGCCGCCTCCGGGGACGCACAGGCCCTCGGCGGCCAAAGTCGTGGCGACGACGGGAATGCCGCTGGCAAATGCCTCGAGCAGCTTGACCCTCACGCCGGACCCGGACAGGATCGGAGCCACAAAGACTGCGTAGCGGCCCAGCACTTCTCGGATGTCGTCCACGGGGCCCAGGAATTCGATCCCATCCGCGGCCAACTGCGGGGCCAGCCAGTCCGGGGCAGCGGCCCCGGCCACTACCAATCTCACCCGCTCGCACCGTTGCCGCAGGCTGGGCAGGACCTGCTTGCGGAAGAACGTCAGCCCCTGCAGGTTTGGCGTGTGGCGGAAGTTGCCGGTGAACAGCACCGTATCCCGCTCGCGAGCGTCCGGGCAAAACGGGTAGCCGGAGACGTCGATCGCGGTGCGCAAGTTGTCCTTCACCGGGGGACCCTCGCCCAGCAGCAACCGCAGCGCCCGGCGCTGCTCGGCGCTGCAGACCTGGATCGTGTCGAATTTTTGCAAGGCGGCCAACTCGAATCGCAGGGCGCGAAGGTATTCGTAGGCTCGCCGCGGGATGCCTAGCGGGCCGTCGGACAAGACCGCTCGCTGTACGGACTGAAAGTGCAGATCATGCTCGAAAATACAGCAGACCAGCTGGCGGAAGCGCTCGCCATAGGATGCGAGCTGGGCGTATTCCAACTGGACGATATCGATGCGGTGCAGCAGGATCGTGCGATGAATCTTCCACAGCACGTCCAGATCCCAGAAGGCCTGGGACGACTGCGGCCACAGCAGGGGCGCGCCCCGGTGCCCAAGCGGGTCATACAACACCAGCTCGGCACCCGCGCAGCGATCCGCGAGACGCTGGTTTGTCTCGAAATCGCTCTCGGATTCCAGCAGGCAGAGCAGGTGCAGGCGACAGCCCCGCGCCAGCCCTTCGACCGCCTGCTTCATGAAAACGGCGCCCCCATGCAGCGGCGGCTCGATCGGGTAGGGGGACACGAACAAGACGTTGAGATCTTTGACCGACTTGCGCTGGAATCGGTGGAAGCGGTCGCGAAAGTATCCGCCCAGCGGCCTGCGCAACGCCTCCGAATCGGAGATTTCCGCCAGCCTGCGGGCCGCCAGCCGGTGGCTCGCGGCGCGGGCGGCCTGACGCAGCGCCGCCAGAAAGGCGCCCAAGTCGGCGCGAGCAGACGACTTTCCGGCAACGAGCGACAGCCACATGTCCGCGTAAAGCCAGCCGAAGTGGCCGGCTAGGCGACCCCAGTGGTGCATGTTCTTCCAAACGAACAGCAAGCGGTTCTTCTGCAGCGCGCGGTGAATCTGGCCCTCGGAGAAGTGCCGCCCGATCGTGCCACGGTGCTCGTGGTGCAGCAGGCTCGCCGGCGCGTAGAAGTTGATCCAGCCCCGCTTCCAGGCCATGTAGGCGAGATCCACGTCCTCCATGTAGAACGGGGCAAGCAATTCGTCGAAGCCGCCGAGGTCCAGCAACTTCTGCCGGTCGTATGCCGTCGAGCCGCCGCCGGAGTAAAACGTTGGGAACAGTTCGTCGACGCGGGCATCGGCCACATGCTGGAGGTGGACCCGTCCACGGTGCCAGCGCCCCATCGTCAACCCCGTCTCTTCGCGCGGCTTGTCGGCCGCCTCGAAAAAGATTTGTCCGGTCACCGAGAACACTCGCGGATCTCGAAATCCGTCCAGCAGCGGTTGGAGGAAGTCCAGCTCGACCCGCATGTCGTTGTTGAGCATGACGACGACATCGTGGCGGGCGAGGCTGCAGCCGATGTTGCAGGCCCGTCCAAACCCGAGATTCGAGCCCATTTCCACCACCCGAACCGAGGGAAACTCGTGCGCTAGGAACTCTGTCGTGCCGTCTTCGGAGGCGTTCTCCATGATCAGGACCTCGTGGTCGGGATTCCCGGCGAGCGCAGCGAGCAACGGCGGTAAGTTGCGCGCTAGGTGCGCTCGGCCGTTCCAGGTCGGAATCACGACGCTCACGGCTTCGGTGGAAGCGCTCTTGCCCGGGTCTGCTCGCTTGCGGCCAGGCAGCACGGCCGCGGCATCAGCGCACAGCAATACGATCGCCAGGTACGCCAGCAGCAGCGGCGCGACAGCGAGCAGGAACACGGCGGCGCCGAGAACCGCCAAATAAACGCCAATTCGCTGCATGCACTACCTGTCTGCGGAATGGCCGGAGTTCACTTGCCCGCAGCGACCTCGACGCGGCAGGGCAGGTGCATGTACCCGTACACCTCGCCCGCGCCGCGCGCCATCGGCAGGGCTAGGGCGTTGTCGATCCAGTCGCAGATTTCGTAGTCAGAGAGTCCCCCGTCGGCGATCGCGGGCGCAAACGAGAAGGACCCCGCGTACAGCTCGGGCAGGTCGATGTGGAAATCGACCGCCAGCACGTCTCCGGGGTCCAGCGGGTCCAGCGTGACCCCTTCGCGGGCGGTGTTGGTCCCCGCGAAGTCGATCCCCAGGTGGTTCCGCATCATGAACCCGACGTTTGGCGCCACGATCTTGTCTCTGGCGCGGACCCTGACGCGCACGGTCGCCCGCTGCCGGGGTGTCAGCGAGCGCGCCTTGCGACCGCTCTCGTCGAGCACCGCAATTGCGGTGACCTCGGCGCGGCCGGTTCCGAAGCGATGATCGACGTTCGGAATCCCGTCCGGCTCCTGCCGGTCAGGCGAGATTGGCCGCAGCGCCTCAGCCTCGGATCCAACCACTCCGGCCCCGGCCGAACCGGAGGCCCGATCCCTGGCGGTCATCCGCGCCAAATACTTGCGCACCACGGAACTGGGGTCGCCCTGATCCGCCACGCGCCCCTCGTCAAGCCACAGGACTCGAGTGCCAAGCGCCTGCACGTCCGCCATGGCGTGTGAGACGAACAGGATCGTGACGCGCTCCGCCCGCAGTGCGTGGACCTTGCGCATGCAGCGCTGCCGGAAGTAGTAGTCCCCCACGGCTAGCGCCTCATCCACCAGTAGAACTTCGGGATCCACGTTGATGGCCACTGCGAAGGCCAGCCGCACCAGCATCCCGGTCGAATAGGACTTAACCGGCCGGTCGATGAAGTCACCAATCTCGGCGAACTCCTCGATCTCCGGTTCCCGCTGGCGGAATTCCCGCCGCGACAAGCCGAACAGCGCCGCGCTCAGCCTGGCGTTCTCGCGGCCTGTGAACTCCGGGTGAAACCCGGCCCCGAGCTCTAGCAGCGTCGCGACCCGGCCCTCAACGTCCACCGAGCCGGAGGTGGGCCGGAGGATGCCTGCGGCGAGTTGCAGGGCCGTGCTCTTGCCCGATCCGTTCGCTCCGATCAGGCAAAGCGTCTCGCCGCTGGCAGCTTCGAATGAGACGTCGCGCAACGCCCAGAATTCGGCGCTGCGGCGAATGCGTCCCGGCCAAGCCATTTCCCGCAGACGGTCCGACGGGCGCGAATAGGCCGAATAACTCTTGGAGACAGCGTTGAAGACGACCTTAGCCAAGACTGCAAGGAGTCGCGCCTGACGCGGCTAAGACCTATCTTAGGCGGTACACCCGAACGGGACGTGCTAGATGACGTCTGGGAAGCCGCGCTTCGCGCGGCGGAAGAACAGCGCCCCCACGGCGAAGACGGCTAGCGCCGAACCCCACAGGCCCGCCGTTTGTTCGAGGGTCAGCCCCCCGCCTCCAAGGATCGCGCCGCGATAGCCGAGGACGGCGTAACGCAGGGGGTTCCAGTCAAGAGCGGCGTCAACGCGCCCGCGATAGAACGCTTCCGGCAAGAATACCGGCGTGGCCCAGAACCATGCCATCAACACCACGGCGAGGACTTGCGCGGTGTCCCTGAGGTACACCTGCAGGGCAGCCCCGAACCATGCCAAGCCCAGACTCAGCAGAGCCAGCGGTATGACCGCGAGCGGAAGCATTACCAGGGAGGCCCCGGGCGGGTGCCCCCACACTGCGGCCGCAACCAGCAGCACCCCCAGTGAAAGCAAATGGGCGACGCCCGTCGAGGCCAAGATGCTGATGGGCACTGCTTGCGATGGAAACACGGTCCTCTTGACAAGTGCGGAGTATTCCGCGAGGGACGTGGCCGAGCGCGTGAGCGTCTCGGAAAACAGCAGCCATGGCAGCATGCCTGCTAGCAGGAAGAGTGGGTAGTTGTCAGTCGCCTCGTCGGGAGGCAGTCTCGCGCCGAACGCATGGCGAAAGAGAAATGTGTACACGACCAGCAGGACTAAGGGATGGACCACGCCCCACAGCCAGCCCAACACGGATCCGACATAGCGCTGCCGAAAGTCCCGCAAGATGAGCTGGCCAAGTAGATTTGCGGAGACGCCAAGCGACGCCATCGGATCTTTCGATTGCACCCTGCCACACCCGCGCCGAGGGGCCGCCTATGGACGCGGGGCCAGCGTCACATCGGCACTCATGCCTTCGCCGTCTCTGAGGAACTGGACCGCTATGACGTCCCCGACCTTCGAATCGCGCAGGGCATAGGTGAAATCGTACAGATTCGTGATCGGGACGTCGTTCCAGTGCGTGAGGATGTCCCCGGCCAGCAATCCCGCTTCGGCAGCTGGCGACCCTGCGCGCACATCAGCGAATTTCACACCGTTCGGCACCTCTCCGAAGTCCGGCACCGAACCGAACCACGGGCCGTAGCCGCCGCGCTGCTCGCCGTCTCCCTGCGGCCGGCCGCGGCCTGAATCCGCACGGACTTCGACAAAGGCCGGCCTGCTGGGGCCCGTGGCTACGCCGTCGATCATGTCGCGCGCCATGCCAAGCAGGTCAACGGCAGATTCGCCGTCGATCTTGTCGGCTGTGTCGCTGGGCTTGTGATAGTCCGAATGCAGTCCGGAGAAGAAGAACAGAATCGGTATCTTCTTGGCGGCGAACGAGGTGTGGTCGCTGGAACTGTAGCCGCTATTCGACATGTCGACCTCCATCTCGTGCACTTCGGCGGTACGTTTGACCATGGCTTCGAATGGCTCGGCGGTGCCGACCCCACCGATGTAGACTTTCCGCTGGTTGATCCGGCCGACCATGTCGAAGTTGAACATCGCGACGGCTTTCTCGAGGGGCAGGGTAGGGTTGTCAACCCAGTGACTCGATCCCAGCAGCCCAATCTCCTCGCCGGCAAACGCCAGGAACAGTATTCCGCGCTTGGGCTTGTCGCCGCTCTGGGCGTATTCGCGGGAGAGCTCCAAAATCGCTGCCACGCCCGAGGCGTTGTCATCGGCGCCGAGATGGGGCGCGCCTTGGCTGCGCGGAGCCAGCGAGCCCTCGCCGCCGAGTCCGAGATGGTCGTAGTGAGCTCCCAGGACCAAGTACTCGTCCGTTTGCCCGGGGAGATACCCTGCCACGTTGCTCACCGTTGCGCGCTCGTGCTCGACATCGACCGAGAGGCTGACCCGAAGCGAGGAGGCCAGCGCGAAGGACTGCGGCGTCTTGGCTTCCTCGATGTCCCTCTGCAGCAGGCGCAGGGAGCGGCCGGAGCCGCGCAGCCAGCGTTCCACGACGTTATCGCTGACCTGCACCATCGGGATTCCCGAGTCTGTGGGACCCGACACGCTGCCGAACCGGATCAGCCGGTCGCCGCGCCTGCCGCGGTCGCGGGCGTTGACGAGGAGCACCGCCTTGGCTCCCCGCTTGCGCGCTTGGATCGCCTTGGCAATCAAGTGCGCGTGGCGGGTCATGCGGCGGTCGGCACGGGTGTTGGACTCGCCTGCTTCCGCTTTGGTCTGCTCGCTGAAGAACCTCGGCTCGTATCGCAGTACTAGCACGATCTTGTCCTTAACGTCGAGGTGGAAGTAGTCGTCGTAGTCGAACTCTGCGGCGGTGGCGCCATATCCCGCGAATACGACCTCGCCCTCGACCCTGCCGCTGCCAGAGAAGTTGATCGGAATGAACTCCTCTTTCAACTTGAGGATCGTAGAGTCCCGAATCCTTGCGACGGCCAGGCTATTGTCCTCACCCAACCGGGCACCGGTGGTGACTCCGAAGGGCTGCAAGAAAGTGCCGTCCGCGCCGGCCGGCTCAAGGCCCTGCGCTTGCAAGGCGCGGGCGATGTAGTCGGCAGCCTGGTCCAGCTCGGGCATGCCCGCTCCCCGCCCCCGCATCTCAGGGGACGCCAAGAACCGGACGTGCTCTAGGTAGCGATCGACGGCCCGATCATCCGCCGCTGCGGCCAGCGGCAGCGCAAGCGCCAGCAGCGATGCCAGCGCCAGCACGGATGTCGGCCAGCAAACGGTCCCAGCTGGTCGGGGCGGAGTACAAAGTCGGATGGTGTGCATTGAAACCTCAAACGCGCCAGACTGGCGTGTGGGCGAAGAGATGGACAGCGGTCAGATCCCGGGAGCAATGGGGCGCTCCCATACCAATTGTCCCAGTCGCGGACGCCTCTCATTGTATAGACCTAGCGTTCTGGCCCCTTGAAGCCAGAACGTAGCCGGGGGTCTGCCGCCCTTTCTTTGGCTGGCAGATAACCCAGCCTCGCTTTGATTCGCCATACTCTATGAAGTCTTGGCGGCTTCGAGGCACAAATCATGTCATCATCCCAGTTTTCGGATCCCGGGCTAGCAAGGCCTATGTTGATGGCCGGCGCGGCTCCGAGCGAACTGCCGCTGCCGACCGGCCAGCCTGGCCCCGAGCCGGTGCCCGACCCACACGGCCAGAAGCCGCAATTGCCT
Organism: Bryobacterales bacterium; assembly: GCA_965248305.1. GTDB lineage: Bacteria > Acidobacteriota > Terriglobia > Bryobacterales > UBA6623 > VXMF01. The sequence continues at coordinate 5,836,067 of OZ252099.1, read as the reverse complement.
GCTTGGGGGATGTTGGCGCTGTTGGTGGGCGGGATCATCGTCGGCCTCGGCGTCTACCAAGCACTGAACAACAACGTTACCGCCGGGGGTGGGGCGGGTCCCGCGGCTGCTGCAACAGTTGCTGCCGAGACGACCACGTTCACCAAGTCAATCCGCATTGGCGGCACGGTCGGGGCGACGAATTTCGCAATGATCCGGGCACCGCGGATGCGCGGAGGTGGAGACAGGGGCGGCGGCTCATCTCTGACCATTCAGACGCTGGCCGAAGCCGGCACGGTGGTCGAGGCGGGCTCGGTGGTTGCCGAGTTCGAATCCAAGAAGACACAGGACACGCTCGACACCTTCGGATCGCTGCTCGCGCAGAACAAGGCCTTGACGGCAGCGCGCAAGGCAGAGATGTTGATCGCTACCGAGACCCTGCGGCAGAACTACCGAACGACCAAGGCCGAGGCCGATAAAGCGGCGTTTGACCTGCAGACCGCCGAGGTCCGGTCGGCAATCCAAGCCGAGATCTTCCGCCTTCTGGCGGAGGAAGGAACCGCCTCGACGGCGCAGCTTGAACAAGAAGTGCGCCTACAAGAGGTTGCTGACGTAGCCGAGCAGCGGTCGCTTGAGATCACCGTCGAACAGGACCAAAAACGCCTGGATCGCACAGGGTCAGATATGGACAAAATGCGGCTGCGAACGCCGGTCGGGGGTCTGGTCGTCATCGAGACCATGTTCTCGCGAGGGAGCTTTCAGCAGGCCTCGCCGGGCGATCAAGTTTACGGCGGCGCCTACTTCATGCGCGTTGTTGACCTGTCGAACATGGCGGTATATGCCGAGTTGAACCAGGCGGACAGCCAGATCGTCCAGCTGGGTACGCCCGTGAAGGTCCGGTTGGACGCTTATCCCGACGCCGCATTCGACGGTACGGTGAAGAGCGTTGGCGCCATGGCGACCGCGAGCGGCGGCGGGAGCGGCCGTCGAGGTCCGCCGGGGGCTAGCGGCTCGCGAGGGGAGTGGATCAAGAAAGTCCCGGTCGTGATCGAGATTCTCGATTCGGACGAGCGCATCAAGCCGGATCTCTCGGCCAGTGTCGACATCATTGTCGAATCCCAAGAGGACGCCCTTGTCATCCCGCGCGCCGCCATTGCAGAGATTGACTCGGCGCCGATGGTTTGGGTGCAGGGGGATGGCGGCGAATTCGAACCGCGCAAGTTGCAGCTGGGTTCAGTCAGCGACACCGAAGCGGTCGTGGAAACGGGCCTGTCGGCAGGTGACCTCATCGCCGCGCAGCCCGTCTCCACAGCGACCGAACTAGCGGAATTGTAGAGCCTGCCTTGGCCTCTGCGGAGGCCTGCCGGCAAACCGCCGGCGCGACTGGGGAGCTTCGGAGCGTGTCCGGAAGCTGCCCTCCCCACCGCATGGTAGGATCGAACAAGGGAATGGTCCTCGGCGTTCCCCGCGCTCGCGTCCCCATCGTCTAGCCTGGCCTAGGACACCGCCCTTTCACGGCGGCAACGCGGGTTCAAATCCCGCTGGGGACGCCAATTTCCCACCCTTTCCGGGCATTGCGCGCAAGCTTGGACAATACTTGCTCTGCTAGGCTCTCGTAACCCTAGGTAATACGGCTGCAAGTTCAACTGTCCACCATCTCCTAGGCACCCCAGCGAAATCTTATCCGGGGCACCTCGCAATTGACAAGGGTTGGCTATAGGGCATATGCTCCGTCCAGGAGGATCTGAAATGAGCAACAGTGAAAGCATTAAATCCGTGCTGGCAGATGAGATAGATCTCTACGAGAAGCTCAAGTCCCAGCTAGAAGAGGAACACAGGCTTGAATGGGTTGTAATCCACGGACAGGATGTCGTGGGATTCTACCGGGATTTCCAAGAGGCGGCGGGTGCCGCCGTTGGGCAATTCGGACGCGGACCCTACCTTATCAAGGAGGTCGGTGCGCCCGAGGTTTCTATTCCGCTGTCGTTCTCCACGAGGCCTATGCATGCCTAAACCAGTTGCTCTGCAATTGATAGGTCACAACGGAACGATTCTAAATGGCAGGGACGGCAGTCGAGCCTTGCGGCAAGAAGGACCGACTACCGAGGCTGTCGTTTTTCTTGACACGGGCTACGTACCGGGCCAGAAGAAGCTGCCAAACATGTCCAATGGCGAGTCGGTTAAGGCGCTTGTCGATACCGGGCGCCGCTCTTAGCTGTATCGACGAAGAACTGGCCAACGTTCTGGGCTTGCCCCAGATGGGCCCCGTAACAGTTAGCGGCGTGAGTGGGTCAGAAGTTCGAGAGCTGCGGCTAGTTCAAATCTACTTGCCAGCTTTTGAGAAACTCAGCTACGCGAAGCTAGTGGCAGTCAAGCTTATAGGAGGCGGTCAACGGCATGCGGTCTTGCTGGGTCGCGAGTTCTTGGCGGGTTATCGGATGATCTATGACGGTCGTAGCGGCGTCGTAGTGTTTGAGGACGAATCGTCGCCGATTCCAGTCATTCATTCGGACAGCACATTGACAGCCCTGCTCGCTTCAGGCTTCGGGTACTCCAAGAAATCTGGAAAACGACGGCGAAGCTGACCATCGGCGGAGTTCGAGCCCGCATGGGCATGAGACAGCTTGGTTACTTCACTAGGGGGCTTGACACTTCACGAGGCAAGCAGCGGGAAGTACGTGGTCCTGCCGAAAGGGACGCGGAGGATGCTGGACCACAACGACCGGCCGGTGGTTCCGGTCAGGATCGTGAGGGGGCAGCCGGCGATCAAGCTGTCGCTGCCATGAGGGGGGCGAATGACCGAACTCGCGGGGCACCTGTCGGAGGCCTTGCAATCGCTGTCCGCGCAGTACGAGCGGGAGCAGAGGAGTGCCGCCGGGCGGATCGCTGGCTTTGTCCGGGCAAGTGACGGCCTTGCGCGCGCAGGTCGAGCAGCTGCAAGGGCATGTACACGACTTGGCGACCGACTACTCACAGTTCGCCAAGGACTACAAGCGGATCGCGAACGCATTGGAGAAGATCTCGAAGCGCTGAGGCCGCGGCCGATCGGCAAAGGATGAGAGCCGCCACGGAGGGACCGCGTCAGCGAACTGCTGCCGTCGTTCCCGTTGCGCGGCCGCGGCCGGAGCGGTCCGTCACGGGGAGACAGGATTGCTCTCAGAGCTAGTTGCTTTCGAGCCAAACGAATTCGTGACTTTGCAGCTTGCGGGGAGCTGCCCGGCGGGCAGCGATGCCAGCAGGGCAGCAAGGGTGAGAGGGGAACAGCCAGGCTAACTGGTGAAGGACAGGGAGTGAGAGTCTCCCGGAGCAAAGGATGAGCCAATCCATGTTTCACCGCGAGTCATGCGCAGGCTGTCGTGAGGCAGTCGGTGAAGCGTTGACAGCGGCGCGTGTGGGCAGAGCATTGAGCACCGTAAACCCAATTCGGAGTGCCGAGACCGTCTCTTTAGTCGAAGGCAACACCGGTCGGACCGCCACAGGCGAGGGACGGCCGGACTCCGCGGCGTCTAAGACCTCAAGGCACGCACGTACGTCCGACATCGGGACCTGGGAGGTCTTCGCGTTGTCCCGGCAGAACGTGGCCGGGACCGCCGCGGGAAGGCAGTCAGCCGAAGCCGAGGATGCACGACGCGAAGAAGTCAGACCCGGGCATAGTACCGAGGGGCCCGTGCGTGAGCACGGCGCTCGGGAAGGTGGCGAACAAAGGGGCGCAAGCGCTGGCGGAGTCACTGGAGGGAAGGGCCGGGATCGAGAGGAATCCGGGAGGCCGCAGCACGGGCCACACGCAGTGGTGGGGACCTGTGACACAGGGGGCCGAGCGGATACGGCAATTCGTTAAAAGGGAACCAAAGGAGAAGTTGACGGCGGTACTGCACCACATCACGCCGGACACGCTACGGAAGGCCTACCACGGGTTGCAGCCCGGAGCGGCAGCGGGCGTGGACGGAATGAGCTGGGCGGAGTACGGGCAAGGGCTGGAAGAGCGACTGCTCGACCTGCACGGGCGCGTGCAAGCAGGAACGTACCGGGCGAGTCCGTCGCGGCGGGTGAACATTCCGAAGCCGGACGGCGGCACACGACCGCTGGGGGTGGCTGCACTGGAGGACAAAATCGTCCAGAAGGCCGTTGTCGACACCATCCTGACGCCGATCTACGAGGCGGAGTTCCTCGGGTTCAGCTACGGGTTCCGACCGGGGCGCGGGGCGCATAATGCGCTCGACGCCATCGCGGTCGGGATCGCGCGGCGCAAGATCAACTGGATATTGGACGCAGACGTCACGAAATTCTTCGACCGCATCGACCGGGCCAAGCTGGTAGAGCTGCTGGGGAAGCGGATTGGAGACAAGCGGCTGCTGCGGCTGATCGGCAAATGGTTGCGCGCCGGGGTACTGGAGGACGGGCAGTGGTTCGACACGGGCCGGGGGACCCCCCAGGGGTCAGTGATCTCACCCGTGCTGGCGAACGTGGTACTGCACTATGTGCTGGATGCATGGGTCCATCGGACCTGGCGTCCACGGGAGGCTCGGGGCGAGATGATCATCGTGCGCTATGCCGATGATTTCGTGCTGGGCTTCCAGTACCGCAGCGACGCGGAACGCTTCCTGCGCGAGGCGACAGCAAGGTTCGCCGCCTACGGATTGGCTCTGCACCCGGACAAGACGCGCCTGATCGAATTCGGGCGGTTTGCAGCAGCAAACCGTCGGGAGCGCGGTCAGGGGCGGCCAGAGACGTTCGACTTCCTCAGGTTCACGCAGTATTGCCGGACTACGAAGCAAGGGAAGTTCGGGCTCGGGCGCAAGCCGATCGCGAAACGGATGAACCGGAAGCTGAAGGCGCTCAAGCAGGCCCTGCACCGGCGGCAGCACGAGGACATCGTGCGGACCGCGCAATGGCTGGGGCAGGTGCTCGACGGCTGGCTGAACTACTATGCAGTTCCAACCAGCGGCCCGCACCTGAGCCGCTTCCGATACTACCTGCAGCGACTGTGGATGCGCAGTCTCCGCCGTCGGTTGCAACGGGACCGCTTCCCTTGGGAGCGGCTCCGAGCACTGAGCGAGCGGCACTGGCCGCGCACCCGCGTGCGCCACCCGTGGCCTGACCAACGATTAGCCGTCATGCACTCAAGATAGGAGCCGTATGCCCCACCGGGCACGTACGGATTCTGCACGGGGGGCGCCGGGCAACCGGTGTCCCTTTTATCTTGGAAGTGTGCCGGAGACAGGATCCCCAGTTAGGACTTGGGTACGTCTCGTTGGTCTGCCGCAGGTGGCGCAAGCCACCGCAGCGGCAGGCCTCGGATCCCTCCCCTCGCCAGCGGGGGGAGGTCGCCTCGGGGGCCTTGCAAGGCCCCCGAGGCGGCGACGGGTCGGACCGTTTTCCCCTCGGATTTCAGGTCCGTGCGGTAGCTTGGTCGGCCCGTCGCATCAATTCCTGCGCGACCTCAACGGAAGCGTGGGTGTAGCCCCGTATCGCAAAAGGACAGGAACGCAGGAATGACACCACCCAAGCCCACCGTAATCGCCGGTATCGATGTCGGCAAATCCGGGCTCGACGCCCACATCCTCGAGGGCAGTTTGGAGCGCCACTTCAAGAATGACAAGTGCGGCCGCCGCGCCCTGCGCAAGTGGCTGCTGCAGCACGGCGTCAGCCGCGCTGTCTTCGAGCCCACCGGGCGCTATCACCGCCGTCTGCATCAGTGCCTCTTCGAGGCCGGCTTGGAGACCGTGCTGGTCAACCCGCTGCGCTCGCGGCGCTTCGCCGAGGCCCTCGGACAACTCGCCAAGAACGACCGCGTCGACGCTGCCATGCTGGCCCGCTTCGGCCAGCTTGACAGCCTCGTGGCGACCCCGCCCCAAGACGATCACCTGCAGCTGCTCAGTGACTTGCTGGCCGCGCGCCGCAAGCTCGTGATACAGCTCGGCGCCCTCCGCAAGCTGCGCGCCGAACTCGCCCCCGAGGCGGCTGCCTGCATCGCTGACAGTTGCAATGGCCTGCAAGCCGACATCAGCTCCTGCGAGCAGCGCATGCTGACTTGTATCGCCGCCGACGCTGCCCTGGCGCGCCCTGCCGTTGCCCCACAAGTCACGATTCGGGCTCAGCCTGAGAGGCGCTGGCGGGCGGCTCGAAGTAGTCTTTCAGCTCATAGGCTTCGCTCATGATGGTCAAGCGGGTCCAGCCCTCCCAGATCTTTTGATGGCCCGGCGGCGGAGCGTGCGCACGGTACAGGTAGCCGCCCAAGATCGCCATGGTCCGCACCGCCAGCCCCAGATTGCCCGGCGCGGCCAGCCCGCGCTTGGACGCGAAGTGGCGCAGCACCCGCAGCTGGATCTGCGTGAAGAACACCTCGCTCGGTAATTCGGGGGTCTCCCGTCCCAGCAGGGTCATCGCGGCCAGCCGCCAGGCGATCACCGCCTTGATCGTCACCGCCCGCTCGATCCGCTGCCCCGTGCGGTGCCCCAGGTACTCCACCTTGCAGCCGGACTTGAGAATCCGGTGCCAGTCCTCGATGCGCCAGCGCAGCCGGTACCACTCCAGCACCTGCTCCGCATCCGCCAGCGACGCCACCGGCAACGTCGTCAGCAGGAACCACTCCAACGCTTCCACCCCCTCCGGCGCCGCCCGCTCCCACACGTGCACCAGCTGCATCCGCAGCGCTGCCTCGCCGCGCGCCGGGGCCGGCAACTCGACCGTCTGCCAGCGCAACTCGGCCTGCGCCGTGCGCGCCGCGCGCAGCGCGCTGGCGGACTGCCGGCGCGTGCCCCGCCGCGCCGAACTCCGCTGCACCTTGATCTCCAACTGGCCCCCCACCGGCTGTGCCCGCATGTGCTCGAACAGCTTCGGCCGGGGCGCGCCCAGGACGCGGTTGTGCTTGGCCCGCACCAGCAACTCGACTCCCTCCAGCCGCCGCTGCTCGGCGAACAGCGCCTGCACGTCGGCCTCGCGGTCCATCACCGCCACCAGGCGCGGGCCCGCCAACTGGCCCGCTACCTCCGCGCAGTCGCGCAACCCGCGGATCCAGCGGAAGGTCTTGCGCTCCTCCAGCGGCCGCCCGCGCTGCGCCTGCCCGTCCGGCGCGTCGTACTGGATGTGCAGCAGCCCCAGCGGGATGCCCTCCGGGCTGACCGCCAGCGTCGAGTGCATGTGCAGCCCCAGCGTGCCCTCCGAGCGCTTGTGCTTGCCGATGTAGCCCAGCCCCGCACAGCCGGGATGCTCGGCAAAGTTGAGCTCGGTGCCGTCCTGCACGCACAGCACCGTGCGCTCGGCCTGCAGGCGCCGCAGCGTGCGCTGGCGGTGCGGCGCCAGGATGTTCTGCGGGGTCACCGCCGAGTCGTCCGGCTGGTCGATCAGGCGGTAGTGGCCCTTGACGGCGGCCCGCTGGCCCTGCGCGGCGGCGGGGATCGAGGCCATGGGAGCGGCGGCCTGCATCTGCGCGGTCTGCACCAGCCGCTTCGACAAGCGTAGATCACCCAGCGGCGCCTGGCCCAGTTCGTTGGCCGCGAACTCGTCCAGGGCCAGCCCGTCGGCCGGCCCCAGCGGCTGGCCGGGCGGCGCTGCGGCGGCCCCGAGCAGGCGCCGCCAGTCGCGCTGCAGGGGGTAGACGAAGATGGCCTTGACCGGCACGCGCTGGCCGGGGCGGGCGAAACGCCCGCGCCCGCCGGTCTGGCCGACGCAGGTCCAGTTAGCGGCGCGGAAACACGTGCCGGCGTGCTGCTGCGGATCGCAATAGGTTTCCAGCAGGGCAGGCCGGTAGCCATAGCGCTGGAGGAAGTCCTCCGGCAGCCGCCGCCGGACCATGCCGAGCACCTTGGAAGCGAGCAGGTGACAGCGCACGCTGGGACGGATCAGGAAGCGGCTCAGGCCCAGCACGCGGTGCAGCCGCTTGCGGCGCAGTTGCGCATCCCAGCCAATCCACTCGTCGCGGGCCGCCACCGCCAAGGCCGCGGCGGCGAAGCCGAGCGCCCCCAGCAGGCCGTGCTCGGACTCAATCAGGTAGCGCAGCTGGGCACCGACGTGCAGCACGGCTCCCTGCGGGTGCTCGCTGGCGACCAGCTCGTTCCAGGTCCGCCGCTGTTGCGGACTCGTCACCAGGGTCAACTTGAGCCCGGCGACCGCCCCCGCCGCAGGCGGAACTGCTTGCGGTGGCGGGACCGGCTGGCCGAGCCGACGCGGACGGCAGTCACCGGCGCGGCCGCCATGGCGCGGGGCCGGCAAATCGATGCGTCCCGCGCTGTGCAGACTGCGCAAGGCCTTCTGGCAGCTCGCCACCTGCGGCTGGCCGCGACTGTTCACGAAACCGAACTCCCGGCACACGTGCCGGGCGAACGCGCTCCGGCTGGTGTCGCCAGCCTGCGTCCGCAGCACCCGCAGGGTCTCCACGGCCTCTGAGTGCGAGAGGGTCTCCGCAATGCAATGTTGGTCGAGCATGCTTTAGACATGCCACAACCACCCTACAGTTGTCAAGTGCGAGATCTGGGGCATGGGCAGGGCGCGCCGCGCCGAGATCATCCAGTCGGTGCCCGGCTGCGGCCCGGTCACGGCCGCCTGCCTGTGTGCCGAGATGCCCGAACTGGGCACCATCGGTCGCCGCCAGGCCGCCGCGTTGTTGGGCCTGGCGCCGTTCGACCAAGACTCGGGCAAACAGCATGGTCGCCGCAGCATTCGCGGCGGTCGCGCCCAGCCCCGCCACAGCCTCTACATGGCGGCCCTGTCCGCGACCCGCTGGGAACCCGCCTGCAAGGCCTGCTACCAGCGCCTGATCGCCGACAAGAAGGAGCACAAGGTCGCCATGGTCGCCGTCATGCGCAAGCTCGCTTGCCTGCTCACTGCGCTGCTGCGCGAGGACCGCTGCTGGCAAAGCGAACCGCCCGCTCGGGAGTTGCCGGCCGCCGCCTGAGCAGCACCCACCGCCGCCCCTCACCGAATCTCACCATGTGCAGAGAAATCCAAGAAAATCGCCCTTGCAGAACACATCTGCCCGGATATCTGCTTGACAGCCAACACGGAAGCTACCGTAATAGGCTAGGATCCGCCCCATGGCGTACTGCCTATCGGGGTGGGCGGAAAGCCCCGAGGCCTTCCTGCCTCCGTGTTCGATAATCGCCGCTTCTGGAGTGTGCTCCCGTTCCGCCCGTACTGCGCGCCCTCCTGCTTTCGATGGGAGCAATCCTAGCGAGGCTCCGCCTCAGACCTACGAGATGGGCAGTTGATCGCGTCGAGAACTTGACTCAATCGCCAACGTCAGCGGGAGACAAGGAGTCTAGAGCCCTTCGAGCACCTCAACAGGACTCCTGCGCCCAGCCGCTAGGGCGGCAGATCGGGAATCAGGGGCTAGGGGGCAGCTTTCCTCGGTCCTTGACAGCCCGTTGAAAAAATCGAAGTTTCTTCGATAGTTGAGACGAGTTGCGGCTGGCGAGGCGGTCGGCAGGTTTTCCTAGACATGGATTGTGCGAGTAATGCCGGGGTGTGCTCGCACCGCGGGCCGCGAAATGCTCTTGGAGGTTCAAATGCCAAGCAATTTAAGAACACTGATCCATTGAATTACGATATACTCGCTGTATGGCCATGGGAACCCGCAAGATCAAGCAGCCGCCTCTGTTCCTGATGGCCGACGACCTACCCGTGGCACCGACCACGCCGTTCTTCCACAAGCTCGCACAGCTGCTGGAGCGGCTGGGCTTCGACGAGTTCGTGGAGCACACCTGCGCGCCGTTTTACATCGCCGGGCAGGGGCGGCCCTCGCTGCCGCCGGGAGTGTATTTCCGCATGCTGCTGCTGGGCTACCTGATGGGCTGCGATTCGGAGCGGCGCATCGCGCTGCAGGCCAGCGACAGTCTCAGTCTGCGCGCGTTCCTGGGCTACGAGTTGCACGAGTCGACGCCGGACCAGTCGACGCTGGCCCGCACGCGCCAACGGATCTCGCTGGAGGCGCACGTGGCGGTGTTCGAGTGGGTGCTGGAGCAGTTGCGCGCAGCGGGTCTGGCGCGCGGTCAGCAGATCGCGGTGGACGCCACCACGCTGGAGGCCAACGCGGCCCTGAAGAGGCTGCGGCGCAAGGACAGCGCTGCCAGCTACCTGGGCTTCGTGAAGGGCCTGGCGCGGGCCGCGGGCGAGTCGGTTGACAGCACCGAGGAGTTGCTGCGTTTCGACCAAAAGCGCAAGGGCAAGACGCTGTCGAACGAGGAGTGGGAGAGTCCGGCAGACCCCGACGCGCGGGTGGCGAAGATGAAGGGCGGCCCGACCGATCTGGCCTACAAGGCCGAGCATGCGGTGGACTTGGACAGCGGAGCGCTGGTGACGGTGCAGAGTGCCGATCTGGGTGTTGGTTCTCGGATTATTCCGACCTAAAACGGCGATTTCCTGGCATTGCGCGCAAGCTTCGACCATGCTTCCTCCCCTAGGCTCTCGTAGCCCTAGGTCATGCGGCTGAAAGTTCAACTGCCCACCATCTCCTAGGCACTCCGCTACCGGCTGGAGGCTCATGGTCCCGCGTCTGGCCCGCGTGGCGGTGCGCACCCCGCCCCTGCCGTAAAGCTCGCCAGTCGCGGCTGGCACTCATGGGCACCAAGGTGCCCGTGCGCATACCCATGGAGCACTTCGAGGCGGGTGACAGGCTCGACGAGTTTCTGGAATCCTACCCGACGGTGTCGGGGAGCCAAGCCATAGCATTGCTCGAACGCGCGCTGGCGATTCTGGTGTCCGACAACAACGAAGCTGCTGCTTGACGAATTCGTGCCGAGGCGGCTCAGCTGGGCCGATTCTGGTGCGTGTGACCTCGAACAGAACCAGATCAACGAATTTCGATGGTCTCGCTCGGTGCCATGTCTTGTCCCCAAGATTCGCCAAAGCCCCAACTGTGGAAGCTACCGTCGGATCGAGCGTAAAGCGGCCCATCTCGCCTACTCCTCCCTCGCCGCGCTGCGGCCCGACCGACGACGGTGGCGCAGTCCGCATCGACAGCGCTAGGCGCAACGTATAATGAACGGCTTCCGCCCATGGACACCAGCCTCCAAGCTATCGATTGGGCGGTAATCGCCCTGTATTTCGCGATCATGGTTGCGGTCGGGCTGTACGCAGCCCGCCGGGTCAAGCAAACCTCCGACTATTTCCTCGGCAATCGCAGCTTCAACGTCTGGCTGGTCATCGGACAGGCACTTGGTGTCGGCACCCACGCAGAAATGCCGGTCTCGCTGGCGGGCAAGGTCTATCAGTCAGGTTATGCCGGCATCTGGTACCAGTGGAAAAATCTGTTCATCACCCCGTTCTACTGGATCCTCGCTCCGCTCTTCCGTAGGTTCCGTCGCACTACGACCGGAGAGGTCTACGAGGATCGCTACGGCAATTGGATGGGCGCGGTCTACACAGCGTTCGCCCTGGCGTACTTCACGTTCAACATGGGCGCAATGCTCAAGGGCGCGGGCAAGCTGGTCAGCGTGGCATCGGGCGAAGCCGTCTCGGCGAACACCGTCGTGCTGGCGATGACCGTCACGTTTCTGCTCTACAGCTTCGTCGGAGGGCTGGTTTCGGCGGCCTATACGGACTTCGTGCAGAGCATCTTCATCATCGCCCTCAGTTTCCTGCTCATTCCTGTCGGCCTGCGCGAAACCGGCGGTTTCACCGGCATCCGCGAGACGCTGGATCCGAGCATGCTGTCGATGGTCACCCCCGGCGACATCGGGGTCTTCACGATCGTCATGCTAACCCTGAACGGCCTGATCGGCATTGTCGCGCAGCCGCATATCCTAGCTAGCGTCGGCACGGGCAGGGACGAGAGGTCCTGCCGCATCGGCATGGCCTACGGCAATTTCATCAAGCGCTTCTGCACGATCGGCTGGGCGTTGGTCGGAATCATTGTCGCGACGCTGCTCATCCAGCGCGGCACGGCCGCCTTCGCCGACCCCGAGGACGCATTCGGGTACGCCACTCGCGAGCTGTTGTTTCCCGGCGGGCTGGGCTTGATGATCGCCTGCGTGCTGGCCGCCAACATGTCAACCGGGTCGGCGTTCATGGTCGACAGCGCCGCACTCTTCACCCAGAATCTGTACCGCCGCTACATCCGCAAGAGTGAGAGCGACAGTCACTACCTGTGGTCTGGGCGGTTCGCGGGCGTGGCCATCACCTTCCTCGGCGTCGGCTTCGGATTGTTCGTGGGAAGTGTGCTGCAGGCGTTCCTGTTCACCGAGACTCTGGCGGCATTCATGGGCATCAGCATGTTCGGCGCAATCTCATGGCGGCGGTCCAACCGCTGGGGTGCGCTGGCCAGTCTGCTGTCCTCTTCGGCCGTGTTCTTCTGGCTCACGTATCGCGAATATGAGGTGCTCCTCCAATGGGAAGCGGTCAATTTCGGCATCGCGCTGGTCACCGGATTCGTCGCGCTGGCGGTCGTCAGCAGCTTGACCCCTCCTGAACCGAAAGCAATGATTGATCCCTTCTACGCGCGGCTTGACCGGGCCTCCCGCTGGGATGCGGAGACAGGTCAGGAGGTCGAAGACCGCCAGCCGGGGAATGACCTGCTCTTCGTACACCTGTTCGACCTCGGTCTCGACCGCGGGCTTAAGAGCTTGTACCAGCGCTTTCGGGTCGACCTGAACGGCTTGGGATTGGCCGCCATTGTCGTTGTCGCCCTGATCATGCTCGCGTACGGCATCCTCTGGCTGCCCTGATTGGGCCATGGCCGGACCCACTGCCGGGGATGCCGCGCGGTGCTGCGTTCACGGCACCGGCTGAAATCTTGGGGGGTTGGCGAAGAGGGCCATGTCCAACTCGAGGGTACCCCCGGACCCCGGTGCGAGACGGACCTCGAATCGATTGCCCGTAATCTGCGTCACTGCGCTGCCGCTGCGGATCTCGGTGAAACGGTGTTCCCCGTAGGCCCCGGCCTGCAGCACGATCCGTCGAGCGTCTTGTTGATCTAGATTCACCAATCGGACACGGACGCCGTCCGGCCCGATCCGGTCGACCAATGCGCCGACTTGGTCCGGCAGACCGGCTCGCTGCCGCGCCGGATCGTAGTAGAACAAGCGTGCATGCAGGACGTTGCCCGACCGGCCCGGAGGGTTCCCGCCGAACACGAGCTGCACCAAGGCGTCAGTGCGCGCCGGGTTGAACCGCTGGGTGTAGTCCGAGGTGCGTTCGTAGTCGACCGAATCGTCCGCGCGCAGCCCTGCGAGGCGGGACCGAACGCCAGCGAGGTCGGCGCGGAGCGCAGCTAGCGGAAAGCCCGGATTGCGACCGGCGAGATAGCGCAGCCACGGATCCTGATCAATGCCGGCGAGGTCGCCGCGATCGAATGTGAAGAGGTAGATGTCGCGCTGCACATCGATGTGCTGGCCCGCCGTGTAGCCGTAGAACCCGGCATCGCCGTGCTTTCGGGGGAGCAGGACCCGACCGTCCTGAACCTTCTTGGCGGCGTAGAGATTGGCGATCTGGCGCCGCAGGGGTTCCATGAACGACCGATCGCCAGTCAGCAAGACTCCGAATCCGAACGCTATGCGGGGACCGCGGATGAAATAGTTGCGCCCGTCAGACTGCGGCCAGAAGTTCCAGCCGAACACGCCGCCGTACCAGCGGCCACCCCACTCCCCGCCAATCACTCCGTCGAGACCGATGTTAGTCGGAATATTCCCGCCATTCTGCAGTACGCGATCTCGCCAAGCGCCGACATATTCCAAGGCCCAGTCGCGGTAGCGCTCCTCCCCGGTGAGGGCATAGGTGTTGAAGCCCAGGGTGGTCGCGCAGAGGTTGAGCGGGTGGTCGCCGCGAATATTTGCGGCCGTACTGTAGCGCGACAAGCGCTCGGGGTCGCCTTCGACCGGCAAGCCTCCCCAGTCCATTTCACTCGCGGGCGTGAGCTTGGCTCCGCGGCTTCCGTTATGAAGGCTCTTGATAACCTTGCGCTCCCTGTCATAGTTGTCGGCCTGCGGGTCGTCGCCCGTGTAGAAATCCGCGAAGCGCGCCATGCGCGCGCGGTACGCGGAATCTTCCGGCCTGCCGAGTCCGTACAGATGAAACGCGGCGAGGGCCTCGCCCGTGTGTTCCCAATCGAAGGACGTGACGAATTCGCGCCAGTACATGCCATCCTCGGCCATTTCAATTCCGGGCACGCGAGCCTCGGAATACTGGCGGATGTGGCCCTCCCACGCCTGCTTGTACAGGTCCAAGACCGCCTCGCTGCCGCCGAGCGCGTACAGCAGCGTCCATCCGGCGAAGTTCTCCATCGCGTCGTCGGCGCCGTCGTTGCCTCCCCACCTCTCGACGCACTTCAGGTAGCTGCGCTGGTCCAAGTAACGATCAGCGAACGCCTGCACTGCCTCGGAAGCCTGATCCAGTAGCATGCGCTCGGCCGACGCCCACTCCGGGGGCGGGACCGGCTCGTCCAAGACGACAGCGGGCTGAGCATTCGCCAGCGCCACGCTTGCGAGCAAGAATGCGGCTGCATGTCGCCGGCCTCGCGTCCGAATCGCTCGTTCTGCGATCTGTAGCGGGTATTCGAAAACCAGTCCCCGGCTCAGCGAGCGGAAGGCTGCTGCCGATTTTTGCAATCGGCCGACAATGCTATGCCCCATGGCATTCACGATACACGCAAGGCCCGACACCGAAATGCCGGCGCGTTGGTGACCCCTGTGACGCGGGTCCCAGCAAGAGCTCGCCGCAGTCAGGCAAGCAGGCGATAGACTTCCCGACCAACCACCAGTTCTTCCTGTGCGGCGAGGACCATACAGGCCACATTCGCTCCGGCGTGTCCGATCTGACAATCCGGCACGGCGCGCGCGTTGCTGTCCGGGTCTAGCCGAACGCCGAGAAACTCTAATCCGGAGCAGATCCGCTCGCGCAGCGTTGCGGCATTCTCGCCGATTCCGCCAGTGAACGAAAGCACGTCCAGCCCGCCCATGGCAGCCGCGTAGGCGCCGATCGTCTTGCGAACCTGGTAGGCGAACACTGCGAGGGCGAGTTCGGCATTCGCATCACCGCCCGCTGCCGCCGCTTCGATGTCGCGTAGGTCACCGCCGGGTATCCCCGACAGGCCGGCCAAACCGCCCTCCTGCACGAGGCGCTCGCGCATCTCGGCGGCCGTCAAGCCGAGCCGATCCATCAGAAACAGGGCCGCGAAGGCATCGAGTTCGCCGTGACGGGTGGCATTCTCCAGCCCGGACTGTGGCGAGAAGCCCATCGTTGTGTCGATCGATTGCCCGTTCTGGATCGCGCAGATCGAAGAGCTGCCGCCCAAATGGCAGGACACTGCGCGCAGCCCGGCGGTCCCCACTCCCAGCAGGTCTGGCAGCCGCTCGGATACGGATCTGTGCGAGGCGCCGTGAAATCCGTAGCGTCGGACGCCGTGGTCATGCCGCCATTCCGCCGGGAGGCCGTACGTGCTGGCCCACGCAGGCATCGTGCGATGAAAGCCCGTCTCCATCACGGCAACCAAGGGCAAATCGGGGCGCTGCGCGCGAAACTCCCGGATGCCCTCAAGGTAGATGCCGTTGTGTAAGGGAGCAGCGGGCTCGAACTCGGCCAGCGCGGCAAGCAAGGGCTCGTCGACCAAGAATGTCCCGCAGTAGTCCGGCCCGGCGAGAACCGCCTTGAAGCCGACCGCGTCTACCTCGCCCGCCTCGCGCAGGACGCCATCAATCGCCTGGCGGTAATTCGGCGCATCCCCGTGCGGGCGGCCGATGCGCTCTAGCCGGCCCGCAGCCAGTTCCAGCTCGTCCGGAAACTCGAAGAGCTTGAACTTCAGCGAGGTCGAGCCGAGATTCGGTACCAAGACTCGCATCGTCGAACGCTGCCACTGCCGGCGCGAGCTCCGGAGCTAGAGCGCCGGAGCGCTCCAGTGCTCGATGATCTCGCGGATGTGCTCCAAGAACAGGTCCGCAATCGCGCCGTCGATCACGCGGTGGTCGAAGCTGAGCGTCAGATACGCGATTGACCGGATCGCGATGGCGTCGTTGATCACCACGGGCGTCTTGGTGACCGAACCAATCCCTAGGATCGCCACCTGGGGCTGGTTGATCGCGGGCGTGGCGAGCAGCGAATTGTAGCTGCCGTAGTTGGAGATCGAGAACGTTCCCTGCGAAATCTCGTCAGGTTTGAGCGTCTTCGAACGCGCCCTTGCGGCAAGATCGTTGACGGCGCGTTGCAGGCCGAGCAGGCTCAACTCGTCAGCCTTGCGGATGACGGGCACGATGAGGCCCCGATCCAACGCCACCGCGATGCCGACATTGATGTCGTTGTGCTTGATCATTTGCTTGCCGTCAAGCGAGGAATTCACCGCCGGGTATGCTTTCAGCGCGGACGCGACCGCCTGCAGGAAGAACGGCATGTAGGTCAGCTTCGTGCCGTTCTTTTCCAAGAACTGCTCTTTGGCCGCGCTACGCAACTTCGCGATTTGCGTACAGTCCACCGCATGCACGGTCGAAACGTGCGGAGAAACACGCTTGGTCCGCACCATGTGCTCGGCAATGCTCAGTCGCATCGCGCTGAGCGGCTCGACATCGAAGTCCCCGAAACGAGCCTCCGGGACAGGCGGGAACGCTGTCGCGGGCAGACCCGCGCCAGCAGCCCGCTCCTGGCTATCGATGTACGCCAAGATGTCCTTCTTGGAAATCCGCCCGCCGGCGCCAGTGCCCTTGCCGACCTTGGCCAGGTCGATGCCCCTGTCCTTGGCGAGCTTGCGCACCAATGGCGAGCTGTGGATGCGCTTGCCAACAACTTGCGGCTCTGCGACAGGCTCAGGCTCGATCGTTTCCGCCTTCGCACCCGGTTTCGGAGACCCCTGCGCGGACGGGGCGGGTGCTGCGGCAGCGGCCCCGGCGGCTGGCGCAGCGTGCTTGCCAACCTGAGAGCCGTCGCCGATGACCGCCACGATGGTGTTGATCTCGACGGTGACGCCCTCGGGATAGAAAATCGCCTCCAGTACACCGGAGTCCGGCGCGGGC
Source organism: Bryobacterales bacterium (assembly GCA_965248305.1). Classification (GTDB taxonomy): domain Bacteria; phylum Acidobacteriota; class Terriglobia; order Bryobacterales; family UBA6623; genus VXMF01. The sequence goes on along the minus strand of OZ252099.1, from coordinate 5,819,160 downwards.
ACCTCGGAATCAACCTTGTCGGTCGATATCTCGAACAGCGCTTCGTCGCGCTCCACTTTGTCTCCGGTACCCTTCAGCCACTTCGTGATGGTCCCTTCGACAATGCTTTCCCCCATCTGGGGCATGACAACTTCGCCCATTTCCGCCCTTCCTTGAATCTTAGTTGCTGGCCGCCGCTTCACTCATCGTGCGACCAAAGACTTCGCCGAACCGCGTGCGCATCGAGTCGATGACGGACTCGCGGCTGGGCGCCTTGCCCAGAATCTTCTCGAGTGACGTGACCGGTTTGGTCAGCCCGCACGGCACGATCAGCTGGAAGTGGTCCAGGTTCGTACTGACATTCAGGGCCAGCCCGTGCGAGGTCACCCAGCGGCTGAGGTGGACGCCAAGCGCGGCGACCTTCGCTTCTCCGACCCACACGCCGGTCAGCCCCTCGATCCGGCGCGAGCACACGCCGAAATCAAGCAAGGTCGCCATGATGACCTGTTCCAGTGCCCGCAGGTAGGCAGCGACGTCGCGCCGCCACTCTCTCAGGTCTAGGATCGGGTAGGCCACGACCTGACCTGGCCCGTGATAGGTCACGTCCCCACCCCGGTCCGTCTCCTCGACCGAGACGCCGATCCGGCGCAACCGGCCTGGAGCCTCCAAGATGTGCGCGGCGTCAGCATTGCGGCCCAGCGTGATCGTCGGCGGGTGCTCGACAAAGAGCAACTGGTCGCATATCTGGCCCTGCTTGCGCGCTTGCACCAACTCGAGCTGAGCCTCCCAGGCTTGCCGATATCCGAATCGGCCGAGGTCGCGGGTCTCGCAAACCGGGGCTGGCGGCGGCACAGCGCCTGGCGGAGCTGCCGCGGCACCGGGTGCGGCTTCAGGCATTGATGGCCTGCCCGTAGATCCCGTTGAATGCCTCCAGCACCGCCTCGGACAACGTGGGATGAGCGTGGATCGTGGTACGCATCGATTCGGCAGTGGCCTCGCTCTTCATGGCCACGATCGCCTCGTGAATGAGCTCTGTCGCTTGGGGCCCTAGGATATGCACACCCAAGATCTCGCCGAATTCCTCGTCGGCCACGATCTTGACAAAGCCGGCATGGCTGCCGAGGATCGACGCCTTGCTGTTGGCTGCGAACGGGAACTTCGACACCTGGACCTTCCACCCGGCCTCCCGGGCCTTGCGTTCGCTCAGGCCCACGCTGGCCACCTGCGGTTCGCAGTAGGTGCAGTTCGGATTCAGGTTGTAGTCGATCGGCTCGACTGGCTTGCCGGCGATCCGAGCGGCAGCGACCAGTCCTTCCGCCGATGCCACGTGCGCCAGCTGCGGCGAGCCGGCGACGATGTCGCCGATCGCGTAGACGCCCATCTCCGCTGTCTCCATGTAGCCGTTGACCGGGATGAACCCTCGATCCGTCTCGATCGCGGTGTGCTCCAACCCCACGTGCTCGGTGTTCGGCTTGCGGCCCACAGCCACAAGCAGCTTTTCGAACTTCCGGACCTGCTGCTCTCCCGACGGGCCGGTGAATGTCAGCGCGACATCGCTGGACGTTTCCTCGATCTTTACCACCGCCGTGCCGACGAAGACTTCAATGCCCTTGGCCTTGAAGGACCGCGTCAGTCCGGCCGAGACATCCTCGTCCTCCAAGGGCACCATCCGCGGCAGCATCTCGAAGACTGCGACATCCGAGCCGAAGCTGCGGTACATCGATGCGAACTCGACACCGACCGCCCCTGCACCGATGACCGCGAGCGACTTCGGCACCTTCTGCAGGTCGAGGATCTCGACATTTGTGAGCACCCGCCCGGTGGCCAACTCCAGGCCCGGGATCATGCGCGCTTCCGAGCCGGTCGCTAGGATCACATGGGATGCCTTGTACGTCTTTTCACCGTCGGTGCCGGCGACCTTGACCGAGCTGCCGCCGTGCAGCGTTGCAAAGCCGGAGATGGTGTCTATCTTGCTCTTCTTAAACAGCTGCCGAATACCCTTGGCGTGCTTGTCGACGATTTCGGACTTGCGCTTGCCCATCGTCGGGAGGTCAACCGAAACGTTGTCAGCGAGGACCCCGATCTGCCTGCCGTTGAGGGCAGACTCATAAACCTCGGCGAAGTGCAGCAAGGCCTTTGTCGGAATGCAGCCCACGTGCAGGCAGGTACCGCCGAGATGGGGGTCCTTTTCTACGACGCCGACTTTCAGGCCGTACTGGGCCGCCCGAATGGCAGCCACATACCCGCCCGGCCCGCTGCCGATGACCAAAACATCGTAATCCATAGCTAACTTGCAGTCTATCAAAGCGTTCCGAGGGCATTTGCCGGTTGGCAGCAGCCATCGCAGATCTGGAGAAGGGGGAATGAAGTCCAGGCACTTGAAGCCACGCCGCTATGCCAGAGCACAGAGCATGTAGCGTGAAGCCTTCTCGCATGCCAAGCAGCTGACCGCACCGCCCGCAAGCGGCTGCGTGAAGGGATCCTTCCGCGCCCAGGCATCCCGGTCTGCGGGCGCGAACTGGAATCCACTGTCAAGCTACCCGGCGATATCGCGCCAGCCGCTCGCAGCAAGTTCCTCAAGCCCACCCTGCTGGTGGCCGCCCGCAGGGGCGCGGCCGGTATCCAGCCGCGCCTGCTGGCACACTTCTCCTAAAAGAATCGGAAGCTGGTTCCGACCGTGAACGTCCGGCCTTCCCGGTAGCCCAGAAACGTCTCGCCGCCTTGGGTCAAGAACCAGCGCGGGTTGTTGAGGTTTTCCCCTGCGATGCGCAGCTTCCAGCGGTCATCGCCCTTGATGGTGAACTCGTAAACGAGGTCCACTGTCGACAGCCCGCCCTGGATCACGTCAGGGAGTCCGAACGCGCCGACATCGGTGATCCGGCTCGAGAAGTGGTTCAGGTAGAAGCGCGCCGTGCTGCGCGCCTTGGGGCGGGCCCACTCGCCGATCACATTGGCCACGTACCTGGACTGGCCCTGCATGGGCCGGACCAGCGACGTCAGCACGACCTGCTCGGAGACGTCGCTGAGGTCGATATTCGAGTCGACGATCGTGAGGTTCGAGGACACGGCGAACTCACGCAGCTTCGGCGAGACAAAATCCATGCCGCGCCGGAACTCGAGTTCCACCCCGAAGTTGCGTGCCGCGGTCGCGTTGGAGTATGTCCGCAGCAGCGCCACCGCCGCGATCATCGTCTGTTCGATCGGCCGGTCGAAGTTCTTGAAGAAGAAGCTCGCCGCCAGCAACTGGTTGCCCCCCGGGAAGTACTCCCAGCGAAAGTCGTAGTTGCCGATGTCGGTCTGGTCCAATTCCGGATTTCCGATGGTCTGCAGTCCGCCGACAAGATCGAGGAAACCGAAGCGCGCCAACTCGCGGAAGTCGGGCCTAGACACGGTCTGGCTGTATCCGACCCGCAGGTTCTGCTTGAGCGTCAGCGCATAGATGACGTTGACTGCAGGCAGGTAGTTCACGGCTTCGAACGGGGCAGGCTCGCGACCGGTCGTCGGCAGGAACTGATTAAACGTTGTGACGTCCTGCTGCTCATCTTCCACGCGCAGTCCAGCGGTTATCCGCCACTTCGCCGCGAAGTTCAGCTCGACCATGCCGAAGTATCCGAACACATCGCGCGTGCCGCGGTAAGCGTCGGTCACACGAGTGGTCTCGTTAAGTTCGAACCCTCTGGGCTGGATGTTGTCGGGGGCAAACAGATCGTTGGGCGTCAGCGTGAGATCGATGTTGCGGGTGCTTCTCAGGTTGTAGCGGAAACGCCGCGAGGTGAAGTTGCGCCCCCTTGCGGAATAGTTCGCGCCGAAGCGCACCGCACCGCTGAAGCTGCCCCGGTAGAACGGGACCAGCATGTCGACGCTGGGGTTGAGGATCGTCTCGTTGAGGTCGTTAAACATGCGAAACGCGCTTTGGCTGTCGTCGAAGAAGATGTAGGACTCGGTGAGCGGCCGGTAGATCTGTAAGCTCTCCCGCAGATCGGGCTCATCGCGGGTCGCCTTCGAATAGGACATCGACCACGTCATGATGCTATTGCCGAGGCCGGTGAACAGGTGCTCCCCGGCCAGCTGGGTGTTCTGGATCGTACGCTCGATGTAGCGCAGGCGCTGATTGCGAATGTCGGTGTTGAAGTCTTGGTAATAGCCCTCGTAGTAGCGGGTGTTGTCATCGGTGTCACGCGAGAAGAAGTTCTTCAGCGACAGCTTGTGGGCGGGCGTGAACTGATAGGAGAAGTTCAGGACACCTCCCAGGCGCACGGACTCGGTGGACTCGTCGTAATTGAAGTCGCTCGCCAGCACGGGAGGGCCGGCGGTGGCAGGATTCGCGAGGGCCTGGGGATTCGGGAAATAGTAGTTGCGCTCTTGGTCGAAGATCGTCTTCAGCGAATTCGAAAATGTCAGCGCTCCAACCACTCCGAGCTTGCCAAACGTGTTCCCCGCGACGATGTTCCAACTCATCGACGGGCGGCTCAGGTCCCGTGGAACGCGCTCCCAGTTTGTGCCGAATGCGCGCCCGAATTCCTGCAGCTCGCTGCGGCTGAACGTGAAGCGGTCGACCCGCTTGTCGGCTGGGATCGAATCGGGGAGGCCGCGCGTGCCGTCGTCGAAGCCCCAGAAGTCGCGGCCGCCGCCAGGATAGCCCAGAAACGTGTGGCCCTGCGTTTGGTCGTTGTAGCCGATGGAGTAGCTGACGTTCAGCGTGGGCCGGGTCGGGAACTCGGTTGTCTCCACTTGCACGAGGCCGGCCGAGAACTCGCCGGGCAGGTGCGGCGAGTACGTCTTCTGGACCTTGATGTTGTCAATCAGGCTGGCTGGGAACAGGTCGAGAGGCACCACGCGGCGCTCCGGCTCGGTGCTCGCCAGCAGTGCGTTGTTCAGGGTCGTGCCGCTGTAGCGAGGATCCAGCCCGCGGACAAAGACGAAGTCATTCATCGTCGTCACGCCAGTGACCTTTTCGATCGCCTCGGAGGCATCGGAAGACGTTCCGCCGCGAATCTCCTCTGCGCTGATGGTGTCGGAGACCGTGGACGCCAGCCTGCGCTCGACAAGCATGGCCTCTTTGGTCGCCACCGCAGATGCGATCTTCGAAACCACATCCACTACGGTCGTCTCCCCCTTGCTCGACATGACCGTGCTGGCGTCGGCGATCGCGCCGACGATCACTTCCAAGCCCTCGACATTGACGCCTTGGTGATGGGCTGACTGGTAGCTGACCGTATACGTGCCGGGCGGTATGTTGTCCAGCGTGAAGCTGCCCTCGATGGTGGTTGTCGCCGTGACGGTCAGCTCGCCCGTCAGCTCGACCTTGACCTGCGGGATCGGGTTGCCAGTGTTGGCATCGTAAACGAAGCCCAACACGCCGCCGCCATTGTCCTGAGCCTGCAGTGCGGTCCCCGCCGCGGCCAAGAAGGCGACCAGCGTGACGAGCAAGAGCTTGCGTGTCAGCACGCGCATGGGCATATACCTCGATTCACTCGCGGAAAGAGCTCGGAGTAGTCCTGGGCTTTGGAGGCCTCTGCAAGCTGCGCGCACACCCAAGCCAAGTCTTACCGTATGGCGGTTGCGTTACGCCTATGCGGCATTGCGGTTAAGGATCGGTGAACTGTCGGCTGGATCGCGCACGGTATAGCCGAAACCACGGACCGACCGGATGTACGTTGGATTCGACGGGCCAGCCTCGAGCTTTCGCCGCAGCCGCCTGATGTGCACGTCCACCGTCCGATCCGTGACATGGCAAGCCACGCCCCAGACGGCTTGCAGGAGGGCAGCCCGGCTCCACACGCGGCCCGGCTGGCGCAACAACCGCTCCAAGATCAGACTTCGTTACACCGTTTCATTTGGTTTGGATAGTTTGGATGCAGGGAGCGGCGGCTTGGGGTTGGCCGGGGTGGGCTGGGAGGAGGCTGAGCAGGGCAGGTCGTCCGACAGCATGCGGTACACCAAACGGAGTTGGGTGCCGGGGAAGACGGTGCGCGTGCGGTTGAGCTCGTCGAGCAAGGGGGCCAGGGCGCGATCCTGGGCGCGGGTCGGCTGGTGCAGCAGGCGCACGGTGAGGGTCCCGGCTGACTCGTCAGGGTGCAGGCTGGCGTCAGCCTGAAACAGCGACTTGAGCAGGCTGCGGGCGGTGTCGGGATTGTCGAGCGCGGGCGCAACCGCGGTCGTCATCGCTGTTTCGGCGCGGTAGGCCAGCATGCGCAGGGTGTCTAGCAGTAGGCGCAGCGGTTGGGGCAGGGCCTGCAGCCGTGCCTCCGGCGAGAGCTCGCCGGCCAAGATGTGCTGGTCGGTCACCTTGCGTGCCAGCAGCAGGCCTTGGATGGTCTGGTCGCAAGTCTGGATGCGCGCTTCCAGCGCGCGCGCTGGGGCGGATCCGGCGTCGGCTTGCAGGGCCAGCTTGCGGCGCAGGTTGCCGACCGAGTTGCGGGCTTGCTTGAGCGCCTTGCCGATGGTGCGGCAGGCCGGGTTGACGACCCAGGCGTCGGCCTCGACCTCCACCAGGGCATGCTCGGGCAGGGTGTCGAGGCCGAACTCGGCGCGCAGATACTTGAAGAAGTTCTCCTGCGTCCAGCGCGAGCGCAGCAGGCCCGCCGCTTGCTCGGCCGTGAGGTCGGGATGCGTGGTCAGCAGCGCGGGCTGGCGCTGGTCCGGCCCCGGCCGACCCGCCAGCTCGAGCGGCTTGCGCGGCTGGCCGCGCTGGCCCGTGCCGCGCACACGGCGGTCGATCCAGAAGCGGATCTCGCGCGCCTGGCAGCCTGCGCCCAGATCGTACGGTCGCTCGGCCAGCTGGCCCTCCAGGCGGGCCGACCCGCCCGGGGCGCGCACTGGGATGACGGCCTCCCGGAAGTCGCTATCCGGCCAGCGCTGCGCCTGCGAGCCCTTGATCCAAGTCACCACCGCGATGCCCAGCGCGCGCAGCTCGCGGAACAGGCGCGGGCTCCAGCCCTCGCGGTCGAAGACCAGCGTCAGGCGTGGTGCGCCAGCGCCTGCCAGCAGGCCCAGCTGGCGCAACTGCGGCACAATCCCGTTCCAGATCTCAGACACCATGCCGGCGTCTATCTGGCGGTGCAAGCACAGCAGCGGCGCCCCGCCCAGCGCGTGCACCCAGTAGCCGACCGAGGCCGGCAGGGCCAGCTTCTGGCGGGTCACGAAATGTTTCGGCAGCCGGCCCTGACCGCTGTAGACCTGCACGTGGCCATCGACGAACAGCGTGGCGACGGCCTCCGGATCGTCTGCACACCAGTCCTGGGTCAGGCAGCCGACCCAGGCCGGCAGCCCCTTGGCAGCGGCCAGCTGGTGCGTGCGGCGGCGCAGGGTGCGCGGGCAGGGGCAGCGGTCCAGGCCCAACAGGGCGCCCCACTCGCCGGGCTGCTGGTAGCGCAGCCGCTCGGCGCAACGCACCCGGCCCAGCAGCAGGAAGGCCCACAGCAGCAGCAGCGACTGCAGGCCGTAGAAGCCCTTGGGTAGCGTCAGCTGGTCGAGGTGGCGCAGCAGGCCGGCCTGCAGCAGGCTCGGCAGGGCGGTCAGCACGCCGCCCCCGCTGACGGCCGCGGCGGCGGCGAAGCGCGGGGCGCGCCCGTCGAGCGCCCCCAGGCTGGCCGCTACGCGGCCCGCCGTGTCGTGCGCCGCGCGGCCGCGCGGGGCGGCGGCGTCACGCCGGTTGCGGTCTTCCTTGCCGGGGGCCGCCGACGGCGGCGCACTGGGCGCCGCGCCGCCGGGCTGCGGGCCCGCTCCCTGAGCGTCACTGTCACGCTCGGCGGGCGCGCCGGCGCGGCGCCGTGGCAGGCACTGGCTGGCCGGTAGCAAGCCCTGTTGGGTGTAGCGCCACAGCGTCGATTGCGAGACGCCCAGTTGCTGGGCCACGCGGTACAGGCTGAGCCCGGACCGCAGCATGCGGGCGGCCTGGGCCAGCTGCGCGGGGTCCACGATGCCATCGGGGCGGCGCGGCTTGGGGGCGGGCGCGAAGCCAAGCTCACCCTGCACCTGCAGCCGCTGCACGGCGCGCGAGACGGTGCTCTGGCTGATGCCGTGGGCGCGGGCCAGTTCGGACTGCGTAGCGAGGCCGAACAGGGCGAAGCGGGCCAGGCAGAGATTGCGCTCTAGCTTGTGGTCGGCCGTGTGCGAGCAGACGGGGTCGGTGTGCACGAAGTAGACGACGCGGTCGCCCTCGCGCAGCATGCTGAGGCGCGCGCTGATGGGCGTGGCGTGCGGGGGTTGGAGCGGCAGAGCGGCGGGCAGGCCAGTGGGCGCGGGCAGTTTGGCGGGCGAATACATATGCATTCAAAATAGCATGTTCTGGGGCGCAAGTCAAGTCCGGATGCGGCCGGGGAGGGAGCGTGAAAGCTTGACCCAGCAGCTAGTTACGAGGCTCTAGGCCTCTTTGCAGAGAGTTCCGATGTAACGAAGTCTGAAGATTAGGAATTCGGTCGCGGTCACCGCGACCGGGCGGCCATCCAAGCGCACTTCGCGGCGGTCCTTGTCAAGTTCGAGGCCGCCAACGCTGGAGACCGGCACCAACCTGCCGCGCGCTCGCAGCCGCAGCTTCACCCGCGCGACCAGTTCGCGCACCGAGAACGGCTTCACGACGTAGTCGTCCCCTCCGATCTCCAAGCCCCGCAGACGGTCAGCCTCCTCAGTGCGCGCGGTCAGAAAGACAACGGGAACGTCTTGGAGTGCGGGGTCAGCACGCAACTCCTCGCAAATCGAAACCTGATTACCGAGGACTCTCAGCCGCATTTAGGAGCCGGAAAGTTTTTGGATTCGGGCTTCGATCCGGTTGACTTAAATCGCTGTGGAATGTATAATAAGTATCTGATAACAAAGGCGTTCTATATGCCTAAGAACCACGTCCAGTTCCAGAAAGGACAGAGCCTGCGCGACTTCCTCAAGCTCTACGGAACCGAGCTGCAATGCGCCCAAGCGGTGTTCCAAGCGCGCTGGCCGCAGGGCTTCCGCTGCCCCGCCTGCGGCTAGCACAAGGACTGCCAGCTGCACACCCGCAAGGTCTTCCAGTGCATCCGCTGCCAGCGGCAGGTCTCGCTGACCGCCGGCACCGTGTTCGAAAACACCAAGCTGCCGCTGACCACTTGGTACCTGGCGATCTACTTGCTCACGCAATCCAAGAATGGCCTCTCGGCGATGGACCTGCTGCGCCAGTTGGGCGTGAGCTACAACACGGCTTGGATGCTCAAGCACAAACTGCTGCAGGCGATGCGCGCGCGGGCTGACAGCCAGCCGCTGGGGGGCCTCGTGGAGCTGGACGACGCCGATCTGGGCGGGGCAGCCAGCGGCGGCAAGCGCGGTCGCGGCGCGGACCGCAAGACGCCCTTCCTGGCGGCGGCCCAAGTCACTGAGGACGGGCGGCCGCAGCGGCTGCGGCTGAGCCCGGTGGTTGGTTTCCGCCGCCGCGCAGTGGAAGCCTGGGCGCAGCAGCACCTACGGCCGGGGACCATCGTACGGGCGGACGGGCTGGCCTGCTTCCGGGGGGTGCAGGCGGCCCGCTGCACGCACCAGCCGCGCGTCACCGGAGGTGGCAAGGGCAGCTGCGAGACGCCCGGGCTGATCTGGGTGAACACGCTGCTGGGCAACGTCAAGCGGGCGATGGACGGCACCTATCACGCCTGCGCCGCGCGTTACGCGGGGCGCTACCTCGCCGAATTCGCCTACCGCTTCAACCGCCGCTACCAGCTGGTCGATCTCGTGCCCCGCCTCGCCTATGTCGCCGTGCGCACTCCGCCCCTACCCTTTTATCTTGGAAGTGTGCCGGAGACAGGATCCCCAGTTAGGACTTGGGTACGTCTCGTTGGTCTGCCGCAGGTGGCGCAAGCCACCGCAGCGGCAGGCCTCGGATCCCTCCCCTCGCCAGCGGGGGGAGGTCGCCTCGGGGGCCTTGCAAGGCCCCCGAGGCGGCGACGGGTCGGACCGTTTTCCCCTCGGATTTCAGGTCCGTGCGGTAGCTTGGTCGGCCCGTCGCATCAATTCCTGCGCGACCTCAACGGAAGCGTGGGTGTAGCCCCGTATCGCAAAAGGACAGGAACGCAGGAATGACACCACCCAAGCCCACCGTAATCGCCGGTATCGATGTCGGCAAATCCGGGCTCGACGCCCACATCCTCGAGGGCAGTTTGGAGCGCCACTTCAAGAATGACAAGTGCGGCCGCCGCGCCCTGCGCAAGTGGCTGCTGCAGCACGGCGTCAGCCGCGCTGTCTTCGAGCCCACCGGGCGCTATCACCGCCGTCTGCATCAGTGCCTCTTCGAGGCCGGCTTGGAGACCGTGCTGGTCAACCCGCTGCGCTCGCGGCGCTTCGCCGAGGCCCTCGGACAACTCGCCAAGAACGACCGCGTCGACGCTGCCATGCTGGCCCGCTTCGGCCAGCTTGACAGCCTCGTGGCGACCCCGCCCCAAGACGATCACCTGCAGCTGCTCAGTGACTTGCTGGCCGCGCGCCGCAAGCTCGTGATACAGCTCGGCGCCCTCCGCAAGCTGCGCGCCGAACTCGCCCCCGAGGCGGCTGCCTGCATCGCTGACAGTTGCAATGGCCTGCAAGCCGACATCAGCTCCTGCGAGCAGCGCATGCTGACTTGTATCGCCGCCGACGCTGCCCTGGCGCGCCGCGCCGAGATCATCCAGTCGGTGCCCGGCTGCGGCCCGGTCACGGCCGCCTGCCTGTGTGCCGAGATGCCCGAACTGGGCACCATCGGTCGCCGCCAGGCCGCCGCGTTGTTGGGCCTGGCGCCGTTCGACCAAGACTCGGGCAAACAGCATGGTCGCCGCAGCATTCGCGGCGGTCGCGCCCAGCCCCGCCACAGCCTCTACATGGCGGCCCTGTCCGCGACCCGCTGGGAACCCGCCTGCAAGGCCTGCTACCAGCGCCTGATCGCCGACAAGAAGGAGCACAAGGTCGCCATGGTCGCCGTCATGCGCAAGCTCGCTTGCCTGCTCACTGCGCTGCTGCGCGAGGACCGCTGCTGGCAAAGCGAACCGCCCGCTCGGGAGTTGCCGGCCGCCGCCTGAGCAGCACCCACCGCCGCCCCTCACCGAATCTCACCATGTGCAGAGAAATCCAAGAAAATCGCCCTTGCAGAACACATCTGCCCGGATATCTGCTTGACAGCCAACACGGAAGCTACCGCCTCCTAACTTTGGCTGGGGCTGGTGCGTAATCAGGAATCGAAAAGCCGTCCAGCCCGGGCAGCATCACGTCAAGCACGACCGCGTCCGGCTGGACGCGCTGACAGAACTCCGAAGCGCCCAGGCCATCATGCGTGTGGGCGAATTCGAATCCCTCCTGCTCGAAGGCGTACTGCAGCAGGCCTGCGAGATCCTGATCATCTTCAATGACCGCTACCCTAGGGGGCATAGGCTCTCTATCCGCAACATAGCGGGTGTGGCGTTAAAGAAGGGTTGCAACAGCATTAAAGGTTCGTGAATCTTGACAGGGACCGTGGGCATCCAGTCCGCAGACCTAGGCCAGCGGCGTGCCTCTGGGTTTGGATCCGCGGACCCGCGCGGTCTCGGCGCATCTCTAAAATGGAGCTTGCTCGCGGCCGAATTTGACTACGAGCTGCCTCAGCGGTTGATCGCTCAGCGATCGCTCAGCGACCGCAGCGGCGGCCGCATGCTAGTGGTCGACAGGAAGGCGGGCACTTGGGCGGATGCCAGGGTGCTTGACCTCCCCGACCGACTCGAGCGCGGGGACTGCTTGGTCGCCAATAACAGCCGCGTGCTGCCCGCAAGACTGCTCGGCCGGCGGCGGCACGCCAGCGAAGGTCGCCCGGGAGCAGCAGCCGAGATCCTGCTGCTAGAAGCCGAAGATCCAGATGCCGGGACTTGGCTGGCGCTCGTCAGGCCGGGCCGCAAGCTGCCCGTGGGGTCGGTCGTGGAGGTGGCGGGGGTCGGCATCCACATCTTGGAGCACGCCGGTGACGGCGTGCGGAGGGTGCAGTTTTCCGAAATGAGGGGGGATCACGTGGAACGGTTCATGGCCGCGCACGGCCACATGCCGCTGCCACCGTATATCCGACGCGACGACGAGGTTGCCGACCGCGAGCGCTATCAGACCGTGTTCGCAAAGCGCGGCGGATCGGTGGCGGCCCCGACCGCCGGGTTGCATTTCGACGCCGCGCTGCTAGACGACGTGCGCCACCGCGGGGCGCACATCGCAGAGATCACGCTGCATGTCGGGCTAGGCACGTTTCGCCCCGTCTCGGCCGAGCGCATCGAGGACCACGCGATGCACGCCGAGCGCTTCGAGGTGTCCGCCGCAGCGGCTGCGGCGATTTCCGCGGCGCGGCGCAGCATCGCTGTCGGCACCACCGCCGTGCGTACGCTCGAAGCGGCCGCTGCACACGGTGGCGGCGAGATCCGCCCGCTGCGGGGACGGACCGACCTATTCATCACGCCCGGGTTTCGCTTCCAGGCCGTGGATGCCTTGCTGACAAACTTTCACCTGCCGAAATCCACGCTCTTGATGCTTGTGGCGGCGTTCGCGGGGACCGACCTCGTCCTAGCGGCATATGCCCACGCAGTGCGCGAGCAGTACCGCTTCTACTCCTTCGGAGACTGCATGCTCATCGTTTGACGGGCCCCAGGCGGGCCGCCAGCCAGCCGCTCATCGCGGACACCTCGCGGAACAGGAAATCCGGCTTGCTGGCGGCAAGCCTGTCAATGTCAGCGCCCGGTGCCCACGCGGCAGCCACGCTCGTGATCCCGACTTGCTTGGCCGCGCGGATATCGGACGGGGCATCACCGGTGCTGGCTACGCGGTCTGGCGGGAATCCCCAGCGTGCCAGCACCCGCAGCATGGCAGCAGGCTTCACAGCGCCATCGGCAGAACCTGCCTCGACGATCGCGAAGTCCACCGGCAGGCCGAACGATTCCAGCGAGATCCGCGCGCTGTGCGGCCCTTTCCCCGTGACGATCGCCAGGTCGACGCCGCTGTCCCTCAAGCAAGCGAGAAGTTCGGGAATGCCGCCAAAGGGCGACGGGCAAGCGGAATGGGCGAGGCGGTATTCGGATAGGTAGTCTCGCAATGCCCCTGCCGGGTCGCCCGGGCACAAGCGGGCCAAGATACCCTCCTCGCTTGGCCCGAACATCGCATGGATCTCACTGTTTGTGTAGTGGCGGCCGAGCCGCTTGGCGAAGACTCGGGCGAAGGCTCGGTAGCAAACGGGCAGTGTGTCGCCCAGCGTCCCGTCGAGATCGAAGATGACACCCCTGAGCATGTCGTGCTCAGCGCGTGAGCGCGTCTTGCTCCCAAGGCGGTGTAGCGTACATCAGGTTGCCGAGTTCGGGCTCGAGCTCCAGGATTCGCTCGCGCATCTCCCAGGCAATCTTCCGGTATGAGAAGTGACCCTTCACGCCAGAGCGGACCCTCGCGATGTACTCGGCTTCGGCGAAGTCCATCTTGAACAGCGCACGGCACCGGGCGGCGAACGGCAGCAGGTAGTGGCTGGCCGGCTCGGAGACTTCGCGGACCGTTGCGCGCGCCTCGGCCCCTGCGGCCAAGGCGGCGTCGAAAATCGAGCCAACCCCCGCTTGGTCCAGTAGCTCCGGCCGTTCGCAACCCAGCTTGTCACCGAACTGCTGCCGGATTTGCTGGCAGCGACGATGGCGGTGCATGTCGCGGTAGGCGCCGATGTCACAGACGATGTCAAACGCGTAGCGATAGCCGCTGCGAAATGGCCGCATCAGCTCGTCGCGACGGTTGCGCCCTTCAAGGGCCACGTCCAACACTTCCACCTTACGCGCCCGGCTCCAGCCGCTGACCGCGTCCAGGATCACTCGAAACGGGTGGTCTGTGAGGGCGTAGATCCAAGTGGCCGCTGATTCGTCCAACGCATCGGTCGGCTGCACGAGGTCCACATCCCGGGGCTGGTCATAGTGCCCGGGATTGAAATTCTGGCGTGCCCACGCTGCGACGCGCTCCCGGGCGCGGGCTTGCGCCAAGTCGGGGGCGGCGTACTTGGCCAGCGTCGGCGCCAACGGCTCGTCCGCCGATCCGTCGCCCAGCCCGCACGCCGGTGGGGCCGCGCACGCCTGATGCATCTCCTCGGCGAGCGAGCGGACTTCGGCGTATTCGGAAACCCCCATCCTGCGCATCTGCCGCTCCAGCGTGCGAATGCTTGTGACCTGGCCGATGTTCGTGGAAATGCCCGCAACCAGGAGATATCTCGCCACGTCGAAGGCGCGCGCTTCGATCGTGCGCCGGTAGGCACCGTCCTTCATCCCGGGCGGCTGCGGGTTGGCCTCGGCGAGCGGGCCGCAAAGCGCGCGGTGCAGTTCGAGGTAGGCTCTGAGCTGTGCATGCGCGGCGTTCGAATAGACCGCTGCGGCGGCGGAACCGCGCAGCTCGTCGGGAACGACCACCCTGCCTTTCGAGAAATCTTGATAGCGGCTGGACTTCGCCTGGCCGTCCCAGAGCTGCTCGTCTTCGATTTCGATCGCGGCAAGCTCGGAGATTCCTTCGAAACAAAAGATGCAGTGCCCGAGATCGGCGATCGAGGCGTGGCCGTACTGAAAGTAAAAGCTGTCGAGAAACTTCTCGGCGTTATGCCCCCTCACCCATGCCAGGCTATCGGTGATCGAATCCGGCGACCGGCTGTAGCGAGCGAGCGCGTAGGCGCTCTTCTCCGGCGGCATCGGCGCGACCACCACGACCCGGCGGCCTGCAGAATCCGTTCCCTGCGACATTGGCGGTTTGTAACCCATCCCTGAGCGCTTAGCGTTAAAGGCAGCGGGAATCTGCGATTGTACATGTCTACCGGCGGCGATGGCGGCGATGGCGGCGATGCTGCGGCGGGTCGGCCGGTCCGCCGGGTGCGCTTGACACTCGGCGCCGAAGGGTGCAAGATTCGGATTTCGAGTACCGCGTGTTCGCCCGCTCCCGGCGGTCGGCCTGCAAGGGGAGAGAAAACATGGAAATGCTGATTGCAGGGGATTGGTCCGCCGGCGCGGACTCGATCCCTGTCCTGAATCCATTCGACGGCAGCGAGGTCGACACGGTTCCGCGCGCGTCCAGCGCTGACATCGAGCGCGCCATCGCGTTTGCCGCCGCGGGGGCCAAGCGGGTCAAGGCGCTGTCAGGGTACGAGCGCGCGCAACTGCTCATGCGCGCAGCTGCCCTGATGGCGGAACGGCTAGAAGACCTGGCCCGCACGATCACGCTGGAAGAGGGCAAGGTGATCGGCGAGGCCCGCATGGAGGTGGATCGCGCGAAGGAGACCATCATCGGCTCGGCCGAAGAGGCCAAGCGCCTCGGCTCCGAGGTCGTGCCTCTGGATGGCGCCCCCGGGACGGGCAACCGCTTCGGGTTCACGCTGCGCGTGCCCTGCGGGGTGGTGCTGGCCGTGACGCCGTTCAACTTCCCCTTGAATCTCGTCTGCCACAAGATCGGGCCGGCCTTCGCGGCGGGCAACAGCGCGATCCTCAAGCCGGCGACGGACACCCCGCTGGTGGCGCTGAAGTTCGCCAAGCTGCTGCTAGACGCCGGCCTGCCGCCGGAGGCCATCCAAGTGGTAACGGGATCCGGCAGCGAGATCGGCCGCCAGCTGTGCTCGGATCCCCGCATCCGCAAGATCAGCTTCACAGGCAGTCGCGACGTCGGCGAGAGCATCTGTGGCATGGCCGGGCTCAAGAAGGTCACGATGGAGCTCGGCTCCAACTCCCCGGTGATCGTGCTGCCCGACGCCGACCTCGATAAGGCCGCGAATGCGATCGTGGCGTCCGGCTTCGCGAATGCCGGACAGGTCTGCATCAGCGCCCAGCGAATCCTTGCGCACGAGCAGGTGTACGGCGACCTGCTCGACGGGCTGCGACCGCTCGTGCGCGGGCTACAGACCGGCAATCCGCTGGACGACGGGGTGCGCGTCGGCCCGATGGTGCGGGAAAACGACGCGATGCGGGTGCAGCAATGGATCCAAGCCGCGGCAGACTCGGGCGGCCGCCTCGTCACCGGTGGGGCACGCGACCGCGCCATCGTGGAGCCGGCCATCGTGGCCGATGTCAGCCCCGACATGCGCATATCCTGCGACGAGCTATTCGGACCCGCGGTCGGCTTGACCCCCTTCACATCGATCGACGAAGCGATCGCCAGCGCCAACGACACCAATTACGGCCTGTCGGCCGCCATCTTCACCGAGAGCCTCGATCACGCGATGCGCTTCGCCAAGGAAGTGGAATCCGGCAACATCCACATCAACTGGGGCACGCAGTGGCGGGCTGATTTGATGCCCTATGGAGGCCTCAAGGAGAGCGGCTTCGGCAAGGAAGGCCCGCGCTACGCCGTCGAAGAGATGACCGAGACGAAGATGGTGGTCATACACCTGCCCTGACCCGCTCAATCGCATTCGGTCTTGCCATCGGGCAGCCGCTCTCGTCGCTACGAACGGCGGATTCACCCGCGCTACTATGGGGTATCAGCGCCGCCAAAAGGCCCGTTGGCGGTCGTCCCCCAGTTCTGAAACTGGGCCGCTTGCAATCGCCACAGTGAGGGATTCCGAGTCAGCTTCAGCGTCCGTACATAAGTCGCCCTCTGGCCTGCTGCTCGGGTTCTTCCCGCTCCGCCTGCTCTACCTCGCGATCATCGCGGGCGGCATCTGGTTCGCCACAGGGCCGGAAGATGTTAGCGAGCACTATGACGATGTCACCCGCTTCCTGGTAGCGTTCGCCGTCATCCTGCTGGCGGCAAAAGTTGGCGGAGAGATCTTCGAGCGGCTCAACCAGCCGGCCGTGCTGGGCGAGCTCGTGTTCGGAATTGTGCTGGGCAATCTAGGCTTGCTCGGCGTCGAAGTCGTAGAAGCGCTCAAGGAGGCTCCATTCCTCGTCATCGCGGCCGAGATCGGAGTGATCCTGCTGCTGTTCGAGGTGGGGCTTTCCTGCGACCTCGACGATCTGCTGGCCGTCGGTCCGTCGGCCGTTACAGTGGCCGTGATCGGCGTCATCGCTCCGCTGGGGCTCGGCTACGCCGTCTCCACCTTCTTCATGCCCGAGGACGTGGAGTGGTACGTGCATTTGTTCGTCGGCGCCACGCTGTCGGCTACAAGCGTGGGCATCACGGCCCGGGTGCTCAAGGATTTGGGCAAGATGGATGCCCCCGAATCGAGGGTTGTGCTCGGGGCGGCCGTGGTGGACGACATCTTGGGCTTGGTGATCCTGGCATTCATGCTGGGGCTCGTCCGCTCTGCGGACGCGGGTGGCGAGCTGGAATTCTCGCTGCTGCCGATCATCGTGATCGGGCTCAAGGCGACCGGCTTCCTGGCCGGCTCGATCCTGATGAGCCGGACGATTGTCATGCCGGTCGTCGGGCTGGTGGAGCACGCCAAGTCGAAGTCGGTGGGCAGGGTCTTGGCCGTGGCCTATTGCTTCATGATGTCGGCCGTGGCCGAGTTGATCGGGCTGGCCAACATTGTCGGTGCGTTCGCGGCCGGTCTGGTAATCGATCGCGCCCTGACGAAGCACTTCGGCGACAAGGGGCCACTGCATCGGATCGAGAGCTCGATCGCACCGCTCAGCGCCGTGTTTGTGCCGGTATTCTTCGTTTTCATGGGCTTGCGCGTGGAAATCTCACTGTTTCGCTTCCCCGCTGTGCTGGTCTTCGCCGGCCTGCTCAGCGTCGTAGCGGTCGCCAGCAAAATGATCTGCGCAGCGGGCGTACTCGACAAGGGACTCAACCGCTGGGCCGTGGGCGTGAGCATGATCCCGCGCGGCGAGGTCGGCTTGATTTTTGCGGGCGTGGGCTCCTCAGCAATGGTCTCTGGAGCCCCGCTGTTTTCGGCAGAGGCTTTCTCCGCAATCGTGGCGATGGTCATGGTGACCACGCTGCTCGCTCCGCCCCTGATCAAGAAGGTATTCGGCCCCAATGGGCCAGCGCCAGCGGCGACGGACGCGGTTGAATAGAGGCGCCGGGGCGAGGCCCTACGAGGCGTCTCCGGCACAGCGGAATCCGAGGTTGTTGAGGCCCGAGTCAGGGGCGGTGAACATTCGCGCCGCCACACGATAGCCCTGGCAGTAATTCTCGCTGCACAGCCAACTCCCGCCGCGCTGCACCTTTTCGTCCCCGCTGCGTGGCCCCTGCGGATTGTCAACCGGGGAATTGCGGAAGTAGGCGGGCGCGTACCAGTCCTGCACCCATTCCCAAACATTGCCGGTCATGTCGTACAGTCCGTAGCCGTTGGGCGGGAACTTCTTCACGGGCCCGTGGCTGCCGTAGCCGTCAAGCAAGCGGTCCTGCTGGGGAAAGGTCCCCTGCCACAGGTTGGCCTGGTGCACGCCCCCGGGTGTAAGTTCGTCACCCCAAGCATATTTGGCGCCCTCAATGCCGCCCCGCGCCGCGTATTCAAACTCCGCCTCGGTCGGCAGGCGCGCGCCGCGCCAGTCGCAATACTCAGCGGCATCTGCCCACGAAAGGTGGACCACCGGAAATTCCTGCATTTGCTCGTGGGAGGACCCCGGGCCATGCGGATGACGCCAATCGGCGCCGTCTCCCTTGGTCCAGCCGTTCTGGCGGGGGTCGAACACCCCGGACCAGCCCAGACGTTCGGACTCGGTGACGTACCCCGTCGCGTCCGCGAAGGCGGCATACTGGCCGTTGGTGACCTCATGCTCGTACACGAAGAACGAGGCCACGCGCACTCGGTGCGCGGGGCCCTCGTAGGGCTCTCCCTCGTCGGTTCCCATGGTGAATGCGCCACCCCCGATCAGGACCATCCGCGGTTCGGAGCTGCAGGCCCCACCGAAAAGAACGGACCCGACACAGGCTGCGAGAGCTATCCGCAACATGCGACGTATTATACGCGAGCAAGGCGCCTGCGAATAGGGCTAGGCTAAGGGAGGCAAGGTGCCCACCGAGAAAGCCCAATTTATGCGAGGCGGCTACAAGGCTTGGACGCGCACCGCATGGGCGCTGGCGGCAATTTCTGTAGCGGGCCTATGCGCTGCCGAGGAGGGCCATTGGAAACGGCTCGGTGGAACAGGGGTCGCGGCTGCCTTCGCGGGCCTGGCCGGGCAACCGATCGAAGACGCGTGGTTCTCGGCGAACGGGAGCAGGCTTTACGCCTCTCTGCGGGGCGGCGGAGTGTGGTCAAGCACGGACCTTGGATTGACCTGGCACCGCGCCGAGCGGGCCGACGCAGACTACCCCGCCCACTTGGAACTCGGCGAGACGGTGGACGGATCGGCGCTGGTCGTGCGCAATCCGTACCGGGCGGCTGTTTCGTACGCGCTCGGCGAGCACCTGTACCGTTCCGATGACGGGGGCAGCGAGTGGACCAACCTCACCGCGCTCGGCGGCGAATCAGTGATCGGGAGGTGGCAATCCGTCCTGGCGATCTCGCCTGCAGACGCCGACGTGATCGTCGTGGGGAATTCGATGGGACTCTGGAAATCCCATGACGCCGGGGTGTCATGGGGCAGTCTGAACGGAAACCTGCCGAATTTCCCGTCAGCGCGCTTCCTCGGCACGCAGGCGGCTGGGGCTCCGTTGCTCGCCGCCGCGCCGCTCGGAACGCTGGAGTTGATCCGCACGGCAAGCGGGCTCACCTGGCGCGCGTCATCTGCAAGGCAGTTCGGCCCAGCAGACATCCCGGCGACCGAGAGGACCGCTCCCGACCGCACGGCTGCGACTCTGCCCGCTGGCTACGCCGTGTCCTACCGGGTATGGCGTGATGGCAGGCCGATCTCTCCAGACTTGACCCGCTGTGCGCCGAGCGAGCCCTGCCCTGGCCACGCCATCAGCGCTTTCGCGATCGGCGGGCAGCTCTGGTCGGGCACTTCGAACGGCAGGATCTGGGGGTCGCCCGACGGGGGCGGCAACTGGGAGCTGGCGTGGTCGGATCCCGCGGCAGGCGCGGTGACCAGTATCTGGGCGGATTCCGCACGGCCGTCCACGGCGCTGGCAGTCGTGGGCGGGCGGGTGCTGCGCTCCACGAACGGCGGTGCGTCTTGGTTTGATATCGGTTCCGGGCTGCCCGGGTCAGACTGGTCCCTAGTGCAGGGCCATCCCGAGGCAGATTCCGTGTACGTAGGCGGGCCGCGCGGGGTCTACTTCGCTCGCGCAGAGCTGTCGCGCCCGGCACCTGTGGGGGTTTGGGTGGAGCTTACCGGGGATCTGCCGGCGGGCGGCGTGGAGGATCTCGCCCTAGAACCCCGGCGAGGCCGCCTGTATGTAGCGCTTGCCGGCTACGGGATCTATTGGATGCGCGCGCCTCAGCTGGGACAGGCACTGCAGGCCCTCAGCTCGGCCGATTTGGCACGCCGCTCGGCGGCACCGGGCAGCCTGCTGACGATCATGGGCACAGAGGCTCTCCGGGCCCGCGCAGGCGGACGAACGGCGCCGATCTTGGACGCAGACGAAGGCCAGACGCAATTGCAAGTGCCCTTCGCCGTGGAGGGCAGTTCCCTGCGCCTGCAGCTGGACTCAGCTGATGCCAGCCATGTGGTCGACTTGCCGCTGGAGAGGGTTGCTCCAGCCGTGTTCGTGGTTGACGGCGAACCATTAATCCTAGATGCCGGGACGGGAGCGTTGGTCGGCTGGAACCGGCCGGCCAAGGCCGGCGGGAATGTCTTGGTCATGATGTCGGGGCTTGGTGCAGTCGATCCACCTTGGTCGGCTGGCCTGCCATCCCCGAACAGCGATCCACCGCGGCCCGTCGCGCAGGTGCGCGCCCTGCTGGGCGGCACGCCCGCGACAGTCGCCTCGGCGCAGCTGGCACCCGGCTACGTGGGCATCTATCTTGTGGAGATCGTGATTCCCGAAACGGTGCCAGCGGGCGAGACGCGATTGGCGATTGCGGCCGACGGGCGGCTCAGCAACGAAATTGCACTCGTCATTGGCCGCTAGCAGCACCTCAGCGGCCACGTGAAGTCCGCCGGCGTTCATCGCCGTGCATGACATCCCATAAATGGCTGAGTAGCAGTCATTTATCACTCGTTCCTGTCGCTCACAGCCGACCGGGACGTCTTGCGCAATCCGCGACATGCCCGCACCCAATAGGGTGATGGAAAGCGGAAAGCATGCGGCCCGCACACCCCGAAAACCCAAGCCCCGAGGACGCCATCCCGACAAGGCCCTGTCGGCCGCCTGCGTACGCAACGCCCCGCCCGGCAGGCACTGCGACGGGCAGGGGTTGTACCTCTTCGTCCAGCCCTCCGGCGCCCGCAGCTGGGTCCAACGGCTCGTCATCCGAGGCGGGAAACGAGAACTCGGGCTCGGCAGCACCACGCTGGTCTAGCTCGCCGAAGCGTGGGACCGGGCGCTGGCCAACCGCAAGCTCGCACGCGAGGGCGGAGACCCGCTGGTCGAGAAGCGCCGCGCCGCAGGCATGCCGACCTTCGCCGCTGCCAGCGTCGTCGAACAGAAGCGGGCGGGCTGGCGTAGCCCCATACACCCCGCCCCATGACGAAGAAGCCGCACGAGACTGTGACTGGCCTCGGAGTGACTGATCACAGGGGGCGTCACAGCCGGTGTTAGAGTCTCCGTCACACCCGCAGACGGACACGAAACAGTCACGCCAGCCTGTAAGCTTCCACTAGCTCACTGATTACAAGCACGTTACAGCCAGAGTTGCACGAATTCTGCTGAAAATTCCCCGTATTCAGTGACCGAACCGCACACCCACGGACCAACCGCCGGGCCATAGTTGGGGTCAGGGAAAAGGACGGAGCGACCCGGCCCTTTCGGGCCGCCACCGACCCCGGCTGCCGTCGCAGCCGACGCCACCCTCGGTGCCCATCCCCGCGTTTACGAACGCCCAAATCCGTCCGCCCTCCTTCGCCACCGGCGCGCTCCGTGTAGATTCGGCACCCAACTCACGCTGTAGGAAGCTGGCAGTGGTTGCATGCGCGGCCTATCGGCACCTTCGTGCCCTTTTTCTCGCAGTGACTACAGCCGTACTTGCCGAAGGACCACAGTGCCGGATCGAGCGCCGCGCAGGTGCCGGCAATCCGAGACGGGCCACAGATGCCGGCACCTGCAACCGCCTTCTGCCATGCCGACTGGATCTCGGCACGCAGCGGGCCGTCGATGCTCTCGACGCGAGCGATCACTTTGCGGAGGTCTTCAAGCCGATCTGGCACTACGCCCAGATTCGCGGTGGCCCGGCAGACCTGAACATCCACGGCCACAGGGAGGGTGTCCAGGCCAGTAATCGTGGCCTCCCCTGGTTCCGCCAGTATCCGAACCCACATCGGTCCGATCTTTGGTCCACGGAGCATCGGAAAGCGCCGGCTCTCCTTCAACAACTCCTCAGCGTCACCGACGCCTCTGTGAATCACGTTGTGCACCGGGGACCCCTGCGCCGTCGCGAGGCTCTTGGCGATACGGTGCCAAGCTTGCGCATCTGGCTCGTGACGTTGGCTCACGCGGGCTTCAGCCAAGAGATGCTTCAAACTCGAGCACGGCAGATCCGCCGCTCGGTGGGGGTCGAAGACCTCCGGATGTGATCCGAAGAGCGCAACCCCAGCGCGCCATAGTAACGTCGCGTCACGTGCTCGATCCATGGCCGCGATCAAGGTCAAAAAGATGCGTACCGCATCACTTGGAGTGCCCAGAGCCCTGATCTGCCGAGCCGCTTCTACTTCCGGCATGCTGTCCCACGATGCTTCGCCGGAAGGAGCGGGTCTGGAGGACAGATCCAATCGGTTCTCGTAGAAATCGCTGGCAATCAGAACCGCAAGCCGTTTGGCGTTGATCGTCAAAGCACCCTCGGCCAGCCTGTTCAACGGGTAAGGCCGATACCGGTCATAACGGCGGCGATCACGCCAGTATCCAACACGAAATCATGCTATCACCTGACCGCGTGGCCGTGCCGCCACGGTGAGGTGAAAGGAACCGCCTTTGGTCTCGCCGAAAGGCGAGCTCACGCGGATTTTGGGCGCGGTCTACAGCTTTTTAGGCAGCGTCGGGTGGGCGTGCGCCACCTGATGGCCCGACCCTCCGCAGTTACCAGAGGCTGAACTAGCGATTCCGCCTTCCGAAACGGCGAGTCCGGCCGTGGTTGCCGGGCAGCGCACGGCCGCCCGAGGGGAAGTCAATGAGCCAGCAACATTCAGACCTGCAGCGGTCGGCTTTCAAGGCTCGCGATGACCGGCGAGAGTACAACGTCTATCGGTTCCCTGTTAACCCTCATCGCAGACATCGCGTTCGAAGCCTGGCCGCCGTCGAATACGCCGGAGGCGCTGTTCGGGCGGCCGTCGCGGGCCTCCGCCTGGAACAGCGTCATGATGAAGCTGGACCGGGTCGGCAACGGTGCCCGACTCGGAGCGGAACTCCGTTCCCGGCACGATCTGGCCGTTCGCGCCCTGGGCTTCGACCTGGGATTGATCCCGCACCCACCCCCGGACCGCCGTACCTTCGACTACGACAAGTGGGTGCGGCCCGGTGCCAGCCACCGTCTATATGAGCCGGATCGCCGGCAGCGCTACGTCGAAGATCCCATCTTCGTCCGCGTGCACCAAGCGTGCGAAGGAATTCTGGAAGCCATGCTCGTCACACTGGACAGGGTCGAAGCCGCCCTGTTCAAGGCCGACTACGCCGGGGCCGAACGCCACGTCCTGCTAGCGTCTCGTTTCATGAAGCCCTTCGAGCGCACGATCAGCCTGCTCGGTGAGATGAGTCAGTTCGACTATGCGCCGCTGCGAGTCGCGCTACGGGATGCCAGTGGCATCCAGTCCGCGCGCGCAAGCGCGTAAGGCGGTCGTCTCGGACCATTTCTGGCTGTTTCAACAGCAGTTGAAACACCACGGCCTCGATTGCTTCGTCGTTTTCGCGAACCACAGTCAACACGTCCGGGAGTACCGCCTGTTGCAGGCGTTCAAGACTCTCGCCAAGACCATCAACGACTCGATGTCCCGTCACGCCAACCTCGTCCAGAACACCTTGGGATCGACGGTGCTCGGCACGGGCGGCTTCCGGATACTGTCGCTGGGCGAGATCGCCGCCCTGCCTCTGTTGCGGGATCTGGCGAGCGCCCTCGACTAGCTGACGCTGTGGACGAACCTCCGGTTCGCCGATCACTCAGGACGAGTCATCCACGAGCAAGAACTCAAGCATGGCGCCGCGGGCAAGTACGACTACTCACTGCCGGTCCGGCCGTGCGAGCCGGCCTTGATGAGGGCGACGACAGCCAAGTACTTCAGCGCCATTCGAGAACACGCGAAGGAGGAGTGGAAGGGCCTCTTTTCCGAATCCCCGCACTTCGAGGATCCCAAGGGCACGAAGCCCTACGTCTCGGAGTGGAATCTCGACCTGTTCTTCCGGAACTTCCAGAAGCTGTTTCCCAAGATGCTCGCGGCCGAGCACACGATTATCGAACAAGGCGACAATCACCTCAAGGTGGCATGGCGCATAGAGGCCGGGTCCTTCCTGAAGAAGATAGGGGTACGTTTCAACGGGACGGAGATGTTCTACTTCGACCCCCAGGGCCGTATCGTGGCCGCGTTTGCCGAATGGCAACCGGCCGCGCTGGCCGAGGAACTGATGCAACGCTATCGCGCCTCCCTCCGAGCGCCCGTTACGTAGATCGCCAGCCGTTGAGACAACGCCCCCCAGAGAACCGTGAACAACTCCTGGACGGACTCACGCGACCCCGAGGTTGATTGATCGGACGACCAAGGTGACCTGTCCACCGACGGCTTCGGCGATTCGGTAGATTCCGGCTCGGAATGAGGAGTGTAACGAGGGAAGCAGGGATGCTCTACTGCCACGAAATTACTTCTTATGAATAACTTACACTGGAATCGTCGCAATCAGCACCGAGATACTGGCGTGGAACGCGCTGCTTGATTCCGCACAGCACCTCGTACGGAATGCCGCCGATCAACTCTGACATCCCGTCCGCGTCATACGCCTCGCCCCCCAACAGCACAGCCTCGTCGCCTAGGCGGGCACCGACGGCTGCGCTCACGTCGACCACGGTCAAATCCATGCTGATGGCACCCACGATGGGACAGCGCGCACTGCGCAGCATGACCCAGCCGCAGTGCGCCAAGCGCCGGTCAAGGCCGTCCGCAAACCCAACCGAGAGAACGCCCACCCGCATCGCGCAGGGCGTGACGTACGAGGCGGCATAGCCCACGGACGCACCCTGCGGCAAGTCATGCAGGGCGATTAGGCGTGCCCGCCACTCGAGCGCGGGACAGAGACCGGTGCTCGCAGCGGACGATTTGCCAACGGCCCTCAGGACATAGCCGTACAGGGAGAGACCCGGCCGAGCCATGTTGCAGTCGGCGCGCACGGCAGGATCGCCGGCGCGATGGACGATGGCGGCGCTGGCGCAGGAGTGGATGTAGCGCGGTACTAGATTCGCTTCCCGCAAGCAGTGCAGCTGCCGCTGGAATCGCTCCGCCTGTCGTGCGGTCTGATCGGAGCCAAAGTCTTCCGGCGATGCGTAGTGTGTTGCAGCGCCCCGCACGTCCAGCCAGTCGCAGCCTTCCAAGTCCGCGTGCAAAGTTGCCACGCTGGCGCTGTCATCAGGATCGACATCGAGGCCGAGGCGGTTCAATCCCGTGTTGAACAGCAGTTGACAGGGCAGCTTGCGGCGGAGTCTCGCGGCAGCTAAATTCCAGCGAGCGAGCTGCTCGCGGGAGTTGATCATGGGGTAGACATCGCGGCCAGCCGCTTCGCTCTCCTCGCCCGCCTCAAGTCCGCTCAAGACCGCAACCGATCCGCCGGTCCCTCCGTCCCGTAGCTGCACGGCCTCCTCGAGTGTGGCCACTGCAAAGTGGCGGGCGCCCGCGTCCCAAAGGGCGCGGCTCACGGCAAGCGCGCCGTGGCCATAAGCGTCGGCTTTGACCACGCACATCAGGTCCGCTTCCTTCCCAACCAATGCGCCCAGGTGCCGGTAGTTCCGGCACACTGCGCCGAGGTCCACTATGGCCCGGGTTCGCATGAATCTCAATCTATCAGCAATGGTAATCCCGGCCCCGAGATGGTCTCTGCCGGGCCCGAGCGCGTGGCAATAGGTCAACTATGGGATCTTCCGGCCGCTCCCATGCGTCGGAGGGCAGCTCCGGACCGCTGCACCGCTTGGGATGGCCGCCAGTGTGTCGCGGTGATGGTCGATGTCGATAGCAGGTCGATCCGCTCCGGAGGGACACTGTGGCTTTCGCCGTGACCCGCCAGCGGGGCATGCTTGCGTCTCCGTGGTACCGGAGCCGACCACAGTTGAGCACGGTGCTCCCTGCAGGGGATCGCGGTGTTCAGCACCGCCACTCTACGCTCGGGGCTCGCTGCCCGCGGGTACCAGATCCAAACAGCTAGTCGTGGCCTGTTCACCTGCCTCCGGCGGACGCCGGCGATGATAGAGGGCTTACTGGACTTCCCGACCGGCGGCCGTTCTCGGTGTAGACCGATTTCCAGCATATTTCGGTGCAAACTCATTCGAGCTGCGGGAGCGCGACGTCAATTTCAATCCTCTTAACTGTGGCTGGAACTGCTGGATAATCAGGTTTGGATCTGTCGTGGAGCGAACCGTGAGACGGCTTTCAGCGTCCGATCGTGAGCGCTGAACCACATAAAGGAACCATCAATTCTAGTGCCCTGTGACATCTAAGCAACCGTTTCTTAAACTCTGGAAATCAGAATCGGTCGCTTCCCAGCCATGACTCGCCAGACCGGTCAATACCGCATCATCAACACCCTTGGAGAGGAGGTCCGCGCATTCGTGCCATACCCGCTGCCTCCGGCCGATCCGCCACTGGTGATGGATAGCCCGACAGCGGAACTCCACACAGCCGCGCTGACTGCCCTGTCCCGTCTTGGGGTGGCGTGCTCGATGGTGCCGAGCACTGCTTGGTTCCTCCACGGCTTCGTTCGGAAGGAGGCGGTTATTACCTCCCAGATCGAAGGCACGCAGGCCACGCTCCGCGACATTCTCACCTTCGAGGGTACGGGACAAACCGATCGTCCAGCCGATGTCCAAGAGGTCTGCAACTACGTGGATGCCCTCACACATGCCCGAGGACAAATTGCAGATCCAAAGGGTCTGCCGCTGAGCAGCCGCCTGCTTTGCAACGCGCACCGCATTCTGATGCGCGGGGTTCGTGGCGAAGGCAAACTGCCCGGTGAAATTCGCCGATCGCAGAACTGGATTGGCGGCAGCCGGCCCGGCAACGCCCGCTTTGTGCCACCGCCGCCCGGGGATGTCCCTGGCACTTTCAGGGCGCTAGCGCGGTGGTTGCATGACGACGATGAGCTCCCGCCGCTGGTCAGGGCTGGACTCGCGCATGTGCAGTTCGAGACGATTCACCCATTCCTCGATGGCAACGGCCGCATCGGCCGGTTGTTGATGGCTCTGCTCATTGAGCATTGGAATCTACTCGACCAGCCGCTGCTGTACCTCAGCCTTGCGTTCAAGCGTCAGCAGCAGGAGTATTACGCGCGGTTGGCAGCCGTTCGCATTGACGGTGATTGGGAGGCGTGGATCAGGTTCTTCCTTGAGTGCGTGCGCGAGTCTGCCAACGACGGCGTTCATGTCGCGCAGGCGCTCCATTCCCTGATTGGGCGCGACCGCAGTCGCATCATCACCCACGACCGGCCGAGTGTTGCTGCAATCCGATTGCTCGATTGCCTGCCGTCCAATCCGGTCGTCACCGTTTCCAAAGCATCGGAAGTGCTCGGCTTGACGGCGCCGCCCACACGCAAGGCCATCGAAGTGCTTGAACACCTCGGCGTGCTTCGCGAAATCACTGGCAAGCAGCGCGATCGCGTGTACGCCTATCACGAGTACATGCAGATTCTGACCGGTGACGAAGCGTGATCTATCGGTCACCTTGACTGCAGCCAGTGAGTTGCCGACGCAATTTCAGCGTGGGCCTACCGCACTGGGTTGCTGAGCGAGAGCTAGGCACCACCGGGCGCGCGTCATTGGGAACGGGGCCGACACGCGCAAAGAGGGGATCCTATGACCGAGGAACGATAGAAGGTCGTGCTGATCACAGACGCGACGGGAAGCATCGGAGAGAGCCCCGTTGCGGGCTTCAACGGAGAGGGGTACCGGCTCTGCTTCCTCTACCACCGATCCGAATCCAGGGCGCAGACGCTGGCGGAAACATTTGGGGCCACACCGATACCAGCAGACCTGTCTCGGTCGATCGATCTGGCGAATAACGAATTCGACGTGCTCATTCACGGCGCGGCAATCAATGAGACCTCAGATCTCCCCGGCGATCTTCGTGTGCAGGATTGGAACCGCACGATCGCGCCGAACCTGACAGCGCCGTTGCTACTGATTCAGCAGTGCTTCCCTCACATGGTGCGAAAACACTGCTGGCGAATCGTGAACATCTGGTCCAGCTCGTGCGGCGGTGGCCGCAGGCCCTGGCGGTACAGGCACGGTTCATCGAGCGCGGCCCGTGGGAGAACGGTTACATGGGGCCGTTCAACGGCAAACTGCTGGTGCGAGAGAAGTTCTACACGCTGACCGAAGCGCGGATTGACGGCACTTATCACACCTGCCACGCGCGGTACAGATTGCGATCTTCTCCCCGCTGCCGCTACCGAGCCTTCCACATCCGCCAGGCGCTGCGCCAACGCGGACCCCGACGCGCCTAACGTTTCATGGGTTCGGGGTGAGCGGCACAGCTATCATGAGATTTCAATGCTGAAGTTATTTCAAAACCAAGGGAAGATCTTGCGCTGGACCATGGGGGTCATCCTCTTCCTAGTGGCTGGGTCGATGATCATCACACTTGTCCCGAACGTGTTCGGCCCCGCCGGGCCGGGGGCTGCCGACGTCCTCGCCGAAGTGGACGGCATCCCGGTGACCACCGGCGACGTCGAGGTGGAACTGCGCGAGCACCGCGCTAACAATGTCCCCCCGGCGGCGATCTCCATGATCGCCGGAAACACGGTCGATGCCCTCATCGCGGAGCGCGTCATGTTCGCCGAAGCCGAATCGCTCGGCTTGGTTCCTTCTGAAGAAGATCTCGCGCTATGGATTCGCCGGCAGCTTCCGGACGTGCTCTTTCCGGGTGGCAAGTACATCGGCTCGGACGCGTACCAGCGCTTCGTCCGGCAGCAGTTCCGACGGACAGTGGCTGAATTCGAGCGGGAGATCCTGTACCAGATCGCCATCTCGCAGAACCTAAGGCAGATGGTGACCGACAGCGTCAGCGTGACCAACGATGAGATCAAGCGGCGCTTCCACGAGCAGAACGACAGCGTCCGGATTGAGTGGGCCTCAATCAGCGCCGACAGCATGCGCGGCGAAGTCTCGCCGACGCCAGAACAACTGCGCGAGTACTTCGACTCGAACGTGCTGCGCTATCGCCACCCGGAACGGCGGCCGCTCAAGCTGATGACCGTCGGTCCTGATGCCGTCGTCAGCCAGCACGAGATTAGCGACGCGGAGATCGAACTGTATTACTCCCAGAATGAGTATCGCTTCGAAAACCCCGAACGAGTGAAGGTGCGCCACATCTTGTTCATGACCATGGATCAGTCCGACGACGACGCCGCAGAGGCCCTCAAGAATGCGAATGCGGTGCTGGCGCAGCTGCAAGCGGGCGGCGACTTCGAAGCACTAGCCGAAGAGCATTCCGATGACCCCGGAAACGCCCAGCAGGGGGGTGACCTCGGATGGGTCAGCCGGGGCATGATGGACCCGGCATTCGAAGAGGCCAGTTTCGCGCTGCAGGAATCCGGCGAGATCACGAAGTCTCCGGTGAAGTCGGATTTTGGCTACCACTTGATTCGCCTCGACGATCGGCAGGCCCACAGTGTCAAGCCGCTCAGCGAGGTCCGCGAGGTCATCCGTGACGACCTGCGAGCCGAGCGTGCCCAGAGCGAACGGTACGGCCTTATGGAGCGGGCGATGGCGTCCGCGGAGCAGGCCGGATCGGCCCTCGAAAACGCCGCCGCGGAATTGGGCCTGCCCTTCCGGGGATTCGACGCCTTCAGCAGGGCTGAGCTACCTGACGACCTACCGAAGAGCTCTGGGCTTGTCACTGCGATCTTTGACCAGCCTGTCGGCCAGGTCTTCACCGCAGCCGAGCAAGACACCTTGTATATCGGGTTTGTCGACGCCGCGATACCGGCACGGGACGCCGAGTACGCGGAGGTTAGCGCCACTGTAAGGGCGGATTACATCGACACAGAGGCCGCGAACCTAGCCCGCCAGCGATCGGAGGAGCTCGCGCAAGCAGCAAGGGACGGCTCTGGCGATCTGGCAACTGCCGCCCGGGGCGAGCGGCTGAAGACCACGACATCGGACTTGATCAAGCGCGATGGCGACCTCGGGGACCTAGGCCCCGTCAGCGTCCTTGGCGAGGCCGCGTTTACCCTTACCGACGGCGCAGTGCAAGGCCCGGTCGCGGTCGGTCATCGCTGGGTCGTGTTTCGCACGGTTGAACTGCAGCCCGCCGACGAGTCCGCCCTCGCGTTGGATGGCGACGCCCTGCGTGAGACACTGCTCGGCGAGAAACGCTCCCTAGTGTTCGATTACTTCCGCGATCAGAAGGTGCGCGACTATGGCGCGAGCGGGTTGGTCGTGCGCTATACCGACCGCATCCAGCGGTACCTGCAGTCGATGCAGAGTGTCATCTAGGTGCCCCCAGCAGATTGAGAGACTCTTACCATGCGCATGCAGAAGCTTGTTCCCGTCGTCCAGTCCTTCCCTGACCGGTCGCTCACGGATGTCGCCGGGGCCGTGCGCCGACAGATGGAAGAGGCCGCATGGGCGCAGCATGTCCCGGCCGGCAGCCGGATAGCCGTCGGTGTGGGCAGTCGCGGTATTCGGAATATCGACATCATCGCCAAGGCAGTCCTCGATTTCTGGAAGTCTCGTGGCGTCAAGCCGTTTATCGTGCCCGTCATGGGTAGCCACGGCGCTGCCACGGCGCAAGGCCAGGCGGACGTGCTTGCCCATTACGGCATCGACGAATCCACCATGGGCGTGCCCGTCGAGAGCTCGCTGGATGTTGTTCAGGTCGGCACAACCCCTGAAGGCATCGACGTCTCAATGGACCGTCGGGCGTTCGAATGCGACGGCGTCATGCTGTGCGGGCGGGTCAAGTGGCACACAGACTTCGAGGGCTCGCTGGAGAGTGGCATTCACAAGATGATGGCGATCGGGCTGGGCAAGTGGGAAGGCGCGAAACGCTACCACAGCTGGGCGCTGCGGATCGGCATGGAACAAGTCATTCAGGGCGTCGGCGCCACGGTGCTGGGCACCGGCAAGATGCTCGGCGGCTTGGCGATCTTGGAGGACGCCTACCACAACACCGCCGAGGTCCACGCCCTGGGCGTGGAAGGAATGGCAGAGCGGGAAGCGGCGTTGCTGCGGCACGTGAAGAGCTGGAAGCCGAATCTGCCGGTCCAACAGGTCGACTTGCTGATCCTTGACGAGATCGGCAAGGACATCAGCGGCGCCGGAATGGACACAAAGGTCGTCAATCGTGGCGGAGCCCAGGGGCCGAACAGCTGGCATGGCGTGCCTGCCGTGCAGCGGATCTTCGTCCGCAACCTGTCAGGCAACACCTACGGCAACGCGATTGGCATGGGTTTCGCGGACATCGTGCATGACCGCCTAGTGGAGCAGGTCGACTTCCAGGCAACATGGGTCAACGCGCTGACCTCCTCGGTGACTTCCCCGGGCTTCACGCCTCTGCACTTCGCCACAGATCGCGAGTGCATCGAGCGCGTGCTGCCGACCTGCGGGCAGATCAATCTCGAGGACTGCACGATTCTGTGGCTACGCAACACGCTAAACCTGTCGTATCTGCTGGCGAGCGAGAACCTTCTCCCGGAACTGTCCGAAAACAGCTCGATCAGCGTGCAGGGTCCGGCGCGCGAGCTGCCTTTCGACGCTTCCGGCGACCTCGTCAGCGCTTTCGAATCCGCGGTCGCGCAGCACACGGCCGCATGACCTCCAGAGCTGTGGCCCTGCAGAATTCGGGCCGCAAGGCCGAGACGGAGCACCGGCGGTAGGCTTGCTTGGGATGGATCTCCTCCAAGCGCTGGTGCTGGCGTTGGTGCAGGCGTTCACCGAATTCCTGCCGGTCAGCAGTTCCGCGCACCTAGTCTTGATCCGCTGGCTGCTGGGCTGGGAAGATCCAGGCCTGTTCTTCGACGTGGCGCTGCATTTCGGCACGCTGCTAGCGCTCTCGGCATACTTCGCTCGCACGTGGGTGCGGATTCTGGGACTGGCTGTCGGTCGTCAAGTCTTGGAGCCCGGACCGGATGATCCCGATCGCGACCTGTACGGAAACCCGCGCCTGCTGTGGCACCTCGCAGCGGCGACGGTGCCCGCGGCCGTCGCCGGGATGCTGCTGCAGGATGTTATTAAGTCACACCTGCGCAGCCCGGTTGTGATCGGCTTGATGCTGATCGCAGTGGGGTGTGTGATCTGGTGGGCGGATCGCCAGGCCACGCTGCGCACGGGCCTGGGCGCGCTGCCATTCGTCGGTGTGATGTTAATCGGCTGCGCGCAAGCGTTGGCCTTGGTGCCCGGCACGTCAAGGTCCGGGATCACAATCGCGACGGGGCTGCTGCTTGGCCTAGAGCGGCAGGCGGCGGCGAGGTTCTCGTTCTTGCTGGCGATGCCGGTGGTGCTGGGAGCTTCGGTAAAGACGGGCCTCGACACGTTCGCCGGGGCAATGCCTGCACCAGATTCGTACGCCCCCCTCTTGGTTGGCGTCGCAGTCAGCGCGGTCGTGGGCTACGCCGTGATCGCCCTGTTCCTGCGGTACCTGCAGCGGGCGACGATGGCACCGTTCGTTTACTACCGCTGGGTGTTTGGGATAATCGTGCTGGTTCTTGCCAGTGCCTCCGGGCCACAGGACTCTCTAGCTATGTTTGGGCAAGACGGATGAAAATCAAGCTTCTGGTAGACAACCCGCGCTTAAACGAGATGGCGGGTTTCCTGCTGCTACTGGGTGCCATCGGCCTGCTGCTGTGCCTAGCGAGCTATTCTCCTGAAGATCCCTCGGCCAATGTCGCCCGAGCTCCCGGGCAGGCAGGCAACTGGATGGGAATTCCAGGAGCCTACTCCGCCGACTTCATCCTGCAGCTGCTGGGGCTAGTAGGGTTCTCGCTGCCCGTGTGGCTGGCCATGCTGGGCTGGAACAGGGTCCGCCAAGCGGCTACCGAGGAGCTGCTCCGGCGGGCTGGCGGAATCGGACTGCTCTCGGCGGTGCTGTGCTGCACCCTGCAAATGGTCAGGCGCCCGATCGAGGCGATCCTGCCCGACCGCTGGGACCAGTCGATTAAGGCCGGCGGCGCATTGGGCAGGGTGTTGGCTGAGGCATCGATCTCGGTGCTGAATATTGGCGGAACCATGCTCCTGCTGGCGGCCTTGACCGCTGTCGGCGGGTACATGCTGACGTCCGCGAAGCTGACCGATCTGTTCCGCCGATCCAAAAAGTCCGCTGCGGACGAGGGCGAGGACGAAGCCGGCCCCGAGCAAGAGCGTCCGGCACCGCCGGTCATCCCCGTCACGAGCCGACTTGACGAGGACCACACCCTGTCCGCGCAGCCCGCCACGCCCAAACCTCCACGGCGCGCTCGCCGGACCGGGAATCCCGGCCCGGCGGCAGGAAACTCCACCATTGCGGCCCCGGCAGTGCCGCCCATCGTGGAACTCAAGGAAACAAGCGAGGGAGCAGACGAGGGCAGCATGCTTGAAGCCCCCGGGGACGGTCCAGCACCCGCCACGACTGGCAGCCGCGACAAGCGCTCCCGCGCCCCCAAGCCGGCATACACGATGCCGTCGACCTCCCTGCTGAACGCTCCCCTCGGGGGAGAGCCCTACGACGCAGACCTGTTACAGGAGACCGGACGCCAAATCGTCGAGAAGTTTGAGGAGTTCGGCGTACTCGGGTCGGTCAACCAAATCAACCCAGGCCCGGTCGTCACGACGTTCGAGTTCAAGCCGGACCGGGGTATGAAGGTCAGCAAGATCGTGAATCTGTCCGAAGACCTGTGCTTGGCTCTGGAATGTGAGTCCATCTTGGTCGAACGAATCCCGGGCAAGTCCACGGTCGGCATCGAGGTTCCGAATCGGAAGCGGGAGGTGATCTCATTCCGCGAGGTGGTCGAAACCCCCGTGTTCCGTCAGTCAGGCTCCATGCTGACCTTTGCCCTGGGCAAGGATATCAACGGCAAGATCCACTGCACGGATCTGGCGGGCATGCCGCACTTGCTGGTCGCCGGCCAGACAGGCTCGGGCAAGAGCGTCATGGTCAATACGGTGATCATGTCGATCCTGCTGCGGGCCACGCCAGAAGACGTGCGCTTCATCCTGGTTGATCCCAAGACGGTCGAGCTCACCCTGTACCGCGACATTCCGCACTTGCTAACACCGGTCATCACGGACATGAAGGAGGCCACCAACGCGCTCAAGAATGCGACTCGCGAGATGGAACGGCGCCTGCAGCTGCTGGCTAAGTACGGTGTCCGCAACATCAGCCAGTTCAACGAAAAGGTCCGGCGTGCGAAGCAGGGCGGATCGCTGCCGTTCAAAGAGCAAGAAGAGTTGGAGAAGTTGCCATACATCGTTGTGATCGTCGATGAGCTCGCGGACCTAATGATTCTCGCGGGCAGGCAAGTCGAGGAGTCGATCCAGCGCCTGGCGCAAATGGCGCGAGCTGTGGGCATTCACCTGCTACTCGCAACTCAGCGTCCCAGCGTCGACGTCATCACCGGCCTAATCAAGGCCAACATTCCGGCGCGCCTCTCGTTCCTGTTGGCGACACGCGTGGATTCGCGTACGATCCTAGACTCGATGGGCGCCGAGTCACTGCTCGGCAAGGGTGACATGTTGTTCCTGCCGCCAGGAACGGCGCGCATGAGGCGGCTGCACGGCCCGCTGGTCTCCGAAGACGAAATCGCAGCAATCGTGTCGCATTGGACCGATCTCGCAAGCCCGGATTACCAGACTGAATACCTGGCGTCCCCCGATGGGGACCAAGAGGAATCAGACCCAGACAACGATCCCGGATTGGACGACCCAATGTACCGGGACGCTGTCAAACTTGTGCTGGAGATGGGAAAGGCCTCCACCTCGACACTGCAGCGACGTCTGCGGCTGGGGTACGGCCGGGCGGCCCGCATCTTGGACGCCATGGAGCGGGACGGCATCATCGGTGCCCAAGATGGCAGCAGGCCGCGCGAAGTATTGAAGCGCCCCGACTGGCTTGACGAGGTCGAGACGGTCGGCACAGGGGCAGAGCAATAGTAGCTTGGCGCCGGGCAAGCGGCCTTGCGCTTAGGCCCGCGCCGCAGACCTGACACTGAAGATCGCGTGCGCAGCGGTCTCGGCTAGATGCCGGTGGAATGCCCCACAATAAGCGAACCGCAAGGAGTCGCCCGAGCGCAAGGCCAGACGGAGTTCGGACTCCGCGTGGCGGTCCACTTCTATCTCGCGCACCGGGGGCTGCTTGGCCTCTGAGACGTAGATCGGCACGTATGGGCTCCCGTCAACCGTGATCTGCTCGATCTCTTCCATGGAAACAGCGTGGCGCACAGCACTCTCGCCGTCGCGCGGCACCAGTAGCAACTGATCATTCCGAATGAGCAAGTACAGGGCCTCGCGGGGGGCGAGCGGCGCACTGCCGCCCGGGGCGGCAGGACCTACCCACTCGCCTCCGTTGAGCAGGTAGTCGGCGCCGTGCATGCGCTGGATGCGGCGTTCGGAGTCGGGATCCTTGGTTCTCGATAGCAGCACCGCGGCAAGCGCCAGAGTCAGGCCCGGGAGGCGCCACCAGCCCGTCGTTCCAGCCGTCAGGGCGCAGGCCCCTAGCAGCGCTGCCGCGCGCAGCCAGTTCCAAATAGGCCGGCGGCGCAAGGGGCGGACATGGCGCAGGACCAGAACACCGGAAAACAGGACCCAGAGCACTCCGCGCAGCAGCGGCGGGACTGGCCGGCCTCGGCTCTGGGCAGACGCTTGCCGAGCCCTCATTGCCCGAGATGCTTCTCGAACAAGCTCGCGATGGCGGTGCAATGCCGCAACACGTCGTTGTACTGCTCGGCTTCGACCATCACGCGTACGACGGGCTCGGTGCCCGAGTACCGGATCACCACGCGACCGCGCCCAGCCAGCTCAAGCTCCCTGTCGGCGACCGCGTCGCAAATCTCGGGCAACTGCTCCAGCGGGCGCTTTTCCCGAACGCGCACGTTGATTAACTTCTGCGGGAACACCTTCAAGCGCTTGCGCAACTCGCTGCAAGGCGCGCCCTCCTCCACGAGCGTGCGCAACATCATCAGAAGGCTCAGCAACCCGTCCCCGGTGGTGGAGTAGTCGGCGAAGATCGCATGGCCGGACTGTTCTCCGCCCAAGGCGGCCCCGGAACTCAGCATCTCCTCAATGACTTGCTTGTCCCCCACCCCTGTGCGGACCAGCCTGATGCCTTGGTCCTCCAAGGCCATGTCGAGGCCTAGGTTGGACATCACGGTCGCCACGACGAGGTTCTCGTGCAGCTTGTCCCGGCGCTTGAGCGCTTCAGCGATCAGCAAGAGCACGTTGTCGCCGTCAAGCGGCTCCCCACGCTCGTCGACAAACAGGCAGCGGTCGGCGTCCCCATCTAGGGCTGCCCCGAAGTCGGCGCCGCTACTGACGACTTCTTTTGCAAGCTGTTCCATGTGCAGGGCACCGCAATCGAGATTGATGTTCTTGCCGTTCGGGTCACATGCGATGTACTTGACGTCGGCGCCGAGCGCTTCGAAAAGAATGGGCGCAACCTCTGACGCAGCGCCGTTGGCGCAATCGATCACGAACCGGAGATTGCGCGCGTCGGCGGGTATCGAGGTCGCGCGGAGCAAATGTTGCACATAGTCCGCCGCGACATCAGGAGCATCGCAGGGCTCTTCAGCCCGGGTCGAAAGGCCCAGCTGCAGCAGTTTCTCGACCCGGCTCTCGATCTCGGCCTCCGTTACGTCCGGCAGCTTGTATCCGAAGGGACCGAAGACCTTGATCCCGTTGTCTTCGAACGGGTTGTGCGACGCCGACACCTCCACGCCCAAGGAATACTCTCCCTGCTGGGTGGCGTAGGCGACGGCGGGGGTCGGGACGACACCCGCAAACGCATGTGCGCACCCTCCGTCCTTGAGTCCGGCTGCCAGTAATCGGACGATGCCAGGGCTCGACTCCCGGGTGTCCATCCCGATGAGCACGGTAGGCTTGCGGGAATTGGCAATCTGACTCGCCAGCGCCAAGCCGATTGCGTTGACGGTTTGATCGTCAAGGGGGAATTCCCCGGCACGGCCGCGAATGCCGTCCGTGCCAAAGAGGTTGATGGCCATGAGTCGCGAGGGCCGCCTAGACGGCGATAAACTCCCTTGATTGTACGATTCCTAGCGATGGCGTCAGCGTGGCCGGAAACTGAGGCGAGCGAGCGTCCGAGCGGACACCGCCGCGCCGTCTCGCACATTCGTTACACTCGGGGAGCAGGTCGCGCGTGCCGCCCACTCCCAGGCAACAGTTGCTGCGAGGAATGCTCGCCAACTATCCGTTCGTGCTGAAGAACTTCAAAGCGTACGCA
Source organism: Bryobacterales bacterium (assembly GCA_965248305.1). GTDB lineage: Bacteria > Acidobacteriota > Terriglobia > Bryobacterales > UBA6623 > VXMF01. The sequence goes on along the minus strand of OZ252099.1, from coordinate 5,781,715 downwards.
GGGAACCTGTACCGCCGAAAGGTGCTGCGCTCATCCGTCGTGGTGCCGTACTCGGCGATCTTTTACGCCACCCACAAGTGCAACCTCGATTGCTCTTACTGCACTCAGAAGAACCCTGAAGTCTTCAGCGAGGAACTCGGCACGGCCGACACGATTCGCCTGCTCGGCAACATCCGCAAGGATGTCGACACGCTTCTGATCACGGGGGGCGAATGCACCGTACGGCCCGATATCGAGACACTCGTGGCAGCGGCGCGCAGGGATCTTGGATTCAGATCTGTCCTCATCGTGACGAACGGCGTGTTGCTGGACGCCCGCAGGGCCATGTTGCCGCATCTCAGCGGCCTCGTCTGCAGCTTGGATGCCATCAGCCACGATCCGACCGAGCCGCTCTCCAAATCGGCAACCGTCCCAAGGGTGATCGACAACCTGATGATGGCCAAAGAGTTCTTGCCGCCTCAAGCGATCACGGTTTCCTGCGTGCTCGAGCAGTGGAATCTGTCCGAGGCGGAGCGCATCTTGGAATTCTGCGCCGAGCACGGGTTCGTCTTCTCGGTGCAGTCGGCCCAGACCAATGGCAAGTACCCGAACTTCACGTACCTGCGCGACCCCCGCTATCGCGATTTTGTGCAGCGATTGATCGCGATGCGGCAGCAGGGCACGGCTCGCATCAACGGCACTCCGAAACTGCTGCGCACGCTCCTGCTGTTTGAGGAGTTCAAATGCTATCCGACGATGTTCCCGCGCATCTATCCCAACGGCGACGTGTTCTATCCCTGCGAAGTTCTGCGCAAGATCGCCGGGAACGTTCTCGAGGACGGCTCGATTCGTGCGGCCTTCAAGCGTGGCCGCAAGCTGTACGGCGAGGTGCCCCAGTGCAAGAACAACTGCTTCCTGTTCGGAAACGTCCTGTCCTCGTACTATGTCGAGGATTTCTGGGGGCTGGCGGGAGACACTATCCGCGCCCGCCCGTGATGGCCGGTTCAGACCGGGAATCCGTGCATCTCCCGGTAGATCGAGTCGTCATACCGCTGAGTTGACTTAAAGTGCTCGTGGCGGCCATCCCCCGCCTCGGACTCGGCCAGCGCCATGATCTGCTTGCGGTCATCGTCCGCCAGGCCCCTGAACCCGCGGGCGATCTTCACGTCCGCCATCAGCTGCTCCATCGTCAGATAGCCGCGCACGATCGAAGAGACCGGCAAGCTCAGTGCCCAGCGAACGCACATCTCGGCGGTGACCTTGGTGGCCGACGGGATCTCACCCTGGCGCGGCCCGCCCCCGAGGCACTTCATCCCGATCACACCGACATCCTTGGCGAGACACATCGGCACCACTTCGTTCTGGAACGACCGGTAGAAGTAGTCCATGGGGTTGATCGGCATCTGTGACGAGGCCCACTCATAGCCCATGCCGAGCATCTTGAGATGAATCCTCGGGTGCTTGTGCCCGGTGAAGCCGATGTGCCGCACCTTGCCGTCCTTCTGCGCCTCCAAGGCAACCTTGAGTCCGCCCCGTTCGAACACCCACGCCGGATCGTTGTCGTAGTTGATCTCATGGAACTGCCACAGATCGATATAGTCCGTCTGCATCCGGCGCAGGCTGTCTTCCAGGCACTGGCGGGCGAATTTCTCGTCGCGACCAGAGTTCTTGGTCATCAGGAAGACCTTCTCCCGGCGACCCTTGAGGGCCTTGCCCATGAACTCCTCGGCGTACCCCCGGTGGTAAGCCCAGGCGTTGTCCCAGAAGAAGACACCGTTGTCGACCGCCGCGTGCGCCAGCTTGAGAGCCGTGGGCTCGCCATCATCCTGCGCAGCCCGACCGAGGTGAGCCCCTCCGAGGCAAAGGATCGAAATCTGCTCTCCGGTCCTGCCTAGTCGACGCGTGGGAATGCCCCTGCCGGCATCATCCTGCGCTATGGCCTGGGCCGCGAGCGCGCCGAGGCCTGCTACTCGGGCTGCGGCGGGGCTGGATCTCGAATCTGTCATGCGAACCAGTATAGGCAAGCGCCGAGGGCTGGTGTAGGGCAACAATCACTCCCGAGGGCTTGAGGCGAAGAAGCCCGACGGTTCGAGATGGACGATCTTCCACTTTTTGCCGCGCTTGCGCACCCTTACGTTGAGCTGCTCGCGGCGCCGCTCGACCTGGCCCGGATCCAGCTTGGGAGTGAGTTCCAGCAGCCAGTCTACATCGGCAGTCCATTCCGCTGGACCTCCGCGAGGTGCGCCGACGGCTACCGATGAAGCAATGCGGCGCTGCGCGGTCAGCGCTGTCACATTCTGGCGAAGCGCTTCGTAGCCGACGAAGGAGTCGCGATCGAAGGCCGCCAGAAACAGCGCGGCATTGCCGGACTGCAGCGACCGACTCGCGTCGCGGACGAGCAGGCCGATGCCGGCGGCCAGATCCTCGGCCTGCGCTCTGCCCGGCGCGGCCAAGGCCAGCAGGGTGACCGACACGAGCACTGTCAAGGCTCGCTTCGGAGACATAGCCGGGAATAGTCTGGGGATCGCCGTTTTCAAGGCGCGCGCGAAACCTAGCGCCACGCACCGCCCCCGTGCCGCGCCTCAGGCATCACCAAACGGACTGCGGGCGAGAGCGTGGTCAATGGCCTCTTGGGGCACCTTGTACTCGGTGTGCGACGAGTTGCCCAAAAAGCCCAGATCCTTGATTCCGGCCGGACTGGTGTAATAGGCATCCACGATTAGGCGCCTTGCCCACTCGAAGAACTGGAGCCCGCGGCGGAGATCCGACGGGGTCTTGACGCCAAACACCGAGAAACGGGCATATTCGCGCGTGTCCCACCTGGTGTCGTCGCCAGTCTCGTTGCGCTCGGCGTCGACCAGCGCGTCCAGCAGGCCAGCCTGCTGATCTTGGGCGCAGTCGGCGAACCGCTTGCCATGCCTCGCACTGGAAGCGTTGTCCAGCCAGAGAATGCCGCCAGTGAAGATTGCAGCAAGTTCCTCATTCTGGCTCGCCAGCAAGTCGATGAACTCGGGCGCACCGCCGTCGCGACCACTGGGACCGCCCCCGTCAGCTGGCACGATCAGTTCGGACAGCGTTTCCAGCGTCTTGAATTCGTGCTCGTTGAAGTACTTGACCTCGTATTCGCCTCGCAGCGTGCGCTCTTCGTCGACCTGCCCGTGGACCTGGGCGGCATCCGCCCTGTCCATGCCGTGGCCGAACCCTGCCACCGTGAGCGCCACGGCGATCCGGCGCAAGGCGGCGCGCCGCGACAACGCCTCGAGTGATACAAATCCTTGCGTGCTAGACATTGCCCCTCCTCATTTCCTCGGACAGATACTCGGCCGTGCGCCACGATAGCGCGTTGATGGTGAGCGTCGGGTTCTTGTCAGGGTTGCTGACGAAGCTCGCGCCATCGGCGACGAAGAGGTTGCGGACCTCGTGCGCCTGGCAGTATTTGTTGAGCACCGAGTTGTCCGGGTTGTCACCCATGCGGGCCGTGCCGACTTCGTGGATGATCGAACCAGGCACGGCGATGCCCCCGGCCTCGCGGGCGACATTGCCGATCCCGAGGACCTTCCCCCCGGCTGTCTCGATCAGCGCGCGGAACATGCGCTCCATGTGACGCGCCTGACGCCACTCGTAGTCGCTGAACGAGAAGTGGAAGCGCGGTACCGGAATCCCCCAGCGGTCCACGGTGTCCGGATCGATGTCCATGTAGCTCTGGTTGTTGGGAATCATCTCCCCGCGACCTGCCAGGCTGATACCGGAGCCATATTCCTGGCGGATCCGGCGCTTCAGCTGCGCGCCGTAGCCAGCTGCGCGCGCGGTTCGGTCGAAGCTGCCGAGACCGGGCATGCGAAAGCCGCCGCCCATCTCGATGTGATATCCGCGGGGGAAATCGAGCTTTCCATGGCCATCCCACAGCCACCACGGAGCGTACAGGTGTGCACCGCCAAAACCGTCCGTGTCATAGCGCGGCATGTTCTCGAGAGCGGGCAGCGTGCCTCGCAAACTGAACCCGACCGTGTCCATCAGGTACCGGCCGACCAGGCCCGAGCCGTTGGCGATGCCGTCCGGGAAGTGCTTTGACTTGGAGTTAAGCATCAGGCGCGACGTCTCACAGGCCGAGGCCGCGAGCACTACGGCGCGCCCTCGGACCCGCTTTTCAGTCCTGGCGTGCTTGTCCACATACACCGCACCCCGGGCGAGGCCTTGGTCGTCGATTTCGACCTCCCGGACCATCGCCTCCGTGATCACAGACACGTTCCCGGTCTTCATCGCAGGAAAGATGTCGACCTGCGAAGCGGAATAGTTCGACTCGGTCAAGCAGCCCCGACCACACTGGCCGCAATAGTGGCATGCCGCCCGGCCGTTGATCGAGCGCGTGATGACGGCCCGTCTGTTCGCGATGAACGGCACGCCCATCTGTTTGCCCGCAGCGCGCATCAATCGCTCATGCACCTTGGGCTGCGGTGGCTCGTGGAACTTGCCGTCCGGGGCGCTGCGAATGCCCTCGACCGTGCCCGTCACGCCGATGAACTCCTCGGCGCGGTCATACCACGGGGCAATGTCTTCGTATGAAATCGGCCAGTCCCAGCCGAGGCCGTCCCGCGAATAGGGCTTGAAGTCAAGATCCGAGAAGCGGAACGACATCCGCCCGTAGTGATTCGTGCGTCCGCCCACGACGCGCGATCGGAACCACGCAAAGTTGGATCCGGGGGCCACCGTGTAAGGCTCGCCGTCGAGCTGCCATCCGCCACTGACCGTGGTCATGAAGCCGTACGCCTGACCCTCGCCAAAGTAAGCCTTGCCACCATCCTCAGCAGTGCGATGGCCGTAATCATGGGGCCACTTGTGGGTCTTGAAGTCCTTTTGGGGGTCGATCATCGGCCCGGCTTCCAGCAGGGCGACCTTGAGACCCTTCTCGGCCAAGACACGCGCCATCGTGCCTCCGCCAGCCCCCGCGCCCACGACGACTACGTCATACTCTGTTTCGGCCATTCCGGTTACTACCCCCTTAGCTTCGAACACCCTGCCCGCGGCCGACGCTGGCCCGAGCCTGAGTCCGGGCTATTCGGCGGAAACCGGCAGGGGATCCGGGCGTTTGCTGACGACTCCGTCGTACGCCTCCGCTATGGAGATATTATGCGCTGTCAGCATGTGGCCCGTGGCACGATCAAGATTGATGCGCGCATTTGCAAACTCGTTCTGGGTAGCGATCACGCTGGTGCGGGCATTCGCCAGGTCCCGTTGAGCCTGCACAACTTGGAAGATTGTGGACGCGCCCAGGTTGTACTTTTTCTGCTCGGCGTCAAGTGTCTGCTCCTGCAGTTGCTGGGACTTCAGCGCAGCAGCGTAGCGGGCCTGCGCCTGCTGGATCCGGATCACAGCCGACTGCACCTCGGTGCGGACCGCGTTCTCGGCCTGCACGAAACGAATCTCCTGCTGGCGTTTCTCCAGCAAGGCAGCTGTGTAGTCCGCTCGCGCCTGCCGGTTCTTCAGCGGGATATTGAGTTGGACCCGCACTTGATAGTCGGGAAAGTTGCGCCGCATGAGCTGGGCACCCGCTGTGCCCAGGCCGCCTAGAAAGAACGGCGAGATGAGCGCGCTCTGGCCGGGACTCGCCAAGAAGAGATTGTTCTCTGACCCAGCCAAGGCGTTGTTGGTCAGGTCGATCTGCAGATCCGCGCTCGGCAGCATGCCGTTCTTGACGCCAATCAAGCCCAGATCCGTGTTCACCAACCGGATCCGATTCTGCGCCATGTCCGCCCTTGCGGCCAAGGCGATCCCCATCAGCGTCGTGACGGGCTCGAGTTGGTCCGCCAGGTCGATCAGGATCTCCTCGGTCGGCACGATCTCGGCATGCAGCAGCGTCGGGCTGGCAATCCCGTTGACGCTGACCGCGTCCTTGAAGATCGTCTCCTGCAGCTGGACCTCGGTCTGGGCGCCCGTCAGATCCGCCTCCCTAGCCGCTACCTCGGCCTCGGCGCGGATGATCTCGATCGGGGCAAGCGTGCCAATCTCGACGCGCCGCTTGTTGTCTCTGTACAGGTTCTTGGCCAGTTCGAGATTTTGCAGCTGGCTCTCGACCTGTGCGCGCAACGAGACAAGCCCCCAATAGATTCCGGCAACTCGCGAGACAACCTCTTCAACTTGGAGCTTGAACTGCAAGTTCGAGATTTCGTTGTTGTTCTTGGCGACCTTGATGTTCCTCGTGTTCACCGCCACGCCGAAGCCCTGCAACAGCGGCTGGGTCACGCGCAGCGTTAACGCGCTGATCAACGAGGGATTGAAGTTGGTGCGCAGGCTGTTCGTGTCGCTGCGCGAATTGGCCCAGATCAAGGCTGCGGTCGCGCCAGAGGCGAACCCTTGGCGCAGGCCGAGCTGTGTGTTGCTGATCTCCCGCACCAAGGTGTTGGTGCCGGTGACGAAGTTGCTCGTCTGCGGATTGGAGAAATGGCCCCAGTCGGCATTGCCGAAGATCGACGGATCTAGGTTCACGGCGTTGGTGCCGAAGAACGTGCTGGCATCGCCCACTCCGGCAGCGCCGCCACCACCTCCGCCACCAGCGCCGCCGCCGCCGGCGCGCTGCGTGATGCCCGTGGCTTGGCCGCCCTGGCCGCCGCCGCCCGCGCCGCCAAGACCTGTTGACAGGGTGCTGATCTGATTCTGCACGCCGCGCAGCTGCGCGCCCGATTTCGCCCGCATCAGGTCGTTCGCGGCGTTTTGCGGGCCGTATCGCGACCAAGCGATGTCCAAGTTATTCTCAATCGCCAGCGCTAGCGCATCCGCGAGCGAAACGTAAAGCTTCGCGTCATGCAGCAGTGACTCGAGTCGCCCGGAGTTGCTCAGCGAGATATCGGGAACCTCAGGTGCATCGAAAATGCCCATGAACGGTGGCCAACCTGACTTCCCGATGCTGTAGTCGATTGGCTTGGACCGCACCTCCTGCGCGCTTGCCACCGGCTGCAACAGCACTGCTGCGGCCAACAACAGCGATAGCTGGCCTGTCCAATTTTGCATAAGGGAAAGTAAGGGCGAAAGCACTGCAGGAGAGTGCAGAGTCCCAGAGTATTTTGACGTTTCGGCTTGCCGGTTGGTTACCCGATCCGGCCCTCGAAACCGCGCTACTCTGCGAATGTCGTGCCCGCGAACCACGCTTGGAAACTTACTTTAGCTTACGACGGAACGGACTACTCCGGCTGGCAAGTCCAACCAGATTCAATCACAGTCCAAGGCACGCTGGAAACAGCGCTTGCGGTCATCGACGGCGAACCCGTCAAGGCTGTGGGGTCGGGGCGCACCGATGCAGGCGTGCACGCTCTGGCGCAGGTCGCCTCCTGCACACTGCGCAGCCCGATTCCGGCGCACGGCCTGCTCAAGGCCCTCAACCGCCTCCTGCCCCCCGCGATCAGGGTCACAGAAGCTCGGCAGGCGCCTGCCGGGTTTCACGCGCGGCACGCGGCGGTGGCAAAAACATACGAATACCGCATCCAGCGCGCACCGATCTGTCCCCCCTTCGAGGCGCGCTACAGCTACTGGCATCCGTACGTCCTGGATGAGGGCGCGATGGGTCGCGGCGCGGCGCGTTTCGAGGGCTCTCACGACTTTCGCTCGTTCGCGTCCGCTGGCGGGGAGATCCGCGAATGTACCGTCCGGACTGTGTATGCGTCGACCCTCAACCGCGAGGGCGACCTGCTGGTCTACCGCGTCCGCGGAAGCGGGTTCCTCTACCGCATGGTGCGCAATCTTGTGGGTACGCTGCTGGAAGTGGGTCGCGGCAACCTGCGCCCAGAGGAACTAGACAGCATCCTGGCCGCTCGTGACCGCCGGGCAGCAGGACCGACCGCGGCGGCTCGAGGGTTGTTCCTCAAGGGCGTGGAATACCCCGCCGATGCGGCGCTCGCACCTAGCCCGCCGATCAGTTCGTCCGAGACACGATGAGATTCGCGACCGCACGCAGCGCCCAGGCCGCATCGCCGAATCCTTCAATCGCTGCGAGCGCCTCGTCCAAGCACTGCCGGGCGCGCTGGCGCGATCCTTCGATGCCGAATAACGCGGGATAGGTCGCCTTGCTCTGCGATGCGTCCTTGCCGGCAGTCTTGCCCAGTTCCTCTGACGACGACACGACGTCCAAGATGTCGTCGACGATCTGGAAGGCCAGGCCGATCTTGCCGCCGAATTCGCTCAGTTGCGCATATTTCCGTTGGTTGGCGTCGGCGATCAATGCACCGAATCGGACGGACGCCCGAATCAGCGCTGCCGTCTTCGCGCGATGGATGTACTCCACCTGATCGGCGGACGGAGCTTCCCCGGCGGCGGCGAGATCGGCGACTTGGCCGCCAATCATCCCGTCGACAGTCCCACTAGCGGTGGCCAGTTCGGCGCTGAGAGCCACCTTGGTCCGGGTAGGAGCGTCCAGCTCGGCCGACACAAGAAATGCAAGCGTGAGCAGCGCGTCGCCGGCGAGGATCGCGACCGCCTCGCCGAAGGCTTTGTGGCAGGTTGGCTTGCCCCGCCTGAGGTCATCGTTATCGAGCGGCGGCAGATCATCGTGGATCAACGAATAGGTGTGCACGCACTCCAAGGCGCAGGCCGCAGTCTCCGCACCGGCCCGCATTCCGCAGGCCTCTGCCGCAGCTATCGCCAAGATGGGCCGGATGCGCTTGCCCCCAGCGAAGACGCTGTGGCGCATGGCGGCATGGATCGTTCCGGGAGGGGTGGATTCCGAGGGCAGAATCCTGTCCAACTCGCGGTCTACGAGCAGTCGCCGCTCGTGCAGGTATTCGCCCACAGCCAAGGGCGTCACCGGCTAGAATCGCACCTCGTCATCGATTTGGAACGGCTCCAGCTCGCGCTTGCCGTCCTTCTTGATCAGCGCCTCGACCTTAGTCTCGGCCGCTTCGAGCTGCTTACGACAGTTCTGGCTTAGTAGCACGCCCTCCTCGAATAGCTGGAGGGACTCGACCAACTGGAGATCGCCACTCTCGAGCTTCTCCACAATGCCATCGAGCTTCTTAAGCCCCTCTTCGAAAGAAGATTGCTGCTGATCGTCAGGCATGGCGAATTCGACGCTCTATTGTACAGCAGCGTTTTGTCCCTGAGATGGCCAGCGGCTCGAATTCAGCTAGGGGCACGAGCTGGCGCGGGCTGCCGATTCCATACAAGTCGGGACTGAACATCTGCATCGGTTCTGTGCGATCCCTTGGGCATGTCTGAGCAAAACCGGATTCCGGCCAGACTCGCCCCTCCCCAGCCTGTGACGCCGTGCAAGCGTTGCTGGCGGGAGCGGGTGCGGCCAGCTGCATCGCGTGAGCGGGCTCAGCCTCTGCCTGATCCGTTCCGCCGCGGGTTGCCGGAAGCTCGCCTCCAAGGCCTTCGCTGATAGCACTCGGCTTAGCTTGGCCAGCTTCGGCCCTGCTTCTCGAGTCATTCCGACGCCAAGAAGGCTGGCAATCAATACGATCCGAGAATGGCTGCTGCCTGGAAAGTCTCGATTCGTTAGATCAGAATGTCAAGATACTTGCCGTCTGCTTCGCCATAAGATGTGTCAACCTTAGCGTCTGGCCATCTGTCCTTCGCAAGATACCGTCGGGGCTGCGCTCTGCCCATGCCCCAGATCTCGCACTTGACAACTGTAGGGTGGTTGTGGCATGTCTAAAGCATGCTCGACCAACATTGCATTGCGGAGACCCTCTCGCACTCAGAGGCCGTGGAGACCCTGCGGGTGCTGCGGACGCAGGCTGGCGACACCAGCCGGAGCGCGTTCGCCCGGCACGTGTGCCGGGAGTTCGGTTTCGTGAACAGTCGCGGCCAGCCGCAGGTGGCGAGCTGCCAGAAGGCCTTGCGCAGTCTGCACAGCGCGGGACGCATCGATTTGCCGGCCCCGCGCCATGGCGGCCGCGCCGGTGACTGCCGTCCGCGTCGGCTCGGCCAGCCGGTCCCGCCACCGCAAGCAGTTCCGCCTGCGGCGGGGGCGGTCGCCGGGCTCAAGTTGACCCTGGTGACGAGTCCGCAACAGCGGCGGACCTGGAACGAGCTGGTCGCCAGCGAGCACCCGCAGGGAGCCGTGCTGCACGTCGGTGCCCAGCTGCGCTACCTGATTGAGTCCGAGCACGGCCTGCTGGGGGCGCTCGGCTTCGCCGCCGCGGCCTTGGCGGTGGCGGCCCGCGACGAGTGGATTGGCTGGGATGCGCAACTGCGCCGCAAGCGGCTGCACCGCGTGCTGGGCCTGAGCCGCTTCCTGATCCGTCCCAGCGTGCGCTGTCACCTGCTCGCTTCCAAGGTGCTCGGCATGGTCCGGCGGCGGCTGCCGGAGGACTTCCTCCAGCGCTATGGCTACCGGCCTGCCCTGCTGGAAACCTATTGCGATCCGCAGCAGCACGCCGGCACGTGTTTCCGCGCCGCTAACTGGACCTGCGTCGGCCAGACCGGCGGGCGCGGGCGTTTCGCCCGCCCCGGCCAGCGCGTGCCGGTCAAGGCCATCTTCGTCTACCCCCTGCAGCGCGACTGGCGGCGCCTGCTCGGGGCCGCCGCAGCGCCGCCCGGCCAGCCGCTGGGGCCGGCCGACGGGCTGGCCCTGGACGAGTTCGCGGCCAACGAACTGGGCCAGGCGCCGCTGGGTGATCTACGCTTGTCGAAGCGGCTGGTGCAGACCGCGCAGATGCAGGCCGCCGCTCCCATGGCCTCGATCCCCGCCGCCGCGCAGGGCCAGCGGGCCGCCGTCAAGGGCCACTACCGCCTGATCGACCAGCCGGACGACTCGGCGGTGACCCCGCAGAACATCCTGGCGCCGCACCGCCAGCGCACGCTGCGGCGCCTGCAGGCCGAGCGCACGGTGCTGTGCGTGCAGGACGGCACCGAGCTCAACTTTGCCGAGCATCCCGGCTGTGCGGGGCTGGGCTACATCGGCAAGCACAAGCGCTCGGAGGGCACGCTGGGGCTGCACATGCACTCGACGCTGGCGGTCAGCCCGGAGGGCATCCCGCTGGGGCTGCTGCACATCCAGTACGACGCGCCGGACGGGCAGGCGCAGCGCGGGCGGCCGCTGGAGGAGCGCAAGACCTTCCGCTGGATCCGCGGGTTGCGCGACTGCGCGGAGGTAGCGGGCCAGTTGGCGGGCCCGCGCCTGGTGGCGGTGATGGACCGCGAGGCCGACGTGCAGGCGCTGTTCGCCGAGCAGCGGCGGCTGGAGGGAGTCGAGTTGCTGGTGCGGGCCAAGCACAACCGCGTCCTGGGCGCGCCCCGGCCGAAGCTGTTCGAGCACATGCGGGCACAGCCGGTGGGGGGCCAGTTGGAGATCAAGGTGCAGCGGAGTTCGGCGCGGCGGGGCACGCGCCGGCAGTCCGCCAGCGCGCTGCGCGCGGCGCGCACGGCGCAGGCCGAGTTGCGCTGGCAGACGGTCGAGTTGCCGGCCCCGGCGCGCGGCGAGGCAGCGCTGCGGATGCAGCTGGTGCACGTGTGGGAGCGGGCGGCGCCGGAGGGGGTGGAAGCGTTGGAGTGGTTCCTGCTGACGACGTTGCCGGTGGCGTCGCTGGCGGATGCGGAGCAGGTGCTGGAGTGGTACCGGCTGCGCTGGCGCATCGAGGACTGGCACCGGATGCTCAAGTCCGGCTGCAAGGTGGAGTACCTGGGGCACCGCACGGGGCAGCGGATCGAGCGGGCGGTGACGATCAAGGCGGTGATCGCCTGGCGGCTGGCCGCGATGACCCTGCTGGGACGGGAGACCCCCGAATTACCGAGCGAGGTGTTCTTCACGCAGATCCAGCTGCGCGTGCTGCGCCACTTCGCGTCCAAGCGCGGGCTGGCCGCGCCGGGCAATCTGGGGCTGGCGGTGCGGACCATGGCGATCTTGGGCGGCTACCTGTACCGTGCGCACGCTCCGCCGCCGGGCCATCAAAAGATCTGGGAGGGCTGGACCCGCTTGACCATCATGAGCGAAGCCTATGAGCTGAAAGACTACTTCGAGCCGCCCGCCAGCGCCTCTCAGGATGAGCCCGAATCGTGACTTGTGGGGCAACGGCAGGCTGCGCTGCCGGCCCTCGCACAGTAGTCCGTCCCAGGCCGGGGCAGGGCAGCCGATGCGACAATGGCCCGGCGGGACTGGCACGAGATGGCGTCGTTTCCTTGGTCGCTGGGTGAGATCGAATCCCGGGTCCGGGCGGGCAAGCTTTCGCCGACGCGGCTCTTTGAGGCGGCTGCTGAAGCGATCGATGCCCTCGAACCGGACATCCAGGCCTGGAGCGGGTTGGCCTTGGCATCCGCAAGGAGGCAGGCCTCTGCTCTAGACAAGGAAGTTGGCTGGACCGGCGCGCGAGGCCCCCTACATGGAGTGCCGGTCGCAGTCAAGGACATTTTCGACACGGCAGGCATCGCCACCGAATGGGGTACCCAGACGCAAAGAGGCCGCGTCCCTAAGAAGGACTGCGCCCTCGTCGCGAAGCTGAAGTCTTTGGGCTGCGTCGTCATGGGCAAGACCCACACGACTGCCTTCGCCTATTACGACACCGGGCCTACTCGCAACCCGCACGACAGGATGCACACCCCGGGCGGATCGTCCAGTGGGTCGGCGGCAGCGGTCGCGGCTGGAATGATTCCGCTTGCCATCGGCAGCCAAACCCAGGGCTCGGTGCTGCGGCCGGCGTCATTCTGCGGCGTGAGTGGATTCAAGCCCAGTTACGGCCTACTCCCGCTCGGCGGCGTCATGCCGTTCGCGCCGACACTGGATCACGCCGGCCTGTTCGCTGCGACAGCCAGCGATCTGCAAGTGGCATGGCGGGCCTTGGAATTCGAATCGGAAGCCGATGCCGCAGAGTCGATTGCAATCGTGGACTGGCCGCCCGGAGGCGCGCTGGAGCCGCTGATGGCGCTGGCGTTCCACGCAGCGATGCAGTCGCTGTGCGCGAGCGGCGTGCGCGTGGAACGTGTCGCCCGCCCGACCTTTTTCGACGACTTGCCAGCAGCGCTGCGCACCGTCATGGCTTTCGAGGCGGTTCGCGAGCACGGTGAGCTGTACCGAATACACGGGCAGAGGGTGGGTGCGAAACTTGCGGAGCTGCTCGACGAGGGTTTGAGGATCCGCTCTCACGACTTCCGCGCCGCGCAGCGGACCTTGGTGGAAGCGAGGCAGGCATTTGCCGCGTGGGCTTCGAATCACCCCGTGATCGCGACGCCGGCAGCCCTCGGCGCAGCCCCGGCCGGTCTCGAGTCGAGCGGGGATCCCCGGTGCAACGCGCCCTTCACGGCTCTGGGCGCTCCGGCAGTCTCGGTTCCGATGCCGGTGCAGCAAGGCCAAATGCCAATGGGCTTGCAGCTGTCGGCCGCTCGGGGCCGCGACGCGCAGCTGCTTGCCACAGCGGTGACTTGCGAGACCCTGATGACTGACGGCCTGTGAGGCATGGAATCCACCGCGAGCGATTCGGCCAGCTGACCTTCTGGAGCAACACCAGCGCACTTTTGGAACAGGCACGGTTAGGCCAGTCCGCTCGACTCGGCCGACCGTGATACGCTCAGAGTTCTGGGCTCAACCGCCATGCGCATTCTCCTCGCTGGAGGGGGCGAAGGTGCCGCCCTCATCGCTGCACGCCTGATTCGCGAAGGGAATCAGGTCACGATCGTCGAAAAGGATCCCGAGCGTTGCATCGAACTCGAGGAACACCTCGACGCCAAGATAGTCCAGGGCAGCGCCGGCAGTGTCCGCACGCTGGAAAAGGCCGGCCTCGCCGCCGCCGAGATGTTCATCGCGGAGACCGACTCCGACGAGATCAATCTGCTCGGCTGCATGATCGCCCAGTCGATTTCAAACGTCGAGGTGAAGGTCGCTCGCATCCGCACGCACGAATTCCGCCAGTGGGACAGCATCCTTCAGGACCTAGGCCTCAACGTGGACCGCATCATTCACCCCGAGACCACGATCATGGACCGCATCATGCGTGTGCTGCATGCTCCCGGCGTGTCTGACATCCTCGACTTCGCAGACGGCAAGATCAAGCTCTTCGGCATGAATGTCCAAGCCGACAGCTGGTTTGCCGGAAAGACCGTCATCGAGCTGGACGCCGCAGGGCCGCCAAAGGACGCCATGATCGCGATGATCTTCCGTGGCCAGGAGGTCATCATCCCGCACGGCGCGCAGACATTGAATCCGGGGGATCACATCTTCATCTGCACGACCAGCGAAAACCTCGACGCCGTCTTCAATTTCATGGGCATCCAACCGAAGAAGGCGCTTCGGCGGGTGGTCATTGTCGGAGGCCGCCAGCTGGGCATCTGGGTGGCCCAGGAACTCGAGAAAACCGGCGTCCAGGTGAAGTTGATCGAGCGGGACTTGGCGCGGTGCGCCAAGATCTCGACGATCTTGGACAAAACAGTCGTCGTCCACGGAGACCCGACAGATCAGCAGATACTCGTGGAAGAGAACATTGACGGCGCGGACGCGTTTCTCGCGCTGACACGGGACGACGCCGCCAATGTCGTCGCTTCGCTGCTGGCCCGGCGCCTAGGCGCGGGCAAGATCGTCGCCCTGATCAACCGGACAAACTATCTGCCGATCGTCCAGCGACTGGGAATCAACACTGCGATCAGCCAGCGGCTCACTGCGGTGGACATGATCCTGAGCTTCGTCCGCAAGGCCGAAGTGCTGTCCGTGACGACCTTCCGCGAAGAAGAGGCCGAAGCCCTTGAATTCATCGCGGCCAAGGAGTCCAACATCGTGAATCGGAAGCTCCGTGACATCAAGCTGCCGCGCGGAGCGATCGTCGGTGCCATCGTGCGCGACAACGGCTATGTGACTGTGCCGCGGGGCGAGGCTTCCGTCCAGCAAGGTGACCGCGTGATCATCTTCTCGCTGGCAGACACGGTGCCAGAGCTTGAATCGCAGTTTCTGGGGAAGAAGACCCGTCACAGGGACGCTGCGTGATTCGCTGGACCCTCATCGGAAGGGTGCTGGGACTCTTCCTCGCGGCATTCGGGGCCGCCATGTCCATTCCGGCGGCATATTCTCTCGCGACCGGCGGCGAAGACTTGGCGGCGCTCTGCGGAGCGATGGCGGTCACCATGGGCACCGGCGGCCTGCTGTGGCTGCTCTGCCGGGGGCGCCGCCGTGAGCTGACCCAGCGCGAGGGGATTCTCCTAACCGTAGCGGTATGGGTCGGCGCGAGCCTGTTCGGCGGCCTGCCGTTTATGTTCGCACCGGGCATCGACACCCTCACGGACGCCGTGTTCGAATCAACTTCCGGCGTCACGACAACCGGTGCCTCGATCCTACAGCAGGTTGAGACCCTGTCGAAGCCGATCCTGCTGTGGCGAGCACTTTCATCCTGGCTGGGGGGCATGGGCATCGTGGTCCTGGTGATCGCCGTGCTGCCGCTTGTCGGTCACGGCGGAATGCACCTGTACCGGGCCGAGTTCTCAGGAGCGAAGTCTGAAAGACTCACCCCCCGGGTGGCCGAAACGGCGGCCTCGCTGTGGTGGATCTATGTCGCCCTCACCGCCGCTCTGGCGGTCATTCTCACGATCGCGGGGATGAGGCCGTTCGACGCCATTGCGCACGCCTTCACGACGCTGGCAACAGGCGGCTTCTCAACCCGCACGGCCAGCATCGGAGCCTTCGGCAGCCCGGCTATCGAGTACGCCACGATCCTGTTCATGCTCTTGGGCGGCAGCAGCTTTATCCTGCATTACCGCGCCTTGCTGGAGCGTCGGCCGCTCGTGGCCCTGCGCGACCACGAGTTTCGCCACTACCTAGGCGCGATCGGGCTTGCATCCTTGGTCGCGGCGGCGCTGCTGTACTCCGAGCATGGCTTCGGGCTGGAAAGGGCCGCGCGCACTGCCCTGTTCCAAGTCACGTCGATCATGACCACCACCGGATTCGCGACCGATGATTTCGAGCTCTGGCCTCCGCTCGGGCAATTGATCCTGCTCGTGCTCATGTTCACCGGCGGCTGCACGGGATCGACGGCGAGCGGCATGAAGATCTCGCGCATCTTGGTTCTGGTGAATGTGGTGGCTCGTGAGTTCAAGCGCATGGTGGAGCGCCACGGTGTCTTTGCCGTATGGCTCGGCGGCAACGTGGTGCCGGAAGCGACGATTCAGAGCCTGCTCAATCTCGTCTACCTCGCGTTCATGGTCAATTTCGCCTCCTGCCTCGCGCTTGCCGCGCTCGGCATCGATGTGCTCACCGCGATCTCCGCCGTTGCCGCCTCGATGTTCAACATCGGCCCTGCGCTCGGCGGCGTCGGCCCGACGGACAATTACGCCGGGCTGCCTGCGCTGGCCAAGTGGGTCCTGAGCTTCGACATGATCGCGGGACGGCTTGAGTTCTACACACTGCTCGTCACAGTAACGCCGTGGTTCTGGCGCAAGTAGCGCGGCGATTGCAGAGGCTGTCGCGGCTCCGCTGCGCGCGCGGCGGACTTTGGGACGATCGCCGCAGGCCGCGTTCGGCGCCCTGCTCCTGCCGACTACGCTGTTGGTTGCACACCAAGTAGGCCAAGGAACTGGCTCGAAGCTTGATACTCTGAAATCTCGGCAGGGGATGCGGCAAACTTGCTCGCGCGGGGATGTCGTAGCGGCGCCGTCGCCGGGGGCACGAGACGCCAGCGGGAAGATTCGGCCCCAGACCGCCCGGAGGACGGCCATGAAATTGGATTTCACGAAGTGTGACGGACTTGTCCCGGCGGTTGTGCAGGATCACACGGACGGCCGGGTGCTGATGCTCGGTTTCATGGACCAAGAGGCGTTCGACAAGACAATCGCGACGGGCAAGGTCACATTCTTGAGCAGGACTCGCAACAAGCTCTGGACCAAGGGCGAGACGTCCGGGAACTTTCTCCTCGTCAAACGCATGGAGGTCGATTGCGACCTCGACACGCTGCTCATCCACGTCGAGGCGCGCGGCCCCGGCGTGTGTCACGCTGGCTATCGCAGTTGCTTCTATCGCCAGTTCGACAATGGTGCGTGGGCAGTGGCTGAGGAGCGCACCTACGATCCCCAACAGACTTACGGCCCCTAGCCCGAGTTTACCGAGTTCGCAATAGCGGAGCATCTACCCAGCACATCGGCGTCCTCAGTCTACTTCGCGTAACTCGCTGATATAGAGGGGGTTGTCCTCCGAGCGTCCGCTTGGAGTGTCCGTGAAGTCGCCGCGGATTTTGTATGACCTAACATGTTTGACGCACTGTCCGGATCCATTCGATCACTGATATCGTTGATATTATTGATGTTATATTCTGCATTCCCTTGACTTACTGCCTCGATCAAAGCTATTGTATGACCTAACAATATGGCCAGCCTCTTCAAGAAGATCATCCGCGGGAACGCCTACTACTACGCCCGCGTCTCCCAGCGCGTCGACGGCAAGCCCAAGATCGTCTCCCAGACCTACCTGGGCCGCGCCGACCGCATCATCGAGAAACTCCAGGCTCCCGACTCCGGCGCCCAACCCCGGGAGGCCGTCGTGCGGGAGTTCGGCGCCTGCGCCGCCCTGCTCGCCCTCGCCCGCCGCCTCCGGCTTGCCGAGCACATCGACCGCCACGTCCCCAAGCGCGGCTCCGGCCCCTCCGTCGGCACCTATCTGCTCGCGGCGGTCCTCAACCGCTGCCTCGCCCCCGGCTCCAAGGCCGCCCTCGCCCCCTGGTTCGACTCCACCGTCCTGCAGCGACTGCTCCCGGTCCGCTCCTCCCAACTTTCCAGCCAGCGCTTCTGGGACCACATGGACCGCGTCTCCTCCGACTCGATCCAGGCCGTCGAACGCGACCTCGTCGCCGCCATGACCCGCGAGTTCGGCGTCGACTTGCGCCAGGTGCTGTTCGACGCCACCAACTTCTTCACCTACATCGACTCCTTCAACCAGCGCTCCTCGCTGGCCCAGCGCGGCCACAGCAAGGAGGGCCGCAAGTCGCTGCGCATCGTGGGCGTCGCGCTGCTCGTCTCGGCCGACTTCCGCCTGCCCTTGCTGCATCGCACCTATCCCGGCAACCGCCCCGACCCGCCCATGTTCGAAAGCCTCGCCGCCGACCTCGCCCGGCGCTGCCGCGAGATCGCCGGTGCCGCCGAGAGCGTCACGCTGGTCTTCGACAAGGGCAACAACTCCCGGGAGAACCTCGAGCAGGTCGAGCGCGGCCCGTTCCATTTCATCGGATCGCTCGTGCCCACCCAGCATCCCGACCTGCTGGCCGTCCCCGCCGAGCAACTGCGCTCGCTGGAGGCCGACGGGCTGGCCGGTGTCAGCGCCTGGCGCACCCAGCGCGAGGTCTTCGGAACCGCGCGCACGGTGCTGGTGACCTGGAACCAGGCGCTGTTCGACGCCCAGGGCCGCACCCTGCTGCGCGAGACCGCCAAGCGCAAGCAGCGCCTGCGGGGCCTGCAGCGGCAGCTGCGCCGCTGGCGCGACGGCAAGCTGCGCGGCGGTCGCAAGCCCAGTGTCGCCTCCACCCGCAAGAAGGTCGACCGCTGGCTGCAGGCGCGCCACATGCGGGACCTGTTCGCGGTCGAGGTCGGCGAGGCGGACGGCCTGCCGACGGTGCGCTACCGCTTCCGGCGCAAGGCCTGGGAGGAGTTGCAGAGCACACTGCTGGGCAAGACCCTGCTGTTCACCGACAACGCCGGCTGGAGCGACGCGGAACTGGTGCGCGGCTACCGCGCGCAGCACCATGTCGAGAGCGCCTTCCGGCAGCTGAAGGATACCGACTGCATCGCGATCCGCCCGCAGTACCACTGGACGGACCAGAAGATCGAGGTGCATGTGTTCTGCTGCGTGCTGGCGCTGACGCTGTGCGCCCTGCTGCAGCGGGAATTGAGCCGCCACGGCGTGCAGCGCTCGATCCCGGCGCTGCTCGACGAACTCGGCGGGATCCGGGAAGTCGACGTGCTATATCCGGCCCGGCAGGAGGGCGGCGAGCCTGTACTCAAGACAACGCTCTCCAAGATGACCGCCGAGCAGCAGAAACTCCACGCAATCCTAGGCCTCAAGGAATACGAAATCTGATCCACGGCCCACTGTTAGGTCATACAACGGGCTGCCTCTATCTTCTTGGAATCAATGTCCTTGCCGGAATCCTACGGCCCAACTCGGTAAACTCGGGCTAGGTCGGAACGGTCGGCCAAGTCATGCTCCGCGTTATTTCCAGCCGGAATGCGGAGGCTTTGAAGAGCCTCCTGCACGACCGGTCTAGGCGCCTCGATGACGCGGTGCGCGTCGTAGAGCCCATTCTCGAATCAGTGCGCCAGTGCGGCGACGCGGCCCTACTGGAGCATGCGCGCAGGCTGGACGCGCTGGGCGACGAATCAGTCGTGGTCCCGCAGCCACGCCTCGAAGAGTCGAAATCCCAGTTGCCCGCCGACTTTGTGGCGGCGGTTGAGCTCGCAACCGCCAGGATCAGGGCCTACGCGGAGCGCCAGATGCCGCGGGAATGGATGGAACCGGCGGGGCCGGGCATCGAGCTCGGCCAGCTAGTTCGTCCGCTTGAATCGGTCGGAGCGTACATTCCCGGAGGCCGGTATCCTCTACCCTCCACGATCATGATGACCTGTGTGCCGGCGCTGGTCGCGGGCGTGGGGCGGATCGCGATTGCTTCGCCACGGCCTTCCCCCGAGACTCTGGGCACAGCGGCCTTGCTGGGACTGACACAGGTCTACGCTATGGGCGGTGCGCAAGCGATCGCGGCGTTCGCATTCGGCACGGAGTCGATACCGCGGGTCGACCGGATCGTGGGTCCCGGAAACGCCTACGTAGCGGCTGCCAAGAAGCTGCTGGCCGGAGAGACAGGTATCGACTTCGTTGCCGGCCCGACGGAAATCGTGCTGATATTCGACGATGGCGACCCGGTCGCGCTGGCGTCAGACCTGCTGGCCCAGGCCGAGCACGACGTTGACGCTGCCGCCATCTTGCTCACCCCGTCACAGAGCCTGGCCGAAGCGGTTGCGCAGGAAGTGGCACGGCAGATCGAAACGCTCCCAACCAGAAAGGTCGCCGAGGTGGCGATCCGCAACAACAGCGCGGCGGTCGTGACTGACAGTCTCCAAGAGGCCTGCGACATCTCGAATCGATTCGCACCCGAACACCTGTCAGTGAGCGAATCGGTGCCGCTGGCAGAGGTCCGGCATGCCGGCAGCGTCTTCGTCGGACCATGGAGCCCCGAGGCGGCCGGTGACTATGCTGCCGGGCCGAACCATGTTCTGCCCACCAACGGTCACGCTCGCCTGCGCGGCGGGCTCAGCGTTCTCGATTACGTCAAGATTGTGTCCGTGCAGCGTCTCGCCGAGCGCGGATTGCAGGACTTAGCTCCGTCGATCACTACTCTGGCGCGCGCCGAGGGGCTCGAAGCGCACGCCCGATCGATCGAAGCCAGGACCCTGTCTGCCAACGGAGGAAACCGTGGCTAGGCGGCCGACACCGCGTGCGGCCGTGCGCAAGATGGCTGCGTACAACCCGCCGCTCGAGGGGCGCAACGAAAAGCTGCGCCTCGATTTCAACGAGAACGTGTCCGGGTGCTCGCCGAAGGTGCTCGAGACCGTGCGCACGGCAGCGACACGGGGCTTCGTGGCCACCTATCCCGAATACGCCGAGGCTCGCCGCAGGCTGGGCGCACATCTGGGAGTCGCCAGCGACCAGATCATCATCGGGGCGGGCACCGACGAGGTGATCAACGCCGTGATGCACGCTTTTGTCGACCCGGACGACGAGGTGATCATTCCGAAGCCGTCATTCAGCATGTTCAAGTTCTACGCCCAGCTGGTTGGCGGGCGTGTGGCCCAGATCCCGTACCGCAGCCCAGAGCTGGGCTTTCCGGCAGAAGAAATCGCGGCAGCGGTGGGACCGCGAACGCGGGCGATCTGCATCGCTTCGCCGAACAATCCCACAGGGGGAGTCCTCACGACCACGCAAGCCGAGCAGATCCTCGAGGCCGCGGACCGTTGCGCGGTGCTCATCGACGAGGCGTACTTCGATTTCCACGGCGAGACGATGGTCGGCCTGATCGAACGCTGGCCAAATCTGTTCGTAGCGCGCACGTTCTCGAAAGCCTACGGCATGGCGGGCCTCAGGATCGGAGTGCTCGCCTCCCAAGCCGAGAATATCTCGATCGCGAAAAAGGGCCAATCTCCGTACGGCGTCAACTCACTGGCCATCCGCTGCGCACTGGCAGCGATCGAAGACCACGAGTACGTGCGGGAATATGTGCGGCAGGTCCGGCAAGCCCGCGAACTGCTCTGCGGGGCATTCAACGAGCTCGAGATTCGCTATTGGCCGAGCCGCGCGAACTTCGTGCTGTTCGAGCTGGGGGACAACTCCGCGCAGGTCTGCGCCGCGCTGTCGGATCAGGGCATCCTGATCCGCGACCAATCGGCCCACATTCCGGGCACCGCCCGGGTCACGGTCGGACCGCTCAAGGAGACAGTGCACTTCATTGCTGCCCTGAAAGGGGTGCTGCAGCGATGACGGCAGAGATGCTGGTGTTTGACATTGACGGCGTCCTGGTGGACCCGACCCAGACATTCCGGCGCGCATTGATCGAGACGGTGCAACATTTCGGCGGCACCCGCATCACCCAAGAGGACATCGTGCGGATCAAGAACGGCGGCGGCTATAACGATGATTCCCAGATCGTGCTGCTAGCGCTCCAGGAGGCGGGGGTGGACGTGGACGAGCGGGAGATCCGTGAATTCGGGCGAACCCTGTATTGGGGCCAGAATGCCGACGGGTATATCCGCGACGAACGCTGGCTGGTGGATCCGGGAGTGCTGGAACGGCTGGCCGCGAAGCGGCGTCTGGGTATCTTCACCGGTCGCGGCATGCGTTCCGCGACACACTCACTGGATCGCTTTTGCCCGGCGATAACGTTCGATCCGATCATCACTAACGAACTGGTGGAAAACCTCAAACCCGCTCCTGACGGCCTGTTGAAGATTGCGCAGGCCGTGCCCGGAGCGGAGATCGTGTTCGTCGGCGACAACATCGACGACTGCCGTGCCGCCATCGGCGCTGGCGTGCCCTTCGTGGGCATCGCCTCGCCGGACACGCCACGGCATCAGGAGACGCGCGGCCTGTTCGAGGAACTCGGGACCGTGGCAGTCCTTGAAAGCGTCAATGAACTGGAGGGCGTGTTGCAATGACACCGCAGCGTAAGGCGCTGATCGAGCGCAACACAAAGGAGACGCGCATTAGCGCTGACCTGAACATCGACGGGACCGGCAGGTACGACATCAGCACCGGCATCCGGTTCTTTGACCACATGCTGGAGTCATTCGCCCGGCACGGAGCGTTCGACCTGACGTTGCGAGCCGACGGCGATCTTGACGTTGACCAGCACCACACTGTCGAGGATTGCGGCATTGTTCTGGGACAGGCGTTCGCCTCCGCGCTCGGCGCCAAGGTGGGGATCTTGCGCAGCGGATATTTCCTGATGCCGATGGATGAGTCGCTGGCTGCCGCGGCCGTGGACCTGGGCGGTCGTCCGGCGCTGGTCTACCACGCCCCGGCCCGCTTTCGCCTGGTCGGCGACCTGCAGGTGGAACTGCTGCACGATTTCTTCGACGGGTTCGCCGTGCATTGCGGAGCGAACCTGCACCTGAGAGTGCTTTACGGCAGGTCCAGCCACCATCGCGTTGAAGCCCTGTTCAAGTGCTGGGCCAAGGCCATGCGCTTCGCGTGTGCGCAGGACCTGCAGTTGCAGGACCAGCTTCCGAGCACGAAGGGCGTGCTGGAGAAAGGGGCCTGAGATGACCGTTGTATTCGACTACGGTGCGGGCAACCTGCGCTCGGTTGCAAATACGCTTGAGAGCATCTCCGCCCCGTTCAAAATCGTCTCGGACAAGGCTGGGCTGGACGGCGCCAGCCGCATCATTCTCCCGGGCGTCGGCCACTACGGGCAACTCCTGCGATCGCTGGACCGGCTGCAGGTGCGCGAGAGCTTGCGCCAGCGCATCGCAGACGGCGTCCCGTTCTTGGGGATCTGCTTGGGCCTGCAGGCTTTGTTCGAAAGCAGCGAAGAGGCCCCCGAGCAAGGCCTGGGAATCTATCCCGGGCGCGTGGTGCGCTTCCCGGCGGGCGCGCGGGTGCCCCACATGGGCTGGAACCGACTCGACATCCAGGGGAACTCTCGATTGCTGCGCGGCATCGGTGACGAGCCCTACGTATACTTCGCCAACAGCTATTTCGTCCCGGCCGCCGTTGCCGGCAGCAACGCCGCCGCACTGTGCAGCTATGCGGACGAGACGTTCTGCGCGGCCATGGAATGTTCCAACGTCTTCGGCGTGCAGTTCCATCCCGAGAAATCAGGACCCCTTGGGCAACGCATCGTGCGCAACTTTCTGGATGTCGAGCCATGCTGACGAAACGCATCATCCCCTGCCTCGATGTCACGGGCGGCCGCGTCGTCAAGGGGATCAACTTCATCGACCTGCAAGATGCGGGCGATCCGGTCGAACTCAGCGACCGCTACAACAAGGATGGTGCGGACGAGCTGGTCTTTCTGGACATCACGGCTTCGAGCGACCACCGCGATACGATGGCGGATGTCGTCGAGCGCACGTCGCGCAAGGTCTTTATTCCGCTCACGGTTGGCGGCGGGATTCGCTCGATCGCGGACGCCCGCAAGATCCTGATGGCCGGAGCGGACAAGGTCTCGGTCAACACTGCGGCGGTGGAGCGTCCGGAACTGATCCGCGAGCTTTCCGAGGAGTTTGGTGCGCAGGCGGTCGTCCTGGCGATCGATGCCCGGCGCGTGGCGCCCGGGCGCTGGCATGTCAATACGTACGGGGGGCGCAAGGACACCGGCATCGATGCCGTCAAGTGGGCCCAGCAAGGCGAGGCGCTCCAAGCCGGGGAGATCCTGCTCACCTCGATGGACGCTGACGGCACGCAGGACGGATTCGACTGCGAACTGACCCGGGCGATATCCGAAGCCACGCACATTCCGATCATCGCCAGTGGCGGGGGCGGGGTCCCGGACGACTTTGTCCGCGTACTGCGGGATGGCCGGGCCGACGCGGCCCTAGCGGCTTCTATCTTCCATTACGGGACCTACACCTCGAACGGCCTCAAGCGATTGCTGGCGGAGGAGGGCATCCCGGTCCGGCTGCTCGAGGGAATCTAGCCGACCGGTACGGCACCCTCCTGTTCACTGGCGGGCCCGCTATATCGCGCCGCAGTTGCTGCCCTGCTGCTCGCGATTGGATGCTGATGGCTCGGCTAAGCTGAAAGCTAGGCCCTCGCGGCCCGGAAGCAGCGACGGCCGTCAGTGATGATCATCCCCTGTATCGACCTGATGGACGGCAAAGTCGTCCAACTTGTGCAAGGACGCGAAAAGGCCCTTGAAGGAGCCTCGCCCGAGGCTATGCTCGAGCGCTTCTCAGCGTTCCCGGTCGTGCAGGTGATCGACCTCGACCAAGCGATCGGGCAGGGATCAAACCTACCCATCGTGCGCCGCATCGCCGGGCAGGCGCGCACTTGGGTCGGTGGCGGCGTTCGGACTGTGCAGCGCGCCGAGGAGCTTATCGCAAGCGGTGCGGAACGAGTCATCGTCGGCACCGC
Organism: Bryobacterales bacterium; assembly: GCA_965248305.1. Lineage (GTDB taxonomy): Bacteria > Acidobacteriota > Terriglobia > Bryobacterales > UBA6623 > VXMF01. The sequence continues at coordinate 5,757,228 of OZ252099.1, read as the reverse complement.
CGCCTTTCGCGACAACGGCCCCGATGTCGAGTTCTTGGAGGCATTGGGGGCTGCCATCGGGCGCCACAATGTGATCATCTCACTCGACTCAATGCACGGCCGCATCGTCGTCAAGGGCTGGCGCGAGGCAACCGCTCTCACAGCGGTCGAGGTCGTCTCCCGATTCGAACCATATTGCGGCGCCTTCCTCTGCACCTATGTCGACAAGGAAGGCACGATGCAGGGCGCGGACTTGGACTGGTATCGTCGCCTGCGCGCGGCGACCGGGCACGAGATCACTGCCGCCGGCGGGATCGCCACCCTCGACGAAATCCGCACCTTGCTCGACATTGGTGTCCACGCGGCCCTAGGCATGGCGGTCTACACGGGCCGGCTCGGTCTAGACGATCTTGCAGAGCTGCAAGCCCGGGCAAGCGCTTGCAGCTCCGCGGGCTAACGTTGGCTGGGAGCCATCCGTCTAATACCGAGGCGGTGGCGGGCGCATGGCTCACGCGCACGTCGGGCGCAGCCATCGCAATCAATGCGGATTCGGCAGGCACCGCGAAGTGTCGTAACCTGATTTGCTAAGGACGCGCCTAAATGGTGGAAGGACAAAACACAGGCGCCGCCCCCTACGGCTGCCCCTGAATGCTGGTTGAAACCGAGACGATTACGCAGGCCCAGTCGGGCAACGACGAAGCCTTTAGCGAGATCATTCGAGTGTACAGAAAGAGAATTCTGGGCACTGTCTACCGAATGATCAGTCGCGCGGACGACGTCGAAGATGTCGGCCAGGAAGTCTTCGTTCGACTCTACGACTCGATTCAGCAGCTCAGGACGCCGGAGGTTTTCGAGCCATGGCTCTACCGCCTCACGATCAACGCCTGCTACGATTACTTGCGCCGCAAGCGCAGGGAGATCGATGTCAGGATGGCGGATCTGAGCGAGGAGCAAGTTGTCGCAGTGGACGCAGCGCTGAGTGGACGGAGAGCAATTGAAGACAGCCACAAAGCGGGAGCGAAGGAGCTTCTGGACCTCGTGCTGGACCGGGTCTCTGACGAGGACCGCGTCCTGCTCACGCTGAAGGAAATCGAAGGCTTGTCCCTGAAAGAGTTGAGCGGTGTGTACGAGGTCAACACGAACGTGCTGAAAGTGCGGCTCTTTCGCGCGCGCAAGCGGGCGTTGAAGGCGTACGAGCAATTGACCGAGGCCGCGAGCAATCGAGCCGCGCAAAGGGAGGCAGACAGCCATGCAGAACAGTCGTGATGAATTCTTGGATCACTTGTTCGCGGTGTATCGGGAACTATTGGGGGACTACGAGGCCGGCCCTTCGTTCATCGCCGAGGTCTGGGCCAAGATCGAGGCGCGCAGGCGGGAGCAGAGCAGCTGGCTGACCTACCTGCTCAAGTGGGCGCCGCGGCTGGCGGTTTCCGCTGCCGCCATCGCAGCTTTATTGACCGCATCGCTGTGGATCCAGTCCGCCTGGCAACGCGACTCGGAGCTGCTCGATGCGAGTTACGTCGACGTGCTCATGCTTGACTCGATAGACGAGCAGGACGGTGCCATCTGGATGGTCGCCAGGAACGGTAAATGACCCTCACCCAGAGTAGGAGGCAAGCAGCGCTCGCCCTAGCATCGGTATGCATTGCTGGCGCACTGCTGGGTGGTGCCGCCGTGCATTCGTACTCGTCTCGGGACGGTAGACCCCCTCAACGTTCGGCCAGCGAGTACAGAGCAAGGCTGCTCGACAAGCTTGGCTTGGATCTCGGTTTGGATCAAGACCAGCGGGATCAGGTTGAAGGCATCCTCGATGAGACCGACCAGCGCTTTATTTCCGTAAGGGAGGCCATCGAGCCAGAATTCGAGGCGATCCGGAACGAGCGCGCGGATCGGATCATGTCTTTGCTGGACCCAGAGCAGCAGATCAAGTACGGAGAAATTCTCGAGGAGCGCCGGCGCCGGCGCGAAGCCGATTACGGCTCCAGAGGGCACCGCTAGCCGCCCGAGACGTCATCGGCACGCGAAAGCCAGTCGCGCAGCAGCTCCCGCTCGCCTTCGTGCGCAAGCGCCGCGACAGCAGCTTCGGGCGTGAGCCAAGCGATCTCCGTCACCTCCTTGGAAGGCTCGAACGCGCCTTCGCTAGCGGCGGTCATCTCGAAATACACAACCACCTTGGGACGGCTGCCGACGTGGTAGTGGAGCAATCCTGCAAACCCCTGGATCTCGGCCTCGCAGCCCGTCTCCTCTTGGACCTCGCGCACGGCTGCCGCTTCCCAGCACTCCCCGGGATCTAGCTTTCCCTTGGGAAGGCAGCATTCGTGGGTCTCGTAGCGGTCCCGATAGATCACCACGAGCTCGCGCCGCCCGCAATCCCTCCACACGATCCCCCCAGCCGCCCTGACGAAGGCGGGCTTGCCCTTGCCGTTTTCCATACTCGGCTCAGGCACGTTCTCGCAGGTCGTGACCTGTCATTTCCTGCGGCTGCTCGACACCGAGGCACCCCAAGATGGTGGGCGCGATGTCGCGCAGCGAGCCGCCGTCCGCAAGGCTGCCTTGATACTCACTAGCGAGGATGAGCGGCACGGGGAATGTCGTGTGATAGGTGTGCGGATCGCCGGTCTCCGGATCGACCATCAGATCGGCATTGCCGTGATCTGCTGTGACGATCCACTGCCCGCCCTGGACCTTGAGAGCGGCGTCGATCCTAGACAGGCACCCATCCACGGTTTCGCAGGCCGCCACAGCGGCTTGCACGACGCCTGTGTGGCCGACCATGTCGGCGTTGGCAAAGTTCACCACGATCAGTTCGAACGAACCGCTCGCGATGCTGCGCACAACCGCGTCGCACACGCCGACGGCACTCATCTGTGGCCGCAAGTCATACGTCGCCACCTTAGGGGAGGGGACCATTTCGCGCTCCTCTCCGGCGTAGGGCTGCTCCCTGCCTCCGTTGAAGAAATACGTGACGTGGGGGTATTTCTCGGTCTCCGCTACGCGTAGGTTTCTCCAGCCGTGCTCGGCGCAGACTTCGCCGAGGATCCGGTCCGGGAACTGGGGCCCTGCGATCACGGGGTGGGTATAGTTCCGGTCGTACCTGGTCATCGTCACGTAGCAAAGCCGCTGGGGCAACTCAGCTCGACTGATGCCTTCGAGACTTGCGTCGTTGAGCGCTAGCGTCAGCTGGCGGGCCCGGTCGGCCCGGAAGTTGAAGAAGACGACCGAGTCCCCGTCGCGAATCCGTCCCACCGGGGACCCGTCCTGGTGAGTAACCACGATCGGCTCTACGAATTCGTCGGTCACTCCGGCAGCGTACGAGGCCGCCAGTGCCGCGACCGGGTCCTGGGTGGCGGAGCCCTGCCCAGCCGTCAGTGCGCGAAATGCCGTCTCGGTGCGCTCCCACCGGCGATCGCGGTCCATCGCGTAATAGCGGCCGCAGACCGTCGCCAGCCGGCCGCAACCGAGCTCCTCCATTCGAGCCAGCAACTGCTTCACATACCCGATGCCGCTGTTTGGCGGCGTGTCCCTGCCATCGGTGAAGGCGTGGACATAGACGTTCTCAACGCCTGCGTGGCGAGCGGCGTTCAGCAGGGCGTGCAAGTGCGCGGCCTGCGAATGCACGCCGCCGTCGCTGAGCAGGCCCATCAGGTGCAATGCGCCGTTGCGAGCACTAGCCAACGCCGCCTGCAGCGCCGCACTGTCACCGAGGCTTCCGGTCCGGATCATCTCGTCGATGCGCGTGATGTCCATCTGCACAATGCGGCCAGAACCAATGTTGAGGTGGCCGACCTCACTGTTACCCATCTGTCCGTCCGGCAAGCCGACGTACGGCCCGTCAGTGCGGATGAACGTATGCGGGAAAGCCCCCCAGAGACGGTCGAAGGTGGGCGTACGGGCCATCGCTACGGCGTTGTTTGCCGGGTCCGGGTTGTGGCCCCAGCCGTCCACGATGGTCAATACGAGTGGTTTGGCTACGCCCATTCGGTCCCTTTCAGACGATTATGCCCCAGTGACGAGTGCCCCAGCCGGGACCGGGGAATGGCGGCCCGGATCGCTGCGCGCCGGTATCGATGGCAGCAAGTCGGGGCTCGCCGCCCACTTCCTCCCAGCCAGTCTAGCGTTCCGCCACACGATCGCCGATGGCGCGCATCCTGGCCAACAGCCGCTCCCCGAGCTTTCCCGCCATGGGCTGCACCTTCGGGTGATGAATCAGGTTGGTCGTTTCGCCGGGGTCGGCGACCAGGTCGTAGAATTCATCCCGCTCGGGATTGAGAAAGTCACGCACGAGCTTCCACTTGGGCGTACGCAGCATGCGCATGTGGGTGCGCGATTGATGATGGGTGGAATATTCGCCGTAGAGCTCGTTGTCCCACTTGCTGGCCGTCCCCTGCAGCAAAGGCAGCATATTCCTGCCCCGCACGATCGCGCCGGAAGGGATCTGCGCCCCGGCAATGGCTGCGAGCGTCGGCAGCCAGTCGAGGTTCGATACAGTCTCTTCGATCACCGCACCGGCCTCTACCTGCCCCGGCCAGATCACTGCGGTGGGTACGCGGATCGAGCGGTCCCACATGTTGGGCCGCTGCCCAGCAGGGATGTTCGCAGTCGCCGGAGGGTTGCGGGTCAGCACGTAGTGGCCGTTGCCCTTGTGCCAAACACCGCTCTCGCCCATGTTGTAGCCGTGATCACTGGTGTAGATGATCACGGTATTCGAGGCGAGGCCAAGCTCCTCCAGCCTCGCGGCGAGCCTGCCGAGGTTACGGTCTACACTCTTGGTGCTGGCGAGGTATTCGCGCGTCATGCGGCGCAGCCGCTCCAGATCAAGGTAGGGGAAGTCTGGATTTGGAATGATCGGGTTGAGACCGTCAAACGGCGCCCAATCCGAAGGGGCCACGGGCAACCAGCGGGCGTGGGGCGCTCGGTAGTGCAGCGAAAGCAGGAAGGGCCCGTCGCGCACGCGCTCGAGATACTCCAGTGCCTTTTATATTGGAAAGGTGCCGGAGAGAGGGATGGTCGCCACTACCTCGGCCCCTCTCTCCCCAGTGCCGCAGGTGGTGCCAACTGCCGCTGCGGCAGGTAAGCAGATCCCTCCCCGCCCAGTGGCGGGGAGGCCCCCGGTGGGGCCTGGCCAGGCCCCACCGGGGGCGACGGGTCGGACCGTTAGTGCCTCGGATTTCAGATCCGTGACTGAGCTTGGTCGGCCCGTCGCAGCAATTCCTGCGCGCCCTGAACGGAAGCGTGGGTCAGGACCCGAATTGCAAAAGGAAAGGAACGCAGGAATGACCACTCACACTCCCATCGTAGTCGTCGGCATCGATGTCGGCAAGTCCGGGCTCGACGCCCACATCCTCGACGGCCGCCTCGACCGTCAGTTCAACAACGACAAGTCCGGCCGCCGCGGCCTGCGCAACTGGCTGCTCAAGCACGGCGTCAACCGGGCCGTCTTCGAGCCCACCGGCCGCTACCACCGCAACCTCCACGAGTGCCTCGCTGACGCCGGCCTCGAGACCGTCCTGGTCAATCCCCTGCGCTCCCGCCGCTTCGCCGAAGCCATCGGAACACTCGCCAAGAACGATCGCGTCGACGCCGCCATGCTCGCCAGCTTCGGCCTCCTCGCCGGCCTTGAGGGCACACCGCCCAAGCCGCACAACCTCAAGCTCCTCAGCGACTTGCTCGTCCTGCGCCGCAAGCTCGTCGAGCAGCTCGGCACCCTCCGCAAGCTCTGCGCCGAACTCGACCCCGCAGTCGCCAGCTGCCCCAGCGCCACGCTCGCGGCCTGCCAGACCGACATTGCCGAGTGCGACCGCCGCATGCGCGAGTGCATCGCCGCCGCCGCCGCGCTCTCCCGCCGCGCCGCCGTCATCCAGTCCATCCCCGGCTTCGGTCCCGTCAACGCTGCCTGCCTCTGCGCTGCCATGCCCGAGCTCGGCTCCCTCGGCCGCCGCAAGGCCGCTTCGCTGTTCGGCATCGCCCCCTTCGACCGCGACTCCGGACAGCCCCGCGGTGGCCGCTGCATCCGCGGCGGCCGCGCCCAGCCCCGCCAGCTGCTCTACATGGCCGCCCTGTCCGCGATCCGCTGCGAACCTTCCTCCAAGGCCTGCTACGAGCGCCTCACCGCCGCCGGCAAGCAGCACAAGGTCGCCCTCGTCGCTGTCATGCGCCGGCTCGCCGGCCTGCTCGACACCCTCCTGCGCGAGGACCGCACCTGGCAGTCCGAGCCGCCCTCCCGCGAGCTGGAGGCCGCCGCGTGAAACCGCTGCCGCCCAACCCCCGGCCCCCAGCCGCCCCAGCGGGAAAAACCCGCCTCCACGGCTCCTCGTCACCACTTTTCCCTGGCAATCCGCTTGACAACGAACACGGAAGCTCGGTAGTCAGGATGTCTGCCGTCAGCCCTTCGAATTGCCGCTCCTTGCCAGCCTTTTCCAGCACCGGGTTCATGGGCGTGGTCCCGCCGCCGCGGAATCCCGTGAAAAACTCGTAGCCGCGCTGGGTCGGGTGCTGCTCGTCGAGCAGGCCCAAGTGCCACTTGCCCACTAATCCAGTCCGATAGCCGGACTCTCTCAGCAGGCGGGGCCACGTGAGAACGTCGGCCCCCAGTCCCAGCACCGGCTCGCGGCGGGGGTTGATCCAATCTGTCAGCCCGACCTCGCTGCCATACCTGCTGGAGATCAGGCTCGCCCTAGAGGGGGAGCAAACCGGCGTCACGGTGAACGAGTTCGGAAGGTAGGCGCCACGCCGAAACAGCTTGTCCATGTTGGGCGTCGAGGCGTGGGGATGACCCGACAGACCCAAAGCCCAAGGTGCCTGATCATCCGTGTAGACAAACACGATGTTGGGCTTGCTCGCGGCATAGCAATGCATGCCGAGCAGCAGGAAAACGAACCAGCGGAGCACGCACGCTAGTGTACCGGAGCACTGCTACGGTTCATCGCAGTTCCCGCCGGATCGAGCCCCGCAGAGCGAATTCCCGAGCATTGCCACACCCGATCCAGGGGGGCCAACTGCTTAGTGGCAAATCAAGCCAATCTGGGTCGCACGACGAGGCGCCGCATGTCGATCCGCCGAGCAGATTTCGCGCCCGCAGAATCGGCGCAGTTCGCAACTTCCGACGGATCTCCCCCGGTCATAGGCTATGATTCATTCCATGAGACGATTCACACTCCTTTTCGCAACCCTGCTGGCCATCTTGGTGCTGGCGCCCGCCGGAGGGACCGCCGGCGAGAAAGCGCTGATGCACTGCTTCGCATTCACCGAGATCGAAACTGCCACAGAAGCCGACTGGTCGGCCTTCATGAAAGCCACCAACGAACTGCCTGGCAAGATCGAGGGGCTGAACAAGGTCTGGGTGGGCAAGTTGCGGCGGCCGCTCAGACAGTACGGGCGGAATCAAGCCGAGCCTGCGACGCGCCAGTCGGGAGTCTGCATGGAGATGGCCGACGAGGCCGCACTAGCGGTCTACGCGAGCCACCCGGCCCACGGCGAGTGGGTCGCGGCCTATGAGAAGGTCCGCGTCGCTGGTACCACGACGTTCGACATCCTAGGCCGCTAGCGGGCCGGCAGCAGCCCCGTGACCTTGATTGCGGGAGCGCCATCGGCCGAATTCGCCTCCGGACTCTGCTATCGCTGTGCCCTTGACCCAGTGGACGTGGCGCGGTGGGCTTGGCTGGCCGACACCCATATCTGCGCGGACGTCGCGGCGTGCCGCAACGGGTTTCAGCCGTCCGTGGAGCTCGAGCGAACCGTAGCGCAGATACAGGCTGTGCAGCCGTGCGGTGTGCTCGTCAATGGTGACCTCGCCTGGTCCGTCGGCAGGGTTGAAGACTACCAGCGGTTCCGGGCGATCCTACAACCGCTCGCTCGGCAAGTCCCCCTTGTGGTGTCCGTGGGGAACCACGACCACCGGGGCAACATGCTCGCCTGCCTTGCGGGAAGGCGCGGCCCGCCGCCTAGGCGCATGACGGCCATGGTGGACCAACCGCCCTTCCGTTTCGTGCTGCTCGATTCCCAGATTGATTCGAGCACGGTGGCAGGAGAGATTGGCGCAGACCAGCTGGCCTGGCTGGACCGGGTCTTGGAATCTGGGCCAAGCTTGCGGACCATCGTATTCCTCCATCATCCGGGCGAGTCGGCCAGCGAGGGATGCCTGGACTTCGGAGATCTCGAGCGGCTCGCCGACCGCCATCAATGCGTGCAAGCGGTGGTGACCGGCCATGACCACCAGTTCTCGCTGGGCCGCGTTGACGGAGTACACCGCATCTGCCTGCCAGCGGTCGGGTTTCCGCTTGACCGCCATGTCAAGTGTGGATGGGTCCAAGCCGAGCTGAGTGCGGCGGGGTTACAGTTGCGCGTCCATGGCGCGGTCGAGCCGGCGCTGCATGACCTTTCCTGGGGGGTAGGCGCGACAAGCGCAACAGCGCTTGGTGCGAGGACTCCTTGATTCGAGACAGCCGGAAGCAATATGATGATGTACCGACGGAGACCCATGATGAAATCGCGTTTCACGCTCGTCCTAGCCCTCACGGTTTGCACCGCCGCAGCTTTCGCGCAAGCTCCGCTGGAAATCCGCAACATCGAGATCGACTCCCAATCCCCTGAAGGCGCGGTGCTGACCGAGGCCGGCATCGTCGAGGAACCCGCAGAGCGGGTCGCAATCCTGGAGGGGTTCCTGAACGACTACCCAGAGAGCACCTATCTTGGCTACGTTCTGCTGCAGCTGCAGGGACTGTTCACGCGGGCCCAGCAATGGGAGCAGGCAGCATCGGTTGGCGAGAGGCTGCTGCAGTACGTGCCCGCAGACCTCGAAGTGCGCCACAACCAAAACCAGGCGCTGCTGAACGCCCAGCAGTGGCCGAAGTTGCTCGAAGCCTTGGCCGCGACCAAGCCGCTCGCAGACAAGGAGGCGGTCGCTCCCGAGCCCGACGATCCCACCGATGACGAGGCAGCTCTCCACCAAAGTTCCCTCGACTACGCCAACGGCGTCTCGCAATACACCGAGTGGGCAATCAATGTGGGCATGACCCAGAGCCCTCCAGCCCAGCAGGTCCACTTCATGGACAAGCTGAAGGAATTGTTCCCGGAAAGCCAGTACGCGGTCGGAATCGAAAATAAGTACGTGATCGCCTACCAGCAAGCCGGCGATATTCCCGGAATGGTCAACGCGATGGAGAGCGCACTCGCCATCAGCCCCGGCAACGAGCAGTACATCTACACGCTTGCCGAGTTCGCCCTCGGTCAGCAGGACCACGAGGCGGCGAACGCCCGCTCGGAGCAGCTCATCAAGCTGATGGAGGAAAAACCAGCCCCCGAGGGCATCTCCGCGGAGGACTGGGAGGCTACCAAGCAGAAGTTCACTGCGCTGGGCAACTATGTGATGGGCACGGGGCACTTTCAGCAAGGTGCGTGGCGCACATCGCGGCGCCACCTGCTGCAGACGGTGGACTCGATCAAGGCCGAAGGCGGCGAGCGCTATGGGATCCTGTCGTACATGCTCGGATTCTGCTACGTCAAGCTGGACATTGCGGGCGACAACATCGCCCAAGCGACCCGCTGGATGAGCGAAGCGGCGAGGGTCCCCAACCCGATGCAGGCGCAGGCCGCCCAAACACTCGAGGCCATCAAGGCCGCCCAGTAGACGAGCTGCCCGGCGCTGCTTGCACGGCGCGCTCGGCGCGCCCGAGCACTGCGTTCAACGTGCGCGGGCGCTCGTCCAGCAGTTGCAACGCCAGTTGGCGCACAGCCCCGCGAACAGATTCCCCTTGCAGGTACTCGGCCGGGGACTTTCCATCCACGCGAGCCAGCATCAGGAAGGCGAGATGCCGCATGCTGGCATCTTCGAACCAGGCCAAGGCCTCGGCCGGCAGGGTGCCCAGGGTCCAGCAGAAGGCCGTGCGCGCTAGGCGAAGGTAGCTTGCCGCCAGCTCGGGCCTGCGAAAAGCCTTCAGGATCAGGTGATTCAGCAAGAAGCCCGCGTCATAGCTGGGATCACCGAAATGTGCGCACTCGAAGTCGATGCAGACGATGCCGCCTGGGTTGACCAGCAGGTTCTTCGGGCTCCAATCGCCATGCACTAAGGCGACATTGCGAGCCGCGCACTCGGCGATCCATTCCTCGACACGCGCAGCCAGCAGCGGATGACGCGCCGCCACCGTGCGGTAGTAGGGATCGGTCCGCAGCTGGTCGAATGCTGTCCGATCCGAGAATGACTCCTCGAGGCCCCGGTCCCGCCAAGTGCCCCGCACGGTAAGGCCCAGTGTCGCGCCAGCCTGTCGCGCCGTTGCTGCGTCGCATTCGCCCGCGAGCAGCCTCGTCTTCCAATCCGCGTACCCTTGCGCAGCTGCGCGCATTGCGTACAAACAATTCTGAGCATCGAGGAAGAGCAGTTCCGGCAGCCTCCCACGGGGCAGGATCGCCCCCAGGGCTTGCATGACCTCCCACTCGCGCACTACTCGGGCTCGGTCCGCCAGCCACTCATCGCGTACCCGCAGCCGCGGCAGGGACTGTTTTAGGACGATCCGCTGGCAGCCATCCTCGATGAGCAGGACCGTGTTCGAGACGCCCCCTGCCAGCGGGCGGGCTGTCGCCCGGTTCGACAAGCCGACACGTCCATCGAGAAAGCCGAGCGCATTATCCTCCCGGAGCTCGATCGTCACCGACATCAACGCGTCGGCGCATCTGCACCCGAGATCGCGGGCACCTGGCGATCCGGCTTGGGCTTCACGCGCAGCAGTGTCCAAGGCCGCTGCCGCAGCTCCGAGCTCAGAGCCTCGATATCCTCAGAGGCGCCGCGGAAGTTCTCGATGACTTCCGCCAAGTTGCCCTCGTTCATCAGCAAGAGCGTCCTGGCGTCGCGCAGCACCAATTGCGCGTCTTCGAGCGTGGCCTCCAGTTCGGCAAGGTTGCCCTTCAGCGGTTCCCGCGTCTCGTCGATGGTGCGGTTGATGTTGCGCACGGTGGAGTCGGCACTCTGGGACAGCTGCCGAAAATCCTCGGTCAAAGTTTCCACTTTCGCCAGGGTGTCGCTGATCTGGGTCGTTATGCGATCAATCTTGGGAGATTGGGTCTCCACGAATGCGTTCGTGTTGTCAAGCATCTTCGCGACGTTCTGCTGGTTTTCTTCACCCGTCAATTCCTGCAGATTGAGCATTAGCACGTGCAGGTCATCCGCAACGGTGCTGATCTTGAGGTCGATCCGGGCCATTGTGTCGACCGCTGTGTCCGCGACCTCTGCCATCTTCCGGGTCAGGTCCGAGAACGTCAGCGCCTCCACGGACGGCACGACGCCGCCTGGGGGTATCCGCGATTCCTTGATGGAACCGGGCATCACCTCGAGATAATTCTGGCCCAGCGCGTTCAGGCTGGCGATGCTGGCAAACGAGGCCTCGTTGACCGGGATCTCGGCGCGCAGCTCGAACACGACCTCTGTCTTCGTCATGTCCTCCGGCCACGGGCGCAGAGTGCGGATTGTCCCTGCCTTGCGGCCGCCGAAGCGCACGACATTACCCTCGTCCAAGCCGCCGACGTATGAAAAATACGTCCGATACATGGACGTCTCGCCGGTCAGCTGGATGTTTGCGACCGTCAGGAACGTTGCCACGAAAATCCCCAGGGCCACGATGACCAGCAATCCAACTTTGGCTTCGTTCGTCACCTAGAAACCCGTGATGTAGCTTGCAGCGTGGGAGCGCGGATCGTCCGGCGTCCTCTGGACGAACTGCTGGATGCGCGGATGGGGGTGGTTGCGTATCTGTTCGACAGTGCCAACTGCCAAGATCTTGCCATGATCGAGCATGCACATGCGGTCAGCGATGAGAAAAGCGCTCGCCATCTCGTGTGTTACGACGACCATCGTGATGTTGAAAGTAGCGTTCAGCGTCAGGATCAGGTCGTCGAGGCCGGCCGCGATGATAGGATCTAGGCCGGCGGAGGGCTCGTCGAACAGCAGGATCTCTGGATCCATGGCAAGTGCCCTAGCCAGCGAGGCGCGCTTGCGCATGCCCCCGGATAGCTGCGTAGGGTACATGTCCTCGACCCCGCTCAACCCGACCTGCTGCAGCTTCATCTTCGTCATCAGCCGAATCGTCGACTCGGCCAAGTCCGTGTGCTCGAGCAACGGCAGCGCCACGTTGTCACCGACCGTCATCGAGTTAAACATCGCGGCGCTCTGGAACGAGACTCCCATCAGCCGGCGCAGCGCGGTGAGTTCTTTCCGGGACGCCGTCGCGAGATTCACGCCTCGCACCCAGACCGATCCTTCAGCGGGCATCTGCAGGCCTTCCAGATGCCTCAGCAGCGTGCTCTTGCCGGACCCCGAACCGCCGAGGATCACCATGGTCTCGCCGCGGTAGATGTTCAGGTTGACGCCATCCAAGATCGTCCTGTCCCCATAACACGCCTTCAGGTCGCGCACCGAGATCAAGGGCTCGTGGCCCGCCTCGTGGGGCAACGGGCGCTCAGAAGTCGCTCTGCCTATGCCGTTCATTGCCAGAAGAAATAGAAGAAGGTCGTGCAGAGCAAGTCCGCAAGCACCACTAAGAAGATGGATTTCACGACCGCGTTCGTTGTAGAGCGTCCGACTCCCACCGGCCCGCCGGTCACCATGAATCCCTCCAAGCAGCTCACGTGGACAATGATCGAGCCAAAAACCACGGCCTTGACCAGGCCGCTGACGATGTCACGCATGAGCAGGATCTCAGCACTGCGCCACAAATACATCACTAGCGTGATGTCGAGCGTGAAATAGGCGAATACACCACCGGCGAGGATTCCGGAAAACACACTCATTACCGTGAGGCACGGGAGCATGACCAACATGCCTAGGTACTTGGGTACGAGGACGAAATCAATCGGATCGAGAGCCATAGCACGCAGCGCGTCGAGTTCCTCAGTGACTGCCATCGTCGCAACCTCCGCCGAAATCGCCGATCCAGAGCGTCCGATCACCACAATGGCTGCGATCAGCGGCCCGAGCTCGCGGGTCATGCTCGTTCCGACCAAGTTGATGACGGCCTCCATGGCGCCGAACTTGCGCAGTTCCGCACCGGACTGCAGAGCCATGATGAGGCCAGTCGCACCGGAGACCAGGCACAGGACGGGCAAGGTGCGGACGCCGATCTCGGCCATCTGCTGCACCGTGCGCTTCCAGCGCAGGCCCCTGCCCGCAAACGGGCTGGCGCGCAGGGAGAATCTTAAGCCGTGCCAGAACTGAATCGTCAGGCGACCGACATATTCAGCCTGCTGGATCGAATAGCGACCCACCGAATCGAAGAACACCATGGCACTCAATCGATCAGGGCCCTCAGGCCTCTAAGGCGTCTTCCTCCGAAGCACGCACGTCAAACACGTCGATCAAGCGAGTGAGCTGCAGCACATGCAGCGGGCCTTCGTTCAGGCCCGACAGCAAGAATCGCACCTTGCGCTTTGAGGCCATCTGGGCCGCCTCGACCAAGGTCGCGACAGCAGAGCTATCGATGTAACTTACGCTCGCCATGTTGACGACGACCTTGTCCTGCCCGGATTCCCGGAGCAGTTCCAGAATGGCCTCGCGGAGTCTTGGTGAGGATGCCATGTCAATGTCACCCTCAACTCCGACGACGGCAGCTGCCAGCACATGTTTGATGTCAATCCGCATCGCCTTCACGCCTGCCTCCGTCAACGCCCGCTCACGGGGAGGGGCAGGTGTTTCCTCATGGACAACCGGTTGCACCCATCCTCGCGCACGAAGTCGACCTCGTCCATCAACGAACGCATTATGAACAAGCCCCGTCCACCGGTCCGCAACTCTTCAGGCGGGCCGATCGGCTGCGCTAGCAGGTCGGATTCCTTCCCATAGTCGCAAATGCGCACTTCAACCACGCCGCCATCCCGGCGGCACACGATTCGGATGGGCTGGGTGGTGTCTCCCTCGTAGGCATGGCGCATTACATTGGAGACCGCTTCGTTAACGGCCACAACCATGGCTTTCGCTGCGTCGACATCCACACCGAAGCAGTGGCAGCACTGCTCGACCACTACCCGGACCAAGCCCAGCCATTTAGGGTCGCTGGTAATGCGGACATCGATCTCGTCAGACATGATCGCGCCCTCAGCCCGTCTCAGGGAATCACCATGCACCCCGACCCCGTCGTGCCGAATTCTAGCACGCTGCCCAACAGGTCTACTCTATGGCGATGTAGGTCGTATTCGAGTCGACGCCGGCGACTTGGACCACTAGCGGAACGGCGTCTCCAGCCGGAATGTCGCCCACCAATTCCACGTAGACCTGATAGAGGCCGACGAACGATGGCGCAAGGCCCGAAAACACCACTCGCATCGGCTCGCCACTGACCCGAACGATAACTTGCTCTACCGTGGCAGAGATGGGCTGCGCCGAGGCCCCGGCACCTGTCGCCGGTGGGTTTGTCACGGGACCGAGACTCGTCGCGAAGATCTCCAGGGTCTCGCCGAGGCGTGCCGGCCGCGCGCCGGGAAAACTTCCGGCAGGGCCGGCGACGACCCGCGGGACCACAAACCCTGCGGCTGGACCGGCAACGACCCGCCCACCCCAAGGGACCAGTGCTGCGGCTTGACCGGCAGCGTTGAGAACGAATACAGCGGGGCTGACCCGCGCAAGCGGCACGACAACTGCCGGGCTGCTTTGCGTGCCGACTGTGACGGTGAGCTGCGCCTCAGCGAGACCGCCGAGCTCCCACGGGACCTGAAAGTTCCGCTGACCAGGTGCGGCATAGCTCTGCGGGGCCGGCACTGACCCGTTGAAGTTCATCGAACCACCGCCGAGGTCGTTCGGCAGAGGCCGGCCCCGGGCCACCTCAGAGGCGGTCGCGAGCCCGATCCCGAACGCTGTGGCAAGGCCTCCCGGCGCTAGGCCTGACCCGATTTCCAAGGTCGCCGTACTGACCACGCCGCCGGACGAGATTTGGGGCGCCGCCCGGGGCGCTTCGATGCGATAGATGACGCTTGAGTCGGCAAAGTATATCTCGCCGGCTTCGTCCTCACCGAAGGTCCTGATGCTGAGCGACGTCGAACGGGGCCCGAGCCGTGTCCAAGTACCGCCATCCTCCACGCCCGCATAAAAATCCCCACTGCAGTAATCGGCAAAGAAGTAGACGCCCGAGAGTTGGGGGAACATCGCACCCCGGTAGCGGTAGCCTCCGGTGACAGAGCCGCCGCAATTGCCGCCATCGTTGGGGTACTCGAGAATCGGCGGGATGAGTGAGCCATCATCGCAGTTGGCCGCTGGATTGAAGCAGAGCGAGCCTTCCATCCGCCGCCAGCCATAGTTCTCTCCCCCCAGGCTCCCGCCGGGCTGGCGCGAGATTTCTTCCATCTTGTTCTGCCCGACATCTCCGATGAAAATTTCGCCGGTCAGCCGGTCAAAGCTGAATCGCCACGGGTTGCGCAGCCCGTAAGCCCAGATCTCGGGGCGTGCGCCCGGGTTGTGCACGAATGGATTCGAGGCCGGCGCGGCTGCGAAGACGCAGCAATCAACATCCACCCGGAGCGTTTTGCCGAGTACGCTGCTTAGGTCTTGAGCCAGATTGGGTGGATCCCCGGCCCCTCCGCCGTCGCCCATGCCGATGTACAGGTAGCCGTCGGGGCCGAACTGAATCTGGCCGCCATTGTGATTCCGCCTAGGCTGGTCAGCTCGGAAGAAGATGGCCTCCGTGCCCCCGTCGGCCACGTTCGGATCGGCGGTGACTGCGAAGCGTGAAACGACCGTGTTCGAGCTGAGATCGGTGTAGTTGACGAAGAAGTAGCCGTTCTGGCCATACCTCGGGTGGAATGCAACGCTCAGGAGACCGCGCTCCCCTCCGGCTTGCACCCGATCGCGGATATCGAGGAATGGCGTGCTCAGCAGGGACTCCCCGTCGTAGATCAAGACTCGGCCGATCTGCTCAGTCACGAAGAGACGTCCTGAGCCGTCGCCCGCGTGAGTGATGGAAGTCACGCCCGCGACGCCGCGGAAGACCTCGGGGAAGGCCAGCTCGTCCAGATCAATCTGAGCGGGGCTCGGCGAAGCGACCAACAGCGCCAATAGCAAGGCGGAGACGAGTGTCACGCTTGACCAGTGCGTAGGCCTTGGTCGGTTTGAATCGGATGACATGACAAACCCCGAAAGAGCGGGCACATACGTGAGTATGGCCCAAACGGGAGAAATCGCGAATGCCGGCGCGCGTAACACGGGAGCAAGGCAGCATCGGTTTACAGTGTGGTGGACAGCAAGGCGGGTCACCGACCGACCTGACCCGACCTGCCAGCGAACTGTGAGATCTCGGGCTTAACCAGTTCGCCGCTCTATTGGTCAGGATCAATCCCCGTGCTTGCACGAAGTGCGAAGAGCCCTGAACTCCATCCTAGGCGCTGGCAGCGAGCCCAGCCCCGAACCGGACCCTTGCTATCGCGGCACGGCGTGGCGGCCTCGGAGGCACGGCGAACGGCCTTTGATCTGCTGCTGCGAGTCGAGCGCGACGGGGCCTTCGCGGATGAACTGCTCCACTCGCGGCGCACCGC
The DNA here is from genome assembly GCA_965248305.1 of Bryobacterales bacterium. Taxonomy (GTDB): domain Bacteria; phylum Acidobacteriota; class Terriglobia; order Bryobacterales; family UBA6623; genus VXMF01. The sequence goes on along the minus strand of OZ252099.1, from coordinate 5,740,749 downwards.
TGAAATCAATGTCCGGCAGCGAGCGTTTGTCACCGAAGCGGTGCTGGGATGCATGCGCCACCAACGGGTCTCCCGGAAGACCGGCAAGCCGACCCACTCATTGGACCCGGAAGTTCGGATCGCAGTACGCCTCGGGGCCCGCCAATTGCGCTGCATGGGCGGTGTGGCCGACCATGCGGCCGTATCGGAATCCGTCGAACAGGTCAGGTGGGCGCGCAAGCGCTCGGCCGCCGGCTTGGTCAACGCGGTGCTCAGCCGCCAACCGCCGTCGCCCTCATCGGAACAAGCCGCGCGCCTGTGCCATCCGAACTGGCGCGTCACCCGCTGGCAAGCTGCGTTCGGGAATGATCCGTGCAATGCGTTACTCCGAGCAAACTTGATGCAGTCTTCGACACACTTCCGCATGCCGCCACTTGGGCACACTGGCGCGGAACCCCGAGCTAAAGTGGCGTCTGCAGCCGGACGATATCGAATCCCTTCAAGCCCAGCAGGCCCGCATCCTAGACAATGCGATGAACGGGCTGACGCCCTGAGTCCTTCTGGTTTACGCCACCTGGTCGCTGGAGCCCGAGGAGAACGAGTATGTCGTCGCAGCCGCGATCGCCGGCCGATCAGGATGGAAGGCAAGCAAAGCCCTCTCGACAGTACCGGGCACCGACCCGGGGGATAGGCACCAAGCTTGGCGCATCCAGCGCATGGCTGATTGACGCGCGTCTGCACAGCTGGATGGTGCTCGCGATCGCGGGCATCATCTGCGTGGGCACGATTTCAAGCCCGCCCTCCCTGCTCGACGACGTGGATGCCACCTACGCCCAGGTCGCCCGGGTCATGCTGGAGTCCGGAGACTGGGTGACGGCGCACCTCAACGGCGTGCCGTACTTCGACAAGCCGCCCGGGCAGGTGTGGGTGATCGCGTTGTCATACTTGGCGCTTGGTGTCCACGACTGGGCAGCGCGCCTGCCAGGGGCGCTCGCCGCAATGGCCCTCTGTTGGCTCGCTTGGCGTGTCGGCCGCTGGTCTTTCGGCGATCTAGCGGGGCTATACGCCGGAATCGGACTAGCGACATGCCTTGGCCTGTTCTTGTTCACCCGCGTGAGGATCCCCGATGTGTACGTGGCATGCACGACGCTCCTGGTGTTCGATTGCTTCTTGCGGGCGCAGGAGGATACCGAGCGCCGGGCGCGGATTCGCGCCCGCTGGGTCGGGGCCGCGCTGGGCGTCGGGCTGCTGTTCAAAGGGTTGATCGCAGTGGTGCTGCCGCTGGGAGCGATCGGGGCCTACCTACTAGTCAGCGGGCAGTGGCGCTCCAGCAAGGCCTGGACGCGCCTGGGCATCCCTGGCGCACTGGCGACCACCCTGCTAGTCGCCGCGCCGTGGCACATCGCTGCCATCCTGCAGCACCCCCCGCTCTTCCAGTTCTCGCTTGACAGCGGACCGGGCTTGTATCGCGGATTCTTCTGGAGGTACTTCATCAACGAGCACCTCCTGCGCTACTTGGGAACGCGCCATCCGGTGGACTTTGATCGCGTCCCCCTCTGGTGGTTCTGGGTCGGGCATCTCGTGTGGCTATTCCCATGGAGCGGCCTGTTGTTGAGGCTGCCCAAGCTCAGCTTCGACACCGTCGACCGGGCCGGGCGGTCACGCCTGCTGCTGCTGTGCGCCTGCGCCTTTACGCTGTTGTTCTTTTCAGCGTCAACAACTCAGGAATACTACACGCTGCCGGCCTACGCGCCTGCGATCCTGCTGCTTTCCAGCGCGGCGCTGTCCTCGCCAGCCGGACTGCGGACTGCGATTCGCGGCGCGGCAACCATCTACGGCCTTGCGGGCTGCGCTGCCGTGATCATTCTGGTCGCGGTCAGGCAGCTGCCAGCCGAGGGAGACATCGCCTCCGCCCTGACAAGCAATCCAGACGTCTACACTCTGTCGCTGGGCCATTTCCAAGACCTGACGCTCGACTCGTTTGCCTACCTGCGAGGGCCTCTCGCTCTTGCCGTTGCCGCGTTTGCGATCGGGGCGGCGGGCGGGTGGCTGGTCTCGCGCGGGCGGGCGCTCGCTGCACTCGCACTCAGCTCGCTGGTCTTGCTGCATGCCGCGCACTGGGCGATGGGCCGATTCGAGCCGTACCTTTCCTCGCGACCGCTGGCAGAGGCCTACGGGCGCTCGCCGCCCGGCCAGTTGGTGCTGGACCACGAATACTACGCCTTCTCCTCAGTCGTTTTCTACACGAATCAGCCCATCCTGCTGCTGAACGGGCGCAAAAACAACATCGAGTACGGCTCGAATGCCCCGGGTGCCCCGGACATCTTCCTCGCCGATGGTGACCTGCCGGCCCGCTGGGAGCAAAGCACGCCCGTATACATAGCGACTTTCGAGGAAGACCGTCCGCGCTTCGAGACTCTGCTGGGCAGCGACCGGGTGCATGTGGTGGAGCGCAGTGGCGGGAAACTGCTACTCACAAACAAGGTCGGCACCCCTGCACCTGACAGGAGCCCCGCCGCGGGCGGCGGCAGCGAAGAGACAACCCTTCAATCCGAGAGATAGCCCGAGCGAGACCGCTTCGGTTATAGTGAAGATTAGAGACTCGACAGGCTCCATGCGTGCCGCCACGTGCTGCGGCCGCTGCAAGCCGCTGCCCAATAGGTGATTCAGAGATGAAACAAGGCATCCATCCCGACAACTACCGCGAGGTGGTCTTTCGCGACGTCACCACGAATACGGAGTGGATCACACGCTCGACGGCGAAGACGGACAAGACCACCGAGATCGACGGCAAGAAATATCCGCTGTACGATCTGGCCATCTCGTCGCACTCGCACCCGTTCTATACCGGCAAGCGCAAGCTCGTGGACTCCGAGGGCCGCATCGAGCGCTTCAACAAGAAGTACGGGCGCAAGAGCAGCGTCTAGGCCCCCCGCGCCCTAGCGCCTGTTCTCACCCCGGCACCGCAAGACCGGCTGTCAGGGATCGGCCCAATTCAGGTATGCGCTGCCCGCTGAACGGATTCAGCGAATGCAGCTCGGTGCAGTACTTGTCCCCAGTGTCGGTCGCACTGAAACCCCATGCTGGGTGTGCCGCTCACCCCGAACCCATGAAACGATAGGTTAGTCAGGCCCCGCGTTGGCGCAGCGTCTGGCGGACGTGGCTTCAGTGCGACACTGACCGGGAAAGGCATTTCTAACTCATGACCCGACGAAAATGGATCGCTGGCGCCGTGCTCGCCCCACTCTGTAGTGGCGCGCTTCGCGCGCAGGCGAGCAGAACATCCGACCCCCAAGCCCTCTTGTTCGGCACGGTCTTCCAAGGGTCCTACCTAGCTCTCGAAGGGGCGCGAATCGTCGCATATGACGAGGCCAGCCCGAAGAAGAAGTACCGCGCGCTCACTAACTTCCGAGGCGAGTACCGGATTCGCGTGCCTGCCGGAGATGCCACCTACATCGTCTCCGCGACGGCTCCGAAGTTTGTGCCCGCCCAGCGCTCCGTGCAGGTCTACGGCATGGAGAAATCCACCGCGAATCTAATCCTCGAATCCCGCAAGAATGCACGCGATGCCCGAGATCAGCGAAAATCGAAGTAGGATAAGAGCTGCCATGCAACGCACACGTCGAAGCCTGCTGTTCTTGGTCGCTGTGTCGGCCACACCGGTCGCCACGGCCCAATTCCCCGGTTTCGGGAAAAAGAAGAAAGAGGATCCCACGCGCTCGGTCAGCGGCCAGATCACCGACGAGCACGAAGAGGGCATCCGCAGCATCGTGCAGCTGAAGCACACACGCACGCTCGACGTGAAGTCATTCCATACCAACGAACAAGGCGAGTACTACTTCCACGGGCTAGATTTGAACGTCGATTATGAGCTCAAGGCCCTGGCCGAAGGCTGGCAGAGCAAGACGCGCACCGTTTCGAGCTTTGACAGCCGCACCAAACTCATTTACAACTTCAAGCTAAAATCGGCGAACTAACTAGATCGCGACCCCGCAGATACGCACGATCTCGCTGCCTCCCAGCAGATCGGGGTTACCATTAGTGTGTTCGAGCCGTCCAGCCTGCGGGCTAGACGCACAAGGCAGGCGAGGGTAAAGACGATGCTAGATTGCAAGCAACTGCTATTCAAGGCTGTCGTGCTGCTCGGCGGGCTTATGTTGATTGCGCCCGAGCTCGCAACACTGCAGGCGCAGGGGCCTATCGGCGGACCGCCGCGCAGGCCAGTGCCGGACTCCCCGCGCAGGCCCGGGACGGGCCCCGGCGGCATTCCAGACTCTCCGACCAATCTGCCCCCAGTGCAGACCCGCGCGCCGCAGCGATTGCCGCAGGAGCAGCCCCTGTTCACGGCCGACACCAACGTTGTCTCTGTCGATATTGCCGTGCTCGACAACAAGGGCCAGTTCATTCCCGGCATCCCTGCCGGCAATTTCCAGATCCTCGAAGATGACGTGCCGCAGAAGGTCATCAGCGTTGGCCAGACCGAGGCCCCCGCTACAGTCGCGTTGCTCATCGAGTTCAGCAACCGCTGGCAGGGGTATTGGTCCGAGACTTGGTACCAGACGCTTACGGCAACGTACGGTTTCGTCGAGACGCTGCGCCCGGAAGACTGGGTTGCGGTGATCGCTTATGACTTGCGCCCAGAGATCCTGGCAGATTTCACCCAAGACCGCCGCGAGATCAACAACGCCTTGCAACGGCTCCGGATCGCCGCCTACAGTGAGTCAAACCTCTTCGACGCTCTCACGGACACCGTGGAGAGGATGGCCGAGATTGAGGGCCGCAAGTCCGTCGTGCTGCTGTCAAGCGGCGAGGACACCTTCAGCCGCCTCAATTTCTCCCAAGCGCGCAAGATTGTGCAAGAAGCGGGTGTCACGGTGCATGCCATCGGCCTGGGCCAGATGCTCAAGGAAATGTACGATTCTCGCGGCTATGTGGACGGCGCGACCCGCATCGGCTGGCTGCAGGCCGACAACCAGCTGCGCACATTTACCAAAGAGACGGGCGGTTTTTCGTTCTTCCCGCGCTTTTACGGGCAATTTCCCACAATTTTCCAAAGCCTGAATTATCTGATGCGCAATCAGTACATGGCAATCTATCAGCCCTCCAACACCAAGCGCGACGGCACCTTCCGCAAGATCACGGCACGGCTCGTGGATCCCACCACGAATAAGGAATTACGCATTACGGGCAAGAAGAACAAGCGCATCAAGTACGAGATCATCGCCCGCAAGGGTTACACCGCTCCACGCGAGGTCGAATGAGCGGCCATGCCGTCGGGAGGCATACTTTCCCCAATTTGTCAAGCGCTTTATCTAGTTTGATATGAGTGCTTTAGAAACGTGTTGACGGGCTGCTGAAGGCACTGTTAAATTTCCGTGGTCATGATTTCGTCTCCCCCTCTAGGCAAGGTTCTGCTGATTGACGACAATCGATTCGGTCAGTCTGCGCGGCGCGACATCTTGGAGGAAGCGAGCTACGAGGTCGTTACGGCCGAAAGTGGGGCAAGAGGTCTGGAATGTATTGAGGCGAGCGCAGCAGGGACATCGTTCAACCTAGTCATCACTGATTACCGCATGCCTAGCATGCGCGGCGACGAGGTCGTCCAGCGAATCCGCGAGTTGCAGCCGGACCTGCCGCTCGTGATCCTCTCGGGACAGGTCAAGGCCTTGGGCCTGACGCCTGAATCCACCGGCGCCGACGTGGTGCTGGCAAAGGGTCCGCGTGAACAGGACGATCTGACCGCGACAGTCGCGGCGGTGATTCTCGCGCAGCTGCCTCGCAGGCCGATCGCGGCGGAGACAGGGTCTGCAACCGGTGACCGGCGGCGCGCAGCCGCGCCTACTCGCCGTCTGGCGGTCGGACTTGAGTTTTGAACTGGAGCAGCAATCTACAATGACCAAAATTACCTGGCTGGGCCACTCCACGTTTCACATCAAGGTCGGCGACGGGCCGGCGATCCTGATCGATCCTTGGCTCTCTAGCAATCCTGCCTGCCCGGATGACTACGAGCTTGACCGCTTGGATCTGGTCTTGGTCACCCACGGGCATTTCGACCACTTGGACCTGGGCGATCTCAAGGCTGCGGTGGAGCGCTTTCAGCCTGAAATCGTCTGCCCCGTAGAGCTATCGATGTGGTTGGGGTCCAAGGCTGTGCCCAACGTAGTTGGCATGAACAAGGGTGGCTGCTACAGCACCAAGGGGGTGCGGGTTTCGATGACGCATGCGCAGCACAGCAGCTCCGTCCTTGAGGACGGCAAGATCATCTATGCGGGCGAGCCAACCGGGCTGGTCGTCCGCCAGCCGGACGGGCGCGCCTTCTATCACGCCGGCGACACCAACGTGTTCAGCGACATGCAGCTAATCCAACGGCTTTACCAGCCCGAACTCGCAATGCTGCCAATCGGCGATTTCTTCACGATGGGACCAAAGGAGGCGGCGCTGGCGTGCGAGTTCTTGCAACCGCAGCTTGTGATCCCCATGCATTACAAGACCTTCCCGCTGCTTACGGGAACGGCGGAAAAGTTCCGTGCCGAGCTAGGCGCCGGCACTCCCGTGAGAGTGCATGAGATGGACGCCGGCGAAATTTTCGAGTGGTAGGCGATCAGCCGTTCTTCAGCCCTGGGAAAGTCCCGCGTAGGTCTCGTCGTCGGCCGCTTCGGTAGTGACCGGCAATCCGCGGCGCGACCAGCCCTCGTAGACAATCTGCCCCATCGGGTTGGACTCCCCGTCAAACCCTCCGCGCATATCGACAACATTCGAGAATCCATTCATCTGGAGAATCTGAGCGGCGCGCATCGAGCGACCGCCCTTCAGGCAGGCCGTGATGATCTTGGCGTCCTTGCCCAAGGCCTTTTCACACACGTCCACAAATTCCTCGTTCGGCTGCATGCCCATGCCTGTTCGGTGCAGCAAGGGGATGTTCTTCGCGCCAGGCGCGTGGCCGAGTTCGAATTCCGGGATCGAACGCACATCCAAATAAATGTAGTGTTCGTCAGATTCAAGCAGGTCGCGGGCTTCGTCAGGTGAGATTCGCTTGAGTTCCATGGCGGTTCACGCTCCACGCTCTCGCATTCGGCCACCGAATGTCAAACCAGTCTGCGGCGACGGGTGCAGGACATCATTTTGATCCCGGCCTGATTTTGGGGAACTGACCTTGGAACTCTTTGTGCTTCCGCCCACGATGACGGTCCATGTCTTGATAAGTAGTATCAAGACATGGACACCCCCGCTCCCCCCTCTGCAACCTTCCCTGCCTTACAGCAAAGACGCGCCAGTATCCTGGCCAGCATCAGCGCCATCGGCGAACTGCGCCCCGGCACTGTGAGCGAAATCTACACCAAGTGCGGCCGCCCCGCCTGCCATTGCCAGCAGCAGGGCGATCGCGGGCACGGCCCGTACTTCCGCCTCGTGTTCAATGCGGCCGGCCACCAGACCACCCGCTCCCTCTCCGCCCGGCATGTCGAGGTCGTGCGCGCCGAAGTCGCCGAATGCCAGCGCCTGCGCCGCCTGACCGGCGAACTGATCGAGGTCAGCGAGCAACTCTCCGATGCACGGCTCCAAAGCGCCGACCCGGGCAGCGCCCAGCGGCCGTCAAAAAAAAGCCTGCGCGCAGGAATTCGTCCCCGCCATCGAAGCCGAACTCGCCCGCTTCGTAGCTCCCGGGGTCGCCGACTCCGTCGCTTTCGAGGCCCTCGAGACCCGTCCGTCTGCGCCAACGCGCGCTGGGATTGGCCGCACGGGCGCTCGAACGGCGCTTCAACGACGACCTCAGCGATCAGTGCGGCCCGACCCAGCCCTGCCCCTGCGGGCAGACCGCACACTCCGCCCGGCCGCCGCGCCAAGACCTTCGAAACCGTCTTGGGCGCGCTGACCCTGCGGCGGGCTGACTACCACTGCCCGGACTGCCACCACGGCAGCTTCCCTCGCGACCGGGCCTTGGACATGGCTCGCACCGACCTGTCGCCGGGCGTGACCCGCATGACCGGTGCGGCCGCCGCACTGGTCAGCTTTGCCCAGGCCAGCGGACTGCTCGCTGACTTGGCCAGCGTGCGCGTGGGCACCAAGCACCTGCAGCGCACTGCCGAAGCCCTGGGCCGCCAGCTCGCCGCCCGCGAGCGGCAAGCTCCGGACGTGCCGGCCCCGCCGCCCGCCCCGACGGCGTAGCTCGGCGTCGACGGCACCGGCGTCCCGGTACGGGCCAGCGAGACGGCCGGGCGCCCCGGCAAGCAGCCCGACGGCACCGCCCGCACCCGCGAGGCCAAGCTGGTCGTCGTCTGGACGGCCGAATCGCGCGCTGACGAGGACCGTCCCGTGCGCGACCCGGGCTCGGTCAGCGACACTGCCGCCATCGAAAGCGCCGCCAGCCGCGACACCGATCCGGACCCGTCCGAGTTCGCCCGGCGCGTCGTTCTGGGGGACGGAGCCAGCTGGATCTGGCGCAGCGCCTCAGAGGACTACCCCGGCGCGATCCAGATTGTCGATCTCCGGCACGCGAAGGAGAAGCTGTGGGAGGTTGCCAAGGTGCTCTTCGCCCACGACAAGCTGCTGGTCGAGCCCTGGGCCGACGCCCGCTGCGACGACCTCGAGCAGGGCCGCCTCGACGGCCTGCTCGCCACCTTGCGCGCCCACGCCGGCACCTGTGAGCAAGCCGGCAAGTGCGCCAACTACATCGAGAAGAACCGTAGCCGCATGCGCTACCCGGAGTTCCGGGCACAGGGCCTGTGCGTGGGCTCGTGGGCTCCGGCGTGGTGGAGTCCGGCTGCCGCACGGTGGTCGGACGCCTCAAGCGCTCGGGAATGTACTGGACCGTCAGCGGGGCTAACGCCATCCTCGCCCTGCGCTGCTGCGTTCTCAGCGGCAACTACGAGGACTTCTGGGCTGAACGGGCCGAAACCCCATGTACAGGAGCCGAAATCCAAACATAGTGTCGTGCACCCTGCGGCGACGTCGCGACACGACGTTGCGATTCACTACGTCGCAGCAGAGAAACAATGGATCCTGCGGGGGCCGCTGCGAACAGCGCAGTGAGTGGGCTGCGAACCCGCTCCCGAGAAGCGGACGGCAGCATCACCGTGCTGGCGGACGGCTTCGAGGGAATACAGTTCAATTCCCCGAACGACCTCACGATCGACTCCAAGGGGCGCATTTGCGTCAGCGACCCGCGCTACCGGATCCAGGGAGAGCATGGAAATGCGCGATCGGGCGCGCCATCTGGTGGAGGGGGTCTACCGCATCGATGCTCCCGGGAGGGTTGCGCGAGTGATCAGCCACGAAGTGGATCGTCCGAACGGGCTGCTGGTGTTGCCAGACGACCAGCACCTGTACGTCGCGGACCAGAATAACAACACTGTTGGGGCGGCTCGAAAGCTCTGGCGATTCCCATTGCATGACGATGGTTCGATCGACCCGGCGGGCCGGACCCTGATCTTCGATTGGCAGGACGGTCGTGGTCCGGACGGACTCGAAATGGACTGCGAGGGCAGGCTCTACGTGGCGGGCGGCACGAACGTCGCCAAGCCTCCGCACGAATCCGCCGATCGATTCCGAGGCGGCATATACGTGCTCTCGCCCGGCGGGAATCTCCTCGGATTCGTGGGCGTCCCGAACGACGAAGCGACCAACTGCGCCTTCGGCGGCTCCGACTGGAAAACCCTATTCATCACCGCCAGGGGACAACTCTGGAGCAGTCCAACGCGGTCTCCCGGGTGGGTGCCGTACCCCGAGAACATCGGGTAGCGCGCCAGTCGCAACCCGCAGCGCGAACCGCGGCCGTTCACCGGACGCAGCAGGGGAGGGAGTCGAGGCGGACGAGCGGCGACAATCAAGCGGATTCGCTTCGGCTTGTGCTCGGCCCCGGGCCGTCAGCGGAGGCTCGCCAGCAAGGCAGAGGCTGCCTCGATCACCTTGCCTGCCGCGCCCGGGTTGTACGGCGTCCTCTCAACCTCGTAGCCGCCGTATGCGTACTCCGCGGCGGTGGGGACGTAATCCCCTCCGATTCCGTCCGAATAGGCGCAGAACATCGTGAACGCGAAGGGGGAAGCTGTCTTGACGGTCTGGCCGATTTCTGCAAACGGCTCTCCAGGCATCGCCACGAGCGCGAGTTCGCCGATTCGAAGCGCCTGCACCTCGATTTGCAGGGGTGAAGGTTTGACGGTCCGGGTCCACTGGGCCAGCAGGTCGGTGAAGCGTCGCACTCGCGCGGCGGCCTGATGTCGCTTCGTCGGGCCGACGTCTCGGGGGAGTCGCTCCAGCTGGCGTTCCGCTCGCCGCAGCCTTGCCCGCATCCCGGCGACTTCGTCAGCCGAGTAGGTCCGGCGCGGCACGTCGACGATGCGGGAGGCGAAGCGCAAGGTGGCGTCCCGCGGCCCCTGGACCCGCCAGTGCTGCTTGGACTGAAAGGCCGTGGACTCGACGAATCCCTCGAACTTCGGCGCCCTGCGTACCGTCTCGATCTGCATCGCGATCGCCGCGATCTGGTGGCCCAGCGTGCGGCCCAGCCGGCGGGCTACCGCCAGGTCCCCCGAAAACCCCTCGATCGGTCCCTGGTTGCCGGCGGCCCCTTGGAAGAAGAGGGCCAGCGATCCCGGGAAGGCCCGCTCGATGGTGGAGCGTGTCATGCCGACCCAGTCCGGGGAGATGATTTCGTTCTCGTAGGCCAGAACCGTCCCGTGGCACTGGAAGTTGGCCAGCACAGCCATCGTCTGGCCGTCCGCGTCATCGATCCGGAAGACGACGAGTTCGCGGTCCACGAAGCCATCGGGATTCCGGCCCACCGCGGGAGGAAGGTCGCCGTCGGCGCGCACCCGGCGGTTGATGTTGATGGTTCCTTGCCCCCTGCCGCCATGCATGTGCGCCGGCTCCACCCGGCCGCTGGCCTCGGCGATCAGGCCCACGATTTTGTCGATGACACCGAGGCGGTACCTGTCGGCCATGTCGACCAGCGGAGTGAGGTCCAGGCCCGGCGGGCCTTTAGCCGGACTGACCAGCACGCCGGCGTGAGTGTGGGTTGCGCCGATGCGGATATGGGCTTCTGGGATTCCGGTCCTCTTCGCGGCCTCCGCGATGGCCGGCTCCAGGCCTGCGACCAGAATGCGGTCGACGTCGACCATTGCGAATCTCTGGTGGCCGTCCGACAGGACCAACGCCGTGGCCTTCATCCCGGCCGGGTCGATGCCGACGGCCCGGACATGGGTTTGCGACCCCCAGTTCATCTGCGCCACCCCGACGGGTGGGGTGATGTCTGCCCGGGCCACTCCCGCTAGCAAGCCCGACGGCGCCGAGTCTTTTGGCCCCTGTTCGACGACGTCCGCAGCCAGCGTTGATGCCAGCGCCGCTCCAAGCAGGGCGGAAAGCGTTGTTCGCACGAAACCCTCCTTCAAGTCCGGCCTGGTCATTCCCAGCCCCGCCCAAGTGACGAGTCTCCCGGATCGTGCCGGCGGCGGGAAAAGGGACTACGATTCGGCAGCATGCTGGAGAGCTCTAAGATAGCCGATCGCGAAGGCCCAGCCCATCTGGGAGCCAACGGTGTCGTGCGTGAATTCCGGGGTATGATCCGGGATCACGAGGTAACGGTAGCCGACCTGCTTGAAGGCCTTCATGCAGGCAAGCATGTCGCAGTCGCCGGCGTCATGGGGCACCTCGAGGTACTTGTAATACGGCACGTCCACACGGACGTTGCGGAAGTGCACGTGATTGATCCGGTCGCGCGAGCCGAAATAGCGAATTGCCTCCGCCGCGTCCTCACCCATTTCGGTCGTGACGCCCGTATCGAGAGTAATGCCGTTCGCGGGGCTGTCGACCAGTTGGAGGAGTTGCGTCTGGTCCGCCAGGGAACGGACTGGTTGCGCGACACCCCGGAACACGGGAATCGGCGGGTCGTTCGGATGCATGGCAAGCCGCACGCCGGCCGCTTCGGCAACGGGGACGACCGCTCTCAGGAAGCCGTCCAGCCGTTCCCATAGCTGCTCTCGGGTATGAGTCCCGACGTTGTCCAGCGAGGGAAGGGCGCTTGTCCGCGCCTCGTCATAGTCACGGAGACCGATACCTCCAGGCCCTGTCGTCCTCGAGTAGCCCTGGGAGCCACGGAGAGCGATGAAGTTGTATTCGATGACGGGTATGCCCAGCTCTCCCGCGATCCGGATGTTGGTCTTGACGGCTTCGATCTCGGTTGCGGCGTCAGGCTGCCCATGTATCACCCGGTGCATCCGGCCCAGGTGGAGCATCATCGGCACAAGACCCTTGCCCTCGATGCGGGCCTTGATCCGCTGGAGCTCGTCGCGATCCCACGGCTTCAGGGGGGCGTGCGTGCGAGGGCCAGTGTCGGGCGCGGGCACCAGGCCCCGCCGGCGCTGGGTCAGCGAGTACGACGTAGGCATCACCACGTGGCGGACGCCCAGCATGCGGAAGAAGTCGAGCGTTTCGTCGGACAGGTCCCGCAAGCCCTTGCCGACCTTGATCTGCGGCCCCTGCGCGCCGGCCGATCCGACAATCGCCGCGGCCGCGGCCAGAACGGCGGCATCGCGGAGCAGGTCCCTGCGCCGTTCCGTCACGCGTTCACCGCCTGTACCAAGCCCCGGATGTATCCGTGCGAGAAGGAGCGGCCGATCTTGCGGCCCGGCAGGTCTCCGGGGATTTCGGGACTGTGGTCCGACACCATTGCCAGCTCGTAGCCCACTTCCTTGTAAGCGCGCATCGCGTCCAGCATGTCGACGTCTCCTTCGTCGATGAAGGTCTCCTGGTACCGGGGCACGCTCCCTCGCACGGCGCGGAAGTGGACGTGATGAATTCGGCCCCGCCCACCGATGCGACGGATGGCGTCGACGACGTCGACACCCATTTCGGTCACTGTCCCTTGGCAGAAGGTGAAGCCGTTGGCAGGGCTCGGGACGGCATCCAGGAAGGCTTCGATCTCCTCGGTGGTGGTTAGGGTCCGGCTGACACCTCGCATCGCTTGGACGGGCGGATCCTTCGGATGCAGGGACATCTTCACGCCCGCCTCTTCAGCCGCGCCCATCACCCCGTCGGTGAAGGAAATCATGCGGTCCCAGAGCTCTTCCCGGGAAATGCTGCCGAATTCCTCGAAGGGAGGCGCGTCGCGGACCCGGTCGAAATCGAACGCCTTGTAGATCGCGCCGCCGCGGCCAGGTTCGGTGTAGTAGCCCACGTCCTCGCCCCAGCGGAAGTCGGGCGACCAGCGCCACTCGACGACCGTGACGCCCGCCGCGCCGGCGGCGGCCAAGCTCCTGCGAATGTGCTCTACGTCCCGGTCGCGTTCCGGCCTGCCCAGCATTGAGTTCGTTAGCCAGGCGAGCGGGAGCATGAGGGAGTGCAGCTTTAGCCCATGGCTGCCGCACCGCTCCTGGACGGCTGCGATGTCCTGCTCGGACCAGTAGCCCGTGCCGTCGCGATCGACGGTGTCCGTGCCCTGAAGTACAACCCACTGGAGGCCCAGCTGGGCCAACCAGCGCAGCGTTGCGTCATCCAGTGACCCTATGTTCTCCGAGAGCCGCGGGGACCATCCGCCGCCGACTTCCGGGTCACCAAGCACCTGCTGGCACGCGCCGGTCAGCGAGGCCGCCACTGGAGTCCCCAGCAGGACGCTGCGGCGGTGCAAGCGATGGCCGGATTTCATGGCACGTTCACGAAGGGGATCCCGATCGGAGCTGGATTACAGGGGTGTGGAGTCGCGCCAACGCCCGGCAGGGTAGCAGCGGCGGCCCAGACAAGGCAAGCGCTGGTTTTGTTGTTTTGTTGGCTCGCGAGCTGTCCCTTGCCCGTGCCAAGGCCGAATCGCTATGATCGGCGATTCGCGGGTCATGCCCACTATTCCGGAGATCTCGGTCGTCATCCCCGTCCGCAACGAAGAGGGATCGGTCGAGGAGTTAGCACGTCAGCTTCGGCAGGCCTTGCCGACACAACACGAAATTCTGTTCATCGATGACGGCAGCACCGACTCGACTTGGCAGCGGCTCGAAGGCCTTCACGAGCCCGGGCGGGTCCGCTTACTCAAGTTCCGGGCGCCAGCGGGCAAGTCAGCCGCGCTGATGGCGGGCTTCGCCCGCTGCAAAGCCCCTGTCATCTTCACCATGGACGGCGACCTGCAGGACGACCCCGCCGAAATCCCGGCGTTCATGGCGAAGCTCTCCGAGGGCTACGATCTCGTTTCGGGCTGGAAGAAGGTCCGCCACGATCCGCTGCACAAGGTGATCCCGTCGCGCCTGTTCAACTTCGTGATGAGAGCGGCGACGGGCCTTGGCCTGCATGATATGAATTGCGGGTTCAAGTGCTACCGCGCCGAAGTGGTCCGAGATCTGCGCATCTACGGCGACCAGCATCGCTTTATCCCTGTCTTCGCGGCGGATCAGGGTTTTCGGGTCACGGAAATCGTCGTGCGACACAGAGCGCGCGAGCACGGCAGTTCGAAGTATGGCTTCAGCCGCTTGGCCAAGGGTTTCGTCGATCTCGGCACGGTGCTGCTGAGGACTCGGTACCATGACCGGCCAGCACATGCGTTCGGGATGGTAGCCCTCGCCTGTGGCATCGGCTCGGCGATCCTGATCGCGCTCTCGACAGGCCATGTGCTGCATCGGGCGGCCACGCTAGGCGTTGCGGCCGTCGGTGCCGCCTTGGGCACGGGAGCACTGCTGTTTCTGGCGCTGGGCTGGATGGCCGAATTCTCGCTCCACCGCTCTGCACGCGACTCGGCGCTGATCACCCCGGCCATTGAGGAGACTCGTGATTAGGCGCGGCCTACCCATTCTCAAGGCTGCAATCCCACTCATCCTGGCCTACTTCATCGGGCGGATGATTTACGCAAACTGGCAGCAGGTGCGCGCCGAGCCGTGGCGGCTCGACGTCGGCTGGCTGGCGCTGTCCTTTGTGCTGGGGGCTGCTTGGCACCTGGTCCGGCCCCTCGGCTGGACTAGGCTGCTCCGCGGTTTCGACTACGATGTGCCGTTCTGGGATGTCTACCGGGTCTATCGAGAGTCCGAGCTCAGCAGGTACGTTCCCGGCGGCATCTGGCAATTCGCGGCGCGGATCTACCTGACCCGACGCTACGGGATCAGCGCTGCGGCCTGCCTCGCGGCGACCTTGGTGGACATGACGCTAGCCGCGCTAGCCGCGTTGGTGCCTGCTGCTTGGCTCGCCGGATCCACATCGACTTCCCTCGGCGAATGGCAGCGATTCATCCTCCTCATATTTCCGGTCCTCGCGTTTGCCGTCGTGTATCCGCCCGTGTTCAACGCGTGGGCGGTGCGTCTCGCCAGGCTGCTCAAGCAGCCATTTCGCCGACTGGAGATCGGCTTGGGTCAGATGCTGCAGATCTGGGCGCTGTATGTGGCGACCTGGGTGCTTCTTGCGTTTGCAATGGCCAGCTTCTCACGGGCGTTGCTACCGGGATTGGACGCCGAGCGATTCACGTATGTCGCGGGCTGCTACGCCCTGGCCTGGGTTGCGGCGCTGCTCACGATGGTGGCACCTGCCGGAATGGGGATCCGCGAGGGCATCCTGGGACTTCTGCTGGCCCAAGCGGTAGCCGCCGGAACGGCCATGACGCTGGCCGTCGCGATGCGGCTCTGGGTCGTCGCGATGGAACTGACATGGCTGGCCATAGGACTGCTAATGCCACGCACGGCAAAAGCTGAAGCGGACTAGAGTTCGCGGACCGCGATGTTCCGGAAGCGGTGCTCCAGCCCGGGCCTGCAACGCTCCCCGCCATGTACCTGCACGGCAATGCTGCCCTCAATAGCACCCGCTGGCAGCCGGTTCTCGGTGTCCTTGAAATCGGCTATCTGAGTGCCGTTCAGCCAGACTTCGATCTGAGGGATCTCCCCGCCGATCCGGGCCCGCAGGGCATTCCAGGCGTCCTTTTTCCAGACGCCTTCCCAGCCTTCCGCTCTCCGCGCGCCAAGCCCTTCCAGCTGCTCACCGTACACGCCGCCCAGATTGCCGCCCTCCAAGTAGTCAAGCATGACCTGATACGCCTGCCCGCTCGCAGTGGAGCGCAGGAACAGTCCGCCGTCGCAACCGAAGTCGGGCTTGATCTCCATATAGACCTCGAAGTTACCGAAGCTCTCGTCAGTCAGGAGAATGCCGCCGTTGCCTGCACGGTCTTGCTGGCCGACCAGCGAGCCCTCGTAGACGCGCCATTCCTTCGTGTCGCCGTGGTGATTCGTCAGACTGATGTGCCATCCCGCCAGATTCTGGCCGTTGAAGATGGACCGGAAACCGTCGGGGGCCTCAGCCGCAAGCAGGCACGGCACCAAGAGCAATACATATCGGCCGTAAGACAAGCTGACCCGCATCGTTGGGCTAGCGTAGCACGGCCCGCCGGAGCTCTTCCGCTCGCGCTGAATGGCCCTCAACCGAGGCCAAGCCGAAGCGTCACGCCCTATACTTGAAAAATCGCGTGGCCGCTGCCGCCGAGAAAGGGGAATCCCGAACGATGGACGAGTACTACGATCAAGACGACCTGCCGCGCTTCGCGGAAATGGGCGAGGAAGCCCCCCATCTGTGGGAGAAATTCAATGCTTGGTATGGAGCCGTCTTCGAAGCTGGCGCACTGAGCGAGCGCGAGAAAAACTTGATCGCCCTAGCTGTCGCACATGCCGTGCAATGCCCCTACTGCATCGACGCGTACACCCAGGGCTGCCTAGCGAAGGGTTCGAACTTGGAACAAATGACCGAGGCGGTACATGTGGCCTCGGCGATCACGGGCGGTTCCGCGCTGGTGCACGGGTTGCAGATGCGCAAGATCGCCGCCGAAGTCAGCATGTAGGAACCCGTGGAACAGACTCTTCGAGCAAGACATCACGTGCTGTCCGCTCCGGACGAGCAACTGCGGGTCCTGCAGGGCGCACCGGGAGGCATTCGCCGCGAGACGTTTGATGACGCTCTGCTCAACGCGGGGCTCGGGCCGCTTACCGCTCGGCAGGTCGACGTGCTCCAGATTAATGTCGGCAAGCTCTGCAATCAGACGTGCAAGCACTGCCATGTCGATGCCGGCCCCGACCGCACCGAGGAGAACATATCGCGGGAGACGTTGGAGCTCTGCCTAAACGCGATCAGGCGCATCGGCCAGCCCCGGGTTGACCTCACCGGTGGCGCGCCCGAACTCAATCCGAACTTTCGCTGGTTCGTCGAGCAAGTCCGCGCCTTGGGCTGCTCTGTAATCGACCGCTGCAATCTGACCGTCCTAGTCCTGCCCTCCCAACGAGACCTCGCCGAGTTCTTGGCTCTCCACCGGGCCGAAGTCATCGCCAGCCTGCCGTACTTCCTCGGCAGCCGCACCGATGCCCAGCGCGGCGACGGTGTCTTCGACAAGTCGATCCGGGCCGTGCGCAAGCTCAACTCCTTGGGATACGGCATGCCTGGCAGCGGGCTGCAGCTGAACTTGGTGTATAACCCGACAGGCGCGTTCCTGCCGCCTGCCCAGGAAGCGCTAGAAGCCGATTTCCGGCGCGAGCTCAGGGAGCGTCATCAGGTGGAGTTCAACTCCCTGTTCACGATCACCAACATGCCGATCAGCCGCTACCTCGAATACCTGATCCGCAGCGGCAACTACCAGCGTTACATGCAAAAGCTGGTGAGTGCGTTCAATCCGGCGGCTGCGGAGGGGGTTATGTGCCGCTCGATGATTTCGGTCGGCTGGGACGGCAGGGTCTACGACTGCGACTTCA
Source organism: Bryobacterales bacterium (assembly GCA_965248305.1). GTDB lineage: Bacteria > Acidobacteriota > Terriglobia > Bryobacterales > UBA6623 > VXMF01. The sequence goes on along the minus strand of OZ252099.1, from coordinate 5,723,092 downwards.
ACCAGATGCTGGACTTGGAAGTAGGATTCGGCGCGCCTCGGCACATCCGCGACTTTGACCCAACCACCCTCGCAAATAGACGCATCGTTAGCGGCCAGCACTGCTACGGCTGCACCGCCGGCTCGGGCTCGAGTTGTGGCGGCACGACCGCCTGAGAACCGCAGCGGCACTGCTGCAGCCGCCCTGACCGCCGTTGATTTGCTCCGTCGCTTCGAGATTCGCGTTCCGGTCCGCATGCTGCTTGCCTTGCTGCGTCTTGCGGTTCGCCTGCAGGCTGTAGCCCAGCCCGTGCAGCAGGCGGTTCACCGTCCGCTCGCTGACCGGCGTGCCCCTCCACCCGCAACTCCTCCGCCTGCCGCGCCGCGCTCGAACAGGTCCAGCGTTGCGGCACCATCGGATCCCCGCGCGTCACCGGATCGAGCTTGCGCTCCAGCGCCTCGGCCCGCTCAGGGTCCGGCTCAGTCAGCCGCTCGCCCTTGGTCGTGGCGAACGCGCGCTAGAAGATCCTCGCCGTTGCGGCACGAAACCACCTCACTGCCCACCTTCGGGGATCGATTTATCGCGTTCTTCCGGCGTTCACTAGAGTGATCGAATAGCTCGTTTTCACACATAGAGCGTGAAATTCAACACCCGGGCCACCGACCCAGACCCCTCGTGATAGGCCTTCGGTGTCGCGTCTTGCTACCCCACACGACGCGAGAGTAGGGGCATCAATCCAATCAGGCATCTCAAGTCTTGACTAAATAATGTGTCTCCCTTTGGACGGCATGACCAGTGTTTCCTTTGGGGCTTATATACAATCCTGACCAAGGCAACCGTTGAACATTTCATTGCAATTCACTGCGGGCGCTTGGTTTTCCGTCCGGATCGCCTGATATAGTCCCAGTCGTTCTCGCGCCTTGGCGGTGCGGACAGCAATGCCCGCATGATGTTCTCGGGGGTGTCGGGGATCGGATCGGGCATGGCGTACTTGACCGGACGCCCGCGCTTGGGATTTGTCTTAGCAGGCGCCGTCTCGCTGGCGATCTCTTTGTCGGTCTTCATTTGAGGCCCGCCCATAGTAGTCGATCGCTTGCTTGGCGGTCAGGCTCATGCCGCCATCTCCCGAGCGCCGAGTCGGGACCGTTATCCTGCTTCAGGTCCTTGTACCGCAGTCGCTTGCCGACCATCCTCAGCATGGTGAGTTCCAGCTGCTCCAAGGTGTCCGCCAGGCGCAGATTGTGACGCCCCGAGAATTCCTTGACGTAGCGGTCGAGGTGCTTCGCTGACATCTTGTGGTAGGTGCCGATGTAGCCGCGCTTCAGCATGGACCAGAACGACTCGACTCCGTTGGTGTGCGCCTTGCCGCGCACATACTCACGCACCGAGTGCTTCACCGTCTCGTGCTCGAACGGCAGTGTCTCGTAGGCGCTCGCATCGTCCGTGTAGAGGGTGGCTTGCAGGGCTGCCCAGTCCTTGACGAATGCTTACAACGTTTCCCTGTCGGTGGCTGCAACAGCCTTCGCAGCGACCCTGTTCGTCTCACGATCCTTGGCACCGACCACCGCCGTCTTGCCGACTGGCCCACGTCCCGTCAGTGCCTGGCGCTGCGCATTGCTCATGTTCTTGCGCTTGCCGCCAATGTAGGTCTCGTCAATCTCTACCGGACCACCGAACGGCTCCGCGTCCCTGTCCCAGGTCTCGCGGATTCTATGCGCCAAGTGCCAGACGGACTTCTGCGTGATGTCAAGGTCGCGGTGCAGCTTCATGCTGGAGTCCCCCTTGAGGTTCGTTGTCAGCATGTAGGCCGCGATCACCCACTTCTGAGCGCCCAGGTTCGAGTTCTGCATGACCGTGCCGGTGCGCAGCGAGAAGAACTTGCGGCACTGGCGGCAGCGATAGCTCATGCTCGGATGCTTCGCCCCGCACTGCACGTTGGCGGAGCCGCAGTGCGGGCAGACCGCTCCAGCCGGCCAGCGCAGCGAGGCGATCCAGGCCTGGGCGACCTTGTCGTCCGGGAACATCCTGATCAACTGGACGATCGACAGGCCCTTGCGGCTGGCCTTGCCCGGCCCGGGATGATTGTGTTCCCTGCGTACTCTCATTACATAACCATTATGACCAATCCAGCACTGGATATCAAGCGGAATCAATGAGTTATGGTGCTTTTCTTGGGTTTTCTCCTAACACTCGCGGGGTGCCTTGGTTAGGATTGTATATAAGCCCTTTTCCTTTCTTCTTTTCTGTCGGTTCAGTTGTTGAGAATGATGAGCACGGCTCCTCGGTCCGTGCCGATTGCGCGCCTGTAGATCAAGGTAGGAACAGCGATCGCGGCGGCGACGAAGCCGCCAAGTGCCGGTCCGTCATACCCTCCTTCCGGAATGCCGCCAGTCAACAAGGCTGTGAGGAGCAAGGATCCGAAGAAGGATCCGCATCCGGCAGGAACGGCTGCAAGTATAGCCCGGTCGCGGTTCTTGCGTGTCTCTGCCTTGCGCGGGACCAAGCGGATCGAATGGACCTCGTTCCTGCTGATCAGCATTCGTTTGTGTTTCCTAGCGAGATCGATCCCGGAATCAGTGATTTCGACCAGCGTGCCATGGATACGGTCTTTCGGCTGGTCACCGGTCTGAACTCGTACTTTGGGCAGGTATTCCTTGGCTGCCACTGTTGCGCGCATTTCGTCCCATCCTTGATGCAGCACAAACGTTTCCGCCTGAACTCCCTCGGTAACGAGCAGGCTGGCCGCGAGCAAGACTGCCGGAAGACTCGCGCTCAGAAAATGCATGTCGGATCCTCCTCCGGGTCGCAGTAATCGTTGAATTCATCGCTGTATTGCGCGCTCAGGATCCTACTTGCGGCCATAGCCGATGCGGTGCCCGAACTGCTGGAGGTTGAGCTACGGTACGTTCCAAGGCTCCCACTTGAGCATGAGTCCGCGTCGCATTGGATTGAGGACACAGGCGCATGGAGCATGGGGAACCGCAGGGTAGTTACCGCATCGTCATCATTTCCGAAGACCCATCCATCTAGCTCGAATAACGTCATTCGATGACCGGAGAGATTGAAGCCGTACGTCACTAGGTCAAGGCAACCGCCTTCATCAACGTAGTAGTCTCCATCTGTATCCACCCGGGCATGACACGCTGAGGCTGACGGTGCCTCCTCCGGGTGCACGACACTATGTTTGGATTTCGGCTTGGACGCATGGGTTTTCGGCCCGTTCAGCCCAGAAGTCCTCGTAGTTGCCGCTGAGAACGCAGCTGCGTAGGGCGAGGATGGCGTTGGCACCGCTGACAGTCCAGTACATCCCCGAGCGCTTGAGGCGTCCGACCACCGTGCGGCAGCCGGACTCCACTACGCCGGAGCCCACGCACAGGCCCTGGGCGCGGTACTCCGGGTCGCGCATGCGGCTGCGGTTCTTCTCGATGTAGTTGGCGCACTTACCGGCTTGCTGGCAGGTGTCGGCGTGGGCGCGCAAGGTGGCGAGCAGGCCGTCGATGCGGCCCTGCTCGAGGTCGGCGCAGCGGGCGTCGGCCCAAGGCTCGACCAGCGCCTTGTCGTGGGCGAAGAGCACCTTAGCAACCTCCCACAGCCTGCCGTTGCTCCACAAGTCACGATCCGGGCTCAGCCTGAGAGGCGCTGGCGGGCGGCTCGAAGTAGTCTTTCAGCTCATAGGCTTCGCTCATGATGGTCAAGCGGGTCCAGCCCTCCCAGATCTTTTGATGGCCCGGCGGCGGAGCGTGCGCACGGTACAGGTAGCCGCCCAAGATCGCCATGGTCCGCACCGCCAGCCCCAGATTGCCCGGCGCGGCCAGCCCGCGCTTGGACGCGAAGTGGCGCAGCACCCGCAGCTGGATCTGCGTGAAGAACACCTCGCTCGGTAATTCGGGGGTCTCCCGTCCCAGCAGGGTCATCGCGGCCAGCCGCCAGGCGATCACCGCCTTGATCGTCACCGCCCGCTCGATCCGCTGCCCCGTGCGGTGCCCCAGGTACTCCACCTTGCAGCCGGACTTGAGCATCCGGTGCCAGTCCTCGATGCGCCAGCGCAGCCGGTACCACTCCAGCACCTGCTCCGCATCCGCCAGCGACGCCACCGGCAACGTCGTCAGCAGGAACCACTCCAACGCTTCCACCCCCTCCGGCGCCGCCCGCTCCCACACGTGCACCAGCTGCATCCGCAGCGCTGCCTCGCCGCGCGCCGGGGCCGGCAACTCGACCGTCTGCCAGCGCAACTCGGCCTGCGCCGTGCGCGCCGCGCGCAGCGCGCTGGCGGACTGCCGGCGCGTGCCCCGCCGCGCCGAACTCCGCTGCACCTTGATCTCCAACTGGCCCCCCACCGGCTGTGCCCGCATGTGCTCGAACAGCTTCGGCCGGGGCGCGCCCAAGACGCGGTTGTGCTTGGCCCGCACCAGCAACTCGACTCCCTCCAGCCGCCGCTGCTCGGCGAACAGCGCCTGCACGTCGGCCTCGCGGTCCATCACCGCCACCAGGCGCGGGCCCGCCAACTGGCCCGCTACCTCCGCGCAGTCGCGCAACCCGCGCATCCAGCGGAAGGTCTTGCGCTCCTCCAGCGGCCGCCCGCGCTGCGCCTGCCCGTCCGGCGCGTCGTACTGGATTTGCAGCAGCCCCAGCGGGATGCCCTCCGGGCTCACCGCCAGCGTCGAGTGCATGTGCAGCCCCAGCGTGCCCTCCGAGCGCTTGTTCTTGCCGATGTAGCCCAGCCCCGCACAGCCGGGATGCTCGGCAAAGTTGAGCTCGGTGCCGTCCTGCACGCACAGCACCGTGCGCTGGCGGTGCGGCGCCAGGATGTTCTGCGGGGTCACCGCCGAGTCGTCCGGCTGGTCGATCAGGCGGTAGTGGCCCTTGACGGCGGCCCGCTGGCCCTGCGCGGCGGCTGGGATCGAGGCCATGGGAGCGGCGGCCTGCATCTGGGCGGTCTGCACCAGCCGCTTCGACAAGCGTAGATCACCCAGCGGCGCCTGGCCCAGTTCGTTGGCCGCGAACTCGTCCAGGGCCAGCCCGTCGGCCGGCCCCAGCGGCTGGCCGGGCGGCGCTGCGGCGGCCCCGAGCAGGCACCGCCAGTCGCGCTGCAGGGGGTAGACGAAGATGGCCTTGACCGGCACGCGCTGGCCGGGCCGGGCGAAGCGCCCGCGGCCCGCCGGTCTGGCCGACGCAGGTCCAGTTAGCGGCGCGGAAACACGTGCCAGCGTGCTGCTGCGGATCGCAATAGGTTTCCAGCAGGGCGGGACGGTAGCCATAGCGCTGGAGGAAGTCCTCCGGCAGCCGCCGCCGGACCATGCCGAGCACCTTGGAAGCGAGCAGGTGACAGCGCACGCTGGGACGGATCAGGAAGCGGCTCAGGCCCAGCACGCGGTGCAGCCGCTTGCGGCGCAGTTGCGCATCCCAGCCAATCCACTCGTCGCGGGCCGCCACCGCCAAGGCCGCGGCGGCGAAGCCGAGCGCCCCCAGCAGGCCGTGCTCGGACTCAATCAGGTAGCGCACTTGGGCACCGACGTGCAGCACGGCTCGCTGCGGGTGCTCGCTGGCGACCAGTTCGTTCCAGGTCCGCCGCTGTTGCGGACTCGTCACCAGGGTCAACTTGAGCCCGGCGACCGCCCCCGCCGCAGGCGGAACTGCTTGCGGTTGCGGGACCGGCAAATCGATGCGTCCCGCGCTGTGCAGGCTGCGCAAGGCCTTCTGGCAGCTCGCCACCTGCGGCTGGCCGCGACTGTCCACGAAACCGAACTCCCGGCACACCTGCCGGGCGAACGCGCTCCGGCTGGTGTCGCCAGCCTGCGTCCGCAGCACCCGCAGGGTCTCCACGGCCTCTGAGTGCGAGAGGGTCTCCGCAATGCAATGTTGGTCGAGCATGCTTTAGACATGCCACAACCACCCTACAGTTGTCAAGTGCCAGATCTGGGGCATGGGCAGCCCACAGCTGCTCCTTCGCGGGCCAGAGATCGACAATCTGGATCGCGCCGGGGTAGTCCTCTGAGGCGCTGCGCCGGATCCAGCTGGCTCCGGCCCCCAGGCTGACGCGCCGGCGAGCGAGCGGGAAGCCCCGTCGCTCGGCCTCGCGACGCATGCGCCGGGCGAATTCGGACGGGTCCGGATGCGTGTCGCGGCGGGCGGCGCTTTCGATGGCGGCGGTGTAGCTGACCGCGCCCGGGTCGCGCCCGGGACGGTGCTCGTCGTCGCGCGACTCGGCCGTCCAGACGACCACCAGCTGGACCTCGCGGGTGCGGGCGGAGCCGTCGGGCTGCTTGCCGGGGCGCCCGGCCGTCTCGCTGGCCCGGACCGGGCCGCCGGTGCCGTCGACGCCGAGATACGCCGTCGGGGCGGGAGGTGGTGCCGGGGCGGGCGGAGCCTGCCGCGCAAGGGCGGCCAGCTGGCGGCCGAGGGCCTCGGCGGTGCGCTGCACAGGCTTGGTGCCCACGCGCACGCCGGCCAACTCGTCGAGCAGGCCGCTGGCTTGCGCGAAGCTGACGAGGGCGGCGGCCGAGCCGGTCAGGCGGGTCACGCCCGGGGACAGATCGGTGCGCGCCATGCCCAGCGCCCGGTCGCGTGGGAAGAAGCCTTGGCCGCAGGCGGAGCAGTGGGAGTAGGCGCGCTGGAGGGTCAGCCCGCCCAGGACGGTCTCGCAGGTCTTGGCGCGCCGTCCGGCGTAGCGCGCCGGCTGGCCGCAGGGACAGGCTAGGGCCGGGCCGCCGTGATCGCTGCGGTCGGCGTTGCAGCGCCATGCCACGGCTCGCGCTGCCAGTTCCAGCGCCCGCTGGCGCAGGCGGGTCTCCAGCGCCTCGAAATCGACGGCGTCCGCCGCGCCGGGAGCTACGAAGCGGGCGAGTTCGGCTTCGATGGCGAGGGCGAACTCCTGCGTGCACGCTTTTTTTTGGCCTCGTTCCGGGTGTCGGTGGCGGCCTGAGGCAAGCGGGCGGCGGCGAGTTGCTCGCAGACGTCGACGAGTTCGGCGGTCAGGCGTCGGAAGCGCTGGTACTCGTCGAGCTGGGATTGGACGGTGGTGGCGGCGGCGGACGGCAAGGAGCGGGAGGTGCGCTTGCCATCGAGGTTGCGGACGAGCAGGAAGTCGGGGCCATGGCCGGGATCGCCTTCCTGCCAGCAACGGCAGGTGGGGGTGCTGCACTTCATGTAGCGGTGGACGAGGGAGCCGGGGCGCATGTCACCGATGGCAAAGAGTTCAGCGAGGATGCTGCGGCGGTTCTGCTCGAGGGTAGGGATGGGGGGACCAGTTGGCATAGCGCCGCCTTGCTTTAACTATACTTGTTAAAGCAAGGCCTGTGCGAATCCCGCCGAATGAACGTCGTCGGAACCCAAGCCCATCAAATCCGGGCTATCTCACCACCATGTCATGCACCCGCCTCCTCCATGTTCGTTGACACCTGATGTCGCTCTTTGCTCAGTGTTGTTCGCGTGGTTGAAGAAGTCCTCGTTCGGTGCTGCGTACCTTGGTAGATTCGATGTGCAGGAGTGCCATTGGTGCCAGGGATCCTGACAGTACGTGTCGCAGTCATCGTTGTTATCGCAAAGGTAGGCATAACGATACCATCCTTGGAATTGATTGCCGTCCTTCCGGTTTGACCCTTCCGTGTCCACGCCCCAGTTACCGAACTAAGGGTTAGCGCAGAAATAATTTCCTAATTTCGAAGTGGGCTGATGGAGTAGTTCCACTTGGGAGAGTGCTGGGCCTTGGTCAGGTTGAGAGCAGCCATTTGTTCGGGGGTGATCTTGACGCCCGTTTCGTAAGTCTGTTCAACGAGTTGGGCCTGCAAGCGCAGGCCAGTCTGGGTCACGGTAGTGCGAATGTAGTGGAGGATGGTGGCGAAGCTGTCGAGCGGACGGGCCGCCCAGTTCTTGCTGATTTCGCTGAAGACGGGATGCTCGATGGGATTCCACTTGCTGCACCCGGAGGGATAGTGGACGACGCTGACGGTGAGGTCGTGGGGATTGCAGAGGGTGTGCTGGAGGTTGTACTTCCAGGCGCGTGGGGCGCAGCGGTTGCTGCCGCGGAGTCGGCGAGGATGACGAGTTCGGAGGCGTCGGGATAGCGCGAGCGGCCCTCGTGGCGCCACCAGGACTCGATGCAGTCGACCGCGACGGCCGGTGTGTCGGCGGACTGGCCAACGCAGATGCGGCCGCGGTTGGCGAGCAGGTCGTAGATGCCGTAGGGGACGGCGCGGCCGTCGGCTTCGGAGGGGAAGTCGTGGTCTTTGACGTCGGTGGGGCGATCGTTCCAGGCGCGGCCGGGATTGCGGAAGTTGCCGACGAGTTCTTTCTTGTTGGTATATGCTGGGCTCCCAGATATGTGGAGTTGATGCTCTAAGGCACTGCAAGGATTGACCTTCTCTTGCTCGGAACTCCACATATCCGGGGAGGTCAGGCCTTCAGAGGGTCTCGAGCCAGTCAAGAAGTGTCGGATCTGAACGCCATTCCGACACTTCGGGTTCGGACACCACTCCGAGACTCCCGCCTTTGGCGACCGCCGTGCGCTTTGCTTCCAAGCTGACCGTGGCATAGCGGTTCGTCGTTTCGACCGACTCGTGTCCCAGCAGGTGGCTGATGGTGACTAGGTCGACCCCTGCCTGCAGGTGATGGCTGGCCATGGTGTGGCGCATCAGATGGGGATGGATGCGCTTGGTCGCCATGGTCGGGACTTCGGCGGCGGCCGTACGGCCATGCTTGTGCAGGATGTACCGGACGCCCGAACGATCGAGCGGCCGACCGTACCGGTTGCGGAACAATGGCCTGTCGGCGTCGGGGCCGACGCCTCGGTCGGCTAGCAGGGTGCGCAAGGCGTCCGCCGTTTCCGGCAGTAGCGGGCAGATGCGTTCCTTGCGGCCCTTACCACGCAGCCAGATCTGCCGGGGTCGTTGCAACTGCAGGTCGCAGGCTCGCAGGTCGAGGAGTTCCTGGACGCGCGCTCCGGTGTTGTACATGGTCAGCAGAAGCGCACGGTCCCGGCGGCCGGGCGGGGTCGTGGGATCCGGGGCGGCCAGCAGTGCACGGGCCTCGTGCTCCTCGAGGTGTTCGACGACTCGTTGCGGGCCGCGCTTGAAGGGGACCGCGAGGATCCGCTGACACAGTTCGAGATGCTCGGGATGGCGGGCCGCGGCGCAGCGGGCGAAGGCGTGGGCCGCGGTGAGCCGGGCATTGCGGGTGGCAACCGAGTTGCCGCGGCGGGTTTCTGCATGCTCGAGGAACGCCAGCAGGTTGTCGGGGGCGAGAGCGGGGAAGTCCAGCGTCTTGGCGGCGTATCCGAGCTCGTCGACCAGGAACTGCAGCAGCAGTTTGAACGAGTCGCGGTAGGCGAGTACGGTGGGGGGGCTGGCACCACGGACCTTGGGCAGGTAGTCGAGGAAGAAGTCGCGCAGGGCGCGGCCGAGCGAGGTGGGTCCGACCGCAGGCATGGCTGTGCTCTTGGGGCGGGGCCACGATGGTCCGGGCGTAGTCAGCGAAGCGTTCGCCAGCCTGCCGCACGACCGGTTCGATCAAGTTGAGGTAGTACGCCGTCGAGGCGAGCGAGACGTGTCCCATCGAGGCGGCCAGGACCGGCAGTTTGGCCTGCGGATCGGTGCCTTGGCGGTACCAGCCCAGCAGGGCGTGGACGGCATGGGTGTGACGTACGTCGTGAAGGCGTGCCGGACGGCCTGCGACGCCGACAATGGCGGTGTCGCGGAACAGGCGGCGGAAGCCGAGATCGATCCCGCGTACGGAATAGGGGCTGGAGCCGTCACGGCCGTGGGCCAACAGCGGGGCGTCCGATCCGTGCGGGCAACGGCAACGGGCTGCGAGATACCGATCAGTGGCGGCAGTGGCACTGTCGCTGAGAGCCACGAGGCGCGACTTGTGGCCCTTCGACCCGCGCACGAGGCGGGTACGCTGGTCCAGGTCGCAATCGCCGAGCGTAAGCCGGACAAGTTCCCCGCAACGCAAGCCGGAGGTATAGGCGAGCGTAATCGTCTGACGGTAGACCGCAGGCTGCAACGGAGAGCAAGTCATGGCAGGCAGGCTGTCGGCCGCGCTCAACAGGTCCAGGAGCTGTTGTTCAGAGAAGATCAGCGCGGGCCGCTGCGGGCCAGCATCCGGGAACCCCGTGGGGTCGGGCACGAAGCAGGTAGGGTCGCTCCGCCGCCGGTACAGGCACAGGCCGCGGGCGATGCGCAGGTACTGACGGCGCGAGGCGGGGGCAAGGCGCCCGAGAGTGAGCGCCCCAGCGGCGAAGCTGGCCTGGGTCAGATCGTGCTCGCTGTGCGCAGCGAGGAAGCGGTCGAGATCGCCGAGGATGCCGGCTGCCCCGACGAACTGGCGGCCCAGGGCTTGCTTGCGTTCGACGTGGGCCTGGATGTCCGGCCCCAGGCAGGATCGCAAGGTGGGGAGTTGTGTCATCGCTGCCCCCCGTTCCAGTCGGGCCGCTCGAGGGCGGCCGCCCGCAAGTCGTCCGAGTGCAGCCGCAGATACGTTCCGGTGCTCGCCACACGGCGGTGTCCCAGCAGGTCCCCGATGACCTTCACGGACGTGTTCTGGCGCAGCAAGTGCAGGGCCAGAGCGTGGCGCAGACAGTGCGGCGTGGCAGATTTGACAGCGGGGACAGCGACACGCATCCAATGCGAGAACGCGTGCTGAATGCCCGCGGTCGACAGCGGACGGACCGGCCGACGCGTGCCGAGGAAGACCGCACGAAGGGTGCTCGGCGGGCGGGAGTGGCGCAGGTAGTCGGCCAGCGCGGCTCCGGCCTCGTCGGTGAGGGGCAGGGCGAGCGGGGCCCGCACCTTCGGCCGCTGCACGCGGAACTTCTCGGATCTCCATCCGATATCGTCGAGTCGCAGGGCCGCGACCTCGCTGATGCGCAGGCCGTAGGTGGCGATGAGCAGGAACATGGCGTAATCGCGACGGCCCTTGGCGGTGTCACGGTCAATCCCGGCCAGGAACGCCCGTACGCTCTCCCAAGGCAGCGCACGGGGCAACGCCCTTGCACACGAGGCACGGGGGCCGTCAATGCACAAATCCAAGCCTGCAGGGATCTCGCCGCGGCCTGCCAGGAAACGCAGGAAGGAGCGCAGGAACGAAGCCCTGTTCTGGAGTTTTGACAGGCCGCAGCCCGTGGCGAGACGCATCATGAACGCTTCGAGCTGCGGTTCGCTGAGGGCTGTCAGTGCGGCCGGGTTGTGATCGAAGCCTAGGAAGTCGAGCAGGCCCAGAGCGAGTTGGCGATGCTCTGCCTGTGTCGAAGCAGCCAGCCCGCGCACGTGCTCCAAGTACAGGCGATAGGAGTCGACGAGTTGCTCGCCGGGGGTGGGGACGGTGGTTGCCAGCAAGCCGTCCTGTTCCAGGAAGTCCGCCAGGGAGCGCACCAGGGCCGACAGGTGCCGGTCCTTCTGGGACTTCCCGGCGGTCAGAGCCAGGAGCTGGGGTTTACAGACATGGCTCAAGTCGCCGAGACGGCGTTCGAGCAGCAACTCCTCCAGGACGGGTGCCTTGCGGACGCGCCCGCGGATGGCCTGAGCGGCAAAGCCGTGATCGGAGAGCCAGCGGGCGAACCCGTCCAGCAGCGGGCCAAGCAACGGTAGAGCTAGGAAGCGGGCATGCGCCCGCGGAAATAATTCGATCAGCATCGTAACCTCCGTTCGTTTCGCATGACGCCAATGGCGGCGCCGGTAACGAAGGTACTCTGCTATGACCGAAATATGTGCAGTTGAAAGTTATCTAACTCTTTTTCCTGCAGTGCCTTAGAGCATCAACTCCACATATCTTGGTGTCGACGCTGATGATAGGCACACGCTTGGCGGCGCAACGGGCGCGCTCGGCGGCGATGCGCTGGAACTGCGCATCGCGGTCGGGATGGGTGGCGTTGGCGAGCTGCTTGCGGTTGACGCGCAGGGAAAAGCCGGCCCGCCGGAGCAAGCGGGAGACGGTGCGAGCGCCGACTTGGAATCCCTGCCGACCGAGCGCGACAGCCAGCTTGCGGGTGGAACGGCGCGACCACTTGGCACCCCCGCAGGGGTCGCCCGCCGTCTCGCGTTCGAGCAGCCTCGTCAGCGCCGTGACGAGCGCAGGCTTTTTTTTTCCAGCGACTTGCGGCCCCCGCCCGGCTTGCGGACAGGCCCGCGCTGGAGCTTCCCGGACAGCAGCTCGAGCCGTCCGCGCCGCACCGTGCCGGGATCGAGGCGCAGCAGCTGTGCCACGCGGCGGTCCCCACCGCGTCCGCGCCGCAGAGACTCCAGGCCGGCGTACAGCCGCCGCAGTCGCTCGTCGAGCAGGCTGATGAACAGTGTCCGCGCCGAGTCGGCTGGAGCGGCCGCAGGGGCGGCCGCAGACAGCGCGCCGGCGCGGAGCTGACGGGCGCGCAACTGGCGGGTGCGCCGGGCGGGATCACTGGCACAGTACAGGAAGCGGCCGGCGAAGGTTTCGCGAGCCAGACGGCCGGCGCCTGCGAGCTTGCGCAAGGGGTCCTTGGCGGCTACGCCCAGCAGGGCGTCGAGCTCGCTGACGGAGAGGCCCGCGCGGGACTCGGTCGCGAGCGTCTCGACGGTGGCGAGCAGCGTGCCGTGCCGGGAGAAGCGGGCTTGGCCGTGGGACCAGAGGCCGTCGGCATCGAAGCAGGCTGACGCGCGCAGGGCGTAGTAGCGGCGGCGATGGGAGTAGCTGGTGAGGTAGTCCAGAGCCTTGAGTTTGCGCAGCACGGTCTGGCGGGACGAGGTGCCGAGAGCGGCCATGAGTTCGGGCATGGAGGTGACCGTGCGCCGCCGCAGCAGGTCAGTCAACCGCTCGGGATGGAAGCTGACAGGTCTCATAATGATACAAGTATTCTACCACTGAGCGCACTTGTAATGCAATAGCAGCCTCTCTGCACAGACTGAAACTATCAGATTATAAGTCACTTGGCACAGAGGCCGAGGTCCCGGACTTGAGAGCTGGCCCTGCAGATATTAGACAAGTATTCCTAGTTAGATGGAGTTAGTTCTGCGCTAACCCTAAGCTGAGTGAACTGAGGTGGGCCATCCGCATTCCACGTTGACTGGCCCGTGGACGTAGCGGCTCTTGTTCTTGGTCTGGTAACGGACCTCGCAGACTTGTGCGCCTGCTTGGACCGTGACGCTCATTGCGGCCAACACAGCCGCGATGATATTGATTCTATTCATGTTTTCTCCCGTCCGCCTCTTGGCGGGCGTCAAGCATTCGGACAGCCTTGCAGCAGCGGCTCCCTTTTCCGGCCTAGGCGGGATCGTGCGGGGCAGGGGAAGCGCCCGGGACTGGCCTGAGTGTTGACCGGACCCTGCGGTACACTGAAAAATCGGGCACGCTAGATACTTCTGCGCGCCGAGGAACCACTGCCATGCTCATCAAGCTCGCCCTTCCACTCATCGTCGCCTTGGCAATGTTAGTGCTGGCCAATTGTGGAGGGGATGAAGCACCGTCCGAATCCGCGCCTCCAGAGGTTTCCGAGCCGATCGAGGCTGCGCCCGTGGCGGAGCCGGAGCCAGCGCCGGAGGCGAAAGTGGAGCCGGAACCTCCCGCTGAGCCTGCCGGGCCGCCTAGGGTCCGCATGGAAACCGACAAGGGCACACTAGTGCTGGAACTCTACCCAAATCGCGCGCCCGAAACGGTCGCCAATTTCCTGAAGTACGTAGACGACGGCTTCTACGACGGGACAATCTTCCACCGCGTCATCCCCAACTTCATGATCCAGGGCGGCGGCTTCCTTCCGGACATGACCGAGAAGGACACCCGTCCGCCCATCCAGAACGAGTCTGGCTCGCTTTCCAACACGAGATACTCGATCGCCATGGCGCGTACACCGGATCCGCACAGCGCATCGGCGCAGTTCTTCGTTAACCACCAGACGAATCAGTTCCTAGACAAGGATCAAGCGCGGGATGGCTGGGGCTACTGCGTTTTCGGCAAGGTGGTCGATGGCGCGGACGTGATCGACGCCGTTGCAAAAGTCGCCACAACCACTAAGGGTGGCCACGGGGATGTCCCCGTCACTCCGGTACTGATCAAGTCAGCGTCGCGCGCGGGCTGACGCGGCGGATTCCTTCCCGGCTCTCGCAGCAGTGCTGGTGCAGTCGGGCCAGCGCCATTCCCTGGCACCCGGCTCACACTAGGTCTGGGCCGTGATTTGGCAGGGGCGCGACACTTGCCGGGCTGCAGCCAGCGCGGGGCTTGGACCGCTGATCGAAGCCCCGCGCCGTCCCTACGCTCAATCGCGCCGCTTGCGTGGCAACAACCCAATCGCCACTGCTCCAAGGGCCGCCAGCCCGAACACTGCCCACAGGGCTTGGGAGTACCCGGCCATCCGCGCCGCGAGGACAGCGATGAACCGGGGTGTCCAGAATTGCCCGATCGTGTCGCTGGGCAAAATCGCCGACATGGCCTTCCCGAGCGAGCGCAAGCCAAACTGATCTGCCGTCATCAGCGGGATGAGCATGTAGTCCGCACCCATTGCGAAGCCGAACACCACAGCGAACAGATAGACCATTTTCGACTGTTCCGGCGTTACGAGGAAGAGCAGCGGAATCGCTAGGGCCACGATTGCGTAAGTAGCCAGCATCACGTACTTGCGCGGGAGCTTGTCCGCAAGCCAGCCGGCAAGCAGCCGCCCCATGATGCTTGACAGCAAGTATGTGACCGAAGCGTCCGACCAAATCTTGTCCCTCGCGGCCTGGTCTGTGAAGCCCTGCTCCTCATAGACAAACTTCATCAGGAAGTTCACCGCGGCAATCGAGCCGATCGAAGCGGCGCTGCCAAGCAGCAACAGCCAGAAGGGCCGGTCGCGGGCCAGTTCGCCGAATGTCTTCACCGGTTCTTGGCTCACGGTCGCCGGCGCAGACACGGCCGCCTCCGCGGCATCCTCGCTGGCAAGTCCATCCGGCAACTGCCCCATGTCTTCGGGCTTGTCCCGAATTACGAACAGCGCCAGCGGCCAAGCAATCACCATCAGGAAGCTCATTAGCTGCAACGCATCGGTGTAGGTCCCCGTATTCGAAGTGACATTTGCCACCAGGAACGCTAGCCAGTCCGGCGCTTCGGATGGGTTGGTCGTGTTCGAGGTCAAGAATGGCGAGAGCTTGTTGCACAGCGCACCGATGACCGCCACGCCGACGTATGTGATCCCCATCGCCATCCCGCGGCGGCGGCTGTACCAATTCGAAATGATGATCTGGTGCGGAATCGGCCCGGAGAGAAAATAGCCGGCCATGTACACGCACCAAGCCGCGTAGTACTCGTACTCACTCCCGCCCAAGCGCCCGAACCACTGGAATGACACGAGTGTCAGAAACGTGCCGATCAGGATCAACTTTCGCGGGGATGTCTTGGGCACGATCACGGGGCCGATCCAGATCGTGAGCAGCACTGCGATCGGGGCACCCAAGGTCACCAGTTCCACCGGCCACGAATGGCCGTCTCGGAAGTAGTCAAAGAAGAACGCGATGTTGTAGTAGGGAAACCCCGTAGACAGGCCGAACGTGACAAAGCAGCTGGCGATGATCCAAGGGCCGAAGAACTTCTTGTTCGATGATTCCATAGTCTGAGCGTCTCCGAGGCGCGACTAGCCAGTGTATCCGAATCGGGAGCCGGGACGTGAAACGAAGCAGGCGGCCCTCGCGTTATCCTGAATAATGGAGCGGGCAACTTGCCCCTTAGCTTGGCTGCGTCAGCGGTCCAGCAGCCAACTCCACGATGGCAGAGCGCAATCCAAGCATCGCGACCACCATGCTGGCACTGGCCGGCGTGGTCGTTGTGCTTACCGGCATCCAGGCGGCAGCATCAATCGTCATACCGTTCCTAGTCGCCGTGTTCGTTGCCATTCTGGCCGGCCCTCCGGTGTTCTGGCTCCACCGGCACCGCGTTCCCCGCTTATTCGCAGTCCTGATCGTTATCGCCGGAGTCGGGGGGATTGTAGCGCTGATGGGCATGCTAGCCGCAGCCTCGCTCAGCGAGTTTGCCCAAAGCCTCCCCCTCTATCAGTCCAGGTTGCAAGGGCAGTGGGAGCAGATGTTGGCGACGTTGGAAGACATTCTCACTCGGCTCGGCCTGAGTGAGGCATTCCTGAGCGTGCAAGGCCAGCTCGACCTGCGCGCCATCTTTAGTACAACCGCCGGATTAGCCGGCAGCACGCTGCTCCAGTTCGGCAACATCCTCACCAAGGTGTTGATGGTAGTGCTGACCGTCACATTCATGCTCTTCGAGGCATTCCACCTGCCCGAGAAGCTGCAGCCGCTGCTGGACCAGTCCGGTCGGACTTGGGAGCATTTTGAGGGATTCGCCGAATCGGTCCAAAAGTACATCGCGATCAAGACACTGACAAGTTTGGCGACCGGTATCGCGATCGCGTTGTGGGTCTGGATGTGGGATATCGACTTTCCAATCTTCTGGGGTCTGCTCGGCTTCCTGCTCAACTACATTCCCAACATCGGCTCCATCATCGCCGCGATTCCAGCCGTCCTGATGGCGATCGTGCAGCACGGCGGCGGCACCGCCCTCGCCGTGGCCCTCGGCTATGTGGCGATCAACGTCATCATCGGCAGCCTGATCGAACCGAAGTTCATGGGTGACGGCGTCGGGCTGGCCCCGCTCGTAGTGTTCATGTCCTTGGTGTTCTGGGGTTTTCTGCTCGGTCCTATGGGCATGCTGCTGTCCACGCCCCTGACCATCAGCGTCAAGATCGCCCTCGAAGGCTATCCAGAGGCACGGTGGATTTCCAGACTGCTCGGCTCCGGCAAAACATTAGCCCCGGCTGAAGGATGATTTTCGCCCAGTCGGGCCGCCAGCCACCCTGCCGTCGGCTACAATCAGTGGCGGGTTGCGGGCGATGAAACACTTGGCGTTGACGCTTCTGCTCGTGCTGCCCGCGGTGCTTTGGGCGGCCGAGTACAGCGACCGCGAGCGTGAATTCTGGTCATTGCAACCGCGCCGGGCTCCTGCCATGCCGGCCTCCGCATCGGCCTGGAATTCGAACCCGGTCGATGCATTCGTCCGGGCCCGCCTCGCCGAGCAGGGCTTGCGGCCTGCGCCAGAGGCCGATCGCGCGACTCTCCTGCGACGTGCGTACTTCGACATCACGGGCCTGCCGCCCACTCCTTCCGAGCTGGCGGATTTCCGCGACGACACTGCGCCCGGCGCTTGGGAAAGGCTGGTAGACAGGCTCCTAGCCAGCCCAAGATTCGGGGAGCGTGCCGCCCAACGCTGGCTTGACGTGGTCCGGTACGCGGAAACCGAGGGCTTCGAGTACGACCGCTACCTGCCCGGACTGTGGCGCTACCGGGACTATGTGATCGAATCGCTGAACCGCGACAGACCGTTTGACCGCTTCCTCACCGAGCAACTCGCTGGAGACGAGCTGGCCGAGGTTGACCCCCGATCGCCTGAGACACGAGAGCTGCTCGCCGCCGCCGGCCTGAACCGGCTCGGACCAGTCCGGCGCAACGCCGGCAATCAAGCAGTCGCATCGAGCCGTAACGAAGTCCTCACCGAGCGGACAGATATTGTCGGCGCGGCGTTTCTGGGACTTACCGTGGGCTGCGCCCGCTGCCACGACCATATGTTCGATCCGATCCGCCAAGTCGACTACTACCGACTGCAGGCGTACTTCGGCCCTTCGCGCGAAACAAACGTGGTCTTCAACAGCGACACGACGATCGAGGATTGGCAGAAGCAAACCAAAGAGATCGCCGCCAAGATGAAGTCGCTGCGCGGCAAGATCAAGCTGGCCGAAGGCGAAGAGCGGCGGGGCCTGCAGGCCGAGCACGATGAACTCGAAGCGCAATTGCCAGAGCCGCCGCCAACGCTGGCCACGATTCGCAACGACGCCGAGAATCCGACAAGAGTCCATTTGCTCGCCCGGGGCGACCACAACAAGCCGCTGCGGCCGGTCGACCCGCGGCCACTCGGAGTGCTATTGCCGGAAGACGCTCCCACCTTGCCGCCCGATGTCGCGAATCCGCGAACCAAGCTAGCCTCCTGGATCGCCGACCCTGAGCATCCGCTGACTGCGAGGGTCGCGGTCAACAGGCTCTGGCTGGGGTACTTCGGCCGCGGCATCGTGGACACGCCCAACGACTTCGGTGCCAAGGGCGGGCGGCCGAGCCATCCTGGCCTGCTCGACTACTTGGCCAACGAGCTGGTCGCAGCGGACTGGAGCTTGAAGCGCATCCACCGGCTGATCCTGACCAGCAGTACCTATCGCCAAGCTTCCCGCAACTCCAGCTCAGCAGGGCTGGCCGAGCAGCTGGACGCATCGAACCGGCTTCTCTGGCACGGACCGCGCCGACGCTTGACCGCGGAAGAAGTCCGCGATGCGATGCTGTCGGTTGCGGGTGAACTGAATCTGTCCTATGGCGGCAAGAGCGTCATGCTCCCTGTCGAGGAAGAGCTGGTGGACTTGTTGTACGACCCGACGCAGTGGCGGGTGCCAGCGGACCAAGCACAGCACCGTCGCCGTTCGATTTACCTCATCGCAAAGCGCAACCTTCGGCTGCCCTTCATGGAGGTCTTCGACCAGCCGCCGCTGCTGACTAGCTGCGCCCGCAGGGAGTCCAGCACCCACGCGCCACAATCGCTGGAATTGCTCAACGGTCCCATTTCGAATGAGCTCGCGTCATTGTTCTCGGCGCGCCTCACGCAGGAAGCCGGAAACGACGCTGCCAGCATCGCCCGCCAAGCCTACCTCCTTGCCGCGGGCAGGCTCCCGACCGAGGCAGAAGCGCGCATAGCCCAAAGTTTCCTAGCCGACAACCCCGTGCGGGAATTCGCGCTAGCTATGTTCAATCTCAACTCGTTCCTGTACATCAACTGACGCTGAGCCGCTGCGCAGCAGCGCTCATGCTCGTGCAGTCAAGGTTGTGTCTGTGTTCCGAAAAATTCTGATTGCCAATCGCGGCGAGATTGCCGTACGCGTGATTCGGACTTGTCGCGAGATGGGAATCGGGGCCGTCGCGGTCTACGCGACTCCTGACCGGCAGGCCAAGCATGTCCGGCTTGCCGACGAAGCATACTTCATCGGCGAGGCCCCCGCATCTGAGAGTTATCTCAAGATCGATCGGATCCTGCACGCGGCCCAGGCTGCCGGTGCGGACGCCGTGCACCCCGGATATGGGTTCCTGAGCGAGAACGCGGACTTCGCCGCCGCCTGCCAGCGTGCCGGAATCAAGTTCATCGGGCCATCCGCGGAGGCCATCCGCTCCATGGGGATCAAGACCCGAGCCCGCGAGATCATGGCCAAGGCTGGTATCCAAGTGGTCCCGGGAACCCCGTCGGCAGCACCAGATGCCCAGCAAGCCGCATTGTCCGCGGAGCGAATCGGGTATCCCATCATGCTCAAGGCGGCCGCCGGCGGCGGCGGCAAGGGCATGCGGCTAGTCGAGAGTGCAGCTCAGCTCCCCAGTGCCTGGGCCCAGGCGCAAGGCGAGGCGCTCAAAGCGTTCGGCGACGGCGCCGTCTACGTCGAAAAGGCGGTCATCCGCCCGCGGCATGTCGAGGTGCAGATCCTAGCTGACGAGCACGGGGCAATCGTTCACCTTGGCGAACGGGAGTGCAGCCTGCAGAGGCGTCACCAAAAGCTCCTCGAAGAGAGTCCCTCGCCATTTGTAGAGGCGCACCAGCACATCCGGAATCAGCTCTGCGAGGCCGCCGTTGCTGCCGCCCAAGCCGCCGGCTACGCGAATGCCGGGACAGTCGAATTCCTCATGGACGCCGATGGCCGGTTCTACTTCCTTGAAATGAACACGCGCCTGCAGGTGGAGCACCCGGTCACCGAACTCGTCACGGGCATCGACTTGGTCAAGGAGCAGATTCTTGTGGCCGCAGGCCAGCAGCTCCGCTTTGCTCAGGACGAGATTCGGTCTCGCGGGCATGCGATCGAATGCCGCGTCTACGCAGAGGACGCGGCCAATGGCTTCATCCCGTCGCCCGGTCGGATTATCCGCTTGGCGCTGCCGGACGGTCCCGGCATCCGGGTCGATTCCGGAGCAGAGCAAGGCTGGACTGTCCCGATCGAATACGACCCGCTGATTGCCAAGCTTTGCGCGTGGGCGCCGACGCGCGACGAGGCGATCGCCAAGCTGCGCGGTGCGCTGAGGGAGGCCAGTGTCAGCGGTATCGCGACGACGCTGGGCTTCTTCCGCGAGCTGCTCGAGGATCCGCGATTCCAGTCAGGCGACATCGACACCGGATTCCTGGAACGCGGCATCGCTGAATCCGCGCGGGCGGCCGCAGCGCCGTCGGACAAGGCTCGACTGGCAGGCATGTTGGCGGTGATCCAGGCGTCAAACTCCGATATGCGCGGTAGGTCAGGTGCCTCCGGCGCGCCAGCCTCCCGCTGGAAGAGCAGCGGGCGTTTCGCGAGCGTGGCGGAGAGGAGTAGCGGCGAATGAAGCAGTTCGAGGTTGTCGTGGACGGCGAAGCTTGCAACGTGTCGTTAGGCAGCGACGCGTGCGAGCTTCGGGGCCGGCGGATGGCAGCCGACATCACCCGACTCGGCGCGGACCACTACTCGCTCATCATCGACGGCGCGCAGCACACCGTCGTGATTTCGCGCACCGCTAACGGCAGCTACGAGGCGCTGGTTGCCGGCGCGACGATGGCCGTCGCCGTCCGCGACCCGCGCAGTCTGTCGCAGCCTGCCTCTGGCTCGGCGGCGGGCTCCGGGCAGGTCCGTGCGCCAATGCCCGGCAAGGTGCTGGCTGTGCACGTGGCGGTGGGCGACGAAGTCACGCGCGGGCAGGGCCTACTGGTCGTGGAGGCGATGAAAATGCAGAACGAATTGCGCGCTCCCGCAGACGGGCGAATCGCGGCCGTTTCGGTCGGAACCGGGGACTCTGTCGCGTCCGGGGACACGCTGGTCGTAGTCGCATAGGATGTAGGTACAGGTGCGCTCCCGGAGTGCCCCCGAAGATGAGTTGCAAGCGCTGTCAGAACACCGGATGGGTCCAAGTCGAGACGCCCAAGGGCGTTGCTGCAAAGCGCTGCCGGTGCCATCAGAGCGGTCTCGACAAGTCCAAGTACAGCAAGCTAAGCTTGCCTCCGCGCTTCGCCGATCTAACCTTTGATAATTTCAGCGCCGGGCACTATCGGGAGGAGCGGGCCAAGTACAACACCTTGACAGCCGCGATGGGCGCTGCCAAGCGGTTCGCCGACGAATTCCCGATGGGCTCCAAGAAGGGTCTCCTGTTTCATGGCGGCACGGTCGAGCGCAATTCCCACCTCGGAGTAGCCACGCTGAAGCGATTGGCCGACAAGGGCCTGACCTGCCTGTATTTCGACTACCAAGACCTGCTAAGGGTTCTCGGAGACCGGCGCAGCGAGGACACAGCGCTGGCGGCGAAGAGCAGGGCAATCGCCGCCAGCGTGCGGGACGCCGATGTCCTGCTGATTGATTCGCTGGGGGAGCGCCGTGTCACGGAGTGGGGACTCGATACCATCGGGGCACTCATCAAGCACAGGTATCACAACCAGAGCGGTCTGCTTGTCACGACATCACTGCCACTCGACGCTGGCACGAACGAGCCTTTCGAGGCTCCCCAGGCGGTTCCAAGTTTCGGGCGGGTTCGCGACTCACTGCCAGATCGGATCGGGTGGCAGAGCGTCGAGAGGCTCAGCCTGCTTTGTGACCAAGTACCCGTAGGGGTGCGCGAGAACACCCCCTCACCCGCCGTCCTGTACCAGGCGCGTGCCTGAGTCGCACCGTTCCGCTCCCGCTGGCTATGCGATGGCCCCGGTGCGAATGCGGTTCCGGTGAAAGCTCTGCACGAGATCTGCTGCTTGGCCTGCTTCAACGGGCCTCTCCTCCGGCAGCAAGCCCACCGCACTGGCTGCTGCGCCGAGCACCGCTCCGGGGCTTGCGCCTGCGTTGCGCAAGTCCCGAATGGCCCGGGATCGCTGGTTCTTGCTCAGCTTCTCTCCTCGCTGGTCCAGCACCAGAGGGTGGTGGTAATAGCGCGGCAACTTGCTGGCGCCGAGCAACCGGGCCAAGCGCAGCTGGCGTCCTGTTGATTCCAGCAGGTCCCTACCCCTGACGACGAAATCCACGCCGTGGCGAATGTCGTCCACCGTCACGGCGAATTGGTACGTCCACTGTCGATACCGGTCGCGCAGCAGCAGATCTCCGCACTGCGCGCGGGGCTCTTGGACCTGTGGGCCCAGCAGTCCGTCCTCGAAGCATTCAGTGCCTGTGGCCCGGTCCCAGGCCAGACGTACGCCATGCGGCACCGTAGCGGGCTGGCGGGCATCCCTGCAGGTTCCGGGATAGGGCCTTTCGCCGTGCGGAGCCTGACCCGGGATACCGGCCAGTGCCTTGCGCGTGCAGACGCAGCGGTAAACGTGGTGACGACTGGAAAGCGCGTCCAATGCTTCGGCATATAGCGGTTCGCAGTCGCTTTGCCGGAATGTGCTCGCCGCCCCCGCAACAGCGTTCGCGGGCTCGAATCCCAGCCAGTCCAAGTCCCGTAGCAGACCGGACTCGAAGCCGGGCCTGCAGCGCTGCCGATCGTGGTCTTCGATGCGCAGCAGAACTTCCCCGTCTAGCAGTTCGGCGATGCCCCAAACGTACAGCATGTGCGCGACATGCCCGAGGTGCACATGCCCGGTAGGACTGGGCGCGTATCTCGTGAGGGGTCGGCGGCCGTTCAGCGCCACGTCAGGCTCACGTCCGTAGCATGACGTGGCAAGCGAGCACCGGTAGGCCCGCCGACCCCATAGGAACTAGTTCAAGTTGACGGTCAATGCGTTGGAGGTGCCGATTCCATTAGTCGCTGTGATCGACACCGACCGAATGTCTTCGAATGCCCCCTCATCTAGGCTGAACGCAACTGTAACAGTGAACTGGCTTCCGGAAGCCGCCGACTGGTTGCTTCCGAAATAGGTCTCAAACGAACTCGCTACATCCACGTTGAAGTCCGTCGTGCCCAAGGACGCGCCTCCGGCGGCCGTGAAAGTGAAGGACAGGGAATCCACGCTCCGATTTGTGGCGTAGCCGGTGACCTGAATGCTGAACCCGCCTTGGCCTGTCGAGCCGAGCGCGGCCCTCTTTAGCAGCGGCGCAGCCTCGTGCAAGCTGAAGCGCAACTCTGGGATCGCGTCGGGCGTGATGTTCGCAGAGGAGGCCGTAGCCTGTTCGATGCGCACGTTCGCGATTCCGTCCGGAACCGAGTAGAACTGGGCTGTGACGACGATCTGGCCGGCTACCGTGCCGGATTGGAATGCGTTCGCTGTCGAATTCCCCGTGAAGATCGCCTCTGTCGAGCCAGCCAAGACCGTGAACCACGCCTGACGTCCGCCGGTGGCCCATTGGATTGCCGGATCGTTTACGAAGGCGCGCGTCTCGAATGCTAGGTTGAGGACGCCGACGATATCAGTCTCGTACCGCCCGCCCAAGCTCACCTTCAGCTCGACCTGCTCGCCCGCAGCGACCGTCCCGCCGGACTGCGAGAAGCGCACCTCCGGAAGCTCCTCGATGTCCAATTCGAACTCTACTTCCGGCGCGGGATCGGGCGTGATGTTGACTCCGCCGTCCTCGGTCAGGAACTGCGCCGTGACGGTGAGCAGCCCTGCCACGGTCGGGGCCGAGAATTGCGTCGAATCGTTGTGGTCGGCGCCGAACGTGGCCGCGGTCGTGCCCGCGGCGATCTGGAAAGACAG
Source organism: Bryobacterales bacterium (assembly GCA_965248305.1). Lineage (GTDB taxonomy): Bacteria > Acidobacteriota > Terriglobia > Bryobacterales > UBA6623 > VXMF01. The sequence continues at coordinate 5,699,464 of OZ252099.1, read as the reverse complement.
CTGGCGTCGGCCCACGGCCCACGGCCCACTTGCCCATTCGATGTCCGCAGCCGCGAACGCGAGGATCAGCGTCCCCGCGATGGAATCAGCGTACGGCGCGGCCAAGCTCAGGCCTAGGTCTATCGTCTGGCCCGCCCTGAGCTGCCCGCTCGCTTGCGAGAAGCTCACCTTTGGCAGTGCCGCGATCCCCACGTTGAACTCTAGTTCCGGTGCAGGATCGGGCGTGATGTTGACTCCGCCGTCCTCGGTCAGGAACTGCGCCGTGACGGTGAGCTGCCCTGCCACGGTCGGGACCGAGAATTGCGTCATAGAGTTATTTCCGCCGAACGTGGCCGCGGTGGTACCTGCGGGGATCTGGAAGGACAGCTGGCGCCGACCCCCGGCCCATGGCCCACTTGCCCCTTCGATGTCCGTCGCCGCGAACGAGAGAATCAGCGTCCCCGCGATGGAATCAGCGTACGGTGCGGCCAAGCTCAGGCCTAGGTCCATGGTCTGGCCCACCCTGAGTTGCCCACTCGCTTGCGAGAAGCGCACCTCCGGAAGCTCCGCGATCCCCACGCTGAACTCTAGTTCCGGTGCAGGATCGGGCGTGATGTTGGCTCCGCCGTCCTCGGTCAGGAACTGCGCCGTGACGGTGAGCTGCCCTACCACGGTCGGGACCGAGAATTGCGTCATAGAGTTGCCGCCGCCGAACGTGGCCGCGGTCGTGCCCGCGGCGATCTGGAAAGACAGCTGGCGCGGGCCGCCGGCCCACGGCCCACTTGCCCCTTCGACGTCCGCCGCTACGAACGAGAGAATCAGCGTCCCCGCGATGGAATCAGCGTACGGCGCGGCCAAGCTCAGGCCTAGGTCCATCGTCTGGCCCGCCCTCAGTTGCCCACCCGCTTGCGAGAACTGCACCTCGGGCAGCGCAGCAACATCGACCATGTAGCGCACAGACGGGGCCGTCGCGGGCGTGATGTCAATGCCCCACGGATCGGTGGTGAACCGGGTCGCGACGGTGATCTCGCCCGCCACGGACGCGGCCTGAAACTCAGCCATGGATGCGGCGCCGGCAAACACCGCGGCGGTTTCGCCGGCGGGGATGCTGAACGCGGCCTGCCGACCGCCGCTCGACCACTGCAGAGCCGGATCGTTCGGGTTCTCCAAAGAGTCGAGCTCCAGCTGCAGCGAACCGGCAATGTCGATCGGATAGGGACGCGCCAAGCTCAGCCCGAGGCTGACCTGCTCGCCCGGCCGCAAGGTTCGGGCCGCGGAAGAAAAGCGCACGACCGGCAATGTCGGAACATCCAGCATCAGCGGGAAGATCGCGTCTCCGATCACGAGATCGCCAGTCAGGTCGCCGCTGGCGGCTCCTGCAGGCTCGATCCGGACCGTGAAACTCTCCTCCGGTGCCACGATGATGGGCAGCCGCGGCACCGTCGTCAGCCTGAACGGGCCGGTGAGTCGGATCGAATCAACAAGCTGGGCGCTCTGGCGGATGTTCGCGCCGACAACTTCGACCACGCTGGCATCCTTGTTGAAGACGATCGGATTGCCTGATTGAACCATCGTCTTCCTACCGGTCGAAGCGCCCGCTGCATATCTGACAACGCTAAAGCGCAGCAGATCGCCGCCGATGCCTGCAAGCTGGTAGCCGCTCTGCGATTCTCCCTGGTCAACCGTCAGTTCGCCGCGGTACGCCGAAGTCGTCCCGGGTCGGAACGCGAGTTGGATGTTGATGTCCCTGCCCGGCTCGATCCTGTTGGGAAACGTCGGCGGAGCCACCAGCGAATATGCGTTGGTGCCGGAAATCTGGACGCCTTGGATCGTGCCCGCAGCGCTGCCGACATTCTTCAAGGTCAGCGTCGCCTCCGTGGAAACGTCTGTCGGCTTGTGCCCGAAGTCAATCGTGCCGGATTCCGCTACACCCGTGGCCATTCCGCCCGGCAGGGCGTAGGACAGCGAATAGGACGGCACCCTGCCGACCAGCATCACGTTGTACACCGAGTCGGTCGGCAGCACGTCGGAATCGCTCTGGCGCACCGTCAACTCCAGCGTCGCTCGTGCCGGGCCTGGCCCTTGCGGCGCATAGAAGAGAAACAGCTCAAGCCGGAGCTCGCCCCGGATTGCGACGGGCAATCTGGTCACGCCCTTGATCTCATAGGAGAATTCCGGCGAGCCATTCACGCGCACGGTCCGCAGGCTGAGGTTGCTGCCCGTGTCGCTGAATTGGAGATACAGCTGCTTGGCCACCCTCTGCCCAATGCCGCCTGCATCCATGACCACCGTTTCGCCCAAGGCGGAGGAATCGCTCAAGCTCTGCTCGCTGATAGTCAGCTGCGCGTCGAGCGGCGCTGTCGAAAGCACCCCAAGCAGCAGTGTTGCGATCGCTATTGAGAACGTCTTCATGGCTTTGTCTTTCGTGGGTCTTCCTGATCTCGCGGCATCGTCAATGACGCCCGCCCTAGCGAGGTGCTCCGATCGACACGGAACCAACCGAGATTACTGTCGGGACCGGCGCCGGGTCCGCTCCGCCCCGCAATGCCGCAGCGAGGATTCCCACTGTGGCTGCGGCGCTGATAGCGGCGATCGCCCGCCACCCAATGCCGTGGCGCTTCGGCTTCATTTCGCCCGGAGCGACCGCATTGGACTGGGTGATCATCGAGGTGGCCGTGGAATTGTCGTATTCCGCCTCAACTTCGATCTGAAAAGTCCCTTCCATCGTGTTGGGGAGCATGCCCGAGACGCGCACGCGGCCTTGCTCGTCCGTAGTCATCGTAGCGACGCGCGAGGCCCCGAAGAATGTCACGCTCGGGCCGGTAGCGGGAGCGCGCAGTGTTACTGTTGCCTTGGCGACGGGCTTGCCCGACGAATCAACCACTTCCAAGACGGGCTCGGCCGCAACGTTCTTGTTGATATTGTTGATCCCTCCCTCGCCCGCGAGCACGCGGATCTGTATCGCGGAATCAAGCGCGCGCGCCTGTGGTGGAACCACTAGCATTGCGCTTAGCGCAACAGCTAGAACTTGGAGAAAGACGTGAACCATGAAGCCTCCGGGCCAGCGGAGCCGCGCCGTTGACGCGCGACCTAGATTTGCACAGCTTGCGACCAGCCTAACAGGCCTTACGGTGCTGAAAACATAGAGACGATATGACGCATCAGGGGGTTACAGCCGAGACGGCCACGGAATCGTCAGACGCTCGCGCCCATAGCCTCGCCGACGCGCTCAAATCCGAGGCTTTCCAGCAGCGCTGCAATGTCGTCGTCGGTCAGCCCCTTGCGCGAGTCGGCAAGCCGCGTGAAGGCCTGGTATACGGTGCGGATGTCGTCGCTCCCTAAATCCCCGTAGCCGAGTTCCTCCACCCGCTGATGCAGCGCGTGCCGTCCGCTGTGCTTGCCAAGGATCAGCTGCGACGCCGGCACGCCGACTGACTCGGGCGTCATGATCTCATAGGTCGTGCGGTGCTTGAGGTAGCCGTCTTGGTGGATGCCAGCCTCGTGGGCGAAAGCGTTCCGCCCTACAATGGCCTTGTTCGGCTGCGGCCCGAAGGTGATGCATTCGCTGAGCGTTCTGCTCGCGTTGTACAGCTGCGTGGCGTCAATGCCGCAGTGGTACGGCACGCGGTCAGGACGCACCTCCATGATCGCCACGATCTCTTCCAGCGCGCAATTGCCTGCCCGCTCGCCAATGCCGTTGATCGCGCATTCGATCTGGCGCGCTCCCGCATGCAAGGCCGCGACCGCGTTCGCGACAGCCAAGCCAAGATCGTCGTGCGTGTGCACGCTCACCTCTGCACGATCTCCCACAACCTCGACAATCCGAGCGATCTTCTCAGCATAGTCGTCAGGCGTCATGAAGCCGACCGTGTCCGGGATGTTCACCACGCTGGCACCGGCATCGACAGCTGCCTCGCATACGCGGCACAGATAGTCCATCTCGGTCCTCGTCGCGTCCTCGGCCGAGAACTCGACCTCATCGACATACCGCCGCGCCATCTCCACGGCCGACACCGCCTCTTCCAAGACCTGCTGCTGGGACTTGTTGAACTTGTACTTGAGATGGATCTCGCTGGTGGCGATGAAGCAATGAATGCGCGGCCGGGCGTGGCCGTCCAGCGACGCTGCGGCGCGCTCTATATCCATCGGCACCGCCCGGGCCAGTGCAGCAAGGTGCGCGCTGGGATGCTGGCGGCAGATCGCGCGAACCGCGTCGAAGTCACCCTCCGACGCGATCGGAAACCCGGCCTCGATGACATCAGTGCCCATCTCAACCAAGTGACGGGCAACCCGCAACTTCTCGGGCGTGGTCATGCTGCAACCGGGAGACTGCTCGCCGTCCCTCAGTGTCGTATCGAAGATGTGTACCTGTTCGGGCATCAACTTAGTTCCTAATTTCAAGTAGAGCGTATCCATCAAAATAAGGCAAATTTATATTCATTTGAAATACAATTGACATTGTTTATGGATCTTCAGTTGCTCAGGATGTTCGAAATGGTCGCCGCAGAGGGCAGCTTCTCGCGTGCCGGCCAAAAGCTGTTCCGCTCCCAGCCAGCCATCTCACTGGCGCTCAAGCGGCTCGAGCGCGATCTCGGCGTCCGCCTGATCGACCGCTCGTCCCGCTCGATGCGCCTGACCGACGCCGGCAAGGAAGTCGCCGGCTACGCGAAGCAGCTCTTCGCAGTCGAGCGCGAGATGCGCGGGGCGCTGTCGGACCTGCGCGGCCGGCGCGCCGGCAAGCTCACCATCGGGGCCAACGAATCGACCGCGCTGTACCTGCTCGTACACGTGGAAGCGTTCCGGCGAAAGCACCCGGGCATCCAGGTCGAGCTGCGGCGCAGCCTGTCCAGCCAGATCCCGCAGTCCGTGCTAGATGGCGACCTGGAGCTGGGGGCGATCAGCTATGACCCGGAGGATCCCAAGCTGCGCATCTTTCGCCTCTATGACGACCGACTGACATTCGTGGTCTCGCCAGAGCACCGGCTGGCCAAGCGCAGCAACGTCAGCATTCAAGAGCTGGGCGAGGAGACATTCATCGCCCACAACGTCGTCTCGCCGTACCGCGCCCGCGTGATCGAGACCTTCCGACGGCACCAAGTTCCTCTGAACATGGCAATCGAGATGCCCACGATCGAGACAATCCGGCGCCTCGTGCAAAGAAACCTCGGCGTCGCCTTCCTGCCCAAAATGTGCGTCGAGCAGCAAATTGAGGCCGGAGCCTTGCGGGAGGTCGCGGTCCGAGAACTAGGCATGGAACGCAAGATCCATCTGATCTTCCCGGCAAGCCGGGAACTGTCCCAAGCATCGCGAGCATTCCTGGAACTCGTCGGCGAGCGCAAGCCCGAGGCCTGAGCATGGAAGTGCCCGGGCCCGTGTTAGTCTGGGCGCAGTCGCGTCCCTCGGCGCAGCTGCCCTGATCCCGTGAGAATCTGCTACCTGGACTGCTTCTCCGGCATCGCCGGCGACATGCTGCTCGGTGCGCTCGTCGACGCCGGGCTGCCGCTCTCGGTGCTGCAAGCCGAGATTGCAAAGCTTGGCATCGGCGACCTCTCCGTCCACGCCAAACCGACGCAGCGCGGCGGGTTGGCAGCGACCAAGGTGCATGTCAGCGCAACCCACGACCACAGCCACCGCTCGCTTTCGAGCATCGAGCGCATGATCGGCGACTCCGCGCTGGACGACCAAACCAAGCGGGACTGCGTGAGTGTCTTCCGGCGACTCGGAGAAGTGGAGGCCCTGGCCCACGGCATCGCAATCGACAAGGTCCACTTCCACGAAGTCGGGGCACTGGATTCGATCGCCGACATCACCGGCTCCTGCGCAGGATTCCGCCAGTTGGGGATCGACCGGATCTTCTGCTCGCCAATCAACCTCGGCAGCGGCACTGTGCAGGCCGCGCACGGCACGATGCCGGTGCCAGCGCCGGCGACGGCCAGGCTCGTGGAGGGCGTGCCGACCTATTCCGACGGCCCGAGCGTGGAACTGACCACACCGACAGGGGCGGCGATCGCGGTCACTCTGGGGGACGGTTTCGGACCGCCTCCCGCCATGCGGATCTCGGCCAGCGGCTACGGCGCAGGCACGCGCGAATTTCCCGGGAGGCCGAACCTGCTGCGCGTGCTGATCGGGGAGGCGGAGGACGCCGACTCCCCGCACGAGCAGATCTGGGTACTCGAAGCCAACATCGATGACATGACGCCGGAAATGGCCGGCTTCGCCATGGAGCGCCTGCTCGAAAGCGGGGCACTGGACGTCACGCTGGCTCCGGTGCAAATGAAGAAGAACCGTCCCGGCTTCACCTTGACAGTGCTGGCCGGGCCCGAAGACCGGGCCAGGCTGGGGGAGATGATGCTGTCCGAGACCTCCACGATGGGCATTCGCGAGACAGCCGCCAGGCGCCGGGCGCTGCCCCGCTCGTGGACGGAGGTGAGCACCCGCTACGGCAGCGTCCGGATCAAGACCGCCGGGCGGCCGGGCGGCGACGGGGCGACCTTTTCGCCCGAGTACGAGGATTGCCGGAAGCTGGCCCGCGCGCACGGCGTGCCCTTCAAGCGCGTCTGGGAACTGGCCTCCGAAGCCTACCTGCGGGACCGCGACTGCTAGCGCCGGGACTTCCCCGCGCGCCTCCGTGCAAGACTAGGAAAAGCCCGCCACGATGCCGAAATTCTACCTTTCGACGCCGATCTATTACGTCAACGCCGCACCCCACATCGGCCACGCCTATACAACCATCGTGGCTGACACGATCAAGCGGGTGCGCCGCATGCTCGGCGACGACGCCTACCTGACGACCGGCAGCGACGAGCACGGCCAGAAGGTCGAGCGATCAGCTGCCGCCGCAGGGCTCGCGCCGCAGCAGTTCATCGATCGAATCTCCAACGCGTTCCGCTCCGAATGGGACGAACTCGGACTCGAGTACGACTTCTTCCGGCGCACAAGTGACCCGCGTCACGCGCTGGCGGTGCAGCAGATCTTCCTGCGCTGCCAGGAGAATGGCGCGATCTACAAAGACAGCTATACGGGCAAGTACCACCTCGGCGACGAGGCCTTCGTGACCGAAGCAGAGGCGGCTGAGGCAGACCCAGAATTGATCACGACGGTGACGGAGGAGAATTACTTTTTCCGTCTATCCGCTTATCAGCAGAGGCTGATCGACCTGTACGAGTCACAACCGGCCTTCGTCCAGCCGGAGGCACGGCGCAACGAAGTGCTCGCATTCGTGCGGGGCGGCCTCAAGGACCTCTCGATCAGTAGGTCGTCCTTGCGCTGGGGCATTCCGCTGCCGAATGACCCCGAGCACGTCTTCTATGTCTGGTTCGACGCGCTGACGACCTACATCAGCGCTCTCGGTTTCGGCGAGCACGAGCATGGCGACTACGAGCGCCTCTGGCCCGCCGATGTCCACTTGGTTGGCAAAGAGATCGTCCGTTTCCATGCAGTTTTCTGGCCCGCGTTCCTGATGGCCGCCGGCCTGCCGCTGCCCAAGCAGGTCTGGGCGCATGGCTGGCTCATTTTCCGAGGCGGCAAGATGTCCAAGAGCAAGGGCAACATCGTCCGCGCGCTACCGATCAAGGAAGTCGTGGGCACCGACGGCCTGCGCTACTATCTGCTGCGCGAAATCGTGTTCGGCCAGGACGGCAACTTCTCGCACGAGGCACTAGCCGTGCGCTACAACGCCGACCTAGCGAATGGCATAGGAAACCTGGCCAGCCGGACCGCCTCGATGCTGTCCCGCTACTGCGACGGCAAGATCCCGGAGCCGGGTGACGGCGATGACGGGGGCTTGCCGGAATTGGCGGCGAGCTGCATCAGCGGTGCCATCGCGCGCTATCAAGAATTCGCCTTCTCGAGGGCCTTGGAGATCAGCTGGGCGCTGCTTGCGCGGGCCGACAAGTACATCGTTGAGCACAAGCCGTGGGAACTTGCGCGAGCGGGCGATGCCGGCTCGATGCAGCAACTCGCGGCCACTCTCTACAACACTGCCGAGGCCCTCAGGATCGCTTCCGTACTGGTGGCCCCGGTCATTCCGAGCGGTGCGCAGAAGATCTGGGAGATCTTGGGGCAGCAGGGCACGGTCGCGACGCAACGGCTCGATGAGCTGCGCTGGGGGAGCCTGACACCCGGCACTGTCGCCGGCTCCCAACAGGCTATCTATCCCCGGCTGGACGTCGAAAAGTCCGTTGCGCGTATGGAGGAACTGGAGATACAGGCACTCGAACAGCAAGCGCAACTGATGGGTCAGGAGCCGGCAAAGGCGGCCGTGCAAATCGACACGCCCGAGATTGAGATCGGAGACTTTGCCAAAGTCGACATGCGCGTCGGGCTCGTACAGGCAGCGGAGAACGTCAAAAAGTCGAGCAAGCTGCTGCAGCTGACGGTGGACATCGGCGAAGCCGAGCCCCGGACGATTCTCGCGGGCATCGCAGAATCGTACGGCCCGGACGACCTGGTCGGACGCCGGATCGCTGTTGTCGCCAACCTAAAGCCCCGCAAGATGATGGGCCGGGTCTCGCAGGGCATGGTCATTGCGGCTTCGCTGGATGACGGCGAGCCGCACTTGGCCGGTTTTGCCGACGAGACGCCGATCGGCTCCCGCCTGGGGTAGCGCTGCGGTCCTGGCAGCTGGATATGCTCGTCGACTCGCACTGCCACCTAGATGGCGCCGCCTTTGACGCCGACCGCGAAGAGGTGATCGCCCGTGCGCGCCAGGCTGGCGTGTCGTTCATGCTCGCCATCGGGACCGGGGACGGCCCGCCTGACCTGGAAGCCGCCGTCCGGATTGCCGAAGCACACGAGGACATCGCAGCGACGGTAGGAGTGCACCCGCACGACGCGCGCAAATTCGACGAGTCGGTCGCCACGCGGATCGAGGCGCTCTGCAGCCATCCCGACGTGCTCGCAGTGGGCGAGATCGGGCTCGACTACCACTACGAGAATTCACTGCCAGAGGTCCAGCAGGGGGTATTCATCCAGCAGATGGAAATCGCAGCCGCCCAGCGCAAGCCGATCTCGATCCACACGCGCGATGCGTGGGACGACACGCTGGACCTGCTCTCCCAGCACTGGGCTGGCAATGGCGTCGGCGGGATCATGCACTGCTTTACCGGCAACTCCGAGCAGGCGCTGCGCTGCCTGGACATGGGATTCCTGCTGTCGTTCTCGGGCGTGCTGACGTTTCCCCGCTCGGATGAGCTGCGTGCGACCGCACGCTGGACGCCGTTGGGACACGTCCTAATCGAAACGGACTCGCCGTACCTCACGCCCGCGCCGCACCGCAAGATCCGCCGCAACGAGCCGCGCTTCGTCGTCGAGACCGCCCGTGTGCTGGCAGCCGTGAAGGAAACCGACTGTGCGGAGGTAGCGCGGCAGACGGGCGCGAATTTCCGCGCGCTGTTCAACCTCCCCAGCTGAGGCCCGGTCCCGCCACTACGGGATCTCCGCGACGTAGACCTGCGTGCAGCCTGACATGTCGCTGGCGAAGACGACCATGGTCTCGTCCCGCGAGAATGACGGATGCGGGTGCGTCCACTGCGGGCCGTACACCGTGTCGGCCGCCATCTCCATCCAGCTCAGAGAGCGCTCCTTGTCGGCCGCCTTGCGCGCCCGCTCCCAGTCCTCGGCGACCGCGTAGCGCGAAAGCCGCCACTGGCTTCCCTGCGAACTCGCTCCGGACCGGCACACCGGTGTCTTCGCTCCGCTCGACACGTCGACCAGTTGCAGCCCGATGTCCGGATGGGCCGTGTCGCACAGGATGTGCGTGCCCGCCCTGTTCGGCGTGATGTGCCAAGCGTTGAAGTCGCTGATGGTCGCAACCGCGCCAGTCTGCCAGTCGAGGCGGCGTAAGGCGAAGGGCCAAACGCAGAACGCTAGATCCTCACTCTGCCCCAAGAACGTTTCATGCACGATGAACTCGTCGTTGTCGTGCTGGTACAGGCACTCCATCCCGGTCCCGTCTCGCCGCACCCGGTGCATGCGCGGCGCGGGATCGCCGGCGAACTCGATCCATTCTGGATGCACCGGATTGAACTGCGGGTGGATGATCGTGCGCGCGAACTCAATGAATCCAGTCGACCGCCCGTTCAGCGTGCCCGCGATCAAACCCCAGCCGTCCGGGCGCTTGCAGGCAGCGACGTACCAGTCTCCGTCCGGGCTCAGCGAACACTCTCCGAGCTGCCCGCCGCTATCGACCACCAAATGCTCATCCAAAGTGTCCATGTCTAGCCGCCAGATGGAGCCCCCGCGCACGAACAGCAGATGGCCGTCCGGCGCGATCAGCGCCGAAAACGGATGGATCGGACCTGTGTCCGTGAGCTGGCGGATATCGCCTTCCGGAAAGCCGGCTTCAAACAACTGCGCGGAGCCGCTGCGGTAACCGGTGAACAGCACCCGAGACTGGTCGGGAGTGAAGGCACACTGCAAGAAATAGGTGGGGTGGCTAATCGAAGCGTGGCCGGTCATGCGGTGCACGAGCGTGCCGGTTTGCGGATCCCGGAAGCTTGCGTGCTCCGCAGGGCCGCGCGCGCCCTTCCGCCACTGCTGCCCCGCGTTCATCGCGAGCCGCTGGCCATCGCCTCGCGCAAGACACGGGTGTCGTGCTCAAGCTCGATCTCCAACGCGAGCATGGCCCCGATCGTCGGGGCGACATCTTCGGGACCGGCCGCAGTGACATGGCGACCTGGGACGACGCCAGAGCCGGCCAGCAAGACGGGCACTTGGCGATCATAGTCATGGGCGCTGCCGTGTCCAGTCCCGGTGGCCCGGCCCGGATACAAGTGTCGGCGCAGGTGGACCTGAATATGTGGCGAGCGTGACTCTAGGAAGGCATTTTCAAACAGTGCCGCGATGCCCGAGCCGCCCCGCTGGGCAAGCTGCTCGGCCGTCAGAACCGCTGCAACGCCGCGCTGCTGCCCAAGCCAGTCCGCGACGCAGCTGCTGGCGTCGGCGCGCGACACGCCCCGGCTCCGCAGCTCGTCCTCGTTCCAGTACAGGTCGCGGCCGCTCGCCTTGGAGACAGTCTTGTTCGGCGGGCCCGAACCGCATGCTTGGATCGCGCCTTCCGCCCGCTCCCAAAGGGCTACCGTGTCAAACCGTTCGGCGTCGACTCCCGCCGCAGCTAGGTGCTCGACGAGCGGCATGGCACCGTGGTCAGCGGTGAGCGCGATCAGCGTGCGCTCCAGGCCCACCACTTTGTCCAGCGCGGCGAAAAACTCGCCTAGGCGGCGGTCGAGGCGCAGGTGGTTGTCCATCGCCTCCTGGCTGAACGGACCATACCGGTGACCGACCGAATCAGTTGCCGACAGCCCGATCGCCAATAAGTCCGGGCTGCTGTCGTTGCCAATCTCTCCTGAGCGCAGTGCCGCCAGCGCGGCGCCGAGGGTTATCTCGTCCGAAAAAGGGGTCGCGGCCAGCGTTGATTCGTATTCCTCGGCGGGGCGGCTGTGGGGAAATACCTTGTCCGTCCCGTCACCCTCAGTAGGGAAGTCGTCCCGACGCGCCAGCCGTTCATACAATGCGTCGTCGCCAAGCAGCTTGACCCAATCCCGGCCGGCATAGGCCGCCGAGGGCTGACCGGCGTTAAACTCCTGCAGCCAATCCGGCAGTGCGTCTGCGTAGTAGGTCGAAGACACCAGGCAGCCGCATCCAGGCCGATACCAGAAGGCACCGTCGGCCTGGCGGCCGCCCATCAACACCGCGGACCGATCCTTGGTCGAGAACGAGTACACCTTGGCTTCGCTGTAGCGAGCCTTGAGCCGATCGCCTAGCGTATCGGCGAGCAGCGCAAGAGGGGAGGTGCCGTCGCCCGGCCCGCCGACGGCCGCATAGCGAGCATCCTCCACGCAGTAGACGTCCCCCTTGTCCGCCTCGCGCCACGAGTTGCCCACGATTCCATGCGTGGATGGATGCAATCCAGTCGCGATTGTCGCGTGGCCTGCACCGGTGACAGTGGTCGAGTGCCGGTACGCCGCGTCAGGAAAATACGCGCCGTGGTCCAGCAGCCATTTCAGTCCTCCGCTGTACTGGTCCTCGAATCGGTCCAGATACTCGGTACGCAGCTGGTCGACCGCCAGCAGCACCACGAGTCTCGGCGCGGCAGCGTCGGGGCCACCCGGGGCCAGCGCCAGCCCCGCCGCCAGTCCAGCTAGCAGGAGCAGGCAGCCAAGCCACTGCCAGATCTGTCTCATTCCTCAGCGACCCCGGCCCCGGCGACAGCGTCCTGGAGCACCGCCTCAGCCTCTTCTGCGTACGACTCGAGCACCTTAACGATCACGTTTCCGACCGGTTGCTGGATCACGTTTTCCCGGGCCAGCCAGCAATCAATGCCCGCCGACTCGAGCAGCGACTGGATGATTTCCGCCTCGACGTTCGCAAGGTGGCTGCGGGATGAGAAGACGGTGACAAGGCTGTCCTCTGCGAGCGGGGGTTGCACTTGCTCCGCAGTCTACCAAACGATTGGCCGCGCCCTGAACAACAACATCTGCCGCACTTGTGGAATACTGGAACGCGCGAGGACTACCAATGAAACATAGCGCCCTAGCCTTGGCACTGCTGGCTCTGGCAACCGTCGGCATGGCCGCCGAAGGTGACAAGCCTGCCCCGACAGGCTACACCGACACGCCGTTTCTGCCCGGCGACCGCTGGCGTGTCCACGACGACGCCCGCCCACGGCCCCGCCTTGTCGAGCCGGGCACTGCGAGCACAGCCGACGCCCCGGGGAAACCGCCTTCGGACGCCATCGTGCTGTTTGACGGCAAGGATCTGTCGAATTGGGTCCAGCGCAGGCGGGGCACGACATCCGAGCCCGCGTGGAAGGTAGAGAACGGCTACATGGAGGTTGTCCCTGGAACCGGCAGCCACATGACCAAGCAAGAATTCGGCGATGTCCAGCTGCACATCGAATGGGCTACGCCGGCCGAGCCTCGCGGCCGTAGCCAAGGCCGCGGCAACAGCGGCGTCCTGATCATGGGGCTTTACGAGATTCAGGTCCTAGATTCCTACGACAACATCAGCTACGCCGACGGCCAAGCCGGCTCGATTTACGGGCAGTACCCGCCGCTGGTCAACGCTGCGCGCAAGCCCGGCGAGTGGCAAACCTACGACATCATCTTCGAAGCACCGCGCTTTGACGGGGAGAAACTGGAAACGCCCGCCTTCGTCACTGTCTTCCACAACGGCGTGCTGCTGCACCATCGCAAGGAAATGATGGGCCCGATGCGGCACAAGCGCCCGACCGAGTACAGCCCGCACAAGCCGGAACTGGGCGTCCTGCTGCAAGCCCACGGCAACCCGGTGCGGTATCGGAACATTTGGGCGCGCCGGCTCGACCTACGCCATCCGTAGCGCCACCACAGCCAGCGGCAGCAGGACGCCGCAGGCGATGTCCCAGGGGCCGGGGCGTGATCGGGCCAGCCGCGGAAACTCCCCTCTGAATCCGCGTGTCAGCATCGCTTGCGAGACCCGTTCGGCGCGGTCCCAGCCGCGGACGAACACCATTGCGGCCTGATTGGCCCACACGCGTGTGCGGCTCGCCCTCACCCGGCCGCCCGTCCGGCATTCGCGGGCCCGTGCAATTCCTCGCCATTCCTCCAACAGCACGAACAAGTAGCGGTGCATCAGCACTGTCGTCAGCGCGAAGCCCCTCGGCACGCCCAGCCGGCGCAAGGATTCGAGGATGTCCTCAATCGGCGTCGTCGCGGCGAGTATCGAGAGCAACAGGATCGCCGAGTACGCCTTCCAGGCCACCGCGATGGCCAGGTCTCCGCCTTCCGGCAACTGCGCAGCGAGCGGAAGTGCGGCAGCCATCGCGATAAACGGAGTGGCTGCCACGAACCTGCGGGCCACATAGCCGACCGGAATGCGTGCCAGCAGCCAAAGCGCGCACAGGATTGCCACGATTGCCCCGTGCCTCCAGTCCAGCAGCGGCGGAAACGTTGAAATCGCCAGCACCGTCGTGAACGCGGCACACAGCTTCACCAAGGGGTCGGCACCCGCCAGTGGCGACGCGGGTGCCGCGATCAATCCGTCAAACGGCCTCATGCCCGATGCCTGCGCCTGACAAAGACCCACCAGGCGAGCACGCCTGCGCAGGCCCCTGCTAACAGCCAGTATCTGCGCAGACGGGCGGCCCTGTCATCCACGGGGTGCGCAACACCGTCCTCATCAATCCTGAATGCCAGCTTGGCGCGGTGCCCTATCCCGTCATCCGCGACGACCCGCCACGCTCCGGGGGAGTCCGGCTGGAAACTCACCCTGCCGAGCTCGTCGGTTTGGATCACTGCGTAGAAGCGTGTGGCATCTGCCGGCGAGTGGACCAAGACCTCCGCGGCGGCCGGGTCGCCGTTCGAGTAGCTGCACTGCACTGTCACGGACCCCGCAGACGCAACGATTTCCAGCGCCATCCCGTGTGCGTGCAGCACTGCGGGCAGGCACAGGCTCACCGCCGCCACGGTGCCTAGGCTCGCCGTCAGCTTCCGGGCGCGGCCAAGATCTCCGGCTTCGCGCGCTGGAAGAACCCGACAGTCAGCGTCGTCACCGCCGCTTCCACGACCGCGACTGCCACGAGCACCACGGCCACGGCATAGAGCCCGTGTCCGTAATCGGCCAACTCGAACTCCCAGGCAAGCAGCAGCACCGGTAGCATCGCTCCCAAGAACCCCGCCACCGCAGCTCGCAGGCCGGGCCGGACCGGCAGCAGTCTCCAGGCCCACCAGCCGACGAAGGCTCCGGAGCCCATGTTGAAAGCGTTCACCCCAAGCGAGAGCAGTCCGCCGTGCTGCAGCAGCAACGCTTGGAACAGCAAGCTGGCATACAGCACTGGGAACGCGCGCCGTCCCAGCACGACCCCGAGCAGGCCGTACATGCCGAGATGCACGGGCACGCCCATGATCGGGAACTGGACCGTCGATACGACGAACGCCGCGGCCCCGGCCAGACCCATCTTCGAGGCTTCGGAAACCTGAACTTCGCGACACGTGAGCCCCAGCCAAGCGGAACTCACCACATGCGCGGCGACGCAACCGGCTACCGGGAGAATGCCGTCTGCGACGTGCACCGGACATGGGAGTATATCACGTGGCAGCCGGCCATCAATTGCCTACACCGTAGTCGGCGGCTATCCGCTCGGCCAAGAAGTTGCGGATGACCGACCGATTCCGCTCGACCTCGTAGATGGCAGCACGTAGCACCTGCTCCTTGCGGTTCTTCAGCACGGCCCGGATCGACTCTTGGACACCCTCATCCTCGAACCTGCGCTGACCTGCAGGCTCGATCGCGATCAAGTGCAGGATGCGGAACTCGCCGTCCGTCTCGACGACCTTCGAGTAGGCACCCTCCTTGAGGGACGCCATCTCCCTCCGCAGACGAATGTCTGTCTCCTCGAGCGCCGACTGCGGGATGAAGCCCATGTCACCGCCCGTCGCGGCATAGATCGGATCCTCCGAGTACTCCAGCGCCATTTTCTCAAAATCTGCGCCCTTGTCGAGCTCCTCGCCGATCCACTCGATTTTCTCTCGTGCCGAGTCTAGCCCTGTCGCGTCGTCATTGCGCAGGTTGGGGATCGGCGACACCTCCGTGTCCGCCACCAAGATCTGAGCGAGGTGCATTTGCCGCTCGTACACCGAAAAAGCGCTCTCGTGGCTGTCGTAATACGACCGCATCTCGTCACGATCAACCTGCACCTTTGCCGAGATCTCGACCGCGACCAGCCTTTCTATCGTCAGTCGGCGCCGCAGCTCGACGCGAAAGTCGTCCATCGAGATGGCCTTGCCCTGCAGGAACTCCCGCAGCGCTTCCAAGGTGCCGAATTCAACCTGGTGACGCTGTACCGCCGCGTCAAGGTCCGCGTCAGTGGCGACCAGGCCCATGTCAGCGGCCCGACGCAACAGCATCCGCTGGTCGATCAGTTCGCGCAGGAGGCCGAAACGCCTCGACATCTCTTGATCGGGATTAGTGAATTCGGGGCTCTGCTGCCCGTCCGGCAGCTTGGACCAGCCATACCGGTCCAGGTCCGCGTAGGTGATCCGCTCGCCGTTGACCGTGGCCGCGAGGTCTTCGGGGTCCGGCTGCCGGCAGGACAGCGGGGCCGAGAGGCAGGCGAGGACTGTCAGCAGGACACGCCATGACCGCGACGCGGCCAGGCCCGCCAGCGGCTGCGGCACGACTATGACTTCTCGCTGGACTCCGAAGCAGCTGAACCCCCGGCTGGGGCCGCAGCCTCCGCTGCCGGTTCCTCCGGAGCTTCGTCAGAGGCGCTTGCCGCCGCGGTAGTTGCCGCTTCAGATGCCTGGGCGTTTGCCGCTTCGGACTCTTGGCTAATGCGCGATTCGCGACGCTGCTGCTTGCTCTCGCCCTTCTTCTCAAGCTTGCTGCCCAGCAGCTCGAGGATGGCGGTTTCAGCGCCATCGCCCCGCCTCGGTTTTCCCATGCGCAAGATGCGCGTGTAACCGCCCTGGCGGTCCGCGAAACGCGGCCCGATGCTGTCGAACAGCTTTTGCACGGCCTTTGGCTCGAACAGGTAAGCTGCCGCTTGCCGCCGCGCGTGCAGGGTGTCGCGCTTCGCGAGCGTGATCACATGCTCTACCTTGGGCCGCACAGCCTTCGCCTTGGTGACCGTGGTCTCGATCCGTTCGTGCAGGATCACACTCGTGGTCAGGCCCCGCAATAGCGCGCGCCGCGCCGACGGATTACGCTGCAGCTTGAAGCCGCCTTTTCTGTGCCTCATCGCCGTCGCCCCGCTATGCCTGATCTTTCGGGCTCTGCCTTGGAACCAGTCTGCCGCGCTCGTCCTGGAGCATGCCGAACTCTAGGCCCAACGACTGCAGGATGTCCCGGATCTCCAGCAGAGACTTGCGTCCGAAGTTCTTGACCTTCATCATGTCGTTCTCCGTGCGCACCACCAAATCGCCGATCGTCTGGATGTTCGCGTTCTTCAGGCAGTTGAACGAGCGAACTGAAAGCTCCAAATCCTCGATCGACTTGTTGAAGTGCTCGGCAGCGAGATCGCCCTCGGCCTCGGTCACGACTTCCTCGGCCCCTGCCTCCTCCTCGAAGTTGATGAAGATCTGCATGTGATCCTTCAACAGCTTCGCGGCCAGTCCGATAGCATCCTGCGGCGTCACGGCACCGTTGGTCCACAGTTCCAGATTGAGCTTTTCGAAGTCCGTCGTCTGGCCGAGGCGAGCCTGCTCAATCTCGTACTTGACGCGATGCACGGGCGAATGGACCGAGTCGATCGGGATATAGTCAACCGCCAGATCCTCTTCGAAATTCTTTTCCGCAGACACGTACCCGCGCCCCATTCTGACGCGCATCTCAATGTCGAGCACCGCATCATCGCTGACGGTTGCGATGTGCACGTCGGGATCTAAGATCACCACGTCCGAGTCGACCTCGATCGCCCCGCTGGTGACGTCGCCAGGCTCGGTCACGCGCAGCCGGATCGTCCGGGAACCCTCGCCATGCAGCTGCAGCGGGATCTGCTTCAGGTTCAGGATGATGTCCGTCGCGTCCTCGACCACGCCGGGGATCGGGCTGAACTCGTGCGGGGCGCCTTCGATTCTGACCGCGCTGATCGCCGCACCCTCGATGGAACTCAACAGGGCCCGCCGGAGCGAATTGCCGATCGTCGTCCCGAAGCCCCGCTCAAATGGCTGGGCGCTAAAGCTGCCGTATGTATCACTCAGTGAATCCGAGTTGGCAGCTAGGCGCTTCGGCTTCTGGAATCCTTTCCACAACATCTGATCTCTGCCTCTTCCTTGCCCTGCGTTTCCGGTTGTCTGCGCGCTATGTCTACCTGGAGTACATCTCGACGATCAACTGCGCGTTGATCTGCGTGCTCTCAAGGTCCTCTTTGGAAGGCGCGTTCAGCACGCGCCCGCGCAAGTCCTCAGACGATCGCTCGAGCCAGGCCGGAGGCGACGGAATCACCGGCGCATCCAGAGCTAGCCGGACCCCGCCGTGTTCCCGGCTGCCTTCTCTGATCTCCACAACGTCGCCTTCCTGCACCTGGTAGGAAGGAATGTCAACCTTGCCGCCATTAACCTGCACATGACCGTGGTTGACGATCTGCCGGGCCTGACGCCGCGAAACGGCAAAGCCCAAGCGGAAGACGACGTTATCCAAGCGCCGCTCCAAAATGCTCAGCAGGTTGTCGCCCACGACGCCGGGTTGCCGGGCGGCGAGTTCGTAGTACTTGCGAAACTGGCGCTCTAATACATCATACATGAAGCGGGCACGCTGCTTCTCCTGCATTTGCAGGGCGTAGCCCAGCATCTTGCGCGGCCGCTGGGTCTTGCCATGCTGGCCGGGCGCGTACGGACGCTTGTCTAGCAGCCGTTCCGACTTCGGATCAAGCGCCATGCTCAGGCGCCGCGAGCGGCGTAATACCGGTCCCCGATTTCTTGCCATGCGATTCTCCCTGCTCCTCAGACGCGACGCTTCTTCGGCGGTCGGCAGCCGTTGTGCGGTATGGGCGTCACGTCTTTGATGTGCGTGACCTGAATCCCGGCCGCTGCCAGCGCCCGGATGGCCGACTCGCGACCGCCGCCGGGGCCCTTCACGCGCACGACAACACGGCCCACGCCGTGTTCCTTGGCCGAGTTGGCCGCTGCCATACTTGCCTGCTGGGCAGCGAATGGCGTGCCCTTCTGCGAACCGCGGAATCCTAGCGACCCCGCGCTCGACCACGAGATCGTGCGACCTTCCAAGTCGGTGATGGTGACGATCGTGTTGTTGAACGTCGCTTTCACGTGCACGATCGCGATCGGCACGTTCTTCTTTTGGCGGCTCTTAAAGCGCTTTTTGGCCTTGGCCTTCGGATTTGCCATCACTTCATTCCCTCGCGACTACTTGGTCGCCTTCTTCTTGTTCGCAATCTGGCCGCGCCGCGCGCCCTTGCGACTGCGCGCGTTGGTGTGCGTCCGCTGGCCTCTCACCGGCAGGCCGCGGCGATGCCGCAGGCCGCGGTAGCAACCAATCTCCATCAGGCGCCGGATATTGAGCTGCACTTCCTTGCGCAGATCGCCCTCCACTGCCTGCTCCTCTTCAAGGAGCTTGCGCAAAGCGGTGATCTCTCGATCATCCAAGTCGCCCATCCGCTTCCCGAAGTCAATTCCGGCGCGGTGCAACAGCGATCGCGCCCGCGCGAATCCAATGCCGTATAGATACGTCAATGACACTTCCGCCCGTTTGTTGTCGGGAATGTCGACGCCTTCCAATCTCGCCATGTTTGCTCTCCTCGCCTGCCTAGCCCTGACGCTGTTTGTGCCTGGGGTTCGTGCAGATTACCCGCAAGATCCCCTTCCGCCGGATGATCTTGCATTCCTTGCAAAGCTTCTTGACCGATGCTCGTACCTTCATTGCTCCAACCGTCCTAGAATTCGCGCCCGCGTCGCGTCCCGCGACGCCAGGCGCACCCGCACGCGGTCCCCCGGCAGCAATCGCAGGAAGTCCAGCTCATGCCGCCCTGTCGCCGTGGCCGAGACGATGTGGCCCGTCTCGAGGCGCACGCGATACAGCAAGCTCGGCAACTCTTCGAGCACCGTGCCCTGCGCTTCGGCGACCTCTGCGTTGCCACTACCTGACTCGCGCTCCGCAACCATGGCTGTCCGTGTTCCATCCTTCATACCGCCGTCAGCAGCCGCGGACCGTTCGCTGTGACAGCTACGCAGTGCTCGAAATGCGCCGCGTTGGAGCCGTCTCGCGTAACCGCGGTGAAGCGATCGCGCAGAATGCGCGTGCTAGGGTCACCGGCCGCCACCATCGGCTCGATCGCAAACACCATGCCTTCGCGCAACCGTAGGTTGCGCAGCTTCGGGTCGACGTGATTCGGCACCTGCGGCTCTTCGTGCAGCTCGCGCCCGATCCCGTGCCCGACAAATTCCTTCACGATCGAAAAGCCCGCCCCCTCGGCGTGCCGCTGGACCGCGCCGCTGACGTCAAAGAGGCGGCCGCCTTCCACCATCTGCTCGACCGCCAGATCGAGCGCTTCCCGCGTGACCCGCAGCAACCGCTCCGTCTCCGCCGAGATCGTGCCCACCGGAATCGTCGTCGCAGAATCCCCGAAATACCCGTCCAGTTGCACGCCGCAGTCGACCTTCACAATGTCGCCCTCTTGCAGCACGCGCCTGCGCGAGGGGATGCCATGCACCACTTCCTCGTTGACCGAAGTGCACAGCGCCGCGGGAAACCTCTTGCGCGCCGCCGGCACGTAGTACCCCTTGAAGGCAGCCTTAGCGCCCGCGTCGCGGATCATTGCAACTGCCTCCTCTTCCAAGTCCATCGTCGTGGTCCCGGGCCGGACCGAGGCACGCAGGGCGGCCAGGATGCGCCCGACCAGCTGCCCGCTGGCGTGCATCGCCTCGATTTCCATCGGAGTCTTGCGAACGATCATGGCCATTCTCGACAAGCTGCGCCCCGGCGGGGCGCGCAAATCCTCTACGCAAGCGAATGCCGCCCCCGAATCCTGCCCGAGCGCGGCGTGAAGCCCTCGTAGTGCCGCATCAGCAGCTGCGACTCGACCTGGTTCACGAAATCCATCGCCACGCCCACAACAATCAGCAGTGACGTGCCCCCGAAGTAGAAGTTCACCGCCAGTCCGTCAAGCAGCCAGCGGGGCACGTTGGCGTCCGCCCAGTTGCCGATCAGGGGCAAGTGGTGGACCTTCGCTCCGTGGAGCATCAGATCCGGAATCAGGGAGATCGTGGCCAGGTACAGGCCGCCGACCAAGGTCAGCTTGGTCAGGATGTCGTTGATGTGCTCGGCGCTCGGCTTGCCGGAGCGGATGCCCGGGATAAAGCCGCCGTACTTGCGCATGTTATCGGCCACTTCATTGGGGTTGAAGATGATCGATACGTAGAAGAAGCAGAAGAAGACGATGCTCACAACGTAGATCAACTCGTAGAGCGGCTCGCCGGGACGCACGGTCTCCAGCAGGCGCGACAGCAACGGGCTCTCAGCAAACATCAGGGTCAGCGTCTGGGGCATCGAAAGGATCGACGATGCGAAGATCACGGGGATCACCCCCCCCGCATTGACCTTCAACGGCAGGTGCGTGGACTGGCCGCCCATCATGCGCCGGCCCACCACGCGCCTGGCGTACTGCACCGGGATCCTGCGCTCGCCGCGCTCGACGAAGACAATGAAGCCGACCACGAGCACCATCGCGACCACGATCACGACCGCGGCCAGCGCATTCCACTGTCCGGTCACGAAGACGTTCTCGTAAATGTTCTGGGTCGCACCCGGCAGCCCGACGACGATGCCGGCGAAAATGATCAGCGACATGCCATTGCCGATACCGCGCTCGGTGATCTGCTCGCCGAGCCACATGATGAACGCCGTTCCCGTCGTCAGGGTCAGGATCGTCATCAGCCGGAAGCGCCAGCCGGGGTCGTACGCCAGGCCCTGCTGCACGACAAGCTGCGCATAAGCGAAGGACTGCACGATACTGATGCCGATCGTCAGGTAGCGGGTCCACTGCGTGATCTTGCGCCGGCCCAGCTCGCCCTCCTTCTGCAGCCGTTCCAGCGTTGGCACGGCCACGGTCAGCAGCTGCAAGATGATCGAGGCCGTAATGTACGGCATGATCCCGAGCGCGAAAATCGTCAGCTGACTCAGCTGGCCGCCCGAGAACAGGTCCAAGAAGCCCAGCGCCGTGCCGCGGGCTGCCTCGAAGATGCGCTGCAGCTCCTCGGTGTTCACACCCGGCGTCGGAATGTGCCCGCCGACCCTGTACACCGCCAGCATCGACAGCGTGAACAGGAGCCGCCTGCGCAGGTCCGGAACGCGGAAAACGTTCATGCCGGCCTCGAGCCACCTCATGATGTCGCGTCCGCCTCCGCGCCGACCAGCAGCGCCGTGCCGCCCGCCTTCTCAATCTTCTGCTTCGCCGTGACCGAGAACTTGTGCGCTGTCACGGTCACCGGCCTGCTGATGTCTCCGTTGCCCAGAATCTTGAGCCCGTCGCGGAGCCGGCTGACAGTGCCCGCCGCGAGCAGCCCTTGCGGGGTGAACTCGTCCCCGGCCAGTTCCTCGAAGCGCGCCACGTTCAACACCGCAAACTCCTTGCGGTTGGGGTTCTTAAAGCCGCGCTTGGGGACTCTCCGCACAAGTGGCATCTGGCCACCCTCGAAGCCCCGCTTGCCGCTGTAGCCCGAGCGGGACCGCTGGCCCTTCTCGCCGCGACCGGCGGTCACGCCCAAACCCGAACCAGGGCCGCGTCCGCGCCGCTTGCGGGGGCGGCGTGAGCCGGGAGCAGGTTTCAAATCGCTGAGTTTCATCGCAGTATCCGCCTAGTCGACGACTTCCACCAAATGTGGCACCTTGGCCACCATGCCGCGCGTGGCCGGGCCCTCCGGCCGCTCCACAACCTGGTTTATCTTGCGCAGCCCGAGACCGCGCACAACCTTCTTGAGCTTGGACGGAGCGCCGATGGTGCTCCGCTTGAGTCGAATTTTGATCATAGCTGGCACTACGTACGCCCCTTAATCTCGTGCACGTCCTTGCCGCGCAGACGCGCGATCTCGTCGTGATGGCGCAGCTGCCGCAGCCCGTCGAACGTGGCCTTGATCACGTTGTGCGGATTCCTGGACCCGATGCACTTGGTGAGCACGTTCTGGATGCCCGCGGCCTCGACCACCTTGCGCACAGCGCCGCCGGCGATCTTGCCCTTGCCCTCGCGGGCGGGCTTGAGCAGAACGCGGCCGGCCCCGTACACACCCAGCACCTCGTGCGGGATCGTGGGACCCAGCACGTTCACCTGGATCAGATTCTTCTTGGCCTTCTCGATCGCCTTGCGGATCGCCGAAGGCACTTCCTTGGCCTTGCCCTTGGCAAACCCTACGACGTGCTTTTCCGGATCCCCCACGACGACCAGCGCCGAAAAGCTCAGGTTCTTGCCGCCCTTGACGACCTTGGTGACGCGGTTGATCTCGACGACCTCGTCGGTGAGCTGTAATTCTGTGTGCTCGATGTTCTGGTTCGGTTCCATGCGTACCTACTCCCCTGACTCCGCCTAGCGGCGCTTGCCGGCCTTGCCAGTCGCGCTGGCCGGCTCGGTCTTCTCGCGGACGCGCCGCACCCGGGTCGGCGGCAGCAGCCCGGCCTTTTGCACTGCCTCGGCCAAGGCTTGCACCCGGCCCTTGAAATTGTGGCCGCCACGGTCGAACACGACCTGCTCGATACCCGCTTTGCGGGCGCGCTCGGCGATCATCTCGCCAACCTTGGTGGCCGCTGCGACGTTGCCGCCGTAGTCCGCGAAGTCGGCTCCGACTGTCGAGGCCGTCGCCAGCGTGTGCTGGGCATCGTCGTCGATGACCTGCACATAAATATGCTTCAGAGAACGGTATACGGCCAGCCTGG
This sequence comes from Bryobacterales bacterium, assembly GCA_965248305.1. GTDB lineage: Bacteria > Acidobacteriota > Terriglobia > Bryobacterales > UBA6623 > VXMF01. Next base: position 5,676,130 of record OZ252099.1, on the reverse strand, counting down.
GTCGCGCAGCGGTGCCACGCAGATTCTTCCGAATCCGGGCATGTACGCGCAATCGGCGTTCGTTTCGCTTGGTCTGGGAAACCATCGTTACTTCGCTCCGTCGTTCCGCCGACTAGGCGCCGGAACTCTTGCCTTCCTTGCTGCGCAGCCGCTCGCCTTCGTAGCGAACACCCTTGTGCTTGTAAGGGTCCGGCTTGCGCAACGAGCGGATGTTGGCCGCGACCTGGCCCACAACCTGCTTGTCAATCCCGGAAATTTCGATCTTGGTGTTGCCCTCGACGGTGGCCTCGACGCCGTCCGGCAGCAGCACCTCGATTGGGTGCGAATAGCCGAGTTGCAGCGACAGCACTCTACCGTTGCGCTGGGCCCGGTAGCCGACACCAGAGATCTCGAGCCGCTTTTTGAAGCCTTGCGTCACTCCGGTCACGCAGTTGAAGGCTAGGGATCGCGTCAGTCCCTGCATGGCCACGAGCGACGGGTTCGCGCAGCTTATCTTCAGCGTGCGCTCTTCCAGCGACGCCGCGACGCCCACAGGAACGGGGACACTCAGCTTGCCCTTCGGGCCGCTGACGTCCAGTCGTCGCGTCTCGATCCCGACCTCGACACCGTCCGGCACTGAAATCGGCAGGTTCCCTATTCTCGACATCGTCTCTCCCCTGTGCGCGCGGAGCGCCTCAGTAGACCGTGCAAAGCAACTCTCCGCCGACGCCCTGCTTCTTGGCCTGCCGGCCGGTCAGCACGCCCTTTGAGGTGGTCAGCACGCACACACCCATGCCGCCGATCACCCGCGGGATGTTGCTCGAATCCACATACACCCTGCGGCCGGGCTTCGAAATCCGCTCCAGACGCGTGATCACGGGCTTGCGATCCGGGCGGTACTTGAGATAGACCTTCAGTGTCTTCTTGTTCTCGTCGGTGGCCACCCGGTAGTTGGTGACGTAGCCCTCTTCCTTGAGGATGCGCGCCACCTCGATCTTCACCTTCGAGCCCGGGATCTCAACCTTGCTGTGCCTGGCCGCCATGCCGTTGCGGATCCGCGTGAGCATGTCAGCAATTGGGTCGCTATGCATCGTTCCCCCTACCAGCTGCTCTTGACGACGCCCGGCAGTTCGCCGTTCAGCGCCAAGTTCCGGAAGCAGATGCGGCACAGCTCGAACTTGCGCATGTAGCCGCGGGGCCGCCCGCACCGCCTGCAGCGGTTGCGGTAGCGCACCTGAAACGGCAGCTTCTTGAGCTCGCGTGCCTTCTTCGCTTTCGTCGCCATAGTTTTCCTCTTGATCCTGTCCGCCCCTAAGCGGCGCGGAATGGCATGCCCAGCAGCCTAAGCAGCATGTGGCCCTCTTGGTCCGTGCGGGCAGTCGTGATCATCGTCACGTTCATGCCCTTCATCACATCGACCTTCGTGTAGTCGATCTCCGGGAAGATCGTGTGCTCCTGGATGCCAAGCGTGTAGTTGCCCCGCCCGTCCAGCTTCGGCGAAACGCCTTGGAAGTCGCGCACGCGCGGCAGCGAGACCGAGACCAGACGGTCCAGGAACTCCCACATGCGCACGCCGCGCAGCGTGACCGTGCAGCCAACCGGCACGCCTTCGCGCAGGTTGAAACCGGCGATGGGCCGCTTCGCCAGTGTGACGACCGGCTTCTGACCCGTGATGGCCGCCAGTTCCTGGACCGTTCCGTCCACCACGCGCTGGTTGACCGGCACCTTGCGGCCGCCCTGAGCGTCCGCCGCACCCTTGCCGGCCTTCTTCTTCTGGCCGCCTTCCTGCTTCTGCAGGATGGTCTTGCCGATACCAATGTTCAGCTTGATCGCAACTAGCCTGGGCACCGCCATCGGCGAGCTGTAGCCGAACTCGTTGCGCAGGGCCGGCACGGCCTCCGCCTGATACTTGTCTCTCAATCGCAACGCAGCCATCACTCGCCCACCAATCTCACGTTCGAGAGATGCAACATCGATTCGCGCTCTGCAATGCCGCCCTTGATCTGCTTCTGCGGATTGGGCCGAACATGCTTCTTGACCATGTTGGCACCCTCCACCAAGAGCCGCCCGCGCTTGCGGTCCACCTGCAGCACGCGCCCGCGCAGCCCCTTGCTGCTACCGGTCAGAATCTCCACGGTGTCATTCCTCTTGACCTTGGTCTTCTGCATCAGCAGCGGCTGGCGATGCCTGCGCATCTTCGGCATCAGAGCACCTCCGGAGCGAGCGAGACGATCTTCATGAAGCGCTTGTCCCGCAGCTCGCGGGCCACCGGCCCGAAAACTCGCGTGCCCACTGGCTCGCCCAACTCGTCAACCAGCACGGCCGCGTTCTCGTCGAACCGAATGTACGTGCCGTCCTTGCGACGGGTCTCCTTGCGCATGCGCACGACCACGGCCCGGACGACAGAGCCCTTCTTGACGTTCGAGTCCGGCACGGCCTCTTTCACCGAGGCCATGACAACATCGCCCAGCCCAGCCTTGCTGCCGGTCGACCCGCCACGGGGCAAGATGCACATCAGACGCCGGGCGCCCGAATTGTCGGCCACCGTCAGCCTAGTCTGCATGCCAATCATATCGTCTGTCTCCCCTTCAGCCGGACGCTACTGGCCCGCAGGGTCACGCCGCTTGCGGCGGACCTTGATCTCAACCTGTGTCGACCTCAGCACGACTTGCTCGAGCTGCCAACGCTTCCGCTTCGAAAGCGGGCGGCACTCGACGATGCGCACCCGGTCGCCCTTGTTGGCGGTGCCGTCCTCGTCGTGCGCCATGAACTTCTTCTTGCGCGTGATGTAGCGGCGGTACAGCGGGTGCTGCACGCGCCGGCTCACTTCGACCACGATGGTCTTCTCGGCCTTGGTCGAGACGACCACGCCGGTCTTGTGGTTCTTGTGGGCCTGCTCAGCCATCGCTGCCTCCCTCTGGCACGTTCGCTGCCTCCCGCCGCTTCTCGCCGACAATCGTCAGGATGCGGGCGAGGTCCTTGCGGGTGGCGCGGTACTTGCGCACGCCCTCCGCCTGGCCCATCGAAATCTGGTAGCGCAGCTTGAACATCCGCTCGCGCGCCTCGGCCTCCTTGAGGTCCAGCTCGGCGAGCGTCAGATCGCGGAATTCCTTGGCCGTCATAGCAAACCTCCCCCAAAACGGCTGATAAACTTCACCGGGATCGGCAGCTTCTGGGCCGCCAGTTGCATCGCGCGGCGCGCCGAGGCCTCATCGACGCCTTCGAGCTCAAACATCATGCGCCCTGGCTTGACCACGGCGACCCACTGCTCGGGCGCGCCCTTGCCCTTGCCCATGCGGGTCTCGGCGGGCTTCTTCGTGACCGATTTGTCCGGGAATATGCGAATCCACAGCTTGCCGCCGCGCTTGACACGACGGCTGATGGCGATGCGCGCGGCCTCGATCTGGCGATCGGTAATCCAAGCCGCCTCGAGCGCCTTGAGGCCGTAGTCGCCGAAATCCAGCCCCGAACCGCGCCAGGCCTTGCCGCGGCGATTGCCGCGATGCATCTTGCGATACCGAGTCTTCTTGGGCATCAACACGGCGCTATTCCTCCCCGTTCCCGTCGGCGGTGCCGCCAGCATCCGCCATGGGCGGCTGGAAGGCCGTCTCCGCCGCGGGCGGCGGCGCGGCCACGACCGGCGCGGGCGCGGGCGCCTCGACCGGAGCCTCTGCCGCAGCGCCGCTGGGATGGCGCAGTCGCTCGCGCTCCTGCTCGGCCTGCGAGCGGGCCTCGCGCCGCCGCGCGGGTTCCGGATCCTCGCGGCCCGTCTTGCGGATCGCAGCGCCGCGCGGGTCGATGATCTCGCCCTTGTAGATCCAGCACTTCACGCCCAGCACGCCGTACGTGGTGTTGGCCTCGCTGAAGCCGTAGTCAATGTCGGCGCGCAGCGTCTGCAATGGCAGGCGGCCGTGCAGGTGCCATTCGCTGCGAGCGATCATCTTTCCGTTCAACCTGCCGGCGACCCAGATCTTGATGCCCTTGCAGCCGAAGCGCTGTGCGAACTCGACGGACTTGCGCATGGCCCGGCGGAAGCTGACACGCTTCTCAATCTGCACCGCCACCGATTCTGCGACGAGCTGGGCGTCGAGTTCGGGCCGGTGGACCTCCTGGATGTCAATGTAGATGTCCCGCTTGGTCTGCTCTTGCAGCTCGCTCTTGAGCTTCTCGATCTCGGAGCCCTTCTTGCCAATGATGATGCCGGGGCGCGCAGCGCGGATCGCGATGCGCAACCTGTTGCCCGGTCGGTCGAGTTCGATCGAGCTGATCCCGGCGGCCTTGAGCCGCTTGCGCAGCATCGCCTTGAGCTCGATGTCCTCGTTGACCAAGTCGGCGTAGCCCTTCTCGGCGAACCAACGCGACCGCCAGACCTTGGTGTAGCCCAGGCGGAAGCCGTAGGGGTGTACTTTCTGACCCATTCAGTCTCCTTCGCGGTGCCTTCCGGCAGCCTAGGCTGCCGTGCGCTCCTCTAATTCGTCCGGCTCGTCGCCGCCATCTGTGACGATGACGACGATGTGCGCCAGCCGGTGCATGTACGGCGCCGGTCGGCCGCGCGCTGCCGCGCGCATGCGCTTCATGCGCGGTCCCTCGTTGACCACGATCGACTTGATTCTCAACTCGTCGACGTCGCCGCCAAGATCGTCCGCGTTGGCGATCGCGGACTCAAGCACCTTGAGGATCTGGCCGGCCGCGCGCTTGTTCGTGCGATGCAGCACGTCCACGGCGGCCTCAGCCCCTAGGCCACGAACCTGGTCGGCGACCAAGCGTGCCTTCTGGGGCGCGATCCGGACGTAGTTCCACTTTGCCACAGCTTCCATGCTGCTACCCTCCACGTCCGGACTTCGCGCTGCCGGCGTGACCGCGGAAGGTCCGCGTCATGGCGAACTCGCCGAGCTTGTGCCCAACCATGTTTTCGGTGATGAACACCGGAATGAACTTGCGCCCGTTGTGCACTGCAATGGTGTGGCTGACCCACTCTGGCAGCACCGTCGAGCGACGCGACCAAGTCTTGATCACGCGTTTGTTGCCAGAGTTGTTCAACGCCTCGACCTTCTTGTGAAGGTGCTCGTCGTAGAACGGACCTTTTCTCAGCGAACGACCCATCTCGATGCCCCCTAGCCCTTCTTCTTGCTCCCGCGCCGCGACACGATGTAGCGGTCGGTGCGCGGATTGTTGCGCGTCTTGTAGCCGCGCGTCGGCTTGCCCCACGGAGTGACGGGATGACGTCCGCCGGACGTGCGACCCTCGCCGCCACCGTGCGGGTGATCGACCGGGTTCATCGTCACGCCCCGGTTGTGCGGGCGCTTGCCCATCCAGCGCTTCCGGCCGGCCTTGCCAAGCGAGACGTTGCCGTGGTCGACATTGCCGACGCGCCCGATTGTCGCTATGCAGTCTTCCAAGACCCGGCGCACCTCCCCCGAGGGGAGCCTGAGCAGGGCGTAGCCGCCCTCCCGCGACACCAGGCGGATTTCCGCGCCGGCGGCACGCGCCATCTGGCCGCCCTTGCCCGGTCGCAACTCTACGTTGTGTACCAGCGTTCCGGGCGGGATGCGCCTCAGCGGCAACGCGTTGCCGACCAAAATGTCCGCATTCTCGCCGGACTCGACCTGCATGCCAACGGCCAGGCCGACCGGCTGCAGGATGTAGCGCTTCTCGCCGTCGACGTAGTGCAACAGCGCAATGTTGGCGGAACGGTTCGGGTCGTACTCGACAGTGGCGACCTTCGCAGGGATCCCGTGCTTCTGGCGCTTGAAATCGATCTCGCGATAGCGGCGCTTCGTGCCGCCCCCGCGAAAGCGGATGCAGATGCGGCCCTGGTTGTTGCGGCCGCCGTGCTTGCTCTTGCCCTTGACAAGGGACTTCTCCGGATGGTCCCGCGTGAGCTCCTCGCGCGTGGTGCTGGTCTGGAAGCGCCGCGTCGGCGTCGTTGGCCTGTATGTTTTGATCGGCATCGGTCCTGGGCCTCCTACACCTGCGTGTACTCAACCGGCTTCTGGCCGGGTTTCAGCTTCACGTAGGCCTTCTTCCAGTCCGGACGACGCCCTTGGAAGCGGCCTTGGCGGCGCATCTTGCCGATATATTTCGCCGTCCGCACCGAGTCGACGTCCACCTTGAAGATCGCGTGCACCGCGTTCTTGACGTCCGTCTTGGTGGCCTTGACGTGGACGCGGAAGCAAAGCGTCTGCTCGGTGACACGGCCCAGCTCGGATTTTTCCGTGATGAGCGGGCCAATGAGGACTTCGAATGGACTCATGCGAGCACCTCGCTGCATGCCTGGGCCGCGCGAACCGACATCAAGATGCGCTTGTACTTGAGCACGACGTAAGGATTGAGCCGAGAGATCGGCAGCAGCTGCACACCGGGCAGGTTGCGGCTGGAGAGTTGCAAGTTCTGGTTCGGCTCGTTTTCCACCACCAGCACGTTGCCGCCCACGCCGAGCGTCTCGAGCGCCGTGCGGAACTCCTTGGTCTTGTGGCTTTCGAGCTCGAAAGCCCGGACCACCGTGATGCAGCTCTCGCTCATGCGCGCGGACAGCGTCGAGCGCAGCGCCGCGATCTGCATCTTGCGAGGCACCTTTTGATGGTAGCTGCGCGGCTGGGGGCCATGCACCGTGCCGCCACCCCGCCATATCGGCGAGCGGCGCGAGCCGCTGCGGGCACGTCCGGTTCCCTTCTGCCGCCACAGCTTGCGTCCGGAGCCGGCGACCTCACCGCGCCCCTTGACCTTGTGGGTACCGGCGCGCTGGTTGGCCTGATGGGCCACGATCACCTGGTGCACGAGGCTCTCGTTGGCCGGCGCCCCGAAGACAATTTCAGACAGTTCGATGGATTCGACCATCTGGTTCTTGAGATCGACTACGTCCACGTTAGGCATCGCTCTCTACCTCGCCCTCCGGATCGAAACGAATCCGCCGTTCGGCCCCGGCACCGCGCCGCGCACGAGTATCACGTTGTCGTCGGCCTGCACATCGACGATCTCGAGGCCGCGCACCGTGACGCGATCACCGCCCATGCGGCCCGGCAGGCGCACGCCCTTGAAGACGCGCGAAGGCCAGGCGCTCTGGCCGATCGACCCCGGCGCCCTGTGGAACATCGAGCCGTGCGTCTTATTGCCGCCCCGGAAGTTGTAGCGCTTGACCACGCCTTGGAAGCCCTTGCCCTTGCTCGTGCCGGTCACGTTGATCTTCTCGCTCGCCTTGAAGTGCTCGGCCAGGATGCGGTCGCCGGGCTCGAGGCCCTCTGCACCGGCCTCTAGGCGGAACTCACGGACGAAGCGCATGGGCGCCACGCCGGCCTTGGCGAAGTGGCCGCGCTGCGGCTTCTTCACCAGCTTCTCGCGCATGAAGTCCACCAAGCCGACCTGGATGGCTTCGTAGCCGTCGCGACCAGCGTTCTTGCGCTGCACGACGACGCAAGGGCCCGCCTGCAGCACCGTCACGGGCACTACGCGCCCTTCGGCGTCGAAGATCTGCGTCATCCCGATTTTCTTGCCTAGGATTCCGGGTGCCATCTAGTCATGCTCTCCTGCGTCAGGTCTGCTCTTTCCGCGGCGCTTATGCGCCGAATGCCTTGATCTCCACGTCCACGCCCGCCGGCAGGTCGAGGCGCATCAGCGCGTCCACCGTGTCCTGGGTCGGCTCGAGGATGTCCAAGAGCCGCTTGTGCGTGCGGATTTCAAACTGCTCGCGCGAGCGCTTGTCCGTGTGCACGGAGCGCAGCACGGTGTACTTGTTCTTCACGGTCGGCAGCGGAATCGGACCAGCGACCTGGGCTCCCGTGCGCTTGGCCGTGTTCACGATCTCGCTGGTCGACTGGTCGAGGACGCGGTAGTCGTACGCCTTCAGGCGGATTCGGATTCTTTCTTTCGGCATCGCTGTCGGTGTCCTTCTGGCCCTGGGTCCCCGTACTCGGCTCTACTCGACCACCGCGGAAACGGTGCCCGCCCCGATGGTGCGACCGCCCTCGCGGATCGCGAAACGCAGGCCCTGCTCCATGGCGATCGGCACGATCAACTCCACTTCCAGCTCCACGTTGTCGCCCGGCATCACCATCTCCGTGCCTTCCGGCATGTGCGCCACGCCCGTCACGTCCGTCGTGCGGAAGTAAAACTGCGGCCGGTACCCGTTGAAGAACGGCGTGTGCCGCCCGCCCTCGGCCTTCTTCAGCACGTACACTTGACCCTTGAACCGCGTGTGCGGCGTGATGCTGCCCGGCTTCGCCACCACCTGGCCGCGCTCCACCTCGTCCTTGCCCAAGCCCCGCACCAGCAGCCCGACGTTGTCGCCCGCCTGCCCCGAGTCCAGCAGCTTCTTGAACATCTCCACGCCCGTGATCACCTTCTTGTGCGTGTCCCGGATGCCTAGGAACTCCATCTCCTCGCCGACCTTCACCTGACCCCGCTCGACGCGTCCCGTCACCACCGTCCCGCGCCCCGGAATCGAGAATATGTCCTCGATCGGCATCAGAAACGGCCGGTCCACGTCGCGCTCCGGCGTCGGTATGTAGTCGTCCACCGCCTGCATCAGCTCGTCGATGCCCGGCTGCGCGTCCGCCTCGCCGTCCAGCGCCCGCAAGGCCGACACCCGCACCACCGGCACGTCGTCGCCCGGGAAATCGTACTCCGCCAGCAGCTCCCTTACTTCTAGCTCGACCAACTCCAGCAGTTCCTCGTCGTCCACCATGTCCACCTTGTTCAAGGCCACCACGATGTACGGCACGCCCACCTGCCGCGCCAGCAGGATGTGCTCGCGCGTCTGCGGCATCGGCCCGTCCGTCGCCGCCACCACCAGGATCGCCCCGTCCATCTGCGCCGCGCCCGTGATCATGTTCTTGATGTAGTCCGCGTGCCCCGGGCAGTCCACGTGCGCGTAGTGCCGGTTGGCCGTCTGGTACTCCACGTGCGCGGTCGCGATCGTGATGCCCCGCGCGCGCTCCTCCGGCGCGTTGTCGATCGAGTCGAACGAGCGCACCTCGTTCGACGGATCGTGCTTGCTCAGCACGCGAGTGATCGCCGCCGTCAGCGTCGTCTTGCCATGATCGATGTGCCCGATCGTGCCCACGTTCACGTGCGGCTTCGAGCGATCAAACCTTTCCTTTGCCATCTGTCCCTGTCCTTTTGAATGTTCCCGCAGGCCTATCTGGCCACCCTGCCGCGCATGCGGCTCACGATTTCTTCCTGCACGGGGGCGGGGGCCAGCTCGTACGTGTGCAGGTGCATTGTGTAGCTGCCGCGGCCCTGCGTCTTGGACCGCAGGTCCGTGGCATAGCCGAACATCTCCGCCAGCGGCACAAATGCCCGGATCACCTGGGTCGAGCCGCGCAGGTCCATGCCCTCGATGCGGCCCCGGCGCGAGTTGATGTCTGCCAGCACGTCGCCCACGTATTCCTCCGGAGCCACCGCCTCGATCGCCATGACAGGCTCGAGCAGGGTGGGCTTGGCGCGCTGGGCGGCATCCTTCCAGGCCATTGACCCGGCGACCTTGAAGGCCACCTCGGAGCTGTCGACCTCGTGGGTGGTGCCGTCGTACACGACGACCTTCACCCCAACCGTCTGGTAGCCGGCGAGCAGGCCGTTCGCCAGCGCCTCGCGCACGCCCTTCTCGACCGCGTTCACGTATTCCTTGGGAATGGAGCCGCCGTAGATTGCACTCTCGAATTCAACTTCGCCACCCTCGATCGGCTCGACGCGGATCTTGCAGTGGCCGTACTGGCCGCGTCCGCCGGTCTGCCGCACGAAGCGGCCCTCGCCTTGGGCGGCCTTGCGGATGGTCTCCCTGTAGGCGACCTGCGGCCGGCCGATGTTGGCAGCGACCTGGAACTCTCTCAGGAGCCGGTCCACCAAGATCTCGAGGTGCAATTCGCCCATGCCTGACAGGATCGTCTGCCCGGTTTCGGCATCAGATTGCACCTGGAAGGTTGGATCTTCCTGCGACAGCTTGGTCAGCGCCATGCCGATCTTCTGCTGATCGGCCTTCGTCTTAGGCTCCACCGCCAGCGAGAGCACCGGGTTGGGAAACTCGATCTGCTCGAGCACGACCGGATGCGACGGATCGCAGATCGTGTCGCCGGTCTGCACTGTCTTGAGGCCGACCACGGCCAAGATCTCGCCGGCCTGGGCGTCGCCGAGGTCCTCGCGCTTGTTGGCGTGCATGCGCAGGAGCCGGCCCACACGCTCCTTGCGCCGCTTGGAGACGTTGTATACCGAGCCGCCCGCCTGGAGCGAACCCGAATACACGCGCAGGAATGCGAGTTGGCCGACATAGGGGTCGGTCAGGATCTTGAACACCAGCGCCGCGAAAGGCGCGTCGTCGCTCGCCTCGCGCGTGACGGCCTCGCCGCTGTCAAGGTCGGTGCCCTGCATCGGTGGCACATCGGTCGGCGCCGGCAGGTAGTCAACGACGGCATCGAGCAGGCGCTGCACGCCCTTGTACTTGAAGGCGGAACCACACAGCACCGGGGTGATGCGCATCGCCGCTGTGGCACGGTGGATCGCGGCCCGCAGGTCCGCGACGCTGATTTCGCTGCCTTCGACGTACAGATCGAACAGCTGCTCGTCGTCCTCGGCAACCTTCTCGATCATCTTGGCGCGGCGGTCCCTGGCCTCTTCGAGCAGGTCTTGCGGGATCTCCCCGACCTCGTACTCGGCCCCCAGCGTGTCGTCCTTCCAGAAGATGCCCCGCATCTCAACCAGATCGACGACCCCGCGCAAGCGGTCCTCCGCACCGATCGGCAGTTGGATCGGCACCGGATTCGCCTTGAGCCGGTCGATCATGGTCTGCACGGCGTAGTCGAAGTTCGCGCCGACCCGGTCCATCTTGTTGATGAACGCAAGCCGGGGCACCTGGTACTTGTCGGCCTGGCGCCAGACAGTCTCGGACTGCGGCTGCACTCCCGCGACCGCGTCGAAGAGGGCGATCGCTCCGTCGAGGACCCGCAGGGAGCGCTCGACTTCGGCGGTGAAGTCGACGTGGCCGGGCGTGTCGATGATATTGATCTGGTGATCGCGCCAGAAACAGGTCGTGGCGGCTGAGGTGATCGTGATGCCGCGCTCCTGCTCCTGCTCCATGTAGTCCATGGTCGCGGTCCCGTCATGCACTTCGCCCATGCGGTGCAGCCGCCCGGTGTAGTACAGGATGCGCTCGGTCGTCGTCGTCTTGCCGGCATCGATGTGCGCGGCAATTCCGATGTTGCGGTAGCGTTCGATGGGGACAGTGCGGGGCATCGGAATGAACCTAGGTACGACTGCGTCAGCTACCAGCGGAAATGCGCGAAAGCCTTGTTGGCCTCCGCCATGCGGTGGACGTCATCCTTCTTCTTGATCGTGGTGCCGCGTCCTTGCGCGGCCTCCAGCAACTCGGTGCCGAGCCGGTCCGCCATGCGGTGCTCGCTCCGCGAGCGTGCATTGCCGATCAGCCAGCGCAGTGCCAGCGACTGGCGGCGGTTGGGCCGGACCTCGATGGGAACCTGGTAGTTCGCGCCGCCGACCCGGCGCGACTTGACCTCGACCACGGGCTTGGCGTTCTCGACGGCCTTTTTGAAGATCGGCAGCGGGTCCTCGCCGCTGTTCGCGCGAATCTTGTCCATCGCCGAGTAGAAGATCCTCTCGGACGTGGACTTCTTGCCGGCCCACATCATGCAGTTAATGAACTTGGAAACCAACGTCGAGTTGTAGACGGCGTCGGGGGCGGGCTCCCGTACGGGAACTTCTCGTCTGCGCGGCATGGCTGCGAATGCTCCTTACTTCACTTCTTCGGGCGCTTGGTGCCGTACTTGCTGCGCGCCTGGCGCCGATCCTCGACACCCGAGGCGTCCAGCGTGCCCCGCACCACGTGGTAGCGGACGCCGGGGAGGTCCTTGACGCGGCCGCCGCGAATGAGCACGATCGAGTGCTCTTGGAGGTTGTGGCCCACGCCCGGGATATACGTGGTCACCTCGATGCTGTTGGTCAGCCGGACGCGTGCCACCTTGCGCAGGGCGGAGTTCGGCTTCTTCGGCGTCACGGTGTACACGCGGGTACAGACGCCACGCTTCTGCGGGCACTTCTGCAGGGCAGGCGAAGAAGTCTTGTACTTCGGCGCCTTGCGGCCCTTGCGCACTAGTTGGCTGAATGTCGGCACGATCCTGAATCCCTCCCGCGGCTGCGGCCCACGCTCCCTGCGTACGTCCGGCGCACATGCGTCAAGCATGCACAGCCGTGCGCAATCGCAAAGCTCAGTCGAGCCCCCGCGTCCGTAGCCATAACGAGCCCCTGCTGGAGCCTTCTCGGCGTCAGGATCGCTGGGGGCGGCACCCCACAAGACCCATCTCAGAGTCTCGTTCAACTACCAACCTGAGATCGTTGAAGCAGCTGCTTCGCGGACCGGGCTGGAACGCCAAAAGCGCTAACACACCCCATGCGTTCCAGCGTTATGCCAGAAAGCGGGACGTGCGCCCTAACCAGTTCTTCAATCCATCATAAGCGTTGCTGGGCCGATCGTCAAGCGCAGGCCCCCTACCGGTGCTGCTGCTCTTGACGGTCGCGGTCCCGCGAACGGGACCCCTTGGGCACCACGAACTGATGATAGCACACGCCTGTCCGCAGCAAGCTCCGCGCGCCTGTCGCTGTCGGGATTCCCGCTACAAGATCGAGACCGTGACCGCGTTCGACCGGCGGCCATCGGCTACTAGCAACACCGCGCCCGCGCCGGCCCCAGAATGATGCGTGCCTGGCCCGGCCATTGCGGATGGGGTTCGGCAGCCTCGATTGCACCGCCCTCGCCTGCAACCGTGGCGGCCAGCTCGTGCTTCCAGCCTCGAATGCCCGTGCGCTACCTTGAGCCAGTACCGCGCCAACGAGGAGCGGCTGCGTGGCCGGAGCCGCCACGGGAGTTCGGCTGGCCGCCTTCAGGTGCGGCTGCACGGACGGCTCTGCGGCGGTGGATTAGTTGTCGCTTGCGGGCATGACGACGAACGTGACCGGCACGCTCTCAATCACTGGCGAGCCTTCGGCACCCTCCATGACCGGCACGATCGCTAAGTTCCCGTAATGCGTCTCAGGCCAGGTGCCAGCCCCGAGCACACGGACCTCGATCTCGGTGCCCGCGCCGCTTGCGAGGGCACCATTCGCGGGCAATGCGGATAACCAGGTCTGGTCGGAGCTGATCGAGAATCGCAGCTGGCCCGCACCTTTATTTGTCAGGCGAATCACCTGCGGGGCCGGATCGAGGTTTGAGGGCGATACGAAGGTCAGCGCCCTCGGGCTCGCACCAGCGGCAGGCCGCGTAGAGGTTAGGCTCTCGGTCGTGGCGGTCAGCGCGCCCCTAACCTCGGTCGACGGCGCGAAGACTACGAGGCTCACGTGATAGGCGCTGCCGGCAACCAGAGCCGGGCTGGATGCCCGAGTGATCACGATCGTCCGTGAACTGCCCGGCGTCCTCGACTGGAAGTCGGCGCGAAAATCCGGGGTTTGCCCGTCCTCTCCGTAACGCCAATCCAGATGCTCCGCACCGGCTGTGACGAACAGGCCAACGTCCGCGCCCGGAGTAGAAGGCTCGAAGTTGATGCTGAGCTCGCTCGCACCGGGCGGGACATGGACGCGAAACCCTAAGGCCTTGTCGTACACGCGGAAGCTGTAGTTGCTGCCCGGCAGAACCACCGCTTCGGTCGAGCCCGGAGCGAGCTCGGGGGCCTGCGAGAAAACCGCCGCGGCAAACATGGGGCGATCCATTCGTATCGTGGTGGCAGCTTCGCGCCCGTCGACATCGCCAATCCAGCGCACGAACTCCCACGAAGGACTGGGCTCTGCCCTCAGATACACGGGGGTGCCCGCGTTGTAGTACCTGTCATGCGGAGCTGGGTCGACGACGATGCGACCCGCGGCCGGGGGCGCGACCTTGGTAGACAGCGGATGCTCGGCAACCAACTTGGCGGTGAGTAGGCCGTCCCCGCGGGGCAACCTGACGGAATGCGAGATCGCGCCCCCATCGCTCCAGCCCTCATACCGGTGGCGGCGCAGCCCGGCATGCGGCGCTAGGCCGACTTCATCCAGCCCAAGCTGGATCACATCGTTCCGAACGTCGGTCTCCAGCGCGACCGGAGCGTAGGTCCAATAGTCCTCGACGTGGTCGTAGAAGTCGTCGATACGCAAGACAAACGGCTCGACGTTCGCTTCGATCCGCAAGATCGGACGCGTGGTGAACCTGGCCTCGAACCGCTTCCCGGTCCGGCCAACGACCCATGTCGCCGAATTTGATGCTCTTCCGTGATGGCCCCCCAGCGTACCCCCCCACCGCACGAAGCGATAGCCGCTGCCAGGGCGGGGCGTCGCCACAGCCTGCAGCTGTGTTCCGACCGTGTAGAAGCCGTCCGGCGAGGGCGGGCTCAGCGTCACGCTTCCCGCACCTGCCGGCTGGACTGCAGCTCCAACGGAGTGCTGCTCGATAAAGTTGGCTTCAAGCCAAGTCGTTTCGGGCCCTGCGGTCACAGTGCGCCGACGCTGACCGCCGTCATTCCAGCGCCCGAACAGGAAGCGTCTGCCGTCCCTCGTTTGGACCACCGGCACCTCGATGATGTGGGTGGTGCCGGACGCCCAGCGGACAGTGGCTGGCGTGGTCACTTGAGCACCGTCAATGACGACGGCCAAGCCCGGCGGATTGCTCGCGATCGAGGTTGTCTCGGAGGGCTTCCCATAGAGTTTCGCAACGCCATCGATGTCTCCCGGAGAAAGGCCCCCAGCTGGAATGCCCATGCCGGGCGGGATAGTCTCGAGCACAGATCCGCCATTCGACGAAACCCCCCCACGAGAATAGTGCATCGTGGAGGCGTAATCATACGGTCCGTCACCGGGATGCTCAGCCAAGAAGTGATCCTGGCCCGCTTTGTCGAGATTGTCATAGAGCACCATCAGATACTCTTCGCGGTCTTCTCGTTGGTGCTCGTGCCTCAGTCCCACCGCATGCCCGATCTCATGCACGACGGTATCGACATCACATCCGTACGCAGGCAGAGAGATTTTTTGTTCGCCGCCAACCGTACCCACCGACGATCGACAGTACCCCGAAGTAACGTTTGAGAAGCGCACGTAGTGCGGCTCCGCATCACGCTCCCACAGCTCGATCACCGTCTTATCGTTCCACTCCGCGATCGCTGCCTGGATGTCTTGATACTGCTGGTCGGAAACATCGCTGTCAATGACGTAGGGCATGACACCCTCGGGCCACAAGTTCTGCGATTGTGTCGGGGCAAGATTGCGCCGCATGGGCTGCCGCAACGTCCGGGACTGGGCCGGTTTCGGGCGTCGGGGCGCTGATTCGATGTCTTCCGCCCTGCCCAGCACGATGTCGCCCGCATGGACGGCCATGCCGTCGATCACGACATACGACAGCTGTCGGCCGCGGAATGTTGTGGTGCGAGTTCGCTGCGGCAACTGCCCGTGCGGGGGGCGGGCCGGTGCCTCGATTGCTAGTGCTGTGAGCGGGTCGCCAAGCTGCGTCTCCGGCCCCTGCGCCCAAAGCGACGCCGTGAGGGCAGAGCACGCCAAACTCCTCAATACCACCCTGAGACGCATCGCAAGTGGAACAATACCAAAACTTTCGCACCTTGATTGCAGCCCGCCGGGCCGATGCTGGCAGCAGAATCGCCGCACCGCGGGTCCGAGGTCGAGCACCTAGGCCGACACCGCCGATCAGCGCGATAGCACGAAGCCTTGGCGGTCCAAGCCGGAATTGCGCCTCAGCGCGCTGCCCTTACTCTTCGGCGTGGCCGTCGACCACAATGCCGATCACCGTGCCGGCAACCGGAAGGTCCAGCACCCAGTGCCCGTAATCGTTCTCCCACAGGTTCGGGCCTTGGTCACCCTCGGGCAACTCTAAGCGGGCTACGGTGGGATGCGGGTTGCCGATGTCGGCGCTGAGCTTCACGATACCGTCAAAATCGAAGTTCTTGGAGACTTCCAAGTCCTTGTCGACGGGCGCCAACAGCGCGAAATCGCGGCTCGGGGCCACACCCATGTGGTTGCCGTCTTCGGGATGCAGCCCAAAGCGGATCGTGTAGACACCGGGCGGAACGGATTGCTCGCGAAAATCCGAGCCTTTCTCGGGGAACTCCAGAACGCCCAGGAACGCCCCCTCCGGCACGTTGTCAAAGCGGATGCCAAATCCGCTCGCCGGCTCGCCCTCGAAGGGTGCGGTGCGCATCCAGACGCGGACCACCACCACATCCCCGGACTGCACCGCCACAGCCTCGCCACTGACCAGTGCCTCGGTCGCCGGCGGCACCGAATCCGGCACGGCGGGCCCCGGTTCGGCGGTAAACTTCTGGGCTAACCCCAACGGCAGCAGCGCAAACGCCGCAAAGGCCGTCCCTATCGCGCACATGCGTCGCATTCAATTCTCCTCCGGAACAACGCTGGGCCGCGCCGCTAATCAGACGTTACAGCACCACTGCTAGGCGGAACGGCTGATACCGCCGTGCCGTCCCGGCAATTTTCAGACAGGCCGAGGGCTGATCCAGCCTTCGGAACGCTCAGCTGCCGCTCACCGCGAACGTGCCCAAGTACGCGCTGGAACGCCTGTACTCGCGCATCTGGTGACCGAGGCCGTCGCCGCGGAATGATTGCTCGACGGCAAAGGCCGGCATGGCGTGGTCGAGCGCGACCAGCGGCTGGTAATAGATGTCGTCGAGGTGGCACAGCGAGTCGCTGCCGCGAATCTCGCGCGTCTCGAGCGATACGATCTCGCCCGCGCGCAGGGTCGCTACGCGGTCATGCAGGCTGCCGTGAAAGTCGATCTCGATCGGCGCCGTATCGGTATGCACGACATTTGCCACCAACTCGCCGGCCTGGGCCTTGACGAATGCTGCGAGAGCGCCGCGCTGCAGCACGGACGTGCTCTCGTCAAAGACCAACATCGCCTTCGCCGGCAGCGCATCGCCAAACGGGTCGCCGATGGTTGAGGTCGCGTTGACCACGGCCACCACCCTGGTGCCCGCCAGTGAAACTCCCTTGAAACTGCCTTGCTCAATGTCCCAAGCCATGACCGCGAGATCCCCTGTGATGCCGACCTCGCTGTTCGCGAAGCAGTGCGACGCGTAGATTTCGGCATTGCGGGATTCGATGTAGCTGCCGCGGATTTCGGGACCGGGCAGGGTTGCGGCCGACAGGGCTCCTGCCGCGAGCGCGACGCAGAGGATTGCTAGGCTGGCGATGCGGATGTTTCTCATGATTTGTTCTCCTTCGAAAGGTTGCCAAGGCCCGGCGCCAAGCCGGACGTGATTATTCTACACCACACCGCAAGCCCATTGACCGGTTTCTGTAGCCCCCGGGGCCCCAAAATCGCGATCAATCGCCCTCGGCGGGCTGCATTGGCTTGCTAACGAAGCCCTCGCGGCGTCCGGAGAGCTTCTCGGCGAGTTCTTCCAGCGTGGCGTAGACCACAGGGATGAAGACCAGCGTGATCAGCGTCGAGGTCAGCAGTCCGCCGATGACCACGCGAGCCATGGGCACCTGCAGCTCCGACCCCTCGCCCAGCCCCAGCGCCATGGGTGTGAGGCCCAGCACGGTCGTCACGGTGGTCATCAGGATCGGGCGCAGCCGCCGGCTGCCAGCCGTGACCACCGAGTCGAGGATCCCGTAGCCGTGCTCCCGGCGCAACTGGTTGGTGTAGTCGATTAGGACGATCGCGTTGTTGACCACGATCCCGACCAGCACAATGACCCCCAAGAAGCCTTGCATGTTGAAGGTGGTCTCAGTGATGACGAGCATGGTGACGACGCCGATCGCCGCCAGCGGGATCGAGAACAGGATGATGAACGGGTCGCGCAGCGACTCGAACTGCGCGGCCATCACCATGTACACCAGCAGCAGTGCCAGAATTGCCGCAAAGGTCAGCTCCCGGAACGATTCCTGCTGGTCCTCCCACTCGCCGCCGAAGCGGATCTCGTAGCCGTCCGGGCGGTTGATCTTGTCCACCTCAACCCGCAGGTCGGCGATGACGGCGCCCAAATCCCGGTCGGCGATCGTACCCGATACGTAGACAATCCGCTCCTGGTCGACACGATCGATCTCAGTCGGGCCCTCCTGGCGGCTGAGCATGACCACATCGTTCGCGTAGATCAGATCTCCGCGCGGAGTCCGCAACGGGATGCGTCCGACTTGACCCAGCTCGAGCCTGTCCTGCTCGCGCAGGCGGACTACGATGTCGTACTCGTCGCCCTCTTCCCTATAGAAGGTGGAGCGTCGCCCCCCCACGGCTGTCTCGAGGGTAGCCGCAACTTCCGAGACCGACATGCCCAGGCTCGCCGCTTTGAGGCGATCGACGCGGACCAGCATTTCGGGGGACCCCGGCCGCCGGCTGATCTCCGCCTCGGGGACGCCTTCGACGGACAGCATCGCGTCCCGCACCTGCAGGGCCAGGTCGGCCGCGGTCTCGGTAGAGTAGCCGCGCACCGTGACCAGCAGGCGGTCGTCGCTGCCGCCGCCTCCGCGCCGTCGTCCGAAGTTCCCGCTCGAAATCCGGGTGCGGAGCTGCACGCCCGGAGCTACTGCCAGCAGCTTCGGCCGGAGCAGGTTGGTGATGTCGCGGGCAGTCCGAGTGCGCTGGGCCTGGTCGACCAGAGTGATCCGCAGTTCGCCGATGTGCGTGGAGATCGAGCGGAACGGGCTGTCGCTGCCCGCCTCGGTCATGATGTACTCCACCTCGGGGACGTCTGCCATGATGATCGCTTCCATGCGATCCACGATCTCCTTGGTGACTTCCGCCCTGGTGCCGGGCTCAGATTCGAGATTGATGCGGATCTGTCCCTCGTCCACTTGGGGTTCAAGTTCCACGCCGATGAGGGTTGACAGCCAGGCCGCGCCGCCGAACAGGCCGACCGCAAGCCCCGTGACGACCGCGCGATGGGCCAGCGACCAACGGATCGCGTCCGCGTAGGTCTGCGACATCGAAGTCATCGCCCGCTCGGCGTACAGCACGATGCCCGTTCCGCTGCGCGCTGTCCCCTTGCGCCTGGAGCACAGGGTCGGGACCACCGTCAGCGCGACGATCAGCGAGCACAGCAGGGAGAAGCTGACCACGTACGCCAGCTGCTGGAACGTCTGCGCGGCATACCCGCCGATGAACATCACCGGCACGAACACGGCGATCGTCGTCAGCGTCGAAGCTGTGATGGCCACGCCGACCTCGCGGCTGCCGACCAGGGCCGCCTGGCGCGACTCCATGCCTTCCTCGCGATGGCGATAGATGTTTTCCAGCACGACGATCGCGTTATCAACAAGCATCCCGACACCGAGCGCCAAGCCGCCGAAGGACACGATGTTAAGCGTGAAGCCGTTGAAATACATCAGCGCGAACGTCGACACCACCGAGATCGGTATCGCCGCGCCAATAATGAGGGTGCTCGACAGGCTCCTCAGGAACAGCAGCAGAACGAGGACCGCGAGGACCGCGCCAACGCCGGCCGCGGCTTGGACGTTTTGGATCGCGGCATTGATGAAGTCCGCCGTGTCCATGGTCTTGTCGATCCTGATGTGGGGATAGTCGGCGTGAATGGCGGTGACTTCCTCCCAGACGGCTTCCGAGACCTTGACGGTGTTCGAGCCTGACTGTTTGAACATGATTAGGCGCAGCGCGTCCCTCCCGTTCACGCCCACGTAGTGGCGGACGTCGGGATGCGAGTCATCCACCTCGGCGATGTCGCGCACGTACACCGGGACGCCGGCACGCGAGGTCAGCGCCACATCTAGGATCTGGCCGACGTTGTCGAACTCGCCGCTGGTGCGCAGCAGGACGTCGAAGCGCCCCTCCCGCACAGGCCCGACCGGGCGGTTGAGGTTCTCGGCCCGGACGGTGTTGACGACCTGCTCGACCGACAGGTTGAGCGCGCGCAGCTTTTCGAGATTCAGGTCAATGTGGATCTCGCGCCGCAGCCCGCCGCCGACGCGCACCTGGCCCACGCCCTTGATGCGCTCGAACCGGTACAGGATGCTCTTCTCGGTGAACATCCGCAGCTCGCGCGGGTCCATGTCCTGCGTAGCCACGGTCAGAAACATGATCGGGAATTGCGTGACGTCGAACTTGAAGATCGTGGGCGGCTCGATGTCGTCCGGCAGCGAGCGACGGCCCCGATCGAGCCGCGAGCGGACCTCGTCCGCCGCCACTTCGATGTCAGTGCCGAACAGGAACTCGATCCGCACGGAGGAGCGCCCCTCGCTTGAGGTCGACGTCACCCGTTCGACCGCTGGCGCGGCCGAGACGATCTGCTCCAAGGGGCGGCTGATCAGCGTCTCGATCTCTTCCGGGCCGACCCCCTCGTAATCCGTGGTGATGCTCAGCGTCGGATAGTTCGTTTCCGGCATCAGGTCGACCGGGATTTCAGTGAAAGCAATGAAACCAAGCAGCAGGCAGACCATCACGGCCATCAGTACTGTGATCGGGCGTTTGATTGAAAATTCAGGAAGACTCATCCGCAAGACCTCGCGACAATACCTTATGCGCCCACGATCAGGCACCCGCAGGCAGACGCTTTTCGATCATATATGGCGAACGCAGCGCGGACTGCGTTACCGCCGAGCACATCAGTCGCCCGCAACGGGCTCCGCGGCATGCGGCGCAACCCTCAAGATGCGCTGAAAAGAAAACTGCTCTTCGAAAGTAACATACATCACCGGGATGAACACCAACGTGATGATGGTCGAGGTCGCCAGCCCGCCAATCACTACGCGCGCCATCGGGGCCTGCAGTTCCGAGCCCTCGCCCAGGCCGAGCGCCATCGGCGCGAGCCCCAGCACGGTGGTGATGGTCGTCATCAAAATCGGCCGCATTCTGCGGATGCCTGCTGTCACGGCCGCCCGATGCAGGCCGAAACCCTGTTCCCGTCGCAACAGATTGGTGTAGTCGACCAGCACAATGGCGTTGTTCACAACAATGCCGAGCAGCACGATCATCCCCAGGAAGGCCTGCTGGTTGAAGGTGGTCTCGGTCAGCAGCAGCGCCAGCACGACGCCGATGGCAGCGAGCGGCACCGAGCACAAGATCAGGAACGGATCCCTGAGCGACTCGAACTGAGCAGCCATGACCATGTAGACCAGCACCAGAGCGAGAATCGAGGCGAAGAACAGGTTGCGAAACGTCTCCTGCTGCTCTTCATACTCCCCGCCGTACTCGACTGAGAAGCCTTCTGGCATCGCAAGCTGGCTAATTTCGGCCGCCAAGTCGTCCACCACGCTGCCGAGGTCCCGGTCAGCGATGGCGCCACTGACGAAGAGACGCCGCTCTTGGTTCACGCGGCTGATGTAGGTGGGGCCCTCCTGGCGGCGCAGTTCGATCACGCTGGAGGCGGGGATCGTCGTGCCGGTCGGCGTGGACAGCGGAATGCGGCCGACGTTGCTGAGGTCGAGCCGGTCCTGCTCTTGGAGGCGTACGAGGATGTTGTACTCATCGCCCTCCTTGCGGTACATCGAACTGCGAGCACCGCCGATCGCGGTCTCGAGGGTGAGCGCGATCTCGGACACGTTGAGACCCATGTTGGAGGCACGCGCGCGGTCGACCTCGACCAGCATCTCCGGCATGCCGGGCCGCTGGCTGATCGTCGGCTCTGCGATGCCCGGAATGCCTTCCATGGTCTCGCGGATGGTCTCCGCGAGCAGCGCCGCAGTCTCGATGTTGTGGCCGCGGATCTCGACCGAGAGCCTGTCACCTTCGGTGTCGCTGCCCCGGCTCCTGAACATGCTGCCCGAAACGCGCGTGTTCACAATCATGCCCGGCTGGACCCGCAACCGGGTCCGGAGATCGTTCGCGATGTCCCGAGCGGAGCGCTTCCGCTCGCTCTTCGGCACGAGGTTCAGACGGAGCTCGCCAAGGTGGGCACCGGAGCCGCTGCTGCGCGAACTGCCGCCCGCCGTCACCATCGTGGTGATGACTTCAGGGGCATTGTCCTGAGCGGTGACACGCAGTTGCTGCATCACCGAATCGGTGATCTCCACACGCGTGCCCGGCTCGAGTTCCACGTTGACGCGAATCTCACCCTCATCCACCTCAGGCTGCAGTTCAATGCCGAGGTACGGCACCAGGTACACAGCCAGACCAAACAGCAGCGCCGCCGTCCCGATCACGGGCACCTTGTGATCGAGCGACCACTGCAATGCGCCGCCATAGCCCGCCGCCATGTTGCGCTGCCACGTGCGGGCCTGCGCGTTCAGGCTACCGACGCGCCCCAGAGGCTGCCTGCGGCTGGCCAACTTCGCGCATAGGCCGGGGACGACCGTCAGCGCGACGATCAACGAGCAGAGCAGGGCGAAGCTGACCACATACGCGAGCTGTTTGAAGGTCTGGGCCGCGATACCGCCGATGAAGAGCACGGGCACGAAGACCGCCACGGTCGTCAGCGTCGAGGCCGAGATCGCCATCGACACCTCGCGGCTGCCTTCGACGGCAGCATTGAAGGCGTCCTTGCCGTCCTCGCGGTGGCGGTACACGTTCTCGAGTACGACGATCGCGTTATCCACGAGCATGCCAACGCCAAGCGCGAGGCCGCCGAAGGAAATGGTGTTGAGCGTGAATCCGTTGAAGAACATCAGCGCGAATGTCGCGATCACCGAGATCGGAATGGCGAGCCCAATGATGAGCGTGCTCGAGACACTGCGCAGGAAGAACAGCAAGACCACGACCGCCAGGCCGGCACCCTGCAGCATCGCCCCGCGCACGTTGGCGATCGAGGCGCGGATGAAATCGGCGCTATCACGAGTCTTCTGGATGGTGATGTTGGGGAATGCCTGGTGAATGCGGTCCACCTCCGCCCACAGGTCGTCGGACACCTCGACGGTGTTCGCGCCCGCCTGCTTGTACACGTACATGCGCACGCCTGGCTGGCCATCCACGCTGACCATGTAGTCCAAGTCTTCGTGGCTGTCCTGGACGACCGCGATGTCACGCACGTGCACCGGGACGCCACTGCGCGTCGCCAGCACGACGTCGCGGATCTCCTCCAAGCTCTGGAATTCTCCGCGGGTGCGCAGCAGCACCTCAAAGCGCCCTTCGTCCACGGCTCCGACCGGGCGGTTCATGTTCTCCTGCCGGAGGATCTGGACAATCTGGGGGATCGACAGGTCCAGCGCCCGCAGCTTCTTGATGTCGAGATCGACGTGGATCTCGCGGCGCAGGCCTCCGCGCACGGTGAACGCCGCGACGCCGGGAACCCGCTCCAGCCGGGGCTGGATCTGCTTCTCGACGTAGTGCCGCAGTTCTTTTGGCCCCAAGTTGTTCGCCGAGACTGTTAGGTACAGGATCGGATACTGCGAGGAGTCATACTTGTACATGGTAGGAGGATCCATGTCCTCCGGCAAGTAGCGACGCCTGCGGTCCAGCCGCGTGCGCAGCTCATTCGCCGCCTCGTCAATGTCCACGCCGTAATCGAAGCCGACCCGGACGTAGCACAGGCCTTCATAGACCGAACTCGAGAGCTGCTTGACGTGCGGGGCAGAGGAAAATGCCTCCTCCAGCGGCCGCACCACCAACGTCTCCATCTCTTCGGGAGCGACGCCCGCGTATTCGGCCCGGACGCTGATCGTCGGATAGACGATCTCCGGCATCAGGTCGACGGGAATGTTGACAAACGCCACCGCCCCGAGCAGAATCGCGACCAAGCATCCCATCAAGACCGTGACCGGTCGATGTATAGCGATGGTGGAGAGGTTGAAGTTCACGGGATCTGCACTCAATCTTAGTCCGAGCCAATCCGCACTGTCACCCGAAATTCCGCCGCAACAGCCCCCCGGGGCGGGTGAATCCTAGCTCGCCTTCTTGGTCGCGGCCTTTTGCGGTGCGGCGCCGCCGCCGCCGCCTCCGGGACGGCCCGCGCCTGTGCTGATGCGGTCACCCTCGCGCAACATGGTCGCTCCGCGCCCCACGATGCGCGTGCCGGCATCGAGATTGGCCAGCACTTCGATCTGGCCCTCCCTGGTCAGCCCGGTTTCGATCACACGGAACACGGGTCGGTCCGCCGCGTCGGGGACGATGTACACGCCCGGCTGCTGGCCGCGGTAGACGAGACCATCCCGAGGAATCAGCGTCGCCTCGCGCGTCGAGCCGAGATCGAGCGTGATCCGGGCGAACATCTCCGCCTTGAGAACGGCCTTGGGATTGAGAATGTCGATCTCGATCACGGCACTGCGCGTGGCAGCGTCAAGGATCGGCGCGATGCGGGCAATGCGGCCCTCGAATTGCTGCCCCGGGATGGCGTCCACGTTCACGGCGGCCGAGCGGCCAACCTCCAGCCTGCCGATGTTGCGCTCGGGCACATTACCGCGCGTCACCATCGTCGCCAGGTTCACGATCTGGATGATCGGGTTGTTAGGCGTGACCAGCGCGCCGGGATCGACGTAGCGGGCCGAGACAATACCGTTCATGGGGGCGTAAACGCGCGCCTGCTCGAGCCGGATGCGCAGCTCGGTCAGCTCGGCGTCGGCCTGCTGCAGCTGTGCCTTGGCGAGTTGCACCTGCGCCTCGAAGACCGCCAGCGAGGTCTGTGCCTGCTGGAATTCCTGCGGTGAGAGCAGGTCTTCGCTGAACAGCAGCTTGGCGCGGTCTAGGTCCGCCTTCGAATTGGCCAGCTCGGCCTGGCGCGAGCTGATGTTGGCTTCGCTCACCGCGTAGGAGGCCTCCGACCGCCGGACCTGCTGCTCGAGCTCGTCGGCCTCGATCACCGCGACCACCTGTCCGGCAGCAACCCTGTCGCCGACCAAGTAGTTGATCTTCTCGATGCGCCCCGTGATCTTGGGGGTGATGTCGACAGTTTCCTTCGCCTTGAGCGAACCCGTCAGCAACAGTTCCTCGCGAATCGAACCGATGCGAGCCTCGGCCAGGTCCACATTGATGATGCGGCCACTCACTTTTTTCTTAGCGGGAGCGGATGCCAGCTGGTTCGCCTCGTAGACCCTAAGGCCTATCAGATAGACCAAGCCGATGCCGATTAGCACTGCGAAGATGCGTTTTTTGGACATGTGTTACTCGTGCGGGCGCACACCCCACCTTACCAACAAACACTAGGCGCATTGCCGTCTATTCCGGTTACCGCTAGAAGTCGAGCCGATCACCCAGCCGGAGGCCCTGCTCCTCGGCTTGCCCGGCGGCAAGTTCCAAGACGTACACCGAATTCGTCGTGCCGCCGTAGGAGGGGCAGTCCGCAGCAGCTGTCGCAGAGCACGGCGGGGCGGAACGGACAATTTCCACAATGCGATGCGCGCCGTCCATCCAGATCAGGTCAAGCGGGATCAGGCACTGGTACATCCAGAACGAGCGCGGAGCGGAGCGGCTGCCGACGAATAGCATGCCGCGGCCCGCAGCTAGTTCCGCGCGAAACATCAGCCCCCGAGCCTGCTCTTCGGGCGTAATCGCCAGCTCGGCTTCGATCACAGCACCGTTCGGGAGGGTAACCTGGGTGGTCGGCAGCAGCGCGGCCGAGCCCGTCGGCGCCTCGGGCACGCTGACGGCGCACGCCGCCCACAGAGCGAGCACGCTGACAGCTGGCGCGAGCCGACTCGCCAAGGGCCGCACGAGCGCAGGCCGGAGTCCGCGCACGGTCATGTCGGGACGGCTCAGTACCGCAACAAGCGCTCGATCGCGAGTCGCACGGATTCCTCGGAAGGCAGGGTCTCGCGTTCAAGGTTCACGGCCGATGCGACAAAGCAATCCTGCGCGCCGACACGGGCCACCGGGGCATCCAACTGGTCGAAGCAGTGCTGCGCGATCTCCGCTGCGATCTCGGCACCAAAGCCCATCGTGAGACTGTCCTCGTGGGCGACGAGGACGCGGTTGGTCCGGCGTACGCTCTCGAAGACGGCTTGCTTGTCCCAAGGAATGATGGTGCGGAGGTCGATCACCTCGACCGAGGCCACGCCTTCTTCCGCCAGGGCGTTGGCCACGGCTTCCGCTTGGTGCACGGTGTAACCCCACGTCACCACCGTCAGGTCCGTGCCGCTGCGGCGGGTACGCGCCTGGCCGAACGGGATCAGGTAGTTCTCGTCGGGCTCCGGAGTCCGTGCGGGCATCGCCCGGTAAAGGCCCTTGTGCTCCAAAAAGAGCACCGGGTCCGCCATCCGCGAGGCGGTCTTGATGAGGCCCTTCGCGTCCTGCGCACAGCAGGGATACACGACATACCAGCCAGGCACGTTGGCGAAGAATCCCTCGATGTTGGCCGAGTGCCAAGGCCCGCCCTTGATGTAGCCGCCCACCGCGACCCGGCAGACCATTGGGCAGCCCCAGGCTCCCGCGCTGCGCCAGCGCATCGGCGCGATCTCGTCGCGCATCTGCATGAAGGCCGGCCAGATGTAATCGGCGAACTGGATTTCGACGATCGGCATGTAGCCTGCCGTGCCCATGCCCCCGGCGATGCCGACGATCGATGCCTCGGCAAGCGCGGCATTGACGCAGCGCGCCTCGCCGAATTCATCGGTCAAGCCCTTGGTCACGCCGAACACGCCGCCCTTGGGATCCTGGATGTCCTCGCCCCACATGACGATCTTGGGGTTGCGCCGCATCTCCTCGCGCAGCCCGGAATTGATCGCCTGCACCATCGAAACCCTGGGATTGATGAACTCAGGCTCACGCTCTTCCATGACCGGCAGGTTGTCCGAGAAGACGTGCTTCATGACGTCGTGATTCTGCGGGTACGGGTGGCCGTCGGCCTCCTCGGCGGCCTTGTCGACCTCGGCCTTGATGCGGGCCCTCAGATCCTGGATCTGAGCCTCGGTCATGATGCCGGCGTCAAGCACCTGCCGCTCCGCCTGCAGGACCGGGTCGCGCGCAGCTGCGGACTCAATCTCGTCCTGCGAGCGATACTTGCGCTGGTCGTCCGACGAAGAATGGTTGTCCAGCCGGACGACGTTGAACTCGATCAGGGCCGGCCCCTTGCCATCCCGAATGTCCTGGATCAGACCGGGCACCAGTTCGTACATCCCGTCAAATGTGGACGTCGCGTCCAGTTCGAACGCAGGCAGCCCGAAACCCTCGGCGATCCGGTGAATCTTCGACGCCGTCTGGTATTTCTGGGGGACGCTGATCGCGTATCCGTTGTTCTGCACCGCGAACAGGACGGGGAGCTTTTCTCGCGCGGCCCAGTTGAGCGCCTCGAAGAACTCGCCCTCGCTGGTCGCCCCCTCGCCGGAAGCAGCGTAGACGATCGCATCGGAGCCGTCGTAGCGCATGGCTCGCGCGGCCCCTAGGGCCGGCAGGTACTGCGTCCCCGTGCAGGCGCTCTGCGCGACCAGCTTGAGCTCGGGCGAGGACCACTGCTCGGGCATGTTCACGCCTTGCGAATTCGGATCGCCTTCGCGACTGAGGAGCCCCAGGAAGATGTCCTTGTAGGGCATACCCAGCGTGACGGCCACGCTCTTCTCGCGGTAATAGGTGTAGAACCAATCATGGCCGGGGCGCATCAGCATCGGCACGCCGACCTGCACCTGCTCGTGCCCGCGCGTGGATGCGTAGAAGGCAAGCTTGCCCTGCTTGACGAGGACCTTGGCGCGCTCCTCGACGTAGAAGCACTGGAGCATCTTCTCGTAAAGGGTCTTGACCACCTCGTCGGGAACGATCCGTTCGGTGATTTCTATTACCTGAGATGCCATCGCCAATCTATGCTCGCGAATCCGGTCGGGCCGCCACACAGGCGCGCACCAACGTCCCGCCCTACCAACCACGTGTGCTGGCGGGAAACATCCTTGGCTGGATGTAGGATGGCGGCGCCGCCGAAGCCCGTTTCGAAACTTCGATTATAAAGGAATCTTGCCAAGGCGGTGGCGGCTGTTGCTCGGCTCAAGGGGGCTGGAGCCCGCTCGCCTCGCCAACTCGCCTGCTAACGGGATGCACACCGGCCCCGGCGGGGAGGCGGCAGACACCCTGGCGGTCACTAGATCGCGAACACCAGAGGCTGGTTGCGGCTGGGCTCGCCGATCACGACTTCCCGTGGACGGCTGAAGTTGATGTGGTACCCGCCGTGCAGCGGATTGTGCCTCTCGGGCTGGATCTCGCCGGATGTCGAGATCGCGCGTGCCATCAATTTGTAAGCGCCGGTCCCGCGCTCCTCCCAATCGACCACGAAGTTTGTCCAGCTGTACCGCTGAGGTGAGCCCAGCAGCTCGGCTCGACGCCAGGTATCGCCGCCATCGCAGCTCACCTCCACCGCAGCAACCGCCTCCGGGCCGGCCCACGCGACGCCTTCGATCAAATGGTGTCCGGTGCTCAGGGGCTCGCCGTGGTACGGGCGCACGATCTCGGCCTTCGGCAGCATCATGCCCACGATTTCCTCGTTGACGCCGCGCGCACTCTTGCGCTTGACGGTGTACTTGACGCTCTGGTAGTAGCCCCGGAAGGGCTCGTCGACAACACGGATCGCCTGCAGCCACTTGACCGAAGCCACGCCGTACCAGCCCGGCACGACCAGCCTCGCCGGAGCCCCATGCTCGACCGTGAGATCCTCGCCGTTCATTTGCAGCGCGATCAGGGTGTCGGGGTGTAGGGCGAGGTCGAGAGGCAGGCTGCGCGCGAATCGCAGCTCCTCGGCGGAGTCGCCTTCGCGGCCACTGTCAGCGCCCTCGAAGACTACCTCAATTGCCCCAGGGCGGATCGAGGCGGCATCCAATAGCTCCCGAACTGCCACGCCTGTCCACTCGGCGTTGCCGACTGCACCGACGCCCCACTGCACGCCTGGAGCCGGCTCTTCGAGAAATGACCTGCCGTTGCCGGCGCACTCGAGCGTGGCAAACAGGCTCGTCTGCGGCATGGCAGCCAAATCTGCCTGCGAGAAGGCCTTCTCGAATTCAATTCGGCCGGTTACGCCAAGCGTCCAACTCGCGGCATCCAACTCCGGAGTCTCGAAGTGGTTGCGCACGTAGAAGCTGTGGTTCGGCGTGATCCAGCTGCGCAGAGCCTCGATCGGCGTCTCGCTGTTCTCGGGTGAGCAGGTGACGACTCGTCTGTCTGCGTACTTCACGTTGGCATTATATTCCCGGCCACCACGGGTGTCCAAACAGCGCGTTTAGATGCAGTGCTCGACAGCGCGTGCGGCATGGGGCGGCCGAGCGAGCAGAGCGGCCATCAATCTCCGCTGCCCCCCTGTCTGGTCTCGCGCAGAAACTCCTCCCACGGCACCGCACCGCCATGAATCGGGGCTATTACCGCCGGCTGCAGCCGGTTCTGCAGCACGTTGCTGTAGAACGCGCTCTCAGTCTGTGTCGGTCGCGCCTGTCCCTGCAGCAGCCCGGGATCGTAGAGATCGGCCTCGATGAGGATATGCTCGTTGGGCAGATAGGCCATCAGCATGCCTTCCACGTGCGAGCCCAGACCTTGCACGTAGTAGATTTCCAGCAGCCGCTTGCCATCGGCAAGGATGTACCTCTCGTCGACGTCCTCCATCGTGTATCCCTCGGAGATTTCGGTGGGCGGGTGCAGCGAGACCATATCCGGCTCGAGCGTGCGCGGCACGTAGTTCAGCAGCTCGCTCTCGTAGTACAGGCGGTTGCGCTGGTGCGTGACGATCGTGGCTCCGATGTGCAGGTAGGTGCGCAGCCCTCCCAGATGGTCGTAGTGGTCGTGCGTGTTGATCAGGTAGCGGATCGGCTTGTCGGGAACCAGCGTCACAATCTTCTCGATCACGGCCAGCGAGCGCCGCTCGTCCAGCGGCGCTTCGACCACCGCGATGAAGTCTTCAAATTCGATCGCCACGCTGTTGTGCGACGACCCCCCGAGCAACCACACGCCCGCAGCCAGTTCCTCTGCGCCGACGGCTTCTGCGGGCAGCCGGGCACCGACCACGGAGTCGGGCACCGCCACGCGCTCGCATTCGTTGATCCGCATCTGCGGAAAGCTCCCACCGAAGCTGTTGTGCCCGCCACTGAGCAGCGGCACCTGGCGTTCGTCATCCCAGCCGTCGTGGTGGTGCCAGCCCGCCGGGAAGATCACACCGTCCCCCAAGTCCTTCCAGTCGGTGTACTCGTGCTCGTAGTTCATGTCGCCGAGCACGGGGTGCGGCACTCGGGTCTGAACGCGCTGGATCAGGTCGCCCGCCCGCACCGTGGCGTTAACCCGGTACCTGCCCAGCACCGTGGCCGACAAGACGATCACCTTGCCGATGTCACTGGTGGTCGCACCGTCCCGACCGCTCTCGCCCAATTCCCAGCGCCAGATCGCGGTGGTCTCGGCTTCCGGCAGGCGTGCGGCCTTGACGAACCCGTGCGGAGTCATCCAGATGTCGAGCTGCCACAGTTCCGCGCTCGCCGGGACGGGGACAGGCTTGGAGCCGTCACCGTCCACGTGCCACGCGTGTAAGCCCGCAACGGCGAATGTCTGGCTGGCGTTCGCTTGCAAGGGCGTACCGCCAAGCCACCCCGGCCCGTACTTCCAGGCAGCGGGGTTCATGCCCGCCTTGCGTACGAACCGCTCGACCGAGGACTTCTGTTCGAAATTGATCGTGCGCTCGTACGGGTCGAGCGGCTCGCCAAGCGGCCAGTCCGTTGCCTGGGTGACGTTCTGCCCCACCTTGCCGGCGTACGCGGTGCCAGCGAAGCTGATGCAGCCCAGCTGGTCGACGCCCATTGCCTGCGCCGCCGCGTCCAGGATCGGTTTTGGATCGACGTGACCGGGCGGCAGGCCTTGCCCCGGCGCCTGGCCAACTAGAGTCCCGAATGCGGCAAGCGTGATCAAGATTGTTCTACGCATGGTTGCTCGAAATACCCCTGCCTCGGATTGCAGAAGAGCCCCGAGTATAGCCACAGATGGCGGGCTGCCTCAGCGGTCAGGCAGCTACAGCACTCTACTTTTCCGGCCCGCCGTAACCCGAGCAGGCTGGCAAGCAAGATCCACAGCGACGGGCCGGCATGCGATTGACGGGCTCATTTCTGCCCTACACTGGACCTATGCCCAAATGCGCATCGCGCCGCCGATTGCGGCTCGCAGTCATCGCGGCCTCGCTGACAATGCTGTGTACGGGGGCCCACGCTGTGACAGATCCGACCGCAGGACCGGAACGCGGCGAAACCGTGCCGGCTTTTAGCGCGGTCGATCAAGCCGGAAATCCGCAGGATTTCGGCAGCCTGAAGGGCGAGCAGGGGCTGCTGCTGCTGTTCTTCCGCTCGGCCGACTGGTGACCGTTTTGCAAGGGCCAGCTCGTGCAGCTGGAACGCAAGCGGAAGGCCTTTGAAGATCGCGGCGTCAAGATTGCAGCGATCAGCAACGACAAGCCCGAGGCGCTGAGCAATTTTGCGGCGCGCACGGGCGTCGGCTTTGCGCTGCTGTCCGATCCCGACTCGGAGATCATCCGGGCATTCGGAGTCCTCAACGAAGAGGTTCCCAAAGACCACCAATTCTACGGCATTCCCCATCCGGTGGAGTTCCTGCTCGGTCCCGACCGGACCGTGCTGGAAAAGTTTCACGAGGCAAACTACGCTGATCGATTCACGGGCGGACGCGTCTTGGTACGCCAACTCGGGGCCGAATCCGGAGCGGCCAGAACGGTCGCACGCACGTCCCACTTGAAGCTGACCACATGGGCCAGCGACGAGGTCGTCCGTGGCGGGAACCGCTTCGCACTGGTGCTGGACATCGAGTTGAACGACAAGATGCACGTCTACGCGCCCGAGGTCGAGGGGTACATCCCGATCGACTGGCGCATGGACGAAGGTAGTGGCCGCAGCCACTTCGACGCCGAATTCCCCGCGTCGAAGATCC
The DNA here is from genome assembly GCA_965248305.1 of Bryobacterales bacterium. Classification (GTDB taxonomy): domain Bacteria; phylum Acidobacteriota; class Terriglobia; order Bryobacterales; family UBA6623; genus VXMF01. Next base: position 5,644,464 of record OZ252099.1, on the reverse strand, counting down.
TGCACCTGCCTGCGATCGACGAACGAGTACCGGTCTACGAAGGCTCGTTTCGACTGGTTCGCGACGTGATGATCGGACAAGCCAAAGACCTCGCTGATGCCCTCGAAGACGGAATGCTGACGATCCGCGGCAGTCTGCGCTATCAGGCTTGCGATGACAGGGTCTGCTATCTGCCGACAACCGTGCCGCTGGAATGGACGGTCAAGTTCGAGCAGCACGACCGCACCCGGGTACCGCAAGCGCTGCGGCGCTGAACCGCTCGGCCGGGCATTGTCTTGCGGTTCCTGGGCAGCGAGCCACGGCTGATTCTTTATCGGGGGGTGTGACCATTCGCACAACAAGATCGGCGAGGGGCTGGCTATTTTGGCCGGATTCGTGTATGCATGGGGTATGCAGGAGCAGGAGACGCCCACAACGATTCCGGATCTGAAGCAAGTGGTGCTGCGGCTGGCGCAGCCGCACGAGCGGCCGCGCTGGGATGCGCTGATGGCCAAACACCAGTATTTGGGGTTCAAGCAGTTGGCCGGGCGCGGGCTGCGCTATGTGGCGGAATACGAGGGCGAGTGGCTGGCGCTGCTGGGCTGGCAGACGGGGGTCTTCCAGTGCCGCCCGCGCGCCCGCTGGCTGGGCTGGCACAAGGCGGTGCAGTTCCGGCGCTTGCATCTGATCGCCAATCACACGAGGTTTTCAGTGCTGCCGGAGGGGGCGGGCGTGCAGCACTTGGCCTCGCGCGTGCTGGGGATGCATCTGCGGCGGCTGAGCCGGGACTGGCAACAGCGCTGGGGGCCTCCCATTGAACTCGCCGAAACGTTTGTGGATCCGCAGCTGTACCGGGGCACGGTCGATGTGGCGGCGCACTGGATCCAGCTGGGCTTGCGCAAGGGGTCTGCGCGCTCGAACGGGCAGTCCACGGACAAGCACGGGCAGCGCAAGCAGATGCTGGTGGATCCGCTGCGGGCGCGGGCGCGGGCGCGGCTGGCGGATCCGCAGGAGCGGCCGGAATGGGCTTGCGGGGCGGTCGATGTGCGCGACCCGGCGGCGGAACTGCGCTCGCTGCGGGCGCAGGTGGAGGCGGTGGAGGACAGCCGGAGCTGCCACGGGAGACGGCATCGGTTGGCCGTGGTACTGGCGCTGCAGCTGCTGGCGAGGCTGGCCGGTCGGGTCGGCGGGCGGGCGGCAGAAGCGTATGCGAAGACATTGACAGCAGAGGAGTTAGGAGCCTTGGGCTGTCGCCGGGACGCGACCACGGGGGAGTCCGTGACACCCTCGGACACGACCTTCCAGCGGGTCATGGAGCGGACCGCCCCGGGCTCGCTGGAACGGGCGCTCGAGCGTTGGACGCAACCGCGCGTGGCGGCGTCGGCGCGGGCGGGGGCTGGCAAGCGCATTCGCGGGGCCAACCGGCTGTCGGCGACGGGGCAGCACGGGGCGACGGTCACGCTGGTGGACCAGCGCACGGGCGTCCCGGTGGCGAGCCGCAGCTACCGCGAGGAGGGCGGCGAGCAGGCGGCCTGGCGGGCCTTGTTGGAAGCGGTGGACCTGCGCGGACGGACGGTGACGCTGGACGCGGGGCACGCGGGGCGCGAGACCGAGCGGGCGATCGTGGAACCGCACGGCGGGCACATCATGGTGCGGATCAAAGGCAACTGCGAGCTGACGCACGCGACCCTGAGCGGGCTGAATTGGGAGCTGGGCGCGGCGCGCAGCTGGGCGGAAGCTGGCTGGAAGCCCTCGCGCCAGAGCGACTTAGAGAAGCGCTCGAGCCAAGTCTTCACGCCCCATCCGCAACTGCTGCCGTTCCCGCATGCGCAGCAGGCCTACCGCATCACGCACGAGCGCTGGGCGCGGCGCGGTGGCGCGGTCAAGCGCAGCTACAGCTAGGGCATCACTTCGCTGCCGCCGGCGGCTGCCTCGGCGCGCGAGTTACGGGTGCTGCAGCGCGGCCACTGGCGAGTGGAGAGCGCCAACCACTACCGCCGCGACAAGGTCTTCGGGGAGGCTGCTAGCCGCGTGCGCACGGGCCACGGTCCGGCCAACAACGCGGCGCTGAACAACCTGGCGCTGGCGTTGCTGCTGTCGCAGCCGCAGTTCGAGACGGTGCCGGAGGCGCAAATCTACTCCGCCGGCAACCGCGCCAAGGCGCTGCAACTGCGACTGAGCGAAACCTAGCAGGACTGGCACCGCTGAGACATCGCATCCGGCCGACCGCGGCCGGGTGAGCGGCCGCTCTGTGCGCCCGGGGCCGATAGCGGGAGCCCCGCCCGGCGCTGCTCGGCCCATCGGGCATCCTTGGACACCAGGCCGGGGCTCGATTTTCCTTCTCAGACCGCCATGGCGCTCGTGTTCAGGCACCCAGAGAGCGACTACACCCCTCAACCCGACAAAGAATCAGCGGTGGGCAGCGAGCCCCGCCTCATTCGTGACTGCGGGCGGATTGGATACGATTAAGTGGCTCTTGCGGATGCCTGAGAACGGACACATCACAATTGAAGGCGACCTGGACGCCGAGGGCCTGCGCATCGGCTGCGTCGTCTCACGGTTCAACAGCTTCATCACGGACCGGCTGCTCGACGGCGCGTTGGACGCGATCCGCCGACATGGCGGGAGCCCGGAGCAAGTGACGGTCGCCCGCGTGCCTGGATCGCTGGAGCTGGCAACCGCCGCGCGGGCGCTGGCGGACTCCGGAAACTTCGACGCCCTGATCTGCCTGGGCGCTGTGATTCGCGGCGAGACCACCCACTACGACCACGTCGCGGGGGGCGCAGCGAGCGGGATCGGGCGCATCGGGCCCGAAACCGGCGTGCCGACGATATTTGGCGTGCTCACCTGTGACACGCTCGAGCAGGCGATCGACCGGGCAGGAGCGAAGCATGGCAACGCCGGCTTCCAAGCCGCCACGGCTGCCATCGAGATGGCCAACCTGCTGCGCCAGATCAAGGGCGCCTGAGCGGACCGTCCGCAGTGCTCCATCATGGCCTCCCGACGCCGGTCTCGCGAGTATGCGCTGCAGATGATCTACCAGTGGGAGACGGGCGGCGGAGATCCGCAGCAGGTCGTAGCCGATTTCTTTGACAGGTTTGCCGCGGAGAGCCCGCGCCCTGTCGACCCCTTCGCCGAGCGCCTATTCTTGGGTGTTGCAAGCACGACCGAGCAGCTCGACGAGATCATCAGGCGGCACGTAACAAGCCGCTGGGCACCGGAGCGCATCGCCCCAATCGTGCGCCATTTGCTGCGCTTGGCGATCTCGGAGCTGCGTGCGGGCGACACCCCCGCGCGAATCGTTATCGACGAGGCACTGGAAATCGGCAAGCGTTACGACGGCGACGGGTCCACTCCGTTTCTAAACGGAATCCTCGAAGCGTCCCGGGCGGAACTAGCACAACAGCGCAAGGCAGAAAAGGCGTCAGGCGGTTGACGGCGACCGCTCACTTCGGATGCACGACCGGAAGCCGTCGGCGGCGGTTTTCTCGGAATCGGTTGCCAGCGCCGGCCAAGCGCTCTGGTGCTTGTCCGATCCGACCCACTGCATGCGCTGTTCTTCGCTGTCGGAGCTAAGGCGCACCGTGAACTCGGATGTCTCCGGCTTGCGCATCAGCAATGCGTTGCTGCCGAAGTTCCCCTGAAGCCCTCTCGCATACAGTGGCCGCAAACGGACTTTACAGAACAACTCTTGATGGATCATCAGGTTCCGATGTACGTGGAGGTCGTCCCCAATCGCAGCTTCCCTCCCGCCGTCCTCCTCCGTGAAGGCTGGCGCGAAGGCCCAAAATCCGCAAACGCACTCTCGCCAAGCGCTCCTGCCGGCCTCCGCCGAGGTCGACGCCCCCCACAAGCTGCTCAAGCACGAACCCCTGGTCCGCCCCGACCAAGCCTTCAACAGCGTCCGCTGCCAGCCCCACGGCCATAGCGAACTCGTCCGCGCAGCCTGTCGCCAGTTGCGCCAGCCGGCCCAGGGCCGACCTTCGCGGAACTATGGTGCAGGGTGGGCTCGCTCAGGGCCGCAGGATCCGGACGCGGTGATTCTCGCTGTCTCCAATGTAGACGTTGCCCGCACCGTCCACGTAAACCCCGTGCGGCCTAGCCAAGCCACACTGCAGCGGGTCTCCGTCGGGACCGTCGTGAGCTGTGCCGTCCCCGGCGACCGTCGAAATCGTCCCGGTAACCGTGTCGATGCGACGAATCGCGTGGTTCTCCGTGTCCGCGAGATAGACTGCCGCGTCCGGTCCCACTTCGATGCCCTTCGGACCGGCCAGCGTTGCCATTGTTGCTGGACCGCCGTCGCCGGAGAATCCTTTCTCACCGGTGCCCGCCACATGCTGCAGGCGCTTCGTCCGCATGTCCAGGCGGTAGACCGCGTTCCCCTCGCGCAGCGCGATGTACAGATCCCCCGTCGGGGCGAAGGCAAGGGCGCGCGGTCCATTGAGCGGCGTTCCAGCCAAGGGCGCGCCGTCGGGCGTCGGCTCGCGCTCCCCGGTGCCGGCGAACGTAGTCACGATCCCGCTCCCCAAGTCAACGCGGCGAATCCTGTGATTGCCGATGTCGGCGATGTACAGGGACCCCTTGCCGTCGAGGGCGATCGAATGGGGCCGATTGAACGTGGCGCTGACGGCTGGACCGCCGTCGCCCGAGAATCCGCGCTCCCCCGTACCGGCAATCGTCGAGATCACCCCTGTGCCTGCATCGACCCTGCGGACCACGGCGTTCAACATCTCCACGAAGTACATGTTCCCGGCGCCATCGAAGCGCACTTCGTAGGGGTCGCTGAGCTGGGCCTCCTGAGCTGGCCCTCGGTCGCCGGAATAGCCGATTGCGCCGCTACCTGCGACGGTCGAGATGGAACCGTCAGCCATGTCGATGCGCCGGATCCGATCTGTGTCGATCTCGCAAACATACAGCGCGCCGTCAGGCCCCAAGGTCAGCCCATAGGGGTTGCCGACGCGCGCCGCTGCGGCGGCTCCGCCATCCCCTGTGGCACCGGACACGCCGGTGCCTGCAAGCGTTTCCGTGGAACCAGCCAGCAGAAAGGGTGCGCTGAGCAAAGCCGCCAGGAGCAGTCGCATGCGGTAAGGGTAGCGCAAACAGCGCTTTCGCGCCCACGGCGGACGGCGCAAGTCAGACGACCTGCCGCGCTGCTGCGGGATCGCAGATTCCTGAGAAATCGGAGCCGGCGGAAAGCTATGCCGCCAGCTCGAGGTCGCGCGCCGACTCCGCTTGCGATCCTTCGAGCTCGGCCAGTCCTGGCGCGTAGACCGCCTTGGCAATGCCGAGCTTTTCTAGCAGCCGGATCTGCCAGTAGGTCAGGTCCAGCTCGTACCATGCGACGCCGTGCCTAGCCGACACAGGATTGGCGTGGTGGTTGTTATGCCAGCCCTCGCCGAATGAGACCAGCGCCACCCACCACAGGTTGCGCGAATCGTCCGTTGTGCGGAACCTGCGGCTGCCCCACATGTGGGTGGCGGAATTCACCAGCCACGTGGCGTGCAGTCCGGCCACTACGCGCAGCGGTATGGCCCACAGCATCATGCCGACGCCTCCGAAGATCAAGATCACGAGCCCCAGCACGGTCAGCGGGATCCAATGCCACGCGCTCAGCACCCGGTAGAAGCGGTCCTTGGCCAGATCCGGCGCATACCTGACTGCCAGCGTCGTGCTCGAGTGCATCGTCTCCCCGAACAGAATCCACCCCATATGCGCCCAGAAGCCACCGTGGCGGGGGGTGTGCGGATCATTGTCGGTGTCGGAAAACTGGTGGTGGCAGCGGTGGGCCGACACCCAGTAGATCGGGCCGCCCTCCAAGGCCAGCGTGGCGCAGGTCGCTAGGAAGTACTCCAGCACCTTCGGGACCTTGTACCCGCGATGCGTGTGCAAGCGGTGGTACCCCATCCCAATGCCCCAGCTCATCGATATCCAGTACAAACCGGCCGCAACGGCTAGATTCGTCCAAGTAAAGAAGAATGGGGCGGCCAGCGCTCCCAGGTGGAACAGCACGAGCGCGATCGTCGTGCCTAAATTAAGCTTCGACTTGTCCCCGAAGCTCAGTTCCTGTGTCTGCTGGATGGCGTTCACGTAGCTGTATCCTTCCGCTGTTGTCGCAAAGTTTCCCGAGCAGGGCCGACTGAGGGATGACCCGCTATCGCGACCTTCGAGGAATCAACATACCAATCCCAGGCGCGCGCGGGAAGCTCCGCAGTGTAATAGTTGGGTAACAATCCGTCCACGCCCGCACGAATTCAGCGAATCAGCGACTTCGCCAGCGCTGTGTTGCCCGCGCGGTCCCGCACGCGCAGCACGACCAAGTGCTCGCCGGGCTCCAAATCCCCAAGCCCCAGGGTGAACTCCTCTTCGCGGGCGTCGAGAATCCCATCGTCAGACAGGATCGGCTGCCACTTGCCTGCATCCACCGAGTACTCGGCTGAACGGATTTCCGCCACGGCGTCTGCAGCAGCGAAGCGCAACTCGCCCTGGGCGCTGCTGGGCAGCGCCGTCACCCTCGGCGGAGTCTGGTCAACCAGCACCTGAGCGCTTGTCCGCTCGGCGCTGAGTGCACGGCCCGGCGGATTTGCCAGCCCATCGTCGACCCGCACGCGAAACTCATAGCGGCCGTCGGCGAGTGTGTCGCTGTCGATCGAAAACTTGGGCCCGGCGAGATCCTCGCGAATCGTCTTCCATTCGCTCTCACCCTCGCCGCGAAATGCGACTGCGGCCCGGAGCCTGTCGCCGTCGGGATCTTCCGCCCCCCACACGATGGCCAGCTTGCGCAGCGGTCCGGCTCTGTTCGTCTGGCTGGTGGGGGTCGGCGCGGACGAACTGCCCGACGCTGAGACCGTGATGCTGTAGCTACTGGTGGTGTCGGCGGCCTGGCTGTCCGCCGATCCGTTGCCGCTGGACGTCTCGGGGACCACGTTGAGCGACCGCACGACCGGAGCCGAATTCTGCGGCAGGTAATGCACCCGCAGCGAATCCAGCGTCGCCGCGCCGCGCAGGGTGGCCTGCCATTGCAGGAAGCGGGCAGCCGGCGAGTTCACGGCCGAGCCGGCGCTCGCGGTAAGCGGTTCGGACCAGTCACTCCAGCTCTTGCCGGGGCGATGCGTGTTCCCGCTGCGGGTGCGAATCTCAATGTTCGATCCCTCCGCGGCGTCGCCGCGCCAAGAGAGCTGGCCCCAGCTGGACACACCGCCCGTGTCGCGGGGAGCGCTCTCGAACGTGCCCTGCTCAGCCGCTGCCAGGCTGAGCCGGTACAAGGTGCCGCCATGGGCCGACCCAACGAGGATGCCCTCGTCAGTGCGCATGAGCGCGGTCATCTGTGATTTGCCGGTTTGGGAGACCAAGCTTAAGCGCCGATCGCCGCTGGTCTGATAGATGCGCCCTTCCCGGTTTGTCGCGAACAGCACGGCCGAGCCGGCCGGCCGTCGCAGCGCCATGCCCAGCACGTGCTCATCGTTCGAACTCCAGATCTTCTCGACCGCCCGACCGTCGACGATGCGCATGACGGCGGAGCGTTCGCCGGCGTAAACCACCTGCGTCTGCGCATAGCTCACGGTGGAGGCAACTTGCGGGGCTGCGACTTGGACACCTGCCTGAGCAATGGTCGCCGCGCCCTGCACTTGGACCGCCGCCTGACTGGGAATGGCCTGCAAGATACGGTCCATCCCGCCCCCCATCACCGCGAACATGATCGCCCCGTCCGCGCCCGGCAAGACCGAGCGGACCTCGGGCAGGTCCGAGTCGTACAGTGCAAACGCCCGGCCGTCCTGCGACACCCGGTAGAGGATCCCATCCGGGTCCGTGCCCGCGAGCACGCCGCTGTCCGCTTCAACCGCCAGGCTCATCACGTGGCGCTGGCCCGACTCGAACCAAACCGCGCCGACGCCTTCCGCCGTGACCCGATAGAGTTTCCCGCTGCCACCGGTCCCGATCAGCAGACGCCCCTGGGCATCAAAGGCCAGCGACCAGATGTACTGCTCGCCGGGATCGAAGAACACTGTCGCCTCGCCGTCCGCGGTGACCTTGTAGACCTTGCCATTGGGCGACGTACCTGCGTACAGGACTTGACCCGGCCCGACCGCCAAAGCGAAGACTTCGATCTCAGGGGCCTTCCACAGCAGGCTCCCTTCGCCCGATGGCTGGACGCGAAACACGGCGCCTTGGTGGCCGGTTCCGTAGTAGACGGTGCCGTCCTCGGCGCGAGCCAGCGACCAGACGACGGATTGGTCGGACTCGTGCACGACATCCAGGGCCGGGGCGACCCGCATCACGCCCTCTCGGTCCAAGGCCACGTTCTCGAACGTGCCGTCCAAAAAGTCCCCGTAGCGGGACAGCTCCCAGCTCTGCGTGGCCGCGCCGATGGCGATGCCCACGTGCAGGGAGAGCAGCAATGGAGCTGCAAACCAGCGTATGTTCACTGCGCTTATCTCCCCGTGACCACGAATCGCAGGCTCAGACGCCCCCGCACAACTCCGCCGAGGCCGTCGATCTTGCGGTCCTCCAGCGTGGTTGACACGTCGTCGAGTGTGCCTGCGGCGCGCCCAGAAGTGGTCGAGAGCACCGCGCGCAGCGAGGCCGGGGGAGATTGCAGCCTGTCGGAATGCAGCCACAGCGACCGCTTGCGCTGCCAGACCCGCAGGTAAGCTTGGTCGCTGCCCCGGAGTCTGTTCAAGAACTTGATCGTCGCCGCAGCGTCGCGCACCTTGCGGCCCGCAAACAATCCGCGCCACTGCTGGAGATTCGCGGTAAAGGCGTCGCTGATTGTCACTTCCACCAATCCGGCCGGCAGCGAGACCGGAACCTGGTACGACAGGGATCGCATCCGCTCTGTGCCGTCCGGCTCCTTGGCCGCAAAGCGGATCTCCACGGTCTCCCCAGGCCGGACTTGTTCCTTGGAAAGCCAGGCTCGCGCAAGGTCGGTGTACTGGTCGGCGGGCTCGGCCTCGACTTCTACATCAATCGAATCGATCTCGATTCCGGCATGGCCGGTCTGCAACAGGTAAGAGAGCGGCACGGCCGTGGACAGCGCCGCCATCTGGCCGACACCGCCGTTACCGGTGTAAATGTCATCCAATACCAGCCGCGGGAGCCCGTGCCTGAAGTCGACGCCGCCACGGACACGCACCGTCAGCGGCCCCAGCGAGCGCTGGCTGACATTGATCGCGGAGAAGACCGCAATTTGCATCAGAAACGGCGTCAGCAGCGCGTCGCGGACCAACTCCATTGCATAGCTGACGACGGGACCGTCCAGCTCGCGGACACGGATCGTGCACGGGATCATCGCGGGGCCAGCTCCCAGTTCGCCGGCAATCCCGGCATCCCTGTCGAGCGTGATCTTCCCGATCAGGGGCCCGATGCCACTAAGCTTGAACGAGGCGTTGAGATTCGGCACCAAGGTCATCACGGAAGCGCGCATCATCGGCATTTCCGTGGTACCGGCGGAGAGGAAGCGGTGTCCGAACGCAAAGACTCGGTTACCGTCCACGTGAGTGACCGTACCCGACGCGGAGAACGTCATGTCTCCGCGGATCAGGCCGACACTGATCATGGAGCCGGGCTCGGGATTCCCTCCAGCGTCCTCTTCGAGCCCGCCACCGGCACCTTGGATGGGCCGCAGGCCGAGCCGGTCGAAATCATCCCGGAACACTTCCAGTGTCCGCTCGCTGAAACCCCCCAACGCGACCGGCGTCGCTATGGGCTGAAATTGTCCGCTGCGGTTACCCGGGACAGTGGGCAGCCTGCGTTCCAGCCCGGCCACCTCGCGCCACGCATCCAGCGGGCTGGCGGCTACCGGTGAGGCGGCCCGGCCGGCCGTCTCGAATCCCTCCAGCATTTCTGCGATCGGACGAATCCCGGCCAGCGGCTCCGTCGAGAACGGGTACATGAAAGCAACCGCGCCCGCGAGGCGACCGTCAATGTAAACCGGGCTGCCGCTCATTCCGGATATCACGCCCGTGTCTGCGAGCGGACCGCCGGAGAGCCTGCCGAAGATCACCGACTGCTTCGGCCCCGAGAAATTCCTGAGCACGCCGAGAATCTCGACCTCGAACTGCTCGATCTCGGTGCCGGAAAAGACCGTCCGGCCAGTGGCGCGCTGCCCGGCCTTGATCTCGTCGAGCGGGAAGAAGTCCTGCCCGGGCAGCACGCCCCCAAGCAGCAGCAAGAGCGTGATGAGACGCCGCAAGTGCCTATTCTAGCCGCAAGGCGTCTGCATCCGAGCCGGTCCAGCCCAGTCGGTCGCGCGAAGACCGACAGCAGCAAGGTGGCGGTGGACCCCTACCGATTGTCCGCGCGCGCTGCCTCCTGGGCCAGACTCCAAAGCGTTAGCGCCGCTATGCAGACCGGCCCGCTGTAAACCAAGTGAGCCAAAGGCATCCCCAGCGCCATTGTCACTGGCAGTAGGGCTTGGCCCACTCGGTATATCTGCGCTTCTGTGTGTCTCAGGCCATAACCCACGGCTGATTCTTTATCGGGGGGTGTGACCATTCGCACAACAAGATCGGCGAGGGGCTGGCTATTTTGGCCGGATTCGTGTATGCATGGGGTATGCAGGAGCAGGAGACGCCCACAACGGTTCCGGATCTGAAGCAAGTGGTGCTGCGGCTGGCGCAGCCGCACGAGCGGCCGCGCTGGGATGCGCTGATGGCCAAACACCAGTATTTGGGGTTCAAGCAGTTGGCCGGGCGCGGGCTGCGCTATGTGGCGGAATACGAGGGCGAGTGGCTGGCGCTGCTGGGCTGGCAGACGGGGGTCTTCCAGTGCCGCCCGCGCGCCCGCTGGCTGGGCTGGCACAAGGCGGTGCAGTTCCGGCGCTTGCATCTGATCGCGAATCACACGAGGTTTTCAGTGCTGCCGGAGGGGGCGGGCGTGCAGCACTTGGCCTCGCGCGTGCTGGGGATGCATCTGCGGCGGCTGAGCCGGGACTGGCAACAGCGCTGGGGGCCTCCCATTGAACTCGCCGAAACGTTTGTGGATCCGCAGCTGTACCGGGGCACGGTCTATGTGGCGGCGCACTGGATCCAGCTGGGCTTGCGCAAGGGGTCTGCGCGCTCGAACGGGCAGTCCACCGACAAGCACGGGCAGCGCAAGCAGATGCTGGTGGATCCGCTGCGGGCGCGGGCGCGGGCGCGGCTGGCGGATCCGCAGGAGCGGCCGGAATGGGCTTGCGGGGCGGTCGATGTGCGCTACCCGGCGGCGGAACTGCGCTCGCTGCGGGCGCAGGTGGAGGCGGTGGAGGACAGCCGGAGCTGCCACGGGAGACGGCATCGGTTGGCCGTGGTACTGGCGCTGCAGCTGCTGGCGAGGCCGGGCGGGTCGGCGGGCGGGCGGCAGAAGCGTATGCGAAGACATTGACAGCAGAGGAGTTAGGAGCCTTGGGCTGTCGCCGGGACGCGACCACGGGGGAGTCCGTGACACCCTCGGAGACGACCTTCCAGCGGGTCATGGAGCGGACCGCCCCGGGCTCGCTGGAACGGGCGCTCGAGCGTTGGACGCAACCGCGCGTGGCGGCGTCGGCGCGGGCGGGGGATGGCAAGCGCATTCGCGGGGCCAACCGGCTGTCGGCGACGGGGCAGCACGGGGCGACGGTCACGCTGGTGGACCAGCGCACGGGCGTCCCGGTGGCGAGCCGCAGCTCCCGCGAGGCGGGCGGCGAGCAGGCGGCCTGGCGGGCCTTGTTGGAAGCGGTGGACCTGCGCGGACGGTGACGCTGGACGCGGGGCACGCGGGGCGCGAGACCGAGCGGGCGATCGTGGAACCGCACGGCGGGCACATCATGGTGCGGATCAAAGGCAACTGCGAGCTGACGCACGCGACCCTGAGCGGGCTGAATTGGGAGCTGGGCGCGGCGCGCAGCTGGGCGGAAGCTGGCTGGAAGCCCTCGCGCCAGAGCGACTTAGAGAAGCGCTCGAGCCAAGTCTTCACGCCCCATCCGCAACTGCTGCCGTTCCCGCATGCGCAGCAGGCCTACCGCATCACGCACGAGCGCTGGGCGCGGCGCGGTGGCGCGGTCAAGCGCAGCTACAGCTAGGGCATCACTTCGCTGCCGCCGGCGGCTGCCTCGGCGCGCGAGTTACGGGTGCTGCAGCGCGGCCACTGGCGAGTCGAGAGCGCCAACCACTACCGCCGCGACAAGGTCTTCGGGGAGGCTGCTAGCCGCGTGCGCACGGGCCCCGGTCCGGCCAACAACGCGGCGCTGAACAACCTGGCGCTGGCGTTGCTGCTGTCGCAGCCGCAGTTCGAGACGGTGCCGGAGGCGCAAATCTACTCCGCCGGCAACCGCGCCAAGGCGCTGCAACTGCGACTGAGCGAAACCTAGCAGGACTGGCACCGCTGAGACATCGCATCCGGCCGACCGCGGCCGGGTGAGCGGCCGCTCTGTGCGCCCGGGGCCGATAGCGGGAGCCCCGCCCGGCGCTGCTCGGCCCATCGGGCATCCTTGGACACCAGGCCGGGGCTCGATTTTCCTTCTCAGACCGCCATGGCGCTCGTGTTCAGGCACCCAGAGAGCGACTACACCCCTCAACCCGACAAAGAATCAGCGGTGGGCCATAACCGTCCGCGGGTTCGGCTCGCCTACGCTGTCATACGATGTCATATGTGCGGCAAGAGCTAATCGCAGCAGTTGCGCTCGCCTTAGGGCTGTGCGTTTGGAGCGTCCACGGGCAGCAAGTCGACGGCCGTATCCACGGCCTGATCCTGGATGCGAGCGGGGCCGCCGTGGAGAATGCCCAGATCTCGGCCCAGCGCATCGAAACCGGCGCGGTCCGCCGCGCTGCGAGCGGGACCGGCGGCCGCTACGCCGTCCCCGCACTGCCTCCGGGCAGCTACGCGATCAGCGTCACGGCGGAAGGCTTCCGCCCCGTGTCCAGCGAGCCGGTCCAACTGACGATCGGCGGAGAGGCGCAGGCCAGCTTCGTGCTCGAGGTTGGTGCGGCGCTCGGCGCGATCACCGTGACGGCCGAATCATCGGCGCTTGAAACAACGCAAGCCGCGATCGGAAACATCATTCCCAACCACTTCATCGTCAGCCTGCCGCTGAACGGGCGAAACTTCCTGCAGCTGTCGCTGCTCACCCCCGGCGCCGCCCCAGCAGCGGTCGGCTCACCGGGCAGCGAGAGGGGCCGTTTCGCCTTCCAGACAAACGGCTCGCGCGAAACGGCCAACTCGTTTCTGTACGACGGGGTCTATGCCATCGACCCGATCCTGAACAGCTTTAGCTTCGCGCCTCCCGTTGACGCTATCCGTGAGTTCCGCATCCAGACATCGAACTCCGAGGCCGGCCTGGGCCGCAACAGCGGCGGCCAAATCGCCGTGGCCATCAAGCAGGGCACGAACGACTTCCACGGCACGGCCTACGAGTTCCTGCGCAACGACCGCTTCGACGCCCGCAATTTCTTCAGCCGCCCGGGCGACCCCGTGCCCGCGCTCCGCCGCAACCAGTTCGGCGCCTCGCTCGGCGGGCCGCTCGCCGAAAATTCCACGTTCTTCTTCGCAAACTTCGAGGGGCTCCGCGAGGCTCGCGCCGTGACCAGGACGACCAACGTGCCTACGCAGGCCGAGCGCGAGGGAGATTTCTCCGCCAGCTCGTCGAACGCCCCGATCAACTTCTTCGCCCAGCGGCCGTTCGCGAACTCGCGACTGCCATACACGAACCCGATCGGACGGAGCGTCGCCGACCTGTATCCCGAACCGAACCGCGCCGTTGCGGGGCAGAACTTCGTGGCGGCGCCGGTCGGCAACGACCGCACCGACAAATTCGACGTGAGGATTGACCGGCACGGGGACAAGGTCCAAGTGGCCGGGCGGCATAGCTTCGCGAACAGCGACCAGCTCGATCCCTACGCAGCGCAGCAATTCTCGTCCGTGCCGGGGTACGGCAACCTGCTCGACCAGCGGGCTCAGAACACCATGCTGTCGCTTACCAACACGCCCGGGACGCAATGGATTAACGAGGCCCGCTTGGGCTACAACCGGATCGACAACCAGACGCTGCACCAGAACACAGGTGCGAGCCTGAACAGCCCGCTTGGCTTGCCGGATTTCGCGACGCGGGAGCTCGACCTAGGCCTGAGCTTCTTCCAGGTCACGGGCTTTTCCTCGCTGGGGGGCGAGTACAACAACCCACAGGTCAGTACCGTCAATACATGGCAGATCTCCGACACGCTGAGCTATTCGCGGGGCGGCCACTTGCTGCAATTCGGGTTCGAGCAGCGCGGCGTCCGCCAGGACGGGTTCCGCAACGTGCTCGCCAGAGGCAGCCTGTACTTCACCGACCTGGCGTACACCCAGAACGCCCTGGCGGATTTGCTGCTCGGCTTGCCGACCTACACGGTGGCAGCACGGAGTGACTCCATGCAGGCGGCCCGCACAGGGGCGACCAGCGCTTTCGTGACCGGGACCTTGCGTGTTTCGCAGGCCCTGACGCTGTCGCTGGGGCTGCGCTACGAGTATCACCAGCCGGCCTTCGACGCCGCAGACGCCGCCTCGGTCTACGACCCAGCCAGCCAGCAGATCGTCAGGGTCGGCCAGAGCGGTGTGCCTCGGGGCGGGTTCCACCCCGATCCGAACAATCTCGCGCCACGGATCAGCATCGCGCTGCGGCCTCCGGGAGCCGATCGGCTGGTCATCCGGGCCGGCTGGGGCCTGTACTACAACTTTTCGGACCTCGCGGCCGGGCAGGGCATCTACTTCAACCCGCCCTTCTTCGACGCGCTACTGTTCATCCCCTCGGCAGCGGGGCCAATCTCGATCAGCGAGCCCTGGCCCGAGGGACAAGCGGCGCCCGTGCCTCCGAGCGTGACTACCTACGACCAGAACCTGCGCACCAGCTACGCCCAGCAATGGAACTTCACGCTGCAATCGGAACTGTTCGCGGACACCGTGGTGAGCGTCGGCTACAACGGAACTCGCGGCACCAAGCTGATTGGCGGCCGCGACATGAACCAGCCGGCGCCTTCGCCTGCTCAGCCCAACTACCGGCCGCTACCCATGTTCTCGGACATCAACCTGATCGCTGCGGGCTTCGATTCGGTCTACCACAGCCTCCAAGCGCAGTTTCAATGCCGCCTGCAAAGCGGGCTGACCGGCCTGTTCTCCTACACGTGGTCGAAGTCGATCGACAACGCGTCGAATTTCTTCGCCTCTGCCGGGGATGCGAACTACCCCCAAGACAGCAACAATGTCGCGGCCGAGCGGGCGCGCTCGAGTTTTGACGTGCCGCATCGCTTCTCGGGCAGCTTCGTCTACCAACTGCCGTTCGGGCCGGGCAAGCCCGTCGGGGGCAGTTGGACCGGCAGCGCCGCCAAGTTCCTCGGGGGCTGGCAGCTGAACGGCATCGTCACGCTGCAATCGGGCCAGCCTTACACGGTCGCGCTGCCCGGCGAATCCGACAACTCCAACACAGGGCGGTCAAGCTACGGCTTCGGTGCTGGCGACCGGCCCGACGTCGTTGGCAATCCGAACCTGGCGAGCCCGGACCCGCAGCAATGGTTTGACCCAGCGGCATTCTCACAACCGCTGTACGGCAGCTTCGGCAATGCGGGACGCAATATCGTGGCAGGCCCGGGCCTAGCCAATGTCGACTTCTCGCTGCTCAAAGACATCGAGCTCGGAGAGTCCGCCACCTTGCAATTCCGCGCCGAGCTATTCAACATGCTCAACACGCCGAATTTCCTGAACCCCAACATCTTTTACGGCACGCCGGGGTTTGGGCGGGTGCTGGCCGCTCGCGACGGGCGCGAAGTGCAATTCGGAATAAAGCTGATCTTCTGAGCCCGAGTGGCCGCCGCGCGCGGCAAACTCAATCGAGCCGGTCCCAGATCTTCGAAAACTCGAACACACCGCGCTGGCCCATGACCCAGCGGGCAGCCTTGAGCGCTCCGATCGCAAAGCCGACACGGCTGCGAGCGCAGTGCCTGAGGGTGATGGTGTCCGCCGCAGAGTCAAATCCTATTTCGTGGATCCCGGGAAACTCCCCGCTACGCTGGGTCGCGACATCCACCGGCCGGTCGTAGCCGGCATCGCCCAGCGCGTCAAGCAGACGCAGCGCAGTACCCGAAGGGGCATCCTGCTTGTGCTTGTGGTGGGCCTCGTAAAGGAACGCATCGTAATCCTGCTGGGCAGCGAATGCCTTGGCCGCCGCCCCCACGATGCGGTAGAACGCATTGACGCCGATGGAGAAGTTGGCACCGTAGACCAAGGCCGCGCCGTGCCGCTCCACCGCCTCCTGAACCCGCTCAAGCTGATCCAGCCAACCGGTTGTGCCTACCGCCAGCGGCACGCCGAGCCCGGCGATCCGCACCGCATTGTCCGCCACGACATCCGGGATAGAGAAATCGATCGCCACGTCGATCGAGTCAAAGTTCTGCGCCGTCAGGCCCACGCCGCCTTGGTTGTTGAACTCGTCGAGCTTCAGCGCGACCTCGAAACCGTGCGCGGCAGCCAGCTCCTCAATGAGCCGCCCCATACGTCCGTAGCCGACCAAGGCCAGCTTGCTGACAGCGTCGCTCACTGCGATTCTCCCTGCGTCCCGGCGGCTTGGGGAAAGAAGGCCCCGTGCATCCTGCGCACCGCCATCTCGACGTGCTCCTCATCGACCACGAAACTCACGTTCACGCGCGAGGCCCCGAGTGAAATCATGCGGATGCGAATGCCCTCGAGTGCGTGAAAAACCTTGGCCGCGATGCCGAGAGTATAGCGGATGCCCTCGCCAACTACGCAGATGATGGCCTTGCCGGGCGTCGCTTCGGCATCCGCGAAGTCCGCGAGGTCAGCCAAGATCGCTTGCAGCTTGTCAGCTCGGTCCACAGTCAGCGAAACGCTGACCTCGGATGTCGAGACCATGTCGACCGCCGTCTCGTGCCGTTCGAAGATAGCGAAGATCTTGGCGAGAAACCCGTGGGCCATCAGCATCCGCGTGGAATGGATGTCGATGAGCGTGATGTTCTCCTTGTAGACGATCGACTTGACGACGCTCTCGCGCTCGGCGGGCTCCTTGACGATCAACGTCCCCTCGGCTTGCGGGCGGAGCGAGTTGAGGACGCGGAGCGGAATTCCATGATCGATGGCCGGCAGCATGGTCGACGGATGCAGCACCCGCCCGCCGAAGTACGCCAATTCGGCGGCCTCCAGCAGGGACAGCGCCGGAAGCGGTTGCGCCGATTCGATGAGGGTGGGGTCGGCGGTCATCACTCCATCGACATCCGTCCAGATCTGAACTTCCTCCGCTCCGAGCGCCGCGCCGGCCAGCGATGCGGTCAGGTCCGAGCCGCCGCGGCCCAGCGTGGTGGGAGATCCGTCATCGCCCGTGGCGATAAACCCGCCCATGACGGGAATTGCGCCGGTCGCGAGAACGGCCGGCACAGCTGCGGTAAGGCGCTCTCGGGTGGCGCCGATCATCGGATTGGCGCCGCCGTGCCGGGCATCGGTCACGAACAGCGGCCGCGCATCCAGATGCGCCGCATCCAGTCCGTGCCCGCGCAGCGCCCAAGTGACGAGATAGCTCGAGATTCGCTCGCCGCAGGCCAGCAGGGCGTCAAGCCCGGCAGACGGCTGGCTCCTGGCCGAACCATTCGGAAGGCTCACGATCAGTGCAGCGGCTTCGTCGAATATGCCGTCTAGGACTGCGAGTACATCGGACAAGCCCTCTTCCGGAACGACTGCGCGAGCGGTGGTGGCGGTGGACTCGCGCAGGGTGCTCAGTAGCAACCGAGCCTGGTCGGGCTCGGCTTGTGCGGCTCGCTCAAGTTCATCCGTCGTCTTGCCCATGGCTGAGACGACGACCAGCGGATCGCGGTGGGCGCTGTCGTAGACGATCGAGCAGACTCGGTGGATCGCCTCGCGGTCAGCGACAGATGTCCCGCCGAATTTCATGACCAGCATCGAGGCTTCCGTGGTGCCGCTACTAGGGCCCGGTTGCGAACCAGTCGTCGCAAGCTTCCCGGCCAGAACGTAATCTCATTATGCGTTGGCGAGGGTCTCCAGGTTGAGGGCACGGTTCGCCCGCGCCATCGGTCTGCACTGCTGCCACGATCTGCAACGAAGTGGTCTCCGATCAACTTGGCTCGGCTGCTTTGGAGTGCCATCGACTTGGTGCACGATATCCGGATGACACTCTGAACAGGGGATTCATCGGAGGGCTCTGCCCCGCGAAACGAATAAATTACAAACAACTAGGGTAACTTTTCGACTTAAACTGCTATTCTAGATTAAGGCAAGCAGATTGGCGGCAATCAGGTCACGAACAATTCGGCATATGGTGGAGCTGAATGCCAAGCTTGGCTGTGTTGGCCAAGAGGCATTCGATGTCTGGGATGGAGCACCGACAATGCAGTCTGGCATTCTAGTTACATCTGCGATGGTAGGTATGCGCGAGGAAATGCCAGCCGCAGATGCTCTTCATCGGGGATTCGTGACTCGCACGGACACGTGTGCGTCCAAGCGAGCATTGGCGGACACTCTGGGGGGGACACTTCAATGACGCCCGGGACCTTGTATTACGGCGATTGTCTGGAGTGGATGCAGAAGTGGCACCGAGAGGTCGTCGACCTCATCTATCTGGACCCGCCCTTCAACTCGAAGACCGACTACAACATCCTCTGGGGGAAGGGCAACGGTGTTTCCGCTCAAGTCCGGGCCTTCAACGACACGTGGCGATGGGACCAAGCAGCGGCCATACGCGTGCAGGCAATCGAGCGAGCAGTCGCGCATCCCGCACACCTGTCCGTTTCGTCGTTCCGCAGTTCGCTGGGGGAGTCCGGGATGCTGGCGTACCTCAGTTACATGGCACAGCGACTTGCGGGAATGCACGGAATTCTGAAGTCTACCGGGAGCATTTATGTCCATTGCGATCCGACGGCAAGCCACTACCTGAAGATCATCATGGACGAGATCTTCGGGGGAAGGAACTTTCTCAACGAGATCGTGTGGCGCCGGACGTCCGCACATAGCGACGCGAAGCGTTGCGGCGCCATTACGGACAGGCTCCTCTTGTATGCGAAGGGTGAGCATTGGACTTGGAACCAGCAATTCGAGCCGTACGAAGATGGGTACAGAAGTCGGTTCCGCTTCAAGGATCCTGATGGTCGGCTCTGGATGGACGACAACCTTACAGCCAAGGGCCTATCTGGCGGCGGTTACGAGTACGAGTACAAGGGAACTATGTCCCTGTGGAGAGTTCCGCCAGAGACAATGGAGCGGCTGGACTCACAGGGGAGGTTGCACTTCACAAGCCGCGGGGGCATCAGGCAGAAACGGTACTTGGACGAACTCGAGGGTCGCCCGGTCCAAGACCTATGGGACGACATCAGGCCGATAAACTCGCAGTCCAAGGAGCGCCTTGGCTACCCCACCCAGAAGCCGCTCAAACTTCTCGAGCGAGTCATCAAACTCAGTAGTAATCCCGGCGACACCGTGCTGGATCCATGCTGCGGGTGTGGCACCACGATCGAGGCTGCCCAGAGCTTACATCGGCATTGGGCGGGTATCGACATTTCCGCGCATGCCATTGATCTCATAGCCACAAGGCGGCTGAATCTGCCCCACCCGAAGATCGAGGGCATTCCTATGGACATGCATGCGGCCGGTTCCTTGGCCAGCGCCGATCGACTTGACTTCGAGGCTTGGGCCATCACGCGCATTCCCGGCTTGGCGCCGAACCAGAAGAAGAGTGGAGACGAAGGGATCGATGGCAGAGGCCGCCTACTAGCCGGTCGGCAAGCAGGACAACAGGGCCAAGCGGTTCCCACACTCGTGTTGGGCCAAGTCAAGTCCGGAAGGTTTTCTCGATCACACTTGCGTGACTTCTGCGGAGTGGTTACACGAGCACGCGCCGCTCTCGGCGTCTACATCACATTGGATGTTGTGCCCACATCTGCCGCGAAGCGCGAGATGACGCGGATGGGCCATATCCGAATCGGTAGCCAAGAGTATCCACGCGTCCAGATGTGGTCCATCCGAGACTATTTCGAGCAGCGCAAGCCGCACTTGCCAGGACTGGCCGATCCGTATACCGGCGCACCGGCTCAGGAAATGCTGTTCCGCTGAGGCCTCGGCGGTTGGGGCGACGCTACCCTTCTGCGAACTGCTGCTATTGGCAGGCGAGCCGGGATCGGCCGGGGAATTCGGGTCGGCTATCACGCGGGAACCAGCGAGCCGCTCTGATCGGCAACTCGCTCGAATCGCATGCTCCATCGGATCCCTCTTGCTCTGGTCACCACAGGCCTAACCTCCAACGCTGCGGATCGGCCAGATCTCGTCTTTGTCTTCATCGATGACATGGGCTGCGGAGAGCTGAGTTGTATTGACAACACAGGCGTTTCGACCGCCAACATCGATCTCTTGGCCACAGAGGGCATC
This sequence comes from Bryobacterales bacterium, assembly GCA_965248305.1. Taxonomy (GTDB): domain Bacteria; phylum Acidobacteriota; class Terriglobia; order Bryobacterales; family UBA6623; genus VXMF01. Next base: position 5,624,124 of record OZ252099.1, on the reverse strand, counting down.
AGATTCCGGTAGTTCTACGTTGCCTCGCCGATCTGTTCCGCATCGAGGATCGGGATCATGACGGGCCAGGCTCCCGGGGCGGCACATGATTCCTACGTACCCGAACTCCCGCAAGCGCAGCCGGGAACGCGGCATGCGGGACTTTCTAGACCTGGCAATGCCCGCTATTGCCCGGACATTTCGAGATGCTGGCTATGCGAGGGCACATTTTGTGAAGTGGCACGTACGTGGGCAATGGCACTAATTAAGGCAAAACGTAACCTGATTCCCTACTACCTGCATCCAAGACCGACCTAAACGGGGCTGGCCAAGGCGACCCAGCGGCCGGTCCGCCAGTCTGACTCCGTCCCTCGGCGGTCAGCGTCTCCGTTGCCTTGAATTGCGAGTTTTGTTCGTAGTAAATCGCTGATATTGTTGGGTTGTAGCGAATATATTGCGATAATCATGGCTAGAGAACCCTCTGCTATGCCCAAGAACAAAGTCCAGTTCCAAAAAGGCCTCAGCCTGGCCCAGTTCCTCCAGGACTACGGCTCCGAGGCGCAGTGCGAGCAGGCCCTCTTCGCCGCCCGCTGGCCCGACGGCCTCAACTGCCCCCGCTGCGGCGGCGCCCGCTTCTGCCGCCTCTCCACCCGCCGGGCCACCTTCCAGTGCAACCACTGCAAGCGCCAGCTCTCCCTGCTCGCCGGCACCGTCTTCCAGGCCACCAAGCTGCCGCTGACCATTTGGTTCCTTGCCATTTACTTCCTCTCCCAGACCAAGAGCGGCATCTCGGCCCTGGAACTGGGGCGCAAGCTGGGCGTCAACGACAACACCGCCTGGCTGCTCAAGCACAAGCTCATGCAGGCCATGCGGGAGCGGGACCAGCGCTACCGGCTGGCGGGCACCGTGCAGCTGGACGACGCCTATCTGGGCGGCGAGTACCCCGGCGGCAAGCGCGGGCGGGGCTCGCCGAACAAGACGCCGATGCTGGCCTGCTTCAAGGGGCTGGAGGCAGCGGGCTGCGAGCACAGGCCACACGTGACGGGCGGCGGCAAGCAGGGCTGCGAGACGCCCGGCCTAGTCTGGGCGAACACGATCCTAGGGAACGTGAAGCGCTCCTTGGACGGCACCTACCATGCCTGCGCGCCGCACTACTGGGCGCGCTACCTGGCCGAGTTCCAGTACCGCTTCAATCGCCGCTACGAGCTGGCGGCGCTGCCGCGCAGGCTGCTGAAGGCGGCGGCCACGACGCTGCCGTTGCCGCGTCCGATCCTGCTGTTGAGCGCCGTCTAACGGCAGCGGCTCCCGCCAGCCCTATCCACCGGGCGTTCGACAACCCGGCTGCGCGTGGGACAGGCCGCCGGCACTCCCCGGGGACCATCCGGGGACTGCCCGGGGGACCCGGTTGCGACCGATACCACTGGCGACCAGTGCATCTCGTGCCTAGCGCCTCTCCCCCCTGCCTGCCGGCTTCGCGCCAGCCACCGAAAATCCACAAGCCCACCCCTTCTGGCGCTCTACTGGGATGCAGATAATAGGGAATCAGGAAACGTAATCGTCATTCATGCGAGTTCGGCACTCGGGTATGCAATTTCCTTGTTAAAGATAAACTTAACAATACTCGTCAGTGGTAAGCGGATAGAGTATCGGAGGTCGCAATCGAGGCCGGCTGACGGACAGTGCCTCGGCTGATCGCTCAGTCCTGCCCGTTTCCGGATCGGCCCCGCAAACACCACTCTTGTCTCACGATTCTGTATCGTGATAGCCATGGGAGCGGGCACGTGAGACTAGGTTCAGTTCATTCCGGGACCATTGCCGCTGCTAACCGCCAGCTTGCCCGCAATTCGTCCATTTTGGAGCTCGCAACCTTCCAGTAGGGTCTTGCCTCATACCGAAGGACAGTACAGGGCATCATTCTCGTGGACAACGTAGCAACGATCTGCCGGGCTCCCGCACCTGCCCGCCTGGCGGCGGTGGCGATTGCTCTCGGTTGGCTCCTGCCCGCTTCCGCACAACAGGCACCCAAGGCCCTGTTCAAGGCGGAAACTGCGCTGATGGAAATCGAGGTACGGGTCACCGACAGGCGGGGCCAACCTGTAGCAGGGCTCTCAAAGGACGATTTCGAGTTGCTGGAGAATGGCCGGCCCGAGTCGATCGCGACCTTCGAATTCGTCACGCGCCAAATCCCGACCCAGCGAACGGGTGATCCCCCCGTTGCCGACGAGAGCCCTCGCGCCACCGCCTTGGGATCTGCCTCCGACTTCAAGCGCAGCACGTTCATCTACATCGCCACACGGGGCCGTCGCGAAGACCGGCCCCATATTTACCGGGAAGTCAAAGGCTTCGTGGACGAGAACCTCGTGCCGGGCGTGCTGGTCTCTCTCGAAGGCTCGCCGTTCACGTCGCGCCGAAGTGAACTGTACGAAAGACTCGAAGAAATGCAGAGTCGCGGATCCGGTGGGCTGGGCGGCTTCGTGGACACGATCGCGGTCGACCTGTCCCGAGACATCGAGTACAGCTCCGCATACGAGGCCCTGATCGATGAGGCAAACGAGGAATTCGCGGAAGAGGTTGAAGAGATTGCCGACCGGGCGGCATTCTACCGCCGCCTACGGATGTACGAATACATCGATTTGATTCGGGCTCTTAGCATCTATCCGGGCCGGAAGCTGGTCGTGCTCTTCGCAACAGGCTTGCCAGTCGACGAGGACAACCTTGACGTGATGAAGGTGTTGGAGGATGAGGCGACCAAGGCTCGAGTGCGCTTCTACGTTGCTGACGTGGGGCGACTCACCGCGACGTCTCCGTTCGGCGACGCGGAATCGTCCCAAGGCCCGGCCGACCTGATCATCGATCCGACCAACAGCCCCTTTACCGCCCAAATGGAGCAGCGTCAGGACAATCAAGATGGCCTGTGGGAGCTAGCCCACCGGACGGGGGGCCGGGCAGTGCTCAACAGCAACGATTTCGGCGAGGTCTTCGACGTGGTCAATCGCGAAAGCGGCGACTACTACCTGCTTGGCTACTACCCGAGCAACACCGAACAGCAGGGCCGGTTGCGACGGCTGCGTGTCCGGGTCAACGACAAGAGGCTGCGCGTGAGCTACCAGCGCGGCTACTACGAGGAGCGCCCGTTCAAGCGCATGTCCCGGTCTGAGAAGAACCTGCGCATGCACCAGGCCCTGCTCTTCGACACGCCTTACACGGATTTGCCGATCCGCGTCGATCATGAGTTTTTCCGGGACACGACCGGCACGCCGACACTGGTCTACAGCGTCGGCCTGCATTCCCGCGACATCCCCTCTGAAACCGTCAGGCAGGGCGAGGTCGTGAAGTTGACCGTGATCGCTCGAGCATCTAGGAACAGAGCCGAAGACGAACGGCCGGAAGCACCGGTGATCGACGAGCAGCACTTCGAAATGACTGTGGATGCGGCAGTGCTTGAGCGCCTCAGCGATGATCCCCATTCGTGGCTGCACTACAGTTCTCAAATGCCGCTCGCCGCCGGCGTCTACGACTGGAAGGTGGTGGTCCGCGACGATCTGTCCGGTTCGCTGGGTAGCTTCCAGACTGCACTGCGCGTCGCTGCTGATCAGGGCTGGGGCGGCGCCAGTTCGCTGCTGCTGACTGGGCGCATCGATGACGTCAGCGAGCAGAAGCGCGGCAAACGCGGCAAGGGGCTCGCTGAAGACGTCCTGACCGTGGATGGCAGCCGGTTCTTCGCGACCGCCGTCAAGTCATTCCGACGCGGGGACTCGATCTACCTGCTGTACGACATCTACAATCCCAATGCCGCTACGCTCGCTGAGCCACCTGCCCCGGTGCTGGCACTGTACCGTGGCAAGGATCCAGTCCAGCTACTCCCGGTAACAGGATTTCAAGCAGTTGCAGAACCCGACGCGAATCGAGTGCGGTACCTTGCGGCGCTGGCCTCGAACGAGCTCATCGTCGGCGAGTACACGCTAGGGGCGATGCTCCCGCCTGCGGATGGGAAGAGGCCGGTGATCTATCGAACGTTCAATATCGTCGATAGCGCGGCCGAATGAAGTGCCGCACCAAGGCTCAGGCCTCCAAGCACGCGAAGACCTCGCGGTAAAAGTCCGGGTGGGACTCCCACGTCTGGGCGCTGACCAGATTGCCGTCACGCACAGCCTGCAACGCCGAATACGTCGCCCCCGCACGTTCGGCCTCGGAGCGGACGTGGACGTAGCAGGTGACGGTCTTGCCATCCAGCAGGTCGGCTGCGGCCAAGATCTGGATGCCGTGGCAGATCGAAAGTAGCGGCTTTCCCTGCGCGGCGAACTCGCGCACGATTTCGACGACGCGCGGGATGTGGCGCAAGAACTCGGGAGCCCTGCCGCCAAGCAGCAGCACGGCCGCATAGTCCCCCACAGCGACGTCATCGAAAGCGATGTCCGCCTCGAGTCCGTAACCCTGCCTTTCGATGTAAGTGTCCCAACCGGGCTCGAAGTCGTGCATCACCAAGTGCAGTCGACGGGCCGACGGCGCGGCCACGACGGCGTCGTAGCCCGCTTCCTGAAACCGGTGCAAGGCGAACAGCGCTTCGTAGCTCTCGCCGGAATCGCCCGTGACGAGCAGAATTTTCTTTGCCATATGAGACGATTCTAGCGACCTTGCAGTAGGGTCCCGATGCGCGGGCCTATAGGTTGCGCAGGAAGTAGTTCTGCGCCCGCTCCCGGCCGATCGTGGTGCGCGGGCCGTGGCCGCAGATCACCTCGGTGTCGTCGTCAAGGCAGAGCAGCTTGGTCTTGATCGAGCGCAAGATCTGGTCATAGTCGCCGCCGGGCAGATCGGTCCTGCCGATCGAATCGAGAAACAGGGTGTCCCCGGCTACCAGCTTCTTCTCGGAGGCGATCAGCAGACTGACGCTTCCCTGCGTGTGCCCGGGCGTGTGCAGCACGTCAAACCTCGCCCCGGCCGCGTCGAGAGCGTCGCCGTCCTTGAGATCCAGATCAATAGCGACCCCCTCCGGCTCGGGCATGCCGAGCCAAGCCGCCTGCTGACCGAGTCCCTGACAGAGCGAGTGGTCGGCTTGGTTCATATAGACTGGAGCGCCGGTCAGCTCGCGCAGCTTGCCCGCGCCCCCGATGTGGTCGATGTGCGCGTGAGTCACCACGATCCATTTGACCGTTAATCCGTGCCTGTCCAGCACTTCTTGGATCCGCCCGATCTCATCGCCCGGATCCACGACAACCGCCTCTTTGGTGGTCTCGTCGCCGAAAATCGAACAATTGCACTGCAACACGCCAACGCGCAGGATCTCATGGATCATCGCTGGTATGCTAACAGCTTTCCTGTGCGGACTAGCGAGGCGTTCGAGAGGGCTGCTGCCTGGGTTGATCTAACCACGCGGGGCCAGATCCGTGCGACGGGCGAGGACCGAGTCCGCCTCATCCACGCGATTTGCAGTAACGACGTTGAGGGGCTCGCCCCGGGCCAAGGCACCTATGCCTTTTTCCTCGATGCCCAGGGAAGGATCCAAGCGGACAGCTACATCTTCGTCGATCGTGACGATCTCTTGATCAGCTGCGAACCCGATGTCGCTGACAAGCTTCGGGAACACATCGAAGGCTACATCATCATGGACGATGTCGAACTGGAGGATGTCTCGGCCCAGACCGCGCTGCTGGGGCTCGCCGGGCCGGATGCGGCCCGAATCGTCTCGTCAATGGGCCTGCAACCGCCGGCAGCTGCGCTGACGTTCGTGCGCTCCGGCGACGCCTGCCTGAGCAAAGCGCCCGTCGCCGGCATGGACGGATTCTGGATACAAGTCCCTGCAGCCGGGAAAGCCAGACTGGTCGGCCAACTGCAAGCACTGGGAGCAGTCCGAGCGACGTCCGAAGAGTGCGAGACAAGGCGCGTGCTGAGTGGAATCCCCCGCTTCGGAGCAGACTTCAGCTCGAAGAACATCCCACACGAGACGCAGCAGCTCCATGCCATCTCGTTCACCAAGGGCTGCTACACCGGGCAGGAGATCGTCGAGCGCGTTCGCTCGCAGGGGCAAGTGCGCAGGCTACTGGTGGGAATCGAGCTAGAGGCCGCCCACCCGCCGGATGAAAGGACGGTCCGTCACGCTGGCAAACCGGTCGGTGCACTCACGTCGCCGACGCCCGGCCTAGACCCCGGCGGCAAATCCCGCGGGTTCGCCATCGTTCGAAGCGAGGCGGCCACCCCCGGCACGCCAGTCATGCTGGGGGAGACCGCTGGCACTGTGGTCAGCGTTGCGCGAGGCTGAACGCCAGCAGCACCGGCAAGCCCGCCGCCCAGCCCGGCGGTATGATACGCTCAACACCCGCCTCATGTTCGAATCTTGCGGAGCAAGCCATGTCGGCCACGTCCGAGCGAACAATGAAGATTCGTTCGAGACGGTTCCGGAACTGGGCTTGTTCGTAGTCGCTGACGGACTCGGCGGCGAAGCGGCCGGCGAGCGCGCCTCGGCGCTGGCGGTCAAGACCGTGGTTGAGGAAGCGCGCGCCACAGGGGAAGCGGTGTCCGCCGACGCGCTGCTTGAAGCTGTCGAACTGGCGAACAAGAGCATTCGCTGGGAAGCCGAAAATGATCCGTGCCTAGAAGGCATGGCAACGACGATCACGGCGGCGCTGACCCACGCAGGAAAGCTCGAGATCGTGAACGTAGGAGACAGCCGGGCCTACCGCTTCTCACGCGGGCAGCTGGAGTGTCTCACCCAGGACCACACATGGCTCAGCGAGATCGCCAAGAACACGGGGCAAAGCCCTGAACGCCTGAAGCATCACCCCTTGCGCAACATGCTGACCAAGGCAGTCGGCGTGGAGCCGGTCGTGGGCGCGGATAGAGTCGAGACCGGGTTCGAACCGGGCGACATCCTGCTGCTCTGCAGCGACGGGCTGCATGGCGTGTTGCCGGCGGAGATCATTACCCGCGTGCTCGCAGACACCCTCGGCCTGCAAGACAAGCTCCAAGCCCTGATCGATGAGACGTTGGGGCTCGGCGCGCCGGATAACGTGACAGTCGTGTTGGTCCGCCACACTGGCACCGGCGAGTAGCGGGCGGCGGACCGATCAGGTCAGATCCTGGCGACGTTCTGCCAGCGCATTGATGCGGTCCAGGTCAAGGCGGTAGCCCAAGCCCGGCCCGGCTGGCGCGGCGAGGGTGCCTTCCGGACTGACCTCCACCGGAGGCTCGATCACATCCCGGGTCCAATACCGCTTCGAAGCGGAAACATCTCCCGGCAGAGTAAACCCCTCCAGAGTGGAAAGGGCGATGTTGTGCGCTCGGCCAATCCCTGCCTCGAGCATCCCGCCGCACCACAGCGGCACGCCGGCGCTGCGACACACGTCGTGAACGCGGAGCGCCTCTGCAAAGCCGCCAACGCGGCCTAGCTTGATGTTGATGATCCCGCAGGCCTTGAGGCGGATGGCCTGTTCGGCATGGTGGGCCGTGCGAATGCACTCGTCCAGGCAGATCGGCGTCCGCAGCCGCCGCTGCAGTGCCGCGTGATCAATCATCTCGTCATACCCGAGCGGCTGCTCGAGCATTGTCAATTCGAACTCGTCCAGCGCCTCTAGGCGCTCGCTGTCGCCGAGCGTGTAGGCCGAATTGGCGTCTGCCATCAGGAGGATGTCCGGAAAGCGGCGGCGCACCGCCCGCACCACGTCCACGTCCCAACCGGGCTTGATCTTGATCTTGATCCGCCGATAGCCCGCATTGACCTCGATCCCGACGAAGTCCAGCAACTCTTCTACGGTGTTCTGGATACCGATCGAGACGCCGCAGGAAATCTCTCGCCTCACACCGCCGATATGCTGCCAAAGCGGCCTTCCCAGCTTGCGCGACTCCAGCTCCCAACAAGCCGCCTCCAAGCCCCCGCGAGCCATCCTGTGCCCCCGCACCACGTCCGTGAGCGCACCCACTTCGGCGGCGGATGCGACCTCCTTGCCAAGCACCCGCGGGGCGGCAAAGTCCCTTAACACCAGCCAAGCGGCTTCGACCCATTCCTCGTTATAGAAAGGACGCTCGCCGCAAGTGACCTCGCCCCACCCGATCGCTCCATCCGCATCTTCGACCTCCACGAGCAGGATCCGCCGTTCGGTTGTCCTTCCGAAACTGGTCTCAAACGGATGCACCAGTGGCATGCGGATCTGGCGCAGTCCAATCCTCGTCAAGCGCATGTCGGCAGCGTACCTAGCGTCTCTGGCAGCGGGGGCAGAAATGGGTGCTGCGCTGTGCCACGAGAATCCGCCGCAGTGGCGTCTGGCATCTCACGCACGGCTTGCCGGTCTTGCCGTACACCTCCGTCTGCAGCTGAAAGTAGCCTTGAGCGCCCTTGCTGTCCACATAGTTGCTGATGCTGGTCCCGCCTGCCGCGATGGAATCCAGCAAGACTTGTTGGATGGCGGCGTGCAAGTCACGCGCCTTGCGAGCGCTCACACCCGCAGCGTTGCGCTCGGGATGCAGCCGAGCGCGGAAGAGCGCCTCGTCGGCATAGATGTTGCCCAGGCCGCGCAGAAACTCCTGGTCCAGCAGCAGTGCCTTTAACCGGGTTGTGCGCGCGGCCAAGCGTTTCGCAAAACCCGCAGCCCCGATTTCCAGCGGTTCCGGGCCCAGCTCCGTCAAGCGGGCAGGCAGACTCGGCGACCATTGCCATTTCCCGAACTTGCGGATGTCTTGGAAGACCACCCTAGGCCCGCCGGCAAGGAACATCTCAGCCCTCGTGTGCGGACCGGACTCGCCGTCCAGCAGGAGATTGCCCGTCATGCGCAAGTGAATGGTTAGCACTGACGACACCCCGTTCTTGCTCAGCCGAAACAGCAGGTACTTGCCGTGCCGGTCAAGCCGCTCGATCCACTGGCCCGCCAGCCGCGCCGCCGTCTCGTCCGGATCGCCGACACAGGTACGCGCCCAGTGAAACAGCACAGCCTCGATCAGCTTGCCGGTCACATGTGGGGCCAAAGTACGCTTGACGATTTCAACTTCGGGAAGTTCTGGCATCGCTCTCCCTTTGCCTGGCAGTGGCCGCGGCCCGATCCAGTGTCAAGCAGCTTGGCCCACCATGGCGGGCAGCACGGCGCCGATTTCTCCTCGGATCACCAAGTCGGCCACGTCGTCCAGCGGAGTTCCCTCGCGGTTGACGATCACCAACCGCGCGCCAGCGCGCTTTGCCACGAGCGGAATCGAGGCGGCAGGCTCAACCACCAGCGACGAGCCAACCGCCAGCAGCAGGTCGCAGCCCTCCGCAGCGGCCTGGGCACGCTGCATCACATCGAGTGGCATGGACTGCCCAAACGAAATCGTGGCGGGTTTGAGCAGTCCGCCGCACAACCGGCAGCGCGGAGCCTTCTCCCCGCTCTCGACACGCTCGCAGGCTTCGTCCGAGGTGATGCGATCCGCGCACCCGAGGCAGACCGCTTCCGTGGTGGTTCCGTGCAGTTCCAGCACCTTGTCCGCGGGCAAGCCCGCCTTCTGGTGCAGCCGTTCGATGTTCTGGGTGATCAACGCCGAGAGCTTGCCGCGCCGGTGCAGGTCGACGAATGCGGCGTGGCCCGCATTCGGGCGCGCCGCGCGCATCTCAGGCCAGGCGGCAACCTTCTGCCGCCAATACTCGATCCGGCCTTGCTCGCTAGACAGGAATTCCTGGAATTCGATCGTCCGATTGCGCGCCCAGACGCCGTTCGGGCTGCGAAAGTCCGGGATACCGGATTCGGTCGAGATGCCTGCGCCGGTGAACCCGACAATTCGTGACGAGGCGGCGATCCAGTCCCGGGCGTCGCGCAGGTCCATTTCCGGCATCCTAGCACGCCCCCCGAAAGAGCCCGTGGGCCCCGCGCTACCATGGGTGCAATTCGGAGGCATAGATGTTCGAGTTTCGAGGCGTCGACTTCATGGAGTTTGACTCGCTCTTGAGCGAAGAGGAGCTGCTCGTTCGGCAGACAACGCGACAATTCGTGGAAGATAGCTTCATTCCACTGATAACACGGCACTTCCGCGATGGGACGTTTCCCAATGAGTTGACTGCCGCGATTGCCGAGCTCGGGTTTTTCGGCGCAAATCTGGACGGCTACGGCTGCGCCGGCCTGAGCAATGTCGAGTACGGACTCGTGATGCAGGAGCTCGAGCGCGGCGACACCGCTTTGCGCAGCTTCGTTTCTGTGCAGAGCAGCCTCTCGATGCATGCCATCCACGCCTATGGCACAGCAGAGCAGCAGCAGCGCTGGCTCCCGGCGATGCAACAAGGCAAGGACATGGGCTGCTTCGCACTGACCGAGCCCAACTTCGGTTCGAACCCATCCGGGATGCTCACCCGGGCCGTCAGGGATGGTGACGAATACGTGATCAACGGAGAGAAGACGTGGATCACCAATGGCAGCCTGGCCGACATTGCCGTGGTATGGGCAAAGCTGGACGACACCGACAAGATCCAGGGCTTCCTCGTGGAAACGGACCGGCCCGGATTTAGCGCCGTGGACCTGCACAACAAGCTTTCGATGCGAGCATCCACCACCAGCAGCGTCGGTTTTTCCGACGTCCGCATCCCTGCCGCAAACGTCCTTCCCGCCGCCAAGGGGCTGAAAGCCGCGCTCGGGTGCCTGACGAACGCCCGCCTGGGGATCGCCTGGGGAGCCATCGGAGCTGCGATGGCCTGCTACGACTGCGCGCGGCAGTACACGATCCTGCGGAAGCAGTTCGACGACCGCCCGATTGCGTCACACCAACTGGTCCAGAACGAGCTGGCCTGGATGATTACCGAGATCACCAAGGCGCAATTCATCACCTTGCATGCCACCCGGCTGAAGGACGCCGGGCGCCTGAATCATGTCCATGTGTCGATGATCAAGCGCAACAACGCTGAGATGGCGCTGGAGGTCGCGCGCCGGGCGCGCGACCTGCTCGGTGCGAACGGAATCACGGACGAGTATCCGATCTTCCGGCACATGTGCAACCTCGAAACCGTCAAGACATATGAAGGCACGCACAACATCCACACCCTGATCATCGGCTCCCACGTGACCGGGATTCAGGCGTTCAAGTAAGCCGCGGCATCGGTTCTTCCGATCTCGTTGACGGAGACCGTCACAACAACACCTCACCCGCGCGGACTTCGGCCTCTTGCAGACTGCTCTCGCCAGTGACACGAGGGGCGCCCTAGCCAGCCGCGGCGTGGGTCGCGTCAGTTACCCCCGCGCATTGCATTGCGCGAACAGCACCTTCGGCGGGTGATTTAATCTCACGCGCTATGCTTGCGCTGCCACGATCGACCGCCTCAGGGCATCTGCGAGCCACTTCGACCCATCAGAACGGCGTCGAGATCGCGCATGTCATCGACCATGACGTTAGGCGGGTGCCGCTCGAAGTCGCCGGGGCGCAAGCCGTAGCTGACGCCTGCGCAGGCGGTGCCGGCGTGACGAGCCGTGAGCACATCAACCGAGCTGTCGCCAACCATCAGCGTGTGGTCGGCGTCGAAACCTAGCTCGCGCATGATGAGCAGCAACCCATACGGGTCGGGCTTCTTGGTCTCGAAGCTGTTTCCGCCGTAGATGCGAGCGAACCACCCGGCCAATCCGAGCCCCGCGATCAGATCGCGGCTGAACCGCTCCGGCTTGTTGGTCAGCACCGCCATTTCCAAGCCCTTGGCGCGCCATGCGTCAAGCGCCTCATACACACCCTGATAGAGCGTGGTGTTGTCCAGCATGTGGTCGTAGTAGTACCGCAGGAAAAACGCCAAGCCCACGCGCACATCCTCCTCGGCTGCATCCAAGCCGAGTGACCGCCGGATCAGCATCTCGGCACCGTTGCCGACATACGAGGCAACGGTCTCCGTGTCGAGCGGCGCGAGGCCCGCGTTGGCTCGCATGGCGTTCACGGAAAGCGCCAGGTCCAGCGTAGAATCGATCAGCGTCCCGTCTAGGTCGAAGACGAGCAGTTCGTACCCTGAACGCACTGTCAGCCTGACCGCTAGAGATCCATCAGGACTGAGATCCGCCGCCGCAGCTCCGCAAAGATTTCATTCGGCGACCGGTTCGCGTCCACCACGGTGAAGCCATATCGGTCGGACAGCTCGTCGAGCACTTCAATGAGCTTGCCCTGGTAGCGAAGGAAACTCTCGTAGCGATTCTTGCCGTAAGGGACATCCATCCCGCTCTCCCAGTATTCGAAGTAGCGCCTGCCGCGAGCGGTTCGCGCCACGATCTCCTCGACGGGCGCTCGGAGGTAGAACGTGGCGTGGGGCACGAGCGCGCATCCGGCCACCCGTTCGAGCCATTCGGAATCCTGGTGCCTTGCCACGGAGCGGGCAACGACCGAGAAGAAGTAGCGATCCGTCAGGACTACGAAGCCGGCCCGCAGCGCCGGAATGACGACATGCTCCAACCGATCTGCAAAATCGGCCATGTAGAAGAGTCCCATCGTCAGCGGTCCGAGAGTGTGACCGTTCTTCGCCTGTTGGAGGCCTTCCTTGGTCAGCACCGAGCGTGCCAGGCCCGTGTCTACGACCGCGTATCCGCTCGCCTCAAGCCAAGTCCGGATGCGAACGACCTGCGTCGTGCGCCCGACAGAGTCCGGTCCTTCGATGACGATGAGCGTGCCTTGGAGATCGTCCACGTTCACGTCGGGAAGCGGGTCTGCGTAGTATTCGAGCGGTCGGCGGTTTTTCGTCATTACAGGTCCACTAGCGGCAGGCGCAGGGTCTCGGATTCGAGGGAAGCGCCGATGGTGTCCATCACGATCTCGCGAACTTGCCGCTGCTGCTCTTGGATCGAGCGGGTTGCGTCGATGATCTGGAAGCCCATCTCCTCGGCCATCGCTTCGTACTCGTTGAGAATGCGCTCTTGAAAGAGCTCGAAACTCTTGCGGATGTCGGGGCTCAAGCTGAGATCCATACCCGCCTCGTAGTACTTCAGGCCAGCGCGCCCGCCCAAGATACGCTGCAGCGCCACTTCGAGAGGCACGCGGAAATAGAATGCGATGTCGGGCTTGATAGCCATCCGGTAGAGGTTGCGGACCCACTCAGGACGCACACCCCGCGCAACGTCACGCGCAAAAGCCGTGAAGGCATACCTGTCCGCGCACACCACCGCTCCCGCCTCGAGCATCGGCAGGATGTGACGCTCCAGCCGATCCGCAAAGTCCGTCGCATGGATCAAGCTAAACGTGGTCGGCGTGAACATCTGCTTCTTCTTGCCCTGGCGGGTTGTGCCCCGCACGATGGACGAGGAGTTCCACTCGCTGAACGACACCACCAGTCGCTTCGAGCGCAGCCACTGGCTCAGCAGAGAAAGCTGGGTAGACTTGCCGGAACCGTCGATGCCCTCGACGATGATCAGCTTACCCGAGTAGCAATTGGGACGAAACTCGGCCATACAATTCGATCATCAAGTCTACTATCGTCGCACTCTGGCGCCGGAGCGTGCGGGCAGGTCCGATCGGCTGGGACTACGGTCCATAACCATGCAATCCGTCGCAATGCTAGTACGATTGGATGGATGCTGGAAGCGCGGATCAACGCTCTGTACGATCAGAATCCGGAGTCGTACACCCATCAAGACCTCGAGACATTCGCCGAGTTCAAGGCCGGGCTGAACAGCGGCGCGGTGCGAGCGGCCGAGCCGGACGCGGCGGTCAAACCCCACGGCTGGCGCGTCAACCCGTGGGTTAAGCGTGGCATCCTGGTCGGATTTCGCATGGGGAAGAGCGTCGACATGTCCGAGCCCGGCAGCCGGTTCCGCTTCATCGACAAGTCCACCTACCCCCCGCGAGGGCTCACCGTCGAAGAGAGCGTAAGGCTCGTGCCCGGCGGGTCCAGCTTGCGCGACGGGTGCTACATCGGTCGGCGCGTGACCTGCATGCCGCCCATGTACGTCAATGTCGGCGCCTACGTGGGCGCCGGCTCGATGGTTGACTCCCACGCCCTAGTGGGCAGCTGCGCCCAAATCGGCAAGGACTGCCACCTGAGCGCTGCCGCGCAAATCGGCGGGGTGCTCGAGCCGATCGGAGCGCTGCCGGTCATCATCGAAGACAACGTCCTCGTGGGCGGCAACTCGGGCGTGTACGAAGGCACGATCGTGAAACGCGCGGCGGTGCTTGGGGCGGGAACTGTGCTGACGCGGTCGACTCCTGTCTACGACATCGTGCATGGCGTCGTGCATCGCGCGCAGGACGGCAATCCGCTGGTCATCCCCGAACGCGCGGTCGTCGTGCCCGGTTCGCGGCCGATCACAACCGGCATCGGGAAGGAGATGGGGCTTTCGCTGTACGCGCCCGTCATTGTCAAGTACCGCGACGAGCAAACCGAGGCTCGCGTGGAGTTGGAGTCCTTGCTGCGCTAGCCGGAGGCCAAGACCGTAAGCCGAACCGCCCCTAGTCTATGTCGTCCTTCCCCCACCCCGCGCGTCCCCCGGGGAACGGTAGCCACTCCCGAGCCAGTCTCGCCGATGTGGTCCGCGACCGAGTCGACGGTCGCCTGTTCATAAACGTCTCAAACCGCGAGCCGTTCGTGCATTCGTTCGGCCCGGACGGGACAATCAAGGCCAGAGCCGCCGTCGGCGGCCTGACGCTCGCCCTAAACTCTGTCATGCAGGCGGTCGGGGGCGTGTGGGTGGCGCACGGGTCCGGGAGCGCGGACCGCGCTAGCGCCGACCCGAGCGGGAGAATCCGCGTACCGCCCGTGAACCCCTCGTATGACCTGCAGCGCGTCTGGCTCAGCGAGGACGAGAACGACGGATACTACAACGGCTGCGCCAACCAAGCGATCTGGCCGATCTGCCACCTCGCCTTCACCAAGCCAATCTTTCGCAACGCCCACTGGCAGGCGTACTGCAAGGTGAACGCCAAGTTCGCGGATGCGGTGGCTGAGGTCGCGGGCGCTCAGGAAGCCATCATCTTCATTCAGGACTATCACTTCGCCCTGCTTCCCGCCCTGCTTCGAGAGCGCTGCCCGAACGCGGTCTGCCTGCAGTTCTGGCACATTCCGTGGCCGCTTCCAGAGGTCCTCAAGATGTGCCCCTGGCATGGGCAACTGCTCGATGGCGTACTCGGCAACAACGTGTTTGGCATGCACACCCCGGAATATGTGAACCGCTTCGTGCGGGCCGCGCAGGAATTCCGCGGCTGGACCCTTACCGACGATCAGACCTTGGTACGGGGCGAGCGACAGGTCCGTGTGCAGGCCTTTCCGATTTCCATCGACTTTGACGGGGTGTCCGCCACGGCGGCCAGCGCAAAGTGCGACGCCGCAGTCAAACGCCTGCGAGACCGCTATGACCTAGCCGAGAAATTCGTCGTGCTCGGCTTGGACCGCATCGACTACACCAAGGGCGTGGTCGAGCGCCTGCAGGCCATCGAGTGCATGCTGCAGCAGCATCCTGAAATGCGGAGAAAGCTGGCGTACCTGCACGCAGGCGCCCCTAGCCGTACCGATATCCCGGCCTATCGTGACCTGCACAAGGCGATCAACAGGATCGAAGCCCGGATCAACGCTGGCAGCGACGGTCCCGATGCGGGCCCGGTCATACCGATCAAGCGGCAGCTGGCCGACACGGACGTGCTGGCGCTGTATCGCCTCGCGGATGTCTGCGTTGTGAGCTCGCTCGAAGACGGCATGAATCTCGTCGCCAAAGAATTCCTAGCCGCGCGCAACGACGACGGAGGACGCCTGTTGCTGAGCGAATTCACGGGCGCGGCTTGGGAACTGCCCGGCGCTGAGTGCTTCAACCCCTTGGCGATAGATGACTTCGCTGAGCGACTCTTCGCAATGAGCAGGGCGGCACCAGACGAGGGCGGGGCGCGCATTCGGCGCCTGCGCGCCCACGTGCGCGAACACAACATATCCGCGTGGATCTCAGAGATCCTCCAGACTGTGCCGCCGCGACGGAGCGCTGCGTGATCCACCTGCTCGAGGAGTGGGCCGCAGTGGCGGACCGGCTCCGGCAGGCGAAGCGCGCGCTGGTCATGCTGGACTTTGACGGCACCTTGGCGCCCATCGTGCCCCGGCCGGCGGATGCCCGCGTTCCGGCCGCAACCCAAAACGCATTGCGGGCGCTGATGCAATGTGCTGCCGTCGAACTCGCGTTGGTGAGCGGGCGTGGCGCCCACGATGTCCGTGCACTAGCCGGCCTGCCAGACATCCACTACTTCGGCAGCCATGGCCGCGAACACATCGCCCCGGGAACGGAATCCGTCACGGCGGACCAAGCGGGGCGGCTGGCAATTTTCGCGGTGTGCGAGCGCCTAGCCGCCGCACTCAGCGATGTGGACGGATTTCAAATCGAGAACAAGGGCGTGTCCGCGGCCGCCCATTTCCGCATCGTCGATGCGAGCCACAGGAAGCGCGTCGAGCGAGCCGTGCGCGACGCTGTGGCGTCCGTTGGATCACTCAACTTCAGTGCCGGCAAGATGGTCTTCGACATCACGCCGGACGACGGCGTTAACAAGGGGACGGCAGTGCTGACACTGCTCCGCGAAGTCGGCGGTCTGCCGCTTTATTTCGGAGACGACACCACCGACGAGAGCGCGTTCCGAGCCTTGCCTCGCGAGACGATATCAGTCTTTGTGGGACCTGCTGGCCGGCACACCCAAGCGCGCTACCGGCTCAGCGACACCGCAGAGGTCGGCCGCGCCCTGTCATCAATCCTCGACGTGCTCTGCCGATGACTCGCGCCCCGCATCTACATTCGCGCAATTTCCGCGCGCTAACGGCGCCGGCCGCTTTCTTGGTACGATAAGAATCGTTACCCGAGTCAAATTGCCCGCATCATGCAGTTACGGAGCTAGGAGAGATTGGTGAAACGATCGTCTTCGGAGGGAGCACTTCGCTGTTCATTCTGTCGCAAGAGCCACGAGATTGTTACCAAGCTGATCGCCACTCCCGGCGACTACCCAAAGTCTTATATCTGCGATGAGTGCGTGCTCATCTGCAACGCGATCCTCGAAGAGGAGCGTTCTAGCAAGCCTCCCGAAGAGGGCTTCACTCTACTCAAACCCCACGAGATCAAGGACAAGCTGGACGAATTCGTCATAGGCCAGCAGGCGGCTAAGAAGCGCCTCTCGGTCGCGGTCTACAACCACTACAAGCGCATCTTCATGCAGCAGCGCCGGGCGACGCCGGGCGACGCCACGCCAGACGTCGAGGTCCAGAAGTCAAACATCCTGCTGATCGGGCCGACCGGCACTGGCAAGACCCTGCTAGCCCAGACCCTGGCCAAGATCCTCGACGTTCCGTTCGCCATTACTGATGCCACCACGCTGACCGAGGCTGGTTACGTGGGCGAGGACGTAGAAAACATCATTCTCAAGCTGCTGCAGGCCGCCAACGGCGATGTCAGCCGTGCCGAGAAAGGGATCATCTACATCGATGAGGTCGACAAGCTGAGCCGACGGGACGAGAATCCGTCGATCACGCGGGACGTGTCAGGCGAGGGCGTCCAGCAAGCGCTGCTCAAGATCTTGGAAGGTAGCGTCGCCAACGTGCCGCCACAGGGTGGCCGTAAGCACCCCCACCAAGAGTTCACGCCGATTGACACCACGAACATCCTCTTCATCTGCGGCGGTGCCTTCGTGGGTCTGGAACGGATCGTCGCCAGCCGGGTCGACACGCGGGTCGTCGGTTTCCGCACGGCAGAGGTTCTCCAGCAGTCCTTACCGGAAATCCAGGGCATGGCAGAAGCGATCGAGGAGGACCTCGGACTGCTTGGCCAGGTCCAGCCGCAGGACTTGATCAAGTTCGGCTTCATTCCTGAATTCATCGGCCGCCTGCCCGTGAGCGCCACGCTGGGCGGGCTGGACGAGCAGGCCCTTGTCCAAGTCCTGACCAAACCCCGCAATTCGCTCATCAAGCAGTACCAAAAGCTATTCGAATACGAAAATATCGAGCTCAGGCTCGACCCGGCGGCGCTGCAAGCGATCGCCAAGCTCGCCCTAGAGCGCGACCTCGGAGCCCGCGGCCTACGCATGATCATGGAAGAGCTCATGCTGGAATTGATGTATTACCTGCCGGGGCAGCAGAAACGCGTCAAGCAGTTCGTCGTCACCGAGCAAATGGTGCTGGAAGACCAGCAAAAGTTCCGGATGCGGTTGCTCGAAAAGGCTGGCTAGCGGCGACCTAGCGCGCAGTGTGGCCTGCCCTCGGCGCTGCCGAGGCTCGAATCAGCGCGATCCAGCGGCCCAATTCCGGGGATTCTCACTTCCGCATCGCATCGCACCGGAGCCAGCCAGCAGCGAGCGAATCCGCCAAGACGCTCCGGGAGCTCGCCCCGTCTACCGCTGCCGCCTTGAGCTGCGGGCCACGATTCCCGTCCCAAGTCTGCCTGTCCGCTGCACGCCGACCCGCCGGAATCGTAGCGCGATCGCTTGCCTCGCAGGCCCCGCTGCGAGCGGTCCAAGGCGCGGCCTGCACGATGGCGTGGCGTCCGCTCGGGGCCTCAGCGGTGACCGCATTCGCCAGCTTGGCGGGACCCCGCAGCCACGGCTTCAGGAAAGCATCGTAAAATAGAAGCATGCCCAGTACGAGCGGTGCCAAGTCCAGCACGAGGATGCCGATGATGCCGATCCGGGACGTGGTGATCTTTCCCCATATGATGTCCCCGTTCGTTGTCGGCCGAGCTGCCAGCGTAACGGCATTGGAGGTCGCGCTCGCTCACGACAAGAAGATTTTCTTGGCGACACAGCACGATGCGTCGAATGACGAGCCCAAGCCGGACGATGTCTACCAGATCGGCACGATTGTGAGCATCGTGCAGAGCCTCAAGCTCCCAGACGGAAATATCAAAGTACTGGTCGAGGGCTTGCAGCGTGCCAGGCTCCGCAGCGTGCGCATCGAAGACGGCTACATGCAGGCGCTGGTCGAGACGGTTCGCTTCTCGGATCCCAGCGACCCGGAACTCGAAGGGCTGATGACGCGGGTCACCGCGCTGTTCGAGCAATACGTCAAGCAGAGCCAGAGCCTCAACTACGAAACCATGATTGCCGCCGTCCGCGTGGACGATCCGGGCAAGCTGTCTGACACGATTGGGACAAATCTCCAGCTCACGGTCGCCGAGAAGCAAGACTTGCTCGAGATCTTCGACCCCGTCCAGCGGCTCACGCGCATCGGCGAACTCCTCGATATCGAAATCGAGAAGCTTGCGGTCGACCGCACCGTCCAGGGGCGCGTCAAGAAGCAGATGGAGAACGCGCAGAAAGAGTACTACCTCAACGAGAAAATCAAAGCGATCCAGAAGGAACTCGGTCGGGGGGAGAAGAGCGAGTTCGATGAGTACCGTCGGCGCATCGATGAGTCGGGCATGAGCGCGGACGCCAAGAAGAAGGCGCTCGCCGAAGTCCAGAAGCTTGAGAATATGCCCCCGGTGTCCGCAGAGGGCACCGTTTCTCACAACTACATCGACTGGCTGCTGGCCGTGCCGTGGAAGGCAAAGAGCCGCGAGATCCGGAACCTCTCCAGTGCCGAGGAAGTGCTCAACAACGATCACTACGGCCTTGAGAAGGTCAAGGAGAGGATCCTCGAATTTCTGGCCGTGAGGCGCCTCGTCAGCCGCCCCCAGGGATCTATCCTTTGCTTCGTTGGCCCCCCTGGAGTGGGAAAGACCTCGCTCGGCAGGTCAATCGCCAGGGCCACCGGACGAAAGTTCGTGCGCCTGTCCCTGGGCGGAGTGCGAGACGAAGCCGAGATTCGCGGCCATCGGCGCACCTACATTGGCGCGCTGCCCGGTCAGATCATCCAGATGATGAAGAAGGCGGGCACCCGGAACCCTGTCGTGATGCTGGACGAGGTCGACAAGATGTCGGCCGATTTCCGCGGGGATCCGTCAGCGGCGTTGATGGAAGTGCTGGACCCAGAGCAGAACTTTGCCTTCCAAGACCACTACCTCGACGTGGAGTTCGATCTCAGCCAGGTCTTCTTCATTGCTACCGCGAACGTGCTCCACACGCTGCCCGCCCCGCTGCTGGACCGCATGGAAGTGATCCGGATCAGCGGCTACACCGAGGCGGAAAAAACCGAGATCGCCACCCGGCACCTCGTCGGCAAGCAGATCTCCAGTGTCGGGCTCAAGGTCGGCAAGCACATTGAATTCCGCGAGGATGGCATTCTGACCATCATCGAGCAGTACACTCGCGAGGCCGGAGTGCGCAACCTAGAGCGGGAGATCGGCAATATCTGCCGCAAGGTAGCCCTTGGCGTGGTCCGGGGCGACAAGCCCAAGCAGCGCGTCCGCAAGGCCGTGATTGACAGCAAAGCGGTACAGGGATTCCTCAAGGTTCCCAAGTTTCGCGAGCCGGGGGCCAACCTCAAGAGTGAAATCGGCACGGCCGTGGGCCTGGCGTGGACGGAAATGGGCGGCACGCTCCTGCACATCGAAACCACGTTGATGGACGGCCAGGGCAAGCTGACCTTGACAGGGAAGCTGGGAGACGTGATGCAGGAGTCGGCCCGTGCGGCCATGAGCTACATCCGTTCGCGGTCCGGAGCCTTCGGTCTGCCCAAGGGCTTTTACCAAAACCTCGACGTCCACGTGCACGTGCCGGAGGGCGCGATACCCAAGGACGGTCCGTCCGCCGGCATCACGCTGACAACTGCCCTCGCCAGCGCCCTGACGAAGATCAAGGTACGAGGCGACGTTGCCATGACCGGCGAGGTCACGCTGCGCGGCAAGGTGCTACCGATCGGCGGCCTGAAGGAAAAGTTGCTGGCCGCAAGCCGCCACGGCATCACCGAGGTTCTACTGCCCAAAGACAATGAGAAGGATTTGCCAGATGTCCCCGAGAACGTCCGCAAGAACCTGAAGCTGCACTTTGTCGAGACTATGGACGATGTGCTTGATCACGCCCTGACGGAGCCGATCGCAGATCTGGCGAAGCATCCCTTCACCGCTGGCGGTGTGCAGGTGATTCACCAGAGTGATCACCCGGCAGTCTAGCTGGCGCTCCGACAGCGCGCCATGCCGGTAGAGTTCGCCCTGAGCGCGCACAGCGCCAGCCAGTTCCCTCGCGACCGGCTGCCAGAAATAGCCTTCGTCGGTCGTAGCAATGTCGGCAAATCAAGCCTGCTCAACACTCTGCTGTTGCGCAGCCAGAATCGCACCCAGGGGACCGAGCGCGCGAGCCTAGCCAAGACAAGCCAGACACCTGGCCGGACGCGCGCGATCAACTTCTTCCGCATCGATCGGAAGCTCTATTTCGTCGACCTGCCCGGATACGGCTACGCCAAGGTATCCCACACCGAACAGGCACGCTGGAAGCGTCTGGCCGAATCCTATCTAGCCGGGCGCGACCCGTTGAAACTCGTGGTAGCACTCGTCGACATCCGGCACGGACCGACCGCTCTCGACAGGCAAATGGTACGGTGGCTGGAAGCAAATGGGCAGCCCTACTGTGTTGCAGCCACAAAATCGGATAAGCTAAAGCGAGGCGCGCGCTTGCGCGCCATCCACTCTATCGAGGAGAGTTTCGCCTCCCCTGTCCCGTTCTCGGCGGTGTCCAGGGAAGGCGTTGAGCGGCTTTGGCGAGCCATCGAGTCGGCCCTCGCCGCATAGTCCCAGTCGCCAGCCGAGGCGGGGCTGTGTGGAACACAACAGGTAGACCATGCCCTCTAACTCCATAGACAGCCCGGATGAAGCTCCGGCAGTTCCCGAAGCCGGCGCGAGCGCTGAACCTACGCAGGCTGCAGTAACGAAACCCGCTCGCACAGCGAAGCGGGTCCGCCGCCGTAAGGACTCGCCGGCTGATGCAGCCGTCCCAGCCTCCGAATCCGCTCAGGACGATGCGGGTCCAGCGGGCAAGCCGGATCAGGCTGACCGCCGAGACGCCGCGTCGAGAGACGGCGGGCGGCGGCGCCGCAGCCGGTTCCGTGATGCTGACGTTTCAGGGGAGGCCCGTGAGGAGAACCGCGGCCGCGGCCGCGCGGCCAGGGGCGACGACAGCGAAGCCAAAGGCGACGAGAACGAGGCCAAGGGGAGCGAGGGCGAGTCCAAGGCAGCAGATGGCGACCGCTACGGCCCCCGGGCTGGCCGCAAGGGCAGTTTCCGCCGCGAGCGCGGCGATCAGGGGGGCCGGGGCAAGCGGCCCTCGCGCGATCCTGACCGCAGCGAGCCGATCGACGAGGAAGCCGAGTACCAAGCCCTCGTGGAAGCCATGGTCAGGGATGGCAAGCAGCCCCTGGACCTAGGCGTGCTCAAGGCTCTCAGCATCACCGACCTGCACCAGAAGGCGCGCGATCTGGGCCTCGACACGCGAGCCGGGTTGCGCAAGCAGGAGCTGATCTTCGGCATTCTGCAGGTCCAGACCGAGGGGATGGGCCTGATCCTGTCCGAAGGCGTGCTGCAAACCATGCAAGAGGGCTACGGCTTCTTGCGTTCGCCCGAATATCACTACCAGCCCGGACCCGACGACGTATACGTCTCGCCAAGCCAGATCAGGCGCTGCAACCTGCGCAGCGGCGATACTGTCACCGGCTACGTGCGCCCGCCCCGCGAAGGCGAGCGCTACTTCGCTCTGCTCAAAGTCACGGCTGTGAATTTCGAAGCGCCGGAGGTCGCCAAGACCAAGATCCTGTTCGACAACCTGACCCCGCTCTACCCCGAGGGTCGCTTCAGGCTCGAGACCAACAAGAACAATCTAAGCGGCCGCGTCCTAGACCTGCTCGTACCGATCGGAAAGGGCCAGCGCGGCCTGATCGTGGCTCCGCCGCGGACAGGCAAGACGATGCTGCTGCAGGCGATCGCCAACTCGATCACGGAAAACCAGCCCGATGTGTACCTGATCGTGCTGCTGATCGACGAACGCCCCGAAGAGGTGACCGACATGCAGCGCTCCGTTCGGGGCGAGGTCGTCAGCTCCACGTTTGACGAACCGGCATCCCGCCATGTGAACATCGCCGAGACCGTCATCGAGAAGGCTAAGCGCCTCGTCGAGCACAAGCGCGACGTGGTCATCCTGCTGGACTCGATCACCCGCCTTGCGCGCGCCTACAACACCATCGCTCCGCCGTCCGGCAAGGTGCTCTCCGGAGGTGTCGATTCCAACGCGCTGCAACGCCCGAAACGCTTCTTCGGCGCGGCTCGCAATATCGAGGAGGGGGGCTCGCTGACAATCGTAGCCACGGCGCTGGTGGAGACAGGCAGCCGCATGGACGAAGTGATCTTCGAGGAGTTCAAGGGCACGGGCAACATGGAAGCCCATCTGGACCGCAAGCTGGTGGACAAGAGGATCTTCCCGGCGATTGACACGAACCGCAGCGGCACGCGCAAGGAAGAGCTGCTGCTGCGCCAGGAAACCTTGCAGAAGGTCTGGGTGCTGCGCCGGGTCCTGAGCGGGCTTCAGACGGTCGAAGCAGCGGAACTGCTCCTAGACCGCATGGCAAAGACGAAGAACAACGCAGAGTTCCTGATGTCGATGACAAGCTGAGGCGGCCTCGCCAGAAGCTGCCTCAGCTGGCCGTGCTCTCAGTTGGCGGTGATGGCGGCCTGGGCAGCAGCCAAGCGTGCGATCGGCACCCGATATGGCGAGCAGCTGACGTAGTCCAGCCCGGCCCGCACGCAGAATGTTACGGACTTCGGTTCCCCGCCGTGCTCCCCGCAAATGCCAACCTCGAGGTCGGGACGTGTAGCCCGCCCCTTTTCGAGGGCAATCTCGATCAGCTGCCCGACGCCGTCGCTGTCCAGTACTTGGAACGGATCGTCCTCTAGGATGCCGGCCTCTAGGTACGCGCCGATGAACGATCCGGAATCGTCGCGGCTGAACCCGAACGTGGTTTGCGTCAGGTCATTGGTGCCGAAACTGAAGAACTCGGCATGCTCGGCGATCTTGTCAGCCGTGAGGGCGCCCCGCGGTACTTCGATCATCGTCCCGACCTTATAGTGGACCTTGCGGCCTGCCTCGGCGAAGACCTGCTCGGCCGTATCGACGACCACTTTCTTTTGGTTTTCCAGTTCCTTGTGATTGCCGACCAGCGGGATCATCACTTCCGGAATCGCGTCGATGCCCTTCGCGGCGCAGGCAACGGCGGCTTCGAAGATCGCCCGTGCCTGCATGGCGGTGATCTCCGGGAACGTGATGCCGAGTCGACAGCCCCGGTGGCCGAGCATCGGGTTGAACTCGTGCAGCTCTTCCACGCGCTCAAGCAGATCGGAGACTTCCTTCTGCTTCGCCTCGTCACCGCCAGTCGCGCGCAGCTGAGCAAGTTCGACCATGAGATCCTCGCGCTTTGGCAAGAACTCGTGCAGCGGCGGATCCAGCGTGCGCACGATCACCGGGTATCCATTCATCACCTCAAACAGCTCGAAAAAGTCCTGCCTCTGCATGGGCAGCAGTTTGGCCAAGGCATCCGCCCTCGATTCCGCGTCCTCGGCGAGGATCATCTGGCGGACATGTTCGATGCGTTCCGGCTCGAAGAACATATGCTCGGTCCGGCAAAGCCCGATGCCTTCGGCTCCGAAGCTCCTGGCCGTACGAGCATCGCGGGGTGTCTCGGCATTAGCGCGCACCTTAGCGGAGCGGTAGTTGTCCACGAACTCCATGAATTGCGCGAAGTCGCCGGATGTGGGATCGGGATCGATGGTACCGGCTTGGCCAGCAAAGACCTCGCCCGTTGAGCCATCGATGGAGATCCAGTCACTCCCGTCGAGAGTGTGGCCATTGCACACGACCCGACCAGCCTTGGGATCCACGCTGACGTCGCCAGCACCGGCCACGCATGGCGAGCCCATCCCGCGCGCAACCACGGCGGCGTGCGAAGTCATCCCGCCACGGGCGGTCAGGATGCCCTTGGCGGCTTCCATGCCGTGGATGTCCTCGGGCGTGGTCTCGGCGCGCACGAGCACGACAGGATTGCCTTTCGCCGCTTCCTCGACTGCGGCATCGGCGGTAAATACGACCCGACCGACCGCTGCTCCTGGCGAAGCCGGCAGGCCAACCGTCAATTTCGTGAGCTGCCCCTTCGAAGATGGCTCGATCACGGGATGCAGCAGCTGGTCCAAGTGCTGCGGCTCGACGCGCATGACCGCTTCACGGTCGTTGATCAGCCCTTCGGCAACCATATCGACCGCGAACTTCACGGCCGCCGCTCCCGTGCGCTTGCCGTTGCGAGTCTGCAGCATGAACAGCGTGCCATCTTCGATCGTGAACTCGAAGTCCTGTACATCGCGATAGTGCTGCTCTAGCTGAGCCGTGATCGACCGCAACTCGTCGTATGCCTGGGGCAGAACCCCCTTGAGCTCTTCGATAGGGCGCGGCGTGCGGATGCCAGCCACAACGTCTTCGCCTTGGGCATTGGTCAGGAACTCGCCGTAGAACTCGTTTTCCCCGGTGGCCGGATTGCGCGTGAATCCGACTCCGGTCGCCGACGTCTCGCCTAGGTTTCCGAATACCATGGCCTGCACATTCACAGCCGTGCCTAGGTCGTACGGGATGTCGTGCATGCGGCGATAGTAGTTGGCGCGGGGATTGTCCCAAGAGCGGAAGACAGCGTCACGCGACATCTTGAGCTGCTGATGGGCATCTTGCGGGAAGTCCGCGCCCAAAGACTTCCTGTAATGGGCCTTGAAGGCTTCGACGACTTCCTGCAACTGGGCCCCGCTGAGATCCATGTCGTTCTCGGCTCCGGCGGCCTCCTTGATGTCCTCGAGGATCTCTTCGAACTCTCTCTTGGAGACATCCATCACCACGTCGGCGAACATCATGATGAAGCGCCGGTAGCAGTCAAGGGCGAACCTTTCGTTGCCGCTGAGCCGGGCGAGCCCCTCGGTCGCGGCGTCGTTCAGCCCCAAGTTCAAAATCGTGTCCATCATTCCGGGCATCGAGAACTTCGCGCCGGAGCGAACCGAGAGCAGCAGCGGATTGGCGGGATCGCCCAGCATCTTGGCCATGTCGGATTCGAGATGCGCGAGGGCGCCGAGCATCTCATCCTCAACGCTGTCAGGAACGCGGTGGCCACCCGCGAGGTACATGTTGCAGACCGGCGTTGAAACGGTGAACCCCGGCGGAACCGGGACGCCGGCGAGCGCCATCTCCGCTAGATTGGCGCCCTTGCCGCCGAGCGTGTCGCGCATCGACCGGTCGCCGTCGGTCTTGGTGCCGCCGAATGAAAACACGTGCTTTGCCATGGTGGTGATTTCCCTCTGTGTCAGATGGCCTGTCCAGTCGCTCTGCGGAGAATCTCAGTCCCTGCACCGGTGATGCGCAGGGCGGTCGTTAGCTAGTTGGAGATTGCCTCAGGGGTGTCACGGGTGGACATCCCAATTTCGCAAGCGTGGGCGGCTAAACCCTGATTTTAGCAAATTCCAAGCTTTGCCTTGCGGCCCGGCGAGCCGCGCACGGTCCGCACCGCGCGCGGCCTCGGCGCCATTGGTCTCGCTAGCGCCGGGGGGCCGGCGAGCGATCATTCAGAGTGCGCGCAGAAGTCAGGCCGGAACGCGGGTCCACTGAGACCATTTCGCCGCGCCTGATCGGTGGCTGCTGGTTTGGGGCGGGCTCAATCTTGCTAGGATTACGCTGAAACAGACATGCAACTGGGATTCGTGAGCGCCATTCTGCCCGAACTATCGTTTGACGAGATCTGTCGGATTGGCGCAGGGGAGGGCTACGACTGCATCGAGGTCATGTGCTGGCCTCCCGGCAAGGCAGAACGGCGTTATGCGGGCGTAACGCACATCGATGTGTCCAAGCTGGACGACGCGGCAGTCGACCAGATCCGAGCTGCGCTAGAGCGACACAAGATCGCCATCAGCGGCCTGGGCTACTATCCGAACCCGCTCTCGCCCGACCTCGAGGAAGCGCGCGTGGCCCAAGAACAGATCCAGCGCGTGATCGAAGCCGCCAGCACGCTTGGCATCGATACGGTGAACTCCTTCATCGGGCGTGACTGGACGAAGTCCGTGGAAGAGAATTGGCCCCGCTTCCTCGAGGTCTGGCGTCCGCTGGTGGACTGCGCGGCACAGCACGGGGTTTGCATCGGCATTGAAAACTGCCCGATGATCTTTACCCGCGACGAATGGCCGGGGGGCAAGAACCTAGCCTCCTCACCGGCGATCTGGAGACGCATGTTCGAGGATATCCCCAGCTCGTCCTTCGGACTCAACTACGATCCGTCCCATCCGACTTGGATGCAAATGGACGCCATTGCGCCGCTCCGGGATTTCCGCGAGCGCATTTTCCACGTCCACGCCAAGGATGTGCGAGTCGACCGGCACCAACTTGACGATGTCGGGATTCTGGCATACCCGCTGCAGTTTCACACGCCGAAACTGCCCGGACTGGGGGACGTGAATTGGGGAGCCTTCTTCTCGGCCTTGACCTCGACGGGCTACGACGGAGCGGTTTGCGTGGAGGTTGAAGACCGAGCCTATGAGGGTTCTCTCGCAAGCCGCAAGCTTTCGCTGCGGCAGAGCGCCCGCTTTCTGCGCCAGTACATTCCCGAGCGCAGCGGGATCGAGTGACCGCTCCGCGGGAACGCTAGCCCGCCGGCGAATCCGGTGTTACCTCTGTGAAGTCCGCGATCGTCGAGAGCGCCTTCAGCATGTCGGCGAGGAAGACCAAGCGGTTCTGCCGCAGCGCCTCGTCCTCGGCCATCACGAGCACATCGTCAAAGTAGCGATCTAAGGCGGGCCGCAGCACCGCGATCGCCCGCAAGGACATGACATAGTCGCGCTGGGCGTTGCCACGTTCGACTTCGGCAGCCACAGGCTGGAGTGCGGCGTGCAAGTCGGATTCCGCTCCCGGCGCCAGCAATTCCAGGTTGAGCGACGCCCCGGCTAGCGATGCAGCAGCATCGGCATGCGCGACGATGTTGCGGATCCGCTTGAAACTCGACGCCAAGGCCTCGAAGTCCGGCGTATGCCGCACTGCCGCTAAGGCCTTCGCTCGCGCCAAGACATCGACGGGCACCTGATCGGAGGCGGCCAGCACTGCGTTGACGGTTCCGGGTGCAAAGCCGCCAGACTCTTGCAGCCAATAGCGCAGGCGATCTAGCAGGAATTCCCGCAGCTTGGCGGAATTCGCCCCGGCGCTCGCGATCTCCACCAAACGGTCCAAAGAGATCTCCAAGTCCCCTTCCAGCACAATGCGAATCACGCCGAACGCCGCGCGGCGGAGCGCCAGCGGATCCTTCGATCCCGTCGGCATCAGGCCAATGCCGAACATGCCGCCAAGCGTCGCGATCCTGTCAGCCGCTGCCGCGATCCTCCCGACCGCAGTGCGTGGGATCGGACCGGCAGCACCAGCTGGCAGGTATTGATCGTAGATTGCGTCCGCGACCTCCTGCGACTCGCCTTGGGCAGCTGCGTAGAGGCCCCCGATCTTGCCCTGCAATTCGGGAAATTCCCCCACCATCTCAGTGGTGAGGTCAGTCTTGGCCAAGCGGACAGCCCGATCCGCGCTGGCAGCGCTGGCAGCGTCCATCGCAAGTGCCTCCGCCAGACCGGCCGCCGCCTTGAGGTTGCTCTCGGTCTTTGTCCAGTAGCTGCCGAGGGCAGCCTGGAAGGTGACGGATTTCAGATCCTCTACCCTGTCGGACAGCGAACTGCGCTGGTCGAACTCCCAGAAGAAGCGAGCGTCATTGAAGCGCGCGCGGAGTACGCGCTCATGTCCCCGCCGGATCACGCCAGCCTCATCGCCACCAGAATTCGCAACCGCCACGAACTGATTCGTCATCTTGCCGGCCTGATCCTCGACGGCGAAGTACTTCTGGTGCACGAGCATGACCGTCTCAAGCACTTCCTCGGGCAGATCGAGGTAGCTCTCGTCGAAGCCGCCCAAGATGGCGGTCGGGAACTCGGTCTCGTAGACCAAGGTCTGCAACAGCCCGCGGTTGCTCCGCACGCGACGGCCCAAGGGCAGTAGCGCTTGGGACTCGCTGACGATCTTCTCGCCCCGCTCGTCTGACGAGAGCAAGACAGCGTTATCTCTGAGGGCGGCTCGGTAGTCTGCGGCGGATGTGACTTCAACCGGGCCAGAACCCAGCCGCCGGTGGCCCCAAGTCGAATTGCCCGACTTCACGCCCGCAATTTCAAACGGTACGAGCTCGCCGTCCAGCAGGGCCACGAGCCAGCGAATTGGCCGGATGAAGCGCGGACTTCCCTTGCCGGCCCAGTACATGCTGCGCGGAAAGCGCACGCCGAGCACGACCTGAGGCAGCACCTCGGCCAGCAAGTCGTGTGTCCTGCGCCCGGCGATGGTGCGGCTCACGGTCAGCTTGCCGTCATCCCCCACCTCCAGTTCTTCGGGAGCCACGCCGGCCTTCCTCGCGAAGCCCAGAGCTGCGCGGGTTGGATTTCCTCCGGCGTCGAACGCAATCTGCTTTGAAGGCCCCTTCAGCAGCTCGGCGCGATCGTCCTGCTTTTCAGGCAACCCCTCCGCAACGAGCGCCAAGCGCCGCGGTGTCGCCTCAACCGTGACGCTGCCGCGACACTGGATGCCTAGCACCCCCAATGCCGAGACGAATCCAGACTCGAGGTCACGCCTCGCCCCAGGCACCAAGCGAGCCGGAATCTCTTCCGTGCCGACTTCAAAGAGCAGGTCGCTCACGCTGCTCCTTTCACGAGCCCCTGCTGTTGATCGACCCAGGCTTTGGCAACTGCGACCGCTAGGTTGCGCACCCGCTGGATGATCTGGGCGCGCTCGGTGACGCTAATCGCGCCGCGCGCTTGCAGGGTGTTGAATAAGTGGGAGCACTTCAAGGTCTGGTCGAAGGCAGCCAAGATCGGGAAGCGGCGGCGCGCAACGGGATCGTGGCGATCCTGGTAGCGGTCCAGCAGTCTCTTGCACTCGGCCTCGTGGAGGTTGAACTCGCTCCAGACGAAGTCCACGTCGGCCTCTTCAAAGTTATAGGTGGAGTATTGCTCCTCGTCGGCCAGCCGCACGTCGGAGTATGTCCACTGGTCATTCCAGCGGATGTCGTACACACTCTCGACATCCTGGATGAATGCCGCCAAGCGCTCCAGCCCATAGGTGAGCTCTGCGGGAACCACGTCGAGGTCCAAGCCGCCGCATTGCTGAAAGTACGTGAACTGCGTGATCTCGAGGCCATCGAGCATGACCTGCCAGCCCACTCCCCACGCACCCAACGTGGGAGATTCCCAGTTGTCCTCCTCGAGCTTGCAGTCGTGCTGGGACAGGTCGATGCCGATCTCCTCCAAGCTCTGCAGATACAGCTCGACAACATTCTCGGGGGCAGGCTTGAGAATCACCTGCAGCTGCATGTGCTTGTAGAGCCGGTTGGGGTTTTCGCCGTAACGCCCGTCGGACGGGCGACGGCTCGGCTGCACGTAGGCGACCTTGTAGGGATCGGTGCCCAGCACGCGCAAGAACGTCTCCGGACACATCGTTCCCGCACCGACCTCGCAATCGAACGGCTCCTGCACGATGCATCCCTGCTTGGCCCAATACGCCTTCAGGCGCATCACGATCTCTTGGAACGTCATCTGGATCGCTGCGAATGCCTCAGGGGGATGCTGAAACGGCCCGCGCGCGGGAGCGGACGGGCCTAAACCTTGAGGATAGCACTGGTCGCGCCCGCTTCGGGTGGCGCTCAGCGGCGGATGGCCGCCCGTGCAGAGTAGCCCAGCCGCGCTCTGGAGTCTGAGTGGCGGACGAGTGACTCGGGCACGACGCCTAACGCTCCAGCGACTGCTGGCCGGACCAGCCTGTCCAGCTCGTCAGTGTTGGGAAAGGCCAGCCTGTCGTTCAGAAAAACCTCCCACGCACCCTCGCGTACCGTGAAGTCGGCTGGAAACTCCGGCTCGGCCATGACCGCAGCGTTCAGCTCTTCGGCTCTGCGAAGGGCTTCGCGAAAGCGGTCTTCCAGACAGCCCTCAAGCCCGCGCCGCACGCTCGTGAGCAGCCCCAAGCCGGGAGGGTTCAGGTTGACCGAAAACGTGTCTCGCTTGCCCGCGATCAAGATGCCCGGGCCGCTCGGCAGGTGGGCGTAGTCCGCTAGGTCGACCCAGTCCGAGGGATGCGTTTCCGCATTGCGCCAGCGGTCGAAGATGACCAAGAATCGATCAAGATCGGGATCTGTCGGCCCGTCAAGCAACAGCTTGACGTCAATCCTTTGCAGGTCTAGTTCCATTCGGCCGATCAGCCCCTAGAAGTCCGTTGCCTGAGAATAAACGCCCTGCGCCGCTTCGATGAACAGCGTCGCTTCCTCCACGCGCAGCCGGGCGCACTCGGAGTCGTCGCTCGGACCCTCTTGTGCAGCTCGGAGGAAGTTGTCTGCGAATGGCTTGTAAAAGACGCCCGTATCGCAGAAGTGCTTTTGGAACTCGGCGACCGTGTCGTATCTGTCGGACAGCCATAGCCCCTTAGTGAACAACAGTGCATCGGCGGCTTTCTTACATGCCTCAAACGCCTTGGCCGAAGCGTTATTGAAGCGATCCTGCTCCAAGTCAAGAGTCGACTCGAAATGGATTCGATCGGCGTCCTCCAGCATGAACTCTGCCTGGTCGACAACCTCGCCCGCACACTCGCCAACTCCGATCGAGCGTTGGTATTGCCACGGCTGCCGGATGTCCCGGTAGAATCCCGGCGATTCCTCGAAGGTCGGCAGTTCCATGAATTCCGCCAGCTCTTGCTTCACCCTCGTCTTGCCGACACGGGCCACGACGTCGCTCAGCGTCTCGTCGCCCCGCTTTTCCCGGCTGTAGAATTCCGTAACTCTCACGATGGCCTTGTCCACATTCTGGGAAGGGATCTTGCCGATCGCCAGGCCGTAGGACTCGGCGTTATTGCGGGTGGAGCCTCCGACAGTGATCTGGAAGACTGGTGCGGTGTCGTTTTTCTTGCGCTGGACAGAGCCGAAGAATCCGATGTCAGCGATATGGTGCTGGCCGCACGAGTTAAAGCAACCGCTGATCTTGACCTTCAGATCCGAGCGGTGCGCAATCCCGCTCATGCCATTGCCAAACTGCTTGCTGAGGTGGGCAGCCAAGCCGCGCGAAGCGGTGATCCCGAGCTTGCAGGAATCGGTGCCTGGGCAGGCTACGACGTCCTTAAGGCGGCCCGCACCGGTCTCGGCAAGGCCGATCGCCGTGAGATCGGCGAACAAGCTCGGCAGGTCGGCGTTCGAGACCCATTGCAACAGCAGGTTCTGGTCGACCGTGGTGCGCAGCGTGTCTTGGATGTACTTACGGGACATCTCGGCGAGCTGGCGGCCCTGCTCCGAGGTGATGTCGCCAAGCGGCAAATAGATGTCAACCATCGAATAGCCGGCCTGCAGCTGCGGATGAACATTGAGTTCGAGCCATTCGCTCAGGGCGGGATCGGGGTCGTCCGGGAGCGCCAGCTTCGACGGGCGCTTGAGGGGCTCGTCGCGGAGCCGGGCCAAGGCTTCTTGGAGCTCGCTATCCCACCGCGCGTCGGCCAACAGGCGCAAGCGCTCTGCTTCGACGAGTCTCCTGAACTCGTCGATGCCCTGGCGGGCGATCAAGAACTTCATCCGAGCCTTGGCCCGGTTCTTCTTCTCCCCCAACCGCGCAAACACGCGCGAAATCGCTTGGGCCAAGGGCAGCATCTCGTTCGCAGGGACGAACTCGCTGTAGAGCTTCGCCTGGTGGGGGAGCGCGCCTAGGCCCCCACCGACAAACACCTGGAAGCCTTCGACGCCGTCTTGAATGCGCGCGACGGCACCGATATCGTGCATGCGGCCCAAACCGCACCCGTGATCCTCGCAGCCCGAGTACGAAATCTTGAACTTGCGGCCAAAATTCTGCGCGTCCGGGTGGCGCAACATGAAATGCGCCATAGCGTGAGCATGCGGGGCCACGTCAAAGGCCTCGTCTTGACACACTCCCGCGCTCGGGCAGCACGTTACGTTCCGAATTGCATTGCCACAGGCCTCACGCGTGGTGATCCCCACGGCCGCCAGCCGCCGCATCAGGTTTGGCGTGTCGTTGATGTCGACGAAGTGACACTGGAAGTCTTGGCGCGTCGTCACGTGCAGCACGCCGACGGCGTATTCCTCGGCGATGTCGGACAGAGCGACGAGTTGATCGGCGCTCAGCCGGCCCATCGGGATCTTGATACGCTGCATCTGGACGCGATCCTGGCGCTGTCCGTAGACACCATGACGCAGGCGGAATTCGGTGAAGACCTTATCGTCAACCAATCCGTGCTGAACTCGCCGCAGCTCGGTCTCGAATACGTCGATTTCCTCTCGAATGTCGGGTGGCAGATGGCCCCACTCGGTGCTTGTATCGACGGGCGCGAGGTGCGGAGCGGACATGGTGAGGATTTCCCGGATCGGTCTTCGGAACCAACAGATGCGAACCCGGTGTGGGCGTTGGCAGTGCCGTCAACCGCCTAGTGCGATAGTAACACTCCGCCCCTGACCGCCTGCCCGGCCAATGTCTCGGCGCAGACTTTGAGGAGTTCTGCGATTAAGGGCCCTCCGACCGCCGCCGCCGATCGTTCAGAGCTGGAATCAGCCCTCGTTTTGCTTCCCAGCCCTGGGCAGCCGTAGAGCCTCCAGCAACCCCATTCCCTTGTGCATTGCTGAGAATCACGACCGCCTTTGTGACATTGCTCGCGGACCAAGATCATCAATCGGAGCGTGTGATACTTGAGATGCCGTGCGCTTCTTCAACGTCGCAGGCCCCGTTGTTCGGGCGGATCACTACTGCATCCCGCCACTCGACCGCGTGGACTTGGACGGAATCCTTACGTTGGTCGGCCAGAAGGCGTATTTCGTGCTACATGCGCCCCGCCAGACGGGCAAGACCTCGACACTGCTCAGCTTGGCGGACCGGCTCAACAGCGCCGGCAAATACCGCTGTGTCTATGCGAACTTCGAAGTGGGCCAAGCCGCTCGCGAGGATACGCACCGGGCGATGAGGTCGCTCCTCGCGGAGCTTGCATCTAGGGCGGACGAGATCCTGCAGGATGACTTCGTCGACCGGGTCATGGGGGAGCTGCTCGAAAAGTATGGTCCGGACAGCGCATTAAAGGAGGCCTTGGTGCGCTGGTCAGCGGCCAGCCCACGCCCCTTGGTCTTACTGATCGATGAAATTGATTCGTTGGTCGGCGACACGCTGATCTCGGTGCTGCGGCAGATCCGGGCGGGCTACGACCGACGCCCGAGGCGATTTCCTCAAAGCGTGGTCCTATGCGGTGTGCGCGATGTGCGCGACTACCGTATCTATTCGGGCACGGACCAGAATTACATCTTGGGTGGCAGCGCATTCAACATCAAAGCCGAGTCTTTGCGACTGGGTGACTTGTCGAAGGGCGAAGTCAATGTACTACTGCGACAGCACACGGCCGAGACGTGCCAGACCTTTGAGCTGGGTGCATTGGAGCGCATGTGGGAGTTGACATGTGGCCAACCATGGCTGGTCAATGCCCTTGCCCGCCAAACATGTTTCAAACAAACTGCGAGCCGGGACCGAAGCCGGCCGATCGATGGGCGCGCGGTAGAGGAAGCCAAGGAAACGCTTGTATTAGAGCGGGCCACCCACCTTGACCAGCTAGCGGACAAGCTGCGAGAAGGGCGTGTGAGGCGGGTGATTGAACCGATCCTGGCTGCTGCGCATGAACACTCGTATCAGGCAAACGACTTGGAATATGTGCGTGACCTAGGTCTGGTGGCCCGCGATGATCCGGTGCGCATCGCTAACCCGATCTACGCTGAAGTTGTGCCCCGCGAATTGACCAGCGGGTTGCAAGAAGCGCTGGCAAGCGTAGGCCCATGGTATGTAAACGAAAGCGGTGACTTGGATGCGGACGCACTGCTTGCGGGGTTTCAAGAATACTTCCGGCAGCATTCGGAACACTGGGTGGAACAATTCGGATATGGGGAAGCCGGGCCCCAGCTCGTACTACACGGATACCTGCAAAGAGTAGCAAACGGCGGCGGAAGCATTGAGCGCGAATACGCACTTGGACGCGGACGGACGGATCTTCTGATCACTTGGCCCACCAGCTGCGGCAGGTGGCCGGAGCGCACTAGCAAGCATGTGATCGAATGCAAGGTATTGCGCAAAGGCCGTGGGCTTGATGGCACGATCAAGGATGGCCTAAGCCAGACCGCTGGATACATGGATCGTTGTGGTGCCCAGACAGGGCACTTGGTGATCTTCGACCAGCGCGGCGGCAAGTCATGGGAAGAGCGGAACTTCCGCCGACAGGAGCGCACTGGCGGAACGACCATCGCGGTTTGGGGAATGTGAGGCGCGTTTCAGCCCAACAGAACCAGCCCAAGCTCGCCGAGCACAGCGACGTGGCGCAGACGGCGCCACGCTCGCGTTCCTCGACTGCTCCCGCCGCCACGGCCCCGCCATCTGCCATCTCGTCTTCGGTTCCTACGGCACCACCTACGCCCACCTCGATGGCGGACATCGAGGCGACTTTCCGCTCGTTCAAAGAGGAGCTGGGGTTGCAGCCGCTGCACCACAGTCTGGGCCAGCGCGTGGCGGTCCACCTGTTCATTACGGTGCTGGCCTACCACCTGGTGCACGCCCGGCGCTACCGGCTGCCGGCCGCGGGCGTGACGTACAGCTGGCAGTCGATCCGCGAGCGGATGCGGACGTGGGTGCGCCTGACGACGACGATGCGGACGGCGGAGGGGCAGACCTAGAGCCAGCGGCAGGACGTGGACCCGAACAACGAGCAGGCCCGCCTCGCAGCGGCGGCCGGGCTCGCGTTCCAGCGTCACCGGCGGTCGCTTCCGCTGGATTGGGATGCGCTCAGGGGAGAGTCAGGAGACATCGACAAGGATCACAAAGTGTAGTGACCGCAAATCAGTTTCGTGAGAATCCGACTCAATGAAATCAATGGCTTACAACTGCATCTGCCGAAAACCTCCAAAGTTGGGCGCCGCCTCGTCTTCCAGGGCGCTTCCAGTTCCTGATCCCTACAGCCCGTCATTCACGGCATCCTCTGCGCGCATTAGCTGTCTAGTTCGAATATGAAAATCGGTGACGGACGGAATCCGCTCAATCTAGGTCCGGCAGGCCCGCCAGTGCATCTTTTACCCATTCGAAGCCAATTCGCTCCTGCTCCAGCCGCAAGCTCGCACCGTACTTGTTCTTCCGCAAGTCATCGTACAGGTCCCTCTCCTGTTGGGTGAGCTGGGACAAGTCTCGATCCGTTGGAATGCGCTCACTTACCCACAGTGGCTTGAAGGCGAACAATGTTCGGTGATCCATCAGGAGCGATTTGGAATTTGGAAAATGGTGGCGCAACTCGTCAAGAATCGCAAAGCCGTGTGTGTCGATATCTCCCCAGTAGTGCAGATTGCAGCGCGACAGCCACTTGGCTTGCCGAAGCGCCTCGAATCCGTACCCGGCCCCGAAAATTGCGATCGTTCCCGGCATCGGAGGCAGCGCCAAGAAATTGATCGCGTTCTCAGTGATGATGGCTCTGCGTGCGCAGTCGCGAAGAGCGGAAAAACTCGCAACGCCCAGCGTCAGATCTTGGCCATCCTCATCGTCCTGCCACGGCAGCAGCGCACACTGAGGGTCCAAGATGCGCAATCGAATTCGGTCGGGCTTGCGCTTGAAGCCGTATCGACTGGCGAATCCCGCCGCTCGAGTTACGGATTGGTTGATCGCCTCCGGAGAAAGGGCGATGTCTAGGAGTTCGGCCAACACGGCACGGTGCTTGTCGACAAATTTCGTGTCCACACCGGTGACGTTCATCTGGCGCACGTAGATGTCCGGCAGAGGGTTTTCCCGGAGCCACTGGACGATATCGAGCAAACCCCGCCAGTCTGGGCCGAGTTCCAAGGCCACCAGCGGTTTCCGTGCAAGCCAAGCCTGCAATTCCGGTTGGCGATCAGCCACCGTTCCGAGCAAGGTCCGAAACTGTGCCAGTTCCCGCCGCTTACCGACCATCGCCGCAGCGTCAGCGGCAGAATCGAGCCACGCTTCATGCGGAATGGCGTTGACCCCCAGCACACGATGGCGAGTCTCGCGCATCGTCAGCCGCACATGCTGCAGGGATCGCAACGACGCACTCCAGTTACGCGCTTCTTCAAAGTGATCTCGGATCTGGGCAGATGTGGGCCTTTTTAGAACCAAGCGCTTCGGAAACGAGCCGCCCCCGTTAGCTAGATCCGCCAGGACCGTGCCGCGGTCCCAGATCTTCGTCGCTTGGCGGCGAAGGTCTGCGGACGATGTCCACTCTTCTTTCGGCCTCACATCCGCCATGTTTGCTGAGTGGGTACGAACGCCCAGGCGCCGGTGCCATCAGCAAGCGCGCACGCAACCGTTCCCGACCATTCTATTCTCGGCTGGCGCGCAAACAGAAGCCCTGACACTCGTCGCCGCGGGGCGTCATCGCGGTTCAGCTGCCTCAGCGGGCACGGGATCATCCACGGGCAGCCCAAGCACCTCCACGGCCTGCCTTGGCAAGCGGGCATCTTTCGCCCGCTGCATCTCTTTGTACTCGGTAATGGTTAGATTCATCAGCCGAGAGTTACGGTCATCTTCGATATCGACGAGCGCTACGCTTTCCACGAACGGTTCGATGACGTGAGTCTTTTGCAGGGGCGTCACAACCAGCAGTTGCAGGTGCATCTTGGAGAAGAGTGTTAACGCAAACTCAGCCGATTCGTCTGACCCCCGGCCAAACGCTTCGTCGATGACTCAGACTTCGTTACATCGTGCGCCGTGCTAAGGCACTGGCCCCCAGCGGGTGCAAATCCCGCCCGGCGAACTGTCGTTCCAGCCGGAAGCAATCGGAGCGGCTCATGGAGGCAACGACATGGACTGAAGCACTCTGCTGTAAAAGGGTCGCCATTGGGCGGCTCAGCGAGCATGCAGGCCGTAATCAGATGAACGCCGAGCAGGCCTCGAAAAAGTCGATGCGGAGGCCGACCCGCCGATGTAACGGGGAAGGCTGTCAGCGGCCGGGAAGCGAGCGACGCGCGCACCGGTCGGCTCCGCCGGGGTACTGGCGACAGCATGCCTGCAAGAGGGGGACGGAGGCAACACGGGAAGCCCCGTCGGTGGTGCGCACGCGCCAAACCGGAATCCCGCAAGGGACAGGCCGGGCCGGTCAGGGTGGCGGAGAGGTCCGTACTACCGGAGAGGCCGGGTAACGCCGGCGGAGGGAAGGGACCGCAGGTGAGGAGAGGTGAGTGAAAGCGCGAAGGACACCGGGAGTGGCATCGCCTAGGACCCCGGCATTGCGTTCGAGAGGGCTGGAACCACCGCATGCGAAAGCGAAGGGAAGCGAATGCAGGAACGAGCGCAAGCCGGACCGCAGGCGCAGGCGGCAGGGCGTGAACAGGCCTGCCGCCGGGTGCGGCGACCGCCGGGAAGAGGCCGGGGGCGTGCGACTCCCGCGACGCGGACGGTATCACCGGACGCGCCATTCCCGTCGGAGCCGGATCTACCCGTGGGCGAGCGGCATGATCCCACTGGAGAGCCCAGTGCCGGAAATCGGCACGCTGGGTTCGGTGAGCGGGGAGCGGAAACGTGGCTAGGCACGAGGGTCAGTGAGGCACCTACAGATGGCGAAAGCCGTAGGAACAACCCCAAAACAGCTACTGCCTTTTGCTAAGGTGCGCGCGTCGCTCCCCGACTCTACGGAACACTCGGCAAAGAGGCCTAGAGCCTCGTAACTAGCTGCTGGGTCAAGCTTTCACGCTCCCTCCCCGGCCGCATCCGGACTTGACTTGCACCCCAGAACATGCTATCGTGAATGCATATGTATTCGCCCGCCAAACTGCCCGCGCCCACTGGCCTGCCCGCCGCTCTGCCGCTCCAACCCCCACACGCCACGCCCATCAGCGCGCGCCTCAGCATGCTGCGCGAGGGCGACCGCGTCGTCTACTTCGTGCACACCGACCCCGTCTGCTCGCACACGGCCGACCACAAGCTAGAGCGCAATCTCTGCCTGGCCCGCTTCGCCCTGTTCGGCCTCGCTACGCAGTCCGAACTGGCCCGCGCCCACGGCATCAGCCAGAGCACCGTCTCGCGCGCCGTGCAGCGGCTGCAGGTGCAGGGTGAGCTTGGCTTCGCGCCCGCCCCCAAGCCGCGCCGCCCCTATGGCATCGTGGACCCCGCGCAGCTGGCCCAGGCCGCCCGCATGCTGCGGTCCGGGCTCAGCCTGTACCGCGTGGCCCAGCAACTGGGCGTCTCGCAATCGACGCTGTGGCGCTACACCCAACAGGGCTTGCTACCTGCCAGCCAGTGCCTGCCACGCAGACGCGCCGGCGCGCCCGCCGAGCGTGACAGTGACGCTCAGGGAGCGGGCCCGCAGCCCGGCGGCGCGGCGCCCAGTGCGCCGCCGCCGGCGGCCCCCGGCAAGGAAGACCGCAACCGGCGTGACGCCGCCGCCCCGCGCGGCCGCGCGGCGCACGACACGGCGGGCCGCGTAGCAGCCAGCCTGGGGGCGCTCGACGGGCGCGCCCCGCGCTTCGCCGCCGCCGCGGCCGTCAGCGGGGGCGGCGTGCTGACCGCCCTGCCGAGCCTGCTGCAGGCCGGCCTGCTGCGCCACCTCGACCAGCTGACGCTGCCCAAGGGCTTCTACGGCCTGCAGTCGCTGCTGCTGCTGTGGGCCTTCCTGCTGCTGGGCCGGGTGCGTTGCGCCGAGCGGCTGCGCTACCAGCAGCCCGGCGAGTGGGGCGCCCTGTTGGGCCTGGACCGCTGCCCCTGCCCGCGCACCCTGCGCCGCCGCACGCGCCAGCTGGCCGCTGCCAAGGGGCTGCCGGCCTGGGTCGGCTGCCTGACCCAGGACTGGTGTGCAGACGATCCGGAGGCCGTCGCCACGCTGTTCGTCGATGGCCACGTGCAGGTCTACAGCGGTCAGGGCCGGCTGCCGAAACATTTCGTGACCCGCCAGAAGCTGGCCCTGCCAGCCTCGGTCGGCTACTGGGTGCACGCGCTGGGCGGGGCGCCGCTGCTGTGCTTGCACCGCCAGATAGACGACGGCATGGTGTCTGAGATCTGGAACGGGATTGTGCCGCAGTTGCGCCAGCTGGGCCTGCTGGCAGGCGCTGGCGCGACCGCCGCACCACGCCTAACGCTGGTCTTCGACCGCGAGGGCTGGAGCCCGCGCCTGTTCCGCGAGCTGCGCGCGCTGGGCATCGCGGTGGTGACTTGGATCAAGGGCCCGCAGGCGCAGCGCTGGCCGGATAGCGACTTCCGGGAGGCCGTCATCCCAGTGCGCGCCCCGGGCGGGTCGGCCCGCCTGGAGGGCCAGCTGGCCGAGCGACCGTACGATCTGGGCGCGGGCTGCCAGGCGCGCGAGATCCGCTTCTGGATCGACCGCCGTGTGCGCGGCACGGGCCAGCGCGGCCAGCCGCGCAAGCCGCTCGAGCTGGCGGGTCGGCCGGGGCCGGACCAGCGCCAGCCCGCGCTGCTGACCACGCATCCCGACCTCACGGCCGAGCAAGCGGCGGGCCTGCTGCGCTCGCGCTGGACGCAGGAGAACTTCTTCAAGTATCTGCGCGCCGAGTTCGGCCTCGACACCCTGCCCGAGCATGCGCTGGTGGAGGTCGAGGCCGACGCCTGGGTCGTCAACCCGGCCTGCCGCA
Source organism: Bryobacterales bacterium (assembly GCA_965248305.1). Classification (GTDB taxonomy): domain Bacteria; phylum Acidobacteriota; class Terriglobia; order Bryobacterales; family UBA6623; genus VXMF01. The sequence continues at coordinate 5,583,692 of OZ252099.1, read as the reverse complement.
CCATCGGCAAGGCGCTCAAGCAAGCCCGCAACTCGGTCGGCAACCTGCGCCGCAAGCTGGCCCTGCAAGCCGACGCCGGATCCGCCCCAGCGCGCGCGCTGGAAGCGCGCATCCAGACTTGCGACCAGACCATCCAAGGCCTGCTGCTGGCACGCAAGGTGACCGACCAGCACATCTTGGCCGGCGAGCTCTCGCCGGAGGCACGGCTGCAGGCCCTGCCCCAACCGCTGCGCCTACTGCTGGACACCCTGCGCCTGCTGGCCTACCGCGCCGAAACAGCGATGACGACCGCGGTTGCGCCCGCGCTCGACAATCCCGACACCGCCCGCAGCCTGCTCAAGTCGCTGTTGCAGGCTGACGCCAGCCTGCACCCTGACGAGTCAGCCGGGACCCTCACCGTGCGCCTGCTGCACCAGCCGACCCGCGCCCAGGATCGCGCCCTGGCCCCCTTGCTCGACGAGCTCAACCGCACGCGCACCGTCTTCCCCGGCACCCACCTCCGTTTGGTCTACCGCATGCTGTCGGACGACCTGCCCTGCTCAGCCTCCTCCCAGCCCACCCCGGCCAACCCCAAGCCGCCGCTCCCTGCATCCAAACTATCCAACCCAAATGAAACGGTGTAACGAAGTCTGATGACTACGAAACGGAATGACCGAGATCGAACTGGCCCCCACTCAAGTCCGAATTGGTAGGCGAGGCTTGCCGACAAGATCGTGTAGGCGAGTTTTTCCTTCTGGCCCCCCGACTTCCCGGCCGAATCATGGTAATGCTCGAACTCGCTGTGGTCGTCGCAGCGCCGTTCGCTGGCACCGAACACGAACCAATTCCGCACGTCAGTGACCTTTTGCGTCCAACGCCGGTCCAACTCTGCCATGTCATCGCGACCGCGAAACCGTTCGATGACCTTCTTGACTTCCAAGAACTTCCTTTCCGAATACTGAGCGTCGTCGGAGCCGCTCAACGTACCCTCCGTGCATTTTTCGAGTTGCTTCCGGAACTCTCGGATTTCTTGGTCTGGAGCGTAACGATACTCCAACGAGATGTAGCGATCTTTGTTGTATTCGATCTTGGAGAGCGCTTCATTGATGCGCTCGACCCGCTCTCTGATCGTCTCCCGCTCCCGGTCCAGCAGAGATTGAAAATTCGCAACTTCACGGATCGTGTTCTCGTTGAGCAGCTGCTTGAACCGCTTCTCGAAGCTCGGCAGGGCGTCATTCTCCAAGTCGGCTAACATCTTGCGGTACTCGAATTCCGCCTCGATGCTCGCATCGAACTCCGCGGTCTCTAAGGGGAACTCTCCCTTAAACGAAGCCATCGTTCTGAGGATGTTGTCCCGCAACGCCAACAATTCCTTGCCTTTGGCTTTGATGCGGGCGTCCAGCCGAATGTCCAAATCCTTGTGGTGCTTGTCACAAGATTCAACGCTAAGCTTGCGGTCACGCAGAACCTCGGATAGCAGCTTGGCCAGTTTCTCGAATTTCTTGCTCGCTACTGTCAAATCGGCTTCATCAAGGATGAGCTGAGTTTCCGTTCTCGCTGTTCTTGCTTGGTTCAGCTTGGTGGTGAACTCTCCGAGCTGTTCTCCCATGCGATTCCTGCGGATGCGCGTGGTCTCGCTTTCCTGCAGCGCCTTCTCCAAACGCTTGGTTAGCTCACCGATTACGTCGGATGCCGATTCAAGATGCTTTCGTTCGCGATTCAGGTCGGCAAGTTCGCTTGCGATCGAGCGTCGGTCGATCTCCCGGAAGTCGGAGATTGGCTCGAGTTTGGACAGAGTATCCAGGCGATTGTTTACCCTTGCCAGCTCGGACTGCCGATTCCGGATCTGGCGATCAGAGTCCTCGAGCTTCGTTTCGACCAACTGTTTCTTTTGTTCGAAAGTCCTGATCTTTGCGACGTTGTCCCAGCCAAGGACGTACCGCGCTCGGTCGTCAATACGATGCCGGTCATCCTTTTCATGTCGCTCGCCGGAATGCTTGATCTGTCCGGCCATGCTGATTGCACGGGGCTCCAGCCGGAACTGTTCCTGGGTGTCGCAGCAAGCCACGTCGAAGCGACGCGCAAGCTCTCGGGTCAGCCAGTCGTAGAAGTCCGAATCCGGCTTGATCGAGACTTTCCGCACGATCGAGTCCCGATGCAACTCCGGCAGCTTGGAGCGTCTTTCCCGGGCGCGGAAGTAGACCAAGCGGCCCCGCAGGTCGGTCTGGTCCACCCATGCCGCCACTTTCGAATACTGGCTGTCAGACACGAGCAGCGACAAGCCGAAATTCCGTAGGAGTCGTTCCGCAGCCCCCTCCCACGCCGAGTGCTCTTCCCTAACGCTCAGCAGCTCGCCCACGAATGGAAGCGTGTCTTCGTGCAACTTCAATGCCCGGCAAAGTCTTTGGCGCATCGCGATCTGCGCGGACGGAATGTTAGTACGCCGTGCCTTCAGGCTGATGATCTCGTCAGCAAGTAAAGTATGCTCAGCTTCTCGCTGGCGGCGGGTTACGGACAATTCGGTGAGTTCGTTCTGCCAGCGCTCCCGGTCAGCACGCAGATCCTCGCGGAATCCCGCGAGCCGCTGCCGCTGCGATGTGAACGCATCGGAGCTGTCGGGAAGCGTCTCATCGAAGTCGCCAAGCAGCTTGGCGTATTGTTTCGCCTTGCCTGTGCGTCGCTCGCGTTCCTGATTCCCCCTCTTGATGTCGCTCTCAAGCTGATCCAGTCGATCCCCGCCGCGCGCGCTCCGGTCGCGTCTGAGACCGTCAATTCTACCCTCGAGCTTGACCCGAAGATCTTCACAGCGCTGGATGCTCGCCTCCTGTCGAGTTCTCTCGCCCTCGATCTTGGCAATGCGCTCATCCAACAACCCAATCTTGATCCCGGCAAAGTACGGACTCAGTGCGTCTCGACACTGCGATTGCTCTTCAATGTCCTCTGCGAGCGCGGTATGACGATCACAGCCCTCGATCAATGGTGTGAGGCTGCCGATTTGAGCCTTGGCCCTGAGAACTGCTAGGTGCGCGCGGTTCAGGTCGTCGTAATGGGATATCAGGAATTTGATCCGCCCCGCAGCGCCAAATGGCTCCAGCATGTGATTGCGCACGAAATCGGTGAGATTGCCGACAGACTTCATCGAGACGGTCTGGTGGAACAGTTCCAAGGCCTGCTCGTTGTGGATCCCAAACCGCCGCCGGAACCAAGCTCCGTATGGAGGGAAAGTGTTCCAAACCTCAACTTGGTCCTGCCGGAGCATCTTGCGCAACCGAGTGATCTCGGCGCCGAAACGCGAAAAGTCAGCGGTGATCGACATGTCACGCTCGGCCGCGGCGAAGAATCGCTCCGGCTGGCCAACGCGATCCGGGTTCCAAAAGACTTGCGCCAGCGTCACAGTCTGCATATAGCCCACGTTCTTAAACACGCCCAGAATGACGGAATAGCTGTGGCTGTCGCGCAGCGCTACCGGTCGGGCAGATGAATCGGCGAATTCGCCGCGCTCAGCCTTGTAATGGCCGAGGACGTAGGACTTGAGTGTGCGCTCTCGGCTAGCTGCACCCGCGGCGCGGTTGTAGGCAACGCGGTGTGACGGCACCAGCAACGTGGTGATTGCATCCACCAGCGTGGACTTGCCAGTTCCAATATCACCGGTCAGGAGGCTGGTTTTTCCATTCAGCTTGACCGTCCAGACTTTCTTGTCGAACGTGCCCCAGTTGAGCACCTCCAAACGCTCCAGCCGATAGCCGGTCAGAGTGTTATCAGCGACGTAGTCGAACCCGACTTGGAGGTCACTCGATCATCACCCTCAACTTTGCCCGCGGCCACTGCTGCTTCCTCTGCGAGTCTCTGCTCGAGATCCGAGAGCCACTGACCATCGACGAATCCCCTAATTATCCTCTGCACCTAAAAAGTGGATTGGGCATTGGACGCGGCACTTGCCATACGACGCAGGAACCCAAGTTTCACGATGCGACTCAGGTGCTCGTTGAGGCGCTTCTTGAGTCTGACCTCATCGCTGCTGTCCGGCAGGAAGACCCTGACCATGTCAAGGATCTCGTCTCGCGTGAGCACCAAGCGGGTGTCACCTCCAGCCGCGTCGAATTCGACAAGCCTCTTGCGTAGCAGGGCAAGCACTAGGCTGACCTGATACGACAGCGGATGCCGAAGAATGAGCTGTGGCAGCTTGTCTTCTTGTTCCTCGCCGGTCTCATCGCGGGATCGAAGGTAGGCGTAGCCTTCGCCTTCGTTGAGCTCCAATCGGAGATTGAGGATCTCAACGTAGCCTCGGACACTTGCCTGGATATCGACCAGTGACTGCCAGAGTTCTTCGTCATCACGCCGGTAGATGACGCCCTTGAGCAGACGAATGGCGACACGGGGCAAGGCCTCGGACGCCTGGGCCTCGAAGACCGGTGGCTCGGGCACTTTCACCTCACGAAGATCACTCTCGGGATGCGCGCCTCGCGAATGATTGGCTGCTCATCCTCATTCTCGATCCGCCACGAAACGGTCTCGGTCTCATGATCCTCGACCACTGCATTGAACTGGTCGGAGCCTAGCTGCAAGTACGTCAGCAATTCTGTCAGGCCATGTTTCAGCGGCCGTAACCATTCAGGTTTCGGGGCGCTACAGTTAGGCTCTGCCGCAGAACCACGAGAGTAGCGCAGAGGCAGGCGAACCGGATTTCGTCGGCAACCGCAACGCTGAGGCAAAGGAGTTCCGGGGTAGCCGGAGGAGCAACCGGTCGGCGTCGGTGGAGCGGGTGGCTGGCGTCAGGCAGGGCTCGATGGGCAAGCAGAAGATCGGCTGAGCACTTGACATTGACTTGGCCTCGGCAACCTTGCCATCGTAGGATCGGGCGGTCAGCCCGGTCGTTGTGGGCAGGACGAAGTGCAGCAAGAAAGGACAGCCAGTCGGGGGGCGGCCCGCGTGCGCTCACTGTGAGCAACTCCAACGCGCACTCGACGCTGCACAGTCCGACATGCAGGCTGTGCAGGAACGGGAGGCCGAGCTGCAAGCCCAGCTGGCGAACCTGCAACGTAAGCGTTCAGATGGCGAGGCGGAGGTCGGCTGAGCCGATGTTGGGGATGCCCGAGGAGGCGGGCATCTAGCGGGAGCGCGCAGGGCGTGTGGGTCCGAGCAGGACCGTCTGCCAGTCCCGCTGCAGCGGATACACGAAGACCGCCTTGGGCGTCTTCGCTGGCGCCGTGCCCCAGGCACCGCGCGCCTGGGTCTGTCCCAGATAGTGCCAGTTCGAGGCCCGGTAGCAGGTTCCCTTGTGCTGGTCGCTGACATAGGTTTCGACCAGCACGGGCAGCACGCCATGGACGCGCTGCCAGTCCGCGGCCAGCTGGCGCAAGCTCAGCCCCAGGACCTTTGACGCCAGGCATGGCACGCGCACCCAGGGAAACAGCAGGAAACGGGCTTGCCGCACAACCCGCTCCAGCGGCCGGTGGGGCTGGTCCTGCCAGCCGATCCAGCGGTCCCGCACCGCCAGGTAGCGGGCGGCGAAGTCGTACAACAGGCAGCCCAGCAGGCGCCCCTGACGGTCTTCGAGGAAGTAGCGCAGGTGGGAGCCGATGGGCTGGCGATAGCCCAGTGGATGGTAGCGTGCGAGGAATTCGTTCCCCAGGGCGGCCTCATCGCGGCCGCTGACGAGCCGCAAGCGCAGCGGCTCGAGCTGTGGCAGGGGGCCGTCGAGCGGGGCTTGGGGCGCACTGCGCTCGCCCAGCGAGAGGGGCCCTTGGCGGCCCCGTCCGGGGCCTTGGCGGGCGGGCAGGGCCAGGAGCGAGAGCCGTTCGAGTTCCTCCAGCAGACGCAGCGCCAGTTGGATGCGGTTGCTGCCACGAGGGGTCTGCCACCGCAGGTGCTGGCAGACGGTGTGGCCCAGTTCGGTGCGGCTCAGCAGGGGCAAGCTGGTGACGATCTCCTGGATGTCCGCAATCTGGCTCCGTCGCAGGCGGTGGCCGCAGAAGGCGGTCGAGGCCAGCCGCACGATGCGCGGGTCCAGCGCGGCGGCGGAACGGGCCATTCAGGCCGCCTTGTCCAGCTCGGTGTCCCCGCTGCTGGCGCCAGACGGGATCCAGTCCACCGGGGCCTTGCTGAGTTGTTCCCGACGCTGCTCGCTCAGGCGCCACGGCAGCCAGGGATCGAGCTGTTGCGGGGCCTTGTTGCCATGGCGGGCACAGGCCGCCAGCCAGTCCAGCATCCAGGTATACGGGTTCAGGCCCGCCAGGCGCACGGTCGCGAGTACGCCGAACAGCAGACCCGCCGCTCGCGCACCGTCCGGCCCGCCCGAGCCGAAGCTGGTGTAGCGGGCGATGACCGGCCCCCGCAGAACCCGCTCCGACAAATTGTTGTCGAGCGGGATGCGCGGGTCCGCCACGAAGCGGCTCAGCGATTCCCGGTGACTCAGCAAGGCCCCCAAGGCCCGTCCTTGCGCATCCACACGGGCCAACTCGGCACCGTGCTGGCTGCGGCCTTGGCCCACCTGGTCGAGCAGAATCCAGTCGAGCTTGCGATCCCCGCCCTCTTCCCGGGCGCGCTCGAACAACTCTTCCACTCGCGCTTGCAACTGCTGCTGGAGCGCCTGGAACGCCCCGCTTTGCCGCTCCAGCGGTTGCTGCGGAGCCCACTGCTGGAGCCGCTGTCGGTTCAGCTGGAACAATGCGCCGATGCGCTCGACCCACTCCTGTGCCCACGCCTTGAGTTCCGGGTGACCGGTGCCGGCCCGCACGAAATTGCGGCGGATATGCACCCAGCAATGGGAGAGCACCACCAGGTTCGGAAACTGCTTGGCAAAGGCCTTGTACGTGCTGTAGCAGTCACACACCAGCACGATCAACCCGCCCTGGCCGACCAACGAATCGAGCAATTGCCGGGCGGAGTCCAGGCCCCGGGTCGGCAGGATCCGCATGCGGACCGTGTCGCCGGCCAGACAGGCCCACAGCCAGAACTTCGGCTTGGGTCGCCCGCGGGGAGGCGGGTCCTTGTTGTCGTCCTCGCTCGGGGCCAGCCACTGCACTGGCCAGGAGGTCTCGTCGGCCTGGGCCACCGGCTGCTGCTGTGGATACTCTCCGATCGCCGCAGCCAGCGGTTCGAACAGATGCGCGAGCCGCCGCAGCCCCGTTGACAGCGTCGACTGCGGCACGCGCAGCCCCAGTGCCGCCAGATCCCGGGCGACCGCCGCCTGCGGACGGAACAGCGCGTAGACCTGCACCAGACACCCGGCCCACACACTGGTGCCCAACTGGCTGGTGCCCAGCCGGGGAGCCGGCGGGGCGCTCACCGGCCGGGCTGAGCAACAGTCGCAGTCCGGACCATAGCGCTGGCGCACCACCTTGCGCACCAGCGCGTTCCAGACCAGCTCGTACAACCAGCTGATCTTGTGCCCGCACGGCACGTAGGCGGTGCCGCAGTCCGGACAGCGGCGCTCCTGCTCGGGCACGTCCAGCCACTCGAACACCACGGGCAGGTCGGGCCGCTGCTCGCGCGGCGGGGTCGGCGAACCCGGTTCCCGCCCGCGCTTCCTGCGCGGCCGGACCGCCGGATCCTTGCTCGCGGACGGATCCGGCGCGGGCGTTTCCCCGGCCGCTGTCTCGGCGGCCGACGGGTCGGCAGCGACTGTCGCCGTGGCGGACGGGTCGTCCCCGCCCGCTGGCGTGGCCTCGCTCTTGCGTCCGAACAGCGACCGTTGCAGGTTCGCCAGCTGGGCTTGCAGCCCAGCCTCCCGTTCCTGCGCAGCCTGCAAGTCGGACTGTGCAGCGTCGAGTGCGCGTTGGAGTTGCTCGCAGCGAGCGCACGCGGGCCGCCCCCCGACTGGCTGTCCTTTCTTGCTGGACTTCGTCCTGCCCATAACGACCGGGCTGACCGCCCGATCCTACGATGGCAAGGTTGCCGAGGCAAAGTCAAGTGCGCAGCCGATATTTTCTTGCTTGCCCATCGAGCCCTGCCCGACGCCATCCACCCGCTCCACCGACGCCCACCGGTTGCTCCTCCGGCTGCCCCGGAACTCCTTGCCTCAGCGTTGCGGTTGCCGACGAAATCCGGTTCGCCTGCCTCTGCGCTACTCTCGTGGTTCTGCGGCAGAGCCTAACTGTAGCGCCCCGAAACCTGAATGCTTACCAGCGGCCGTAGCTCACAAAGCTCTTGCAGTGTCACAACCGGGCGATCCTGCAATACGCGGCGTATGTGCCCCACGATGAGCGACTTGTCTACGACGACCTGCCGCAAGAGTGCTGCCGCATCGAAGTCCTCCTCCCCAAGTTCTAATGCGACATCGTGAATCTCGAGTGGAGCCGGCGCACGATACAGCGGACGTTCCATGGGGAGATTGATATCGGCGGCAGCACCGGCGATCTTGGCGACAGCTCCCTCAGGCGGGGCATCCCGCAATGCCACGGCGTTCTTCTCGATGCTTTCGAGAATATCCATGATGCGGCGATTCTCCAAGCGGGCGCGGTCATCTAGGAACCGGCGCAGTTGATGCGAGAGATTTCTCACTGTTCGCTGGGTGTGCTCTCCGGCGTCCCGCCAATCGTAGTAGACGCGCCGCGTTCGGCTGTCCGGGTTCATTGTCGCGATTGGCGGCAGTGCCAGCACCCGTTCCAAGAGCTCGTTGAACTCCTTCCGATGAGCTGGGGACATCAGAAAACCCCAGAATGCTCCAAAACTCTTCCCTTGGTCGGAGTCTACTATCGCCTCACGTTGTCCCAGCACCTCGTCGAGGACTTCCTTCTTTGATCCTGCCCTTAAGGCGATGCGTTCGCGAGTCCGCCGGTCGAGCGAGCGGAAATTCTGCTCAACCTCACGAAAATCGGTGAGCAAGCCGTGCGAAATCTCCATGAACTGCTGAAAATGATCCCGCAGCGCAGTCGGGTCCAGCACTCTCATGTCGCCTTGGCGCACTCGCTCGATCTCGGCCTCAATCTCCAGCTTGCGCCGGTTCAGCTCCTCGATCCGCTCGGCCGGGTCCGTCTCTGCCCCGGAATTGATCTTTTTGAGCAGCCCAAACAGCGTTAGGAGCCGTGACTCGGTGCCGATGAAACTACGCGCAGAGAGCGAGCCCAACCAAGCGATTGCCTTTTCGGTCGATGGCATGAGGTCGAAATGGGGCTCATCGGAGTCATCAATATAGAACTTGCGCAGCCACGCTTTGTCCGGATGTGCCCAGTCGTCCAGATACTCGCGGGCACGCTTGGGGAATTCGTCGTCTCCGAGCCGTTCCCGGAGTCCGAACAGCTCGTCTTCCAAGGTCTCGGCCAGGTCGCTCTCCGGAAGCATCCGCTTGTTCGGTGCGATGAAGGGACGGTGCAAGAAGCTCACTACCAGCGGGGCATGGTCCGAACGGAGCAGGCGCCACGCCGGGTGGTCCCGCAAGAGCGCCTTGAGTGTGTCGTAGTCGAGATTCACGCCACGCGAAGTCGGCGCTGGTGTTTCGGGGCGACCGCTGGCGTGTCCGAGAGGCAAAGATGGTGGCAAAATAGCTGGCCCCCAACAGCCCGGGCGTTCCAGCCGAGATCGATGAGATTCTGTCTTGGCGGAAACGAAAAGACCTGCGGCGGGCACCGCGATCGCCCGGTGGATTCGTTCGATACCGTGAGTTTATCCGAACCGGGCTGCCACTTCCCATGCCAGCGGACGGCCGCCGGAAGCAGTGGCCAGCCTAGCGCTGCAATCGATCTGGCTAATTGACCAGACTCCAATTGGCAGCGTCTATCCCGGACAGGAACAACCCGCGTCGTGTACAGTATTCGCAAGGTACAGGCATCCATGCAACGCACTCTGTTCACCGCTCTCTTCGCGGCCCTTCTAGCAATCTCGTGGAACGCGGGATTCGCGCCCACTCCGACTTCCGCAGACAATCACTCCCTGAGCGGACAGGGCGATTACAAGTTCAAGGTCGTGTACACGGGCAGCCATCTGCCACAAGAGGCGCAAGCAGTCCTGGAGAAGGCGCATGGCGGCTTCGCGATCGACCGCAGAGAGGGCAAGGGCGAGGTTTATTTCGCACTGCCGGGCGCCGGCATCATCGAGGTCAGCAGCGACCTTAGCTCGACCCGCATGATTTCGACCGACGAACAGATGAAACCGCACAACATGCACAACGCCACGATCTGGTACGACTCGGCCGGCGACCCGCACCTCACCTTCCCCGGCAACGGCAGCGCCGCGGTCTACACCACCGGATTGGACGGAAAGCTCCAGCACACGCTGACCTCGCCCGCCGGGGACCTTGGAGCGCCAACCGCCACCGACTACTTTCGCGGGCGCGGCAATTTCGTTCCCACCGATGTCGAGGAACTTGACGGGCTGCTGTATGTGGCCACCGGCTACTCTGCGCTCGACTACGTGATCACGGCCAAGGTGGAGAGCACCAGCCCGTTCAAGGTCTCTTGGTACGACCTCGCCTTTGGCGGCAAGGGCAGCGGAGCTGGCCAATTCGGTACGGGACACGGCATCACAGTGCCAGCAGGAACCCGGCGCATCGACGTTGCGGACCGGCCCAATGCCGAGATCGACCGCTTCACCCGCCACGGGCAATACATCTCAACACTCAAGCTCCCGCTGGGATCCTTCCCTTGCGACGTTGACTATCTCGACAATCTCGGCGTGGTCGGTGCCCTGCACGGGGCGGACCGCCCGCAGGGTGCCCCCATCTATATCCTCGAAGACGACAGACTCGTCTCGACGATCCTGCCCAAAGCCGAGCTTGGACTCGAAAAGTTCCAGCATGTCCACAACGCGGTTCTCCACCGGGCCAACGGCAAGCTGTATGTCATCGCGCAAGCTTGGAATCCCGGCGATTTTGCCATCCTCGAACAAGTGATGTAGCGAAGCAATTGCCCGCTTCGGCCGACCGATCGCAGCGGAGTAGTCCGGCCCGCGCTGCCCGCCGCCTTAGAATCTTGCCTGTCAGCGCCAATGCCTGAATCGCTCATCCCGACCACGGCCGAGGAGTTACGCGACACGCTGCGGCGCTGTGGCGACGAGCAAGCCAGCATCGAATCCGGAGGAGCGTTTTCCAAGAGACGCTCCGGCGGACCGATCGCCGAGGCGCGCTACCGCTTGGAAACACACCGCCTCGACAAGCTGCTTGCCTACGAGCCCGCTGACTTGACGGTGAGCGTCGGGGCAGGCATGCGCCTGGCGGACCTGAACCGGACACTGGCGGAGCACAATCAGTTCCTGCCCTTGGACCCGCCATTCACGGAGCAGGCAACGGTAGGCGGCGTGCTCGCCTCCAATTCGAGCGGCAGCCGCCGCCGCCGGTTCGGCACGGCCCGCGACATGACCATCGGCATGCGGTTCGCAACGCTCGACGGCAAGCTCGTCAGTTCAGGCGGAATGGTCGTGAAGAATGTCACTGGACTCGACATGGCCAAGCTCATGATCGGATCCTTCGGCACGCTGGCCGTCATCGCATCCGCCAACTTCAAAGTGTTCCCGAGGCCTGAATCCTCCACCTCGTTCGCCTTTCGCTCGTCCTCGGTCGAGACTCTGCTGGCTACGCGGAGAGAGATCGTGGCGGCCGAGCTACAGCCTGTCGCGATCGACTGGCTCGACCCCAGCGCTGCCGAGCTGCTCGGGCTGGAGGCGACGCACCTGCTGCTGGTCGAGGCATCCGGAAGTCCCGCAGTGACACGCCGCTTCAACGCTGAGTTTGAGGCGCTGGCGCTAAGAAACTCGGTCCAAGTCGACACCCCGCCCGACGACGTGTGGGAACGGGTTCGGGAGTGCGGCCCGCAATGGCTGCAGACGCATTCTGAAGGTGCGCTGATCTGCTTCTCGACAGTCCAGTCGCGACTGGGTGAACTCATCGAGCTGGCGGCGAGCGTCGGCTGCGGGTCCGTCTTCCGGGCGGGCAACGCGACTGGGTACTTGCTGGCGGCCGATCACGAGACCGCCCGAGTCGCGCTGGACGGGCTGCGCGCGAACGGCATGCATGGCACCTTGGAGGCCGCCGCGGACGGGACCAAGCACGATATCGTGCAGTGGCGGGCTTCGGGCAGCGAGCTACAGCTGATGCAGCGGATCAAGGCGGACTTCGATCCCCTGTCACTGCTCAATCGCGGACGCATGTACGCCGTTATCTAGCATTTCCAGTGTTGCAATTGTGACACATTTATATGTGTCAAAGTATTGATTTAGCAGCGACTTGGAAAACTCTTCCAAAGCTGCTATCAAGATAGATACCGATTCGGCGTATGCCCTTCCACCGTAACGGCGGTGCTTCCATGTTCGAGCACACGATCGAGCGCCCCGTTACCACCAGCGGCGTCGGTCTCCACCAAGGCGTCGCGGTTAACCTGCGGCTGCTGCCGTCAGAGGCGGGACGGGGCGTGGTGTTCGTGCGCACCGACCTGGACGGGTTTGAAATCCAGGCCAGCTGGCGACATGTGACCAAGCTCAGCTACGCCACCAGCCTGATGCGTGAGGGTGTGCTGCTGTCCACCACCGAGCACTTGCTCAGCGTCCTGCGAGCGTTGGGGATCGACAATGTCCGCGTCGAGCTTGACCAAATCGAGGTGCCGATCCTAGACGGCAGCGCGCAGCCATTCGCGGAGCTGTTGCGACAGGCCGGAGTGCGCAAGCAGCGGCGCCGCCGGCGCTACATGCGCATGCGGAAGAGTGTCGAAGTCTGCGACGGCGACAAGCGCATCTCGATCGAGCCGGCAGACTGCTTGGAGGTCGTCTGCGAGACGCGCTACCCGCACCCTTTAGTCGGCCCGCAGAGGCTCGAGATGAAGGTCACGCCGGATGCCTACCTAGCGGACATCGCGCCCGCGCGGACGTTCGGATTCGAGCACGAGCTGCCCTCGCTGCGCGACATGGGCCTGATCCGCGGCGCCTCGCTGGAGAACGCCGTTTGCTTTAGCCGCGACTCTGTGCTCAACGAAGGCGGCTTGCGATTCCCTGACGAACCGTGCAGGCACAAGCTGCTGGACCTGATCGGCGACATGGCACTGCTCGGCCACATGCTCCTGGGAAGGCTCGTGGCGACGCGTGCCGGACACGCAATGCATTTCGCGCTCGTGGGCCGCATCATGCAGGACCCGGACTGCTATGAGATTGTGACGCTGGATCAGATCGAGCCGCCGGGTGCCCCGCCGACCGGCTGAGCCGGCGGCCCTTCGCGTATTCGCTCCAACGTCTGCCTGGCCTGCTGGGCAACCTGCGGGCCTAGTCCCTCGCGCGGGCGTTGGTAGGGCTGGATCAAGCTGATGTCCCCGCGCGTTCCCACCATGTAAAGGCCCAGCAGCGCCTGCATCACATGGGTGGATTCAGGCCGGACCACCGTTAGCTCATCCCCACTGCCGACTCGGTCGCCGTCGGCATGCAGTTGGCGGTCCACGATGCCGGGAATGGATGCCCTCCCGTCCCACGCGTCTCCGCCAGCTTCCGGCTCTACCCTCACCAGCAACGCCCCGGCGGCAAACGCGTCACCGGGTTCGAGCCGGTTCCGGACAATCCCGGCCTGCTCGCTGGCCAGCCGGTAGGTTTGCAGCATGCCGCGCATCTCATCGCGACCATCGGGATCGCCGAACTTTGCCAGCGCTAGGGCAGCGTTGCGCCGGACCATCGGGTGGGGGTCCTTGACCAAGGTTCGAAGCGCTTCGTGAAAGTCGGCGCTGGACGGATCGTCACCCATCAGCCACGCAACCGTCACGCGCAGCTCGGGAAGTTCATGGTGCGCCAAATCCAGCAGGGCCGGATACCACTCCTTGACCGATTCGTCACCGGCACTAATGCGACTCGAGATCTGCGCCATCGCATGCTGCGCCCTGCGGGGCTGCTCCGAATCAGTCAGGTACTCCTGGATCTGCTCGTCCGACAGTTCCTTGCCGAACCAAGTGTCCATCCAGAACCAGAACGGGATCGCGATACTGGCGATCGCCAGCGCTGTCGCGAACAAGGTCGCCTTGCGAGATGCAGAGGCATCGCTGGTCTGGTTGTCGGCAGCCATGCCTTCATTGTCCTACGTGCTCGCGGCTTGGAACCTGAGTTCCCGCGCAGCAATTCGATGCGAGTTGGCAAGGCCGATGTGCGAGAATCTTCGCAGCCATGAATCGACGCATGTTCTTCGTATCCTCGGCGGGTGCGGCACTCGCCCAAACTCCAAGCGAGACTGTCCGGCTCGCCCTGATCGGAGCGGGGGGCCGGGGCCGGCGCGTCATGTCCGAGTTCAAGCGCGACCCGGACCTCGAGGTCCATGGCGTGTGCGACATCTATGAACCCAATCTCGAAGCAGGTCTGTCCGCTGCGGGACCCGGGACAAACGCGTACCGGGACTACAAGAAAGTGCTCGACGACGACGCCGTAGATGCCGTCCTGATCGCCACTCCAGAACACTGGCACCACCGCATGACCTTGGACGCAATGGCGGCCGGCAAAGACGTCTATGTCGAAAAGCCGCTGTGCCATACACCCGAGGAAGGCAAAGAACTCGTCGAGGCGCAGCGCAGTTCGGACCGCATCGTGCAAGTCGGCATGCAGCGCCGCAGCTACAACCTTTACTTAGAAGCCCGCGACATCCGCCGCGAGGGCACGCTCGGCACGGTCCGGATGGTGCGGACCTATTGGCTCAATTCTCAAACCGAGCCGCGACGGGCAACATTCCAGGGCCCCATCAATTGGGAGGCTTGGCTGGGACCGGCGCCACAGGTGCCCCAGGACCCGCTGGCCTTCTTCAACTGGCGCAGCCTGGCCGCATACTCGGGCGGCATCGTGCAGGATCAGGGATGCCACATCTTTGATTCGATCAACCTGATCATGGACGCAGGCTACCCGCTCTCGGTCAACGCCTCCGCCCTTAAGCCCCACGTCGAGGGCATGGATCTGCCCGAATCGGTGGTCGTCGCCGCCGAATACCCGCAAGGCTTCATAGCGATCTTCACGATCAACTACAACGCGATGAAATACGCCATGCGGGCCGACCAGCTGAACTCTTACGACGGCTCGCTGGCACGCATGGACATCGGCAGGGAGTTCTTGCGCGTGTTTCCGCATGAATCGCCCGATACCGCGTCATTCGCCAAGGAGCAGCCCGGCGGCTTCGCCCAGGCAACGATCGATCACGTCATGAACTTCCTGCACTGCGTACGCACTAGACAAACGCCTCGAGCACCGATGGACAAGGGTTTTCAAGCTGCACTGATCGTGCAACTCGCCAACATCTCATTGCGCGAGGGACGCAAGGTCGGCTGGAATGCCGACACGCTGTCTGTGGTTTGATAGTGAGCCGCATTTGAGACCAAATCCGCATATCTCCCGCGGTGTCCCTTAACCCCAACTGATGCCTCCAGACCCCGAGAGCGAAGCGCCGGACCTGCGCCGGCTAGCCGCAGTGGTGGCAGTGGGCTTCGCTGTCTATTGGATCCTGCCCAAGCCGGATAGCGTCACGGACCAGGGCTGGCGGCTCATGGGCGTCTTCTCTTCCGCTATCGCGGGACTGATCTTGAGGCCCTTGCCCGGTGGCGCAGTAATCCTGCTGACGTTGGTCGCCGCTGTTTGGAGCGGAACGCTGAGCCTCGAGCAGGCGCTGGCCGGCTTCGCCACGCCGGCGGTGTGGCTAGTCGTGGGGGCGCTGCTGATTGCGCACGTGCTGATTGCCACCAACTTGGCAAAGCGCATCGCGCTGCTATTCGTGCGGTATTTCGGCAGCAACTCCAGCGGAGTGGCGTACGCGCTGATCCTCAGCGACCTCTGCCTCGCCACCATGATCCCTTCCAACACGTCTCGTGCCGGAGGCGTGATCATGCCGATCACACGCAGCATGGCGGAACTTTACGGATCGCATCCGGGAGCCACCGCCAAGCTGCTCGGCACTTTCCTGATGGTCGCGGTCTACCAAGGCGAGATCGTGGCCACAGCGACGTTCCTGACCGGACAGGCCGGAAATTTCGTCGCTGTCGAACTCGCGCAGACGTTGGCGGGATATGAGTTGACCTGGGCGCGCTGGGCCGCAGCCGGAATTGTCCCCGGGCTGGTGAGCATCGCTGGCTTGGTGTGGATTGTCGCAAAGCTGCTGCCGCCGGAAATCCAGCACACCCCACATGCAACCAAGTTCGCTGGCGACGAACTGCGAAGGCTGGGCAAGATGGGATTCCGCGAGTGGGCGACGACCGCACTGGTATTCGTCGTGTGCACCCTGTGGATCACCTCGAACCTGCATTCCGTACCGGTCGCCTTGGCCTCCGTTTCCGGGGCCTGCGTGCTGATCGTGAGCGGAATCCTGCCCTGGCGCGATGCGATCCGCCAGCACGCAGTGTGGGACATCATGATCTGGTACGGCGGCGTCATCACACTTGGCAAGGCACTCAGCGACGCTGGCGTGCCCCGGGCGCTCACCGACATGATTGGCGCGTCGCTCGGCGACCTGCCCTGGCTTCCGATGCTCGCCATCGCGCTGCCGATCTACTTCTTTGCACACTATGGACTTGCCAGCATCACGATGCACTTCCTGACGCTGTTCCCGGTCTTCTTGCTGCTGCTGTTGGACCAGGGCTCCCCGCTCGGCCTGACGGTGTACCTGTTCGCATGCCTGGCCAACCTCTCCGCTGGCCTCACACACTACGGGACAGTGCCATCGCCGATCTTTTATTCGCAGGGCTACGCAAGCTTCAAGCAATGGTGGACCGTGGGATTCGTGGTTGCGCTCTGGAACGTGCTCGTGTGGTCCACGGTCGGCACCCTGTGGTGGAAGCTGCTGGGGATCTGGTAAACGTCGAATCGTGCCCTTACGTTATCCTTTGAACCGTGCCCATCCCACTCACAGCACTTGACATCGGGATCTTCTTGGCCAGCATTCTCGCAGTCTTGGCGATCGGGCTGTGGGCGGGGCGCAAGGAAGACGATACAGCGGATTTCTATCTGGCCGGGCGCTCGGTGCCGTGGTGGGGAGTGGCGGGCTCGATCTTCGGCACAAACGTCAGTGCGGAGCACTTGGTCGGAATGCTCGGCATCGGCTACTCGATCGGGTTCGCCCAGGCCCACTTCGAGTTTCTGGCGATCGGCGGGCTGCTAATCCTTGCGTTCCTGTTCTTGCCGCTGTACCGCGGCATGGGGCTCTACACCCTCTCGGAATACCTTGCCAAGCGCTATGACGAGCGCAGCGCCGTGCTGTACTCGGCATTCAACATCCTCACCATCGTGATCGTGCGCATGGCGCTAGGGTTCTACATCGGCGCGCGAGCGCTGAGCTACCTGCTCGACGGAACACCGCTTGCGATCGACTACACCGCCGGCATCGCGATCTTCGCTCTGGTCACCGCTACCTACACCATCGTCGGCGGGCTCAAAGCGGTGATCTGGACCGACGTGATGCAGTCGGTGCTGCTATTGCTCGCGGGCGTCTTCGTCGCCGTGCTGGTGTTCGGGCAGCCGGAAGTCGGCGGTTTCGGGGGCCTGCTCGCCAAGGACGCAGCCCTGCCCGCCGCCGATCAGAAGTTTCACCTGTACCTGCCGACCAATCACCCGCAGTTGCCCTGGACTGGCGTGTTCAGCGGGCTGATGGTCATCCACATCTTCTACTGGTCGACCAACCAGTTCATTGCGCAGCGCGCCTTGGCGGCGAAGAGCGAGTTTGACGCTCGCATCGGAATTCTCGCGGCCGGCTTCCTGAAGCTGGGCATCCCGTTCGTGTCGATCGCCACTGGCGTCGCCGCTGGGCTGCTGTTTGAATCGCGGCTGGCCACAGGGGAGATCTCCGTTCTGCCGCTGCCCGACGATGCGTTCCCGCTGCTGGTGCAGATGATTGTGCCCGCCGGCTACGGGCTGGTGGGCATCATCACAGCCGGCCTGATCGGTGCCATCCTGTCCAGCATCGACTCAATGATGAATTCCGGAGCGACGCTATGGACCTTTGATTTCTACCAGCGCTATATCGACCCAGATGCCTCAGACCGAAAGCTGATTCTCGTGGGGCGCGTCTCAATCGTCGTATTCGTGATCATTGCTGCAGGCATCGCTGCAGGCATCTACACCGAAGATGCCTCGGACAACTTCTTCCTCAAGGTGCCCGCGCAGATGGGCCATGTCGTCCCCGGCATCGCCGTCGCGTTCCTCGGGGGGGTGCTGTGGCGGCGGGCATCCGCGGAGAGCGCATTCTGGGCGCTGCTCGCTTCGCCCTTCTTCTCATTCGGGCTTCAGTGGCTGTACGGAGCATGGGCGGCCGGTTCGGTCCTGGAACCGCTGTTCGGCGCTCAATTGAACTTCCTGCACCGCACCGCCCTGACCTCGGTGTTTGCGTTAGCTGTGCTGGTTGCCGTGAGTTCGCGGGACAGTAGCGATCGAGCGGAGATTGATCGCTACACATGGCGCGCGAAGCCGGATTCGTCGGATGGGCCGGTGCGCAGCTTCTGGCGAAGCGAACGCCCATGGGCCTGGCTCCTCGCTGCCTGCACGATCTTCATGCTGGTGTATTTCGCCTAACAAGCAGGGTGGAGGCCGCCCGTGGTAAGCCAATCAAGATGCCGCACTCGACGCGTCAGATGGGTCCAGAAAACTCGTCAGCCGATCCATCAAGTCGCCGGTGTTCTTGGTCTCGCATTCCCAAATGACTAGCACCTCCCAGCCCAGGGATTCGAGCTTGGCTTCGTTCGCGGCGTCCCGCTCCTTGTTCGCGATGAGCTTGGGAATCCAGTAGCCGGTGCGGCTTTCTGGCATTCGCCCGTGCTTGCAGCTATGCGCGTGCCAGAAACAGCCGTGGACGAAGATCACCTTCTTGCGCGGTCCGAAGACCAAGTCCGGGCGGCCGGGTAGGCCCTTCTTGTGCAAGCGGTAGCGGAAGCCGAGCCGATGGACGATGCGACGGACCGCCAGTTCAGGGCCTGTGTCCTTGCCCTTGATGGCTTGCATGACCCGGCTTCGCTGCTCAACAGTGAGCCAATCCATCTTGGGCCACACTTTAGCGAATCCACGGCGCGCCCAGTCTGATCACCGCAGCGTTTTCGCTCCCGACAGGGGCGGACCTGTTCGTGGCAGGCCTGCAGATCACGCGTTGCGTGGGGCTCACATGCTCGCGCGGTTGTCCCGGCAGTCGACCCTTCGGCGTGGAGCGGCTGCCACGCAAGCGCGCCGCCGATCCACCCGAGGGATGCAAACATGTATCCTGTGGAATCATCTGCCATGAACGATTGGAAGCAAATCTACGATTCGCAGCCGTACAGACACATGGTCGCGAGCAAGACGCGGGCCATCTGCACGATGACCGTGTTCTTCATCGTGTACTACTTCGCCCTGCCGATCCTGGTCGGCTATTGGCCCGACCTCATGGGTCGGCCGGTGTGGGGAAACGTGAACTGGGCGTATCTGTTCGCTTTCTCGCAGTTCCTGATGACGTGGGGAATCGCACTCGTCTACATGCGGCTTGCGGGTCAATTCGACACAGCGGCCGAGAGCATCCTAGCGGCAGCCAGCGCCAGCGGGGCTGCGCCCAGCACAGAGCAGGGGGGCGAGTGACATGGCGCTCCCCCTGCTAATGTTCCTCGGCTTCATCGCCGCAACACTCGGGATCACATACTGGGCGGCGGGGCGGTCTGCGGGCGAGAGCGCATTCTTCGCCGCCGGCCGGCGCATTACGGGCTGGCAAAACGGGCTCGCCATCTCCGGCGACTACATGAGCGCGGCATCCTTCCTAGGCATTGCCGGCCTGATCGCGTTCTACGGCTTCGACGGCTTCATGTACTCAGTGGGCTTCTTGGTCGCCTATCTCACTGTGCTGCTGGTCGTCGCCGAGCCGCTGCGCAACACGGGCAAGTACACGATGGCAGACGTGCTGGCCTACCGGCTCAAGGAGCGGCCCGTGCGGGCTTTGGCCTCGCTGAGCACGCTGACCGTTTCGACGTTCTACATGATCGCCCAAATGGTGGGAGCTGGGGCGCTGGTGAGCCTCTTGCTGGCCGGGTCCGGGATTGGCTATGCCACGGCCGTCACCGGTGTCGGGATTCTGATGATCGTCTACGTGGTGTTCGGCGGCATGCTGGCCACGACCTGGGTCCAGATCATCAAGGCTGTCCTGCTGATGAGCGGGACCTTCCTGCTCAGCGTGCTGGTGCTGGCGCACTTTGATTTCAATATCAGCGCGATGTTCGAGGCCGCCTCCAGCATTAGCTTCCAGGCCGACGGCGCCGTCGTCACCCGGAACTTTATGGAACCCGGCCTTTACTACAAGCCACCAAATGGCGCGCTCGACCTGATCTCGCTCGGCATGGCTCTGATCTTCGGCACGGCCGGCCTGCCACATATCCTGATTCGCTTCTATACGGTGCCGGACGCCAAGACGGCGCGGGTCAGCGTACTCTGGGCCATGCTGCTGATCGGAGCGTTCTACATCATGACGACGTTCCTCGGCTTCGGGGCGGCCACGATCGTTGGGCCGAACGAAATCACCGCCAACGGCGGCACTAACATGAGCGCGCCGTTGCTGGCGCAAGCGCTGGCAGGGGATGTCTTCTTTGCGTTCATTTCGGCCGTTGCCTTTGCAACGATTCTTGCCGTGGTCGCAGGACTGACCATCAGTGCCTCGACATCGTTCGCCCACGATTTCTACTCGAACGTGCTGCACCACGGCAAGGAGCGAGCGCCGGGCGAGGAAGTTCGCGTGGCACGCTGGACAGCTTTCGTCGTGGGCGCAGTGTCGATCTTAATTGCGATCGGGCTCGGCCCCGATGCCAACGTGGCATTCCTTGTAGGGCTCGCGTTTGCCGTAGCGGCTTCGGCAAACTTGCCCGTCATCCTCTGCTCTCTTTACTGGAAGAAATTCACGACGCGAGGCGCTGTGTGTGGGCTTGCGGCAGGCTTGCTCTCGTCCGTGGGTCTGATCATCGTCAGCCCCAGCTTCATGGGCATCGACGGCCCCGAGGTTGCGGAGAGCGCCCGCCGGATGATCCAGATGCAAGCCCTGTATCCGCTGATGAATCCCGGGATCATCAGCATCCCCCTCGGATTCCTGGCGGCGTACCTGGGATCGATCCTTTCCAACGAACCGTCGGCCGAGAGCAAGTACTACGAACTCAGCGTTCGGGCCAGCACCGGCCTGGGGGCGGAGAAGGCTAGCTAGCGGGCTGCGGCTCAGTGAATCCTTTCACGGCTTTAATCTCGAATCGGGTTCGACACTCCAGTGCTACCGCGGCCGCGGACCGCCGTCAACCGAAGCGTGCGGCGGCGCGGCGGGAAGCTAGCGATAGCGCCAACCGCACGGCCAGATGCGGCCTTGCCCAGAGTGCTTTCAGCAGCGCCCCGCGTGGTATTCAAAGGGTATGCGGCTCAAGCGCAGGACCTTAAGTCAGGCACCGAGCGGTGGTCGGCGGGCTATCTAGTCGACGGTTCCGCGACAGAGACGAGCTGATTGGCTGGAATGTCCTCGAGGATTGTCGTGGCGCCTGACATCCAGCGAACCGTCAGCCGGTCGATGCGCTGGTGATCACCAAGGCCGAAGTGGAGGCGTGAGTCGTTGGCCGATAGATAGCTCGCGGAGGATCGAACCTCGCGCATCCACGTCCTACCCCCTACGGTCACAAGAACCCTTGCTCCGATCGCAGATCGATCCGCGTCGTGGCCCTCCAGTTCGACGAGCAGCCAGCCGTTGTCGTTCCCGCCGTCGTTTCGGAGCAGCGTCGGCGGGCCGTCCAGATTGTTGATGATGGCATCGAGATCGCCGTCGTTGTCGTAGTCACCGAACGCAAGGCCCCTGCTCTTGTGGCGTTGTTCCAGCCCGAAATCCAGTCCGCGCTCGACGAATGCGCGACCATCCTGATTCATAAACACAAGCCACCGCTGCTGGTACTTGAGACCCATCTCGAAGCGATCGGCCTCTGGATATAGATGGCCGTTGACGACGAATAGGTCTTCCCAAGTGTCGTTATCCAAATCGGCGAACGAAACGCCCCAGCCAACGTGCAGGTGAGTGCTCTGCCCGTGACCACCCGGATCGGTGAGGTTCGTAAAGCTTCCGTCACCGTTGTTCACCAAGAGGGAATTGCTCTCATAAGAGGAATTCGTGTAGTACATGTCGAGCCAGCCATCGTGGTCGATGTCGGCGCTGTCCACCCCCATGGAGCCTTCCTCGACACCGTCTTGGGAAAAAGCCACGCCGAGCAGCACGGCGAGTTCCTCAAAGGTGCCGTCGGCCCTGTTCTGGTAGAAAAGGTTCGCCGTTAGGTCGTTCGCTACAAAGATGTCGGGCCAGGAGTCGTTGTTGTAGTCTGCGACCTGCACGCCGAGTCCGTAGAGGTGGTCTTCGTCGATGCCCCGGGTTGCGGCCACGTCAGCGTACCGTCCCGAGCCGTCGTTGATGAAGAGCGAATCTCTTAGACCGGTGAGCCCGCGCGGCCCGCAGAATACGGCGAATCCCCGGTAGTTGCAATTCGCGTCCCGCTTTGGCAGGCGGTCCAGCGGATACGCCAAGTAATTGCTTACGTAGAGATCCAAGTCGCGATCGCGGTCGATATCGGAGAACGCTGCTCCCAGGCTCCAAAGAGATGGCGAGATACCCGCTGACCGACTCGATTCGGCGAACTTTCCGTTTCCCAGATTCCGATAGAGTGCGGTGCTGGAGTATCCGGTCAGGAAGAAATCGAGCCTCCCGTCATTGTCGTAGTCCGCGACCGTCACGCCCTGGCCCCAACCGCGGGCTGTGAGGCCGGCCCTGAGTGTCACGTCGTCAAACCGGCCTGTGCCGTCTCCCCGATACAGGGCGCACATCAGGTCGCCGCCCCGCTCGAAGTTCTCGATGGTCGAGCCGCGCACCAGCAGAATGTCTAGAAATCCGTCTGCATCGTAATCAAGAAAGGCCGTTCCGCCTCCCATGACTTCGATGATGTGGTCCTTGCTAACACTGCCTTGGAGCCCGTCGAAAGCCGCTAGACCCGAATCGGCCGTGACGTCTACAAATCGCAGCGGGGCGCCCGCGCCGCTGGCCGCCAAGGATACCGCGAGGACGCTCGCACCAATGAGTTCGCGCGCGCCCCGACCGATAGGCGGCAGAGCTATCAAAGCGGCCCGGGCCATGCGTCGATAGTGCTGACTTCGCCTAGACCCGCCACCGCAGGTCCGGCCGGCCGGGAGCAGATTTTGACGCCAACGATTCGATCCCAAGCCAGTTCCGAATAATCCTCTGCGATTCGACTAGAGGCAGCCGAATTACGAGCAGCCTCGGCGCGAATGCTCCAGATGCCTGCCTCGACGGGTCCGCCCTAGAACAGCAGCTTCACCCCGACTTGGATCTGGCGGGCCGCCTGCCCGGCAACCAACCCTCCAATATTTCCGAACGCCGGGGAGTCGAAGTTTGCATTGGGCAGCCCGAAATTCACGTTGTTGAACACGTTGAAGTACTCGGACCGGACCTGCAGTGCCATGGATTCGGCTATGCGGAAGTTTTTGTACAGGCCGAAATCCAATTGGAACAAGTTGGGCCCTGTCACGATGTTCCGGCCAGCGTTACCAAACGTAAACGGTGTCGGTTCGGCGAAAGCGCTCTTGTTAAGGTACTGGTCGGGCGCTCCGCTCACGCCAGCCTGCGGGTCCCCGACTAAATCGGGCCGCTGGGCCTGCACTCGTGGCCCGATGTTGGCGACATCCCGCGGGATCACCACGTTGATCGGAGCCCCGCTGTTGGCCGTCGCGACGCCCGTGAGTTGCCAGCCTCCCAGGATTGCGTTGGCAACGGCGCCCATGTCCGAACCGATGGCCCGGTTACGCCCGATCGGCAGCTGCCAGACGTAGTCTCCCGAAAATGTGTGCAGCCGGTGCAGGTCCGACAGCGACCGGTCGCTTTCGGGGTCCAAGGGATTCTGTGGGCTCTTGCTGGCAGAGAAGCCTGCGCCCAGCGTGTCGAGGGTTTTACCCCAAGCATAGTTGACCCGGAATGACAGGCCGTCAGAGAACCGCTTTTCCACTTTCACTTGCAGGCCGTGGTAGATCGAGTCGGCTTCGTTGGTCATCTCGCTCATAGCGCCGTAGTGCGGATACGGGCGGCGCGGGTCGACCTCGCCGGCACCGGGCAGCGCCGTGTTGGTGTTGACGAAAGAGGACATGTCCGAACCCTTGGTGCCGACATAACCCAGCTCCACCATGAGGGAGTCGGTCAGTTGCCGCTGCACGTGAAGATTCCATTGTTGGGTGTAGCTGACGCGGTTGTTGCGGTTGACGATGTGCTGGGCGCGCGGTTCTACCGTGCTGCCCATCTCAATATCGAGTTGCGGACTGAACGTGGTCTCTGCGAATGAGAAGTCTGTGCGCTCGTTGAGATTCGAGAGGCTCTCGCTGATTGCGTAGGGCCAGTTGCCGCGAATGCCTTGAGCCTCCCAAAGGTAGTTCGACATGTAGAAGACGCCATACCCCGCTCGGACTGTCGATTTCTCACCCACTCGGTACGCGATTCCAAACCGCGGGGCGAAGTTGTTGTAGTCGGGCTCGACGATCCCACGACGCGCATTGGGCGGCTCGCCCGTCACGGGGTTCACGCCGTCCCAGAGGAATTCGCCCGTGTCGATATCGATGGACGCGAGCAGATCGTCCCTGTGCTTGGGGTACTCGATCAGATCGTAGCGCAGGCCCAGATTGAGGGTCAGATTCGGAGTAACCTTCCAGTCGTCTTGGAAGTAGACGCCGTAGTCCTCCTTCCGCATGATGGCCGTGGTGCCACGTCCGATGTTTCGCTGCGCGCGATTCGGCAGGCCTAATAAGAACGCGGCCACGGCATTACCAGTGTTCTCGGCGTTCTGGGGGTCTTCGGTGGGCCTCTTGTTGTAGGTCATGTTGCCCGTGAAATAGCCGTCGTCGAGGTTGCGGTTGTGCTTGAACTCGAATCCCGCCTTGATGCTGTGGTTGCCGACGATCTTGGTGACGCTTGCCAGCGCGCTGTAGGTATCGTCCGGGAACGGAAAGCCGGTCTGGCTAGGACTCGCAAAGCCCGTGATCGACCATGCAGGGAACAGCGGAACAGCCTCGCTCTTGAGAATCGGAATGCCTTGCACGTTGTTGCCGTTGATGAAGTTCGCGATAGCATCCACGCCGCCTGGTGCGCTGTCGGCGATCTGCAGGTTGTTCCGGTGGTAGGACAGCTTCAGGTCAACGATGGTCGTAGCACTCAGTGTGTGGGTGTCACTGACCATGATGTTGGTGAAGGTGTTAACGAGGTTGTTATCCACGGTGAGGTGGGCCGTGGGTCTCGGACTCACCGAGTCCGTGAGGTTGTATCGGCCCGTGAGAATGTTCTTGTCGCTGAAGCGATGATCGACTTTACCCATCCACTGGTTGTTGTCAATTCGGGCGGACTTTGTGTTCAGCAGATTGAGCGCCTGCCCGGGAAGGTTTGGCGCGGACCACAGGATGTCGACGAGCTGCGAGGTGGCAGCGTTGATTCGGCTGCTAGGCACGACGTTGTTCTGCAGCGGGTCCCTAACCAGAGAGCCGTCCGGCAACTCGCGAGTGGTCAGCGGGTCGAAGATCTGGGCGGCGGGATTGCCGGCGACGTCACGGGCCAGATCGCCGCCGAACATCTCGCGTGTCGGAACGACATTGAGCAGCGTCGACGCGCGCCGGCGCCGCTGGCCTTCGTACATGGCGAAAAAGAATGTACGATTCCTGACGATCGGTCCGCCAAGGGTCGCGCCGAACTGGTTCTGACCGAATTCAGAGTTTTCCGTTCCAGATCGCTTAGCGAAGTAGTCCACCGAGTCAAAGTTGTCGTTGCGGACGAACTCAAAGATTGAGCCGTGGAATTCGTTCGTGCCAGACTTCGTCACGACGTTGACGTTCGCGCCGGCAGCCGTGCCAAATTCCGCTGAAGTGATGTTGGTCTGGATGCGAAACTCTTGGATCGCGTCGATCGACGGCTGCACACCGAAGGTCTTGAAGAACGATTCGTTGTTGTTAACCCCATCCAGCGTGTAGTTGTTCGCCTCGCTGCGCAGGCCGCTCACCGAAACGGCCGTGCCGCTGGTTTGGAAGGCGGTGAGTGCACCCGCGCCTGCTACGGCGCCAGGCATGAGTACCGTCAGCTGGGTAAAGCTGCGCCCGTTCAGAGGCAGCTCGACCACCTTCTGGTTGTCTACCGTGGAAGCCACCGTAGAGCTATCGGTCTGTAGCTGTGGCAGTGCCGCCGTCACCTCGATCGTCTCGGTCACCTCGCCGATCCGCATCGCAAGGTCCACTCGGAGGGTTTGGTTGACCTCGAGGCGGGCACCTGTCTGCAGTGCCCGGTTGAACCCTGTCAACTCGCCCTCGATGGTATAGACCGCCGGCGGAAGCGACACAATCGTGTAGCCGCCAGTCTCGTTCGATGAGACGATGCGTACACCGCCAGTCCCCTCGTTTGTGACTGTAACCGTTACGCCGGGTATGACCGCTCCGCTCTCGTCGGTCACGTTGCCGACAATCGTTCCGAACGCAGTCTGTGCCGAGGCGGGCGCGACGGCAAGAAGCGCCGCCACCGCTGCAATGCACCACGGATACCATTTTCTAGTCACTAAGAGCCTCCAATCCGGCGTCTGAGGGCCCACGCCCCAGTCCGGTTGCCGAAGATTATACCGAGTTTGTTCACAGCAGACAACAAATTTTCTGATGGTTCGGAAGTCTCAGACACAGTTAGGAGGCGAGAATTTGCAGATTCGGGATTCGATCCATGTTGACCTAGAATCCTGTACCACGCCGGCGAGACGCGTTGCGCAGGGCGCGACCTCGCCGACTGCGCCTACCGCTTCAACCGGCGCTACCAGCTGGTCGAGCTCGTGCACTGCCTCGCCTGTGTCGCCGTGGGCAATCCTCCGCTGCCCCACCGCCTCTAATATTGGAGACGTTGCGGAGAGAGGGATGGTCGCCACTAGCTCAATCGGTGCCCTAGTCACCTAGAGCAGGGCTTAGAATCTTAGCCAGCAGTGGTGCATCAGACTTCAGCGTCCGTCTGAACCTCGCCGTACTGTCGGTCGCTCCGCTGGCAATCAGGTTCCTATTGGTCCATTGCCACTCATGATCAGGCTTCGTGTCGCGGATCATTGATTTTGATCATCGACTGCTCAGGGCCCTTGGGTGATTCGATGGACTGCCTCAATATTGATCAGAGAATCCGCCATCTGTGGGGGCTCGAGCTGCGGCGACCTCTCGCATTCTAGAAAACTGCTGGAGGTGCCTTTCAGCCTCGGTGCGGCGTCCCGCTCGAAGACAGGCCTGACCTAGTACGTAGTAGGCGTTGTGAAACTCAGGTTCTGTTGCGATCAATCCCTCCAGTACCTCGATCGCATCGTCCACACGTCCCGCGCCCGCCAGCAGCTTCCCCCACTCATAGCGCGCCACGGCGTTCCCGGCATCGAGTTCCGTCGCCCTAGCGAAGGCGTTCATGGCCGAAACGCGGTCACGCTCAGCAGACCCGTTCGCGAAGGCCCTTGCGAGTTCGGTGTGAAACTGAGAATTGCGAGGTTCGAGCGCGACGGCTGTGCGGTGCGATTCGATGGCATCTTCGTGCTGTCCGAGACGAAGGTAGGCACGGCCGAGGAGGTAATGCGCCCGTCCGTTTTCCGGTTCCATATCGACCAACTGCTCGAGCAAGTCAACCGGAGAACGCCCCCCCGGATCGATGTGTAGGCAGCTGAAGCTGAGCGCTTCGAGCATGCGCGGGGAGTCGCCTTCGTAGGCTTGCACCAGTCGTAGCAGGCTGGCGGCAGTGCGGTGGTGATGCCTCGCCGCCAGATCGGACGCCAAGCGAAAGTATTCCGACGCCATCGCGGGAACTCGCGGACGTAGCCCAGTCGCACGCCTGCCATCGGCTGAGGCACTGGCGCAAGAGTTCTTCCGAACCACGAAGAAGACCTTGGGTCTCGCGATGGCTGCAATGCCCGGCAACTGCTGCAATCGGCTTTCGGCTTCCTCCAGCCGCCCGAGATCTAGCAGCAGGAAAGCGAGATTCAAGTACGCATGCGGGCTGTCTGGCCAACGCCTAATCGTTTCCTGGAAAAGCGCCTCGGCCTCGCGCGTGCTTCCTCGCTGGGCCAAGGCCGACGCCAGCAGAGCCGAGGACTCGGCAGTGGCCCGGCCCTCCCTCAATCCGGCGAGCAGCGAAACCGCCGCGTCGTGACGGTTCTGTAGGTGGTTGATCAGGGCAGCGAAGTGGCGAGCCTCGTAAGACTCTGGCTCGATCAACAGGGCGGCGTCGAATGCCTGCAGAGAGTCGGCGTAGAAAAACCGGTCAAACAGCGCCCGGCCGATCTGCAGCAGGACACTCGCCGAACGCGGCTGCATCGCAAGAAGGCCCCGGCTAGCATGCAGTCCGGCACCTAGGCTGCCGCTGGCGAATTCCGCGCCTGCCAGATGCAGCAGGGCGGCTGTAGTCCGAAACCCGAGTTCCACGGCTTGGCGAAGATGGGCCGCCGCGTCGGACTCGTTTCGAGCGATTCGGTATGCAAGGCCCGCCTGGTAGTGGACGACTCCGCGCCCGGGAGCGTGCTCCAGTGCCAGCTCGAAATGCTTCGCCGCTTCGCGCCCCCGCCCTTGTTTGAACCGGATCTCCCCGAGTTCTCGTTGAAGCGAGAAGGCTGTCTCCGGCTGCTCCGCAGGGGGCAGCGCCGAGACCGCATCGATCAGCAGATCCGCCGCCGCCGCCAAGTTACCGGCCCGGCGCTCGACACGCGCGCGCTCCAGCACGTCGGGCTGTTCCGCGGCGAAAGCCTGTGCCGCCGCGATGCACGCGACCATAACGAACACTCCGAAG
Organism: Bryobacterales bacterium; assembly: GCA_965248305.1. GTDB lineage: Bacteria > Acidobacteriota > Terriglobia > Bryobacterales > UBA6623 > VXMF01. The sequence goes on along the minus strand of OZ252099.1, from coordinate 5,555,008 downwards.
TTCGTTGCCGATGCGAGGATGGCTGCCAAGCTGCCATTATTGTCAACCCACCTGCGATATCGCTGCGCGACCTTGGCATCATGCAAGGAGCAAAGTCCGATGGACCTCACCGGCATGATTCGAGCCACCTGCGCAGCTGCGCTGCTCGGGACCGCACCGCTCTGGCTCGCCGGTCAGTTCGTGGACGCTTCTGCAGGTAGCGGCTTGGACTTCCAGCTAGTCTCTGGGGAGCCCGAAAAGCCCTACATCATTGAGTCAATGACGGGCGGCGTGGGATTCGTTGACTACGACGAAGATGGTTGGATCGACATCTATCTCGTAAACGGAAGCACTCTCGAAGCCATTGCCCGTGACGAGTCGACGGTCTCAGATCGCTTGTACCGCAACAATCGCGATGGCACGTTCTCTGATGTCACGGAAGAGGCCCGCCTCGGCGATACCAGCTGGGGCATGGGCGTCGCGGTCGCGGACGTCGACAACAACGGGTACAGCGATCTTTACATCACCAACTACGGCCCGAACCGCCTGTACATGAATGCAGGCGACGGCACGTTCTCCGAAAGCGCCGTCGCAGCGGGAGTTGCGGGCAACGAATGGAGCACTTCTGCCGCATGGGCCGACTACGACAGCGACGGTGATGTGGATCTCTACGTGGCAAACTACCTGGAATTCGAACCGGACAACCTTCCGGACGACAGTCAGCTTTGCCGCTATCGCGGTATTCGGGTGCAGTGCGGTCCTCGAGGAATGACCCCTACGGCTGACCGCCTGTATGAGAACCTCGGCAACGGCCGGTTCCGCGACGCCTCGGCAGGCACAGGCACCGCGGACGTTCCCGACTCCTACGGCCTTGGAGTTGCGTGGGTCGATTTCGACAACGATGGCGATCAAGACGCCTACGTGGCTAACGATTCGACCGCCAACTTCCTGCTCCAGAACAACGGCGGCACAAGCTTTTCCGAAATCGCCCTGCTTGCCGGAGTTGCGCTCAGCGCCGACGGCAAGGAGCAGGCTGGAATGGGCGTGGACTTCGGCGACTTCAACAACGACGGGCGATTCGACCTGTTCGTGACCAACTTCTCGGAAGACTACAGCACGCTCTACCGCAACGAAGGGAACGGCCAGTTTCGTGATGTTTCGTACGCGGCTGGACTCGCCGAGCCAACCTGGCCAAAGCTGAGCTGGGGAGTGCAGTTCGTCGACTTCGACCGCGACGCGTTCGTCGATCTAGTGGTCGCCGACGGCCATGTCTACCCAGCAGTAGAGCGTCTCGATCTCGTGATCCGCTACCGCCAGCAGAACTCGGCATTCCGAAACCGGCGGGATGGTTCGTTCGAGTTCATGAGCCTGCCCGACGGGAACTCCGGACCGCAGGCGAGCCGCGGCCTGGCTGCAGGCGACTTCGACAACGACGGAGCGGTTGATCTGCTGGTCGCTAATCTCGACGCGCCACCGACTCTGCTTCGTGGCATAGCCTCGGGCGGGCATTGGCTGATCCTTGATCTGAAGGGCGGTGTCTCGAATCGCTCAGCGATCGGAGCTCGAGTCACCGTTGAAGCCGGGGGAATTAGCCAAATTCGCGAGGTCCGGAGCGGAGGAAGCTACCAGTCGCAAAACGACCTCAGGCTATACTTTGGCCTCGCGGAGAATCGTGTGGCTGACAGTATCCGGATTCGATGGCCAACCGGCTCCGAGCAAGTCATGAAGGCGGTGCAGGCGAACCGCATCGTGCGAATTGACGAGCCCGCTCGTCAGGAATAGAATTTGTCCAGAAATTATTGGAATTATGGCGCGAGGGCTTTCGCAAGGCCCTCAGCCGCGATCCCCGCAGCCATCCTCCGACGCGATGCCGGTGGGTAGGATGTCTCAGTGTTCCAGATCGGCAAGCCTCGCCAGAAGTTCTTGTACTTGCGCCTCAGCCTTCTGTGCCCGGTCCTCGGCCTGTAGCCGCTGCCGCGCTTCGGCGAGGTGCCCTTCCTCTGCCTTCCGCAACGCCAATTTCAGGCCTTCGGCCGTCAGTACATCCAGACCGGTCTGGGGATCCCGGAATACCGGCACCGTCACCCCGCGCTGCTTCGCGGCCCTGAGACCCAGCTGGAGGATCTCGCTCCAAAACTGCTCGCTGCCGTCCCCGCTTGCGGATGCCTGCAGTGCCCGATCAGGGTCTCGTTCCAGCATGTATCCTTCCAGCGGCTCCCGCATGACGTTCCCCACCGGGTCTAGGCGCCAATATTCCCGTACGCCGATCTGTGCATACAGCGACTTCTTTGCCCGCGCGTCCCGCGCCGAGGTCGACGCGGACGCGATTTCCAGCACTAAATCCGGCGCCTTGCCCTCCTCCCAGGTCTTGTAGGTGTGGCGCTGCTGGCTGCCCACTCCAAACGCCACGAAGACGTCCGGAGCCAGTGACTTGGTGTTGTCGCCTTCGACATAGTAGACCAGCAGGTCGATGCCCACATAGAGATCTTCACGGCCCCAGAAATGTTGGTCCAAGGCTTCCTTGGCGAGCAGCATGGCTACGGCGTGCCAGCCCGATTCGGCCATCGCCTTGCCGTCCGAACTCGGGTACTCGACGGGCTCTGGCGCAGGTGGCACCCGCTGCGTTTCGCGGATTTCGGGCAGGACAGCAATGGTGGCGTGCTCAGGTGCCGGCATGGTGCGGATGCGGCTTGGATCGGGGTGCCCACAGAATAGCAGCGCGATGGTAGCTCATGTCACCGGAGATTGCGCTGGCAGAACGGCTCCGGCCACCGCCAAGACGGTCGCAGGGGTGGTTGTTGGGTTTCCCCGGTCCCGCCATGTGTCCGCCGTTCGGGCTGTTGACAACGGCGGGCGGATGCAGTCGCGCTCACAGATGAACACTGTTCGGCATGTATTTCTGTTCCGCGTCCGGTTTCTACTTTTTCGTGACGTGGCTGCCCACATACCTCGTGGACGAGCACCGCCTCACGCTCGAGCAATCCGGGCGCTACTCGGCGGTCCCGCTGCTGGGGGTGCCGTCGCTTGCGTTCCGGGGGCCACGTTCTCGGTCTGGCTGGTACGGCGCAAGGGCCTGCGCTGGGGGCGCCGCCTGGCAGGCATCGGCGGGCTCGCGCTTGCCGCGGGCGGATTTGGTCTGGCCGCCACTGCCGGTGACGCCCTCTCGGCGATGCTTCGGATGGCCTTTGCTCAGGGCGCGCAGGATCTGACGTTGCCCGTCGCGTGGCCCGTTTGCGTCGATGTCGGCCATCGGCACGGTGGCACGGCGACTGGCTTCACGAACACGGCTTCGAGCGCTTCGGCGATGATCTCTCCTATCAGCGCTGCTTGGCTCGCTGCGAGGTTCGGCTCTCTTGCATCGATGTGCTGGGCTGCGGCCGTGGTGTGCCTTGTAGGCGCGATGCTGTGGTTTGGGATCGACCCGGAGCGGCGCGTCCGACATTAAACCGATGCTGATCGGTCCTTACCTCTATCAGCACCGTACCTGGCAGGAACTGGGCGTGTGCGCGGGGCAGCGGCCGGCCGTCGTGCTGCCCATAGGCTCCGTCGAGGACCACCGCGATCATCTCCCGCTGGACCCTGACAATTTCCTGATCTGGAGTATCTGCGAGGAGGCGGCGAAGCGGGCGGATGGCGACATCCTGCCGCTGATCCCGCATGGCTTCGAGACCCACCATATGGACTTCCTGGGCACGATCGACATCCGGCAGGAACACCTGCCTAGCTTCGTGCTCGACATCACCAAGAGGGTGGCGCATCATGGCTTCGAGCGCATCCTGATCGCCGACGGGCACGGGTCGAACATGCCAATTCTCGACTTGGTGGCGCGTCGCACTGTTCTCCAACCGGACGCGCTCTGGGGCTGCTTCATCTGGCCCAGCTTGGCAGTCGCCGAGATCAAACCGGCGGGGTACTCGAGACGTCCGTCTACCTGCACATGGCTCCGGGCAAGGTCCAAATGGAGAAGGCTGTCACGGACATTGGGATGCCCGCATCAGAGCCTATCAGGATGGACCTGATGGACAAATCGCCGTTCCTGGTCATGGACGAGTGGACATGCTTCAGCAAGAGCGGGCCGTATTGCGACCCGAAGATCGGGTCGGCCGAAAAAGGCCGCCCGACCTTCGAGGCCGCCGTGCAGGCCTTTGTCCGCCTGCCGCGGGAATTCATGGACCGGCCTCGCGGGGGGCGCACTGATCAGCACCGGAAAGCGCCCGAAACACCCTGATTACGACATCCCGAGCGTAGGGGTTGTTGCGGTCCCCAGTCTCCGTCAATGCACACTCGCAAATGTCTGCGCCGCGGCCGCAAGCAAGGACTCCTGACAGGAGCGCGCGAGGGCATTCGAATCTGCGCGGAGCGTCATGGCCTGCTTAGTCGTAAATCATCCGTGACGCTCCGCACGTCTTGCTGCACTCGCTGAAGGCGCCTGCGACTAAGTTCTTGGTATCGCTTGAGCTCGCGCGCCGCATCTTCCACCCGCCCCATGCCCCGATAGGCGTTCGCAAGCAGGAATCGAGCCCGTTCGTGGTCCGGGTCGATCGCCAAGAAGGCTTCGAGCTCGCGGATCGCGGAGGCGTGCTCTCCGTTCTCCAAGAAAGCCCGCCCCAAATCGAAGCGTGCTTCCAGCAGCCTAGGATCGGCCGACAGGGCTTGCTCTAAGTGCCCGATCGCATCGGCAGCGTGTCCCTGATCGAGCAGGACGACCCCTAGAGCGTGGCGGGCAAGCGCGTGATGCGGGCTTCGCTCGAGTTCATCGCCAAACCACTTCGCCGCTTCCTCGAAGCGGCCCGCTTTCGAGTGGGCAGCTCCTATCGCATACCGCAAGCCGGGAAGGCCCGGCCGTTTGCGCAGGGCGCGTTCGTAAGCTGCTAGGGCTTTACCGAATTCGGTCTTGCCCATGTGGACCTCAGCCTCGAGCTGATCAACTCGATGCGAGTCCGGAGCAACCTGGCTCAATCTCTCGAGCGTTGAGGCAGCGAGACCCTTGTAGGACCTGCCTAGCCAGTACATCGCTTCGATGCTGGCGGGCTCGATCTCCAGCAGCAGCCTTGTGCGTTCTGCAGCTTCGGCGTAGCGACCAGCCGCAAACGAGGACCTGGTCGACTCGAACGCACTGCCGGGCGCGTCGCTGGACAGACCGGGTGCTGGACCTAGCGAACTCGCACGGGGCACGCCAGCCAAGTCGGGCCGCGCCTCCACGGCGCGACGGTATTCGGAGCGTGCGCGCTCGTCCTCACCCTCGGATGCGAATCGCTCAGCTTGAAGCAAGTAGACGAAGGGCGAATCCGGGGCGTTGTCGCCGATCAGCTCAAAGAGCTGGCCCGCCCGGTTGTCATAAGCCCTAGCGAGATGGAACAAAGCCTCCTCGTCGCCATCGTGGACCTCGGCAATTCGGGACAGGTAGAGAATCGCTTCCTCGTATCGACGCAAGGCTGCCAAGCTCAGGCCCAGCCACCGCTGCGCCTCGGCCATGTCGGGGTTCAAGGCCAAGCTCCTGCGCAACGCAGTCGCCCCGTCCTCGAAGCGCCCGACCCTGTAATAATCCATCCCGAGGAAGAGGAATGCACCCCAGAGCTGGTCATCGAGCCGGGCGGCCTCTTTCAATTGTTCGATCGCCTGCGCGTAGCGGCCAGCAAGATGATAGGCGACCCCGAGGCTTTGCCGGACCAGAGCCCAGTCCGGGCGCAGCGCGACGATCGATTCAAACTCTCTAGCCGCAGCACGATAGTCCTTGGCTGATTGCGCCGCTTCGGCGGCTTCCAAGTGTGCCTGCAAGCGGTCCTCTACGGACCCTCGCGCGGGCTGCGCCCGGCCGACGCTCGCGAGCGCGAGCAGAGCCAAGACCAAGCAGCACTTGGCGAGACAGGCGCTGCTGCCGCTGACGATCTGATCCCCGCGCAATGGACGCAAGACGCACCTGGTGGCGGGCCGTGGACTGCCTGGCGGTGAAAGTTGCCTCCGCCAACCGACAGCGGTCCGCTCCGTATATCATTCTCGGCCGATCCGGCGCTCGTCAAGCGCTCGGGAGGGCCAGCTGCCCGTTCTTGGGACACAAGCCGGCCTTCCCAAGCCCGCAGGAGGTACGCATTGCTACATTCGGAGCCGGGAATCACACTCCGCTTCGTCGATCCCAAAGCGGCGGGCGGGCCGCGACAAGGGATGCCTGCCAAGCAGGCCGCCGAATTGTATTGGGTAGAATAATCCGGGGATGTCGAGACTGTGGCGATTCACGATGTCGCTCGTGGGCCTTGGGATTTTGGCCGCCCCGGGAGCGATTGCCCAGCGGCCACCCACCGACACACAACAAGCGATCAATCGAAGCCTAGCGCAGGCGCAGGTCTATCTAGATCAGGAACGGTACGGCCTGGCCAAGAGCGAATTGCAGCAGGCTGTCTCGATCCACGAGAACATCCCGGGCGCGTACTACCAACTGGGTCTAGCCCACTGGCACCTCGGCGAGCTGTCGGAAGCGAAAGCGGCCTTTGAGCGGGAGTTGGGATTCGAGCCGCCCGATGCTTATTCCTTGTACTACCTCGGACGCATTGCATTGACCGAGGGAAACATCGCGGCCGCCGTGGAGCGATTCGAGGGGGTCATTGCGATCGGCACGGTGATGGACGTTCGCCAACGGCTTGCGAGCGGCTACCTGAGCGTCAGGCGGACTGAAGAGGCCGTGGTGCTGCTAGAAGAGACCGTAGCCCGCTGGCCAGAGCAAGGCGACTCTCATTACCTGTTGGGGCGCGCATATCAACGACTGGGCCGCACCGCCGAGGCACGCTCCGAATTTGAGTTGGCCGAACACTGGAAGAACAAGCTTCACACCGAGATCCAAGACCTTGTCGACCTGCGGGTGCTGTTACAGGAGAAAAAGCCGATTGAGGCCGCCGCCAAGGCCAAGGCACTGTTGAAGGCGGGGGATCCGGAAGTTGTGTTCGGCGCGGCGGTCGCACTGGGTCGGCATGGCATTCACGAAGAAGCGCTGCCGCTCTTGCGCCAGGTCGTGGAGGCCCGCCCGAAACATGCGGAGGCCTTCTACAACATGGCGCTCGCTCACGTTTCGCTGGGCAAGCCCGGCGAAGCGGTCAGCGCCCTCGGCCAGGCCATCGAATTACGGCCGGAATTCTACGAGGCCCGACTCTTGCTGGGTAACCTGCTGGTGCAGCGAGGAGATTCAGAGGCATCCATCCCCCACCTACGGGCTGCGCTCGGCATCCGTCCCGCCAATCCCAAGCTCGCCGCGTTCCTAGGCTTGCAGTACATGCAAGGTCGTTTCTACGACGACGCGGTTGAAATTCTCCGCAGTGCCGCTGAGCTAGACCACGGTGACCCTTTCGTGCGGGGTCTTCTCGTAGACGCGCACTACAGGAACCATGACTTCGAGCGCGCAGTGAGCGAAGCTCGCAAAGCATTGTCAGACTTCCCAGACTTACCCAATAGCCACTATCAAGTGGCTTGGCAGCTCGAGAACATGGGTGAGTTCGCCGAAGCCCGTGAGCATCTCGCGGAGGCGTTGCGGCTCGATTCGAGCTTTACGGAGGCGAGGCGGCTGCTCGCGGAAATCTTGCTGCGGCTGGGCGACGCGGAGGGTAGCATCCCGCACTTTCGGGAGGCGCTCGCGCAAGATCCAAAATCACCGCAGGCCTATGGCGGGCTTGGCAAGGCGCTGATCCAACTCAAGCGTTACGACGAAGCGGCGAGTGCAATGGAGGCAGCGATCGCGATCGGTCCGGACCTGCCTTCCATACGCTTGAACCTCTCGCACGCATACCGCGCACTGGGCAGGATGGACGAGGCCAAGCGAGAGGCGGCGATCTTCGTGACGCTCAACAAAAAACAAGCCAACGAACGGGATCAGGACACAGAGAGAACATATTCCCAAGGAGAGTCGGCCGACACGAAGTGACGTTCCCGCGGGCCTCGGCGAGGCGGCCAGCGCGAACTCCCCGGGCCATGCGAGCCGCGGCCTGCCGTTCGCCGGGCAATCAGGAAGCGCATGCGTTCGAATGGAGCGAGAATGCGAGAGCCGTGAACCTGCGGAGGTGCTCGCAGAAGTTCAGACCGGCACCAATCGAGACTCTCGGCGCCCAGCCTTGATCGCACTGGATTCGTGGGCAGGCCGGACGGCTGCCCAAGGCATAGGCGGGTCGACGCGTTTTAGCCCGCGAGTCGGCTTCCGTTAATCTGACAGCGGCGCTTGCCAATTCGCCCGCCACGTGATCGCGGAGCTTCGCGCCGACAGCTGACGAATTTGGCACCGTCGCATGCCGCCAAACCCCTGCTATTCGCTCGGTGCCGACGTCACGGCTGGGCGGGCAGCAAATCGCGGTACCCTATCAACGCCAAAGCGGCTCAACCAATGACTACACACGCTAGCAAGCGCTCCAGCCTGCGCTCCTCTGAGGACTGGGTCGCTTGCTGGCTCGGCTTCGCCCTGATTTTGCTAGCGCTGGCCGGAATACGGCCAACGCTGCCGTCTTTCTCGTGGGACGCTGGTTCCCTCGGCCCGGTATTCGCACCCGACAACCTCCTCGCCGCGTGTGCGCTAGGCGGGATCCTGCTGCTCGTGGCGGCTGCCGGCGTCCGCTTGATGGGCGGGGGCCTGAAGGCATTCGTCATCGGCTTTCCCGTAGTATTCCTGCTGGGCTGGCTCTCGCAGTTCGTGGCGGGCAACGCGGTCATGAAGGCCTCTGGGCTGACCTATGTCATCACCGGGTTGTTGATCGGGCTGTTCATTTCCAACGTGCTGGCCGTCCCCCGCTGGATGAGCGAGGCGGTGCGCACCGAGTACTACATTAAGACCGGACTGGTCGTCCTAGGCTCGAACATCCTGATCGGGGACATCTTGCAGGCGGGTGCACTTGGCATTGCCCAAGCATTCCTTGTCATCGTAGTGATCTGGTACACCTGCTTTTGGATCGCTAAGAAGCTGCGAGTCGACGATGAATTTTCCGCGATGCTCGCAACAGCGGTGTCGATCTGTGGTGTCTCGGCAGCGATTGCCGCCTGTGGGGCGGTGCAGGGTGATCGCAAGAAGCTCTCCTATGTCACATCACTGGTCTTGGTCGTCGCGATTCCGATGATGCTTGTGATGCCGTGGGTGATCTCAGCGTTTGACATTCCGCCGATTGTCGGCGGGGCTTGGCTCGGCGGCACGATCGACACGTCCGGCGCGGTCGTTGCCGCGGGTGAAATCGTTGGCGATTCGGCCATGAATGCCGCCGTGATCGTCAAGTTCTCCCAGAATGCAATGCTGGGCTTGGCGGCGTTCGCGCTCTCAGTGTGGTGGACCGTCCGCTCGGGCGCGGCGACAGGCGAGAAGGCTTCGGTGTCGATCATCTGGGAACGCTTCCCCAAGTTCGTCTTAGGCTTCATCGCTGCCTCGCTGCTCTTCTCGTTCGCCCTAAGCCCTGAATTCGTGGACTCCACGAAGGGCCTGATGAAGGGCCTGCGCACTTGGTGGTTCGCCCTGGCTTTCGTCTGCATCGGCTTGGAGACAAGGTTCCGCGACCTTGTGTCGATGGACGGGGGACGCCCCGCCATCGCATTCCTGCTGGCGCAGAGCGCCAACATCGTCTGGACACTGCTCATCGCGTGGATGCTGTTCGGCGGTGTGCTGTTTGAAGTCCCGGCGCTGTAGTTGCTCGGCCGCGAGCTTAAGTGCCGCCCAGCGGACGGGTATTGACTGCAAGCTCTGCCATGAATGCCCGGCCCTGCTCTAGCAAGGCTTGGACCAGCGCCGGATGCCGGGAGCTGATGTCGAACTTCTCGCTCGCATCCGCCTGCAGATCGTAGAGCTGGGTTGACTGGAGCTGCCCGCTCGCTGCTGTGGTCAGCCGCAGCTTGTAGCGTCCCTTGCGAATACCCTGCAGTCTCGTTTCGTCGGCGCGGCCCTTGCCCGCAAAGAAATAGAAGTACTCGTGCGGCGACTCGTCTGTATCACCGCTGAGCAACGGCCATAGATCCCGGCCGTCGATCACGCGGTCGTCCGGTAACTCGGCTCCGGCCAAGCCGGCAAACGTCGGGAACAAGTCCATGTTCGCGGCGACGGCAGAGCTGACCTGGCCGGGGGGAATCCTGTCTGGCATCCAGAAGACTCCGGGCACACGCATGCCGCCTTCCCAAGTCGTGGCCTTGCCGAGCTTGAACGGACCGGCAGATCCGGCATCGATGCCGTACTGCAGCCACGGGCCGTTGTCCGACGTATAGACAACCAGGGTGTTCCGATCAATGCCGAGGTCGGTCAGCGTCGCCAGAATCTGGCCCACCGACCAATCGATTTCCTCGATGACATCGCCGTAGCGGCCCCGCAATGACCTGCCCCAGCGCTCGTTGGCGACGAACAGCGGCACGTGGGGCATCGCATAGGGCAGGTAGAGGAAGAACGGCCTGGCGCGGTTCTCTGCGATGAATTTGACGGCCAGCTCGGTGTAGAGGGTGGTCAGATGGCGCTGGTCAGAGTCCGTCTCGATCAGCTCGTCGTCGCGCATCAGCGGCAGTGGCTGCGGGAACCCCTGTCCTTTCTCGAGGTCGTAGTAGAACCCCTGCCCGGCGAAGCCGGTCAGAGCCGCCCGCTCTCGGGCGGAAATCATGCGCTCGTCCTCGGGGCTTTGGATGGGCATCACCGGGTGGTAGCGCCACATGTCATTCGAGTACGGAATGCCGAACCAGCTGTCAAACCCATGCCGGTGCGGTCGAAACTCGGGCGCGTCGCCAAGGTGCCACTTCCCAATCATCTTGGTGGCATATCCACGCCCCTGCAACAGTTCCGCAACCGTGACCTCATCCGGGTGGATTCCGGTCGTCGCCTCCGGGCCATGGTTGAAGTCAAGGCTGGCGCGCGGCGGATAGGACCCGGTCATCAGGGCCGCCCGGGACGGTCCGCAGAATGGCGCGGCGTAGAAGCTGGTGAGACGCATGCCCTCGGCCGCCATGCGATCAATATGTGGCGTGCGTATGTCCGGGTGACCGTACACGCCGAGATCTCCCCACCCCTGGTCGTCGGCGAACAACACAATGAAATTCGGACTGGCGCCGGACAGGGCGCCAGCAGTAAAAAGGATGGCGAGCAGGAGCAGGGGAAGTGTGAGGCGGCGGCGCATTGGAGTATGGATGCGCAGAGTGTAGCACCGGCACGGGGGCCTACCGCCGACCCGGCCCAGCGCATTTTGGCCGTCCTATGATGGGTGGAACATGATCGCCGCAAACGAGACATTCGACGGCACCTTTCCGTTTGAGCCGCACTTCAGCACGGCCGCAGGATTCCGGCTGCATTACATCGACGAGGGCGCAGGCGAACCGGTCATCTGCCTGCACGGCGAACCCACCTGGGGGTACCTCTATCGGAAGTTCGTGCCTGAGCTAGCCAAGCAATGGCGTGTCGTTGTCCCGGACCACATGGGTTTCGGCAAGAGCGAGACACCGCAGGACAGGAGCTACACCCTAGAGACCCATGTCCACAACCTCGCGGCGCTGATCGAAGAGCTTGACCTCAAGGCAATCACTCTCGTCGGACAAGACTGGGGCGGTCCGATTCTGGCGGCGTATACCGTTCGGCACCCCGAGCGGGTCGGCCGAATCTGCCTGATGAACAGCCTGTGCGGCTACGGAGCGGCAGTCGCGCCGCCAGGCGCTCCAAAGCCGCCCAAGCTTCACGAGTCCGCCTGGTTTCGCTGGGTCAGGTCAGCCGAAGCCGACGGAACCTACTACGAGACCATGCGGGATATGGGAAGCCACGTAAAAGACGTGATCGGACGCCTGGGTTGCGAGTCCGGGCTCGACGACATCGCGGCGCGCGCTTACGCGGCACCATTCACAAGTCCCGAGGAGTGCAAGGGTGCTGTCGAGTTCCCGCTGGATGTCGCGTTGAATCGCATCGGGGGCTATGTCAAGGCGGGCGCGCCCGGCATCCCCGCGCTGCGGTCGAAGCCCGCCATGCTGGCCGAAGGCATGCGGGACAAAGCGATCCCACCAGCGCTTGCCATCGCGGACTTCAAGGCTCTCTTCCCGGAGAGCCCCGTGACCCAGCTGGAACAAGCCGGGCATTTTTGCCAAGAGGACGCCCCGAACGAACTCGTGCTGCTGATCAAGCAGTTCCTGCACACAACCGCGGCGGCCTGAGCGCAGCCAGACGGTCTCAGAGTTCGCGGCGGCCTTCCATCGACTCGATCATAGTCGCCTCATCGATGAATTCGAGCTCTGTGCCGATCGGAATGCCGAGCCCAATCCGGCTGACCTTGACGTCCAGCGGCTTGAGCAGGCGACTCAGGTAGGCGGAAGTGGCCTGACCCTCGGTCGTCGGACTGGTGGCCAGAATGATCTCCCGGATCGGTTGGTCGCGCATCCGCTCGAGCAGGTTCTTGATCTTCAGGTCCTCGGGCCCAATGCTGCGCAGGGGCGACAGCGCACCGTGCAGGATGTGGTAAACACCCGTGTAGGCGCGGGTTCTTTCCAGCACCATGATGTTATTCGGCTGCTCAAGCACGCAGACTAAGCCGTGGTCGCGCTTCGGATCTCCGCAAATCGGGCACAGTTCGCCTTCGGCGATGTTATTGCAGCGAACGCAGATCCTGATCCGGTCGCGCATCGCCAAGATCGCCCCGGCCAGGTCTTCGGCCTTTTTGCGCTCAACCCCCAGCAAGTGAAACGCCAGCCGTTGCGCCGACTTGGCACCCACGCCCGGCAAGCGCTTTAGCTCGTCGACCAGCCGGGACATCGGTGCGGCTAGATCTCCGGCTGCCATTGATGAGTCCTCGGGGGCTGGCCCTTGGAAACCTAGCCCAGCAGCCCCGGAGGCAGGCTCATGCCCCCAAGCATCCCGCCCATCATTCCGCTGATCTTTTGTTGCGTCATCTCCTCGACGCGCCGGGCAGCTTCATTGCACGCCCCGCGGATCATGTCCTGCAACATTTCGACATCCTCGAGCGCCTCCGGATCAATCTGGATGCCGATCACGGTCTTGTTGCCGTCCATCCTGACAGTCACCATGCCGCCGCCGGTCGAAGCCTCCACTCGGATCGCAGAGATTTCCAGCTTGAGACGATCCTGCATCTCCTTGGCTTGCTGGAGCATTTTCTGCGGGTTTGATGGCAGTTTCACGATCTTTTCTCGCTTAAATCCAATACGCTGCTTACGCGGCCCGCGAACGCTTTCCTGAATTCTTGGACGGCCGGGTCGGCGGCCGCCCGCTCACTGACGTCGCCACCAAGGTGGTCGGCGGGGGCGTCCGATTCTGGCGGCCTACCCGACTTCTCCTGCTGAAGACCGGAGTCGCCCTTGCTGGCTACGAGTCTAACATCCGCCTTTGCGCCGACGATCCCAGTCGCCGCGGCTTCCAATACGGACTTATGCCGGTCCACGGCGGCCATCCAGTCCTCGGGGACATGCACGGTGACGGTCCGGTCCGCGCGCTCGATGCGACTGGCGTTCAACGCGTCCGCTAGGAACTCATTGCCCGCCGCTTCGATCGCGCCTACGAGCCGATGTTTGAAATCCTCGGCCGGCGCAGGCGGCTTTGGAGAGGCGCTTGGTTTGGACGGCACGGGTTCGACGGAGCTCGCCACGATGGGCTCGGGAGCCGCAGCAGGACTGGGGCGGGGCACTGGCGCCGGCCGACGAGCGGGTTTGCTCGGACTAGGGCGCTTAGGCTGGTCCCCGCCACCGGAACTCAGCCCGCCCAAGATCTCCTCAATGGAGGTGAGCCGACCCGCATGCACGAGCTTCAGAAGTCCGATCTCCAAGCGAAATCGCTGCTGCGTGGAACTCTGCAGGTCTTGGTACAGCACCAGCAGAATCTGGACGAATCTGGTCAGGTCATCCGTGGAGAATTCTTCCAGCCATCCTTGCGCTGCCTCCCGTTCCCGGATGCCCGCCAAGACCAGCCTCGTATCGCTGCCGGCAACCTTCATCACCAGCAAGTTGCGGAACTGCCGCGTGAGCTCGCCGCAGAAGTGCTGCGGGTGCCTCCCCTGCTGGAACAGATCGTCAACAACCGCCAGCATCGCTGCCGAGTCTGCGTCCCTGATCGCGCCGAGAATTCGATCGGTGCCCTCGCTAGGGATGGCTCCGAGCAGGTCGCGTACGTTGTGTGCCTCCAGCTGCTTGCCGAAGGCGGCGATTGCCTGGTCCAGCGTCGAGAGCGAGTCCCGGATCGAACCGTCGCCGGCCAAGGCCAGCGCCGTCAGCGCGTCATCGTCGGCCTCCACGCCCTCGCTGTTGCAGATATTGCGCAAGTGCCCGAGCACATCGTGCAGTTCTACGGACTGGAAGGCGAAGCTCTGGCAGCGCGAAGTGATGGTCGCCGGAATCGCCTGAGGCTCCGTGGTGCAAAGCACGAACACCGTCCATTCTGGAGGCTCCTCAAGTGTCTTGAGCAAGGCATTGAAGGCATCGGTCGTGATCTGGTGGGCCTCGTCAACGATGAAGACCTTGTAGCGGTCGCGCACCGGGCGGAACTGCACGCTCTCACGCAGCTCGCGCATGTTATCGATACCCCTGTTGGAAGCGGCGTCGATCTCGACCACGTCCAGCGCAGCGCCAGAGGCGATCTGCTGGCACACCGGGGATGACGGATCGGGGGACGAACTCGGCCCGTGCTCGCAATTGAGGGCCATCGCCAAGATCCGCGCCATCGTGGTCTTGCCGGTCCCGCGAGGCCCCGAAAAGATGTAGGCATGGGCGATCCGCCCTTGGTCGATGGCGTTCCGAATGGTCAGCTTGACATGCGCTTGGCCAACGACTTCCGCAAATGTCTGCGGCCGATACTTGCGCGCGATGACCTGATACATCAACCGCCTCGAATGCCGCTAAGTTGGACTCCGGAGTTTCCGCGGCACGCGACAGAGGCCACTACCGTTGCTTCCTCCCGGACCTGGCGGGGTTCACAGCATCCCGCTGCACGGATCCGGAGCCCAACCTCAGTCTATCACCAAGCAGCGCGCTGCCGATCAGTTCGACACGGCGGCTAGCAGCGGCTCGGGAACGGAGTCCGAGACGATCTGCCCATCCATCAAGGCAATGCGGCGGCCCGCCTTGGCCGCGATGTGGTCGTCATGTGTGACCATGACCAAGGTCGTGCCGGCACCGCGATTCAAGCTCAGCAGCATGTCCAGCACCAGTTCGCCATTGCGGCTGTCCAAGTTTCCGGTGGGCTCGTCGGCGAGGACGATCGGCGGATTGGTGACGAACGCCCGAGCGAGCGCCACGCGCTGCTGCTCCCCGCCCGAAAGCTGGACGGGATAATGATCGGTTCGCTCGCCGAGCCCCACCTCGCCCAGCAAGTCGATGGCTCGCCGCCTCGACTCCTGATCGGCGCATCCCGTGAGGTCCAGCGGCAGCATCACGTTTTCGAGCGCCGTCAAGGTGGGCACAAGCTGGTACGCCTGGAACACAAAGCCGATCTTGCGCCCCCGCAATAGCGCCATCTTGTCCTCGGGCAGATCGGACAATGGCTGACCGTTGATGAGGATCTCGCCCGAGGTGGGCCTGTCGAGGCCGGCCAGCAGGCCGAGCAGCGTGCTCTTGCCGCTACCGGACGGTCCTTCGATGACGGCGAAGGTCCCGGTCGGGATCGCGAAGTCCAAGCCGCGCAAAATCTCCACCACGCGGGAGCCGCTGCGGATCGTCTTCACGAGACTGCGCACCTCCAAGACGGGGGCTGAATCTGACTCTTGCAGTGCTGGAACTCCTAGCCGGTTGGAAAGCAGCTTGCCTATCTAGACGGAAAAGGATCGCGAGGGTCACTCACATCCGCTATATACCACCCAATTCTACGAAACCCGCCGCGGCCCGGCAGATGGCGACGCGAAGCGTCGTTCGTGCGAGCCGGTTGGCACGCCGCTATCGCAAATCTCTCATACTGGATTTTTGGGGTTTGCCGCAATGATGTCCAGGCAGATCAGCCATGCCGTCGGGATGCGGCAATCCCTAGCCCTTGTCGGGATCGCCCTGCTTTCCGCGTGCGGATCTTCCGAGCCAGCACGCCAAACAGAAGCAGTTGACGAGCGCTCCGCAGTCTCAGAGGCGGGCAAAGTCCCTGCCTCCGTGGATCCCAGGCCGGTCGTAGTCGCATTCGGCGACAGCCTAACGGCGGGCCAAAGGGTGGCTCGGGACGAGACCTACCCGGCCTTTCTCCAACGCGAGTTCGACCGGCGCGGCAGGGATTTTCGGGTCGTCAACGAAGGGGCCAGCGGAGATACCACGGCGGTTGCCTTGAGCAGGACTTATGCGGCCATCGCCCACAAGCCGACATGGGTGATCCTCGCGCTCGGGGCCAATGACGGATTGCGGGGCCTGCCTCTCGACGCCATGGAGAGCAACCTGCGGGAGATCGTCAAGCAACTCGAGCAAAGCCAAGCAAAGGTGATCCTGGCCGGCATGAAGCTGCCTCGGAACTATGGTCCCGAGTATGTGCGCGACTTCGAGGCCGTGTACCCCAAACTGGCCAGAGAGCTTGACCTGCCCTTCATCCCATTCCTGCTGGAAAACGTGGCGATGGTCCGCGACCTGAATAACGAAGACGGCATTCACCCCAACGCCAAGGGCAACCAAATCGTGGCCCGCCTCGTGGCGGACAGTTTCGACAAGTTCGCGGCGGACTGACCGGGATCAGCCGGTGCGGTTGATCATGAAGGTCGCCGTGTCCGCGAAGAAGCGCGATAACGCGCCGTCCACTTCGGGTGGAAAGTCCACCTCTTCCAACGCATTGGACATGAGTTCCACCCAACGGTCACGTGCGCGCCGGTCTATCGGGAAGGGCATGTGGCGCATCCGCAGGCGCGGGTGGCCGCGCTGCTCGATGTAGCGCTGCGGACCGCCGAAGCGGCCGACCAGGAAATCCCTCAGGCGCAGGCGCGCTGCTTCGATCTGGCCTTCCGGGTACATCGGGCCGAGGATTTCGTCGCCTGGCACTTGCGAGTAGAAAGCCTTGGAGAGTTGGTCGATACCATCTTCACCGACGACATCAAAGATGCTGCGCTGCACTGTTCCATTCTCAACCCGTCCGAGGTGGTGCGCAATTTCGACAAGACCGCCCCCGAGCCATGCCCACATCGCACTGGCAGCGCCTAGCCCGAATTCGGGTCGCTGGCTCCGCGCCGATCAAGTTCGCTACCCGCCGCGCGCGAGGAAATTTCGGTGCTATCATTCAGCGTGTCGACGCTACGAGCCTGCCTGCTGCTAGCCACGTTTCTGTTGCTGCCTTTGAGTGCTGCCGCCGCAGACGAAGAAGGCTTCGAGGCCCTCTTTGACGGAGAGTCGTTAGACGGCTGGGTCCTGCTCGGCAAGCGCGGCGAAGGCTATGCGGTACGGGATGGCAGCATCGCCTGCGCACAGGGCAGCGGCGGCAACCTGCTGACAGCCGCCGAGTACGACGACTTCGTCCTGCGCTTCGAGTTCAAGCTGGAATCCGGCTCGAACAACGGCCTGTGCATCCGGTGCCCTCTTGCTTGGAGAGACATGGCCTATGCAGGCAACGAACTGCAGATCATCGATAATTCCGCAGACCGCTACAAGAACATCAAGCCATGGCAGAAGCATGGCTCGCTCTACAACGTCGCTCCGGCGAAGACTGGGGCGCTCAAGCAGGTCGGGCAGTGGAACAGTCAAGAAGTGGTCGCCGATGGATCTCGCATCCGAGTGATGCTCAACGGAACTACGATCCTCGATGTCGACACCGCGGATGTGACCGACCGCGCGACGCTGGCGAAACACCCGGGCCTCAGGCGCACGCACGGCCATATCGGCTTCCTTGGGCACAACGAGCCCGTCCAGTTCAGGAACATTCGCATCAAGCGCTTGCGGTGAGTCATTCTCGCCGCAGAGTGCCGTATCCTGTGTTGAAGCGCTCTGGAGGATCTCATGTTCCGCTGGCTATCCCGCAACCGCCGGGCATTCATACGGTTCATGTTGGCCGTGCCGACGGCAAGCTTTGCCGGGGCCTCCGCCCTTGCCGCCGCAAAGACGAAGAATCGGAACCGTGCCGCCCGGGACGTGCTTGGTGAGCTTGGCGTACGGCCGTTCGTCAACGCAGCCGGCACCTACACAAGGCTCACTGCCTCCCGGATGCCTCCGGAGGTCTTGGATGCAATGCAGGAAGCGTCAACCCAGTACGTCGACCTGCTGGACCTGCATGAGAAGGCCGGTGACCGCATCGCTGAACTGCTCGAATGCGAGGCCGCCTTGGTCACCGCTGGCTGTGCCTCCGCACTCACACTCGGAACTGCCGCATGCGTGGCGGGCAATGCGCCGGAGTTGATCAAGCGCCTGCCCGACACGGCTGGCATGAAGAACGAAGTCGTGCTGCAAAAGGCCCACCGAAATTCCTACGACCATGCGATTAGAAACTGCGGCGTCCGGCTGGTCGAGGTCGAATCGGCAGCTGACATGGAGGCTGCGATCACCGAACGCACAGCGATGCTGTTCTATCTGGACCACGCTGAACCCGATGGCCAAATCGGGCACGAGGACTTTGTGCGCATCGGCAAGAAGCACGGTATTCCGACTCTCAATGACGCAGCGGCAAACGTTCCTCCGGTTGACAACCTGTTCGGTTTCACGAAGATGGGCTACGACCTAGTCGCTTTTTCGGGCGGCAAGGGCATGCAAGGCCCGCAGTCTACAGGCCTGCTAATCGGGCGGCGCGACCTGATCGAGTCTGCCCGCCTGAACAACAGCCCTCACTCCGACTCTGTCGGCCGCACCAACAAGGTCAACAAGGAGGAGATCGTCGGTATGCTCGTCGCTCTCGAGTTGTTCCTCGCACGGGACCACGACGAGGCTTGGAAGGAGTGGACGCGGCAGTGCCGGAGAATCGAACAGGCCGTTGGACGCTTGTCTGGCGTTTCGACAGAGGTCTTCGTGCCAGAGATTGCCAATGCCGTCCCGCACCTGCGCATTCGCTGGAACTACCAAGAGGCCGGCTTGGATCCCAAACAGGCAGCGCAACGGCTGCGCGAGGGCGATCCGGGCATTGAAGTCCGGCCAAGGTACGAAGAAGGGCTCGAGATCGCCGTATGGATGCTGGCTCCCGGCGAAGAGCGCATCGTGAGCCGCAGAATCCGCAGCGTCCTGGCCCAGGCGATCAATTCTGCCGCCTGATCTTCGATGCCGCGCGAACGGGCGGATCGGGCGAGCCTGCGGCGCGCCGAGTCCGCCCGGATAACAGCGAGCCCAGTTATGGCTGGGTGGTCTCCGGTGTCTGCGTTGCTTCCGGCGGTACTGGCACTACGGTATATTCCTGCGTGACGCTAACCGCGAACGGAACCGCTTCGCCCCCAGGCGGCGCTGTCAGGGTGAACGTGTACTCCAGATTGACGATGCGCGAAGCAACTAGGGCTCCGCTGATGTGGACTTGCGTCGTCTCCGTGCCGGACACCGAGACAGATTCGTGATTCGCCGGCAAGACCGGCATCAACGTGCCACTCAGCGCCATCAGACTCTCTTCCGTGACGGTTTCGAATTGCGCCGCCAACGCCGCGGCATCGCTGTTGTACGTCCGGCTGACGCCAATCATCGTGTCGTCGCTGATGCGCTCTGTTGTTGACATCGCGTAGAGCGGCACAGACCCCTCATACGGCAGCGCATGGCTGGCGACCGAGGCCTTGTCAGCGACAATCTCAATGCTCGCGCCCGCATAGTCGCCATAGATCTCGTTGTAGCTGTCGCTGTCCTGGCGGCGCAGCGTGTCGTAGTTGAGCAGCTTCAGCAGGGTGCCGACCAGCTTTTCGGGCAGCTTCGCCGCCATTGCGTCCTTCAATTGGTCGTATCCGGTGATCTCGACAAGCTTTCCGTCCGGATCCACGGCATACGTCAGTGTTAATCCGGCCATAGCGGCGTGGACAGGACTGACGACAGCATTGCCATTCCGCGTGAGCGTCTGCGAGGCAACGGTGACGGCGTTTGCGTACCCAGTTTCGGTCCCCTTGACGGTCAGCCGGCTCTTCCGCTCCCGCACGTCTGTCACCGGGTCCGCTCCGGTCGCCGTGGTGACCTGCGTCACCTTCTCCGTGATGTCGAAGGCAGTGCCGTCCGTGAGGCTGTACTCCAATGAGATCGGCTGCGCCTGGAGAGTCGGAAATGCCCCGGTCAGCAGGCATGGAAAGAATAGCCAGCGCTTAACGAATCTTCGGTTCATGAATCGGTTCACCTTACTAGGTCTAATCGCCCCTGAGACTAAGCCGGCGTGGCCCCTGTGTCAACGACGAAGTGAGTTCCTGCCGCCAGGGTGAGGTCGGGTTCGCTCCCGCTCGTCTGCCAGCCTTGAGGCAGGCGGTCCCGAGGGGTCCGTCAGCAACTGGGACGAAAGTCATCGATGCGGACAATCCCCCCGATGCTTGTCCAATACTCAGCCCAAGTCCGCTCATCATCCTTGACAGCATTGCAATAGCCAGCACACGAGTCCATTAAGGCTCGGGGTCGGCCCCGTACTTGGTGATCGTCCAAGAGTTGTCGTCCCCGCGCGTGGCGATGAACAGATTCGCGCCCAGCGGGTTGTGCGCTTGTTGCTCGCATAGCTCCAGGCCCTTGAGCGAACCCCCGGTAACGAGCAGGCAAGCCTCACCCGATTCCTTCACGGTGAACTCACCCGGATACGTTCCAAGTGTTCCCTGCAACACCCCGCTGCATGTCTCTCCGGGCTTGACAACCAAACCCGCCTTGCACGCCGACCCGTCGGGCTCGCCTGGGTCGGGTGGCATCGCGTCAATGACCAAGCCGGGTCCGACTGGCGACACTATTCCGTCCAAGTCCAGCGAGAATGGATGATTCCCGGCCGGCACGGCTGCCGGAATCCGCGCGCTGATCTGGTAGAGACCCGCGATCTCGGGCGACGCACCAACGTAAGTGATGTCGCTCGCCGGAATCTCGAACTCACCGATCATCGGCTTGATCGAACTCGCCGCCAAGGCCCGCGGCAAGTCAGGGAGCTCGCCGGTTCGCAGCGGGGGGTCTACCGCTCCGAAACCAGTCCCGAATAAAGTCACGATGTCCCCGGGTACGGCCGGCCGGGCTGCCGGCCCGGGCGCAGGTTCCGACCCAGCCGGGGGCTGGGGTGCATCCGCCGGCGGGGCGAAGGCATCTTCCGCCGCGACAACTGCCAAGTCAGTGTGCAGCGCCGCAAGGCCCTCGATCGTGTCCGAGAATTGCAGCAAGACCGGCTGCACGCTGCCGACGGTGAACGTGGCGGTGTTGCTGTGCACCGCTGGCGGACCGCCAGCAGGAGAGTCGCATTCGCGAATCACTTGGACGGGGACTGGTCCCACCGCTGCGTTCGCCGGGACTTGGAACAGGATCTGATCGGCAGCGACGTGCAGCACCGGTGCGCGTGTCTGGCCGACTTCGACGCAGACGCCGTTGACGGCTGTGCCCAGATCGCCGTTCGCGTCGACGGAACCGGCCGTCTCTGAACCCGCCGCTGCAAAGTCGGTGCCGACCACTGCCGCGATCGAGCCAGGTGCCCCCTTGGGTATCGCTTCCGCAGCGCCAAACAGGGTCACGCCACCTTCGGAAATCATCGGGGGGCCAAGTGCAGCCTGCGGCTCGAGAGTGGCCTGTGCGGCATAGATCTTGTCGCCCTGGGTGTTCAGACTGCCATCCGCCCCGTTAACGGCCACGGCGACGGTAATCGGCCCGACGCTTGCGGGGGGCGCGGTCCATGCGATTTCGAAGTCAGTCGTGGATTCGTTGCGAGGGCGTTGCTGGGTCGCCCATTCAATGTTGTCGGAACCCGTCCCGCAGTTGCCCGTGACCACCTTGATCCCGGACCCGTCCGGAGTAGGGGCCGCGGCCAGACTGCCCGCTGGCCCGCAGCCGTCGCCGGAGCGGACCGTCAGCTGGAAGCCGATGCGATACACGTCTGGATCTTCGAATGACACGATCAGGGACACCATCTCGCCCGGCGTGTACGTTTGACCCGCTGCCGGGGAATCGCCCATGCGCAGTTCCAGCGTGCCCCGGCCTGCATTCAGTGCAGTCCCGGTATGACAGCGAACGCATGACTGCTCGCCGGGAAATTCGCCGCCGCTCGTCCGAGGAGGCGCACCCCCGGAATTTGCCACAGCCACCGGTAGAACACCCACGAAAAAAACCAGCACCAAGCTGGCTACCCCTATCTTTTTCATGCCGATGACCTCGCCCACTTAAAGTAGCGCATAAGCAATCAAATTGCTACCGCGCCCTGTTTCGCACCTCAACTTGCGGCGCTTTCGCGCTGAATGAAGGACGCTGTCTCCCGGTAGCGCTGATAGATCGGCTCGTAGAGCTTGGTGCACCGCCGGTCCGGAGCAACGAGCGTCCCGCCACGACCGTTGACGCCTTTTCGGACGCCTCCGATCGTTCGCACGGCCGACCGAACCGAGCTAAACCCGCCGGCACGCTTGCCGGCTGCCACCGCTCCCAGGATCGCGGCCCCGAGCGCAGGCCCCTGCTGCGATGGGTGGACCAGGATGTTCTCGCCAAGCACGTCGGCCGCCACCTGAACGAAGAGCGGATTGCGATGTGGCAGCCCGCCTGTGGCGATGAACTTCTTGACCGGCACGCCGCCCTCGCGGAGCATTTCGACAATCCAGCGCAAACCGTAAGCGGTCGACTCGAGCAATGCCCGGTATAGGTGATGCGGCTCATGCCGCAAGGTTAGACCTGTGAACGCCCCGCGGAGGTTTCCATCCATGAGCGGCGTGCGACAGCCATTGAACCAATCCACACAGAGGACGCCGTCCGCCCCGGGTTCAAGCGTGCCTGCTTTCCTGGTGAGTTGCGCAAAGGTTTTCTGGCCAGTTAGCCGACGCAGCCAGTCGAAGGCATCCCCGACTGCGGCTTGGCCCGCCTCGTACCCGAACATGCCGGGAAGGATGCCGTCCTTGACCACCCCAGCCACTCCGGGAACGGGTTGATATTGGGTCGCGTTCAGCATGTGGCACGAACTCGTGCCACAAACCATGACGAGCGTTCCGGGATCCGCCGCGCCCACTCCCGGGACTCCAGCGTGGGCGTCAATGATCGCCGTGCTCACTGGAATGCCTTCCTGGAAGCCAAGCTTCTTCGCCATTGCCGCCGACAGCCTGCCGGCAACCTGTCCCGGCGCCTTCATACGGCCCGGCATCTTGGTGCGGACGACATCCACGAGGTCTGGATGAACTGCGCGCAGGAACGGCTTCGAGGGGAAGCCGTCTCGCGACGTCCACATGCCCTTGTAGCCCGCCTGGCAGGTTGACCGCGCCATCTCTTCCGCTGGACCGCCGGTCAATTGCCAGACAAGCCAGTCCCCTGCCTCGACCCAGACGTCGGAGGCGCGAAAAACCTCTGGAGCCCTGTCCAAGGTCTCGAGCATTTTCGGAAAGAACCATTCCAACCCGACCGTGCCGCCACACTGCTCTAGGAATGGCTCCCCTCGCTGCAGCGCAATTTGGTTGATCCGCTCGGTCTGACTGATCGCCCCATGGTGCTTCCAGAGCTTGGGCCACGCCAGCGGATTTGCCTGATGCTCTGGCAGCAGGCAGAGCGGTGTGCCATCAGAGAGGGTCGGGAGCATGGTGCAACTGGTGCAATCGACGCCAATCCCGATGAGCCGGCCGCTGGGCCTGCCCACGCGTCGCCAAGCACTGCGTGTAGCTCTAGCAGCCGATTCGAGCCAGTCGCCCGGGTGCTGCAGGGCGTAGTTTGCCTTCAGCGATGCATTCGTGGTAGGCAGTCTTGACGTGATCTGCCCGTGTCTGTACTTGGATGAAGACCAGCCGTGCTCGCGTCCGTCCAGGTCCACGAACAATGCCCGCACCGATTCGGTGCCGAAGTCTAATCCCAATACTAAAGCGTCCTTATCTGGCAATTCCCTCTAGCTCCAAAATTCGGGTCAAAATTCCATCGTAACGTGATAGAGCCCTTTTTGGGTACCGCTGTTCCCAGCCAGCAGCAATTCTCAGGATGGCGGGTCTGGCTCGTGTGGGATGGAATTGGCGGGCGTTTGTGCGTGCCCTAGGGAGGCAGTTGCGGCAGGGCTAGGGCGGCTCGGAACGCGGGCCGGGGTGGCCGGGCTGCCCTGCACTGGCAGTGGCGCGCGCGCGGGGCCTGGCGAGGCGCACCCTCGCCGCTGGGTTCCGGAGGAGCCCGCCGCTGGCCGCATGGCTTGCGCGTTGCGTTATGCTGGCGCGCTCGCAGCCGCCCGGGGAGCGGGCGGTGGCGGGCGCTGGCGTAGCAGGGTCTCGAACAGGGCAGTCCAGTTGCAGAAGCAGAACCACTCCGTGAGAAAGCTCAGGGTCGCGAAGAAGTTGCGCCGCGTGCCGGCCTGCGCCCGGCCTTGCCGCCACAGGTCGGAGACGCAGTCCTGGACCGCATGCAGCGCAAAGGCGAACAGGTTCAGCGTGGCGAGCAGGTTGGCCAGGCCCTGGCTGCCGTGCCCGAAGTTGCGCTGGATGTTGTCGCCGTGGCGGGCCAGGCAGTTGAACCCCTCATGCTCGATCTTCCAGCGGGCTCGTCCGGCCCGTGCGATGTCCGCCACGTTGTCAGCCGTGACCTCCAAGCTGGTGCAGAACGTGTTCGTGTAGGTGCGCTCGCCGTTGCGCTCGATCGCGAACTCGACCCAGGCCCCTTGCACGGCGTCGTCGCCGTCGCGGACCGGCAGCCCGTGCATCCAGCGGAAGCGCTGCAGCTCGACCCGCTTGTGCCGGTTGCGGGTCTTGATCCAGCCGCTGGAATGGATGAAATCGTCGTGCAGCAGTTCGTACAAACGCTTGTGGGAACTGGGCTGACAGACGAACAGGAAGTCCGCCCCGAGCTCGCGGACCAGCTGGCACAGGGGCTGGCAGCAGTACAGGTCATCGCCGAGAAAGACTGGCCGGTAGGGGCGTAGCTCGGCGCTGTGGGCGGGCAGCCAGCGCTTGGCGGCGTTGCGCTCGCAGTCCTGTTGGCGTTGCTCCTCGGACAGTTCCGGCTGGTCTGCGGCCGGGTCCTGCTGGGGCTGCACGAACTCCGGCATCAGCGGCAGGACGCGGTTGTGGCCGTCGGCGACGACCGTCGCCGAGAGCATCGTATGGAAGTACTGCTCGGTCTTGTGGGCCCCGACATGGCGGACAGAGCACTGCGCGCAGCGGATCGCGTCCGAGCAGTGGATCTGGAGGCCGTCGAGCGCGACCAGCAGGCGGCCGCCGAGGCGCTCGAAGGCGGCTAGGGCGCCCTGCTCGCGGACGGTGCCGAGGCAAAGCGGGCACAGCTCGGCGAAGTGGGCGGGGTCCACGCCGTCGAGCAGATCGCGGATCCGGTTGTCGCAGGGGATCTTCTGCACGCCGAAGAGCGTGTGGCAATTGGAGCGGGAGGTTGCCTGCTGCATGCGCCGCTGGAATTCGAGGAAGGAGGGGGCTTGCAAGAAGAACACCGCGAGGGCGCAGGAAGCAGCGTCGGCGGGGGCGTAGCGCGTGTTGCGGCCCCGGCGGGAATCCGGCAGCGCAGCGCCGGCCCGGCGGAAGGCGTCCAGCAGACCGTCCAAAACATTGTCCATTCTTCATGTATTGAACAATGCGAGTCGCTGTGTTAACTGTGACCGCCCTAGAATCAGTTGCCCATCAATCTGGAGACCCAAAAATCGACCCCCGAATCCCTAAAATGAGAATTGCTGCCCAGCCAGCCACTCAACGAGGGACTCAGGGCATCCCTAAATGTGATTCAAACAATGGCCTTAGCGCCAAACCGAGCCTCAACCCCGATGTCCCGCGATGGTACTTGGGCCAATGTCCAGTAGAGCGACTAGGCACATTCCGCCCAGAACAAACCCATCGTTATACTAACGTTGGTGCGATTCTCCGGACTATCGCTTCTGCTGCTCGGGGTGTCGCTCGGGCTCGCTGATGATCAGCCTGCTACCAACGCGGGCTTCGCCGAACGAGGCGAGGAGCACCGCGGATTGGTGGATGAAGACGAAGACTTCGCTCAGCCGGAGCGCACTTATGCGTTCAATCCCGTGCAGGCCCTCAACGAGCTCAAGGTTGGAAACTTCTACGCCAAGAAAGGCAGCCACAAGGCAGCGGCCACGCGCTATCTCGAGGCAACGCGCTGGGACGCCGGCCTCGCCGAGGCATTCTGGCGTCTCGGCATGACCCGCGAAAAGCTGGACCAACCGCAGGAGGCCATTCGCGCCTACGCCGGTTACCTGCGAATCGAACCACAAGGCAAGAAGGCGCGCGATGTCCGCCGTCGGCTCGAAAAGCTCGAACAGCTGGTCGAGAGGCTTCCGCTCGCGGCCCAAGGCAGCCACGCCGCCGACTCGCCGTAGCACTTGCCAAGGCACCGATTCTGCCCTGAAGTCACATGAGACCCCGTCGCTTGCTGGCGCGCAGCCTGCTTCATTTCCGCGCGATTCACATCTCCGTAGCGCTTGGCGTCGGTGTCGGAACAGCCGTGCTTGCAGGAGCCCTCATGGTCGGCTCGTCGGTGCGCGGCAGCCTGCGCAGCCTGACGCTCGACCGTTTGGGCAAGATCGACTTCGCCGCCGTCGGCGAGCGGTACTTCCGGGATTCAGCGGCGGCGGCCGTAGCCGACCCCGGGCAAGCGGCGGCGGCGGTCCTAATCCGCGGCAGCGCAGAGCACGCGAGTTCCGGCGCCCGCGCCTCCAAGGTCCGCATTCATGGCGTGGACAGCGCGTTCTGGAACCTCTTCGAGATGGAGGCGCCGGACTTGGCAGGCCGAGATGTGCTGCTGAACCGGCGCTTAGCGGAAGAGCTGGGAGCGGTGGCGGGCGACGACCTGCTGCTGCGGTTCCAGACCGATGCCCTTGTGCCGGCCGAGTCGGTAATGGGACGCAAGGCCGACAACGTGCGGCTGCTCAGGCTGCGGGTTGCATCCGTGCTTGACGACAGCGGGCCCGGCCGTTTCGGGCTCTCCCCGCAACAGCAGCTGCCATACAACGCGTTTCTCGGCAAGCAAGCCCTGCAGCGCGCGCTGGAACAGCCGGGCAGGGCGAATGCGCTCTTCGTCTCGGGCGACACGCTCGAGTCGGCGGCAGCGACTTGGCGGGACGTCTTCACTCTCGATGACGTTAGGCTCGACATCAGGACATTGCCGGGTGACCACGGAGCACTCGTCGAGTCGGAGAGGGTCGTCCTCAATCCTGTAGCGGCCGCCGCGATTCAGGCGGCCGCCAACGCAAGCGGAATGCGGTCAAGCCCGGTGCTCACCTATCTCGCGAACAAGATCGAGGTCGCCGGACACAGTATTCCGTACTCGACTGTCACAGCGTTGCAGGATCCTCCGGATTCTTTGCGACTGACCAGCGGCGCCCCTGCTGGAAAGTTGGGCGACAACGAGATCCTGCTGAACGAATGGGCCGTGCAAGACCTAGGAGCCAGTCCCGGCGACGCCGTCACCCTCACGTACTTTGTGGTCGGCCCGGGGAGCGAGCTTGAGACGGCTACGCACGAATTCCGCCTGGCAGGCATAGTGCGCATGTCAGGGGCCGCACTGGACCGAGACTACGCACCGAAATACAAGGGGATGTCAGACAAGACGCGCATCTCAGGCTGGAACCCGCCCTTCCCGATGGATCTGCGGCTCATCCGCCCGAGGGACGAACTGTACTGGGACCGCTACCGTGCAGCCCCCAAAGCGTTCGTCAGCCTCGAGACCGCCAAGCGGCTCTGGACAAGCCGGTTTGGGCAGCTCACCTCGGTTCGCTTGGCGCCCGAGGGCGAAACAGATCTGGAGACGGCGGTCGGACGCTTCCGCGAGCAGTTGGGGCAGCGCTTGGACCCGGCAGACTTTGGCCTCGGCTTGCAGCCGGTCAAGCAGATCGGACTCGATGCATCCGCCGGCGCAACAGACTTCGCGGGCCTGTTCGTGGGCTTCAGCATGTTCCTGATCGCCTCGGCCGCGATCTTGGTCAGTCTACTGTTTCGGCTCGGCGTGGAAATGCGCTCGCGAGAAATCGGCACTCTGGTGGCCACCGGCCACACACCACGTTTCGTGGGCAGACTGCTGTTCTCGGAAGGGACGCTGCTGGCCGCCGCCGGCTGCCTGATCGGGATCCCAGGGGCAGTGGCGTACGCGAGCGTCATGCTTTACGGCTTGAGCACATGGTGGAGCGGCGCCGTTGGCGGATCGTTTCTCGAACTCCACCTGAACCCCCGAGACCCGCTCATAGGCGCGCTCTCGGCCCTTGCCCTGATGCTCGCTTCCATCTGGCTCTCGCTGAAACGGGTGGTACGGCTTTCCCCCAACGAACTGCTCGCAGGCAAGATAGAGGCTGTCCCAACGGGCCCTGAAGGCGTACGCCGGTCGCGCCGCCTGAGGTTCGTCTCAATCGCGTTGGGCACGACCGCTCTGGGACTGCTCGGGCTGTCGCTCGGTGCCGATTCCGCATCACGCCTAGGGGCGTTCTTCGGCGCGGGCACCCTCTCCTTGATCGCGGCGCTCTTGCTCCTGCGCTCGGTGCTGCTGAAACCGCAAAGCGGGGACATTTCCATCTCCGGAATCGCCAGCCTAGGCTTCCGCAACGGAAGCCGCAACCCGACGCGCAGCGTGCTCTCGGCCACGTTGGTGGCCTGCGCTTCGTTCATGATCGTGACCGTCGCAATGAACCGCAATGATGTCAGCTCGCAAGAGCCGGATTACCACTCAGGGGATGGGGGCTTCCGGCTTGTGGCGGAAGCCTCCGTCCCGCTGTTCCAAGCAAAGCTCGACGATGTCACGAGCGGAAGCGAGGACACAATGCAGCTGGTACCGCTGCGCGTGCGCTTGGGCGAGGACGCCAGTTGCCTGAACCTTTACCAGCCCTCCCAGCCAACGCTCGCAGGCGTGCCGAAGGCGCTGGTCAAGCGCGGCGGATTCGCCTTCCAGGCAACCTTGGCGGAAACCTCTCAGGAGCGCGAAAATCCCTGGCTGCTGCTCGAAAAGGACTTCGACGGCGCGATTCCGGTCTTCGGAGACGCCAATTCAGTGATGTGGATTCTGCATCTCCGCCTCGGCGACGAACTCCGGGTCAGCGGCAGTGACGGACGGGAGCGCAGACTTGTGCTGGCGGGGTTGCTGTCGCGGAGCATCTTCCAGTCCGAACTCGTGCTGGCAGAGGAACACTTCCTCGATCTGTATTCCGACCACAGCGGCTACCAGGCGCTGTTGGTCGAGACAGACGATCCGAAGGCTGCAGCCGCCTTAGAGGACGCGCTGGCGACCGAGGGGCTCGACGCCGTCCGCACAGCGGACCGGCTGGCCGGATTCCTCGTGGTGGAGAACACCTACCTCAGCACCTTCCAGTCCATCGGAGGCCTTGGACTGCTACTCGGCACGCTAGGCTTGGCCGTGGTCATGGTGCGGAACGTGCTCGAGCGCCGCGCGGAATTGGCCTTGCTCGGGGCATTGGGCTTCAAGCACAGGTCCATCTCGCGCCTGATCTTTGCAGAGAACTCGTTCTTGCTCGTGTTCGGTGTCGCCACCGGCACGGCAGCAGCGCTGCTGGCCATCGCTCCTCATCTAGCCAGCGGAGCTGCGGACCCGCCGTGGCTCCCTCTAGCGCTCACACTCGTCGTCATCGTCGGGCTGGGCCTCGGCGCTGGCGGCGTCGCCGCGACATTGGCGTCACGTGCGCCTGTTCTGGCAAGCCTGCGCCGCGAATGACTTCCGGGGAGGCTTGCGTGGCTTGAATGACCCTTGAGAGCTGGCGCAGCTAGAGCTCCCTGGCAAGTTCAACCGCCTTCAATAGCGCCCGGGCCTTGTTCATCGTCTCGTCCCACTCCCGTTCCGGGACAGAGTCCGCGACAATTCCCGCTCCTACCTGCAGGTAGCCCTTTTCTCCTCGCAGCATCATGGTCCGAATTGCGATTGCCGACGTGAGCGTTCCAGAGAAGTCGAGGTACATGACGCTGCCGGAGTACACTCCGCGCTTGGTCGGCTCCAACTCGGCGATGATCTCCATTGCACGCACCTTGGGCGCGCCAGAAACCGTGCCGGCCGGGAAGCACGCTTTCAGCGTGTCAAAGGCATCCTTGTCGTCGCGAAGTGTTCCGAGCACGCTCGAGACGATGTGCATCACGTGAGAATAGTACTCGACGATCTCGAACTCCGGCACCGTTACGGACCCGAACTCGGAAACGCGGCCAACATCGTTGCGGCCGAGGTCGACCAGCATCAAGTGCTCCGCCAGTTCTTTCTCGTCCGCCAGCAAGTCGGCAGCGAGCGCTTGGTCTTGCTCAGGCGTAGCCCCTCTGGGTCTCGTGCCCGCTATCGGACGGTACTCGATGCGCTTGCCGTCAACCTTGACCAGCATCTCGGGAGAGCTGCCGACTACCGCAGAATCGCCCAATTGCAGGTAGAACAAGTATGGCGACGGATTGACGTTGCGCAATGCACGATAGATCTGGAACGGATGGACGCCCGGCACCATCTCTAGCCGCTGCGAGAGCACGACTTGCAAGATGTCGCCGGCGAGGATGTATTCGCGCGCTTTCTCGACGGCCGCGTAGAAAGCCTCCCTGCCGATGTTGGACCGCAGCTCCAGCGGCCCTTGCGGCCGCGGCCCATCCGGGAGCTGAACCGGCCTCGCCAGGCAGGCTTCCAACTCTTCGACCTCTTTGCACCCTTGGCGGTACGAATCTTCCAAGCTCGCCAGCTCGCCGATGCGCGCGTTCGCGATCAGATAGACCTGATGCTTGACGTGGTCGAACACCACGACCGAAGTGAAAAACATGAAGACCGCATCGGGGGCCTTCACGTCATCCTCCCGGAACGCTGGCACGCGTGGCTCGATCAGCCGCACCAGATCGTATGCTGCGTAGCCGACCGCGCCGGCGCTGAACGGCGGCAGGCCCTCTGTCCCGGACGGCGCATACCTCTCGGTGAGCTCCTTCAGAATCGCGAACACGTCGCCCCGCCGCCGGGTGACAGCGTCGCCCTCGCGAATCTCAATGTCAGCGCCTTGGGCTGTGAGGATCAGGAACGGATCGGTGCCGATATACGTGAATCGGCCAATCCGCTCGCCGCCTTCAACGCTCTCGAGCAAGAAAGCGTATTCCTGTCGCTGAGCGAGCTTCAGGTACGCTGAAACCGGCGTTTCGAGGTCGGAGGTCAAGACCTTCCACACGGGCACCAGGTTGCCGGTCTCCGCGAATCCGCGGAAAGTCGTGTAATCCGGTTCGACCATGCTCCAGAGCCCCGCCTACTTATTTCACTGTACGTTCCAGCACAGCGTTGCGCATGACTTCGCGGGGCGCGTCCTGCCCGGTCCAGATCTGAAACTGGGCCGCGGCCTGCTCGACAAACATCTCGATGCCGCTGATCACTACTCTTCCAGTAGCCGCGGCGTGTTTGAGCAGCGTTGTTTCCAAGGGGTTGTAGACCAGGTCAAAGACCACATCCGCTGGAATGTCGCCGGGAAAGAGGTTTGCCTCGGTGTTTGGCAGCATACCCACCGGGGTCGCTTGGACCAAGACGTCGAAGTGCGTGTCCGCAAGCCTGTCGAACGCAAGCGAATCGACTCCATGGAGGCGGGCCAGACGCCTGGCTCGCCCGGCATTGCGACCTGTCACGGTGACTTGGGAACCCTGCTGCTTGAGGGCCACAATCGCGGCCTTGGCGGCACCGCCATTGCCCACCACAAGCACCCGCGACCTGTTCAGCTTGACGCGTGCGCTCAATGGCTTGACGATGCCCTCTGCATCGGTGTTTGTGCCGCACAGCCGGCCTCTTTTCCAATAGAGCGTGTTGACGGCTCCGATGCCGCGCGCCGCTTGATCGAGCGAGTCGAGATGGCGGATGACCCTCTGCTTGTGGGGGATCGTCACGCTGGCGCCCTGCAAAGGCAACTCGCGCAGCGTCCGAAAGAAATCGCCCATGTGCGTCGGCTCAAGCAGCAGCGGAACATAGATGCCGTCGAAGCGGCGCGCCTTGAATGCGCGATTGTGGATCAGCGGCGACATCGAATGGCCGACCGGATTCGCAATCACCGCGTAGATCTTCGTCGAGGACGATCCTCGCTGGACGCGGTACAGATCGCGGGCAGTCACCGCTGAGACCTGCCCCGGAGCGGTCGGCTCAGCCCGCAGGCTGGTGCGCCTCTTGCCAACCGGCCAGGCGTAGGAATCCGGGGCCGCATACGTGAATAAGCCGCCGCGCTGGGGCGATATCAGGCGGGCCACTGACCCGGTCTCACCCATGCCGGCCACGACGACATTGGTTCGATCCTTGCAGAGAGCTAGCAGCTTCAGGTTGTCGCTGGGCCGGTTCACCCGGGTGGCAACCTTGAGGATATCGGCACCCGTCCTTTCAAGCCGCCGCATGACTGGCCCAAGAGCCGGTGTCTTCTCGAAGTTGTGATAGGAAGCTAGGGTCGTGCAGCTGGCGCGGAAGGGATCTAAAGCATCCGGGGCTTGGTCGATGGTCTCGATCTCAATATCCACTATGCCGGCACCTGCAGCCAGCGCCTCTCGGAGGACGGCGAGCTGCTGCGAGATAGCCCCCGCAAAGGACCCTCCACTGGCCTTGCGTCGACAAGTGGCGAGGACTGTGACGTCGGGATGGCGGCGCAGAATCCGCTTGATGATGCGCGGTCCGCCTGACGGGTCGGCAAGCGCGTCGATGCGAAGTTCCAAGAACTCCTCGCCGTGATCGCAGCTGGCCAATGCCAGAGCCGCCGCTTGGTTGGCATTGGAGTGCCCGATGCAAGCGCAAATCTTGGGCAGGTTAAGGGGAATCGCCATCGCGAG
Organism: Bryobacterales bacterium; assembly: GCA_965248305.1. Taxonomy (GTDB): domain Bacteria; phylum Acidobacteriota; class Terriglobia; order Bryobacterales; family UBA6623; genus VXMF01. The sequence goes on along the minus strand of OZ252099.1, from coordinate 5,522,357 downwards.
CGCGACGTATTGAGTAGGCTATCACAGGCCTTCTAGGCTGCCGCTTGGCGAGCGAATCGCTGGCACAAGCCGTCCCACCCGGAACGCAGGGCCAAGACGAGACGCAGCGCGGAGCCGACGCCAAAGCCCGACGACGGAATTGCCGACCCAGCACCAATTGAGCACTGCCCGCGCCGCTCGTGACACCCGGGCAACATGCTAGTGGCTCGCCCGACGGCTTGGTCGGCCGTCTGCCATGATGCGAGCAGGGATTGAGCGCCTCACGCTAGGCACTTGACGAACTCTCACGAAGGCCCCGTCCAATGAAGGTGATGCTCGTCGACAACAGGGATTCGTTTACCTTCAATCTCAGCCAGCTCATCGCGAATGTCACCGCTACCGAGCCCCTCGTGATCGCAAATACCGAGGAGCGTTGGCGTGATTTGATCGATTCAAACAAGATCGAGGCCATTGTGATCTCACCCGGACCAGGCACGCCCGAACGGCCGGAGGATTTCGGGATCTGCCTTGACCTCATCTTGGATACCCGGATTCCGGTGCTGGGCGTCTGCCTAGGCCATCAAGGCCTCGGCTACGCGTACGGTGCGAGCGTCGTCCCTGCGCCAGTACCGATGCACGGTCGGATTTCCCAAGTCACCCACAACGGAAGCGGCCTGTTCGAGGGCGTGCCAACATCCTTCGCCGCGGTGCGGTACCACTCGCTTTGCCTCCGCCGGGATTCGATTCCCGCCTGCCTCGATGTCACAGCGGCAACCGATGACGGGATTCCGATGGCGTTGGAGCACGTTGGCCGCCCGCAGTTCGGCGTCCAGTTTCATCCGGAGTCGGTCGCAGCGAACTTCGGGGAGCGGTTGATCCGCAATTTCCTGCGGATCGCAGCGGCCCAGAAGCCCCCTCGCCACGGCGGCCGGAACGCTCGTTCAGAGCACTTGGGCCGCCCGCCCTGCGTGGGGGCTCAGACCGCCCGTTCATGCGAGATCGCTGCAAGGGTCCTGGATCAGTGGGTGGAGCCCCAGGCAGCGTTCGAGCGCCTCTTCGTAGATTCCAAACATGCCTATTGGCTCGATAGTTCGGCGTTCATCCCCGGTCATTCGAGGTTCAGCATCATGGGAGATGCATCAGGGCCTCACAGCTCTGTCCTGCTGTATCGCACGCAAGACCGGACCCTCACGACGCTGCGATGCGGGCAGCGCGAGAGCAAGCGGGTCGAGTCGCTTGTCGCAGAGTTGCGCGAGCGCCTTGCCAGCCCAGTGCGCCGGGACGAGTCGCTGCCGTTCGACTTCCAGACCGGATTTGTCGGGTATCTCGGTTACGAGCTTCGCAATGAATTCGGCTCTCCCACAGAACGGGTATCCGCGCTACCCGACTCGGCATTCATCGATGCCGACCGCTGCGTAGTCTTCGATCATGCCGCTCACCAAGTGTTCCTAGTCGCGCGAGTCGCAAATCCCGGAGAAACGGCCGAGCCTTGGTTCGACCGAGTCACGCAAGCGCTGTTCGACAAGCACCGCTCGGCTCACCAACCGCGCATCAGCGGCAAACCGGTAATCGCCCGCCTTGCCGACGGCCCGAATTCATATCTCGGCAAGATCCGGCATTGCCAAGATCAGCTGGCGGCCGGCGAATCGTATCAAATCTGTCTCAGCAGCGAGTTCCGCGTGAATTGCGGCGTCGCGCCGTTCGACGCCTACCGGGCTCTGCGCGCGATCAACCCCGCACCCTATGCCGCCTATCTTCGCTTCGGGGACACCGCGCTGCTGAGTTCTTCCCCAGAGCGGTTCCTGCGGGTTGGGCCCGACCGCCTCGTCACCTCCAAGCCGATCAAAGGCACCAGCCCTCGAGGAGCGACCGCCGACAGCGACGCGATGCTGATGCAGTGGTTGCGCAATGACGAAAAGTCCCGCTCCGAGAACCTGATGATTGTCGATCTGCTCCGCAACGACATTGGCCGGGTGGCTTCTACCGCCTCCGTCCACGCGCCAAAACTGATGGATGTTGAATCGTACGCGACCGTCCACCAACTCGTGAGCACTGTTGCCGGCCACCTGCGCCCGGACCGGGACTGCTTGGACTGCTTAGCGGCGGCCTTTCCGGGCGGGTCGATGACAGGAGCGCCGAAGCTGCGAACGATGTCGATCATCGACCGGCTGGAGCAGCGCGCAAGAGGGCCGTACTCAGGTGCCATAGGCTTCCTCTCCTACGGCGACCGGATGGACCTGAGCATCGTCATCCGGACGATCGTCATGACAGGCTCGAAACTGTCGATCGGTTCGGGAGGCGGAATCGTGGCAATGTCGGACCCGATCGCAGAATTCGAGGAGATGGTGCTCAAGGCACGGGCTCCGCTGAGCGCTCTGGCAGCCGCCTCTGCTGGCGATGCCGAGGCCTGGGAGCTGCGTTACTGCAGTCCCTAAGCCGGATACTCGCGGGTCGATCCATGGCCTGCCGAGGAGTGTCTCAGCGTACGGAGAGGCGGAATTGCGGCGATTGTGGAGGGCCGAGTTGCTGCGATCGAAAGCGGAGAACGGTATGATGGGCGCCGACAATAGGCTGCAGTCTTCAATGGCGCGATACAGGATCGAACAGCTGGATGAAACCCCACCGGTTGATTGCCCGTGCGGCCAAGCGCGCCGAGCGTTTGCCGCGGCAGACAATCAACTCGCCACCGTGCATTTGACAGATATCAGCGCCGATTCAGCCACGCACTACCACAAGGAAATGACCGAGATTTACGTGGTGCTCGAAGGCGAGGGAATGATTGAGCTAGACGGCGCCAGCTTCCCGCTCAAACCACTGACGTCCGTGATGATCCTCCCCGGGTGCAGGCACAGGGCGGTTGGAAACCTGCGAATCCTCAACATCCCCATTCCGGCCTTCGACCCGACCGACGAGTACTTCGATTGAGTACGGGCCGAATGACGCAGCAGCGCTGCCTCCGGCCCAAGAGCTAGCGCCTATAATCGTTTCGCGATGCGCTCCTTTCTACGAATCGTTGCTGTCCTATCCATGCTTCTGGCGGCTTGCAGCGAGCGCCCCATCGAGACGCTGGAGGTACCCATCGGCGAGCTGCCGCCGGCCGACGTTGCTGGCGAGATCGAATCCGAGCGGATCTCGCCGGAGGGCAAGACGTCGGACTGGCCGGCGCTGGCAGCAGCAACCGACGGCAGCCTGTGGGCAGCGTACGTGGAGTGGAGCGGCACCGACAGCGACGTGGTCTCCGTTCGTCGCAGGAGCCCTGAGGGCGATTGGGGCGACCCCGTATATCTGGACGACGGGAACTGGGACCACTACCTGCCCGCGATTGTGGCCGTGCCGGGAGGCGCGATGGCCTTTTGGTCAGGACGCGACGAAGGCTCCTTCGATCTCTACGGGGCGCTGATCGGCAACAACGGCGAGGCCGGCCAGGTCGAGACGGTTGCGTCCGCCGATCACTCCGACTTTCATGTCAGGGCCGCGGCGACCGCGAGCGGGGACATTTCTGTAGTCTGGCAATCGTTCCGCGATCTCCAAGCAGACGTTTTCGCTCGCCGACGGACCGCAGATGGCTGGGGGCCGGAAGTCAAGGTTTCTACGTCCGACGCGGGAGACTGGGAACCTGCGGTTGCACTCGACGCAACGGGCCGTGCATGGGTCTCGTGGGACAGCTACCACGCCGGAAACTATGACGTGTTCTTGGCGTCATTCGACGGACAGAGCGCGACCACTCCGGTGGCAATCACAGCCGACGCGCAGGCCGAGTTCCACTCGAGCGTGGCGGTTGATTCGTCGGATCGAATCTGGATCGCATACGACACCGCGCGCAAGAACTGGGGCAAGGACTATTCGAGTTCCAGCGCCATGGCGGGCAGTGAAGGGCTGCATGCGCGGCGCGGCCTTGGGATCCGCACTTACGCCAACGGCCGCGTCTCCGAGCCCGCGGCAGATATCCGCGCCGTGCTCACCGGACGCATGTCACGCTTTGCCGAACTGCCGTCAATTGCAATCGACGGCGGCGGGTCACCTTGGATCGTGTTCCGTCACTGGACGATTCCGAAGCCACACGAGATGTTCCACGTGTATGCCACGCGTCTGGGCGACAACGGCTGGACCCAGCCGCTGATGCTCGCAAACAGCTCCGGGCGCAACACGCAGCGAGCCGCTCTCGCCAGCGCGCCGGATGGCAAGTTGCACATGGCTTACGCGAGCGACCTGCGCTCGCCCGACAACCTGCCGACGGACCAAACGCACGCTTTGCACTACAACGTGTTCGCGGCCGCGCTGGAGCCGGTCGAGTCAGCCGGCCCCGCACTGGTCGACGTGGCTGTTGCCATGCCAGAGGCCGGTTTCGAGCACCGCCAGAGAGCGACCATGTCGGCCGCTGGCAAGACCTACTCGTTGCTGTTGGGAGATTGTCACCGCCACACTGACGTGCGCGGCCACAGCGGGGTCGACGCCTCTATCGAGGACACCTACCGTTACGCAATCGACGCCGCCAAAATGGACTTTGTCGGGCCGAGCGATCACAACGCGGTCAATGGGGGCCGCTGGCCCGACTCGCTGCGTGACTACCAATGGTGGTACGCGCAAAAGCTGGTCGATGTCTACACCCATGCCCCGAAGTTTTGGGGGATCTACACCTACGAACATTCGATGGCGAGACCTGGCGGGCATCGCAACGTCCTGTACCTGAAGCGTGGGGGACCGCTACGCCCAATTGATCGGGCGAAGGGACTCGAGGCGCCCGACAACGCCCCGCCGGTCATGTGGGCCTGGATGCGGGACAACGCCCTCACCCAAGCTGGCCAAAAGACGGTCATCGTGCCCCACACCTTCGCCGCCGGCCCGCTGGCCGACTGGAACTGGGAGCCGGCGCCGTTCGACTGCCTCCTAGAGATGTACCAAGGCGCGCGCGGGAGTTACGAGCGCTTTGAATCGCCCGAGGGTGAAAAGCGTGGCGGTACCCAAACCGACGAGCCCGGCCACTTCGCGCAGGACGCGCTGAACAAAGGCCATCGTTACGGATTCGTCTCTTTCAGCGATCACCGCTCCACACACAACTCTTGGGCTGCGGTCTGGGTCGAGGAGCCGACTCGCGAGGCGCTGTTCAACGCCATGCTAGCGCGCCGGACATTCGCCTCGAGCGACGAAATCTATGTCAAGGCAACGGCTGACGGGCACATGGTAGGCGAGGAGTTCTCGGCGAGTGCCGCCTCACCGCCTGTAATCGAGGTCGAAATCGAGGCGCAAGACGAGATATTGCGGGTGGACATCGTGAAGGACGGCGAGTACGTGTTCACACAGCGGCCGGGGGGCCGGACGGCCACGGTCACCTACAAGGATTCCGAGGCCACGGCTGGGGAGTCCTACTACTATGTGCGGGTGTTCCAGCGGGATCCGGACAAGCCGGACGGGGATCCCGAAATCGCGTGGGCTTCGCCTTTCTTCGTCACGTACGAATAAGGTCAGGTACGTTTTTCTTACGGTCTGAGTGAAGGCAAGCGCCAATCAGTGCCTGCTGGTCAACGTCGGCTCTCGATTCATGGATGCTGCCAAAGAGTCGAGTTCGCGGTTAGCTCGATGACCCAGCACTTCCTCGAACAGGCGACGGTCAGGCTCCCTGAGAACCAGATCGGTGGCAAGGTGCGCAAACCCCAATCATGGCTTCCCCTTGAGATCGTGAAACAGATCGCGAGCGGCCTCTTTGTGACCGGCCGAAAGCACGATGATGCCGGATTGCGGGGTGGCCCGCCCTGATCGGATCTCAAGTTGCCTCAATGCTGAACCTGATTCCCTACTACCTGCATCCAAGACTGACCTAAACGGGGCTGACCAAGACGACCCGGCGGCCGGTCCGCCAGTCTGACTCCGGCCCTCGGCGGTCAGCGTTTCCGTAGCCTTGAATTGCGAGTTTTGTTCGTATTAAATCGCTGATTCTATTGACTTTGAGCGAATATATTGCGATAATCATGGCTAGACAACCCTCTGCGATGCCCAAGAACAAAGTCCAGTTCCAAAAAGGCCTCAGCCTGACCCAGTTCCTCCAGGACTACGGCTCCGAGGCGCAGTGCGAGCAGGCCCTCTTCGACGCCCGCTGGCCCGACGGCCTCAACTGCCCCCGCTGCGGCGGCGCCCGCTTCTGCCGCCTCTCCACCCGCCGGGCCACCTTCCAGTGCAACCACTGCAAGCGCCAGCTCTCCCTGCTCGCCGGCACCGTCTTCCAGGCCACCAAGCTGCCGCTGACCATTTGGTTCCTTGCCATCTACTTCCTCTCCCAGACCAAGAGCGGCATCTCGGCCCTGGAACTGGGGCGCAAGCTGGGCGTCAACGACAACACCGCCTGGCTGCTCAAGCACAAGCTCATGCAGGCCATGCGGGAGCGGGACCAGCGCTACCGGCTGGCGGGCACGGTGCAGCTGGACGACGCCTATCTGGGCGGCGAGTACCCCGGCGGCAAGCGCGGGCGGGGCTCGCCGAACAAGACGCCGATGCTGGCGGCCGTGCAGGTCAGCGCGGATGGCCAGCCGGTGGTGATGAAGCTGAGCGTGGTAGCCGGCTTCCGCACGGCCGAGGTCGCGCAGTGGGCCGCGCAGCACCTCCAGCCCGGGACCACGGTGCACACGGACGGGCTGGCCTGCTTCAAGGGGCTGGAGGCAGCGGGCTGCGAGCACAAGCCGCACGTGACGGGCGGCGGCAAGCAGAGCTGCGAGACCCCCGGGCTGGTCTGGGCGAACACGATCCTAGGGAACGTGAAGCGCTCCTTGGACGGCACCTACCATGCCTGCGCGCCGCACTACGCGGCGCGCTACCTGGCCGAGTTCCAGTACCGCTTCAATCGCCGCTACGAGCTGGCGGCGCTGCCGCGCAGGCTGCTGAAGGCGGCGGCCACGACGCTGCCGTTGCCGCGTCCGATCCTGCTGTTGAGCGCCGTCTAACGGCAGCGGCTGCCGCCAGCCCAATCCACCGGGCGTTCGACAACCCGGCTGCGCGTGGGACAGGCCGCCGGCACTCCCCGGGGACCATCCGGGGACTGCCCGGGGGACCCGGTTGCGACCGATACCACTGGCTGCCAGTGCATCTCGTGCCTAGCGCCTCTCCCCCCTGCCTGCCGGCTTCGCGCCAGCCACCGAAAATCCACAAGCCCACCCCTTCTGGCGCTCTACTGGGATGAACATAATAGGGAATCAGGATGCTGAATACCCCTTGGGTGGGATTCTTGATCTGCATTTCATGGGGGCCGAACTCGCATCCAGGCGAACGCTCCGTGATGGGAATTCAGGGATCTGCGTGGCAACCCGCAAACCGCGGGCAGGCCCTAGTTCGACGTCAGCGTGGCTGCCAACTTGACCATGCCCGGCGGGCGGACATTCTGGCCGGCCCGCTTGCCATCCCCCAGATCTACGCGTGCCGCTTCCGCCAGCGCCTTGAGGCGTTCCACAACCTGCGGATACTGCTCCGCCACGTTGCGCGATTCGCCGATATCAGCGTGCAGGTCGTAAAGCTCCAGGACGGGGTTTGGCTCGTAATCGGGATAGCGTCCTCCCAGTCGCGCGACATGCAGCTTCCAGCGTCCGCTGCGAACCCCGTTGAGGTGGGTCATGAAGTAGTAGTAATACGCGAGATGCGGGGTGGGCGCGGGATCCTCGTCAAGCAGCAGCGAACGGACGTCCTTGCCGTCGATGACGCGGTCGGGCGGCAGCTCGGCACCGGCCAGGGCCGCGAACGTCGGCAATAGGTCGACAGAGATAGCCAGCTCGTCAATCGCCGTTCCGGCAGGCACTCGCCCCGGCCAACGCGCTACGAAGCAGACGCGGTGGCCGCCCTCCCAGGTGGTCCCCTTGCCACCGCGGAGCGGGGCGTTGCTGGCACCGTGGCGAGTCGCGCCGCCATTGTCGGACGTGAAGACGACCATCGTGTTGTCATCGATTCCGAGCTGCACGAGCTTGGCTAGCAGTTGGCCGGTGGACCAGTCGATCTCCTCCACGGCGTCTCCCCACGCGCCGTTCTTTGACTTGCCCGCGAATTGCTCGGACGAATATTGCGGCCAGTGCGGCATCGTGTGGGCCAAGTAGAGGAAAAACGGCCCATCCTTGTTGTCCTCAATGAAGCGCAGGGCTTCCTCCGTATAGCGCTTGGTGATGAGCCGCTGGTCCGGCTCCTCCTCGATCACCTCTTCTCGGCGAAGCAACGGGAGCGGCGGGTACCGGTATGGCTGCTTCCGAGAATCGTGACCCATGTCGTTCGAGAACGGTATGCCGAAATATGAATCGAAGCCATGCCTGGTTGGCAGGAATGCCGGTTGGTCGCCCAAATGCCATTTGCCCACGCAAGCCGTGCTGTAACCCGCACCCTTGAGCGTCTCGGCCAATGTGATCTCGTCTGGATTGAGCCCCTCTTGATTTCCGGGGAAGAGCACCCACTGGCCCTTTTCGCTCTCGTCAAGGCCCACTCGGCGAGGATAGCTTCCGGTCATGAGCGAAGCGCGCGACGGGGTGCAAACGGGTGCGGTCACGTAAAAGCTCGTCAGTTTGCGACCCTCGGCGGCCATGCGATCCAAGTGCGGAGTACGGTGCAGCTGCGAGCCAAAGGGCCCGATGTCGGCGTAGCCAAGGTCGTCAACAAAGATCAGAATGAAATTGGGCTTGTCCGCGGCGGTTGCAACCGTCGACAGACCTAGCAACAGCGCCAGCAGTAGCTTGAACATTGGGAGTCTCCGATGGTCGGCGGATGGCCGCCGGTCAGCCGATGGGTTGAGCGCTCGCATCGTCACGGCTGGGACTGACGATCAAGGCGAAGGCCAAGATACCACAGGAACCGACCTCACCTGGCTTCTTCGGGGCCGGCCACGAGCATGCGCAGGTCTCGCACGTTGTTGCCTGTGGGCCCGGTCAGGATCAGGTCATCGAGGCGCTCGAAAAAGCGGTAGGAATCGGACCGGCGCTCAAACTCGGCCGGGTCGAGCCCGAGCGCCTCAGCGCGGGATACCGAGCGCTCGTCAGCGACCGCGCCCGCCGCCGGCGAGTTTCCGTCGATGCCGTCGGTGCCCGCACTGAGCACGGTTGCGCGCATGCCCCGCTCGGCAATCTTGCGGGCCGCCCAAAGGACGAACGCTTGGTTGCGTCCGCCCATTCCAGCGCCCTTCACCGGACTGCTCAGCTCGCCTCCAGTGGTCACGGCAACACTACGCCCTGGGTTGGCTCGAACCAATTCAGACAGGCGGTCAAGCAGCGCGTCAACCGCAGCTTCTACGGGCCGGTCATCCACGCTCAGATCACGCTCCACGCGCCAGCCCAGCCCGTGCGCCTTGGCCTCCAAGCTGCCTAGCGCGGCAGCATTGTCCAACAGACAGACCCACTCGCCGCGCTCGAACGCGGGTGCCCCTGGCTTGGGCGTCTCCGCGAGCGTCCGTTCCTCGAAGCAGCTGCGCAGCCGCTGGGGCAGCCTATCCACAATTGCGAGCCTCTCAGCTGTCGCATAGGCATCCTCGCAGGTGGATTCGTCTGGCATCGTCGGGCCCGAGGCAACCGATGACGGCTCGTCGGGCGGAACATCCGATACGAAGAGCGTGAGTTGCCGGGCCGGGCTGGCGGCCTCTGCCAAGCGGCCGCCCTTGATGCGCGAGAGGTGCTTGCGCAGGATATTCATCTCGACGATGTTCGCCCCGCAGGTGACCAAGACCCGATAGAAGGCCCGTAGTTCCTCAAGAGACACGCCGGTGTCCAGCGGCACTTCGCAAATCGCAGACCCACCCCCTGAGAGTAGGCAGATGAACAGGTCCGAGGAGCCTAGGCCCCTCGCACTTTCGAGCAAGTGTCGGGCCGCCTTCTGACTGTCTTGATTGGGGTAAGGATGCCCCCCGCCAAAGGCGAGGAAAGGCGTCAGGCTGAGATCTGGCGAGTCCGGTGCCACGACCACGGCTGACGTCTTGGACTGCGGCAGCAGGGGGACCAACGCTGCGCACATTGGCAGGGCAGCCTTGCCGATTCCGGCGACGAGGATGCGCTCCGCAGCCGCGAGGTCCGCGCGTGCTCCAGCTGCGACGAGGATGTCCCCGTGCCGTTCTATCTTGGAGGCCATCACGCTGGCCAATGACGCCTCGCTCAGCGTCTCGAGGAACAGACTCAGCAGTTGTTCCTTCATGAAAGGGCGATTCAGTCCAGAACTTCAGGGTTGACGATGTTGGGCGGACGGTCGCCAGCGAGGCCGGCGGCCATGTTCTCGGCAGCCATCCCGCACATGCGCGTCCGCGTCGCGATGGACGCACTGGCAATGTGGGGCACGATCAGGGCGTTCTCCAATTCGAGCAGCTTCGGGTGTACCTGCGGCTCCCTCTCAAATACGTCGAGTCCAGCCGCGGCTATCGTGTTCGCCTCGAGAGCGTCGGCGAGTGCCGCCTCGTCCACGACAGGGCCGCGCGATGTGTTGACGAGCACGGCAGTCGGTTTCATGGCCTGCAACTCGGGCACTCCAATCAAGTGACGTGTCTCTGGCGTCAGGGCGCAATGCAGGGTCACAAAGTCAGACTCAGCGAGCAATTCATCCTTGCTCGCGTAGGTGAGTCCAAGCTCGCGCTCAACCTCCTCGCTCTGGCGGATTGGGTCGTGGTAGAGCACGCGCATGTTGAAGCCGCGGCCGCGGCGCGCAACCGCCTGGCCGATGCGGCCCATGCCGAATACACCCAGAGTGGCCCCCCAGATGTCCCAGCCGGTCAATAGGTTGATCCGCCACTGCTTGAAGCGCCCTGCCCGCAAGTAGCGCTCGGATTCGCCGATACGCCGGCCAGCCCCCAGGATCAGCGCGAACGCCAGATCAGCGGTCGTGTCCGTGAGGACACCAGGAGTGTTGGTGACGATGACTCCGCGCTGCGTCGCGGCCGCGACGTCGATGTTGTCGAAGCCCACGGCGACGTTGGAGACAACCTTGACGTGCGGCACCGCATCCATGAGCGCGGCGTCGATGCGATCATTCAGCTGGCAAATCAGGCCGTGCTTGTCTGCCAGCCGCGCACGCAGGTCTTCCGCCGTCAGACTCTCGTCGGAATCGTTGTAGTCCACCAGAACCCGATCTTCCAGGTAGTCTACTGCTGCTTGATAGATGTGCTTGCTGATCAGGACCAGATGCTGCACGGAGGGGTATTCTCGCACACGGCGGGAGGGGCAAAACGAGGGGCCCAACCCGCTGCATTGCTTCCGATACAATCTCACATATGGCAAAACTCGGTTTTCTCGGGCTCGGACTCATGGGCAAACCCATGGCTGAGCACCTCTTGGCCGGCGGCCACGAAGTGGCACTGTGGAGTCACACAAGCTCGAAAGCGCAGGAGCTTGCAGACGCCCACGAGGCCGGCCATTACTGTGATACGCCGGCGCAGGTCGGCGAGTTTGCGGACTGCATCTTCCTGTGCGTGGGCGACTCGGCAATGTCCGAGGCAGTGCTCACTGGCGACAACGGGGTGCTCTCCGGGGTCACTGCCGGCACCGTCGTGGCCGACTGCTCGACCATCGGCCCCAGCACTGCGCGGCGCATCGCCGGCAAGTTCGAAGCCCGGGGCTGCCACTACCTCGACGCGCCTTGCACCGGCTCGACGCCAGGCGCGCAGGGCGGCACGCTGACGTTCATGATCGGCGGCGACGAACAGGTCTTCGAGAACGCGCGGACCTACTTCGAATGCATGGGCGCGAATCTGTACTATTGCGGCGGTCAGGGCATGGGACTGCACGCGAAGCTATCTCAGAATCTGGTTCTGGCCAACACGCTGCAGGGATTTGTCGAGGGGATGGTGCTCGCAACGAAGGCGGGTGTGCCGCCGGAGCTGATGTTCGAAATCCTCGACAACTCGGCCGCCAAGTCCGGCCTCATCGCCTTCAAGGCTCCGGCCGTGTTCAGCCGTAATTTCGATGCGGCGTTCCCCCTCAAGTGGATGCGCAAGGACATCGGGCTCATGCTCGAATCCGGGCGGGAACTCGGCGTTCCGCTGCCCTCGACTGGCCTCGTCCACGAACTCTTCAGCGCGGGCGTCGCCAAGGGCTACGGCGATGAAGACATCATCGCGGCGTTCAAGCTGTTCGAAGAACTCGCCGGCGTCGTGGTCGAGCCCTAGCGGCTGGTCACCGCGTCAACCGCAGACCCGCTGCAGCTATCCGTTCCCGAACACCCGTTCGAAGATCGCATCGACGTTGCGCAGCTGCCGCTCTAGCGAGAACGCCCGGTCATAGTCCGCAGGTTGCAGCGTCCCGGCGATGTCGGGATCAGCCTCGACCAGCTCGCGGAAGCTGCCGTCCTGCTCCCATGCGCTGAGCGCGTTGCGCTGGACCCAGCGGTAGGCCTGCTCGCGCAGCACGCCCTTGGCGGAGAGTTCCAACAGTAGCTGGCCCGAATAGACCAGCCCGCCGTTGGACTCAAGATTCTTGGCCATGCGCTCCGGATAGACCAGCAGGCGGCGCACCAAGTCGCACGTCTTGGCCAGCATGTAGTCCACAAGCGTCGTCGAATCGGCTAGGATCACTCGCTCGACGGAGCTGTGCGAGATATCGCGCTCGTGCCACAGCGCGACATTCTCGAATGCGGCGACGGCATTCGCACGGACAACCCGCGCAAGGCCGCTGAGTTGCTCGGAAACAATCGGATTCTTCTTGTGGGGCATCGCCGAGCTGCCCTTCTGCGTTTTCGAAAAGTACTCTTGGGCTTCGCGTACCTCGGTGCGCTGGAGGTGCCTCACCTCCACTGCGATCTTCTCGATCGTGGCCGCTATGTTGGCAAGCGCCGAGACGTAATGGGCGTGTCGGTCCCGCTGGATGACCTGGGTGGAGACCGGGGTCGCCTGCAGGCCCAGCTTGGCGCAAATGCGCTCTTCGGCTGCCGGGCTGATATGGGCCAGTGTTCCGACCGCGCCAGAGAGCTTTCCGACGCGCATCTGCTCGCGGGCCGCGTCAAACCGCTCGATCTGGCGGCCAACTTCGCTGTACCAGTTGGCCAGCTTCAATCCAAATGTCGTGGGCTCGGCATGCACGCCGTGGGTGCGGCCGACTACTACCGTGTCTTTGAACTCAAACGCGCGTGCGCGCAGGATGCCGTGCAATTCGCGCAGTTGTTCGGCGATGGGCTCGGATGCCTGCTTGAGCAACAGCGCTTGCGCGGTGTCCACGACATCGTTCGACGTCAGACCGTAATGCAGCCAGCGCGAGTGCTCGGCGGCATCCGCCGCCGCCATCGCTTCGGAGACCGAAGTGAGAAAAGCAATCACATCGTGACGGACTTCAGCTTCGATTGCCTCAATGCGGGCTAAGTCGAAATCCGCATGCTCGCGCAGCGCCCGGGCCGATTCGCCGGGCACCTCGCCCAGTTCCGCGAGCGACTCCGATGCCATCAACTCGACTTCAAGCCATTGCCGGTACTTGTTCTCGTCCGACCAAATCCGACCTAGGCCCGGCCGCGTGTAACGAGGAATCATGCCCCTAGTTTCGCGCAGCGCACCAGAGGCATGCAGATGGGCGGCAATGCAGTTGTCTCGCTGCACTCGGGGACCTGATCGAGTAACTCTGTAGCTCGGCTAGATGGTCGGCCTCCGGATTGGCTCTGCGCCCAATCCTGCTTGTTCATCTTTCTTTGGATGAGACGATTTGCTCCCTCACAACGCCGAACGCGATATCCTAGTGTTTAGTTTCTTGGGGCAAGTGTTCGCTGCGGCGTGTCCCAAGGCCCACCCGCTTCCCGATTCAGAATCGGGAGCCGGGCACCTATGCGCTTGATCGAGATTGCTGCCCGCCTCGCGGCCATCGTATGGCTGGTTGCGGCACTGGCAGGGGCGGAACCGGCACAAGACGGCGTTGCCGCCGGCTCAGCCGACGCGTCGGACGCCGACGGACGGGCCGTGAGGGCCGATATCGCCGCCGAGGCTGATAGTGGAGCGCCGTCGAAGAGCAGCGAGCGCACCGAACTCAACCTGCTCGGGGTAGTGGACGCCGAGTCCGGCGAAAGCCGCCGAAACGAGAACGTCCAGCTCACGTTGGTGGACAACAACGTCCTCAAGGAACTCAATATCCGCATGGGCACGACCGCGACGATCGTGCGGGAGTTCGACACTGCGCAAGGTTACTTCGGAAGCGAATTCGGGAATCCGCCCAAGCGCCAGATCCATCTCAAACCATCGGCGGGCCGCGGCCTCCATGGCTCGTTCCACGAGACGCACGGCAACAGCGTGTTCTCGGCACGCTCGTTCTTCCAGGTCGGAGCCGTGCAACCCGCCCGTCAGAACGATTACGGCGCCCACGTGGTCCTGCCCCTGCTGTCGGGATCAGCCTTGACCGTCGATCTGAGCCAGCAGCGCAACCGTGGCAACGTGAACGGCAATGTGCTGGTCCCGCTCGCGGAGGAGCGCACGCCGCTGGCAACAGACCCCGATCTGCGCGCGCTTGTTACGCGGATCTTGGGGGCCTACCCCGACGAGCCCCCGAATCGCCCCGACATCAATCCCCGAGCGCACAACACCAACGCTCCGCAGGTGATCAACAACGACATCGCCGGCGGCCGCTACCAGTTGCCCTTGGGCAGTGACAGCCGGTTGGAGATGGACTACCGTTTTCGCAAGCAGGCCGTGGATGCGTTCCAGTTGGTGAAGGGCCAAAACCCCAACACCACCACCGGCTCGCACGACGGGCGCCTGACTTGGAACCGCTCCTGGTCGCCCGCCACGACCACAGCTGTGTCCGCCGGATTCCGGCGCACGACCTCGCTGATCGTGCAGGACGAAACGGCCCTCGGACCGGTGTATTTCATGGGCCGGCAGCTGCAGTCGATCGGCGGCACCTCGAGCATTCCGTACGACCGGGCCCAGAACTTTTTCCGCTACGCCGGTTCCGTGTCGAGTACGCGCGGCAACCATCGGCTGGTGGCGGGTTTCGAAATCACGCGGGAGCAGCTCAACGGGATCGAGAGCTCTGGCCACGCCGGGCTGGTACTGTTCACCTCCAATTTCGGCCGTGACATGATGACCAACCTGCGCCTGGGCACGCCGAGCCGCGTGTCGCAGTCCATCGGGACCCCCCACCGCGGCTTCCGCAGGTGGCGCATGCAGTACTTCGCCGGGGATTCCTGGAACGTTCGTCCTGACCTGACGCTGAGCTTCGGTGTGCGATTCGAGCCGACGACCAAGCCGGTTGAAGTCAACGGCCTGTCCACCATCCCGTTCCGCTGCGACTGCAACAATTTCGCCCCGCGCCTCGGTTTCGCGTACCGCACAAAGCTAGGCGTGCTGCGGGGTGCGTACGGCACGCACTTCGGGGAGATCTTCACGGCCACCTACACCCAAGAGCGATTCAACCCTCCTGGCAATATCCGCCTTAACGTTGTGGCCCCGGATCTGCTCGACCCGCTGGCCGGCTTGTCGGTCGACGCGGCGGATCCCAACGCGCGCACGACGGTCATCCGCATCGACCCAGACCTGGTTGCGCCTTATTCGCACCAGTACAACTTTAGCTGGATCGTGGGGGGCTCCGGCGGCATATTCGCGGAACTGGGCTATCTCGGCAGCCGCAGCCATCGGTTGCTGTCAGGCTGGATGCTGAATCGGGCCCGCGACGTCGCAGGCCTTGAGCGGACCACTCGGACGGTGAACGAGCGCCGTCCAGACCAGCGCTACTTCGATGTCCGGCGCGTTCTCAACGGGTCCCGGGCTTACTTCGATTCCGCCAAGGCCACAGTGGGACTGCGTGAGGTGCGGGGTCTGACGCTGGACTTTTCCTACTGGCTGAGCAAGGCCATCGATCTCGGGGCACACTATGCCAGCAACGCGAGCACACGCGACTCCTTCAGCGGGCGCAGCCAGACCGAGGGCGATGTCCACTCCGATATCAAGGGTCTGAGCAACTTCGACCAGCCGCACGCGGCGCTGGGCAGGATCAGCTACCGCATGCCCTCGGTCCGAGCGTCGAACAGCATTTGGAACAAAGCGCTCGGCGGCTGGGAGCTGTACTCGGTAGTGCTGCTGAAGACCGGCACGCCATTCATCATGTACACCGGCTCGGACGCGCCGGGTTTCGGCAACGTCGACGGTGCCTTCGGGGACCGCCCGCACTTGCTGGACCCTTCGATCCTTGGCCGCCGGATCGACCATCCGGATACATCCAGTCAGCTCATGCCTCGCTCCGCATTCCGATTTATGCGTGGGACCGAGTCAAGAGGCAGCATCGGGCGCAACGTCTTCCGCAAGGACGGTATTCAGAACGTCAACCTGGCGGTGGCCCGAAGTTGGAAGATCGCTAGGGAGAGCACGCTGACATTCCGCGCCGAGTCGATCAACCTGTTCAACACGCCGCAGTTCGCAAATCCCGGCAACGAGCTCTCGGGCGGAAACTTCGGGCAGATCACGAATTCGCTCAACGACGGGCGCACGTTCAATCTCGCGATGCGGCTCTCGTTCTAGACGCCGCAAGCGGCCCGGGCCGAACGGTCAGAATTTCCCAATTTGTGCAAGGCGACTCCGCGGACGGGGGTTTGTCGTGAGATGAATTCCGACAACCGGTGTCGGTCACTCGCCACACCTTCTGCGCTACCGACGTCTGGGCGCAGAACCCGGAGTCGGGCATCCCGTGCGAGCGATGATCGACGAGGGGTGTAGGTGGCCAGCGAGCGCGGATTGAAACGCGTGGCCAAATCTCAAAGGGAGCGCATTCGCGAAGAAGGATGGGGCCATCTGCGCGCGGGAATTGGCGTTCGAGTTTTTGGGAAGCGCCCACTGCCCGGAAGCCTCGGGGGAGTCATGCCTGCCCCTGCACCGGTATGCCGAACTTGCGCAGCGTGTCGGCCAGCGTGGGGACGCTCAGCCGAACGCGCTCGTCGTTCATCAGGTACGAGAATACGTAGCCCAGGCCGAGCAGCAGGACCCCGATGAGAAAGCAGTACACCAGCGCCCGGTCCGGGTAGCGGTCCTTGAGGTAGCCGACGTACAGCGGGCCAAACCCGACTTCACCGTTTTTGAAGATCGAATTTCCATAAGTGATTGAACAGACATGACTTATGGGCACATTGGAATTCAGTATGGCACCACACGATTGGCGTTTAGTCAGTTCTCCCGGGCGGCCACCGGCTCCGCCGTCACCCGCCTCTGCCGATGCAGTTGGGGTGGCCAGCCCAGCGTGGTGGCGGTGTGGGCCGCCTGTGGTGTCGGGCGGGCGTCCTGCCGGGTCTCGATCCAACGCCCGTCCGCGCGTTGCAGCGTAGTGGTCTGGCGCACCCAATTGGCCAGCTTGTGCCGCAGGGTGGTCCAACTATCATGGATGCCGGCCGCGGCCAAGCGCTGCCGCACGAGGTGGATCGCATGGTACGCCAAAACCGCGACGAACAGGTGCGCCCGAATGCGGTCGCGCTTGCTGTGGTAGATCGGGCGCAGGCCCACTTCGCCCTGCAGACTGCGGAAGGTCGCCTCAATGTCGCTGAGTTGCCAATACGTGCGCACCACGCGCTCCAGGTCCCAGTCACAGTGACTGGTGCGCAACAGATAGGTCCCCGCTGTAGCCGAGCGCTGGGCGTGTTTGGCGTTGCGCTGCCACACGACGGCGGCGGCCAGCGGCGGCTGGGCTTGGCGCGGCCGCCTGCGCCGGGGCCGCTGCGCTGCGGCTGCGTTTGCTGCGTCGGATTCGGGAACTTTCTGTGTGACCGTGATGTGAGATTGGCCCGCCACGGCTTTGTGGCGCTCCTGGATGCGTCCGAGGCGCTCCAACACGCGTGCATAACGCTTGGTACAACCCGCTTTGGACAGCCCGGCATGCAGTTGGCGCAGTTCCTGCTCGAAGCGTTCGCGGCGCTGTGCGAGCATGCTGTCCTCTTTCGCCTGGCGGCCCTCGCTCCAGACGCACAGACGCGTTTCGGCACTGTCGCTGTCCAGCTGCCAGACCTTGGCCGGCTGCTGCTTGCGCGTCTCGAAGGTGCCCCCCGGAGCGGTTTGCGGAGGGGCCTGCTTGCCGCGCTCGACGGTGATCCAGTGGTAGCCGTGCGCACGCAGCCAGGCGATGTTGGCCTCCGTCGACAGGCCCGCATCCATGATCACGGTGGGTTTGGCGGCAGCTGGCTCAGACAACTGCGCGAGGGCCGCGGCCAAGGTGCTGGGTTCGGACACGTTGCCGGGCAGCAGCTCGGTGCGCAGGGGGAAGCCGCTGCCATCGAGGGTCAGTCCCATGCTGACCAAGGGGCAGTCGTTGCGGCGCTGCTTGGAGCGCCCGTACTGGCGGTCCTCGCCCGCCGCGCCGCAGTAGTGCACGTTGGTGAGATCGACGAAGACGACGGTTGCGGTGTGCCCGAAGAGGCTGCAGGCGCGCTGGGAGAGCGCGGCTTCGAGGGCCTTGCGATGGCTCCAAAGGCAGTCGCCGATGCTGTACAACTTGTTCAGGTTCAATGGCTTGCCGGTTTCGATGCCGAGCAGTTCCAAGGTTGCCGAAGCGGTGTTGAGCCACTCGCAGGCAGCCCGCTCGGAGGCGGGGTGCAGCATGCGCGCGACGATCAGGGCGGTGGTCAGGCGGGCCCTGCGCGAGGACACGCCTTGGCGCTCCAAGGTGTCGCCGAAGTGCAGTTCCTGCAGGGCCTGCAAGGCAATGCGCTCGGCGCCGACGCTGCGTACTTGGGAGTTGTCCAAGGTGTCGAGATGCACGGTGGCGCGATCCTCGGCGGGCTCGGCTGGGCTGCGCTCGCGCAGGCTGTTGTGGAGCTGCAGGGCGAGTTGATGCAATTCTGGATCGGGCTCGTAGAGGGGCAGGCGCTGGCACTGCAGGTCCTTCAGGATGGCGAGCAGATCCGGCCACTGGTCTTGCGGGACGGCGAAGTCGGCACCGAGGTTGAGCAAGGTCTGCTGGCGCACGCCGCTGGCGGTGCGCCGGTTGTGCACCAGGCGGAAGGAGTAATAGGAACCGCCGGCTTTGCGGGCGCGGGTGGGCGAGCGGCGAATGAACCTAGAGACCAGTGTGGCAGTTGGGGGGCGCGAGAGGAGCCCAGAAACTGGTCTAACAACAACAATTATGGCACCACAACGACCTCCACGGACCCCATCGGAAAGTCGTCGTCGTTTAGAGACAACGGTTTACGCGGACCGACACGCCGAAAGTAATCGAAAAAACTACCGATTTGCACCCATCCCACCGCTAAAACGGTGAAGTCGGGCAAAGATGCCTGCGGCGGCCCAAGCGGTCAGGATCACGCCGTAGATGACCGGCATCCTGACGGGGCCGAATACGTCCAGGATGAAGGAGGGCATCGTCGCGAATCCCCCGCCGAAACACAGCAGGATGTAGCAGACCAGCACGCAGAACACCCATGGGTTGGCCTCGGTCATCAATCTCCCAAACACGACCATCTGGCTGGCAAGCAGGATGCGGAGGACCGTGACCCGGCCGATACGGTCCGACAGCAGGCCCCAGAACAGGCGGCCGGCCCCGTTGAACAGGGAACTGACAGCGATCAGCGTCGCACCGTATTCGGCCAGCAAAGCCGGCTCGACGGTGGGATCGGCGAGACCCCACACATCCTGCAGCAGGGGCGACTGGAAACTGATGACGGAAATCCCCGATGCGATATTGAAGAAGAAGACGAGCCACATCATCGCGAACTGGGGCGTGCGCAGGCAGCGGGCAACAGCCTCGGAGGCGTCGGCGCCCTGCACGGCGGCCGCCGCCGGAACCCGCCCGCCCGAGGCGTCCGGACGGACCGGAGGGTTGGTGATGACCAAGCTGCACGGCAGTAGGATCGAAGCGAAGATGACTCCAAGCCAGCTGAACAGCGTCGGGAGCGACAAGTCGAAATGGTCCAGCAGCACGGGCGCCAGAACCTTGCTGAGAAGGAACGCGCCGACTCCGAACCCCATGACGACAGTCCCGGACGCGAGCCCCTTGCGATCCGGGAACCACTTCACGGCCGTCGCGACCGGGGTGACGTACCCGAGGCCAATCCCGGCGCCGCCGATCACCCCGTAGCCCGCATAAAACAAGGTCAGGTTGTCCACTCGAAGGGCGAATCCGCCGATGAGATATCCGGCGGAAAACATGCAGCTGCCGAGGATCGCGAGTTTCCGCGGGCCGAACCGTCGCAGCGCGGCACCTGCGCCTGCCGCCGATGTCCCGAGCGAAAAGATCGCGATGCTGAACGCGATGGCCGTGTCCGTGTACGACCACCCGAGCTGCAGCACCAGCAATGACTGGAAGAAGCTCCACGCATACACGGTCCCGAGGCAGACCTGCAGCGTCGTGCACGCAACCAGGACCAAGTACCGGTGTGCGCTGCTGGTCTCCGCAATAGCCACGGCCTGTGCTCCGTGCAGGTGTCAGGCCCGCGTAGTGGGCTGGACCCTCCCTGCCTTTCGCTGATCCATTACCAAGGAGAAGTACTGGAATAGATGCGCAAGCTGACCGATTTCGTCGTCGCGCTCCAGAAGATCGCGATCCTCTGCGTCGGGTGCCTCCTTGCGCGCCAGCCTCGCCGCGTATTCCATCAAGGCGGCAAGCGGCTTCGCCGCGAGGTTGATCAGCCAGATGGTGGCCAGGATCGCGAAGATGAAGATGAGGGAAATGAGATACACCTGCTGTCCGACGGCCCGTTGGACCTTCAGAGCGATCAGGCTTGCATTCATGCCGATATGAACCCGGCCGGCGACTCCCGCTAGGATCGGGCTGCTCACCTCGATGAAGTCCCCGAGGCCGGGAATGTGGCGTTCGAGCGCCGCGGTGTCGGAATACTCTCCCTGCCGGATGTTCTCCGGAATTCCGGGCACGAAGGTATGCGCGAGGTGCTCGCCGTGCTCGTTGGTGATGTAGATATAGCCGATTCCCTGAATTTCCATGAACTGGTCAATCAGGGACTGCAGCGTCGACAGGTCGCGATTCAGAATGATGTCTACGCTGGAATCGGCGATGGCCTTGGCTATCCCGCGGCTGTTGCTTTCGTACTCTTCCGACAGATGCGTGTCGACCGTGTAGATGCACAGGAAGGAAGTCGACACGCCGATCAAGCCGAAGAGGAAGAAGACGCCGACCAGGGGCTTTTGGAACACCCGCTGGACTTTCATGCGCCGAACCTCCCTTGCCAGTCATCGAGGGGCACGAGCCGCTGGGATTCGACGACCGTGTAATAGACGGCTTGCAGCCCTTGGCGTCGGTCGGGACCGAACGAGACCCGCTCCGCGATCCCCAGATCGTAGTTCTGAATCGAGAAGACCGTGTCCTGGATCTTGCTGCGTTCCGGATTTGGCCCCAGTCGGCGCAGGATCTCGACCATCAGCTTGGCGTTCAGGAAACCCTCGAAGCTGATGAAACTCCGGGGGAACGGCGGGTACGCTTCATCGACCAGGTCCGGCGGCGGCTTGGGATCGTAGCGAGCCATCAAGCTGAGGTACTCCCGAACGGCCGGAATCGACATGTCCTCGTAGCTGGGGACCACCTGGGAATTCACCAGCAGCCTGCAGTAGCGATCAGGGTTGTCGCGCCCCTCCGCAACCAGTTGCGCTAGATTCTCGCTTCCGACAAACGACAGGTTGGCGATCGGAACCTGCATGCCGAGGTCGACGGCGTCACGGAGGAATGCCGCGCAGGCTGCGTAGGAACCGATGCAGATAACGGCGCTCGGGTCGGACCGCTGCAGGATCTCCACCTGTGCGCGCATGCTGCCCGAGTATCTCGTCCCCCGACGATACGTGGCCTCCCCGACGATTCGCTCGCCATGCTCCATCAGCGCCTGGCGCACGCCGGCCCAGCCGCTGCGCCCATACGCGTCCGCCTGGTAGAACACCGCGATGCGCCTTCGACCGATTGACAGAAAGTTCTCGACCAGCCCGGCGGTTTCCTGGCGGTACGAAGCACGCAAGTTGAAGGCAAATTCGCTGTAGGGCGGCTCCCGCTGCGGCTGAGCACCGGTGAACGGGAAGAAAATCTAGACCTCCCGGTCCTGGAACTTCTTCAGCACCGGCAGAACGCGCGTGACTGTCAGCGTACCCACATATCCGAACAGGGCAAACACATTATCTTCCAGCACCAACGTCATGGTGTTCATGACGCAGGCAAATTCAATGTTTGGGCCGGAGGGCAGGTAGGCGCATTGTTCAGGGTGCGGGAGTCGTGTGGACGGGCGACAATGCGCCGAGTGGGCAGGGTGGGTCAACGCGCTGGGGCGGGCAGCGGAGCAGCTGCGCGGGCGGATGGCAACTGCACGGCGCGCGGCAGGCGCAGCGGGGCCCTGGCCGACCAGCCGGGCAGCCGGGCAGAGGGTAGGGGGTGCAGGCGGTTCAGCCGAGGAGCAGGGCGACGGCCTGGTTCGGGTTCAAGCGCAGTTGCGCCATGCGCCGTTTGATATTCGGCGTTTTCAGCAGCCGTAGCAGCGAGATCGCGAAGTTGGCGAAGGCCGCCAGCAGACGCGGCAGGGTGCCCTTGCGGATGCGACTGTGGTCCTCGCGCAAGGCCACGTCGCGCACCCAGTGGATGCGATTCTCGATCCCCCAGTAGCACCGGTTCAGCCGCAGCAGGCGGCGCGGCGTCGCCTGTTCCGGCGGCAGGCTGGTCAGCAGGTAGACGGTTTCGGGCTTGCGCTTGCGACCGTCCTTTTTGGATTCGACCTGACGCCGCAGTTGCGCCACGAAGCGCACCCCGGGGAAGTCGACGTAGGGCACGGTGGGATCGAGCTCATCGGCCACGCGGATCGAGCGGGTCTCGATCCGGCCGTGCTCGCGACTCAGGCTCTGGTGGGCCGACAGGCAATCCCAGTGGAAGCCCTCGTGCACCTGCGCAAGCACGTTGGGCTGGTTCGCCTTGACCGTGAACACGAAGTCGAGCCCGAGCCCGAGCAACTCCTGCGCGGTGCCGCGCTGGGTGTGCAGCGCGTCGGCGATGACGCACAGGCCGGAGTCGGCGCAGGTCCGCGCCAAGGCGCGCAGCGCGGCCCCTTCGGCATCCTCCTTCTGCCCGCTGAAGCCCAGCTGGCCGACCACGGTGCCGGAGTCGAGGTCGAGCGCCGAGAGCTGCTGCTGGGCGGGCTTGTCGAGCAGCACACCATCCGCGCCCAGATCGCGGTCATAGGAGCCGCGCAGCACCTTGCCATCCATCGCGATGGCCCGCAGCGGTGCCTCTCCATCCGCGCTATCCGCTGGATTCCCCAGCACTTGCGCGGCTGTCCAAGCCGCCAGCAAACGCTCCACCTCGGCGGCGTCGATGCGCTTGAGCAGATCGTGCCAACTGCTGATGCAGGGGGCCTCGTAGCGCCCGGTCTGCGGGCGCCGCCGGGAACCGATCGCGGCGAGGGTCTGCGGGCTCAGCGCCCGCCCGAAGTCGCTCAGCTCGGTCAGTGTCTGACAACCGGCCAAGCGCGATCCAAGCAGGAGCGCCAGCGCGGTGCGCATCGGATAGCGCAGGCCGCGGCGGCTGCGCGTGTCGGGGACTTGGTCGAGGAAGCAGCGCAGGGAGCGCCATTGAGCATCGTTGAGCATGAGCCGGGGTTGGTGTGGCCGCCAGGCGGGCTGCGCCCGCGCGGCCGCGAGTTGCTGCCGCGCGTCGCGCCGCAGCGGGTAGACGAACACGCGCTTGGGCGCGCCGTGGTGCCGATAGCCGATCGCGCCGCCGCGCACGCGCCCGAAGCCTTGCGTGGCGCCGACCTCGAGCCAGTTGGCGGCGCGGTAGCAGGTTCCAGCGAAGCGTGCCGGATCCACAAACGATTCGGCCAAGAGCAGCGCGCTGCCGTGCAGGCGCTGCCACTCGCGCGGCAGTTGGCGCAGGCTCAGGCCGAGCACGCGCGAGGCCAGATGGGGGCTGCTACCGGCCTCGCTCAACAGCAGGAAACGCGACTGATTGGCCACCAAGAACAGCCGCTGGCGGCGCTGCAGGGAACTCCAGCCGATCCAGCGCTCGCGGGCGGCGCAGTGCAGCGCGGCGGCATGCCAGCCGATCAAAGCCAGCCAGCGCTCGCCGTGCACGGCGACTTGGCGCAGGCGCTTGCCACAGAAGTTGCGGAAGCCGAGATAGTGCCGCTCGCGCATCAACTCGTTCCAGCGCGGCTCCTCGTCGGGCCGCACCGTCCGGACCCGCACCTCGCGCAGCGCAAGCGCGTCCTGTCTCACTTTCCGAGTTATCGCACACCCAAGACCGGTTTGTCCAGTCCTCCTCCGTCCTCCTTTGTCAACCAGCCCTTGTTAGCAAACATTGAAAAGCCCTGGTTCATGACGGAGGGCGCAGGCTGATAGCCGTCGTCGTACGCCTTTAGGACTACCTTCCGGCCGTGGACGCCCCCGGACTGGTTGACATGCTCGAAATAGGAGACGGCGCCGCGGTAGAGTTCGATTCCGAGGCCGCGCGACGGGCCCGAGAACGCAGCGGAAACGCCCAGCACGATCGTGCTCTCGGTCACTCCCGATTGCGCTCGCAGGGTTGCGCCGGAACCAAGCCCTGCCGCCGCTAGGGGAGCGCTCACTGCAGTCCTGAGCGCCTCTCTTCGGGTTGGAGCAGACATTGTCGAAGCAGGCGGTCCCGAACCCAAGCATAGTTGATACCGGTCGGTTCGAGCTGTAGCCGGGTTGCGCTGGTGTCGCCTTGAGTGTACGGGCACGGCGACCCGGCCCTGCGACATTCACCACGCCGTCAGAGCGTCCCGGAAGATCCGCGCCAGATCCTTCTCGGTAAACGGCTGGGGAGACAGCTTGGTTACCCGATGCTGGGGAAGAGTGGCCGCGACGAGACGCGGAATGTGAGCCTGCGTGTAGCCGAGCGCGGCGAGACCGTTCGGCACGCCCAGACGCCGCATGAAGTCGGTAATGGCATCGGCTAGGCTCTCGCCCGCGTCTTCGGGCGGCACTCCTCGTATCTCGGCGCCGAGGGCCTCCGCGATTGCGACATGGCGCGCAGGGCTGGCTGCGCCCGTGAAACGAAACGCCGTCGGGGCATTGAGGATGACAGAGATCCCATGCGGGACCATGGCATGGGCGGTCGGATACCCCGGCACTCGGAATTCCCTGACCATGCCCGATACCGAGTACGACATTCCATGGGGCAAATGCGTCCCCGCGTTGCCGAACCCCACCCCTGCGTAGGAGGCCGCCAGAAGCATCATCCCCCGGGCATCGTCGTCGGATGGGTCCTCCACCGCGCGTGGTGAATGTCGCAGGGCCGGGTTGCCGTGCCTGTTCACTCAAGGGGTGTGTCGGCCCGACACCGGTGCAACCCGGCTACAGCTCGAACCGATCGGCATCAACTGCGTATTCTGGCCGATGCTGCAACGTGTATACTCTGGTTGCCTTGGGGCCGCGGGACGCCCGTCTCGGAGGCCGGACGACAGAGATGTTGCGCAATGCTCAACTCGCAGCTGCCCTGCTGCTCGCCACGTTGCTGCTCGCCGGCCCCTTTGGCGCGCGAGCGGATGCGCAATACGCCGCAGCCCGCACGCCAGACGGCAACCCTGACCTTAACGGCATCTGGCAGGCGATGGGCTCTGCGCACTGGGATCTTGAGGACCATGCCGCGCGCCACGGCCCAGCCGAGGCCCTTGGCGCGCTCGGCGCGATTCCGGCGGGCTTGAGCGTGGTCGAAGGCGGGACAATCCCGTACCAGCCGTGGGCGGCTGAGAAGCGCGCCGAGAACCTCAAGGACTGGCTCAAGCTGGATCCGGCCGTCAAGTGCTTCATGCCCGGCATCCCGCGCGCGACCTACATGCCGTTCCCCTTCCAGATCGTGCAAACGCCCAAGAAGGTCCTGTTTGCCTACGAATTCGCCAGCACCAGCCGTATGGTCCTCATGGACCGACCGGGCTCAGAGGCCCTCGCACCTTCGTGGATGGGCTATTCGCTGGGCCACTGGGAGGGCGAGACCCTGGTGGTCGACGTCACCGCGCAGGTCGCCGATACCTGGTTCGACAGTTCGGGCAACTTCCACAGCGAGGATCTGCGCGTCAAGGAGCGCTACACGCCGACCGGGCCTAATGCCCTGCGCTACGAGGTCACGATCGAGGACCCGAAAGTGTTCACCCGGCCGTGGAAGATGACCATGCCGCTATACCGGCGCCTTGAGCCCAATGTGCAGATCTTGGAATTCAAGTGCGTGCCGTTCGGCGAGGGCGCGGTCTACGGCCACCTGCGACGCAATGCCGAGGCCGCAGAGCAGTCTGGAGCCGAGGCGGCCGACAAGTAGGAGGGAGACCAGCAGTGTCCAACCAAAGCGATATCAACCGCAATGCCAGCCCAATGACAGGGCAATTCACAGCCGCGCTGGCGATCGCGGCAATGCTGGTCGTGCTGCCGGCGGCCGCCTTGGCGGCCGACCCGCCCACCACCAGCTGGGGTGCTCCGGACCTTCAAGGCACGTGGGACTTCCGGTCCATCACTCCGTTTGAACGCCCGAAGGAGCTCAAGGACAAGGCGTTCCTGACGGCGCAGGAAGCGCAGGCGTGGGAGGAGCGGACCCGCAAGGCAAGAGCGGCCAGCCGGAGCCGCGATCCCGTACAGGGTCAAGGTGACGTGGATGTTGGCTACAACGCCTTCTGGCTCGACCGAGGCGAAAAGATGACCGGCACCATGCGGACCTCCTTGGTCGTGGACCCGCCGGACGGTCGCATTCCCGCGCAGAGCGAACTCGCCAAGCGCCGCTCGGACGAGCGCTACGCCCGCTGGGGCGGCGTGCCCGCTGGCCCGGAGGACCGCAATCCGCTCGAGCGCTGCATCATGGGCTTCAACTCCGGCCCGCCCATGAACCCGGGAGCGTATAACAACTTCGCCGAGATTTTCCAAACGCCCAAGTACGTGGCGATCCTAAACGAGATGATCAATGACCATCGCATCATCCCGCTCGACGGACGGGATCACCTGCCGGAGAGCGTGCGGCTTTGGAAGGGCGATTCCCGGGGGCGTTGGGAGGGCAACACGCTCGTCGTGACGACGAAGAACTTCACGAAGCACACCAACTTCCGCGGTTCGGGTCCGCATATGGTGCTCGAGGAGCGCTTCACGCGGACGTCCGAGGAGACGCTGCTCTACGAGTACACGATCAACGATCCGGAGTCGTTCGAGAAGCCGTGGTCGGTGGCGGTTGAGATGAAGAACACATCCGATCCGCTGCTCGAGTACGCCTGTCACGAGGGCAACCGCGCCATGACGCTGATGCTCTCGGGAGCTAGAGCGCAGGAGCAGAAGGGCCAGACCAGCGACGATTGGCTCGCAACATGGTACGGCGGCTCCGGAGCGGTCAAGGCCGCCGAGGAACGGCTGCAGAGCGAAGAAGCCGCAGCCGAGAGCGATCAGTGATCAGGGGCGCTTCGGCTCCGTGGGATCGGTGCCGTCGCGCGGTGCGCCGGTACCGGATGATCCCATGAACAGCTTGCGGCCGTCGGCGAATGTGATGTCGCGGCCGCTGCCCTTGCAGGTCGGATCGCAGAGCCGGTCCTTGCTCTGATAGCCGCGCACCGTCACCGCCGTTCCCGGCACTAGCAGGGTCTTGGTCAGGCCGCGGCGCAAGAGCGTGTTAGGCGTGCCTGCCTCGAGTTCCCACACGAGCTTGGCTCCGTCGTCGCGCTCCATCTCGACGTGGACCCAGGCGTGAGGATTGATCCATTCGACCTTGACCACCTTACCGATTACGTTGATCGGCGCATTCGCGTCGAACTCCGCAGAAAACGCATGGTGTGCATATGCCCATGGAAGCAGCGCCAAAGTTGCGGTCAAGCACAGTGCAGTGGCAATGTTGCGAGTCATCGTCCCCACCTCGTTTCGCCCAATGTGGAGCTCCTTGAGTATAGGGAAGGCGCAGCCTGCACGCAGCACTGATGTGCCGGGGGTTCCAGATTGCGGAGTTCCGGGCGGGTCGACCTTGGCGGCTAGCAGGAGAGCTTGGCGAGAGTGCGTTTGCGGCCAATACATGCGAGAGGACCGCCCGGGAATTTCGGCCTAGGGCGGATGGCGAGCATGGCGTAGCGTCGCGGGCAATCCTCTGCACCACAACGCGATCTTCAGCGCCGCCATGAACGTGGCCCGGCCGAGTCGAGCGTGAGTCCCGGGACGAAAACGCCCATCCAAGGATGCCCGCAGCGCGGGTGTTGGCTGACCAGACTTCTTACTGGCCCGGCGCCTCTCGGTCGATATTGGCGCGGGCAATGATGTACTGCCGAATCAGCTCGGTTTCCACCTCATTGAGATCGTTGCCGAAGGCATCCATGCCCAGATCCAGCAGCAGCCCCTCGCGCACGACCTGCTGAAACGCCTCGTGGGTCGCCGGGCTCATGATGCGCAGGTCGGCATTGCGATAGCCGCGGGCGCGGTAGCCATGGCAGGAAGCGCAGAACTGATGATACAGCTTGTCACCCTCGGCGAGTTCTTCGGCTGACGCCGTCATGGGCGGCTGCTCGGGAATCGCCCGGTCACGCGTCGGCGGAATCTCCAGTTCCGCATCCGCGCCGAGGGAGAACACCAGCAGCTTGCCGAAATCGTAATACGCGAAGCTCGCTCCGACCACCACGGCTACATACTGCGTGTTCCCGACTTGGTACGTCACGGGCGGGGCGATGATCGACCCGTAAGCGTCGAAGTCCCAGAGCAAGTCCCCCGTGTCACTGTTGTAAGCCGAGAACGCACCGCTGCCGTCGCCCTGGAAGACCAAGCCGCCCGCCGTAGCCAGCACGCCGCCGATCCGCGCCGTCTTGTTGCGAACCTTCCAGACAGTCTCTCCGGTCAGCGGATTGAACGCCTTGAGGAAGCCCTTCGCCTCGGGCGGCTTGCCCGCCTGGTCAATCAGTTCCATGCGGTAGCTGCCCATCGCCACTCCTAGGTTCATCGTTCGCTCGCGCGGGCTGTAAACGCCGGTCTCCTGGTAGTCCTTGGGCAGGGCAAAGAAGAAGGGCGTGTCGTGGGTCGGAATGTACATCAGGCCCTTGCTCGCATCGAAGGCCATCGGCTCCCAGTTGTGCGCGCCGGTGTTGCCCGGCAGCATCCACTGCGGTTTTTCTTCCCAGACGGCATGCGGGTTCTCGACCGGCCTTCCGGTCTGCATGTCCACATGCGTGGCCCACGTCATCGCTCCGTATGGATGTGCCCTCAGCAACTCCCCGTTCTGGCGATCCAACACATAAAAGAACCCGTTCTTGGGTGCCTGCATGACCACCTTGCGGTGCTTGCCGTCGACCGCCATCTCGGCGAGCACGATGTCCTGGGTGGCCGTGTAGTCCCAGTTGTCGGCGGGGGTCGTTTGGTAATGCCACTTCATCCGGCCCGTGTCCGGATCCAGCGCAACGATCGATGACAGGAAGAGGTTGTCGCCGCCGCCTGGCGAACGGATGTCGCGAGACCACGGCGTCCCGTTGCCGACACCGATGTACACCGTGTGCAGGTCGGTGTCATAGGTCATGCTGTTCCACACGGTGCCGCCTCCGCCGAGCTTCCACCACTCGCCGTTCCACGTCTGGGCTGCAAATTCCAGCTCGGGATGCTCGAAGGGCTTGGAGGGATCGCCCGGAACGGTGAAAAAGCGCCAAGCCTTCTCGCCCGTGGCCGCGTCATAGGCGGTGACGTATCCGCGGTGGTCCCATTCGGATCCGCTGTTGCCGATGAGGATCTTGCCTGCCGCAGCGAGCGGAGCCCCGGAGATCGTGTACGGCACCCTTGACGGGTAGTCAGCGGTGTCGACATCCCAGGCCATTTCGCCGGTGGCCGCGTCAATCGCGACCAGCCGGGCGTCGAATGTCGCCGTGTAGACGCGGCCCTGGTACACCGCCACGCCTCGATTGATAGGCCCGCCGCAGCACGACCACCGGGCAAAGCGGCGGCGGGTCTTGGGGTTGAACGTCCAGATCGTTTCACCGGTATCGGCATCGACTGCCGAAACGTTGCTCCAGCTGTCGGTGTAGTAGATCACGCCGTCAACGACGATCGGCGAGGACTGCAGACGATGGCGGACCTCGATCTGCCTGGTCCAGTTCAGGCCCAGATCCTTGACCGTCGCGCGGTTGATCTGCTCCAGCGGAGAAAAGCGGTGCTGGCGGTAACCGCGCCCGTAAGCCAGCCACTGGCCGGGGTCGTCCTCGTTGATTCTGTCGATTCGCTCGTCGTCGACCCAAGCCGCAGGCGCCTGGGGCTGGGCCCGCTGGCAGACAGAAACCGCTGCAACCCCGAGCAGCAGTGCGACGACCCAACGCAATCTCAGATAGCGGTCAAGCCCGGCAACGGCCGTGATCCGGCGCAAAGTGTGAGGGCGCTCTGAAGAAAACCACTTCTCTGTGCCGTCCACGCCGCCCCTCCGTGACCGTCCAACGCGCCGCAGTATAGCGCAGCCCACAGGCTCAAGAGGTGTGTTGCAAGTAGTAGGACTAAGCCCGCATAGATCACCAAGTTTAGGTAGCGTGGGGTCTAAGCGTCATGGGCTCGGAGAATGGGCTGTCAGGAGCGGGTTCGTAGCCACACCCTCGCTTGCCGCCGCGCAGGGCGCCCCAGCTGACTCTCCCGTGGGCCCGCCGGCTACCCCGGCGCGACTGCCCGTAGCCGTGACAGACTGTGCGCGAACAGCTCCTGTCGTGGAAACATCGAGGACAACGACACTCGGGTCCCCCGCACGCTCATGCGCACTGCCGCAGCCCCCGCAGCACGCTGTCGCTCTCCAGCTGCTGCCCGAATCCCGCCAGCGTCGGCTCCACTCCCGTGAACCGCTCCGGGGCCAGCCCCTTGACCGCCACCAGCAGCCCGCTCACCCACTGCACCCGCCGCTTCAGCCAGCGCTCCGCACTGGCCGGGCGGCCCTGCCCGGGCGGGCGCAGCTTCTCCACGGCAGCGTTCCAGCTGGCGGCCCGCGCCGCCTCCCGCGCCGCCGCTTCCACCGCCTCCAACGAGCCCGGCATGCGCGCGTTAAAGCAGTCGGGCAAAGCGCTCACTGTGCGCCCATTGCGCTTGCAACGGAACCGCCGGATGCGCGTCCCGGGTGGCTTCACCCGCGCATAGAACCCGGGCGGCGCCAGCTTGCACTTGTCCGGCCCGCACCACCGACAGTCCGGCGCGGTTGCGTCGTTCCAGGCCCGCTGGCTAACATACTCTTCGTCGCTCAGGTCTGTGGGAAACCGAACTTGCAAGTCAGGACCGACCACGGCCCGGCGGTCTGCACGCGCGGGCCACCTATTGATAACCTGCGCGGGGCCCTAGCGCCACCCGCCCCGCGCGGAATCTCTCCGTCCGCTAGCCCGCTACTGCAAATCCCGGCTCAAACCGCCTGCCTGATTCCCGGATTATTCTGATTTCCAACTGATTTGGCGTCAACGCAGTGCGAGGAAAAACCCCTATCTACTGCCAGAATAATCCGCCTCCCTACACGGCTGTCCCGGCCCGCCGGCGCTGCCGCCCTGACGCTTCTCACTCCGCTTCCCGAACGGCGTCTTCAGCAGCTCCTGCTGGCGCTGCCGCAGACCCGCATTCTCCTGCTCCAACTCCCGCACCCGCCCGGCCAACTGCGCGATCTGCCGCCGCGCATCCGCCAGCTGCCGCTCCGCTGCCCGCCACTGCCCCCAACGCTCCTTCGCCCGCGCGTGCATGCTCCGCCAGTAATGCGCCGCTTGCTTCGCCTCGACCAACGCCACCGCCTCGGCAGGCACCCGCTCCCGCCGCCAGTCGAAGCCCGGGGCCCACACCAACCCTCCCTGCGCTTCCGGCTGCCCGCCCAACTGCATATTCGCTAGGCTGGCATAAACACATATCCGGTGTCCAGCGTTTCAAGCCAGTTTTTTTTCTACCCTCCCTCCACCCTCTCAACGTCCTCTATTCACGGCCCGCTCGAACGCTTACCGGCGAGGAGGCCGAAGCTGGCGAGCATGGCGGCGTCGACGCGATCGTTCTTGGCGAGTGTTCCGATGGCTTCGGCGAAGCGGCGGGAGCGCAGGGGATTGACCAGGACGGTCTCGAGGCCGGCGTCAGCGAGGCACTCGTGGAGGTTGCGGTGGTAGCGGCCGGTGGGCTCGAAGACGGCCCGGTTGACGCCGTGCTTGAGCAGCCAGTTGCGCAGGCCGCGGCGGCCGGACTTGTCGTTGTTGAACTGACGGTCGAGGCGGCCGTCGAGGATGTGGGCGTCGAGCCCGGACTTGCCGACATCGATGCCGGCGACTACGATGGGAGTGTGAGTGGTCATTCCTGCGTTCCTTTCCTTTTGCAATTCGGGTCCTGACCCACGCTTCCGTTCAGGGCGCGCAGGAATTGCTGCGACGGGCCGACCAAGCTCAGTCACGGATCTGAAATCCGAGGCACTAACGGTCCGACCCGTCGCCCCCGGTGGGGCCTGGCCAGGCCCCACCGGGGGCCTCCCCGCCACTGGGCGGGGAGGGATCTGCTTACCTGCCGCAGCGGCAGTTGGCACCACCTGCGGCACTGGGGAGAGAGGGGCCGAGGTAGTGGCGACCATCCCTCTCTCCGGCACCTTTGCTGCGAAACAGGCCGACACGATGGGCACAACTCCCCTGCACGCGCTCAGTTGCCATAAGCGACCGCCGTGCGAAGTGCGCTCGCCGAACGCTCAAACTCCACGGCGATCCGGGCAGCCCCGATCTATGGCCCGTAACCGTCCGCTGATTCTAAGGCAGGGCGAACGCACTCGGATATCGAACTCAATCTTACAAGATCGCATCGGAAGTCGGCGGGCGCTCGCCGCGTCGCTGTGTTTCATGCCAATCGGGGTGAGCGCCCGACGCGATCATGTGCGTTTCCAATATAAAAGGCGCTGCGGGATGTTCGGACACTACGATAAAGTGGACTTAGCCCGGTTGGAAAGGAGTCAGCGTTGGCGCAGACCTTGTACCGTTCCGGGCTTGGGCGTGCAGCATTGGTCCGCGATGACATGGACATCAAGCCGGCGCCTCCGCGCGGCTGTCCAGAAACAGCGCCACCAGTAGGGCCGATCGCGGTGATCCACGAAGCAGGCGACCAAGCGCTGGGTCAGACAGAGACCGCTGCAAGTCCGAGCAGCAGTGCGACGACCCACCGCAATCCCAGATAGTGGTCAATCCCGGCAACGGCCGCGGTCCGCCGCAAAGCGCGAGGGCGGTCTGAATAAAATCGCTTCTTTGTGCCGTCCACGCCCGCCCCTCCGTGACCGTCCAACGCGCCGCAGTATAGCGCAGCCCACAGGCTCAGAAGGTGTGTCGCAAGCAGCAGGACTAGGTACCCTATCAGCGCGCATCGGCCGCAATTGCGCTTTCGCCGGCCGAGATTCGGTAGTATGCTCTGGGTGGAGTTACAAACGATGCCAAAGATGCTGCGGCCGACGACCGCGATCAGCCCCGCCACTGCGGGGTCACTTGCCGCGGCGGTCCTGTGCATGGGGCTGCTGGCGGCAGGCGCTGCCGCGCAGGGATACGAGGCTTCCCGGACACCGGACGGCAATCCCAATCTGAACGGCATTTGGCAGGCGGTCGGCACGGCGCACTGGAACCTCGAGGGCCATTCCGCCGAAGGCAGCCCAGTGATTGAAGCGGGCGCACTGGGAGCGATCCCGGGGGGACTCGGCGTCGTCGAGGGAGGCGAAATCCCCTACCAGCCCTGGGCGCTGGAGAAGCGCCAGCAGAACAAGGCCGACTGGTTGAAGCTGGACCCCGTGGTCAAGTGCTACATGCCGGGCGTGCCGCGCTCCACCTATATGCCGTTCCCGCTGCAGATCGTCCAAACTCCGGACCACATCCTGATCGCGCACGAGTTCGCTAGCGCATCCCGCGTCATCTACATGGACAGACCCGATTTCGAACATCCGGGCGACGCTTGGATGGGCCATTCGAGAGGCCGCTGGGAAGGCCAGACGCTGGTCGTCGATGTGACCAATCACGTTCCCGACACATGGTTCGACAGCGCCGGAAACTTCCACTCCGACTCCTTGCGGGTCGTGGAGCGGTACACCCCGACCGGCCCCAACCACCTCATGTACGAGGCCACGATTGAAGACGAGAGCGTATTCACGCGGCCTTGGAAAATCAAGCTTCCGTTGTACCGGCGCATGGAAGAGAACATGCAGCTGCTGGAGTTCAAATGCGTGGAGTTCGTCGAAGAGATGATGTACGGGCACCTGCGCAAGAAGGAAGCGGAATAACCTAGGAGGTTTGCAATGGCACGACAGGTTTTCGCTCTAGCGTGTGTCGCCCTGCTGGCGGCAGCGCTGCCGGCGGCAGAAGATGCTTCCGGCGATGCTCGGGATTGGGCCCCGCCTCGCACGGCATGGGGCGTGCCAGATCTTCGCGGGGTGTGGGACTTCCGCACGATCACGCCGCTGGAACGACCCACCCAGCTCGGCGATCAGGAGGTCTTTGACGAGGCTCAGGCCGCAGAATTCCGCGTTGAGGAGCTGGGTCGGCGCGACAAGGACCGGCGCGCCTCGGACGGCATCTCAGCCGAGCAAGATGTCCGCAACGCCTACAACCAATTCTGGTGGGACTACGGCAACGAGCTCACCGAGGACAAGCGCACGTCCCTAGTCGTGAGCCCCTCCGACGGCAGGATTCCCACACTGACGCCGGCAGCGCAGGAGCGCTACTCCGGAATCCGCGCCGCACGGGCACGCGCGCCGCACGGGCCGGAGGACCGGGGAGTTGCGGAGCGCTGCATCCTAGGATTCAACGCGGGACCGCCGTACACTCCGAGCGCGTACAACAACAACGTCCACATCTTCCAGACGCCCGGCTACGCGGTCCTGCTGATCGAGATGGTGAACGATGCCCGGATCGTCCCGCTGGATGGCAGGGACCGCCTGCCCGAGCACATGCGGCAGTGGCGCGGGGACGCCCGCGGCCGCTGGGAAGGCGACACGCTGGTGGTGGAATCAAGGAACTTCACCAACAAGACTTCGTACCGGGGTTCCGGAAAAAACATGATCTTGACCGAACGCTTCACGCGGGTAGCCCCGGAAAGGATCGTGTACGAGTACACCATCAACGATCCAAACTCGTTCGAGCAGCCGTGGTCGGCGGCGATCCCGATGAAGCAGACCGACGAGCCGATGTTCGAATACGCCTGCCACGAGGGCAACTACAGCATGTTCACCATGCTGGAGGGGGCTAGAGCCGGCGAGCAGGCGGGGGTTGGCCACACGGGATCGAACCTGCCGTAACCGCCCGGAGCCGTGAGGGCAGAGTCGGCGCCCGGGCGACGGCGCATTGGGGTACACTGCAACCGACGGAGGAAGATGGCATGTCGAAGAGAGCCGCTAACATTTGGATAGGTTTCGCGCTGGCCGCACTGCTGGCCGCGGTGCCGCTGCTAGCGCACCACGCGTTTTCCGCCGAATTCGACGCCAATCGCCCCGTGCAGCTGAAGGGCACGGTGGCGAAGATGGAATGGATCAACCCTCACGCCTGGATCCACATCGACGTGAGCATGGACGACGGCAAGGTCCAGCGCTGGATGGTCGAAGGCGGCACGCCCAACACTTTGTTCCGGCGAGGCTTCACGAAGAAGTCGCTGCTGCCCGGAACCGTGATCATGGTCGACGGGTATCAAGCGAAGGACGGCACGATGAAGGCCAACGGCCGCAACCTGACGTTAGAAAACGGGCAGAGGCTGTTCATGGGATCCTCCGGCACGGGGGCGCCGAGCGACGGCAGGGATCCGACAGAGCGGTAGAGACGGGGACCCGCGGAGCGGGCGGGCAGCTAGTAAAAGGCGATCCAGCGGCCCGAGAATGCGACGCAGAACCACAGGCCGAGCGATGTCAGCGCGGCCAGCCTGCCCCAGATAGGCCCCAAGGCGGCCTCTTCAGCCGCCGCGACGCGCCTGCGCACCGTGAAGGTGTACACCAGCGCCACCGCGAAGAAGGACATCTTGTACCAAAACGGCGGGCTGTAATAGCACTTGATCGCCTCGGACAGCAGCATCGGCACGCCGGTCGCGACCATCGTGATCAAGCCTCCCACCAGCCAGGGATGAAGGCTCCGCGCCAACATCGCAGCTGACTGGCTCCGCAGGCCGAAGCCCAGCAGGCGCAAGTCCACGACCAGGATGGTCCCCCCGATCAGGGCCAAGGCGAGCAGGTGAATCGACTCGATCACGGGGAAGAGCCATAGCGAATCACGGACCACAGCGCCAATCGTTGTGTCCTCGAGCCATTCGAATAGCGGCAGAAGATCCATGTGGAAGCCCCGTTAGTCGAACCAGTTATACGCCTGCATGCGCCCGCAGACGACGACCATGGCCCACAGCAGAAGCGAGCAAGCCCCGGCAATGCGGGCGCGGACCGGAATAGTGTCCGTCTGGTCCCATTCGGCAACCCAGCGGAAGATCGTCTTATGGAAGACGAAGGCGTTGATGCCAGCGAGCACGATCATGACCATCTTGATCTGGAAGAAGATGTTCTGCGAGGCTCGCACCGGCCCGGACAGGAACAGCAGACCGCCGCTGATCACCATCAGCACAAAGCCGGCCATGGCCCACGGGAACAGCCGGTTGACCACCTGGGACACCGGCACGCGGCGCAGCGCCCATCCGACCAAGCGCAGATCCCAGGCCGAGGTCATGCCGAGGAACAGGCACAGCGTCAGCACGTGCGTGGTCTCGACCAGCGGGTAGAACATGATCGATTCGCGGATGGCCACGCTGGCCCAAGAAGCTTCGAGCCACTCGAACTGTGATTGCAGCCACATGGCGCGAACCGGTCTTCCAAACCTCGCTCGAAACTAGCCGCCGTCGGCCGAGAGCAAGCTTAGCTGGAAGCAATACAAGACTCTACCAGAATCCCGCCACCCATTCGAGCGGCTGCACCCGCTTCGGCACGGCTGATTCTTTATCGGGGGGTGTGACCATTCGCACAACAAGATCGGCGAGGGGCTGGCTATTTTGGCCGGATTCGTGTATGCATGGGGTATGCAGGAGCAGGAGACGCCCACAACGATTCCGGATCTGAAGCAAGTGGTGCTGCGGCTGGCGCTGGTGGGCTGGCAGACGGGGGTCTTCCAGTGCCGCCCGCGCGCCCGCTGGCTGGGCTGGCACAAGGCGGTGCAGTTCCGGCGCTTGCATCTGATCGCCAATCACACGAGGTTTTTAGTGCTGCCGGAGGGGGCGGGCGTGCAGCACTTGGCCTCGCGCGTGCTGGGGTTGAATCTGCGGCGGCTGAGCCGGGACTGGCAACAGCGCTGGGGGCATCCCATTGAACTCGCCGAAACGTTCGTGGATCCGCAGCTGTACCGGGGCACGGTCGATGTGGCGGCGCACTGGATCCAGCTGGGCTTGCGCAAGGGGTCTGCGCGCTCGAACGGGCAGTCCACGGACAAGCACGGGCAGCGCAAGCAGATGCTGGTGGATCCGCTGCGGGCGCGGGCGCGGGCGCGGCTGGCGGATCCGCAGGAGCGGCCGGAATGGGCTTGCGGGGCGGTCGATGTGCGCTACCCGGCGGCGGAACTGCGCTCGCTGCGGGCGCAGTGGGAGGCGGTGGAGGACAGCCGGAGCTGCCACGGGAGACGGCATCGGTTGGCCGTGGTACTGGCGCTGCAGCTGCTGGCGAGGCTGGCCGGTCGGGTCGGCGGGCGGGCGGCAGAAGCGTATGCGAAGACATTGACAGCAGCGGAGTTAGGAGCCTTGGGCTGTCGCCGGGACGCGACCACGGGGGAGTACGTGACACCCTCGGACACGACCTTCCAGCGGGTCATGGAGCGGACCGACCCGGCCTCGCTGGAACGTGCGCTCGAGCGTTGGACGCAACCGCGCGGAATCTCCCCGTCCGCTAGCCCGCTACTGCAAATCCCGGCTCAAACCGCCTGCCTGATTCCCGGATTATTCTGATTTCCAACTGATTTGGCGTCAACGCAGTGCGAGGAAAAACCCCTATCTACTGCCAGAATAATCCGCCTCCCTACACAGCTACGGCATCACTTCGCTGCCGCCGGCGGCTGCCTCGGCGCGCGAGTTACGGGTGCTGCAGCGCGGCCACTGGCGAGTGGAGAGCGCCAACCACTACCGCCGCGACAAGGTCTTCGGGGAGGCTGCTAGCCGCGTGCGCACGGGCCACGGTCCGGCCAACAACGCGGCGCTGAACAACCTGGCGCTGGCGTTGCTGCTGTCGCAGCCGCAGTTCGAGACGGTGCCGGAGGCGCAAATCTACTCCGCCGGCAACCGCGCCAAGGCGCTGCAACTGCGACTGAGCGAAACCTAGCAGGACTGGCACCGCTGAGACATCGCATCCGGCCGACCGCGGCCGGGTGAGCGGCCGCTCTGTGCGCTCGGGGCCGATAGCGGGAGCCCCGCCCGGCGCTGCTCGGCCCATCGGGCATCCTTGGACACTAGGCCGGGGCTCGATTTTCCTTCTCAGACCGCCATGGCGCTCGTGTTCAGGCACCCAGAGAGCGACTACACCCCTCAACCCGACAAAGAATCAGCGGTGACCCGCTTCGGACACGCGCTAAAGTGAAGGCCACGCGTCGGTAATTTGGGGCGACTCTGCGGACCAGCGCCCTGCGCAGCGCGACCGGCGACACATGGAGCGAGCCAGATGCAACACACCAGCCCTCGGATGATCGCTGCCTGCTCCGCCGTCCTCACGCTTGTGGCGATCGCCCCGGGATGCGGGCCAGCCGGCACTGGCAGCGCCGGTGAAGGTCCGCCTTTCAAGCTCGTCGCGTCCGTGGAGGATCTGATGCACGACGTCGTCTACCCGCACGCCGAGGTCGTGTGGGACTCCGTCGGCACCATCATCACCGTGGAAGGCACCAACGAAATCCGCCCGAGCAACGAGGAGGAGTGGATGCGTGTGATGCAAAGTGCGCTTACAGTGGCCGAAGCGGGCAACCTGCTGATGATGGAAGGTCGCGCCAAGGACGACGGGGATTGGATGACCTACGCGAGTGGCTTGATCGACGCAGCAACCTTGGCCGTGGAAGCCGCCGAGAAGCGGGATGCAGAGGGCGTCTTCGACACTGGCGGAGAAATCTACGCCGCCTGCACCGCCTGCCACGAGCAGTACTGGGAAGTGCCGCCGTCGGCCATGAGGCCGTGAGTACCGGACACACGGAGTCCACCGACGTTCATGGTGGTGCCGTGAATAACGTAGAGGATTCTTTGCTCGGCGACGCGGCAGGCGGGTGCGTGAATGGGGGGGGTAGGAACAGCCAGGCTAACTGGTGAAGGACAGGGAGTGAGAGTCTCCCGGAGCAAAGGATGAGCCAATCCATGTTTCACCGCGAGTCATGCGCAGGCTGCCGTGAGGCAGTCGGTGAAGCGTTGACAGCGGCGCGTGTGGGCAGAGCATTGAGCATCGTAAACCCAATCCGGAGTGCCGAGACCGTCTACTTAGTCGAAGGCAACACTGGTCGTACCGCTACAGGCGAGGGACGGCTGGACTCCGCGGTGTCCAAGACCTCAAGGCACGTACGTACGTCCGACATCGGGACCTGGGAGGTCTTCGCGTTGTCCCGGCAGAACGTGGCCGGGACCGCCGCGGGAAGGCAGTCAGCCGAAGCCGAGGATGCACGACGCGAAGAAGTCAGACCCGGGCATAGTACCGCGGGGCGCGTGCGTGAGCACGGCGCTCGGGAAGGCGGCGAACAAAGGGGCGCAAGCGCCGGCGGAGTCGCTGGAGGGAAGGGCCGGGATCGAGAGGAATCCGGGAGGCCGCAGCACGGGCCACACGCAGTGGTGGGGACCTGTGACACAGGGGGCCGAGCGGATACGGCAATTCGTCAAGAGGGAACCAAAGGAGAAGTTGACGGCGGTACTGCACCACATCACGACGGACACGCTACGGCAGGCCTACCACGGGTTGCAGCCCAGATCGGCAGCGGGCGTGGACGGAATGAGCTGGGCGGAGTACGGGCAAGGGCTGGAAGAGCGACTGCTCGACCGGCACGGGCGCGTGCAAGCAGGAACGTACCGGGCGAGTCCGTCGCGGCGGGTGAACATTCCGAAGCCGGACGGCGGCACGCGACCGCTGGGGGTGGCCGCACTGGAGGACAAAATCGTCCAGAAGGCCGTTGTCGACACCATCCTGACGCCGATTTACGAGGCGGAGTTCCTCGGGTTCAGCTACGGGTTCCGACCGGGGCGCGGGGCGCACAATGCGCTCGATGCCGTCGCAGTCGGGATCGAACGGCGCAAGATCAACTGGATCTTGGACGCAGACGTCGCGAAATTCTTCGACCGCATCGACCGGGCCAAGCTGGTAGAGCTGCTGGGGAAGCGGATTGGAGACAAGCGGCTGCTGCGGCTGATCGGCAAATGGTTGCGCGCCGGGGTACTGGAGGACGGGCAGTGGTTCGACACGGGCCGGGGGACCCCACAGGGGGCAGTGATCTCACCCGTGTTGGCGAACGTGGTACTGCACTACGTGCTGGATGCATGGGTCCATCGGACCTGGCGTCCGCAGGAGGCTCGGGGCGAGATGATCATCGTGCGTTATGCCGATGATTTCGTGCTGGGCTTCCAGTACCGCAGCGACGCGGAACGCTTCCTGCGCGAGGCGACAGCAAAGTTCGCCGCCTACGGATTGGCTCTGCACCCGGACAAGACGCGCCTGATCGAATTCGGGCGGTTTGCGGCAGCGAACCGTCGGGAGCGCGGTCAGGGGCGGCCAGAGACGTTCGACTTCCTCGGGTTCACGCAGTATTGCCGGACCACGAAGACAGGGAAGTTCGGGCTCGGGCGCAAGCCGATCGCGAAACGGATGAACCGGAAGCTGAAGGCGATCAAGCAGGCACTGCACCGGCGGCAGCACGAGGACATCGTGCGGACCGCGCAATGGCTGGGGCAGGTGCTCGACGGCTGGCTGAACTACTATGCAGTTCCGACCAGCGGCCCGCACCTGAGCCGCTTCCGACACTACCTGCAGCGACTGTGGATGCGCAGTCTCCGCCGCCGGTCGCAGCGGGACCGCTTCCCTTGGGAGCGGCTCCAAGCACTGAGCGAGCGGCATTGGCCGCGCTCCCGAGTGCGCCACCCGTGGCCTGACCAACGATTAGCCGTCATGCACTCAAGATAGGAGCCGTATGCCCCACCGGGCACGTACGGATTCTGCACGGGGGGCGCCGGGCAACCGGTGTCCCTTTTATCTTGGAAGTGTGCCGGAGACAGGATCCCCAGTTAGGACTTGGGTACGTCTCGTTGGTCTGCCGCAGGTGGCGCAAGCCACCGCAGCGGCAGGCCTCGGATCCCTCCCCTCGCCAGCGGGGGGAGGTCGCCTCGGGGGCCTTGCAAGGCCCCCGAGGAGGCGACGGGTCGGACCGTTTCCCCCTCGGATTTCAGGTCCGTGCGGTAGCTTGGTCGGCCCGTCGCATCAATTCCTGCGCGACCTCAACGGAAGCGTGGGTGTAGCCCCGTATCGCAAAAGGACAGGAACGCAGGAATGACACCACCCAAGCCCACCGTAATCGCCGGTATCGATGTCGGCAAATCCGGGCTCGACGCCCACATCCTCGAGGGCAGTTTGGAGCGCCACTTCAAGAATGACAAGTGCGGCCGCCGCGCCCTGCGCAAGTGGCTGCTGCAGCACGGCGTCAGCCGCGCTGTCTTCGAGCCCACCGGGCGCTATCACCGCCGTCTGCATCAGTGCCTCTTCGAGGCCGGCTTGGAGACCGTGCTGGTCAACCCGCTGCGCTCGCGGCGCTTCGCCGAGGCCCTCGGACAACTCGCCAAGAACGACCGCGTCGACGCTGCCATGCTGGCCCGCTTCGGCCAGCTTGACAGCCTCGTGGCGACCCCGCCCCAAGACGATCACCTGCAGCTGCTCAGTGACTTGCTGGCCGCGCGCCGCAAGCTCGTGATACAGCTCGGCGCCCTCCGCAAGCTGCGCGCCGAACTCGCCCCCGAGGCGGCTGCCTGCATCGCTGACAGTTGCAA
This sequence comes from Bryobacterales bacterium, assembly GCA_965248305.1. Taxonomy (GTDB): domain Bacteria; phylum Acidobacteriota; class Terriglobia; order Bryobacterales; family UBA6623; genus VXMF01. The sequence goes on along the minus strand of OZ252099.1, from coordinate 5,480,623 downwards.
TGGCCTGCAAGCCGACATCAGCTCCTGCGAGCAGCGCATGCTGACTTGTATCGCCGCCGACGCTGCCCTGGCGCGCCGCGCCGAGATCATCCAGTCGGTGCCCGGCTGCGGCCCGGTCACGGCCGCCTGCCTGTGTGCCGAGATGCCCGAACTGGGCACCATCGGTCGCCGCCAGGCCGCCGCGTTGTTGGGCCTGGCGCCGTTCGACCAAGACTCGGGCAAACAGCATGGTCGCCGCAGCATTCGCGGCGGTCGCGCCCAGCCCCGCCACAGCCTCTACATGGCGGCCCTGTCCGCGACCCGCTGGGAACCCGCCTGCAAGGCCTGCTACCAGCGCCTGATCGCCGACAAGAAGGAGCACAAGGTCGCCATGGTCGCCGTCATGCGCAAGCTCGCTTGCCTGCTCACTGCGCTGCTGCGCGAGGACCGCTGCTGGCAAAGCGAACCGCCCGCTCGGGAGTTGCCGGCCGCCGCCTGAGCAGCACCCACCGCCGCCCCTCACCGAATCTCACCATGTGCAGAGAAATCCAAGAAAATCGCCCTTGCAGAACACATCTGCCCGGATATCTGCTTGACAGCCAACACGGAAGCTACCGTAATGAACTCGGCGGCCGCGGCGGTGAGCAAAGAATCGGATGGGGGGAACCGCAGGCTCAGATGGTCGCTATGGGGATTGCTTGATCGGGGCAGGGTGTGCGGAGCGGTAGCGAGGGCCTCTGGCGAGGCGGACAGGCAGGCCCGACAGCGTTTAGCGGAGCTGTTCCAGGACGTGTTTGGCGTGGCGATCTGCGCGGCGACCCTGGCGGGGATGACGCACAAGGTGGCCCAGTGCTGGCAGGCCTGGACGGCACGGGTGCGGGATCTGCTGGTGAGCTCAGACGGGGTGAAGCACTTGGACGAGACGGGCTTCCGGATTGCCGGCAAGACGCAGTGGCTGCGCGTGTTGAGCACGCCGCGGCTGACGTTCTACGGCACGAGCGCGCAGCGCGGCAGCCTGCTGGAGGGCCTGCAGGGCATCCTGGTGCACGACCACTGGGCATCGTACTTCAAGGTTTCGGGGGGGGCTGCACGCGATGTGCAACGCTAACCATTTGCGGGAGTTACAGGCACTGGCGGAGATTGACGGGGGAGATTGGGCGCGGCGGATGCAACAGCTGCTGAGGCGGGCGCTGCGGATAGCTCGGCAGCGGGGCATTGCTGTTGGTTCTCGGTTTATTCCGGCCCAAAACGGCCATTTTTTCTCGAAATAATTTGGCCGATGATTACATGTAGATCAGAATATTCTGACAACGACCATGACATCGGAGTGCTCGCAAGTACCGTTTCTACAGCGCATTCAAGTAGGATCCGCCGCACTACTTCTTTCGGCAGGAGCAAATAGTGTGAGAATTGATGATTCCCTACCGCCGGATTAATCCGGGGATTTTACATCTGTGCAAACTGAGCGCCTACACATTGCGCTGCCGCGTTCGCTGCTGGAGCGGATCGAGCGGCGCTATGACCAACTGGTTGGGGAGGCGCTGGCGTATCGCGAGGCGTTGCCGCCACTGCAGCTCGCCAAGCCCGGACGGCGGGGACGCAAGAAGCGCCGCCCGGGGCACAATCTGGCGCAGCGGCTGAGGGACCGCCGGGAGTCGGTGTGGCGCTTCCTGAGGAATTTCACGGTGCCCTTTGCAAACAATCAGGCAGAGCAGGATCTGCGGATGATGAAGCTGCGCATGAAGATCTCGGGTTTCGGTGCGAGCAGGGTGCGCACGACTTCGCCACGCTGCGCAGCGTGCTGTCGACCGCGCGGAAGCAGGGCCTCAACCGCCTCGAGGCCTTGCTGCAAGGGCCCGACGCCCTGCTCGCGAAAGTGGAATCCTAGCCGCTTACCCGACGTCCCGATCGTCCGCTCTCTCCGTTCCGCCCGGACCCCGACCGTCGCACAACCCGTTCATCTCAGCGATCGCTACTCATGCCCGTGGGCCGAGGTACCTGAGCAGTTACGAATTTCTTGGAAATCGCTGGTGTCGGGTTGCCAGACACGTAGATCTTGAGTTCAGCATCCCAGTCATTCATGTCGGCGGCCTCGATCAAGAAGTGCGAGATCGACCTGTACGGAACAGAATGCCACTCGATCTTCTTGCCAGAGAGTCCCTGCACGTCCTTCAGAATCAACCGCCGTTCGGGGAACGCGAAGGCATCCCGGAAGAGCTGGTACGCATGCACGACGCGCTCATTCTCCATCAGCACCTGCTTGAAGAGTTCTGTGCCTTCCGCCGACGAGATCTCGGTAGCGTTCCCGGTCAATGCTGCAACAACACCGATTTCCCCTCCGTTGGGTTACTCGCCGGGCGGTGCCGGGAGCACGACGCGCTCAATGGTCAGAAGGCGCTGGTCCACCTTGCCGAACGCGAGTTCGACGGCCCGCAACCGTTGGCGCATTTCGGCGATGTCCTTGCGCATCTCGACGCGGTGCTGGTCGAGGTCGGTCCGCACGTCATCGATCCGCGCGTTCACGCTGCCGATCAGCATCGACATGACAGCGACATGGACAGTGATTACGGCGAGGCCGGTGCCAATGATGGCAACAACCAGAGAGCGGGTGTCGCTCATGGCGTAGAGTTTAGCAGGTCCTTCTGACGTTGGTTGAGTGTTCACGCGGCTTCCCCTCCAGACGGGACTCCATTGCGAGCGGGCGTTCGGACCCGGCGTGAGGTTGGCGGCGAGGAAGCCGATCGGCACGCCCGATCCAGATCGGTCCGAAACTGGCGTCTGTCGTGCTATGCGGTTCCGTTCGCATTGTGGGGTACAACATGGGGACGGAAAGCAGAAAGCTGAACCTAAACTACGGTGTGTAAATTACTTGCTCTGATAATGTGGCGGCGCCGTGAGGACCGGCCAGGTCAGAATCGCCGCGACCATTCTTGCGGCCAGCGCTCAACCACGACCTTCTTGTCGGTGTAGAACTCGACCGCGTCCCGGCCCTGGCCGTGCAGCACGCCGAAGAAGCTGTCCTTCCACCCGCTAAACGGGAAGTATGCCATTGGCGCGGCGACCCCGATGTTGACGCCCACGTTGCCAGTGGAAACCTCGTTGCGAAACTTGCGGGCCGAAGCGCCGCTGCTCGTAAAGATCGAGGAAGCGTTGCCGAAGGGACTGGCGGCGATGACGGCGATCGCATCTTCCAGACTCTGAACATGGGTCAAGCCAAGCACCGGGCCAAAGACCTCGGTAGAGGCGAGAAAGCCGCCGGGCTCGACGCGGTCGAGCACCGTGGGCCCGACGAAGTTTCCGTCAGGATAGGTGTCGATCCTGATCCGGCGGCCGTCCAGAATCGCAGCGGCCCCGTCGGCTGTTCCGCGGTCAATCGCGCCCGCGATGCGGCTGCGACTCTCGGCTGTGATCACCGGCCCCATCTCCACGCCGTCCTCCACGCCTCGGCCGACCTTCAGCGAGGCAGCAGCTTCGACGATTGCATCGCGAAACTGCGGGTGGGCGTCGCCAACCGTAACAACTGTCGAAACCGCCAAGCAGCGCTGGCCGGCGCAACCGAAGGCGCTGTCACAAACGATCTTGGTGGTCGTCTCCAAGTCGGCATCGGGCAGCACGACGACATGATTCTTGGCCCCGCCCTGGCATTGCACCCGCTTGCCGTAGCGTGCGGCGGTGGCGTAGATATGCTTCGCCACCGGGCTCGACCCGACGAAGCTGATCGCACGGACCTCCGGGTGCTCCACTAGGGCATCTGCGGCGGCGCGCCCGCCGTGGACGAGATTCACTACGCCGGTCGGCAAACCGGTTCGCTCCAAGGCTTGGATCACCCTCCGCATCGACAACGGCACCTTTTCGGACGGCTTCAGCACGACCGTGTTGCCGCAGGCGATCGCGTAGGGCAGGAACCACAGCGGGATCATCACCGGGAAGTTAAACGGTGTGATGACACCGACGACACCCAGGGACTGGCGGATCATGCTCTCGTCAATGCCGCGCGCGATGTCTTCGAGGTTGTAGCCCTGCATCATCGTCGGGATGCCGCAGGCCACCTCGACGTTCTCAATACCCCGCCGCAATTCTCCCGCGGCTTCGGCATAGGTCTTGCCGTTTTCCTGTGAGACGATCTGCGCGATTTCCTCGAAGTCCGCCTCGAGCAACTGCTTGAAGCGGAACAGGAATTGAATGCGCTCGCCGGGAGGCACGCTCCGCCAGTGCGGAAAGGCAGCCGCAGCCGCAGCGACAGCCGCCGCTACTCCGTCAGTGCCGTCAACGGGAACTGTGGTCAGCGTTTCGTTGGTGGCGGGATCGATGACCGGGGACACGTCGGCACCAGCAGCCACGCTCCACTCGCCGCCGATGAAATTCGTAACGCCTTGCATTAGGTTGATTGTCGGGGAACTGCGGGGAAAAGTTGCGTTGCAGCGTTCTCTGCACGCGGTTGAGTCAACGCCGATCGTCGATCAAATGCTCGATCGGGGCGCGGCAGGCTTCCGGGGCTTTGCGCAACGCCGCACGGAGCATTTCGTCTGCGCGTGCGGACGGGCGCCTGCCGATCGCGTAGCAAGAGGCCGCGACGACTCGGGGATCCTCATCTTCGAGCATCTGGCCGAGCGTGTCGAGACAGTCATCGGTGCCGATCCGCCACAGGCGACGGCAAACTTCCTGCTTCGCGGCCAAGCTGGCTCCAGACTCGAGCAGTTCGGCCAGCTCTGCTTCGATCCAAGATCGCGCCCGGCGGTCGCCATGGGACTCGTTGATGAGCCTGTCGACTTCGAACAGGGCCGATGCCGACTTGCCGAAATCGTACGAGAGCACGCCTCGGACAGCGCGTTGCACCGAATCCCGCTCCATGGTCAGACCCTCCACGGCGCACGCATCGTGCGATACCGCATGTTGTTGGCCTCGGCATCACCCTCAAACCGCTCCGCACTGGCATCCCAGCGAAGCGGACGGCCCAGCCGGAGGCAGAGGTTGGCGCAGTGGGCGATCGTGTGGAAGCGATGCGCCGCTTCCGGATTCGACACCGGCGGGCGCCGGCTGCGCATGCAGTCGAGGAAGTTGCGCACGTGTGGCTTCTGGATGATGTAGTTGGCATCCGGGGGCTCGAGGCCCGCAAGCACGGCATCGGGCTTAGCATCGATTCCCCCGGTGTCTGAGAGGAAGATCCAGCCCTCGTCGCCGACGAACATCAGGCCCTTGCGACCGGTGTCCATGTGCAGCCGCAGGCCATCCTTGTAACGGGCGCGCACCTCATACCAATACGGGATGTTGTTGATGCCGCCCTCGTCGCGGAACTCGGCCTCCCCCTCATACTCAATCGGCGCGTCCAGCGGGTCACCGCGCAGCCATTGCACCGTCTCGATGAAGTGCGGCCCCATGTCGGCCACAGCTCCAGCGCCGGTGTCCCAGTTCAGCCGCCATAATTGCACTCGTTCCGCCGAGTACGGTGCCCACGGCGCCTGACCCAGCCAGCGGTCGTAGTCGAACTCGTCGGCAGACGGCTCGTGCTCCGGAACAGCGAAGGAGTTGCTCTTCCAGCCGCCGGTAGCGCCGAACGAAAGCCGCACGGTATGCAGCTTGCCGATGCGGCCGCTGTGAATGGTGTTGACGAGGAATTCGTAGCCCGGATTCGAGCGGCGCTGCGTGCCGCATTGCCATACCGTGCCGTGCTGGCTCGTCACGTCGACGAGCTGGCGTCCCTCGGCGATCGTGAGGCAGAACGGCTTTTCGCAGTAGACATCCTTGCCCGCTTGGGCGGCTAAGGAACTCATCACGGCGTGCCAGCGGTCGCCAGTGCCAATCACGACTGCATCGATGTCATCACGTTCGAGCAGCTCCTCGTGGAAGCGCGTCGCAGAGCAGTCGGCGTCGCCGTAGTGACCGTCGACCAATTCCTTGGCACTGGATCTGCGATCCTCGAAAAGATCGCACACCGCCCGTACGCGAATGTCCTCTTGGCTGAGGAATTCCTGAAGGTTCCGGCGGTTGCGGTTGCCCATGCCGATGCCCGCGACTGCAATCCGATCCGAGGGCGGAGTGGCACCGCCCAAGCCTAGAGTCGAGGCCGAAACTACAAGCGGCGCCACGGCGGCCTTGGCAAAGTCGCGGCGTGTCGGCTGCCTTGCTAGCGCCATACGGCCATCAGTGTACCCCGCATCGCCGGCAGTCAGGCGCTTGGTCCATGTCGAATCGGTAGCCGTGCGCAAGCAGGGGACCAATATCGGTGCCGAATCGATAATCACGCACTTTGGTGGCCAGGCTCCGTTCGAGCAGGGCGCGGGTCAGATGACCGCCCGCCCGTTTCATCTACTCAGAAAAGGCGGTGACGATGCGCCTTGGATCCGCCGCCGCGCAGTCCAGAGCGGTGGCGAGATCGAACAGGTCCCGGCCTTTCTTGCGCTGACACAGTGCCCGCATCTTGGTGGCGAGAAGCTCGTCCAGCGCGTACATGTGAATATCGGCGGTTTCAGTGAACCATCTGGAGGTCACCGAAAACGGAACTCTCTTGAACCCGAATATGGAAAGATGCTCGCGGGAATTGATCTCGACCTTCAGGCGCAGCCGCAGATGCGGCGCGTCCTCCGACTCGAAACGACAGACGAAGGTCACCCGGCACCCGGTCTGCTTCCATCGAGGCTTGCCGACCCACGGATCGAGAACCTCGTGCAACGCATGCATGATCGGGCCAGCTGGTTCGGGGACCGTCTGCACGAGATCGATGTCCTCGGAGTAGCAGGCGGGCGGCGCCAGATGCAGCTTGTAGAGCGCCGTGCCGCCGGGAAACGCGAGCTCACGGGCCAAGACCGGGCGCGAGAAGATTTGGACCAATGCCCGGCTGATGACCAGATCCTGTTCGGCCTGGGAATCTTGGATCCACGGCAGACGGGCTCGCCATTCCGTGATGTAATCGCGCGGGATCACACTTCCGCCTCGACCGCAGCGTTGATTAGGAGACGCCAGTCGGCGGCGCGCGCCGCCGGGCCGTCGTCGGGGCCGGCTGGTACGAGCGGCGCGGTATCGCGTGCGCACTTCCGCACATGGGCTTTCAGGGGCGAAGCCTTGTCTCCCGCGCCGACCAGCTCGAGAAGGTATCCGAGGCGCTGCCCCCAAGGGATGGGAGCGGTTCGGGCCGCCATTACCAGCATTTCCGGTTCGATACGCTCTGCCAGTTCTGCAAGGACAGTCGCCGCCAGATCCAGCCCCCCGATACGCTTCTCATAGCCGACCAGATCGACCGCCGTCGCCTCGACGCTCGAGACCTGGATCGTTCCACGGGGCGTGTTGAAGCTCTGGACGGGTACTTCGGCGAGACGCTTGCGAGTCATGAAGGAGACCTTGACGGCACCGCAGGAGATCGGTCGGCGGTACCCGGACAGAGCCACTTGGAAAGTTTGCGGGCGATGGTGCGCCGCGCCATGATATTGGGCGGCGGACAGCAGGGCGGCATAGTAGGGACGGTTCGAATGCGCCATGAGCGCCGAGATGACCTGATCGGCCGGCAGGCAGCCGAGGCGTCTGTATTCCGGCGGCAGGATGACGTAGAAGCCGCGCGCGGGGCTCGCGATCAGTCCCTTTCGCGCCAATCGGCTCAAGGAGAGTCTGGCCGCGGAGTCCGATACGCCGAGCGCCGCGAGCATCTCCGCCGTGGTGAAGTGATATCGGCCAGTGGCGGCAAGTTCGTCGACAAAGCTACTGGCTCTGGGTGGAGAGCTATCCATAATTATCTTCATAAAGTATCACTATTCGATGCGTATTGCAGTCGAATTCGATTATCCTGTGCCGCTGACCCAACGGCCTGGGATTGCGGCAATCGCCCCTTGCCAGATCGAGGCCGATCTCTTGGCGGGATCAGCCATCTGCCTTCAGGCCTACTGCGTGGCCCGGATTGTTACGTCCCGAGGTCCATCTCGACGGATTTCTGCTACGACTCGGACACCTTGGCTCCGATGCATCAAGGACTTCCGGCCGATCACGGCACCTCGTCGGAATAAGACGGCGCACACGGTTCATTCGTCCCGCCCGGGTCACCGCCTTGATCAACACACGGGAACTGCTGGTGGTGTGGCGGTGTTTCTGCCCACAGGACTCGACCTTGCGGCCGGAACACCGGAGTTTGGACGAATCTGGGGACGCACCATTGGTCCACTCGGGCCCCTTGGGTGCTCAGGATTTCTGATTCGTGAATCTCTAAGTCCGGCAGGGTCGCGGCCGGATGGTCTACTCTATCAGGGCAGGGGCGCTAGCCCAGCATGGAGGAGCCAATGTCTGACAGCAGGAGAGAATTCGTCAAGGCCGCCGCCGGCTTGGGTTTGGCAGCCACCACAGCCGCCGCCGCAGACCCGATTCCAAGGCGTAGGTTCGGCAAGACGGGACTCGATGTCACGATCATTGGCCTAGGCGGGGGCCGCGTTGGCACGCACCGCGACGAGGCCGAGGCATTGCGAACGATTCGCCACAGCTACGAATCGGGAATCAACTACTTCGACACGGCAGCCGCCGGAGCGTACGGATTGAGCCAACGCCGTTACGGCATTGCATTGGACGGGGTTCCCCGTGACCGCTATATCTTCGGGACAAAGACACGCAATCGCACCTACAGCCACTGCGAGCTCGACCTGACGCAAAGCCTCGCCGGCTTGCGCACCGATTACCTCGATCTCTATCAGATTCACAATGTGATGCACATGGAGGACATCGATCAGATTTTCGCCCCGCGAGGCGCGATGGAACTGGTTGAGCAGGCTCGCAAGGAAGGCAAGATCCGCTTTGTCGGCTTCACCGGGCACATGGACCCCCGCGTCCTCGCAAAAATGATGGGGGCCTACGACTGGGACACGGTGCTAATGCCGCTGAGCGTGACCGATGGCGCCAACCAGCACCTCAGCTTCGAGAGGACGACGTTGCCGGGAGCGGTCGAGCGGGACCTAGGCATCATGGCGATGAAGACTACGGGGGTCGGCGTGCTGCACGATCAGGGGATTTCCTCGCTTGAGGAAAACCTTGATTATGTTTGGTCACTTCCGATCTCGACAGCGATTCTAGGCTGCACCACGCCGGACCAGGTAGATCGGGACATCCGGGCGGCCCGAGCCCATCGCCAACTGAGCAAGGTCCAGATGAGCGAGTTGCGGGGCAAGTGGGCCCAGGTGGACTTCGCGAAGCTGGAGGCGTGGAAGGTCGACCAAGGGGCCACTCTGGCTTCGTCCGGTCCGCGATATGTCGGCGACTGACGGCTCTCGCTAGATGCCGGCCTGTCAAGGCACTTCGATCGTGTGGCCCTGACGTTTGGGCTGGCTAAGTGCATTAGAGCCGCGTCGCTGCGGGCTCAGCGAAAACGGGCAGACCGGCCGCGGTCAGCAACCGCCGCGGCAGTGATCTGCCAGACGCGTTCTGGTGACGGTTGCGTCGTTCGAGATTCTGTTCTGCTACCGGATCATCCGGTCGGCCAACCGGAATCCGCCCAGTGGGTCGGCGAGAATGAGTCGCACCCGCAGGAACGCATCGCAGTGGGCGTATGATGGGCTCGGCTGCCCCCGCCCCTGAATTTGCCATGAAACTCCGAATTGCCCTGCTCGTGTCTTTCTTCCTGCTGCTTGCGTGGGCATCGACTGCCCAGCGCGACGGCGCCGAGGCGTTCGAGATTGGCCGGGACAACGTCGACCAAATGCCGACTGGCAAAGAAGCGGACGGGCTGCCGGGCGATTTCGTCCTGCGCAACAACAGAATCCACGCACTCGTGTCGGGCACCCAGCCGTTCCGCCGCGCCAACATGACGACAGATTACGCCTCTGTGCTCCAAGGCTGCCTGTACGATCTCGACCTGCAGGGAGCTGGTAACGATCAACTCACCGTCCTGCGTCCGGGCGGCGAGACTGGCTACCTATCCCGTGTAACGGCTGTCGAAAACGGCTCGAAGGGCGTCGCCGTGGTGGAGGCCGTTCGAACCGCTGCCATGGGAGGCGGGCTCTACACACGGCATGAATACCGGCTGGAAGCGGATTGGCAGCATCTGCTGATTTCTTCCACCTATCGAAACGAATCCAACGCAGCCATCACGATTGCGCCGGCTCCCACATGGAAGGGCCTCGAGAACGAGCACTCCTTCGGCGGCGTTCTGACCGGCGACAGCGTCGACCCGTTTGACAAGCGCGGTTACGCGGTCGCGTCGGCCGACGGTGCGACCATGCCGGACGAGGCGGAACTGCAACCCGGTGAGGAAAGGACGTATCGGATCGTCGTAGCAGTGGGCGATTCCCCCCTGGAGGCTTACGGCGTTCTGGCCTCGCTTCAAGGTCCCACCGGACAGGTCACAGGAAGCGTGACGGACGTGGCGGGAAAGCCTGCGATTCATGGCTCGCTGCTCGCCATGCTTGGCGACGAGCAGCTTCCCCACTACCCGGACCCGGAGGGAAACGTTTCGTTTCGCCTTCCGGCGGGGAGCCACACAATCCGCTTCGAAGACATCGGACGCGATCCGGTCCAGCAAGTGATTTCGGTGAAGCGGGGCCAAGCGACTCGCCTAGACGTCGAAGTCTCCGCGGCGACCGCGGTTAGCGTGGCGATTCGGGACGCGAGCGGAGATCCGTCGCCCGGAAAGGTCCAATTCATTGGTATCGACGGGACGGATACGCCTAACTTCGGGACGGATTACCGGGTGCACGGGGGCAATCACCAGTACCAGACTCACGACGGGCGCGTTTTGCAGCAAGTGCCACCCGGCAGTTACCTGCTACGCGTGACGAGAGGCCCGGAGTACGACCTTGTCGAACGGCGCGTCGAGGTAGCGAAAGGCCAGACCGTGGAGGTCGAGGCGGCCTTGCAACGAACCGTGAACACAGAGGGTTGGATCAGCACCGACTTCCACGCCCACTCCACGCCGAGCGGCGACAACTATTGCAATACGCGGGATCGACTCATCAATTTCGCTGCGGAGCAGATTGAGTTCGCTCCGACCACCGAGCACCAGCGGCTGTACGACTGGGCTCCCCAAATCGAAGCGTTGGGCCTCGCCGATCAGATCAAGACCGTGCCGGGCATCGAACTCACCGGAAGCGGCCAGCACTTCAACGCATTCCCGATCAAGCCGGATCCCTTCGAGCAGAACGGCGGCGCGCCCCTGTGGCATTTCGACCCGAGGATTAACGCGGTCACCTTGCGCAACTGGGGGACGCCGACTCTGGAGGGCGGCTCGCGAGTCGATCCCGCCGCCAATGCGCGACTCCGCGTCGAGCAATTCGGAGGAGGGCCCGATCGCTGGGTACAAGCGAATCATCCCGATGTCGGGGGCGTGTTCTTCGACAGGAATCGGGACGGGGTCGAGGACGGCGGATTCGTCGGATTCGAGGAATTGCTCGATGCGGCGGAAGTTTGGAGCGCCGAGATCCTTAACTTGAACCCAAACTACGGCACACGGAGCGGAGCGAATCGTACGTTCGGCTGGCTGCAGCTGCTGAACCAAGGGCGTCACGTCTGGTGCGTGGCTGTAAGCGACGCGCACCGGATCTTCGGCAATGGCGTCGGGGGCTGGCGCACCTACGTGCCGAGCTCGACCGACATTCCGGCCGAGATCGACCACGCGGAGGTAGTGCGCAACTCGAAGTCTGGTCGCATGATGATCACAAACGGCCCATTCCTCCGGGTGACCACGTCCGATGGCCTGCCGATCGGTTCGACTGTGATCCGGGAGGGCTTCATTGACCTCAAGGTGCAAGTGCAGACCCCGAACTGGCTAGAAGTCGACCGCGTTCAGGTCCTCGTGAACGGCCGCCAGCCGGAACAGTACAGCTATAGAAGGAGCGAAAAGCCGCTAATGTTCCGGGACGGCGTGGTGAACTTCGACGAGACGATACGGATCATGTTGCAGCAGGACGCCCACCTGATCGTGGTCGCCATTGGCGAGAAGTCGAACATCGAGCAGGGCTGGGGCTTGAACCCGTACGGCGAGATGCATCCCGTTGCCTATACCAATCCGATCTACGTGGATGTCGACCGGAACGGATTCCAAGCCAACGGAGACACGCTAGGACATCCACTGATGACTTCGCCTAGCGGCGACTGATGTCGGCTTCCTATGGGTTCTCCATGCCCCCAAGCGTCAGGGGAGAGGGGCTTCAGGGGAACTTCGGCTTAGAGTAGAGGCGATCGGCTTCTTGGCATGGTAGGCTAAGCCTGTTCCTGAGGGCAGGGAAGACACACTGGATTTGTCATCCATGCGCACACCGAGACTTGCGACCGCCTGCTTCTTAATGGTCGCACTGGCCGCTGCCGGCCAATCGCAGGAACGCCAATCTTCGAGCGGCGGCTCGTCGACTTCCAGCAGTTCCTACGGAAATTCTAGTAGTACCTACGGCACTTCCAGCAGCACGCGAGGGACCTCGACCAGCACCCACGGCACTTCCACTAGCACCTACGGGACCTCCAGCAACACCTACGGGACCTCCAGCAACACCTACGGCACTTCCAGCAACACCTATGGCAATTCGTCGGGCAGCCAGACACGCAGGTCTACAAGGTCCACACCTTTGGCGCAGCCTAGGATGCGGGAACGCAGCAGGAATCGGCTTTACCTGCCGATCATTGTGGTCGGCCGGGTGGTCGTAGAGGGTGCCGAACGACCGCCGGAGAGTGTCGTCATCAGAATGTCTTGCGGGGGTGCCTCCATTCCGCAGGATTACACGGATCGTAGGGGACGCTTCTCGTTCCAGCCCGGCTGTAACCCTGTCATGGCGATGTCCGACGCCAGCGCAAGGAGTGTATTCTTCGGCGGGCCGGGCGGCGGCATGAGCTCGTCGCGGGGGATGCTCAACCTGTCGCACTGCTGGCTCTTTGTCGACTTGCCGGGCTATCGATCGAATCACGTGGGCTTACAATTCGTCCGTCCGATGGACAGGAACGCAGTCGGCCCGATCGTTCTGACCCGCATTGAGGGCTCGACCGGCTCGACCGTTAGCGTGACAACGCTGGAAGCGCCCAAGAACGCAAAGAAGGCTTACAACAAGGGGCTCAAAGCCCTCCGCTCGGTCGAAGAACCGGACTATCAGAAGGCCGTCTCCCATCTTGAGCGGGCGGTGGAATTCCATCCCGAGTTTGCTGCGGCATGGGAAGCTCTGGGCAGGGCGCGTATGGGCCTTGCAGACGAGGAAGGAGCCCGAAAAGCATTTTCCCGCTCCATTCATTCCGACCCGTGGTTCCTTCAGCCTTATGTCCCGTTGATTGACATGGCCACAGAGCGTCACGAGTGGACAGAACTCGAGTCACTGGCCGACCGCTACCTCGCTTTATCTCCAGGATCCATGAGAATCCGCTACCTCAACGGTGTTGCAGCGGTAAGCCTCGGCAAGATGTCGAAGGCAGAATCAATGATCCGCATGATCAAGAATGCGGGCGAAATGAACATTTGGCCGGAGAGTTACGTCATTCTGGCGGCAGTTCATTCGAGTCGGGCAGAATTCGAGGAAGCGGCCAAGCACTATGAGGCGTATCTAAAGCTATCTCCCACGGGGGAGACCGCCGACCAAGTGAAGCGCATCCTCTACGACTGGAGAACTCTGCAGGTCATCGACGAGGACGGCGTGAAACTCTCCGTCGTGCCGCAACCCGGCGACACACGCGCTCCGTCGTCAAATTGAGCTGGGCTCGGTCAATTGCCAGGCGGCTCGTGGTTTGAGCGCACAAGATGATCTCGGTGGGTGGCCGAGCCAGCCACCGCTTTGAACACCCGTGCAATCTGCGTGGGACGCTTGTCGGGTGGACAAGCACCTGAGGCTTTGGCTGGCGAAGTTTACAACCCGACGTTGATCTTCGAACCGCGCTGGAACGGATGCCCGCCGCGGTCTGCTAGCGACGGATTTGGCTGCTAGTGCCATTAGACTGAGGCAGCGGAACCACCCTCGTGTACTGGCCTTCCTGTACGATCGGCATGGCCTCGATACACCCATTGGTACCTAGGTCGCCGCAGCCGGTGAAGACTCGATATACCTTGCCGGTTTGCTTGTTGTAGATGAACACGTTGCCCTCGACAATGCCGGGGCTGGCAGCCGATGGAATTGGTACATCGGAGCTGTCTGAAGATCCTCCAGATTCGCCCGTACCAGCGACATTCTGGCTGAACATCTCCCATTGATTGCTGTCGTCGCTATCAGAATCCTCGCTCGATTGCCCCACCAGCAGACCGGTGACAGCGACCCCGAGTACAGCGATAGCAAGTAGCAGGTTGCGATTGGTCATTGTTAACCCCCTTTTTCGAAGCATACTCCGTGTGACAGCACTTTGTCGTGTGCGAGCCGAGGCCCAGCTTGAGCGGCCACGCGGAGTTGCGTCCAGAATGCACTCCGTCTCTCCCCTACGTCAGCAGTTGCCAATTGGGCGGCAACCGTCAATCGTTTGCGAGCATGTGTCTTTGGCCGCCGGCTGCGGCTAGGATCGTTCGTCACGTCGAAATGCCTTTTCGCGATGCTGGACGACGATCGACAAATTATCCGACTGAACTAGTCCGGAAAGCTGACGATTTCATTTAGACGCGCAGGAAGCGGCTTGGTTTCATGTGGCTCAATGGTAGAAGCTCGTTTTGGGCCCTCGATGCGGCCACATAGACGTGCGCCCGCTCCAACCCCTCAATCGTCGCCAGCTCCCCTTCGTTCGAGATCTCTGCCATGCCCAAGTGCAACGGCAAGAGCTGCGCATTGGCGCCAGCGAGAACGCCCCACTCAAACTCCAAGCACTTGACGCGGTGCATCGATGCGATTCGAACAACCTTTACTTTTCGACAGACAGCCCTGCTGCTCCGCGAAAGTTTGGGAAAACTGCGAACTGTTAAAGTGACCGCGACGATTTCCATCGAGAGGAGAGTCTAAATGACAAAGCAAGCCGCGGGTGCGATTCAAGCCGACATTAAACACTTCATGCAGGGCCTGCGCCGGCGCAACCCGGGAGAGCGCGAGTTCCACCAAGCCGTTCAGGAAACCGCGGAATGGATCATCCCGTATTGCCACGAGAACCTGCAATACAAGCAGGATCAGCTGCTCGAACGAATGACCGAACCTGATCGCGTCGTCATGTTTCGCGTGACCTGGGAGGACCGACATGGGGAGTTCCGGGCGAATCGCGCCTGGCGCGTACAGTTCAACAATTCCATCGGACCGTACAAGGGCGGCATGCGATTCCACCCGACGGTGACGCTGAGTGTGTTGAAGTTCCTTGGATTTGAGCAAGTTTTCAAGAACAGCCTGACGACCTTGCCGATGGGCGGCGGAAAGGGAGGGTCGAACTTCAACCCCAAGGGCAAGACCGACCGCGAGGTTATGCGCTTTTGCCATTCGCTGATGGTGGAGCTGTCGCGGCATATCGGCGAGGATACCGACGTTCCAGCAGGCGATATCGGCGTCGGCGGGCGCGAGATCAGCTATATGTTCGGAATGTACAAGCGTCTGGCAAATCGCTTTACCGGAATCCTGACCGGCAAGGGGCTTGCCTTCGGCGGCAGCCTAGTCCGCACTGAGGCGACCGGCTACGGCAGCGTCTATTTCATGCGCGAGATGCTGGCGACGAGAGGCGACGGCATCGCGGGCAAGACAGCGATCGTGTCGGGCTCGGGAAACGTCGCAACCTACACAATCGAAAAATTGCTGGAATTGGGCGCGAAGGTCGTAACTGCGTCCGATTCGGACGGTTTCATTTACGATCCGAACGGTATCGATCTAGAAAAGCTCGACTGGCTGAAGGATCTCAAGACTGTCAGACGCGGCCGCATTCGGGAATACGCCGAGCACTTCGGCTGCGAATTCCACGAGCAGAAACGCCCGTGGGGCGTCCCGTGCGACCTAGCATTTCCTTCTGCGACTCAGAACGAACTGTCCGGAGACGACGCGAAGACGCTCGTGGACAACGGGGTGGTCGGTGTCTGCGAAGGCGCAAACATGCCCACCGATCTCGAAGGCGTGCACAGATTCTTGGACGCCAGAATCCACTTCGGACCCGCCAAAGCAGCTAACGCGGGTGGCGTCGCGGTCTCTGGCCTCGAGCAGAGTCAGAACGCGCTGCGCATCTCTTGGTCGCGGGAAGAAGTGAACGAACAGCTTGAAGACCTCATGACGAAGATCCATCGCCAGTGCGTGGACTACGGACAAGAGGAAGGGTGGGTTAACTACGTCCGGGGGGCGAACATCGCCGGTTTCGTGAAAGTCGCAGACGCGATGCTGGCCTACGGAGCTGTGTAGGAGCCACTGGATGGCGGGATTGCCCGGGTTCTGCGTCTGCGGTCCTTGAAGTCCTGCAATCGGACGCCGCCCGGGGCCAAGAGGCTGCTCGACCGGTTCCCTGCATCCGCGTCGATTCTCAATCTTCGACGCTGCGCCTATTCGAACACAATCTCCGCGATGTACAGACTGGGCATGATCTGGTTCCATCCTTCCGGGATATCGTCGAATGGCAGCCTGAAGGGATGTTCGACTGCCGGGGCGAGCCCGTCCGTCGAGCGAACAATCGTTGACAGCACCCTGTGCAGCTCGACGCCATACACATCGAAGAAGACGCAATTCAAACGGATGCTGCGCACCTGCTTGTCTCCCAGATTGCGAATGGTCCCCGTGATCTCAACAAGGGTCTGACCCAGGGCATTGTCCTTGGCAGCCATCTCGACATTTGCGAGATCGAGGCCTGTCAAGTATCCCCGTGCTTCGTCCGTCAGCACGATCTGGGCGGCCGGGGCTCCTGCCTGACTGTGGCGCTCCAGATAAACGACCCCCGCAGTCCCGACAGCGAGTGCTGCTGCGATCAACAGCGGAATCGTCTTCGACCGGGAGCGACGGATCTGCTTATCTGTGTCGAGCATCGATCTCGTTGTACCCACCGGCTTCCTCGCCAATGGCATGAATGGCCCAGCGCCGGGAGCTTGAGCCCATCATCGCAAACCGGTCTCGGCCCAGGCATTTACTGGCCAAGCCAGTCGAGCAGTCGATCGTCTACAAGAGAGGCTCCTTCGACCGTGAGATTGTCTGGTCGGCCCGCTGCCTCAAATGCCCCTTCAAACCATGCAACCGGAAATGCGTCGTGTGCATTGTGAAGCAATAGATTGGCATGCTCGGAGACCAGCGCGGCAACAGCGCGAAAGTCGCCGGCTCTGCGCAGCCCCGGAATGAACAGTCCCTGAATGTATGCAGAGTCGTTGGTCGCGTCAAAGGCGTCCAGATCGGCGACGACCGAATGCAACCCCCCGTCAAGTGCCGCCGCCAGCAGTGTCCAAAGCCCGGCCCTCCCTATTCCGACCACATCGACAGAGTCCGCGCCGGTGTGGCTTCGGAGATACGCTGCCGCGGTCAAAACATCCTGAACGCGGTTGGCATCGTCGCTGCGGTTGAAGACATGGAAATACCGCTCGGCGTTCGTGCCGGCGCCAGCGATGTCCCTTTCCGTGACTGCGGAGCCGGTTTGAAACGCGTCGATCAACAGCACCGGTGCGTTCCGCCCCACCAATGCCTTGCCAATCGCGGAGCTTTCGGCAGCGGTTATGCCGTTTTCGTGAATTACGAGCGTCGGTCGGCCCTTGGCTGAATCCGGATTCAAGAACTTGGCCGGTATCCGGTCGCCGACACGCGTTCGACCGATTGCGAGGCCCGCCTGGCCTACCCGTAACGCCTCGACCGCGCCAGCGGCCGGCACCTCGGCGAGCAAGGACAATCGCAGCCGCTCCTTGAATGCTCGGCGGGACCCCTCTAGGAATGCTGCGTCGCGCACCGAAAGAGCGAGTGTGTCCGCCTCAGCGGAGGCGATCCTCTGGCGCACGAGCTCTTCAAACCCGACGGCTCCGGTGGGAAGCGAGCGCCCCCAGAGATACAGCAGCGAACTGAGCTGGTCAGGGCTGGCAGACCGCTCTACGAAGTGCGCAGGCTCCGTGTCGCTCAGAATGTGCTTGCCGAAGAATCCGTAAACGGCTTCTCTGCTGTCCTTGTGATAGTTGTGCGGCGAGTCAAACTGGCGCCATTCGACGTTAGAGTCCGCATCAAGTAATCGGTAGATGTTCTGCACCGCCGGGAACTCCCGCTTGGGCACGTTCACTGTCCAATCTCCTGTCGCCGCCACAAGGAGTTGCGGCTTGGGAGCGAAAGCGGCGGAGAACTCGACGTTGTTCGTGTCCACGCGCAGCAGCGGCGCGTTCTCGCAGCGGGAGCCGCCCTGCATTTGGAAGGACACCATGTTGACCGGCGCGGAATACCCGATCCGATCATCGACGGCCGCTAGCAGGAAGGCCTGCGTGGCTCCCCCAGAAGCACCCGTTACTCCAATGCGGCTAGCGTCGACGTCGGGCAACGACGAGAGATAGTCGACAACGCGGATGCTGTTCCAAAGCTGCAGCCCGAGAGATCCAAACAGCCACAACTCCTCGCGGGGACCGGCAAAGCCGTGCGGAGTCTGCATGGTGTCGTTCCAGCCAACCATGTCGTAGGAGAAGACTACGTAGCCTTGGCGGGCGAGGCTGATCGAGCGGCTGGGAACAGAATTCAATTCCGAATTCTCGAATCGTCCGTAACGCCAATGCCCGTGCGGCGACACAATCGCCGACAACGGCCCGGCCCGACCAACCGGCCGGTACAGGTTTCCACCGAGGTAGTAGCCGGGGTAGGTCTCGAGCAGCACGCTGACTACCGTATGGTCTGCGTGCTCGATCACATCTCCGACAAGTGGATTCAGTGGTGTCTTCTCGGGCAGCGGCAACAGCCCAGCCGAAAACAGGATTTGCTTGCGCAGGAAGGCAGCGCGCTGCTTCCACTCATCGGCCGTGTACTCAGGCAACGAGTACTGCATGTGGGTATGGCGGATCTCGGTGTTCCTAGAATCGATGTCAGGAATCTCTGCCGACAAAGCGCCGGAGGCGATCAGGAGGAGGGAGAGGCAAGCAGTTCTCATGGCTGTCACATGGGCAAGGCTAGCAGCTTAGTGGCGCAGGCAGAGGCGCTAGGGTGGCCACGCGCCGAAGTTTTCCCGATGTGGGTATGCACTTGCTTCAGGTAGCCCCTACATCTTGTGGCTGGCAGACTCGCAATTGTCGGTTAGTTGGCAGCATCGCGCTACGAACGCACGACTACGAGTCCTTCCCTCCCAGATGGCCTCCCCCGATCGACTGGTAGGGTACAGGCTTGATGACTGCCGCCTGCTGCACAAGCCTGTAGAAGCGCTTGCCTCGACTGCGGTTGAAACGGAAGCTGCTGAAACGGAAGCTGCACTCGTCCAAGGAATCGTAGACGTGACGGACGCTGATCGCCCCGTCGTGCGTTCCGGCCCACCAGCGCTTGAACAGCGAGGCTCAGAGCTAGGAGGATAGCGGCCATGGAGGACACTTCGGGTAATAGCGACAGATCGCTCAGTTCTTGCTAGGCGAGGGACGCTGCTTACGCTTTGCTTGCGGAAGAAGCCGGAGGGCCGCACAGATTCCAAAGGTGCGAATGGATTCCACTCAAATTCTTCCCGCCGTCCTCATCTCCGAACGCTGCGATTGCGGCCGGGAGCTTCTTATCACTCTCGAACCGGTAGCTGTCCTCGTCCGCCGCGACGAAATGAAACTCGTACCGGTCTTGCACCTCTGGCGTCGCCACCCGCACTTCGAGATTCGGAAAGCGGGAGCACACCATGAAGAACGGATGGACTTCCCGCGATTGCTTGGAATCGCTCTCTAGGATGATCTGAAGCTTGTTTTCCAGCGACGAGGCAAGAAACAGCTCCGCCTCCTTGACCACCTCGTCTCTCCCGTACACTCTGGCGTTGAAGGATCCGGACAGTACGACAATTTTCTGTCTTGCGTTCTTGAACAAGTTCTCGACGACGATGGAAGCGCGGTCGGTCGACGCGTTGTAGATTGCTCGTCCATCATGCTCCAAGGCTCGCGAGCGCACGAATTCTCGGTAGCTTTCCAAGGTCATCGAACCTCCCTCTCAGCACTCAGAGGATACCCTCTATACCCAGCCCTTGGCAATAAGGTGTCCGCGACAGAACAGCAGGGCATCCTTGGAGTTGCCGCGTTTTCGTGGACGGCTGAGATAGCTTGACAGGCAGTGGTTTGCTCGCCTGAGACGACGGGTGCAAGGAGGCCCCAAACGATGAGCAAACACGCCTATGTGAAGGCTTACGCGAAGGAGGTTCGGGACTTGTTCGTAATGCTGGTGCAAGTCGGGGATCGCAGCACGCGGGAGGTGGCCGAGGAATTCGGGATCTTCGTGGATTCGGTCCGGCGCTGAGCGCCACCAAGGCAGTCGGCTGGACGGCCTGCGCTGTGCCGAGCGGGAGGAGCTGATCCGCCTGCGGCGGGGGAATGTGGGCGCCCCGGATGACGAAATCGACCCATGGACGACGGTTGCGTGTACGCATCACAACCAGCTCGCCCGCCGTCCATTTGCCGCCGAATTGCCTCCCTAGCCGTGGTCTGCCGCTCTCGCTGCCGCCCCCGGAGTACCCTAGGTGCTTGGGGCATGACAGCCGGCGAGCCGCGCCAAGTGCTGCTGCACGCGCCTGTTCAGGCTCTTCTCGGCCCTCGCGGCCCGTCCGTCGGCCAACAAGTGATAGCAGCATGAAAGTCCGCCAAACGTCAGCACTCCACTACCATCAGTTCCCGCGGCCCGGGAAAATTTCGATCGCGCCGACCAAGCCTTCCGACACACAGATCGACCTTAGCTTGGCCTACTCCCCGGGCGTTGCGGAGGCATGCCTTGAGATCGTCCGCGATCCGCAGCTCGCGGGGCTTTACACGTCACGTTCGAACTTGGTCGCAGTCGTGTCCAACGGATCCGCGGTGCTCGGCCTCGGCAACATCGGCCCATTAGCAGGCAAGCCAGTGATGGAAGGCAAGGCGGTGCTGTTCAAGCGCTTCGCCGACATCGACGTATTCGACCTCGAACTCAACACGTCGGATCCCGCAGAAATCGTCAGGGTGGTTGAATTGCTCGAGCCAACGTTCGGCGGCATCAACCTCGAGGACATCAAGGCTCCGGAGTGCTTCTACGTTGAAGAGGAACTCCGCAAGCGCGTGAAGATCCCTGTCTTTCACGACGACCAGCACGGCACTGCGATCATCAGCGGCGCAGCGCTGCTCAACGCCGTGGAGATCGCGGGCAAGGATCTGGCCTCTGTGCGCATTGTCGTCAACGGGGCGGGCGCGAGCGGCGTGGCATGCGCTCACCTTTACCTGCGGCTCGGAGTGGACCCCGCAAACCTGCTCCTGCTGGACTCGCGGGGCGTGATCCACGACGAACGGGCCGACGGGATGAACGCGTTCAAGCAGCGCTTCGCGGTACGCACCAAGCTGCGCACGCTCGCAGAGGCGATCAAGGGCGCGGATGTGTTTGTGGGTCTGTCCAAAGCGGATGTGCTCACGCCCGCAATGCTGCTTTCAATGGCTGACAATCCGATCGTCTTCGCGCTGGCAAATCCTGATCCCGAAATCGAGTTTGGCCTAGCCACTGTTACCCGGCCGGACGCGATCATCGCCACCGGTCGCTCCGACCATCCGAATCAGGTGAACAACGTGCTGTGCTTCCCGTCCGTGTTTCGGGGAGCCCTGGATGTGGAGGCTGTCAGCATCAACGCTGAGATGGAACTGGCCGCCGTGCATGCACTAGCGGATCTGGCGAAGCACACGGTTCCGGATTCGGTGCGCCAGATCTACACCGCCGAGGAACTCGGCTTTGGTCCCCAGTACATCATCCCCAAGCCGTTCGACCCCCGCGTGACGCCGGAGGTCTCGAGCAGGGTCGCCGAAGCCGCGATCAAGAGCGGCGCGGCCACCAAGAAGATCGAGCTGGAAGACTACAGGCAGGCCCTGACCGTCCGGCTCGACAGCAACCAAGAAGTGTTCCAGATGATTCTGGACCGAGCCAAGGAGGACCCGCGCCGAATTGTGATGCCCGAAGGCGATCACGAGAAGATCTTGCGAGCGGCATTCGCTTTGCGCATGGAGCAAATCGCAAAGCCGGTTCTGCTCGGCCGCCGCGAGCAAATTCTGCAGAAGGCGGATGAATTGCTGTTGCCGACAGACGGATGGGACATCATCGATCCGGAACAATTCCCGCGCATCGACGAATATGCCCAGACTCTCTTCGAGCTCCGCCAACGCAAGGGTTGCACCCTGTCCGACGCTCGCGAGATGCTGCGCGACCGCATCGCATTCGCCTCGATGATGGTGCGCACTGGGGACGCGGACTGCATGGTCGGGGGGATTACGCGCCACTACCCGGAGACGCTACGCACGGCGCTGCGGATTATCGACAGGCGGGCCGGCGTCCGCAAAGTCTCCGGCCTGTACATGATGATCCGCCAGCGCAAGATCTACCTTCTGGCTGACACCACGGTCAACATCGACCCGAGCCCGGAAGACCTTGCCGAGATCGCGTTGTTGACAGCTCGGCGCGCCAAGCGCCTCGGCATTGTGCCGCGCGTGGCTCTGCTGTCATTCTCCAACTTCGGGTCGGCTAGGAACCCGGACTCAGAAAAGGTCACGCGCGCAGCCGCGATTTGTGCCAAGGTGGATCCGGGACTGATCGTAGACGGCGAAATGCAAGCCGACACCGCGCTCGACCCGGCGATCTCGGAAGAGTTTTTCCCGTTCTCCAAGCTGCAGAGCGAAGCCAACGTGCTCATCTTCCCCAACCTAGCTTCGGCAAACATCGCTTACAAGCTGCTGCGGCAGTTTGCGGGTGCCCGTTCACTAGGCCCGATCCTAATGGGCATGGGGAAGCCCGTTGCGGTGCTACAAAAGGGCTTCACCGTGGAGGATGTAATTACGCTGTCGGCGGTTGCGGTCCACGACGCTCAAGAGGGATTCGTCGTCCATCCGGCGGTGCCGACGAATTGAGGCGAGCAGCGGGCGAGTCAGGCCGAGTTCAATTGGAGACAGCGTGCTCGCGACTTGCGACGGCACCCGGGATCCGCTGGCCCCATCGCTCCAACGCGTCCGCGAGATCGCTTGGAGAATTCAACGCCTCGACTCTCATCCCGGCGTCAGTGGCGGCCGTGACCCCAGTAGCTGAATCCTCGAACACCAAGCATTCCCGTCCGTCTGTGACGGCACCGACGGCCCTGAGTTTGTCCAGTGCGAGCAAGTACGGCATCGGATCGGGCTTGAGGTGCTCGACATGGTCCCCGCAGATGATGAAATCCATGCGCTGCGCGACGCCCTGCCGATCCAGTATCGGAATCACGTCGGGGATCGCACTCGACGAAACCACTCCCATGGGAATGCTCCGGTAGTTGCGGTGGATCCAGTCCAGCACGCGCGGATGGATCGAGAGCTCTTCGATGGACCGCCGCCGATAGACCAGATGCTTGCGGTTCCGCCCCTGCTCCATCAATTTCGGCGTTTCAGCCATGCCG
Organism: Bryobacterales bacterium; assembly: GCA_965248305.1. Lineage (GTDB taxonomy): Bacteria > Acidobacteriota > Terriglobia > Bryobacterales > UBA6623 > VXMF01. Next base: position 5,457,292 of record OZ252099.1, on the reverse strand, counting down.
GCTATCCGAAGGAAGAACTCACAAGCCCTGCGGTCGCTGATTCCCACCAGACGACGCTGGGATTCCTCCCAGCTCAGCGTGACGCCCCATGGCTCCACAGCCTCGAGCCAGGCTTCGTGGTGCAGGTATTCGCTGTCGACCAGCGTGCCATCGAAGTCGAACAGTACGGCTCGGATCGGTGTGTCAGGGGTCTTCAAGTGTCAGTGTATCGCCTGTCTGAGCCTGAATTGCGACATGTATCCGCAAGTCCGCGCGAACCCCGGAACTTGCACTGCGAGCCCGGCATGGCGGGGCTCGAAACGAACTCAAATTTTGAATTCCAAGAGCGTCGCATAGGGCAGGAATGATCCGCGGAGCGGTCTGTGCGCCAGCGCCCGACCTCCGCGAGCAACTGGCTCCGGTTTAGCGGATCAATGCGGGGAACGACCGCTCGATTCGCTCGAAGGCACGCTGGATCTGGGCTCGCCGGGCAGACGCGTGCAATTTTCTCCTAGAATACTAGTACAGTTCGGTCATTCTTGACTGGAGCGAGGTGCATTCATGCTGAGAACAGGTCGATCCCGATTGCCGCTAACGCTGGCGCTATTCACGATGGTTAGTGCAGGGATTCAATTGCTTGCGCAGCCCTACCCGAACCCCTACCGGATGGTGGAAGGTTGGGCAAAGCTACCGGAGGGGCGCAATCCGGGGGCTGTAGGCGGCGTCATCATTGATCCCGACGGCAAGCACGTTTGGGCGGTAATTCGCTGTGACGCCGGCCCGGAGAGGTTCGGCAACGAGTGTCTCGACTCGGATTTGGACGCGGTGGTGAAATTTAGTTTGGAGACCGGCGAGACGGTCGACAGCTTCGGAGGCGGCATGTTCATATGGCCGCACGGCATTGATGTGGATCCGGAGGGCAACGTGTGGGTGACCGACGCAGCGAGTCCGGCCCGCGTGCCGCCAGGAGAGCGCGGACATCGCGTCATCAAGTTCAGCCCCAAAGGAGAAGTGCTGATGACGCTTGGAACGCCCGGGGTACCGGGCGACGGCCCAAACCAATTCAGTTCGCCCGCGGACGTCGTAGTGGCCGACGACGGTTCAATCTTTGTCGCAGACGGTCACAACAGAGACGGAAACAATCGGGTGATGAAGTTCGCTAGCGACGGCAAGTTCATCAAGTCTTGGGGAAAGACCGGCTACGGTCCAGGCGAGTTCCATGTGCTGCACGCACTCGCGTTCGATTCGCGCGGCCGCTTGTTCGTGGCCGACCGGGAGAACAACCGCGTTCAGATTTTTGATCAAGAGGGGGAGCATCTTGCGACGTGGACGCAATTCGGGCGCCCGAGTGGGATCTACTTCGACGGTCACGACAACATCTACGTGGCCGACTCGGAGTCTGACGACGTGCAGAACCCCGGCTGGGAGATGGGACTGCGAATTGGAGATGCCAAGTCGGGCTGGATTCGCTATTTCGTCCGTTTCCCCTGGGGCGACCCCCGCAGCACGCGGGGCAGCGGCGCCGAGTTCGTTGCGGCCGACGATGCTGGCAATCTGTATGCTGGCGAACCCTTCCGCCGGCTGCTGCAGAAATACGTCCGGGTCATGCCTTAGCGCTTTGTTGGCTTGGCCAAGGGCGACACCGTCGCTAGGCGGTATCGGCTGCGGGCCGCTGCCTTGGCTATAATCGTGCGTCCCGGTGGCCGTCATACTGCGCAGTTGGATTGTGTCGGCCTGTCTGCTGCTGGCGGGTTGTTCAGGGGTCGAGGGACCCTATCCATCCAAGGAAATCAAGCTCATCGTCCAAGCCTCGCCGGGAGGCACCTCCGACACTGTGTCGCGCGTGATGGCCGCCCTAGCCGAAGACGAGCTAGCGGTTCCCATCGTCTGTGAAAACAAGCCCGGCGCGAGCGGAGCGCTGGCATTCTCGTTTGTGGCCAGACGGCCGGCGGACGGTTATACGATCGGCCATGCTCCGGTCGAGATCGCGATCGTCCGCTCGCTAGGCTACGCAGACATCGGGCCGTCGGACATCTCGCTGATCTGTCTGGTGTCGAAGACCGCGCCGGCCCTCGTGGTGCATGCGGACTCGCCGTGGCGCACGTTCCAAGATTTCGTGGCAGCGGCCAAGGCTGAAACGGGTCGCATCGTGATGGCGAATTCCGGGATCGGCTCCATTTGGCACTTCAACATCCTGCTGATGGAGCAGGGTACGGGAGCGCGCTTCACGCACCTGCCCTACGGTGGATCGACACCGGCACTCGTTTCGGTGATCGGGGGCCATGCCGAGGCCGCGGTGGCGGGTGTAGGCGAGGTAGTCTCGCACGTGCAAGCCGGTAGCCTGAGGGCTCTGGCCGTCTTCGACGCAAATCGGTCGGAGGTACTGGGCCAAGTACCCACCACGCACGAGCTTGGATATCCGATCGGCGCACCCGCTTGGAGCGGTTTCTTCGGGCCGGCGGGCATGGCCGAAGAGCGTGTCGCATTGCTGGCAGACGCCTTCGAGACAGCTTTCGGGACGCCGGAGTGGGCTAAGCTCTGCAAGGAGCGTGGCATGGAGGCCTTGTTCCTCGGCAAGGATGACTTCAACGACTTCGCCATGCAGCAGCAGAGCTTCTTCCAAGAGCAGATCCCCAAGTTGGTCAGACTGGAGAGTCCGTAGATGCTGCGCGCCGATGTGATCGCCGGCGGAACCTTCCTGCTCCTTGGCTGCGGGCTCATCGTTAGTGGTGCTGGATTCCCCCCGGGGGTCGGCGGGCTGCCAGGCGCCGGCTTCTTTCCGCAGGCTATCGGCAGTCTCATGGCGCTGCTCGCGGGGCCGCTCCTGCTGCGGGGCACAAGGCAGCGCGACAGTGAGGCCTCTCCGGTCTCCAACGTCCGCGAGGTCTCCGGCACGGCCGCCCTGCTTTTCGCGTACCTGCTGCTGTGGGGCAGCGGCTTGTTCTTCGTTCGCACAGCGCTGTTCTTGGTGGTGATGCTGCGATTCCTTGGCCAACGCTGGATCCCCGCTGTGTGCTATTCGGCCGCCCTCGTGGCCTTCGTATATGCCGCGTTTGACGTAGGGCTGAACGTGAGCTTGGAATGAGCGCCACGGCACTAGCGGCTGTCTCGCCCACAGGGCCGGGGGAGTTCCAGACTTGATCGCCGAGATTCTAGCCGGCCTGTCCGCCGTGCTGCAATGGCAGGTGCTGGGATTCCTGACGATCGGCGTCTCGCTGGGGGCGGTATTCGGCGCCCTGCCCGGTTTGACGGCGACCATGGGAGTCGCCGTGCTGACGCCCCTGACCTTCTGGGTGTCAGCCGAGCAAGGCCTTGCAATGCTGCTCGGCATCTACTGTGGCGCGATCCCGGCCGGAGGAATCCCAGCAATCTTGATCAATGTCCCGGGAACGCCGGCTTCCATCGCGACGTCGTGGGACGGCTACGCACTGACCCGCCAGGGTAAGGCGGGAATGGCCCTGGGCGTCAACGCCCTCGCGTCGGCGGTCGGCCAACTCACCAGCATCGTGTTTCTCGCGTTTCTGGCGTTTCCGATTGCAAGCTTTGCGCTCCAATTCGGCCCGGCAGAGTATTTCGGATTGGCGCTTTTGGGTATCAGTCTGATGGCGGGAGTGTCGGGTGGGCACATGCTCAAGGGCATGCTTGCCGGCATGCTTGGCCTAGCGCTGGCCCTAGTCGGACTAGACCCGATGACCGCCTACCCCCGCTACACATTCGGCCTGTCGGAATTCTTGGATGGTATCTCGTTCGTACCCGTGATGATCGGCCTGTTCGGCCTGGGCGAGGTGCTCGTGCAGATCTCGGACCGCCACTCCGGACCGGTCGCAGCACCGGCGTTGATCGGGCGCATCTTACCCAAGGTGGCCGATGCCAAGCGCATGGCCACTGCGACGTTCAGCGGCGCGGCCGTTGGCACGCTGGTCGGGGCGATTCCGGCTGCCGGCGGTGACATCGGCTCGGTGATCGCCTGGGAGCAAGCGCGTCGAACTTCCCCTGACAGGGAAAACTTCGGCAAGGGATCCCTGCTCGGCCTCGCAGCGAGCTGCTCGGCCTGCAACGCCGCGATCGGTGGCGCAATGACGACGATGCTGACCCTAGGCATCCCGGGAGACGCGGTGTCGGCGATCCTGATCGGGGCACTGCTGATTCACGGTATCCAGCCCGGCCCGCTGCTGTTCGCGAATAACCAGTCTTTCGTGTTCTCGATCGTCTTCCTGTTGGTCTTCGCTGCCGTGCTGATCATGGTCATCGGATTGCTCGGCGCGAAACCGCTGGCCAAGGTTCTCAGCATCCCTCCCGCGTGGCTCTGGGCCGGCATCATCCTGTTCGGAACCGTCGGCTCGTACGCCCTCAACAACGCGGTGGCGGACGTGTGGGCCATGTTCGCGGCAGGGGTTGTCGGATTCCTATTCCGCAAGGGGCAGATCCCGCTGGGCCCGCTCGTGCTCGGCCTGATACTCGGGCCGATGATGGAATCCAATCTGAGGCGGGCGCTCATCCTCAGTCGCGGCGACTGGTCGGCGATGCTGGCGAGACCGATCATGGTCGTGTTCCTGGCCGCGGCGATCTTGTCGCTCGTCTGGCCGCTGGTGCGCGCCCGCCGGGCTTCGTTCAAGCGCAACCATGGGACAGTTTCGGACGCCTAGTAGTTAAGGCCTTGTAGCGGCACAGCGATTCAGGGGCGCAGCCGCTTGCAGGCCGTTGTCGGCAAGGCGCACAATACCGAGGGGAATCACAATGGACTTGCTTCGAACCACAGCGACTGCTCGAACTGCGCGGAAGGCGTGCATCGCCTTCACGGCCTTGCTTGTGTTGGGGATTCCGGCTGTTCCGGCCGGCCCCGATGCCAAGGACGCATGGCGGCAATGGCGAGGCCCCCACAACAACGGCGTGGCAGAGAGCGACGCGGCGTTGCAGTTTTCGGACTCCGAGAATGTCAAGTGGCGCATCTCCATCCCGGGCAAGGGGCACTCGACCCCCGTGATATCGGGGCAGACGATCTACCTCACGACGGCGGTGGTCTCGGACAAGGACACCGGCGAGGGCCCGTTGCCGTTGTATGACTTCTTGGTGCTGGCGCTCGACAAAGACACGGGCAAGGAGATCTGGCGCAAGACCGCCATTTCGAAGAAGCCGCACGAGGGCTACCACCAGCGCTACGGCAGCTACGCCTCAAACTCGCCGGTGACGGATGGCAACATCCTGATTGCTAGCTTCGGATCACGCGGGGTCTACGCGTACGACATGGACGGCAACCCGCTGTGGCAGAAAGACCTCGGCCTGCTGCGCATGCGCAACGAGTTCGGCGAGGGCATCGCTCCGATTCTGCACGACGACAAGCTGATCATCCAAAACGACCACGAGGGCGATTCGTACATCGTCGCGCTGGACAAATCGACCGGCGCTGAACTCTGGCGCGCGGCGCGGCAAGAGCGCAGCAGCTGGGCGCAGCCGATTGTTGTCGATTACGACGGACGCAAGCAGCTCGTCACGAGTTCGGAACGTGTGCGGACGTACGACTTCGAGACCGGCGAACTGCTCTGGGAAGCGGGCGGTCTCGGGGCAAACGCGATCCCTGCGGTGATCCAGGTGAACGACGAGATGGTCATCGCGATGACCGGATACCGCAACCCGAACCTGCTCGCGATCCGAATGGGAGGCAAGGGCGACATCACCGACGACACCCAATACGTGAAGTGGACCAACCAGGTTGGCAACTCCTACTCGGCCTCGCCCGTGCTGCACGACGGAATCCTCTACTTCGTCACTGATCGGGGCATGGCGAACGCCTTCGACGCGGTTACAGGCGAGAAACACTACCACCAGCAGCGCCTGCCCGAGTCATATTCGCTCAAGGCGTCTCCCGTGGCGTCTCACGGCAAGCTGTATATCGCCACGGAGCAGGGCGATGTCGTCGTGCTGAAGATGGGGAAGGAATTTGAGGTCCTGACGGTCAACAAGATGGGGGACGAAGTGTTTATCGCGTCGCCGGTGATCGTTGATGGAAGGCTGTACCTGCGCAGCGAGGATGAACTGTTCTGCATCAGTTCCAGCTAATCCCAGTCGAGCCGCTTTCTCTCGGGATTGCCGAGGAGCGACGCGCAAGATGAGCAAACATCGATCAGAGCGCGTTCGCCGCAAGGACAGGCGAGCAGCCCTAGCGCTAGCAAAGGCTTCCCAAGATCAGCACCGGCAGGGCGTCTCGGATGGCTGCGGACGGCAAGCTTTGCATTGCAAGCCAGCCACGGAACGTGACCGTGCTGTGACTCGGAAACGAATGCGAGGCGCTTGCGGTCAACGACGTGGGCGATGCGCTCTTGCTTGCGTTGCCCGTCATCGCTGGCGGCAGGCTCTACCTGCGGAGTCAGGACGGGGTGATTTCGCTTAGGCAGTGACTAGCGGCAAGAGCCGTTGGCTGCGCCGTCGACTCAAGCAGCGCTGGTCCGACTGGTAACGGCATTGCAGCGCTCGAGTTCAATGCTCCCGCTTCGCCTATACTGCCAGCGTCGATCCGACATCGGTTGTAATCCAAATGTATCGCTTGCTCGCAATCTTCCTGCTCGCTTGCGCCGCGCAGCTGGCGGCTGAGAGGGCCAATGTCGTGCTGATCGTTTCTGACGATCAAGGCTACGGAGATATCAGCTGCTATCCGCATCCTGACGAGGTCTCGACTCCGAACATCGACCGGCTGGCCGCAGAGGGAGCCCGCATGACCAGCGGTTACGCCAGCTGTCCGGTGTGCGCCCCGACCCGGGCCGGCCTGCTAACAGGCCGCTACCAGCAGCGCTTCGGCTTCTACACCGCGGCCGACTCACGGGCCGGATTGCCTCTTTCTGAAACAACCCTCTCGGAGATCTTGAGCAAGCACGGGTATGCCACCGGTGTGTTCGGCAAGTGGCATCTTGGCTACACCCCACGCTACCGTCCGCTAGAGCGAGGGTACAAAACGTTCTACGGATTCTTGGGGCATGGCGGCCATGACTACTTCGACCTTTCGATCACGGACGAGATCCACTCGATCTATCGCGACCGTTCGCCAATCGCCGACACGGGCTACCTTACTCGCAACATCACCAAGGAAGCGATCGCCTTCATCGAGGCGAGCAAAGAAGGTCCGTTCTTCGCCTACGTACCCTACAACGCGGTCCATAATCCCATCCAAGCGCCGGACGATTACATCCAGCGGTTCTGGAATCCAGACCAGAAGCGGAATACCTACCTGGCCATGCTGGCCATCATGGATGAGGGCGTGGGCGAGATCCTAGGCACTCTGGACCGGCTTGGCGTGTCGGATGACACGCTCGTCATCTTCTTTTCCGACAACGGCGGAGCGCGGGGCACCACTGCGATGAACGGGGCTCTGCGCGACTACAAGCACAGCGTCTACGAAGGCGGGATCCGCGTGCCGTTCCTGCTGAGGTGGCCGGGCCGAATAGCCCCCGGAACGGTCTCTGACGAACCTGTCATCTCTATTGACGCGTTTGCCACGATCCTTGCCGCCGCCGAGGTGGACCCGCCGGAAGGCGTTGCCCTCGACAGCCGGAATATCCTGCCGGCCTTGACGGGCTCGCTGGACGGCCCGCTGCACGAGGCCCTCTACTGGAGTTGGATCGACAAGGATTCAGAAAAGGGATGGGCTGTTCGGAAAGGCCGCTGGAAGCTGCTGACCGACAAGGACGGCCTTGAACTCTACGATCTGCAGGCGGACATTTCGGAAAGTCGCGACCTTGCCACCGAGCGTCCGGCGATTGTCGAAGGCTTGCTGGCGTCTTTCCGGGGCTGGCAGGCAGGAATCGTTCCGCGGATTCGCCGCGGTCGCTGAGCGCATCCGCAGCCCAGGGGTACGGGTGCGACTCCCCCCATGGCGCTCTCAGTTGGCGTCCGCATTCCGCCGGCGGCTCAGGGCGGTCGATTGGAGGTCGTCATTCGTTTCGGTAATCACGTAAGCCCGATTCGCGTCCACAGCGTCCCATTCTTGCTTGAGGCCAGACGGCCAGATCACCCGCAACTTGTCGATGTGCTGCGCTTGGCCAAGGCCGAAGTGCACTGCAAGGTCGCTGTGAGAGTAGTAGCTCCCGCCTCCGACAACAGCCTGTGTTAAGCGCAGGCCGCCCGCCGACACTTCCACGCGCCCGCCGATGGCGCTGCGGTTTGACTGGCTCCCGCGCAACCGGATCACGACGGCGTTGGCGTCCGGGGTCGGGTTCTTGAGCACTGTCGGCGGCCGGTTCAGGTTGACGACCACGATTTCGGGATGACCGTCACCGTCCAGATCCCCAGCGGCCATGCCCCGAGACGGCCGCGGCTGTTGTAGGGCTGGGCCGGAAGACGAGGTGACATCCTCGAACGAACCATCGCCGCGGTTTCTATACAGCACGGTTAGTTGGTTGTAGGTCTCTCCGATGGCGGCGGCATCGACCTCAGGGTAGACATGACCGTTGGCTAGCATCAGGTCGGGCAGCCCGTCCTCATCAGCGTCGACGAACAGCGCTCCCCAACCCAGCAGCTGATGCGCCCCCAAGCCTGCTTCGAATGCTAGATCTTCGAAGAAGACGCCGTCTTCGTTGTTGTAGAGCGATGGCAAGTCCCCGGAGAAATTTGTCTTGGCGATGTCTAGGAAACCGTTTCCGTCGTAGTCGGCGACTGCAACGCCCATTCCCGCTTGGAGCTGGCCGTCAGCGCTGTAAGCGACTCCCGCTTCCGGGGCAATGTCAGTGAACGTGCCGTCGCCGTTGTTTCTATACAGCAGACTGGGCGTCATGTCGCAGGCGACGTAAACGTCGGTATCGCCGTCATTGTCAAAGTCCGCGGCGATTACGCCAAGAGCATAACGGCCGCCCGGATCGAGGATTCGGGCAGCGGCCGAAACGTCCTCGAACCTCCCGCCACCCTTGTTCCGGTACAACAGATTGCTCGCCCGAGGCAGTCCGCGCGGCCCGCACATGACGGGAATTCCCTTCCACTCGCAAGCGCCGCCGGAACCCGGCTTGGGAGTGTTTTCGGGATCGAAATCGACATAGCTAGAGATGAAGATGTCCAGTAGTCCGTCTGCGTCGAAGTCGAGAAAGGCGCAGCCTGCTCCCCACCGCCGGGATCCGTTCACTTGGCCAAGTCCGGCGCTCGCGTCTGTGAACTTGCCCTTGCTGTTGCGATACAGCACGTTCGAACCGAAGTATGTGACGAGCAGGTCGTCCCAGCCGTCATTGTCGATATCGCCCACGCAAGCGGCTTGGCCCCAGCCCTTGGCAGTCAAGCCCTTCTCAGCGGCAGCTTCTGTGAAGGATGCTGTCCCGTCATTGACGTACAGCATCGATGCAGGACTTCGCCCGGCCCGGTCCAAGGGAAACGTCGTACCATTCACGATCAAGACGTCGTTGTCACCGTCGCGGTCGAAGTCAAATATCGCCGCGCCTGTGCCGGTGGTCTCGAGAATGTAGTTGCTCTCACTGGGGCTGCCGTACGTGACCGAACCTGAAATCCCAGCCAATGCGGCAATGTCGACGTACTCGACCGGAGCCCCGCGTAACGAGTCCGGTATTAGAGCAACTAACCCAGCGGCCCAAACTGCTATCAACGGGATCAGCGCCCGTAATCGACTTGGCGCGAGCATCCGGCAATACATCGAAAGCTGGTTCAGTGGCCGCGGCGGCGAGAGAGGGCCACCGCTGGACCGCCATTCCACTTTACAAGTTCATTCAGCAACCGACACTGGCCCGGTGAACCGGGCGTGGCGGGCTACCGGCAGCAGCCGCGGCCTGCCGTTGCCCCACAAATCACGATTCGGGCTCATCCTGAGAGGCGCTGGCGGGCGGCTCGAAGTAGTCTTTCAGCTCATAGGCTTCGCTCATGATGGTCAAGCGGGTCCAGCCCTCCCAGATCTTTTGATGGCCCGGCGGCGGAGCGTGCGCACGGTACAGGTAGCCGCCCAAGATCGCCATGGTCCGCACCGCCAGCCCCAGATTGCCCGGCGCGGCCAGCCCGCGCTTGGACGCGAAGTGGCGCAGCACCCGCAGCTGGATCTGCGTGAAGAACACCTCGCTCGGTAATTCGGGGGTCTCCCGTCCCAGCAGGGTCATCGCGGCCAGCCGCCAGGCGATCACCGCCTTGATCGTCACCGCCCGCTCGATCCGCTGCCCCGTGCGGTGCCCCAGGTACTCCACCTTGCAGCCGGACTTGAGCATCCGGTGCCAGTCCTCGATGCGCCAGCGCAGCCGGTACCACTCCAGCACCTGCTCCGCATCCGCCAGCGACGCCACCGGCAACGTCGTCAGCAGGAACCACTCCAACGCTTCCACCCCCTCCGGCGCCGCCCGCTCCCACACGTGCACCAGCTGCATCCGCAGCGCTGCCTCGCCGCGCGCCGGGGCCGGCAACTCGACCGTCTGCCAGCGCAACTCGGCCTGCGCGTGCCCCGCCGCGCCGAACTCCGCTGCACCTTGATCTCCAACTGGCCCCCCACCGGCTGTGCCCGCATGTGCTCGAACAGCTTCGGCCGGGGCGCGCCCAGGACGCGGTTGTGCTTGGCCCGCACCAGCAACTCGACTCCCTCCAGCCGCCGCTGCTCGGCGAACAGCGCCTGCACGTCGGCCTCGCGGTCCATCACCGCCACCAGGCGCGGGCCCGCCAACTGGCCCGCTACCTCCGCGCAGTCGCGCAACCCGCGGATCCAGCGGAAGGTCTTGCGCTGCTCCAGCGGCCGCCCGCGCTGCGCCTGCCCGTCCGGCGCGTCGTACTGGATTTGCAGCAGCCCCAGCGGGATGCCCTCCGGGCTGACCGCCAGCGTCGAGTGCATGTGCAGCCCCAGCGTGCGCTGGCGGTGCGGCGCCAGAATGTTCTGCGGGGTCACCGCCGAGTCGTCCGGCTGGTCGATCAGGCGGTAGTGGCCCTTGACGGCGGCCCGCTGGCCCTGCGCGGCGGCGGGGATCGAGGCCATGGGAGCGGCGGCCTGCATCTGCGCGGTCTGCACCAGCCGCTTCGACAAGCGTAGATCACCCAGCGGCGCCTGGCCCAGTTCGTTGGCCGCGAACTCGTCCAGGGCCAGCCCGTCGGCCGGCCCCAGCGGCTGGCCGGGCGGCGCTGCGGCGGCCCCGAGCAGGCGCCGCCAGTCGCGCTGCAGGGGGTAGACGAAGATGGCCTTGACCGGCACGCGCTGGCCGGGGCGGGCGAAACGCCCGCGCCCGCCGGTCTGGCCGACGCAGGTCCAGTTAGCGGCGCGGAAACACGTGCCGGCGTGCTGCTGCGGATCGCAATAGGTTTCCAGCAGGGCAGGCCGGTAGCCATAGCGCTGGAGGAAGTCCTCCGGCAGCCGCCGCCGGACCATGCCGAGCACCTTGGAAGCGAGCAGGTGACAGCGCACGCTGGGACGGATCAGGAAGCGGCTCAGGCCCAGCACGCGGTGCAGCCGCTTGCGGCGCAGTTGCGCATCCCAGCCAATCCACTCGTCGCGGGCCGCCACCGCCAAGGCCGCGGCGGCGAAGCCGAGCGCCCCCAGCAGGCCGTGCTCGGACTCAATCAGGTAGCGCAGCTGGGCACCGACGTGCAGCACGGCTCCCTGCGGGTGCTCGCTGGCGACCAGCTCGTTCCAGGTCCGCCGCTGTTGCGGACTCGTCACCAGGGTCAACTTGAGCCCGGCGACCGCCCCCGCCGCAGGCGGAACTGCTTGCGGTGGCGGGACCGGCTGGCCGAGCCGACGCGGACGGCAGTCACCGGCGCGGCCGCCATGGCGCGGGGCCGGCAAATCGATGCGTCCCGCGCTGTGCAGACTGCGCAAGGCCTTCTGGCAGCTCGCCACCTGCGGCTGGCCGCGACTGTTCACGAAACCGAACTCCCGGCACACGTGCCGGGCGAACGCGCTCCGGCTGGTGTCGCCAGCCTGCGTCCGCAGCACCCGCAGGGTCTCCACGGCCTCTGAGTGCGAGAGGGTCTCCGCAATGCAATGTTGGTCGAGCATGCTTTAGACATGCCACAACCACCCTACAGTTGTCAAGTGCCAGATCTGGGGCATGGGCAGGCCGCGGCGGAGCGTGACGCGGGTGGCCAGTGAGTGTCGCCAAGCAGGCGAAAGGGCTGCTTAGAGATGGTTGGGAGGATCGCCGGGTCGGCATTGGGCGAAAACACATGTGCAGCCTATTCGGAAGGCCTGTCTTCCAGCCAGTGTGTCTTGAGAATCCGCTTGAGGCCTGCTAAGGCTCTAGGTGAAATCGGCACTCTGGAAAAAACCTCATCGTGTATCGCTAGAAGTTCTTCGACCGTTTTGAGTTTCAGAAGGCTTACCAGCAGAAGAATGTCGTCGACATCTTTCTGTCTGGAAGCGCGGACCTTCATAGCCAGCAAGTGTTGCGGGGATGCAGCTGAAACTACGAGGTTGGACGACGCGTAGACTGTGCGGGCTCGTCGATCTGGTTCCAGAGGGATCGCAGCAACAGCCGCTTCGTTGAGCCACCGCTCAGGCCACCCGTTTCGGCGGGCGATACGACGACTCGCATCAAATACCGGGCCATGCCCTTCGAGCATAAGGGCGTCGATGTCGAAGGTGTGCCTGCTGTCGCGAAACGCCATCGCAATAGCGGCACCGCCAACAATGTACAGATGCTCCTTGATGCGTTGGGATCGAAGTTCATTGGAGAGTTCTTCGAATGCGTCTTGGATCTGCTTCCTGCCCATTGACGGCATTGGTTGCGCCCTCGCTCACTCAGCTTTCGCCTAGATAGCCGTATTCGCGCTCGCCTCCGCGATGATCTAGGTCTCTCGGGTCGGGCAGTGCGCCGTGCCGGAGGAATGCGGGCGGGCTGTCTATAAAGGAGTTGATGCAGTAGCCAGGCTGGTAATGATCGAGCGGTACCCAAGTGATATCAAGAAAACGCTCCTTCTCTTCGACCCAAGCAGGAATCGGGTGATTGTGCAGGATGGCGATGTGCTCGGCTGTCGCCGCTAGGAAGGCATCCCACTTCGTACCCGTAAGCCTGGGCGGCTCCGCGAGCGCCTTGGCTTGCTGTGCTCTCGATGCCGCGTGGAAGTAGCGAGGTAAGTTCGCGATGATCATCCGGTACCGAACGCTGTCCGAGGGACCGTTCTCGATGACGTCGACATAGTCAGCAACACGGAGTGTGTTCAGGTCACGCATCCTCGAACGCATCTTAGCGTAGCGAGTGGACCTCGCCACTCAGCTGTTCCGCCGCGCCCGGACTTGAGGTCATCCGCGCAAAAAGAGAAAGGCCCCCGCCACGAAGGGCGGAGGCCTTGGAGCCGAGCGGGCAGCCCGCTTAGAACATGAAGCGCAGCGCGAGCTGGAATTGACGGTTCAATCCGGCGCGCGTACCGGTGATTCGGCCGAAGGCACCCGACCCGTGACTTGAGTTCGGCCGATTGAACTGAGGCGTGTTCATCAGGTTGAACGATTCAATACGGAACTGAACCTTGGAACTCTCGGTGATCTCGAAGTCCTTGAACAGCGAGAGGTCCACGGTGTTGGTCGGCGGGCCGATGTTGCTGTAGTTGCCCAGGGCGCCATAGGTGCCGACAGCCGGGTCTTGGAACGCCGACGTGTCGAACCACTCATCGGGAGTGCGCCCCCCTGACGGAGCTCCGTTGGGATCCTTGCCGGAGACCGGATCAGGCCGCGTGGTGCCAGAGCACGAGCAAACGGCCCGATTGGTCCCAACGTTGAAGTAGTTGCCGGTCAGCGTGCGCCGTGCTAAGGCACTGGCCCCCAGCGGGTGCGAAACCCGCCCGGCAAACTGTCGTTCCAGCCGGAAGCAGTCGGAGCGGCTCATGGAGGTAACGACATGGACTGAAGCACTCTGATGAAAAAGGGTCGCCGTTGGGCGACTCAGCGAGCACGCAGGCCGCAACCAAGTGAACGCCGAGCAGGCCTCGAAAAGATTGATGCGGAGGCCGACCCGCCGTAGACACGGGGAAGGCTGCCAGCGACCGGGAAGCGAGCGACGCGCGCACCGGTCGTCTCCGCCGGGGTAGTGGCGGCAGCATGCGTGTAAGAGGGGGACGGAGGCAACACGGGAAGCCCCGTCGATGGCGCGCACGCGCCAAACCGGGAATCCGCGAGGACCAGCCTGGGCCGGCGGGGTGGCGGAGAGGCTGGTAGTACCGGTGAAGCCGGGTAATGCCGGGGGATGGGAAGGGGCCTCAGTTCGAGAGGGACGCAAGCAAGGGGAAAGGGATCATGGAGACTGGTGAAGACCTACAAGCTCCGCATACGGTGCGGAGACTCCAGACGGCGTTACATGCGAAAGCGAAGGGAGACCCGGGCTTCCGGTTCTACACGCTCAGCGACAAGGTCGGGCGAGAGGATGTGCTGGCCGCTGCGTGGCAGGCAGTCCGCCGGAACGGCGGGGCCTGCGGAGTGGACGGCGAGACGTTCGAGCAGAGCAAGGAGCGGGGCGTGCAGCGGTGGCTGGGGGAACTGGCGAAAGAGCTGCGGGGGAACACCTACCGACCGCGCGCGGTGCGGCAGGTGTTGATCCCGAAGAAGCAGCCGGGGAAATTCCGACCGTTGGGCATACCGTGCATCCGGGACAGGGTCGCGCAGACGGCGGCGATGCTAGTGCTATCGCCGATCTTCGAGGCGGACCTGCAAGCGGAGCAATATGCCTACAGGGAAGGCCGCAGCGCGCTGGACGCAGTCCGGCACGTGCATCGGCTCCTAAACACCGGTTACCGGGAAGTAGTGGACGGCGACGTATCGAATTATTTCGGTGAGATCCCGCACTGTGACCGAATCCGGTCGATCGCCCGGCGCGTGAGCGACGGGCGCATGCTGAGCTGGATCAAGATGTGGCTGGAAATGGCCGTGGTAGAGGACGACGGGAAAGGCGGCACGCGCCGCACGAACCGGGCGCGCCGGGAGCGGAAAGGGACCCCGCAAGGTGCTCCGATCTCCCCGTTGCTCAGCAACGTCTACATGCGGCGCTTCATCCTAGGTTGGAAGCAGTCGGGCCACGCCCGACGCTACGGCGCGGAGATCGTGAACTACGCGGATGACTTCGTTGTCTGCGGCAGAGCCCCGGCGGAAGCCATGCGGGCAACTGTCGAACGGATGATGGAGCAACTGCGCCTACCGGTCAACGCGACGAAGACCCGCTGCCTGCGATGCCCGGAGGAGCCCATGGAGTTCCTCGGGTACCGCATCGGACGCAATTACAGCCACAAAACGGGCCGGGCCTACATCGGCACGCGCCCGAGCAAGGCTAGCGTCCGCAGCATCTGCCGCAGGATCAGTGAGCTGACGGAAGCGAGACACGGGCTGCTGGAACCGGAACTGGTAGTGGGGAGACTGAACCGGGCTATGCTCGGCTGGGCGAACTACTTCCAACTGGGACAGGTGAGCCCGGCGTACCGCGCCATCGATGCTCATGCGACCAAGCGGCTGCGCCAGTGGCTGTGTCGGAAACACAAGGTGAGGTCCGGGCAGTACGTGCGCTACCCGGACAAGCGGCTGAGGGATGACCTCGGCCTCACACGCCTTTCAGTGCGAACGGCTAGTTTCCCGTGGGCGAAGGCATGATCTCGTCCGAGAGCTGGATGCTGGAAATCGGCATGTCCAGTTCGATGAGCGGGGAGAAGAAACGTGACTACGCGAGAGACTGAGCTTCCGTGTTCGTTGTCAAGCGGATTGCCAGGGAAAAGTGGTGACGAGGAGCCGTGGAGGCGGGTTTTTCCCGCTGGGGCGGCTGGGGGCCGGGGGTTGGGCGGCAGCGGTTTCACGCGGCGGCCTCCAGCTCGCGGGAGGGCGGCTCGGGCTGCCAGGTGCGGTCCTCGCGCAGGAGGGTGTCGAGCAGGCCGGCGAGCCGGCGCATGACAGCGACGAGGGCGACCTTGTGCTGCTTGCCGGCGGCGGTGAGGCGCTCGTAGCAGGCCTTGGAGGAAGGTTCGCAGCGGATCGCGGACAGGGCGGCCATGTAGAGCAGCTGGCGGGGCTGGGCGCGGCCGCCGCGGATGCAGCGGCCACCGCGGGGCTGTCCGGAGTCGCGGTCGAAGGGGGCGATGCCGAACAGCGAAGCGGCCTTGCGGCGGCCGAGGGAGCCGAGCTCGGGCATGGCAGCGCAGAGGCAGGCAGCGTTGACGGGACCGAAGCCGGGGATGGACTGGATGACGGCGTCGCGGCGGGAGAGCGCGGCGGCGGCGGCGATGCACTCGCGCATGCGGCGGTCGCACTCGGCAATGTCGGTCTGGCAGGCCGCGAGCGTGGCGCTGGGGCAGCTGGCGACTGCGGGGTCGAGTTCGGCGCAGAGCTTGCGGAGGGTGCCGAGCTGCTCGACGAGCTTGCGGCGCAGGACGAGCAAGTCGCTGAGGAGCTTGAGGTTGTGCGGCTTGGGCGGTGTGCCCTCAAGGTCGGCGAGGAGGCCGAAGCTGGCGAGCATGGCGGCGTCGACGCGATCGTTCTTGGCGAGTGTTCCGATGGCTTCGGCGAAGCGGCGGGAGCGCAGGGGATTGACCAGGACGGTCTCGAGGCCGGCGTCAGCGAGGCACTCGTGGAGGTTGCGGTGGTAGCGGCCGGTGGGCTCGAAGACGGCCCGGTTGACGCCGTGCTTGAGCAGCCAGTTGCGCAGGCCGCGGCGGCCGGACTTGTCGTTGTTGAACTGACGGTCGAGGCGGCCGTCGAGGATGTGGGCGTCGAGCCCGGACTTGCCGACATCGATGCCGGCGACTACGATGGGAGTGTGAGTGGTCATTCCTGCGTTCCTTTCCTTTTGCAATTCGGGTCCTGACCCACGCTTCCGTTCAGGGCGCGCAGGAATTGCTGCGACGGGCCGACCAAGCTCAGTCACGGATCTGAAATCCGAGGCACTAACGGTCCGACCCGTCGCCCCCGGTGGGGCCTGGCCAGGCCCCACCGGGGGCCTCCCCGCCACTGGGCGGGGAGGGATTTGCTTACCTGCCGCAGCGGCAGTTGGCACCACCTGCGGCACTGGGGAGAGAGGGGCCGAGGTAGTGGCGACCATCCCTCTCTCCGGCACCTTTCCAATATAAAAGGCACCGGCAATAAGCGAAAGCGGCCGGCAAACTGCTACTCCCTCACGCTAAGGTAGGCGCGCTTCTCCTCGACTCTACAATGTGAGGATGCCGTTCAACTGCCAGCCCCCCGTGATCATGCGGGCCGCGCCGGATACGTCAGGCGTCGGCAGATTCCAGTTGCCGCTCAGGACGAAGCGGTGCCGCACGTCAAAGCTCGCGTGGGCGTACTCCAAAGACTGGTGCGGCGTGCGATTGCCGGGACCACCCGACAGGGTCGTGCCCGTGTCGGCCAGCGCATGACCCCATGTGTATGCCATCAAGAAGCCCAAACCATCGGAATATCGCTTGTCAAGCTTCGTGGTGAACGCATGGTAGGCCGAGCGACCGTTGCTGTTGGTGAACGAGATTCCAGAGTTGACGAACTTGAAGGGCCTGCGCGGCAAGGCCGCC
The DNA here is from genome assembly GCA_965248305.1 of Bryobacterales bacterium. Taxonomy (GTDB): domain Bacteria; phylum Acidobacteriota; class Terriglobia; order Bryobacterales; family UBA6623; genus VXMF01. Next base: position 5,439,892 of record OZ252099.1, on the reverse strand, counting down.
TGATTCGGCCGAGGATCGTTGACCACCGGATTCCCGTTGTAGTTGTCGGTCAGGCGGTTGCCCTTGGAGCCGATGTAGGCGACTTCAAGGACCGAGTTCCAACCGAGATCCCGCTGCAGGTTGAAGTTCCACTTGTTGACCAACGGCCAGCGCCGCTGGGTGTAGACGGAGCGGAACGAGATCGGTGCCGGAAGCGTGAACGCATTGACCGGGAAGCCGTCGGAGAACTTGTTGATGTACGGGTTCTTGTCCGACTCAACGTTCTTGACGAAGCGTGTCTCCTGATTGAACGGCACGTTCTCGCCGCGATTGGGGTTGCCGCCCTCATTTTCTTCAGCGCCGTAGAAGATGCCGTAGCCGGCACGGAGCACGGTGCCGGGCAGCATTTCGTAGGCGAACCCGATGCGGGGTGCAAAGTTAGTCCGGTCCCACTCGGTCAGGTACGTCGAAGCTACGCCTCGCTCCACGGCGACCGTCGGATAATCCGTGGCGAAATTCGGCGGAAGCGGCGTTTCCGAGTCCTTCCCCTCTGGAATGACCAGCGTCGGGACGTTGTGGTCGGCGCCAAAGACGTCAAGGTGAGCTTGCCGACCGAATTTCTCGCCGATCGGAGTCGTGATTTCGTAGCGCACACCGAGATTGATGGTCAGTTTCGAAGAGACCTTCCAATCGTCCTGAACGAAGAACGAGTAGGCGTCCTTGAACGACGAGATGAAATTAGCGGTGGTGATGCGAGCCCAGCCGACTTCGCCAAGCAGCCAAGAAGCCATGCCATCGCCCGTATCTGTGATTCCGATTTGGTCCGAGTCGGCGCGGCGGAAGTCCATCCTGCCGCGAGGCGAGGGGACTTGGAAGAACGGGAAGCCGATCGGCATGTACTCAGCTCCGAACTTGATCGCGTGCGAGCCCTTGTTCCAAGAGACGTTTTGGATGAAGTCCCAAACGTTGTTGTACTCCTGGGTCGGAAGCCATTCGGAACCGCCTACCGTGCTGTAGCCATTAGGCCCCAAGCGCATCATGCCGCCATTGTTGGTTGTGAAGGGGTTAAGCCCGCCGAAGCCCAGCGAAGAGAACGAATCGGCATCCGCGTTGCTCTGCACGCGGGTCGTGACGAGCCGGGAGTATGCCGCCCGCGACTCCGTGATCAATGTCGGAGACCAGATCTTGGTGTAGCTCATCATCACCGCTCGACTCAGATTCTCCTCGGTCTCGCCGAGGAAGCCCCCGGCATCGAGGTCACCCGGGAGCGGCGGCGACTGGAATTTCTGCTCGTCGATCCAACTGATGCTGCCGAAGAGACTGTCGCTATCCGAGATCCGGTGATCGATTCGCACGTCCCACTGATTTACATCCCTCGAGGCGTTTCGCGTTGTGAAGAAGTTGCTGCCAGGGCGCGCCCCAGCCGCGGTCGGGTTCTGATTCTCGGCGGGGTACTGGCCGATCAGATTCGACGCGATCGGATCAAACCGGCTTGGGTCGATGCGATTATTCGGGAACGGATCGCGGATGACCTGTCCATCCACTACCCTCTGCGTGTTGCGGTCGAAAATCTGGCCGCGCGAGACGTTTCTTCCGAGCACGTCTTGCCCCACAACGTCGCCGGGGACCATGATCTGGGAGAAGTCCCCGCCTGCCATGCCCGGGCCCGGAACTGTCAGGGTGTTGGCCAAGCTGCCATCGCGGATCTTCGTGCCTTGGTAGTCGGCAAACCAAAACGTGCGGTTCCGGGCAAGCGGGCCGCCGACGGCGGCACCGAACTGATTCTGCTTGTAAGGCTGCCGCGGCTTCCCGTTCCGGTTCAATTCCCAAGGATTGGCATTCAGCTTGTCGTTCTGGAGGAACTCGAAGAGCGTGCCGTGCACTTCGTTCGTGCCGGACTTGATCGTGACGTTGACGACGCCGCCAGCGGCGCGTCCATACTCGGCGTTGTAGCCGTTGGTCAGGATCTGCATCTCGCCGATGGCTTCAACCGAGGGGCCAACCACGTACGCGGTTTGGTTGATGAAGTCGATCACGTTGACGTGGTTGTCAACGCCGTTGAGCAGGAAGTTGTTCTGCCCGTTAGACCGGACGCCATTGGCCGAAAAACCGCCGCCGGCCGCGTCACGCGCGCCAGGCTCGGCGGGCACAACCGCCGGAACCGTCCGTGCCAAGAAGGCAAACCGGCGCTGGCCGCCCAAGGGCAGTTCGCTGGTCTGGCGGTTCGCCAGGGTCCCACCCATCTGGGTCGTCTCCGTCTGCAGCGCAGGCGGAGCTGCGGACACTTCGATTGTTTCCGTGACTTCGCCGATCTCAAGGATGAAGTTCGCTTGGACGCGGCCTCCGGATTGCAGGACCACACCGGTCTGCACGGAACGCTTGAAGCCCGGGGACTCGCAGGAGATCGTGTAGCTACCGGGCTTGATCAGCGGACGAATGAAGTTGCCGACAACATCCGATTCCACCTCATCGGTGACGCCGGTTGCTTCTTCACTGATTGTGATAGTGGCACCCGGTATGGCGGCACCGGATGGATCCGTCACGCCGCCGAGCAGCGTGCCCATGTCTCGCTGCGCCATGGCGGGCACTGCCACTAGGACCGCTGCGAGAAGCAGGGCGGGGATCAAGGGAAACGCACTTCTTGACATGTATTAATTGACTCCTGCTCCGGCAACATGGCCGGATTCGTCGAATGACCTCGGGTACAAAGGTCAACTATCGACCTAATCACCCACCGTTACGAGTATAAGCACTATCGATGGAATGAATTAACCCCTCCAGCCTACCCGCAGCAATTCTCAGGATGGCGGGTCTGGCTCGTGTGGGATGGAATTGGCGGGCGTTTGTGCGTGCCCTAGGGAGGCAGTTGCGGCAGGGCTAGGGCGGCTCGGAACGCGGGCCGGGGTGGCCGGGCTGCCCTGCACTGGCAGTGGCGCGCGCGCGGGCCGGGCGAGGCGCACCCTCGCCGCTGGGTTCCGGAGGAGCCCGCCGCTGGCCGCAGGGCTTGCGCGTTGCGTTATGCTGGCGCGCTCGCAGCCGCCCGGGGAGCGGGCGGTGGCGGGCGCTGGCGTAGCAGGGTCTCGAACAGGGCAGTCCAGTTGCAGAAGCAGAACCACTCCGTGAGAAAGCTCAGGGTCGCGAAGAAGTTGCGCCGCGTGCCGGCCTGCGCCCGGCCTTGCCGCCACAGGTCGGAGACGCAGTCCTGGACCGCATGCAGCGCAAAGGCGAACAGGTTCAGCGTGGCGAGCAGGTTGGCCAGGCCCTGGCTGCCGTGCCCGAAGTTGCGCTGGATGTTGTCGCCGTGGCGGGCCAGGCAGTTGAACCCCTCATGCTCGATCTTCCAGCGGGCTCGTCCGGCCCGTGCGATGTCCGCCACGTTGTCAGCCGTGACCTCCAAGCTGGTGCAGAACGTGTTCGTGTAGGTGCGCTCGCCGTTGCGCTCGATCGCGAACTCGACCCAGGCCCCTTGCACGGCGTCGTCGCCGTCGCGGACCGGCAGCCCGTGCATCCAGCGGAAGCGCTGCAGCTCGACCCGCTTGTGCCGGTTGCGGGTCTTGATCCAGCCGCTGGAATGGATGAAATCGTCGTGCAGCAGTTCGTACAAACGCTTGTGGGAACTGGGCTGACAGACGAACAGGAAGTCCGCCCCGAGCTCGCGGACCAGCTGGCACAGGGGCTGGCAGCAGTACAGGTCATCGCCGAGAAAGACTGGCCGGTAGGGGCGTAGCTCGGCGCTGTGGGCGGGCAGCCAGCGCTTGGCGGCGTTGCGCTCGCAGTCCTGTTGGCGTTGCTCCTCGGACAGTTCCGGCTGGTCTGCGGCCGGGTCCTGCTGGGGCTGCACGAACTCCGGCATCAGCGGCAGGACGCGGTTGTGGCCGTCGGCGACGACCGTCGCCGAGAGCATCGTATGGAAGTACTGCTCGGTCTTGTGGGCCCCGACATGGCGGACAGAGCACTGCGCGCAGCGGATCGCGTCCGAGCAGTGGATCTGGAGGCCGTCGAGCGCGACCAGCAGGCGGCCGCCGAGGCGCTCGAAGGCGGCTAGGGCGCCCTGCTCGCGGACGGTGCCGAGGCAAAGCGGGCACAGCTCGGCGAAGTGGGCGGGGTCCACGCCGTCGAGCAGATCGCGGATCCGGTTGTCGCAGGGGATCTTCTGCACGCCGAAGAGCGTGTGGCAATTGGAGCGGGAGGTTGCCTGCTGCATGCGCCGCTGGAATTCGAGGAAGGAGGGGGCTTGCAAGAAGAACACCGCGAGGGCGCAGGAAGCAGCGTCGGCGGGGGCGTAGCGCGTGTTGCGGCCCCGGCGGGAATCCGGCAGCGCAGCGCCGGCCCGGCGGAAGGCGTCCAGCAGACCGTCCAAAACATTGTCCATTCTTCATGTATTGAACAATGCGAGTCGCTGTGTTAACTGTGACCGCCCTAGAATCAGTTGCCCATCAATCTGGAGACCCAAAAATCGACCCCCGAATCCCTAAAATGAGAATTGCTGGCCTACCCGGCGGACGCGCTCAGGGAGCCGGGCCTGGCAGCTTCAGCCTCGGGGCTGCCAGAGACCGGTAGCGGTTCCATGGCGGGCGTGCCCACGCGATCCCCAGCACAATCCTCCGATTAGTGGTGGCTCGACCTCGGTAGCGCGATAAGCCTCGTGGCTTGACTCGAAATCGAGAGCCCCCAAGCCCTCCACAGCGCAAATTCTTGGAACGCCTCCTCCCGGAAGGGACGGCAGCAAGCTGGAGGCGTCGTTACGGTGCTCTCGCGGCACGGCCAAGGAGCGGTTCGCCTCGAGAAGCGCCAGCTTCAAGCCGCCATTCCGGAACTCCCCGGCGCAATCCGACATCACGCCCGAGGGCCCGGCCATGCCGCGCGATGAACGCCTGATCGCCGTCAGGGGTAGGACACAAAAATTGCGTAGGATCGGCACTCCCGGTCCAAGCGGATGCTATTTATGCCAAGAGTTCCTTCACGACCCGTCCGTGGACGTCCGTGAGACGGAAATCGCGCCCCGCATGGCGGTACGTGAGGCGTTCGTGGTCCATGCCCAAGCGGTCCAAGATGGTCGCCTGGAAATCATGCACGGTGACGGGATTCTCAGCGATGGAGTCGCCCATCTCGTCGCTTGACCCATAGACTGTCCCGCCCTTGATCCCACCGCCCGCGAGCCACGAGCTGTAGACTTTGGCGTGGTGCCCGCGACCCTCGGCTCCCGGAGAGGGGCAAGTCGGCGTGCGGCCAAACTCGGTAGTCCACACGACGATCGTGTCATCCAGCATGCCGCGGCCCTTGAGATCGCGGATCAGCGCGCTGATGGGCTGGTCAACGTTCCGCGCCAGCGAGTTGTAGTTCGCCATCTTGGCGTGGGAGTCCCAGTTGCGGTCGAGCATCGTGCCGCCATCGATCAACTCAACGAACCGCACGCCGCGCTCCACCAGGCGGCGCGCGACCAGACACTGCCAGGCGAAGCCCTCGGTGTTGCCCCGCTCTAGGCCGTACAGCTTCAGTGTCGCGTCGGACTCCCTCGAAAGGTCGAACGCTTCCGGGGCCTCGGCCTGCATGCCAAACGCTGTTTCGAACGATTTGATGCGAGCGGACAGGTTTGAATCCCGCTCGCGTCCCTGCAGGTGCTGGCGATTGAAGTACTCCAGCATGTCTAGCTCGGCTCGCTGCTGGTTGCCGGATGTGCGGCGGCTCATGTGCGCAATCGGTTCGTCCCCAGGCAGGATGCGCGTGCCCTGATGCAGCACCGGCAGGAAATCCGAGCCCCAGACCTGCCCTCCGGCGTATGGAATCTCGGGTGCGATCACCATGAACGAGGGCAGATTCTGGTTGAAGGTGCCGAGCCCGTAGCTAACCCACGAGCCGATGCTGGGGCGGTTGAAGGTCGCCGACCCGGTGTGGATTCCCAGCGTGGCCCCGAAATGGTCACCGTTGATGTTCGTCATTGAGCGCACCACAGCGATGTCGTCCATCTGCTTCCCGGTTTCTGGAAAGAGGTCGCTGACCTCGATGCCGCTCTGCCCGTACCGCCTGAACTCCCAGTCCGTGCCCTTATAGACGCTATTCTTGCGGAACTGCTGGTCATGTTTCTCCCGCAGGAGTGGCTTCGGATCGAACGTGTCGACGTGTGACACCCCTCCCGTCATGAATAGGAAGATGACCTGCTTTGCCTTGGCCGGGAAATGCGGTTCGCGCGGGCGCAGCGGATCATCCGCTGGGGAGCCCAGCATTTCCGCCAGAATTCCTGGCAAGAGCAGTCCGCCACCGGCCAGCGAGCGGATCGTTTGGCGCCGGTTTAGTCCATCTACCCAAAACATGGCAGTCTAATAGTACCGCCGAAGGCATCCTGCATGCATCGCTTTGACTTCGTGTTTCTCGTCCTGGCCGGTTTTTTTCTGTCCAGCCTGGTCTTGGCAAACGCCCTTGTGTTCAAGTTCATTGACATTCCCTTGCCGCTCGTCGGCGTCGCCACGATCAGCCTGGGCGTGCTGCCGTATCCGGTCACGTTCCTCTGCACGGACCTGATCAGCGAGCTCTATGGCAAGGATCGCGCCAATGCGATCGTGATCACTGGTGCCGCAGTCTCGGCATATATGCTGCTCCTGCTGCAACTGGGACGGGTGTTGCCGGTCTCGAACCTGCAGGATGACGCAATCCAAGGCCACTACATGGCGGTCTTTGGCCAGAGTACACGGGCGATTTTCGGCAGCATGGTCGCCTACCTGATTGCTCAATTCGTAGACGTGCGCCTGTATCACTTCTGGCGCAAGCTCACCAACGGCAGGCACCTTTGGCTGCGCAACAACGCTTCAACGATGTTCAGCCAGCTGATCGACACGACCGCTGTGGTGACGATCCTGTTTTACGGCGTCTGGGGTTGGTCGGAGATCGGAGCGGTCATCCTAGCCAGCTATATCTTCAAGCTGCTGGTAGCGGCAGCCGACACACCCCTGATGTACGCCGGCACGGCCCTGTTTGGCGACATTAAAGAGGAGTCCCGCCGACGGGGACTGATTGACGAGACCTCTTGAGCGGACTGATCGGCTCTGGCGATCAGGCGTCCTCAACAACCTGCACGGTCACACCCTCGACCAAGTGCCCGGCCTTCTCGCGGAAGGCTATCATGTGCGGCGCTCGGGCATGGGCCTGCAGGGCGTCCATGGTTTCCCATTTCTCGACAACCATCATTCGTTGCGGATCGACTGCCTGCGTCTTCCAGCCGGTGCTCGCGTCGACACACGGAGCGTACTGAACGCAGCCGTCCTCAGCGAGAACGTTCGGCACGTTTTCCTTAAACAGGGACACGTACTCTGCCAAGGAGCCCTCCTTGACGCGGATCGAGGCGATCACGTGAATCATGGCCGCATTCATTTTCGCAGATCAGCAGATCCAATCCGGCTTGCGTTTCTGCTGGCGGCCGGTAGGCGGGCTCGCTCGCTGGGGTCACCAAGGGCCGGCTCGGGCCAGCTCGGGCCAGGTCTGGTCGTGCGTCTTTGCGAATGACATTGATCGCAGGCAGGCTCAGACCTACGCACTGAACTGGGGCGAGCCGGGATTGCACTGTGGCGACGTCGCGCAGTTGGCTCCCCATGACCTGCCCGGTGTCGCTGACCTCTGGCGTGGGAATCATTCCCGTGTCAGTACCTGTCGCTTGCTCGCTCGGGCGCGGGCCTCAATGGCGAGCGTTCCGGCAGGTTCGGGCGTTCTGGCGGCTGATGCGAGAGCGGCGGGGCGAAAGCAGGACTCCCTCGGTGATCGTGCTAGAGATCGTCAGGGGTGCGCTGACATCCGACGGCGGAAGGGACGTTTTAGCAATTGCAACAGCTGTGGGGAATGCTGGCTATCGTATCGGCGCTGTAGTGCTCGACGCTGTCCGCTTCGTGCCACAATCGCGCCCTCGGCTATTCATCGTCGCCGCGCGGGGAGAGCTGTGGATCCCGCCACAGCGGATTCGGTCTGCCCCGGGCCTAGTGCGAGCCTACCGCCGGCTGCCACAGACGATGCAGGCGAGCCAGCTGTGATGGCACATTCCACGCCCTGCTGCACCGACTGATTCGCGTGCCGACTTGCTTGAAGCCGGCCTCGGTCCGGTTCTAGTCAAAATTGGCAAGCGAGCTTCGCGAGCACACTTGCAGAGAACCTAGGACTTGGTGGTCGCATCGACTTGTTCGAGATCGAACACTTCACCGCGCAACATCTATGAGACCCGACACTTCGAGGCGGGCACGATCAAGCTCGCTATCACGACCTCATCAAACGCTATAACGAGATCATCGGTTCAGTCGAAACCGATCCAAGGTTGCGCATCGAGCGCTAACGTCAGAACGCCAGGGCGTGGTCGAGGACCGATCCGGCCTTACCATGGGTAGCGATAGGCCTGCACGGCAACATGCAGGCCGCCGGCAAGCCAGCGAGTCTGGGATGGAGAACTACAGCCCAACCATCCGGCGCCTGGTTGACAGCGGCCTCTTCGATCGCCTCCCTGCCACCTTTGCGATCTACTCACTCGACCGCATCAAGGACTGGAACAAGCTCTTTCCCGCAGAGCAGGGTTATTTCGAACGGCTGTTCGGACTGCTGGCCCGGTCTTCCGCAGAGGCTGTGGAGGAGCTCTTCGCCGCTCTGCGCGAGGTCGAGCGCAAGATGGACATCGGCGGGGGTATCTGGGAAACGAGGAAATTCACCCTAGAGCACGTCGACTTCTTGCAGCGCAGCCGGCACTTGGCCGAATGGCGGGCGGCGATCGCCGGAATATTCGCCAAGATCGACCCGATCCTAGACTCCGAGGTTGCCCGATCGGGCAATCCCAGACTCGTGGTGGTGGTTTCGCCAGCCGAGCTGCCAATGGGGCCCGACCGGATGTGGATGCGTATCCGCGACCGCGGGCGCTTGCTGCGATTGACATTGGCGGAGGATGCACCACTGCGGGACTATCTTGCGCGGCTGCTCTCCGGCGCCCCCTTGGCGCAGCGGGCACCGAGCCTGTTCGATCTCTACGCCGAGCAGCGTACGCAAGGCCAGTTTGACGCGTGGGTCGTCGAGGCATCCGACCCGATCCTGCGACTGGCGCAATCATTCGAAGGCTGGACCGGCCTGAGCTTCGAGCGTCTGGCGGACCTGCGGGAAGTGCTCATGCGAGAGGTCAACGAACTGGTCACGCAAGAGAAGATCCCAGGTCCCCGACAGCTCGGAGAACGCTTACAGAGGATGAACCCCGGAGCGCTGCGCCGCGCTGCCGGGCGCGACCCCGTAATGCAGGATTTCCTGCAGTCGGTGCTGCTCAACGGGAACGGCACGCTGCTCATCAACAACACCTTCGTGGAGTGGACGGCCCTGCAGGCGATCCGCCGTGCGCGCCCCTCCCTGCTGCTCGCCGCCTTTGGCATCCGAAACAAGGTCAAGCCGTTCAGCAGCCTGCTGATCTATTCAGACCAAGAAGACACCAACCCGATTCCAACCCAGGCTGACATGCTCGGCTCGTATGTAGACCTCGAAGTGTTCTACCAGTACATCTGGCAGGAATGCGAGAAATACGCCGAGTTTCGGCGCAACACGGCTTACCTGTTCATCGGCGTGGGGATGGACGCGCTTTTTGCGATTGCCCCGGCAGATTTCCCGCTGTTTGCCTCGGATCGGCCGAAGCGCCCGGAAGAGGTCTTCCACGGCTGCTCGGAATGGCTTGGACTCGACCCAGGAGCTTCCGCCTGAGTCCGCGACGCAGCGGCATTGCTTGAACGCGGCATACCAGACGAGCGGGTAGCGGCCAGGGTGGACCCTACTGCCTATTTAGCGTTTGGCAATCCATGGCATCTCAACCAAGCGAGGCCCGGCCCGCGCTACTCTAGATGATGCTGGGAGCGGCTCTGCGACCTGAAACGTTATAAGCCCCGATGACTGGGCCGGGGGCGGACGGACGCAATGATCTATTCGAAACACAGCTTGCCAGAGGGGCTTCCGGCTTGCATAGCGGAAGGCGACAGAGGTCTTAAGATTCTGCAGGGCCTGTTCGGGCTCTCGAACCGGAAGGACTGGCAATCGATCCTGCACTCAGGGACGGTGAAGTCTTATCTGCAATCGGAGCGCCTGCCGCTTCGGGGACTCAGCACTTCCCAGCGCGTCGCGCGAAAAGTCCTTGCCTTCTACAGCCTTCCTGACGCCCGCTGGGAAGGCTGGGCACTGTACTGCGCGCTGGATCCGGCCTCCTCACCGGTCAGCGAGGAGGACTTGGTACCGTCGCTTGAATACGCGGCACTGCAGCGTTACGACCCCGGTTTCTTCGACTACGAAATCGACTGCAATCTGCTCGAGCAGTCCCTTGACGGCATTATCGGCTTCCGGTACTCCGGGCGCCTTCCGCAATTTGAAGAGCCCGCGCTGAGCGTCTGGCCCGCTCTTCGGGAAGACCTCCTCCGCTGGAGCGCCATTCCCTCTGATCGTCAGGAGGCGGTTGTGCTTGCCACGTTCGCAGTCGCGACCATCTTGGACGACGTGAGGATCGTCGAATGGGCCGCCGGACGAAACGCACGGCTCGCCGAGGAGTTCGCGTTCGCGGTGGACGCCTCTCCTGAGAGATTGTCAGAGCTCGTGGACTCGGTGCCGATCTACGCCCTAGCAGCGCCGCCAGACCCCGAGCCGGTGCTGGGGGAATGGAATCGCACATGCGACCTGATCATTGAGATCGCCACGGATCTGCAGTCCAGCTCTCCGGAGCACCAGCGACTTGGCGATTTGCTTGAGCCGGTAGAGCGGCTTGAAGCACTTCGGGAACAGATTCGCGCCGCGATCGACATCAGGAACCGCAAGGCTCTGATCAGTCGGGTAGCCGACATCCTGACGGCCTGCGCGGAAGACTTCGATGCGCCGTGGCTCGGCGGGATTCGAGGGAGGGTGCATGCTCTATGGCAACTTGAGTATTGCGTTCCGTCGGCCATTCCCGCAGATGAGGCCCAAAGAGACCTGGATCGGATGCAAGACGAACTGACGCGAGAGGTCCCGGGTTGGCGGAAGTTCGAGGACACCAAGGCGAATCACCGCAAGGAACTTTCGGACCTGCAGGATTCGACCGGATCCGATCTCGAAGGCCAGTTGGAGGCCGAAGCGCGCGAGGAGAGGCTTCACGCACGCATGGCGGAGGCCGCCCGCCAAGCAACCAGCTGCAAGCGACGGATTCTGGAGGCTATCGCACCGGCTGGCCGGAAATTCGATCCCTCAAAGGACTACGAGGCCGAATTGGAGGGCGCCGAGCTGGCCGGCGCCATGGCGACGCCTGCTTCAATCGAGACGGCCGCCACCTCTGGCAGCGACAGGCCGGACGCCAGCGAGGATCGAGGCCCGGAGAACCCCGGTCCGGGCGGCGATCCCCCGCCAGCCGGCGGACTTGGGGGCGGGGATCAAGCTTCCTCAAGAGAGAAGGAAGCAGGCTTGCCGCGCGAGACGACGGCGGTCCCCTCAGCTGCGGCCGCGACGGACGGCTGTCTCGAAGATTCCGTCGCGAGCGGCCTTGCGCAGCTGCAAGGCGAGAAGGCTGTTGACGCCCTCGCCGCGGAGAAGGCGGGCCGCAACGCCTGCGATGCGGTCGTGAAAGACCGGTATTGGACCGGAGGCTGGGAAGCCTGGTTGGAGCGTATCGGAGACTCGACCCATCCTGACAGCGTCAAATCCTGGAACCCGGAGGACGTTCCGAACTGCCCACCGACGAGTCCGTTCGAGGATCCCTTCGGCTTCGCAGAATCGCTTTCTCGAAAGCTTACTTGCGGAATGGCCGAGAGTCCCAGGGATACATTGCTGGCCCTCGTGCACTACTTGAATTCAGACCCGCTGAAGGGTCGGCAAGAATGGAAAGCGATATATCGCGCGATTCTCAATTACTGCTTGCGCGAGAAATTGGAGGCGAAGGATTCCCAGCCAACGGTTGTTGCGGTGATTTCATTGATCCTAAAGACGAATCCTAGCAACGATGAATACATGCACTTGGTTGATTCAGCGGATCGCCTCACGGCACTTCCACCAGAGTTTCCGAATGTGAAGTGGGCATTGGAACTGTCTGTTCCATTCCTGAACAATCACTGTGCAAATCGAGAGTATCTCGCGATCTACTTCGACACGATATATCACTACGTGTCAACGTCGGGATTTCACTTCGCATCAAAGCACCAGGCAATGTGGGACGAAATCAGGAAATTCCTCGATGTCAGCAGGGATGACGCAGGTCGAGCGGCTCCCGCTACTGAATCCGCGCAGGAATTACAGAAACTGTCGAGTTTCCTCAAGGGGAAGAGGGTTGTAATCTACACGTTGCAGAGATCAGCAGCGCTGACTGCCCGGGACAGGATCCAAGCGATCGAATCGAGCACTGAGATCAGGCTGTTGCATGACAAGGTCTGGTCAGACAGCCTACAGGATCCTATTCGTAACGCTGACCTTTGCGTGATGGTCAAGAGCGCCGCGAAACACTCCCTTACCGAAATGATCTCAAGGACCCGACGCAATGCGGGGAAGGAGTTGATTGTGCCGCCCTGGAAAGGGGTTCACAGCTTGCTGAGGGCGATATACGACGCTGCGGGACTCGGTGACGATTCAGCTCTCGCTTCCGGCATGAATAGGGCTGGTGGGGCGGCATGAGACAATTGCCGAGCGACCGGGACGAACAGGTGACCTAGGTCTTTGGCTTGCAGGGCTAGGCCGCCATCTGGCCGCGATCGCAAGAGCCTTTCACAGCTCAGGACCCTGCAAGTGGGGGCGGGCGGACGCTACGGACTGAACTCAGTTCGACGTGGGCTGGCACATTGCTGTCATGGCCAGCCGGGCGTTCACCCTGTAACCTGAATCGGTCCTCAGGTTCGGGACCCGGCTGCGGCTAGCGGCTGGCCCGATCCCGCATGATCGTTTCGCGGAGAGGGTCTATGGCCGCACGATTTGGTGGCGGTCGGGAGAAGCCCAGTGTTGCCGTTTCCAACTGAGCCGTGCGCTGTCCCCCAGAATCAAGTGCGCGTTCGGGGGGCCCCAGCCGTTGACGCTCGATTCCCCCACGTGCATGGCGGGCAGCGCTGCCCGGATTCCCCAATCTTCCGGGCCTCCGTTCTACCCGAACCGGTGCGAGCCCCACCGTCACCGGGCGCGGCTCCGATCCCAATGCCCGCAGCACGGGTAGCGATATGCAGTCTCGCGCTTTGCCAATCTGGGCAAGAATGCATAGGGTAGAGCGCAATGAACGGACCGCAAATCGAATACAACCTTGATCACCCGGGTCTCGAGAGCGCCCTCAAGTCCGTCGACCGGCCTGGCGACTACTTTGTCGCGGGCAGAGTCAGAGCATCGATGCCGGGAATTAGGGTCGGACCGGTCGGAACGATCGCATCTCCGATTCTCGAGGCCCAGGTTCGCTCGTTGGTCGATGCCGCCGAACGAGCACCGTACGGACGGGGGCCGGACACGGTCTTGGACACAAGCGTGCGGGACTGCTGGCAAATCAATGCGAGTCGTGTCCAGATCTTCGGGGCAAGTTGGAGGAAGACGTTTCGCTCGATCCTCGAATCGGTGGCAGATGGGCTGGGATACCACCGTGACTGTTTGAGCGCGCAACTCTACAAACTCCTCATCTACGAGCCAGGTGGCTTCTCCTCCGAGCACCGCGATACGGAGAAAGTTGATGGGATGATCGCGACTCTGGTTGTCTCCCTACCGACAGCGGGCACGGGAGGAGAACTCGTGATCCGCCACATGGACCGCGAGGCGACCGTAGACCTGCAGGTTGATGCGCCAGGCGAATTGGCGTTTGCAGCGTTCTACGCAGATTGCGTTCATCGAACCAACCCTATTGAGAGCGGTCACCGCGTTTCCCTTGTCTTCAACGTGGTCATGAAGCCAGGTTTTCGGTCGGCACTTCCCGGACCGCCAGACTATTCCAGGCAAATCGACGAAATCTCCGGGATCCTCTCAGAGTGGGCCGAAACATGGGAACAGCCAGGGAAGATCGTGTGGCTGCTGGAGCATGCGTACAGCGAGGTTGGGCTGAGCCAGTCGACGCTCAAGCAATTAGATGAGGCGGTGGGGCAGATACTTGCCTGTGCAGCGGACCGGTCTGGCTGCGTGCTGCGCAGCGCGATCCTGAGCATTAAGGAATCCGGCATCCCCGCTGACGACGAGATCGGCCGGCGTCGTCGGCAGATCGATTACACGGGACGAGAGTGCTTGATCGAGGACTTTTTCGAGTGTTCCTACACTCTCAGTCACTGGACCGAATGCGACCTCACGGGAGCGGAGTTGCCTGAGATTCCGCTACTCGATCAGGAGGCGATGCCGTCCGGGAGCTTGGACGATGCCAAACCCGATGAGCAGACTCTGTTCGAAGCCGCGGGCAATGAGGGGGTCTCGATCGAGCGCTCGTACCGACTGGCGGCGTGTGTCCTGTGGCCGCGTTCGAAGGAAATCTCCGTGATTGCGGACGGCTCGATCGACGCGGCCATCCGATATGCGGAGCGGATGCTGGCGAGGGGCGCGGCGAACCGTGAAGCGTCTGTCACCGGAGCGGAGCTCGTTTCGCAGTTGGTCGACTCCTGGCCGCAGAATGTCGAAGACCTTTACTGGACGCGGCCCCGAAATTGGAGCGATCGCAGCTTACCGAGCATGCTGCGATTGCTGACGAGGATTGCGGACGACGAGCAGTCAGTCCGGTTCCTGCGTGAGGTGGTTGCCACGCGGTACGGCCCGAAGATGAATGACTCGCTGGTGCCGTTCCTGCTCAAGGCCAAGCCATCGACGCTCGCTCAGTTCTTCCCAGCGTTCATGACAGCCAACATTCCGAAATTCCCCGGCCCCGCGCTCGCCCTGATCGTTCACCTTCGGAAAGGCGAGCCTGCTCGCGGCCCGTCTGACTGGGAACAGGCTCTGCAAATCGCAATGCAGGTGGCCTTCCGAGCCCTTCCCGAGGCATTAGCCCCGACACTCCCTGAGGGCGAGCCCAAGTGGCGCCGACCCAGACCCCAGAAGCTGGACGCCGACACCGTCCGTGATCTCTTCGTTGCGAGCCATGGTCTGGCGGTGGACTCCGAAACCGAGCGGGTAGCTGCTCTCATGGCTCGCTACCCCAAGGAGGTTGATCCTTTTCGAACGATTCCCAAGGCATTGGTTGAACTTCGCCGAATAGTGCCTGAGTTCCACAAGACCCTTGCATTCGGTTCAATGTGGCATCACTCATCGCTCCGTTTGCTGGAGCGGAGCGCCACCCCGCCCCAAGCTCCGCGGGACGAGAGAATTGAGGCGTCGATCAACTGCAGGTGCAAGGACTGTGACGACCTGAGAAACTTCTGCCTTGACCCGGCAGCGAAATCGATGCAATTCAGGGCTGCCCAGCAGGTCCGCGCACACATCGAGGGCAGCATTCGAATGGCGACTGTTGACATCGAATGTCATACAGAATCCTACGGCCGGCCCTACACGCTTGTCTGCGTGAAGGTTCCCAAAAGCTACCGCAGGCGAGTCGAGGTGCATGCCGCGGACGTCAAGCAGATGCGTCTGCTGGCGAAAGCAGTTCCGTCCAACGACTCGCCTGAGGTCGCTCGGACGCTTGCGCGACTACACGAGGCGCTGGTGTGGAAGTAAGTCGGGCGGCTAGCGCGGCACGAGCCCTCGGTGCGCTGTTGGCGTCGCTTGACCGCGCCTTGCCGGTCGCTCATCTGGAGTCGATCGGCTACGAACTCGAAGCGTCGGTGCCGGGGACGATAGACCCACCGAGACTCATTCATATGTGGTTAGAAGGTGAGGTCTATCCGCAACTTCGACCTGCCTTGCCGGCGGCAGGGAGTCCTTCGCAATGACCACCGCCATCCGCCCCAAAGTCTTCGGCACAGGACTGATCGCCCTCGATTTGGTCGTCGGTCCCGATCCTGAGTCACCCGTCCGTGCCTGGGCGGGTGGAACGTGCGGCAATGTACTGTCCATTCTGGCGTTTCTCGGATGGGATGCTTACCCGGTCGCGCGAATGAAGGACGACGTGGCGTCCGACCGCGTCCGCGCGGACATGAAGCGCTGGGGAGTCCACCTCGATTGGGCCAACTGCGCTCCCACGGCCCACACGCCCATGATCGTTCAGGAAATCCGCCGCAGACGAGATGGCCGAACCGACCACCGGTTCTCCTGGTCGTGCCCGCACTGCGGCAAATGGCTCCCACCGTTCAAGGCAATCACGGCCGATGCCGTGGAGAGCGTGAAGCTGACGCTAGCCGGCGCGTCGGTGTTCTTCATGGATCGTCTGTCGCGCGGCACCTTGGCGTTGGCCGCCGAGGCATCTGCCCGTGGTGCCTTGGTGGTGTTCGAGCCATCCAGCAAGTCACCCGACAATCTCATGGCGGAAGCGGTCGCACTCGCGCATGTCGTGAAGTACGCTGACCATCGTCTTGCCAGTGTTCCCAGCGTAATGGGAAGCGACTCGGCGGTTCTCCTCGAAGTGCAGACCCTCGGTCACCGGGGCCTGAAGTATCGCCATCGGCTACGCCGTGGCACTTCAAGTTGGATGCATCTCAAGGCCATTCCTGCACCACGGCTTGCCGATACCTGTGGCGCTGGCGATTGGTGCACCGCCGGCTTGATTGCCAAGGGCACGGCGGGTGGACAGGCAGGGTTTCGTCGTACAGGCGCCTTCGGCGTTCGGTCGGCACTTCGTTATGGTCAGGCGCTCGCAGCGTGGAATTGTGGGTTCGAAGGCGCTCGCGGCGGCATGTACGCCGTTTCCCGACGAGTGTTCAAGAGTCAGATTTCCGGTCTGCTCAATGGTCGGCTCGACCCCATCGCCACTACTCCGGTCGAGAGTACTCCGATCCAGGCGGTAACTTGTCCGGCCTGTCCGATTGGACCACCCACACTACGCCAAACCGAGGAGGAGCAACAACGACGGGCGGGCCAATAATGACCGCAGGCGCGCGGCACTCAAAGGTGGGGTGCCTAGGAGATGGTGCACAGGCACGCTCCTGAGGCGGTTTCAGTAGAACCCGCCGCGAACCTGACTTTCGGAACCATTTCCGAACCGATGGCATTGTTGCCGTTCTCCTGCATTCGATCACGGCTGAGCCCGTCTCCAACGGACTGTAGCGGTCCCGCTGGACGGTATTTCGGCGATCCGACAGCCACTCACCCTGTCCCTCGTCCGTCCGGCTGGCCCACCGCTTCGCTCCTCACCGCGCTTGCGGCGACAATGCAGGCTTCAAGGCGGCAGGGGTCAATACGCCGCTCGGATCGCCCTTGTCCGGGGCCAGGCCGCCATAGCGCCGCTCGCGACCACGAAACGCCTCGACCGCCCGGCGCAGATCCTCCCCGTCGAAGTCCGGCCACAACGTTTCGATGAACATCAGCTCCGCGTAGGCCGATTCGAACAGCAGGAAGTCGCTCAGGCGTTGCTCGCCGCTTGTCCGGATCACCAAGTCGACTGGTGGTGTCTCTGGATCGGAGTGGCACGCGCGGTTGACCCGCCGTTGGAAGCCGTTCTCGTCGCACGGCTCGTCCGGCCTCAGCGTGTCGGCCGCGGCGAGGATCGCCGAGCGTGCCGAGTAGTCCACGGCCAATCGCAGGTAGAGCCGTGTGCCGGCGCGGGTGGTGCGCTCGGCCTCCTCGACCGCACGGATCAGCGAGGGTGACAATCGGTCTCGTCGACCGATCAATGCGAGCCGTACTCCGCGCTGGCGACAGTTCATGCGCTCGCGGACGAGAAAGGACTCGAGCAACCTCATCAGAGTCGACACCTCGGCGGCCGGCCGCCGCCAGTTGTCGGCTGAGAACGCGTAGAGCGTCAGGGTCGTTATGCCGAGCCCGGGCGCCGCTTCCACCGCGCGTCGCCCCGCGTCGGCCCCGCGCCGGTGCCCCTCCTTGCGCGGGAGCCCGCGCGCACGGGCCCAGCGGCCGTTGCCGTCCATGATTAGGCCCACGTGCAGGCCCCCGTTTGCCGATCGATCCATCTCACGCCGCCTCACGCCGACCGATCACCGGCTCGCGCCGGCCGCCGACGTCACCGCGCGCAGCGACTTGCTCCGCCTGGCGGCCGAACCCGCGCAGGATCTGCTCCAGGGCCGGGCGCATTCGCAGCACTTGCCGGGTGCGGATCACCCAGTCCCAGAGCGGCTCGAACTTCTTCCACCCGGCGGCGTAGGCGAAATGGCGCAACGAGGACGCGGGATGCTCCTTGCTCAACGCGCCGCGCAGGATTGAGCCCCAGCGGTAGAAGTGCCGGTAGGCCCGCCAGTATCCGGACTCCAGTTCCTCAGCGCTCATGCCGCGGGTCCGGAAGACGACGTGGCGAGTGTCGTAGAGATCCCAGTCGCGGTGCAGCAGTCGGCCTTCGGCCTCCATGCGCTGGTAGAGGGCAGTGCCCGGGTACGGTGTGAGGATGTGAAACGTCGCGGTCTCGATACCCTGCCCGATCGCCCACTCGACGGTTCGCTCGAAAACGGACGGGTCGTCTTCATCCATCCCGAAGACGAAGCTGCCGTTGACCATCACGCCCAGATCGTGCAGGCGTCGAATCGACTCTCCGTAGTCGCGGTGCAGGTTCTGGAACTTGCGTTGGGCCTTCAGGCTCTTCGGGTTCAGCGTCTCGAAGCCGACGAACAGGCTGCGTAGCCCGGCGGCCACCGCTTGCTCGAGCAATTTAGGGCGCAGCACCGACTGGACGGTGCCGGCCGCTTGCCACAACCGTCCCATACCTCGCATCCCCTCGAATAGCTCCGAGGCGAAGCGGGGGTTTCCAAGCAAATGGTCGTCGAGGAAGTAGAGGTGGCGTCCTGGGAGCCGCTCGATCTCGGCCAGAGCGTCATCGACCGTCTGGGTGTAGAAGCCGCGGCCACCCTCGAAGAAAGCCTCCTTGTAGCAGAAGTCGCAAAGGTGCGGGCAGCCGCGGGAAACGACGATCGAGTTCGGCACGAGGTAGAGCGAGCGCTTGATCAGGTCGCGCCGGATGCGCGGAAGACCCTGCAGCGTGCGCACCGTCGACCGGTAGAGCGGCTTGGGATGGCCCGCGCGAAAGTCGTCGAGAAAGACGGGCCAGGTGTCCTCGCCCGGGCCGAGGAAGATGCTGTCCGCATGATGCGCTGCTTCCTCGGGGAGCGAGGTCACGTGGAGGCCACCGAGCGCGACCCAGATGCCCTTGCGGCGGTAGTGGTCGGCCAGATCATAGGCCCTTCGGGCGGAGGTGATGTAGACCTGGATCACGACTAGGTCCGGCTCGTCGTCGATGTGGAGCTCCTCCACGTGCTCGTCCTCCAGGACGGCCTCATCCTCATCGCGCAGGTAGCCGGCCAGCGTCGCCAGTCCCAGCGGTGGGAACAGCGAGTACTTGATCGGACGGAAGAAGGGGCTCTTCGCCTCGGTCAGCGCCGGGAGGATCAGCTTGATCTTCACGCCGACTCCTCCGCGGGCCCCGGCAGCACCGATTGCAGGGCGGATCGCTCCCGCTGCCAAGCGCTTAGTAGGCCCGCTGTGGTGACGCCGACTTCGCGCGAGCGCGGTCCGTCGAGCTCGATCAGGAAGATTCGCTGCCACGGGCCGAGTTGGATCTCGGCTCCGATCACCGCCAGGGTGGTCGAAGCCTGCAGGGCCATCGCACGTGCATGGGCGTGGCCGTTGGGCCGCTCGCCGGGTGTCATGTTGGCCGTCCGGCGGTCGAAATCGTCGTGGGAGTATCGCGCGCCGGCCGGTGCCCAGTAGGCGAGGATCCGGCCCAGATCATCGAGCAGGAGGGGCTCGTTCTCGTTGACCAAGATCGCAGCCGTGGTGTGCATAGATTGCACCGTCACCGTGCCGTCGCTGATGCCGGAAAAGCGTGCGCAACAGAGCACCCGTTCGGTGATGTCGATGAACTGCTGGGGCTCTCGGGTCTCGAGCGTCAAGCGCTCGTGGGCGACGGCCCACGCGGATTGGGGGGAGGGCAGGAGGGGAAGTCGCAATGCCATAGTTCTCGCTTCTGGGTGGCGGCAGTCCCGCGATGGGAACCGCTTGGAGTCAGTGTCGGCAGAAGGCCGCCCCGACACATGAGCGAGAAGTGAGGGTTCGGTGATATTTCGCTGAAACCGTCCGACGCGGGCTCAGCGGGGCCTCTTGGTCAGGCCGGAGGCTAGGCCCGAGCCGAACATCAGGCCCTCGAAGACGCTGATCGCGACACGGGTCACGCCCCCCGGCTCGTGCTCGCCGAGCAGGCGGGCCAAGGGCGCGAGGCCGACCTGCGACCCGGGGAAGCTCTGCGCCATGAAATCGAGGCTCATCGCGCCCAGGCATCGGCCGCTCCAAGCGAGCATCCCGGCGGCCAATGCGCAGACGAGCCCCGTCACGACAGCGACGCGGACCCGGGCGATCCCATGCGGCGTTGCCATGCCGCCCTCTGCAGTCGGTGTGGCCAGCCCGTAGCCCAGCCCGACCGCGCCGCCGAGGAACAAGCCTTCCACGGCGCCGGTCAGCGGCGAGAGATCGCGACCGAACAAACCCTCGAGCACGAGGCGGCCCAGGAGATGGGCGGTCGCGCCGACCGCCAGACCGCTCAATGCCCCGCCCACGGCGAGCGCCAGCCGACGCTGCGTGCGAAACGCGGCTTCCGCGGCGGCCAGACCGGCCCCGACCCCCGCGGCCGCCAAACCACCGATCGCCGTTCCGAGAAGCGGCAGCATCGTCAGCACGCCGTTGTCCGCTGTCGACCCTGGGCCGAAGCGGAGGACGAGGCCGCCGAGGAGACCAGCGATCGCCCCGGCGGCCGCTCCACCAGCTGCCGCGGAAATCCACCGGCGGCCGGCGAGCCCGGCCACACGTCGGATCCGAAGCAAGAACAGAATTCTCGCGGCCGCGAGCCAACCCCGGTTCCCCAACAGAGGAACCGGCCCGGCCCCCGGCACGTCCCAGCGAGTCTCGCGCAAGTAGGCAAGGGCCATGGCGCGCCCCTTTCCGCGGTTCACGCGGTCGAGAGCTTTCGCCGTGCCCATCTGGTGCAGGGTCTCGGCGGCCTGTCGCCGCCGGACATCCGCTGCTTCAACGTCGTCGGACTCGTCTTCAAGCAACATCTCTAGGGTCTGGTCGAAGGAGGCGTTCGCGTCGGGCTCTACGGTGGCGGCCCGCATGGACTCCTGCGGTCCCTCGTCCGGCTCCTCGACAACGTCGCAGACGAAGCGGTAGCCGTGTCGCTGCACTGTACGAATGAAGGTCGGCTCGCGCGGATCGTCGCCCAGAGTGCGTCGGAGGATCCGGACCGCCTGGCTCAGGGCACCATCGGTGACCACCACGTCGCTCCAGACCGTGTCGAGGATGTCGTGCCTCGACACCGCCTCGTCCCGCCGTTCGATGAGCAGGACCAGCAGGTCGAAGCAGCGCGGGATCAGAGGCAGTTCCCGACCGTCGCGGACAAGTGCCCTGCGGGCAGGGGACAGGGTGTGACCGTAGAACCGGTAGCGCGGCCTGCCGGGGGACGATCGCATCGATGCCTGGCAGTATACGGGGCTTAGCGGCCTGTGCCCGTACAGCCGCGACGCCAAGGATCCGGGAGGTTCCGGCGCAGGCACTGTTAACTTGTTTGGCTCAAACGCGGACCTGATCCCAGCATCGTGTCGGGTAGCGCGCCGCGATGGCGATCTTCACCGAGGCTGCCCGAACTGTGGAGAGCCGTTCAGCGATACCTTGCATCCTTGCTTGTTCAATCCACCGTCCACGAGGCAACCATCCTCAAGCATTTCGCGAACGATTCGCCCCAAGCCCGTCATGCAGTCTCGCCGATCCGGCTGGCAAGATCCGCCCAGTCGTTATGGAGCGCTACCGCAACGTCATCGAAGCCGCACGGGAAAAGGCCCGAGTCGTCGAGACGGATTTCTTTCACGACCGAGCCACTGGGGTACCCATTCGGCAGGAACAGCCAGGTGCCCACCCGGTCGCGTTCTAGTGCAAATTCGCCACTGGCCGTCTTCTCGCGTTCGGCCACTGGAAGTTCGGACCGGCGCACGATGTTGGCGAGTTCCTCAAGCACCCACTCGCTGTGTGTGGTGACGATCACCCTAATGCCGGAGTGAACGAGCGCTGCAAGCTGACGGGTGAATTCGACCTGCATGGCCGGATGCAGATGCGATTCCGGCTCCTCGACGATTAGGACGTTCCCGGGCGCGACCATATGGCGCAAATACAGCACCACAGGCGCAAGTTCTGAAACCATCGATGAAGCGTTCATCAACGAAAGGCTGTCCTTCCATCCCTCCGGCTTGTAGGTGAAGTGCGGGTAGTCGATTGCCTCCGTCTTATCGACTCCTACCGATCCGCCGAGAATGGCTCTTTCGATCCGCGTGCCGAGATCGTGGCGAGGCTTGCGCTGTTGATACGGCGAACGGTCGAGTTCGATCAACTGTTCGAGAAAGTCCGCTAGGACACCTGAAAGCATGGGTGTGCGTGCGGCCGGACGCAGCCCTGTCATTGCCGCCCTTTCGATCAGGGCGCTAACCACCACGCTGTGCGCATGCATGACGCCGGTCCGGTCGGCGGGGAGATAAAATGCCGGAAGATCCAAGGGACCGACGATCTGGGGGCGGACGTGATCGGTTAAGCGCTCTAACAGCTCCCACGCAAACATTTGCGGCAGTTCTTCACCCCGATCTCCTCAGGAGATCGCTTCCATCGCCAAACGGCGCAAATATTCGATCAGATCGTCGTTATCCCGGACGTTGAATCGGATCCGGGTGCCTTCAGGAATTATCGTCTGGAACTCGCTCGCATGCGGACTGATTGTTAATCGATGGTCGAGGGGCGCTAAGGCATTCGCGTTATGCCGGCGGAAAACAATACTTGCGGCACCCTTGGAATCCTTACGGATCAGCGCCTCAGCCTTCTCGATGCCGAAGCATCGACCAATTTCATTGCCGAGATAGTCGCCTTGCTCGCATAATCCGGAACGAATGACATCCACGACCGACCTAGGAAGAACAATGCCCTCTTCCGAGAGCAGCTTCCCCTTGTCCCCCAACATTTGATTCGCGAGTGCGTTAATGGAATCGAGGGTTTTTCCCGGCAGTTTTTGGTTTTCGTCGTGACGAAACATCCGAGAGTCGGTTCGAATACGGCGGCGTCCGGCCCAACGGCCACCACTGAAAAACCGATGCAGCGCATAGATCAGCTTTGCCAGATATGACTTTCCGGTGTTGCTCGGCCCGACGAACACCGTCAATGGGCGCAAATCGATCTTAGCTTCGACGATGGGCCCGAAATTCGAAACCTCTACTTCAAGAGAGCCTTGCTCGAACCGGTCGTTCATGTTCGCTTCTCCTCAATCCGGCGCGCGTCGACCGGCGGCCGCTTCATACTCAGTTGCACCGAGCAACCTATCTCAACGAGGATCTTCGCAAACTTTCGGATCATGCCGGGGCCTCGGAGCGCGAGCAGCCGCTTCAGGTTGCATTGGAGCGCGGTCTGGCCGAAGGCCGGATCGCGCTCGTCGAGTGCGCCCCTGACATAGCGCGGCTGTGACGCGAACGCGTCACTCACCTCGATGGCCGCAAGGATGAACTTCTCCGGCTCGTGCAGCGACGTGATGATCTCCTGACGGGTGATTATCACGGTGTCCGCACCGTCCACACATCCTTTGGCTTCGATGAAACGGTGGCCCCGCGGCGCCGAACTCGGCGACTGGTGCGGTTTCGGCGGCGCCCTGCTGTGCCTGTCGCTGATCCGCCAGCCGACGGACGAGCGCCGTGTTGCGGCCGCGGACAGGGTTCATCTTGCGCTTCATACCATGTTTTCCTCACTGTTGGCGAGGCCACCCGAGGCCCTCGCTGTAAGATTCTCTCTGCACGCAATTCCTGACACTCTTTATCAAGCAGGCCTGCCAACGCTGTATGATCAGGAAGTCGGGACTTCAGCCCCGGAACCGAGGCAGGAATCGGTTAGGGCGCGCCCGAGGCTCGCAATCTAACTCACTGCAATCAGGGAAGTTACGGAATGCCGATGCCAGCCGGGAGACCGGAAGCTACGCGCAACTCGCCTCTGGAAGTTGGGTCTAGCGGCAAGCAACGTGCCGTGCTTAGCTCGAGATCCTTATCCCTCGGCTGCGTACTACCACGAGACGCGATTTCAGGGTGCGAAATGCTAGCGCACCCCTGCATGCTGGCCTAGGAACTCCATTAGGATGCCGGTGCTTTCGTCCCCCGCAATTCCCAAGTAGGTGTCAAGGGGGGTATGCCCTCGCCCCTTGGCCTCATGGGACGATGCCTCGATACCGTACTGTTCCAGCTTGGTAATCATCATCGTCGCTTGGTCGTGCGAGATCGCGCGGCCGTCGGAAGTGAACAGCAGAAATGGAGGGATGCCCTTCCCTGTCTCGATGTGATGCCATGGTGACACTGGGGTCCAGCCTTCCGGCCTGCTTCCGAATACGCGCAATTGGGATTTCCCTGCCGTCTCCATGCGCGCTGGCACGTTCAGCATGGCAGTGTCGATCGCAACCACGCCAGCGAGATCGCTCAACGATGCTCCCGCGTTTTCCATGAACTTCTGATTCGCCCCAACCAAGGCAACTAGGTGCCCGCCGGCCGAATGCCCCATCAACACGATCCTAGAGCCATCGCCTCCGTACTTCGCCGCGTGCTCTTTGAGCCAGGCTGCGGCCGAGGCCACGTCCTGCGCCAATTCCGGCAGGCTCGCCTCGGGGCGAAAACGGTAGTTCATCGACGCGAATAAATATCCAGCTGGAACCAGGCATGCGGGCTTGAACAAGGCTCTCGCCTTGTCGCCGCGGACCCAGCCGCCGCCATGCACGTACAGGACGACAGGGGCGTCCGTCAGCCCCTCACGGATGTAGATGTCCAAGCTCTGCCTCGCCGGATCGGCCCCAGGATTGCCGGCGTAGGGGATGTCAGCAATGCGGATGACCCCGCGTTCCTTGCGAACCTCCTCGGAATCGCGGACTGCCTGAGGGGTTTCAAGGCCACTTACCGCACTATAGGAACGCAGCGTCGAGTTCGGCCAGAATCCGAAGGCTTCCATTCCTCTCGAGCGATGACTCTCTGCCATCCGCTTACGAAAACTCTCGATGGCGGGCTCCGGAGCGGCCGGCTGTTCCAAATAGCGGGCTAGGAAGCGGAAGCGGTCTCGAGAGCGCTCCATGACTGTGCTGCCAACGTGATCTGCCCAGCGAACCAGACGGAATTCGTGCGGGATGCGATGGCGCCACAACAGGCGATGCATGAAATCGACGCCCTCGACGAAACCAAAGCCGTCCTGATCACCGACCTCCACATAAATCGCCGAGTCCTGAAGTCGCGACGGGTCGCTCTCGACAATCGACGCCGGATTCTCCCGTTCGAAGCGCTCGTGGTCGAACGGGTCGCCGAACAGATTGGCAATCCGCTCTGTGGAGCGGATCTTGTTCCGTTCCGGCACCTCGTCCCAGGTCAGGCCAGGCCATAAGCCGGGCTCCATCGCGGCTAGAGCCCCGAACGTCTCGGGATACTTGAAGCCAAGCCGCAAGCTGCCCAATCCGCCCATTGAAATGCCGGTCACCATCGTCGTCCCGCGTTGGCGGCTGACGCGATATTTGGTCCTCAGGTGCGGCAGGAACTCGTCCATGACGAAAGATTCCCAGCGCTGCTTGCCGTCATAGCTGTCCAAGTAGATCGAGCCAGTCGCCACCGATGGAGTCGCCACCACTATGCGGGGAAGGTCATTCGAGGCCCACATCTCGCTGATCTGTGGCTCGAACCGTGCGAGTTGCTCGCGGTCACCTCCCGCGCCGTGAAGCAGCAACAAGAGCGGCAACCGCTCGCTATCGGGAGAGTAGCCGTCGGGAAGCAGCACCGTGTACTCGACGGCACCTGCACTCACCAAGCCCGTCGGCAGAGATTCGCGAATGATCTGCGAACCGTGAGCGGCCCCTGCCGCCAACGAGCAGGCAACCAGCCCAACAGCAACCCTCATTTCCATCAGCGTGTGGATTCCCTGTTGAGCTCTCTGTTTGCGGTGCGCGGGATCACCGCGAGATGCCCAAGGACAGCAGCCACTACTGTAGTTGCCTTGGTGGATGCCGACAAGTCGCATCTCCGGTCGCAAGCCGTTGCGAATCAACGCCGCGAGCACCTTGTGCGCAAGGTCGGCTCAACAGGACGCCGCTCCGGCGGCTTCGAGCTGCAGCCCCTTGTAGGCCTCCGGCTGTGTCACCCCCAAAAAGGCGCTAAGCTGCTGAAGGCCGACGATTTACTGGCGGTCGTAGTCGCCGGGTCGGCCGCAAATCCCGCGGGTCCCGCCTGATCCGCCGACGCCGTCGCCAGGTGGGACGATCTGCGACAGTTCGGCATCGCGGGGACGCCCTGTCATGGCGGTGCAGATGAGCCGTTCAAGCCCCAGTTCGCTGGTTTCCGTTGGCATCCGGTCACGTAGATGATTGTCGTAGAACCAGCTCAAAACACATGAATTGCGCTACACGCTGCCCCTAGCAGCCCACGTCTGGCAGCCCTGCAGTCCAGGCAGCGCTTGCGCTCCAAGTCATTACGTGCGGCGACACAGGGTCCATCTCTGGGAATACATGCCGGAAAGCTGCACCAACTGGTTCTGGCATTCTCCCGAATTCTCAGCTCTGGGTGTGATGTCGATGTAGATGGGCACCTGCGCGGCTTCGGAGGTCTGAGCCAGCAGGTGCGAGAGCGCAATCTGGCCGAAGCCGAGCGAACTCAATCCCAGCAGCTCGCGACGCGTCATTGGCAGACCGGCTCCGTTTAGCACAAGTCGTCCGTTAGGTCATGCCATTTGCACGGACCTTCATGAGAGCGAGAGTCTATCTGGATGGGTTGAACCTGGTATTACGGCCCGCCTAACTCCTGAAGGCATGAGGGGGCCCCTTTGAGTTTCGGGGTACGGTGAGGATCGGTCTGCGGAGACTAACTTGATAGGGCGTCTGCGGATAGCTGTTGAGAAATCCCCTTTGGCTGAATGATCGAAGGGCCCCAAGGGCTTCGCGCCGTTTGATGATACGATTTCACCGTCTTGGTCGATTTGGCCGCCAGTCAACAGAAGTGGTGAGAATCGATCGCCCGACTCAGGAGGATCTCATGAAACACTCGATTGTCTCGGTAGCTGCCGTTCTCTTTCTGGCGCCCGCCGCTTGGGCGGCAGATGCTCTGCAGACCGCAGAGCCCGAGCAGGTCGGCCTCTCGAGTGAGCGACTGGCTCGCATAGACCAGGCGATGGAGGGTCATGTCGACGACGGCCATTTTTCCGGGGCTATCGGCATGATCGTTCGCCGGGGCAAGATCGGCTACCTCAAGACTTGGGGTGACATGGACAAAGAATCCGGCAAGAAAATGTCCGAAGACGCCATTTTCCGGATGTATTCGATGACCAAGGCGGTGACGGGTGTCGCGGCGATGATTCTCTACGAGCACGGTCACTTCGCACTCAACGATCCGATCTCGGACTATCTGCCCGAGTTCAAGACCATGCACGTAGCGATCGACGAGACCAGCCCGGTGAACGGTCGCCGAGTTTCCTACACCGTGCCCGCCGATCGTCAGATCACGGTTCGAGACTTGTTCATGCACACAGCTGGGCTGAGCTACCAAGGGCCCAAGGCGCCGGATGGGGAGCCGTACTTCGCAAAGACCGGCGTTAACAGCGCCACGACTCTCGAAGAGATGGTCAAGCGCATCGCAAAGGCTCCACTGGTCCAGCAGCCGGGGACGACTTGGCAATACGGTTACTCGACCGATGTTCTTGCGAGGTACATCGAAGTGGTCTCCGGGATGCCGATCGATGCATTCTTCAGCAAGCACATTTTCGAGCCACTCGGGATGAGTGACACGGGCTATTACGTCCCCAATACGAACTGGGATCGCTTCACCGTTCTCTACTCTCTTAACCAGGGCAAGAAGACAGTGCGCCGCTCGACCGCTGCGGCTCAAGACAGCTACAAGCAACCCACGACAAAGCTTGGTGGCGGCTCGGGCCTCGTTTCAACCACGATGGATTACGCCCGCTTCTGCCAAATGCTGGCGAACGACGGCGAGTTGGACGGCGTCAGAATCCTGAGCCGAAAGTCAGTGGAGCTGATGCGTGCCGATCACATGCCCCTCGACATGCCCCGCGCGGGAGGGACCATATCGGCCGGTTGGGGATTTGGTCTGACGTTTGCTGTGAATCGCGGACCCGGGCTCACAGGGATGATCGGCACCGAGGGTGAGTATCGCTGGGGAGGTGCCGCGGGGACGCGCTTCTGGATCGACCCTAAGGAAGAGATGGTCACTATCTTCATGGTGCAGATTCTTCCGTACAGGGGATTGTCGTATGGGCGTGAGTTCAAACGGCTTGCTTATCAGGCGATCGTGGATTAGCCGGCATCCGCTGTTGAGCCGGAGGCACAACAATCGAGAATCGTCGCGGTCGAAGGCTCCGTAGTAGGCGTTGCCGGGTTCGTCCAGACCACTGTGCTCCAGGTCGAGTCGCTTCCAACTCCGGATGTGCCTCACGCACAAGTTTCCGGGATACCTTCTACCAGTTTTCGGGATCGCGTTGCCGCATTTCCGAGTCCTACCCACCGTCCTCACAAAGATGCTGCTGCGTCTGTGTGGGGTTCGTGAGTGATCGCAGGGCCGGTGAGCGCCGATGTTCGCCATGAACTGTATCTCTTCGAGGGACAAAGCAGGGGTGGGCGCGTCGGGACGGGCTGATCCAATTGCACCCGTTGGACAGATTATATTTCTAAATATAGTTAGAAATAAATTTTAAGAAGCGATATATTGGTCCTTATGAGCCAGAAGCTCTATCCGCCGTCTGTCCAGCGCTCATTGAGAGAGTTCGGTCGCAACATTCGAATCGCAAGAAAGAAGCGACGCATGCCTGTGGCGGACTTCGCCGAGAGAATGGGCGTTTCCCAAGGAACCCTTGTTCGGCTTGAGAAGGGTGATCCCGGTGTCGCTGTCGGGGCAGTGGCGATGGCGCTATTGGCGCTCGGCGAACTGCATCGCCTTGGGGATGTTCTCGATGTCTCCAGGGATGATACCGGCTTGATGCTGGATGTCGAAGCTTTGCCGCGACGCATTCGTAAGCCAAGGCCCTTGGTCCTCGGAGGCAAGGGCCTAGACGAAGGCAAGCCATGAGCAAGAGAACGAACCGAGTTCAGGTGGCACTTGCCGAACGGCCACAACCGGTTGGCGAGATCGTATTTGAGGCGGATGGCCGGCGCCAGGCCAGTGTATTCCGCTACGCGGTCGAGTGGTTTGACAATCCCGAACGATTCGCCATCGCTCCGTCGATGCCGCTTGGCGAGTCTCCGTTCTATGCGTCTGGGTCCCGGACTAATCCCCGAAACGCATTGCTTGGGCCGATTAGCGACAGCTCGCCCGATTCTTGGGGACGCGGACTGATCCGAAAGGCACGTGGCGGCGACCTCATGGAACTCGACTATTTGCTCGCGGTGGACGACATTGCCCGGCAAGGTTCGTTGCGCTACTTCGACGAAGACGGAATGCCGCTGGCTCGTTCCTATCCTCCGATGCCCCGGCTGAATGAGCTCAGGGAACTCAGGGGCTTGGCTAGCGCCGCGGGAATGGGTCTCGAAATGACTGCGTCAGACCGGGACCGGCTGTTGGGCAGTGCAGGCGCCCTCGGCGGCACCCGGCCCAAAGCAAGCGTGCGTGACGAAAACGGCGAATTGGCGATCGCGAAGTTCACGTCCGAGAACGACACCATGCCGATCGAACGAGCGGAAGTCGCAACGCTGAAGCTCGCTCGAGCGGCAGGCATAGACGCTGCTTCGGCACGGCTGGAACTCAACGACACGAATCGGCCAGTCGCCTTGATCACGCGGTTCGACCGCAGTCGAGGGGAACGTATCAGTTATCTTTCTGCCCAGTCGTTCCTAGGGGTCGGAGCCGCCACCGGTGGCTTCTACACGGACATTGCCGATGGATTGCGCGCCCATGCGTCCGACCCCAGGCAGCAGATGGACGAATTGTATCGACGCATCTTGTTCACGATTCTGGTCTCGAACACTGACGACCACCTGAAGAACCACGGCCTTCTGCATGTCGGTGGAGGCCGCTGGATGCTCTCCCCGGCTTTCGACATCAATCCGCAGCCGTACCGACGCCGGCAACTGGAAACCGGCATCAGCGACCTTAGCGGCAATGTGGCCTCCATCGAGGCGGCTCTGGAGGCGAGTCCGTTCTTTGGCGTGGCTAGGGACGCGGCGGCTGGAGCGCTGTCACGAATGATCTCGACGATCGACAAGGAATGGCGTGCGCACTGCCTCGCAGCCGGTATGACGGCCGAGGAGATTAAACGCTACGAACCAGCTTTCGACCATGAGGAAAGTCGTGTCGCCCGACAAATCACGGCAAGATTCCACTCATGACCGCGAGTTCCGGAAATTTTCTCCGGTTCGTGTCGGCCTGACGAGGCCCACTCGTCCGTATCCTCCGGTTCAGGGAGTCCCCCTGCGGAGTCCCTTGAACCGGAGGAGTCCATGTACACAGATGCGAAGCGCCGCGATGTCCAGTTGTTGCTTTCAGCGGGTGTTCCCCAAAAGCGGATCCACGAGCTGACGGGCGTGTCCATCCGCACCATCCGCCGCATCGGGCGCGAGGCGGCCGGGCCACGAGCCGGGCTCCATCGCGGCCACAGCCCCGCACGTCTCGGGATACTTGAAACCGAGCCGCAAGCTGCCCAGTCCGCCCATTGAAATGCCGGTCACCATCGTCGTCCCGCGCTGGCGGCTGACGCGATCTTCGATCCTCAGGTGCGGCAGGAATTCGTCCATGACGAAAGATTCCCAGCGCTGCTTGCCGTCATAGCTGTCCAAGTAGATCGAGCCAGCCGCCACCGATGGAGTCGCCACCACCATGCGGGGAAGGTCATTCGAGGCCCACATCTCGGTGATCTGTGGCTCGAACCGTACGAGTTGCTCGCGATCACCTCCCGCGCCGTGAAGCAGCAACAAGAGCGGCAACCGCTCGGCATCGGGAGAGTAGCCGTCGGGAAGCAGAACCGCGTACTCGACGGTACCTGCGCTCACCAAGGCCGTCGGCAGAGCTTCGCCGATGATCTGCGAACCGTGCGCGACCCCTGCTGCCAACGAGCAGGCAACCAGTCCAAGAGCAACCCTCTTTTCCAGCAGCGTGTGGTTCCCCTTGTGAGCATTTCGCGGTGCACGGTTTCACCGTGAGATGCCCAAGAACGGTAGCCACTACTGTAGTGGCCGTGGCGGATGCCGAAAGGTCGCGTATCCGGTCGCAGGCAGTTGCGATTCAACGCCTCGAGCACCCTCCTCAAGGCCTCCTCAACGGCGCGCTGCTCCGTCGGCATGGTCAAGCAAACGCGTCGCCGACGTCAGCGGAATCGCGGATGCCGAACTAATTGCGGGAGCAGGTGCCACTAGGGCGAGCCCGGTGCCTGGTCTGGTGTAGGCGGCTGCGTGTAGGTGAGTCGGAACACCTGGTCTGCCAGCCAGCGGCCAAACCCCTCCTTGTCGTCCTTGAATTGCCCGTAGAGTTGCATGTCGTCACTAAGCACGGCGTTCATGACGCGTCCCAAGGCTTGGTCATGCTCGATCCGGGCATTCTGCTGGTCGGAGTTTTCTCTCGCGTTGCGATAAGCCGAGTCAGCCGACACCTTGGCCGGAATCTCCTTTGTAATGAGGCGTTGAACTCGGTCCGCGTCTTGCCAGGCGATGTTCCCGAACAGGTCGTTGAATTCCCCGAGGATGACCGAGAGGGTATCGAGTTCTGGTTCCGCCCCCTGCCCACCTCCGCCAGGCGAGGTCGGATCGATCTCGGCGTCCTCGTCCGTCAGTTGGACACGGATCGCCGCCTCTTTCTCCACCCGGTAGCTGTCCATGTCGATCAACTCGAGGATGCCCTTGGACAGATCCTCCTCGATGGGAGCGGGGAGCTTCGGATGGAGAGCCGTTCCCATTCGCTGTTTGAGTAGGGCAGGATCGAGGCGAGAAAATCGTATGTGCGCAGGAAGGCCTTGGCCTTGCTCTTGAAGTTCACCTGCCCGTCCTCGTCGAGCCGCTCCTTGTATACGGCAACGCAACTGTCAAGGATGGGATCGAGCCGGTCGCGGTCGGCACGGTCTAGGTAGAGTTCTACGAATTCGTCGATCTGCAGTTTGGAATATATCTGGTAGCTGTCAAGCGCCGCCTTCGTGTCGTGGAGCTTGTTGGGATCTGTCTCGTCGCTGAGGATCGTCGTCTGGTAGTACTCAGAGAAGGCTTGGCGGATCGTCTCCGCGTCATTCATGAAGTCAAGTACGAACACGTCGTGTTTCTGCGGGTGCGCCCTGTTGAGGCGTGACAAGGTCTGGACCGCCTTAATGTCGGACAGGCCCTTGTCGACGTACATCGTGTGTAGCAGCGGCTCGTCGTAACCAGTTTGGAACTTGTCCGCGCAAACGAGAAATCGATACGGATCCTCTTGGAACTTGTCGGTTATCTGCCCGGAAGGAAAGCCATTCAGGGACGCCTCGCTAACACGCTCCCCGCCGAACTCGTGCTCGCCCGAGAAGGCACCTATGGCCTTGTACTGGCTCTTGCGCTCCCGGAGATACGCTTGGATCGCACGGTAGTACTGGACGGCCAGTTTGATGCCGCCGGTAACGACCATCGCGCGTGCCTTCCCCCCGAGCTTGTTCAGGCCCAGCACCTGTTCGTGGAAGTGGTCGACCATGATCTCGGCCTTGAGCCGGATAGCGACGTCGTGATCCTCGACGTAGTGCCGCAGCTTCTTGCGAGCGCGCTTGGTGTCGAACTCAGGATCGTCGTGGATATTCTTGATGATCTTGTAGTAGCTCTTGACCGGCGTGTAGTAGCGCAGCACGTCCAGGATGAATCCCTCCTGGATCGCCTGCTTCATGGTGTAGCTGTGGAACGGGTGGTGCTTGGTCTGCCCACCCGCTTGATAGGCCTTGCCAAATAACGCCAGGGTTTTGTTCTTGGGAGTGGCCGTAAATGCGAAGTAACTCGCGTTGGGGAGGAGCTTCCGCGACTCGATCAGTCGGTTGATCTTGTCTTCAGTGGTCTCGCCTTCCTCCGCGGCACCCGCTTCGGAGAGAGCTGTGCTGAGCGCCGCCGATGTCCTACCGCCCTGGCTTGAGTGCGCTTCGTCGATGATAATGGCGTAGCGGTGGCTCCGCTGCTCGTTCCCGATCTCGTCCAGGATGAACGGGAACTTCTGTACTGTCGAGATGATGATCTTCTTCCCGCTCTCGATGAATCTGCGGAGGTCCCCGGAGTGCTGGGCATGGCCGACAGTGGCCCCGACTTGCGCGAACTGCTTGATCGTGTCGCAGATCTGCTTGTCGAGAATGCGTCGATCAGTGACCACGATGATCGAGTCGAACACCTTCGCGCCGCCATTCTCGAGGCCGATCAGTTGATGGGCGAGCCAGGCGATGGAGTTGGACTTCCCGCTGCCGGCCGAATGCTGAATGAGATACCGCTTCCCTGCGCCGTGCCGCTCCGCGTCAGTCAGGAGTTGGCGCACCACATTGAGCTGGTGGTAACGCGGCCAGATCTGCGTCTTGCGTCTACGGCCTGTCTTGTTGTCCTTGGTTTCGACGACTTGAGCGTAGTTCTCCAAAATCTCGGTTAGTCCGTCAGGAGTGAGGATCCGCTCCCACAGGTAGGAGGTCTTGAGACCGTCCGGATTCGGCGGGTTCCCGGCACCCGCCTTCCAACCTTGATTGAACGGCAGGAACCACGAATCCTTGCCTTTGAGATGAGTGCAGAACCGCACCTCGTGGTCGTCCACCGCAAAGTGTGCAACGCAGCGGCCGAATTGGAACAGCTTCTCGTGTGGATTGCGGTCCCGCTTGTACTGATCCACCGCGTCTTGGACTGTTTGCTTGGTGAGACTGTTTTTTAACTCGAACGTGGCGATGGGCAGTCCGTTAATGAATAATCCAAGGTCGAGTGCGCGCAGGGTTTGGTCGCGGCTGTAACGGAGCTGGCGGGTGACCGAGAAGCGGTTCTGCGCATAGCGCTCGGCGGCCAGTGTGTTGTCGGGAGACGGCGTGCCGTAGAAGAGATCGACCTGATAGCGGCCGTGCTTGATCCCCGTGCGGAGCACGTCGATGATGCCGCGCTTGCCCACTTGGTCCCGAACGCGGGCCAGGAACTTACGGCGCACTGGGCCGTCGGCTTCGAGTTGCAGCCCCTTGCCGGTATCCGGCTGTGTCGCCTTGAGAAAGGTGCCAAGCTGCGTCAGATCGACAATGTACTGGCGGTCGTAGTCGCCGGGGCGGCCGCAAATCCAGCCGGTTCCGCCTGATTCGGCGGCGGCTTCGCCAGCTGGCCCGACCTGAGACAGCTTGGCATCGCACGGACACCCTGTCATGGCGGTGCAGATGAGCCGTTCAAGTCCCTGTTCGCTGGTGTCCGTTGGCATCCTGTCAAGTACTCGTCAAATAGATGATTGTCGTATAACCAGCTCCAAACAAGTGGATTGCGATTCATACGGATGCTAGCCGCCCACGTCTGAGTCATAGCTATCAAGTAAACGTACATGCTCTAGATCATTGTGTGCATCCACAAGGGTATCATCTCTGCGAAAATATGGTACCTGCCGCAACTGATCCCATGGCTGATTCTTTGTCGGCGGGTGTAGCCGTTCGCAATAGAATACCTGATTCCCTACTACCTGCATCCAAGACTGACCTAAACGGGGCTGACCAAGACGACCCGGCGGCCGGTCCGCCAGTCTGACTCCCTCCCTCGGCGGTCAGCGTTTCCGTAGCCTTGAATTGCGAGTTTTGTTCGTATTAAATCGCTGATTCTATTGACTTTGAGCGAATATATTGCGATAATCATGGCTAGAGAACCCTCTGCGATGCCCAAGAACAAAGTCCAGTTCCAAAAAGGCCTCAGCCTGACCCAGTTCCTCCTGAACTACGGCTCCGAGGCGCAGTGCGAGCAGGCCCTCTTCGACGCCCGCTGGCCCGACGGCCTCAACTGCCCCCGCTGCGGCGGCGCCCGCTTCTGCCGCCTCTCCACCCGCCGGGCCACCTTCCAGTGCAACCACTGCAAGCGCCAGGTCTCCCTGCTCGCCGGCACCGTCTTCCAGGCCACCAAGCTGCCGCTGAGCATTTGGTTCCTTGCCATTTACTTCCTCTCCCAGACCAAGAGCGGCATCTCGGCCCTGGAACTGGGGCGCAAGCTGGGCGTCAACGACAACACCGCCTGGCTGCTCAAGCACAAGCTCATGCAGGCCATGCGGGAGCGGGACCAGCGCTACCGGCTGGCGGGCACCGTGCAGCTGGACGACGCCTATCTGGGCGGCGAGTACCCCGGCGGCAAGCGCGGGCGGGGCTCGCCGAACAAGACGCCGATGCTGGCGGCCGTGCAGGTCAGCGCGGAGGGCCAGCCGGTGGTGATGAAGCTGAGCGTGGTAGCCGGCTTCCGCACGGCCGAGGTCGCGCAGTGGGCCGCGCAGCACCTCCAGCCCGGGACCACGGTGAACACGGACGGGCTGGCCTGCTTCAAGGGGCTGGAGGCAGCGGGCTGCGAGCACAAGCCACACGTGACGGGCGGCGGCAAGCAGGGCTGCGAGACGCCCGGCCTGGTCTGGGCGAACACGATCCTAGGGAACGTGAAGCGCTCCTTGGACGGCACCTACCATGCCTGCGCGCCGCACTACGCGGCGCGCTACCTGGCCGAGTTCCAGTACCGCTTCAATCGCCGCTACGAGCTGGCGGCGCTGCCGCGCAGGCTGCTGAAGGCGGCGGCCACGACGCTGCCGTTGCCGCGTCCGATCCTGCTGTTGAGCGCCGTCTAACGGCAGCGGCTGCCGCCAGCCCAATCCACCGGGCGTTCGACAACCCGGCTGCGCGTGGGACAGGCCGCCGGCACTCCCCGGGGACCATCAGGGGACTGCCCGGGGGACCCGGTTGCGACCGATACCACTGGCTGCCAGTGCATCTCGTGCCTAGCGCCTCTCCCCCCTGCCTGCCGGCTTCGCGCCAGCCACCGAAAATCCACAAGCCCACCCCTTCTGGCGCTCTACTGGGATGCAGATAATAGGGAATCAGGATAGAATATAGCCTAGGGGGTGACTATTTTGGCCGGAACCGTGTATGTCTGGGATATGTAGGCGCAGGAGACTCCCCCCCAAGGCTCTGAATTTGAAGCAAGGGTTGGTGCGGTTGGCGCAGGCGCACGAGCGGCCGCGCGGGGATCGCCTGATGGACGCTCACCACTATTTGGGATTCAAGCAGATCGCGAATGCGGTTGTCACAAAGGGGACGGCCTGCACGCCGAAGAGCGTGTGGCAATTGGAGCGGGAGGTTAGCTACTGCATCCGGCGCTGGACTTCGAGGAACGGGGGCGCTTGGAAGAAGGAGACCGAGAGAGCGCAGCCCCGGCCCGGTGGAAGGCGTCCGGCAGACCGTCCAAAATATTCTCCGTTCTTCATGTTTTGCCCAAAGGCAGTCCCTGTGTTAATTGTGATCGCCCAAGAACCAGTCGTCCAGCAGTCTGGATAACCCCAAACCGACCTCCGAATCCCCAAATTGAGAATTGCTGAGTTCACACGGTCAAGTCGCCCGGGGAATTTCGTCCTCGGGCGCTCACAGAGCCGTGGGTGCAGGTCTCCCCTGACACGGCACCTCTTAGCCAGCCCTGCCGTACAGGCCCCGCAATCGCCCCGATACCGCTGGCGACAAATTTCACGAGCAGGTCGAACGCAGGGACCTTCAGGTGCACGTCCACCGTCGTCAGGCCCCGTCCACGTTGATTAGCCGCCGCCGGACTTCGTAAAGCAACTCTTCCACCTGCACGAGAGCTTCGCCTCGGTCGAGCGGTCCGGCTCCCAAATCCTGGGTTTCGTAGCGGAGTTGAACGGCATAGGGTGTATAGTCGATCAACCCGTCGAATCGCGCCGCGTCCGGCTGGCAGGCCGTCAGCATCTCCAGCAGCCGTCTGAGATCGTGGATCGCCGAATAGGTCTCGCCCGACAGCGCCAGCCATGTCTTGAACAGGTTTTCGGCCGCCTACTGCGCATGGAAGCCGAAGATTTCGTCGGCAAACACGGCGGCGTCGCCCATGCCACGAAGCGCGGCAACATCGCGTTCCGCTGCCCCCAGCAGCGCGCGGGCCTGCCTAAGGTCGGTCATAGAGCACACGTCCTTCCCGCAGCGCCCGTGCGAGCACATGGTTGAGGGAGTCTCGCCAGTACTCCACCTCGTCGCAGCTGTAGACCAGAATATCCGCGGCAGCTTCAATACCGCTGAGCGCTCGCCACAGTCGCACTGCTTCGGCGCGCCGGTCCCGCCCCGGCCCGAACGGCTCGGCCTCTACGACCACAAGATCGACATCCGAATCCGCACCGGCGTCGCCGCGCGCGCGGGAACCGAACAGGATCACTTGCTCTGGGCCGGCCGCGTCCACGATGGCCGCCACCATCCGGCGCAGAAGCGCATCGTCAACCTGAGTCATGATGTCGTTCCTATTCTCCCAATTTCCGTGCCTTGCCGCCGATGAGGACTCCTGCCCCGCCTCCCCCGAGAACACCTTCCTGCCCTCGAACGCGGCGATGAGGATGTCGTTCCCTGCTGTCCGGCGGCGCACACGTCCGACAGTGATAAGAATAGGAGCTGCACACGATAGCTGCGCTCCCAAAAAGAGGGATTGCGCGGGCATGGCCACGTCCACTCAGTGTTGTCACGAAGGCAAAGCTCTCGCCGCTGGCAGCATATCCATGGATCGTCCCGACCATTGGACGGCCGGCCCGGAACGCAACCGAAGACGGCCGTAACGGACTCAACCCCGCAGTGATCGAACCCGCGTTGACAAAGCCCGGGCGATCCGATTCGCTCGGCAGGAACTCCGTCGCGAATGTGGTCATTCCAGCCCCGTTCGGTCCGGCGATGATCAATATCTTCTAATGCGGTGTCATGCATCATCAGACTTCGGTACACCATTTGAGTTGTCACGAGTTTTCTCTGAGATGTCGGTTGGGAGGGGTCGCTCGGCAGGAATTCGTAGACGAGGCGGAGTGAGCTGCCGGCAAAGACGGTGCGCGTGCGGTTCAACTCGGCCAGCAACGGGGCGAGCGCCTTGCCCTAGGCACGGCTGGCTTGGCGCGCCAGGCGCATGGTCAGCGTGCCTGGGCGGCTCTGCCGCAGCACCGCGCGAGGGAACGATGGTCACGCCCCGCACATTGGCAAGCTAGGCGAGCGCTTTCTCAATGCTTGGTGCAGAGCTGCCTTGAAGTGGCAGGTCCGGGAACGCTCAAGCTCCACTTCTTATCGAAGCTGCTTCAACAGGATGTCCTTGAACTGAACCATCGTTCCCTTCTCGTGGATCTGGAGCGCAATGAGACCACTGTCGAGGCGCCCTTCACGAATACCATCGACAAACTCCGAAGACAGGATTCCGTTGATCGAGAATTGGAAGTGGTTGGCTCTAGCCAGGACATGGCAGCGGTTCCAATCCCGCTGCTTGATGTCGACCAGGCGGACGTGGTTCTCAAGCTTATCCGCATGTGCGATGCCGTCCTCGTTGATGATCAGGCGCGTTCCGCGTTCGCAGGGAAACTCCCTGCGCGTAGCAAAGTGGAAATCCCACGCGCCCAAGATTTGGGGCCCGATCCCGACGTGTCCCAGATCGGCATGGTAGCCCTCGAACGGACGCTTGCCAGTCGTGTCCACGCGGGCTCTCAACTCCACGCCGGTATTCCCGTCGGTAAGCATCCGATAGCTGAAGTTGAGCTCGAAATCGCTCAATTCCTGGTTGCCCGAATAGACGAGGTAGGCCTGACGATTCTCCATACCCTCGCCTTGGATCGCACCGTCGTTCACCGACCATCCTACGGCCAGACTTTCGGGGCTGGCACGCCAGCCGCTGAGTGTCTCTCCATCAAAGATTGGCACCCAGCCTTCGGCTTCCTTGGCCGCTCCGCAAGAACCAAGAATCAACAGACTGAGACCGTACACAATCGCTGTGAATCGGCGCAGCTTAGTCGTCGGGCACATGGCTTCCCTACTATAGGACGCCTCTTCCGATCCTTTCCGGTGGTGAGTGCGACGCCCCAGAGCGGGCCGGACCCGACCGATATCCGCCGCGCCGCGAGCCGGGGAACGTGATCCTGCACCACCTCCAAGAGAACCTGCCCCGATGCGCCTCCCGTGAGGTCTTCCAGACGCTCGTGGCCCTCCGGATTTCCGGTATCGCTCCCCGGCAGCCGCTGCACACGCCTCTGATTGCAGAAATCCCACGCCCCACATCTCCAGTTCCATAGGCTAATTCGGGAAATCGAGTTCTCCTCCCAGCCGCTCTGCATGATCCGGTTCCCGGGCGTCTCGTTATCTGGATAAATCGTGGTCAGCTAATCCTGCAATGTGGAGCCTGGCCTGGTCCCGCTCTCCTCGGGTTGTTCTTGCTGCACGTCATTCATGTAACCACTTCGCTCACCGACTGTGCGGAAGCTGGGTGCCAAGCAAGCTCGGACCCTCACACTTTCCGGGATATGATCGGATAGAATCCCCAACGCAAGCCATGTCGACCGGTAGAACCAGCACAAGCCATCCGCTTCGCATTGACAGTGTTAGCCCCGGCGATGGCTTTGGCCGAATCGGCATCACCTCATGCCCCGGCAAGAGAGAGCCTGCCGGGCTGGCTGGGGATCCCGATCTGGATCGTGATCTCGATGAGATTCAGTGTTGGGGCGCCACCGCGATGATCAGCCTGATCACAGATCAGGAGATCGACTCCTTGCAAGTGCACGAACTTTCCGAGGCAGTACAGGACCGGCACATGGAGTGGTGGCACTTGCCGATTCCTGACATGTCACGGCCCGGACCTGACTTCGAGAGTGGTTGGAGGACCGTCGGCGAGGCCATCCGCGACCGGTTGCAAATGGGATTCCTGATTACGCACCAGCCCCAGCCAAAGTTAGGAGGCGGTAGCTTCCGTGTTGGCTGTCAAGCAGATATCCGGGCAGATGTGTTCTGCAAGGGCGATTTTCTTGGATTTCTCTGCACATGGTGAGATTCGGTGAGGGGCGGCGGTGGGTGCTGCTCAGGCGGCGGCCGGCAACTCCCGAGCGGGCGGTTCGCTTTGCCAGCAGCGGTCCTCGCGCAGCAGCGCAGTGAGCAGGCAAGCGAGCTTGCGCATGACGGCGACCATGGCGACCTTGTGCTCCTTCTTGTCGGCGATCAGGCGCTGGTAGCAGGCCTTGCAGGCGGGTTCCCAGCGGGTCGCGGACAGGGCCGCCATGTAGAGGCTGTGGCGGGGCTGGGCGCGACCGCCGCGAATGCTGCGGCGACCATGCTGTTTGCCCGAGTCTTGGTCGAACGGCGCCAGGCCCAACAACGCGGCGGCCTGGCGGCGACCGATGGTGCCCAGTTCGGGCATCTCGGCACACAGGCAGGCGGCCGTGACCGGGCCGCAGCCGGGCACCGACTGGATGATCTCGGCGCGGCGCGCCAGGGCAGCGTCGGCGGCGATACAAGTCAGCATGCGCTGCTCGCAGGAGCTGATGTCGGCTTGCAGGCCATTGCAACTGTCAGCGATGCAGGCAGCCGCCTCGGGGGCGAGTTCGGCGCGCAGCTTGCGGAGGGCGCCGAGCTGTATCACGAGCTTGCGGCGCGCGGCCAGCAAGTCACTGAGCAGCTGCAGGTGATCGTCTTGGGGCGGGGTCGCCACGAGGCTGTCAAGCTGGCCGAAGCGGGCCAGCATGGCAGCGTCGACGCGGTCGTTCTTGGCGAGTTGTCCGAGGGCCTCGGCGAAGCGCCGCGAGCGCAGCGGGTTGACCAGCACGGTCTCCAAGCCGGCCTCGAAGAGGCACTGATGCAGACGGCGGTGATAGCGCCCGGTGGGCTCGAAGACAGCGCGGCTGACGCCGTGCTGCAGCAGCCACTTGCGCAGGGCGCGGCGGCCGCACTTGTCATTCTTGAAGTGGCGCTCCAAACTGCCCTCGAGGATGTGGGCGTCGAGCCCGGATTTGCCGACATCGATACCGGCGATTACGGTGGGCTTGGGTGGTGTCATTCCTGCGTTCCTGTCCTTTTGCGATACGGGGCTACACCCACGCTTCCGTTGAGGTCGCGCAGGAATTGATGCGACGGGCCGACCAAGCTACCGCACGGACCTGAAATCCGAGGGGAAAACGGTCCGACCCGTCGCCGCCTCGGGGGCCTTGCAAGGCCCCCGAGGCGACCTCCCCCCGCTGGCGAGGGGAGGGATCCGAGGCCTGCCGCTGCGGTGGCTTGCGCCACCTGCGGCAGACCAACGAGACGTACCCAAGTCCTAACTGGGGATCCTGTCTCCGGCACACTTCCAAGATAAAAGGGTAGGGGCGGAGTACGCACGGCGACATAGGCGAGGCGGGGCACGAGATCGGCCAGCTGGTAGCGGCGGTTGAAGCGGTAGGCGAATTCGGCGAGGTAGCGCCCCGCGTAACGCGCGGCGCAGGCGTGATAGGTGCCGTCCATCGCCCGCTTGACGTTGCCCAGCAGCGTGTTCACCCAGATCAGCCCGGGCGTCTCGCAGCTGCCCTTGCCACCTCCGGTGACGCGCGGCTGGTGCGTGCAGCGGGCCGCCTGCACCCCCCGGAAGCAGGCCAGCCCGTCCGACCGTACGATGGTCCCCGGCCGTAGGTGCTGCTGCGCCCAGGCTTGCACTGCGCGGCGGCGGAAACCAACCACCGGGCTCAGCCGCAGCCGCTGCGGCCGCCCGTCCTCAGTGACTTGGGCCGCCGCCAGGAAGGGCGTCTTGCGGTCCGCGCCGCGACCGCGCTTGCCGCCGCTGGCTGCCCCGCCCAGATCGGCGTCGTCCAGCTCCACGAGGCCCCCCAGCGGCTGGCTGTCAGCCCGCGCGCGCATCGCCTGCAGCAGTTTGTGCTTGAGCATCCAAGCCGTGTTGTAGCTCACGCCCAACTGGCGCATCAGGTCCATCGCCGAGATGCCATTCTTGGATTGCGTGAGCAAGTAGATCGCCAGGTACCAAGTGGTCAGCGGCAGCTTGGTGTTTTCGAACACGGTGCCGGCGGTCAGCGAGACCTGCCGCTTGCAGCGGATGCACTGGAAGACCTTGCGGGTGTGCAGCTGGCAGTCCTTGTGCTAGCCGCAGGCGGGGCAGCGGAAGCCCTGCGGCCAGCGCGCTTGGAACAACGCTTGGGCGCATTGCAGCTCGGTTCCGTAGAGCTTGAGGAAGTCGCGCAGGCTCTGTCCTTTCTGGAACTGGACTTGGTTTCTAGGCATATAGAACTCCTTTGTTATCAGATACTTATTATACATTCCACAGCGATTTAAGTCAACCGGATCGAAGCCCGAATCCCAAAAATTCCGGCTCCTAAATGCGGCTGAGAGTCCTCGGTAATCAGGATGGGATTTGACGTACTGATCCACTGCAACAGCGGGTTGGGCCGCGCCCGGACTGTCGCCGACCGTGTGCTCGTCGAACTGGGGGAGAATCCGGACGACGCAATCCGCAAGGTGCGGGACGCACGGTCGAGGTATGCCATCGAGACCAGAGATCGGGAACGCGATGTAGGACGCTGCAAGTCTTCAGTGTCGATCGCTCCAGCCAAGACTCAAGAGGGCATTCGAGACCGAGCGATTGGGGCCTTTCTCGGGCTTGCGGTCGGCGACGCGCTCGGGACGACGCTGGAATTCGAAATGCGCGACCAGATGCCCAGGATCGAAGATATCACTGGAGGCGGTCCCTTTGCCCTTCCGCCTGGTTGCTGGACCGACGACACATCAATGGCGCTGGCCCTCGCGGACAGCTTGCTGGCTTCTGAGAGCCTCGACTGCCGCGATCTGATGGACCGATTCGTGGCATGGTGGCTGGACGGGGACTATTCGTGTACCGGGCACTGCTTCGACATTGGGAACACGACTAGTGAGGCGCTTGCCCGCTATCAGGTGACCGGCGACCCTCTAGCCGGTTCGACAAATCCAAGGACTGCGGGTAATGGCTCGCTGATGCGCCTTTCCCCGGTTGCGCTGCGCTTCTGGAGCGACCGCGCCCGGCTTGACAATGCCGCCGAGCAACAGTCCCGAACGACCCATGCGGCGCTCGAAGCGGTCGATGGCTGCCGTGCTTTCGCCGACCTGCTGGCGGATGCCATTTCCGGCGAGCCGCGCCGGGATGTACTCGCTCCGAGATCATTCGAAGGCGCTCCAGCGATCGCTGAGATCCTCGGTGGCAGCTGGTGCGGACGCCCACGGGACAAGATCCGGTCCAGCGGCTACGTCGTCCACACGCTTGAGGCAGCCATTTGGTCGGTCGCGCGCACTGCCGACTTCCCCAATGCCGTCCTGCTCGCCGCCAACTTGGCCGACGACGCCGATACGGTGGCGGCGGTGACGGGCCAGCTTGCCGGTGCTATCTATGGCCTGTCCGGCATTCCGCAGCATTGGCTCGACCAGATCGAGTGGAAGGACCGGCTCCTCGATACGGCGGAGCGGCTGTTGGAGTCTTTCCCACAGGCTGGGTGAGCATGGCTCT
This sequence comes from Bryobacterales bacterium, assembly GCA_965248305.1. Lineage (GTDB taxonomy): Bacteria > Acidobacteriota > Terriglobia > Bryobacterales > UBA6623 > VXMF01. The sequence goes on along the minus strand of OZ252099.1, from coordinate 5,396,487 downwards.
GAACGGGCGGAGCATGTGAAGGCGGGCTAGGAGCCTACGACGCGTCGGGCTATGGTCTGTGAGTCCCAGCCGCTCGAAGGCATCTGGCTGGGTTACCTCGAGAAAGGCACTAAGCTCGGCCTGATTGATCGTGTGCTCGCGGTCGAAGCTGCCGGGGCGTTCGTAGATCCAGCCGTTCTCGCCGGATGCGTGGGCGGCTTCGCCAGCCGGGCCGACCTGCGACAGTTCGACATCGCAGCGACACCCCGCCATAGCTGTGCAGATGAGCCGTTCCAGTCTGTGTTCACTGGTTTCAGCACGCATCCCGTGTTCTGTTCACGTGGAATCCATCAAATACCCATCAAATAAATCAACTTCGTGCAACTCATTGAAAACAAGCAGGTTGCTCCTCTGTATGACTTGTGGGGCGCAGATTGAGCGACTTTTCGTCAAATAAACGACCGGGGTTCCAGCCATAGGGCTAGATTGTGTATTTCGACCTCGCTTGGAGGCCATCTCGGGCATAGGGGGTCGTAGCGCATGCTGCGATCACCCCTTCCGGCGGTTGCAAGAAGCCGACCCCGTTTCTGGACCGAGGTCTTCCGACAGCTTGAAGCAGGATCAGTAACTTCTGGCAGGAGCGATGATCTTTGCCTCAGAGGCCTCCGCGAACGCTATCGATTGACAGCACTTGAAGTATGCTCGCAACTGTAAAGGGCGAACATTGCATGTGCGACCAGAGGGATTGGATCCGACTCGGCATAGTTGGGCGAACCGCAGACCTCGCCTACCCGTCTTGGTAGCGAGATGTTCCCGTCCACGAGATCTGTCGTTCACTACGCGGCAACGGCCCAGTAACGACACTGTGCCTCAAACTCTCCTGTCTGATGTCGCACACGCTCAAGGGATCTTTCTTCGCAAATCATCAAATACCCGTCAAATAAAGTTCACGATCATAAATCACTGAAAACAAATGGTTTACTCCATACGTTGAGTCGCAGATCTCAGAATCTGCAGTTTCTGATCAAATAAATCAAGCTTCGTTCTTCGTCCACCAGGGCAGGTAGCGCATCTTCTTGCGGGCCGCATTCGGATCGTCCGGCACTATCGCCCGAGCCTCGATGGCTTCTGCAATTAGTCGCGATGCCGTAGCACTGTTGCGGGATTCGATTCTGAAACGCTGGCGAACTGAGGAGTTTGTCAAGTACTCGTGGTTGACGTACTTGAGGCAGGCATGAAGGTACAAGGCCCGGATTCGTTCCTCCCGGTCCATGCTCGACAGGGGACGAGGGCCAAACAGCACTACACGGGTGTAGTGGCTTCCCGTTTCCACGAGCGGGGCTGGCAACTGGAAGAGTTCGCTCTGCGACACAACTTTGTCCCATCCGCTTCCGCGTTCCTCGCATACGCCGATGCGACGCATGAACGAAGCAAGGGATTCGTTTCGTGAACGGGGCGGTGAGTCGACGAATCGTTGGGAGTCCACCAGTGGCGGACCGGGATTCGTAATTTCGATGCGTCCTTCGAAGATTTCGACCATCGGGCCGGCGCCAGTGATGAAGAAGTCTTGGTGGATTAGGGCGTTAGCCACGAGTTCGCGCACCGCAGGCCTGGGAAAACCGACCACTGTCTTGCGGATTCCGTGCTCGATCACTTCGTTTGATGGCAGCAAACTATCTACTTGGCCGATCAGACTCTCGAAGCCACTGGCATAACCCTTGTCACAGACCTGTTCCTTTGAGCTTTCGATCCGGCTGGTTCCGCGGTACTGAATGACTCGCATGGCTTTCCGTCGAATGCTGCGGAAGTCCCCCAGGCGCTTCGCAAGCAGCACCGCTCCGAGGTTGGTTACATTCCATCCGCCGGCGTCGCATCGGCGGATCAAGTTGTCGCCGTCCAATGCGTTCAGAATGCCGTGGCGATTCTCTGGAAGAGGAAGCCCGAGCAAATCAAAGTATGCTTGGCAGTCAATGATTCGCAGCACTTCGTCATCTCGGACGCGCTCGACCGCGACGCGATTTTCGAAGGGCGTTTCATCGAATACTCGCCACAACGACCTTGCTTTCTCCGGGAAGTCCTTCAGCTTCTTCTTGTAGGAGCCCACACGGATGTACTCCTGTCCGCGGAATTGCACGGGCTGGCGAAACGCTCGCTCGATTTCGAGCACCACCACTGAATGCCCATCCACCACTATCCGGAAGAAGCGAAAGTGGATTCTCGGTTCAAGGAGCCGCAGGATCCAACTCTCAAGTACTTCGTTCCCAACCTTCGCTGCGCTCGGATCGAAATCCGTGCCAACTACTGCATGGTCCTGGTCAGAAACGCCCCACACCATATAAGCGAAGGCCTTGCCAGCCAGAGCCGCCGAATTCGCGAGCGCTGAAATGTACTCGCCGACTTCCTCGGGCTTGCGGCGGTTGGCCTTGAACTCGACCCACTCCGTCTCTCGTCTGAGCCCGCACAACTCTTGGACGAGGCTGACCAAGTAGTCGGCGGGCCGATCTATGGTCATGCCTCAGTCTCCTATGCGACGGTGTCGAGGTCGTGGGCAGGTTCGATCTCGATCTCGATTTCGGAGGAAGCATCAGGCTTGGTATGTGACTCTGGCTTCTCGATCTCATCCGGAAGCCGCGCTGCCGCCTCCCGGACGTCAAGCTTCCCGGTGACGACGTCGGCGATCAGGCGGGCGCGGTATTCGCGGAGAAGGAAGATCTCGCTCATTGCGAGGTCCGCCAAAGACCGAATAGCACGGATCCTTGGACCCAGCCATTCTAGAATTTGCTCCTGTTCGGCCAACCTAGGAAGCGCAAGCCTAAAGCCCTTGATTTGGTCAGGACTTAGATGAGGAACACTGATCCCCGTGAAGATCGGGGCCAAGTAATCAGAGAAACTCTTACAACGTAAGAGCAAGAAAGCAAAGTCTCGATTTAGCTCTTTGCTGGGGCGAATCCGTCCGACGCGTTGAAGAAGAAATGATGGAATATCTGCGCGATCTACTACTGCAACACGTATGCCGCCTTGAACAATCGGGCGATCCATACCTAGCACGATATCCCCCAGCTCAAGGTGATACGCGGCGAAGTCCTCTGTGTCGACTGCAGGCCATCGAACAATCTCCTCCCAGCGTATCCTCCCGGGTGCGACGTTGATTCCGCGAAGTAGTCGGATGTCTTCTTCCGCTTGTGTGAATCCTTCACTCTTGAACGGAAAACCCGTTGTCAAGGTGATAAGTCTGCCCAGGCGAATGAGTCCCCATTGCTCCGGTACTTCGCCGAGCCACTCGACACCCGAGTCCTTGTAGCCAGGGTAGGGCTGGCCGGTTCGGACGTCGATCTGGCCGGTGACGGCTTGGTGGATGATGGCCAGCTTCTGCTCCTCCAGCAACGCGATGAGCTTCTGCTTGGCGCGGATGTAGCGCTGGATGCGCCTGTCGGCGTGGTCGAGGAAGCGGACGATGGCGGTTTGTTCGGAGAGGGGTGGGAGGCAACCATAGATCATCTTGAAGTGCTCAGGCCGGAGGCTCCACATGTCTGATGTGATCCCGTAGGACCACCGCTCAGCCTCCTTTGCGAAGGCTGGGGTCCGCAAGAAATAATGGAGGTAGCGCGAACTAGTCCCTGCGCGCGGGCGCTCTACTATGTACGCGGGGCTCACGATCCCCTGATAGTCAGAAACCCCAACGGCCCCCTGCCAAGCTCGCATTTTGTTGTACCTGATTCCCTATTATCCGCATCCCAGTAGAGCGCCAGAAGGGGTGGGCTTGTGGATTTTCGGTGGCTGGCGCGAAGCCGGCAGGCACGGGGGAGAGGCGCTAGGCACGAGATGCACTGGCAGCCAGTGGTATCGGTCGCAACCGGGTCCCCCGGGCAGTCCCCGGATGGTCCCCGGGGAGTGCCGGCGGCCTGTCCCACGCGCAGCCGGGTTGTCGAACGCCCGGTGGATTGGGCTGGCGGCAGCCGCGGCCGTTAGACGGTGCTCAACATCAGGATCGGACGCGGCAACGGCAGCGTCGTGGCCGCCGCCTTCAGCAGCCTGCGCGGCAGCGCCGCCAGCTCGTAGCGGCGATTGAAGCGGTACTGGAACTCGGCCAGGTAGCGCGCCGCGTAGTGCGGCGCGCAGGCATGGTAGGTGCCGTCCAGGGAGCGCTTCACGTTCCCCAGGATCGTGTTCGCCCAGACCAGGCCGGGCGTCTCGCAGCCCTGCTTGCCGCCGCCCGTCACGTGTGGCTTGTGCTCGCAGCCCGCTGCCTCCAGCCCCTGGAAGCAGGCCAGCCCGTCCGTGTGCACCGTGGTCCCGGGCTGGAGGTTCTGCGCGGCCCACTGCGCGACCTCGGCCGTGCGGGAGCCGGCTACCACGCTCAGCTTCATCACCACCGGCTGGCCCTCCGCGGTGACCTGCACGGCTGCCAGCAGCGGCGTCTTGTTCGGCGAGCCCCGCCCGCGCTTGCCACCGGGGTACTCGCCGCCCAGATAGGCGTCGTCCAGCTGCACGGTGCCCGCCAGGCGGTAGCGCTGATCACGCTCCCGCATGGTCTGCATGAGCTTGTGCTTGAGCAGCCAGGCGGTGTTGTCGTTGACGCCCAGCTTGCGCCCCAGCTCCAGGGCCGAGATGCCGCTCTTGGTCTGGGAGAGGAAGTAGATGGCAAGGAACCAAATGCTCAGCGGCAGCTTGGTGGCCTGGAAGACGGTGCCGGCGAGCAGGGAGAGCTGGCGCTTGCAGTGGTTGCACTGGAAGGTGGCCCGGCGGGTGGAGAGGCGGCAGAAGCGGGGGCAGTTGAGGCCGTCGGGCCAGCGGGCGGCGAAGAGGGCCTGCTCGCACTGCGCCTCGGAGCCGTAGTCCTGGAGGAACTGGGTCAGGCTGAGGCCTTTTTGGAACTGGACTTTGTTCTTGGGCATCGCAGAGGGTTCTCTAGCCATGATTATCGCAATATATTCGCCCAACGTCAATAGAATCAGCGATTTAATACGAACAAAACTCGCAATTCAAGGCTACGGAGACGCTGGCCGCCGAGGGACGGAGTCAGACTGGCGGACCGGCCGCTGGGTCGCCTTGGTCAGCCCCGTTTAGGTCAGTCTTGGATGCAGGTAGTAGGGAATCAGGTTGTTGTATGCAATGTCGCTAGGTCTAACGAGCTTGTAAGCAGACTTATCCTGGTTTGAGCTGTCCTTCTTCGAACTGTCGGCTAAGAGTTCCCGCTGCCGGATGACGCCCTTTGTGATCGTCACCGAAAGCATTGGTTCTTCCGGATGGTCGCGTTCATTCACCTCCTCGAAGAGTGTACGGTTCGGAAGCACCGCCCAATGCTCCGGCACCGCCCCCAGCCACGACACGCCCGAGTCTTTGTAGGCCGGATACTGCCTGAGGTCGGCGATCACGTTTCAACCTCCGCGTCACCCATCTGCTTTTCGAATGACTGGCGCACGAGGCCCATGATGTAGGGCATGTCCGCGGCTCCCCTCAAGGCCACCTCCACGTCGCCGTTGCCCCAGCGTCCGATGTTGGTGACGTCTCGAGCGATCTTCTTCGGATCATGGAGTTCATGGAAGCGCATGTTGAGCGTGAGGAGCAGACGGCTGTTCTGGGGCACGACGTCCACGAAATTGGTCTCGGCCTTGTAAGCGATGTAGAGGCTCAGAATGTGCTCGCTGACGCAGGGGTCCATCGCTAGCACTTGCTTGCGGAACGTCTCGAACAGTGGCCGCATCGGGTTCGCGTCAGCTAGAGGTGGATGATCATCCAGGGTGTACCCCGCAGGCCGGTTCGCGTTCGGCAGGTCGGTTTCGAGCACATCGGCTACTTGCGCCGGGCGCTTCCATACTCTAGTTGCCAGATCCGCGAGCGTCTCCGCACGGTTCTTGATGGCGGTCTCGTCCCAGTCGGTGACGCTGCCAAGTCCCTTGTTGAGATGGATAGGGCTTACCTTGAAGCCGCCCGGCATGTCACGCTTCTCGGCGAACGGGCGATCGCTGTATTCGGCGTTGTAACCGGTGAGCGTCAGGTTGCCGAGGGTGTGCAGCCATTTCTCCTGCACACGTTTCCATTCCGGGCCGAGTGCCTTGCCACTCCCGGGAGAGGTTTTCGTTCTGGGGCAGGATGTGCTCGATCGTGTATTCGTCGACCTGCACGATTTCCTTGCGCCCATGGTTCTCGAGGCGGCGAAGAAAATAGCTTCGGCGTTGAAAGTTGTAGAGGTCTCGTGCGGAGAGCTCTTGCTTGAACTCCTCGTCATTGGGAAAACGCCGGTACGAGCGCAGGTTCAGGAACTGTGCCTGAATGCTTTCCAAGTACCGGTCCTTGCGCACTGCACGTCCTAGTGTGGCGAAGGTTTTGTTGAGGGAATTGGTAGGGATGGAGCACGCCGCCCGGCGGAACACGTAGGCCTCTACAAGTCGCACGGCTTGGACGAAATCTCCTACCGGGAGGCTTCCATGGGCGTAGTCGTCGTATAGCTCGAGAAGGAAGGGATACGCTACGTCCACCGTGAGCTCGCGGAGGTCTCGGAACCCGAGTGCCAATTCCTTGACAGGTTCCTGGTCGAGAGCCATCGCGCAGTAGTATTTGGCGTAGGCGTGGATGTCGGCGACCAGAGGGTCCATGCCTCCTGCCGCCACATCGGGCGAACGCGCATAGCTCTTGAAGGCCTCGTAAACGGCTCGAACCCTTGGGATTTCTCCTGTCTTGACCGTGAGGTAGTACCGCATGAACCAGTCGAATTGAGCGCCGTAGGCTTCCTGCCCGAATGCGACTTCCATTGGCCGCCAGTGGTCCTCGTAGAGCCGTGTCTGCTGAGACGGATTAAGGCCCATCAGGATGAAGTTGCGGATCAGGTCCGCCTGACTGAGCTCGCGGCCCGTCGAGTTCATGCTCTCGAAAATCAATTGGGGATTGTCCTGATCGCGGCTCAGCGAGATGTCCACGATCACGAGCTTCGCAAGTCCGTTGCACAAGTGGATGAGGTTGCCCCCAAGCAACTCGACTTGCTTCTCGAAGAACGCGAAATTGTCGGTGATGCGAATGGAGGGGTCTCCCGGCTGCGCGGTCTGCCGCATCAACGCAAGCAGGCTTTGCTTGTCCGTTTGCGTTAGCAGCAGCTTGAAGCGCTGCTCTCCTTCCTCTTCCGGGTTGAGGAGGTAGTAGTTCCGTAGCTTCCTTGCCGAGAAGCCGGCGATGGGTTCCTCGTCTCGTAGGTGCCTAGCTAGGGCTTCCAATATGAGCATCACCGTCGTCAGGCGCTGCTGGCCATCAATGACTAGGAGCGGTGACTGGCGAGAGACGTGATAGAGCCCGCGTTCGATGTAGACTATTGAGCCGACAAAGTGGGCCGCGATGTCGTCGTTCTTGCCAGTTCGCAGTAGGTCGTCCCAAAGCTGCCGACACTCGCGTTCCGTCCAGCTGTACGTTCGCTGGTAGATGGGGATGAGGAACTGGGGCGACTTCTTCAGAAACCCGAGGAAATTTGCTTCTGTAGCCTTCATAGTGCTACGCCTCCAACAATCTCGTCCAAGAGACACTTGGTCTCCCATTCCAGTACCAGGATGTTGCGGGTGTCTTCCAGCATTCGATTCGGCTGGGGCTTGTAGGAACAGCGCAAGCAGCCGATCTCATCACAATCCTTCACGCTCTCTGGCATGTACCCATCACCCTCCAGCCAGAGCGGCCGAGGGACATCTTCTGTGTGCAAACCAACGAATGCCGACACGTCGGACACGAATTGCCCCAATGTGCCGACGTGCAGACAGTGTTGATGGGAAACTGTCTCGCTATGCTCTCCGGTGATTGTCGTCAATGTCCCCGTCATATAGCTGCCCGAGCTTCGATCCAGCCAGTAGTCGTAGTGGCGGCCCAGCAACCGGTTGACATCCCCCTCACACAAGTTCCGTGGCACCTTCATGCCAAGAGGACCTCGTCGCGCACGAAGTGCAAGCGAATCAGCTTCGGTCGCGGCATGCTTTCGTCAAAATGGCAGTCCACCGCTTCTTTGACGTTGTGGCGGATTTCTTCGAGCGAGTCACCATCGGTATAGATGCTGTAGCCCAGCGCCCGCGCCGAATACCCCGCTACCTCGTCTCCGCCGACTTCAAAGATGATTTCGGTCATGACACATCCTCCCGCTGTTCGCTGCCGTGCAGAATTCCCGCCAGCAATCCCTCGGTCTCCTTTTCCAGCGCCAGAATATCAGCCCGGATCTCATCTAGACCCCTCATCGGCTTCGGCTTATAGAAGTAGCGAGTGAAGCTGATCTCGTATCCGACCTTCACGCTCTCGGGTTCATACCATGCGTCCGGCGCGTACGGCAGTACCTCCCGCCGCAGGAACGCCTCTATCCCGCCTTCCTCCAGAAGAGGCACTTGCTCCGTGTCACGGAGTTCCGTGTCGGCCTCGTACTCAACAACGGACGGTTTGCCGCTATCAGCGATTATGTAGATGCCACGCAGTGGATCAGGTTCTGCCTTGCTAGGCCTGTGCTTCTTCTTCACTACTGGCTCGGCATGCTCGCTCCGATCGGCAAGCGATGCCTTTAGCAACTTCACCCGCTTAGCGGCCAGCTTGACACCGTGTTCCTTGGCGTCGGCCTGCACCGCAACCATGAATTCGTTGAAGTCGTAGTGAGGTCCGACGCCGATCTTCTCGGCAATGCGGTCCACGAGACTGGCCAGCGGTTCTGCGCTGGATGTGTGGCACTCCTCTCGGAATTCGTTCCGACGTTCTTGAGAAAGTTCGACCGCCAGGCGCAGAGGCCGCTCGACCGTGACCTTCCAATACCCGAAGGCCTTGTTCGGGAAGATCTTCGACTGCTCCATTTCCTCAAACTCTAGGAAGGTGTCGCAGATGCGTGCGATGTCCCCCGCCGACAGTCCGCAATTCTTCTTCCCAAGGTTCTTGCGCAGCGGCTTGAACCACTGCGTGGCGTCAATGAGTTGGACCTTTCCGCGCCGATGCTCGGGTTTCCGATTGGTCAGCACCCAGACATAGGTTGCGATACCGGTGTTGTAGAACATGTTGAGCGGTAGCGCAACGATGGCTTCGAGCCAGTCGTTTTCGATGATCCAGCGGCGGATGTTGCTCTCCCCCTGACCGGCGTCCCCAGTAAACAGTGACGAACCGTTGTGGACCTCCGCGATCCGGCTCCCCAATTCGGTTCCATGCTTCATCTTCGAGAGCATGTTCGCCAGGAACAGCATCTGGCCGTCGCTCGATCGCGTGACGAGCGAGTACTCGGGGTCGCCGCCGTGCTCAATCAGGAATCGTGGATCGCTGATGTCACTCTTGCCGCCCAGCCTCTCCAGATCGTTCTTCCAGCTCTTGCCGTAAGGCGGATTGGAGAGCATGAAGTCAAATTCGAGGTGGCGAAATGCGTCGTTGGAAAGCGTCGAGTGCTCTGGTCCGCCGACAATATTTCCGGCTGCGCCTCCCTCTCCCTTGAGCAGGAGATCTGCCTTGGCGATGGCATAAGTCTCGGAGTTGATCTCCTGACCGTATAGGTGAGTGGAAACCTGCTTGCCGCCTTGCTCGGCCATTTGCGCCAACGTCTCCTCGGCCACGGTCAGCATGCCGCCGGTGCCGCAAGCGCCGTCGTACAGAAGGTATGTCCCTGACTCGAGTTGGTCGGCGACCGGTACAAGGATTAGCTTCGCCATGAGTGTCACGGCATCGCGTGGTGTCCAGTGCTCGCCAGCTTCCTCGTTGTTCTCTTCGTTGAACCGCCGGACCAGTTCCTCGAAGATCGTGCCCATCGCGTGGTTGTCCAAGCCTGGGTGTTTAACTGAACCGTCTTCGTAGAGGACCGGCTCGGGACTCAGATTCACGTCAGGCGAGAGGAGCTTCTCGATCAGAGTGCCGAGGGCATCGGCCTTGGAGAGGCGGGGTATCTGATTCCGAAACTCAAACTTTTCCAAAATGTCCTGGACGTTGGGTGAGAACCCGTCGAGGTACGCCTCGAAGTCAGCCTTGAGCTGCTGCTGGCTGGTGCGGGCCTTCAAATCACGCAAAGTGAACTTTGAGGTGTTGTAAAACGCCTGTCTCGCAGCATCTCGCAGTGCTGCATCTTGGTCGTCGATCTGCGCCACGTCGAGCCTCGCCTTCATTTCCAGCACGTTTGCCTTGCGCGGCTCTAGGATCGAATCGAGGCGTCGCAGCACGATCATGGGCAGGATCACGTCCCGATACTTTCCGCGGACATAGAGATCTCGCAGAACGTCGTCCGCAATTCCCCAGATGAAGTTGGTTATCCAACCGAGCTGAGATTGGTCCACGGGCACTCCTCGCGGGTCTGAGGGACTACTTGTCCTGGGTTGCGCCGGTGGCATTCCTCTTATGATCAATTCAGAGCTGACGAGAGTAGCCCGCAAGGTCTCCTAGGCGATGCCGACTCAATGCTCAGACTCAGACCCCAGTCCCTTCCGAAACCCCCCGGCGCAACTCGCCACGCAACTCGGCAGGTGGGTGGTGGCCGCTAAGCTGTGTCAGGATCCAATATTGTCATACTTCCGTATCGCCGACACCTTCACCGACAGTTCCGCCAGATTAGCGGGCGACGAGCAGAAGGCCGTCAAGGCGACTGGGTTCGACCTGCAACTCAACTCCGCCAATCCCGGCATGAGCTTCCAGAGTCTCAACAACAAGGCCAAGGACAAGAACTTCTGGTCGGTGCGGGTTAGCGGCAACATTCGGTGAAATTCTGCATAGCATGACCGACGACCAACGACAGAATCTGCTCGAAACGGTAGCCGAGGCCAGAAGGGGGTAGACGTAGAGCAGTTACTGCAGCAACAGGTTCAACATGATGAGACTGATTGACGTCGTCGTATGGTGCAGGGATGGACCTTTCTGGAGCCCACGAAGAACGGTGCCAGGCGCTCGTATCGGCTTACGGCGTTGCGATCGATTTACAGAAAATCGCGATGCAGGCGGGCTCGACCAGCTGATCTTGGCATACCCTTGGCAATAAGATCGTCAACGAACTCGGAAGCGGTGAAGGGCGGATTCTTGTAGACGGAGCGCAGTTCCCTAACCAACAGAAGCGCCTCGGCGGGATAGCGGTCGAACACCAGCATCAAACGCCTCGATATCGAAGCCAGCCAGGATCTCCGGCGGAAAATCGGCGAGATTGTCGGTGACGATGCATGACGCGCTGCATCTGATGGCAGCGGCAAGGCCATGTCTGTCATCGGGGTCGGGAAGATCGAGCGCCTTGACGAGCGGCTCGTAATCGGAGACCGGAGCGGCGGGATAATGTTTTCGCATTGCGGCGGGTTGGGCGCGGACGCTTGCTTCAAGGCTTGGTTTCCGCGCGAGCAGGCTACGCGTCCACTCATCAAGGATCGTGTCCGTCCATCGCGGCCTGAACAGCCCGGCGTGAGAAAAGCGGAGAAGGATGTCTCGCTTTCGGACGGAAACAAGACGTTCGCGTCGAGAACGGCGACTACTCGTTCGACAACCTCTTTCACGAGGCATCGAATTCTTGGCCGAGGCGCGCCAGTTCATCAAGTGCGGCAATACGACCCGCATCCCGACGCTTCTTGTACGCCATCAGATCGGCGTGAATGACCCGGCGGTGCGAGCCCACTGGAATGAACGGAATGTCCCCGTTCTTGAGCAGTTTGCTCAAGTAGGGGCGCGACACGTTGAGAATGTCCGCTGCCTGCCGTGTCGTCAGCATTTTGCCAGCAGACAAGACCGTAACCATGTCGCCTCGCGCAACATGAGCGAGTAGATCCACCAAGAGGTCGGCGACAGCCGGAGCAAGTGGAACCGGTTTCCGATTCGGGCCTGAGACGGCGGGCGCTCCGTTTGACGGCGGCGTGGCGGCCAACACCGCCACGGCTGCTGCAGCGCTAGCAATTTCGTCATCTGTCGGTGGACGATGCATCAGATCAATCGATGCCACGTAATCACTCATGTTGATTGCTTTCTATTTTCCGCATTCTCGCCGCAGGTGGCGCTTAGCAACGCATCGGCGCAATAAGTGTAACATGTGGTGCAAGAGATACAAGTGTAGGCGTTGTCCAACCAGCGGTGAGCCTGAACGAGGGGGTTGTTTCCAACCAGAGATGAGACCAGATGGACGGCTCGGGGGATGTGGAGACATTGGAGAGTGGTCATGCGCATCGATTTGGCCTCGCACAAAAGCCTGGAGTAGGTGCGAGCGTTTCTGGAGGGGGGGTCTGGGGGCGGACGGCAGTGAGCCGCTGCTGCCGGAGCGGGAGGAGCAGTACGGGCACATTCAGACGAGCCTGGTGCGGTCTGCCGTTGCCCCACAAGTCACGATTCGGGCTCATCCTGAGAGGCGCTGGCGGGCGGCTCGAAGTAGTCTTTCAGCTCATAGGCTTCGCTCATGATGGTCAAGCGGGTCCAGCCCTCCCAGATCTTTTGATGGCCCGGCGGCGGAGCGTGCGCACGGTACAGGTAGCCGCCCAAGATCGCCATGGTCCGCACCGCCAGTCCCAGATTGCCCGGCGCGGCCAGCCCGCGCTTGGACGCGAAGTGGCGCAGCACGCGCAGCTGGATCTGCGTGAAGAACACCTCGCTCGGTAATTCGGGGGTCTCCCGTCCCAGCAGGGTCATCGCGGCCAGCCGCCAGGCGATCACCGCCTTGATCGTCACCGCCCGCTCGATCCGCTGCCCCGTGCGGTGCCCCAGGTACTCCACCTTGCAGCCGGACTTGAGCATCCGGTGCCAGTCCTCGATGCGCCAGCGCAGCCGGTACCACTCCAGCACCTGCTCCGCATCCGCCAGCGACGCCACCGGCAACGTCGTCAGCAGGAACCACTCCAACGCTTCCACCCCCTCCGGCGCCGCCCGCTCCCACACGTGCACCAGCTGCATCCGCAGCGCTGCCTCGCCGCGCGCCGGGGCCGGCAACTCGACCGTCTGCCAGCGCAACTCGGCCTGCGCCGTGCGCGCCGCGCGCAGCGCGCTGGCGGACTGCCGGCGCGTGCCCCGCCGCGCCGAACTCCGCTGCACCTTGATCTCCAACTGGCCCCCCACCGGCTGTGCCCGCATGTGCTCGAACAGCTTCGGCCGGGGCGCGCCCAAGACGCGGTTGTGCTTGGCCCGCACCAGCAACTCGACTCCCTCCAGCCGCCGCTGCTCGGCGAACAGCGCCTGCACGTCGGCCTCGCGGTCCATCACCGCCACCAGGCGCGGGCCCGCCAACTGGCCCGCTACCTCCGCGCAGTCGCGCAACCCGCGCATCCAGCGGAAGGTCTTGCGCTCCTCCAGCGGCCGCCCGCGCTGCGCCTGCCCGTCCGGCGCGTCGTACTGGATTTGCAGCAGCCCCAGCGGGATGCCCTCCGGGCTGACCGCCAGCGTCGAGTGCATGTGCAGCCCCAGCGTGCCCTCCGAGCGCTTGTTCTTGCCGATGTAGCCCAGCCCCGCACAGCCGGGATGCTCGGCAAAGTTGAGCTCGGTGCCGTCCTGCACGCACAGCACCGTGCGCTCGGCCTGCAGGCGCCGCAGCGTGCGCTGGCGGTGCGGCGCCAGGATGTTCTGCGGGGTCACCGCCGAGTCGTCCGGCTGGTCGATCAGGCGGTAGTGGCCCTTGACGGCGGCCCGCAGGCCCTGCGCGGCGGCTGGGATCGAGGCCATGGGAGCGGCGGCCTGCATCTGCGCGGTCTGCACCAGCCGCTTCGACAAGCGTAGATCACCCAGCGGCGCCTGGCCCAGTTCGTTGGCCGCGAACTCGTCCAGGGCCAGCCCGTCGGCCCCGAGCAGGCGCCGCCAGTCGCGCTGCAGGGGGTAGACGAAGATGGCCTTGACCGGCACGCGCTGGCCGGGCCGGGCGAAACGCCCGCGCCCGCCGGTCTGGCCGACGCAGGTCCAGTTAGCGGCGCGGAAACACGTGCCGGCGTGCTGCTGCGGATCGCAATAGGTTTCCAGCAGGGCAGGCCGGTAGCCATAGCGCTGGAGGAAGTCCTCCGGCAGCCGCCGCCGGACCATGCCGAGCACCTTGGAAGCGAGCAGGTGACAGCGCACGCTGGGACGGATCAGGAAGCGGCTCAGGCCCAGCACGCGGTGCAGCCGCTTGCGGCGCAGTTGCGCATCCCAGCCAATCCACTCGTCGCGGGCCGCCACCGCCAAGGCCGCGGCGGCGAAGCCGAGCGCCCCCAGCAGGCCGTGCTCGGACTCAATCAGGTAGCGCACCTGGGCACCGACGTGCAGCACGGCTCCCTGCGGGTGCTCGCTGGCGACCAGCTCGTTCCAGGTCCGCCGCTGTTGCGGACTCGTCACCAGGGTCAACTTGAGCCCGGCGACCGCCCCCGCCGCAGGCGGAACTGCTTGCGGTTGCGGGACCGGCTGGCCGAGCCGACGCGGACGGCAGTCACCGGCGCGGCCGCCATGGCGCGGGGCCGGCAAATCGATGCGTCCCGCGCTGTGCAGACTGCGCAAGGCCTTCTGGCAGCTCGCCACCTGCGGCTGGCCGCGACTGTTCACGAAACCGAACTCCCGGCACACGTGCCGGGCGAACGCGCTCCGGCTGGTGTCGCCAGCCTGCGTCCGCAGCACCCGCAGGGTCTCCACGGCCTCTGAGTGCGAGAGGGTCTCCGCAATGCAATGTTGGTCGAGCATGCTTTAGACATGCCACAACCACCCTACAGTTGTCAAGTGCAAGATCTGGGGCATGGGCAGGGTGCGGTACCGCTACAGGATGCTAAGGCACAGGCCGAGCGGGGGCTGGTGCTGGAGTATCTGCGGCGGACGACGGGGCTGTCGCGATCGCAGGTGAGCAAGCTGATGGGGCGCAGCCAGCGGGACCGGCGGCGGCCGGGCAGACCGTTCGCCAGCAAGTACACGCGGGCGGACATCGCGGCGCTGGCGGAGCTGGACGGGGAGCACCTGAGGCTGTCGGGGCCGGCTACGCGCAAGCTGTGCCAGCGGGCTTGGGAGGTGTACGGGGACGTGCGCTACGAGCGGCTGGCGGGCATCTCCAACAGGCACGTCTACAACCTGCGCCAGACGGCGTCGCGCGGCAACCGGCGCACTCGGGCCAACCGACGGATCCCGGGGCATGATCGATACCCTCCGCCACGCAGCCAACACGGCCCGATCGAATTCCTTGGCCTCGGCCCGAGAACTCTTCGAACGAACCGGGGTGGATAGGAAACCTCGCTTCTTTGCTGCGCTCAAGGCAGTCCTCGAGGTGCTGCCGATTTCACCGTCCATCACGGGAGTCCAACTCGCAGCCGCTGCCGCGGACGACTTTGTGGCCCTCTACAATTTGTCCCGGCTGGCTTACCGCGACGACATTGGCGAGCCCGAGCAGCTCACCCTGTGGCGCAGTGCCACGACCTGAACGTTCTTGCCGCTCGGCGGCCGGTCCGTCGGTGCACGCGTGACCACAACCACAATCGCCTGTCGGTAGTCGGATTGCCGAAGGCTACGATTGCATGCAATCATTGTTTGGACCGATAGGTTTGGGAGTCCGTCTATGGTCAGTCTCACAATCCGTAACCTCTCGGCGGAATCGAAGGAGAGACTCGGCCGACGCGCCGAACAACTCGGGTGCAGCCTAGCAGCACTAGCGGTAGTTTACTGAAACTCCGCTCCGGCGTAGGCACTCGCTCCACTAAGTCATTGCAACCAAATCGGTTTTGAATCCGCATCCTGCCGGATTTATGTATTACCCTATATCTGATTTTCCCTATATTCATGGTAAATAATGCTTGCATGGCCACTCCTCTAGTGTTAGTATTACCCTATATGGCATCCATCATCGGCAAGAAAAAGGGCAACAAGACCTACTACTACGTCGCCACCTCCGGCCGCGTTGACGGCAATCCCCGCATCACCCACCAAACCTACCTCGGCACCGCCGAACACCTCGCCCGCCTCGTCAAGGACAGGACCGCCCCCGTCCCTCTCGAAGCCACCGCCCGCGACTGCGGCCTGCCCGCCGCCCTCTGGCAGGCCGCCCGCCGCTCCGGCGCCCTCGACGCCCTCCTCTCCGTCTGGCCCGCTCCCGCCAAGGGTCCCGCCATCCCCCACTTCCTGCTGCTCGCCGCCTTCCACCGCATCTGCGCTCCCGGCCCCAAGACCGCGGCCGCCGACTGGTACCGCCGCTCCGTCCTGCCCGACCTGTGGGGCTTCGCCCCCAAGCGCTTCAGCTCCCAGGCCTTCTGGGACCACTTCGACAAGATCGACGTCAGCGACTCCCTGCGCGAGCCCCGCCCCGACCAACTCGAGCAAGCTCAACTTGCCCTGCTGCGGGCCTTCCGCGAGCGCGATCTGGTCAGCCGCTGCGTGCTGGCTTACGACACCACCAACTTCCCCACCTGGATCGCCACCACCAACTCCCGCTCTGCCCTGGCCCAGCGCGGCCACAACAAGCAGAAGCGCCACGACCTGCGTCAGATCGGCCTCTCCTACGCCCTCGACGGCGAGCACGGCCTGAGTCTGGGCCACCACGTCTACCCGGGCAACGTCTCCGACCGCGACGAACTGCCGGCCTGCCTCAGCCGCATCACGCGCCTGCTCGACGGGGCCGGCATCCCGCGCCAGACGGTCACCCTCGTGCTGGACAAGGGCAGCGCGGCTCTGGCCAACACCCTGGAACTGCAGGCCAGCGGCCTGGGCTGGATCGCTGCGCTGCCTTGGGGCCAGGCGCCGGCGGCGCTGCGCCAGCGCCCGCTCGAGCAACTCGAGCCGCTGCCCGGCGAGCCCGGCGTCAGCGTCGCTGGCGAGCGTACGCTCGTGCACGGGGCTGAGTACCTCGCCGTGCTGCGCTACTCGGCCGGCTTCGCCAGCGAGCAGTTCCACAGCGTCTCGGTGTCGCTGGTGAAGGCGACGCAGAAGCTGCGCGCTCTGGCACGGCAGCTCTCCAAGCCGCAGGACCGGCACACAGAGCAGGGCCTGCGGAGCCGGATCGAGCGCTGGCTGCAGCCGAATTTCGTGGCCACGGTGCTCAGCTACGAGCTGCAGCGCAACCCGGACCGCAGCTGGGAGCTGCGCTTCGCCATCGACACGTCCGCGCTGCACCCGCCTGCTCAAGGAGCGTTTCGGGCGCACCACGCTGGTGACGAACCGGCACGACTGGGCACCCGCTCAGGTGGCCGCGGCTTATCAGGGACAGCAGCATGTGGAGCGCGTCTTCCGCGGCCTGAAGGGCGGCGATTGGCTGCACTGGGGGCCGCTGCACCCCTGGACCGACTCCAAGATCCGCGTGCATGCGTTCTACTGCCTGCTGGGGGTCTCGCTGCTGCAGTACCTGCACCGCCAGGTGCGGTCGGCCTGGCCGACCCTGACCATGGAGGGACTCCAGCAGGAACTGGGGCAGATCCAACGCATCGACCTGCTGTACCCGCGCCAAGGCACGAAAGGGCCGCCCCGGGTGGCAACCGTCAACTCCAAACAGACGCTGACGCAGCAAGCTCTGGCGGACGAACTGCAACTCGACGAGCTGCTCAGACCCGACCGTGGGTAATACAGCCCACCGCCCCCTAACCACCGGGGAATCAGTACGTTACAATTGCCGATTCTCGCTGCTCAGTAAACTACCGCTAGCCCGGTCAATCCTCGACGAGGCTGCTGAAGAGAATGTTGAATCGACACGGTTTCCGCCCGATCTCATCGCAGTGATCGAGCCGGGCGAAGAAATTGAACCGTTCCTGCGAGTACACGACCAGCCTCAAGAGCAGATCGACCTAGCATGATCCTTGTTGATACGAACGTGCTATCCGAGCTGACCAAGTCCAACCCATCTACGCAGGTGGTCAAGTGGCTCGAAGCCAATGACCCTGTGCTCGCGGTGCCAACGATCGCGCTGGCGGAGTTGCGCTACGGGATCTAGCGGCTGGCCGTCGGCAATCGAGCCTCGGCCGATTCTGGGAAATGACATGCGATCACTTTCGTGGCCGCATTATCTCGTTCGACAAACGCGCAGCTCGGGTTTACGGCGAGGTTGCGGCCGAGACGGAGCGCAAGGGCAGGCGCCTCAACGTGGCGGATGGCCAGATAGCGGCAATCGCCCTCGTTCATGGGATGCAAATAGCAACCCGCAACCTCAGTGACTTTGAAGCCTCGGGCGTATCGCTCGTGAATCCCTGGGATTAGCGGTGTGCTCTCAGTTATTCTTTCGCTAACCCTTAGGCTGAATGCCCGATGCCCGTGAGCCGCCCGGATCGGCCACGCCCGAACTGAAACCAGCATGGCAGTGGCCGCCAGAACAGGCCGCCACGAGGCTTCCAGCGCGGTCGAGCTCGTACGCTGCAGCCCCACGCTGGCCATCGGGGACCATCCAGTGCCACCGTCATCACCCCGGGTAGGCGGTTGACACCCGACCTCGCCAGCTCCGCGAGCACCGACGGAACTGTGGAAGTCGTCGATTCCTGGTTTCCTACCTGAGGCTCTTCAGCGTGGCTCAGGCATGCAGTCGGGGTCGCTCGCCAGGGTCCAGGCATCCATCTCGAAGCCGTCCTCGCGCATCGAAAACATCACCGTGTGGCGACCCGGCTTGTCGATGTCAAGCCAGATCAGGCCCGGTACGCCGCAGTGCTGCTCGACGGTGCGCTGCTTGCTCGCCCAAGTCCAGACGTTCTTGCCCTCGCACCATTGCATGCGTTGGCCCGACTCGGGCCATGTGCCGTCAATGCCGACGTGAATGCCGTTGTCTTCGGTGCCGGTTGAATAGGCACGCACCCAAACGAAGTAGCGCCCGGGGTTGGTGATCGAGACGCCGTATTCACGAACCGCCATGACGCCGGGCTCATTCGTAAAGTTCTCGCCGCGAATCAGCTTGTCGTCGTGAGTTGTGCGCGTGTCGGGCACTGCCTCGACGTAAGCATTGCCGCTTGCGCTCTCGGCGCGCGCGCCGGTCGAGATGACCACCCACTCCCGCATTTCGGTCAGCGTCTGCTGATCGAAGCTCTCGGCCTCGACTATTAGGAGCCCGTCCGTTTCGGTCGGGACTTGGGAGCTAGCGATTAGGCACGTTGCGAGGGTCAAGCAACACAGGCGCATCCCGCGATTGTACGCAGCGCTTCCCCGCGGAGGCACCACTCGATAGCCCGGTAGCGGAAGTCTTCAACTCGCACGGAGCCGGAGCCCTTTGCGTAAACGCCCAGTTTGAGGCTCGAAAAGCCGCCAAAGTTGTTCGTCTGAAACCCTGAGACTTCGAGACCACGCGGGTGCTGGGTCCAATTCGCCCCGTCCGCCAAGAAATAGACGGAGACGTCGTGCTCGAACATGCGGATCTTGAAGTGGCAGCAGTCGGCGCATGGCGCGGCCTCTCGCAGGGACGGCCGCCCGCCCTTGATCAGACCGCCCGCCCGTCGAGCAAGCCAATGCCGGCGAAGGCTTCCCGCCCGAGCAGGATGGACTTGACCTCCACAGGATAGCCGCGCTGCTAGGGCGGCGACACGCTATCCGGACAGAACTCACCGCTGCGGGTGTGCGGGACTTGGGTCTCGGTCGGCACACTGCCGACCGCCAGCGAGCGGTGATAGCCTCAGCTCACATTACTGCTAGAGTTCGCGTGTCAAGATATTCCAAGTCTCGTGCCTAGGGCGGGGAACAGCAGGGCAGTCAGGTCAGAACGCAGACGTCATGCACGGTACCGCCGAATTCAACGTTTTGATGTTCTCGCCGCAGGATTTACTAGGGCCGCTTAACCACGTAGAAAGGAAGTACGCACCAAGCACTCTCTATGTGGCGGGTGACGAGAAGCTTCTAGAGTCGGGACGCCGTGTTTCGATCGTGGGGTCGCGAAAAGCCTCTCCCGATGCGATTAGGCGGACGCGCAAGCTAACGAGAATCCTTGTCTCGGAAGGAATCACGGTAGTCAGTGGCCTTGCGGCGGGAATCGATACTGCTGCCCATTCCGAGGCCATTCACTGTGGGGGATCCACGATAGCTGTCTTGGGCACGCCAGTAGACGTGGCATATCCCAAGGCCAACTCTGACCTCCATCGAGAAATCGCCCTGCACCACGCCGCTGTGTCGCAGTTCCCCCCGGGGACTCCTACGCGTCGGGGTAACTTTCCGATGCGGAACAAGACGATGGCTCTAGTCTCGGATGCGACCGTGATCGTGGAGGCCGGACCGGAAAGCGGCACGATCCATCAGGGCTGGGAAGCACTTCGGCTCGGACGCGACTTGCTGTTGCTCGAGTCACTGGTCCAACGCGGCTATGGCTGGACACAAGATCTCTTGGAGTACGGTGCTGAAGTGCTCAGCGATGACATGGCGGACAGGTGGCTAGATTCGCTTCCGGAACGCCTCGTGTTCGACGACTTCGAACTCGCTGTCTAACCACAACAGCAATGCGGTTGCTGCCAGAGGCTGAATGCGGTTCAGCGTTGGTTTACGTCCCGAAATGGCGTGGAGGCGGAGAACTCGGTCAGAAATCGAGGGACATCTGCAATGCAGTAAAGAGAGGGGACGAGGGATCGGTCGACCGACTCGCTAGCTACATCGTCAAGCCCATGGCCAAATACCCAGAGAACCAAGGGGTATCAGATGTGCTCGCGGAGGATGCGGTACTGGTACCGATGCCCAAATGCGCTCCCCACAAGGCCGGGACGTTGTGGCCGGCATTGTTACTTGTTGAGGCGCTAGTGAATCACGGTATCGGCTCATGCTGCGAGCCGCTGCTTGAACGTGCAGTCAAAGTCAAGAAGTCTGCTACCGCGCCATCTGGAGATTGGCCGATGGCCGTCACTCACCTACAGTCGTTCCGCGTCTCACCTCCTCTAGCGCAGCCTGAGCGCATTGTGATTGTGGACGATGTGATCACCAGAGGAGCAACGATGCTCGCGGCGGTCTCAGCAGTATCTGACGCATTCCCTTGGGCGCAAGTTCGGGGTTTCGCATTCTTTCGGACGGCCTCTGATGACGCGATCGACAAAATTCAGCGTTCTTGCCTCTCTCAAATCCGCCTATGTACAGAGGGCCATACCGATCGGGACCCGTAAACAAGTCCCCGAAAAGGCATAGCCTACTACGGAGCATTTGGAAATACTCAAGTCTGCTCCGGCTCTCGCACCGCTGTTGTCATCGCGGCACTGCGCCGACCCTCCACATAACCAGCAGGGGCACCAAAACACCGAGGAGTAACGTGAAATTGTGTTTGTGGAGGCGTCAGCTTCTCGGGAGAGAGAATGCCAGATTCCGCAGTCTGGGTTGCGGGAACTGGGCCCCATGCGGTCCGAGCCCCGGTGGGAATCCGCCGTGGACTGTCTCCGTGGAGGCCGCTGGAAGGTCCCCGCCCGCGGCACCCGTTCCTACGAGCGGCCGCCCGCCCTTGCTCAGAACCACCTGCCCGTCGAGCAAGCCACTGCTGGCGAAGGCTTCCCGCCCATAGTAGAGAACGAACCCGCCCTCCGGAGAGCCCTCGATGTAGATCGTCAATTCGGCTCCGTAGTTGTGGTCGGATGGGAGCACGTGAGAAACGCGAAGTCGGTCGCCCTCGGCCGCGAATTGATTGCAACGCAATCGTCGTATAGGCCTATTGCAAACAGGGAGGCGCGACAATGGCGAGCATCAAGATCCGCCATCTCGGCGATGACTTGAAGGCCCGACTTCGGCATGGTCGCCCGTTCGCAGCATCGTATCGTGCGCTTCGCTGCTGGCAAGCTAGTGCTCTAGCGGCCGGACACGGTTCACTCAGGATCGTCGCTGGATTGCGCTGTCACGGAGTACTCGGACGGCTAGAGGACGACTGATTCGACCAGAAATTGTCTGAGGGATGCCAGTGGCAGGGACGTTGGCTGTCTCACCGCGATTCGCTGCCCGGATGCGAGGCGGCGGTCTGGCGGAAGGCCTCCGGCAAGCCCTCCAGAACATTCCTCACGATTTGCAGCCGACACCATCCTGTGTCGATTGTGAACGGACTGAAGCCATGCGCCCGCCACTTCCGAGAATCCCCCTATCGACCCTCAAAAACCCCAAAATGAGAACCGCTGGCTCCTCGTTGAAGGGTCACGAAGAATGTTATTCAAACGAGGCGCTGCCCGTAGTCCCCTCGTCTCGAACCCAG
This sequence comes from Bryobacterales bacterium, assembly GCA_965248305.1. GTDB lineage: Bacteria > Acidobacteriota > Terriglobia > Bryobacterales > UBA6623 > VXMF01. The sequence continues at coordinate 5,374,538 of OZ252099.1, read as the reverse complement.
GCCGGATATTGCCCGGACCGAACCTTGTACGGCGTCTCCCGCGCTACTCTAGATGATGCTAGGAGCGGCGTTCCAAACGGACATGAAGTGGTGGATCGTGGTCGCGCTGTTCCTCTGGGTATTGCCAGAGATCGCGGGCAGCGTCGAGGAGGAGGCCCGAATCCTGCGAATGATCGAGCGTTCCGGCCGCGTCGACATCATTGGCGTGAGCTCTTCAGAGCGCCTGCGCCCTCCTGCGCGCTTGGCACCCGGCGACCCGCCAATGCTGGCCTTCCGGTACTTGGAAGACCGCAGGCGGCACCGCTTCGGCGAACTGGACCTGATGATGGACGATGCGGGCCACTAGCGGGCTACGGACTATCGCACTGCCCTTGCTCGGCTTGCTGTGCATAGGGCCGGGTGTCCTACGCGCGGACCAAGCATTCCACGATGGGCTGCAGCTTTACGAAGCTGGTGACTATGCCGGGGCGAAACAGCGCTTCGCGTCGTCGTCCGATGCTCGCGCAGCCACCCTCGAAGCGGTCGTGGATGCCTCGCTCGGCAATTGTGCCGAGGCTCTTGTGACGCTCGAGGCAGCAACTGGCGGAGCAGACCCTTCCGTGGCAAAGCTGGCGGCGCTGGCAACAGCCCGCTGTTCGATTGCAGGCAAGCAGTTCGCCCCCGCGCTGGCGGCGCTCGCCAAGGTCCAAGCGGAGCATTCAGACGATGCGGACGTGCTATACGAGATCGCTCGTCTGCACCTCAAGGGTTGGAACGAGGCGGTCGCCGATATGTTCGCAGCTGCGCCCGCATCGTTCCGGGTCAACCAGCTTTCGGCCGAAATTTTCGAGATTCAGGGCCGCTATGACGACGCCGTGCGCGAGTACCGCAAGGCGATCGAGAAGGCGCCGGGCACGCTTAACCTGCGCTACCGCCTCGGACGGGCTCTGTTGATGCGCTCCCACGAGCCTCAGGCACTGCGGGAGGCGCTGGAAGAGTTCCGCGCAGAGCTGCGCCTGAACCCGAACGACGCCGTGGCGGAGTTCCAAGTCGGCCAGATCCTGCAAGTGCTCGGCCAGCCTTCGGAAGCCCTGGCCCACTTCGAGCGTGCTTTCGCGCTGGACAGCGAGTTCCCGGAAGCCATCATCGCACTGGCCAAGGAACGCTCGAGGCTAGAGGAGTTCGACGCCGCGATCACACTCTTGGAGCGGGCCTTGGAATTGCATCCCGAGAGCGAATCTGCGCACTACAGCCTGATGCTGGCCTACCGCAATGCGGGGCGGCGCGAGGACGCCGAACGTGTTCATCAAGCGCTGGAACGCCTGCAATCACCCTCCGAAGGCGAGTTCAGCGACTTCCTCAAGCGCATCGGCGAGGCCCCGTGAGGGGATTCCGCACGCACTTCGTCGCACCCGCGTTCCTGCTCGCCAGTATCGGCGCGGCAACCGGCGAGCCGATCCGCTATGTGGACATTGCTCCCGATGTCGGCCTCGCTAACGTGTTTCCGAACGGTGGAGACCAACAAAAGCTCTGGATTCTCGAGACCACGGGAAGTGGCGCAGCGTTCCTCGATTTCAACGCCGATGGCTTGCCCGACGCCTTCGTGGTGTCGGGCGAAGGCGGCACGAACAGACTATACGAAAACGTTGGCGGCAAACAGTTCCGCGACGTGACAGATCAGGTGGGCCTGCGCAGCCAAGGGTGGGGCCAGGGCGCTTGCGCAGGCGATTTCGACAACGACGGGTTCACAGACCTGTTCGTGACGTATTGGGGCCGCAACCGGCTCTACCGGAATCTGGCGGGCGCCGGCTTCGCGCCGACCGAGATTCCCGACAGCAACAGCTACAGCACAGGCTGTGCCTTTTTCGACGCCGACAACGACGGCGACCTCGACCTATTCATCGCCAATTACCTGCAGTTCGACTTCGAGACGACGCCGCAAGCGGGGGAAAACCCCTATTGCTTTTACCGCACCATGCCAGTCGCGTGCGGGCCGCGGGGCCTGCCGTTCGCCCGCAACGAGTTGCTCAGGAATGAGGGCGATGGACGGTTCGTCGACGTGTCACGGTCCAGCGGAATCGCGGGCCCTGGCCGCAACTACTCGCTAGGCGCCGTCAGCGGTGACTTCAACGACGACGGCTGGACGGACATCTACGTGGCCTGCGACAGAACCCCGTCCATCCTGTATGTGAACCAGCAAGACGGCACATTCCGGGACGAAGCCGTGCTGCGCGGAGCGGCCTTCGATGAGCACGGCGAAGCGCTGTCAGGGATGGGAGTCGCGGCGGGCGACGTGAACGGCGACGGCCACGATGACCTCTTTCGGACCAATTTCTCGGATGAGCGCTCCACCCTTTACGCGAATCGCGGGGACGGCGACTTCGATGACGTGACGATCCACTTCGGGCTCGGTGTGAACACTCGCTTCGTGGGTTGGGGCTGCGCCTTCTTGGACGCCGACAATGACGGCTGGCGGGACGTCCTGCTCGTCAACGGTCACGTCTTCCCGGAAGTCGAATCGCTCGAGGATAGCGACCTGCGTTACCGCGAACGCCCAGTTCTCTATCGCAACTTAGAGGGCGGTCGCTTTGAAGACATTTCATTGCGGGCCGGCCCTGCGCTGCTGCAGCATCGTGCGGCTCGCGGCCTGGCGCTGGCTGATATTGACAACAACGGAAGAGTCGAGGCATTGGTCAACAGTCAGAACGAGCGCCCAGCCCTACTGTCCCAAGCAGGCGATGCAGCGGGCAACTGGCTGCTGCTAGACCTCGAAGGAGCCGCTTCGAATCGCAGCGCCATTGGCGCGCGGGTGTGGGTCGAGACAGCACTTGGCCGACAGGCGGACGAAGTGCGCGGGGGCGGCAGCTATCTGTCACAGCACGATCTGCGGCTCCACTTCGGACTCGGCCCGGATCAGGAAGCGGATGTTGAGGTCCGTTGGCCGAGCGGGATCCGGCAACGTCTCGAGGGACTCGTGGCCGGGCGCGTGCACAAGATTCGCGAGCCGCCGCGTTGAGATTGATCGCCGTCAGCGCCAAGTCAGGCAGCCGCCGAGCCATTCGTTGGTGGTGACTTGCGCGGCCTCGATGCATGGTAGACCTTGGCGATCGCCCGGCCCGCATCGGCTGCATCGTCAGCCGTTCCCATGAAAACATTCAGGGGAAGCCAAAATGAATCGCGCGTCGCCCGCTCCGCGACCGGGCAGGGCAGCACTCTGTGCGGCTGCCCGTCAAACAGCGGGTTGCCGTAAAGCGGATGCGGATAGAACGGGCGCACCGGTATGCCTTCGGCCTGAACGGCGGCGACAAAGCGGTCGCGACTGGCGCCGAACAGGTATTCGTCCACCCGGCCCGGGACGATGTACCGCGTCTGGATCGTAGCCCCATCCGGTGCTTGCTGAAGCTGAAGCCCTTCGACCCCCCCAAGCTCCTCTTCAAAACGGGCAAGATTAGCTTCGCGGTGGCGAATCTGGTCCGGAAGGCGCTCGAGCTGACCGATCAGCAGGCATGCCTGCATCGCCGTGATCCTCAGATTCGTACCCACCTCGAAATGCTCGAACCAGCCCTTGCCCAGCAGCCTGCCCCCATTCCCAATGGAGCGAGCCTTGACCGCAAGGGCCTCGTCGCTGGTGATCAGGATGCCGCCTTCACCAGCCGTCATGGCCTTGGAATTTTGAAAGCTGAACACTCCAGCCGCGCCCATGCCGCCCGCCCTGGTGCCATACCACTCCGCTCCGTGTGCATGCGCGGCGTCCTCGATTAGTTTCAGACCGCTGTCCTTGGCCACGGCCCCAAGCCGGTCCATGTCGGCTACAACCCCTCCGAAATGGACGGGAATCATCGCCCTGGTCGAACCAGACAGGGCTTCGGCCACCCTTACCGGATCGATGTTATACGTGTCAGGCTCAATATCGACGAACACCGGGGTTCCGCCGACCCGACACACTGCGGTTGCCGTCGCAATGAAGCTGTGCGCTGGCACGATGACCTCGTCACCCGGTCTGATCTCTAATGCGTGCAGCGCTAGCTCGAGGCCCATGCTGCCGCTAGACACTGCGATCCCAAACAATGCGTCGTGGTATAGGGCGAAGAGCCCTTCGAAGTCTTCGACTACCTTGCTGCCACCGCCCCAACCGGCAGTCTCCAGAACTTCCTGGACATTCTCCAAGTCACCCGGGACCAGCGCGGGCCAAGCCGGGTAGGGAGCTGTCCGCAAGGCGTCTCCGCCATCGGCGGCCAAGGCCGGACGCGCCATGAACTCCCAGTGTAATCAGTCCGAACTGCCTCGCCCGTCCGGCCAGCAATGCGATCTTGAGCCAGCGGTCGGCCAATTCCCCCCGGAGCATCGCGTGCGAGGAGGCCAATGACCCAACGATCGCCCAGATGGCATCTCCGACGTTCTCGCACATCGCTTGACCAGCCTCGACATTGACGTAGACGCAGCGGTACGGGCCCGCCATGCCGGTGTCCAAGTAGTGCTGCAGGGCCAGGAGGCCGGTCGTCTTGCCTGTCTGACTCGGTGCGTGCAGGACAAAGTGCTTTTCATGCCGGACAAGGCGTAGGACATCCTCTAAAAAAGAGTCCGGTAGAGACTGACAAGATCCCCCGAGATCCTGATGAGTGGTTGCAACGCCTGATCAGGAGCTCCTCCGTTACCGGGCTTCTGCGGCGGTGCCTCTGCTCGTTTCCAGCGGCTCAGATCCCCCGAGGTGATCGACTGGATCTATCAGATTCTTACCGGTGTAGGCCTGCGATCCTGACTCGTTACCGTGTTCTTACCTCGCCGACATCTCGGCGAGACTGACTGTCAACCCATCACCACCGCTTAGATTGCGATTTGCAGTGCGATTCGCGGCTCTGGTACTGTAACGGCTTGGGATTTGGCAGAAATGGCCAAGCAAGATATCTTGAACACGATCTTGGATGTGGGCATCATCCCGATCGTACGGACAGACCGAGCGAGTCACGCGCTCTACGCGATCGAGGCGATCTACAACGCCGGCATCCCGATCCTGGAAGTTACGATGACGGTCCCGGGGGCGCTGAAGACACTCGAGACGGCTTGCGACCGCTTTGGCGACAGCCTCTTGCTGGGTGCCGGCACGGTCTTGGACGCCACGACGGCCCGCAGTTGCATGCTGGCGGGCGCGGAATTCTGCGTGACTCCCGCGCTGGACGTGCCGACGATCGAGATCTGCAACCGCTACTCCAAGTGCGTCATCCCGGGAGCCCTCACCCCGACCGAGATCATGTCCGCCTGGAACGCCGGAGCCTCGTTGGTCAAGGTCTTCCCAGTCGGAGCGGTGGGCGGCGCCAGCTATATCCAAGCGATCAAAGCGCCGCTGCCGCAGGTGCTGCTCGTGCCGACGGGAGGCGTGACCCTGGAGAACGCCGGGGACTTCTTCCGCGCGGGCGCCAGCGCTGTCGCGGTCGGATCCGAACTCGTCAACAAGCGCTGGATTAGCAACCGCGAGTTCGGGCGCATTGAAACGGCGGCCCGGGGATTCTTGGACATGGTGGCCCAATCGCGCGCGGCCTGAGTTCCCCGCGTGAGTGATCCGATTGTTTCGCGGTTGGATCCGCGAGCCTCGATCGTACTGATACGGCTGCGGTCGCTGGGCGACACGGTGCTGGCGACCCCTGCCTTTGCGCTGCTACGCCGAGCGCTACCGCGTGTCCGGATCCATGTTGCGATGGACGAGCGGTTTGCCGACGTGCTTCAGGACCAGCCTGACATCGACGGATTGCTCCGCATCCCTGCCAGCGCGAGCTTCGCGGGCAAGGCGAAGCTCCTGCGCGACCTGCGGGCATTACGGCCCAGCCTGTGCCTCGACATGCACGGCGGAACGACCGCCGCTTGGCTGACCGCCCTGTCGGGTGCCCGCTGGCGGGCCGGATTCGCGCACTTCCGCCAGAGGTGGGCTTATAACGTGCGCATCCCGCGCGCGCAGCAGGTGCTGGCGCGTGCCCATGACGCCAAGGTGCATACCGCAGAGCACCACGCCGCAGCCATGATGCATCTCATCGGGGAGCAGTGTGAGATTCCCGGCGCGCGCCTCGCAGCCGTGCCACATCGAGCTGGCCAGCCCTACGCGGTCGTGCACTGCGGGGCCGCCTACTTCACAAAGCGCTGGGCCATTGCAAACTTCCGCACCCTGGCCTCAGATATTCGCGAGAGGCATGGACTGGAGCCGCTGTTCGTGGCGGGCCCCGGGGAGCCGGATCTGTCGGCAACGCTTCCCGGCTTCCGCGTCTGTCACGGCCTGCCGCTGCCCAAGCTCATGTCGCTGCTTGCGGGAGCACACCTGTTCGTAGGCAACGATTCGGGTCCGGCCCATGTCGCGGCCGCATTCGGGATACCGTGCGTGACGATTTTCGGATCTTCAGATTCTTCAGTCTGGCACCCGTGGAAGACACGCCACCGAGTGGTCGAAACTGCGTGGGACTGCAAGCCGTGCCCCGGCGACCGCTGCTATGCCTTTGACGAACCGCGCTGCATCCTGTCGGTAGAGCCCAGCGCCGTCGGTCACGCCGTCGATGAGCTGCTCGCCGAGCGGCAGCAAGCTAGCTGAGCAGGTAGATCGCCGAATCGGCCCAGAGGTTGGGAAAACGGGTGATCTGCTTGCCGCGGCGGAGGTAGCGCGACTCCTCCAAATGCACTCCTTCCTTGCGCAACAGCTCCTCGAAGTCGAGAATCGTGAGCACGCGAATGTTCGGGGAGTCGTACCACATGTAAGGCAAGTGGCCGGTCCGAGGAGCCTTGCCGGTGCGAAGCAAGGAGAGGCGCACCGACCAGTGGCCGAAATTCGGGAAGGTAACGACGATCCGGCGGCCCACCCGACGCATCTCGCGCATCAATTCCAGTGGCTGGCGCACGACTTGCAGCGTCTGGCTCAGAATCACGTAGTCGAAACAGGCGTCGGGATAATCCGCTAGCCCTATGTTGATGTCGCCTTGGTAGACCGAAAGGCCGAGCTCGACGCAGCGCCGGACCTTTTCCGGGGCGATCTCGACACCGCGGGCCTGCACGCCCTTGTACCGCTCCAGCCAAGCGAGCAGGTCGCCTTCGCCGCAACCTAGGTCGAGCACCTGGGAGGAGTCTTCGATCAGGTCGGAGATGATGCGGTGATCCTCGCGCTGGAGCGACTCCGGCACCGACACAATCTCTTCCGCCTCAAGCACTGGCATCTGCCGTCCCCTCGATTATATTGCCGCGGCCGACAGCACCGGCAGGTCGACGCCGATCGCGTCGTGGTCCGAAAGCGGTGGAATCCGGCCCTCGCGAAACTCGTGCAGTACGGCCGGGCTGCCGGGCGTTAGCTCGCGCACGGCGAACCAATCTATCTTCAAAGGGCACTTGCCATCGAAGTCCCGCAGCGCCCAGCGGATGAAATCGAAACACCATGCCGGCACCCATTCGCGCAGGTTCTCGTGCGTCTTGGCATCGTCGACGTCGTAGGACGTGGTGCGCTCATCGAGGACATTCGCGCCGCGCCAGTCGAATCCGCGCTGGTCGAGCAGGCCAAACAGTTCGCGCTCAAAGTAGGTGTACGGCCGCAGGAAGTGGTTCTTGATCGTATTGTTGGCACCCAGCATCACCCGTACCCAATAGCCCGCGATCGCCGCAGCCGCGCTTGACGAGTCGAACGTCGTCGTGTTCCAGTCGCCCCCCACCACGGCCGGCCCGGAGGGCGGCAGGCCTTCGATGACCAGTTCCATTTGATTGCGCCGATGGCTCTGCTTGGACTGCGCGTCCAAGTGCACCGAGCAAGCGGTGAGCGGCAATCCCGGGAGATCAATCTCGGCAGTGACGGCGGCCTGCTGGCCGAGACGCTTTTCTCGCCCGCGCATCTTGTCACGTCCGTTTCCTAGCGGGATGCAGCGCGGATTGAGCAGGGGATAGCGGCTCAACAACGCATTGCCGTGCAGGCCCAGATCGTTTTCCCCGGCAGCCTCGCTCTCCCTGCCCGCGCCCTTGGAGAGATTGAGATAGCAAGGTGCGAAGGCGTAGTCGAGCCCCAGCTCGCGGGCTAACTCGCGGGCAACGTTGCGGTTCCCTGAACGAGCCATGCCGACATCGGTCTCGGTAAGCAATAACACGTCGGCCGATCGCAGGTATTCATTTGACCTGAACGCGGCCAGCTGGCCCTCGTACTCAATTCCGCGCTCGAGGTTCCAAGCCACAAAGCGATAGGACGACTTGGCCGGAGCACCGCGAGCAGCGAAGCTACCGACCTCGGTCACCCCCAAGACCCGGTCCGCAACGGGTTGGATCTCGCGGTACAGGGGGTGGGACAACAGATCGGGCGTGGACTCGCACTGTCCCAGAGTCTCGAAGCAAGGGCGCAGCCGCTCTCTGACAAGGCGCGCGACCTCGTCGGGGTGAATGCCTGCTTCCGCCACGGCCGGGGCAGGTTCGCTGAGTTGCAGTTCCAAATACCAGTCTAGCGACGGCCTGCGCGCCCGCCGTCCTGTTCGCCGATATGCACGGGCCCGGGCGTCTCGAGAGCCCCTCTGGGCGTCGCAGGCAGAATCGTCGCCCCTGCTATCCACTGGCCGGTCTTCAACTGGATGTCCTTGAAGTGGACTATCGTTCCCTTTCCTAATTCCCTAGTAACCGCATCCCGGATATAGCGCTCGACACGCCGAAGCTGGCGAGGTTCTTGCCTTGGAACGGGCAGGAAATACGCATTTATTGCGCTGAATCTGTTGCGGCAAAGGCACTCTGCGACACCGGCACTCCGAGACAAACATGCGCTTGCATGGGATCATGAAGACTCAGCTTGAGCCGTTCGCGACGCGACGGTCGCAGAGTTAGGTGCGATGCAATGCCGCTGCGTGTAGATGTCAAGCCGCAAATTCTACGCTGGGCTAGGGAGCGCGCCGGCCTGACTCCCGAAACACTTGCTCACCGGTTTCCGAAGTATCGCGAATGGGAGAGCGGGGAAGCGAAACCCACATTCAAGCAGCTTCAGAAGTTCGCTAAGGTCACGTACGCCCCCCTTGGCAGTCTCCTTCTTTCGGAGCCAATGGACGAGCCGTTCCCGATTCCGGACTTTCGGACCATTGGCGGAGCATCTATCGTCCATCCGAGCCCAAACCTGCGCGACACCGTGTACCTGTGCCAATTGCGCCAGGACTGGTATCGCGAACATGCGCTTGCCCAAGGCGAGCGCCCGCTAGAGCTCGTTGAATGCGCGAGTCTCGCGGATAGCGTCAATGCAATCGCCGCAGACATACGGACCAAGCTGAAGATCGACCTAGACGATAGAGCGTCGCTGCCGACTTGGACCGAGGCGCTGCGTCGACTCATCAGGAATACCGACGAGGCGGGCGTGCTTGTCATGGTGAGTGGCGTTGTCGGAACTGACAACCATCGGAAGCTCGATCCGGCCGAGTTCCGCGGCTTCGCGCTGACCGACAGGCTCGCACCAGTTGTATTTGTCAACGGTGCGGATACGAAGGCCGCTCAAATGTTCACACTAGCCCACGAGGTGGCGCATCTTTGCCTGGGACAGTCCGCGCTCTCGAACATTGAGCCGATTTCGACGCCATCTAACGATGTCGAGTCTTGGTGCAACCAGTTCGCGGCGGAACTGCTGGTGCCTACCGCGAACCTCCGCGATGAGTACCGCAGCAATGAAGACTCGGGCGACGAACTCAAGCGATTGGCACGCCGATTCAAAGTCAGCACATTGGTGATCTTGCGACGGCTCCACGACCTCGAGGCTCTTACGCCGAATCAATTTCGGACAGCCGACGGCAGAGAATTGGCTCGGCTGCAAGCACTTCCCAAGCAAAGCGGAGGGAACTTCTACGTAACCCAGACCTCCCGTGTTGGAGAGCGATTCGCGCGCGCCCTGATTACAGGTACGCTCGAAGGCCAGACCCTGTACCGAGACGCCTTTCACCTGTTGGGCTTCAGGAAAATCTCGACCTTCCGCAAGTTCGCGGATCGATTGGGTGTTGCCTGATGGCGTATCTGCTCGACGCAAACGTCTTCATTCAGGGTAAGAACGAGCACTACGGCATGGACTTCTGCCCAGGTTTTTGGGATTGGCTTCTGTCTAGCAATGCGGCTGGAATCGTATCCAGCGTCACGGAAGTAGCTGAAGAGCTCCAAGCCGGAGCCGACGAACTCGCTCAATGGAGCGTTAAGCGTGGCACCGCATTTTTCCTAGAACCGGACGAGTCGGTCCTTTCGGCCGCTCGCCGGATCGATCAGTGCGTAACTGGCCAGCCATTCAAGACCGCGGCAACCAACAAGTTCATAGGCAGCGCTGATCACGTCCTGATCGCCCACGCACTGGCTAAGCAGATGACAGTGGTTACCCACGAGAAACCCTCGAACTCCAAGCACACAGTCAAGATCCCCGACGTCTGCAAAGAGTTCGAGATCGAGTGCATCACGCCGTTTGCGATGCTTCGCCGCGAATACGCTCGGTTTGTCCTAGCGGAAGCGGATTGATGGAAGGGCCGGCCTTAATTGACAACCGCGACAGCAATACCCTTGCTAGAGCCCTTGCCCGCCTGCTGAGCCTTGATGCCGGACTAGATGGACCAGAATCTGGCGAACCCGCTAGCGAGGTCAGGATCGCAACGGCATTCTTCAGCCGGGCCGGCTTCGCGCACATCGCGGACGGGCTCACGCCAGTCCCTCGGTTCGTCTGCTGCTGGGCGCTGAAGTCAACCTAGGCACGCCGCGTGACTGCAAGGACCTAGGCGAGACACCGGCGGGGTTTGAACGCCGTCGGATCGATGCTAGGTTGCTGAGCTCGCAGGAAGGACTCGAGCAGGACCGCGACCATCTGCAATTCACGCCAGGCAACGGAGCAGTTCTGCGCAAGCTGATTGCCTCGCTCCGGACCGGAACTTTGGAAGCAAGACCGTCGGCCACTGTAGGTTTGCACGGGTGGCCGGCGAGCACCGCGCAGATTAGCGCCTCGACACTATTCTCGCCGGTATCGGTCGTCATCGGCGGGCGGCTGCCGCTCCGCCGCCGGTCCAGCCCTTCTCGGTCAGCACATCTGCCGCCAGTCCGATCTGCCGGGGTGAGAAGCGCTTCTTGCGCTCGTTCCACGCATAGGTCCGCGCGATAAGTTCGTCCCGCGATGCGGGGCCGTCGTGCTCGAGGACCCAATGCACCGTAGAGAGCAACTCGAGGCCGAAGCCTGACTCGAAGCCACCGACAAGGTCCGTCACCCTCTCAAAACGCTCCCGGGTCTTGTGTGAGCGGCGGAGAACCGCAGCGGCGTCTTCGACAGCGCCGGGGACGAGCTCAAGCTGTTTGTCCGGTGCATCGCCGCCGTCGGCATAGCCCGATACGAAGTGGCCCTCGACCGCATGAAGAACATGTCGCAGGTGCTCCGCGTAGGGGCCGTAGGGTGTCCGGGTGAATCTCAGCCTCAGTGGCTGACCCGCGACCTGCATGAAGTACATCAGCTTGTGGACTTCCAGCAGGGTGACGAAAGGGTCGAGCAGCCCGAGTAGGTAGCGGTTCATAAGCCCGACCAGCGCAGCCCGACCAGCGGTCATCTCCGGCGCTTCACGGCTGCGCACCATCCGCTCCGCTTCCGGCGCGCCCCTCGGTTCGAAGACGACGACGTCCAGGTTGTTGAAGCCGCGCAATGCCTTCTCGATTCGCGGGCGTACATCATTCCAATCCAGCCCACCGAGGCCGCTACCGAGGGGCGGTACAGCGATCGACCGGACGTCGCGCTCGCGGATCACTCGGATCAGGTCCTTCAGCCCTGCCTCAATATCCTCGATCCGGCTGGTGCCGCGCCAGTGCCGCTTGGTCGGGAAGTTGACGATGTAGCGCGGGTTGGTGAGCGCACCGGTCTCGAACACGAACATGCGGCCAGGCCGGACCTCGCCGCGCTCGCAGGCCTCGGCGTAGACGCGGAAACCCTCGGGAAACGCCTTCTTGAACTGAAACGCGATGCCGCGCCCCATGATGCCGATGCAGTTAACGCTGTTGACCAGGGCCTCGGCGTCTTCGGCAAGGATGTCTCCAGTCTTGAACTGGATCATCAGCGCTCCCTCCCCCGCATCAATAATACCGATCCGGCCGTAGCTCGACACCGGGTTGATAGTGGCGGCGGACTGTCTTGCCCACCGTCGGTTCTGAGCAGTTCGTCGAGTTGCAGTTCGGCGGCCATGCCCTGCAGGCCCGTGAAACGCCGCGCCGCCCGATCGCCGGCGAGGCTGTCGACATCGCTGAAATAGGCTCGCCGGTGCAACAGGAATCGATCAGCGACAGCAGCTGCTCGTCCCGGCAGCACCGCCGCCGGCGCTTGAGGCGCACCCGCCGGGCGCGTTGGCGGGGCCGGTCGACCCACTTGGCCAGGCTCGCCACCAAGGCCGTCCCGGCCGTCTCGGTCAGTTGCTCGTCGGTGACGGCAAAGCAAATCTTAGGGGCCTTCGAGCAGGGCATGATCTTCTGCACTTCAGCAAGAACATGGTCTCTGTGACAGGCTTCGCGGCTGCACCCCGGGGGTGCATTGCCGACTCCGCGGGCACGTACGTCCATCCCGTTAGAAATCCATGCCTTAGCCCCTAACCGCGAAATCCTATCCGGGGACCAAAAGGGTAATCGCGGTGCCCGGGAGTCGGAAACGGCGGGTTAAGCTGATGGGAGATGGCTCTGCGCCGCGTCTTCGTGGACTTGATCGAAGGCAGCGAGGCGGTTGCCCGCGGAAGTTCGGCGCACCACTTGGCGCGCGTCGCCAGGCTGCAGCCGGGAGAGCGCGTCGAAGTGTCCGACCAAGTGACGGCATACCTAGCGGTCACCGAGACCTGCGGCCCCAGAGAAGTCCGGTTTCGGGTCGGGGAGCAACTGCCGAAGCCAGCCCGAGGCCCCCAGCTCAACGCGGCCCTCGCCATCATCAAGTTTCCTCGCTTCGAGTGGGCGATCGAGAAGCTCACGGAACTCGGCGTGGATTCGATCACGCCGGTCATCGCCGCCCGAAGCGACGCGAAGCTTGTCCTGTCCGCAGTCAAGCGAGCCGGGCGCTGGCGTCGGATCGCTCTCGATGCCGCGCAGCAGTCCCGGCGCTTGGCAGCACCGGTCATCGCCGGGCCTGTCAGCTTCGAAGAGACGGTGCGCGACTGCCCGGCAGGCACGAAGCTTTTCACCGAGCCACGCGGCAAGCCGGTGGGAGACCTCTGCGGCTGGGGACACACGACCGCCCTTGTCGGCCCGGAAGGCGGCTGGACCGCGGAAGAGGCAGCCCTGGCGGAAGAGCACGGCTTCGAAGCCGCGGGCCTCGGCCAGACCATCCTGCGGAGCGAGACGGCGGCGGTCGCGATTGCCGCGATCTGCTCCTGCGGCAGCGAACGGGAGAGCAAAGCGTGAGCGCATCGGACGCCGAGCGAATGCGCCTGTGCATCGAGCGGTTCGACGCCGCGAACGCGGAAGATCCGAACCGCGATTCCTTCGGGCTGCCCAAGGAACTGTCCTACGCGAAACAGATGTCTGCATGGCTGGAGCGACTCGATCCGCACGCGCCGGATGAAGTCAAGCTGGCGGTACGCGCACAACACATCCGGCGCTGGACGGTCCCGCGTGACAGCTATCCGGCGGGTCGGGAGGCTTACTTGAAATGGCGGCGGGACCTAGGCCGTTTCCACGCGGATTCTGCCGGTGCGATCATGCGCGCCTGCGAATTCGACGAAGCGACCGTGATGCGGGTCCAATCAGTCATTCGCAAGGAGCGCTTCAGGGCCGATCCATGGGCGCAGCTCCTCGAGGATGTCGCATGCCTGGTGTTTCTGGACCATTACTTCGAGGCGTTCGCTGCAGAACAGGAAGAGCAGAGCCTGCTCAACATCCTGCGGCGGACATGGAAGAAGATGTCCGCTGCTGGACGGGCAGCCGCACTCGAGATCAGCTATCCGCCCACTTGCGAAGCGCTCCTAAAGCGCGCGCTGGCCGATTGACCCCCGTGGGCACGGCTGATTCTTTATCGGGGGGTGTGACCATTCGCACAACAAGATCGGCGAGGGGCTGGCTATTTTGGCCGGATTCGTGTATGCATGGGGTATGCAAGAGCAGGAGACGCCCACAACGATTCCGGATCTGAAGCAAGTGGTGCTGCGGCTGGCGCAGCCGCACGAGCGGCCGCGCTGGGATGCGCTGATGGCCAAACACCACGATTTGGGGTTCAAGCAGTTGGCCGGGCGCGGGCTGCGCTATGTGGCGGAATACGAGGGCGAGTGGCTGGCGCTGGTGGGCTGGCAGACGGGGGTCTTCCAGTGCCGCCCGCGCGCCCGCTGGCTGGGCTGGCACAAGGCGGTGCAGTTCCGGCGCTTGCATCTGATCGCGAATCACACGAGGTTTTTAGTGCTGCCGGAGGGGGCGGGCGTGCAGCACTTGGCCTCGCGCGTGCTGGGGATGCATCTGCGGCGGCTGAGCCGGGACTGGCAACAGCGCTGGGGGCCTCCCATTGAACTCGCCGAAACGTTTGTGGATCCGCAGCTGTACCGGGGCACGGTCTATTTGGCGGCGAACTGGATCCAGCTGGGCTTGCGCAAGGGGTATGCGCGCTCGAACGGGCAGTCCACCGACAAGCACGGGAAGCGCAAGCAGATGCTGGTGGATCCGCTGCGGGCGCAGGCCCGGGCGCGGCTGGCGGATCCGCAGGAGCGGCCGGAGTGGGCTTGCGGGGCGGTCGATGTGCGCTACCCGGCGGCGGAACTGCGCTCGCTGCGGGCGCAGTGGGAGGCGGTGGAGGACAGCCGGAGCTGCCACGGGAGACGGCATCGGTTGGCCGTGGTACTGGCGCTGCAGCTGCTGGCGAGGCTGGCCGGTCGGGTCGGCGGGCGGCAGAAGCGTATGCGAAGACATTGACAGCAGAGGAGTTAGGAGCCTTGGGCTGTCGCCGGGACGCGACCACGGGGGAGTCCGTGACACCCTCGGACACGACCTTCCAGCGGGTCATGGAGCGGACCGACCCGGGCTCGCTGGAACGGGCGCTCGAGCGTTGGACGCAACCGCGCGTGGCGGCGTCGGCGCTGGCGGGGGATGGCAAGCGCATTCGCGGGGCCAACCGGCTGTCGGCGGCGGGGCAGCACTGGGAGACGGTCACGCTGGTGGACCATCGCACGGGCGTCCCGGTGGCGAGCCGCAGCTACCGCGAGGAGGGCGGCGAGCAGGCGGCCTGGCGGGCCTTGTTGGAAGCGGTGGACCTGCGCGGACGGACGGTGACGCTGGACGCGGGGCACGCGGGGCGCGAGACCGAGCGGGCGATCGTGGAACCGCACGGCGGGCACATCATGGTGCGGATCAAAGGCAACTGCGAGCTGACGCACGCGACCCTGAGCGGGCTGAATTGGGAGCTGGGCGCGGCGCGCAGCTGGGCGGAAGCTGGCTGGAAGCCCTCGCGCCAGAGCGACTTAGAGAAGCGCTCGATCCAAGTCTTCACGCCCCATCCGCAACTGCTGCCGTTCCCGCATGCGCAGCAGGCCTACCGCATCACGCACGAGCGCTGTGCGCGGCGCGGTGGCGCGGTCAAGCGCAGCTACAGCTAGGGCATCACTTCGCTGCCGCCGGCGGCTGCCTCGGCGCGCGAGTTACTGGTGCTGCAGCGCGGCCACTGGCGGGTGGAGAGCGCCAACCACTACCGCCGCGACAAGGTCTTCGGGGAGGATGCCAGCCGCGTGCGCACGGGCCACGGTCCGGCCAACAACGCGGCGCTGAACAACCTGGCGCTGCTGCTGTCGCAGCCGCAGTTCGAGACGGTGCCGGAGGCGCAAATCTACTCCGCCGGCAACCGCGACAAGGCGCTGCAACTGCGACTGAGCGAAACCTAGCAGGACTGGCACCGCTGAGACATCGCATCCGGCCGACCGCGGCCGGGTGAGCGGCCGCTCTGTGCGCCCGGGGCCGATAGCGGGAGCCCCGCCCGGCGCTGCTCGGCCCATCGGGCATCCTTGGACACCAGGCCGGGGCTCGATTTTCCTTCTCAGACCGCCATGGCGCTCGTGTTCAGGCACCCAGAGAGCGACTACACCCCTCAACCCGACAAAGAATCAGCGGTGCCCCCGTGGGTGGCGCGGCATCCGTAAATTCTAGTCTCGTGTATCCTGAATATTTTTCGCCCCGTAACCGGTCCCTCCGTCGATGCTCGCAGTATTGCTAATTCTTTTCGCGCTGCCGGTCGCTGCCGCCGAGCAGCCGATCGGCTTCTCCCATACCGCGCACATTGAGAAAGCGAGCATGCAGTGCACCGACTGCCATAGCGGTGCGAAGTCACGCGACGCCGCCGACATTCCATCCATCCGCAAGTGCATGCTATGCCACCAGTTCATCGGCCAGGACCTGCCGGAGGTGGTCCGCCTTGCGGAGTACTGGGACAAGCAGCGGGAAGTGCCCTGGGTACGGGTCTACGGGTTTGCGAAAGACGCCGCAGTCCAGTTTCGGCACGCCCCGCACGCACGGGCCGAGATCGCCTGCTCGCAGTGCCACGGCGACGTGGCATCCATGACTGTTGCCAAGAAGGCAGTTCACCACACGATGGGCACTTGCGTTCAATGCCACCGCGAGAACAATGCCAGCGATGACTGCCTGGCGTGCCATTACTAGTGCAGGCCCTAAGCCTTCAGACCATGGGATACCGACGATAGGATGGATCGGCGCAACTTCTTCAAGCTGGTGGGCACCGCTTCAGGCGGTGCCGTTACCGGAGCCTGTGGCAAGCAGTCCGAAAAGCTCATCCCTCTGCTCGTGCCGGAGGAGGATGTTGTCCCGGGCGTGGAAACCTGGCATCCGAGCGTTTGCGGGGAGTGTGCCGCGGCGTGCGGGACCGTCGCCAGGGTGATGGCTTCCGAACGCGAGATCGAAGTCGACGGAGAGCGTCTCCGCCAGAAGATCGCGACCATCAAGAAACTCGAGGGCAACCCGCTTGATCCGGTTAGTGGCGGGCGGCTCTGCGCGCGTGGTCACGCAGCGCTGCAGTCGCTCTACAATCCGGATCGGCTGCAAGGTCCGCTAAAGCGGGTCGGCGCGAGGGGAGACGGTACATTCGAAGCGGTCTCTTGGGACGCCGCAATCAACGAGGCCGGCCAAGCTCTATCGCTAGCGGCGGCCTCCGACCCCAGAACAATTCTGTTCTTGGCAAGACCCCGTGCCGGTTTGCGGTCGGCCAACACCGGCCGGTTTCTAGACTCGCTCGGCGCACCTCCGGCGAGCAGCATCGGAGTCGGTGACTTCGCCCCCGAAGCCGAGGCCGCAAGACGGGCCTTCGGGTGGGACGGGATTCCGGTCTACGAAATCCAAGACGCCACGCTCGTGCTGTCCATTGGGGCGGATTTCCTCGGCGGCTGGGTTTCTCCGGTCTTGTACTCAAGGCGGTATGGCCACATGCGCCAAGGCCGGCCCGAACTGCGGGGACGCCTGATCCACGCCGAGTCTCGGTTTTCGCTCACCGCCTGGAACGCCGACCGCTGGCTTCCGGTCTGGCCCGGCGGCGAACTGGCGCTCGCCCTTGGCATCGGACACATCCTTGTCAGCGAAAGCTTCGCTGCTGCGCTCGACAGCGCTCCCGCGAAGGCGGTCTCGGCCTTCGCGGAGGTCGACCTGGAGTGGGCCTCGTCGGCATCTGGAATCCAGATTGAGGTAATGCGCGAAACGGCCGCCGCGCTGGCCGGCGCCTCGGCACCGCTCGTAGTGGCCGGCTCCTCGATGGTGCGCGAGAACTCGTCGGAGGCAGTGGCAGCGGCAAACGCTTTGAACTTGCTGTTGGGACGCGCGGGCCAAGCCGGCGGCGTGCTGCCACCCGCAGCATCCACGATCAGCTTGGCCAGCACCCGGCCGGCCGCGCCCGGCTGGGCCGAGCGCTTGGCGGAGGCGGCGGTGGTCTTCATTGACGGCGTGAATCCGGCCTACAATGCCCCGGCCAGCCGCGCCAGCTTGGCCAGCGCCGGCACCGTCATCAGCTTCTCGCCATTTCTGGACGACACGTCCGCATTCGCCGACCTGATCCTGCCAGACCACGACCCGATGGAACAATCGATGCTGGCGATACCGGCAGCCTCGCCGGTGCCATCGGCTGCGGCGGCCGCTGCGTTCGTCCGTCCGTTGTATGACACGCGATCAACGGACGCGGTCTTGACTGCGTTGGCCGCCGCTGCAGGCACGCCGTTCGAAGCGCTCAGCGTAGAGGACGCACTGGTCCAGCTGCACGGCGAAGCAGAATCGAGCGGCACCCAGATCTCCGCGAGCGATTTCGTGACAGCAAGCCTCGCAGATGGCGGCTGGCGAGGCCAGCGCCCTTCCAGCGGCTCCCCATCCGGATTCCAATTGGGCGAGTTTCCCGCGAACCCGAAACAGGGTGGCCTAGTCTTCCAAGCCTACGAATCGCTGCAATTCGCCGAAGGAATCGGCGCGAACCGGCCTTGGCTGCAGGAACTGCCCGATCCCACATCGAGTGCGATGTGGGGACTCCCCGCAGAGCTGGATCCGGGCACCGCCGAGAAGCTCGGCGTGGCGAACGGCGACACTGTCCGCGTGCGGTCGGAGCACGGAATGCTGGAAGCACCGGTCTATGTCAATCCCGCGGCAATTCCCGGGGTGGTATCGATGGGGCTCGGCCAAGGCCACTCCAGCTACGGTCGTTACGCGTCGCACAGGGGCGCAAACCCAATGACCGTGCTGGGCTCGCTCCGCGATCGGGCAACCGGTGCCGTCGCTCTGGGACCGATGCCGGTAACGCTCGAGAAAGTCAGCGGCGCTGGCCGGTTGGTGCAGTTCTCGCGACAGGACCGCGACACGCCGCCGCACAGAGTGTAGATCAAGGAGACTCAATGGCCGAGCAAACCACTGAGCGGGCCGACCAGAGCCCCGAGCACATCCCGCAATGGGCGATGGCGATCGATCTTGACCGCTGCACGGGGTGCGAGGCTTGCGTGCTAGCGTGCGCATCCGAAAATAACGTCCCGATGGCCGGCGAGGACCAAGCGGCCATGGGGCGAGCCAAGCACTGGATACGGATCGACAGATACTACGCAGGCGAGTTTCCGGATATCAAGGTCAAGTACCGTCCTGTGATGTGCCAGCAGTGCGACGAGGCCCCCTGCGAGCCGGTCTGCCCGGTCAACGCTACTTACCAAAACGCGGAGGGTCTGAACGTACAGATCTACAACCGCTGCATCGGCACTCGCTACTGCGCGAACAACTGCCCTTACACCGTGCGCTTCTTCAACTGGTTCCCGCCGGAATGGGCCGCACCCCTGAACCTGCAGCTCAACCCCGACGTTTCGATCCGGCCCGCAGGCGTGATGGAGAAATGCACGTTCTGCGCGCACAAGATCAAGCGCGCCAAGCTCGATGCGGACGCTGAGGGACGGGGGCTAGCGGACGGGGATGTCCAGCCAGCCTGCGTTCAGTCATGCCCCGCCGAGGCCATGGTCTTCGGGGATATGAGCGATCCCGGCAGTCAAGTCTCAAAGCAGATCGGGAGCAACCGGTCCGAGCAATTGCTAGCGCAGCTAGGGACGAAGCCGCGCGTGTTCTACCTAGAGAAAGCAGACTAGCGCGGCGATCAGCCGCAATCGCTGCCATGGACGACAAGCGATCCACAACCAAGGCTCAGGCCTCTAGCCATGCGCAGGTTCGGGGGAAGACCTGCTCTCACGCATGCAGGGGGCCAGCGGGCGTTATCTCGTGGCCGTTGCAATATGTGCCGCGATCGTGAGCTGGGCGCTCTTCGCTTGGGGCTATCAGGTTGTCAACGGGTTCGGCCACACCGGGGTCCGCAGGCCGGTTTACTGGGGCTTCTATATCGTCAACTTCGTCTTCTGGATCGGCATTTCGCATGCCGGCACCCTGATCTCGGCGATCCTGCGCCTCACCGGAGCCGGCTGGCGCAAGCCTGTCACGCGAGCTGCTGAAGCGATCACAGTCTTCTGCCTGATGATCGGCGGGCTGTTTCCGCTGATCCACATCAGCCGCTCCTGGTACTTTTACTGGATGCTGCCCTATCCCAACGAGCGGCTGTTGTGGCCGAACTTCCGCTCTCCGCTGTTCTGGGATCTGACAGCGATCCTGACGTACCTGTCCGGCAGCCTGATCTATCTCTACTTGCCGCTGATTCCAGATGTGGCGGAGCTGGCAAACCGCAGTTCGGGGCTGAAGCGGAGGATCTACCGGGCCCTGTCCCTCGGCTGGACCGGCTCGGACCGCCAGTGGCAGGCCCTTGAGCGGGCCATGAAACTGATGGCGGTTGTGATTCTCGCTATCGCGGTTTCGGTGCATTCGGTGGTGGCATACGACTTCGCGATGTCGGTGACGCCGACTTGGCACAACACGATCTTCGCGCCGTATTTCGTGGTCGGGGCGATCTTCAGCGGCATTGCCGCCCTGGTGATCGTGATGGCGGCACTCCGCAGGCTGATGGGACTCGAGCAGTACCTGCGCGAGGTCCACTTCGCGAACCTCGGAAAGCTGCTGCTGCTGATGAGCCTGATTTGGGGCTACTTCACGTTTTCGGAGCACCTCACAACCTGGTACGGCAATCTGCCTCTGGAGATGCGGGTGTTCCATCTCCGCGAACACGGCTTATACGGCGTCTTGTTCTGGACAATGGTGGTCTGCAATTTCGTGATTCCTCTGGTGCTGCTGGGAATCTCAAAGCTCCGGAGCATTTCGACAATCGCCGTGACTAGCGTGGCGGTGCTACTCGGCATGTGGCTCGAGCGCTTCTTGATCGTGATCCCGTCACTGTCAAGACCGCCGCTGCCTGCAGCTTGGGGCACCTACGCACCGAGCTGGATCGAACTGTCGATCACGGCCGGCACCTTCGCCGCGATGGTGCTGCTCTACCTGCTGTTCGTGAAGGCGTTCCCGATCATCGCGATTTGGGAATACGACGATGAAGTACCTGCACGCTGAATTCGCCCGACCCGCAGAGGCGGCCGCCGCAGTCGAGGCGCTGGCCACGGCGGGAGTGCCCAAGAGTGCGATGGAGATGTACTCCCTGCGCCCGGTCGAGACGCATCCGCCAGCGCTGCCGCGGCGGAGCCGGATGTCATTGGGTGCGGTCCTGTCAGCAATCGTTGTCGGCGGGGGTGCCACCGCGCTGATGTACTGGGCACAGCTCGACTATCCGCTGGTCACGGGCGGGATGCCGATCATCTCGGGCTGGGCGACCGGCGTGGTGACGTTCGAGACGACCATGGCAGGAGCCGTCTTCGGCATCTTCGCAATCATGCTCTGGGAAGCTGGCCTGCTCCGCGCTCGGGCCACGGCTCCCGCACCTGCGCTCCCCGACAGCGGGGTGGTGGTCCAGGTCGCGTGGCCGGAAGCCACAGACGGTTTAGAGGCGGTCGCCATCGAGGCCGGTGCGACAGGGATCGAAATCGTTGAGCGGGAGGCCTGACCCCTGAATGATCGCCGCAGCGTGATCGAAGCGCTGCCGGTCATTCACGGCTCCGTCACTGCCGGTCGATCGGCTCGACATCCGCATTCAGTTCCCCTTCAGCTGTGCCCAAATGAGGAACGGTCATCTACATCGTTGGAATCGCGGAAGACGCGACGAGCCCGCTGTAGGCTCATGGCGCTAGAGGGCTAGCGTAGACCGAAATTGCCCCATACCCCGAAATGATCTGACAGGTTCGTACAGTCCTTACTCTTTCCTGATTACCGAGGACTCTCAGCCGCATTTAGGAGCCGGAAATGTTTTGGATTCGGGCTTCGATCCGGTTGACTTAAATCGCTGTGGAATGTATAATAAGTATCTGATAACAAAGGAGTTCTACATGCCTAAGAACCAAGTCCAGTTCCAGAAAGGACAGAGCCTGCGCGACTTCCTCAAGCTCTACGGAACCGAGCTGCAATGCGCCCAAGCGGTGTTCCAAGCGCGCTGGCCGCAGGGCTTCCGCTGCCCCGCCTGCGGCTAGCACAAGGACTGCCAGCTGCACACCCGCAAGGTCTTCCAGTGCATCCGCTGCCAGCGGCAGGTCTCGCTGACCGCCGGCCCCGTGTTCGAAAACACCAAGCTGCCGCTGACCACTTGGTACCTGGCGATCTACTTGCTCACGCAATCCAAGAATGGCCTCTCGGCGATGGACCTGCTGCGCCAGTTGGGCGTGAGCTACAACACGGCTTGGATGCTCCAGCACAAACTGCTGCAGGCGATGCGCGCGCGGGCTGACAGCCAGCCGCTGGGGGGCCTCGTGGAGCTGGACGACGCCGATCTGGGCGGGGCAGCCAGCGGCGGCAAGCGCGGTCGCGGCGCGGACCGCAAGACGCCCTTCCTGGCGGCGGCCCAAGTCACTGAGGACGGGCGGCCGCAGCGGCTGCGGCTGAGCCCGGTGGTTGGTTTCCGCCGCCGCGCAGTGCAAGCCTGGGCGCAGCAGCACCTACGGCCGGGGACCATCGTACGGGCGGACGGGCTGGCCTGCTTCCGGGGGGTGCAGGCGGCCCGCTGCACGCACCAGCCGCGCGTCACCGGAGGTGGCAAGGGCAGCTGCGAGACGCCCGGGCTGATCTGGGTGAACACGCTGCTGGGCAACGTCAAGCGGGCGATGGACGGCACCTATCACGCCTGCGCCGCGCGTTACGCGGGGCGCTACCTCGCCGAATTCGCCTACCGCTTCAACCGCCGCTACCAGCTGGTCGATCTCGTGCCCCGCCTCGCCTATGTCGCCGTGCGCACTCCGCCCCTACCCTACCGCCTCCTAACTTTGGCTGGGGCTGGTGCGTAATCAGGTACTCTTTTTAGGCCAGATCTCTAAGCAGAGCTTCGTGAGATCCCGCGTATGCGCGATATGGTCAATCGACAATCCGGGAGCCTCTGCCAACTCCCCGGCAGTTGCTATCTCGAAGCCTTCGAACGCTCGCAAGAGCGCCTCGGACACGCCCTTCGGGGCCCATTCTGGCCGCGGAATTCTCTGGTTGAAGTCTCCCAAGACAACGGTTCGCGACGCGGGGATCAGAGGGCGCAGCTCCTTGAATCCCGAGAGCCAGGCCTTGTGATCCTCCCATGCCTTGCGATCCTTGCGACCCGACTTCTTCACGTGAGCTCCGGACCAAGGGATACAGACGCCAATGACGGTCAGGGGCGAATCGGCGGATGTCAGCGTGGTGTCACCCCTCACAAACCTGCCGTTCGGAAGCTGCTCCGAGCCGACGCAATCGACCTTTGTCCAAGGCTGCTTGCTCCAAAGCAGCACTTTCCTCCGCCCCTTAATGATGGGGTAACCCCAATCTTGACCGGCGTCAATGACATGCCCTTCGTCTGGGAGAATCTCCCTATACCCTTCGGTTACGCATAGGACGTCGCAGTCAGAAGCGGCGAGTGTCTCGGCGATGATTTCGTCGCGGCGGCTACGGCTACTCCGTTTGGCCCACATCGTGTTCCAAGTGCCGATCCGGAAGGAGGGGCGTGTGCTGTTTACCATTCGATTATCGTACTGAAACTACTTGGCATGAAACTGAAGGGAGGTTCATGGTGATCGCCTGGGCCGTTTGATCGGGTAGGTGTCTCTGCCTGGATTGCGAAGTCTACGATCACGAGACGCACGAATAGCAGCTAGATCGCCCGGATCAGGCCGGGCAGTCTCTGACCCCAATCAATTCCGGATGCGGATCGAATTAGGCCATGCTCGAGCCATGGCGTCGGTTGCTTCGGACGATCTACGGCCAACGCGGGTCAATCGAACTGTCGATCAGCAGGAAGATCTGAACCCTATGCGTATGAGCCAATCCAAGAGATGGTTGCGGTCGGCAGTACCGCAGTTCTTTGCCGGTGGGCGCGTTCCGCGCTCGTCGCGATGCTTGGCGTTCAGGCCCGTAGCTCAGATTTGGTTAGAGCGCTACCTTGACACGGTAGAGGTCAGCGGTTCGAGTCCGCTCGGGCCTACCATTTCGGCAGTCTGTGATCGGGGGTGCTCTTCGATCCACTTGGAGCAGCGCGACTCTCACTTCGCCGTCTGCAGGCCCTCGAGAAAGGCAGCGACCGAGTCCTTGCAGGACTTTGATGCCCAGTAGGCGTCTTCTGTCCCCCAGCTGTCCATCTGGAACCAGCCTTGGAAGCCCCCCTCGTAAAGGATTGAGCACAGCTTGGGGATGTCGTACACGCCCTCCCCGCAGGGCAGGTGACGGGACGTTCCTGCGCCGCCGTTGGGAAACGGGCGGAGTGTCGAGTCGCCGTCGCTGAATTGCACATAGCCGACACGATCCACACCTAGGTCGAGCAGCAGGTCTTCCGGCCTGCCAGTCGCACCGTTGAGGAGGTCGAAGTGCGTCGGGTCGAAGATGACCTTGAACTCGTCCATTCCAACCGCTGCGAACAGCTTGTGGTAGCGCTGCGGGGAATTGATCAGGAGAGGAGGTTCGCCTTCGATGGCGAGGACGATGCCGCTCTCGACCGAGCGGCGAACCACTGGACGGACCACGTCTGCAAATCGCTCGATCAGCCCGTCCTCGGACACCGAGTCCGGTGCCCTCCCTGCCGACCAGAGGCCCATGGCGTCGCATCCGAGTTGGACGGCCAGCTTGACTTGCTCCACAAGGCTGGCTGTGTACGCTGATCGCTCGGCCTCGTCGTCCGAGACCGGGTTCATTCCGCGGACGCCCGCTTGGATAGAGAAAATGCGGAGTCCGTTCGACTCGACCTTGTCACGAGTGGCCCGAATGCCGTCGCTGTCTTGCAGGTCCGGGTAGCCCTCGCGCCAGTTGCGCCACAGCTCGATGCCTTCGAAGCCCTCGTCGCGGGCGAATTGCAGGATCTCTTCGTGCTTGTAGCGCTTGCCGTGATGCGTCTCGGATGAGCCGAAGCCGTTCAGTCCGATCGCGAATCGCCACGGAGAATTCGCCGATCGCAGCTCTTCCGAAAGGCGCTTGGGTGAGGTCGCGCAACCCATGCACGCGAGTTGGGCCAACAAGGCGCGGCGACTCAGTTCGCTCATCGCTATATGGTCGCACTCGGACTCGCGTCCGTGACACCGCGTGTCCCCGCCGTTTCGGTCGTCTCTCCGAGTCGAAGCGGACCGATTGCGGTCATCGGTATGTCACCCAAATCGGACTCCCCCATGCCAGCGAGCCGTCCGACTGCTCGGCCCGCATGTAGTAGTAGCTCTCGCCCACCGCAGCGGATTGGTCGCGGAACAGGAAGTCGGCTTCCTTGGTCCCCGGCTCCACCGTGTAAACGACTTCGTTGTTCTTGATCAGAACCACGCGCTCGATCGGAACCGTTCCGATCACCTTGGCACGGATGGCTGGGCGTTCCGCTGTTTCGAACGCGTCACCCATGATGTGGTCTCCGATTCGCATATCCAAGATGATGTTGTCGGTCGCGGCGTATGTGTGGCGCAGTTTCATCGCGTCAATGAGATCCTGCCTGCGAATCGGCTTGTCTGCCGGCACGAGCACGCACGCGTAGGAGTCGTGCGTGCCGACATGGTCGGAACTGGCTTGGACCCCGATCTTGATGCCCTTGGCCCACGCGTTCCAGACGAAGCCCGCGGGTCGCCACGGCTCTCCGTGGTGGTAGTACCGCTTGTCGGGCGTCTCGGCGCGAGGCGCGCCGGGGTATTCGTATGAGGCGTGAAGGCTTTGGTAGATCTCTACGATCGGCTCGATCTCAGGGTCGCTCTCGCGCCAATCGGTGCCTTGGTCCGACCCCGATGTGTGCGGCGTTGAAATCCCCCCGTTGCGCCGCAGGTACGGGAACAGGATCTCGCCGCTGTTGATGATTCCGTTCCGCTCCCCGGCGTGGATCGGCATCCAGCGGACTCCTCTCCGGGCGAAGACCGTGTTGCGATGCCCGTTGGGATATGGCAGGCTGCGCTCGGTGCCGTACAACGGCCAGAAGCGGCCAGCGACACCGAAGATGTCCTCCGATTTCTCCGTGCGCCACCAGTTGTACTCGACGCCGGGGACGCTGTCGCCGCCGTATTGATGGTCGCCCACCATCATGAAGTCGAACTGCCCTGCCGTCAGAGCGTACCGGTAGAAGTCGATTAGAGCCCCATCGCCGATCCCGTCCGAGGAGATGTCTGTGTGGCGATGAAGGTCCCCGCGAAGGATGCGGTACGACCGTCCTCCAGCCTTGATGCGGTATGAGCGGATCGCCTCGGTGTCTTGCTTCTCGTTGAGATGGACGGGCGCGGCCGTTGGAGTGGACTCGGTGAATTCCGACATCACCGGCCGTCCGGAACCGCCCCAAGCGAGATGCGACGGGTCGATCACGGAGTAGGAGACGTGCGTCGTCCGGGGCGCGGGAGTGCCTCTATTCACGGACCGTTCGGGAGATCCGAAGGGGCGGTCGTCCCGTGACCATGCGAACCATAGTTTGCCTTCCGAATCGACGGCGCTCGAAGCCCACACATCGTTTCTTCCGTTAGTGCCATGCATCTTTGTCGTCGGCAGCCAGCCGTCGCCGTCCAGCCTCGTGAGAAGCATTTCCCAGATCCCTCCGGCACCCCAGTTGTTGTTGACGCGGGATGTCACGCTTGTCAGAGACCTCGCCATCACCCAAACATGGCCACGGGTGTCGACGGCGAGGCGAGCTTGTTGCACGTAGTCCTTGTAAGCGGGCGGTATCGCTTCCATTAAGTCCGGTGCCTGCCGCAGTCGACGCCCGTCTAGCGCCGCGACCTTGACCGTTCGAACTCGGTAGAGCCCTGCCCCACCGCCGGGCCTGAATCGCTGGCTGCTCCAGTCCTTGCCCCAGTTCGCCTCACCGTGGTCCCATGCGATCCAGAGTCTGTCGGCAGCGTCGCACGCAAGTGACGCGTTTGCGTCGAATCCGGCTGAGCGAGTGATCTGCCGGGCTCGGCTCCAGACACCGTCGGCGCCGAGGCGCCTCACGTAGACATTGAAGTCTCCGGATCCATAGCCGTCCCATCCAACCCAGACGTTGCCTTTCGAGTCGGCCGCCATCGCCGGAGCCCAGCTGTCGGCATCGCCTTCTGAAGCGATTGCCTCCTCCGACCAAGACGAGCCGTTCCAGCGCGAGTGGAGGATTCGCGAGACGCGATTCCGAAACCCCTGCCAAGCGACATGCACGGTGCCCGCGCTGTCGGCGACGGTCTGGTGGTAGACGTTCTCGCCGCCGCTTGCAACGCTCGCGACAGGCGTCATCGAACCCTCGCGCATGGTTCGCGAGAACAGGGTCCAAACGCCTCGCGGGGACTTGCCGGACCACACGACCACTGCGTCGCCGTTGCCGGTGACTGCAACCGACGTGCGGAAGTTGTCTCGATGCGTCTCCGGTGACACTCGAATCGGTGCGCCCCACGCTTGGCCGTTGTGGCGGGCCAGCCACACAGCATCCTTCTCGCCTCGATACGAGATCCACGTCACCCACATGCCTCGGCTGGGGTCGGCCGCCAGGGACGGATAGTCGTTGTAGGTCTCTCCAGTGGTGAGGTCGAGAGTTGTCGGGATTCGTTCTGACGACGCGAGGTCGCCGAGGGATTGCAGCGGGCGGCCGAACTCGAGATCGCGTATCGAGAACGCGAACGAGCCCTGCTCCGTTGTCACGCTGACCTCGGATGACTCCGCGGCGTCAGCGGTCCCGGCGACGCCGTTCGGAATCATCGCGAATTGGCGCGTGTGGACCGGATCGTAACCGCGCTGCGTAGTTGAGTCGGCGTAGCGCGTGACACGATTGGACAGCAGCCAGCCGTTGCGATCCACGATGCGGTCGCGCCCTTCGAAGTGAACTCCGCTCAGGCGCAGGACCTCACCGGCGGCGACCTCGATCGATCCGTCCCAGCGCTTGGGTGTGAAGCGGTCCAGGCCGAACATCAAGCGGACCGAGACCGGGGAATCGGCTTCGAGAGGCTCCGCAATCTTCGGGACCTGGGCGAACGAGACGGCTCCTCCCAAGGCAAGGAATCCAATGAACGCCGCAATCCAGCGGTTGAATTGATGCATGATCTGACCTCGCCCTATTGTGATCGGTAGGGCGGTGTCAGTCGTATCGTGCGAGCGTTGCCGCAGCATGCGGGCCGCCACGTGGGCCACGGCAAGTAGGGGCGGATCGACGTTACGAACGAGTCCTCTCGGCCCTTGGGCTGCAAGCCTCCCAATCCGGACCACAGGGAGCGGCGAGAATGGCGACCAGTGGACTGAGGGAGTAGTGGAGGAGCAGGGATGGGGAGCAGGGGGGTGAGCTTGCCGGTCAACATCGGAATTGCAACGAATTCAGCAGGCTGGGCAGACCTTCAGCACGGCATCGGGTCGCACGGCGTTGGGGCGAGAGCAGCATTCCGCCAGGAGGAATGTCACCAACTCCTGCAGGGTGTCGGTGTTTGCTGAGTAGCGAAGGAATGTCTTCTGGCGCCCGACGGTCGCCAATCCCTCATGCCGAAGGCGCTCCAAGTGATCCTATTGATGGCCCCGGTTGATCCCGTCGAACAGCCATCATCCAAGCGGCGCTTCGTCAGCCGATTCGTTACACGGCGGATCCAACATCCCTTGGCATGCGCCAAGATGATAGGGACCCATGACCAACATCCACCGTCGCCATTTCCTCCAAGTCGCGCTCGGGAGCCTGGGCGCTGCTGCCTTCCCCGCCGGTGCTCAGCAGCGCGGGCTTGATCCGGGGATCATCGGAGCGAATCCCTACTTTCCCGGCTACGGCCTGTTCCGGTCGATCGGAATTCTGCACGGACTGGGATTCCAAACCATTGAATTGCACCCGATGGGCGCGCCCGATGCGCGCCCGGGCATGCCTCCCGGCTTCGAATTCGATCACATGGGGGAAGCGAGCAAGGAGAGGCTGAAAGCGGCGCTGCAGCCGTTTCGCTATATCTCGACGCACTTGCCGTGGGTCGACACGCCGTATTTCTCTCCATTCATCCCAGCCCACGAATTCGGTGTGCGCCGCATAGACCGCGCTCTCGAGGCAACTGCCTTCGTGGGTGCCGAAGTCGCCAACATCCACGTGCAGCGATCCGCCCACATCGCATTGACCGACGCGTGGCCGATGCTCGTCAGCAGCTTCCGCCGCTGGGGGGACATGGCGCGCGACCTCGGTTTTCGACTTGCGATCGAGACCGGCTATCCCGACTCAGTGCGCGAATTCACAAGACTGATCGGCGAGATCGATCACGAGTACGTGGGCGGGACCGTCGATGTCGGGCACCAAGCAGACTACGCCGAGCTCGTCGCCAGGGTGAGGCCCGAGGACAAGGCGACCCCAGAGGGCATCCGCGCCTATAACGACGTCACCCACGAGATCATCGACGGGCTTGGAGCGAAGCTCTTCCACATGCATGTCCACGACATCGAACCCGACACCTGGGCCGAGCACAAGCCGCTCGTGCATGGCTTCGTGGATTACCCGCGCCTTGTCGCCAAGCTGCGCAAGCTCAATTACCAAGGACTGCTCGTATGTGAGATCGGCGGTACCGTCAAAGAATTGCCGGAGTACTTCCGCGACGCAAAAGCGAAACTGGAAGCCTATTTGGGCGGCTGAGCCACGCCCTGCTGCCGTCCCAAGCTAGAGCGCGCTAAGCGTGCCCGTGCTGGTGTTGAACCGGTCGGTCTCGATGCCCATGTGCTGCGCGAGCGTCAGGTGCAGGTTCGTGACCGGCGTCTCTTCCGGAAGCACGATCCTGCGTCCGGGATTGAGCTTTCCGGCGCCCCGGCCCGCCAGCAAGATCGGCAGGTTCTGGGTGGTATGGCCGTTGCCGTTCTTGAGCGCGGAGCCGTAGAGGATCATGGTGTTGTCCAGCAGCGTTCTGCCCTCGCCTTCCTGAATTGCGCTCATCTTCTCGATCAGGTAGACAAGTTGAGAGACGTACCAGCGGCTGACGATGGTGTACGGCTCGGTGAGTTCCGGATTCTCCTTGTGATGCGAGATCGAGTGGTGATCGCCGCTCACGCCGTCCAAGAAGGTGAAGTTCTGGCGGCTGAACCCGTGCGCCATCATGAAGGTCGCCACGCGCGTGGTGTCGGTCTGGAACGCCAGCACGATTAGGTCGAGCATCTGGCGCAAGTGCTCGTCGCGAGTCTGCGGGATGCCCGCCTCGGGGCGGAACAGTTCGGGCTCGATCAACGGCTTCCACTCCGCTTCGCTGCTCGCAGGGTTCAGGTTGCGCTCGATGCGGCCCTCCACCTCTCGCACCGAAGTGAGGAATTCATCGAGCTTGCGCCGGTCAGCCTGGCTGCCGCTGGCATGCAGCGACTTGGCGTCCTCAAGTACGTGGTCAATGATGCTGGCCTCGTCGGCCAATTCCCGCCTAGTCTTCTTGTTAATGCCGAACAAGCGGTCAAACACTGCTTGCGGCTCGATTTCCGGGTCGACCTTCGTGTTGTCGGAACGCCAAGAGACGGTATTGGCGTATGAGATTGCTAGGCCGTTCTCGCCGCCGGAGCGCGGCGGCTCCGCCCCGATCTCCAGCGAAGCGATGCTCGTCCGCCGGCCGATCCGCTCCGCGACGAACTGATCCAACGATGTGCCCATGCTGGGCGTGTTGATGCGACCCGCCGCCTTCTTGTGCAGCGGCGTTCCAGTCAAGAAGGACGAGGTTGCGCCGACGTGGCCCTGCGCCCCCGTACCCAAGTTCGAGATCACGCTGACGTGGTCGCGAACCGGCATCAGCGGCTCGAGGATGCGCGAGGGCTTGTAGTCGCGGCCCACCCCTTCCGGATCCCAGTTGGGCGGATAGACCCCGTTTGGATGGAATAGCGTCGCCAGCCGCACTGGGGCCTGCGCCTGACCGATGCGCGCCGCGCCCTGCGACTGATGCGTTACCTCGAGGAATGGCAGCGCCATCGTCACCCCTACGCCGCGAAGCACTGTTCGTCTGGAAATTCGGCTGCCTGCCATCACTCGCTCCCCTCGGCACCACTCCGCCTGAAGCGGAACGGGTAGCTGTTGACAATCTGGGTGACCAGCGAAAGTGCGCTGTAATCGCTGCGGATCACAGCACGGCTGATCTCCTCGATGATCGGCTGGTCATAGTATTCCATATCCCGGCCTAATGCGAAACCCAGCATTTGCTCGCTGATCATCCGTGCAAACGCCTCGCGACGCCCAAGCAGTATCCGCTTCAGGTCTGCCGGGCCGGTGAAACTCTCGCCGCTGGGCAGAGTCCCGGTCGCATCCACAGGCTGGCCGTTTTCGGTGTCCCGCCAGCGGCCGATCGCGTCGAAATTCTCCAGCCCGAAGCCGATCGGATCAATCCGGTCGTGGCAGACAGCACACCGCTCTTCGTCACGGTGCATCTCAAACATCTGGCGCATCGTCATGCCCTTCGAACTCTCTCCCGGTTCGGGCAGGTCTCCCGCGTCGGGCAGGGGCGGCGGGAGTTCCTCTCCCAGCATCGTCTCCAGCACCCACTTGCCCCGGACGACCGGGCTGGTGCGCGTGGGCAGTGATGTAGCCGCGAGCACCGCCCCCATGCCGAGCACGCCGCCGCGCCGGGCGTCCTCAAACTCCACCAGCCGCAGCTTGCGGCCCAAGACGCCTTGCACCCCGTAATGCTGGGCCAACTCCTCGGTGAGGTAGGTGTAGTTGGAATCAAGGATGTCCAGCAGGCTGCGGTCTTCGCGGACGATCCGCGCGAAGAATCGTGTCGCCTCCGCCACCATCGCCTCGCCCAGGGCGGGCGTGAACTCCGGAAATTCGACATCATCCGGCTTGATCGTCCCGCCAAGCTCGGCAAAGCCCAGCCACTGCCCGAAGAATGTGGCAAGAAAGGCGTCCGCCCTCGGGTCGGCGATCATCCGCCCGACCTGCTCGCGGAGTGTCGCGTCGTTGCCCAGCGTGCCCACTCGGGCCAACGCTATCAACTCCGCATCGGGCATGGACATCCACAGGAAGTAAGACAGGCGGGAGGCAAGCTCGTAATCGTTCAGCCGATACTCGGCACCGGAGGTCCCTCCGCTCTCGGGCCGATACAGGAACCGTGGCGAGACCAGTGCCGCGCGCAGCGCGAGGCCCACGGCCTGGTCGAAGGAGTCGCCACGCGCCGCGGCTCGTTCATAGAGGTTGAGCAACGGGTCTAGTTCGGTTGGTCCAACCGGCCTGCGATAGGCGCGTTCCGCGAAATTCCCGAGAATCCGGCGCGCGGCTTCCGATGCAGCGAGACCTTCGCCCGGCTCTGCGATCCACACGAGCGAGCCGTCCTGTCCAGCCTCCAACGCATCCTCGATCTCGACCCAGTCCAGGGACAGGATCACCGGGCCCGCCGGCGCCTTCTTGCCTGCGGCCTTGGCTGCCTCCCTAGCGCGCTTGGCTTCCTCCGCCAGACGGCGATTGTGGTCGTTGGTCTCCCCGGTGTTCGCTTTGAACCAGTGCAACGACAGTCGGTGGCTGCCGCGCGGGATGTTCGCCTCGAATTCATACACGGCCGGGGACTCCGGAGAGGCCGTCACATGCGCTTGGCCAACCATGCGTCCGTCCACGCGCAACGTGACGCCCGGGAGCTGCCCGGCGACCGGGGATATGCCCCAGGCGCGCACGCGGAACCTGTAGCTTCCAAAGCGGGGGAAGGTGACATACCGATAGACCGTCTGCTGGTAGTTCCTCAGGTCCAGGCCAAAGGGCGTGAACTCGTGATTGGTCTCGGTCCGCAGGAAACCCTCGATTTCGAAATGGACATTGCGAGGATCCTTGGCGTGCTTGGTTGCGAGCAGCTCGCCCACGACCAAGCCGGCGGCCTGCAGGTACTTTTCCGCCAACACGGGAGCGACGAACAAGCCGTCCCGGTCATTGCGGAATCCGGTCTCGCCCTGGCCATCGGCTGGAAACGAGGCGCCGGGGCGCAGGTCCAGTCCGGTCAGATCGCGAATCGTGTTGTTGTACTCGGTGCGATTCAGGCGCGGGATCGTGACCGAGCCCGGATGGCGGAACTCGCTCCAGTCGAGGTTGTTTACCGCATCGTCAATCCACTCCACCAGCCGCTGCCGCTGCTCGACGCTGGGCTGCGCCCCGGCGGGAGGCATCTCGTTCTCGCGCAGCACGCGCAAGGCACGCAGCCAGACCGGGCGCGCTCGCACAATGGACCCGTGATCTTGGAATTGAGTGAAATCAATCTCCGCAGTGCGCAGTTCCGGACCGTGACACCGCACGCAGTACGCCCCGAGCAACGGCCGGATCTCGCTTTGGAACGAGGCGTCGAGCTCCGTGTTGGATGGAGCTGCATGCAACGCTAGCGCCGCTACCAAGAGCAACAAGCCGCGCCACATCGAAGTCAAGGCGTCCGCGCCGGCCAAGGCGGACCTGATCACCGGCGGAGCCGAGCCCGTCGCCCCACTGGAAACTAGCATCGCGAGTGCGCCCCCGCCCAGCCGCCAATGTAGCACTCGGGCCGCACGGGTTTCGCCAGACTGTCGGTCGCCCGCCAGTTTAGCGCAGGGATTGGCTGGCTGGCGTTTGCTGGCTAGCGACACCTCCCGCCCGCAGGAACGGCTCGTTCATCACCGTGAATCGATTCGCTTGTAAGACCTGCGGCGTCAGAATCAGGTTCGCCACCCCCAGTTCGTCCTCGAGCGTGACAAGGCAAAGGCCTTGGCCGTGCCCGGCCGCTGCCGGGTGACGACAGCTCCGGCCACCCGCCCGCGCTGACCGTTGGCGGTCGTTTCGACATCACGCGAGGACAGCACACCCAAACTCGCCACCTTTCTGCGCAGGTAGTGCATCGGATGCTTGCCAACCGTCAGGCCGGCCCCGCGGTAGTCTGCCTCGAGACGCTCCAGAGGCTCCATTGGAGCAAGCGGGCTAGGGCTCGGGCAAGCTGTCGTCCTGAGCGTCGAAGAGAGGCCCCTTCGGGCGCCAGACACCTTCCAGTTGCCACATTGCCTCGCGCCGGTGCAGGCCTTCGCCGAGAGCGTTCAAGGCGCCGATCTCGGCCAGCGCGTCGAGTTCGTTCTTCTGCAGCCGGACGCGCAGCACGCCCGCCGCTTCCCGTACCGTCAACTCCGTCCGTTCGACCCGGCTCAGCACTTCATGCGCCGTAGTTCTTCCTCGTTCAGCTCCGTCCGGCTCAAGACAGCACCGCCTTGCGGGGAGTGTGCTCACGAAACGACCCACTGCGCTGACCGTTCTACAAACTAGCCGCGTCGATCCTCATCGGCACCACCACCTCGGCACATCCGCCTAGACCTACCCAAAGGGCTCAGTTCTATCCGTCGAAGGAGGGCTCATTCTCATCCGCGCACAACATTTGCTGGCTAGCGATCGACACATTTGCCCCAGCAGGGGTAACCTGTATGGAACGGGGGCAGTACGGGTAGGGCTGCCCATTCTGTGTTCGGAAACGGTGGTGTGGCTACGCCAGGCGTTGCAGACGGGCAAGCTGTCGCGGGCTGCTAGGGGCTCGCCGAGAGCATCTCGCGGTCCAGGGACTCGCCCGTGTCCGTCACCGGCCCGCGATTAGTCGCCTGCCGTTGCGGACGCCCCCGTCGATCCCGCCGGGCGGAATAGGCCCGCGCCCTCGATTAGCCCTTCCAGCCGCGCCACGCGCTCACTCAGCCGACGCAGCTCAACCCCGAAGGCATCCAGCTGCTTGTCCGTGCGGACTTGCAGGGCGAGCACCAAGCCGCCCAAGGCCGCGCCCACGCTTAGGATGCCGATCAGCTCTGGGCTCACGCCTTAACCTTAGCAGCCG
Source organism: Bryobacterales bacterium (assembly GCA_965248305.1). Lineage (GTDB taxonomy): Bacteria > Acidobacteriota > Terriglobia > Bryobacterales > UBA6623 > VXMF01. The sequence goes on along the minus strand of OZ252099.1, from coordinate 5,339,991 downwards.
CCACAATTCGGTCGCCTTCTCCCTTGCAGCGCGGCCGGGGAGGAGGGCGCTCTGAGGGCTGTCGCGAACGCGAACGTGTCCGGGACGCTCGCTACGGTCGGCGCGCCATGCCAGAACAAGCCACCCCTCCCCCGCCAGAACCCGGCGCAACCCGTGTGTTCGCTCTGTCGCTCGCCCTTGGCTTGCAGCCTAAGCACGCCTATGCATTTGAGCAGGATGTGCAGCGGACGGCTCCGCAAACACAACTATTGCGTTCCTTCTACAGTCGGCGCTCAGCCCAACAGGTAGAAGTGCGCCACACTGCCCAGAACCCCAAGCAGAGTAAGTGCACAGACCCAAACGATGCCCCACTGCCTGCCGACCTGCGGCCAGCGAACCAGCAGTGCCTGAACCACAGCTCGCTTAGAGACGATGGCTGCGACCTGAGCCACCAGCATATAGAACCCCATCAGTTCGTTGGCTCGATACCAAGCCTCGGGAGAACTCATGGAAAGCGGCGTTCTGAAGCCGTACAACGAGTTCATGGGAACCCAGCCGACCGCCAGCGGCACGGCAGAGGCCGCAATAATGGCGGCAGTCACCTCGGCCCCGTACTGCTGCCACAGCCTCCCGCACGCTGCAATACCGGGATGCATGAAGAATAGCGCGGCCGCCGGCGGATTGCGCCCGGCCTGCCCTGTGTTGGTGCGCAGGATTTGCGGGCCGCGCTAGCCCATCCTTGCATCGCCTTGAGCGCCGCTGCAAAGCGCTCGCTGCTGCAGAGGCTACCGGCCCGGAGGCGCTCAACCTCCGAGCAGGCGATCGGCAAGCTCGTTGAAGTCGCCCACCTCGAGGTCCGGCAGCAACGTCGACTCCTCGTACGGCAGCCCGTAGCGATTGACGTAAGCCCCGCGGTAGCCGCACGCGCGGGCACCCAAAATATCGAAAGCGTGGGCGGCCACCATCATGATCTCGCCCGGCTCGCAGTCCAGCGCGGCTGCAGCCATGCGATACACCGACGGGTGCGGCTTGAATCGGCCCACGCGGTCGACCGACAGGCATGTGTCAAAGTTCACCTCCGCCATCTCGCCGACCAAGTGCTCCACCAGGCGCTGGTCGCCGTTCGACAGGGCGACCAGCCGGTAGTGCTCACCAAGACGCAGCAGTCCGGCCCTCGCGTCGTCAAACGGTCCCAAGCGCTCGTACACGCGCAGCAGTTCCAGTACGGAGACGTTGTCGTACGCAACGCGGTGACGCCGGAGCGTGTGCAGCAGCGCTCGCCGGGCAGAATCCAGATATCCCCGGTGTCCCAGCATCAAGATCGTGTCCTGATGCTGCTCTAGGCGCTGGCGGGACCGCCAATCTGTCCAAACTGTACTCGCATCGGCGTCCGATCCGGCCGCAGCCAAAAACCCCCTGACCGCCGGGACGATCGTGCCGGACAGGTCCAGCACGGTGCCGAACATGTCAAAAGTCAGAGTGCGTACTTGCGAGACCGCTTGTTCCATGGAGTCGATGGTAGCGAAGCGCTATCCGGGTGAGCCACGGGGCTATTCTTGCGTGTTAGTGACCGACTTGCGGAAAGCTCCGCCCACCGGAAGTTCGCCGACCTTGGCAGGCTCTGTCAATTGCCTGAACTTCAGGCGAGCGATTCTCGCCCACGGACTGGTCGAGTCCAATTGCAAGTAGGCCTGCCAATGCTTGGCGGCAGCCGACCAGTGGAGCCGGCGCTCCTCGGTCAAGGCCAGGTTGTAGTGCGCATCGGCATAGTGAGGACAGTGGCGCAGGGCAGTCGCGTAGTGCTCCGCCGCCTCCTCCAGCCGGCCCGCCGCATCACACACGTTGCCGAGGTTGTAATGCGCTAAGGCATACTCCGGATACAAGAGAAGTGCTTGCCGATAGTGCTCCTCGGCCATCTCGGACTGGCCCAGCTGGAATTGCAGCGTCCCTAGATTGACCAGCGCTCCGGCAGCCTGGGGGTTGCATTCGAGCACCTGGCGGTACAGGTCGATGACTTGGGGCGTCGGTGCGCCCTTGGTCTCCAACTCAAGTGCGTGCTGGAACAACGCTTCCCCCTCTTCGGGCCTGTCGCCGTGGGCCGCCGCATTGAGCTGAGTCTCGATAGTGGACACGGGCCGCAGGCTCTCGGTGTCAAATTGGAACAGCATCTGCCCGGTCAGCGCCTCGATCTTTCCCCCGGGCAGCTCGACCGCGATGCGGCGGCCGTCGGTCACGACCTTGAGCTCGTCTAAGGGGTGGCCAACCGTGGCGAGGCGTCGGCGCAATTGCTGCAGGGCCTCGTGGATTCGCTTCGTCGGAATCTGCTTCTCGCGCAAGCCCTGCAGGGTCTTGAGCGAAATCAGGTCGGAAAAGCTGTAACGCTCCTTGGCCTCGGTCAGCCCAACCCGCTCCCACGCACGCAGCCGGTTCTCGTTGATCCCGAGAATCCTCCGGATACCTGCTCTGGTGTAGCTCTCAGAAGCGCCGCCAGCCTCCACGAAGCGAGTATAGCGTAGGGTACATTCGACCCTCGCGCGAGGCTGCGCCGGCAGCGCGCTAGTCGGATTCCCTGACGCTGGCCTTGGCGGCGAGCGCCCCGCCAGCCCCGGAAACGGCCAGCAGCAGGCACGCCTCGACGAAGATTCCGAAGGCGATCACCAGCGCGAAGACGAGCGGGTCTTCCAGTGCTGCCAAAGCGGCCGTGACCATCGGAGAACCCTGCTCTTGTTCGCGCAAGGCGGACAGCACAGACTCCCTGCCCTCCATCGCGAAGGTCGCCAACTGCACGACCAGCGAGGGTAGGAAACATAACAGGCCGGTCAGCGCTCCCAACCCGCACCCTTGCCAGATACCTCCGATCGGAGCGCTCCGCTGCTCGAACAGTCGAACTGACATGTAGCCAGCCGCGCCGGGAACCGCGAACGCCAGCACTGAGAGCGCGGGGCTCAAGGCGACGATTGCCAACCGCAGCACGACAGCGCCCAAAGCTGGCGGGATGGCCGCTCGGACATAGTCCTGTTTTGACACGGGCGCGGGCTCAGGGTCAGGGTCAGGCGGGTCAGGCGGCTCCGCGATCACTTCAGGCTCCCCGACGCCCGGTGCCAGCGGCCTGCCGCAGCGCGGGCAGAATGCCGCTTCGGGGGGAAGCGGGCTGCCGCAGCTGCACTTAGCGACCATCAAATCACCGATTCGGGCAAACAACTCGGGCAACAAGCCCGCGCTGTCTTAAGCTCGTCCCCGGAACCTCAATTGTAGGCCCCCATTTGCGAACCGGAAAAACAGGCGTTGCCGACGGCGGCTGAGGACCGGTCAGCGGCCCGAGCTGCGAATCACGCGCAAGACGTGCGCCCCATACTTCTTAGCGACCGCCGGACCGATTCCCGGCACCTCCAGAAGTTCGGCCTCGTTCGACGGCCTGCGGGCGACGAGAGCGTCCAGCGTGCGATCCGGAAAGACCTTGAACGGCGGCACCCGGCGCTTGCCCGCTTCCGCCTTCCGCCAAGCTCGCAGCGCGGCAGCAGTCAACTCATCCGCCTCACGGCGCACCGGCTCCTCGCCGAGGCCTAGCTGCCGCTTGACGCCCGCGCCGTTTCGCTTGGCAGCCTTGCCGGCGGACCCCCTCCGCTTGGGACGCGCAGCATTCTTCACGGCGGTGAGACCGGCAGCTTCCGTCGGCAGCTTGACCTGACTGGCAAGACTGGACTGCTCCCTGCCCAGCTGCGTCAGCCAGATCCTGCGGAACTCGACCTGCTTTCCCTCCGCGGTAACAAACGAGTCCTGTTCGACCCGCGCGAGGCTTGCATTGACCATTCCGTCGACCAACCGCTCATAGACCTTGCGGTCAAGCTTGCTGGGCTCGATCCGCTCGCGGAAGATCTTCCCCACGGACTGCCCGTCCCTATCGCGCAAGGCGCGCCGCATCTCGTCCAGAGCTGCCGATTCCCGCGCTGTCGGCGCCCTGAACGTCTTGACACTGCACGTTTCCGAGTCGCAGTTGTCGCAGTGCCCGCACGGCTTGAGCGAATCCTCGACGTCATCGAAGTGCCGCACCAAATCAAGCATCCGGCACTGCCGCGAACGCGTGAACTCGGTCACTTGGTCTAGCTGCTTGATCCTGTGGTCGCGCTGCTCTTCGTAGCGGGCGCGCCAAGCTTTGGCGCCCTTGACGGCGTTCTCGTCCGCATCGAAGTGGACGCCTCCGTGCACCCAGAGCTTCTCGACCGCTCTCTCGAACTGCTCTGGATCGCCTGGGAAGCCGCCGAGAAGCTCCCTGATGGGGCTCATCGTCTCCGTCAGCCGGTCGAACAGGCTCTGGAGCACGCCCGCGGGCGGGTAGTCGCGGTCAAAGAAAAACTCGTGCGTCTTGCGATCTGCCCACGAGTGCAGCAGGATCGCCTTCGACGGCAGCCCGTCCCGTCCCGCTCGGCCGATCTCTTGGTAGTAACTCTCGATCGATCCCGGCAGGCCGGTATGCACCACCGTGCGCACGTCGGGCTTGTCAATTCCCATGCCAAACGCGATCGTTGCAACGATCACGTCGAGATCACCGTGCAGGAACGCAGCCTGAACCCGGTCCCGATCCTCCGCCGGCATGCCTGCGTGGTAGGCTGCGGCGGGCATTCCGGACTTCAGCAGCTCGGCCTGCGCTTCGGCGGCCTTGCGCGTCGAAGCATAGACTATTGCCGGTCGCCTGGCCTTGTCGAGCATCAATCGCGAGAGCGCTACTGGCCGCAGCGACGGCACCAGCTCGACAAGTTCGATCTCAAGGTTCTCGCGGCGGAATCCGTGAATCGATCGCTTGCAATCATTCAGGTCCAGCTGGTCGATGATGTCTCTCTGGACAATCGGCGTGGCCGTCGCCGTCAGCGCGATCACCGGTGCCGGCCGCAATGTCGGCAAGCGCTCGCGCAGGCGGCGGTACTCCGGCCGGAAATCATGCCCCCACATCGAAATGCAGTGCGCCTCGTCAATCGCGACCAACCCAGGCGTGCGCTTAGCCAGGAATTCGGGGAAGCCGGGCACCGCCAGGCGCTCTGGGGCAATGTACAGGAAGTCAAGCTCGCCGGCTAGGTATTGCTGGCAGACGCGGCGAGATTCGAGGCGGTCGCGCCCGGAGTGAATCCGCTCAGCGCGGAACCCTTGCTGCCGGAGCTTGTCGGTCTGGTCCTCCATCAGCGCGATCAGCGGGCTGATGACGATGGTGGTGTCACCTCGGGCGATCCCGGGCAACTGGTAGCAGAGCGACTTGCCGGCGCCCGTCGGCATCACCAGCAGCACGTCGCGGCCTGCCACAACTTCTTTGCAGACCGCTTCTTGGTTCGGCCGGAACGAGTCGTGTCCGAATCGCGAGCCAAGCAGATGCCGGAGTGCGGAATCCGAGACGTCGGCGGCAACGCGCGCGCCGGTAGGCGCGGCTCGCGGCAACTGCCGGCTCGGGCCCGGAAACGCAGACCGGCCGTTTCCGGCAGGCCGCTGCGTGTCCGCCGCAGCTCCATCTCGCTGGTCGGGAACTGCGGCGTGAACAGGCGCGGGATCGGGCGGCCGCTGCACAGGTCCCGCTTGCCGCTGCCGGGCCCGACTTCCAGTCCCGCGTGCTAGAGGGGCCGACATCTCGGCCGAGCCCATTCGCTCGACCACCGGGGCCCCGTTAGACACAGTCGGCCCAGCAGATCCGCTGCCCACGACATCGCGCACGAAGTCTTCGATCCCGCGCATGAACGGCTCGAATCCTCCGTCGCCGCGCTCGATTCCGCGGAGCTTGGCCTCCCACTCGCCAGTCATCTCCGGGCTGCGGACCTTGGGATGGACGACACCCACCAGGCGGATGCCCTTGTCCGTTGCGCGCAGCATCTTCTTGTCCCGTTCCACATAGCCGCGCTTGAGCAGCGTCTCGATAATCGACGCGCGGGTCGCGGGCGTACCGATACCGCGCTCCTTCATCGCATCGGAAAGCGCCTTGTCGTCAAGCGTCTTGCCAGCGGACTCCATGGCCGTCAACAGGGTCGCGTCCGTGAACCGCGGTGGCGGCTTGGTGCGCTTCTTGACAGCCTCGGCCTGCAGCACCCGAACCTGCTGGCCCTGGACCAGTCCGCCCGGAAGGTCCGGCTCGCCCTTGGCGCTAGCCGCTCGTGGGAGCTTGACATCCAGCACCTTCCAGCCTTCGTCATCTACCGCCGTGCCGGTCGAAAGGTACTGGTCGGCATCGGCTCGGTGCGCAATGCGGGTAATCACCGTGGTGGACGAATAGCGGTACTCGGCGTGCCATGCCTGCAAGAACCGGCGGTTGACCAAATCCAGCAGTTTTGCCTCGGGGGAGCCGTCGCGCAGCCCGCTGGTCGAGCCGGTCGGAATGATGGCATGGTGATCCGTGACCTTGGCGTTGTTGACGTAGCGCTGGCCGAGCGGGCGAGAGCCCGTTCCTTCCGCAACCTCGCGCTCGTCGTAGCCGCGCGCAACGCGGGCCGCCAGGCCCGGTAGCTCGCGCGCCACATCGGTCGACAGATGCCGGCTGTCGGTGCGGGGATAGGTAATCGCCTTGTGCTTCTCATACAGCGCCTGGGCCAGTTCCAGAGTCCGGTCCGCGCTGAAGCCGTAAAGGCGATTCGCGTGTCGTTGCAGCTCGGTCAGGTCATACAGCAGGGGCGGCAGCATGCGGTGCTGGGCCTTCTTGATCGATTGGATATCCGCGCGCCCCGACTTTGCCCGCTGCAAGATCGCTTCGGCCTCCTGGCCGTCAGTCGGCAGCCGGTGCCGGCGCTTGCCCCGCTCAAGCTTGAAAAAGACGCCGCGATAGGTCCGCCCTTCGCCGGCGTCGAAGTCCGCCTGAACCTCCAGGTAGTCCTCGGGCACGAACTCGCGAATGGCCAGCTCCCGGTCGACCAGCATCGCGAGCGTGGGTGTCTGGACACGCCCCACGGAGAGCACCTCACCCTGGTCGTGGTCGATCGTATAGGCACGCGTGAGGTTCATGCCGACCAGCCAGTCGGCCCTACTCCTGGCACGCGCTGCAGCGGCGAGGTCGTCGAATTCGGCGGACGGGCGGAGGTTGTCGAATCCGTGGCGGATCGCGGTCGGCGTCAGCGAAGAAATCCAGAGCCTGTCCACGGGCTTGGCGACCCCTGCCAGCTCGTAGATATGGCGGAAAATCAGCTCCCCCTCGCGACCCGCATCGGTGGCGCAGACCACGCGCCCAACCTTGGGGCTGGTGAGGATCTGCTCGACGACGCCGAACTGGTCGGCGCGGCCCTCGTCCACCAGCAGGGGCCAGTCTGCCGGCAGCATCGGCAAGCGGGAGCGGCTCCAGACCTTCCATTCCGAATTGATCTGATGAGGCTCCGCCAGGTGGACCAAGTGGCCGATCGCCCAAGTCACCACGAGGCCGTCGCCGAAATAGAAGCCCTTGCCCTTCTTGGTGGCACCCATCACCTTGGCGATGTCGCGCGCCACCGAGGGTTTTTCGGCGACAATTGCGCGAGTCATGGGTGCCGCTGCTGGCATTGAAATCGCTTTCAGTGTAGCGCTTGGAGGGGCTGTGCGCACCGTTGCTGGGCGGGTGTCCACCGCTGATTCTTTGTCGGGTTGAGGGGTGTAGTCGCTCTCTGGGTGCCTGAACACGAGCGCCATGGCGGTCTGAGAAGGAAAATCGAGCCCCGGCCTGGTGTCCAAGGATGCCCGATGGGCCGAGCAGCGCCGGGCGGGGCTCCCGCTATCGGCCCCGGGCGCACAGAGCGGCCGCTCACCCGGCCGCGGTCGGCCGGATGCGATGTCTCAGCGGTGCCAGTCCTGCTAGGTTTCGCTCAGTCGCAGTTGCAGCGCCTTGGCGCGGTTGCCGGCGGAGTAGATTTGCGCCTCCGGCACCGTCTCGAACTGCGGCTGCGACAGCAGCAACGCCAGCGCCAGGTTGTTCAGCGCCGCGTTGTTGGCCGGACCGTGGCCCGTGCGCACGCGGCTGGCAGCCTCCCCGAAGACCTTGTCGCGGCGGTAGTGGTTGGCGCTCTCCACTCGCCAGTGGCCGCGCTGCAGCACCCGTAACTCGCGCGCCGAGGCAGCCGCCGGCGGCAGCGAAGTGATGCCGTAGCTGTAGCTGCGCTTGACCGCGCCACCGCGCCGCGCCCAGCGCTCGTGCGTGATGCGGTAGGCCTGCTGCGCATGCGGGAACGGCAGCAGTTGCGGATGGGGCGTGAAGACTTGGCTCGAGCGCTTCTCTAAGTCGCTCTGGCGCGAGGGCTTCCAGCCAGCTTCCGCCCAGCTGCGCGCCGCGCCCAGCTCCCAATTCAGCCCGCTCAGGGTCGCGTGCGTCAGCTCGCAGTTGCCTTTGATCCGCACCATGATGTGCCCGCCGTGCGGTTCCACGATCGCCCGCTCGGTCTCGCGCCCCGCGTGCCCCGCGTCCAGCGTCACCGTCCGTCCGCGCAGGTCCACCGCTTCCAACAAGGCCCGCCAGGCCGCCTGCTCGCCGCCCTCCTCGCGGTAGCTGCGGCTCGCCACCGGGACGCCCGTGCGCTGGTCCACCAGCGTGACCGTCTCCCCGTGCTGCCCCGTCGCCGACAGCCGGTTGGCCCCGCGAATGCGCTTGCCATCCCCCGCCCGCGCCGCCGCCGCCACGCGCGGTTGCGTCCAACGCTCGAGCGCCCGTTCCAGCGAGCCCGGGGCGGTCCGCTCCATGACCCGCTGGAAGGTCGTCTCCGAGGGTGTCACGGACTCCCCCGTGGTCGCGTCCCGGCGACAGCCCAAGGCTCCTAACTCCTCTGCTGTCAATGTCTTCGCATACGCTTCTGCCGCCCGCCCGCCGACCCGCCCGGCCTCGCCAGCAGCTGCAGCGCCAGTACCACGGCCAACCGATGCCGTCTCCCGTGGCAGCTCCGGCTGTCCTCCACCGCCTCCCACTGCGCCCGCAGCGAGCGCAGTTCCGCCGCCGGGTAGCGCACATCGACCGCCCCGCAAGCCCATTCCGGCCGCTCCTGCGGATCCGCCAGCCGCGCCCGCAGCGGATCCACCAGCATCTGCTTGCGCTGCCCGTGCTTGTCCGTGGACTGCCCGTTCGAGCGCGCCTACCCCTTGCGCAAGCCCAGCTGGATCCAGTGCGCCGCCACATCGACCGTGCCCCGGTACAGCTGCGGATCCACAAACGTTTCGGCGAGTTCAATGGGAGGCCCCCAGCGCTGTTGCCAGTCCCGGCTCAGCCGCCGCAGATGCATCCCCAGCACGCGCGAGGCCAAGTGCTGCACGCCCGCCCCCTCCGGCAGCACTGAAAACCTCGTGTGATTGGCGATCAGATGCAAGCGCCGGAACTGCACCGCCTTGTGCCAGCCCAGCCAGCGGGCGCGCGGGCGGCACTGGAAGACCCCCGTCTGCCAGCCCACCAGCGCCAGCCACTCGCCCTCGTATTCCGCCACATAGCGCAGCCCGCGCCCGGCCACCTGCTTGAACCCCAAATCGTGGTGTTTGGCCATCAGCGCATCCCAGCGCGGCCGCTCGTGCGGCTGCGCCAGCCGCAGCACCACTTGCTTCAGATCCGGAATCGTTGTGGGCGTCTCCTGCTCTTGCATACCCCATGCATACACGAATCCGGCCAAAATAGCCAGCCCCTCGCCGATCTTGTTGTGCGAATGGTCACACCCCCCGATAAAGAATCAGCCGTGGCGGGTGTCACGGGCCATTGCGGACGTGACGAAGCACGCTGTGTCGGCAGATTCCGGCAGCGGCCGGATACAATCGAAATTCCGCTTGGATGACACCACCTAGCAGAAATGCAGCGACGCTGTCGCAGGGTACCGAGGGCCCGCGCTGGCTGAGGCTAACAGGAGTGCTCGGGTGAAGCTCCTGGCCGAGCGGATCCAAAACGGTGACCAGCGAGCCTTGGCGCGGGCGCTTAGCGCGGTCGAGAATCGAGCACCGGGCACCGACCAGCTGCTAGCGGACCTGCATAACCCGCAGGGACACGCGCTAAGGATCGGGATCACCGGCCCCCCGGGTGCGGGTAAGAGCACGCTGGTCGACTGCATTGTCCGGCAATTGCGCCGCGATGGATTGACGGTCGCGATCATTGCTGTCGACCCAAGTAGCCCGTTCAGCGGCGGAGCCATCCTCGGTGACCGCGTGCGGATGCAGCGCCACCATGACGACTCCGGCGTATTCATCCGCTCGATGGCATCGCGGGGCGAGCTGGGCGGTTTGGCCCCTGCGGTCGGCGATGCGCTGACGCTGCTGGAGGCGTCCGGTTGCGACGCCGTGTTGATCGAGACCGCTGGGGTCGGCCACAGCGAGGTCGATATCGTGCAGCTGGCAGGAACCGTGGCGGTGGTCCTCACGCCGGCGCTGGGAGACGATATCCAAGCGGCCAAGGCAGGGATCATGGAGATTGCCGATCTGTTCGTGATTAACAAGGCGGACCAGCCGGGCGCCGACGAGCTTGAGCAGCAGCTCCTCGCAATGATTTCACTGATACCCGCCAGCCAGCCCAGGCCACCTGTGCTGCGCACGGCCGCCAACAGTTGCACGGGCGTCGCGGAGCTAGTCGAGACGCTGCGGCGGACCGGGCACAGGCCCGCCGAGCCGGCCTACTGGAAACGTCTGCTGCTTAAGCGCTTGAGCGGCGAAATCCAATCGATGCTGGCATCCGGTCCGGCCTTGGGGGCAGATTTGGACCGTGCCGCCGAAGCGATCGCTGCGGGTTCGTTGAACCCATATGCGTATGCCCGCGACATGCTGGACCGCTTGCGGCAACAATGGTAGCGATGAAGATCGATCACATCGGCATCGCAGTGCGCTCGATCGACGAAGCGCTGCAGTTCTATCAAGGCACGCTGGGGGTCGAGCCGAGCCATCGCGCTGTCGTGGAACACGAGAACGTCGAAGTCGCCATGCTGCCCGCCGGCGACAGCCGCATTGAACTGCTGCAGTCGACCGCTGCGGACTCGGTGATCGCCCGTTTTCTAGAACGTCGCGGTGAAGGAATCCACCATCTGGCGGTGCAAGTCGATCGCATAGAAGCGGCGGTCGACGCGATCCGCCGATCAGGGCGGCGGCTCGTGGTCGACCGGGTCCAAATCGGAGCCGAGGGCTACAAGTACGTGTTCGTGCATCCAAGCGCAACCGGCGGTGTGCTGCTAGAACTCGTGGAGCGCGATTGACACCCTCCGGCGCCAAGCCGCAGTTTCAGCCTGAGCCAACCGCTTGCAATGCAATTCAAAAACCGTGTTGAACGCCTGGAGGCCGAGAATCGCCGCCTGCGCGCGGCGGTCGAGGAACTCTCCATCCTCAATGAGGTGTCCACTGCGGTTTCGTCCACCTCGTCACTGAACCAGACCGTGGACCTGATCGTCCAAAAGTGCGTCAAGCATCTGAAGGTCAAGCAGGGTGCGGTGCTGCTGTTCGACAAGCTCGAGCCGGGCTCGACCCTCAAGACGATGGTCCGCAAGGTCGAAGCGGACGACTCGCAGGCGATTCCGTTCCGGCTCGGCGATCAGATCACCGGATGGATGCTCAAGAACCAGAAGCCTCTGATCGTCAACAACTTCGACACAGACACGCGATTCCGCTCCGTCTCCGAGCGGGACGGCATTCATTCGCTGCTCTGCGTCCCGATGGTGCTCAAGGGCCGCCTGATCGGGGTAGTGAACGTTTTCAACAAGGAGGGCGCGGTCGGCTTCAGCGATGGCGACCAGCGGCTGCTGAGCATCATCGCCACGCAATCGGCGCAAGTGGTCGAGAACGCGCGGCTGATGGAGGAGGAGAAAGCGCTCGGAGTCATCCAAGAGGAGTTGCGCCTAGCCCGGGAGATTCAGAAAAAACTCCTGCCCAAAGAGCCCCCGCATGTGCCGGGCTACAGCATCGCCGGAATTTCCGAGCCCGCCAAGCGCGTCGGCGGCGACTATTTCGACTTCATCGAGCTAGGCGTGGACCGGCTAGGGCTATGCCTTGCCGACGTGTCTGGCAAGGGCATCACGGCGGCGCTGCTAATGTCCAACGTGCAGGCAACAATTCGCAGCCAGGCGCGCCTGTCGCCCGATGTCGGCACGTGCGTGTCGCGCTCCAACGAAATGCTCTACGAGAGCACCGACTCGGATAAGTTCGTGACGATGTTCTACGGCGTGCTCAACACCAAGACCCACCAGCTGGAATACTGCAACGCGGGCCATAATCCGCCGCTGATATTGCCCCGCGCGGATGGTACCCCGACGTTCAGGACCGGCGGCCCGGTGCTCGGCGTGCTGCCTGGCTATGCCTACGAGCCAGGAGTGGCCGAACTGAGGCCCGGCGAAACGCTGCTGGTCTTCAGCGACGGCTTCAGCGAGGCGATGAACCGCCGGTTCCAAGAATTTGGCGATGATCGCCTGCGCGCCGCAGCCCAGCTGCACGCGCCGCTCCCACCCGACCAGCTCTTAGAAAAGCTGGTGCAAGAGGTCTTCGCATTCTGCGGTGACGCGCCCCAAGCGGACGACATGACGATCATGGCTGTCCGGCGCTTGGCAGAGTGAGTGATTAGGCGTCGGCTGCGATGGATCCGGCGATGCGCTCGCTGCGCCGGACGCAATCGGGGATACCGAGCCCTGTGTAGCCGTTGCCAGCAAGGTGCAGGCCGGGATGCCGGCGCACCCTGTCCTCGATCTGCTCGACGCGCGCCTTGTGCCCGACTGAGTATTGGGGCATCGCCTTGATCCAGCGGTATGCCCGCGACGCCTCCGGGGCAACCCGCAAGCCCATCCACGCCCGCAGTTCCGCATCCGCCTTCGACAGCAGCGACACGTCATCGGAAGTGGCCGCGCGCTCGGCGGCATCGCCGGCCAGGAAGGCCCGCAGCAAGACCTTGCCGGGTCCGGCCCGGTTGGGAAACTTGGTGTTGACCCAGGTGCAAGCGGCGAGCGTGGCCCGCTCGGCCCGCGGGACCAAGAGCCCGAACCCGTTCAGCGGATGGCCGAAGCCGTCCTCGGGATACACGAGGCCCGCAACGACTGACGACGTGTAGGCTATCCGGCCCAGGCGCTCGCTGAGCCACGGGTCCGCGGATGAAAGCAGGCGGCCGGCCTCGTGGGCCGGCGTCGCCACAATCGCCGCGTCCGCCTCGACGCTCCCAGCATCAAGGCGGACGCTCCAGCCGGCGGCGGAGCGGCTCAGTTCGCGCGCTCGTTGCCCGATGACCTCGCAATTCTCCGGGAGCTTCCGCCGCAGGGCATCCACGAGGGTGCCCATGCCGTCGCGCAGGGTCAGGAACAGTGGGGGGGCTGGGGCTTTGCGATCTCGAGTCTTCCACGCAGCCTTGAGGATGCTGCCGTACTCTCGCTCGTACTCGACAAACTGCGGAATGACGCAATCCGCGGAAAGGGTCTCCGGAGGCGAGCCGTAGACGCCGGCCAGCAGTGGCTGCGCCAGATATTCAACCGCTTCGCTACCGAAGTGATCCCGGACAAACTCAGCGACTGACCGCTCGGGAAGCGACACCGGCCGGCGAAACCACTCGCGGGCCATGCGCAGCTTGGTCGCGGCGCCGAAGAGCCCCGTCGTGACAACTTGCCAAGGGCGAGCGGGAGCCAGCAGCCGCATGCTGTCCGGCAGCGGCACCGCCCGGCCGCGGCGGACGACGAATGTCCGGCGGCGCCTGTCGTCAGACCCCACGACTTGGTCGGCCAAGCCGAGCTCGCCGACCAGATCCAACATCCAACGCTTCTCCGCCAGCCAGCTGTCCGGGCCGGCTTCGACGGTGCATCCGCCCACGCGCTCGGTGCGGATCAAGCCGCCGAGGCGCCGCTCTTGCTCGAACAATCTGCACGGAATCCCGCGGCACCCGAGGAAGTAGGCGGCCGACAGGCCTGAAATGCCGCCCCCGATGATCGTTACGGGGCGCATGATCGGCGCTCGGCGCAATATTCGCGAACCATGCCCACCGCGGCGCGGACGTGCGCCACGGGGGTTTCCGGGATGATGCCGTGGCCGAGGTTGAAGATATGGCCCGGGCGTCCGGCCGCAGCGTCCAAGACGGCCCGCACCCGGGAACGCAGTTCCGGCAGCGGGGCCAGCAATGCGATCGGGTCCAGATTTCCCTGTACGGCCGTGCTGTACCCGGCGCGCTCCCAAGCCGCGCCGAGGTCGACCCGCCAGTCCAAGCCAAGCACGTCGCCGCCGGCCTGCTGGAACAGCTCCAAGAAGGTGCCGTTACCCGTGCCGAAATGGATGACCGGCACGCCGGTTGACTGAATGCGTCGCACCAGTTCTCGCGAGTGGGGCAGCACAGACCGCTGGTAGTCGAGCGGGGCCAGCGCGCCGACCCAGCTGTCAAATACTTGGATGGCGCTGGCGCCGCCCGCGACCTGGGATGCGGCGTAAGGGGCGAGCACGTCGACGATGCGGCCCATCAGCGCGCGCCATGCTCCGGGGTCGCTCCACATCAGGCTCTTCGTCGCAGCGTAATGGCGCGACGCCCCGCCCTCGATCATGTAGCTCGCCAACGTGAACGGAGCCCCGACAAAGCCGATCACGGGAACCCGGTCAGCGAGGTGCTGCCGTGCCAGTGCGATGGACTCTCCCACGTAATCCAGCTCCGGCGCGCATTCCGTCACAATCGAGTCGATGTCGGCTCGGGACCGGATCGGGCGCTTGATCTTGGGGCCGTCCCCGGCGACGAACTCCAGCCCCAGCCCCATCGGTTCCACGGGGAGTAGCAGGTCCGCGAAAATAATCGCCGCGTCAACGTCGAGCGCGTCGATGGGCTGGCGCGTGACCTCCGCCGCTAGTCGCGGGGTCTTGCAGATCTCAAGGATCGAATGACTCTGGCGCAGCTTGCGATACTCCTCCATGTACCGCCCGGCCTGCCGCATGAACCACACGGGCGTGCAGTCGGGGCGCTCGCAGGCACACGCGCGGAGAAATCTCTGGCGCATCTGTTCACTATATCAACAATGTTCGTAAGATACTGCAATATAGGCACTTATATTGCTCTTGGGGAAGCCTTGGCAAGGAGGATGCGATGAGTGGAAACCTTGCACTGCGAGCCAGCAGGTTCAACACCTGCCCGCTAAAGGCGCAGCCCGCCAGCCGCCCCCACCGCTTCGCATTCCTCTTGAGCGCACCCGCTAGGTGAGGAACTGAGTGCGCTAGCCGCGCCGTGCGCTATCAATGGAACTAGCAGGGACGCTGCGGCGCAAACCTTGCGCCGACGGCAGGCGAGAGTAGTCCAGCCATGATCGCAGACCATCGAATCTCGTGCGGCGATTGCCGAGGGCTCCTAGGCCCCCGTCCCTTGGACATCGCGCAGGCCCCCGCGAAAGACGCTGACGCGTACTGCCCGAAGTGCAGGAAGAGCGGGGTTGCCCCGCTCAACTGCCCGCACTGCGGCAGCGTTGTATGCGGCACTTGCGGATCGATCACCGAAGCTGCGGCGGACCTTGGATTCGGCTGACCGCGAGGGCGTCTTGCTGTAACCAAGACCGCATTCGGATTGCCTTATTTGGTATTCGGTAGATTCTGCCGATGCATTTACGCGCCTGCCAGCTGCGGCCTATGCACTGGACAGGCGCAAAGCAGAGATGGAGAACAATCACATGCGTTTAATCATTCGGCAGCTTGCCGTTCTGTGTGGCCTAGCGGTCCTCGCGACGCCCTTGGCGCTCGCCTCGGGTCACGCCTACCTGGAAGAGGCGCAGGCGCGGCTCAAGACATTAGAGGAGAGGTTCACGGGTTTGGCAGAAGCCACTCCCGCCGACAAGTTCACCTACCGCCCGGGCGAGGGTGTGCGCTCGACCAGCGAGGTGTTTCTGCACGTCGCCGGTGCCAATTACTTCGTGGCCGGGGCCTTCGGGACCGCACCGCCCGAAGGGCTGGACGTACGGGGCCTTGAAAAGTCGACATCCGACAAGCAGGAGATCATTTCCAATATGAAGATGGCCTTCAAGCACCTCAACGGCGCCATCGGGACGGTCGGTGCTGGAGACGCGGAGAAGGCCATGAAGCTGTTCGGCGGCGACACCACGACGCGCGGGGCATTGTGGCGCATGCTGGGACACCTCAGCGAGCACCTCGGCCAGTCGATTGCCTATGCCCGGGTAAACGGCGTAACGCCGCCTTGGAACGAATAATGCCCGGGTCTGCCGCTGGGGCCGTCAAACGATCCCAAGCTCTGACGGTAGCCCTGTGCCTAACCTTGTGGGCCCTGCCGGGGCTCGCACAAGAACTTGCCTTGGATTCCGCGGAGGGCTTGGTATTGGTTAATGTCGAGGCCGCCCCGGACACGCTCGGCGGGCGCGAAGGCCTCAAAGTCTCGGGGGACGCCGAGGTGTTGCAGGCGGTCGCCAAGAAGCGGCAGGAGCTTCTCGCGGACATGCGCGCACGAGGCGAGCAGCCTCGTGGGCCGGGCGCGTTCGAGAGCTTGCGCACGAACCACCTCGCGCTCGTCGATGGTTCCGACTTCGGCAACGGAACGATCGAAGTCGAGGTCTCCGGCCAGCCCGCTTCAGGTGCCCAAGGCGGGGCCCGCGGCTTCGTCGGCATCGCATGGCGAGTGCAAGACGACAACAAGACCTACGACTGCTTCTACCTGCGGCCCACGAATGGCCGCGCGGATGACCAAGAGAGGCGAAACCACTCCGTGCAGTACATCTCGCACCCGGAATGGACTTGGTACCGCTTCCGCGGCGAGACCCCGAGCAAGTACGAAACCTACGCAGACATCGCGCCTGGGGAGTGGATTCAGGTGAAGATCGTCGTCAATGGGGAAACGGCTCGCCTCTACCTCAACGGCGCCGAGCAGCCGACGCTCATCGTCAATGACGTTAAGTCTGGAGCCAGCGCGAACGGCAAGGTCGCTCTATGGCTGGAGGGATCGACGATCGCGCACTACAGAAACCTGAAGATCACACAGGGCACGTAGGCCATGCGCCGATAAGTTCGGTCTCTGATGGGTGCCAAAGGGCTGTGTTCTTGCCCTGCGAGAATCGACACGGCGCAGCGGCGGGCGGATTCTGCACCGCAACCGGGGTGGCCGGAACCCCTCTCGCGTTCGCGGCTCGGCAAATTCAATCCTTGGAGAGTTTGCCTACGGTCTCGAGAAACGGGGAAAGCCTTGACGGGTTGGTGAGTTGCCTTGCTCTCACCAAGAAAGAGATAGAAGTCGCTCCGGTCTGCCCGCACTGCGGGTTCAGGTCGGCCCTGGAGAGAGGCGTGAACGTCGCTGGAGATACCCTCGTGCACCTCGACGAGAAGATCGACGGGTCGCTCACCGATTGGACGCGGACATTCCTTGCCGACCTCGACGATCCCGCGATCCGCGAGAACCTGTCGCTGCTTGAGCCGGAGCACCGGAAGCGGGTCGAAGCCTTCGCGAAGAAAGGAGCACTCCCCGATCCACTGGAGCCCGAGTTCATCAAGGCCCTGCGGGAGGTCTTATCGGGTCTGGGCAAAGTGGTGGTGAAGACCGAGGATCTGAGAGCCGCGCTGCTTGCCGGCGGTTCGCCCGCGCGCCCCGACGAAATGAAGCGGCCCTTCGAGAGTTATCTGTATGGCCTCACCAAGGGAAAGAAGCCGGCGAAGGTCCGCGTGGTGCTGGAGTAGATGCCGATGGAGAAAGAGAAGCTCATCGAACGTCTCAAGGGGTACGAATGGACCGACGTCGAGTTCAAAGAGGCTCGACGTGCCGTTCCGAGGAATGCCTATGAAACCGTCTCCGCCTTTTCCAACACCGAGGGTGGCTGGCTCGTGGTCGGCGTTCGGGAGGTTGACAAGGTTCAGAATGACTTTCTCGGTGTCTTGCGTTCCGGGCAGAACCTGAATCGCGTCATCGTCGTGAAAGAGCGGTTGATCGAGGAAGATGGCAAGGCGCTTCTGGTCTTCCATATTCCCGAGGCGCGCAGACAGGACAAGCCAGTCTACCTCAACAACGATATCCGGCGGTCGTTCCTCCGACGGGGCGCCTGCGACGAGCGATGCACGCAAGCCGAGATCGAGCGGCTGCTGCGGGACGCGGCGGACGAGTGCTATGACGGGGAAGCCGTAGACCTCGATCCCGAACGGTGCTTCGACGACGGGTCCTTACGCTGGTACCGTAAGCTCTTCGACGACCGGAACCCCGGCCACGACGCAACGCTGTCGCACTTGGAGTTCCTCCATCATTGGGGCCTGATAGTCGAAGTCAGCGGCCGGCTGTCTCCCACGCGCGCGGCGGTCCTCCTGTTCGGCGCCGCGCCTGCGTTCCGCCAGATGCTGCCGCGTCCCGTCGTGGATTGGCAGTGGAGCCGCGGCGACTGGTCGGAGGATTTGGCCGACGAGCGCTGGGCCGACCGTCTGGTGATCGAGACAAACCTCGTCGAAACTTGGAAGGCGCTTGTGGACCGCTATCTGCAGCGCGCCGAGAAGCCCTTCTCGATCGATCCCGAGACCCTGCGGCGGGCGGACCTGCCGCTGGACTACATTGCCTTCCGGGAGGCCGCCATCAACCTTCTGATGCATCAGGACTATGCCGATCACGCCCGCAAGCCAGCGATCCGGTTTTTCGACGATCGGGCGCTGCTTTGGAACCCGGGCGACGCCTTCGCATCGGCCGACGAGCTCCTTGAGCCGGGCGAGAAGGAGGTCCGCAACCCGAGGATCGTCGCAGCCTTCCGGCGCATTGGCTTGAGCGAGCCGGCCGGTACGGGAATCCGAGCCATCTTCGGCAACTGGCGACGGCTCGGCTACGTCCCACCGATCGTCGACAACGACAAGGTGCGGAAGGCCTTCCAACTGACCCTCCTCAAGGAGGAACTTCTGTCGGAGGAACAACTTCTGTTCCAGGCGAGTCTCGGCGTTCATCTCGATGAGGCGGAGGCCAAGACTTTCGCCTTTGCTTGCCGCGAGGGCTGGGTGCGTCCGCGCGACGTGCGCGCTGTCACAGGCCTTTCCGGCGGGCCTTATATACCAAAATCTTCCCTGATTACCGAGGACTCTCAGCCGCATTTAGGAGCCGGAAATGTTTTGGATTCGGGCTTCGATCCGGTTGACTTAAATCGCTGTGGAATGTATAATAAGTATCTGACAACAAAGGAGTTCTACATGCCTAAGAACCACGTTCAGTTCCACAAAGGACAGAGCCTGCGCGACTTCCTCAAGCTCTACGGAACCGAGCTGCAATGCGCCCAAGCGGTGTTCCAAGCGCGCTGGCCGCAGGGCTTCCGCTGCCCCGCCTGCGGCTAGCACAAGGACTGCCAGCTGCACACCCGCAAGGTCTTCCAGTGCATCCGCTGCCAGCGGCAGGTCTCGCTGACCGCCGGCACCGTGTTCGAGCACACCAAGCTGCCGCTGACCACTTGGTACCTGGCGATCTACTTGCTCACGCAATCCAAGAATGGCCTCTCGGCGATGGACCTGCTGCGCCAGTTGGGCGTGAGCTACAACACGGCTTGGATGCTCAAGCACAAACTGCTGCAGGCGATGCGCGAGCGGGCTGACAGCCAGCCGCTGGGGGGCCTCGTGGAGCTGGACGACGCCGATCTGGGCGGGGCAGCCAGCGGCGGCAAGCGCGGTCGCGGCGCGGACCGCAAGACGCCCTTCCTGGCGGCGGCCCAAGTCACTGAGGACGGGCGGCCGCAGCGGCTGCGGCTGAGCCCGGTGGTTGGTTTCCGCCGCCGCGCAGTGGAAGCCTGGGCGCAGCAGCACCTACGGCCGGGGACCATCGTACGGTCGGACGGGCTGGCCTGCTTCCGGGGGGTGCAGGCGGCCCGCTGCACGCACCAGCCGCGCGTCACCGGAGGTGGCAAGGGCAGCTGCGAGACGCCCGGGCTGATCTGGGTGAACACGCTGCTGGGCAACGTCAAGCGGGCGATGGACGGCACCTATCACGCCTGCGCCGCGCGTTACGCGGGGCGCTACCTCGCCGAATTCGCCTACCGCTTCAACCGCCGCTACCAGCTGGTCGATCTCGTGCCCCGCCTCGCCTATGTCGCCGTGCGCACTCCGCCCCTACCCTACCGCCTCCTAACTTTGGCTGGGGCTGGTGCGTAATCAGGAAATCTTCGGCGTCGCCAAGACGATTGCCGACTGTTTCCGACCATCGCCGGCCGGCCGGCCGGACGGTCGCACTGGAGGGACTGCAAGAGGCCCTTAGCGGTAGTTTACTGAAACTCCGCTCCGGCGTAGGCACTCGCTCCACTAAGTCATTGCAACCAAATCGGTTTTGAATCCGCATCCTGCCGGATTTATGTATTACCCTATATCTGATTTTCCCTATATTCATGGTAAATAATGCTTGCATGGCCACTCCTCTAGTGTTAGTATTACCCTATATGGCATCCATCATCGGCAAGAAAAAGGGCAACAAGACCTACTACTACGTCGCCACCTCCGGCCGCGTTGACGGCAATCCCCGCATCACCCATCAAACCTACCTCGGCACCGCCGAACACCTCGCCCGCCTCGTCAAGGACAGGACCGCCCCCGTCCCTCTCGAAGCCACCGCCCGCGACTGCGGCCTGCCCGCCGCCCTCTGGCAGGCCGCCCGCCGCTCCGGCGCCCTCGACGCCCTCCTCTCCGTCTGGCCCGCTCCCGCCAAGGGTCCCGCCATCCCCCACTTCCTGCTGCTCGCCGCCTTCCACCGCATCTGCGCTCCCGGCCCCAAGACCGCGGCCGCCGACTGGTACCGCCGCTCCGTCCTGCCCGACCTGTGGGGCTTCGCCCCCAAGCGCTTCAGCTCCCAGGCCTTCTGGGACCACTTCGACAAGATCGACGTCAGCGACTCCCTGCGCGAGCCCCGCCCCGACCAACTCGAGCAAGCTCAACTTGCCCTGCTGCGGGCCTTCCGCGAGCGCGATCTGGTCAGCCGCTGCGTGCTGGCTTACGACACCACCAACTTCCCCACCTGGATCGCCACCACCAACTCCCGCTCTGCCCTGGCCCAGCGCGGCCACAACAAGCAGAAGCGCCACGACCTGCGTCAGATCGGCCTCTCCTACGCCCTCGACGGCGAGCACGGCCTGAGTCTGGGCCACCACGTCTACCCGGGCAACGTCTCCGACCGCGACGAACTGCCGGCCTGCCTCAGCCGCATCACGCGCCTGCTCGACGGGGCCGGCATCCCGCGCGAGACGGTCACCCTCGTGCTGGACAAGGGCAGCGCGGCTCTGGCCAACACCCTGGAACTGCAGGCCAGCGGCCTGGGCTGGATCGCTGCGCTGCCTTGGGGCCAGGCGCCGACGGCGCTGCGCCAGCGCCCGCTCGAGCAACTCGAGCCGCTGCCCGGCGAGCCCGGCGTCAGCGTCGCTGGCGAGCGTACGCTCGTGCACGGGGCTGAGTACCTCGCCGTGCTGCGCTACTCGGCCGGCTTCGCCAGCGAGCAGTTCCACAGCGTCTCGGTGTCGCTGGTGAAGGCGACGCAGAAGCTGCGCGCTCTGGCACGGCAGCTCTCCAAGCCGCAGGACCGGCACACAGAGCAGGGCCTGCGGAGCCGGATCGAGCGCTGGCTGCAGCCGAATTTCGTGGCCACGGTGCTCAGCTACGAGCTGCAGCGCAACCCGGACCGCAGCTGGGAGCTGCGCTTCGCCATCGACACGTCCGCGCTGCACCGCCTGCTCAAGGAGCGTTTCGGGCGCACCACGCTGGTGACGAACCGGCACGACTGGGCACCCGCTCAGGTGGCCGCGGCTTATCAGGGACAGCAGCATGTGGAGCGCGTCTTCCGCGGCCTGAAGGGCGGCGATTGGCTGCACTGGGGGCCGCTGCACCACTGGACCGACTCCAAGATCCGCGTGCATGCGTTCTACTGCCTGCTGGGGGTCTCGCTGCTGCAGTACCTGCACCGCCAGGTGCGGCCGGCCTGGCCGACCCTGACCATGGAGGGACTCCAGCAGGAACTGGGGCAGATCCAACGCATCGACCTGCTGTACCCGCGCCAAGGCACGAAAGGGCCGCCCCGGGTGGCAACCGTCAACTCCAAACAGACGCTGACGCAGCAAGCTCTGGCGGACGAACTGCAACTCGACGAGCTGCTCAGACCCGACCGTGGGTAATACAGCCCACCGCCCCCTAACCACCGGGGAATCAGTACGTTACAATTGTCGATTCTCGCTGCTCAGTAAACTACCGCTAGCTATGCGCAGCGCTTGGTAGAGCATTGTTCGGGCACGGATTTGCCCGGCATCATCGTCGAAGCATTGGGGCGTATCAGCGAGGACTTGCCGAACGACCTCGCGACCGATGATGAAGACGACGGCGACAACGTTGACGACGATCTTGCCCCTGTCTTGGACTGAACATGGCCAATCCAGAGGAGCGATTCGAAATATGCGATCAACGGCGCGCCATCCTCCGTGGCACCGGTCACATGCTGGTCATTGGCGGTCCAGGGTCGGGAAAGACCACGATCGCGCTACTGAAGGCGCGGCGAACTGTTCTTGAACGTCTTCAGCCTGAACAATCCGTGCTGTTTCTCAGCTTTTCCAATTCCGCGATCCGGCGGATTCTGGAGAGCGCCGGAAATGTCCTGACGGCGAAAATTGGGCGCCATGTTGAAATCAAGACCTACCATTCCTTCGCGTGGGACATCCTCAGGTCTCATGGATACTTGCTGTCGTCGCAACGGCAACTGACAATCGTTGCGGCGCAAGACGCGGCACTCATCCGTGCTGGCTTGGAAGACGAAGACTGGAGTGCAGAGGAAGAGCGCCTGTTTCTGGCGGGCGGCCGTCTGACGTATGATCAATTTGCGCCCCGGGCAGCTGATCTTCTCGAGCAGTCAGTCGTCATCCGCAAGCGCTTCGGCCAAGCTCACCCATTGATCCTCGTAGACGAGTTCCAGGACACGGACGAGGATCAGTGGCGCATGATCCAGACGCTATCGGAAGACTCGGAGATAGTGGCTCTCGGAGATACCGAGCAGCGCATCTACGCTTGGCGCAAGGGCGTGAGCGCGACACGACTTCAGGATTTTGCTGAAACCCTCGACGCAGTTACCTTCGATTTCCAGAACGAGAACAATCGAAGCCCGGCTACGGGGATCGCGGGGTACGCGCGCAGCCTGTTGTCGCCAGGGGTTCAGTTCGAGCTACCGAATGACATCGAATTCCGGCGCTTTCAGCCAGGCCAGTTTGCACTTGGAGTGCGCTTCGCGCTGAATAGGACCAGGAGCGAAACAGTCAAACGGACTGGCCGCCGGGACCTGACGATTGTCGTGGCTGCGCGCAGTCGCGCAATGGTTCGCCTGATTTCAGATGCATTGGAGCAATGGCTGACCGTGAACGGAAAAGAACACGGCCCAATCCCCCACGACGTCATGTTCGATCAGATACAGATTACCCTCGCGGCGAGGGTGATTGCGTTTGTTATGGCATCACAGGCTGATCCACCCGATGAAAGGCTTGCCGGCACCTTGGATAGGATCGGCGCGGTATATCGGTCGGCAGGAACGATGACTGGGATCCAGACATCGGACCGATTGTTGCGCTGGGCCAAAGAGTGCCGCAGTAAGAACGTGCCAAACACAAAATGTGTGAGGGCCCTGACTTCCGTATTTGCGCGGGTCGATGCAGCCGGTTTTGTCGGTTCACCGACAGAGGATTGGCTTACTGTTCGGCAAGCTCTTGAGGCCGCCGATGCTGACGAGCTCAAACGCACGGGCGACCATGCCCGATACCTGCGGCTGCTGCGCCGCGGCTCGGCTATCGAAGAGCGGCTTGGTGAGCTGTGGAAACAACGGGGCGACTATGCGGGCGCCGAAGCAGCGTTGGATGAGGCGATCGTCCAGGATCAGCTTATGAACAATCACCTGGAAGCCTTCAGCATCAGCGTCATGACGATGCATCAGCTCAAGGCGCGAGAATATGACGCTGTTCTGCTTGTCGAAGACCGGCATCGGACCTTTCGCGGGAAAGACAATGAGCCGCCCTTCGCGGAGACGCGACGACTACTTCAAGTCTC
Source organism: Bryobacterales bacterium (assembly GCA_965248305.1). Taxonomy (GTDB): domain Bacteria; phylum Acidobacteriota; class Terriglobia; order Bryobacterales; family UBA6623; genus VXMF01. Next base: position 5,316,141 of record OZ252099.1, on the reverse strand, counting down.
GCTCACCCGAGCCCGCCACTTTGCTTGCATTTTGGCGGAGAGGAGAAACGCGACGTTGGATGAGATTTTCGCAGAGTGACATTATGGGTAATGCAGCACTGTGCTTGAAGCAAGGCTCCTCTGCGAGCGCAGACAGTTGTTCGGTGCAGGATCCCATTGAGCCTGTCCGACGATGAGGGGGGCAACGCACCGCATAGAGTTACAGATCCACGGCGCTGAACGGCCAAGAGGAACGCTGCCAGCGATTTCGTGCCAGCGGCTTCGGTTTGGCTAAGCCGGCTCCGCCTGATTGATATGCACTCCTATGCTGTCTCCGACCCGGGAGACCGATGCTTTTGCGGATTCGTTTGTCAGGTGAGCGTAGCGCGCGGTGGTTTGGACCTGCGTGTGGCCGAGGAGTTTGCCGATTATCGGGAGACCCTCACCGAGTGCCGGAGCCCTCGAAGCAAAGCTGTGGCTATGGTCGTGAGTTCTGCTATTCAGCGGTCCGGTATCCGCGAACGGCAAGTCCCCGGTTAAGCTTTCGATTTCGGTGATAACGCCAAAGGAAGCCTGCTGTGGTCACGAGTTTGAACCTGGCTGCGAACAGGACAGAGAGGGGCGCGTCGGTCTTCGGTGCCTGACATGCAGGGAAGGCACTCAGATCTGTTAGGGCCTTATATACCAAAGTGCTCAGAAACGGAATCTGGCGGGAATGTTCGGTACAGCAGAACGCATATAAACACTTTTAGAATCAGTGCATTAACGCTTGATTCCACTTGCAGTTCGTGGTATGATAATGCTCATGAGGCGGCCCAGCAACCATACCACCAAGGGGCCTGGGCGGGCGGACCGCAAGGGCCTCACGATCATCGAGTTGCTGCGCATGTTCCCGGACGACGCGACGGCGGAAAGGTGGTTTGAGGAACTGCGCTGGAAGCACCGGCCGACCTGCCCGGACTGCCGTTCCGGCAACCACGGACATTGCCCGTCCCATCCGTCCATGCCGTACACCTGCAAGGACTGCCGCAAGCGCTTCAGCGTCCGCAAGGGCACGATCATGCAGTCCAGCAAGCTCGGCTATCAGACATGGGCTGTGGCGTTCTACATGGCGGCGACCAACCTCAAGGGCATCTCCAGCATGAAGCTGCATCGCGAGCTAGGCATCACGCAGAAGACTGCCTGGCACATGCTGCAGAGAATCCGCGAGGTGTTCAGAGACGGCGCGGCGCCGCTCAGCGGCATCGTCGAGCTCGACGAGGTTTAGATCGGCGGCAAGGAGCGCAACAAGCACGCATCGCAGCAACTCAAGGCCGGTCGCGGAAGCGTCGGCAAGACGGCGGTTGTGGGTGCCAAGCAGCGTGGCGGCCAGGTGGCAGCGAAGCCAGTGCCGGCAACGGATGCCCGGACTCTGGGAGGCTTCGTGGAGGCTACGGTCGAGCCGGGTTCCACGCTGTACACCGACGGATCCAGTTGCTATGGGAAACTGTGCGAGTACACGCATAACGCGGTGAACCACGGAGCGGGCGAGTACGTGCGCGACGCGGTCCACACCAACAGCATCGAGGGGTTCTGGTCCTTGTTCAAGCGCGGCTACTACGGCATCTATCACCGGATGACCGTCAAGCACCTGCATCGGTACCTGATTGAGTTCAGCGGACGGGCCGGAATCCGCAGTCTGGATACCATGGACCAGCTGGGGCACATGGTCCGTAACATGGACGGCAAGGTGCTCACGTACAAGAGGCTGACGGCATGAGCAAGCTGGTGCGCAGGACCAAGCGGAACCGTCCGGGGCGACCGGAAACGCGCGTCCTGAGCATCAACCTGCCGGTCCAGCAGGCCGTCCGGCGCATGTTCGCCTACGGGCTGCCGCGCAAGCAACGGAACGAGGATGGCGGAGCCGAACGTTAAGCGCCGGACGCTGTTGACCGGGGACAATCCGGACGTCCTGCGGGGCATGAATTCCGAGAGCGCAGAGCTGCTCTACCTGGACCCTCCATGCAACTCGAATCGCCATGACGAGGCGCCCATAGGCTCAGAGGCGGCAGGAGCGGCCTTGCAGGACACGTGGACTCTGAGCGACGTGGACCGGGCTTGGCTTGGCTTGATCGCTGAGAGGGGCCCCGCACTGGCCAGCATCATTGACGCTGTTGGGCTCGCGCAGGGCAAGGGCAGGCAGTCCGAGCTGGTCATGAGGGCCGTTCGCCTGCTGGAAATGAAGCGGTTGCTCAAGCCAACGGGAAGCCTGTATTGCGATCCCGCGGCCAGCCACTATCTCAAGCTGGTGATGGATGCGATCCTCGGACCTCAGAATTCCCGCAACAAAATTCACTGGAAGCGCTATGGCGCACACAATGACGTGGGCCAAGGATCTCGCCATTTCGGATTGCCCGGAACATTCCCGCCAGATTCCGTTGCTGAGCACTTTGGTATATAAGACCCTTTCCGGCACCGGTGTACAGGCGGTTTTGGAGCGCTTGACGGTCCACGGTCTCGTTTCGTCGCTGGAAGGGGCCGGATCGCCGGTGTTCGCTGTCGCCGAACATCTGAGGGAACGGTTGAGCCGGCCCGATCAAGCTGGCGATCAAGCCCGATTCGGGCAGGGGGACTTGGTCACTGACCAAGTCGTCCCCAAACCGCCGGAGTTGGTCACTGACCAAGCTGACGCATTGTGGCACCTCAACAAAGCGGCGTGGGAAATCGTGATGCTCTGCGACGTGCCGCGTTCCATGGTGGATATCATGGGCGAGTTGGGATTGACGCACCGTACATTCTTCCGCCGCAATCATCTGGAACCGCTGTTGACCGGCGGCGTGCTCCGCATGACTCACCCCGGCCAGCCCAACCACCCGGACCAGGCCTATGTGCTGACCGACGCCGGGGTTGCGCTCAAGGCCCGCCGTGAAAATGGGAACTCCCGAAGAATAGAGGAAGGGCGGACAGGTGACGCGTAGCAAGCCGAATGGCCGGACCGGCAGGCTCTTCCGCGGCCCTACCGGGCAGGACGAGTTGTTCGAAAACTCTTACGAATAGGATATGGAGGTCCAAGGCAGCGAGCCGCTCGAAGGTCTCGGGCTGACCTTCGAGAATGACGGGGCTCGCCGCTCCCACGTTCTCGGCCAGCTGAGGGAGGGATTGGAAGAGCTGTATGCGAAACTCGGCGGCATCCCTTGCGCCGGGGTTGACGAACCTCGCTGACGCCAGCGACGGCACCACCACGCGATGTACAAGGACTTGAGCGTCGGTGCGGTGATTCCCGCGTACAGCGAAGAGGACAACATTGGCGCCGTGGTCGGCACGCTGCTCGAGTTGCGCGGCGCTGGCGGGCAACCGCTTGTCGACGACATCGTGGTATGCGACAACTGCTCCGCGGATGCCACGGCGCGCCGTGCGTTGGACGCTGGGGCTCGCGTGGTCGTCGAGGAGGTTCCCGGCTACGGCATGGCCTGTCTGACGGCGATCGCCGCCCTGCGCCCGGTGGATGTGGTGCTGTTCGTTGACGGAGACCAAGCATTCGATGTCCGTCAGGGCATCAACCTGCTGGCGGCAATCGCCGACGGAGCCGACCTTGCGATCGGATCCCGCGTGCTCGGGGAGGTGGAGCCCGGGGCGCTGTCGCTGCCGCAGATCGCGGGAAATCGCGTGGCCGGCCTGCTGATCCGCCTGCTCTGGGCGCGCAAGGTCACCGATCTGGGACCGTTCCGGGCGATTCGCACAGAGGCTTTGCGGCGCCTGAACATGCAGAATACGACGTATGGCTGGACAGTGGAGATGCAGATCAAGGCGATTCAGCTAGGCATGCGCATTACGGAAACGCCGGTGGACACTCAGCGACGGAGGTTCGGGACCTCGAAGATCGGGGGCACGGTAAGGGGCGTGATCGGTGCCAGCGCGGGGATTCTCGGGACGATTTTCTGGCTGCGTGTACGGGAGGCGGCTCCGCGGTCGCACCCGGATCGCGACAGGGATACCGAATCATGACCAATTGCCAATTTCCCGATACCGATGCCCGGATTTTCCAACCGCGGCGAATTGCGTTGGCCTCCCAGCGAGAGTTGCGGGTACGGGCTGGCCTTATTAGCGCCGATATATCAAGGACTTCCGACCGATCATGGCCGGGAACTGCGGCCTATTGGGCCCGGTCCCATTTGTAGTTGAACCGCATGTAGTAGTAGCCGCCGTTAAATCCGAACGGCGTGGATTGCGGGTAAAGATTACCTAGGCGCAGATGGGCGTCTGGATTCCGCGCGGGGTAGGTGTTGAAAACGTTCTGCGCGCCAAGAGACAGCGAGAATGCCCGTGTCAGATCGTAGGTTGCCTCGACATCGGCCAAGTGCTCGCCCGGGTACCCGCGATTGTCTTCGCGGTCGAAGAAGTCGCCCCAATAACTGACGCGTACCAGCACGTGGAACCTGCCAGCTTGGTGCCGGACTGTGAAGTTCCAGCGCATTTCCGGCAGGGCGCTTTCCAGCAGGTTGATCCTGGCCGGTGTCACGGTCTCCGGATTGTAGTCAGCCACGGCGGTGCCTGTGTGGTTGAGCAGGAAGCTGAAGACCGAATTCCCGTCGAGCGCCGTCGGCGCATACGTGGCGATCAAGTCCACGCCGTGCGTGGTGGTGTCGAAGTCATTCGTGAAGAACCGGAACTTCGTCAGGTTCGCCGCGTCTACCACGCCTTCGGCCACAAGCTGGTCAACCTGCTGCGTAGTCAGCGCGAACAGCCTGGAGAACCAGAGCCGATCCGCGAGCTCGATGCGGAAGTAGTCGGCGGTCAGGCTGAAGGGCCCGTGTTCGAAGATCGCCCCCGCGGTGTAATTGCGTGATCGCTCCGGGCCCAAGCCCTCCCCGCCCACGAACGAGGCCACTTGCGAGGTCGGCGGAATCGTGCCCTGGTTGATCACCACGTTCGTGCCCGGATCCAAGGCTGTCGTCACGTTGTAGGAATTCTGCTGGCCGGGCGTGGGCGCGCGAAACCCGGTGCTCGCTCCGCCGCGAACGGTCAGCCCGCGAGCTATCTCGAAGCGGCCGACCGCCTTGTAGTTGACCGTGGTGCCGAAATCGGCAAAGCGCTCGCCCCTCAGCGCCGCGCCCACGGTGTAGCGCCTGCCGGCTCCTCCGATCTCAATGTCGCCGTACGCGGCATAGTTGCTGCGGCTCCACGAGCCCACGGTGATCGGGCCGAAGCCCGGAAAGCCGTTCGACCCGGAACTGAACCCCTGCGCCGCGAGCGGCCCGACCCTCCACGAGGCCTCGTCCCCGAGACCGTTCACGAATGTCTCGTTCCTCCACTCAGCGCCACCCGCCAGGTGGATCTCGTCGCTTAGCGCGTACGCCAGATCAAAGTTCAGATTCGTCTCGTTCTGGCGGGCTGTGCCCGGCTTGAACTCTGTCGGCGAATCCGGGCCTAGGGATGCGTTGACGGTGTTGTAGATGAACATGTCGATTTCGCTCGAGCCGACACCCACGCTCGCGTCCCAGAACAATCTCGCGGTCAGCGTGCTCCGCAGTCCGGCTACTACCGACGAGTCCACGTAGTCACCCCCGAACCGGGGCGTGAAGCCGCCTGGGAAGCCGTTCGGATTCCCAGCGAACGGCTTATGGAACGTGAAGCAATTGGGCTCGCCGAGCAGCGCGTCGAAGGCAGCCGGATCAAGCACCTTCCCGTTCGCAACGCGCACGGTCGGACAGCCGGCGGAGCCGTCCAAGATGCCGTCCTCGGCATCCAGCAGGTCCCCCACCAAGAGGCTCTTGCCGCCATCATTGCTGAACAGCGCCGTGCGGCGATGCGGATTGCGCCAGTAGAAGCTTCCATCGACCTGCTTGGAGGCGTAGTTGGCACGGCTGATTCTTTATCGGGGGGGTGTGACCATTCGCACAACAAGATCGGCGAGGGGCTGGCTATTTTGGCCGGATTCGTGTATGCATGGGGTATGCAGGAGCAGGAGACGCCCACAACGATTCCGGATCTGAAGCAAGTGGTGCTGCGGCTGGCGCAGCCGCACGAGCGGCCGCGCTGGGATGCGCTGATGGCCAAACACCACGATTTGGGGTGCAAGCAGTTGGCCGGGCGCGGGCTGCGCTATGTGGCGGAATACGAGGGCGAGTGGCTGGCGCTGGTGGGCTGGCAGACGGGGGTCTTCCAGTGCCGCCCGCGCGCCCGCTGGCTGGGCTGGCACAAGGCGGTGCAGTTCCGGCGCTTGCATCTGATCGCGAATCACACGAGGTTTTCAGTGCTGCCGGAGGGGGCGGGCGTGCAGCACTTGGCCTCGCGCGTGCTGGGGTTGAATCTGCGGCGGCTGAGCCGGGACTGGCAACAGCGCTGGGGGCCTCCCATTGAACTCGCCGAAACGTTTGTGGATCCGCAGCTGTACCGGGGCACGGTCTATGTGGTGGCGCACTGGATCCAGCTGGGCTTGCGCAAGGGGTCTGCGCGCTCGAACGGGCAGTCCACGGACAAGCACGGGCAGCGCAAGCAGATGCGGGTGGATCCGCTACGGGCGCGGGCGCGGGCGCGGCTGGCGGATCCGCAGGAGCGGCCGGAATGGGCTTGCGGGGCGGTCGATGTGCGCGACCCGGCGGCGGAACTGCGCTCGCTGCGGGCGCAGTGGGAGGCGGTGGAGGACAGCCGGAGCTGCCACGGGAGACGGCATCGGTTGGCCGTGGTCCTGGCGCTGCAGCTGCTGGCGAGGCTGGCCGGTCGGGTCGGCGGGCGGCAGAAGCGTATGCGAAGACATTGACAGCAGAGGAGTTAGGAGCCTTGGGCTGTCGCCGGGACGCGACCACGGGGGAGTCCGTGACACCCTCGGACACGACCTTCCAGCGGGTCATGGAGCGGACCGCCCCGGGCTCGCTGGAACGGGCGCTCGAGCGTTGGACGCAACCGCGCGTGGCGGCGTCGGCGCGGGCGGGGGCTGGCAAGCGCATTCGCGGGGCCAACCGGCTGTCGGCGACGGGGCAGCACGGGGCGACGGTCACGCTGGTGGACCAGCGCACGGGCGTCCCGGTGGCGAGCCGCAGCTCCCGCGAGGCGGGCGGCGAGCAGGCGGCCTGGCGGGCCTTGTTGGAAGCGGTGGACCTGCGCGGACGGACGGTGACGCTGGACGCGGGGCACGCGGGGCGCGAGACCGAGCGGGCGATCGTGGAACCGCACGGCGGGCACATCATGGTGCGGATCAAAGGCAACTGCGAGCTGACGCACGCGACCCTGAGCGGGCTGAATTGGGAGCTGGGCGCGGCGCGCAGCTGGGCGGAAGCTGGCTGGAAGCCCTCGCGCCAGAGCGACTTAGAGAAGCGCTCGAGCCAAGTCTTCACGCCCCATCCGCAACTGCTGCCGTTCCCGCATGCGCAGCAGGCCTACCGCATCACGCACGAGCGCTGTGCGCGGCGCGGTGGCGCGGTCAAGCGCAGCTACAGCTAGGGCATCACTTCGCTGCCGCCGGCGGCTGCCTCGGCGCGCGAGTTACTGGTGCTGCAGCGCGGCCACTGGCGAGTGGAGAGCGCCAACCACTACCGCCGCGACAAGGTCTTCGGGGAGGCTGCCAGCCGCGTGCGCACGGGCCACGGTCCGGCCAACAACGCGGCGCTGAACAACCTGGCGCTGGCGTTGCTGCTGTCGCAGCCGCAGTTCGAGACGGTGCCGGAGGCGCAAATCTACTCCGCCGGCAACCGCGCCAAGGCGCTGCAACTGCGACTGAGCGAAACCTAGCAGGACTGGCACCGCTGAGACATCGCATCCGGCCGACCGCGGCCGGGTGAGCGGCCGCTCTGTGCGCCCGGGGCCGATAGCGGGAGCCCCGCCCGGCGCTGCTCGGCCCATCGGGCATCCTTGGACACCAGGCCGGGGCTCGATTTTCCTTCTCAGACCGCCATGGCGCTCGTGTTCAGGCACCCAGAGAGCGACTACACCCCTCAACCCGACAAAGAATCAGCGGTGCGTAGTTGGCGTGGCCGTAAAGCTGGGTCGAGCCCCGGATGAACTTTCCGAAATTGCCCCAGAACTTGACGTTATTGGCAATGTCGGGCGCACCCCAGACCTGCACGGCCGGACCTCGGACGGCCGTGTTGCCGTTGGCGATGTGCTGCTGGGCGTCCTGGCGCTGGACCGAGCGGCTGGTGGGCTCACTGTTCCCGTATTCGATGCTCAAGTTGGCGAACCCGCCCTCGCCCAGCGGAAGTCCCACATTGCCGGCGACGGTGAGGGTTTGGCCGTCTCCGGCGGTATGGCCGCCCGACGAGACCTGCACGCTGCCTCCCGACCGGGCGTCCTTGAGCACGAGATTGATCACGCCGGCGATCGCGTCGGAACCGTACTGGGCCGACGCCCCGTCGCGCAAGACCTCCGCCTGCCGCAGGGCGATCGACGGTATCACCGCCAAATCCGGGCCTTGGGCGCCGTCCGACACACCGACAGTCAGCCAGTGGATCACGGCCGCCCGGTGGCGGCGCTTGCCGTTCACCAGCAGCAGCGTGTGGTCTGGGGCCAGGTTGCGCAGACTCGCCGGGCGCACGATCGTACCCGCGTCAGAGACCGGCGACATGTTCACGTTGAACGCGGGAACGGTGTTGCGCAGCTGGTTGGCGACATCCGGATCTCCCTGCTCAGCTAATTCTTCCAGTGACACGATGTCCACCGGCACGGCTGATTCCAAGACCGTCCGCCCGTCGGTGCGGCTGCCTACCACCACGATCTGCTCGGTGACTGTGGCAAGTGCCAGTTCGAAGCGAAGCTCGCCCGACGGCTGCGCGATAGTGCGCTCCTGAGGCTGGAATTCTGGTGCCGTGACTACGACAGAAGTCCGGCCGGGTCCGAGGCCGCGGAGCGCCGCGCGGCCGTCATCGTCCGTCGGCTGTGCAGTGGCTCCGGCTGCCACGGTCGCATTGCGAATTGGGGCGCCAGCCGGATCCGACACGGAGATGTGGAGACAATCCTGACCCCAGGATGAATGTGCCGCCAGCAACAGGCATATAACCGACTTGGCCATCGCCAGCCGCCTGCGGTGCCCGCATCGGCCCGCCAGGCGTAAGCTGCGGTTGCAGGGCCGCCGCTGGTGAGATGCTGCGTGCGCAATGAGAGCGCGCGTGCGCAAGCGAGCAGCCCAGCGATCGGGAGTGCTGCCAGTCGTCGGAACCGACGAATCCGTTTGAGGCAGGCGTCGGGATTGCAATTGTCGACTTCCCGAACCGGCGCAGTCGCTGCTAGACCTCGTCACGCACTTCGGACTGGGCATTGGCCGACTCCAGACTCCCATGGTTGCACGCCTGCTGCCGGCGCCCGTGCTCGCGAGAGCCTGCGGATCCAAGCCAACGGCTTGCAGTGCACGTGCTGGGCTGTTTGGCCGCGCCCGCCGGGTGCTGTGCCGCTGGGAAGCCCTGCTCGCTGTGGCTGGCAAACAGCCATGTCAGCGCAGCCAGCGTCCTTGTGCTGGTCTGACGCGCCGCATGCCATACCCGAATTTGCCCAGCCCTCGGCGAGGAACTGGACGTGTGCCACCAATCGGTCTATTTGAGCGCGCAAGCGTCATTCCTAGCGCGGAACAGCCTCAGGCCTCCCATGTCTACCGTCGCGGTAAGTGTTCCGGCCAGTCCCACTGCTTCGGCTCCGCTCACCCTTCCCGCTCTCCGCACTAGCCGGGCTTCCTCATGACCCTCGAGCCAACAAACGCTTCAGTATCAGGTGTGACTAAAGCGCTGCCGCCGGCTGCCTGTCTAAACCGTGATTATGCTAGTCTGTCTCCAGAAACGACGCTATGGAGCGAAGAGCCTTTATCCGCCAATCGTTAGCCGCAGGTGCATCCCTCGCCGCCGTGCAGCATCAGTTGTTCGGGGCCACCACGGGCTACGCCCAAGAGTTTCCTCGCCGCTTTGCCTACGACTCGGTATCGCTGGGTCCGGATGGGCTCCGCCCGTCGCGGCTGGCGATGGGCACCGGGACCAGCGGCTTCCGGGGCGCGTCGAACCAGACTCGCAAGCTGGGGGTTGGCGGCCTCACCGACCTATACCGCTACGGTTTCGACAACGGCCTCACCTTCTGGGACACAGCCGACGGTTACGGCAGCCATCCACACCTTAAGAATGCACTTGAGCACATCCCTCGGGAACAGGTGGTCGTGATGACGAAGTCCACGACCAAGACCGCCAAGGGCATGCGCGAGGACATCGAGCGCTTCCGCAAGGAGCTGAATACCGACTACATCGACCTGCTGCTACTCCACGCCGTGCGCGAGGAGGATTGGCCGGTCCAGCGGGCAGGCGCGATGGACGTGATCAACGAGTACAAGCAGCGCGGGATCGTCAGGTCGCGAGGCATTTCCTGCCACTCGCTGCCGGCGCTGCGCCAAGTGCACCGGCAGGAGTTCATCGACGTCGACCTGGCACGGATCAATGCCATCGGCGCGAGCATGGACGCCGACCCTGCCACGGTCATCGAAGAGCTGTGCAAGATCAAGGCCGCGGGCAAGGGCGTCATCGGCATGAAGATTCTCGGCGAGGGCGTGCTGCGTGATCGGGTCGGCGAGGCGCTGCAACACGCCATGGCGCTCGACTGCATTGACTGCTTCACGATCGGTGCGGAGAGCCGCACCGAGCTCGCGGACCTTATCCGGCGGATTCCCGGAGCTTCGACGCTGGGTTGGCGCGCGTAACAGGAGGACATCATGAAGACACCTGCTTGGGGAGTGTTGCTGGCGGCCGTTGCCGTCATGGCTTGTGGCGGAACTGGAGACTCCGAGCCCGCCACTGCGGCGGAGCCCGCGACCAGCGCGGCTGCGGACCCGACCGAGCTCGACGTCGCAAGCGTCGCGGGGCGACTGGCCGGCGGAGAGGACATCTTCTTACTCGACGTCCGCACGCCGGAAGAACTGGTGCAGGACGGGGTGATCGCGGGTTACACCCACATCCCGATCGATCAGTTGGAGGGCCGCTTGGCGGAAGTCCCGAAAGACAAGCCCATCGTGGCCTATTGACGGCGCGGTGGTCGGGCCTCCCGTGCGGCGGCCATACTCCGGGATAACGGTTACGAAAACGAGATTCAGTTCGGCGGAATCGAGGGCTGGGTCGCGGGCGGCCAGGAATTGACGGAGCCGGCCGAATAGCTTCCCGCTACCTCGAGCGCGGCCCCAAGCGGACCCGACGCTGGCCGCTTGCTGATATAGTCTGGCCATGCAGCGTAGGCATTTCCTTGCCGCTTCGGCCGCGATGACCCTCCCAGCTCGCGCTCAGGCGCGTTACAGAGTCGGCGTGATCGGCCATACTGGCCGCGGCAATTTCGGCCACGGCATAGGCGACGTGTGGCCGGCATTTCCGCAAACTGAGGTGGTTGCGGTGTCGGACCCCGATCCAGACGGGCGGGCCAAGGCCAAGGACCGCACCGGGGCTCCGCAGGCCTACGCCGACTATCGAGAACTGCTGGCAACGGAGAAGCCAGACATCGTCAGCATCTGCCCACGTCACGCCGACCAACGGCTGGAGATGGTGACCGCGGCGGCCGGGGCCGGTTGCCACATGTATCTGGAGAAGCCATTCGCCAGCAATCTCGAAGACGCTGACCGGATGGTCGAGGCCATTCGCAAGGCGGGAGTCAAGGTGCAGCTGGCGCACCAGATGCGCCGATCGCCATTCACACTCAAGGCGCTGGAGCTGATCGAGGCGGGAGAGATCGGGGAGATTCACGAAGTGCGCGGTCGCGGCAAGGAGGACTACCGCGCCGGTGGCGAGGACTTGGTCGTGCTGGGATCGCACATCTTCGACATGATGCGGGCGATCCTAGGCGACCCCGAATGGGTCTTCGCCCACATCACCTCCAAGGGCGAGGAACTCGGCTTTGACCATCTGGGCACTCCCAACGAGCCGATCGGTCCGGTAGCTGGCCGTCAGATGTCCGCAATGTTCTCCTTCGGAGCCGGCCGCCACGCGTATTTTGGCTCGAAGCAATCGAGCCAAACCCATCCGTGGCGCTTCGGGACCCATGTCTACGGAGCCAAGGGCAGGATCTTCCTGCCCAACGAGATCTACAACAGGGACTCGGAAGGCTTCATCCTGCGCAGCCCGGCGTGGCTGCCGCGTCACGACCGCGGATGGGAATTGATCCAGCCGGAGCACCGCAGCTTCGGCGACGAGCGCAATCTGACTGCCAACGCGCTGATGGTCGAAGATCTGCTGGAGGCGATCGAGACCGGCGGAGAGCCAGCCTGCAGCGAGAGGGCCGGACGCTGGACGGTGGAGATGACGCAGGGAGTGTACGCGTCGCAGCTCGGGCGCGCGGTGGTCGACTTCCCGCTCAAGGACAGGATTCACCCGCTCGATCGGCTGCTGTCGGCTGGATCCGGCGGGGCCTAAATCACGCCGCGGCGGCCACCGCTGCCAACGAACCGCGGGTCGGCGTTCGTGCGTCGGTCCCTTTGAAACATGCGGGGATTGTCGTAAACGATCTCGCCAACGTAGTAGGCATCACGGTAGGGACTGTGCGTTTGCGGCAGTTCGGCCCTGTGGGCCGGGTGCCGCAGCTTCGGTCCCAGCACGAAGTCCATGTAAGTGAACGCCTTGAAGTTGCCTCCAAAAAAGGCGACCTCGGACAGGATTTCCGGGAATTTCCTGCGCATGATCGCCGCCGCCTGCTCGGCATCCGGATCCTCGGGCAGGTCGCTCGTGACCCGAGAGATCGCAGCCAGCTCTTTGGCAATGGCCTCTCGGCAGCCCTCTCGCCAGAGCTTCCAGCGCCGCAGGAAATCCCTCAGCCGGCGTTTTCCGAGCGCCGTGACGACCAGGGCAGCGAAGGGCGCGAGATACTTCATGGCGAAGCCCAGCTCGCCCCAGCCGGGCAAGGCGAGAAATACCCAGCTTGTGAGCATTGCGAGGCCGGCTAGAAACATCAAGATGCCCGGCAGGAGTCGCCAGGTGGCGACGTAGCGTCTGAAGAAGCACTCCAAGCATCCTCGAGCCTCTGTCAGAGCCTCCCTCGCGCGGGCCGCAGCATAGTAGGATTTGTCCCACGTCTCGTGGGCAGCCGCAGGCGGATAGTAGAGCAGGAATAGCTTGTCGACCGGAACAGGAGCGCCGCTGAAACTGCAATTCATGGAAGCTGCGTGGCTATGGCCCGCCAGCCGGCACCGCCAACCGCGGGCCGACGGGCAATCCTGAGAATATCACGATTAGGCCGAGCCCTTTGCTGCCAGACATCAGTTCGGTGCTGTTGGGCCGCGCGGGCAGCCACAGCATTCTCCGCGGAAGCGCCCCGAGCCGCTCGAATTGCTGCCAACGCCATGGCGCCGGATCGTGACGAGCCGGGCCGGGCTGTGGCAACGTGCCGCGTAGTCAGCCGGCCGCTCCGCTGACACTGCACGACGCTCGCGGTCGCGCGCCTGATGCGTGCGAACTCCGACGAGCGGGTAGAATGCACGGCAATGCAGGAACTGCTGGAACTGCTTGACGAATCCCGCGTGATCGACTTGGCGCAGCCCTACTACGTCGGCATGCCGCATCACCCGAACCACCCGCCGTTCCTTTACGGCCTGAGCAAGGCGCACGGAGAAACCAGCCGAGAAGGCGTGAGCGCTGCGGCGGAATCGATCGCGCTCGGCGGCCATGTCGGCACGCACATCGATGCGCTGTGCCATTTCTCCCTGCACGGCAAGCTCTTCGGCGGGGCGGATGCAATCGGCTGCCAATCTTATGCGACTGGCCTGGCCGTGCTCCATGTCGACACCGTCGCGCCGATCTTTCGCCGCGGCATCCTGCTTGACGTCGCCGCGATCGCAGGCGCCCAAATTCTGCCCGCAGACTTCGTAGTGGATGCCGAATGCCTTGAGCAGGCGGCCGAGCGAGCGGGCGTCTGCGTCCGCGCGGGAGACATCGTGCTCGTGCGCACCGGCTGGGGCCGCTACTGGCACGACGCCGGCCAGTTCATCAACAGCCTGCACTGTCCGGGCGTGAATCGAGAGGCTGCGGGCTGGCTGAGCGAAAAGGGTGTATTCGCGGGTGGCTCCGACACGATCGCTTTCGAATTCCAGCCGGCGCCGACCATGCCCGTGCATGTCCACCTGCTGGTCGAGAGGGGCATCCACATCATTGAAGCGCTTGACCTTGAGACGCTGTCCTCGGAGGGAGTGCATGAATTCGTTTTTGCCGCAGCGCCGCTGAGAATTCAGGGCGGAACCGGGTCGCCAATCCGCCCTGTAGCACTCTCTTCGCACTAAATCCCAATCCACGGACAGATTGCCAATGCGGGAAGCGGTTCGTAAAGTTTATCTAACTCACTTATAATCAATCATATACAGTCGATCAACCCGTCCTGCGAGAAAATAATCTACAAAAACTTGTAGATTTACTTGCAATGGCCTATGGGATTCAGTAGAGTAATGACTGTCGGGGGGGTCAAGCCCACCAACGCATACTAATCCTCAACCAAAGACCCCAAAATAGACCCCTCCGGCACCTTTCTAACGACGCTTTGCGGCAACCACCGCAAAGCGTCGTTTTTGTTTCCTTTCAGAGGCGTCGTCGGGGCGGACCCTTGAGCAGCTGTCAGCTGTCGCGAGCGGCTATGCTGTGTGTTGCGGGCATGCTGGTGGACAAGCGCACGGCAGTGCGGGCCGGATGCTCGCGAGTCAGTGACGCGGCCAGCATGCTTGGACGGTGCTCATTCCGGGGGATCTCGTTCTGACTAGTGCAACGGCAGCTCTTTGGCGGCTGGCCTGGGTAGCGGCCCTGGCCGCTTCGACCTGCATCGCCGCCGAACGCATGCCAGCCGAGCAAGCGCGGCAGCTGCAGAATCCCGTCGGCTACTCTCCAGAAGCTCTCCGCGAAGGCCGCAAGACATACTTGAGGCTCTGCCAGTATTGCCACGGCGTTGACGGAAGAGCCCAGGCCAACCCGGACTTCGAGGCCCCCAGCCTGCGGGACCCCCGCGAGTGGCGGTACGGCACGACGGACGGCGAAGTCTATATCTCGATTCGGGACGGGGCAGGCCATGAAATGCCGCCATTCGGGAAGCAGCTTGCGGACGACAAGATCTGGGAAATCGTCAATTACATCCGTAGCATCGGCCCCGCGGGCCTGCGGCCCGACCCGCGTTGAGCGGACACGGACGGGGAGTAGTCCTCCGCCCTGCGGCCGAGACGGCCAAGCTGGCGGCCTGACCAGCGAAGGTCAGCTGTTCGGCACTAGCGCGGCGATTCTGCAGGGCGCACCGGACCCGCGGCCGATCTTCATTGGAAACGCCAGCAGGAACGCGCCGCGCGCGGGAATCTGGTCAAGGTGCGCGACGTTCTCGAGGACCGCAATGGACCCGCCGGCCAAGACCTGATGGGCTTGGAAGTCGGTCGATGACCCAGGGTCGATGCTGGCGGTATCGATCCCAACCGCAGCGACTTTCCGGGCAGCCAGCCAACGCGCGGCGTCGCGGGCGATTCCGGGAAACCGAAGGGAATCAGCGCGACCCGGCGTGTCGTCTCCGAGATAGGCCAAGGTGTCCGGCCAACGTTGGCTCCAGCCAGTCCGAAACAAGACGATGTCACCTTCGCCGACAGGACCGTGCTCGGATTCGTATGCGTCCAGATCGGCCACTGATGCGACATAGTCGGGATTGGCCTCGCATTGCTGCACGATGTCGACAATCGCCAAGGGGCCGCTGAGATCGGCGAGATCGATGTCTCCTACCGCCGCACCGCCTTCCGCAAAATGAACCGGCGCGTCAAGATGCGTGCCGCAATGCTCGCTCATGGCCAAGTCATACGCGCTGTACCAAAAACCGCCGGGCTGCGGCCCCCACGCCGTGCGGTCGTGGCGGAATGGCTGGCCGGTCGGCCAGAAGACCGTGTGCTCGTCGAACGGGTGGGTCAGATCGACGATCCGGTAGCCCGCGAACGGATCGCGGTGTTGTTGCGGGGCTTGCGCACCGGACCCGCAAGCCCAAGCGAGTGCCCCTGCGAGCAGGCACGGAATCCAAAGTTTCACGGGTTCATTTTACTGCGGGCCACTCCGATGCGAATGCTCGATCCATGGCGGAAACCAACCATGCAGCAGAGCCCCTATGTCTTGATCCCCACACGCGGCGACGGCTCCGGCGCGTGGGTTCGCACCCGATACCAAGACTCGAACCGATTGTCACTTTGAGGAAGAGAGCGGCAGGCACGGAGGTGCCGGGTCCAGGCTTGTCAGGATTTCCGTCTTGGAAGGAATCTGCCGGTCCGGTCGATTTGACCGTCCCGGATTCGAGACAATATGCTGCACGCTTCCTCGGCGTTCCCAATTCGAGACTGTGGCCGCATGGGCCGCGGCCCCGACCGCAAGACCCAGGAACGGCGCATGCAGGAGATGAACCATGCCGGATAAACGCATCGCAGGAAAGAATTCCGTTTCGCGGAGAGGATTCGTCACCAAGGGCGCGGTCGCGGCCGCCGTTGCGGCCGGCGGCAAGGTTGCGGCATCCACGACCGAACGGCACGACTCGAACATCAAGGTCCCGAGCGAGGTGCCCCAGAGCTTGAGCGAGGCTCCGAAGCCCCCCGACTTTCCGATGACGGGCGCGCAGATCTTCGCAAAGGCGTGCAGGGAGGAAGGGCTGGCAGCCCTGTTCTGCGCTCCCGGCAACTACGTGGTGATCAATGCCATCGCCTCGGAGGGCATACCCAGCTACGGCGGGCGCACGGAGGGCATGATGTGCTCGGCCGCGGACGGATTCGCGCGCGTCACGGGCGAGGTTGTGGCTGCGTCTGGCACCGAGGGGCCCGGCTTCACGAACATGATCATGAACATCGCCGCAGCCAACGCGGCTCGGTCACCCCTGCTCGTGCTGGCCAGCAATATGACGCTGGGCCTCGAAGACACAGAGCATGGCATTCAGCGTGTCTACCAGCAACCCACCACCGAAGGGATGAAGAAATACGGCAAGCGGCTGATCACCCCAGAGCGTGTCCACGAGTACGCCGGCTACGCCTTCCGGCAGCTCAAGAGCGGCGTGCCCCGGCCAGTCCACCTCGACTTTCCGGGCGAAGTGGCGAGGCAGCGCTTCGAAAGCGCCGAGGAGCTGCGGTTTTTCTACGACAAATCGAAGTACCGCACTGAGTCGAGGCCGCATCCTTCGCCGAAGGAGATCGCCAAGGCCGCCCGTATGATCGACAGGGCGGAACGCCCGATCATCGTCGCCAGCGCCGGGGTCTTTTACAGCAAGGCATGGGATGCGCTCAAGCTCGTCGCGGAAAAAGCAGACATTGCGGTCGTGGAATCCGGGCCCAGCAGGGGGCATTTTGGGGACGAGCACGCTCTGTCGGCCAACGCGGCGCCTGACGCGCTCCTAAGTGCCGACCTAGTGGTCCTGGTCGGCCAGTACTGCATGCCGAACATCGGCGAGTATTCTTTCGATCCCGACGCGACCTACATTCGGATCGACCCGGATGCGGCTGACATCGGCCGGAATCTGCCGATCGATCTGGGCATCGTTAGCTGCGAGAAGGCAGCCTTGGAGGCTCTGGCAGAGGGGCTGCCGCCGAAGCGGCGCCCGGCATGGCGCGACGAGCTGGCAGCGGCGCGGGCGACTTTCGAGGCCGAGAACGACGAGCACTACCGACTCGGCCTCAAGTACAGCGAGCAAGCAGGCTGCGTGCATCCCGCAGTTATCGCCAAAGATATCGAGGATCTGCTCTACAAGGGCAAAATCCCCAAAGAGCAGACAACCGTCGTTTCTGGCGGATACGGGATCGCGCGGTACACGCGCCGCCGTCTGCGCGCCTATCGCCCGGGTCAGATCTGCAACGGCGCCTACCAGTACGGGGCCATCGGTCCGGACATCGGATACACGGTCGGTGCGGGTGCGGCCGTCCAGCAGGGGACGGGGCCACAAGCGCCCTACAAGGGCGCCCCCGTCCTGGCGGTCACCGGAGACGCGGGGTTCGCGTATTCAGGCATGGAAGTCGACACCCTGAGCAAGTACCGTATTCCCGCGGTGATCGTCGTCTATAACAACAACGCCTGGGGCGTGTGGCGCAGCGGTGAAAGCGGCGGGCGCAGCAACACAGCGCGCGCCCAGCATATGTATCTCTTCCAAGAAAACCTCCGCTACGAGAAGATCGGCGAGGCCCTCGGGGCGCGCGGCGAGTACGTTACCAACGCTGCAGATTTCGCGCCCGCACTAGCGCGCAGCTACGCGGCTGCGGCCAGCGAACGGCTCTCCACAGTCATTAACTGCCAAGCCATCAAGGAATTCTGGAGTGCGCGCGACTATCCGCCGGGGATGTTGCAGAAGGTCGAGCCCGGCTGCATGGCGTATTACCACTAATGCCGGAATCACGGGGCCCGGAAGACATCGTTGACGCGTTACTGCGCGCCCGCGCCGACCGCGGGGTATTCCGCTCCTTCGCCTCGGCGAGAGTGCGGGGGCGGCTGGACTGCTCGTTCGTGTGGCTGCGCGAGCGCCCCATCCGGTTGGTTTTCGATCCGCGGCGGGGCACGCTCGAATTCCGTGACCTGCTGCCGAACCTAGCGCCCGGCGCGCCGCTGTACAGGGACTTCAGGCGGTTCCTGAGGGATCGCAGCTCAAGCGGGTTACCCGATCATCGACGGATCGACTCCGCAAGGGTCAAGGTGCGCGGCCGGAATCGCAAGGGCTCAGTCTCGGTGGCACTAGACAGCGCGGACGGCGATTGGGACTACGCCGTGAGCAAGGGCTTGAAGCTTGTCAACGAAATCTTCCTCGGCTTTCTGCGCGGCCCGTACTACGAATACATGGTCGAGAACTTTCAGGAGCCGGAAGACTGAGCCAGCGGCTAGAATTGCAGTGACGCACCCCCTCTTCAGGGCAGTCGTTGGAATCATCATGAAACCCATCACAGCATCGCTTGCTCTAGTCGTTGCATTCGGCTGCCAGACCGCTCCGGAAGGCACGGTTGCCTTCGTGAACGTCAGCGTCTTGCCCATGGACAGCGAACGCGTCCTGGAAGACCAGACCGTGGTGACGTCGCTCGGGCAGATCACAGACATCCGGCCGTCCAGCGGAGTCGGAGCGCCTAGAGGGGCCGAGGTCGTGGACGGGCAAGGCAAGTACCTGATGCCGGGCTTCACGGAGATGCACGGACATTTGCCAGGGGCCGACACACCCCCGGCTGAGGTCGACCGAATCCTGTACCTGTTCCTGTCCAACGGGGTCACAACAGTGCGCGGCATGCTCGGCAACGACTCCCATCTGGAGCTGCGTCAGCAGATCGAGGACGGCATCCGGCTGGGACCAACCATCTATGCCGCCGGGCCCGCATTCCGCGCCACGCCAGAATTGACCGCCGAAGCGGCGCGCGCGCGGGTCGGCGAGCAAGTGGCGACCGGTTTCGACCTGCTCAAGATCCTCGAGGGCCTCAGTGTCGAAGTGTATGACGCGATCGCCGATGAGGCGAAGCGTGTCGGGATTCCGTTTGGCGGGCATGTTCCCAATCCGGTGGGACTGCTGCATGCGCTTGCAGCCGGGCAGGGAACCATCGACCACTTGGACAACTTCCTCGAGGCGCTCGAAGCTGACGATTCGGCTATCAAGGACGCGGACGCGGCGACTAGAGGCCGCGATCTGGGGCTGTACGCCGCCGAAGCAAAGATTCCCGCCCTGGTCGCGGCGACCAAGCTTGCCGATGCCTCGGTGGTTCCCACCATGGCTCTTTGGGAGACCTTCAATGCGGACTTGCCAGTTGAGCATTACGCAAGCTTCGAAGAGCTCAAGTACATGCCGCGCAGTACTGTCGATACCTGGATCGAGTCCCAGCAGAGCCGCCGGGCCCGGCTGAATCCGGAAGCGGGAGTCCGGGTCATCGAGATCCGCAAGAAAGTGCTCAAAGCCCTGCAGGAGGAGGGCGCGCGAATCGTGTTCGGCACGGACGCGCCGCAGATTTTCAGCGTGCCGGGATTCTCCATACATCGCGAGATAAGAGTCATGGCAGCAGCTGGCATGACGCCTTTCGAGATCCTGGCGTCCGGCACTCGAAATTCCGCAGAGCACTTCGGAAACGACGAATTCGGACAAATCGCAGTCGGAGCGCGCGCGGATTTAATTCTGCTCGAGGCTA
Source organism: Bryobacterales bacterium (assembly GCA_965248305.1). Taxonomy (GTDB): domain Bacteria; phylum Acidobacteriota; class Terriglobia; order Bryobacterales; family UBA6623; genus VXMF01. Next base: position 5,296,124 of record OZ252099.1, on the reverse strand, counting down.
ATCCACTCGACGACGCATCCAACATCGCCCGCCAGGCGGGCGTCATGGTGCGCGGCCGCTGGATGCCGAAGGCGGAGATTGACGGCAAGCTTGCGGAACTCGCTGTAAGCGCTGGGCACTGAGGCGCCTGGCTGGGTGCCACCGGAGGAAGCCCCGGCCGCGCTCGGCGGTCCCAGCCTGCTGTCCCTCACGGCTGCCGATTCCCCGCCTCGGGACTCGGCGCCAACCGCTTCACGGCCAGAGCCAGCGCTTCAGGAATTCGCTGCCCGCGCCAGACTATATTGCCTTCCCACCAACTCCGTCTCGGGATATTCCGGCTTAAGATCGTGACGTTCTAACGAATCGATACGAAAAACAACCTGCGCGTGCTAAGGCACTGGCCTCCAGCGGGTGCGAAACCAGCCCGGGCAACTGTCGTTCGAGCCGGATGGAGTCGGAGCGGCTCATGCACGTAACGACATGGACTGAGCACTCTGATGCAAATGGGCCGCCTTTGGGCGACTCAGCGAGCACGCAGGCCGCAACCAAGGCCGAGCAGGCCTCGAAAATGATGATGCGGAGGCCGACCCGCCGTTGTTTCGGGGAAGAGTGCCAGCGACCGGGAAGCGAGCGACGCGAGCGCCGGTCGTCTCCGCCGGGGTATTGGCGGCAGCATGCGTGCAAAAGGAGGGCTCCAGAAGCAAACTGGTGCCCAGGACCGGTCACACCAGTCATCCAAACCGAAGGCGAAAACGAATGTCTGTAGATACCAATCAAACGCTACCACGGCGCACACTAATCAACAGCTTATTGACGTATCCGCTCGAATCGGGGCGCTTCTGTAATACTTCTGGGTGTTAAGGCAGCGTTAGTTGTGTAATGCCTGCAAGCCATTCATACTAAATGACTTTCTAGTAGTGATCCGGCTGTGATCCCCTCGTCAATTCCCACCTCTTGAGCGGGAATCCACGAGATGATCGAAGCCGTCCCAGCACCGCATCTCATCAGAGCTTGCTGACCGCACGCCACCGTTGATCGCCAGCAGTTCGCGGAGGACATCGGTCAGTAGATGATGCCCGGTCCGCCCGTACACAGCACCGTGGTCTCGGTCTTGCCATCGTAACTGCCAGCAGGATAGGTGTCCGTGGCTCTGTAAATTCGCTCTTCGCCGATGGGATCATGGATGTGCAGGACGACCTCCTTGGTCGTGCCCCTGTCGGTATACGTCGGCTTCCACGTGCGAGGAGCAGCACCGTGCCACGTCCAGTTGCCGACCGGTGCGTCGCTTGTCAACTTCAGCGAGGCGTCGGACGTATCGCAGCCGTCGGCCTGCTGCGGGGGCTTGGAGAGAATCGTCTGGCCGCTCCAGACGCAGCCGTGCCAGAATGCCCCGAATTCCGCTGCCTCGCGGCACAGGATCGATGCTGACAGGTAGGATCAGGGACTGCCGTCGCCCTCTATTGCTTGCATGAGCCTGACGGCCCCTGGCGGCTGCGGAGGTCGCAGCCACGTGTCTTCGAGCCTTGGACGGTCCTTCGGAGCAATCAGCCGGGCATCGGCCGGCACCGCCCAGATGATGCCGTTGCCGCCGCAACCTTCCAGAATGGCGTAGGCATGCAGGGCGAAGCCTGCCTTGACCCAGAGCGTATCGAAGACATGCATCAGCTTGTCGGCCTCGCAGGCGCAGGCTGACCAGCCGTCGAATGGCTTGGCGGGAACCAGCCTGGCTTGTTCGGCGGCCCGCCGCAGGCGATTGACCCGTCTGATGGGAAATGGAACGGACTGCATCAGCCGTCGAGTTTCGAGACCGCACCGTTGATCGTCCGAGCAATCCACTCTAGCCACAGTTGAGCGCCAGCAGCTCGCAGAGGGTATCGGCGTCGGAGATGCCTGCGGACCAACTTTACGCTGCAGCCACGGCCCCGTCAAGAGCGTCGTGTGCATCGGCGAGTCACAGCGGGCGGGCGCTGTCGAAGTCCGTCAGCGTGCGCTTCTTGAGCGTCTTCGCCACGGCCTCGTCGCGGTGAACCGGACGCTCTTCGGATAGCCGGGAACCGGTTCGTCGGCCCACTCTACCCATTCGGACGGATTCAGTCGGCGGTCGCGCAGCTGGACCAGCCGTCAGGCTTCCAGAGCCTCCGATAGCAATGCCCTCTAAACTATTGTGATAAATATACTTACGGCGTTACCGGATACTCGTTCCCCTCGTCGCATCCCTCGTTTTGAATAGGGCTCTGCCAACCGAACGAGGCTGTCTGTGAACCGACCAAAACTGGGGGATCCCCTTCCCCTTCCCCTTCCCCTTCCGGTTCTGTCTTCTGATCGCTGCATCGGCCAGCCGTAGGCCTTCCCGAAAACACCTGTGGCACCATGAACCCGTGTTTGACAACCATGCGATCTCGCGGCAGCAGGATCGACGGAGAGTGAACTAGCTGCAAGGCACTGAGTGAACTGACAGCAGCCAAATTGGCAACTGGCAAGCGAAAGCAGGCCCTGCGAGGCGCCCGAGAGTTTCATGTGGTCAATATTCTTGACGAACTCGACCTTTCGGCTGGAACGGTGGGCCTTCTTGGCGATTCGGTGGAAAACATGACGGCCGGTGAGAGGGTGTGTCAGAGATTGGGCGTAGAAAGGATTTTGCAGGAGTGGCCGCGCACCGCTGATTCTTTGTCGGGTTGAGGGGTGTAGTCGCTCTCTGGGTGCCTGAACACGAGCGCCATGGCGGTCTGAGAAGGAAAATCGAGCCCCGGCCTGGTGTCCAAGGATGCCCGATGGGCCGAGCAGCGCCGGGCGGGGCTCCCGCTATCGGCCCCGGGCGCACAGAGCGGCCGCTCACCCGGCCGCGGTCGGCCGGATGCGATGTCTCAGCGGTGCCAGTCCTGCTAGGTTTCGCTCAGTCGCAGTTGCAGCGCCTTGGCGCGGTTGCCGGCGGAGTAGATTTGCGCCTCCGGCACCGTCTCGAACTGCGGCTGCGACAGCAGCAACGCCAGCGCCAGGTTGTTCAGCGCCGCGTTGTTGGCCGGACCGTGGCCCGTGCGCACGCGGCTGGCAGCCTCCCCGAAGACCTTGTCGCGGCGGTAGTGGTTGGCGCTCTCCACTCGCCAGTGGCCGCGCTGCAGCACCCGTAACTCGCGCGCCGAGGCAGCCGCCGGCGGCAGCGAAGTGATGCCCTAGCTGTAGCTGCGCTTGACCGCGCCACCGCGCCGCGCACAGCGCTCGTGCGTGATGCGGTAGGCCTGCTGCGCATGCGGGAACGGCAGCAGTTGCGGATGGGGCGTGAAGACTTGGCTCGAGCGCTTCTCTAAGTCGCTCTGGCGCGAGGGCTTCCAGCCAGCTTCCGCCCAGCTGCGCGCCGCGCCCAGCTCCCAATTCAGCCCGCTCAGGGTCGCGTGCGTCAGCTCGCAGTTGCCTTTGATCCGCACCATGATGTGCCCGCCGTGCGGTTCCACGATCGCCCGCTCGGTCTCGCGCCCCGCGTGCCCCGCGTCCAGCCTCACCGTCCGCGCAGGTCCACCGCTTCCAACAAGGCCCGCCAGGCCGCCTGCTCGCCGCCCGCCTCGCGGTAGCTGCGGCTCGCCACCGGGACGCCCGTGCGATGGTCCACCAGCGTGACCGTCTCCCCGTGCTGCCCCGTCGCCGACAGCCGGTTGGCCCCGCGAATGCGCTTGCCAGCCCCCGCCCGCGCCGACGCCGCCACGCGCGGTTGCGTCCAACGCTCGAGCGCCCGTTCCAGCGAGCCCGGGGCGGTCCGCTCCATGACCCGCTGGAAGGTCGTGTCCGAGGGTGTCACGGACTCCCCCGTGGTCGCGTCCCGGCGACAGCCCAAGGCTCCTAACTCCTCTGCTGTCAATGTCTTCGCATACGCTTCTGCCGCCCGCCCGCCGACCCGGCCAGCCTCGCCAGCAGCTGCAGCGCCAGTACCACGGCCAACCGATGCCGTCTCCCGTGGCAGCTCCGGCTGTCCTCCACCGCCTCCCACTGCGCCCGCAGCGAGCGCAGTTCCGCCGCCGGGTAGCGCACATCGACCGCCCCGCAAGCCCATTCCGGCCGCTCCTGCGGATCCGCCAGCCGCGCCCGCGCCCGCGCCCGCGCCCGCAGCGGATCCACCAGCATCTGCTTGCGCTGCCCGTGCTTGTCCGTGGACTGCCCGTTCGAGCGCGCAGACCCCTTGCGCAAGCCCAGCTGGATCCAGTGCGCCGCCACATAGACCGTGCCCCGGTACAGCTGCGGATCCACAAACGTTTCGGCGAGTTCAATGGGAGGCCCCCAGCGCTGTTGCCAGTCCCGGCTCAGCCGCCGCAGATTCAACCCCAGCACGCGCGAGGCCAAGTGCTGCACGCCCGCCCCCTCCGGCAGCACTGAAAACCTCGTGTGATTGGCGATCAGATGCAAGCGCCGGAACTGCACCGCCTTGTGCCAGCCCAGCCAGCGGGCGCGCGGGCGGCACTGGAAGACCCCCGTCTGCCAGCCCACCAGCGCCAGCCACTCGCCCTCGTATTCCGCCACATAGCGCAGCCCGCGCCCGGCCAACTGCTTGCACCCCAAATCGTGGTGTTTGGCCATCAGCGCATCCCAGCGCGGCCGCTCGTGCGGCTGCGCCAGCCGCAGCACCACTTGCTTCAGATCCGGAATCGTTGTGGGCGTCTCCTGCTCCTGCATACCCCATGCATACACGAATCCGGCCAAAATAGCCAGCCCCTCGCCGATCTTGTTGTGCGAATGGTCACACCCCCCGATAAAGAATCAGCCGTGAGTGGCCGCGGGTGGCCGCCCCAACAGTGAGGAAAGCATGCTATGAAGCGCAATATGAACCCAGTCAAAGATGCCGAGAAGGCAGCCCACAAGGAATGGCGCCCGCCGGGCATCGAGGTGCCGTCAGCCGGCCTGTCCGACATCGGCGTCGGCGCGCGGCTGTGTTGAAGGCCAGTTGATTCCGTTGGTTCGTCACGCCATTGATCCGTTGGCGGAATGCGTGGAAAGCGAATCACTGTGACAGGGACGCAGTGGGCCAAATGCCCATAAACCGCTTACAGCGAACGACAGGGGTATCTGCCTGCCATGTCTCTCTTTTCCAGAAGGTGCAATTGCGTGACGAGCAGCCGGGGCCTTCGTGATCGCTGCCGGCAGGCTCAGGCGAGGAGTTGAGCGTCTGGCGCACCAGACGGCCGACGATTGAATCCGCTGTGCGATTATGATTCGTGAAGTCACTGCCATGTTGAAGTTCTTGCTTTGGCTGATTCTTCTCGTGCTCAGCTGGCCCCTGGCGCTGCTGTCCCTGATCGCCTATCCCCTCGTCTGGCTGCTGCTGCTGCCAATCCGGTTAGTCGGGATCGTACTGGAAGGGCTGCTCAACTGCGTAGAAGCCATGCTTGCACTGCTAGGGCGGATGCTGTCTGGCGGATCGGGTCGGGGTGCTTGAACGTCATCGCAAGCGACCTCCCAAGCCAACAGATCCAAGAGCTGAGCCGTTAGGCATTGCCGCGCCCCGCTCAAACCTGACCCATCGGGCAGTTGCGCCCGCGCGATCGGGGAAACGTTACTTCATCCCGAAGTTCCATCGAAGCCCGATCCGCACGGTCCTCCCGAAATCGGCGCGGTAAAACGTAGGCCGCTCGCCTTGCAGGCGGGAATCAGTCGAGTCGAACAGATTGTCGAGCGCAAAGTACGTTTCAAAGCCGGCCTTGATCGGCTTGGCTGCGTACCAGTCCCACACCTGATAGGCGTCGCTGACCACAGTGCCGCTCCGCCCTGCAATCGGCCACTTCCCAAAGTATGTGCCGCGAAGGTTGGTCCGAAAACCGCCCCATCGGTTCGATGTCCACCAGATCCTGAAATTGCCGTGGTGGCGATGCCGCTGGCTTAGGAACTCGCCGGTGTCCTTGTCTCTAGCATCGAGATAGGTGTAGCTCGAGGACACGATTAGGTTCCGAGCGATGTTCAGTATGACCTTGCCTTCCGCGCCTGCCGTGTAGACATTGTTGACGTTTCGGTACAGGAAGAACAGCCGGTGCAGTCCGGGATTGAATGCCCGGGGTATGCCAAACGCCCCGAGCAAGCCAGCAAGTTGTTCCGAGGTGGACGGCCTGCCGATGAGGTCAGCTTGGATGAGATTCCGGATGTCGTTGCGGAAGTACGTGCCGCCCAGCCTGAAGCGCTTGATCCGGTAATCGAATCCCATCTGCAGTGTCGTCGACCGCTCCGGGTCGAGATTCGGGTTGCCGATGACCTGATAGAACTGCGCCGGATTCTGGAAGCGGAAATAGAGTTGACCTAGGTCCGGGGCCCGGAATCCCTGCCCCCACGAGGCACGCAGGCGCAGGGCCGGCAGCGCGCGCAAGAGCAGACCGACCCTTGGCACGAACGCGGTGCCGTAGCGCGAGTGCGAGTTAAACCGGCCGCCGACGGAGAGGCTAAGCCGGGGATGCGGTTGGATCCGATCATGGATCCAGCCGTCGGTCATGCTGATCCGCTGACCCGCGTTATCCCCAAGCAGCCGATTGAAGCCCCTATATTCGTTGCTCGTCCATTCCACGCCGCCTTGCATCAATTGCCGTGCGCCAACGATCTGCGAGATGCTGGCTTCCAGACGGTACAGCCGCTCGTTGAGGTTGGCGGCCTCGTCAATCGAGTTCCCCTGCTCGAGGAAGTCGATGGCGGAACTCTCGTCGTACTTGCCGAAGTAACCCCGGGCCTGCACCTGAGTGCTTGCAGCCAGGCCCACATTGAGAGTCGCACCGTAATTCTGGGCGCTGTCATTGGTGACCGTCGCCGAAGGGCCGTGTTCGCCGGTGATGCGCCCGTTGTCCCGATTGTCAAACGCGTTCGCCAGCAGGCTCAGTTTCAGCCTTTCTGAAAAGTCCCGGCTGATCTTGGCAAAGTAGTCGTAGCGGTGAAATCCCGGGCCTGTGGTGTCGAAGCTAGCAGGGGTGAGATCGTACCCATCCCGCTGGTGCCGCTCGGCGCTGAAGAAACCGGACCAGCGGTCCGCCAAGAATCCTGTGTCGCCGCGCAGGTCGAAGCTACCGATAGACCCGCCGGAGGTCGCGAGGTTTGCATCAAAGCGGTCGCGGGGCTCGCGCGTGATCATGTTGATCACGCCGCCGATGGCGTCCGAACCGTAGAGCGCAGAGGAAGCGCCCTTCATGATTTCGATGCGGTCAAGGCGGTTCGTTGACTGCCGATCCATATTCAGGATTCCCCGCTTGACGCCGCGCGCGCCCACGACTGGGTAGCCATCCAAGAGGACCAGCGACTGGCGCGTGTCGATTCCTTGGATCTGCGTCTCGGAACGGCCGCCGGACGAGCCGCTTCGCGTAACGATTCCCGATTCTTCGGCGAGGACGTCGCTGACGCGCTCGTAACCGCTGTCCACTAGCTGGTTCCGTGAGATCACTTCGACACGGGCCACGGAGTAGTCGGCCAATTCCTCGTCACGAGAACCCGAGACGACCACGGACTGCGTCAGGATCGCAACTCGCAGACGCAGGACGACTGACTCGCCACGGCCAATCGGTAGAGCCACCTCGGTTGACGACGGTTCGAAATCCGTCATCGCGGCGGTAATGCGGTATCGTCCCTCCCGCAATTCAAGCTGGAAGGCCCCATGCGCGTCGGCTCGGGACGCTGTTTGCAGTCCGGTGCTCAGGTTATGCACGAAGATGGTCGCACCGGGCAGGGCGGCACCAGACATGTCTTGGACATGACCTACCGCTGTAAATTGAGCTCGGGCAGCAGTCGCCCAGACGGAAAACGAAGCCAGCGCAGCCAGACGCAGTGCGAGCAGTAGTGTTGTCTGCATCGAGAGACCTCCAGATTGAAGAGTTGTTTCGCCAACCCGGGGGCTCGGTCTGCTACACTGCAGAGCTAGATTCATGGCCCGCCGTTCGGCGAATGGGTTGTGTTTCTTGGGGCGGGACGCGCCACCCGAGCTGCAAATCGAAGCGGCGCGTCCCGGCCCCGTCTTGCTGTCTACTCGCTTACGCGAGGTGACAGCACTTCCAAGTCCTCCCATTCGACGAGAAGAACTTCCGTCTGTCCGTTCAGGGCGGTGACGACCTCCCTAGATCGCGGCAGATAGTTCGCGCCAATCAGCTGGTACGCGTCTCTGTACGCCGCGGCATGGTTGATCGCTCCCGACGCCTTGTCGAATACCGTGACGAAGAAGTGTATCGGCAGGGACTTGGCAGATCGAGTTTGCTGGGATTCCATCACTGTGATCAGCAGGCGCGTCCCATCCATGTTCCGGTCAACTTCAAAGATCCGGTTATCACGGATGCGGTAGCTCGAATCGTACTTGTCGCCCAAGATGATCCTCCTGCCGAGAGGGTGGTGATCCTCCTCGGCGAACGCGACTGTCTCCTGCTTCGAGCTGCCGGACCGGGTCGAAGCCATGCGATGGGACAACAGTGAGCGCACCGTTCCTTTGACGGCCTTGCGGACTTCGTCATCTTGAAGCTCGACTTCAAGAGTGATGGGAGGCACAAAATGCATCGTTCCTCGGTGAATTTCGCCATCCTTGTGCACGACGAGCCTGCTGCGGAAGCCTGGGAAATCGGCTGAAAGGGTCTCGCGTTGTTGCCGGGCCTGCTCCAGCAGGGTCCGCGCATCTCCTTTCCCCGCTCGCTCGCCGCCCCAACCCTGTACCGGTAGCAGCAAGACCGCGGCCAGGCAGGTCAGTCCAAGCACCGCAGGCGCAGTCTTCTTCACAATATTGACATTGACTTGCAATATTGCTTGACCGCCTCCTCGCTGTCTGGATTGTCTTGACATGTCATTTCCCCCCAATTCTTGTTGACCAGTGGCGCTCTCTTCGTGAGCCGCCCGGAATCAGTTATCTCTGAGGTTATCTGTAAGTGCAACTCTATGTCAATTATGGTTACGGAAAAATTACATATCCTTGGGGCACTCAGTCAGAATTCCCCAACTTGAATTCCGTCAACTTACCTTGTTATCAATACTTTATGCTGACGTCACGCCCGGCTTGTGCGCTATTGCGATATGCAACCTGCTTGCATATAAACGGTGGCCAGCCGACAAACGGGCAATTTGCCACGCTCAATTCAGGCAGACGTGCGATCGACGCGGCGGCCACACAGCTGGAGCATGGCGGCAAGTCTCGCTGCTGGATCTCTGCGACCCCTCTCCAGAACTGGACTCAATCGAGACACCGCGGCCAGATCGACCCTTCCAGTTGCACCACCCCGTGCACGCCCCTGCCGCAGTATGCCGGTGCCACGGAATCGTGTGCAGACCGCTGTGCGCGCGGCACCGCCTAGCGCAAACTGCGGAAGAACTTGGTGACGTCCTGAACGTAGAGCTGGGGCTCCTCCATCGCGGCAAAATGGCCGCCTCGAGGCATTTCGGTCCACTGAACCACGTTGTAGCGGGACTCTACCCACTTGCGTGGGGAAAAGAAGATCTCGCCCGGAAACACCGCGATTGCGGTCGGCACGTCCACTCGAGCCGCCTTGCGGCCGCTGCGCCGGGATTCGTAGTAGAGCCTGACAGCCGAGGGCATGCTGCCGGTGGCCCAATACAGCATGATGTTGGTCAAGAGCTGGTCTTTCGTGAAACGGCTTTCCACGTCGCCCCCGCAATCACTCCAAGCGCGGAACTTTTCCACGATCCATGCGGCAAGGCCGGCCGGTGAGTCGTTGAGGGCATAGGCAAGCGTCAGCGGCTTGGTGCCCTGGATATTCCCATATGCGTTTTCGCCGCGCCACCACGCCGCTCGCTCGTTGTAGCGCTCGAGTTCCCACTCGGGTATGCCAGATTCTGGATCGTCCATGCCTGCCGGCGGGCCGCCGCCAACCATATTGAGGTGGATTCCAATCAGGCGGTCGGGAACATCTCGGGCGAGCCAGGAAGAGACCCCTGAGCCCCAGTCTCCACCTTGCGCTCCATAGCGGTCGTAGCCAAGGCGCTCCATCAGCTTGGCAATCACGCCCGCGACGCTGTCAACGCTCATGCCGCGTTCGTGTGACGGACCGGAAAAACCGTACCCCGGCATGGACGGCAGCACGACGTGAAAGGCATCTTCGGCCTTGCCGCCGTGAGCAACCGGATCTGTCAGGGGGCCGATAACCTCCATGAATTCATAAACAGAGCCCGGCCAGCCGTGGGTGATCACCAAGGGCATGGCCCCGGCCTGCTTCGAGCGCACGTGCACGAAGTGCATGTCCCTGCCGTCAATCTCTGTCTTGAAGTGCGGCAGTGTGTTCAGCTGGGCCTCGTGCTTCCGCCAGTCATACTCCGCACGCCAGTACTCGAGCAATCCCTCCATATAAGCTCTGTCCGCTCCGTAGTCCCAACCTGAGCCTGGAATCTGATCCGGCAGGCGGGTCCGCTCCAAGCGGTTCTTGAGGTCCGCGAGGGCAGCATCCTCGACATGCACGGTGAATTCATTCACTTGGGCACTCCCTCCCATGCCGAACCCGAGCAGCAGCGGGATGATTGCGAGTCTGGACATGGCACCATTGTAAGTAGTCCGCCCCAGCAGCGATGCCTGTAGAATACGAGCCGCTAGGATTTGGGGATTGCTGCGGAAGAACGTGCGAACGTGGTAGACCTTATAGTGAGGGCAGGGCCCTAGGGGAACAGATCAATGGCCAAGACAGCCAAATCGCGCAGTATCGAAGGTCCGGTTGTCGACCCTGAATTGATCAACGCGGCCCGCGATTACGTATTTAATACCAAGCCGCTCAGACAGGTGCCGTGCCGAATCTGCGGCTCGCCGGGAGCAACAGATCGCTCGGACAAGCTTTGCTGGATTTGCCGCCACCTGAAGATTAGCGCGTGGCGCGAGTCCGAGGCGCAGGATTCCGCAAGCGAATAAGACGGCTGCGGCTAGGAACCGCAATCTCCCCGGCTGCCGCCGGGAGTTCATGGGAGTCCCGTTGTGTTGAAGGTCGGATTCGTCGGTTGGCGTGGAATGGTGGGCAGTGTCCTGCTGTCCAGGATGCGGGCAGAGGGGGATCTTGCAGGCCTCGAGACCCATTTCTTTAGCACGTCGAATGCTGGCGGGGCGGGGCCGGAGGGCGGCGCGGACGACCGCCTCAAGGACGCGCGTGACATCTCTCAGCTCCGGCAGTGTGACGTGGTCCTGTCCTGCCAAGGCGGGGGCTACACCTCCGAGGTCTTTGGCCCACTGCGGAACTCGGGCTGGGACGGCTACTGGATCGACGCGGCATCCGCGCTGCGGCTCCGCGAAGATTCGACGCTGGTGCTTGACCCGATCAACGGCGATCAGATTCACGCGCGGCTGGCTGCTGGCGGGCGCAATTTCGTCGGAGCCAACTGCACTGTCAGCTTGCTGCTGATGGCGGTCGGAGGCCTCTACCGAGCCGGCTTGGTCGAATGGGTCAGCACAATGACCTATCAAGCAATCTCGGGAGCGGGTGCCCGGCAGCTGACCGAACTCGCACGCCAGGTCAAGGACCTAGGCACTCCCGACGCGGATCTGGAGGGTGCTTCCAGCGTGGAGGTCGAAAGGTGTCTCACCCGGATCCAAAGATCGGAGTCCTTCCCCATCGCTGAGATCGGCGCGCCGCTGGCTTGCAGCCTGCTCCCATGGATCGATAGAGCCATGGAGAATGGCCAGACGCGGGAAGAGTGGAAGGCCAGCGTAGAGGCAACCAAGATCCTCGGGACCGACCGTCCCGTGACCATCGACGGCACCTGCACGCGCGTGGACGCGCTGCGCTGCCACAGCCAAGCACTCTGCATCAAGCTCAATCGTGACGTGCCGCTGCCCGAGGTCGCCGACATCCTGCAGTCCGGCAACGCTTGGGTCCGGCTGGTCGAAAACTCCGAGCAAGCGACCCTCCAGCAGCTGACCCCCGCCGCAGTGGCGGGCACCTTGGACATTGCCGTCGGGCGCGTGCGAAAGCTCAGCATGGGGCCCTCGTATGTGGGCGCGTTCACCGTCGGCGACCAACTCCTGTGGGGCGCTGCGGAGCCACTGCGCCGGATGTTATCCATCCTGCGCCAATCCCTCTGAGATCGGTGTCCAGGGGGCAGAGGCCCGCAAGTTCAGGCGCGCCCCAATGCTTTGCCGACGGCACGGCAGCGCCTCCTGCGCCGCGGTCGAGGAGCAAGGCACCCCAGGTCCTCCCCCGATTCCGCGATTTTGGGAAATAGACGGCGTGGCGGCTTGACAATAGCGAATAAAACGCGATAATCCAGACATGGCAAAGGAAATACTCTCTGGCATCGCAGCGCTAGCGGCGAGTGGCAAGCCCCTCGGCATGAAGCGCGAGGTCGAGTATCGCAGCCTTCCGTCGAAGAGCATCCTGAACCGCTGCACAAGCCCGAGGATGCCGTTCCGCTGGACGGTGAACCCATATCGCGGCTGCGAGATCGGATGCCACTACTGCTACGCGGCGTACACGCACAAGTATCTCGGCATTGAGGACCCCGCCCAATTCGACTCGCTGGTGTTCTCGAAGGAGAACGCGAAAGAGCTCCTGCGCAAGGAACTCTCGAAAGGCGTTGCGGGTCCCATCGCCATTGGGACGGGAACTGATCCGTATCAGCCGGGGGAAAGGAAATTCGAGACCACGCGAGGGATCTTGGAGGCCTTCGCGGAGTTCTCCGGACACACGATCGGGATCACGACCAAGTCCGATCTCATCCTCCGCGACATTGACCTGCTGGGCATGATTGCCACGCGAAACGATCTGCACGTCAATCTCACAATCACGACGATGGACGACGCGCTGGCCAGGGCGCTCGAGCCGCGCGCCGTGCGCCCTGAGAAGCGCATCGATGCGGTCCGGGAGCTGCGCTGGCGCGGGATCCAAGCCGGTGTCTTCAGCGCTCCGGTGCTCCCGTTGCTCACCGATTCGACCGAAATCCTCGAAGCGGTCGCCAAGGCTGCCAAGCGGGCCGACGCCTTGTACTGGAACGCCCACCCCTTGTTCCTGCAGCGGGCAGCGCGGGAACGAATGCTGCCTTTCCTGCAGAAAGCGTTCCCCCATTTGGCGACGCGGTACAAGGCGCACTATCGGAGGGGAGCCTACGTCTCTCCCGACTACAGCGCTTGGTTGGCCGACAAGGTTGAGTGGATTCGTCGGAAGCACGGCCTGTCCGGGCAGATTCCGGTGCATAGTGACTTACCGACGGCGACCACACGGGCGGTTGCGCCCTCCCAGCAAGACCTGTTCGAGGAATTGGCCGCCTAGTGCCCGGGCCGCTCGGCCAAGCCCAAGCGGCCCTGATGGCTCTTGACAGGGATTCCTTGCAGGGGAATCCGGTTTGAATCAACCGTAAGCACGGGGCACGTTTGCGTCCCTCGATCCGCTTGGACGGCGTTCCGCCGGGTGCAATCGCGCCGCAGGCACAGTCCGGAGTGAAAGTGAATTGAGCAATCTCATTAGAATGGCTATGATCGAATCATTACGGGCGTTCAATGGCTTGAACGTTTCCCCGAATGCAGATATTCCGCCGTAAGGACGAGGACAAGAGGGTCCATACCGAAGGGCTCTGGATCAAGTGCGACGCTTGCTCCGAGCCGATTTGGAAGAAGGATCTCGAAGCCCAACTGATGGTTTGCGCGAAATGCGGCTTCCACTTCAAGATCTCCGCCCGCGAACGTCTCGAGATGCTCTTCGACGGCGGCGAGTGGGAGGAGTTCGGCGGAAATCTCCGCTCCACCAATGCGCTTCAATTCACTGATCGCAAGCCCTACGAAGATCGGCTGAAAGACGCTAGGCAGAAGACCGGCCTGTGGGATGCGGTGATCTGCGGGGCCGGCACGCTTGAGGGCCATGACGTCCTGATCTGCGCGATGGAGTACCGCTTTATCGGAGGCAGCATGGGTGCCGTTGTCGGCGAAAAGCTCACGCGAGCTGCCGAACGGGCGGAAAGAGAAAGCCGGGCGCTCGTTTTCGTCTCCGCCTCGGGAGGCGCCCGGATGATGGAAGGGATGGTGAGCCTGGTGCAGATGGCCAAGGTCTCGGCGGCCCTGAAGAAGCTCGACCGGGCCAAGGTGCCCTACATCAGCGTGCTGACCGACCCGACCACGGGAGGCGTGACCGCCAGCTTCGCCATGTTGGGCGATCTGAACATCGCCGAGCCGGGGGCTCTGATTGGCTTCGCCGGGCCCCGCGTGATCGAGCAGACGATCCGGCAGAAACTCCCGAAGGGATTCCAGCGCTCGGAGTTTCTCCTCAAGCACGGAATGCTTGACGCAGTCGTGCTGCGGGCGGAACTCAAGGGATACATCGGGAACGCGCTGGCATTCTTCCGCGGCCCCGCCAACTAACTCCGGATGGCACCGTCCAATCCGTCCATCCGATATTTGTTCTCGCTGCTCGGCTCGATCCGCAAGGAGAGCTTCGGCCTGGACCGCATGGCGCGGCTTGTCGCTGAACTCGGCAATCCCGAGCGGGCAGCGGGTATCGTCCATATCGCTGGAACGAACGGCAAGGGTTCGACCGCGGCCATGATCGAGAGCGGCCTGCGCGCTGCCGGCCGAACCACCGGACTCTACACATCACCGCACCTGTCTCGCATCAATGAACGCTTCATGGTGAACGGCCGCGAGGCAACGGATGAAATGCTCGGGACGGCGATCGAGCCGGTGCGCCAGGCGAACGAGCGGATCGTTGCACGCTGCGGGCCCTCCGCGCACCCCACCTTCTTCGAGTCGACCACCGCGGTCGCACTAGTGCTCTTCAACCAGACGGGAGTCGAGTACAAGATCATCGAAACCGGCTTGGGCGGCAGACTCGACGCCAGCAATATCGTGCGGTCGGAATTGGCGGTGATCACTCGGGTGAATCGCGATCACGAACGCTTCCTCGGACTGGGGCTTGATGCAATCGCGGCCGAAAAAGGCGCCATTGTGAAGCCCGGCAGTCGCGTGGTCATGGGCCCGCAGGCGCCCGACGCCCGCGCGTCCCTGTTGCGCTGCTTTGCCCAAGTCAACGCCCAGGTAGCTGACGTCGCAGACGAATGGCAGGTGCGGGGCGCTTGGAGCAATGGTGGCCGCTGGCGCTTCGACGCAGCCGGACCAGCCAAGACGGCCCGCATCGAACTCACCATCCCCGGAGCGCACCAAGTTGAAAACGCCCTAACCGCCGTCGCAGCCCTCGACGCGCTGGCCGTTCCGTACGACCGCATTGAAGTCGGCTTGCAGCAGGCCAGATGGCCGGGGCGGCTCGAGTTCTTGAGCACCGATCCGCCCGTCCTGTTAGACGCAGCCCACAATCCCGATGGAGCGCGAGCCCTGGCTGAGTTCCTCGGGCGCGAGGCCCGTGGCCGCAAGGTGACCCTGATCTATGGCTCGTCGCGCGACAAGGCGATCGATGAAGTCGCGGCCTGGCTGTTCCCGGTCGCCGACCGGGTCGTGCTGACGCGCGCGCAGGTGCAGCGCGCCGCCAGTCCGCAGGCGCTGCTCAGGACAGTGGGCCATCACCATCCATGCGTTGAGACGGCTGGCGACATCACGGAAGCGATGCGGATCGCCAGCACGACTGCCAGCGGCAACAGCTGGATCGTTGTGGCCGGGTCGATCTTCTTGGTCGGCGAGGCGCGCGAACTGCTCGGATAGAATCGAAAGTTGCACCGAGTGAGGGAAACGCTCAGCCTGCTCCGCTCAACCTGCTGGATGATCCCGCTGCTCGTGGCGATCACCAGCGTTATGGGGGTCCTTTCGCTGCTGTCATCGCTGTTTGACAGCAGTGGCAAGCTGCAGCATCGCATCGCCCGCGCTTGGGGCCGCACGCTAATGGCCGCGTTCATGGTCCGAGTTCGTGTGACCGGAGCCGAAGGGCTGGCCTCCGCACGCGCCTATGTCTTCGCCTCCAACCACTTCAGCCTGATCGACGCGCCCCTGATGTTCGGCTTCATGCCGGTGCCGTTCCGGATCTTGGCCCGCGCAGGCTTGTGGAAGATCCCGTTCATCGGCTGGCACTTGAACCGCGCTGGACATCTCCCCGTGGACAGGGAGAATCCGCGCAAGGCGGCGCGCAATATCGCGTTCGCCGCGGGTAAGGTCCGGGAGGGCCGTTCGATTCTGGTATTCCCCGAAGGGGGCCGCCGGCGCGCCAACAAGAAGCGACCCTTCAAGACGGGGGCTGCCCACATCGCGATCCAGTCGGGTGTCCCCATCGTGCCCCTGGCCATAGCTGGGACATGGAAGATTCTGCCGACCGGGTCAATGCACTTCCGACCGGGCCTCGTGGAATTGCGCTTCGGAACACCGATCCCGACCGGGCAATCGGGCACCTCGAACGCCCGGGAGCTGACAGACCGCCTGCGGGCGGAAATCGAAGGGCTCGCGGGCCGCTCTGAGGCGGGCCGCGAAAACCGTGACAACGGAGGAATCAGATGAACTACTGGCTAGGTATCGACATCGGCACGGGAGGCTCAAGGGCGCTGCTCATCCAGGCGGATGGAAGTGTCGTTGACGGCGTGACAGCGCCGCACGAAGACATCCTGATGCATCAGCCCCTGTGGGCCGAGCAGCGCCCCCAAGACTGGTGGGACGCCGCCCGCAAGGCAATTCGAGCAGTGCTGGCCAAGACAGGCACGCGAGGCAGCGATGTGGCCGGTATCGGCCTTTCCGGGCAAATGCACGGACTGACACTGCTCGACGCCGCGGACAACGTTATCCGGCCCGCACTGATCTGGTGTGACCAGCGCAGCCAGGAGCAAGTGGACTGGATCAACTCCAAGGCAGGCGCAGCGATGGTCTTGGAGCAGACGGCAAATCCAGTGCTGACCGGGTTCACGGCTCCGAAGCTGCTGTGGGTGCGCGATCACGATCCCGCGAGCTACGAGCGGGTGCGCCGGATGCTGCTCCCAAAGGACTACATCCGGTTCTGCTTGACCGGCGAGTACGTAAGCGAAGTATCCGACGCGTCGGGCACCGCTTTGTTCGACGTGGTGGGGCGCCGCTGGGCAATGCCATTGATCGACAAGCTAGGCATCGATGGCTCGATCCTTCCAGATGTCGTCGAATCGCCGGATCTAACCGGACGGATCTCGCGATCCGCGGCCGAGGAGACCGGGCTGCTGGCCGGCACACCGGTGGTTGGAGGCGGTGGTGACCAAGCCTCCAGCGCGGTGGGGAACGGGATCGTTGCATCCGGCTTGGTGTCTTGCACCGTCGGCACTTCGGGCGTAGTCTTTTCACACCTCGACGAGGCCGCCTACGATCCGGAAGGAAGAGTGCATACCTTCTGCCACGCCGTGCCCGGCAAGTGGCACGTGATGGGCGTGACACAGGGAGCCGGCCTGAGCCTGCAGTGGTTCCGCAACCAGCTCGCGTCAGGCCTGGCCGAGCAGGCGGAGGCGGCTGGCGTGGAAATCTACGACCTGCTGACGGACGAAGCGGCCGGAGTCGCTGCCGGAGCGGAGGGGCTTTATTGGCTCCCATACTTGATGGGCGAGAGGACGCCACACCTCGACCCGTATGCGCGAGGCGGGTGGATCGGCCTGACCGCGAAGCACACGCGTGGCCATATGGTGCGCTCGATTCTCGAAGGTGTCGCCTACAGCCTCAACGATTGCTTGGGAATTATTGAATCGCTCGGGGCAACCGTCGACGCCGTGCGGGCCTCCGGAGGCGGAGCCAAATCACCGTTCTGGCGCAGCATCCTGGCCGGGGTGTTTGGGAAGCCGATTGCGACTCTGCAGACACAGGAAGGCTCGGCCTATGGCGCAGCCTTGTTAGCGATGGTGGGGACGGGAGAATTCGGATCGGTGCAAGAAGCCTGCGGGAAAGCGATCATCGAGCAGCGTAGAGACGAGCCGGATCCAGAGCTGGCAGCCGCTTACGGCAAATCGTACGGCCTCTTCCGCGAACTGTACCCCGCATTGAAGGGGATCTATCCGAGAATGTAGCAGAAGGCGGCCGACTCTCAGATAGCCGGAGCGCCCAGGCGGACGCGTTGTAACCGCGGCAAGCGCTGCTGGCTTAGAACGAGTAGAGCAGCGTGCCGGCTGCGAGCGCCACGCCGCCCTCGCCTTGCTCGATGCCCTCGCCCCCGTCAGGAAGGTCAAGACGCCGGTAGTACAGACCGTCGGGACTGCGGAAAATCTCAATTTCGGCCGATCGGGGCAGCCTGTCTTGGATCAGTGCTTCGGAAAGCGGATCCTCCACACACCGCTGGAGCGCCCTCCTCAACGGGCGGGCGCCGTAGCTGCGATCCCCGAGCGTCTCATCGAGGATGTACTGCGTGGCATCGACGTGCAAGCGGATCTGAAGCCCCTTGCTGAGCAAGTTGGCATTCACCTGGCCAACCAGCATCTGGACGATCGCCCGCAGGTCTTCGTCGCTCAGCGAGTGGAAGATGATGGTCTCGTCAATCCTGTTGAGGAACTCTGGATTGAACGTGCGCTTGACCTCGCTGCGGACCTCTTGTTCGGCTTTCGAGTCGCCGTATTCCTGCGACGCGCCCTGAAAACCCATCGGCTTCTTCAGCTGCAGGTGACGGGCCCCGATATTCGACGTCATCACCACGATGGTGTTCTTGAAATCAACGGTGTTGCCCAAGCCATCGGTGAGCTGGCCATCCTCGAATACCTGCAGCAGGATGTTGAACAAGTCCGGATGCGCCTTTTCGATCTCGTCCAGCAGGATGATCGAGTACGGGGCGCGCCTCACCCGCTCGGTCAGCTGCCCGCCCTCCTCGAAACCGACGTAGCCGGGCGGCGAGCCGATGAGCTTCGAAACCGAGTGCTTTTCCATGAATTCCGACATGTCAAAGCGGATCAGCGACTTCTCGCTGCCGAATAGGCAGTCGGCCAACGCGCGCGCAACCTCGGTCTTGCCGACACCGGTGGGTCCGAGAAACAGGAACGACCCCGACGGACGGTTCACCGGCTTGAGCCCTGCGCGCGACCGGCGGATGGCGCGCGCCAAGGCCGAAATCGCACTGTCTTGGCTGACGATGCGCCGATGCAGGTCTTCCTCGAGGCGCAGGAGCTTGCCCATCTCCTCTTCCTTGATCGCGGTCATCGGAACGCCGGTCCAGCGGGCCACGACCTCTTCGATGTCGTCCTTGCCGACGGTGGCCATCACTGCCTGATCAATCTCCTGCTCTTTCTGCAGCCGGCGCAGGTTCTCGCGCTCCTTGCGCTCCTCGTCCGAATAGAACCGGGCCTTCTCGAATTCGTGATTGGCGATCGCGTTCTCCATGCGGTGGACGATGTACTTGATGCGCTTGTGGATCTCGGCAGTCTCGTCCGACATCTTGGTCTGCTCAAGCTTGACGCGGGCCCCGGCCTCGTCGAGCAGGTCGATCGCCTTGTCTGGGAGGAATCGGTCCGGAATGTAACGGATCGAGCTGTACACCGCGGATTCGATCGCGCCGTCGGTGTACACCACCGCGTGGAACTTCTCGTAGCGCTCCTTGATGCCGATCAGGACCTGCACGGCGTCCTGTTCGGAGGGCGGGCTGACCTTGACGGCCTGGAAACGCCGCTCCAGCGAGCGATCCCTCTCGATGGACTTGCGGAATTCGCTTGGCGTGGTCGCACCGATGCACTGGATCTCGCCGCGCGACAGCGCAGGCTTGAGGATGTTGGCCGCGTCGAGCGAGCCCTCCGCCGAGCCGGCTCCCACCAGAGTGTGCAATTCGTCGATGAAGATGATGGAGTTTTGATTCTCCATCAACTCCTTCATGATGGTCTTGAGGCGCTCCTCGAACTGGCCGCGATACTTGGTGCCGGCGACGATCAGCGACAGGTCCAGCGACAGGATCCGCTTCTCGGACAGGAACGGCAGGACCACGCTGCTCGCAATGCGCTGGGCGAGCCCCTCGACGATGGCGGTTTTGCCCACGCCCGGCTCACCGATGAGCACAGGGTTGTTCTTGGTCCGGCGGCACAGGATCTGCACCACGCGCTCGAGCTCGTGCTCGCGGCCAATCAGCGGGTCCAGCTTGCCGTCGGCAGCTTCCTGCGTCAGATCACGGCTGAACTCGGCCAGCAGGGAACTTTCCTTCGGGCGGTTCGAGAGCAGCTTCTCGGACTGGACCCGGGCAAGTTCTTCACGGATCGTGGACAGGCGCAGCCCCCGCTCGTGCAGGATCTCCGCCGCGAAGCACTTCTCTTCGCGGAGCAGGCCCAGCAGCAGATGCTCGGTCCCGATGTGCTTGTGGGAGAGCCGCTCAGCCTCTTCCGCGGCATAGGCCAGCACGCGCTTGCATTCGTGGCTTAGCGGCAGGTCGACCGAAGTGGAGACCTTCTCGCGGATCGTCGTATGCGCTTCGATCTGCTTGCGGATGGAATCGACTGCTGCGTGAGACCGCAGGAATCGGTTTGCGAGCGCCTTGTCCTCGCGAATCAGGCCTAGTAGCAGGTGCTCGGTCTCGATATACGGGCTGCCAAACTGGCTTGCCTCATAGCGGGCGAAGAAGATGACCCGCCTAGCCTTCTCCGTGTAGCGCTCGAACATCTGGCTCGCACGAACTACCCGCGGTACGGCAGGCACCGTCGGGCTGCAGCTCGTCCTTCGTCGAACATGATAACAGCCTGATCGAGCGCGGGCCGCGCATTCAGGCTCCGCGATTCCAACTCAACGCCTCAATCTTCCAGCAATTCGCGCAACGTGAAAAGCGCCTCAAGCCCGCAGCCCAACCTGCCGATCGTCGCGGCGCCTCCCTCCTCGCGATCCACCACACAGCACACGCCCAGCACTTCCATGCCCGCCGCCCTCACCCGCTCGATGGCCTGCTGGGTCGATGCCCCGGTCGTGCACACGTCCTCGAGGACGACACATCGAACGGCGTCGGTGGTGGCCAAGCCTTCGACATACCGCTTGCGCCCATGGCCTTTTTCGGCCTTGCGGACGACGAACGCGTCGACAGGATTGTCAGTCTGCTGGGATTCCCGCGCGACAGCGCATGCGACCGGATCAGCCCCCATGGTGAGGCCCCCTACCGCTTGCGCATGCCAGCCGCGGGCGTGCATCCGGTCTAGGATGAGGCACCCGATCAGCGGCATCGCCGCGCCGCGCAGCGTCGTGAGCCGACAGTCGACGTAAACGTTGCTCCGCGCGCCGGAGGCGAGCACGAAATCGCCGCGCAGGACCGAATGGCGTAGCAGGATCGCCCTCAAACGGCTGCGGTCTGCGGCTCTGCTCATGGTCGTGTCGCGGGGCTGCTAGAAACAGTGCACCTGTTCGAGGTAGCCGTCGTAGTTGCGGCGGATCTCGTCAAGGGAATCGCCGCCGAATTTCTCCAAGAAGGCCGTTGCTATCATCAGCGCCACCATGGCCTCCCCGATTACGCCCGCCGCGGGGACGACCGCCACATCGGAGCGCTCGTAGGCCGCGCTTGCGGGCTCGCGCGTGGTCAGGTCAACCGATTCGAGAGGCCTTCTCAACGTCGAGATCGGCTTCAAATAGCCCCGCACGGTGACATCTTGGCCATTGGTGATGCCCCCTTCGAGTCCGCCGGCCCGGTTGGAGCCTCGGCTGAACTCGCGCAGACCCTTGTCGTAATGGATCGTATCCTGGACCTTCGATCCGGGCGAGGCCGCGGCCAAAGACGCAGCACCCACCTCGACGCCCTTAACGGCCTGAATCGAGACGATGGCCTGCGCCAGCCTGCCGTCCAGCTTCGCGTCCCAGCTCACATGCGAGCCGAGTCCAATCGGAGCTCCACGCACGACCACCTCGAAGACGCCGCCACGCGTGTCGCCCGTGCCGTAGGCATCGTCGACCACGCTCTTCATGCGCTGTTCCACTTCCGGATCAACGCAATTGAGGAGCACTTCGTCCTTTGCGGCCAGCGCCTGCAGCTCCTCCCACGTGGCTGGCCTACCCAGCTCGACATCACCAATGGCGATGACGTGGCTCAGAACCTCGATCCCGAATTCTGAGAGCAGCAGCTTGGCGAAAGCGCCGGCCGCGACGCGTGCCGCCGTCTCGCGGGCACTGGCACGCTCCAGGATGTAGCGTGCCTCGGGGTAGTTGTACTTGATGGAGCCAGCTAGATCCGCATGCCCCGGGCGGGGGCGATTCACCGGCCTGGCGTGCGCGTCGGAGCCTTCAAAATCTTCGACGGGAAGCGTGTTGCTCCAATTCTTCCAGTCCCGGTTCTGCAGCAGGACTGCGATGGGCGAGCCGATGGTCTTGCCATGGCGAACCCCTGAAACAATATGCGCCTTGTCGGTCTCGATCTTCATCCGCCCGCCGCGGCCATAGCCCTGCTGGCGGCGCCAAAGCTCGCGGTTGATCCGCTCCAGATCGACGGGCACGCCTGCAGGCATGCCGGATAGAGTGGCGACGAGCGTCTCGCCATGAGACTCGCCTGCTGTGACGAAACGCAGCATCCCGGTCAGAGGAGGAAGGGGGGAAGAAGCCTCTATTATAGGCGGCAGGCCATGCGTCGCTTGATCGGCATCCACGCAGTTTCGGCTGCGGTGCGCTCAGCGGGAGGCGCAGGAACAGCGCTAGAGCGCGTCATCGTGGCGCAGGGGGCGCGCAACAGCAGGCTGCAGCCGGTGATCGATGAATGCCGGGAACTCGGCATTCCTGTGAGCTTCGAGCCCCGGCCGGCGCTACAAAGAATGGCTGGCACAGCAGCGCACCAAAACATCGTCGCGATCTCGTCCCTAGAAACGTACCGGGGATTGGATGAGGTGTTGGAGAATGCGGGCGAACAGTGCACGGTAGTGGTCTTGGACACGGTTCAGGACCCCCACAACCTCGGCGCAATCATTCGGACTGCCGACGGTGCCGGAGCAGCCGCGGCCGTCATCCAAGAGCGCCGCTCGGCCAGCCTGACCGAGGCCGCAACGAAAGCTGCAGCGGGCGCCCTGGAGTCGCTCCCGGTTGTCCGGGTCAAGAACTTGGGCCGGGCTATTGACGAGCTGAAACAAGCGGATTTCTGGACCTACGGCTTCGACTCGGAAGGTGCTGCCGATTATGACGCGGTGGAATACTCGGACCGCTGTGCCCTTGTGATGGGAGGCGAGAGCCGCGGTCTTCGCGAAAAGGTGGCCGAACG
The DNA here is from genome assembly GCA_965248305.1 of Bryobacterales bacterium. Classification (GTDB taxonomy): domain Bacteria; phylum Acidobacteriota; class Terriglobia; order Bryobacterales; family UBA6623; genus VXMF01. Next base: position 5,273,181 of record OZ252099.1, on the reverse strand, counting down.
CTGCGACTTTCTGGTGCGCATCCCGCTGGTCGGCAGCGTGTCGTCCCTCAACGTCTCGGTGGCGGCGGGCATCGCCCTGTTCGAGGTCGGGCGGCAGCGGCGGGCAGGCCGCTCCAATGGCAAGACCATATAATCACAGCCATGTCAATCGCCGACGGCTATATCGCCGAGTTCGATCAGGAGATGGCCAACACCCGTCGGCTGCTGGAGTGCGTCACGGAGGAGGTGCTGGACTTCCAGCCTCATCCAAGATCGATGACACTGGCCCGCTTGGCCGGCCATATCGCGGAAATGCCGGATTGGGGCGCCAACACCGCAGAGTTCGACAGCCTTGACATCCGCCCTGATTGCGGCCCGGCCTTCGAGCCGTGCTTCGTCAGCAACGTCGCCGATATGCTCGAGTTATTCGACAAGAATGTCGCGACCGCACGGGCGGCGATCGCGGCGGTGAGCGACGAGGCGATGTTCGCGCCGTGGTCGCTGCTCGCAGGCGGCAAGCCGATCTTTACCATGCCGCGCATCGCAGTGCTGCGGACGATGATTCTGAACCACATCATCCACCACCGCGCCCAGCTGGGCGTGTACCTGCGCATCAATGACATTCCCATACCCGGCATGTACGGGCCGTCCGCGGACGATCTAGGGCCCTCCTCCTAGCGATTTCACGCAAGGGATCTCGGCTCGGAATCCTCGCCAGCCGTCCCGTTGGCGGAGGCACGCAGATGGATTGCGCCAGGCCTCAAGCCTGACCCGGCGGGCTGGGTCGTTGGTACGCTGGTTCCGGTTCCGCGCTGCCAGTGTCCCGACTTCCAAAGCTCTCGCTGACCTCTTGGATGCTGCTGGCGATGGTGTCCGGGGCGGGCCTCGGCCTGCTCCTTCCAGACTGGGCCGAGCGTCTGGAGTTCCTGAGCACAATGTTCCTGCGGTTGATCCGCTCGATCATCGCTCCCGTGCTGGTCGGAGTCCTGGTGCGGGCGATCGGCGGCGCCGGCAGCATCGGCTCGCTCGGCCGACTCGGGTGGAAATCGGTCGTCTGCTTCGAGATCGCGACGACCATCGCCCTGTTGCTCGGCTGGTTCACTGTCTACTTGACCCAGCCCGGCGCTGGATTCGTCCTGCAATCGGCCGGAGCGGGCGGGTCGGAGCAGCCGACGGGCCTAGCGGAGGCATTCGAATCCGCGATCCCGACCAGCATCGTTGACGCGCTGGCGCGCGGCGACGTGCTCCAGATCGTGGTCTTCTGCTTCCTATTCGGGATCGCCTGCCTGTCTGTTGGCAAGAAGGCACGGCCCGTAGTGGAACTCGCAGACGCTGTCGCCGAGGTTGCGTTCCGCTACACGGGCTATGTGATGTATCTGGCTCCTCCAGCTGTGTTTGCCGCTGCAGCCAACGCCTTCGCGGGCGGGGGCAGCGGCCTTTTGGGGGGACTGGCGGCGTTCGCGGCCGCGGCATGGGGCGCCCAAGCGCTGTTCTTGGCCGCAGTCCTGCTGGGAGCCTTGGCCGCATGCGGCGTGCCGCTACGCAGGTTCGCGCGCTGCGCCCGGGAGCCGTTCGTGATCGGCTTCGCCACAACCTCGAGCGCCGCCGCGCTGCCGCAGACGCTGGAGAATCTGGAACGGTTCGGCGTGCCCCGCCGAATCGTCGGCATCGTCGCGCCCCTGAGCCTGAGCCTTAACCTGAACGGCAGCACAATCCATCTGGGGATGGCCACGCTGTTCATCGCGCAAGCCGCAGGTGCCCAGCTGTCGCTGGAGCAGCAGGTGGTGATCCTGCTCACGCTGAAGTTGACCAGCAAGGGTGTGGCCGGCGTACCACGGGCGAATTTCGTGATTCTGGCAGCCGTCTTCGAGGGGCACGGCCTGCCGATGGAAGGCCTCGCCGTGTTGCTGGGGATCGACGCGTTGATTGACCCGGTCCGGACAAGTGTCAATGTGGCAAGCCACTGCGTCGCGCCCGCAATCGTGGCGCGCTGGGAGGGCTCGTCACTGCAGCCACCGACCGAGGGGGCGGCGAGCCGCTAGCCAGCGGCTGGCCAATCGGCTACTGCGTCAGCCACTGCTGGCGGCGGGGCCATTGCGGGCCCTCCTCGAAGAACCGCACGCCCGTGCCGATCCGGTCATGATCACCAAGCTCGGCCCGCCCGGCATCGGCAAGCGCGGTCAGTCGCTCGACGACCTCGGGATTGTCGGCTGCCACGTTTGTCGTCTCGCCAATGTCGGCCTCGAGATTGTATAGAGACAGTTCCTGGACCGGCTCGAGCAGTTCGCCAAGGAACGCTCCGCCCTTGGACAGCAGCCACTCGGACTCATCGAGCCCCGGGCGCGGAAAAACAAGCTTCCAAGGGCCGCTTCGGACAGCGTCCAGATGGGTCTCCCGGTAGTAATAGAACGCTTCGTGAGGACTCTTGGCACCAGGCTCGCCCAGCATGAGCGGGGCGATATCCCGGCCGTCCAAGATCCGGTCGGCAGGAAGGTCCGCCCCCGCCATGTTGATAAACGTCGGCAAGAGGTCCATCGTCGAGGCCACCTCCGCAGTCTCGCTACCGGCTGGGATGTAGCCCGGACCCCACATCACGGTCGGCACGCGGATCCCGCCTTCCCAAGTCGTTCCCTTCTCGCCACGCAGCGGGCCTGAAGAACCGGCGTGCTCTGTAATCGCTGCGGTGTACTGGGGCAACGAGTGGTTGCTCCACGGCCCGTTGTCCGAGGTGTAGACGACGATCGTGTTCTGGTCTAGGCCCAGCTCGCCCAGCAGGTCGACGATCTCGCCCGTGGTGGCGTCCAGCTCCTCGATCACGTCCCCGTACAGGCCCCTTTCGGAGCGTCCGGCGAACTGCTCAGTGACCCCCAGCACAACATGAGGCATCGTGTGAGCGATGTAAAGGAAGAAGGGCCGGTCTTGGTTGGCGCGGATGAATTTAAGGGCTTCGTCGGTGTAGCGCCTAGTCAGGTCGTCGACACCCGCGGACTCTTGAATCCGCTCCTCGTTGCGATAGACCCAATCCACCTGTCCGCTGTCGTTCGCCCCGACCACGCCGAACCAGTAATCGAACCCGCGCCGCACAGGATTGACTTCCGGCTTGAATCCCCGCCGCCGCAGCGTGATGTCGACCTTGCCAATCATCGCCGTTGCATAGCCAGCTGCCTGCAGCATCTTGGGAAGCAGGATCTCCCGCTCGTGGACATACGGGAACGTGTTCTTTTGGTTGCCATATTCCGCAACGCGGAGCGGATAGCTCCCGGTGAGCAGCGCCGTGCGGGACGGTCCGCAGAGAGGTTGCGCGTAGAAGTCGGTGAAGCGCATGCCTTCGCGGGCCATCTGGTCAATGCGGGGGGTCTTGAAGTCGGTGGCGCCGAACACGCCGAGATCCCCGTACCCCTGGTCGTCCGCAAACACGATGATGAAATTCGGGCGCTCAGCTGGCCTGTCCGGCGGGGGTGATCCGCAGGCCAGCAGGCACAACGCAATGGGCAGAGCGAAGCGGTTCGGTTTCAAAGGCATCGAAATTCTCCTCGGCGAAAGTACCAGCGGGAGCCACAGCCCGCTACTCGTCCTTCAACCCAAAGCAGTACACCACTGAATTGTAGTCGACGGCGTAGATCTGCCCCTCCGCGATCGCCAGGCCGCTGAAGTGCACCCAGGTGCCGATGGCGTCACCGCTGTTGTACAGCGCCGCCCCGGTTCGGGCATCGAATGCATGCAGGACTGCGGGCTCGGTGTTGGTGGTCAGCCGCTCTTGCACGGACGTACGCTGCTCGGGATTCTCGCCCGTGGCGAGCACGAAGGCCACGCCGTTCGCCAAGACGATCGGATCCGGCACTTTCAGATTGCCGGACATCCACGCCGGTGTCAGCTCAGGCGCGCCGGTATCTGGATCGGCCGTAACCTCGAAGGCCAGCACGCTGCCATCGGGAGTGGGTCCGTTGGAGGCCGGAAATGCGGGCGCAGACTTCGACGGAGGCCCGTAAAGCGGGACGTAGACCCAGCGGCGCCCCTGCTCGTCGGCCCACGTCGAGAGACCTCCCCAAATCCCGTGAGAGCCGATGTCCATGGGATCATTGCCAAGCTTGATCCCCTCCATGAGCGGCGTCTGATGGTCGCGCCCACCCAACAGGTCTGCATCTAGCAGGTACACGACGCCTTCCTTCGCGCCGGACGCCAGCAGGTTGTATCCCCGCCAGGCAAACCAGACCGGGCTGGCGGCGCCGAAGTCCAAGTCAAGCCTGAAGAGTTCCCAATGATTGCGCGGCACGAAATAATCCACGAGGTCGAGCTGGTCCAGCGATGCCGCGACAACGCTGTTTGAGTAATCACCGGCCCTGATGTCGAAGGGCCCGTCCGCAGTCGAACCGTAAACGCGACCATTCTCGCCGACAACGGGGCCGCCCCGGCCCCAGATCCCGCCCGTGCTGGTCGTGGAAAGCAGGCTCTGGCGCACGACGGGCTGCCGCCAATCGCTGAGGTCCATCGAGTAGAAGCCGGAAAGACTCCCGCCGCAGCCTTGTGCCAGCGTGGTGTAGATCGTGTTGCCAACCAAGTTGAGGCTCCAGTTCTTGGAGAATGGCGGGACGAACTGCGCCGGCCCGAACCTCACGCGACCGCTGCCCATATCCAGACCCCATAGCGCGCCGGATTCGGCGATCGTGAACAGGATGCCGGTCTTGGTGTCCAGCGTGGGTGTGGCATTGACCCCGTTCGGACAGTAAATGCTGCCCTGCAAGCCAGCGTTGGTCGGCAGCTGGTAGCTCACCGGCTTCCAGTCCCACAGCAGCTCGCCGGTTACGGAGTCCAGTGCATGGACTCCGCCTTGCTTGCCTGCGACATAGACGACATCTCGGATGCCGACGCGAGTCGAGACGTTGGTGCCGACGACCGGGGCCGTCAAGGCGACCATGAATTCTGCCTCGTTGTCAATCTTCGCCTTCCACTTGAGGGCGAGGTTCGAAACGTTGTCCGGACTCAGGGCTCTCTCGCTGCTCGCCCAGCCGGTTCGCTGCGGATCGTGGCCGAACGTCGGCCAATCCCCGCCGCTGGCGTGGCTCCCCAAGGCTTGCCATAGGCATGCCGCAACGACCACGGTGCCTAGTTTCTGCATCGGACTTGCCCGCTAGACATGCTACGAAATCGGGGAGCGCAAACTGAGGCGCTCGCCGATGTGCTCACTCGGCCGCTCTGACCGCCGGTCTCGCGTCGCCTCCGATGTGGAAGACCAATGATTTGGCCCTGCCGTCAGGGCCAAGCTCGAACTCGACGGTGGCCGCGGTCCAGCGCAGCGAAAACTCTGTTTCGGAATGCGGCAGAAGCTCTAGCGGCGGCAAGAGTCCGAAGGCCGCGTAGAGAGTACCGCCTTCGCGACTGAGGACGACTGGCTGGCCCGCGCCCACGCCGTACTTACCCACGTAGCGGTCCAGCATCATCGGCGTCATCGTCATGAGGGGCTTGGTTTGGTACCGGCCCGGGCCCGGCCGGGGTTCCTCGTCAAGCTCCCGCAGCCAGATGTTCCTGTACAGCACCGGGTTGCCGTGGTCCTGAAGATATAGGGGCAAGCGATCCGGGTGGGACTCGTAGGGCAGGTGCTGCAACCAAGACGTCGGCCCCCACGCTGCGGAGTTGTCCTGCACCAGGACGCCGTTGTGGAACACCGTCAGGCGGGCCGGCTGGGCAACCGAGCCGTCCGGACGGAAGCGCGGCCGCCGGAACACGATGTCATAGGCCTGCCATTCGCCCGCGGGGAGGCTCGCGTTGACCAGTGGGGGGTACTGCCCGTACAGCGCAGCGGCCTGACCGTCGGTGTAGGTGACATTGTCGTGCGAATCGAGCACCTGCACCTCGTACTTGCCCATCAGAAAGACCCCGCTGTTGCCGCGGCCCTGTCCCTGGCCGCGGCCCGGCGTGGGCGCGGCCCATTCCAAATGCAGCTGAATGTCGCCGAAGCCGTTGCGCGTGTACACGGCACCGCCACCGGGAACGGCTGCGAGGCTGCCGTCCTTGATGATCCACTTGGCCGCGCTGCCATCCGCCGCGCGCCACTTCGACAGGTCGGTGCCGTCAAAGAGCACGACCGCGTCTGAGGGAGGGGGAACTGGCAGCGGCAGCTGGGCCGCGACCTTGCTCGGAACCGGCCGGGTCATGTCATGAATCTTCCACCCCGCTGTCGATTGAGCGGCAAGCGGCGCTGCCAGAAAAGCAGCCGCGAGGATCACGACCGAGAAGGTAAATTGCAGTTTCATGGGAGTCTTGGGACCTCGTTAGATTCTACTCATTGCGGGGGGAGGCCATGCAAAGCATGCTTGGGCTGTCAGCGCAGGAGTCCCTGCGGGCAAGAAACCGATGTTCTGTGCCGGAGTGCCCGGACTCAATCAACGAACAGAAACTCATTGCTGGCCAGCATCGCGCGCAGGAACCCGGCGCGCTTGTGCTCCTCGCTACCAGCGGCGGCAGCAAAGTAGGACGACGCTCTCTCCAGCTCGTCAGCGCTGCTCGGACGACCAAAGACCGTTCTGGCGGCCCGCTCCAAGAAAGCATCCCTGGTTTCGGTCTGCGCGCTCCAGCGTTCGGACATAGCCTGCGACTGCTCGTGCAGGAAATCCGAATTCATCAAGTAGAGGGCTTGCAGCGTGGTTGTGGTCGCCTTGCGCTCACTCATGGGCAAATTGCCGTCCGGCCCATCGAAAACATCCAAGTAGGGGTGCTTCTGGATCCGCGGCTGCATGATGTGCACCGAGCGCTGCCTGGTCACAAAGAATTCGGAAAACGGCTCGTGCTGCCGATAGAAGTACGTTCTGCGGTGCGGGAAGGGATGCCGCCCGCCCCTCGAAAAGTCGAGTCCCCCACTGAAGGAGAGGATCGAGTCGCGAATCTGCTCGGCGTCGAGCCTTCTCCTGTTGAAGCGCCACACGAGCAGGTTCTGCGGATCCTTGGCGAAATTGCTGTCCGTGTCGCTGCTTGCCTGCCGATACGCTCGCGAATGCACGATCAGGCGGTGCATAGCCTTGACAGACCAGCCGCTGTCCATGAAATACCGAGCCAGGTAATCAAGCAGCTCTGGGTTGGAGGGAGGAGTTCCGCGCACGCCGAAGTCGCTCGTCGTCCGCACCAGCCCGCTGCCGAAGTGATGGTGCCAGATCCGGTTGGCCATCACCCGAGCCGTGAGCGGGTTCCGCTCGTCGACGATCCAATCGGCCAGCAGGCGCCGTCCGCTGCCCTCGTATTCCTTCGGGACCTTCGCGCCGCCTAGAATCTGCAAGAACCCGCGACGCACCTCTGGGCCGGGTGCCTTTGGATCACCCGCCCGATGGATTTTAGAATCTGACGGGGAGCCTTCCGTGACGGCATAGGCCGTCTCCAGCGGCGGCTCAGTCCGGGCGAAGACCGCACGCTCGGCACGCAGTGCCAGCAGCTCCTTCCAGACAACCTCCCGATTCCGCCCCGGCGTGGTGATCAGCTTGTTTTGAAACGACTGGTACTCACGAAACTTCTCACGCTCGCGGTCGTTCCACTGGGTGAGCCCCCGCTCGTAGGCAGCCATGACTTCGGCGGCGCGCTCCGACCCGACGCGATAGACGAAGTTGCTGCGGTAGCTTCCGTGTTGGCTGTCAAGCAGATATCCGGGCAGATGTGTTCTGCAAGGGCGATTTTCTTGGATTTCTCTGCACATGGTGAGATTCGGTGAGGGGCGGCGGTGGGTGCTGCTCAGGCGGCGGCCGGCAACTCCCGAGCGGGCGGTTCGCTTTGCCAGCAGCGGTCCTCGCGCAGCAGCGCAGTGAGCAGGCAAGCGAGCTTGCGCATGACGGCGACCATGGCGACCTTGTGCTCCTTCTTGTCGGCGATCAGGCGCTGGTAGCAGGCCTTGCAGGCGGGTTCCCAGCGGGTCGCGGACTGGGCCGCCATGTAGAGGCTGTGGCGGGGCTGGGCGCGACCGCCGCGAATGCTGCGGCGACCATGCTGTTTGCCCGAGTCTTGGTCGAACGGCGCCAGGCCCAACAACGCGGCGGCCTGGCGGCGACCGATGGTGCCCAGTTCGGGCATCTCGGCACACAGGCAGGCGGCCGTGACCGGGCCGCAGCCGGGCACCGACTGGATGATCTCGGCGCGGCGCGCCAGGGCAGCGGCGGCGGCGATACAAGTCAGCATGCGCTGCTCGCAGGAGCTGATGTCGGCTTGCAGGCCATTGCAACTGTCAGCGATGCAGGCAGCCGCCTCGGGGGCGAGTTCGGCGCGCAGCTTGCGGAGGGCGCCGAGCTGTATCACGAGCTTGCGGCGCGCGGCCAGCAAGTCACTGAGCAGCTGCAGGTGATCGTCTTGGGGCGGGGTCGCCACGAGGCTGTCAAGCTGGCCGAAGCGGGCCAGCATGGCAGCGTCGACGCGGTCGTTCTTGGCGAGTTGTCCGAGGGCCTCGGCGAAGCGCCGCGAGCGCAGCGGGTTGACCAGCACGGTCTCCAAGCCGGCCTCGAAGAGGCACTGATGCAGACGGCGGTGATAGCGCCCGGTGGGCTCGAAGACAGCGCGGCTGACGCCGTGCTGCAGCAGCCACTTGCGCAGGGCGCGGCGGCCGCACTTGTCATTCTTGAAGTGGCGCTCCAAACTGCCCTCGAGGATGTGGGCGTCGAGCCCGGATTTGCCGACATCGATACCGGCGATTACGGTGGGCTTGGGTGGTGTCATTCCTGCGTTCCTGTCCTTTTGCGATACGGGGCTACACCCACGCTTCCGTTGAGGTCGCGCAGGAATTGATGCGACGGGCCGACCAAGCTACCGCACGGACCTGAAATCCGAGGGGGAAACGGTCCGACCCGTCGCCGCCTCGGGGGCCTTGCAAGGCCCCCGAGGCGACCTCCCCCCGCTGGCGAGGGGAGGGATCCGAGGCCTGCCGCTGCGGTGGCTTGCGCCACCTGCGGCAGACCAACGAGACGTACCCAAGTCCTAACTGGGGATCCTGTCTCCGGCACACTTCCAAGATAAAAGGGGTGAACTGCCGATTGCTGAGCGGTGGCGTCGCGCTGGAAGAAGTGCAGATTCCTCTGGAGGCCAACGGGCAGGCGTCCTGGTTCATCGAAGACGCGTTCCCCGCCGCCGATACGTCCGATTTCCTGGGGTCGGTGCGCTGCACCGTGCTCGGTAGCAGACGGTTCACCGCCATCGCCGTGGAGATGGATGCCGCCCAGCGCATCTTCAACACGCTTTCGGTCGTGCCGGTGAACCGGGGCCGGGCCGAGGCGACAACTCTGGACTTTGCGCATTTCGCCAACGGGACCTGGATCACCGATCTGGTGTTCGTGAACCTGGAGACCCAGCCGAGCGGTCCTCCCCGCAGCCCCTTTCACACGGCCATCCTTCCGAGCCGTCCCGTTATTTATTTCTACGACACCGAGGGCAACCTGATTGACCCCGCATTGTTGGTGGACCTCACCGGCGATCTGGCGATCACCGAGGACGGCGCTCTGACGGTCCAGACGGAAATGGAGCCGCTGGGAGTGCTCACGATTTCGACTCATGGACGAGGGGAACTGGTGACGGGATCGGTGAAAGTGGTCTCGGACGGTCCCATCGGCGGGATGCTCCGCTTTGAGCACCCCGACTTCGGGGTGGCCGGGGTGGAAGCCAGCCCGCCCGTCAGCGACGCCCTCTTCCCGGTGCGCCGCCAGGAGGGAGGAATCACGACGGGCGTCGCGCTCCACAACCTGGAATCGAGTCCGGGGTTGCTGCGCTGCGACTTGATGCGGGAGGGCGTGCTGCTCGACGTCGCGAGCATCCCTCTGGAGGCCAACGGGCAGACCTCCTGGCTCATCGACCAGGCGTTCCCCGCCACCGATACGTCCGACTTCGCGGGGTCGGTGCGCTGCGATGCGGTTGGGGAGGATCGGTTCACCGCCGTGGCCCTGGAAATGGACTCCGGCAACCGCATCTTCACCACCCTGCCGGTCGTGCCGCTCCCAGAGATGCCGTCTCAGGAATAGAACGCCCGGTAGTGTCCCTGTCTTGTCTGGGGAACAGCATGGGAGAATAAGCCATGCAGCGTCAACGCGACGGCGAGTTGGTTCCCATTGCTGAAGCCTTCTCTGATCTGAGCGGGCCGGTGGCGGCGCTCCGCGACGCTTCGCCCCAGGCGCGCCACCACTTCACCCAGGCCGATCAGGTGAATCAGCTTGTCTCGGCCAGCGAAGCGGACCCCGATCTGGACCGAAACGCGGTGGCCCGGAGCGGGACTTTGGCCCCAGCCGCTAGGTCCCCCCCTTGTCGGGGCTTGTTTCTGTGTGGTTTTTGTCTGGTTCGTAGCTTTGGGTCAATACAATGGACTCGCCGCAGGCCGGACGCCGTGATGAAAACTTCGTAGACGGCCTTAATCTAGTGCTTGCGACAAAATACCCGATTTTCTACGAAAATGTCTAGAGCACCCAATCCATGGACAAAATATGGGGCCTGATTACAGCAGATTCTGTGAAATATAGCTGACACTATGCGGCCGTAATAACCAATCAGCAATGCGTTCGAGACAAATCGAGCACCGATTCCTGCCGGTGCCGCTATTTCGCCTATAATGGATGCAGGTTTCGTCGGACCGGTAGCGCTACGCCGCTCGTAGCAGCCTCTGCCTCTTGAGCAGTTTCCGGTCCCTGCGCTGCAGTAGCAGCCCGATTCGATGCAGGTTCGCTGCCAGCACCGAGAGCCCGACGATCCGCTCGAAGCCAGCGCTGCCGTCCGCCCAGACCCGGTCCAGACCGCGGCGCTCCAGGTTGTTGATCGCCGATTCCACTGCCGGATGCGCCTGTCTCGCCGCCACGAATTCCGGAGACTGCTCCCGCTCTCTGGCCGCCTTCGACAGGCGGCCTTTCGCCGGCGTCGCGTTGAGCTCCAGCAGCCCGTCCAGCCGCTCCCGGTTCGCCTTGCTGTGATACCCCTTGTCGAAACTGCACACCGCCAGTTCCGGATACAGCGCCTGCGTCTCCGCCACCAGCGGCTGCGCCATCTCGACGTCCGCCTCCGTCCAGTGCACCTTGTAGTGCAGGATGAATTGGTGCTCGCTCTCCACCACGCTCACCGGCACGCCCAGTTCCACCGGCCGACCCACCTTGCCTTTCATGCACCAGCGCGTGTGCGGCTGGAACAGCGACAGCACCTTCTCTTCGTGCGGGATCCTCTCGCCTTGCAGCACGCGCCGGTCAAGCTGGTCGGCCTGGCGCCTCGCGTGCGCTATGAAAGCCTTGATTTCATTACAGATCCATTCCTCGGCCCCGGCTGCCGCCAGCGCTTCCAGCGACGCCTCCGCCCGCGTGGCCAGCGCCAGCGCCTGCCGCAGGTAGGCCTGCACCCGCTCCGGCCGCTGCTGCCTCTGCCGCGACGATCGCACCCGGTTGAACAGCCTCCGCACCTGGAATGTGAGATACACTCGCTTACGCCATCCCGCGATCCGGTAGGTCCGGCACGCGCCAGCGGTGAGGCGGATCAGGCAGCGCAGCGCGTCCCACAGCAGGCTGACATCGGTCGGGTAATGCACGTGGGTTTCGACAACGAACGAGTCGGCCCGCGCTTGCAGCGCAGCGCCCGGCTTGTGCCCGGCCAGTGCGTGGCCCGCTTCCACCACCAGGCGGTTGACCGACGCGAGCAATTCCGGAGTGAGCAGCGAGACGTTCCGCGTCAGCGTCCGGCCGCTGTAGAGGGCTCCCTCGAACCAGTCGCTGACCCCCAGCATCCGGCGCAAGTTCAGGTGATTGGCAGTCAGGTCATGCAGCCGGTCGAAGTCGCAGTTAATCCCCTGTTTCAGCAGTCCGAGCACCAGAATATTCCATAGTTCCATGCCGGGACGGCCGCGGTCGGGATTGACACCTTTCGTGCCCTCGCCCTCGCCGTCGGCCGAGGAATTCGCTCCCGCAAGGATTGCGCTCTCCAGCAGGTCGAATATCCTCTCGCGCAGCTCCCGATTGCAATAGATGTACTGGATTCCCTTCAGAACGGCCGGGATATCGTCACGGCAGCGTGCGTCAAACTGAATGTCTTCAATGGCAACTTGTCCGAGGTTCATCTCGGGGTTCTGGACGGCTCGCATGGCGTTTCTCGTGCCAATATTGTCCCAAATCGACTGAATTCCTGTATTCTCGGCAGAAATCGCACGATTTTCGTCCGCGGATCAGCACCCAACTTGTTCAAGATCAATGCCTAACGCTTTTTGGCGCAGGCACTAATCTAGCGAAGGCGGAAAAAACGGCAAACTGAACAGCGTTCCCGCCTCGAAAACGTGCCTCGACCCGCTGCGGACGCTGGAATGAAGTTCGCAGAATGTCCATACTGCGAACTCTTGGCCTGGTCTGCTGCCCGAAAAGCTGAACGGAGGAGCCCGGACGGGCTGGATGTTCGCGGTCAAACGCGAAAAGCGAACTCTGAAGCCCGTTTCTTGAGCAGACCGGGCTGTCGTGACCCGTTTCGGCCCGCCAAACTGCCTCTACCTTGCCGAAATTTCCGCCTTCGCTAGATTAAGGCCTAGACTTCACTCACGATGTAACACCAGCGGTAGGCCACGTGAGGCAGCCCGAGGATTATTTCGATATGTTTGACATGGAAGACCCGTATAGCCCATGCTGTATGGGAAGATCGCGGCGCTGGAGTCGCGGGTAGAAGCACAATTTAATGAATTGCGCGGTGAGATCGGCGAGCTACGCGAGCGCATGGCGCATCTCGAAGGGCTGCTGGAAGGATTGCGCGAGGCCCTCAGCGGGCGGGTCAAGGCCAGCTAGGGTGGCCATTGCTCTGCCCTCGGAAGATTCTGGTGTATTCTTGGCCTATAAGGGCCTGACAATGGGGAGCGAAATCGATGCACAAAATCCTAAGAGCAGAGAGCAGACCCGCCGTATCAACGGGGCATGATTGTCAGGGCTCGCCATCTCTTTCAGGCCAAGTCTTGCCGAAAGTATCACTCTTGAATGATCCGCTCCGCTACGGCGGGGGACTAGCCCGCTTCGCTGCGGCACTACTGCTGATCGCCTTCGCCCTGCCGCTCATCCCCGCCGCTGAGGCCCAAACCGGTATCGGGCCGATCCTGTTCTCGGAGGACTACGAGTCCTACGAGGTCGGCTCGCTGCCCGAGGGCTATGAGATCGTGTTCAACGGCCGCGGCACTGCGGAGCAGCGGGTCGAAGCCGAAGGAGGCAACCGCCACCTGCGGACCGCCGGACGGCGCTCCTGGAGTCTGGCGATGCGCAAGGACTTCGACTTCGACCTGCCGGGGGTCGTGAGCGTGAGCTGGCGGATGCGAGTGGACAACGACATCAACGATTATGGGTACACCGATGCGGGCGGCGCTCGCTATGTCCACTTCGGAGACTTTGGCCTGAAAAACACGGATGAGGTCGCTGCGAGCCTCTCAATCAACAAATACGAATCCGACCGGAAGATAGTGGCATATTGTCAGGAAGGGGGGGGAAGCCGTCCGGAGGTGCAACTCGGCGTGTGGACCGAGTTCCGCATGGACGTCGATTTCGCCGCGGGCCGGTATTCGATGTACAAGGACGGCGTGAAGTTCTGCGAACAGGCTACCCGTATGGAGGACCTGTCGGCTAGGTGGAACAGCTGGGGCGAGTCGTCGGGGCTGCGCTTCGGAAGCGGCAATAACGGCGACTCGGTCACGCTGTTTGACGACATCGTGGTCCGGGGCGGAAGGCCCCCCCCCCCGTCGTCGATCCTGTTCTCGGAGGACTACGAGTCCTACGAGGTCGGCTCGCTGCCCGAGGGCTATGAGATCGTGTTCAACGGCCGCGGCACTGCGGAGCAGCGGGTCGAGGCCGAAGGCGGCAACCGCCACCTGCGGACCGCCGGACGGTACAGATGGGGTCTGGGGATGCACAAGGACTTCGACTTCGACCTGCCGGAGGTCGTGAGCGTGAGCTGGCGGATGCGATTGGACAACGACCTCGACCGGTATGAGTACACCGATCCGGAGAGCGGCGCTCGCTATGCCTCCTTCGGAAGCTTTGGCCTGAAAAACACGGATGAGGTCGGTGCGAGCCTCTCAATCAACAAATACGAATCCGACCGGAAGATAGTGGCATATTGTCAGGAAGGGGGGGGAAGCCGACCGGAGGTGCAACTCGGCGTGTGGACCGAGTTCCGGATGGACGTCGATTTCGCCGCGGGCCGGTATTCGACGTACAAGGACGGCGTGAAGTTCTGCGAAAGGGCTACCCGTATGGAGGACCTGTCGGGGCGGTGGAACTTCTGGGGCGAGTCCTCGGGGCTGCGATTCAGTAGCGGCAATAGCGGCAGCGGCACCTCGGTCACGCTGTTTGACGACATCGTGGTCCGGGGCGGAAGGCCCCCGTCGATGCTGAGCTGGACCATCACGACCATCGCGGGGAACGGAGAGCGCAGCTTCGGCGGGGACGGGGGTCCGGCAACCGCAACGCAACTGGACCGCCCCCGTGGAGTGGCGGTGGACGGGGCGGGCAACCTCTACATCGCCGATACCCAAAACAAGCGTATCCGCAAGGTGGATTCGACGGGGACCATCACCACCGTCGCGGGGACGGGGGTGTGGGGTTTCAGCGGGGACGGAGGCCCGGCGAGTGAGGCGCAGCTGTCCACCCCCCGTGGCGTGACGGTGGACGGGGCGGGCAACCTCTACATCGCCGACTCGCGCAACCACCGCATCCGCAAGGTGGATTCGACGGGAACGATCACCACGGTCGCGGGGACCGGAGTGGAAGGGTTCAGCGGGGACGGAGGACCGGCGGTCGAGGCCCGGATAAGCTTCCCCGAAGGAGTGGCGGTGGACGGGGCGGGCAATCTCTACATCGGCGATCTCTACAACAATCGTATCCGCAAGGTGGATTCGAGGGGAACCATCACCACCATCGCGGGGACGGGAGAGGGCAGCTACAGCGGGGACGGAGGCCCGGCGAGTGAGGCGCAGCTGTCCACCCCCAGTGGAGTGGCGGTGGACGGGGCGGGCAATCTCTACATCGGCGATACCTATAACTACCGCATCCGCAAGGTGGACTCGACGGGAACCATCACCACCATCGCGGGGACGGGGGAGGACGGCTTCAGCGGGGACGGGGGGCCAGCGACCGAGGCGCACCTCTACGCCCCCCAAAGCTTGGCGGTGGACGGGGCGGGCAATCTCTACATCGGCGATCTCTACAACCACCGTATCCGCAAGGTGGATTCGAGGGGGACCATCACCACCATCGCGGGGACGGGAGAGAGCGGTTTCAGCGGGGACGGGGGGCCAGCGACCGAGGCGCACCTCTACGCCCCCCATGGCGTAGCGCTGGACGGGGCGGGTAATCTCTACATCGCCGATACCATCAACAATCGCATTCGCAAGCTGACGCCAATGACCGGACCGGTAACTCTGGTACCGGTGATATCCGGCGGGAGCGAATGGTTCTCCATTTCGGCCGCGACGCCGTACAGCCTGACGGTAGAGTGGAAGGAGCCGGAGAATACCGGGTCGGCCATCACCGATTATGACGTGCGGTACCGGGAAGTCGGCAGCGGCGGCGACTTCACCGATGCGCGGCACGAGGGGACGGCCCGGACCGCGACGCTCACGGGACTGAGACCGGGCACGGCCTACGAAGTGCAGGTGCGGGCGACCAACGCCACGGGAACGGGCGCCTGGTCGCAGTTGGGCGTAGTGAGGACCAGCCCCCTGCAAACGGGAGATCAGATCTATTACTTCCCGCATCTTGCGGTGGGAGCGAGTTGGCAAACCACCATCACCTATATCAACTACTCTCCGCAGCAGGTGAGCTGCACAACCGAGTTCTTCTCCGATCAGGGAACTCCGCTGCTGGTCTCGTTTGCGGATCGGGGAACGGTGGTCAGCCGCAGCGACGTTCTGCCGCCCCAGGGGTCCGTTCACCAGGAGACCAACGTAGGCTTGACGCTGGCGCCCGGCTGGGCGCGGGCCAGCTGCACCGGGCCGGTGACGGCCAGCCTGCTGTTTCGTCAGCGCAACAGCGCAGGGGCGCCGGTGGCGGAAGCTGGAGTCAATGCAACGAGAGTTGCGGCCACCCGGTTCGTCACCTTTGCGGAACAGGGAGTAGGCAAGGCTGGGACCGGAGTGGCCTATGCCAACCCCTCCGCCACAGCAGCCCTGGTCACTTTCACTGCCAAGGACGCGGAGGGGCAGGTGCTGGCTAGAGCCAATCGGCAGTTGTTGGCCGGAGGGCATGATGCGCAAAATATGGTGTCCCTGTTTGGCCTCCCTAGCTTTAGCGGATCGCTGGAAATCACCTCCACGGAGCCCATCGTCAGTCTGTCGCTGAACTTCGAGGCGGCTCCCGTATTCTCCTCCCTGCCTCCGGGAGAAGTGGATGCTGCCGCGCAGGGAACGACTACCTATTACTTCCCGCATCTTGCGGTGGGAGCGAGTTGGCAAACCACCATCACCTATATCAACTACTCCCCGCAGCAGGTGAGCTGCACAACCGATTTCATTTCCGATCACGGCAGTCCGCTGCTGGTCTCGTTTGCGGATCGGGGAACGGTGGTCAGCCGGAGCGACGTTCTGCCTGCCGGGGGGTCCGTTCACCAGGAGACCAATGTCGATCTGAGCGCTCCGCTTGCGCCCGGCTGGGCGCGGACTACCTGCTCCGGGCCGGTGACGGCCAGCCTGCTGTTTCGTCAGCACAACAGCGCAGGGGTGCCGGTGGCGGAAGCTGGAGTCAATGCAACGAGAGTTGCGGCCACCCGGTTCGTCACCTTTGCGGAACAGGGAGAAGGCAAGGCTGGGACCGGAGTGGCCTATGCCAACCCCTCCGCCACAGCGGCCCACGTTACCTTTACTGCCCAGGACACGGAGGGACAGCTGCTGGCCAGTGTCGTTCGGACCCTGTTGCCCGGAGGGCATGATGCGCAAAATATGGCGCCCCTGTTTGGTCTCCCCAGCTTTAGCGGATCGCTGGAAATCACCTCCACGGAGCCCATCGTCAGTCTGTCGCTGAACTTCGAGGCCGCTCCCGTATTCTCCTCCCTGCCTCCGGGAGAAACGCCGCCCGGCGGGGCGCAACCGCTCGACAGCCTCGTCGTCGGGAAGGTCATGGTCTTCGAAGTCCTTACCTCGAACCCCCCCGGCGCACCGGACGAGATTCGTGTTGAATTCCCCTCCGCCGGACGTGCTCGCATTGTCGGTGCCGGCCATTCCGGTGGGACCTATGAGTACGTGAGCACCGGGCTGAACACGGGGACACTCACGGTGGCGACCAGCCGCGACGGGCACGGTACCAACGCGCACGAGCACGTCGCCATCGTGGAGTTGACCTTCACGACAGCGACCACCGGCACCTTCACCGGGATCATTGAGCCCGCAGCGGCGACGGGCACTGGGAACTTCAGCATCATCGATCCGTAACGGCCTTCTGCTGGGTTCGTCGCGTGCGGCACGCTTGAATTACTCCAGCAAGGGGGCGCTTCCTCTCGGCACACCCGTGCCGCTAGTAAGGGTAGCGACCAGATTCGTGGGTGGAACGAAGATTCACTGGCTTCCTCGCTCGGATCGTTAACTTCCACAACGGCGGGCCTTAGCCTGGAGGGAGGAAAAGCACCTGGCTCGAATGGTCGCATGGGCCGCCGTTTTTGGTGCAAACTGGCTACTAAGGGTCACCTCACGAAACGGAAATAATCGTACGCTAAGCGACTCTCGCCGCCTTGGGAAGCGTCGGGTTGGAGTATATACCCTAGCCTGGCGTCAGGGAAGGCGCGCTAAGGCGTCAGAATAGGGTTCTCCTTTGAATTGATTGACACATACCGTCAAGGGTTATAGATTTCTTCCTGACAGATTGGATTCAGGAGGACTCCTTGCACGGTCAACGCATCGGCTACGTCCGGGTGAGCAGCTTCGACCAGAACCCGGAACGCCAACTCGAGCATGTCCAGGTCGATCGGCTCTTTACCGACAAGGCTTCGGGTAAGGACACGCAGCGTCCGGAACTGGAAAGGTTGCTCGCCTTCGCCCGCGAGGGCGACACGGGGGTGGTGCACAGCATGGACCGGCTGGCGCGCAACCTGGACGACCTGCGACTCATCGTGCAGAAGCTTACCAAGCGCGGCGTGCGCATCGAGTTCGTCAAGGAAAATCTGACCTTCACCGGCGAGGACTCGCCGCTGGCGAACCTGATGCTGTCGGTCATGGGGGCCTTCGCCGAATTCGAGCGGGCCTTGATCCGCGAACGTCAGCGCGAGGGGATCGCCCTTGCCAAGCAGCGTGGGGCCTATCGGGGCCGCAAGAAATCGCTATCGCCGGAGCAGACGGCCCAGCTACGCCAGCGGGTGCAGGCTGGAGAGCGGAAGGCCCCCCTGGCCCGCGAGTTTGGCATCAGTCGGGAAACCCTCTATCAATACCTGCGCCCGGAAGACTGACGATGCCTCGTCGCAGTTTGCTGACGCCCGCCGAGCGCGCCTCGCTTCTCGCCTTTCAGACCACCGACGATGAGCTGATCCGTCGGCCCCTACCGCCGCTCACTCGGCCTTAGCGTACGATTATTTCCGTTTCGTGAGGTGACCCCGTGTAGCGCTTGCCTTCAACCCGGACGTGAATCGTATCACCGTCAATCACTCGCTCGACGTGGGCGGAGATTGGATCAAGCTGGGCGCTGGTGACGAGGCCCATGAATCCGCCGACGAACATGGCGAGTCCGGTCATCTTGGCCCTGAGTGGTAGGGGCAGGGTTAAGCGCCTTCGAGCTTGATTCTTTGAATGTCCCATTGGTTGTTCCTCGCTTCGTAGCCTTTGACGAAAACCGCTTCTTCCGCGAATCGCCGTCCCTCGTGGCGCGTCATGTGAATCACCATGGCGATTCCGTCCACCACGCCTCTACAGGTGACTTCCCACGGTAGCTCCCCGCCGCCCTGCATGGCGCAACTGGCGATCCTAGATAGGGCGCTGGTGGCGTTGTTGGCGTGTACGGTCGTCAGCGATCCGCCGTGGCCGGTGTTGAGGGCTTGCAGTAGGTCCGCCGCCTCTCCGCCGCGAACCTCGCCCACGACGATGTGATCCGGGTGGTGACGTAGCGCGTGGCGGACTAAATCGCGGATCGTAACCGCTCCTTCTTGCAAACCGCGAGCCTCGAAGCGGACGCAATTCGACCGGTCGATGCGAAGCTCCAAGGTGTCCTCGATGGCAACTATCCGCTCGTCATCGGGGAGAAGTTCGATGAGCGCATTGAGCAACGTGGTCTTGCCCGATCCGGTCCCGCCTGATACCAGGATGTTGCGCCGGGACCGCAACACCCGCTCGGCTTCGGCCCGCACGTTTTTAGGGAGTGCGCCTTGCTTCACAAGATCATCCACCGAGAACGACCGCTTACCAAAGCGCCGCACGGTGATAGCGACTTGAGGACTGGCGGGCGGAACGCAGATAGCAACCCGTGATCCGTCATCGAGCCGGGCATCGACAATGGGGGAGCTTGCCGGGTCCAGGCCCAAAGGACGGGCGATATGGATAGCGGCCCGTTCCAGCGCCGCTTCGTCCAGGTCCGGGGCGGCGTGTGCGGCCAGCCGTCCGGCCCGCTCGACCCATACATTACCGGGGCCGTTAATCATGATCTCGCTGACTTCGGAATCTTCCAGGGCGCTTTCCAAGCCCGGTAGAAACGGTTTGAGATGTTCCAGTCCGCTTGCGCCGCTCATATTTGGCCCGCCTCCTTCGCTCTCCAATAGGAGTGTTCGGCTGGTAGATAGTGCGGCTTGAGGTAGACTCGGCGCGGCCCAAGCGACTGCGCCCCATCGTAAGGCAGACAGATCGCTTGACAGTTCGAGAGCAAGGCGAAGTCTCGCGGGTGAAACACGGCCTCCCGCTGTTCCCGGAATGACTTGGTTGCGCCCATGCTCCCGCCTCCGCCTCCGGCCCGGCCTGAGAGCGGGGAGACTTCCGAGCGCTTAGAGGTCTCGCTGATGGTGTAGGATTCCTTGATCTTCGCCACCTGGCCGCACAACTCCGACGCAATCTTGGCGGATGCGTCATCGCTCAGCGATAGGAAGATGCGAGTACGGAGCGTCTGCAACAGGGAACGCCACGCTTCCGAGCTTCCCAACACGGCCCGCAACGAGGAAATAGATTGTGTGGCGACAATCGGGATGCAGCGGCATTGCCGGGTCAGCGCAAAGGATTTTTCATCGCCCGATGGGTCGTCCTCGCCCACCGAAGCGAAGGCTTGATATTCGTCACAGATAAAGACGGCGGGCCGGAAGTATCGCCCTGGGTTCGCTTTCATCTTGGCCGGTCGCATGAGAAGCGCCTGTAGCCAAGCGTTCTTGAGCATCACGCCCACGGCGCGGGACAGTGCGGGGTTGATACCAGCGGGCATATTCAAGGCCAGCACCTTGCCCTGCTCGATCAATCGGTAGAGCGGCGGTAGCTGGCGCGTGATTGGGGCTTCCTCTAAGGTAGGAGGGCGGTTGCTCTCGGTGGAGGGGTCCGCCGCCTCGTTGTCCGGCTCCGGTTCTGTCACTATCCACGGTGCTTCGGTCGGCTTGACCGGCTTCGCGGCCTCCGCCTGGGCCGTGTTGTCGTCCGGCTCCGGCTCCGTGACCTTCTCCGCCGCCTCGCCGTCCGGCTCCGGCTTGGCGGCTTTCATCGGCTCCGGCTGCGGCTCCGGGTTCGCGGCCTTCTCCGCCGCCGCGTCCTTCTCCGCTTGGACCCGCTTGATTTGGGCTTGCAAGATAATGGCTTGGGGATCGTCAGTGTTGGCGGGCGCGGGGGGACAAAACACCTTTGCCACGTCCGGCATGTCGAACATGGAAAGGAACACCGAAACCCCCTCCACAATCGAGGATTTGATCTTGTTGTCTAGGGCTTGCCAGTCGTGGACAAACCAGCGCTTGATGGCCTTGACGCGCTCTCTGGTATCTCCGCCGGGTCCGTGTTGCCAAGCGATTTCATGCTCGATTTTCTTCTCGTCAAGTTTTGCTTTCAGCGGGCGCGTGTAAGGGGCGTGGCGATCTTGGCCTCCCGCCGTAACCTTCCATTTCCATTTGGACAGGTGTTTCTTTTGCGCCCGTAGCACGTCCTTCTTGATGAAAACGGTCCCTGTGTTGAGGTCGTCACTCAGCTTCTCCGCCGCCTCGATCTTGGCCGCGAATAGCTCCGGGTCGATGGCGCAGCGGTAGACCTGTTGCAACGTCACCCATCGGTCCGGGAAGACTCGGTGAAGTTCGATGATCCAGCGGACCAGATTGGTATAGGCTTGCTGCCAGAAGGGTTCCTTGCCCTTGCCGAACAACTGATTAAGCAAGCTCGAAACGGTGTAGGCCAGCGAGTACGAATCGAGCCACCACGCCGATAACGGATTCCATTGAGAACGGGAGTCCATGCCAAGCTCGATGTAGTCTTGTCCACGGCCCGCCTCGACCAGAATTTGGCGGATGTCGTGGCAGAAGTCTCCCTTGACTTCGAGTACCAGCGCCGCCGCCCGCATGTGCGGATTGCCCGCTTGCCAGCCGAGAAGCTGGCGGGCAAACGGGTTCATGCAAGCCGAGGTTTTGCCTGATCCCACGGCTCCGAAGATCGCCACGCCGGTATACAGTCCGCGCTCCGGGATGGTGAGCCATGAGGGACTGAAAATCTCCCGCGCTTCGACCGGGTGATGGACCTCTCCGATAACGATGGCCGGAGCCTGTTGGTCCGCTGAAAGCGGCCACGGCGGGAGCTTGGCGAAGGGCGCGAAATCGCGCCGCCGCCCTTCCAGCCAGACCTTCCAAACGGTGACGGAAATAACGCCGCACAGCATGACGGCAACGAAGGGCGAAAGGTAGTACCACAGCAGCATAGCCGTGAAGAACTCAGGGGTGTGAAATTGCACCAAAGCAAGGATCGGATGCTCGTCAAGCGACGGGAAGGGACGCCGTACAAAGTGCCAGACGGCATACCACAGACCGGCGAACCAAACAGCAGCAGGGCCGGAAGCGCTACAACAAAGTGCACGACGCGAAACACCGTCCAGCCCAACAGCATCAGACCTTGAAACACGCGCCATCCGCCCCAACCCAACAGCACGAAACCCTGCACGACCAGCCAGCCGAGGACGGCGAAAACGCGGATCGGGTTTTTCCAGTTCATCGGGCCAGCGGGCCGGTGCCAAAGCTCCCGGAGATAAGGGCCGATCTCGCGCCATTTCATAGCTTCGTCTCCGTGGTTTCAGGGCCGCTCCTGGCGGCTGTTTCTAAGCCTTCCCGCAGGGATAAATGAGACGTGAGCGACCCGTCAGGCGGTCGAAAAGAGGGATGCCCCGGCATGCCGCTTTTTGGGACCGCATGACCCCCCTGTTGGGGGGGGGCGCTCACGTCCCCGGCCTTTCTCCCGCGTCCGAAGCGTGCTGGCCGCTTCAAAGCGGATAACCACAGCGGAATGAGTCATATAGACGAGTGTAGCCGGTGGTAGACCTGAGCGAAAAGTCGTGCCCCAACCCCCCCTCTGAGTCTGGGGCATACATCTAGGGCCTTTGGGGCATGAAAAAGCACCGATTCTCGACTGTCTCCTAGACGATCTCATCCCGCTCCGTCAATCGCACGGCCCGCCATATCGAATAGTCGTCAATCGAGACTCCTTCCGTGACCTTCGCTTCGGGCATTTCGTAGAGCACCCCAAGCCGCTCCATGGCTCCGTCAAAGCCGCCATAGGGAGCTAGAAACTCCTCGTCGTCTTGTTTCATGGCTTCGTCTATCGCGTTGATCTCCTGCTTCGGCGTCAGCCCTTCATGGCTTGTCCCTGGCTCCGCCGCCGCCCATGTTTCAAGCACTCGCGCCGCCCGATCCACGATGGCATTTTCAACCCCAATTCCGATCACCCGGACCTTTCGCCCCTTCTTGCGAAGCGCATCCCAAAGCGGCCCATGGGCGGCTCCCCACGAGTACAACTCTCGATCCGTCTGGTGGCCCGGATCGGCATAGACAAAGGTGACGATTTCAGGGTCCACCGCAAGGGGCAGTTTGAGCGCAACGTAGCGCTTCTGCTTGCCAGCCACACCGTAGTAAATCCGGCGCGGAATCAAGCGGAGCGGCAAGCCGAGCTTTTCAAAAACATCGACCTTCTCCGGCTCGGCGGGGAGCCAGTTCATAGCGGCGTGTTCCAGCACAAAATCCAGCGACAAAAGCCGCCGTATGACAAGGGGTTTGCTAGCGGCTCGGCGGTGGCGGATGTTCTCAACTCCTAGCGCCCGGTAGATCGCCTTGCTCGATATCCGGCATGTCTTCGCTCCCCTGCTAAAGGCCATCACATCGGTTTCGAGGGCCTCCCGCCGCTCGATCAAGGTTTTCACTAAGCGGTGCGCCTGTTTGCGGAAGGTACGAAAGTAATCACAGAATTGCGCCCGCGTGAACACGCCGCTGTGAAGGCAGACAAGGGCGATCCATTCGGCGTCCTGGCCGGTCCAGCCGAGCGGTTCCAGCTTGCGATCTCTTCCCCGCAAGTGCTCGATCATCTATTGATCTCCGGTGACGGTGGCGCGGTCGCCTTGCAGGTAGGTGATGACAATTCCCATGGGGTTGAACACGATCAACTCCGTGGGGATCTGTTGGAGGAATTGGAATTGCAGCGAGAGGGTCCAGCGCTCCCGGCCTACTTCGTTTTCCATCTCCATTCGCACGAGGTCAAAATCGGCCGTGGCGCTGTGGGGCTGCTGAGGGTTGGCGTGAATCCTCAAAATGACGCGGGCAACTTGCAGTTCTCCCCGCGCCACGCCCGCCGCGATAAGGGCGACGTTTTGGCTGTCGCCGCGAAACGAGGCATTGGCGAGTGGCGTACTGAGGAAGCGCAAGCTGCGCGACCAGTTCTGTGCGACGGTGGCCCGCCGCCGCGAGTAGTAGTCATAGATAAAGCGATTGAGGAAATACTTGGTGGTGGGGTCCAGCGGGTCCGCCTGAGCTTGCATCGCCTGATAGGTGACGGCCTCGGCCCGTCCGACTTCATCAACCCTCACGACGATGGGACGCGGCGGCTCGACTGAGACAACGCGGAAGACAACGACGATGAGCAAAAGCACGGCGATAGCCAGCCCGATAGAGACCATCCGTAGATGGCGGTTGGTGTGGATCGTTTCGCCCCATATCTCGGCGTACTCGGCTCCGGCGTCTTTGATTTGTGGTTTCTTCACTTCACCCCTCCCGCTGCCGCCTTCGCCGCCGTCGCCGTGCCGCCGCTGGCTACCGCCATTCCCGCCGTGCTTGCCATACCCATGAGTCCGCTGCCGCTCGCTCCGCCTCCGGTGACGAGCATCGAGGCAAGCTCCCCGACTTTGAGGCTTGCCAGCATTCCGGCGATAAAGAAAGGCACGACCGCGAGCATCCACAAGCCTACGTCCATGAGGCTGGTGAAGCTGAGGTTGGCTTGGCCCATGCTCGTGATGAAAGCGATACCCACGGCGCTGAACACGCGCAACACGGCTCCGGCAATCACGGCGTAGAGCGAATAGGTAATCATGGCCCGGAACCAGCCCCAAAACAGGAATGCCATCGGCTCGAACACGAGGAACGGAATGAAGATCGGCCCAACAATGATGAGGATGGCAAGGGCGATCTGCGCTCAGATCACTTGAGCGTAGGTGACAGCGGCCAACAACAGCATCATGAGGGCCATGAAGAGGACAACTACAAAGCCCGTGATCTCGGTCATCATGGTTTGGAAGCTGGTTCTCAAAAACTTAAAAAGGCTTCCGGACCCGACCGCCGAGTCCCGCTCGTCGGAAAGCTCCTTGAAGAGGTTTGTAAGCTCGGTTTGGACCGACAAAACAGAGTCGTCAACCAGCAGGTCATTAAGCCAGTTGCCGCCCGCCACGAGCATGTGTGGGAAGGTGAAACCCACCCCCGGAATGGTGGCGGTGTAGAACTGCAACATCACCCATGGAATCCAAATGCCAATGACGACTCGCGCCAGTTCCCACGGCTGAATGCCGCCGCCGAAAGCGATCTTGGCTCCCTGCAACACGATCACGATGAGGGCCAGCATCCCGAACATGTTGTTGCCCAAGGTGAATATGTCCGCGCCCGCAGCCGCCGTCAAGCTCTCCAAGGCGGTATCGAGGAACGACTTGAAGTTCCTCATGTCTGCGGGCGAAAGATTGGTCGGGATGCCGGGATCGAGTTGGATTTGCATTGGCTACCGGATTAGGGACCGGGTATGGGGAAGTTCATGCCGTCGCGCAGCGCTTGCCGGTTGGCACTGAGTCCGGCAATGTGCGCGTCGTAGAGAAGCTGGGATTGCTGCTGGGCCGCAACCCGTTGAGCCAGCGCTTCGCGGCGGGCAATCTCGTTTTCGTAGTCCTCCGCCGCCTTCTTCGCTGCCTCGAACGCCATCAACTGCACCATGGCAGCGGTGAGGTTCCCTTGCGTCACCGTTCCTGCGATTTGCGATTGGGCAAGCGCGGTGTTAGAGACGTTGGTGTTATTCTGCAAGCCCTCGTAGGACTTCACGGCGTCTCGCGCCGCGACCATCAGATTCGACGCTGCATCGCTCGTGGCGTGAGCGAGAACAAGGCGCTTATCGCTGTCCTCACGCGCCGCTAGAAAACTCTGCGAAGCCTTGGCTACGACCTCCGGACGACTGCCCTGGAACAGGTTAAGAATGTCCGTCTCCGATACCGTATCGGAGGCGGTGAGCCGTTGCTTCCACGACTCGCGGAAGCTCTTGCCCGTCTCGCCCATGTTCTCGACATTGGCGGCAATGCCGCGAGGGATGCCGCTAAAATCGTTCTTCCAAGTTAGGCCCAAGCCGATAAACTTGGTCGGTACAGAAGCGAGTTTGGTGAACGGATCGGTCAGCGCTCCCACGGTTCCTAGCGCCTGTTCTTTGAGGTGCGCCGCTTGGCCTATCATCTCGGTCAACTGGCCGTCAAAAGTGATCTTCGCCATGGTGTCTTTGTAAATCTGAGTGACCTGATTGGAGATCATCATGGCCCGCTGGATGCCAGCTAGGATCGACCCGAAAACGGCGTGAGCGGGCGTGGTGGTGAGCACGATAAAGAGTGGGATAACAACTACTAGGGTCAAGATGCGTTTCATTTTTCATTCTCCTTTGGTGCGCCGAGGCACCAGCACGTCTGATGTGAACCAAACGCGGAGCCGGTGTCCGGCGCGAATAGTGATGGTGGGCATACGATTCAAGAAACGGTCCAGGATGCGCGTAGCGGCTTGGCCGAGTCCTTGCCCTGCCCCTGAGCGCATGGACGCCGTACCGCCTTCGTAAGGATTCCCCCCCGCCGCCGTTAGGCCGCTGAGGACGCCGACTGCTCCAACAGCCGCGAACATCGAAAAGTAGTGGCGGTTGACTTGATCTTTCAAGGCGGCTTCGCCAAGCTGATTCAGCCCGCGAAATTGGAGCGAAACCCAGCTTCCATCCGCGAAGATCAAGCGGTGAAAACCAACTCCTAGTCGGGCTTGATCCTGGTTTGTTACGGACTGAGCCGTACCGATAACCCGCGTCCCTCGCGGGATGAGGATACGTTGACGATCCGCCGAGTAGAAGGGAACGGCAACCACGGCCAGCACCGGGCCGGGGAAGTCGCCGGTAAGTTGTGTTGCCATGACTGCTTCTAAAAACGAGCCTTCATAGATACGCTCCCATCCGGGGGGGTCTTGCGGCACTTCGAGCCGCGCCGGAACAGAGTAATCTTGCGCTATGGCGCTGGTGGCAGTCGGGGCGGGAACAGCGGGGGCCGCTTCCGGCGTGATGGCCTTGCCGGTGAGTGCGGCGAGTAACGCTTTATCCGCCTCGGCCTCCGCCGCGATTTCATCTTCAAGGCCGCTTGTGACCGTGTGCATTGTCTCAAGCGCTTGTTGCAGGGCTACCGCGCCTTCATCTTTTGCGGGTGCGGGGGGATCGTGAACGATTCGCTGCCCGCCGCCGCTCCCGCCGCTGTCCAGTGTGCGGTAGGTCTGTGCAACCGGCGAACTGCGAAGCGAACGGCTGCGCCGCTCGATGGCTTCCAGTCGCAAGCTCTCCCGGAGTTGCCATTCTTCCTCGGTGTAGGGTTGGCCGGTGTCGGGACTCGGCCCGGCAAGTAGGGCCGCTTGGTGGGTGGCAGTAAGTCCGGCGACGTTGGCTGCCTGTTGTTGCTGCTGCTTCAAAGCGCGGGCTTGCGCCGCCTTGTTGGTTTCGGCCCGCATAGTTTCGGCGTCTACCCGCGCCGTCATTTGATCGGCAAAGCTGCGGGGCGCGGTTGTGGCTACTTCGGTTAGTCCGGCAACCTCCGCTGGCTCCCCGCCGCCAAGCACAATCCAGTAGGTCAGGAACAGAAGGATAAAAACCGTGATGGCTCCCACACCCCATTGCGTGACGACGCCACCGGGGAGCGATCCGGCTGGTTTCATGTAGAGCCGCTTCCACTCGATCATGGCTCGATCTCCGGCGCGGCGAAGCGCCACCGTACCCGTTGCTTGCCGATCTGCAACCAGCCCTGTCCCAAAACGTGACGGGCGACGTACAGCCCGTCCTCGCTAAGATCGTAGGCCACGAGCGACGGCTTACCGTCCTTTTCTTCGTACAGCGCGGGCGACTCCTGGGCGTTGGAGCGAAGGTAGGTAAACTGCCCGTCGTGCCACATCCCTTCGACTAGAAACGGCCACTTGTGGGCCTTGTCCTCCAAGCGGTAGGGAAACTTGAGCCGCGTGGGATACTCCGCCCGGAAGGCTTCGCTCTCGCCCTCGGCAAGCGCCGCCGTGTCCGCGATGCGGCTATGCGCGTCCCTCTGCGCGGCCCTGGCCGACTTGATGGCCGTCTCCGCCATTTGCTGATAGGCGGCAACCTGTCCGCGAGCTACAAAGGCTGGTTCATGTTTCGTGGGCGAGATTCGCGGGTCTGCATCGGCGTCGTGGTCGATGCGAACGACAAGATGCGGCTGGCCCGCGCTTTGCTCGGTAACGAGGAATGAGTAGATGCGCCCGGACGCGCAAACGAGCGCCACGTTGGTAGTGACGCCCTCGGCAATGGGCTTGAGGAACGCGAGATTCGCGGCTCCGGTCAGGTGCCAGTATTCAGAATCTCCAACTACAAAATCCAGTACGTTCTCCGTTTGGGGAAGCACGATAACGGTGGTGTGCCGGGTCTTGGCGCGAATGTGTACGATCTGATCCGGGCCTCCGTCAACACGCAACACCGGGCCGCTGTCCTGAGCGGTTAGCGGGATGGTGAGCGCCACGAGCGCTGCGGTGACGAGTGTAAGAATTTTCAACATGAGCTACCTCCTGGATAGGTGTTCAATGGCTTCGACGAGGCCGTACTTGCGGACTGCCTCGGCCCGCTTGTGAGCATCGACGGGCGACGAGGTATAGAGCCAATAGCTGGCCGGGTCAACCTCAAGGCGCAAGATTCCCGCCGCGTCGGTGCGGCGTAGATAAAGCTCGCGCTTGGGGATCAAGCCTCGAATGGTATTGACTTCGGAAGGGTTGAGCCGGAAGGTGTCAGCGGCCTTGTCCGGCAAGTCGGGGTTGGCTAGAAACAGCTTGGTCGGCATGGATTCGAGCAAGGCTTCTGCTCCTGCGGTTCCGGTCACGTCCACGGCGCTTTGCGTGGCGATAACGAGCGCCGCGTTCTTCTTGCGCCATGTCTTTGCGGCTTCGGCAAGATAGGAAAGCACAGCCGGGTCTTGCAAGTAGCGCCACGCTTCATCGACCACCATGAGCTTTACCCTGGCCGTCTCGTCGGGGTTCTCCAAAGACAGGCGCAACCGTTCCAGAAGGTAGAACAGCGCCGCTTCGCACAAGTCCTCGTGCTCCGCCGCGCCCGCCATGTCGATTACTTGCCAGTCCTCGAAGTTGAGGTCGTCACCGTCCGCCGGGTTGTCGAAGTATCGACCCCACGCGCCGTTGCCATGCCAGCGCCCCATAGCGGGCCACATCTTTGAGGGAAGCGAACGGACCAGCACCCCAAGGGTCCGCTGATGGGGTGCGAAGGCATAGAGGTCTTCGACGCGGGCGCGAATCTCGCTAGGGTCTCCCCCGCCGAGTGTCCAGCCGCCGATCCGCAACAGCCGCGCAATCCATCCGGCAAGGAATGCAAAGGTCCGCTCCCCGGCTGGAAGCGAGAAGGGCCGCAAGCGAAACCCGCCGCCTCCTTCGCCTTCCGGCGATAGCTCCATGTAGCCGCCGCCTAGAAACTGAGTCAGCCAGCGATAGGAGCCGCCTAGATCGAGGATGAGAATACGCGGATCGTATTGCAGGGCTTGAACCAGAAGGAAATTAAGCGCGAAGGATTTACCCGCGCCGGTCGCGCCAAGCACCAGCGTATGGCCTACGTCGCCCTTGAACAGATCGTAGTAGTAGGGGGTTTTCCATTGGGTTTCAAGGACGGCTAGAGCTGCTTTTTTCAAGTGGCCGCTGCGCGGTGTTCCTAGCGGCGGACCGAAGATCGGAGCCATGGTAGCAACCGCGCCCGCCGATACAAACACGGATCGGCATTGCCGCCGTCGCGGTTGCGCGGGCATCCGCGAAAACCACGCTGGAAGCTGCCCGTAACCCTCGCGTATCACCTTGGCGTCGTGGCTGGTAAAGATGCGCCGGATATCTCCGTCTAGGCTCTCGGTGACGGATAGCGGGCCGTGTAGCGCCACGGTGAGGGCAAGATCGCCGTAAGCAATTCCGTCCGATTCCAACTCGACCAGAGCATCGCCTAGCCGGTCGGATTCCGTTGCCGCCGCCGTGTCCACCATGGCTGAAGCTGTACCCTCGGTCTCCTGCACGGCTGCGGACATTGAGTAGCGCTTCGAGAAGTAATGTTTCTGTGCTCCCCGGATTTTGCGGCGGGCCGTATCGAGTCCCTGCGGACGCCATTCGAGCGTCACCGTCATGGTTGCATCGAGTCGGTAAAGCTCCTGTAGAAGATTCGCCTTGGCCGCGCCGGGTGGCGAGAGAAGCGAGTAGAGAATGACAGGCTCCCCGTCTAGCCTCAGATTGCGCCGCTCCGCTTCGAGTTCGGAGACGGCCAGCCTCCAATTCATTCCGCTGCCGGTCGCGCCGTCCCAAAAGGAACCGGGCCGGTTGGTAAGCTCATTCAGGACGAGGGATGCTTGGCCCGCGTCCAGCACCCGTACCGCCGTGAGGTCATCGACCAGTGCGCGGCTTGCTTCGACCAGTTGCCGGAAGCTCCCCGCCGCCGCCTCGATAGAGGATTCAAGGTAAACCGATTCATGTTGATTGCGCCGCCGTGCCATCCAGTTTTTCGCGTAGGCCATCCACCACGGCCCGCCTGTCTTTTGAGTGGTAACGGCGGATAGGCCCGGATCATGCGCCCATGCGACATAGGCGCTAACGCTCTGTACCCGTTTTTCAAGGAAGGCTCGGCGCTTGCGTCGTCCAAGCGCGGCCACGCTCGATCCTTCGTCCTCGCCCTGGCTCTCGAATTGGATGGGACGCCGGAGCAAATAGAAGTACAGGCGGGTCCGCGAATCGACGCCGCTTAACATGCGCTGCCAGCGGTCCACTATGCGGTCTAGTTGTTCGGGTGTCTGACCGTCCAGAACGCTAGGCGTTAAGCTCGCAATCGCCATAAGCTCCCCGGCCCGCGTCAGGCAGGACCGGCCATCTTCGAGCCAGCCCCACCAAGGCAGTTCCTCGGCCAGCGCTCCCGCCGCTTCAAAGTCCTTGAGTTCGGCGTCTATGTTCACCGGCTATCTCCGAATGAGAAGGGTCCATGGAGCCTCGGCCCATTTGCCGGGATCGTAGCGGGCGCGAAACTGCGCGGACGCCCGCAAGATTTCAAGCATGTTGGGGTCTTGCTTCCAAGCCCAAAACCCGACGCCGTAGAGGACTGCGAAGATCAACCCTCCGACCACAATGGAGTTGATGGCGTTCCACAAGGCAAGCCCCAAGGTGGCGCTCAACAGGAACCAGCGGCGCTCGACGCCCATGATGGTGAGCGGTTTGGAAAGCGCCGGGTATCCGCGCCATGTTCTCCCGCGCTCCATCAGAAGAGCCACGCTAGAAAGTTGGCCGCGCCCATTGCCATTCCAAGGCCGAAGATGATACCGGCCAGCGCCTTCTTGCTGCCGCCTTCTCCAAAGGCAAACATCAGCCCGCCTACCACAACGGCAATCAAGCTGAGTCCTCGCGCAATGGGTCCGGTGAAAGCGGCTTGCAACACGGCTATGGCGTTTAGCCAAGGGCTTGCTCCCGCGCCTGGTGTTGGTGTGACTGGTGGCGTAACCTGAGCCATCAGTTCCGCCGCTGAAAGCGCGAGAATGCTTAGCAGAAGAACGACGCGCCCGCCACGCCGCCCCCAATATGTAGTAGTAGGGTCAGCTGAACCGCCGCTAGATATGGTGGTTGAATGTGTGTCTGTCATGGTTTTTCTCCTTGGTTCGTTTGTAGTTATCCGGGGAACTCTCCCCGTTCCTCTTGTCCCAACTTCTCGGCAAGCTCGCCTTGCCCTCTGCCGCCTCCGCGCCGAATGGAGCGTTCCATGAGATCGACCTTGAGGCCGAGGTCAGCCAAGCCCAAAGCGCGGGCTGCGGCGTAGATCGCGGCCATGAGCGTGAGGATGATAAGTCCGCCATGCCACGCTAGGCCCGTCCAGTACTGCGAAACGACCATCGGAAGGTGAGGCTCGATATACGCGAAGCGCTCTCCGCCAACCATCGCGGCGACGGCAATTATAATGACCGTGAAGCCAACGCTGATTTTCCACGGCTGCATTGAGGAAACCTCCCGTTAGAGTTCGATAGAACCTTTATCGCGTCCGCCGCCTCCGCCTCCGCCGCCGCCCTCGTCCTGGCCGAGGGATCGGGCGATCCGCGCCGCCGCCCGCCCGTTGCTTCCATGCACGGCAAACCCTGCGGCGGCTTTCGCGGCGATGCTTTTAGCGCCGTAGTGCTCGGTCGCAACCTCGACGTTGACGCGCCCGCTGCGGCCTTCAACGTCCAGATATTCAAGCTGTGCATCCGGGTACTCCACGCGGTCATTCTTGACGGACAGACCTAGTGCCTCCGCCGCCTCCAAACGTGCGGCGTCCGCCGCTTCCTTCCCGCCGCGAGCTCGAGCAGTCTCGGTGGCGCGGGCGATCTCGCGCTTGAGTTCGGCGTCAATGCGGATGCGCTTGATCGTTGCTCCTTGTTCGAGTAGCTTCATTTGCTCGATCCTCGCGGCGCGAAATACCGCCACGTCATGTTGAAGCTCACGAGGCTTCACAAGCCCGCTCCATGCCTTCTGTTTGGAATCAAGCCCCTGATCGCGGGCTACGCGCTCCGCCTGCTTCACTCCGCGCTCGGTGAGCGTCAGGACTTTATAGTTGCCGCCTTGCGGTCCCTTGGCGGTATGCTCCTGGACCTGCCCGGATCGCACCATCCGATCCACGGCCCGACGCGCCGCGTAAGGGTGTCCGTCAAAGTGAGCGTCTACCACGTCGCGGTAGGCGACGTTGCGGTACATTCCCACGTCCGCTATCGCTCGATCCGTGCGGTCCTGGAAGGTCTGCTGCTTCGCGCTGCGGGGATCGTATTCGCGCCGGTGGCCGTTGCGCTCCTGGCCGTCGCGCTTTTTTGAGTGCCTTCCTCGTCCTTCGCGCTGGTCGTCGGTTCTTTTTTCCTTGGGGCGGGCCTGGGGCGCTGGCCGGGGATCGCTGGTAAAGTCTCGTGGATCAAACACGGTAGTTCCTTAACGGCTCGGTCCTCGGTCGGGCTGTTTCACCTGAGCGGGCGTCTTGATTGCCGGTTGGTCGGTGCGTTGTGGCCCGTGGTGCCGTTCGATAGTCGCGTATTGTTCGCTGTCCTGCGCTTGCTCGGCCCGCTTCATTCCGGGGGATTGTGTAGCTGCGGGCGCGGGCGGTGGACTGTCGATGGTGGGGCGCTGCTTGATCTGCGGGCTATGAATGTTGATGGGCTGGTGCTGCTTGATCTCCTGGCTATGAGTTGGGGAGTATTCCTGGGTCAACTGCGCCCGCGATTTTTCCTCGCTCGGCTTCGCAATCTCGCGGTTGATGGCCCACGCCTACGCGCTCCCCGGTCATCATGGCGCTGATCTCTGCCCGCAATTCTTCGCGGACGTACTCCGGCGATCCAAAGCCGTTAGCGATTCCTTCTTTGAGCGTTTCGCGGTCCATTCGATCCGGGTGGCCGGTAGCATGGCCGCATTCGTGTAGCGCTGTCTGGTAGTAGCCGTTCTGCGTGGGAAATTGCTCCCGCTCCGGGAGCACTATCTTGTCCTCGGACATGCGATAGTAGGCGCGATCTCCGGCGACGTGCTCGACAGTCGGCCCGCTGGCCGCGATCACTTTCTCGGCGTCTCGGTGAGCGTCCCATTCGGGTCGGACCTGGCCTTCTCGCGGCTTCAATTCCAAGCCCTCGGCTTGCTCCACGTTAAACACCGTGTACTGCTTACAGATGGGCTTCTCGCGCTTTTGTTCTTCGTAGATCGTCTTGCCTTCCTTGTTCTTCATGGTCTGCCCTTTTTCGTCCTTGGCAACCCGCGAGTTGCGATCCGTGAAGAACAAGACCTGCGTTCCTTTCTCGCCCTTGCGGACCTGCCCGCCCGCCCGCTTTGTAGGTTCCCCAACGGTCTCCCCGTCCGTCGCGGATCGACCGGCTCATCAAGTAGAGGCTGTTGCCGCCGCTGTACTTCTTGCCGGTTGAGAAGTTTTCGGGGCTGTTCTGTTCTCCCGGTTTCCACGGCTTCTGCCACGGCGCAACTCCGCGCTTGATCTGGTCAATGATCTCGCCGGAGACTTTCTTGGCGTAGTCTTCCCCGCGCTGCCAAAAGGATTTCTTCGCCATAGCGCGCCTCCATTCCTAGTCGTGACGGTCGTACCGCGCCTGGTCGATCTCCGCCACGGTGCCCACGTCCTCGTTCATGGGCACTCCGATCCGCTCCGCCAGTTTCCGCGTCACCTCAACCGCGAACCCACGGTTCAACGGGTGAAATTCAGCCTCCGTTGTGGCCGTAACGTACCGCCGTTCTCTGCCTTTTTTTGAATCATCGTTTCTCCCTCTCCTGGCCGATCCTTCACACTCAAACGGGCCGGGTGGCGCCGCTCAAACCGGGGCCGATCCTGGAATACCTCCGCCAATGGCGTACGGATCCCCGTTTCCGTCAATGCTTTCTTGATCTTGCCTGATCGAGCACCCCCGGCGGAAGTATGATCTGTCACGCGCCGGAGGCGGCACCGTTCCCGGTATTCCCGCTGGCGCTGGCAATGATCGGCCCGAATCTCCGGGTCCTGCTGGTAGCGGCGGTTGGCCCGCCGCCTCTGTTTGCGCCGCCTCCGGCGGCGGCACTCATCTCCGCAGTAGACCTGCCCCCGATAGCAGGAACGGCAGATGTAAAACATCACCCCGCAACCTCGGCAAAACAACTGCCGCCACAGCACTTTTCTGGCCATACCCCGCACGATTCCATAGCAGCCTGTGAACCTTGAAGGGTTGGCGGAGACGCTTGGGGTATGGTCTTGCTCAGGGGGCGTGAGAGAATAGGCTGAACGGATTGGGAGGAAGCATGAGCGTTGAGCTAATCAGTGTCTTGGTTGCAGTCCTTGGGCAGCGTCAGCTGGTCGAGGTGGCGCAGCAGGCCGGCCTGCAGCAGGCTCGGCAGGGCGGTCAGCACGCCGCCCCCGCTGACGGCCGCGGCGGCGGCGAAGCGCGGGGCGGCGCCGTGGCAATAGGGGCGACCTTGGCCGGGGTGATCCTGACCAGTAATCGCGGGTTGCGGAAGGATATGCGAGACGACATGAAGCAGGGGGAATCGCGGCTGCGGGAGGATATGGGGAAGCTGGACTCACGGCTGCGAGACGACACCAGTCTGTTGCGAGACGACATCAAGCAACTAGGGGAGCGCGTGGCGCGGGTGGAGCATAGCCAAGCCAAACTCGAAGGGTTGCTGGAAGGATTGCGCGAGGCCATCACCGTGCGGGCCAGCGCCAGCTAACGCCGGACCTAGGAGAATACGGACCGAACGGATTGGAGAAAAAGTTACCTGATTACCCATTAGTTCCAGCCACAGTTAAGAGCCGGTAGGGCAGCGGAGCAGTGCGCAGGGCGACATAGGCGAGGCGGGGCACGAGATCGACCAGCTGGTAGCGCCGGTTGAAGCGGTAGGCGAATTCGGCGAGGTAGCGCCCCGCGTAACGCGCGTCGCAGGCGTGATAGGTGCCGTCAATCGAGCGCTTGACGTTGCCCAGCAGCGTGTTCACCCAAGTCAGCCCGGGCGTCTCGCAGCTGCCCTTGCCGCCTCCGGTGACGCGCGGCTGGTGTTCGCAACCGGCCGCCTGCACCCCCCGGAAGCACGCCAGCCCGTCCGAGCGCACCAGCGTCCCCGGCCGCAGGTGCTGCTGCGCCCAGGCTTGCACTGCGCGGCGGCGGAAGCCGACCACCGGGCTCAGCCGCAGCCGCTGCGGCCGCCCGTCCTCGCTGACTTGTGCCGCCGCCAGGAAGGGCGTCTTGCGGGCCGCGCCTCGACCGCGCTTGCCCCCGACTGCCTCCCCGCCCAGATAGGCGTCGTCCATCTCCACGATGCCCCCCAGCGGCTGGCTGTCGTCCCGCTCGCGCATCGCCTGCATCAGTTTGTGCTTGAGCATCCAGGCGGTGTTGTAGCTCACCCCCAACTGGCGCTTGAGGTCCATCGCCGAGATGCCATTCTTAGATTGCGTGAGCAAATAGATCGCCAGGAACCAGGTGCTCAGCGGCAGCTTGGTGTTCTCCAACAGGGTGCCTGCGGTCAGCGAGGCCTGATGCTTGCAGCGGATGCACTGGAAGACCTTGCGAGTGTGCAGCTGACAGTACTTATGGTAGCCGCAGGCGGGGCAGCGAAAGCCCTCCGGCCAGCGCGACTGGAACAACGCTTGGGCGCATTGCTGGTCGGTTCCGTAGAGCTTGAGGAAGTCCCGCAGGCTCTGTCCCTTCTGGAACTGGACTTGGTTCTTAGGCATAGGCAACTCCTTTGTTGTCAGTTACTTATTATACATCAAACAGCATTCTAGGTCAACCGGATCAAGGCTAGAATCTACAAATTCTCGACTCCTAAATGCGGCTGAGACTCCCGGGTAATCAAAAAGTTATGAATACCTCAAAAAAAGGCTTGACAAAAGCAATGAAGTCCGGTGACAGCATCATACGAGCCGAGCCGAGCCGAGCCGAGCCGAGGCCATGACGATGCCTCGGGCGCGCGCGTCCGGCATGAGACGAGTAGTACTGGCAGCGCTGATCCTGCTGGCCGCGGCGGGCGGGGCGAAGGCACAAGAGGTCGAGTACATTGGAACGAACGCGACCGGGACTTGCCTTGAAAACACTCTTGTCAACAGACAATCATTTTCCTGATTCCCTATTATGTTCATCCCAGTAGAGCGCCAGAAGGGGTGGGCTTGTGGATTTTCGGTGGCTGGCGCGAAGCCGGCAGGCAGGGGGGAGAGGCGCTAGGCACGAGATGCACTGGCAGCCAGTGGTATCGGTCGCAACCGGGTCCCCCGGGCAGTCCCCGGATGGTCCCCGGGGAGTGCCGGCGGCCTGTCCCACGCGCAGCCGGGTTGTCGAACGCCCGGTGGATTGGGCTGGCGGCAGCCGCGGCCGTTAGACGGCGCTCAACAGCAGGATCGGACGCGGCAACGGCAGCGTCGTGGCCGCCGCCTTCAGCAGCCTGCGCGGCAGCGCCGCCAGCTCGTAGCGGCGATTGAAGCGGTACTGGAACTCGGCCAGGTAGCGCGCCCAGTAGTGCGGCGCGCAGGCATGGTAGGTGCCGTCCAAGGAGCGCTTCACGTTCCCTAGGATCGTGTTCGCCCAGACCAGCCCGGGGGTCTCGCAGCTCTGCTTGCCGCCGCCCGTCACGTGCGGCTTGTGCTCGCAGCCCGCTGCCTCCAGCCCCTTGAAGCAGGCCAGCCCGTCCGTGTTCACCGTGGTCCCGGGCTGGAGGTTCTGCGCGGCCCACTGCGCGACCTCGGCCGTGCGGAAGCCGGCTACCACGCTCAGCTTCATCACCACCGGCTGGCCATCCGCGCTGACCTGCACGGCCGCCAGCATCGGCGTCTTGTTCGGCGAGCCCCGCCCGCGCTTGCCGCCGGGGTACTCGCCGCCCAGATAGGCGTCGTCCAGCTGCACGGTGCCCGCCAGCCGGTAGCGCTGGTCCCGCTCCCGCATGGCCTGCATGAGCTTGTGCTTGAGCAGCCAGGCGGTGTTGTCGTTGACGCCCAGCTTGCGCCCCAGTTCCAGGGCCGAGATGCCGCTCTTGGTCTGGGAGAGGAAGTAGATGGCAAGGAACCAAATGGTCAGCGGCAGCTTGGTGGCCTGGAAGACGGTGCCGGCGAGCAGGGAGAGCTGGCGCTTGCAGTGGTTGCACTGGAAGGTGGCCCGGCGGGTGGAGAGGCGGCAGAAGCGGGCGCCGCCGCAGCGGGGGCAGTTGAGGCCGTCGGGCCAGCGGGCGTCGAAGAGGGCCTGCTCGCACTGCGCCTCGGAGCCGTAGTCCTGGAGGAACTGGGTCAGGCTGAGGCCTTTTTGGAACTGGACTTTGTTCTTGGGCATCGCAGAGGGTTGTCTAGCCATGATTATCGCAATATATTCGCTCAAAGTCAATAGAATCAGCGATTTAATACGAACAAAACTCGCAATTCAAGGCTACGGAAACGCTGACCGCCGAGGGACGGAGTCAGACTGGCGGACCGGCCGCCGGGTCGTCTTGGTCAGCCCCGTTTAGGTCAGTCTTGGATGCAGGTAGTAGGGAATCAGGATCATTTTTATACACCTTCAGGACTGGAGGCGCTGCTCTCGGTTACCGACTTACTTCAATGAGGGTGTCAGTCTACGCATCCGGTGGCGGACCTTTTACGGTACGCCTCGGCCGTGACGGCGTTCCCAATTTCACATTGGGAAGCGGGACCACGCCTACAGCAAAAGGGGAGTGGGCGGACCTTGCTGGCATAACTTCCAGAATCCTCAAGCCGAACACCAATTACGACCTTTGGATAAAGCGTGACGCTGACAACTCATCAAACAGAACGCTGAAAACGTGCATTATCAGATCCGAAAACGGAACATTCAGAGGGGGTTGGAGCACATCTTCCACGTTCTACACGGAGCTGTCCCTCAAGGGCGAAGCGATCACGAAGTCCGACCCCACGGTGACGATCGTCCCGGACCCGCCGGACGGCGGGCAGTACTACGCCAACGAGCGGTATGTCCTGCGGGCCAACGCCTCCGACCCTGACGGCGGCCGGATCACCAGGAGCTTCTGGGAGTCGGGACAGGGGGCGCGGCGGTCGGGCTTCCACATGGAGCAGGCCGGTGAGTCCGCCGTCTATTGGACGCCGCAGATGCCCGGCACGGGCTGGTGGGTCAAGGTAACGGTCACCGACGACGAAGGCGCGACGGCAAGCACGACGTGGACGGCCACTGTCATGCTAAGGCTAGGGCCGGTTCCACAGCCTGAACCGCCGCCCGGACCCGGACCGCCACCGGACCCGCCACCGCCCCCTCCGGGACCGCGCATAACGGTGCCCGACGCGCCCACGAATCTGCTGGCGGACGCCGGAGATGCGGCGGTGACGCTGGCGTGGAACGCGCCGCAGGACGACGGCGGCGCTGCGATCACGGATTACGAGTACCGGATCAACGGAGAGGGGGAGTGGATCTCCATCGGTTCCACCCAAACCACCCATACGCTCAGCGGCCTCGTCAACGGCACGGCCTACGTCTTCCAGGTGCGGGCGGTGAACCGGAACGGCAAGAGCCGGGCTTCCAACCGGGCCGAGGCCACGCCGGAAGCGCCGGAAGTGTTTACCCTGGACTTCGCGCATTTCGCCAACGGGACCGGCATCATCTCCGACTTCGTGTTCGTGAACGTGTCCCCCCATCTGACCCAACCCGCAATCTACTTTTATGATCAGGAAGGCGATCCCATTGATCCCGAATCGGTGGTGGATGTGACGGTCGATTGGGTGGTCGCGGAGGACGGCAGCCTGACCGTTCGGACGGCGATGGAGCCGCTGGGCCAACTCACGATTTCAACCCACGGGCGAGGCGAGCTGGTGTCGGGATCGGTGCGGGTGGTCTCAGACGGTCCCATCGACGGCGGCGTGCGCTATAGCGTCCCAGGCGTAGGGGTGGCCGGGGTGGGAGCCAGTCCGCCCGTCCGGGATGTCCTGTTCCCGGCCCGCCGCCAGGCGGGAGGAATCCGCACGGCGGCGGCGCTGCACAACCTGGGAGAGGAAGCGGTAGGGGAGGTGCTCGGACCCGGCATGCGGAAACACCGAACTGTCCAAGATCCCGTACAGCGCATAATAGTCAGCCGTCGGAATCGGGTCGAACTTGTGGT
Organism: Bryobacterales bacterium; assembly: GCA_965248305.1. GTDB lineage: Bacteria > Acidobacteriota > Terriglobia > Bryobacterales > UBA6623 > VXMF01. The sequence continues at coordinate 5,233,980 of OZ252099.1, read as the reverse complement.
CATGGCAGCGGGCGCACTGGACGCTGAGGCCTAGGAAAGTCTTGCCGAGGTTGTCGATGGTGTCTTCGAGCGTGATGTGCCTGAGCCGGTGCGGGTTGACGCCGATTCGCCGAGAAATCGCAAGGTAGCCCGTAGCGACCATCTTGTTCCAGCGCTCCGCCTCGCTGTCGGCTTCGAGCAGGTCCCCCGCGATCTGCTCGCGCACGAATTCGTCGTACGGCTTGTCGGCCTGGAACGAGTCGATGACGTAGTTGCGGTACTTGTAGGCCTCCGGGACGGGAAAATCGCCAGCGTCCCCCGCGGTGTCGGCGTAGCGCACAAGGTCCAGCCAGTGACGGCCCCAGCGCTCGCCGTAGCGCGGGGACTGCAGCAACCGCTCGACCAATTCGCCGTAGGCAGTCTCGGATTCGTTGCTAAGAAAGTCGCTGACCTCGGCAGGAGTCGGCGGCAGGCCAGTCAAGTCATAGGTCACTCGCCGAATCAAGGTCCGCTTGGTCGCTAGCGCAGACGGTTCCAGCCCTTCCCGCTCGAGGCGCGTCAGCAAGAACCGGTCGACGGCATTGCCCCTGGCGTGGGTGCCGGACGGTGCCGGAACGGCCCCGTCCCACAACGGCTGGAGTGCCCAGTGCTTGCGATGCTCTTCGCTGATCTCGTACGGCGGAGGCCCTGCTGGCCCACGCTCTGCCCAAACCGCTCCGTCAGCAATCCAGCGGACAAGATCCTCGATCTCGTTTGCGGGCAGGGTACCAGTCGGCGGCATCTTGAGTTCGTGCTGATAGCGCACGGCTGTTACGAGCAGGCTCGCGTCAGGATCTCCCTTGACCAAGGCGGGCCCCGACTTGCCGCCCTTGAGCAAGCCTTTCATTGAGTCCATGCGTAGACCGCCTTGCGGCTCCGTCACATGACAGCCGAGACACTTGGACTCGAGCACTGGCCGGACCCGGGCCTCAAAGAACTCCCGCGGAGACAATGGCCACGGTGCCCCCATGGCAACCCACTGCTCAAGAGCCTCGACCTCGTGAACCTCGAGCCGCTCGCCCGTCGGCGGCATGCCCATCCGCCCCTTGATGCCGTGGATGGCGTGGAGCAGGATGCTTCCGCCCGGATCGCCGGGCTGAATGGCGGGCCCCGACTTGCCGCCCTTGAGCAGCCCTGCACGCGAATCCAAGCGCAGTCCCGCCGTAGCATTCTCGGCATGGCAGCCGTAACAACGCCGGGCCAGCACGGAGCGCACCTTGGATTCGAAGAATTCCGACTCGGGCGTCGCCGCTGCTAGATGTGCTGCGCTTAGAAGTGCGATCAGCCACAGGCGCATATCGGCTCTATTCTATCCACGATTTCGGGCGATGTGCGATGGACATGCGGTGGCAACTGCGCCGCCAACTTGGGATTCCCTGCACGGTCACCTCGTGACGGTATCCCAGCCACTCCAACGGCCAGTCACTCGGCCATCCGTCCCAATTGACCGTGCTGCTTGGCTCTACCGCCTCGCGCACTCCCTGTTGCTCTCCCCCGACATCGGTTGCAGCGACCTCCACGCGGCCGGTCAGCCGATCCCGGCCAGGCCGCACCATGCCCCGGCGCAGCTTGTGCAGCCAAGTCCAGGCCGTCGGATAGCTTCCCAGCCTTAGCACCCGCTGCAGGCCCAGTGCGCTAGCTCCTTGCTGTTGCCTTGTCACCCACCACAGGCAACTGGACTTGCCGGTAGTGTGATACACAACCAACCCAGCCCTGCACAGATCAACCCAACTGGCCGTAAGTCAGCATGTATTCGGTCGGCACGCGGCACCGGGCGCAGCAGCACTGCCGCACGAGCGCTCGGACTTCGCTCGGAGGCTTTGATACGACCGAATCGAGAAATCCGGTGCCGGGGAATAGCGCCGGAACGACCGGCTCACCACCGCAAAGCGCGCGTGTGGGGCAACTGCAGCTGTTCAGGCAGCATCTATTCGCCACGGCGCAGCTGGTACTTCAGGAGCACGCCCACTTCAGTCACGCCCGTGCCTGGCAGCGTCGACCACGCGTCGAGCCGGTCCACCTCTTCCGGTATCTGGACGAACAAGCCAAGCCTACCGCTACAACAACAGGGAACATGCGAACGACTTCGACTGATTCAGGATGGCGGCCCCGCAGATTGTCGGCAAGCGCCTGACGTGGGAGCAGGTCGTTGGTCTACAGGAGTCTTCAGCATGGGCGAACAGAGAAGGAGCGACAAGGAAAGAAAGGCCGCTAGGTTCTAGGCTTAGCGGTCTGCTTCTTTTTTCGTGTCGGTTGCGGTGGAAGGGCACTCTTCGGCACGCGAAGCACAGTCTCAGACTTCGTTACATCGGAACACTCGGCAAAGAGGCCTAGAGCCTCGTAACTAGCTGCTGGGTCAAGCTTTCACGCTCCCTCCCCGGCCGCATCCGGACTTGACTTGCACCCCAGAACATGCTATCGTGAATGCATATGTATTCGCCCGCCAAACTGCCCGCGCCCACTGGCCTGCCCGCCGCTCTGCCGCTCCAACCCCCACACGCCACGCCCATCAGCGCGCGCCTCAGCATGCTGCGCGAGGGCGACCGCGTCGTCTACTTCGTGCACACCGACCCCGTCTGCTCGCACACGGCCGACCACAAGCTAGAGCGCAATCTCTGCCTGGCCCGCTTCGCCCTGTTCGGCCTCGCTACGCAGTCCGAACTGGCCCGCGCCCACGGCATCAGCCAGAGCACCGTCTCGCGCGCCGTGCAGCGGCTGCAGGTGCAGGGTGAGCTTGGCTTCGCGCCCGCCCCCAAGCCGCGCCGCCCCTATGGCATCGTGGACCCCGCGCAGCTGGCCCAGGCCGCCCGCATGCTGCGGTCCGGGCTCAGCCTGTACCGCGTGGCCCAGCAACTGGGCGTCTCGCAATCGACGCTGTGGCGCTACACCCAACAGGGCTTGCTACCTGCCAGCCAGTGCCTGCCACGCAGACGCGCCGGCGCGCCCGCCGAGCGTGACAGTGACGCTCAGGGAGCGGGCCCGCAGCCCGGCGGCGCGGCGCCCAGTGCGCCGCCGCGGCCGTCAGCGGGGGCGGCGTGCTGACCGCCCTGCCGAGCCTGCTGCAGGCCGGCCTGCTGCGCCACCTCGACCAGCTGACGCTGCCCAAGGGCTTCTACGGCCTGCAGTCGCTGCTGCTGCTGTGGGCCTTCCTGCTGCTGGGCCGGGTGCGTTGCGCCGAGCGGCTGCGCTACCAGCAGCCCGGCGAGTGGGGCGCCCTGTTGGGCCTGGACCGCTGCCCCTGCCCGCGCACCCTGCGCCGCCGCACGCGCCAGCTGGCCGCTGCCAAGGGGCTGCCGGCCTGGGTCGGCTGCCTGACCCAGGACTGGTGTGCAGACGATCCGGAGGCCGTCGCCACGCTGTTCGTCGATGGCCACGTGCAGGTCTACAGCGGTCAGGGCCGGCTGCCGAAACATTTCGTGACCCGCCAGAAGCTGGCCCTGCCAGCCTCGGTCGGCTACTGGGTGCACGCGCTAGGCGGGGCGCCGCTGCTGTGCTTGCACCGCCAGATAGACGACGGCATGGTGTCTGAGATCTGGAACGGGATTGTGCCGCAGTTGCGCCAGCTGGGCCTGCTGGCAGGCGCTGGCGCGACCGCCGCACCACGCCTAACGCTGGTCTTGGACCGCGAGGGCTGGAGCCCGCGCCTGTTCCGCGAGCTGCGCGCGCTGGGCATCGCGGTGGTGACTTGGATCAAGGGCCCGCAGGCGCAGCGCTGGCCGGATAGCGACTTCCGGGAGGCCGTCATCCCAGTGCGCGCCCCGGGCGGGTCGGCCCGCCTGGAGGGCCAGCTGGCCGAGCGACCGTACGATCTGGGCGCGGGCTGCCAGGCGCGCGAGATCCGCTTCTGGATCGACCGCCGTGTGCGCGGCACGGGCCAGCGCGGCCAGCCGCGCAAGCCGCTCGAGCTGGCGGGTCGGCCGGGGCCGGACCAGCGCCAGCCCGCGCTGCTGACCACGCATCCCGACCTCACGGCCGAGCAAGCGGCGGGCCTGCTGCGCTCGCGCTGGACGCAGGAGAACTTCTTCAAGTATCTGCGCGCCGAGTTCGGCCTCGACACCCTGCCCGAGCATGCGCTGGTGGAGGTCGAGGCCGACGCCTGGGTCGTCAACCCGGCCTGCCGCACCATCGGCAAGGCGCTCAAGCAAGCCCGCAACTCGGTCGGCAACCTGCGCCGCAAGCTGGCCCTGCAAGCCGACGCCGGATCCGCCCCAGCGCGCGCGCTGGAAGCGCGCATCCAGACTTGCGACCAGACCATCCAAGGCCTGCTGCTGGCACGCAAGGTGACCGACCAGCACATCTTGGCCGGCGAGCTCTCGCCGGAGGCACGGCTGCAGGCCCTGCCCCAACCGCTGCGCCTACTGCTGGACACCCTGCGCATGCTGGCCTACCGCGCCGAAACAGCGATGACGACCGCGGTTGCGCCCGCGCTCGACAATCCCGACACCGCCCGCAGCCTGCTCAAGTCGCTGTTTCAGGCTGACGCCAGCCTGCACCCTGACGAGTCAGCCGGGACCCTCACCGTGCGCCTGCTGCACCAGCCGACCCGCGCCCAGGATCGCGCCCTGGCCCCCTTGCTCGACGAGCTCAACCGCACGCGCACCGTCTTCCCCGGCACCCACCTCCGTTTGGTCTACCGCATGCTGTCGGACGACCTGCCCTGCTCAGCCTCCTCCCAGCCCACCCCGGCCAACCCCAAGCCGCCGCTCCCTGCATCCAAACTATCCAACCCAAATGAAACGGTGTAACGAAGTCTGAGTCTTGTCCGCCTTACGGAATCGCTCGAAGGCTGCCTGGCCTTCGCCGATCTCAAGCGTCCTCTGCATCGTCTTCACCTTTAGGTTTGCGATCGAACAGTGTTGGTTGAGCTTCTGGTGGAATCGGAAGCTTCCACACCGGGACGACTGCAATGTTGCAGCCGGCTGCGATGTTCACCAAGTCGCTGTCGTTGGAGTAAATCCGCGCTGCGCCACATGTCTTGGCGATAGCGACGATTTGGCGGTCCGTCTTGACGGCCTGCCAAGCTCCAGACGCGCCAGACTTCTTGTTGCCTTGGGCGATAGCTTTTCGTGTTGATGCCGCAGCTTCCACGGCTGCCCGTGCATCGAACGGTTCGATGGCGAAAACCGACTTCTTGGCAATCTCAGCGAGATAATCAGGACCGCTCTCGTCGGCGATGACCAGAAACTCGCTCAAGGCTGGTGTCGGGAGGATCACGCGCGCCCCTTCTGTCTGAAGGTTCGCAATGAGCAATTCTAGTCGTTCGGCTACTTTCGTTACGGGTTGACCAGTGGTCGGATCCGTCGGTGGGTCCAGCTCTGGATTCAGCACCAGCGAGAGAACTGTCCAACACTTGGCGCACCACATCGGCTTCCCCTGGCAGCACTTCGTAGCGCGCCTCGACCCCCTCGCTCCGCTTCACATACCGGTACCCGTAGGGGGCTCCCGAGAGCACGCTCGGCGACCCGCTCCGCGCCTTGCGCCGCTTGCCGCGCCGGGATCGCTCCGCGATCTGCGCCCGCTCGTACTCGGCGATCATGCCCTGGACCTAGACCAGCGGGCGCTCCTGAGGCGTCTCGAGCGACGGCGACTGCACGAACTCGCACCGGGCACATGGATAATAAGCAGCCTTCTTCTTTGCCAATATCAGAAACCTGTCGTACACTCAGTTGGGATGGGTGCACGACACTATGTTTGGATTTCGGCTTGGACGCATGGGTTTTCGGCCCGTTCAGCCCAGAAGTCCTCGTAGGTGCCGCTGAGAACGCAGCTGCGTAGGGCGAGGATGGCGTTGGCACCGCTGACAGTCCAGTACATCCCCGAGCGCTTGAGGCGTCCGACCACCGTGCGGCAGCCGGACTCCACCACGCCGGAGCCCACGCACAGGCCCTGGGCGCGGTACTCCGGGTCGCGCATGCGGCTGCGGTTCTTCTCGATGTAGTTGGCGCACTTACCGGCTTGCTGGCAGGTGTCGGCGTGGGCGCGCAAGGTGGCGAGCAGGCCGTCGATGCGGCCCTGCTCGAGGTCGGCGCAGCGGGCGTCGGCCCAAGGCTCGACCAGCGCCTTGTCGTGGGCGCAGAGCACCTTAGCAAGCTCCCACAGCTGCTCCTTCGCGGGCCAGAGATCGACAATCTGGATCGCGCCGGGGTAGTCCTCTGAGGCGCTGCGCCAGATCCAGCTGGCTCCGGCCCCCAGGCTGACGCGCCGGCGAGCGAGCGGGAAGCCCCGTCGCTCGGCCTCGCGACGCATGCGCCGGGCGAATTCGGACGGGTCCGGATGCGTGTCGCGGCGGGCGGCGCTTTCGATGGCGGCGGTGTAGCTGACCGCGCCCGGGTCGCGCCCGGGACGGTGCTCGTCGTCGCGCGACTCGGCCGTCCAGACGACCACCAGCTGGACCTCGCGGGTGCGGGCGGAGCCGTCGGGCTGCTTGCCGGGGCGCCCGGCCGTCTCGCTGGCCCGGACCGGGCCGCCGGTGCCGTCGACGCCGAGATACGCCGTCGGGGCGGGAGGTGGTGCCGGGGCGGGCGGAGCCTGCCGCGCAAGGGCGGCCAGCTGGCGGCCGAGGGCCTCGGCGGTGCGCTGCACAGGCTTGGTGCCCACGCGCACGCCGGCCAACTCGTCGAGCAGGCCGCTGGCTTGCGCGAAGCTGACGAGGGCGGCGGCCGAGCCGGTCAGGCGGGTCACGCCCGGGGACAGATCGGTGCGCGCCATGCCCAGCGCCCGGTCGCGTGGGAAGAAGCCTTGGCCGCAGGCGGAGCAGTGGGAGTAGGCGCGCTGGAGGGTCAGCCCGCCCAGGACGGTCTCGCAGGTCTTGGCGCGCCGTCCGGCGTAGCGCGCCGGCTGGCCGCAGGGACAGGCTAGGGCCGGGCCGCCGTGATCGCTGCGGTCGGCGTTGCAGCGCCATGCCACGGCTCGCGCTGCCAGTTCCAGCGCCCGCTGGCGCAGGCGGGTCTCCAGCGCCTCGAAATCGACGGCGTCCGCCGCGCCGGGAGCTACGAAGCGGGCGAGTTCGGCTTCGATGGCGAGGGCGAACTCCTGCGTGCACGCTTTTTTTTGGCCTCGTTCCGGGTGTCGGTGCCGGCCTGAGGCAAGCGGGCGGCGGCGAGTTGCTCGCAGACGTCGACGAGTTCGGCGGTCAGGCGTCGGAAGCGCTGGTACTCGTCGAGCTGGGATTGGACGGTGGTGGCGGCGGCGGACGGCAAGGAGCGGGAGGTGCGCTTGCCATCGAGGTTGCGGACGAGCAGGAAGTCGGGGCCATGGCCGGGATCGCCTTCCTGCCAGCAACGGCAGGTGGGGGTGCTGCACTTCATGTAGCGGTGGACGAGGGAGCCGGGGCGCATGTCACCGATGGCAAAGAGTTCAGCGAGGATGCTGCGGCGGTTCTGCTCGAGGGTAGGGATGGGGGGACCAGTTGGCATAGCGCCGCCTTGCTTTAACTATACTTGTTAAAGCTAGGCCTGTGCGAATCCCGCCGAATGAACGTCGTCGGAACCCAAGCCCATCAAATCCGGGCTATCTCACCACCATGTCATGCACCCAGTTGGGATTTAGAGCTTGACACTGACGGGAAGAGTCCGTGTTAAGCGTGCTATGGTGGATTCATGGATGGTCTACGTGGCGAGGTCACGCTGTCTCGCTTCCAGCCATCGGACCCTTCCTCAGATGGCTAGCGGCACACGCCGTACTGCGGTCTCTGTTTCCCCCTTGTCTCAGCTAGGTTTGAGTTGCGCGTGCCTAGGGGCAATCGCTCGCGTCGCTGCAACAACACATTGAAACCCACATGATCGCGTCGGGCGCTCACCCCGATTGGCATGAAACACAGCGACGCGGCGAGTGCCCGCCGACTTCCGATGCGATCTTGTAAGATTGAGGTCGATATCCGAGTGCGTTCGCCCTGCCTTAGAATCAGCGGACGGTTACGGGCCATAGATCGGGGCTGCCCGGATCGCCGCGGAGTTTGAGCGTTCGGCGAGCGCACTTCGCACGGCGGTCGCTTATGGCAACTGAGCGCGTGCAGGGGAGTTGTGCCCATCGTGTCGGCCTGTTTCGCAGCAAAGGATGAGATGACATGGAGGCGTTGCTTGCCGGCGTTCTGGTCATTGGATTCGTGGGTACCACGATCTATGGCATAAGATCACTCAATGAGGCGATACAGCTTCGATGCGTTACCTCGACCAGCACTAGGGTCAACGAGGACTCTATGACTGAGGAAAAGTTCCTGAAACTGCTTGGCGAAGCAAAGAAATCAATGATCATCTACGATGACGCGAACGACATGGAGCACTCAATCTACAAGAGTCCGGCAATCGTAGAGGCTGTCAAGCGCAAGGTGGACGATAACTCCGACTTCCGAATGCGCTGTCTACTCAACTGCGATCAGCCATCCCTGTTGTTCCGAACTGAACTCGCTGGCCTAGCCGGGGTAGAGATAAGAACACGCGGCCAGAACACGCCTGCAATGAAAACTCACTACAAGATCATCGATCACGGACTCAAGGCGTACTTGTCGCAACATGACGTCGGAGAACGGGCGAGGCTGTTTAAGCTCGTCGATTGCTCAAAGGTTCCCCCTGCCCACTTCGACTACGCGACGAACGTGATCTTGGGACGGTACAAAAACCATTTCGAGCAGTCATTCGGTTCTGCCTAATCCAGCGCGGTTAACACGGCATCTCGATTTTGTATCGCGATTGAATCGGTCTAACGAGAGTGACTGGCCTAATAGAACTACTCCCACCCATCCATCTGTACGCAATTCTGGTAGCTTCGATGACCTTGATGGTCAAGGCACTGGAATTCTGTAACACCGATACGAATCGGTTCATCCTTTGGCTCCCTGTCTGGTTAGTTGTGCTGGCGTGGGGTCACACGATAGGGTACATGGTCCACCAGTTGCTCATACTCTGGCGGCCGAACCGCCTCCATCATCGAATCTCATTCACTTGACGGCTCACGGCGGGATTCTGATTATTTTCTTCCTGGTAGGAGTTGCCCCCTGTAAAGAACTCATGGCTCGGGCTGCAACTAAACTCCACTCGCTCCCTCAGTGATCCCCGATATTCATTTTCGGCTTAGAACATCAGAATCAAACGCCACCAACATGGAGCATGTCTTAGCCTTCGCCCTGACGAAGCGCCGTCAACGCACTCATAGTGTCTGGCGTGCTCTTCCACTTCGCGGGTACGTGTCGAAGCGTACCGATCACCTCACTCAGCGACGTGTTTTCAAGAACATCGAATGAAGTGATCGTAAACGTCTTCAGCGTCCACGTTCCATTCGAATCCCGAAACCACCGACCGCTCCCTTCGACGCGAACCGGCAGACCGAAGATGTTGGCTGCCAGTTCCTTCGCGATCTGGCGTTTCGCGCGACAGATATAAACCTGATCACCATCGTGAAGATGCACGGGCACTGGATCGCTTTCACCGCCGCCGACGATCACGACACCCTGCAACGTATCCAGCTGCGTCAGTGGACCATATTTTGAATCCACAAACTTCCGCCGACCAGGAAAATCAAGCACACAAGGCGCTTGCGTGCCCGGCTCCTGCTCTTCTGATAGGACGCCGAAGGCGTTGTCGGCGGCGAGCCGTCGGTCTATAGCCTCGTAGGCTCGCTTTGCGTCGGTCGGTCCTTCACCGCGCTTCACGTCAATTACACGCGTCCGAACTTTCGGATACGCCTCGGGCTCTACGTCCTGTAGCAGCACCGCGCTTCCTGGTTCGATTTGGACGAAATGCACGTATGGCTTTTCGCCGAGTAGGTCCGCAATGTCGGCCATGTATTCAGCGAGTCGAGCCATCGGTAGAGTCCCTAGCGTGAACGCTTCATTGATCACGAAGCGATACCGGTGTCGTTGATCGCGCACTTCAGTCAAAGTTTACCGCCATGTATGTATCGGCACCAGCATCGGGTGCTGGGTAATCGCGTCGCTCCGTTCGCGTCGTGGTCCGTTCCAGGGGGACGGCGGACGGTTCGGAGGTATTCCGCCCAATCGTCCATGAGCCGCCGCTGACGCTCGAACAGGTCCGACCGCGCGTATGCCGCTTTGACCTTGTTCCGGAAGCCATGGGCCAACGCCGCCTCGATCACCTCGCGCGGGGTGGTCCGTCTCTTCGGCCGCCCAGTCCCGGAAGGACGAGCGGAAGCCATGGGCCACGGCCGCGATCCGGTGCTGCTGGAGCATCTTGGACAGAGTCGACATGGCGAGCGGCTTCCCCCTCCGCAGCGGGAACACGAGATCGCCGTCACCGAGCGTCCGAGCGGTGTCGAGAATCTCCAGCGCCTGCCGGCACAGTGGGACTCGGTGCTCGCTTCGCCTTCATCCGCGCCGCGGAAATCGTCCACACGCGGCCGGCCGTGTCCATCTCGGCCCACGTCGCCAGTCGCACCTCACAGGACTGCGCGGCCGTCAACACGAGGAACTCGAACGCCAGCTTCACGGCGGGCTGCGCCGCTGCCGCCCGCACGGTCTTCACCGCCGTCGCCACGTCTAGGTGGGGCAGCACCCCCATGTGCTGCGCGATGTCGTGCTGCGGACCGAGCACCGGCAGGACGCGGTCGCAGGGATTGTGGTTTCTCAACTCCATCGCGATGGCCCACTCCAGGCCCGCTTGGATGCGCTGGCGCACGCCCCGGGTGATGTGCCAGATCGGCGTGAGGATCTCCAGGACGTCGGCCGTCGTGACCTCGGCGATCGGCCGTCGGCCGATCCGCGGGAAGGCGTAGCGTTCGATGCCGCGCCACCAGTTCTGCCCGTGTCGGCGGCCACACCAGCCGCCATGCTTCTGCCCCAGCACACGCCGGCGGCGTCGGCGCAGGTGGGAGCACCCTGGACGCGGCGCGTGTCGGCCAAGGGGTCTCCACCCGTGCGGGCGAGCCTGCGGTTGGCGAGGGCCTGCTCACGGGCGTCGGCGATGGTGACGGGCGCGAAGGCGCCGAGTCCGAATTCGCAGCGTCGCCCGCGGATGACGAGCCGCTAGATCCAGCTTCGGGTGCCGGTGGGCTGAACGAAGAGGTACAACCCGTTCCCGTCGGCGTGCCGTCCCGGTGGTGCGGTACCGACGAACGCGACCGAGAGCGCCTTGTCGGGATGGCGTCCTCGGCGCTTGGTTCGTAGTGGTGTAGCGGCTGTTGTGATCACAGCATCCACCGCCGCATTATCTACTGGATTGGGCTGGATTTCGCCACACGTTCTGACCGGCTCAGACCGCGGCGACAAGTACTAAACCATTATTAAGAAATGGTTTATGTGTATGTCTGCACAAATCTGGACGATGATGGAATACGTATGGGTGTTCAGGCAGCGGCTAGGCGTTCGGAGCTGTCAGTTCGCCTCGCGAGTCCCCGAAGCCGAGGGCTCCGTCCCGCCCTTCCGCTGGGATGTCAGCACGAGCACACCCCAGAGCTTCACTCTCGGCGTCCGATTGCGGGCGGACATCTTGCCGGCCCACCACGTTTCGTGATGGAGCAGGCCATCCGGGGACCTGTCCTCGGTGTCGACGTCACCGATCGACAGATTGAAGCCGATGGGGGTGTCAGGCATACCGTCCCCCCAGTAACCTCCGTCGGTGATTTCAATTCCTCCATCCAGCCGGATGCGCAGTTCCACCGTGTAACGATCCTCGCGTTCGTAGACCGCTGTACGGGCCTCGATGATGTCGTCAAGAATCCACCGCTTGTTGTTCTCCCAGTTCTCGACTGTTCGATTCGGCCCGTGGGGGAGCATGCCCGGGACGCCAATGCCGCCTTCAAGCGATTTCGTCAGGTTGTAGATGATCTGCACACCGCGACCGTCGCCGGTTACGTCGGAAATCGCCTCTTGGGCATCCAGCGCACGTCCGTATAGCAGGACCTCGATCATGTCGCCGAACCACGGCCGACCTCTTTCCCGCTCGCCAATCACATGCGCGTTCGGATCCTGCTGCGGCAGCCAGCGCCCAGTCTCGATCCCGTAGAACGTGTCATCGGTGATGTCGAGAGCCAGGTATAGATGCTCCCCGTCATGCTTGACCCAGCCCTCGAAATCGAGATCGCGAGGAGAGGAGATTTCCTGCTTCATGGCCTCGACCCAATCGGCATTCCACCGGAACGGCGAGGCATCGGCATATTCGCCTTCACTGATCCGCCCGTCGAACTGCGGCGTCTCTCCCTTCCAGCAGATCATGCGCCGGTCCAAATTCACCATGGCCCGGGCGGCGGCGCTTCGCACTCGAGCTGACTCGAGCAGGCGCTCCGGGTGTTCGGCGCCCTGAACCGCGCTTCCAAGCGCAATGCCGACGAACAGCACCGCTAGGCCTCCCGTCACCCTCGTCGTGTCAAATTCGATGCCAGCCACAATTCTCCTTGCCATTGTGGAATCGTCTCCCGGGCGGCCTTCCCTACGGCTTAGCGAGCAGCCGTTGCATGTCACCCAGTAGCGGAGGAGGATTCGCAGTCCCCGCCCCTTGCGGGGCAGATACAGCCTCTCAACGATGCCACATTCACATTGAGAGTAGCTTCGCGCTAACCCGGATAGCTCAGCACAGATGGTTGCAGTTGGTCTGCATTCATGATAACCACTTTATCATCAGTGGGTTGCACGGTATCAAGGAGCAATGCCGATGGCCACACAGTGTGATGCAGATACAATCCGGCTGACAGGCTTGGGACACCGTGACGTGGTCTGCAATTTCGACGGCGGGCCCATGTCTTCGGATGGCCGTGCCGTGCCGATGCAGTTCGCCAACCATGCCTTCGGGTCAGCAGGCGCTCGGCGAACTGCTCTGTCGGCCAACGCAATCCGGCGCGTGTCGAGCAGTCTCTGGAGAGCCTAATGGCGCAACCGGTGTTCGGGTTGCGGCAGGGCTACGCGGACGTCAACGATTCACGTTGAGCTCACTTTGAAGCGAGCACGACCCCTGCAGCCCAAGATGAGCACCGTGCGCTGCTGGGCTGAGCTATCCGGCTGGTTCGGTGTGCATGGTGAATCCAGAATTCGCCCTGTGGACATCCCATAGCAGCCATCCGCGCACCCAGCAGCGCGGTGTATAGTCGTAGACCGATGGCGATCAAAGACACGTCGACCCGCCGCCAGTTCGCCCAGCGTTCGGCCGCGGCGCTGCTGGCATCATCGCCGTCCCTGTGGGGTTGCGCGGACGGCGGCAAGAACCCGGCGGGGCCGGCAGCGGTCAGCGAATTCGACCACGCCGCCTACACGCTTCCGGGGCGCCAGCGCGTCTTCAGGCCGCCAACCCCGGGGCCAGCGAGCCGTCGCCAATGGGATGGCAAGAACGTCATCGTCCTGATGCTGGACAGCTTTCGCTGGGACCATCTCGGCGCGTTCGGCAACTCCAAGGCACCGACGCCGAATTTGGACAAGTTTGCGGCTGAATCGACATTCTTCACGCATTCCTATCCCGAGGGCCTGCCGACGGTGCCCGTGCGCACCAGCCTGCTCACCGGCCGCTTCACCTATCCGTTCCGCAGTTGGCAGGTTCTGTACCCCGAAGATCACCCGCTGCTGCCTGAAATCCTGTGGAGCGAGGGATTTCGGACGTCATTGGTCAGCGACACATACCACTTGCACAAGCCCTCGTACGGGTTTTCCCGCGGATTCGATGACGTGAAGTGGCTGCGCGGCCAAGAGCAGGATCCGTACGTGCGCGACCCAGCGATCCTGTCCTCGATTGATGTCGCCCCTTGGTTCAAGCCGCGCGGGACGCGCGAGAACGAAGCCAACGAGATCCGTGCGTACCTCGCCAATCGGCACGCCTGGAAGACGGACGAGGACCACTTCACGCCGCGCATCATGCGCTCGGCGGTGGACTGGCTGGAAGCGCAGCCGCGCAAGGAAAACCTGTTTCTGTGGATCGACAACTTCTGTCCCCACGAGCCGTGGGATCCCCCGGAAAGCTATCTGAAGCAGGTCGATCCCGACTTCGCTAGCTGGGGGCTGCGCAACATCTGCCCGGCGCCAGGCGACAGCGAAGGCTATCTCGACGAGCAAGAGCTCAACCAGTTGATGTCGCTCTACGGGGCGGTCATCCGCTTTGTTGACGCGTGGGTGGGCTACTTCTTGGACGAGGTCAAACGCTTGGGCATGTACGAGAACACCATGATCGTCGTCATGACCGACCACGGCGAGCCTTTCGGCGACCACGGCATCGTCCGCAAGGTCCGGCCTTGGGGATACGAGGAACTCGCCAGGACATTCCTGATGATTCGCGACCCCTCGGGCAGCGGCGTCGACAGGGTCGACTCCTACACGCAGCAGACAGACATCACCGCGACGATCCTAGATTGGCTCGGAATCGAAAAGCCGGCTCACATGACCTCGGAAAGCTTGATGCCGCTGATCCGGGGCGAGCAGGAAAAGATCCGCGACGAAGCAGTTTGCTGCCACTACAACGAGAGCATCTCGATTCGGCACGACGAGTGGAGCTACCACTGGTTTATCGAGAATTCCCGGGCGCGCGTCTCGGATCGGAGCGCGATCGTGAAGGATGGCCCGGAACTCTACAACCTGCGCGAAGACCCACGGGAGCAGAACAACCTCGCAGCCCAAGAGCCGGACCGGGTCGCCGAGATGGATCGCCGAATGCACGATTTCACGCAGCGGTTGGTGGATCGAGAGCAGGCCTAAACCAGCGAGGATTGGGCAGCAGCCCCTCTGGCAGCCCTCGCCCCGGGGCGACTGCCCTCTGCTTGCTTGCCGTGGACGGGCCTGGGCCTAGTTTTGGGCGCGCGTAGCGCGCGCCTTGAGCCCACTTGCCAGGTTGCGGCCGAGCAACGACGCAACCAGTAGTGCCAGCAGCGCCAATGCCACAGGGCGTTCGAGCAGGTAGCTCCATTGCCCGCCGCTGATCTGATACGAATGGATCAGCGCCTCCTCTGCCATCCCGCCCAGCAGAATGCCGACGACCGCGGCCGGCACCGAGTACTCAAAGCGCTTGAACACCCAGCCCACCGCAGAGAACACCATCACTGTCAGTGGTCCCGACAGATCGCCTGTCAGCCCGAAGGCGCCAAACACCGCCAAGGCGAGGACTGTTGGTGCGAGGTGGTCCATCGGGACCTTCACGACA
This sequence comes from Bryobacterales bacterium, assembly GCA_965248305.1. Classification (GTDB taxonomy): domain Bacteria; phylum Acidobacteriota; class Terriglobia; order Bryobacterales; family UBA6623; genus VXMF01. Next base: position 5,218,900 of record OZ252099.1, on the reverse strand, counting down.
TTGGCCAGCAGGGGCACGAACAGCAAGCCCAGCCCGACCAGCAGGACTGCCTGGCCGAAATTGGCGAGGATCACCGCGTAGACGATGTCGGTTTCCTCGCGCAGGAACTGCGGTCCTCCGGTGATGTTATGCATCGCGAACGCGGCCAGCATCACGGCTGTCGCGCCACCGCCCGGAATTCCGAGGGCCAGCAGGGTCGCCAGAGAGCCCGCCTCGGAGGTGCTGTTCGCGGATTCAGAAGCGACGATGCCAGCCGGGTTGCCCCGCCCGAACGAGCCCGGTTCCCCGTGTGTCCGCTTCGCCTCGGCGTAGGACAGCAGGTTCGCAATGGAGGAGCCCACGCCCGGTAGGGCGCCGATGAACACTCCGATAAGGCAGCCACGCAGTAGGATCCACGGGTAGGCAACGACACGCCGGAAGCCCGCAAGCGTGGCCCGTATGCTAACGCGACGGGCGGAGCTTTCGGCCACCACATAGCGGCGGTTCGCGAGTCGGAACAGCTCTGCGGCGGCGAACATGCCAATCATGGCCGGAACGACCGGGACACCGTCAAGCAGGTAGGCACTCCCGAGGGTGCCGCGCGCGACGCCAGCCTCGCCATAGCCGATCGTTCCGACCAGCAAACCGAACAGGCCGGAAATCGTGCCCTTGAGCAGCCTGCCGCCGGCCAGCGTGCCGATCAGTGTAATGCCCCAGAGGATCACGGCTGCCATCTCGGCGGGCCCGACTCGCAACACGAGCTCTGATAGGGGCATGATCAGCAAGAGCAGGATGGTGTACCCGACCATCACTCCAATGCATGACGCCCCCAGCGCAATCCCGAGGGCCGTGTTGTGCCGCCCGCTCTGGGCCATCGGGTATCCGTCGAAGGCCGTGGCGACGGCCGACGAGCTGCCCGGGATGTTCATCAGCACGGCCGGAATGCCGCTGCCGAATCCACCTCCCGTGAAGATCGCGGTGAGAAACAGCATCGCCTGCAGGAAGTCCATGTAGAGCGTCATTGGCAGGAAGACTGCCATTGCGGTCGAAATCTGGAGTCCTGGAATGGCACCGAAGATCAGGCCGATCAAGATGCCCGGAATCACGATGAGCCACGGTGTGAAGCCGGCGAAGAGCAGCTGGAAACCGGCTTCGAGCGCAGCGATATCGATCATCGGGCCTGGTTCAACCACCCGCGGGGAAGACGAGCAGAGGCATTGGATACGGCAGCATCAGGGAAAAGAAGGCCGACAGTATTACGGCAAGGCTGATCCCGTACGCGAGCGACCAGGGCCAGCTGCGCCGTCCCAAGAAACGCAGGTGCAACGCGACAAAAGCGAACGTGCCAACGTCGAAGCCCAGCCAGTTGAGCGACAAAACATATCCCGCGAACAGGCCCATCAGAGGCGCCACCGCCTTGATCGGCTCGGTCTGCTCGACAGCCTGCGCCTTGCCCGTAATTTGCGAGACGCACTCGAGAGCGCAGAGCACAACGACGATCACGGCGACCGGAAGGACGAGGATCAGGTTCGACACGTGCGTGGACGCGTCAATAGCATCGCGGAGATACCACAGGACCAGCCCCGCCAATGTCGCCAACACGACAAGATCCGGCAGGCGGCGACCGTCGAGACGCATCTGGAGCGGAGCCATCAGATCACCAATGCAACAAATGAGAGTAGTTCTCGAAGATCGTAAACGTAGACTTCATCGTGCGTTCGGACCGCGCCGGCCCGATCCAGCGCCGGCCGACCCCCGCTTGGTCGAGTGCCTGCTGGAGCCCTTTGTTGCGGAGCGCGCGCGCCAACGCATTCACCAGCAGCTGAAACCGCTGTGGATGAGCCTGCTTGAACTTCGCGCTCGTGGCAAAGCCGCGAATGGAGCCCGGCAAGATGGGTGCTTCGTGACCCATTGGTTCCAATGCTTCGTTCAGCGTGGGTGCGTCCCAGCTATCGTTGCGGCGGTCGCTCACGATGGCCAGCGGCTCGATGTATTCGCGGATGCCCTCCGAACCGCGCGCGCTGATCACAATGAAATCCACGACTCCGCCGGCAACCGCTGCCCGCGCTTGTCCGCCGCTGTTGTAAGTCACCAAGTTGAGGTTTTCCCTTGCAATGCCGTTGACCTGGAGCAGCAGATTCGCCATCAGATGTCCTGCCGAGCCCCGCACGACCGAGGCGCGCACGGTCTTGGGCTTGCTCCGAATTGCTTCCAGCAGGTCCGCCAGCCCTGCGTACTTCGAACGCTTGCTGAGGGCGATCAAGTCCTCGTCGAACCATTGCAGGTTCAGATAGGCAAAGCTATCAACCGTGTACGAGGCGTTGCCGCTCAGGATGGTGTTGGACAGGTACGGCGAGAAAGCCGAGGCAAAGATTGTGTAGCCGTCGTCGGGGCGTTCAAGAACGTAGTTTGCCGCCAGCAGCGTGCCAGCCCCCTGCTTGTTGATCACCTGTATTGGCTGACCAAGCTCGGCGGCCAGGAAGCCCGACATTGTGCGGGTCATCCGATCCGCGCTACCGCCCACGCCGAGACCGACGACGACGGTCAGCGGTCGGCTGGGGTAGTCGTCGCCCAACGCCAATCCGGCCGAGAGACAGCAGCACAGGACAACACGAAGTCTCATTGGCTGGCTGCACCAAGGGCTTCGGACTCCTGAACCTGCACCTTGGGCACCAGACCTGTGGCCGCGATGACCGCAGCGGCGTCCTGTGACGACAAGAACTCCAGCAAGTCGCGTGCGCCTTCGGGATTCTGGGCACGCGTCGTCAGGCCTGCCGCGTAAGTCGACACTTTCTGGAACTCGTCCGGGATCGGCCCTACGAAATCCACGCCTTCAATCGGCAGAATCTCGCTGATCTGCTGAAAGCCGATTTCAACTTCCCCGCGGGCGACGACGCTCCCAACCCGTTCACTGACAATGCGCTGGCACTTCGCTTCGATCTGTTCCCAAATGCCGAGGCGCGGAAAGAGGTCGGTCGACAGATACGTTCCGCTCACGCTGGCCGAATAGCCGATGGACTGCGCTGCCTCAAGAGTCGCGATGAAGGCGTCTGGAGTGGTGATGTCCGGCTTAGGCGCTCCGTTCTTGACGGCCATGCCGATGGTCGATTCGGCCAGGATCACGCGGCTCGCCGCGACTACATCGCCTCGGTCGGCGAGCCTGTCGAACGACGCGCCGGAAAGAATGATCAAGTCCGCATCCTCGCCACGGTCGAGGCGCACCGGAATGGAATCCGGGGCGCCGCCCGTGGATGCGCCGTAGGCAGTGGTCAGACGGATTCCGGTCGCCTCCTCAAACTGAGGGCCGAGCTCGTTGAAGGCCGCGGCGAGTCCGCCCGAAGTCATCACCCTGACAGTGGGCGCCGACCCCTCGCCTGACTCCGGCACGCTGGTTCGGCAACCGCTGGCGAGGAGCAGCAATGAGGCGCAAAGGAAAGTCCGCCGAACTCGGCCCGCGCCTGGTCTGCCGTTCACGGCACTGCGGAGAAACCGCCGCTTGCGCGGCTTGCTGGGGCACCCTGGGACGGCCGATCCGTGCTCCGTGGCCAAGACATCAAGCCCGGAGGCGTTCCACGATTCGACCATGCGGTCAGCGACGATCTCTCGAACAGCCCCTCAAGTATAGGCGGATCTCGTCAACTCGCACGCCAGTCGGCCCGACCAGCAGGACCGCTCGGGCCGGTGTTCGGCTGGGGGTTGGCCGGGCCGCTATCCGGTCTCCGCGCTGCCGTCCGGCCCTGCGCCTAGGCACGCTTGATCACGGCCAAAAGCGAGCGTTGCAGAGGGCCAAAACTGGTGCGCTCGCGGGCACTTCCTAGCCCGCACGACCCGCGTTGGGGAGCCCCGCGTCTCGGATACAATCAGGCTTCCATGGCAAGCATCGCCCACCTTCTCAAGAGCGTGCCGTTCCTCGCGCTCGCAGTTGCAACAGCAGTCGCACAGCCGAATCTGCCGACTGCATCCGCTGACGTCCAGCTCTGCCGCGATCAGATCTTGAACAATCGCCTGACGCTCATCTACGCGGATGCGCGAGGACCATCGTCGGCCGTGGCCGCCCACTGCTACGTCAAGGGGATCATCGCTGGTTCCATCACATTTCACGTTCAGATGCCTTTTCCAAGTGACTGGAACGGTCGCTTGGTGCATCGCGGCGACGGCGGCTCCGATGGCGATCTAGACTTCAGCGACGGTCTCGTTGCCCAGGGATATGCGGTGGTCAATAGCAACACAGGCCATGATGTCGGGGCAACCGGCGATCAATGGGCGTTTCGAGACCTACGAGCCGAAGAGGATTTCGCATATCGCGCCGTGCATTTCGCCACCAACGCGGCAAAGACAGCGGTGCGGGCCTATTACGGCAAGTCGCAGGACTTTGCTTACCATTTCGGCTGCTCCAGCGGGGGCCGCCAGGGCCTTCTGGCCGCGCAGCTGTTTCCCTACGATTTCGACGGCATCATCGCCGGCGCGCCCGGACATCGGCGCACCGCTCGGAGGGTCTATCGGCTGAGCATCCAAAAGCGCTAGTTCGCAGACGACTTCGCCGCCAATCTTGCGTTCGACGCCGACCAAGACGGCAAGCAAGAGAGCTTGGCCAAGGTTGAACTTCTCGCCCATGCTGTGGTGGACCGCTGCGATGCAGCAGACGGCATTGAGGACGGCATCATCGAACCGCCGTTGTGCGAGTTCGACCCGCGCGCGGACCTGCCGGTGTGCCCGACCCATTCGGACCGTGCGGACTGTCTGACGCCGCAACAAATCGAATCGGTCGAGCAGATCTACGACGGCGTCCGCAACAGTGCCGGAGAGCTGATCTACCCTGGTACCCCGCCAGGCACCGAGCCACAGTGGCCTCGGCTGCTCATTCCGCATGTCGGCAATGACTTCGTGGCCAGCGCCCTGCGCACGGGCTCCGCACTTGCGTACACCTTCTTCCGCGAGGATCCCGGGCTCTTGCCGCCTGACTTGGCGGACACGGACCACGAGCTGGTGAAAGGGGGCGTGCTCCCCGAGTGGGGATGGTGGGAGTTCGACCCTGACGACTTCGGCTCCAAGCGCATGTCAGAGGCAGTGGGCCTGACCAGCGGGACTGATCCCAACCTGGACCGCTTTCTGCTGCGCCACGGCGGAAAGCTGCTCCTCTATCACGGCTGGGCGGACGGCGTCATTCCGCCAGAGCCAACGCTCGAGTATCACGCCGAAGTTGTCAAGGCTGTGTTCGCTGGGGACGCTGACGCGGCCACCAGCCACATGCGCCTGTTCATGGCGCCTGGCATGGCCCACTGCCGTGGCGGGGTCGGCCCCAACGAGGCTGACTACCTTGCGGCTCTCGACACCTGGGTGACAAACGACACCGCTCCCGAATCCATCGTGGCACGGCACAGAACGAACGGGACGGTGGACAACGAGCGTCCCCTGTGCCCTCACCCGCAACGCGCGATATACACCGGTCCCGCCGCGAACATCAATGATCCCGGCTACTGGACGGCGGAGAATTTCACCTGCCAGTAGCAGTCCCAGGCGCGCCTTTCGATGCCAGCGGAGCCTGACGGGTTGCCGCTAGCCAAGAGAGAGGAATTCGGGGCGCAAGAGCCCCAACTTGCCAGAGATGCCCTCGGATATCATTGGGGCATGCCCGAACTCAAGCTGCGCGCACTGATCGTTGTCTGGTGGCTTGCCGCTTGTCTGAGCGGATTCCAGCTGGCCCAGGCGCAAGACCTCGCTACCGCGGTCCCCGAATCAGTCGCGGTTTCTTCCGACCACCTAGAACGCGTAGACGCGGCGCTCCAGCAATACGTTGACGACGAGCGCTTGGCCGGTGCGGTGGCCCTCGTTGCCCGACATGGCCGAGTCGTCTATCACGAGGCGTTCGGAAAGCGCGACATCGAATCGGGAGAGCCGATGCGGAGGGATGCCATCTTCCGGATCGCTTCCCAGACCAAGGCACTCGTCAGCGTCGCGGTGATGGCACTGCAAGAACAAGGCAAGCTTCTGATCACCGACCGTCTCTCGAAACATCTTCCGGAATTCGAGAGCACGACCGTGGCCGTCGAAAACGAAGAGGGCAGATATGAGGTCGTGAAGAGCAGTCGCCGAATCACTCTGCGGGACCTGCTCACCCACACCGCAGGCATAAGCTATGGCCGCGGCCCGGGAAAAGACCGCTGGGCGGAGGCTGGAATTCAAGACTGGTATTTCGCCAATCGCAACGAAGTCGTGGGCGAAACCATTAAGAGAATGGCGGCCCTGCCGTTTGACGCGCACCCCGGTGAGAAGTGGGTGTACGGCTACAATACCGACATCCTGGGGGCCGTGGTCGAACGGGTCAGCGGTCAGTCCTTGGACGACTTTCTCCACGAGACCATTCTCGAACCCTTGGGGATGAGCGACACGCACTTCTACCTGCCGCCTGGCAAGGCGGACCGGCTCACGACAGTCTATTCCGCCACTCCGACCGGCCTCAAGCGCGCGCCGGATCCGGGCCTCGGTGTCGGGCAGGGACACTACCTCAAGGGCCCACGCGTCAGCTTTTCCGGTGGCGCGGGCCTGCTCTCAACCGCTGACAACTATGCGCGATTCCTGCAGATGATGTTGAACGGCGGCACGCTGGACGGACGACGCGTCTTGAGCCGCAAGACAGTCGAATTGATGACCGCAGACCACCTGCGTGGGATCGAATTCACTGCCGGCCAAGGCTTCGGACTGGGATTCAGCGTCGTTACCGACGTCGGTGCGCGGGGCCTCCCGGGCACGGTTGGGGAGTTCGGATGGGGCGGTGCCTATCATTCGACCTACTGGGTTGATCCAGAGGAAGGGCTCGTCGTGGTCTATCTCACGCAGCTGATCCCGGCTAGAGAGATCGACGACCACGGGAAGGTCAGGGCGCTCATCTACCAGGCACTGATGGACTAGCGCTGCGGCCTACGGGCCGCTTGCGCAAAGCTGCGGACGGGCCCGCGGTGGAGCGCCTGACAGCGCCGACGCGCTTGCCAGAGCGCGCCCTCGAGCGCGTCCGTGCGGTCCCAGCCGACAACCGCTCCAATCCTTGGTCAGCTCCGATATATCAAGGACTCCCGACCGATCATGGCCGGGAAATGCGGCCTCGGCGATCCAGCGTTGATCAGCGGGACTTGCCCACGCTGATCAGGTTGGCGAATATCCGGAAGGCACCGGGCACGCCCGCAGGCAGCTGCCGGAACCACGAATAGCCGGTAAAGACGTACGCGCCCTTGCCGTAGCGGGCATGCAGCATGCCCCCCGCGAGTGGCTCCTCACCCGCATCGCTGCACTCGATAACGGCATCGTAACGCTCGTCCCAATCGGACATGAAATAGAGGCCGCGTTCTTGTACCCAGCCCTTGAAATCGTCTCCGGTAATCCGATTCGGTGTGGTCAACAGAGGATGCTCCGGGCCCGCCGGGAAGCTCACTTTGGAGTGCTCGTCTGTCACCCGCAGCCTAGAAGGAGTCATCGGGTACGGACCCAGCGTCCCCGCTGCCGTCGGTCTGGGCCGGCCGCGCCCGAACGGCGCCGTATTGTACTGCACGACCAGCGTGCCGCCAGCAGCGACATATTCAAGGACCCGCTCGCGCGCGGCGACCAGGTCAGGGCGGGAGTTGAGCGCCCGCACGCCCGTGACCAACGCGTCGAAACGCCCTAGGTCTCCCGTCGCCAAGTCTTCCGCGCTGAGCAAGGTGACCTCCGCCCCCAGTTGACGAAGGGCATCGGGAACTTTGTCGCCAGCACCCATCACATAGCCGATATCGCGGGCCAGCAACTCCACAGCCACCCGTTCCACTCGCATGGCAGCGCGCGGGAACACCGGCGTCGCGGGGATGTGGCCGTACTCGATCGTGCGCATGCCGGACCGCACAGTCCGACCGTCCAAGGTCGCTGTTGCAGTCAACTCTCCACCCGACGCAGCCGCTGGTGGCGTTAGCTTGAACTTGGCCGTCTGTTCCTGGCCTCGGCGCTGGAACCGGACCTCTCTGGTCGCGGGTGAGAGCTTCCACCCCGGCGGCGCATCCAGCTGAACGGTGACGTCCGCCTGGCCCTGGTTGGAAGTCAGGCGCACGGCTACTTCCGCCGGCGCAGCACTGGGGAAGATTCGAGTCTCGTTGGTGAAGGCTACGGTGACTGGCGGGACGACCGCAAGCGGGCGGGAACGCTCGCCGAGCGAAGGGTCCACCCAGCGATACAGCACCGGTTTTTCGATCTGGACCTCAGTGCCGTCAGCGGTTTCGAAATCAAAGGTCGCCAGTAGCACCGGCGGAGGCCCCGGAGTGCCGGCGGCACCCCGGCATGCGGGCTGGCCAGTTGCATTTTCGGCCAGCCAGTAGGGCTGCGAATAACAGGCTTCGGCCGGGATCGCGACGCTCTCTGACTGTTCTGCCACTCGGTTGAGCTCCAAGGCCAGCGCACCGCCAACGGCAGATGCGACAACGCCTTCCACTCGGGTCCCTTGCCACTTCCACAGCGCCCCGGCGCGCAGCAACACCCTGGCCGTGACCTCGATCCGGCCCCCCGCAACCGCGTCCCACCGGTCTACCGTGATGTCGGCCCAGATTCCGGAAGCAAGCTCCACGGCCCGCACGAGTTCGCGCCGCTTGTACTCGACCTCCGGACCATCAAGGGCCTTGAGTTCCCGATATGCGGATAGGAGGTGTGCCAGAGTTTCGTCCGGCTTGCCGGGCCGGTAGCTATCCCGGGCGAGTGCCAGACTCGCCGCAACGTTTTCGGCTCCTTCGACGCGGCTCCATCCCGTATCAATACCCTCGAACAAGCTCTCCGACGCTCTCTCGCCCGCCACATATTCGAAATAGGCCGGCACGCTGCCTTTGCGCTGCGGAGCGCCCATTGCCTGACTCCGGTGCATGCTCCGGCTCTCGCCGGCGATCTCGGCATAGGATTTGCCGAGTACGGGATCATACGCGCCCAGTTCCATCCGCAAGCGCCCAGGCTGCTGCGCCGCGGCCTGCTCCATCCTCCGATTGAACGTGGCGACGTTGTAGTAGTAGCGGCGTGCCTTCCACGGAGGAAGGCCTAGCTCGGCAAAGCGCTGGGGATCTGCGGCCGCTTCGTAGGCCAGCGGGCCCGTCCAGCCAACCGCCGTATGCTGGCCGTGGCCCCCGCCGTCGGGCCGGGGAGGGAACCGCGAGACGATGACGTCAGGACGAACTGTCCGGATCGAGCGCACCATGTCGCGCAACAGGGTTTCCTCACCCCAAACGCTGAGCGCCTCTTGCGGGGTCTTGGTGTAGCCAAAGTCAATGACGGTGGCGAAGTCTTGCTCCCCTCCGTCAATCCGGCGCGCCTCGAGCAGCTCGTGCGTGCGGATGACGCCCATGAGGTCACCCTGCTCGGTGCCAATTCGATTCTGGCCGCCTTCTCCCCTAGTGGCCGAGAAATAGACCGTCCTGAAGTGCAGTCCACGTGCAAAGTAGGCCATCACCGCCGTATTCTCGTCGTCGGGATGGGCGCCGAGCATCAAAACCGTGCCGACCGTGTTGAGCCGGTCCAAGAGTTCGTGGAGTTCGGCCGAACCAGCGAGAGGCGTGGGCTGCGACCGCAACAGGCTGGTCAGCAAGAGAGCGCAGACGGGCAGGGCTAGGCGCATGGATGCTTATGAGTTTAGCGCTACCAAGCGACTATTCTGAAAGGGCAGGTCATGGCTGAGAGCGATCCCCGAGGCCTATTCCAAGTAGGCATCGACCTGTTCAACCGGGAAGAATTCTTCGAGTGCCACGAAGTCTTGGAGGAGGTTTGGACGTTTTCCCAGCAGCCGGATCGATGGTTCTTGCAGGCGTTGATCCACTTCGCCGTGGGCTTCTACCACCATGGCCGGGACAACCGGAACGGCGCGACGCGGCAACTGCGCAAGGGGCTGAAAAAGTTGCAAGGCTATGTTCCAGAGTGGGACGGCCTGGAAACCGGCAAGATCGCTCGCGAGGTCGAGCAAAGACTGGCGGAGATCGAACGAGGCGGCACTTTCTCGGGCTACCCGCGCATCGTCCAGGCGCGTCCGTGGCCCGGTTTGCGCTCACCATTAAGGAAGTGCCAAGGTAACAGCTAATGGCCTCGTCAGCGGAATTTCTCCACCAACTCTTCGGACTCGACTCTCAGGTCGCCATCGTGATCGGCGGCACGGGTGTTCTCGGCGGGGCGTTGTGCGACGGTCTGGCGGCGGCGGGCGCACATGTGATCGTAGCGGGCCGCTCGGAGCAGCGGGGCGAGGCACGCGTGGCAGCGATCCGCGAGACTGGCGGATCGGCGCAGTTCCAGCCGGTCGACGTGACGACAAGAGCGTCCTTCGAGCGGTTGCGTGACGGCGCGCAAGCGCAGCACGGCCAAGTCGACATCTTAGTGAATTGCGCCGGCGTCAATTCCGCCGTTCCCTATGAGGAGATCCGCGACGACGACTGGGAGAAAGTGCTGGACACCAATCTCAAGGCCACGCACTTAGGCTGTCAGATCTTCGCGCCGGTGATGGCCCGCCAGCAGAACGGCGGATCGATCCTCAACATCGGTAGTGTCACGGCGCACTTGCCGCTGTCGCGGGTTTACGCGTATTCGGCCTCGAAGGCGGCTGTCAACAACCTAACGAAGAACGTGGCCCGCGAATACGCGCCGCGCGGCGTGCGCGTGAACTCGCTCAATCCCGGATTCTTCCCAGCTGAGCAGAACCGCAAGATCCTGCAGCCGGAACGTGTGCAGAAGATCATGGACCAAACCCCAATGGCCCGCTTCGGAGAGCCGCCCGAACTGGTGGGCGCCGCGCTGCTGCTGGTGGCCAGACAGGCCGGCAGCTTCGTGACCGGCGCCGAGGTGTTCGTCGACGGCGGCTTCACCGGGATGCGGTTCTGACCGGGCTGCACCGGCGACAGCGCTAGCCTCAAGCGGCCAAAGTTGCCAGCCTAGAGTCGCCAGCCTCCGACTTCGAACTCCGGCCCGATCTGCGCTCGCTCGGCGCGTCCGCTTGGAGCTCCTGTACGTACTCGTCCACCTTGAAATCGGCTTTGCGGCACTCGGCGCTGAAGCTCGTGAGCCAGCTCCCGGCCATCGTTTGGAGGCTGTGGCGCTCCCTGCGGACGAACTCTACCCTCGGAGGGTCGCTCGCCACTTCCGTGACGGTGTTTAGCAGCCCGTATCCGTTTTCGCCCAGCTCGGCAGCGTATTTCCTTGAGATCACATCCAGCTTCCTGACAAACGACTCCCATTGGGACGCCCGGTGGGGCAACATGGCCTCCGGCCTGCGAAAGCCGAGAGCCGACTGGACCACTGGGACAAAGTGATCCACTGAAATCTTGCGTTCCTGCAGAGGGGCAATTAACGATAGAAATCGCTTTTTCAGGTCTTGGAAGCCCTTGCGCGCGAGCTTGAACTGGACTCGCTCGGTAATTCTCTTCGTGGTGTGGTTGAACGAGAAGCTGACGCTTGACATGGGCAGGATCATGCCGTTGCTACAGACCTTCCGCATGAAGCCGATGTCGAACCCCAAGGCTCGACTCTTGTTATAGCTGTTGGTCACCCGGACGAAGGGTCCGTAGGTGTCAGGGCGGTTGCGAGCCGCGACCCCAGAAAAGTCCAGATCAGCCGTGGCATGCACCAAGTCGATTCGACAACTGCCCCACGAACCCGGCGCACGGGCGTCCTTGAACACCCATTGGTGGCCGCGAATCTCTGGGAAGGCGGCCTCGCAGCACATGTAGGCATAATCCAGCGCATCCCGGTTCGTCACGAGCTGGTACTGGTCGCTCACGACCGAAATCACTTCATTGTTCGAGCAGTTCACGATGGCCCGCCGATTCGGGATCCGCTGTAGGAACGCTGAGTCACCGTCCCGCATTTCCGCATGAACGGGAACCATCCGAACAGGGAAGTAAAGCTCCTCAAGATTGTCTATTTTTCGATACATTGCAAATCTCCTTCGCTGTCGTTCATTTCCAACCCTAGCCTGGCCAAGATGTGCAACAGATTGTTATTACGTCGTCGTCACGGGAACATTAAGCTTATCACCGGGGCTGTTGAAGGGTTATTAAGTCACCGTACTATCACACAAGACTAACTATTGTGAGGTTTGTTTTTGCACTGTCCATCTATCATTGCCCCCTATTGGAGTGCAGTCAAGCAGATTCTGCACAAATCAGTGCGAAAACGTGCGTCGCGGGCAGAAAACACCGCCTAGCGGCGAGGGTTGGCGGGTTGGCGCGACGCCATGCTCACCGAACTCTGCGTGCCTGGTCCCCGGGCTGACAGGGGAGCCACGCCACTGATCGAGCTGGTGAGATGCTCGCCCGGCGAATGGTGGGCTATTGCTTGAGCCCTAGCAGCGCGCCACGAATCAGGCGCAAGCTCCAGCGAGCCTAGGCTGCTAGCGCCTTGCGTTGTTCGGCCGTCTCAGTCGGCCCCTGAACCGGCGGGTCAGCCTGCCCGCGCCGGTGATTCCGGTGCGCCTGGTAGCCTTCCACGAGGATCTGCAGGAAGCTCTCCCGGTTCTGCCACAGCAGGGCGATCCAGTGGCGCTTGGTCATCTGCGGGAAATAGATGCCGCGGAACGCCATGCGCGTGACGAACATGACCGCCCGCTCGTAGAACGGGCGTCCCTTGATCTGGTCGAGAGCCCGCTTGGTCGACTCCGGCGAATAGGACTCGGCCCATGCTTGGTGCACTTCGGCCTCTGCCTGCTCAATGCTGATGTGCTCCGGCGTGTAGGCCATGCGGAACGGACGGAAGTCTAGCCAGTGCTTGGGCCGCGTCAGTCGCCCCTGGTCCATGAGTCTGTCGTACAGAGGCGTCGCCGGATAAGGCGTCATGAGTCCGTATACGGGTAGGCCCGGCGGCCAGGTAGCGATCGTGTCGAGCGTGTTTCGGGCCACACCCGGGCGGTCACCGTCCATGCCGAAGATGAATGACGTAATCGAGTAGATCCCGCGGCTAGCCAGCCGGTCCAAGACTTCGCCATACTTTGCGGGTTTGTTGAAGCCCTTGTTGACGTCCTTGAGACTCTGCGGGTCGATGGACTCTAGCCCCATGAAGATCCAGCGTCCGCCGCTCTCCTTGATCAGGTCGGCAAGTTCCTCGTCCTTGAGAAGGTTCATGCTGATCTGGGCTACCCACGGCACCTGTGCGCCTTGGTCGATCATGTCGCGCAGCAATGACTTGGTCCGCTTGACGTTGATCGCGAAGTTGTCGTCGATGAAGAACACACCGACCTTGCCGCTCTCAGCCTTTGCGCGTTCCTTCAGCCGCAGGATCTCGTCAATGACGCTCTGGTTGCTGCGGTAGCGGATCGAGTCGCCAAAGAAGCCCGTGACTGTGCAAAAGTCGCATCCGTATGGGCACCCGCGGCCCGACTCGAGGGGCACCATGTAGAGACTCTTCCAAGTGTTGCCCGCCTTCTCGAGCAGGTACCGCCCCCACTTGGGAACCTTGGCAATCAAGTCGAACTGGGTCAGGTCCATGGTCTCCCAGGGGATCTGGGGGTAGTTCTCCAGCGACGGCTTGACCTCGGCGCCTGTCTCGTCAACAGGCATGTAGACTTCCTGCAACTGCCCGGCCGCGGCGTCTTGCACGATCTTGGGCCAGAGTTCGTCTGCCTCGCCTAGCGCAACGGCATCGGCGTGGCGCGGCTCGCCGTCCTTGCCGATCGGCTCATTGGGGACCTCGGTGACGTGCGGTCCGCCCATGACCACTTTCGCGCCGGCGGCGCGGATCGCGTCGGCCATGAGATAGGCTCGCGCGGCCATGCGCGTCATCGCCCCGATACCCGCGAGCTGGATGTTATTCTCGCGGACAAATTGCTTGATCCCCTCCTCGGTCACGTTCTGTGCGTTGCCGTCGATCAGGAAGACCTTGTGCCCAGGGGGCGTCAACGCCTGCAAAACGAACATCCACAGGTGTGGCATGTAGTTCTTGGTGACTTGATTGTCGGGGTTGTAGAGAAGAATGTTCACAGAGCACCGGGCCGCTTGGATGTTGAGGACGTCTGCAGCCGAACGCTCACATCACAATCCGGAGAGGCGAGACTGAGTCTCGCTGTACACAGGAAAGGCTAGCACGGATTGGGCCAATTGTGCTGAGCATCCTACGGCTCACCCTCGATTTTGCACTGTGCTTAGGCGGCCAGAATGGGGTGATTCGAGTCCAGTCGCCCAGAGTGCGGAACCGGTTCGGCCTAGATGTTTGGAGCAATGGTCCAAGGGGATGCCCAATGGATGAGTGGACGGTGGATCTGGCGAAGCAGTCTGCACGGCAGGTTGCCATCAGCTGCGACCAGCGCTGCAGAGCGCGGACTGGGCTCCCGCCAAGCAGCCGGGCAAGATCGCCCACACCCGCTCGATGCCCACTTGACACACGCATGCCCATCTCTCTTAGGATACGGCCCCTGTTTTCGTGGTCTCGGGGTGATCGGCACCGCTGATTCTTTGTCGGGTTGAGGGGTGTAGTCGCTCTCTGGGTGCCTGAACACGAGCGCCATGGCGGTCTGAGAAGGAAAATCGAGCCCCGGCCTGGTGTCCAAGGATGCCCGATGGGCCGAGCAGCGCCGGGCGGGGCTCCCGCTATCGGCCCCGGGCGCACAGAGCGGCCGCTCACCCGGCCGCGGTCGGCCGGATGCGATGTCTCAGCGGTGCCAGTCCTGCTAGGTTTCGCTCAGTCGCAGTTGCAGCGCCTTGGCGCGGTTGCCGGCGGAGTAGATTTGCGCCTCCGGCACCGTCTCGAACTGCGGCTGCGACAGCAGCAACGCCAGCGCCAGGTTGTTCAGCGCCGCGTTGTTGGCCGGACCGTGGCCCGTGCGCACGCGGCTGGCAGCCTCCCCGAAGACCTTGTCGCGGCGGTAGTGGTTGGCGCTCTCCACTCGCCAGTGGCCGCGCTGCAGCACCCGTAACTCGCGCGCCGAGGCAGCCGCCGGCGGCAGCGAAGTGATGCCGTAGCTGTAGCTGCGCTTGACCGCGCCACCGCGCCGCGCCCAGCGCTCGTGCGTGATGCGGTAGGCCTGCTGCGCATGCGGGAACGGCAGCAGTTGCGGATGGGGCGTGAAGACTTGGCTCGAGCGCTTCTCTAAGTCGCTCTGGCGCGAGGGCTTCCAGCCAGCTTCCGCCCAGCTGCGCGCCGCGCCCAGCTCCCAATTCAGCCCGCTCAGGGTCGCGTGCGTCAGCTCGCAGTTGCCTTTGATCCGCACCATGATGTGCCCGCCGTGCGGTTCCACGATCGCCCGCTCGGTCTCGCGCCCCGCGTGCTCCGCGTCCAGCGTCACCGTCCGTCCGCGCAGGTCCACCTCTTCCAACAAGGCCCGCCAGGCCGCCTGCTCGCCGCCCGCCTCGCGGGAGCTGCGGCTCGCCACCGGGACGCCCGTGCGCTGGTCCACCAGCGTGACCGTCGCCCCGTGCTGCCCCGTCGCCGACAGCCGGTTGGCCCCGCGAATGCGCTTGCCATCCCCCGCCCGCGCCGACGCCGCCACGCGCGGTTGCGTCCAACGCTCGAGCGCCCGTTCCAGCGAGCCCGGGTCGGTCCGCTCCATGACCCGCTGGAAGGTCGTCTCCGAGGGTGTCACGGACTCCCCCGTGGTCGCGTCCCGGCGACAGCCCAAGGCTCCTAACTCCTCTGCTGTCAATGTCTTCGCATACGCTTCTGCCGCCCGCCGACCCGACCGGCCAGCCTCGCCAGCAGCTGCAGCGCCAGTACCACGGCCAACCGATGCCGTCTCCCGTGGCCTGCCGTTGCCCCACAAGTCACGATCCGGGCTCAGTCTGAAAGGCGCTGGCGGGCGGCTCGAAGTAGTCTTTCACCTCATAGGCTTCGCTCATGATGGTCAAGCTCTTTTGATGGCCCGGCGGCGGAGCGTGGGCACGGTACAGGTAGCCGCCCAAGATCGCCATGGTCCGCACCGCCAGCCCCAGATTGCCCGGCGCGGCCAGCCCGCGCTTGGACGCGAAGTGGCGCAGCACCCGCAGCTGGATCTGCGTGAAGAACACCTCGCTCGGTAATTCGGGGGTCTCCCGTCCCAGCAGGGTCATCGCGGCCAGCCGCCAGGCGATCACCGCCTTGATCGTCACCGCCCGCTCGATCCGCTCCCCCGTGCGGTGCCCCAGGTACTCCACCTTGCAGCCGGACTTGAGCATCCGGTGCCAGTCCTCGATGCGCCAGCGCAGCCGGTACCACTCCAGCACCTGCTCCGCATCCGCCAGCGACGCCACCGGCAACGTCGTCAGCAGGAACCACTCCAACGCTTCCACCCCCTCCGGCGCCGCCCGCTCCCACACGTGCACCAGTTGCATCCGCAGCGCTGCCTCGCCGCGCGCCGGGGCCGGCAACTCGACCGTCTGCCAGCGCAACTCGGCCTGCGCCGTGCGCGCCGCGCGCAGCGCGCTGGCGGACTGCCGGCGCGTGCCCCGCCGCGCCGAACTCCGCTGCACCTTGATCTCCAACTGGCCCCCCACCGGCTGTGCCCGCATGTGCTCGAACAGCTTCGGCCGGGGCGCGCCCAGGACGCGGTTGTGCTTGGCCCGCACCAGCAACTCGACTCCCTCCAGCCGCCGCTGCTCGGCGAACAGCGCCTGCACGTCGGCCTCGCGGTCCATCACCGCCACCAGGCGCGGGCCCGCCAACTGGCCCGCTACCTCCGCGCAGTCCCGCAACCCGCGGATCCAGCGGAAGGTCTTGCGCTGCTCCAGCGGCCGCCCGCGCTGCGCCTGCCCGTCCGGCGCGTCGTACTGGATTTGCAGCAGCCCCAGCGGGATGCCCTCCGGGCTGACCGCCAGCGTCGAGTGCATGTGCAGCCCCAGCGTGCCCTCCGAGCGCTTGTTCTTGCCGATGTAGCCCAGCCCCGCACAGCCGGGATGCTCGGCAAAGTTGAGCTCGGTGCCGTCCTGCACGCACAGCACCGTGCGCTCGGCCTGCAGGCGCCGCAGCGTGCGCTGGCGGTGCGGCGCCAGGATGTTCTGCGGGGTCACCGCCGAGTCGTCCGGCTGGTCGATCAGGCGGTAGTGGCCCTTGACGGCGGCCCGCTGGCCCTGCGCGGCGGCTGGGATTGAGGCCATGGGAGCGGCGGCCTGCATCTGGGCGGTCTGCACCAGCCGCTTCGACAAGCGTAGATCACCCAGCGGCGCCTGGCCCAGTTCGTTGCGCGCGAACTCGTCCAGGGCCAGCCCGTCGGCCGGCCCCAGCGGCTGGCCGGGCGGTGCTGCGGCGGCCCCGAGCAGGCGCCGCCAGTCGCGCTGCAGGGGGTAGACGAAGATGGCCTTGACCGGCACGCGCTGGCCGGGGCGGGCGACGCGCCCGCGCCCGCCGGTCTGGCCGACGCAGGTCCAGTTAGCGGCGCGGAAACACGTGCCGGCGTGCTGCTGCGGATCGCAATAGGTTTCCAGCAGGGCAGGCCGGTAGCCATAGCGCTGGAGGAAGTCCTCCGGCCGCCGCCGCCGGACCATGCCGAGCACCTTGGAAGCGAGCAGGTGACAGCGCACGCTGGGACGGATCAGGAAGCGGCTCAGGCCCAGCACGCGGTGCAGCCGCTTGCGGCGCAGTTGCGCATCCCAGCCAATCCACTCGTCGCGGGCCGCCACCGCCAAGGCCGCGGCGGCGAAGCCGAGCGCCCCCAGCAGGCCGTGCTCGGACTCAATCAGGTAGCGCACCTGGGCACCGACGTGCAGCACGGCTCCCTGCGGGTGCTCGCTGGCGACCAGCTCGTTCCAGGTCCGCCGCTGTTGCGGACTCGTCACCAGGGTCAACTTGAGCCCGGCGACCGCCCCCGCCGCAGGCGGAACTGCTTGCGGTTGCGGGACCGGCTGGCCGAGCCGACGCGGACGGCAGTCACCGGTGCGGCCGCCATGGCGCGGGGCCGGCAAATCGATGCGTCCCGCGCTGTGCAGACTGCGCAAGGCCTTCTGGCAGCTCGCCACCTGCGGCTGGCCGCGACTGTCCACAAAACCGAATTCCCGGCACACGTGCCGGGCGAACGCGCTCCGGCTGGTGTCGCCAGCCTGCGTCCGCAGCACCCGCAGGGTCTCCACGGCCTCTGAGTGCGAGAGGGTCTCCGCAATGCAATGTTGGTCGAGCATGCTTTAGACATGCCACAACCACCCTACAGTTGTCAAGTGCGAGATCTGGGGCATGGGCAGCCCGTGGCAGCTCCGGCTGTCCTCCACCGCCTCCCACTGCGCCCGCAGCGAGCGCAGTTCCGCCGCCGGGTAGCGCACATCGACCGCCCCGCAAGCCCATTCCGGCCGCTCCTGCGGATCCGCCAGCCGCGCCCGCGCCCGCGCCCGCAGCGGATCCACCAGCATCTGCTTGCGCTGCCCGTGCTTGTCGGTGGACTGCCCGTTCGAGCGCGCAGACCCCTTGCGCAAGCCCAGCTGGATCCAGTGCGCCGCCACATAGACCGTGCCCCGGTACAGCTGCGGATCCACAAACGTTTCGGCGAGTTCAATGGGATGCCCCCAGCGCTGTTGCCAGTCCCGGCTCAGCCGCCGCAGATTCAACCCCAGCACGCGCGAGGCCAAGTGCTGCACGCCCGCCCCCTCCGGCAGCACTGAAAACCTCGTGTGATTGGCGATCAGATGCAAGCGCCGGAACTGCACCGCCTTGTGCCAGCCCAGCCAGCGGGCGCGCGGGCGGCACTGGAAGACCCCCGTCTGCCAGCCCACCAGCGCCAGCCACTCGCCCTCGTATTCCGCCACATAGCGCAGCCCGCGCCCGGCCAACTGCTTGCACCCCAAATCGTGGTGTTTGGCCATCAGCGCATCCCAGCGCGGCCGCTCGTGCGGCTGCGCCAGCCGCAGCACCACTTGCTTCAGATCCGGAATCGTTGTGGGCGTCTCCTGCTCCTGCATACCCCATGCATACACGAATCCGGCCAAAATAGCCAGCCCCTCGCCGATCTTGTTGTGCGAATGGTCACACCCCCCGATAAAGAATCAGCCGTGGGGTGATCGGCCTACAGATCATGAGGGTTTCATCTCATCTCACATAGCGGACGAGGCTAGCGCTTGCGGGGCCTAGTGGCTTCCACTACCCTTACTGTGTGCGTACCGCACTTCCCGCCATAGGTGTCTTGGCGACCGGTCTGGCATTGGCGGCGTCCGCGGCGGTGGTGATCGAGCCGGGCGGAATCAGGCTTCAGAGCCCGGGGGCTTCGCAGCGATTGGTGATCTCGGGCGGGACCGGCTGTCAGGCCTCCAGCGATGACCCTTCGGTCGTTGAAGTCGATGCGAACGTAGTGACGGCTCGCTCTCCGGGACGCGCCCGGATCGCCGTTCGCTGTACAGAAGGCGTGGCCGAGGCCACCGTCGAAGTCGCTAACGCGAACTCAGCCGTGGGCATCGGCTTCGAGCGCGACCTGCTCTCGATGCTCACGACCAAGGGCTGCAACTCGTCAGCCTGCCACGGCTCGCCGGCTGGGCAGAACGGGTTCAAACTCTCCCTGTACGGCTCCGACCCGCGCCTTGATTACGACATGATCGTGAACGGTCACGAGGGACGCCGCATTTCACTGGAATCCCCCGAGGATTCCCTGCTGCTTGCCAAGCCTGCGTTCAAGATCGTCCACGGCGGTGGGCAGCTCATGACCGACGCTTCAGACGAGTACCACACGATCCTTGCCTGGCTGCGCCAGGGAACCCCCTACGGTGCCGACGGCACGCGTCTAGAGCGCCTCGAGATCTATCCTGCCGAGCAGGTCCTCGCCGGCGCGGGTGTGCGCCAGCCGGTCGTGATCGTGGGCCGGCTTTCCGACGGCACCACTCGCGACATGACCGACGAGGTGCGGTACGCCGTCAACGACGAGGCCGTCATCACCGTTGGAAGCGACCGGGCGGTGATCGCCAGGGGTCCGGGGATGACGACCTTGATGGCCCGGGCGATGGGCAAGGCCGCTGCCGCTCAATTCATCGTCATCGACGAGTCGGCGGACCCGATCCTACGGTTCCCCGAGCCAGCCAACCTGATCGACGAGCACGTCTTCGGGAAGCTCCGCCGTGTCCGCGTGGAGCCGTTCCCTCTCAGCGATGACCGCACGTTCGTGCGGAGGGTGTACTTGGACGCCATCGGCGTGCTGCCCACCGTGGCAGAAGCGGAACGCTTCCTGTCCAGCACGCGCCCGGACAAGCGGGGCGTCCTAGTGGACGAACTGCTCGACCGAGACGAGTACTCGACACACTGGCTCGTGAAGTTCGAGGACTGGTTCCGCAATTCCCAGTACTACTCCCAGGGCCGCACGAACGGATCCTTCAAGCGCTGGCTCCACGATTCGATTCGCGAAGACTGGGCCTATGACGACACCGTCCGAGCCATGCTCACGGCCGAGGGCGACACGACGGTGCGCCCCGCCGGCAATTTCTGGCATCCCGCCATCGACTTCATGCTCAAGACGTTCGAAGTCGAGAAGGCCGTGCCCACAATCACCCGCCTCTTCCTGGGCCAGCGCCTCGAATGCGCGCAGTGCCACAATCACCCGCTCGAGAACCTCACCCAGGACGACTTCTACGGCATAGCGGCATTCTTGGCCCGCACGCGGGTTAAGCACGGCTATGGCCAGTACCGGCGCATCTGGTATAACGACCGGCGCGGTGAGATCAAGCACCCGGTCACGAAGCAGATGGTCGCGCCACGCTTCCTCGACGGCACCCAGCCAGACATCCCATCCGGAACCAGTCGCCGCGAAGTGCTCGCGGACTGGATCACGCGAACGCAGCAGCTGCAGTTCGCCAAAGCGACGGTCAACCGTGTGTGGCACGAGTACTTCCAGCGCGGCATCGTGGAACCGTTCGACGACTTCCGCTCGACCAACCGGCCCACCCACCCTGAATTGCTGGACGGCCTGGCAAACTACTTCATCGATTCCGGATTCCGCTTCAAGGCCCTGCACCGGCTGATTCTCAACTCACGGACATACCAGCTCGCGGCGCACGTTCCGGATCGGCCCGGCGGCGAGGTCGCGCTCGAAGACTCGCTGTTCGCCCGCTACCTGCCGCGCAAGCTTCCGGCGGAGGTGCTGCTGGACGCGATCTCCCAAGTCACGGGCGTGCAAGAGGAGTTCAACAACTATCCAGCGGGCACGTCTGCCAAGGAACTCATCGCCAGCATCGGCGCAACGCACTTCCTGACGACCTTCGGCCATCCCCGCCGGGATATCATGGAAGCGCGCAACAACTCCCCGTC
The DNA here is from genome assembly GCA_965248305.1 of Bryobacterales bacterium. GTDB lineage: Bacteria > Acidobacteriota > Terriglobia > Bryobacterales > UBA6623 > VXMF01. The sequence goes on along the minus strand of OZ252099.1, from coordinate 5,197,774 downwards.
GCTAGCCCAAGCGCTACAGATGATGAACGGAGACGTGCTTGCCGAGCGGACGCAATCGGACGGCTTCGTCTTGGACACCCTGCTGCACCAAGGGCTCGGCGACGGCGAGATCGTCGACGCGCTGTACGAGCGGGCGCTTTCCCGGGCACCGGCCCGCAGCGAGCGCGAGGCCATCGAGGCCTATCTCGCAGCAGAGGCGGCGGCAGGGCGCGATCGGCGGCAAGGTCTGACAAACATGCTCTGGGCTCTCCTCAACACCAAGGAATTCCAGCTGAACCTGTGAGGTGATCCGCAATGCTACTGTCCGAAATGCGCACCCGCTACTCCCGCAGGGACTTCGTGCGCCTGGGCGGGGCCTCGATCGGCGGCATTTCGCTGGCGCAGCTGCTGGCGGCCTCGCCGGGCCGCAGCGATGTGTCGTGCCTGATCTACTTCCACACCGGAGGGCTCTGCCAGCACGATTCCTTCGACCCCAAGCCCGAGGCCCCGCGCGAGGTGCGGGGAGGCTTCGGCACCGTACCGACCTCCGTTCCGGGCGTGCGCTTTAGCGAACTGCTGCCGCGCAGCGCCGCGAATTTCGAGCGGTTCGCGGTGATCCGGTCGATGTTTTCCTTGGAAGCAATCCACGAGAAGGCCAAGCAGTATGCCTTCTCCGGGCAGCGTCCCAACAACGCCTACAAGCACCCTGTGTACGGCTCGGTGGTGGCTCGCGAGCAAGGCAGCCGCAACGGCTTGCCGCCGTTCGTCGTGATTCCGAGGAAGGACATCTGCGCAGACGCCGGATTCCTGGGGTCAGCCTTCGACCCCTTCATCGCCGGAGATCCCTCCAAGGAGCGGTACTCGGTGCAGGACATGACCCTGCCGACGGGCCTTGGCTTGGAAGAAGCGCAGGGCCGCGCCCGGCTGCTGTCCGCGCTCGACGCGCGCCTAGAGGCGGTGGAGCGCTCCGGCGTCGTTGGCAGCATGGATCACTTCTATCAAAAGGCCCTGGACTTGGTGAGCTCTCCGGAAGCCAAGCGCGCCTTTGACATCGGCTCTGAGCCGGATAAGGTGCGTGACGCCTACGGCCGCACGACGGGCGGGCAGGGAGCGCTGCTGGCGCGCCGCCTGATCGAGGCCGGCGTGCGCTTGGTCACGCTGTTCCACGGCGGCTACGACACGCACTCTGACAACGACAAGACCAACAAGAAGCTCTATCCGGAATTTGACCAGTCGTTCAACGCGCTATTGGAGGACATGGACGCGCGCGGCCTACTCGACACAACGCTCGTGCTCGCCATCGGCGAGTTCGGGCGCACGCCTGAGATCAACCATTCGGCCGGGCGCGACCACTGGCCCGGCGTGTTCTCCATTGCAGCCGCGGGTGCCGGCGTACCGGGCGGGCAGGTGATCGGCAGCTCCGACGCGCTGGGCGCGGAGCCGCGCGAGCGGCCAATCTCGATCGAGGACCTTGGGGCAACGGTCTACCGCAAGCTGGGCATCGACACGCACAAGGAGTATCACTCGCTCGGACGCCCGATCAGGATCAACGATGGCGGAGAACCGGTCCGCGAACTCTTCGCGTAGGCAGTGCAGCCCGGCCCTGCGGCTGGCGCTGGCCGTGGCCCTCGCGTTGTCCTGTGCCACGGCCGCCGAGGATCCCAGCGATCCGTGGGTTGACCGGATCGAGCCTTTCGGCGGCCAAGTCGGCAGCGCAGCCGAAGTGCTGCTAGTGGGCAGGAACCTCGAGCTTCCCGCGACACTCGAATTCGACACGCCGCACCTTGGCTGGGAGGCGACCGGCCTCGACAGCGAGGGCAATTTGACCGGCCGTGTCTCGATCAGCCCCGAGGCGCCGCCGGGGCCGCACATCGCGACGCTGCGCACCGCCCGCGGGCGCTCCAATTCGCGGCTGTTCTATGTGGACGAACTGCCTTCCACGACCGAGCGCGAGCCCAACGATACGGCCGCTGTGGCGCAACAAATCGCACTCGAAGCGCAAGTTATCCAAGGCGGCATGCACAAGCTGGCTGACATCGACGTGTTCCGTTTTGAGGCAACGGCCGGCGAACGCTGGACCTTTGACCTGCGCTCGCTGGAATACGGCGGATTCCTCGAGAACGACATGTCCCTGCTGGACGCGGGGGGAGCGCGCGTCGTGTTCAGCGACGACCGCGACGACTATCTCGAATCGCCGTTCATCGAGCACAGCTTTGACCGCTCAGGGACCTATTACCTCAAGCTGGACCAGTACCGCGGCCCGCAACGCGTCAACTGTGCCAAGAACTGCGGATACATGCTGCGCATCGGCAACGTGCCACTGGTCGAAGCGGCATTCCCGCTGGGCGGGCGCGCGGGATCCGAGCTCGAGATCTCGCTCCGCGGGCGCGCACTTGGCGACATCGAAAGCGTCTGGCTGACACCGCTGCGCCGGGCCGAGTACTATCGGCTGACCTTCCCGTTCACCATCCCCCTGCGTGTCGACCACCCTGCCGCGGAAGCCCTGTCGGCGCGCATCACGGAGCGGGCGGAGCAACGCGTCACGGCCCAGCTAGCGATACCCTCAGACGCTCCCCGCGGCCTGTGGCGGCTCTGGGCGCGCTCGCCCGGCGGGATCTCCGACACAGTCAGCTTCGTGGTCTCCGACATGTTCGAGCCCGACTGTGCGGCGGTCACGCCGTCACCGCAAGGCGTCGCCTGCAACGGCGTGCTGGATAGGGAAGGCGAAGACCATGAGTACTGGCTGGATTTGCGGGCTGGCCAGCCCGTCGTCGCGACAACCCTCGCAGCCCAGCTCGGGCTGCCTTATATCGACACGGTGCTGGAGCTGTTCGACAGCGAGGGCAGCCTAGTCGCCGAACACGATGATCTGATGTCTGGGCAGGGCACGGTTATTGGCAACCCCGACTCGATGCTGTACTACAAGCCCGACACTAGCGGCCGCTTTCGTCTGCTGGTCCGTGATCGCATCGGCCGCAGCGGACCGGACATGGTGTACCGTCTGCAGATCGAGCAGCGCGAGCCCGGATTCGCGCTGCTATCGGATCCAGAGAACTTAAACGTCCGGGCAGGGGCGACCGAGAGCGTCGGCGTGCTGATGACGCCCGAGCCCGGATTCGCGCGGGCGGTTGAGATATGGCTCGAAGGCCCGGCGCCGGGCCTTTCGGCCAAGCCGGAGGTGTTTCGCGCCGATCAGTACTTCGGCCCCTCTGGCGATGGCGACAACGTCGTCATCCCGACGGCTTTTCTCGACGTCGCCGTGGAGCCGGGGCTGGCCCCCGGTGACTACCCTTTGCATATCGTGGGACGCGCAACGGGCGGTACCAAGACCGTGGAGGCAATCTCCACGCTATGGATCGGGCCGCCCCGCAAGCGTAACGACGTGCGACGCCCGTTGGAGTCGATCCGCCTGACAGTATTGAGCCGAGACCCGCAACAGCCCGAGGGGACTGCAGCGCACGGCCTGTCGGACGGCTCGCGCTAGGGCCGGAACGCCCTACTGGATCGGCAGCTTCGGGGGTGCCGACGCATCCTCTGCGTCCAACGCTTCATCAATCACGTCCGTCCGCGGAACTACCGAAGCGGCCGCCACGACATCATTGTCGTCGAGATTGACCAGCCGCACGCCCTGCGCCGAGCGCCCGGTAGCTCGAATCGTGTCCGACTCAGTGCGGATGATCTTACCGTTCCGGGTCACGAACATCACTTCGTCGTCGGCCAAGACTCTCATGACGGTCACGACCTTGCCGTTGGACTTCGTGATCTTGGTGTTCAGCACGCCCTTGCCGCCCCTTGCGGTGAGCCGGTACTTGCCCAGTTGCGTCCGCTTGCCATAGCCAAGCTCGTTAACCGTCAGGGCCAAGTGATCGTCGGTGGCGCACAGCATGCCGATCACGTGGTCCTCGTCCATCAAGCGGATGCCGCGTACACCCCGGGCCGTTCGGCCCATCGCCCGGACTTCGTCGTTCCGGAAGTGAATCGCCTGGCCTTGCTGTGTCGCGATGAGAATGGCATCATCCTTGTCCGACAGCCGCGCCGAGACCAACTCGTCTCCGTCGACCAGCGTGAGGGCGATAATTCCACGCGACAGCGGTCGGGAGAAGACCTCCAAGGAGCATTTCTTGATCGTGCCCTGACGAGTCACCATCACGATGAAGCGTTCCGGGTCGAACCCCGCCACCGGCAGGAACGCCTGCACCGTCTCGTCCGTACGAAGCGCGAGCAAGTTGACGATGTTACGACCCTTGCCAGAAGCGGCCACTTCGGGGATGTTGTAGACCTTGAGCCAGTACACGCGCCCAAGGTTGGTGAATACCAGGATGTAGGAGTGCGTCGTCCCGAAGAAGAGGCTCTCTACAATGTCCTCGTCACGGGTTGTCATGCCGAGGCGGCCGCGACCACCTCGCGTCTGCTTGCGGTAGGTGTCTAGGGCTGTGCGCTTGAGGTAACCGTTCTTGGTGACGGTCACAACCATCCCCTCATCGGCGATCAGATCCTCGATCGAGATCTCGCGAACCTCTCCGCCGATGTCGGTGCGGCGCGGGCTTCCAAACTTCTTCTTCAGTTCCCGCAGCTCGTCGATGATCAATTGGTTGAGAACTGTCTCCGAACCAAGGATCTTTTCATAGCCCTCGATCTTCCCTTGGATTTCCGCGAGTTCATCCAGAATCTTCTGCCGCTCCATGCCCGTGAGGCGCTGCAGTTGAAGCTCGATGATGCCTTGCGCTTGCCGTTCCGTGAAATCGAACGGACGCAAGCTGGCCTCCGCCTCCGCTCGCAGGAAGCGCTTGTAATCTACGTCGATCTCGCCCGTCAGGCCCTGTTTGGCCTGCTTGGGATTTGCGGACGCCCGGATCAGGGCGATGACCTCGTCGATCCGCAGCAGCGCCTTGGCAAAGCCCAGCAGCAAGTGCTCCCGCTCGCGGGCCTTGCGCAGCAGGAAGTTCGTGCGGCGCCGGACTACATCCTGGCGGTGGGCGATGAAAATCTTGAGGTACTCGATCAGGCCGAGTTCCTTGGGCCTGCCGTCGACGATCGCCAGCATCCCCACACCCGCGCCGTGCTGCAGGTCGGTGTGCTTGTAGAGGTTATTCAGCACGACCTCGGGATTCTCCCCGCGCTTGATCTCGAAGACGATGCGCATGCCGCGACGGTCACTCTCGTCGCGGATATCGCTGATGCCCTCGATTTTCTTGATGTTGACCAGGTCGGCGGCCTTCTTGATGAGGCGCGCCTTGTTGACTTGGTAGGGCACCTCGTTAACGATGATCGCCTGGCGATCCTTGCGGATCTTCTCAATGTCGACCTTGGCCCGGACCAAGACGTGTCCGCGGCCGGTCGCATAGGCCTGCCGGATGCCTGCATTGCCGCAGAGGATGCCGCCAGTCGGGAAATCCGGCCCTTGCACGATCGCCACAATGCGCTCGAAGCGCGTGTTTGGATGCTTGATCAACTGGATCGTCGCGTCGACAAGCTCGCCGAGGTTATGCGGCGGAATGTTGGTCGCCATGCCCACCGCGATTCCGTTCGAACCGTTGACCAGCAAGTTCGGCGCGGCAGCCGCCAAGCACTCCGGCTCCGCGGTGGAATCGTCGTAGTTCGGCCGGTAATCGACCGTGTCCATGTCGATGTGCTCGAGCAGCGCCTCGGCGTACGGCGCAAGTCGGGCCTCGGTGTAGCGCATGGCCGCCGGCGGGTCGCCATCGATGGAGCCGAAGTTGCCCTGTCCCGTGATCAGCAACTCCCGCATGCTGAAGGGCTGGGCCATGCGGACAAGCGTGTCGTAGATCGACGCATCGCCATGCGGGTGGTATTTGCCCATGACCTGGCCAACGATCCGGGCGCACTTGCGAGGCGGCCGGTTCGAGCGCAAGCCTTCCTCGCGCATGGCGTACAGAATGCGCCGCTGCACTGGTTTTAACCCATCCCTCGCATCGGGCAGCGCGCGCCCGACGATGACCGACATCGCGTAGTCGAGATACGACTTGCGCATCTCGTTCTCGATGTTGATCGGACGGATATTTCCATCCCGGCCATTAGCGTCCCCTAAGAGGGTTTCAGAGTCGTTGGGATAGTCGTCCGCCATAGAACCTGTTGTGGTGGGTTGCTCTTATTATACAACAGCTACCGCTTTCAGGGGCTTTCTGGAGAGCCCTTAGTCCCCGGAAAAGATTGCGCTGTTTGGGGGCTAAGGCATGGATTTCTAACGGGCTGGAGGTACGTGGCCGGGTGGTCGGCAATGCACCGCCGGAGTGAAGCCGCGGAGCCTGTCAAAGAGACCATGTCTGTGCTGGCAGATAGTGGATCAGGCCCTGCTGGGAGGCCTCTAAGCTTGGCTTTGCCGTCACCGACGAACAACTGACCGGGACGGCCGGGCTGGGCTTGCTGGCGAGCCTGGCCAGTTCGATCGACCGGCCCTGCCAACGCGCCCGGCAGGTGCGCGTCAAGCGCCGCCGCCGGCGTGCCTTCAGGTCTGCGACACTGCGGAGCCCCGGCTGTCACTCGCCTGCCGCGGGCCGTCCGCCGTTGCCTTCGACTGTGGGGACGGTCTCGACACTCCGACTTGGGTTCCGGTGCTCGATGCTCTGCCCCCACACGCCGCTGCCAACGCTGCACCGGCTGCCGCGCGGCAGCCTGCGCATGGCTCGCCCTGAAACATGGATTGGCTCATCCTTTGCTCAGGGAGACTTTCACTTCTCTATCCTTCACCAGCTAGCCGCCGTCATCATTGCTCTACCCCGGGACTCGCTCAATCGCCACACCCCTAACGGTCCACCATTCTGTGGCCACTCCAAGTTCGAGCTCCGGCGCCCGATGGAGCCTGGCTTGCGGAGTCTGGCCGAATCAGCATTTTGATCAGGAGCATCACTGTTCTGCTGAAAAGAATCAGTCAGCGGGGGGTATCGCGACGAATGCGAGCAGCGGTGCCCGCTGTTCGAGTCCGGAAAGGGGACGTGATGCCGATAGAGAGCATCGCCATGTACAAAATCACACAAATCGTGCGACCGCATCGCGAGCTGGGCTGCTCGCAACGAGACATTGCCCCGGGGCCAGCGGATTGAGCCAGCCCACGGTCCAGCGTGCGCTGGCGTGGGCACCGGCGGCCGGTCTGAGTTGGCCATTGCCTGACGAACTCGACGCCACGGCACTGTCCACGCGTCTGTTTCCGAGCGTGACTCCAGCGTCGCGGCAGCGCCGACCCAATTTCGCAAGGGTCCAGGAGCAGCAGCGCAAGCACGAGCATGTCAGGCTCGAGCGGCTGTGGCACGAGTACTGCGAGCAGCGCCGGCCATGCTACAGCTGCAACCAGTTCTGCGCCCTCTACAGACGCTGGCGCGAGGCCTCCGCAAGCGGGCGGCAGAGCCATGGCCGGAGCGCTTGCCGAGCGACGCCAGTGACCGCCAGCACAACAGACAAGCCGGGGCAAGGGCCGGTCCCCCGGCCTTGCCGGGGCATCCGATGGGACCGGTCGGCCCCATCGGCAGGTCCGAGCGCATGGAATTCGGAACCCTGTGAGCGCCAACAGTCACAGCGCTCTCAGGCCCGGAAGAAGCACGGGGAAGTTACTCGGCGTCGGTCGCCCGATCGGCCTTCGCGAAAGTCCGCCTCAAGGACTTCGGCTGGGCTTGGGACTGGATTGCGGGTTGGTGGGTGACTGCTCGATGAACGTTAGCGCAAGACGCCCTCGATGGCTCCCGATCCTGCAGCCCGAGCAACAGCGCGGCGAGCGGACGCATGCGCGGCACCTCCATGCCCGAGGGGACAGCGGCCCATGCCTACACTTGAGCCAAAATGGGGAACTTCAACACAGAAATGTATCAGGCGCTGAAACTGGCGAACGTTCCGGAGGAGCAGGCGATCGCCGCCGCAGCGGCCGTCGCACGGGGGCAAGACGCCGCCACGAAGTCCGATCTCACGGAGTTTGAGGCTGACCTGAACTCCCAGATGGACATCCGCTTCGCTGAGTTTCGCAAGGAGATGAACGAGCAGTTCAACCAGATCCAACAGCAGTTCGCTGAGCAGCGCAAGGAGAATGGCGAGCGGCTCAGCAAGAACGAACCGTCACTCGCCGTTCTGAAGTTTTTGCTGATTTTGGGCGGCTCGGCCATCATCGCCCTCTTGCTCAAGCTCGTGTTTTCCCCCTAACTTCCTGGTCAGGCGTAACGTTTACGATCGGATCAAGTGCAGACGGCGATCGAGCAGCCCTCCCAGCGGCGATCGATCCCGTGGTCGAAGCGCTCCGCGGCCCTGGGCAGCGGCGAGGGGTGGGCAGCGGAAGCTTCGAAGACCATAGACCGGGCCGGGCGATGCCTGCGTTGACGCGGTCAGCACACCAGCGGAGAAGCCCCAGACGAGCGGTTGGGTATCAGGCAAGGCGGGCGCTACATTAGCGACGCCATCGAGGATGGTCCGGAGCTGGGCCAGCACACGCTCACGTTCTGCAATGTCGTAGAGGCCGAAGAGACCGGGCGGCTGGTGCGTTGCTTGAGAAAGGAGGATTGGTGGCGCTGCTGCTGCTGGTCAGTGGTCATCCGAACATCGGTTCGTCGAGGCGGAAGCCGAGCCGATTGAGCATCCGGGCACGTGCGTTGAGAGCTGCGAGTTCGCGCATGGGCGTCTCGGGCCTGGCGAGGGCGGGCGACCGAAATACCCGATCGCATTCGGCCCCGAAATCCGCCTCCCCTGTGCCCACCCAAGCTTTGACCGGGGATTCTGGGAGAGCGCTTGAGGAACGCAAGTTCCGGCCCCAGCCCAAGCTGCCGAAGGCCTAATTCCCGGCGTTTCAATCGGCGGCGGATTTGCCCGGAAATGTCCGGCGACGGGATCTGCGAACCCTCAGGTCGAGTCATCGATTGCCGTCGCGAATCGGCCGGGACCAGTTCGGCGTCGCGGCGACGCCGCAACCCGCTCGGCGCCTATCGGTCTGGCGGCACGCTGACGGTCTCGCCGTCGAAAAGCCGCACGATTCGCTGAGCGTAGGTTTCGAAACGCGGATCGTGCGTCACCATACAGATCGTCGAGCCGGCTGCATGGATTTCGTGCAGCAGCTCCATGACCGCTTCGCCGTTCTTTGAATCAAGATTACCTGTCGGTTCGTCGGCAAGCAGCACAGACGGCGAACCCCCCAGCGCCCGCGCCACCGCGACACGCTGCTGCTGGCCTCCCGAAAGTTGCGCTGGGTAGTGCTTTGTCCGGTGCGCCATGTCCACCCGCTTCAAGGCGCCATGCACGCGCTCCTTGCGTTCTGCCGCCGACATCCCCCGATACGTCAGCGGCAGTTCGACGTTTTCGAACACCGTGAGGTCGCCGATTAGGTTGAACGCCTGAAAGATGAAGCCGATCTGGCGGTTCCTTATCCGGGCGCGCTGGCTCATCTTGAGATCCTCGACCGGGTCTCCACGCAGCTCGTAGATGCCAGCAGTCGGGGTATCCAAGAGTCCCAGGATGGACAGCAGCGTCGATTTCCCACAGCCGGATGGGCCCGAGATCGCGATGTACTCGCCGTTGCGAATCTCAAGATCGACCCCGGAGAGAGCGTGCGTCTCGACCTCGTCGGTAAAGAAGACCTTCGAGACGCCCTGCAAGCGGATAAGCGGGACGCCGTTTCCAGTCGATTCACTCATCAAAGTCTTCCAATGCCGACCCACCCTCAGATTGGACCATGCGATATCGGCTGAGTGTGATTCTATCCCATGGATCGCCCACACAATCCGGCACCATACCGCGCACGCCGAGACGCACTGCCCCGGTCACAAGGTGAGGTAGGCCGGGGAAGAGGGGCACCTTTACGCTGGGCGACGCGCTGCCCGCGATGTGCAACGCAACATTTGCCCAGTAATGTCACATAACTGTGCGCATCATCGGCGGGAGACTTCAGACAGACCACGGAAGCGTGAAAGGGTTGGTCGAGGCCAGATCAAACCTTTTGAGGGGAACTGCACGGAGCCGGCTACCGTAGCATTCACAGGCCGCAGCAACAGCCCGCCCGGCTCCCGGCGGCCCCGACGAGTGATCGCGGCCGCGTCACGCCAGCTCTGCTACACCAGCGGAACTAGCAGCGCGGCGATCTGCGTGGCAACGTACCCGATCACTCCCATAACGGCCAGCAACGGGGTCCATGTCTGCAAGGCCTCCGTCTCGGTCAGGCCTGACATCTGCTTGTACACCCAGAAGCCCGAATCGTTCATCCAAGAACCGACCAGCGAGCCGGAACCAATGGCGCAAGCCACGTAAACGGTGTGAAATCCGGGAGGCGTGTCGATCACGAGCGGCGCCATGATCGCCGACACGGTGATCATGGCCACCGTGCCCGAGCCCTGGGCCACCTTGAGCAGCGCGCCGAGCAAGAAGCTCAGCAGCAGAATTGGCACCCCGAATTCCTGCGACGCCTCTCCGATCACCTTGCCTACATCAGCCTTGACCAGCATCTTGCCGAACGATCCGCCCGCGGCCGTAATCAAAATGATCAAGCCGCCGCTGGCCAGCGACGCCTCCACCGGGCCAGCCAGCTGCGCGAGTGAGTAGCCCTTGTGGCGGGCCAGCAGTGCCAGCGAAATGGCGGCTGAGGCCAGCAGGGCGAAGTTCGGGTTGCCGACGAATGCCGTGATGTCGCGCAAGGCCCCGGACGCATCCAGAGCTCCGGCGAGTGTGTTGGAGGCGATCAGGATCACCGGCAGCACGATCGGCAGCATGGCCATGAAGAAGCTCGGCAGCCGGGCCTCCTCCTTGTGCGCCAGTTCTTCCAGCTCTTCCAGCGTCAGGCCCTGCGTCTCGCGCAGAGGCACGTCCAGCTGACGATCGCGCAGGATGGCGAACAGCCATCCCCCGACGGACATCGGTATCGCGATCATGGCGCCGACCAGAATCATCACGCCAAGGTCGATCCCAAGTGTGGCCGCCATGGCCAGTGGGCCCGGCGTCGGGGGCACCATCGAGTGCGTCACGGCCCCGCCCGCGCAAATCGCCATGAGGAAGAGCAGGTAGTGCTTGCCCGTGCGCACGCGCATGGCGCGCGCCAGCGGCACCAGCAGGTAAAACACGGTGTCGAAGAACACCGGCACCGAGAGTACGTAGCCGCTGCTGAGTAGCGAAAGCGAAGCGTGCTTCTCGCCAAGTGCCCGCACGAAGACCCGGACGATCTTGTCGGCTGCGCCGCTCTCCATCAGGCACTGGCCGATCAATGCCGCCAGGGCGATCACGATCGCGATGCTTGCACAGACGCCGCCAAACTCTCCCGCCACGGACGGCATGACATCGGCGAGGCCGACGTTCGGCGAAAGAATTCCGACCGTAGTCGCAGCCGTGATCAACGCAATGAATGCATTGATGCGCAGCTTCAGGATCAGGACGAACACGACGGCGATCGCGATCGCGAGAATGGCAAGAGGATGAAGTGTCATTGCGGGAATAGAGCGTACCAGAACTTAGCCTGCGCTGGCTCGGGCCGGGCGACCCGCCCAGCCGCGCGGAAAGCTACTCCAGCTTGGCGCTGCGCACTTTCTCGGCTTGCGCGCGGCGGAAATCCTTGAGTGCGGAGCGAAGCGACTCGTCATTCGTCGCGAGAATGGCGATTGCCAGCAGGGCGGCATTCTTCGCGCCCGCCTTGCCGATTGCCAGCGTGCCGACGGGAATCCCGCCGGGCATCTGCACGGTGGAAAGCAAGGAGTCGATTCCGTCCAGCACGCTCGGCATTGGCACACCCAGCACCGGGAGCACCGTGTGCGCTGCGCACACGCCTGCCAGATGGGCCGCGCCTCCAGCGGCGGCAATGATCACGCGGATGCCCCGCCCTTCGGCAGAACCGATGTACTCGGCGGTCATTTCAGGCGTTCGATGCGCCGAGCTGACCTTGCACTCATGCGCCACGCCGAACTGTTCGAGAGTCTCGGCGCATGCCTTCATCGTGCCCCAGTCCGACGTGCTTCCCATAATCACGGCGACTCGTGGAGAGGATTCAGCCATTTGTTTTTTCCGTCGCTCGGCTACCCGGCTAGGCACGCTGCGAATTCGCCATGGTAGCACTCCGCATGCGATACTGTTTCTAAATAGGAGGGCTTGTCCATGGGCTTGTCTCCCCGGGCTCGGCTCACCCCGCTCCGTAAGGAAATCCCCCTCTTGAAGTCCGCTTCTTCCCCCTTGCTTCGTCACGGGTACTGCTCCGTGTTCGCGCTGGCAGCGCTATGCCTGCTAGCTTCTTGTTCCCGCCGACCGCTGGCCGGGCCGGCCCGAGCTCCGGCCGCCAGTCCAGACCAAACTCAAGCTCAGGCTGCCGCCCAAGAGGCGGAGCCCACAACACTGGCAGTCGACCGTGTATCGGTCGCCCAGCCCGGTCCCGGGTCGAGCTCTGGCTTGTCAGACGAAGGGGCGGCTAGATCCGCCGTGCCAGCTGAAGCGGAGGCAGAGGGAAGATCGCTCGAAATCCCACCGTCGCTGGACCCTGAAGAGCCTGCTGCCAGCGAGGACGAGGTCGCTCTTCTGGACGAGCTGCTCGAACTCACCCTGCCCGAGCCTCCAAGGGTCCTCTCACACAAAGAAGCGTTGCTGCACACGCGCTCCGAGTTGCCCCTAGTCATTAACACGGACGTGCAGCGCCTGCTCAACTACTTCACGGAGACCAAGCGGGGCACTGCGACGATCCGTACCTCGCTTGGCCGCGGCACGGCCTTCCGCCTGATGATCGAGCGCATTTTCGAGGAAGAGGAGGTGCCGCGGGAGCTGTACTACCTGGCGATGGCTGAGTCAGGATTCAAGCCCAAGGCACGGTCGCACGCACGCGCCACGGGCATGTGGCAGTTCATGTCGTCGCGCGGCAAGCAGTACGGGCTGCGCCAGGATCGCTACGTCGACCTGCGCTACGACGCTGAGACCGCCACACGCGCAGCAGCCAAGCACCTCAAGGACCTGCACATCGAGTTCGGCGATTGGTACCTGGCGATGGCGGCGTATAATTCCGGTCCGAATCGGGTCAAGAGCGCGATTCGACGCACAGGGAGCCGCGACTACTGGACGTTAGTACAGCGCCGGGCACTGCCTCGCGAGACTCGCAACTACGTGCCGATCATCCTCGCCATGGCGTTGGTGGGCCACAACCTCGATCTGTTCGAGCTGGAGGAGATTGATTACGCTCCCCCGCAGGAATACGACACTATCCGCACGCAGACTGAGACCAGCTTTGCGCTCATCGCTGACGCGACCGGCTCGTCGGTGGACGCCATCAAGGAACTCAATCAAGCGCTGCTGCGGTCGGCGACGCCGCCGTACGCCTACGATCTCAGGATCCCGAAGCGCTCGAGGACAAGTTTCGAGCGCGAGATCGCGCTGGTGCCGGCCGATAAGCGCCTGCATTGGCGCCGCTACGAGGTTCGCCAAGGTGAGACTCTGGCAGCACTTGCCAACCGCTACAAGGTCAAGCCTGAAACCCTGCTGGCACTGAATTCGCTGCCGCTCGAGGGTCCGCTCCAGGGCGGGCAGCGCCTCACCGTCCCGACGACGACGAAACTGGCGACTTACCGCTATTTCGGGGGCGGCCGGGCAGGCGGACTGCTCGAACCCGGCACGGGACGCTATCGGATTGCCTCCGGCGACACCCTCGGCGGCATCGCGAGGCGCTTCGGTACGAGTGTCGCCAACCTGCAGAATTGGAATGGGCTCGATAGCACCCGAATCCGCGCCGGCCGCTACCTGATCGTCGACCCCAACGCTGCCTCGGGCACGGCGGCGGTGGCCTCTGGATCTTCGCCGACGGGCCGCTACACCGTCAGACGCGGGGATTCGCTATCGAAGATCGGCGCCCGCGTTGGCGCCTCGGTTGCGCAGCTGCGCGCTTGGAACGGCATCCGGGGTAGCACCATCCACATCGGCCAGACGCTCAAGGTACCCGGACCAGCGCCAACCCCCGCCCCGGCAAGGTCCACCGCGTCGGCGGGCATCCCGGCCCGCCCAACTCCGGCTCCGAGCGCCAATCACTACCGGATTCGCCCTGGCGACACGCTATCGACCATCGCCACGCAGTTCGGCGTCTCGGTGGGTGACCTGCGCGAATGGAACAGCCTGAGGAGCAGCCGGATCAGGGCCGGCAGGTTCCTGCTGGTGCGCCCCCCTTCCGGCACGACGACTCGTGCAAGTTCCGCACCTCCGGCACAGCCACAGCGCTCAAGCGGCTCGGGACGCTACACGGTGCGCTCTGGCGACACGCTCGGGGGCATTGCCGAACGATTCCAGACCAGCGCTGCCAGGCTCAGGGCGTGGAATGGGATCCGGGGCAGCACCATCCACCCAGGGCAGGAACTCATCGTCGGCCAGACCAGCGGCGGCAGTTCGAGCGCGTCTGCGGCTCCCTCCTCAGCAGCAGGCGGCTCTGGCACCTATCGCGTCGTGCGAGGAGATTCGCTCGACAAGATCGCGCGGCGGCACGGCACGACCGTGGCGCAGCTGCGCGCTTGGAATCGTCTGAGCGGATCGCGCATCCACCCAGGGCAGGAGCTTTTCGTAGGCCTGCAAGCCGGCGCAGGACAGACGACGAGCTACCGCATCAAGAGCGGTGACACACTGGGACTCATCGCGCAGAGATTCAACGTCAGCGTCAATGAGCTGATGCGCTGGAACGGCCTGCGCTCGTCCCGCATCCAACAGGGCAGCGTCTTGGTAATTCGGCCCAAGGGATCCTGATCCGGGGTCGGCCCTAACGCTGCAGCGAGGCGATGATCTTGCGGAACTGGGCCTCTGCCGCAGCGGCTGTCTTCGCCGGCGCGGTCAGCTTGAAGAAGATCGGCGCATCCGGTCCCTGCACGATGGCCGCCAGCATCCGATAGCCGGGTACCTGAGTTGCCTTCGGCGCCATCGGGAACGGCTTGAAGAGATAGGTGCCCTGCACGTCCAGTACGGTCACCGACATGCCGTTGACCTGCTGGTCAGAGCGCTGGGCGTCACTGGCCGCCATGGGGCTTCCGTCCGGATTGACGAACTGGCCGAGCCAGCGCCGTACGTTGGCCTCCACGCCGCCGCCCTGGCCGGGCCCGAAGTAGTACACGGCCATTTCCCCGTCCTGGGTATCGCCTGCGGCCGCCGGGATCGTGTAGTTCAACGCCCGCATCGGTTTCGGTGTCGATGTCCAGCCCGCGGGATCGTCAAATCGCAAGCCGCCAGCCTCGGCGCCGAAAAGCACGCCAAGCGTTCCTGCCAGCAGCGCCAGCATGCACAGGCCAAGGGTGTGTCGAATCGCAGTCATCACAGAGTCACCGGAGAAAGACCCCAGTCTACAGCAGCGCGCTTCGCTGCGGCCGCCGGAGACTGGCCGTGATGCTATTGACCTTTCCGCGCCAAGCGGGCCTTCTCGTACGTTCCGATATGCCGCGGCCGCGGCCCTGCGGGCGAGATGCCTTCGGCTACCATCAGCCCTAGGATCGCTTTGATCGCCGCAGGAGCAGGCTTGAAGTTGCCAGGCCGGTAGCCCTCGGCGATGAACAGCGGCGTCCATCCGTGCTTGTTCGGCAGCTGCCAAAGCTCAGGGTCGGCTCCCTTGTCGTCCAGCAGCTGAATTACTGACGGAAAACTGCCGTAGGCGGCTCCATGCATGGTGGTCTCGCCGTTGTCGTCCACGGCGTTGATGTCGGCTCCGAGGGACAGCAGCAGCTGCGTCGCTGCGAAAGCTTCCTGCTCGGTGCCCGCCTCCTCGAGCGGAGCAGTCGTGCCGAGGCCGGCTGCCGCCATTAGCGGCGTGGTGTTCTCGACATTCGGCAACAAAGGATCCGCTCCGAGCTCAAGCAGGACCTTCATCAGTGGCACGTCCGCTTTGTCGGCCGCGAACAGGAAGGGCGTGGCGCCCTGGCGATTGATGTGCGGCGGATTCGACCGGCCGCGCGCGAGCCCCATGTTCACGTCGGCGCCCATAGCGACCAAAGTGCGCACGAATTGGAGGCTCGAAAGGTTGCCGGACCCCTCCGGGGCAGGGTCACTGCCAAAGTCACTGTTCTTGGGCTTGCGCACCCAAGTGATAGTGTGCAGGGGAGTGTATCCGGTGCGCGCCTCGTTCGGATCGGCCCCCGCTTCCAGCAAGGCCACCGCCAGCTCGAAGTGGCCGTTCTCAATCGCGAGGATCAGCGGTGTCATGCCGCTGCCAGCGTGCTGATACATCGGTCGCGCCCGGCGCTGCAGGGCCTCGTTCACATCCAGCCCCGCAGCTAGCAGCTGCCGCACCAC
Organism: Bryobacterales bacterium; assembly: GCA_965248305.1. Classification (GTDB taxonomy): domain Bacteria; phylum Acidobacteriota; class Terriglobia; order Bryobacterales; family UBA6623; genus VXMF01. The sequence goes on along the minus strand of OZ252099.1, from coordinate 5,181,598 downwards.
TGCAGCCCGGCCTTCTCGTACGGCGAAGAACAGGGGGTTGAACCCGGAACCGAGCGTGGCCCGCAGATCAGCGCCTGCCGCGATCAGCGCCTCGACAACCGGTGCGTGACCCTCGGCCGCGGCCCACATCAGGGCGGTCTGCGCGTTCTTCTCGCTCGCGTTCGGATCGGCCCCCGCAGCCAGTAACGCTTGCACGGCTGCCAAGTTGCCGGTTCGCGCTGCCGTCATCAGCACGGTCTCTCCGCCGCTCAGGGCGGCTTGGGGATCGGCCCCGGCTGCCAGCAGCATCCCCACCAGTTCGCCGCTGGCGCTGGCGCAGGCGAGCGAGAGCGGCCGCACCCCGTAATCGTTCACGGCGCCCACGTCCGCGCCGGCCCCGACGAGCAGCCTAGCCATGGCCGGATCACCTAAGTAGGCGGCCCAGTGCAGCGCCGTCGTGCCGTCGGATTGGGACAGGTTCGCGTCCGCGCCGGCCGCGAGCAGCGACTGCACTTTGTGCACGTCGCCCGCTTCGGCGGCATCGACCAGACCCGCTGCCGCCGCCGTGCCGGACGCCACAACCAGCACGACCAGCAATCCTGCCATTCGCTTCAAGCCCATTTGTCTTGCCTCCCGCCGGTTCGGCACTGGCGCCTGTCCTAGATCGGAGCAGACTCGAACAGATCGTGTATTGGGCCGCTGCTGTCGCCGAACGAATCCAAGCGCACCCCCACGCGGTCGAGCAATGTCAGGTGGAGGTTGGCCAGCGGGGTTGCCTCAGCATACTTGACGTGGCGCCCGCCCCGCACACCACAGGAAGATCCTCCCGCCACCAGGATCGGAAGGTTGTCGTGGTCGTGCGTGCTCGGATTGCCCATTCCGCTGCCGTAGAGCAGGACCGAATGGTCCAGCAGGGAACCGTCGCCGTCGGGCGTGTCCCTGAGCTTTTCCAAGTGCTCGGCAAACAGCGAGACGTGGAACTTGTTGATCCGGGAGATCTTTTCGACCTTTTCCGGATCGTTGCCGTGATGGCTCAGTGGGTGGTGCGGGTCGGGCACGTCGACTTCCGGATACGTGCGGCCGCTGAGCTCTCGCGCGAGCTGGAAGGTGATCACCCTGGTAATGTCGCCCTGGAACGCCAGCCGCTGCAGTTCGAACATCACCCTCGCATGGTCGGCGTAGGCTGCTGGGACGCCCTGCGGGCGGTCCAAGTCTGGCAGCGGATTGTCCGCGGCGGTGTGCTCGGCTCGCTGGATCTCCCGTTCCACCTCGCGGATGCTGTTCAAATAGCCGTCCACGCGCGCACGGTCGCCATGCCCGAGCTTGGCTTTCAGGCGCGCGACGTCCTCGCGCACCCAATCCAGCAGGCTTGCCCGTTCTCGCAGCGCGGCTTGGCGGTCTTCGACACTGCCGCCTCCCCCGAACAGGCGCTCGAACACCGTGCGCGGGTGCGCCTCCGACGGCAGCGGATCTGTCGGCGACGACCACGACAGATTGTTCTGATACACGCAGGCGTATCCGTTGTTGCACTGGCCGACGGTCTGCAGCAGGTCCATCGACAGTTCCAGCGATGGCAGCTGCGTGTCCTTACCCAGCAGCCGTGCCGCGTGCTGGTCGACCGTCGTGCCGAGGTAGTAGTCCGAGCTCTCGGTATGCTTCGCGAATGCCGCGCTGAGAAAGGCCGCATTCGAGGTCGAGTGAGTGCCCGGATACGCATTCTTCAAGTCGAAGTTCGTGAAGACGATCAGCGAGTCCTTCACGGACTCCAACGGGCTCAGGATCGGCGACAGCTCGCCCAGCTTGGGCGAGTCTGGCGGTGTCCACCGCGAATGATCGCACCCCATCGGTATGAACACGAAGCCAAGCCTAGGCACGGGCTTGGCCGGAGTCTTGTTCAGGGCGGTCGCCGCGGGCACCATCGCATCGAGCAGCGGCAGGGCGAGCGAGGCTTGCATGCCGCGGAGGAAGGTGCGCCGTGGCAGTGATTTCTTGGTCAGGATCACGTGGGACTCCTCATCACAAAAGGTACGCTCTTGACGATCCCTAGGACAAGCGCCGAAAAGCGATATTGTTCCAGTTCCGCCTCGCGGAGGATCTTGCGAACGGCCGGAGCGTCGTAATACTCGACACCGCGTCCAAGCGCGAAGGTGAGCAGCTTCCGCGTCAGCGTTGCGGCGAATAATTCCGGCTGCGCCAGCAGGCTCTCTTCCAAACCGCCCGGCCCGGAAGCGGACTCGCCCGCGCCGGGTAGGCCCCCGGCCGCGTCTACCGGCACGCCGTCAGCATAATCCCGCCAGCGGCCCAGGGCATCGAAGTTCTCGAGCGCGAACCCGACCGGGTCGATCGTGCGGTGGCAGCTCGCGCACGCCGGATTGTCGCGATGCGCGCTCAGCCTCTCCCGCATGGGCAGCGCCGCGGACACCGCGTTGTCGAGGGCGGGCACGTTGGGCGGCGGCGCAGGCGGCGGCGCTCCGAAAATGTTCTCCAGCACCCACGTGCCGCGCAGCACGGGCGACGTGCGCGTCGGGTACGAGGTCACGGTCAGAACGCTGCCGTGTCGCAGCAAGCCGCCGCGCCTGCTGTTCTCGCCAAGCTCGACGCGCCGGAAGCGCGTGCCGTACACGCCGCCGATGCCATAGTGCTTCGCCAAGCGCTCGTTGAGGAAGGTGTAGTCCGCCCGGATCAGGTCGAGCACACTGCGGTCCTGGGCCACGATACTCCCTACGAAGAGTTCGGTCTCGGTGCGCAGGGCCTGCCGCAGGTTGTCGTCAAAGTCGGGAAACAAGCGGGCATCTGGCGAGAACGATTCCAAGCTGCGCAAGTGCAGCCACTGTCCGGCGAAGTTGCTGGCCAGGTTCGCGGCCCGCGGGTCGGCGAGCATCCTGCGCACCTGCCGCTCCAGCCCCGCATCGCTGCCGAGTTCTGCGCCGCTGGCGGCGTCGAGCAGCTCGTCGTCCGGAATGCTGCTCCACAGGAAGAACGACAGTCGCGAGGCAAGTTCGACTGCGCTGATCCGGGCCGCGCCTCTGTGTGCCCCGCCAGTGCCTGACAACTCCGTCTTGAACAGGAATTCAGGGCTCACCAAGACTGCGGTCAGAGCCCGTTCGATGCCGGCGTCGAAACTGCCGCTCGCCCGGCCCTTGCGATAGAATCCCAGCGGCCCGCTCAACTCGTCCTCCGTGACCGGGCGACGGTAAGCCCTGCGCAACAGCGTGGAAAGAATTCGCTTGGCGCAGTCCGCCTCATCAGCCTCTCCGTCCGGACTGCAAACGAACAGCCTGCGGCGGCTCGGTGTGTCCGCTGCAGTCTTGCCCGCAAACGGGCCAGTCACCGAGATCTGGAACACCGCCGGCGCGGTGCGCGGGTGGCGGTGCATGTTGAAGCGCGAGAACGTGGGCTGGCGCATCGTCTCAAGCAGCGAGGACTCCGTCCTGGGAAACGTGACCGCAAGTTGGTGCGGCCCGGCCGACACCGACAGGCGGGTCTTGAGATGCTTGTCGACTTGGGAGTAGTCCAAGCGATCCGTGGGGGGCTTGACGCTGAATGTCCCCACCTGCTGCCTGTCCAGCAGCAGATGCACGTCGTGCGGACGCTTGAGACCCTCGATCTCCTCGTTCCGGTTGCGCGAGAGCCAGATCTGGACCTCGTACTCGCCGTCCTGCACAAACGTGTGCGGCACCGAAACCCCGCCGCGGGATCCTAGCGGCAGGCCGGGCACGTGGCGTTCCTGCGTGAAGTCGGCCTTGACGCGGATGATCTCGGTTTCCGGGGCAACGACGCCGCTGCCGACCGCGAGCCGGCTGATCTTCTGCGCGGCGGAAATGTAGCGGCCGAGCAGGGTCGGCGAGAGATCCGAGACGTTGACGTTGTCAAAGCCGTGGCCGCTCTCATCGTGCGGAAGCAATGCCGTGGCATCGACCTCGACGGCAAGCAGGTCTCGGATCGCGTTCTGATACTCGGTTCGGTTCAAGCGGCGCAGTGCCTCGGTGCGGCCGGCCATCGGCGCAAGCGCCGCCGCCGCGTCTAGGGAGGCCTCGAGCCCCGCGAGCAGGGCCGCGCGATCCGCTACCGGCAGCCGCGGCATGCTCGGCGGCGGCATCGTACCGGTGCGGAGCTTGTGCGCCACCTTTTCCCAGACCTCAGTGTCGCTGCCCACGGCTGCGGGGTCGGCCAGGTCGAGGCGCAGCCCGGCAGTCGCCAGCTGCTCGCCATGACAGGTCACGCAGAAGCGGTCCAGTGCGGACCGCTGGGCTGCCGCCGCAGCCGGCGGCGGATCAGATTCCGGCGCCTGTTGGGCCAGGCCAGGGGCGAGCGTTGCGGCCAGACACGCGCACAGACGCCCCCAACCTGACGGAAGACGCTTGCGCGCAGCCACGGGGACCGCGCCGCGGCCAGTCGATATGGCAGGGCCCGGCATAGGACAGCTCTCCCACTTCCCAGCGCTACTTTAGCCAATCCGGCGGTTTCCCGCAACGCCCGGGCAGCAGGCCGCGCTCACTTTCTGGGCCAGTGCTTGTCCGCGAAATCCATGTATCGGTCCCAGTCGTACGCCGTAATGTCGTGCTTGCCGGTGCGGATGTGATAGCCGACGGTATGCATGACCGGCTCGTTGACCGGAGGTTGGTCCGACACGCCCAAGCCGCGCTTGCCGAGCAGTTCGTAGGCCGCTCCGGCATGCATCGCGGCCAGAAACTCGCCTTTCGGATCCGCCCAAGCGTCATCTTCGGCGCTCGCCACGTAGAGCGGCCGCGGCGCGACCAGAGCCAGCAGCATGTGCTGATCCACCGGCAGGTCGTCCTCCTTGCCGTCATACGCCTGGAAACTGTCAGCAAACCAATGCGGGAATCTGGTGTTGATCCGCGCGACGGTCTCACCGAACCGCCGACGGCTCAACGCCGCTCCGCCGCAGCCGGAATCGTTGGAGATGACCATCGCGAAGCGCTCGTCGCGAGCACCAGCCCACAGCGCCGTCTTGCCGAGCCGCGAGTGACCGATCACCCCGACTTTCGAGCCATCCACCTGCGCATCGGCGCGCAGGTAATCGAGCGCCCGGCTCAATCCCCAGGCCCATGCCGAGATGCTTCCCCAATCCCCGGGCGATTCGGGAGGAGCCAGAGGATGCACGCCATTTCGGAAACCGTCGTCAAAGTCGGGATCGAGATCGCCGCAGTACACAGTTGCCACGGCGTAGCCGCGCTTGAGCAGCCGCTCCACCTGCCAGCGGCTCGCGCTGCGGCCGCGGTCCTCGTCAGTTGCCTTTTCGAGGCCGTCCTTAGTCATGCGATCGGCGAGCCGGATCGCCGGGTCCGCGTGGGCGGTGTGGTTGCCTCCGAAATTGAGCCCCACAAATACCGGCACCCGGCCCTGGACTCGGGCCGGGGTGTACAGCAGGATCTCCATGCTGGACACCGGCGGCATGCCGCCGAAGTCGACCCGCACCTGCTTGCGGTGCGCCAGCCCGCCGAGCGCCGACTCATCCTGCTCCACGACCGTGAAGCTCATTCCAGCCGGAGCCGCAGGCGCGGTGCCGTAGACCTGCTTCTCAAACAGGTCTAGGAGCTCGGCCCGGCGGGCCGACCACTGCGTGGCCGTTGTGACCTGCCTGCCGTCCGCGCCGCGCAAGATCTCCGGTAGTTCGTAGGAGGGCACCGCCGCCTCGTCGTAGTTGAATCCGGCGGGCTGGCCCCACGCCGCTCCGACGGCGAGGATGGTGGCTACAAACGCAGGCGCGATCAGCTGGATCGGGCGTCGTCTGCGAGATCGCAGCATATTCGATATTCTGGCAGCAATGCCCATTTCCGGGGCCCTCTCAATCTGCGTGGTCGGCGCAGTCGTCCTCGCACTGGCAACCAATCGGGTCGCGGTGGAAACAGCGATGCTGGCGGGACTGCTAGCGCAGATCCTGATCGGAGCGGTTGATCCGGAGACAGCCCTTGCGGGCTTCGCCCATCCAGCCGTCGTCGCCATCGGCGCTTTGTTCGTCGTCGCCGCAGGCCTGTTTGAGACCGGTGCCACCCTGGCCGCTACAAAGTTTCTGCTGGGACACCCGCAGTCCGTCCGCGGTGCCCAGTTTCGATTGATCTTTCCCGTCACGCTGCTCTCCGCATTCATCAACAATACTCCAGTTGTCGCGATGTACCTGCCGATCGTCCGCGACTGGGCCAAGCGGATTCGCGTCAGCCCATCCAAGCTGCTGATGCCTTTGAGCTTCGCGTCGATCCTCGGCGGACAGCTGACGTTGATCGGCAGTGCCTCCAATCTCATCGTGATGGGCTTGTACGTCGACTACCTGGCAACCCACGGATTCGACGCGCTGCCGTCGTACCTGCAGTTTTGGGGGCCGGCGCTGCTCGGCCTCCCGCTGGCGGCTGTCGGCCTCGCATACCTGGTCGCCGTATCTGACCGCCTCTTGCCTGAGCGACAGCAGCTGGCGGACGAGTGGCGCAGTGCCCGCAGGTATACGGTGCAGATGGACGTGCTGGCGGATTCGCCCGCGGTGGGCGCGACGATTGAGGCAGCGGGGCTGCGTCAGCTGCCCGGCCTGTTCCTGTTCGAGATCGAGCGCGGCGGGTTGGTCATCCCGGCGCCGGGGCGGGATACCCGATTGGCCGCGGGGGACCGGCTTGGCTTCACCGGAATGCTCGATTCCGTGATTGACTTGCAGCGCATCCGGGGGTTGGCACCTACCCAGCGACAGCAAGAGGAGGCCGCTACTGACTTGGCTGAACGCGCCCTCGTGGAAGCCGTCATCCCGGCAAATTCTGCTCTAGCTGGCAAGACCGTGCGCGCGGCGCGCTTTCGGACTGTCTATAACGCTGCGGTCGTCGCGGTGCATCGCAGCGGCGTTGCGATCCGGCGCAAGGTGGGCGACATCGAGCTGGAACCCGGAGACACGCTCTTGCTGGAGACCTCCCCGGGATTCGCCGAACAGTACCGTAATTCGAGCGAATTCTGCCTAGTGTCAGCGATCTCGGACTTCGCCCATCCCCGTCACGACCGTATGTGGCGAGCCGTGGCCGTTTGCGGCCTGTTCATCGCAGGTGTGATGTTCACCCCCTGGCCGCCGGTGGTGATCTGTTTGGCGGCAGCGCTGTTGATGATCCTTAGCGGATGCGTCGGCGTGAACAAGGCGTTCGACAGCGTGCCCCTGCGCGTGATCGTGGCGATCGCCTCGGCACTCGGGATGGGCGCAGCGTTGCAACAGTCCGGTGCCGCAGCAGCGATTGCCGACTCCCTACTGGACATCTGCGCCACGTTGGGGGTGGGAGACCGGGGCATGCTGTTCGCGATGGTGCTGACCGCCTCCGCCTTCTCGCAAGTCATCACCAAGAACGGAGCGGCGGCCTTGGTCTTTCCGATCGCCATGGCCACCGCTCGGGATCTGAACCTGCATCCAGAGCCATTCGCCTTCAGCTTGATCGTCGGCTGCGGGCTGAGCTTCCTGTCGCCGATCGCGTACCAGACCAATCTCATGGTCTACGGTCCGGGCGGCTACCGCTTCTTGGACTTTCCGAAGATCGGCCTTCCGCTGACCATTTTGCTGGCAGTGCTTTGCGCCTGGCTCTGCCCCTGGATCTTCCCGTTCCGGACTCTTCCGTAGGCGGAGTGCGCCGTGCCCGAGCTGCCAGACATCGCCGCCTATATCGAGGCGCTTGAGCTGCGCATCTCCGGAAAGCCGCTTCGGGGCGTGCGGATTGCCAGCCCCCTGCTGCTCCGCACGGTCGATCCCCCGGTCGAGGCGTGTGCGGGTAGGACGGTGCTGCAGTTTCTGCGTCTCGGCAAGCGCATCGCGCTCGGGCTCGAGGGCGATTATTGGCTGGTACTGCACCTGATGATTGCCGGGCGCCTGCACTGGCGCGAGCAGCCGGATGCGAAACTGCCGGGCCGGCGCGGCCTGGCGGCGTTCGACTTCCCGCACGGCACCCTGCTGTTGACCGAGGCCGGCTCCAAGCGGCGGGCCTCGCTGCATGTCGCTCGCGGCCGGACGGCACTCGCGGCACTGCACCGGGGCGGGCTGGAGGTGCTGGACGCGACCGTTGGGGAATTCCGCGACGCGATGCTCCGGGGCAACCGGACGCTGAAGCGGGCGCTCACCGACCCCAGCGTTTGCAGTGGCATCGGCAACGCCTACTCTGACGAAATCCTGCACCGGGCCCGGCTCTCGCCCGTGACCCTGACGAGTCGGCTCAGCGAGGCCGAGCTGGACCGGCTCTTCGCGGCGGCCCGGGCCGTCTTGGAGGAGTGGACGCAGCGGCTCAGCAAGGACGTGCGGGAGCACTTTCCTGAGAAAGTCACCGCGTTTCGCGAAGGCATGGCCGTCCATGGGCGTTACGGCCAGCCCTGCCCAGACTGCGCCGCGCCCGTGCAGCGCATCCGCTACGCCGCCAACGAGACCAACTATTGCGCCCGCTGCCAGACCGGGGGCAAGCTGCTCAAGGACAGGGCGCTGTCACGCCTGCTGAGATCGGATTGGCCGCGCAGCCTGGACGAGCTCTCCGACTTGTGATGCCAGTACGGCCCGGGCGTCGGGATAGAATGCAAAGAGTGGACATCCCCCGACAGTTGCGCTTGGGAGCATTGCGCGTGGAGCCCGCGATCATCCTGGCGCCAATGGCGGGAGTCACGGACACCGTCTTCCGCCGCTTCATCCGGGGCCTCTCCGGCTGCGGCCTGATCATGACCGAGTTCACCAGCTCCCATGGGATCATCGCCAACCATACCGGCGGGTCCGGCAAGCCGCGTCGGTCACCGTTCAATTACCTGTACTACGAACCGGACGAGCACCCGATCGTAGCCCAGCTGTTCGGATCCGACCCGCAGGTGCTGGCCGACGCCGCACGCGTGGTCGAGGACCTTGGGTTCGACGGCGTCGACATGAATTTCGGCTGCCCGGTGAAGAAGGTCGTCAAATGCAACGGCGGATCCGGCCTGCTGCGCGACCTGCCCGTGGTGAAGAGCATCCTCTCGGCGATTCGCTCGGCGGTCTCCATCCCGTTCACCTGCAAGTTCCGCACCGGCTGGGATGACCGCTCGATCGTCGTGCAGCAAATGGGCCGGCTAGCCGAGGATTGCGGGCTGCAGGGGGTGTCCCTGCACGGCCGCACGCGCCAGCAGGGGTATGCCGGGCAAGCGGACTGGGACCGCATCGCCGAACTCAAGCAGGCGGTGCGGATCCCGGTGGTCGGCAACGGCGACGTGTTTTCCCCCGAGGACTGTGTCCGCATGTTCGAGCACACCGGCTGCGACGGCGTGATGATCGGGCGGGCCGCCTCGACGAACCCTTGGATCTTCAGTCAGATCCAGCAGTACCTGGCCACTGGCTCGTATGAGCAGCCCAGCGAGCTGCAGCGCTATGAGCTGCTCCGGGATTACTACCGCATGCTGCTGCAAGACGCCGGCAAGATCTCCGGCAACCCGCTCGGCAAGATGAAGCAGTTCGCAACCTACTTCACGCGGGGCATGCGCAACGGCGCCCTTATCCGCAAACGGGTCCATCGAGCTGCGTCGTCGAATGAGGTCCTTGAGTGCATCGACGAATGCTTCGACGAGCACTTGGCGCAGGCGGCGTGAGCCGGGCCAGATCAGACAGCCGCGCCGAGCTCGCGCAGGCCCTCAGCTGCGGCCGCCCCGAGCGCCGCTGCCGCGCTGGCCGGGGCGCTGAGCTCCAGCCGGACCAGTCCGCCTGATGCTCCAGGCGCGGCGGCCCAAAGATGCAAGGTGCCGTTGCGGGCAGCCGCATAGGCTCCCAGCGGAACGTCGCAACCACCACCCAAGGCCCGCAGCATTGCCCGCTCCGCTTCGACCGCCGCGGCTGTGACAGGGTCATGAATCGGCGTGATGGCGTCGAGCACCCGCGTATCGCCGGCCCGCGTCTCAATGCCGAGCGCCCCCTGGCCGATCGCCGGAACCATCTGAGCCGCTTCTAGCAAGTCGTCCGCCTCGTCAGCCCGACCGAGCCGTTCGAGGCCCGCCGCCGCCAGAATGATCGCGTCGAACTCCCCGTCCCGGAGCTTCCGGATGCGGGTGTCAACGTTGCCGCGCATGTCGGCGATCGTAACGCCCGGCACCAAGGCACGCATCTGCTCAGCGCGGCGCTGCGATCCAGTGCCGACCCGGGCCCCCGCGCCCAGCTCGCGCAGCGTGCGACCGAGCAAGGCGTCGCGCGGATCGGCCCGGCGCGGCACGCAGCCTAATGCAAGCCGCGCGTCCAGTTGGGTGGGGAGGTCCTTCAGGCTGTGCACCGCCAAGTCGATCGAGCCGTCGATCAAGGCCTCCTCGATCTCCTTGGTGAACACTCCTTTGACCCCTTGCTGCGGCCCAAGAATTGCCAGCGGAACGCCGCTGATTCGGTCACCGGTGGTCTTGATCACACGGATCACTGACTCGGTGCCTGATTCCTGCAGCCGCGCCGCCACCCAGCGCGCCTGGCAGAGGGCGAGCTGCGAGCCGCGGGTGCCGATGGTGAGTTTGCCCACGCCGCTTCCTAGTCCAAGCCGAAGATTTGCCGGATGTCCTCGACCTTAATCCGGGAGCGAGGATCGGAAGCGCTGCGCTTCGCCTCGCGGATCGGGTGGTGGGCCACCTTGTTGATGATGGCTTTGGTGAGCTGGTCGACCGCCTCGCGCTGTTCGTCGGTCAGGGCGCGCAGCTTCGATTGGTGACGCTCCATCTCACCCGCGCGGATCGCTTCCAAGCGTTCGTTCAGCGATACGATCGCCGGCGCTGCGCTGCTGGCCTGCAGCCTCTGGAATGTTCGTTCGACCTCGTCGTCGATGATTCTCTCGGCAAGCTCGGCCTCGTGGCGGCGGTTCTCCATGTTGGCCGCCGCGACCTGCTCAAGGTCATCGATGTCGTACACGAACATGTTGTCCACGTTGTTGATCTCTGGATCTATGTCTCGGGGAACGGCGATGTCAACGAGGAAGACCGGCTTGTTGCGGCGTGCCGCAATCACGCCCTCCGCCGTGCGCCTGGAAAGAATGAAGCCGGGGGACCCGGTGGATGAAAGCACGATGTCGACTGTCTGCATCAGTTCGAGCAGGCGCTCGAAATGCACCGGCTCGGCGCCGAATTCCGTCGCCAGGCGCTCTGCCCCAGCATACGTGCGGTTCGTCACGTACAAGTGCGAGGCACCGGCCCCGTGCAAGTTCCGAGCCGCGGCCTCGGCCATCTCGCCGGCCCCGATCAGCAAGACCGAGAGCCCTTCGAGATCGCCAAAGATCTTGCGTGCGAGCTCGACCGCGACCTGGCTGACCGACACGGCCATTTTACCGATCTCGGTCTCGTTGCGGACCCGTCGGGCGACATGGAAGGCGTCGGACACCATGCGCTCGAGCGGCCCGCCAAGTGCCCCGGCATCCTTGGCCCGCTGGTACGCGTCCTTGACCTGGCCCAAGATCTGCGGCTCCCCCACCACCATCGAGTCGAGGCTGGCGGTCACACGGAACACATGCCGTAGCGCCAGGCGGCCGGCGAGGTTGTAGAGGGTATCCTCCTGCTCACCAACACCCTTCACCGAAGGGCCGAAGCGCTGCAACACCTCCTCGTGCAACGCGCCGGGTTGTCCGCTTGCGATGAACTCGACGCGGTTGCATGTCGAAAGAACCAGGGCTTCGTCGATCAAGTGCCCTTGGGTCAGCTGCCGTGCCAACTCGCCGGCGCCCTCTTCCGTGAGGGCCAGACGCTCGCGCACCCCAACCGGCGCGGTCTTGTGGCTCATGCCGACGAGCTGGATGTTCATTGGCCAGTGAATGTATGGGCGCCACTGTTGACGATCCACGTTAGCGCCGCGGAGCCAAATCCGACGATCGCAAGGTAGGCGCCCTTGCGACCGCGCCAGCCCCCGGCTAGCCGACTGAGAACGATCGCGAATGTGATCGCCCAAGTGAGAAACGCCAAGGCGATCGTCGGATCGACCACCCAGTTGGGGCCCCACTTGGCGAATGCCCAGATCGAGGCTGCGATCAAGCCGAGCGTGACCAGGACGAAAGCCGCAGCGAGGGCCTGGTAGCCGATTTGGTCGAGCTTGCCGAGCGGGGGCAGGTGGTTGGAGAAGGGCCGCGACCGCTTCGACTTCAGAGCGCGCTCCTGGATCAGATACATCACGCCTGCGACGCAGGTCAGGAACAGCGCGGCATAGCCGAGCAGGAACAGGGCCGCGTGGGCCGAAATCCACCACTGCAGCATTGGGCGGGAAGCTGTAGGAGCGGCCCCGCCGAGCGTGCCGGCAAGGGCGAAGATGAATACCGGCGGGAACGCGAAGACCGCGAGGCTCGTGTACCGGAAGCGGGCGTACGCGGCCAAGAATGCCGCAGCCATGAAGAAAGCAGCCATGGACGACAGCTGCAGCAGCGTCTGGACGGGAAAGCGGCCCTGCTCCCAGCTCTCCAATGCCAGGGCCGCAAAATGCACGGCCGTGGCGGCGACGAAGGCGTAAAGCGCAGGCTTGGAAAGCCGGTGGCGCGGCTTCACCACGGCATAGAGGGAGTCCAGCAGGCCCACCGAGTACAGCGCCAGCGCCGCTTTCAGCAGTAGTCCCGCGTTCAGTTCCATGGCTGTGATTATAAGGAGCGGCTGCAAGCTCTGGGCGGCGAGACGATCCCAGTTACGACCGCTCGAACTCCGCGCGGGCCCGCTCCCAGGTCACGTCCAGCGATTCGGGAAGCACGCGAGTCTCGCCGATCACTGTCGCAAAATTCGAGTCCGCCGCCCAGCGGGGCAATGCGTGCATGTGGAGGTGGCCCGCAACCCCGGCACCCGCAGCGCGCCCGATGTTCATGCCGATGTTGATGCCGTCCGGGTCGTACATGGTTCTCAGGACCCGCTCGATACGGCGCGTCAAGCGCATCATCTCCGCAGCTGTCGCTTCCGGGGCTTCGACGAGCGTTGGCACCTGCTCGTACGGCACGACCAGCATGTGGCCGCTATTGTACGGGTACCGGTTGAGGAGCACGAAATTGCGTTCGGCCCGGTGCACAATCAGCGATTGCTCATCGGTCGCCGCAGATCCCAAGATCGCACAGAAGGCGCAACTCTGGCGTTGCCCGGACGAATGCTTGGCAGCGGTTACGTAACTATACCGCCAAGGCGTCCAAAGGAAGTCCATCGAAACGCCTGGCGCGGCGCCCAGAAGGGAGTTATTCGGTTGGCTCGGAATCGCCGACAGCGTCTCGCAGTTGCTTGCTGGCCTTGAAGAACGGAACCGTTTTGGAGGGGACTTCCACCATTGCTCCTGAACGGGGGTTGCGGCCAACGCGAGCGGGCCGCTGACGGGTGCGAAAACTGCCGAATCCTCGAAGTTCGACTTTCTCTCCCTTGGTGAGCGAACTGACGATGCTCTCTAAGACCGTGTCAACAATCACGTCCGCCTCTTGGCGGGTCGTGTAGGTGGTCCTGACGACTTCGGCGACAAGTTCTGCTTTTGTCATGTGGTTTTGGGCTTCCCCTCCCTTGAGAGGTGATTATACCCCAATCGAATGGCCCAACGCGACGCATTTCAGGGCCTAGCAGACCGTAGGATGGCCGATTTTCCCGAGCTCATGAAATCGGCATTTCGTGCGGCCACGCGCTAGTTCGACGATGATTGACGCAAGCGGAGAGAGGACGTAACTCTTCCTGATAGACGGGGCGCAAGCCACGCACTGCGTGTTGAATGTCGGATGTTTGATGGCGGAATCGGGTTGGAACTTCCAACGCCATCCGTAGAGTCTCTGACCGCAACCGAGTGGATTTCGTGCAAGCTTGGCGTCAAGCGCGCCGTAAGGCCCGCAAACAGGCTGCAATCGTGCGATGGGGCCATGCACTTGATTCAAGTAGCCCCTACATGTAGTAGCTGAGGGCAGCGGAGGATTAGCCTCGGGGTCCGCTTGAATTCCCGGCCGTCAGTTAACTTCCCAGACCCGAAGGCCTTTCTTGACCGCTCCGCCTCCCCGCAGCCACGGGCGCCCATGCTCAGGGTGCCCCCCGGAGGGGCGGTGGCAATTGAGCTTGCCGTACCTGCGGTAGGACGGCCGCCAGCGAGTCGGGCCGCTGATCGCGGCGATGCGCCCCAGCCCCTTCATGGCCGCGTTGGCCTGCAACGCAGCGGCGTCCAAGGCTACTTGCCGCCCCAGCGCCAGGCCCGCTACGCACAAGCGTCCCAACTATCAAAGGGTCGATTTCTTGATCCGGTTGCTAAGCGCCTGCGTCGGTCGGTATCGGCTGCCGGCAGCGCAGCCCAATGCGGCGGGCGCGTTCGTTGACGTCGAGAATCTCGAATTTATAGCGCTCGCCGGGCTTGACGGCTGAGCGGTCCTTCGGGAGCTGGGAACTGTGGCAGAGCCCTTCCACCCCGGCGGCCAGTTCGACGAATGCCCCGAATTTGGCAATACGGCGCACCGTCCCGGGCAGGGTGTCACCGACCGAGTTGTCACTCAAGAACTCGTCCCACACATCGGGTTGAAGCTGCTTGACGCCAAGCGCGAGCCGACGATTCTCGTGGTCGGCTTGGAGGATCACCGTGGTAATCTCCTGCCCCTTGCGGGCAACCTCGCGTGGATGGGCCGAGCGCGTGTCCCAGGACAGGTCCGAGACGTGGACGAGACCCTCGACGCCAGGGACGATTTCCACGAACAACCCGTAAGTTTCGATCCTCCGCACGACGCCCTTCACGACGTCACCAACCTCCAGCGAGCCGGCCGTTGCGATCCAAGGATCAGGCGTTAACTGTTTGAAGCTGAGCGAGATCCGTCGCTCGCTCGGTTTCACCGAGAGCACCACAGCTTCCGTTTCGGTGTTTGCGGAAAATGTCTTCGAAGGATGCTTCGGGCGGCGCGACCAGTCAATTTCTGACGAATGAATCAGGCCTTCGACACCGGGTTCAATTTCGACAAAGGCACCGTAGTCCTTGACGCTGGCAACACGGCCCCGCACCGTCTGGCCGGGCACATAGCGGTCTTGGATCGTGGCCCACGGATCGGGCTCCATCGCGCGCAGGCTGAGGGCCACCCTATCCTTGGCAGTGTCGATGCGCAGGACCTTTGCGGTTACCTCCGAGCCAGGCTGGATGATTGCCGCCGGATTCTCTACGCGCCCGTAGGACAGCTCGGCGAGTTTGATCAGGCCGTCGATCCCGCCGAGATCTACGAACACGCCAAAGGTGGCGATGTTCTTGACCGTTCCCGTGGCGGGCTCGCCTACCTTTAGCTTGCTCAGCGTTGCTGCCCGACGTTCTTGCTGCTGGGCCTTCAGCAGGTGGCTGCGAGAGACCACCACGTTGGCGCGGCGACGGTCGCACTCGACCACAGCGACCTCCACGGTCTTTTCGAGCCAAACATCTAGATTCCTGACGGGGCGGACATCGACCTGCGACGCTGGCATAAATGCCGAGATCCCGATGTCGACGCGCAGGCCGCCCTTGACACGCTCGAGGATGCGTCCCTGCAGCGAGAGATTCTTGGCATGGGCTTCCTCGATCACAGTCCAAGCTTCGGACTCGCGGGCGCGCTTGTAAGAAAGCGCCGCATAGTCGCCGGGAGCCCCGAGGCGCTCGATCAGGACTTCGATCTCTTGGCCCGGCTGGACCGACACGACTCCGTCCACACCGCGAAATTCATCCAGCGGAACGTGGCCTTCGACCTTGGCGCCGAACGATACGATGACGCCTGAATCATGGACGGCAACGATCATGCCTTTGCAAAGGCTGCCCGGGCGGATCCTCGGACCCGACTCGGAGGCTAGCTCCGGAAACTCACCGGGGTCTTCGACCTCAAGGGCTTCGTCGACTAGGTCGTCGTCCAGCGCGGCAAGATCGGGCAGCCCGGGCACGGGCAGGTGTCCGGGCGGATACGAAGGAACCGTAGGGGCGCCCGGTGCCGAGCGGGCCTCCGCGACTGGTTCTGGGTGGCTCGGGTCGGCCAAGCTCGGGGCAGGGTCAGGGCTGGACTCGGCGATTGCAGTCTCGTCCGCCGGAGCCGACGCTGCAGTTGTCGCGATTTCGGTGTCGAGGGCTTCGACTGGCTGCGCTAGCTCGGGCAAGCTGGGAACAGGCGCAAGTGCGGGCGCAGCGACGGATTCTGGCTCCGCTTCCTGCGTGTCAACGGTATCGGGTTCCAAGGCCTCGCTAGCGGCGGGTGGCGCGGTCTCCGAGCCGCTTGCGAATGCCTGGGGCTCGGGCGTGTCGAGCGCATCGGCATTCGCCTCGACCGCTGGTGCAGCGAGTGGTAAATCGGGCGGGATGGAGGGCTTTCCCTGACTGGGTTCGGCGGCCTCGGGGGCAGCGCCTGCTGAGTCGTCTGCGGTGAATGCGGACTCAGGAGTCGCCGACAGTCGCTCCGGCGCTGACGGCGTCGAGTCATCCGTGGCGGCTTGGCTAGCGGGCGGCGACTCGGCTTGAGCTTCCGGAGTGGCGATCCGCTTAGGTTCTTCTACTTCCACCGACATCTCTGGCTATGTCCTTGTGGGAACAAACCCAGCAAGCAACGACATGGAGCGAGCGGTGCCATGCCATACCCAAGGCCAGCCGACCCCACCCTCAAGCTGGACGCCCGGATACTCGCGTGACGTTTCCTGCAGCGGTCACGTCCTCGACTCCTTGATGAGGGACCACTCTGGAAGCGATGGGTGTACTAACTATAGCCGAGGGCATCGGGGATGTCAACGGGGAGCCCTGTCCAAAACAGCGGTGCTCGAATGGCGGTTCGGGTTGGGAGGGAGTGGGATTCCCGAATGGTCTGGCGTGTCGAAGAGCATCCGTCGCGGAGAAGCGGGGCCTTGACTGGACGCCGGCAGGCCGGAGCGCCTCGGGCTTGAGTAGCGAAGCAATGCTGGGATTGGAAGGGGTCTCGAACCCGGCCCGCGGTTCAATGAGATTCGGACAGTAGGCTCACGATTCTCCGATACCCTTTCGCGGCGGCAAGCGAGATCGCCGTGGAGCCGTCAGCCGTTTCCGCGTCGGGATCCGCGCCTCGCTGTAGCAACTCTTGCACGACGAGAGTTTGGCCTCGTGTCGCTGCGATGAGCAGCGGGGTAAAGCCCCGTGCATCCGCGGCTTCGAGTGCGGCCCCTCGGCGAAGAAGGTGCTGAACCCCGGAAAGAGAGCCGGCGGCCGACGCCAGCATCAGCGGCGTGATGCCGTCAGGCCTTGACCGGTTCGGGTCCGCCCCGCCGCCGAGCAGCGCCTCGATCGTCTCGGAGTGTCCCTCCACCGCCGCGAACATGAGGGCCGAACTTCCTTCCGAATCCAACTGGTCGGGCTGGGCACCATGAGCGATCAGCGTGTCTGCAGTCGTTGTGAACCCTTCGAAGGCAGCGATCATCAACGCGGTCCGACCGTCCCGCGTAGACATATCCGGATCGGCTCCGTTCTGGAGCAGGATCTCGACCGTGGCACGACGGTTCTGGCCGACTGCCTGCATGAGAGCGGTCCCACCCCCGGGCGTCGCTACGTCCACGTCAGCACCTCTGGCGAGCAGCTCGGCGACCACAGAAGCGTGTCCGGCCACAGCCGCCAGCATGAGGGGGGTACTTCCGTCGGAATCCCCGGCATCGACCTGAGCGCCGCTCTCGACTAATCCAGCGATTCGCTCCTCCCTGCCGGTGGCCGCCACGATCCGGAGCAATTGATCCAGATCCTCCGCGCCCCCCGCTGTCTCAAGCAGCAGAGCTGCCTCGTTGTGGCCGGCAAGGGCAGCGTGTACCAACGCTGTGCGTCCTTCAATGTCCCGGTCACCGGCTCTGGCACCGTGCTCCAACAGGAACCGTATGACGGCGCTGTACCCGTGAGCAGCGGCCAGCATCAGCGCGGTCCGCCCGTCTCGCATCGCAGCGTGCACATCAGCGCTCGCCGTCTGGAGAATTTCCAGAGCCTCCAGATCGCCCCGACTGGCGGCCAGCATCAGCGCAGTTCGCCCGTCCGCGGATCCAATTTGCACGTCGGCGTTGCTGCGTAGCAGCCTGCGCAGCATCGAGTGGTCGCCCTGGGCGACCGCGACCATCAGGGCGGTGCTGCCGTCGTCGGCCTGGGCGTCAATCCTTGCCGACGCGTCGAGCAGGACCGCGGCCATGTTTTGCAGGCCCTTGGAAACAGCCAGGATCAGCGGCGTGCGCCCGTTCTCACCCTTTACGTTGGGATCTGCACCTGCCGCTAGAAGCGTGTTGACAACCGCGGCCTGGCCCTCCCAAGCGGCCATCAGCAAAGCTGTCCAACCTGCATGGCTTGTCACGGCCGTGCTGGCTCCGGTCCTGAGCAATTCATCGACGATCACAGCATGGCCCTCTGTTGATGCCAACATCAGTGCCGTCAGCCCGCCACCGGCGACAGTCCCGCTCTGGACCGCGATCGGCACGCCTTCCTTGCTTGTCCGATTGATGTCCGCGCCACGAGCGATCAGGAGTCGCACGGTCTCCAAGTGGCCATGCAGCGCAGCGCTCATGAGGGCACTGACCCCTCTGCTATCGCTGGCGTCTGGATCGGCCCCCCTCAAGGCGGCGCTTTCAGCTTCGTCCACTCGCCCGACCCGCGCAGCGAAGAGGAGGGCTGCTTCTGGGCTGGTCTCTGCCCCGGCTTCTCGCAAGAGCTCCACGACCCCCGTACGGCCCATCAGCGCTGCTTGAACCACCGCGGACTCACCGAGGGCGTCGACGATGTCGAGTTCGGCTCCATGCCGTAGCAGTGCGCTCGCGATCTCCGCATGACCGTTCGAGCTGGCAAACATGAGCGCTGTCCGGCCATCGACCGACCGAGCGGTGACATCGGCTCCCGCATCAAGGATGGTCTGGACCGCGGGCAGGGCTCCCTTCGCCGAGGCAAGCATGAGCGCTGTCACGCCCCCCAGTGGGACTTCGACATCTCCTGAGGCGACCTCCGCCCCCTCCGCGCCGCGAGCGTCGACATCGGCGGCAGAAGCCACGAGGAGCTCTACGACCGAGCTATGGCCTCGCAGAGCTGCCGCCATCAACGGCGTTTGCCCCGAGTCGTCCGCAGTGTTCGGATCCGCACCCTTGTCGATCAGGGCCTTTGTCATCGAAGTGTGACCGCTAGCGGCAGCCAACAGGAGAGCGGTCTGCCCCGCATCGTTTCGCGCATCGGGTTGTGCGGATGCCAGCAGAACCGGCAGCACCTCCAGGTGGGTTCCTGCGACGGCCAGCATCAGTGCAGTGCGACCTTGGTCGTCCTGTGCATCCACTTCGGCCCCGGACGCGAGCAGGGATTGAGCGAGCGCCGCATGCCCCTGTGAGGCGGAGGCCATCAAGGCAGTCCTGCCCCGGTCGTCCGTAATACTCACGTTGGCGCCTTCTGCGACCAGCACTTCCAGCAATTCTTGGTGGCCCTCGAGAGCGGCGACCATCAGAGCTGTGGTCCCGGCGTCGTTGCGGACATCGATGTTCGCCCCCTGCTCGAGCAAGGGCCGGATGCGCGCACTTTCGGCACCGTCAGCAGCCCGGAGTAGTGCGACATCAACGGCTTGCCGTTGGGGGCCGGCGGGCTCCAGATGCCCAAGCACCAAGAATGCGGCCGCTAAGCGCAGTCCGCTCACCGCAAGCCCGAGCCGGTCAAGTGCCTCCGCCGACATGAGCTAAAATTCTCGCTTAGGACGGCGTCTCGCGAGAAGGGCCGTCCGCTGTAAACACTGACCGTGACACGCCGGCACCTCCTGCGTCTTCTAAACGGTAGCAGCATCGCTCTGCTAACAGCGCAAGCCCAGCGCAAGCCTTCGACCCAAGGGTTGAGTTCAGATGGGAACGCGGGCCGATACCCCGTCCACTTCGTGGATGTCGCGAAACAGGCCGGGTTGACCCGGACGACCTATTACGGCGAGGTCGACACATCGGACTACATCGACGAGGCGAACGGTTGCGGCATCGCGTTCTACGATTACGACAATGACGGATGGATTGATGTTTTCTTGCTGAACGGTTCCCGGCGAAGCGGTTTTGGCCAAGGGGAGACCCCGACAAACCGCCTCTACAAGAACAACCGCGACGGGACGTTCACCGACGTGACGCGGGAAGCCGGGTTGATGCGCAGTGGGTGGGCGAATGGCGTCTGCATAGGGGACTACGACAACGACGGCTTCGACGATCTATTCGTCAGCTACCGTGGAGCCAACGTTCTGTACCGAAACAACGGTGACGGCACGTTCACTGACGTAACCGACGAGGCTGGCGTCGGCGGACGGCCGGGGCGATGGAACACAGGTTGCACCTTCGTTGACTTCGACCGGGATGGGAACCTCGATCTCTTCATCGCCAACTACATCGGAGCCAAGAGCTTGGCAAGCCTTCCGCCCAAGGGGCGCACCACTTGGAAGGGGGTTCCTGTCGCCTACGGACCGCAGGGGCTGGAACTCGGCTCCCACATCCTCTACCGCAACAACGGGGACGGGACCTTTGCCGAGGTCACAGAGGCAGCGCAAATCCTCGACGCCCGAGGCTACGGACTGACGGCGGTCGCCACCGACTACAACGAGGATGGCTGGCAGGACCTGTACATCGCTTGCGATTCCAGCCCAAGCATTCTCTTGAGGAACAACCAAGACGGCACGTTCAGCGACATCGCGACCGAGCGGGGGCTCGCCTACAGCTCCGACGGCGTGGCCCAAGCAGGCATGGGCTTGGCGATTGCGGACTATACCTCTGACGGAAAGCTCGACATCGTCAAGACACACTTTGCCGACGACATCCCCGGCCTGTACCGTAACGACGGACAGGGCTACTTCACGGACGAGTCGTCCAGAGCCGGACTGCAGGCCAGCACACGGCACCTAGAGTGGGGAGCCGGCTTCGTCGACTTTGATAACGACGGCAACCCCGACCTCTTCTACGTCTCCGGCAGCGTCTACCCAGAAGTCGAAGCGGTCAACCCAGACTATCCCTACAAGGGGCCACGATTCTTGTACCGCAACCTAGGGAATGGAACCTTTGCGAACGTTACGCAACAGTGCGGCCCCGGGCTCACCGCTCCGCATTCGAGCCGGGGCTGCGCTTTCGGCGACTTCGACAACGATGGCGACATGGACATCATTGTCATGAACATGAACGAACCCCCCTCCCTGATCCGGGCCGACGTGCAATCCGGGAACCACTGGGTCAAGGTGAAGCTCATCGGGGTGCAATCGAACCGGACTGCGATCGGCGCACGCGTGTTCGTACAGTCAGGCAGGACCCTTCAGCTTCAGGAACTGCACAGTCAAGCCAGCTACTTGTCTGTGAACGACCTGCGCCTGCACTTCGGGCTTGGCCGCTCGACCGGGGTCGACTCGGTTCGCGTGGAGTGGCCGAACGGGGGGCGTGACGTGATCGTCGATGTTGAAGCCGATCAACTTGTCTACATCGAAGAGGGCCACGGGATCGTGCGCACGCAGAAATTCTCGAGCAGCGGCAGGTGAATTCAACCGTTGGACTGCTTCGAGGCGGCTGCTTTGCGAACTCTGGCGTTATGGCCGCGACCCGCACCCCCTCGAGCCGTTGATCGGCGGTGCTGGTCGTCGCGGAGCACAAACCTGCCCGTGTCTCGCATTCACGTACGCTGCAGCGGCCTGAACAGGAATCCATCGCTCGTTCCAAGGCCTCCTCCTGTACTGCTTCTCGGAAATCGCGCACATTTGGGGGGAGGCCCGCAGCGGGCTTCGCTGACTTTCCCCTTTTGTTGCGATAGGGCTTCAGGCGGCCGGGATAGGGAGCGGAGCGACCGGACCCGCCGCCCGAAGCGGTGCTGCATCCGTCATGTTCCTGTCCCGCGAGGCGGACGCGCGTCGTGGTCCGCCGCTGGCATGGAGCGCCAGCGCTGCTGATCTGCCCTCATCCTGCAGCGGTTGCCCCGAATGTCGACGACCAGCAGCGCGGGCTGGAGCAGGCCCGGGCTGCTGGACCCCCAAGAGGGTTGCCGTCGGGGCAGTTTTCGATACGGCAAAGGCAGATCTGGGGGCAGACCCACGTACCGTTGCCGTCAGCCAGTCTCAGGGAGCTGTTGATGCTCCACAACTCAGGCAGTTACCGCCAATTGCTGGCCACCTGCGATGTCAGCCTGAGCGTCGGCCCCGGTCCCCGGTCAGGCTACCACTGGACTCGCATGCGAAGCTGGATCGTCCGCGGGCCCTTCGGCTGCTCCGGCACGATCTTCCCGAACGAAGAGCTGTTGATGTTGTTGCCGAACCGGCCGGCTATCCAGCGGTGTCGATTCAAGCAGTTGAAGCAATCCGCGCCCAGCTGAATGCTGAGCCGGTCGCCTCGGATCGGAATCCTCTTGAGCAGGGAGAAGCTCTCGTTGAGGTTCGGACATTGCCGGGCTTCTTGGTCGACTTCCGGTGCGTTGCCTTCCACGTAATCTCCCGGCGGCACCCAAGCCTGTGGCCGATTCGGAGCGACTTGGGTCGGATTCCCCGCGTTCAGGATAAAGTCTCGCGTGGGATCACCGAACACCATGTTACCGCAGCCGATGGAGCTTCTCCAAGGCATATCGAGCACGCGGTCAGCTAAGTTGCGTACGCCTCCCGGTATGCCCACCGAGAGCCCTCCGCTAGTCGACAGCGGGAAGCCGTTGACGTACTCCTGGACGCCAGCCACCGTCCAGCCACCGAGCACATACTGACTGAACAGCCCGCTCCCCCCGTATCTCTTGCCCGGGCCGAATGGCAGGTCATACGAGTAAGTGAGGACCGCTCGGTGCGTCGTGTCGTAGCGATTGATCCGCTTGTCCAGCCGGCGGTTGTAGGAATTCCGAGTGTTGCTGCCGAACGCCCCGGGAGCCCAGTCGACATCGCCCAATTGCTTAGCGACCGTCCAGTGCCCCAGGAACGAGAGGCCGCTCGAATAGCGCTTCGTCGCTTTGAACATGAAGGCGTTATAGTTCATTCCCGTGTTGATTCCAGCATCGTTGGAAATGCCGCTGTAGTGCGGGAATCGTCGCAAGGCCCGATGTAGCGGCAGTGTGTCTGGGAACTCGGGATACGGCTTGGCGTAGCCGGCCGCAGCCACTGCGGGATCGGTGATTGGCAGATTGAGCAGCGGGCCCAAGCTCCAGTAGTCCGGGTGCAGATCGTTGATGCGCTCGTGGTCGTGGTTGTTTCGGCCCATGTTCGAGTAAAAGGAGGTCTCCAGCACCCAGTTGCCGAATTGGCGCTGGAATCCGGCGGTGATCATATACAGCACGGGCGGGGTCCCGATGGTGCGTGGGTTCATCCAGTTGGCAATGCCCTGGTCATTGAGGAATGTCGGATCAATGAAGGGGGGATTACCGAGCTGCGAGGCGGGGAAGCCGTTATCCCATTCGTAGTAGGGATCGTAAGGATTCGTGCGCGGTGGTGGGTTTCCACGGGCTTCGTGGCCGGTTCGCAGGACAAATCGGACATTCGTGTCTTGGATCGCCATGTACTGGATTCCGGCACCAGCGCGGAACACGAGCTTGTCGGAGATCTGGAAGGCCAGACCTGCCCGCGGCCCGAAATTGCCCCACGTCGGATCGCCCACGCGAATTCGCCCGTTCGCCCCGGGTGCCGTGCCGAAGAACTCCAACGCCCCCCTGTATCCGGTCACGCCTGGATTCTCGAGCGTCTCGTCGAAGCCGGAGAACTGCCCCTTGGTTTCACTGAACGGAATCTGGAGATCCCAGCGCAGGCCGAGATTCAGAGTTAACCGGGGCAAGACCTTCCAGTCATCCTGCACAAAGAGCGCATGGTACGCCTCTCGCTCTTGCAGGTCGAGGCCCGCCGCGGTGCCCACGAAGTTCGGAAGGCCCAGGAAAAAGTCGGCCAAATGAAAGCCGCCGCTGCCGTTTGTGTCCTTGGTCTCGCTGCCAAGGTTTCCCTCCGAGACACCGAACAGGTACGTTCCGGCCGCGCCAACTGTCAGGCCACCTGCGGAACCACCTTGGTTGAAGCGGTTGATGCGCCAGTGCTGCCCCTGATAGCCGAACTTGATGGTGTGCCGACCCTTGTTCCAGAGCGTGCTGTACGCCCAGTTCGTGACGAGCCTGGACTCGTCATTCGCAGGAGGGTTCGCACAGATGTTGACGCCAAAGCTCGATGCCCGGGCCAGCTGAATCCAGGGGCACTCATTGCTCGGCATACCGTTCAGCCCGAGTTGCGCGGACAGGCCCTCCCCGAAATTGTTCTGCTGGATGCCCGTGGACTGCCGGTTGAATCCGAACAGGATCTGATGCACGACTCGCGGGCTCTGGACCCACGAATAGTCCGATCGCAGGCGCTGGAACCGGTTGTAGTTCGTCCTCCCGAAGCTGTTGTCGAGGATCCCACCCGGGTCGCTCTCGATGCGCGGCGCCGTGCCCTGCATATAGAAGGCGGACATCCGGTGGTTGTCGTTGAAGTGGTGGTCGATCTTGGTCGTCAGGTCCCACGGCGTGAAGGTGCTCGCGACGCTGCCGATATGGTTCAGTTCGGGCGTGTCACGGGAGTTCGGCAGCGGCAGCATCTGCATCACGTTCGCCGTCACTCGGCTTTGCCTGCTCATCGGAATTTGGTTGTTGCCGAACGGCTGTAAGCGGACTTGCCCGTCGGCTTCGCTGTACTGGTCCTTGCGGTCGTAGAGCTGATTTAGAGCGGGATGCGAAAAATCTCCGCTCCGCATCGCCGCCGTCGGCAACGTCAAGAAATTTGTCGCGCTGCCCGTCGCGCTCTGGCGATAGTACGCCAGCGTAGTCCAAAAGAACGTCTTGTTCCTGCCGTCGTAGACCTTCGGGATGAACACCGGCCCGCCGCTAGCAATACCGAATTCGTTGTTCCGGCTGTTCGACCGCTGCGTCGCCTGCCACGGGCGTGCGTTCAAGAACGAGTTGTTGTGAAAGTTCCAAGCCGAGCCGTGAAGATCGTTGGTTCCGGATTTGGTGGCGTACGTAATCAACCCGCCGCTGGTGCGGCCGTACTCGGCAGATGTATTGCTGAGCAGCATCTTGTACTCGCCGATCGCTTCGACGCTAGGCTCGGTGCCGGTCGCCGGTTCGCCGACGCCGTTGTTGGTATTCTCCGTCGAAAGTCCATCCAACAAGATGACTGTGTTGTTGGTGCGAGACCCGGCAATGTTGCCGCGGCCGTTGGTGTTGTTCACGCCTGGCGACAGCGCAATGTATTGATAGGGCCGCCGCTTTTGGCCCTGCACGGGGATGGGGGCGTCGCGCATCAGGTTTTCCTCGATCGCGGCGCCTACGGTGGTGTCACTGGTCTCGAGCTGCGCGATCGCGGCCGTGACGCTGACTTGCTCTGCGACGGCCTCGACATCAAGTTCTACGTCGATGGTTGTTTGAGACGCGGTCGTCACCAGCACGCCGGTCGTCACTTTGACGCCGAATCCTGGTGATGTGACCGTGAGATCGTAGGTCCCGAACGGCAAGTACATGACGTACTGGCCCACTTCGTTCGCGCTGGTCTCTTGCGTGATCCCGGTGGTCTGACTGGCGATTCCGATCTCAGCGCCGGGAATCATGGATCCGGACGTATCGGTGACCGTCCCGTTGAGCTGGCCCTGCGTAGTCTGGCCGGAACTGAGCGGTACACACCATAGGGCAACCAAGGCCACCGCGATGCCAGCGATCTTCTTGTACATTTAGAACCTCCGTGGGCAGGAACCCCCCCCTGCGGACAGCCCTCCCGTACATTCGTGTACCAAATAAGCAGTGGAATCGTCAAGGCCCTAGGCCCGCATACAGCAATTCTCAGGATGGCGGGTCTGGCTCGTGTGGGATGGAATTGGCGGGCGTTTGTGCGTGCCCTAGGGAGGCAGTTGCGGCAGGGCTAGGGCGGCTCGGAACGCGGGCCGGGGTGGCCGGGCTGCCCTGTACTGGCAGTGGCGCGCGCGCGGGCCTGGCGAGGCGCACCCTCGCCGCTGGGTTCCGGAGGAGCCCGCCGCTGGCCGCAGGGCTTGCGCGTTGCGTTATGCTGGCGCGCTCGCAGCCGCCCGGGGAGCGGGCGGTGGCGGGCGCTGGCGTAGCAGGGTCTCGAACAGGGCGGTCCAGTTGCAGAAGCAGAACCACTCCGTGAGAAAGCTCAGGGTCGCGAAGAAGTTGCGCCGCGTGCCGGCCTGCGCCCGGCCTTGCCGCCACAGGTCGGAGACGCAGTCCTGGACCGCATGCAGCGCAAAGGCGAACAGGTTCAGCGTGGCGAGCAGGTTGGCCAGGCCCTGGCTGCCGTGCCCGAAGTTGCGCTGGATGTTGTCGCCGTGGCGGGCCAGGCAGTTGAACCCCTCATGCTCGATCTTCCAGCGGGCTCGTCCGGCCCGTGCGATGTCCGCCACGTTGTCAGCCGTGACCTCCAAGCTGGTGCAGAACGTGTTCGTGTAGGTGCGCTCGCCGTTGCGCTCGATCGCGCACTCGACCCAGGCCCCTTGCACGGCGTCGGCGCCGTCGCGGACCGGCAGCCCGTGCATCCAGCGGAAGCGCTGCAGCTCGACCCGCTGGTGCCGGTTGCGGGTCTTGATCCAGCCGCTGGAATGGATGAAATCGTCGTGCAGCAGTTCGTACAAACGCTTGTGGGAACTGGGCTGACAGACGAACAGGAAGTCCGCCCCGAGCTCGCGGACCAACTGGCACAGGGGCTGGCAGCAGTACAGGTCATCGCCGAGAAAGACTGGCCGGTAGGGGCGTAGCTCGGCGCTGTGGGCGGGCAGCCAGCGCTTGGCGGCGTTGCGCTCGCAGTCCTGTTGGCGTTGCTCCTCGGACAGTTCCGGCTGGTCTGCGGCCGGGTCCTGCTGGGGCTGCACGAACTCCGGCATCAGCGGCAGGACGCGGTTGTGGCCGTCGGCGACGACCGTCGCCGAGAGCATCGTATGGAAGTACTGCTCGGTCTTGTGGGCCCCGACATGGCGGACGGAGCACTGCGCGCAGCGGATCGCGTCCGCGCAGTGGATCTGGAGGCCGTCGAGCGCAACCAGCAGGCGGCCGCCGAGGCGCTCGAAGGCGGCTAGGGCACCCTGCTCGCGGACGGTGCCGAGGCAAAGCGGGCACAGCTCGGCGAAGTGGGCGGGGTCCAGGCCGTCGAGCAGATCGCGGATCCGGTTGTCGCAGGGGATCTTCTGCACGCCGAAGAGCGTGTGGCAATTGGAGCGGGCGGTTGCCTGCTGCATGCGCCGCTGGAATTCGAGGAAGGAGGGGGCTTGCAAGAAGAACACCGCGAGGGCGCAGGAAGCAGCGTCGGCGGGGGCGTAGCGCGTGTTGCGGCCCCGGCGGAAGGCGTCCAGCAGACCGTCCAAAACATTGTCCATTCTTCATGTATTGTAACTGCCCAGGTACACGGCTTCGGTTGAGTTGCGACGACGAGGGCGGCGGGCAGTGGGGCATAGGTAGCGGAACAGAACAGGCGGACAGGGGCCGGGGATGGCGGCGATTGGCAAGCGATAGTGGAAGAGTCCGGCGGCGAGCATGATTGTGGGCAGACCGATCGTGTCGGCACGCAGTTTACACAGACAGACAAAACATGTATATATAAGAATGTTGCAAGCGCACAGGCGCTGGCGAGAGCATGCCGGGACAGTCCGAGGCAGAGCGGCGACAGGCGGGCGGGGACGTGCGCCTGGAGGACTTGCAAGCCGAGAACGAGCAGCTGCGGGCCACCCTCGAGCGCAAGGAGGCGGAGATTGCCGGCTTGCGGCAGCGCCTGGAGGAACTGGAGCGCCGAGTGGGGCTGAACAGCAGCAACAGCGGCAAGCCGCCGTCGAGCGACGGGCCAGCCAAGCCGCCGGCGCAGCAGCGCACGAAGAGCCAGCGGGGCCGCTCCGGCAAGCGCTCGGGCGGGCAGCGGGGGCACAAGGGCTCGACCTTGCGCCAGACAGACAGCCCGGATCGGATCCAGACCCACCTGCCGCCGAGTTGTGACGCGTGCTCGGCGCCGCTGGCGGCGGCCGACACGCAGGGCGAGCCCCTGCGGCGGCAGGTGTTCGACCTGCCCGCGCCCCAGCCTCCGGTGGTGACCGAGCATCAGGCGTTTGCCTGCCGCTGCGGATCCTGTGGCCGTGTGACGCGGGCGGCGTTCCCGGAAGGGGTGGGTGCGCCCGTGCAGTACGGCCCGTGGATCGCCGCCGTCGCGGTCTACCTGCAAAACGGGCACTTCCTGCCCGAAGAGCGCTTGGCAGAGGTCTTCCAGGACCTGTTCGGGGTCGCGGTTTGCTCCGCGACACTGGCGGGGATGACGCGCAAGGCGGCGGAGCGCTGGCGGAGCTGCAGCGAGCGCGTACGCGACATGATCGTGAGCCTGGACGGGGCGAAGCATCTGGACGAGACGGGCTTCCGGATCGGGGGGAAGACGCAGTGGCTGCATGTGATCAGCACGCGCTGGCTGACGTTCTACCGCACAAGCCCGCGGCGGGGCAGCCTGCTGGAGGGCCTGCGGGGCATTCTGGTGCACGATCACTGGAAGCCGTACTTCACCGTCCGGGACGTGCTGCACAGCCTGTGCAATGCGCATCATTTGCGAGAACTGCAAGCGCTAGTCGAGATCGACAGGGAGGACTGGGCGCGACGGATGCAGCTGTTGCTCAGACGGGCGAACCGGGCGGTGAGGATGGCTCTCGAGCGGGGTATTCCGCTGCCGCGGGCGCTGGTGGAGCAGATTCAGCGCCGCTACGACCAGTGGGTCGGGGAAGCGCTGGCTTATCACGAGGCGCAGCCGCCGCTGCGACCGCCGCAGAAAGGTCGGCGGGGGCGCAAGAAGCGTCGGCCGGGACACAATCTCGCGTTGCGGCTGCGGGACCGCAAGCAAGACGTGCTGCGCTTCGTCAGCGATCCCGGTGTCCCCTTCACCAACAACCAGGCGGAGCAGGACCTGCGGATGATGAAGCTGCGCATGAAGATCTCCGGCGGGTTCCGGTCCGAGCAGGGAGCGCAGGATTTCGCCACGTTGCGCAGCGTGCTCTCGACCGCGCGGAAGCAAGGCCGCAACCGCGTCGAGGCCCTCTTGCAAGGGCCGGAGGTCCTGCTCGCAGGACTGAAATTCTAGCTGCCGCCCCGAGTCCCGATCGTCCGCCCCGGACTGCACCTTGGCAAGGCCGACGCACGCTCCACTCATCTAGTACTTGCGCAGGTCATCGGACCTACCTGGGCAGTTACCATGTATTGAACAATGCGAGTCGCTGTGTTAACTCTGACCGCCCTAGAATCAGTTGCCCATCAATCTGGAGACCCAAAAATCGACCCCCGAATCCCTAAAATGAGAATTGCTGGCCCGCATATTTCACCAAGTTTGGGGTAGCGTTGAGGATTAGTGTCATGGACCCGGAATACGGGCTGTCGGGCGCGGGCCCACAACCGGTTTCCCAGCCTGGTCGGTCGGGAATCCCCTCGCGTAGCCACGTCGCCCTCTCTTCTGGACCTGTTCCGGGCCATTGTGCCCGGCCCGATTAGCGAGTAGGCGCATCGCAGACAGACCGCCCCTTTTGGCCGCCGCGGGTGGCGGCCTGACCGCCTCTCCCGCTGACCCGCCGGCTATCCCGACGCGACCGCGCGGAGCCGTGACAAGCTGTGGGCGAACAGCTCCTGCCCTCCTCGACGTGGACGACGCGACCCGCGGAGAAGTTCGCCAGTGTCCCGAGTTTTCCGCTCGGCCAGCGGATCCTGAGCGTGTCAGCCTGCGTATGCTTCCGCAGCCCAAAGTGCAGGCGCAGGTCGTTGACCGAGTCGGGCTCCTTCGGCTTCGCGGCGGTGAGTTTCGCACCACTGCCAGTCGAGCGTTTCGAGTTGATGGTAGGCGAAGCCCACATTTTGTCGCTCACCGGTGAGACACAAATGCCACCGTGTCTCAAAACTCTCCCAAAATGAGACGCAATGTAGATTTTGCAACTACGAGCGTTCAGCAGCCATGCTTCGTTACAACACTAAGCAGCGCCACAGCACGGCCCCGAGTCCGTCGCGGCGGCCGGATCCATGGCATTGACTGCCTCGTAGCGACAAAGAACTAGCGAGGCTCCGCCTCAGAGCGACGAGATGGGCAATTGATCCCGGGGAGAACTTGACTCAATCGTCAACGTTAGCGGGAGACAAGCAGTCTGGATGCCCGCCGCGGCCGTAATCGATAAAGGTCGCGCCCGCGTTCCGGCGATCCGGCATGCCGCCGAGGCCGGCGTCGCCCGTGGCATCCGCGAACGTACCGCCGCGGTTGTTGTTATAAAGACGGTTCATCGGCGATCGACCTTCCGGAAACCCACCAGGCACGACCAGTTCAAGAGGAGCACATCGAGCTAGCCATCGTTGTCATCGTCGTAGCACGCGACTCCGCAACCGGTGGCCTCAACGATGTCCTTCATCTGCTCGCTGCTTCCGTAGGAGAGCGTGTGCGTGAGTCCCGCTTCGCGCGCCACATTCGGTGAACTGGACACCAAAGCCCAAGGGCGGGCCTTGCGCAACGGCCAACGGTCTCGCCGCGCGGGAAGAGAGCCATCCGGCGGCGCAGCAGCGCGCCCCGAATCCCGGGAACTGCCGACGCGGCAAGAGCAGGCTCATTTCCCGGCTCCGCCTGCTGGTCGGCGGAAGTCGATTGCGCCGCCTTGCGTGATTTCCAAGAACTGGTCGCTGGCAACGTTTTCGAGCGTCTGTCGCGAGGGCGGATTGGGCCAGTCCACGACTATCCGGTCCGCACGATCATGCGCCCCCAATCCGAAGTGCAGCCTCAGGTCGCCGCTCGACATGAAACTAGAACCGGAGCGCACTTCCTGAACCATGACCCTGGTGCCCGCGGTCACAGTCACGCGCGCCCCGATACCGCTGCGGTTCGACTCCGTGCCGACCAGCAGCAGGGAGAGGAACCCGCCGGCGGGCGGGGAATCGTTGCGGAGCAGGCTGGGCCGCTCATTCATGTTGTTGACGAACACATCGACGTCGCCGTCATTGTCGTAGTCGCCCAGCGCGAGGCCTCGGCTCGTATGGATGGCGGAGATCGCAGATCCGCGAGGGGGCTCTTGGCGCTCGAGACGACGGCCTTCGACGTTGCGGTACAGCAGGCGCGGCTGACGATAGGGGTTATTGGGCACCAAGCCCTCGATTTCCGGATGGATGTGCCCGTTCACCACGAAGACATCGGGCCACGAATCCCGGTCGTAGTCGAGCGCTCCCACTCCCCATCCCATGAAGTTGGCACTGACTCCCGCTCCCATCGCGTGGACGCGGTCCTCGAATGACTCGGGTGCGGACCTGACGTAGATGTTGGAGGTTTCCTCGATGAAATTCGTCTTGATCAGATCGAGTTTCGCGTCGCCGTCGATGTCGGCCGCCGCCGAGCCCATGCCAGCTTGCACGCCGCCGTGCTCGTCCAAGGCTACACCCGCGAACACTCCGACATCCGTGAACGAGCCTTCGCCGCTATTCTCGAATAGGATGCTGGCCTGCGAATCGACGGCCACGTAGATATCAGGCCACCCGTCAGCGTTGTAGTCGAGGGTTGTGACCGACAACGAATAGCGATCCCTGACCAGCGCGACGCCGGACTCCTCCGACACGTCCTCGAAACGGCCGCCCCCGAGATTGCGGAACAGCTGGTTGCTCTCTCCCGGGAGGCCGCGCGGGCCGCACATGACCGGCTGTCCCTTCCATCGGCAGGTCGGTGCGCTGCCCTTGGCCGGGACGCGCTCCCGATCGAAGACGACGTAGTTCGCCACGAACAAATCGAGCGAACCGTCGCGGTCGTAGTCCACGAACGCGCAACCGGTCGACCACCGCTGCTCCCGCGCGATGCCGGATTCGGCGGCGACCTCTGCAAACGCCCCGTCGCCGGTATTGCGGTAGAGGCGATTCTCGCCGAAGAACGTGACGAACAGGTCGTCGAACCCGTCGTTGTCGACGTCGCCCACGCAGGCGCCATGGCCCCAGCCCGAGCTCCGCAACCCGGCTTGGTCGGTGGTCGTCGAGAACGTGCCGTCGCCGTTGTTCCGGTATAGCTGGTTGCTCGGGTGCCGGCCTGGCGGGAAGCCCTCCATAGTGCTGCCTGAAACGAAGAACGCGTCGAGCCAGCCGTCGCGATCATAGTCCAGCAAGGCCACCCCTCCGCCCAAGGCCTCGAGAATGTAGTCCTTCCGGTCGTCCCTCCCGCAACGGAAGATGTCGGTGAGGCCCGCCTCGTCGGCGACATCGCGAAAGATCGCTTGCCCGGCGAGAGCCGGCAGGGCGATGGCAAAGGTCGCGACCGCAGCGGCCACGCTCCGCATTGCATCAGGCCTCGGCATGCATTCGATTCCTCCGGCTGCACCTGCAGACCGGCCGTCAGCGCCCGGACGGCGGAGACGCGGGTGCCTCCTTCTTGCGCAGGCGCTGGATTCTATCCGTGCGCGTCCGCCGCGCTGCATCTTCGTTTCGCTTGAATTGGTCGAATTGTTCGCGGGCCACGTCCACCCGCCCGAGTTGTCGATAGATTCTCGCAAGGACGTAGCGGACGCGATTGAGCGTCGGATCCAGCCGGAGGGCTAGCTCGTATTCGGCTACCGCGTCCTCCCATCGCTCCAACAGTTCGTAGGCCCGTCCCAAGTCCGTCCGCACGTCGGCGTCACTGGAATCCGATTCCACCACGGCGAGCAGGTGCGGGAGCGCTTTCTCGCCATCCCGGAGCTGCACGTGGATCCGGCCCAGCCTTTTCTTCGCATCACTGGAGTGTGGGTGGATCCGCAACTCGTCGAGGCAGGCTTGGCGCGCCTCGACGTACTGCGAGTTCGCAAGGTAGTAGTCCGCGAGTTCGATTCTGATCTGGGTGTCGAGAGGGCAGGCTTCTACGGCTGCGAGGAATTCGGCTTCGGCCTCCGACATGTCCTGCGCCGAGAAGTTCATGGCCCTGACGAGCCGCGCCCGGCACGAATCAGGATGCTCCCGGACAAGCCTGTCGAAGTACTCTATCGAGACTTGGCGGAAGATCTCGGCCCGCAACGTCTGCACCGCTTGTTGCGGTCGATCTTCCAACGCTTCGACAGCCGCCGCGACGGCGGCTGCCTCGTAATCGTCCAGCCACACGTGTATGCTCGCCTTCAAGAAGTCGCGCAGCCACTCATCCTCCGGAGCCGAGATTGCGCCGAGGGATGCGAGCGACTCTTGGAATCGCCCGGCGGATACGCCCTCGACCACGCGTTCCCACCGGCTGGAGTCCGGTCGCTTCAGGCGGTCCTCCAACTCTTCGTTGATTTCCCGCGCGAGAATCGGCAGAGGCGGCAAGCGCGCGGGATCGACCGCGGGGAGGGACCGCAGGATCCCTTCGAATTCAACTTTCGTGCCGATTTCCGCGACTTGCTCCTTCGGGAGCATGCTCTCATCGATCGGGATTCGCGGAACCGAGGGAAGCAGGCTCCAATAGCGTTCCAAGGCGATTTTCGAGGGCGCATCCAAGCCGAGGATTGCGAGCATCCGAGCCAAGGGAAAGAAGATCGAGGCGTTTAACGGGTCCATCTCCGCCGCCTCCAGGTACTTGACCGCCGCGATTTGGTACAGCTGCTGGCTCTCGAAGACCTTGGCCGCCGCGAGGTGGGTCTCCTTCGACTCGGGATGCGCTTCCGACTGCCCGTTCACGATCCTCTCGGCCCGCTTCAAGTAGGTCTGCCCGAGGGAGTAGAGCACATTGGCGGTTTGGTCGCCGGCTTGCGGCAGGGCTTCTCGAAGGGCTCGGACTGCTCCTCCGTAGAGCAGGTTCGCCGCATAGGCCTGTCCCAGATGCAAGGCGCTCTCGAAGGTTGGCTGCAGCCTGTGCGCCGATTCGAGGAGTGGAAGCGCCTCCTCGGGGCGCTCGACGTAGAGGTAGCAGATCCCTAGGAACAATCGGCTCGCGATCATGGTGTCGTCTAGATCGATCCCCGTCTCGAGCGCGGCGATCGCATCCGAGTAGTTTCGCTGGTAGTAGGAGACGAGCCCGAGGTTGTGGTAAACCCTCGGCACCGCCGTCGGATATAGCTTGAGAATGGACCGGTATTCGGCGGCTGCCCTTGAGAATTCTTCCGCTGCCTCGAATCGCTTGGCAGCGCGGAAGCGGGTTTCGATCGCAGTGTAGTCCGCTGGGCCGAGCGCGCTAGGCTGGGCGGCCGCCGGCGCAGCTACTAGCGCCGCGAGCAGAGCGGCCTTCCGGGCGAGCCCCGGAAGGCGTAGGCAACGATCCGCGGAAGCGGGCCGATCGTGGGCAAGCGGGCTACGTTCAATCGGCACGGACGAGGCGGACCCAATGGTCGCTGAACATAGAATGACGCATTACACGTTCCTTTGGCATGTGGCAGCTCGAGCAATCTGCCGCTTCCACGGGCAGACCGAGGCGCGGTCAGGAACGCCCGCACAGCTGGTACGCATCGTCGCACCCAGCGCAGCGCCGAGGTCAGGCTGACATGGTACTTCCGCACCCGGTTCGCCGCCTATTCCAGGCTCTTCGCCTGCCTAGCCTCCCGCTGTTCCGGCTCCGCCTCCCAGCCCGGCTTCAAGGAGAGAGATGCTCTGTTCGGCTGCGGCAACGGCTGGTCCGGCTTCTTGTTGTCGCTCTTGATCTCGGCTCGCAGGTTTTTGATAGCGGTGTCGATTTGATTGTGCTGGACAGGCATACCATGCCGGATGTCATGCCGAAGCCAGAGCGGTGTCCCAATGCAGAGTGTGCCAGAGGAGGATGATTCCTATATGCCCGTATTGAGATGCTGGATAACAGCTATTTGGAATATTCAATGATTGGGCATCGCTTCCCGCAAAGGCTATTGTTGGAATATGAAAACTACTGTCGATATTCCCGACCGTGAACTTGAAGATGCCATCAAGTTCACGAGGGCGAAAACCAAACGGGAAGCCATCGTCGGTGCCGTCACGGACTTCAACCGTCGCATGCGCATGGCAGAACTCACACGGTATGCCGGTACCTGCGCCGACCTGATCTCGCCACAAGAGCTCCACGCCATGCGACGAAAGGATTGACCGGTTGATTCTCATCGATACATCGTCTTGGATACACATGCTCCGCCCCTCCGGCGATCCGACCGTCCGTGCTCGTGTCGTAGCAGCGCTGACGGCCGGGCAGGCCTGTTGGTGTCCACTAGTGCAACTCGAGCTTTGGAACGGTGCCCGCGGGCAACAGGAACAGCAGGTTCTGCGAGATTTCGCCAGCTCGCTCCCAGAACTACCGATCGACGAGGATGTCTGGAACGTGGCGTACGACGTGGCGCGGCGAGCGCGAGCCCGAGGCGTCACAGTGCCAGCGATTGATGTGCTTATAGCCGCCTGTGCGCATCGGCACGGTGCCACTCTTGAATCTGCGGACTCGGACTTCGATATCCTCGCAACCGTGGGCGAATCAAGTGGATAGCAGTCTGCTTCAGATACGCCGTCCAACCATCGTGGCGCGCCGCGCCCGGCGAATTCCGCCTGCGATCCGGTGAGCCGAATCGGCCAAGGGCGCATTAACTGCCATTGAGACAATACTGAAGGCTAGTGACAGCCGTCGATCCGCATCGCGTCAAGACACGGCCTATGTCTATCGGGAGTCGCCCCGCCGCTCTGACAGGGCCGAAGCCTGTAATCATCGACACGGACCCCGGGCTCGATGACGCTCTGGCATTGGTCCTCGCCCTACGCTCACCCGCTCTGGATGTGCGTGCGATCACCGTCGTGGCCGGAAACGTCCCGCTAGCGGCATGCACAGCAAATACGCTCCGCATTCTGGAGATCGTGGTTCCAGGTGCTGCGCCCGATGTATTCCCAGGCCACGCCCGCCCACTGAGCGGCCGAGTCGCTCGGGCTGGTCACGTTCACGGTGCCGATGGCTTGGGCGGCATATCGTCCGCCTATCCTGTTCGTCACCTGTGCCACCGCGAGCAGCATGCAACTGAGGCGATGGTCGACCTCGCCCGGCAGTACGGCAGCGATCTCACGATCATCGCCTTGGGACCGCTGACCAACGTTGCGTCCGCGATAAAGCGAGACCCAGATGCGATGAGCGGAATCGGCGAGCTGCTTGTCATGGGGGGCACCGCCGATGCTTGGGGCAACGTCACTGCCGCCGCGGAGTTCAATTTCTATTCCGATCCCACGGCGGCTCGGAGGGTTGTCCGGTCGGGATTGCCCACGACGTTGATCGGCTTGAACGTCACCCGCGAGACGCTGCTCCCGCAGGACCGGCTTGGCGAGCGTCTCGACACGATGAAGCCCGGCCTGCTGCGCTCGTTTCTGGCGGACGTGAGCCGTCCGTGTTTTGACTTCGGACGCAAGGAATGTGGTCGCGAGGCTTTCGTGATGCATGATCCCTTGGTGGTCGGTGCCGCGATCGATGCCGCGCTGGTAAAGACCGAGCGGATGGCGTGTGATGTTGTGGATACACCCGGGCTAACTCGCGGCATGATGTGCGTGGATCGTGTCGGCAGCCCATCGGATACCGGACAGGTAAACGTCGCCACAGCGGTCGAGGCGAATCGGTTTCTCGATCTATTCCTTGAGGTTGTGTGTGCTGACTGACGGAATTCGCGATCCGCCCTACATTGCATTGCCACTTCGGGACGGGCCCTCCGCGCAAGAGCCGGCTAGGCAGCGCAGCCAGTCCTCCTCTGCTTTTTCGGCACCAAAGTGCTCGTGCCAGAATGCAAGGAACAACTGCGTGCCCGAAATTGCACGTTCCCTCAGGAAACGCAGCAGCACTTCCAGTTCCGGCCCAGGCGGCAGCCCTGCTGTCTGCAGCAGTTTCTCACTTGCATCGCAGTCGCTCAGACCTCCGAGATGGCGCTGGGTGTCCTTCAGCAAGAGGATCCGCTCATCCAGAGCCGCCCCATATAGCTCGGCAAAGAGTTCCAAGCAATAGCGCAGGCGCTTGCCTGCTAGCCGGAATTCATGCAGTTGCGCAGGCATTGGGTCGACAGTGCACGTGGCCCGACCCTTGGCGAAGTACTCCGCTGCTAGCAGTGGCAGGACACGCCGAGCATTCGATGTGGTCGACTCTTCTACTCTCCACGCAAGCTGCCTGCCGCTCTTGCTCCCATGCCCTCGGCCGACTGGCCTATCGCCTCGCATGCCTGTTGTTGCGCCGCCCAGACTGGAGATCCACCTGCTCCTAAACTCCCGGAATCTCCGGCGCCTGACCTGTTCGAGCAGCAAGCTCTTGAAGTTGCCGCGCCGCTCCCGAAGGGTAGACAAAAGGGGACAGCGCGGGTGCAAACCGGCCTTGCGGGCCAGTCTCAGAGCGATATCGACGTCGCGAACCCGGCGACCTCTGCTCAAGATCGATTTAAGGCACTTGCGCAGTGCAGCGATCCGTTCAGGCCCGAGCGGGGCCGCGAAGCAGTCTAGCGTAGAGAGCAGCTGGCGCGCGCTGACCCTCAGGTCATGCACCGCATCCTCAGTCGCATCTGCCCGGACACGGTCAAGCTGAGCGGCGGTCAAGGCAATGCCGCGTTCGCAATGGAACGTGGCAAATGCAAGAAAATCCGTGCCGCGCGACTCCAACCTGTCCGCTACGCCAACTGCCGTCGTACGGTCTGCATCCGTGATGCTGGCCATCAATACCACCGCTGCGGGTGGATCCGCTCAGATCGCGACTCCAAGGATGGCGGCGAGTTCCGGAATATTGGGATTGCCGTAGAAGGTGCCGTCGATTTCAAACGTCGGCACGCTTCGCTTGCCGCCGTTGTGCTCCATGACAAGTTGGGCGGCGCGGCCATCGCGCTCGATGTCAACCTCGTGAAATTCGATCCCGCTGTCCCTGAGAAAGGCTTTCGCCCTCCAGCAGTCCGAGCACCAACTCGTCGAATACATCCGAATCTGCATCACAACTTCAAGAATAGCAGCCCATCTGGCAAAAGCACTCTAGCCTAGGCCCAGCGCCCCAGCACAGGCAGCCATCCCTTGCGGGCGGCTAACTCGACCATGTTCAGAGCGATGGCCAATGCCAGCAACAGCGGCCAGAGGTCCATCCAGCGCTCTACCGCCCGGCCGCCCGTCGAGAAGAGTTCTTCCGGGGCTGGATTCGTACGGCCGCCCGTCGAGGCAGCAATCGTACGCAACAACCGCCCGTCAGATCCGTACCGGCTCAGTTCGGAATTCTCGCGGTAGTGGGCAACCTCCGGAAATGCGCGGGCCCGCTCCTCCGGGCGAATCCGGAACAACCCGTAGCGGCCCTCGGACGGGAATCTGGCCTCGAAGCTGCCGCTGACCGGCTTCGGCTTGGCAACGTGCCTGTATCCGCCAGGACCTAGGGCGTACAGATCCGGTAGCTCGGACGGGGCCTCGGTCGGTGAGCGGCTGAATCGAACCACAATCTCGTCGCTGGTTGGATCGTACTCTGTCTCGACATCCGTCTTTGCCGCACGCGGCAGGATATCGCGCAGAGCGTTCGACCAGAACGTGTCGAAGCCGGGCCAAGCGACCCAATTCGTAGCCCAGCGGTCCTTGGCGTCTGAGGCGAACACGGCGGAACGCCCCAGCCCGAACTGCCAGCGCATGAACAGGGGATCCTCATCACCCCCAAGCAAGACTGTTTCGACGGTCGCCTTGGCTTCGAACTTGACCCATCCCAGCAGCGGCCCGGGCTCGGACAGATCGAGGCCTTCGAGCATCTCGTAGTCGCGCTCGGCGGACGGCATGAATTCCCGCTCGGTGATGGATGTGCCTGTATGCTCCATCACATCCTTCAGCACGATCTGCTCGAGCGCCGAAATATCGATCAGGAAATAGGACTGCCCATCGGCGCTGCGGGCAACGCGCTCCAAGTACGAGCGATTGACATCCTGGCCCAGGCCGATCGTCGAGATCGTCACCTCGTTGGCAGCTGCTTCGCGCGCCAGACCGATGCTGTCACCCTCTTCCGAAATGCCGTCGGTGAGCAGCAAGATGTGCTTGTAGACCGCCTGCTGGGGCTTGATGATCCGGTATGCCTCACTCAGCGCGGGGGCGATTTGCGTGCCGCCGTCGGCCACGATGCCACTGATCATCCGCTTGGTCTCGGACGGGTCCTCGTTGCGCTGCACCGGCGCGGCCCACTCGAAAGAGTTATCGAATGCCAGCACGCCCACGCTGTCAATCGGCCGCAGGTTCTCAACCACCCCGAGTGCCGACTGCCTTGCCAGCTGCATTTTCTTGCCTTCCATCGAGGAGGACTTGTCAACAACCAAGACGACCGCTGTGCCTTCAGGCGTCCGGGGCGGCGCGAGCAATGCGGGCAGCATCGTCTGCAAGGCGTCCTGCTCGTTGTCCGTCCGCTCTCGGTACAGGTTTTGCTCGCCTGCGATCAGCAAGAATCCCCCGCCCGCATGCACGAAGCTGGACAGGCGCTCTTTCACCGCGTCCGGCCAAGCTTCGAAGTCCTCGTTCGAGCAGATCACAATGTCGAAGTCAACATCCTCGCTGGTTGCCACGGTTCTGGCCGAGACGGTCCGCTCTAGTTGGAACCCGGCAGCGACCAAGACGCCCGCAAGCGGCGCGTTCTGCTCGTCCGAATCCGATGAGATCAGCAGCGCCCGGGGTTCGCGGATGGACACGGCCCCAGCGAATCGGACCTCGCCGTTGCCCTCGGTCGTGAGCTGTCCCTCCACTAGCGTGGCCCCCGGTGACTCGATGCGGGCTCTCGCCAACACCGTGCTCCTGCCCGCGGGCAGATCCAGAGACTGGCCGCCGATCGGTTGCCCCTCAGCGCTTAGCTCCAGGCGCGCCTTGGACGCTGTGGGGCTATTCACCTCGAACTCGATCGGAAACTTTTCGCCGACGAATGCCTGCGACGGGACTCTCACCCCGGCAAGGTGAAGTTGCGGCTCCGGCCGCCCGGCCAGCGTGATGGTATCGATGGGGACGCCGCGACTCCAGGCTTGGTGAACTGCCCTTTCTACCGCGCCTTCGCTGGCGAGGCCGTCGCTGACCAGCAGGAGGCGGGGAACCCGGTCTGCGGGCAAGGCGCTGAGCGCATTGCGCAGCGCTGCCTCTAAGTTGGTTGACCGGCTGGCTTCAGCCTCGCGCAGTTCCCGCAAGGGCAGCGCCCCGAATTCAAGCTCGCGGAGCGTGTGGCCCGCGCCCGCCGCGCGGGCGCGCTGCCGGTAGGCCTGTTGCTGGCTGCGCTGGCCTTCCGGAATGCTCGCCGAGGCGTCACTGAGGATGGCGACCGCCGAATAGGTCTCAAGGATGCGCCAATGCGGGCGGGCCAGGGCCAGGCATACCGCGGCCAGTGCCAACGCCTTGAGCAGCAGTCCGAGACGCCTGGGGCTGCTGCTCCATTCCCAAGCGAGCCAGACGGCTAGGGGGATCAGCAGGAACAGGGGCCAAGTGGCTTGGAGGGTCACTGCCCGCTCTCCCCTGCCGCTGGCGCGGATGCATTGAAGACTTCCGAAGTCAGGCGCCGCCCTCTCCCGAAGCGGATCCAGTCGTATAACAGCAGCAGCGCCCCCAAGGCAGCCAGCCACGGCCACGGAAGCCAGGACTGGCCAGCAAAGGCAATGGCCGAAGGTAGGCCGCGCAGGACTGTATCCGGGGGCTCCCACGCGGTCACCGGAACTTGCGGCTGGTTGAGGAACAGCGTCAGGTCGTGGTCCGCCGTGACTACCCGATAGGTGTCCTGCTCGCTGGCATAGAAGCGGACGGCGCCGTCCGCGAGCACCCACGGCACGCGGATGCCGCCAGCGGTGCGGACGCTGATCTGTTCGGGCTCGGAGTTGGGGGCGTCGATCGCAACCGCGCCAGGGGCGCGCGCTTCGATCGCCTCAGAGCGAAATGCGGAGGAATCGAGCCAGGCGACTGCGTTGGCGAACAGCAAGGGTGCCGCCAGCCGATTCCGAATGGAATCGTCGGCCAAGTCGAACCCGAATGCGACGAACCTGTGATCCTCGGCTGTGCGCGCTAGGATGACCGGTCCCTCTTGGCTTTCTGCGACGACCTCGTCGCCTTCTAAAGGAGCAAAGACCCGCGCGCTGCTCGGGATCAGGTCTCGGTCCCGAACTCCTAGCGCGAGCGCGTGGGACGCTGACCACTCCTTGATCGGCTGGCTGCGGATCGAGCCCGCCGCGGCAACCGGGGATTCGGTTCCCGGCGGTGCGAGATAGATTGCCCGGCGTGACAATCCGCCCTCTCCGCCCTTCGCCCAGACGTGGATCGCGTCCGCTTCGAGCTCGTTGTGCGACGTCACGTAGCTAGGTTCAACGCGGGCTCCGGATGCCAGCAATGGCCCAAATTCTTCCTCCGATGCCCCGACGACTTGAATGCGCGTGCGGCGCGGCGCAGGGATTGCGATGGTTGCCTCGTTGTTCTCCTGATAGGAGTCGACCACGGCCAGTCGTGCGGCCAGCCGTCCGGGTTGCTGGCTGGTCAGCGTGAAGGCTAGGCTGGCGTCAGCTTGCGCCGCGATCCGGAGTTCGCGATGGCCCAGCAGCTTGTCGTCGAAGAAGAACTCGATACGGGCCGTAGTGTCGGCGCTGCTGTAGTTGCGTGCATCCAGCTCGACCCCCCACTTCCCCCGCTCGGCCTGATCGGCCGAGGCCCGCAGCGCGATCACGCCCAGCGTGTCGCTGGGTGCCTCTGTCTCCAGGATCCGCACCTGCGGCAGCGAACTGGCACGCACCGGCTGACCTGAAAACAGCCCCGGGCCGACATAGACTGTCTCGCTCGACCCGCCTAGGTCAGCCAGGGGCTCTCCGCCCGAGTTCAGTGCGAGCCGCAGAGTGCCATCGGCCAGATCGAACGCCGCGCCCAGATCAAGGGTGCTCCGACTAGGCTTCGCCGTGGAGATCGCCTCGCGGATCCGCTGGCGGTCTCGCGTGAACGGCACTCGGACCATCGGAGAGCCATCGGCTTCTACCAGCATCACCTGATCCGTTGCGGGCAGGGAGTTGACATACGCCAGGGCTAGCGCCTTGGCCTGATCCATTAGGTTGGTCCCGGCGGCATCGTTCAGTGCCATGGCCGAAGATATGTCGAGCACGACGATGCGCCGCTGGGCTGCGGCCTCCGACGAGTCCGGCCGTGGATCTGCAATCGCAAGCAGCAGCAGCAGCAGCGCCGCTAGCTGCAGCAACAGCGAGAGCGGATGCTGGATGCGCTTGTGGCGCTGCCTGATCGCCGGAGCCGGCCGCTTGGGCCAGAAGCGCAACGTCGACACCAGTACTCGCCGCCGCGACCTGTCGTAAAAATACAGTGCGACGAGCAGGCCGGCGATCGGCACAAACAGCCCAAATAGCTGCGCAAGGGCGAGGTTTAGCAGTCCCATCGGCTATGGCCGCCGCATTCCCAGACGGGTCGACTGCATGTCCTGGAAGAGCACGTTTTCGATCGGCCTTGCCGTCGACAAGTGCAAGTACTCCGCACGCGTCCTCTTGGCGTGCCGTGCCAGCGATCGGCAGAACTCGTCGTAAGCCATGCGGTATTCGCGGGCCGATTCGTCGTCAAGGCTCACACGCATCACGGAGTCGGTCTCTGCTTCGAACAGTTCCAGCTCGCCGCGCCACGGCGGCTCTCGGTCCGCTGGGCTGGCCAGATGCAGCAGGTGGACTTCATGGCCTTCGTTGACCAGGTGCTCGAGTGGCAGGGCCTGTCCCGCCGGGTCAAGGAAATCGCTCAGGACAAACGTTATGCCGGGTACGCGATACTTCATCAGGTAGTCCCGCACGGGCCGTTGAAAGGCCGTGCCGCCCCCGGTCTCGAGCCCCGAAATATATTTGGCGGCCTGGGCGTAGCGCAGCCTGCCGCCGTGCGCTCGGAACGATTCGGCGAGCTGCTCGGAAAACGGCTGGAGCACAATCGTCTCGAGCCGAACCAGCCCGACATAGCAGAGCGCAGCCGCCAAGCGGCAGGCGAATGCGAACTTGGATTCAGAGGCCTCGAGACCTCCTGATGCCATCGATTCGCTAGTGTCGATCAAGACGCGCACCGGGATGCGCGGCTCGGACCGGTACAGCTTCAGGAACATCCGCTCGAGTCGCATGAATGCGCGCCAGTTCACGGCGCGCAGGTCATCGCCTTGCTGGAAGTTGCGGTGGTCGAGGAACTCGTGGCCGACTCCGGAATAGCGCGACACGATGTCGCCACCGATGCGCCCTTGGAATGACTTGCTCCAGCGAATCGTGAGCCGCTCGAGGCGTTCGAGCGTCTCGTTGGTCAGCAGTTCCGCTGGCGCTCGCATCGCTTCAGCGTACCAACAGCCGCGCCGCATCTTGGGCGGGAAGCGCCCGCAGCGTGATAGCCTGAATACTCTCGGCGATGAAGATCCGCCAGATGCTTGCGGCCGGGCCGCCGACAGTCTCGTTCGAGTTTTTTCCGCCCAAGGACGCCGCGGGCTTCGCGCGCCTTTTCGAGACGATCGAGGCATTGCGGCCGCTGCAGCCGAGTTACGTATCGGTGACTTACGGCGCGGGAGGCACCACCCGTCGCAAGACGGTCGAGCTGGTGAAGCGCATCAAGCGCGAGACCGGCATCGAATCGATGGCGCATATTACCTGCGTTGGCGCGGGCCGCGACGAGATCTCCTCCGTGCTGGACTCTCTCGCTGCTGGAGGTCTGGAGAACGTTCTGCCGCTGCGCGGTGATCCCCCGCAAGGGGCCGAGCGCTTCGATCCTGTCCCGGGCGGATTCCGGTACGCCAACGAACTGGTGGGCTTCATCGGGGCCAATTACGGCTTCTGCCTGGGCGGGGCGTGCTACCCGGAAACCCATCCCGAGGCCCCGAGCCCCGCGGCCGACCTGGCCAATCTCAAGCGCAAGGTGGATGCCGGGGCCGAATTCCTGATCACCCAGCTGT
Organism: Bryobacterales bacterium; assembly: GCA_965248305.1. Lineage (GTDB taxonomy): Bacteria > Acidobacteriota > Terriglobia > Bryobacterales > UBA6623 > VXMF01. The sequence continues at coordinate 5,138,015 of OZ252099.1, read as the reverse complement.
TCTTCGACAACGGCGACTTCCTGCGCTTTCGCGATCGGGCCGCCGCAGCCGGTATCGCGGTGCCGATGCTGGCGGGCATCATGCCCGTGCGGAGCTTTAGCCAGATCAAGCGCTTTGCCAGCATGTGCGGGGCATCGTTGCCGAGCAAGCTCCTCGGCCGCTTGGAGGCGGCGCAGGACGATACCGGCGCGATCCGGTCGATCGGAATCGACCACGCCACGGCTCAGTGCCGGCACCTGCTCAACGAAGGGGTCGCGGGTCTGCACTTTTACACGCTGAATCAGTCGACTGCAACGCGGGCGATCTTTGGCCACATCAAAGGCCAGCTCGACGAGTGACAGGGAGTCCTGAGCTCAGGCTTCCGGGTACTCCATCGTCAGCGGGTCAGGCAAGGGGATGGATCGGATTCCCCCGTCCCCGGCGATTGTCTCGAAGCTGAACCCGGGCTTGTCCGGGTTTCCCGCCAGCATGGCCGCCTTGTCGCCCACGGCCAGCACCACCAGCTTGTCGGGATGCAGGTGGTTCTGCGCCGCCTCGAGCACGTCGTTGGCACTGACGTCCGTCATGCGCTCGCGGTAAGTCTTCCAATAGTCCTTTTCTTGGCCGGTGAATTCGTCGTCTGCGAATGTCCCGGCGACCTGGCCGGCCGTGGCGAAAAAACGCGGAAAGATCTCGACTTGGTAGTTCTTGGCAGTGTCGAGCTCCAAGGCGGTGACCTTGTCGTTCTGCATGCGCTCGATTTCCTCGATCACGATCGCGGCGGCATGGGCGCAGGTGGCGTTGCGGGACTGGAAGCCGGCTGCGAAGGTGCCGGGATAGTAGGTGCCGGGCTGGAAGCGTGAGGAGGCGCTGTATGCCAGGCCCTCGTCGGAGCGCACCCGCACCATGATCCGCGAGGTGAAGCCCCCACCACCCAGGACGGAGTTCATGATGCCGACCTTGAATACGTCGGGGTGCGACCGCTGGATGCCTAGGTGCCCCAGACTGACATGCGACTGGTTCACGTCTCGGCTCGTCTTGTCGACCATGTAGACGCCGGGTTCCGGCTCGTGCACCGGTGCCGGGATTGCTGCGGGCTCGACAGGGGCGGAGGGCCAGCCGCCTGCAAGGGCCTCATTCAACCGGCGGACCATCGCCTGCGTGTCGAAGTCACCAGACACGGAAAAGAACATGCGGCGAGGGTCAAAGTGCCGGGCATGAAACTGCTGCATCGCCTCTCGACTGATCCGCTCGAGCGATGCCTTGGTGGTCTGGATCGTGGTGAAGTGATCCCCGAACGTAAGCCTGCGAAACTCGCGGGACTGGATCCGGTCCAGCCGGTCGTTGCGCCTGGCGAGGCCCTGCAGCGCTTGTGCGCGGGCAACCTCGAGGCGCTCGGGCTCGAACCCAGGGTTCTTGAGCATGTCGAAGAACATCTCCAGGGACAGGTCCAGATTCTGCGTCAGGCAGTTGACGGACCCTCCGGCGGACGTGGCACCTGCGCTTGAGCCGATTTGGGTCGCGAGAAACGCAGCTTCTTCGTCGAAGCCCTGGGCGCTGCGCGTAGTCGTGCCGCCGGAGCGCATCTGGCTCCCGGTGAAGCCTGCCAGGCCGGCCTGCTCCGCCGGCACTTGGTATGCCCCCGCACGTAGCGTGAGCGCGACCGTTACCAGCGGCAGCTGGTGGTCTTCGACCAAATAGGCCACCGCCCCGGAATCGAGTTCGTGCCGGTAGGCGGCCGGATCGGGCGGGTCGTAGGATAGTTTGGGGTAAACCAGCTCCTTGGGATGTCCGGGCAGTTGCTGTTGGGCCCGGGCGAGCGCCGCGAGCGCGCCGCCTGCAGCCGCCTTGAGCCAATCGCGTCGCTTCATCGTTGGCCTCCTTGCGGGCCTCGGCCCGGTCCGGGCCGCCCCCTGCGCGGAGGATCGGCACCCTCCTTGGTGTAGTACAAGGCCACGGTCCGATTCGTCTCCTTGAAGTACTTGTTGGCCACGCGCTGGATATCTTCCTGCGTGACAGCCTGGATGCGATCCGAGAACACGTTGACGTTGCGCCATTCGCCCAGCGCCTCGTAGACCAGCAGCTGCATCATCAAGCCAAACTTGGACTGCAGCTTGCGGAAATCGCCGGCGAGCTGTTGGTTCTTCACCTTCTGCAATTCGCGCGCTTCGATCGGTTCGCTGGCGATCCGCCCAAGCTCCGCGATGAGCCCCTTTTCGACATCTTCGGGGGTGGATCCAGGAGCGGCCACGCCGCTGAGTTGAAACGAGCCGTCGTACTTGCGCCCGTCCACGCCCGCTCGGGCCTGAACCGCAACCTGCTGTTCCAGCACGAGGGATTTGTAGAGCCTGCCGGTACGTCCGTTCAACAGCGACGAGAGCACGATCAATGCCGGCTCGTCCACATGGGCGTCAGGCACGGTGTGAAACAGGATCGTCGCTTGCGGCCGGGTCTCGGCGTGGCCGGTCAGGCGCTGCGCCGCCTGCTGCTCCACCTCCCGCGTGCGGACCGCCGCGGGCGGCCGGCGGCCGCGCTGCAAGCGCCCGAAATACCTGTTGGCGAGCGTCTTGGCCTGATCGACGTCGAAGTCGCCCACCAGCGCTGCCACCAGGTTGTTGGGGGAGTAGTACTGGTCGAAGAATTCCATCGCCTCGGCCCGGGTGATCGCGTTCAGGTCCGACGGCCAGCCGATCACCGGCCAACTGTAGGGGGAGGACTGCCAGAACATCGACTCGAGCTGCTCTTGCAGCTTGCCGGTTGGCGTCGAGTCCACGCGCAGGCGACGCTCCTCTTGGACGACATCGCGCTCGCTATAGAACTGCCGGAATACTGGATTGGCCAGCCGGTCGGACTCCATCCAGAACCAAAGCTCGAGTTTGTTCGCCGGAACGTTGAGGAAATAGATCGTGTAGTCGTTGCTTGTGCCCGCGTTCATGCCCGACGCGCCGTTCACGGTGTAGATCTGGGAGAACTCGTCCTTGACCAGTAGGTCGCGCTGTTCCTGGATGAGCTGATCGAAGCGTTCGAGCAGCGCGCTGTGGGCAGCGTTGCGGTTGGCCGGGTTGTCCGCGTCGTCGATCAGCCCTAGGCGCTGCTTTTCGAGCAGGCCGGCTCGCTCCGCCTGGATCTGGCCGCGCAGGTCGTCGAGTTCGTCGATGATCTCGAGGTCGCGGTCGATATCTGCTGTGCCGATCGCGTGCGTTCCTTTGAACATCATGTGCTCGAACAGGTGCGCGACGCCGGTGACTCCCGGCCTTTCGTTGACGGAGCCGAACTTCGAGACCCAGCCTGCGGCGACGTTGGGATCCCCCTCACGGGGCAGCAGTAAGAACTTCATGCCGTTGTCGAGTGTCAGTTCCTCGACCTCGACTCGCTGACCGGCCAGTGAGGCGGCCAGTACCAGCCAGAGTGTCAGGCATCTTAGGGCGCGGCTTTGCATCGGTAGCATTCTAGTATGGAGGGAGTTGGCGACGGTCGGCTCCCCAACAGTGTCAGGCAGCCCACCGCCGCGCTGATATCCTTTTCGCCACGATGAACTGGACCTCGGTCAAACGCAGCATCGCGAGCTTGGCGCCCGGCATCTTCATAATCGGGTATGTCGTTGGCACTGGCAGCGTCACGACGATGAGCTCGGCCGGAGCTAGCTACGGCATGTCGCTCACATGGACGCTCGCCCTAGCGTCTGTCTTCACCCATCTGATGATCGTCGGCATCAGCCGCCTGACGATCCTTTCGGGCGACACTTTGCTAGCCCTGTTCCGCCGCCACTTCGGCGCGCCGGTCACGCTCTTGATGATCTTCTCGCTCGTGGCGACACAGATCACATCGATCATCGGCGTGATGGCGATCGTGGCCGACGTGTTCACCGAATGGTGCTCCACAGCGCTGCGCTTTGCCATCGATCCGCTGTCAGCTGCTGTGTGTTTCACGGGCTTGCTCCTAGCGCTGTACTGGGTCGGCCGCCACGGATTCTTCCTCAAGGTCCTGGCCTGCCTCGTTGGTGTGATGGGCCTAGCCTTCTTTCTCACAGCTGCCGTCGTGTCGCCCCCGGTGCGCGAGCTGGCGGCAGGTCTGGTGCCCAGCGTCCCGGAGACCGGTGATCCGCGCCTGTTGATCGCGGGGATGGTGGGGACGACCATGGCTTCGGTCGTCTTGTTCACCCGCAGCGTGCTGGTCAAGGAGGAGGGCTGGCGAGCCAGCGATCTGCCGCTCGTGAATCGCGATTCGGCGTTCTCCATGACACTGCTGTTCTTCATCAACGCCGCGATCATGGCCTGCGCCGCCGGGACGCTGCATCTCCAAGGCATGGAGGTTGAGGCCGCCATCGACATGGTGAAGACCTTGGAGCCGCTGGCCGGTGGATTCGCCACCGGCGGATTCGTGATCGGAATCATCGCGGCGGGCCTTTCGTCGCTCTTCCCCAACTACCTGCTCGGTCCCTGGATCGCTGCAGACTTCCTCGGCCTGCCGCGCAATATGGGCGGTGCGCTCTTCCGCTCCATGGTGATCGGGGCGGCGCTGTTCGGCTTGGTCGTCCCGATCCTAGGCGGCAAGCCGGTCCAGATCATGATCGCCTCGCAGGCGGTGAGCCCCGTGGCGATGCCGCTGCTAGCGCTATTCGTGCTGATCCTGCTCAATAAGCGGGACGTGTGCAAAGACCGGCCGCCGTCGCTCGCGCTCAATGGCGGGCTCGCGGTGACGGTGCTGTTCTCGTTCTATATGTGCTTCGTCGCGCTGAGCGGATTCTTAGGGGGCTGACGGCGGCGACCCCGGTTAGTCCGCCGGGACACTTGGACGAGGCTTGCGGGCAAGCTGGTCCAAGGCCGCTCTGGCCGTGCGCTCGTCGACCATGTCCATCTCGCGATAGTAGGCGATGACTTCGCTGATGCGGTACAGGCTGTGGACCGCGTATCCCTGCTGCCGCAGCCCGCAATCCCCTCCCTGCTCCCGGTCGACCACGACCAGGATCCGGGACACTTCGAGACCCGCGTCCCGCAGGTACGCGGTAGACCAGACCTTGGTCGCGCCAGAAGCGATCACGTCGTCAACAAGGGTGATTTCCCGGGCCGGGTCGCACGTGCCCATGTAGGCACTGGTGCCGGAGTGGCCTCCGGGATAGGCGGCGGGCTGCTTGCGTAATTGGCCGTACGCCAGTGGCTGGTCGGTGGCTCGCGAAGCCAGCGCGGCTGCAAGTGCCAGCGGTGTCGCCGTGTCCGGGATGCCTACGACTTGCTGTGCGCGGGTCTGGTCGGCCGCTAGCCTGAATATCTCGCGGTGCAGGGCTCGGCCGAGGGCATGCAACAGGTCCAAGTCGTCGTAGAGCCCGTGCCGCAGGTCAATGAAGATCGGCGTATGCAGTCCGTACTCTTGGCGCACGCGGTCGCCGAGCAGGATCAGTCCGCGCTGCCAGAATGCGTCGAGGATTGGGTCGGGCTGCATCGCTTCCGGATTGGGTCAGCGGGTTTCTCGCACTGGCGGCATGCCGTCGACAAAGCCGGCGCCGTCTTCCCTTAACTCCGCGATCGCAAGCTGGCGCATCCGCACCAATCGGTCACGGAACTGGGGCTTGATCGCTAGGTTGTCTAGCTCTTCGGGGTCGGCGCGCAGATCGTAGAGCTCTTCGAGATCCGTGATGAGCGGCCGGACATACTTGAAGCGGCCTTCAACCAGCATCACGTACCACGGAATGCCGTTGTGCATCACACCTTCGCCCTCGGGAATCGTGTCTGTGTCCGATCCGTACATCCGCCCGGTTGCCGTCAGCAGGGCTGGGTGGGGCCACTCCCGCTGCGGATCCTCAAGCAATGGCGTGAGGTCTTCTCCGTGCATCTCCCACGGTAGGTCAAGGCCGGCGAAGCTGAAGATCGTAGGCACCAAGTCCACGCCTGCCACCGGGCGCGGGCAGACAGCGCCTTCTGGAACACGCCCGGGCATCGAAATCACGAGGGGCGAGCGTATGGTCGCGTCGTATGGGGCGACCTTGTGCCGAAAGCCGTGCTGCCCCCAAGCGAAACCTTGGTCTGATGTCCAGATCACGAGGGTGTTTTCGCGCTGGCCGGACTCGTCGAGAGCCTGCATCACGCGGTTGATGCCCTCGTCCAGTGCAAGCACGCCTTGGTGGTACTGGCGGGTCCATGAGGTCAGCGACCGCCCGCCCATCATGGGCGTGCCGTCGGAGCCGCGCTCCCAATAGTTGATCGCTTGAGCCCAGTCGGGCTTGCCCGGCCGGGGCGGGAAGATGTCCGCAGGCGTGTCGAAGTCGATGCCCGGGTAGGCCTCAAGATGTCGGTCCGCAGGGGTGAACGGGCCATGCACGGCTCCGTAGCACAGCCACAGGTACCACGGCTTGCTCTCGTCGCGCCCATCCCCGTTGATCAGATCCACGGCCCAGTCGGTGTACTGGTCGGTGGAGTAGCGCCGGAGAATCTCCGTCTTGCCGCCTTGGTAGGTGATCGGCTGGTCGTAGTAGTAGTTCTGGCTCGTCGAGGGGTGTTTGGGTCGATTCCAAACGATTTGGAAGTCCCAGTCGCGTCCATAGCCGGTGTCAGTGCCCGTGTGCCATTTGCCGATCTGGGCGGTGAAGTAGCCGTTCTTGCGGAACACGCTCGGCCAGAACGGGCTCTGCTCGGGATCATACGTGCTGCCCGGATAGGGTCCCTCCATGCGCATGGACTCGACTCCAAACTGGTGACGTCCGGTCAGCAGCGTTGCCCGCGACGGCATGCACCACGTCCCGATGTAGGCGTACTCGAAGCGGACCCCTTGCGAGGCGAGGCGGTCTAGGTTTGGCGTCCGGACCCACGGATAGGCCTCCGGATACGCGCCGACCGTTCGATGCGAATGGTCGTCGGTGTAGATGAACAGGATGTTGGGCCGATCGGGGGTGGCGGGCTGGCCAGTTGCGACGGCGCAGGCAAGTACTGCAAAGACTGCGGCGGCGAGCCATGGATGGAGTGCTTTGGACATTTCGAGATCCTAGCCGAATGCGTGCCGGCAGGCACGATTGTAGCCCCCCTACTGGTCGCGCGACGGGCTGTCGGGCCAGTTCAGCAGGCAAGCTGCTCGCGGGCTACGGAAAGACCCTGCAGGTTGCCAAGCACGCTCAGGGCGATGCGCTCCTGTTGCAGCCACTCGTTGGCCAATTCACGCACATCCTGCGCGCTTACAGCCTCGACCTGTTCATTGACCTCGTCCAGTGAGCGAATCTTGCCGTGCATCGCTTCCTGGCGCGCGAGGTTCGCCATCCTGCTCCCGGTGGACTCCAAGCTCAACATGAGGCTGCCCTTGAGGTGATCCTTGGCCCGGCGGATCTCTGCCTCGGGGGCCAGCTGCTCCTTCACCTCGCGGAATTCTCCGAGGGTGTACTCCAGCACGAGAGGCAAGGCTTCCAGCGAGGTCCCCGCGCCAACCGACAGGCAGCCGGTGTCGGAATACAGGCTCAGATCGGAGTAGACACTGTACGCCAGACCCGCCTCCTCGCGGATTTTTTGGAACAGACGAGAGCTGAAACCCCCTCCGAGCAGCGTGCTGAGCACGAAACCCGCGAATCGCCTCGGGTCGCGCGCCGAGAACGCATCCACTCCCATGGCCAAATGGACCTGCTCCAGCGACGGCTTGTCTCGTAGCACGATCTCGGGACTCACCGTGGGAGGATTTGCCACCGGGTCCCGACCGCTTCCGTTGGGCCCACCGAAGTGGCTCTGCACAGCGCTCACGAACGGGTCGTGATCGAGGTTGCCCGTCGCCGTGAGTATCAAATTCGGAGCATCGAAGGTGTCCCCGAAGAATTCGCGCAGCTTGGTCTGCTCGAAGCCTTGAATGGATGCTTGGCTGCCGATTACAGGACGCCCCATCCCGTGGCCGCGCCAGAAGCTGCCCGCGAAGATCGTGCTCAGCAGATAGTCTGGGTTGTCCTCGTCCATCTTGAGTTCTTCCAGCACGACACCCTTCTCGCGCTCGATGTCGTCTGCGGCGAAGGTGGGGTGCTGCACCATGTCGGCGAGCACGTCGAGCGCTCGCGGCCAGTGCTCGTCCAGCACCTTGGCGGTGAATGCCGTCGTCTCCTTCGACGTGAAGGCGTCAAGGTGGCCGCCGAGCCCGTCGATCTCGCAGGCGATCTCGCGCGCCGAGAACCGATCGGTCCCCTTGAACACCATGTGCTCGATGAAATGGGTGATACCGCTATCGGCGTCGGTTTCGTGGCGAGAACCGGCGTTCAGCCAAACCCCCAGGGAAACCGAGCGGACCGCCGGCATGGACTCGGTCAGAACCCGCAGCCCGCTTCCCAGAACTGTTTTTTGGACGTTTTCGGCCAACCCAGCGGGCATCAACGCCATCGTAGCAGCGAACCGAATCCTGCCCATGGGGTTGGACTGCCAGTCGCTGAGATGCCATCCTATGGTAGGCATGCGACGTCGCGAATTCTTGGTTTCTGCCGCTGCGGCGGTCACGACAGTAAGCTGCGGGGAAGCGCAGCGCGAGCGGCCGGCAGCCGCTGCCGGAACGGATGACTTGGTTGTCGACTTCCACCAGCACACCAACTACAAGGGCAGGACCGATGACGATCTGGTCGAGCACCAGCGCTCGATGGGCGTGGACCTGACTGTCCTGCTGCCCGCTGGCTCGCGGTACGGCTTGGCGGCCGACGCTTTCGGGAACGACTCGGCAGTCGCGCTAGCGGGACGCTATCCGGATGAATTCGTGTACTTCGCGAACGAGCTCCCCGACATCCCGCAGACCCGGGCAGTGTTGGAGCAGTACCTCGGGCTGGGCGCGGCCGGCATCGGCGAGCAGAAGTTTCCTGTCGAGTGCGACTCGCAGGCGATGCAGCTGGTTTACTCGATCGCCAGGGACTATGACGTTCCGGTGCTGATGCACTTCCAGCACGATGCCTACAACCTCGGCATCGAGCGGTTCCACACCATGCTCGAGAAGTTCCCGACTGTGAACTTTATCGGTCACGCCCAGACTTGGTGGGGCAATATCGACGCGCACCATGAGCAAGCGGTGATGTACCCCAAGACGCCCGTCACGGCGGGTGGCATCAGTGACCGCCTGCTCGGCGATTACGAGAACATGCACGGCGACCTCTCGGCCGGTTCGGGACTGAATTCTATGCTGCGCGACGAAGAGCACGCGATTGGGTTTCTCGAGCGGCATCAGGATCGCCTGGTGTGGGCCAGCGATTGCAATGACACCCTTGGCAGGGGGGAGAGCTGTATCGGCACGAACGGTTTAGCTGCAGTGCGACGCCTGGCGCCGAGTGAGGAAATCGCACGTAAACTCCTCTTCGGAAACGCCGCCCGGCTGCTGAAGCGCGCCTGAAACATCGCCTGCTGACGGGCATGTGTCAGCGTTTTCGACCGTCTGTGGCTGGGAGCAGGCCTTGGTAGAATGCAGGAGCTTAAATCCGAGGACCGCTACATCCATGCCCGTACCTGCCTTTCGTCCATTCCCAGTGCTGTTGGTTGCCACGTTGGCATGGCTGTGCGTGCCATTGTGGGGGCAGGAGACCGTGACCGTCCGTGTCCGGTTCGGCCTGCAAGATACCGTCGAGACACGCTGGGACGGATCAGCCTCGGTGTCTGGTGGCGAGCTGCTGAGGGTTCAAGACTGGCATCCGCGAGCGGAGAACAGGATCGACGCAGCCGGCACGTGGGTGTTCTCCACGCACAAGGGCATCAACTACAACTGGCGGCCCTACGAAAACCTTCCCGATCGACCGGTCTCGATCTACTATTGGGCCCCCGGCGTCTTGCTCGACATCAGCGCCGGTGCAGGCGCGGAAGTTCGCATCAAGACTGTGCAAGGGGATTTCGCGTTTCCGGTTCGAGACGTGCGGCTGGGCCAGCCGCTGGAGTTCTTGGGTGGCACGGCTGTCGTGGACCGCGTTCCCACGGTTGAGAAGCTGACGACCGATGATCGCGACGATGATTTTGTCGCTGTTCTGGGAGGGACCGATGGCTCCGCCCGGACGGCTTGGGTTGCATACCGCGATGGCGCGAATGAGATTCTCACGAGGACTCAAGTCTCTGGCTCGTGGGGGCCGGTGGAAACAGTCACCGAATCCCCCGGGGACATGCACATGGTGCAGATGGGCCGTGCCGGGGACGGATCTGTCTGGTTTGTCTGGGGCCAGCAGGTGGACGGGAACTTCGATCTCTACGCGAGGTCGCTCAGGGAAGGATCTTGGGGTGCCACGATTAGGCTGACCGAGGCGCCCCAGCCGGATGCGTTCCCCAACCTGGCAACGGCATCTGACGGTGCTCTGTGGCTGGTCTGGCAGGGCTTTCGCGACGGTCAGGCGGATATCTTCGCCAAGCGCTGCGTTGGCGGCGAATGGGCACGCGCGCAGCGCGTTTCGACTTCCGCTGCCAATGACTGGGAGCCCGTCGTCGCGGCGGGCCTGAATGGAGAGGTGCATATCGCATGGGACAGCTACGATGCGGGCAACTATGACGTCTTGATGCGCACGTGGAGCGGTGATCGCTGGTCGGCCGGACCTTTGCCCATCGCCGCCACACCGCTCTACGAAGCGCATGTCTCGCTGGCAGTCGATGCCGAGAACCGCCTCTGGGCGGCATGGAGCGAGAGCGGTTTGAACTGGGGTAAGGACACTGGCTTCCTGCTGCCGGTCGAGGGCACGTTGTTGTACGAGTACCGCTTGATGCGCGTGGCCGTTCTCGACGGGATTGAATGGCAGGCTCCCGCAGCTGACATCAATGCCTCGCTGCCGCTTCATATGGACCCCAGGCATAACGACTTCCCGAAGCTGGCAACCGACGATGACGGCCGGGTCTGGCTGTTCGGGCGATATCGAACGATCAGGCAGCGGGACATGCCCGACCAGACCCCCTTGCACAGGGCGGCATGGGAGATCTGGGCCACGACGCTGGACGGCAGCGAGTGGACCGTGCCCTACGAATTCCCCTTCAGCGCGGGTCGCCAAGACGTTCGCTGGGGCGTGGCCGCAGATGGCGCGGGCAGCCTGGTCGCCGCTTGGCCCACAGATGGTCGCGAATTTGAGGGATTCCTCTATCAGCACACGGATGTGTATGCCGCTCGGCTGCCAGCGCTGGGACGCGCGCCCGCTCCGCCCGAACTGCGCGTCCGCCCGGAGCCCGTTTTCCGGTTTCACGACGTGGCTCCGACCGAAGCCCACGACCTCGGGCGCCTGCGCGGCTATGAGATCGCCTCAGCAGGCAAGCTGTACAAGATCTATCGCGGCGACACGCACCGTCACACGGAGTTTTCCATGGACGGCAATAACGACGGCACGCTCTATCAGACCTATCGGTATGCCGTGGACGCAGCCAGCCTTGACTACCTGTTGGTCAGCGAGCACAACTTTTCGGGCGGCCCGGACAACGACTACATCAACTGGGTGCTCCAGCAGGCGGTCGATGTCTTTTCCGTCGACGGGGCGTTCCAGCCGTTCTATGGCTACGAGCGCTCGCTGCGGTATCCCGACGGCCACCGCAACATCCTGCTACCCAAGCGTGGCACGCCGACATTGCCGATCCTGCCGGAGGAGTCGAGCCACGCCAGCGGTGCCGGCCGCCTGTACGAGTATTTGCGCGGCAACGGCGGGATCGCGATCTCGCACACCTCTGCGACGGGGATGGGAACGGACTGGCGGGACAACGATCCCGAGGTCGAGCCCTTGGTGGAGATCTTCCAGGGCGACCGCGTTTCGGCCGAGTATGAGGGCGCCCCGCTGGCGGCCCATCGGGAGCGTCCGACCACCCAGGCGGGCGGCTTCCAGGCGGCGGGTTATGTTTGGAACGCTTGGGCCAAGGGCTACAAGCTAGGCGTGCAGGCGGCATCCGATCACCTGTCCACGCACTACTCGTACGCTTGCACGATTGCGGAAGACTTCACCCGTCAGGGGCTGCTCGACGCAATGAAGCTGCGGCATAGCTACGGGGCGACGGACAACATTGTGCTCGACTACCGCATGGACGCGAACGGGAAAGAATACCTGCAAGGCGACATTGTCAAGGTGGACGGCGAGTTTCGCCTCACGGTGAACATTCTCGGCACGTCGCCCATCCGCCAGATCGACATCATCAAGAATCAGGAGTTCTTGTACACGCGCCAGAAACTTCCTCAGGACCTTGAATTCACCTACGAAGATGCTGGCAAGGTGGCCGGCGAGCATTACTACTACGTGAGGGTGGAGCAGAACGACGGCAACGTCGCGTGGTCTTCGCCAATTTGGGTGACCACGGACTAGGCGCGACCGGTTCCGGGCTGCATGCCCGGCGCCTGGCGGTGGCGGGTCGCCTGCTCGAAGGCGAAAGCGAGACCCAGCAACTTCGGCTCGGACCAGGCGGTGCCGAAAAACGAGACGCCGACCGGCAGGTCGAACACGAAGCCGCCCGGCACGGTGATGTGCGGATATCCGGCTCGCGCTGCGGGCGAAGAGCAACTCGAGAACGATGACTTGTCGCCATGCACCAGGTCCGTGACCCATGCAGGCCCGGTCGTCGGCGCAAACAGTGCGTCCAGCTGCAATTCGGAGGTGACGCCGTCGATCACGGCTCTGCAGGTATCGCGGCTGATCGCCAGCGCGTCAAGGTAGCCTCGATCCGTTAGCGGGCCCTTTTCCACGGCGGCCTCAAGGATGTCTTGGCCGAAGTACCGCAATTCGGCTGACCGCTGCTCTTCGTTGAATCGAATCACGTCATCCAACGTGCGCACCTTCGCACTCGCGGAGAGCTGCGCGAGGTAGCTGTTTAAGTCTGCCTTGAATTCATACAGCATGACCTCGAATCCGGGGCCATGCGTGCGGTCGATGCCCGGCAGCACGTCAATGTCCACCAACTCCGCGCCGTGTGCGCGCATGGCCGCGATGGCATTCTCGAGCAGCGCGTCGATCCCTTCGTGACGTCCCCAGTACTCCCGCAGCAGCCCGATGCGCGCACCTTGCAGGGAGTCGGCGTCGAGGAAGCGCGCGTAATCCGCATGGGAGTTTCCCTCGCTGGCGTTCGTGGCATCGTCGCGGGAGTCGCGGCCAGTCAGGGCACCGAGCAGCTCGGCGGCGTCGGCAACACTGCGAGCCATCGGCCCCGCAGTGTCTTGGGTGTGCGCGATCGGCACGATCCCGGCTCGGCTGACCAGGCCCACGGTCGGCTTGATGCCGACAATGCCGTTGATCGACGCCGGGCAGACGATCGACCCATTGGTTTCCGTGCCGATCGCGAGCGGTGACAGCCCGGCCGAGACCGCGACTGCCGAGCCGGAGCTCGACCCGCACGGGTTGCGGTCGAGGAAGTACGGGTTCAACGTCAGCCCGCCCCGCCCGCTCCAGCCGCTCGTTGACCGGCGGGACCGGAAATTCGCCCACTCGCTCAGGTTTGTCTTCGCGATCAGGAGCAGGCCCGCTGCGCGCAGCTTGGCGGCCACCGCGGAGTCCCGAGACACGCCCGAGTCGACGAGGGCAAGCGACCCAGCCGTCGTCTGCATGCCGTCGGCGGTGTCAATGTTGTCCTTGAGCATGGCAGGGATGCCGTGCAGCGGCCCACGCATTCCGCCCTCGCGCCGCTCGGCATCGAGGCGGTCCGCCTCACGGAGCGCGTCTGGATTGACTTCGATGACGGAATTCAACGCCGGACCGGCGTCGTCGATTGCCTCGATTCGATCCAAGCATGCCTCGCATAGCGAACGGGTCGTGAAGCGACCCGAGGCGAGGCCCGCCCGGAGATCGGCAACCGAGACATCGGCCAGTTCGAACGGGGCGATGCTGCCGGCCTCGGGTTGCGGGTCGCGGGTCGCACATGCGTGCAAGGCGGCGGCTCCAACCATGCACAGCACTTCGCGGCGGCGCACACCGGCGGTAGCTCGCGGTCCCAGCGAATCCATGGTGGCTCGTTCCCTTCGGGCATGCCCTGCTAATCAGGCGGCAGCAACGTGTACGTCCGGAATGCCTCGAACAGGCGCCCTGCGCCGTCGAGGCCGATCGCGCGCAGCGACAGCGTTGCTGGATACGATTCCGCCAGGTCGGCGGGCACGCTGAAGCTGCCCGCCTGCGTGGTGCCCAGCAACCTCGCGCCGCGATCCGAGCCAGCGGCCTCGCCGATCCAGATCCAGACTGTCCTCTTGGCCGCGATGGTGCTCTTGCGCAGCGTGGCGTTGAAGTCGTGCTCTCGTCCCGCTTGGAGCTCGGCCTCTGCCGGCAGCTGGATTTCAAAAGGCAGCTCGGACGGGGTACGCTCGACCTCGCGGAATTTCGGCTCCTTGGATTCGAGGATGAACGACTGGTTGTAGTCCTGCTTCTTGCCCTCCCGCCGGAGGTAGAGAACCCAATCGTGCTCGTCGTTCGGGGTTTGCGAGCGGAACCGGTCGCCCTTGAACTTCTTCTTCTGGTCGAACCACGTCCCGTCTGCCGGGTTGTACCAGCTGACCGAATACTCCTGTTTGGGCATCACGAGCTCGATCAATCCCGGCTGGTCGGCGTAGACGATGTGCTCGATGCCGAGGGTCCTCTCGGCGTATCTGGGAACACGATGGAGGGCCAGTGCGGCGCCCCCTACGACGCGATAGTGCGGCTGGAGATCGAAGTACCTCGATTGTGCGAAGAACTTTCGCAGCGGCACCATCTGCTCGGCAACGGGAGAGTCCGCGGTGTCATCGTCCGCTGTGAGGGTGACGTAGTGGCCCCGGACTGCCGCGTTCCATGCTTGTCGGCGGGCGGCGGCAGGGCCGGCCCCGATGCCGACGCCCGTGTTCACGAACGGTGCGCGATTGATCTCGTATTCGATCGCGGCCAGTGCCGGGTCGACCCGGTTCTGCGTGTAATAGTCCTGCCATGTGTCTTCGGCCAGCGACGCCGAGGTCACTGTCGCGCCGGTGGATTTCGGGTGTTTGTACGGGTCGTGCTTGTTGAGCGCGTTCGCAAGCTGCTTGAGCAGCGCTCCTCCGGACTCATGGCTTTCCCACTCCAGCAGGATCTGCCAGGTGACGCTGAAGGCGGCGTAGCGCGCACAGACATACCGGATATAGCGGTCGCGGTCGCGCAAGCGGCGGAACAGGCGCTCGACTTCCTGCCCGGAACTGGCGAGCAAGAGGTCAGAGACGATGCCGAGGCCGTGGAGGTAAGCCACTCGCCGGTCTAGCTCGCGGAAGTGTTCGACTAACGGCTCACCCGCAGGGCCGAACGCCTGGCTGCCCGACTCTGGGGCGGGTAGCGTCAGCGTTCGCATGTGGGTAAACCCCTGCTCGGCTCGCTTGTCCGCGAGGGCCCGAAATTCGTCCCATGGCTTCGGGACGAGTCCGAATTGGGTGTCTCCCAGCCAGTAATGGGCCGTATTCGTCAGCGGGTACTTGAAATAGCGGCTGTTGAACACCTCGATGAATCCCGGGGTTTGTGCGGGCAGCGCCTCGAAGCTGCCTGTCTGCTTGTCCCACGCGTCGATGTTGGAGATGAGGCGGAAGTCCCAGCGACCCTCGTAGTCCGGCGAGAACCGCACCACAAACCGCCTGTCGCCATCCCAGAACGCTGGCATGACCTTAGTTCTGCCGCCCTTCGGCGAACGGAACTCGGCCCGCAGTTCGACGCTCTTGAACGGCTCTGGATGCTTGTCCGCGTCCGCGGCGCTAAGTTCTACGGTGATTTCGCAGGGGTCGTAGACGGGGACCGCTTCGCATGCCTCGAACGCCTGGGCCGGGAGCGCGGCGGCCAGTGCAAGCCCTAGAATTGCAAACGCAACCATACTCTGTGAGCATAAACCCGCTGGCGGCTGAGGCGCGACCTTAAGTTCTGAGCTGGACGTGGGCGTCTTGGCCTGGCCTGCGGTCGTCTACAGTTAGGTTGTGCTCGCAAGCTTGCGCAGGCGAATTGCTCGCGACGGGATGTTTGCGGGCACTGGAGTGATCGGCGTGGCCGTGTCGGGCGGCGCTGATTCAGTGGCTCTGCTGCACGCCTTGCAGGAGCTCTATCCCGGACGGGCGCTGGCCGCGGCGCATTTGAATCACTGCTTGCGCGGTGCCGACGCGGATGCCGATGAGGCCTTTGTCTGCCGACTCGCCGGAGAGTTGGGCTGCGAACCGTTCGTGCGTCGCGTGGATGTGGCAGCGGCCGCAGCTGCGACGGGCTGCAACCTCGAGCAGGCCGGCCGGCGGGCGCGCTATCGATTCTTTGAAGACTTGCTCGACGCGGGCTCGTGCCCGTCGATCGCAACGGGGCATACGCGCTCCGACCAAGCCGAGACCGTGCTGTTCAGGCTGTTGCGCGGCGCCTGCGGCGCTGGGCTAAGCGCAGTGCGGCCCGTGTATCGCGAGCGCATCGTGAGGCCGATGCTCGACGTATCTCGCGCGCAGGTGCTGGAATACCTGCGCGCCAGCGGGCTGTCCTGGCGCGAGGACGCCAGCAATGCCGATCCAGCGTTCGCTAGGAATCAGCTGCGCCACGAACTGCTGCCGTCGCTGCGGCGGGAGTGGAATCCAAATGTCGAGGCGGTCTTGGCCAATACGGCTGACTGGGCGCTGGAGGAAGAGCGCTTCTGGGAAGGCCAGGTCGCTGCGCTGCGAAGCACTTGCGTGCGGCGTACCGCGGACGGGCTTGTGCTGGCTGTCGAGCCGGTAGGCGCTTTGCACCCCGCTGCCCAGCGGCGGCTGCTTGATTCGGTGTTGAAGGATTCCGAGCTTGCCGCCGGCAGTTCCGGTTTCGAACACATTGAAGCTCTGCGGGGGTTGGTCCTCTCGCAGGTGGGCTCGGGCTCTGTGGACCTGCCCGGCCTGCGCGCCGAGCGATCTTTCGGACTGGTTTTGCTCCGCCGCAGGGAGGTCAAGGCGCCTCCTGCATATGACCTGCCCCTGCCTGTCCCCGGTCAGGTGCCGGTGCCTGGGGACGTGGACTCCAGCCTGCGGACACAGGTCGTGGAGCTTCGCCAGCCACAGATCTTGTACAATAAAGCCGAAACTGCATTGCTGGACTGGGATCGCGTACCCAGATCGTTGCGACTCCGCAATTGGCGCCCCGGCGACCGGTACAGGCCCGCCGGACACGGTTCGCCGAGGAAGATCAAAGATCTGTTTCAGCGGAACCGAATCAGCGCCTGGAGGCGCGCGGGCTGGCCGGTGGTTGTGGCTTCAGGCGGAGAGGGCACAGGCTGCATCGTGTGGGCGCGCGAATTCGGCCCGGCATGTGAATTTGCCGTACATCCGAATAGTCGCCGGGCACTGGCAGTGGAAGAATGGACGATGATTGCGCCAGGCTAGGAGCCGAAGATGCTGTTTGCTGCGTCTCATGAAATGAGCGGCAGTACCGCAAAGAGGGATTCAACGACGTGAACTCGACATTTAAGACCGCAGTTTTCTGGATCGTGATGCTCTGCACGGCGGTCCTGCTGTGGAAAGCGGTCAACGCCAAGAGCGGCGACAAGATCGAAACCCTGAGCTTTACCCAGTTCATGGATGAGGTCGAGCAGGGCAATATCGAGGAGATCACTGCGGCGGGGCAGCAGATCGAGGGACAGGCGAGCTCCGGCAAGTTTCAGACCACGATTCCGCAGGATTACCCGAAAGTGTTTGACCTGCTGACCTCGCAGGGGGTCACGGTCACGATCAAGGACCAGACATCGCTGGGCTTTTGGGCGATGTTCTGGCGCATTGCACCGCTGGTGCTGATCGTATTTTTCTGGATTTTCATGATGCGCCAGCTGCAGGCGGGCGGAAATCGCGCGCTGAGCTTTGGCAAGAGTCGCGCGAGGCTGCTGACCGCCCAGCAGAAAAAGGTCACCTTCAAGGAGGTCGCCGGAGTCGACGAGGCCAAGGAGGAGTTGCAGGAGATCATCGAATTCCTGCGCGAGCCGCAAAAGTTCCAGAAGCTCGGCGGGCGGATTCCGAAGGGCGTCCTGCTGATCGGCCCGCCCGGAACGGGCAAGACCCTCTTGGCGCGGGCCGTGGCTGGCGAGGCCAACGTGCCATTCTTCTCGATCTCGGGTTCTGACTTTGTCGAGATGTTTGTAGGCGTGGGCGCGAGCCGCGTGCGGGATCTCTTCGAACAGGGCAAGAAGAGTGCCCCCTGCATCGTGTTCATCGACGAGATCGATGCGGTCGGACGCCATCGCGGAGCGGGCCTCGGAGGGGGTCACGACGAGCGCGAGCAGACGCTGAACCAGCTATTGGTCGAAATGGACGGTTTCGATTCGAACGAGGGCGTGATTCTGATGGCGGCAACCAACCGCCCCGACGTGCTCGATCCCGCCCTGCTGCGTCCGGGGAGGTTTGATCGCCGCGTGGTGGTCTCCCGTCCCGATGTGCGCGGCCGTCAGGGTATCCTTCAGGTGCATACGGCCAAGATCCCCTTGGCAGGTGACGTCGACCTCATGGTGCTGGCTAGGGGCACTCCCGGTTTTTCGGGCGCCGATCTGGCCAATCTTGGCAACGAGGCGGCCTTGTTCGCGGCGCGCCAGAATCGCAAGGTCGTGACGATGTCGGACTTCGAGGTCGCGAAGGACAAGGTCATGATGGGCGCCGAGCGCCGCTCCATGATCCTGCGTGACGACGAGAAAAAGAACACCGCCTTCCACGAGGCCGGCCACGCCGTCGTGGCTGCCTTGGTCGACCAGGCGGATCCGCTGCACAAGGTCACGATCATCCCGCGCGGCCAAGCACTCGGGGTCACGATGCAGTTGCCGCTGGACGACAAGCACACCTACACGCGGGTCTACCTCTGCGCCCAGCTGGCCATCCTGATGGGCGGCCGCATCGCCGAGGAGCTGTTCATGGATCACATGACGACAGGGGCCGGCAATGACCTCGAGCGTGCCACGGCGCTCGCCCGGCGGATGGTCTGTGAATGGGGCATGAGCGCCATGGGGCCGCTGACCTTCGGCAAGCGGGACGAGGAAGTCTTCCTGGGTCGCGAGATAGCCCAGCAGCGCAACTATTCGGAAGCGACTGCGCAGCAGATTGATGCCGAGGTCGGTTCGCTCGTGTCAGAGAGCTACAGCCGGGCGCGGAAGGTGATCGAGGACAATGCCGACGGCCTCACCCGCATCGCCGAGGCCCTCCTCGAACGGGAGGTGCTGGACGGCAAAGAGGTCAACTTGTTGCTTGAGGGCCGCGAATTAGAGCCACTGGCGATCACACCACCTCCGACCGACCGGGACGGCGGCCCGGAATCGCAAGAGCCCGACCTGGCCGACGAAGGCCCAGCTACGCTGCCGGG
Organism: Bryobacterales bacterium; assembly: GCA_965248305.1. Taxonomy (GTDB): domain Bacteria; phylum Acidobacteriota; class Terriglobia; order Bryobacterales; family UBA6623; genus VXMF01. The sequence goes on along the minus strand of OZ252099.1, from coordinate 5,118,862 downwards.
CCTGGACGAAGGCCAGGTGTCGCCAGCTTAGGGACTGAAACACCACCCCTTTTCGCAATGTCTCCATGCACCTGAAGCGTAGAGGCGGTGAAATCGAAGGCTCTGGTCACGTGGGCCAACTCGGTTTGCGGGACGAGTTCATAGGCCAGGGATTTGGCCGCCCTGTGCTTTCCCGCGATGCGCCCCTGCCTGAACGCGGCGTAGCCGCCACAACTTTGCACTGATCGTAGTGCCACGGAGCTTGGCGGGCGTCCAGTGTCAACCTCGATTGGTCCGCGGCGGAACGCCGCGTGGGCACTGCCAGCCTGCAAGCGGCCGTCGCCGCTCTAAAAGGGGATGTCGTCGTCCTCTGGCGGTGGTTGTCCGCCGGAGCCTTCGCTTTCGGTCGACGGACTGGACGTGGGCTGGCTAGGTCTGCCGCCGCCGGAGAATCCACGACCCGTGCCGCTAGAGCGATACCCTTCGGAGCTGTCGGCTGACGCGCCGCCCCGGTCACCAAGCAGCATGAGCCCGAACGAATCGCAGACAACCTCAGTCTTGTACCGTTTGTCGCCGTTCTTGTCTTCCCACGAGCGCGTCTGCAGACGCCCTTCGACAAACACCTTCTTGCCCTTCTTGAGGTAGGGAGCGACCTTGTCGCCCCGCCACAGAACAACGTCGTGCCAGTCGGTCTTCTCCTTCCAGTCGCCGGTTCCCGGGTCCTTCGAGCGGAACGTGGTCGCGATGCTGAAGCTGGTCACGGCGGTGCCGCTTGACGTGTGCCGGGTCTCGGCGTCTTTGCCGAGATTCCCGAGGAGCATAACCTTGTTGAGACTGGATGCCATGATCTTCACGGTACAATCAATGGCTCGTAAAGCGCAACCGCGCGGCCTTTCCGGCACTCATGAGATTCCTCCCGCTCATACTCTCGACGCTGTTCGTGGCGGCGCTTCCGGCCGCCCAGGATGCCGACCTGCTCGTGGTCGAGAAAAAGAACAATTCTGTCGGGTTCTACGCCTCGTCCGGTGCCCGCGTCGGTGAGGTGCGCGTTGGCGAAACCCCGCACGAAGTAGCGCTGTCGCGAGACGGCCGCTACGCCTATGTCTCTGACAACGGCGTGCTTTGGATGGACTACGACGGGCCGGGCGGAAACACGCTCTCGATCATCGATCTGCCCGCTCGCAGGCGGGTCGGGATCCTGCCCATGGGCAAGTTTCACAGGCCGCACGGCATCGGGCTGGACCCAGGCTCGGGCCGCGCGTTCGTGACGGCCGAGAATCCGGATCGTCTCGTCCTCGTCGATCTGGATGCGCGAGCCGTGATCCAGGATTTTGACAACGGAGGGATTGACCCTCACATGGTCACGTTCGCCGCTGATGGCTGGGGATATGTCTCGAACACTTCCAGCGGCACGGTCGGCGCGGTGCACGCTTCCAGCGGGGAGCTGCACCTGATCGAGGTTGGCAAGGGACCGCAGGGCAGCCTCCTGTCCCGCGATGGGTCGAAGCTGTGGGTGACTTGTCGTGACGAAGGACGCATCGACGTCATCGATACGGCCTCCAAGTCCCTGATCGGCTCGATCGCGACCGGTCCCGGTGCGAACCGGGTCGTCTCCACAGAGGGAGATGCGCTGCTGGTGTACTCGCTGCAGAGCGGCGAGGCGGTCGGGATTGCCGACCCGGCCGCGCTGCAGGAACTGGCGCGGATTCCCCTCGGCGGGCAGCCGCTTTCCATCTCGCTTTCCAAGGATGGCCGGCACGCATTCGCCGGCGTACAGGACAAGGATCAGATCTGGATCGTGTCGGTGCCTGACCGCAAGGTGGTGCAGGTGATTGACACCCCGCCGGGCATGGGCCCGGACCCCGTGATCGAGATCGGCACCTACCGGCCGTCACGGGCTAGGCCATGAACGATCAGAAACTCCGAGCGCTGCTTGAGGAGGTGCGCCAGGGCCGCTGCGACGTTGACAGCGCGGTCGGCGAACTGCGGCATATGCCGTACGAGGATCTGGGCTTCGCCAAGGTGGATCATCACAGGGAACTCCGGCATGGAATGCCCGAAGTGATCCTGGGCGATGGCAAGACGATTGGCGAAGTCGCCGCGATCGCGGGCAAGCTGCTCGAACGCTCGCCGAACCTGCTGGTCACGCGCGCGACGGAGGCGATGTTCGAGGCCGTGCGCGAACTGGACGGCCAAGCGGAGCACTTTCCGCGCTCTCGCGCCGTGCGGGTGTGGGGCGAGCGCGCGATCCTGGGCAAGGCCAAGATCGCTGTGGTCTGCGCCGGCACGAGCGACATCCCGGTGGCCGAGGAGGCCACGGTGACCGCCCAGGTCATGGGCAACGAGGTCGACACGATCTACGATGTCGGCGTCGCCGGGATTCACCGGCTGTTCTCGAAGATAGAGCGCATCGAGGCCGCTCGCGTCGTGATCTGCTGCGCAGGCATGGAAGGGGCTCTGCCGAGCGCACTCGGAGGCTTGGTCTCGGTTCCGGTGATTGCCGTCCCGACCAGTGTTGGTTACGGAGCCAGCTTCAATGGCCTCTCAGCGCTGCTGGGAATGTTGAATTCGTGTTCGAGCAATGTCTCTGTCGTAAATATCGACAACGGCTTCGGCGCGGCGTACGTCGCAACATTAATCAACAGGCTTTGACCCAGCCTATGCGACACTAGCGGTCATGAGGCTCCAGAGACCGGTTCGATGGGTGGTGCTTGCTGCCGCCCTCTCGCTATTTGCCGCGCCGATGGCAGCGGCGGATGCCGACGGAAGGAAGCATCTGCTGGTGCTCGGCGGCTCGCACTTCTTTGCGCACGACGCGGTGTCGCACGCGATGTTCACGATGGCCAAGATCGGCGAGCAAACGGGCTTGTTCGATGTCCGCTTCCGCACAGACATGGAGCTTGTAACCAAGCAAAAGCTCCGCGGCAATCGCAAGAACCTCGACTACTTCGATGCGGTGCTGTTCTACACCCAGGGCGACTTGGAGGTGACCGAAGAGCAAAAGGCAGACCTGATGCGTTTCGTGAAAGAGGACGGCAAGGCCATCTTGGTCGCACACAGCGGCACGGATTCGTTCCGCGAAACCTGGCCGGAGTACATTGACATGGTTGGCGGGGCGTTCATCAACCACCCGTGGCATCAGAAGATCCGCGTCCGAGTCGAGGATCGCAAGCACCCGATCAGCCGCCATTTCCCGGCCGAATTCGAGATCACCGACGAGATCTACCAAGTGGATCGCTACTCCCGCGACAAGGTCCGCGTGCTGCTGGCCATGGACACATCCAGCGTTGACATGACCAAGAAGGGCGTGCAGCGCACGGACGGCGATTTCGCCCTCGCGTGGGTGCGCCAATTCGGCGAGGGCCGGGTATTCACGTCTCTGCTGGGACACCGCCCCGAGGTCTGGGACAGCCCGGCTATTCAGAAGATGTGGCTCGAGGCCTTCCGCTGGGCCGTCGGCATCACCGACGGCGAAAGCGCTTCGCTGCCGCTCCCGACAGACGACGACTGAGGCCGGGCTCGGCATCGGCGACAAAGCGATACCCGACTCCCCGGATCGTCAGCAAGTGGGTTGGCTTGGCCGGGTCCGGCTCGATGGACCGGCGCAGGCGGACGATGAAATTGTCGATCGCGCGCGTGTCGGTATCCTCGCGAACTCCCCAAACATCTTCCAGCAGGCTCTTGCGGGAGACGCTGCGGCCCTCATTGGCAATCAAGTAGTGCAGCAGCTTGGCTTCGGTGAGGGTCAGTTTCCGCGATTCGCCGTCCACGGATAGCAGTTGGTTGGCGAAGTCGACCGAGCGGCCGTTGAATTCGTAGGTGTTTGGCACCTCACGCATCTGCTCGCTGGCGCTCCATCTGTGCCGTCTCAGCAGGCCTCGGATCCGCGCAAGTAGGACGGGCAGCTCGAACGGCTTCGGCAGGTAGTCGTCCGCGCCGGCGGAAAGGCCCTCGACGATGTCTTGCGGGTTCTTGCGCGCGGTGAGCATCATCACTGGAACGAAGCACCCTTGCGATCTCAGCTCGCGCACCAGTTCAAAGCCGTCCATGCCGGGCAACATCACGTCCACGAGCAGCGCATCGAATGCCGCTCCCTCGCGGATTGCGGCCAAGCCCTGCTCGCCCGTGGGTTCGATGCGTGTCGCGAAGCCTTCGGCTTCGAGGTTGAACTGCAACCCTTTGGCGAGGTTTCCCTCGTCTTCGACGACCAGGATTCGTTTCATGTTTGGGCTGCCACGGGCAGTTCGAGCGTAAAGGTACTGCCGCGGCCCTTGCCCGGGCTCTCGCCGAAGACGCGGCCACCGTGTCTCTTGGCCACCGATTGGACGATGTGCAGACCGAGTCCGGTGCCCTTTGCCCGGAAGGTCCCGTGGGCGCGGTAGAAGCGCCGGAAGACGCGCTTGAGCTCGGCGCTTTCGATGCCGATGCCGTTGTCACGGATGCGAATCGAAACCTTGGCGCTACCCAGCTTGGCTATCTGAATCCAGACCTGCGCACGGTCGTCGGAATACTTGATCGAGTTGTCGATCAAGTTTGAAACTGCGGCGCGTAGCTCCTCCCTGTTGCCCAGCACGATCGCGGTCTCGCCGTCTGGGATCTCGCTCTGGAAGCTCAGCGAGTCGTTCGGCAGGTTGTAGCTGTGGCGCAGATTGCCGATGCAGTCCTCTACCATGGCTGCGATGTCGACCGGAGCGCGCCGGCCCGTGCGCAGCGTCCTGGTGGCCCCGGCCAGCAACACCTGTTCGATGGTGCCCTGCAGACGATCCATGTCCGACAGCATCGTCTGGTAAAACTCCTGCTGCTGCGCCTCGTCGAGCTTTCTGGACTGCAGCGTTTGCAAGTACAGCTTGAGCGACGCCACCGGAGTCTTGAGTTCGTGGGTGACCGCGTTGATGAAGGCATCGTGCTTCTCGTTGCGACGAATCTCCCGCACGAGGAACACGGTGTTCAGGACGAGACCCGCTACCAGTGTCAGGCCAGCCATAACACCGCCGATCGCCAGCAGTCCGCCGCGCCAGTTTGCGACGAGCCAGCCGATATTCAGGGCGACGGCGAGCGCGATCAGGCACACTCCCAGCACGATCCAAAAGATCACAGAGAGCCTGCGGTGGCCGGAGAGTTCCACTCCCTACTCATGATACGTTCGGGTGCTCTGCCGGCGCGCAGACGCAGGCTGCTGCAATGATTCGAGTTGCAACCAAGCGGTCGTCGGAGCGGACTACGACTGGAGCTTCCGCCCACTCCGCGATCTGGCGTCGGCCAATGACCGGAGCCGGCAAACCCCAGGGCAAGGCTGTCTTGACCCCCTGGTCGGGACTCCTTCGCTTGAATGTTGGGTCGGAACAGGCCAGCAAGGCCGTATAATTCAGGGCATGCTATCTAGACGAGAGGCGATCTGTTCGCTATCCCTGCTGCCAGCCCTAGCCCATGGCGGGACGCCGGAACTCGGCGGTAAAGAGTCCCGGCTGAAGACCGCCATCTGCGCGTACTCCTTTCGGAAGGCCCTTGGCGACGGCTCGCTGAGCTATCTGGACTTGGTCGACATGGCTGTCGAGAACGGCGTCGATGGCATCGATTCGACCGTGTACTGGTTCCCGCGCGAAAACGTTGATGCGTTCTTGGCAGCGTTTCGGCGTAAGGCGTACCTCGGGGCCGTGGATCTGCCGAGCATTGCGATCCGCAGCGATTTGTGTCGAGCGAGAAGTCGCGAGCAGGACATGGAAGTGGCTTGGCTCCAACACTGGGTGGACGTGTCGCACAAGCTCGGCTCGAGCCATATTCGAGTCTTCGGCGGAAATGTCCCCGAGGGCAGTTCCGAGGATGAGGCGGCCGGCTGGGTGGCGGAAATCCTCAAGCGTGCCGGCGATTACGCGGCGGGCAAGGGTGTGGTGCTCGGGCTCGAGAACCATGGTGGCATCACTTTGCGCGCCGAGCGCATCATCCAGATCGTGCGCGCCGTCGACCATCCCAATGTCGGCATCAATCTCGACACCGGTAATTTCCGCAGCGAGCCCTATGAGCAGATCCAGATGTGCCTGCCCTACGCGGTGAACTCGCAGTTCAAGGTCCAGATTCGGGACGAGCAGGGCAACCACACGCCGTCCGACTGGGACCGTATCGTCCGCATGTTTGCTGCGGCGGGGTACCGCGGATACATGGCCTTGGAGTATGAGGCGCCAGAGGATCCGTTCACGGCCGTGCCCCGCTACCTGGCGCAGATGCGGGAGCTCGTCGCTCGTTACGGCGCGGCCTAGTCGCGGCCATCAGTCGGGAAACGGGCGGGTCTGCACGGCCTGCAAGAAATCCGGGTTCTGTCGGCGCAACTTGAGGGAGAGTTCCTTCTCCTCGCGTGCCTTGGCGCGGTCTCGCAGGCGAAAGTGGACTTGGGACAGCAGCACGTGCGGCTGCGGATGACGGGGTTCCAGCCTGACCGCGTCGTTGAGGGTGTCAAGTGCCGCGGGCCAATCCTTTAGGCCCATCAGCGCCCGGGCGAATGCGATCCGCGCGGGCATGTAGTCTGTGCGCAATTCGATGGCGCGGCGGAGAGGCTCTAGGGCGTCGGAATGGCGGGCCTGCTTGACCAGCCAGTCCCCGTAGAAAAAGTGGGGCTCTTCGTAGCTTGGGTCGAGGTCGATCGCGCTTCGCAGCAAAGGCAGCGCCTCGTCGAAGCGCCCGTCCTTCTGCAAGTGCCAAGCCAGTTCGAAGTTGGCGCGCGCCGATGCAGGGTATCGCTGGGCAGCTTGCGTTGCGAGTTCCAGGCCGGCATCGAGGTTGCCAGCCTCGCGGCAGGCATGGATGGCCATGTAGTACAGGTCCTCATTCCCGGGCCGCAATCGCAGCGCGCGCATGGCCATGTCCGCTGCTTCGCTGTGGTAGCGCCCCTTGCCGTATTCGACGGCCATGACCTGCATGAGCTGGAATTGATCCGGGCGCACATCCAGGGCTTGGCGCCATGATCGCAGCGCGCTGTCCCCGCGGCCCAGCTTCTGCGCTACCACGCCGCGCAGGTAGTGGGCGTTGAAATCGCGGGGATCGGCCTTGGCCGCACTCGCGAGAAACGGCTCGGCATCGCTGAGGCGCCCGGCCGAGTAATGCATGTATCCAAGGTTGAACAGCGCCGGGAAATGATCGGGGGCTAGCTCGAGGGCTTGCAGCCACAGCTTGGCCGCCTCGTGCGACTGGCCGGCCTGGGCGAGTGCGAGCCCGCGGTCAGTCAGCGCCGCAGCGTCGGCTGCCTGCGCGCCTCGCAAAGCGGCGACCTGACAAGTTAGCAGCATCGTGGCCAAGGACGCGGTCACCCAGCGCGCGGCGAATGCGCTCGCCCTGATCGTCATGGCAGCGCCGTGGCCTCTCCCGAGCCTTCCGTGAGGAGCCAATCGCGGCCGTGGCTGACGCCTGGGAACTCCTCCTCGTCGCCGCTAGGCCAGCGCACGACGATCTTGGCAACGTCCCGGGAGTCCCCCAGGCCGAAGTGCGCGCGGAGATCGTTGTGCGACACGTAGCTGGACTGGCTCATCACCGCGCGCGTCTGGCGCACATCCCCCGCTTCGATCGTTACGGTTGCGCCAATCGCCGCGCGGTTCGACTTCGTGCCGTGCAGCGATAGTCGAATCCAGTTGCGGCCGGCGGCTAGGTCGTTGCGCAGCAACGAGGCGGGCGCGGCCATGTTCATCACGAGCACGTCCATATCTCCGTCGTCGTCGAAGTCGCCGAATGCCGCGCCCCGGCTTGACCGGGCCTGGGCCAAGCCGTCGCCGGACAGGGCCGTGACATCCTCGAAGCGTTGGCCGGACAGGCTGCGGTACACGAGGTTTGACTGCGCGTACGACTCCTTGACGTTTTCCTGCCGGTCGAGCTCAGGGTAGACGTGGCCGTTCACTTGAAAGATGTCCTGCCAGCCGTCGTTGTCCAGGTCGACCAACTCGACACCCCAGCCCACATACTGCGGATTCGAAGCTAGGCCGGCCCGCACGCAGACGTCCTCGAAGAACACGCCGTCGTTGTTGTGATACAGGTTCGGATAGTCGTCGGCGAAGTTGGTCTTGACGAGATCGAGCCAGCCGTCATTGTCGAAATCGCCCACGCCCACGCCCATGCCGCCCTGTTCAAAGCCGTGCTCGTCGAAGGCTACGCCTGCCTCGGTGGCGAAGTCGGTGAAGGTGCCGTCGCCGTTGTTGAGAAAGAGGATGCTGGGGGTGGAATCGCAGGCGATGTAAATGTCCTGCCAGCCGTCCCCGTCAAAGTCGGCGGCCGCTGCGGTGAACGCATAGTAGTCGCGCACGTCACGCACGCCCGCAGCTTCGCTGACATCTTCAAACTGGCCGTCGCCGAGATTCCGGTAGAGCGTGACGTTGCCGAAGGGCAGGCCGCGCGGGCCGCAATAGACCGGCATGCCCTTCCATTCGCAGTTTGAAGTCTTCCCCGGCGGCGGAGCCGTCTCGGGATCGAACTGCTGGTACTGGGTGACGAGCAAGTCCAGCAGTCCGTCGCGGTCGTAGTCCACGAATGTGCAGCCAGAGCTCCACTGGCCTGGGTCGCCCGTCACTCCGGCGGCGGCCGCGATCTCCGCGAAGGTTCCGTCCCCGTCGTTGCGGTACAGGGCATCCGGGCCCCAGTACGCCACGAACATGTCGGTAGTGCCGCTGTTGTCGAAGTCTCCCGCGCAGACGGCGCTGCCCCAACCTGCGCGCGCCAGCCCACTTGAGTCCGTCACATCCTCGAACTTGCCGCCCCCGGCGTTGCGGTAGAGGCGATTTGTGGGTTCCTGCCCGTCTGGGAAGCCCTCCAGACGGGAGCCATTCACCAAGAACGCGTCCAAGAGTGCGTCGCCGTCATAGTCCAAGAAGGCCACTCCGGAGCCGTTGGACTCAATAATGTATCGCTTGGAGTCGCGACCGCCGTAGGTGAATTCGAGGTCCAGCCCAGCCTCTTGCGCAACGTCGGTGAAAGACGCGTGCCACGGCAGGCCTGAGGCCTTTTCAGCCTTGACGGGCTGGGCGTTCGAACTCGCAACGCCTTGTGCGTGCAGCGCGGCTGGTATCAGGGCCGCCAGACAGAGCGACAGCAACGACGGGCTTCGCATCACGTTGGCAGGGTGCCCTCGAATCCTGAGTATGCCACAGCCCCGCACGGCGGATAGGTCGGCCCGCGACCGCTAGGCAATCGGACCGAGCGCCGGTGCCCCTGGGTCGCTGCTAGGCGCCCGCATGCTTCGACTCGATGAGCGGCTGCACGTCTGCCAGGAACTCCGCAGGGGTCCGCGCGCCGGTATCGCCTTTCCGGCGGTGCCGGACTGCAACTTGCCCCGCCTCGGCTTCCCGGTGCCCGACCACCAGCATGTACGGCACCTTCTCCAGTTGGGCCTCGCGGATCTTAAAGCCGATCTTCTCGCTCCGCTTGTCGATCTCGACACGCAGCCCGCCCGCCTTCAATTCGCGGGCCACCGTCTCCGCGTAATCGGCCTGATGGTCTGTGATGGGCAGCACGATTGCCTGCACCGGCGCCAGCCAAAGCGGGAATGCACCTGCGTAATGCTCGATCAGCACCCCGAAGAAACGCTCCACCGAACCCCAGAGCGCCCGGTGCACCATCATGGGCTGGTGGGTCTGGCCGTCCGTGCCGACATACTTCAGGCCAAACCTCCGTGGCAGGTTGAAGTCGAACTGGATGGTCGACAGTTGCCACGAACGCCCGATAGCGTCGACCAGCTTGATGTCGATTTTCGGGCCGTAGAAGGCCGCCTCGTCAGGCATTACCTTCGCTTCGATTTCGCGCTTGCGAAGAGCCTCGAAGAGGCTGTCCTCGGCCAGCTTCCATTCGTCGGGCGTGCCGGCATACTTCGTGCTGGCCCCGCCATCCCAGGTCGACAGCTCCACCGAGAAATCGGCGAAGCCGAACACCCTCAAGACCTCCATCGCCAGATCGACGCAACCAATGACCTCGTCCTCGACCTGCTCGGGAGTGCAAAAGATGTGGGCATCATCCTGCGTGAATCCGCGCACGCGCAGCAGGCCGTGCATCACGCCCGAGCGCTCGTAGCGATACACAGTTCCAAGTTCGGCTAGCCGCACCGGCAAATCCCTGTAACTCTGCAGCTTGTTCTGATAGATCAAGATGTGGAACGGGCAATTCATCGGCTTGAGTTGGTAGAGCGAGTCATCGAGCTCCATCGGCTTGAACATGTCATCTTGGTAGAACTCGGCGTGGCCCGAAGTCTTCCACAAGCCGTGCCGGGCCACGTGCGGCGTGGAGACCAGCCCATAGCCACGTGCCACCAACTGGTCGCGCAGCCAGTCCTCCATGATCCGCCGGATCGTGCCGCCCTTGGGATGCCAGAAGATCAGCCCGGGGCCGGCGAGCTCTTGGATGCTGAACAGGTCCAGTTCCTTGCCGAGCTTGCGATGATCGCGCTTCTTGGCCTCTTCGAGCCGGTTGAGATGGGCCGCAAGGGCCTTTCTAGAGAAGAACGCGGTTCCGTAGACGCGCTGGAGCCGCTCGCGCTTCTCGTCACCCTTCCAGTACGCTCCGGCGACCGACAACAGCTTGAAGGCCTTGATCCGCCCCATCGATGGGATGTGCGGGCCACGACAGAAGTCAGTGAACAGCTCCCCGGTCTTGTAGACCGAGACACGCGGGTCTTCTGTCTTCTCCTCGATCAACTCGCACTTCATGAACTCGCCCTGCTGCTTGTACTGGGCGAGCGCCTCCTCGCGGGGAATCCACACGCGTTCGTTCTTTGGGTCGCGCTTGACGATCTCAGCCATGCGCGCCTCGATCTTCTCGAGGTCATCGGGAGTGAACGGAGTCTCCCGGTACATGTCGTAGAAGAACCCTTGGTCCGTTGGCGGGCCAACGCCCAGTTTGGTCTCTGGATACAGCTCCAAGGTTGCGGCCGCGAGCAGGTGGGCGGCCGAGTGCCGGTACACTTCCAGCGCTTGCTCGTCGCGGTCGGTCAGGAAGCGCACCTTGGCGTCCTGCTGGAGACTCGCGGTCAGATCTGCGAGTTCTCCGTCAACTTCGGCCACCAGCGCTGCCCGCGCCAAGCCCGGGCTGATGCGCTCGGCAACCTCGAGTGCTGTCGTTCCTAGCTCGACCTGCAGCTGGTGGCCGTCTGGAAGGGTGACTGCGATGTTCGGCATGGTGGCGGAAGCCCGGCGAATCGGCGAGCCGGGCTGCAAGTCTCAGTATCTCTCGAAGCACTGCCGCGTATCCGTGATGCCCGCCGTTGCGAGCCGAGTGCGGAGTTCGGCAACCATCTCCGGCTGGCCGCTGAAGTAGGCATCCAAGCCGCTCCGTCCCCCCGTGGCCTCGGCAACATGGGCGGTGACGCGGCCCCGCCTGCCCGCCCAGGCGGTATCGGGTCCGCTGACGGTTGGCAGGAACAGCAAGCCAGCATGGTGCGTGGCGAGGGACTCCAGCTCCTCGCGGAACAGCAACTCCGCTGAGTGCCTGGCACCCAGCACAAGCGTGATGTCCGCCTGCGGATTTTCGGCTAGCTGAGCGAGCAGGATGGCTCGCATCGGGGCGATGCCGGTGCCTGCCGCAAAATAGACGGCCGACCGGCCGGCGTCAAGCAGGCGCATCTTGCCGCCCGGCTCGCTGGACTCGATGGAGTCGCCGAGGCGCAGTCCGCCCAGGTGGCTCCCGAAGTCACCGTCGCAGCGAATGCAGAAATCGATACGGCCGTCAGGGCGGGGCGGGGAGGCGATTGAGTAGTAGCGCATTTGCTGCGTGCCTCGGACAACGGCGCTCAGGCCGACGTATTGGCCGGCCTCGTGCCGGAACGGAGCTTGGAAGGTGAACTGGCGGGCCCGACTGCACAGCGGGAGGTGTTCGATGAGTTGGATCGTCGGCATCGGTCTTCCATTCTCCCAAGCCTGTGACGGATTCCGTCACTAGGGACCGTCGATCGCGATCCGGTCGTCGGCGAGCAGAGCGCGTGCTCGGGCCGCGAGAATTGCCGCCAGCTGCGGGTGCCCGTCCAGCGGCGGGGTTGCCTGCACGGCAACGTCGGGGTAAGCCGGCCGGATTTCATCTAAGAGCCGGGGCAGATCCTCGGTGAGGTGGCGCCCCATGGTCAAAAAATACGGCGTGATCAGGATCCGCCGGACGCCCTCTGCGGCCAATTCCTCTACGGCTTCGGCCAGGCTTGGCCTCGCCAACTCGAGGAAGGCCGTGCGGAAGCAGGGGATGCGCGCCTGCTGTGCAGCTTCCAGTGCCACAGCCTGTACCGCTTCATTCGCGGCGGCGACCCTCGACCCGTGTGCGAAAACCACCAATCCGATTCCTGCTGCGCAACTCAAGGTATACTCTCGATTCCGATGGACGCCCTCATTATCACTGTCTACTTCGCGGCCGTCTTTGGCGTCGGCTTTTATCACTCGCGGAACAAGAACACCACGACTGAGTATTTCCTGGCTGGCAAGCACATCGGCTGGTTCGCCGTGGGCGCGACGCTGTTCTCGACCAACATCGGTAGCGAGCACGTGATCGGCTTGGCGGGCTCGGGTGCGTCCAGTGGTCTCGCGGTCGGCACCTATGAGTGGTCCGCCAGTTTTTGCCTGCTTCTGCTGGCCTGGATATTCATCCCGCAGTACCTGCGCAGCGGCATCTTCACGATGCCCGAGTTTCTCGAGAAGCGCTTCAGCCCGGGCTGTCGCTGGTACCTCACGACCGTTTCGCTGCTGGCATACGTGCTGACGAAGATCTCGGTGGCGCTGTTCGCGGCCGGGATCTTGGCGCGGGAGATTTTCGGCTGGGACTACATGACGACAGCTATTCTGCTGGTGGTCGCGACAGGCATCTACACGATCACGGGCGGGCTGGCGGCGGTAATCTACACGGACCTGATTCAGGCCTTTATCATGGTCGGCGGTTCGGCCTACCTGACGTGGATCGGATTGGACGCCGCCGGCGGATTTTCGGCGTTGCGGGAAGCCCTGCCGGACGATTTCTTTCACATCGTGAAGGAAATAGATCATCCGGAATACCCTTGGCTCGGCACGACGCTGGGCACGATGATCCTCGGCACTTGGTATTGGTGCACGGATCAGGTGATCGTCCAGAAGACGCTGAGCGCGCGCAGCCTTCCGGACGCTCGGGGCGGCGCGATCTTCGCAGCGGCGCTCAAGATCCTGCCGGTCTTCATCTTGGTCCTGCCTGGGCTGATCGCCCGGGCGCTGTGGCCGGAGGAAGCCACGGGAGACACGGCGTTCCCGCTGCTGGTTGACCGGCTCTTGCCGCCTGGGGTGTCGGGCCTGATGATCGCGGCATTGCTCGCTGCGCTGATGTCGTCCCTGAGCAGCGTGCTCAATTCCTGCTCGACTCTCGTGACCATGGACATTTACAAGAAGCTGCGTCCGGAAGCGAGCGAGAAGCGGCTGGTATTCGTGGGCCGCCTGATCACGGGCGTGGTTGTCTTGGTCAGCATTCTGTGGATCCCGATGATCCGCTATCTGAGCGGTGAGGTCTACCAATATCTCCAGAGCGTGCAGGCCTACATCGGCGCTCCGATCACTGCGACCTTCGTGCTGGGCATCCTTTGGAAGGGCGGGACTTCCCGCGCAGCGATCAGCACGTTGGTCGTTGGCGGCTTGGCCGGAGCGGGAAGATTCGCCCTGGACATCCTGTACAAGGCCTATGGCGTTGACCTGGGGCCGCTCAATGGGTTGGTGCAGATCCCGTTCTTGAATTACAGCGTTGGCGTTTTCTGCGGGTGCTTGGCGCTGTTCTGGTGCGTCAGCAAGCTGGGGGAGAGGCCGCTCGCCGCGCGCATCGCCGGGCTGACGTTTGACTGGCAGCGGGGCACGGGCACCGAAGGCGACAGCCGCGGCGAGAAGCTGCTCGGGGCGATGACTGTAGTAGTCGGCCTGGCTGTGCTGATGCTGTGGTTCCACTTTCGCTAAGGCGCATAGGGCGACTTCCGAGATGCCTGTCTTGCCTCGGGGAAACGAGCGGCTCAGCAAGCTAGCGCTGGTCGCAGGCGCCTAATATGCGCGGACTCGACCGGTCCGGCGTCTGCGTGGCCGGTGTCTTGGCTTTCGCGCTGGCTGGCTGCTCGGGTGGGCGCACGAGCGGTCTACCGGCAATCCCCTCGGTTGTTGCGGAAGAGTTTCCGGAGCGAGCCAGGGCAACGGTCACAAGCAGGATCGAAGCCCTCGCGCAAGAGCCGGACGATCCTTGGGGAAACGGTGATCTCGCGATGATCCTGCATGCCCATGACCGCCTCGCGGGGGCGGAAGCACTCTACCGCCGCGCCGCAGCCCTCTCTGGCGGCGAGTTCCGCTGGACATACCTGCTGGGCGTCGCGCAGCAGGAGGCAGGCCGCTACGCAGAGGCGGCGGATTCGCTGCGCGGCGTGCTGAAAACGCGCCAGTATATTCCTGCGGCGATCCGCCTTGCAGAGGTCTTGGCAGCCCTCCAGAGCTTCGATGAAGCGACGGCCGTCCTGGGCAGTGTCGAAGATCTCGCCGGCAGCGACGCGGCCAAGGCTTACGGGCTCGGGCGCCTGCTCGTGGACCGCGGGCAGGCCGCCGAAGCGCTGCCCCTGTTGGAGCGAGCGGTGAGGCTGGCACCCGAATCCGGTGCTGCTCGATATTCGCTTGGCCTGGCGCAGCGCGCCGTTGGCGACGAGGTCGCGGCCCAGCGCACGCTCGGGTCGGTGCGAACCGCAGATGACTCGAAGCCGGTGTCCGACGATCCGCTCCTCGCTCGAGTGCAGGAACTTGCGGCCGACGAACACTTCTTCCTGAATCTAGGCAGGAGCTTGGAGGCCAAGGGGGCACTTGACGACGCTATCAGAGCGTACGAGGAAGCGCTGTCGCTGGATCCCAGAATGGCGTCTGCCCACGCCAACCTAGTCGGGGCCTACGGACGCGCCGGCAGCTTCGCGAAGGCGGCCCAACATTATGAGGCGGCTCGCTCGATCGACTCGAGCCTCGCGGAATTGCACAACAACTGGGGCGTCGTGCAGGCAACCAGGGAAGACCCGTCCGCTGCGGCTGCGGCCTTCCGGCAGGCAATTGAGCTCAATCCCCTATCAGCCGAGGCACACGCGAACCTCGGCGTCGCGCTGCTGCAATTGGGGGAGGTTGACGAGGCGGCCCGCCACTTCCGCGAGGCTGTGGCGAGCGATTCGACCAATCCTGTGGCGCGGATGAATCTTGGCACCCTGGCCCTCGAAGCTGGCCGTCCGGACGAAGCGGTCACACATCTCGAGGTTGCGCTTGCGGGCGACGCGGGAGAGAGCGAAGCGTTCGTTCGATATGCCCTCGGCCACGCGTACCAGGGAGTGGGCCGCGACGCCGAGGCGGAGGAAGCGATGTTGCGCGCGCTGCGCCTGGCCGAAGGCGGTGGCTTGGAAGGTCTGGCGGCCAGCATTCGGGGAGACATCGAATCGCTGCCTCAGCGGTAGCGGGCGGCCAGCAATTGTGTGCGCGCCCGGCCGCGCTCGAGTTCGCCGGCATGCGCTGCGGCGCGCAAGGGCGTCAACCGTTCCTGTACAAGTAGCTGTATGCGTTGATTGCGGGGACTCCGCCGAGGTGGGCGTAGAGGATCTTCGATCCGCTTGGGAAATACTCGGTCCGGACCAGATCAATCAGCCCGTGCATCGACTTACCCTCGTAGACGGGGTCTGTCATCATCCCCTCGGTCCGCGCGGCGGTCCGAATCGCCGCGTTTGTCTCATCTGAAGGCACTCCGTAGGCCGGATAGGCGTAGTCCTCCAGCAGGACGATATCGTCGGCCACGATCTCACGCCTGAGCCTGACCAGGTCCGCCGTGTTCCTAGCGATCTCGAGGACTTGATCCTTGGTCTGCCGCGGCGTCGCGGAGGCATCGATCCCGATCACGTTGCACTGGCGCCCGTCGTGCGCGAATCCCACAACCATCCCGGCCTGGGTCGAGCCGGTCACGGTGCAGACCACGACAAAGTCGAAGTGGAGCCCCAGCTCGGCTTCCTGCTCGCGCACTTCCTCCGCAAATCCCACGAAACCCAGACCGCCCAGCTCATGCATGGACGCACCTGCGGGAATCGGGTACGGTTTCCCTCCGGACGCCCTCACGTCCTCGATCGCGCGCTTCCAACTATCCCGGATGCCGATGTCAAAGCCCTCGTCCACCAGTACGATATCGGCTCCCATCACCCGGCTCATCAGGATGTTGCCGACCCGGTCATAGACGGCGTCATGCATGGGCACCCACGATTCTTGGACAAGGCGGCAGCGCATTCCGAGCTTTGCCGCGACTGCGGCGACCTGGCGGGTGTGATTGGATTGAACTCCTCCGATTGTCACGAGCGTATCGGCCTTGGCTGCGATGGCCTCGGGCACGATGTACTCGAGCTTGCGAATCTTGTTCCCCCCAAATGCGAGTCCCGAATTGCAGTCTTCGCGTTTGGCGTAGATCTCCACCCCGCCACCAAGGTGTTGCGACAGGCGGTGGACCGGCTCGATCGGACTGGGGCCGAATGTCAGGGGATAGCGTTCGAATCGCTCCAGCATGTGCCTGCTTCATGCCGGGACTGGAGCCGATGCGGGAATTCCGCGCTCAGGATCAAGCCCGTCGGCGACAATTACTCTACGGTGCCGCCTGAACAGCCTGGGGCTGCGTTTCCCGGACCTGACGGTTCACCCCCGACCGGGCTCTGGCTAAGCTCTCTTTTCTTTCTCATCAAAGATTCGAAACGCCAGCCACATGTCAGCGCCAATCCTAGCCATGTCCTCTGATCGTGCGTTCCGAGGATAACGAGGAGGGTCGAACCTCGGACAGTAGAATTGACTGAACCCAAGACCTGCAAGGAAAGCGCGCATGAAGCTCTGATCGGGTACGCGCGCGTGAACCGCATGCGGACGCCGCAGTCTCGGTGTCAGGTGCCATGCCATATGTCAAAAGTATCAGACTTCGTTACACCGTTTCATTTGGTTTGGATAGTTTGGATGCAGGGAGCGGCGGCTTGGGGTTGGCCGGGGTGGGCTGGGAGGAGGCTGAGCAGGGCAGGTCGTCCGACAGCATGCGGTACACCAAACGGAGTTGGGTGCCGGGGAAGACGGTGCGCGTGCGGTTGAGCTCGTCGAGCAAGGGGGCCAGGGCGCGATCCTGGGCGCGGGTCGGCTGGTGCAGCAGGCGCACGGTGAGGGTCCCGGCTGACTCGTCAGGGTGCAGGCTGGCGTCAGCCTGAAACAGCGACTTGAGCAGGCTGCGGGCGGTGTCGGGATTGTCGAGCGCGGGCGCAACCGCGGTCGTCATCGCTGTTTCGGCGCGGTAGGCCAGCATGCGCAGGGTGTCTAGCAGTAGGCGCAGCGGTTGGGGCAGGGCCTGCAGCCGTGCCTCCGGCGAGAGCTCGCCGGCCAAGATGTGCTGGTCGGTCACCTTGCGTGCCAGCAGCAGGCCTTGGATGGTCTGGTCGCAAGTCTGGATGCGCGCTTCCAGCGCGCGCGCTGGGGCGGATCCGGCGTCGGCTTGCAGGGCCAGCTTGCGGCGCAGGTTGCCGACCGAGTTGCGGGCTTGCTTGAGCGCCTTGCCGATGGTGCGGCAGGCCGGGTTGACGACCCAGGCGTCGGCCTCGACCTCCACCAGGGCATGCTCGGGCAGGGTGTCGAGGCCGAACTCGGCGCGCAGATACTTGAAGAAGTTCTCCTGCGTCCAGCGCGAGCGCAGCAGGCCCGCCGCTTGCTCGGCCGTGAGGTCGGGATGCGTGGTCAGCAGCGCGGGCTGGCGCTGGTCCGGCCCCGGCCGACCCGCCAGCTCGAGCGGCTTGCGCGGCTGGCCGCGCTGGCCCGTGCCGCGCACACGGCGGTCGATCCAGAAGCGGATCTCGCGCGCCTGGCAGCCTGCGCCCAGATCGTACGGTCGCTCGGCCAGCTGGCCCTCCAGGCGGGCCGACCCGCCCGGGGCGCGCACTGGGATGACGGCCTCCCGGAAGTCGCTATCCGGCCAGCGCTGCGCCTGCGAGCCCTTGATCCAAGTCACCACCGCGATGCCCAGCGCGCGCAGCTCGCGGAACAGGCGCGGGCTCCAGCCCTCGCGGTCGAAGACCAGCGTCAGGCGTGGTGCGCCAGCGCCTGCCAGCAGGCCCAGCTGGCGCAACTGCGGCACAATCCCGTTCCAGATCTCAGACACCATGCCGGCGTCTATCTGGCGGTGCAAGCACAGCAGCGGCGCCCCGCCCAGCGCGTGCACCCAGTAGCCGACCGAGGCCGGCAGGGCCAGCTTCTGGCGGGTCACGAAATGTTTCGGCAGCCGGCCCTGACCGCTGTAGACCTGCACGTGGCCATCGACGAACAGCGTGGCGACGGCCTCCGGATCGTCTGCACACCAGTCCTGGGTCAGGCAGCCGACCCAGGCCGGCAGCCCCTTGGCAGCGGCCAGCTGGTGCGTGCGGCGGCGCAGGGTGCGCGGGCAGGGGCAGCGGTCCAGGCCCAACAGGGCGCCCCACTCGCCGGGCTGCTGGTAGCGCAGCCGCTCGGCGCAACGCACCCGGCCCAGCAGCAGGAAGGCCCACAGCAGCAGCAGCGACTGCAGGCCGTAGAAGCCCTTGGGTAGCGTCAGCTGGTCGAGGTGGCGCAGCAGGCCGGCCTGCAGCAGGCTCGGCAGGGCGGTCAGCACGCCGCCCCCGCTGACGGCCGCGGCGGCGGCGAAGCGCGGGGCGCGCCCGTCGAGCGCCCCCAGGCTGGCCGCTACGCGGCCCGCCGTGTCGTGCGCCGCGCGGCCGCGCGGGGCGGCGGCGTCACGCCGGTTGCGGTCTTCCTTGCCGGGGGCCGCCGACGGCGGCGCACTGGGCGCCGCGCCGCCGGGCTGCGGGCCCGCTCCCTGAGCGTCACTGTCACGCTCGGCGGGCGCGCCGGCGCGGCGCCGTGGCAGGCACTGGCTGGCCGGTAGCAAGCCCTGTTGGGTGTAGCGCCACAGCGTCGATTGCGAGACGCCCAGTTGCTGGGCCACGCGGTACAGGCTGAGCCCGGACCGCAGCATGCGGGCGGCCTGGGCCAGCTGCGCGGGGTCCACGATGCCATAGGGGCGGCGCGGCTTGGGGGCGGGCGCGAAGCCAAGCTCACCCTGCACCTGCAGCCGCTGCACGGCGCGCGAGACGGTGCTCTGGCTGATGCCGTGGGCGCGGGCCAGTTCGGACTGCGTAGCGAGGCCGAACAGGGCGAAGCGGGCCAGGCAGAGATTGCGCTCTAGCTTGTGGTCGGCCGTGTGCGAGCAGACGGGGTCGGTGTGCACGAAGTAGACGACGCGGTCGCCCTCGCGCAGCATGCTGAGGCGCGCGCTGATGGGCGTGGCGTGCGGGGGTTGGAGCGGCAGAGCGGCGGGCAGGCCAGTGGGCGCGGGCAGTTTGGCGGGCGAATACATATGCATTCAAAATAGCATGTTCTGGGGCGCAAGTCAAGTCCGGATGCGGCCGGGGAGGGAGCGTGAAAGCTTGACCCAGCAGCTAGTTACGAGGCTCTAGGCCTCTTTGCAGAGAGTTCCGATGTAACGAAGTCTGAGTATACACAGCGCAAGACCCCGATATTTTCTCAGTCGAGCACGTTTGGGTGCGACATTTCTGTGAAACCTACGCCGCGGCCCAGTCCTCCCGGTAGTCGTCAAAGCGGTTAGAGAGTTGGGCACAGCACAGGTCGATGATCAAATTCGCGCCCGGCACGGTCCAGAACATCCCCGAGAGCTTTGAGGCGGGTGTGTCAGATAAAGTGTGTAAGCAGCAGGGATGCCATTGGGTTCAACTCACTTCTTGTAGTCTGTCTCCGAACAGGATGTTGAGCTGATTGAGCGCCTCTGCGTGGGGGTGCCTTCGATTTCCCCTCGATGTTGCGGATAGCCAGGTACAGCAGCTTGGCGGCGGCCTGGTCACTGGGGAAGCGGCTGCGTGTCTTGACCGCCTTGCGCAGGCCCCGGCGCAGGCTCTCGATGGCGTTGGTGGTGTACAGCAGCCGGCGGACCTCCGAGGCGAAGCCGAACTTGGGGATGGTCTTCTCCCAGTTCGGTCGCCAGCTGCGGACCACCGAGAGGTAGCGGCTCCCCGGTTCCGCTCGAGTTCGTCGAGCCGGTCGGCGGCGTCCGCGGGGCTGGCGGCCCGGTAGACCGCCAGCATGTCGCTGGCCGTGCGGCGACGGTCCTTCCAGCCCGTCTTTGCAGTTCATGCCTACAAGTCTTTTCTAATCAGCTAGTTGAAGCTTCGCAATTCGGCGTCTGGCACTACATTCGGTGAATTCTTTCGTCGGTCGGCCACCTACACGATTATCTTGCGGACTCCGCCCGGCGAAGCCGGGAAGCTCAGGCTGCATTGGGTCAACACGCTGCTAAGCAACGTCCAACGCGCGCTCGATGGCACCTATCACGCCTGCGCCCCTTTTACTACGCCGGGGGGGGGGCGCTCCCTAGCCGAGCCCTCCTACCGCTTCAACCGCCGCTTCCGATTTGAGCTCTTCGTCCGGCGCTTAGCCTATATCGCTGCACGGACCCCACCTCTGCCCTACCGACTCCT
Organism: Bryobacterales bacterium; assembly: GCA_965248305.1. GTDB lineage: Bacteria > Acidobacteriota > Terriglobia > Bryobacterales > UBA6623 > VXMF01. Next base: position 5,098,401 of record OZ252099.1, on the reverse strand, counting down.
GACGGGTACTCATGGGTAATCGGGTCTTCGTATGTGGCGTGAATTGGCCCATCCCACGGTGTATATTCTGGATGTGTTACACGGGATTGGAGGGCGCGGGAGGGACGATGAGATCAAACGCGATGGCCGCATTGGCTATGTTGGGGTTGTTGATTTGGGGAGTTGCGGCCCAAGATCGACCGGCTGTTGACGCAGATTACCTCTCGCCCGAACTGCGGGAGCGCGTCGAGCAGCTTAAGCGGCAGGCGTCCCAAGGCTCGTCTGACATAGGCGTCCTCTCCGATCGCCTGGCGACACTGTGGGAATGGGCCAACGCCTACTCCCTAACCGGCGGGCCGATTCCGGGAGGGTTCCCGCAACTGACTGCGAACGCGAACCGCGGCTTGCGCAGATTGCCGGGCGGCGGTCCGCAGTTGACGGCTGAGCAAGTTTCCGCATTCGTCGCGCGCTACGCGCGGGAGTTTCAGATCAAGGACGAAAATCCCAACGCGATCGGTGCTCTGGCGTTGTCATCGCAGGGGCCGTTTCAGGCCGGCGAGTTCGTGACCGTCAGGCAGACTTACGAAGTTGGGGAATTGCCGATGGCCGTCGGCGGAGGGATCGTTGTCGGCCAAGGGCGCTCGGGTGGCTTCCAGACCCGTGACCCGGCGGGTGCCGGCTACGTTACGGTCCGCGCGTCCAATTCAAATGCACGGTTCACAGCTTCCCAGCCATGGGGCACCTGGGTGAGCTTCGAGACGCGCAGCACGATCTCGTTTCGGCTGTCTGGCGCCGAATTGACCGCAGGCGACACCGTCACGCTGACGTTTGGAGATCGGAGCGGCGGCAGCCCGGGCCTGAAATTGCAGAACTGGTCGAATGACCGAGTCGTATTCAAGACGTTTCTGGACTTGGAGGGCAAGGGTTGGTTGCTCACACCCAAATGGCCCGCTCTAGAGGTGATCGGTGAAGAGCAGATTCGCTTTATCAACGCTGTCGCACCGTCGGTTGTCGAGCCGGGAGAGCGTTTCACGCTGTCGCTCCGTGCCGAGGACCGCTTCAAGAATTTGGCTTCGGGCAAGCTGCCAGACGTCGAGATCCTGCTCAACGGCGAGGCGTTTCGTCAGGTTCCGGCCGGCCAGGCTGCCATGCACCACCTCGACGGTGTTGCGGTTGAATCGCCTGGCGTGTACAGGTTCCAGGTCCGGTCTCGGGACGGGGCGATCCAAGGGACGAGCAATCCAATTCGCGTGGAGAGCGGGCCGCCCCGCAGGATTTATTGGGGCGAGACGCACGGGCATACCGGATTCGCCGAGGGGCAAGGCTCTCCCGACGGCTATTACAAATTCGGGCGCGACGTGGCGCGCCTCGACTTCCTGAGCCTTTCGGAACATGACATCTGGATGGACGATTTCGAGTGGAAGAAATTGCAGGAAATGGTCGAAAAGTACCGCGTGCCCGGGAAATTCACGGCGATTCTAGGATTTGAATGGACCTCGCGACTGGCTTGGGGCGGGCACCACAACGTATTTTTCCGGGACATCCCGGGACGGCTGCGGGTGCCGAATCAGAAGGCGCCGCTGCTCGACGAGTTGTACGAGGGCCTGCGCAGCGGCAACGACACCGACGATGTGCTGGTCATCCCCCATGCGCACCAGCCGGGTGATTGGACGAATAACGACTGCGCCGTAGAGAAGCTGGTCGAGATCCAGTCGGGCCACGGCACGTTTGACTGGTTCGGGAACAAGTATCTCCAGAACGGCTATCGGGTCGGATTCGTGGGCGCCTCCGACAACCATGTCGGCCATCCCGGCTACAGCGGCATGACAAACCGTCAGCTCGGAGGCTTGGCGGCCGTGCTGGCTGACGAGAACACGCCGGACGCGATCTTCGACGGCTTGCGCAGCCGAGCGACATATGCGACCACCGGGGAGCGCATCGTCCTCGACGCCACCTTGAATGGTGTCGGAATGGGCCAGGAGCAGGTACACACGTTGCAGCGCACGATTCGCTGCACGGTTAACGGCACCGCTCCGGTCGACGCAATCGACGTCATCAAGAACGGCACGGTTGTCTATACGAAGCGATACCTGGAGACTGCTGTGGCCAGCGACGCGGCGGTGCAGGTCAGCTTCGAGGCTTCGACAGAGGTAATCGGGAGGCGCCAAGTGCCCCGCGGGGACCGGCCCTGGAAGGGCCTGATCAGCGTCGAAGGCGCCGAACTGGAAGGCTACGAAGAGCCTTGGTTCCGGAATCCGGCCACCTATAGCACGCATATGGAAGGCGGTCGGCTCAATTTCGAGATGCACACGCGCGGGCGCAGCACGGCGCTGATCTTGAAGTTGCGCGGGGCCAGCGCGGACACGCGGGTGGTCGTAGACATGCAGCGCACCCGGGAGCGGCCGGGATCCGGCGGCTACGAGCGGACGCCCCAGGTGCTGCCCGCCAAGCGGGAGGAGTTCCGGCTCGGCGGACTGGGCGGCAATGTGGATCGCAGGGAGTACCAAGTGCTCGAACACACCGACGCGTTGTCGCTCCAGCTCGTGCCTAGCACTGGGTCGTATGACCAAGAGTTCGTCTACACCGACCGGGACAATCCGCTGCCCGGCGATTACTATTACCTGCGGGTGCGCCAGATCGACGGGGCCGTAGCGTGGTCAAGCCCGTTCTGGGTGGGCGAGCAACCGCAAGGGGACTGACTCGCGACCGAGGCTGTCTGCGGTCCTCGGGTCCCTCATGCGGCGTGGCCGACGCGCAAGGGACTTGCTCAGCCAATCCGCAGCCGGTTAGCCTGCCTGCTCTTGCCTGATGTGATGGGCCGTCGTGCCCCCTTGGAGCTGCCAATGGTCGCCGCGCGGCCCCCGGGGTCGCTGGGACACCGGATTCGCCCCATGTCGTCGCGGCGGCTTCCGTGCGGTGCAGAGCCGGCCGATTCTTGCGCCGATCACCCGTTTCCTCAAAAAACCCGGGCACGGCAGGGCGGCGTGGCCGGGGCCGTGCTAACCTACCCCCGGAATCCTTGGCTTGAGTTCGCGACCAAGCATGCTTGTAGGTCTGAGACCTGCACCGCGCTCGTCCGAATCGACCAAGCAATTGCGGTATTCAACCGTGTATCGCTAGGAGGCGAAAGAATGCTCAGAAGATTCACTTGGCTAATTGCCCTGTTCCTGCTGTCCACTGCCGGGGCCTTGGCCCAGCAAGCGGACACAGCAGTCGTCGTTGGCGCGGTCACTGACGCCACCGGCGCCGTGATCCCCGGAGTCGACATCCGGCTCAGTCACGCGGCGACCGGCGCGAACTACTCCGCGCAGACAGACGCGAGCGGATTCTATCGGACTCCGCCGGTGCGGATCGGCGAATACCGCATGGAAGTTGAATCGCCGGGCTTCAAGCGCATCCAGCGGACCGGCGTCATCCTCAACGCCGGCGACACGCGCCAGGTTGATCTCGTGCTCGAGATCGGCGAGGTCACGGAGACGATCGAGGTCGTTGCCCAGGCGCCGCTGCTCCAAACGCAGGAGGGCTCGGCAGGGACCGTGATGGAGAACCAGCAGATCCTCGAATTGCCGCTGAACGGGCGCGACTACCTGCAGCTTGCCCGGATCTCCGCGGGCGTTACCCCGCCGGCGCGGGCCGAGGTCGCCAACCGCCAGGGAGTGAGCGTCGGGGGATCGCAGGCGACACAGGTTAACTTCATCATTGATGGCATCGACAACAACAACCAGTCGATCGCCTCCCAGGGCAATCAGAAGGAGGCCATCAAGCCGCAGCTTGACGCAGTCCAGGAATTCAAGATCCTGACCAATGCCTACTCGGCGGAGTTCGGACGCTCGATGGGCGGCGTGGTCACGATGACGACCAAGTCGGGCACCAACCAACTCCACGGCTCGGCCTTCGAGTTTCTGCGGAACGAGGGGCTTGACGCGAAGAATTACTTCGTGCCGCAAACTGCGGAAAAGCCCCCGTTCGGGCGCAATCAATACGGATTTTCGATTGGCGGGCCCATGAAGAAGAACAAGGCATTTCTGTTCGGCGACATGGAACTGACCGACATCCGGGAATCGAGTACGAACGTGAGCACGATTCCCAACCTCATGGAACGGTCCGGCGACTTCTCACAGAGCAACATTATCCGCGACGCGCTGACGACCGACCCGGACACTCTCGCCCGTGACCCGTTCCCCCAAAACAGAATCCCGGACAGCCGGATCGACCCGGTCATGGCGACCGTACGCGGCTGGTGGCCGGCCCCCGACAGAGATTCCGCGACGCGAAACTACACTTTCGTCCCACCGAGGAATCAGGATCTCAACCGCTGGGACCTGCGGTACGACCAGAGTCTCGACGACCGGAACAACTTCTACTTCCGCGTCAGCGGCCAGCAGACGGACAACGGGCGCGTGTCGGTAATGCCCGACAGCGCGGATGGGCTCTATCTGCATGGGAAGGACGTAGATATCACGAATCGACAGGTGGCCCTGATCTACAACGGCGTCTGGTCGCCGAACCTCGTCGGATCATTCCGCACCGGCTGGAGCTACATCGACACGGGCGTGGAACACGGCAATGATGTGGCGGTGAACCCGCTCATTGGATTGGACATGGGCAACGGCCTAGATGTATTCACGCCTGGCTCCGGGATCTTTACCCCGACCGGCTTCCGGGGCGTCGGCAGTTGCTGCTTCAACTACATCGGGTCGCAGACGCGCCAGTTCTCGGCGGACATCACTTGGACGAAGGGTCGCCATACGATCAAGTTCGGGCATACCACGTATTGGCTCCAGAGCCAGATCTTCAATGCAGGCTTCATCACCGGCCGCTTCGTATTCGACGGGCGGTTCACCGAAGACCCGGCCAGCCGCGCCGACGGCGAATCGATGGCCGACTTCTTGCTCGGGTACTCGCGAGAAAATCGCAACTCGAACCACAGGCACATGGCGCTGCGGGCGCCATGGATGCATCAATATATCCAGGACGACTGGCGAGTCACCGACAAGCTGACCATCAATTTCGGGCTGCGCTACGAAGTCAGCCTGCCTTGGGTCGACAAGTTCGACAAGATCTCGAACCTTGATGTGGACACGGATCTCAACCAGCCCAGCTTCGTTGTCGTGGGGGAACGAGGGGAGGGACGCCTCAATCGCGCCCTCGTCACATCCGACACGAACAATCTGGCGCCACGATTCGGATTCGCCTATCGCTGGCAGGAGGGCACAGTCCTTCGGGGCGGATTCGGGCTCTTCTACGCCAACACGATGAACACTGGTGGTGGAGAGTTCATGGAGACCAACCCGCCGGCGCATGTCAAGACCCAGATCAGCACCGGTCGAATCGATCCTACGATCCGGGTGCAGCAAGGGCAGGGCGAGGGTGCGCTGAGCCCCGAGAAGTCTCCGCCGCTCGTGCCTGGGTCGTTCGAGATCGACCCGCCCTGGCCGGTGGCGAGCCAGTGGAACTTCAACATCCAGAGGCAGCTGCCGAAGAACATTCTGTGGGAGGTAGGCTACTTCGGCACCAAGGGCACGCATATCATCCGCCGCTACAACCTGAATCATGCGGAGCCGGGCCCGGGCAGTCCGAACAGTCGCCGGAAATGGCAGAGTGTGCTCTTCCCTGGCACGGAGCACTACGTGGGACTGTCGTTCCTGCACAACTTCCGGAACAATTCCAACTCGAACTACCATGCGCTCCAGACCAAGATCGAAAAGCGCTATGGGAGCGGCTTGAGCTTCCTGCTGTCGTACACCTGGTCCAAGGCCATCGGCGACTACAGCTTCATTCCGGGAGAGGATCGCGGCATCGGCGCGAACTGGGGCGTGCAAAACCCGAGCGACCTGGCGGCTGAGCGCTCTCTGCTCAACCAGCACGTCGCGCATCGCGCCGTGATCAGCTACCTGTACGAGCTGCCGTTTGGCACGGGGCAGACCTACGGCGCCGGTTGGGGCCCCGGTCTCAACGCGGTCCTGGGCGGGTGGACAATCGGCGGGATCAACAGCTTCATCACGGGATTTCCCATGAACCTGTCGGTGGCGGGCAACCCGTCGGGAACTGGCGGGTTCAATCTGGACCGGCCCAACGTGGTTGGTGAGTGGAGGCTTCCTCGCGAGCAGCGGGGACCGGACCGTTGGTTCAACACCGATGCCTTCGCGCGCAACGATCCGTTCACGTATGGCAACGCGGGCCGGAACATCTTGGAGGCACCGGGCACGATCAAGTTCGACTTGGCGCTGCACAAGAACTTCCAACTGAACGAAAAGGTGCGCGTGCAATTGCGCGCGGAGGCCTTCAACGCGTTCAACAGTCCGATCTTTGACGGCCCGAACTTGCAAGTCGGAAACCGCAATCTCGGAGTGATTTCACGCGCCGCTCCCGGCCGCGTCATGCAGATCGGGCTCAAGGTGATCTTCTAGGCTTGGCCGTCTCGCCCCGACTGGCTCGGGGCCCGAGGCTCGCGTCGCAGCGAATCCTGTCAGCGCAGGGTGCCGTGATGCGAGCCGCTGGCGGTTTGCAGACGAGCATTGCGCCCCGTTCCGAAACATTCCCAGTTGGGCCCGCTCGGGGGCTAACTAAGTGCGCCCGGGATGTCGTGAGACTTGCGCCGATATTGTTTGTCCACTTCTTGGCTTGCGCCCCTTGCGCACGCTACAGTGCGCAGGTCCCGACCGTCTTCGGCTACTGTTTGAGGGCGGCATCAGTCGCTCTCCAACTTGCGGGGCACAACCGGCAATCCTATTGCCGTTTGGCAAGCCTGGGCGCAGCAGCACCTGCGGCTGCGGACGGTGGTAGGAGGTGCAGGCGGTCGGCTGCGCGCTCGTCACCGGAGGCGGCAAGGGCAGCTGCGAGACGCCCGGGATGAACTGGGTGAACACGCTGCTGGGCCATGTCAAGCGCGATTGACGGAACCTATTACGCCTGCGAGGCGCCTTACGTGGCGCGCTACTTCGCCGAATTCGCCTACCGCTTCAACCGACGCAACCAGCGAGTCGATCTCGTGCCCCGGCTCGCCTAGGTCGCCGTGCGCCCTCCTCCGCTGCCCTACCGCATCTCAAGTTCAGCTGGAATTCCTAGGTGATCACGAATGGTTAAGAGTGTCACTACTTGGTGTTGCAATTCCAGAAATTCAAATTGAGCCAGCGAGGATCGCTTAATGAAGCACTCCTCAGGATAAGCACTCCAGATTAGTAGGTTCGTTCATCTAGCTCGGTTCAGTTCACGCAGTTTATAATATCCGAAACACTACACTTCCACGAAGACTTATTACCCATATTCCCTTATCAAAAGGGATGTCATCAATGTCGTCAAGAACAAATCTGTGGTCTTTTAGATCCTTCCAATCACTTTCATGTGCCTCACTTTTTAGCAGGGTAGTGTAACAAATGACAAGAGCGACATTTGAACCATAGTGATTATTTATTTCCTGATTACCCATTAGTTCCAGCCACAGTTAAGAGCCGGTAGGGCAGCGGAGGAGGGCGCACGGCGACCTAGGCGAGCCGGGGCACGAGATCGACTCGCTGGTTGCGTCGGTTGAAGCGGTAGGCGAATTCGGCGAGGTAGCGCGCCACGTAACGCGCGTCGCAGGCGTGATAGGTGCCGTCAATCGAGCGCTTGACGTTGCCCAGCAGCGTGTTCACCCAAGTCAGCCCGGGCGTCTCGCAGCTGCCCTTGCCGCCTCCGGTGACGCGCGGCTGGTGTTCGCAACCGGCCGCCTGCACCCCCCGGAAGCACGCCAGCCCGTCCGAGCGCACCAGCGTCCCCGGCCGCAGGTGCTGCTGCGCCCAGGCTTGCACTGCGCGGCGGCGGAAGCCGACCACCGGGCTCAGCCGCAGCCGCTGCGGCCGCCCGTCCTCGCTGACTTGTGCCGCCGCCAGGAAGGGCGTCTTGCGGGCCGCGCCTCGACCGCGCTTGCCCCCGACCGCCTCCCCGCCCAGATAGGCGTCGTCCATCTCCACGATGCCCCCCAGCGGCTGGCTGTCGTCCCGCTCGCGCATCGCCTGCATCAGTTTGTGCTTGAGCATCCAGGCGGTGTTGTAGCTCACCCCCAACTGGCGCTTGAGGTCCATCGCCGAGATGCCATTCTTAGATTGCGTGAGCAAATAGATCGCCAGGAACCAGGTGCTCAGCGGCAGCTTGGTGTTCTCCAACAGGGTGCCTGCGGTCAGCGAGGCCTGATGCTTGCAGCGGATGCACTGGAAGACCTTGCGAGTGTGCAGCTGACAGTACTTATGGTAGCCGCAGGCGGGGCAGCGAAAGCCCTCCGGCCAGCGCGACTGGAACAACGCTTGGGCGCATTGCTGGTCGGTTCCGTAGAGCTTGAGGAAGTCCCGCAGGCTCTGTCCCTTCTGGAACTGGACTTGGTTCTTAGGCATAGGCAACTCCTTTGTTGTCAGTTACTTATTATACATCAAACAGCATTCTAGGTCAACCGGATCAAGGCTAGAATCTACAAATTCTCGACTCCTAAATGCGGCTGAGGCTCCCGGGTAATCAGGATTTATTTTGTTACGTATAGCCTTGTAAATTCGCTTAACAGGTTGAATTGGATCAGTTGCTAATCTTAACTTCATGCCAAGCTTTGAATTCTTGTGATCTGATCTTCCTAGCAGCGACTTTATATCATCGCATCGATCTTCTATGAGAGTGATTTCAAGATTTAATCGGTCTCCATTCTCATCCTCACAAACCACATCTGGGGAATCTGACAGCTCTTTGATCTTGAATGAAGAGTCTTGTTGCTGATTATATTTCACAAGAAAATCCTTGGCCCTCCAATACTCGATACGCTGTTTTCCGGGTGCCTTTTCATGGAGTTCGATATTCTTTTTCATTCTGTATTCCGATGATGGTCTGTCTAGTGTCATGATTTCGCCGATGTGGTCTCGAGGGAACGGACTAGAGCCTCAATTACGGTGTTGTTGCGGGGCTGCTCGGCTACTATCAGAGTTCGTTGGCTGGCTCCAAAGGGGCTCTGAGCATGGTGACCCTAAGATGATCCTCGGTCGCAATGAAATCTGGCACTGTTCCGTTACGCTCAGCCAAGAGTGGGATGATCTTGTTGCGCACTCCCATTCCCCGCGCATCCACGTAGCCGTAATCTCGCAGAACCTCGACGATCAACGGATTACGCGCGGAACGCTGACCGGCAACCATCTTCTCGACGGTCATCGAGTGCTGGAGCGCGCCGGGGCTGAGAACCTCAAGGCGATTGACATATCGCACAATCTCGACCTCCTCGTAGCGCGTCCAGTCACGATGAGCAAGCGCGTTCACAATCGCTTCGCGTAGCGCCTCTACCGGATATAGCCAACGTCGCTCCCGGCGCATGGACGCATCTACCTCAGCAGCCTCCGCCGAGACGAATGGCCGCATGGCATCCACTAGGATTTCGATCAATCCCTTCTCTGCGATGATGCTCCCGACACTCTTGGACTCTTTCCGCAAAGCGACAAGTGGTCCATCCATCGACCGATCATCCAGTGCCTGGTAGCTCTTGTCATCTCCGCCGAAAGCCATCCAACGGACTCCGCCATGACGCAGAAGTCGACGTGGCGCATGGCCAAAAAGCACCAGCCCCGCGATGGTGCACAGTGGCGGGCCATCTTGGCGCTCAACCATGAAACCCAAGCCACACAGGCGCTCGCCCCACGACTTGTCAGAGGTTGGGAGAGTCTGGTACCCAACGATTGTCGAAAGATAGTCGGCCAAGCGTTCGAGGCTAAGATCGCAGAGACCACTACCCGACACGGGAAGCTGTTCCGGATGAAGCATGCCGCCGATAGCGTAGAGCCGCGCCTGCTGTTCGCGTGAGGCAAGCCGCGAAGTGCTGCCTACACGGACATAGATGTCCTCGCGGTCGCGATGTCGCACCACATACGGCTTGGTCGCACCTTGACTGATCGTGATGACCGCAACTCGATGCTGGTCGTCAACCTGGATCTCTTCGTAGAACGGAAGAATCATAGGGTGGACGTAGCGGCCGAAGACGGTGTCCATCACCCAGCGCTCGAGATCGGCCCGCATTATCCCTGTGATCGTTCCGTCCTCCTCAACCCCGACTAGAATGTGGCCGCCTTGGAAATTGGCGAGTGCCACAACCTCCTTCGCCAACTTTTCGGGACGCAAGTCGTCACTCTTGAACTCGACACCGGAGTTCTCATCATTGGTGATTAGTTCAAGCAGCTCGGACTTGGTCATTAGTAGTCGAACCCGTATTTTTCCTTCCGTTGCATGAAGGCCTCCTTGCCACCCTCCAGGATTCTCGCCACTTGATCGCGAATTGCTGGGATGTCGATGGAGCCCTGTACTGCAACCGGCATTTCGGCACGGTCTTCGAATGCAGAGCACACCCCGATCCACTCTGCATCTCCGAAGACCGGAATGTTAGCGTTGTGGGTCGCGAACAAGAACTGCCGCTCCGTTTTCGCGGCGCGTAACTCCTGCACAATGCGTTCTGCAATAAAGGCGTTGTCGAGGTTGTCTTCGGGTTGATCCATGATCAGAGGATCGTGATTGTCAAGGAGCAACAAGTGCAGGATTGCCGTGCACTGTTGCCCGGTAGAAAGGCGATCCAATGAGCGAAACAGGTCGCCCGTGTGGGATACGTTGAGTTCGATGCTCACCCGATCCTCGATGTCGATGGCTTCCAATTCATAGAGCTGTGCAGGCGATATCAGATTCAGAGTCTCCGCCACGCCGGACGTCAAACCCCATCCCTTGCCTAGAAGCGTGTCCTTTCCCCACCGAATAGCTGCGACCAGCCCCATCACGGTCAGGTCCTGTGCCTCATCTACCCATTCGGTCTTCCGCGCCCCAACACCCGGCAAGCCTTGAAGGAAGTCCCGTAAAGGCTGACGTAAGCCGTCCGGCACGATCATTATCCGCAACTTGCCCGCAAGGCGCTTGTTGAGCCCCTTGACCGCCTTCTGTTTTGCAACAGTACGAGCGCTCCGGACATCAGAAATTTCCCCGAGAAGGTTGCGACGAGCCTGATCCAGTTCCTTGACGAGGGTCTCCACCATCTTGAGGCGTGTCTGTGCCGGTCTTACCAGCTCAATTTCGCGCAACAGCCGCTGGTAGGAGCGCCCAATCTCGTTGCCGCCTTTGCCTGCAATAGCCGGCAGCTTGGCAAACTCCTTCTCAAGTTGTGCCCCAGAGGTTTCCAGTGCCTTGCCAAGCTTCCCGACTAGCTCGGAGAGCGCCGCTTCGGCTTCAGCAACGGCTTGGTCGATCTCCCTAAGTTTCTGACGCAACGTAACACCGGGATTCTCCAAGGTCTGCCGTCCCCGTTCTAGCAATTCAGCATGCGGCAGGCCGTCTAATACCCTGTCGCTCAGGAAGACCAGATCGGGCAGCGATTCCTCGAACTGTCGTTGACTGTCACGCGCTCGCCTTACCTCCTCAAGGATCCTCGGAACCAGCTGCCGCTCCTTCTCCAACTGCGGCACCTGCTTCAGTTTCTCTTCCAGTCCCTGATCCTTAAATTGTCTTACCTGCTCCTCAAGCTTCGGCAACAGAGCAATCTGCATCTCGATCTCGTCCCTTTGCTCCTGCGCCTTTGCCAGTCGCTCACTGTTATCCCTGAGCTTGCGGTATGCTGAGGCGAGTCGCGACCGTTGATCCGCACCTTCTGGCAGGAAGCGGTCCAGAACGTGTGTGAGCGCGTCAGGACTCTTCGCCAACTCAAAAATCTCGTTCTGCCCGTAGATATCCATATTAGGGAGCAGGTCCCTGCCGGGATGAAGGCGCGATTCATTGCCTTGCTCGTCAATCACGCGGGGCGGCTCTCCGAAGCGGCGGATGACTGTATACGGTTTCATGTAGCTCGCCTCGGAGCGTATCTTCAGGATGACCCGGCCACCTTCCTTGCCCAAGTTCTCTTTGACGATCTGGTCGCCCTGCTTGATCGCATCGGCACCTTTGTGGGAAACGTCCAGCGCATATCTCAAGCACTCCAGCAAGGTGGACTTTCCAGTGCCGCGTCCCCCAATGACGGTATTTAAGTGGTTGGAGACCTCAGCGGATAGGCCATCGAAGTAGCCGCCTTCGATGGAAATACTCTCGATCCGGCTATAAAAACTCTGCTTCAGGCCGTCGGCCAATCGCACTCGCGATTCCGAATCCTTGAACGCCATAAGAAAGGAGGCGAAACAAGGGCGCGTCATCTTGATGAAGCTCGATGCACGCGGATCGCGCAGATCTTCGGGCTCCGCCACATCCTTGGCGTTGATCAAGGCCATCGGATGGCTGCGGTTGTATTCGGGGTTCTTGTTTAGCGCAATCGGCAAATACTCCGGAGGAAGGCCGTCAATCTTTCCAGGGATCTGGGCGGCGCGAAGTCGGGCATCTGTCCAGATATTGTTGAACTTCCCTTTGAGCAAGCCGCTGTTCGAGGTCGTATGAGCTGCGAAACAGAATCCTCCGAGTTCATTCACGGTCGCGAGCAGTTGCTGCCCACCCAAGTCTGATGGACGCACCCCGTCTTCCGGGTCTGTCAAATGCAATTTGCCCAGATAACGATCAAGCTTGCGCTCGCTCGTGTCTTCGGGGAATAGGCAGACCCAATGGATCTTCTCGGTCGTCGCGACCTCGAATCCAGGAAAGACCACAATGTCGGCATCGTCTAGCACGCTGCGAATTGTCTTTGATTCCCCGACGCTACCGTGGTCCGCAAGGCCTACAACGTGGACATGCTCCTCCAAGCAAACGTCCCGCAGCGCCTCAGCGTAAGCACCCGAATCCATGCCATGGTCCTGACCTCGATAGTTCGCGCCGTAACTATGCGGATTGACCTGCAGGGCACATTTCCAGAACCGGGCATAGGTGTAGTTTTGTTCCTGCATAATCACACCCTCGCCCGGTCTCGGGCTGCGCGTTTCTCAGCAATAGCTAAGATGCACCGTTGGGGTGGTCTAGTATATATTCTCACCATTACTCTTGAGATCATATTGAAAGGCTCTTCGAGATGCAGTGGACCCAACGGAGATCCAATCAATGGGGCAGATGCAACCGATGTCTCCCCAAATGACAACCCTTGTGTTCCGGATTGCGAGAATCCGCTTCTCCCTAGCTGGTGGAGCCTGGTCTGATTGGTCGAGCGGCCGATGGGTGAGGTCCCCGAGGGAGAATTGACCTTGGTGCTGCTGGAATCGTATCACGGCATTTCGGATAGCGCTAGGCGCGCTACCGGTTGAGTTGTGCGACATTCGTGGGCGAGCGGGGGAGGGACGCCTCAATCGCGCCCTCGTCACGTCCGACACGAACAATCTGGCGCCACGCTTTGGATTCGCCTATCGCTGGCAGGTGGGCACAGTCATTCGGGGCGGATTCGGGCTCTTCTACGCCAACACGATGAACACTGGTGGTGGAGAGTTCATGGAGACCAACCCGCCGCCGCATATCAAGACCCAGATCAGCACGGGTCGAATCGAACCTGCGATCCGGGTGCAACTAGGGCAGGGCGCGGGTGCGCGGGTGCGTTGAGCCCCGAGAAGTTTCCGCCGCTGGTGCTGGGTCGTTCGAGATCGACCCGCCCTGGCCCGTGGCGAGCCAGTGGAACTTCAAGGTTCAGAGGCAGCTGCCGTAGAACATTCTGTGGGCGGGAGGCTACTTCGGCACCAAGGGCACGCACATCGTCCGCCGCTACAACCTGAATCATGCGGAGCCGGGCCCCGGCAGTCCGAACAGTCCCCGGAAATGGCAGAGCGTGCTCTTCCCTGGCACGGAGCACTACGTGGGACTGTCGTTCTTGCACAACTTCCGGAACAATTCCAACTCGAACTACCATGCGCTCCAGACCAAGATCGAGAAGCGCTATGGGAGCGGCATGAGCTTCCTGCTGTCGTACACCTGGTCCAAGGCCATCGGCGACTACAGCTTCATTCCGGGAGAGGATCGTGCCATCGGCGCGAACTGGGGCATGCAAAACCCGAACGACCTGGCGGCTGAGCGCTCTCTGCTCAACCAGCACGTCGCGCATCGCGCCGTGATCAGCTACCTGTACGAGCTGCCCTTTGGCACGGGGCAGACCTACGGCGCCAGTTGGGGCCCCGGTCTCAACGCGATCCTGGGCGGGTGGACAATCGGCGGCATCAACAGCTTCATCACGGGATTTCCAATGAACCTGTCGGTCGCGGGCAACCCGTCGGGCACTGGCGGGTTCAATCTGGACTGGCCCAACGTCGTTGGTGAGTGGAGGATTCCTCGCGAGCAGCGGGGACCGGACCGCTGGTTCAACACCGACGCGTTCGCGCGCAACGATCCGTTCACGTATGGCAATGCGGGCCGGAACATCTTGGAGGCACCGGGCACGATCAAGTTCGACTTGGCGCTGCACAAGAACTTCCAGGTGAACGAAAAGGTGCGCGTTCAACTCCGCGCGGAGGCCTTCAACGCGTTCAACAGTCCGATCTTTGACGGCCCGAACTTGCAAGTCGGGAACCGCAATCTCGGAGTCATTTCACGCGCCGCTCCCGGCCGCACCATGCAGATTGGGCTCAAGGTGATCTTCTAGGCTTGGCCGTCCCGCCCCGATTGGCTCGGGGCCCGAGGCTCGCGTCGCAGCGAATCGTTTCAGCGCAGGGTGCCGTGATGCGAGCCGCTTGCGGTTTGCAGTCGAGCATTGCGTGCCATTCCGAAACGTACCCACTTGGGCCAGCTCGGGGGTAAACTGGCTGCGCCCGGGATGTCGTGAAAGTTCCGCCGATAACGTTGGTCCACCGCTTGGCTTGCGCCGCTGCGAGCGCACAGGCGAAGTTCCCGCACAATGAACAGCTCGAGTTCTTCGAGCAGAAGCGATCCGGGGTGTGTCAGGTAAAGTGTGTAAGCAGCATGGATGCCATTGGGTTCAACTCACTGTCTGCAGTCTGTTTCCGAACAGGATGTCAAGCTGATTGAGCGCCTGACGCCACTGCGTGGGGGGGCTTCCAGTTCCCCTCGATGTTGCGGATCGCCAGATACAGCAGCTTGCCGGCGGCTTGGTCACTGGGGGACTGGCCGCGCGTCTTGACCGCCTTGCGCAGGCTCAGGTGCAGGCTCTCGATGGCGTTAGTGGTGTACAGCAGCCGGCGGACCTCCGGGACGAAGCCGAACATGGGAATGATCTCCTCCCAGTTCGCTCGCCAGCTGCGGACCACCGAGGGGTAGCGGCCGCCCCAGTTCCGCTCGAATTCGTCGAGCTGGTCGGCGGCGTCCACGGCGCTGGCGGCCCGGTTGATCGCCTTCATGTCGCTGGCCATGCGGCGGCGGTCCTTCCAGGAGCACTACAGGCACGATCTTGCCGTAAAGCGAGTAGGGACCGATGTCGGCCCCGCCGAACCCTGTACCGTGACGGTGCGCCCACAGCAGTGCTGCCCACGCGAGCAGCGAGGCGATTACCGTGGGGACGATCTTGTAGCGGAGGATGCTGAAGCAGGTCGGAATCTGGTCGACCTCGGACCACCAGAGATGCTCGACAGCGAAATCTGCGATTCCTCGGGCGCTTCCTAGGAGGAGGACTGTAGCAAGCGACACCAAAAGGAAGCGCAGTTGTCGGGGAGGCATGGTTCTCCTGGAATGGCCGTCCAAGATGGAGCACGCATTCGAGCGCCGGGCCGTGGTCGCGCTTGGCGGGCCATGTGCTCCGCGGAACGGGCCTGTCATGGCGCAGGCTGGCATTGAGCCAGGCCTGTGGCCTCGCGAACCAAGGCATCCTTGATCGGCTTGATCTCGAAACTCGCTTGAGGCTAGCGCGGAACGGACTGATTGACCTTGGTGCAGAGGACGAAGTGTAAACAGATGCCTCGTTAACGGCTGTAGGGTCTGGAGCCGTTAGTGCCGCAGCCTCACGGATCGCCGACTTGGTTCCGAAACCTGCGTATTCAGGCGGAATCAGTAGTCTGGACCGGCGCGAAAGGGCGAGTGGGACGTCGGAGATTACGCGTGTCACCATCGCCGCTGGCTACGATAGAGGCAAGTCATGGCAAATCAAGGTCTTTCCCGACGCTACTTTTTCTTCGGATCGCTACTCGCCGGCGCAATCCCGTCCGGCGGGTACGGCACGGTCAAGTCGCTGCGGGCGATGGGCTACAAGCCCTACTACGACAAGCTGAACGTGGCGGCGATCGGCTGCGGCGGCAGGGGCGGCAGCATCTTGAGGCAAGCAGCGCAGACCGAGAACATTGTCGCGCTGTGTGACGTCGACGAGAATCGCGCGGCCGAGAATTTCCAGCGCTATGCCAAGCAGCCAAAGTACGCAGACTTTCGCAAAATGCTCGAGAAAGAGAGTAAGAACATCGACGCTTGCACGATCGGAATCCCCGACCACATGCATGCGACGGTGGCGCTCGCCTGCATGCAGGCCGGCAAGCATGTCTACCTCGAAAAGCCGCTGACGCGCACGCCGTGGGAGGCGCGCCTGATGGTCGACGCAGCCAAGAAGTACGGCGTCGCGACGCAGATGGGCAATCAAGGCTACTCGCACGAAAGCATTCGCGTCACGGGCGAGATTCTGTGGTCGGGCGAGATCGGCGATGTCCGGGAAGTGCACGCCTCGTCGTCGCCGGGTACCCATCCGGTGGGGCTGGCCGCGATGCCGGACGAGAAGTCCGTTCCCCCGGGGCTCGACTGGGACCTGTGGCTGGGCGGCGCAGACATGCGAGCCTACAACCCCACGTTCACGCCTTACAACTGGCGGGGGTACTTCGACTTTGGAACCGGCCAACTCGGCAACTGGGGCATTCACGTGCTGGGCCCGGTGAACTTGGCGCTGCAACTGGGAGCGCCGACGAGCGTGGAGCTGTTGCGGGAGGTCGACTCGAGCCAGTGGACATTTCCGACGCGAGCGGTACTCAAATTCGATTTTCCGGCGCGCGGGAAGATGCCGCCGGTGTCGGTCTACTGGCATGATTCGGCGCGGCCGACCGAAGAGGAGGCCTATCGCGTGCCAGGCATGGAGGAGGAGACGATCCTGCCGCGGGCGGAGAACCTCACCGCGAAGGGACGCGGCGCTGAGCCGGAGCCCTCAAGGCGGCGAGGTCCGCGGGGGCCGCGAACGGGCCCGCCGAGAGGCGCGGGAGGGCCGGGCGTCGAAGTATTCGGCTACGAGCGCAGGGGCGACCCGGCCCAGCCGGGCGTGCTGTCGAGCAACGGGGCCGTTTTCGTCGGATCGCGGGGCATGATGGCGACGGTAGCCCGCGGAGAAGGCGTGCAGCTGCTCCCCGCCGAGCGTTGGGCGGACTACGAGTTACCGCCACAACTGCTGACGCGCTCGCCGGGCCACATGACCGACTGGGTACGCGCCTGCAAGGGCGGGGATGCAGCCTGCTCGGACTTCCGCGTCTCCGGACCCTACACAGAATGGGTCGTGCTGGGCGCGATCGCATTTCGCGTTCCGGGCAGGCTCGAGTGGGACAGCGCGAAGATGCGGTTCACCAACAGCGTCGAGGCGAACAAGTATGTAAAGCCGTCGTTCCGCGCAGGGTGGGAGCTGAGGCTCTAGGTGCCAGGATTGCGCAACCGGGGCACGACCGCAAGGGGGTTCGGCGGGAACGGGCAGGAACTGCGCGTCAAGATCAACGACCGACCGCTGCGAGAAGGCGACATCCGCGGTACCCGCAACGCGAGATTCATGCTATCCCACCGGGGCGCGCGTGCAGAATCTGGCTGCGAAGACACCCCAGGGAGTCTTCGCGTACCCGCTGAGGCCCGACTGGCAGACGTTTCCTGCGCGATATCGTCACTACGCAAACGGTTACCGGCGGCATAACGCCCCTTGAGGATCTATCGGTGACTGACAAGCTGGGAGCTCAACAGGTCGACGACGCAAGCATGGGTTGCGCCGGCAAGTCTCGCTGATTCGGCACGACGGCCCGGAGCAGCTCAGGGAGCTGCCTTGGACGGGATACACAGACGAACATGCGTCAGCGGGCGTCTCGACCGAGCTCTCGGCAGTCGAGACATCGCCCAACCGGTACCAGGGCCGCGGTTGCACCGCCGCAATTGATTGCCCTGAATTCACGGGCGTCTGCCCGACTACTGGATTGCCCGACTTCGGAACACTGGCCGTGAAGTACGAGCCGGCCGAACGATGCCTGGAACTGACGTCGTTCAAGAGGTACGTGCTGGAGTACCGCAACCTGCCGATTTACCAAGAGAACGTCGCGAACAACGTATCGGACGCGCTGGTCGACGCTACGGCCCCCGTCCGGGCGGCTGTCGAGGGGCACTGCTAGGCCCGCGGCGGCCGCTTCACTGTGATTGTTGCTGACTACCGCGGATAGCCGTGCGGAATCGCACGAGCTCGCGTTCCGGCCCGGGGTCGTCACTGGAGTCTTCGGGGTGGGCGGGTCTTGCCAAGACCGCTCGGTCAGTGCGGTGTCATCGCTCGCGGATTGCAGGTTGCTCGTCTCGAGTTCATCCGCTGCGCCGCGGGATGTCGGTGGTCTCGACCAACCTCGCCGGACTCGCTGCGGCGAATCAGATCTTGATGAATATGCGGCGCTTGTAGAGCCAGTGGCAAAGGCACCACATGACCACGAAGATCGAGACGGCTTGCGCCACTGGCCCCCACTTGCCCAGGACCGCGTACTCGTGGCTGAAAACGGCGATTGACTCGTCGATCCATCCGGTCAAGAGGATGTGCAGGCAGTAGATGAACATCGAATTCATCCCAACAACGACTAGTGGGAACGTGACTCTTCTCCAGCCTTGTACCTCGACAAGCCAGTAGAAGCCGAGCAGCATCAGCAGCACCCAGCCGCTGGCGGCGAAGGTATACGAGGTGGTGTGAAGCCGCTTGACGATCGGGATAAACGCACCGAGGGAGTACCCTGCGGCCAAGCAGGCAGTCGCACCCGCGCCGAGCAACTTCATCCGCTTGGTGGGGGAGTGTTCCCCGATCATCAGATAGCCGCACCAGACGCCGAAGAGTGTGACGACAACGCTGGGAATGAAGTTGATCGTCGCCCAGTGGCCTGGATTCGAGGAGCCAAAGACGAATTGGTCGACCCGCTCTCCGATGTTGTCTCCGATCGCGTACGCACCGTCGCCTCCGGGGAACGCCGCGAACAGCACTGTGTACGCCAGCATGATCAGTCCCGCCCACACTGCCTGTGCCTTGAAACTCAGCTGCATCAGCCCGTAGCAAATGAAGTAGGCGAATCCGATCTGCGCCAACACGTTGATGAGCTGGAAATGCATCCGCCCCACGGAGATCGACATCAGGAGGTTGCTAATTACGATGAGCATCACCGCGCGATAGGCTACGTGCTTCCAAACCGACACCGAGCCGCTGCCCCGAGCGCGAGCAGCGAATGCGAACGGCATCGCCAGCCCGACCATGAACATGAACGCGGGTTGAATCAGATCCCAATACACGATGCCTTCCCACGCGACGTGTCGAAACTGTCTTCCCATCCAGCCCCACGCCGGGTCCTCGGAGAGAGTTGCCAACCCGAAGCCATGCGCGGCCAGCGTCGTCATGATGAAGCCGCGGAAGGCGTCGAGCGAAACCAGCCGTTCGGACCGCGAGGGTTTCTCCCCGGCGCTTGCGTTGCCATCCGGATGGCGGGCAATCTCGCCGGCGGGGGATTCAGGTGTGGCTCGACCGGGCGCGGGCATGGTGGCCTGCCTGAGCGTATCATTGCGGGGCGCGGTTCCACGACCGCGGTTGGAGTGCTGCCCACGCCACCAACTCGGTCGCGCCGCCAGTGGGATTCATTCAAGCCGAACTTTGCGCTTCACAGTTCGGCTTCGGGTGGTACGAGATGTGCCGTGCCTATCGCTACCAAGATTGGCCGTGCTGCCGTGCCTCAACGCCCTCCGAGGCCACCCCTGCAAAATCCTCTCTACACGAAATTTCGGACACTCTCCGAGCCCCCCCCCCCCCCCGACTACCGCGACCGCTACGAGCAGCTCACCGGCGAATCGCTGCTGCGCCGCCCAGTCTGCGGCCGCGGATCCATGCTGGTCCTCGAGCGGCTCCCGCCCGGTGCCGACCCCCGCTGCCGGAGGCGGGCAAGCGCAATAACCACACGCGGAAGACTCTGGCCGAGGATTTGCCGCTGCAGAGCTTCGAGGATCTGCCGGGGAACCTGGCGAACCTGACGGCGGCGGAGCTGCGACTGGAAGCGGTGCCGCAGCACCTCGTGTCGATGCTGAGCGCGCTGACGCCGTGGAAGGTGCGGGCGTTCCAGCTACTGTGGATCAAGCCACATCCGGCACCGCCGCCGGAGCTGATGGCGGCCGCACCCCCGGGAGACCTAGTCACTAGCGGCATGTTTTTCGCGGGCCAGATTGTTGCCAGAACAGCTGCGGAGGACAGGTGCTGCGCGGCTCCAAATGATTTGTCAAAATAACGTACCGTTTCTGCACGACTTTGGCGACAGCGTGGCGATCCTGAAATCTAACCGTGGACGTTGGGTCCGGGCTTGGCCGTCCCGCCCAGCTTTGCTCGGGGCCCGAGGCTCGCATCGCAGCGCATCCTTTCAGCGCCGGGTGCTGTGATGCGAGCCGCTCGCGCTTTGCAGCCGAGCATTGCCCGCCATCCCGAAACGTTCCCACTCAGGCCCGCTCGGGGGTAAACTAAGGGCGCCCGGGATGTCGTGAAACTTGCGCTGATACTGATCGTCCACCTCTTGGTTTGCGCCGCTGCGAGCGCACAGGCAGAGGTCCCGCACAATGAGCAGCTCGAGTTCTTCGAGCAGAAGATCCGCCCCTTGCTCGCGCGCCACTGCTATCAGTGCCACAGTGCGCAGGCCCCTACCGTTTTCGGCGAACTCCGCTTGGACAGCAGCGCGGCAGTGTTGCAGGGCGGTCGTTCCGGGCCGGCCGTCGTTCCAGGCAAGCCCGCATCCAGCCGCCTGATTCAGGCGGTTCGCCACGAAGCTGGTGCAACCTCGATGCCGCCTGCCGGCAAGCTCGGGAATCCGGAGATCGAGAATCTGACCGAATGGGTCCGTCTCGGCGCTCCGTGGCCGGAGACGCTCGGGCGCGTTTCCGAGCAAGTTGCCGCGAGCGCGGCGGAAGCGGGGGACGGGCACTGGGCTTGGCAGCCGCTGCTTGAAACCCCTGCTCCCGCAGTTGCCGACTCAAATTGGCCGCGGGGCGAGATCGACCGCTTCGTGCTTGCCGCACTGGCGGCCCGGGGCTTGTCTCCAGTCGCAATGGCGGATCGTCACACATTGTTCCGGCGCCTCGCCCTGGACTTGACGGGCCTGCCGCCGACACCCGCCCAGATTCGAGAATTCGAGTCAGCGCCTTGGCCGCAAGCGTTGGAAACGGCTGTGGACCGCCTCCTGGCCTCCCCCGCGTTCGGAGAGCGCTGGGCTAGGCACTGGCTTGACCTGTCTGGCTACGCTGACACGCTGGGCCTCGGTCGGCGCATTCCCTCGCAGCATTCGTGGCGTTACCGGGACTATGTGATCAACGCGTTCAACGGCGACAAGCCGTATGACCGGTTCGTCCGCGAACAGGTCGCCGGTGATGTCCTGGAATTCGACAGCGACTCACAGCGCCGGGAGCAGGTTGTCGCCACAGGGTTCCTGGCCATCGGGCCATGGGCCTTGGTGGATCAGGACAAGGTGCAGTTGCGGATGGATGTTGTCGACAACCAACTCGACACCCTTGGCCGCGGGATTCTCGGCGTGACCATCGGTTGCGCCCGCTGCCATGACCACAAATTCGACCCGCTTCCGCAGCGAGACTACTATGCCCTGGCCGGTATCTTCCAGAGCACCAAGACGCTGGAGGCTAGGATGTCCGGGGTCTTCAGCGATGTCCACAGATCTCCGCTGGTCGAGACGCCGGCGGAGATGCGTGCCCGGGCGGAGGCTCTGACAGCTTGGCAGCGGGAATATCGTGACGCGCTTGGTGAGCGGCGCAAAGCCGAGCAATTGGTGGCCAAGCTCGCGGCCGAAGCCGAGTCCGCCGCCGGTGAGGCTCCCAGCGACGAGTCCAAGCAGCGCCTCGCCGACGCGCGCAGGGCGGCTGCGACAGCCAAAACCGAGGCCCTGCGAATCCTGTACTATGGCAAGCCGAAACCGCCGGTGGCTCTGGCTCTGGCGGATGAGCCGGAGCCAGCGGATGCGCGGGTCTGTCTCGGAGGCAGTCCGCATAGCCTCGGCGACGAGGTCCGCCGAGGATTCCTGTCGCTTGTGCCACTCGACCCTGCGCCCAAGATTGCCAATCGGCGCCTGATCGGCATCGGCTTCCAGAAGAGCAGCGGACGGCTCGAATTAGCTCGTTGGCTGACCGATTCCGGCAACCCGCTGACCGCGCGGGTGATGGCGAACCGCATCTGGCACCATCTTTTCGGCAGGGGCATCGTTGCCAGCGTGGATAATTTCGGGATTCTCGGCGAACGTCCCACCCACCCGGAACTGCTGGACTACCTTGCGCTTCGATTCCAGCGCCTCGATTGGTCAGTCAAGGCCCTGATCCGCGAAATCGTGCTGTCCAGCACGTATCGGCTGTCGTCTGCTCATGACGAGCGCTCAGCCGCGCAGGATCCTGAGAACCTGTGGCTGTGGCGGTCGAACCGACGCCGCTTGGAAGCCGAGACCATTCGAGACGCGGTCCTGGTCGCGAGCGGATCGATCGATCTCCGCAGTGGCGGCCCTAGCCTGCCCCTGCAATCCCGCGGCAGTGTCGTCATGGGCCAGCCGCCGCTGCTGGCACCGACCGTTGAGCTGGATGACACCATTCGATTCAGGCGCACGATTTACCTGCCCGTCTTGAGAAAGTCCCAATTGCGCGACGCTGACATCCTGAACTTGTTCGACTTTCCGGATCCAAACGTGGTCAAGGGGAAACGGGACGTGACAACCGTCCCCGCGCAGGCTCTCTACCTGATGAACTCGCCGTTCTTGATCAGGCAGTCGAAGGTCGCCGCAGGTGCTTTGCTGGCCCAACACGGCCTGACTGACGAAGATCGCGTGCGAATTTTCATCGTGCGCGCCTTGGGGCGGCCTGCTTCGAGCGAAGATGTGCAGCGCGCCGCTGTGTTTCTGCGCGATACTGAAGCCGACCTTGGAGGCGAGGAGGCGTGGGCCCGTTACTGCCATGCTGTATTCGCATCGAACGAATTCTTGTTCCGAGGTTAGATTCGGAAGGTGTCTGTCATGAATCGCCGCGACTGGCTCAGTACCTGGGGATGTGGGTTCGGCACGGTCGCGCTCCAATGGCTGCTGGCCCAACAGGCAAGTGCGCAGACAGATCCGCTCGCACCCAAGGCACCCCACCACGCGCCCCGCGCGAAGCGGGTGATTTTCCTCTGGATGCAGGGCGGTCCGTCACAGGTCGATCTGTTCGACTACAAACCCCAGTTGGCTAAGTTCGATGGCAAGGTCCTGCCGTACACCATGCCGTCGAACCGTTCGATGCCCGGTGTCGCCTATTCGAAATTGATGGGCCCGATCGCGGAATTCGCGCCGGCCGGAGAGTCTGGGATGCAGGTTTCCGACCTGCTGCCGAACCTGAGCCGGCATGCCGACGATCTTTGCTTGCTCAAGGCCATGGAAGCCGACAGCGAGGCGCATGCGCCAGCAGTGCGCCAGCTCCACACTGGCGCGACCCAGCTCGTACGGCCTTCGATCGGATCGTGGGTCGCATACGGCCTAGGCACCGAAAACCGAAATCTGCCGGCCTTCGTCACGATCGCGCCCAATCTCAGGGGCGACGGCGGGAGCGTACAACTGTACGGGAGCGGCTTCCTGCCAGCCGTGTACCAGGGCACGGCCCTGGGCAATGCGGCGACAGGGGCCAAGCAAGCCACCATCAGCTATCTTGACGATCCGTCGATCAAGCCCAAGAGCCAGAGACGTCAATTGGACTTGCTACAGGACATGAACCGCGCGCATTTGGAGCGCCACCATGTCGACCGGCAACTCGAGGGCGCCATCGAGTCGTTCGAACTCGCCTTTCGCATGCAGGCGGAGGTCCCGGCGCTGATTGACATCAAGAATGAGTCCAAGGCGACGCTCGAGCTTTACGGCGTGGGGCAGAAGCCGACGGACGATTTCGGTCGGCAGTGCTTGCTGGCACGGCGGTTCGCCGAAGCGGGCGTGAGGTTCATTCAGATCACCTCAAACGGCTGGGACAGCCACGCCAATATCCGCAAGGCCCATCCAGAGCGCTGTCGCTCAGTCGATCAGCCGATCTCCGGCCTGATCCAAGACCTCAAGCAGCGGGGTCTATTCGATGAAACGCTCTTGGTTTGGTCGGGAGAGTTCGGGCGCACGCCGCACTATCAAGATCTGCAAGACGGCGCGGGCAACCCTGACTCCTACGGCAGGGGACATAATCCTTACGGGTTCTGCGCGTGGCTGGCCGGTGGCGGCGTGCGGGGCGGAATGACATTCGGCGAGCTCGATGACTTCGGTTTTCGGGCTGTCAACGACAAGGTTCACATACACGATCTGCATGCGACGATTCTCCACCTGCTCGGTCTCGACCATGAACGGCTGACGTACCGGTATAGCGGGCGCGACTTCAGGCTGACCGACGTCTACGGACGGGTCGTGAAAGAAATCCTAGCCTGACCCCCCGGGATTGTTCGGCTCGCAGCCGCTGGCCCCATTTGCGGCCGTGCCGCGCACCTGAGCCGCAACGTGCCGGAACAAAGAGTGGCCCACATGCCGGGCATCTTCGTACCCCCTGGCTACTTGGATTCTTTGCTGCGGGGCCTTTTCAGTCGGCCGCTGCTCGGGATTTCATGAAGATCTCGGTAATACGTTGCCTTGGGGCTCTGTTTTGATAGACACTATTGGCGAGGTACCTACTCCCGGAACCTCCGCCCCTAGAAGTTTGTCGAACGCTGTCCTGAAGCGTTATCTGCGCGCCTCGTCCAGAGCCCTCTTGGCAGGCACTAGCGTCGCTCTGTTTCTTGTGGGCCAAGCCGCGCAAGTGACGTCGATCGGCGGTGTCATCCGATACGCGTCAGGCTCCGTGGCTGCCGGCGCCACTGTGACAATCCGGCATCAAGAGACAGGGCAGGCCAATGCTCGGATAGCCGACTCCGCCGGAAACTACGGATTTGCCAACCTTGAGTCTGGCACCTACGCGATCAGCGTCGAAGATGTCGGCTACGAGCAGTTTTCCATGACCGGGATTCGCCTGGGGGATAGGCCGGTCTATCGCCAGGATGCCGTGCTGGTTCCCAAGGGCCGCGAGTCCACGCAACTGGCGCCGTCACGTCTAGCCGTCGTTGTGGGCGCGGGCTCCCGGCCGGCTGGCGTTCCCGCGGCGAGCCCGGCGATCGAGCGGGCTAGAGCTGAGCGGTCGCCCGCAGAGCGCGTTAGGCAGGTGCATGTCCAGCCCGCCAGCCGCCGTCCCCAGGACCGGACCGACGGCTTTTTCTCGCCAACCGGCAAGCTCGGCTCGAGCGAATTCCACGGCGCGTTTTATTCCTATCTCGGCAATGATCTGCTGAACGCTCGCGGCTTCTTCGGCCGCAAGGGCAAGGATCGCACGACCAACTTCGGCGCATTCGTGGGTGGGCCGGTCGTAAAGAACAAGACGTTCTTCAGCTATCACTATGACTGGTTGACGACGCGCTCAGGCGCACAGTCTGGATACGGCAACTCCGCCCCGGTTGCTGCCTTCCGCAACGGCGGCTTCGAGCGATTGATGACCAACCGCGCACTGGGCGCCGACGTGCTTGGGCGGATTCTCTATGAAGGACAGGTGTTCGATCCGGCTTCCACGCGCGCGGTGGCAGGCACGCCGGTGCGGGACCCATTTCCCAACAACAGGGTGCCTGCGTCCCACCCGATGCGCAGCCGCACGGCCGCAAGCGTGATTCCGCTGATGGTGCGACCGGAGCGAGCCGGTCTTGAATTCAACGTCCAAGGCAATCCGCTTGGCGAGCAGGTCTGGCGCTTGGACGCCCCCAGTCACCATGTTCGCGTTGACCACTCCTTCGCCGCGCGGTTTCGAACGGGCCTCCTCTTCAGCCGGACCAGCCACCCAGCCGTGCGCAACTGCGGAGGGGTTGACGGCTGCCGGTCACGTCGCGATCCGGTGACCGAACCCCAGTTAAATAGTGACTATTACGGGACGGGAGTCTACGAGGACGTCACCACTCACCATGTCCGGCAGCAGTTTGACTGGATCACCTCCAGCGGCTTGCTGAACCAGACCAGGGTCGTATACGACGAGTTTCATGTCACCGGCCACTCGCTGTCCGCCGGAGCGGGCTGGCAGGATCGCCTCTGGGGGCCGCGCGGCAATGGATTGCTCGCCAGGGATACCGGGCCCCCGGCCCTGACGTTCACGGGCAACACGCGCTATTCGCCGCTGGGCTCTGAATGGGGGCGGTCGGGCTTCTCGGCCAATCATCAATACAGCGTGGGGCACAACGCCACATGGATCGTGGGACGCCACACCGTCAACGTCGGAGGCGACTTCCGACTCCACACTTACCCACTCAGGGGCTGGGCCAACAACGTGGCCGGCAACTTTAACTTCCACAGGCGCCACACAGGCGGGTTCGACGCAGAAGGTAACAATCTTGTCAACACCGGGGATCCGTTCGCGTCCTTCTTGCTCGGACAGGTGAACACCACGCGTTTTCAGATTCCTGACTTTCCCACGATTTCCGAGCACTTTGTCTCTTGGAGCATCGCCGACGAGTACCGGGTATCGGACGACCTGACCATCACGATCGGCTTGCGCTTCGATTACCAGTCTGCGATTCGGGAACGCAATGACAACATGTCCACCTTCGATCCGAAGGTGCCGAATCCAGGTGCGGGCGGTCGGCTGGGAGCCATGATCTTCGCCGGCGACGGCCCGGGCCGCACCGGCACTAGAACACTGGAATTGCCGCCCAGGGATGCCTTCGGCCCGCGGGTCGGATTCGCCTACCGGGTGGGCCACCGGAACGTGGTGCGGGGAGCTTACGGCATCTATTACGCCGACGTGCCGCAGGGTCAGTTCGCAGCAGTCAACACGCTTGGGTTCCGTTTCCACGCTACGTCCACGGACCTTAGCAACGGGCAGCGTCCGGCCTATCTGCTGGACGACGGCTTTCCGCAGGAGAACATTGTGTTGCCACCTGCCATCGATCCCTCCGTAGGAAACAACACATCGCCGGTGGCCGTGACGCGGGATCGCGCGACGATGCCGCGAATTCAGGACTGGTCGTTGACGATTCAGCGGCAGCTCACGCGCAGCGTCGCGGCCGATCTGTCCTACACCGGCAACCGGGG
This sequence comes from Bryobacterales bacterium, assembly GCA_965248305.1. Lineage (GTDB taxonomy): Bacteria > Acidobacteriota > Terriglobia > Bryobacterales > UBA6623 > VXMF01. Next base: position 5,071,240 of record OZ252099.1, on the reverse strand, counting down.
CAGCCGATTGATCGCTGACCGCCGCGTGCTGGGACCCGCGGCTAACGCGAACGCGCCAGAAATCTTGGCACTGGGCCCAAGCGTCCTGGCATCGCAGGTGAATTCTGGCCCCGCTAATGGCTCCGGTGCCACCCTGCCTTACCCGGGATTCAGTCGCTCCACGGCGCAATCGCTGCGGCCGTTTCCGCACATGCTCCACATCGGCTACTTGAACGTGCCCGCGGGCAATAGCTTCTTTCACGCCCTGCGGGCGAAGCTTGAGAAGCGCTTCACGGATGGCGCGCATTTCCGGGCGAGCTATGCATGGTCGAAGCTGACCGGCATGGGGGCTGGCAGATTCGGCTCGCCGGACGGTTTGGGCCAAGGTCCGCAAAACCCCATCGACACGCAAGCGCGGGAGCGCGGGCTGGCCGCCGAGGACGTGCCCCATCAGATCTTGGCCGCCTTCACGCTCGCCGTTCCGATCTTCCGCGAGAAGAAGGCCGGGCTCGGCGCGAAGGTGCTCGGCGGCTGGGCTCTATCCGGGATCGTGCGGGTCGAATCCGGTACGCCGGTCAACGTCGTCATGGCCAACGACCTAGAGCCCTTCCTGTTCAATGGGCAGAAGCGCCCGGACATTCTCAGCAACCGTGTCCGCATCAACCATGGCGGCGAATTCGATGCGGCGACTGACAGTTTTCTTAATCGCGCAGCCTTCGCTGATCCCGGACACTTGCGGTTCGGAAACGCTTCGCGCACGCTGGATTTCGTGCGCGGCTTTAACAGCGTGGCCGAGAATCTGAGGCTGTTCAAGGACACGTGGATCAACGAGAAGTTCAAGGTCCGGTTCGAGACCCAGCTCGCCAACGTGTTCAATCGGGTGGTGTTCTGCGATCCCAACCGGAACTGGAGCGCGGCCTCGTTCGGACGGGCCTTCGCCCAGTGCAACACCCCGCGCTCGGTCTCGTTTGGGCTCCGCCTAGACTTCTAGGCGCGCCTTGACCCGCGCCGCCTCGCGGCGAATTCCGCCGCACGGTCGTCAGTGTTACGGCTCGCTTGGTTCGGCAACCAGCAGGACTTGGTTTGCCGGAACTTGGCGCAGCTGTTGCCGTGCTCCGCTCGGCCACGAGATCTCGACCAGCCGGGCTTGGCGGGCACTGCCGAGCCCGAAGAAAACCCGTGGATCGCTCGACGACAGGTAGCTGCCCGCGGGCGAAACGATGGCGTACTGCTCGGCACCGTTCTCGGCGACGAGGCGCACTTGCGCTCCGATCCCGTCTCGATTGCTGCGGGTTCCCGCCAGTTCGATAGCCAGCCAGTTGTTGCCGCTGCCGTTGTTGCGCAGCAAGATGCCTGGCTGGTCCCTACAATTGACGACGAGATCCAAGGATCCGTCATTGTCCAGATCCGCGATGGCCGCGCCGCGCCCCGCGTGGCGCACCGTGAACGCCGCGCCGCCGCTCGCCGCCGCGTCCTCGAATCCCTGGCCCGTGTTCCGCAGCAGGGCGAGCGGCTCCTCGTAGCGCAGGTCGGGCTGGGTGAGCTCGATGTTGTCCATCACGTGGCCTTGGGCCACGAAGATGTCCTTCAGCCCGTCATTGTCGTAGTCGAAGAATTTCGCGCCCCAGCCCGAGTGCAGCGCACTGATACCGCTTATGCCGGTTGGCCCAGACACGTATTCGAACAGTTCGCCCTCGTTGCGGTACAAGGCGTAGCGCTGGTGCGCGAGAGCGTTGATGAAGACGTCCGGGTAGGCGTCGTTGTCGTAGTCTGCGAAGGCGGCTCCCATCCCCGCGAAGGTCGCTCCATTCTCGTCATAGGCCAGTCCCGACAGCAGGGCGACCTCTTCGAATCCGCTTCCGCCCAAGTTCCGGAAGAGTTGCTGCGGGAAGGAATCGTTCGCGACCAGGACATCGGTCCAGCCGTCCCGGTCGTAGTCATTGAAGGCGATTCCGAGTCCCTTCCCGGGCGCGGCTGCGAGGCCGCTAACCTGGGAGACCTCCTCAAAGGTCCCGTTCCCTAGGTTGCGGTACGCCAGATGCGTGACCGGCGCGAATTGCTTGGGATGGCAGTACGAGCGGTATCCGGGCTTGCGTTCGCCGCACCACGGGTTGTCGGCGAACGACCACTCCACGTAACGGGTCACGAGCAGGTCCAAGTGGCCGTCCCGGTCGTAGTCGAGAAATCCTGCTCCCGCAGACCACCCGCCGCCCGCGACGCCGGCTGATTCGGTCACGTCTTCAAACGCGCCGTTGCCCAGATTGCGGTACAGGATGTTGCGTCCGAAGTTGGCTAGGTACAGGTCGGAATGGCCGTCATTGTCGTAGTCCGCCGCCGCTACGCCTTGCCCGTAATAATCGCCGCGGACGCCCGCCCGCTCCGTCACGTCGCTGAAGTGCCAGTTTCCCTCATTCCGGTAGAGTCGATTCCAGTACTTGGGATCGGTCTTGTCGGGAGCCGCCCCTTCTGGCATCGGATCGGCAAGGCGCGCGCCGTTGACGAAGTACAGGTCGAGCAGTCCGTCGCCGTCGTAGTCGAAGGCTGCGACGCCACCGACCATCGACTCCAACAGGTATTTCTGGGACGTGGCGGACGAGGCATTGCGGAAGTCCACTCCCGAAGCGTCGGTGACATCCGAGAATGCGGGCAGCGGCAGGTTCGACTGCTGGGCCAGGCCTTGGACCAGACACAGCAGGCCGAGGCCTAGCCGGATGGCACGCACCGTGCCATCTTGGCATCGGCTGGAGCGTGCCGCGCTGTTGCGCATGAGTTCCGGACCGGCGGCGCTAGCGGGCCACGAAGTTCACTAGCCTGTCGGGGATCTCGATCACCTTGCGGACGGTCTTGCCGTCTAGCAGCTCGCTGATCCGCCCATGTTCCCTGGCGAGCTTGGAGAGCTGGTCCTTCGGCAAGCCCTTCGGAACGGTCAGCCGGTCCCGCAGCTTGCCGTTGATTTGGACCACGACCTCTACGCTGTCCTCCCGCGCTAGCACCGGGTCGCTCGCGGGCCAGCGCACATCCAGCACGGGACCCTGCTGGTGCAGCACATGCCACAGTTCTTCCGCTAGGTGGGGGGCGAACGGAGCTAGCAGCAATGCGAGGGCCTGCAGCGACTCCTGCATCACGCCTTTGGAAAGATCCGTCTCCCGCGCATAGAGTTCCTTGGTGAGCTCCATGAGCAAGGCGATCGAAGTATTGAAGTGCCAGCGCGTCTCGAAGTCGGCAGTCACGCGGGCAATCGCCTGGTGCAGCTTCCGCAAAGCCGCCCGATCAGCCTCGTTGCGCGGCGTCGCGGATGCCGCTACGCCTTCCTTGGCATTGCGGGCGACGAGCCGATGCACGCGGGACAGGAATCGCCACATGCCCTCCACGCCTTCGTCCAGCCAGTCCAGATCGCGATCCGGCGGAGCTGCAAAGAGGGAGAACATCCGCGCCGTGTCCGAGCCGTACTTTTCCACGAGGTCCTCGGGACTGACGACATTGCCGAGGTTCTTAGACATCTTGCGTCCGTCGCGGATCACCATGCCCTGCGTGAACAGCCTACGGATCGGCTCGTCCCAATCGATCAGCCCCAAGTCACGCATGACTTTGGTGAAGAAGCGGCAGTAGATCAGGTGCAGCACCGCGTGCTCGACGCCGCCGATGTACTGATCGATCGGAAACCACGCCGCCGCCTTCTCCGGGGCGTACGGGGCGCGGTCATTCTTGGCGTCTGCGTAGCGGTAGAAATACCAGCACGAGTCGACAAAGGTATCCATCGTGTCTGACTCGCGTTCAGCTTCGCCGCCGCACTGCGGGCAGGCGACTCGGATGAATTCGGGGACGGCTTTCAGGGGGGATTCTCCCGTGCCTGTCAATTCGACGTTGCTCGGCAGCAGCACTGGCAGATCCTGCTCGGGGACCGGCACCGCTCCGCACTGGGGACAGCGGATCATCGGGATCGGAGTGCCCCAGTAGCGCTGCCGGGAGACCCCCCAGTCGCGCAGCCGAAAGGTCACGGCAGCGCTGCCGAATCCGCCGGCCTCGGCATGGGCGCTCATGCGTTCGATGGCTTCGTCGCTCGCCAGACCGCTGAATTCGCCGGACCTCTCGACAACGCCGTAACCGGCGAATGCCTCGGACATCTCCGCTTCGCGGGCCAGATCGCCGTTCGCCGGCCGGATGACCGGCACTACTGGAATGCCGTGCTTGCGGCAAAATTCGAAATCGCGCTGGTCGTGTGCCGGCACGGCCATGATCGCGCCTGTGCCGTAGCTCATGACGACGAAGTTCCCCACCCAGATCGGCACCTCCTCGCCGCTATAGGGGTTCACTGCGTAGCGGCCGGTGAACACTCCCTCTTTCTCGAGGTCGTCCGGACCTTGGGTTGCCGCCGCGGTCGCCATAGCCTGCCCGCGGTCTGCGAAGCCGAAGTCGGCAACCAGGGGGTGCAACGGGGCCAACACCAAGCAGGTCGCGCCAAAGATGGTGTCCACGCGCGTTGTGAAGACCCGGATTTTCTCTCCGGATTCGCGCACCGTGAAGTCCACCTCGGTACCGGTCGAACGGCCGATCCAATTGCGCTGCATCGTGATGACCCGCTCTGGCCAGCCACCACGCAGGTCTTCGAGCGACTCGAGCAGCTCGTCGGCATACGCCGTCGTTCGGAAGAACCACTGCTCGCGCTCCTGCTGCTCGACCGGACTGCCCTCGTGCCGCCAGCAGCAGCCGTTGACCACCTGCTCGTTGGCGAGTACTGTGGCGCAGGCGGGGCACCAGTTCACGGCCGCCTTCTTGCGGTAGGCCAGCCCCTTCTCCCACATGCGCAGGAAGAACCACTGGTTCCAGCGATAGTATTCCGGCTCGCAGCTCGACATCTCGCATTCCCAGTCATAGCTGAAGCCAAACGTGCTGAGCTGCCGTTTCATCGCTTCGATATTCGAGCGCGTCCACTCGCGCGGGTCCCGCTTGTTCTTGATCGCTGCGTTCTCCGCCGGCAGTCCGAACGAGTCCCAGCCCATCGGGTGCAGCACTCGGAAGCCCTGCATGCGCTTGTATCTAGCAAGGGCGTCGCCGATGGCGTAGTTACGCACGTGTCCCATGTGCAGCACCCCAGATGGGTAGGGGAGCATCTCCAAGACGTAGTACTTGGGCTTGTCCGGGGCGGACTGCGTTTGATAGACGCCCGTACGGGTCCAGAACTCCTGCCACTTGGGCTCGATTTCGTGCGGCCGATACGGGTTATCTGCCATTTCTACAGAGTAGCGACCTTTTGCCCTGCATCTCGGCAGCCTGCAGCGCTGGTCGGCTCGAGCAGGTGCGCCGCCGTGCGTGTAGCATGGACCGCAGCGGATCGCCGCCGAGCAGGTGGCCAGCGTTCCCGCCTCATGACGACTCGTCCCAAGCAAGGGGGTCCTGCAGAGATTTCGATTCGAGACGTCGCGAGGGCGGACCTCGATGCCGTCCGCGCAATTAACGAGCGGTCCGTACCGGCGATGAACAGTCTCACACTCGATGACCTGGAATGGTTCGCTCGCGAGGCTGAATACTTTCGGATAGCTGAAGTCGCCGCTGGGATTGCTGGGTTTCTGATCTGCCTGCGGCCCGATACCGCCTATGCGAGCCCAAATTTCCGCTGGCTAAACGAGCGTTTTGACGATTTCCTGTATATCGACCGGGTCGCTGTAGCGCCCCTCTATCACCGTAAGGGCGTCGCCAGCGCCCTCTACACTGACGCCGCTGCGCAGGCACCGCCCGGCTTGCGGATGCTCGCGTGCGAAGTGAACCTGCGGCCGCGCAACAGCGAATCGATACGGTTTCACGAGCGCCAAGGGTTCGAGCCGGTCGGGTCGCAGGACCACGGCTACGTCCAAGTGCAGTACATGGTGCGCCGCCTGCCGTACTGACGAGTCGCACGCGTCACTTTCCTGAGATTCTGCTCGCGCCGTGCGTGCATCAAGCCAATGGGGACAGCCGCAGCCTGCCGAGGCACCCGCAGACGCGCTTGCGAGGCGGACTGCGACCGGGCGGCGGCGCTGTTGCCAGCCGGAGGGATGCTCGCTGCCTTGGCCCGCTCACCGCTTGACCTGCCCACCCAGCCAGCGGACAGCGTTTTCTAGGATCTGCATCATCTTCGGATCCTTGAACACCGGGAATGTCTCGTGGCCGGGGCGGAAGTAAAAGACCTTGCCAAGGCCAAGGTTCCACAGCATGGCACCGCGAAAATGCCCGCCGCCCCGCCAGTCCTCGCGAAACAGGACCGCGTCGGGTTCCGGCACATGAAATGGCTCGTCGTACATCTCGCTCTGCGGGATCTCGAATTGAGCGGGCAGGCCCTCCATAATCGGATGGTCCGGCATGGTCACCGTTACCCGGCTCGGCCGTCCGTGGGCGTTCACGCCGGGGAACACGCAATTTGGCAGGTCGACGCGCACGCGCGCCACGGTCCCCCGGCGCATGAACGCGTAATAGGCGGGAGTCACGATGGAATCGTATGTCGGCGGGAACCGCCCCGGGGGCGGCACGAATTCGATCTTGGTCTGCGGGTTCGGAAAGCGGCTTTGCGCGTCGACCCGCGTCCGCGCGTACATCGCTTCGATGAACGGCACGGACCAGTGTGCCGAGTGGAGCGCGACGAGCGCCAACTGGCCCGTGCGCACTCTTTCCACGATGCGGCGGCCCACGTCGTCCGGGACTTCCCCTTGCCGCACGTGCCCCCACCAAAGCAGGACGTCTTGCTCGTGCAGGGATCCGAGTCCGTAGCCGGGGTCGTCCTGGCCGACGGACATGACCGCAATGCCGGGCATGGTGCTGAGGCGCTCGGCGATTTCATTTCCGAGGAAGTTGTCGTAGGCCTCGGCTTGGCGCGGCTGGCGCTCGTCCCAGACGAGCACTTTGATGGGATCGGCCGCCGTTGCGGCAAACGAAGCCAAGAGGAGTAGGACGAGAATACGCATCGCCTCAACAGGCTATTACGCATGTGCCGCGGCGTGCAAGCAAGAGTGCTTCCGGCGGGCGCGCAGTGATGCCCAGCGCTCGCTCGCAGGCAGCGTCATGAACTGTATGGAATTCGGTGCCAAGACGTAACATTCGCGCAAAAATCTCGTTGACAGAGTCCGTGGTCGCTGGTACGATCACGGTGAGATTTGGTGCCAGAGTTCGGGCTTCGTCCTTGCCGCGCCAAGCGAACCAGCCTAGGTGGACTTCCATGGCAAACCTACGATTGGGCCGGTGGTCGATCACCTGCCTTGCCCTGCTTGTGGCCGCGTCACTCTTCGCCCAGCGAGCGGACAGGGCCGTGATTACCGGGGTCGTGATCGACCCGACCGGGGCGTTGATTCCCGGCGCGTCCGTGATGATTCTGGACGAGGAGACCGGCCTCGCGACGGCGTTGGAGTCCAACTCAGCTGGGGCATACAGCTCTCCGCCGCTCGTGCTGGGCAACTACACGGTCAGGGTCGAGAGCGAGGGCTTCAAGACATTTCAAAGAGTCGGGATCATTCTTCTCGGCGGGCAGATCTTCCGGCAGGACGCGATCTTGGAGCTTGGCGACGTGACCGAGACGGTCGAGGTGAGCGCGGCATCCGAGATGATCAGCACGCAGCAGGGCGACCTGACGCATACGGTCGACGAGAAGTATTACGAAGACTTGCCCGTCGTCATGGGGGCCGATATCCGCCTAGCCGAATCTTTGCTGCTGCTGCAGCCCGGATACACGCCGATGGCGCCGAACGGCGATCCGATGTTCAAGGGCAGCCAGTTCAACTCGCGCATTAACGGCGGGCAGACGATGGCCACCGAAAACTTCTTCGACGGTGCAGCTTTCGGCTTCGCGGAAGGCCACCAGCAGACGCACGAGAGCGCTCCCCCGATCGAAGGCATCCGCGAGATGAAGGTGGTCAACACCACCTACTCGGCGCAGTACGGGCATTCCAGCGGCGGCTTCATCGAGTACACCAGCAAGTCGGGCACCAATGCCGTGCACGGCGCGCTGTACGAGTACTTCTCGAACGAGACACTCAACGCCAGCGGCTTCTTCGGGACCTTCAGGCCCAAGGATCGCAAGAACAATTACGGGGAGCAATCGGCGGCCCAGTCTACATCCCGAAGGTATACGACGGACGTAACCGCACGTTCTTCTTCCTGAACTGGGACATTTACGACTTTCGCTCCGGCACGCTGCCGAGCTATTCCAACACAACCCCCACTGACGCTTTCAAACGCGGCGACTTCGGCGCTCTGCTCAGCCAGAAGCAAGTGGGTGCCGATGCCCTTGGCCGGCCGATCATGGACGGCGCGATCTACGATCCGGCCACCACCCGCACCGAGAACGGTCTCTTACTCAGGGATCCGTTCCCGGGCAATGTCATCCCTGCGGCGCACCCCCTGCGCAGCACCGCCGCGCAGCAGATCTCAGCCGCGATGGTCAGTCCGGACAGAGCGGGCACGGCCTTCAACGTGAATGGCGGCTCCGGCGACCAAACCTGGGCCTTCGACATCCAGACGGTGCTATTCCGTGTCGATCACGCCTTTAGCGACAATTTCCGGTCGACCACCAGCTACTTCGAGAACGACCGTCCATCCATCCGCCGTTGCGGCGGCGTTGGCGGGTGCACGGCCAATTCGTGGTCGGACTTCTCACAGAATACCGACTACATCGGCCAGGGCTTCCAGCAGACGATCGCGACGCATCACCTCCACCAGCAGTTCGACTACATCATTTCGAACAACATCATCAACCACACCACCCTGGCGTATGACCGCTGGTATATGGGCGGCTTCTCGCTGTCGGCCGGCACGGGCTGGCCGGAACGGCTCTGGGGACAGGATCGGGGCGGTCTGATCGAGGAAGGCACGGGCGCTCCCGCCATCAGCTTTTCTGGCAACACCCCGTATTCGGGCCTGGGCAACCCCTGGGGTGGCAGACAGGGCGGCCCGGGATTCAACACGAACAACCGCTATCAGTTCTCCAACGACCTGACCTGGATGAAGGGCAGGAACACGATCAAAATGGGGTTCGAGTTCAGGCACCACCAGTACCCGTTCCGCCAGTGGGGAGCGAACCCGGGCGGCAGCTTCAGCTTCAATCGCCTGCAGACGGGCGGTTATGACAACCAAGGCAACAACGTCACTTCGACGGGCGACCCGTACGCGTCGTTCATCCTGGGCCAGGTCCACAACGGCACCTTCCACATTCCCGCCGAGCCCACGTTCTACGAGCAATACCTGGCACCTTGGGTGAATGTGGACAGCAAGGTCACCAACAACCTCACCTTGACGCTAGGCCTGCGGTGGGATTACCAGACGGCGCGGATCGAAGCGAGCGACCAGTACTCCACCTTCGACATCAACACCCCGAATCCCGGGGCTGGCGGGCGGCTCGGCGCGCAGCTCTTCGCCGGAACCGGCGCGGGGCGAACAGGCTCCAGGAAGTTCCAGAAGCCGCCTAAGGATGCTTGGGGGCCGCGCTTGGCGTTTGCCTACCGACTGAGCGATACGAGCGTCATTCGCGGCGGCTATGGCGTCTATTACGCCGGCATCTCGCATAGCCAGTTCACGGGCTTGCCAATTCTCGGATTCGAAAACTTTCCCGCCGCCAACAACACGAACGGAGGGCAGACGGCCACTTATCACTGGGACGACGGAATCCCCCGGGATTTGATCATCCGCCCGCCCTTCGTGGATCCCACCGTCTCGCTCAACCAAGCTCCGATCGCCGTGGCCGAGGACGATCTGACGCTCCCGAGATATCAGAATTGGTCGGTCACCGTCCAGCGCCAGTTGAGCGACAACATGGTGCTCGACGTGTCGTACATCGGCAATCGCGGGACCAGGCTGCCCAACCATCCCACCTCGATGGGGCTGCTCAGCAACATGAATGACGAGTCGATTCTGGGACTCGGTGCTGGCGTTCTCAACGCGAACATCAATTCCGACACCGCGAGGGGCGCGGGGATCGGCGCGCCCTATGCCGGTTTCAGCGGAAGCGTCGCGCAAGCCTTGCGGCCATTCCCGCATATCCAGTCGATTCGCTGGCGAAGCGTCCCGACCGGCATGAGCAATTACCACTCCCTGCAGACCAAGCTGGACAAGCGCTTCGCCAACGGCCTGCAGTTCCGGGCGTCCTACACCTGGTCCCGGTTGGAGGGCAACGGCGCGGAGAGCGGCCAGGGCAGCGACGGGCGCGGCGGGAGGCGCCAGATTCCCAATGCGCCGTACCCCAAGACCCTGAGTTCGGACGATGTGCCGCACATCGCGTTCTTAGCTTGGACTTACCAGTTGCCCATCATGCGGAACAAGAAGACCGGAGTCGCCCGACTGCTCGGCGGATGGAGCTTCTCCGGCGTGTTCCGCTACGACCACGGCCGGCCCATCAACACCTTTATGGCGAACGACCTGGGCGCGATTCTTTTCAACGGCCAGAAGCGGCCGAACCGCAACGCTGGTGCCGCCGGCAACACCAGCTTGGGAGGCGGTTTCGATCCGAACAGCGATCGCTACTTGGACAGCAGCGGCTGGACGGATCCTGGCACGTTGAGCTTCGGCAACGCCCCGATCAACGACGGCACCGTGCGCGGCTTCCCGAATATCTCGGAAGACCTCAGTATCTTCAAGGACATCTACCTGACCGAGACGATCAAGGCGCGCTGGGAAGCCAACTTCGGCAACATCTTCAACCGCACCATCTTTTGCGCGCCGAACAGCAACTGGAGCGCGGGCTCGTTCGGGCAGGTGTTCCGGCAGTGCAACATTCCGCGTTCGATCCAGTTCGCGCTGCGGCTGGACTTCTGACCGGAGGTTTGCTGCAATCGATCCCACACGCGGCTCCGGAGACTGGGTCTTCGGGGCCGCAACATGTTCTGCGGGTGCCGTGCCCGTCTTGTAAGCCCCGTCATGAGGGACTCTAAGAACGAAGCCCGAAGTTCGCGAGCCAAGCCGTCTCGCCGCGGGTTCCTGCGGGTGCTCCGCGGGGTTGGCGCTGGCGCATCTTTCGCTCACCTGACGACTCTGGCCCCGGATCACGGCACCTTTCGCGCGCTCGAGGAGCTCTTCGGTCACGCCGGCTCAGCGTCCGCAGCGAACGGTGCCGGCGCCTACTTTGCAGACACCGCCCTAGCAGCCGGTCTCGGCGGGGCGGTCAATACGTTTGGCAGCGCCACCAATAAGCGGTACCTGCTGGAGGAGATGGGCGGCGGCGTCGCCTTCTTCGACTACGACCAAGACGGCTGGCTCGATATCTTCCTCGTGAACGGGACAGCCTTCGAAGGTGCCGTTGCCGGGCCGACGAGCTACCTGTTTCACAACAACCGCGACGGCACCTTCACCGACGTCACCCGGGATGCCGGACTGACGCGGAGTGGCTGGGGGCAGGGCTGCTGCGTGGGCGATTACGACAACGACGGCCACGACGATCTGTTCGTGACGTATTGGGGCCGGAACGCGCTGTACCGCAACAACGGCGATGGCACGTTCAGCGATGTCTCTGAAGATGCCGGGGTGGCTGGTGACGGCCGGCGCTGGGGGGCAGCCTGCTGCTTCCTGGACTATGATCGCGATGGCCTGCTGGACCTGTTCGTCGCGAACTACGTCAACTTCGCCCCCGACAGGTCGCCCGCGCCCGGTGGTGCGGAATCCTGCTGGTAGAACAACATCGCCGTTGCGTGCGGTCCGCAGGGCTTCTCGGGCGGCACCAATGTTCTGTACCGGAATCGCGGGGACGGCACGTTCGAGGACGTGTCCGAGCGGACCGGCATCGCCAATCCGCGCGGGCCGGCGGAAGCTTCCTTCGCCAAGACCAACTGGCGGCCGGTCGGATCATACGGCATGGGTGCCGCTGCGGCGGACTTCAACAACGACGGCTGGCCCGACATCTACGTCGCCTGCGACACAGCCCCCAGCCTGCTCTACCGCAACAACGGCGACGGTACGTTCGACGAGATCGGCGTCGTTGCGGGATGTGCGTTCAACGAGGACGGAGCCGCCATGGCGGGCATGGGCGTGGGCGTTGCCGACTACGACGGGGACGGCTGGTTTGACATCGTCAGGACGAACTTCTCGGACCAGGTGACCACGCTCTATCAGAACAACGGCGACGGCACGTTCTATGACGCCAGCTTGGAGGTCGGCCTAGGAATCAACACGAAGTATCTTGGGTTCGGCGCCGGGTTCCTCGATTTCGACAATGACGGCTGGAAGGACATTTTTCTCGCCAACGGCCACGTCTACCCGGCCATAGTTGGGAAGAACCTGCACGTCACGTACGAGCAAAGGAAAATCCTCTACCGCAATCGCGGCGACGGGCGCTTCGAGGATATATCGCGCGATGCCGGGCCCGGGATTACCACCCCAAGGGTGAGCCGCGGCTGCGCTTTCGGCGATTTCAACAACGATGGCCGGGTGGATGTGGTCGTCAACAATCTCGACGACGCCCCGTCGCTGCTGCGCAACGAGAGCCAGAACGACAACGGCTGGCTGCTGGTCAAGTGCACCGGCACGAAGTCAAATCGATCCGCGATCGGAGCGCGGGTGTCGGTGACGACCGGGTCGCATGTCCAGATCGACGAAGTGATGAGCGGGTCGAGCTACTACTCCCAGAACGACTTGCGTCTGCACTTTGGCCTCGGAGCCGCTCGCCAAGCTGATGCTGTGGTGATCCGCTGGCCATCTGGGGCGACCGATTCTTTTGAGGCCGTGCCCGGCAACCGAGTGATCCACGTCATCGAGGGCGTCGGAATTGAGGACGAGGCAAGCTTCGGTGCAAGGCCTTAGGCAGGGCGAGTCGAACGCTGCCCTCCCGACGGCTTGTTCCAAAGACAGGCTTAGCGCTGGCCTGAGCCACCGGTAGGCGTCAGCGAGCGCTGCCCCGTGACTCGCGCCGCTTCGTCTCGAGGTCATCGGCTGCCCGTTCCAAGCGCTCGAACGCATCGAAGGCTGCGCGGCTCTTCGCAGCTTTTCCGAGGCGCCGGTACGAGAGGCCGAGGACGTAGTGGTAGCGCGAGACGCGGGGATTGATCGAAATCGCTTCTTCCAAGTTTGCGGCCGCCTGCTCCCACCGCTGCTGGGCTCGGTGGGCCTTGGCCGCCTGGAACAGGGCAAGGTCCGAGCGCGGATCGATCTCGATCGCCTTGGCCGCGAATTCGAGGGCAAGGGAGGCTTGGTCGAGTCGATTGTAGTGTGCTGCCAGGTTCACGTAGGGGGCGATGAAGCCGGCGCCGCGCTCTTCGCTCAGCCGGATGGCCTGCTCGTAGTGCTCCACCGCTTCTGCCTCGGCTTGCATCGATTCCAGGGCAAACCCAAGAGCGTTGTACGCCTGCATGTACGACGGATCCAAGCGCAAGGCGTGCTCGAACTGCTGCCGGGCGTCCGGGAAGTTGTCCAGTGCCGAATACAGCATTCCAAGGTTGTAGCGGATTTCAGCGGAGGCGGGCTTCAGCCTAGCCGCTTGCTCGAATTCGATGCGCGCCCGGTCGAAGCGCCCGATGATCATCAAGGTGCGTCCGAGAGTCTTGTGGGCCTCCGCGTTGTCGATGTTGAGCCGCAGCGACTGCGCCAGCGAGCCGATGGCCGCTCCGATCTGGCGCTGCGCAAAGAACACGTACCCGAGTGCGTAGTGGCCCCACCACGAATCAGGGTTGTCCTGGACGTATTGCCGCAGGCGCGGCTCGACCTGCTGGAAATTCCCCTTGCGAATCTCTGACTCGAAGTCCCGGACCTCGGCTGGGTTATCTCGGTCAACCGGACGGATGACAGCTCTTCCGATCCTTGCGGCCGATCTCTCGCCCAAGGTTGCGAGCAGCTCCGCCCGGCGCTGTTCCCGCTGTCCGATCAGGATTTGATCGATCTGCGCTCGGGCATCTGCGTCGCCCGGATCGAGCCGCGCGACTTCCCGCAGGGACTGCAGTGCCTCGTCCTGATTACCGGAGTGCCGCAGTGCTCCGGCGAGGGCGCGGTGTGCATCCGCGGACGCTGGGCGCAGCCTGACGGCATCACGGAACGCGGCGACTGCCTCGTCCGACCTGCCTTGGGCTAGCAGCGCTCGGCCGAGCCCGCTCGCTGCGCCATAGGAGTCGGGCCTGATCTGTTTCGCCTGTTGGTACGCCGCGACGGCCTCGTCCCTGTCACCGCGGCGCAACAGGGCGCCGCCGAGCGCTGCAAAGGCTTCGAAGTATGTCGGTGCGAGCTGTGCGACTTGCCGAAGCTTGTCGATGGCTTGGTTGACTTCGCCCGCCCCCAGCGCTGCTTGCGCTTCCCGCATGAACACCGCCGCCGACTCGGCGCGCTGCTTTTCCGAGATCAGCGGCCGGCTGGCCGCGAGTTCGCGCCGCGCCTCCTCGCGCTTGCCCGCCCGGATCAAAGCTAGGCCTAGCTGATAGCGAGCCTCCCCGAGACTCGGGTCTAGTGCGAGCGCCCGCTCGAGGTGCGTGACCGCTCGGTCGATTTCGCGCTCAGCAACCAGTGCCTTGCCCAGTGCGAAGTGTGCCTTCGCGAAGTCCGGGGCGATTTCGATGGCTCGCTCCAAGTGCTTGATTTCCTTGCCACGGTCCGCCTCTTGATTGAATACGCGGCTTAAGTTGTAGTGGGCGTTGACGATACCGGGGTCAAGCGCCAGCGCAGCCTCAAGCTGCTGGACTGCCTCGTTCGCATCGACTACGACCAAGACGCCGCCGAGATTCGCGCGGCCTCCGGCGTAGTCCGGCTGGAGCTGGATGGCCTGGCGGAATGCGGTGATCGCCTCTTCTGTCTTATCTGTCTGGGTGAGTACGAGGCCAAGGTTGTTGAGCGCTTCGGCGTAGTCGGGCTGCAGGCGCACAGCTTCGTGAAAGGCCGCAATGACAAGCTGCGGATCTGCGCCTGATTTGCCGAGCAGTCGACCCAGCAGGTTATGACCGGCCGCATGGTCCGGCCGGGCTGCTAGCGCAGCCCGCAGTGCCGCGATCGGTATGTCGAGATCCGGGATCGGCCCCGCCGCGCTCGGCAGGTTCAAAGCCGCTTCAAGCTGTCCAAGCCCATAGTCAAGTCGGTCGGACCGCAGAAAGATTACGCCGAGATCGACATAAGGTGCGGGCAGGTCGCGTTTCAGGGCGATGGCGCGCTGCAGGTAGCGCCTTGCGTCGTCGTCGCGACCCTGTTCCCGATACGCCATGCCAAGGAATGCGCAAGCTTCGGCCATGGCCGGGTCGAGGTGCAGCGACTGCTCGAGTTCGGCGGTTGCCGCCGCTCGCTGGCCCTGGTACCACAGCGCCAGGCCAAGGTGGTAATGGGCTTCGGGATCCTGAGGTTCCAGCTCGAGGGCTCGGCGCAGGTGTTGCACGGATGCGTCAAGATCCCCCAGCCGACCCAGCAGGAACCCCAGCGCGCGGTAGGCCGGAGCGAATCCCGGAGCGGCTGAGATGGCATCCGTCAATTCAGCTTCAGCGGCTGCGGCATCGCCGCGCGCGATCGCGTTGCGGGCCGATGCCACGCGTTGGGCCGCCTCGGGCGGACCGCTGGCTTCGGTGCTCTGTCGCCGGCGCGAGCGCGCGGCATGGCGCTTCAGCGCCTGGCCCAGTCCGTAGTACGACTCGAGCTTCTCTGGATTGAGATCCAAGGCCCGCTCGTACGCGGACACCGCACCGGCCGGGTCTCGGCCCTGCAGCGCTCGGGCCAGCTGGTGGCATACCTCCGCCAGCGACGTGTGAGGCAATGCCCCCGGACCTGCGCTGTCGCTGCTTCTGTCGAGAACATAGTGGAAGTGTTCGATCGCTTGCTCGTTCTCTCCCGCTGTTCGCAGCGCGACTCCCAAGTTCATTCGGATTTCCAGATCCTCGGGCCGGAGTCGCGCAGCCGCCTGAAATGCCCCAACCGCTGCTTCCATCTCACCTGTCTCGGCGAGCACCGTGCCGAGGCTGTTGTGCGCCCGGGCAAAGCCCGCATCGGAATCGATCGCAAGTCGAAACTGGTCAATCGCAGCCGCAAAGTTCTGCTGGTGCTGGTACGCGACGCCAAGCCAGTTATGCGCTTCAGCCGAGGCGGGGTTGCGTTCCAAGACGGCATGGTAGTGCTCGATCGACCGCTCCCATTCACCGGTCTGCTGCAGGAGCGCACCCAGCTCAAGCCAGCCGCGCTCAAGGGCGGGGTCAAGCCTGTTGGCCTCCTCGAGTGCGGCAATCGCCTCCTCGAGCTGACCGAGGTTGCGCAGCGCCAAGCCGAGATTGAAGCGGGCCTCCGCTGAGTCCGGACTCAATCTGGTCGCTGTGCGAAAGGACTCCAGGGCGCGTTCCAGCTCGTTCTTGTTGCTGAGCGCGACGCCGAGGGCGATATGTGTCTCGACTTGTTCGGGGTCCAGCTGGAGAACCGCTTGGAACTCGCGAATCGCGGGATCCCATAATCTCTGCTCAAGCAGCGCGACGCCTCGCTGGTAATGGTCGGCTGTGCGGGCCTGCGGCGCGCCCGCCGTGAGTGCGGGCCAAAGCCCGAGGCAGACCAGGCCGATTTCCGCCCAGAAGCGGCCTAGCCGACGGGGCGCAGCAGCCGCCGGCGGGCGCGGATGGGCCGCGGTGTTTCGCTCCATCGTCTCTCTCAGCGCAACCGCCGCCTAGTGGGGGTTCAGCAGCGTCTTCAGGAGCTGCTGCTTCTCCTCGTCCGCGCGCAGATCCTCGGCGATCGCGAGCTGCTGCTTGGCTTCCTCGCGCAGCCCCATCCGCACCAGCAGCTGCCCCAGCTGATAGTTTGCGCGGGCCGAGCGAGGGTTGAGCTCGATCGCTGTTTGAAAGTTCCTGCGGGCTTCCTGGTACTGTCTCTCCTTGAACTGAGAAACGGCTAGGCTCTCGATCGACAGGGCATGGTCGGGATGGCCCTCGAGAATCCCCCGGAACATCTGGATCGCCTCCTCGTGCCTGCCTTGCTTCTGAGCGATCATGGCGAGGTAATAGGGAGACAGCAGCTGATCGGAATCGAGCCTTTGGCTTTCGGCGAGGTGCCGTACGGCGTCTTCGTAGGCGACCTTCAGATAGAAGACTGAGCCGACCGCGTAGTGCAGCTGCGCGTCGTCTGGGCTTTCCGCGAGCAGGCCTTGGTAGAGCGCGAGAGAGGCCTCGTACCTCGCGGCGGCACCGTGTGCGGTGGCCAGCCAGTAGCGCGTCGCCTTGTGTCCGGGCCTCAACTCCAAGACTCGTTCAAGCGTCTTCGCGGCATCGTCGGCAAGCTCCAGGCGCAGAGCTACGGTTGCGAAGGAGAACAGGACTTCCGGGTTGTCGGGTTCCTCGAGCTTGGCGCGGATCAGGAACGCCAGCGCCTTCTCGAGCTCGCCCTGCTGCTCCGCGATCCTCGCTACCTGCCGCAGCGCCGGGACCGATTGATCGTCGAAATCCACCGCGAGTTCGTAATTTTCCGATGCCAGCGCAAGTTCATTTTCGAGGAGGTAGAATCCGGCCAGGTTGAATGCGACGTCAAACGAGACGAGGCCGTCCCGCTTCACGCCCTCCAAGATCTGGATCGCTTCACCGTTCAGCCCGCCCCGGGAAAGAGCCAGGCCGAACTTGACCGCCCAAGCCGTGGGGATGCCGCCGAGGCTGCCCCAGTCGGCGACGAGGCTGCGAGCCGACCGGAGATCTCCCACGCCGGCGTACGATGTGGCCAGCAGCACCAACCCTTCGGGCGCGGCGCGGAGCCGAGCTTCAACCGGTCCAGCCAGATCCAGGGCTTGCCGGTGGTTCTGCCGCTGGCTCTGGGCGCGCGCCAAGGCTAGCCTTGCGGTCAGGTTATCGGGCGCGAGCTTCAGCACGCTGCCAAACAAGCCCGCTGCGCGATCGTGCTTGCCGAGGAAGGCATACGCTTGGGCGAGGTTGAGGCGAGCGCCCACGAGATTCGGGTCTGCCTTGATCGCGCTCTCCAAGAGGCTTGCTCCTGCCTGGTATTCCTGCCGCTGGAGCCGGATCGAGCCCAGCAGCGCAAGCGCGACTGCCTCGCCCGCTGGATCGTTCAGGGCTAGCTTGGCCTCGGTCTCCGCGAGTTCCAGATTGCCTTCCTGCATCAGTCGGACTGACCGCCGGAGGTGGCTCTCTGGAGTCGTTGCAGCCAATGCCGGCAGCGCGAGCAGGACGACTAGGCAGGATCTGGCAGCGAAGCTGCGCCTGATGTGTGCTGGCGTTGCGAGCACTTCGGTGTGACCAAGGCAGGGCTTCTAGCCCGACGATCCCGCAACGCAAGCATAGCCGAAGCAAAGCTGCTCTGCAAGATCGAGCGTCAGTCCGGACAACGGCCATTCCAGGGGGGACGACTTGGCTAAGCCTATTGGCTGGTGCGCAGTCGAGGCGCCGGCTTAACCGACAGGGGAATCACGCCAGTGGGCACCCAGCGGTTTCCGACGCGCGCCTCTGCCGAGATATCGAAGGACCCCAGTTCGGCCTCCGGGTCCGCCGCCAGCATCACTGTAATTTGATCGTCCTGTCGGCTTGATTCGAACGAGACACCTTGCGGGAGCCCTTCCACGCGCAGGTCGACATCCTCCGGCAGGTTCTCGGCAGTCAACGTGAGCGCGGCATGCCCACCTCGGGGCAGGGCCAGCGTTCGATTTGCACTCCATAGCCGGGCCTGCGACGGCTCCACTACAGTCATCTCGATTCTCGGCAGCGGTCGTCGTACAAAGTTCCAAAGGTCCAGCAAGGGACCCATGGTGAGAGTCGTTCCGGCTTTCACGACCCGACGATCCGGGCTCGATTCCTCGGCCGTGGGTGTGCCTAGGACGCGAATTGGGTAGGTTCCGGACGGAAGCGATTCGGGGGCAGAGATCCGGAACGCGAACTCTGGAATGATCATGTCCGCCCCGTCCGCATTCGGCTCGAAAAGCTGGTCGGCACGGAATTTCCCGCGCGGGGCTTCGACCCCGGGCGGCATCCCTTTGAACCAGAAGGAGACCTCGCCCTCGAAGCCTTCCTCCCGGATCAAATGGACCTTGATCTCGGCCTCGCCTCCCTGAGGCACAGTGAGATTCTCAGGCGTCGTGAAGAGTTGGAAGCCGGGCCGTTCGCTTCGAATTTTCAGGCGGTACTGATAGCTCGGCCCACCGCGCGCTGTGCGGTCCTTGATGACGAGGAAGAGCACGCCGTCCTGCGCTGGCGTGTAGAACAAGCTGCTGTCGGGGTTTCCGAGCAAGCTCCCCTGGCCCGCGACGACGTCGTCGCTTTCGGCGAGCTTCTTGCCCGACGAGTCGCGCAGGGTAAGCACCGAGTCCAGATGGGGAACGCCGAGCTGGGTTGCCAGGGTCCAGAAATGTAGAGGCTTTCCGGCCACGACGTGAATCGCGAAGATGTCCGTCTCGTCGGGCTCTTCCAGGGTTCCGTTGATCGTGTAGCCGCCTTCGCGCCAGTCGGCTCGCGGCGCATCGGACTCGCGAAACTCTTGGAACCGGGCCAACTCGACCATCGGGCCGTCAGCAATTCCTTCGCTTGCGCCGGCCCAGACACGCCAGAGCCCGGTGCCGGCATCTCCGGGGATTTGGAACTCCACCTGGACGGTGCCCGGGGCGGCCCGGACGATCCGACCGTCAATGCGCGGTATCTGGCCAGCGGCAGGAGGGTCGGCCCGAAAGTGGATCGGCATCGTGTAGGGATATGTCATCCGCGCGTACTCGGCACCGCGAACCTCGGTAAGGTACACGCGCTCCACGCCGGCTAGGCCCTTTCCATGCAGGGAGATCCTGGCGGTGCTCCCCACCGCGGCGCCCAAAGGGGACATATAGTCAATCGTCGGCAGTGAGCTGATACGCAGGATGTACGTTGAGCTCTTGCCGAAATTGAACCCTCGAGGCCCTCGGTACTGATCGATTTTGATGTAGTACTGGCCGTCCTGCTCGAAGGTGTGCTCGATCAAGGGCGACTCGAGGTAGTCGTCGCGGTCGTCGTTGAACCGGATGCGCCTGCCTTCCCGGTCCAGCAGGAACATCTTGGCTTCCACCGCTGACCCGTATTCAATGGATTGCAGATCAACGACCCAGCGCTCGCCTGCGCGCGCGTTAATCGTGTAGATGTCGATGTCGGCTGCGCCTTCCAGAACACCTTGGACCTCAACGGGCGCGCTCGCCACCTCCTGGGCCTGGCCGAGTCGATCGTTGGGCTCGGCCTCGGGAAGATCCGGGAATTGCCCGACGTTGAACAGCGCCGAAGAGGAGAATCCGTCCAAAGTTCGGACCCTCAGGAGATGCGAGCCGAGGGCGGCGCCGGGTGCAATGGTGACGGTTCCTTCGAGCTTGCCAGAGCTGGCGTGAGTCGTCCGG
The DNA here is from genome assembly GCA_965248305.1 of Bryobacterales bacterium. Taxonomy (GTDB): domain Bacteria; phylum Acidobacteriota; class Terriglobia; order Bryobacterales; family UBA6623; genus VXMF01. Next base: position 5,051,031 of record OZ252099.1, on the reverse strand, counting down.
GTCCATGCCAAGTCCCGGCAGTCGAACTCCACGACTTCGGCATTCGAGAGATACTCTCCCAGGATCTGCATGCTGACACTCGTGCCCTGCTGGCCGCCGAGCGGCGACATGCGGCTGATGGCTGGACTGGGCAGGTCGCCGCCGAAGGCCTCAAGCCCGAGTACGCAGATCAGCAGCGGCCAAAGGCGTCGCAAGGCTCAGCTCCACAGTTCCTGGACGGGATGGCCTTCCTTATTGATGGCAATCGGGCGGCCGTTGGCGTGGTAGTTCTTGCGATAGTCGATGCCGAGGGCTTGGTAGACCGTGGCCCCCAAGTCCTCGATCGTGACAGGCCGGTCGACTGGCTCGGCAGCGTGCTTGTCCGTCTTGCCGACCACCACGCCGCCTTGGATGCCTGCGCCTGCCAAAGCCACAGAGAAAGCACCAGGCCAGTGGTCGCGGCCCCCCGAGAAGTTGATCTTGGGTGTCCGTCCGAAATCTCCGATCACCAGCACTAGCGTCGTCTCCAACAGGCCGCGCTGCTCCAGATCCTCCAGCAACGCAGTGAACGCTTGGTCGAACTCCGGCACCAGGTTCTTGTTCGTGGGCTCGTTCCGGACGTGGGTGTCGTACCCCCAGTGGAAGACCGTCGTCAGGCGCGCTCCGGCTTCGACGAGCCGACGGGCGAGCAACGCCCCCTGTCCCAGCGTGGTGCGGCCGTAAGCGTCGCGCAGCTTGTCAGGCTCCGCGGCGATGTCAAACGCCTTCTTGGCCGCCGGGGACGATATGAGGTCAAAAGCCTTCTGGTAGAACTCGTCCATGGACTCGATGAGCGGGGAGTGCGCAACGGACTTGAACTGGCGATCAAGCGCCCCGAGCAAATCGGCGCGCGATCGCGCTTCGTCCAGGCTGACTCCGCCGGGCAACGTCAGATCCTTGACCGAGAAATCGTCGGTGTTCGGGTCCCCGCTAACAAAGGGATTGTAGGTCGGACCCAGGAAGCCGGCCTCAGCCGAGAGGTCCGCCGTTGGAATCGTCACGAAAGGCGGCAGGCCGTTGCGCGGGCCCCACTCCTTCGCCAGGATCGCGCCGTAGCTCGGCTGGAGCACTTCGTTTCTCGGCTTGGTGCCGCTAAAGACGTACTGCCGGGCACGCTCGTGGATCGCCTCGTCCGAATGCATTGAGCGGATGATGGAGAACTTCTTGGCCGCTTTCGCCGAGCGCGGCAGGAGTTCTGAGAAGCGCACGCCAGGTAGGGCCGTCGGGATGGCTTTGAAGCTCCCGCGGATGTCCGCCACCGCTTCAGGCTTGGGATCGAACGTGTCGAGCTGGCTGGCGCCACCGGCCTGAAAGATCACGATGCAGGAGCGCTCGCTGCTCCCCTGCTCGCTCGCCAGGAGCTTGGGCAGATGGATGCTGGAGAACGCGAGTGAGCCGACCTTGAGAAAATCCCGGCGGCTAGCACCGGCTCGGCAGCATGGAGGTCGGACGTTCAGCATGGTTGACTCTTCAGTGATTGAGTTGGAACTCCTTGGAGTTCAGAACCGCCCAGAGGACGTTCTCGAATGCGCGGCGGCGCTCTCGGCCAGCGGCACGCTCGCTCGCAATGAAGTCGGTAATGCGGCTCAGCTCGGATTCGGTCGGGGGCCGGGCGTAGGCACGCTCGTAAATCGCGGCAAGAACTTGATCGTCACCCAAGTCCTGCCCGAGAAGCTCGCTGAGGATATTGCCATCTGCCTCCACCTTGTCGCGCAAAGACTCGCCGTTCATCAGGTGCAATGCCTGGCTGAGCGTAGGCGACTGCACGCGCTCTGTCATGATGTCGCGTCGCGGCAGCCCAAAAGCGACCAGGAAATAGTCCGGTCCGTCCGGAACGTAGATATCCTTGGCTGATGTGCCCTCCGGATAGCCGTTGAACGAATGGGGGATCCCGGTGACCTGGCCAAGGATGTCCAGCAGCACCTCGGCTTGGATCTTGCGCGGCATGTAACGTGCGAACAGTGTGCGATCGAGCGGGCTGGTTCGATTGGTCTTCGACGTGAGTTGGTACGTGCGCGAATTCAATATGAGTCGGTGCAGCGGCTTGAGCCGGTACCCGTTGTCTGAGAAGAAATCGGCCAAGCCGTCCAGCAGCTTGGGGTTCGACGGCCGATTCGTGGAACGGAAGTCGTCGTAGGGTTCCACGATGCCGGTGCCGAAATACTGGTGCCAAATGCGGTTGACCGTGGCGCGGGCGAAGTATGGATTGTCCGGCGAGACGATCCAGTCGGCAAGCACCGCCCGCCTGTCCTCGTTGTTCCGGATGTCTGGCGACTCCCCTCCCAGGAACTTCGGATCGACATCCTTACCTGTGACCGGATGCTCGATCTCGCCCTCTTCGTCCAGATACCAGGTGCGACGGTACTCGCCATAACCGTGCTTGACTCGGAGGCGAGAGAAGAACGCCGCTAGACCGTAGAAGTCGTCCTGAGTGAAATTCTCCAAGGGGTGGTTGTGGCACTCCGCGCATTCCATGCGGACTCCGAGAAACAGCCGCGAGACAGTCGGCGTGACCTTCGTCACGCTGAACTCCTTGAGCATGAAGTCCGCTGCCGGGTTCCAGAAATTCGCGCCCGGGTTGAGCATCGTGTCGCCCGTGCTGGTCAACAGGGTGCGCACGAATGCGTCATAGGGCCGGTCGTTCTCGATCCAATCCCGCACCCAATCCTTGAAGACCCCCATCGAGCGGCCCTGCGAGTGGAGCTGGCAGTTGCGGAACCAGTCCTCGAATCTCACCGTCCATAGGGAGGCGTATTCCGGCCGGTCGAGAAGGCTGTCGATCAGGCGAGCACGCTTGTCGGTCTGCGGGTCGTCGAGGAACGCGCGCAGTTCCGGCGGGGTCGGCAGCAGGCCGATCGCATCCAGGTAGACCCGCCGCGCGAACTCCCGGTCGGAAGCAAGATTGGCCGGCCGGACATTCATCTGCCGCAGCTTGGCGAAGACTGCCTCGTCGATGAGATTGCGGGGCTGGTATGCCCGGTAGTCCGAGCCGGCGAGCGCCTCGATCACGCCGATCTGAGAAGTCGCTACCTTTCCCATGGCACGGGCCATGACCGTAGTCAGCCCGGGACCTGCGGCGGCGAGCGCCCCGTCCGAGGAGACGTCGGCGATCGCGCTGTCGCTTGCGAAATAGCGAACTTCGCGGGTCATGTCGCGGGTGCTGCCGTCGGAAAGGCGCCCGATCGCCACCATGCGCTGCTGGGTCCCGGTACCGACGAGCATGCGCTCGCGGGGATACAGCTCCAATTGTTCCAGCTGCACGCCGCGGGTGTCGAAGGGCGCGCCCTGCTGCAGCCAATTGAAGATTGCCTCGTACTCCTCGGAATCGACAGCCATCAGCCGGCCGCCGCCGTGGGGGACTTCGAATGTGGGCTTGCGAAGCAGCAAGCTATTACCGGGGCGAGCCATGTCGACCCTGCGGCCGTCATCCGCCGAGACGATCATTTCGTGGTCGGCAGCGATGTCGTACCCGAACAGCGAGAGCTTGAAGCCGCTCTGGCCGACCGGCGAGCCATGGCAAGAGGATCCGTTGCATCCCTTCAAAGTGAGGATCGAAACGATGTCCGGCTCGAAGCTGACGGCCATCTCGCTTGCGTGCGAGCCCACGCGTACTGCTGTCTCTGCGGTCAGCGAGCCGAGTTCGACGCGGATCTCTGCGCGCCCCGGGGCTCGCCCTGTCAGGCGGCCGGCGGTTGCATCCACAGCGACGACGCCCGAATCCGAGGAGGAGACCTTGCACTCCCCGGTCACGTCAGCTTCGTTGCCTGCCGAGTCGACTGCGGTCACCAAGAAGTCCTGAGACAGCCCCGGGCCGGCCAGAACGATGCCATCGGGTTCGAGGCGGAGAGACTCCCAGACGCCGGAGCCGGCCTGGGCCAAGGCCAGTGCCGGCAACGCGGCGAGCGCGAGCAGGACGGCCAGAAGCATGCCGACCGGTCCTAGCTCGGGGCCAGTCGTTGTGACCCGTCGGCTCAAACGCTGGAGGTCACGCTTGGACAATGCAAACTCCTAGGCCATTGTCCCAATTAGGAATCTATATTGCAGACCTCAGGGTCCCGAACTCCAAACGGATGCGGGAAATCGCCCGAATCTTGCGGCAAAGATGTCGGACTGCTCGAGGTGAGCGCATTCTAGGCGCGACCTCGCCCGCCGGTCGATGGCACCAATCTAGCTTGGGAACGGATTTTGTCGCGAGCGATCGGGCCCGGCCGAACCCGATCCCGGTAGCGCTCGGAGCGAGCGCTCTTGAGCGGCGGAGGATCCAAAAGAGACTGGTCGGGTCGGAGCAGCACCCTGCTAGGTCATCGCAACGGGATCGGGACTGTTTGTCCTCAGTCTGAAAAGCCACGGAATCGACCGGATCTTCACCTTGGTAGGCGACTGCCTCAACGATGTGTTGCAGGTTGCAGCGCGGGAGGGCATGTCGACTTACGACACTCGCCACGAGTGCGCTGCCGTGCACCTGGCGGGCGGCTGGACTAGGCTCACCCGGACACGCGGCGTTTCTCTGGAGACCGGGGCTCCCGGCCACACCAATTCAATTACTGGCATAGCTGGGAGCTCTTAACTCTTGCTGAAACTGCTGGGTAATCTGGGGATCATACCGGCAGGTTTATTGATATATGTGATATACGACACTATAGTGAATGAATATAGTATCTGCATCGAATGAAACTAGGACTGGGTGGAAGGAGGACAACATGCCCACGAGACAAAGAGTCAGGAAGAACGAAACCGAATCCGCCGCTGCGCTCTACAGCCTCTTGCGGAAGATCGATTCGGAGAGTACTCTGCCATATACTGCGGTGGAAGAGGTGCGGGCCATGGTCGGCGAGAACATCATCACCAAGATGGAAGCGATCCAGATCGAGAACAAGGCCGGTCTGGATGCCCTCAGGATTGCTGTCGGCGAGAACAAGGGCGCTATCGCTGAGAACAAGGCCGCCATTGTTGCGAACAAGGCCGCTATTGTTGAGAACACGCGTGCTATCGACCGGTTCGATGCGACGCTCAAGGCGCACCTAGACGTTTATGCAAAGCAGTATTGGGCCCTCGTCTGGATTCTCGGGTCAATTGCAGTAGGCGCGATCCTTGCCGTTCTGAAGTACGTCTTCAGATTCTGAACTCGGCGATCAATTCGGTCGCATCAGTGCCTCTCAGCGTTCTTCGAGGTTGAGAGGCACTGCAATTGGGCCTGGGTCCCGCACCTTGAAGACAACTGGATCACAGTGCTGGCCATGCCGAATGCTTTCAGTGAGTTAATGTCCAGCCTCGAGGAACAGGAAAGAACGACACTCGAGACGCTCGACGAGTTAGTCCACGAACCGGCGGTACGTCGAGTCCTGGACTCGGTCGCCCAGCGACTCGAAGAGGTTCTGGCCGCTGAGACTTCGGCTCCTCTCGTTTGGGAACCGATTGACTTATCGGTCTATGGGAAGCCGGTGCCACCCGACATTCGGTCGAGTTGGATGTTCGTGCTCCGAGCCAACACTACGTCAGGTGCTGAGCGGCATCCGAACAGCATTCAAACGGTGACCTGATTACCCGGGAGTCTCAGCCGCATTTAGGAGTCGAGAATTTGTAGATTCTAGCCTTGATCCGGTTGACCTAGAATGCTGTTTGATGTATAATAAGTAACTGACAACAAAGGAGTTGCCTATGCCTAAGAACCAAGTCCAGTTCCAGAAGGGACAGAGCCTGCGGGACTTCCTCAAGCTCTACGGAACCGACCAGCAATGCGCCCAAGCGTTGTTCCAGTCGCGCTGGCCGGAGGGCTTTCGCTGCCCCGCCTGCGGCTACCATAAGTACTGTCAGCTGCACACTCGCAAGGTCTTCCAGTGCATCCGCTGCAAGCATCAGGCCTCGCTGACCGCAGGCACCCTGTTGGAGAACACCAAGCTGCCGCTGAGCACCTGGTTCCTGGCGATCTATTTGCTCACGCAATCTAAGAATGGCATCTCGGCGATGGACCTCAAGCGCCAGTTGGGGGTGAGCTACAACACCGCCTGGATGCTCAAGCACAAACTGATGCAGGCGATGCGCGAGCGGGACGACAGCCAGCCGCTGGGGGGCATCGTGGAGATGGACGACGCCTATCTGGGCGGGGAGGCAGTCGGGGGCAAGCGCGGTCGAGGCGCGGCCCGCAAGACGCCCTTCCTGGCGGCGGCACAAGTCAGCGAGGACGGGCGGCCGCAGCGGCTGCGGCTGAGCCCGGTGGTCGGCTTCCGCCGCCGCGCAGTGCAAGCCTGGGCGCAGCAGCACCTGCGGCCGGGGACGCTGGTGCGCTCGGACGGGCTGGCGTGCTTCCGGGGGGTGCAGGCGGCCGGTTGCGAACACCAGCCGCGCGTCACCGGAGGCGGCAAGGGCAGCTGCGAGACGCCCGGGCTGACTTGGGTGAACACGCTGCTGGGCAACGTCAAGCGCTCGATTGACGGCACCTATCACGCCTGCGACGCGCGTTACGCGGGGCGCTACCTCGCCGAATTCGCCTACCGCTTCAACCGGCGCTACCAGCTGGTCGATCTCGTGCCCCGCCTCGCCTATGTCGCCCTGCGCACTGCTCCGCTGCCCTACCGGCTCTTAACTGTGGCTGGAACTAATGGGTAATCAGGAACGGTGATGTCCTACCGCGGTGCGGCCGATCTCCAAACCAAGCCAGGTGAAGCGTGGATCTCGAATCGGTTGGTCTGTGGAGAGCACGCCAAGGTGCATGATCGGTGGCTTCGGATTCCGGTTGGCGAATGGCATAGACCGGTCATGGGCGCCGAAAATTGGGTTGTGGTTTCATTCCACACAGTGTCGGCCGAAGACCTGATCGAGGAGCGCCCTGCTGTGGCCGGGGATGGAACTCGGCTGCGCAACTACATCGCATGAGCTTGATCACCCGACCTACAGCACTGCACGGTCCCGTCAAGCGCGGGCGGCCCTGACCCAACCAACTCCCGACCGCGAAAGGTCGAGGTGGGAGACCAACCTGCGCGCACAGACACGATCCACCGACCGGTAGTGGCCGATCGGGAAGACTCGCTGCGCCTGTCTCGCTACAACTGCCGGCCGGCGCGAAACTGCAGGTAGTCGAAGCGGTCGGGCGCATCTACTTGCTAGGATTTAGCGGGAGCAACCAGATCTGTATCGTGTATCGTCATCATCTTATTCCGATTTTGGCCCTTCTGCTGGCGGCTAGCCCGGCACCGGCAGCGGCCCAGACCTCGGATCCTGAGCGACTGTTCGCGCTGGAAATCAAGCCCCTGTTCGCTGAGAAGTGCTTTGCCTGTCACGGCCAAGAGCCTGCCGTGATCCTGGGCGGGCTGAATCTCACCTCACGGGAATCGATGCTCCAAGGGGGTGCCACGTCCAAGCAGGTCTTGGTCCCGGGCAATGCCGGGGCGAGCCTGCTTTACGAGGCGGTTCGCTGGTCCAACCCGAAGCTCCAGATGCCTCCGAAGGAAAACGATCGGCTCACCGAAGAGCAGGCTTGGAAGATCCGTGATTGGATCAATGGGGGAGCCCCTTGGCCCGGTGCGGAGAAAGAGCGGGCATATATCCAGGAGGATCTTGCACATGCCCGCACCTCCGAAGGCATCCGGGTCGCTACCAGCGGCGGCCTCGCGGACGAATGGACAAACCGACGCTACCAAGAGCAGGACCTTTGGGCCTTCCGTCCCTTGCAGCGAGAATCGCCCCCTGAGTCTGGCGAAAAGCACCCGATCAATGCCTTCATTGGCGCCAAGCTCGCCGATGCTGACCTAGCGCCGGCGGCACCTGCAAGCAAGCGTTTGCTGATTCGCCGGGCATCCTTTGACTTGACAGGCCTTCCTCCCACACCGGAGGAAGTCGAGGCTTTCACGAGCGACGCGTCGGCTGATGCTTGGGACAAGGTGGTCGACCGTCTTCTCGAGAGTCCGCACTATGGGGAACAGTGGGGACGGCACTGGCTTGATGTCGTTCGTTACGCTGACACTTCCGGGTACTCCAACGATTGGGAACGCTCGAACGCTTGGCGCTATCGCGACTATGTCATCCGGTCGCTGAACGACGACAAGCCGTACGACCGCTTCGTCATCGAACAGATCGCAGGGGACATTCTCGAACCCGATAATCCCGAAATGCGCGTGGCCACCGGCTACCTGCGGATGGGGCCGTGGGAACACACCGGGATGATGCAGAAGGTCGCCTCGCGCCAGCTCTATCTCGACGACATTACCAACAATGTCGGGGAAGCGTTCCTTTCGCTGCCGCTGCGCTGCGCCAAGTGCCACGACCACAAGTTTGACCCGATCCCAACGCGTGACTACTACCGGTTCTACTCAATCTTCGCAACCACTCAGCTCGCCGAACTGCCCGCCGAGTTCCTCGATTCGGAGAACCGGAATTATTTCGAGCAGGAGCGCGCGCGGCTCCAAAAGCTAGTCGAGTGGGCCGAGGCGGATGTTGCCGAGATCGTGGCCAAAGAAGAGAGGGCTGCCCGGGCTTGGTGCGCTGAGCGAGGAATTCCCTACCAGCCCCGGGAAAAGCTGAAGGACAAGCCCGAGGGGCAGAAGCCGCCACGCCACGTGGGCTTGGACATCGATGATCTGGGATACCTCAAGGTTCGAACGAACGACGCCAAGATCTGGAAGCGTCGGTTGGAACGCTACAAGTCCATGGCCCATAGCGTTTACGAAGGCCCGGTGAAGCACGAAAACTCTGAGAGACTGCGCCGTCCGGAACCGGAGGAGCTGCGCGGGGATCCTCCCGAATCCTTCATCCTCAGCGGTGGTTCGGTCTATTCCCGTGGCGACAGCGTCTCGCCGGGCGTGCTGACCGCGATCCCGGTGAGTTTCAGCCCGGACCCAGTGCGGCCGGAATTTGAAGTTCCCGCCACAATGTCCGGCCGTCGCTTGGGGCTCGCTAGGTGGATCGCGAGTCCGGACAATCCGCTCTCTACGCGATCGATCGTCAATCGCATCTGGCAATACCATTTCGGCAAGGGCTTGGCCGGGAACGCGAACAACCTCGGCAAGATGGGCAAGAAGCCGACCCATCCTGAACTGCTCGATTGGCTCGCCGCCCGCTTCGTCGAGGACGGCTGGTCGATCAAGGCACTCCATCGGCTGATCATGACGTCGAAGGCCTACCAGCGGAGCGATCAGCCGGCAGATCGCGAGGCTGTCGCGGAACGCGACCCGGCCAACGACCTGCTGAGCTATTTCCAGGCGCGCCGGCTCACGGCCGAGGAGATCCGCGACTCGATGTTGGCGGCGTCCGGCGAACTCAACCCCGAAGTTGGCGGGCTGCCGGTCTTCCCTGAGGTCAATTGGGAGTTCCAGTCCCAGCCGCGCATGAATCAAGTCACCATCGCGCCGGCTTACCAGCCTTCGCGGACACTCGAGCAGCGCGCTCGGCGCTCGATCTACGCCTACCGGATGCGCATGCAGACATCACCGTTGTTTGAAGTCTTCAACCAGCCCAGCTACGACCTGTCCTGCGAGCGCCGAGATAGCTCGACGGTGACGCCGCAGGTGTTCACCCTGCTGAACAGCGGCAACTCGGTCGATCGTTCGGTAGCGATGGCGCTGCGCTTGCGGCGCGAGGCTGTTCCGCTCGCGCAGCAAGTCGACCGCGCCTTCCGGCTGGCCTTGGGGAGAGACGCATCCGCGGCCGAGCGCGCCGACATGGCCGAGCACGTGCGGAAGATGACGCTGTATCACGAACAGCATCCGCCCGAGCCCGTCCGCCCACCGCGCGAGCTTGACCGCAGTGTGGTGGAGGAGATGTCCGGTTTGGCCTTGGATTACAAGGAGCGGCTGGATGTGTACGACGACTATGTTCCCCACGTCAAGCCGTGGGACGTCGAGCCCGCGACACGGGCTCTGGCGGACCTGTGCCTCGCTTTGTTCAACACCAACGAGTTTGTCTATGTGTACTAGGGGTAGCAAGGCCGGATGCCCGCCGGTCTTCGCCGTGAAATCCAGGCGGGACCGGCCGGCAATGACACGGAGGCTCTCCCCATAAGGAGCCTTGCCTAGGAGGATTGCCAGAATGTACAGCGCAGAACCGAACAGTATGAACGGCACCCGGCGGAGCTTTCTCTACTCCCTCGGGGCCAGTCTCGGCAGCGTAGCCTTCAGCGACTTGCTCGCGCAGCAGGCCGCCGGCCCGTTGGCTCCCAAGCAGCCCCATGTCCCTCCCAGGGCCAAGGCCTGCATCTTCCTAGTGATGGAGGGCGGCCCCAGCCACATCGACACGTTCGATCCGAAACCGAAGCTCGAAGAATTGCATATGCAGCGCTTCCAGAACGTCGGCGAGCACTTCTCGCCGATGTCTTCGGGAGTCCGCTACTACGTCCAGAGCCCCTACAAGTTCCGCAAGGTCGGCCAGGCGGGCGTTGACATGTGCGAGCATTTCGTCCATCTGCCCGAGGTCGCCGACGAGCTTTGCATCTACCGGGGCTGCCAGTCGGAATCCGTGGACCATCCCACGGCGCTATTCCACATGAATACGGGCAACAAGTTCGGCGGTGATCCCGCAGTGGGCTCGTGGGTCACGTACGGGCTCGGCAGCGAGAACCAGAATCTCCCCGGATATATCGTTCTGGCGGAGGCAGGCTTTCCGCAGGGCGGCTCCGGCAACTGGACGAATGGATTCCTCCCGGCCTACTACCAGGGCACGCCGTTGCGTCCGGAGGGGACGCCGATCCTCGATATCCACCCACCCGCGTGGAAGACCCGAGAGCACCAGAGGGCGAACCTTGACGTTTTGGACCGCCTCAACCGGGCGCATCAGGACAAGCATCCCGCTCACGACGAGCTGGCCGCTCGGATGGCCAATTACGAACTCGCCTTCCGCATGCAAACCGAGGTGCCGGGAGTTATCGACCTGGACGGCGAACCCGAGTCTGTCCGGGAGATGTACGGCTTGGATGACAGGGCCACCAGCTCATTCGGGCGCCGATGCCTCTTGGCCCGGCGCATGGTAGAGAAAGGGGTGCGTTTCGTGCAGATATTCTCCGGGGGCTGGGACTCGCACGACTATCTCGAGCGGTCGCACAAGGCCCGCATGTACAGCATTGACAAGCCTGTAACCGCCCTGATCAAGGATCTCAGGCAAAGAGGACTGCTCGATGAGACATTGATCGTTTGGCTGGGCGAATTCGGCCGCAGCCCTGACAATCACCATCGGGGCGGCGGTGTCGCGATTGGGCGTGATCACAATGCCCACGCCCAGGCGATGTTCTTTGCCGGCGGCGGCGTGCGTGCCGGCCACGTGATCGGAGCGACTGACGAGATCGGGAACACAGCGGTCGAAGTCGTCCATCCGATCAAGGATCTCCACGTCACATTGCTGCATCTTCTCGGGCTCGACGATAACAAGCTGACCTATTTCCACGGTGGCCGCTTCAAGCAGCTTTCCCAAACCGGAGGCCAAGTTATCAAGGAGCTAATCGCCGCCTGACGCGGCGTCCGAGCATTCTCGCTGGGTCGAGTTTCCCCGTGGTCTGGCGGCTCTTGGCGGGAAGGGTGACGGGGCTCGACCGGGTATAGTGCTCTTGTGCCTCGATTTGGCAGCGGTCTTGCGGCACTCAGCGCCGGATTTCGATTGCTCGCCGGGCAGGGAATTGAGATGCTAATGAGCGGCCCGCTGGCCCGAACAGCGAATCCGCCCGCGGCTGAGCTGGATTGCAAGGCCGCCGCGAGGAGTGCTGCTGTCTCGCAGTCTGCCCCAGCCGCAGCGGCTTGACCCGCACTTCCACCGACATGCCAGCAGGGCAGCGAGATTGACCATGACAAATTCCGACAGGCGTGACTTCGTGAAGGCCATCCTGGGCTCAACATCCGCCCTGGCGGGGGCTGCCTGGCTGGCCGGACTCGGCTACGCACAGTCGAACGGCGGCCCGGCACAGGTGGTTGTGAATTCGGCGCGGCGGCGTGCCGCCATGGACCCTCGCCTGATGGGGGCGTTCCTAGAGCATCTCGGCCGCGCGATCTACGGGGGCGTCTATGAGCCGGGCTCCCCGCTGTCCGATAGCAGCGGATTCCGAGCGGATGTAGTTCGTGAAATGCAGGCGCTCAAGTGTCCGATCATGCGGTACCCGGGCGGCAACTTCGTGTCGGGATACGACTGGCTCCACGGCGTCGGGCCGAAGCAGGATCGACCAGCGGTGCTGGAGCGCGCTTGGAACTCCATTGAAACAAACCAGTTTGGGACGAACGAATTCATCGACTGGTGCAAACTCGTCGGCACCGAGCCGTTGCTGGCCACGAATCTGGGCACCGGGACGCCGGAAACCTCGGCGGCGCTTGTCGAGTATTGCAACATCGAGAAGGGTACGCGTTGGAGCGAACTGCGGAGAGACCACGGGTACGAGCGCCCGCACAACGTGAAGACGTGGTGCCTCGGTAACGAAATGGACGGATCTTGGCAAATCGGGCACATGCCCGCGCGGGAGTATGGCCGAAAAGCCCGCGACGCGGCGCGCCAAATCCGGTCAATCGCCCCCTCGACGGAACTCATCGCCTGCGGCTCAAGCGCACCGTTCATGCCCACCTACTTGGTTTGGGATCGCGAGACGTTGGAAGAGTGCTATCCCGAGATCGATGGACTGTCCCTGCATCGCTACTACGGCAACACGGAAGAAGAGACCGGCGGGGATTCGGCGCGCTTCCTCGCGTTGAATCTGGACATGGATCTGCAGATCCAGGAGACGATTGCCGTTTGTGACTATGTGCGGGGGCTCGTGAAGTCCCCCAAGCGGCTCAGGCAAATTCAATGTTTGGGCCGGAGGGCCGGTAGGCGCATTGTTCAGGGTGCGGGAGTCGTGTGGACGGGCGACAATGCGCCGAGTGGGCAGGGTGGGTCAGCGCGCTGGGGCGGGCAGCGGAGCAGCTGCGCGGGCGGATGGCAACTGCACGGCGCGCGGCAGGCGTGGCGGGGCCCTGGCCGACCAGCCGACCAGCCGGGCAGAGGGAGGGGGTGCAGGCGGTTCAGCCGAGGAGCAGGGCGACGGCCTGGTTCGGGTTCAAGCGCAGTTGCGCCATGCGCCGTTTGATATTCGGCGTTTTCAGCAGCCGTAGCAGCGAGATCGCGAAGTTGGCGAAGGCCGCCAGCAGACGCGGCAGCGTACCCTTGCGGATGCGACTGTGGTCCTCGCGCAAGGCCACGTCGCGCACCCAGTGGATGCGATTCTCGATCCCCCAGTAGCACCGGTTCAGCCGCAGCAGGCGGCGCGGCGTCGCCTGTTCCGGCGGCAGGCTGGTCAGCAGGTAGACGGTTTCGGGCTTGCGCTTGCGACCGTCCTTTTTGTATTCGACCTGACGCCGCAGTTGCGCCACGAAGCGCACGCCGGGGAAGTCGACGTAGGGCACGGTGGGATCGAGCTCATCGGCCACGCGGATCGAGCGGGTCTCGATCCGGCCGTGCTCGCAACTCAGGCTCTGGTGGGCCGACATGCAATCCCAGTGGAAGCCCTCGTGCACCTGCGCAAGCACGTTGGGCTGGTTCGCCTTGACCGTGAACACGAAGTCGAGCCCGAGCCCGAGCAACTCCTGCGCGGTGCCGCGCTGGGTGTGCAGCGCGTCGGCGATGACGCACCTGCCGGAGTCGGCGCAGGTCCGCGCCAAGGCGCGCAGCGCGGCCCCTTCGGCATCCTCCTTCTGCCCGCTGAAGCCCAGCTGGCCGACCACGGTGCCGGAGTCGAGGTCGAGCGCCGAGAGCTGCTGCTGGGCGGGCTTGTCGAGCAGCACACCATCCGCGCCCAGATCGCGGTCATAGGAGCCGCGCAGCACCTTGCCATCCATCGCGATGGCCCGCAGCGGTGCCTCTCCATCCGCGCTATCCGCTGGCTTGTCCAGCACTTGCGCGGCTGTCCAAGCCGCCAGCAAACGCTCCACCTCGGCGGCGTCGATGCGCTTGAGCAGATCGTGCCAACTGCTGATGCAGGGGGCCTCGTAGCGCCCGGTCTGCGGGCGCCGCCGGGAACCGATCGCGGCGAGGGTCTGCGGGCTCAGCGCCCGCCCGAAGTCGCTCAGCTCGGTCAGTGTCTGACAACCGGCCAAGCGCGATCCAAGCAGGATCGCCAGCGCGGTGCGCATCGGATAGCGCAGGCCGCGGCGGCTGCGCGTGTCGGGGACTTGGTCGAGGAAGCAGCGCAGGGAGCGCCATTGAGCATCGTTGAGCATGATCCGGGGTTGGTGTGGCCGCCAGGCGGGCTGCGCCCGCGCGGCCGCGAGTTGCTGCCGCGCGTCGCGCCGCAGCGGGTAGACGAACACGCGCTTGGGCGCGCCGTGGTGCCGATAGCCGATCGCGCCGCCGCGCACGCGCCCGAAGCCTTGCGTGGCGCCGACCTCGAGCCAGTTGGCGGCGCGGTAGCAGGTTCCAGCGAAGCGTGCCGGATCCACAAACGATTCGGCCAAGAGCAGCGCGCTGCCGTGCAGGCGCTGCCACTCGCGCGGCAGTTGGCGCAGGCTCAGGCCGAGCACGCGCGAGGCCAGATGGGGGCTGCTACCGGCCTCGCTCAACAGCAGGAAACGCGACTGATTGGCTACCAAGAACAGCCGCTGGCGGCGCTGCAGGGAACTCCAGCCGATCCAGCGGTCGCGGGCGGCGCAGTGCAGCGCGGCGGCATGCCAGCCGATCAAAGCCAGCCAGCGCTCGCCGTGCACGGCGACTTGGCGCAGGCGCTTGCCACAGAAGTTGCGGAAGCCGAGATAGTGCCGCTCGCGCATCAACTCGTTCCAGCGCGGCTCCTCGTCGGGCCGCACCGTCCGGACCCGCACCCTGCCCATGCCCCAGATCTCGCACTTGACAACTGTAGGGTGGTTGTGGCATGTCTAAAGCATGCTCGACCAACATTGCATTGCGGAGACCCTCTCGCACTCAGAGGCCGTGGAGACCCTGCGGGTGCTGCGGACGCAGGCTGGCGACACCAGCCGGAGCGCGTTCGCCCGGCACGTGTGCCGGGAGTTCGGTTTCGTGAACAGTCGCGGCCAGCCGCAGGTGGCGAGCTGCCAGAAGGCCTTGCGCAGTCTGCACAGCGCGGGACGCATCGATTTGCCGGCCCCGCGCCATGGCGGCCGCGCCGGTGACTGCCGTCCGCGTCGGCTCGGCCAGCCGGTCCCGCCACCGCAAGCAGTTCCGCCTGCGGCGGGGGCGGTCGCCGGGCTCAAGTTGACCCTGGTGACGAGTCCGCAACAGCGGCGGACCTGGAACGAGCTGGTCGCCAGCGAGCACCCGCAGGGAGCCGTGCTGCACGTCGGTGCCCAGGTGCGCTACCTGATTGAGTCCGAGCACGGCCTGCTGGGGGCGCTCGGCTTCGCCGCCGCGGCCTTGGCGGTGGCGGCCCGCGACGAGTGGATTGGCTGGGATGCGCAACTGCGCCGCAAGCGGCTGCACCGCGTGCTGGGCCTGAGCCGCTTCCTGATCCGTCCCAGCGTGCGCTGTCACCTGCTCGCTTCCAAGGTGCTCGGCATGGTCCGGCGGCGGCTGCCGGAGGACTTCCTCCAGCGCTATGGCTACCGGCCTGCCCTGCTGGAAACCTATTGCGATCCGCAGCAGCACGCCGGCACGTGTTTCCGCGCCGCTAACTGGACCTGCGTCGGCCAGACCGGCGGGCGCGGGCGTTTCGCCCGGCCCGGCCAGCGCGTGCCGGTCAAGGCCATCTTCGTCTACCCCCTGCAGCGCGACTGGCGGCGCCTGCTCGGGGCCGCCGCAGCGCCGCCCGGCCAGCCGCTGGGGCTGGCCCTGGACGAGTTCGCGGCCAACGAACTGGGCCAGGCGCCGCTGGGTGATCTACGCTTGTCGAAGCGGCTGGTGCAGACCGCGCAGATGCAGGCCGCCGCTCCCATGGCCTCGATCCCCGCCGCCGCGCAGGGCCAGCGGGCCGCCGTCAAGGGCCACTACCGCCTGATCGACCAGCCGGACGACTCGGCGGTGACCCCGCAGAACATCCTGGCGCCGCACCGCCAGCGCACGCTGCGGCGCCTGCAGGCCGAGCGCACGGTGCTGTGCGTGCAGGACGGCACCGAGCTCAACTTTGCCGAGCATCCCGGCTGTGCGGGGCTGGGCTACATCGGCAAGAACAAGCGCTCGGAGGGCACGCTGGGGCTGCACATGCACTCGACGCTGGCGGTCAGCCCGGAGGGCATCCCGCTGGGGCTGCTGCAAATCCAGTACGACGCGCCGGACGGGCAGGCGCAGCGCGGGCGGCCGCTGGAGGAGCGCAAGACCTTCCGCTGGATCCGCGGGTTGCGCGACTGCGCGGAGGTAGCGGGCCAGTTGGCGGGCCCGCGCCTGGTGGCGGTGATGGACCGCGAGGCCGACGTGCAGGCGCTGTTCGCCGAGCAGCGGCGGCTGGAGGGAGTCGAGTTGCTGGTGCGGGCCAAGCACAACCGCGTCCTGGGCGCGCCCCGGCCGAAGCTGTTCGAGCACATGCGGGCACAGCCGGTGGGGGGCCAGTTGGAGATCAAGGTGCAGCGGAGTTCGGCGCGGCGGGGCACGCGCCGGCAGTCCGCCAGCGCGCTGCGCGCGGCGCGCACGGCGCAGGCCGAGTTGCGCTGGCAGACGGTCGAGTTGCCGGCCCCGGCGCGCGGCGAGGCAGCGCTGCGGATGCAGCTGGTGCACGTGTGGGAGCGGGCGGCGCCGGAGGGGGTGGAAGCGTTGGAGTGGTTCCTGCTGACGACGTTGCCGGTGGCGTCGCTGGCGGATGCGGAGCAGGTGCTGGAGTGGTACCGGCTGCGCTGGCGCATCGAGGACTGGCACCGGATGCTCAAGTCCGGCTGCAAGGTGGAGTACCTGGGGCACCGCACGGGGCAGCGGATCGAGCGGGCGGTGACGATCAAGGCGGTGATCGCCTGGCGGCTGGCCGCGATGACCCTGCTGGGACGGGAGACCCCCGAATTACCGAGCGAGGTGTTCTTCACGCAGATCCAGCTGCGGGTGCTGCGCCACTTCGCGTCCAAGCGCGGGCTGGCCGCGCCGGGCAATCTGGGGCTGGCGGTGCGGACCATGGCGATCTTGGGCGGCTACCTGTACCGTGCGCACGCTCCGCCGCCGGGCCATCAAAAGATCTGGGAGGGCTGGACCCGCTTGACCATCATGAGCGAAGCCTATGAGCTGAAAGACTACTTCGAGCCGCCCGCCAGCGCCTCTCAGGCTGAGCCCGAATCGTGATTTGTGGGGCAACGGCAGCCCGCACCTCGCGCAGCGCAAGCGCGTCCTGTCTCACTTTCCGAGTTATCGCACACCCAAGACCGGTTTGTCCAGTCCTCCTCCGTCCTCCTTTGTCAACCAGCCCTTGTTAGCAAACATTGAAAAGCCCTGCCAAGCGGCTCTGGCTGTCGTTCGATGAGTGGAATGTGTGGTACCGGGCGCGCGGCGGAGACTCCACCAACGGGCGCGGCAAGTTCGCCCCTGCGCTGCTAGAAGAGGAATACAACCTCGAGGACGCCCTGCTGGTGGGCGGCATGCTAGAAGAGGAATACAACCTCGCATGGTCAATACGCTGCTGCGCCAGGCAGAGCGCGTCAAGATCGGCTGTCTTGCGCAGATCATCAATGTCATCGCCGCGCTGGTCACCAACCAGAATGGCGTGCTCCGCCAGACGATCTACTACCCGTACGCGTGGGGCATCAAGTACGCCAAGGGCGATGTCCTCGACTTGCTGGTGCGGTCAGAGACATACCCGATCACGAGGAACTACAGCGCAGATTATGTCAGCGGGCCTGCTCCGCGTCTGGAGCAGGCGCCGTATCTCGATGTCGCGGGCACGCTCGATCCCACGACCGGCCATTGCAGCCTCTTGCTGCTGAACCGGGATCTTGAGAATGAGCGCGAAGTCGAGATCAGGTTTGAAGACCTAACGCCCACCAAGGTCTTGCAAGCCGAGATGCTCACCGGTTCGGATCTCAAGGCGGCCAACACTTTCGACAACCCGCACAACATCGCAGGCCAGCAATTCGACGCGCCGGCAGTCGGGCCTAGGATGGTCGTCAAGCTTCCGGCACGGTCCTACACTGCATTGCAGGTGAGCACGAGCTGAAGCCGGATTCGCGTTCGGGAGCATGCACGCAACCTGCTCTGCGTGGCCGCCCCGCCCATTCGGCGCCTTCCGGCCATCCGCACTTGCGTCACAATGCGAGAGCTAACCGGGGGCCTCTACAGCCTCCGATTTCGCGGATTATCGCTGGCCGCAGGGTGCCGGGGCCATACTACAATGAAGACATGAGCAAGGCATTTCGGCTGTTCGGGCCTTTCTGCGTCCTGTTTGCGGTTCCCTTATTCGGGCAAGAGCCCTTGGCGACGGTCGACGGCGAGGCGATCCTTGAAGCGGATCTTCCAATCAGCAGCGAGCAGCGGAAGCTGGATCAGCAGATGTACGAGTTGCGAGCGAAAGCCCTGGGTGGCACCATCTCGACCATGCTCCTAAATCGTGAAGCGGACAAGCGTGGCGTCGATGTGGAAGAACTTGTCCAAGTCGAGATCACGCCGAAGGTCGGCGTGCCGACAAACAAGGAGATTAGCGACTTTTACAACGCCCAGAAGGACAAGATCGCAAAGCCCCTCAAGGAGGTCCGTGACCAGATTGCCGGAATCCTGCAACAGGAGAAATTCCGTATGCATTTTGCGGAGTTTATCGCGGCGCTAAGAGCCGACAGCGAGGTAAAAATCCACCTCGACCCGCCTCGTTTGCCGGTAAACCTGGAAGATGCCCGGCTGCGGGGCCCCCAGGACGCTCCTGTGACGATCGTGGAGTTTTCCGATTTCCAATGTCCGTTCTGTCGCTCGGTGCAGGCGACCCTGACGGAGCTTCGGGAACAGTACGAAGATCGCGTTCGCTGGGCATTCAAGGACCTGCCCCTAACGGAAATCCACCCTGAGGCGCTACGCGCCGCGCAAGCGGCCCGTTGTGCGGGAGAGCAGGGCAAGTTCTGGGAGTTCCGGGCCAAGCTGTTCGAACAAGAACTCTTCACCGATGCCATGTACACGGAGGTGGCGACCGAGCTCAAGTTGAAAGCCGACCCCCTCTTGGAATGTGTGAATTCGGGCAAGTACGAGGGTCCCGTCACCGCTGAGGCGCGCGAAGCTAGCGGCTTGGGGATCGAGGGCACCCCGGCGATCCTGATCAACGGCATTCTGATGACCGGCGCGAGGCCGCTGGACACCTACCAGCGGATCATCGACCGCGAACTGGAACTGACCGCGAACCCGTAGGGGCTGCGCGGCGTGCGGCTGCCGCGTTCACCGCTGCAGTGGTCGCTGCGGCCATGAGCAGGACCTTTCGCGGCCAACTCGAACGACTCGCAGAGTCGACGCCAAGGCGGGCTGTCAAAGCCGCCGTGGCACCGAAATCAGATGCTCCCCCTGCGCATCTCCTCGGCCATGTAGTCCGACGCTCGCCAGGCGAAAGCCAAGATGCTGAGCGTGGGGTTCTTCTCGGTCGGAGTCGGGAACGCGCTTCCGTCCATCACGAACACATTCGGCACCTCGTGCATCTGCATGAAGCCGTTGAGCGCTGAACGTTTGGGATCCGCACCCATCCGGCAAGTGCCATGCTCGTGAATCGCGGCCCCGAGCTCGTCTAGGTCTCCCCGTTTGTAGGGCAGCGGTTCTGCCTTCATGCTGTGCAGGATCTCCTCGACCACGTCATACATCCGCGGCACCATCTTGCGCTCGTTCTCTCCCAGCTTGTACTCGATGCGGATGCTGGGCACGCCGAAGCGATCAGGGGGCGTCCCCTCGACCGAGATGCGGTTGTGCCGGTACGGCAGGACCTCGCCGTACGGGTGCATCTGGATGAGTGCGGGATAGCTCTTGCGCACATTGTTCTTGAAATCCAGGCCGAAGCCCGGCATGCGCTTTGCGAACTGCGCATTATCGCCGCAGCCGATGCCCCACAACTGGATACCGAATCCGCGCATGTAGTCGCGTTTCTCTTCGGGACTCTCGAACCGCGGAATGTAGATGTGTCCCCCGGAGATGCCGTCGTCGTTGGTCGCAGCCCTTCCGTACAACTGGGGTGCGAACGCGTAGACATGGAAGCGGAATTGCTCGCACAGGTAGCGCCCGATCACGTCGGATCCGTTGCCTAGTCCGTTCGGATAGGTTGAAGACTTGGAGTTGAGCAGGATTCTTGTGGAGTCCACTGCTGAGGCGGCCACCACGACCCGCTTGGCCGGGACAGTCCGCTCCGCTCCCGTCAGCCGCTCGAAGTAGCGGACGCCGCTCGCAGTGCCGTCATCGCCGCACAGCACGTGCGAGACAATTGCGTTCTCTTGGAGCTGCAGATTGCCGGTGGCGAAGGCGTCTGCCAGTAGGTAGTCGGGAGAGTTGAAGAACGCCCCGATGTCGCATCCGCTCCCGCAAGCGCCGCAGAAATGGCACTTGGCGCGTCCATGGTGTTCCTGCGTCAGGACTGCGCGGCGTCCGCTGACAACCGTGTAGCCGGCCATCTGGGCACCCTTGCGCAGGATGACCTCGCCGCAGCGGACATTGGGCGCGGGCAGGTGGTGCTGGGAGCCCGGGAGAAATTTCGAGTCGTCATCGCCGCCGCAGACACCGATCAATTTCTCGACATTGTCGTAGTACGGCGCGATTTGGCTGTAAGAAACCGGCCACGGAATCTCCCATCCGTCGATCGCGGGTTCGGTGAAGTTCAACTCGCCGTAGCGCAGGGACACCCGTCCCCAGATGTTGGTCTTGCCTCCGACGCCCCACACACGCCGCAGCAGGAACTGCTGGCCGGCCAGTGTTTCGTAAGGGCTCTCGCGCAATGGCAGCGTTTCGAAGCCGGGGCTTTGCTCCCCGCGACGCCGGCGTTCGCGGGCCTCCCAAGGCTTGACATGTGACCAAAAGCTCGAGCGGTCGAATTTCGTCCCCGCCTCGAGCATCAGCACCTTCACGCCCTTCCGCGTAAGGTTCCACGCCGCCATGCCTCCGGCGGCACCGCTGCCGATGATGACAACGTCGTGCTCGTTTTCCGCCATCAGACAGTGTCCTCGAGCTGGTGGTCGTGGGTGCAGCCTGGGAACTCTTCCAGATACGTGTTGCCTTGGTAACCCAACTCCTGCACCAGTCCGACCTCGGTCGAGTAGTAGGCGTCGACCGTCAGGCCCTTGATCGCTTCGAAGAACTCCTTCTCCGGACCTTCCGCATCGCTGTACGCGGTCAGCACGCTGACGCGCTGGGCGTGGGTGAGGTCTTGAAAGCCCGCTTCCCGCAGTCCGGCAAGCCCCTCGCGCAGCGTGCTCAGGCCATCGGAGTTCTTGGCCAGATCCTCGTCAAGCATCGCGTGGACGCCTACCTGCCGGGCTCCTGGCGTGCCGGACTCGGGAAGAATGAGATCGACGACGATTCCGAGCAGGTCGAATTCATCCTGCGAAAAGGTGACCGGGCGGTATGCTTGTTGGCCGGGAAGCGAGCCAGCAGACAGGCCCGCCGCAATGGAGACGATGGCTTGGCGACGAGTGGTTCTAGGCATTCGACTCCGCATTATAGGGGTTCGCGACGGACTGGATGTATGATTGGCTAAATGCTGGAAGCAGGCATCTCGCTCGAGCAGGTCCGGGTCGTGCGGCGGGATGATTGCATCAATTTTCTGGGGCTCGACGTGCGCCCCACGCTGTCCACGCCGTCCATGATCCACTGGATGGAGATCTGTTGCCGTGAGTCGATCCTGCCCCATCTTGATGACGGCAACGACAGCGTCGGAGTGAAGGTCAGCGTCGAACATCTGGGGGCAACGCCGATGGGACAGGCGGTGACCTACTCGGCTCGGCTTGTCGCTGTTGACGGACGGCGCGCGAGCTTCGCCGTCGAGGCTTCCGACGGCGTTGAAGTGGTGGGACGGGGCACTCACGACCGCTTCGTGGTGGACGTGGAGCGTTTCGCCGCCCGCCTGCGCAAGAAGCTGGGCTCGCTGGACGCGGCTAGCTAGCGAGGCCGTTCGAGCCCGGTAAGCGGTCGATGGTGCGACTGCAGCTTAGTGCGCCGGCAGGGAGCTGGAGCCCGTGAGGTGGATATCGACGGCACGAGCAGCCTTGCGTCCTTCGGCAATGGCCCAGACGACCAGTGACTGGCCGCGCCGGGCATCGCCGGCGACGAATACGTTGGGGACTGTGGTCCGGAACGCATTAAAGTCCGCTTGCACGTTGCCGCGATTGTCTGTTTC
Source organism: Bryobacterales bacterium (assembly GCA_965248305.1). Lineage (GTDB taxonomy): Bacteria > Acidobacteriota > Terriglobia > Bryobacterales > UBA6623 > VXMF01. The sequence continues at coordinate 5,028,872 of OZ252099.1, read as the reverse complement.
GACGCCTAGCTGCTCCACGACGCCTTCGTGGACGGGATGCAGGAAGCCCATTGCGAGCAGCACGAGGTCCGCCGGCACCTCGAATTCGGATCCGGGGACATCTTCGAACTTGAACGGCCGCTTGCCGGTAATGGGGTCTGGATCCTGCCAGCGCAGGCGAACGCCGCGAAGCGCTTTGACGTTGCCGTTGCCGTCGCTGATAAATTCCTTCGTGTTGACCGCGTAGTCGCGCACATCGCCTTCTGCGTGGGAGCTCTCGACCTTGAAGGTGAACGGCCAGTTCGGCCACGGCATTGCGCCGGGCTCGTCGCGGCTTCCGGGCGGCTTCGGCAGCAATTCGAATTGGTGGATATTGATTGCGCCCTGCCGCCTTGACGTGCCGAGGCAGTCGGCACCCGTGTCGCCGCCACCGATGATGACTACGTTCTTGCCGGCCGCGCTGAGGTTGTAGCTCGGGTCAACCGCGCGCCCTGCCACGCGCCGGTTCTGCTGCGGCAGGAAGTTCATGGCGAAGTGAACGCCGGTCAGATCGCGCCCGGGGATCGGCAGGTCCCGCGGGTGTTCTGACCCAATGCACAGCAGCACCGCATCATACTCAGCCAGAAGTTCGGGGCCTTCAACGCTGACCCCCACATTCACCCCGCAGCGAAACTCGATGCCTTCGGCTTGCATCTGTTCGACCCGCCGGGCGACGAGCTCCTTTTCCATCTTGAAATCGGGAATGCCGAGTACGAGCAGCCCGCCCGGAACCTCGTTTTTTTCGTAGACGGTGACGGTGTGTCCTGCGCGGTTGAGCTGCTGAGCTGCCGCGAGTCCGGCGGGACCCGAGCCGACGACAGCGACGCTCTTGCCAGTGCGGCTTGTGGGGATCTCTGGCTTGATCCAGCCCTCCTGCCAGCCGCGGTCTGCGATCGCCTTCTCGATGGATTTGATCGAGACTGGGTCGTCATTGATGCCGAGCACGCAGGCGGCTTCGCACGGAGCCGGGCAAATGCGGCCGGTGAACTCCGGGAAATTGTTGGTGGCGTGCAGCACGCGCAGCGCTTCGCTCCACCGCCCACGGTAGACGAGGTCATTCCAGTCGGGAATGATGTTATTGATTGGGCAGCCGGTGTGGCAGAACGGAATGCCGCAGTCCATGCAGCGCGCGCCTTGGACCTTTAGCTGCGGCTCCTCCATCTGCTCCATGACCTCTTTCCAGTCATGAACGCGCTCGTCGACCTGGCGGTAGGGCGTCGCCTCACGGTCGAATTCCATGAACCCGGTGACTTTACCCATGTCGAATTGCTCTAAGGCCCAAGCCTCGGGGAGTGCCTTCTCTCAGCCGAGGCAGCGTCATGTTCTAGCCGCGCTGCATTGGAAAGAGAACAGCCGCCCATCCTCATCTTGGACCGCGGATCCGGACTCCAAACGTGGGAGTACCCGTCTCTTTCTATAGGATACCGAGTTGGGGCCGGGCGTGCCAAGAGACGCCAGCACCGCTGATTCTTTGTCGGGTTGAGGGGTGTAGTCGCTCTCTGGGTGCCTGAACACGAGCGCCATGGCGGTCTGAGAAGGAAAATCGAGCCCCGGCCTGGTGTCCAAGGATGCCCGATGGGCCGAGCAGCGCCGGGCGGGGCTCCCGCTATCGGCCCCGGGCGCACAGAGCGGCCGCTCACCCGGCCGCGGTCGGCCGGATGCGATGTCTCAGCGGTGCCAGTCCTGCTAGGTTTCGCTCAGTCGCAGTTGCAGCGCCTTGGCGCGGTTGCCGGCGGAGTAGATTTGCGCCTCCGGCACCGTCTCGAACTGCGGCTGCGACAGCAGCAACGCCAGCGCCAGGTTGTTCAGCGCCGCGTTGTTGGCCGGACCGGGGCCCGTGCGCACGCGGCTAGCAGCCTCCCCGAAGACCTTGTCGCGGCGGTAGTGGTTGGCGCTCTCCACCCGCCAGTGGCCGCGCTGCAGCACCCGTAACTCGCGCGCCGAGGCAGCCGCCGGCGGCAGCGAAGTGATGCCCTAGCTGTAGCTGCGCTTGACCGCGCCACCGCGCCGCGCCCAGCGCTCGTGCGTGATGCGGTAGGCCTGCTGCGCATGCGGGAACGGCAGCAGTTGCGGATGGGGCGTGAAGACTTGGCTCGAGCGCTTCTCTAAGTCGCTCTGGCGCGAGGGCTTCCAGCCAGCTTCCGCCCAGCTGCGCGCCGCGCCCAGCTCCCAATTCAGCCCGCTCAGGGTCGCGTGCGTCAGCTCGCAGTTGCCTTTGATCCGCACCATGATGTGCCCGCCGTGCGGTTCCACGATCGCCCGCTCGGTCTCGCGCCCCGCGTGCCCCGCGTCCAGCGTCACCGTCCGTCCGCGCAGGTCCACCGCTTCCAACAAGGCCCGCCAGGCCGCCTGCTCGCCGCCCTCCTCGCGGGAGCTGCGGCTCGCCACCGGGACGCCCGTGCGCTGGTCCACCAGCGTGACCGTCGCCCCGTGCTGCCCCGTCGCCGACAGCCGGTTGGCCCCGCGAATGCGCTTGCCAGCCCCCGCCCGCGCCGACGCCGCCACGCGCGGTTGCGTCCAACGCTCGAGCGCCCGTTCCAGCGAGCCCGGGGCGGTCCGCTCCATGACCCGCTGGAAGGTCGTCTCCGAGGGTGTCACGGACTCCCCCGTGGTCGCGTCCCGGCGACAGCCCAAGGCTCCTAACTCCTCTGCTGTCAATGTCTTCGCATACGCTTCTGCCGCCCGCCCGCCGACCCGCCCGGCCTCGCCAGCAGCTGCAGCGCCAGTACCACGGCCAACCGATGCCGTCTCCCGTGGCCGCTCCGGCTGTCCTCCACCGCCTCCCACTGCGCCCGCAGCGAGCGCAGTTCCGCCGCCGGGTAGCGCACATCGACCGCCCCGCAAGCCCATTCCGGCCGCTCCTGCGGATCCGCCAGCCGCGCCCGCGCCCGCGCCCGCAGCGGATCCACCAGCATCTGCTTGCGCTGCCCGTGCTTGTCGGTGGACTGCCCGTTCGAGCGCGCAGACCCCTTGCGCAAGCCCAGCTGGATCCAGTGCGCCGCCACATCGACCGTGCCCCGGTACAGCTGCGGATCCACAAACGTTTCGGCGAGTTCAATGGGAGGCCCCCAGCGCTGTTGCCAGTCCCGGCTCAGCCGCCGCAGATTCAACCCCAGCACGCGCGAGGCCAAGTGCTGCACGCCCGCCCCCTCCGGCAGCACTGAAAACCTCGTCTGATTGGCGATCAGATGCAAGCGCCGGAACTGCACCGCCTTGTGCCAGCCCAGCCAGCGGGCGCGCGGGCGGCACTGGAAGACCCCCGTCTGCCAGCCCACCAGCGCCAGCCACTCGCCCTCGTATTCCGCCACATAGCGCAGCCCGCGCCCGGCCAACTGCTTGAACCCCAAATCGTGGCGTTTGGCCATCAGCGCATCCCAGCGCGGCCGCTCGTGCGGCTGCGCCAGCCGCAGCACCACTTGCTTCAGATCCGGAATCGTTGTGGGCGTCTCCTGCTCCTGCATACCCCATGCATACACGAATCCGGCCAAAATAGCCAGCCCCTCGCCGATCTTGTTGTGCGAATGGTCACACCCCCCGATAAAGAATCAGCCCTGGAGACGCCAGCGGGGTCCCGCGCTGCGCTCCACGCCTTGACGCCAGCATTCGCGCTCAGTCACGATGGACCTCTGCTCGGCTCGCGATCCGCGGTGCGGGCTGGACGTAACTGTGTGATGCAGCTCCGACCACAGCGCCTAGCCGCGTATTGCCTTGTTGGTTTCGTCGCCGTGGGGATTGCGGCGAGCTTTCATCCGATGGTGCGAAACGTCTATCGCGCCCTTCGACCGTCGACCAGTTACGACTCAAGCCCGCCAGCCGTGCCCGAACTGTTCGATCCCGGCATCTTAGTGTTTTCGAAGACCAACGGTTTCCGCCACGATGGAGCGATCGAAGCGGGCATCGGCGCACTGCGTGAGATTGCTTCCCGCCGCGGCTGGTCGATGTTTCACACCGAGAATGGCGCGGTCTTCGACACGCCGATTCTCGGGCAGGTCCGAGTGCTCGTCTGGCACAATGCCAGCGGTGCCCCGTTGTCCTCGAGCCAGCGCACGGCGGTACAGCACTGGGTGCAGGGCGGCGGCGGTTTCGTCGGAATTCATGCGGCCCTCGACGCTTCACACGCCTCGTGGGACTGGTACCTCCGAAGCGTCGTCGGTGCGCTCTTCATTGGCCACCCGATCGAGCATCAGATGGCCACGATCCGAGTGGAGCGCCAAGACCATCCGACGATGAGCCACTTGGCCGAGCAGTGGCGCCGCGTGGATGAGTGGTACTCGTGGGAGCGCAGCGTCCGGGATGACAGCGGCGTCGAGGTGCTCGCTTCGCTCGATGAGTCCACATACGAAACGCGCATGAAGTTCCTATGGACTGACAAGGACCTCACGATGGGCGACCACCCGGTCATCTGGACTCGCGAGGTCGGGCAGGGACGTGCCTTTGTGTCCGCGCTAGGGCACGAGGGGTCAGCGTACGAGGAGCCGGAATACTTGGCCGTGCTGGAAGGCGCAATCGCGTGGGCCGGCAGGTTGCAAGACCCCGAGAGCGAGCCGTCTGAAGCGGCTACCGCTGGCGATTGATTCTCCGCCTCCAGCGCTGCGATCAGCCCGATAACGGCTTTGGGCCGGGTCGATTCCGCTTGCGGGCGTGCGAAGATGTGCGCATGTTGCGCCTGCCCTTGCTCCTCGCGTTTCCGTTGGTCATCGCCGCGGCCGATCTGGAGTTCCGGGAGCACGTCATCGAAAGCGATCTCGCATCGGGATACCAGGTGCGCGCGGTGGATCTCAACGCCGATGGACGTCCCGATGTGATTGGGCTCTCGCAACGGTCAGACACGCTCTACTGGTACGAGAATCCCACGTGGGAACGACGAGCCATCGTTTCTGGCATGAGTCGCATGATCTCGCTCGATGTCGCCGATGTAGACGGCGATGGAGCGCCCGAGATTGCGCTTGGCACTCATTTCGACCAGACGGACGAAACCAGTGAGGGGCGGGTTTACATCTTGCGCGGCCACGCTGCCAGTGGCGCGGAGTGGGAAGCCGAGGAGATCGATCGTTTGCCCACCACTCATCGGTTGCGCTTCTTGGACTTCGACCACGATGGACAGCCAGAGTTGCTGAATTCGCCGCTCACGGGACCCGGTTGCCGGAAGCCGCTGTTCGATTGCAGCACGCCCCTCGTCTACTACGAGGCCCCGGACTGGAAGCGCCGCTATGTGACCACAGGGCTGGATGGCGTCGTGCATGGCATGCGCGAGGCAGATTGGGACGGCCCGACGGTGCTGGCCGCATCGATGGGCGGGGTCGACCGCTTCCGTCCGGACGGCGAGGGGGGCTGGACCCGCTTGCGAATCGTAGAAGGGTCGCATGCCCCGCGTCCCAAGAATGGGGCCAGCGAGGTCCGGGTCGGCACTTCGGATCGCGGCCGCTTCATCGCAACGATCGAACCATGGCATGGCAACCAAGTCGTGGTTTATTGCTGTGAGGGGCGAGGCTACTTTTCCCGCTCGGTGCTCGATGACACTCTGGAGGACGGGCACGTGCTGGACGTCGCTGACTTTGACGGGGACGGCGAGGACGAGATCCTAGCCGGCCTGCGGGGCGGCCCACAGCAACTGCTGGTGTACAAGCGAGGCGCATCCGGCTGGACTCGTCACGTGGTGGACGACGGCGGGATTTCGGCCGCTGGCTGCGACTTGGCCGACTTGGACGGTGACGGGGACTTGGACATGGCCTGTATTGGAGCCCGCACCGGGAATATCAAGTGGTACGAAAGCATCTCCCGCGGAGCATCGCGGTAGCGGCACCCTCCGGTGCGGCTGGTTTCAGCCGTCCGCTGGCGAGAACGCGAGCGCCAGCGAGTTGATGCAGTATCGCCTCAGGGTCGGAGGCGGGCCGTCGTTGAATACATGCCCGAGGTGTGAGCCGCAGACCGCGCAGCTCGCTGCGCGCCGCCGCAACCCCCAGCTGAAATCCCAGTCCACGGTGACATTGGTGCCGGCGAATGGCGCATGGAAACTCGGCCAGCCGGTCTTGGAGTCATATTTCTGTGCCGAGGCGAAAACGGCCGTGCCGCACGCCACGCAGTGGTAGAGGCCGGGCTTGTAGAACTCGTCGTACTTTCCGCTGAACGCGATCTCAGTTGCTCCGAGGCGCGCGACGCGAAAGCTCTGCGGGGACAGGACCTGCCTCCAGCCCGGCTCATTGCGCACGATTCGCGGCACGCTGCGATAACGCGCGATCTGTCCGTCCTTGCCCGCCTCGGCAATCCGCACAGGGCTGCCGTAGGTCGAGAACGGAGGTTCGACGTCCACGGTGAACACTGGAAAGTCGCAGGCCGTGATCGCCAAGGCCATCAAGGTGACGGTCGCCGCGGATGGCCGCCGGCCGGAGGTGCTTGATTGGTCAAGCGGGTCTTGCATTGAGCAGGAAACCTGGCCCTGTGCGCCGGTGCCGTGCCGCCAAGGCCCCTTCAGAGTAACCGTCCGGCGCCTGATCGGCAGGTGGTCTTGTGGACCCGCGCCACCAATGCCCCGGTCGAGATCGGTCGTTGCCGAGCGCGGCCCGATCAGCGGCTAAGTTGCAAGCGCTATAATCGGAGCTCTCCCGGAACTTTCATGCCATATCTGCAGAATCAGTTCGAACGCAACTTCATGACAACGTCCGTTGACTACGTGTTTAATTGGGCGAGAAAATCAGCCATCTGGCCGCTGACATTCGGACTGGCCTGTTGTGCGATCGAGATGATCGCATCTACGACCTCGCGATTTGACATCGCCAGATTCGGGGCGGAGGTGTTTCGGCCAAGCCCGCGCCAGTCGGATTTGATGATCGTAGCTGGCACCGTGTCCCTGAAGATGGCGCCGGTGCTGAAGCGCATCTGGGACCAGATGCCCGAGCCGAAATGGTGCATCTCGATGGGCGCGTGCTCTTCGGTTGGCGGCCCCTTCAACACCTATGGTGTTCTGCAGGGCGTCGACAAGATCGTTCCGGTGGACGTGTACGTGACCGGTTGTCCGCCGCGGCCCGAAAACCTCTTCTATGCGCTGCTGATGCTGCAGGACAAGATTGACCGCATGACCACGCTCGAGCGCCGCCCGACGCAGGTTCGCCTCGACGAGGCGATGTTGGCTGACTTTCAGAAGCGGATCATGGTGGCGCAGACCCAGCATCCCGTCTAGGGTCCGCATCGCGAAACCGCGAATAAATCCAGCGGCAGCCGTTTTATCGGGCGCAACTTCTCGCTAGAATTACAGCGTGATGTGCCGGTGCATGAGTCAGCCTCTTTCGTTCTTAGTTGCCGGCCTTGCCCTGATCGGCTTGGCATTCGGCGAGCCGCGCTTGGAACCGCTCACGGGCGCGCCGCCATATCCTCCCGATAATCCGCCCACTGAAGCCAAGATTCGCCTTGGCGAAGAGCTCTTCTTCGACTCGATCCTGTCCGGCGGCCGCCGTCGCAGCTGCGGCACCTGCCACAAGCGGGAACTGCACTTCATGGACGGCCTGTCGCGCGGGTGGGGACTTGATGAGAGCGAGCTTTCGCGCAAGACCCCGGGGCTGCTCAATGTCGGGTGGCAGCAGAGCATGTTCTTCGACGGCCGCGTGAAGACTCTGGAAGAACAGGTTTCCAAGCCGCTGGTGAACCACCGGGAGATGGCATTGGACCCCGAAGAGGCGGTTGCCCGGCTTCGGACGGATCCCTTCTATGTCCGCTCGTTCGCCCAAGCCTTTCCGGGACAGGAAATCACCTTTGAGCTGGTTGCCAAGGCCATCGCGAGTTTCGAGCGCACCTTAGTCTCATACGACAGCGACCTTGACCGCTATCTCTCGGGCGACGCAGAGGCGCTTTCCCCCAGCGCTAAGCGCGGCATGCAGGTGTTCACCACCAAGGCGGAGTGCATCCGCTGTCACAACGGCCCCCTGCTGACCGATCACCAACTCCACTACACGGGCGTGGCTGAGCGGGACGGCCACGGCCAGGCCGGCACGAAATACAAGACCCAGAGCTTGCGAGACGCCCTCAGCCGCTATTCCTATATGCACAACGGCCGCTTGATGAACATCCGTCAGGTCATCGATCACTACGATCGGGGCGGCTCGGCACCTGAGCCGCTGCAGCCCGAGGTTCGCCCGCTCGGCCTCTCCGACGAAGAAAAGGACGATCTGGTGGCCTTCCTCGCTGCGTTCAACGGCAGGGTCCACCGGCTGACCGAGGGCTTTCCGGCGGGCCCGGAGGAAGTCTCGGACAGCGTGTCTGCTGCGCCAGTCCCAGACAGCTCAGACTCCGGTGAGTCCGGCGCCGCCGCTAACGATCCCAGCTACCTGAACCGGTAGATGGCGTCGAGGCCAGTCGCTTGATGTCGGCGCGGCTGATCGGGAGCCAGGCTCCCCTGATACTGGCTTCGGCCTCGCCGCGCAGGGCAGACCTGCTCGCCGCCGCCGGAATCGACTTCGAGAGGTGTCCGGCGGATGTTGACGAAACCATGAGGGCTGGCGAGGCTGCGGAAGACTATGTCGTTCGCTTGGCCGCGAGCAAGGCGCGCGCTTCCTGGCGGGCTGGCAGCCGCTCGCTCGGTGCCGACACGGTTGTCGTGCTCGGGGTTGACGTGTTGGGCAAGCCGGGCAATGAGCAAGAGGCCAAGGCCATGTTGCAGCGGCTCTCGGGGCGGTCCCATCGAGTGCTGACCGGAGTCGCGGTCTTTGACGGCGAGCGGTGCAATTCGGTCTGTGAGGAGACCCACGTGTCGTTCCGGATCTTGGCTGACTCTGAGATCGACGAATACGTGTCGAGCGGCGAGCCCCTCGACAAAGCCGGTGCCTACGGGATCCAGGGCGCGGCCGCGGGGTTTGTCGATACCATCAGCGGCTCCTACACCAACGTTGTCGGCCTGCCGGTCGACGCGGTCGAGCGAATGCTACTCTGAGGCGCCATGCAAAGCCGTCCTGCGATCTCGGTGGTGATTCCGGCGCATAACGAGGAGCCGAATCTGCTGCCGCTGTGCGATCGGATTGTGACGACCCTCGAGGGAGTCGGCCGCTCGTTTGAGATCGTGATCGTGGACGATGCCTCGACCGACGGTAGCGTGCGCTTGCTGCGCAACCTGTCAGCGAACGAACCGCGGCTGAAAGCAGTCTGCCTGCGTCGCAATTCCGGTCAGACCGCTGCTCTGGCAGCTGGGTTTGAAGCGGCGGCGGGCGAAGTCGTCGTGGCCATGGACGGTGATTTGCAGCACGCCCCGGAGGACATTCCGTCGCTGCTCGCCAAGGTTGACGAAGGATTCGACCTAGTCAACGGTTGGCGTGCCGATCGCAATGACAGGTATCTCACCCGTCGGCTACCGTCGCGGGTTGCGAACTGGTTGATCCGCAAGCTTACGGGCGTCGAGTTGCGTGATTTCGGCGGCACCTTCAAGGCGTATCGCTCGGAACTGCTGGGGCAGCTGCGGCTGTACGGTGATCTGCACCGCTTCATTCCCGTGCTTGCGGCCCATCACGGCGCTCGGATCGCAGAGGTGCCGATTGGCATCCATGAGCGCGCAGCGGGCCGGTCGCACTACGGCCTTGGCCGGACGACAAGGGTCTTGTTTGACTTGCTGACGGTCGCATTCCTAGCGCGTTATCTCACGCGGCCGATGCACTTCTTTGGCCTGCTGGGGATCGGCTGCGGCGCTACCGGCGCTGCAGCGCTCGGCTTTTTGCTGTTCAAGAAACTCCAGGGCACCCACATCATGGTGGAGCATGGACCCCTGTTGATTGGCGGCTCTGTGCTGGTGCTCACCGGCTTGCAGCTGCTCTGCACTGGGCTGATCGGAGAAGTCTTGACGCGGACATACTTCGAGAGCCAGGGGAGGCCGATCTACGGTGCCAAGGAGGTCATTCACGGCATCGAGCCTCGGGCCTAGAGGTGTTTGAAACGGGCTCCAACATCTTTGACTACCTCTTTACAGGGGCGCCGATACCGATGCGAATCCGAGACGTCTACTCAGCTAAAGGCACTGATAGACACTCGGCGAACAGGATCGCAAGGGGGCGTGCCAACAGAAAAAGAGGAGAACACCATGACCATGCAACACACCAAACAAGCCAGCTTCACAATCGTCGCCATCCTGCTGGCAGCCGTGGCAGCCTTTGCCCAGGACGGTCCACGTGACCGTGACCGCAGCCGCGTCAATCCCGTCGCCGCGGCCACCGAGGCTTTCGGTTTTACCGAGGAGCAAGTCGACAAGATTCGCGAGATTCGTCGCGAAAGGATGCCGCGCGGGCAGAGCTCGGAAGAGCGCGACGCCTGGCGGGCCGAGCAGAAGGCCAAGGTCGAAGCTGTCCTGACCGATGAGCAGAAGGCCAAGGTCGTCGAGTTGGCTGAAGCCAGGGCGAGCATGCAGGCCTATGCCGGAGCCGCGATGCTGGGGCTGGTTGATGTCCCGAATCGGGTACGGCAGGGTGCTCGCTCTGCCGGGAATCAAGGCAGGCGGCGGCCGGCTACGAGCCGAGGCGGACAACGAAGCGGGAGATCGTCGCGGGCCAACAAACGCGGGTCGCAGGGTTCGCGCAATTCGGGCCAGCAGCGCAACCGCGGTCGCGGCCGACGCTAAGCGGTCCAGCGATCAGGCGCGCTAGACGCGCCCCTGTGGGCGGTCCCAGCCGGGGCCGCCCTTTTTCACTTTATGGATGACCGAGATCTTGAGACGACGTCCGGCAACCCACGAGGCCACTCAGCCAGTTCAGAACGGTCTCTCTGCCCACCGCTCACCGAAGCTGGCTTGATCTCGTGGCGCACTTAGAGTCCACCCACCATAGGCCGCTGGCGAAGACCTCTCCCTGACGGGACCTCCTGCGGTCGAGAATCATGCATTTGACCTAGTCTTTACATCGCTTCGGAGACGCAATCCGCCCACGGGCGTCTAGTCATTCAGGAGCCGCTCTCGCAGACCTGCTTGTAGGTCCTCGACTGAGTGAGTCCCGGCAGACCTCATGATCCGTCCGCTGAGCACGGTTGTCGCGATTGCCGCGATCTTGGTCGTTTCGGCTGCGGCCTTCGCGCAGGCGCACCAGCGCCAGCGCGCACGGGCGTCGATCGATGCAGCGACGGACGCTCTGGCGCTTTCTGAAGAGCAGCTCACGCAGGTCCGAGAGATCCGGTCGGCCCGGCCTCCCCGTGGTGAGAGCAGGGATGAGATCCAAGCCTGGCGCGACGACCAGCAAGCCGAGCTTGCCCAAGTATTGACGGAAGACCAGACGGCCAAGGTCGCTGAACTGGAAGCCACTCGGGAGCAGATGCGCGCGCTTCTCGGTGCCACCATGCTGGGCTTGGCCCAAACCGAGCGCGAGGACCGCGAGGCGAGGTTCGAGCACTTCCGCGGTGACCGCGGCTTCGGGGCGGATCGCTCTTGGTATCGAGACTCAGCAGGCCGGTCGGGCCGGAACCAATTCAACAGAGGGGGCTCTTTCGGACGCGGCGGCGGAAGGTTCGGTCCTTCCGGCGGCTTCGGACGCGGGACGGGCCCCTTCAGACAGGCTCGCGGCGGTCGCAGGGGAGATCGCGACTAGCCGCCAACGATGTCCGGGTTTCCTTGCTGCGGGATGCCCAACGGACTTAACCTCCATCTGTGCAGCGGCGGGCGGCCCATTTCGGGTCGCCCGTCCTTTTTGGGGCGGCCTGATTCAGCCCACGCCGAGCGCGTCCCGCAAGGCCGATTTCATCGCGGCTTCATCCGGGGACTGCCCAGTCCACATCTCGAACGCGATCACGCCTTGGTAGACCAGCATCGATAGCCCGTCGAGAGTTGGAAGCCGACGCGCCTTGGCGGCCGCCAACAGCCTTGTCTCCGGCGGGTTGAACACTGCATCGGCCACGAGCATCCCTGCAGGTGCGGGTGCCAGATCGACGTCTGGTGCGGCATCCACATCTGGGTAGAGGCCGATCGATGTGGCGTTCACGAACAGGTCGCAAGTCGGCGGCACGGCAAAGGTGCCGTTCCACTGTTCGAATCGGATCGGGCCGCCAGTCGCTGCCTTGAGATCAGCGACCATCCCGGTGCCTCGCTGCTGCGAACGGTTGACCACCAGAAGGTCGGCGACGCCCGCCAGAATCAACTCTGTTCCGATCGCCCGGGCGGCACCGCCGGCACCGAGCAGGACTACGCGCTTGCCCTCCGGGTTCATGCCTGCGTCGTTGCGGACTCCCCGCAAGAAGCCCTTGCCATCGGTGTTTTCGCCGATTTTCTTGCCCCCTTCCAGCCGCACGGTGTTGACTGCGCCGATGGCGCGAGCCTCTGGAGCCAGTTCGTCGAGATGCTCGATTACGGCGACCTTGTGCGGGATCGTGAGGTTGATGCCGCGCATCCCCAGGACGTCGATCGCAGCCATCGCGGCTCCGAGCTTCTCGGGAGGAACTTCGAAATTCAAGTACCGCCAATTGAGGCCTGCGGCTGCGAATCCGGCCTCTTGCATCACCCCCGTCGGGTTCTCTGCAACCGGCTGGCCGAAGACGCCGACGAGTTCGGCTTGGTAATTGGCGGACATTGCGCCCAGTCTATCGCGATCGAATTTCTAGGCTCACACGATCTCTTCGATGACGTTGCCGTGGACTTGCGTGATGCGCTCGTCGCGCCCTAGGTGAGGATAGGTCAGCTTGTATTGGTCGAGCCCGAGCTGGTGCAGGATCGTCGTGTGGATGTCCCGGAAGTGGTACGGCTTCTCGATCGCACGCAGTCCGATTGCATCCGTTGCCCCGACCACTTGGCCGCCCTTGATCCCGCCTCCGGCCATCCACATCGAAAAGCCGAGGTTGTGATGGTCGCGGCCTGCGCTCCCGTCCGTGCGCGTCTCGGCTTCGGGCGAGCGCCCGAATTCGCCGCCCCACAGCACGAGTGTAGTGTCCAGCATGCCACGTCGTTTGAGATCCTTGAGCAGGGCCGCCACCGGCTGGTCGGTCTGGGCTGCCATGCGGAGGTGGTTTTCTTCGATGTCTTTGTGGGCGTCCCATTGCAACTCGCCTGGCCCGCCACCCGAAACGACGGTGACAAACCGCACGCCTTGCTCGATCAATCGGCGTGCCAGCAGACAGCGGCGGCCGTAATCGTGCGTAGGTTCGGAGCCGACGCCGTACAGCTCCAAGGTGGCCGCGGTTTCGTTGGAGAGGTCGAACACCGCCGGTGCCTCCGTTTGCATCTTGAAGGCTAGGTCGTAGGTTCGAATACGCGCGTCGAACTCGTCATTGCCCGGGTCCAGACCGGCCCTATTGAGCTCTTGGATGAGATCAACGGTCTTGCGCCGCTGGCCAAGACTGATTCCTTGGGGCAGGTCTAGGTTCAGCACCGGCCGGTTGCCCGGCCGAAACGTCGTGGGCTGGTAAACGGCGGGCAGGAATCCGTTCATGTACATCGGCTGGCCGGCTTCCAGCGCACCATCGGGATCGGGCATCACCACGTAGGACGGGAGCGATTCTGATTCTGCCCCCAGGCCATAGATCACCCACGAACCCATCGATGGGAAGCCTGGCACGATGCGCCCGGTCATCAATTCGTACTGGGCCGCCGAGTGCACGACCATATCGCCGTGGCACGACCGCAAGACAGCGATGTCATCAATGCAGCTGGCGGTATGCGGAAGCAGGTCTGACACGGGAATGCCTGCTGCGCCGTAGCGCTGGAATGTCCGCTTGGTGCCCAGCAGCTTGGCATCTGACTTGACGAATTGATACTTTGCCTCACCGAACTCAGCCGGACGAGGCTGCCCGTGCAGCTCGTTGAGCAGGGGTTTCGGATCGAAGGTTTCGATGTGGCTTGGCCCGCCCGCCATGAACAGGAAGATGACCGCTTTGGCCTTCGGGTTCGGCATGTGCGGCGGCTTCGGAGCGAGGGGGTTCTGGACTGCGCCACCCCGTAACGCTTCCGCGCCGGCCATCATTTGAAAGGCTAGGGCGCCCATGCCGCAGCAGGAGTCGCGCAGCAGCTCGCGCCGCGTCCGAGTCCACTGGGCATGCTTTGGCATTACTCTCATCCCGACACATTGTAGTCCCTCGCCAGCGCTCCTTGGGGAGTGCAGCGTGGGAGTTCGTGCAAGCGAGGAGACGCAGCAGCGGCCTGCCGTTGCCCCACAAATCACGATTCGGGCTCAGCCTGAGAGGCGCTGGCGGGCGGCTCGAAGTAGTCTTTCAGCTCATAGGCTTCGCTCATGATGGTCAAGCGGGTCCAGCCCTCCCAGATCTTTTGATGGCCCGGCGGCGGAGCGTGCGCACGGTACAGGTAGCCGCCCAAGATCGCCATGGTCCGCACCGCCAGCCCCAGATTGCCCGGCGCGGCCAGCCCGCGCTTGGACGCGAAGTGGCGCAGCACGCGCAGCTGGATCTGCGTGAAGAACACCTCGCTCGGTAATTCGGGGGTCTCCCGTCCCAGCAGGGTCATCGCGGCCAGCCGCCAGGCGATCACCGCCTTGATCGTCACCGCCCGCTCGATCCGCTGCCCCGTGCGGTGCCCCAGGTACTCCACCTTGCAGCCGGACTTGAGCATCCGGTGCCAGTCCTCGATGCGCCAGCGCAGCCGGTACCACTCCAGCACCTGCTCCGCATCCGCCAGCGACGCCACCGGCAACGTCGTCAGCAGGAACCACTCCAACGCTTCCACCCCCTCCGGCGCCGCCCGCTCCCACACGTGCACCAGCTGCATCCGCAGCGCTGCCTCGCCGCGCGCCGGGGCCGGCAACTCGACCGTCTGCCAGCGCAACTCGGCCTGCGCCGTGCGCGCCGCGCGCAGCGCGCTGGCGGACTGCCGGCGCGGGCCCCGCCGCGCCGAACTCCGCTGCACCTTGATCTCCAACTGGCCCCCCACCGGCTGTGCCCGCATGTGCTCGAACAGCTTCGGCCGGGGCGCGCCCAGGACGCGGTTGTGCTTGGCCCGCACCAGCAACTCGACTCCCTCCAGCCGCCGCTGCTCGGCGAACAGCGCCTGCACGTCGGCCTCGCGGTCCATCACCGCCACCAGGCGCGGGCCCGCCAACTGGCCCGCTACCTCCGCGCAGTCGCGCAACCCGCGGATCCAGCGGAAGGTCTTGCGCTCCTCCAGCGGCCGCCCGCGCTGCGCCTGCCCGTCCGGCGCGTCGTACTGGATTTGCAGCAGCCCCAGCGGGATGCCCTCCGGGCTGACCGCCAGCGTCGAGTGCATGTGCAGCCCCAGCGTGCCCTCCGAGCGCTTGTTCTTGCCGATGTAGCCCAGCCCCGCACAGCCGGGATGCTCGGCAAAGTTGAGCTCGGTGCCGTCCTGCACGCACAGCACCGTGCGCTCGGCCTGCAGGCGCCGCAGCGTGCGCTGGCGGTGCGGCGCCAGGATGTTCTGCGGGGTCACCGCCGAGTCGTCCGGCTGGTCGATCAGGCGGTAGTGGCCCTTGACGGCGGCCCGCTGGCCCTGCGCGGCGGCGGGGATCGAGGCCATGGGAGCGGCGGCCTGCATCTGCGCGGTCTGCACCAGCCGCTTCGACAAGCGTAGATCACCCAGCGGCGCCTGGCCCAGTTCGTTGGCCGCGAACTCGTCCAGGGCCAGCCCGTCGGCCGGCCCCAGCGGCTGGCCGGGCGGCGCTGCGGCGGCCCCGAGCAGGCGCCGCCAGTCGCGCTGCAGGGGGTAGACGAAGATGGCCTTGACCGGCACGCGCTGGCCGGGCCGGGCGAAACGCCCGCGCCCGCCGGTCTGGCCGACGCAGGTCCAGTTAGCGGCGCGGAAACACGTGCCGGCGTGCTGCTGCGGATCGCAATAGGTTTCCAGCAGGGCAGGCCGGTAGCCATAGCGCTGGAGGAAGTCCTCCGGCAGCCGCCGCCGGACCATGCCGAGCACCTTGGAAGCGAGCAGGTGACAGCGCACGCTGGGACGGATCAGGAAGCGGCTCAGGCCCAGCACGCGGTGCAGCCGCTTGCGGCGCAGTTGCGCATCCCAGCCAATCCACTCGTCGCGGGCCGCCACCGCCAAGGCCGCGGCGGCGAAGCCGAGCGCCCCCAGCAGGCCGTGCTCGGACTCAATCAGGTAGCGCAGCTGGGCACCGACGTGCAGCACGGCTCCCTGCGGGTGCTCGCTGGCGACCAGCTCGTTCCAGGTCCGCCGCTGTTGCGGACTCGTCACCAGGGTCAACTTGAGCCCGGCGACCGCCCCCGCCGCAGGCGGAACTGCTTGCGGTGGCGGGACCGGCTGGCCGAGCCGACGCGGACGGCAGTCACCGGCGCGGCCGCCATGGCGCGGGGCCGGCAAATCGATGCGTCCCGCGCTGTGCAGACTGCGCAAGGCCTTCTGGCAGCTCGCCACCTGCGGCTGGCCGCGACTGTTCACGAAACCGAACTCCCGGCACACGTGCCGGGCGAACGCGCTCCGGCTGGTGTCGCCAGCCTGCGTCCGCAGCACCCGCAGGGTCTCCACGGCCTCTGAGTGCGAGAGGGTCTCCGCAATGCAATGTTGGTCGAGCATGCTTTAGACATGCCACAACCACCCTACAGTTGTCAAGTGCGAGATCTGGGGCATGGGCAGGCAGCGGCAGGCAACCCTAGGCCGCAGCGAGTGCGCCGGCGGCCGCGCCGGTCTCACGCCTGCAGCCGAAGGCCAGCGCTGCGGTCGGTAAGATGAGGGGGTACGATGTCGTTGCTTGCAGACCTGAATCCGCGGCAGCGAGAAGCTGTATTGCACACCGAGGGTCCCTTGCTGGTGCTCGCCGGAGCCGGCAGCGGCAAGACGCGCGTGATCGTTACCCGCGTGGCTCACCTGATCCTCGACAAAGGCGTGAGTCCGTCTTCGATCCTGGCCGTCACGTTCACCAACAAGGCCGCTGGCGAGATGCGAGACCGCATCGGAAGCCTGCTGCACAATCACGGCTGGGCGGGAAGTGGCTTGCCAGCTGTCTCGACATTCCACTCCTTTTGCCTTCGGCTGCTGCGACAGCACGGTGAGCCGCTCGCCGAGATCCGCCCGGGCTTCACGAGGTACTTCGGGGTCTGCGATGCCACGGACCAATTGGCTGTAGTCAAAGACGCTGCGCAGGCGGCCGGGGTCGGCCCGGGCGTCATCAAGCCGCGGGCACTGCGGAGCGGCATCAGCAAGATTAAGAATTCCGGTCTGAGCGATTTCGAATCGCGCGTTGGGGATAAACTCGATACCCAGACACTGAGTGCGGTTTTCACGTGCTATCAGGCCGAGCTGCTAGCTTCGAACTTGCTCGACTTCGATGACCTGCTGCTTGAGGCGGTCAGCCTCCTGCGGCACAGCAGTGCGGTCCGGGAGGCCGTCCGGGATCGCTACCACCACTTGTTGATCGACGAGTACCAAGACACGAATCATGCGCAGTTTGACCTGATGCGTCTGGTGACCGAACCGCGTCGCAATGTCTGCGTGGTTGGAGACGAAGATCAAGCGATTTACTCGTGGCGGGGAGCCGACATCGGCAACATCCTAGGGTTTGAGTCACACTTTCCCGCGGCAAAGATTATCCGCCTAGAGCAGAACTACCGTTCTACACGCAGCATCCTCGCGGCGGCATCCGCGGTTGTTCAGCGCAATTTCCAGCGCCTGGGCAAAACGCTTTGGACAGAGGGACCGGTCGGCGATCAGCTCGTCCACTACCGTGCGGCGGACGCTTGGGCTGAGGCGCGCTTTGTCACGCACTCTGTGCGCGAACTGTTGGATTCCGATCCGGACATTCGGGTCAGTGTGCTGTACCGCACCAACGCGCAATCACGCCAGCTCGAGACTGCACTGCACCGGGAGGGAATCGAGTTCGTGCTGGTGGGCGGGGTTGCCTTTTTCGACCGTGCCGAGATCAGGGACTTGCTCGCGTATCTTAGGGCCGCCGTCTCCCCCGAAGATGGGATCAGCCTCCGGCGGATTCTAAACGTACCCGCCCGGGGTATTGGCCGGTCGACGGTGGGACGCTTGCGGGAGCATGCCTCGCTCCATGGCACCTCGCTATGGCGGGCCCTTGAAGAGGCGGTGGACGGACGCTTCGTTTCACGCCGTGCTCGGAGCGCCTTGTCCGCGTTTCGGGATCTGATGGTTGCAATGCGCGAGAAGGCCGAGACCGCAGATATCGAGTCGCTGGTGGACTGGGCCCTCAACGAGACCGGGTATCGGGAAATGCTGACCTCGGACAGCTCGGACGAATCGATCGCCCGCCGGGAGAATGTCCATGAACTGATTGTCGCGGCGCAGGAGGCGGACGAGAGGGATGAGACCTTGCAGGAATTCCTGGATCACGCGGCACTGGTAGCGGATACGGACAAGATTCAAAGAGAGGTGAGAGTTCTGCTCATGACCCTGCACAGCGCGAAGGGTCTCGAGTTTCCTGTCGTGGTGATAGCCGGGATGGATGAGGCGCTGCTCCCACATTGGACCATCAAGCATGACGCCAGCGGTAGGCTGCTGGAGGAGGAGCGGCGGCTCTGCTATGTGGGCATGACCAGGGCGCAGAGGCATCTGATTCTGACAGGCGCCCGTGTGCGGTGGATGTACGGAGAGGAAGCACTGATGCCAACGAGGCCGTCTAGGTTCTTGCGTGAGATACCGCCAGAGCTGATCAACGAGGTTTGGTGGGACTCGGCCCGATACGAGGCGCCGCGAGCCTATTCAGGCTCCCTCGACGATCTGCAGGCCAGTGGCAGCCCCCGCTCGCAGGGGGGGCCATCCGCGGTAGCCGCTGCAGGATTGCAGACCAGGGATTCTCTCGGGGCCGTGGCGACTTTCTTCCAGCAGCGGGGCGTTCCGCTCGATGTGCAGCCCGCAAAGGCCCCACCTCCCAGCGACCCGGGCGCTACTGGGGGCCGGCCGGGCGCGGCCAAGCCTGCTAAGCCGAAATTGGGCCAGGCAGTGAGAGGGCTGCACGCGCAGGGGCCATTTGCGCGGGGTTCCCGCGTGATGCACCGTAAGTTCGGCATCGGCGTCGTGCAGCGGCGCGAGGGCGAAGGCCCCAAGGCGAAACTGTCCGTGTACTTTGACAAGTACGGCTTGAAGAAGCTGATCGCGGGGCCAGCAAAGCTGCAGGAGCTGTAACCCGATCAGGAAGTCGGGTGGCGCTCGGCCAGCCAGCCCCGAATCGCTTCCGCGAGCTCGTCCCGCACGCGTTGGAATACGGCACGGCGCTCTGTCTCGCTGCCAGCGGCTGTAGCTGGGTCGTCAAAGCTCCAGTGGACCTTGTGCGCCTGTGCCGGCAACGTGGGGCAGTTCGAAGCGGCCCGGTCACAGACTGTGATGACGGTATCGATCCCCGATTGAATGTAGCGGTCGACATGGTCGGAGCGATGCTGCGAGATGTCGATGCCCAGCTCTGCCATGGCACGAATCGCACCAGGATTCACGCCCTGGGGCTGAGTGCCCGCCGAATGCACTTCGAAACGGTCGCCGGCCAGCGAGCGCAACAACCCCTCCGCCATTTGGCTCCGGCATGAATTGCCGGTGCACAGGAACAGGACTTGGGGCTTATCTGGATTAGCTTGCGCCACGGCGGCGTCTGTCGCTATAGCCCCGGAGCGGGCTTGGCGTTGAGCAAGCGGTTCAACTCGGAGCGAGCGTGCTGGGCGGCAGTGTTGTCCGGGAAGCGTTTGATGACGTCTTCAAAGGACTTGATGGCTGCATCCTTGTCGCGTAGCTTGTCGCGGCACATGCCCAGCTTCAACAGCGCGTCAGGTGTCCTAGCGCTGAGCGGGTAGCGCTCGTACACCTGCTCGAATTGTCGGACTGCTTCTTCGTAGTCCGAGGCAGAGTAGTATGTCTCGGCAAGATAATACTGCGACTCGCCCGCCTTTGAATGCGTTGGATACAGCGCCAAGTAATCCATGAACTGGCCCCTAGCGGAATCGATGTTGCCGCGTAGGTAGTCGGCCATTCCGCCCTCGAAGATCGCATCGCTGGCGTTGATTGCTGCCTCGGTGTTTCCAGCGCCGTCCTCGCCGACACCCGGCGGAGGCAGTGTGGACAAGTGTGTCTTGATATCCTTCGTGTCCAAGGTCATGCGCTCGATCGCCAGAGCCGCTTCTTCGACCGTGGCGCGCAGATCCGAGAACTGGCTGTTCAGTGAATCCACCTTGGCACCAGTGGCGCGCAGCGGCTCAGTCAGCGCTTCATCGAGCGTTGCGATGTTGCGCTCTAAGACTGCTTGGCCGGCCGAAAGCTTGTCCTGCTTGTCAGTGTTCTGGCTCAGCAAGGCTTCCAAAGCGGCCATGCGTTCGGAGTTGGCTTGCTCGCTCTGTCGCAGTGATTCTTGAAGCAACGCCACGTCTCGTAGCAGTTGGATGAGTTCCTTCCTTTGACCGACCATTCCAGGAACGAGCACGGTGCTGCAGAGAATGACGGCTGGAACTAGCGCTTTCAACGACATGAGATACCTCTTGGTACGGGCCTGCGCGCAGGCTAGCCGCACTGCAAGCTGAGACGCACGGAACATCGCCAGCGTTCTGTGCCGGGAATTGACCTCCGAGATTGGACCGCCTTGCGCGCGACAACCCGCCAAGCCTGCTGGCCTGGGCGGATCGCCGCGCGAGGAGGCTGCAAACATGCGAACCCGGTGTGCAACGCTAGCGGAGCCGCAGATGGGCCCGCCGGTTGCGCTGGTAACAGTTCTCGCTCTCTTCAGAGCAGGCCGGGCGTTCCTCGCCCAGGCTCACCTTGGAGATACTGCTCGCGGGGATACCGAGGTTGACGAGGAAGTCCATCGCCGCCGTCGATCTCCTGTCACCCAAGGCCAGGTTGTACTCCGTGGTACCTCGCTCATCGCAGTGTCCCTCGAGCAGGAAAGCTGCCGCAGGGTACTCCGCCAGCAGCGTCTTCAACGCTGCTGCGTTGCCGCGGAGTGCGTCCTGTGCATCCGGGCGGAGATCACTCTTGTCGTAATCGAAGAGCGCGTCGCGGATGTTGCTCGACCCGAATGCCTCGGACAGATCCGGCTTTGGGGGCGGCGGAGGCGGCGGCGGAGGCGGTGCGCGAACAGTGACCATCGCTGACGCTGACGCCGTCTTGCCATCGGCATTCTTGACAGTGATGCTGTACTCCGTCGACCTGGTCGGGAACACTTCTCTGTTGCCGCTTGTGGCCACGGCACCAACGCCTTGATTCATCTCAGCGCTTGCGGCGTTTGTGGAACTCCACTTCAGCATCGCTGCCTTACCGCGCTCGATCGAACTGGGCTCAGCTGTAATGCTGACACTGGGCGCAGGAGCCTCGGGCGGCGGCGGCGGTGGCGGCGGCGGTGGCGGCGCCGGGGCTTCCTTTTTGCAGCCGAAGGCGAATAGCGTCAAGAAGATGCCAATTGCAATCAGGATGATTCTTTGTTTCGATCGCATGGGTTTTACATTTCCTCCATCTCTGCCTCCGCTGGATGCGGGACAGCGAACCTTACGTTTTCGCAACCTAGGATATCGCATTTTTAGGGTTCCATCAATCTAGCCTGCGCATGGAAGGTGCGAATCGTGACAGATCGCGGATTGAACAGGCTATCCAGCTTGATTCTCTCCAAGCAAAGCGAGGCTGTCATTTCGCGGCCCAGACCGGGGATTCGTTCGTGCCCCTGCTCGTCAGCTGTTGTAACTGCGTGCCGTCGGCGCGCATGGACCAGATCTGTGTCGATCCCCTCCGGTCTGACGCGAACACGATATGCGTGCCGCTTGGCGAGAATGTCGGGTGCTCGTTGACCCCAGAGCTGTGTGTTAGCTGGGTGTAGCGGCCGCTGGCGACATCCACCATGAAGATGTTGTAGTTGCCGATCTCATAGCCTCTGGTCCAAGCGAAGGCTAGGCGCTCGCCGGTTGGATCCCATGCTGGCTGGACCGCATCCCCGCCCCCTCCAGACACGCGGCGCCGGTTCGTGCCGTCCGCGCTCATGATGTAGACCTGCGGCATGCCCGATGCGTCCGAGACGAAGGCAATGTGCGCACCGGTCTTGGGATTGACCGACGGATGCACGTCGATCGATCGGGAAAAAGAGATTCTGCGCAGGTTGCCGCCGTCGGGGTCGGCCCGGTACAGTTGGCTGCGCCCGGTCCCCGACGATGCGAAGTAAATCGAGGAGTTGTCCGGAGCAAAGCTAGGCGTTGTGTTCAGGGAGGCGTCTTGGTTGTAGAAGGGCAGCCGCCGGCCTGTCTCCAGCGAATGCACGTAGATCTTGGGCACCCCTTCGGCGAATGTCGTGAAGGCGATGCGGTTCCCGGCCGGCGACACCGCTGGCGTCAGGCAGAGACTGCGGTAGTTCGTCACCCGCTCCTTGTTCCGCCCGTCGTAGTCCATCGCCCAGATTTCCTTGCGATCATCTCCGTCATCCCGATGCACGTAATAGATACGGGTGCCGGCCAGGCCTTCGCCCAGGCCGAGATTCTGCAAGATGTCGCGGGCGAACTCGAATGCCATGGCGCGTGCGCCGACAAGGTTTGCTTCGTTGTAATAGCGCTTGCCGAACACGTACGATGCCTCGGCAGACTCTTGGGTG
Source organism: Bryobacterales bacterium (assembly GCA_965248305.1). Taxonomy (GTDB): domain Bacteria; phylum Acidobacteriota; class Terriglobia; order Bryobacterales; family UBA6623; genus VXMF01. The sequence goes on along the minus strand of OZ252099.1, from coordinate 5,006,421 downwards.
ACATCGGCGACGTATCCGTGGAGGGCGAGACGTCCGTCCACGTCGTCAATCTGGCCGTACACCAAGTAGCGCGCCAGCACTGGCGCCTCCTGCCAGCCGCCTAGCCAAAGGCCCCTTGCGCCGGGATCCTCCGGCATATTCTCGGCGTCAGTCTGGAGGTCCTCCGGCTGGCGCGGCGCGCTGCGCGGATAGAAGCTGCGGGGCACCAGCTCGAGGCGTCCGGAGGCCTCGAGCGCCTTCCACACCTCGTCGTTGAACCGGTCGATCGCGCTGGCAGCGGCGAGCGGTCCCCGAATCTGCGGCAGGGCTGTGCGCGGGTCGCGCAGCTCGTCCGAGAGCATGATCACGGCATCGGGCTGCTGTTGCGCCGCCAAGGGGCAGGTGACGGCCACCATTAGCGCGGCGGATCGGATCCAGTGGTCTCTCATGCTGTGTCACTCTCCATGTTGTTGTGTTGTGTCGGCGATCAATCTAGGCGGAAGTGCATCTCGATCACGATGGAATTACGGCCAAGGCCCGGCGGCAAGGGACGCACTGGGCTGGCATTTGTAGCCGCCCGGACGGCCGAATAGTCGAGCGAGCGATTGCCGCTCGGTTGGGTGATCGCGACCTGATTGATCAGGCCCGAGCGCTGGATGACGAACGTGATCACGGTCGGCTTGGACGATCCGCCCGAGACCTGGCCGAGCGCCTTGCGCCACTGTTCCCCGATAGCGCGCTGGAGGATCTCGGCATACCAGCCGAACCGCGTTCCGAACGGCCCGCCCTTGGTCCCGCCGAATCCGACCGCCGCGGCGGGAGTCGCCCGGTACAGTTCGCTGCTGAGAGCAGCCCCGCGCGAGGAGCGCAGTTCATTGGCTTCGGCTTCTCCCGCGCTGCGCTGCCCGACGGCGCGCTCCTGCTGTTGCTCGGCCTGCTTGCGCTCCGGGCTTGGAACTGGAGCGGCCGCCGGCTCCGGCTGCGGAACCTCGGTCGAGCGGCGGAACTCGGGTGGTGCCGGCACATTGTGGCTGCTAGGGCTCGCGACCGGGTTAGGCTCGGGTGCGCGCGCCACGTTGATGGGCACGGAGCTGACAGCGACCACGCCACCGCCGCCTGCTGCATCGCGCGAGCCGAGGTTGATCGTCGGGTTCAGGACACCCCAGGCCAGCGCGGCGACCAGCAGGGCACCATGGCACGACGTTGACACGAGCAGCGGGCCGCGCAGCCCTTCTGCCATCGCCGGATCGTGCACCTGAGCATTCATCGGATTGTCGCGGTATTCAGCGGCTCGCTCTCGGTTCCCTCACCAGCGGCTTTGTGACGACGTTCACATTGACCCTGTTCGCGCCGCATTCGGCGATCACCGGGGCCACGATCTCCCACGGCGTCATGCGGTGCGCCCGCAGGAAAATGCCGGGACTGTCCGGGTTCTTCGCTTTGGCCAGTTCGGCGATATCGTAGACGCTCACTGGTTCTTCGCCGAAGAAGAGTTCGCCTTTCGACGTGATGTTGACGTAGGCGAAGTCCTTGTCCGAGGTTGTCACTTCGCGCGTGCGCGGCACATCGATCTCGAGGCCGAATTCGACGACTCCCGCCGTGATCATGAAGATGATCAGCAGCACCAGCACGACGTCAACGAACGGCGTGATGTTGATTTCGGCGATTGAATCGTCCGAGGGATCAGGATTGTTTGCCTGCAGCGCCATCCTTCGCTCCGTAGTCTTTCTCGGCCAGGTTAAAGAACTCCAGTCCGAAGTCTTGCATGCGAGCACGGATCTCGCGCAGCCGGGAGGCGTAGATGTTGTAGAAGATCAGCGCCGGAATGGCCGCGAACAGCCCGAGAGCCGTCGCCAGCAGGGCTTCCGCGATGCCAGGCGCCACCGCCCTCAGCGTAGCCCCGCTGGACGTGCCGAGGCCGCGGAACGCTTCGAGCACTCCCCAGACCGTGCCGAACAGGCCGATGAACGGCGCGGCGGACGCGGTCGTGGCAAGGATGCCGAGATTGCGCTGCAGTCGCAATGTCTCCTCGCTGACCGCCAGGGCGAGCGACCGTTCCAAGGACGCCGGGTTGGTGATGCGCCCGTAGGTATTGACTTGTCGCGCAACCTCTTTGTAGCCGTAGTCGAAAACCGTCACGAGCGGAGCCGGGCGAAACTGCTCGCTGGCGGCGTTGATTTCGGCCAGCTTGCCGGAGCGGCGAAATGCGCTCCGGAACGCCATGTTGGAATTGGCAGACGAGGACAACACGCGATGCTTCGAGAAGGCCAGCGCCCAAGACAGCACCGACATGACTCCTAGGATCGCGAACACCGCGAAGCCTACCGGACCCACCTCGAGCAGCAGGCCCAACAGCGTGGATTGATCGATTGCCGCCGAAACCTCCTCGGCGGCGGTCAGGTCGCCCTCGGCGGCCGCTTCGGCGATCGCCTGCAACAGCAGTGCGAGCGGTGGAGCGAAATGCAATTCTGACCCTCGGAATGGCGGAAATCCGCTGCGTCCATGCCGGGCTCCGGCAGCCGGAACCCGCAACACCTACACTATACATCGCGTTGAGCACGATTCCTAGGCCATTTGACTGCGTGCCGGTTGCACAATCAGCCATTTCTGGGCGCACTTGCCCAGACGCGGTCCACGGCCTGTCAGCGCAATGGTTTGACGGGGGCGCAAGCCTCGACGGTTTCCACTCCCCGACATTTTGAATTCGCGTGCTGATGCCGGCCTCTGCGGGGCTGGCTATCCTATGATCGTATTGGGCTTGATTCTGTGTTTTGACCGCCTTTTCGCACTCGCTTGGCCGTCGCCAGCCCAAGCGAGCGCGCTGCAATCTGACCACGCCTAAGCATGCTTCAGGAGCTTGACATAGAAAGCTATGCGGTGGTCGAAAAGCTGCGGGTGGCGTTCCATCCCGGGCTGAACCTGCTCACTGGTGAGACTGGCAGCGGCAAGTCGATCGTAGTGGACTCGCTCGCGCTGCTGTTCGGTGCCCGTGCCAGCGTTGATGTCGTCCGGGCGGGTGCGAAAAGGGCGCGCGTCTCCGGCCGGTTCGACGTTCCGAGCGACCCGGCGTTGGCGGCACGGTTGGCGGACGCCGGCATCGAAGGCGCGTCTGACGAGTTGATTGTCGAGCGCCAAGTGCTCGCCTCGGGGAAGAGCCGGGCATATGTCAACGGTGCGCCGGCCACGCTCGCGCTGTTGAAGGAGCTGGCTCCCCACTTGGGAGACATCCACGGCCAGCACGAGCAGCAGACGCTGCTGGCCCCCGCGCGGCAGTTGCGCATGCTCGATTCCTTCGCCGGGATTGGCGCCGAAATTGAGGCTCTCCGCGACGTATACCGGCGCTGGACCCAGTGCCAGCAGACCTTAGACCGGCTCAAGGGGGACGAACAGGAGCGGCTGCGCCGAGTGGACCTGCTCCGCTACCAGGCCAGCGAGCTCAGCCAGGCCGCAGTGCAGCTTGGCGAGGACGACGAGCTGATGCAGGAGCGCGAGCGGCTGGTGAACGCCGAGAGCCTGCGCAAGAGCGCCTTCGATGCCTACGATGTGCTCTACGATTCCGCCGAATCGGCTTCCTCGCGGATCAAGGCAGCTGTGAATGCCCTCGCCTCGGCCGCTTCGGTTGATCGCGGCTTGGGTGGATTTGCGGATACGTTGGAGAACGCCCGGACTGCGGTCGACGACGTGGCGTTTGAGCTGCGCGCCTATGTGGGAGATCTGGAGGCGAATCCTGAACGGCAGGAGCAGGTCGAGGAGCGGCTGGCCGTGCTGGAAAAGCTAAAGCGCAAGTATGGCCCGACGTTGGAGGATGTCCTGGCGTTTGCAACAAGGATCGAAGGGGAGCTTGCCATTCTCGATTCCAGCGATCTGGAGATCGAGCGTTTGGAGTGCGCGTTGGAAGAAGCGGCCGGGGAATACAGCCGCCGTTCTGCGAAGCTGTCGGGCGTCAGGCGTAAGGCCGCTGGCGAGCTGGCGGCTCGGACCGAGGGCGAGCTGCGCGATCTAGCTTTGGATAAATCTAGTTTCGAGGTGTTGGTAGAGCCTCTAGGGTCGTGGTCCGCCAATGGTGTCGACCGGGCGACGATCCTGTTTTCTGCCAATCCCGGCCAACCGGCGCGGCCGCTAGGCCAAGTGGCGTCAGGCGGCGAACTCTCGCGCGTCGCGCTCGCGCTGAAGACCTGCCTACAGGGGACGGCGGACATGGGCAAGGACTGCCGGACGTTTGTCTTCGACGAGGTTGATACAGGTGTCGGCGGCAGCGTGGCCGAGGCCATTGGACGGCGATTGCAGAGGCTGGCGGCGGGCAGCCAGATCCTGTGTGTCACACACATTCCTCAGATTGCGTGCTTCGCAGACGCTCACTTTCATGTCGCCAAGTCCGACGGAGCCGCCTCGACGACTGCAACCGTCACCGAGCTATCTGACCCAGAGCGCATCGACGAACTTGCGCGCATGCTGTCCGGCTCGAAGGTCAGTGGCGCGGCGCTAGAAAACGCGAAGCAGCTCCTGCGAGTGCGCCAGTAGCGGGCGCCCGCTACTGGCGCACCACCCAGATGGGGGAAGACCACGCGATCTCGTCATTCACTTGGACCGCGCGCACGTAGTAGAAATTCTCGCCTGCTTGCGGTTGCCTGTCCGTGTACTCGAAGTTGGCATCCTTGGCCCCGGGGGCGACGGTGTATACGACTTCGTTGTTGCGGACCAGCGCCACTTCCTTGAGCGAGTCCGTGCCTAGGATCGTTGCCCGGATTGCCGGAATCTCGCCCTCGACCGCGAGCTCGTCCCCCATGAATGCATCGCCGAGCCGGAAGTCGACGATGATGTTGTCGGTCGCGCCGTAGGTGTGGCGCTGCTTGATCGCGTTGTAGACGCCTTCGCGGGAAGCGTCCTCCGCATACACCATCGCGTAAGACATATGCGTGGAGAGGTGGTCCGAGCTGGCAATCACGCCAAGGCGGTGGCCCTTGTTCCAAGCTGCGGCGACCATTCCGTCCGGTTGGATTTCCTCGAGCATCGCGGAACCCGCTGACGGATAGTCATCGCCCTTGTCCGCAAACGGGCAGCCCGCGCATTCGTAGCTGTAGCGGTCGCCTTGGAAGATCTCGACCACGGGCTCAAGATCGGGGTCATTGTCGCGCCAGTCCGTTCCCATGTTGGTCGCTGACGTGTGTGAGATCGCGAGGCCGCCCGTGCGTCGGATCTCTTCGTAGAGCATCTTCGTGTCGCCTTCGATCACCGCCGAGATGCCGTTGTGCCGCTGCATGTATTCGTCGGGCTTGACGAAGAACGGCACGTTCTGGATACCGCGCTTGGTATGGAAGACATTGCGGTGCCCGTTGGGATAGCGCACCGAGCGCTCGTAACCGAACAGCGAGGCGTAGCCTTGTGTGTGGAATAGGTCCGCGGCCTTCTCGGTCAGCCACCACCAGTAGGTGCGGTCAGCACCATATTGATGATCGGAGACGAAGCCCCAGTCCATCGACGCGGCGTCGAGCATGTAGCGATAGAAGTCCAGAAGCGAGCCGTCTGGCGAACCACGCAGGTCCATGGAAAGTTCCGTGTGCCGGTGCGTGTCGCCGCGCAGGATGCGCAACTGCTTGCCCCTGACCCGCGCCCTGTAGTCGCGGATGCGGCTCACGTCGAGTGCCTCGTTGGGATGGCCTGTTGGCCTCGACGGCACCTGCGGCGTCCGGTCGTCAAGCTTGGCCGTCGAGGCGGGGACCCCTGGGTCGTATCGTCCGGCGTACACGTTCTCAATCACGGTCTCTTCCGGGAGGTTGACCATCACCGAGAACGTGGGATGCCCGTCCCGCGGCCAGGCGATCCACAGCCCGTCCTGTGCTGGCGCTGCGGATGCGAACATGCTGGACCTGCCGCGGCTGTAGGGGAGCATGGCCGGCTCCGTCCAGCCGTCGCTTGTCAGCGTGGTGATGAAGAAGCGCCAGTAGTCTGCCAGGCGGCGGCCCTGTCGATTGCGGACTAGCAGGTGCAGGCGGCCTTGGTCGTCGATCGCCAGCCGCCCGTAGTGGTGCAGTTGCCCGTCAGACGGAGTGTAGACCTTTTCTCCCCGCTCGATCGAGAATGGCGCAGCCAAGCCGAGCTTCTGCTCGCCGGCGTAGGCCGCGACTTCGACCCCCCGCAGGTCATAGATCGGGTATCCGGGTGCGGTGCCGACCTTGTCCAAGCGGCCTTGGTCTTTCGCCCAGTTGACGCGACCGACCTCATAGCTAACCCAGACTTTGTCTTGGCTGTCGATCGCGAGATCCGGCCGCGCCTCGAGACGCTCGGTGGAGGCCACTTCGATCACGTTCCCCGGACGCCCCTCAGAGATGTGGCGCATCAGGACGTCGTAGCGACCTTTGTCGTAAGTGTCCCATGCCACGCTCGCCACGCCCTGGGAGTCGGCGGCCACGGCCGGCTCCCAATCATTCCGTGGACTGTCGCTGACGAGCAGCTCGTCGCCCCATCCGGAGTCTGTGTAGGCCATGTAATAGACGTCGGACTGCTCGCCGCGAAATGCCTGCCAGGCGATATGGATCTTGCCGTCGCGGAACGCAACATCGTGGTCGAAGTCCGATTGCGGGCTGTTGGTGAGTCGGTGTAGTGGGCCGAATACTGTCCCGTCGTACCAGCGGGCGTAGAGGTCGAAGTTGCCGTCGACCTGTTGCGACCAGATGGTCCAGATACGGCCTTGTGCGTCGAAAGCCAGGCGGGGCCTCCATACGTCGCCGCTGACGCCCGGCACCTGCGTCCAAGTCCCCCACCGTTGCTTGGCGTTGTCGAAGCGCGCCAAGCGCACTTCGTCGAGATATCCGTCATAGCTAGCCCAGGCCAGCCACACTTCCGAGCGGTTGTAGGGGTTGGTGACAATATCCGGGAAATCGTCCGAGCGCGTATCCTCGGTCATCCGCATCACGTCGACCAAGCGCGGGTCCAGCGGGGGCTCTGGCTCGGGGTCGCGCGGCGTCATGAACTGCTCGGACGCCCCTAGGTGCGGAATGTTCTCGCGGGCGACCTCGTGCTGCGCGGGTGCGTCAGGCCGCATTCTGCCGGGCTGGGCGTCGTTGGGCTGGGCCTGCAGCGCCGCCGAGAAGGCGAGCCCGGCACAGGCAAGCTGGATGCATGTGGTCGGGCACAAAGATGGGAGTGAGCGTTGGTCGGTCATGGGGGTAAGTGTCTCTGCTAGGTGCTAGCCGTCTGGTGCCGCGCGAGCCTTGGAGCGCTCGGCTGTCGCTAAGGAGTAGCTGGCCAGAGGGAGTTGCTGGCGTGATCGGCGGGCCGGAATTGATGCTGCCCCGGCGGGTCCGGACGATGGCTGGGGTTGCCAGCCCGACTCTCGGACGAGCCGGTTCTTTTCCAGAATTCATCGAACCGATTATGGCAAGCTTCTTTCGGGTAGCCAGGTGCGGTCGGCATCCGGTCGCGTCCTAGGCGCCGCTTAGTCGAGAATGGAAACAGGATCGCTTGATGCCCTGCGCCCGGCCCTTATCCGGTCGTGACGTCATCCTTGATCTGACCCACGCATGCGCTTGGATGTTGTCCGCTCGATTGCCGCCGAGGCCGGCGCCGCCGTCATGGCGGTCTATTCGCGAGACTTCGCCGTCCGCGAGAAGCAGGATGCCTCGCCGTTGACAGAAGCGGACTTGGCCGCGCACCGCATCATCGAGCGCCGGCTTCGCGCTGAATTCCCACGGGTACCACTGCTCTCCGAGGAAAGCGCCGAGCTTGCCCCATACGAGACCCGCCGCCAGTGGCGGCGCTACTGGCTGGTCGACCCCCTCGATGGCACGAAGGAATTCGTGAAACGAAACGGCCAATTCACGGTGAATATTGCCTGTATCGAGGAAAGCCGGCCCGTGGCGGGCGTGGTGTATGTGCCGGCTACGCGCACCACCTACTGGGGGAGCGTCGAGACTGGAGCGTTTAAGTCGACCGCCGCGGGACCAGCGCGGCCGATCCGCTGCGAGGCGATGCCCGAGTCGGGACGCCTGCGGGTAGTCGGCAGCAGTTCCCATCGGTCGCCGGAGACCGAGGCCTATCTGGACGATCTGCGATCGCGCTACAGCGAGATCTCGTTCCTTGCCGTCGGCAGCTCGATCAAGATCTGCTTGGTGGCGGAGGGAAGTGCGCATGTGTACCCGCGCCTTGCGCCCACGATGGAATGGGACACGGCGGCGGCCCATGCGATCCTGAGTGCCGCCGGCGGAAGGTTGGTCCAGCATCAGACCGGTCGTGACCTGCCGTACAACAAGCCTGATCTGCTGAACTCGTGGTTCATCGCCCAGGCTCCCGCTCGGACGGATCATGGAGATTGAAGAAGATGCCCGACAAGACGGTCCTGTTGGAGCTCGGTGCGGTCCCTGCCGCCGCAGCCCTGCCGAAGATTCTCGCCGCGCTTGATGCCGAAACAGGCACCGTCCATCTGTTGCGGGCGGACGGCCTGCTGCATCTGGAGCACTACGCGGGCGGAATTCCTGACAGCATGCTGCCGGTGATTCAGCGCATCCCGGTCGGCAAGGGCATGGCCGGCTTGGCTGCTGAGCGGGCTGAACCCGTCCAAATCTGCAACTTGCAGACCGACGCAAGCGGCGACGCAAGGCCGGGTGCGCGGTCGACCGGAATGCGCGGGTCGATCTGTGTGCCTATGATGAAGGGCGGGCGGTTGGTAGGCGTCCTGGGCGTTGCCGTTGAGCGCGAACGCGAATTCAGCGCTGCCGAGGCCGCTTGGCTCCTGCATGCCGGTGCGATCCTCGCCACCGCCCGCGAGTGAATTGCCATGCCGACTCAGCTTGTCAACCTTGACCCCAAGCTGGTGCCGCCCAATCCGTGGATTCATCTGCACCCAAGCGACAACGTAGCGGTGGCGAGGGTCCACATACCGGCAGGCGCGAAGCTGGAGTTCGAGGGCGTCCAGATCAAGACCTCGCAGGCGATCGCGCCGGGCCACAAGATCACCCTGCGCCCGGTTGCGCAGGGCGAAACCGTGTTCAAGTATGGCGAGGAGATCGGGCGGGCAGCCGAGGCGTTGAGCCCGGGGGCCTGGGTGCATACCCATAACCTGCTCTTCGACATCAACGAACGCAATTACGAGTTCGGAACGGCGCGGTCTGACCTGAGCGACATCCCGGCTCCGGACAACACGACCTTCATGGGATACCCGCGGGCGGACGGGCGTGCTGGAACGCGCAACTATGTGGCGATCGTCGGGGCCAGCAACTGCGCCGCCTATGCCACGGAACGAATCGCCGCTGCGTTTCGGGACGAGAGCTTCGAGGGGATGGGGGTCGACGGGGTCATTGCGCTGCCGCACGGCGACGGTTGCGGGCAGGCCGAAGGCGCCGATTCCAATCTCTTGCGCAAGACGCTCGACGGTTTGGCGGACCACCCGAACATCGGCGCCGCGGTGATGGTGGGCTTGGGCTGCGAGGTGAACCAGGTCGGCTACTACCTGCGGCCGCAAGCGACCGCTGCGGGCAAGGCTCCGCGCCGGGGTCTGACGCTGCAGGAAAGCGGGGGCACTCGGCGGGTCGTCCAGGATGGCGTGCAGGCTGTCAGGGAGATGATTGAAACCGCCGGACGTCTCGAGCGGGAGCCCTGTCCGGTGTCCCAGATCGCGATTTCGCTGGAGTGCGGCGGCTCGGACGCTTTCTCAGGGATCACCGCGAACCCCGGCGTGGGGTATTGCGCCGACCTCGTCGTGAAGCAAGGTGGCACGGCTTGCCTCGGCGAGACCACTGAGATTTGGGGTGCCGAGCACCTGTTGACCCGGCGCTCGGCCAGTCCGGCCGTGGGCCAGCGGCTGCTGGACATGCTGGATTGGTACTTCGACTACGTCACGCGCTTCAAGGATTCGGTCACTTTCAACAGCAATCCCTCTCCGGGCAACATGGCCGGCGGGATTACGAATATCGCAGAGAAGTCGCTGGGGGCCGTCGCCAAGGGCGGTCACGCGACGCTGAGCGCGGTGTACGATTACGCCGAACGGATCACAGAGCGCGGCTTTGTGTTCATGAATAGCCCGGGCTACGATCCGGCATCCGTCACCGGCATGGTGGCCGGGGGCTGCAACATCTGCCTCTTTACGACAGGGCGCGGGAGTTGCTTCGGCTTCGCGACAGCTCCCGTGATCAAGGTCGCATCAAACTCCTCAATGGCCCGCCATATGGACGAGGACATGGACATCAATGCCGGAACCGTGGCGGACGGAACGGAGGACATCGCCGATCTCGGGCGCAGGATGTACACCAACCTCCTGGAAGTTGCCTCAGGTCGCCAGACTTGCAGCGAGAAGCTGGGTCACCGGGAGATGATGACTTGGCGGATCGGCCCGACGCTCTAACGGGCGGGCGATCCGCTGCGCCGGCCGTGATTGGCAGCGCGAGCGCGAGTCGTTAGGATGGGAATAGTAGCCGGGGTAGCTCAGCAGGTTAGAGCGACGGACTCATAACCCGTAGGTCGGCGGTTCAAGTCCGCCCCCCGGTACCAGTACTTGGAGGGTCCGGGCCGGAGCCCTAGCTATGGCACTAGCTTTGGGGTCTAGCGGCCTGAGGGCAGTCCATTCGCAGGTTCCGGGCACTCAAGTCATCGGCATCGAGGCGGCTAGGCTGCAGCGGCCTTGCGGCGGGACCATTTCCGGGCCGGCCCGCCGGGCAGAGGTGCGCGTCCCGGTTGGTGAACAGCCGCGTCATCGCGATCAGAATGAAATGGGCGTACAGCTCCTGCTTGACTAGGCGCTCGCTCTGGCCGTGGAACAGATCGACCTCCAGGAACTGCTTGCTGATCTTGAATATTCCCTCAGCGCCCGCCTGGCATGGTAGGGGTCGGCCAACTCCTCGGCGGCCCGCCCACCTGCTCGCCGACATCGTCCGCCCCGACGCGGCCGATGTCAGGAAACTCGTTCTTGCGCCCCGCCGCGCCCGCACCGCCTTCGGCGGCTTGTCCCTGTTCTTGCCAGAGCACTTGAAGCTGCTCTGGGGGAACTGAAATAAACCATCCTGCATTTTCCTGAAAGATGGTTTTCATGGCTTCCGTTCTCACACAAAAGACCTGGAACAGATGGACTTGGTAGGGGCCTTATATACCAAAGTGCTCAGCAACGGAATCTGGCGGGAATGTTCCGGGCAATCCGAAATGGCGAGATCCTTGGCCCACGTCATTGTGTGCGCCATAGCGCTTCCAGTGAATTTCGTTGCGGGAATTCTGAGGTTCGAGGATCGCATCCATCACCAGCTTGAGATAGTGGCTGGCCGCGGGATCGCAATACAGGCTTCCCGTTGGCTTGAGCAACCGCTTCATTTCCAGCAGGCGCACGGCCCTCATGACCAGCTCGGTCTGCATGCCCTTGCCATGCGCGAGCCCAACAGCGTCAATGATGCTGGCCAGTGCGGGGCCCCTCTCAGCGATCCAGCCAAGCCAAGCCCGGTCCACGTCGCTCAGAGTCCACGTGTCCTGCAAGGCCGCTCCTGCCGCCTCTGAGCCTATGGGAGCCTCGTCATGGCGATTCGTGTGGAATGGAGGGTCGCAGTAGAGCAGCTCTGCGCTCTCGGAATTCATGCCCCGCAGGACGTCCGGATTGTCCCCGGTCAACAGCGTGCGGCGCTTAACGTTCGGCTCCGCCATCCTCGTTGCGTTGCTTGCGCGGCAGCCCGTAGGCGAACATGCGCCGGGCGGCCTGCTGGACCGGAAGGTTGATTCTCAGGACGCGCGTTTCCGGTCGCCCCGGACGGTTCCGCGACCGGCCTTGAGTTTCTTCGATGCGTGCTTGTTGCGCTCCTTGCCGCCGAGGTAAACCTCGTCGAGCTCGAACGATGCCGCTGAGCGGTGCCTCGCCGTCCCTGAACACCTCGCGGATTCTCTGCAGCATGTGCCAGGCAGTCTTCTGCGTGATGCCTAGCTCGCGATGCAGCTTCATGCTGGAGATGCCCTTGAGGTTGGTCGCCGCCATGTAGAACGCCACAGCCCAGGCCTGATAGCCGAGGTTGCTGGACTGCATGATCGTGCCCTTGCGGACGCTGAAGCGCTTGCGGCAGTCCTTGCAGGTGTACGGCATGGACGGATGGGACGGGCAATGTCCGTGGTTGCCGGAATGGCAGTCCGGGCAGGTCGGCCGGTGCTTCCAGCGCAGTTCCTCAAACCACCTTTCCGCCGTCGCGTCGTCCGGGAACTTGCGTAGCAACTCGATGATCGTGAGGCCCTTGCGGTCCTCCCGCCCAGGCCCCTTGGTGGTATGGTTGCTGGGTCTTCTCATGAGCATTAGCATACCACGAACTGCAAGTGGAATCAAGCGTTAATGAACTGATTCTAAAAGTGTTTATATGCGTTCTGCTGTACCGAATATTCCCGCCAGATTCCGTTTCTGAGCACTTTGGCATATAGGGCCCCTTGGTAGGCTACAAGTAGCTATGCGGCACAGCCCCCCTGCTATAGTGACTTGCGGTCATTTTTGATGCCTGAGTGGTTCAACACGCCCCTAATCATCATTGCTGTCCTTGCAGTCGGCAGGCTACTTTGGAGCACCGCCACATGGAAGCTTGGCGTGGACAAGGACCGCAAGTCTGCAAAGATCGCTGCTGACGCGGACCGCAAGGCTTGGGAGCAGCGGGCTGACAGGGATCTAGCCGAATGGAAGGAAAGCGTGGAGCAGGAGCGGTCCGCCCTGAGGGATTTCATGAGTGAAATCCGGGATGACATCAAGAAAATCTTTGCCAGACTCCCTCCCACTCCCGCACCGGTAGAAAGTGCCAGCCCACTTCGCCTCACCGACTTCGGAAGGCAGATAGAGGCCAATAGGCTCCTCGCGTATCATCAGTGGTAGGCGGGGGCCCGGCAGTCACGCCCCCTTCAGTCATTGGTGCCCATGCCCCAAGGCCAGTCTGGGTCCGAGCGGGCCATCATTCATTGGCGAGGCCTCCCCGGAGGCTCTCCCCCAGGCCAGAGTCCGCAGTTCACGCCACCTCGGGCCGGCGCCGCCCGCCCCTGAGCCCCGCTCAGGCACAGCACGGGAGTCTCCGCCACGGGCCGTGACGGCCCGTGGGGTGGGGGGGCGGTCTGCCCGCCGGCCCTCAAAAGCGCCGCAGGCGTTTCAGGCCAGCCGGTGGGCATCCCAACTCGCACTGAGTCTGGTGGACAAAGTAGGCGGGTACGAGCCATTTGAGAATTGACGACTTCTGCCGGATCTATGTTAAGCAGAAGCTCTCCGATGAATGGCACAAACGCGTCAAGGCGTGCGCCTATGAGTTCGGCACCAACGAGGATGACATTGAGATGGTGTTGAGAGTTGCCTTGCGGGATGCCTTGCTGGAGCTACGCGGCTCGAGCGACGACTAGTTTCCTTGTCTAAGCGTGACGTTTACGATCGGGTCAAGTTCACGGGGCGATCGAGTAGCCCTCCCAGAGGCGGTTGATCTCTCGGTCGAGGCGTTCCACCGCGTTTTGCAGCGGCGTGGAGTTGGCTCCGCAGTCGTCGAAGACCACTGAGAGGGCGGGGCGCAGAACACGGGCGTAGGTGCGATGGCAGCACAGGGCCGTGCGCAGGCCCTCTTCGGTCACGCGGTAGCGGACGCGTGCGCGGGATGCGCTCGATGAGGCGCCGCGCAGGCGCAGGCGCAACTCGAACTCTGGAACGACGCGCATTCCCATGATGCGCCGCCTGAGATGGTCTTGTATCCTCGTACGGATGAGGATGCGGCTTTCGCTGTGCCTGCTCCTAGGCACCGGATTGATCGGGTTCGCAGTGGCTGCGGAACAAGGACCCGCCAATCCCGTGGTCACGCTCAAGACTTCGATGGGGGACGTGCGGATCGAGCTGTACCCTGAGCGGGCGCCTAAGACCGTTGCCAACTTTCTGGCCTACGTCAATTCTGGCTTTTACGATGACACCTTGTTTCACCGAGTTATCGATGGATTTGTGGTTCAGGGCGGGGGCTTCACTCCGGAACTCGAGCTCAAACCCACTCGCAAGCCCGTCCGCATCGAGACCAAGGACGGGATCCGCAACGATCGCGGCACTGTGGCCATGGCGCGCCAATGGGGCAAGGACACGGCGACATCCCAGTTCTTCGTCAACTTGAAGCCGAACACCGGACTGGATCGTGGGGCGCAGCGGTTCGGTTACACGGTTTTCGGTCGTGTCATCGAGGGGATGGAGGTCATGGACCGCATCTCGCGGGTCCAGACGAGCCGTCGCGGACCGATGGAGGATGTGCCGATCCTGCCGGTGTTTCTCGACAGTGCGCGCGTCGAAGACTAGCGTGAGCCGAGCGGGACGCTGTCGCTACTGTTCCCGAGCTTCCGGGGGAAGGCTGTTGAAGGTCCGAGTTAGCGGAACGACCTCCGCGTCGGGCGGGGCCTTGAACTCGAACATCTCGGCAGAGAGCTTCGGATTCGCTTGCTCGTCAGAGAATCCGTAGACGTTGACCGAATCATCGCGCCCGACAATGCGGATTCCCGTGATCCCAAGCCCGGCGGGATCAAAGTCAAACTCGACTCGCGCGTAAATGTCTTGGGCGTTGCGGCCGTCGCCGATCAGTACTTGTCGGCCATCGATTTGTTCCAGACGCAGATTGCGGAACATCCTGCGCAGCCGCATGCGCCCTAGCAGGAATGACAGCGGAGCACGCAGGTCGGTCATAGCCTCCATCTCGACTTGGCGCACCTGATTCGAGTTCGGGTTGTACATCCGGAAGATCTTCCCATCGCTGATGGCGATCTTGCCTGCGGGCTTGGAATACTCCCAGCGCATCTTGCCGGGGCGCTGCAAGTACAGCGTGCCTGACTCCGCCATCCGTTTCTGGCCGCCGTATTCCATCGATTGCTCGAAGCCCATCTGCAAGGCACTCAAGCTGTTGTAGTGCCGCTCGATGCCGTCGACCACCTTGCTCAGAGACTGCGCCTCTAAGACCGTGGCGGAAGCCGCGGCTAACGAGAGCAGGAGGCATGGAACAGTGAGTAATCGGGTCATGAAGAGGTACCGCCGAGGCGTGAGCTGGAGAAACGGAGGCGAGCGTCTACGATGCTCAGGCCTACGCTGTCTTCAGTATACCGGGGGGCCCGGATCAGTCCCGCAGCAGCTTGCGGATGCCACGCGTAGCTTGGCGAATCCGCTGCTCGTTCTCCACCAGTGCGAAACGCACGCTGTTGTCGCCGGCGGGACCGAATCCGATGCCGGGCGAGACCGCCACCAGCGCCCGATGGAGCAGTAGCTTGGAAAACTCCAGCGAGCCTGACCACGCGTACCGCTCGGGGATCTTGCCCCACACGAACATGGTCGCCTTGGGAGGCTCGATTTCCCAGCCGCCCTTGCGCAACCCGTCAACGAGGACGTCACGACGGGCCTTGTACATCGCCGCGTTCTTTTCGGTGGCCGATTCGCACTGGCGCAGCGCGATAATGGCGGCGATCTGGATGGGCTGGAACATCCCGTAGTCCAAGTAGCTCTTGATCCGGGCAAGGGCGTCGATCATCTTCGGGTTGCCGACACAGAATCCGACCCGCCAGCCGGGCATGCTGTAGCTCTTAGACATCGAAAAGATCTCAACGCCGACTTCCTTCGCTCCGGGCACCTGCATCATCGATGGGGCCGTATAGCCGTCGAAGACGATGTCGGCGTAGGCGAAATCATGCACCAGCATCGTGCCGTGCTTGTGGGCTAGATCGACCAACGGGCGGAAGAAGTTCGGCTCGACACAGAGTGTCGTGGGATTGTGCGGGAATGACGCCAGGATCATCGTCGGCTTGCGGCCGGGTTTCTTGAACAGATCCTCGATGCGCGACAGGAATTCCTCCGGCGAAGGCATCGGAATCGCGATCTGCTTGCCGTCCGCCATGACGACGCCCCACTGGTGGATCGGGTAGGAAGGGTCTGGCATCGCGACGCCATCACCGGGGCCGATTGTCGCGAATGTCAGGTGCGCCAGCGCGTCCTTGGAGCCCATCGTGGCGATCGACTCTGTCTCCGGGTCCAGCTTGACGCCATACTTGGCGTCGTAGCGCTTGCAGATCTCCTCGCGCAAGCGCGGGATGCCGCGTGAAAGAGAATAGCGGTGGTTGCGCTTATCCCGGGCGGCCTCAGTCAGCTTGTCGACCACCACCTTCGGCGTTGCGCCGTCGGGATTGCCCATGCCGAGGTCGATCACGTCGAGGCCGGCCTGGCGAGCCTGCGCTCGCATGGTGTTGATCTCCGCGAAGACATAGTTCGGGAGCTTGCCGATGCGATGGAAGGGCTCGTCGTCAAAGATGCCCATTCGTTCATTCTCTCAGACGGCGGGGCAGCCAGATTGTGCCGGCGAATCCAGAGTTGCGTGCAGCCCACCGGCCACCCTTCGAACACGGCGCTGGCAGCGGTACCAGCAAGGCCCAGGACGCAGCAGTCAACGCGCCGCTGGTTCTTCGGCGGCAATGGCGTCTGGGCTGAGGCGAGCGACACCTTCGCGGGAGCAGCGCGGCCCCTCGCAGGCCACAGCGACGAGCGACACGGCCTCGAGGCAGGGTCCCAGTGCGCGAACGGGAACTGCGTGGACCCCCGCAGCTTCCGGGCTATCCTGAGTTTGCGGGCAGCCTTTCCCGTTGCGGAGCCGCATGGACGATCGAGTCTCACAACTGACAGCCGGAGACCGGTTTTTCGTGATTTGCGGTCCCTGTGTGATTGAATCCCGGGAGCACGCCCTGAAGATTGGTCGCAGTGTTGCAGACGCGGCCGAATCAGCCGGTGTGGCTGCTGTATTTAAGGCTTCCTTTGATAAGGCCAACCGCACGAGCGCTTCGTCGTATCGCGGTCCCGGTTTGGCGGAGGGGCTCGAAGTGCTGGCAGCGGTGCGCCGAGAGACCGGCCTGCCGGTGCTGACAGATATCCACGAAGTTGCCCAGGCAGCTCCGGTGGCCGAGGTTTGCGACATCCTACAGATCCCGGCGTTCCTGTGTCGACAGACAGACCTGCTGGTTGCGGCCGGCCAGACCGGACGCGTTGTGAATATCAAGAAGGGCCAATTCCTCGCACCCGAGGACATGCGCTACGCCGCGGAAAAGGTAGCTTCAGCGGGCAATCGCAAGATCCTGCTCACCGAGCGTGGGACCAGCTTTGGGTACCGCGATCTGGTGGTTGACTTCCGCGGTCTGGACAAGATGGGCAAGCTTGGCTACCCCGTTGTACTGGATGTGACGCACAGCTTGCAGCTCCCGGGCGCGGCGGGCGGTTCCAGCGGCGGCCAGCCGGAATTCATCGCTCCGCTGGCCCGGGCTGGCGTGGCCGCGGGCGTTAGCGGCCTGTTCTTCGAGGTGCATGAGGAACCTAGCCGTGCAAGGTCGGACGGTGCGAACGCCCTGCGCTTGGCCAAGCTACCCGGATTACTCGCCCAACTGGTCGCAATCTCGCGTTTGGTCGCAAACTTTGACGATTGATTCTGCCCGAGTCACAGTCACTGTCATTTGAGCGACAGGCCGCCGTCCACGGCGATGACCTGGCCGGTGACGAATGACGGTCCCTCCAGCAGCATGCGCACCGTCTCGGCGATGTCTGCACCCGTGCCGTGCCGACCCTGCGGGGTGAGGCGCACTAGATGCGCGATCTCCTCCGTCATCTCCTTTCCAAAATGGACCACGCCCGGAGCGATGCCATTCACCGCGATATCCGGTGCGAGCGCCTTCGCCAGGGCTTGTGTCAGCATGACGACCCCGGCCTTTGACGCGCAGTAGGGTACATGTTTGGACCATGGGCGCAGGCCGCCAAGCGATGCGATGTTCACGATCCGCCCGCCACCACCGCGGAGCATCAGCTTGGCGGCCTGCTGGCAGCAGAAGAACGTACCCTTGAGATTGACATCGTGGATGCTGTCCCAGTCTTCTTCAGTGGCTTCGAGCGGGTCGACGGCGCGAAAGACCGCAGCGTTATTCACCAAGCAGTCCAACCGGCTGTACGTCCGCGCGATTTCGAGGAAGAGCTGCCGGATCTCGGAGACCTTGGCGAGGTCGGCGCAGAACGTCCGCCCGCCGCAGGCAGCGGCCGTTGCGCGCGCTTCCTCCGCGGAGTCCTTGTAGTGAATAGCCACCCTGGCCCCGCGACCGGCGAGATCCAGTGCGATGCTGCGCCCCATCCGCTTCGCGGCACCTGTGACCACGACCACTTTGCCCTGGAGTGTGTCCATTGCGCCACCTACCCGCGTCGGCTGATGGCCGACCGGAGACAGTATTACGATAGCGTTAAGCCGTCATCGCGCCTTGCCGCTGCCTGACCGGTAAGACCGGCTCCTCAGCATGAACAAATTCATCATGATCGGCCCGCAAGGTTCGGGCAAGGGCACTCAATCCACGCTGCTCTCCAGACAGTTTGGCTTCGTGCATATCTCGGTCGGCGAGATCTTTCGCTGGCACGTCGCCAACCACACCAAGCTCGGCTCGCGGGTAATGCGCATCACCGCCGAAGGGCGGCTGGTGTCCGATGAAGTCGTTGAAGAAGTCGTGCGCGAGCGGTTGGAATTGCACGACTGGCGGCACGGGTTTGTCTTGGATGGATTTCCGCGCACTCCGTCGCAGGCCGCGTACTTGTTCGAGCACTGGAATCTCGACCGCGCGATTTACCTCGAGTTGGAGGATGCGGCTGTGGCCGACCGCGTCATGATGCGGGCCCACCTAGGCGAGGGTGGCGGATTCACCAAGCGGGCCGACGACAGTCCCGAGGCGCTCCAGCATCGGCTCTCCGAATATCACCTCAAGACTCAGCCCCTGCTGGCGCTGTTTGAGCAGCGTGACATGCTCCTGCGGGTGGATGCAGGCAGGTCGATCGAAGAGGTCTTTCAAGCGGTTACCAAAGGGCTGGGCTTGGCCTAGATCTGGGCTGCCCGATGCGGCGTCGGCAAGCAGTCAGACTGGCGCTGGAGTGTCAGCGTGCCGGGCGCCCCCGCGAATCGGTGCCGATCCGCTGTCGGGGCTGTTGGCCTACTTGTGGGGTTTGCGACATTCCCTGCGATGCGTTCGAACCGACATCTTTCCGGTAGTCATAGACGAATTCCCATTCGTTATAGGCCTGCTTGCCGTGATAGACCTTGACGCCGGTATCCTTGCTCTTGCTGGCGACCCCGGCAATCCCTCGTTCGAACACTTGCACGGTCGCCACCGCGGCTGTCGCGGGGCGCACTCCGGCCACTCCACCCGGTCTCGGCGATGTCAGCAGCCGGTTGATCATTTCGGCGGCGCCGGAGCCTTGCACCATCGACCCGGGGCTGCCCGCCGCCGCGGTGGGTGCGCCGCTGGGCAGCTGAGGTGCTGCACCAAGTTCGCCGAAGGCTCCGGACGTGCCGGGATTGGTGCCTGACTGCCCTGTTGCCGCATTGAATTCTGCGAATTTGCGCTCGTTCTCGTCCATCGGGACCTGGCTGGGCAGCATCCTGCTGTAGTCTGGGGGGCCCTCGCCGCGCTGGTTCTCCGGACTCGTGGCTTGATTGGGGTTGAATCCAAAGCCCTGGGTATAGGGAGTCCCGCGCGCGAGGTCGGGAGCGGCTGACTCGCGAATCGCTCGCGCGCGCGCCGCGCCCGTGAGCGGCCGCCCCCCCCACGGCCCGCCTGGATCGGGTGCTAGCTGCGGGCTGCCAGGGGCACCGCCGGGATAACCCTGCGGCTGCGTTCCGAGGGGCGCGGACACGATGGCGGTACTGCCCGCTGACATCTGGCCGGAGCCGGGCCGCTGCTCGTCCTTGGCCGTGTCAATGAGCAGGGAGTCTTCGAAGCGCCCGTCGGTTCCCATATGGATCAAGCGCCACTCGCCGGTCTCGCCGATCGGGTCGCCGTAGCGCCTGCGAAGGTAGCGCACGCCGTCGGTTTCCTCTAGGTCGTCGAGATCCTCCGGGTACTTGTTGTGCTCTCTGTAGTAGAGCGTGATGGCCCGCCGATAGTCCTCACCGCGCTTGATCAGCCGCTCGTCCTTCAGCCGCTGAGACTGCATCGCCATGCGAGGGATGGTCAGTGCGAGGCCGGCGAGCAGGATCGACGATGACACCAGCAGGGCGAGTAGCACATAGCCTTGTTGGCCGTCGCTCTTGCCTGCGTGCCGCTGCCTCACTTCGGTAGCTCCAACGCGATTGAGAATACTTGGCTTGCCTGCACGTCTTCCAGCGCGATGGCTTGTTCGTCGATCCCCGTGATGCGGTAACGCCCTTGCAGTAGCGCCCCCTCGGAAGCGATTAGGATCTCTTCGCCGTCGAGCAGGAATCCCCGTGTTGCATCTGAGTTCGCGGCACTCGCCAGCCCGAAGTACTTCCAGTCCGGAGGCCTGGCCTTCGGAAGCATCGGTTTTGGCGTCGGCCCTTGTGGCTTCGGGGTGGGCTTGCGTGTGGCCGCGTCGAGGCGCGCTTGGGCAAGCTTTGCTTCTGCTGGTGTTGGGCCAGCGACTTCACGCGGCTTGGGACGACCAAAGTTAAAGATGTCGCGCTCGACCGACGGCACTTCAATGGCGCGCACCCGCTCCAGCAGGTCCCTGCGGATCGTTACCTCTGCCGCTGGGTCGGTGCCTCCGTCCGGTTGCGGTCCGCCTGTCCGGGGGCTGCCAGCCGAGGTGTCTCCGCCGGCAGGCACCCGGGCTTGGGGCGCGTTGGCATTGGTGGCCGGAGGCCCGTTTACGCTCGGCGACGGCGAGGGTGCTGCTCGCGGCCCGCTGAAGAATTGCAGGTATACGACTACTGCCAGCACAGCCAGCACGACGACCAGCCGGGTCAGGGATTGCTTGTTTGCTCCGAGTTCCACTCGCCGACACTACCTGTCTCTCACGAGCGTATCGAATCGCATGTTGATCTGCAGCTCGTTCGCGTTGCTCTCCTCGCGCGGCGTTGCCCCTAGCGAACCGATGATGAAGAACAGGTCAGACCGGTCTAGACGATACAGGAACTGCAATAGGTTCTCATAGCGGCCCCGGAAGCTGGCGTTGACCGCTAGCACTCCGTACTCCTCGCTGCCCTCGAGTTCGTCGACTGCGTAGCTAGTCTCGCGGAATTCGATGCCGGCACCTGTTGACGCGGCCCCAAGTTCCGTGAGCAGCGCCGAAAACGCGCCCCTGCGGGGCAAGGCGATCTCCTGGACAAGCGCATTGCCATCGCTGTCGGCCTTGGCGATCCGTAGCGCCTGCGCCTGAACGGCTTTTACGCTAGCTCGCGATTGTTCGACCTGGGCGGCCAGTGCCGCGTACCGAGCTTCGCGCTCCTGTTCATCTCGCGCAGCCGGCCGGAGTGCCAGCAGGTAGAAGCTGAGCTCGCACAGCGCTACGATTGCGAGCAGGGTCAGCACGGCTTTGGGGGCAAACCGCCGATGCCACTCAACCGGTGCGCTCGGTGTGGCGAAGTGATCAGAGTTGCTGGTCATATTCCACAGTTAGGTGATAGCGGAAGGTCGGATCCCCGTCGGTTGGCGGAGCGCTTCCCCGCAGCGCGGGCGACCTGAACAGATCCGAGCTTTCGAGCGTCTTGAGGAATTCGATAAAGTCCGCGGGCGTCTTTGCGCTGACCGCCATCTCAAGTCGGATCGTACCGAGAGTCGCGACCTCCGGCTGGATCGAGAGCATCCGCACGTTGGGGGGCAGGACTCCCTGCAGGTCAAGGAACGTGCGGGTCCACGAGACGCCCTTGCGGACGAGGAGGCTGTTGAGCACCCCAGTGCGTTCGAGGATCTCTGCCGCGCGCTCGCCTTGCACCGTTTCCGATGCCGCGGCGCTGAGATCGCCAAGCGTACGCTGCTCCGCCTGCAGGCGCTGTTCACGGACAGCGAGTTCCTCCGGCGTGCGTCCGGAGCCGATGAAGCTCGCCACCAAGACCGCTGCCACTGCCAGCAGGGCAACAGTGGCGACGCACGCCAGGCCAAAGAACGCCCGGTAGCCTCCAGCCGGATGGGTCGCAAGATTCAGCCCGGTACCAGCCGGGCGCCATGCCAAAGTGGGCTTTGCCAGGGTCTTGGACGGGTCAGCCATGAATGTACCCCAGCAGGCCTGCGCCGCAAGGCGCGGCTGCGGCATCGTCGTCGAGCAGCGGCTCGACTGGGAATCCAAGCTGTCCCCGTAAAGGCTCCAGGAGTAGACCCTGCAATTCGCCAAATCCGGCCAGGATCAGCCGCGAAACGCTCCGTTCGAGGTTTTCCTCGATGTAGACGATGGTTGGAAACAGGTCCGCCAAGACTTCCTGCACTGTGCTGGGAATGTCCGTTGCAATTCCGGCGGGCAGGGAAATCCGCCTCACGAGGCGCACCGCTCCGTTTTCGACGGCGGCGATTGTCATGGCTTGTCCGCTGAGCGTGAGCAGCACCGTCATTTCGGTGCACCCGACCAAATTGAGCGCGGCCGCGCATGAAGTGCCCACGAAGTCTGGGCGGATCCCGGCCGCTTCAAATTCCTCTTCGCAGCGGCGGACAAGTGCTGTTGACACGGCTGCGGCCAGTACGGATGGGCGCGTCCCGCCAGCTTGCGGCTTGAAGGCGATGCGCGCGTTGCGGGCATCGAAGGGTAGGCTGTTGCGAAAGCGGTCCTCAACCGCTTGGCGGAATTCTTGGGGCCTGCGCGGCAGCTTGTCGAATTCGAACACGGCAAGCCTTGCGGCATCGTCGGGCAGCAGTACCGCAGCGGACCGGCTGGGCAGCGGTTGCAGTTCGCTCAGCAGACCCTCGACCGCGCCATGGAGCCCTTCCAGGGTGGGGCCCTCCGGGTCTGCCTGGTCACTGGCCGGCAACTCGCGTTGTGCGCGCGCTTGGACCGTTCGCCCGGAACGGCGCGCTCCCAGCACGATGCCGTCGCCAACTTCGAAGACCAGCGGCGGCTCGGGGTCGGGCAGCAGCCTGTCCAGTGTTTGCAGCAGCAGTCCCATGATCAGTCGATGAATGTGACCTTGTCGATTTCGTGCAAGGTTGTCACGCCCGCGGCGACGCGCTCGACGGCGGATTCGCGCAGCGTCCGCATGCCCTCCGCGCGCGCCGCTCGCGCGATCTCGGAACTGGGTCGCTTGGCGAGGATGAGCTCGCGGATTCCGTCCGACATGTCCAGCAGCTCGTGGATGGCGGAGCGGCCCCGGAATCCCGTGCCGGAGCACTCGATGCACCCTTCGCCCTCGCTGAACTCAAAGCTCTCCCATTGGTCGAATGGCAGTCTGGAGGCCTCGAGCCTCGCGCGCGGATAACGCTTCTGGATGCGGCAGTGCGGGCAGATCAGGCGTACCAGCCGCTGGGCCAGGATGCAGTTTAGGGCCGAGACAAAGTTGTAGGCCTCGACGCCCATGTTGAGGAACCGCCCGAGCACATCCACGACATTGTTGGCGTGCACGGTCGTGAAGACGAGATGGCCTGTAAGCGCGGACTGGATCGCGATCTGGGCTGTCTCGGGGTCTCGGATTTCTCCGACCATGATCTTGTCGGGATCGTGCCGCAAGATCGAGCGCAGCCCGCGCGCGAAGGTCAGGCCCTTCTTTTCGTTGATCGGAATCTGCGTGATCCCGTGCAACTGGTATTCCACGGGATCCTCAATCGTGACGATCTTGTCCTCGTCGGTCTGGATCTCGCTCAGGGCCGCGTACAGCGTCGTCGTCTTGCCGGAACCGGTCGGCCCCGTGACGAGCACCATGCCATAGGGCTCGCGGATATAGCGCCCGAAGCGCCGCTGGTCCTCAACGCTGAAGCCCACCACGTCCAGCGACAGCTTCTTGAACTTCTCGCTCATTGACTGCTTGTCGAGGATGCGCAAGACCGCGTCCTCGCCGTACACGGTGGGCATGATTGAGACGCGGAAGTCGATCTGGCGGCCCTTGTAGCGCACGCGGAAGCGGCCGTCTTGGGGGATGCGCCGCTCGGCGATATCGAGTTCGCTCATCACCTTGATGCGGGACAGGATCGTCTCGTGCCAGTCTTTGCCGATCGGCGGCATCGCATAGTGCAGCACCCCGTCGATGCGGTACTTGATGGCCACGTCGGAGTTGCGCGTCTCGATATGGATGTCGCTTGCCCGACGCTCCAGCGCATTGAACACCGTCGTGTCGATCAGCTTGATGACGGGCGCGATGCCGCTGGACTGCGTGAGCTTGTCGATCGAGAGCGTCTCGTCGGGATCCTCCGCCGTGCTGACCTGCAGCGTGAATTCCTCGGTGACCTCTTCCAGGACACGCTGTGACTGCTCGGTCTTGCCCAGCAGATCGTTGATCTGCGGAAGCGTCGCGATGGCGATGCGCAGCTTCTTGCCCAGCAGCGACGCGATCTCGTCCAGCTCCGGGAGCCTCCGCGGGTCGGCGATGGCGATCTCGAGCGAGCCGCGCCGCTCCGCGATAGGCACGAAGTTGTGCCGGAACATCAATTCGACCGGGATGGACCGGAACAGATCGCTGTCGATATGCACCGAGGAGAGGTCAAGGAACGGATAGTGATAGCGCTGCGCTAACTGCCGGGCGTCCCGCTCGACGGTTTCTTGCGTGGATTCGCTTGCTACTTGGGGCGTAGGCATACGCTGGACAGGGCACTCCCCCCTGCAATAGGTGTAGACGCGCGACCGCTCGGGACCGTGCATCGAGCGCCGCCGGCAGCGACTGCTAGAACTGCTCCGCCAGGCTAAAGATCGGGAGGTACAGCGAGATCAGCACGAACGCCACGAAGATCCCCATGCAAATCATGATCGCTGGCTCGATGAGATTGAGCAGGGCAGCCGTCTTGGTCTGCACCTCTTCGTCGAAGAATTCGGCGACCGATGTGAGCATCTGAGGCAGGGCGCCCGTGGTCTCGCCGACACGGACCATTTCGATCGACAGGGTGGGGAAGATGCCTGTTTGCAGCATGCTGCCGGCGAGTGTCTGGCCCTCGCGGACGCTCTCCCGCACTTTTTCCAAGGTGCCGCGTAACAGGCCTGACCCCATGGACTCGCCGGCCGTTTCGAGTGCTCTCACCAGCGGGACGCCGCCTGTCAGCAGGGTGCTCAGCAATCGCGACAGCTGGGCCACTTGATAGCGCACCCACAGCTGGCCGATGACCGGCGTGCGGAGCACTAGCCTTTGCAGTCCGGCGCGCGCCGTACGGCGCCGCAGGGTCCAGCCGACCGCCCCAGCGACGGCTGCCAGGCCTGCCAGCAGCGCCCATGCATGATCTCGGGCGGCGCCTCCGAATGCGACCAGGATCTGCGTGGACAGGGGCAGGTTGGCGTCCATGGTTTCGTACAGCTGCGCAAACTCAGGCACCACGTACGTCACCAAGAACACGACCAACGTGAAGACCAGCACGATCAGGACTGCCGGGTAGATCAGCGAGACGAGGATCTTCTTGCGGATCGCTAGCGCGAGCTTTTGGTAATTCACGTAGCGCTCGAGCACCGCATCGAGCGCGCCGGAACGCTCACCGGCCAGCAATGACGTGACATAGATCGGCGGAAACACCCCGCGCTTGGCGAAGGCGTCCGAAACAGGGACGCCGACCTTGACGTCGTTGCGGACGGCCGCGATGTGCCCGGCCAGGGCCTTGTTGCGCACATTGCCGGCGAGCAGCTCGAGCGACTGCGGGATAGGCATTCCAGCTCGCAGCAGGGCGAGGAACTGGGTGTTGAAAACGACGAAGTGCTGCAGGTCCAGCCGTCCGCCCTTGCTTTCAGCCTTGCGGGGTGCCACTGCTCCGGTCGTTCGGACTGCGTGCACGAGCATTCCCCGTGCCCCGTACTGTTGCCGGACCGCTCGCGCTGAATCGCCGGACACAGTCTCCTCGTGGACGCTGCCCCGAGCGTCGGTGTACCTGACTGCGAATTCCGGCATGCCCCTAGTTCCAACGACGCTCAAACAGCCCGGATCGTGCAGCGGGCTAGAACGAAAAGCGCAGGCCCAATTGGAGTTGGCGCGCCTGGCCAGCCGCCAGCGAGCGCCCAAACGCTGGCTGGCCAAAGGTGCCCTCGGGCAGGGCGAAGTTCGTGTGATTGGTGATGTTGAACGCCTCGACCCGCAGTTCGGCTGTAGCGCTGTCCGAAAGCCGCAGCGACCTGACCAGCGCGACGTCGAGAGCACTGGTGGCGGGGCCGGCCAGAATGTTCCGACCCGCGTTGCCGAAGCTTAGCGCCGCCGGCATGGCGAAGGCAGAGGCGTCGAAGAACTGCCCGGGACTGCCCGACCCCAGCGTGGGATCCCCGACTAGGTCAGGCCGGTCCGAGCCGAAGATGCCGCCGGTGTTGCCGGTGTTGGAGTTGTCCTCGGCGAGCTGCGGGGTGAGTGGCCGGCCCCCTGCGACGGCGGCGATCGCGTAGGCGTGCCAGCCCCCTAGCAGCCAGTGCTGGAACGGTGTCGCGAGCTGTACTGAGAGCGCCAGCCGGTGACGCTGGTCAAAGTTGGACAGTCCCTTCTCGGCCCGGAAGTCGTGGCTGTTCTGGGGGAATGCCTGATCCCCGGACGAGCGTAGGAACGCGGACACATCGTCGATAGACTTGGCCCAGGTGTAGGCGGCGCGGAATCCTGCCACGCCGCTGAAGCGTCGCTCGAGCGCGAAGACGCCGGAGTGATACGTCGACGAGGCACCGGACTCGAACAACACGATGTTGGCGAAGCCAGCCGTCGGCCGCCGAAAATCGACCTCGCCCTGGCCGGGGGCGGGCTGGTTGAGGTTGCGCCGGCGCAGCAACTTTGATCCCTTCGAGCCGATGTACGAGGCGCGTGCGACCAGCTTGCCGGAGAGCGCGCGTTCGAACCCGAAATTCCAGTGCTGGGCATAGCCGGTTCGAAAATCCGGCTGCAGGGCGTTGACCGAGGCGGGCGGAGTGTACCCGCCCCCTGAGAATGGGTCTGACAAGCTCGGCAGCGAATGCTGCGACGGGAAAAACAGCCTGAGATCGAAGTACGGAGGGTTGAAATAGAGGCCGGAATTGGCCTCGAGCACGTTGACGTCGTAGTAGACGCCGTAAGCCGCCCGCAGCACCGTGGACTCGAGCGGGTTCCAAGCGATGCCGATGCGCGGGGCGAAATTGTTGCGATCCCCCGCGTATCCCGCCCGGCCCAGCGGCGATGACCTGGGCTCGACGAGCTTGGCCGCGTTAATGTCGAACTGCGTGAAGCGGTCATCGGCGTCATAGGCCGGCGTGTTGAACTCGTAGCGCAGCCCGGCGCTGAGAGTCAGGCCACGGGCCAGCTGCCAGTCGTCCTGGGCATACGCGTTCCAGAACTGTGCGCGCTGGCGGAAGTCGTTATCGACCACCGTCTGAATGCTATACGTCGGGAAGCCCAGCAGCAGGTCCGCAACCGGGTGCTGCGAGATAGCGCCGAGGAAATTGAACTGCCCGCGCCCGAACAGGCCTTGTGTTCCGTCGATGCGGACAGTTCTGATCTCGCCGCCCCATTTGAAGCGGTGCCGCGATGTGGCATGGGTCAAGCTAGTCGCAACATGCACGGTGCTACTCTGCCTCAGAATCGGTAGCGCGGTGTCATCCGACAGCCCTGCAAAGCCCGCGACATTGATGCCCGGGAAGCCCACGAAGCGCGGGTCGGTCGACAGCCCCGCAATGCCCAGTTCCGCTGAGATGTCCCGTCCGGCGTTTTCGTGGATGACCTCTCGGCGGAGCCGGTTGAAGCCCGCCCGGACCTCGAACAGTGTCAGTGGCGACAACGCAAGCGAGTACGAAGCGGCCAGATGTTGGCCGCGGTCGAGCGTGAAGCTCCCGAAGCCGGGCACGTCAGAATCGGCGAACGGGTTGAAGCTGCGCGTGTGGCCGAGGTTGTAGCGGACGAACAGGCGGCTGCTGGAGTCGAGGTGCTGATCAAGCCTGCCGGTGAGCTGGTTGACCAGTGCGTCGCCAAGCGGCGCAGAGACAAAGTTCTGCACGGCATCGGTGCGGTTCGGATCCGGCCAATAGGAGGCCGCACCAGTGCCGGCCGGGTCTTGGCGTGCGAGCGGGATGCGATTTGCCGGGAACGGTGCTCCCGCGAACGGATCGATGACTGGGGCTCCGAGGCTGGAAAAATCTCCGCTGCGCTGGGCGGGAGCGGGCACCGAAGCGGTGCGCGTCGTACCGTTTCGAATCCGCGTACCTTCGAACCCGGTGAAGAAGAACGTGCGTCGGCCGGAGACCGGCCCGCCTAGCGCGGCTCCGAATTGGCCGCGGCGGTACGGTGGCGTCGGCTGGCCCGCCGGGGCGAAATAGTTGGGTGCGTCAAGGGCATCGTTGCGCAGGTAGTGGTAGGCCGAGCCGTGGAGTTGGCGCGTGCCCGAGCGGCTGACCACGTTGAC
This sequence comes from Bryobacterales bacterium, assembly GCA_965248305.1. Taxonomy (GTDB): domain Bacteria; phylum Acidobacteriota; class Terriglobia; order Bryobacterales; family UBA6623; genus VXMF01. Next base: position 4,978,260 of record OZ252099.1, on the reverse strand, counting down.
TTGTGCGCCCCCGCTGCGGCCGTACTCGGCCTGGTACCCCGACGCATGCAGGCGGAATTCCCGCACGCTGTCGAGCGGCGGGCTCACGACGATGCGGTTGATGTACAGATCGTTGTTGTCGATCCCGTCGAACAGGAAGTTGTTGGATGTCTCGCGGGCGCCGGAGACGTGAAAGCCGCTGTCGTTCTGGGTGGAGAGCTCTGAACCGGGCGCGCTGGCGTGAGCGCCTCCCGCAAGCAGCGTCAGCGGCAGGAAGACCCTTTGATTGAGGGGCAGGTTGCGCATTTCGCTGCGATCGATGACGGTGCCGATCGCGGCGGTGCCGGCCTCGATCAAGGGCGTCGACTCGATCACGTCGGCGCTGAACTGGACAGTCTCAAGCACCATTCTCAGCTGCAGCTGCACGCTGGTGCCAACCCGAACCCTGACCCGCGACGCGGGGGCGGCCAGCCCGTTCGCTTGGGGAGCCAATTCATAGGTCCCGGGCGGCAGGGCTGGGAAATGAAACGTTCCCTCGGCTGTTGGCGGCGATCTGTACTCACGTCCGGTGTCCACGTGCAGCGCCTCGACATCGGCCGGCACACGATCGCCTGACGGGTCGAGGATGAAGCCCGACACACTGCCGCTAACGGACTGCGCTTGAAGAGTTGGCAACCCGGCAGCGATTACCAGGGCCGCACTCCACCGAAATCCAAGACGCATTGAGAATAGGATACGACGGCTAGACGCGGATCTTCCGCCCTGCCAGCGACATCAGTTGATCGGTGACCGGCTGACCGAGCAGCTCCCAAGGAACGGTCGCCTCGCCCGATCAAAGCCGGAACAGCTCGCGCAACCGCTTCGTCTGCCCGCGACTGACTGGGATTTCGGTGTCCTCCGGATCGCTCATCCGCAGCTGGTAGTTCGACTTGAACCAAGGCAGCACTTCCTGGATGCGGTTGATGTTGACGATGTAGGAGCGATGCGGTCTCCAAAACTGGGCATCGCCGAGGGTCTCCTGCAGTTCGTCGAGGGTCTTGTAATTGCTGTGGCCGTCCAACTCAGTGGCCACGATCCGAATGGCCCCTTCATCGACCGTTGCGAAGATCACGTCGGCTGCATCGACCAGCAGCATCCGGACGCCTGTTCGAATCAGCACCTTGGTTGGCGGCGAGGTGTGGGCTCGAATGCTGGAGAGCAGGCGCGCCATGCGCTCGGATTCCCGATCGGGAGACGGTATGAGCTCCCGAGCCCGCTCGACCGATCTCTCGAGGCGCTCCTTGTCGACCGGCTTGAGCAGGTAGTCAGCCGCATTCACGTCAAATGCCTCGACCGCATATTGGTCGAACGCGGTCGCGAACACGATGTAGGGCAGCTTGCTGCCGCGAGACAGCAGCTCGCGCACGACCTCCAACCCGTTCAGTCCCGGCATCTGGACATCGAGAAAGACGATGTCGGGCTCCAGCGCCTCGATGCGTTCCAACGCGCCAGGACCGTCCGCGGCCTCGTCGATGACCTCGATCTCGGGAATCGATCGCAGCAGGAATCCCAGTTCTTCCCTGGCCAGCTGCTCGTCATCCACGAGCAGGGCAGTCATCGTCTCGCCTGCAGGGTAATTTGGCAGTTTCGCCTCCCGCACTGACGGCGAGTGTAGCATTGGATGCGAATGCCGGGATTGCCCCCAGCTGCGCTCGCCCTGTTTGCAAAGGCACCGCGCCCGGGCATGGTCAAGACTCGCCTGGCTGCGGCTCTGTCCCCCGGCGAGGCGGCCGAATTCCATCGGCTGTGTGCCCTTTCCGTATGGCAGCGGCTCCAAGGCATTCCAGAGATCGATGTGTTTCTCTATTGCGACATTCGGTGGCCGGAATTCGAGACTCTCGCTGGCCCCGCGCGCTTCCGGCTGCAGCGCGGCGGAGACTTGGGAGAACGCATGCGTCACTGCCTCGAGGAGCTGCTGGCTGGCGGCTACAAGCAGGCGTTGATCGTGGGCAGTGACGCTCCGACCATGCCGGACGCACAACTCGAGGAGGCGCTGTCTGCCCGCGGATCGGCCGAGGTGGTCTTGGGGCCATCCGAGGATGGGGGCTTCACTCTGATCGGCGCGACAAGAGTGGTGCCGACCATCTTCAGGGACGTGGCATGGTCACGCTCCGATACCCGCGCCGCGTGCCTTGGCGCAATCGCGGCGGCCGGTCTAGCGGTGGTCGAGACATCCACGCATGGGTTTGACGTGGACACCCCTGACGACCTCAAGCGTCTCGCTCGAGATCCAGCATTGCCATCCGACTTGGACGCATGGCTGCGCCTCCGGCGCGACCGCCTGTTATAGGAGATCGTCTCGATCCTGGGCACCGAGCGCATCGGTGATCTGGGCGATGTTCTGCGATTCATCGCGCGGACAGATCAGCAGCGCGTCAGCGGTCTCGACGACAATCATGTCCTTCACGCCCACCAGCGCGACATGCTTGCCGGGCACATCGACATAGTTCCCCGCAGACCCCAGTAGCGAGGCCTGGGTGCGGGCGCAGTTGCCGTCGGCGTCCTTTGGCAGCAGCGCGTGCAGGGCATCCCAGCATCCCAGGTCAGTCCAGCCGATGTCCGGCGCGGCGAAGCCGGAGACCCGGTCCGAGCGCTCCAGGATGCCGCGGTCGACAGAAACGCTCTCGCAGGCGCCATACCGCTCTGCCAGCCGAGCCGGAAGCTCACTCTCGCTACCGTCCGCGATGCCCTCCAGAACGCTCCAGGTGTGTGGCAGGTGCAGCCGGAGCTCCTCCGCCAGCACCGACGCCTTCCAGAAGAACTGTCCGCTGTTCCAGAAGAACTGGCCGGTCGCGAGGAGCGCTTTGGCGGTGTCGATGTCGGGCTTTTCGCGAAACCGAACCACGGGATGGGGCTCAGTGCCCCCGGGGCGGGTGCCAGCCGGGAATTCGATGTAGCCGTACCCGGTCTCGGGCCGTTGTGGCGAGATGCCCAGCACAATCAGCCTGTCCAGCGAGGCGGCGCTCAGCGCCGGTTCAAGCAAGGCGAGGTAGGCCTGTTCGTCTTCGATGTGGTGGTCCGCGGGAAACACGGCCATGATCGCGTCAGGGTCGTGTCGGCGCAGCAGTGCGGCCGCCAGCCCGATGGCAGGAGCGGTGTTCCGTTGGACCGGTTCCCCCACGACCTGTTCCGAGGGCACTTCCGGCAGTTGGCGTGCGACCGCGTCGACCAGCGCCAGTCCCGTCACTACCCAGATCCTCTCCGGCGGGAACTTCATGCGCAGCCGCTCGAAGGTCCGGCGCAGCAACGTCTGGCCGCCAAGCGGCGCGAGCAGCTGCTTCGGGCGGGCGGCGCGGCTCTGCGGCCAAAAGCGGACCCCCCGGCCGCCGGCCAGGATGACGGCGTGGCGATGTTCCTCACATCGCTCTGCGCTCGTTGAATCTGGGCTCAGCGCGCTTCCCACTCGTAGCCCCGGATGAGCTTGAATGTGCGCGACCACCGGGTTTTCGTGAAGAAGTTCATGGCGAGGTCCCGCACGTGCTCAAGCGAAACGCCCGGATCCTGGAGGTGCGCAGTGGGGGCGTCGTAGGACCAATAGATGATCAACGGCTTGCCGATGATGTGCGCGCGCGGCACGAAGCCCCAGTAACGGCTGTCCAGCGACTGGTCGCGGTTGTCTCCCATGGCGAAGTACTGTCCGTCGGGAACGGTGAGTTCGCCCTCTGCGACGTGTTCTCGAAGCATCGTCATCGCTGGCTCGTAGATCTGCATCGAGGTCGGGATGGATGGGAAGTTGTCGCGGTACGCGTCGATGTAGTCGCTCTTGTAAACGACGTAGGGTTCCTCGGCTTTGTTGCCGTTGATCCAAAGCTCCTTCTCGACGATCTGGATGCGATCGCCGGGGACACCGACGACTCGCTTCACGAATGTCTGGTTGAGATCTATCGGGTACCGGAAGACGATGACATCGCCCCGCTTGACTGCTTGGTACGGCAGCAGGTACCTGCTGATGATCCCCTCGGGTGCATAGGCCAGCTTGTCGACCAGCAGGTGATCGCCAATCAGCAGCGAGTCCTCCATCGAGCCGGTCGGAATCACGAACGCCTGCACCAGGGTCGTCGTGCCGAACAGCAGCAGCAAGATCGTGACTGTCCACTCGGCGATGACGCCGCGCGGTGCATCCGCCGCACGAGGAGGGGCCGCGCGGACTGGCTGAGGCTTATTGACGGAGTCTGCTTGCATGGGCGAGTGGGCGCCGCCGAGCGTGCGCAAACCCTCATGTTACCCCGCCTGCACCTGCACTGCGCGCCGGCAGGGATCGCGCCGTGCGGCAATCGGCGAGATCATTGCTGCGATCGAGCGCCCGGTGATATCCTTGGATTTGGGGCTGATCGGAGCGCCGTGCCCGGTTCCCGCTTTCGGCTGTCACGATTAGAGCGGCGAGCCTCTCAGCTAAGTTCTAGCGCTATGCCTGACTACAACGGTATCCCTGTCCCTTCCGATGGATCGGCCATTCAAACGAACGGTCGCCGGCGCATCGTACCCGACAGCCCGATCGTGCCATTCATCGAAGGCGACGGCTCCGGGCGTGACATTTGGAAGGCGTCCCGGGCGGTCATCGATGCAGCCGTCTGCAAGGCCTACGGCGGCTCGAAACAGATCGCTTGGTACGAGGTCTTTGCGGGCGAAAAGGCGCACGATCGATTTGGCGAATGGCTGCCTGCGGACACGGTCGAGGCGATCCAGGCATTCAGCGTCGCCATCAAGGGCCCTCTCACGACCCCTGTGGGCGGGGGCATTCGCAGCCTGAACGTGGCTCTGCGCCAGCTCATGACGCTGTACTCGTGCGTGCGTCCCGTCAAGTGGTATCCCGGAGTGCCCTCCCCGCTCAAGGATCCCGGCCAGCTCGACGTGGTGATTTTCCGCGAGAACACCGAGGATGTCTATGCCGGTATCGAGTGGGAGCAGGGCACCGCGGAAGTCGGCAAGGTCATTGAATTCCTCAACTCCGAGATGGGCAAGAACATCTCCGCGGATTCCGGTATCGGCATCAAGCCGGTCTCGATCACCGGCTCCAAGCGGCTGGTCCGCGCTGCCATCCAGCACGCGGTCGACAACGGTCGCTCATCAGTCACGCTGGTGCACAAGGGCAACATCCAGAAGTTCACCGAAGGTGCCTTCCGCGACTGGGGCTACGAGGTTGCGACGCAGGAGTTCCGGGACGCGTGCGTCACGGAGGGAGAAATCTGGGCCTCGGGCGACGGTGCGGTGCCCGAGGGCAAGATCTTGGTGAAGGATCGCATCGCCGACGCGATGTTCCAGCAGGTCTTGCTGCGCCCGGCCGAATACGACGTCATTGCTACGACCAACTTGAATGGCGACTATCTGTCCGATGCCTGCGCGGCCCAGGTGGGCGGCCTAGGCTTGGCACCCGGAGCAAACATCGGCGACGGGCAGGCCCTGTTCGAAGCGACGCACGGGACGGCCCCGAAATATGCCGACAAGGATGTGATCAATCCCAGCAGTGTGATCTTGTCCGGAGTCATGATGTTGGACCATCTCGGCTGGAAGGCGGCGGCCCGCTTGGTCGAGAACGGCATGACGGGGGCCATTGCCGCCAAGACCGTGACCTATGACCTGCACCGGCAGATGCAAGGTGCGACGAAGCTCGGCTGCAGCCAGTTTGGGGCGGCCGTGATCAGCCACATGGGCTAGAGAACCAGGAGGTTTTCGCGATGCGAAAGAAAGTTACCGTCATCGGCGCCGGAAACGTGGGCGCGAGCTGCGCGCTGCGGATCGCCGACAAGCAGCTGGCAGACGTCACCCTGATTGACATCATCGAGGGCGTGCCGCAGGGCAAGGCCTTGGACATGCTGGAAGCGTGTCCGGTCGAGGGCTCCGACGTGCGCGTGATCGGCACGAACGACTACGAGGACACAGCGAACTCCGACGTGGTCGTGATGACCGCCGGATTTCCGCGCAAGCCGGGCATGAGCCGCGACGACCTGCTCCTCAAGAATGCCTCCATCGTGCAATCCTGCATCGGCGCGGCGGCGAAGTATTCGCCGAACGCGATCCTGATCGTCGTCTCGAATCCGCTCGACGCGATGTGCCATGTCGCCTACCACACATCAGGCTTTTCAAGGAACCGGGTGATCGGCATGGCCGGCGTGCTCGACACGGCCCGCTTCCGCGCCTTCCTGGCCGAGGCAGCCGGTGTCTCGGTCAACAACGTGATCGCGATGGTGCTCGGAGGCCACGGAGATACGATGGTGCCGCTGGTGCGCTATACGAGCGTGGCGGGAATCCCGATCGACCAGATCCTCTCAGCGGATCAAATTGCAGCGATCGTCCAGCGGACCCGCGATGGCGGTGCAGAGATCGTCAAGCACCTCAAGACCGGCAGCGCCTACTACGCGCCGTCGTCATCGGTGGTGGAAATGGTCGAGTCGATTCTCAAAGACCAGCGCAAGGTCCTGCCCTGCGCCGCCTTGCTCGAGGGCGAGTACGGGCGCAGCGGGATCTTCGTCGGAGTTCCCTGCAAGCTCGGTGCCAATGGCTTGGAACACGTGTACGAAGTGGGGCTGGATGCTGGCGAGAAGGCCGCGCTGGACGCCAGTTCGGACGCGGTAGAAGAGCTGGTTGCGGTCTTGCAGAAGAACGGGTTCTAGCGCCGGCGGCGGATCGCGCATCCCGCTTGATCCCGAGTTGGCTCGCGTCTAGACTTCGAACAGTGTCGAGCGTTCGACAAGAGGTGACGATCAACAAACGAAGAGAGCAATCACATTGGCCCTGCTGGCCCTCGCGGTCGCATCCCTGTGCTTGGCTGGTTCCGTGACTGGCCAGGTGCTTGACATCAATTGCGCCAAGGCCGGACACGGTGACGCAGCTTGCGCGTCGAAGTGCATCGAGGGCGGAACGCCTGCCGTGGTCGTGACGGCCGATGGCAAGATTTATGAAGTCGCTGAGCAGGCCAAGGTCGCCCCGCACGCCGGGATGAAGATCACGGTGACTGGCACTATCGATGGCATGAAGATCACTCCCATCGACAAGGTCGAAAAAGTTAGCTAGGCCGATCTAGGCTTGCTGCGAAAGCGCCCCGGCGGCAGTCCGGACGGGCACTCGTCCGGTTGATCCCGGTGTGCGCCCACCATCACTCTCGTCGCGGACGGCAGCGAGGGCGCTGCGCTCACTAAACTGCTCTTGAGCGCTTGACAAGCGCTGGCTCCCGGCCTAGACTTACGGGTTCAGTCGGCTCATCGGCTGGAAAGTGAGGAACACACCAACATGAAAAGAATGATTACCCTGCTCGCGCTGACTATGCTCGTCGCGTCGCTGTGCTTCGCCGGCTCGGTCACCGGGTTTGTGACGGACGCCAAGTGCGCAACTGCTGGCAAAGCTGGCGCAAGCCATGCCGGTTGTGCCCAGGGCTGCATCAAGGGCGGCGAGGCCGCCGTAGTGGTGACCGAGGACGGTAAGGTCTATGAGGTAGCCGACCAGAGCAAGCTCACAGAGCACGCTGGCCACAAGGTCACAGTGATGGGTACCATCGAGGGGATGAAGATCACCTCGGTCGACAGCGTCAAGATGGACAGCTAGCGGAATCCCGCTGGTTGGCCGTGTCGGCCAAGTCTTTAGATCAAATCGTTTTTTGCCGTTAGCCACACCAGTGGCTAACGGCCTGCCCCGGAGGTGTTTGTAGCCTTCGGGGTCCGTTTTTGTCGTCCGCTGTGCTGGGCGCGTCTGGCTGCGCAAGTCTGGCGGCTCCCTTCAGGGCCACTCGTTCAGATCGGGTCGGCTTCGATTGCTAGACTTTTAGCTCTCTAACGGTTGAGGGGTTTCGCGAATGATCATTGCCAAGCGCGCACTAACCTCGACCGTGGGGACCAAGTATCTCGTCGCCGGGTCTGGGGCGATCTTGGTGGCGTTTGTGTTCTTCCACATGCTGGGGAACCTGCAGATTTACCTTGGCCCGGACGCCCTCAATTCCTATGCGGAGATGCTCAAGAATGCGGGCGCCCTGATCTGGATCGCCAGGCTCGGCCTGCTCGGCGCGCTTGCCATACACATTTGGGGGATCGCAACGCTCTCCTTGCGCAATAAGGCGGCGAGGCCTGAGCCGTACCAAGTCAAGCGCCCTCTGCTGTCCACCTATGCGTCGCGCCACATGCTGCTGACGGGGCTGGTGCTGCTGGCGTTCGTGGCGTACCACCTGATGCATTTCACCCTAGGCGTGACTCACCCCGACCAGTTCGCGCTCTTTGACAGCGATGGCCGCCACGACGTTTATTCGATGGTCGTGCTGGGTTTTCGCGAGCCGGCTGTCGCGATCTCGTACATCCTGGCCATGGCCCTGCTGGGACTCCACCTCGGTCATGGCGTCGGCAGCGCGTTTCGCAGCGCGGGATTGAGCGGGCCGCGCTTCCGCTCGACAGTAGAAGGCTGTGGCCGCTTGCTGGCGGTCGTGGTTGTCGCGGGCAACATCTCGATTCCGTTGTTCTGCCTGCTGGGCCTTATCCAGCCGTTCACTGAGGTGCTCTGAGAGATGGAACTTCGATCGAATGTCCCATCGGGCCCGCTGGAGCGAAAGTGGGAAACCCACCGCCGCGAACTCAAGCTGGTCAATCCGGCGAACAAGCGCAAGTTTCGGATCATCGTGGTTGGCTCTGGGTTGGCAGGCTCGTCCGCTGCGGCCTCGCTCGCAGAGCTCGGCTACCACGTCGACTGCTTCTGCATCCAGGACAGCCCGCGCCGCGCGCACTCGATAGCGGCGCAGGGTGGTATCAACGCCGCCAAGAATTACCCCGCAGACGGAGACTCCGTCCACCGGCTGTTCTACGACACGATCAAGGGCGGGGATTTTCGCAGCCGCGAGGCCAATGTCTACCGGCTCGCCCAGGTTGCCAATAGCATCATTGACCAGTGTGTCGCCCAAGGCGTGCCCTTTGCGCGCGGCGCGGGCGGGTTGCTCGATAACCGGTCTTTCGGCGGCGCGCAGGTCTCCCGCACCTTTTTCGCTCGGGGCCAGACTGGCCAGCAACTCCTGATCGGCGCCTATCAAGCCTTGCAGAGGCAGGTCGCCGCCGGGCGCGTGGCGATGCACGCCCGGGCCGAATTGCTCGACATCGTGCTGGCGGACGGGCGCGCGGTCGGAATTATCACCCGTGATCTGGTCTCGGGCGAGCTCCAGCGGTGGTCTGGGCATGCAGTCGTGCTGGCGACCGGCGGCTACGGGAACGTGTTCTACCTTTCAACGAACGCGAAGGGATCGAACGTGACGGCCACGTATCGGGCCTACAAGCGGGGCGCGGCGTTCGCGAATCCCTGCTTCACGCAGATCCACCCGACGTGCATTCCGGTGACCGGCGATCATCAGTCCAAGCTGACGCTGATGTCGGAGTCACTGCGCAATGATGGGCGCGTATGGGTGCCCACGACCGCCGGAGACTCGCGCAGCCCGGCCGAGATCCCCGATGAGGACCGGGACTACTTCCTCGAGCGCAAGTATCCAAGCTTTGGGAATTTGGTCCCTCGCGATGTCGCCTCTCGCAACGCCAAGTCGGTGTGCGACGAGAGCCGCGGAGTTGGCCCCGGTGGCTACGGCGTGTATCTCGACTTTCGTGACGCGATTGCCCGCTTGGGCAAGAGTGCGATCGAGGCCAAGTACGGCAATCTGTTCCACATGTACCAGAAGATCACGGCCGAGAACCCGTACCGCGGGCCGATGCGGATCTATCCAGCCGTGCACTACACCATGGGAGGTTTGTGGGTCGACTACAACCTCATGACCTCAGTGCCGGGCTTGTACGCCATCGGCGAGGCGAACTTCTCCGATCACGGGGCAAACCGGCTCGGGGCGAGCGCGCTCATGCAGGGCTTGGCCGACGGGTACTTCATCTTGCCGAGCACGATCGGGCACTACTTGGCCAGCGAGAGTCCGGAGATGCCTTCGACCGATGACATCGAATTCGGGGCTGTCGAACATCAGGTCCGCGCCGGCGTGGAGCGGCTCCTCGCAGTCAATGGCAAGCGCACAGCGCAGTCATTCCACAAGCAGTTGGGCAAGCTCGTCTGGGAGCATTGTGGGATGTCGAGATCGAGCTCCGGGCTCGAGACTGCGCTGCAGCGGATTCCCGCTCTCCGCGAGGAGTTCTGGCAGAACGTGCGCGTCCCCGGCGATGGCGGCCGCTTTAACCCGGCATTGGAATACGCCGGCCGAGTCGCGGACTTCTTGGAGTTTGGGGAATTGATGTGCCGGGACGCGCAGCACCGCAACGAGTCCTGCGGCGGACACTTCCGCGAGGAGCACCAGACGCCCGAGGGCGAGGCACTGCGCGATGACGCGAACTTCGCCTACGTGGCTGCTTGGCAGCACAACGGAGAAGATGCGCCGAAGCTGAACAAGGAGCCGCTCGAATTCGAGTCCGCAGGACTCTCGACGCGCAGTTACAAGTAGGATCGCGGCACATGCAGCTCACTCTTAAGGTTTGGCGCCAGCAGTCGGCGGACAGCGCGGGCGAGTTTCGTACATATCAAGCGCGCGACGTGAGTCCGGACATGTCCTTCTTGGAAATGCTCGACGAAGTCAACGAAGGTCTCATCGAGGCCGGAGAGGAGCCGATCGCGTTCGACCATGACTGCCGCGAGGGGATTTGCGGGATGTGCTCGGCGATGATCAACGGGATCCCGCACGGGCCGGACGGCGGCACGACGACCTGCCAACTCCACATGCGGTCCTTCTCAGACGGAGACACGCTCGTGATCGAGCCGTGGCGGGCAAGCGCGCTGCCGGTGATTCGGGACTTGGTCGTCGACCGCGGCGCGTTTGACCGCATCGTGCAGGCGGGCGGGTTTGTATCGGTCAACACCGGCGGTGCCCCTGACGCCAACCTCATTCCCGTGCCCAAGGCGGACGCGGACACTTCGTTCGACGCTGCGACTTGTATTGGCTGCGCAGCCTGCGTGGCGGCCTGTAAGAATGCTTCGGCAGCACTGTTCACCGCAGCGAAGATCGCGCACCTGCGCCGGCTCCCTCAGGGCCAGCCGGAACAGCTTTCAAGGGCGCGCGCGATGGTGGAGCAAATGGACGCGGAAGGCTTTGGCAGCTGCACGAACACTTCCGACTGCGAAGCCGCTTGCCCCAAGGGGATCAGTGTTGACTTCATCTCGGAGATGAACGCCGATTACTTCCGCGCCGCGCTCAAGGGCGCGTGAAGGCTCCGCCCGCCGTCCTCGTAGGCCGGCTGCTGAGTTGGTACCGGGCAGGCCACAGGGACCTGCCCTGGAGACGCACCCGTGATCCCTATCGAGTCTGGGTGTCGGAAGTGATGCTCCAGCAGACGCGCGTCGAAGCGGTCTTGGGGCACTATGAGCGTTTCTTGGGTCGGTTCCCCACGCTTGCCTCGCTGGCGGAGGCCGGCGAGGAGGAGGTCCTTGCCAGCTGGGCGGGCTTGGGCTATTACAGGCGGGCACGCATGCTGCACGCTGCGGCGAAGCGGATTGTCGGCGAGCGTGGGGGCGAGTTTCCGCAAGAGTTTCGCGACCTCCAAGGCCTGCCCGGGATCGGCGGGTACACTGCCGGAGCGATCGCGAGTATCGTATTCGACAAGCCGCGAGCTGCGCTGGACGGAAACGCGTTCAGAGTGCTGGCGCGTCTGAGCGACGAGCGCCGCGAGATTCGCGTGGGGGCAGCGCAACGAGCGCTCAGAGCACTGGCGGCAAGCCTGATGGAGACCGTGCCGCCGGGATCGCGGGGTGATTTCACCCAGAGCCTGATCGAGCTCGGCGCGACGGTCTGCGTTCCGCGAGTGCCGAAATGCCACGCCTGCCCGTGGTGTGATGCGTGCGCGGGCTTTGCGGCCGGAACGGCGCCCGATCTACCTGCAAAGGTCCGGCGGGCCGCTCCTGATCGAGTCAAGCTCTCGGTTGCACTGGTTGTTCGGAGCGGTCGCGTGCTGCTGCGGCAGCGCGCCCGGGATGCTTCGATCATGCCCGGATTCTGGCAATTGCCCGCGGCAGAGGGCGGCCCGTCAGAATTGCGGGATGTCGGACCACTGGGGTCGGTGGACCCCGAGACCGTGGGACGCTTCTCGCATGCCATTACCGATACGCTCTACACAGTGGACGTCTACGTGGCCGAGGCGCACCAAAGCTTGAGCCGCCAGTACCGTTGGGTACCGCTTGCTGAGTTGGGCGAGCTTCCGTTGTCAACGATCAGCAGGAAGGCGCTGGACCTGATCCCTGGGTACGGTGCAATACGGCTGCCCGAATAGCCGCCGCGGGCCGTTGGCTCAGTCTCGCTGGGCCGAGCCGGGAGAGAGCGACCTGCGCATCGTCACCACGCCCAAGCTGGCGGCGTATGCGGAGATTCCGTCGAACAGGTGCTGCGCGACTTCTTGGCGGAATGAGGACTTCCGCAGGAAGGCTTCGTCCGTCTTGTTGCTGATGAACGCGATTTCGGCCAGCACTGCGGGCATCTCGGCGCCGATCAGGACGACGAATGGCGCCTTGCGAATGCCGCGGTTGCGGATGGCTGACGAGTGCTTGGACACTCCTGCGTGCAGGCGGTCTTGCACCTTCGTCGCGAATTCTCGCGATTCCTCGATCTTCTCTTCCAGAGCGATCTTGGAGACGAGATCCGCTAGCTCATGGATCGATCGGCTCGCCGCCGCGTTCTCCAGTGACGCCACGCTGAGTTCCCACTCATCGGACGTGAAGTTGAGATAGTAGGTCTCGATACCGCGCACTTTAGAACTCGGGGCCGAGTTGCAGTGGATGGAGATCATCAGGTCTGCCCCCCGTTCGTTCGCGATCTTCGTGCGCTCCTCTAGCGGCACGAACGTATCCGACGCCCGGGTCTGGATCACTTCCGCTCCGAGGCGCTCCTGCACCAATTTGCCCAGCCTTTGGGCGATGTCGAGCACTACGTCCTTTTCGCGCAGCCCGCCGGGTCCAATGGATCCCGTGTCGTGACCGCCGTGCCCGGCGTCAATCAGGATTCGGTCCAGCTTAAGGCCTAGGGCGCGGGTCAGGCTGAGCCGTCCCGCCTCTGTCGCATCGGCCGCGCGAGGGGATGCGGGAATCTCTTGTGTTGGGTCTAGAGCTGCGAGCGTGCGCGGGGCTCGCTGAGTGCCCGCAGCCCGGATGTCGATGACTAGCCTGCCCGGATTCTCCAGCCAGAAGGCGTCGAACGATACTCCGCGCCTGACGTCGAGCACCATTCGAGCCTTGTTGTTGCGGTTCTGTGCCAGGCGCGCGGTGGACAGCAGCTGGTCGTTGATCTCGACCTTCTTGCCCTTGATCAGATGGTCCGACACCCGACTGCCGAACAGGTCGATGTACAGGCGTTCCGGGCCCTTCAGGCGGTTGTACTTGAGCGGCGTCTTGCCGTCCATGTGCAGGACGATCCTCGTCCCGTCGTCGTAGCTGTGGTGGCGGATCTCGGAGATTGCTGTGGTGCGGCCCGGTTCGAGCGGTGTGGGTGGGTTAATCAGATCGCCCGCCGCGTGAGCGCTGTCCGACAGGGCCGCATCCGCGACTGCGGCCGCTGCAGCCACCGGGGCCTTATGCGCAGCGGTGGCTTGTTGCCGCCCAGCAGCTGCGAGCTGGTTCCCACCGGCCTTGAGACTGGCCGCCAGGGTCTGGGCCTGCTGACGGTGCTTGCTTTGCGGATAGTCCCTTGCAAGAAACTCATAGGTCGCGATAGCCTTGTCCCTGTACTTGGCATCATCGAACCTATCGGCCATCTGCTGATAGACCTCAGCCAGCTGCAGCAGCGCGTCGTCGCAATAGCCGCTGGAAGGGTCCGTTCGGTGGACTTTTTGCAAGGCGCCGGCCACCAGTTCGAATTGCTGGAGGCCCATCTCGAGAGGAGGGACCAGCTTGAGGTCCTGATAGAGCTGGTGCGCTGAGTGGTAGTAACGCTCGGCCGTTGCCCGCTTGGATGCGGCGCTGCCTGCGGTCGTGCAGAGCAGAATTGCCGCAACGGCTGCTGCCGGCGCTCGAAGGCGATTCTGTCCAGTCATTCGGCAGTCACCGCTGTGCGCCAATCGAATCGTTGCGGAACCGCGCGAACGAGACGATCAACGATCCGACAAGCGCTGGTGAATTCACCTCCTAAAACATTAGCATACTGATTGTTGCGGGAGAATATTTGTTTTGCGCCGCAAGCGCCGGGGCCAGCAAGGCGCTGAAGCTGTCGGGGATCACCGCAGCCAACCAGGCGCAACCGCCCCAGCCAACTTGCAGCCTTAGCGCTGGTCCGGTCCCGCTGCCCGGATTCGTCCCCGTTCTGGATAATGGAAATGTTGACGTACAGAACGATTCGCCCAGCATCCGGGATTTCTGGCAAGCTCTCGCTTCCGGGAGACAAGTCGATCTCGCATCGCTATGCCATGCTTGCGGCGATTGCCGGAGGGCGCAGCCTGCTCACCAACTATTCGACCGGCGAGGACTGTGCCTCGACGCTCGAATGCATTCGGTCGCTGGGCGTGAAATGCGAGCGCACCGCGAACCGGGTGCAAATTGACGGCCGGGGACCCGAGGGCCTTTGCTCCCCTTCTGCCCCGCTTGAGGCAGGGAATTCCGGCTCGACGATTCGCATGCTGTCCGGCATTCTCGCGGGTCTGCCGTTCGAGTCATCGGTTCAAGGCGATGCCTCCTTGTCTAGGCGCCCCATGCAGCGCATCATGACACCGCTCCGCCTCATGGGAGCGTCGATCGAGGCGCGTGACGCCCAGTTTCCGCCGCTCAAGATTCGTGGCGGCTCGTTGCGTGCAATTCGCTACGAACTGCCCGTAGCTAGCGCGCAGGTCAAGAGCTGCGTGTTGCTTGCAGGCCTGCACGCGGACGGTACCACGGAGGTGATCGAACCTATCGAGACCCGCAATCACACCGAGATTGCGCTGCGCCGTCTCGGAGCGGAGGTGTGTTCGAATGGAGGGCGGGTCACCGTTAAGGGGGGTGCTCTGCTTGCTGGGCGGGACACTAGCATCCCCAGCGATCTCTCGTCGGCAGTCTTCTTCTTGGCCGCCGCACTGCTGTTTCCGGATTCGGACCTTTGCATCGAGTCCGTCGGGCTGAATCCGACACGCACAGCCGTGTTGGAGGTGTTGCAGCGGATGGGTGCGCGAATCGAAGTCCATCGGGATGCAGACGATGGCGGCGAGCCCGTCGGAACTCTGCGCGTGCGAGGCGGAGATAGGCTGACAGGCGGGCAGATCGCAGGAGCGACCACAGCCGCGGTCATTGACGAGATTCCGATGCTGGCCGTATTGGGAGCCATTTCCGAAGTTGGCTTGAGGGTCCGCGACGCCGGCGAACTGCGCGTCAAGGAGACCGATCGCATAGCGACCGTAGCCGAGAATCTCCGAAGGATGGGTGTCGGCGTCACCGAATACGAGACCGGAATGGATATCCAGGGCGGTTGCCCGTTGCGCGCGGCAGAGCTAGACTCGTGCGGGGATCACCGAATTGCGATGGCGTTTGCCGTGGCGGCGCTTGCAGCTGACGGGGACTCCAGCTTGATCGGGGCGGAAGCGGCGGCGGTTTCGTTTCCAGAATTCTTCGACGTGCTGGCCGCGGTCGCGGGCGGCTAGTTGAAGCTACCCCAGCGTCGTCTGGAACCACCCTGATCCCACTCAGAGGTCGGGTCTAATGGTCTAGCTCACGGTCCACGCGTCTGTTTCCGAGCGTGACGCCAGCGTCGCGGCAGCGCCGACCCAAGTTCGCGTGGGTCAGGGAGCAGCAGCGCACGCACAAGCATGTCGGTCGCGGGCGGCTGCGGCAGGAGTACTGCGAGCAGTGCGGGCCAAAGCTACAGCTCTAACCAGTTCTGCGCCCTGTACAGACGGTGGCGCGAGGCCTTTGCGAGCGGGCGGCTCGGGACGCGCCGCGTTCCCGCGCTGCCAAGCGGGCGGCAGCGCCATGGTCGGATCCCTTGCCGAGCGACGCAAGTGACCGCGAGCACAAGAGATTAGGCGAGGAATGGGCCGAGCGCCCGGCGTGGCCGGGGCATTCGATGGGATCAGTAAGTGCGATCGGCAGGTCCTAGCCCGAGTTTACCGAGTTGGGCCGTAGGATTCCGGCAAGGACATTGATTCCAAGAAGATAGAGGCAGCCCGTTGTATGACCTAACAGTGGGCCGTGGATCAGATTTCGTATTCCTTGAGGCCTAGGATTGCGTGGAGTTTCTGCTGCTCGGCGGTCATCTTGGAGAGCGTTGTCTTGAGTACAGGCTCGCCGCCCTCCTGCCGGGCCGGATATAGCACGTCGACTTCCCGGATCCCGCCGAGTTCGTCGAGCAGCGCCGGGATCGAGCGCTGCACGCCGTGGCGGCTCAATTCCCGCTGCAGCAGGGCGCACAGCGTCAGCGCCAGCACGCAGCAGAACACATGCACCTCGATCTTCTGGTCCGTCCAGTGGTACTGCGGGCGGATCGCGATGCAGTCGGTATCCTTCAGCTGCCGGAAGGCGCTCTCGACATGGTGCTGCGCGCGGTAGCCGCGCACCAGTTCCGCGTCGCTCCAGCCGGCGTTGTCGGTGAACAGCAGGGTCTTGCCCAGCAGTGTGCTCTGCAACTCCTCCCAGGCCTTGCGCCGGAAGCGGTAGCGCACCGTCGGCAGGCCGTCCGCCTCGCCGACCTCGACCGCGAACAGGTCCCGCATGTGGCGCGCCTGCAGCCAGCGGTCGACCTTCTTGCGGGTGGAGGCGACACTGGGCTTGCGACCGCCGCGCAGCTTGCCGTCGCGCCAGCGGCGCAGCTGCCGCTGCAGGCCCCGCAGGCGCTGCTTGCGCTTGGCGGTCTCGCGCAGCAGGGTGCGGCCCTGGGCGTCGAACAGCGCCTGGTTCCAGGTCACCAGCACCGTGCGCGCGGTTCCGAAGACCTCGCGCTGGGTGCGCCAGGCGCTGACACCGGCCAGCCCGTCGGCCTCCAGCGAGCGCAGTTGCTCGGCGGGGACGGCCAGCAGGTCGGGATGCTGGGTGGGCACGAGCGATCCGATGAAATGGAACGGGCCGCGCTCGACCTGCTCGAGGTTCTCCCGGGAGTTGTTGCCCTTGTCGAAGACCAGCGTGACGCTCTCGGCGGCACCGGCGATCTCGCGGCAGCGCCGGGCGAGGTCGGCGGCGAGGCTTTCGAACATGGGCGGGTCGGGGCGGTTGCCGGGATCGGTGCGATGCAGCAAGGGCAGGCGGAAGTCGGCCGAGACGAGCAGCGCGACGCCCACGATGCGCAGCGACTTGCGGCCCTCCTTGCTGTGGCCGCGCTGGGCCAGCGAGGAGCGCTGGTTGAAGGAGTCGATGTAGGTGAAGAAGTTGGTGGCGTCGAACAGCACCTGGCGCAAGTCGACGCCGAACTCGCGGGTCATGGCGGCGACGAGGTCGCGTTCGACGGCCTGGATCGAGTCGGAGGAGACGCGGTCCATGTGGTCCCAGAAGCGCTGGCTGGAAAGTTGGGAGGAGCGGACCGGGAGCAGTCGCTGCAGGACGGTGGAGTCGAACCAGGGGGCGAGGGCGGCCTTGGAGCCGGGGGCGAGGCAGCGGTTGAGGACCGCCGCGAGCAGATAGGTGCCGACGGAGGGGCCGGAGCCGCGCTTGGGGACGTGGCGGTCGATGTGCTCGGCAAGCCGGAGGCGGCGGGCGAGGGCGAGCAGGGCGGCGCAGGCGCCGAACTCCCGCACGACGGCCTCCCGGGGTTGGGCGCCGGAGTCGGGAGCCTGGAGTTTCTCGATGATGCGGTCGGCGCGGCCCAGGTAGGTCTGGGAGACGATCTTGGGCTTGCCGTCGACGCGCTGGGAGACGCGGGCGTAGTAGTAGGCGTTCCCGCGGATGATCTTCTTGAAGAGGCTGGCCATATTGTTAGGTCATACAATAGCTTTGATCGAGGCAGTAAGTCAAGGGAATGCAGAATATAACATCAATAATATCAACGATATCAGTGATCGAATGGATCCGGACAGTGCGTCAAACATGTCAGGTCATACAAAATCCGCGGCGACTTCACGGACACTCCAAGCGGACGCTCGGAGGACAACCCCCTCTATATCAGCGAGTTACGCGAAGTAGACTGAGGACGCCGATGTGCTGGGTAGATGCTCCGCTATTGCGAACTCGGTAAACTCGGGCTAGAGCATGGAAGTCGGAACCCTGTGAGCGCCAACAGTCACAGCTCCCGCAGGCCCGGAGGCAGCCCTTGGAACTGACTCGGCGTCGGTCGCCCGCTCGGCCTTCGCGAAATTCCGCTTCAAGGAGTTCGGCTGGGCTTGGGACTGGATTGCGGGTTGGTGGGTGACTGCTCGATGAACGTTAGCGCAAGACACCCTCGATGGCTCACGCTCCTGCAGCCCGAGCAGCAGCGCGGCGACCGGACGCATGCGCGGCACAACCATGCACGAGCAGGGGAGTGTTAGCGGCCCATGCGTATACTTGAGTCCAGATGGGCAACATCAACACAGAAATGTATCAGGCGCTGAAACTGGCGAACGTTCCGGAGGAGCAGGCGATCGCCGCCGCAGAGGCCGTCGCACGGGGGCAAGACGCCGCCACGAAATCCGATCTCACGGAGTTCGCGGCTAGACTGAGCTCTCAGATGGACATCGACTTCGCTGAGTTTCGCAAGGAGACCAACGAGCGGTTCAAGGAGACCAATGAGCGATTCGAGGGGATTGACGAGCGGTTCAAGGGGATCGACGAGCGGTTCAAGGAGATCGACGAGCGGTTCAACCAGGTCCAACAGCAGTCCGCTGAGCAGTTCAACCAGGTCCAGCAGCAGTTCGCTGAGCAGCGCAGCGAGGTCCAGCAGCAGTTCGCTGAGCAGCGCAGCCAGGTCCAGCAGCAGTTCGCTGAGCAGTTCAACCAGGTCCAGCAGCAGTTCGCTGAACAGCGCAAGGAGTTCCAGCAGCAGTTCGCTGAACAGCGCAAGGAGTTCCAGCAGCAGTTCGCTGAACAGCGCAAGGAGGACGGCGAGCGGTTCAGCAAGCACAGAGCGTCACTCGCCGTTCTGAAGTTTGCGCTGCTTTCGCTTGGCTCGGCCATCCTCGCCCTCTTGATCAAGCTCGTGTTCTTTCCCTAAATTCCTGTTCTAGGCGTAACGTTGACGCTCGGGTCAAGTGCAGGCGGCGATCAAGCAGCACTCCCAGAGGCGATCAATCCCGTGATCGAAGCGCTCCGCGGCCCTCGGCAGCGGCGTGGGGTCGGTAGCGGAAGCTTCGAAGACCGTAGACAGGACCAGGCAATGCCTGGGTTGCCGTGGTCAGCACACCAGCGGAGATGCCCCAAACCAACGGTTGGGTATTAGGCAAGGCGGGCGCTACATTAGGACGCCATCGAGGATGGCCCGGAGCCAGGCCAGCACACGGTCGCGTTCTGCGATGTCGTAGAGGCCGAGGAGACCCGGCGGGTTGTGCGTTGATTGAGTGAGGAGGATTGGTGGCACGGCGCTGCCGCTGCTGCTGGTCAGTCGTCATCCGAACATCGGTTCGGCGAGGCGGAAGCCGAGCCGTTTGAGCATCCGGGCAGGTGCGTTGAGAGCCGCGACTTCGCGCATGGGCGTCTCGGGCCCGGCGAGGGCGGGCGGCCGAAACACCCGTTCGCATCCGGCCCCGAAATCCTCCTCCTGTGTGCCCGCCCAAAAATCAACCGGGGATCTTGGGTTGACAGTCGGCGACACCTCCGATTCCTCTGGTGTTAGTGCAGAGTGAGCCGGTGCGAGCCTGTCCAATATGCAAGCTGGCCTAGCGCCGGCGTGATGGGGTGCACGCAGCCAACGGGCATTGACCACGGCGGCCGACCGCTCTCAGCAAAGAGCTTCGCTCCCTGATGCCGATCTTGGAGATTGATTGAGCTGGTAAGCGTTCGAGCGGGCCGTGAACGGCGGCTGGGGAACTAGCGATTGAGGATTACTTTCCAGTCGGGGCAGAGGGGTTTGACGAAGACGTTCTTGACGGGCTGGTTGTACTGGTGACGGGTGTCGAGTTTACCGCGGCCCTGAGTCTGGCCGAGAAGGATCCAGTTGGCGGCGCGATAGCAGGTGCCCTGGAAGCGCGGAGTTTCGCAGAACGTTTCGAGCAGGACGGGGCGGATTTGGTAGCGCTGCTGCCAGTCGCCAGGGAGCTGTCGCTGGAGGCAGGCGAGCAGATGGGAGGCCAGGCAGGGCAGGCGAATCCAGGGCAGGATGAGATAGCGGGCGTGATTGACGACCAGCGGCAGGTTGCGCTGGCGGGTGGCGGCATCCCAGCCGACGAAACGGTCGCGCGGGGCGGTTTTCCAGGCCGCGGCGCCGCAGCCGAGCAGGGCCAGCAGGAGGCCGTCGGCGGCGTACACGAAGTAGCGCAGTTGGGCGCCGGGCAGGGGCTTGTAGCCGAGGTAGTGGTAGCGCTCGACGAATTCGTTCCAGAGGCGGCTGCGGGGATCGGCGGGGCGCAGCAGGGAGAGGCGCAGGGGGCGGGCCTGGGCGAGCGAGCCGGGCAGGGGCGCGAGGCCGGGCGGAGCGGTGCGCGGGGACAGCGCCAGCGGTTGCGGTCGCGGCACGGTCCGCAACGGCGGCGGCAGGGTCAGCAGGCCGTCGCGCTGCATGCGCAGCAGGGCCACGCGCGCGCTCATCTCCTTGAGGCCGCCATCGGGCTTGCGCCAGTCCAGCGCCGCGCAGACCGCCCGGGACAGCGCCGTGCGGAACAGGAGCGGGTCGCGCTGCGCGATCAGCGCGCGGATGAGATCCAATTCGGCAGCCGGGAAGTCCCGGCCGCAGTAGCGCAGGCAGCCGCTCACGGGGCCGGCCCGTGCCTGGAGCGCCGCCCCTGCGCTTGCAGTTCCCGCAAGCGCGCTGCGGGCAGGCCCCACGGCAGCCAGGCCTGAGGATCCACCACGACGGCCTGCGGCCCGAGGCCCGCGCACTCGCCCAGGAACGCCTCCAGCCACCGCCGCAGGTCGAGGCCCGCCAGGTCCAGCGTGGCGCACACCGACAGCAGCGCGCCCTGCAGGGCCGCCCCGTTCTCGCTGTGCGAGCCGAAGCTGAGCTTGCGCCCGATCACGGGCCGCCGCAGGGCTCGTTCCACGGGATTATTATCCATCGCCACGAACGGCTTGGCCACGAACACCGTCAGGCCCTTGCGGTGCTTCAACAAGGATTGCAGCGGCCCCAAGCGCGGGTCCGGCGGGCCGCCGCCCGGCGGCTTCCCCGCCGCCGCGCTCAGGGCCCGCTGCTCCTTGCCCGCTTGCTCGAACAGCGCCTCGAACTCCGCTTCCAGACGCTCCTGCGCCGCCTGGAACTGCTCGGACTGCCCCTGCGGACAACCTTCCGGGTCCCACGCCGCCAGCCGTTCCGCGTTGCGTTGGTACAGCTTGCCGATCCGCGCCACGATCCCCTCCACCCATGCCTGCAGATCCGGCCGCTTGCGCCCCAGCGTCACAAAATCCCGCCGCACGTGGACCCAACAGACCGCCAGTTCGAACTGTCCCGGGTGCTCCCGCGCCAACTTCACATACGCCGAGTAGCGGTCGCACACCAGCACCACCCGCCGGTCCCGCCCGAGGGCCCCGAACAGTTGCCCGGCCGCCGCGGCGCTGCGCGACGGATCCACCCGGAACAGCACGGCGTCCCGGCTCAGGCAGGCCCACAGCCAGCAGCGCGGGTTCGCGTCGGCCTCCGCCCGCACATGCACCACCCACGAGGTCTCGTCCCCGTGCACCACCCGCGCCTGCTGCTGGTGCACCCCGATGGCCTCTGCCAGCGGCTCGAACCAAGTCAGCAAATCCGGCACATGCCCCAGCAGGGTCGCCGCCGGCAGGCGCACCCCGAACTCGGCCCACTCCCGCTCGAAGGCCCGCGCCGGGTGCCGCTGCCAATACACCTGCATCAGGAACGCCACCCACACGCTCAGGCCATAGCCCGAGCCGCGGAACAGCGTCGGCACCAGCGGCGCGAGCACTTCCGGCACCGCTTGCCCCGGCCGTCTCGCGCACTCGCACGCGGCCCGGTAGCGTGGCCGCCGGATCCGCCGCACATGCGCCTTGACCTCGATCTCGATCCGGTCGCTGACCGCCTCGCCGTTGCGGCGGTAGGGCCGCCCGCAGTCCAGACACTGGCGCTGGACCGCCTCCGGCTCGTGCCACTCCTCCCGCACCGCCAGGCCGGCCCGCGCGACCCGCGCATGCGCGCTGGCTCCCGGCTGCCCCCCGCGCGACCGCTGCGGCCCCTGACTGGTGCCCGCACTGCCCGGCCCGCCGGCGCTGCCGCCCTGACGCTTCTCACTCCGCTTCCCGAACGGCGTCTTCAGCAGCTCCTGCTGGCGCTGCCGCAGACCCGCATTCTCCTGCTCCAACTCCCGCACCCGCCCGGCCAACTGCGCGATCTGCCGCCGCGCATCCGCCAGCTGCCGCTCCGCTGCCCGCCACTGCCCCCAACGCTGCGCCACACGCTCCTTCGCCCGCGCGTGCATGCTCCGCCAGTAATGCGCCGCTTGCTTCGCCTCGACCAACGCCACCGCCTCGGCAGGCACACGCTCCCGCCGCCAGTCGAAGCCCGGGGCCCACACCAACCCTCCCTGCGCTTCCGGCTGCCCGCCCAACTGCATATTCGCTAGGCTGGCATAAACACATATCCGGTGTCCAGCGTTTCAAGCCAGTTTTTTTCCACCCTCCCTCCACCCTCTCAACGTCCTCTATTCACGGCCCGCTCGAACGCTTACTTGAGCTGAATGGATTCGCTCAAGTGCCATACAATCGGCAGAACACCATGGCTTACCCTTTCTCGGTCTCCAACCGTTTTCTGCCGACGATATTGATAACCGCAGGTTTGGCGCTACTGGCTTGCTCGTCCGACACAAATCAGGCAGAAAGGCCGCCCAACATCATCTTCCTGATGGCGGACGACATGGGTTATGGGGACCCGCGTAGCTTTAATGCAGAATCGAAGATTCCCACACCGTACATGGATGAGCTGGCGGCCGCAGGCATGCGGTTTACTGACGCTCATTCCGGTTCCGCGGTCTGCACGCCGACTCGCTATGGGGTTGTCACTGGGCGCTACGCTTGGCGCTCCCGGCTAAAGAAGGGCGTGCTTTCCGGCTACTCCCAAGCACTCATCGAGGCGGGCCGGATGACAGTCGCCAGCATGCTGAAAGAACACGGCTATCGCACGGCGGTGGTCGGCAAATGGCATCTTGGGCTGGATTGGACCACGATCACCGAGCCGCAGAGCTGGGAGGAGGGCGACAAGTCAGTGGCTTACCAAGGGGCTTCGGACTTCTCGAAGCCAGAGGGCTTGGAAATCGACTTCACTGCTCCTGTGACGAACGGGCCGGCCACGCTAGGCTTCGACTACTCGTATATCATTCCCGCTTCGCTGGACATGGCGCCGTACGTGTATCTGGAAAACAACGTTTGCGAGAAGCCTGCCACCGAACATGAGCCGGGCCGCTTCGACGGGCCTGTCTTCTGGCGCCCCGGAGAGGCGGCTGAAGGCTTTGACTTTTTCGATGTGCTGCCAAATCTGACTAGGCACTCCATTGCCTACATCAAGAGCCAGGCGGAGACTCCGGACCAGCCCTTCTTCCTCTATTTCCCCCTTCCGGCCCCGCATTGGCCGTGGGTGCCGACCGAAGAATTCATCGGGCGCAGCGGGGCTGGCAAGTACGGGGACTTCGTAACGCAAGTGGATGCCCAGATCGGAATGGTCATAGCTGCCCTGAAGGAGACCGGCCAATTCGAGAACACGCTCTTTATCGTCACCAGTGACAACGGGGCAGAATGGAATCCCAGCCACATCGAGGAATTCGGCCATTACGCCAACCATGCGAGCCAGCGCGGCAAGAAGCGCGACGCCTGGGAGGGCGGGCACCGGATGCCGTTCATCGCATCTTGGCCGGCAATGGTCTCTGCTGGCTCGACCAGCGACCAGACAATCTGCCTCACCGATCTGATGGCGACAGCCGCCGAGGTCGCCGGGTTCACCTTGCCCGCCGATGCCGGCCAAGACAGCGTTAGCATCCTGCCGGCCCTGTTGGGGACGGACGCTGGACCGCTGCGGGAAGCAACCGTGCATCACTCTGTCGACGGGACCTTTGCCATTCGACAGGGCAAGTGGAAGTACATTGACGGGCAAGGTCCCGGATCGCAGCAGTGGGACGGCCCCAAGGTCGGCGATCCGTCCGCGCAGCTTTACGACATCGAAGCGGATCGTCACGAAGACCACAATCTCTTCGTGGATCAACCGCAGGTCGTTGAGAATCTCAAGGCCCTGCTCGAGCGCTACAAGGAGCAAGGCCACAGTCGGCCGCTGTGAGCGGTCGCAGACGTGCCAACGTTCACCCTAATCGCAATGGAGGCCCGCCAACCTCGGCCGGACCCGACCGAGTGCCACGAGCGACCCAGCCAACTCGGCCTTCAGGAGTGCCGCGCTGTTGTCAACCTTTCCGCTCCCACCAGATGTGTTCAAGCTCCGTTTGCATCCTGGGCGGCTCGCGGGCGTCCTTCAGCAAGATCTCGATTCTTGCCATCACGTCGGGATGATTCGCCGAGACATTGTTTGTCTCGCCGAGATCGTTCTCCAAATCGTACAGCTCGACCTCGCCGTTCGGTCTCGGGCGCACCGCCTTCCACTTGCCCATGCGTAGTGCTTGTGACGGCACCTCATCCCGGAATGTCCCCGAGGCGCCCATGTGTTGCGGAAGCTCCCAATAAAGGTACTCGTGCTCTGCCTGGGTGCCCTCCCCCAGCAGGGTAGGGACCACCGAAATCCCGTCGGTCTCGTCCACGGGACGTGCCCCGGCTAGCTCCACAGCGGTTGGCAGGAAGTCATGGAAGCCCCAGGGATGGTCGCTGCGCGACCCGGGCTCGATCTTGCCCGGCCAGCGCGCCAGCATCGGGACACGGATTCCGCCTTCGTAAAACGTCCTCTTGGCGCCCCGCAACGGTCCGCTGCTGCGAAAATAATCTGTCCACGAGGCTGCGGCCGCTCCGTTGTCAGAGGTGAAGAACACGATTGTGTTCTCCGCGAGGCCAAGCTCTTCGATCAGCTCGAGAATCCTCCCCACATCGCGGTCCAGTCTCGTGATCATCGCGGCCAGCGTGGCGTGAGGCTGCCCGGGCCGGATCAGGCGATCAGGCCTGTTCCGATTCTTGGGTAGCTCGACCTCTTCGAACTTGCCGCTGTACTGCGCGTAGATCTCATCATCTGGAGCCACGTATTCCCCATGGGGGATGGTGAATGGCGCGTAGCAGAAGAATGGCCGGTCCTGGTTCCGTTCGATGAACTGCAGCGTCCTGTCCGCGATGACATCGTGCGAGTAAGTCCCTCGTCCGTCCCCCTCGTTTCCCTCGAGCGGCAGCTGTTGGTCGTTGTCGTAGATGTAGTGCGGGTAGAAGTAATGCGCATGGGCCTGATGGAGATACCCGACGAACTCATCGAACCCTTGCTTCCAAGGCACGCCATCGGTACCTATGTCGCCGAGACCCCACTTGCCGAAGCAGCCAGTCGCGTAGCCTTGCTGCTTGAGCAATTCAGCAACCGTGACATCTTCGGCGAGAATCGGAACGCCGCCCGGGTTGGACCGGACCGATGTGTGACCCATGTGCATCCCGGTCATCAGCACGCTGCGAGCGGGAGCGCACACCGAGCAGCCCGAATACGCGTCAGAGAACCGCATGCTCTCCGTGGCCATCCGATCAATGTTGGGAGTGAGGATCTTGTCCTGCCCGTAGCAGCCAAGTTCGCCATAACCGAGGTCGTCGGCCATGATGAACACGATGTTCGGCGGCCGGGAGGCCGACCCATCTGTCCGCCCGGAGGGCCCGGTGCAGCCTAGCAGGGAGCCGATTCCGGCTGCGGACAGCTGGAGAAACTGACGGCGGGGGAGTGCGCTGGTTCGTTCAAGCATGGTCGGGCCTATTCTATCGATTGAGAGTCACTGCCAGAGGGTTTGAAGCCGGTGCTCGGGTGCTCGCCTGTCGCGCCGAGGGTACTGGCCGGCGGCTCTAGCTCGCGTCGTGCTGGCAAGCTTCGGGCGAACGTTCGAGCAATTGGCTCGACGCTGGCCGCGCCGAGTTCCTGTGATGGGCCGGACTGGGCTGGCCGACTGGACCGAAGAGGATCATCAGAAATCCCCGCATCCTTGGCTTCGGGGGCGGCTGGTTTGGGAGGTTTCGGGGCTGTCGCAGAGCGCGACGACGAGCCCTAGAAGCTGATCCGCAATCCACCCTGAGTCTGCCGAAACAGCCCGGGCTGGATGCCCTGCGGAGCGCGGGACGAAATGTACAGTTCGTCAAACGCGTTCTTGATCGTGAAGTACGGCTCGATCACCCAGCGCTCCCGCCGGATCTCGTACCCGATCGCTAGATTGGCCAATTGGTAGGACGGAATTCGACCGACCGTCCCATCCGCGGACGGAATCACAGTCTGGTCGTTGTCGCCGAACTGGTTTGCGACAGCGCTCCAATCGAGGTGAAAGCTCAAGCCACCGTACTGCTTGATGCCGAAGATCGCTCCGAACGTTTGCTCTGGCGCGTAAGGCAGGCGATTGCCACCGTAGAGTTCGTTGTTAGTGAACTCGGCCGTGGGCAGGTACATGTGCCTCAGGTCCGTGTAGACGCTCCATTGGGACAGGTCAGCGACTCTGTCCCAATGGACCCTGATCGAGCTCTCGAAACCTTGGTGCAGCGTCGCACCGCCGTTGATGACCGTCGTCGTCGCGCCACCCGATTCTGCCGCTGTGATGATCTGGTTGGAGAAGTCCATGCGGAAGAACGTGAATTCGCCGGAAACCGCCCGTTGGCCGGCCAGCCGCACGCCCGCCTCGAAGTTCCAGGACAGTTCTGAGTCCAAGTCCAGGTTGTCGCCGCTGCTCGTAATGGCAATCTTGGTCCCCGGAGGCGCGAAGCCCCTGTGCACCCCCGTGAAGAATGTCACGCCGTCGCGGGCCCGCAGCGAGAATCCGAGTCCCGGAACGGCCTCCGTGACCTGGTTGTCCTTGCGGATGTCGACGTTTGTCGGCACGCCTCCGACGGGTTTGCGTGTGATATGCCGCTCCTGCCTGTAGTGCACGAAGCGCACCCCAGGCGTAAAGGTAATCCGCGAGCCGATCAGGAAGCGGTTCTGAACGTATCCTGCCAGCGCTCTGCCGTAACGAAACTCGTCCTCCCGAATGGTGCCGGTCCGTGCGTTAAATGGATCCCCGTTCACACGTCTGTCATGTGCGTGTTCGTAGATGTAGCGGGCGCCGAGATCCAGATAGCCGTAGGCATGTTGCACACCAGCGTTCGATTGTGCGCCATACACGTTGAACTGCCTGTTGCGGTTGCCGGCCGAGTCGCGCAGATACAGAGCTCCGCCACCCAGGTCAGGATCGCCGACCACGCCCAGGTAGGCTCGTCCCTTGTCCGCGCGGTCGAAGTCCTGGCGGCCCCAGAAGCGCTTGGTGCTATACAGGAACGTCGCAGTGCTCAGAACCGCATTGGGGCTGATGGTGTAGGCGTGAGACAAGGAGGCGGACCGGCGCTCGACATCGAGGGTGTCGGCGGTGACGGGGTTCTGGTTGGGATTCTGCTCGAACATCGGCGTGGTGAGCCCGAGATAGGTGGAGTTCGAGATCTCGTCGTACACCCCGCCCTTCAGCGCGAGCGTGTGGCGCTGGCCGGGTGTCAGGTTGAATTTCGTCTGGGCGTCCTCGATGTCGTAGTAGAACTGTCGCCAACCATCGCCCTGCTTGTGCAGATAACTCGAAATCCATCCGATGGTCTGGTCTCGATTGCTGCCCCCGACAGAAGCGTTTCCTACGAACACGCCCCGCTGCCCGCCCTCGAAATCGAGCTCTCCGTGGAACGTCGAGGGCGGGTTCGGCGTGACGAAGTTCACCACGCCGCCGATAGTCTGGGGCCCGTTTGCGATCTGACCGCTCCCCTTGAGGACTTCGATGCGGGCCATCCGCTCGATCGGGGGTGAGTAGTACATGTCCGGTTCCCCGTACGGCGCCAGCGCAATCGGAATACCGTCCTCGAGCATCAGGACTTTGCGGCTGCGATTGGGATTAAGCCCGCGCATCCCGATATTGAGCCGCATTGCGACTGGGCCAGAATCCTCACGCAAGGTGACCCCCGGTACGCGTCGCAGGACTTCATTCGCGTCGATAGGCCTTGCTGCGATCAACTCCTCTTTGCCAATCACATGCAATGACCCGGGGATCGCGGTTCGCAGGGTAGCGGCCGTGGAGACCACTTCAATGGTGGCTCGACTGCGCTTGAGTTGCGTGATCTGGACCGGAAGGTCGGTCGTCTCAGCGGATCCACGGACTGCAACAGGCTCGAACTCATGAAACGTTACAAGCACGGTGAAGTCCCCGTCGGGGATATCGGACAAGGTATAGAAGCCCAAGCTGTTGGAACGCGCAGATTCCTCTGTTTCAATGACTTCCACCGTGGCACCTGCGACAGGAAGGCCTCCCGGACCGGTTAATCTACCGGTGATGACCCGACCTGGCAGGGCCGAAGAAAAGAGCGCGAGCGCAATTCCAGTGAGAACAGAGCGCTGAAAGCGTGCAATCGACATGAATCGTATCTGGGATCAACCGCGAGCGCGGGCGGGTCCAGCCAAGATTCGAGCGTAGCCGATATTGCAAACGAGTGTCAAATAGCGGCAGGCTTCCACGCCTGGCTTCAAGCGTGCTGGCCGTGCTCGGCGCGAAGGCCGCCAGATTCGCAAACGCGCTCTGGCCAAGCTCTGCGGCTGGCCCTCCGCCGTGGTCGACGCCCTCCGCAAGCCGCTCAAGCACGAACCCCTTGTCAGCCCCGACCAGACCTTCCGCAGCGTCCGCTGCCACCCGTTCGGCCATGGCGAACTCGGCCTCGCAGCCTGTCGCCAGCTGCGCCCGCCCGACGCCGCTCACGCCAACGCAATCCTTGCCCTGCGTTGCTGCAAAATCCTGAGAGAGCGTTGACTTTGGCGATAAGGAGGCGGACAATCGCACCCACCGCTGATTCTTTGTCGGGTTGAGGGGTGTAGTCGCTCTCTGGGTGCCTGAACACGAGCGCCATGGCGGTCTGAGAAGGAAAATCGAGCCCCGGCCTGGTGTCCAAGGATGCCCGATGGGCCGAGCAGCGCCGGGCGGGGCTCCCGCTATCGGCCCCGGGCGCACAGAGCGGCCGCTCACCCGGCCGCGGTCGGCCGGATGCGATGTCTCAGCGGTGCCAGTCCTGCTAGGTTTCGCTCAGTCGCAGTTGCAGCGCCTTGGCGCGGTTGCCGGCGGAGTAGATTTGCGCCTCCGGCACCGTCTCGAACTGCGGCTGCGACAGCAGCAACGCCAGCGCCAGGTTGTTCAGCGCCGCGTTGTTGGCCGGACCGTGGCCCGTGCGCACGCGGCTAGCAGCCTCCCCGAAGACCTTGTCGCGGCGGTAGTGGTTGGCGCTCTCCACTCGCCAGTGGCCGCGCTGCAGCACCCGTAACTCGCGCGCCGAGGCAGCCGCCGGCGGCAGCGAAGTGATGCCGTAGCTGTAGCTGCGCTTGACCGCGCCACCGCGCCGCGCACAGCGCTCGTGCGTGATGCGGTAGGCCTGCTGCGCATGCGGGAACGGCAGCAGTTGCGGATGGGGCGTGAAGACTTGGCTCGAGCGCTTCTCTAAGTCGCTCTGGCGCGAGGGCTTCCAGCCAGCTTCCGCCCAGCTGCGCGCCGCGCCCAGCTCCCAATTCAGCCCGCTCAGGGTCGCGTGCGTCAGCTCGCAGTTGCCTTTGATCCGCACC
This sequence comes from Bryobacterales bacterium, assembly GCA_965248305.1. Lineage (GTDB taxonomy): Bacteria > Acidobacteriota > Terriglobia > Bryobacterales > UBA6623 > VXMF01. The sequence goes on along the minus strand of OZ252099.1, from coordinate 4,948,580 downwards.
ATGATGTGCCCGCCGTGCGGTTCCACGATCGCCCGCTCGGTCTCGCGCCCCGCGTGCCCCGCGTCCAGCGTCACCGTCCGTCCGCGCAGGTCCACCGCTTCCAACAAGGCCCGCCAGGCCGCCTGCTCGCCGCCCTCCTCGCGGTAGCTGCGGCTCGCCACCGGGACGCCCGTGCGCTGGTCCACCAGCGTGACCGTCGCCCCGTGCTGCCCCGTCGCCGACAGCCGGTTGGCCCCGCGAATGCGCTTGCCAGCCCCCGCCCGCGCCGACGCCGCCACGCGCGGTTGCGTCCAACGCTCGAGCGCCCGTTCCAGCGAGCCCGGGTCGGTCCGCTCCATGACCCGCTGGAAGGTCGTGTCCGAGGGTGTCACGGACTCCCCCGTGGTCGCGTCCCGGCGACAGCCCAAGGCTCCTAACTCCTCTGCTGTCAATGTCTTCGCATACGCTTCTGCCGCCCGCCCGCCGACCCGCCCGGCCTCGCCAGCAGCTGCAGCGCCAGTACCACGGCCAACCGATGCCGTCTCCCGTGGCAGCTCCGGCTGTCCTCCACCGCCTCCCACTGCGCCCGCAGCGAGCGCAGTTCCGCCGCCGGGTAGCGCACATCGACCGCCCCGCAAGCCCATTCCGGCCGCTCCTGCGGATCCGCCAGCCGCGCCCGCAGCGGATCCACCAGCATCTGCTTGCGCTGCCCGTGCTTGTCCGTGGACTGCCCGTTCGAGCGCGCAGACCCCTTGCGCAAGCCCAGCTGGATCCAGTGCGCCGCCACATAGACCGTGCCCCGGTACAGCTGCGGATCCACAAACGTTTCGGCGAGTTCAATGGGATGCCCCCAGCGCTGTTGCCAGTCCCGGCTCAGCCGCCGCAGATGCATCCCCAGCACGCGCGAGGCCAAGTGCTGCACGCCCGCCCCCTCCGGCAGCACTGAAAACCTCGTGTGATTGGCGATCAGATGCAAGCGCCGGAACTGCACCGCCTTGTGCCAGCCCAGCCAGCGGGCGCGCGGGCGGCACTGGAAGACCCCCGTCTGCCAGCCCAGCAGCGCCAGCCACTCGCCCTCGTATTCCGCCACATAGCGCAGCCCGCGCCCGGCCACCTGCTTGCACCCCAAATCGTGGTGTTTGGCCATCAGCGCATCCCAGCGCGGCCGCTCGTGCGGCTGCGCCAGCCGCAGCACCACTTGCTTCAGATCCGGAATCGTTGTGGGCGTCTCCTGCTCCTGCATACCCCATGCATACACGAATCCGGCCAAAATAGCCAGCCCCTCGCCGATCTTGTTGTGCGAATGGTCACACCCCCCGATAAAGAATCAGCCGTGCAATCGCACCACCGGTTCTGCTGCCGTAAGAGCAGTTCGGTCGATCGTCCTCGAATCGAACGCGCTGTGAGGTGCGTGCCGTCGCACGGAGGTGCGCAATGACTTCTAGAAAGCTCGGAGTGTCGGCCGCTTTGGCTATTTCGCTCTCGCTCCTGTCTGGCTCGGCGCTTGGCCAGACCTTCTACGGCTCGTTGGTCGGTTCGGTTCAGGATTCGACCGGAGCTGTCATTCCCGGCGCCAGCGTCACGGTGACCAATCTGGGAACCGGAGAGCAGCGGGTGCAGGAAACGGAGGCGGCGGGCCTCTACCGGTTCGTGAACCTGGTTCCGGGCCAGTACCGCCTCGAGGCCCGCTCCGAAGGCTTCAAGCAGTATGCTCAGGAGCCGATCACCATCGAGGTCGAGGCCAGCATCCGCATTGACCCGGTCATGGAGATCGGTGAAGTGACCGAGGTCGTAGAAGTTGTATCGAGCACGCCCCTGTTGCAGTCCCAGACTTCGTCTCTGGGGCAGGTGGTCGAGTCGCGCAAGGTTACCGAGACGCCCCTGAATGGTCGCAATGTCTTGAACCTGGTGGCGCTCGCCCCGGGCGTCGTGCCGCAAGGCCAGTCCATGCAGAGCCCCACGGGAGTCAATATTTTTGCCTGGGGCAACTTCCAAATCGGCGGCGGGCAGTCGAATCAGAGTGCGACGACGCTCGACGGCGCGCCGGTCAACATCGGCTACGCCAATCTGACCGCTCTGGTGCCGACACAGGACGCGGTGCAGGAGTTCAAGATCCAGACCAACAACCTCGGTGCCGAGTTCGGCCGCTTCGCCGGCGGCGTCATCAACATGACGACCAAGTCCGGCAGCAATCAGTTCCACGGGTCCGCCTATGAGTTCTTGCGCAACAAGGTGCTCAATTCCAACACGTTCTTCAACAACGCCAGCGGGATCGGCACCCCGCCCTTTGTGCAGAATCAGTGGGGCGCCAACGTGGGCGGACCCGTCGTCAGGGATCGGGTCTTCTTCTTTTCCTCCTACGAGGGCTATCGCCAGCGCCAAGGCCGCTCGCTGCTGCTCGATTCGCCAACCGAGTCGATGCAGCGCGGCGATTTCTCCGAGTTGGACCAGATGATCTACGATCCGTTCTCGATCACCAGCGCGGCTGACCTGCCGAGGGCACCCTTCGCGAACAAGATTGTGCCCGCGACACGGCAGGATGACACGGCCAAGGCTCTCAGCCACTTGTGGGCGAAGCCGAACCAGCCGGGCCTGAACCTCAACTTCGCGGCGAACGCCAGCGATGGCGGCAACAACGAACAGCTCAACAACCGCATCGACTGGTCTGCCAGCGACAAACACCGCGTCATGGGCCGCTGGACTTGGTGGGACAATCTGACGTTCGGCGTAGATCCGTACGGAACCGGTGCCCACATTGATGCCGGCCCGGAGACATTCACCACGAACCAGATCGTGTTGGGCGATACGTACCTGATCTCGCCGACCACGATCCTCGATCTGCGAGCGGCATGGACGCGTTTTCGGTACGACCGCTCGCCCGCCAGCCAGGGCATTGACCTTGCCCAGTTCGCGTGGCCCGCGTCCTTGGTCAGCCAGATTCCGGAGAACTTCCGGCACATCCCGACGCCGTGCGTGGAAAGCTACGGCCTCTTCTGCAGCCAGGGTACCGGCAGCATCATCATCGGGCGGCAGGAGAACCTAGCTTTGCTGCCCAGCCTGACGCTGATCCGCGGCAGGCACACGCTCAAGATCGGCGGTGACGTGCGGCGCCTGACGCACAACTATGCCCAGAGCAACACACCCAGCGGCATCTTCGACTTCAATTCCAAGTTCACGGCGAACGATCCGTTCAGCCCCCAAGGCGGATGGGGCTTCGCCTCGTTCTTGCTCGGCACCGGCAGTTCTAGCCGGGGCATTACGACTCCCGGCCTAGTCGCCGGCCAGATGATTTATCGGGCTGCTTACGTCAACGACCAATGGCAGGTGAATGATCGGCTGACGATCAACGTGGGTCTCCGCTGGGAGCGGTCCGGGAACTACTCGGAGCGATTCGACAACATGACATCTCTCGCGCTAGATTCGACCAACCCGCTGGGCGCCGAGACGGGCATGGAATTGAAGGGGCAGCTGGCGCTGGTCAATTCCGACCTCCGCAAGCCGCGAACGCGCCTGGATGACGTCAACTCGTTCGCCCCGCGCTTGGGGATCGCGTACCGCCTGGACGACCAAACAGTCATCCGCACCGGCTACGGTGTCTTCTGGCTGCCCAACGACGTTGCCTTCGCAATTGGGCCCAACCAAGACGTCGTGAGCACGATCTCTACTCCGTGGATCAATTCGCTCGACGGCGGGGTCACGCCCTATCGCCTGCTGAACAATCCCTTCCCGGACGGCATCCTTTCGCCGCCGGGGCGCGACACAACGTTCCTCAACACTTTGGTCGGCGGGCTGGGGATCCAGTCCCCGGTGCCCGGCCAGCCGCTCGGCTATATGCAGCAGTGGAATTTCAACCTCCAGCGGCAGCTAGCCGACGGAACCTTGGTGGATCTCGCCTATGCGGGATCGAAGGGCACCAGTCTCCCGGTCAACGCCCAGACGATCAATCAGTTGCCTGACCAGCACCTCGCGCTCGGCCCGCAGCTCAACGAACAAGTCGAGAATCCGTTCTACGGGACTTCTATCGCCACGGGGCCGCTTTCGCAACCGACGATTTCGCGGGGCCAGCTCCTGCGCCCTTACCCGCAATTCACGAACGTCTCGATGGCCGGGCCCACTAACCGCAGTTCCACCTACCACTCATTCCAGGCCAAGATCGAACGGCGCTTCAGTGGGGGGCGAGCTTCCTTGCCTCGTACACGGCGAGCAAGCTGATCACCGATTCTGGCACGCTCACCGGTTGGCTGGACGGCCTGGAGGGTTTCAGCGCGCAAGGCTGGGCGACCGGCGGCAACAACAACGACCTGCGCTCCCTCAAGTCGCTCGCAGCGTTCGATGTCTCGCAGCGATTCGTGCTCAGTTACGTGCTCGATCTGCCGTTCGGCAAGGGCAAGCCGATCGGCGGCGACCTGTCCGGCGCTGCTAACGCCATCATCGGCGGGTGGGGCGTCAACGGAGTTACCACGGTCCAGCGCGGGTTCCCGATCGGCGTTGGGACCTCGCGCAATCTCTCGAACTCGTACGGTGGCGGCCAGTTCCCGAACAACAACGGGACCAGCGCCGAACTATCTGGGGACCCGCAGACACGGCTAACGCAGTACTTCCGCACGGATGTATTCAGCCAGCCGGCGGCCTTCACGTTCGGCAACACGGCGCGGGTTCTGCCCGATGTCCGCGGGCCCGGCATCGCGCAGTGGGACTTCGCGATATTCAAGCGGACCCAGATCGGCGAGAGGCTGGGTATCGAATTCCGCACGGAGTTCTTCAACCTTTTCAACACACCGCTTTTCCGGCATCCCGGCACGGCTTTGGGCACGCCGCAATTCGGGGTGATCAGTGGCACTAGGGGCGTTCCGCGATTGGTCCAGTTCGGCCTGCGCGCGCTGTTTTAAGCGCGGGCGCGGGTCTCATCCATGGAGCCGCCATCCGCCCCCCGGCTTCCGGCATTTCCGCGCTTCGCGATACGCTTAGTCGAGACCAATGGGCTGGCAAGAGCTCTGCGAGGCGCGGACGCGCCGACAGTTGCGACAACCGAGCGCTTCGATCCCGCTCCGGTCGCTCGCCGCTGTCCTGCTGGCGGGCTTGGCCGTTGGGGGTGTAGCGGCCGAGCCGAACGCGGTTCAGGAGCGTTTTCAGGCCGCGCAGGCCGCGATGCAGTCTGGCCGCTTCGCCGAAGCGGAGATCGAGTACCGGGCGGTGCTGGAGGCGACGTCCGACCTTCCCGAGGCGAGGGTGAACCTGGGGCTGGTCCTGTTCCTGCAGGGCAAGTACGCGGAAACCGTCGCCGAACTCGAGCGGGCCGCCGCCGCCGAGCCGGACCTGCCCGTCGCAGACCTGTTTCTCGGCTTGGGGCACCTAATGCTCGGCGCTGCGGCGAAGGCCGTCGCCCCGCTCGAGCGCAGCCTGCGGCACGATCCGGCCAATCTCGAGGCGCGCAGGGCCTTGGCCGCCTGCCATCTGGCGCTGGCGGACTACGCCGCCGCGGTCCGTGAGTTCCAGGCTGCGTTCGCGCACAATCCCGATAAGGCTGAAGCCTGGCACCTGCTCGGCAGAGACTATATGGGCCTGATGAGCGACCTCGCTGGGCGCTTGGTCGTCCGCATGCCGGACTCGGTCTGGGCGTCGCGCCTGGGGGCCGACATGCTCGTGCTCAGCGAGGCTTGGGATGCGGCCGCCGAATACTATGCGACCGCGATCGCCAAGAGCCGGGGCCTTGCCGGGTTGCACGCAGCCTTAGGCGCGGCATTGCTGCGACAGGGTAGCTTGGATAACGCCGCCGCGCAGTTTCAGGCCGAGCTGGAAATCGATGCCCGGTGGGAACAGGCACTGCTGGGGCTGGCCGAGGTCAGTCTTGCACGCGGTGACGTAGCGGCCGCCCTGGAGCACGTGAGCGCCGTCTGGGATTCCTTCCCGCAAGGGCTGCTATTGGGCCCGGATTTTCCTGTCCGGAGCATCGATCCTGGAGACGCCGCGGCGTTGCAGCCCGCGCTTGCCCAGGCTGAGGGCGGCGCTGCGAGCTTCTTGCGCTGGGCATTGTTCGGCGCGGCGCGGAACACGGCACAGGCGGCGGCCGAGCGTTTGCGATTCGACAGCGCGCTGCAGACTGTTGCAACGCGTGCCGCGGGGCAGTCCCCGGCGGCTGAGCTGTGCCGCGAGCACCTCTACGCAGCTTGCGCCCAGGCGCTGGAATCGCGACGCTCTCTGACGCGCGGGGAATTGCTGCTGCTCGGGCAGGCATACGAGCTCCTTGGTCGGCGCGAGCGGGCGCTGGTCGCATTCACGCATGCCATGACGGGGGCCGACGGGGATCTGCCAGAAGCGCTCTACTGGACCGTGCGAACGCTGCAATCGCTCGCTGATCAATGCTTCCAGCAGGTCGGGCTGCTGGCGCCTGGCTCATGGCGGGTGCACCAGCTGCGCGCCGAAGCGCACCGGCAGCGGCAGGCCGATGACGAGGCGATTGCCGAGTATCGCGTGGCCCTTGAGATCAAGCCGGACGAGGCTGAGCTGCATCGCAGCCTAGGCTTGATCTACCTGCTGAACAACGCGTACGACGACGCTCAGCAGGCCCTGGCACGGGCGCTCGAACTCGATGCGGCGAACCCGCGCACGCTCTACTTCGCCGGCCGTCTGTTTGTGGCCAAGCAGCAGCACGCCGAGTCGATCGGCTTCTTGGAGACGGCCCTGCGGCTCGACCCGAATCTGGTCGAAGCGCGCCCGAGCCTCGGCCGCGCCTACCTCCGCGTCGGCCGCTACGAGGAGGCTGCCGCGCAGCTTGAGCAGGGACTCGTCCTCGATTATTACGGCGACATCCACTACTCGCTGTTCCAAGCGCACCGGAGCTTGGGAAATCGTGAGCGGGCTCAGGAAGCGCTCCAGCGGTCGACTGAGATGCGCAAGAGATCGTTCGCTCGCGACCGCGGCAGGTTGGATCGATGGATCAGGGGCGAGTAGGCCTCACCGCCATCGCGCTGCCACTCGCCCTCGCGGTCGCGGTGCCAGCGGCGTCCGCAGCAGGCGTGGTCCGCTTTCAAGACGTCGCGGCGGCGGCCGGTGTCGATTTCGTGCTGGAGAACCATCCCACGCCCCAGAAGCGCATGATTGAGACGATGGCCGGGGGAGTTGCGGTGTTCGACTACGACGGGGACGGGCGCGCGGACATCTATTTCACCAACGGGGCCGCAATCCCGTCCTTGGAGAAGGAGTCGCCGAAATACTGGAATCGCCTGTACCGCAATGACGGCGGGATGCGCTTTACCGACGTGACCGCCGCGGCGGGCGTGGCCGGAGTCGGCTACGACATGGGCGCGGCCGCAGCTGACTATGACAACGATGGCGATGTCGACCTGCTTGTCGCGGGTGTCTTTCGTCTCACGCTGTTTCGCAACCGCGGCGACGGCACATTTGAGGACGCGACAGCCGCATCCGGTCTCGAGGGGGGAGATTGGTCAGTGGCTGCGGGCTGGTTTGATTACGACTCGGATGGCCGCTTGGACTTGTTCGTGGTCAACTACGCCAGCTGGAACTTGGACTTCGACACCTACTGCGGCGATCGAAGCCGGGGCTTGCGCGCCTATTGTGATCCGCTGCAGCTGACCCCTGTGCCCAACCGTCTCTACCGCAACGCAGGGGGCGGAAGGTTCGAGGACGTGAGCCGTGCAACGGGCATTGGCGGGCATGCGGGTAGGGGGATGAGCGTGGCCTTCGCCGACGCCGACGGAGACGGCTGGATCGATGCGCTGGTAACGAACGACAACCTGCCCAATTTCCTGTTCCTGAGCCAGTCCGGAAACGGTTTCGAGGAGGGTGCGATGTTCGCTGGCACGGCCCTGCTGCAGCATGGTGATCCGGTGGTCAGCATGGGCATCGACTTCCGCGATTACGACAATGACGGCCTGCCCGACGCCGCCATCACGGCACTGATCGCGGAAACCTTCCCTCTGTTCCGCAACGCCGGAGATGGCTTCTTTGAAGACGTCACCGGGGCTGCCGGGATAGCGGCTCTTTCCAACCGCCACAGCGGCTGGGGCAACGGCCTCTATGATTTCGACAACGACGGCTGGAAGGACCTGTTCACGGCCAACTCCCACGTGAACGACATCATTCACGAATTCGAGGACACGACCCCGTACCGCGAACCCAACACCGTCTTCGCCAATCGCGGGGACGGCGCCTTCGACGATGTCTCGGCCGGTGCCGGCGCCGGCTTCGCGACTGCCGCGAAGGTCCATCGCGGGTGTGCGTTCGGGGACTTTAACAGCGACGGCAGGGTCGATATCGTTGTGTCCTCGCTGGGAGGAGCGGCAGAATTGTGGGAGAACGTCAGCCCGACCGGCAATGCTTGGCTCAACCTGCGCTTGGTTGGATCGGACTCCAATCGAGATGGCATTGGCGCCGTGGTCAGGGTGGGGGGCCAGACCAACTTGATGACGAGCGCGGTCGGCTACGCCTCATCCAGCCACGACGGCGTGCATTTCGGTCTCGGCAAGCCCGCCCTCCACGACGTCCCCGCGCAGGTGCGCTGGCCGAGTGGGCGGGTCCAGGACCTCGGCAGCGTGCCGATCAACCGCGTCGTGGTAGTGCGCGAGCCCGCAGCTGCTGCGCCCTGATCCGGCCTGCTGTCACAGGCGCTTGACCGCTACGTACCGGATTTCAGCGACTTGGTCGCCCACGACGTTCAGCGCCTTCAGCGTAAGCGTGCCCCGCGTGCCTGGCAGCGTCGCCTTGCCGAGCGCAAGCGGTCGGAAGTCCTTGACCAGGGATTCGCCAGCGCCGCGCCACACGCGATCTGCTTCGGAGCCGTACGCCGGCGGGTCGTGGGCCTCGACGATCTCAGCCTTCGCGGCGGCACCCTCGAAAGACGCCTCGATCACGGCGCCGGCGGTCGGAGCCGCATAGTAGACCGAGATTTCGTACTCGCCGGCCTCCGCCACCTCAATGTCCCAGCTGATGCTGTCGTCGGTGCTGGTCCAGTTGGTGAAATACGAGCAATTCGGGGCTCGGCCGCTGCGTTCTACGCCGCCGTGCGGCAAGCCGTCGCGGGCCGGCAGCAGCGTCAGCTGGGCATGGCCCACGGGAAACGGGCGGTCATCCGGCCCGACGCTGGGCCCGATCTCGGCTAGGAATTCCTTGGCTGCTGCGCGCAGCGACTCGGCCTGTTCGGGGAACTTCCCCGCCACATCCTCGTGCTGGCCAGGGTCGGCTGCGATATCGAATAGCCGGCCGTCGGGGTCGAGGCGGAATTGCTGGTTGCGGATGCTGAGCTGCAGGTTTCCGCGGGCGCTTCGCAACGAGTATAGGAGGCGGTCCTGCCATTCGATCTCCTGCCCCAGCAGCAGCGGTACCAAGCTGCGGCCGTCCAGAGGCTTGACCGCGCCGACTTGGATGCCCGCCAGCCGAGCGAGCGTGGGCAGCAGGTCGATCGCCCCGGCGACCGCGGAAATCCGCTGGCCCGCCGGAATCTGGCCCGGCCAGCGGACGAGCAGGGGAGACCGCAGCCCTCCCTCGTCGACAGATCCCTTGCGTCCCTTCATGCCGCCGTTCCAGCGCCAGCTGTTGGGGCCGTTGTCGCTGAAGTAGAGGATGATCGTGTCATCGCTGAGTTCGAGTTCCTCCAACTTGGCGAGCACCCGGCCCACATTCCAGTCGATGTTCTCCACCATGGCCAGGGCGGCGCGGGTCTTCGGCACGTCCTCGGCGTCCGGATCCCGATTGCGCATCCCCAGCTCCTTCGATTCAAACCTCTGCCAGTACTCGTCCGGCACCTGCATCGGAGAGTGCGGGGTGTTGTAGGGGAGGTAGGCGAAGAAGGGCCGCTCGCGATTCGCCTCCATGAAGGCCATGGCCTTGTTCGTGAAGTCGTCGATCACGAAGCCCTCGCCCCGCACGAGCTCGCCATTGTGGTCCAGTTCGTAGTCGAAGTAATGCCCCCAGTGCCCTTCGGTGAATCCGTAGAACTCCTCGAACCCGCGCGCGTTGGGGTGGTACGGGTGCTGCGTGCCGTTGTGCCACTTGCCGAAGGCTCCGGTGGCATAGCCGGCGGCAAGGAAGGTCTGGGCGATCGTGTGCTCGTCGGCATTGAGGCGCTCCTGGCCCGTGGAGACGCCGCGCACACCGCCGCGGGCGTGGTAGCGCCCGGTCAGGAATTCGGCCCTGGTTGGCGCGCACACAGAGTTGACGTAGAAGTGCTCGAGCATCGCGCCGTCGCGCGCCAGCGAGTCGATTTGCGGAGTCGACAGGTTGGTGTTGCCGTGCAGGCTGAGATCGCCCCAGCCTTGGTCATCGGCGAGAATCACGACGACGTTCGGCGGCCCCTCCGAGCGGGCTCCGGCGACATCGCCGCCCGTGCAACTGGCGCCAAGCAGTGCCAGCGCGGCAAGGATTGGAGCAGTATGGGTCTGGCGCATTGGGTGTACCGAGTGTGCGGCGGGGCAGCCACAGCCTTCAAATCATCGCACAGGCGATCATCCAAGCTAGCTGTCATCCAAGCTAGCGACTGCCAAATATGTCGGCGTGCTAGCGAGGCTAGAGCGCACCGCCGCGGTCCGAGTGGCTAGCGGCGGTGCGGTGATTGGTCGGGCCGCCGAGATTTGAACTCGGGACCTCTTCCACCCCAAGGAAGCGCGCTACCAGGCTGCGCCACGGCCCGACGTTAAGAGCGGGTGGTCCTCCCATTCTAACCGGCACCGGGCGAATCGGCGCTTCGGGCACCGAGACGATATGTTAGATTGATCCGTGTGGACGCTCTGGAACCCCTCGTAAGTCCTCTGCAGTCGCTGCGGCGGCGGGGTTTCAGGCTCACGCGTCAGAGGGAGTTGGTGTTTCGCCTGATCCACAGCTCTAGACGGCACCTCAACGCGCACGAAATCTACGAACTGGCCCAGAAGGTGGATTCCAAAATCAACCAGGTGACGGTCTACCGAACCCTCAAGGTGCTCAAGGAGCAGGGATTGGTGGACGAGCTGGACTTGATGCACTACGAAGGCGAACAACACTACTACGAGACTCGGCTCAAGCGTGAGCATGCGCATATTGTCTGCATGGGTTGCGGTTCGGTCTCGGAGTACTTCGGGGATCCGCTGAGAGAGATGAAGGCCCAGATAGAGGCCCAATTCGGGTTCAAGATTGAAGTTGCGCGCACAGAAGTCGGCGGGTACTGCGCTGACTGCCAGAAGCGCGAGATCAGCCCCCCGGAGACAGTGGAAGCCGTTCCGGTTTCGGCTGCTGCTGCCGGAACAGCCTGAGCCCGTCGGAGGGCTCCACGATGCAATCGGTCTCGGTGTCCGAAACCGGGGACAGGCTTGCGTCTCTCGCTCTGCTGGTTGAGCCCCCGTCCGGCGAGTGCCTGCAGGTCTCGGTGAACCGGAATCCATTCGTAATCGGACGGCTCAAAGAGTGTGACCTCACGCTCGCGGACAGCAGGATTTCGCGCCGCCACGCCAAGATCCGCGTTGAGAATGGCGGCTATGCGATCGAGGACCTCGGCAGCCGCCACGGCATCTCGATCAATGGCGAGCCTGTCCGACGTACGCGCCTTGCCCTCGGCGATCGGATCGGCTTCGGCGTCGAGGACTCATTCCTGCTCACGGTTTGCGAAGGGCGCAGTTCTCGGGCCCCGCTGCTGAAGAGAGTTTCCCAGCTGGGTGGCGAGTCGCGCCGCACTGGCGCTCTGGGCCGTCTGTCGGCGATGCTCGACGTCGCTCGCACGATGGAGTTCGCGAGCGGCGTGGAAGACGTCTTCGAGGCGGTGGTCGAGGCCGCTCTGACCATCGCGCACGCTGAACGGGCGTTTCTGCTCTTGCGCGATTCGGCGGGCCGCTTGCAAGTCAAGGCCTCGTGTAGTGCGGCCGGCAGTGCCGGCGCGCTCGGCGTTCCGATCTCGACGATCGCTGAGGCGCTCGACAAGCGGCCGGATCTGTTCACGATGGAGGTCGACCTCGGGGGGGCCGATGCCGCCGGCGACGCCGTTGCGCGCAGCGCTCTGGGTGTTCCGATCCTGCGCATGCGCATCGGGCAGGATCACGAGACCAGCGTTATCTCCGCAAAGAAGGACACACTCGGAGTGCTCTACATGGACGCGCGGAACCCGGACCTGCGCCTGGCAGAGGTCAGCGAGGCGCTGCTGCACGCCTTGGCGATCGAGATCTCGACCAGTATCGAGAACGCGCGCCTGATCGAGGAAGAACGCGAGAAGCGCCGCTTGGAACATGAGCTGGCGCTGGCCCGCGACATCCAGCGCGCGCTGTTGCCTGCGGCATTGCCGAGCGAGGGCTGGCTGGTGGCGAAGGGGCACAGCGAGCCCAGCTCGCAACTTGGCGGAGATTACTACGACCTCATGCAAGTCGCCCCTGGGAAATGGGCCGCTGTGCTGGCCGATGTCTCCGGCAAGGGCGTAGCCGCTTCGATCCTCGCGTCGTTGCTACAGGGGGCATTCTTCCTGGGATCGGGCCCGGATGTCTCGCTGGCCGGAACGTTGGATCGCATCAACCGCTATATCTGCGAGCGTTCAGCCCAGACTCGCTTCGCGACTGTATTCGCGGCGACCCTCAGCCAGGATGGTGGCATGCGCTGGAGCAGCGCCGGGCACTGTCCGGCGATTCTCGTGCGCGCCTCAGGGGATTGCGAGCTACTGGCTCCCAACAGCCGGCCGGTCGGCCTCTTCAAAGATGTTCAGTTTGCAGAGGACGCCTGCCAGCTCGAACCGGGGGACAAGCTGGTGATCTACAGCGACGGAGTCACCGAGCGGCGCAACAGCGCATCTGAGCTGTTCGGCGAGGAGCGGCTCGTCGCAGCTGCGACTGGCTTGGCCTTCCTTGGGACGGCGGAGTTTTTTGACGCCCTGCTGAGGCAGATCACCGAATTCGGCTTGGACGCTCCTCGGAGTGATGACTTGACGTTGATGGTCCTTGGATTCCGTGGGTCGGTAGGCTCGTCGTAAGGTTTCTGAGGCAATTCGGGGCTGGGCGCAGGGCTTTACGCGGCGGGCAGCGGCGCGACGGCGTCGGCCACACGGGGCGGCGCAACGCTCTCGGCAGAATCATTGTGATTCTTCTTGACCAATGCGCCATCAGGCACTACAATCGAAGTTGTCGTATACCGTCGGTGCTACCACCCCCAGCTGATCCTGCCGGAAGGCATTTGGGCCTGCTGGATTGGTGGCGGCCGGGCAGGGCAGGAGAATCGATGCGAAGCCGAATCTCATTCTGGATTTCCGTCTTGCTATTGGGTGCCTTCGCGGGTTCTCTGGTGGCTCAGGAAGCCGCCGAGCCACCAAGGCTCACCGCTAAGCAGGAGAAGCGTAGGATCGAGCGGTTGCGGAAGGAACTGCGCGGTCCCTTCAAGCGCTGGCTTAACGAGGACGTCCGCTACATCATCACCCCGGAGGAGCGCAAGGCGTTCGTCCAGATGGCCACCGACGAGGAGCGCGAGAACTTCATCGAGTCGTTCTGGATGCGCCGGGACCCGACTCCCGACTCGCTTGAGAACGAGTACAAGGAAGAGCACTACAGGCGGATTGCCTACGCTAACGACCGCTATGCGTCCGGCATCCCCGGTTGGAGGGCCGACCGCGGCCGGATCTATATCGCGTACGGCCCCCCAGACGAGATCGAGTCGCACCCCTCGGGCGGCCAGTACCAGCGGCCTTACGAAGAGGGTGGCGGTTTCACCTCGACCTATCCGTTCGAGATCTGGCGATACCGCTGGATCGAGGGCATTGGCAGCGACATTCTGCTGGAGTTCGTGGACCCGACCATGACCGGCGAGTACCGCCTGACCATGGACCCTTCGGAGAAGGACGCCCTGCTCCACGTGCCGGGCGCGGGCTTGACGCTTTCCGAGCAGATGGGCCTGACCACCAAGGCTGACCGCTTCCGCCGGACCGATGGCACGCGCATGGGAACGCCGATCGGCGGCGCTCAATCCATCCGCTACAACCAGTTCGAGCGGTTGCAGCTCTACGCCAACATCTTCAAGCCTCCGGCGGTCAAGTTCAAAGACCTTGAAGCGATCGTGAACTCCACGATTGACTACGACACGCTGGCCTACGATGTCGACATCCACTTCGTCCGCGTGACGAATACTTCGGTGCTGTCCGGCATCACGGTGCTGCTGCGCAACGAAAACCTGATGTTCAAGGAGGAGAACGGCCTGCACAAGGCGGTTGCGAATATCTTCGGCCGCATCACCACGATGACGCGGCGCGTGCAGTCGACCTTCGAGGACACGGTCAGCATCAACACGACGGCGGAGCGCATGCACCAAGAGGTGGGCCGCTCGTCGGTCTACAACAAGTCCGTGCCGCTGGCCCCGGGGATGTACCGCCTCGAGCTGGTGGTGAAGGATCTGGTCGGCGAGACCATGGGAACGTACCGCACGGCGATGCGCGTGCCCGAGTTTGACGACGAGGCACTGGCCACCTCCTCGCTGATCATTGCCGACAAAATCGAGCGCGTACCGATCCGCTCGCTGGGCACAGGACAGTTCGTGATTGGCAGTTCCAAGGTTCGGCCGCGCATCAACGATGCCTTCAAGCGCGACGAGAAGCTGGGCATCTACATGCAGATCTATAACCTCGGGCAGGATGAGGAGACCAGTCGGCCGGAGGGTAACGTGACCTATCAGATCACGCGCCTTGACACTCCCGGCGAGTTGCTGTTGAACTTCACCGAGGATGTCAACACTATCCGCGGCGCCTCTGCGCGCCAAGTGGTGATCGAAAAGCTGCTCCCGCTGCAGAGCTTGGAGCCGGGCGAGTATCGTCTGGACCTTTTGGTGCAGGATGACGTCAAGAATGAATCCTTGACGCCCACTACCACGTTTAAGATTCTTTGAGGGCTACCGGCAGTTCCATCATGCAGCAGCGTCGCCTAGGAGTGGTCGCCGGAGGCGGATTGCTCGCTGTGCTATTGCTGTGCGGCCAGGCTGCAGCCCAGATCGGCGGCAGCATCGCCGGCTTGGTGCGCGACGAGGGCGGCACGCCGCAGATGGGAGCGGCGGTGAGCCTGCTGGCCGCCGATGGCCGCGTCGCCGGCACCATCGTGAGCGACTACCGCGGGTGGTTCCAGTTCACCGGTCTGTTCCCGGGCACTTATTCGATAGAGGTGCGCCAGCCGAACTTCTCGCTCGCCCGCAAGGCAGAGCTCACGGTCGATCCCGACGCGCGCACATTCTTGGATGTTTCCCTGCGGGGGGTGTTCGCCAGCTTGCAGCTGGCTTACGGGAGCCAGGTCAGGGACATGTCCGAGCGCTGGAAGTGGGTGCTGCGCGCCAAGCACTCCCGCCGCAACGTGCTCCGCTTCGCGCCTGCCGAGGTCAACGAGCGCGAGCGTTTCCTGCGCAAGCTCGACGGGACGTTCGAGGACACCCACGCCTATGCCGAGCTCAGCGCCGGGCAGGGGAATCGCTCGAATGGCCTCAGCGCCCAACAGGATCTGGGCACCGCCTTCGCGGTGGCCACCTCGCTGTTCGGCAGCCATGACCTGACGGTCAGCGGCAACAGCGGCGCCGGCCGGCCGGACATTTCTGGCGGCTCGAGCGGGTTTCGCACCAGCTATACAACCGAGATCGGGCTCGCGCACCCCGAAGTGGCCTTGACGGTGCGCCAACTGCAGGCATCCTCGGCCGCCACGCGCGGTGTCCTCGGCTCCCAGCAGGAGGGGCAGGGCCTCCTGCGCCTGGAGACGTTCTCGCTCGAATTCGGCGATGCGGTCGAGCTGACGGACTCGCTGCGGGTCGAGTACGGCGTGGTTTTCGAGTCGGTCAAGTTCCTCAACCGGCTGCATTTTGCCAGTCCACACGGCAAGGTGATCTACAAGCTGGCGGAAGGACGCGAGCTGGCCCTGAGCTACGCCTCCGGTATGCCGCCGCTATCGGCGTCGCGGGCCGGGCAGGATGCCGCGCTGCGCAGCAGCGTGCGGCAGCTGGGCATGTTCCCGCGCGTGGCGGTGGTGAATGGGCGTCCGACGGTACAGCGCTCTGAGCACGTCGAGATTGCCTATCGCGAGACGTTCGGTGACAATCTCGTCGAGGCGTCCGTCTACAGGGATTCCATCCGCGACGCTGCGATCTCGGCAGCAGTGCCGGAGGGGGTGTTCGCCGACGGAGAGGTGGTCCCGGACTTGTACTCCGCCGCGGCGACCCTCAACGGCGGCAACTACAGCACTCCAGGCGTGCGGGTTTCGTACTCGCGCAAGCTCCGCGAGCGGCTGCAAGCCGCGCTCGGGTACGGCTATGGGGGCGTGCTGGCGCCGGCGAGAAATCACCTGCACTCCGCCACGCCCAGCGAACTGCGAGAGGTCTTGGAGTCGCAGCGCGCCCACATGATTCTTGCGTCGGTATCAGCCGCCGTGCCGGGCGTGGGGACGGCGATGACGGGTTCGTACCAGTGGTCGAGCAGGCAATCCGTTCTGCCCGCCGATCCGTTCAACGATTTCGCTTCACGCTCGGCTCCGGGCCTGAACCTCGTGCTGCGCCAGCCGCTGCCCAGCGTAGGCGGCATGCCCGGCAAGTTCGAGGCGAGCGCTGACTTCCGCAATCTGCTCAAGACCGGCTACGTGCCCCTGCAAGTGCCGGACGGGCGGATGCTGAACCTCTTGCAGGCGATCCGGAGCTATTCCGGAGCGCTAAGTTACATTTTCTGAGCACCGTGACCGCAATCCGCATGACTCACCGAAGCTTCGCACCGACCAGGCGAGGCGCGCTTCTGGCGCTGGTGGCAGCCGTGCCGGGTGCGAGCCTGCTACGGGCGGCCCGCGAATGGACCACGCTGCGGATTCTGGTCAAGGACGAGATGGGGCGCCCTGTGCCTCGTGCGAGCATCATCATTCGCCAGCTCCAGGGCAAGAAGAACAAGCTGAAGAAGAAAAGCCCTGCTTTCGAACTCAAGACGAGCAACGAAGGCAGCACTCCAGTGCCGCCGCTGCCCCGCGGCCAGATTCTGATCCAGGTCATCAGCAAGGGATTTCGCACGCACGGCGCTGAAGTCGCGCTGACCGAACCCGAGCAGACAGAGACAATTGTCCTCAAACCACCGTCGGATCAGTTTTCCGTTCACAAGAACTAAGATTTTGGCCGATTCCACACGGCCACTGGAGCTCAGAATGCGCTTGTTTGTTGCACTCGACTTGAATGCCAAGGTCGTCGGGAACGTTACGGAGCTGGTACGACGCCTCGCTCCGATGGCACCCATCCGCTGGGTCCATCCGCGAAACATGCACGTGACCTTGAAGTACATCGGGGATTGGGACGAGGACCGGCTCGACGACGTGGTCGACAGCTTGAACCGCGTGGGGATTCCCAGCAAGGTGAAGGTATCGCTGGCCGGTCTCGGGTTCTTTCCGTACGTGCGCAGCCCCAGAGTGTTCTGGGTGATCGCCGAGAATACACCGCCGCTGCGCCAGCTGGCCAGCACTGTGGACTCGAAGCTGTCGCGTCTGGGCATCGCCCCGGAGGTGCGACCGTACGTCCCGCACCTGACGCTGGGGCGCTTGGTGGGGGAATGCGACCTGACGGAGATGCATGAGGCCATCGAGGAGTTGCCGACCCGCGATTTCGGCGCGATCGAGCCCGAATCCTTCGCCCTCTATGGCAGCTTGCTCACCGAGAACGGTGCCGTTCACCGCAAGATCGCCGAGTTCCCCTACCAAGTACCCGTCGCCAAGGAAGTCGGGACTAGCGTGGCCGTCCGCGGCTAGGCGGCTCATCCCGGGCTGCGCTATGGGAGTTGTCGCCGAGCGTGCCGCTTTAGTCTCGTTGCGTACACAGTGGTCACGCAGTGGCGAGCGCGTCGTATTCACCAACGGCTGCTTTGATCTGCTGCACCCAGGGCATGTGCGCTTGCTCGAGCGCGCCAGCGAGCATGGCAGCCGCCTGATCGTGGCCATCAACTCCGATCAGAGCGTGCGCGACTTGAAAGGGCCCAACCGTCCCGTCCTGCCGGAATCCGAGCGGGCCGCGACGCTGGCTGGCTTCGCTTGCGTGGACGCGGTCACGGTTTTCGGCGAGGCAACGCCCCATGCGCTGTTGGCGGCCTTGCTTCCTGACGTGCTTGTCAAGGGGGGGGACTGGGCGCACTGGATCGCGGGCAGGGAGATCGTCGAGGCTGCCGGCGGGCAGGTCTGCACCATTCCGGTTGAGGCGGGGTATTCGACCACCGACATGGTCGCGAACATACTCCGGATGCGCGCGGATTGACACCCTTCGGCTTGCGCCACCGACTTGCCGAATTGGGCCGCCACGAGGCGTTCCAAGGCTTGCTGTCTGCATTGCGCGCGCCCGGGCCGGGCCTGCACCGGCTTTCGGGCTTGTCGCCCGTGGCCGCTGCGGCCTATGTCTTGCTGCTGCGCTCGCAGGCCGGCCGGCCCTTGCTGGTTCTCACCGGCAGCCAGGCTGCGGCCGAGTCCTTCCATGATTCGCTACAGGCCTGGTTCGGGTTGATCGCGGCAGGTGATCGAGATGTCGCTCCATGCCTGTTGCCGGCGCAGGATGTGACGCCGTTTGACGGCCTCTCGCCCCATCCGGACATTGCGCAGCGGCGTGGCATGGGGCTCTGGCGCATGGCATCGCGGCAGGTTTCGATCATCGTGGCCCCAATCGCGGCGGCGCTGCAGCGGGTCGCGGGCCCCGCCGCCTATATGGATCTGGCCAGCCAGATCCGAGTAGGGGCCGACGCGCCGCTGGAGGAGCTGGAGCACCGCTTGGGAGCGCTGGGCTACAGTCGGCGAGAGCCAGTCGAGATGGTCGGCCAATTCGCAGTTCGAGGAGGCATTCTCGACTTGTTCGTGCCCGGCGCTCGACATCCGTACCGCTTGGAGCTGTTTGGCGACGAGGTCGAGTCGATCCGCGAGTTCGACCAGCGGACGCAGCAGTCCATCCAGCGTCGCGACGAGATCGACGTGCTGCCAATGCAGGAGATTCCGGCCGGCGGTTCAGGCGATGGTTTGTTGCCGCCGGGGTGGGAGTTCACCGCCACTGGCCCGGAATGGCGCTCGGGATCGCTGCTCGAATTGCTGCCGGACGCGACGGTCCTGGTGCATGAGCCACAGGCGGTCGAGCAGGAAGCGGAAGGGCTCTGGAAACGGCTCGCCGAGGCCGGGCCGGAGCCAGGCGAATACTACTTTGACTGGGAGCAATTTGCGACTGGA
Organism: Bryobacterales bacterium; assembly: GCA_965248305.1. Taxonomy (GTDB): domain Bacteria; phylum Acidobacteriota; class Terriglobia; order Bryobacterales; family UBA6623; genus VXMF01. Next base: position 4,929,462 of record OZ252099.1, on the reverse strand, counting down.
GCCAGCACCCGCAAGCGCGTTGTGTTCGACGAACTTGGCTTGGATGCGACATCCGTCCGCGCACCGGACTCGACCTGGCACATCCCGTGTCGGTCTGTACCGCGTTTCCAGGGCAACATCAGCCACTGTCTCCAAGAGATCAAGGCCCAGATCTCCGCCGCCTCTCAAGTGATGGTTGCGGCGACGTCCATCGGAGACTTGGAGCGGCTCTCGGACCTGTTCCAGGAGCACGCGGTGCCATACCAGCTGGTCCTGCACGAGCGCCCGCAAGGCCTCAGCCGACAGTTAGAGGAAAAGGCCGGTCTCTCGCACTCCGTCGCGTCCGCGATTCTCGTCACGACGGCGATCCCCCACGGCTGTGTGCTTCCAGACTCGAACCTAGCGATCTACGGGACGCAGGATGTGTTCTCAAGCTCGGAGCTGGTGCCCAAGCCGCGAAGGCGCAAGGCGGCTAGCGCAGCATTCCTGGCGGACCTTGAAGACTTGCGGGAGGGAGACCGGGTCGTGCATGTGCAGCATGGCGTCGGCCGCTATCTGGGAGTGCGCCAGATCGAAGCCTTGGGCCGCAACGAGGACTTCATGCTGCTCGAGTACGCCGCAGGAGCCCGGCTCTACGTGCCGCTGGCGCGGATGGACTTAGTGCACATGTACCACGGGGCCGGCGGGCCGCCGCCCCAGCTGGATCGCTTGGGTGGCCAGACCTGGGCCAAGACCAAGCAGCGGGTCAAGGCGCGGCTGCTGGAGATGGCCGACGACCTGCTCAAGCTCTACGCCAAGCGGTCGCTTGGGCGGGGGTTCTGCTACTCTCCCGACAGCAACTGGCAGCGCGAATTTGAGGAGTCGTTCGCGTACGAAGCCACCGATGACCAGTTGACTGCGACCCAGGAGATCAAGCGCGACTTGGAGTCGCCGAGAATCATGGACCGGTTGGTGTGCGGGGATGTTGGCTTCGGCAAGACCGAAGTGGCAATGCGGGCGGCGTTCAAGGCGTTGGGGGATGACAAGCAGGTCGCGGTGCTGGTGCCGACGACAATTCTGGCGTACCAGCATCTGGAGACCTTCCGGGAGCGTTTCGCTGCCTTCCCAGTCGAGATCGAGATGCTGTCTCGCTTTCGGACGCCGAAGCAGCTCAAAGCCACGATCGAGCGCCTGCACGAAGGCACCGTAGATATCGTGATCGGCACGCACCGACTCCTCTCGCAGGACGTGGAGTTTCGCGATCTCGGGCTGTTGATCGTAGACGAGGAGCAGCGCTTCGGCGTGCGCCACAAGGAGCGGCTCAAACAGGTGCGCAAGACAGTGGACGTGCTGGCGCTGACTGCGACGCCAATCCCTCGCACCCTCTACATGTCGCTGATGGGATTGCGGGATGTTTCGGTCATCAAGACTCCGCCCCAAGACCGCCTCGCCATCCAGACAGTCGTGGCCGAATACGATGATCGCCTCGCTGTCACGGCGATTCGCAGGGAGGTTCAGCGCAGTGGCCAGGTGTACTTCCTCCACAACCGCGTGGATTCGATCCAGGGTGTGGCCGACAGGCTTGCGGCAGCGCTGCCCGAAGTGCGATTTCGGGTAGGCCACGGACAGATGGGCGAACGGGAGCTCGAGCGGGTCATGCTCGGCTTCATGCGCCACGAGTTCGACGTGCTGGTGGCGACGACGATCATCGAGAACGGTCTGGACATCCCATTGGCGAACACGATGATCGTTGATCGCGCGGACATGTACGGACTCGCCGAGCTCTACCAATTGCGGGGCCGCGTGGGGCGCTCGGACCGGCGGGCGTATGCCTACCTGCTGGTGCCGTCGAACCGCGAACTCAGCGACGGCGCGCGCAAGCGGCTAGCGGCACTGCGTGAATTCAGCGAACTCGGGGCGGGCTTCAAGGTGGCCGCCCTGGACTTGGAATTGCGCGGTGCCGGGAACCTGCTGGGCGGCGAGCAGAGCGGCCAGGTGGCAGCGGTTGGATTCGAGACCTATACGCAGCTGCTGGAAGAGGCGGTGCGCAAGCTGCGAGGCGAGGATGTGGAAGACACGCTGCAGACGCAGATCCGGCTGCGCTTGGACTTCCACATTCCGACCGACTACGTACCGGAGGAGACGCAGCGGCTGCAGCTGTACAAGCGGCTCGCCGCGGTGCGCGACGCGGAAGAGCGTGACGGAGCCATGGCGGAGATGAAGGATCGCTATGGTCCGCTTCCCGCCGCTGTCCAGAACCTGCTTGCTCACTCAGTCCTGAAGCACCGGGCTCAATCGATGCGCATTCCCCTGCTCGAACGGCGCGGTGACCGCCTCGTGGTGCAGCTGCGCGCGGACTCCAAGGTGGATCCGGAACGTCTGATGCACTTTGTGGCAGAGACCGACGGGGCACGATTCAGGCCCGACGGAACGTTCGAATGGTCCGGTTTCGAGGCCGAGGGGGCGGCGGCTGTGAGCCAGATTCAGCAACTGTTGGAACGGCTCGCCGCTTGAGTGCTCGCTAGCCGCTGGAGCGGGTAGACGGTTACAATCGAGACAGGGGAGAGTGGCCGGCGCACGGGCGTGACGTCGAGCGAGCCTTCCATTACTGCATGGACCTTTCCCTGATTCGAAATTTCTCGATCATCGCCCACATCGACCACGGCAAGTCGACGCTTGCGGATCGCCTGCTCGAGGCCACTGGCGCGCTCAGCAGCCGGGAAATGCAAGACCAAGTCCTCGACTCGATGGATCTGGAGCGCGAGCGAGGCATCACGATCAAGGCGCAGGCCGTCCGAATCCTCTACGAGGCGCGCGACGGCAAGACGTACCAGCTGAATCTGATCGACACCCCCGGGCACGTTGACTTCGCCTACGAGGTTTCGCGCAGCCTGGCCGCCTGCGAAGGCGCGCTGCTGGTTGTCGATGCCGCTCAAGGCGTCGAGGCTCAGACGATGGCGAACACATACCTCGCCTTGGAGCATGATCTCGAGATCGTGCCAGTGCTGAACAAGATCGATCTGTCGGCAGCCGATCCAGAGCGGGTTCAGGACGAGATCGAGGGGACGATCGGCTTGGAAGCCCACGACGCGCTGCGCATCAGCGCCAAGACCGGACTGGGCGTGGACGAGGTGCTGGAAGCCGTTGTCGCGCGCATTCCCGCGCCGCGCTCGCAGCCGGGAGCACCCTTGCGCGCCCTGCTGTTCGACTCGTGGTACGACTCCTACCGTGGCGTGGTGATGCTGTTGCGGGTGGTCGATGGTGAGGTTTCGGCGGGCATGAAGATCCAGCTGTGGTCGACCGGCCGGACCTACGACGTCGACGAACTGGGCTTTCGCACTCCCAAGCCGGTGGTATGCGAAACGCTGTCGGCCGGCGAGGTTGGCTGGGTCGTCGCCAACATCAAGAACGTTACGGAGACCGGCATTGGCGACACGATCTGCGACGCGCGGGATTTGCCCAGCGAGCCCTTGCCGGGCTTTGAAGAATCGAAGCCGATGGTGTTTGCCGGACTGTATCCAGTGGAGTCCCACGAGCACGACATGCTGCGGGACGCCTTGGAGAAGCTGCAGCTCAACGATCGCTCGTTCCAGTTCGAGCCGGAAAGTTCGGTTGCCCTTGGATTTGGCTTCCGGTGCGGGTTCTTGGGCTTGCTGCACCTTGAGATTGTCCAAGAGCGGTTGGAGCGCGAGTTCGACCTGAGGCTGATCACGACCGCACCGGGCGTGCGCTACCGGATCGAGCAGACGAACGGCGAGGTTCTCGCAGTCAACAACGCCAGCCGCTGGCCAGCGCAACCGTCAATCAAGCAGATCGAAGAGCCGATCTTCACCGTGACAGTGATCACCAGGGACGATTATCTCGGCGGGATCTTGAAGCTGCTCGAAGACAAGCGCGGTGTGCAGAAGGGCTTCGAATACGCCGCGGGCGACCGCGTGGTGCTGACCTACGAAGTCCCGCTGAATGAAATCGTGCTCGACTTCTATGATCGGATCAAGACGGTATCGAGGGGCTACGCCTCGATCGACTACCACTTCTCCGGATACTGGACATCGCCGATGGTCAAGCTCGATATCCTGGTTGCCGGGGATCCTATCGACGCGCTGTCGCTCATCGTGCATCGCGACCAGGCCTATGACCGGGGCAAGGCCTTGATCCAGAGATTCCGCAAGCTGATCCCGCGCCAGCAGTTCGAGGTCGCGCTGCAGGCGGCGATCGGGACGCGGATCGTGGCTCGCGACAATATCGCCCCATTGCGCAAGAACGTGACGGCGAAGTGCTACGGCGGCGACATTTCGCGCAAGCGGAAACTGCTGGACCGGCAGCGAGAGGGCAAGCGCAGGATGAAGCGCGTCGGACGCGTCGATATCCCCCAGGAAGCTTTCTTGGCAGTGCTCAGTGTTGGGGGCGACGAGTAGCTGCGGCTTCCTCGAATGCCGCGGATAGAGTAGTAGCAGAACATGTCTGTCGCGATTGGGCTACGAGCTGCTTGCGCCGTTCTCGTCGGACTAGCTGCGCTGCCGCCGGGCGTTGCCTCGGCGCAAGGCCCAGCGCGCGATCCCGAGCCCCGCTACGAGTTCGAGGCGTTCGTGCGCGTGCGTGCCGAGACACGCAGTGGCGGCGGGGAGAATCCGGCCCGAGAGGACGGCTTCGCGACATCGCGGCTCCGCCTGAATGCTACGCTGCGCCCGGCGAAGAACGTCCGATTCTTCGCGCAAGCCCAGGATTCGCGCGTGGGGGGCTTGGCCCTTGAACGCAACACTCGCCCGCTCACAGATCCGGTTGACCTGCGCCAAGGTTACGTTGCCTTGGGAAGCGAAGACGGCCCGCTGACCCTGTACGCCGGCAGGCGCGAGCTGGCCTTCATTGATCAGCGCCTGCTGGGATACCGCAACTGGAGCAATGTCGCGCCCACGTGGGACGGAGCGCTGCTCACGCTGCGGCGCGGCGACTACGGCCTGCATCTGCTGGGTTTCTCTCAGGTCGACATTCGTGATGGGTTCGACCCGACCTCGCGGACGCGGTTCGTGTATGGCGCCGTAGGCTCGATCGAGGCTTGGGAGGACGGCCATCAGATCGAGCCGTTCATTCTCAATACCCGACGGCCGCCGGACATGCGATCAAGCCTTGGTGGGCTGCTACGCACGGCGGGTTCGCGCTTCTCGGGCGTGTTCGCGGAAACGTGGGACTACCAAGTCATCTTGGCCGGCCAAGGGGGCGGCCACCGGGACCGGCCGCAGCGAGCTTGGATGGGCGTGTGGGCCGTGGGCAAGACGCTCGAGCACGCCCGGGCACGCCCGCGCCTTGCCGTCGAGTGGAGCTATGCCAGCGGTGACTCAAACCCCCAAGACGACCGAATTGGCACCTTCGACACGCTCTTCCCATCGATACACAGGGTTTTCGGCGAGATGGACCTCACGGGCTTCCGCAACCTGCAAGCGCTGAAGACGGGGATCGAACTGCATCCGGGCCGGCAGTGGACCGTGAGCGCGGACTTCCTCGATTTCCGGCTCGCAAGCGTCCACGACGGGCTGTACCAAACCAATTCCAAGCTAAGGATTGCTGCCCCGCTCGGCGGCGCTGGCAGCGCCGCTGTCGGATCGGAGCTGGACCTGGTGGTCCGTTATTCTCCGGTGCCGCGGGTCGAGCTGCGGGTCGGCTTGTCGCGCTTCATGGCCGGAAGGTTCGTGACGCAGAACCTGCTTGGCGGCGAATCGCAGACGTTTCTGAACACGACGCTGCAAGTGCGACTCTGAGCGCCAACTGGCCCGTCCCGCTCGAGGTCAGTGCCGGTGCCGCCTTGCGGGGTGTGCCCCAGCGCTGCGATACAGTTGGGGGGATGCGTCCCAATCGGACCAAGCAGACCTTGCAGGTCGGCGGAGTTGCCGTCGGTATCGCCCATTGTCAGATCGGGTCGACCGAAGTGCCGAAGATGTTCGGCGCGGCAGCAATGGATTGGGTCTTTCTAGATTCGGAGCACAGCCCGTTCTCGTCCGATACGCTGCATGATTTGTTGCGCGCCTATCGGATGACCGACGTAACGGCGGTCGTGCGAGTGTGCGACTTCCAATACGACCTTGTTGCGCGGGCGCTGGATTCGGGCGCAGAGGGCATCATATTTCCGCGCTGCGAGGATCCGGAGCAGCTCGCTCATGCGGTGCGCGGCGCCAAGTTCCCCCCGCTCGGGCACCGTGGCTTCGGCCTGGGTCCGCCCCAGATTGGCTATCAAACGGCGTCCTTTGACGAAATCACGGCCCACTGCAACCGGGAAACGCTGCTGATCGCCCAGGTTGAATCGACGGCTGCCTTGGAGCGACTACCCGAATTAGCGACGGTTGAGGGATTGGACTGCCTGCTCGTCGGCCCGGCGGATCTGTCGATCTCGCTGGGGGTCGGCGGCCAGTGGGAGCATCCGCGACTGGTCGCGGCGATTGATCGCGTGATAGCGGCCTGCGAGGAGCACGGTATCTGGCCGGCCATCCAAGTGCGTGACGATCAGCTAGCCGAGTTCTGGATTGGGCGGGGAATGAAGTTGATCGGCTGCTCCACCGAGGCGGCGCTTCTGTGGGGGGCTGTGCAGCAGCTGAGCGACAGGCTGCGGTCCTGCTCGGGGCCCAAGTAGGGGCACAGTCAACCTAGGCGAATCGATTTTGGCCTGGCATGCTGTGTCGGCATTGCCAAGCATTGCCCCCACGGCTGGGATTGCGGGGTGCGTTGATACAATGCGGCCATGTCCGAAGCGGGCTTACTTAGGCGGTCTCCGGGAGCGCCACATGTCCGGCTGACGGCGCTTTCGCTGTTCGTGCTGGGCCTGGGCCTGGGATTTCTGGGGATCCTTGTCTTGCGGCAATCGGGGACCGATGCAGTTGTGATGTATGCCATGCCAGCGGCGGCGGCAGGTGCGTTGCTTGCCGTTGTGCCGGGTCGCCGGCTCTTGGCGCGCAATGCCCCGGGACGAGGAACGCGCGCCTACCTGACGGTTTGTGGAGCAGGCGCGGTAGCCGGAATGATCGCGCTGTTGTTCGCCGAGCCACGCCCGCTCGATCCCGTACGATTCGCTCTGCTGGGCTTGGCCTGTGGGGGCGCCTTGCGGTTGTGTCTCGCGCTGGTGCTTGCAATGCTCCCGCCTCGACGGGCGGAGTCGCTCATGGGGCTCTTCGGAGTGAGTGTTGGGCTGGGTGGTTGCACTGCAAATCTGATCGGGATGATCGCAGCCAGCCCGTCTCGGACTGATCCCGTGCTGCTGAGTGCAGCGATCGTCCCGCTGCTGCTCGCAGTGGCGTCTTTTCGGGCGGGCAGGGTGGCATTCGAAGGGGTCGAGGGGCGCTGGGATCGGGAGCGCGGCCCGCAGGGCACCGCACCGCGCGGCTTCCTGATGGCTGCAAGCCTGCTTCTGCAGGCCGCCGCATGTGCTATCGCGGCGTCGTGGCTCGCCGCCTATTTGTCGCGTCGGGTGGGTCTCTCGCTGGTCGATGGCGCCGCAGTGATGGCGCTGTTTTGGCTAGCGCTGTCCGCTGGCTGGGCGCATGCCGGAAGACTGCCGACGGTCCGCGAAAACCTGCTCCCGCTGGCAGTGGCGCCGTTGTTGGCCGTTCCCGGCGCTGCAATCCTGTTGTCCGCTGGCGGATTGGCGGTGGTCGCAGCCGGGACGGCAATGCTCGGCGTGGCGATGGGTATGCTGTTTCCGCTTACGCTGTGCCTTGGACACTGGCCGGCGACCTTGGGCCGGAGCCGCTGGGTCACCCGGTCACTGCATTTGGCGCTTGTCGCAGCCCTGCTGGCGAGCTGGGCCGTTGGTGCGCTAGCCCATGCGGCTGGCACCGCGACGCCGGTCTGGATCATTCTGGGCTGTTTCCTCGGCGCCTCAGGGGCCGTGTTCGTCTTGGTGGTCGACTATCGAATCAGTGGGGACGTGGCCGTGATCTGATCGCGGCGCTGCGAATCAAATGGCTGTCCGGAGGGCTGATCCGAAGTACATAGCCGTGCTAGGCGTGGCCTGTATGGTGATCCTGGTGGTCGGCGCGGTCCTGCGGCCGAGAGTCGGGCCGGAGGAAGCCACGCCTGCCAGTGCCGCCGATCGTCCCCAATTGGGACGGTTTGCGGATCGCCGCATGGTAGAGCGGATCGCAGACCATTTCGCGTTTGTCGCCACGCAAGTCGAGGAGAGCGTGGTCCTGCTGGTGGAAACCGGTCAGAGCGGGGTGGTTTGGCAGGCGGGCGAGGTCGTGACATCTGCTCGGCTTGGACCGTTTCCGCGACACGACAGGACAGCCCTCGATGACCAAGAGGTAGCCTTGCGGACGAGCGTAGCTGCGCCACAACTGCCGTATGTCCTACTCGAAGCGCCATTGGACGTGGTCGTCAGCGGCCGCGATCCAGTGAGGCTGTATCCGTGGGGGTCTTGGCTGCTCGCCATTTGGAGATCTAACGCGGGAGGCCTGCGCTATGCACCGGGGAACCTGTTCGGCTTGATGGAGCGGCGCTGCGGCGAAGTCGAGCTAACCGAGGTCTTGACCAATCTCGAATTGGAGACGAAGCACTCAGGCGCTGGCATCTTCTCCTTGGACGGGGGGCTGATAGCAGTGGTCTTGGACTGCGCTGGGACGTTGATCGCAGCCGAGGCAGGTGCGCTCGAGTTGCGGGTCCGAGCGGGCTTAACAGCTGATGACCTGTTGCAGGAGCGGCACGGGATGCGGCTGGGGCAGGCAGACGCGGCGGAGCTGGATTTCCTTGGCCGGGAAGCGGGCGTCATTGTCCACGAGGTCTGGTGGGGCTATGGGGCGTACGAGGCGGGTCTGATGCCTGGCGACATGATTCTGGCGATTGACGGCTCGCCGGTCGAGGATCTCGAAGATTTGAGCAGCCTTGCCCTACCGGTCTCCCGGGAGTTCTTTGATTTGTCTGTCTGGCGCTCCGGCCGCCGGTCCACGGTGCGCCTGCAGGCGCGGCCGGTGCTCGAGGCGGCGGTAACGACCCGCGGATTTGTCATGGAGGAAAGCGGCCTGCCCCTTGGGACGGTGATCGGTGGCAGCTTGGCAGCGCGGGTCGGTGCGCGCCCAGGCGATCGACTGCTCGCCGTCAACCAAGTCCCAACGGAATCTGCGGCGGACTTGGAGCAGGCATTCCGCGCAGCGGAGCGCAGCATGGCCCATCTGGTCATCGCGCGCCGCGGGCGCATCTGGGGCGCCTTGGTGCCGGTCAATGAATGAACTCTCGTCGCTCGGCCTGATCCTGCTGCTGGCGCTCGCAGCGGGGCACATCGTGCGCGTCTTGCACATTCCGGAGGTCACCGGCTACATCTTGGCTGGCATGGCACTCGGGCCGTCAGTGCTGGGCTGGGTGAGCCACGAGAACATCCAAGCGCTCGAAGCGCTGAGCGAGGTGGCGCTGGGATTGATCCTGTTTTCGATCGGCGGCGTGTTCGAGTACACCATGATCCGGCGGATCGGCCGCAAGATCGTGCGCCTCACGATGGTGGAGTCGATGCTCGCTGCCGGCATGGTGCTGGTCAGCATGCTGGTGCTAGGCCTGCAATGGCAGGTGGCGCTGCTGCTTGCATCTGTATCCATCGCGACGGCACCGGCGTCAACGCTGATGGTGATGCGGGAGTGCAATGCTCGCGGACCTCTAAGCGACTCGTTGCTGGGTATCATCGCCGTCAACAACATCGTCTGCCTGATCGCCTATCTGCTGTGCGCGGCGATCGTGGACTTGATCGGGAGCTGGGGTCAGCAAAGCCTGGGCCAGACCATCTTCCAGGCGGGCTTTCCGCTCTTGTGGCAACTGGCCGGCTCGGTCGCCCTGGGATTTCTGACGGGCCTGATGCTGGCCGGCTGGGCGCGGCAGGTGACCGAGACCGGGGAAATGCTGATCCTGCTGGCCGGATCGATTCTACTCTGCGTGGGCGTGGCGAGGATCGCCGACCTGTCCCCGCTGATCGCGAGTCTCGCGGTTGGAGCCACGATGGTGAACCTGTCTCGACGCAGTCAGCGTCTGTTCAAGACGCTGGAAGGCACCGACCCGCCCTTCTATGCAATCTTTTTCGTCCTGGCCGGCGCTGAGTTGGACGCGCAGCGCTTGGTGTCGATCGGCGTGGTGGGTCTGGTCTACCTATTTGCGCGCGGCGGCGGCAAGTTCTTCGGAGCATGGATCGGGAGCAGGCGCTCGGGCCTGGATCCTCAAGTGCAGCACCTGCTCGGATTCGGGCTGCTCACGCAGGCCGGCTTGGCCGTCGGGCTGGTGATCACGATCGGGAAGCAGTTCCCCGAGTACTACTCCGTGATCTCCACGATCGTGCTCTCGGCGGTAGTGCTGTACGAGATGGTGGGGCCGATCGCGACCAAGTTCGCGATCGTGCAAAGCGGCGAGGCCCATGTCGCACGCGACCGAGAGCAGTCGATCTGGGCGTAAGGCCGACGTGACAGCTGTTGGACGCTTCTTTTGGGCGAGAATTATGAAAAAGTTTCTTAGCTGCGACCATTGGTGCTTGCGTGACAATCTGACGCACACAGTTGAAGGGACTGAGTTTGCGCCGATTGGCTTGCTAGAACAGGCGAGAAGGAGCACTGGAAAGGGACTTGACGCAACCACTCCATAAGGTGCAAAATCGCGTAGTTGGCTCTATAAACGGAAAGCAGCCTGCAACATGTTGTGCACTTTCTGGCCTACACACCATGGGATGTACCCCACTTGGGCAGGAAGGTGTTTGGCGCCGCCGGGCGCTAGGGCTGCAGGGCATGCTTTCGAGAGTCCAATTGAAACAAGGAGGGACTTTGGGTCATGAGTTTGCCGGGGATCGACACGCGGACCGAAAAAGGCGTGGGGGAATCGGCTGCAGTCGGGTTGCCGGCCAGCGCGGAGGAGAAGACCGCGCGTCGCGGCCTCGCCTTTGAACGCTATTTCACGCGCAATCTGAAAGCGGGCGAGACGCCGTACGACGCGACCAAATGGGAGCCGCGCTCCGCAGTGATCGCCGACGCAGCCGGCAACATCGTGTTCGAACAGAACGAAGTTGAGATGCCGGCCAGCTGGTCGCAGACCGCGACCAACATCGTCGCCAGCAAGTATTTCCACGGCACGGTTGGCAGGGACGACCGCGAGGCCAGTCTGCGACAGCTCGTGGGGCGCGTGGTGGACACGGTCGCAGATTGGGGCGGCCTCGGGGGCTACTTCGCGACGGAACAGGACGTCGAGAGCTTCCGCGACGACTTGGCCCACCTGATGCTCACCCAAAAGGCGAGCTTCAATTCCCCGGTGTGGTTCAACGTCGGGGTGCGCAAGGAGTCGCGCGGCTACGGCTGGGCATGGGATGAGGCGAGCGAGCGCGTCACCGCGCTGGACCCTGACCAGCACCGGCCGCAGTGCTCGGCCTGCTTCATCAATTCGGTGGACGACTCGCTGGAGTCGATTCTCGACTTGGCAAAGACCGAGGGCATGCTGTTCAAGTGGGGCTCGGGCACCGGCACGAACTTGTCGAACATCCGCGAGGATGACGCGGGCTTGGCCGGTGGCGGGCGGGCTTCTGGCCCGGTCTCGTTCATGAAGGGTTTCGACGCGTTTGCGGGAGTGATCAAATCCGGCGGCAAGACCCGTCGCGCGGCCAAGATGGTGATCTTGGACGTGGATCACCCGGATGTGAAGGACTTCATCTGGTGCAAGGCCAAGGAAGAGAAGAAGGCACACGTGCTAATCGCTAACGGTTACGACGGGGCCATCGACGGCGACGCCTACTCGACAATCTCGTTCCAGAACGCGAACAACTCGGTACGGGTCACGGACGAGTTCATGAGCGCCGCCGACGAGCAACGCGAATGGTGGACGCGCTCAGTGCTGAGCAAGCAGCCCAAGGAGCGGCACAACGCCAAGGACCTGCTGCGGGACATCGCCGATGCGACGCATCAATGCGGCGATCCGGGCATGCAGTTTGACACGACGATCAACAAGTGGAATCCGGTCAAGAACACGGCGCGGATCTTCGCGTCAAACCCGTGTTCGGAATACATGTTCTTGAACGACTCGGCCTGCAATCTGGCTTCGCTGAACCTGATGAAGTTCCAGTCGGCGGCCGGCGAGTTCGATGTCGAGGCTTTCCGCAAGGCCGTCAGCACGGTGATCATGGCACAGGAGATCTTGGTCGACAACGCGGCGTATCCAACGCAGAACATCGCGTTCACTTCGCACTCCTACCGGCCGCTAGGCCTCGGGTTCGCAAATCTAGGCGCTTTGCTGATGTCGATGGGCGTGCCCTACGATTCGGACCGGGGGCGTGCGATTGCGGGGGCGATCAGCGCCACGATGTGCGGTCAGGCGTACCTCACCAGCGCGCAGATCGCGAAAGTGCGCGGCCCGTTCGACGGCTACGCGCAGAACAGGGACCCATTCCTGGAAGTGGTCCGGATGCACCGCGACGCCAGCGAGGAAATCGCGCGTCAGGGCGTGCAGGCTGATCTTCGCGATGCGGCCCAGGATGCTTGGAACCGGGCCTATAAGGTCGGCAGGAAGCATGGCTACCGCAACGGGCAGGTCACGGTGATCGCTCCTACTGGGACGATCGGGTTCATGATGGACTGCGACACCACGGGAGTGGAGCCTGAACTCGCGCTGGTCAAGTACAAGAAGCTTGTCGGCGGGGGCGTGATCAAGATCGTCAATAACACGGTTTCAGAAGCCTTGGAGCGGCTCGGCTACAGCCCCAGCCAGATCAACGGGATCGTCAACCACATTGACTCCGCCGAGACGATCGAGGGCGCGCCGGAACTCAAGGACGAACACTTGGCGGTGTTCGACTGCAGTTTCAAGCCCCAGAACGGAGTGCGCTCGATCCACAACTCAGGCCACCTGCGGATGATGGCGGCGGTGCAGCCGTTCATCTCGGGAGCGATCTCGAAGACGATCAACATGCCCACCGAGTCGAGCGTGGATGACATTGCGAACGCCTATATGGATGCGTGGCGCCTAGGCTTAAAGGCGGTCGCGATCTACCGGGATGGCTCGAAGGTTGCGCAGCCGCTCAACACGGGCAGTGCGGAGCGGGACGGGGAGGCAGGGGCGACCCAAGGGGAGCGCCCGCTGCGGCGCAGGCTGCTCGACGAGCGCTCTTCGCTGACGCACAAGTTCTCTGTCGGGGGACACGAGGGATACATCACGGTCGGTCTCTATGAAGACAACAAGACGCCGGGCGAGATCTTCATCCGCATGTCGAAGGAAGGATCGACGATCAGCGGCCTGATGGATAACTTCGCGACGGCGATTTCACTTTCGCTGCAGTACGGCGTGCCGTTGAAGGCGCTCGTGGACAAGTTCCAGCACGTGCGATTCGAGCCGAGCGGGTGGACGAACAACGCGGACATCCACTATGCGAAGTCGGTCACGGACTATATCTTCCGGTGGCTGGGAATGAGGTTTGTGTCGCAGGAGTACGCCGGGATTGACACCGTCCAGCCGCAGCTGGCCGTCGCTGCGCGGGCCGAGCCCACAGCGATGCCAGAGGGATTCCAGGCGCAGCAGACGCCGGTTGACGGCCCGCTATGTGTCGAGTGTGGCTCGATCATGAGCGTGAATGGCAGCTGTTACCGTTGTCCCAACTGCGGCTCGACTTCGGGCTGCAGCTGATTCGGGGCGCTCCAGAACACGACCGGCGGTTGCCTTCCGCCGGTCGGCTGCCGGGGTCGAAAATGTTCGGGTGATCGGGCAGGCCTCCACGGCTTCCCCAGCCACTCCCGACGCCTCCCGCCCCCACGCCAAACGCTGTCGGCCCTGCCTGCCGCCGCGCCAGAGGCCGCCGCTACCGCTCCAAACACCCTGCCCCGAGCATGCAATCCCCATAGCGACCATCTGAGCCCGCGGTTCTCCCCTTCCGATTCTTTGCTCACCGGCGCAGCCTCCGTCTTCCGCACTCCTGCACCCGTTTGCCGCGCCACCGAGCAAAGAATCCCCTACGATATGCCCAGCTGGGCATATCAAAAAATCCGGGGCTTATATACGTGTTCCTGATTCCCTATTATCTGCATCCCAGTAGAGCGCCAGAAGGGGTGGGCTGGTGGATTTTCGGTGGCTGGCGCGAAGCCGGCAGGCAGGGGGGAGAGGCGCTAGGCACGAGATGCACTGGCAGCCAGTGGTATCGGTCGCAACCGGGTCCCCCCGGGCAGTCCCCTGATGGTCCCCGGAGAGTGCCGGCGGCCTGTCCCACGCGCAGCCGGGTTGTCGAACGCCCGGTGGATTGGGCTGGCGGCAGCCGCGGCCGTTAGACGGCGCTCAACAGCAGGATCGGACGCGGCAACGGCAGCGTCGTGGCCGCCGCCTTCAGCAGCCTGCGCGGCAGCGCCGCCAGCTCGTAGCGGCGATTGAAGCGGTACTGGAACTCGGCCAGGTAGCGCGCCGCGTAGTGCGGCGCGCAGGCATGGTAGGTGCCGTCCAAGGAGCGCTTCACGTTCCCTAGGATCGTGTTCGCCCAGACCAGGCCGGGCGTCTCGCAGCCCTGCTTGCCGCCGCCCGTCACGTGTGGCTTGTGCTCGCAGCCCGCTGCCTCCAGCCCCTTGAAGCAGGCCAGCCCGTCCGTGTGCACCGTGGTCCCGGGCTGGAGGTGCTGCGCGGCCCACTGCGCGACCTCGGCCGTGCGGAAGCCGTCTACCACGCTCAGCTTCATCACCACCGGCTGGCCCTCCGCGCTGACCTGCACGGCCGCCAGCATCGGCGTCTTGTTCGGCGAGCCCCGCCCGCGCTTGCCGCCGGGGTACTCGCCGCCCAGATAGGCGTCGTCCAGCTGCACGGTGCCCGCCAGCCGGTAGCGCTGGTCCCGCTCCCGCATGGCCTGCATGAGCTTGTGCTTGAGCAGCCAGGCGGTGTTGTCGTTGACGCCCAGCTTGCGCCCCAGTTCCAGGGCCGAGATGCCGCTCTTGGTCTGGGAGAGGAAGTAAATGGCAAGGAACCAAATGGTCAGCGGCAGCTTGGTGGCCTGGAAGACGGTGCCGGCGAGCAGGGAGACCTGGCGCTTGCAGTGGTTGCACTGGAAGGTGGCCCGGCGGGTGGAGAGGCGGCAGAAGCGGGCGCCGCCGCAGCGGGGGCAGTTGAGGCCGTCGGGCCAGCGGGCGTCGAAGAGGGCCTGCTCGCACTGCGCCTCGGAGCCGTAGTCCAGGAGGAACTGGGTCAGGCTGAGGCCTTTTTGGAACTGGACTTTGTTCTTGGGCATCGCAGAGGGTTGTCTAGCCATGATTATCGCAATATATTCGCTCAAAGTCAATAGAATCAGCGATTTAATACGAACAAAACTCGCAATTCAAGGCTACGGAAACGCTGACCGCCGAGGGAGGGAGTCAGACTGGCGGACCGGCCGCCGGGTCGTCTTGGTCAGCCCCGTTTAGGTCAGTCTTGGATGCAGGTAGTAGGGAATCAGGTACGTGTTTACCCAAAGCCCGCCTGACTAACACGTGGCGCTAGCGCTTGCGATTCGATGTCTTCAGGAAGTCCCAGATCTTCTTGGGAGGCCCTGCCATGATCGCCCGAGCGATGTTCTCGGGCGTGTCCGGGATGGGCCGCGGCATCTTGTACTTCACCGGCCGCCCGCGCTTGCGCGGGCCTGTTCCTCGCTCCTTGAGCATGGGCCTGACTGCTTATGACTGTTGCCCCTCCACACGCAGCCTGACCACCAAGCTGGCGGATCCAGGGTTCCCTCGGTGCCAGCGCGCGCCGGGCCGAACCAGTGGAGCTGGTCGCGGTGAGCGAGACCAACTCTACGCAGTCCGGGTGGATGCTGCGCCCGCCAGCGAGGTTGTCCCCGGGCAACGGGGCGCCGGGGCTAACGCTGCCACGCACGCCGCGGTCTCGCGTGCGCCCGAAGACAGTCCGTTGCCCTTGACCAAGCTCTTGTAGCGGAGTTGCTTGCCGGGCATCGCGGCGGCCAGCGTGCACATCTGCTGGATCGTATCCAGCTCGCGAAGATTGTGCCGTCCGGCGAACTCGTTCACAGAACGGTCCAGGTGCTTGCGGCTCATCTTGTGGAAGGTGCCGTAGTAGCCGCGTCTGAGCAGCGACTAGAACGACTCGATGCCGTTAACGTGAGCCTTGCCTCTCACCTACTCACCCGCGCTGTGATTGACGGACTCGTGATGCGGCAGGCCGCCGTACACGCTGGCTTCGTCCGTGTACACCGGGGCGTCCGGGGCGCTCGTCTCGGCGAGGATTGCGGCGACCGTGACCTTGCTCACGCTCGCTACCGGCATGGCCGCAATCCGGTTGGAATCCCGGTCTTTCACTCCGACTACGGCTGTCTTGCCGACCACTCCTCGCCCGGCCTTCAACTGCTTGGACTCGTGCTTGTTGCTCTCCTTGCCGCCGCTGTAGACCTCGTCCATTTCCAGCGGGCCAGAGAACCGCGCAGCCCGCTCGCGCCAGGTCTCGCGGATGCGATGCGCGAGGAACCAGGCCGTCTGCTGGGTCACGCCCAGGTCTCGGTGGATCTTCATCCTGGAGGTTCCCTTGAGCCCGGTCGAGAGCAGGTACAGTGCGAGCGCCCACGTCTGGAGGCCCAGCTTGGAGTTGTGCATCAGCGTGCCCGTCTTGACCGAGAAATCCTTGCGGCAGTCCCGGCAGCGGTACGGCTGCGGCTTGGGCGTTGGCCGCTCCTGCACGTTCGGCGATGCGCATTTCGGACAGCACGCACCAGCCGGCCAGCGGTTCTTGACGAACCATTCCTCAGCGGTGGCATCGTCCCGGAATATCCGCGTGATGTCCACCAGCGAAAGGCCCTGGCGCTCATGGCGCCCGGGTGCCTAATGTGCCATCTTTATGTACTGAGTTTACCCAAAACTGCGCCGCGCGTCAAGTGGCTTTTGGGTAAACACGTATGTAATCCCCAAAAATCCGGCTCCACCAACCAGCCACCCAATCTTCTCGTGCAGCTTCCTGAGCTCCGCCTCCTGCTCTTGGCGGTCTCCCCTAGTGCCCCTCTCGAACAGCTCCACCAGCCCTTCGCTGGCCTTGCGCTTCCACTGGCTCACCTAGTTCGGACGCACCTCGTGCTTCGCCGCGATCTGCTGGACCGTCTTGTCCCCGCGCAACGCTTCCTTCGCCACTCGCGCCTTGAAGGCGGCCGTGAACTTCCGTCTCTTCGCCATCGTTGACTCCTTTCAACCCTGACGAAGTCCACCTTGGCTCACTGTCTGAAAACCCCCCACCAATTCAATGGTCGCACCCACAAGCAGGACGGTTTGGGCTCCGGCGCCCAGTTCAGCGCGTAAATGAGGTAGCGCACAGTGTCTCGCCGTGGCCTTCCGGCGGGAAGGGCGCGTCGCAATAGGTCTTGGATACTCCGCGGCGGAGGCGTTGCATGTACAGGGCGGGTGTCGTCTGGGCGAAACGCCGCGGGCGCGTTGCGACGGCGTCGCAGCCGACATCGCTGTGGACCGCCCGACCGGTGTACGCCTACCCTGGCACGCCCTCTGCCGCGTGATCCGTCTCACGTTATGCACCAGGGCGTGTACCGCTATTGGAGGCGCAGGGCCTGTCGAACCAACCCGTCCGATTCGCAAGGCAATCCTCCAATAGCGCCCACAGCCCCCGATTCGGAGGGCGATGCGGCTTTGTGGGCCGGCCGATCTCGCACGGCTCTGGGCCAGCTATGCGTCTTGAAGGTCGATTGACCGCGATGGTACACGTGCGTTGCACGGCCGCAGCGCAATCGCGAACCGATCTGGAAGCGTTTCCCGCGTGATTCGAGATGCCAAGAGAAGGTATGACGTGCGAGATTGCGGCGAATTGAGCCGCAGGGCAAGCAAATTTGACCTTTCGTCGGCACCGCACCCCAGAATACGAGCGTTCTCAGGTTGTTGCGCTGGTTGGTGGCTGATATGATCCGAGCGCGCATATCCGACCCTGTCCCAGTGCGGGGCCTTCACCGATCTTCCGGTGGGACAGCACGCGCCTTGGAGGCACCATGTTCTGCAGATTTGTATCCCTACTCGTTTTGGCGGGCCTCGCCGGCGGTGCAGCGAGAGCCCAGTTCAGTGGTGCCGTCGAGGGCTTCGTGAGGGACAGCACCGGCGGAGTGATTCCAGGAGCGGACGTCACTATCACGGATGAGAATCTAGGGCTCGAGCGGGAGATCCCGTCGAACGAGACCGGGTTCTTCCGCGTCGGCGAACTTCCTGCTGGCTCGTACTCAGTTAGCGTGGCCTCGTCCGGTTTCGTCAGCTGGTCTACAACCGGGCTGCTGGTGCGGAGCGACGAGACGCGGACGCTGTACCCGGAGATGCAGATTGGCGAAGTTACGACATCGATCACGGTCGAAGCTGAGACGAGCGCGGTGAATACGACTGAAGTGGACAACACAAACTACATCCTGATTCCCTATTATGTTCATCCCAGTAGAGCGCCAGAAGGGGTGGGCTTGTGGATTTTCGGTGGCTGGCGCGAAGCCGGCAGGCAGGGGGGAGAGGCGCTAGGCACGAGATGCACTGGCAGCCAGTGGTATCGGTCGCAACCGGGTCCCCCGGGCAGTCCCCGGATGGTCCCCGGGGAGTGCCGGCGGCCTGTCCCACGCGCAGCCGGGTTGTCGAACGCCCGGTGGATTGGGCTGGCGGCAGCCGCGGCCGTTAGACGGCGCTCAACAGCAGGATCGGACGCGGCAACGGCAGCGTCGTGGCCGCCGCCTTCAGCAGCCTGCGCGGCAGCGCCGCCAGCTCGTAGCGGCGATTGAAGCGGTACTGGAACTCGGCCAGGTAGCGCGCCGCGTAGTGCGGCGCGCAGGCATGGTAGGTGCCGTCCAAGGAGCGCTTCACGTTCCCTAGGATCGTGTTCGCCCAGACCAGCCCGGGGGTCTCGCAGCTCTGCTTGCCGCCGCCCGTCACGTGCGGCTTGTGCTCGCAGCCCGCTGCCTCCAGCCCCTTGAAGCAGGCCAGCCCGTCCGTGTGCACCGTGGTCCCGGGCTGGAGGTGCTGCGCGGCCCACTGCGCGACCTCGGCCGTGCGGAAGCCGGCTACCACGCTCAGCTTCATCACCACCGGCTGGCCATCCGCGCTGACCTGCACGGCCGCCAGCATCGGCGTCTTGTTCGGCGAGCCCCGCCCGCGCTTGCCGCCGGGGTACTCGCCGCCCAGATAGGCGTCGTCCAGCTGCACCGTGCCCGCCAGCCGGTAGCGCTGGTCCCGCTCCCGCATGGCCTGCATGAGCTTGTGCTTGAGCAGCCAGGCGGTGTTGTCGTTGACGCCCAGCTTGCGCCCCAGTTCCAGGGCCGAGATGCCGCTCTTGGTCTGGGAGAGGAAGTAGATGGCAAGGAACCAAATGGTCAGCGGCAGCTTGGTGGCCTGGAAGACGGTGCCGGCGAGCAGGGAGACCTGGCGCTTGCAGTGGTTGCACTGGAAGGTGGCCCGGCGGGTGGAGAGGCGGCAGAAGCGGGCGCCGCCGCAGCGGGGGCAGTTGAGGCCGTCGGGCCAGCGGGCGGCGAAGAGGGCCTGCTCGCACTGCGCCTCGGAGCCGTAGTCCTGGAGGAACTGGGTCAGGCTGAGGCCTTTTTGGAACTGGACTTTGTTCTTGGGCATAGCAGAGGGTTGTCTAGCCATGATTATCGCAATATATTCGCTCAAAGTCAATAGAATCAGCGATTTAATACGAACAAAACTCGCAATTCAAGGCTACGGAAACGCTGACCGCCGAGGGAGGGAGTCAGACTGGCGGACCGGCCGCCGGGTCGTCTTGGTCAGCCCCGTTTAGGTCAGTCTTGGATGCAGGTAGTAGGGAATCAGGAACTACATTGACGAGGAGTCCCTCAGGAACCAGCCCCTGCCGCGCAACACCATTTGGCAACTCTCGACCCTCGTGCCTGGGGTGACGGGGACGGGCGAGACCAGCGCTACCAACGGCGCTTTCGTTGACAACTACCAAGGGGAGATGGGTCTGCGGATCAATGCGTCCGGGCAGCGCCAAGGGGCAAACCTAGTGATGCTGAACGGAAGCTACGCTGAAGTGCCCTCAAGGGACGGCACTTTCATGGTGAGTCCGATTCCTGATTCCTTGCAGGAGTTCCGCGTGGAAGCTCAGAACTTCTCGGCCGCCAAGGGCAGGTCCTCCGGCGCATTCCTTGAACTGGTCACCAAGTCTGGCACCAACGAGTTGCACGGAACGCTTGGCTATCTCTACACCAACAACAGCCTTACAGCCCGGACCATCGCCCAGACATCCATTACGGACTTCGCTCAGAAGAACTTCTGGGCGACCGCCGGAGGACCGATCAAACGCAACAAGACGTTCGTTTTCGGTGCGTTCGACTTCCTGCGGGCCAGCACTTCCTTCACAGCGGTCGGCATTGCCGAGACGCCAGACTTTCGCAGCTACGTGACTTCCAACTTTCCGCAATCGACCGCCGCGAGAGTGTTCGCGCTGTCCCCGGCCATTGATCCCACCAGCGACATCATCACTGTGGGCGAGCTAAAGCAGCGGAATCCCGGACAGTTCGACACGGCGTCCATGATCCCGGACTCGCTTCCCGCCGTCGGCACTGTTAACGCTAGCGGCTCCGTGCCGCGCCGGGGCCAGCAGTTCCAACTGCGTGTCGATCATCATATCGGTGCCAAAGACCGGCTGTTCGGGTACTACTACAAGTCAGATGGCACGCGGCAGTTCGCGAGCCTGATCCGCCCGGCGTACACACGCTGGTCGCCGGTGCTCAACACATGGACCAAGTTCGACTGGAACCATGTCTTCTCTCCTACCCTCATGAACAGTATGGGCTTCCGCTATTCGCGGCAGACCGGCGAGCAGCAGGCCCCTCTTGGCGAGGGTGCCGTCGATGTCCCGAATATCGGCGTTTCCGGCACCCAGGGGTTCGGCGCTTGGGGTCCGGGCGGGTGGACAACCCCAACTTGGGAATGGCGTGACATGGCGACGTTGAACAAGGGCAAGCACACGCTGCAAGTCGGCGGCGAGTACGTTCGGCCCGACGACACTGTTCCTTGGCGCAAGACGCTGACCAGGCCGACATTCCAGTTCGCCAACCTGCTCGACTTCGCCCAAGACAGGCCCACCTCGCAGTTTGGCCCCGCCGTGAACCTAGCCAGCGGAGAGGTCGGTGGCGCGTATCTCAGCTACCACACCGCCTTCGTGGGCCTCTTCGTTCAAGACAACTGGCGGCTGCGTCCGGGATTCTCTCTCAACCTCGGTATCCGGCTCGACAATTACGGCGAGGGGATTCGCTATACGGAGGCGTCGGACCAAGGCTGCTACTTGTTCCCCGGAGAGGGTGCCGATTCGATGGAGCGGATCACCAACGGGTACGCCGAATGCCGCCAGACGGCCACCGACCGGCTGCCCTGGATGATCAGCCCGCGGTTCGGGTTTGCGTGGGACGTGTTTAGCAATGGGTCGCTCTCGATTCGCGGGGGGTATGGAATGTACCGGGACAGAATCGCCCAAAACTGGTTCTCGACGCTCAATCTGCTCGGGCCGCCTGCGACCGCCACGCCCAGTCTGAACGTGCTGCAGGGCGACACGCTAACCTACGGCCTCGGAAACTGGGGCGAGCTGGACGCCTTAGCTCAGGATGCTTCGCCCGACATCTGGCCGAAGCCCGCCGTGGCATACCAGCTGAACGAGCGCGGCGGTGTTCAGGGACTGCGCTCCAGCATCCTCAGTGTTGACCAGAATATGAAGATCCCCACGGCACACAGCTGGATGCTCAGCATGCAGAAGCGGCTCGGCCCGGATTCCATGGCAGAGGTGAACTACACCGGCTCGGCCGACCACAACTTGACCGTTCACAGCGACATTAACCGCGTCAGCGGTGATCTGCTGGATGGTCGGCTGGACCGCCTCAATCCGTTCTTCGGAGCAGTCCAGCGGCGCTGGACGGGCGCCAATTCGAATGCCCACCTGCTGTCGCTCATGATCCACAAACGCCACACGCGCGGTCTCTCGATGCGGGGCGTGTACACCTACGCCAAGGTATTGGATCAGTTCAGCACCAGCGGACTGCCGCAGGCGTCGGTTCCGGCGACGCCCGTGTTCGATGTCTGGAATCTGCGTGCGCAGCGTGGCCGAGCCGACTTCGACGTCCGGCAGCGCCTGACGTTCGACGCGATGTGGGAGGTCCGGGTGGCCGAGGGTTCTGCCGCGCCAGCTCTGCGCTCAATCGTCAACGGCTGGCGTCTAGGCACGGTGGGGGTGCTGCAGTCCGGCCTCCCGTTCACCGTTCTGACGTCAGCGTCCTATCCGGCCGGAGACTTTAATGCGGACGGGCTCAACAGCGACCTGCCGAACTCCCCGTCATTCGGTAACTCCGTCACCGGCGCTTCCAGGGCCGACTTTCTCGCCGGCCTGTTCCGAGCATCCGACTTTCCCACTCCAGAGAGCGGGAGACAGGGCAATTTGGGGCGCAACACCTTCTCGCACCCGGGCATGTTTAACGTCAGCCTCTTGATTTCACGGGAGTTCGGAGTTCCCGGATTCACCGAAGGGACGATCCTTCAACTGCGCGGCGAGATCTTCAACCTGATCAACCGCGCGAACCTGGATCGCGTCGTCAACAACATGACCAGCGGGCTGTTTGGCAGGGTTACGAATTCCATCGGCCCGCGCTCAGCCCAGATCGGACTGCGCCTCCAGTTCTGACAGGCGGATTTGGTGCGCACATCTAGGCGAGAGTTGCTCGCACTCCTCGCCCCGGCGCTGGCGCGTGGCCAGGGCGTGGCGACCCGTAATGTGCGCGCCCAGCGGAAGGGGCGAAATTCGGGAAGGCCATTCGCCGCGAATTTCGTCGACGTTGCCGCTCGCGCGGGCCTGCGTCACCCGACCATTTACGGCCCGGTCGACCGCAAGGACTACATAATCGAGACCGTAGGCTGCGGCTGCGCGTTCCTCGACTACGACAACGACGGCTGGATGGACATCCTCGTGCTGAGTGGATCCCGCGTTGCTGGAGCACCCAAGGGAACCAGCAGCAGGCTATATCGCAACAATCGAGACGGCACCTTCGCCGACGTTACACAGGAGGCTGGCCTCTTACGGGAGAGTTGGGCCTCGGCCGTGACCGTGGGCGACTACAACAACGACGGTTACGACGATCTCTTTATCACCGCATTCGGGCAGAACACCCTCTACCACAACAACGGGGACGGCACGTTCACCGACGTGACGCGGGAGGCGGGGCTGGCCGGGACCGAAGTGCGCTGGGGTGCTGGCTGCTCGTTCTTGGATTATGATCGCGATGGGAATCTCGACCTGTTCGTCTCGAACTATTGCCACTTCGACTTCGAGACCGCGCCGCGACCCGGCAGTGAGAAATGCCAATGGAAGGGGGTTCCGGTCCACTGCGGTCCGCGGGGGCTGCCATTCTCCCGGCATTCCCTCTACCGCAACAACGGTGATGGCACGTTTCGGGATGTCAGCGAGGACGCCGGTATCGCCAAGGTCCGGCCCGGCTACGGAATGACGGTGGCCGCCGCGGACTATGACAACGACGGCTGGCCGGACATCTACGTCGCCTGCGATTCGACACCGAGCCTGTTGTTCCGCAATCGGCACGCCGGCACGTTCGAAGAGACCGGCCTGATTAACGGCGTTGCGCTAAACGAGGACGGCCAAGAGCAGGCCGGGATGGGCGTCGGAGTGGGTGATTTCAGCCTCAGCGGTGATCTCGACATTTTCAAGACTCACTTCGCCGACGACACCAACATCTTGTACGTCAATGACGGCTCAGGCCGATTTAAGGACCGCACGCTGGCGTCGGGGCTCGCGGTGGAAGTGCGCTCCGTCTGCTGGGGCGCAGGAATCGTCGACTTGGACAACGACGGGCTGCCGGACATCTTCTACGCTACCGGCAACATCTACCCGGAGATCGAGGCCCTGCTGCCAGGGTATCCCTTCAACACGCCGAATGTTGTCTTTCGCAACCTCGGCGACGGGCGGCTGGAACAATTGCGCGAGGAGGCGGGCCCGGCGATCGCGGCGGCCCATTCGAGCCGCGGGTGTGCGTTCGGCGACTTTGACAATGACGGGGATATCGACGTGCTGATCGTCAACCTCAACGAGCCTCCGTCGCTACTCCGCAATGATGTTGAGGGCGGGGCCAATTGGCTAAAGGTCAAGCTCGTCGGGACGGTGTCGAATCGTAGTGCGATCGGGGCCCGCGCGGTTTGCTCGTATGGATCCCGCCGTCAAGCCCAAGAGGTCATGGCGCAATCGAGTTATTACTCCTGCAACGATCCGCGCCTGCATTTCGGGCTTGGACAGCAGACATCGGCGTCATTGCGAATTCGGTGGCCAAGTGGAATCTCGCAGGAACTAGACGACTTGCATGCCAATCAGATTCTCACGGTCCATGAGCCGGCATCGTCGGGCCGATCTTAGTGCGCCCGCGCCAGGCATGGGAGAGCCTCTTCCCGGCGCTGGTAGACTCTACGACAGCTCGCCAAGCAGTCGGGGGCGCGCGGTCCGGCCGCGACATCGGCGCAGAGCGGCGGGTGCCCAGCCCCCCCGCGCATCTGTCGGGGTAGAGACGAGAGAGAGCCGTGCGACACCTAAGGGCAGGCCTGCTTTTCTTGGCAGCGATCCTAGCGGGTTCGCAGAGCGTCTGCTACGCGGACGCGGCGCTTGGCTTTGAACTCCTGCGCGCAGGTCGAGTCGACGAAGCTCTCGCCCATTTCGAAGCGGTATTGAGGGGCAATCCCGACGACTTGGCCGCGCTAAACATGGTCGGGGCCATCCTGTGCATCAAGAATGAGCCCGCTGATTCGATCCCATACTTCGAACGCGCCCTTCAGATCGCCCCTGACTTCAGTCCTGCTCGCAAGAACTTAGCCATCGCCGAGTTCGAACTCGACCGGCATGAAGCTGCCGAAGCGCACTTTCGGAGACTGCTCGCGGTCTCGGACACCCGGCTGCAGGCAAGCCTTTTCCTTGGCCTGATTGCCTCTGAAGCCGGCAGGCACGAGGAGGCAATCGGCCTGCTCGAGGGCGCGGGCGAACTGATCGGCAGCCAGCCGCGAGCGCTGGTTGCCCACGCCCGTTCTCTGGAAGCTATTGGAATGGCGGGGAGGTCGCAGGAGATCTTGGCCACGGTGCGCGCTAGGGATGATCTCGCGGCCCCGGACCTCGTTGATGCAGCGCAGGTCGCGGCGGCTCTCGGCCGCTATGAGGAGGCTCTGGACGACCTGGACCGGGCCGAGTCCTTGGATCCCGGGCTCCGGGGGTTGGGCCGTCCACGGATTGAATGCCTCGTCGGGGCGGGTAGGCACGGCGAGGCCGTGGCTCTCGCCCGGCGGCTTTCGTCCGCCGCCCCCGATGGCTCGCTGCTCTCGCTCGTGGCGCGCCTTGCTGAGCGCGCGGGAGATCTGGACATCGCGATCAGCGCTCTGCGAGAGGCGATTCAGATTGCGCCGCGGTCGGAGGACCGGTACATCGAATTGAGTGAGTTTTGCGTGAAGTACCGGAACTCCGATTTGGCACTGGAGATTTTGGAGATCGGCCTGCTACAACTCCCGAAATCCTATCGGCTGCTCGTGCAGAAAGGAATTACGCTTGGACAAGCGCAGCAGTACGAAGCGGCGGAGCGGGCTTTTTCCGAGGCGATCGCTCTTCGGCCAGACCACTCGGTAGCGCTGACAGCGCTGGCCGTGAGCCTGATCCTGTCGGGTGACATGGCGGAAGCGCTGGAACTTCTCAAGACAGGCGTCGGGCGGTTCCCCGACGACTTCTATATTCACTACATCTATGGCTTCGCGCTGGACAGGTCTCGCGCCGAACACGATGACGGGGCAGAGGGCGCGCTCGCCGAGCGACACCTTAACAGATCCATCGAACTGAATGACGAGTTCCCATCCGCCTACTACCGGCTGGGCAAGTTGCTGGTCGACAGCGATCCGGAGGGTGCGATCCGCAACTTAGAAGCGGCTGTCCGGCTGGATCCTCAATCCATGGCGGCGAAATACCAGCTCGGGCAGCTCTACTTGGATATCGGTCGGCGCGACGACGGGGAGCAACTCATGCGACAGGTCGGCGAGGCGAAGCAGCGCGAGCTCGAGCAGGAGCAGATGCCGCAGTTTCGTGTCGTAAAGACTCGATCGAGAGCAGGTCTCGTGACCCCATGATCGGCGCATCGCCTTCGAGTACCTGAGCGCCGAAGCTCTGCAGCGGGCATCCAGAGCCCGGCGGGGATGCCAAGCCCCAAGTGCGCCTGTGCAGGCCGCTTTCCAGGCTGCTGGGACAAGCAGGCCGCTCGCTTGTGGCAAACCGGGTTAACACGGGCACCGGGGCTATAAGAAGAGGTCGTCGGCCTTAGAGCGCAGCCAAATCGCCCTGCGGTGCGCGACGCCATTGAGCAGGCGGTATTGCTTGTGCGCATCCACGTCCACCGCCAGCGTGTTATCGATCAGCTCGTCGAAAAGCGCGCGATCTTGGCTAGCCCACAGCGCGAGCCCTCCAGATAGCTGGAGGATACGGCGAACAGGGCGAGCGAGCCGTCGGCGACGTGGCGCTTGGCGAGCTTGCGCTCGATGGCGGTATGCCGCTTGGCGAGCCAGTCCATGGCGTTATCGACCTCGTCGTCGTCGGCGTTGCGGATGTCGAGCAGGGCGGCGAGGGTGGAGCGGCCGGCGGGGCCGAGCTCGCGTTCAACGTGCGGCTTGGAGCCGGGCCAGAGCAGGCGGCAGGCGATCATGGCGAGGGCGAGGTGGCGCTCGCGGCAGGGCTACTTGAGGAGCAGAGTCGGACTGAGGTGGTGGGCGGTGGCGCTGACGGCGCTGACGGCACCGTGCTGGCGAGGTGGGAGCCGTCGCTGCCGGCAGGGAGCTGGTTGGCGAGAGCGAGGCGGAGCAGGTCGATGAGCTGCGGGGGGAGGGCGGAGAGGTTGGCAAGGGTGCGTTTCTTGACCTTGCCGTCTTGCCAGTAGGACTCGCGGATGAGGTGGCAGGGGGACTTGCGCGTGTAGGAGGAAGTGATGAGCGTTTTATGAATAGTATTCCGGCATTCGGGGCCCTAGTCGAGGCAGGAATCGGGTGAGTTGCACTTGGAATCTTCAGCAGACTCTTCCTGTGCAGCACCAGCGCCGCTGAGCGGAAAGCGCAGACGCGCGACCCGACCGCCGGATAGGAGTCAGAAGCAGTACCAAGCAGTGGCGTCCCGTCAGGCGAGCAGTTGCTCGATGACTCGACCGCCGACGTCCGTGAGCCTGAAGTCCCGTCCCTGGTGCCGGAAGGTGAGCTTCGTATGGTCCAGCCCGAGCAGGTGCAAGATCGTCGCCTGCACGTCATGCACCTCGATCGGATCCTTGGTGATAAAGAACCCTAGCTCATCCACCTCCCCGATCGTCTGGCCAGCTTTGATGCCGCCACCAGCGATCCACATCGGGAAGTTGTCGATATGGTGGTTCCGGCCGGGGAGTTCCTGGATCTCGCCCATCGGCGTTCTGCCGAATTCTCCGCCCCAGATCACGAGCGTGTCCTCGAGCAGGCCGCGCTGTTTGAGATCCTTCACGAGTGCCGCGGAAGCGCGGTCGACATCCAGGGCCACCTCATCGAGCTTGCCGGCTAGGTTGTTCACTCGGTTTCCGTGGTGATCCCAGCCTGTGTGGTAGAGCTGGACAAACCGAGTCCCGCGCTCCAGCAAGCGTCTCGCGACGAGGCAATTGTTGGCGAAGGTTGACTCTCCCGGCACAGCGCCGTACAGGTCGAGCGTTGCTTGGCTCTCGCTGGCGATGTCCATCAATTCCGGCCCGCTGGTCTGCATCCGGTGGGCCAGTTCGTAGGAAGCGATGCGCGTCGAGATCTCCGGATCGCCGACTTCAGCGAGACGCGCGAGGTTGAGGTCCCGAATCGTGTCAATCCGCGCTTCCTGCTGCCTGCCTGAGAATCCCGGCGGAGTCGAAAGGTTTGGGATGGGATCGGCCGAGCGCAGGAATTCGACTCCTTGATACGTCGTCGGCAGGAAGCCGCTGCCCCAAATGTTCGCGCCGCCCATCAGGTTGCGCTCGCCGGATCGCAGAACCACAAATGCTGGCAGGTTGGCCGACTCGCTTCCGAGGCCGTAGGTGATCCACGAGCCCATCGCAGGCCGGCCGTAACGTGTTGAACCGGTGCTGAAGAAGAGCTTGGCTGGTGCGTGATTGAAGTTCTCGGTCTTCAGCGAGTGGACGATGGCGAGGTCGTCCACGATTGAGGCCATTTGGGGAAAGACTTCCGATACCCATGCTCCCGAGCGTCCGTGCTGGTGGAACTCCCGTTGCGGACCGAGGAGTTTGGGCGGCTCCGCGGTGAACCGCTCCATAAAGGCGAAGCGCTTGCCGTCCAAGAACGATTTCGGCGTGGGCTTGCCGTCCAGTTCTTTGAGCTTCGGGCGCCATAGCCAAGTCTCGAACTGGCTGGGCGCGCCCGCCATGAAGAGATAGACGACCCGCTTGACCTTCGGCGGGAAATGGGGTGCTTTGGGCGCAAGCGGATTTTCAGAATCGGTTCGTGCAGCCCCCTGCAGGTCCGCACCACCTAGCAATCCGCCGAGCGCTATCCCGCCGAGTCCAACGAAGCACTGGCTGTAGAAATGGCGACGTGTGGCGTGCAGTAGGGTCTGTTCTCTGATTGTCATGACGGATCACTCCCGGGTGATGAACTCGTCGAGATTCAACAGCACGCCGGCGACTGCTGTCCAGGCGGCGACCTCGGGCCTCTCCAGGCCCTTCGCAGTAGCAAGCGTGAGAACCTCTTCCGCCCGTTCCGGAAAGGTCTTGAATTCATCCAGTTGGGTTGTTGCAAGTCGTGTCAGGGATCCGAGCTCGTGCGGCGAGGGCCCGCGCGCAAGACAGACCCGGAATGCGTGAGCTGCGCGGTCGGAAACACTGCTCCCGGGCTTCTCCCTCAGGATCCTGTGGGCAAGCCCTTGGGCGAATTCGTGAAAGCCGCTGTCGTTGAGCAGCGTGAGCGCCTGCAAGGGCGTGTTGGAGCGGTTCCGGCGCGTCGAGATCGTCAGCGCATCCGGGCTGTCGAATACCATGAGGCCCGGATGAGGGCTTGTACGCCAGAAATAGGTGTATAGGCCGCGCCGATAGCGGTCCCGGCCTTTGCTTTCAGACCACGGTCGCCGGATCATCACGCCGGGAGGCTGGGCAGGGAAAACGCTCGGTCCACCGATCTCTCGTTCCAATATGCCACTGGCCGAGAGGGCTAGGTCGCGCACGATCTCGGATTCGACGCGCAGGCGGTGCTGGCGTCCCAGCAAGCGATTCGACGGGTCAGCCGCGGCCAAGTCCGGGCGCAAGACCGAAGACTGCCTGTAAGTCGCTGACGTGACGATCAAGCGGTGTAGGGCCTTCATGCTCCAGCCGCTGGCGACGAATTCCGCGGCGAGCCAGTCGAGCAAGTCCGGGTGGCTGGGTGCCGCGCCCTGTGTCCCGAAGTCGTTCTCAGTTGTCACAAGGCCCTGCCCGAAGTAGCGCTGCCAGATGCGGTTGACCGCGACGCGGGGAGTCAGCGGGTTGCGGGGGTCCACGATCCATCGCGCCAGATCGAGGCGCGTGGGGTCTTCGACGTTGAGCGGTGGCAGCACAGCCGGAGTCGCCGCTTCCACTTGGTCGCCTTTACGCAAAAAGTCGCCCTGGACCAAGATGTGCGTCGGGCGGGGTTCAGGCAGCTCTCGCATCACCAAGGTGCTCGGGATCTTCGGCAGCAGGGCTGTCACCGCCGCGATCGCTTTGCGGCGCTCGCTGATTCCGGAGTCTTGGCCGAGAAATTCATTCCGAACGAACGTGAGCCTGCGCTCAAGGCGCTGCTCGGGCGGTGTGCGCAAGATTCGCTGCACCCCAAGGGGGAGCTTTGCGATTTGCGCTTCCGTCAGGCTTGCCTCCCATTTCGGCTGCTTCGCCAACAGCGTCTTCTGGTATTGGGACTGCTCTTTGCGCATCGCCTTCAACTGGGCGTTGATAGCGTCGCGACGCTGATATTGCTCGTCGGTGCCGAACTCCAGCATGGGCTCGAAGGCTCGGGCGCGGCCTTCCCGGTCTTTGAAATCGCCGCTCAGTTCGTCGATGTTGTTGAAGAAGGCGAAGAACTCGTAGAATTCACGCTGCGAGATGGGGTCGTACTTGTGGTCGTGGCAGCGTGCGCAGCCGAGGGCCAGTCCTAGGAACGCGATGCCCGTCACGTCAACCCGGTCCACCACGGACTCGACGCGGTACTGCTCGAAGTCTACGCCGCCCTCGAGGTTGAGCAGGGTATTGCGATGGAAGCCAGTCGCGACGATCTGTTGCTCGGAGGGATTGGGTAGCAGGTCTCCGGCGAGCTGCTCGATGGCGAATTGATCGAAGGGCAGGTCCCGGTTCAGAGCGTTGATGACCCAATCGCGGTACATCCAAATCTCGCGGGGAGCATCGGCGTTGTAGCCGTTGGAGTCTGCGTAGCGAGCGATGTCGAGCCAGTGCCTGGCCCAGCGCTCCCCATAGTGAGGGGATTCCAGCAAGCGGTCTACGAGTCGCGCGTAGGCACCAGGACGGTCATCGGCGACAAAGGCCTGCACGTCTCCGGGCGAGGGCAGCAAGCCCGTCAGGTCCAGATGTAGGCGGCGCACTAATGTCTCTGGCAGAGCTTCTGGCGATGGGGCCAGGCCAGAGGAAGCGGCCCGCAGGCGTGCGAGTACGAAGCGATCGATAGGGTTCTGCACCAGCGCGCCATCGGGCCCTTCGGGCCGCACGATCGGCTGGAACGACCAGTGGAGAGTCCCTGTGCCTGGTGTGGTCACTGCGGGATCGTCAGGCCAGGGGGCGCCCAGTGCGATCCAGCGCTCAATAGCTGCGATCTTCGAGTCTGGGAGCTTGCCACCGGCGGGCATCTGGAGCGATCCGGTGTGGCGCAACGCCGAGAGGATCAGGCTTTCAGAAGGCCGGTCAAGAGAAATCGCTGCACCACGGGTCCCCCCATCCAGGAAGCCTTCGCGGGAGGTCACCGAGAGACCGCTTGTGCGCAGTCTGTCGTTGTGGCACTGGACGCAGGACGTGTACAGGGTCGGGCGGACTTCGGTTTCGAAAAATCGAATCGAATCAGGCGGAAATGGCGCTGCCTGCACCCAAACGGGCAGCAGGGTGGCGAGAGTCAGGATTGCCCACCGAGAATGCATAGGGACTCCAACCCGACGGAAGGTCACAGGACAAATCCAACGATCGCCCGGCGGGATGTTTCCTGCGCCGCCAGTCTATCACGTTAGCGGGAAAGCGAGTCTGTCAGGTGTCCTCCACAAATTGCACGCTGCACCGCGTGCCAATCCGCGCTGAGGGCTGGCAGCCTCGCTGTGCTGGACGCTAAACCTCGCCTGCAGATTCTCAAGAGCGTGGCCCCGGCCGCTCGATCCCGCATCTCCTGCCGAGCCTGAGACTGGTGGCCGCCTGAGATGCGACCTCTCAGAGTCGGCCCACGAAGCTGCTCAGCGTTCTTCCGATTGCTTCGCTTGGGCTTGCTTCTCGAGTGCCCGCGCACCACCGAGGACTAGCTCCACCGCCATGTTGCCCTCGTGGCACGCATACTCGTAGAGCACGTAATCGGGGTTGCGTGTCAACGGCATTGCAATCTTCCACGGGCGCGTGTAGATCTCCGGATCCTCGACCGTAACCTCGTATTGGATCGTGCCATCGCTGACCCGTGTGAATCGCTCCACCACGTATAGCTCTTCGGTCGTCGGAATCCCCTTGATCCTCCTAGACGCCGAATTCGACGCGATCCAGCCCGTGTCAGTGAAATTCCGCACCTCGACGACGAGCGTGTCGCCCTCCCACCGTCCTCGAGAATCGCCCATCCACAGATTGATCTCGCCGCTGACATGCGGGCCGGCGTCAAGTGGGATGATCCTGGCATCGTGGATCATCTCGTACAGGATCGCGACATACTTCTCGGTCTGCAGGATCCGATACGCGTTGTTGTAGCCCGCCGGGAAGATTGAGCCCGGAATGCCCCGGGAAATGCAGCGGTCCCAAACGCTCATAAATTCGTAAGAGTCGCCGGACCGTGCCTTGTTGAAGTCTCGCCGCGCTTCCGCCGAGGGTCTCGTCGGTACCCTGCCGTCCGGCGGATCAACGACCAGCGAGGTTTGGCGGCTGGGGAGGTAGCCGGTGCCCGAGTCCAGCCAGAACTGGTTGTAGCCGCCCACGGTTCCGGGCGCGGATGTCCCGTCAGTCGCGGCGCGCCGACGAGCGAGGTTCGCCGCGACGGCGGCGGCCTCTTCAGCGGTAATGACTGTCTTTTCCTGTTCTGGTGGGCGCTCGAATGGCGTTACTGTCTCGTTGGTCCAAACGCCTTGCAGGTCCGGGTCACCCCAAGGGGTGCGTGGCAGGGTCCATTCATCTTCGCCAGCCAGAGTCGCAGGCAGGGCGACCACGGCAACCAGCATGACTGCGATCAACATCCGATTGGGCATTCCAAACACTCCTTCCGGCCGCTCCAGCACCAGCCGAGTGGAAGCGCTACGGCGTTGTCGCCCGCAGCGTCCGGCCCACGCCCACTCCGCTGGCAGCGATTACACCACACTGGCTCCCCGATTGCGACAGTTCGAGGTGTTGCGGATCCGCCGGTTCGAGATTGATGTCAAGGTCGGTCGTCGTAAGGAGCACCGGTCCCCGAAGAGCCGGCGAAGAGGCGCGTGCCGTCCGGCAGCGTGACATCGCGGCCATTGGCCTTGTTGCTTCCGTCAATCGCTCGATACCCCTCGACCAGCACTTCGATGCCGGGTTTGACCGAGTCCTTGCGCCAGCCACGCCGTACAAGCGCGCCGGGCGGGCCTGCTTCGATCATCCAGCTCTCGGTTGCGCCGTCTTCCGCCGTGACCTCGATATGCATCCAGGCGTGCGGATTGATCCACTCCATCTTCGTGATCTTGCCGCGCAGCCTGACCGGCTGGGCTGCGTCGAACTCAGAGGAAAAGGCGTGGTGCGCCAATAGCGGCACCAGCGCGATAAACACCGCCAGGCAAATCGCGGCACAAGCGAATGTTGCTGTTCTCGCCATGCGGTGGACTCCCCTCACTTGCCGGCCCCGGCCGCCGCTCGATCCTTCGCCCGTGCGCCGCTCAAAATGTTGAACATGCCGTAGTTGCCCTCGTGGCACGCGTATTCGACCAATTCGTACTGGTCGTCATCCAGGTCGAATGCAAACATAGCCGTCCAAGGCTCCACCCAGACGGTCGGATCGTCCACGGTGAATTCGTAGACCAGCTTCGTAGGACTCACCCGCGTGAATCGCTCAGTCAGCGTCATCGCTGCTGAGGATCCTCGATACGAGCCCCGGCCGTTGAAACGCTCGGACTCCACGATCAGGGTGTCGCCCTGCCAGCGTCCCTGAGGATCGCCCAGCCACGATGTCAGCTTCGGCCCCACCGGATCCCGCGGCTTGGTCGGGATGACCCTAGTCTCATGGATCATTTCTTTCTGGACGGTCACGTAGCCCGGTCCCTGAGCGATTTGCAGTCCGTTGTTGTAGATCCCGGGCATCATCATTCCGGGAATTCCGCGCGTGATGCAGCGTACGTACGGCGTGAGGTCCTCGGGACCTGCTGGCGGCGCACTGGCCTTGCGTTGCCGCTCCAGTTGCGCTTCTTGCGCCCCGCGCCTGCCCTCCGGCGTTAGCGAGGGTAGCCTGCCATTTGGCGGATCGACGATCATTGCAACCTGCGTTGAAGGGGTCATCTTGTCGTAGCCGAGTGTCGTGTCGCGCCACTCACGCTCGTAGCCCCAGATGCTTCCCAGCGTGCCGCGCTCGCGGCGCGCGGCCGCCTGCTCCGGCGTCAGAGACTCGACATCGGCTAGATCGGAGGGTCGCTCGAGCGGGATGCCGTGCGCGGAGTTTCCTGTCCACACACCTTGGAGATCTGGCTCGCCCCATGGGGTTCGTGGTGTTGCGTAGGGCTCTCTCTTGTCGCTCGCTGCGGCGGCTGCCGTAGTGGCTTCCACGCCTGCGAATCCCGCTTCCACCACGGCGACCACTACGTTGTCGGGTCCGCGGGCAAACGCCCGCTTGGCGTTTGTGCGCCCGTTCTGGGGCGTCGCCGGGTCGCCTTCAAGCTCGACGCCCTTGCTGCGCATCAGCGGAGCCGCCTGGTCGAGATCAGGCACCTCGAAAGCGAAGTGGGCGAGCGCGCGGGAGCGCGTGGAAGCGGGCGTGCCGGACGGATGACGCGAGGCCAGCAGCCAACTACCGCCGAATCGTAAAGCGTCTTCTTGGCCCTTCAGCTTGGCGGGCTCGCCCTCGAATGCCGCGCCGTACCAAGCCAGCGTCGCTGTGGGATCGGCTGCGCTGAGATGGATATGGTGGAAGCCTTGCTTGTCCGAGTCTTGAACCAGCTCGATCCGCGTGCCCCAGGGATCGAACACGAAGCCATGCTTGTACAGTCCGGGAAGGTCTCGCAACGTCGCCCCGTCATCGAACCGCTGCAGCCGCACGCCCGAGCCCCGTACGCCGACCGCCTCAAGGGCGGCCATCTTTGTTTCGAGATCAGCGTAGGAAAAGGCGATGTGGTTGACGCCGGTCCCCTGCGTGCTGCCCATTGTCGGCTGGGCCACAAAGATCAGTTGGATTCCGTCGCAATCGGCCGTATCGTTGCGGTCTGACAAGGGCTGGCAGTCTAGGTGTCTGGCGTACCACCGCACTGCTTCGGATGGGCTCGCGGCGATGATTTGCACGTGGTGATAGCTGGCCGCTAAGGCAACGGTCGGCACCGCCAGCGCCACAGCCGCCAGAAGGAATCGCCAAACCCCGGTCATCCCATTCGCTCCTGTCCGTCCGCAGTCATCGTGTCGGCTGCCTGCGCAGATGTCCGTACATCAGGTCTTCCGCGTATTCCACGCACTTGAATTCCAGCACTCGTGCATTCGCCTCCAATCGCCGGTACAGCGGGAGGCGGATCTTCCACGGACGCGAGTACACCGTGGGATCAGTGATCGTCGCCTCATACTGGATCGCATTGTTGCCGAGCGGAGTATAGCGCTCCTCGACTCGCAGCGCCGAACTGGCGAAGTTGCCGGCACGATCAAACCACGCCTCGCCGTTGAAGCCCTCCACCTCCACAACTAACGTGTCCCCTTCCCAGCGGCCGTGCGACCTACCCATCCAGCTGTCGAGCGGAGGCGGCTCCGGGCTTGCCTTGTCCATGTGGATGGTCCGATTGGCTTCGGCGAAGCCGTAGACGATCATGATCTTCTTGTCGCCCTGGACGATTTGGAACGGATACGGCAGATAGGTGGCGCGCGGTACCCCGGGGAGGAAGCACTTCGCCTCGGGGTCTGCTGTCATCCTGCTCTCGAAGTTCTTCTGCCTTTGTTCCCGGGCTTCGTCCAAGTAGGGGATTTCGCCGCCCACAACCACCCCGAGGCCGGGCGGAATCGCGCCAATTGCGCCAAGGTCGGGATGGCCCGGTCCCGCGGGATGGTCTTCCAGATTCCAGTACGCCGTCCCGATCGACTGCCATATGCCGTTCAGGTCGGGATGGCCGTCGTAAGCGCGTTCGAACGCCCCGTCTTGCGCAGCGACGGTGGACGACAGTGCCAGCGCCACGGTCAGGGCCGCTGCGATGCGGCGAGATGCAAGGACCGCTCGGTTAACCATCACGGTTCAATTCTACATATCTGGCCTGCTGGCGGCTATGGGGATGGTACCTGTCGCGTTGCCAAATCAATGCCCCTTCGGCGTTCCAGAAGGTCTCAGCGCTGCGGACTGCTTGTTACGATAGCCGAGGAATCCCAATGCTTACCAAGATCGCTGTTTGTGTCATCGCGCGCGTCGCGCTGCTCGGCTCGCTGCTTGCGGCGTCAGCAGCGGGGCAGGGCAAACCGAACTTCATTTTCATCCTGACGGACGACCAAGGCTGGAGCCAGCTCTCGTTCGCGATGGACTCCGATGTCCCCGGGGCCGCTTCCTCGTATCTTGTGACGCCCAATATGGCGCGCCTGGCCCAACGGGGCATGCGCTTCACGAGCGGTTATGCACCGGCGCCGCTATGCACGCCCACTAGGCGGAGCATCTTCTGCGGCATGACGCCGGCTCGGCAGCGCGGCACGGAGTTCAAGTCCGAATTCGAATGGCGGGGGCGCTTGACGCTCCCGCAGGCGCTCAAGCAGGCCCACGCCAGCTACCGAACGGCTCACTTTGGCAAGTTCGGTTCCGAGATGGGTGCCAGCCCGGACGATGTCGGCTTTGATGAGAGCGACGGCTGGACGACCAATCGGACCGGTGGGATGCCGACTCCGATGGCGGAACGCGGCCAGAGTGTCGTCGAGGCAGATCCCAAGATCGCCTTTGCCATTACGAACCGGGCGATCGACTTCATCCAGCGGCAGACCCCCGGCCATCCGTTTTATGTGCAGGTCAGTCACTACGCCACGCATCTGCAAGTGCAGTCGCGCCAAGCGTCACTGGAGATGTTCGAGGCCAAGGGCCGTCCAGATCGCGCGGTAACCCACGCTTTCGCCGGCATGCTGTACGATTTGGATCAATCGATCGGGCAACTCCTCGATGCCGTCGAGCGGCTTGGCATCGCGGACAACACGTATGTGATTTTCATGGCCGACAACGGCGGCCGCGGGACAATTCCAGGGGCACAGAATTCGCTAGAGCCGCCGAACCGCCCGCTGAACGGCGCCAAGCATTCGCTCTACGAAGGAGGCATCCGAGTGCCATTCCTAGTTGCCGGCCCCGGCGTCGAGCCGGGCTCGGTCTCGCGCGTGCCGGTGACGGGATACGACCTGTTGCCGACGCTCTACGATCTCGCTGGCGGCCAGGCGCCGCTGCCTGCGGAAATCGATGGCGGCAGTTTCCGGGCGATTCTCGAGAACCGGGGCACGGGGCGGGTCGCGCGTGGATTCGGTGGTCTGGTGTTCCATCGGCCGCTGCGCCAGAACGCTCCCATGTCAGCCGTTCGCGTTGACGACTACAAGCTGCTGCTCAAGTACGGGAATCCCAGCAATCCCCAAAGCCGCCTGCTCTTTGACTTGTCAACCGATCTGGTCGAGAGCAACGACCTGAGTGCGAAGATGCCGGAAAAAGCTGCCGAGTTGGAGCGGCTGCTCTTGGACTACTTGAAGTCGGTGGACGCCGAAACTCCCGCCAAATAGCTGGCTCCGCCTCATCCCGGCGCGGCATCTGCTGTTCCGCAAGATTGCCGACAGGGCCTACTGAGAGGCCGACTTGGGCTCCAGCAGCTTCAGGCGGCGCATCCACTCCTCCATGCGATCCGGCCAGCGAGACACGGGCAGCTCAGTTGGGCGCAGGCCATAACCGTGGCCGCCGCTCTCGTAGATATGCACTTCTGCAGGGATATTCGCCTTCTTGAGAGCGATGTACAGTTCGGCCACTGAGATAGAGCGGTCCCTGTCGTCGTGTGTGATCACCATGAAGAACGGCGGGCAATCCTCCGTGAGTGTCGCTCCTTCCGGGATTCCGCCCGAATAGATAGGAGCCGCAAAATCCGGCCGGAAAGGCATATCGTCGTACTCGTCCACCGGCTTGTAGAGTCGTTCTTGAACCAATGCCGAATAGCGCACGGGCGAGCCGCCGGCCGAGAACCCGATGATCCCGATCTTGCGGGGGTCGATTCCGATTTCTTGCGCTCTTCCGCGAACGAGGCTAATTGCTCGCTGGCCATCTTGTACCGATGCCACCCATCGTTTCTCCGGGTGCCGAGCAGGGACGCGATACTTGAGCAGGATTCCCGTCACGCCGATCGAATTGAACCATGCGGCCACTTCGGTGCCCTCAAGGTCATAGGCGAGGATATTGTGACCGCCCCCCGGCGCGATGATCACTGCCGTGCCGGTATCGATCGCAGAGTCTGGCTTGAAGATCGAAAGTAGCGGCTTTGAAACGTTGGTCAACCGGGTGACGCGCCTTCCGGCCACCGTCCTGCCGTCAGGTTTGGTCGTGTCGAACTCTGGCTCAAGTTCTGCGACTTCACCGGGAGGTTTTCCCGGCCACAAGTCCCACACGATCGGCTCGCCAGCTTGGGAAGCGCTGGCTAGGGCTCCCCCCAACAGAATGATCCCAGCGATCCGGTATTGCATGCAGCTCCCTGTTCGCGGTTCGCGACGCTTTCGCCATGGTAGCCGTTTCGGCGGCCCCCCATAGATGGAATTGCCATCGCCGGGCCGATGCGTCGGGACCTGCCGGGTTCCCGCAACGCTGCTCTGCGCCCTCCCGCCTTGCAGTGGGCCCTGACGGGTTGGCGTGGCTACCCGACAACCAGCTTGTCGAGCTCTTTCTCGTCGAACTCAAACCCGAGTCCCGGCCCGTCCGGCACCTCTACATACCCGGGCTTGTACGGCAGCGGCACGCTCAGGATCGCATTGCCGAACGCCCGCGTGTACGATTCGCCGCCCTCTAGGATCACGGCGTTCGGCGTGGCGGCGCAGAGATGTATGGCGGATGCCCGATAGGGGGCCGAGCCCATCGACGAATGGGGCGCGAACAGGATGTTGTAGGCGTCCGCCATGATCGCGATTCGCTTCGTCTCGGTGATGCCGACACGCGAAGTGTCCGGATTGACGATGTCACAGGCCCGCCGCTCGAACAGATCGCGGAACTGGAAGCGGTTGGAGTATTGCTCGCCCGCGCAGATCGGCACGTCCATCCGCTCTGCGAGGATGGCGTATGCACCATAGTCCTCCGGCATCAACACGTCCTCCCACCATCCAAGATTGTCGATCTCGTCGAGCTTGCGCCCGACCCGCGTTGCCTCGGCAAGCGTGTAGCCGGCCAGTGAGTCGACGAGAATCTGCCCCTTGTCGGCTAGGACCTCGGCAGCGGCGTAGACGCGATTGATGTCACGGGCCTGCGCTCCCCTGCCTTTCGCCAAGCTCATCTTCTGATTCGCGAAGCCGCGCTCCAACAGCGCCTGCGAGTTTTCTCGAACTTCCTCGGGAGCGCCGCCGCCCACGCCTTGGTAGGTGGGAATGCTGTCGCGGAACTTGCCTCCCAAGAGTTGATAAACCGGCATTCCGGCCGCTCTTCCAACGACGTCCCACAAGGCGATGTCGATGCCGGCCATGGCACGGGTGAAATAGCCGGTGCCATAGCCGCGCAGTCGCTGCGTCGAGTACATCTTTTCCCAGAGCGCTTCGATCTGGCGCGCGTCTTGGCCGAGCAGGATCGGACGGAACAGGTCGGTGATGGCTGTCTTGACAACGCGGGGCGTCATCACGGCGTGTGACTCGCCCCAGCCGACCACCCCTTGATCCGTCGTGAGCTTCACCAAGAGCGTCTGGCGGTACCCGCCTTGCCGTACGGTTTCCGCTCGCTCCAGCCGGTTCCACAGCCCCGGGCCGCCTGTCGTTGCCCCAACCGGAGTCATCGACACGAACTGATCCTCCGGCTTGCGGTCAGGCGGGTCTCGCAGGATCAGCGCCTCCACGTCCGTAATGCGCAGCGCCGTTCCAATGCCCGACGCGGCGGATCGCAGCGGGGCGAGTCCTGCAAGGCTGGCGGCACCGGTTGCGGTGCGAAGGAATGCTCTTCTGTTCAGCATGGCGGTTGACACCTGCGGCCTCGCGCAGGCCGTGCTGATTGGAGCTTATCGTACGTCGCAGCGCGGGCGGGCGCGAAAGCGTGTCCTAGTGGGCAACACTGCGCGAGTCCCCCCGCCTTTCGCCTCCGTCGACCTATCTCCAACCGTTTCCGGCCGGTTGCCAGACGCCATCGAAGCTACATCCAGATCCCCGGTTAGGCTTGCCGCTGCGAGAATTTCTCGGCCGGCTGCCACAGGTGCTGCAGGAAAGGGTCATACGAGCCAGTCGAAACTTCCTGATCTGGGCGCTGATTGCCTAGGTTTGGCCGTATTTTGCTGCGCCCGATGACCCGGGTTCCGAACGCTCTTCCGCTCCGAGGCCGCAGCCGCTGTCCAGTCGCCGGAGCGACAGTGCCCGGATCATGACGGTTCTGTGGAGACCCCATCGTTCGGAGCCCGCACCATGCCAGTAGCACGCAACGTCGCCGACGCCATCGAGGACCACCTCGCGCACCGAGGTCGAACGCATCGACCGAATGTATGTCAACCTCTGCCAGCCGCTGCTGCTGGCCCTGGGCGGGGCCGCGCACTGCTTCGGCAGCGTGCGCGCCAAGCTAGTACCGTCCTTGGCCATGATGGCCCCGTTGACCAAAGACTTGGTGGCCGCGATCGAGGGCCTCGCCCGTGACCGGGGGATCGAGCCGGTGGTGTTCGCGCCGGGCGATCGCATTCCGCACACGGGCCGCTATCGAGTCACCGAGGCGGTCCAGCCCCCGCAGCCCGCGGCCTCCAGCGCAAATTCGCCCGGGTGCTGCTCCCGGCTCTGTCGATGGTCTTCGAAGACTCCGCTGCTGACCCCACGCCGCTGCACAAGGCCGTTGCGCGCTGCGACCGCGCGGTCAGTCGCCTCTGCGAGGGTTACTCGATCGCCACATGAAGTTGACGAGATCGTAGACGTCAGACTGAAGGCACGGCATCTTGATAACATTGGCGCGTAGCTTGATCGGTCCGGATGCCCGATTTCTCCCCTCTTAGGCTCCGACGGCGGGCTGGGCGAACGGCGGATCCCGCGGCAGCTGCCCGGCCGATCGACCAAGGTTGCGACCGATGCATTCGCCGCAGGAACCCATTGCAGCGGGGCGGACCAGGGTGGGCGCGTCAGTGCTCGCCGTTGAATGAGACTGCGCCGCGCTGCGAGAAGGAGATCTAGTGACCGCGACACAGGCAATGCTTATGGATGTGTACAGGTCGTTGGCGCCTGACCATCGAGACACGGTCGAGTTGATCGCCGTCTCCAGCAAACCGGTTCACAGAACTACCGTGCATCAGACCGCAAAGAAGATGGGAAGGCAGTTTTCTGTCGGAGCTTGGGCAAAGATCGTCAACGACCTCTTGCAGGGGCGTCTCTTGAAGAATGTCAGCGGACAGATTGAGGTCAATCCTGCAATCTCCGAGATCATACTCCGCACCCTAGACATCGAAGGGCGTTTGCTCGAACTATTGCGGGCAGTAGAGCCTATCGTGGTACAGCGCTTGACCGGGAGCTTGCCCGAATACTTAGCCTACCGGCAAATCGATCAGATCAAGGAGGACCTGCGCTGGGCAATCTACCTCGACGAGCCTGCCCAGTTCGCGGATGCCCTCTCAGCTTGGAGCTCATTTTACCCCAGTTGGGGTTCGCCTCACCAGGTCTACGAGAGGGTTTTCACCAATCCATTCGACGCCGACTGGCTGGGCACGAAGTGCGAGGTCATTCGCAGCGCTGCTTTGGATTACATAATTCCGTCCCTCCAAGCCCAGCTCTTGCCCGCGAATGCCGCGATCGAGTTGCTCAGGAAGACTGAGGGGGAATTGGCCCCGCGGCATTGGCTCAAGGAGCTGATACTTCGACAGGACTTGATGACGGGCGAATTCGGGCGGGCTGCGGAGTCGCTGGCGGCGGGCGACGATGCTGCCGCGATCGCGCTCTATCAGGGCTGGATCGCGTGCGCCAAGGGCGAGAGCGAGCTCGCGGTCGGACGCTTCGAGGCCGCGATCAAGCAGCTCAAGAGGGAAACGCGCAAGCGCGACATTGTCCTCCCACCGCTGCTCGGAGCTTTCTATGTTCTCGCCCTGCTTGGCACTCGAGACGCCTTACGCATCCGGCAGGCACGGAAGTACCTGACCGCTGCGACGCACCGCGATCCTCAGAACGCCCCGCTGCTCCAAGCCCTGATCTGTGCCGCAGATCTGGCGGAGGGCCGGGGCGCAAGCGCCCGGGAAGTAGCAACCAAAGCGGGACTCGAGTTGGTCTCGGTATTTGATTGGCTGTTTATCTATACGGTCCTTTTCTGGGTGGATGCAGAAGCCGCCAAGTCAAACTACCGCGCGATCAATGCGCTGCGGCAAAGAGCGGCTGCGGGCGGCTACTGCTGGCTGGAAACCGAGCTGTCTAGCTTGCTGGACAGGCTGCGCCCGGATCTGACGAACAAGCATGTACCGACCAAGACTCACCAAGAAATGGGCACCGCGCCCATCATCGAGATCATTCGGCAGGAAGAGCCTTGGGAGCGCAGTCTGAGGGCGCTTGAGCGCATGAGCAAAATCGTCAAAGCGGACACGAAACCGTCTGCAGCGTCATCCAGGATGACTTGGCGGATCGGCTTAAGCGGTCAACGGCCCGTCAGTCTGGCTCCGATCGAGCAAAAACTCGGCAAGGCGGGCCAATGGTCCAAGGGCAGGGTCGTGGGGCTCAAGAGGCTGCACGCGCATAACAACATGCCGCACCTGACCACCCACGACCTGCGCATATGCGCGACGCTCATCTCGGGGCAGACCTACTACAGTTCCCAAGATGAAATTTACTTCGATTTTCCCAAGGCGTTAGCCGCGTTGATCGGCCACCCGCTCGTATTTCGAGAGGATTCGCCGAAGACGCGAGTCGATGTCGTGGCAGCCGAGCCGCAGCTGCGCGTGACCAGCAAAGGCCGGCAGGTGCGCATCACGATGGTCCCCGCACCGCCTGAAGGCAGCGATATCGTGGCGGTGATCAAGAGTCCCACTCGTTTGGCCGTGTCTGTGTTCGGTCCCCAGCACCACGAGATTTCCGACGTGATCGGCGAGAAAGGTCTAGCCGTCCCAGCGGGTGCTAAGGACAAGGTCGCCCAGGCCGTTTCGTCAGTAAGCGCGCTGCTGACGGTCCATTCCGACCTTGTCAGCGGCGAGACGGATGCCCGGACTGTCCCTGCCGACGCGACCCCGCACCTGCACCTCACGCCGTATGAGGATGGCCTGCGGGTCGAGCCCCTAGTGCAGCCCTTCGTCGGCGAAGGGCCGACCCATCGCCCTGGCGAGGGCGGCGAGGTGGTCTTCGCGATCGTCAGCGGGCACAGGTCCCGCGCGCACCGGAACAGGGCGGAAGAAAAGCGCAGACTCGAAGAAGTGAAGCGGCTGTGTCGCTCGCTGAACCACGCAAGCTGGGACGGCTCTGGCTGGACGCTGCCCGACCCGGAAGCCTGCCTTGAGCTCCTGGACGAGCTGCATGCGCTGGGCGACAAGGTCGTCGTGACGTGGCCCCAGGGTGAGGTGATGAAGATCGGGCACCGCGCCACACTGGACCGGCTGGCGCTCAAGATTTGCAAGAAGCGGGACTGGTTTAGCATCGAGGGTGACGTCAAGTTGGACTCGGGCTTGGTCATGGGCCTGCGCGAGCTGCTGGAACGCATCGAGAGCGCACCCGGGCGCTTTCTCGAGCTGGGCGACAAGGAATTCGTCGCGCTAACGGATCGCTTCCGGCAGCGGGCCGCAGAGCTCGGCGCATACGTCGACCGCCACGGCAAGGGTCTGCGATTCCACCCCTCGCGCGCACACGCACTGGAGGCCCTTGTCGAGGATGCCGGCGCAGTTGACGGCGACAGCGAATGGCTGGAGCGCCTGCGTCGGTTTCGCGACGCGCAGGCTCTCGATCCGCCGCTGCCGTCCACGCTTCACGCAGAGTTGCGGGACTATCAGGAGCAGGGCTTCCGCTGGGCGGCACGGCTCGCGGAGTGGGGTGCCGGGGCGTGCCTTGCCGACGACATGGGGCTCGGCAAGACGGTGCAAGCGCTGGCCGTGGCTCTGGCGCACGCCCCGGCCGGTCCGACGCTCGTGGTGGCGCCGACATCCATCTGTGCGAACTGGATCGACGAGGCGCGCCGATTCACTCCCACGCTGGTACCGCTGCTGTTCGGGCCAGGCAACCGAGAGACGATGCTCAAGGAAATTGGCCCCTACCACATCGCCGTCTGTAGCTACGGTCTGCTCCACACCGAGGTGGACAGGCTCGCGGCGGTCAGTTGGGAAACGGTCATCCTGGACGAGGCCCAGGCCATCAAGAACCGGGACACCATGCGGTCGCGCGCCGCCATGCAGCTGAACGGGGCCTTCCGGATGATCACGACCGGGACACCGATCGAGAACCACCTGGGCGAGCTTTGGAACCTGTTCCAATTCATCAATCCCGGGCTGCTCGGCTCCTTTGAAGCCTTCGCCGCGAAGTTCGCCACGCCCATCCACCAGCACGGCAGTAGCGACGCGAAGAGCCGTTTGAAGCGCCTGATCCAGCCGTTCATCCTGCGGCGGACCAAGACGGCTGTGCTGGACGAGCTGCCCCCGCGCACCGAGATCACGATCCGGGTCGCGATGAAGGACGACGAGCGGGCGCTTTACGAGGCCCTCCGGCAGCGCGCGGTGGAAGCCTTGGAGGACGAGGATGCGCAAGCGGGCAAGAGCCACTTCAGGATCCTGGCGGAGATCATGAAGCTCCGGCGGGCCTGCTGTCATCCGCAGCTAGTCGCGCCCGAAACGGACCTTCCGGGCTCCAAGCTGGAGGCCTTCGCCTACACCGTGGACGAGCTGCGGGAAAACGGGCACAAGGCGCTGGTATTCAGCCAGTTCGTGGATCACCTCCGCATTGTCCGAGCGCATCTGGACGAGCGGGGA
Source organism: Bryobacterales bacterium (assembly GCA_965248305.1). Taxonomy (GTDB): domain Bacteria; phylum Acidobacteriota; class Terriglobia; order Bryobacterales; family UBA6623; genus VXMF01. The sequence goes on along the minus strand of OZ252099.1, from coordinate 4,885,107 downwards.
ATTTCGTACCGCTATCTGGATGGAAGCACGCCCGCCCGCCAGCGCAAGGTCGAGGTCGACGCCTTTCAGGCGGGGGAGGGGGATCTGTTCCTGATCAGCTTGCGGGCGGGCGGGCAAGGCCTGAACCTCACGGCCGCCGATTACGTGCTGCACATGGACCCGTGGTGGAATCCCGCCGTGGAGGACCAAGCGTCCGACCGGGCGCACCGGATCGGCCAGATCCGGCCCGTGACCATCTATCGGTTCGTCATGAAGGACACGATCGAGGAGAAGATTGTGGGCCTGCACGCCTCGAAGCGGGATCTCGCCGACAACCTGCTCGAGGGCGCCGACATGAGCGGGAAGATGTCAGCGGACCAGTTGCTGGCCTTGATCCGCGAAGTCTAAGCGGGCCGCACGCCCTGCCCGCAGCTCGGCTAGCCTGCGAAGCGGCGCTTGCGAGCTGCGTCGAGTGCCACCGCTAGGATGATGATCCCGCCGATGATGACTTGCTGCCAGTACGGGTTGATGCCGAGCAGGTCGCTGCCATTGGAGAGCAGACCCATGATGAAGGCCCCGATCAAGGTTCCGATCACGCTACCCTCTCCGCCGGTCAGGCTGCCGCCGCCGATCACGACTGCCGCAATCACCTGCAGTTCGTAGGTTACCCCCGCGGTTGGCTGGCCGGTCATCAGCCGCGAAGTCTCGATCATTCCGGCTAGGCCCGTCATCAGCCCGCAGATGGCGTAGATCGCAATCTTGTAGCGACCCACCGGAATGCCGGCGTAAACCGCCGCTGCCTCATTGCTTCCGATTGCATACGTGTAGCGCCCCAGTCGAGTCGAGTGCAGCACGAAGTGTGCCACCACGACACAGGCGGCCAGCACCACTAACACGAAGGGCGCAGGCCCAACGGTTCCCTCGCCAAGGAATCCGTGCTCCTTCGGCAGTCCCACCACCGGCAGCCCGCCTGAAATCACCAACGTCAGCCCGCGCACGATTCCCAGCGTGCCCAAAGTCACGATGAACGGAGGGATGCGCAGGCGCGTGATCATGAGCCCATTTACGCAGCCCCAGAGCGTGCCGCACGCGACGCCCGCCGTGATTCCCAGCATTACTGAATCGGTCGCCACCATGGCCATCGTCCCCACCACTCCGGAGAACGCGAGGATCGATCCTACCGACAGGTCGATCCCGCCCGAAACGATGACCAGGGTCATGCCCAGCGCCATGATGTTGATCACCGCGGTCTGGCGGATAACGCTTGAGATGTTAGTCCCGGTCAAGAAATACGGCGAGGCGATCGAGAGGATCACGAACAGCGCGGCCAAACTGATGAATGGCAGGAACTTGTGGATGACTGAACCCTCACTCAGCATCTGTGCTCGCTCCAGCTACTGCGTGACCGCGTGGTGCATGATTTCCTGCTGTGTCGTCTCGCGCGGCAGTTCCGCCACCAGCGCGCCTTCGCGCATCACCAGGATCCGGTCTGCAACCTGCAGCAGTTCTGGCAGTTCGGAACTCACCATCAGCAGCGACTTGCCCTGCCTGGCCATCTCTTCCATCAGGGCGAACACTTCCGCCTTGGCACCCACGTCGATCCCCCGCGTGGGCTCGTCAAACAGCACCACGTCGGTGTCGCGGAAGAGCCACTTTGCGATGACGAGCTTTTGCTGGTTGCCACCGCTGAGTTCGGCCGCGCTCTGCTCCACGTTGTCCGCTTGCATTTGGAGGCGTTGGCGGAGCTCCTCGGCCACGGCTTTCTCCTTGGATGTCTGCACAACCGACGCGAAGCAAACCTCCTCTAGGTTCGCTAGCGTCGTATTGGTTCTGATGGACAGATCGATCGCGAGCCCGGTGCGCTGGCGATCCTCTGTCACCAGGGCGATGCCAGCCTCTACCGCATCGCTTGGCGACTGGATGTCAACCGGGCTGCCGTTCACGGAAAGCGAGCCTGCCGGGGCCGGCGTGATGCCGAATATCGTCTCGCACACTTCCGTGCGTCCGGCCCCGACCAAGCCTGCGACCCCCACGATCTCGCCCGCTCTGAGCTCGAATTGGATATCGGGGAGATCCACCTTGAGGCGCTGTCCGCCCGGCGGCAGCTTGTCGCGCTGAACCCACGAGGAGATATCCCGTCCCACCATGTGATGCACGATCTGCTTTTTCGAGATCTCGCTTTGCGGGCAGCTGTGGATGGTCTTCCCGTCACGTAAGACCGTGACGCTGTCCGCGACCTGTTCCAATTCCGCAAGCCGGTGGGTGATGTAAATGATGCCAATGCCCCCGTCACGGAGCTTCCGGACCGTCCTGAAAACCTCGCTTGCCTCTGAATCGGACAGCGAGGATGTTGGCTCATCGAAGATCAGCAGCGACGGATCACCGTGCAGCGCCCGGCAGATCTCAACGATCTGCCGCTGGGCCGGGCTGAGCGTATCGACCCTTGCACCTGCCTTGACCGGGAAGCGATGGGATTCGAGGATCTCCGTCGTCGCGCGGTCCATTCCGCGCTTGTCCAGCCGGCCGCCGCTCATGGTCTCACGGCCTAGGAACACGTTTTCGGCGACAGTCAGATGCGGCGCGAGTAGCGATTCTTGATGTACCATGTGGATGCCGAAGGTGTGCGCATCTGCGGGTACGGCGAAGTCCACCGATGCGCCTTTCCAGCGCATCACGCCCCGATCTCGCCGCTCCATGCCGGCGACGATTTTCATCAATGTTGATTTGCCGGCACCGTTCTCGCCGACGAGAGCATGGATTTGCCCCGCTTCGACGTGCAATGTACCGTCACGCAGCGCATGGACCCCCCCAAAGCTCTTGCGGATCGAAGTAAGCTCCAGAAGCATTGGAACTGCCGAAGCCCTAGACCGGCGAAAACCAAGCGTACCATAGTGCGCCTGAGGGTCATCCTCAACCTTTGCGCCTTCTACGCCGGTACCGCCGTCCGGAATCAAGGTTGGGGCGGGGAGAGGAGATTGGACCAGCCGGCGGACTTGCAGGCACCGCTGATACAGCTACTACGCCCGCTTGAGGCGGTCAGCCAGATCCGTGCTGCCGCCAACGTCTGTCAGGCGGAAATCCCGGCCAATATGGCGGTATGTGAGCTGCGTGTGGTCGAGGCCAAGCAGGGCCAAGATCGAAGCATGCAGGTCGTTCAGGTGGACCCGGTCCTCGACAGCGCGCAGTCCAAGCTCGTCTGTGGATCCGATCACTTTTCCGCCTTGCACGCCGCCCCCGGCCATCCACAGCGTGAAGCCGTAGGGATTGTGGTCGCGGCCCTCTGTCCTGCCCTTGCCGCCGTCGGAGGTGGGCGTGCGGCCGAATTCGCCGCCCCAGATGACCAGGGTGGATTCGAGCAATCCGCGTGACTTGAGGTCGGCCAGCAATCCGGCTACCGCCTTGTCGGTTTCGGCCGCGCGATCCAAGTGGTTCTGATCACACCCAGTGTGCCCGTCCCAGTCGATGGCGTTCTTGCCGTTGCCCGACCAGACCTGCACGAAGCGGACCCCGCGCTCGACTAGCCGGCGCGCCAGCAGGCAGCGACCGCCGAAATCCGCGCTGACGGGATCATCGAGACCATAGAGCCTCTTTGTGGCATCGCTCTCGCCGGAAATGTCCGTTGCCTCCGGAGCGGCGATTTGCATGCGGAAGGCGAGCTCGTACGACTCGAGCCGGGCCGTGAGTTCCGAATCGAAATTCCGCTCGCGAAGATGGCCTTCGTTCAGTGTTCTTAGGGTGTCCAGCATGTCGCGCCGCTGTTTGGGCGAGGTTCCATTCGGGGGATTGAGGTAGAGGATCGGTTCAGGCCCAGGGCGGAACGCAGTGCCTTGGTAGGCAGCTGGAAGAAAACCTTCCCCGTAGACCTCGGGGCCGGAGCGCACGCCTCCCTGGAGTAGCACCACGAATCCAGGGAGGTTTTGATTTTCGGTTCCGAGGCCGTACAGGGTCCACGACCCTAGGCTGGGGCGGCCGATTCTCGGCCAGCCGTTGTGGATCAGGAACTGCGCTTGCGAGTGGGTGAAGCCCTCGTGGAAGTTGGAGCGGATCACCGCTAGGTCATCTGCACGGTGCGCGACATGGGGGAACAAATCTGACACGGTCAGGCCCGACTCTCCGTGGCGCTTGAACGTCCGCTTGGATCCCAGCAGCGTCTGCTCGAAGAACTGGCCGTTCTGGAAATCCGCGTTTCCGAAGCTGCCGGGCGGGCGCTGCCCGTCCAGCTGGTTGAGCAGCGGCTTGGGGTCGAACGTGTCGATATGGCTCGGTCCGCCCTGCATGAACAGGTGAATCACGCTCTTCGCCGTGGCCGGCAACGGGGCGGGACGCGCCGCGAGAGGATTTCCAGTGGGATGACTCGCTGAGGATTGCGCCAGCAGATCCGCTGCGGCGAGCCAGCCGATACCGAGGCCCGACTGTTTCAGGAAGCTCCGTCTGGATGCGTCAGTCCACATAGACGAACTCGTTCATATTGAATAGCATCAGGCACAGTTGCGGCAGCGATGTCCTCGCTAGGAACCCCAGCGCGGTGAGGCGCTCGTCTGCTGTTGGAGCGCGGCCCAAGGCCAGCTTCCAGCCCGCATCGACCAGCGCCCCCGGCGGTTGCTCGGCTAGATCGCGCAAGCGGTCCGCGAATAGGTCCGCTTGATCCAGGACGAATTTGCTGTTCATCAGGGCCAGCGCTTGGGGCGCGACGGTCGAGGTCTCCCGGCGAGCGCAGCTCATAGCCGTGTCGGGTGCGTCGAAGACCTGCAGCATCGGAACGGCCATGGAGCGCTTGACCTGCAAGTAAACGCTGCGGCGGACATGTTCGGCTGGATCGGGGTTGGCTGGCCATAGATGGGGCATGCGCGCGGCCAGGATCTCCTCACTGGTCAAGGGCGGGATCACGCCGACTCCGCCCATCTTGAGGTTCAACGCGCCGGAGACGGCAAGGATCGAGTCCCTAATCGCTTCTGCGTCGAGCCGCCGCCGGCTCATCCGGCCCAGATAGCGGTTGTCCGGATCTTGGGCGAGACTCTGCTGGCTCGCGACGCTGGAGGCACGGTAGGTGTTCGAGAGCATGATCAGGCGATGCATCTCCTTGATGCTCCAGCCTCGCTCTGCAAATTCCACGGCGAGCCAATCCAGCAAATCTGGATGTGTCGGGAGGTCGCCGTGGCTCCCGAAATCGTTGGGCGTGCGAACAAGCCCTCGCCCGAAATGGTGCTGCCAGATACGATTCACCATCACGCGCCCCAATAGCGGCTGCTCTTCGGCGGTCAGCCATTGGGCGAGGGCTGCACGCCGCCGGGGGACGAAGCGCACTCCTTCGGGTTCGTGGATCGTAGGGCTAGGGCCAAGGGCGACAGGCAGCCCCGGCTTGACGAGTTCGCCTTGCTTCCTGAAATCGCCGTGGGCAAGCACATATGTGTGCGGGACGGAATCGCTATGGGCCAACACGTTTGCGCTTGCGTAGGGCTCGGGTGCCTCCAGATACGCTTCTCCAAGACGTGCTAGCAAGTCGCGACGCTGTTTGGAATCTAATTCTCCGTGGCTCCGCTTGGCCATCCGCTTCAGGATGCGAGCCTGTTCGAGCAAGGGGAATGATCGGGTGCTGGTCTGGACGTCGAACAAGCTCACCAACGGGACTGCACGCTCTTCGCTGCCAGCGAAGAAGGCCGACAGGCGGTAGTAGTCCCGCTGGCTGATCGGATCGGACTTGTGATCGTGGCAACGAGCGCATTCGATCGTCAATCCCAGGAATGCCGCACCGACCGTATCGACGGCCTCGGCGCGCCATTCCGCCCGGTACAAGTCGCCGTAGTATGTGTACTCGATCGGAAATGCCCCTAGCGTGAACAGGCTCGTCCCGATTCGGCGATTGACGTTCTCCTGCTTCTCGGGGGGCGTATCCAGCGCGCCCTCCAAGTCGATGTCCGTGGGCCACAGTTCGTCAGCGGCGATCTGCTCACGGACAAATGTCGTAAACGGCCCGTCACGATTGAATGACTCGATCACGTAGTCGCGGTAGCGCCAAGCGGTTGTGTAGAAGTGGTCAGTCTCAAAGCCGGATGTGTCGGCGTATCGAACCAAATCCAGCCAGTAGCGGCCCCAGCGCTCGCCATATCGCTCGGATTCAAGCAGCCGGTCGATTAGCTTCTCATAAGCATCTGGGGAGTCGTCTTGGACGAATCGACGCACACCGTCCGGCGAAGGCGGCAAGCCGTGCAGATCGAAGAAGGCTCTCCTGACGAGGGTCGTTCGATCTGCCGCCGCAGCGGGTTTGAGCCCATGTTCGCGGAGCTTGGCCAACACAAATGCGTCGATCGGATTCCGCATCCAGCCATCGTCATTGGGGTCCGGCACTGGCGGTCGGGTCGGCTTCTGGAACGACCACCACGTTGTCGCCTCGGCGCCAGCGGGCGTCTTAACCCACTGGGCTCCTGCATCGATCCACGCGACGAGCACGCTGACATCGTCTGCGGATAGCGGAGTGTCTCCGGGCGGCATGTGCAACTGTCCATCGCGCATGACAGCCTTGACGAGCAGGCTTTCCGAGGAATCGCCGGGAATCGCGGCTGGTCCGCGCTTGCCTCCTGCCAGCATGGTCTGCTCTGTTCGCAAGTCCAGCTCAGACATGCGAGCCTGTCCGTGACACGCGACGCAGTGGGTATCAAGAATTCGCTTGGCGGATTCCGCCAAGCTAGCAGGACTCGCGGCACCAACTGGCGGCAGCAAGCCAAGCAGTGCCGTCGCGCAGGTCAGAGTCTGGCTCATGGACGGCCTCATGGAGCAAGCGTCCGCCTCTCGGTCAAGGGCAAAGCTGGCGAAAGGCGTGGGGCCGGCAGATCCCTGCCGACGGTGACAGTATAGCCCCGGCCTGCCATCCACAGCTCGCCAAACAGGGGCAATTGGCACGCCTGTAGCGCCGAACGACACAAGTGGCCGCGAGAGCCTGAGGACAGCTTGCTCCCAGCCCTGCAGCGAGCCTGGCGGATTCGAAACAGCCGACGCCCCAGAGCTATGCCTGACACGTTGGTCCGAGGTCGGTCACATGTCCCAGACTGTAACTGCCCTGTTCCCGGTCATCTCCTCGCGGCGGAACACACGGTCATCCCACGACCTGTTCTCACGACGGTCGAAGACCGCCGAGTGCCCAGATTCCGCTCCGCAGCGGTCCATGTAGGCATGTATCTGTCCTACGCCCTCGCCGAACGGGTTGTGCTGATAAAAGACGTGCCACTCGCCCTTGTGACTGACCAGTCCGGTGGGATCGCTGGGCCAGTTCACGGGGACCGAAAAATGGAACTGGGGCCGGCATGGCTCGTCGTAAGTGGCGGTTTGGGCGAACGCCGCAGCGGCCAACGCCAGAGTCAGTCCGATCGCGCCTAAGGTCTTCGTGCCGACCAGCATCGTGCCGATTGCCGGTGGATGGGCCTAGCGAAGCCTAAGGAAGCAGCTCTACCAGCCGGTCGACCTCGTCCGCCGTGTTGTAGACGTGGGGTGCGACACGGATCCAGCCCATGCGCTCCGCGACCGACACGCGACGCTTAAAGAGCGCCGCCACAGCAGCGGCCGGATCGACGCCGTTCTTGCGCAGCGAGACAATCCCTGACCCGCTGTCGAAGTCGCGCTTGGCAGCGGCTACGTAGCCCCTGGCCTGCGCACCTTGCAGCACCCTTTCGGCCAGCCCGTGGATCGTAGTGGACGCAACTCTCGATCCGACCTGATTGAGGAACTCCATCGAGGCGCGCAAGCCCGCGCAGCCCACCGAGTTGAGCGTGCCGCACTCGTAACGCCGTGCACTAGGTTGCAAGCCCCCCTCGTTGCGGTACTGTTCGAAGCCCACCAAGCTGGTCCAGCCGTATTCGACCGGCGCCACGGAAGACATGAGGTCTGGGTCGATGTAGAAGACCGCTGACCCTTCCGGTCCAGCCAGCCACTTGTGTCCCGAGGCTGACAGTGCATGTACGCCACAATCCTTGACGTCGATTGGGAATGGTCCCATGCCTTGGACCGCGTCCAGCACCAGCAAGCAGCCTCGGCGCCGGCAAAGCTCTCCAACTTCTCGCAAGTTCCACCGGAATCCTGTCAAGAAGTGGACGTAGCTAAGCGCGGCCACGCGCGCCCCTTTGCACGCGTTGTCCAAGTCTTCTAGCTCGAGCCGGCCTTCGCGCAATTCCAAGCTCCGAAACCGCACTCCCTGCCGGGAATGCAACTCGCGCCAAGGCACGTAGTTTGCCGGAAAATCGCTCGCCAACCCGACCACGACATCTCCGGGCCGCCAGTCGAGGCCGCCGGCGATGATGCACAGGCCTTCGGAGGTGTTCTTGGTAATGGCGATCTCGTGTGGAGCGCACCCGAGCATCTTGGCGGTCTCGCCCCGCAGCCCCTCGTAGTCCTCGGTCCAGCGGTGATAGGCATGGACCCCTTCATGCATTGCGTCAGCGACCTGTGCCTGCATTGCCGCGCCAGCGGCTCGCGACAGCGGCGCGATGGCTGCGTTATTGAAATATGCGTACCTGTCGGCCGCGGGGAACTGTTTACGGATTTTCGCCCTGTCCATGGCTTCGGCGCCGCTGGAAATTCTCGATGGCCGGGCGTGTCCATCAGTTTAAGGGCTCAGACGCGCCCGAGCTCTGCTAGAGGGGGTATACTGAACAGGCCCAAGTGGACCAAGGTCTCGCTTTGCGTATCGGAGGGATGCCGACCATGATTAGAACACGACGATTCCTTCCAGTCTTGCTCGCGCTAGCCGTCGCGTGTGCGGCGTTTGCAAAAGAGGACGACGACGAGATCAAGAAGAAAGCTCCCAAGGGCCCGAAGCAGGACGTCGAGGCCATTGGCGAGCGATCAATCGGCAAGGGCGTGAACTTCTATTCGCTTGAGAAAGAAGTCCGCATGGGCAAGGGAATGGCCCAAGAAGTGGAGCGGCACTCCAAGATCGTCAACGACCCCGTGATTGCCGAGTACGTTAACAGGGTCGGGCAGAACTTGGTCCGCAATTCGGACGCGAAGGTTCCGTTCACCATCAAGCTCATCGATAGTGCCGACATCAACGCGTTCGCCCTGCCGGGAGGTTTCTTCTTCGTCAACTCCGGCTTGGTGCTACGCGCCGAGAGCGAATCAGAGCTTGCAGGGGTAATGGCGCATGAGATCGCCCATGTCGCCGCGCGGCACGGCACCCGCCAGGCCACCAAGAGCCAGTTGATCCAGTTTGCCTCGATTCCGCTGCTGTTTATCGGCGGCTGGACCGGCTATGGCATTTACCAAGCGAGCAGCTTCCTGATCCCGATGACATTCCTGAAGTTCTCTCGCGGCATGGAATCGGAAGCAGATTTCCTAGGGGTGCAATACCTCTACAAGACGGGCTACGACCCCACCTCGTTCATCGATTTCTTCGAAAAGATGCTAGCCGACGAGAAGCGCCGGCCAGGCACGATGTCGAAGCTCTTCCGCAGTCACCCGCCTCACGGCTCCCGCATCCGCAAGACCCAGAAGACCATCGATCAACTCCTGCCGAACAGGGCGGAATACGTTGTCAACACATCAGAATTCCTCACGGTCAAGGAACGGCTGGAGCAACTCGTGCTGCGCCGCAAGGAAACCACCGAGGATCCGGACAAGCCGCGTCTGCGGCGGACGAGTTCCGGCGGTACGATTCCGACCGGTGACATCGACGTAGAGTCCACCGAAGAGGAAGAGGACGAGCGGCCGACGCTTAAGCGTCGCTGAGTCCCCCCGCGACCAATTCAGTCGGCGCTAATGCTGCGGCCGATGTCCCGCGGCTGGTCCACGTCGCATCCACGCAGGACTGCTGTGTAGTACGCCAGCAGTTGCAGTGGGATGTGCGAGACAGCGGATTGCAGTGGCTCGCGCATCACAGGCACGGGGATCACTTCGTGCGCGTATTGCGCGATCCGGGTATCGTCTTCATTCGCAATGCAGATGACCCTCCCGTGACGGGCCGTCACCTCCCGCACTTGCGACAGAGTCTTCTCGTACCGCAGTCGGCTCGCTGGCAAAGTTTGGTCGACTGTAGCGAGCACAACCACGACCATGTCGGAGTCGATCAGCGCCGTGGGGCCGTGGCGCATCTCACCTGCCGCGCAGGCGTCAGCTTGGATGCGCGACAGTTCCTTGAGCATACGGGCTGCCTCGAGAGCAATCGGATAGTGGATGCCGCGACCGAGATACAGGACGTTGTCCGTGTAGGCCACCTGTCGTGCGAGACGCTCGCAGTGCCCGGCCAGCTCAAGGGCCGATTCGACTAGGCTGGGCAGCTCGAGCAGGTCGCGGGCGCACTGTTTGGACTCAGCCTCTGACAGCTTGCCACGTGCCTGCCCGAGATATGTCGCGAACAGGTACAGCGCAGCCAATTGCGCTGAGAAAGCCTTCGTGGACACAGCCGCCATCTCTGGCCCTGCGCGAGTATGAATCGATCCGCGGGCGTTGTGGGCCATGGTTGAATCGATAGAGTTGCAGATCGCGATGGTCTTCGATCCCAATTCGTGGGCCAGCTGCTGCGATGCGAGCGTGTCCGCCGTCTCCCCCGACTTGCTGACCACGAGCGACAGCACTCCCTCGTCGGTCACCGGATCGCTGTAGCGGAATTCGCTGCCGAATTCGACCTCCACATGCACCCGCGCTAGGCGCTCGATCATGTCCTTGCCGATCAATCCGGCGTGCCACGAACTGCCTGAGCCGATCACGTTCAGGTGGCGGATAGCACGCATCTCGCGCAGCGTCACGCCCAGTTCGTCGAGGACCACCTTGCCCGTCTTCTCGTCCAAGCGCCCCAGCGCGGTGTCCCGAATCGCGCGCGGTTGCTCGAAGATCTCTTTGAGCATGAAATGCTTGTAGCCGCTCTTCTCCGCCATCAGCGGATCCCACAGAACATGGTGTACGGATCGCGAAACCTGCCTTGCGTCCGAGTCCATGACAAGCACGCCACGGGGTGTCAGGATTGCGATGTCCCCGTCCTCAAGCTGGATCATGTCCTTGGTCTGGTGCAGGATCGCGGGCTTGTCGGAGGCTACGAAGTTCTCATTCTTGCCAAGGCCGATCAGCGTGGGCTGGCCCAGTCGGGCCGCGACGATCTTGCCCGGCTCATCCTTGGCGATCGCGGCGAACGCGCAGATGCCCTCGATATCGATCGTGGAGCGGCGCACCGCCTCTTCGAGCGAATCGCCCTTCCTGCGGTTGCATTGGATCAGCATCGCCAGCGCCTCGGCATCAGAGGTGGATTCCCGGCGGGCTGCGCCGTCCGGCAGCCCGTCCCACAGGACGTCCAAGTTGCCCGGGTCTCCTGCCACCGCCACCATGATGCTGTGCTTAGGTGCTGCGGAGGCACCCGGGGGGGAGGCCCGCTGCGCCTGCCCGGATGCCCAGCGAATATGGCCGACTCCGAACGTGCCCCGAACGGGGTCCATCCGGACTGCAGTCTCGAGATTGCGCAGCTTGCCAGTTGCCTGCCGCGAGTGAATTCCCCTCGCCGAGCCGACAGCTAGGCTCGCCGCGTCGTAGCCCCCGTACTCCAGCCGGCGAAGGCCGTCGAGGATGAGCGGAGCAGCTTGCTTCCGGCCTGCGTAGCCTACGATTCCAGCCATGGCGAACGCCTTCGGGCTACGGAGTGTCCAGCAGGGTCACTTCGAAGTCTTCGATCACCGGGTTCGAAAGCACCTCGGCGGCCAGCCGCTCCAGGCGCGCCCGCGCGGCTTCCCGACTTTCGCCGGGAGCCAGTTGGATTTCGAAGAACTTGCCTTGCCGGACGTCTACGATTCCCTCGTGCCCGTGTCCCTGGAGCGCCTTGGTGATAGCGCGCCCCTGCGGATCAAGCACGGTCTTTTTTGGGGCGACTTGGATGATGGCCTTCAAGTCACATTATATTGCCGAGTCTCGGAGCGAACCGTGACGGCTGGGAATTGTTTGCAACCGTCCGGCGCCCAGCCTTCGGCAACGCCCACCCGCCGCTACTTGCCGATGCAGAACGTCGCGAAAATTTGGTCCAGAATGTCGTCCACCGAGGTTCGGCCGGTGATCGCGTCCAGCGGCTCGAGGGCATCGTACAGATCCAGCAGCAACATCTCGTGTGGAATGTTGCTCGTCGCGGCTCCGGATGCCTTCTCTAGCGCGGCCAAGGCATCCTGCAGAAGCCGCTCTTGACGGATGCTGGTCACAAATGACCCCTCGTGCAAGGAATCGAGGCCGGGAAGGGTGCGCTCGCGGACAAGCTGTCGTAATCCATCGATGCCATCCCCGGTCTTCGCTGATACCTTCACCAATGATTCCGACCAACGCAGCTGCGCGGGCAGATCTCGCTTGTTGCCCACAAGCAGGGCAGGGCAGCAAGCGCTCGCGCGCTGCCACAATGCTTTGTCCTCATCGGTTGCCGGCTGCGACAGATCCACTACGACGAGACCGCAATCAGCGTCCTGCAGGCTCTCCCACGAGCGCTGGACGCCCTCGGATTCGATCTCGTCCCCGGTCACCCGAATACCGGCTGTGTCGACGAGTTCAACCGGAATGCCATCGAAGGACACCGTCTCGCTGATCGCGTCCCTAGTCGTCCCTGCGATTGCATTCACGATTGCCCTGTCGCGTTCCAGTAGGCGGTTGAAGAGGCTGGATTTGCCGACATTCGGTCGCCCGACGATGGCGAGCTTCATGCCGCCCCGCACTACCTTGCCGATGGCGCAGCCGGCGGCCAGTTTACCGATCGATTTCAGCATCGGCGAAATCGCCGCCGCGATCGCGGAACCCTCCTCGATCTCGACATCGTCTTCGGCGAAGTCGATCCCGGCTTCCAAGCGTGCGATCAGTTCCAGCAGCGACCGCTTGACGCTTTGCAGCTGCTTTGACAGTGCCCCGGCGGTTTGGCGCGCGGCCACTCTGGCTTGGTACAGGGTGGCGGCGTCAATCAGATCCCGCACGGCTTCTGCCTGGACGAGGTCCATCCGGCCGTTGCGCCATGCGCGGCGCGTGAATTCCCCCGGCTCTGCCAGCCGCGCTCCCATCTCGACAGCCCTCTCGACCGCAAAGCGCAGCACGGGGGGCGAGCCGTGGCAGGAGACCTCGATCACGTCTTCGCCGGTGTAACTGCCAGGGGCTGGAAACAGTGTCGCTACGACTTGGTCGACGAGCGCGCCTTCTGCATCGACGAGCGCGTCGACGGTTGCGGAGCGCGGTCGCAACTGGCGGCCGCGCAGGAGCTTGGATGCGATCTCCCTTGCCTGAGGCCCGGAGAGCCTGATGACCCCGGTTGCTGATCGCCCGGTTGGCGTGGACGGAGCGACGATCGTGTCTCCTCCCGCTGCGGAGACATTCGGGTTGATCGGTGGCACGGCCTCTCCCTAGCAGCATCGCGGCCGACACGCCGGGCCCGATGCTTCCGAAGCCCTCTCAGGCGATGCTAGTCGTCCTTGCCCGCGCGCGGCTCAATCACCGTGTAGCGGTGCGGCGGCGTACCTTCCGAGATTGTCGTGATCTCTTCGTCGTCGCCCAGCGTGACATGCACGATGCGCCGCTCCCGGGATGTCATGGGCCGGAACTCGTAGCGCTGGCCGGTCTTCTTCACGCGCTCCGCGGCAGCTTTCGCCTTCATGCAGAGTTCTTCGATCCGCGCCATGCGGTAGTCGTTCACGTCGAAGACTAGGCGGTAACGGTCTTGGTGAGGGATGCGCAGCGCCTCAAGCGTGAGCTGTTCCAAGGCAAGCAGCAGCTCGGCCCGCCGGTGCAGCAGCAGGCTCGTGTCCTCGCCCTCGAAGTCGACCGTGATTTCCGGTCCGATCACCGCCTGCCTGCCCGTGACCTCGAAGATGTCGTAGTCGAGGTCGAGGTCCGCCGCGTCGAGGACCGGGTTCAGGAAGTCATCGATTTTCGGGCCAAGAGAGTCAACCGTCCATTCGAAGTCTGCCATAGTCAATCAGGTCTGCTGCCGTGCTTCTGCTGAGGCCTACTTGCTTCGCTTTTTCCGCTTGCCGCCGCGCTGCGGCCCGCGATCCAGCTCCAGCTTCTCTGCCGGCAGCCGGTTTAGGAGGAGCTGCTGGCCTATGCCCACACAGTTGCTGGTCAGCCAGTATAGCACCAGCCCCGCTTGGAATTGATAGAAAATGAATCCGAACACCAGCGGCATGAATTTCATCACGCGGGCCTGCGTCGCATCCCCAGTGGGCGTGGGTGTCAGCGACTGCGACCAAAACTGCGTGGCGACCATCGCCAGCGGCAGCACTCGGATGGCCAGCGTCTCGGGGTTCGACAGGTCTGCCACCCACAGCCATTCGGCCTGGCGCATCTCGATCGCCACTGTAAGCAGCTTGTAGAAAGCGAAGAAGAACGGCATCTGCAGCACGATCGGCAGGCACCCACCCATGGGGTTGGCGTTGTGCTTCTTGTACAGCGCCTGCAACTCCTCGTTCTGCTTGGCCTTGCGCGGGTCGCGCATGGTCACGCCCTTGTAGCGGTTGTTGATCTCCTTGACGAGCGGTTGCAGCTGCTGCATCTTCCGCATCGACTTCGTGCTCTTGAACTTGAGCGGGAACAGGATCGTGTTGATGAATACCGTGACGAGGACGATGCTCCAGCCCCAGTTCCCGACGATGTTGCTGTGGACCCAGCGCAGCATGAAGAACAGGGGTTCGGCGATGACGGCGAAGAAACCGTAATCGACGATGCCCCGGAAGCCGTTGCCGACATCCCCGACCTCAGCCAGGGCGTCTCGGCTCTTCGGGCCCACATATAGCCGGAAGCGATTTTCCATTGCGCCGCCGAACGCCGCCGCGACGTAGGTCTCGCGCTCGTCCGGCTCGGCTCCGGCCGGCACAATCTCGATTGCGCTCGTTTCGATGCGGATATCTTGGCCAGGCTCCGGAATTGCCGCCGCTGTGAAGAACAGGTCGGCGATGCCGACGAATGTGTACGGTCCGGAATGCGTGATCTGCTCGTCTTCGGCGTCAGCGGCGGGCACGTACTCGATATCGCCCGAGTCGTAATAGAAGGTCTGGCTGTGGACGGTGTTGCCGGCTTGGGCCGTGTCGCCGAAGCCGCCGCCCCAAGCGATCAGGTGCCGTTGCGCCCGCCCACCTTCGGTGACCTCGGTTTCGACCCGGACCACATGGCCCTCGGACTCGAATGCGAAGCGTTTCCGGATCCGGAGCCCGTCCTTGGAGTATGCGAATGTCAGCGTCTCGGGAGCCCTGCGCACCTGTGGGCCGGAATTCACCGAGAACAGGGCATCGTCGGCTCCGGCGATGGCGTCACCACCGGGCAGGACGAGGCGGAACGGCATTCCGAAGCGGTTGGCCCCGCCCGCATGCACCAAATCGAGCGGATTGCCAAGCGCGTCGTTGTACTGCTTCAGTTGCCAGCTCTTGACTGCTGCGCCGCGGTTTGTGAACTCCACGCGGTAGTTGTCAGATTCGACGACGACCGATTGCTCTGAACCCGCTTCGACCGGCAAGTCATCGGAGCTTGTCTCGCTGTCTACCGCAGCCGTTGCGGCTTGTTCGGCTCCGGCCGGCCCGGGGCTGGCAGTGCTGTCGGTCAATGTCGGCGGCTCTGCCGGCGGAGCTTGGGCTGGAGGCTCCGGGCGCGGAACGAGATAGATGTAAGCGCCCATCACCACGGCGGACAGGACCGCCGCCAGCAGCATTCGGCGCTGGATGAATTGTTCGTCGTTCACGGAATCAGGCCTTGTCTCGATCAATCGATTCCGGGACTGGATCGATTCCGCCCGGTGCAAATGGCCGGCAGCGCAGCAGCCTGCCCGCAGTCAGCCAGCTGCCGCGAGCCACCCCGTGGCGCTCGATCGCCTCTCGCGCGAAGGCCGAGCAGGTCGGGTAGAACTTGCAGGCCGAGGGCAGTAGCGGCGACAGCGCCGTCTTGTAGGTCCACAACATTGCCAGCGCGATCTGCTGCAGGATGCTCAGATCCTGCCTGGGTTGCCTAGCCGAGACGTCGAACGGCTTTGGGCAGCATTCGGACAATTTCGTTCTCCACATCCTCGGCCCGCGCCTCGACGAGGCCGCCACGCGCATGCAACACAAAATCAATGCCGTCGGGCAACAGGCTCCAGTGCGCGCGCACGGCTTCCCGCAACAGGCGCTTGCAGCGGTTCCTAGTTACCGCGTTGCCGATCTTGCGCGTTACCGTCAGGCCTACTCGGGCGGGTAAGCCCCCATCCGTCGTCAGCGCGAATACAGTGACTAGCTTGGCGCCAACACGGACACCTCCATCATAGACCGCTCGGAAGTTCGCGCGCTTCCGGATGCGCCGCCGCTTGGGGAAGCCGGTCTCAGCCCTCGATACCGGATCGGACGCCGACCTATTCGTCGCTGACGGTGAGGCGTTTCCGGCCCTTGGCACGGCGGGCTGCGAGCACACGTCGCCCCCCCGGTGTCCTCATCCGGATGCGGAAGCCATGCTTCTTGGCTCTCCTGCGCCGGTTCGGCTGGTAGGTTCTCTTCGGCATGCGCAGCCCCTTCTGTCAGCTGTCTCTTGGGCTGAAATGTCCCGAAGAGCTTGAAAATTCAGTCTAGCACAGGCCTAGATTTGCCGATATCCCTGCGTCGATCGGCATACCTGCCGCCGAGCGGGGAACTGATCGCCGGAGGGTCGCCGAACACGAACTTGGCGGGCTATGCTGGTTTCATTCATGCATCGATGCCTTGCCCTCGCACTGATCGCCGTTTGCCCGTTGCTCGGCCAGATGGTCAGATTTGCCGAGGACGGAGCCCTCAAGATGCTCTACGACAACCGCATGTATCCGCAGGCGGTGCAGAGCAACGACCACGTCTACATGGTCTGGCGAGGCGACTTGGGCTTGCCTTGGACACGCTCCTACGACTTAGCCACGCGACAGTTCTCGGCCCCGCGCATGCTGCTCGAAGGCATGGGCATCGAGATCGATGCCGCCCGCTTCAAGAGAGACCAGCACTACTCCCCCGTAGTTTGGGCCGAAGCGGATGGCCGCTTGCACGTAGCATTCGGCTTTCACCGCACACCCGGCTACCATCTCGCGACAAAAGTGCCGGGCGATATTGCCAAATGGGATCGGCTGCCAGCGATTTCGGCATCGATCTCGTACCCGCAGGTGCATCGGATCGCCGCCGCCAAGACCTTGGTGTACTTCCGCGAGAGCGGCCACTTGGGCTTCTGGACTTATCGGATCTCGGCTGATCACGGCCAGACCTGGCATGAGCCCCGGAGCCCGGTCATCGACATGGACGCGCCTCCGCACGAATCACCGATGGCTTCCCATGCCGGGTCCTATCAGACGACGCAAGTGAGCGCTGATGGGCGCACCCTGCACATCGCCTTCATCTGGAAGGTCGAGGATCCGGTCGAGAGCCAGCGATACGGTGGGGTGCTACACGACTACACCCGTCGGCACAACCTCTATTACGTGCGCCTTGACCTTGGCAGCGGCAAAGTATTCAATGCTGACGGCAAGGAACTGCCCAGACCGGTCAACTTCGCCGCTGCCCTGCGCGACTGCTTGGTCATCGACACCAAAGGCGGCAGCGCATCGGTCGGGCCTTCGATCGCGCTTGCAGCTGATGGCGAGCCAAGCTTCTTGCTTCCGGTGTCCGGAGAGACGCCCTATGCGTCGACGTTTCTGTTCGTGCGGCGCGTGGATGGCGCGTGGCGGCGGACACCGCTAACCTCGACCGGCCATCCGTTCAACTCCACCCATCTCGTGCAGCGGCCGGACGGGTCATTCCAAGCCTTCCTGATCGCTGGCGACGGCGAGGCCAACGAAGAGACCCTGATGAACAGCTACGGCTGGGGCGAGCGTGTCGAAGAGTGGGTCTCCGACTCCAGCGGCGCGAACTGGAAGCGTTCGAGGGATCTGACCCCAGAGCCGGGCCTGCGTTACCAGAGCGTCAAGTTCGTGCGGGGCGAAGCCGGCACGAGCGTGGACGGACTGCTCCTGTTCTACGCGTGGCGGGGCACTGACAAGGGCTGGGCGTACTTGCTCGACGAGCGCGAATAACTCGCGCGCGGGGCTGGGCGCTGCATTGCGCGCGGTGCCCTGCTTACCTGCCCTGGCGCAGGTGGTGGATCTCCTGGACGAACTGCTGCTCGTCTTGGAAGTCTCGGTAGACCGACGCGAAGCGGACGTAGGCGACTCTGTCAACCTGTTTCAGTTCGCGCATCAGCAGCTCCCCAATATCGTTGGTCGTACACTCGCCGTCCTGCGACTCGACGACCCGCGATTCAGCCGCGCTGACCATGGCTTGGATCTTCGCCATCGGAACGGGACGCTTCTCGCAGGCCCGGAGCAGTCCTTGGAGCACCTTCTGGCGGTCGAAGCGCTCCCGCCGCCTGTCCTTCTTCACGACCATGAATGGGACGTCGTCGACCCGCTCGTAGGTAGTGAACCGGCGGCTGCAGCCAAGACAGAAACGGCGACGCCTGATCACCTCTCCCTCCTTGGCCATGCGGGAGTCGATCACCTTGTTTTTTAGATTTGCGCAGAAGGGGCAGAGCACGGGTGTTTCGCCGACTAAGGAGTGACTCTTGATTCTACCCGCATTCAGCCGTGGCTATACTCGGGGACATGCCGTTGCGTTTGATCTTGCTCGCCTTCCTCGTGCTCCTTCCGTCTTTCGCGCAAAGGCCGAACATACTCTGGATCAGCTCCGAGGACAACGGGCCCCACCTGGGCGTCTACGGAGATGACTACGCGGACACGCCCAATCTCGACGCGCTTGGCGCGCAGAGCATGATCTACCGCAACGCTTGGTCCACCGCTCCGGTGTGTGCGCCCGCCCGCACCACGATCATCAGCGGGATGTATCCGCCGTCCACGGGATCCCAGCACATGCGGTCCCTGGCGCGCCTGCCCTCGTCGATGCGAATGTTCCCGCAATACCTGCGCGAAGCGGGCTACTACGTGTCCAACAACAGCAAAGAGGACTACAACCTCACCAAGCCCGGGCAGGTCTGGGACGAGTCCAGCCGCGACGCGCACTGGCGCAAGCGGGCACCCGACCAGCCGTTCTTCGCGGTGTTCAACTTCACCGTGACGCACGAATCCCAGATTCGCAGGCGACCACATGAGCAAGTCCACGATCCGGCAAAGGTGCAGGTGCCCGCCTACCACCCAGATACCGAGGAGAGCAGGCGGGACTGGGCGCAGTATTACGACAAGATGACCGAGATGGACACGATGGCGGGGCGCGTCCTGGCCGAACTGCGCGAGGACGGTCTCGAGGAAGAGACGGTCGTGTTTTACTGGGGCGACCACGGCCCGGGCATGCCTAGGGGTAAGCGCTGGACCTACAATTCCGGGCTCAGCGTCCCGATGATGCTCTATGTCCCGGAAAAATTCCGGGCTCTGCGCCCTGACGGCTACACGTCTGGTAGCGAGAGCGAGCGGCTGGTCGGTTTCATCGATCTGGCGCCGACGGTGCTGAGCCTGGCCGGCATCGAGCCCCCAGACCATTTCCAAGGCCATGCCTTTGCCGGCGAGTTCGAAACGCAACCCCAGCCCTACATGTATGGGTTTCGAGGACGAATGGACGAGCGCTATGACATGGTCCGCAGCGTGACCGACGGGCGCTTCATCTACATTCGCAACTTCATGCCCCATCGGATCTACGGGCAGTACATCCAGTACATGTTCCAGACGCCGACCACGGCAACGTGGCACCGCCTGTACCACGCAGGCGAGCTCAAGCCTCCGCAAACCCACTTTTGGGAGACCAAGCCCGCGGAAGAGCTCTATGACCTTTCGGAAGACCCCTATGAGACGCGAAATCTTGCAACCAGTGCCGAGCACCGAATGGACCTGGCGCGCTTGCGCGCGGCAAGACGCGAGTGGTCGCTCTCGATCCGCGACCTAGGATTCCTGCCGGAGAGCGCGATCCACTCGCGCGCTGGCAAGGACGCGCCGCATTCAATGGGAGCCAATCCGGCGCGCTACCCCATGGCACGCATCATGCACATGGCGGAACTTGCGTCCTCAATGCGATCGGGTGCCGAGGAAGAGCTCCGAGCTGGCTTCGATGATCCCGACAGCGCCGTGCGGTATTGGGCAGCCCTTGGTGCTCTGATGCGGGGTCGGGAGGGTGTTCAAGCGCTTGCAGCATCCTTGCGGGACGCCTTGTCTGACAAGGATCCGGCTGTGCGGGTCGCCGCTGGCGAGGCACTGGGCCGCTATGGGACCGATGCCGCTGCCAGCCAGGCTCTGGAAACGCTGGTAGCGCATGCTGACACAGAGAAAAACGGCATATTTGTGGCGATGGCTGCTTTGAACGCGCTCGACTACATGGACGAGCGCGCTGACCCATCGCTTGCGCAGATCTTGGCCCTGCCGCAACAGGATTCGAGGTACCACTCGCGATTCAGGGCGTACCTGCCCAACTTGATCGGCAAGATTCGGGCCGATTCGGAGTAGTTTGCCCGGCTCCCGCCGCGCAACGCTTGTTAGGATTGCTGGGACATGGAACGCAGGGTCTTCCTTTCCAGTGCGTTGGGTTGCTCCGTCGCGGCTGCGGCTTTACGGGATGACATTGAGTCTGCCTCGGACCTGATCCAGCAGCAGGTCGGTGCGGGCGCGGTCCGCGGCGCCGTCTTGGACGTGCGGGCTGGAGACCACGTCTTCAGCCGGTACTACGGAACGGCTCGGTCAGCGGACGCGATCTTTCTGCTGGCGTCGATAACCAAGCCCATGACCGCAGCTGGAGTGATGTTGCTCGCAGATCGCGGCGAACTGCGGCTCACTGATCCCGTGAAGCGCTATATTCCGGAATTTCGCCACGGTGCCAGATCGCGCATCACGCTCAAACACCTGCTGACGCACACTTCCGGCCTTCCCGATCAACTGCCAGAGAATGTTGCATTGAGGAAGCGGAACGCGCCGTTGAGCGAGTTTGTGGAGCGCACAATCCGAACCGAACTACTGTTTGAGCCGGGCACCAAGTATTCCTACCAGAGCATGGGAATCCTGCTGCTCGCCGAAATCTGCGAGCGCATCACCGGTTCGACTTTTCCTGCGTACTTGGAGAAAAGCCTGTTTCAACCACTCGGAATGGGGCGCACGGCCCTTGGCTTGGGACCGTTTGAGCTTGCACAGACCCAGCGAAGTCAGGTCGAGCAAGGGCCGCCGCATGGCGGTCAGGGTAAGCCCGAAGCAGCGCACTGGGATTGGAACAGCCCGTATTGGCGTGGCCTGGCATCGCCGTGGGGCGGAGCGCATGCCAGCGCACCAGATGTCTCGAGGTTCTTCTTCGAACTTCTCGAACCTAGCGCGGCCAAAGTCTTGCGCCCCCAAACCGCCGCGCTCATGGTCCAGAATCACACCGCCAAGCTGGGCACTCCCCGCGGTCTGGGCTTTGCCCTTGGTCGCCAAGCGGGAGTGGGCTGCTCGGATCTCACGGCGTGGCACGGAGGATCGACCGGTACCCTCGCCTGGGCGGACCCTGCGAGCGGGTCGCGATTCGTCTTGCTGACGACCTTGCCCGCAACAGTAGCCAACAAGCTACTGATCAGACCCGTGTCGGATCGCATCTCGCAGGCGGTCTAGGCCCTGCTTGCGGCACTCCGGCCATGGCCGCCGGATACCTCCGCTAGGACCATCACACGGCGTGAGCGTGCTTGGCAGCATCCAGCGGCACTCGGGGACAGGTTTCGTCTTGCACAAGCCACGCAGCTTCGCCCTCTTCTCAACCGGCAGGGAACCCTAGCGCCTCCCGGAGCGGCCCTAGCAGGTATCATTTCTAAGTCCACGAAAGTGGGATCATTTCTAAATCCGGATGACACTGACAACCTTGCTAATGGCAGCGATGGTTCGCGCTAGCCTAGATTGAGATGCCACTTTCGCAGAACCCGGTGCCGCTTCGCGAGCGGTTGATTTTTGCGATGGATGTGCCGGACAGCGAGGCCGCGCTGGCGCTCGCGGATACCCTCGGCGATGCGGTCTCGTTCTACAAGTTGGGTCTCGAGCTGTTCATGGACGGGGGCTACTTCCAGCTCGTCGAACAGCTGCGCTCGGCCGGCAAGCGCATCTTCGTGGACCTCAAGTTCTTTGATGTGCCGGAGACTGTGGGTCGTGCCGTCCGGCGGCTACAAGGCAAGGGTGTGACCTGTTGCACGGTCCACGGCAACGATTCGATGCTCGAGGCCGCCTGCGCGAACCGAGGCGATGTCAAAATCCTCGCGGTTACCGCGCTGACCAGCTTGGACCGAGGCGACCTCGACGATCTTGGCTTCGCTTGCGACCCTCGAGAGCTTGTCCTGTCCAGGGCGAAGCGGGCGTTCGAAATCGGCTGTGACGGCGTGATTTCCTCAGGCCTTGAGGCGGCGGCATTGCGCGAGCACGTGGACAACCGCCTATTGGTTGTCACGCCGGGGATCCGCCCCGTGGAAAACCGGCCCGCCGACGACCAGAAAAGGACGGTTGATGTCCGGCAGGCATTCTTGAACGGAGCCGATCACATCGTCGTGGGCCGGCCGATTCGAAACGCCCGGGATCCGCGCGCGGCAGCAGAGGCGATTCAAGACACCATCAGGGAAGTGTTCGCCCCTTGAACGGGCCTGCGGTCCAGCACTCAGGCCAGGCCCAATTCAGCCGCCAAACCCACGCGCTTCAACTTGCCGGTGGGGCCCTTGGGGATTGCGTCGAGGAAAACCACGATGCGCGGCACCTTGTACCCCGCCAGCCGGTCCGCCGCAAAGTCGCTGAGTTCCCGCTTCGTTAGGTTCGCTCCTTCGCGCAGCACCACGGCGGCCCCGACTTCCTCCCCCAGCTTTTCGTGAGGTGCCGCGAACGCCACTGCTTGCGCTATCGCCGGGTGTTCCAGCAGGACTTCGTCGATCTCTCGGGGCGAGATCTTCTCGCCGCCCCGGTTGATCAGCTCCTTGAGCCGTCCCGTGATCGTGAAGTAGCCATCGTCGTCGCTGCAGCCCTGATCGCCCGTGCGGAACCATCCCCCGCTAAACGAATCTGCGTTTGCCTCCGGGTTGTCCACGTAGCCCGCCATCACATTCTTGCCGCGTATGACGACTTCGCCGACTTCGCCGACCGGCAGCAGCCCGCCTGCCGAGTCCATGACGCCGACCTCCGGCCCAGCCGCCGTGCCGACGGTTCCCGGCTTGCGCACGCCGGGGGCCAGCGGATTGCTGGCCATTTGATGGGTGGCCTCCGTCATGCCGTACGATTCGACGACTCGGCAGCCAAACCGGCCTTCGAGGTCTGCCAGCACCGAAGGAGGCAGTGCCGCGGACGAGGATCGGATCAGGCGGAGACGGCTGTCCTCCAGTTCTTTGATGTTGCGGGATGCGCGCTGCAGGATTGCTTGGTGCATTGTGGGCACTGCGCTGTACCACGTTGGCCGCAGTTCGTGGAGCCACTTGAAGAATCGCATCGGCGCAAAGCCAGAGGTTGCTGCCACCGATGCCCCGGCCCGGAATGACGAGAGCAAGACCCCGATCAGCCCGTGGACGTGGAACAAGGGCATGATGTTCAGACAGGTGTCAGCCGGGCTCAGCCGCAGGGTTGCTGCGATGTTGCCCGCTGATGCCGCTAGGTTGGCCTGCGTCAGAGGCACCAGCTTCGGCCGGGCGGTCGTCCCGGAGGTATGCAGCAGCAGCGCGGTGTCATCGGGCCGGGCCTCTCCAAGCTCGGCCGGACGTGCAGCGGTGCCAGAGTCGATCCGGAAGCCACCCTCGGGTGATGTCCGCTCGAGCGACAGCACGCGGATTCCCAGAGCTTGTGCGGCCGCCGCTGCCACGTTGCCACTCCCCTCCTCAACGATCAAGGCCTTGGCCTGCAGGCTCGCCAGACTCTCTCTCAATTCCCGTTCGCGCAAGCCCGGGTGGAGCGGGGCAGCTGCCGCGACAATCGCGACGGAGGTGAATGCCGCCGCCATATGGGGGCCGTTTCCCAGCACTAGTGCGACGGCGTCTCCGCTGCGGATGCCGCAGCTGCGCAGCGTCCCACAGGTCGCCTCGGCTTGCTCGCGCAACTGGCCGTAGGTCATCGTCGCCCCACACTCGCCGCGGAGAGCGGGCTGGGACGCCTCGTGCGAAGCCAGCAGGTCGGCGACGGTTGCGGGCTCGGCAAGGGGTCTTGAGGACATTGGAGGCTGCTCTTGCACCGGATCTAAACGAGGTAAGTGTAGTCGTCGAGCACCAGCGAGGATGTAGCCAGGACTTCGTGCTCCTCCTCGTCGCCGAGCAGGCCGGCCTTCTTGCGGTCGGCAAGCCTTCGGACGATTGCCTCGCGCAGCGCCTCAGGCCCGTAGCCAACGGCTGCTAGCACGTCCCTCACATTGTCCCCGCGCGTCGGCCGCTCGACGAACTGCGTGCCGTCCGGCTCGATGCCGACATTGAGCTCGGTAACCGTGCCAAAGAGGTTGTGCATGTCCCCCAGCGTTTCTTGGTACGCCCCGAGCAGCAGGAAGCCCAGGTAGTACGGCTTGCCCGGCTGCAGGGCGTGCAACTCCAGCGACTCTTTGAAGTGCTTGGTGTCGACGAATCGATCAACGGTTCCGTCCGAGTCGCAGGTGATGTCGCACAGCACTCCGCGCTCGGTCGGGACCTCGTTCAGCCTGTGAATCGGGATGATTGGGAACAGCTGATCGAACGCCCAGAAGTCTGGGATCGATTGGAACATCGAGAAGTTGCACACGAATTTCGACGCCTGCATCCGGTCCAGGTCTTCGAGCTCCTTGGGGCGGTCCTTCATTTGGCGCGACAGGCACGCGGCCTGCCGGCAAATGTCCCAAAACAGCCACTCCCCCTTGGCCTTGTCCCGTAGGCCCAAGTAGCCAAGGTCGAATAGCGAGTTCATGTCTTCCCGCTGCTGCACCGCGTCGTGGTAGCGCTCTCGGAAGTTTTTGGCGTTGATGCCCTCCGCGATGTCCACCAGCTCGAGGACAGGCTCCGCCTCTGACTCGATCGCCTCAAGGTTGCCTTCTGCAACGAGCCCGGGCGTGACCACCTTGCGGACGTCCGCCACCAGCATGGAGTGGTACGCCACCATGGCCCTGCCGTGTTCCGTGACGATCGTAGGGACGGGTATCTCCTCGCTGGAACAGACCTCGGCGATCGTGTAGACGATGTCGTTCGCGAATTCCTGCACCGAGTAGTTCATCGAGAATTCGCTGGCTGTGCGGGAGCCGTCGTAATCGACTCCCAAGCCCCCGCCGACGTTGAGGTACTCAATCTCGAAGCCGGCCTCGCGGGTCTTGGCGTACACCCGTGCCGCTTCCTTGAAGGCCTGCTTTGCCCGGCGGATGTCGTTGACCTGCGAGCCGACATGGAAGTGCAGCATCTTCAGCCGGGAGGACGCCCCAGCGTTGTCGATCGCGTCCAGAGCCTGCACCAAACCGAGGGTGCTCATGCCGAATTTGGCAAACTCGCCGCACGAGTCTTCCCACTTCCCGCTGCCGCGCGCGCCAAGCTTGACCCGTAGCCCGATGGGCGGCCTTGCACCCAGGGTCTGTGCGAGCCGCAGGGTCATGCGGAGCTCTTGGAGGTCTTCGACGATGATCACCGCCTGGCGTCCTAGCTTTGCGGCGAGCATCGCTAGGCGCAAGTAAAGGTCGTCCTTGAGTCCGTTGCAGGCGATCAGGGCACCTTCAGCGAGGGGCATCGCAAGAGCTGCGATCAGCTCGGCCTTGCTCCCGACCTCGAGACCATAGTCGTAGGCCCGTCCAGAGGCAACCAGCCGGCCCACAACCTCCGGCCGCTGGTTAACCTTGACGGGATACGCCCCGATATGACGGCCGCTGTAGTCGAATTCGTTGATAGCGTTTTCGAAGGCTTTGTGCAGCGAGGCGAGCCGCTCGTCGAGAATCTGCGGGAATCTCAGCAGCAGCGGAGGCGACACCTGGTTGCGCACCTGACCGGAGACAACATCGAATACGTCGATCGCTAGTTCCGGAATCTTGTGCGGCGCTACGGTCAGGTGGCCGGCCTCGTTCACGCCAAAATAGCCGAACCCCCAATTTTTTATGCCATAGATCTCGGCCACCCGGTCGGTGCTGGACAGTTCGGCGGCTGCAGCGAGCGGCGCTGGGCTAGCGATAGGCATGAGTTCATTCTCGAATAGCGGGGCTCAGGCCGCCGCGGCGGCGTACCGGGCGTTACTTCTTGAACAAGTTGTCGAAGGCCGCGCGGGCATCCGCTCCGGGATGCTTGCCGCCGCGGGCGGTCAGGTTCACCGAGGCGCGTGGCTCGAAGTAGCCGCAGAAGTTCGAGCTTTCCTTGTCGCGGACCCATTCCGCTTGTGGCTCGGAGCACTGGTTGTTGCGACCAGGGTCGAAGAACCTGCAATTTACGCAAGCGTGCAGGTCTGCCCCGCAGGCCGAGCAGCTGTCGCCCCGCTGGATCTTCTCGCGCGTCATCAGGCGCACTGCTTGACCGCACCGATAACAAGACAGGGCCAGATTCGGCATAATAGCGACCTGGATCAGAGTAGCATGCGATTCGCGTCCGATCTCCGACGAGCCCTGCTGGCAGGTACGGCCATCGTCGCGTGCATGGCCTGTGGCGGCAAGGTGCCGCCGACGAACTACTACGCGCTAAATCTGTCGGCTCCGGCTCCAGCGGCCGCAGCTTTAGAGCACACCGCGGTTTTGATGCCCATGCGCGCAGGCAGGGTGATCCGCCAAGGGCGGATCGTCTATCGCGAGTCTCCCGAGCAGGTGGGCTTTTATGAATACCACCGCTGGGCGGAAGATCCGGCGGACAGCGTGGGGCAGTCGTTGCTGCGCCAGATCATGGCCCTCGGCACCTTCGCGTCGATCGCTCCGTTCGATGGCCGGACGGCGGCGGACTTCGTGCTGCGCGGCGAGTTGCGGCGCATCGAGGAGGTCGATCACGGGGGCGGTGTGCGAGCAACCGTGGAGATTGCGCTCGAGTTGGTCGATGCCGAGACCGCGCGGGTCGTCTGGTCCGGCTCTGCGACAAAGACGGAGGCTGTCCAGGTGGGCGAAGTTCGCTCTGTGGTCTCTCGCATGAGTGCCGCCGCCGATCAGGCCATCAAGCAGCTCGCTGGCGAACTCGATCGTCACCTGCGAGCACAGAGCTAGCTCCCGCCGATGCTGGTGCAATGCTGCTGCGGACTGTTGCACAGCCCTTGGCCGGGGCGGCTGCCGACTGGCCGGCGGCCGTTCGCGCAACAATAGAAATCCGATCATGAGACTGCCCGTCCTGCTATTGCTGGCGAACAGCGCGCCCCTCGCCCTGCCCGGAGCAGTTGATCTGCCCAATTTCGTAGTCATCCTGACGGATGACCAGGGCTATGCGGACCTCGGAGTGCAAGGCCACCCGTCCATCCGAACTCCGCGCATTGATCGCATGGCGGCGGAGGGGCTGCGCTTTACGGATTTCTATGCCCAGCCGTTCTGCGGCCCGGCCCGAGCCGCGCTGATGACCGGTACTTATCCGCCACGTAACAGCCTGATGTTCAATCACATCCCACGCGCGAGGACCGGCATCCACCCCAACGAGGTGACGATCGCGGAACTGCTTCGGGATCGTGGGTACGCCACCGCGATGCTGGGCAAGTGGCACCTCGGGGATGCCCCCGAATTCCTGCCCACTCGCAACGGGTTCGATTCCTACTACGGGTTGCCCTACTCCAATGACATGTGGCCGTTCCATCCCAAGATCGAGCGGCATTCCGATGAGAGTGAGCGCATGCGCTATACGCGCGAAAGGGCCGCATACACCGGCTATGCGCAGTCCGAGGAAACCTATCCCGTCGACTGGTTCCCACCGCTGCCGCTGATCGAGAACGAGTCGGTCATCGAGCACAACCCCCGCCAGGAACTGTTGACGCAAAGCTACGCCGACCGGGCGATCGAGTTCATCCGCGCCAATCGCGACCGGCCATTCTTTGTGTACGTGGCGCACGCGATGCCGCACGTGCCGCTATTTCGCAGCCGCCCCTTCCGGGGCCGCTCATTGCGCGGTCTCTACGGGGACGTGATCGAGGAGATCGACCACCACACCGGGCGGATTCTTGACACCTTGGACGAGTTGGGGATCGATGAGAACACCTTGGTGATCTTCACCTCCGACAACGGCCCTTGGGCGGGCTACGGCATAGACGCTGGTTCGGCAGGCATTCTGCGCGGTAGCAAGGGCTCGGTCCACGAAGGCGGTATCCGGGTGCCGGCCGTCATGCGGTGGCCGGGCCGCATTCCCGCAGGCTTGGTCTCCTCCGAAGTTGCCTCGCTGATGGACATCTTTCCCACGCTGGCGCAGCTCTCGGGCGGCGAGCCGCCACGGGACCGCACGATCGACGGCAGGGATCTCGAGCCGTTGTGGACCAGCCCGGGCAAGGCCTCCGGGCATTCCGCCTTGTACTTCTTCGAGGGCGGGTACCGCTACCGGGCCGAAGACGGCCCGCCCAAGAACGAGCCGCTTCTGCGCGCCGTGCGCGCCGGCCAATGGAAACTGCATCTGTCGACCGAGGTTGGAGCGGACGCGGGCTCGGTCAAGATCCAGTCCGAAGAACTCTACCAGCTGCAGTGGGATCCGAGCGAGTCGCGCGATGTAGCCGAAAAGCACCCCGACGTGGTCAAGCGGCTCACCAAGCAGGCGCAGGCGTTCAGTACTAGCCTGCGCGGCGATATCCGGCCGCTGGGACGCCTGGCTGACTGAGGCCGCTACTCGACGGCGTACAGACCGAAGTCAAGTCCCTGCAAGCCATCGGCAAACTCGCCCGTGGCGGCGATCACATTGCTGCCGGACTTCAGCTTGGCGGCCTGATCGCTGATGTTCATGTGGTGGTAGTGTCGACCGCCTGCACGCGTGTCGGCGAAGTCCAGAATCTTCTCACCGTTGAGAAAGACCTCGCCTTGATCGACTGCGTGGTAGGTCTCGATCCACAGATTCTCCGGGACTGCATCAAGATCAAACGATTTGCGCATCCAGATGCGACCGTCCTCCCAGACGGTCCCGGTCGGGAAGTTGCCGTTCTTGCCGGACTGGAACGGCGCCGGACCCGTCTGCCATCCTGCCGTGCTTTCGCCGCCCGCCCAATCGCCCTCGGGGGCGTCCATGCGGTACTCCCACTCGCGCAGGGCGTGCTCGGATGTTTCGAGCAGTATCCGGGCGACACCTTCGGCGGCGTAGATCCGGTCGTGGAGCGCGTTGACGCTGTCGACGTCGAACTTCACCAGTTCCCGGTCATAGGTCATCAAGCCGTTGACCTCACCCTCGACATCGGTTGTCTGCGTGTAGATCGCAGCCGCCAAGCCAAGCCCGCGCGGGCCACTGAGGTTGCCGACCACCTCTTGGTACTTCGCGTTCAGGTCCTCGCGGCTGAAATAGGTGCGATAGCCCCAGTTGCGCTTGTCCGTCCACCATAGGTGGCCTTCGACCGGCCAGCCCAGTCCGCCGAATTCGCCCAGCAGCGTGGCCCTTTCGGGAGAGACCCGTTCCATGCCCGGGCCAGGATACATGTGAGCATCGAAGACGTCGCCGATGCCGCGATCTGTCCAGCCACTAGTCGCGTTGACGAGCCTCGTCGGATCCTGCGCCCGGATCGCTGCGTCGATGCGTGCCACGTCGTACTGTCCCCAGCCTTCGTTGAACGGCACCCACATCACGATTGACGGGAAGAACGAGAAGTTGTCGATGAGTTCCGCTAATTCAGCTTCGAACTGCTGCGCCGAATCCGCGGGCCTGACGGCGTCCTCCGCGTCGGTTGACTGCACGAGCAGGCTGTTCGGGTTGCCGCGCCGCAGGTTGCCATTCGGCATGTCCTGCCAGACGATCAGTCCCAAGCGGTCGCAGTGGTAGTACCAGCGCGCGGGCTCGACCTTGACATGTTTGCGGGCCATGTTGAACCCGAGCATCTTCGTGACCTCGATGTCGTATCGCAGCGCTGCGTCGGTCGGTGCCGTGTACAGGCCGTCCGGCCACCAGCCCTGATCCAGCGGCCCGAACATAAAAATCGGCTCACCATTGAGCAGCAAGCGGGTGAAGCCGCGCGAGTCCTTGCCGAGCGCGATGTCGCGGATGGCGAAATAGCTACTAACCCTGTCCAGCTCCTGGTCGCCGTTGGCGAGGACCACATCAAGGTCGTACAGGTTGGGGGCGTCGGGTGACCAGACCAGAGGATCGCTGACGGCCAGCTTGACCTGAGCGCCAGCGTCGCCGCTGGCCGAGCCTTTGGATGTCCCATCGCGAAAGGCCTCGAGCCGCACCTCGCAGGCAGAGCACTCGCCGCGCGTGCGGACGTTCACATTCACCGCCCCGGCCGCCCGGTCAGGCTGGATCTCAAGCGCTGCGATCGACGCAGTCGGCACCGGCTCCAGCCAGACCGTCTGCCAGATCCCGGTCACGGATGTGTACCAGATACCGCTCGGTTCCCGAACCTGCTTGCCACGGGCCTGTGTCCACGTGTCGGTTGGATCCCAGACCGAAACAGCAAGTTCCTGCTCCGGCCCGTCGCCGAGCAAATCAGTCACGTCGAAGCTGAACGGCGAGTAGCCGCCCTTGTGTTCGCCCGCTAGCTGGCCATTGATGTAAACGGTGGCATGAAAGTCCACGGCGCCGAAATGCAGCAGCACCCGCTCCCCGTCCCATTCCCCGGGGATTTCGAAGGGGCGCTTGTACCACAGCACTTGCTCAGCTGTGGGTGCCTGGCCGACGCCTGACAGTGTCGACTCGATCGCGAACGGCACCAAGATCTCTCCGTCGAATGCCTCCGGCCGCGATGCGTCCCTGTCGGTGAGGGCATATTCCCACGCTCCGTTTAGGTTCAGCCAGCGCCCGCGAACCAGTTGCGGTCGAGGGTATTCCGGCCACGGCAGCTCTTGGTCAACATCTGCCGCGAAGCGGCTCATCATGGGTCCTTCAGATGGCTCTGTAGCGCAGCCCCACAGGACCACCGTAACCACGGCCAGGGCCGCTACAAATGTAAATCCTTGAAAAGAAAGTCGAGTAGCCATAGGGATCAGACTAACATCTCCACAGCCAGACTTCAGGTAATCTCGAAGGACATAAAGAGCAATTCAGGTCTCGTTCCGGCATGATGCCGCAGTGTTGGGAATTGGAATTGAGCGGACGGATCTCGCGGATTCCCGGCTAGGTGGTCGGCTGGCGCCAAAAGTAAAATCGGCCTCGAGAATTCGGGGCCGAATTCGTCAGCGCTCCGTGAATCCCGGGGGCGTGGCCGAGGCATCGAGTTGCCGAAGCGCGTTCTTGGCGATGGCTGCGACAGGCGAGTCTGGATGCAGGCGCAGTATCTCCTCGATCTCTTTGCGGGCGTCTTCCAATCTGCCCTGCTTGGCGTAAATCTCAGCCAAGAACAACTGTGGATAGCTGAAATGCGAAAGATCGGCCTCCTTGGCCCGTAACAGGAACTCGCGCGCCTTCGGCAGCTGCCCTTTGTAGAAGAAGTTCATGCCGAGCTGGGAATTGGCGAGTGCGTCGGCCGGCCGCATGCTATGCGCCATCAGGTTGAAGTTCAGCGCCTCGTCGTAGTGCCCTTGGGACAGCAGTGTGCCGCCGAGATTCACCATGGGAGCGTATGCCAGCGGCTCGTGCTCGAGTGCAGTGCGGAAGTACTCCGCTGCCTCGACGTACCGCCGGGCCTTGTAGGCTACTGTGCCGAGCTCGTTCCAAGCTTCCGTGAACGAAGGCGACAGCTGCACAGCCTCGTGCAACAAGGCAATCGCCCCTGCTTGGTCACCGTTTCCGAACCTTGTGTGGGCCTTGCGCAGAGTCGCCCGCGCTTTGGGCGAGACTTTCAGGGCGGCCACAGACACGGTGCCTTGTTGTCGGACCTTGAGCGACCGCGTCGCGCTAGATCGCTCTAAGCTGACATCCACGCGTACGCGACCGCGGTCATCGGCGAACGACGGTGTGACCTGGACTGTCTGGCGGGTTACGCCCCACCTAGGATCCATTACGCTCAGCGTGTACCCGCCCGGTTCGAGCGAGCGAAACACGAACCTGCTTCCGCGTACCGGAGCTTCTGCGTAGAACGGGCTCTGGACAGCGGAAATCGTGGCGAGGCCGCGCTGCAGCGGCGGATCAACCCTTCCGGCCAGCTCGAGCGTATCGACGGCGTCGGCAGCTAGGGCTGCCCCCAGCATCGAGCAGAGCATGAAGAGCTTGCGGAGCACGGCTGCGGCGACCTTGGCAAGAGTCCTGTGACCGATCCAGTCGAACAATCCCAATGACGGCCTATAATGTTAGCTCTCAACTGGCCATGGTGTAGGACCGCCTTCGAAACCAACGACTTATGAGTTTGGTCACCTTTACCAAAGGGGCGATTGCGAATTTCCGGCAGACCGCAGCGGTCGTGCCGAGTTCCAAGCAGCTCGCCAAGGCAATGGTGGACCCGTTGCGCGACAAGCCGCAACGGGTTGTCGTTGAGTTCGGGCCTGGCACGGGGGTGATGACCCGCGAACTGCTGCAAGCAATGCCACCCGACAGCCTCTTGCTGGCCTTTGAGGTCAACCCGAGTTTCGTCGACTACTTGCGCGATTCCATCTCGGACGACAGGTTTCAGGTTGTGTCGGCAGGTGCGGAGACCGCGGCTGGCGAACTCGATCGGCGGAGCATTGGCAAAGTCGACGCTGTGGTCTCGTCGCTCGGCATCGCGGCAATGGACAGTGAGGTTGCCGATGCCATCTTCAGGTCGCTGCAGCCATATCTTGAGCAGCACGGGACCATCACGCAGTTCCAGTACGTCTACAGGATGCGGGTCGTCCGCGGGCGCATGGAATACTTCAACACGGGCAGGTTCATGAGCCGCTACTTTTCCACGGTCCGCTCCACCCGCGTCTGGTTCAACTTTCCGCCAGCGGTCGTGATCACCTGCACAGGAGCGTTGCCCGCCGCTCCGCTCGCGGCGGCCTAAGTCCGCTTGCGGGGCCTCGGATATACTCACAGCTAGCTGGCGGACAAGCCCGGGCGGCTGCAGATCCCAGCAGATTCGACAGTGCTCGACGTAGTTCTCGGAGTGATCCTGCTCGTTTCCGTTTTCGGAGCGGCGCGCAACGGAATCACCAAAGAGGCCATTCGTATCGCCGCATTGATTCTGGGGACACTCGCCTCTATGTGGGGGTACGGCGTGCTTGCCGGAATCCTTCGGCCATGGATTCAAAACGGCAGGATCGCATCGGGCGTCGCCTTCGTGTTGATCTTCGTGGGCTGCATTGTGGCAGGAGCGCTCTTGGCGCGCGTACTGGCCGGCGTATGGTCGATGACCGGACTCCGCTGGATCGATAGGCTCCTCGGGGCTGCGTTCGGCGTAGTGCGAGGGCTGCTGATCACGGCTGTCATCCTGCTCGGACTGGTCGCGTTTCAGCCGTTTTCTGGTACTTCGGGAGCCATTGCAAACTCGAGGATCGCTCCTTGGGTGCTACATTTGGCAAGGACTGCCGCAGCATTGGCGCCGCAGGGCTTGCGTGATGCGTTCGGTCAGGGCATGACCGTCGTAGAGCGCCACAGCGATGCCGATCCGCAAGCAGTGGAATCCGATGAGCCAGAGGATTCAGGAAAGACCTAAGGCTTGGCAGCATGCAGCGGCCAGGCGCAGGCAGTCAGCTCAGATGTGGGAAACCGGATCGACCGGGCAACCGTCTCTGGAATTAGGATGAGAAGGCTCCCGGTACTCCTCGCTACGCTCCTCGCATTCGTCCAAGTGGGCGCGCAGGACGTCGATCGTGGGGAAGGCGGGGACCCGATATTCTCGCTCGACGTCAAGGTCGTCAATGTGCTGGCGACTGTAAAGGACAAGAACGGCCGATTGCTCAGCACGCTCACGAAGGACGATTTCATTCTGTCCGAGGATGGCGTGAAGCAGGAGATCCGCTATTTCGCGCACCAGACGGACCTACCCCTGACGATCGGCCTACTGATCGACACCAGCGGCAGCCAGCGGTCGCTGATCTCTGCCGAACGCAACGGCGGGCTGATGTTCTTCCGTTCGGTCCTGCGCAAGGAAAAGGACTTGGCTTTCTTGATGAGCTTTGACCGCAACGTCGAACTGCTGCAGGACTACACCGCGTCGTTGGCGTTGCTCGAACGCGGATTGGGGAGCTTGGAGGTCGAGGTGCCGACGGGCGGATTCCACCCGAACCCGACGGGCGACAAGAAGCAGACCAGCACTGCGTTGCACGATGCGGTGTACCTGGCGGCGGACGAGATGTTTCGCAACCAAGTCGGGCGCAAGGCGGTCGTGGTCATCTCTGACGGCTACGACTACGGCAGCAAGGTCAATCTCAAGGGTGCCATCGAGGCTGCCCAGCGAGCCGACATCGTGGTCTTTACGATCCAGTATGTCGACAGGTATTACGCCCAGCACGCGTATTTCAGCGTTGGGAGCGGGGCCAGCTCCTTGAAGAAAATGGCTGAGCAAACCGGGGGCAGCGCGTTCCGAGTGGGGCGGGGCAGCAGACTCTCGACGATCTTCCAGCAGATTGAATCCGAGCTCCGCGGCCAATACAGCATCGGCTACTCGCCCAAGCGAGGGTTGGACGAGGGGGGCTTCCGGAAGATCGTGCTGAAGTCGTCCCGCAAGGGCTTCAAGATCCAAGCGCGAGACGGCTACTACGGTGATGCCATCTAGCTGAGCTTGCCAGCGCGCATGGCTCTACACCCGAAGGTCTGCCACTCTTTCGCGGACCAGCAGCAGCGTCCAATCATTGAGAATTACATCGAATAGTGACCACTTGCCCCATTACACCGGCGGTAATGAATGAAACGCATGTGCCTGGGCAAATACTACCGAAGATGACTCTCCTTCCTCCAATTCACTCGCATGATCCCCGACGACGCACCCGCTGAGAGGTGGTTCGTCGCAACTCGCTGGCCCGATGGAGTGCGTTGCCCGCATTGCGATTCGGGCAACGGGCAGGAGGGCACAAAGCACAAGAAGATGCCATTCCGGTGCCGAACTTGCCCCAAGTTCTGCTCGGTCAGGACGGGCACTGTGATGCAAGCCTCGCACCTGGGCTTGGAAGCCTGGCTGCTGGCTGCGTGCAACCTGACCACCGGGCTGAAGGGCCCGTCGAGCATGAAGCTGCACCGCGATCTGGGCATCACGCAACGGTCAGCATGGTTTCTCGCCCATCGCATCCGCTCGACATGGGAAAGGGATAAGGGCCGGTTCGGCGGCCTCGTAGGAATTGACGAGACCTTCTTGGGCGGAAAAGAGCAGAACAAGCACTGGGACAAGAAGCTCAATGTCGGCCGCGGCCCTGTCTGGAAGGCGGCTGGAGTCGGCATCTAGGACCGAGGGACGAACTAGGTCTTGGCGGTCCCGATGGACGGCGCAACGACAGGCAGATCGACACGCCGGAGCAGACGCGGGCGATCGTTCTTGGCATGGTCGGAAAACGGCTCAAGTATCGGGACTTGGGGGCATGAGAGGGAGTCGCCGGAAGGCGGAATCGGGATGTTGGGAACCGGCGAGCCGGCCATCAACTGAGTTCTGGGCCAAGTCCTGCGAGAATGGGACTGATCGCTGGCTTGGTAGCGAATAGCTGGCCGAGCACGGCACCTCGGCAGAGGATCAGCTGGCGAAGGACGAGAACCCATGAGTGGCCCGCGCAACACCGAACCGTTAGCGAACGGTGCGCTGGCTCGTGCGCTGAGACGACGAAATCCCGACTGGAACGACGGGACTGTCCACGCCGAGAAGACCCAGGTGATTCAACACGCCCTGCCAGGCACGGGTACAGGCAAGAGGCCGGATATTCTCATCGCTCCTCCTCGCCGACAGCCAGTGATCGTGGAGACAGAGTTCGCACCTGCTCACACAGTCGAGCAAGACGCGACCGCCAGGCTGGGAACGAGCTTGCATAGCACCGGAGAGGACATTGAAGGCGTGCTGTCCGTTGTTCTGCCGGAGAGCCTCAAGACAGACGACCTCGAAACCGTCGAGAGTGCCAAGTTCCGCTACGCCACGCACTACCTGGGCGCCAAGGGAGAGAGCATCCGCTGGCCTTCACGGCCGGAGTGGCTTGAAGGGGGCGTGGACGATCTCGCGGATGCCATCGAGTACCTGTCCCTCTCGGAACGGCAACTGGCACGAGGGACGGAAGCCCTCGAACAAGTGGTGCGGAACGCAGCGGGACTGCTGGCCAAGCACGTCGAAGAAGGCCCTCTGGCGCGGATCGCAAAGGACCTGCACCAGGCAGCGGGCGAGCAAACTGAGCGCATGGCAGCGGCTATCTGCGTCTCTGCCTTCGTATTTCACGTGGCGATCGAAGGGCAGGCAGACATCCCTCCTGTTCCGTTAGCGGGCTCCATCGACAAGGGGGGGCTTCTGCTGACATGGAACGCCATCTTGGAAATCAACTACTGGCCGATCTTTAGCATTGCCCGCGCCCTCGTGGAAGAATTGCCCATCAGAGCCGTGCCGCCGGTCATGAACTGCATCGCGGAGTCCATCTCGGCCTTGGCCCAGCTGGGCGCGACGACCTATCACGACCTCACGGGGCGGATGTTTCAGACCCTCATCTCAGACCGCAAGTTCCTCGCCACCTTCTACACATTGCCTGAATCTGCCTGCTTGCTCGCGGAACTGGCGGTCGAGCGGCTGGATGTGGATTGGGCGGACAGGGCCGCTATCGAAGGCCTGCGGATTGCGGACTTCGCCTGCGGCACAGGGGCCTTGCTCTCCGCCGCGCAGCGTGCAGTCTACCGGCGCTACCGCAGGGCTGGAGGCGATGACAAGGACTTGCATCGAACCCTGATGGAGCGCGTTCTGACCGGGCTGGACGTGATGCCCGCCGCAACCCATCTCACTTGCTCCATGCTGTCCAGTTCCCACCCCTCGCTCGCCTACGGGGAATCCCAGATCCACACAATGCCCTACGGGATCGATAATGCCGGGACTCACATCGGAGCACTCGATCTGCTCGATTCCGAGAATTCCCACTCCCTGTTCGCCACGGGCGAGTCCATGGTCGGCAGGCAGTCGGACAGCCGTAGCGGGCACATCGTCAAGATCAAGCACACGTCCTGCGATCTGGTCATCATGAACCCCCCGTTCACGAGGCCCACGAACCACGAGGCCGGTCATGCCCAGATACCGGTTCCATCGTTCGCGGGCTTCAACACGTCGCATGACGAGCAGCAAGAGATGGGGCGGAAGCTCAAGAAAGCCGCCGCTGCGTTCAGCAGCGGCAACGCCGGCCTCGCGTCGAACTTCATGGACCTGGGACACCGCAAGCTGAAAGACGGCGGCGTGCTAGCCCTTGTGCTTCCGTTCGCGTTTGTCCAAGGCAGGTCATGGGAACGAGCGCGGCAAGCACTGAAGGCTCACTACAGCGACATTCATGTCACGTCCATTGCCACTACCGGCTCGACGGCACGCGCATTCTCCGCAGACACAGGCATGGCCGAGTGCCTTGTCGTGGCCACGAAGCGAAGCGGCGCCAACTCCCGCGCGGCATACTCCAATCTGGCGGCAAGACCCGCGTCCCTGCTGGAAGCAGCCGTAGGCGCTACGGACGCAAGGTGCCGAGCCGTGCCGGGCGACATTCTCGACGGCGGCGTAGCGGGCGTCCGATCCATAAGCGTCATCGAGGCCGCTCGTGGTCTGGAGGCGGGGAGTCTGCGCCTGCCGCGGCAGGCGCAAGCGATCGGATTGCCCGTGGTAACTCTGGGCACCGTAGCGGCGCGAGGCCTGGTCCATAGGGACATCAACGGCGGTTTCACGCGTCACGATGGGACAGGACTGGCCCGAGGCCCTTTCGTCGTGCGTGCCATCCGCTCGGGCGAGGTGCCGACCTACCCGCTGCTCTGGGCCCATTCCGCCGACCGGGAGCGCCAGTTCGTCGTGCAGGCCGACTCCTGCGGAGATCCGCGCCCGGGTGACGAAACGCGAGCCGCCGAGCGCTGGAATCGCACGGCATCCCGCCTGCACGCCAACTTGGACTTCCGGTTGAACTCCCAGAGCCTCGGCATGTGCCTCACGCCGGAGAAATGCCTCGGGGGCAGGGCATGGCCGAACATTGTGCCCAGGGACGAGCGTTACGAGATTCCGCTGCTGCTATGGTGCAATTCGACATTGGGTCTGCTCATGCACTGGTGGAAGGGCACGCGCCAGCAGATGGGCCGTTCAAATATGACGATCACAGCGATTCCCGACCTTCCTGTGCTCGACCCCCGCACGCTGACAGATCAGCAGCTGGATCACTGCCGTGCGATCTTCGACAACTTGCAGAATCGCGAGTTCCTGCCCGCCAATGAGGCGTGGCACGACGAGACGCGCAAGGCCCTCGACCGTGACTTGCTGTTCGGAGTCACGAGTCTGCTGCAACTCGATCTCGGCCTGCAGGAGGGGCTAGACCTGCTGCGCCAGCAGTGGTGCGCCGAACCCTCCGTCCACGGCGGGAAGCGTACGCGAATCGATGTACCGTGAGAACAAGATGACACGCACGACGATAAGGCGACGGTAGTGAAAGAGCAGAAGCCAACAGCATCTAAGCGCAAGCGTGGCCGCCCCGTGAAGTACCGCACGCCGGACCCGATCCCTGACACGTTCGAGAACGTGCTGAAGGCGCTTGTGAGGTCAACGCCCAAGAAGACGAAGCTTGACGAATGGGACTGCAAGAAGTCCGCGAAGTAGGTGTGTTGCCGCCGGTGTCAAGGGGCAAATAGTCACTATTCGGTGTAATTCCCCATTCATTCGCAGCCGCGTCGGTTGATATCAGTCCGAACTCGACTTTCCAGCAACTGCCTGTCAACTAGATCGAAGTTGTTAAATCATCGAAAATATTGTGGTTGCTGTCTGTTGTGGGCCACACAGCGCGTGATCGGTGGATTTTCATCACGTACCGCGCAACATCATCGGGCATAGTCAGCTCACATGCTCCCACGCCGTGATCGTCTTGCCACCAGCTTGATTCCGAAGCCCGAGCTTGTCGCTCACCGCGCAATCACGAGCTAAGGAGTCGCTTGGCCTGACCTGTTTGCGAAATTATTGCAGCAAGTTTGTTGATCTATATCAGTTCATATACGAATATCAATAGAAGGTACACGGTCCGTCGTTCAAATGAAGCAAGGACAGGGCGGCAGGAGGACAACATGCCCACGAAACAAGGAATCACGAAGAACGATACCGAAGCCCTAGCCGGGCTCTACCGCCTCTTGCGAAAGGTCGATTCGGAGAGTGCCTTGGCGTATACTGCGGTGGAAGAGGTACGGGCCATGGCCGGAGAGAACATCATCTCCAAGATCGAGGCGATGCAGGTCGAGAATAAGGCCGCTCAGAACACCATGATGGCCGCTCTGGACGCCCTCCACGCCACTCTGGGTGCCCTCAAGGCCACCTAGAACACCATGATGGCCGCCTTGGATGCACTCAAGACGACTGTTGCTGAGAACAAAATCGCTATCGTCCGAATCGACGCGACGCTCAAAGCCTACGAAACTTCAAACAGGAGAATGCTTTGGATGTTCATTTCGCTCTTCGGCACAATTTCTGTGGCCGTGCTCGCTGGTGTTCTGAGTTTCATCTTTGGCTCCTGAATATAGCGATCGGTTCGGCCCGCCTCGTTGCCTCTCGACTGGCTCCGAAGCTGATAGGCAACGTAAATGGGTGCCTGACTACCTGTGACTCGCAACCATGGTTATGGGCTAAGAGGCACAGGTAGTCAGGTCGTGGAAAGCCATGTGCAGCTGCGATTGTGAGACAGACCCGACGATGAACGCTACCGTATAGCCATCAATCTAACGGAACAACGTGATTTCGCCTTAGTGTTCGATGGCATGATTCCCAGCGCTTTCTAGTCCGATCTGATGTCCTAGGGTCGCTTTGGTCAGGGTGTCGAAGCCGTGCCACATGAGCTGGCTGCCGGGTTCAGGGTCATGTTTCCGATCCCGATAGCCGCCGAGATGGGCCACCAAGCGCACCGCCGGGCCGAGGCTGTCCGGACCGGGCAAGCTGAATTTGCGGGCGTAGTCGCTGAGAAATCCCAGCTCGTGATCCGTGAACATCAGGGCCGCGGCACAGTCGGGAACCTGTCGTCCCAGCAGCGTCATCACCATGATGCGCCACGCGATCACGCTGTTGATCGCGATCGCGCGCTGCAGTCGGTCCGCCGTGCGGAAGATGAGGTGCTCCACCCGGCAACCGGCCTTGAGCACGCGGAAGAAGTCCTCCACCCGCCAGCGCTGCAGGTAGTGCCGCACGATCTCCGCGGCCGAGGCGGCGTCGGCGACCGGCAGGCTCGTCAGCAGGTGCCACTGCATCGCCGCCTCGCCTGCGGGCGGCTCGCTCTCCACGATATGCACGCCCCACAGGCAGACCGGCTGCTGGCCCGCGCGCGTGGCCGGCAGCGTCAGCCGCCGGCGCCGCAGTGCACACACCGCCATGCGCTTCAGGCGCGGCGGGCGGGCCTGCTCGCCGCTCGACTTCGGACGCGCACTCAGACCGGCAATCTCGACTTCAACGTGCCCGTCGGCGGTGCCGCTGGCCATCGCGGCGAACAGCTTCTCGTCTGGCTGCCCGAGCTTGCGATCGTGCTTCGCGCGCACGAGGATGTCAACCCGGCCGTTCCGGCGCTGCTCGTCGAACAACTCGAAGAACTCCCCTTCCCGATCCATCACCGCAATCAGCCGCGTCTGGCGCGTCAGCGCGCGCCCCGCCTCCGCGATGTCGCGGTAGCCCTCGATCCAGCGCCGCGACTTGCCGCTAGCGGCCCTTGGCCGACGTGCCGAAGCCGTAGCGCAGCACGCCCAGCGGCAGCCCCTGCGCGGTCGTCGCCAGGGTCAGGTGCAAATGCAGCCTCAGCGCTTTGCCGCGCGTCTGGTTGCGGCCGATCACCTCCGGCCCCTCGGAACCCGGCCGCGTCGCGAAGTTCAGGTCGCTGCCGTCTTGGATGCACAGCACCACCGACTGGCCGCGCATGCGCTGGATGCTCCGCTCCCGGTGGGGTGCCAGGATGCTCTCCTCCGTGACCGCGCTGACCTCCGGCTCCTCGATGAAGCGGTAGTACCCCTCCACCGCCGCCGCGTCGCTGAGCGCGCGCCCCGGAAACTCCGCCAGCAAGGCCGCGCCGCGCACCAGCCGGGCCGTCAGTCGCTTGTCTGCCAACTCCGCCCCTCAGAACTCGTTCTCCGCCCACACTGCACTGTCCAAGTGTTAGTCCTCAATCTATCTTGACCGAGAATGGCCACTTTTTTCGACTACAGGGTGGTGGCGGCAGCTAGGGTAGCCACAAAACGAGTGCGCTGGCATGGATTCCAACCCAAGTGCCGGTGTTGTGCGTCCAAAGCACCACTGGTGCGGCGAAAAGGCCGGTCGCGATGACTTTACGTCCCACTCGTACTTCACCGTCCAGACAATTCCGGGCAATTGCACGGTGCCCGACGCGGAGCGCCGCGAGCGCAACACTACCGTCACGAACGAATGGAGGTTCACTCGCGTGGGGCCGGATCTGGGTCACACCGCGGATCCCCATCAAGGTGCGAAACTGGGGCTGGTGCGTATCTCAAACGACCCATACGAGGCCTCTGACGTGAACGTCTCTCATCCCGACATCTTGGCCGAGATGCTCGCGGAGGCCGTACGTTCTCGCCAGTTCAAGCCCAAGGGCGCTATGGCCCTGCCGGTGCCTGCACCAGAAGGCTGGCAGCCACCATCGGATTGGAGCGTTCCGAGATGACACCCCGTACTTGCGCCGGGGCGGCCGCTCTCATCGCCCTTGCAAGCTGCTCCATTCCAGGCCAGGTCGACAGCTCAGGCTTCGCGGTGAGGCCTAATATCCTCCTGATCGTCTCTGAAGACAACGGGCCGGAAATCGGAGCGTACGGCACGCCCTACGTGTCGACCCCCCACTTGGACGCGCTGGCGGCTGGCGGGGTTCGCTTTAAGAATGCCTATGTGCCGCAAGCCGGCTGCAGCCAGTCGCGGGCAGCCTTGTTGACCGGGCTTTATCCCCACCAAAACGGCCAGATCGGACTAGCTACGTGGAAATTCGGCCTGTATCGCAGCGATACCCCCAACATTGTGAGCAGCCTCAAGCAAGCCGGCTACCGCACTGGCATCATTGGCAAATTGCACGTCAACCCACCCGACGCGTTCCCCTTCGACTTCGCCAAGATCCCTTCGGCCAACTTCCAGCGCGAGGGCATGGAACGCTACGCCGCCCTTGCAGCCGAATTCATGGGGCAGGCAGAGCAGCCGTTCTTCCTGTCGGTGAATTACCCCGACGCCCACCGGCCATTCATGCCACAGGTGGACGGCATCCCAGAGTGGCCGCTGCAAGGAGCGAATGTCGAGCCGCTGGAATACATGGCGCTCGACTCTCAGGTACTGCGAAAGGATACAGCGGACTACTACAACTCCGTCAGCAGACTGGATCGGTTCGTGGGCGACCTGCTGCAAGCTCTCACGGCCTCGGGCAAGTCCGACGACACGCTGGTGGTCTATCTCGGCGATCACGGTGCAGACCTGCTGCGCGGCAAGCGGACATCCTATGAGGGCGGAGTGCGGATTCCGCTGATCGCCCGCTGGCCGGGCCTACAGCAGGCGGGTCAAGTACGCGAGGAACTGGTCTCGACGCTCGACCTGATGCCGACCTTCTTGGAAGTGGCCGCTGCCCGAGGGGTTACCGGGCTGGCAGGCCGCTCGCTGACCCCGCTGCTGGCCGGCCAGACTACTGCATGGCGGGAGTATCTGTTCACTGAATTTCACCTGCACTCGAACCACAACTACTTCCCGCAACGCACTGTCCGCGACGGACGGCACAAATTGATCCGCAACCTGATGCCGAACACGGTCAACCCCGGCCATGCCTTCACGATCGACAAGTTTGTCGGCGAGGCGGAGCTGCTGCAAGCGCTGGGCCGCGCGCCCGAGCGAGTGCGCATGGCATACGAAGCCATGGCCAGCCCCCCGGAGTACGAACTGTACGACCTAGCCGTCGATCCGTACGAGTTCACGAACATCGCTACCGGCCCGGCCTACGAGGGTACCTTCCGGCGCTTGAAGGCGAAACTGCAGCAGTGGCGTGTGCAGACTGAGGATCCGTTTCTCGATCCGGCCAACACCGCCCGGCTGAAGGCCGAGATTGAGTCGACACTCAAGAACGGCAAGTACGAGCGGCCCGAGGGCTGGAACTACACCGCATACCTTGCCCCAGACCAGCCAGCCTCGGCCATGAGCGTAGAACGGTGATGGCAACCCTGAGTACACTCACGATGCGGCCGCAGTCTGAGCGGCTTGAGCAGAGCATGCGGATTCTTGAATTCACCATGGCGGTGCTTGCCTTGGCATTTGCGGCATGCTCCGCCACGCCCCTGCCACAACCCAACGTGCTCTTCCTGAGCGTTGACGACATGAACGATTGGGTCGGCGCTCTCGGCTACGAGGTCGCCAAGACGCCTCACATCGACCGACTCAGCGAGCGGGGGACGCTCTTCACCAACGCGCATGCTCCATCGCCCAAGTGCAATCCGTCCCGAACGGCGATCCTGTCCGGTTTGCGGCCATCGACGACGGGCGTCTATGCCAACGGCGAATGGTGGAAGCCAAACCTGCCGGATGTCGTGATGCTGCCGCGCTATTTCAAGGACAACGGCTACTATGCGGCGGGCGGCGGCAAAGTCTTCCACCACACGCCGGGCTTCAATCCTCCCGAGTCGTGGGACGAATACTTCGACCTCGTCACCGACTTGAAGACTGACGGCTTCCTAATCCCCTATCGTCGCCCGGACCACCTCAGCAGCTTCGACTGGGGCCCATTGGACAAGACCGACATGGAGATGGGCGATGGCGCAACTGTGCGCTGGGCCGAAGAATTTCTGGCTCGGGATCACGATCGTCCGTTCTTCCTGGCGGTCGGGCTGTTCCAGCCGCACCTACCGTTCTACGCTCCGCGGGCGTGGTACGACTCGGTGAGTGC
Source organism: Bryobacterales bacterium (assembly GCA_965248305.1). Taxonomy (GTDB): domain Bacteria; phylum Acidobacteriota; class Terriglobia; order Bryobacterales; family UBA6623; genus VXMF01. The sequence continues at coordinate 4,841,308 of OZ252099.1, read as the reverse complement.
GGACGATGCTCCAGTCCCGTTGGACAATCCCGGCGATCTAGACGACATACCGGCGGCCGGCCGCAAGATGGCCGATTATCGCGTCGCCGATCTCGAACTGATCCTAGAGCACGGCGACATGGACGACGTCGTGCGCAGCTACACGGCCGGCATCCGACACGCCGATGCGCTGATCGGTCGCGTGCTCGACGCGCTGGACGCTAGCGTTTACGCGCGAAACACTGTCGTCGTGCTCTGGTCCGACCATGGCTATCACTTCGGCGAGAAATACCACTTGACGAAAAACACACTGTGGGAGCGATCGTCGCACGTGCCGCTAGCGATCATCGCGCCCGGCGTCAGCACGCCGGGTGGGCGCTCCGGCCGACCGGTGAGCCTGATCAGCCTATATCCGACCCTGGTGGATCTGTGCGATCTGCCCGTGCGGGAAGAGCTTGAAGGAGTGAGCCTGCGACCACTGCTCGAGCATCCGGAAGCGGAATGGAAACGTCCTGCAGTGATGACCTTTGGCCGCAACAACCACGCGGTCCGCTCGGAGCGCTACCGCTATATCCGCTATGCCTCCGGCGAAGAGGAACTCTATGACCACAGCGCGGATCCCGATGAATGGACAAACCTGGCGAGCGACGCTGCCAACGCGGCGGTTATCGCAGAGCATGCACAGTGGCTACCCAGGGTGAATGCGCCGCAGGCACCGCTTAAGAGGGCTTTCGACTTCGACCCTGAAACTTACACATGGCAGCGCCGCCCAGAGGGGCGAACTCAATGATCGACCGCCGCGGATTCCTCGCGGGCGCCATCGCCTCAACAGGCTTGGGCGCGCAGCCTGCCGAGGCAGCTGGCAACGGCCTCAACGTGCTGTTCCTAGCTGTGGACGATTTGCGGCCCGAATTGAGCTGCTACGGCAACGACCTTGTCCTGGCGCCGAATCTGGACAGATTCGCTTCCAGCAGCTTAGTGTTTCAGCGGGCCTACTGCCAGTCAGCGGTCTGCGGGCCGTCTAGGGCGTCCTTGCTTACGGGGCTGAGGCCGGACACCACGAGAGTGTGGGGCAACCGCACGCACTTCCGCGAGACGATGCCTGATTTGGTCACACTGCCGCAACGCTTCAAGCAGTCGGGATACTACACCCAGGCAATCGGCAAAGTGCTGCACGGCAACAAGGCCGACCAACCGTCATGGAGCGTGCCGGCGTGGCCGACAGGAGGCCGGCAGGCCGGCATGCAGTACGTCGATGAGGACCGCTTCGCCGCAATGCGGCGGGAGAATCCCAACCGGCAATGGTCAGGTGACGACATCCCGACGCTGGAGTGGAAGAAGCTGGCCTCTTGGCAGGCACCGGAGGTGCCCGACAATGCCCTGCAAGACGGCCAGGTGGCAGATCGGGCGGTGGGCGCGCTGCGCCGCCTGCGAGACGATCGATTCTTTCTTGCCGTTGGGTTTCAAAAGCCCCACCTGCCCTTTACGGCGCCAAAGCGATACTTCGACTTGTACGATCGCGCCGCGCTGCCGGTGCCTGAAGATGCCCAGCGCCCCGCGGACGCCCCGGCGGTGGCCTTCACCCGCTTTCAAGAGTTGCGCGGGTACACAGACATCCCCGCCGACGGGCCAGTCCCACCGGGCAAGGTCCGCGAACTGATCCACGGGTATTACGCGGCCACCAGCTATATGGACGCACAAGTCGGCCGCGTGTTGCGAGAGCTCGAGAACCTCGGCCTAGCCGACAGGACCGTGATAATCCTGTTTGGCGACCACGGTTGGCACTTGGGGGAGCAAGCGTCGTGGGCCAAGACCACGAACTTCGAACTCGACGCCCGCGCCCCGATGATGCTGAGGGTCCCGGGGATGCTTGCTGGCGGTAAGAATTGTGCGGGACTCGTCGAATTCGTCGACATGTACCCAACGCTGTGCGCAGCGTGCGGCATCGAAGCACCCGAAGGCTTGGAAGGGATTTCGATGCTCCCGTTGCTGGACGATCCGGGCCGCCACTGGAAGAAGGCGGCATTCAGTCAGATCCCGCGCCCCTATCTGGCGGATCAGGACTGGGTTCACATGGGCTACAGCATGCGCACGCAGCAGTTTCGGTTTACCGAGTGGTTAGACCGTGACAGAACGGTAGTGGCCCGAGAGCTGTACGACTTGGAGAGGTCTCCGATTGAAGCGATAAATCTCGCCGATCGTCGCGAGGCCGTGGCCCTCGTAGACTCGCTGGCGGCTCAACTTCGCGGCGGATGGAGGAACGCCCTGCCCTAGGGCACAGCCGTGCCATCGTCGGCCAAGTTCGGCGGAGAGACCGAAACGGGACCGCCTACGATGCGGCTCTTGCCGCTGCTATTCGAGAGGCACTCTTTCAACCAGCGCGTATGGGGCTAGCGCCAGCCACCGGTTTAATCACGGGCGGGCGACCGGCGAGCCCGTCCAAGAGTTGCCACCACGCGCCGACGTAGGGTCGCTTCTAGCCAGGTCGGGCGGACGGAAGCGGTCCGGACGCACGGGCCCCCATAATTCAACGAAGGCTGTCAGCCGGATCCATCAGGTCATCAAAGGCGAAGGCAACGCCAGCATTGACGGTCTTGCCTTGGCCGCCCACTTGCCGTGCGAGAGCACCGCCAACGGACCGTTCGGATCGCCCCTCGCTCCGGCCATTCCAGCCTGCGGGGCCGGCTGTGGCTGGACGGGGAAGAATCGTCCTCCCCCGGGGCTGGGCGGCTACCGACTCTTCAATCTACTCGTCGACGAATCGGGTGCGCACGTTCTAAGCGCGAACCTCTCAGTGCGCAAGCAGCGCCTGGCGGAACGGAATATTGGTGTCGACGCCAACGATTCTGAAGTCGCTCAACGCTCGTGCCGTGCGTCGCATCGCGGCTTCGAGACCACCCGCTGAGGCATAGCCGACGACCTTCGTCAGCAGCGAGTCGAAGTTTGAACTCGGGCGAAAACCGGCGTATCCGAGAGTGCCGCCGCTGGGATTGGCCGAGCCGTCGGCCTGCATGGTCTCCATGTTCGCGCGAACTTGTACGGCCGCATCCTTGGCCGAGCCGAGGCTGCCGTGCTGTGCGTCCACGGCCTGCATCGATTGCCCTTGAGCCAGCCAAGATTGAATTTGCAATAGATCTAGCCCGCTGGCTTCCTCCGTGAGCGTGTGTTCAACCTGCAGCCGGGCGCGGGCCTCTATTAAGAAGTACTCTTCACCATCGACCAAGAGCTCAAAATGATCGAACCTGCGATACCCCGCGGCTTGCGCCAGTGACGCTGGCGCGTTGACCATCCCGCTCCGTACAGCACTCGACAGTCCGGGCGCTGGTGCCACCTCGACGAGCCTCTGGTGGCGCCGTTGCAGAGAGCAGTCACGATCGCCGCAGCAAACAAAGTCGCCGTGTCCGCATGCCCCTCAAAGCAGCAATTCTCATTTTAGGGATTCGGGGGTCGATTTTTGGGTCTCCAGATTGATGGGCAACTGATTCTAGGGTGGTCAGAGTTAACACAGCGACTCGCATTGTTCAATACATGAAGAATGGACAATGTTTTGGACGGTCTGCTGGACGCCTTCCGCCGGGCCGGCGCTGCGCTGCCGGATTCCCGCCGCGGCACCAACACGCGCTACGCCCCCGCCGACGCTGCTTCCTGCGCCCTCGCGGTGTTCTTCTTGCAAGCACCCCCTCCTTCCTCGAATTCCAGCGGCGCATGCAGCAGGCAACCTCCCGCTCCAATTGCCACACGCTCTTCGGCGTGCAGAAGATCCCCTGCGACAACCGGATCCGCGATCTGCTCGACGGCCTGGACCCCGCCCACTTCGCCGAACTGTTCCCGCTTTGCCTCGGCACCGTCCGCGAGCAGGGTGCCCTAGCTGCCTTCGAGCGCCTCGGCGGCCGCCTGCTGGTCGCGCTCGACGGCCTCCAGATCCACTGCTCGGACGCGATCCGCTGCGCGCAGTGCTCCGTCCGCCATGTCGGGGCCCACAAGACCGAGCAGTACTTCCATACGATGCTCTCGGCGACGGTCGTCGCCGACGGCCACAACCGCGTCCTGCCGCTGATGCCGGAGTTCGTGCAGCCCCAGCAGGACCCGGCGGCAGACCAGCCGGAACTGTCCGAGGAGCAACGCAAACAGGACTGCGAGCGCAACGCCGCCAAGCGCTGGCTGCCCGCCCACAGCGCCGAGCTACGCCCCTACCGGCCAGTCTTTCTCGGCGATGACCTGTACTGCTGCCAGCCCCTGTGCCAGCTGGTCCTCAAGCTCGGGGCGGACTTCCTGTTCGTCTGTCAGCCCAGTTCCCACAAGCGTTTGTACGAACTGCTGCACGACGACTTCATCCATTCCAGCGGCTGGATCAAGACCCGCAACCGGCACAAGCGGGTCGAACGGCAGCGCTTCCGCTGGATGCACGGGCTGCCGGTCCGCGACGGCGCCGACGCCGTGCAAGGGGCCTGGGTCGAGTTCGCGATCGAGCGCAACGGCGAGCGCACCTACACGAACACGTTCTTCACCAGCCTGGAGGTCACGGCTGACAACGTGGCGGACATTGCACGGGCCGGACGAGCCCGCTGGAAGATCGAGCATGAGGGGTTCAACTGCCTGGCCCGCCCCGGCGACAACATCCAGCGCAACTTCGGGCACGGCAGCCAAGGCCTGGCCAACCTGCTCGCCACGCTGAACCTGTTCGCCTTTGCGCTGCATGCGGTCCAGGACTGCGTCTCCGACCTGTGGCGGCAAGGCCGGGCGCAGGCCGGCACGCGGCGCAACTTCTTCGCGACCCTGAGCTTTCTCACGGAGTGGTTCTGCTTCTGCAACTGGACTGCCCTGTTCGAGACCCTGCTACGCCAGTGCCCGCCACCGCCCGCTCCCCGGGCGGCTGCGAGCGCGCCATCATAACGCAACGCGCAAGCCATGCGGCCAGCGGCGGGCTCCTCCGGAACCCAGCGGCGAGGGTGCGCCTCGCCAGGCCCGCGCACGCGCCACTGCCAGTGCAGGGCAGCCCGGCCACCCCGGCCCGCGTTCCGAGCCGCCCTAGCCCTGCCGCAACTGCCTCCCTAGGGCACGCACAAACGCCCGCCAATTCCATCCCACACGAGCCAGACCCGCCATCCTGAGAATTGCTGCCCTCAAAGGCAACCACTTGACATCGGAGCCTTCGTCGACATATGCTGGGCATATGCTAACGTGCGAATCCGAGAGACCAGAATCGGCACGCCGCGCACGCCTGTTTCGGAACGGGCGGAACCAAGCTCTACGAATTCCACGCGAGTTCGAACTGGCCGCCGACGAGGTCATCATTTACAGCGAAAATGATCGCCTCGTCGTCGAACCGGTCAGGCGCACTCCTTCTCTGGCAGAGGTGCTATCGACATTGGCACCGCTCGAAGAGGACTTCCCAATGATCGCCGATCCTCCATCCGAGCCGGAAGACATCCTCTGAGGTGCCCGATCTCCGCTACATGCTGGACACGAATATCGTGTCCGAATTGGTTCGTCGGCCGTCGGGAGACATCGCGCAACGAGCGACCGCGCTGGAACCTGGCTCGATTGCGATCAGCATCATCGTCGCGGCTGAACTCCGCTACGGCGCGGAACGGCGTAGATCGCCCCGACTTACCAGCCAACTCGAAGCTGTCCTTTCTGTTATTGCCACGCTCCCAATGTCCGCGCCGGCGGACGTACACTACGGTTTGATCCGTGCCGAATTGGAGCGGGTCGGCCGTCCCATAGGTCGCAACGACCTGCTAATCGCTGCTCATGCGAGGGCGCTCAGCGCAACGCTCGTGACCAGAAACGTCCGCGAGTTCAGCCGCGTGCCGGATCTCGTAATTGAGGACTGGCGATGACATGGGAATCTGGAGACTCAATCTCGGGGACGACCGCTATCTGCACCCGAAATGCCTATGCTGGATGGCCGCCCGCAGTAGGATTTCCCGAAACTTGCCTCTCGCGCGAACCGGACCGGATCGTATAGGGTCGGCACTGGCGGTGCCTCGCGTGCCAAGCGCTCGCTTGGCTACTCCCACATTGGACTCCGCCGAAACGCACGGAATCGCCTTTAATGAGGTTCGTTGATCTCTTCACAGGCTTGGGGGGCTTCCACCTCGCACTGTCGAACCTCGGGCACGAATGCGTCATGGTTTCTGAGATTGACCCTGACCTCGCCGCACTCTACGAGAGGAACTTCGGCCTGAAGCCGGTCGGCGACCTACGCGGCATCGAGCTTGACAACGTTCCTCCTCACGAGATCCTGTGTGCCGGTTTCCCGTGTCAACCCTTCTCCAAAGCGGGCGGCCAGCGTGGGCTCGAATGCCCACACTGGGGCGACCTTATCGACTATGTGATCCGCATCCTGAGGTACCGGAAGTCCGCTTTGTTCATTGTCGAGAACGTCCCGAATCTGGTGCGGCCCAATGAGGGAAAGACTTGGACGAGCATCAAACAGCGTATCCAAGCTTCCGGATACGAGATTCACGATCGGACCGTCTCACCCCATGCGTTCTGCACGGCCGCCAGCATCGGCGTCTTCTTCTGCGAGCCCCGCCCGCGCTTGCCGCCGGGGTACTCGCCGCCCAGATAGGCGTCGTCGAGCTGCACCGTGCCCGCCAGCCGGTAGCGCTGGTCACGCTCCCGCATGGCCTGCATGAGCTTGTGCTTGAGCAGCCAGGCGGTGTTGTCGTTGACGCCCAGCTTGCGCCCCAACTCCAGGGCCGAGATGCCGCTCTTGGTCTGGGAGAGGGAGTAGATGGCGAGGAACCAAATGGTCAGCGGCAGCTTGGTGGCCTGGAAGACGGTGCCGGCAAGCAGGGAGAGCTGGCGCTTGCAGTGGTTGCACTGGAAGGTGGCCCGGCGGCTGGAGAGGCGGCAGAAGCGGGCGCCGCCGCAGCGGGGGCAGTTGAGGCCGTCGGGCCAGCGGGCGTCGAAGAGGGCCTGCTCGCACTGCGCCTCGGAGCCGTAGTCCTGGAGGAACTGGGTCAGGCTGAGGCCTTTTTGGAACTGGACTTTGTTCTTGGGCATAGCAGAGGGTTTTCTAGCCATGATTATCGCAAGATCTTCGCTAAAAGTCAATAGTATCAGCGATTTAATACGAACAACACTCGCAATTCAAGGCTAAGGAGATGCTGTCCAATGAGGGACGGAGTCAGACTGGCGGACCGGCCGCTGGGCCGCCTTGGCCAGCCCCGGTTAGGTCGGTCTTGGATGGGGAAGTAAGGAATCAGGTATCGATTCGGCAGCCCGTTGGCGGGCGCGTGTGGATCCACACACCGCGCCGGGGAAGTTGGCACCAAAACGGTGCACCGTCCTGCGTGGCCTATTCGCGATCCTACTTGGTCTGACCCTAGCCGAGACCATCGACCAAGCCGTCGTCGGTGAGCCCCATGCCTTCCGCAGAGGGTACCCTCGGCAGACCCGGCATGGTCATGATGGCACCGCAGATTGCCACCACGAAGCCGGCACCAGCAGACATGCGAACTTCGCGCACGGGTATGATGTGGCCGGTTGGCGTGCCGCGCAGCTTAGGTTCGCTCGAAAAACTGTACTGGGTCTTTGCCATGCAAACCGGAAAATCCCCGTAACCGGCATCGGTCCATCTGTGCAGTTGGTTTCGGATGGGTTGGCTGGCGGCAACATCAGCTGCACGGTAAATTCGCCGCGCGACAGTCTGCATTTTTTCGAACAACGGCAGGTCGTCGGGATAGAGCGTAGTGAACCGGGCCGCGCCACGCTCCACCATGCCAACGACATGATGCGCGAGCGCTTCGGCTCCAGCCGAGCCCTCGGCCCAATGCCTGCACAGCACCGCCTCGGTGCCCTTGGTTTTCGTGTAGGCCTGGATGGCGGCGATCTCGTCGTCGGTATCGGTGGCGAAGTGGTTGATCGCGACTACCGCCGGTACCCCGAATTGGCTGACGTTCTCGATATGGCGGCCGAGATTGGCGCAGCCCCGTTCGACCGCGCCAACATTCTCTGCGCCAAGATCTTGCGCGCTGATTCCGCCGTCCATCTTCAGCGCTCGTACTGTCGCGACAATCACCGCGCCATCCGGCTTCAGGCCGGCCTTGCGGCATTTGATGTTGAAGAACTTCTCGGCACCGAGATCCGCGCCGAACCCAGCTTCCGTGACGACGTAGTCGGCGAGCTTGAGCGCGGTCTTGGTCGCGATAACAGAGTTGCAGCCATGGGCGATGTTTGCGAATGGCCCGCCATGGATGAATGCAGGGTTGTTCTCGAGCGTTTGCACCAGATTTGGTAACATCGCGTCCCGCAACAGGACGGTCATCGCGCCGTCGGCTTTGAGGTCGCGGCAAAGCACCGGGGTGCGGTCGCGTCGATAGGCAACGATGATGTCACCGAGCCGCCGCTCCAAGTCTCTCACGTCGTGAGCCAGGCACAAGACGGTCATGACCTCGGAGGCGGCCGTGATATCGAACCCGCTCTCGCGCGGGAATCCACTGGAGACACCCCCAAGCGCGCAGTTGATCTGGCGCAGCGCGCGGTCGTTCATATCGAGCACACGGCGCCAAACCACACGTCGCACGTCGATACCAGCCTTGTTGCCCCAGAAGACGCTGTTGTCGACCATCGCGCTGAGCAAGTTGTGGGCGGCCGTGATGGCATGCATGTCCCCAGTGAAATGGAGGTTGATGTCGCCCATGGGAATTACCTGAGAGCGACCGCCCCCCGTCGCGCCGCCCTTCATCCCGAAGCAGGGGCCCAGCGACGGTTCGCGCAAGCAGATCGCCGTGCTCTTGCCGATCCGGTTCAAGCTGTCGCCCAGACCGATCGTGGTCGTGGTCTTGCCCTCGCCGCCCGGCGTTGGGGTGATCGCTGTAATCAGGATCAGCTTGCCGTCGGGCCGCCCTTCGAGTGAATCAATGAACTCGCCCGAGACCTTGCCCTTGTCATGTCTGAACGGCAGAAGGTGCTCGCTTGGAATCCCAAGCCTTGCACCCACATCCTGAATCGGCTGGAGTTTCGCCAGGCGCGCGATTTCGATATCGGTCTTGAACGGGGAATTCGACACGGTTTTCACCTACTTTCTCCTTTGAGGCGGAACAGAATCTAGAGGTCCACGCGTCTCCAGGGCCACTATGCAAATATTTGATTGTAAGCTGTCTTCCGTGTCTCGATGGCCCGGGGAATACCGATGGACGTTTGCCTGGCGCGAGGGCCGCAAGACGATTGCCAGGCGCTGCGAAGTCTGGATAGGACGATGCGATCTTCGCTGCCTGCGACCGCCGGGCCCGCAGAACGCAGGACCGGAAATGCCGCTGACGAAGCTCGCGAGCCATCTGCTGCCTGCCCACCGAGTCGTCCGGGGTGGCTTGCTGACAATAATGCCCCGTACGCTCGCGCCCACCAGGCTAACAGGCCGGCCACTGTGCTTGGTTAGGCCGGACTTCCCTATCTTATGGATTTAGGAATGATACCTTCTAGAGTCGCTGCGGAGGGCGCTAGGGTACCCTGCCCATCCTCGGGAATCGATTCATCATCATCCCGTCTCTCCGCTCGACTCGGGTGCCGGTCGGGAGCGGGCTGCCGGGCGGTCGCACTGCGCGCCCGCTGCGAATGCCTGCCGCCCCGCCCGGCGTCCCCGAACACGCCTCTATGGCCCGATTTCTCTCATCAGACCGCCGCGGTACCCGTGTTCAGGCACCTAGTGAGCAGCCCACTACTTACATCCCAATAGAATCAGCGGTGAGTCTTGCTGCCCCTGTCGTCGCAGCGAGAATATACGTCAGCGCGATCCAGGCCGCGCTGGCCAGCCCCCCGCGGAATCGAAGATAGATCGCCTTGCGGTGATGGTTTCGGATTCGGAACGAGCCGCGAACTGGTGTTGATCAAGTCAGCTTGCGCTGCGGGAGCAGCGCGACAGCCCAGTGCGACCGCTGACCAAGCGGAGAAGCGAAGGGAACCGCGAGGCGATCGATCATCGGCAAGGGCCTGCGATAATGACAGGCGAGGTCGAAGGCTTCCTCTTCCCTGAGCGCCGTCTTCATCAGTACCCCCCGAAGCCCCCAAGTCCAATGCGCTTAGCCTGTCTTGTCGTGTGTGTCCTCATCCTACCGTCCGCCTCCGCAGAGTGGGATCAGTGGCGCGGCCCCAATCGTGACGGGAAGTCGCCTGAATCCGGGTTGCTCGCCGAGTGGCCGGACGCTGGCCCCGAGCGAGTTTGGATAATAGAGTCCCTCGGGGCGGGTTACTCCTCTCTCGCCGTTAGCGACGGCACCCTCTTCACTCAAGGCGTCAAGCGCGGCAAGCAATTCTTGATCGCCCTGGATGCCGAAACAGGCGAGATCGTCTGGGAAACAGAGCACGGCAAACCATACTCCAATGGACGCGGGGACGGGCCCCGGGGGACCCCCACAGTCGATGGCGACCGGATCTACGCGCTCGGTGGCGATGGGAACCTTATCTGCGCGGACTCGTCGACGGGTGCCAAGATTTGGGAACGGCACCTACTCAAGACCTATGGAGGAAGGAACATCAAATGGGGCATCAGCGAGTCTCCCCTGGTTGACGGAGACCGACTCATCGTCAACGCCGGAGGTCCCGGTGCCTCGATCGTCGCGCTGAACAAGGCGACTGGCAAGGAAATTTGGAAAACTCAGAGTGACGAGGCCGGCTATTCCTCCGCCGTGCCCGCCGACATCGACGGCGTACGCCAATATATTCTCTTCACCGGGGAAGCGGCAGTCGGCGTCCTGGCTACGAACGGCGAGTTGCTTTGGCGCTACACCCCTGTCAGCAACACGACAGCCAATGTCGCCACGCCGGTGGTGCGCGACAACTTGGCCTTCTTCTCTTCCTCCTACGGCACCGGATGCGCGTTGCTTCGACTGGAGAACGCCAATGGCTCCACCACTGCGTCAGAGGTCTACTTCAATCGAGACATGAGGAATCACTACAGCACCGCGGTGCTCCTCGGTGAGCACTTGTACGGCTTCTCGGGCGCGATTCTGACAGCGATGAAGTTCGAAACGGGCGAGGTCGCGTGGCGCGACCGTTCTGTTGGCAAGGGCCAGGTGATTCATGCGGACGGCCGGTTCTACATCCTGAGCGAGGACGGCGTGGTCGGACTGGTAGATCCTGATCCTGGCGAGTACCGGGAGATTTCGCGCTTCGAGATAGAGCGCCGCGACTTCCCGACTTGGACGCTGCCAGTCATCGCTGGCGGCAAGCTTTACCTGCGCGACCAGGACCGACTCTACTCCTACACCGTTAAGGCCCAGTAGCGGCCTGCCTCACGGAGGGCGGCTCCGGCGGAATCTGCGCCTTGGCTAATCGCTAGCAAGGAGGCCCCGTCGGATAGCGTCGCAGCGTCCGGCCGTACCGCCGGGGCGGTCCGCGAACCCACGCTGCCGGTGTCTCGATCAGGCCGGTCGGCTCGATCAACTACGCCGGTGGCGCAAGCCTGACGAGAACTGTCATCTCCTCATGCCTGAACCCGACCGTCAGGTTGCAACGATATCCACGGTCGACCGGATTCCGGTTCCAGCGAGCGGCTCCTCCACGTCCAAGCAGAATTCCTCGAGCAGATGATCTCGCTGGCAATGAAAATGGAAAACGCATGGAGCAGTGCGAGGCTGCCGAATGGCTGGGTCTCAGAGACCGGCAGGTCGACTACTGCTGCCGCGAGTCGCCCTCGGCGTTGAAACCATACCCGGCATGGCGGAGGAATACGTCCTCTAGGTTCGGCCGGGACACTTTGACAGAATCGATCTGTGTACCAAACCGCGCCATCAGGCGCGCCGTCCACTGGGATCCCTCGGGTTGCTCGAAGCGAACCTCGTTGCCGCTAACGCGCGTGTCTTGTACGGAAAACTCACTGGCCAACGCAGCAGCAATCTCGTCCCCACCGCTCGTGGAGAGCGTCACGACTTCACCGCCAATCTCCGACTTCAATTCGGACGGCGTCCCTTGGCGGATCAACCGTCCGCGATCAAGGATCGCCAACTGATCGCAACAGTCCGCTTCCTCGAGCAAGTGGGTCGTAAGTAGGACCGTCACCCCCTCAGAGCTGCGCAGATGCTCCAGATACCGCCAGAAGGCCAGGCGGGCGGCGGGGTCGACTCCCGTGCTCGGCTCATCGAGCAATAACAGTCTCGGGTTGTGGAGCAGTCCTTTGGCGAGATCTGCCCTGCGGCGAAGGCCGCCCGACAAGGTCTCTACGCGATCTTTCCGGCGGTCATCTAGGTTGACCTTCCTCAGCGCTTCCCTGAGACGGTCGGTGAGTGCGCGTCCTCTGATGCCGTACATATGGCCTTGGTGGATCAGGTTTTCCTCAATCGTCAACCTCGGGTCAAGGCTTTGCGACTGGAAGACGACGCCCATCTGCCTGCGTACGTCGACCGGCCGCTCGGTGACATCGATACCGAATACCCGGGCACTGCCGCTTTCGGGAGCGAGCAAGGTGGACAGGATGCGGAACAGCGTTGTCTTGCCACTGCCGTTCGGGCCGAGCAGACCGAAGATCTCGCGCGCTTTCACCTCGAAGCTCACGTCGTCCAAGGCTCGGGTCTTGTTGTAGCTGTAGCTGCAACAAGATACTTCAACTGCGGGAATCACAGACACTTCAGCGGCTACTGATTCGACGGTAGCACAGGTGATCGGAGCCCTTGTGCGGAGCTTGCGAGGCGGTGATCAGCTTGCCGCCCGCCCCTTAGGCGGTCTGCCGCAACGCCTGCAAGATTCCCTTGATGTACCCAAAACCGTATGCAAATCCTTGGCGGTTGTCCGGATCGTCCTCGTGCCTTGGCATGTGATCCGGCATCAGCATGTAGGGGTAGTCGACTTCCCACAGGGTTCGGGCCACCTCCACCATGTTCATGTCGCCCTCGTCGGGATAGACTTCCTGGAAGCTGTCTCGCTTCCCGATGATGTTGCGGAAATGGATGTTGAAGAGCTTCTTCTGCCCGCCTATGCGGCGAACCACGTCGTGAATCTCGGTAGCCGGATCCTGCAGCATTTCCGAAGTGGTCCCGAGGCAGAGGTTGAACCCGTGGTACGGGCTCTCTTGGATCCCCATGAACTTGTACAAGCCTTCCGTCGTGCCGAGCACTCGGGCGACGCCCTGATACCCCTCGGGTGGGACGCCGGGGTCGTGCGGGTGGCAAGCGGCGCGCACCTTGTATTCGTTCGCGACTGGGATCACTCGGTCGAGAAAGTAGGTGATGCGCTCCCAAGCGGTGTCCTCGTCCACGCGTCCAGCTCTAGTGAGGGGCGGGTCCGGAACCGCCTCGTCAAGGCGCCAAGTCGAATACAGTGATCCTCCCCGTCCGGGAGTCGGCTCGGTCCTGAGCACGCCCAGGATGCTCATGTTGTACTTGAACGCTGGGATGCCGGCCTCTGCGCAGCCCTGGATCATCTTGTGGATGTCATCAATGTCACGATCCCGCTGGGGGGATTCGCCCAGCATGATCGCGCCGCGTCTCTCTCGGTCGATATGCGACGAGGCCAAGAACGGCAGAGCGACCATGTCGAGCGCCACGCCCTCGGACTCGCAGAGTTCGCGCGTCATCTCCAGCTCCTCGCGCAGCCAGTGACCGCGTTCCCCGGGACGCGGCGGATATCCGCAGCAGTGGTTCACTCCGTGACGCTTGAGGAACTGCAGAATTTCCTTGTTGGTAGGGCTGCGCTGCGCGCCGACGTGCATGCGCATCGGCGGATACGTGGGCTTTGGCTCCGGCCGCTCTACGGAGCAGGAGCCGACTGCGGTGCCTAGCGCCGCTGCGGTGACAAAGGATCTTCGGTTCATGGGATACTCCGCTGGTCTTGGCAGTCCATTGTAATCGCCAGCTAGGCCGATTCCGCCACTCCCGCTCGAACGGGTGAGAATAAAGGGGATGGTCTTCGTCGTTGACAACTACGACTCGTTCACCTTCAATCTGGTGCAGTATTTGGGTGATCTAGGCGCCTCGCTCACCGTGCGGCGCAACGACAAAGTCACGGTGCGGGAGATCCGGGAGATGAAGCCGGATCGAATACTCATCTCACCCGGCCCATGCACGCCGACGGAAGCTGGCATCTCAGTCGACCTGATCCGGCAAATGGCTGGCACCGTGCCGATCTTGGGTGTCTGCCTCGGGCATCAGTCGATTGGGCAAGCATTTGGCGGGAAGGTTGTCCGCGCACCGTATCTGATGCATGGGAAGACCAGCTTGGTCAAGCATGACGGACGGACCGTTTTCAAAGGCCTAGACCAAGACTTCGTTGCGACTCGGTACCACTCGCTGATTGTTGAGCGCGAGTCCCTTCCCCCAGAGCTGGAAGTCTCGGCTTGGACCGACGACGGCATCATCATGGGTCTCCGACACCGGACGCTACCGGTGGAGGGCGTGCAGTTTCACCCCGAATCAATCCTGACTGCGTCCGGCAAGCAGCTGCTGGCGAACTTCCTCAGCTGAAAGCGCCCGCTCAAAGCGATGCCGACCGCGTTTCTTCGTAGAAGCGCTTGATGCTCGCCCAGATCTCTTCAGTCTTGTCGAGCATCTGGTGGTCTGTGTCGAGCAATTCGAGGTCCACGTTGGGGCGCGCACCGGCGAAGCGCACTGACAGATCCGCCGGGACACTTTCGTCGTGGATCCCGTGCAGGATTTTGGTTGATGCGCAAACGTCCGGAAACGGCCCGTATCGTCTGGCGTCCTCGATGAAAGCGTAGGCCAGCGGGATCTCGCGCTGGAATCCGTAGTGGAAGAACTCGTGCTGGCCACGACGTTGCCACTCTTGCATCGCGGGACCCAAGAGCGCAGCAAGCCGCTCCGCGAAGTCGAAAGCGGGCGCAAGCAGCACCAAGGCCGGGACCGCCCGCGGTTGTCGAGCTGCGTGGAGCGCGGCCAGATAGCCGCCGAGGCTCGAGCCGATCAGCAACTCCGGTTGGATGTCATCGGCTAGGCGCGAGACTAGGGCGAGCTGCTTGGTGAGCGTGGTATTGCGGAAGTCCCCTTCGTCAAGATCCGGCAGGTTGACACTCACGCCGAAAGCCGCGAACTTCGCCGCTAGGAATACCCCCTTGGCGGACTTGGAGCTCGAACAGAATCCGTGCAGGTAAAGGATTCCAGCCACGCCGAAAGCTCCATTCTTGCATGGGCCTGACGCCAACTTGGCAGAATGGAGGTTGAACTCCCCGCATCCCTTTGTGACGCAACCGCACCGCACCGTGGCTGCGCTTAGCGTTCCGATCCTAGGCTCGCTGGTGGCGGAGCCGCTGACCGGGCTGATCGACACCGCATTCGTGGCCCGGCTCGGAGCGGAGTCCTTGGCCGCGCTCGGCGTCGGGACGATGGTGCTCTCGGCGATGTTCTGGGCGTTCAGCTTTTTGGGAGTGGCAACGCAGACTAGCGTCGCCACTCTCTACGGAGAGGGCGCGCAGGCGGGTGTGTCTGACCGCGGCGCGGCCCGGATGTGCCTCATCGCCGTTTCGGTAGCTCTGTTGGTCGGTGTTGGATTGGCGGCTGTCGGCTTGCCGCTGTGCGGAGCGATTGCCGTTGCGATGGGGGCCGAGGGGTTGGTGGCTGATCTCACGGTTGATTACCTCGGCTGGCGGCTCGTCGGCGCGCCCGCAATGCTGGCCAGCTATGCCGCGATTGGCGCGATGCGCGGCGCGCAGGACATGCGCACTCCACTGTGGGTCGCGGTCGGCATGAACGCCCTGAACGTGATACTGGATCCGCTGCTGATCTTTGGATTCGGGGCAGTGCCGGCATTGGGTGTCGCGGGCGCGGCGATAGCAACCACGCTCAGCCAGTGGCTTGGCGCGGCATGGGCGGTGACTGCCGCTTTCCGGCGGCTTGGCCGCCCGGATGCATTTGACTGGCACCACGCAGGCAGTCTGTTGTCGGCGGGCGTGAACTTGTTCCTGCGCGCCGCCGCATTGAACGGTTTCTTGATTCTCGGTACGCGCAAGGCCACCATGATTGGCGCGGGTGCCGGCGCCGTCCACCAAGTGATCCGCAGCATCTGGTTCTTCAACGCGCTCTTCTTGGACTCGTTTGCGATCCTGGCCCAGAGCCTGGTCGCCTATTTCCTCGGGAACGGGGACCGGCGTCAGGCCCGCCAAGTGGCGCTGGTCGTGTGCCAGTGGTCGTGTGCGTGCGGCGTCGCCATCTGCCTGGCGATGCTGGCCACGGAGTCTTGGGTGCACCGAATCTACATCCCAGCGCAAGCAGCTGCGATCTTCGCGGTGCCGTGGCGCATTGCAGCCGCGAGTCAGCCGGTCAGCGGCCTGACGTTTGCGACGGACGGCATACACTTTGGCAGCGGTGACTTTCGCTATCTGCGCAACGCGGTTCTGTCGGCGCTGGTGGCTGCTGGGGCGATTGTGCTGTGGGCCGATCCGGCAGCGCCTTGGGCGCTGGACGCCGTTTGGTGGGCCTTCGCGGTGTGGACCACGAGTCGAGCGGTTCTAGGAGTGGTGCGGATCTGGCCCGGGCTGCAGCGCGCCCCGCTCGGCACCGCTTCCTGACGGTCTCCGGCGCTCAGATACGTTGCGCTATTGCTGGGCCGGTAGCCGGAACGCCATTACCTTGGCCATGAAACTGCCAGGGTTGTACTTGTTGCCTCCGCCCACCGCGATCGCGATGTACTGTTGACCGCCCGCCACGTAGGTCATGGGGGTCGCGTGCGCACTGGCTGGCAGGCGGTATTCCCACAGCAAGTCGCCGCTGTCCTTGTCGAAAGCCCTGAAGCGTTTGTCGTTGGTGGCAGCGATGAACACCAGCCCACCCTTGGTGACAATCGGGCCGCCTAGGTTCGCAGCACCGGTCGGCGGCACACCACGCTTCGTGAGCTCGTCGTACTCGCCGAGCACCTTGCGCCAGCGGAACGCGCCGGTATTGAGGTCGATGGCCGTCAAATGCCCCCAGGGCGGCGGCTGGCAAGGGTACAGGTTCGAGTCCCAGAACCGCCCTTGCGGCACTGAGCGGCTGCGCCAGGGGAGTTCGGCGTCTTCGCCGCGGGATACCATCGCTGCCAGTGAGCCGACATCCATGGAGTTGATGTAGAACGTGTCGGTCTCGGGATCGAACGCCCCACCGCCCCAGTTGGAGCCGCCATTGGTGCCCGGAAAGAACACGGTTTTCTGGCGCAATCGAGGGCGGAAGAGAGGCCCTTCGATCGAAGCCCCCTCAAGCATCTCCATGCATTCCGTGCGAGATTCCTCGGTCACGGTGGTGATCTCGCCCTCGCGCATTGACTGGCGGATGAATGGTTTGGGCAGCACGGGCTTGGGCTGGGTCGGGTGGTAGTACTCGCCAGGCAGGTCGCCGGCCGGCACGGCGTGCTCTTCGATGTCAAAGAGAGGCTCGCCAGTCGCTCGGTTGAAGACGAACACGAACCCCGTCTTGGTGGCAATCGCCACAGCCTTGACGGGCTTGCCGTCCCGCACAACCTCGATCAGCGACGGCTGGGACGGCAGGTCCCAATCCCAGATGTCGTGGTGAATGCTTTGGAAGTGCCACCGCCGGCTGCCCGTGCGGCAGTCGATCGCCACTAGGCTGTTGCCAAACAGGTTCGCTCCAGGTCGGTCCCCGCCGTAGTAGTCGTGCGACGGCGATCCCAACGCCACGTAAGCCAGGCCGAGTTCCTCGTCTACGCTTGCGATGGTCCACAGATTTGTGCCGCCCCGCAGCTTCCAGGAATCCCCGCCCCATGTCTCGTGTCCGAATTCTCCGGGGCGGGGGACAGTGTGGAACCGCCAGCGCAGGTCGCCGGTGTGGACGTCGTAGCCTCGGATGTCGCCGTTCGGGCCCTTGGGCAATCCGTCCGTGACGAGGCCGCCCACGACCAACGTGCTCGCGCATTGCTGGATCGGCGACGTGAGCGAGTAACGCCCCTCGACACCGTGTTCTAGCGCGCTCGGAGTGATGTCGAGGATCCCGCCGTTCGCGAATGCCGGATCAAGCTTGCCTGTTTTGCGGTCGATCGAGTAGACCAGGCCGCTCTGGCCGCCGAGCACCAAGCGTTCGGTCTGCCCCTGCTTCCAGTAGCCAAGGCCTCGGTTGATGAATAGGTTGCGCCGGAGCGAGCGGTCCAGCTTCGTGTCGAACTCCCACAGCTTGCGGCCAGTTGCCGCATCGAGAGCCAGCAGCCGGTCCAGCGGCGTGGGCACGTACAGCGTGCCGTCGATCATCAGCGGAGTCGCTTCAAAGGCAGATCGGGTCGGCGTCCCCGTCTGGCCGTCCGCGAAGTCCGGGCTGTCGAATTCCCAAGCGACCTCGAGTGCGGCTACGTTTTGGCGGTTGATTTGCTCTAGGGCAGAGTACCGTGTCCCGCCAGGATCGTTGCCGTAATTCGGCCACTCTTCTGCCTCCAGCCAAGGGGCGGAGAGCGTCAACAGCAGCAGCGTTAGCCGCAGTCGCGGATTGTGTCGCTCCCAGGCAAGGAATGCAGACGCCCCGCCACGCATGCGGCAGGGCGCCAATCCGTCCGGATCGAGCAGGTCCGGCACCCTTAGTTTGTAGCGAAGCAGTAGAAGTAGCCGTTGCCGCCTGTGGCCACCAGATTCGCTTGGCTGCAGCCGCGCGAGCCGTGAGCCGAGTTCCACGAATTGGGATTCGCGCCGCCGCCTTGGCGATCATGATGCCCAACCTGAGCACTGCCCGAGCCGTCAGTGTTGCTCATCCAATGGCCGCAGCTGTGGTTCTCGCCATCCGAGAGCGCCGTGCCGTCCAGCTGAGACCCCGTCAGGATGTCGTGCTGGTTGGGCGAGTCACCACGGCCGTTCACGACCTTGCCCATCTCGTTCAGGGAGTTTTCCTTGCCGAGCTTGGTGTTCTCAGAATGGAGGTCGTCCACGTTGGCAGCGACCTGGACGCCCTTGGCATTGAACCAAGGGCCCGAGCCGATGCGGTCGCGTGCGTTGATGGCCGGCTTGCCGTCCATCGCCTCCGCGCTCAGGTACGCCTTCCATGTCTTGCCCCCGCCCCCGGCTGCTTTGGCGAGGTTTTGGCAGTGGGCGTCCGCCCCCATGAGCCCGCCTAGGTTGGCACCGTCTCCCGAGCCCGTGCTCGTGATGAAGAAGCTCATGTCCTGGGCAGCGACTGGCAATGCCAGGCAGGCGAGCGCAATGGCGCACGCAATCGCGACTGTGTGTCTCATCGTTGTAGTCCTCTCTTGATTCATGTGGCACTGCGCGGGGCAGGGCCACTGTTGGTTTGCCTTGGGATTCTAGCAGACCGATCCGGCGTGTGGCCCGTCGATTTTGAGCCCAATCTCAGACAGTGGCAGGATCGGGATGCACCCAGGGCTTGCGGTACGGCCGGGCGAGCAATTTGTTGGCCGCGGGATCGTTGCGCACCTCGCCTCGCTCGGCGTCCCATTCCAGTCCGCGGCCGAGTTGCATGGACAGATTCGCGAGGATGCAGGCCGTCGTGGACATATGCCCCTCTTCGATGTCTGCCACAGGGCGGGAACGCTCGTCGACCGCCCTCAGCCAGTCCATCATGTGGTGCCGCACTGCCGGTGCGGAATGCAGTTCCAGATCCGGCTCGGTCTCGTCTTCCGGGTACTGCTCAAGTTCGAGCGTGACCTTGCTTTCCAAGGAGTTTGCTTGCCTGTCGACCGGCGTGAACGTCCAGCCGTGCACGCTGCCCTTCAGCGTGCCCTTAGAGCCGTAGATGAAGAACGCCCATGGGTAAGCCGGATCTGGCGCCGTGCCCCAACTGCGGTGGGTCCACACCACGGGGAATTCGTCGAATTCAAACGTGGCGACCTGGGAGTCGGCGATGTTCGCCTTGCTGTCCTTCTGGATCTGGATCCCGCCGGTGGACGATACCTTGTTCAGCCATCCCAGTCCCGTCATCCAGCGCACGGCGTCCAGCATATGGACGCACATGTCGCCCATGATTCCATTGCCGTACTCCATGAATGCGCGCCACCTGCGCGGATGGACCAGTTCGTTGTAGGGACGCATGGGTGCCGGACCGGTCCACATGTCGTAGTCAAGGTGGGCTGGAGCCTCGATGTCAGGCGGGTTGTTCCGCGCACGCATGTGGTAGTAGCAGCAGACTTCCGCGTGGCCGATCTCTCCCAGCATGCCGCTTTCGACGATGCGTTTTTTCGCGTCGGCAAGGTGCGGTGTCGAGCGCCGCTGCAGCCCGATTTGCACAACCCGGTCGTACTTGCGGGCGGCAGCGAGCATCGCTTGGCATTCTTGGATGTCGACGCCGATTGGCTTTTGGCAGTACACGTCCGCGCCGGCCTTGCAGGCCTCGATCATGGCAAGTGCGTGCCAGTGGTCAGGGGTCCCGACCAAGACGAGGTCAAACTCTTCTTGTTTCAGCATCTCCCGGTAGTCTGCGTAGGTCTGGGGCACCTTGCCGGACTGCTGGCGCGTGGCAGTCATCTCTGCGGCCGCCTTGAGGGTCTTGCTGTCGACGTCGCAGATTGCGACGACCTCGACCGGATCGACTTGGATCAAGCGGAAGAGGTCGACCTTGCCGTACCAGCCGGAACCGATGATGCCAACTTTGCGCGGCGAAGTCGCCGCGCGCGCGCCGGGCACCAAGAGCCAGCTGCCGGCTGCGGCTCCTAAGAAATTCCGTCGATTGGGGAGTGATTGCGACATAGCGAGTCTCCTTGAATGGGGTGTCTGTATCATACCCATCACCCCTAAGGCGCATTGCCGTTGCGAGGTGAGTGAATTAAGCGATGGGCGCAAGCCGACCCATCATGATTCTGATTGTGGCAAACGACATGGGGTACGGCGATTTGGTTGCTTCAGCGACGGCATCGTCCGCACTCCGCACCTGGATCGCCACATCGCCGCGGGTACTTGCCTCCGCCAGCATTCCCCGGCATCTCCCGCTCTGCGCCGCGGCCCGGGCGGCCTTGCTGACCGGGCGAAATCCACACCGCATAGGGGCGATCACTCAGCCTGAGATCTCCTCGACGAGATCCATGCGCTTGCCAGGATCGCCCTGCGCGAGCCGACCATCGGGGACGAGTTCCAATCAGCTGCCTATGAAACCAGCTTGGCGGACAACTGGCACAGCGGCATGTTCCGGGCAGTCCTAGCTCGCGAGCGCGCTGCGCTTCGCTAGGCTTCTGAGGCTTCGTACTGGCTCTACTCGAAACGCGTGCCGCAGGTGATCGGCCCTGCAAAGGCTGGTCGGTGGGCGGCCAGTGCCGGCGTTGATCAAGCTGCTGCTGACCCTGCCGATAAGCCTTGCCGTGCTGGGAGCTGCTTACCGCGTAGAGCGGTGCGGACCTGTGGATCGGTGCCCTGCTGAGCGGCCAGCGAGCGAATGCGTAGCAAGGGAGGGCCCGATCACCAATCCATCCAGTCCGGCACACCCCGACGGGCTTGGGAAAGTGCTTCCCCGCGAAGAGTTTGGTCTTGCTGTTGGGCTTCCATTGGAAGCTAAGCGGGCGCGGAATGGGCACTTGGCCCGTGCGCGCCCGCTTGGGGTCGGCTGCCCTAGAAGTCGTGGTCAGGCGGCCCGGCCGGTGCGGCCGACTGCGCTTCCGGGATCTCGTGGACAGTGGCTTCGGTCGTGAGCATCAGCCCAGCGATCGACGCCGCGTTCTGCAGGGCATTGCGGGCGACCTTGGCGGGATCGATGATCCCGGCCTCAACCAGGTCGCAGTAGCGGTCAGCCTGGGCGTCATAGCCTTGGTTGCCTTCCGCTGTCCGCACTCTCTCGATGACGATGGCACCTTCCTGGCCGGCGTTTTGCGCGATCCAGCGAAGCGGGGCCTCCAGCGAGCGGCGAACGATGTTCACACCGGTCTGCTCGTCGGGGTCCTCCAGGCTAACGCTGTCCAGAGCGGACGCGCCGCGCACTAGGGCTACTCCGCCACCAGCCACGATGCCTTCCTCGACGGCGGCGCGAGTCGCGTGCATCGCGTCTTCCACGCGCGCCTTCTTCTCCTTCATCTCGGTCTCGGTCGCCGCGCCGACCTTGATCACCGCGACGCCGCCGACCAGCTTTGCCAGCCGCTCCTGCAACTTCTCCCGGTCGTAGTCCGAGCTGGTCTCCTCGATCTGCGCCCGCAGCTGCTTGACCCGGCCTGAGATCGCTTCCGAACCGCCCGCGCCCTCGATGATCGTCGTGTTGTCCTTGTCGATCACGATCCGGCTCGCCTGGCCCAGGTCGTCGATCTGCACGCCTTCCAGCTTGATGCCGGTCTCTTCCATGAGGGCCCGCCCACCGGTCAGGATCGCGATGTCCTCCAGCATGGCCTTGCGCCGGTCGCCGAATCCCGGCGCCTTCACGGCCGCCACGCTGAGCGTGCCGCGCAGCTTGTTGACCACCAGCGTGGCGAGGGCCTCGCCCTCGGTCTCCTCGGAGATGATCAGCAAGGGGCGGCTCTGGCGCGAGACGGTCTCGAGCACGGGCAGCAGGTCCTTCATGGAGCTGATCTTCTTCTCGTGGATCAGGATCAGGGCGTTCTCGAGCACGCACTCCATCGAGTCTTGGTCGGTGACGAAGTACGGCGAGGCGTAGCCCCGGTCAAACTGCATGCCCTCGACCACGTCGAGTTCCGTCTCGATGGTCTTGCCTTCCTCGACGGTAATCACGCCGTCCTTGCCGACCTTTTCCATGGCTTCGGCGATGATGGCGCCGATCGCGGGGTCATTGTTCGCCGAGATCGAGGCAATCTGCGAGACCGCATTTCCGGCCACCGGGCGCGCCATTTCGCCAATGGCGTCAACCACGAGACCGGTGGCGTAGTCCACGCCGCGTTTAATGGCCATCGGGTTGGCGCCTGCGGCGACGCTCTTGACGCCTGCGGCATAGAGCGCTTGCGCAAGCACGGTCGCGGTAGTGGTGCCGTCTCCGGCCACGTCGGAGGTCTTGGAAGCGACCTCGCGCACCATCTGGGCACCCATGTTCTCGACCTGATCCTCCAGCTCGATTTCCTTGGCGACTGTTACGCCGTCCTTGGTCACTGTCGGGCCGCCAAACTTCTTTTCCAAGACCACGTTGCGGCCCTTCGGCCCAAGCGTGACCTTGACGGTGTTAGCGAGCTTGTTGACTCCGGCTAGGATCGCTTGGCGCGAGTCTTCTCCGTAAACAATTTTCTTGCCTGCCATGATCGATTGATTTCCTCCTAAATCTGGTTTGCATGCCCCGCCCGCAAAGGGGGGGCGTAGCGCTAGTCCTCGACCACGCCGAGGATCTCGTCTTCGGTCAGGATTAAGTAGTCCGTTCCGTCGACATTGATTTCGTTCCCCGCGTATTTTCCGATCATCACGGTATCGCCCGCCTTGACGTCTAGCGGCACGACGCTTCCGTCGTCCTGCTTGGCACCTGGGCCGGCAGCGATGATCTTGGCGGTCTGACCTTTTTCTT
Source organism: Bryobacterales bacterium (assembly GCA_965248305.1). Lineage (GTDB taxonomy): Bacteria > Acidobacteriota > Terriglobia > Bryobacterales > UBA6623 > VXMF01. Next base: position 4,818,035 of record OZ252099.1, on the reverse strand, counting down.
TGGCGGAGTCGGGGATGATGATTCCGCCAGAGACCTGTTCTTCTTCAACGATTCGCTCGGCAACGAGCCGGTTGCCTAGGGGTGTGATTGCCACAGTGGTATGATTCCTCCGATTTGGGTGGGCAAAGCAAGCCTGTGCTTACGCACCCGGCCCGCAAAGCAAGCGATGCAGTTTCCTGTTCAGCCTGAAGAGGGGGGCGCGCAAACCAAACCAATTGGTCGGTCAGCGCGACCGAGATGTTCGGGGTATTCACCCCGAAGTTCCAGTATTGCCCAAACTGGTGGCCCAGCGCAAGCCCCGGGCGGCGGAATTAGTTCTGCTCGTGCGGGGCTCTTCGCTCGGGCGGTCGTCGCAGCATTGTCTGCCGTGCTGTCGCTGTTGGCGTGTGACTGGGGCCGGCAGGCACAGCCCGGCCCGCCAAACGTGGTGTTGGTGCTGGTCGATGACCTGGGCTGGATGGATCTCGGCTGCCAAGGGTCGCAGTTCTACGAGACTCCGCGAATCGACGCGCTTGCGGCCGAGGGCGTGCGCTTTTCCCAGGCGTATTCGAACTGCCCGGTTTGTTCACCGAGCCGCGCTGCTCTGATCACCGGCCAGAATCCGGGTCGGGTGGGATTCACGGGGCACATCACCGCGATTGGTCGCCATCGTTATCCCGAGCGGGGAGCGATCGTGCCGCCCGAGGACTTCATGTACCTGCGGCACGAATTCAACTCCCTCGCTGAAGTCCTCAGGGGAGTGGGGTATGTCTCGGCCAGCATCGGCAAGTGGCATCTTGGGCACGAGCCGTACTGGCCCCGCGAGCACGGCTTTGACATCAATGTTGCCGGGCACACCCACGGCAGCCCCGCGAGCTATTTCTTCCCGTACCAACAGCCGGAGCAGGCGTGGAACCCGGACATGCCCAATCTGGATCTTGCCCGCAGCAGCGCAGGGGAGTACTTGACGGATCGCCTCACGGACGAGTCACTGAAGTTCATCGAGGCGAACAAAGACCGCCAGTTCTTTCTGTACCTGTCGCATTACGCGGTGCATACGCCGTTGCAGGCTCCCGAGCATCTCGTGCGCAAGTACGAATCGAAGATGGCTGCCTCAGACTCTGGCAAGAATGCCGTCTATGCCGCGATGGTCGAAACGGTGGATGACAGCGTGGGGCGGATCCTCGATGCGCTGGAGGCACTTGGGATTGACGATCGCACCGTCGTGATCGTGGCCTCGGACAATGGCGGCCTCGACACGGTGACCGACAACGCGCCGCTGCGGGCGGGCAAGGGCCACCTCTATGAAGGGGGCATCCGGGTTCCTCTGATTGTTCGGTGGCCGGGTCGGGGCGTGCCTGGCACCATCGAGGGCGAGCCGGTTACGAACGCCGACCTGTATCCGTTCATTGCGGAGGTCGGGGGCGTCGATCCGCACAGCTTGCCGGCGCTTGACGGCAGGAGTCTCGCCTCGCTGATCGAGCGCGGCGAGTGGGACTCGCGCGACTTGGTCTGGTACTACCCGCACTACAGCCCGCAGGCCAGGGCTCCCGGGGCAGCGATCCTATCGGGCGGCTACAAGTTGCTCGAGTTCTACGATCCGCCGCATGTCGAGCTGTATCGCCTCGATGACGATATTGGCGAGCGCGCGGAGCTTTCGGGCCAGTTCCCGCGGATTGCGGAAGAACTGCAGGCCAAGCTGGCAGCGTGGATCGAGGCCAACGTCCCGATTCGACATAGCCCCAACCCGGCGTACGTCCCTCCCCCGCTGTAGAGGGGGTCTCGGTACACTCGTCGAGCTAAAGAGCAGCTGAGTGTCCCAGCCCGAGTTCACCGTTTTTGAAAATCGAATTTCCATAAGTAGTTGCAACGACATGACTTATGGGCACCTCGGAATTCAGTATGGCACCACACGATTGGAATTGTTCAGTGCTCCCGGGCAGCCACCGGCTCCGGCGTCACCCGCCTCTGCCGATGCAGTTGGGGCGGCCAGCCCAAGGCGCTGGCGAGGTGGGCCGCCTGCGGTGTCGGGCGCGCGTCCTGCCGCGTCTCGATCCAACGCCCGTCCTCGCGTTGCAGGGTCGTCGTCTGGCGCACCCAATTGGCCAGCTTGTGCCGCAGGGTGGTCCAACTGTCATGGTTGCCGGCCGCGGCCAAGCGCTGCCGCACGAGGTGGATCGCATGGTACGCCAAAACCGCCACGAACAGGTGCGCCCGAATGCGGTCCCGCTTGCTGTGGTAGATCGGGCGCGGGCCCAGTTCGCCCTTCAGGCTGCGGAAGGTCGCCTCAATGTCGCTGAGCTGCCAATACGTGCGCACCACGCGCTCCAGGTCCCAGTCGCAGTGACTGGTGCGCAACAGATAGGTCCCCGCCGTGGCCGAGCGCTGGGCGTGTTTGGCGTTGCGCTGCCACGCGACGGCGGCGGCCAGCGCCGGCTTGGTTTGGCGCGGCCGGCTGCGGTTTGGCTGCGTCTGCTGCAGTGGTTTCGGGAGCTTTCTGGGTGACCGTGATGTGATATTGGCCCGCCACGGCTTTGTGGCGCTCCTTGATGCGCCCGAGGCGCTCCAAGACGCGTGCATAGCGCTTGGTGCAACCCGCTTTGGACAGCCCGGCATGCAGCTGGCGCAGTTCCTGCTCGAAGCGTTCCCGACGCTGTGCGAGCATGCTGTCCTCTTTCGCCTGGCGGCCATCGCTCCACACGCACAGACGCGTTTCGGCGCTGTCGCTGTCGTTGTCGCTGGCCAGCTTCCAGACCTTTGCCAGCGGGTGCTTGCGCGTCTCGAACGGGGGCCAGCCACCGCCGTGCGCCTTCGGCAGCCCCATGCACTGCGAGAGGCCGCGGCCCACGCCGCTGGTCAGCCTGTTCGGTGCAGTGAGCCTGCGACGGCCCTACTCTCACTGCCGGCACTGCTGGCGGGGTGCGGCTCCGTTCGACCGCGACCGAGCCGGGACCCCATGCTGCTGCCAGCGCTCCGGAGGCCGTCGCAGCTACCGCCATCCTGAACCGAGTCAATCCCTCGGTCATCTCCCCAATACCTGCCAGCGCAATGAGCCGGAGTCCGATCCGGCAGCGTCGCGACGTACGTGCCAGATCGCGTGTTGGCAGCCTGATATTAGGCTGGTCTTGGTTCTGTGTGCGTGGTGCCGCGCCGGACAGATTCTGCCCGCCCTTGGGCCTTCTGCCGCCAGACACTGCGAGGTCCGGCTGGCGACATCAGTAACTGCAGGACCACGTCCGGCACTGGGCCAGCTCCGAGCGGCAGGATCACCTCGTGAGGTCATGGGAATCGCGCTGCCAGCCCTGTTTGCTTAGCCGCTCATCCTGGTAGGCGGAACACCGCTCCTCGAAGATCGGCTCGATGCCGCAGGCGAAGACGATTTGCCCACAGCGTTGAGTAGCGCAGGGCTGTAGGGTCGGGGAGAGCCCAGCAGGCGCAGAGATCGGTGGAGTGGCCCTCATGCGGCCGGCGGCAGACCCAGCGACCATTCCCACGCCGTCTGAACGGACACGCCGGTCGGCGGGTCGCTCGGAATTCCGTCGGCGGTCAGCGTCAGGATAAGCTTGCCGGCCCCCGGCATCGCAGCGCCCGCCCGCTGCAAGGCGCGAATCTCCCGATTGGCAGTGACCGGGTCTGACAGGTCGGCGCAGGCCTGGATGAGAACCGCTTGGTCACCCGGACCGCGGGCCAGGAAATCCACTTCGAACCCGTCCGGAGTCCGAACATAAGTGATTTCGCATCCTCTCCGCTCGAGTTCGATGAGCACCGCTGTTTCGAGAGCGTGGCCGAGATTAGCCTTGCCCGTCCTGTCGAAGACAGGAATCAGGCCTGTGTCCACCGGATACGCCTTGCGCGGATTTACCATCCGCTGGCGCTCCGACCCGGATTCCATCCAGATCAAGCGCACCAAGAAGCAGTCATCGAGGTAGCCGAGCAACTGATGCACGGAATTCTTGCCGATCGCAATCCCCTGCGACTTCAGGGCCCCGAAGAACTTCTCGACGCTGAAGAGCGACCCAGCGTTGCCGAGCATCTGCCGGACCAGCCAGCGGAGGCCAGTTACGTTCCGCACGTTGTGGCGCTCGACCACATCGCGAAACATCGCCACATCCACGTAGTCTCGTAACAACTGCCGTCGCTCGGAGGACTCCAGCCCTTGGGCCTCCGGAAAGCCTCCCGTCCGGAGCCAGTCCATGTAGGCCCGCTCCATCCCCAGCCTGTCCCTAGCCGACAGGCGACTTCCTTCCGACGGGAGCTCAGTTCCGCTGTGCCGCAGAGCCTCTTCGAAGCTGAACGGGTGCAGGAGGACGCGCCACCCTCTGCCACGCAACGCCGTCGCGATTTCCTGGGAGAGCAAGCCTGCTGAGGAGCCTGTGACAAGGACCTTGTCTCCCTCTGTTTCCAGCAGCCGTCGAACGAATCGCTCCCACCCACTGACCAATTGGATTTCGTCGAAATGCCATGTCACAGTCCCCGCCGGGTTCGAATCCGGGAACAGCCGACGGTACTCGTCAACCACCAGGCCAAGATCGGAAGCGTCCAAACCGACCAGTCGCTCGTCTTCGAACGAGACGAACGGCAGGAGGCGTAGCGGAGTGCCCTCGCGGACTTTCCCGGCTCGCAGTTGATGGAGGAACGTGGTCTTGCCGGCGCGCCGAACCCCGACGACGGCCGTGGCCTTGCCAGAGAAGTCGATTCGTCCGTGAACGTTCCGAGCCGTCAAGGCCGGCAGCGGCTTCCGGGCGGAATCGGTGAGCAGGTCGCTGACGACCTGCTTCAATCTTGGCCGAGGCACAACCATCTTCGCTAATCTCACCTTCTCATAAAGAGACTTCTAGTAGAACTCATCCTTTTTATAAAGAGAAATAGACGGTATTCGTTCCAAGCCCGTGCAACTCGTCTTCGGGGTGCCGCGCAAGCCGGGTGCCTTGAGCCCGGTCGTGGCATTCACCGTCCAGCTACTTGCCCGCGATATTCGTCGGGCAGCATGCCGTGGCCGGGCACGTTCAGTCCGACGAGGCGTCCGCCGCGGAACCAACACGCACGCAGCGTTGCAGCCTGTCCCCGAATCCGCCGGGGCACGTTCGCTGCAGGAGCTCGGTCTGCGTGACGGAATGAACTCCAGTAACCCTTCTGGCCTTGCCCAGAGCGCGCAACCGTAGATTCAATAGTTGCTCCATGCGACCAGATGGCATGGGATAGCCTCAACCCAGCCTACAAGCGGCTCGCGTGGTAGCGGGCCGCTTGTAGGCTGGCACGGCGTCAGAATGCGACAATGGATTGCTGGGATTGCGCCGGGCGCTATCCGGGATCCGTTCGTGCCGGCCACCCTGTGTTAGATGGAGAGAATCGCAGTTCTCGACTCCGGGGGGCAGTACTGCCACCTGATCGCTCGCAAGATTCGCGAGCTCGGCGTTTATGCCGAGATTCTGCCCGTTGGGGTCTCCCCTGAGCGGGTCAGCGAGCACGCAGGCATTGTTCTGTCTGGCGGTCCATCGAGCGTGTTCGACAAGGCCAGCCCGCAGCCCGATCCGGGACTGTTCAAGCTCGGCAAGCCCATGCTGGGCATCTGCTACGGCCACCAGTTGATCGCTCGCCATCTCGGCGGCGTGGTCGAGCGCGGCCAGGCTCAGGAATTCGGTAGCGCGACGCTGCGCCTGCACGGCTCCGCCGGGCTGTTTGACGGCATGGTGGCCGAGCAGGGCGTCTGGATGAGCCATGGCGACCAGACGCTGGGCCTGCACGGCTCCGCCGGGCTGTTTGACGGCATGGCGGCCGAGCAGCGCGTCTGGATGAGCCATGGCGACCATGTCGCTATCCTGCCCGCAGGCTTCGCGGTGCTGGGAGACACGACCGAGTGCTCTGTCGCGGCTATGGGCGACGAGGGGCGCAGGGTCTACGGGCTACAGTTCCATCCCGAGGTGGTCCACACACCCAACGGATCCAAGATTCTCGGCAATTTCCTCCGCAATGCCTGCGCATGCGAAATGGACTGGCATCCCAAGGATCGCGTCGAGGGCCTGCTGGGGCAGATCAGGGCTGCGGCGGGCGACCGGCCGGTGCTGCTCTTCCTCAGCGGCGGTGTGGACTCGACCGTGGCCTATGCTCTGGCGGTTCGCGCTCTGGGCTCTGATCATGTCGAGGCGGTCTATGTGGACACCGGGTTCATGCGCGAGGGAGAGACCGCAGAGATCGAAGCGGCCTTCCGCGAGATGGAACTTGGCGAGTTGCGCGTGTTTGCGGCCGCGGATCTGTTCATGGATCGCCTGCGGGGCGTGGCCGACCCCGAAACCAAGCGGGCGATCATCGGCCAGGCTTTCGTGGACGTTCAAGACGAGATCCTCCGCGACGAGCGCTATGCAGGCCAAGACTGGATGCTGGGGCAGGGCACCATTTATCCCGACACGATCGAGTCCGGCGGAACGAACGCCGCCGAGGTGATCAAGACACACCACAATCGCGTGGAACGCATCCAGGAGCTGCTGGATGCTGGCCGCGTGCTCGAGCCCTTGAGTGAGTTCTACAAGGATGAAGTTCGCGAGATTGGTCGAGTGATCGGGCTTCCCGACAGACTGCTCGACCGGCACCCGTTTCCTGGGCCCGGACTTGCGATCCGCTGCCTGTGCTCAGCGGAGGCCGAGCCTGCGGTCCCCGACCAGGGAATCGCGGCGCTGGCCGAGCGGGCCGGCTACTCGGCATTCCTGCTGCCAGTGCGCAGCGTGGGCGTTCAGGGGGACAGTCGCAGCTACGCGCACTTGACCGTGCTGCACGGCGGTGACTTCGACTACGCCCGGCTGTTGCCGCTCTCCACTGCGATTACGAACGAATTCCGCCAGACCAACCGCATTGTGGCCTGCCTCGCACCGCGCGAGATCAGGCCAGAGGAGTGGCACATCAAGCCCGCCACGCTGACCCCAGAACGAGTGCGGCTACTGCGGCAGGTCGACCACGCGGTGACCGAATACCTCCGCGCAGAGAATCTCTACAGCAGTGTCTGGCAGTGCCCGGTGGTGTCGCTGCCGTGGGGCTGCAACGGCGGCGAGACCGTCGCCCTGCGGCCCGTCATCTCGGTTGACGGCATGACGGCGTCCGTTGCGGAACTTGCCGTTAGCGGGCTGCGCGCCCTAGCCGACCGCTTGCTGGCGATGGACGGCGTAGACGCCGTCGTGTACGACATCTCAAACAAGCCGCCGTCCACGATCGAGTGGGAATGAGCGGCGGGCTGGCACCGGATCAGGCCGAGGCGGAGCCCAGCCATTCGCCGACAAGCTCCCGGACATCAGTCCGCCCCAATCCAGTCTCGATTCGCAGCGAGTCAGTCGCTTCGAGTGCATCGTAGACGTCGCGCGCCCAGGTGAATGCTGACTTCGCAGCTTCCGATTCCACCGTCCGGCGTCGCGAGTCCTGTGGATTGATGATCAGTAGCGGCCGGGGAGCGAGACTCGCGTATAGATCGCGGATCTCGTACGCTCCCAGAACTCCGGGAAGTAGACAGCTCACCGGCTGCGTCGCCTCTGGGTCATCCAGGATCGACCGGTAGGAAATGGGCGCTTGGATGCTCACAACGCCCACGATGCGTGCATCGAGGGCTGCCGCGTGTGCCGCGATGAGGCCACCGATACCAACGCCCGCTACGATCCATTCACGTCTCTGGGTCAGCTTCGGAGCGGTTGCGAGCAGGTCTTTGAGGCGCTGGCCGAACAGCGGGCGCCCCAACTCAAGGCTGCGGTAGGCGAGAAAGTCGTCCCAATCGAAGCCCACGTCCAAGGACGGCATCGCGGGTTTGGTTGCTCCCCAGCCGCGCACGTCGAGACCGTACACGCTATGGTTCGACGCCACCACGGCATCGATGAGGTAGCGCTGCACGAGCGGGTGGTCCTTGCCCTGGTCCGCGACCAAGAACACCGCCCCCTTGGCATACACGCCGGCGTCGAGGAACCGGGAAGGCACGTCGATCCCGGATTCTGCCTTGAACGAGCCGACCCGCGTGACCTCGCGGATCCGGTTGGCGATGACGCTCTGGTAGACACCGAATTCGCTTGCACTGCGAGGCGTTTCAAACGTCGGCGTGATCGCGTCCGCCCGCTCCGCGCTGAGATCGGCGACACTCTTGGCCCCAAGTGAAATCGCGACCTGGCCGGCGGCAGTGCAGGCCAGCTCTTGCTCCGGCCGGATTTCGGCTTGCGCCTCGGAGACCGTTTGCTCGCGCCCCGCGAGCTTCCGCAGGAAGAACGAGCAGGCGGCTTCGCGGAGCTCCCGGTTCAGTCCGTGAGTGGCGTCGGTTTCCGCCAGCTCGAGGTTGTTCTCAGCGCCGAGCCTTTCATAGACAGACTGCAGCTCCGCATGCGTCCGCCTAGCGCCCTCGATAGGGACGAAATCCCTGAGCGCCGCTCCGATCAACAGCGGCTTCGGGGCAAAGGCCGCGAGCAGTTCGGGATGGTCGATTCCGGCTCGCAGCGTGCCGTACAGGACCTGTTCCGGATCGGCCATGAGCAGCGCCTCGGTCTTGGCTCGGAAGCTTGCCACCGCACAACTGGCAAAAGCGGCCTTGATCCGGTCGTCGAAGCATGCGAACTGCAGCGTCACCATGCCTCCGCCGGACTGGCCGGCGATGCCGACCCGCGCGGGGTCGAATTCGGGGCGCGATTCCAAGTAGTCCAGCGCGCGGGTGGCGTCCCAAGCCCGGTACTGCATCAGGTTCTCGCCGAGCAAGTAGCACCGGTCGCCCAAGATTCGGTGCTCCCCGGTACCCGGCGAGAAGCTCGTCATGCCGGTGTTCGGATCCACATACTGATGGCGCTCGCCCTGTCCGAGCGGATCCCAGGTCAGTACGGCGATGCCGTGCCGAGCCATCAGCGACGAGAACGACTGGTAGCTCTCGGCGGCCTTACCGCCCTTGCCGTGACCGCACGGGAAGATGATCGCGGGCAGCCGCCCCGCCGACTCGCGGGGGCGGTACAGGTTGGCCGTGACATGAAAGCCCGGCCGGCTCTCGAAGACGATCTTCTCGATCAGATGGTCTCCCGCCTCGACCGTCCCGACGTGCTTCGGGTTGAGCTGCGAGCGGGGCGGGAATGCGCCCCAGCTGCGCACCAGTTCGTTGCGCACTCTGTCACGCAGCGCTGAGAAGTCGCCTTCCGACTCCAGCTTCGTGAGTGCTTCGGCACGGCGCTCGTCGAGCAGACGAATGTACTCCCGCACGTACTCCCAGAGCATCGTGCCGAATTGTGTCTGTCCTGACGCCCTAGAGACTGCGCTGGCAGCAGCTAGCGCCAGCAGATCGCGTCGGCTAATCAGGTTCGAGCGCACGATTCGAGATTGTAGCGCTCGCCCGGACTGTTACGAGCCGCTGTTGCCGTGGACCAGCGCCGAGACTGCTGCAACAGCTTCTGCCGGATCGGTGTGCTGCCAGATCTGACGGCCGAAAATGACTCCGGATGCGCCCGCCGCCAAGACTTCGGTCACGGTTTCCAGAGTCCCCTCGAGTCCTGCGCTGCGCCGGGGGCCGCCCGCCACCAACACGGGGACCCCGCACGCGTCAACGCTCTTGCGGAATTCTTGGACGTTTCCGGAGTAACGGGTCTTGATCACGTCCGAGCCGAGCTCTGCGCCGATGCGACAGGCGAGGGTGATGTCGTCGGCGATCCCGGCGGGCAGGGTGGCGACGCCCTGGCCGGACATGTCCATGTGATTCGACATCATGCCCTGGCTCAGGATCTCGGCGACGACGGGCATGCCCCAGTCCCGGCTCTCGCTCGCGACACAGCCGACCTTTTCGAGCTCTTCCCCTTCGAATTCCGCGCCCAGCGTGGCGTTCATCACAACCGCGTCGGCTCCCATCGCCAGGGCCTGTTCGACCTGCACGAACTGTCTCATTGGCCCGCCGCTCAAGGAGCTGACGCAACCATCGATGCGTAGCAGGATAGCTAGGTCGCCCACGTGCTCGCAGACCTGTTGCAGGATCCCGGGCGTTACCAGAATCGCGTCCGCGCCGGCGGGCGCGAGCTGTTTCACCAGCTCGGCCGGGCTTTCGAGTCCGCGCACCGCGCCCGCTGCATTGCCGTGATCCATTGCCACCACTAAAGCGCGGCCGTTGCGCAAGATGCGCCGCAGGCGCAGGTTCTTTCCGATAGATTGTGTCGGCATGGTTCCTCGTTTCTGAGCCTCTGGGCTCACGTTGGTATATCGCTTTGCACGTCTTCCGCTGGCATTGACGGGCTGTTTCAAGCGGCTGTCAAGGCGGGCTCCAAGGGCAGGGCCAGTGGTTCGTCCACCAAGAAGTCCAGCCCTCGGATTGTCTGGAGAGCGGCTTCTAGCGCCCCCCGCCTGGCCGGCTCCAGCGTGGTGACAAACGGCAGGTCCTGTTTGTCGAAGTGCGGCTCTTGCAGCACCGCTTCAATACTGACGCCTTGTGCGGCCAGCTTCGACGCGAGCGTCGCCAAGATCCCGGCACGGTCCCGGACGCGGAACCGGAGATAGAACTGGCGCTCCTCTGTATCACTCGATACTGGGGAGTGTGCCTTCAGTGACACGTGTCCGAACGGCGGCACGCGCCGAATGCTGGATGCCCGCAGGTCCCTCGCTGCCGCCATCAGGTCGCTGACGACCGCCACGCCGGTCGGGGCCGGGCCCGCACCCTTGCCGTAGTAGAAGGTGTCGCCACCCTGTCCGTGTACCCACAGAGCGTTATACGAGCCCGTGACGCCGGCTAGGATCGTGTTCTTTTCCACGAGTGCAGGGCGCACTGCCAGACGAAGCCCATCCGGTCCGCGCCGCGCGGTCGCTAGAAGCCGGATAGTGTGCCCGAGACGGCCTGCATAGGCGAAGTCAATGGTGCGGATGCGTCGAATCCCCTCCAGCGGGATGTCGCTGGGGGTAACCCGCTCGCCAAAGGCCAGCGCCGCCAGGATGGCAAGCTTTGATCGCGCGTCGTAGCCGTCGATATCGGCGGAGGGGTCCGCTTCGGCGTAGCCCAGTTCCTGCGCTTCACGCAAGACTTCATCGAATGGCGCGCCCCTGCGCTCGATCTCCGTCAGGATGAAGTTCGAGGTCCCGTTCAAAATTCCGATCAGGGCATCCACACGGTCACCGCCGATGCCTTCGCGCAATGCGCTCAGGACCGGGATGCCGCCGGCAACGGATGCCTCCATCCCGAGTGTCGCCCCCGTCACCTGTGACTGCTGCCAGATCGAGGGCCCGTGCTCGGCGAGCAGCTCCTTGTTGGCTGTGACGACCGGCTTGCCCGCCGCAAGGGCGGTTTCGAGAATCTGCTTGGCCGGATCTGTGCCGCCGATCAATTCGGCGACGATGTCCACGCCGGGGCTGGCTACGACCTGTCTCCAGTCGGTTGTCCGCAGCGCTCCCGGATGCAGCCCGACTGCTTCGGCCGGATCCTCCAAGACGCTCCGCGAGCACACCGCGGATACTTGGAGCGCGAAGCCGAGCTTCGCCTCAATTTGAGAGGCGTTCTGGCGCAACAGGCGCAGCGTGCCGCTGCCCACGTTGCCCAGCCCTATGATTCCGACACCGACAGCTGACACAGAATTCCATTTTACTTGCGCGCGCAGAGGCGGAACTCCCGGCGCTGGCACGCCGGCCTGCTCGCGGCTATGTTCGGCTGCCGCGCTGTTGCTCGCTCTAGCGGCGATTCCTGCCGCAGAACTTCACTCGCAGTCAGCGCTTGGTCGCCATCGCCAGGCTCAAGCGCAGGCTGTTCGCGAGGACTGACACGCTGGACAGGGCCATCGCCGCCGAAGCTACGATCGGGGACAGTAGCATGCCGGTCCACGGATATAACACCCCCGCTGCGACCGGCACGCCAAGAAGGTTGTAGCCGAAGGCCCACACGTAGTTTTGAGCGATAGTTCTTTGCACGCGCCTGGCCAGATCGATGGCGCGGCCCACGTCGGCCGGGCTGTTGCGCACCAGCACGATGCCCGCCGATTCGACCGCGATGTCCGTCCCTGCGCCGATCGCGATCCCGAGGTCGGCCTGTGCCAGCGCCGGGGCGTCATTGATCCCGTCGCCGACCATCGCGACGACTGCGCCTTTGGCCTGCAGCTTCTTGATGGCGGCGGACTTTTCGACCGGAAGCACATCCGCGAGCACTTCGTCGATGCCCGCCAGGGATGCGATTGCTCCCGCGGCCTGGGCGTTGTCGCCGCTGATCATCATCGTCCTGATCCCGCGTTGCTGGAGTGCGGCGACCGCGGAGACAGCTTCCGGATGGATGGTGTCCCTGAGCGCGAATAGGCCGGCCAGTCGATTCCCTTTGGCCGCCAGCACCGCTGACTTGCCCTCGCGGGCGAAACGATCCAGCGCTGGCTGCGCTTTGGAAATGTCGATCCCTTGTTCTGCGAATAGATCGGGCTTGCCTAGGAGCCACTGCCGGCCTTCGACCCGGCCGCTCGCACCTGTCCCCGGCAGGGTGCGGTAGTCCGACACATGGAGGTCGGCAGCGGGCCGCATAGAGGCTATCGCCTGCGCGATAGGGTGCTCGCTGAGACGCTCGATCGCGCTTGTCGAACGCAGTAGCTCGTCGTCTTCGACGCCCTCGAATGATTGGAAGTCGGTCACGCCAAAGCGGCCCAGTGTGAGGGTGCCGGTCTTGTCAAACACAACTGTGTCGATGCCACGGGCGGCTTCAAGCGCCGCGCCGTCGCGCACTAGGATGCCGCTCTCGGCAGCCCGGCCGACGCCCACTGCCAGCGCAGCTGGTGTGGCGAGGCCCAGCGCACAGGGACACGCGATGATGAGCACGCTGACGGCTCCGTTGATCGCCATGCGCACGCGGTCCTGGTCGGGTCCTGCGATCATCCAAACGGCGAATGTCACCGCTGCCACGGCCAGGATGGCGGGTACGAAGACGGCTGCGATTCGATCGGCCAGCCGCGTTGCGGGAGACTTCGAATTCTGGGCGCGCCGGACGAATTCGATGATCCGGGCCAGGGCCGTTTCACTGCCGACGCTCTCCGCGCGGACGACGAAAAACCCATCCTTGTTCAGGGAGCCACTCAAGGTTCGCGAGCCGGGCCGCTTGTCAACTGGGGCGCTCTCGCCTGTGAGGGGGGATTCATCGACAGCGCCTGAGCCTTCGATGATCGTCCCGTCGACGGGCATCCGCTCGCCGGCCCGCACCAGCACCTCGTCTCCGATCGCGACTTGGCCCTGCGAGACTTCGAGTTCGCGGCCGTCACGCCGGATCCAGACGCTGTCCGCCTGTAGCGCCAAGAGCTTTCGGATCGCGCTCGAGGTTCTTCGACGGGCTCTGGTTTCGAGGACGCGTCCTAGCAGGACCAAGGTCAGGATCGCGGCCGCCGTCTCGAAGTACACCGGCGCGGAGCCACCTCCCGAGACCCAGGACGGCGCGACAGTTGCCGCAACGCTGTATCCGAATGCCGTCCCCGTGCCGACCGCCACGAGCGTGTTCATGTCGCAGCGCAGGTGTCGGGCGGCAGTCCAAGCCCCGGCGTAGAATGGCGCGCCTCCGTACATCACCACCGGCAGCGCCAGCGCCAGTTGGGTCCATGCCAAGTCGCCGAATCCCAGCTGGCCGTGCGCCATGGCCATGACAAGCAGCGGAGCGGTGAGAGCCGCCGACACGATCAACCTGCGGCGGAGCGTACTCGAAGCCCCGGCGGCATCGGTTCCCTGCCGACCGGCCGTCTCGAGAGCCGCGCCGTATCCGGCGTTGCGAATTGCTTGTATGAGGTCCTCGGCGCTGCTCTGCGCGGGATCGTAGACCACCCTCGCAGTCGCTTCTGTGAGGCTGACGTCGCACTGTTGCACTCCGGGCGCTCGCAGGGCGGCTTGTTCGACCGATCGCACGCAGCTCGCGCAGGTCATGCCCTCGATCTCGAGCCTGAGCGAGTCAAGCTTCGAGGTGGTGGTAGGTGCCTGGTGGATCGGGGGCACCTGCGCCTCGCCAGGCTTGGGCGCGGTTACGCCGATCGAAACGAGGTCACTCGTCCGATTCGGGGCATAACCGGCCGCTGCGACGGCCTGTTGCATCGCCGTGAGACTCACAGCCCCGGCGTCGTACTCCACCGACGCCGATTGGGTCGCAAGGTCGGCGGACGCGGATCGCACGCCTTCCACTGCGAGCAATGCCTTCTCGACCGTGTCCACGCAGTGGCCGCAGGTCATGCCGCCCAGTGCAACCTCCGTTTGTTGCGCCGAGATCTCGCTCACTGGACTGTCCTGGCGAGGCGTGGCGGCAGAGCGCAATTGCTGCCGAAGCCGCCGCGCAGCCGGGTTCCGGCTCCGTGCGTTTGCTGCCCGTGACTCGCGCCTCTCATGTTAAGGCGGGCGGCGTCGACGCGCTGAGGCTCGGGCCTCCGTTGCCTCTGATTGCTGCAGGTAACGAGCGGAGAGCCACAGCATGGAGTGGACTCATTGGCGATGGCGTGCTAGATTAAGGCTACCGCTTAGATCTGCCCCGGACCGATTGCAATACCGGGCAGTAATCCGAAAAGCGTGTTCCACACCACAGCGAGCCCGGCAGAAACCTTCCGTGATCGGCGCGCGTGACTTACAGGGACGCGCTGTCCGCATGGGAATTTGTTAGGATTCCGAGTCCAAGGAAAGGTTCATGATCATTTCGATGAAGCCGGGAGCAACCCGCGAGCAGGTTGATCGGGTTTGCGACCGGATCCAGGAGATGGACTTCAAAGTTCGCTCCATCCAAGGTGACGAGCGCGTTGTCATCGCCGCCGTCGGCTTAGGAGATGTGACTCACGCCATCGAAGTCTTGCGCTCCGTTGAAGGTGTTGAGAACGGAGTGCCGATCAGCGCCCCCTACAAGCTTGTGAGCAAGCAGGTTAAGAGTGACCGCACGGTCGTAAGTGCGGGACAGGCCTCGATTGGCGGCGACGAGTTTGCCGTCATTGCTGGCCCGTGCTCGGTTGAGACCGAAGCGCAGATCATGGCGTGCGCAGAGGCCGTGGCCTCTGCCGGAGGCCGGTTCCTGCGTGGGGGTGCCTTCAAGCCTCGCACCAGCCCCTACAGCTTCCAGGGCTTGGAGGAGGAGGGCCTCAGGCTTCTGCGCCAGGCTGCGGACGCCTATGGCCTCAAGTCTGTCACCGAGGTCATGACCGTCACCAACGTAGACCTGGTCGCCGACTATGCGGACGTTCTGCAGATTGGTGCCCGCAACGTGCAAAACTTCCCGCTGCTCAAGGAGATCGGTGCTAGGACCAGCTGTCCCGTGATGCTGAAGCGGGGCCAAAGCGCCACGATCCAGGAGTTCCTGCTCTCGGCTGAATATATCGTGACGAACGGAAATCCGAACGTCTTCCTGTGCGAGCGCGGCATCCGGACCTTCGAGTCTGCCACGCGCAACACTCTGGATATCAACGCGGTGCCCGTGCTGAACCAGCTCACGCACCTGCCGGTCATTCTGGATCCCGCCCACGCCACCGGAAAGCGCGCCTTGATTCCGCCTCTGATGCGGGCTGCAGTGGCCGTCGGTGCCGACGGAGCGATGGTTGAGATTCACCCAGACCCCGAAAGGGCTTGGAGTGACGGGGCTCAGTCGATGACGTTCAACGCCTTCGCCCAGATGATGCGCGAGATCGATCCGTACATTGAGCTTTGGAAGGCCAGCCGACCGAAAGCGGCTTGCGTGCCAGCCTAAGGAAACCTCGAAATTGGCGGGTCCCGGCGGCCAGGTGCTAGGCGAGGGTACAGCATCCCAGCTGAGCCTCCCGGACTGCGGGCGCGGCCTTGGAGAGGTCATCCTGCAGCCGGATTCGCCGCAGCTGATAGACGGCGTCCGTGCCGAGCGGTTCCCGCTCTGGCCTGACGACCGGGGCTATTTCCTTGAGGCCGCCAGATTGGGACAGGGATTGGCGTCAGGGCTTGAGCACGACGCGGTGCAGGTATCGGCCGCCGTGAGCTATCCCGCGACCATCAAGGCATTCCACTACCACACCGCCCAGACGGATCTGTGGGTGCCGTGCCGGGGCATGCTGCAAGTTGCGTTGTGCGACCTGCGCGATGGGTCGGAAACCCACGGCAGGCGAAATACTTTCTACATTGGCGAGCTGCGGCCATGGCAGTTGCTGATCCCGCCCGGCGTGGCTCACGGCTACAAGGTCATTGGCGAGTCGGCGGCGATGCTGGTCTATCTCACCGACAGGCACTACGACCCATCCGACGAGGGCCGTCTGCCGTATGACGATCCGGGAATCGCCTACGACTGGGAGACGCAATACAAGTGAGGCTGCTAGTCACCGGTGGGGCGGGCTTCATCGGCTCGCAATTCGTTCGAGGGATCCTCTCGCGCCCGGCACGGGACGAGGTCCTCCTTCTGGATTCGCTCACGTACGCAGGCAACTTGGAAAATCTCGCGGCAGTTGATTCCCATCCAGCCTTCCAGTTCGAGCGGGCGGACGTCCGTGACGAAGAGGCCGTCCAAGGCGCGTTCCGGCGATTTCGTCCCGAGGTTGTCGTGCATTTCGCCGCAGAATCCCATGTGGACCGCAGCATCTTCTCTCCATTGGACTTCGTTTCTGCAAACGTGCAGGGTACGGCTGTGCTGCTGGAGGCAGCTAGGGAGCACCGGCCCAACCTCTTCTTGCACGTTTCGACAGATGAGGTCTATGGCAGCATTGCTGATCCGTACGTGGCTGATGAGGATTACCCCCTGCACGCGGCCAGCCCCTATTCAGCATCGAAGGCCGGCTCTGACCTGCTAGCGCTGTCTTACGGCGAAACGTTTTCGCTGCCAGTCATCGTCACGCGTGCCTCGAATAACTATGGGCCGTACCAGTTTCCCGAGAAGCTGATTCCGTTGATGATCGCCAACGCCTTAGAGGATTTGCCGCTTCCGCTGTACGGCGATGGCATGCAGGTCCGCGACTGGCTGCACGTCGAGGACCACTGCCGGGCGATCCATGCCTTGATCAGAGCTGGCCGGCACGGGCAAATCTACAACATCGGCGGCGGCTGCCCGCTGCCCAACATTGAGGTTGCCCGGCGGGTTCTGGCGTGCTGCGACAAACCTGAATCGTTGATCCAGCACGTTCCTGACCGTCCCGCCCATGACCGGCGATACGCATTGACGAGTGCCAAGATCATTCGCGAGACAGGTTGGGGGCCGACGGTGGACTTTGATGCCGGCCTGCGCCGCACGGTCGAGTGGTACCGAGAGAACCCTGGATGGGTCGCGGGGGTGCGCTCTGGCGAGTACTTGCGTTTCTACGAGCGCAACTACTCGGACCGCACCGAAATTCATGCAGACTGAGTCCGCTCCTCCCGGACCTTCCTAGCCCTAGCCCCCGAGTTCGTCGCGCCGGTTCAGCCGGAGACAGTCGGCAGGGTGATGCACGCTCGCGCTGGGAGTTGACGTGCCCATGTTCAATTTTACCTTCCACACAGAGCCGGGCCTCGCGAAACCAACGGTTGTGTGCAAGCCAGCCTGCAGTATGGCGGGCGTGCTCGCTGGCCATCCTCGATCAGCAGGCGGCAGGGCAATCATGCGGCCTACGTAAGGCCGATGCCTCAGAATCAGCGCTGCTTGTCGACCACGTTCCGCAGCGCCTACCCGCGCACGGAGCGGCTCGCATGGTCGAGCATCACTGCCAAGTGCCGCGTGGCGATCTCTGGGGAATGCCTGGCGACGTGGGGAGTAAGGATGACGTTAAAAGCAGCAGGGCGCCTGAACTTGACCCGGCGTCGAAACCGTCAACGGAGTTGGGGATACCTTTTCGTGCGCTCCCATTCGACGCAGACCCCGGCGAAACCGGCAAACACAAACACGGTCTAAGGCATTGTCAAGTAAACGACTTGAAGGCGGTCAATTGGACAATGCCGTCAGAGAGGCATGTCCGCCCGTGGGTCCTCACCTTCTGGTGTGGCACACTTTGGCCAGGACCCGTGTCACGCCAACAGTTTCCTTACTACACTGCCTTCCACGTCCGTAAGACGGAAATCGCGGCCTTGGTGCCGATAGGTCAGTCGCTTGTGGTTGAGGCCGAGGCAGTGGAGGACCGTGGCGTGGAGATCATGCACATGGATCGGGTCTTCCACAACGTTGAAACCCAGTTCATCACTCTTGCCGACGACCTGACCAGGCCGAACCCCGCCGCCCGCCATCCACATGGTGAAAGCCCGGCGGTGGTGGTCACGCCCGATGCTGTTCGCTTGGTCAGGTTGGCGGTTCTCCACCATTGGCGTGCGGCCGAACTCTCCGCCCCAGATCACCAGAGTGTCGTTGAGCAGGCCTCGCTGCTTTAGGTCCTTCAGGAGGGCAGCGCAAGCTTGGTCGGTGATCTCACACTGCTTCGCGAGATCCCGGTTTAGGCTCGTGTGTTGGTCCCAGCCCTTGTGGAACACCTCGACGAATCGGACTCCCCGCTCGACCATCCTGCGTGCCAACAAGCAGTTGGTTCCGAACGCCCGGCTTGCTTCCTTGTTGATACCGTACATGTCGAGTGTGGCTGGCGATTCTTTGGAGAAGTCGATCAGCTCGGGCGCAGCCGCCTGCATCCGGAAGGCTAACTCGTACGCCTCAATCCGTGACGCAATCTCGACATCCCCGGTGTCTAGCAAACGCCGCTCATTCAGATCGCGCACAACATCCAGTCGTTCCCTCTGGTCCTCCCGGCTGAACCCCGGCGGGTTCGACAGGTAGAGCACCGGGTCTCCGGCGCTCCGAAATGGAACCCCTTGGTAACTGGATGGGAGAAAGCCGCTGCCCCAGTTGGCATTACCCGCGCTGGTCCCGCCGCCGGTACCCATCACGACAAAACCAGGCAGGTTCTGGGACTCACTGCCCAGTCCATAAGTAACCCAGGCCCCCATCGACGGCCTGCCCACCAGGCCGGAACCGCAGTTCATCATGAGCTGACCGGGATGATGATTGATCTGGTCGGTTGTTACGGAGCGCATCAGACAGATGTCGTCCGCACAAGCGGCCGTGTGAGGCAGCAAGTCCGAGATTTCCATGCCGCACTCGCCGCGAGGCCGAAAGGTCTGCGGGCTGGCCCAGATTTTGTTCGTCGGTTTGATGAACGCGAGATCCAGGTGCTGGGTCAGCGACCTTGGAAGGACCTGTCCCTCCCATTTCCTCATCCCCGGTTTGGGGTCAAACAGATCCAACTGGCTCGGCCCGCCGGCCATGTAGAGAAAGATGACGTTCCTCGCGGTGGCCGCAAAGTGCGGCGGCTGCGGCTCGAGCGGGTTCGCGCCAGGAAAACCGGTCGAGGCCTCGGCTGCCACGCCGTCCTGGGCCATCAGATGCCAAAGTGCCATGGAACCCAGGCCGCCCGCGCAACGTTCGAGAAATGCACGGCGAGGGTGGATCTGTTGGAACGAGTGAGTGTCCATGCGAGCTATTCCCTAGCAATGAACTCGTCCAGGTTCAACAGGACACTGGAAGCACTCACCCATGCCGCGGCCTCGGCACGGGCCACTCCCGTCACACCGGCGGCGGGGAAAACTTGGGAGGCTAGATCCGGGTTGGCATCCATTTTTTTCATTCGCTGTCGCAAGTGTTCGGCGAGCCGTTCCTTTTCGAATTCAGTCGGTCCCCGCGCTAGACAAAGGCGAAACGCGTAGTCGATTCGATCAGCGAGATCCCCCGGTTGCTCCCTCAGGACTCGAACGGCCAGAGCCTGGGCCGCCTCGATGAAGACAGGGTCGTTCAGAAGGTTGAGAGCCTGCAGCGGTGTTGTCGAGTGCGAGCGCCGGCTGCACGAGGTCAGCGAATCCGGAGCGTCAAAGGTTGCCAACTGCGGATAGGGCATCGTGCGTTTCAGAAAGATATAGAGGCCACGACGGTACTGGTCGCGCCCTGCGCTTTCCTTCCACTGATCCCGGTACGCGAGTTCACTCACGCTATTTGGCTGGGGCGGCGACACGCTCTTGCCACCGATCTCGGGATTCAGCAAACCACTGGCCGCCAGGACCGAATCGCGGATCAGCTCAGCCGAGAGCCGTACTCGACTCTGCCGGGCCAACAGCCGGTTGTCCGGGTCACTGGACTCGTGTTCCTTAAGGAGCTTCGACGACTGCCGGTACGTTGCGGACTGGATGATCAGCTTGTGCATGTGCTTGACATCCCAGCGGCTGGCCACGAACTCCGTGGCCAGGAAGTCCAACAGTCTAGGATGTGACGGTGTGTCTCCCTGCGCACCAAGGTCTTCCGAAGTTTCCACCAGACCTTTGCCGAAGAGTTCTTGCCACATGCGGTTGACTGTCACACGCGCCGTAAGCGGGTTCTCCCCGGACACAAGCCAGCGTGCAAGGCTCAGCCGATTAGGCTCCACCCCTTCCGGCAATGGCGGCAAGAACGCGGGCGTCGCTGGTGCCACTTCAATACCCGGCTGGCGGAAATCGCCACGTATCAAGACGAATGACTTCGGAGGGGTGGGGTTCTCCGCCATCGCCTGCGCCTCGCTGAGCGCGGGGTAATCAGCTGCGAGCTTCCGGAGCTTGTCACGTAACTCCGCGATCTTTAGCTCCTCCGTCCTCTGCTTGCTGTATGGAATCCCGTACCACTTCAATATGTGGTCGGTGAGCTGATCCTGTTGCTTGGGGGTGCGTTGGGAACGGGGAGTCCGAAGGATCTCCTGGCCCCCGTCAAAGTCGTACCCGACGGTTTCCCACGCCAGAATCCACTGGTCACCGATCTCAGAGTTTGTCTCGGCCTCCAGCGTCTTCCGCTCCCACTCCGGCTCAAGCTCGGACACTTTGTACTTCGCCAGGAGTTGCCGTCTCATTCGGTCGTACTCAGGTTTTCCCGCCAGAAAAGGCCCCATCTCACCCGCCAGCGGCGCTTCCAGGTTCTCCTCGACGGATCGATTGAAGAACGCGAACAACTGGTAGTAGTCCCTTTGCGCAAGCGGGTCAAACTTGTGATCGTGGCAGGCAGCGCAGCCTGTGGTCAGGCCCAACCAGACGGTCCCGAGCGTGTTGGTGCGGTCCATGATCTGCTCGACTCGCAACATTTCGAGATCCATGCCGCCCTCGCGATTGGTCAGGGTGTTGCGGTTGAAACCCGTTGCCACGCGCTGCTCCAAAGTCGCGTTGGGTAGCAAATCTCCGGCGAGTTGCTCAATGGTGAACTGATCGAAGGGCATGTTTCGGTTGAGCGCGTTGATCACCCAGTGCCGGTATCTCCAGGCGTGCGGGCGCGGAGCGTCCGTCTCGAAGCCGTCGCTGTCACCATAGCGGGCCAGATCGAGCCAGTGCCGCGCCCATTTTTCCCCGTAGTGAGCGGAGCGGAGCAGGCGATCCACAAGGTTCTCGTAGGCCTCCGGACCGCCGTCATTGACGAATGCGTCAACCTCCTCCGGCGTCGGCGGCAACCCTATCAGGTCGAGGCTAAGCCGGCGGATGAGCGTCGGTCTTTCCGCCTGTGGAGATGGCTGGATTCCTTGGGCTTCCAGCTTCGCAAGCACGAATCGATCAATGGGATTCCTCACCCAACCGGAATTCTCAACATCGGGCAACGCGGGCCGTCGGGGTCCAATGAAGGCCCAGTGCATGGTTTTGGCTTGCGGCTGTATAGCTGCCGGATTCTCGGCTGCCTGTGGTTCCGGCCATTCGGCGCCTTGGTCGATCCAAGCGCGGAGCATGCCGACCTGCCCCGGAGCCAGCCGGTCGCCGGACATGGGCATTACAAGATCCTTGCGCAGACCGGCGACCATTTGAATTAATTTGCTCTCCTGACTATTGCCTGGCAAGATGACAGGCCCGGAGTATCCACCCCGCAGGGCCGCCTCGCGGCTGTCCAGACGCAACCCGCTGCTTTGGAGCGCCTCTCCGTGACAGGACTGACACCGCTGTTCGAGAAGGGGCGCCACCTCGGTGGCGAAGTCAATGCGCCTGTCGGTGGCCGGTGGCAGCGCCGACAGGGCGACCTGGCACAAGGCCGGAATGTGCAGCAGCGCGGGAAGCAGGCCCAGGCAGGCGAGCCAGCCGACACCAGACATGGCAGACGGCCCGCTGGCGCTGCCTCTGCTCACGCGACGAGCTCCCTCAGTACGTGCCCACCGATATCTGTCAGCTTGCGGTATCGGCCCTGATGCAGGTAGGTCAGCCGCTTATCGTCCAAGCCGAGAAGATTCAGGATCGTGGCGTGAACGTCGTGGAGCGGAATAGGATTGATCCCGCCGATGCCGAATTCATCCGTGGCACCGACCGACGATCCGCCCTTCACATCCCCTCCGGCCATCCACATCACGAGCGCGTTCTGATTATGGTCGCGGCCCGGTTTGGGGTCCGGAGCGTCGTTTTGCTGAACGTACGGTGTGCGGCCCATCTCAGAGGCCCAAACGACGAGTGTCTCCTCGAGCAGGCCGCGGATCTTCAGATCCGTGAGTAGGGCTGACACCGGCTTGTCGACTTCCACCGCATTTTGGGGCATGCGGCCCTTGACGTCCGTATGGTGGTCCCAACTGGATCGACCGATCCTCTCGCCGTGGATCAAGAGCGTATAGCGGACCCCTTGTTCCACCAACCGCCTCGCCAGCAAACATTGCCGCCCGAACGCGGCGGTGTCAGGATTGTCGAGGCCATACAGCTTCTTAGTCGCCTCTGATTCCCTGCCGAGGTCCACCACCTCTGGGGCTGCCGTCTGCATCCGAAACGCCAACTCATAGGCGTTGATGCGGGCCTCGAGCTCGGAGGCACCCGGTTGCTGCTCGCCATGCTTGGTGTTGAGCCACTTCAGCAGGTCGAACTCCCTGCGCTGTTGCTCGCGGGAGAGGTCGGCTGGCCGCTCTAGATCGAGAATAGAGGGGCCAGAGGAGCGGAATCGGACCCCTTGGTAGCTGGCGGGAAGATACCCGTTGCCCCAAACCGCCGAACCGTTGACGGGCCCGCCTCTTGGATCCTGAATCACCACATAGCCAGGCAGGTTCTGGTTGGGGGTGCCCAGTCCATAGCCAATCCAAGAGCCTACCGAGGGGCTCCCGGGGAATTGAGAACCTGTGTTCAGGTGCAGCGTCGCCGGACCGTGATTGTTGTTGTCAAGCCGGATACCGTAGGCAAACGCCATCTCATCGACGTGCTGGGCGAGGTGCGGGAAGAGCGAGCACACATGGCGGCCAGATTCGCCATATTGCTTGAAGTCCCAGAGCGACGGCATTGCGGTGTGGGGCGCATCGAGCG
Organism: Bryobacterales bacterium; assembly: GCA_965248305.1. Lineage (GTDB taxonomy): Bacteria > Acidobacteriota > Terriglobia > Bryobacterales > UBA6623 > VXMF01. Next base: position 4,794,938 of record OZ252099.1, on the reverse strand, counting down.
CGGTCGCCACTTCGCCGGACAGACCCTCGGGACGAGGAAGGCGGTCACCCGCGTACTTCTGAAGAGCGGGTTTGTAGTCAAAGGACTCGATGTGACTCACGCCGCCGCCCATGAAGAGAAAGATGCAGTGCTTTGCCTTACTCCGCAGGTGCGGCTCCCGGGGGGCGAGCGGGTTCAGTGCAGCCGGCCCAGCTCCTAGCTCGTCGGCCAGAATGTTGGCAAGGGCCAAGCTGCCGATGCCGTTCCAGGCGCTGCAGAGGAAATCCCGACGGGATCTCCAGCAGGGGACGGAGCCCTTGGGGGGAGCCATTTTGGGCCTAGTTGACATAGACGAACTCGTTGCTATTGAGCAGTACCCGGCACAAACCGACTAGCCCTTCTTCTTCCGATGCGGCCTTGGCCAGGAACTCCATCACCTGCGCGGTCTCGTCTGCGGAAGGGCTGCGGCTGAGCGCGAGCTCAAAGGCGTGGCGAATCTGGCTGGCTCGCTGGCCGCCGCCTCGCTCCTGCAGCCGCGCGGCAAGGTACCGTGCTTCCTCATTCACAAAATCACCATCGTAGAGAGACAACGCCTGCAGCGGCGTGACGGACGTTCGACGCCGTTCGCAGGAAGCGTCCAACGCCGGTGCATCAAGAGTCTGCAGGATTGGCAGACTCAGGGAACGCCGCTGGAAGACATACAGGCTGCGCTTGCGTGCTTCCTCGCCGTCGGACGTTTCCCAAAAATTGTTCTCGTATTGGCTGTCCAGCTCATTCTCTAGGCCGGCAGGCAGGGGCGGAAAGATGGGCGGGCCTCCTTGGGCCGGATTCAGGCGGCCGCTCACGGCCAAGACGCTGTCTCGGATCAACTCCCCTTCTAGGCGCAGGCGAGGGAAGTGCCACAGGAGCAGGTTCCCCGGATCCGTTGCCTCGGCTCGATCGTTGCGCCGGCGCGAAGCTTGACGGTAAGTGCTCGAGGTCACCATAAGCCGATGCAACGCTTTCAGGCTCCACTGCTCATCCACGAAGCTCACGGCGAGCCAGTCCAACAGCTCTGCATGGGTGGGCCGCGCGCCGTTCTTACCGAAGTCGCTGGAGGTTTCTACGATGCCTCGCCCAAATCGGTATTGCCAGAGTCGGTTCACCATTACCCGGGCCGTGAGCGGGTTCTCCGGACTCGCAATCCAGTTCGCCAGTGTCATCCGGCGGCCGTGGCCGGGGTGACGCTGGTAGCGGTCCACCTGGATCAGCTGGGCTGGCCGGGAATGCCCGGCAACGGCACTGAGAAACCCAGGCTCGACAGGTTCGGTGGGCTGGTCCCACTGACCGCGGTTCAGCACGTAGGTGGTGGGCACACTCGGACCATAGGGCGGCGGATCCATCGTGCGGAGCGACATTGCCGACGGCTCGACGCGCAGGATCTGATCTTTGAGGACTCGAACGCGCCTCCGGAACAACGCGTGCCGCCGTCTCTCATCCGACGAGAAGAGTCTTGGCTGACCGGAGCCGGATCGGTCCGCCTCTTCTGCTTTGATGGCCTTTGCGAGATCGCCCAGGGTCAGTTCCTTCTCCTCGCCGGCTTTATCTTCCGCGCCCCCCTGGGATTTCTCCTTCTTCGCGGCTTTGAGCCTTTCGAGCAGTGGCGCTTGGAATGCTTCGAACTCCGCTTCTGCTCCCTTGAGTTCGCTCTGATACTTCTCGCGTTCCTCGTCCGCCCATTCCTTCTCGCCGGGCCGATAGAACTCCGCCGGCTGCGGGCCGCCAATCTGAAAGATATCCCCGGAACGCGCCGGCGCGATATAGACGGTGGCGAAGAAAGCCTTTAGGCGATAGAAATCCCTGATCGGGATGGGGTCGTACTTGTGGTCGTGGCACTGGGCGCAGCCCGCCGTTAGCCCTAGGAACACGGAACTGACAGTCGCGGTCATCTCACCGAGCAGTTCGTGGCGGCTTCGCTCACCGCGTGGTTCGGTGAACGGCGCTAACCGAAGGAAGGTGAGCGCAACGACGTGCTCCGGTTCGGGTGCGCGAAGCGGACTGGCTGACAACGATCGGACAAACTCATCGCCGGCAATCTGCTCTTTGATGAATTGGTCGTACGGCTTATCTTCGTTGAAGGCGTCCACCACGTAGTCGCGGTATCGCCAGGTGTGATAGTTCTCCGGGTCACCTTCATATCCGCTGGTATCGGCGTAGCGGGCCAGATCGAGCCAATGCCGAGCCCAGCGCTCCCCGTGCCGCGGATCCGCCAGCAGGCGGTCCACCAGCTTGTCGTAGGCATCGGGGGCGGTGTCCCGGACGAAGGCTTGGACCTCCTCCCAAGGAGGAGGCAGGCCGATCAAGTCAAAGTAAACTCGCCGGATCAACGTCTCGCGGCTGGCCTCTTGGGCCGGAGCCAGACCGTTCTCCTCCAGCTTGGCGAGGATGAAGTCGTCGATGCCGTTCCGGGCCCACTGAATGTTCTCTGCCGCAGGTGGTTCCTCCCGGAGGGGTTGGTCAAAGGCCCAGTGCGTCCTGTCAGGTGCCGGCGCGGTCCGCGGGTCCAACTGCCGGATCCACGCTTCAATCGCGGCCACGTCGGCTTCCGCGAGCGCTGGCTTGCCGAGGGGCATCCGGGGGCTAACTTCTCCCCGCAGGACTTTGATGAGAACACTGCCTGCCGTATTCCGTGCGCGGACGGCCGTGCCGTAGCGTGCCCCGCCGCCGATCACGCTTTCAGCGTCCTTGACCGAGAAGCCGCTGCTGCGGGCGGAGTGATCGTGACAAGGCAGGCAGTTGGATTCGAGAATCGGCTGGACAGTGTCTTCGAAGGTGGTGGCGACTGCTGAACTGGCCACCACGACAAGAAGCAGAATCAAGCGCCTAATGCTCATTCCCGTATCACCCGGCCCCAAGCGGCCTCCACCCGCTGGGCGGGGGGGATTTGCGACCTGCCGCAGCGGTGGCTTGCGCCACCTGCGGCACTGGGGAGAGAGAATTCGACGCGGTGGCGACAATCCCTCTCTCCGGAACTTCTCAAGCATAAGAGCTTACGTGTTTCTTGTCCACAAAATTCGCGCCCGTGAAGTTGCGTGATGATCTCACACCACAAAGCGGGCCACCGGCTAAGTAATAGTCCTTGTGGATGGCGCGCTTAGACCCGCAATCCTGCATTGTGTCCAAAGGGGAGCTAGTGGGCCGAGCCTTCCGTCGCGCGTAATCGGCCCGAAAGGCAAATGCTCTCAGTCGCTCTTCCTAATGAACTTCTGCAGGGTTGGGCAATTCGGAGGGGCCAAGCCTTTGTTGCCGCCTGCTGACCAAGTGACTTCACCAACATACACACTGCCCTGCGAATCCACGCAGACGTCGTGCGGTGCGAAGAAGTCGCCCGGCTCCGCAGGATGGTCGCCGCCGCCCCAGCTAGCTTGTAGCTCCCCATCGATGTTGAAGACGCTGACACGCCCACCGCTGACGCTCAGGTCCGGCCTCATCCACGGGAACAGGCCCGCGCGGCGCCCCAATTCGGCGACGAAGACGTTGTCCCGAGCGTCGATAAACACCTGGCACGGCCGCACGACGGTAGTCCACTCAGCCAGAAACTCACCCTTCGGCGAGAAGACCTGTAGCCGGTCATTCTCACGGTCGGCCACGAAGACTCTCCCCATGCTGTCCACAGCGATCCCATGCGGCAGATGGAACAGACCGGGCCCATCGCCCAGTTCGCCCCAGGAAAACAGTAGTCGTCCGTCCGGCGTGAACTTGTGGACCCGCGCGTTACCGTATCCGTCGGAGACGTAAATCTCCCCTTGCGAGTTGAGTGCGAGGTTCGTCGGGTAGTGGAATGGGCCGGCGGCCTGCTTGATGGTGCGATAGTCGAACTGCTCAACTCCCGTATCACTCGGCGAGCCCTTTGTTCCGAGCATCAGAAGTAGCTCACCCGTGGGTGTGTACTTCCTGACGGTGTGACCGAGATCATCGGTCAAGTAGACTGCATCATCGGGCCCAATCCAGATCCCGTGAGCACGGACAAACTCCCCCTCGCCCCAGGAAAATAAGAACGTCCCGTCGGCCTGAAACACCATCACCGGGTGCTCGCCACGATTGAAGACGTACACACGGTCGTGCGAGTCGGTCGCGACCCCGCCCACCTCGTGGAAGCTCCAGCCCTCGGGGACCTGCGGCCATGCCGGGTCAACCTCGTAGCGGAATTCCCCTCCGCCGAAGACTCCCGTGATTTTCCGCGTATCCACCCAGATCACTCTAGCTTGTCAGGCGATGCTCACCAGAAAACGACGAAGGTGAGTATCACCCCAACGGCGATGGCGGCCGCCGCCCCCAAGTTTGGAGTTTTGGCCCGGTTCTCAGCTAGAATCACTTGCCGAAAGCCCTTGGACCGGCCTATTTTCCCCTAACAATCGCCTGCACAGCGTCTTGCTGGCTTGGATTCTGCGTCTTTTCCCGTTTTTTGGCGTATCCTGCTCAATGTACTGACCACGTGCTGACTACCTAGTTTGACATACTTGGATTTTTCCGCTAGCATGGGGCTATGTTCGTCCGGCGCGTCCAGACCCGCCCCCACGGCGCTGCCGGCGGCACCGCCTACCGCCTCGTCCACTCCCAGCGCTGCGGTGCCAAGGTTCGCCAGATCGTCCTCGCCCATTTCCCCGCCGGCCTCGATCGGCGCGTCCCCCGCCCCCACTGGAAACGCCTCGCCGCCGCCGTCCGCGACCAGCTGACCGGCCAGCGTCCGCTGCCCGACCCCGATCCGGCCGAGCGCGAACTCGCCGAGCGCATCGCCGCCGAGGCCAGCGCCGTCGCCCCGCTCGTCCGCCGCCGCCTGCGCGACGGCGATTGCGACCTCGGCTTCCAGATCGCCGACGATCCCGCACCTGCACCCCGCGAGCAGGCGCTCGCGCTGCTGCCCTCCAGCCTGCGCCAGACCGACGTGCGCGAGGCCGGCGCGGCCCGCCTGCTCGACCTGCTCGCTGGCCAACTGGGCCTGCGCGAGTGCCTGCAGCAGGCCGGACTGCGCCCGCGCCACGTCCGCCTCGGCTGCGCCCAGATCCTCGCCCGCGCCCTGCATCCGGCCAGCGAGCGCGAGACCCTGCGCTGGCTGCAGCACGACTCCGCCCTGCCCGAACTGCTCGGCCTGCGGCCCGCCGACCTCTCCTCCAACTCGCTCTACCTCGCCTCCGACGCCCTCTGGCAGGCCCGCGACCAGATCGAGCCGACCCTCTTCGCCCACCAGCGCAAGCTGTTCCGCCTCGAGCCCCGCATCATCTTCTACGACCTCACCAACACCTTCCATACCGGCCGGCCCAAGCACCCCTACGCGGCGCGCGGCCGCTCCAAGCAGAAGCGCCATGACTGCCCGCTGGTCACGCTCGGCCTGCTGCTGGACGGGCAGGGCTTTCCGCGGCGGTCGGAAGTGCTGGCGGGCAACGTCGGCGAGCCCGGCACGCTGCAGGAAGCGGTCCGGCGGCTGGGCGCGCTGGCCGGGGAGCGCCCGACGGTGGTCTTCGACGGCGGCATCGTGCGCGCGGAGAACCTGGCTTGGCTGCGCGAGCAGGGCCTGCACTGGATCACGGTGGAGCGGCAGCGGCGGGCGGCCCCGGAGCGTGCCGCGGACACGCTGTGGCAGAGCGCCGGGGGGCATCAGCTGCAGATCTGGCGGCTCAGCACAGCGGAGGCCGGCTTGGAGGCAGGGGCGGCGGAGGAGCGGCCGGAGCCGGATCCGGGTGAGGAGGCCCGGCTGTGCGTGTGGAGCCCGCAGCGGGAGCGGGACGAGCAAGAATTCCTGCAGCGGCGGCGGGCGCGCTACGAGGCGTGCCTGCAGGCGCTGCACACGGGGCTCAGTGTCAAGGGCCACCTGAAGGCGTACGACAAGGTGCTGCGCAAGTTGGGTCGCTTGGAGCAGACGCACAAGCTGGTGGCGAGCCAGTACAAGGTGCGTGTGGAGCGCGGCGAGAAGGGCCGTGCCAAGGCCGTGCTGTGGGAGCTGGGGCCGCGTCACGGGCAGCGGGACCGGGTGCAGGGCACGAGCCTGCTGCGCACCAGCCGGACGGACTGGGACGACGAGCGGATCGTGCGGGAGTACTGCCGCCTGGCGGACATCGAGGCGACGTTCCGCTCGTTCAAAGAGGAGCTGGGGTTGCGGCCGCTGCACCACAGCCTGGGCCAGCGCGTGGCGGGTCACCTGTTCATTACGGTGCTGGCCTATCACCTGGTGCACGCCCTGCGCTACCGGCTGCGGGCCGCGGGCGTGACCTACAGCTGGCACTCGATCCGCGAGCGGATGCGGACGTGGGTGCGCCTGACGGCGACGATGCGGACGGCGGAGGGGCAGACCTGGAGCCAGCGGCAGGACGTGGACCCGAACAACGAGCAGGCGCGCCTCGCAGCGGCGGCCGGGCTCGCGTTCCAGCGTCACCGGCGCACGATTCCGCTGGACTGGGACGCGCTCAGGGAACAGTCAGGAGATATCGCCAAGGATCACAAAGTGTAGTGACCGCAAATCCGTTTCGCGGAAATCCGACTCAATGAAATCAATGACCTACAACTGCATCTGCCGAAAAAACTCCAAAGTTGGGCGCCGACAGGACTGGCCAACGATCGCTGCCGGGCGCCAGTAATGGTGTTCCCGTATGAGGGCGTTCCAGCGTGGGACCTCGCTCGCGCGCACCGGACGCAGCCGCACTTCCCGCACAAACGGGACTGGTTTGTCCAGTCCTTTCACCATGCCCTTCCTATTCACAACCTCCCAGCGAGAATTGAATTGCCCTGGATGACGAGTCACTCGACGTCATCGAGCGCCAGAACTGGTGCTACGCTCGCTCGTCAAGGAAGTGCTTGTTGACGATGGGGCGATCACGATCCGCCATTCGATACCGGTGACGGAATCGGTGAGTCTTTCGCAGGGCAGACCGGCTGCCGATTTGCCACAGCGCAACCCTACACCCCAAAGTTACCTTTTGCGTCGGGGGAGTCCAGGCGTGCCTCCTCGGCAAGCCCGCTTCTTCCGTTTCCGACGGGCTCGGCCTCCACGACGATGAGGTCAACTTCAGACTCTGCCGTCGCGTCAGAGCGGGCACGAGAGCCGAAGAGGATCGCCTGCTCAGGATCCACCTCCTGGACGATAGCTTCCGCCATCTCGCGAATCAGCGCTTCTTGAGCAGTTGGCAAAGACGTCTCTATCTGATGGTACCTGTGCGTCGCCGTTGCGACGATTCGCATGCCTGAGCATTGCTGTCGCACCCTGGCGGCTGCACCGAATGGCCAGACCTGCCCGCGTGGAGCAGCACCAAATAAGAGACGAGGTCGAGCACCGTATCGCGCGAGACCCTTTGAATTCATCGGATAGCTGCTGGCGAAACCTCGCTCAAGAGACCGCACCAATGGTTTCGCCGGCATCTGCCGGATTCCCGTGCCAGGACTAAGGCTTCAAGCCGGTGCATACGGCCAGCCCGTTGGACCGTAACCATGTCGTTGGCTCGAGTCGGCATCGCGAAGTCTCACCGTGCAACGCTTTGTAGGGGTGGGATTGTGATGTGATTCAAGTCCGAATGCGCAGTATCTCGACTTTGACTCGATTGCAGGCTGCTTCTCTATGGTTGGGATGCCCGAGGGTATGCAAGCACTTCGTATTCTCCGGAACCTTCTCTCAGGGCTATGTACTGTCTTGCATCGATTTCGCGGAATTCCTGCGCTTCCCCAGTGGCAGGCCATCGGATCTCCAGTGTCTCGATACGAGACGCTTTTCCGAGGCCGATATGCTGCCGGAGCGGGTTCGCGCCGAAGCTGCCTCCGCTATTCACCCATCTGTAGATCGATCGGCTCGCGCCCCCTTCCTCGATGTCCGCCCGGATCCTCGCCCCGATCGCCGAGCGGTTGGATTCAACTCCCTCCAGCTTCACCACGATCCAGCTGTTGTCAGTGCCGGGGTTCTCAAACATTGCGTTGCTGTAGGTGTCGCCGGCGTACGCTCCGCCAAGCTCGACGAAGAGGTCCTGGTCGCCATCGTGATCGATGTCTAGGAAGGCAACGCCGTGTCCTTTCTGCAAGTGCCCGACTCCCGCGGACGTGGTAACGTCGGCGAACCGGCGCCCGCCTTCGTTGCGAAACAGCAGGTTCGGCATCAGCCCCTCGTATGCCGGGTAGCCGGTTCCAAGGTAGAAGTCCAAGTAGCCGTCGTTGTCGATGTCCCCGAAATTGGCGCCCATCGGCTGAGTTATCCGGGTCAGGCCTGCCAATTTCCCGACCTCCTCGAATCTGCCTGCGCTGCTTCCACGGTAGATTCGATCGAGCTCAGTCCTCATGGCAGGGAGACCTAGGTGGTCGGCGGCGACATCCCTTACGTCCCATTCGTAGCCCGAAACGAATAGATCGAGGTTCCCGTCATTGTCGAAGTCCCAAAACCATGCCGGAAAGCTCCTGGCCGGGAGTTCCACGCCGAGCCCGAAGGCAACGTCCTCAAATGTTCCGTCGCCGTTGTTCCGGTAGAGCCTGTTGAGACCGTCGAAGTTCGAGACGTAAAGATCCGGAAAGCCGTCATTGTCGTAATCTCCCCAGACTGCAGCCTTGGCAAAGTCGTCGTTTGTGACACCAGCCTCGACTGCGGTGTCGACAAACGAGCCATTGCCCTCATTGCGGAATAGCTGGCTCGGGAAGTGCTCGTTGCCTACAAAGAGATCTATGTCCCCGTCGTTGTCGTAATCCGCCCACGCCGCGGCTTGAGTCGGGTAGTGCCGTTCGGCGAGACCGACCGCCTTGGTCACGTCCGTGAAGCGCCCGGCCCCGTCGTTGCTAAGCAGGGAGTTGGGGTAGCTCCGCCCGGCATCCTCCAGCCACGCCCCCCGCATGACGAACACGTCCAAATCGCCGTCGTTGTCGTAGTCGGCTTGAATCATGTTCAGTCCGCCGTACAAGCCTGAGAGGCCGGCACTGGCGCTATGGTCGGCGAATGTACCGCCTTGATTGCGGAAGAATCGCAGCTGTCCGTGCGGACTCCAGTCGGAGACCAAGATGTCGAGCCATCCGTCACCGTCGAAGTCGTCCGCGATGGCCCCGCCACTGAGACTCACCGTCGCGAGCCCCAATTCAGTTGCCACGTTCCGAAAGAGTTCCGCGCTTGCATCGGATTCGAAGCTCTCTGGGGGGATGAGCAGATGAGGGGGCACCTGTGCCGGGTACTGGCCAAGCGTCATGAACGCTAGGTTCAACAGCCAGCGCGCCTCGATATGGCTCGGTCGCCTGTCCAAGAGGGCTGTTAGGTGGCGGATGGCCTCGCTCGAATAGCTTGGATCGCGATGTATACCACCTTCGCGGATTGGCAGGATGCAGCTTCTCGGGTCCGCATTGGACAGGCAGTTTTGAGCTTCCGCCATCCGCATGTACGCGACCGCCAGTTGGAAGGCCGCATCGGTGCCGGACTCGCCGGAGAGTTCGACGCTCGCCTTGATGTGCTCTATCGCATTCTCGTTGTTCCCTAGTCGCAATTCGTCTTTGCCCACAGCGAGTTGCAAGCGCGCTTCCAGGCCACCCTGAGTGCCGCGTTTCAATGACCGCAACTCTTCGCGCGTTCCTGACAGAACGTCGCGTCCTGTGTAAATGTTTGCGGTCTCGCTGCGGTCGCGCACGAGTTCGAGTGCCCGGAGCATCCACGCGTGGCTGCCGGTTGCCTCGGGACGGTGGGGCTGGGCCTCTTGGGCTCGAATCGCGATCGGAGCTAGGGAGCAGCCCAAGACTGCCATCAGGGCGAATGCGACATGCCGTCGATGGTTCCGCACTATCGAATCGGGACTTGTCAACGCTTCTGGACCGCGCTCAGGCCATGCTACCAGACACGTTAGGAATCGCGATGGGACGGGGGGAACTGATGCTGCAGTCCACATTGCGGCCGCTTTGGGAGCGAGCTCAAAGTGGAGGTGAAATGAGCAATCGACCATCCGATAGACTAATGCGCATGTGGGCGCGTCGTCCGGCCATCGGACTTGCCGTTCTCGTTGCTGTCGCGTGCAGTGAGTCGCTCCTCGCGGCCCAGACCGATTGCGACCGATCCCCATCCGAGGTCAGGGCCCGGCCTAGCGGCACTGGGGCGTCGGAATGGCAAGCGCGAGCGGAGCGATTTCTTTCGCTAGGTAAGCCGGATTGCGCAGCAGAGGCATTTCGGGAGGCGCTCGAGCAGTTCCCGGATTCTGTCCCAATTCGACGCGGCTTGGCAGCCGCATATCTCTCGCTGCACCGCTACCGTGCAGCTATCGCGCATCTCCAGCGCTTGCTTGAATCGAGGCCCGACGATGTCGAAGCGATGCTCATGCTGGGGCGGGCGTTCTCAGGAAACGGATCCACCGAATCCGCGATCGAAGTCCTGAACAGGTTTGTCGCCCGAGCCCCAGACCAATTCGTCGGCAGATTCAACCTAGCGACCGCTTACGCTCAAGCCGATCGGTACGCCGAAGCCGCGGGCCAATTCGAGCACGCCTTAAGCCTCGCCCCCGGGAATCAAGACGCCCGACTCGCGGCCGCGAAATGCGAGGTGAACCTCGGCAACCATCGGCGAGCGCTCGACCTTGTCGACGGATGGGACGAATCGGTGCCAAATGGTATCGACGGATTCGAAGTGGAGTATCTCCGCGGCATCGCTCTCAAGGTAACTGCCAGCCTTGTGCAAGCTGAGGACGCTCTCCGTCAGGCGGTTGCGCTAAAGCCCGGACACGCGGGTGCCCGCCGCGAACTCGGGACGGTCCTCGCGCGACAGGGGCAGTTAGAAGAAGCCAGTCGGCAATTGCGACACGCCCGCGAGCTGGATCCTGAGTCTCAGGAGATCTGGTTCGAGTTGGTAGTTGTGCTGCGCGAAATCGGAGACGAACAAGCCTTGGCCGCCGAGACCGCCCTGTTTGAAGAGCGGAAAGAACGAACGCGGCAGGAAGAATTGGCTGGAGGCGCTGCGACGAGGGGTAGCAGGTATCTCGAGCGCGGTGACGCCCGGTCAGCCCTCCGAGAATACCGCCAGGCGCTGGCCTACCGGCCGGAGCGCGCCGAGTATCACTACGGCGCTGCCTTGGCACATGCCCGGCTCGGGGAGCAGCAGGAGAGGATTGGCGCCCTCCAGAAAACGTTGGAGTTGGATCCTGGATTGTTCGCAGCCCTCAACGAACTCGGAGTGGCGTACACCGAGGCTTCTCGATTCCCGGAAGCCGAGTCGGCGCTCACGGCCGCTGTCGAATCGGATCCGCAACTGGCCAGCGCGAGCAACAACCTGGGAGTCCTGCTTGCCAAGCAAGGGCGGCATGCCGAAGCTGAGGCGATGTTTCGCAGAGCCGTCGAGGACGACCCAGGATACGTTCACGCCCACGTCAATCTTGCAATCGCACTCGCTAGCATGGGCCGCCTTGATGACGCGTCGGCTGCAATCCAGGTGGCCGCTGGCATCGAACCCTCAAGCCGACTCGTTGGGCAGGCGAAGAGAATGATCGATCAAGCCCTCCAGGCGCGCTGATTTGGATCTCCAGCGCTGTTGGCCATTTGTCGATGTTGCGCGGAACTTGGATGCCGACTCCGGCGGAAATGCCCCGTACCGTCGAGCAACATTGGCTGGTCGTTCGGCTAGGCGGAGGTGTTGGAGCGCCGTCTGCTTGGTCCGTCAATAGGTGATCGGGCCTGCGAGAGAGCTTGGCGTCGCCACGTCTGCCCGGTTGAGCGAACTATTTTCTAGTCCGCCTCCAAGGCGGTGCCCGGTGGGGAGGGGCCTGGCTGCCAAGCACTGCGACCCACGTTTGCCGCCAGTCCCAGCGGGGGTGTACGACACGATTCTGATATCGGCATAGGAGCAGGCTGATTATTTTCATTCGGCAGGGATATCGCCTTGCAAGCCAAGGGGGTCGCGGAGTCCTTATCTGGAAGTATATACTGCTCCCAGATAAGGAGGCCTCCCATTCCCGCTGCCGATTCCCTCGCCGCCCGTCGCCAGGACCTCCTCCAGCAACTGGCCGCCGTCGGCGACTTACGCCCCGGCTCCCTCGTGCCGTCCTTCCGCAAGTGCGGCAAACCCAACTGCCGCTGCGCCGATCCCGAGCACCCCGGCCACGGCCCGCGCTGGATCCTCACCCACAGCGTCAACGGCAAGACCCGTACCCGCACCATCCCCCCAGGCCAGCTCGAGGCCACTCGCGCCCAGATCGCCGAATGCCAACGCTTGCGCCGCTTGGTCGCCGAACTGATCAACGTCAGCGACCAAGTCTGCCAGGCACGTCTGGAAGCGGGCGGCGCAGACGCTCCCGGTGGCAGCGAGAAAAATTCTGCGCCCAGCAGTTCGCCCGCGCGATCCAGGCCGAGCTCGAGCGCTTCGTAGGTCCGGGCTGCGCCGACCAGCTCGACTTCGAAGCGCTCGAATCCTACCTGCGCGGCAAGGCCCTGGAGTTCGCCGGCCAGCTGCTCGCCCAGCGCCTCAACCAGGACGCGAACGATACCACTGGCGACCAGCGCATCTCGTGCCTAGTGCCTTTCCCATGCCTGCCGGGTTCGCGCCAGCCACCGAAAATCCACAAGCCCACCCCTTCTGGCGCTCTACTGGAATGAAGATAATCGGGAATCAGGAAAAATGTGCCTGGCCCGGTTGACCCGCTCCCGCTGCCCGCTGTACAGTCTTGGCAGCCTCGCGACCGGCGAGTCGCGGGACAGGTTCTAGCGGAACTTCGGAGGGAAATATGAATCGGCTTGTCTCACTGCTCGGAGCCTTGTTGCTTGGGCTGGCTATCACACCATCGACCGCTGATGCCCAAGGCGGCGGTACGGCCGCGGTAACCGGGCACGTGACCGATCCGACCGGCGCCATTATTCCCGCCGCAGAGGTCGCAGTCACCAATCTGGCCACAGGAGTGGCTCAGAATACCGCCAGCAACAGCGTGGGCGCCTACTCGGTGCTCAACCTGCCCCCGGGCTTCTACGAAATCATCGTGCAGCTGGAAGGGTTCCAGCAGACCGCCATTCCCAGGGTACAACTGGAGGTAAACCAGACCCTTGTTCAAGACTTCGCATTGGAAGTCGGTTCGGTCACGGAGACCGTCGAAGTCTCGGCGAGTGCCCAGTTGATCCAGGGATCGAGCGCCGAGATGGGCGCCGTGGTCCAAGAGCAAGCGGTGCTGGACCTGCCCCTGAATGGGCGTAACTTTACCCAGCTGCTCACGCTGACCCCAGGCGTTGCCCCGGTCAGCACGGCCCAAAACGCGGGCGGCTTCGGTGCTCGAACCAACGCCGGCGCTTTCTCCTTCCCGGCCATCAACGGCCAGTCGAACCGCAGCAACTTCTTCATGCTGGACGGTCTCACCAACCAAGGCGCCTTCACCAGCACCTATGCGCTGCCGCCCATCATCGAAGCCATTCAGGAATTCAAGGTCCAGTCCCACAATGATCTGGCCGAGTTTGGCCAGGTCCGCGGCGGCATCATCAACATCGTCAGCAAGTCCGGCACGAACGAGTTTCATGGAACCGGTTTTTGGTTCGTGCGCAATGACGCGGTCGACGCTCGCAACCCCTTCGTCCAGGAAGTGACTCCGCTCCGCCAGAATACGTGGGGCGGCGCCGGGGGCGGTCCCATTGTCAAGAACAGGACGTTTTTCTTCACATCCGGCCAGTGGTTCCGTCGCAGGAGACCTGCGGAGAGCCGGTCCTTGGTGCCCACGGCGGCAGAGTTGGGTGGTGACCTGAGCGGCGAGGCACAGCAGATCTACGACCCCTTCTCGACGGTCGAAGACTCCAACAATCCCGGTATCTTTACTAGGGACACCTTCCCGAACAACATCATTCCGCCAGCCCGGCTTAACTCCGGGATGGTGAACTATGCCAAAGCCATCTGGCCGGCGGCCAAGGACATCGGCGTGGCCGGACAGAACGCAATCGATACAAGACCGGCGGAGACGGATGTCAACGAGTATTCCTTCAAAATCGACCACCGCATCACCGATAACCAATTCTTCTGGTTCCGCTACGGCAACGGGGAGCAACCGACAATCAACAGCGGAGGGGTTGAGGGGAAAGTAAACACTGGGATCCTGGATTCCTGGAACCTTGGCGTCAACTATATCTGGGCCGCCAGCCCGACGTCGGTGTTTCAGGTTTCCTTTGGCCGGGTCAAGATGAGGCAAGGGGGCTCGAACACCTATGAAGGGAAGGGCAACGCGGAGCTGGTCGCCATCGGCGAATTTGCACAAGGCTTCGCCTGTCAGTGGCCCGAGGAGATTCTCTCGGACGGCTGCTATGCGCCGAGCGTGGGTATTCCTGGATATGCCTCCAGCGGGAGTGGGCTTAGCTTGCGTGACATGACGGATGTCTATCAGGTCCGCAGTAACTACTCCAAGATCGTCGGCAATCACACCTTCAAGGCGGGCGGAAACTGGAATACCAACGGATACTTCGGTCCGGGCTTCGGAGGGGGCGTCAGCTTCAGCGCCTTGCAGACCAGCGATCCGTCGAATCCCGGCAACACCGGCAGTGGCCTGGCTTCGTTCCTGCTGAGCGTTCCCGCCGTTGGAAGGCGGCGAGGGAATATCGAGCAGGTTGTCGGCCATCGGGTGTATGGCTTCTATGTCCAAGACACGTGGAAGGTAACGCCTCGCTTGACCATCAATCTCGGGGTTCGAAATGACGCGACGATATTCGGCCACTACGGCAGCGACGAGTACAACAACAACAAGGTGGGCAATCTGAACTTAATCCTCGGCCGCTACGAGTTGCAGATTCCTGTGGGCTCGTGCGAGGCCTTGGGTGGAGCGCCATGCATTCCGGGGGGAACGCTCCCTGACGGCGTGGTGTTGTCACCGAACCAGAAGCCCAGCAACGACAGGCCATGGAATTGGCAAGGCCGCTTCGGGCTTGCTTACCGGATCACTGACAAGATGGCGTTCAGAGGTGCCTACGGTATTGTCTATGACAATTGGGCCGGGAACATCCAAGCCAACATGGGCGTCGTTGGCACATGGCCGTCTGTAGGCCTCCTCCAGCAGCCAAATCTGAATCTTCCCAGTTCTGCGCTGCCGACGCCCAAGGTAACGGCGCAAGATCCGCTGGACTTGGGCGATAACCCCGTTTTCCCCGCGCCCACCCCATTTAACGAGGTCACCTGGTATTACGACCCCGCGCTGAAGCTTCCCTACTCGCAGCAATACAACTTGAGCTTTCAGTATCAACTCTCGGAGAGCACCCTCGTGGACCTTGCTTACGTTGGATCGACGGGAATCAATCTTCGCGTCGGCGGCATGTACAACACCGCCCTGGAAGCGGGGCCGGGAGACTCGTCTCTGAGACGGCCGTTTCCGCACATCACACCCAGCTTCTTCGACAGAAGTTGGGGCCGATCTAAATACAACTCCTTCCAATTCCAACTCAAGCGCCGGCACACGTCGGGCTTTTCGTACTTGGTGTCTTACACCCTGAGCGAGTCGACGGACCACTGCTCGGGTTGGTTCAACGAGGACGGCTGCAATCCGCAGGATCCGAATCGGTGGAACGACAACTGGGGTCCCTCGGCGTTTAACGTTCCCCACGTGTTCACGACGAGCTGGGTCTACGAAATACCGACTGGTCCCGGCAGCAAGTTCAAAACCGGTAGCAAAGTTCTGGACCACATTCTGGGACCGTGGCAGTTAAACGGCATCCTGCAGTTCGCCTCCGGGCAGAACTATCACGTTGGGGTTTCCGGAGATCTCGCCAATACTGGCAACGCGGGATCCAACAACATCAACGGGGGGTACTTGCGCGCCAACCACGTGGGCGAGGCCCGAGCGTCCAGCGCAAGTCCCGACCGGTGGCTTAATGCGTCTGCGTTCGAGGTTCCGAGGCCGTTCACGTTTGGCGACATGGACCGCCACGCGCTTCAGGGAGACAGTTTGGGGAATTTGGATCTCTCGATCTTCCGGAAGTTCCGAATCAAGGAAAGCAGAATCCTCGAGTTACGGGTCGAAATGTTCAACGCCACCAACTCGCCGTCGTGGAACCGTCCCACGGCTCAGCTCGACAGCCCGAATTTCGGGCGGATCTTCAGCACGCGCAGCATTGAGCGACAGATCCAGCTCGCGCTGAAGCTCCACTTCTAACCAGTTAACACAGCATTGGGAGGCGTCGCTTCGGCGCCTCGCCCGGGGCTACCTCTCATCACCCCGGGGCCGCTGTCGGCAGACTGCCTCGGTACCGTTGTTTCGCGCGGCGGAGGCTCCTTCGGCAGTCCCTGCCGTATAGTTGACTCGCGATTGTGCTGCTACCGGCTGCCCGCGTTGCTGTTGCTGTGGGCCTGCCTGCTGCTGGGCCGTGTGCGCAACGCCGAGGGGCTGCGCTACCAGCAGCCCGGCGAGTGGGGTGCGCTGCTGGGCTTGGACCGCTGTCCCTGCTCGCGCACCCTGCGGCGCCGGGCTGCAGGACTGGCTCGGGGCGCTCTCGCGGGATTGGTGCGCGGACGATCCGGCGGCCGTGGCCACGCTGTTCGTCAATGGCCACGTGCAGGGCTACAGCGGCCAGGGCCAGCTGCCGAGACATTTTGTGACGCGCCAGAAGCTGGCCCTGCCGGCCGCGGGTCGGCTACTGGGTGTGCATGCCTTGGGCGGGGCCCCGCCGCTGCTGTGCCTGCACCGCCAAGTGGACGATGGCATGGTGCGCGAGATCTGGCACGGCATCGTGCCGCAGTTGCGCCTGCTGGACGAGGGCGCCGGGGAGGCTGCCGAGCCGTGCCTGACGCTGGTCTTCGACCGCGAAGGCTGTGTAGGCGCTTGGTCTATCTTGACCAACTTTCCTCGAATTATTCCGGCGGCAGGCAGGCATTTTCACCCTGGGACGCTCCTGCCGAATGAGAACTGGGCGCACGGCTGCCTGAAATCACCTATAGGCAAAGGACTTTCGAGACCTACCGCGGAGCAGCTGTTCTCGAATTGATTTCCAACCTATTCCGGCGCAGTGCGTATCCTGACAGCAATCAAGCGGAGTCGTCGTGGACCCGGTTTCTCAACAGTCACCCGCCTTCGTGGTTCTCGTGAGCATTTAGATCTTGAGGCTCCTTTGCTAGGACACCCGCTCTTGGATCTGGAAGTCGAACTTGTACCCCATGCCCGGCTCGTCGGAAATGATGATATTTCCGCCTTGGGGTCTGGGCGCGCCGTCAAAGAAATCAGTCTCGGAATGCTCGGGCTTCATCCACACGGGCACGGGGAAGTACTCGGCCATCAAGCAGGCCGGCTCTGCCGTCACAAAATGGAGAGTCGGCAGGCCGTAAGCATGTGTACAAACCGGCAGACCGGCCGCGTTAGCCAAGGTGCAAACGCGCCTCGCCTCCGTGAAGCCGCCCACGCGCCCCATATCAAATTGGACGATGTCAATTGCTTTATTCGTGATCAGCGCCTCAAATCCATATCGCGTACACTCGTGCTCTCCTGTGGCGATCGGCACGGGGGAACTGCGCCTCAGTTCGATGAAACCGTTTAAGTCATCGGGCAGCAATGGCTCCTCGATCCATTTGAGATCATACGGTGCCAGCCTACGCGTGATTCTCCTGGCGTACTCGAGAGTCCAGCCCATGTAGGCGTCCGCCATGATGTCGATCGAGTCCCCGACGGTGTTCCGCAGCAGCTTGACCAGCTCGACGTTCTTGTTCATGCCAGCAAGCCCGTCCGCGGGGCCGTGCTGGAAGCGCATCTTCATGGCTTTATAGCCCTGCTTCACATAGTCCTCCGCTTCGGCGCAAAACCTGTCGTCGTCAAGGTAGTGGAGGTGACTTGCATAGGCCGGAATCGGGTCACGGACCTTGCCGCCGAGGAGTTGATAGACCGGTTCCTGGAGGTACTTGCCCCTCAGATCCCAGAGCGCGATGTCTACCGCACTGATTCCGTGGAGAGCCGCGCCCTTGCGGCCGTACGGAATCGAGCCGCGGTACATCAGGTCCCAAAGCTGGGTGATCTTGCGCGGGTCCGCCCCGATCAGAAAACGCGACAAGTGCCCGTTAACAATACAGCTGGTGGCTCCGCAATAGTCTTCGCACCAACCGATGCCTGTCAGCCCGTCATCGGTTTCTACCTCGACAACACACATGGCTTCGGTGGCTCGCCAGGTCGAGATGGGGTGCTTATACTCTGGATAAATTGCCATGGCGGTGACTAGGGGCAGTTCAGCTTCTCGCTCAGAGAAGTCACCCCAGGCTGACGATTCAAAGTTGGTCGCCCTGACTCTGGCAATTCGCATGTTCTCAATTACTCCGCTGAGAAATCGCTGGGCTCCCAACTTGCTTTCGCGGGCAAGCTGAGCAATGGGGCAGGGCCCCATTCCGGCCAACATCCTCCGAAGCGAGCCGCGGACGAAATCGTATCACTTCTCATCCAAGGGTCTCAGGGCGAGGCGCGTGTCCCAGCAATTCTCAGGATGGGGGGTCTGGCTCGTGTGGGGTGGAATCGGCGAGCGTTTGTGCGTGCCGTGGAGAGGCAGTTGCGGGGTGACTAGGGCGGCTGGGAACGCGGGCCGGGGGGGGCTGCACTGCACCGCCAGTGGCGCGCTCTCGGGCCCGGGGAGGCGCACCCCCGCCGCTGGCCGGATGGCTTGCACGTTGCGTTATGACGGCGCGAACTGCACACCCGTCCCGCATACCCTCACCCTTTGACCGCGCCGCCAGCCAAAAAACGCTCTTTATTGCTGCGCGTGTCCCCATTCCCCGGGACGTCAATCACGCAGTGCTTGACTGCGTTCTTGGAGTGCCACGCTACATTCGTCAGAGTATCGGGTTCCTTCCATTCCGATCCCGACGGATTTGTCAAGTTAACGGATCACAAGCTGAGACAGACCCAAGATATGGGTAGTGAAATTGCGTCTGAATACTCGATACGGCGGCTCGGTACCTCGGCAACAAGTAAACTTGCCTTTTGGATGTCTCCGCTCACCCACGGTGGAGCGAATCGCCGCAAGGCCGAGGCCCCGGGCGGCCCGACTTGCTGCCAATCCCCCGACCGTAGCCAAGTCCGGACGAGCGTCATGCTGACACGTCACCAGTTGGTGATCGAGCCGTCCGGCCGTCGGTAGAGCGTGATCGGCCTGTCTTGCTCGGTAATTTCCGCGACGAGATCGGCCTTGCTGGGGTCGAATTCGACGCCTAGCCCGAGTTTACCGAGTTCGCAATAGCGGAGCATCTACCCAGCACATCGGCGTCCTCAGTCTACTTCGCGTAACTCGCTGATATAGAGGGGGTTGTCCTCCGAGCGTCCGCTTGGAGTGTCCGTGAAGTCGCCGCGGATTTTGTATGACCTAACATGTTTGACGCACTGTCCGGATCCATTCGATCACTGATATCGTTGATATTATTGATGTTATATTCTGCATTCCCTTGACTTACTGCCTCGATCAAAGCTATTGTATGACCTAACAATATGGCCAGCCTCTTCAAGAAGATCATCCGCGGGAACGCCTACTACTACGCCCGCGTCTCCCAGCGCGTCGACGGCAAGCCCAAGATCGTCTCCCAGACCTACCTGGGCCGCGCCGACCGCATCATCGAGAAACTCCAGGCTCCCGACTCCGGCGCCCAACCCCGGGAGGCCGTCGTGCGGGAGTTCGGCGCCTGCGCCGCCCTGCTCGCCCTCGCCCGCCGCCTCCGGCTTGCCGAGCACATCGACCGCCACGTCCCCAAGCGCGGCTCCGGCCCCTCCGTCGGCACCTATCTGCTCGCGGCGGTCCTCAACCGCTGCCTCGCCCCCGGCTCCAAGGCCGCCCTCGCCCCCTGGTTCGACTCCACCGTCCTGCAGCGACTGCTCCCGGTCCGCTCCTCCCAACTTTCCAGCCAGCGCTTCTGGGACCACATGGACCGCGTCTCCTCCGACTCGATCCAGGCCGTCGAACGCGACCTCGTCGCCGCCATGACCCGCGAGTTCGGCGTCGACTTGCGCCAGGTGCTGTTCGACGCCACCAACTTCTTCACCTACATCGACTCCTTCAACCAGCGCTCCTCGCTGGCCCAGCGCGGCCACAGCAAGGAGGGCCGCAAGTCGCTGCGCATCGTGGGCGTCGCGCTGCTCGTCTCGGCCGACTTCCGCCTGCCCTTGCTGCATCGCACCTATCCCGGCAACCGCCCCGACCCGCCCATGTTCGAAAGCCTCGCCGCCGACCTCGCCCGGCGCTGCCGCGAGATCGCCGGTGCCGCCGAGAGCGTCACGCTGGTCTTCGACAAGGGCAACAACTCCCGGGAGAACCTCGAGCAGGTCGAGCGCGGCCCGTTCCATTTCATCGGATCGCTCGTGCCCACCCAGCATCCCGACCTGCTGGCCGTCCCCGCCGAGCAACTGCGCTCGCTGGAGGCCGACGGGCTGGCCGGTGTCAGCGCCTGGCGCACCCAGCGCGAGGTCTTCGGAACCGCGCGCACGGTGCTGGTGACCTGGAACCAGGCGCTGTTCGACGCCCAGGGCCGCACCCTGCTGCGCGAGACCGCCAAGCGCAAGCAGCGCCTGCGGGGCCTGCAGCGGCAGCTGCGCCGCTGGCGCGACGGCAAGCTGCGCGGCGGTCGCAAGCCCAGTGTCGCCTCCACCCGCAAGAAGGTCGACCGCTGGCTGCAGGCGCGCCACATGCGGGACCTGTTCGCGGTCGAGGTCGGCGAGGCGGACGGCCTGCCGACGGTGCGCTACCGCTTCCGGCGCAAGGCCTGGGAGGAGTTGCAGAGCACACTGCTGGGCAAGACCCTGCTGTTCACCGACAACGCCGGCTGGAGCGACGCGGAACTGGTGCGCGGCTACCGCGCGCAGCACCATGTCGAGAGCGCCTTCCGGCAGCTGAAGGATACCGACTGCATCGCGATCCGCCCGCAGTACCACTGGACGGACCAGAAGATCGAGGTGCATGTGTTCTGCTGCGTGCTGGCGCTGACGCTGTGCGCCCTGCTGCAGCGGGAATTGAGCCGCCACGGCGTGCAGCGCTCGATCCCGGCGCTGCTCGACGAACTCGGCGGGATCCGGGAAGTCGACGTGCTATATCCGGCCCGGCAGGAGGGCGGCGAGCCTGTACTCAAGACAACGCTCTCCAAGATGACCGCCGAGCAGCAGAAACTCCACGCAATCCTAGGCCTCAAGGAATACGAAATCTGATCCACGGCCCACTGTTAGGTCATACAACGGGCTGCCTCTATCTTCTTGGAATCAATGTCCTTGCCGGAATCCTACGGCCCAACTCGGTAAACTCGGGCTAGGCCCGGCTTGTCTTTCGGGTAGAGCTTTCCCGCTCTGAAATCGTACGCCCAGGTGCTGCGATCGGCAATCGCCCTGAACGGATCGTACTTCAACAGGCAGCGCATGGTATCGCAGTACTTGACGAATGCGTACGCGGGCGGGCTGGAATAGGGTCGAGCTGGAGCCCACACAGTCCGGACATTCAGGCGTGTCGAACGCGGGCCGGGCCAAAGGGCAATAGCTGCTAGCGAGAGTCCGGGGAAGCTCCTCGGAGCCTTGCGATCGTCGCCAGCGATTGAATCACCTCGGGATCGTCCGGGCGGATTTCCGACGCCCTCCTGAGTTCCGGCACCGCCCGGTCCAGATCGCCCGCACGCGCGTAGATCAAGCCTAGGTTCTTGTGCAGCAGGAATTCCGTGCGGCAGCCTTTGCAAATCCCGATCGCCTCCTTCAATTGCTCGATCGCCTTTGCCACATCCCCGGCCTGGAGGGAGGCGAGGGCGAAGTTTCCGAGCGTGTCTGCGCGATCCACGATCCGTCGCTGCGACTGCGAATTCTGGAACCGCTCCTGGTATCTTCGCGCAGCTTCGGGGTCGTCCTTCCCCAACTCGCGGAACAGGTTGTACAGCGCTTCCCTGTGGTCCGGGTCCAGTTCTACTGCGCGCTTCCAGCGACTAATTGCCGAGGGGCGGTCACCAAGACCCAGCTCGGCTTGCCCAAGTTCGTAGTGCCCGCGGGCGTCCTCCGGCTTGAGCGCAATGTAGCGTCGCCAGAGATCCGCCGCCTCGCCGGTGTTCTCGAGGCGCTGCTCTGCCAGCGCCAAGAAATTGATGGCATCCGCATGTTTCGCGTCAAGCCGGACCGCCGCCTGCAGGTCCTCCCGAGCCTCCTCGGGCCGCCCGAGCTCGACGAGCATCCGGCCCCGGTTAAAGCGCGTCGCGGGCGATTCCGGGGCGAGGCTCACAGCTTGGGTGAAGACGTCCAGAGCTTCGTCTGTCTTGTGGGCATCGGCGAGGGCGATTCCGAGGTTGAGCCGAGCCTCGGCGGAATCCGGGTCCATAGCGACGACCTTGCGCAAGGTGGCCGCCGATTCCTCCGCTTGGCCGCGCCGGGCCTGGATCATGCCCAAGGCGGTGAGCGCCTTGGAGTTCCCGGGGTTGAGCCGAACGGCCTCGGCGACCTGGGCCTCGGCTTCGTCATAGTTCTCCTGCCCGGCTAGCAGCAAGCCGAGATTGACGCGGGCCTGGGCGTACTCGCTGTCGTCCTCGACTGCCCTGCGGAAGTGGCGCTCGGCTTCTTCGTTGTGCCCTTGGCGGCCGTAGAGCACGCCTAGGTTGTTGTGCGCTTCGGCGTACTGCGGCTCAAGCCGCACCGCTTCGCGCAGTGCCTGCTCAGCCTGGGGGAACCAGGCGATTTCCAGATACAGCACCCCGAGATCGTTGTGAGCCCTTTCCATGCCGGGATCCAGTTCCAGCGCTTTCTTGAGGGCGTCCAGCTGGTCGCCCTTGTGGCCGAGAGCGGAGTGCGCCAGCGAGATGTCGTAGTGGTACTTAGCATCGGAGGGATCAAGACGAATCGCCTCCTGGTATTCGGCCGCCGCCTGCGCGGGCTCGCCCGCACCGAGGGCTGCATTCCCTCGGGAGGCAGCGCTTTCTGCCTGGCTCTTCTTCAGGTCGGCCTGCTTCCGATCCTGGAACACACGAAGTTCCTCGCGAGCCTGGTTCTCCTCGCTCTGGGCACGCAGGACCCGCGCGAGCTGGAAGCGGATGTCTGGGGATTCGGGATCGAGCTGCTTGGCGTTTTCCAGATGTTCCTTGGCTTCGGCCCATTTCTGCTGTCGGGCGAGCACGAAACCAAGGTTGTAGCGGGTGTCGGAATGCGCGGGGCGCAACTCTGACGCGCGCAAAAGGCTTGTCTCCGCTTCCGCGTACTCCCCGATGCCCCGTAGCGCGACGCCCCTCAAATGCTGGAACTCGAACTCGTCCACGGAAGCCGGTCGTCGCGACGAGTACCGGTCGACCAATTCAAGGACTTCTTCGTGCTTGTGGACGTTCGCCAAGGCTTTCGCGGCCGCCATTCGCGCGGTGTCGTTTCCCGGGTCAAACTCAAGCACCTTGCGATAGTGGGCCGCGGCAGCGGGGAAGTTTTCGGTCCGGGCATACGCTGTCGCGAGATTGAAATGCCCGCTGGGCAAGCTCGGATGCGATTCCACAACGTCAGAGAGGACCTCGACCGCTTCGTTGAACCGCTGCTCCGCGGCCAGCGCCGCGCCCAGCATCATCGGAATTTCCGCGCTGCTGGGATCGATCTCGCGGGCTCGCTCGAGAAAGCCCAAAGCCGCGGACGAGCGCCGCTGCTGCATGCGGACGCGAGCCATGCCGTAGAGCGCTTGGGCGGAATCCGGGCGGAGGCTCAGAGCCTTGTCTATCGCCCGTTCCGCGGCGGCGGAATTCTCGATCTCGAGCAGGCTGAACCCCCAAGCGAGGTTCCCCTCGAATGACTCCGGCTTCAGCTTGACCGCGGCGCCGAGGTGACCGGATGCTTCTCGCGGCTTGCCGGAGGTCGCGAACAGCAGGCCGAGGTTGAACCGGGGCTCCCAGTAGTTCCCGTCGAGATCGATGGATCTCTGGAAAGCGTCGACCGCGCAATCCGAGCGCGTCCGCGCTGCGTACCAGCCGCCCAGCGCGTTGTAGACTTCCGCTGACGGATCAGCCGCGAGGATCGCCTGCAGTTCAGGAGGCGGGGTGCACTCGGGTTGCGCGCACAGGAGCGCCGCACAGCCGAGCATTGACCCGGCCGCCAAAACGGGTGTCCTGCATCGGCGAAGGAAGCTGAACATCGCTAATTGAGATTCTAAGCGACGTTGCCACTGGAAAATGGCACGCTTGGGCCGGCCTAGCCGTTGTCGGCAGCAGCCAATGCACCCGGGCAGGGAGGGGCCACGGTTGTGCGCCCCTCCCTGCGGGAAGGAATACGTCAGAATGCGATCTTCAAGCCCATCTGGATGTTACGCTCCCTCAGGGCCGTCCCCGTGACAGCTCCGAAGTTGGAACTGTTGAACACTCTGGAGGGTGTCCCGAACGTCGGGGTGTTGAAGGCGTTGAACAGCTCGACGCGGAATTCGACGTACCTGGTTTCCGAGAACCGGAACTGCTTGAACAGAGACAGGTCGAAGTTCGACACGCCGTCCGTGCGGACGTTGTGCCGGCCCGAGTTTCCAAACTGGCGGATGCTCGTGCCAGGCACGAAGTCCGGCCAATCGAGGGCTCCGGTATTGATCCACCTCTCGGTCGTCGGATTCGAGAGTTCGACCTCCCCGGTAACGACCGGCCGGGCATAGCAGCCGGTGTTGCCCGTGTTCGTAATGTCACCGTTGATGCACATCGTGTACGGCTGGCCGGACCGGATTAGGGCGATTCCGTTGAACTGCCAGCCTCCGAGGATGGCGTCGGCCACCTTGCTCACCGGATCCCATCTCCTGTCCGAGCCGATCGGGATTTGCCAGATCCAGTTCACGGTCAGCACATGCGGAATGTCGAAACCGGAAGGAGAGTAGTCGGCGCGCAGGTTGTACGGATTCTGGACGGCGAATCCCTCCACGCCATACCAGCCGGAGGATCCGTGGTCCATGGACCGCGACCATGTGTAGGCAACCTTGTAGGCCAGGCCACCCGACAGCCTCTTGTCCAGAAGGAACTGGAAGGCGTGGTAGTTGCTCTTGCCCCAGCTGCGGTCAAAGAAGCTCTGCTGCGCGTGAGGATGCGGTGTGCGGGGCTTGATCGGACCCGGTCCGGGCTCGATCGCAGTGTTGTAGTAGCCTCCGACATTCAGTCGGGAGCTCGCGGACCCGACGTAGTTGGCAGTGATAACGGTCGACTCGTCCAGCTGGTGCTGCAGACCTAAATTCCACTGCTGCGAATAGGGATTCTCGAAGAACGGGTCCATGTACCAGAGCACGCCGGTAAACGGGGTCGGAGGCGGGAATAGCCCCTGCGGGAAGGGATTGGTAATGTCGATCGTCGGAAGGGGCGACTCCGCGGTGGGCTGGTTCAGATTGTTCCCCAGCTGCTGGCCCACATCCGGCCATCCGCCCTCGTAGTTCTGAGCGGTCTGCGTGACAGCGGCCCATTCGTCGAAGAAGATTCCGTACGAAGTGCGCAGCACGGTGCTGGCGGTAATCCGAAAGGCCAAGCCGATGCGGGGCTGGAAGTTCTTCGTCGTGTCGTGGTAGATCTTCCCGCGAGGATCCGACACCACATGCTCGGGCAGAGAGCCGTCAGGGGTGGGAATGCACGGAGCGAATCCGCGCTCCGCACATGACGGCGGCACGCGCTGCAAAACGTATAGGCCCCTCTTCAGATCCAGCGCGCCGGTCTCGATGCCGCCCTGCTTGCCCACCGTCTGCTCTTCGCCGTACGGAGGCTGGAACTGGCGGTCGTAGCGGAGCCCGAGGTTGATGGTCAGCTTCGGGGTGGCCTTCCAGGAGTCCATGACGTAGAAGCCCATCGTGCCTCCCGGTCGAACGGTTTCCCAAACGTTGCGGCGGCCTGCCGAGTCCGGCGTGCCGAGCAGGAATGAGGCTAGGGAGCTGCCGCCGTCGTTGTCCAGCGGGTTTGCCGTCTGCTGCACCCGGAAAGCCTGGTTGAGGTTCTCGTAGAACGCTTGGAAATCGGTTGTGTTGCCCTCGCCGCCAAACTTGATCGTGTGGTTGCCCATCACCTTGGTGACGTTGCTGCGGAAGTTGGCGATCGCGCTGGAGGGCACGTTCAGGGTATTGGCCTCGCCCCCGCTGAACCAAGAAGTGACGTTGTAGTTGGGGATCAGGTCCTCTCCGCTGTTGAAGCTGCCGCAAAAGGTGGACGCGCAGCCCAGCTGGCCGAGCACGCCGCGATCCCTGAACCGGTTGCCGGCGTTATCATCGGCTTTCACCAATCCGCCCTGAACCTGAAGAATTGTGGTCGAGCTGAACGTGTGGACCCAGCTTGCGGCGGTGTTGCGCGCTCGATATTCCTGGAACCCGCCGAGCGACGGCAGCCCCCCCTGAGACATCGTTGTCTTGGAGTGTCCCGCTCCACCGGAACCATAGGCTGTTGGCCTCGTCGAAGACATGGTCCAGCCGGGCGGTGTACTCCTCCTGGTTCTGCCGGACTGGCGTGGAGTCGAGCGCGTTCCGATCCGACGTGATGATGGCGCCTGCGCTGGGCAGAAGCGTCCGCGCCCAGCTGAGCGCCGCCGGGCTGAGCATGGATGCCGGAATCGCGTTGTTGCTGAACGGGTCCCGGACGAATCCGCCACCGTCGGCCGCGCGGGTCGTGAAGGGATTGTAGATCCTTCTGGGGTCATCGCTCAGATCGCCGTTGAGGTTCGTTTCATTGGGCACGCGCAGCAGGCGGTCGCTGGGCCGGCGCAGACGGAAGCCCTGATAGCCGAGCATGAAGAACGTCTTGTTGCGGACGATGGGGCCGCCGAACGTGCCGCCGAACTGGTTCCATTTCTGAGGCGTCACGCTGGGCCGGAAGAAATTTCGGGAATCCAGCTTGTCGTTGCGCAGGAACCACCAAGCGTTTCCATGGAACTGGTTCGTGCCGCCCTTGGTCACCACGTTGACGATTCCGCCGACCGCTCCGCCGAATTCGGGATCGTCGTTATGGGCGTTCACCTTGAATTCCTGAATGGTGTCGATGATCGGGGGGACGGCGTAGGTGCTCACGAACGCCCCCTGGTTGAAGACCCCGTCCAGCATGAAGAGGTTCGAGCGGTTCGTCTGGCCGTTCACCGCCGGGAACTGGAATTCGCCGATAGGCCGCGCCGTGAAGCCGCCGCTGTTCTGCGACACGCTGACGGGTGCGACGCCTGGCGTCAGTTCCAGCAGCTTCGTGAAGTTGCGTCCGTTCAGTGGCAGGTCTAGGACTTGCTTCTCAGTTACCGCGGATCCGAGCTCCGCAGAGGAGGCCTGCAGCTGCGCGCCCGATGCCTCGACCGTGACGGTCTCGGTAACAGCTCCAACTTCGAGCCCAAAATCAAACCTGATTACCGAGGACTCTCAGCCGCATTTAGGAGCCGGAAATGTTTTGGATTCGGGCTTCGATCCGGTTGACTTAAATCGCTGTGGAATGTATAATAAGTATCTGAGAACAAAGGAGTTCTATATGCCTAGAAACCAAGTCCAGTTCCAGAAAGGACAGAGCCTGCGCGACTTCCTCAAGCTCTACGGAACCGAGCTGCAATGCGCCCAAGCGGTGTTCCAAGCGCGCTGGCCGCAGGGCTTCCGCTGCCCCGCCTGCGGCTATCACAAGTACTGCCAGCTGCACACCCGCAAGGTCTTCCAGTGCATCCGCTGCAAGCGTCAGGTCTCGCTGACCGCCGGCACCGTGTTCGAAAACACCAAGCTGCCGCTGACCACTTGGTATCTGGCGATCTACTTGCTCACGCAATCCAAGAATGGCATCTCGGCGATGGACCTGATGCGCCAGTTGGGCGTGAGCTACAACACGGCTTGGATGCTCAAGCACAAACTGATGCAGGCGATGCGCGAGCGGGATGACAGCCCAGGACTTTTCAATGTTTGCTAACAAGGGCTGGTTGACAAAGGAGGACGGAGGAGGACTGGACAAACCGGTCTTGGGTGTGCGATAACTCGGAAAGTGAGACAGGACGCGCTTGCGCTGCGCGAGGTGCGGGTCCGGACGGTGCGGCCCGACGAGGAGCCGCGCTGGAACGAGTTGATGCGGGAGCGGCACTACCTCGGCTTCCGCAACTTCTGTGGCAAGCGCCTGCGCCAAGTCGCCGTGCACGGCGAGCGCTGGCTGGCTTTGATCGGCTGGCATGCCGCCGCGCTGCACTGCGCCGCCCGCGACCGCTGGATCGGCTGGAGTTCCCTGCAGCGCCGCCAGCGGCTGTTCTTGGTAGCCAATCAGTCGCGTTTCCTGCTGTTGAGCGAGGCCGGTAGCAGCCCCCATCTGGCCTCGCGCGTGCTCGGCCTGAGCCTGCGCCAACTGCCGCGCGAGTGGCAGCGCCTGCACGGCAGCGCGCTGCTCTTGGCCGAATCGTTTGTGGATCCGGCGCGCTTCGCTGGAACCTGCTACCGCGCCGCCAACTGGCTCGAGGTCGGCGCCACGCAAGGCTTCGGGCGCGTGCGCGGCGGCGCGATCAGCTATCTGCACCACGGCGCGCCCAAGCGCGTGTTCGTCTACCCGCTGCGGCGCGACGCGCGGCAGCAACTCGCGGCCGCGCGGGCGCAGCCCGCCTGGCGGCCACACCAACCCCGGCTCATGCTCAACGATGCTCAATGGCGCTCCCTGCGCTGCTTCCTCGACCAAGTCCCCGACACGCGCAGCCGCCGCGGCCTGCGCTATCCGATGCGCACCGCGCTGACGATCCTGCTTGGATCGCGCTTGGCCGGTTGTCAGACACTGACCGAGCTGAGCGACTTCGGGCGGGCGCTGAGCCCGCAGACCCTCGCCGCGATCGGTTCCCGGCGGCGCCCGCAGACCGGGCGCTACGAGGCCCCCTGCATCAGCAGTTGGCACGATCTGCTCAAGCGCATCGACGCCGCCGAGGTGGAGCGTTTGCTGGCGGCTTGGACAGCCGCGCAAGTGCTGGAGAATCCAGAGGATAGCGCGGATGGAGAGGCACCGCTGCGGGCCATCGCGATGGATGGCAAGGTGCTGCGCGGCTCCTATGACCGCGATCTGGGCGCGGATGGTGAGCTGCTCGACAAGCCCGCCCAGCAGCAGCTCTCGGCGCTCGACCTCGACTCCGGCACCGTGGTCGGCCAGCTGGGCTTCAGCGGGCAGAAGGAGGATGCCGAAGGGGCCGCGCTGCGCGCCTTGGCGCGGACCTGCGCCGACTCCGGCAGGTGCGTCATCGCCGACGCGCTGCACACCCAGCGCGGCACCGCGCAGGAGTTGCTCGGGCTCGGGCTCGACTTCGTGTTCACGGTCAAGGCGAACCAGCCCAACGTGCTTGCGCAGGTGCACGAGGGCTTCCACTGGGATTGCCTGTCGGCCCACCAGAGCCTGAGTTGCGAGCACGGCCGGATCGAGACTCGCTCGATCCGCGTGGCCGATGAGCTCGATCCCACCGTGCCCTACGTCGACTTCCCCGGGGTGCGCTTCGTGGCGCAACTGCGGCGTCAGGTCGAATCCAAAAAGGACGGTCGCAAGCGCAAGCCCGAAACCGTCTACCTGCTGACCAGCCTGCCGCCGGAACAGGCGCCGCCGCGCCGCCTGCTGCGGCTGAACCGGTGCTACTGGGGGATCGAGAATCGCATCCACTGGGTGCGCGACGTGGCCTTGCGCGAGGACCACAGTCGCATCCGCAAGGGTACGCTGCCGCGTCTGCTGGCGGCCTTCGCCAACTTCGCGATCTCGCTGCTACGGCTGCTGAAAACGCCGAATATCAAACGGCGCATGGCGCAACTGCGCTTGAACCCGAACCAAGCCGTCGCCCTGCTCCTCGGCTGAACCGCCTGCACCCCCTACCCTCTGCCCGGCTGGTCGGCTGGTCGGCCAGGGCCCCGCCACGCCTGCCTCGCGCCGTGCAGTTGCCATCCGCCCGCGCAGCTGCTCAGCTGCCCGCCCCAGCGCGCTGACCCACCCTGCCCACTCGGCGCATTGTCGCCCGTCCACACGACTCCCGCACCCTGAACAATGCGCCTACCTGCCCTCCGGCCCAAACATTGATTTTGCCTGGATGACAGCCAGCCTCTGGGGGGCATCGTGGAGATGGACGACGCCGATCTGGGCGGGGCAGCCAGCGGCGGCAAGCGCGGTCGCGGCGCGGACCGCAAGACGCCCTTCCTGGCGGCGGCCCAAGTCACTGAGGACGGGCGGCCGCAGCGGCTGCGGCTGAGCCCGGTGGTTGGTTTCCGCCGCCGCGCAGTGGAAGCCTGGGCGCAGCAGCACCTACGGCCGGGGACCATCGTACGGTCGGACGGGCTGGCCTGCTTCCGGGGGGTGCAGGCGGCCCGCTGCACGCACCAGCCGCGCGTCACCGGAGGTGGCAAGGGCAGCTGCGAGACGCCCGGGCTGATCTGGGTGAACACGCTGCTGGGCAACGTCAAGCGGGCGATGGACGGCACCTATCACGCCTGCGCCGCGCGTTACGCGGGGCGCTACCTCGCCGAATTCGCCTACCGCTTCAACCGCCGCTACCAGCTGGCCGATCTCGTGCCCCGCCTCGCCTATGTCGCCGTGCGTACTCCGCCCCTACCCTACCGCCTCCTAACTTTGGCTGGTGCGTAATCAGGAAATCAAATGTCGCCGTCTGGTTCACGACTAGTGAGAACGGGTTCACCACGGCGGTCTGGAAACCGCTGGCAGTGCAGGACAGCGTATAGAGCCCCGGCTGGAGATTGCTGAAGCGGTACACACCGGCGCTATTGGATGCTGCCTGTTGCTCTAGGCCGGTCTCGACGTTTGAAATCGAGATTTCGACGGCCGGGACGACCGCCCCGGTCGAATCACGGACGGTGCCGTTGATGGTAGCGGTGGAGATCTGCGCATGGGCCGATGACGTGATGGCCAACAGCACGGCCAGTAACATCGACAGCGCAGCGAGTGGAACATATCGAAGGCTCATGAACATTGGACTCCTCCTGAACAATCTGAATTGGCGCGAACCTGCTGTAACGGGTCTTGAAATCAAGCTATCTGCGGTGTTGCAACCAGTTCACGATCGCGTGAAGTATAACAAAATCGCCGCTGGCGTGTCCTTAAAAACAGGCAGATTCGACGTTTCGGGCGGAAGGTAGATAGGCACATGTTTCGAGGTGCGGGGGGTCGTGTGGAAGGGCGTCAATGAGGCAAGCCGCCGGCTCGTCTACTGGAATTACGGCCGCGGCCGGTTCCACGACAGCAGCGATGCGGCTGGTCCGGGCGTGACCGTCAAGCATTCTTCGCGCGGGATCGCGGTCGCAGACTTCGACAACAACGGGACCCTCGGGATCGTCACCATCAACATGCATGAAGGCCCGTCGCTCCTCAAGCAGTTCGCTCCGACAGTGAACGCGCTCATGGTCGACGCGAGGATGAAGTCTGGAAGCGCCGCCATCGGAGCCCGGATTCAAGTCGAGGCCGCCGGGCGAACGCAGATCGACGAAGTTCGCAGCGGGGGCTATCACATCTCCTAGAGCGACACGCGGGTACATTTCGGGCTGGGTGAAGTGAGCCTGGCGTCCGTAATGGTGAGCTGGCCAGACGGTTCTGAAGAGACCCTTGAAGGGGTCCAAGCCAACAGCCGAATCGTGATCCGCCTGGGCGAATGGCTCGATGAGCCTGCCGCGTTCTAGGCGAATCGGATGCACTTCAGCGACCTGCCGTGGGTCGGCCGCGGCAACCGCGAGCATGGAGGTTCGAAGGCGGCGTCAAGACCGGTGCGGACCAGCGGGGCAGTGCGAACTGCAAACCGGCTGACATGTGCGCCGGAACAAGTCGGCAAGGCGTTGTGCCGCTGCCCTCGCGACGGTGTCACGGCGCGGTCGGAAGCCCTTGAATCTGGTGCAGCAGCCCCCGCATGAAGTCGTCCTCAGGGAACCGTTCCACGTACTGGTGAATGGTTTCTGATGCGTCGCGAAAGCGTTTTAGGTTGATGTAGCGGAGCGCCAGCATCTTGCGAAGGCGCGGGCTGAACGGCCAGGCGGCGACGCCTTCAACAAGGAGCGCCGCCGATTCATCCTCGCGGCTGGACTGGATCAACAGCTCGGCAAGGTCATCGTAGGTCGATGCCGGCTGTGAACCGGCCTTGACCGCTTCCTTGAGGTATTCGATCGCTTCTGGCGCGCGCCCTTCAAGCTTCGCCTTACGACCGAGCGCTGCAAGTACCAACGGGTCATCTGAGTACTGCTCGGCCACCTCGGCCAACAAGCGCAAGTACTGGTCGGAGAAGTCCGGGCGCCTGGCAAGAAGTTCGCCAAACGCCTGGAACCGCACCATCAGCGGCAGCGATTCTCCCCCCGCTCCCGGCGGGCGGTTCACGTGGACGAGTTCCGTCAGGTCCGGGGATGTCTGCGAGAATGCCTCGGGCGGGAAGGCCTGGCCCGCCGACTTCACGATCCGGTGGTTGGTGAGGGAGGAGTGCGAGATCCCGAGCACCCTCCGCTTGGGCATGTGGCAGCTGGCGCAATCGTTCCCGGCACGAGCCGCGGGAGCCAAATTGCAGGACGAATCTTGGTGGCACTGCAGGCACTTCTCCCGGTAGTACTGCGCCTTGCTGCCTCCAGTAGGAGGGGCGTGGATCTCGTGGCATGAGAAGCAGCTCAGGCTGCCTTCCGTCGCGAGGTAGCACCGGCTGAGGGCCATCGACGCGTTGTGCTCCAGCAAGTCCGATTCACGCGGGTTGCCGGGGTCCATCGGAAGCTTCAGGATCGCGATCGTCTCGTTCAGCCACTCGCCCGGTCGAAAGTCGAAGTGGCCGCGTCCCGGCTTCAGAATTCTCGCATCGCCGCCTTGGTGGCAGTTCATGCAGATGTTCTCGGCGAGCCTGGGCTGCAACTCAAGTGGGTTGACAATCTCAGCGCTGGCAGGCTCCCGTCCCGCTAGCCGCGCATCTACATGCTGCCAGCCTGGCCCGTGACAGTTCTCGCAGCCAATCGCGACCTCGGCGAACGGCGGATCCTCGTAGAGCCCCTCGCCGCTGCCTGCGGGTAGCGGGCGCCCGGCATGGCATTGCAGGCAAGCTGCATGGATTATGCGGTTGAAGCCATAGTCCTCGCCGCGCTTCGCGAATTCATAGCCCGGCGACAGGCCCCACTCGCCTTGCCGCATGTAAAAAGAGACCGGAGCTTGGACGAGGTGATTCCCTCGACGGACTAAGTAGCTGAACCCATTCACGCCGGAGCCAATGACATAGGCAAGCTTGTGCGCATTGTCAAACGGAGGCTTGTCTGAGGGTGTGGCTTCCGTCTCACGCTGGTAGAAGCCGTCGTGCCTTTCCTCAACAACAAAGCGGCGGTTCAACTGTTCGCTGACCACGGGCTCGGCGCCTGCGACGAGCGGCCGGATGGCATTATCGACCGGCGCCATCGAAGCTCCCATCGCCGAGGAAGCGAAGCTCTTATACAGGTCCTCGTGGCATCCCGAGCAAGCCTTCGAACCGACATACCCGCCCGACGGAGAATCCGACGAGCTGGTAGCGGATCCCTGGCCTGGGGCGGACTGGGGCGATCCCGCCAAGAGAGCCAACGCCAGCAGGCGACCGAGACACCCAACCCTGCCCGCGGAGGCGCTGTACCTCCGCTTCACGATCCACATCGAGTCTCGAAGAGAACTTCGCACTTGCGTCTCCATCCCTCTCATCGCTCGTCACGAATCGTCGGCGGCCGCTCTCATCCGGTTTCCCGTTGATCGTCGCATAATTACCGCTGCGGACGAGCGGGCACGCAGCACACGACGATGCCGTTCCGCTGCCGCGATTGCCGCAAGCGGTTCTCGGCTGGCGGACAGGCGCACACCAACGGAGTCGAGTCGTTCTGGTCCATGCTGAAGCGCGCGTACTACGGGACATTCCACAACTTCAGCCCGAAGCATCATGACCGCTAGGTGCAGGAGTTCGCCGGTCGTCACAACAGGCGCGAGCCGGACAGCATCGAGATGATAGGCGCGGTCGTCGTTGGCATGGATGGAAAGCGGCTCGATTCCGATGCCGTGATCAGGGACAACGGCCTGGCTTCGGGAGCACATGGATGAGCGCCTTGGTACTGGCCACGCTCTACTACGGCGACTGCCCTGACTGGGTGCCGCGGTGGGACGATCAGTGCGTAGACCGGACCCACCGCGAGGGCAAGCCACCCTGCCATATGGCGGGCCTGGTCGGTGGCCATCGCCGATCAGCAGGCGGCAGCGCAATCATGCGGCCTGCGCAAGGCGGATGCCTCAGAACCAGCGCTGCTTGTCGACCACGTTCCGCAGCGCCTCCCCGCGTACGAAGCGGCTCACATTGTCGAGCATCACTTCCAAGTGCCGCGTGGCGATCTCTGGGGAATGCCCGGCGACGTGGGGAGTAAGGATGACGTTTTCGAAACCCCACAGCGGATGTTCATCTGGCAGAGGTTCGATTTCGTAGACGTCCAGCGCCGCGCCGGCGATCTTTCCTTTTTCCAGCGCTTCAGTGAGGTCTTTAAGGTCGACGATCACCCCTCGTCCGATGTTGACGAGCACGGCGCTGGACTTCATCCGCGCAAACTTTTCGGCGCGGAACAGTCCCTCGGTTTCAGGCGTGTGGGGCGCGGCGATCACGACATAGTCGCTTTCGCCGAGCAGCTCGTCTAGGCGATCCGTCGGCCACGGCCCTGTGACGCCCTCAGGTGCATTCCTCGGATCGCTGTCCACGGCTAGCACCTGCATTCCAAAGCAGACGCCGCGGCGGGCGATTTCACTTCCGATCGAGCCCAGCCCGAGCACGCCAAGTGTTGCGCCAGCGAGCGTGGTGTGCGCTAGGTCGACACCAGTCGTAACTGCGGGGCCGCTGCGAAATGCCTGTCCCTCCTTCTGCCCGCCGTGCGGTCTCCACACCCGCTGCTCTTGCTGTCGGATGTAGACGTGTAGATTGCGCGCGAAGCACAGCATGCAGCCGAAGACGTGGTCTGCGATGTTGTCGTGGAACAGCCCGCGCATGTTGGTCAGTTGCAGCGGGTGCGCTACCAGTTCCGGGAAGATGTAGTGCTCGAGACTCGCGGTCGGCGACTGTACCCAGCGCAATTGCCGAGCTCCCGCCAGCATTTCGGGAGTGAGCTTGCCGAAGAATGCGTCGGCGTCGCCTACCTCTTTGACGGCTTCGGATTCGCTGGCGCAGTTCGAGACTCTCATCGGCGCTGCGGCCGCCTTGATCTTTGCGAGCCGCTCGGCGTCCACTTCGGGATAGAGCACAAGTTTCATCGGATCTCTTCACTCACGACTTCGCCTTCGATGATCACGCCCACGCAGTGGGTCGTGTACTCGAAAGGATCCCCGTCGTAAAGGGCCAGATCTCCGTCTTTGCCAACCTCGATCGAACCGATCCTGTCCTGCATGTCCAGCACGCGTGCCGCGTTGATCGTGATGCTGCGCAGCGCGTCATCGAAGCCAAGACCGTGGGCGGCGGCGACCCCGGCTTCGAACAGCACGAGGCGGCTCTTCGGTACGTAAGTCTCGTAGCCGCCTTGCAATGCTGCGGGTATTCCGGCGGCGTACAGCTTCGCCGCTGTCTCGAAGCTGAGGTTCTCTGTCTCGCCGCGCGCGCGCAGCATCGTGGGATGCACGATCACCTTCACGCCCGCCTCGCGTATCTGGTCGAGCACTTCATAGCCCTCGGCGACGCCGTCGAGGATAACCGGAATGTCGAATTCGTCGCGAATTCGCAAAACGGTCAGAATATCTTGAGCGCGCTGGGCGGTCACCAGCAACGGAACCGTTCCCTCCAAGACTTGGCCTAGAGCCTCGAGCCTCAGATCACGTTGCGGCCGCTCGTCTTCGTCTCCCGCTGAGCGCTTTTCGAGGTACTCGCGAGCCTTGATGAGCTCGGCCCGCAGCATGGCGGCCATCTTGGCCCGCGTGCCCGGCGTCTTGTTATCGCGTTCACGCGATCCTTCGCCGAAGGTCGCGGCAATCATCGCATTGGGTTTCACCACGGCGTCTGCGAGCGTCATGCCCCTAGTCTTCACGATCGCCGTTTGGCCGCTGATCAGCGAGCGTGGCGCGTGCCCTGTGTGGAGCGTGGTCACGCCGTACCCGCGCGCCCACGCCACTAGAGTCTCGCGTGGGTTGTAGGCATCGATGGCACGCAGTTCCGGCTGCATTGGATCTGACCGTTCCAACTGGTCTTGGTCGTGGTCTTGGTTGAGATAGCCGCTAAGTCCGATCGTTGACCGCGCGTCAATCAAGCCGGGAGTTACCACTGCCGCCGACATCGTCCGGAATCCGTCGGGGATCGGGACTTCGTCAGCGGGTCCGATCCGGCTGATCTTGCCGTTCTCAATGACGACCACAGCGTCTTGGAGAGATTGCCCCGCGGCTGTATGGACTGTCGCACCGCGTACGGCGACTTGGGCGGACCCCGCGCTGGCCGCAGCCAGGCACGAGAGCACCGCTGTGATTTGAACTGCCCCGCTCATTGGTGCTCTCCTTGTGCGATGCCGTGGAGGATGTGCCCCTGGTCATGGCTGGACCCGAAGCCCCCCTCCGCATAGAGCCGGTCTTGAGGATCGGCCCTGTCGAAAACCTTGACACCGTCAACCCATGTCTGCAGCACCTGCGTGTAAACGCTCAGCGGATCGCCCGAAAGTAGGACAAGGTCAGCATCCTTGCCCTCCTCCAGCGATCCGATGCGATCTTCCAAGCCAAGCATTTCAGCCCCTGCCATGGTGAGTCCGTACAGCGCGCCTGCGCGTGTCATGCCGGCCCTCACTGCCAGTGCGGCCATTCGATTAAATAGGCGTGAATCGGTGATCGGATCGTCCGTGTGGAATCCCGTCAGCACTCCCGCGTCTTCCAAAACGCCGGCAGTCTTGATTTGATTGTCCTTGGCTTCGATCTTGCCGCCCGGACTGTCGATCAATATCAACGAGGCTCCTACGACGTGCTCGGAGGCTGCGATCTGATCCGCTACCGCCCAGCCGTCGCTCACGTGCTGCAGCACGACCTTGAAGTCGAATTCGTCGGCCAGCCGCAGCACGGTCAGGATGTCGTCGTGGCGGTGCGTGTGGAAATGCACAACACGCTCGCCCGCCAAGATCTCGATGAGGGTCTCCATCCCCAAGTCCCGCGGCGGCAGCTTGCTTGCGTCACTGTCGGCTCTAGCCACCTTGTCGCGATACTCGATGGCCTCCAGGAACCGCGCTCGCACCAGCGCTGCGGACTTCGCCCGCGTTCCCGGGAAGGGCGGATCATCGCGGGAATTGGTCCCGTTTGCCATCTTGACTCCGTAAGCTAGCGAGCCGTCGGCGCGGTAGATGAACAAATCGTCGATGACTTTGCTGTCGCGATGCTTGACATAGAGCGTCTGACCGCTGAGCAGGTGCCCCGAGCCCGGCATGATGTTGGCTGTCGTGATGCCCCCCGCCTGAGCCTTCTGTATCCGCGCGTCCCGCACATTGATGGAATCGAGGGCGCGTGCGTCCGGATGCATCGGACCGCTGCCGTCTCCTCCCTCGACATTGCCGCCGTGACTGTGCGTGTCCACGAAGCCCGGCGCGATGACAAGGCCGGTCGCATCGTGCCGTACTGCGTTCGCCGGCACATCGACCGCAGACGATTCGCCTGCGACGACGATCTTGCCCGCGTGAATGACAATCGTGCCGTCCTCGATCGGTGGACTCGTTATCGGCAGCAGGCGCACGCCTTCGAATGCTTGCGGAAGCTCTTGGGCGAGCGCTGTCGCAGCCACCAGCGCGGCGGCGAACATGAATCGGTGCATATGAAGATTCTAAGTGCCTGATGGGGGACTGGCCGCTGGCCGCTCGCGATTGGTCGGCACCCAGTCCCTTCCGGTTACGCTAGGAATGGACCGGGATGCAGCGCCTGCTCGTACGCGCCACCAATTGGATCGGCGATGCTGTCATGTCGATTCCAGCGCTGCGGGAGATCCGGCGCTCCCATCCCGGCTGGCATATCACCGTCCTTGCGTTGCCTTGGGTTGCGGGACTCTACGATGGCGAGGGCTTTTGCGACGAGATCGCGGTCTATCATCGCGACTCCGAGCACCGCGGCGTTTGGGGACGCGAGCGGCTCGCAAGGGATCTGCGATCGCGCACCTTCCAGCGAGCGATCCTGCTGCAGAATGCGTTCGACGCCGCGTGGCTGGCGTGGAGAGCCGGAATCCCCGAGCGCATCGGGTACAGCCGAGACGGTCGGGGCTTGCTGCTCACCAGCGGGATTCCCGTGCCTGCCTCCGGGGATATCCCGGCTCACCAGCGCTTCTACTACCTTGAGCTGCTTCGCCGGGCGGGTCTGATCGAGCGCGTTCCAGCTGACGCAACTGCTCGCTTCGACAGGATTGACGACCTGCGCAGCCGCGGGTCTGCACAGTGGGAGCGGCGCGGGCTGCCGGCCGGCCCTTGGATCGGGGTCAGCCCGGGAGCCGCGTTCGGCTCGGCGAAGCGCTGGCTTCCAGACCGCTTTGCCGTTGCGGCGCGGGAACTCGCAGAATCATTGGGCGCGAGTGTTGCGGTGTTCGGCTCTAGTGTGGAGGCACCCTTGGCTGCTGACGTTGCGCGCCTCGCAGGACCGGGCTCTGCGTGCCTGGCTGGCAAGACGACGCTGGGCGAGTACCTGGAGTTGGCTTCGACCTGCCGTCTGTATCTGACCAATGATTCAGGGTCGATGCATGTCGCCGCGGCTCTGGGCGTGCCGACGGTGGCCGTATTCGGTGCCACGGATGCGGATGCGACCGGTCCGGCATCGCCTCGGGCGCGGATCGTCCGCCAGCCGGTCGACTGCTCTCCCTGCTTGCTGCGCGAATGTCCGATCGAAGGGCATCCGTGCATGACTGGCGTTCAGGCGGAGATGGTCGTAGCGGCAGCTCGCGCCCTGCTTTCCGAATCGGTTCGCTAGCATTCGTGCCCGCCAAAACAGTGAGTATCCAAATGGACGGGGCCATCATTCTGGACAAGCCTTCGGGAATGACCTCTTTTGGCGCCATCCGAGAGGTGCGCCGCTTGTTGGATCGGGCAAAGGTCGGTCATTTGGGCACCCTCGATCCATCAGCCACAGGAGTATTGCCCATCATGGTGGGCCGTGCTACGCGCCTGTCACGCTTCTATCTGGGCCATCGGCGCGAGTACTTGGCCAGCATCCGCTTCGGCTGGGCGACGACGACCTACGATTCGGATGGCGAGCCGACCAGCGAGCCCGTCGAGGTCGAGCTCGACGAGGCCGCAGTGGAGTCGTCGCTGGATAGCTTGCGCGGTGTGATCAGCCAAGTGCCACCAGCCGTCTCGGCGAAGAAGGTCGATGGCGTCCGAGCCTACAAGCTCGCGCGCAACCGCGAATCAGTCGAGCTGGAAGCGGTGAAAGTGGAGATCGATGAACTCGAGTTGCTGGAGGTCCGCGGCTCGTGCGCGAAGGTGCGCTGCCTGTGTTCCGCAGGCACCTATATTCGCTCCTTGGCGCACGATTTGGGGCAGTCCCTGAGATGCGGCGCGCACGTCGCGCAATTGCGGCGCACACGGGTCGCTGAGTTCGGCATTGAACAGGCCCGCCCATTAGCAGCGCTGGAAGCGCTGCACGCGGAGGGTCGGTTAGGGGAGGTCCTGATCCCGCCCGCGTCTCTGGTGCCAGAGCTCCCGGTGCAAAGGGTCGACGCCTTGGAGGCCGCTCGCATCAGACATGGTCAAGCGTTCCTGATCAACCCGTTCCATGGTTGCAGCGACGCCCCTCTCGT
The DNA here is from genome assembly GCA_965248305.1 of Bryobacterales bacterium. Lineage (GTDB taxonomy): Bacteria > Acidobacteriota > Terriglobia > Bryobacterales > UBA6623 > VXMF01. The sequence continues at coordinate 4,755,453 of OZ252099.1, read as the reverse complement.
CAAAGCCGTGGGTCCGGACGGGCGCTTGCTTTGCGTGGGCAAGGCCATCGGCCCGCGCCGCTTCCACCCATTTCTGGTTTTCTAAAGCGATAGGCGTCAAAGCGCCCGATCCCGCCGACAAACCGCTAGCCCGGTCCTGCCCCCGATTCTAGACCGAAGTTCCACTGCAGTCCGCTCTCATATATCGGCCGCTTACACAGTGATTCGACTTGCTTTCCCGGCCCCTCCAAGGATTAGGAATTGCGCTCGTGTACCCATGGAATCGTGTTTCTGGGCCCCCCGGGAACCTAGTCACTAGAGGCATGTTTTTCGTGGGCCAGATTGTTGCCGGGACAGCTGCGGAGGACAGGCGCTGTCCGGCTCCAAATGCTTTGTTGAAAGAACTTACCGTTTCTGCACGGCTTTGGCGAGAACGTGGCGATCCTGAAATGTAACCGTGGAAGTTGGGGCTAGACGCTCAGTCGATGGTCTGGCGACTATCTTCCGGCGCTGCTCCCGTCAGGCTCGGTCAGCAGCACTCGAAGCGCCGATAGCACCCTGCGGGGACGCCGACGATGCATCGTCATGCCCAGCCAATAGGCGGCCTCCTCCCGCTCCATAGCCTCGATGCCCTCGGCTACTGCGCGGATCCGGCCGCGGCTCCGCATAGGCGCGAGGGCCCGGAACAGCAATCCCAGCGTGAGAGCCAGATCCTCTCCCAGAACAAATCCATGCGTACTGCGGTCCGAGCGTCTACTGGGCCGGATCCCGACACCAGACAGGTGCCGCAGCACACAATGCTCGATCAGTTGCAGGTTCCGCCCTCCCAGTCCCGCGACACGCACGGCGGTCGTTACGTGCGGCGTAGCCGGGGCGGGTAGTTGCCAAATCTCGTACTCGCTATCGGCCGGGCCGCGCTCCCGCACCCTCAATTCGTACCTCGGCACCGAAGCAGACGCTGTTACGCCTGCGGAGGTTCCGGAACGTCCCATCAAGGTTTCGCTCCCGGCGTCGCAGTGGTGTACGCTGCGCCGCTGGCAAAGCGGGTAAGGTGGCTCGCCAGCTTTTCCGGAGCGTCGCCCTTCATGCTCAGTCCCTCGGTAAACGTCAGTGTGAACGAGGCTTCGACGGTCTCGGATGTGGCGGCTCGGAGCTGCGGCTCGAGAAACTCCTTGACCGGCTGGGCATCAGGGATCGGTCCACGAAAGTGCAGCTCAAATTCGCCCCCGTCACTCGTTTCGTAGCCGCCATCGACGGTCACGACCTTCTCTGCACCGGACACCGAGCCGACGGCCCCGAGGAGGCGAAACGCGTCACCCGCTTCAAACATACGAATCGTCAGCTTCCCGATCGACTCCGCCCGTTGGCCCCGCGCCTGTTCCCAGAGTTGCGCCAGCGCGTCCTTGAGAACACCCTCCGCGCTGAACGGCTGTGGTGGCGGCGGTGGCTCTGGCTCTGGGTCTGGCTCTGGCGGTGGCTCTGGCGGGGGTGGTGGCGGCGGTGGTGGCGGCGGCACCCGTGGCCAGACCCGCTTGTCCTTCGCATAAGCCATGGTCATTACCACGGACTGCTCGTCAATCCGGATTTCGGCCGGCGGGTCCCCCGGTCCGAACAACAGGTCTCCGCGCTTGTAGACGTAGTCGCCCTGTTCAATGCCACGCCGAACGCCCCTGATGAAGACGTCGTCCCCTAGGAGCATCGGCAGTGTCGGGTCACGCCGGAACTCGTCGCGAAGCGCCAGAGTCGTCATTTTCCCCTTCCGTAGCGGCGTTCGGTCTCGCACGTAGGTCGGGGCGTCCGGCTCATCCGTGGGATTGCGCAGCTTCTTGAGGTCGTGCAGTGCCCAAGCGATCAGTCGCTGCCCTGCGCCGGGCTGGTCCGACGCTGACGGTATATCGATTGCCGTGTGCGCGAGATCGACGCCACTTGTGCCGAGCCGGTCCCGTGAAGGGTAGAAGAGGTGGCGGTAACACTGCTGGATCGCAATCGCAAGTTCCTGTTCCGAGCGGGCCTCCAAGTCGCGGATCTTTTCCTGCTGATACGGTGCGAGGTCTACCAGGCGGTCGGGGGACTTCAGCCGCTGTAATGCCAGACGCGACCTCATGCGGCGCTGCATCCCTTCCTTGGCGCCCCCATCCGCCACGACGAAGACAACGTAGTTACGCAGGACGCGCAACGCAGAACCGTCGGCACCTTTTTGGGCATGCACACGCCCGATCAGCTGCGGAACCTCGTCAACAACGTCGCCGACAGCTACGCCGTCGTAGGCAAACACGACGAGCTTCGGGCGACCGTCGCCCACCTCGTCCGGCACGTCGAACGGACCGCCGGGAAAAGTAATGGATTCGAATGTCGCGCCACCAAAGATCTGCCGAATCCGGTCGTTGAGCTGCACCCGCGCCTCAGGTGCGTCAACATGCTGCTCCTCGCGTCGGATGATCTGGCGTAGATTGGCCTCAGCAAGAAATTTCATCGGCGCCGCAGGCTGATCGTCTAGATACGCTGACTCCGAGATGAGCCGTTTCCGCGCCTCGTCGACGAAGCTCAAATCGACGACCGGACCAGTCACGGCGAAGCGAAGCTCCTCAGGCGTGAGTCCCTTCAATCGATCGTTGAAGGCCAGGGTATGAATAAATATGGTCCGCGCAACATAGGAGGTATACGGAGGCATACCCACGTGCTGTTCTTCGTCGATCTGCTCTGCCAACGCCCTTTGCCCAGCCCGTGCAGCGGCAATGTCGTTGGTGATGGCCGGTGCAAAGGCGGACTGTCCGAGCCGGGTCACGATCTCCTGACGGATAGGTTCGTAACCGGGATCGATGTGGTGAAGGTGAATCGCCGTCGCGTCTGTCGGTTGCTGCTGCCAGAGGCGCGCGACGGTGCGCGCCAGCAGGCGAAGCATGCCGCGAACGCGCTGGAAATTGGCTAGCGTGGCTGTCTTGCCTGTGAGCGTCTGCAGCACGTCCGGGTGGAGTGGATAGCTCGCACGAAACCGATCCACTGTCTCCGGCCGAGCGGCACTGCCATCAAGCAAGTCGCGGTGGGTACTCCACAGGTTCCGGTAGGCATCTACGACCGTTGCTGCTTGGGCGTCATCGATGGACTCGAACAGGCGGCGCCGAATCACCTGTACGGTTTCGTCCTCTTCGGTTGGATTTAGCAGCGTGGCCGTGCGGGCTACCACGCTCTCGAGCTCTTCCATCCGGTCTGCTACGAATTGGTTTTCCTCCGAATAGGCGTCGGCTGTCAAGCCGTCCTTGCCGATGGCGAGGGTGAAGACGAGGGCGGCGTTCGGCGCGGTTCCCACGGCCTTGAACAGCGACGTGAGGAACGCCGTCAACTGACTACGCGCAGCGTCCGAAGGGCCAACCTTGCGGAGATAAACCGACAGTTCGTTCAGGAGGATCAGTGTCGGCTCGTCTCCGAACAGACTACGGATCGTCTCGGAGCCGGGTGCTACTCGTCTTTCATCGCTCCGCCGCACTCGATCGTATCCCGGTTTGCCCGCCAGCGCATGGGCAATCTCGCCCTACGGGGCATAGGCCAGCACGCCGCCAGCGAGTGCGCGGCCGTTCATAGGGTCGGCATTCTCGCCGTCAAACGCCGCGATTCGCACCGGCCCTGTCGGCAGCAACGCCGGGTCGATGAATTCGGCGACGTCTGCCACACCAGCCATCCCGTGCGCCGCGTGTGCCAGCGCGATCAGGCTATGCGTCTTCCCGCCGCCGTAGGACGTGTTAAGGCGAAAGATCGGGCCCGCCGCGTCGCCAGCACCGCTGAGACGACGACACACGTTGGCAAGCAAGTTCTTCAGACCACGAGTGGGATAGGTGTTCGCGAAGAACTTAACAGGGTCCCGATAGCCAGTTCCGGCGCTGCCGGTCAGGACAGGCAAGGTCAGCCGCGAAATCGGCGTCGGCGACTGTCCCGTCGACAACATCCGGGCGCGGGCGGCAGGTGTCGAAGATCGTCGGGTACAGTCACATCTCGTCTCCGGGCGCAGGCAGCCGCAGGTTGAGCGAGCAGCGACCATGCCACGCAAGACCAAGTTTCGTCTGAGGAAACACTTCGAAACTAGCAAGTCTACCGCAGCCTGTGATGAGTGATGTAGCTGTGTGACGACGACGCAGAGCGACCGTCGAGCCGACCGATCCAGTATCCGAGACCGACTCGATCAAGATCGCGGCAGTACCGGCGACTCGCGGATAACAGGTGTAGTGGCAGATATTCACCACGTCTTGGCGATTCGTGGTTTCTCCAGCATAGAATGGTTTCCCAGTCGACTCGCATGTGCAAAGCTGCGGTTCCATCCTGCCGAGAGAGGAAGCCAATCCTTAGTGGGTGTGAAACAGAACGGTTCGCAAATAAGGTGGCATCCGGAATCGTAGAGTGGAGGCTGTCAACGTAGGTGACCGTCCGAGCGGTTGTAGCCTCGGAGCGTTCGCCCCGTGAGCACGGTTCGCATCTCATCCCCGGGATGTCTGGCGGACGATTCCAGCGAGGACTGCTGCGATGCGGGGGATAATCCGAATTGGAAGGACCACAATGTTCCGAAGTCTGCGACTCAAATACTTGCGTCTCTTCAGCGATCTGGAAATCGGCCAGCTGCAGCGCATCAACCTCCTTGCCGGGCGAAACAACTCAGGCAAGACCACTGTGCTTGAGGCGATGTTCTTGCTGGCCGGTGGCAGAACCCCACAGCTCCCACTGAGAATCAAAGAGATTCGCGGAGCCAGCCAACAGGTGGGCATGGTGCCATCGACCTACTGGAATCCGCTGTTTCATGAACTCGACATGCGGCGGCCCATCCAGATCAGCGGAGAGCATGCGAGTCTTGGGGAGTTGGCGCTAACCATCTCTGTGGAGCGGCGAGACACCTTCGACCTTCCGACTGCGCGTCGTATCGGGGCTCTTCGCGCCGCCCAAGGGGTGATGGACGACGTAGAGCCCCCCTTGCTTGCCCCTGGGGAAGAACTCGCCGAACCATGGGGGCTAACGTTCTCGTGGAAGGGCATAGGCAAGGACGAGCTGGGACGTATGCACGTGATGTCAAGAAGTTGCCAGCACACGACCAAGGAACTGGAAATTCCGTGGCAAGCGGTATTTCTGTCGTCGAGCATTGGAAGTGCCGATGAAGACGCAATCCGCTTGGGCCAGCTCCGGGCGCGGAAACAGGGGGACCTGTTGACCGAGGCGCTTCGAATCGTCGAACCACGCCTGGAGAGCGTTGAGGACATTTCCGCGAGCGGCACTCCAATGATCTGGGCGGACGTAGGGTTGAGCGAGCTTGCTCCGTTGTCGACGATGGGCGAGGGGATGACGCGCGTCGCCAGGATCGTGCTGGCGATGTCCAGCGTCCGAGGCGGGGTCGTGCTAGTCGACGAGATTGAGAGCGGCATACACCACTCCATCATGGCCAAGGTGTGGGCGGTCTTGGCCGAGGCTGCGCAACAGTTCGATGTACAGGTCTTCGCCACGACGCATAGCTTCGAATGCCTTGTGGCCGCTCACGAAGCACTGAGAGACGAGTGGCGATTCCATCGATTGGATCGAACGGAAGATGGATCGAGCCGTTGTGTGACGTTCGACCCGGAGAACGTCGAGGCTGTAGTCCGCCACGGCTTGGAAGTGCGCTAACCCATGGGCCCCAGACTGAGAGCCATCATTTCCGAAGTGCAGCTTCTCGTCGAGGGAAACGATGCGGACGCATTCTTCGAGGCGATGATCCGACATCTCTCGCTTGAGAATCTACAGGCCCAGAACTTTGGCGGCGTAGCTGAGCTAAGTACTTTCTTGCCCGCCTTTGTCAAATTGTCGAACTTCTCTCGCGTCACGAAAATCGGAATCATCCGGGACGCCGAAGACTCGGCAGCAGGGGCGTTCGACAGCGTTCGAGGATCGTTGGAGCGCGCAGGGCTTACGGTCCCGGACGCAATCGGACACCTCACGGGCAACCGGCCAGCAATATCGGTGATGATTCTGCCCGGCGCGAACCGGACCGGTATGCTCGAGACGCTGTTGTGCGAGACGATTCGCGACGAAGGCGTTCAAACTTGTATCGACAAGTTCTTCGAATGTATCGAAGAGCTACAAGGCAAGACCGTACACAGACCGCACAAGGCCCGCGCGCGCGCCTTCCTTGCGACGAGGCGGGACCCGCACCCTGCCGTTTACCCATAAGTCTTGTTCTTAGACAGCCTCTGATAGAGTTTGCTGTCTTGGTCGAGACGGAGACTCCGTTCGCAGGCTTGCACGATAGTGGCCAGCCGGGTGTAGCCTTCCCACAGGACTTGGTGGCCCGGGCCGGCATAGCGCTTGCGCTTGAAACCCAGCTACCCGCCCAGCATGGCCGTCGTCCGCAGCGCCCGCCCGATGTTGTCCGGCCGCGGCAGCTTGCGATCCTTCGCAAAGTCCTCCAGAGCGGCGATCTCGATGTCGGAAAACAGCGTCTCGGCCGGCAGTTCTGGCGTGTCGCGGCCCAGCAACGTCATCGCCATCAGCCGCCACGCGATCACCGCGTTGATCGTCACCGCCCGCTCGATCCGCTCCCCCGTCCGATGCGCCAGGTACTCCACCTTGCAGCCCGTCTTCAGCAGCCGGTGCCAGTCCTCGATGCGCCACCTCAGCTGGTACCAGTCCAGCACCTGCTCCGCGTCCTGCCGGGACTGCACCGCCAGCGTCGTGAGCAGGAACCACTCCAGCCGCTCGGCCCCCTCCGGCTGCGTCTCCTCGCGCACGTGCACTAGGTTCAGCCGCGCCGCCGCGGCGGCCTTGTCCGGGTCCGGCAGTGCCACCGCCCGCCAGCGCAGTTCCACCTGCGCCACCCGCTCCGCGCGCGCCTCGCGGCCCTTCTGCCCGCGGCTCGCCCGCCGCGCCGACAGCCGCCCCACGTGGATCTCCAGGCGGGCCTGCGCCGCCTCCGCCCGCACCCCCGCGAACAGCTTCGGCACGTCCTTGCCCAGCGAGCGGTTGTGCTTGGCCCGCACCAGCAGGTCGACCGTGCCCAGCCGGCGCTGCTCGGCGAACAGCGCGAACACGTCCGCCTCGCGGTCCATCACCGTCACCGGGCGCACCCCGTCGAGTTCCTTGGCCAGCTCCGCGCACTCGCGCAGCCCGCGGATCCAGCGGAACGTCTTGCGCTCCTCCAGCGGCTTGCCCCGCTGCGCCTGCCCGTCCGGCGCCTCGTACTGGATCTGCGGCAGGCCCAGCGGAAGGCCGTCCCCGTTGACCACCAGCATCGAGTGCATGTGCAGCCCCAGCGTGCCCTGCGCGTTGCTGTTCTTGCCGATCTGGCCCAGCCCCACGCAGCCGCCGTGCTCGGCGAAGTTGAGATCGGTGCCGTCCTGAATGCACAGCACCGCCGCCTGGCCCTGCATGCGGCGCAGCGTGCGCTGCCGGTGCGGGGCCAGGATGTTCTCCGGCGTGACCTGCGAGTCCGCCGGCTGGTCGATCAGCCGGTAGTGGCCCTTCACCGCCGCCCGATCCTGCTGCGCCGCCCCCAGGAACGACTTCGTCGGCGCCTCGGACTGAATGCGCGCACTCTGCACCAGCCGCTTGCTCCAGCGTACATCGCCCAGCGGTGCCGCGCCGAACTCGTGCGCGGCCCACGCGTCCCGCGTCAGGCCCTCGCCGGGACCCAGCGCCGGCGGCGGCACCGCTGCCGCCACACCCAGCTGGGCGCGCCAGTCGCGCGCCAGCGGGTAGAGGTAGACGGCCTTGACCGGCACGCGCGTGGCGGGGGCCGCGCAGCGGCCGCGCCCGGCGGTCTCGCCGACGCACAGCCAGTTGGCGGCGACCAGCGAAGTGCCCGCGTAACGGTCTTTTTCGACAAAGGTTTCCGCGAGCAAGGGGCGGTAGCCATAGCGGCGCTCGAAGTCGTCGGGCAGGCGCCGCAGGCACAGCCCGAGGGCCTTGGAGGCCAGGTTGCGGCAGGCGACGGAAGGCCGGATCAGGAAGCGGCTCAGAGCGATCACGCGGTGCAGCTGGCGGCTGCGCAGGTCGGCGTCCCAGCCGATGAAGGCATCACGCGCGGCCAGCGTCAGGGCCGAGGCGGCGAAGCCCAGCGCGCCCAGCACGCCGTGGTCGGAAACCAGCAGGTAGCGCAGCTGGGGGCCCACGTGCCGGGCCGCGCCGCGCGGATGCTCGCGTTGCAACAGCTCGGTCCAGACCCGCCGCTGGTCGTTCCCGATGACCTCGACCAGCGCCAGCCCCTGGACGAGGTCGGCCCGCGCGGGCACGTCCGCCGGGGCGGGCACGGGCCGACCGAGACCGCGCGGCTGGCAGGGCCGGCACCCGTGGCGGGGCGCGGGCAGCTGGATGCGGCCGTGCCCATCGAGAGCGCGCAGCGCCTTCATGCAGCCGGCCAACTGGGGCCGGCCGCGGGCGTCATGGAATCCGAACGCCTGACAGACCCGACGGCCCATCTCGGTCCGGCTGGCGGAGCCGGCTTGAGCCAGCAGGTCCTGCAGCCGATTCATCCCGTCGGGGCTGGCGAGTGTGGAAGCAACCTGATTTTGCTCGTGCATGCCCAAGGAATGGCACAAGACAAGTACAAAAGTCAAGTCCTACTTTATGGGGCAACGGCAGGCCGCGCGGCCGACAACGGGCTCTGCTGGACGAGCCGTGGGATCCGTACGCAGTGAATCCGGAAGATGCGCTCGACGTAGCTCGGCGTGAGGTCAAACGCTGGCGGCTGGAGCGGCTGACGGCCCTGCGCGCAGACGCCGATCTTGATCCCGTAACCGCCTTCGTCGTGTTGGCCTGGGACACGTTTCGCGCGCCGGTCTTCGCCTACGACGAGGCCCTGCGGCTGGCACGCGCGGTCGGAGTCGATCTCGATCGAGAGGTGGTGGGCCGACTTGCGAACAAGCGCGGCAGTGATCTAATTCTCTGGGACAGCGAGCGTCGCGCGGCAGCCGGCGCACTCGGGCCAACCAACGGATCCCGGGGCATGATCGATACCCTCCACCACGCGGCCCACGCGGCCCGATCGCGGTCCTTGGCCGCGGCCCGAGAGCTCTTCGAACGAACCGGCGTGGATAGGGAACCTCGCTTCTTTGCCGCGCTCAAGGCGGTCCTCGAGGTGCTGCCGACTTCACCCTCCATCACGGGGGTCCAACTCCCAGGCGACGCCGCGGCCGCCGCGGACGACTTCGAGGCCCTCTACAATCTGTCCCGCCTAGCTTACCGCGACGACGTTGGCGAGCCGGAGCAGCTCTCCCTGTGGCGCAGCTCCACCACCTGAACGCTCTCGCCGCTTGGCGGCCGGTCTGCGTCTGGACCACAACCACAATCGCCTATCGGTGGTCGGATTGCCGAAGGCCACGATCGCATGCAATCATCGTTTAGACCGATAGGTTTGGGAGTCCGTCTATGGCCAGTCTCACAATCCATAACCTGTCGGCGGAATCGAAGGAGAGACTCCGCTGCCGCGCTGAACTACGCGGGTGCAGCCTCGAAGCACTAGCCCGGTCAATCCTCGACGAAGCTGCTGACGAGACAGGTGAATCGACCCGGTTTCCGCACGATTTCATCGCAGTCATCGAGCCGGGCGAAGAGATCGAACCGTTACTGCGAGTCCACGACCAGCCTCAAGAGCGGATCGACCTGACATGATCCTTGTTAACACGAACGTGTCGTCGGAGCTAACCAGAACCAACCCATCGACGCAGGTGGTCAAGTGGCTCGAGGCCAACGACCCTGTGCTTGCGGTGCCAACGATCGCGCTGGCGGAACTGCGTTACGGGATCTCGCGGCTGCCTGCTGGCCGTCGGCAATCGAGCCTCGGCCGATTCTGGCAAATGACATGCGATCACTTTCGTGGCCGTATTATCTCGTTTGGCGAACGCGCAGCTCCGGTTTACGGAGAGATTGCGGCCGAGACGGAGCGCAAGGGCAGGCACCTCAACGTGGCAGATGACCAGATCGCGGCAATCGCCCGCGTTCATGGGAGGCGAATCGCAATCCGCGAAATCAGTGAATTTGAAGCCTCGGGCGTATCGCTCGTGAATCCCTGGGATTAACGGTTTGCTTTCCGACCACTCCTGGCGATTCAAGTACACTCCCGAGGTCGGTAACCTGATCCGGGTCTTCTATGTTCCGGCACTCGAAGACGCCCAGCGTTACGACCGACTGACCGGCTACTTCAACGCTGGCGCGCTTGCACTGGCCGCCCGGGGGATCGAGGGACTTGTTCGCAATGACGGGCGTATGCGCCTGATAGTGGGGTGTACCCTTGGGGCTCCAGAAATCGCAGCCACAAGCCGCGGCGAGGCCTTGCGCGATCAAGTCGAGCGGCACCTGCTGGACCTACCGCTGGCACCGCCCGACAATGCTGCCGTCGATGCGCTGGCCCTGCTCGCTTGGATGATCGCCCGCCGCCATCTCGAAGTGAAGGTTGCGGTGCCCTGCGATGCGAGTAGGCAGCCTGTTGTCAGCGGGGCAATCTTTCACGAAAAGGCTGGCATTATCGAGGACCACGCCAGCCACAAGATTGCTTGGACAGGCAGCCTCAACGAGACCACGGCCGGATGGCAGGGCAACTGGGAGAGCATCCAAGTGTTTACGAGTTGGGGGCCAGAGCCTGGACGGGTCACCAGTGAGGAGCAGAATTTCGCACGTCTCTGGGACGACCGTTCGCCTTGGGCGATAGTGCTGGAGATACCCGATGCAGTGCGGCAAGACCTGCTTAGGTTCCTGCCGGAAGAGGGCCCTCCCATTCGCCCGCGCCCCAAGCCGTTCCCGGAACCGCCACCGTCCTGGCCCACGGACCGAGCGCGACTCATTTGGTCGTTCATTCGGAATGCGCCGAGACTGGCGAACGGCGGAGCACACGCGGGCGAAGCCACCGCAGCAGTTACGCCGTGGCCGCACCAGTTGTGCGCGTTCGAGCGTCTCTATGCGCGTTGGCCGCCGAGGCTTCTGATCGCCGATGAGGTAGGTCTAGGCAAGACAATTCAAGCGGGTCTGCTCCTGCGCCAAGCGTGGCTCTCGGGACTCGCCAAACGGATTCTAATTCTTGCACCCAAGGCCGTTCTCAAACAGTGGCAGATCGAGCTGCGCGAGAAATTCAACCTCAACTGGCCGATTTACGATGGTCGCAATCTTTGCGTGTACGAGTCGCAGGCGCTACGCGGACAGCACGAGCGCAAGGTAGGCCCGGACCACTGGCACGAAGAACCCGTGGTTATCGTGTCGAGCCATCTGATGCGGCGCAAGGACCGCGCCAAGGCGCTGCTCGAAGGTGCCCAGCCGTGGGATCTCATCATCCTCGACGAAGCGCATCACGCTCGCCGACGCTCCGCTGGCAGCGCTCGAGAGGGCGGTGCGAACGCGCTGCTCAAGCTGATGCGTGCCCTGAAAACCCGAACGCAGGGATTGGTCCTGCTGACAGCGACCCCTATGCAGATGCACCCAATCGAAGTCTGGGACCTGATGGACTTGATGGGGCTGCCGCCGGAATGGAACGCAACGGCGTTCCTAGACTTCTGCGAACAGGTTAACCAACCCAATCCGTCCAGGGAGGCGGTGGATCACATGGCGCGGATGTTCCAATCGGTCGAGCACGTCTACGGCAAGCTGTCCCGCGACGACGTGGAGCGCGTGACTGGCTTGTCGCGACTGAAGGCCGGCAAGTTGCTCAGCGCCTTGCGAAGCGTCGCAAGCATTCCCCGCCGCCAACTGGACGGGCCCGAGCGCCGTGCGGCAATCGCCGTCATGCGCGCGCACACTCCGATTCGGCGTCTGATCTCGCGCCATACCCGCGAACTCTTGCGGCAGTACAACACTGCCGGGATGTTGGCGGCCAAGATCGCGGATCGGCAGGTCGATGACCGCTTCGTGGAAATGAGCAACGCAGAACTCGATCTCTGCGAGGCCATCGACAAGTACATTGCGAGTGTCTACAACCGAGCCGCCAGTGCCGAGCGATCAGCGGTCGGATTCGTGATGACGATCTACCGACGGCGTTTCGCTAGCAGCTTCGCCGCACTGCGAGCCACGTTGGAAAAGCGACTCGACGCCACTCTGCACGAATCCGACGCGTCAGCTGTTTCCTTGGAAGTGGATGACGAGGACGCTCCGGACGACGAGGCACTGGATGACATGCCCGACATCGAGGAGGTCGCGGCCCTCGCTCCGCGCGCGCTGGCCTTCGAGGAACGCAGTGAGATAGAACGCCTACTGGAAATGATCCGGGCATTGCCGCCCGACAGCAAGCTCGCTTGGCTGACCGAGACGCTGGATGAACTGGCACGGCATGGGTACTGCCAGGTCATGGTGTTCACGCAGTACACGGACACCATGGACTTCCTTCGCATCGCACTCCGGAAGCGGCCGGGCCTGAGACTCATGTGCTTCTCGGGCCGCGGCGGCGAGATCCCTGCCGACCAAGAGGCGAACGTCTGGCGCCGCATCGACCGCGAGCAGGTCAAGCGCCGGTTCAAGGATGGCGACGCCGATCTGCTGCTTTGCACCGACGCCGCTGCGGAGGGACTAAACTTCCAGTTCTGCGGGGCGCTTGTCAACTACGACATGCCGTGGAATCCGATGCGGGTTGAGCAGAGGATCGGCCGCATCGACCGGGTTGGCCAGCGCCATTCCACGGTGCGCGTTGTGAACCTCCACTACAAGGACACGGTCGAGGCCGACGTGTACCGCGCACTGCGAAAACGCATCGGCCTGTTCCAGAACGTCGTCGGTCGTTTGCAGCCAATCCTTGCTCGGATGCCGGGTGCCCTAGCCGCCGCCGTGCTGGCAGGACGAGACTCGGCCGATGCCCGGAACGTTGCCGATCAGATAGAGCGCCAGGTCGCTGAGGAGGAACAGGGCGGTTTCGACATCGACGCTGCCGTCGATTCTAGTCTCGAGATGCCGGAACGCTCCCCGTCGCCGATCACCTTGGACGACCTCGACCGCGTAATCCGGGACCCGGACCTGATGCCGCCGGACACACAGGTTCAACAGATGGGTAAGCGGGAATACAGCCTGATCGCACCCGGTATGCAGGAATCCATCCGGGTGACTACCGACCCGGATTACTACGAACAGAACTCCGACAGCCTTGAGCTGTGGTCGCCCGGCAACCCATTTTTCAAGCACCCCGAACCATTGCCGGACGTTGACATCCCGGCCGACGTAACGCTGAAGGAACTGCTGGAGAGCTAAGGTCGCCAGACCACACCCGTCGGGCGGACGCTCGTTCTACGTTGTCGGCCGGGAAAGTGCAGTCGCAGCCGGACGGTTCTCAATCGCAGGAATCCGAACGAGCGCAGCCGGGTCAGCCGGCTGGCCCGTCAGTGGGTGTAGCGCGAGACGTCGTAGGTGAACGTTGTCAGGTCCTTCCGCTTGGTCTCGGGATTGCGTTGCGAGGTGACCACGATCAGAGGCCCTGCGCGAATCGGGCGGCAAGGGTGTGCGCCCGGGGTGGGGAAGGCGCGTGGGCGGCCAATCTTGGGGGCTCTGCCCCGTACGGCCGGAACCTACTGCGCTGTGGCGAGGCCGGAACCAGCAAACAGTAGGCTCGCTAGTAGGGTGAAGGCTATCGCGAACAAGTACCCGGAGAATCTCTTTCGCATCATCTCGGGCTCGGATCGCAGCGCCAGCCGGGGGCCGATCTGGGATCCGGCTAGCACGAAGGCTCCCAACACGATCGGATGGTGCCAAGCGACCTCTCCTGTAGAGATGTGGCCCAGCAGGCCGCCCGCAGAAGTGAGAATCACCATGAAGGCGGACGAGCCGACTGCCACCTTGATCGGAACGCCGAACAGCCGCACCAACATGGGGATCTTCAGGTATCCGCCTGCCGTGCCCGTGAGGCCCGAGGTGATACCGATCAGGAATGAGAGCGGAAGTCCCTTGCCCAAATGGACGCGGTAGACTTCACCCGCACGATGCCTGACCCATTCGAACCGCGAGATCTTGTCCGAGAGGAGCGGCGGGGCCAGCTCCAAGAGCATTACGATCCCGGAGCAGAGCAGTAGGGCAGCTAGCCCAGCGGTCAGGACTTGGGGCGTGAACAGCCTGGCGAAGTACCCACTGGCAAATGCGCCTGCGAAGCTGGCGGATTCGAGCGAAATCGAGAGTTTCCAGTCCACTTGCTGCTCCTTGCGGAACAGCAGCACGGCCGAGAGCGCCGTCAGCATCGTGAACCAGAGGCTCTGGACGACGGCGACGTGGAATGGGATGCCGAAGAACAGCTGCAGCGGCGTGTAGAGCACACCCCCGCCTTGCCCATGCATGGAGAACCCCACGGCACCAGAGCCTAGGAGCGCGGCCAAGATAAGAGAGCGAGGTTGCACGGAGCGAGCGCTACGGCCGGCAGCACTATGAGTCGCGACCGCAGCTGAGGCCGCCCAAGCCTGCAATGTTTACCAGGGGCGGTGGCCGGCGGCCTGGCCGCCGCCCCTGCGATGTTTAGAGATCAGCCCTGAAGCAGCCTCTGGCAAGAGATTCGGCGGGAACGTCGAGATAGGCCATGTCGCCGTCAGGCGCACCCACATCGGCGGGATAGTCTCCGCTGAGTGCCTCCATGAAGGCGATCAAATCGGTGCGCTCCTGCGCGCTGAGATGATCCAGCTCGTGGATTTCTTCGTCCCGGAAGTCATTTGAGTTCCCCGCACCGATATAGAAGTCGAGCACTTCCTTGAGCGTTTTCAAGTGCCCGTCATGCATGTAGGGGCCGCTGTCGGCGATGTTGCGCAGATGCGGAGTCTTGAACGCTCCCTTGTCGGCTTCCACTGCGCTGATCTCGAACCGCCCAACGTCGGCGAATGAGCCATCGATCTCCGCACCCACGCCGAGGTTGTGGAATTTGTTGTCCGTGAAGAGCGCGTACCCCTCGTCCTCTTCGATGGTGTGGCAAACTTCGCAGTTGCCCTTCTCGGGATCGGTGAAGATGTCGAGGCCGCGGATCGCTTCCGCGCTCATGGCTTCCTTGTCGTCGCCAAACATGTAGCGGTCGAACGGGGAGTTGCCGACCAGCACGGTCCGCTCAAAGCTCGCGATCGATTTCGCGACCATCTCGAAGGCGATCGGGCCCTCGCCCCAAGCTTCCTTGAAGAGTTCGACATACATCGGGTCGCCGGAGAGGCGCTCGACGACGCCTTCATGCGTGAAGGCCATCTCGATCGGGTTTTCAACCGGGCCGCCAGCCTGGTCTTCGAGGGTCGCGGCGCGGCCATCCCAGAACTGGCTGGTGAAGTAGGCGGCATTCATGACTGGCGGTGACTGCCGCCCGCCGAGCTTGCCGCCCACGCCTTCGGAGAACTGATTCGGGTCCGCGAAGCCGGCTTCAGGGTCGTGACAGCTGGCACAAGCGATCGTGCTGTCCACGGAAAGCCCTTTGTCGTAGTACAGCTTGCGTCCGAGCGCGATCGTTTCGGCGGTTGGCGGGTTGTCTACGGGAATGCTGACCGGGGGTAGGCCCAGCGGGGGTTCGATCATGACCGCTTCCCCGATCGGCATGAGCGGCGCCGGCGGCGCTTCCGGCTCTGGTGAACCGCATCCGAAAGCGACTAGCAATGCGACCAGCGGTAAGGTCAGGCGAAGGTGGCTTTTCATACTGTGAAATCTCCTCGAGGCTTCCGTATGGGACGGCTGCCATGTGGCGTGCCTCGCGTTAGGTGGAGCGCTGAGAGGTGAGCGAGCGCCGAAATGTGCGCTTGCGCGGTCTCTGGCCTGACGAGGTGCCTACCTTCAGAATAGGAAACACGAGGCGTCCGCCGCAACGCGCAATGTGCACACACGTTCGCGCGGACGCCGTAGCGGCCCGGCTGAGCAGCCCCCCATCCCGACCGGGTCCGGCCCTTCCCGCATGTCCAGATCGCGGCAGGGCTACTGAATACACGGCCTCTCGACCTCGCTCAACCAGCGTGCTTGTGCCTAGAATGACTACTGATGACACGGCTTAAACCCGCAACCGGCCTTGCCTGCCTGCCAGCTTTCGCGCTGCTGCTTGCCAGCGGCTGCGCGCCCAGCCCCCAGCAGCAGGCCGAACAGTTTCTCTCGACCTACGACACTCTCGCGCAGAAGATGTACGCGATTACAGCTGAGGCGTACTGGAAATCGGCGACCGACGTCACCGAACTTCATGTCGGCGAGCGGATCGGCGCCGAAAAAACCATGGCCACGTTCAGCGGGAATCCTTGGGTGATCGAAACCACCAAGGGGCTCCTGGCCCAAGCCCGGCATATCGATGACATTACCCAGCGCCAGTTGCGCAGTGTGCTCATGTCGGCTGCAGAGTATCCGGGCACGATCCCCGAGGTCGTTGCGGCGCGCGTCTCTGCCGAGGCCGAGCAGAGCGCGATCCTCGACTCGTTCGAATTCTGCGCCGAGCGCGCGGGCGAGCGCTGTGTTGAGGTCGTGACCCCAAATCAGATCGACGAAATCTTGGTGACCTCGCGAGACGAGGCTGAGCGCCGCAAGACATGGGGGGTTGCCAAGCAGACCGGCCCGGCGCTCAAACAGGGCATCGGCCAGCTGCGCGACCTGCGCAACCAAGTTGCCCAAGAGATGGGCTACGACTCATTCTTCGCTCTACAAGTGGACGACTACGGCATGACGGTCGAGGAAATGATGACGATGATGGTGCGCTTCAACCAAGACCTGAAGCCGCTCTATGACCAGCTCCATACATGGACCAAGCACGAGCTGGCGGCGCGCTACGCCCAGCCCGTCCCGGTCAAGATCCCCGCGCACTGGATCGGCAACCGCTGGGCGCAGGCGTGGCCGGGGCTGAGCCGAGGCATTGACCTTGATGAACTGGTGCAGGACAAGGACGCCGAATGGATCGTCAGGCAGGCGGAGTCTTTCTACAAATCGATGGGCATGCCTGCCTTACCGCAGTCCTTCTACGAGAAATCAGATCTGTATCCGCTCGCACCCGGCGCCGTGCGCAAGAAGAACACCCACGCATCGGCCTGGCACATGGATCTCGAGGCCGACGTCCGCTCGCTGATGAGCGTCGAGAACAACTGGCGCTGGTTCGAGACCTCGCACCATGAGCTCGGCCACATTTACTACTACATGGCCTATAGCGGCGCTGATGTGCCGCTGGCGCTGCGCGGTGGGGCGAATCGCGCCTTCCACGAAGCGGTCGGGGACCTGATCGGAATTGCCGCTCGCCAGCCCGCCTACCTGAAGGAGATCGGGCTGTTGGAAGAGGATGCCGAGATCGACGAGATCGCGTGGCTGCTGGACGAGGCGCTGGACCAAGCTGTGGTGTTCATCCCGTTCGCCGCCGGGACGATGTCTTTCTTCGAGCACGACCTGTACGAGGAAAGCTTGGCCGTCGACGAGTTCAATCAGCGCTGGTGGGAGCACGCCGGGCGGTTCCAAGGCATCGCGCCGCCGGATCCCCGGGGCGAGGAGTATTGCGACGCCTGCACGAAGACCCACATCACCGACGATCCTGCCCAGTACTACGACTACGCGATGGCGTTCGTGATCAAGTACCAGCTCCACACCTATATCGCCAAGAACATCCTCAAGCAGGATCCCCGCAACTGCAACTACTACGGCAACGAGGAGGTTGGCGCTTTCCTGTGGGATCTGCTCAGCCTCGGGGCAACGCGCGACTGGCGCGAGGTCTTGCTGGAGAAGACCGGCAGTGAAGTTTCGACCAAGGCCATGCTGGAGTACTTCGAGCCCTTAGTCAGCTTCTTGCAGCAAGAGAACGAAGGCAGGCAGATCGGCTGGTAGCGGCGCAGACTCCGGCCCAAGGCAGTTACGCTGAGATCAGTGGCCGATTCCCTGGTAGCGGTGGCGATGAGCGGCGGCGTGGATTCGTCTGCCGTTGCGGCATTGCTGCACAGCCAGCAGCAGCCGATCATTGGCCTGACGATGCAGCTGTGGAACCAGCAGCGCATGCCGGAGCTAGTGCCCGAAGGCGGCGCGTCCGGACGCTGCTGTTCCTTGGATGATGTCTATGATGCCCGCTGGGTGGCGCAGAGGCTGGGGATCCCCTATTACGTGGTCAACTTCGAGGACAGCTTCGAGCGCCAGGTGATCAAGCCCTTCGTCGCGGACTACCTGGCTGGCCGAACGCCCATCCCGTGCACCCTCTGCAACAATTTTCTCAAGTTCGACCGCTTCCTCGATACTGCCAGCCAAGTTGGAGCCGAGACCGTGGCCACTGGGCACTACGCGCGGATCGAGCGTGACGAGCAGACCGGCCGGTACCTGCTCTTGACCGGCGTGGACGAGTCCCGCGACCAGTCATACTTCCTCTTCGGCCTGACGCAGGAGCAGCTTGCCAGGACCAAGTTTCCGCTGGGCGCCATGCGCAAGGCGGAAGTTCGTAGGCTGGCCGAGGACCTAGGCCTAGATGTCGCCGGCAAGCCCGAAAGCCGCGAGATTTGCTTCGTGCCGAACGGTGACTACGCCAGTTTCGTCGACGCATACCGGGAGCAGGAAGGCGGGCTGGGCGAGAGCAGCCCCGGCGAGGTCGTGTCGGAGGCTGGCGAGGTGCTCGGCGAGCACGCGGGAATCCATCACTTCACCGTGGGGCAGCGGCGCGGTCTCGGAGTTGCCGTCGGCAAGCCCGTCTACGTCACTGAGATCCAGCCGGCCGAGCGCCGCGTGGTGGTCGGGCCCAAGGAGTCCCTGCTGCGCGATAGCTGTCAGATTCGCGACACGAACTGGATCTGCTGCGAGGCTTTGCGAGCGCCGGTGCGCGCACGTGTCAAGATTCGCTATCGCGCGGTTCCGGCGTGGGCGGACGTGCGTCCGGTTGACGGGGAGCTGGATCGAGCGGAAATCGTGTTCGACGAGCCGCAGCGGGCGGTGACGCCCGGCCAAGCTGCTGTGCTCTACGACGGAGATTGCGTGGTGGGCGGCGGCTGGATCGTTTGATCCGGGGCGAAGCGCCCGCTTGGCTAACGTTGCGACGGCCATTGCGTCAAACCATGCAGAAGGAAGTCGGCAAAGTGGAAGCTGCCAAGGCGGAGAGTCTCTCGTTCGGATTGGGCGCTGTTCGGGATGACCGGACAGAGCGACGTCTCGTCGAGGCTGCCCAGCGCGGCGACCAAGGCGCCTTTGCCGAACTGGTGCGGATGTACGACCGCAGCGTCCTCCGCATTGCATTGCGGCTCCTGCCGTCGCGCGAGGACGCCCAAGATGCCTACCAAGAAGCTTTCCTGAAGGCGTACCGCAAGCTGGACACATTCCGGTTTCAGTGCCGCTTCCACACATGGCTGTACCGCATTGCGACCAACGTTTGCTTGGATCAGCTCCGGCGGCGCAAGGCGCGGCCCGAATTCGGGGTCTTTGACGATGACGCCACCGGTCGCTCTCCGCTGCAGCTTGCGGCCGATTCCAGACCGACCAGTTCCCCCGAGCAGATGCTCGGCACGGGTGAGCTTTCAAGGCGAATCAATACCGCGCTCAAGACGCTGTCCGACCGCGAGCGCCTGGTCTTCACGCTCCGGCATCACGAGGGCATGCGCCTGCGACAGATTGGCGAGGCCTGCGCGATGAGCGAAGAGTCTGCGAAGCAGTGCTTGTTCCGCGCCACCAAGAAACTGCGGATGGAGTTGCAAGATGTCCGCGGCTGATGATCGCGCCGGGCTTGAGAGCGAACTCTTGCGCCGGCAGATTCGCCTGTACCTATACGGCGAGTTGAGTCTGGGCGACCGCAAGGAGATCGAGCGGTTCCGCGCCCAGGACGCTGAATTCAGCGCCTTGTTCGATGACGAGGAGGCATTTCTGCTCTCGCTCAACGCTGACGAGATCGACAGGCAGGTCGATTCGATGTTGGCAGACTGCCGTGACGACCTGCTACTGGCTGTGGCTGCCCAAGGCAGCCTGCACAGGCGGCCGTCACCCTTCCGGCGCTTGGGTACGCGCCTGGCTGCTCTGCGGGCGTCGCTCGCGGAACGCCCCCTCGTTCGGCAGCTCGCCATGGCGGCCCTGCTCGTGGTTGTCGGATTTTTTGCCGGCCGGGGTGCCTGGCATGACACATTTCTCCCGTCGGCGTCGCAGACGTCGGCAGTCCTCGGCGATCCTCTGTCCTTCGACGCCGGGCGCTCCCTGACGGGGATCGAGACCGTCCATCTCGACCCTGTCGGGGGGCAAATAAGGATCGTTTTGGAAGAGCGCCGTGTGGTCACCGGCGAATCATCGGATCCCTTCATCCGAGGGATGCTCATGAATACGATGCAGGCATCAAATGCGGGCGCTCGCCTGTCCTCGCTTGAAGCCCTGCAGGCGCACGCATCAGATCTTGAAGTGCGCCGGATCTTGCTGCGGTCCATGCTGGAGGACCAGAACGCCGGTGTGCGGCTGAAGGCCCTTGACACCGTCAAGCAGCATGTGGACCAGCAGGATGTCCGCGATGCCTTGGTGCAGGCCTTGCGCACGGACCCGATTGCCGGCGTGCGGATCCACGCGATCCAACTGCTGGGCGAGCATCCGGGCCGCGACATCGCCGGAGCCCTGCAGGAGCTGGTCGAACTTGAAGCGAATCCGTTCGTGGTCCAAGAGAGCGAACGGATCTTGGAGGCACTCGGCGCCTCCATGGAGCGATTCTGATCCGATGTCAGCCTGGAAGCCGCTAAGGGCCCTGGCCAGTGCCGGCATGGCACTGTTGCTGGTCGCGAGCTTGTCAGCTCAGCCGGAGCGAAACGGCTACCGCTGGACGCAAGAGTGGAGCGGCGACGCCGAGGCGGCAGAACGTATCGAGGTTCGGTCCAGAGGTCTGGTAGCGGTCCGCGGAACGGATCGAGAGGGTGTCCGCTACAAGCTGACGACCCACGCGCGGTCCGGCCGCGGCACCGCTTGGGTGCCGGTTGTGTTCGATAAGTCCGGAATCACGGCACACCGTCCTGCTGACGACACCGTTGCGCTGACTCTGCGCGACCCGGTCTGCAACGATTGCCGCGTCGAGTTCGTGCTCGAGATGGAAGTGCCCGCCAAGACCGCGATAGTCGACATCGAGACGCGCGGTGGCGGCATCGATATCCGCGGAATTTCCGGTTCCGTGACCGCCCACGCTTTCGGGGGATCGATCATGATCGACCGCATCAAGGGAGCGGTCACCGCGACAACAGCCGGCGGGAACGTGCATCTGGGCACGATTGACGGTGCGGTGTACTGCGAGACGGCGGGAGGCAGCATCGACCTGGTGCGAGCGGGGGATACGGCGCGCTTGATCACCAGTGCCGGCAGCATCCGTGCCCACAGCGTGGCGGGTGACCTCAGGGCTGAAACAGGCGGCGGCAGCATCGAGATCGGGCTTGTCGAAGGCATGGTGCGCGCGAAGACAGGCGGCGGTCTGATCCGGGTGGTAGAGGCGCGCAACGGGATGCAGGCCGAGGCCGGCGCGGGAGACATCCGTGTCGAGAAGGCGCGGGGAACGCTCGTGCTCTCAAGTGGGGCCGGCGACATCATTGCGGGCCTTCAGGAAGGCGCGAATCTGGGCGATTCCGAGCTGACGACTTCAGTGGGGTCGATCGTGCTCTCGCTGCCGGGAACGCTTGCCTTGACGCTTGACGCGAGCATCGAGCTGGCCCGCGGCTTGCAGGGCATTTTCAGCGATTTCCCGACCGTTCAGGTGCGCCGCTCGCAGGGCCGGTTCGGCCCGGCCGCCGAGGAGGCTGCCGGAGCGATCAATGGCGGGGGATCGGTCGTGCGGATTCGCAACGGCCTTGGCCGCATCGAGATCAGGAGAACGCGGTAGCACGGACGGACGTCCGCAGAGAGGCACGATCATGAAGACGATTTCGATACTGACAGTGGCTCTTGGCTGCATGCTTTCGGGCAGCCCGGCCGCCAGCGCGGCACCCGGCTTCGATGCTGGAGTGCTATTCGCTCCCGCCAGCTACATTGGCGTCGGAGTGCTCGACGTGAGCGATGACACTGCCCGGCAGATCGGGCTCGTGGAGCCTCACGGGGTCGAGATCTGCAGCGTCGCCGATGAGAGCCCGGCCAAGCGATCCGGCCTGCGAGAGGGGGACATCGTCCTGAGCTATCGCGGGGAACAGGTGCAAGGCTACGAACACTTTGCGCGCTTGGTGCGGGAGACGCCCGTCGGCCGTACGGTGGAATTGGACTTGGTGCGGGATCGCAAGCGCCAGCAGGTCCAGTTAGAGACCGGCGAGCGGCAACCGTCCCTTTCGATCAAGCACACCTTGGATTCGGTGAGGAAGCGCATCGAGGCTGTGAAAGATGAATTCGGCTCTGCCCGGCTTCACATTGAGACCGACCGTTTGGACCCTGGGGCACGCCGGGATTTCGGGCTGGAGTTCAGCTTGCCGACAGTTTCCATGCGCACCCGGAACAGCCGGCTTGGTACGGATCTGGAGAGTTTGGACGGACAGCTTGCCGAATACTTCGGAGTCGAGCGCGGCGTGCTTGTGCGCGGTGTCTCGGAGGACTCGGCCGCTCAAATGGCGGGATTGCGTGCGGGCGACGTGATTGTTGCCGTGGAGGGCAAGCCAGTCGACCGGCCGAGCGAGGTTGGAAGGTTCGCGGCGGAAGCCGGTGATTCGTTGGTCGTCGTCGAGATCGTCCGCAATCGCGAAAAGGCCAGCTTGAAACTGGACGCACGTGCGCGACCAACGCCCCTGCACGGGCGGCCTGTCTCGCGGCAGAAATAGCCCAGACGCCTCTCTGGCTCGGTCTTATTCGCCCGGCCAGAGGCTGCGCAGCGCATCGGTCCCGCGCAACCGGCCTTCAATCTGCGCCTCAGTGCGCTGCAGCAAGAATCGTTGCAGCGCGAAGGCAGCAGGCACCTGCCACTGGGATAGCTCCAGCCTATCCAGGCGGTGTTTCAGCATGGCGGCTGCGAGCGCGCGGGCTTCGGGTGGGAACAGCCACGAGTTGCCGTCCTTGGAGTCGGCGCAATACAGTCCGTCTCTGTCGGCGGCGAAGTAAGCGGGCTCGTCCTGTGCGAAGGCCCTTTCAGTCTCGATGCAGGAGTCTAGAGGCGGCAGCCACCCGCCAAGCCGAGCTGACCACAGCAAGAAATAAACCAGTGCACGGTGTGCCCAGGGCTGCACTTGATCGGCGGAGTCGTCTTGGGCGATGCCCTGGCAGAATTCCTCCACGATTAGCCGCAGCAGCCTGAAGTAGGCGTCATTCGGCACGTTCTCCGCTAGCACTTGGTCAGACGCCTCAGCGATCACGTCAAGAATGACGCTGGTCGGATAAGCTGCCTTCCACAGGTTCGAGGGACCCGCCAGTTCGGCGCGCTGGAGCGTCACAAGGTTCAGGTTTTCCTTGTGCAGGTAGTACACGTGCGACAGCGCCAGCCGTTCCAGCGACATGCCGAACTTGTTCTTCGGGCGGCGCACGCCGCTGGCCACCCCGCGGAGCTTGCCTCTCTCGCGCGTGAAGAAGCTCACGATCAGGTCGGCTTCGCGGTAGGGATAGCTGCGGAGGACCAATGCCTCGCTGTCTCTGGATGGCATGGACGACTAAACTTGCTGCCCGGACAGCACGTGCCACGCCGCCGTCACCGCCCTTGGCAGCCTTTCGAGGCGTTGGTAGAATACCCGCGTAATGATACCGCAGAATCCTTCTCGCAGAGATGTCATTCGCGGCCTAGCGATGGCGGGCGCCGCGTCGGCGAGCGCCCAGCAGCCGCGCAAGCCCAATGTTCTTTTTGTCTTCAGCGACCAGCATCGTGCGTGCTCGATGCCGGGTGAGCCATACAACGACGCAGCGGCCCCAGCGCTCGCCAAGTTGGCTGCGGAGGGCACGACCTTTACCCACTGCATCTCGAACTATCCGGTCTGCTCACCGTACAGGGGCATTCTGATGACCGGTCGCTGGCCGCACCAGACAGGCGTAATCGATAACGCGTACCCGTTGCGTCGATCCGAGTACAGCCTCGGCGAAGCGTTCCGCGATGCCGGCTACCACACCGGGTACGTCGGCAAGTGGCACCTTGACGCGCGGGGGGCGGAAGGCCATGCCCTCAAGCCGCAAGGCGAGGCGCGCCACGGTTTCGCCGAATGGCACGCTTGGTACAACACCAACCCGCATTTCGATCGATCTCACACGTTTGAGCCGGGCAGCGGGCGGCAGCAAGTGCCTGCGGGCTATAACGCCACGCTCATGACGGATGACGCGATCAGGTTCATCGAGCGCAACAAGCAGGAGCCGTGGATGCTGGTGTTATCGCTGAACCCGCCGCATCCGCCGTTTGACGACGCACCGCCGGAACTGCTGCGCAACTACCCAGCCGGGGATCTTCAGCTGAGGCCGAACACGGACGAGACGGTGACCAGAGGGGTCGGCGGGCGAGGCCGCAGCGTTCGCCGCGACTCCGCCGGATACAACGCCCATATCGAGGGTGTGGACATTGAGATTGCACGCTTGTGCGAGTGTCTCGACAGGAACGGCTTGGCCGAGCACACGATCATCGTCTACACATCCGACCATGGCGAGATGCTGGGCGCCCACAATCGCACGGGCAAGCGGCTGCCGCACGAGGAGTCGTGTCGAGTGCCGTTCGTCGTGCGCGGTCCGGGGATGCCGGCAGGCCTGAGCAGCGATGCCTTGCTCGGCGCCATAGACATCTATCCGACGCTGTGCGGCATGGCGGGCATTCCGGCGCCCGAGAATTGCGTTGGAAGCGATCTGTCGGGGGTGATGCGCGGCGAGTCGGTCCAAGGCCCCGAGCATCAGTACTTGATGCACATCGCAAAGTCCCACGCCAGTGGGGGCGTCAGCCACCCCTCACCCATCTTCCGCGGCCTTCGCACGCGGCGCTACACCTATGCCTGTGGCGAGATCGGCCGTTGGTGTCTCTACGACAACCAGGAGGATCCGTATCAGCTGCGCAACCTAGCAGACGACCCGTCGCGCGCGGGCCTGATGGCCGAATTGGACGGCGAGGTGCTGGATTACCTCAGCCAATCCAAGGATCGGTTTCCGTACCGTGTGGACCGCAGCTAGGCGAGCTCGCGATTGTCCGCCCCGCCGGCCTGGCCAGGCCCGGTGTCCGTAGCGCGGCACGAGTCCGCGGACAGCTTCGGTTTCGAAGCCCGATGTGCGGGCCGCCGCTCCGCTACACGTGTGCCAGGTAGTCCTGTCGGCCACCGTCGGCAAGCAGGAACTGCCCCGTCATGAAGCTGCTTGCTGGGGAGCAGAGGAACCCCGTCACGTTGGCGATGTCTTCCGGGTCACCGGTCCTGCCCACCAACGAGCGCCCTGACACGTCTTTCAAGAGCCGCTCGATCTGCGCCTCTGACTTGCCTGCCAGCACCATGTCGGTCTTCGTGAATCCGGGCAGCACTGCATTGACGGTCACTCCCTTCGGCGAAAGCTCGAATGCCATGCGCTTCGTGAGTGTTAGGACGGCTCCTTTCGTCACAGCGTAGAGAGTCGTGCCCTGCATGGCGGTGCCGACCGCTGCGTTAGACGCGAGGTTTACGATGCGGCCCCACCCGCGCTCGATCATCGCTGGGGCAACGATCGCGGAGCAGTGCAGCACACCCTTGACATTGACCTGCCACATCCTTTCGAAGTTGTCTTCGTCGTAGTCCAGCAGCTGACCAAGGTGCAGCAGCCCGGCATTGTTGACCAGAATGTCGGGTTCGCCCAGCTTGTGGGCCACTCGCGTAACCATCTCGCTGACATCACTCTTGCTGGAGACGTCTGCGCGAACGGCGAGAGCCGTGCCACCGAGCTCCCGCACGGCTGCGACAGTTTCCTCAGCGGCGCTTTGCCGACACCGGTAGTTCACGGCGACTGCAGCCCCTCGCCTCGAGAGTTCTAGGCAGATCGCACGGCCGATGCCCCGAGACCCCCCAGTGACGATCGCTGTCTTTCCGCGCAGATCTTCCACTCTTGCCGCCTCCATCGAACGTATTCTGGAATCCGCCTAGCGGACCCCGGCCAGCTCAAGCGGACCCGGTTGCCTCAGCCGCCGAAGCTCTGATCGTCGTCATCGTCCTTTGCCCAGGTCCTAGGCCTCGGGCGCTCCCGGTCCTTGTCGATTGGGCGCTCCCGGTCCCTGTCGCCCGACCGGCGACCTCTGTCGCTGTATTGCGGTCGACCCCGGTCTTCGAACGGCCTGCCGCGACCCTCAGATTGCGGCCTGCCCCGATCCTCGTATGGCGGCCTGCCGCGACCCTCAGATTGCGGCCTGCCACGGTCCTCGTATTGCGGCCTGCCACGGTCCTCGTATTGCGGACGCCCCCGATCCTCGAATGGCGGCCTGCCCCGGTCTTCGAACGGCCGCCCCCTGCCCTCGAATGGCGGCCGGCCACCTCGGTCGAATGACGGCCTGGGTCGGCTGTGTGTCTTGCGCAGCTTGGATTCCGATTCTCGGGCACGGCTCTCGACAGCCTGGTTCTCCTCCGTCAACGACTGCTGGATCTGCAGCGCGAGCTTGAGTTCTTCGCGCAGCATCGAGAGGTGCTGCTTTGCGGCGTTGAGCCGCTCTGTTGGGGTTTTGCGGCTGGCTTCGAGCTTCGCGGTTTCGGAATCTATCGATGGCAGCAGCGCCGATACGAACGGAACCACATCCTGACCCAAGCGCAAGCCCCGGAGGCTCTCTCGGGCGGCCATCCAGCGCAGCAGCGAGCCAAGCTTGCCCGCAGATTCCGGCGAGTCCATGCGGTGCGGCATGAAAAGGTCGTGGCCGCCTTCGGGGTCAGCCCTGTCATTGAAGCCGGTCAGGTAAACCCGCATTGCACCTCGGTACACAGACAACCTCTTGCCGAACCGATTTGTGAGCTTCCAAGTGTATTCTGCAGGCAGGACGATCACCTTGGCAATGCCGAGTGTGGCGGCCGCCAGTGGCAGCGGATCTAGCAGGGGCTCGTTGGGGTCCTCGGCTTCCTCCGGCACGGTCAGCACAAACGCCGGTGTGCGACGCGCCGAATCCACTAGGAACTCGGCCAGATTCGCGGCATCGTATTCCGATTCGACGATCCACGGCTCCAGCTCAAGCTTGGCGGCGCCTTGCTCCATGGCACATTCCTTAGCAACGTGCTCAAGGAAAGGGGGCACCCGTGGCTGGACCCGCATTTTCAATTCGTTTGACTTAGCCAAGGTCCGCAGGCTGAACTCCGGCTCCTTGCCTTCACGCTCGCGGATCGCGATCTCCGTGGTCCATTCCCGTTCGACCTCGCCCTCTTCGGGTTCGATGAACCGCAGTGCCCAAGTGTCTGACTTTTCCTCGGTGGCGCGGACAGCAGTGAAGCTGTGCTTGCCAGCTTGGTGGTGGAATGCTTCACCAGCCCAAGCCTGTTCTGGCAGGTCGGTCTTGGCGGCGTTCTCGAGCCACTCGAGCATAATCTCGCGGGCTACCGCCGTCTTGTCCAGCGTGGCTGCAATCCGCAGGATCTCGCGAGTTCGAGGTGTCTGACGCGTCCTACTTTGGTCATAGCTGGGTTTATCGTGTTGGATAGTTCGTTCTTCACTCATCAGTAATACTTCATCCCCGCAACTTCATGCGGGCTTCCCTCCGGGTCTCCGGTCTTGCCTCCGCGCTCGGGCGCACCCGGCTCCGCCCAAATCGCCAATTGTCGCCGCCGATACGCGATATCCGGTGCGTCGACTCTAAGCACCGCTCTCCGGATCGCTATCGAAACTCCTAAAATTCTAGAAGGCTAGCTGCTGGATATTCCAGTTCAGAATAGCATGAGTGCAAAAAACCCGGGAAATCGATCTATTTGCGAAGCAAAACACAGGGATCTTCTCGCGGGGCGACGGTTGTCGGCAATTTCAGCGAGGTCTTTGGCCGTCGCGGCCAAAGCACCGGCGGGCGGTCTCCAAACCCGTGTATATAGGCGGTTCCAACGCACAAACGCGCCCAGCTGTAGCTTCTGCCAACTGGGATTGCCGCGGACGGGTTTGGCTTCACGTCCCGTAGCCCATGGCTGCCGCTTCCGAGCTCGGCTCAGGCGCGCCGCGCCCTCGCTCCCGGTCACCGCTCTCGTTTCAGCCGGCATTGGGGTGCGCGACATTTCTGGGCATCCTATGCTGTGGCACGGTCCTCCCAGAAGTCGTCGAAGTGTTGGTTCTGCGTTCATCTTGACCGCATCGCTTCAGATTGTTCCAGCGGCAGGGAGGCAGGCAACTTCACATTGGCCCACTTCTGCCGGCAGGGTACTGGGCGCACGCCCGCCAGTAAATGCTCGCAGACAAGGGGCTTGCCGGACTCTCCAAGTAGCAGCCGTGCTCGGATTGATTTCCAACCTTCTTGGTGTCGGGCTAGTTCGAGCAAAATGGCCAAAGCTGGTGAACACGGGCAGAATTTTGACTCAAGGGCAAACGCTACCTGCGGCGCATGCTGTGCGAGATCGCGCCAGCGCTGGCGCACACAAAGGACGCGTAGTTCGGACCGATGACGAAGGCACGGAACGTGCATCGCGGCAGTCGGCGGGCCTGCTCGCGGGCGCTCTGAGGGCCGGGCCCATTGCCGGAGGTCCGGGCCGAGGCTGCGGGTTAGGCGGAAGGGTTCAAGCGCGCAGATTCGCTACGATCCGCGCTGGCACCAGCGCCCTGCTCGCCGCTAGGGCCACTTCCGGCCCGATCGGACGCGAATTTGATCTGCCTGCCGGCATTGGCCAGCTTCCTAGCGACCGGACAGACTTGACACAGAGCGGGGTTTCAGTGTAGAACAGGGGTAGTGCGGGTTGGTCTGCGTATGTTCAAGCCGGAGACGGTGCACTGGCTGCGCCGGGAGGTGCAGCGGGGCGAGCTGTCGCGGGCGGCCTTGGGGCGCGGGCTGTGCGAGCAGGACGGCTGGCGCAACCGGCAGGGCCAGCTGTGCGCGGCCTCGGCCCGCAAGGCCTTGCCGGCGCTGGTGGCCGAGCTGGGTTTGCAGCTGCCGGCGGCGCAGCCGGGCCCGCCGCGGCGGGGGCCGCGGAGCCGCAGACGGAATTCGAGGGTTCGCTGACGGCGCTCGGCGCGGTGCGCCTGAGCCTGGCACGGACGCCGCAGCAGCGCCAGCGGTGCGCCCGGTTGCTGCAGCAGGATCATCCGCTGGGGGCGGGCCGGGCGCCGGGCCGCCGCCTGGTGTATCTGGTGGAATCTGAGCGCGGGGCACTGGGCGTGCTCAGCTTCGTGGCAGCGCCGCTGCGGCTGGGGCCGCGCGACCAGCACCTGGGCTGGGACGAGCGCACGTGCGGAGCGGACATCGAGCGGATTGTCTGCAACGACCGCTTCTTGGTCCGGCGGGGCGTGCAGGTGCCGAATCTGGCCTCGCACGTGCTGGGCCAGGCGGCCCGGCGGCTGGCGGACGACTGGGAGCGGTTGCACGGCGTGCGCCCAGTGCTGTTGGAGACGTGCGTCGACGGGTCGCGCCCGGGCACCAGTTACCAAGCAGCGGGCTGGCAGTGCGTGGGCCGCACGCAGGGGCGGCCGCCGGGCGCGCTGGGGGCGGAGGTGGCCCCGAAGGCGGTCTGGCTGCAGGGGCTGGCGGACGACTGGCGGGAGACGCTGCGGCAGCCGCCGGAGCGGAGCTTGGGGCGCTTCCCGGCCCTGGAATTGGGCGACGAGGCGCACTGGTCGCAGCGCGAGTTGCTGCGCTCGGACCTGCCGGACGGGCGGCTGCGGGCAGACGCGAGCCAGACGCTGTTGTTGGTGCAGGACACGACGACGCTGAACTACACGAACCTGCGCCGCAGCGCGCGCGGGCTGGGGCCCTTGCAGGACCGTGCCAGCAGTTCGCGGGGACTGTTCGTGCATGCCAGTGTGGGGTTCACCGCAGGGGGGCGCCCGCTGGGGGTGAGCGGGCTGGAGCAGTGGGCGCGCCCGGAACAGGATCCGGGCCGGACGGGGGAGCACGAGAAGGAGAGCGCGCGCTGGTTGCGGGGGTTTGCGCAGGGCGCGGAGTTGGGCCGGCTGGCACCGGGCAAGCGGGTGGTGGTGGTGGGCGACCGCGAGAGCGACATTTTCGCACTGTTCCAGCGGCAGGCGGCGCAGGCGGCCGAGGCGGGGTTGTTGGTGCGGGCGCACGCGGGGCGGCAGCGCAAGGTGCAGGCGCAATGGTGCGGGGAGACGAGGCTGCGGGAGCTGGCGGCGCAGCCGGACTTCGAGGAGCCGCTGGTCAGCGGGCGGAAGATCGTGATCGATTCGCAGGGGGGCAAGCGGGCGCGGCCGCAGCGCACCGCGACGACGGAGCTGCGCATCGGGCAGGTGCAACTGCAACCGCCGAAAGAGCAGCCGGGGGCGGCGCCGCTGGCGGTGTGGCTGGTGCGGGTGCTGGAGACGGACCCGCCGGCGGGGGAGGCTGAGCTGGAATGGCTGCTGGTGTCGAGCGAGGGGGGCCAGACGGCGGAGTGGGCCGAGCGGATCGTGGGCTGGTACGAGGCGCGCTGGAGCATCGAGGAGTATTTCCGGGTGCTCAAGAGCGGGGCGCACAGCGAGGAGCGGCAGTTGCGCGATGCGGCGGCGCTGGGCAAGTGCCTGGTGTTCGACGCGATCACAGCCTGGCAGGTGTTCAGCCTGCAGCGCTACGCGCGGGAGGCGCCGCAGACCCCGGCGGCGGCGGTGCTGAGCGCGGACGAGCGGGCGGTGGTCGAGCGGGTGGTGGTGGCCGAGCGGCTGCTGCCGCCGCGCGAGCGGGGCCAGCCGCTCGGGCCGGACATCCGCACTTGGGTGGTGTTGCTGGCGCGCATGGCGGGCTGGCAGCCGAGCAAGCGCCATCCGCTGCCGGGCAACGAAGTGCTCTGGCGGGCGAACGTGCAACTGCAGATGATGGTGCGCCTCAGGCAAGCGACGCGCGGGCCTTAGGCACCGCCCGGGCGGGCGCGCAAACCCAGCGCCTGGCGCGGGAAAAGTGCTTGCGCGCGGCAGCGCTGGAGTGGCCCAGCGGGCGCATCCGGGACGCGTTGCCGAACGCCTGCACGGCTGCGGCTGATGCCGGCAGCAGGGCGGGGTTTTGCTCCGGCAGGAGCGTACCAGAGTGAGCAATCCCGCCGCCCGGCCGCCAACACAATTCGGGATGCTCACATCCACAAACACCGGGTGCCAAGCAACGACCCTTAGCAGCGCCGGTTGTGCCCCGCAAGTGGGCGGGCGGGGACTGGCTGCGGAGCGGGACTGGCGGTTGACAGGGGCCGTGCTGGTTTTCGGTTCAGCTGGACCGGAATTGGCCATGCTTGCTCGCATCAGACTGCGCCGAAGCAGGTTGGGCATCACTCTGATCCGCGCACAGCTGCTTCGTGGTAAGTCTCGTAAGTCCCTTGCCTATAGGCGATTTCAGGCAGCCTTGCGCCCAGCTCTCTTGCGGCAGGAGCGTAGCAAAGTGAAAACACCTGCCTGACTGCCGCCGGACGAATTCAAGCCTTGGACGGCAGCATAGTCCGAGCCCCTACAGGCCGCATGCGGCCAACGCTCTAGCGGCGATCGTCGCCCGCCACTCGCTTCCGGGCAGCGAATCGCAGTCAGACAGCCAACGTCCCTGCCACTGGCATCCCTCAGGCAATTCCTGATCCAATCAGTCGTCCTCTAGCCGTCCGAATACTCCGTATCAGCGCAATCAAGCGACGATCCTGAGTCAATCAGGTCCGGTCGCTAGGCCAGCTTCCTGCGCCGGCGAACAATTTGGTACGCTTCAATCCGCGGCTACACTGCGGGGGCCCGCAATCGCAATCGGCGGGCTGTCAATGGGACACTGGAAGCGTTCAGTGGCCTGAGTGACGATGAGGAGAGGACTCAATGAGTGAATTGAAGCCCGGTGCCAAATGGCACCAACAGCTGCACTGGCGCATCGCCATCGCGATGGCCTTGGGCGTGATCGCAGGTTTAGTGGGAGGGGAGCCGCTAGCCGACGCAGTGGGCTGGCTGGGGACGCTCTTCATCAAACTCCTCAAGATGATCATCGTGCCGTTGGTAGTCACTTCGATCGTTACAGGGGTGGCATCGGTTGGTGCCGGGGCCGGCCTTGGTCGGCTGTTCGGCAAGACTATGGGCTACTACATGCTGACGAGCTTCTGCGCTTGCGTGGTAGGCCTGGTGATGGTCAACCTGATTCGACCGGGTGTGGGTGCGAACTTGGTTTCTGCAGAAACCGAAGAGATGCCCAACCTCACTGTGATCCAATCTCCGATCGATCTGATCCTCGACATCGTGCCGGAAAATGTAGTTGCGGCAGCGGCGGAGACCAATATGCTCGCGATCATCTTCTTCGCGATCGTGGTCGGCATCAGCATCAGCACCCTCAAGGAATCCCATCGCGACCCCTTGCTTTCCCTCTTTGAGTCGGCATTCGAGACGATGATGCGCCTGACCGGGGGCATCATCAACATCGTTGCTCCGATCGGCGTGTT
This sequence comes from Bryobacterales bacterium, assembly GCA_965248305.1. GTDB lineage: Bacteria > Acidobacteriota > Terriglobia > Bryobacterales > UBA6623 > VXMF01. The sequence goes on along the minus strand of OZ252099.1, from coordinate 4,723,243 downwards.
CGCGCTGATTGCCAGACTGATGGGCACCACTGGGCTCGGGGCGTTCAAGGCACTGGGCTGGTACGCCCTCATGCTGGTGCTCGGTCTCAGCTTTCACTTGTTTATAACCCTGCCGGTCATTCTGCGCTTGGTAGGCCGCATCAATCCGATAACGCACTTCCGGAACATGGTCCAGCCGATCATCATGGCGTTCTCGACGAGTTCCTCGGGAGCGACGCTGCCGGTGACCATTAACGCCGTTGAGAAAAATGTGGGCGCTTCAAACCGTGTGACTTCATTTGTGCTGCCGATGGGCGCGACTGTCAATATGGACGGCACGGCGCTGTACGAATGCGCGGGGGTCATCTTTATCGCCCAGGTCCTGGGCGTGCAACTCGGAATCGAACAGCAGCTGTTGGTCGTGTTCACGGCCTTGCTGGCTTCAATTGGCGCAGCCGCAGTGCCCTCTGCCGGCCTTGTGGTGATCTTCATCGTGCTGGAGGCCGTCAATCTGACGGGTCCTCAGGTTGAACTGATCGTGGGCGCGATGCTCGCGGTTGATCGCCCGCTCGATATGTACAGAACGGTGATCAACGTCTTCAGCGATTCCTGCGGGGCTGCCATCATCGCGAAGTCGGAAGGCGAACCGGGCATTGACGAAAATGTCCCGGCAGGTGCTTGATGCCCTCAACGGCCGGCCGGCAATTCGGGTCATGGTTCCTTGACAAAGGCATCGGCAAAGATGGCAGCAGCAGCTAAGATTCCAAGATCGCAATGGAATTCCCGGACCGGGTTTATCCTGGCCGCCACGGGTTCCGCCGTTGGTCTGGGCAACATTTGGAAGTTCCCCTACATCACCGGGGAAAACGGCGGCGGAGCGTTCGTGCTGGTCTATCTGGGGTGCATCCTCGTAGTCGGCGTTCCGGTGATGATGGCCGAGGCCTTGCTCGGTCGGGCCTCGCGCTCATCGCCCGTCGATGCCTACCGCAGCTTGTCACGTCCCGGCTCGCCCTGGATCGGGTTTGGCTTTCTGGCCTTGCTGACCGCCTTCCTGCTGCTGTCGTACTACTCCACCGTGGCGGGCTGGGCACTGCACTACACGTACCTGTCGGTGAGTAACGCTATCGCAGGCATCGATGTCGGCCAGGCAGAGAGCCTGTTCGGCCAGCTGACCAGTTCGCCCGCAGTCGGCCTGGGCTGGCAATTCGCCTTCCTGGCGCTGACGGTTGTCGTGGTCTCGGCAGGCGTGACGGCCGGCATCGAGCGCTGGGCCGGGATCATGATGCCCTGTCTGTTGGTCTTGATGCTGATCCTGCTCGGCAAGGCCATGACCATGCCTGGCCGGAACGATGCCTTGGCCTTTCTCTTCGGCATGAATTGGGGCAAATTGACCGGAGCCGGAGTGCTGGAGGCGCTCGGACATTCATTCTTTACGCTCAGCCTCGGCCTGGGGAGCATGATCACGTATGGCAGTTACTTGCGGGCGAAGGACGACTTGCCTACCGCTTCGCTGGCGACGGCGGCGGCCGACACGGTGGTCGCATTGGTGGCCTCGATGGTCTTGTTCCCGATCGTCTTCACGTTCGGCATGGAGCCGGGAAGCGGGCCGGGCCTGCTCTTTGTGACATTGCCCACGGCTCTAGCGCAGACCACAGGTGGGGCGTTCTTGTCCGTGATCTTTTTCGTGATGCTGGTGTTTGCCGCCCTCACCAGCGCGATAGCGATCCTCGAGGTGATCACGTCGTATGTTGTTGACAGCCGCGGTGTCTCACGTGTCAAGGCCACCATTTTGGCTGGGCTGGCAGTGATGATCGTGGGCGTGCCCGCCACCGTGAGTGGAGAGTGGTTTAACTCCGTCGATTATTTTGTGTCGAATTGGGGCTTGCCGCTCGGCGGTCTGGGTATCGCCATTTTTGTCGCGTGGCGTATGAACAGTGCCCTGCGGCGAAACGAATTCGAGGCCGGCAGTGCCCTGACCGGGTTTTACCGGGGCTGGCTCTGGGTCTTGAAGTATCCCGTGCCGGTCTGCATCATGATCGTGTTCTTGCAGGCCAGCGGCGCGCTGGATTGGATCGGCTCCCTGCTGTCCTAGCGCCCCGACACCGGAGAATTACAAGTCAACGATCTTCGACTTGTCGGGCGCAGCGGCGCCGTCTTCGCTATCGTCGTCGGTTCGCGTCGAGCGCAGTGGCATGCGCGTCTTGACCGGAATCAACGCGTTCGAGATCGGATCTTCCGCATCGTCAGCAGCATCCATCGAGCTGTTCACGTAGCTAACGAACTCCCGCATCTGGCGCTGCATGGCAGCCATCTTGCTGCGCATGTTCAGGATGATCTCGACTCCGGCGAGATTGACGCCGAGATCTCTGGTGAGCGACAGGATCACGTCCAGCCGGTCGATGTCGTCCTCGGTGTAGAGCCGGGTGTTGCCGTCGGTGCGGGACGGCTGCAGCAGTCCCTCGCGTTCGTACAAACGAAGCGTCTGGGGATGCACGCCGAACCGCTCGGCCACCACCGAAATGGTGTAGCTGCCCTTCGTCTTGCGCTGAGTTGCCATTGTTAGTCAGGGGCTAGGATCGAATCCCTCGGATTCTCCGGGTTGCGCTCTGCGTAGTGACGCATCAGATCCTTGGTCGATTCATCGGGAATTTTCGGAACGACAATCGAGATCCTAACGAACTGATCGCCGCGCTTGCCGCTGCGCGGGTCTTTGACGCCGCGCTCGCGGACCCGGAACGTCTTGCCCGAATTCGTCGCAGGCGGGATCCGCAGGAACGCCTTGCCATCGATGGTGGGCACTTCGATCTTGGCGCCCAACACGGCCTCGGCCGGAGTGATGGGGACTTGGATGCGGATGTCGAAGCCGTCCCGCTCGAAAAAGGGGTGCTTGCCAACCTGCGCCACGATGTAGAGATCACCGGACGGCCCGCCCCGCACTCCCGCGTTGCCCTTGCCGGATATGCGCAGGCGGGAGTTCTCCTGCGTGCCCGGCGGGATGCGGACATCAATGGCGTCTGTTCCACTGACTCGCCCTTCGCCGCCGCAGGACGGACACAGGGTGCGGACTCGGCCGCTCCCCTGACAGGCCGGGCAAGGGATGCTGAAGCGCATGTTGCCGGCGGCTTGCTGTGTCTGTCCGGTGCCGTTGCAGGTCCCGCAGACGCCCGGAGGGGCTCCTTGCGCGCTGCCGGTTCCGCGGCATGGCGCACAGGCGCTGTGCCGAGCAATCCGCAGGCGTTCGGTCGTGCCTCGGATGGCGTCATCGAATCCGATCTCCATCGCGTATTCGAGGTCTTCGCCAGGACGGGGTGCAGTCGACTCGCGCCTGCGGCCGCGTCCGCCGCCCATGAACGAATCAAAAAGGTCGCCGAGACTCCCGCCGGCGCCAGCCTGACGGCCCAAGTCTGTGAAGTCGAAGCCCTCGAAGCCGAAGCCGCCGCCCTGCGCGCCGGAACCTTGGGGAGACGCTTGGTCGGAATAGAATCCGTAGCGGTCGTAGACGTCGCGCTTTCGCTCGTCGCCGAGGATGTCGTAGGCCTCTTGCACGTCCTTGAAGCGGTCCTCAGCAGCCTTGTCACCAGGGTTGACGTCAGGGTGCAGCTTGCGCGCGAGGTGCCGGTAGGCCTTGCGGATGGAGTCTGGCTTCGCGTCCCGCGCGACGCCTAGCGTCGCGTAGTAGTCCCTGCTGCGGTTGGCTGCCATCTCCGTTCACCTAGGCCGGGCTCGGCGCTCCGGCTAGGCGGGGATCTCTCGATTATGCTTTCGGCTTCTCTTCATCCACGAACTCGGCATCGACCACGTCGTCGGCTGCGCTGTCCGCACTGGCTTCGCCGGCACTTTCTGGGGGTGCCTGGTCCGCCCCTGGCTGCTGGGAATTGTATATTGCCGAGCCAAGCTGCTGGCTTGCCTGCGACAGATTGTCCACTGCGGTGCGGATCTGATCCGTGTCTCCGCCCTTGACGGCCTCGCGAGCCGCTTCAATCGCCGCCTCAACCTTCATTGCTTCCGCTTCGTCGATCTTGTCATGGTGCTCTTTCAGCGTCTTTTCGGTCGAGTAGATGACTTGGTCCGCTTGGTTGCGGGCCTCAATGTCTGCCACGCGCTGCTGGTCCTCGGCAGAGTGTTCCTCCGCATCGCGGGCCATCTTCTCGATCTCTTCCTGGGACAGGCCCGAGGAACTCGTGATCGTGATCTGCTGTTGCTTGCTCGTAGCCTTGTCCTTGGCGGAGACGTTCAAAATGCCGTTCGCATCAATGTCGAACGTGACTTCGATCTGCGGCACGCCGCGGGGCGCCGGCGGGATTCCCACAAGCTGGAAGACCCCCAGCAGCCGGTTGTCCCCAGCCATGGAGCGCTCGCCCTGGAACACCTTGATCTCGACCGAAGTCTGACTGTCGGCCGCGGTTGAGAAGGTCTCGGACTTTCGCGTTGGAATCGTGGTGTTGCGCTCGATCAGCTTCGTGAACACACCGCCGAGTGTTTCGATGCCAAGTGACAGCGGGGTCACGTCGAGGAGCAGCACGTCCTTGACCTCGCCAGCCAAGACGCCGCCCTGCACGGCTGCGCCGGTGGCCACGACCTCGTCGGCGTTGACGCCCTTGTGCGGCTCCTTGCCGAACAGCTCCTGCACCAACTGCTGTACTTTCGGGATGCGAGTCGAGCCACCGACCATCACGACTTCATCGATTTCGCGCGGCGTGAGGCCCGCATCGGTCAGCGCCTTCGTGCAGGGCTCGAGCGTACGCCGCACGAGCGGCTCGATCATTTGCTCCAGATGAGCTCTGGTCAGCTTCAGCTGGAGGTGCTTGGGGCCGCTGGCGTCGGCTGTGATGAAGGGCAGATTGATCTCGGTCTCCATCAAGGTCGACAGGTCCATCTTGCTTTTTTCGGCCGCCTCGCGCAGACGCTGCAGCGCCATTGCGTCACCGGCCAGGTTGATCCCGTGTTCCTGCTGGAACTCTCCGACGATCCATTCGATCAGGACGCTGTCGATGTTATCGCCGCCCAGATGGGTATCGCCGTTGGTCGCCTTGACCTCCACCACGCCTTCGCCGACCTCGAGGATCGAGATGTCGAACGTGCCGCCGCCGAAGTCGTAGACGGCGATCGTTTCGTTCTCTTTCTTGTCCAAGCCGTACGCCAGCGCGGCGGCCGTCGGCTCGTTAATAATGCGTTTGACGTCCAGGCCGGCGATCTTGCCGGCGTCCTTGGTCGCTTGACGCTGCGAATCGTTGAAGTACGCAGGCACCGTGATGACGGCTTCGGTCACCTTCTCGCCCAGATAGGATTCGGCGGCTTCCTTAAGCTTGCCCAGCACCATCGCCGAGATCTCCTGCGGCGAATAGCTGTCTTTGCCAGCCCTGACCTTGAGCAGGTCGCTGGACGAGTCAATCTTGTATGGAACGTGCCTCGTTTCTTCGCTGACTTCAGCCGCTCGGCGGCCCATGAACCGCTTAATTGAGGCGATGGTCGCCTCTGGATTCGTGACTGCTTGCCGCTTGGCCGTCTGGCCGACCAGGCGCTCGTTACTCTTGGTGAATGCAACGACTGACGGCGTCGTGCGGCCGCCCTCTTGGTTTGCGATCACCGTCGCCTGACCAGCCTGCATGACGGCTACCACTGAATTTGTGGTGCCGAGATCGATTCCGATAACTTTTCCCATCTTCTATTCCTCCACCCTCTGGGATGCTGAGTGGCAATGTGCCAACGCTTGGCAACCCTGCACGATGAGGGGCCTTGCAGAACTCTTAGTATATACTCATGACGTAACTTTAGTCAATTGTTATCAACATTGCGTCGATGACAGCAAGTTGCGGGTGTCTCGGATGCGGCGCTACTACATCACCGACCGCCGAACTTGTCCCGGCGATGTGCTCGACTGCATCGAAGCAAACGCGTCTCGGGGGTGCACCTGGATCCAGATTCGTGAAAAGGATCTGGCCACGCGAGACCTGTTGGAACTGGCCCGGTCCGCGGTGGCGCGAGCGACCCAGCATGGCACAGCGATACTGGTCAACGGGCGGGCGGATGTGGCGCTTGCCGCCGGGGCGAGCGGAATCCACTTGCCCGCATCCGCTCCCGCCCCGTCCGCCTTGCGTGCGATGCTCCCGCCGGGATTCCTCATCGCGGTTTCGACACACACTGTCAGCGAAGTGCTGCGGGCGGAGCGCGAGGGGGCCGACTTTGCAGTGTTTGGTCCGGTATTTCCGACGCAGTCGAAGCCGGGGCTCGAACCGAACCCCGGCTTGAGCGGGCTGCGCGAGGCTTGTGCGGCAGTCTGCATGCCGGTGGCAGCCCTCGGCGGGGTGACGCCTGAGCGTGAACGCGCCTGCGGGGCCGCCGGCGCGGCCGCCATCGCCGGTATCAGCATGTTTCAATCGGGCCATTTCGGCGCCACCGGTCGCTGACAGTGCTGATCTGAGCGGATTCGATCGGCGGGTTGTCAGCGCTTGGCCGGTGTTCTGCCGGACCAGCGCAAGGGTGGAATCGGATTCCCTTGCGCACTGCAGTCGATCAGAGTTGCAAGCCGGCGGAGCCGTGTTTGCTCGCGCATTGCGCTCATTACCCACCCCCCGGCCTGCTTGCGATACCCGGGTGTCGCGTCACACCAAAAGCGCCAAGCCGCGGAATGCTGCTTGATCTTCGCCCCGTATTCTTCCGGGAGACCGAGCGGCTTGCGCACCCCGGTCACGGCCTTGGCGGATTCGAACGCGGCCAGTCCTGTCGGCTCGACCAGTCCGGCTCGCAGCAGGGCCTCCATGCGCGCAACATTCCTCGCGCTCCAGCTGCTTCCCCGTCGCCGCGGCGTAAAGCGAACTTTGTAGCTGCGCTCGTCGACGCGCTTGCGGATGCCGTCAATCCAGCCAAAGCACAAGGCGACATCAACGGATTCTTCCCAGGTGACGCTCGGGCGTCCGGAATTCACCTTGCAGTAGCCGATCCATTGCTCTTCGAGGTGCGCGTGGTTGCCGCGGAACCAGGCCCGCAACTCGTCGGCGGTGGCGCAGAACAGCAAGTCCGATTCGGCAATCAGGAGCGGCATGGCTCGCAGGAGCGGGGCACTGCCACCTTAGCGCGCCGCAGGCCGGTGCGCACGGCAAAACGGCGTTGTTGCGATGCAACCTTGGCCGACGGGCAGCTCAGATCCTGCGGCGCGCAGGTCGCTGATGACGCCAAAATCACGCTGGCCGGAACCTTCGAGCAGACCGGCCCTCGCAATCCCAGCAATTCTCAATTTTGGGGTTCTCCAGATCGATGGGCGACTGGTTCTTGGGCGATCACAATTGATACAGGGACTCCCTTCGGTCAAAACATGAAGAATGGAGAATGTTCTAGACGGTCTGCTGGCCGCCTTCCGCCGGGCCGGAGCTTCGCAGCCGGATTCCCGCCGGGCAGCAACAAGCGCTACGCCCGCCGACGCCGCTTCCTGCGCCCTCGCGGTCTTCTTCTTCCAAGCCCCTTCCTTCCTCGAATTCCAGCGGCGCATGCACGCGGAAACCTCCCGCTCTAATTGCCACACGCTCTTCGGCGTGCAGGCCATCCCCTGCGACAACCGGGGATCCGCGATCTGCTTGACGGTGTGGACCCCGACCGCTTCGCCGAATTGTTCTCCTTCTGTCTCGGCACCGTCCGCGAGCAGGGTGCCCTCGCCGCGTTCAAACGCCTCGGCGGCCGCCTGCTCGTCGCTCTCGACGGCATCCAGCTTCACTGCTCGGACTCGATCCGCTGCGCGCAGTGCTCCATCCGCCATGTCGGGCCCACAAGACCGAGCAGTACTTCCATGAGATGCTCTCGGCGACGGTCGTCGCCGACGGCCACAACCGCGTCCTGCCGCTGATGCCGGAGTTCGTTCAGCAGGATCCGGCGGCAAACCTGCCGGAGCTGTCCGAGGAACAACGCCAGCAGGACTGCGAGCGCAACGCCGCCACGCGCTGGCCGCCCGCCCACATCGACGAGCTTCGTCCCTACCGGCCGGTCTTTCTCGGCGACGACCTGTACTGCTGCGAGCCCCTGGGTCGGCTGGTTCTCGATCTTGAGGTGGACTTCCTTTTCGTCTGTCAGCCCAGTTCCCACAAGTGATTTCACGAATTGCTCGACGACGACTTCATCCATTCCAGCGGCTGGATCAAGACCCGCAACTGCCACAAGCAGGTCGAGTGGCACCGCTTCCGCTGGATGAACGGGCTGCCGGTTCGCCACGGTGACGCCGCCGTGCAAGGGGCCTAGGTCGAGTTCGCGATCGAGCGCACCAACTCGAACACGTTCTTCACTAGCCCGGAGGTCACGGCCGACAACGTGGCGGAAATCGCACGGGCCGGGCGAGCCCGCTGGAAGATCGAGAATGAGGGGTTCAACTGCTTGGCCCGCCACGGCGACAACATCAAGCGCAACTTCGGGCACGGCAACCAGGGTCTGGCCAACCTGCTCGCCACCCTGAACCTGTTCGCCTTTGCGCTGCATGCGGTCTAGGACTGCGTGTACGACTTGTGGCGGCAAGGCCGGGCTCGGGCCGGCACGAAGCGCAACTTCTTCGCGACCCTGGGCTTTCTCTGCTTTCTCACGGTGTGGTGCTGCTTCCGCAACTGGACCGCCCTGTTCGAGACCCTGTTAAGAAAGCGCCCGCCACCGGCCGATCCCCGGGCAGCTGCGATCGCGCCGTCATAACGCAACGTGCAAGCCATGCGGCCGGCGGTGGGCTCCTCCAGAACTCAGCGGCGGGGGTGCCGCTTCGCCAGGCCCGAGAGCGCGCCAGGGCCGGTGCAGTGCAGCCCGGCCCGCGTTCCCAGCCGCCCCAGTCACCCCGCAACTGCCTCCCTGCGGCACGCACAACCGCTCGCCGATTCCACCCCACACGAGCCAGACCCGCCATCCTGAGAATTGCTGAATTAATATGGGTTGTGTTGACGGACTCGTGACCAAGCCACACCGCGGCAACATACTTGGTGCGCACCGGGGTGGACATCAACACCATCCGCGCCCGGCTGGGCCACGCTAAGCTGGACACCATCGCGGTCTTACCTCAACTCGACTTCGAGACCAAGGCGAAATCGATCGCCACCTGCAGCATGACCGCCCCGGAGCGCCACAAGCCGTGGAGCGCGGATGCCGACACGATGGCCTTTCTGCCGACGCGGGCTACAACACGGGTGAGCGCCGACCAACCTTCACGCTTCCGCTGTAACGGAGGTGTACCCGGACAGCCGCTCCCCTTTCGACGACCCGCCCTGTTTCGGGGTGCATATGCCGGAAACTGGGCCTTCCCGTGAGGTGCATCCCGACGCGTTGGTGCCTGAACGATTGTTCATATAGCCCTTCTGGCGGTCCCATCCGAGAATGCAAGTCCCTATCGAGAACCCGCCAAGGCAAGGCGAAACAGCGTAAGGTTGGACTGAATCTTATCGTACATATTGGATTCGTCGTTGACTCGCTCAATCGAAATCGTGTTCGGATAAGGATCCGACGTCAACAGATCCTTGTACTTCTTCCGATCTTCCCGCAAAACCTCGAAGCTTGGCGATTCGAGCACGTCAAGGTCTCCTACGGCATCACCAAGCATCTTGACCGCATTGCTGTAGCTGCGAAGAGACCGATTAAGGTCGACGCTGAGCGACGCTGGAATTGGATCACAATCAGTACACTTTGCAAAGGCGGCATGAACTTCCTGCACCGCGTCCGAGACCTTCCTTGCGACATCAATACGGATCTCAACCTGTTTGTTTCGCACGTCATGCACTTTGGCGTAGTAGTGGTTTGCAAGGAAGAATACGACTATCAGGACGCCTGACTGGAAGATCTGCCCCAAGCTAAGGCTAGGCACAGACTTCGTTACATCGGAACTCTCTGCAAAGAGGCCTAGAGCCTCGTAACTAGCTGCTGGGTCAAGCTTTCACGCTCCCTCCCCGGCCGCATCCGGACTTGACTTGCGCCCCAGAACATGCTATTTTGAATGCATATGTATTCGCCCGCCAAACTGCCCGCGCCCACTGGCCTGCCCGCCGCTCTGCCGCTCCAACCCCCGCACGCCACGCCCATCAGCGCGCGCCTCAGCATGCTGCGCGAGGGCGACCGCGTCGTCTACTTCGTGCACACCGACCCCGTCTGCTCGCACACGGCCGACCACAAGCTAGAGCGCAATCTCTGCCTGGCCCGCTTCGCCCTGTTCGGCCTCGCTACGCAGTCCGAACTGGCCCGCGCCCACGGCATCAGCCAGAGCACCGTCTCGCGCGCCGTGCAGCGGCTGCAGGTGCAGGGTGAGCTTGGCTTCGCGCCCGCCCCCAAGCCGCGCCGCCCCGATGGCATCGTGGACCCCGCGCAGCTGGCCCAGGCCGCCCGCATGCTGCGGTCCGGGCTCAGCCTGTACCGCGTGGCCCAGCAACTGGGCGTCTCGCAATCGACGCTGTGGCGCTACACCCAACAGGGCTTGCTACCGGCCAGCCAGTGCCTGCCACGGCGCCGCGCCGGCGCGCCCGCCGAGCGTGACAGTGACGCTCAGGGAGCGGGCCCGCAGCCCGGCGGCGCGGCGCCCAGTGCGCCGCCGTCGGCGGCCCCCGGCAAGGAAGACCGCAACCGGCGTGACGCCGCCGCCCCGCGCGGCCGCGCGGCGCACGACACGGCGGGCCGCGTAGCGGCCAGCCTGGGGGCGCTCGACGGGCGCGCCCCGCGCTTCGCCGCCGCCGCGGCCGTCAGCGGGGGCGGCGTGCTGACCGCCCTGCCGAGCCTGCTGCAGGCCGGCCTGCTGCGCCACCTCGACCAGCTGACGCTACCCAAGGGCTTCTACGGCCTGCAGTCGCTGCTGCTGCTGTGGGCCTTCCTGCTGCTGGGCCGGGTGCGTTGCGCCGAGCGGCTGCGCTACCAGCAGCCCGGCGAGTGGGGCGCCCTGTTGGGCCTGGACCGCTGCCCCTGCCCGCGCACCCTGCGCCGCCGCACGCACCAGCTGGCCGCTGCCAAGGGGCTGCCGGCCTGGGTCGGCTGCCTGACCCAGGACTGGTGTGCAGACGATCCGGAGGCCGTCGCCACGCTGTTCGTCGATGGCCACGTGCAGGTCTACAGCGGTCAGGGCCGGCTGCCGAAACATTTCGTGACCCGCCAGAAGCTGGCCCTGCCGGCCTCGGTCGGCTACTGGGTGCACGCGCTGGGCGGGGCGCCGCTGCTGTGCTTGCACCGCCAGATAGACGCCGGCATGGTGTCTGAGATCTGGAACGGGATTGTGCCGCAGTTGCGCCAGCTGGGCCTGCTGGCAGGCGCTGGCGCACCACGCCTGACGCTGGTCTTCGACCGCGAGGGCTGGAGCCCGCGCCTGTTCCGCGAGCTGCGCGCGCTGGGCATCGCGGTGGTGACTTGGATCAAGGGCTCGCAGGCGCAGCGCTGGCCGGATAGCGACTTCCGGGAGGCCGTCATCCCAGTGCGCGCCCCGGGCGGGTCGGCCCGCCTGGAGGGCCAGCTGGCCGAGCGACCGTACGATCTGGGCGCAGGCTGCCAGGCGCGCGAGATCCGCTTCTGGATCGACCGCCGTGTGCGCGGCACGGGCCAGCGCGGCCAGCCGCGCAAGCCGCTCGAGCTGGCGGGTCGGCCGGGGCCGGACCAGCGCCAGCCCGCGCTGCTGACCACGCATCCCGACCTCACGGCCGAGCAAGCGGCGGGCCTGCTGCGCTCGCGCTGGACGCAGGAGAACTTCTTCAAGTATCTGCGCGCCGAGTTCGGCCTCGACACCCTGCCCGAGCATGCCCTGGTGGAGGTCGAGGCCGACGCCTGGGTCGTCAACCCGGCCTGCCGCACCATCGGCAAGGCGCTCAAGCAAGCCCGCAACTCGGTCGGCAACCTGCGCCGCAAGCTGGCCCTGCAAGCCGACGCCGGATCCGCCCCAGCGCGCGCGCTGGAAGCGCGCATCCAGACTTGCGACCAGACCATCCAAGGCCTGCTGCTGGCACGCAAGGTGACCGACCAGCACATCTTGGCCGGCGAGCTCTCGCCGGAGGCACGGCTGCAGGCCCTGCCCCAACCGCTGCGCCTACTGCTAGACACCCTGCGCATGCTGGCCTACCGCGCCGAAACAGCGATGACGACCGCGGTTGCGCCCGCGCTCGACAATCCCGACACCGCCCGCAGCCTGCTCAAGTCGCTGTTTCAGGCTGACGCCAGCCTGCACCCTGACGAGTCAGCCGGGACCCTCACCGTGCGCCTGCTGCACCAGCCGACCCGCGCCCAGGATCGCGCCCTGGCCCCCTTGCTCGACGAGCTCAACCGCACGCGCACCGTCTTCCCCGGCACCCAACTCCGTTTGGTGTACCGCATGCTGTCGGACGACCTGCCCTGCTCAGCCTCCTCCCAGCCCACCCCGGCCAACCCCAAGCCGCCGCTCCCTGCATCCAAACTATCCAAACCAAATGAAACGGTGTAACGAAGTCTGAGGCAAGAACCAGTCTCCGGCCTGACTTGCAAATATCACGCCACCTAGGAAGCCCAGCAGGAACGATGCAATAGCGGTAGCGGCTAGGACTGCTTTACCTGCCCGTTGCGCCGGTCGTGGCTTCACGCACGTACCTTCGAATGTCGTCTTCTAGGTAGGGCTCATCGGCAGTTCTGAAGGTCAGCACCCGTAGGACCCGATCAGAGCCAAGCTGTCGCGCCAATCCCCCAAACGCCTCCTCAAGGAATGACGTTGCGTACCCAAATCCGCCATCCAAGTCCACCAGCAAAAGCTGGTTACTCGATTCTGCTTTCTGGAACAGGGGCAAAAGCAATTCATCCCGAAATTGTTCGGCTGAGTATTGGCCTTCTTTGCGTAAGCGCGGACCGGGGAAGCGCGAGAACTCACTTGCTATATTCAGCGTCATCGATTCGCCTCATTTCTTTCGATGGGCTCCCTACCTCCCAGTATACGATCGTTCCGGGGAATCCGTGCATTAGCTCTTCGTACGTGTCTTTGTCGACTTGAGCAAACGCTTTGTTGGTTATGATTGCCAGATTCTCGATTCGGCCCTCCATGCAAGCTTCGCGCATGCTTGGAAGCCCACGACCACGATGCGGTAGTCCGGTGCGCGAAGGGACCGTTGTTCCATGCAGCAGCCGCTCCGCGTGGCCGGGTGAGAGCAAGTTACCTTCCCGCATCTCAGCGGACTTTTGACGGTAGGAAAACGTCTCTACGATGCCAGCACCCAAATCGATCGATGTAAAACAGGCCCTGTCCTCGTCGCCATCATAATAAGTTGAGGCCCACCAAGGCTTTTTGCCTCCTCCCCGTCTGTCTGCGTGTTGATATGTATTCGCGATGGTCTCGCCGAAAACTCGATAAGACGGACCATGCTTTGGAGGTAGCCCCAGGTGTGTCATTGCAAACGAGACAATAGTCTGCACCGTTTCGGACTCAACCACCGTTCCCGCCTCTTCCTTTCGGATGCTGCCTGACACACCTTTGCTACTTACACCTTGGACATGTTCAAAGAACCCAAAGGCGTGGAGACGTTGCCTGCACTTGTTGTCTCGTGGTTGATTGCCTCGAACTGTGATCTCCCGTGACTTGATGGTCGCAACGAATGCCGCGACCGCTACAGGATCGATGGTCTCGACCGCATCCAATTCTATGAATAGAGACCACTTTGCGGCTCTCTCTAATGTTGCTCAGAAATTCGAGCGTTTCGTCCGGCGAGCTAATGAGAGAGAACTTGCGAGGTGCTTCAATCCTGTAGGTCGGTTTGCCATTTGGCAACCGTGGTCTGGAATTTCGTTCATTGTGGCGTTTACTCGCACGATATACTTGTTTTCTCCGCTCTTTAGATCGTTGCACATATGCAACGTGTCGCTTGTACTTCGATTCGGTCCAGAGCTTCTTCACGGATTGCTTCTCGGGCATCAAATCGCCACACTTTGCAGCTATTTCTTCGTAATGCCGCTGGGCGGGGGATGCCTGAGCAGAGCTATCCTAACAAGCGGGATACCTATTCGACTGACAACTGGGCCGTAGGGGATGCAGCCCAGACCGAGTCAGTGCTGGAAAAAGCGATCCGAAGGGAACCAACGCTCGAATCCAGCTATCGGATGCTGGCCCGGGTGGACCGCGATCGAAGTGGCGGGCTGTGCAGATGATGGCGCAGAAGACAGCCGAGTAGGGGAGGCTCAGTAACGACCTCCCCTACTCGGCTGCCGCAATCCCTAGTTTCTTGACAGGCAATAGGGTGATTGCTAGCATCGAAGACAGTAAGAGCATGGCTAAAATTCTCATTCCTACGCCCCTGCGGCAGTTCGTTGCGGGCAATGACGCCGTCGAGGTCGATGCCGCGACCGTAGGGGAAGCGTTGCGCCAGCTGGTGGTGGCACATCCGCAGATCGAGCGGAACTTGTTCAACGACGAGGGACGGCTGCGGAGCTTCGTCAATGTCTACGTGGACGATGAGGACATCCGGTACCTGGACCGCGACGACACCAAGCTGCAGCCCGGCAGCACGATCAGCATCGTGCCTTCAATCGCCGGGGGCGCGGCACCAGCGCTGGCGATGCCCACGACGTCCGAAGCGCTCCCGGAGCTTTCGAACGAAGAGATCCTGCGCTACAGCCGGCATTTGATCCTGCCGGAAGTGGGGCTGGAGGGTCAGCGTAAGCTGAAAGGCGCTCGCGTGCTGATGGTTGGCACGGGCGGCCTGGGTGCTCCGCTGGGCTTGTACCTCGCCGCGGCGGGCATTGGCCGGATCGGCATCGTTGATTTCGACATCGTGGACGAGTCGAACTTGCAGCGGCAGGTGATCCACGGATCCAAGGACATTGGCCGCCCCAAGATCGACTCCGCCGCCGAGACGATGCAGGACATCAACCCCCGCCTCGTGATCGACAAGTACGAGACGGCACTCACCAGCGCGAATGCGCTCGGGATCCTTGCTGAGTACGACGTGGTCGTAGACGGCACTGACAACTTTCCCACGCGCTATCTCGTCAACGACGCTTGCGTGCTGCTGGGCAAGCCCAACGCCTACGGCTCGATCTTCCGTTTCGAGGGGCAGGCCACTGTCTTCCACCACGAGGGCGGGCCGTGCTACCGCTGCCTCTATCCGGAGCCGCCACCGCCGGGCTTGGTCCCGAGTTGCGCCGAGGGCGGGGTCCTCGGAATCCTGCCGGCGGTCATTGGCAGCATCCAGGCGACCGAAGTCGTGAAGATCATTTTGGGCAAGGGTGATTCCTTGAGCGGACGCCTGCTGCTCTACGATGCGTTGAACATGCGCTTCCGCGAGCTGCGCCTGCGGCGCAACCCGGACTGCCCGGTGTGCGGAGACAAGCCCACCGTGCGTGAGTTGATCGACTACCAGCAATTCTGCGGCATCCCGCAGCAGGCCGCCGAAGATGCGGCGCTGGAGCGAATGCCGGAGATCGCCCCCGCCGACTTGAAGTCGCGGATGGACTCGGGCGACGACGTCTTCGTCCTTGACGTGCGCGAGCCGCACGAGTTCGAGATCGCCAAGATCCCTGGCACCACTCTGATTCCGCTCGGCTCGCTGCCGCAGCATGTCCACGAGCTGGACTCAACTGCCGACATCGTCGTGCACTGCAAGAGCGGTGTGCGCAGTGGCAAGGCCCAGCGGCTCCTCAAGGAGATGGGCTTCAGCCGCGTCACTAATCTCGCCGGCGGGATCCTGCGCTGGAGCGACGACGTCGATCCAACCGTGGCCAAGTACTGAGATCGGTCAGCCGGCGACGGGCCCGCCCGTCATCAGTACGTGCGCTCCTTGGCGCGCGGACGCCGGTAGGGAGAGGCGAGATACTGCGCAGCCTCGGCTTGGGCGTGCTGGGTGTCATCGCGCGTCCGGACAGCGAGTTGGTACTCGTTGACGGCCCTTTCGCGCTGGCCCGTGATATCGAAAATCTTGCCCAGGTTGAGGTGTGACCAGACCTCGGTCCAAGCCGGCTCGCGGTCACCGTTGAGTGACTCGCGGAACTCGTTGGCGGCGGACTGGAAGTTGCTCTGCCTGAAGAACACCTCGCCGGTGCGGTAGTGCGCCAGCGAACTGAACCGGTTGATATCCAAGGCCTGCTGGTACTCAATCAGGGCTTCTTGGTAGTAGCCGAGCTCGACCAGGTGCTCGCCCCGCCGGATCGCAACCTGCACTCGGGTGTCGTCATCGAGCCTGAGAATCCGGTGGTTGGGATCCAAGACGACCTCTCGCGGCTTGCCAAAGGTCTCCAACTGAAAGTCCGAGGAGTTGCCCACAACCTCCACGACGTGGAATTCCGGTTCGCCCTCGGTCTCGACCTTGAGTTCTACCGGCATGCTGAACGTATCCATGTCCTGATTGATTTTACCGATCACCCGGAAGCCCTGGTTGCCGCCCAGCCTGTAGACCGTGTACTCCTGCTTGAACTCCGGCGTGACATTGGACTCGGTCCACTGCAGGAAGAAGCCGTCCAGATCCAGGCCGGTGGAATCCTCGAACATCTCGCGGAAATCGTCAGTCGTGAGGGTCCCCCAGGTGCGCCCGTCGATCAGCTCCCTGAGGATCGCGAAGAACGGCTCGTCGCCCACGCGCCAGCGCAGCATGTGCAGCACCATTGCACCCCTAGCCCCTGTGAGGGCATTCAGTTGCGGCGAAAAGTCGCCGACCCTGCTCGATTCCCGCAGGGGGATGTCGTCGTAGGTGAGCGCTTCGATACGGGTGTTGTTGAGGGCCTCGGTGAAGGCTTCCTCTCCTTCCGTCTCCTCGATTTCGAGCAGGGCGGAATACTGCGCCGTGCCATCGACCAGCCAGAGGTGGTTGCGGTTGCCGGCGCCCACGATGGAGCCCCACCATTGGTTTGCCACGAGCTTGCCGAGCAATGGTCGGTTCAGTGCTTCACCCCGGCCGTAGGGGCTCATCAGCACGAGTCCGGGTGCTGCGTACCCTTCCGGCGCGAAATCGCCCATCTCGATAATCGCGAGCGATTTAGAGTACGGCGCGCCGAAGGTTTCGGAAAAGAACTCGACGATTTCTGCGGCCGCCTCGCCGTAGTTCAGGGCCAAGTCTTCGGACGCCTTGGGCATGTACACCGCACTCGATGCGTTGCCGACCGAGGCTTGGACGGGATCTTCGCTCACGACCGCGATCGTGCCAGGGAACGACGGGTAGTTGAACTCGAATTGGTGCTCGATTCCCTCCAGCGATTCGCTGCGCCCACTGGTTCCGCTGCCGAGCACTTTCAGGCCCTCCGGCACGGTGACGCGAATGTCGGATGTGAACCGATCTGCACCATAGCCGTTGACTGGAAACCAGCGTCCGGCGTACAGCAGGATGGCCCGGGTTGGTGTGATCTCGGCCAAGCTGTAGCCCTCGGCAGGAGAATCCTCGTAGCTGATCAAGCGGCCGCCGTAACGGAAGCGAATCATCTGCGGCTGATCGACCGGGAGCGTTTCGGGAAAGCTGATGTGGACCGTCGAATCCCCTCTGTAGCGGAGCAGCTCCAGACTGGTCCCGTCCGCCATTTCAGCTGCGTCTACGTGGAGCGCGTTATGCAATTCGAACACGGCACTTCCCGCCGGATCTCGCGGTGTGAAATGCATTTCCACAGTGGCTTCGAGCAGCTGCGCATCGAAGTTGAGCCTCGCGTCAATCTTGTAGTGCTGCACGTCCAGCAAAGGCCCCGTGCCAGCGTCCTGCGCCAACAGGCCCGCGTGCGGGACGCCTGCGGTCAGCAGCACAGCGGCCACGAACAGCGGCGTGCGGGCTAGCTTGCGAAGAAGCGATCGCATATCGCGGCTGCAGCTCGTTCTGCGGCGGGAACTTCCGATTGGAGAGCGGTGCGGACCTTTGCAAGTTCTTCGATCATTCGACATCGTTCAGTTTCCTGATGAAGGAGACGCATGGCCTCGCTCGCTAGTTTCGCGCCCGTGCACTCCTGTTGAATGCACTCTGTGACGACGGGCTTGCCCGCGAGCAGGTTGACCATGCTATAGAAGCTCACGTCGACTAGCAGCCGCGCTAGCTGATAGCTGGGCCAAGCCAACCTATAGAACGTTACCATGGGCGTTCCCAGCAGCGCCGTCTCCACCGTTGCGCTGCCACTTGCAACCAGTGCCACATCGGCATGTCCGATGCAGTCCTGAGCTTGGTTTTCGGCGATGTGGATGTGAGGCCCGTTCCAGTTGGCCTCGAAGAACTGTTTGCCGGTTGTGGCCGCCGCCGGCAGGACGAACTGCTGCACGCCGCTGGCGACAAGTCTCGAAGCCGCGTCTTGCAGGGCTGGCAAGTGCCTGAGCGACTCGCCCTTTCTGCTGCCCGGGAGCAGGGCGACCACCGGTTTGGACATGTCCAGGCCGTGCCGGTCAAAGAATTCCTCGCGCGAACTCGCGACCTTGGCTAGGTCGCACAGGGGGTGACCCACGAACTTTGCCTCGACGCCGCGTTTGGTGAAGTAGTCTTCTTCGAACGGAAAGATCACGAGCAGCTGGTCCACCAACTTCCGGATTTTGCGAATTCGCCAGCTTCGCCATGCCCACACCTGCGGGGCCACGTAGTACACGATCGGCACGCCGGCCTTGCGCAGGCGAGCCGCGAGCCTGAGGTTGAAGTCCGGGGCATCAGTGAGGATCGCGAGATCGGGTTTAGTCTCCAGTGCGGCACGCTCGAGCCGACGGAACAGCCCGAAGATTCTGGGCACGTGACGAACTACTTCAAACAGCCCGACCACAGCGAGATCTTCAGTCTGGACGACAGTTTCGACGCCTTGTTCACGGAGTTGAGGGCCACCACAGCCGAAGAAGCGGCCTCCCGGAAGCCGCGCGGAGAGCGCGCGCACCAAGCCAGCGGCATAGCGGTCTCCGGAAGTCTCTCCGGCCGAAACCAAGATCCTCACGCGCGCGAACCGATCAATCCGACCCCTCGGGGCAAGCCTCCAGTGTAGTGCTGGGATCAGAGCGCACGGACCACATTGCGGCAGGCAACGATGAGCGGCCGCTCAGCTACGACCTGACCTGTCCGCCCGCTCGGTCCAGTGCTGGGGACATTTCCGACCGCATCTCACGGCCTTGTCAGCGACAGATCAGGTGGCACGGGCGAGGCCGTCCCACGACCTGCGAACCATGCTGTGACGGCACGGTCTTGGGCGCGGCTCAAGAATGGCCTTGGTAGCCGCTCGTAACGGCCGTGGCCGCGCACAACTGCATTCAACGCAGTGTCTTAGCTGAAGCTGGGCACCGACGGCGGCCGGCGGAACCTTGAAGCGGCTTGTGACCGGTATAATGGACCCAGAGCGTCGGCCGTTGTGTGCTGATTCGAACGTTCCGCATGCAACACCGCTTCAAAGACAAGAACATCCTGGTCACTGGTGCTTCCGCCGGCATCGGCGAGGCACTCGCTGTTCGCTTTGCCCAAGAGGGCGGCAGTGTGGCGATCAATTACAGCCGCAACGATGCGGGTGCCGCGGACACCGCAGCGCAGGTTCGCGACGCACACGCCGCGGGTGGCTTCGACGATGCACGCGTGCTCGTCCACAAAGCCGACGTCTCAGACGAGCAGGCGGTCAAGGGCATGTTCGCCGCGGTGCTCGGCGAATGGGGCCGCTTGGACGTGATGATCAACAATGCTGGCATTCAGACCGAAGCGCCCAGCCACCAGAGCGCCACAGCGGATTTTGACCGAGTCCTGAGCGTCAATCTACGCGGTTGCTACCTGTGCTGTCGCGAGGCGGTCGCGCACTTTCTGACTCGCCCTGGCGGCGGCGTGATCGTGAATAACTCAAGCGTCCACGAAATCATCCCCAAGCCAGCGTACCTCCCGTACTCGATCTCCAAGGGCGGCATGGAGAATCTCACCAAGACACTTGCCTTGGAGTACGCCGATCGCGACATTCGTGTCAATGCGGTTGGCCCGGGGGCGATTGTCACGCCCATCAATATGGCTTGGATCAACGACCCCGCCGCGAAAGCGGTTGTCGAGTCCCATATTCCGATGGGGCGTGCCGGCGAATCGGCCGAAATCGCAGCAGTGTTCGCCTTTCTGGCCTCCGATGAGGCCTCCTACATCACCGGCCAGACGCTCTTCGCCTGCGGAGGCTTGACACTGTACCCGGAATACCGCACTACTTGGTCCTCGTAACGGTCTGCAGACCATAGTCCTGAAGTCATTCCGGCATGAGGCGCATACCAGCCATCGTGGTATTGGCGCTTTGCGTCGGCGCAATCTTCTGGCGGCTGGACGGCGTGCCGCTGTGGCGAGACGAGGCCACGACCGCCGTATGGGCCCGCTTGATGGTGGAGAGCGGCGACGCCCTGCCATACGCGTTCGACCGGGAAGCCGGCCAGCTCTTGGTCCAAGACGATGACGGACACGACATCAACTCGCAGCTGTTGCCCGCAATGCAGAGCTATCTGCAGTTCTATGTCTCGGCCGCGGGTCACTTGCTGCTCGGCAGCGGGACCTTTCAGGCCAGGCTCCCATTCGCGCTGTTCGGGCTCGGGAGCTTGGTACTGCTGTGGTTGCTGGGCAAACGGCTCGGCGGGCCAAGCTGGCTGCCTCTAGCGCTGCCTCTCGCGGCGAGCGCCTCCATCTATTTCATCCATGCCGCTCGCCAGGGGCGCTATTACATCCTCGTGGTGTTCGCGACGGTCCTGCTACTCGTGCAGGTCGCGCGATACTTGCGCGACCCCGGGCTCGGGAAGCGCTGGTCGTTCTACGTCCAGCTTTGCGTGACCGGATGCCTGCTCTATGCGGGCAACTACCTCAGCTTTGCAGCCACTTGGCTGGCGCTGGGCATTTTCCTGCTGTTGACGGATCGACCCGCTTTGGTGCGCCTCTGTTGTGCCTCAGCAGTGCTCGCTGCCGTGCTGGGCACCGAATTCTGGCTGCTGCACGCCGAATACCTCTCTGCATGGCGCCCCGGGAGCGAGAGCACTTTCTGGGAGAACTTTCGCTATGTCGTCTCGCGGCGAGGGGCCGATTTCTGGCGCTGGGTACCGTTCGTCACCCTAGCGCCGGCGCTGGCGCTGGTGGCCTGGCACTCCAAGCTGAAGCTGTCCAGGCCCGGCGCTGCCTTGCTGCTAGTCGCGGCCGCGCTGCCCTTGCTTGGCTTCGTGGTCCGCGAGCCGTGGCTGCGCCGAACCCCCGATCCCGTGTTCGTGGTCTTCGGCCTCGTCTTCCTGTGCGTGCCCGTCGCAGGGCTATATCTGTGGTCAAGGCTCGAACAGCCAGGGATCCTGGCGAAGATGGCCCTGCTTGCGGGCCTCATTGTCGCGGTCTGCCCGCTGTTCACGATCGCCGTGGCGGGCCGAGCCACGCTGCCCCGCTACTATTACCAAGCCTGCCCGGCCGCCGTGGTCCTGATCGGCTTGGCTACGGCTGGGCTGGACAGCGCCGGCCGCCGCCGCGCTGCCGCAGCCTGCTTCGTCGTTGCCAGCCTCTGGCCGAATCTCGAACTGGCTGGTGGCGGCACCGAGCAGATTGTGTTGCGCCAGTTCCTGCGCTATGACGCGCACAACGGTCCGCTGCTCGACTACCTGCAAGCCAACACCGAACCGGGCGAGAGCATCGCCTTCCTGCGCAATGTCAAGGGCATGGTGGCGAATTACTACCTGCCCGACCGGCGCTGGGTCAATCTGCTGGATTCCGAGGTGCCCTACAACCAGCGCTTCCGCGACGTGCTGCCCGCTGACCAGTTCGATGACTCACCCAGTCCTGATTGGTTCGTCATTTGGGACGCCGGCGGGAGGTTGCCGAAGGCATTGGACGACCGCTACGAGCTGGTGTGGGAGCGTTCCTATCGCGAACTGCGCAGCATTTGGGACTTAGACGAGGAGCCACGCGAGCGAGCGTACGCGATCTACCGGCTGCACCCGGCTGCATCACGAGCGCAGGGTGATGCCCAGCTGTGAGTCCAGGCTGGCGCACAGCGTGCCCGCGAAGGCATTGACTTCCTCATCGGTCAAGCTCTCGTCCATGCGTTGCCAGGCAGCGCGCAGCAGCAAGCTGTAGCAGCCGTCGGGCACGTTCTTGCCCCGGAAGACTTCGACGGGCTCGAGAGAGTCGAGATCTTGCATTGGGCCCACCGCTTTGACGATGCGCTCGAAGCTCACCGAATCGGGTACCAACAGGGAGAAATCGCGGCTGACCGCCGGAACTTTGGGCAGCTTCTGATGGCCGGGTTGGCACAGGCCCAAGCCGTAGACCCTGTCGAGGAAGATTTCCGCTAGCCACACCGGCTGCCGGAGCTTTCGCTCTCGCCCGATCTGGGGATCCATCTCCCCGAACAACGCCAGCGTCTGATTCCCGACGCGCACGGCGGCGGAGTGCCCGCGCCGGTAGTAAGGGGGCAGGCCATCCGAGGCGAAATCGGGCCTGTCCTTCAGGAAGGGCCCGAGCAGGGCAGTGAGATCGGCCTTGAGGTCGTAAAAGCCGACCTTGCGGGACGGCTCGGCCCACGACGCAGGTCGCGCCAAGCCGCAAGCACCGAGCGTCAGAACTCGGGGTTCGCTGTAGCCGTCCGCCGACTGCTCATAGACGCGGCCGAACTCGGCCAGTCGAACGTGCTCCCGGTTGCGCTTCAGGTTCCACTCCAGCGCCCGCACCATCGTCGGCATGGCGCTGTTGCGCATCACGTCCCAAAGCTGGGACAGCGGATTGCGCAACTTGATGGCATCACCACTGCCAAACTGCTGCGCCTCGCTCGACGAGCTGAATGAGAATCCGATTGTCTCGTCATAGCCCAGGCCCCGTACTGAAGCGCGCATGCGGGCGTCTTCCGCTGCCAGCGGAGTCTGAGCGGGCGCCACACCCACTGCGGGCAACGTGGCGGGAATCTTGTCGAAGCCGTAGATCCGGGCGACCTCTTCGATGAGGTCAATCTCCCGTTCCACGTCGAGACGGTGGCTGACCGCTGGGGCGGTCCAGCCCTCATGGTCGGCCACGGGGCTGAAGCCAAGCGCTTCGAGGATCTCCTCGACATCCGCGTCAGCAACGCCGATGCCTAGATGGCGGCGAATGCGGTCTCGCACCAAGCGAATCTCGCTCAAGCGGCGCGGATACGGATGGCAGTCGATTCGACCCGGCAGGACCGTGCCCGGACCTGTCGCGCCCAACAGAGCCGCAATGCGGTCAGCCGCCCAGGGAGCCGCTTCCCAGTCTGCCCCGCGCTCGAAGCGGTGCGAGGCTTCCGTGAAAAGTTTGAATCCGCGCGATGCGTTGCGGATCATGCTGGGCTTGAACCAGGCCGCTTCTAGCAGCACGTTGTTGGTTTCGGCGGTGATTTCGGTGGCAGCCCCGCCCATCACGCCGGCAAGTGCGACGGGCACTTGGGCGTCGCAGATCGCTAGGTGGCCGGGCGTCAATTCGCGGCACTCGCCGTCAAGCGTCACCAAGCTCTCGCCCTCTCGAGCGCGGCGGACCACGATGCTGGCGTCCGCTAGGGAGTCCAGGTCGAAGGCGTGAGTGGGCTGCCCGACCTCCAGCAGCACGTAGTTGGTGAGGTCCGCGAGGTTGTTGATGGAGCGCACGCCGCAGAGTTCGAGCCGTCGGCGCATCCAGCCCGGAGACTGCCCGACCTGCACGTCCGTGAAGATGCGCGCCACGTAACGCGCGCATGAGTCGGGATCGTCGATCTCTACGCGTGCCTTGGTCGCCGCCGCCGGGCCTGCCTCGGCGCACTCGATGCTTGGAAGTTGCAGCGGCCTGCGGTAGATCGCAGCGATTTCCCGAGCCATGCCGAAGTGGTTCATGGCGTCGGGGCGGTTGCTCGTGATGTCGAATTCGAAGACCGTCTCGCCTGCGTCGCTGTCCACCGCGTCGACAGCCATCCCCGCCATGGTGAGCGAATCGGCGAGTGCCTGCGGAGATTCGTTGATCTCCACGAATTCCTCGAGCCAGCTGAGCAGGATACGCATCTATCGAAACTGCCTTAGGAAGCGCGTATCCCCTTGATACATCAAGAGAATGTCGTCGATGCCGTACTTCAGCATCGCGAAGCGGTCCAGCCCGAAACCCGCGGCGAAGCCTTGGTAGCGTTGCGGGTCCAATCCCGCATTGCGGAACACGTTTGGATCGATCATGCCGCAGCCGAGCACTTCGATGAAGCCGGTCTGCTTGCAGATGCGGCAGCCGCTGCCAGTGCAGAACGGGCAGGTGATGTCGACCTCGGCGCTGGGCTCGGTGAAGGGGAAGTAGCTAGGACGGAAGCGTGCCTTGGTCTCGGGCCCGAAGAAGTTCCTGACGAAGTGTTCTAAGGTTCCCTTCAGGTCCCCAAAGGTGATGCCCGTGTCCACCGCGAACATCTCGAGTTGATGGAACATCGGGCTGTGCG
Organism: Bryobacterales bacterium; assembly: GCA_965248305.1. Lineage (GTDB taxonomy): Bacteria > Acidobacteriota > Terriglobia > Bryobacterales > UBA6623 > VXMF01. Next base: position 4,699,024 of record OZ252099.1, on the reverse strand, counting down.
TTGCATCCGGGGTGTCGTTGCGGTACACCTTGCCATGCACCACGTACCGCAGGGGAGGGCGCTCCGATTCCATAATGCGGATTTGGCAGGGCGAGGTGTGGGTCCGCAGCAGGATCTTGTCCTGTAGGAAAAGCGTGTCCATCTCGTCTACCGCCGGATGGTCCGGGGGGAAGTTGAGCGCCTCGAAGTTGTAGAAGAATGTTTCGATCTCGGGGCCCTCGGCCACGGTGTAGCCCAGCGGTCGGAAGATATGCAACACCTCTTCGAGAGCCAAGCGGACAGGGTGGATCGCTCCGAGAGTGCGCTCCAGTCCGGGAAGCGTGGCGTCCAGTCCGGGCGCTGCATCCACGGTCCTTGCAGCTGCCGACGCGGCGGCTGCCTTCACCGCGGCGTCAACATCGCGGCGCAACAGGTTTTGCAGCTTGCCAATGACGGGCTTAAGCTCCCGTGGGGCTGCCTTGAGCCAGTTCTCGTTTGCCGCGGTCAGCAAACCGCTGCGACGGCCGAGCCAGCGATCCCTCAGGGCCTGCGCCTGATCCTGACCCGCAACTGCTGCGCAGTCCTTTCCGAATGTTTCGCGAAGGGATGCGTACAGCTGGTCGGGCGAATCGCCTTCGGATAGCAAGACGGCTATCGGCCGGCCGGTCTTGTTCTCGATCGACACGGTTGCTTGGGGCGGCGCCAGCCGCGGTAGACTAGGCGCTTTCTGCCGACTGCGGCGCGAGGGCTTCCTTCGCCTGGAGCGCCAGTCGCCCGAAGCCTTCCGGATCCTTCACGGCGATCTCGGCGAGCATCTTGCGGTTCAGGTCGATGCCGGCGTCCTTGAGGCCGCGGATCAACTGGCTGTAGTTGATGTCGTTGGCGCGCGCAGCGGCACTGATGCGCGTGATCCAGAGAGCGCGGAAGTCGCGCTTCTTCAGCTTGCGCCCGATATAGGCGAATTGGTCGGCCCGGTTGACGGCCTCGCGGGCATACCTGTAGAGCGAGCTCTTGGCGAGGTAATAGCCCTTGGCCTTTGCCAGTACGCGCTTGCGCTTCTTGAGGCGGTGGCTGCCTCTTTTCACTCTCGGCACAGTATCCTCCTGCGGGGCGGCCGCCTTGACGGCGGCTTCCGATTCGTTACGTCGATCCTGCTAATGCTCGCCCGGACTACGTTGAGATCATTCGGCGCACTGCTTTTGCAAAGGCAGGGCTGACTTGGGTGCCTTTGCGCAGGTTGCGCTTGCGCTTCGGGGATTTCTTGGTCAGGATGTGGTTCATGCTCGCGTGCCTGCGCCTGACCTTGCCCGAGCCGGTCAGTTTGAAGCGTTTGGCTGCACCGCGGTGCGTCTTGAGTTTCGGCATGGTTTGATTCTCCGGAAGCGTTTGGTGCCCCCACGGCGCTCCGCACGAATGTCGGACCTGTGTGAGAGCTGCGCGAACGACAGGCGCGGGCGGGAAACCGCCCTTCCTCCATTATGCACTACGGGGCAGGGCTGCCCGCAGCCCTGCTGCCCAGCGGTCGTAGCTATTACTCGACTTCCAAGGACAGCCGACCCTTGGCTTCGCTAACTCTGTACGAGAACTCCACCAGCGGCATCGAGCCGACCTCCAGGGCCTTGCCGTGGAACGAGGTCAGGCTGAAGTCTTGCGTGGTCTCCTGGTAGTGGGCCCGCAACTGTTGCCAGCCTCTCCAGCCCAGCAAGGTGCTCGCGGCTAGCGTCGGGTTGACCTGCATTGAGCGGACCAGTGCGCGTGCCGCGCTGCTATCCATGTAGGCGCGGCGCGTGAGGAACTGCAGCGCGTCGGCCACGCTGAGGTCTGTGCTGTGCAGTTGCATGTCGATGATCCCGGCGGCGATCGTCTGCAGCTTGTACTTGCGCCATATAAAATCCACGTCGCCCGTGTACGCGGTTGCCACCGCTGTCTCTGTGATGTAAATGGGCCAGCCGTGGGTGAATCCCGGGAGCGGCTCGACCATGTGCATGAGCTTGGCTTGGTCGCTCTCCATTTGAGAGGCGAGAGCCCCGATCAGGGCGTAGCCCGGGATGCCGTAGCGCAGCGCGAGGAGCTTGAGCTGGTAGCTGTTGTTGGTCGTCAGGCGATTCCGCAGTTCGGCGCGCGAAGCGTCGGGCGGAGCCGGGGTCAGCCACACGATCGCGGTGTGGTCAGAGGCTGCCGCGGTGGGTCCGAGACCGCCCGCGAGCGGCACCGACACGCGCATGAATTCGGGTGTCTCCACAACCCGCAGTTGTAGGTCTTCCGGCACCGGAGCGATCTCTTCGTCGTTGCAGATCTTGCGCGCTTCGTCGGTGTTCTGCGTCATCTGCTCCATCATGCCGGTGTTGCTGCGAGCGCGATTCTCGCCCTCCAGCACTTCCAGCACATCGTTGATCAGCCGGTAGTCGTCGCGCGGTCGGCTGCCGCCGTAAATGCGCCTGTTGATCGGCTCAGCGGCGGAGACCAAGTCGGAATGGGCGGATTCTAAGTCTTCCCTTGCCTCTTCGAGCAGTGTGCTCAGTGGCGCGAGCGGACGACCGGTGTCGAGTTCCAGCTTGCGGTGCAGGAGTCTTTCGCCCATCCTCCAGTCATCAGTGTCCGAAAGCTCGCTCAGCGAGTTGCGGTAATTCTCCAGCGCGGCGACAGCGTTGTCGGCCGCCACGTCGAAGTCTGACTTCATGTCGGATGGGACCCGTTGCGATATGTCGTTGCGAATGAGGTTGATCACTCCCGCGGTGGCTTCCCGAGCGGCTGCGATGCGAATCTCCGAGGACGATGTCAGATTAGACCTCGCGGTCTGGAGGTAGGCCGACGTCTTGTTCAGGCGCTGGATGATCGCCGCGAACCGATCCATCTCAGGTGCGTAGTTGAGTTCCAGCGGCCCATAGAGCAGCAGCCCGAGTTGCTCGATGTATGCGAGTGGGTTGCCCGCGTAATGCTTCTCGTCCCGGATGCGGAACAACCTGCGCTCAGCCCGGTTGAGCAGCGTGCCGTGCTCAGTCCAGAGCAGCGGAGGCAGCTTGCTGCTGTCAAAGCCTATCTCCGATTCGGGTGGCGCCGTGAACGGCTCGACGAGTGCCTCGTTGAGTGCCAGCTGGGCGGCTAGGCCCTCGGGCCCGTAATCGGGCAGGGCGCTGATCATCGGCACCTGCATGCCGCCCTCTAGGATGCCGTCCGAGATGTTAAACACCTGGCCGGTCTTGACACCGGTGGTGCCCGCCATCAGCACGCCGAGCGGGTCGGTCCCGGCACTGTCATGGATGAATGGCTTGGCGATCTTGTTGTGCTCGTCAGGCGGATAGGTGCCGACCGTGCAACTTGCCGCACCCATGGTCGCGACCACGAGAAGCGTCAGGGCACTCTGGATCTTTTGCGAATGTTTCATTGCAAACCTGTTTCCGTTGGTTGTGTGTCTGCCAGCAAGCAGCGCGACTGCCGGTCGAAGCCGAATTCCGTCCCTTCGCGACATCAGCGCAGTTGCTCCGTAACTCTCAGTCTGCCGGCGGACCGACCGAGTCGAGAAGTGCCCAGATGTCGGTATGGGTGAGCGTCCTTGACTGGGCTGTTCGCATGGCGATGTCCTTGTCGTAGTCCGCTCCGTGGACCGCTTGGAACAGCTCCGGATAATGCAGCTCGTCCATGGCCTGCAATGAGCCGAACTCTGTCACCGTGACGTACTGGTAGTTCTGGCGACCGCCCGGGAAGTGGTGGCCATAAAGCCTCCACGATGTGATGTAGCCATTGTCCACACGGCGCTGGTGAACTGGTTTCCACAGATCAAGCTCCAAGGTGCGATAGCTCAGCTGCTGCCCGTCCGGGATACTCATGTAGTCGATCCGCAAGAAGTGCCTCTTGTTTTGGGTCTCTGCCGTGGGCACCATGGTGCCCACCAAAAACGCCAGCGACAGGGCCAGCGACAGCCCGAGTGCTCGAAGAATCATGGGTGAACCTCCAAAGAGTGAATATACCCCAAACCGGTACCATCCTAGCAACCGCAATCCAGTTCGGTACATTCACGGTGTAGCATATCGCCATGATGATTCTTCGTCGCGAGTTCCTGTCCCTAGCAGCGATGGCCCCGATAGCGCTCCGTGCTGGCGCACAGGCTCGCAAACCGGTGTTCGGCACGACTCCGTTCACGCTGGGGGTCGCGTCCGGCGATCCAAGCCCTGATGGATTCGTGCTGTGGACCCGCCTGGCGCCCGATCCGCTCAACGGCGGGGGTCTCGGACCCGAGAGTATCGACGTGCGCTGGGAGGTTGCGGCCGACGACGGGTTTCGGACCGTGGTGCGCTCCGGGATCGCCGTGGCGGACCCGCGCCTGGCGCACTCCGTGCATGTCGAGCTCGGCGGCCTTCGCGCCGACCGCTGGTACTGGTATCGCTTCACGGCGGGCGACGAGCAAAGTCCAACGGGCCGGGCGCGCACAAGCCCTGCACCTGAGGATCTTCCGGACAGGCTGCTGATCGCGTTCGCATCCTGCCAGCACTTCGAGACCGGCTACTACACCGCTTACGCGCATATGGCGGACGAGCACCCGGACCTGGTGTTGCACTTGGGCGACTACATTTACGAAGGTCCGGCCAACCCGCGGGTCCGCGCGCACCGGGGCGGGGAACTGGCCTCGATCAACGATTATCGTGACCGCTACGCGCTGTATCGAACGGACCCGGACCTGCAACGCGCGCACGCCGCCTGCCCGTGGGTCGTCACTTGGGACGATCACGAAGTCGACAACAATTATGCTGCGGGGGTTTCCGAGGAGCCCGACGTGCGCACCGACACGTTCTTGGAGCGGCGGGCCTCTGCCTACCAGGCGTATTACGAGCACATGCCGCTCCGTGCGGCGCAGGTCCCGCAGGGCTCGTCGATGCAGCTCTATCGCAGCGTTTCCTTCGGCCGCCTGGCACGGTTTGCCGTGCTCGATACGCGGCAGTACCGGACGGACCAGCCGTGCGGCGACCGCACCAAGCCGCCCTGCGAGGGCATGTTTGACCCTGACGCGACGCTGCTGGGGGAAGGCCAACGGCGCTGGCTCTTTGAATCCCTGGGGTCATCCCCGGCAGCGTGGAATGTGCTCGCCCAGCAGGTGATGATGGCCCATGTTGATCGCCTCCCTGGCGACGATGTCGCTTACAGCATGGACCAGTGGTCGGGCTATGGCGCATCCCGCGAGCGCGTGCTGCGCTTCCTCGCCGAAAGCGGCGTGCGCAATCCGGTTGTGCTCACGGGCGACATTCACACCAATTGGGTCAACGACCTGCACGCTGACTTCCGCGACCCCGCCTCGGCAGTCGTGGCGACGGAGTTCGTCGGCACATCGATCAGTTCCGGCGGCGACGGCGCGGCGAACCTGGAGCACGCAGAGGGGCTGATGCGCGATAATCCATTTGTCAAGCTTTACAACGCTCAACGAGGCTATGTGAGTTGCGAGTTGGTTCCGGACCGCTGGACGGCACGCTACCGCACCCTCGCCTCAGTCTCGCAGCCGGGTGCCCCGCGCGAGACGCTCGCCGAGTTCGTGATCCAAGACGGGCACCCGGGAGCGCAGCGGGCCTGACGGCAGCGCTTCAGTCGCAAACGCCACGCCATGCCACTGCGCCCCGTTTCGCTGGATGACAAGTATTCGCTCGAGTCCGGGGCGTCCTATATGTCCGGCATCCAGGCCTTGGTCCGGCTGCCCATCGAGCAAATGCGGCGAGACCGCGCCCAAGACCTGCGCACGGGCTGCTTGGTTTCTGGGTACGAGGGCTCGCCCCTCGGAGGGTACGACCTCGCGTTAGAACGCGCGGGCAGCTTTCTCGACGCCCACGAGATCCGCTTCGTGCCCGGCCTGAACGAGGAGCTTGCCCTGGCAGCGGTGATGGGCAGTCAGCTGTTCCAGTCGTTTCCCGAGCCGCTCTATGACGGTGCCGTGGGCATCTGGTACGGCAAAGGGCCCGGGTTGGACCGCAGCGGCGACGCCCTGCGGCATGCTAACTTTGCGGGCACTGGCGAGCACTGCGGAGCGATCGCGCTAGCAGGCGATGACCACGTCTCGAAGAGTTCCTCGATCCCGCACCAGAGCGAGCTCTCGCTCTACAACTGCGCCGTACCGGTGCTGAGCCCCTCCTGCACTCAAGAAGTGCTCGATTTCGGCCTGTATGGCATTGCCCTGTCTCGCTTTGGCGGCTCATGGGCCGGGCTCAAACTGTCTACCGACATCTGCGATGGCGGCGGAATCGTGGAATTTGGCCTGGAGCACTGCCGTATCGAGGTCCCCGAACTGGAGATCCGCGGAGAGCCGTACCGCAAGGCCCTGGGCCTGCTGCTGGTTGTGCCGTATAGCCTCGATCTCGAAGAGGAGGTGCTAGAGCATCGCTTGCAGGCAGCGCGCGTGTTCGCGCGGGCCAATGCGCTCAACCGGATCACAGCCCGCCATGAGTCAGATCGCATCGGGATCGTGACGACTGGCAAGAGCTACGCCGACTTGCTTTCGGCCCTGCGGCTGCTCGGCGTAGGCGACCGCGAGCTCGGCCGTGCCGGTGTGCGCATCCTGAAGCTCGGCATGGCGTATCCGTTGGAGCCGGAGATCGTCAGCGACTTCGCCTGCGGTCTCGAGACGGTGCTTGTCGTCGAGGAAAAACGGTCGTTTGTTGAGCTGCAGCTGCGCGAGCTGCTCTACAACAGCCCTGATCGCCCCACTGTGTACGGCAAGAAGGATGCCGCCGGGCAGACGCTCCTGCCGGCGCCCGGCGAGCTCGACAGCGGCATGATCGCGTTGGCGCTGAGCCGCTTCCTAGGGGACGAGGCGGTCCTGCCAGCCGGTCCACCGGGCGAGGTGCCGCAGCCTGACCGCTCGGCTCGCGGAGCGCGCACGCCGAGCTACTGCTCGGGCTGCCCGCACAACCGGTCCACGCTCCTGCTGGAAGGCCAACTAGCGGGTGGCGGGATTGGCTGCCACGGCATGGCCGGCTTGATGAGAGATGTTGGCCGCGGTATCGAATTCCTCTTCCAAATGGGGTCGGAGGGAGCCTCCTGGATTGGGATCTCGCCGTTCAGCGGCACCCAGCACATATTCCAAAACCTCGGCGACGGCACCTATTTCCACTCAGGCCGCTTGGCCGTGCAGGCTGCCGTTGCCGCAGGAGTGGACATCACCTTCAAGATCCTCTACAACGATGCGGTCGCGATGACGGGCGGCCAGCACGCGGCCGGTGCCTTGCCGGTCCCAGCCTTGACGCGCGAGCTGCAGGCGCAGGGCATCAAAAAGATCGTCGTGCTCAGCGACGAGCCCGCCAAGTTCCAAGGCAGCTCCCGCCTAGCCTCGTCCGCCGACCTCCGCCCGCGTGAGGAACTTGAGGATGTGCTGGCAGAACTCGCCCAGGTTAAGGGCGTGTCGGTCATGATCTATGACCAGCTCTGCGCCGCCGAGAAGCGTCGGCGCCGCAACCGGGGAATCCTGCCGCAGCCGACCCGACGCATCATGATCAACGAGCGGGTGTGCGAGGGCTGCGGGGATTGCGTGAAGCAGGCCAACTGCGTCTCCTTGCTGCCGGTTGACACCGACTTCGGGCCCAAAACGCGCGTGCACCAGTCGTCGTGCAACACCGATTACACCTGCACTTGGGGCGACTGCCCGTCCTTCGTCTCGGTCGAAATCGAGCCCGGCAGCGGTCTGCGGCGCAAGCCCCTGCCGGATCTGCCGGCGCTGGAACTGCCCGAGCCCGCCGTCAAGGCTGCGCCCGGCGAGGGCTATCACGTCCTGATGCCGGGAGTGGGCGGGACCGGGGTGGTCACGATCAACGCCCTGCTGGCGACGGCGGCCCACATGGACGGCTTGCAGTCGATCACGCTGGACCAGACCGGCGTGGCGCAGAAGGGCGGCGCGGTGGTTGCGCACCTCACGATCAGCGAGTCCGTGATCGAGGCTTCCCAGCGAGTTCCGCCGGGCAGCGCCGACCTGTTGCTGGGATTTGATCTCGTCGGTGCCGCCTACTCGACGAATCTACAGTTCTGCGACCCGCAGCGAACCGTCGCGCTCGTGAATTCGAAAGAGATCCTGACCGGCGAGGCAATCCGCAAGGGCCTCACGGTGCTTTCCCCGGACGGAGGCTACCTTGAGGCGGTGCGCAGTGGCACCCGCCGAGCGGATTGCGAGTTTGTCAACGCCACCGCTCTCGCCGAGACGCTGTTCGGCGGGCACATCTTTAGCAACATGTTCTTGGTCGGCGTGGCATACCAGCGAGGGCTGCTGCCGCTCTCGGCCGAGGCGATCGAACAGGCCATTCGCTTGAACGGCGTCGCCGTGAAACGCAATCTGGAAGTGTTCGCGTGGGGGCGGCAGTACGCTTGCGACCCGGCCCAACTGCAGCCCTTCCTGCCGGCGGCCCGAACCGCGTCGGTGCCGCAGGCACTGGACAGGTTGGTCGAGGATCGCGAGCGGGAACTGGCGGACTACCAGAATGACGCATACGCTGCGGAATATCGTCGAGCCGTGGAACGCGTGCGGGCAGCGGAGTCGCGGATTCGGCCCGGTAGCGAAGACTTCGCCCGCGCGGTGGCTTGGAACCTGCATAAGCTGATGGCGTACAAGGACGAGTACGAGGTGGCACGGCTGCTAATCGATCCGGCCTTTGGGGAACAGGTCGCCGAGACATTCGAGAAGCCTCGGAGGCTCGTTTATCACCTGCACCCGCCGCTGTTGCGCCGATTCGGCTTCCGCAGCAAGATCGCTTTCGGACCTTGGATCCGTCCGTTCCTCCGGCTGCTCGCGCGGGGCAAGCGCCTGCGTGGAACCGTCCTTGACCCCTTCGGCTGGCTGGCCGCCCGCCGCGAAGAGCGCGAGCTGATCGCCTGGTATCGGGATCTGGTCGAGACGCTGCTGGAGCGCCTTGACGCCAGAACGCTAGAGACGGCCGCCGAGATTGCCGCGGCACCCCGCGAGATCCGCGGCTACGAAGACGTCAAGCGCTGCTCCGCAGAGCGAACCAAGGCGTGGGTAGTCGAGCGCCTGCACGAATCGCAGGCCCGCCGGGCTGCCTGAGCCGTACCGGCTAGACCGCCCCGGCCTTTGCGGTACTGCAGTGCTCGGTGTAGGCTGCGTGCAGTGCGTTGGCGATCGAGGACGCTTCCCGGCCCTCGATTTGATGCCGGTGCAGCATGAAGACCGGTTCGCCGTCTCGGAACAGAGCGAACGATGGGGACGACGGCGGGTACATCGACAGTTTCTGCCTCAGATAGGCCGTGGCTTCCACGTCAGCTCCGGCGAACACGGTCGCGATCTTGTCCGGTCGCGTGTCGCTTTGCATCGACTGCACAACTCCCGGCCGGGCGCATCCGGCCGCGCAGCCGCAGACTGAATTGACGACCATCAGGACATGGCCGCTGCCGGGAGCGAGAATGCGGTCGACATCTTCGGGCGTGCGAGCCTCTTCGACGCCGTGTCGCGTCAACTCCTCACGCATGGGGTAGATCAGTGGTTCCGGGTAGGGCATGGTTGCAGGTTGCTCCTCTACACCTACGATAGCGCCCCGGCGTCCCGACTGCGACCGATGTTTGTTGCCCAGCCGTGATCCGAGGGATCCAGCCAAGCGGTTGGCTGGCCTCGAACGCGGGCCCCTGGGCGGATCTTGGCAGCAGGTTCCAGCGTCGAGCGGGACACCGCTAGCCTCACAGCTCGTCGATGCCAAACGCTAGGAATGCGTTGCCGGGAATCGACCCGAACATGCCGTAGCCCGAGTTCACGTACACCATGCCGTCTACGACGACCGGGCCGGGCCCGTTCAGCGCGCCGCCCTTGGCTGCGACTCCGTTCACGGTTTGCTTGTACTCGCGAGCGGTGTCGTAGCTCCACAGCACTGAGCCGTCTTGCGCCGAATATGCGCGCAGGAATCCATCGAGGGAGCCTGAAAACACCACGCCAGGAATCGCCGTGACCGCTGCCGACTGGGCTGGCGAGCAGCGTTTGCGCCCGGCTGGGCAGCGGAACCCGGGTGTGTGCCAGACAGTCTCGCCGTCCGAGAGCCGGAAGGCGGTAATCCCGCCGACGGAGTCGGGCCGCGGGCCGCGGTAATCCGAAACCGCGACGTACGCGTATTGCGAGTCGCTGGCTGGGCCGAATTGGATCCCGCCTAGCTTGCCCCCCGCTCCCGCGCGTTGCTGCCAGACGATCGCGCCATTCCGATCTGGATCGACCGCGTGGACGACCCCGGACTTCTGGCCGGCGATCAACAGGCGTTTGCCGCCGTCTAACTCCACGAGCATCGCGGAGGCGCCGAAGTCGAAGTCCGGGCCGTCTGCCTCGGGACAGTTGATTTTGTCTGAGCCCGTATTGCAGGCCATGTTGTAGGCGTCCCCGCGCGTGAACTGCTGCGACCAGACACGCTTGCCGCCGTCAAGCCCGTAGGCAATGATCGCGTCGCTGTCGTCGGTTGGCGGGTCAGAGTAGTTGTCGCCAGTGGTGACGTACACGCGCCGGAGCTTGACGTCGATCGTCGGAGCCGACCAGATTCCGGCCCCTGACGGACCGTGCTGCACGACGCCCTGCTGGTTAGGGCGCAGCGGGCGCGGCTCTTCCGGGATGGTGTGGGTTTTCCAGACCCTTTCCCCGTTCGCGGCTTCAATGGCCGCAAGGCTGCCCCGGAAGGTGCAGCAGGGGTACCTCGCGAAGCTCCCGGTGAACTCCTCGATCGAGCTGATTCCGACGTAGAGTTGCCCTTCGAACAGAACCGGTGATCCGGTGATTGTCGCCCCGGGGTGATCCTCGACCTTGGTTCTCCACAATTGCTCGCCGCTCGCCGCGTCGACGGCGTACACGTTGGCTTTCGTATCCCCGAAGTACAGGAAATTGCGGCCGTCTGCGGAAGTCGGGGAAAGCAGCACTGCGGCGCGCACCTCCGCACGCGCTTCGAATTCCCAGATCGTGCAGCCTGACTTGGCGTCGAGTGCATAGACGCGTCCATTCCGCGCACCTATGAATATGCGCCCGCCTGCGATCGTCGGGTGACCCCTGGCCCGGTCGGCATCGGGTAGACCGAAGGCCCAGTACAGGCGCAGTCGGGTCACTGAGTCGGCGTCGAGTCCCGCAAATTCTGCTGTCTGGAACCGCGTGTTTTCCAAGTCGGCACCCCACCCTATCCACCGAGGCCCAGTGAACGGCGCTGACCAGCGAGCATCGGGGCAGGGCTTCGTGGTTCGCGTCGACAGGGCGCCCGTTCCGCGCCCGAGGTAGGACGCTACCGCCTCAGCATGTCCCGCAGGCAGGGACTCGCCGACAAAGGCCATCGTGCCGCTCCGCAGCGAGGCGAGGATCGCTTCCGATGACAGCCGCAGCAGGGCTTCGAACGATGGGGCGCGATTTTCGCCGCTTTCGTGACAGGCCATGCACGCTTGGCGGTACACCTCTTCCCCGTCCGGTGCCGCTGCTTGCAGGCTCGCCGCAGCGAGCAGTGCCGTGGCTGCGGCGATCGTCAGCAAGCCGAGCCTGCTACGCTGCGAATCATCGAAACCCTGTGCTTGCAAACCAACCCCTCGGAATCCCGGCGCAGTGCCACCAAACCCACAATATTGTAGGGGCACGCCCCGCGCATTGCGCCATCCGCGATCAGGCTGGCGGGCTGGATTCTGGCCCCAAGGACACGTGAGATTGCCCTGCGAAGGATCTGCTAGCCCATGAATCGGCGGCAGACAGCTAGGCGCTTGGCGCAATCCGCGGTTGAGAGGGGCGAGCCCCTAGCTTGGTTCGAGGAGCTGTACTCCCGAGCGGATTCCGCAGATGTTTCGGTCGTCCCGTGGGCCGATCTAGAGCCAAATCCGAACCTAGTCCAATGGCTTGACCGCGAAGCGCTCGAAGGTGCGGGCAGGCGGGCTCTCGTGGTCGGGTGCGGCTTGGGGGACGATGCCGAGGAGCTGGATCGCCGCGGGTTTGCCGTCACCGCGTTCGATATATCGGCTTCCGCCATCGAGCTGGCGATGCGGCGATTTCCGAGCACAAGAGTCGCATATCAGGCTGGCGATCTGTTTCACCCGCCGGCGGCGTGGTCGGGCGGGTATGACTTGGTCCACGAAGCCTACACACTGCAGGTCCTGCCTGTTGAGTTGCGGCCGGCAGCCATGAGGCGCTTGGCGGCGTTTGTCGCTGAGGGCGGCACCCTGCTTGTGATCGCGAGAGCGCGCGAAGCAGGGGAACCGCTGGATCAGATGCCGTGGCCAGTGGCACAGGCCGAACTCTCGTTGTTGGGACGTTGCGGCCTCGAGGAGCATTCCTTCGAGGACTATCTCGATGCCGAGAAGCCGCCAGTGCGACGCTTTCGCGCTAGGTATCGCCGCCCGAGGCGGTAGCGGATCGCTCTTTTACGTCACCATGCTGCTCGATAGCGAGACATCCAGCCCGCTTTCCCGACCGCACAGCGGGTCCGTGCATGCAGGGGATCGACCTGCCGATGGCGCAGCCCCTCCGAGATGCGCTGCCGATAGGCAGCCGGCCGGCCGGTGGCTTGCAGGGGTGGCGCAGAGCAGGACCGTTCTATTGGTCGGGCGGCGACGCATTCAGGATGCCGGCGTACGAGGCGGCGTCTCTCACGCGTCCCTGCCCGAGATGGACACATGGCCAGATTCCTGAATGAGCTGGCTCGCCCCAATCTCGGAGACACCGGATCTGCGCGAGGCCCAGCCTCGAGTGGGAATGATCTGGCCCGGTCGCAATGACCCGAGCCGCAGGTTCCGACGGAGAGCGGCACGGCCGCAAGTGTCTCGACCGCCCGGCGGATCGGCTGCGGGGGCGCTGGCATTCGCCGACTGCGGCGCGCACCGACTCGGCCTGCTGGGCGCAGCGGGAGCGGGTGGTCGGCGTGGCGGACGAGTCGAGCACACCGCCATCCAGGATGGAATCACTAGGACTTCCACGGCCAGCCCGCCTGAATCAGGTTGGGATCAGAATGATGCCAGGCACCCTAACTGCTCTCGATTGACTCTCGTACCGCTCTTTGAGACAATACCGCACAGCCGGGCACTCAATTCACGACGCTCCGGCAGTTCTGTTCTAGGAGGAAATCTCAGTGAATACTTTCCGATCCCTGTCTGCGATCGGCCTGCTCGCCCTTGCCCTTGCGGTAGCGCCAGTCTCGGTCGACGCGCAGACCACAAACGCCGCCATCATTGGCGACGTATCCGACGAGAGCGGTGCGCTGGTCCCCGGTGCGACGGTGACCGTCACGAATGTGAACACAGGCGTCCAGCGATCCCTGTCAACCAACGAGCGCGGAGCGTACCGCGCCTACCCCGTGCAGCCCGGCACCTACGACGTCTCGGCCTCCAGCGAAGGGTTCAAGACCCGCATCCGGTCCGGCGTCGTGGTTGAGGTGGCCGCGACGCTCAAGATCGACCTGTCCCTAGAACTGGGTCAGGTAACCGAAACCGTCGAGGTCACTGGCCAGATTCCGGTACTGCAGACCCAGGACGCTTCGGTCGGTGGCACGGTCACGACGACCGAAATCGAGCGCATCCCGGTCAACGGTCGTAACTACACCCGTCTGATCTTGATGATGCCCGGCACGAGCGGCATGACGTACAGCCAGTCGCGTGGCACGCAGTCGGGAACGTTCCTGATTTCGGTCAACGGAGCGCGTCCCCAGGACAACAACTTCACGATGGACGGCGTCGACAACAACATGATGATGATGAACTCGCCAGGCGGGTCCCCGCCGATGGACGCGATCCAGGAGTTCCGGGTCGCGACCAACAACAACGCCGAGTTCGGGCGCTCGATGGGAGCCAACGTCAATATCGCGATCAAGTCCGGAAGCAGGGACCTCCACGGCTCGGCCTACTGGTACGTCCGCAACGACAAGCTCGACGCGAACGACTTCTTCGCCAACCGCAGCGGTAGCGGCAAGGTCGCGTTCCGGCAGAACCAGTACGGCGCCACGTTGGGCGGCCCGGTTCCCGGCTTGAGAAACAGTACGTTCTGGTTCTTCAACTGGGAGGGGTACAGCCGCAGGCGAGGGAGCAACGCGTTTGCCAACTTCCCAACGCAGGCCCAGCGATCTGGCGACTTTTCAGAGCTGGCCCAGAGGATCTACAACCCATTCACCGGGTCTGCCGATGCGGTCGGCAATATCCAGCGTGATCAGTTCCCAAACAACGCGATCCCACAGGCGCTGCACCATCCCGCCATCAGCGCCTTTCTCGACATCATGATCCCGGTGCCGATCCGACCCGGCCTTACGCAGAACTACCTGAACACCGAGGCGGCGAGGAACGACCGGAACTTCATCGTCGCGAGGGGCGACCATACGGCGGGCGAGAAGGATTCGTTTTCGGTCCGGTACTTGCACCAGGACGTCGCCACGTTCTCCCCAAGCTCCAACCCGCACCTGTCCCGCGAGAACGACTTCAACGTACGCAACCTCTCAACCCAATGGACGAGATTGATCAACGCTGCCTCGATTCTCGAGGTCCGGTTCGGTTACAACGCCCCGTGGAACCCGAACTGCACCTTGAACTCGGCGATCGACCGCCCCACGTTTCTTGACCGCACGGGAATCCAGATGTTCCAGCGCGACGTCCTCTGCTCCCCAATCCCAAACATGAGCTCGGACGGCGAGTTCAGCGCGGGCGGCGGCGGGACGAACACGGGCGACAAAGTCTGGCAGTTCATTTCCAACTACGCGACCCAAGCGGGGAGCCACTCGCTCAAGGTCGGCGTCAATTACAGCCGCCGGCACTTCTATACGAACACCTCGAACCCGATGAACGGGAATCTCTGGTTCAACGGCGAGCTCACTTCGCTGGCCAGCGACGCCGGGTCGGGCTTCAGCACCGCCTCGATGCTGCTCGGGACGCCCCGGCAGTTCCGTCGCTCGACGGGCGAGACCATTACCAACGGCCGGATCAACGCGTGGCAGTTGTACGCCCAGGACGACTGGCGGGTGACCTCGAAGCTGACCGTCAACCTGGGTCTTCGCTACGAGTACAACAATCCCCCGTACGACACCACCGACCAACTGGGCAACCTGTGGGTGACGCCCAACCCCGCGACCGGGAACATCGGCCGCCTGATGTGGGCGACGGTCAATCCGGAGATCGAGCCCGAGACCGGCGAGCGCGACCAGCCCGCCAAGAGGCTGGGAACGACTCGTGCCTTAATGTTCCCCGACCGGAACAACATCGGGCCGCGCGCGGGGATCGCCTACCAAGTTGACAGCAAGACGGTAATTCGCACGGGGGTCGGCGCGTTCTACAACTCCACTTTCGTCCAGGAGCTGCAGGACCTGCGCAAGTTCTGGCCCTACACGCCCCAGCAGGTCGCGACCGTGAACACCGTCAATGCCGAGAATCCCCGTCCGACCTTCTTTGCGGACAACCCGGGGCCGCCGTACTCCTCGACTGCAGCCATCGGCGGCTGGCCGCAGCAGCCGACCAATCGCTCGCCGTACTCGGTCCAGTGGAACTTCTTCATCCAGCGCGAGCTGGTCGACCAGCTCTCGCTGAACGTCGGGTACGTGGGATCGTCCAGCCGGAAGCAGATCGGATACACGGCGATCAACACGCCGCTCACGCCAGGACCGGGACCGATCCAGCCTCGTCGATACATGCCGGACTTCGGCAACGTCGACGGAGGTTTCAATCGATTCGCGGGTCAGTACAATGCCCTTCAAGTCGAGTTGAACAAGCGGTTCAGCCGGAGCTTCGGCTTCCGCATGAACTACACCTGGTCAAAGGCGATGGACGAGCAGTCCTCGCTGGCCGAGTGGAAGACTCAGGATCCGTTCAACATCCGCAATGACTGGTCAAGGTCCAGCTGGGACCTCCAGCACGTGTTTCAGGTTGCCTACCAATGGGATCTGCCGTTCGGCCGGGGACGTCGCTGGGGCGGTGACTGGAACGCCGCTGCCAATGCGGCTCTCGGAGGCTGGGCGATCGAGGGTTTCACGCGCTTCAACACCGGACCGCCAGTGGGCGTGCTAGCGGGGCGGGACATCGCCAACGTCGGGCGGTCCTACCAGCGCCCCGACGTGACTTGCGACCCGAACTCCGGGCCAAAGACCGCCGAGCGGTGGTACAACGTGGACTGCTTCCAGTTCCCCAAGCAGTACATGTACGGCAATTCGGGGGCCAACATCGTGGAGGCCCAAGGGATCAATGCTTGGGACCTGTCGGTCGCGAAGCAGTTCCAAGTGGCCGAGGGGCACCGGCTGGAATTGCGAGGCGAGTTCTTCAACGCGTTTAACAAGACCCACTTCCGCAAGCCTGGTAGCAACAGGAACGACACCTTGGCGTCGGGTTCGGTCGCGCGGATCTTCAGGCTGCAAGTCGAGCCGAGACAGATTCAGCTCGCCCTGCGGTACGAGTTCTGACGCATGACACAAGGGAGTCTAGTCCGGGGTGGGCCCTGGGCTGGACTCCCGTATTGTTTGTTCGCGGGGACTTGGATCTCGCAACCTCTACAGGGCTCAGGAGCGAGTCATTTGTGTGCATCCTCTCCTGACGAGTGCGCACCTTGGATATTGATCTCTGACTGCGCAGAGTGTCGGGCGAGGGGAATGAGTGCAACATATCGCTCAAGCCCCGAAACTCAGCGTGCATGACACTAAGTTTGGATCTCGGCTTGGATGCATAGGTTTTCGGCCCGTTCAGCCCAGAAGACCTCGGAGTTCCCGCTGAGAACGCAGCAGCGCAGGGCGAGGATGGCATTGGCACTGCTGACACTTCAGGACATTCCCGAGCGCTTGAGGCGGCCGACGATCGTGCGGCAGCCGGGCTCGACCACGCCGGAGCCCACGCGCAGCCCTTGGTCGCGGAGCTCCGGGTAGCGCCTGCGGCTGCGGATCTTTTCGGTGTAGCTGGCGCGCTGGCCGCCTTCCTCGCAGGTACCGCCGGCATGGGCGCGCACGATGGCGAGCAGACCGTCGATGCAGCCCGGCTCGAGGTCGTCACAGCGCGGCGGTCGCACTTGGGATAGAGTTCATTCAGCGTTCCGGGGCGCAGTTCGCCGATGGCGCTGATGCTGACCACGATCCTGGCGCGTCTTAGGTCCAGGGCAGCGGGGGCGTCCGTGTCTTGCTAGTGCTGCCTATCAAGAAATGGACCGTCACACCGGATGGAATCACAAGGGGTTCCAGGGCCAGCCCTCCGAAATCAGGCTGGGACTAAAACGATGTCATGCACCCGCTGATCAAAAGGGACTTGTAATTTGAGTGACAAAGATGGGTTAGGCCTTCGCGTCCGCACCGAATTCAGGTCTGTCGATTCAGGCCGGTCGTAGGAACATAGAACAGGCTTGTGGCGAAATCGAATGACATTCGGCCTCCCCGGCACGGCAGCCCGCTGAGCGGGCTGCGTCCGAACATTCTTGTCGTCGTGATGGACGACGTTCGGTTCGACGACTTCGGATTTGGGGGCCACCCATTCGTCAGGACACCGAACTTCGACCGCATCGCCGACGGGGGGATGCAGTTCTCGAACGCATTCGCTCCGACACCGCTGTGTTCGCCAAACCGGGCTTGCCTCCTGACCGGGCAGTACGCCCATGCGCACGGGATCGTAGACAACTCCGATCGCAGCGACCAGTCCCATCGGCTTGTCACATTTCCGATGCAGCTCCAGGTCGCGGGTTACGAGACTGCCTTCGTCGGCAAATGGCACATGGGCCTGGACGACTCGCCTCGACCGGGCTTCGACGAATGGCTCGGTCTCAGCGGCCAGGGCAGCTACTTCGACCCAGCGGTCAATGACAACGGAGTGCCGCGCAAGCTGCGCGGATACGCCACAGACATTTTCTCCGAGCGCGCCGCAGAATTCATCCGGCGCGAGCGCGACCGGCCCTTTCTCGCCTATTTGTCCCACAAGGCGGTCCATCCGAATCTCTTCCAAGACGCGGACGGCAGCATCAAGACGATTCCTGACGACGGCGGATTCACGCCGCCCGAGCGGCTCGCTGACCTGTATGCGGACCAACCGGTCCCGCGTCGCCCGAACGCTGCTTCGTTCGGCGACCGCAAGCCGGCATTGCAGAGGCCGATCGCCGGTGTGCCGCCCTTAGGTCCCGGCACAGGCACGCCCGATGACGTCATTCGGAATCGCCTGCGCATCCTGACTGCCGCGGACGAGGCGTTCGGCAAGGTTCTCAAGGCGCTGGAAGCGAGCGGTTCGGCCCGCGACACGGTCATCGTGCTCACTAGCGATCACGGGTATTTCTACGGCGAGCACGGCCTGAACGAGGAGCGCCGCCTAGCCTACGAGGAGAGTATCCGCGTTCCATTGGCTGTGCGCTGGCCTGCCGAGATCGCTTCTGGCTCAGAAACAGCCGCGTTCGCCCTGAGCGTTGACTTGGGTCCCACACTGCTCGATCTGGCCGGCGTCGAACCGCGACCGGACCAGCACGGCAGGTCGTTGCTGAGTTTGCTCGAAGGCCGCACGCCACTTGGCTGGCGTCAGTCAGTACTGATCGAATACTTCTCGGACGCGGTTTGGCCCCGCATGCTGAACATGGGGTACCAAGCGGTGCGGACGGATCGCTGGAAGTACATCCGCTATGTCGAACTTGACGGAATGGAGGAGCTGTACGACCTCGAGAGCGACCCATACGAAGTGTGCAACCTATTCGGGCAGCGTGGATTCGACGAGCGAGCGGCGCAGCTCCAAGCCGAATTGGCGCATCTGCTCAGCGAGACGGACGCACCGCCCCGCTAGACCCGCAAGGATCTCTTCGGCCTGATCTGATCGTGCTGGAGGTCTCGCCGCCTAGCGGCGATCAAGCGAGAATGTCGCGGATGACTTCCCCTTCCACGTCCGTAAGCCGGTAACGCCGGCCGTTGTAGTTGTAGGTCAGCCTCTCGTGGTCCATGCCGAGCAGATGCAGGATCGTAGCGTGCAGGTCATGCACCGACACCCGGTCCACCGCGGCTTTCAATCCCAGTTCGTCAGACTCTCCGTATGACACTCCGCCTTTAATCCCCCCGCCCGCCATCCAGGCCGTCAGGCAGTGCGGATTATGATCCCGGCCCGGCTTGGAGGTGCCGATCTGGGCGACCGGTAGCCGCCCGAACTCGCCGCTCCAGATCACGAGCGTCTCGTCCAGCAGCCCGCGCTGCTCGAGATCGGTCAGCAGCGCCGCGAAGGGCTGGTCGGTCTCGCCTGCGAATTGCCCGTGGTTGCCGACGATGTCGATGTGTCCGTCCCAGGCTCGCTGGTTTTCCATTCCGCCGGAATAGATCTGGACGAAGCGCACGCCGCGCTCGAGTAGCCTGCGGGCCATGATGCACTGACGGGCCACATGCCCGCAGCGCTCGCTGTGCAGTCCGTAGAGCTCTTGGATGTGGGCTGGCTCGCTGCTTACATCCATTGCTTCCGGCGCTGCGGACTGCATGCGGTACGCCAGTTCAAAGCTCTCGATACGGGCGGCGAGTTCCGCTTCTTGCGGATTTCTCTCAAGGTCGCGAGCATTCAGCTTGGCGATCAAGTCGAGTTGGGCGCGCTGCTGCGGTCGAGCCATCCCTGCCGGCGGCGTGAGGTTCCGTATCGGAGAGCCTTTCGGGCGCAGCCAGGTGCCTTGGTAGCTGCCGGGCAGGAACCCCGCGCTCCAGTTCGCCGCACTGCCCTTGGGCAATCCGCGGTCCTTGGGATCAGACATCACCACGAATCCCGGCAGGTCATTGCTCTCGCTCCCCAGACCGTAGGTCACCCACGAGCCAAGGCAGGGGAAGCCCATGCGCGGCTGCCCGCTGTTGACCATGAATAGAGCGGGGGAGTGATTGTTGGAGTCCGAATGGGCCGAGTGGATGAACGCCATCCGGTCGACATGCTCGCCTAGGTGCGGGAAGATCTCGGAGACCATCTTGCCGCACTGTCCTCGTGCCGAAAACTCGAACGGCGATCGCATCAAAGCGCCAACCTCGCGGGCGAAAAAGCCGGTGAATTTGTCGAACCCCTCGAGTTCTTGGCCGTGGCGCCGGGCGAGCTCGGGCTTGTAGTCCCAGGTGTCGATGTGGCTGGGGCCGCCATTGATGAAGAGCCAGATCACGCGCTTGGCCTTCGGGGCGAAATGCGGCTCGCGGGGAGCCATCGGATTGAGCGCGCGGTCGGGTGAGGACGCTGCCTCGAGCATGCCCTCGTCGGCGAGGAGCCCCGCGAGTCCTAAGACACCGCACCCCATACCGCAACGTCGCAGCATCGAACGGCGCGACACCATCGGCTCGGGTTCGGTCTTTGCTGCTGTCATGATCTTCACCGGATGTATAGGAATTCGTTCAAACTCATTAGAGACTGGCAATAGTCGACGAGCGCCAGCCGGCCTGGGCCGGGTATGCCGTCCGCGGCGTATCGGCTGCGCTGTGTCGCAAGGAAAGCTAGGCCGTCATCGATCTCGGCCTGTCGCGGAGGCCGGGAATACGCGACGCGGTAGGCCATTTCGACCGCCGAGGCCGTATCGCGTCCGCCGAGCCGGTCGGCGAAACCTTCGGCGTAGCGACGCGCTTGCGGGCTGTTGAGGAACAGCAACGCCTGCGGAGCGATGGTCGTGGAAGGCCGGTTGCCGATGCCCACGAGGTGCTCCGGCCAATCGAACAGCATCATCGACGGCACTAGCTCGCTCCGTTTGATGAAGAAATACACGCTGCGTCGATTCGTCTCTTCGTTGAGCGTTCCCGGGCCGTACAGTGCCGGGTCGAGCAATCCAGAGACAGTCAGCAGGGAATCGCGAATCGCTTCGGCCTCGAGGCGCCGCGGCGTCCAGCGCCAAAGCAGCAAGTTGAGCGGATCTACGGTCGCGTTCGCCCTGCCGCCGGCCGAACTGACTTGATAGGTGTTGCTCGTCATGATCAAGCGGTGCAGCCGCTTGAGGCGCCAGCCACTGTCAATCAACTCCCGCGCCAGCCAATCGAGAAGGTCCGGATGGGTGGGCCGAGCGCCCATCACGCCGAGATTGCTGGGCGTGGCGACGATCCCAGTCCCGAAATGGTGATGCCACAATCGATTCACGATCACTCGGGCCAACAGGGTGCCGGCACCGTGATCGGTGTCCGTCAGCCACCTTGTTAGGGAGGATCGATGGAATCCCGTGCGGTCCCACCCGCGGGGAGGATTCCGCGCCCAGCGTCCTTCGTTGGAGTCGCCCCGCATCAGCACCGGCAGAAAGCCGGGATCTGCCGGCGCGGCCTTTTGGCTCACGTCGCCCCGATTCAGGACATGCGTCGGTTCGTAGAAGTGGGGATAGCCCTTTCCGGCGGAATTGTGCCGGGCCGGCGGAAAGCCCTCTGCCGTAGCCAGGATCCTGGTAATACCCGGCACGGGGATAAGCCTCTCGTGATCGCGTAGCGAAGCGTGCGCCTGCTGCCACCGCGGGTCCCCGCTCGCGTACTGCCTTAGCAGGGCCTGCCGCTGGACGTCAGGGATAGAATCCGCTCTGCTCTCGCGCAGTTGCAACAGGCCCTCGGCCAGCGAGCTCGGCATTCCCTGGGCGATAGCGTAGCCGGGTGCGCTGGAGTCTGAAACAGAGAGGCGGACCCGTCCCAGGCTGAACTGCGAATCATCGCCGAACTGCAGGCGGACGGTGAGTCGCGTGCCACTCTCGAACCCGACGGGCTCCGCGAACTCGAATATTGCCGCTTGATCTGAGCCGATGCCCGCAGGGCTTAGCGACCAGCCGCTCGTCCGGCCGGTGGCCTTGACGGTCGCCATCGCCGAGGATGTGTTTCCGTCTAGCTCGTCCGTGGCCCGCCCCCGCCGGAATGCGAGCTTCACGGGCTCGGCCTCTTCGTTGTCAGCCGGACGCGCCTCGGCCTCGACCTTCTCCAGCAGAAACTGGCCGTCGTGCGATCGCCCCGGACCGCCCAGTGGCAGCGATGGGTGGGTCAAGGCCTCGATCCGAAGCGCCCGGATGCCCGCGGAATAGACATTCGCTTCAAACGTGTACGTATCGAAGTCGACCTTGGCCCCGCTGAAGAGAATCGAGCCGTCATCCAAGGTGTCGACGCGAGCCTTGCTCGCGGCCTCAGCCTTCGAAATTGCGAGCACTCGCCAGTCGTCGGGCGTCAGCTCGGAGGCACCTCCTCGGAGCCATTCCTCGAATCCGTCTGCCTGCTTCGACTGCTCGATTTCACGAAGGTGTTTGCGCAGCTTGGCGCGCTGAGCGCTCCACTCGGCCCGAGCCCTGCGGTCACCTTCCGGATCCGGGTTGTATTCGATCTCGGTACGTGTGGTGCGCCCGAAGATCGCCGCCATCCGATAGTAGTCGCGGGCGGAGATCGGATCGTGCTTGTGGTCGTGGCAGCGTGCGCAGCCCACCGTCAATCCCAGCATGGCCGTACCGAGCGTGCCGATCATGTCGTCGAGCTCGTCGTAGCGCGTCGATTCGAACTCGGCCTCGGTGATCTCTGTTGGGAACGCTCCAGCTCCGATGAAGCCGGTCGCCATCAGCGCCAGAGGGTTCTCAGGCTCCAGCTCGTCCCCGGCGACCTGCAGGCTGACGAACCTGTCGTAGGGCATGTCCCGATTGAACGCCTTGATCAAGAAGTCCCTGTAGTGATAGGCGTACGGCCGGTCATAGTCTTGTTCGAACCCGTAGCTCTCCGCGAAACGCGCGATATCCATCCAGTGACGCGCCCAGCGCTCGCCGTAGTGCGGCGAGTCCAGCAGCTCGGCGACAAGCCGCTCGAAAGCATTCGGCCCGGAGTCGAGCACGAAGTCCTCAACCTGCTGGGAACTTGGCGGCAGCCCCAGCAGGTCTAGATACGCGCGCCGAATCAACACCCTTCTGTCAGCAGCCGCATTTGGCCGGATGCCCGCCGTTTCCAGCTTCGACAAGGTGAAGAGGTCGATCGGCGTACGAACCCAGTCGGTGTCAGCTACCGGCGGCGGCTTGGCATCCGTGAGCGACCCGAAAGACCAGAATGTGGAATCAGGCTCCGCCCGGGGCTGGCTCTCGCTCGCAGGCCGCTCGACTAGCGGCTTGTCGTATGGCGCACCGAGCGCGGCCCAGCGCGTAATAGAGTTGATCTTGCTCTCCTCAAGCTTCTCCTGCCCGAACGGCATGAAGGGTTCTCGCTCGTGGCGCAGGACTGCCGCGAGCGCACTCGATTCGGCGGAATCTCCAAGTTTGCCGCTCGCGACCAGTGAGTCTCGCGACGACAGGTCAAGCTCCCCCAGCGTCTGGCCGCCCCCATGGCAGGGAAGACAGGATTCCACCAGGATCTGGCGCACTTCCCCCCGGAACAGCTGCAAGCCTTGAGCCATGCGCTCGGCGTGGTCTTCAGCGATCCTCTGCGCGGAGGCGGGCGCTGCGAGCAGTCCGAGCAGCGCTACAGCGCTCGCGCACGCCGTCCGGCTCGACCGGGATACCGGCCACGTCGAGATTGCCTGGGATCGCTGGATCAAGACCCTGCCCTAGGCGATGCACAGTCGAGGCTGGACAACTCCGACCAAGCCGCTTGACATTGCCAAGTCTGCGAATCGCTAGCGCCCGCTGGCATCGGCTGATCCAGTATACGTTCAAGCAGCGCATGTCGCCGCCGATTTCTTGCGCTTTGACAGTCTTCAATGCCGACGCCGGCACCGGCACCTTCCACGGGTGTCGTGCCTGCAACCCGGACGCAGCCCCAGCTGCATCAATGCAAGCGCATGCACGCGGATTCTGTCAGCGTTGTTGCCAAACCCGATACACTTGGGTGCGACAGCCAGACCGTTCTGGCATCGCATCGGAACTGCTTTGCATGCTTAGATCGCAGTCCCTCTCAGTTGCCGCTCCTGCGGGGCTCGCCCTACTCTGCCAGCCTTTGCTGGCGGTCCCGGTCGACGCGGTCGTTGCGGCCGTGCTTGAGCGGCACTGCGTGGCCTGCCACGGACCGGCGGCGCAAAATGCCAACGTGAGGCTCGACAACCTCTCGACCGACCTCGTCGGTGATCGCAGGGCGGGCGAGACGTGGCATGACGTGCGCAACGCGCTCAACCGCGGCGTGATGCCTCCCCGCGACGCCCCGCAGCTGAGCGCTGCTGATCGAAAGGCGCTGCTCGATTGGCTGGATGTGACGCTAGAGGCGGCCGCTGGCACCGGTCGCGAGACGGATGGCGTAGTGGTGATGCGCCGGTTAAATCGCGTCGAGTACCAGAACACGATGCGCGATCTGCTGGGCCTGGACATTGACTACGTGAAGAACCTGCCGCCCGATGAAGTCAGCCGCGATGGGTTTACCAACAACGGACTGGCGCTGCACATGTCCGCTCTCCAGCTTGAGCATTACCTGAGTGCCGCGCGCACCGGGTTGAGCCGGGCGGTTGTCCAGGGGCCTGCGCCACAGGTCTTCGAGCATCGTGCCGAAGAAACGGTCGCCGACAAACTCAGAAATGTGCATTGGTCGAACCGCCTCGGTCGAACCGGCACTTTCGTTGCGCGCGCCCCCGAGTTTCCTGACGAGGGCGAGTTCGTCTTGCTGGTGCGCGCCCGCGCCGAGATCCCGGAGGGCGCTCCGTATCCGCGAATGCACCTCGCAATGGGGTACCGGGCGGACACGCAGACACCTTCCCGCACAATTGCCGAAGTGGACGTCTCCAGCGAAACCTCGCAGCTCTTCGAATTCAGGGGGCGGATAGAGGAGTTCCCGCTGCAGAGCCGCACTCAGAGCAAGTATCCCGGCCTGCTGGTGTGGGCTCGCAACGTCTATTCCGATGGCAAGCCTCCTCCGGCGGGGGAGACGGTCGAATTCCAAGAGGACGGCAAGACCAAGAAGAAGATGGTCTGGCCCACAGATCCGGAATTCCCCGCGATCATCGTGGAGTCGTTCGAGTTCAGGGCTCCGGTCTATTCGAGCTGGCCGCCGGAGCACCACACACGCCTCCTGCAGATCACGCCGAGGTCGCAAAGGGACGAGATCCGGGTAGCCGAGCAGGCACTGCGCCGCTTCATGCGCCGAGCTTTCAGGCGGCCGGTAAAGGCCGCCGACATCCGCCCGATGCTGAGCTTTTTCCGTGACGTCCGCACGACCTTCAGCAGCTTTGAGGAGGCGATACGCGAAACGCTGGCGATGGTTCTGATCTCCCCGGACTTCCTGTATCGGATCGAGGATGCCAGCGGAGACGGCCGCTGGCTAAATGACCACGAGCTGGCCACGCGCCTTTCGTATTTTCTCTGGAGCACGATGCCGGATGCGAGCCTGAGGGACTTAGCGGACCGCGGCATTCTGCGCAGGGCGTCGGTCCTGAAGTCGGAAACGCAAAGGATGCTCGCAGACCCTCGGGCGTCAGCCTTTGTCGAGCAGTTCAGCGACCAATGGCTCGACCTAGGCGGGATTGACCGTATTGCGATCAATCCCAATTACTATCCAGACTTTGACCTTTCGCTCAAGAAGGACATGCGCCTTGAAACGCAGCAGTTTTTCGCCACAATATTGCGCCAAGATCTGAGTGCGCTGAACTTTCTCCGCGCCGATTTCGCTGTGCTCAATCGGCGCATGGCACGGCACTACGGGATCGACGGGCCAAGGGGCGGCACTTTCCAGCGAGTATCCCTGAGGAACACCGGTCGCACCGGAGGCCTGCTAACTCATGCGAGCATCCTGCTGTCCAACTCCACCGGGGAAGACTCGCATCCGGTCGAGCGCGGTGTGTGGATCCGGCGGGCAATCTTGGGAGATCCGCCCGCTCCTCCGCCTCCGGCCGTGCCCAACCTTGCCAGTGGCGAACCCGGACTGGCATTGCTGCCCCTCAAGCGCCAGCTCGAGCTGCACCAGGACAATGCAGCGTGTGCACACTGCCACCAGGGAATCGACCCGTGGGGGATCGCGCTGGAGGGTTTCGATGCTGTCGGCCTAGAGCGTGCCACCGTCCTAAGGCGGTCTGGCGAGCGCGAAGAACGGCATCCCGTGGACGCCTCGGCCGTCCTGCCGGATGGATACGAAGTGAACGGCGTCGAGGCACTCGCGAGATACCTCGTTGAGCGGCAGGATCGTCGCTTCGCCAGCGCCCTGACCTCGAAGCTGCTGGCGTATGCGCTCGGCCGCAGCTTGGCGGCAAGCGATGAAGAACCGGTGAGCGAGATGGCCGCTTTGTTTGAGAAGTCCGGATTTCGGTTGAGGGAGCTGTGTACAATCATCGTGACGAGCGACCTGTTTCGGGGCCGCTCGGGCGGATCGTGACGCGGAAATCTTGGCATCTGAGCCGGCGGACATTCCTGCAGGGCAGCGGAGTGTCTCTTGCGCTGCCGTACCTAGAGTGCATGGCTGCGGATGCGGGGGCAGCCGCCCAGCCCAAGCGATTCTGCTCGGTGTATTTCCCCTACGGCATAGTGCAGCGCCAGGCAGGCACGGAGGCCGCTCAGTGGAATTGGTTTCCGCAGGGTTCCGGCCGGGATTTCCAGTTCAACAAGAGCCTGGCATCGCTTGAGCAGCACCGCGCCGACCTGACCGTGCTGGGAGGGCTTTCGCATCCCAACGGACGCAACATGGGTGGTCACGACACCGCCGACACTTGGTTGACTGGGGCCGAGCTCAAGGAAGGCCATCTGGAGAACACGGTCTCGATCGACCAGCTCGCCGCCGGCAGCTTCGGCGGCCGGACTCGCTACCCCTCTCTCGTGCTCTCCAGCGATGGCGGCGTCGGAGAGCCTACGCGGTCGAGCACGCTGTCCTTCGGACGCACCGGGCAGCCCGTTCCGGCGGAGAACAGGCCTAGGCTTGTCTTCGAGCGCCTTTTCGGCGTCGATCCCAGATCACTCGTCAGCCAGCGGCAGAGCCTTGACAACTCGCGCAGCATGCTGGATCTCGTGCTCGACCATTCGCGCTCGATGCGCTCGCGCCTCGGTGCCCATGACCGGACAAAGCTCGACGAGTACCTCACCTCCGTGCGGCAGATCGAGCGCAGGGTCGGCCGTTCCCAGCAATGGCTGGACGTGCCCAAGCCCAACGTGCCGGCGACGGGCCTGCATTTGGATGCCGACGATACTACGCCTGGCGAGTTGATCAAGACGATGTACGACTTGATCTACCTCGCGTTCCAGACGGATTCCACGCGCATCGCGACCTATCAGCTGGGGAATATGAACGGGGCGACCTCGATAGCGGGAAAATTTCCGCCGTTGTTGGGCCTCTCCAACAACATGCACACCCTAGCCCACGGAGCCCGCAAGAATGATGACGGCGCGGAGCCCCTGGGCCATTGGGATCGCTTCCTGACCGAGCAGTTCTCGTACTTTGTCAGCCGCTTGAAGCAGACGCCCGAAGGGGACGGTACGCTGCTCGACCGGACGATCTTGTTTTATGGCAGCAGCAACAGCCAGACCCACGTCAATCTGGATTACCCGCTGCTGCTCGCCGGCGGCCGGGAATTGGGGCTCAAGCACGGGAGCTTCCTGCGCTTCGGCGAGGAGATTCCCCTTGCCAATCTCTTCGTGACAATTCTGAACCGGCTCGATGTTCCCGCTGAGTCCTTCGTTGATAGCACCGGGGAACTCAACGAGATTCTGGCATAGCTTCCCTTTGCGATGCCGATTGCGGCCCGGCTAGGCACCCGGCGTCCTGATCAAACTCCCGCCATACACGGCCCGCAAGCTCGCTCGCTCGGGATGCCTCGCTGCCGGGGGGCCGTGCAAGCGACTCCGCCTTGAATTGGTGCGAACGGGGAGACTCGAACTCCCACGGGTTGCCCCACTAGAACCTAAATCTAGCGCGTCTACCAATTCCGCCACGTTCGCTCGCGAACCAGCCGCTCGGCGTGTCTCTGGCCGCTTTCCAATGGCCCATTCATCGTACTGAACGCTGGTGCGCTTGGGGGAGCGCGTCGTAATGCGCTGCCTGCCGCTGGGTGACCAAGACAGGCCGGCCGCTGGCAGAGTTATTCCTACGGCGTGGGGTTGAGTATCATAGCCTGCATGGCCGAAAACATCCCAATTCTCAGGACTGCGCTCAGCGCTGGCGAGGGGATCCTGCGCTTGGCTCCGTGCTGGGTGCCGCGTTCGTTCCTGATGCCAGGCGGACGCTTGAAGCTCCACCCGGCGGACCTGTATGCCTTAGGCGCGCACCGCGGGGGCATCGACGAGCGGTGGTTTTCTTCAACGACCAACGCGGACAATGGCCCCGGAACCCCCGAGGACGAAGGCCTGAGCTATGTCGTAGCCTCGGAAGGCAATGGGGGCTCGCGCAAGATCCTGTTGAAGGAGGCGGTCGAGGAGATCGGTGACGAAATCCTCGGGCAGGACGTCATGAGCGCCCAAGGAGGCTGGAACATCCTCTGCAAGTTCTTCGACAACCTTGGTCCGATCCCCCATCACATGCACCAAGACGAGGAAGCGGCTGCGCGCGTGGGACGCCGCGGCAAGCCTGAGGCGTACTACTTCCCACCGCAGTACAACTACAAGGAAAACAACTTTGCCTATACGTTCATGGGCTTGGAACCGGGCACGACAAAGGACGACGTCCGACGCTGCCTTGAGCGCTGGAACGAGGGTGACAACGGCATCTTGTACCACTCCAAGGCCTACAAGCTAAAGCCGGGAACCGGATGGCAGATCCCCGCTGGTGTCTTGCACGCGCCAGGCTCAGCTGTCACTTACGAGCCGCAGGTCAACTCCGACGTGTTCGGCATGTTCCAGTCCTTGGTTGAGGGCCGGGCGGTGCCGTGGGACCTGCTGGTGAAGGATGTCCCAGAGGAATATCACCACGATTTGGACTACATCATCGGGATGCTCGATTGGGACGCGAACGTCGACCCCTACTTCATGGAGAACCGATTCTTCGAGCCGCTGCCGGTACGTCCTTCCGATGAAATGGCCGAAGCGGGCTACAGCGAGTCGTGGGTGACCTACTCGACAGACAAGTATTCGGCGAAGGAACTCACGGTGTTTCCCGGCCGCAGCGTGACCATTGCCGATGCTGCTGCGTACGGCCTGATCGTGACGCAGGGCAGGGGTGAGATCGGCGTCTGGAACGTGCACACTCCGGCCATGATTCGCTACGGCGAGCTGACGGCTGATGAATACTTCGTCACCAGAGCCGCGGCAGGCGAGGGCGTGCGCATAACGAATGCGAGTCAGCACGAGAAGCTTGTCATGCTCAAGCATTTCGGCCCCGACAACCCTGACGCGCGGCCGCTAGTGCGGTAGTCGTTGCAGCAGCCTTAGCCCCAGACTTCGTTACATCGGAACTCTCTGCAAAGAGGCCTAGAGCCTCGTAACTAGCTGCTGGGTCAAGCTTTCACGCTCCCTCCCCGGCCGCATCCGGACTTGACTTGCGCCCCAGAACATGCTATTTTGAATGCATATGTATTCGCCCGCCAAACTGCCCGCGCCCACTGGCCTGCCCGCCGCTCTGCCGCTCCAACCCCCGCACGCCACGCCCATCAGCGCGCGCCTCAGCATGCTGCGCGAGGGCGACCGCGTCGTCTACTTCGTGCACACCGACCCCGTCTGCTCGCACACGGCCGACCACAAGCTAGAGCGCAATCTCTGCCTGGCCCGCTTCGCCCTGTTCGGCCTCGCTACGCAGTCCGAACTGGCCCGCGCCCACGGCATCAGCCAGAGCACCGTCTCGCGCGCCGTGCAGCGGCTGCAGGTGCAGGGTGAGCTTGGCTTCGCGCCCGCCCCCAAGCCGCGCCGCCCCGATGGCATCGTGGACCCCGCGCAGCTGGCCCAGGCCGCCCGCATGCTGCGGTCCGGGCTCAGCCTGTACCGCGTGGCCCAGCAACTGGGCGTCTCGCAATCGACGCTGTGGCGCTACACCCAACAGGGCTTGCTACCGGCCAGCCAGTGCCTGCCACGGCGCCGCGCCGGCGCGCCCGCCGAGCGTGACAGTGACGCTCAGGGAGCGGGCCCGCAGCCCGGCGGCGCGGCGCCCAGTGCGCCGCCGTCGGCGGCCCCCGGCAAGGAAGACCGCAACCGGCGTGACGCCGCCGCCCCGCGCGGCCGCGCGGCGCACGACACGGCGGGCCGCGTAGCGGCCAGCCTGGGGGCGCTCGACGGGCGCGCCCCGCGCTTCGCCGCCGCCGCGGCCGTCAGCGGGGGCGGCGTGCTGACCGCCCTGCCGAGCCTGCTGCAGGCCGGCCTGCTGCGCCACCTCGACCAGCTGACGCTACCCAAGGGCTTCTACGGCCTGCAGTCGCTGCTGCTGCTGTGGGCCTTCCTGCTGCTGGGCCGGGTGCGTTGCGCCGAGCGGCTGCGCTACCAGCAGCCCGGCGAGTGGGGCGCCCTGTTGGGCCTGGACCGCTGCCCCTGCCCGCGCACCCTGCGCCGCCGCACGCACCAGCTGGCCGCTGCCAAGGGGCTGCCGGCCTGGGTCGGCTGCCTGACCCAGGACTGGTGTGCAGACGATCCGGAGGCCGTCGCCACGCTGTTCGTCGATGGCCACGTGCA
This sequence comes from Bryobacterales bacterium, assembly GCA_965248305.1. Classification (GTDB taxonomy): domain Bacteria; phylum Acidobacteriota; class Terriglobia; order Bryobacterales; family UBA6623; genus VXMF01. Next base: position 4,668,735 of record OZ252099.1, on the reverse strand, counting down.
GGTCTACAGCGGTCAGGGCCGGCTGCCGAAACATTTCGTGACCCGCCAGAAGCTGGCCCTGCCGGCCTCGGTCGGCTACTGGGTGCACGCGCTGGGCGGGGCGCCGCTGCTGTGCTTGCACCGCCAGATAGACGCCGGCATGGTGTCTGAGATCTGGAACGGGATTGTGCCGCAGTTGCGCCAGCTGGGCCTGCTGGCAGGCGCTGGCGCACCACGCCTGACGCTGGTCTTCGACCGCGAGGGCTGGAGCCCGCGCCTGTTCCGCGAGCTGCGCGCGCTGGGCATCGCGGTGGTGACTTGGATCAAGGGCTCGCAGGCGCAGCGCTGGCCGGATAGCGACTTCCGGGAGGCCGTCATCCCAGTGCGCGCCCCGGGCGGGTCGGCCCGCCTGGAGGGCCAGCTGGCCGAGCGACCGTACGATCTGGGCGCAGGCTGCCAGGCGCGCGAGATCCGCTTCTGGATCGACCGCCGTGTGCGCGGCACGGGCCAGCGCGGCCAGCCGCGCAAGCCGCTCGAGCTGGCGGGTCGGCCGGGGCCGGACCAGCGCCAGCCCGCGCTGCTGACCACGCATCCCGACCTCACGGCCGAGCAAGCGGCGGGCCTGCTGCGCTCGCGCTGGACGCAGGAGAACTTCTTCAAGTATCTGCGCGCCGAGTTCGGCCTCGACACCCTGCCCGAGCATGCCCTGGTGGAGGTCGAGGCCGACGCCTGGGTCGTCAACCCGGCCTGCCGCACCATCGGCAAGGCGCTCAAGCAAGCCCGCAACTCGGTCGGCAACCTGCGCCGCAAGCTGGCCCTGCAAGCCGACGCCGGATCCGCCCCAGCGCGCGCGCTGGAAGCGCGCATCCAGACTTGCGACCAGACCATCCAAGGCCTGCTGCTGGCACGCAAGGTGACCGACCAGCACATCTTGGCCGGCGAGCTCTCGCCGGAGGCACGGCTGCAGGCCCTGCCCCAACCGCTGCGCCTACTGCTAGACACCCTGCGCATGCTGGCCTACCGCGCCGAAACAGCGATGACGACCGCGGTTGCGCCCGCGCTCGACAATCCCGACACCGCCCGCAGCCTGCTCAAGTCGCTGTTTCAGGCTGACGCCAGCCTGCACCCTGACGAGTCAGCCGGGACCCTCACCGTGCGCCTGCTGCACCAGCCGACCCGCGCCCAGGATCGCGCCCTGGCCCCCTTGCTCGACGAGCTCAACCGCACGCGCACCGTCTTCCCCGGCACCCAACTCCGTTTGGTGTACCGCATGCTGTCGGACGACCTGCCCTGCTCAGCCTCCTCCCAGCCCACCCCGGCCAACCCCAAGCCGCCGCTCCCTGCATCCAAACTATCCAAACCAAATGAAACGGTGTAACGAAGTCTGAGCCCCGGCCGCCGGTGCGCAGTCCTGCTCGGCTGCGCGCACCATTTGAAGTCTCGAATGCGCGGGTCTACGCTAAACCCTTGTTCACGCCGGCTGCCCGTGCGCCGATGCACTCCGGCACCAGATCCGCCGCCAGCTCAATCGGCGACAGCCGGATGCCACACAGCACCTGGCACCCTTGTCTTGGAAACTGCATCCACCCCCCTCGCCGCACTCGCGCCCGGCACTCGTCAGGTCGGGCGCGACTCGTGGCTCTCGTGCAAATTCATCTGCGGGAACCAGCGCCACCGCCGCGATACAATTCCTCAGGTCGCCCGGGCTCTGGCCGGATGGTCGGTGGGCCGTATGCAACCGCTCTCGAGAGCGCCCCTCGTGCGCCATTGTTTGTGGGCAGTGTGAACGTGGCTAGACAATCCTCCGATTCGACCGCGGCCGACCTAGGAACCCCGCGCGCTGCGGATCTTGGTCGCTTCTACCGAGCACTAGCACGGTTGGAGGAAATCGTCGGCGGACGGCGCAAGCTCGCGTGTTGCACCGGCCGGATGGGCTGGCCTGCACTCGGCGTGTATTTCTTCTTCGAACCCGGCGAGTGGCGTTCCGATGCGGGGAGCGGTCAGCGAGTTGTTCGCGTAGGTACTCATGCATTGACTTCAGGTTCAAAGGCAACCCTGTGGAACAGACTGTCTCAGCACCGGGGCACTGTTAAGACTGGAGGGGGCAACCATCGCGGCTCGATCTTCCGCCTGATTGTCGGCGAGGCACTAATGGTGCGAAATCCGACGAGCCGTGTCGAGACATGGGGGCAGGGGAGTTCGGCCCCGGCGGACATACGAGCAGCCGATGTTCCCATGGAGCAGGAGGTTAGCCAAGTGATCCGGCAGATGCCGTTTCTCTGGCTTGAGATCGACGACGCAGCTAGTCCTGAGAGCCTGCGCGGATACATCGAATGCAGCACCATCGCTCTGCTGAGCAACTATCATCAGCCCGCGCTCGACCGCCCGTCCAAAGGATCGCTGGGGGTGCATAGCCCGCGTGAAAGAGTCAAGAGTTCGGGGCTTTGGAACCAAAACCACGTCAACGAACGGTACGATCCCAACTTCCTAACGCAGCTTGAGGAATTGATCGAGAATCAGCGCCCCCGAGGTGAGCCAGAAAGCGAGCCGTAGCGTTGGCAGTAAGGCGTGGTTCGCCGACGGAGCCGCACGGATCGAGGGTGTGCAATGCCCACTCGGCAGAGCGGCTTCTATCAATAATTTTTATCGCCGTTACTCCAACGAGCGGGCCTCGGCACCTGTGATACGATCATGATTCTGCATTAGGTGCAGCCCGTGGACGCTAAGTGCGCGGGAACCCCCTTACTCTCTTTGAGGAGCTACTTAAGAGGAGCTTATGGCTACAAAAAGAACCCCTGCTGAGGTCCTTGCATATGCCAGGGATAACGACGTCAAGATCCTGGACCTGCGCTTCGCGGATCTCCCTGGTATTTGGCAGCACGTGTCTTACCCGATCGGCATGCTGACCGAGGAGAGCTTTGAAGACGGCTTCGGTTTTGACGGATCGTCCATCCGCGGCTGGCAGGCGATCAGCGAGTCTGACATGCTGATCGTCCCTGATCCGGACACCGCCTTCATCGATCCTTTCAACGAAGTTGCAACGCTCTGCGTCATCTGCAACATCCTGGATCCGATCACGAAGCAGCACTACGAGCGCGACCCCCGCTGGATTGCGCAGAAAGCAGAGAAGTACCTGCAATTCACCGGCACCGGTGATACCGCCTACTTCGGAGCGGAGGCTGAGTTCTTCCTCTTCGACAACGTCAGCTACGACTCTTCGTACAACTACGGGTTTTACAAGGTTGATTCCGAAGAGGGCCGCTGGAACTCGGGGCGGGAAGAGAACAATCTCGGCTATCGCCCGCGCTACAAGGAGGGCTACTTCCCCGTCCCGCCCACCGATCACCTCCAGGACATCCGTACTGAGATGGTCCAGGTGATGATGGACTGCGGCATCGACATCGAATGCCATCACCACGAGGTCGCGACTGGCGGCCAGTGCGAGATCGACCAGCGCTACGACACGCTCGTCCTCTCGGCTGACAACATGATGCTCTACAAGTACATCGTGCGTCAGGTGGCGTACCAGAACGGCAAGTCCGCTACCTTCATGCCGAAGCCCCTCTGGAATGACAATGGGTCCGGCATGCACACACACCAGTCGATCTGGAAAGACGGCGACCCGACCTTCGCAGGCGAAGGCTACGCGGGCTTGAGCGAGACAGCGCTGCACTACATTGGCGGCTTGTTGAAGCACTCCCCCGCGCTGGCGGCTATCGTTGCCCCGACCACGAACAGCTACAAGCGCTTGGTGCCCGGCTTCGAGGCCCCGGTGAGCTTGGCCTATTCGCGTCGCAATCGGTCGGCCGCGTGCCGCATCCCGATGTACTCGGCGAGCCCGAAGAGCAAGCGCGTGGAGCTGCGCTACCCTGACCCGTCCTGCAATCCCTACTTGGCGTTCTCGGCCTGCCTGATGGCTGGCTTGGACGGCATCCAGAACAGGATCGATCCGGGCGAAGCACTCGACAAGGACATCTACGACCTGTCGCCGGAAGAGCTCGGCAACGTGCCGGCGCTGCCGGAGGACTTGGCTGGCTCGCTGCAGGCTCTGGAGCGGGACCACGAGTTCCTGATGCAGAACGACGTGTTCACGGAAGAGGTGATCGCGAACTACATCGACTACAAGAGCACTGCGGAAGTCGACGAGGTCCGCCAGCGCCCGCATCCGTACGAGTTCTCGCTGTACTACGACATCTAGAGTCGCGGCGCTCCGCTACGCGGACATTCTCAAGGCCGAAGGCCCCGGGGCCTTCGGCCTTTCTGTATTTGGAAGACGCTAACCGAGTCTGCCGAGCACCTCCCGCGGTGGGAAATGCTCTGTCCGGTGGCGCGACGAGCCTCTACTGCTTCGTGACCCAGATCGGGCTTGACCAGGCGACGTTTCCGTCTTCCTGTTCAACGCGGACATAGTAGTAGTGCTCGCCCGCCGCTAGCTCTTGCTCGCGGAATTCGAACTCCATGCGCTCGCCGTCGCCGGCGAGCGTATGCACGTAGGTGTTGTCGCGCACGACCACGGCTTCCTTGATGTCGCTGGTTCCGCGAATGACGACGCTTGCCGTTGGAATCTCCGCGGAGGAGAACTCGTCACCCTGGATCCACTCACCGTCACCGGCCGTCAGCCGGTAGTCGAGAATGATGTTGCTCGTCGCTGCATAGGTGTGCCTGGCGCGCATGGCGTCGACAAGCCCTGTTCGAGAGAAGTCCTCGCTGATGACCATCGCGTACGACGAGTGAGTGGAGACGTGGTCCGAACTCGCCTGTACGCCGAGCTTGTAGCCCTTTTCCCATGCCAGCCAGACAAACCCCTTGGGCCGGTAGTTGCCAGCCCACAGGTCCGTGCGGGCCGCGGAGGATGCTAGCGGGGCGCCTTCGTGTTCGGCGGACGTCCGCGCGCCTTGGAAAATCTCTACGATTGGCTCCAGTTCGGGGTCGTTGTCCCTCCAGTCAGTTCCCATCGTGGTGTGCGAGGTATGGGACGTCGCGATGCCGTTCTGCTTGCGCAGTGCGTCGTACAAGTAGGGCCCAGTGCTCGAATTCCGTTCTTCCTGCGTGATCGGGATCGGCTTGTTGCCGCGCTCGGCAAGGATGATGTTGCGGTGCCCATTCGGGTAGCCTAGGCTGCGCTCGTAGCCGAACAAGGTCACGAAGCGGCCGGCCACATGGAACATGTCCTCGGCCTTCTCCGTGCGCCACCAGCTGTATTCGGTGTCGTTGCCGCCCTTGTGATCGGTCACTAGGTAGAAGTCCATCGCCGCGCCATCCAGCATGTAGCGGAACGAATCGTAGAGCGAGCCGTCGCCTGTGCCGTCCAGCGAAATGTCGGTATGGCGGTGCATGTCGCCCCGGTAGATCCTGTAGAGCTTCCCGTTCGAATTGATCGTGTAGTTGCGGATCGCAGCGACCTGCTCCGCCTCCCGCGGCTCGGTCGGAAGCATGGCCGGGGCCTCTTGGCCTCTTGGGGCTAGGACCGCAGGCTTAATCGGCTCGTTGCGGAACTGCCCGGAGATCTCGGCGAAGAAGATCTGGTTTTCCTTGGGGTAGTGTCCGAACGTCGGACCGCCCCACAGCTTCTGGTCGGTGGTCCAGGACGCGAACATCTGGCCATCCGGCCCCGCGACGGCATCCATCGGGCCCTCGTTGCGGCCAACGCTGTCAGGCAAGGGGACTGGGTCCGCCCAGCGGTCGCCGGAATAGTAGGTCGCCATGACCTCCCATTTGCCACCTGCCGCCCAGATGGATTCAGGCTTGGTCGCGCGCACGCGGGGTCTCAGCAGGAGCCACATCCGCCCCTTGCTGTCGGGTGCGAGTTTCGGCGTTTGCACGTACCGCCGCACGCTGGGGCGGAATCGACGGTTGACGTCATCGAGCGGGGCCAGCCACTCGCTGCCGTTCCAGATGACCACACGGTTGGTGCGCGACTGATAGATCCCAGCACCTCCTCTCAGAAGGAAGCCAGTGTCCTTGCCCCAGTTCTCCTCGGATTCGTCGTAGGAGACCCAGACGCGATCCTCCGCGTCAACAGCCACGCTCGGTGTGCCGTGGTAGCGCGGCGTGTCGGTGACCTTGAGTAGATCCCCGGGACGCCCTGCGCTGACCGAGCGCAGGCGGATGTTGTAGCTCCCCCCCTGATAGCTGTCCCAGGCGACCCACGCGCTGCCGTTCGTATCGGTCGCAATGTCCGGGTACCACTCGTTGGCAGCCGCCCCCGGATGGCTGAGCGGGACTTCATCGGACCACTCGGATCCATCGAACGAACTGTAATAGATCCCAGAAAACCCCTCTCGGGCGGATTGCCAGGCAAGGTGCAGGTCTCCATGCCGGTCACTCGCCAAGGCCGGAAAAATGTTGTTGCCAGAGCCCGCAGGGACAGCCCTCGGAGCGCTCCACGACCCACCTGACCGGGCTGCGTGCAGCAGGTGCCAGTTTCCGCCGTTCCGCTTTGCCCAAACCAGGTGGAGTGTGCCGTCGCGACCATATGCCGTGCCCAGGCCCTGTAGGTCTCCCGAGGCTCCCCCCACGCTGGAGATGGCCCCCCACGAGCCGTCCGTGCGATCACGCACGAAGATCTGGTCGTTCTCGTCCCTGTATCCAATCCACGCCATCGAAAGCGCGCCGTCGCCCGCCATGGCCATGGCTGAATAGTCGTCCTCGTACTCGTCCGTCGTTACCGCCTTCACAGGAGGGACCCTGCGCAGCTCGACCTTGGTGGCCAGAATGTGCATTGCGTCCGATGGCGGCAAGTCCGCTGGCTTGAAGAAAAAATCCCCGTGCACAGTCTTGACCGACACTGTGGCGTCTTCGGGTGCCCGGTAGTAGAGCGTGACTCCGACGTCTTGGACCCGGGTTAAGTGGGGAAACGGTAGCTCGTGAGGGTGCATGCCGCCCGTGGGCCGCACCCACGGATCGGTGCGGGCCACCCAAGCGTTGTTCGGCCCGATCGACTCCCCGTCCTTGAACCGGTATCCGCGTAGTTCAACGATCTCGCCCTTGTCGATGCTGACGGACCCGTCCCACGCGATGGGCTCATGGTCCTTGATTCCGAATTCGATGTTGAGCGCTCGAAGGGGATGTTCCTGCGCGAAAGCCGCCGCGCAGGCGAGCAGGGCTAGCAGCAATAGGGTGAGGTGTCTCATGGGTGCCAACATTATATGTAGGCTGGTGTTTGCTGAGGACGGCTTCCCAGACCACCTCAGCTAGCAGTTCCAAGCAACCCGCGGACCGCAACCAGCCAGCCCCATGGGGGAGGAACCGTGGGCGAGCGTCCCGGATCCTGGAACAACCAGCTTTCCGCAGCATTCTCGAGTTCGGTCAGCCGAACGTTAGCGTGCTCGTTGCATCACGAGTAGAATACCGGGTCAGCCTCGCGGTTGGCGGCTAGACTCTGCCTTTGCATGGACGGCAGAGACGGTGATTCAAGACCAACAAGTGAGGCTTCTGATGAAGGAACTGAGCAAGAAGACGCCGCTGGCAACAGCCGCGGCGGAAGCGGGCATGAGCGAGCGCACGGCGCGCAAGTGGCACAGCGGTCGTCTCCCGCAGCGACTCTAGTAGGGATCATATCTAGATCCCTATGAAACAAGCCGGGGTGTGGGGTTGACCTCCGCGCCCGAACCGCCTAACCTTCCTAGGGTGCGCTGGTGGATTTTGCCGCTGCTCGCTCTGCTGGCGGGCGACGTTTCGGGACAAGAACTCGAGGTCAGCCCGTTCCACGGGGACGAGCCCTCCATCGGTGTCGGAAAGGCCACCTTTCGGATGCGCTGTTCGTCCTGTCACGGCATCCATGCCGCAGGTGGGCGCGGGCCGGCCTTGAATCGCGGCGAGTTTGCCGCTGGAGACACGGACCTGGACATCTACCGAGTCATTTCTCGCGGCGTGCCAGGCAGCGAGATGCCCGCTTATGGGCCCCGCAGCACCGAAGAGAACATCTGGCGAATCGTCGCATTCCTGCGCACGTTTGAAGCTGTGCCCGGCGAGACCGTTGACGGGGACCCCCGCCGGGGTGAGGAACTCTTCTGGGATAAAGTTGGTTGCGGCGGATGTCACAAGGTCGGCAGGCGCGGTGGGACGTTCGGCCCCGCCCTGACCCGCATCGGCCGTTCCCGGAGCGTCCAATACCTGCGGGATTCCCTGCTGGATCCCGGCAGGGATCTGCCGCCCGGCTATTTCGTCGTGCGCGTTGTCACTCGCGATGGCCGGACAGTGGCCGGGATCGGCTTGGCGATCGATGACTTCTCGGCGCAGTTCCGGGACGCTGCGGGGCAGCTCCACTCCTTTATGCGGGAAGACGTAGTATCAGTCGAGAGGGAGTTCGCATCCTTGATGCCATCCGGCTACGGGGAGAGCCTGTCGCCGGAACAACAGGGTGACTTGCTAGCGTACATGCAGAGCCTTCGCGGCGAGGAGTCCCAATGAAGAGATTGCATTTGTGCCTGAGCATTCTGCTGGCGGTTGGCTTCCCGGCATTCGGCCAAATCGATGCGGAAGCGCTCGCCAGCTCGCAGCAGGACAACGAGTCATGGCTGATGTACGGCCGGAACTACTCAGCTTGGCGCTACTCGCCGCTCGACGAGATCGACACCGAAAGCGTAAGAGGGATGGTGCCTGCGTGGATCTTCCAGTCGGGTGTGTCCGGGAAATTCCAAACGACGCCGCTTGTCCATGACGGCGTGATGTACGTGACCGGCCCTTCAAACCACGCTTGGGCCTTGGACCTCAAGACCGGTCGCGAGCTGTGGCACTACTCCGAACCCGTGCCAGATGATCAGCCTGCTTGCTGCGGCAAGCCGAACCGGGGGTTCGCGATCTTGGGAGACCGGCTCTTCAAGGTCAACATGCAGGCGACGCTTGTCGCGCTCGACGCAAAGACCGGGGATGTCATCTGGGAGGTCGAATCGGCGGATTACCGCATGGGCTACTCCAACACCGTCGCGCCGCTGGTCATCAAGGGCATGGTGGTGATCGGCATCGCGGGTGCCGAGTTTGGCACGCGAGACTTCATCGATGCCTATGATGCCGAGACGGGAGAGCGGGTCTGGCGCTTCTGGACCGTTCCCGGTCCAGGCGAGCCCGGCAACGAGACCTGGGGCGGCGATTCGTGGAAGCGTGGCGGGGCATCGACCTGGATCACGGGCAGCTACGACCCGGAGCTCAATCTGCTCTACTGGGGTACTGGCAATCCCGGCCCTGATCTGGACGGCGCGCCACGTCCCGGCGACAACCTGTTCAGCGACTCCATGGTCGCACTCGACGCGGATACCGGCGAGCTCCGCTGGCACTTTCAGTTCACGCCCCACGATGTCCATGACTGGGACGCTGTCGCGGACCCCGTGCTGATCGACGTGGAAGTCGAAGGGCGGGCTCGCAAGGCGTTGGTGCATGCCAATCGGAACGGCCACTTCTATGCGCTGGACCGCTCGAGCGGCGAATTCCTATTCGCCCGCGCCTACACCGAGGTGGACTGGGCTGATGGTATCGGGCCGGACGGGCGACCGATCCTGATCCCGGGGCATGAGCCGACTGACGAAGGCACGCTAACTTGCCCCGGCATGGGCGGCGGGCATAACTGGCACGCCACCTCCTACAGTCCCCTGACAGGCCTGTATTACTTCAATTCCGGAGATGGCTGCCAGATCTTCCATGGGGCCACGCAGGACTTTGTCGAGGGTGAAAACTACTTGGCGAGCGCCATGGAGAACGTCACAGGCGGGCCTCGGGAAGGCTCGATTCTAGCGGTTGACCCTAGAACCGGAGACAGGCGCTGGCGCTTTCCCCTTGTCAGCCCGCCAAGTAGCGGCCTGCTTTCGACCGGCGGCGGCCTGCTGTTCGCCGGCACCACGGAAGGCTACTTCGTTGCGCTGGATGCTACCAGCGGAAAGCCGCTTTGGCGCTTGCAGACTGGGGGGCCGGTGCGCGCTCCCGCCATCACCTACAGCTTCGAAGGCCGCCAGTACGTCGCGACCGCTGCGGGCCCCTCGATATTCGTATTCGTGCTACCCAGATAGAGCCTTCGGGCCCGGACTTGGCTGTTTCGACGGTCTTTCCGATACACTCAGACTTGGACCGGGGGCGCAGGGCCGCGAATGGCCCGCGATAGCCGGTACCGATTCCCACCAGGAGGTGAGACATGAGAAGCGATATTCCGATTGACTCTTTGGGCGAAACGCTCCGGAGGGTGCTTGGCGGGGGAGCCAGCTCGATCGTCGCGATCGTCGTCCTCTTAGTCCTACTGTTCAACTCCTTCGAAATTGTCGGAGCGGGCGAGCGGGGCGTCGTTTTTTCCAAGTTTGGCGGGGTGCAGCAGACCGTCCGCGGAGAGGGTCTGCAGTTAAAAATTCCATTCGTGCAAACGATCGTGCCGCTCGATGTCAGGATGCACAAGTCCGAAACCGACGCATCGGCGTCTTCCAAGGATCTTCAGACGGTGGACTCGCGGATCGCGCTCAACTATCACATCGCTCCGGAATTAGCGTCCAAGATCTATCAGGAAGTTGGCATCTTGTACAAGGAGCGGCTCATCGACCCATCGGTCCAAGAGGCCGTCAAGGCGGCGGCCGCCCAGTTCACGGCGGAAGAGCTGATCACCCGCAGGGCCGAGGTTTCTGTCTTGATCAAGAATATGCTGGCGGAGCGGCTGGTTCCCAGAAACATCATCGTTGACGAGTTCAACATCGTAGACTTCAACTTCTCGCCCGTCTTTAACGACGCTATCGAGGCGAAGCAGAAGGCGGAGCAGGACGCGCTCAAGGCCCAGCGGGACTTGGAGCGCATCAAGATCGAGGCGGAGCAGAAGATCACGGAGGCTCAGGCCGAGGCCGAGTCGCAACGGCTGCAGCGCGAGACGATCACGGACTCGCTGTTACAACTCCGCGCCATCGAAAAATGGGACGGCGTGCTGCCGCAGGTGACAAGCGGGGCGGTTCCGTTCATCGACCTGAAGTCGATCGGCAGCAACTAGAGCGAGGGTCGGCTCGGCTGCAACCGTTGCGGGTGGCGGCCAGGCCGTCGGCCTCCGGACCTTCGCGCCGATTCGCGGCACCCGACGGGCCGGCCAGCATGCTCGCAGTCGGTCTGCCGTCGGCACCGATAGCCCGCTCGGGATCTGTTCATTTGACGGGCATGCATCGACACGTACGCGCCATATGTCGATGGCAGCGAGATTTCGTGCCACCATGTCGATCAAATCACAGGAAATCGACCCGTGTGCTGGGCATGGCGCTCGACTTGGCCAGCCATCGTGAAGATCAGCCCCATCACTGGCCAGCGTGGGCATCGCTTCGCCTCGGAAGCTCAGGCTGCTAGCTGCGTCGGAATCCCGGCGCGCCGCTGAAACGGTGCCAAGCCCCCAAGCGCGCGTGCTGCCAGACGATCGCTTACGCCGCTACGGCTTCCGCTTCCCGCAGGGCGCGCAGCGCGTTGCCACCCATAACCTTGCCCACGTCCTCAGCGCTGAAACCGCGTGCTGTGAGGGCCTCGACCAAGTTGGGCGTCTTGCCGATGTGCTCCAAGCCCAGCGGGAGTTTCAACCCCACGCTGTCGAAGTCTGAGCCAAGGCCCACATGGTCGATGCCAGCCACTGTCGCGGCATGCTCGATGTGGTCGACAAGGCGGCTAAGCGGGGGAGCTCCGATCATTTCGACGTCTGCCAGATTGAGTTTCCAAAGCTCCTCGGATAGCTTCTTAAGATCCCCTGCGAACTGCTTGCGGACTTCGCCGCGCTTGCGGCCGATCTCCCGCAGCTGGGGCAATTTCGACCGGTACTCGTCATCCAGCATTGCGGCGTAGTACGCGACGCCTAGCACCCCCTTGTTTGCGGCTAGGGCTTTGAGCATCTCATCGGTCAGATTTCGCGGGTGATCGGCGACCGCGCGGCATGCGGCGTGCGTGTTCAGAATCGGTGCCGAGGAGGTCTCGATGGTGTCAAAAAATGCTTTTTCGGATGCGTGCGAGAGATCTGCCATCATCCCTAAGCGGTTCATCTCGCGCACGATTTGCTTGCCGTGGTCGGTCAGTCCCTCAGGCCCGTCATCATATTCCGCGGCACCCACCCATGGGGTATTGCCGCTATGGGTGAGCCCTAGGTACCGGGCGCCGAGACGGTACAGCTGCCGCAGCACTTCTATGCTCGAGTCGATCATGTGACCGCCCTCGACCCCCAGCATAACGCCGATCTTGCCGTCCCGCTGAGCCCGCAGCACGTCGTCTGATGTGGTCGCCAAGAACATTTCGTCGGGATGCCTCGCGACTTCTTCGACAATCACGTCAGTGATCGTGAGGGCGTCCTTGACCGATTCGAGCGGAGTCTTGTTGCGTGCCGAGCTGAACACGGCGAAGAATCCAGCATTGAGCCCTCCCTGGCGCATCTTGGGAATGTCAACCTGGCTGTACTCCGGGCTTTCAGACAGGTTGAGACCTTCCCCGACCAGACGCGATGGCGTGTCGATATGGAGATCGAAGTAGAGCGGGCCGGGAGGTTGCTCAGGGGTGGGGGATGGCTCTGGGGCGGAGCCGCAGGCAGTAAGTAGCGCGGCGGTAGAAACACCAAATTCGCGTCGGTTTAACATGATGGTCAGATTCTACCAATCGCATCGCAACGAATTCTCGGCGATTCGCGAGGAACGCCTCGACCGCGCGGCCCCAGACGTGAGAGTGAGTCCGGCACACGTTGGAAGCCCTAGAGGGAGTGATTTCACTCAATCCAGGGCTGAACCGACAAAGCGAGCTGCATTTCCGATGCATCGGCACCCGCGCCCTCAAGCACTCATGTGCAATAGCCGTGCCACAGAAGCGCTGACTCCAGGTTCGGCTTAGGCGGGGCTTCGGCCTGAGGAGCGGTCTGTCTCGGCGGCGTTGCGGCAGTCTGTGGACAGGCAATGCCTCCGATTTGAACCCGCGCGCGCGGGCAATGACTGCCTTCGGGGTCAGCAACGATCAGCACCTTCCGCTTGCGGGTGGGCTCGATTGATCGAGCCGCCGCCGACCAAGCCGCTGTCCGGGATCCGATCACTCGATTGAGCGAATTTCCTCAATAGAGTCCGCCGCTCGTGCCGGCGCGACACGATTGGTTCATGAAACCGCCGAAGCCTGATCTGTCTCGACCTTCTTGCGCAGGCACGCGAAGAACTTATCTGTCACCATCTTGGCCGTGCCGACGAGCAACCGCTGTCCCACGCGCGCTACCGGGCCGCCAACTAGCGCCTTGGCCTGGACCCCGATGGAGCTTGACGAACCGGTCGCCGTGATCTCGATTCGTGCTTCTCCCTTGGCGAAGCCGGCGTTTCCACGACCATCGACCCTGAGCGCAAACGAATTCGGGCGCTCTAGATCGCACAGTTCTACGGTGCCCTTGAAACGGCCCTTGACCGCGGCGACTCCGATCGTCATGGTTGCTTGGTAACGGTTGTCCCCAAGCGGCTCGAGCGTTTCGCATCCGGGTAGGCATGCGGCCACCGTGGCCGGGTCGGTCATTGCGTCGAACACCTGCGCTGGGGCAGCCTCAAATTCGTACCGATTCCTAAACTCCATCTCGAATGGTCCCCCGCAAGCCTAGCAGAGGTCCGCATTCGTGTTCGCCAGGACGTTCGAGGGGGGTAGGTCTCCCTTTGGCAGTCGGTTGAGGTGCTCTGCCAGACGATCAAGGCTCGCCAGATTGTGAACGGGCAGAAAGTCGTCGACAAACGGCAACGCGGATTGCAGGCCACGCGTGAGCGGTCGGTACCTTGGATCGCCTAGCAACGGGCTAAGCCAGATTAGTCGGTGGCATGAGCGTTGCAGTCGGGAGACCTCGCGCCGCATGGCCTCGGGATCGCCTCTATCCCAGCCATCCGAGACCACAAGTACCACGGCACCTCGCCCCAGCACCCGTTTAGCCCATTCCATGTTGAAGGTGCGCAGGGACTCGCCGATGCGCGTGCCTCCAGACCAATCCGGCACGAGTCGGGCGATCTCTCGCAGCGGATTGCTTGTGCGCCGACCACGGATTTTCTTCGTGATCCGCGTAAGACGAGTCGCAAACAGAAACGACTCGACACGGTCAACACCGCCGGTCAGACAGCAGGCAAACCAGAGCAGCATGCGCGTGTACCGCTCCATCGAACCGCTGATGTCGCAGAGCAGTACCAGTCGTCGCGGCGCGAGCTGCCTTGTCCGCGTTGGCGGCTTTGCGGGATCAATATCGCGGCTAGCGATTCTCGCTAGCAGCTTGCGGGCATCAGGAGCGGCTCCGGCCCCGGGCGCCCATCGCTTGGTCTGCCTGGGAGCTGGTCGCCAGCGCAACTCGCGGAGCAAGCGCACCGCTTGGGCCATTTCCTCGGCCGTCAGAGCCTTGAAATCCTTTTGACGGAGGACCTCGCGGTCGCTGTAGGTCGCGATCTGAACCCTCTCCACGCGAGTATCGCCGCCCTCAAGTGCGCCGCTGGAAGCACCGCTGAGGGATTCCATCTCCACGACGGGATCGCCGAATCGCCGCTCTGCGCCCAGAGGCCGCAGATCTAGCTTGGTGCTCGTCCCGGATGGTGCGCCGAAGAACCTGCGGAACGCCTGATCAAACACCTGTAGATCCTCGGCCCTCTGGACGAGCACAGCTCGCAGTGCGAATCGAAGATCGTCCTTGTTGCCGAGATTGATGTGCTGCGCCGCCCTCGCTGCCTCGACGGTACTGCCTGCCGGGACGATCATGCCCAGCGAGCGCAGCAGGCGCGCAAACTGGACCAGATTCTCAAGGAGGTGGCTCATGCCTTGCCGGGCGCTTGGCCGGCATAGCTCATGCGCACGCCGCGATGCTCGGCCCGGTCCAGCATCGCCCTGACCGGATCGCCCCGCACGGCTTGGATGTCTTCTTGGTTCTTCAGCAGGATGCCGAGTGTCTCATCGATCCTTTCCGGGCTGAGGCGTTCTTCGTCCAGGGCGACAAGTGCCGCCACCCAGTCCAGCGTTTCCGAGACGCCCGCCGTCTTGTACAGTTCCGCTCGCCGCAATTCCTGTACGAACGCCGTCGCCTTCTCGCTCAGGGATCGTTTGGCTCCCGGCACCTTGATCTCGACGATGCGGAGTTCCTTCTCGAAGTCGGGATAATCGATCCAGCAGTACAGGCAGCGTCGCTTCAGCGCGTCGTGTAATTCTCGAGTGCGGTTCGATGTGATCAGCACGATCGGTGGCTCGGCAGCCCTGATGGTTCCGAGTTCCGGGATCGTGACTTGGTAGTCCGAGAGCATTTCCAGCAGGAAGCCCTCGAACTCCTCGTCAGCGCGGTCGAGTTCGTCGATTAGCAGCACCGGCGGCGGCCCGGCGTGCTCGAGCGCCTGTAGCAGGGGTCGTTCGATCAGAAAGTCTCGGCAAAACAGCTCCCGCGACGCAGCGTGGCGATCCATCTCGCCACCGTTTCGCATGAGCTGGATCTCAAGGATCTGGCGCGGATAGTTCCATTCGTAGACAGCATGGTTGATATCAAGGCCCTCATAGCACTGCATGCGGATGAGGTCACGCCGGAGCGCCGCCGCCAGGGCCTTCGCGACCTCGGTCTTGCCGACACCCGCCTCGCCTTCCAGCAAGATGGGGCGACGCAGCTTGAGCGCAAGATACACCGACATGGCCAGCGCGCGATCACAGACGTAATCCTGCTCAGCCAGCACCGCTTGGAGCTCGTCAAGCGAGCTCGGAATAGGCCTGTGACCAGACATGCGCGCCGGCCGGTTACTAGCCGCAGCGTGAAGCCGCGGCAATCAGCGCCCGGCGCACCCAAACGTGGGCGATGGCAGCACGGAACTCCGCGGAGGCGTAGAGATCACCTAGGACCTCGTCGCCTGGGAGCGATTCAGTGACCTTTCGTGAGGCTTCCGAAATCGCCTCGGCGGTCAATGCCCGGCCCGCCAGGGCCTCCTCGACGGCGGTTGCCCGCACGGGCGCGGGCATGAGCCCACCCAGCGCAACGCTAGCCCCGGCACAGGTCCCGTCGCTGGCAGTCGTGACCGCAGCCGCGGCGCTGACCACAGCGTAGCGGGAGGCCGGATGAGCAAACTTGGCGTAGGCAGATCCTTGGCCGGCGCCGCTGGCGAGTTCGATGGCGGTCAGAATCTCGTTCTCATCGACGGCTGTCGTCATCAGGCCCTCGAAGAAATCGGCTGCCGCGACCCTGCGTTCGCCGCCTGGGCCGGCGATGAGGAATTCCGCTTCCAAGCAAGCCAGCACGGCCGGCAGGTCCGAAGCTGGATCAGCATGCGCCACGTTGCCTCCGATCGTCCCTCGATTGCGGACCGCCGGATCACCGATCATCCCCGCAGCTTCCGCGAGTGCCGTGGCATTCGCTTGCAGCAGGTCGGATGCAGCCAGCTCGGAGTGGGTCGTGAGCGCCCCGATTCGGATCGTCCCGGAGCTCTCGCCGATCCCGCGCAGGCTGGCGATCCTGCCGATATCGATGACAGCGGATGGCGCTGCCAGCCGCAGTTTTAACAGTGGTATCAGGCTGTGCCCGCCTGCCAGCAGCTTCGCGTCGGGGTGCTGTGCTAACAGTTCCCCAGCCTCGGCGACGGAACTAGCCCGGTAGTAGTCGAATTCAGGTGAAAACATGAATCAATTCCTCCCCTCTGCTTTTTGGATGGCCCGCCAGACCCGCTCGGGCGTGAGCGGCATTCTCACTGCCGCGACACCGAGAGGCTGGAGGGCGTCGATCACCGCGTTGTAGACCGCAGCTGTGGATGCGATCGTGCCCGCCTCTCCGATGCCCTTGACTCCCAGCGGGTGGTGCGGCGACGGCGTCACTGTCGAGTGGACCTCGATGTCGGGCAGCCCGTCCGCACGTGGAATGGCGTAATCGAGCATGGTCCCGGTCAGCAGCTGGCCGTCTTCGTCGTAGACGGCCTCTTCCCACAAGGCCTGCCCGATCCCCTGGACAATGCCGCCGTGGACTTGGCCCGCGACGATCACCGGATTGATTTGCGGCCCGCAGTCGTCGACCGCGACGTATCGCTGCAACTCCACGCTGCCGCTCTCCGGATCGATCTCAACCTTGGCGAGGTGCGCCCCGTAGGGGAACACGAAGTTCGGTGGATCGTAGAATGTCGAGGCTTCCAGCCCCGCTTCCACGCCCTCGGGCATGTTCCAGGCCACATTGGCCATCAGCGCGATGTCTTGGATCGTCTTGCACGAATCTGGCGAGCCTTTGACAAAGAACTTGCCGTCGTCGTACTCCATGTCCTCGACTGCCGCTTCCAGCAAGTGCGCAGCGATGACCAAGGCCTTGTCGCGAATCTTGCGCGCCGCTAGGGCGAGGGCCGCCCCGCCGACCGCGGTTGTGCGGCTGCCGTAGGTGCCCCACCCCATCGGCGTGTTGTCGGTGTCTCCATGGATGACCTTGACGTCATCGGGCGAGACGCCAAGTTCGCCCGCGATGATCTGGGCGAAGGTGGTCTCCTCCCCTTGGCCATGCGGTGATGCGCCGATCATCACATTGACCTTGCCGCTGGGATGGAAGCGCACGATGGCGCTTTCCCACAGGCCGCCTTGGAAGCCGATCGCACCGGCGACCTGCGACGGTCCAAGGCCGCAAATCTCGACGTAAGTCGACAGGCCTAGGCCGATGTAGCGGCCATGCTTGCGCGCCTCGGCTTGCTCGGTGCGGAGCTGGTCATAGCCTGCTTCGCCGAGCAGCTTGGTCAGAGCGCCGTCGTAGTCGCCGCTGTCGTAGGTTAGGCCGGTGACTACATCGTGACCGTCGTCGAACTTCGGGATGAAGTTGCGGCGACGTACCTCGACTGGGTCCATGCCGAGTTTGGCGGCCAGCAAGTCCACAAGGCGCTCGACCATGAAGGTCGCCTCTGGCCGGCCAGCCCCCCGGTAGGCTTCGACGGGGGTCGTGTTCGTATACAGGCCGTACACATCCTCGTGAATAGCGGGGATGTCGTACACGCCGGAAAGCATCAGCCCGTGAAGGATGGTGGGTATTCCCGGCGCTGCAGTGGAAAGGTATGCCCCCATACCGGCCCAGACAGTGGCGCGCAAGCCCGTGATCTTGCCGTCTTTAGTAGCGGCGAGTTCGATCTCTTGCACATGGTCCCGGCCGTGCGTGGTGGCCTGATAGTTTTCGCTGCGCGACTCCACCCATTTGACCGGCACTCCGAGCTTCTTCGAGCAGAAGACCGTCACGAAGTCTGCCGGGTAGACGGCAATCTTGCTGCCGAAGCCCCCACCCACTTCAGGCGCGATGACACGCAACCGGTCCTCGGGCACGCCCGCGACCAGCGAGCACAGGAAGCGCACGATGTGCGGGTTCTGCGTCGTGTTCCAGAGGGTCAGCTCGCCCGTGGCGGGCGTGTAGCTAGCCAGCGCCGCGCGGGGTTCCATCGCGTTCGGTATCAGACGCTGCTGGATGATCGTCTCCTTGACCACCACCTCCGCGTTGTCGAAGGCCTCGCCTATGTCGCCGCCCCCGGTCACCTTCCAGTGAAACGCCTGGTTGCCTTCGATTTCCGCGTGCAACTGCGGCGCGCCGGAGCTTGCGGCCTGCTTGGGTCCCACGACAGCGTCAAGCGGCTCGTATTCGACGTCGATGAGATCGAGAGCGTCACAGGCCTGGTAGTTCGTCTCGGCTACGACGACGGCTACGATGTCTCCTACATAGCGCACCGTATCTTTCGCGATGCAGTGGTAGTCGGCGATCTTGAGGCCGGAGTCAGGCAGGAGCCACGCGCAAGGCGCGGGGCCGATCTCGCCATCGGTGTCCGCCGCCGTGTAGACCGCCACAACGCCGCTGGCCGCCGCCGCGGCCGAAGTGTCGATACTGGCGATGCGGGCGTGGGCGAAGGGACTGCGCAGCATGGCCGCGTGGACCATGCGCGCCAGAACGATGTCGTCAGTGTACGTGGCGCTGCCCGTGATCAGCCGCGGGTCTTCCCGGCGGCGGATGCCGGAGCCGAAACTAGAGGCGCTCATTGGGCACCTCCTTCGGCAGCGCCTGCTGCCTCGCGCACGGCACGCACGATGTTCTGGTAGCCAGTGCAGCGGCAGAGGTTGCCCTCAAGTCCATGCCGGATCTGTTCATCTGAGGGGTCCGGATTGCAACGCAGCAATTCATGGGATGCCATGATCATGCCGGGCGTGCAGTAGCCGCACTGTAAGCCGTGCTTGTTCCAGAAGGCTTCTTGCAGCGGATGCAGGCCGTCGACCCCGGCCAAGCCTTCGATGGTTGTGATCGACGCTCCGTCGATCTGGACTGCGAGGCAGGTGCAGGACTTGGCCGACACACCGTCAAGCAGGACGGTGCATGAGCCGCACTGGCTCGTGTCGCACCCCACCTTCGTGCCGGTCAGGGCCAGCACGTCTCGAATGAAATGCACCAACAGCAGCCGTGGTTCGACTTCTCTGTCGTGCCGGCGGCCATTGATCGTGATGCTCACGGGTATTGTCATCGATTCGCCTCCATTGCTTGCAGCGGTGGCGCGGCAGCGAGCCACGCCGGTATGTCCAGCGAGATTGTATACCAATATTGGCGAAACGGCAAAACGCCCCGCACGCAGCCGTGAGCCTAGGACCGATGCGTGTGCCATTAGTCGCCGGTGATTGGGCGTCTCTCGGTGTGCCATAATCAGCCGAATTCACGCACCGGCGGCGGTCTGCCCTCGTGAGCGGTGAATTCGAGAACGTTCTAATTCATGGGACCAGCACGATTCGGATCTAGGTGGGCCATGATGCTCGCCATGCTCGGCATGGCCGTTGGCACGGGGAATATCTGGCGCTTTCCCCGCATCGCCGCAAAGAACGGCGGCGGGGAGTTTTTAGTCGCTTGGATTGTCTTCTTGTTCCTGTGGTCCATTCCTCTGATCCTGCTGGAGTTCGGTCTCGGACGCAAGACTCGATCAGGTCCAGTTAAGGCGTTCGCGCAGGTAGCCGGGCCCGGATGGGCTTGGATGGGAGCAATGGTCGTCTGCGTCTGTGCCGCCATTATGTGCTACTACTCCGTCGTTGCGGGGTGGACCGCGCGGTATGCGCTCGCCGCCCTCACGGGCGAGCTCGGGGCATCCGTTCCCGGAGCATTCTGGGCCGACTTTACGTCCTCGGCTTGGCCGGTGGCCGCACACGCCGTGATGATCGGCTTGGCGGCGGTCGTTGTGGCGAAGGGCGTGACTGCTATCGAGAGAGTCGCCAAGATCCTGATGCCCGCCTTGATCGTCCTTGTCGGGATTCTGGTCGCGCGTGCGGTGACGCTTCCGGGGGCGTCGGACGGCATGGCGTACCTGTTCGGGATTGATTGGGGCGCATTAACGAGTGCTCGGATCTGGATCGAGGCACTGACCCAGAATGCATGGGACACGGGTGCGGGCTGGGGCCTGGTGCTTTGCTACGCGGTGTACCAGCGCGAGCGAGAAGATACGGCACTGAATAGTTTCGTGTTGCCGGCCGCGAACAACTTGATTTCTCTGCTTGCCGGGGTCATGGTCTTTTGCACGGTATTCTCGGCGGTGCCGCCGTTACTGGAGAGGGCGGCTGCCGATCCTAGCCAGTTGCGAGGCCTTGAATCTTTGGAGCAAGCCGTGCGAGAGGGGCAACCCTTTTCGGCTGAGCTGCTGCAGAACACGGTCTTCGCCGAAGGCAATGCAGGGATCACCTTCATTTGGATGCCCGAGCTGTTTCGCGCGATGCCACAGGGTGGGTTCTTCATGGCGCTGTTCTTTGCCGCCCTTGCGGTGGCGGCATTCACGAGTCTCATCGCCATGGTCGAGGTGGCGACAAGGGCGTTCGAGGATGCGGGGTTTGACCGTCGCAAGGCGATCCGCGGGATTGGCGTGGGAGCGTTTCTGATCGGGGTGCCGTCCGCTTTGAGCGTGAAAGCCCTGGACAATCAAGACTGGGTCTGGAGCGTGGCGCTGATTCTATCGGGGCTCTTCTTCGCGCTAGCTGTCGGGCGGTACGGCGTGCGGAAGTTCCGCGAGGAGACGTTGAATCACGAGCACTCCAACATTCGCATCGGCCGCTGGTGGGATTTCGTGATTCGCGCTGTAGTGCCGTTCGAAGCGGCAGTCCTGACAGTTTGGCTGCTCTATCAAGCCTGGCAGGATGATCCCGAGGGGTGGCTACTGCCATTCGATCCTGGCAATGTCTTCAATGTTGGCACCGTGCTGTTCCAGGTCGGCACCGTGGCGGTCGTGCTGTTCCTCTGCAATCGAAAGCTGGCGGCTTCGGTGCGAAACGGCACGTCATCCGGATGAGAACTCTGGGGCCGTCCGAGATCGCCCGGCTGCTGCCAATGGACATGGCAGTCGATGCCATGCGTGTCGCCTTCGCTGCGCACGCCGAAGGACGAATCCAGGCGCCGCCGAGGTCGGTGCTCTATACCGGTGGCGAGCGTGGAGCGACGCTGGTCATGCCCGCGGCACTAGAGTCCTCCGATCCGCCCCTGCTTGTTGTGAAGGTCGTGTCGGTGTTCCCCGCGAACGCTCGGCGCGGCTTGCCTGCCATCCACGGGACCGTGATCGCGGTCGATGCCGCGACTGGAGTTCCGCAGGCGTTGCTGGACGGTGCTTCCCTGACAGCGATCCGCACGGCCGCTGCATGTGGTTTGGCCACCGACCTGCTGGCGCGCCCGGAGAGCACGGTTCTGGCGGTCTTCGGAAGCGGGGTACACGCCCGGACTCAGGTCAGAGCGGTTTGTACCGTCCGGCAAATCAAGGAGGTCCGGATTTTCAACCCCAACACAGCAGCGGCGCGGGCCATGGCGGATGAGCTTTCTGCATCCATCTCGATAGCGGGGGGATTGCGCGCTGTCAGTTCGCCCGCCGAGGCCTTGGACGGTGCCGACGTGGCATGCGCGGCGACAACCTCGCGAGTGCCGGTGTTCGATGACGCCGATGTCCCCGACGGGATTCACATCAACGCGATTGGTGCCTTCAAGCCCGACGACCGGGAGGTACCGGGACCGACGGTGGCACGGTCACTCGTTGTCGTTGACGACCGGGAAGCCGCTCTGGAAGAGGCCGGCGATCTGCTGATCCCCATCAGCGAGGGGCTATTCGACGAAGAGCGAATTCACAGCGACCTGGGAAGTCTGGTTCTAGGCCGCTGCGAGGGGCGCGGTTCGCCGAGTCAGGTGACACTCTTTAAGTCCGTCGGACTTGCGGCGCAAGACATTGCGGCGGCACAGGCGGTCCTGCGGACTGCTTCGGGGAGTGACGTGAAGCGTGTGCTGTAAACGTTTCCCGCCTTCATGGACGGTGCTCTACCCCCATAAGGTCCACTGGGATGAACCGGATGTCCTTGGACCTTCGTGGCCGTGAACGGACGCGTTGGCCCCGGATCGCCAGCGGCTGAGCGTGGGGTCGGTGATCCTCCGGTCCGTACCGCCCGTGCCCAAACGACCCGGTGTCACGCCGCCCAAGCTCTCGCCCCATATCGACACCTCCTATGAGGTCTAGCTCGGCCAGCGTGAGATCGTCGTCGGCGTTCTTCAATCTGACCGTGATCGACGAATGCCACCGGGGCAGTGCCGCCGACGATTCGGCGTGGCGCGAGATCCTCGGCCGGCCGGGACTGTCCTTTTCACTAGTCGGGCACCGATCGGCTATGTTGCCATAGCGGCGAGCCCAGTTTCTACCAATCAGGGCTTCAAGTCCGGCGTCCTTTTTCTTCCCGATTGGTCGAGATACATCGCTTTGGCGATGCTAGCATTTCTGCCGGAATTCGAAGCCAGCGCGCCGGGCACGACCTTCAAGGATGGCTCAGGAAAGATCGTCGCCGGGATCCCTTTCCAACTCCCGCCCCTCGCCGAGCAGCACCGCATCGTCGCCAAGGTCGATGAAGTCATGGCGCTCTGCGACTGGCCGGAGGCTGGGCTTGCTACCGCAGATGGCACCCGCTATGGTCTTCTCGAATCCCCTCTGCGTTACGAGCTTACGCGCTGGCATTCGCCACAAACGAAGCCGCGACCACCAGGGGGGCATGAAGTACTTGACCCGCGAGCGCACGGAGGGGCACCCCAACCAGGAGCTTGACTACTGCGCTGCGCCCCACGTCCGGCCCAGCCGGGATGATGTCGTTAGGATAAGGCCATGATCCGCGTCCCGGTACCCCCCGAGATGCTTCGCTGGGCCTGCGAACGCGCCGGCTACGACGTGGCGCAGATTGCGGAGCGCATGCCACAGCTCTCGGCCTGGGTCCGGCGCGAAAGACAGCCGACGCTGAAGCAGTTGGAGAAGCTGGCCAAACTCACGCATACGCCGCTCGGCTACCTGTTCCTCCCCGAGCCCCCCGACGAACGCCTCCCGGTTCCAGACTATCGCACCGTGGCGGGCCCCGCCAGAGGCAGGCCGAGCCCCGACTTGCTCGACACGCTCTACACGATGCAACGCCGACAGGCGTGGCTGCGTGAGTCGCTCGTCGAGAACGACGTGGAACCATTGGCCTTCGTGGCAAGCGCCGGTCTTGCCGATGAGCCGGGCGTTGTGGGTCGCGAGATGCGACGGGCGCTCGGCCTCGATGGTGGATGGGCCGCGGGAGTCCGCACTTGGCAGGACGCAGTAGGAGAGTTGCGTCGCGCGATCGAGCAGCTGGGCGTGATGGCGGTTATTAACGGTGTGGTGGGGAACAATACCCATCGCCGGCTGAGCGTGGTGGAGTTTCGCGGCTTCGCGCTCACCGATCCCTACGCGCCGCTGATCTTCGTGAACGGTGCGGATGCGAAATCGGCGCAGATGTTCACTCTCGCTCACGAGCTGGCGCACATCTGGCTCGGCGCAGAGGGGCTTTCCGGCTTCGAGGCCCTACTCCCCGGCGGCACCGACGTGGAGGAGTGGTGCAACCGAGCGGCGGCGGAGCTCCTCGTGCCAGCTCGGGAGCTCAGAGCGCGTTGGAGAGAAGTCAGCCGGGAGGCGAGTCCCCTCGAGGCGCTCGCCCAGGCATTCAAGGTAAGCCCCGTGGTCGCCGCCCGCCGAGCTCTCGACCTGAATCTCGTTGACCGCAGCACCTTCTTTGAATTCTACGAGCGCTACGTCAATCGAGAGCGCAAGGGTGGCACGAAGCCGAGTGGCGGCGATTTCTACAACAAACAGAGCGCACGTGTCGGCGAGCTCTTTGCGATCCAGATTCTGCGTGCAGCGATGGAGGGCCGCATCGGATTCAAGGAAGCCTATGACGTGACAGGGCTGCGTGGAGGAGCCTTCCAGCAGTACGCTAGGCGGCTGGGCGTGGATCTCCCATGATGGTGGATCAGACCCACCTCGTGGATTCGGACGTCTTCATCGCCGCAAAGAACCTGTATTATTCGTTCGACATCTGCCCCGGCTTCTGGAAGAGCGTGCTTCATCACCGCCGGGAATGGCGAGTCTTCAGCGTCGACAGGGTGCGCAGCGAACTACTCGCGGGTCGCAGTACGGAGGACCTCGTCCGGTGGGTGAGGAACGAAGTCCCGGAAGGATTTTTTGTCCAGGTGGACACCGACACGGTGGTGCGCGCCTATCCGGACGTCATGATGTGGGTTCAAAGCCAGCCTAAATACCTCGACCATGCGAAGGCGAAGTTCGCGACGGGTGCGGACGGCTGGCTGGTGGCGTACGCACAGGTGCACGGCGCCACCGTCGTGACGAACGAGCAGAGCGCACCGGAGTCTAGGAAGGAGGTCAAGCTGCCCGATGTATGCGATCAGTTCGGAGTGCGGCGCGACAACACGTTTTTCATGCTTCGGGATCTGAGCGTCCACTTCGATTGGGTGGGAGACGGCTGAGGGACCCAGCGGCCTTCGAAACCACGATCGAACCACTTGCTGGGGACATGGCTTCGTCCGGATTGTACCGCACGCGGTTTCTTGGACAAGGGGATGGTCTAGGCATCCCAGATGGCCCACATCTACGAGACGGGGCAGCTGCAGAGGGTGTGGCTGCGGTGCGCGAGACTGTGGAGAAGTGGCTGCTGATCCACGCGTGCGGCTACAATTTGGGCGTGTTGATGCGGTCCCTGACGGGGATCGGTACGCCACGAAGACTGCAAGGGAGCGGAGCCAGCCTTCTTGCTGTGCTGTCATCGGCGCTCAAAACTGCCATATCAAGCAATTCCGGCCCGTTTCTGGGCCTTTCGGCGCGATTTCTGGCAAACTCGAGTGAAATTCACTCGGTCAAGGCCTGAGACTGTCCGGATAGCCTTGGAAGCTCCAACCCGCTTTCGCCATCAAAGCACCGACTGTTTCAACGGGCTGCTAGCTCCGCCTGCGCCCCGCCGACCACCCAGCTTTGTCAACGAATGGACACTGCCATTGCGTTACACTTGGGCCGGTCAATAATTTCTTCCGTATGCACAAGTCCGGGAAGCGGCGGCCGGATCGTGCCGGGCGGAACGCGTTCCCGGATTCGTAGACTCCCATGAGCAGACGTGCTGAGGAATCGATTTCGCGGCTGCGGCGGTTTTCCGAATCCCATCGGACGCCGACGTTTCCCGTTGCGGCCCGTCATCGTCAAGGGTCTTCCTGACCGGTCATGATGTTCCGTGCCAAGCTCCTCGGTGACGCATTCGGCGGAGTCACCGCCGCGATCGTGATGCTGCCGATGGCGCTGGCCTTCGGCGTTGCATCGGGGCTCGGCCCGGTCGCTGGAATCTACGGCGCCGTCGTGGTGGGGTTCTTCGCCGCCGTGTTCGGGGGCACGCCTTCGCAGATCTCCGGCCCAACCGGGCCGATGACGGTCGCCATGGCGGTGATCGTCACCTCGTATGCCGAAAGTCTGGCGACCGCGTTCACCATCGTCATGCTGGCCGGTCTGCTGCAGATCGGCCTGGGCCTCCTCCGGATTGGCGGCTTCGTGAGCTACACGCCATATTCGGTGATCTCAGGCTTCATGACTGGGATCGGCGTGATCATCATGGTCTTGCAGGTCCTGCCCTTCCTCGGTGCAGACCCGGTTCCGGGAGGGCCTCTCATCCAGATCATGGCCTGGCCTGACGCCGTCAGCCACACGAGTCCGCACGATCTCGGCGTTGGGGCGGTTGCTTTGGCGATCTGCGTCTTCTGGCCCCGCCGGATAGGACGGTTCCTGCCCGCGCCGCTGGTCGCATTGGCGATCGGGACCTGCGTCGCGCTCTTCGCGCTCACCGAGGCGCGGACCATTGGCTCGATCCCCGCAGAGCTGCCCGCGTTCCAGATGCCGCACCTGGAGTGGGGCTTGATCGGGCATCTGGGGAAACCCGCGCTGATCCTCGCGCTACTCGGCTCCATCGACAGCCTGCTGACCTCGCTGGTGGCGGATTCGCAGACCCGCACGCGGCACGACCCCAACCGGGAGCTCGTGGGGCAGGGCCTCGGCAATCTGGCGGCCGGTGTGCTGGGCGCCCTGCCTGGCGCGGGGGCCACCATGGGCACCGTCATCAGCATCCGTGCCGGGGGGCGCAGCCCGCTGGCAGGTGCCCTAGCCGCGATCCTCCTGCTCGCCCTGCTGCTGGGGTGTGGCTGGATCGCCGAACCGATCCCGCTCTCGGTTCTCGCCGGCATTCTCATGAGGGTCGGCTGGGACATCGTCGATTGGCGCTTCGTCGGCCGCTTGCGGGCTATCCGTCGCGAGTACGTTCTCGTGATGTTCCTGACCCTCCTTGTGACCGTATTCGTCGATCTGGTTACGGCCGTCGCGCTCGGGCTGATCGTCGCGGGCTGGATACACGCGAGAGATCTGGGGCGCGGTGAACTGGAGGGCGTGATTTCCGTACCGCTTATGGATCCCGTTTTCGTGCCGACCCCGTGGCAAGCCGAACCCCTTCACCTGCCGGTCGGGCTCGTGAGGCTGACGGGACGTTTCTCGGTCGGCTCGGCCAACGACCTGACCCGCGCGATCGCGGCGGACATCGAGGATCACGATATCGTCATCCTGGACCTTTCCAAGACCACCGACGTGGACGACAGCGCGGCGCTGGCGATCGAGGATCTCGTCCAGACTGCCCTGGACGAAGACACCGCTTGCATCGTGTTGGGCCTGTCCGGCGACATCGCCGGTGTGCTGCATTCGCTCTTGGTCTTTCGGCGCGTCCCCGCAGAGCACTTCGTGGACAGCCTCGACGAGGCGAAACGGTTGTCCAAGCGTCTCCTCGACGAGCGCAGCGCCGACGAATCGAACCAAGGAGGGGGAAGATGAACGGCGCCAGACAAACACGTTGGCGCTGATTCCAAGCCCCCCCGCTAACTCCCCTGAGCGGGCGGGTAACATGTGTGCAAACGAGCAAAGTCGCGAATCCGCTTGCTGTCCGCAGAGGGCGTCCCGTGGCTACATATTGACGAAGTCGCCGCGGTGTCGGTCCGCACATTCCGCCGGATCGCTGGGGAATAGTTCGAGCCAGCTTCGTAAGGCGCGGGGCACCAGAGGCTTCCAGCCAATGTAGCTCCGACGGGGCTCCGGTCAGGTACCAGTTTGAGGGACGCACGCGTCGCGTCTAGTTTGGGATCTGTTCGGTGTCCAAAGGATGGCCGGACCATGGTTCGATGAGATCGAGTCTCAGCGCATCGACCAAGCCGTCTCGCACCCCGACGGAGTTCCGGGGCGGGCAAGGCTCGTCTGGGGACTTAGATGCCGTCATCAGAGGGCGACTTGTCTTTACATGGCACGCACGAATCGAGCCATCGTTGCGGCCCGGTAGGCTCGCGTAGTGGGTACGGGCCTGCGGGTGCCCGGGACGAGGATAGGATTGGGCGCTCTCGCCACCGGTCGCCATGGCACAGCGATCAGCGGAAACGACGCTGATGTGAACCGGATGCGGTTGTCCGTCGGAATTCGGCGCTATCATGAGCGAGCCATTCGGGGAGCCCCGTGGACGACCGCAACCGGGCGAATAGGTTGCGCTCTGGGGCCAGGCCTCCACTCGCAGGGACAGATCAATGGGAGGTATGGCAATGACCGACATCCGTAGCGAAATTCATGAGGAGATTGATCGCATGACCGTGAAGGAGCTTCTCGGGTTGAAGGAGTTTCTCTCCACGTATCCCAACCGGGTCGCGGCAGCTTTCCGGAACGCCCCTTGGGATGACGAGCCGGTTACCGAAGAAGACAGAATCGCGATAGCCGAGTCACACGAATGGTTCAAGCAAAATGGAGGAAGGGGAATTCCTCATGACGAGGTCTTTCGGGAACTCGGCCTCGAATGACTTCAGTTCTACATTCAGGATCCTGATTACCCAGCAGATCCAGCCACAGTTAGGAGGCGATAGGGCAGCGGAGGAGTGCGCACGGCGACATAGGCGAGGCGGGGCACGAGATCGACCAGCTCGTAGCGGCGGTTGAAGCGGTAGGCGAATTCGGCGAGGTAGCGCCCCGCGTAGCGCGCCTCGCAGGCGTGATAGGTGCCGTCAATCGCACGCTTGACGTTGCCCAGCAGCGTGTTCACCCAGGTCAGCCCAGGCGTCTCGCAGCTGCCCTTGCCGCCTCCGGTGACGCGCGGCTGGTGCGTACAGCCGGCTGCCTGCACCCCCCGGAAGCACGCCAGCCCGTCCGACCGTACGAGCGTCCCCGGCCGCAGCCGCTGCTGCGCCCAGGCTTGCACTGCGCGGCGGCGGAAGCCAACCACCGGGCTCAGCCGCAGCCGCTGCGGCCGCCCGTCCTCGCTGACTTGGGCCGCCGCCAGGAAAGGCGTCTTGCGGGCCGCGCCGCGACCGCGCTTGCCCCCGCTGGCCTCCCCGCCCAGATAGGCGTCGTCCAGCTCCACAAAGCCCCCCAGCGGCTGGCTGTCGTCGCGCTCGCGCATCGCCTGCATCAGTTTGTGCTTGAGCATCCAAGCGGTGTTGTAGCTCACGCCCAACTGGCGCATGAGGTCCATCGCCGAGATGCCATTCTTGGATTGCGTGAGCAAGTAGATCGCGAGGTACCAAGTGGTCAGCGGCAGCTTGGTGTTCTCCAACAGGGTGCCTGCGGTCAGCGAGACCTGACGCTTGCAGCGGATGCACTGGAAGACCTTGCGCGTGTGCAGCTGGCAGTGCTTGTGATAGTCGCAGCCGGGGCAGCGGAAGCCCTGCGGCCAGCGCGCTTTGAACACCGCTTGGGCGCATTGTTCCTCGGTTCCGTAGAGCCTGAGGAAGTCCCGCAGGCTCTGCCCCTTCTGGAACTGGACTTGGTTTTTAGGCATCGACAACTCCTTTGTTATCAGATACTTATTATACCTTCCACAGCAATTTAAGTCAACCGGATCGAAGCCTGAACCTAAAATTTTTCGGCTCCTAAATGCGGCTGAGACTTCCGGGTAATCAGGTTCAGGATTGAGTGGGCTAGCCGGGCTAGGTCCGACGTCAAGAAGTTAGCCGGGCACGATGCTGCTCGGATCCAGCGTGCCGTCAGGCGCTTTGCGGAGGACGGGCGTGGAGATATCGAGCGGATGCAAGGTGTTGATCCACCACGCCACCGGCTCAGAGCCGGCAGTTGGCGAGTGATTCTTGAACTTGAAGAGGAGTTGATCCGGGTCCACCGAGTCCATCATCGTCGGGAGGCGTACCGCAAGTCAGCAAGGCTCCGCCAAGACGTGCTGGACCCAAGTGGCTTGGCGGGAGACAGGTTGACCGACGAACCCCGCGCTGCTAGCGACCAAGACGAGGTCCGTCCATAACTGCGGCGGATCGGAATCGAACTGATGAGAGGGCGGCTGGTCATCCAACGGTTGCATTCCTCACGAATCTTGCATCTTCCGAAGTGGACCGGCTTCAGATTCAGCCCTCCGCGGAATCTGGCGACGCCCCCCCATAGCCCCAGTCCTGATTCCAATTGCTCGAAACGCCCCCCGTGTACCACAGAGCGCACAGACCCACTGAACTCGAATCGTT
The DNA here is from genome assembly GCA_965248305.1 of Bryobacterales bacterium. Lineage (GTDB taxonomy): Bacteria > Acidobacteriota > Terriglobia > Bryobacterales > UBA6623 > VXMF01. The sequence goes on along the minus strand of OZ252099.1, from coordinate 4,639,004 downwards.
TCCGACAGCTCAATGGTACGTTGAGGGAACGGATTGGATGGATCGGCCAAAGACGACCTAGAGTCGACCTTCCGAGCGTTTCAACTGTCGAACACGCAGATCCACAAGTGCTGTATAGCAGGCGAGCAGATGACTGAGAGTCGAGGGGAAATCCGCCCTGTAACCGAGCACGAGCCGCTCGGCCTGAGAAAGTTTCTAGCCACGTATCCTGGTCGGAATTCGGCGCTATCATGATTGAGGCATTCGGCGAGCCCCGTCGATGACAGCAATCGGGCAAAGAGTATGCGCTCTGGAGCCGGGCCTCGACTCGCAGCGCCAGATTAAGGGGAGGTATGACAATGACCGATATCAGAGCTGAAGTTCAGGAGGAGATTGATCGCATGACCGAGGAGGAACTTCGCGGTCTCAAGGATTTTCTCGCCACGTATCCCGACAAGTTTGGGGCCTTTCTCCGGAACGCCCCTTGGTCTGACGAGCCGCTTAGCGAAGAAGACAAGAAAGCGATAGCCGAGGGAGAGGAATGGATCAAGCAAAACGGAGGCAAGGGCATTCCTCATGAAGAGATCGAAAGGGAACTCGGCCTCGAATGACTTCGGTTCTGCATTGAGGGTCGATTGGACTAGGCGGGCTAGGTCCGACGTCAAGAAGTTAGCCGGGCGCGATGCTGATCGGATCCGGCGTGCCATCAGGCGCTTTGCGGAGGACGGGCTTGGAGATATCGAGCGGATACAAGGTGTCGATCCCCCCACTACCGGTTTAGGGTGGGCGACTTCCGAGTGATCTTCCTGCGCGAAGTGGGGCGTATCCGGGTTCACCGAGTCCATCATCGTCGGGAGGCATACCGCAAGTCCGCAAGGATCCACCAAGACGTGCTGGACCCAGATGGCTTGGCGGAAGACAGGTTGACGGACCAACCCCGCGCTGCTAGCGACCAAGAAGAGGTACGTCCATAACTGCGGCGGATCGGAACCGAACTGATGAGCGGACGGCGGGGCATCCAACGGTTCCCCTCCTCACGGAGCTTGCATCTTCCGAAGTGGACCGGCTTCGGATTTAACCCTCCGCGGAATCTGTCGACGTCCCCCCATGGCCCTAGCCCGAGTCCTGATTCCAATTGCTCGAAACGTCCCCCCGTGTACGACAGAGCGCACAGACCCACTGAATTCGAATCGTTTCCGACAGCTCAATGGTAAGTTGAGGGCAGGGATTGGACGGATCGGCCAAAGACGACCTCGAGTCGACTTGCCGCTCGTTTCAACTGTCCATCACGCAGATCCACAAGTGCTGTATAGCAGGAGAGCAGATGGCTGAGAGCCGAGGGGAGATCCGCCCTGTAACCGAGGACGAGCCGCTCGGCCTGCGAAAGTTTCTAGCCACGTATCTTGGTCGGAATCCGGCGCTATCATGATTGAAAGGCATTCGGCGAGCCCCGTCGATGACAGCAATCGGGCAAAGAGGATGCGCTCTTGAGCCGGGCCTCGACTCGCAGCGCCAGATCAAGGGGAGGTATGACAATGACCGACATCCGAGCTGAAGTTCAGGAGGAGATCGATCGCATGACCGAGGAGGAGCTTCTCGGGTTGAAGGAATTTCTCTCCAATTATCCCAGCCGGGTCGCGGCAGTTTTCCGGAACGCCCCTTGGAGTGACGAGCCGCTTACCGAAGAAGAACGAATAGCGATAGCCGAGTCACACGAATGGTTCAAGCAAAACGATGGCAGGGGAATTCCTCATGAAGAGGTAGTGAAAGAGCTCGGTCTCGACTGAGTAAAGAAGGCCTCCAACGGTCGAGTGGACGAGACCGGCAACGAACGATCTGGCGAAAGTCACGCCGCGAGATTCTGACCGTATCAAGTGTACGGTCAATCGGTTGGCGGAAGCTGGGCACCGCGATCTTCAGCTTCTTCATGGCTTCAAGCCGCCTCGACACCGGCTCAGAACAACGAACTGGCGCGTCATGGTTTGTCTCGATGGAGGTGATGTTAGGGTCATGCGGGTGCTTCAACGTAGCGAGGCCTATCGAAGGTCCTCTTGTGCCCGTCAGAATGTGCCAAGCCCGGACGACTTCAACGACAACGGCGAGAGAGAAAATCCGGAGTCATTGGGTGTGTTCGCCGGCTAACCCGGCGCTCCATGCATTCCTCGGACATTTGGACTCGCCATAGCTCACGGATCCAGTCCGCACCAGTCGAGCATTCGAGTGTCTCGGTTGATCGGTGACCCATTCAGTCGCCGCGCTTCGAAAGAGAGGTGGCGGCACAAGAAAGTCAGCCCAAGTTTGTGAGGCCTAGGGCGATCTCGACCGAATTCCTGCCTTTCGGGCGCATAAGCCGTTGATTTCCTGTCAGTTACTTTTCGAAGTCCAAGAATGTCATACCATAAAATGTGGCTGGAATTTGAATTTTCGCCAGCCCCTTGCTCACTTGAGAGTATGTTCGTCTGCCGCACCCGCACTCGCACCCGTGACGGCAAGTCTTACTTCACCTTCCGCCTGGTCCGCTCCCAGCGTGTCGGTGGCAAGGTCCACCAGCGCATACTCCTCAACCTCGGCAGCGATTTCCCCGTCCAGCGGGACCACTGGCGCACCCTCTGCCAGCGCATCCAGCAGATCCTCGAGCCCCAGGGCGAACTGCTGCCGATCGAGTGCGACCGCGAGGTCGAGGCCGAAGCCCAGCGCATCGTCGAACGCCTCCTGCGGGACGCAGTCCCGCTCGCCGATCCCGAACCCGCGCCGCCTCCTGAACTGTGGCCGCAGGCCTCTCGGCAGCCCGATTTCCAGAGCGTCGACGTCGATTCGCTCCAGCTGGTGCGGCCCCGCTCGGCCGGCGTCGAGCAGGCCGCCCTATGGGCCGCCCAGCAGCTCGGCCTGCCGGGCCTGCTGCGCGAGCTGGGCCTGACCGGCCCGCAGCGCCAGGCCGCACTCGGCCTGCTCATCGGCCGCATCGCCGCCCCGGCCTCCGAACTCGCCACCTGGACCTGGCTGCGCGAGCGCAGTGCCCTCGGCGAGCTGCTCGGCTGCGACTTCGAAACCATGGGCCTGAGCGCCCTCTACCGCGCCAACGACCGCCTGCTGAAGCATCGTAAGGTGCTGGAAACCAAGCTCTTCCAACGTGCCATGGGGCTGTTCGACCAGCAGCCGACGGTCACGCTGGTGGACCTCACGAACACCTACTTCGAGAGCGAGGCCCAGCCGCAGGCGCAGCTGGGCCGCTCGAAGGGGCTGCTCAGCGACTGCTCGTTGCTCAGTTTGGGTCTGGTGCTGGATGGCAGCGGCTTCGTCCGGCGTTCCGATGTGCTGGCGGGCAATGTCGCCGAGAGCGACACGTTGGCCGGCCTGCTCATGGCGCTGAAGGCGCCGCCGCAAGCGGTGGTGGTGCTGGACAAGGGGATCGCAACCGAGGAGAACATCGCGTGGTTGCAGGCGCGGGGCCGGCGCTATGTGGTGGCGAACCGGGAGCGCCAGCTGGAGTTCGACGCGAACGCGGCCCTTGCCGTGGAGACGGCCTCGGGCACGGGGCTGCGGATCTTCCAGTGCCAAGACGAGCAGGGGGAGACGCGGCTGTACTGCGAGTCGGAGAAGCGGAAGCAGAACGCGATCGTTGAGCGGGCCGGGGAGCGCTTGGAGCAGGAGCTGGGGAAGCTGCACGCCGGGCTGTCAGAGCCGCGCTGCACGAAACGGCTGGAGAAGGTCTGGCAGCGGATCGAGCGGTTGCGGGAGAAATACCCGCAAGCCTCGGCGCACTACGACGTCCAGGTGGAGGCGGAAGAGCGGTGCGAGAACGCGGTCGCGGTGACGTGGGGGCGCAAGCCGGACGGGCACTTGATCGCGACGCATCCGGATTCGTACTGCCTGCGCACCAACGTGACGGAGTGGGACGTGCAGCGTTTGTGGAGCACGTACGTGCTGCTGAGGGATCTGGGAGCGGAGTTCCGGTCACTGCAGAGCGAACTGGGGCTGCGCCCGATCTACCATCGGAAGCCGCTGCGCTCGCAGGCGCACCTGTTCGTGACGGTGCTGGCATACCAGCTGGTGCAGGTGATCCGGACGCGCTGGCAGGAGCGGGGGGAGCAGGCCAGCTGGACGACGCTGCGGGGGCGACTGGCCGGGCAGCAGCGGGTGACGGCGGTGTTCAGCCGGCAGGACGAGCGGACGCTGCACGTGCGCAAGGCCACCCAGGCGGACGTGGGCCAGCAGGCAATCTACGACGCGCTGGGAGTGTCGGCATCGCCCGGCGGGGTCCGCAAGATAATCGTGTAGGCGGTTGACCAACGGAAGAATTCACCGAATGTAGTGCCAGACGCCAGATTCCGAAGCGGCAACTAGCTGATTATGAGGGACTTGTAGATATTGGTGACAAAGATGGGCTAGGCCCGTGTTCACGGTCGAACCGCTGGCCCGCGAAGCGCTCTGCCCGGCCGCTGCCAGACCGCCCCTCTTGCTGGGTGGGTCGGATTCCACATCGCCGTTTTCGAGACCTTCTCGCGTTGACTGCTCGTTACAGCCTGCTAGTAGCCAGCGCCTTCTCACAATGCGCCGGTAAAGCTCCTGCGAATGCCGGTCAAGACTGACCGCTCGACTTCCGGGAGTAGGAACGAGATCCCTACCGGAGGTGGTCAGCGAAGTGCAGCTTCTGGACATTGCTGCGCATCCCCGCCATGGGCGGGATCCGGAGGCTGCCAAAGAAGATCACGTACTCCCGAAGCGAGGCAGACAGAATCGTGAGCTATCCCATCACGCCGCCTGCGTTGCAGAAGAACCACTCGGGCTCGGCCTCGATCAGGCCGGGATACCGTTTTCACTCGATCACCAGAACCGGCTCCCCGAGCACCTCTAGGCGAGGCCTCAGGCCCAGCCCAGGCCCGTGCGGCGCAGCGAGTCGGCCGCGCTCGCGGAGCGGCGGATTCTGGGCGGTGCTGACCGAGACGTAGCTGTTGAAGTCAGTTGAGGTGAACAGGAATCTCGGAGGCGTGCTGTGCGCTAGGTGAGCGATTGCCGCGGTCGTGAAGTCGCCGCCCCAAGTGTCCTCGACGGTCATGGCGATCCCCAGCGAGACGCACAGGTCGCGCACTTGGCGGGCCTTGGTCAGCCCGCCCAGCTTGCTGATCTTGAGGTTGATCACGTCCATGGCGTTGTCATCCCGGGCGCGCAGCAGAGCGTGGACGCTGTCGATCGACTCATCGAGCACGAACGGATGGTCGGTATGCGTTCGGACCGACAGGCACTCCTTGTAGGACAGGCATGGCTGTTCAATGTAAACTTCAACATCGCGCACCGCTCGCACGACACGCATAGCGTCATGCATAAGCCAACCTGTATTAGCGTCAGCGATTAGTCGATCCCCGGGACCTAGGACAGCTGCGGCGGCGAAAATGCGCTCAATGTCCTCAGCGGGGTCTGAGCCGACTTTCAATTGGAACCGGGTGTAGCCCTCGGCACGGTGGGTGGCGACCAGGTCGGCCATCCGGTGCGGGGGCTCTTGTGAGATTGCACGGTACAGGACGAAATCGTCACCATAGCGCCCGCCAAGCAGCGCGCAAAGCGGCATGCCCGCAACTTGTCCGAGGATGTCCCAGCAGGCGATGTCGATCGGGGACTTGACGTACGGATGACCCTTGAGGGCCGCGTCCATCTCGGCGTTCAGCACGCCCAACTGAGTCGGATCCAAGCCGAGCAGGGCCGGACCAATCTCGGCGATGCCGGTGCGTGCGCCTTCGGCGTACGCCGGCAAGTAGGCCGGCCCTAGCGGACAGACCTCGCCGTAGCCGGTCAGGCCGGTGTCTGTGTCGACCTGCACGATCGTGGTGTCGAACACCGAGACCGTGTTCCCGCCGGACCAGTTGTACGGCCCTTCGGCAAGCGGAAGGTCGATTTGATAGGCGCTGATGCGTTGGATTCTCATGCCTGAAGTCCCCCGACCACCCCGCTATCACTGCTGCGTTGGCTTGCGCATGCGGTCGCGCAACGTAAAGAAAACCGAACCTGCCACGAAGTAGATCAAGGTAGGCACAGTGAGTTGCGAGTGAAGCTGCCCCAATGCCGCTCGGTAGTTCTCCGCGGATGCATCCACAACGCAATATGCGAGCCACAGGCAGGAAGCCAGTGCCAGCGCGGCGATCCCGCCGGAGATGTAAACCCAGCTGGTCTTCGGAGCCGGCGGTGGTTCCGGTGCCGCCTGATCCGGCTCGCTCCCGCCGGCCGGTGCCGCTGCTTCGGATACGGCCTCGCCAGCTCCCATGGCCTTAGCCAGGATCCAATAGGCGACCATGGCGAACCCGTAGACAGGCAGGAACAAGTAGAACAAGTGCAGAATTCCGCCGCGTTCCAGGGCCACGGCGAGCGCCACCGAGAGGCCCCATGTCAGCAGGGCGGCCCAATTGAGCGCGAGGCCTTTGTGCGCTGCCCAGTAGCGCTGCAGACCGGTGCGCGGGAAGATCCAATGCTCTGTCACTACGATTGCCCCAACCGGCGAGATCAGCAAACCATAGATCGCGACATAGTCGAGCAGTCCCGTGAACACGAACGGGAAGCACGCGATTATCGTGGTCGCGATGCCCGCGATCAGGGTGACCTTGGCGCGAGACCAGTTCGGCGTGACGGCTTGCAGCGCCAACCCCACGCGATACAGGGTTGGATTGGACGTCGTCCACCCGGCGATGACAACCGCCAGCGCTCCGACCCAGCCGAGAGCTTGATAGCCGACCTCTCCTGCGTCGAGCTCGACCAGCGAGCGCCCCATCAGCAACGCAGCGCCCGCGCCCATCAGGCCGGCGCAGATCCAAGCCAGATAGTGCCCGAGGAACATGCCGAACGACGAGAACAGCCCATAGGAGGACTTCCGCGCGTAGCGGAAGAGGGCCATGTCGGAAAGCGCCCCATGCATGCCGAGGTTGCAGATCCAGGCAAACGCAGCCACCTTCCAGAATCCCATCGGCTCGCTTCCGTCGGGTGTCTGCCCCGTCCAGACGGACTGGCTTGCCATCGCAAAGAAACTGTCGCCTCCCGCGGACGCGAACAGCTCCGGCAGGACCGCGATCGCGCCGACGATGAACATCAGGAACATCCAAGGCGAGCAGACCGTGGCGAATGTCGCGAGCTTCTTGAAGCCCAGCACCGCCAGCGCCACAACGACTGTGCCGACTCCGAGGACCACGAGCACGAACCGGAAGTCTGTCGGATACCAGTCCAGTTGGGGCGGGATGCCGAACGGAATGCGGACAGCCGAGGCCGACACGGTGATCATGCAGCCCGCCATGATCGAGTACAGCAGCGCGTTGATCACGTTGTAGATGGAAGTGAGGCGCGACCCGCCGATCTTGCGCAGGTACCAATACAGGGTGAGCCGCGTGTCGACGGCGATCGGCGCGCACACCAGGGTCCAAGTCAGGACGGCCATCAGATTGCCGATCACCAAGCCGAGGAAGATGTCTTGAATGCTCGCGCCCCAATTGACGAATGTGACGCCGATCACGAACTCAGTCGCAGCGACGTGCTCGCCCGCATAGGCTCCCGCGAAGTATCCCGGCCCTAGCAGCCGTGATTTCGGGATCCGTTCCCGGTCGAACTCGTACAGGAAGTCGGGGTCTTGGCCGGCTGCGGCCGCTTGTGGCGTAGCACTCATGATCGGGTTTGCTCCTCGGCTGGGGGTCTATCTCTGGCTCAGCACGGTTCTTTCGTACGCGCGGATTTCACCGATCCAAGCCGATTCGAAGGGGGCGCCCATGGTCTCGCAATAGTAGTCCCAAACAGACCCGAAGGGCATCGCATGCAGTTGCTCCAAGAGCGCAAGACGACCCGTGAAATCGCCATCTCGCTCCATCTCTCGGAGCTTGCCGGTTGGTTCGAGCAGCGCCAAGAGCAGAGCCTTGAGCACGGCCCGCGCCCCGATCGCCCATGCCGCCACGCGGTTGATGCTCGCGTCGAAAAAGTCCAAGCCGATATGCACTCGCGGCAAGTAGCCGCCCCGAACCAGCTCTTTGGCGATCTCCCGAAGCTCGTCGGTGAGGATCACCACATGATCGCTATCCCAGCGCACCCCCCTGCTGACGTGGAGTAGCAGCCGTTCGACCCACAGCAGCACCGACGAGATCTTGTCGGAGATGACCTCGGTGGGATGAAAATGGCCCGCATCCAAGCAGAGCACCTTCCTGCGAGCTATGGCGTAGCCCAGGTAGAACTCGTGGGAACCGACCACGTAGCTTTCCGATCCGAGACCGAACAGCTTGCATTCGACCGCGTCGAGATTCTGATCCTCGTCGAGCGGCTCTCGGAACACTTCGTCGAGGGCCTCGACCAGCCGTTCGCGCGGTGCCCGCCTGTCAGCCGGCAGATCCTTGAATCCGTCCGGGACCCAGACGTTGGTGAGGCAAGGCGTGCCGAGCGCCTTGCCAAACGATGCTCCGATCCTGCGGCAGGCCTGGCCGTGCTCGATCCAGAACCGGCGCAGATCGGAGTCTGCATGCGCGAGCGTAAAGCCGTCACTGGCCTTGGGATGGGCGAAGAACGACGGATTGAAGTCTAGACCGACGCCGGCTCCACGGGCCCAGTCGATCCAGCCACTGAAATGCTCGGGTAGCAGTTCGTTGCGCTCCACAGCCTTGCCGCCGGTCTCGGCGTACAGGGCGTGGAGATTCAGGCGGTGTCGGCCCGGAACCAGAGACAGCGCCTTCTCGAAGTCCATGCGGAGCTCGGCCGGTGTTCTGGCACGGCCGGGATAATTGCCCGTTACGGCCAAGCCGCCGCCGATTTCTTCGTCGGCACCCTCGAATCCGCGGATGTCGTCCCCCTGCCAGCAGTGCAGGGAAAGCGGTATCGATGAGAGCTGCCGGATTGCCTCGGTGCAGTCAACGCCTAGCCTTGCGTAGCGTTCTCGGGCCAGCGAGTATTCCATCGGCGAAGACAAGGTCCAAACAAGAATACCCGATTCAAGTTAAGACGGCGCGAGCCGACTGTCCAAGCCTCGCCACATGCGAGCTGAGGCACCGGCTGGTTGCCGCAACGCGTTCGCAGCCGTTAGTTGTTGCGCAACCGACCCCACCATGTGGTACACCAATCCATGAGCACTCAAGGTTGGCTTGAACGGTGTTGCCAAGCTAGCCTCCGCCGGGGCCGCTCGAACGGCCCCGGCGGGCTTTTTGGGTGTGAATGCCAGCAGGACGGGGTCTTGCTGGTGAACCTCCGTGACGATCCGCGCCAGCCTTTCGCGGCGGGCGAGGTTCTAGGGTGCGTAGTACCGCTCCGTTGTTGCGACGCTCGCGTGTCCTAGCAAGCTGGACACGTCTTGCATGAGCACTCCCGCAAGGAGCAGTTCGACCGCGAACGTGTCTAATACTTCGCCGCTGCTACTGGTTCAGATCGGCCGGTCCAAAAGTAGTAGTGCCGCGAGGGCGGAGCGGCTGCGTCCAGCGCGGCGAGCACCTTCGCCGGCAGGGCGACCGTGACCAGTTCCCCGCTCTTTGCGCGGCGGAGCACGAGGACTCCACCTGGCTGTATTGTTTCCCTGTTCAGTACTACCGAATCGCTGATCACCAAGCCCGCATACCGCAGCACCAGCAGTAGCGCCAGCTCGCGGGGTTTGTGCTCCGCCGCGGCGAGCAGTGATTCCATTTCCTGCTTGCTCAAGGGCATCGTCGGGCGGGCCGTGCTCTTTGGCCAGCGCAGCCCTTTCACAGAGGACTCTGGTACCCACCCTTGCTCCTGTGCGAAGGAGAAGAACGCCTTGAGCGTGTTCAGTCGCTTCGCTTGCGTAGACGGGGCGCACGTCCACTCGTCGCGCCACCGGCGCATCGTGTCCTTGTCCAGTTCGTGGAGGCCTTCAAGGCCCGACTCGGCAGCAAGCTTCCTGAGCATTCGAAACACAGTGCTATAGACATCTCGCGTGGACTTCCGCAGGTTGCGAGCTTCCAGCTCTCGCAGGTAGAGTTCACAGGCGGTCTCGACCGTCATGCCACCCTCCGCTGCGGTCGGCCGCTGAACGCCTCGTGGCTCCCGCCCGGGAACCACGAATACAGGGTTTGGCGCTGGACTCCGAATCGCTCCGCGATGGCCTTGCGGGGAATGCTCGGGTCGGCCAGCAGGGCCTTGGCGATGCGAACGTTCTCGGCGTCGTGGAACACGGAGCGGCGGCCCCAGCGCTGGCCGGCCGCTTTCTTGGCCCGGTAGGCTTCCTTCGTCCGGGCGCTGTTCAGGTCCACCTCGAATTGCGCGAGGGCGGCCATCACCGTGAACACCACCTTGCCCCCCGGTGTGCTGGTGTCGATTGCCTCCGTCAACGACACCAGCTCGCACCCTCGCTTTTGCAGGTCGCTCGCGAGCGCGAGCATCTCCGGAGTCGAGCGGTCCAGCCGGTCGAACCGCCACACGACAAGGGCGTCCCCCTCGCGGATGAAGTCCAGGGCGGCTTCGAGCTGGGGCCGGCACCGGCGCCGCGAGCTGACGCGATCCGTGTAGACCTTCTCGCAGCCGCGGTTCTCCAGCGCCAGCACTTGATAGCCGGGATCTTGGTCGATTGTCGAGACTCGTGCGGAGCCCACTAACATGTCCGCCAAATCAAATCTTCCCTTCAATGTTAGCAGATTGTAAACAGACGTTAATGGGGACGGCGGAACCGGCGGTTCCAGTGGTCGCCGCGAGGTTAATGCAGGTGTCCGGGAAAGCATCGTTTTCGCGACGGTGGCACCGCCGCGCTATCCGGGAACCGACCGTTTTCCCGACAGCGCGTATGATGATGGGTGCTGGAGCGGTCGTGATGCAGCCGACAGACGACACGGTACGCCTGATCTGGGAAGGAGTCATAGGCGCTGACAGGATGTGCCGGTACTACGGGTATCTTTCCGAGCGCCTGACCCGACTGGGGGAAATGGTGGCAATCGGCACGGTCAGCTTTTCGGGAGGCGCGGTTCTGGCGGTCCTCAACCACCTCCCCGACTGGATGTCTCTGGTGGCCCTCGCGGTGGCGGCGGTGGCTGGCGTTGCCCTGGTCATCGGACGGTTCCAAGAGAAGGCGGCGCGCAGCGTCGACCTGTACCGCCAGATCGCACGGCTCTCGACGGACTGGGAGGATCTGTGGTCCGGGGTGTACGAGCGGGACGAGGCGGAGCTGCGCGAGGCCTGGCGCGGGCTCTCGCGGCGGCAGCAGGCGATCTTGGATCGCGCGCCGGCTGAAGTGCCGCTGTGGGCGGGGCTGGCCCTGCGCTGCCAGCGCGAAGCCGACGAGTACTGGACACAGCGCCGTGCCTCCGCGTAGCGACCCCGGCGGAAGGGCGATGAGCAGGCGGGAGTGGCCCCCGCGGACGGAGCCGGCACCCCCTCCGCCGCCACGGCCGAAGCCCGTTCGCGGCTCACGGGAAGAAGTGGGCGACGAGCAGCGGTCCCGACCTAGCGCGGAGGAACGCTAGGCTGCCAAGGTCGCCCTCGGAATCGAGCGGAGCAATAACGATCGTTTTCGGGCGGGCTCACAGGCGCAGGGGGCTGGGAGACGTTCATCAGTGGTCGCGGCCGAGAGCGGCAGCTAGGGTTCGCGGGACCGGCGCTTCGCCAATCGCGCCAAGACCACGCTCCGGGCTTGGTCAAGTTCCGGGACACGCATAGCGCGGCACAACCAGTAGAGGACCCCCACGCCCAGCGGCACGGACACCAGCAGGACCGCCGCGTTCCAGGGCCACGGCGAGCGCCACCGAGAGGCCCCATGTCAGCAGGGCGGCCCAATTGAGCGCGAGGCCTTTGTGCGCTGCCCAGTAGCGCTGCAGACCGGTGCGCGGGAAGATCCAATGCTCCGTCACTACGATTGCCCCAACCGGAGAGATCAGCAAACCATAGATCGCGACATAGTCGAGCAGTCCCGTGAACACGAATGGGAAGCACGCGATTATCGTGGTCAAGATGCCCGCGACCAGAGTGACCTTGGCGCGAGACCAGTTCGGCGTGACGGCTTGCAGCGCCAACCCCACGCGATACAGGGTTGGATTGGACGTCGTCCACCCGGCGATGACAACCGCCAGCGCCCCGACCCAGCCGAGAGCTTGATAGCCGACCTCTCCTGCGTCGAGCTCGACCAGCGAGCGCCCCATCAGCAACGCAGCGCCCGCGCCCATGAGGCCGGCGCAGATCCAAGCCAGATAGTGCCCGAGGAACATGCCAAAGGACGAGAACAGCCCATAGGAGGACTTCCGGGCGTAGCGGAAGAGAGCCATGTCGGAAAGCGCCCCATGCATGCCGAGATTGCAGATCCAAGCGAACGCAGCCACCTTCCAGAATCCCATCGGCTCGCTTCCGTCGGGTGTCTGCCCCGTCCAGACGGACTGGCTTGCCATCGCAAAGAAACTGTCGCCTACCGCGGACGCGAACAGCTCCGGCAAGACCGCGATCGCGCCGACGATGAACATCAGGAACATCCAAGGCGAGCAGACCGTGGCAAATGTCGCGAGCTTCTTGAAGCCCAGCACCGCCAGCGCCACAACGACTGTGCCGACGCCGAGGACCACGAGCACGAACCGGAAGTCTGTCGGATACCAGTCCAGCTGGGGCGGGATGCCGAACGGAATGCGGACAGCCGAGGCCGACACGGTGATCATGCAGCCCGCCATGATCGAGTACAGCAGCGCGTTGATCACGTTGTAGATGGATGTGAGGCGCGACCCGCCGATCTTGCGCAGGTACCAATACAGGGTGAGCCGCGTGTCGACGGCGATCGGCGCGCACACCAAGGTCCAAGTCAGGACGGCCATCAGATTGCCGATCACCAAGCCGAGGAAGATGTCTTGAATGCTCGCGCCCCAATTGACGAATGTGACGCCGATCACGAACTCAGTCGCGGCGACGTGCTCGCCCGCATAGGCTCCCGCGAAGTATCCCGGCCCTAGCAGCCGTGATTTCGGGATCCGTTCCCGGTCGAACTCGTACAGGAAGTCGGGGTCTTGGCCGGCTGCGGCCGCTTGTGGCGTAGCACTCATGATCGGGTTTGCTCCTCGGCTGGGGGTCTATCTTTGGCTCAGCACGGCCCTTTCGTACGCGCGGATTTCACCGATCCAAGCCGATTCGAAGGGCACGCCCATGGTCTCGCAATAGTAGTTCCAAACAGATCCGAAGGGCATCGAATGCAGTTGCTCCAAGAGCGCAAGACGACCCGTGAAATCGCCATCTCGCTCCATCTCTCGGAGCTTGCCGGCTGGTTCGAGCAGCGCTAAGAGCAGAGCCTTGAGCACGGCCCGCGCCCCGATCGCCCATGCCGCAACGCGGTTGATGCTCGCGTCGAAAAAGCCCAAGCCGATATGCACTCGCGGCAAGTAGCCGCCGCGCACCAGCTCTTTGGCAATCTCCCGAAGCTCGTCGGTGAGGATCACCACATGATCGCTATCCCAGCGCACCCCCCTGCTGACGTGGAGCAGCAGCCGTTCGACCCACAGCAGCACCGAAGAGATCTTGTCGGAGATGACCTCGGTGGGATGAAAATGGCCCGCATCCAAGCAGAGCACCTTCCTGCGAGAGATGGCGTAGCCCAGGTAGAACTCGTGGGAACCGACCACGTAGCTTTCCGATCCGAGACCGAACAGCTTGCACTCGACCGCGTCGAGATTCTGATCCTCGTCAAGTTGCTCTCGGAACACTTCGTCGAGGGCCTCGACAAGCCGCTCGCGCGGTGCCAGCCTGTCAGCGGGGAGATCCTTGAATCCGTCCGGGATCCAGACGTTGGTCAGGCAAGGCGTGCCGAGCGCTTTGCCAAACGATGCTCCGATCCTGCGGCAGGCCTGGCCGTGCTCGATCCAGATCCGGCGCAGATCGGGGTCTGCATGTGCGAGCGTAAAGCCGTCACTGGCCTTGGGATGGGCGAAGAACGACGGATTGAAGTCTAGACCGAGGCCGGCCGCACGGGCCCAGTCGATCCAGCCGCTGAAGTGCTCGGGTAGCAGTTCGTTGCGCTCCACAGCCTTGGCACCGGTCTCGGCGTACAGGGCGTGGAGATTCAGGCGGTGTCGGCCGGGAACCAGCGACAGCGCCTTTTCGAAGTCCATCCGGAGCTCGCCCGGTGTTCCGGCCCGGCCGGGATAATTACCCGTTACGGCCAAGCCGCCGCCGATTTCCTCGTCGGCGCCCTCGAATCCGCGGATGTCGTCTCCCTGCCAGCAGTGCAGCGAGAGCGGTATCGATGCCAGCTGCCGGATTGCCTCGGTGCAGTCAACGCCTAGCCTTGCGTAGCGTTCTCGGGCCAGCGAGCATTCCGTCGGCGAAGACAAGGTCCAAACAAGAACCTGATTCCCTACTACCTGCATCCAAGACTGACCTAAACGGGGCTGACCAAGACGACCCGGCGGCCGGTCCGCCAGTCTGACTCCGGCCCTCGGCGGTCAGCGTTTCCGTAGCCTTGAATTGCGAGTTTTGTTCGTATTAAATCGCTGATTCTATTGACTTTGAGCGAATATATTGCGATAATCATGGCTAGACAACCCTCTGCGATGCCCAAGAACAAAGTCCAGTTCCAAACAGGCCTCAGCCTGACCCAGTTCCTCCAGGACTACGGCTCCGAGGCGCAGTGCGAGCAGGCCCTCTTCGCCGCCCGCTGGCCCGACGGCCTCAACTGCCCCCGCTGCGGCGGCGCCCGCTTCTGCCGCCTCTCCACCCGCCGGGCCACCTTCCAGTGCAACCACTGCAAGCGCCAGCTCTCCCTGCTCGCCGGCACCGTCTTCCAGGCCACCAAGCTGCCGCTGAGCATTTGGTTCCTTGCCATCTACTTCCTCTCCCAGACCAAGAGCGGCATCTCGGCCCTGGAACTGGGGCGCAAGCTGGGCGTCAACGACAACACCGCCTGGCTGCTCAAGCACAAGCTCATGCAGGCCATGCGGGAGCGGGACCAGCGCTACCGGCTGGCGGGCACGGTGCAGCTGGACGACGCCTATCTGGGCGGCGAGTACCCCGGCGGCAAGCGCGGGCGGGGCTCGCCGAACAAGACGCCGATGCTGGCGGCCGTGCAGGTCAGCGCGGATGGCCAGCCGGTGGTGATGAAGCTGAGCGTGGTAGCCGGCTTCCGCACGGCCGAGGTCGCGCAGTGGGCCGCGCAGCACCTCCAGCCCGGGACCACGGTGCACACGGACGGGCTGGCCTGCTTCAAGGGGCTGGAGGCAGCGGGCTGCGAGCACAAGCCGCACGTGACGGGCGGCGGCAAGCAGAGCTGCGAGACCCCCGGGCTGGTCTGGGCGAACACGATCCTAGGGAACGTGAAGCGCTCCTTGGACGGCACCTACCATGCCTGCGCGCCGCACTACGCGGCGCGCTACCTGGCCGAGTTCCAGTACCGCTTCAATCGCCGCTACGAGCTGGCGGCGCTGCCGCGCAGGCTGCTGAAGGCGGCGGCCACGACGCTGCCGTTGCCGCGTCCGATCCTGCTGTTGAGCGCCGTCTAACGGCAGCGGCTGCCGCCAGCCCAATCCACCGGGCGTTCGACAACCCGGCTGCGCGTGGGACAGGCCGCCGGCACTCCCCGGGGACCATCCGGGGACTGCCCGGGGGACCCGGTTGCGACCGATACCACTGGCTGCCAGTGCATCTCGTGCCTAGCGCCTCTCCCCCCTGCCTGCCGGCTTCGCGCCAGCCACCGAAAATCCACAAGCCCACCCCTTCTGGCGCTCTACTGGGATGAACATAATAGGGAATCAGGAACAAGAATGCCCGATTCAAGTTAAGACGGCGCGAGCCGACTGTCCAAGCCTCGCCACCTGCGAGCTGAGGCACCGGCTGGTTGCCGCAACGCGTTCGCAGCCGTTAGTTCTTCCGCAAGCGGTCAGATGAATGATAATGTCATTCAAGAAGGAGGAATCCACCATGGTCGCGAACCAACTCGTCCAAGCCCGCATCAACAGGTCCGTGAAGGAGGAAGCGTCCGCCGTGCTGGCCGCCATGGGGCTGACCGTCTCCGACGCACTGCGGCTGCTGCTGACCAAGGTGGCGCAGGAAAAAACCCTTCCGTTCTCGCCACTGATCCCCAACGAGGCCACCATCGAGGCGATGAGGGAAGCCCGCAAGGGCGGCCTCCCCCGGTTTAACAGCGCGCGGGCCCTGCTCGACGATCTGCATGCGGACGATTGAGCGCACCGACCGGTTCAAGCGCGATTATAAGCGAGAGTCCCGGGGCCGCCATCGAGCGTCCCTGGATGCCAGATTGGTGCCGGTCATCGAGGCGCTGGCCCAAGATGCGCCGCTCGAGCCCTGTTATCACGACCATGCGCTGAGCGGCGAGGCGGCCGATCACCGCGACTGCCACGTGAAGCCGGACCTAGTGCTGATCTACCAGAAGCCCGATACCGACACACTGGGGCTGGTTCGCCTCGAATCCCATTCTGTGTTGGGGCTAGCTTGACAACACCGTTCAAGCCAAGCTTGATTGCTAATGGAAAGTATGCCCCATATTGAGGTCAGTTGGCGCGCATCTGCCGAGACAGGTACAAGCCGATACCTGCGTCTTCGATGATCTGGAGCTGGGACTCGAGCCAGTCGATCCTGCCCTCTTCCTTGGCGAGGATGCTCTCGATCAATTCGCGCGAAGTGTCGTCTTCCGACTGGACGCAGACCTCGATGCCGGCATTCGCGCAGTCGGCGATGGATTTGGAGAGCGTGCGGTCGTTGGCGTGCATTTTGGCCACATCGCTTCCAATCCGGAACGGATAAGTGTCGCGCAGGCTGGGCATGCCCTCCAGAAAGAGAATCCGATCGATCAGTTGCTCGGCGTACAGCATGTTAGCGATCGAGTCCTTGCGGATTCGCGCCGCGACGCCGTCGTAACCCCAGTCCAAGCACATGCGCGCGTGCAGAAACGATTGGTTGATCGCCGTCAATTCGTACTTCAGGAGCTGCCGCAGCGCATCCAGAACTTTCGGGTTACCTTTCATAATTCGCTGGGGATCCTTGAATGGCTAAGGATTTCGCTCGGCGCGCGAGCCAGACCTTTTAGAATCATAGCCTAGCCCGTCATTCCGGTCCTGACTCTTCCCAGCGCTCCAGCGCCGGCCTTGCAGATGCCGTTTGGCGCCGTGCCCGTGGAGGGAATCGCAAAGTCGGGGGCCGCTGCGGATCCCCGTGCGAAGCAAGCCCCTCTAGGTCGGCCCAGTCTCGGCGATCGCGCTCGAATCCCAAGCCTTGGCGCAGACAGCGCGGCCTGCCGTTTGCACACAAATCGGACTTGACAAGTCGCTTGCTGCTGTGCAATCCCTAGGGTATGTACGAGCAACACCGGATTCCCGCCACACTCTCGAATCCCGAAACCTTGGCGCGCGTCAAGGCGCTGGTGGCGGCCGCCGACTCGGCTAGCCGCATGGAAATCGGCCGCCGGGTCTGCCAGCTGTGCGGCTTTCTGGACGCCCGCGGGCAGCCCCAGCTGGCCAGCTGCTTGCGAGCCCTGCGAACGCTTGACGCGGCCGGCCAGATCCGCCTGCCCGCACCCCGGCATAGCCACCGGCGCCGCCGCCCGCGCTGTCTCGGCCCGCCCGTGCCGCAGCCGGTCGACGTGCCCGCCCGAGCCGACCAACTACGTGGGTTGGAACTCGTCGAGGTCACCGAGCCGGCCCAGCGCGCGGTCTGGAACGAATTGATGCACAGCGAGCACCCGCGTGGTGCCGTCCAGCACGCCGGTGCGCAACTGCGCTACCTGCTGGTCTCGGACCACGGCGTGCTGGGTGCCCTCGGCTTCTCCGCAGCGGCCCTCGCGCTGGCCGCCCGCGACGCCTTCATCGGCTGGGACGCCGACCAGCGCGGCCGCCAGCTGCACCGCGTGACCGCCCTGAGCCGCTTCCTGATCCGCCCCTCCGTGCGTTGCGGCAACCTCGCTTCCAAGGCCCTCGCACTGGCCTTGCGCCGCCTGCCCGACGACTTCGAGCGGCGCTACGGCTACTGTCCACTGCTCGTCGAAACCTTTGTCGAGAAAGGCCTGCATCGGGGCACCTCGCTGGCGGCCGCCAACTGGCTGCAGGTCGGTGAGACCGCTGGGCGCGGCCGCTTCGCGGCCAGCGGCACCGCGGTGCCGGTCAAGACGGTCTGGCTCTACCCGCTGCAGCGCGCTTGGCGGGCGCAACTGGGCGTGGCCGCGCCGCCCGCGCCGGAGGCGCTGGGCGCGGCCGACAACCTGGCGGCGGACGTGTGGGCCGAGCACGAGTTCGGCGGCGCGCCGCTGGGCGATGTACGCTTGGGCAAGCGGCTGGTAAAGATCGTGCACAAGCAGGCGCAAGCGCCCACCAAATCATTCCCGGGAGCGGCGCAGAACGACCAAGCGGCAGTGCGCGGCTACTATCGGCTGATCGACCAGGCGGCGGACTCGGAGGTGAGTCCGGAGAACATCCTGGCCCCGCACCGGCAGCGCACGCTGCAGCGGATGCGGGGGCAGGCAGTGCTGCTGTGCATCCAGGACGGCACGGACTTGAATTTCGCGCAGCATGCGGGCTGCGTGGGACTGGGCTTGATCGGCAAGAACAAGGGCTCGGCGGGGACGCTGGGGCTGCACATGCATTCGACGCTGGTGGTGAACGGGGAGGGTGTGCCGCTGGGGCTGCCGCAGATCCAGTACGAGGCGCCGGACGGGCAGGCGCAGCGGCGCAAGCCGCTGGAGCAGCGCAAGCCGCAGCGCTGGATCCGGGGGCTGCGGGAGTGCGCGGAACTGGCCGGGCAGCTGGAGGGGGTGCGGCCGGTGTCGGTGATGGACCGGGAGGGCGATGTGTTCGCCCTGTTCGCGGAGCAGCGGCGCCTGCGGAAGGTGGACCTGCTGGTGCGGGCGCAGCACAACCGTTCGCTGGGGCAGGACGAGCCGAAGCTGTTCGACTCGATCCGGGGGGCGGCGGCGCAGGGACGGCTGCAGCTGCACGTGGCGCGACTGTCGGGGCGGCGGGCGAGCCGCGGGCAGACGGGCCGCGAGGTGCGCGCGGAGCGGGTGGCGCAGGTGGAGCTGCGCTGGCGGGAGGTGGAACTGGCGGACCCGGACCGGCAGGCGGCGGCGCTGCAGCTGCGCTTGGTGCACGTGCGGGAGGAGACGCAGCCGGAGGGGGCGGAGCGGCTGGAATGGTTCCTGCTGACAACGCTGGCAGTGGAGACGCAGGCGGAGGCGGAACGGGTGCTGAAGTGGTACAAGCTGCGCTGGCGGATTGAGGACTGGCACCGGGTGCTGAAGTCAGGCTGCAAGGTGGAGTACCTGGGGCACCGGCGGGGGGAACGGATCGAGCGGGCGGTGACGATCAACGCGGTGATCGCTTGGCGGCTGACCCTGATGACGCTGCTGGGACGGGACACGCCGGAATTGCCGGCGGACTGCCTGTTCACGGAGATCGAACTGGCGGCGCTGGAGGATTTCGCGCAGGATCGGCGGCAGCCGCCGCCTGCCAATTTGGGCCGTGCTGACGCTGGCGATGCTGGGCGGATATCTGAATTACAAGCGCAAGCAGTACGCAGTGCCGGGGCACAAGGTGATGTGGGAGGGATACACGAGGCTGGCCACGATCACACAGGTGGTGGAACGGACCCGACGGCTAAGCGAGGGTAGCAAGCTCTATCCGAAGATGCGTTCAGGGTGAACTAACTATATATTGCGGCCCTCTGCTGGGAGGGCGCTACACGTTGCCAAGCAGCCAAGGAGGCTGCCTTGCAATCCCATACCGACCGGTTCTCAAAGAAGGCTCGGTCTGTCGCCCAAATCGCATACGTCAAGGGCTTCGAGGCCCTGAAAGCGGGTGGTTACCTGACGGAGGCTGACCGGCAATTCCTTCTCTCGCAGCGGCCCTGCGGCGTCGACGGGGAGGGCCGGATCGTGCTCGAGTTCGCGACGCCCGCCGAGGCTGCTGCAGCTGGATCGAGCCCGGCCCTGAACCGGATTGCCCGCCAGTTCCGCGAAGGGCAGCTGGCCGCTGGCGTGGATCGCAGGGTCGTATCCCAGCCGTCAAGGAAGAAGGCCGCGCCTTCGCGGTCGGGCCCCCCGAAGCAGAAGGTGCTCTACCTGCCCGGATTCCTTGCCTCGGTCACCCTGCCCCACAGCAAGGTCGAAGGGACGGAGTTCAGCCGAGTGAATGGCAACATCCGGCTGTCGCTGCTCGCGCCGGGCGATCCAGGCCTGCCATACGGCGTGTACCCGCGCTTGATCTTGATGCACCTCACCACCAAAGCCGTGCTTCAGCGAGAGCGAACTTTCTACGTCGGGGAGAGCGCAAATGAATTCCTTTCGCTCATGGGTATTTCGAATAGTGGCGGCCCGAGGGGGATGTCAACACTGGCGCGCGACCAACTGCGGCGCCTCTGCCTCACGTCGTTCGCTTACCACGACAAGGCGAAGGACAGCGGTCGGAACATCGTCCTCGCGGACAGGTGGGTGACGTGGCCGGGGCGAGGAGTGCAGGTCCGGTTGGGCGAACGGTTCTACAGCCTCGCTAGGGCGGGATCCGTGCCGCTGGATGCGGCCATCTTGGCCGGCCTACGCCGATCCCCGCTGGCACTCGACGCCTATGCCTGGCTCACGTACCGCGTAGCGAGACTCCAACTAGACACTGTTATCCCGTGGCGCTCACTCGAAATCCAATTCGGCGCTGAGTACAAGCAGCCGCGGAATTTCCGGCTCAAGTTTCGGCGTGTCCTGAAAGCAATCAAGCAGCTGTGGCCAGGGATCGAGGCAGAACCGCAAGAGAAGGGACTGCTGATCCGGCCATGCGCTCCGTCCGTGCTCAGTTGGCTGGAGCGCGCCGGGGCCAAAGCCGAGGTCCAGCGCTAGGCCCTTGCGCTGAAACGGTAGCGCTTTTTTCGCCGTGCCCATTGCGCTGAAACGGTAGCGCCATTGCGCTGAAGCGGTAGCGGCTCTGCGCTGAAACGGCAGCGGCCGCACTATATAGCCTCTCCTGTAGTTACCTCTATTTGCCTTTAGGATTGCCTGTAGGATGCGCGAGCGGAAGCGGACCTCCGACAGCTTGAATCTGCGTCCTTCCGTCAGTCCCCGCCAGCAGCGAGCCGGGGTCTCCATGGACCACAGCGGGCGGCGCGTTGCGCCGGGAGAGAGCCCCGTCCGGAACGACAACCCCTGGCCGGACATCCTCGCTCTCGCGGATCCCGGAGGCGCGGCGATCGAGACCCTCCTCAATGTCCTGGCGCTGCTGCGGCAGCCGGGATCGATCCCGCTGGGGTGATCCGCCGCAGCCTTGCGCCGGTGCGCTTCGGGCGCGACCATCGCCGTATGCCGAGACCTCGAATCTCTCATCCCATGGCGCGCGCCCTGCGAATCCCCGCCCTCCTGGCCGTCACCGCGGTCACGGCGTTCGCGGCGGCGGCGAATCCCTGGGAGACCGCCATCAACAACATATCGACAGCGTTCACCGGTCCCATCGGCCGCGGGCTCAGCCTGGTCGCGATCGTCGTCACCGGCCTCATGTTCGCCTTTGGGGAGCCCGGGGGCAAGAAGGCCCTGGCCGGCGTGCTGTTCGGCCTGTCCATGGCCATCGGCGCAGCCGGCTGGCTGACCTGGCTGACGACCTGATGGACCACGACCGGCGCAGGAAGTGGGTTGCCTCCCAGGCTCTCAACCGGCCGCTGATGATCGCCGGCTGCGAGCGCACCTGGTTCATCCTCAACGGCATCCTGGCGTACGCCCTGTACACGGCCACCTACAGCCTCGCGTTCGGGGCGGTGGTCGGGGCTGCCGGCTACGCCCTCGGCGTGGCCGCCTGCCGGGAGGATCCCGCCATGCTGCGCATCATCAAGCTCGCCCAGCGGTACAAGCCGCGCTACGACCCGGGCAAGGCGGGTCGGAGGACCGAGGTTGACCTGGTCTGATGCTAGGCTCGGCGGCGGCAGCGTTCCGGAAAGCGCGCGAGGAAGCGGGATCGCTCGAGGCGGAGATCCCCTACTTCGGCTGGCTCGACGACGGCCGCACCTGCCTGACCCGGCGGGCCGAGCTGGTCACCATGGGGCGGCTCACGCCCTGTCCGACCGCCGGCCTGGGTCACGCGCAGATCTCCGCCGTCGTGGAGCGCTGGGTGCGGGCACTGGGCCAGCTGGACGAGCGCACGCGCCTGTCGCTGTTCGTTCTGCGGCGGCCCCTGCCCGCGGCGGAAGCGGGCGAGGAGGGAATTGCCGGCGAGTCGGCGCGGGCGCGCGCGGCGCACCTGCAAAAGAGGCTCTCCCAGCTCGAAATCTGCGTCGCGTGGACGCGGGACCCACACCTCAAGCCCGCGCCCTCGGCCAACGGCGCGTCGGCCTGGCTCCAACGCGTCCAGGCCCTGCTGCAGCCGGACCGCCGGACGGCCTGGATCCGCAGCAACGTCGAGGACGCCTGCGTGCGGCTGCGGCAGGACGTCGACGCCTACTGCCGGCTGGTCGAGGACCTGACTCCGATCCGGATCCTCGGGCCCGACGAGGCCACCCGGATCCTGAGCGAGCTGGTCAACCGTCCCGGCACCCCCGCGCCCGCCGCGCGGGGCTCGGGGCTGCACTGGCGCCTGGCCCAGTCCGAGATCGAGGCGGAGCGCCGGCAGCTGCGGATCGGCGGCGAGGACGCGCTGGTCTACTCCCTGGTGGAGCCGCCCTCGGAGGCGGCGGCCGACCAGCTGCGCGAGCTGCTGCAGCTGCCGGCCACGATGACCGTGTCGTGGGAGTTCCGCAGGCTCCCCACCGACAAGGCGCGGTCGCGGATCGCCACCGCCCGGAAATTCTTCTTCGCCAAGCGCTTCGGCATGATGGCCCACGCCCAGGACACGGCGGGGACCACCTCCGCCATGCTCGACGAGGCGGCCGACACGGAAGCGGCGCGGCTGGGCCAGGCGCAGGCCGAGCTCGAGGCCGACGGCATGCCCTACGGGGAACTCGCGCTGGGCCTGACCTTGCACGGCCCGCTCGAGGAGATCGAGCGGCACGATGCCGCGGTGCGGCGCATCTTCGCGTCCTGCGACGCCAAGGCCATTCGCGAGAGCTACGGGCAGCTGGCAGCCTACTTCGCGCGGCTGCCCGGAGCGGCGCGGGCGAACCAGCCGCGCCCCCTGCTCGTCTCCGCCGGCGTCGCGGCGGCGCTGGCCCCGCTGTGCGGGCCGACGCTGGGCTCGCCGCGCAGCGGCCACCTGGACGAGGAGTGCCTGAGCGTGCTCGAGACCCGCGAGGGCACGCCCTACCACTACGACCTGTTCGGCGGCGGCGGCGGCGACATCGGGCACACCCTGATCCTCGGCCAGACCGGATCGGGGAAGAGCTTCCTGCTGAACTTCCTGCTGGTTTCGGCGGTGAAGTACGGGCCGCGCGTGTTCATCCTCGACCTGGGCGGATCCTACCGGCCGCTGACGCAGCTGCTGGGCGGGGACTACCTGCAGCTCTCGCCCGACCCGCAGGCGCCTACGCGGGTGCGACCGTTCTCGCTGCCGCCGGGAGAGCGCACCTTCCAGTTCCTCGCCGGCTGGGTGCGGCGGCTGCTCGAGCTGGGCGGGTACGAGACGTCGGGCGGCGACACCACCGAGATCCGCAAGCTGGTGGAGGACCTGTACCGGTTCGACCCGCCGGAGCGCAGGCTCGGGTCGCTGGCCGGGTCGCTGCTCAACCGGATGAAGCCGGCGATGTCGCGGTGGGTCGGCAACGGCACCTGGGGCGCGGTGTTCGACAACCCGCCGGCCGCGGGCGCGGAGGACGCCTGGGGCGAGTGGCAGGTCGTCGACCTGGCCAGCGCCGCCCAGCACGACGACCTGGTCAAGGCGGCGCTGGGCTACTACCTGGAGAAGATGCGGCACGAAATCGACGACCCTTCCGACCTGGGCCGCGTGAAGATCGCCGTGGTCGACGAGGCCTGGAAATTCCTCAAGGACCCGACCGTCAGCGCGTACCTGGCGGAGGCTGCCAAGACCTGGCGGAAGAAGAACGCGGCGCTGCTGCTCGCCACGCAGTCCGGCGCGGACCTGTCCCGGGCGGACACGGCCAGGGGCCTGCTGGAAGCGACGCCCACGCGGCTGTTCCTGGCCAACCCGGAGTTCCCGCAGGAGCTGGCGGAAACCTTCCAACTCACGCGCGCGGAGGTGGACCAGATCCGCGGGCTGATCCCGAAGGAGGAGATCTACCTGCGCCGGACCGGCGAGGCCGAGGTGCTGCGGCTGCACGTCGACCGGCGCTCGTACTGGCTGTACACAAGTTCGGCGCGGGATGCCGCGAAGCGGGCGCGGGCGATCGAGGAGCACGGGCTGTCCGGAGCCCTCGACCGCCTCGCCAGGGGGGAGTACTGAAAATGACGAAAGTTCCGACGCAGCAAGTTGTTCTCGCGACCGTGTGGGCGCTGGCCGCGATCCAGGTCGCGGGGGGGCCGAGGCGCGCAGGGTGCGGCTGGACTCGCTCGACGAAATCATCGAGATCCGCGCGGCCGTGCGGCACACCACCGTCATCGCGCTGCCCGCGGACGAGCTCATCGCCGACTTCGTCGCCGGCGACACCGAGTTCTGGCAGCTCCAGGGGGAGGCCAACATCGCCTACCTCAAGCCCCAGGCAAAGGGCGAGAAAACGAATGTCGCGCTCGTCACGCGGAGCGGGAACATCTACTCGTTCCTGTGCCGGGAGGGCGGCGGCGAGCCGGACCTGGTGGTGCACGTCGAGGTCGGCGAGCCCGCCGATCCCGGCGGGGGCAAGATCGGCTCGCCCGTCCACCAGCCGGCCTTCGTCGCCGCGTCCGAAGTCTCGGGCTACGAGGCCGCGGCCCGGGACGCCATCGCGGATGCCTCCAGGGCGCGGGCCGCGGCGGAGCGGACGATCGAGGAGCAGGTGGAGGCCTTTCGCTCGGCGTACCCGGGCGCGATGAAGTTCGAGTACAGGCTCGACGCCAGGGCCCAGCGGGACCCCTTCTCCGTCGTGGCGATGTGGAACGACGGCCGGCACACCTACCTGCGCAGCACGGCGCCGGAGTCGCCGGCGATCTACGAGTCCCGGGACGGCCAGCCGAGCCTGGTCGAGTACGAGCTCACCGCGGACGGCCTGTACGTCGCCCAGCGCGTCCTGCGGGACGGCTGGCTGCAGATCGGCAAGCAGCGGGCGGACTGGGTCTACCTGCCGGCCAAGGGGCTGCTGTGAGCGGCTGGATCCGGCGGCCGCGCAACCCCCTCGGCACGCTGCCGAAGGGCGTGATCAACAAGGTCGGGATCATTGGCGGGGCCGTGATCATGGCCCTGGTCATCCTCACCTCGCCATCGAGCGACGAGGAGGGCGAGGCCGGCGCTGCCGGGGAAACCGCCGCCGACGCGGCGGGCGAGGAGCAGGCCGTGGGGGGCGCCGGGGTCGTGCCGTCGACCTCGGCGGCCATCGCGCGGCTCAGGGAGCAGGCCGCCCGGCTGCAGGCGGCGCGCAACGCGGACGAAACGGCGCGCCTGCAGGCGGCGGCAGCCAGCGGCGGCCTGCCCGGGCGGCCGGCGGCCGGCGCGCAGGGGCCCGTGCCGGGCATCGCTCCGGGTAGCGGTGCGGAGCCGGACACCCCCGAGCGGCAGCTCAGGGAGGAGCTGCGGCTGGCCCGGATCCGGCGGGAGCACGAGGCCCTCTCCTCGCCGGTCCCGGCGAGCTTGCCGAACTGCAGGGGCTGGCGGGCGCTGGCGGCGTGCCCGAGCCGGCCGACGGGGCTCCGACGCCGCCCACGCAGCCGGACGACCCTCCGGGCTGGGAGCGGATCTTCGAGGGCCAGATCCTCGAGGCCGTCCTGTCCACCCAGCTCCGGGGCGACTTCCCCGGTCCCGCGATCGCCATCGTTTCATCCCCCCTGTGGTCCCGCGACCGCCAGCGTATCCTGATCCCTCGCGGCACCCGCGCGATCGGCCGCGCCGAAGCCGTCGGGGCTTGGCAGCAGGCGCGCCTTGCGGTCTCGTTCCACCGCGTCGTGTTCCCGGACGGGCGCTACATCCGGCTCGAGTTCGGGCGGCTGGACCAGTCCGGGGCGTCCGGGCTGCAGGACCGCGTGAACCGGCACTACCTGTCCACCATCGGGGCGGCCGGCGCCGTGGGCGTGATCTCCGGACTCACGCTGCGCGGCTCCCAGCCCTACGCGGGCGGCAGCGAAGGGGCGCGCGCTGGGGCCGGCACCGGCATGGGCCGTGCCGGCGAGACGATTCTTGACCGGTACCTGAACAGGCTGCCGACAGTCACCATCCGCGCCGGGCAGAGGCTGCGCGTCATCTTCACTTCCGACGCCCTCGTGCCGCGGCCGGCATTCCAGTTGCATTCCACTTCCAGGAGGACACCATGACCAAATCCAGGCGCAGGCGCCGCACTCTGGCCAGCGCATTCGCGGCCGTTCTGCTGCTGGCGACAACCGCCAGCGCGGGCTTCCCCACCTTCGACATCGCCGCGTTCGGGCAAAGGGTCCATAACGCGATCACTTCCAACGCCCAGCTGGCGGGCATCGCGTCGCTGATCACCAACACCACGACGATGATCAACACCCTGGATTCGCAGCTGAACCAGGCCTTCGAGTTCGCCGAGGGGCGCATCGGCGCCCTCGCGAACTGGCACCAGATGTTCCCCGTTGCCACGGTGCTGGGCGCGCCGGGCCAGGTCCAGGGCTGGATCAGCCGGGCCGGCCAGGTCCGGACCCGCGCGGAGCAGCTGGCCGCGGGCGTGCTGGCCCCGCTGCCGACCGAAGCGGACATCCGCGGCGCCTGGGCGGCGGCGCCGGTGACGACCCCGATCGGCCCGCCGGTGGTGGCTCCGCCCGCGGAAACGCGGGCTGACATCGGTGCGCGGGTAGCGCAGGAGCGCGCCGATGTGATCGGAAGGCTCGACGCTCTTACGAGTGCGCGGGCCGCGGCGACCGAGCGCAACGCGCAACTGCTCGAGGACATCCGGCAGCGGCTGGAGGGCATCGCCGCCGACCCGGGCGTGTCGGCCACGGCGCTGCAGCAAAAGCAGATCAGCGCCGCCGCGGCCAGCGGCGACCTGCTGGCCGCGCAGCTGCAGCTCGCGGCCCTGCAAGAGGAGCTGGCGGTCGAGGAAGCGGCCGCCCAGCGCGAGGCCGTCGCCGCGCACCAGGCCGCGGCGGTGGCCGGGGTCGAGGCGGCGTTCAGCGGCACCGCCGCGATCATGGCCCGCTACGACGCGGCGGGGGCCGACAACGCCTTCAACGCGCCGCAGCTACCGGCCTACTAGCGGGGAAGTCGTCTTCGAGGCAAGCGGAGGAGCGCAATGCAGGTCGACCTGAGCAGGGCCCAGCAGATTCACTCGAACGATCCCGGCGCGATCAAGGCCATGCTGGACAGCCTGACGGAGGACCTGCTGGCCGACATGGCTCGGCCCCTGCTGGGCGCGGGAGAGCAGATGTGGGAGGGCCTCGCGGCGGTCGTGATCGTCTGGACCGGGGTGCGGATCGCCTTCTCCGGCGGCGGCTTCTCCGGCTGGGATTTCGTGCGGCTGGTGACGGCCATCATGGTCCCGCGGGCGATCCTGTTCTACTACGACACGCCGATGCCCGTGGGCGGGCTGACCTTGCCGGAGGCGATCGTGGGCATGGGCTCGTGGGTCGCCGACATGGTTACCCGCGACAGCTACTCCTCGACCTGGAGGTGGCTCGGGACGTTCGTCACGCGCGCGTTCACCGAAGCGATCGCGTCGGCGAGCGACTGGGGCATCTTCTGGATATTCAACCTCGGGGCGATGGGCGGCAACCTGATCGCCGGCGCCGTGCTGGCGGTCCTGGCGGTGTTCATGGCGATCGTCTCGCTGCTGCTGGTGCTGTTGAGCTACGCCCAGGTGATCTGGGCCCAGTTCGCGATCGCCGTGGCGGTCGCCCTCGGGCCGATCTTCGTGCCGTTCCTGCTTTTCGAGCCGCTCGCTTTCCTCTTCTGGGGGTGGCTGCGGACGCTGCTGACGTACTCCCTGTACTCGGCGGTCGCCGCCTGCGTCCTGCGCGTCTTCCTGGCCGCCGTGCGAGCGGCCAGCGACGGCATCTGGGAGTCGCTCACGCCTGACCTGTCGGACCTCGGCGCGGCGCTGATGTGGATCGTGTCGTATATCGCGCTCGCCCTGGCCGGGATCCTGGCCACGTTCAAGATCCCGGAACTGGCGTCCGGCCTGGTCTCCGGCAGCGTCAGCGGAGGCGGCATGCTGGGAGCGCTGGCGGCCACCGCGACGGCCGGCAAGGCGGCTGTCATGGTCAAGGGGTCGGCAGCGCTGCGGGGCGGGCGATGAGCCGCGCCCAGCAGGTCGAGCGGGACCGTCGGCAGGGCCGGGGCCGGGCGAACCCGGGGCGGACCGGACACCGCCGGGAACACGACCCGCGACGCGAGCGCGTCAGCTTCGCCACGCGCCAGGCGCGGACCCTGGAGGATCTCGGGATCTACCGCTGCGCGGCGGTGGCGGACATCGCGGCCGAGCGCTTCGGGGGCCATCCCTACGCCGCCCGGCGCGGGATCGACGAACTCAAGCGGCGCGGCCTGGTCGAGGAGTTCTCCGCGCGCGGGCCGAAGGGCCGGCCGTTCAAGGTCCTGCACCTCACGCAGGCCGGCCGGCGCGAGGCCGCCGGCCAGCGTCGCGAGCCGCTGGATCCCGGGCAGCGCTACTGGGGCGGCCGCGTGAAGGCGCGCGAAGCCTCCCACGAGGCCGCGGTCTACCGGGCCGGGCGGGAGGAGTGCAGGAAGCTCGAAGGGGAAGGCGCGACGGTACGGCGGATCCGCTGCGACTCGGAGCTCAAGTCGGCGGTCGCCAAGGCGGCGGAGAAGGCCCGCTCCCGCTCCGGGCGCGAGGCCGCCGAGCGGGTCAAGCAGGGGGCGGCCGCGGCGCTGGGGGTGCCGGTCGTGGACGGCAAGGTGATCTATCCTGACCTGCAGATCGAGTACATCGACGCGGAGGGCCGCGGGGGGCGCGTCAACGTCGAGGTCGCGACCGGACACTATCGCGCCAAGGAGATCTCCGCGAAGCTCGCGGCGGGGTTCCGGATGCACGCCGCGGACGGGCGCGCGCGGCGCAAGCTCGACCTGGCGGCCCTCGAGGGTAGCGGAGGTAGCGGCGGCGGTGGCGGACGCGGTGGCGACGGAGGGCTGCTCGAGCTGTGATCGCGCACCTGCAGGGCCGCGAGAAGGCCGTCGAGGAACTCGGGTTCAAGGCCGAAGCGGCGGAGTGGATCGCGCTGGTCGCGCTGCACAGCGGCGTCTTCCTGCGCTCGCAGTACGGGCGGTTCCGTGGCGTCCGTTCGAGGGTGCCAGCGCATCGACTTGTCGATTCGCTGCTGCAAAACGGAATCGCGGTGGAATCCGATTCGCATGGTCTCGGACGGGTCTGCAGGCTGTATGCCCGCGCTGTCTACCGAGTCCTCGGCGCCGAGCACATCCGGCACCGCAAAGACGCCGCAGCGGACACGGTGCTACGCCGCCTGCTGTCACTGGACTGCGTGCTCGGCGATCTCAATCGTCCCTGGCTGCCCACCGAACAAGAGAAAGTGGCGGCATTCGAAGCTCTTGGAATCGAGCGCAAGGCGTTCCCGAAACGCATCTATGGATCGCCGAAAGGGGGGCGGACCGTGCGCCCGTTCGGGTGGAAAATGCCCGTCGCGTTCGGGGATGGCGTCGCTCGGTTCGTTTATATCGACACAGGAGGGGAGACGCATGACGAACTGCTCTCCTGGGGTGCGGAGCACGCCTCCCTGTGGTCCGCGCTTGCCGAGCGCGGCGTGCGCGTGGATGTGGTTGCGGTAAGTGCATCCGGTGAGCGCGTGACGGGTGCCGCGCGTGTCCTGACCAGGTGGAAAGAGCGCGGGATTCAGGGGCCTGCAGCGCGGATGAGTAATGCCCTACTCGAGGAACTGAAGGTCGCCGAACGAGCCCTGTTTGCGCTCGACGAGGTCGCAATGTCGAAGTGGGGCGGGCTGAACGGCACCATCAAGCGGGTCGCCGAGTTGCAGCGGAAGCGCGAGATTCCTGGCCGTGGGCGCCAGGACAGGGTCCGTCCGGACGAGGTTCACGCGCTGTTGGCCGGGTTGGGGCCGACGGGGCGCTGAGGTGGGTGTCGTGGCAGTTCGCCCTGTAACGGGGACATTTTGCGCGCGTTACATCGACTGGCACGACGACGTTACATCCATGGCCGGTGCAACTGCGTGTGTACAAAAGGCTTCCGTGGAGGGCACCGCTGTCTGGCGGCAGTCGAGCCGCTTGCAAAACAGTAGGAGCGACCCCCCCTTTCGGGCCCTGCGGACTACCACGGGATCCTCACTGCGTTACATGATCCCGCGGCCGGGGGTCGCTCCTACGAATTCATCCCTGCGGGAAGGCTGCCGCTACGCACCGGGGGCTTCGCGATGACGCCGCGAGCGCTGGCGTGGGCGGCCTTCGGTACGGTGGCTGTCCTGGCGCGCTGGCGCTTCTGGCCCTGGCCCGCTCCCGGGGAGGCGCCGGCGCTGGACCTGGTCGCGGTCTACGATCCGGCGCTGTACTGGGCGTTCTGGCTGTGGGGCTGGGCCTGGCCGGCGGCCGGCGTCGGCGTCGCCGGCTCCTTCGCCCTGTCGGCCTGGGATGTGTGGGGGCCGCGCGGCGGCCCCGCCGCTGTCCGCGGCACGCTCCCCAAGTGGCCGCTCAGCGGCCGGGAGGCCGAGCCCGCCATCGTCATCGGAGAGCAGCACCACCCGGTGGATCCCGTCGAGGTCGAGCGGCCGACGTGGCTGACCGTCCCCGCTGCGGGCCTCTTCACCGGGACGGCTGTTTTCGGGGCCACGGGATCCGGCAAGACGGCCGCCTGCATGCGGCCGTTCGTCGCGCAGCTGTTCAGCTGGCAGGCCGCCGATCCGGACAAGCGGGCGAGCGGGCTGGTGCTCGAGGTCAAGGGTGACTTCTGCCACCACGTCCGCGCCATTCTCAAGGCCTGCCAGCGGGAGGGCGACTACGCCGAGATCGGCATCGGCGGCCGGTGGCAGTGGAACCCGCTCGACGCGCCCGAGGTCGATTCGTATTCGCTGGCGTACCAGCTGAGCTCGCTGCTCAACCAGCTCTTCGGCAAGGGCAAGGAGCCGTTCTGGCAGCAGGCCTCGACCAATCTGCTGCGGAACCTGATCGAGCTGCACCGTATCCACAGCAGCCGCTGGGTGACGCTCCGCGACCTGTACCGCTGCGCGATCGACAGCGGCCTGCTGAACAGTCGGCTCGTGCAGGCGTGCGCCGACGTGCGGGACGAGCCGGCCATGCGCGTGACGGTCCGGGCGGAGGACTTCGCTCCGCGGGTTGCCGCCCTGCAGCGGTTCGGGCCTTGGGCCCGCGAGGGGGACAGGTTATCCGCGCCCATGACGCGCGACCTGCTCGACACCCTCGAGGAGGCCGGCATCGAGGCGCGGCGCGAGCGGCCCTCCAGTCCGCCTGTCGCTGCCGACGCCGAGGGGCGCCTCGCCGCGTTCGAGCTGTGGCTCGAGAAGGACTGGCGGAATCTCGATGGCAAGCTGCGGACGTCGGTCGTGGAGGGCATCTCGTCGTTCCTGGGGATCTTCGACCAGCCGGAGGTCGCCCGGGTGTTCTGCCCCGGGCCGCCGGCCGCCGGCGAGGTCCCGGAGGAAGGGGCGACGTTCAGCGGCGTCGTCCCCGCGCTGCTGCAGCCGCTGCCCCGGCTGCGCGAGCTGATCGAGAACGGCACGGTGCTCTGCCTGAACATGCCGGCCGGGACGAGCCCCGCGCTGGCCCGCGCGGTCGGCGTCATGCTCAAGGGGGCCTGGCTGCAGGCGGCCCTGCGGCGGCCGGCAGACATGGCCGCCCAGCCGGACCGCTACTGGCGACCCGCTGTCTTCGTCTGCGACGAGTACCAGTCCGACAAGAAAAATGTCATAACGCTACCTGATTCCCTTTTATCTTGGAAGTGTGCCGGAGACAGGATCCCCAGTTAGGACTTGGGTACGTCTCGTTGGTCTGCCGCAGGTGGCGCAAGCCACCGCAGCGGCAGGCCTCGGATCCCTCCCCTCGCCAGCGGGGGGAGGTCGCCTCGGGGGCCTTGCAAGGCCCCCGAGGCGGCGACGGGTCGGACCGTTTTTCCCTCGGATTTCAGGTCCGTGCGGTAGCTTGGTCGGCCCGTCGCATCAATTCCTGCGCGACCTCAACGGAAGCGTGGGTGTAGCCCCGTATCGCAAAAGGACAGGAACGCAGGAATGACACCACCCAAGCCCACCGTAATCGCCGGTATCGATGTCGGCAAATCCGGGCTCGACGCCCACATCCTCGAGGGCAGTTTGGAGCGCCACTTCAAGAATGACAAGTGCGGCCGCCGCGCCCTGCGCAACTGGCTGCTGCAGCACGGCGTCAGCCGCGCTGTCTTCGAGCCCACCGGGCGCTATCACCGCCGTCTGCATCAGTGCCTCTTCGAGGCCGGCTTGGAGACCGTGCTGGTCAACCCGCTGCGCTCGCGGCGCTTCGCCGAGGCCCTCGGACAACTCGCCAAGAACGACCGCGTCGACGCTGCCATGCTGGCCCGCTTCGGCCAGCTTGACAGCCTCGTGGCGACCCCGCCCCAAGACGATCACCTGCAGCTGCTCAGTGACTTGCTGACCGCGCGCCGCAAGCTCGTGATACAGCTCGGCGCCCTCCGCAAGCTGCGCGCCGAACTCGCCCCCGAGGCGGCTGCCTGCATCGCTGACAGTTGCAATGGCCTGCAAGCCGACATCAGCTCCTGCGAGCAGCGCATGCTGACTTGTATCGCCGCCGACGCTGCCCTGGCGCGCCGCGCCGAGATCATCCAGTCGGTGCCCGGCTGCGGCCCGGTCACGGCCGCCTGCCTGTGTGCCGAGATGCCCGAACTGGGCACCATCGGTCGCCGCCAGGCCGCCGCGTTGTTGGGCCTGGCGCCGTTCGACCAAGACTCGGGCAAACAGCATGGTCGCCGCAGCATTCGCGGCGGTCGCGCCCAGCCCCGCCACAGCCTCTACATGGCGGCCCTGTCCGCGACCCGCTGGGAACCCGCCTGCAAGGCCTGCTACCAGCGCCTGATCGCCGACAAGAAGGAGCACAAGGTCGCCATGGTCGCCGTCATGCGCAAGCTCGCTTGCCTGCTCACTGCGCTGCTGCGCGAGGACCGCTGCTGGCAAAGCGAACCGCCCGCTCGGGAGTTGCCGGCCGCCGCCTGAGCAGCACCCACCGCCGCCCCTCACCGAATCTCACCATGTGCAGAGAAATCCAAGAAAATCGCCCTTGCAGAACACATCTGCCCGGATATCTGCTTGACAGCCAACACGGAAGCTACTACCTGCATCCAAGACTGACCTAAACGGGGCTGACCAAGGCGACCCAGCGGCCGGTCCGCCAGTCTGACTCCGTCCCTCGGCGGCCAGCGTCTCCGTAGCCTTGAATTGCGAGGTTTGTTCGTATTAAATCGCTGATTCTATTGATTTTTGGCGAATATATTGCGATAATTATGGCTAGAGAACCCTCTGCTATGCCCAAGAACAAAGTCCAGTTCCAAACAGGCCTCAGCCTGACCCAGTTCCTCCTGGACTACGGCTCCGAGGCGCAGTGCGAGCAGGCCCTCTTCGCCGCCCGCTGGCCCGACGGCCTCAACTGCCCCCGCTGCGGCGGCGCCCGCTTCTGCCGCCTCTCCACCCGCCGGGCCACCTTCCAGTGCAACCACTGCAAGCGCCAGCTCTCCCTGCTCGCCGGCACCGTCTTCCAGGCCACCAAGCTGCCGCTGAGCATTTGGTTCCTTGCCATCTACTTCCTCTCCCAGACCAAGAGCGGCATCTCGGCCCTGGAGCTGGGGCGCAAGCTGGGCGTCAACGACAACACCGCCTGGCTGCTCAAGCACAAGCTCATGCAGACCATGCGGGAGCGTGATCAGCGCTACCGGCTGGAGGGCACCGTGCAGCTGGACGACGCCTATCTGGGCGGCGAGTACCCCGGTGGCAAGCGCGGGCGGGGCTCGCCGAACAAGACGCCGCTGCTGGCAGCCGTGCAGGTCACCGCGGATGGCCAGCCGGTGGTGATGAAGCTGAGCGTGGTCGACGGCTTCCGCACGGCCGAGGTCGCGCAGTGGGCCGCGCAGCAGGTGCGGCCCGGGACCACGGTGCACACGGACGGGCTGGCCTGCTTCCAGGGGCTGGAGGCAGCGGGCTGCGAGCACAAGCCACACGTGACGGGCGGCGGCAAGCAGGGCTGCGAGACGCCCGGCCTGGTCTGGGCGAACACGATCCTGGGGAACGTGAAGCGCTCCCTGGACGGCACCTACCATGCCTGCGCGCCGCACTACGCGGCGCGCTACCTGGCCGAGTTCCAGTACCGCTTCAATCGCCGCTACGAGCTGGCGGCGCTGCCGCGCAGGCTGCTGAAGGCGGCGGCCACGACGCTGCCGTTGCCGCGTCCGATCCTGATGTTGAGCACCATCTAACGGCCGCGGCTGCCGCCAGCCCAATCCACCGGGCGTTCGACAACCCGGCTGCGCGTGGGACAGGCCGCCGGCACTCCCCGGGGACCATCAGGGGACTGCCCGGGGGACCCGGTTGCGACCGATACCACTGGCTGCCAGTGCATCTCGTGCCTAGCGCCTCTCCCCCCTGCCTGCCGGCTTCGCGCCAGCCACCGAAAATCCACAAGCCCACCTCTTCTGGCGCTCTACTGGGATGCGGATAATAGGGAATCAGGTAACGCTATATGTAATAATTAGTTACCTGATTCCCTACTACCTGCATCCAAGACTGACCTAAACGGGGCTGACCAAGACGACCCGGCGGCCGGTCCGCCAGTCTGACTCCCTCCCTCGGCGGTCAGCGTTTCCGTAGCCTTGAATTGCGAGTTTTGTTCGTATTAAATCGCTGATTCTATTGACTTTGAGCGAATATATTGCGATAATCATGGCTAGACAACCCTCTGCGATGCCCAAGAACAAAGTCCAGTTCCAAAAAGGCCTCAGCCTGACCCAGTTCCTCCTGGACTACGGCTCCGAGGCGCAGTGCGAGCAGGCCCTCTTCGACGCCCGCTGGCCCGACGGCCTCAACTGCCCCCGCTGCGGCGGCGCCCGCTTCTGCCGCCTCTCCACCCGCCGGGCCACCTTCCAGTGCAACCACTGCAAGCGCCAGGTCTCCCTGCTCGCCGGCACCGTCTTCCAGGCCACCAAGCTGCCGCTGAGCATTTGGTTCCTTGCCATTTACTTCCTCTCCCAGACCAAGAGCGGCATCTCGGCCCTGGAACTGGGGCGCAAGCTGGGCGTCAACGACAACACCGCCTGGCTGCTCAAGCACAAGCTCATGCAGGCCATGCGGGAGCGGGACCAGCGCTACCGGCTGGCGGGCACCGTGCAGCTGGACGACGCCTATCTGGGCGGCGAGTACCCCGGCGGCAAGCGCGGGCGGGGCTCGCCGAACAAGACGCCGATGCTGGCGGCCGTGCAGGTCAGCGCGGAGGGCCAGCCGGTGGTGATGAAGCTGAGCGTGGTAGACGGCTTCCGCACGGCCGAGGTCGCGCAGTGGGCCGCGCAGCACCTCCAGCCCGGGACCACGGTGAACACGGACGGGCTGGCCTGCTTCCAGGGGCTGGAGGCAGCGGGCTGCGAGCACAAGCCACACGTGACGGGCGGCGGCAAGCAGGGCTGCGAGACGCCCGGCCTGGTCTGGGCGAACACGATCCTAGGGAACGTGAAGCGCTCCTTGGACGGCACCTACCATGCCTGCGCGCCGCACTACGCGGCGCGCTACCTGGCCGAGTTCCAGTACCGCTTCAATCGCCGCTACGAGCTGGCGGCGCTGCCGCGCAGGCTGCTGAAGGCGGCGGCCACGACGCTGCCGTTGCCGCGTCCGATCCTGCTGTTGAGCGCCGTCTAACGGCCGCGGCTGCCGCCAGCCCAATCCACCGGGCGTTCGACAACCCGGCTGCGCGTGGGACAGGCCGCCGGCACTCTCCGGGGACCATCAGGGGACTGCCCGGGGGGACCCGGTTGCGACCGATACCACTGGCTGCCAGTGCATCTCGTGCCTAGCGCCTCTCCCCCCTGCCTGCCGGCTTCGCGCCAGCCACCGAAAATCCACCAGCCCACCCCTTCTGGCGCTCTACTGGGATGCAGATAATAGGGAATCAGGATTAGTTATGATGCCGTCGCTTGCCCGCGATCACCCCTGCAATCACCCTTTGCGCGGCGGGTAGCGGAATCCCATGGAGCAGCCCCGTTCGCCGTTCAGTCGTTCGGCCGTCCCGTGGGACCCGGCGTCGTCCCATAGCGACTCCCGGCAACTCAAGTTCGACAGCGGCCGCATCTCGGGGATGAGGCACGCCTCTCAAAATGGCCGGCCCGCAGGGCGGCTGTCCAGTGAAGCAACCGGCAACCCGAAAGCTGCGACCACATCGCGCGTCCCTGTAAGTTATCATGATGAGCGACGGGACCCTGGCCACACTTCGGGCGAGGAGAAGGGGATTATGACCAAGGCAGACCTGGTCGAGCAGGTCGCCGATGCGGTTGGACCGCGAGTCACCAGAAGGGACTGCGGGCTGGTGGTCGACGCCTTCCTCGACGCTGTGAAGGACGCGCTTGCGCACGGGGAGGGCATCGAGCTCCGGGGCTTCGGCACCTTCAAGGTGCGGCACCGCAAGGGCCGCAAGGCCCGCAACCCCAGGACCGGCAAACCCTGTGGAGGTCCCGCCCCGCGCGGTGCCCGTCTTCCAACCGTCGAGACACCTCCGCAGGCAGGTGGACCGAGGCCACAGCTCGTCCGTCACGGGGGAGCCCTTGGAGGCCGTTGGCAAGCCGTAGCCTGCCCGCCACGACCGCGTCGCTGGCCGTGGGTGGAAGCGCTGGCTCACGCCCCTTAAGGTGCGTAAGCCAGCCCACGCAGTGTTTAACACTGCGGCCTGGCAAGGGGGCGCTACGCCCCCCCTTAGACCCCCCGGCTTCCCGTCCCGCTGCCGGAGCGGCGGGCGGCGGGGTGCGACGCCCCCCGAACCCCGTCGCCGGTGCTGCGGCTGAGCGCTGCCCCGTCGTGGCCGACGATCCGGCCGACGTGATCCTCAACGGACCCGCAGCCGGGAACTTGGTCGTGACCGGCAAGGGCGTGAGGTTCCGCCCGTGGGGGAGTCCCGGCCGACGGGGTGGCGACCGCCGGGGCGACCGGCCCCGAGTCCCACCGAGCCCGGAACACCGCTCACACGGGGATTCCGGGCGTTCCGGGGCCGGTTGGGCGGAATCCGAGGCCGTAGGATCGCCTGTGACGCGCGAACTCGACACCCGGAGGGGTATCCCCCGGTTTCCCGACCGCCCTTCGCAGCCCCTTTGCTCGAATCACAGCAAAGAGGTTCTGCCCTGGGACGTTTCGGCTGCTCTTCAACGCACTGGTCGCGCGGCGTAGATTGCTATCATGATTAAGCTTACCGACATCTGGCCAGTCGAGAACCCGCACGATTACAAGGTGCATTTCGCGACTCGGAACAAAGATCGCACTGAGCCGCTTCTCGTCCTGGCACGCGACGCCGATGAATGCAAACGGTGGCAGGAATACCGCCCGAAAACGGACCAATTCAACCGGAAGTTCATCTTCTCGCTCGCGCGTGTCTACGACGAGGAGGACAGTTGGTTGTTTGGCGGGGTCTTCCGAGTCATTGAGCGCCTGCCCGAACGATACCAGGTTGAACTGACGGAACAAGGTGGACCATTCGTTCGTCGCCTGAAGCTTCGCTCGCCCTATCGCGGCCGGGCGCGACGCGTGAACATGGAGGGGAGACTTGACGAGTTCGAGGTACAGGAAATCCTCCCCGAGCGCTATTCGGGCCTTCCATTCCCGGGCTTCGAGAGCATCGACCTAGCGTTCAGCGAGTTCGAGGTCCTCCACCGCAACAACCGCCCGGACTGGCAGGCGGCTTTGGAGAGCGTCAGTGGCGTTTACTTGATTACCGCGCGTACCCCAAGCGCGGTCCGTCAATACGTTGGCGCTGCCTACGGGGAACAGGGCATCTGGTCGCGGTGGGTTGATTACCTGAAAACCGGTCACGGCGGAAACGCCGCGCTTCGAGAGCTTATTGGAAACGGGGGGTTACGTTACTGTCGCCGGCACTTCCGGTTTGCTCTCCTCGAACACATGTCCCGGAATACGCTGGACGGGTCGATTCAGGACCGCGAGGCGCACTGGAAGAGAATTCTCGGAACCCGGGACCGAGGAGGACTCAACCGGAACTAGCACTAGCGCTAGGCCAACCACATGAGGTCCCAGCATGCGGGTGC
The DNA here is from genome assembly GCA_965248305.1 of Bryobacterales bacterium. Lineage (GTDB taxonomy): Bacteria > Acidobacteriota > Terriglobia > Bryobacterales > UBA6623 > VXMF01. Next base: position 4,600,913 of record OZ252099.1, on the reverse strand, counting down.
TCCTCCTCGAGACCCCAGCCTCCTGCGCCGCTGGACGCCGCGCCCGAACCCGCCGCCGGTGTGCTCGTGGCGGAGCGGCACCACCCCGGCCCGCTCCCGGCGCGATGCCGACGCACCATGCCACCGGTTGGAGGCATGGTACCACCCCGGCCCGCTCCCGGCGCGATGCCGACGCACCATGCCACCGGTTGGAGGCATGGTGTCGGTCGCCCGGATCCCGAATTGCCGCGTCGAGGCGGGAGCCGGGCGACAGCCCGTGGACTTGCGCCGGAGCGCGGACCTGTCGGGGGTCGAAGGGGCGGAGCCCCTCGCCAGCCCTTGCCGGGGACCCGCGAAGCGTGGCCCCAAGGGGTATGCTGGCTTAGCCACATTAGAGTGGCTCAAGCCAGCCCTGCGGACGCCTCCGAAACGCGCTCCGAGCAGCCACCCGGAACAGCGGGCGAAGGGCCAACTCTTGCCCGCCAGATCGTCCGCCCGGTCGTTCATGAGCCGGTCGCTCCGAGGACCGAGAGCGGGGGCGGTAACGACGACGGCGGCGACTACGATGATCGGCGGGGAGCCCACCAGGCGCTCGTTCACGACGGCGGCGCTCTCTGCCGCGTGGCCGCGTTCCGCCCCACCGTAAACCCCTCGGCGACCGGCGATCGTGCGTCAGAGGCGATCCTACGGCCCGCAGCTTTCCGGAAATGCCCGTGGAACGCCCCGGAAACGGCCTCTGAGCCCGTCGCGGAAGCGGCGGCACAACAGGGGGGTGGTTAGGCTTCGGTGCTCGCTCTCCGCCCCGCCAGATACTCCGCCCACTGCTCCATCAGGACGCGGCGGCGCTCGAACAGGTCCGAGCGGGCGTAGGCCGCCTCAACCTTGTTCCGGACCACATGAGCCAGCGCCGCCTCCATAACCGCGTGCGGCGCGTCGGTGCGCTCCGCCGCCCAATCGCGGAAGCTCGAACGGAAGCCGTGCGGCACGGTCGCGATCCCGAGCGCCTTGAGAAGCCCGGCGAACTCGAAACTCGACAGCACCAGCCCCCGCGCCGACGGGAACACCCACTCCGAACGAGGCGCGTACGCCTTCGCCTCGGCCAAGATCTCCCTCGCTCGCGCCGACAGCGGCACCCGGTGCTCGCGCCGGCTCTTCATCCGCTCCGCCGGAATCGTCCACTCCCCGGCCTCCATGTCGATCTCCTCCCACCGCGTCCCACGCACCTCGCCCGACCGGCAGGCCGTCAGCACGAGGAACTCGATGCCCAGCTTCACCGCGACCCTCGCCTCGGCCCGCCGCACGGCCTCGACCGCCGCGGCCACCTCCCCGTAGGGCAGCGCCTTGTAGTGCTTCTGGATGCGAGGGGGTTTCGGCAACGCCGCCCCGATCGCATCGCCCGCCGGGTTGTCCACGCGGTAGCCCTGCGCGATCGCCCACCTCATCACCGTCGAAATCCGCTGACGGACCCGCTTGGCCGTCTGGTGCTTCTCGTTCCAGATCGGAAGCAACACGCCCATCACATCGGCCGATGAAATCCGGTCCACCCGCTTCCGCCCGACCCCCGGAAACGCGTACATGCGTAGCGTTGACATCCACTGGCCCGCGTGCCTGTCGGTCCAGGTCGGACGGTGCATCGCGAACACCTTGGCGGCCGCCTGCTCGAACGTCGGCACCGAGCGACGGGGTGTTGCCCTGGGGTCCCCGCCCGCTCTGGCCACCTTGCGGTTGGCCAGCGCGGCGTCGCGGGCCTCGGCCAGCGTCACGAGGCGGACGGGACCGAGCCCCAATTCTCTGCGCTTGCCGTGGACGAACAGGCGCTGGATCCACTGCTTGTAGCCGGACGGCTTGACCCGGAGCACGAGGCCGTGCTCGTCCCAGTAGAGGCCCGGCTGCCGGACGCTCCGCACGAAGGCGGCTGTGAGTTTCTTGCCGTGTCTGCCCATCTGGTCACCCTTTCGGTGCTGGAACACACCGAACGCCCTGAGACAGCAGTATAATATAAGTAGTTTTATAACAACAACTTCACTTGCTCTACGGGATTGCCTTAAACCTATCTGGACGGTGTGCAGAAGGAGTACCAGTCGTTCGCGACGGTCGGCGAGGACGAGCCGCAAGGCGACGAGAAGGCGTTCCCCCTGACGCGCCAGTCGCGGGTGGTGCCGATCGTGGCCACGCAGTCGATCTCTTCCCTCAAGAGCGCGACGCGGGGCGACGCGTGGAAGACGCTGCTGCAGTCGTTCCGGACCCGGGTGTTCCTGACCTCGGCGGACCCTGACACCTCCAAGGCCGCATCCGAGATGTGCGGCACCGTGGAACGCCTGAAGGCCAGCTACAACTTCAGCGAGAACACCTCGCAGGCGGGTGTCTCGCTGCTGAGCGGCAAGGCCGGGGGCGCCCGCGCCAGCATGGGCGCCGGCAGATCCTACCAAGGCCGCCGCGAGCCCCGGTTCCACCCCAACGACTTCGAAGCGCTCGGCACCTGCCAGGCGATCGTGATCCCGTTCGACGGATACAACGCGATGGCCGCCAGGCGGGTGTATCTGAAGCCCTATTTCCTGCCGGCGGACAAGCCCTACTGGCAGGCGGTCCGCGAAGGCGCGCTGGGCGCGAAAGGAGAGCACGGATGATTGCAATTCAAAGCGGAGGCCGCGGGACGCCCGCGGCGGGAGGCCCTGATGCCGGCGCTTGACCGCGTCATGTCCCTGCTGCCCGAGGTGGTCCGGGAGGCATTCCAGGACGAGACCGTCAGCGAGCTCATGATCAACGGGCCCGGCAAGTACTTCGTCGAGCGCGACGGGGGCCAGCCGGTCGAGGTCGCGGCCCCGGGGCTGACCGCCGAGGACATCTACGCGGCCGCGATCCATATCGCGCGGCCGCTCGGCCTGGAGGCCGGCGAGAAGGTCCCGATCGTCGACGCCCGGCTGGACGACGGCTCGCGCGTCGCCATCGCGCTGCCTCCCGTCGTGCAGCACGCGGCCATCACCATCCGCCGTTTCGGGGGGCGGCAGTTCAGCGCCGAGGACCTGGTCGCGGCCGGCTCCCTGCCGGCGGCCGTGTACGAGGAGGCGGCCGAGCACCTCCGCGCGCGGCGGAACATCCTGATTGCCGGCGGGACGGGGAGCGGCAAGACCACGCTGCTGCAGGCGCTCGCCGGAGTCATCCCGGACGACGAGCGGATCCTCGTGATCGAGGACACCACGGAGATCCAGCTCACGGCGACCAACCTGCTGCAGATGGAGGCGCGCGAGCTGACCGGGTCCGGGCTGTCCATCCGGGACCTGGTCAGGGCCTCGCTGCGGCACCGGCCGGACCGCCTGATCCTGGGCGAGGTGCGCGGGGGCGAGGCCGCGGACCTGATCCAGGCGCTGAACACGGGCCACGGAGGCTCGTTGAGCACCATCCACTCCAACGACGCCGAGAGCGCGCTGGTGCGGCTCGCCTCCTGCGCCCTGCAGGGGAAGCGAGGGAATCTCCTGGCCCGTGCTGTGCATGCAGGTCGCCCAGGCGATCGATTTCGTGGTGCATGTGGAGCGGCGGGACAGGCGGCGCGGGGTGTCCTCGGCCGTGCATGTCCTGAGGGCGCAGGGGGACGGCTGGGAAACGCGGCGCTTCTGGCCGCGGCCCGGGAGGTAATGGGCGGCCATGCCGGGAGAGGAGCGGGCGCTGCAGCAGTTCGCCGACATCGTCGCGGAGAAGATCGTCGACCACAAGCGAGCGGAAGAGCTGCGCAAGATCGTCGCCGACCACGAGGTCTGGCTCCAGACCGGCGGAGAGGACGGCCGCAAGGCGGACTTGCGGGGCTTCAACCTCGAGCGGCTGAACCTGTCGAACCTGGACCTTCGAGGCGCTGACCTGCGCGGCGCGCGGATGGCCGGGGCGCGGCTCGACGGTGCGGACCTCCGGCGGGCCGACCTGCGCGGGGCGAACCTGACCGACGGGCGGTTGCTCGGCACGCGGCTCGAGGGTGGCAATCTGGACGGTGCCAGACTGGTCGACGCCCGTTTGGACGGGGCAGATCTTCATAGGGCGTCGCTCCGCGAAGCCGTCGCTTACGGCACCCGTTTCGCCGATGTGCGGATGTCGCACGCCGACTTCTCCAACGCCGACTTGGGAGCGGCCGACTTCAGCGGGTCGGACGCGCGGGGGACGGCGTTCGACGGGGCGCGGATGTACGGCATCCGCGCCGTCGGGACGGACTTCTCCGAAGCGCTCTTCCAGCAGAGCGGCGGCCAGCGGACGGACCTGCGCCATGCGGACCTGCGCAGCGCCGTGCTCGAGGACGCCTCGATGCGCGGCACCAACCTCGGGCAGGCCGATCTCACCAACGCGCGGATGGCGCGCGCCAACGCGGCGGGGGTCAACCTGCACCACGCCACCCTGGAAAACACCGACATGCGCGAGTTCCGGGGGCGGGGGGCCGTGCTCGCCGGGGCCGAGTCGCCCGAGCGGCGGGGGCCGGACCTGACCGGTGCGGACCTGCGGGAGTCCAATCTGGCCGGCAGCCGGCTCGCGGGAGCGCGGATGGAGGGGGCGAAGCTCGAAGGGGCCAGCCGCGACGGCTCGAAGCTGCCGCGATCGGCGCAGCTGCCCGAGCGGGCCCGGACTCTGCCCGGGCTGGAGCGCTAGCTGCTCGACGCAGGCGGGCCCATCGCACGGACCTTGGCCGCGGTCCGGTAGGATCGCTCGACGCGGTCGACCGAGCTCCGCCACTGGACCGTCTTCTGGCCGGCCACCCTGGTGCGGACCTGCTTGTCGCGCCCGAGCAGGTTCCCGTCCGCATCGTAGACCTCGACCTCGGCCAGGCGCTTGCCCAACGGGGCGTACCGCCCCGCGTGAAGCATACCCGTTGCATCCCCCAGGGCGAATCGATGGTCGCAATGGAACTCGCCGGCCGCGTCCTCCTCGCCGTCGACTAGGATCCGATAGCGGACCAGCGGCAAGCTCTTGTCGGCGTCGAATTCCGGATCCAGCAGGGGCGGGTTCTGGAACAGCCCCGGGTAGGGGTCGCTGCGGTGCTCCTTGCTGTCTGTCCTGTCGCGTCCGAACATCGTGCGTCCTGTGATGGTTCGGACGTACCCGGGCGGATCTGGGTTACCTCTCCCGCGCGTCCACGGCGAGAGCGGCCGCACGGAGGCCGTTCCGGAGGCTGTCGGGGGCTGCCCGTCCTTCGCAAAGGCGTTATATTGCACTCGTCACGCGGCTTGTGGACCTCGGGAGGGTCGTCCACTCTATGTCCTATTTCACAAACGCGAATTGGCCCTGCACGGCCGAGTGTGCTAATTTCTGTAGCATTCCACAAATGGTCGGTCTTGCGTCCCCAGCACTTCGGGCGCGGCGACTCCCGTATTTCTGGTTGCACTGTTAGCCGCTCGTCAAGCGCAGAAAGCAACGCCTACTCGGGGTATTGGGCTCACAGGGGTTACCGATGGCTCGCGTGTCAGCGAGTTCTGCGCGACAAGAACGTCTATATGGCTTTGGATTCCCTAAAGGTCGACACTTACTCGTGGAAGGCACGCATCGCCCCGGTGTTGGTCGCCCTCCTGCCCGTCCCGCTTGCGGTCTTTGTCTGTTTCCCTGGTTCATCGGTGGTCGCACGAGTTGCTGCGATCTTGGGAGCGTCGGCCCTTCTCCTGTGGCTCTTGTCCGAGATAGGGCGTGACTTGGGTAAGCGAAAGGAGCCGAAGCTCTGGAAGAGTTGGGGCGGCGCGCCGACTACGCAGCGTCTACGGTTCGCAACACCTGATACAAATGTCGCGCTTGTCGAGCGTTACCACCGCCTTCTGAGTGAACTGGATCCAACTTTGGATATTCCGACGGCGGAAGGTGAGGCTTCTGATCCAAAATCTGCCGATCAGGCTTACGAAGTCGCAACGAAGTGGTTGATCGACAAGACCCGCGATACAGACATGTTCGAGCTTCTCTTCAAGGAGAACGTTTCCTACGGATTCCGCAGAAACCTGTGGGGCCTCAAGCCGTTGGCGTTGCCTTTGGCGATCGTCGGGGCGGCGCTATGCGTTGCTATTGGATGGCCTCCAGTTGGCGGTGTCGAGTTGGACTGGGCAGTGGCCTGTGCGGTCAGCATAGGCCTTGTCGTGTTTTGGGTAGCATGGGTCCGGCCGAGTTGGGTTCGGATTCCAGCGGAGGCCTACGCGGATCGTCTCTTTGAGGCCTGTGAAAGGCTGCAGGAATCCAGGAAGCAGTAGAGATGTCGCTGTCAACCCACATCTTCGTCTTTGCGATTGGCCGCGGGAGCGCGGCGTTCGTGCGTTCCGGTCTGAAACAAGGTTTTATCTTGGACATGGGTGGTGGCGGTCTTTTTGACCCTGCTCGCTTTGTGGTGAAGCGTCTGGTGCCGGGCTTGGACGAGTACAAGAAGAACACGATCGCGCAGGCGGTCCTGTCACATCCTCACAAAGACCACATCGCCCAGTGCGGGAGCTTAGCCAAGGGCAAACTGTATCCGACACTCCTCACTTGCCCGACAGATCATCCGGATCTTGCGAGTCATGAGCAGGTCGACTGGAGTCGGCTGGGGGGGGGACGATCCAGACAAGAAGGACCTGATTCGTACCTACAAGGGCCTGTACGAGAAACGCAAGCCGCCGATGCAGACGATTGTCTATGACTCTGCGAGGACGGTTCCGAACATGGAGTACGGGATCTACTACATTGATCCGGAGGTGTGCGGTGCATTGCATCCGAAGGACGACAACAAGTACGGAAACGCATTGAGCATGGTGTTCTACTTTCGGCATGGGAGCCACACGATCTTGTTTCCAGGTGACATGACGCCGGAGGGCATGGCACACATCCTTGCGAACGGCACGGGAGTTCAGAAACGCTTTTCGCGCTTCGAGAAGGGATTCGCGCAGAAGCATCCGGGGTGGCACGAAGAGACTGGAACTCAACCCACGCTGAAGGAGCTTCTGGTCCGAGAACTGACCGTGTTGGTAGCTCCGCACCACGGGTTGGAATCGTGCTATTCGAAGGAACTATTCGCGGCGATGCGGGGTGGCAAGCCTAGCCTTAACGTGCTGTCTGAGCGACGGAAAGCCCACGACGGCGACGGCACGACGGATGCTAGGTACCAGTCGGAGGTGGGTGCCCGTGGCCTCTCGGTTGATGTGAACGGGAATCGGGCGTGGCGTCGTTCGGTTTCGACCAAGAACGGTCATCACATCTTGATTACGTTTGCTGGATCCGGCGCGCCGCGAGTGTACCTACGCCAGAATCCGGAGGATCTGGTCACGTTGGCATCATAGGTACAACTTGCGCCCCGCGTTTGTGTGCGTCCGTGGGCTTGTACCGTATGGCGTGAACCCAAGTTCACTTACGAGCTTCTTGAGTTCATCTCGAGGGGAGCGTATCGGGTGAAGAATGACTTCAATGCTCATAGTGAACTGCCCCGGGTGTCACAGAGAACTCGTTACTCGACTTCGAACCCAGTCCCGGTCCCGAAGAACTGCAGCAGTTCCGAACCGGCCAGCACCGCGACGTCCTGAGACTGGACCCGTCTACCGGAGTTCCCCCACCGCTTGATCGCCTCGATCACCTAGCGTCTTATCGCCGACGGATAAGACCAGGAGCGGCGATTATCGGACATAAATGGAGCCCCCTGGGGCACAGCGGATCTTGGAGCGACACCGACGCGGACAGGGAGATATAATCCACACCGTGCCCGGCAGCTACTTGCCTGAATCGCCGTACATGAAGGCCCTTATTCTCCTTCTCGCTTCCATTCCATTCGCTTTCATCGGCACGTTCATTGACAGGGATGTTTGGTACATAGCTGCAATTCCATTGGCCAGCGTTACGCTTGGCTGGCTGGGCCGGCGCCTCCTGCAGCTCGATGACGACCAGCAGCCGGGGGCGGCTGACTGCCAGAATGGAGGCAGTCCCGATGCCCGACAACGACCCTATCAGCCCTGACAGCCAAGCCGTCTTCGAGCTACTGCTAGACGACTCGCTAGAACGGGCCTGGACTGACGAATGACACGTTCATTCGGGCTTAATGCGCCTTCGGCGCTTAAGGCACTCAGAACTGCCGTGAAGAGGTTTGGAGGCGACGACCTCAATGAGGATTTGGCGCGGGAATGCGCCTGCAAGGCATGGCATCTCTGTGATCACGCACACCAAGCACTTGGTTCCAATTCCCCATTCGCAAGCCTAGGGAACCTCCAGAACCACGCAAGACACGCCTGCCCTGAACTCGCCTACCTACAAGATATTTGCACTGAATCAAAACACGCAGTGATCAGAATATATCCACCTAGCATCAAGGAGGCTCGCCATCACCGAGGCGCCTTCTCCAGAGATTTCAGTGACGACTTTGATATTTCGCGTCTTGAAATCGAACTGCTTGACGGCCGCACGGTCTCTTTCCACGATGCCATCAGACATGCCGCGGACTTCTGGTCTAACTTCTTCAAAAAGCACGGGATCTAATGACCTTGCCAATTATCGGACAGAAAGAGAGTACTAGTCGAGGGCGGGCGATACCCGTCCTCGGTCGCTTCGCTCCGCAGAGGGTGAAAGGGTAACAGGGCCCAAGGCTATTCCACCCTCAGCAGGCGGAAGCCGAGATGGCTGGGCGCTTCCCAGTCGTCCGGCCCTAGTAGACTGTCCGGTGTGAAGGGGCTCAAACCGTTTCCTGATTACGCACCAGCCCCAGCCAAAGTTAGGAGGCGGTAGGGTAGGGGCGGAGTGCGCACGGCGACATAGGCGAGGCGGGGCACGAGATCGACCAGCTGGTAGCGGCGGTTGAAGCGGTAGGCGAATTCGGCGAGGTAGCGCCCCGCGTAACGCGCGGCGCAGGCGTGATAGGTGCCGTCCATCGCCCGCTTGACGTTGCCCAGCAGCGTGTTCACCCAGATCAGCCCGGGCGTCTCGCAGCTGCCCTTGCCACCTCCGGTGACGCGCGGCTGGTGCGTGCAGCGGGCCGCCTGCACCCCCCGGAAGCAGGCCAGCCCGTCCGCCCGTACGATGGTCCCCGGCCGTAGGTGCTGCTGCGCCCAGGCTTGCACTGCGCGGCGGCGGAAACCAACCACCGGGCTCAGCCGCAGCCGCTGCGGCCGCCCGTCCTCAGTGACTTGGGCCGCCGCCAGGAAGGGCGTCTTGCGGTCCGCGCCGCGACCGCGCTTGCCGCCGCTGGCTGCCCCGCCCAGATCGGCGTCGTCCAGCTCCACGAGGCCCCCCAGCGGCTGGCTGTCATCCCGCTCGCGCATCGCCTGCAGCAGTTTGTGCTGGAGCATCCAAGCCGTGTTGTAGCTCACGCCCAACTGGCGCAGCAGGTCCATCGCCGAGAGGCCATTCTTGGATTGCGTGAGCAAGTAGATCGCCAGGTACCAAGTGGTCAGCGGCAGCTTGGTGTGCTCGAACACGGGGCCGGCGGTCAGCGAGACCTGCCGCTGGCAGCGGATGCACTGGAAGACCTTGCGGGTGTGCAGCTGGCAGTCCTTGTGCTAGCCGCAGGCGGGGCAGCGGAAGCCCTGCGGCCAGCGCGCTTGGAACACCGCTTGGGCGCATTGCAGCTCGGTTCCGTAGAGCTTGAGGAAGTCGCGCAGGCTCTGTCCTTTGTGGAACTGGACGTGGTTCTTAGGCATGTAGAACTCCTTTGTTATCAGATACTTATTATACATTCCACAGCGATTTAAGTCAACCGGATCGAAGCCCGAATCCAAAACATTTCCGGCTCCTAAATGCGGCTGAGAGTCCTCGGTAATCAGGAACCGTTTTACCGCTGGCTGATTGCCGGTGTGATCGGGCTGGCGATCGTCAACGGCGTGCTGGGCCTGGGCGGGTTCGGTGCCTTCCTCGGTTTAGCGGGTGTGCTCGCGGCGTTCGAGATCGCGATCTGGCCAGCGGTCCTCTCTAGCTGGTACGCCTTCTGGCACAAGCGTAACCGGCCCGTATATCTCAATTGCGGGCGATTGGGTGCGCTAGGCTTGACCGCGACATTTATGGATTTCCGGTCTGTCGACCTATGGCGCGGGCCGGTGTTGCTGTGCAACGATTGCGCCGCAGCCGTTCAGGACTAGGATCCCTTGCCGGAGCCTCTGGCGGCGACTGGCGACTATCGGACAGAGTGGAGGAGGCCGGCGCGGCCCTTCCGAACTCTTCGATGCGGGTCGGCTCCGCAGCGTCACCGCGCGTGCCCGCATGATGGCCCCGCTCGGCTCGGGCGCGTGCGCCTTCGCGGCCTGAGCACTAGCAGGGAGAAGATGTTAGATCTGCTGCGGAAGCAGTCGTGCGCCGAGCCATCCGTCCACGGCGGGAAAGGGACTCGAATCGATGTGCCGTGAAATACAGAGTCACACGCAGGATGAAAGGGTGTGGCCCCCTCCGCGAAGGTCGGGAGATGTGTCCGGCGCTCAGGCGGGAGAGTCCTCGACCGCAGCGGCGGGCGCCTTACATGCAGTGGTCGGATACGGCGGAGGGCGTCACCCAGTTGCCCGATCCCGGAGTACAATCCGGGGCATGACAGCCCGAATGCTTCTAACCCTTGTTCTAGCGGTAGTTTACTGAAACTCCGCTCCGGCGTAGGCACTCGCTCCACTAAGTCATTGCAACCAAATCGGTTTTGAATCCGCAGCCTGCCGGATTTATGTATTACCCTATATCTGATTTTCCCTATATTCATGGTAAATAACGCTTGCATGGCCACTCCTCAAGTGTTAGTATTACCCTATATGGCATCCATCATCGGCAAGAAAAAGGGCAACAAGACCTACTACTACGTCGCCACCTCCGGCCGCGTTGACGGCAATCCCCGCATCACCCACCAAACCTACCTCGGCACCGCCGAACACCTCGCCCGCCTCGTCAAGGACAGGACCGCCCCCGTCCCTCTCGAAGCCACCGCCCGCGACTGCGGCCTGCCCGCCGCCCTCTGGCAGGCCGCCCGCCGCTCCGGCGCCCTCGACGCCCTCCTCTCCGTCTGGCCCGCTCCCGCCAAGGGTCCCGCCATCCCCCACTTCCTGCTGCTCGCCGCCTTCCACCGCATCTGCGCTCCCGGCCCCAAGACCGCGGCCGCCGACTGGTACCGCCGCTCCGTCCTGCCCGACCTGTGGGGCTTCGCCCCCAAGCACTTCAGCTCCCAGGCCTTCTGGGACCACTTCGACGCGATCGACGTCAGCGACTCCCTGCGCGAGCCCCGCCCCGACGAACTCGAGCAAGCTCAACTTGCCCTGCTGCGGGCCTTCCGCGAGCGCGATCTGGTCAGCCGCTGCGTGCTGGCTTACGACACCGCCAACTTCCCCACCTGGATCGCCACCACCAACTCCCGCTCCGCCCTGGCCCAGCGCGGCCACAACAAGCAGAAGCGCCACGACCTGCGTCAGATCGGCCTCTCCTACGCCCTCGACGGCGAGCACGGCCTGAGCCTGGGCCACCACGTCTACCCGGGCAACGTCTCCGACCGCGACGAACTGCCGGCCTGCCTCAGCCGCATCACGCGCCTGCTCGACGGGGCCGGCATCCCGCGCCAGACGGTCACCCTCGTGCTGGACAAGGGCAGCGCGGCTCTGGCCAACACCCTGGAACTGCAGGCCAGCGGCCTGGGCTGGATCGCTGCGCTGCCTTGGGGCCAGGCGCCGGCGGCGCTGCGCCAGCGCCCGCTCGAGCAACTCGAGCCGCTGCCCGGCGAGCCCGGCGTCAGCGTCGCTGGCGAGCGTACGCTCGTGCACGGGGCTGAGTACCTCGCCGTGCTGCGCTACTCGGCCGGCTTCGCCAGCGAGCAGTTCCACAGCGTCTCGGCGGCGCTGGTGAAGGCGACGCAGAAGCTGCGCGCTCTGGCACGGCAGCTCTCCAAGCCGCAGGACCGGCACACAGAGAAGGGCCTGCGGAGCCGGATCCAGCGCTGGCTGCAGCCGAATTTCGTGGCCACGGTGCTCAGCTACGAGCTGCAGCGCAACCCGGACCGCAGCTGGGAGCTGCGCTTCGCCATCGACACGTCCGCGCTGCACCGCCTGCTCAAGGAGCGTTTCGGACGCACCACGCTGGTGACGAACCGGCACGACTGGGCACCCGCTCAGGTGGCCGCGGCTTATCAGGGACAGCAGCATGTGGAGCGCGTCTTCCGCGGCCTGAAGGGCGGCGATTGGCTGCACTGGGGGCCGCTGCACCACTGGACCGACTCCAAGATCCGCGTGCATGCGTTCTACTGCCTGCTGGGGGTCTCGCTGCTGCAGTACCTGCACCGCCAGGTGCGGCCGGCCTGGCCGACCCTGACCATGGAGGGACTCCAGCAGGAACTGGGGCAGATCCAACGCATCGACCTGCTGTACCCGCGCCAAGGCACGAAAGGGCCGCCCCGGGTGGCAACCGTCAACTCCAAACAGACGCTGACGCAGCAAGCTCTGGCGGACGAACTGCAACTCGACGAGCTGCTCAGACCCGACGGTGGGTAATACAGCCCACCGCCCCCTAACCACCAGGGAATCAGTACGTTACAATTGCCGATTCTCGCTGCTCAGTAAACTACCGCTAGTCCTCACGCTGGGCGGCAACCTGCTGGCGCAGGAGCCGGGCGATCCGGACTACGAGCCCAACCCGGACACGGTCGACGAGTACGAGCGGCTCGGCGAGGAGGAGGGCTCCGACTATGAGCTGGACGGCGACGCCTTCGACGAGGCGGCGGACCAGGCCGGGCTCGACGCGCCGCAGGTGGTCCCTCCCACCGGGAGTGAGATCGACGACTTCCGCGCGAGGCTGGAGGCGCACTGGGGCGGCAACCTGCCGGCGTTGTGGGCGTACCTCGACAGCATCGACCCGGCCGGGGGGGGACAACCCCGAGCCCCCCGGCGAAGGGGCGGCGCCCTACTGGGAGCCGGACGACGACTACGACGAACTCGGCAATGTGATCGAGACGGCCGCGGAAGAGCGCGATCGGTGGCGCGCTCGGGTGGAGCAGAAGCTGCGGCAGCTCTCCCAGAGCTACTAGCCCCGCCGCCGGGCTGGACTCCGGCCGCCGGCCGGGATACCCTCGCGGCTTGAGGCCCGGCGACTACATCCGATCCCTTTTCGACGCGCGGGACCGCGTCGCGCTCGTCGCGATCCCCCGCGGGGAGGGCGGCGCGCGCGACGTCGTGCAGAAGGTCTATTCCGCCGAGATCGTCGCGGCCGACCGCACGCAGGCCTGGCTGCGGCACCTCAACGCCGCGCGCCACGACCTGTTCCTCGGGGTCAATCCGGTGCGCCCGGGCGCCTGGGGCCGAACGAAGAGCGCGATCGGCGACGTCATGCGGGTGTACCTGGATATCGACGAAGACGGCGACCGGGCGCTGGTGCGCATCCTCGCCGACGCGAAGGCGGGCGAGCTCCCGCCGCCCACCCATGTCGTGCGCTCCTCGCCGGGCCGCTTCCAGGTCCTGTGGAGCGTGCCGCGGGGCGCGCTCGACCACGGCCGCGCCGAGGCGCTGACGAAGGGGCTCGCGATCCGCTACGGCGCCGACACCCAGGTCATCGACGTCGCCCGGGTCCTGCGGATCCCGGGCTACAACAACTGGAAACGGGGCGGCACGCCCTGCTCGCTGGTGGCCTCCACGGGGCGGCTCGCGCAGGTGACGGAGTTCCCTTCCGACCTGCCCGTGCCCGCGGCCGACGCGGTGCCGGCGGCCGCCGCCTGGAGCCCGGGGCGATCCGCGGGGGGTGACAGCTCGCCCAGCGGGCGGGACTGGGCCTGGGTGCGCGGCGAGTTGCGGGCCGCCCGCGATCCGGAGACTCTCGTCGCCGAGTTGGCCGGGCGCAGGGGTGACAAGCCGCAACCGCTTGCATACGCTCGAAGGACGGTAGACCGGGCGGTCGAGTCGCTGCGGGCCGAGCGCGAAGGGCGCTCCCGGCGGGCCCGCTGACGCCTCGCGCCCGGAGAAGGAGAACGATGCCACAGAGCCATGCGAATCGGAAGCGTGGCCGCCCGGCGCCCGAGGCGCCGGGGCCGCCCGCGCCGGCATTCATCGAAATGGACCCGGACGAGGCGGCCGAGTACGGAGCGTTCCGCGACGACGTCGATCTCGAGGACGTGCTCGAGGCCGCGAACCTGCCCGAAGCCCAGCCCCGGGAGGACGACCGTGGCGCATAAGGCGCGGCGGGGCGGGACGAGAAGGGCGCGACGGTGTACGAGACGCGGGCGCTGCAGTCGCCGCGCGTGTACACCTACAACGTCTTCAACGCGGAGCAGTGCGATGGCCTCCCGGCCCGGGCGGAGGGGCGGCGTCCCTGGGCGGGGCACCCCGAGGCGGACCGCGTCCTGAAAGGATCCGGGGCGCGGATCGAGCATGCGGGCGGGGACCGGGCGTTCTACGACATCCGCGGCGACCGCATCGTCCTGCCGTTCCGGGAACGCTTCCCCGAGGCGGCCGGCTACTACCAGGCGGCGCTGCACGAGCTGGGCCACTGGACGGGGCACGCGAGCCGGCTGAACCGCGCCACGCTGCAGGAGGGCATCGTCGAGGGGCCCTACTCGAAGCAGTACGCGCGCGAGGAGCTGCGGGCCGAGATCAGTTCGATGATGACCGGGGACCGGCTCGATCTGGGGCACGACCCCGCGCGGAGCGCCTCCTACGTGGGGCATTGGATCAAGGCGCTGCGGGAGGACTCGCGTGAGATCTACCGCGCGGCCCGGGACGCCCAGGAAGGACATCAGCGACTTCTTGCTGCAGCCCGAGCGCGACCGCGTCGCCGAGCGCGAGGCGCAAGGGCGGGAGGCCGCGCCGGCGAAGGCGCTCGAGCCTGCCGCCCGCGACGCGCCGGCTCCGGAGGTCCCCGCTGGCGCGATCCAGCGTCCGGGCGCGGTGGAGCCGGGGGACCAGTACCGGCTGTTCCAGCGCACGCTCGAGGACGACCGTTCCGCGCCGGGACGCTAAGGGGGCATATGATTCTGTCCGTCAAGCCCGACGGATCGTACCGGTGGCAGTGCGACGACTGCGGCGACAAATTCGACCAAGACGCGCGTCCCTGGCCGAAACGATGCCTTTGCCGGCCCTTTCGGAACAACCGCTGCTACCGGTGGCGGAATCCGGGGGTCTCGTGACTCAGGAGGGTCGACCGGCGTTGTGGGGCAACGGCAGGGGGCGGGGACTTCTGTTGCGTGGTGGGGAGCGTTTGCAGCCGAATCCCAACGCGGTGAAGAGACTTAACAACGATGCAGCCGTGAAGGCGGTCTGTTGGCGGCAACAATTCGGTAGCGCCCAAGTTTCGCCGCCTGCCGTCCTCAGCGGCTTCTACAAGCTGGACAACCTACCGGACGCCCAGGAGAAGGGGCTGTTTCTCTTCTGGGCGCATGACTTGGCCTATTTCGTTCACTGGATTGTGGCGACGAAGGAGTAGCCGCTTCGATATAGGCGGGTTGTCGACAAACGGATCGTTTCCGAGATGGCGCGTTGCCCCTGAGCAGAACGCTTCTAGACATTGCGGTATGCCGCCCCAGAAGGCGGCCTAGCAGGTAGCTGGCACAGGCGAGAATCGCTCTACCGGTCTAGGTATGGGTAGATTGGATCGTCTTGGCGGCAAGGCCCTTGTCCTGTTGACGTGCTCTAGCATCACTAGGACTATTGGTCGAGTTTGGAAGTCAGACTTAGCACGACAGATCCGGACCAAGCCTCGACACGGTAGATTCGCCGTCGCAGATCCGGAGTGATCAAGGCACCATGACTTCGGGTATCAGTGCTTGCAGTCGCATGAGTCGCCTATGTGAAGCCCTGTTAGACTGTGGAGGATGGCTAGAGCGAGCACGAGACGGTGTCCTATTGGCTCGACGTTGCGATGCATCGCAACCATCTAGGCAGATTCCCGGGGGTGCTTGGCACCGCCTTAACCGTCGTGCAGACAAGACAGGTCCTTCCATGAACCTGATTCGGGCAGGTTTGGAGCACTCTTGTGCCATTGACGGATTCCAACTCGGAGCTGCACTAGGATTTGTTCTCCTCGTGCCGGTGGTGAACGAATGGATGCATGGAGCCGAGAAAGCTGCGCGGTCGGACACGGTCTTGGATGGTCGAATATAGCCCCACGCAATGTCGCCGATTTCAGTGAGAGCGAATAGAATGCGGATCGAGCCTGAGATCAGTGGAGTGACCGTCACTATCCTCGGGAAGTTCAATCCCGCGATACTCACGCCCGCTTGGTTCGCGCTGCACGATCTCCTGCCCCGAAGTGCTGCGGAAAGCGCAAACCTACGAGTCGCCCACCAAGAAATAACCGCATTTTCTACTGACTGGCTGCGTCTGGAGGTCACGACCGGGAGCTTTGCCGCGGAAACCAGACAGGCACCCAATATCCGCCTGCGCGATCTAGTCGTCAGTGTGTTCAAAAGGCATCTCTTCCATACGCCCCTCCGCGCGTTCGGAATCAACCGTCAAGTTCATTTCCAAGTGTCGAGTTTGGCCGCGAGAGACCGACTTGGGAGAACCTTGGCGCCGGTGGAGCCATGGGGAGCATGGACGCTTGACCTCGGATCAACCGGCGAGCATGGTGGCATGACGTCGCTGACGATGACGCAAATCGATCCTGAGGGAAGACCACCGGGAGGTCGGATCAACGTCAAGGTGGAGCCGTCCAAACTGATCGGCCACGGCCGACTCGGGGTCTTCATCGAAGTCAATGACCACTACACGATTGACGACACCAGCCCCAAGGCTGGCGAGCGACTAGTGGGACTTCTCGAAGACAACTTCGATTCGTCGCTCAGTCGAAGCGACGGTATCATTGATCACCTCATGTCCTTGGCAGTTGAATTGGAGGACTAATTCATGGTTCAGTTGAATCAATACACCATGGCGGCGGGCTCGCAAATCTGTGGATTCGAGGAACTTGGCAATTCCGATGGAGATTCCACGCGACACTCCGCCGTTCAGGACGTGGACCAAGCCGTCCGCATGGCGTTGGCAAATGGCGCGGCGGTTCTGACAATGGGTGCATTCAATCGAGACGACGAATTGGCACCCCAGCCGACATTTGCGTACGTTCAACTTCAACCGCAGAACGACGGTATTCTCTTGATGCCTCCCCCTTCGGCCCCGGAAAGGTGGGCGGCACCAACTTCCCATGCCTTGCAGGAGTGGGAAGGATACGTGGTGTTGATTGGCGACAAGCACTTTGTGGCGCGGTTGGTTGACTTGACAGCCGGCTCGACACACGAGGAGGAAGAAGCGGACATTCCGTTGGCCGAGGTCTCGGGCGAGGATGCGGCCAAGATGCGTCCGGGAAGTGTTTTCCGCTGGGTGATCGGCTACCAGCGCTCTGCTAATGGAACGAAGAGGCGTGTTTCTGAGATAGCGTTTCGCGACGTACCCGAGATCACCGAGGCCGATCTGAGAGCTGGCGAGGCGTGGGCGCATGAAGCCATCCGATCGCTCGATCTGTGACGATGTTGGGAAAGCCTCCGGGCGAAGACGAGTTTGAGTTAACGCTACTTGGTCCAGGCTATGGTGAGAGCGTCGTGCTGCATGTCGGAAAAGGCGTCTGGATTCTTGTTGACTCTTGCATAGATACGGACGGAACGCCCCGAGCTCTAAATTACTTGAAGAGCATCGGTGTCGATCCGGCTCAGGGCGTTGGCCTGATCGTGGCGACCCACTGGCATGACGATCACATCCGTGGAATCGCAAAGTTGGTCGAAATCTGTAGTCGAGCCGCTTTCTGTTGCGCCAGCGTTCTAACCGCTAAGGAGTTTCTCACGTTCACCGGTGCTCTGGAACGCCGCAGACTTTCCCGTGTAGGTTCCGGACTGCGCGAGATTTACAACGTGATTTCGCGGCTCGTGCAAACGACGTCGCCTCCTAGGTTGGCACTCGCCAATCGTCGAGTATTTGTCCGTGGCAAGTGTGAAATCTGGTCGCTCTCGCCAAGCGACCAAGTGTTTCAGGATTTCTTGCAGTCGATCCGCAGCTTAGTGAATACTGGGAGCAGTGGGCACGAGAGCCGGATTCCCGACCTCTCTCCCAACAAGGTCGCTGTTGCCCTCTGGCTAAGGGTAGATGACATCAGGGTGCTACTTGGCTCTGATCTAGAAAAGCACGGCTGGATAAGAATCCTTCAGAGTGGGGAGCGCCCAGCTAGCAAAGCCTCGGTGTTCAAGGTTCCACACCACGGATCCAAGAGCGCCTATGTCCCAGAGGTTTGGGACCAAATGCTGGACTGTGATCCAATTGCGATGCTCACTCCGTGGCGCAGGGGTGGTCGCGCAGTGCCAAGCCAACATGAGGTGGATCTCATTCTCTCTCATACGAGTAGGGCGTACGCAAGCGCACGGAGCAGTTCATCCAGACGAAGCCCTACAGCCAGGAGCAGCGCGGTAGCCCGTACGATCCGAGAATCCGGTGTCAAGCTTCGCCATCTTGCGATTTCGTCGGGTGGTGTAGTGCGACTACGGTACGCACTCGGCTCGCGAACCCAACCGAGTGTGGAGACATTCGGAGCGGCGTGTCAGCTCAAGGACCTCAATCAGCAATAGCTGAAGACCGTGGCTCGTGGCTTTGGACTGGAACTGATACCGCACCCATCCCTAATTGAACTGGTCTTCCAGGAAACACCCCAGCTCCGAGCAGTTCAGTGGCTAACGCTGCTCGATGGAGCACTTCTCCGCCGTCTCATTCGAGAGCTTTATCGCTGACGTTCGCCTTCTTCGCCTGTAGGCGACATGGCGCTCCTTCGTCTCGAACTGCCTTCATCCAGCTGGCGGAATTTTACCTGGGATTGTGGCGGATCTCGACCCAGCGCTCTACCCGCAGCACACCTTCCAGGGCTTCACGAAGAGGCCGGACCGCGTGCGCCGCTACTTCGAGCCGCTGCGGCAGGACGATCCCGCCCTGGGCGGGCATCGGGCGGATCTACTGCGACTATGCCGGGCAATTCGGGCCGCACGAGCGCCGGGTGTCGGCCCTCTATGCGAGGTGGCCGCTGCACCATGTCTGGCTCGGGGCGAGCGTCGAGCACCAGGACACCGCCAACGAGCCCATCCGGGTCCTTCTGGAGACGCCCGTCACTGTTCGCTGGATTGGGGCGGAGCGGCTGCTGGGTCCCGTCGCGGTCTTCGATCTGGACGGTCCGGCTTGACGCGCGCGAAGGCATGGATCCGGGGCTGCACTGGGTCGTTGGCGGCGGCGAGTCAGGACCGGACACCCGCCTTGTGGATCCGAACCAGGTGAGGTCGCTGCGCGACCAGTGCGGGATTGCGCGCGTCCCCTTCTTCTTCAAGCAGTGGGGCGGTGCGACGGCGAAGTCGGGCGGCAGGATCTTCGACGGCCGCGCCTGGGATCAGATGTCGGCCGTTCGGGGCATCGCGGCCTTCGAACCGCGTGACGAGTGTGGTACAAAGCCCCTCTCTTGCCATGGCGGTCGTAGAGATCTTCCCGGACCGGTCTTACAGCTGGTGCTGCGACGATTGCGGCCCCGAGCGGAACGAATACCCGCATCGCGGGCCGCGCAACAGTCTCTGCAAGCGCTGCGAGAACATCCGTTACCGTGCCGGGCCGCCCGGGCCCCATTCCGCCGCGCGATCCCTCTGCAGGGCCGCGGCCAGGTCCCGATCGTGCGCGGCGCCGCCCTCGTGGAGGCCCCGGTCAATGTGCTCCACCTTCCGACCGAGGTCGCCCAAGCCCGCCTTGCGGGCGGCCCAGTGGGTCGCGGCGAAGACGCTCGCTAGGGCTGTCACCACCGGGGCGGCAATGGCCCATCCGTGCTCGCTCAGGAGGAGGCCCCAGTAGCCGGCCAGGTAGTCCAGCCGGTCCAGCAGCAGGATCGCCGAGACGCCGCCGATCACCAGCGTCAGGCCGGTTGCCACCTGCCAGGGAACCATGGACCTAGTCCCCCGACGACACCGCCCGGTCCTCGGCGTAGTAGGTGATGGTCAGCCCGATCGGATTGGTCGTCAGCTCGTAGGGGTCGACGTCGCGGAAGACGAACTGCATGTTCGTCGTCCAGCGCTCGCGGGCGACCTCCCGCGCGTTCAGCCGGCGCACGACGTCGTAGTCGGCGGTCGCCTCGTGGGGCTCCTCCGGGCGCGCCAGGATGCGCAGCACGAGATTCTCCACGGCGCGCTCCTCGCGGATCACCCCGGCCGAGAATTCCGCGATCTCCTGCTGGTGGGCTTCCGCGGACGCGGCGGCCAGGCTGCGCTCCAGGAACGCCAGCGAATGCGGCCAGCGCTCCCCGACCGTCGCGAACCGCCGCGAGTAGTGGTCGGTGACGAACTGGCGCAGGAAGTACTTGGTGGACGGGTGCAGGGGGTCGTTCTGCCAGGTCAGCGCCTCGTAGTCGAGCGCCTCGGCGCGGCCGATCTCGTCGACCCGCACGAACACCGGCTGGAGGGTCCGGCTGGCTGACCGGCACCAGCCGGTCGACAGCGCGAGGAGCAGGACCAGCAGCCCTCCCGTGACGACCCGGAGGTAGCTGGCGTTGCGGCGTTCGGATTCCCAGATCTCCGCGAAGTCGCCCGCCGGGTCGGTGCCGCGGCCTGCCGTTGCCCCACAAGTCACGATCCGGGCTCAGCCTGAGAGGCGCTGGCGGGCGGCTCGAAGTAGTCTTTCAGCTCATAGGCTTCGCTCATGATGGTCAAGCGGGTCCAGCCCTCCCAGATCTTTTGATGGCCCGGCGGCGGAGCGTGCGCACGGTACAGGTAGCCGCCCAAGATCGCCATGGTCCGCACCGCCAGCCCCAGATTGCCCGGCGCGGCCAGCCCGCGCTTGGACGCGAAGTGGCGCAGCACCCGCAGCTGGATCTGCGTGAAGAACACCTCGCTCGGTAATTCGGGGGTCTCCCGTCCCAGCAGGGTCATCGCGGCCAGCCGCCAGGCGATCACCGCCTTGATCGTCACCGCCCGCTCGATCCGCTGCCCCGTGCGGTGCCCCAGGTACTCCACCTTGCAGCCGGACTTGAGCATCCGGTGCCAGTCCTCGATGCGCCAGCGCAGCCGGTACCACTCCAGCACCTGCTCCGCATCCGCCAGCGACGCCACCGGCAACGTCGTCAGCAGGAACCACTCCAACGCTTCCACCCCCTCCGGCGCCGCCCGCTCCCACACGTGCACCAGCTGCATCCGCAGCGCTGCCTCGCCGCGCGCCGGGGCCGGCAACTCGACCGTCTGCCAGCGCAACTCGGCCTGCGCCGTGCGCGCCGCGCGCAGCGCGCTGGCGGACTGCCGGCGCGTGCCCCGCCGCGCCGAACTCCGCTGCACCTTGATCTCCAACTGGCCCCCCACCGGCTGTGCCCGCATGTGCTCGAACAGCTTCGGCCGGGGCGCGCCCAGGACGCGGTTGTGCTTGGCCCGCACCAGCAACTCGACTCCCTCCAGCCGCCGCTGCTCGGCGAACAGCGCCTGCACGTCGGCCTCGCGGTCCATCACCGCCACCAGGCGCGGGCCCGCCAACTGGCCCGCTACCTCCGCGCAGTCCCGCAACCCGCGCATCCAGCGGAAAGTCTTGCGCTGCTCCAGCGGCCGCCCGCGCTGCGCCTGCCCGTCCGGCGCGTCGTACTGGATGTGCAGCAGCCCCAGCGGGATGCCCTCCGGGCTGACCGCCAGCGTCGAGTGCATGTGCAGCCCCAGCGTGCCCTCCGAGCGCTTGTTCTTGCCGATGTAGCCCAGCCCCGCACAGCCGGGATGCTCGGCAAAGTTGAGCTCGGTGCCGTCCTGCACGCACAGCACCGTGCGCTCGGCCTGCAGGCGCCGCAGCGTGCGCTGGCGGTGCGGCGCCAGGATGTTCTGCGGGGTCACCGCCGAGTCGTCCGGCTGGTCGATCAGGCGGTAGTGGCCCTTGACGGCGGCCCGCTGGCCCTGCGCGGCGGCTGGGATCGAGGCCATGGGAGCGGCGGCCTGCATCTGCGCGGTCTGCACCAGCCGCTTCGACAAGCGTAGATCACCCAGCGGCGCCTGGCCCAGTTCGTTGGCCGCGAACTCGTCCAGGGCCAGCCCGTCGGCCGGCCCCAGCGGCTGGCCGGGCGGCGCTGCGGCGGCCCCGAGCAGGCGCCGCCAGTCGCGCTGCAGGGGGTAGACGAAGATGGCCTTGACCGGCACGCGCTGGCCGGGCCGGGCGAAGCGCCCGCGCCCGCCGGTCTGGCCGACGCAGGTCCAGTTAGCGGCGCGGAAACACGTGCCAGCGTGCTGCTGCGGATCGCAATAGGTTTCCAGCAGGGCGGGACGGTAGCCATAGCGCTGGAGGAAGTCCTCCGGCAGCCGCCGCCGGACCATGCCGAGCACCTTGGAAGCGAGCAGGTGACAGCGCACGCTGGGACGGATCAGGAAGCGGCTCAGGCCCAGTACGCGGTGCAGCCGCTTGCGGCGCAGTTGCGCATCCCAGCCAATCCACTCGTCGCGGGCCGCCACCGCCAAGGCCGCGGCGGCGAAGCCGAGCGCCCCCAGCAGGCCGTGCTCGGACTCAATCAGGTAGCGCACTTGGGCACCGACGTGCAGCACGGCTCCCTGCGGGTGCTCGCTGGCGACCAGTTCGTTCCAGGTCCGCCGCTGTTGCGGACTCGTCACCAGGGTCAACTTGAGCCCGGCGACCGCCCCCGCCGCAGGCGGAACTGCTTGCGGTTGCGGGACCGGCAAATCGATGCGTCCCGCGCTGTGCAGGCTGCGCAAGGCCTTCTGGCAGCTCGCCACCTGCGGCTGGCCGCGACTGTCCACGAAACCGAACTCCCGGCACACCTGCCGGGCGAACGCGCTCCGGCTGGTGCCGCCAGCCTGCGTCCGCAGCACCCGCAGGGTCTCCACGGCCTCTGAGTGCGAGAGGGTCTCCGCAATGCAATGTTGGTCGAGCATGCTTTAGACATGCCACAACCACCCTACAGTTGTCAAGTGCCAGATCTGGGGCATGGGCAGGCCGTGGGGCCTGCCCGCAAGCGCGCTGCGGGAACTGCAAGCGCAGGGGCGCTCCAGGCACGGGCCGGCCCCGTGAGCGGCTGCCTGCGCTACTGCGGCCGGGACTTCCCGGCTGCCGAACTGGAGCTCATCCGCGCGCTGATCGCGCAGCGCGACCCGCCCCTGTTCCGCACGGCGCTGTCGCGGGCGGTCTGCGCGGCGCTGGACTGGCGCAAGCCCGATGGCGGCCTCAAGGAGATGAGTGCGCGCGTGGCCCTGCTGCGCATGCAGCGCGACGGCCTGCTGACCCTGCCGCCGCCGTTGCGGACCGTGCCGCGACCGCAACCGCTGGCGCTGTCCCCGCGCACCGCTCCGCCCGGCCTCGCGCCCCTGCCCGTCTCGCTCGCCCAAGCCCGCCCCCTGCGCCTCTCCCTGCTGCGCCCCGCCGATCCCCGCAGCGGCCTCTGGAACGAATTCGTCGAGCGCTACCACTACCTCGGCTACAAGCCCCTGCCCGGCGCCCAACTGCGCTACTTCGTGTACGCCGCCGACGGCCTCCTGCTGGCCCTGCTCGGCTGCGGCGCCGCGGCCTGGAAAACCGCCCCGCGCGACCGTTTCGTCGGCTGGGATGCCGCCACCCGCCAGCGCAACCTGCCGCTGGTCGTCAATCACGCCCGCTATCTCATCCTGCCCTGGATCCGCCTGCCCTGCCTGGCCTCCCATCTGCTCGCCTGCCTCCAGCGACAGCTCCCCGGCGACTGGCAGCAGCGCTACCAAATCCGCCCCGTCCTGCTCGAAACGTTCTGCGAAACCCCGCGCTTTGACGGCACCTGCTATCGCGCCGCCAACTGGATCCTTCTCGGCCAGACTCAGGGCCGCGGTAAACTCGACACCCGTCACCAGTACAACCAGCCCGTCAAGAACGTCTTCGTCAAACCCCTCTGCCCCGACTGGAAAGTAATCCTCAATCGCTAGTTCCCCAGCCGCCCTTCACGGCCCGCTCGAACGCTTACATTGCCGCGACAGCGGGAAGCGCATGCCAATGGTCGGGCGTCGCCACGTGAACCGCGTCGATATCCTTGTCGTCCATGACGCGGCGGTAATCGCTTCCGACCTTGCCGGCACCGCCCGCGAGCTCTTGGCGCGCGGACTCCGCCTGCTTGTCGTAGACATCGCAGAAGTAGGCGTACTCAACGCCTTCGACGGCAGCGGCTTTGGCCGCTACGCTTCCGCCGCGGCCGCCGCACCCCACCAACGCGATGCGCAAGCGGGAATTCGCCCCTGCCACGCGGGACGCCGAGGCCGCGGTGACGGCGGCGCCACCTGCAGCCCGCAAGAAGCGGCGGCGTTGCAGCTTGAGATCGAAGTCTGAAGTGGAGGCGTTGACACTCTCAGTCAATTGTTTCTGTCGTTCCATGAGTTCTGTTTCGTGGTGGCGCTGGCCCACACCTCCTTAATTCCGCTAGCACTGTTCCTGACCGCCTGTATTCACGTTGCCGGGATCTACTGCGGCACGCGCGACCGCAGGCCGAGGTTGAGGTGGACCGTCCGCTGGCTGTGAGTATAGCCGAGGCCCTCAGAGGGATCGCCGAGGCATCGCCGGGCCACGTCCCCGCCGACCGACGGTTGCTCGCGAGCACTCGGGTGCCGGTAGCAGGAGCTTCCGGATGTCCCCAGCGTCGTGCGAGCGAACCACAAGGGCAGGGGACCGAAATCCAGCTTTCGAACACAGCCCTGCCTTGTGGCCCGTGAGCGACAAATCGCTGTCACCGACGGTGCAGTGGAAATTCGGGCTGTCCACGCCTTCGCACGGACACTGCCCCTTCAGGATCTTCTGGACGACACCTCCGGCATGGGAGTTGAAGCGATGCACCGTTTTGCGACCCACGCCTCGACCGCAGTCCCGGCCCCGAGCGGATGCCTCATCGCGGGCTGCCCTGCGGACACTGCGACGACCGTCCACAGCGGGAATGCACCACCTCCGGCCAGACGACCCGCCAAAACGGCACCACCCGTTGCGTAGCGAGCGTCAAAATGCACCAAGAAGCAGTTGCGGGCATGCCGAGGCTCTGGTACGCTCAACTCGCGGATGGGGGCCCGAGGGACGCTGCAGATCGGATGACGCGCATCTATGTTTGGCTCGCTGGCGGACTCGCGGCCAGCGCGGTCTTGTGCCCGCTGCCCGCTCAACAAGAGACGCCAGTACCGAAGTGGCCGCATCGTACCCTCGTTGCACAATACTGCACCTCCTGCCACGACGAGAGCCAGAAAACCGCAGGGCTGGCGCTTGACATCGCAAGCGCTCGCCCGGTGGAGCACAATACTGCGCTATGGGAAAACGTCGTGCGCAAGCTCCGGGGTCGGCAGATGCCCCCCGTCGGTCTGCCCCGTCCGGACGAGGCGACCTACGATGCAGTCGTTTCGGCGTTAGAGGCATCGCTTGACAGCGCCGCTGCGGCCAATCCCAATCCGGGCCGCACGGAGACCTTCCGGCGACTCACCCGGACAGAATACCGGAATGCGATCCGCGACCTGCTCGCCCTAGACCTAGACCTGTCTCCGCTACTGCCGCGCGACGAGTCCAGTTCCGGTTTCGACAACATCACAGTAGGAGACCTTCCGCCGGCGCTGCTCGAAGGCTACGTGTCGGCAGCGGACAAGATCTCTCGCTTGGCGGTTGGACGCCCCGTGCCGTTTGTCTCTGTCGAAACCGTCAAGATGAAGCCGGACCTCACCCAGGAATGGCACGTCGATGGGCTTCCGGTCGGCACCCGCGGCGGCACGCTGTTTTCTCACACCTTCCCGCTCGATGCGGAATACGAGATCGTGATCCGGCTGACGCGAGATCGGGACGAGCAGATCGAGGGCCTGCGGGAGCCCCATCAGGTGGAGCTGCTCCTAGACAAGGAGCGGGTCCGCTTGTTCGAGGTAACGCCGCCCCGGCACGTCGGGGACCACTCGGCAGTCGACAAGCACCTGAACGTCCGCGTGCCCATATCGGCCGGCCCCCATCAGATTGGCGTGACCTTCCTCAAGCAGCCTTGGAGCGTGCTGGAAACGGACCGGGAGCCATATCAGGCCCACTACAACGTGTATCGCCATCCGCGCGTCCAGCCGGCGGTCTATGAGGTCTCGATCGACGGTCCCCATAACGCGACCGGGCCCGGTGACACGCCAAGCCGGGAACGGATTTTCGTCTGCCGGCCGTCAGGCGCTCAGCACGATGAGGATTGTGCCAAACGAATCCTCGCGACTCTCATGCGGAAAGCGTATCGGCGAGAGGTGACCGAGCGGGACTTCGAGAGTCCACTGGAATTTTATCGGCAAGCGCGGGCAGCGGACGGCTTTGAAGCGGGGATCGAGATGGCCCTGTCATCGATCTTGGTCAGTCCGGAATTCTTGTTCCGCGTGGAGCGAGACCCTGCTGAGGTTCCGCCGAACACGGCCTATCGAATCAGCGATTTTGAGCTGGCGTCGAGGCTGTCGTTCTTTCTCTGGAGCAGCATTCCTGACGACGAGTTGCTTGACGTCGCGAAGCGCGGAGTCCTCAGTCAACCCGACGTACTGGAGGGGCAGGTGAGGCGGATGCTTGCCGACCGGCGCTCCAATAGCTTGCTGACCAATTTCGCCTCGCAGTGGCTCCACTTGCGCAATCTCGAGTCTGTAAGACGCGACATGCGCTTGTTTCCGAGCTTCGATGACAATCTGCGGCAGGCGATGCGCCGGGAGACCGAACTGCTTGTCGAAAGCATCATCAAGGAAGACCGCAGCGCCCTAGACCTGCTTACCGCCGACTTCACGTTTCTGAACGAGCGTCTCGCGAAGCACTACGGGATTCCGCACGTGTACGGCAGTTGGTTTCGACGGGTGCAGCTGGATGCCGATAGCCGCCGCGGCGGGTTACTGCGCCATGGGAGCATTCTGACCCTGACATCGTATGCCACGCGCACTTCGCCGGTGATCCGCGGGCACTGGGTTCTGGACAACCTGCTGGCTGCCCCGCCTCCGCCCCCGCCGGCGGACGTGCCGGCGCTCGAGGACAAGACCATCTCTGGCAGCCTGTCCGTTCGCGAACGCCTGCTGCAGCATCGTGCCAATCCCGCCTGTGCCAGCTGCCACGACCTGATGGATCCGGTAGGTTTTTCGCTGGAGAACTACGATGCCGTGGGCCGTTGGCGAGAGTCCGAGAGCGGGCAGCCGATCGACGCTGCGGGGAACTTCCCGGGCGGTGATCGCTTTTTGGGGGTCGCGGGGCTCGAGAAAGCCCTGCTAGACCGCCCGGAACTGTTTGTGGGGGCGTTGGCGGAGAAGCTCTTGACGTATTCTCTGGGTAGGGTGATTGAGCGCTACGATGCACCGGCGGTCCGCAAGATCGTGCGAGACGCGCGTTCTGGCGGATTTCGCTTTTCTGCCCTAGCCTTCGGAATTACCAACAGCCGGCCATTTCAGATGAGGAGATCACGATGATCATCAGCAAGAAAGCTCTCCCGAGGCGCACGCTGCTGCGCGGCATTGGCACCACGGTGGCCTTGCCTCTGCTGGACGCGATGGTTCCGGCCATGACGGCAGCGGCTGCGACGTCAGCCAGTCCTGTGCGGCGCCTAGGCTACATCTTCATCCCCATGGGATCAGACATTCATCGGTGGACCCCCGCAAGCGAGAATTCGCTGGCGGAGCTATCCCCGATCCTGCGGCCGCTGGAGTCACACAAGGACCACCTCACGGTTGTGACCAACATGGAGTTGCAGAATGCCTATCCCGGCACCCACGCCACCTCCAACTCTGCCTACCTGAGCTGCGCGAAGGCGAAGCTGACGGAAAGCACCGATTACCACTTGGGTACGACTGTCGATCAGATAGCGGCCAGGGAGATCGGCCAGGGCACGCCAATCCCGTCGCTCGAGCTAGGCACGGAGATTCTGGAAGTCGTGGGCCAGTGCGACGACGGCTTTGCCTGTGTCTACCAGAACAACCTCTCGTGGTCTTCGCCGACCACTCCGCTGCCATACGAAGCGCATCCTCGGAATGTGTTCGTGCGCTTGTTCGGAGAGGGCAGTCCCGAGGAGCGCGGCAAGACGCTGAAGAAGAAGGCCAGCCTGCTGGATCGCGTGAAGAGCGACATTGCTCGCCTGCAGCGCGAGCTCGGCCTAGGCGACCGGACGAAGGTGGAGCAGTATCTAGACAGCGTGCGGGAAGTCGAGCGTCGAATCCAGATCGCCGAAGCGGGCGTGGCGGACACTCCGGTCCCTGACATGGAGCGCCCGGTCGGAGTGCCGGCCGCTTACGCGGATCATGTCCGCTTGATGTTCGACTTGCAGGTGCTCGCACTGCAGGCGGATCTCACCAGGGTGATCACATTCCAGCTGGCCCGGGAGGGCAGCACGCGCAGCTATCACGAGGTCGGAGTCTCAGAGCCTCACCATCCGTTGACCCATCACGGGAACAATCCGGAGATGATCGCCAAGGTGGCCAAGATCAACGAGTATCACGTGTCACTGTTCGGCTATCTGCTGCAGCAGCTCAAGTCGACCCCGGACGGGGACGGCACTCTACTCGACCATTGCATGTACATGTACGGCAGCGGCATGGGAGACCCCAACAAGCACGACCACATCAATTTGCCGATCATGGTGGCCGGCGGCGGCGCGGGACGGCTCAAGGGCGGTCGCCACATCCGTTACGAAGACAGGACGCCGCTGGCGAACTTGCATCTGACGCTGCTCGAAAAGGCGGGGGTGCGGATGGACTCTTTTGCCGACAGCAAGGGGAAAGTCGAGGAGTTGCTGTCGATCTGATCGCCACCAACAGAACAGGTACGGGCAATGGGCGTGAGACAAATCGGCATTTGGGTCACCGTAAGTCTGCTGTCCGTAGTTGGCCTTGCGAGTGCTGCCGAGGCCCCGCTGGCCGATGCGGCCCAGCTCGGGGATCGCCGGCAGATTCGAGCCTTGCTCGAGGAGTCTGCGGACGTGGGCGCGGCCCAAGTCGACGGGATGACGGCTCTGCACTGGGCCGCCCGCGACGGTGATCTGGAGATCGCAAGGCTACTGCTGGAAGCAGGCGCGGAGGTGAATCCGGCCAATCGCTACGGTGTCACTCCGCTCTCCTTGGCTTGCACGAACGGGAACGCCCAACTGGTTGAGCTGCTGCTTGACGCGGGAGCGGATCCGAACTCCACCCTGCCGGGCGGCGAAACCGCGTTGATGACCGCTTCCCGAACCGGCCGCCTCGGGCCGGTCAAGGCCCTGTTGGTGCGCGGTGCCGACCCGCACGCGACGGTGCATGGAATGGGACGCCAGGAGGGCGCGGGTGCGAATGCCTTTCTGTCTCGCATGAGAGACCCCGCGATTTTCGATTTCGAGACGAAGTCCGAGCAGACGGCTTTATTCTGGGCGGTCGCGGAAGGGCATGCCGAGGTCGTGGCCGAGCTGATCGAGTTTGGTGCTGGGTTCCGGATGTCGCTCGAGTCTGGCTTCACACCCATGCTGTTTGCGGTCAGGGGCGGACACATAGGGGTCGTGAAGGCTCTGGTCGCGGCGGGCGCAGACGTGAATCGGCGCATCGAGTCTGCCCCGGAGTGGCGCCACCGCGGTTACGTCGCGAGGTTGCGGCCCGGGGCCACGCCGCTGCACGTTGCGGTTGAGAATGGCCATTTTGAATTGGCAGCCTACCTGCTGGCAGTCGGCGCCGATCCTAACGCTGCCGACCCGATCGGTTACACGGCCCTGCACGCGGTGACTTCAACGCGCCGGGTCGCTCTGGGCGACGCCGACCCGCCACCCGAGCCAACGGGCAACCTGACCAGCCTGGAATTTGTCCGCACGCTGGCCGGCCACGGCGCGAATCTGAATGCTCGGATGAACGGCCTCGGGATGATCAATCTGGGCACCGCCGTGCAAGGGCCGACTGCGTTCTTGGCGGCCGCCCAAACGGCAGACGTCGAGTTCCTGAAGGCCTTGGCGGAGCTAGGCGCCGATCCGTTGCTCACGGATGAGGCGAATCGCACGGCTTTGATGCTGGCGGGCGCGAGAACGGGAACCCCGGCGGAGGTCGCGGAGGCGATGGACCTACTGTTGGACCTTGGCGTCGACA
This sequence comes from Bryobacterales bacterium, assembly GCA_965248305.1. Taxonomy (GTDB): domain Bacteria; phylum Acidobacteriota; class Terriglobia; order Bryobacterales; family UBA6623; genus VXMF01. The sequence goes on along the minus strand of OZ252099.1, from coordinate 4,571,050 downwards.
TCCATGCGGTCGACGATAACAGCGAAACCGCGATGCACGCGGCGGCATACAGGGACCGCGCCGAGCCGATCAAGCTCCTCGCATCCAAGGTCACCGGCATTGAAATCTGGAACCGCAAGAACAAATACGGGTTGACACCGTTGGCGATTGCGGTCGGTCATCGAGGCCCGCGGAGCTTCCGGCCGCAGCCAAAGGCCGAGCAGGCGATCCGCGAAGCAATGCTTGCTGCCGGTGTGGACCCGCCGGAGAACTTCACTTTCGCCGCCAAGGCTCAGTAGCTCAGGTAGGCTGGCTGCCCATCGCCGGGCAGCGTACCGCCGCACCGGATCAGCTGTACCAAGAGCGAAGCCCTGCTGCCAGCAGGGGCTTCCAACAAGAAAAAGCGGGCACCCCCCAGAGGGTGCCCGCGTAGTCTCTTACGCTCGGAAGCGGCCTAGAAGATCCACTTGAGGCCGAGCTGGATCCGCCTCGGCTCGGAGGCGGTTGTGATGCGGCCCGCGGTCGGTCGTCCGATCCGCGTGTCCGGCCGTCCGAACACCGGAGTGTTCGTGAAGTTGAACGACTCAAACCGAAACTGCAGGTAGTCGCCTTCCGCCGGTAAGGCGAATCTCCTCGACAGCGAGAAGTCAAACCCTGTCGTGGCTGGCCCCCAGATCAGGTTGCGACCGGCGTTGTCGAGAACGCCGGACTGCCCCGCCACCACGGCGCCAGTATTGAACCACCGGTCGATTGTCCGCTGCGAGCTGGGCAGGTTGAGATCGCCCGTGAGGTTGCCGCGGTTCGCTCCCCCCACATTCGTCGTGTCTTGATTGAACGTATGGCTGTCAGGCGTGCCGCCCAGTAGGTTGAGGATGCCGCCGACCTGCCAGCCGCCCAGGATCCACGCGCCTGGCCCGCTCGTCAGCGCTCCCTTGCCGGGGCCGAAAGGCAGTTCGTAGACGAAGCTCGTGACCCATGCCAGGCGCCGGTCAAGCGACGCGTTGCCGCGTTCAATCCCTTGGTTGTAGGTGAAGCGCTGCTGCGAGGACGTGCCCGTCGTGAGGTTCTCGTTGACAACGTCAATGTTGTGCGCCCACGTGAACGAGCTCAGGAACGTGAACCCCCCGGTAAAGCGCTTCTCACCTTTGATCGTGAGCGAGTTGTAGTTCTGATTCAGGAAGTTCACGCCGCGCAGCCCGACCGAATTGAAGAAGGGCCGGATCTTGCGAGTTTGCCACCGCGCTGTCGCGTGCGGGGTCGTGGGCCGGTTGATGTTGATGGCACCGTGAATCTGCGAGGTCGAAGAACCGTTGTAGCCGATGGTCAGCAAGGTGTTGCCCGGCAGTTCCCGCTGGAGATCGAAGAACCACTGTCCTGCGTAGAAGCTTGGCCAGACACCCTCCGTTTTGACGTTGACGTTGAGCCCAGCTCGCGGCAAGCCAGCTCTTGTCGAGGCTGGAAATCCATCGCTCGTGAAGAACATGCTCATGGTACGCGGCTGCGCATTGTCGAATTCGTTCGACTGCGGAGCGCCGGTGTTGAAGCGCGCCGCCTCGCCCCCCGTGTTGTCGTGCTCGCCGTAAAAAATACCGATTCCTGCTCGCACGACCGTTTGATCGTTCACGCGGTAGGCGATGCCGATCCGCGGTGCGAAGTTATTCATGTCGTTCTGGCAGGCACAGTCCGAGCCGCTCTCAGGCGTCCGGAAGTGCGGTAGATATTCCGCTTCGCCCCAGCCGCCTTGGTTGACGGGAAGGCGCTCCCCTGGATCGATGGATCGGCCGTTGGCTTCGCCAAGGAAGCGCACCACTGTGCTGTTGAGCGTGTGGTTCTGCGGGTCCGGGAATGTCGGCGTTAGGAATACTTCGTACCGGAGTCCTAGATTCATGGTCAGCCGGGAAGTGATCTTCCAGTCGTCCTGAACGAACAAGCCGTAGTACGGGATGACCTGTTCCTCGCCGTTCGGCCAACCCCACCGTCCGTTCGCGTTCCAGCCCAATAGACCGTCTGCGAGCCCATTGCCGGTGGCGCCGCGGCTGGCGGCATTGTTGGGCATCTCGGCGGTATAGACGCCGGTGTATTGGAACCGGCCGCGCCGGAAACGCGATGGCGAGCGGGGAATCTGCGTTCTGCGATATTCGGCCCCCACCTTGATCGTGTGGCTGCCCTTGACCACCGTGAAATTGTCGGAGATCTGCAGGTTGTCCATCTTGTTCACGTTGGGCCAGAACGCGCGCGGGCCAACTGACTGGAATCCGCTCACGAGGGACAGCGCGTAGCCGTGGTCGAGCCCGTCGTCGATCCTGTCGCCAGGAGCGCCCAGAACGCCGAACGTCGCGTTCAGGGGCTCGGTGAACGGGATGTCGAAACGGGTCGGGAAGAACGTGTAGCCGAAGCGCAACTCGTTGAACATCGTCGGACCGAGGGTCGTGTTCAGGGCCGATGCCCAGTTCTGCCCCGGAAGGTCGATGGTCTGGCCATTACCGCCGTTGGCCGGAAGCGGCAGGCTGCCGTTCTGTAGAACGAACTCGTCGCGGATCGAGTAGCGTGCAAACCAGCGGGTGTTGTCGTTGACGTTCCAGTCGAAGCGCATGTCGTACTGGTTGTGATCGATGGTGTCCGCCGGAGAGAAGAAGTGGTTGTTGCGGACATTCTCGCGACCTTCGATGCTGGGCGCAGGGTAGTTGGCCAGCAGCGCCGTTGCAACTGGGTCGAATCGAGAGGCCGGGATGATGTTTCCAGGGAATTGAGAGCGTGTGCCATTCTCCAGGGTCAGCGGATCGAAGATGTCTCGATCAGGGTTCGGCTGAGCGGAGAAGTCGCCACCGAGCGCCGCCTGGCTTGGCACCGAAGCGGTGAAGCTTTGGCCCGCGCGATCCTTGGTGCCTTGGAAACTGAAGAATCCGAACAGCGTGTTCCGTACGAGCGGGCCGCCGATCGTGCCGCCGTACTGGTTGCGGCGCAAAGTCGGCTTGCTGGCGCCGACCCGGTTGGCGAAGAAGTTCGTCCCATCGAGCTTGTCGTTGCGGATGAATTCGTACAGCGAGCCGTGGAACTGGTTCGTGCCCGATTTCGTGCTGACCAAGACCTTGGCACCCATGCGATAGCCATACTCGGCCGACATGTTGTTGGTGACGACTTTGAACTCTCCAACCGCATCCACGGATGGCTTCGTGGCCTGGGCTTGGAAGCCCAGCGCGCCGCCCGAGTTGCGGGACGAGTTGTCTGCGCCGTCGAGCAGGACGTTCGTTTGCGCGGCATGCATGCCGACGGCTAGGATGCCGCCCTCGCCGCCGCGCACGCCATCGTGGCGCGTGCCCTTGCCCATCTCGCGGGACGGCAGCACGCCCACGGAGAATTTCGCAAGCTCTAGGTAGTTGCGACCGTTCAGCGGCATCTCAAGAATCCGCTTGGAGTCGATCACCTGCCCGACCTCGGTCTTTTCGGACTGGATCAGGATGGCCGCAGCGTTCACCTCGACCGTCTCGGTGACAGAGCCGACCGTCATCGCGCAGTCGATTCGCATGGTCTGCTGCACTTCGAGCCGCACCTCCGGGAACTCCATGCTCGAGAACCCCTCCGAGGAGCAAGTGACCGAGTACAGGCCTGGATTCAGGCCGGGTGCTGAGAAAAACCCGACTTCATTGGTGGATATCGAACTCGCGGCCCCCGTCTCGATGTTCAGGACGGCGACCTGAGCGCCCGGGATGACTGCTCCCGTGTCATCGGTAACAGTGCCTTGGACCGTGCCGCTCGTCTGTCCGAGACACAGTGCTGACACGAGTAGGCCTGCTGGTAGCAGGCGAAACGCCATTCTCATTCTGAAACCCTCCGGTAGATTTGAATAGGGTCGGCATCCTCTGAGGCCCGAACCTTCAACGCATCCACATCGTACCGCCAGCCGGCAGCTAGGGTCAAGACTAAGCAACTGACGGCCGGAACCGCAGACGCGGATTTCTCTGCCCGGGATGCAGATTCGCCGGAGCGTTGACGGGGCGCATAGGCCCGGCGAAACGGGCTTTCAGGCCTACTGGCCGCTTGTCGAAATCGCTCGAAATCGCTCGATGGCGGCGGCTGCTCGATCGTCGCGTCCCAGTTGCATGTAGATGCCCCCGAGCGAGTACTGCACCGTCGCGTCATTAGGCGCAATCCGCGCCGCCGCCTCCAACACCTCTGCCGCCGCCCTCAACTTGTTCAGCTTCTTGAGGGCGACCCCCAGTTCTAAGTGCGCGGGGAGGTTTAGCGGGTCGCTCTGGACAGCGTCTTCCAACTCGCCCACAGCAGCGTCGAGGTCCCCTAAGTCATGCAGTAGGCTTCCTAGGTGATACTGCGGCCATGCCGCGTTCCGATCTTGTTCCTGGTTCAGGGAGATCGCAGTGCGAAATGCTGCCTCCGCTGCTTGGATTCTGCCCAATCCCTCCAAGCATTGGCCGAGCAGGTCGTGCGCCGCAGCGAACGCGGGCCGCTGCTGGATTGCTGGGTGCAGCAGCTCGACTGCCTCTTGGAATCGCTGCTGGTCGTAGTAAACCCTCGCTAACGTATAGCGGTACTGTTCGTTGCTCTCTTGCACTTCGATCAGGCGTTCCAGTTCCACCCTCGCCCAGTGGCTCCGCTCTAGCCGCAAGTACGAGTTTGCAAGCAGGTACCGAGCCTGCGGATCCAGCGCGGTGGCGGCATCCGCCCGCTTCAGCGCTGAGGCTGCCGCCCAAAAGCGCCCCGCCTGGTAGTGGGAGATGCCGAGCGCCCGACGAAGTGCCGCGTTGTCGGGGTTCTCGGCCACCGCTGCAAATAGGATGGCTTCGGCGCTGCTCCAAGATCCTGACGCGATCGCCTGCTGCAACTCTCCGGCCGCAGTCTGTGGAAGGTCTAAGGAGGCTGGGTCGAGGGACAGTTCGCTTGCCGCCCATGCGGGCTGAGCTGCGAGCAACATGCCACAAGCCAGCATCCCGAGGATTCGTCGTCTGAATGACCTGGTGCCGGGCACGGCAGCTACTTTCCCCCGCAGTCATCCGGCAGTGCCGGGTTGATCTTGCGCAGGCTCTGGCATGCGCTGGCCGCCGCCTCGGAATCCCCGGCGGCTTCCAGCAATAGGATCAACGGCTGGTAAGGGCTCACGAACCACGGGTCTGCCCGAACCGCTCTTTGTAACGCGCCCGCGGCTTCCTCCATGTCTCCCTGCGCTAGGCGCAAGCGACCGATCTCAAACCAAGCGGGGGCGTAGCCGGGAAAGATTCTCACCGCAGCTTGGAGGTGCCCGAGGACGGATGCCAATTCCGCAGATTCCCCTCGTCGCAGTTCGCGGATGGCGGCGTGAAAGCTCTCGACCGCCTCATCAGGAGCCGCCAGATGCGTGGCGCTGATGCTCTCCCCGTAGCTCTTGCCGAGTCGCCGGAGAACGATTCCCGGTATACCCGGATGCGCAGGCAGGGCGGCAGCGAGGATGACCGACCGGCGATATCCGGGCGCGGTAACCTCCACGGCACAGTCTGGATGCGGCAAATCCGCAGCGATTTGGAACTGGCCACGTCCGTCCACGCCGACGGACTCCAATACGGCTTGAGTGCAACGCAGCTCAGCCCGCGCCGATTCGGGAAGCGGCATGCCGTCATCGGTGACGATCCGGCCTTGCAACGATTCACTTGCGCTAGGGACCGCAGCGATCGTGACAGCGAGCATCAGCCGCAGGCACATGCTGCCCCATCATACTGGGAAGCAATGCAGCTGAGGCCCAAGCTCTGCCTAGCCATGCTGCTCGCAGCGTGGACCGCACCGGCCCAGCGCTTTGAGGATGCCACCCCAGCTTCTGGCATTGATTTTCGCCACCAAGCCTCGAAGACACCCCGGAAGTACCTGCCCGAGACGATGGGCGGAGGCGTGGCGATCCTAGACGCCAATCTAGATGGCCGGATGGACGTTTTCTTTGTCAATGGCGCTGAACTCGGCTTCCCTCATCCCCAGGGGGTTGAGCCCGACAAGGCGGAGCCGCGCTTCTGGAACCGCCTGTACCTCAACCAGGGCAAGCTGCGATTCACGGATGCCACCGAGGACTTCAACCTGGGGGGTCGCGGGTATGGGATGGGTGCCGCTGTTGGCGATTTCGACAATGATGGCGACCCCGACTTGCTTGTGACCAATGCAGCCACGGGCGATGTACCGGCCGCAACCCTTTACCGCAATGATCAAGGCGAAACATTTACCGATGTGACCGTGGCATCCGGAATCGACGCTCGTGGGTGGGCGACTAGTGCAGGGTTCTTTGACGCTGACAACGATGGCGATCTCGACCTGCTGGTCTTGCGCTATATGCAGTGGAGCTTTGACATCGACAACCGCTGCGGCATGGAGGCGAGCTATGGCCGATCCTACTGTCACCCCGACCTGTTCCCGGCGGAGTCAAATCTCTTCTACCGCAACAACGGCGACGGCACGTTCTCCGACGCCAGTGAGTCGTCTGGCATTGCTGAGCACCGCAGTAAGGGGCTCGGTGTGGCCTTCGCCGACTACGATCTCGACGGCTGGACGGACATCGCTGTTGCCAATGACTCCGATCAGCAGTTCCTCTTTCGGAACCTCGGCAATGGTCGTTTTGCGGAGGAGTCCCTAGCTGCGGGTACGGCCTATGACGATCACGGAGCAGAGTTCGCCGGGATGGGCATCCTCTTTGAGGACCTTGATCTGGATGGGCTGCCCGATCTCCTCGTAACAACGCTTTCCCAGGAACGCTACGCGTTGTTCTTCAATGCGGGCAACCGCCAGTTCGACTATTCGACAGGTAGGTCCGGGCTGGGGGTTGCGACGCAGCTTTTCGCCGGATGGGGACTTGCCGCTGTGGATGCGGACGCGGATGGCCGTCGCGAAGTGTTCTTCGCAAACGGTCATGTGATGGACAACATCGGATTGTCCCAGCCGCACGTGAGCTATCGCCAGGCCCCCCTGCTGTTCACGATGGACGGTCGCAGCATGGCTGATGTCTCGGCATCTGCCGGCTCACTGTTCTCCCATGCTTGGGCGAGTCGCGGCGTGGCGGTCGGAGACCTGGATGATGACGGACTCCCCGATTTGGTCGTCTCGAACATTGACGGCGCCCCGTACCTCGCCCGGAATGCGTCCAACGCCGGCAATCGGTGGGTTGGAGTGAGGTTGCGAGGATGCACGAGCAACCGCGACGGAATCGGCGCGCACCTCTCGCTCCGGCTGGCCTCCGGGAAACGGCAATTCCGCACGGTCACCCGCAGCGGCAGCTATCTGTCCGCTAGGGATCCGCGCTCGTTTTTCGGGGTCGGTTCGGACCGGCGCGTTTTCGACCTGAGGGTGGACTGGCCCAGCGGCAGCGTCTCGGAGATCAAGAGCCTAGAAGCAGGCACGGTCAACCGAGTGGTCGAAAGCCGGTCCTGCGCGAGCGAAGCGCAGTAGCAATCGCCTGGATCCGCCATGCACTGTGCGGGCAGTGCCCTCGAGTCCAGCCGCGTGGTCGGTCCGGTGGTATTTTGAACGTCAGTGCACCGGGGCCCCTATGAGAATCGCGGCACCGTGGCGTTCAGCCGCCCGCAAGAGCAGCTAGACGGGCTTCGGCCTGTCGATCTGCATGCCAAGACTACACGGGTTTCGAGGCTGATCGGCGTCGCCTTGATCGGCTCTGTCGCGCTTTCGATTTTGTCGGGCTGCGGCACCGGTGGGGAGTCGGCAGAGCACCAAGACGTGCTCGGGGAATGCGAGCCGGAGCAAGGCTTGCGCAACGCGCGCTGCGGCCAGATTCAGGTATTTGAAGACCGAGACCGAGCTACGGGCCGCATGATTGACTTGCAAGTCGTCGTTTTTCCAGCGCTTGACAACGACCCGCAGCCGGATCCGCTGTTCGTGCTGGTAGGCGGGCCCGGGCAAGGCGCTGCACAATTGAGCTCGCGGCTAGTCGACGTGTTTCATGACGTGAGGCGCGAACGAGATATTGTTTTCGTCGACCAACGCGGTACTGGTAAATCCAACGGATTGGACTGCGATCTCGAGTCGGACGACCTGCAGGCGCTCTTCAGCAAAGACCGCGCTGTTGCCGAACTTGAGAAATGCTTGGCGGGCTACGATGCCGACCTGCGCCACTACACGACTCCCGTGGCGATGGACGACCTTGACGAGGTTCGTGCCAAGCTCGGCTACGCGAACATCAATATCTGGGGCGGATCCTACGGAACACGGGCTGGGTTGGTCTACCTGCGCCGGCATGGCGAACATGTCCGCAGCATCGTGCTGGACGGCGCCGTGCCGCTAGCAATGAAGCTGCCGCTGTCGTTCCCCGAAGACGCGCAGCGCGCGCTAGACCTGATGGTCGCCGCCTGCGAAACCGAGGCCGCCTGCCACGCTCGGTTTCCGGAATTGCGGCCCAAGCTGGATGCCGTGCTGGAGCGCTTGGCCAAGCGCTCTGCGCGGGTAGCCGTGAATCACCCAACGAGCGGCGCGGTCGTGGATCTTGAACTCCATCAAGACGTTCTCGCTGGGGCGCTGCACGCTGCGCTTTACAGTCCGCCGGCAGCTTCGATGATCCCGCTGTTGATCGAGCAGGCGCATGCCGGGGACTTTGAGGGCTTGCTCGCTCTGGCGCTCGCCGGAGAGTCGGCGCCAGCTGAGGCAAGGGTCAGCTTGGGCATGTTCTTCTCGGTCGTTTGCGCGGAAGATCTGCCTTGGATCGGCGACGAGGAGCTACGTTCGAGGGCGCTCGGAACTTTCATGGGCGACTCGACGGCTGCGATGTGGCGGAGGGTGTGTGCATTCTGGCCGGCCGGTAGTGTTGGCGCCGACTACCATGAGCCCGTTCGCTCCGAAATTCCGGCGTTGGCGCTGTCGGGGGCGTTCGACCCCGTTACCCCGCCGCGCTGGGGCGACCAGCTGGCCGAGGGCCTTGCCAATGTGCGCCATATAGTCGTGCCCGGCGCAGCCCACGGAACGTCCGGTGCGGGCTGCGTGCCCGATCTCATTGCAGACTTCATCCGCGATGGCTCGGCGGAAGGGCTGCAGGACGAGTGCGTCGAGGAGCTGCGGCGCCCGCCGTTCTTCCTAACCCATTCCGGCCCGGCCATGGGGGCGGCGGAATGATCGAAGTGAGCGATCTCGGCAAGCGCTTCGGGCAGATCGTAGCGGCTGACCAGCTTTCCTTCCGCGCCGCTGACGGCGCGGTCACCGCCCTGCTCGGGCCCAACGGAGCTGGCAAGACAACCTCGCTGCGGGCGATCTACGGCCTGATCCGGCCCGATGCCGGGCAGGTGTGGGTGGACGGGATCGATGTCGCTGCAAGCCCGCTCAAGGCACAGGCCCGTCTCGGCGTGCTCTCCGAATCACGCGGTGTGTACCCGCGATTGACGGCGCGGGAGCATATACGCTATTTCGCTGGCCTCCAAGGATTGCGCGCCAGCGACGCCGAGACCCGCTGCGCGAAGTTGATCGACGTGCTCGACATGACCGATATCGCCGACCGTCGGGCCGAAGGATTCTCGCATGGCGAGCGCACGAAGGTAGCTCTGGCGTGCGCTCTCGTGCACGGGCCGCCCAACGTCATTCTTGACGAGCCCACCAACGGGCTCGACGTGATGAGCACGCGGGCGATTCGGGCGCTGATCCGGCAGCTCCGCGACGAGGGCAGATGCGTGCTGTTCTCGAGTCACGTCATGCAGGAGGTGTCGGCAGTGTGCGATTCGATCGTGATCGTCGCGGCAGGACGCGTTGTCGCCCACGGCACGCCTGACCAGTTGCGCATGGCCGCGGGCCGAGACAGCCTCGAGGACGTCTTCGTAGAGTTGACGCAGGGCGTCGGTGAGCGCGGATGACCCGACACATGTCAGCGCTAGCAGTGGTCCTGCGCAAGGAGCTTTTGGACGGTTTCCGGGATCGCCGCTCGATCCTCTCAGCGCTGGTGCCGCTGGCGCTGCTGCCTTTGATGCTGCTCTACATGTTCGGCCTGGTGGCAGATCAGATCGAAGGTGCCCGCAAGATCACGGTTCCCGTCGTCGGGGCGCACAACGCGCAGGCGTTGATCGATTGGCTGGAGCAGCAGCCCGGGGTCAGTATCGAGACCGGTCCGAGCGAAGCCCGGGCCGAGGTGAGCGAAGGCACGGTCGACTTCGTGTTGGTCATCCCGGATGGCTTCGGCAAAACCTTCGCCAGATCCAAGACGGCCGAGGTGCAACTCATCGTCGACAGCTCGAAAGACCGCGCCGAACAGGCGGCCAGGCGTGTTCGAAGCCTCATCCAAGACTACGGCCAGCAAATCGCCGGCCAGCGGCTTGTGGTGCGAGGGGTGAGCCCGGAGGTCGTTCGGCCAGTGCAGGTCGACACGATTGATCTCGAAAACGAAGGGGAACGCGCGGCAAAGCTGCTGGCTTTCATGCCAATGATCCTGATCATGGCGCTGTTCATCGGCAGCCTCCAGATCGCGATCGATTCGACGGCCGGCGAGCGGGAGCGAGGATCGCTGGAGCGGCTGTTGGCGAATTCCGTGCCGCGCATATCGCTGGTGGGCGGCAAGTGGATGGCAGCGATCGTATTTTCTTGGGCCAGCGTTGCGCTGACCACCGCGGCACTGCTGCTGGTGCTCGACCACTCGCCCTTGGCGAGGTTGGGAATCCGTCTCGATCTTGGGCTGCGGGAGTACGGCAGCCTGCTGGCAGCAGTGCTGCCCCTGGCGCTACTTGTCTCGGCGCTGCAAATGGCGGTTGCGACACTCGCGCGCTCGTACAAGGAAGCACAGTCTTACGTCTCCTTCTTGATGCTGGTACCGGTCGTGCCAGCAGCCCTTGCGATGGGCTCGGCAGTCGACTACGCACTCTGGAAGCTGTTTGTTCCGGTGATGGGCCAGTCCTTGCTGATCAGTCGCACGCTGGAGGGCGCCGGCCTGGCTCCGCTCCCAGCCTGCATCGCTGCGGTGGTTGCGCTGGTCGGCGCCTTGGGGTTCCTGTGGTTGACGGCGCGCTTGCTCACGAGCGAAAGGATCGTCTTCGGACGGTAGCCGGAGCGGCTCTGGCGGGGGCCAATGTGCGGCGTTCAAGGCGCGCGCGGCGAGCAACCGGCCTGCCCGCTCGGCTGGTGTGGCCGTGGGGCCGGCGTCCAAATGCGGGCATTACGTCCCTGTTAGACTCGGGGACGCCTCTGCCAAGGCCGGTAGTCTCGCACCATGCAGTTCTTGATCCGAATCGTTTTGCTGGCAACGCTGCTGGCAGGCCTGGCGGCTGCCGCCGCTCCCCCTCCAAACGTGGTTGTAGTGCTGGTAGACGACCTCGGCTGGATGGATCTCGGCTGTCAGGGCTCCGATTTTTACCGCACGCCCAACATCGACCGCCTCGCAGCCACCGGAATGCGCTTCACAGATGGCTACGCATCGTGCGCAGTCTGCTCGCCTACGCGAGCGGCCCTGATGACTGGCCGCTCCCCGGCGCGCCTCGGCATCACGGACTGGATCCGCGCCGAATTCCAGCTCAGCGCCCGGCAGTGGCCCAATGTCCGCAACCGCTTCGGCTACCACAGCACCGGCAGTGCGGACAGAGGGTTGTTGACGCCGGTGAACGAACTGCAACTGCCGCATGACGAGATCACCTTGGCCGAGCTGCTGAAGCCGCTGGGGTATGCCAGTGCGTTCATTGGCAAGTGGCACTTGGGCGGTCGCGGCCATCTGCCGGAAGACCAAGGATTTGGCGAGAACTACGGAGGCTGGGATTACGGACAGCCGCCATCGTACTTCGACCCCTATGTGAACTTGCCGCGGCTGCCGATGGGAATCCCGACGTTGCAGCCGCGCAAGCCGGGTGAGTACTTGACCGATCGGGAGGCCGACGAGGCGGTCGGCTTCATCGAGCGCCACCAAGAGCGGCCATTCTTGCTGTACCTGTCGCACTACGCCGTGCATACGCCGATTCAGGGAAAGCAGGATCTGGTCAGCGAATACGAGCGGGCGCGAGACGGCGAGGGACAGGATGACGCGGTCTATGCGGCCATGGTGCACAGCGTCGACGACGCCATGGGCCAGCTGCTGGACGCCTTGGACCGGACCGGGATGGCGGATCGCACGCTGATCGTGTTCACGGGGGACAACGGGGGCTTGGACCGCAATGGGCGGCCGACTGAGAACGCTCCGCTACGCAGCGGCAAGGGCTACGCCTACGAAGGCGGCTTGCGCACTCCTTGGATCGTGCGCTGGCCGGGCGTAACGGCACCCGGCTCGGTGTCGGCGCAGCCGATCGCCAGCATCGACCTGCTACCGACAATCGCCGCAGCTGTCGGGACGCGCCCGCCCGTCGACCGCGCCATTGATGGCATCGACCTGGGACCCGCCCTGCGCGGCTCCGCCCTGCCGGAGCGGCCACTGCTGTGGCATTTCCCGCACTACCGTCATGGCCCCGGCCACGATCCCTATTCGGTGATTCGCCAAGGCGATTGGAAGCTGATCCGCTTCTATGACCCTCCGCAGGCGGAACTTTACAACTTGGCCACCGATCTAGGCGAGGAGAATGACCGCTTCAAGAGCGAGGCGGCGCGGGCTGCGAGCCTCGCATCCGCCTTGGATGAAGGCCTGCGGTCCATGGGAGCGCGCTTGCCGGTCGCGCCGCAGTGAGACGGCTGGGCGGCGCCCGGGAAGTCAGCTTGGCGGCCGCTCCCCCAGCAGTTCGAGCAACCGCGCGGTGGAGGCGATGCCCATGTGGAAGTTACGCAGGCTGAACTTCTCGTTGGGAGCGTGCAAGGCGTCGTCGGGCAGGCCGTAGCCCATCAGCGCGGTGGGAATGCCCAAGTGGTCCTGGAAGTCCCCCACCACGGGAATCGACCCTCCCGACCTGATGAAGACGGTCTCGCGTCCCCACACGTCTTGGAGCGCCTGCGCAGCCGTCTTGATGACCGGGTGATCGGTGGCGGCCAGCGTGGCTGGGGCCGTATGGATGGGACGCACGTCAACTTTGATGCCGGCGGGGGCGTTCTTGGCCGCGAAGTCGCGCATGAGTTGCCGGATCGCGTGCGGGTCTTGGCGCGGCACCAGACGGGCGCTGACCTTCGCCGTTGCGGTCGCCGGAATCACAGTTTTGGCTCCCGGGCCCATCAATCCGCCGGGAATGCCATGGACCTCGAAGGTCGGCCTGGCCCCAACGCGTTCGAATCTGCCGCGTCAGAACTCAGTTATGAAGTTGCGATTCTGGGCGGGCTGGCAAGTGGTTTGGTGGGTTCAGGGGCGGATCCAGTCAGGCGTCGTCGGCACACGCCCGCTTCCGCCTCCGCAGATCCGCATCCCGGTTCTGGCACTGCAAGCTTGGCGGGCCAGCAAGTTCTTGGCGGCCCAGTGCAGCGAAGGCCCGGGGCAGTTCGTCGAGCGTGCCGCACAGGATCCGCACGGAGTCCGGATGGCGCAGGTTCGCGGCCAGGGCCTTGCTGACCTGCCGTAGCAAGCGCCTGCCGCCAGCAGCAGCTGAGTCCCGCGACGCTGCGCATCTGTATGCACAAAGCCCTCCTGTTCCGGGATGTCCGCACTCGGATTCCCGGAGCTCGAGGATAGGGGAGCATCGGGCCGCCAAGATCTGACGGACTGGCCATAGTCTCCGGAATATTGGCGGTCAGAATTTCCGAAACTCACATATGTGCATGAAATCACGTTAGTTAGCGCTATAGTGATGACATGCAACAGAAAGTTAAACTAAGGTATCAGGGCAAGACCCGCGAAGGCGTTTCGGTTTCAGTTGAGGAGTCCATAGAGCACTGGACGATCATCAAGCTGGAAGACGGCACGACTATCAGGATGAAACCTGTAGCCACGGATGTCGTTCGTCTTGTCGGGGAATACGATAACGAAGGGCAGCCAGTCTACCTTGTCAAGAGCGCGAATATCTTGACCCTAAGAATTCCCATCGCGCTCTGCAAGGACTCTGAAGAGATCGCTCCAGAGATCCACTAGGATACAGCTATGACGATCCTGACCAGAACGATTCAATCTGACTCGAAATCGGACGATGTTCCTCAAGTGGTGATTCACGGTGCATACCGGAGAATTAGAGATGGCGACCTAGCCGATACGGTTGGGATCAGCTCAACATGGGCCGAAATCAAGCCCACCAATGTCGCTGGCCCAGACCCTCGGGCTTTGTTCGAACCGGGTTCGTACCTCGAAGTGAGATCCACTTGGCGAGACCAGGCAAGGTTTCAAGAACTCGTCCGGGAATGGAAGTCGCGTCGCAGTGCCTCTTCGTCCGTCGCCGAGATAGTCTCCCACCCGGCATACCAGAGAATCATCGGAATGGGCGAGAGGGCTGTCCCTCTGATCTTGAACCAGCTCAGACTTGAAGGCAGCAAGCCTGCACACTGGTTCTGGGCGCTCAACGCAATAACGGTGGAACAGCCGGTAAGCCAAAGTGACCGCGGTGATTTGGTCAAGATGTCCCAAGCGTGGTTGGAGTGGGGTAGTCGTAACGGATATGGGCCAATTGAAGGGTAGCTGGCTACCGAGCACATATCCAAAGCTGACAGACTCCAGTTCGGGAATCACGAGCGAAGCGACTGACGACTACAACTGCATCGCTTGGGCAGCTGGCGAGGATTTCCGGTGGTGGGAGCCTGACCTAACGGGAAACTACTACTGGCCGGAGGGAGTTGAGCGTACCGCTACGCTGGAAGCCTACGTTGCTGCGTATGAGACCCTTGGATTCAGTCGCTGTGAGAACGGGGAGCTAGAGGCGGGAATTGAGAAGATTGCCCTGTTCGGTTCAGGATCCAATGGAGATGAGAAACCAACCCATGCCGCGCGACAGCTTGAATGCGGCAAGTGGAGTAGCAAGCTTGGTCAGTGCGAAGACATCACGCACACCGAAGTGGAAGATGTTTCCTGCGTAACGTACTGACGTGTTATCTGCTATATGTCACGGACACGACGGCGCGGAATCCGATGATGCGGAGCGACCAGCGTCGCTCTTGGGCGCTGATCGGAGGGCCTCGCTAGAGCTCCCGGATCCTGGCAAGCAGCGCCTCGCCTCGCCGCTGCCTGCGGCATCGAAGCGCCAATGCCAGCTGATCGATGTAGGCGGCGCGTGGCGCACTGGATGTCAGCTTGCTGGCCTCTCCCCCAGCAGTTCGAGGAATCGCGCGGTGGAGGCGATGCCCATGTGGAAGTTATGCAAGCTGAACTTCTCGTTGGGAGCGTGCAAGGCGTCGTCGGGCAGGCCGTAGCCCATCAGCGCGGTGGGAATGCCTAAGTGTGCCTGGAAGTCCCCCACCACGGGAATCGACCCTCCCGACCTGATGAAGACAGTCTCGCGTCCCCACACCTCTTTGAGCGCCTGCGCCGCCGTCTTGATGACCGGGTGATCAGTGGCGGCCAGCGTGGCTGGGGCGGTATGGATCGGACGCACGTCGACTGCGACGCCGGCGGGGGCGTTGTTGGCCGCGAAGTCCCGCATGAGTTGAAGGATCTTGTACGGGTCTTGGCGCGGCACCAGGCGGGCGCTGACCTTCGCCGTTGCGGTCGCCGGAATCACCGTTTTGGCACCGGGGCCCATGAATCCGCCGGGAATGCCATGGACCTCGAAGGTCGGCCTGGCCCCAACCCGCTCGAATACGCTAAATCCGGGCTCGCCGGTCAATGTGGATGCGCCCACCTCGGTTCGCCTGTAGGCGTCTTCGTCGAATGGGATGCGATCCCAGCTGGCTTTCTCGTCGGCCGCCGGGTCGTCAACATCGTCATAAAACCCCGGAATGAGCACTCTCCCGGTCGCATCCTTGCACTTTGCCAGCAACTCGACGAGCCCGAAGACGGCATTTGGCGCGACGCCGCCGTAGAGACCCGAGTGCAGGTCTCGCTCGGCACCGTGCGCGATCCATTCCATGTATGTCATGCCGCGCAGCCCCGTGCAGATGGTCGGCGTTTCCGGCATATACATCGCCGTATCCGAGACAAAAGCAGCGTCAGCGGCCAGCTGTTCTTTGTGAGTCGCGACATATGCGGCGATCGTCTCTCCGCCCACTTCTTCCTCGCCTTCAATCAAGAACTTGACGTTCACGGGCAGCGATCCGCGCGACCGGCGCAGCGCTTCCAGCGCCTTGATGTTGGCTAGGACTTGTCCCTTGTCGTCAGATGCCCCCCGGGCATACACCTGTCCGTCACGAACCGTGGGCTCGAACGGAGGCGAGATCCACTCCTCTAGCGGGTCCACCGGTTGTACGTCATAGTGGCCGTAGAACAGGATCGTCGGCTTGCCAGGGGCTCCCAACCACTCCCCGTACACGAGCGGGTGGCCGTTTCCCTCGATCACTTCCACCGACTCCAGGCCTGCTTGCAAGAGCTGGTGCTTGGCGAATTCGGCGGCGCGGGTGATGTCCGGCCGGTGGTCGGGAAGGGTGCTGATGCTCGGAATGCGGACAAAATCGAACAGCTCTGCTTCGAAGCGCGAGCGTTCCTGATCGGCGAATTCGGTAAACGACGGCATAAGTATTCAGCATAGCCACCACATCATGTGCTACACCCCAGACGAGCGCTTGGATCGATATATCGGGTGTCCGGGCGGTCAGCGGGGACTGCTCGAACAAGCCCTGCACTTCAGTGAGAATCTTGCCCCCAGTGCCGTGAGCACCGGGTCGAGCGAGTGGGCGGCAGCGACGACGGCGCGCAGCCGCTCCCTGCGGGCCTGGTCCCGCCGGGCGTAGTAGCGCTCGGTCGTCTGCACGCTGCTGTGTCCCAGCGGCACGCTCACGTCGTCCATTGCAACTCCCGCCAGCAAGAGTTCGACGGCGAAAGTGTCGCGCTTATTCCGAGTCCGATGCACCCAACAGCACGAGCACCGCCCGAGTTCCACAGGCAATTCGGAATAATCCGGGACTCGGAATTATCGCGCAGTCGGTGCGAGCGGAGTCCTTCGACTCGCGCATCCGATGGCACGCGGCGCAGCCGCCCCGCCCAATACGCCGCGCCGATCGAGGTCAATCGCCAGCCCCACCAAGTGTGCCACTGCGCGCCGCGAATTACACGAATAGTGCCGCTCTGGGACTGTAACAGGGACGACGTGATCAGATTACAGCCCCAGGCAGACCTCCAGTCACACCCAGGATCACACTTTATCTTCTCTAATCCCTTGATTTCATTGACCCAACTGAACACGTACGATCCACACCCGGGGGCAAGAAGGTGAGCGCTCCGGCCCTTTCAGGGCCGCCACCGACCCCGCAGAGGTGTGCCAGTCACACCCTCCGGGGCCGCCGCTGCGGTCGCTCCCCTCAGAAAGAGTCCCTGCGGGAAGGCGAACCTCGTGGGCGGTCACCGTCGCTCCGGGCGCCAATCACTGGCTCTCGTCCTCCGGCCCGCCAACGGGGGCTAGCGTGGAACATGGGTCAGCACAGCATCCACCGGGTGGTTGCCACGCTTTCGACGAGCCGCGAAGGCGGTCGGTTGATCCGCTCTTATCAAGAACACGAGCCGGGAGCGTGATCGGGGGAGTCGGCGGGCGGTCGTGGCTCGATGGCCGTTGACCCGAACGAACCTCTGGTAGCCGTGGCTGGTCCGCGCTAAACTAGGGTTCAGGCCTGTTCGACACGCACGCAATCGCCCGCAGCTTGACCGATGCCGAGTTGACACCGGCGCAGGCGGATGCCATCACGGCCGCCGTGCGCCAAGCAGCCGAGCAGGGTGACTACGTGACGCCCGCCACGCTTGACGCCCGCCTTGCCGCGGTCGAACTGCGGCTAATCAAGTGGATCGTCGGCACCGGGATCGCCGTCGCGGGAATTGTGATCGCTTTCCTACGACTCACGGGCTGAACCTTCCGGCCGCATCTGCACACCCGTACGGCAACCGCGCGACTAGGGACCAGATCATGAAGATCTCTACGATTCTGGACCAGATCGACTCCGGCTTCATAGGCCTGCCCGAATTCCAGCGCGGATTCGTGTGGAACCGAGAGCAGGTATGCGGGCTGTTCAATTCGCTCTACCGGAAGCACCCAGTTGGCGGACTGTTGGTCTGGGCAACCGAAGCAAGCACACCGTAGCCGGGTGATGGTTCACTCGCTCCGGGAATCGTCAAGCTGCTTCTCGACGGCCAGCCGCGAATGACGACGCTGTACGGCGTGTTACGTGGCCGGCCACCGAAGTTCTTTGACGGTGGCAAGCAGAGAATCACGGGCCTTCGGGTTCATCTGGAGGAAGAGACATTCGAGTTCTACCAGCAAGCGAAAATGAAGGACGGCCTGCTGTGGGTGGACGGCAGTGAACTAATGCAGAACGGTACGGACGGCGTCAATTCGGGTACTAGGAATCTCACCGCCCCAAGCCCGCCGCCGCCCAAGCCTAAGAAGTGACCGAGCGCCGCCGAAAAGATCCTCTTCGCGACTGGCTACCAGTGCCGGCATTGCGTATGACTAAGTGCTGCCAAGAGACACCTGATCGCGGGTGGGACTATGTTGGAAACGGGCCGATCGCCAGCACCCCGAGCGGTCGGCGTTGGATGTATGCAGCATTCAGAAATTGTCCTCGCTGCGACGGAAGCCCGAGCTAGTCGAACCGATCGTTTTCGAGACGACGTGCCAGCCCGAACAATTGCCGTGTACCAGAACTGCTTGCGAGTCAGAATATGCTGCCCTTGAATCTTATGCCGGTCGAGGCGGATGAGGGGCCCGAGAACGGGCCCGAGAATCGAATGGAGCGCTTGACCCCCAATATATAGATTCTTCTAGGTCTAGATTCTCGATATATTGGGGCAGGGGATCATGAGCGGCGCCCCGCCCTCCCTAGCTTCCCCCATGGCACTCACTGCGGCGGGCGAGGAGCCGCGGCCACCACTGCGAACTGCAATCGTGGGCTTCCCCCTGTCGCGCCCAGCCGACCCTCGCGAACTGCCTGCCAGTAGTGGCATCCTCCGCAGTTGGCGCGCCTCGAAACCCAAGCATGCCAAGATGGGATTCGAGTAGGTATGAAGACCGCCATCATCGGCTTGCCCCAGGTAGGCAAGACTTCACTGTTCAAGATTCTTACCGGCGTCGCCACGGAGAGCCGGGTTGGTTCGACCAAGGTTCAGCTTGGCGTCGCCAAGGTGCCGGATGATCGACTGGACGCCCTCGCTGAGCTGTTCGAGCCGCGCAAGATCACGCCGGCCACCGTCGAGTACGCAGATATGCCGGGGCTTTCGCGAGAGGCGCTGCGCGAGCCCAGCTACATCGGGAGCCTGCGAACAGTGGATGCTTTCGCACATGTGCTGCGGCTGTTTGATGACGACACAGTGATGCATGCCGACGGCACGCTGGATCCAGTCAGGGATTGGGCCAACATCGACTTGGAGCTTGTCTTGAACGACTTACAAGTGATCGAGAATCGCTTGGCGCGTCTCGAGAAAGATCTCAAGCGCATCAAGGATGCCGGGCTCGTGGCGGAGCGAGACCTGTTGCAGGAGTGCCGAGGCTGGCTGGAACAAGAGCGGCCGTTGCGGGAGATGGATCTAGGGCCCGAGCGGGCCAAACTGCTCAAAGGGTTTCAGTTCCTTTCGGAGAAGCCGATGCTGCTGGTGCTCAATGTCGGAGAGGGGCGCACCGGGGAGATGCCGGTCCTGCAGCGGAAGTACGAGGCCGAATTGGTAGCCGACCGCGCAAACCTCGCCCTGACGGCCGTGTGCGGGAGCGTCGAGTCTGAGCTGCTTGACCTAGATGAAGACGATCGGCAGGAATACTTGGAGAGCTATGGGATCGAAATGTCCGGGATCAACAGACTCGTCTCGGCGACATACCAATTACTGGGTCTCATGTCCTTCCTGACGGCTGGCGAGACCGAGTGTCGCGCTTGGACGGTCAGGCGCGGGGCATCGGCGGTAGCTGCGGCCGGTGCGGTGCATTCCGATTTCGCGAAGAAGTTCATTCGCGCAGAAACGATCCAGTGGGACACCCTTGTCGGGCATGGCGGCTACGCCAAGGCCCGTGAAAGCGGAGACCTCCGCCTAGAGGGCAAGGAATATGCCGTGCAGGACGGGGACGTGCTCGTGTTCCGGCACGGGTAAGGCCGCCAAGCCCGCTCCTACTGGTTTCCGCGCGGGTCGCGGACAAAGCCGTCGCGATTCGGCATCTCAACCTGCGGTAGAGTCTCGCGGTCCAGCATGTCGCCCTCTCCGATGAGTCCGTTGAGGTGCAGGATATACGCGGTCACGGCGTACACTTGGTCGTCCGTCAGCGTGCCGGGTTCCTCAAACGGCATGGCACGCCTTGTGTAATCGAACAGCGTCGTCGCGTACGGCCAGAAGCTGCCCACGGTCTTGATGGGCGGTGCCTGCTTCAACTGTCCCGGATTCCCCACCAGCGCGGCGTGGTCTCCACCGATCCCTTGGTCGCCGTGGCATTCCTTGCAGCGGACTTCGTACACTTGCGCGCCTTCGCTGACGGTCCCGCTGCCAGCGGGCAGTTCGCGCCCCTCCGGCCCGATCGTGCGATCCGACGCTGCGACCTCTGCTTCGGTCGCCTCCCGTCCGAGGCCGTAGGTCTGTGCCGACGCAACTTGTGCCGTCCCCATCAGCAGGCAGGAAACCATGATTAAGCTAGACTTCAGCACTGGACACACTCCCGTCTGCGGCGATCCGCCAGCCTTTGATGCGGTTGCAATGGTATGCGGATACTCTGCCCCGCTCCTCGATCAGTTCGGCGCGCGAGGGCTGTACGTAGCCCGATTCGTCATGACAGCGTGATAGCAGAACCGTCTCGCTTCCGTCCCATTTCCAAGGACGGCGGAATCGCGTGAATGCTCGCGAGTAGACCGGCGTCTGCAGTTCGGCATTGGACCAATTCTCGCCGCCGTCGGTCGAGACCTCGGCCTTGGTGATCTTTCCCCTTCCGGACCAAGCCAGGCCAGAGATCTCGAGAAGTCCTGGCGACGCAATCGAATGTCCGCCAGACGGAGCCGTGATAACTGACTTGGCATCCATCTCGAAGGTAAAGATCCAAGCCGAGCCATCTTCCATTAGCTCGGTGTACTTCGAGGTTTCGTCTTTGACGTACTGCGGTCCTTCGGTCAGCTTGATCCGCTGCAGCCACTTCACGTTTGTGTTGCCCTCCCAGCCCGGCAGGATCAAGCGTATCGGGTAGCCCTGCTCCGGTCGAAGTGCTTCCCCGTTCTGTCCGTAGGCCACGAGCCCGTCCTCCAGCGCCTTTTCGAGCGTGGCACTTCGCTGCATTTGGCACGCGTCGGCACCTTCGGCGAGAATCCACTTCGCATCTGGCTTGATGCCGGCCTCTTCGAGCAGGATCCGCAGCGGGACGCCGGTCCACTCACTGCAGCTCGCCAGGCCGTGGCTTAGCTGAACGGTCGGGGCGCCTGCTGGGCTCCATTCGCCGCCGCTGTTACCCGAGCACTCGACGAAGTGGACCCGCGAGACAGACGGCAGTCGCTTGAGATCGTCGAGGCTGAAGGCCAGAGGCCTTTCGACGAGGCCGTGAATTAGGAGTTCGTGAGTCGCGGGGTCGATCTCTGGCACACCCGCATGGTGCCGCTCGAAGTGCAGTGCCGACGGAGTGATGATGCCGTAGGTTTGATCGAGCGGAGTTCTCGAGGACGACGCCTCT
This sequence comes from Bryobacterales bacterium, assembly GCA_965248305.1. Lineage (GTDB taxonomy): Bacteria > Acidobacteriota > Terriglobia > Bryobacterales > UBA6623 > VXMF01. The sequence continues at coordinate 4,549,538 of OZ252099.1, read as the reverse complement.
GGGGTCTTGCTCTCGCGGAATCCGCGGGCCACCTTCTCGAATGGACTCCTCTGGCCATAGCGGCTCACTGGGGCGCCGAGAGAACTCGGTCCGGAGACGTCAGCCACCCCGTCTTGGGGCGGCGACTGGCAGGCCGTCCATGCAGTGCCAGCTAGCGCGCTGGAGCCTAGGAACGCCCTCCTTGTCGGATGTCGTAGTTTCATGGGTTGCTTGATTCTAGCGCGAGCTCGGGTGAATGGCTCACCATGCGCGGGTGGACCTACGAGCTAACCCGTCCCGCGTCGGGGACGCCCCCGGGGGTTCGGCGCACTCAGTGGTGCGAGCGTGTCCTCGTAAAGAGCTAGCAGGTGCTCAGCCCGCGCGGGGCTCGACTGAAACCCAGACGGTCGGTACAGCCGATCTACCGCCCTGTCTAACTTGCGATGAGCTTGGCGAAGATTCACGGGCATGGAAGTGCGGTGGTACAGATCGCCGAGCGAGGCTTCGGGGTGCTCCGCGCGGGCTTTGAGCACGGCGCTCGCGGGCGACTCAAGCTTGGCCAACGCCCGCGTGCCGCCCGGTGGCGGTGGGAACGTGTTGTAGACCAGGCCGATCGAGTAACGGTAGTCGCTCTTGAGTCTCCCACCAATATGGTGCAGCCAACTCATATGCATAGCAGACGTGAGCAGCCCGAACAACGGCAGTGTCGCGTCCTTGACGATGCGGACGGCGTTGCTCGGGATGGTCGGAGGCTCCATCCACGCGATCGGCACATAGCGGCGCGCTTCCGAACTGGTCTCGGGTACAACGAGAAATGGCCGGTCCGGCAGCACGTTCACGTGATAAAGCGTGGGCGTGTCCGCCAGTGCCCTGGTCGATTCGGCCCGGCTCTTGCGCCGGTATGCTTCGACAGCCTCGATTCTCGCCCGCACCTCGGGCATCCGCCGCAGTTCGGACGGAGGCGCGTCGTGCAGCGCCAGTATCCAGCGTCTTCCGCCGTTAATGAATTCCCTGGCACCGACGTACGGCCTGAGCCATTGCTCTGCGCCGGGCTCGCGACTCAGAAGCGCACGCTTTTGCTCGCCTGTGAAGATGTAGTGCCCTCCGTCGATCGGCTTGGACCCGATCACGATCCTCGGAAGTCCGTTCAGCGGCTGCGGCGCTTCGTGCACCACCATGCGCGGATTGCGCAGCCGCCCCGCATCGAACAGGTAAGGCGACAGCACCTTGTGGCGAGTCTCACCGGGCTCGCCATTCAGATCCTCGTAGGCGAACAGCCTCTTCGGGCCATTCTTTGCCTTGGCAGCTCGATCGGCTAGGCCGACGATCACAACATGTACGTGGGCCTTCCCGCGCGCGTCCGAACCCCAAGCGAATGTCCGATGGGCGAACGAGATCTCCATGCCGCAGCGCTCAAGCAGGATCGGCCACAGCTGCCCGACCTGTTCGCCGTGCGTGACCGAGTTGGTCGCGACGAATCCTACCTTGGCCGTGCCCAGGCGCGTATACTCAGCCGCCTTGATGAACCAAGCCGAGACATAGTCCAGTGTCCCGCCGCTGCCGCCGAGAGCGGCGATGCGCCGCACCTGCGAGCGCTGTCGCTCGCTCTGCAGCTTGGCTCCGACGAACGGTGGATTCCCCAGTACAAAGGAGCAGCGCTCGGGGCGCAGGATCGCTGCCCAGTCCATCTCCAATGCGTCCCCTTGAGCAATGACCGAGGACGCCTTCAACGGCATGCACGCATACGTCTCGCCAAACTCCAAACTCATCCGATTCTTCATGATGTGGTCCATCATCCACAGGGCTGTCTCGGCGATGCGCGCGGGCCAAGCCCCGATCTCTATGCCGTAGCACTGGTCGACATCGACCCGCAAGCGGCCCGCCGAATACAGCTCCTGCTGCTCTGCAATGGTCGAAAAGGCGCGGATCTCGCGGATCACGTCGATCTCCAAGGACCGCAATTCGCGGTAGGCAATGACCAGGAAGTTGCCGCAGCCGCAGGCGGGATCGAGAAACGTCATCTGCCCGAGGCGGCGGTGGAAGGCTTTCAGGGTGGCCAGCCGCCCGCCGCCCGAGCGCTGCCTGATTCGCTCGAATTCGGCCCGCAGGTCGTCGAGGAATAGCGGCTCGATGACTTTCAGAATGTTCTTCTCCGTCGTGTAGTGCGCACCTTGCGCGCGCCGCTCGCCTCTGTCCATCACCGACTGGAAGAGCGAGCCGAAGATGGCCGGGGAGATCTTGGACCAATCAAAGTGACAGGCCTGAATCAGCAGCGATCGAGTCTCGCTGTCGAATGACGGGGTGGTCATCGGGTCGGAGAACAGATCCCCGTCAACGTAGGGGAAGCGGGCCAAGTCTTCATCGAGCACCGCGGAGCGGGAATCCTCGGGCGTGTTCAAGACATTGCACAGGTGGGCGAATCTCGAGCCGACATCCGTCCCGTCTTCCGCTGACCGAGTCTCTAGGAAATCGACAAAAATGCCCCGCGGCTGAAAGATGCCAGTGTTGTCGGCGAACAGGCAGAACACGAGCTGGACAAGCAGGCGCTCGAGATCGGGGCTCAGGTGCCCGCAGCCCTTGATGGAGTCATGAATCTGACCAATCAGTTCCGATGCCTTGATGTTGACCGGATCTTGGTCGCGGAAGGCGCGCCGCTGGACCCCCATGATGAATCCGAAGCGTTCGACATGATGCGGCAGATCCGCGAGGTTGAACGTAATCGCGTCATCCTCGTCGAGATCCCACAGTTCGAATGTCTGGAAGTCGCTCAGCAGCAGGTAGCGCGGCAGCTCCGAGTCCTGCAGTCCGGGAAAATAATCTAGCGCTTGGGTCTTGGCCCTTTGCAGATCCCGGCCAGCGCTCTTCTGCTCGACCAGCAAGACGCCTTTCCAGAACAGATCGATGAAACCGCGCTTGTCGCCAAGCTGGCGCACGGGTCGTTCAAAGCTGGCGACGCGGCGAACCGGCACGCCGAAGATCTCGAAGAAGGCTTGGTAAAACAGCTGCGTCTGCCCGCGCTCGTACCCCTCGCCGCGCCACTGTCGCGCGAATTCTGCCGCCCGGGCGCGGATCTCATCCCACGAAAGGCGCACTCTGGGTTGCTTGCTGTTCCATGCGGCTGCTCGCTAGCCGGTTTCAGCACGCCGCCGACCGCCCCGGGATCATACCAGCATGGCGAGCTTAGACCGGTTGATCGTCGCTGTCTCCAGCTTGTCGCAGCGAATCTAGCGCGATCCAGCTCCGGGCGGGCTTACCTGACTCCAAGTTGCATCGCTGTCGGCTTGCGCAACGGGCCCGCGAATCAGCGACAACGTGCGCAAGCCGCTGCGGGTCGATTTTGCGTGGCCGTTGTTGTGGGTTGCGATCTGAGTCGGAAGCAATGCGCAAAACAGCGGCTACAATACGCTGCAAGTACACGATGCCTCACCGATCTCTCCGCCGGACACATCTCAGCATTGGGCTTGGGGCATTGCTCGCAGCCGCCTCCCTGTCCGCGGGTACGCGCCCTTATGTGATGGGCGCGCGCGGGGTCGTAGTCTCTGGACATCATCAGGCCAGCGATGCCGGTCTCGACATCCTCAAGGCTGGCGGCAATGCCATCGATGCCGGGGTTGCGACCGTCTTCGCGCAGACAGTCACCGAATTCGACCGCTTCGGGGTAGGAGGCGAGGTGCCCATCCTGATCCACAGTGCCGCGGAAGGCCGCGTGGTCGCCGTCAATGGGCAGGGACAGGCCCCGCGCAAAGCGACTCTAGAGTGGTTCCGCCAGAACGGGATTCAAGCGATTCCCGGAGATTGCTTCTTGGCGGCCCCGGTGCCTGCGGTCGTGGGCTCGCTGATTCTTGCGCTGCAGGAGTTTGGGACCATGACCTTGGGTGAGGTGCTGGCTCCAGCTATCCGGCTCGCCGACCAAGGGTTTGCCGTATTTCCGAGCTACTTGGACAATCTAGGCAGGGTTGAGCGCCGAATGCGGTCTGAATGGCCTTCGTCCGCACGGGTGTTCTTGCCCGGCGGCAAGCTTCCGCAGGTCGGGGATCTGCTCGTGCAGAAGGATCTGGCGCAGACCTTCAAGAGGATGGTCGAAGCGGAAGAGGGAGCTTCCGCAGACGGGCGCGCAGCCGGGCTGAAGGCGGCGTCCGATTTGTTCTACAAGGGCGAGATCGCCGCCGAGATGGTTGACTTCCAGAAGAATTTCAAATGCACTGACGCAAACGGCTTCACGTCGAGCGGACTGCTGGAGATAGAAGATTTCGCAGCCTTCCGTCCGGTCATTGAAGAGCCCGCCCACACATCTTATCGCGGAGTGGAAGTATACAAGGTGGGCTTTTGGTCTCAAGGCCCGGTGCTGCTGCAGTCTCTCAACCTGATCGAGGGCTACGACGTGCGCTCGCTCGGGCACAATACAGCGCCGTATCTGCACCTGCTGGCTGAAGCGATGAAGCTGGCCTTCGCGGATCGCGAATGGTACTACGCCGATCCCGACTTCGTCGGCGTCCCCGAGCGGGGACTGCTGTCGAAGGAGTATGCTGCCGAGCGGCGCAAGCTGATCGACTTGAAGACCCCCTCCCTGAAATTGAGGCCGGGGAACCCCTACCCATTCCAAAACGAGCAGGTCGCGCATGCCGCGATTCCCGACGAGGTTCTGTTCCGCCCGGACCCGCCCGGCACGACCGGAACAAGGGTTGCGGACGCCGCCGGCAATGTTTTTTCTGCAACGCCAAGCGGCGGCTGGTACAGCACGTCGCCCATCGTCGAAGGCCTCGGTTTTGTCCTCGGCACGCGTGCCCAGAGCTTCTACTTGGACGAGACCAGGGCGAACAGCCTGCAGCCGGGCAAGCGCCCCCGGACGACGCTCACGCCCACGCTCGCGATGAAGGACGGCAAGCCATTCATGGCTTGGGGCACGCCCGGCGGGGATGCGCAGGATCAAGTCAACCTGCAATTCCTGCTGAACGTGGTTGAATTCGGCATGGACATCCAGAGTGCGTTGGATGCGCCCCTGATGCAGATTCTTGATTTCCCGCCTTCGTTTTTCCCCCGCGAGATTCACCCTGGCGTGATGCGGGTTGAATCCCGGATGCCGTCAGAGACGGTTGCGGGCCTGAGCGCGATGGGCCACACCGCGCAGCCCGCTGGGGACTGGGCGATTGGCGATGCCACGGCACTGATGATAGATACCGAGCGCGGTGTTCTGTACGGGGCGGCCGGCCCGCGGCGCGACAAGTCCTACGCCCTGGCGTGGTGACCGGCTCGGACCGGCGCCGACTGTGCGGCTAGTCCGCTTCGAACAAGCCTGAAAGTGGCTCCGGGTCTCGGTGCTACGATGGGATTTCCGCCTTCCTGACGGCACCCTGTCGGGACCTCTGCGGATCCTCTCCATGCGCTGGAGTCGCCTCTTTCTTCCGACGTTGCGGGATGCCCCGGCGGACGCCGAGGTCGCGAGTCACAAGCTGCTCCTGCGTGCCGGCTATATCCGGCAGCTCTCGGCGGGGTTGTACTGCTATCTCTACTTGGCGCAGCGCAGCTTGCGCAAGATCGAAGGCATCATCCGCGAGGAGATGGACGCCATCGGAGCGCAAGAAATCTATATGCCGGAACTGCATCCGGCCGAGGTCTGGAAGGAAAGCGGGCGCTGGGACGCGATCGGCGATGACATGTTTCGCCTCAAGGACCGCTGGGGCAGGGAACTGTGCTTGGGGATGACCGAGGAAGAGGTCGTCACCTTCATCGCCCGCGGGGAGTTGCGCAGCTACAAGCAGCTACCCCAGATCTGGTACCAGATCCAGGCGAAGTTTCGCGACGAGCCCAGGCCGAAGGCCGGCTTGATGCGCGTACGCCGCTTCACGATGAAGGATTCCTACACTTTCGACATGGACAGCGCTGGTTTGGACTCGGCGTACCAGAAGCACTATCGCGCCTACTGCCGGATCTTCGACCGTTGCGGCCTCGAGTACGTGCCCGTGGACGCGGATTCGGGTGCTATGGGCGGAAGTGAGTCGTGCGAGTTCATGCTGCCGTCAGCAGCGGGCGAGGATTGGTTGATCGAATGCGCGGCTTCCGGCTATCGCGCGAACTTGCAGAAGGCGGTCACGAGGCCCCAGCCGCCCGCAGCAGCGGATCCCGAAGGTGACGACGGCCCCGAAGAGTTCACCACTCCGGCCAAGCAGACGATCGCGGAAGTTTCCGAGTTCGATGGACTGCCCGCGACCTCGCACATCAAGGCGTTGGTGATGATCGCGCAAGGCAAGCCCGTCATGGTGCTGCTGCGAGGCGATCACCAGTTGAGCGAGACCAAACTCGCCGCCGAATTGCAGGACGCGGAGGTCCGCCCGGCCCGTCCCGAGGAGATCGAACGTTGGCTCGGCGTGGGTACCGGTTTTGTCGGCCCTGTTGGCTGTGCAGAGGTTAGGCTGCTTGCCGACACGGCGCTACAGGGTCGCCGCAACATGATCGCCGGCGCGAACAAGGCCGACACGCATCTGCGCAATGTTACGCCCGGGCGCGACTTCCAAGCCCGCTTCCGGGATCTGCGCGAGGCCGAGGATGGTGACCTAGACGTGGATTCTGGTGAACCGGTGCGCCGGCGCAAGGCGATTGAGGTCGGGCACATCTTTAAGCTGGGCTACAAGTACTCCGACTCGATGGGGCTACGCGTGTTGGACAAGAGCGGCAAGGCTGTCACCCCGATCATGGGTTCCTACGGCATTGGCGTCGAGCGCGTCCTCACCGGAGCGATCGAGCAGAATCACGACGAGTCCGGCATGGCGCTGCCGGTAGCGATTGCCCCGTTTGCGGTGGTGATCACGCCTGTGAACCTCAAGGATCCGGCCCAGCAGGAAGCCGCCGAGATGCTCTACGCCCGGTTGGTTGGCAGCGGTGTCGACGTGCTGCTGGATGACCGTGCCGAGCGCGCGGGCGTGAAGTTCAAGGATGCCGACCTGATCGGCATCCCATTCCGCGTCACAGTAGGGCGGAAAATCTCTGACGGCGTGGTGGAATTGACGGATCGAAAGACAAAATCATCCGAAGATGTTATGATCGAAGAGATAGCGAAAGAGCTGCAGCGCCGAATCACCGAAGCAACGCCCGGTCTCCAAGCGGACGAGTAGGTGTTTCCATCATTGGGAACTGTTTGGATCCGGTAGGCGTCTGGTCGAGGGAATGGGCCGCATGGGCACTGCGAGGAAAGGCAAGAGCGCCAAGTCCACCCGCAAGTCGAGTGGCTCAGTGATACGTCTGCGACTGGGCCTGCTCGCTTCGATCTGGCGTTTCATCCGGACTCCTGTAGGGACCGCGCTGGTGGCGTTGGGACTGATTGGAGGGATCGTTGGAGGAGTCGTCTATAACCACTTCTACTGGAAGTTCCGCACGATCATCGACATTCGCATGGAGGGCGGGGCCTTCGACCGGACGGCCCGCTTCCTGTCGACGCCGAGGACGATTTCCGTTGGCGATCCCGGGACACTGTCGGCCATCGCAAGGAACCTCAGGTCAGCGGGATATACCCCCGACGAAGAGAACCCTGTCGGTTGGTACGCGCTGTCCGGCAACGGCATTCAGATTCATCCGGGCCGTTTGTCTCACTTTGCTCCCGATCCAGCGCGCATCGAAGTCGAGAGCGATCATATCAGCCGGATTTTCGCCACTGAGACAAACGAGCTGCTGCAGGCGTACCAGCTCGAGCCCGAACTGATCACCAACCAATTCGACCAAGACCGCTCCAAGCGCCGGCTGTTCAAGTTCGAGGACTACCCTCAACATCTGATCGACGCGGTGATTGCGATCGAGGACCATCGCTTCTACTCGCACCACGGCATCGACTTCATCCGGACTGCGGGCGCAGCGATCCAAGGCCTGACGGAATGGAAGAAGCCGCGCGGAACCTCGACTCTGTCTCAGCAGCTGGCCCGCAACTTTTTCTTGACAAGGGCATCAACGCTGAGCCGCAAGGTTGCAGAGGCGATGATTGCGCTGCAGCTCGAAAGGCGTTTGAGCAAGGAGGAGATCTTCGAGAACTACTCGAACCAGGTCTTCATGGGCCGTCAGGGCAGCTTTAACATTCATGGCTTTGGCGAGGCGGCCAGAGCATTTTTCGATAAAGACATGCGAGACGTGACGCTGGCCGAAGCGGCGCTGCTCGCAGGTCTGCCCCAGGGGCCGAGCTATCTCAATCCATACCGCTATGCGGAGCGTGCAAAGCAGCGGCGCCAGCTGGTTTTGGCGGCGATGCTGCGCGAGGAATTCATTGACGAGGATACCTATCGCGACGCTAATCAAGCGGAAATCGTGCTGGCTAGCGGCCACATGGAATCCCGCGACGCCCCGTACTATATCGACCTGGTCAACAAGAGCCTGCGAGGGCACTTCAAGACCGAAGACTTGGTGACCAAGGACTATTGGGTCTACACCACATTGGACAAGCGGCTGCAGGAGATCGCTGTCGAAGCCGTGCGAGAGGGCATGCAACTGGTCGACAAGCAGATTGCTGGCCAAAGGCGCTTTCGGGGCCAGGAGCCGCCGCGGGCGCAGGTCGCGCTGGTTGCGATGGACCCGCGGACCGGCGAGATCAAGGCGATTGTGGGCGGCCGAGATTACGGCGGCAGCCAACTCAATCGGGCGCTCGCCAAGCGCCAGCCAGGATCGGTGTTCAAGCCATTCGTTTTTGCCGCTGCGTTTGACACGGCCTTGGATCCCGAGCGTCAGCTGACCATCCAGCGGGGCTACGCCAAGGCCTTGCCAGAGTACGCCCGCGTGCAATACGATGCACCGCCTGGACTGCTGACGACGAGCACGCTCGTGAACGACGAGCCCACGGAGTTTGTGTTCAGCGAATTCCAAGAGCCCTACAAGCCTTCCAACCACAAAGACCACTACTTCGGCCAGATCAGCCTCCGGTTTGCCTTGCTGAAATCGATCAATGTGGCCACCGTCAAGGTGGGCCGGATGACGGGGTACCAGCGTGTGCTCGACTTAGCCGAGCGCGCAGGTATGGGGACCGACATCCTGCCGGTGCCATCGATGTTCCTCGGCACCTACGAGGTCACGCCAGTCGAGGTAGCGGCAGCGTACTCAGCGTTCGCCAACCAGGGTGTTCGGGTCGAGCCGCGCTTCGTTCGTTACGTGCGTGATGACGAAGGCACGACGCTTTACGAGAGCAAGGTTGAGGAGCGTGATGTGATCGACACCCGCGTTGCCTACATCGTCACCCACATCATGCACGATGTGATCCGTCATGGCTCGGGAATCAGGGCTAGGTTCACATACGGCATCACGGATGCTGCGGGCAAGACCGGCACGGATGACGATGGCTGGTTCGCTGGCTTCACGAACGATCTGATTTGCGTTGTGTGGGTGGGTTTCGACGACAACACGGATCTTGCGCTGGAAGGGGCGCACTCGGCCCTGCCTATCTGGGCGATGTTCATGAAGAAGGTGCGGGAACTGTCGACTTATGCCGATCCCGGGCCGTTCAAGGCCCCAGAAGGAGTCGTGAGCGTCCCGGTCGATCCGGCGCAGCGGTTCCTGGCGGAGGACTTCTGCGCGGGATGCAAGGAAGAGGTCTACATCGCCGGCACGCAGCCGGACTCTTCCAACATGACCAGCTACCTTGCGGCCAGGGATCACGCTGCCCGGGAGGCAAAGCGGAAAGCGAACGCCCCCCCGAAGCGAGGATTTCTTGGTCGCGTGATCGGTGCAATCAGCGGCCAGGCCCAACCGGCCCCCGAGTAGTCGAGCGATCCGCAGGCGGCTGGATCACCAGTTGTCGGGTCTCTTGAAGTCCGGCGGCGTCTTCACATTGACCGTCTTCGTGCGGATTGGCGGCTCGTGGGCCGCGTCGCCCTCAACTCCGTGGCGAGCGATGAGCAGTTTGGGCATCGTTTCGATCTTGCCGATCGGCCTCGCTGTCGAGGGCAGCGAGATTCCCGGATCAACCGGCCACACCGGGCCGTCGCCTATGTTCGAGCGCGCATCCTCGAGCAGTGCCTCGAGCCGGGCCTTCACGTCGGGATTGGCTTCGGCTAGGTCGCGACTTTCGGCAATGTCGTCTGCGAGATTGTAGAGTGTTCCATCAGTATGCAGCTTCCATTCGCCGCTGCGCACCGCGCGCAGTTCGTAGCCGCGGTAGAAATAGAACGCGCTGTACGGGGAGGCCTGCTCGGTATCGCCTTTTAGCACGCTAGAGATGTCGTAGCCGTCAACGCGGCCTGGCGGGGCTGTCGCACCCGCCAGGGCGGCGAACGTCGGCAGGATGTCCATCGTGGTGGCAGTCTCGGAGAACGATGACCCTGCCGGGATCGTACCCGGCCAGTAGGCTACGGTCGGAACACGCACGCCTCCCTCGTAGGTGCTGCCCTTGCGGCCCCGCAGCGGCCCGGCGCTGCCTCGGGCGGGCCCGTTGTCGGACGTGAAGAACACCAGTGTGTTCTCGGCAATGCCGTACTCTTCGAGCTTCTTGCGGACCTCGCCGACGCTCCAATCAAGCTCTTCGATGCAATCGCCAAGGATGCGGTTTGCAGAGGTTCCCTTGAATGCCTCGCCTGCCCACAGGGGAACATGGACCATCGAGTGGGGGATGTAGAGAAAGAATGGGTCGTCGTGGTGGCGATCGATGAACGAGAGTGCTTCGGCTGTGTAGCTGCCGGTCAAGAATGACTGGTCCTCAGGCACCTCGCGGACCACCTCGCCGTTGCGCAGCAGGGGCAGCGGCGGGTGGTTCCGCGAATTGAGCGGCATGAACGGGCTCATGTCGTTCGAGTACGGGAGGCCGAAGTAGTAGTCGAAGCCGTGATTGTTCGGAAGGAACTCGGGCTGGTCGCCGAGGTGCCACTTGCCAACGATGCCGGTGGCATAGCCGCGTTGCTGAAGCACTTCGGCGACCGTGGTTTCATCCGGATGAATGCCTTGCGGGTCGGCCGGCATCAGCACGGGGTGCCAGTAGCCAGTCTGGAGGCCGTTCCTGATCGGGTAGCTGCCCGTCATCAGAGCGGCTCGCGACGGCGTGCAGACAGGGTGGGCGTAGAAGCTGGTCAGCTTCATGCCCGCCTCCGCCATGGCATCAATCTGCGGGGTGCGGTTGGCTGTGGATCCAAATGCCCCGATATCGCCGTAACCCATGTCGTCAATGAAGACAAGCACGAAGTTCGGCCGATCGCCGGGGTCGCGCCCGCCCGAAGTCTCGGTGGCGCTGCAGGACAGCGTTGCCGCAACTAGAGCGGCGATGGTTAGGGACAGGGCAAGTTGACGCATCGCAATGGTATCTTCGCACTTACGGGTGTGCAGCGGCGATTGTCGGCTGCGCCGCATTCCGAGCTCGGTGACCGCTCGGAGCCCAGCCAGGCGTGTCTTGGCTCGCCGAATGTTCATCGCTGGCACCAAGGACCCGGCCCCACCTAGAGAATCGGGTGACGATTGCCCGTGCTCGATTGCTTGGGGTGTTTAGTCTGCGCTCTCAAGCGCTTCAACCAGCTTGGGCACGATATCGAACAGATCGGCGACGATGCCATAGTCGGCGATCTCGAAGATCGGCGCGCCGGCGTCCTTGTTAATGGCCACGATCGTTTTGGCGCCTTTCATTCCGACCACGTGTTGGATCGCGCCCGAGATGCCGAGGGCGAGGTAGAGCTTTGGCGAAACGGTCTGCCCGGAACTGCCGATCTGGCGGTCCAGGGGGAGCCATCCGTTGTCACAGATCGGCCGTGACGCCGCCAGCTCTCCGCCGATGGCCTTGGCAAGCGCCGCGGCTTGCGGAATATTGTCTGGGTCCTGGATGCCGCGCCCGACCGAGACGATGATATCGGCCGAGCTGAGGTCGACAGCGTCCTTGGCGTCTTGGTAGGGTTCCTCCGACTCAGTGCGGATAGCGGAGGTGTCGATCGAAACTTCGAGGGAGCGGATCGGGGCGGGCGCTGCACCGCCGACGACCTTGTCCGCCCTGTAGGCACCGGATTGGAACGACGCAAAGTGCGGCCGATCGCCTGATGCCACAACATCGGCGTGTAGCTTGCCCTGGAACAGCTGACGGACGAACACTGGCTGGCCGGCTTCGAACCGCATGGCGACGACATCGCTGATGAATCCCGTCCCCAATGAAGCTGCGAGTTTCGGGGCGAGATCGCGAACCTGATACGTGTGGGGGAACAGGACAAGGCGGGGTCCGATCAGCTCGATCGCTTGGCGCAGCGCTTGGGAGAATCCGTCAGGCCCATACTGGGCTAGGCTTGGGTGGTCAATCACGACCACCTCCGAGACGGCCTTTGAAGCGAGCTCGTCTGCGAGCTCGCCGACTCCCGAGCCGATTACAGCGGCGACCAGCGGGCAGGCCATGCCCTGGGCTGCTTGTTGGGCGGCGGTCAGCGCCTCAAGTGACATGCGGTGCCACTTACCGCCCTGCTGTTCGGTGATGACGAGGACGCTCATAGCACTCGAGCCTCGAAGCGGAGCTTGTGCAGAAGTTGATCGGCCACTTCACGGCTGCTCCCTTCCAGGAACACCGTTTCTTTCGCCTGCTGGGGCTGGTAGAGCTTCCGGACGCTTTGCTGGGAGGTGATTTCGACTCCGAGCTCTGCTGGCGAATAGTGCTGCAGGGGTTTCTTGCGTGCCCGCTTGATGCCCATCAGGGTGGCGTACCTGACTTTGTTGATCCCGCTCTGGATGGTCAGCAGGGCCGGTTGCGGCAGTGTGACTGTCTGGAACCAGCCAGCCTCAAGCTCGCGCTTGCACCGCAGCCGTCCGCCCGACGCGTCGATTTCCATGATGATCGTCGCGTGCGGCAGACCCAGCTTTTCAGCGAGGATGACGCCAGTCTGCCCGAAGCCCGAGTCGTCGGACTGCAGTCCCGTCAGGATCAGGTCGTGCGGCTCGCGCTGGATCGCTGCGGCCAGAGCAGTGGCGGTCGCGCGGGTGTCCGCTTCGACAAAGCGGTCGTCTTCGATGTGGATGCCGCGATCAGCCCCCTTGGCGAGAGCTTCGCGGATCGTGGAAGCCGACCGCGCTGGTCCCGCCGTGACGGCGACCACCTCTCCGCCGTGCTTTTCCTTGAGGCGCAGCGCTTCCTCAAGCGCGTATGTATCGGGCTCGTTCATTTCGAAGGTCAGGCCATCGTCGCGGACCCATGTCGCGCCCTCGTCCAGGCGGATCACCGAGTCCCGCGCCATGACCTGCTTCACGCACACAAAGACATTCATAATGCAGGGGGAAAGCGGGTGTCTATGGCCCGCTTACAAGCAATTCTATCAACCGCCGACTGTGGTTTCCCCGACCATCAGGCACGGTAGCGGCAAAACACCAGTGCGCCATTTGTGCCGCCGAATCCAAAGGAGTTGCTGAGGGCGTACTCAATCTCCATCTTGCGCGCATGGTCCGGCACATAGTCCAGATTGCAACCCGGCCCGGGTTGCCGGAGATTGATCGTCGGAGGGGCGATCTGGTCTCGCACGGCCAGCGCTGAGATGCCAGCCTCGAGTCCGCCCGCACCACCGAGCAGGTGCCCGGTCATCGATTTGGTCGAGCTGACGGCGAGCCTTTTGGCGTGGTCACCGAAGAGTCGCTCCATAGCGCCTGACTCGATCACGTCGCCGACAGGGGTCGAAGTGCCGTGCGAATTGATGTAGTGCACGTCGCCTGTGGAGATGCCTGCGTCCTCGATCGCGTTGCGCATGACGCGCTCCGCACCCTCGCCGTTCTCGGCCGGCGAGGTGATATGGTAGGCGTCTCCGCTCATGCCGTAGCCAACTATTTCGGCGATGATCGGCGCGTCTCGGCGCAGGGCAGACTGGAGTTCTTCGAGCACTAGGATCCCCGCTCCTTCGCCGACCACGAAGCCATCGCGCTCGGCGTCCCATGGCCTACACGCCACAGCGGGGGCGTCGTTGCGGGTCGAAAGGGCCCTCATGGCAGAGAAGCCGGCGATACTCATCGGGGTGATCGCCGCTTCCGCTCCACCGCAGATCATGGCGTCGGCATAGCCGTGCTGGATCAAGCGGAAGGAATCGCCGACCGCGTGAGATCCGCTGGTGCAGGCTGTCGCGGTGGCGGAGTTCGGACCCTTGGCATTCCAACGGATCGACACATTGCCAGAGGCAAGGTTGACGACCGTAGCCGGGATGAAGAACGGTGTTACACGACGAGGACCTGACTTGAGGAGCTTCTTGTGCTCACGCTCGATGATGTCGAAGCCGCCGATGCCGCTGCCGACATACACGCCGACGCGTGGCGATCTTTCTTCGGTCACTTCCAAGCCGGCCATCTCCATCGCGAAGTCGCTGGCAGCGATCGCGAAGAAGATGAACCGCGCCATCTTCCGCAGGTCCTTGGCGGGCACGAAGTCGAGCGGATCAAAGCCTCGGACCTCCCCTGCGATCTGGCACGGGTAATCGTCGGCGTCAAAATGCGTGATGTGGCCGATACCGTTAGTGCCCTTGAGGATTGCAGCCCAGCATTCCTCCGTCCCCACCCCTACGGGGGAGACGAGGCCGACACCAGTAACGACGACTCGTTTCGCCAACAGTGCCCCTGCTATGAACCCGCTTGCGAAGCCTTGATGTGCTCGATCGCCTCACCAACTGTGCGGATCGACTCGGCTTGGTCATCGGGGATTTCGATATTGAAGCCTTCCTCGAATGCCATGATTAACTCGACGACGTCGAGAGAATCTGCATTGAGGGACTCTTGGAACTTCGCATCGGGAGTCACTTGCGACTCCTCGACGCTGAGTTGCTCGCAGATGATTTCTGTGACCTTCTTCTCAATATCCATAATTTCTCCTGTTGCAGGCACGTCGCGTCCCCTCGCCTAGCGGCATTGGGAGCGGACGGCAAGACATCGTGGTTGCACGCTCCTTCTTAGCGTTCGAGCTACAAGGTCAGCACGTAGGCCACGATGTTGACCTTCTCTTCCTCGCTGAGCATCGCTTCGAACGGGGGCATGCCGTTGCCGCCCTTGTTCATGTTCTCGAGGACGTTTTCGGGAGTGGCCTCTTTGCCGCTCGGCAGCTTGCCGTCCTTGATCCCGGCCAAGCCCGGCCCGATCTTCCTGTCAGCGCTGTCCTCAAAGTGGCAGACCATGCATCGTTGCTGGAACGCATCCTTGCCCTTGGCGGCGTCACCATCTGCGGCCACTGCTGCACCGACAGCGAGCAGGGCCGAAACGAAGAGCACAAGACTCGACTTAGACATGCTGAAACAAAATCCTCTGATTCCAGTCTATCGCAGTCAAGCAGCGCTCACCGAATAGCCGGATCAAGGGGCCCGCCGAATCACGGCCGACCGGTACCTTCAATCCTAGCAACTGCGCACTCGCCAGCGGGAGCGAATTCTGGGCGAGCGGTCGCGGGCCGGTGGTGGGTAAGCGATCCGATCTCGGCAGCGCCCTTGGAATGAGTGGCGGGGAGCCCCGCGATGGCTTCCGCGTGCCGCGTTTCTGCGCGAGCCCCGCCGGTCCAACCGCTGCTTCGCCGAGCTTGAAGCCTATGATATGGAGACTATGAAACATTGGACGCTCGCCATTCTGATGGCCCTGAAGGTTTGCCCCCTTGTCACGGGCGAACCGCTCCGAATCTATTGGATCGACGTCGAAGGCGGCGCCGCGACGCTGATTGTGACGCCCGAGTCCGAAACCGTGCTGATGGACGCAGGCTGGTCTGGGTTCGAGGGAAGGGATGCCGAGCGCATCGTCAAGGTGCTGGAGGAGGAGGTCGGCAAGAAGGAGCTGGACTACTTCATCTCCTCGCACTTTCATCGCGACCACACCGGTGGCGTGGCAGCCTTGGCCGAGAGGGTCCCGATCGGAACGTTCGTCGACCATGGCGACAGCGTAGAGGTGGGCTGGAACCAGCGAGCGGACGAGCTTTGGAAGAGTTACGTCGAAACCGCCGGCGATCGGCGGATGCTGGCCAAGCCGGGCCAGAAGCTTCCCTTAGCAAGCACGGACTTCTTGTTCGTTGCCGCCCGCAGCCGGTTCCTCAAGGAGCCGCTCGCCGGAGGCGGCCCCAATCCGGCCTGTCGCGACGCTGCGTCGAAGCGCGTCGACAAGGGCGAAAACGGCAAGAGCGTGGGTTTCCTCATCAGGGTCGGTGACTTCGAGTTCCTGGACTTAGGGGACTTGAGCTGGAACTACGAGATCGAGACCGCCTGCCCAGTCAATCTGTTCGGAGAGGTCGACCTATTCCAGGTCACGCATCATGGCATGTCCATGTCTGGCGCACCGGCGCACATCCAGGGCATCAAGCCATTGGTGGCGGTGATGAACAACGGCCCGCGAAAAGGCGGCAGTGCGGCGACGTTCGAGACACTCAGTGCCACGCCATCCCTGTTGGATCTTTGGCAGGTTCACCGTGCCGTGGAGACCGACGCAGACCACAACCCCGGCGAGGAATTCATCGCCAACACCGGCGAGACCGAGGGTTGCGAGGCCCATTGGGTCAGAGCCACCGTGCAGCCCGACGGCCACTTCAGCGTGACCAATTCGCGCAACGGCTTCAGCAAGGATTACGAGCCGCGCTGAAGCGCGCCAGCCCGTGCTCAGGGGGCATGAGATGCGCTAAAGGTTCTGATACTTGACATCCGCAGACACCGCGATGGGCTAGAACATTGATCCAAATAGGGGATATGCGAGTTCTTAGTGTTGCCACAAGAACAAAATGCTGTCTAATCTCTGCGGCCGGCACGCTGACCAGCTGATTTCTATGCGGGTGCCAAGGAGTTTTTCCGGCGCTCCGATATCAGGCCGGCGGAATTCAGGCGGTCGGCTATGCGATAGCCATTGACAGGCCGCCCTAAAACGGATTGCCGCGTTAAAGAAGCTCCGCCGAATGCCGTGCCGCGATGCGATCAGTGACGGTTTTGCGGTGTGGCGCTCGACCCAGGTGCCCGGAGGTGGATTTCGAGAGTTGGTCAAGGAGGTTCCATGCCGATCGGCCAGCGCACATCAGACAATTGGGTCCAGGTGCGCCAAAAATGCCTTTCGAGGTGCGCGGCGGCCTCCCCTTATCTTGCTGGCTTCCTTACGGTTCCGGCGTCGTCGGCTTACCGGCCGCGCCGCACCGGAGACAACGGCGATTACGACGTTCCGGGACGGACGCATAGGGGACAGCCTGATTGCAACGCAATCGTCGTATAAGCTTGTTCCGATTGGGGGGGCGACAATGGCAAGCATCACGATTCGCAATCTGGACGACGAAGTAAAGAACCGCGTTCGGGTTCGCGCATCCGCCAACGGCCGGTCGATGGAAGAGGAAGCACGGCTGATCCTGGCCGAGGCGCTTGACCGGGAGCCCGCTCCGGGGGAGCGGCTAGGGAGGGCGATCCACGAAGTGTTCAAGCCCTTCGGCGGCGTTGAACTGGAGTTGCCGCCTCGCGAACCGATGCGCGGGCCGCCGCGCTTCGAGTGAGGCAGCAGCGATGGTGGTGACCGATACCAATATCGCTGCGGAGTTGATGCGCGCCGAGCCGAGCCCGGAGGTTCTGGCTTGGATGGACGACCGCCCGCCACGCAAGCTGTTCGTGACGGCGGTGACGGAGGCGGAGGTCCGCACCGGTATCGCGTTGCTGCCAGCCTCGCCTATGTCGCCGTGCGCACTCCTCCGCTGCCCTACCGGCTCTTGACCTTGGCTGGCCATTCTGGGTAATCAGGTCACCTCTTACCTCAAGCTGAGCGTGACAAGGTTCTCAGCGATGCCCCGGCGCCTCTTCAGCGGCCACGCGCGGGCGAACGTCGATCTGCACGTCTACGTGCTGGCCGAGCTTGTTGAGCACGGTCATCAGACGGTCAATGGTGAAGCGGTCAAGTTGTACGTTGCGAATGCGGGTAAAGTCCGCATGACTGACACCGGTACGGCCTTCGGCCTTGCGTGTCGAAAGCCCTTCATCGTCAAGAATGCCGATGATGCGGGCGGCCAGAAATGCCTTGGTCTGTTGCACATCGGCGTCAGCGCGGCCGAAGTCACGGAAGACATTGCCGCTGCCATGCACCAACTCAAAATCGTCGTCTGTTTTGCGCATTGTTGTAACTCCTTCTGCAACCGTCCACCGCCTGGGATCTCGCAGGGTGCATGCTCACACGACCAGCACCCGCCAGCCCATTCCCCGGAGCCATTGAAGGGTAATTGGGTCTCGCTCCAGGTTGCACCCTATTGTCACCCGCCAGAAATCCACCCGCGTCGTCGTCCATTTGAGCATCCGGCAAACCAACCAGTGGCAACGGAAGGTGACCTTCGTCAAAAGGGTGATGGCTTTCGGAGTGCCCGTCCTGCTCGGCGCGGGCACTTTCTTGAGGGATACAGGCATGGCAAAGGCACCGGGCAATGCATTCCGAAAGGGGATTACTCTCAAGCAGATCATGCGGATGTTCCCCGACAATGAGTCGGCGGAGGCGTGGTTCATTATGCAGCGCTGGCCCAAGGGGGTCTGCTGCCCGCACTGCGGCTCGATGAACGTCCAGGCGGGCTGCAAGCACAAGACCACGCCATTCGGGTGTCGGGAAAAAGCTTGCGGCCGCAAGCGGTTCTGCACGAAGACCGACACGGTCATGGAAGGCTCGAAGATGGGCTACTAGGACTGGATTGTTGCCGCGTTCCTGGTCATGACCAGCCTCAAGAGCGCGTCGAGCATGAAACTGCACCGCGACTTGGAAATCACCCAGAAATCGGCTGGGTTCCTCGCTCAGCGGCTGCGTGCCGCATCGTGCGAGGACGCCAAGCTGTTCTCGGGCCCGGTCGAGGCTCATGGAAGCAGTGTTCGGCAGGTTCGTTGTGCGCCTGGGCTGTCGGGAATGCCGAGAGCGCTCGCACGTAGAGTCCCTCGAACAGTGCCGGACTTGACAGCCTGTCCGTCAGCAGCTGGCGAAGAGTCCGCCGCTTGTAGCCGATCGAGACATCGGGTGTGTCTCAGGGTTCCATGTGTGGCGCCTCGTCGAGCGGATGTATCGCGCTCTCGACCGACACCTGATGCCAAGACAGCCGGTCGAGCACCCTTCTCACACCGATTTCTGCACTTGCCTGCGGGGCGGCATTCCAAAGGGTGTCCGACTCTGCGGCCCGTCAGAAAATGAATTTCAGGCCGAACTGGATGTTCCGAGGTCCGCCTGCGCCCGCGATACGGCCGAGGTTTCGGTTGCCGACTTGGGCGTTCGGATTGTTGAACGGAGGAGTATTGGTGAAATTGAATGCCTCGAAACGGAACTGCAGCGACTTGGACTCGGCCAGCTCGAACCGCTTGTAGATGGCGAAGTCCCAATTCCTCCGCTCCGGGGAGAACAGGATGTTGCGCCCAGCGTTTCCGAATTGGTAAGGCTCGTTCGGGACCATCATGTCCGTGTCGAACCAGCGCTCAATACTGCGCTGGCCGGAAGGCAGATTCGGGTTGCCGAGCACGTTCGGGCGATTGGTGGTGTTCGTGTTGGCCGGGTTGCCGCGCACGGTCGGGCTGAAGGGCTGGCCGCTGCGGAGGGTAGCAATGGAGGCCAGCGTCCACCCGCCGAGAACTACGTCCTGCACCCCGCTCCAGCTAGAGCCCCAGCGCCGTCCCCGGCCGAAGGGCAAGTCGTAGATCACGCTGCCAACGAACTGCTGTTGGATGTGCAGGCTGCTCAGCGACCTGTTCAGACGGAAGTTGTTCGTGTCCTGAGGCTCCCCGCAGCCTCCGGTCGTACCGCCGCCGCCCTCGGCGCAGAAATCGTCGATGTTCTTGGAGAAGGCGTAAGATGTCAGCACGTTCAGCCCGTTGGACAGGCGCTTCTTGACCTTCAGCTGCGCCGAATGGAAATTCGCATCCCCGTCAAACTGGTGGCGGAACACCTGGGCCAGCGGCGAGATGACAATGTCCGACCCTGGCCACACGATCGACTTCCAGCGACGCTTCTTGTTGCGGTTGCCTGGGCCCGGCGGCGAGAAGTTCATGTCGTACTTCCGGACTGCGTGAGTGGTCTTCGAAGCGAAATAGCCGGCCTCGATCATCCAGTCCCCGCCAAGACTGTGCTGGATATTGAAGTTCCACTGCTGGGAATACGGCCAGGACCGGTCTCCTTGGTAGTTGGTGACGGACATGTTCGATGCCGACCGAGGGTCGAAGTCGTCGCCCACCGGCGAGTTGGCGATCCCGGTGGCCAACCGAATATCGGGATGGATGTTGTCCGTGCTGCTCCAGTTCCGCACCTCGAAGGGCGGATTGCTCTGCATGAGCTTGCCTCCGCCAGGAGGGTCCCATGTGCCGTGGAACACCCCGTAGCCTGCCCGGATGACGGTGCCGGGTCGGACTTGGTAGGCGAATCCGAGCCGGGGCCCGAAATTGTCCCGATCAGTCTGAACATGGGACCGCTGCAGCCGGCTCCCCCCGGGCACCGCGAGCACGAGGGGTGGGTTCTCGGGATTCGCCTCGATGTCGAAGTTAACCCATCCGTCTCTGGACTTCTCGACCCAGGGCAGGAAGACTTGGTAGCGGACACCGATATTCAATGTCAGCTTGTCGCTGAGCTTCCATTCGCTCTGGAAGTACGACTGGTGAAACTGACCTCTCAATGCCATGTACACGCCGCGTGAGACACGGCTCTGGTGCGGAATCCCGGTGAGGAAGTGCGCGAACGGATCGCCGCCGTCGTTCCCGATCGGGTTCCGCGTGTAGTTGCCGTTGAAGTAGAAAAGGCCAAGCCTTTCCTTTGGGTTCTTGAGGTAGTTCTGCAGCCACATCAGGTCCATTCCGATCTTGATCGTGTGGCGGCCACGGATAAACGTCGTGTCGTTCTTGAACTGGCGAGTCTGGGCGTTGGCGTCGTTCGGAACGTTCGATCCGATCCCTAGAGGGGTGACCCCGTCGATATTGAACCTCGGGGCGCCCGGCTGGGACTGATCGACGCCCAGGATCCCGAGTTGGGCGTTGGCGTTGTAGTCAACGAGGGGGGCCAGCCCTGTGTCCGTATTGTTCCAGCCCATCCGCGTGGACGTGAGGATCGTTGGGGTGAAGATGTGATTCCACGCGAAGCCCATGTTCTGTCCGTCGTGCGTGAAGCTACCTCCCGTATTGCCAGCTCCTCCGATCGCCGGAGGCGGCAGGCTCGGGGATGCGGGAATATGCCTGGTGTCGTGGCTATACCGGAAGAAAACGTTGTCGGTCCCTGAGAAAACGTGGTCCACGCGAACGTCTCCACGGTTGCGGTCCTCTTTACGCGGAGGGTTATAGAGGAAGTTCTGTGTGAGCCCGCCACTTGTCGGATCCGGGTACCAGTCCTTGGCTTGCACTGCAACGGGATCCATGCCGCTCAGCGGGATCACATTGCCGGGATACGGGTCGCGAAAGAACTGGCCGTCCACCTCCCCCAGGCTGTTTGGATCGTAGATCGTGTCGGAGATCTCCGTGAAATCGCCCTGGCGCATCAAGATCGTAGGAATGTTGTTGTTCACGGTCCGGGATTCTCGAACCAGGGTTCCCTCGTAGTCGCCGAATATGAAGGTCTTGTTCCTGACGATTGGACCTCCGGCCGAGAAGCCGAACTGGCTCCGTTTGAACGGCGGGCGGGGCTGGTCGGGCGCGTCGAAGAAGTTCTTGGCATCGAAGACCTCGTTCCGCAAGAATCCGAAGACGGTGCCATGAATTTCATTCGAGCCGGATTTCATCACGACGTTGACCACGCCGCCGGCCGACTTGCCGTATTCCGCCGAGAAGGAGTTCGTCTCGACCTTGAACTCCTGCACGGCGTCAATCGAGATCGAGGTGGCGTCCGAGCGCCGGGCGTGGGTCGCGCTCTGCAGGTTGTTGTTGTCGATGCCATCCAGCATCACGTTGTTCTGGCTGGGACGCATGCCCGAAGCGCTGAAGGAATCTCGCCGTCCCGTGTCCGTCATCATCGCTCCCGTGGAGAGCAGGGCGAGCTTGATGTAGCTGCGGCCGTTGAGCGGAAAGTCCACGATCTGCTTGTTGTTGATGACCTCGCCCTGCGCTGCCTCGAATGTCGTCAGCAACGGGGCATCCGCAAGGACCTCGACGCTCTCGGTGACCTGGCCGACTTCGAGCGTGATATCAACGACGGCCACCTCGCGGACTTCCAAGTTGATGCCTGTCCGGACACTCCTCTTGAATCCATCGGATTCCACCGCGACCTCGTAGTCGCCAAGCGGAAGACTCGGGGCCACGTACGAGCCCGAGGCATTAGTCTCGGTTGCGAACTGGCGGTTCGTTTGCAGGTGCGTGACCAGGACATCGACGCCGGGAACGACAGCGCCGGTCGCGTCGCTGACGGTGCCGGAGATGCGTGCGGTTTCCACCTGCGCAGAAACAAAAGGCGTGCCGATTGCCAGCAAGCCGATGAGAACGAAGACAGCAGATTTCGCCATTATGGGGGTACCTCATTCGCATTGACCCCTGCGCTCCCTGCCCACGAATGACCGACTTCGTGTCGGTCGGGAATGTCGTTGCAAGCCAGTGCGACACCTAGATCGTACCTATCGCTCCCGAGAATTGTCAACGGTCGCCAAGGCGGGGGGTGCACGACATAGTCGTGATTTTCTGCTGACCTGAGATGAACTTTCTTTGCGTCAAAGGGCTTGTGCCAAGAGTTCCTCAAGTATGTGATACGTGAGGACAGTAGGACGCCCCTTGTCTGACTCCATCCCCGCCCTCGAAGCCCATCGCGACCGTCTCCTCCAGCTCATCGCTGGCCTCGGCGACATGCGTCCCGGCACCCTCTTCAACCGCGCCCGCCCCTGCGGCAAGCCCGGCTGCCGGTGCCGCTCCCCCGGCGGCAAGCCCCACGGCCCCTACTGGTCGCTCACCTTCAAGTCCGGCGGCAAAACCCGCAGCCGCTCCCTCCGCCCCGACCAGATCGAGACCGCCCGCCAGCAGATCGCCAACTTCCGCCGCTACCAGGCCCTGTCTGCCGGACTGGTCGAAGTCAGCGAGCAGCTCTGCCAGGCCCGCCTCGCCCAAAGCGCCGCCGCATCTTCCTAACAGGCGAAAGATACGCTGAGCCAGCGCTTCGCCCCCGACATCCGCGCCGAAATCGACCGCTTCGTCGCTAGCGGCCGGACCGACCGGGGAGAGGTCCCCAATGATCGAACTCATCGGTGTGCTGCATGGCAGGCAGACGGGCTATTGCGCTGCCCACGGGACGCATTTCCCGTTCCGAAACCTGACGTTTGACCACCTGGTCCCTCAATCCAAGGGCGGGACGGATCATATTGAGAACCTCCGGCTGCTCTGCGGGACTTGTAGTTCGACCAAGCGGACCATGGGTCAGGCGGTGTTCGTCGCGAAGCTCACCCAGCAAGACATACGATCGGACTAGGCGCTGAGTGACATGAAGCGACAAGAACGCAATCCCCACCGAGCAGTCGAGGTGCCCGATCTGTCTTACCAGCCGAACGCGGAGGAACTGCGTCAGGACTTGCGCCCCAAGGGCACGATTGAGGGTGCCATCAAGGGCCTGCTCGCGCCTGTGCGAATTCGTCGCGCCTTGCCGCGCAAGCGCTCAACCTGATATTTGGGCACTTTCGTATCTGATCCCCAACATCTGGATTGAGGCGAGCCGCTTCCAAGCGGCCGACAATCGATGACAGGTGGAGCTACCACCCTTGCCGATGGCCGGTCCAAGTCGTCACGGACGTGGTTGGCCCGGGCTTCCTCATTGGTCCGACAGCCTTCCCGCAGGGACTGATTATGGACGGGAGCGACCCCCAGAAGGGCGGTGCGGCGCATGTGAAAACCGGAACCGCCCCATGCCCGCAGCAAGGCCTCAAAAAGTTTCTTCGATGAATACGCTAACTATCTAATCGATATACCGTGCTACGAGACGCGGCGTGGGTTACCGTCCATCAGCCGCGCCGCCTGGGTGAGCAGTGCGCGGGCTTCTAGGACGATGGGGTCGTAGCTCGCCTGGATTTTCAGGCCCTCGTCGTAATCGAAGTACGAGACGTGCATCTGCGTGGTGAGCGAGCGCATCAAGAACTGGCGATCCTCGGAAGCGATGTCCGGCATGGAGGGTATTCCCAGCCTTGCCATGTATCCCAAGAATCGGTCGAACATCTCTGGCGAGGGTGTCTCGCCCTTGAGCATCGTGTGGCCGTTGGCCCGGATTTGTGATACGAACCGCTCCACGACGCGGTGCCGGTCGGCCAAGCGTTGCACGACGGTCTTTGGCGGATCGTCGATCTCGACGTCCGGTGCGATCCCTCCGAATTCGTACACCTTGCGGCCTTTATCGGTGAGTCTCACCGTCCCTTGCTCCGGCCGATATTGCTCGCTGCAGGGCTCGGTAAAGTACTCGTTCGGCGTGATGCTGTCGTAAGGCCTCTGGATGAGCCGGCCGCTGGGGGAGTAATAGCGCGCGGTTGTGAGTACCATCCCGGTCGATTCGGGCAGAGCGAACACCGATTGCACCAAGCCTTTCCCAAAGGTGTTGCTTCCTGCGATCAGAGCACGGTCGTGGTCCTGCAGTGCGCCGGCCACGATCTCCGAGGCAGATGCCGAGTTGCAGTTGACTAGCACGATGATCGGGTATTGCAGGTTCGGATTACCGGACTCGGCGCGGTAGTGGCGCTCTGGCGATGAACGCCCGCGATGCGATACAACAGTCTGCCCGTGGTTTAGGAACCGGCTTGCAACCTTGACTCCGGCGGACAGCAGCCCGCCCTTGTTGTCGCGCAGGTCGAGGATGAGCCCGCTCATGCCCCGGCTTTCCATGGAGGCGAGCCCCTCTTCGAGCTCGTGTGGCGTTCTTTCCCCGAAGCTGGTCACCCGGAGGTATGCCGTGCCGTCATCGAAGAGCAGTTGCGTGGGGATCGTCGGGCGTGGGATGACGTGGCGGACCAGGTCGACCTCGATCCATTGGTCCATGCCTTCACGCGACAGGCTCAGGTTCACGTTGGTGCCCGGTGGCCCTTTGAGGTGGCTTGCGACTTGATTGATCGCCAAGCGGCTGGTGGACTCGCCGTTGACCATCTCGATCGTGTCGCCCGGCCGGATCCCGGCTTCGAAGGCGGGAGTTTGGGGGAACGGAAAATCGACGACCGTCTTGCTGCCGAACGTGATGATCTGCATGCCGACGCCGGCGTAGCTGCCGCGCTCCTGCTCGCGCATGGCGAGAAAATTCTCGGTGTTGAGGAACGCGGAGTGCGGATCGAGAGTGGCGAGCATGCCCGGAATGGTGCCCCGGTAAATCGCCTCGTCCCAGTCGATGTCCCCGGCGAACCGCTGTTCGATCAGTCGCGTGGCTTGAATTGTGCGTTGGACCTGCCCGTTGAGGGGCGCCATCTGGATGAAGTTGCCGTTTGTTCCGATGCGGAGTCCGTAGTGCCCGCCAAGCAGGGCACAACTCGCGACGATCACGAGTGAGAGCAGGACTGAGCGAGCGTTTTTCATGGGTCCGTCATCTCGCGCCCCGACATTGGACCGCAGGGCTTCCGAGTGTAAGTGGGCCTAGGTGCTGTTCAAGCGATCAATCTTTGCCGCTAGGACGAAGTCCGATTCGGTCAATCCATTGATCTTGTGTGTCCAGATCTTCACCCCGACCTTTCCCCACGCCAGGTAGATGTCGGGATGATGCCCCTCGCCCTCAGCCAATTCGCCGACCAGATTGGTGAACGCCAAGGCCCGCATGAAGTCCGGGAAGACGAATTCGCGCTCCAAGTGGTGGCCTTCGGCCACATCCCAATCGGGGACTTGCTCGCTGAGCCGCGCAAGTTCTTCGCCCTGCACGGGGGGCACCCCCCCGGTGCACGGCACACACGACTTTTGGGCTAGCTCGGACACCTTGCTAGACTCTCCGCACATCGTAGCACGCGGGCGTCGGTCCCGCTTGCTGCAGTCGGGTTTTGGCAGCTCCTGCGGGGGGCGGGCGCGCCGCTCTTCGCTGGCGGTGCGGCGATCCCGATGGGCGCTTCATGTAGACTGATTCCAAGGGGGAGACCGGCGGGCCGATGGGGAAATCGAAGACCGCTGGGCGCGAGGGCGGCACCTGCTGCGCTGGTTTGGTGCGCAGGAACTTCGTCATCGCCGCGGCTGGCGGAACGGTGTTCGTGCTCGACCAGATCACCAAGCGTTTCATCGCGGACTGGCTGCCACACGGTGCATCCGAAACTGTCGTCGACGGCTTCTTCAATCTAGTGCACGCGCGGAACACCGGCATTGCGTTCAGCCTCTTTGCTGAAGCAGCGCCTTGGTTCCGCAATATCGCGCTGCCCGCGGTGTCGCTCGCGGCCGTGGCCATCCTGGTGATGATGCTTCGCAATGAGCAGCATGCTGGGGGTATGAGCCGCATAGCGCTGGCGCTGGTCCTCGCCGGGGCGGCGGGCAACCTGACCGACCGCTGGATGCAGGGCTACGTCACGGATTTCCTCGACTTCTACGTCGGGGCCTACCATTGGCCCGCCTTCAACGTGGCGGACTCAGCGATCACTGTCGGAGTCGCTCTGCTGCTGCTTGAGTCGGTGCGTGGGGGCCGCCAGGTCTCGCGTTCGGCCAGCCCGACCTAAGTATCCGTAATCGAACATGTTTCCACGTCTTCTGGAGATCGGCTGGTTCTCGCTTCCGACATACGGCCTGCTGATTGCAGCGGGGTTTTTGGCCGGCATCGTCCTGTCTACCCGACTGGCGCGCAGGTCCGGAGTGGATTCCGAGCGTGTCGCCAACCTTGCCATCGTGCTGCTCCTTTCGGCGATCGTCGGGGCGAAGCTGTTTCTGGTAGTCGATGACTGGACCTATTACTCGGCGAACCCGGACCGGCTGTTCTCGCTCTCCGTCCTGCGCTCTGGAGGCGTGTTCTACGGGGGTTTGCTGACCGCTCTGGGCGTTGCCATCTGGTACACCCGCCGCCACGGCATGCCGTGGCTGGCAACGGCGGACCTGATGGCGCCGGGCCTGGCTTTCGGGCATGCGATTGGGCGGCTGGGGTGTTTCGCCGCGGGGTGTTGCTGGGGGCGCGAAACGCACGTGGCATGGGCGGTGACCTTCACCAATCCGACGGCCCACGAGTTCACCGGTGTTCCGCTGAACGTCTCGCTGCATCCAACCCAGCTCTACGAGGCAGGCGGGATTGCGCTGATCGGAGCGTTCCTGCTATGGCTGTACCTGCGACCACACCGGGCGGGGGCGATCCTCGGTTCGTACCTAGCTCTGTATTCGGCGTTCCGCTTCGTCGTCGAACCGTTTCGGGACGAAGGTGCGCGCACCCTCCTGATCGGCGGTGCGGTGAGCACTACGCAAGTGGTCGCCGTAGGCTTGTTTGCGCTGGGAACGGGATTGGTCTGGCGGTCTCGGCGAGAGGCCTGAACGCCGCGCCGCGCGCCAGTTTACGCCAGCGTGTCGAGCGCGTTAGGCGAGCCCTGCTCGTATGCGGTGATCGCGTCCATCCTTTGCTGGATGTAGCTCAGTTGGTCGCCGCCCTCCAGTAAGCATTGCTTGGAAAAGTCGTCTACCGGGAACGAGACGCTGCGCCCGCTCGGTAGCGCGAGCGTCTGATTCGCCAGATCGACCGTGACTTCGAGCTTGTCCTCGGAATCAGCCAACCTGAAGAGTTCCGCCAGCGTGTCCGCGTCTACGATGACCGGCAGCAGTCCGTTCTTGAGGCAGTTATTGCGGAAGATGTCCGCGAACGAGGTGCTGATGACCGCTTGGAAGCCGCAGCCCAGCAGGGCCCACGGGGCGTGTTCCCTGGAACTGCCACAACCGAAATTGTCACCCGCGAGCAGAATGCTAGCGCCTTCGGCACGCGGCTGGTTGAGCACGAATTCGGGATTGGGGCTGCCGTCCGGAAGGTAGCGCCAGTCGTTGAAGAGGTTGTCGCCGAGCCCGAGCTTCTCGATGGTCTTGAGGAAACGGGCGGGAATGATCTGGTCGGTGTCGATGTCGTTGACAGGCAGCGGGACAACCTTGCCGCTGAAGCTTGTGATGGGGCGCATAGCAGTCTTGCTCTCTCTTGTTACAGGAAATGGCGCGGGTCGGCCACTGCGCCCTCGATCGCGGACGCCGCGGCGGTTAGCGGGCTTGCCAGGAAGGTACGTCCGCCCTTGCCCTGCCGGCCTTCGAAGTTCCGATTGCTCGTCGATACGCAGTATTGGCCGTTGGCAAGCTGGTCACCGTTCATGGCGATGCACATGCTGCATCCGGCCTCGCGCCAGTCGGCGCCTGCCGCGCGGAAGACATCGGCAAGGCCCTCGGCCTCGGCCTGCGCGCGGATCCGTTCCGAGCCGGGGACCACCATCATGCGAACCCGGGGGTTCACCTTGCGGCCCTTGAGAAGCTTGGCGGCTTGGCGCAGGTCAGACATCCGGGAATTGGTGCAACTGCCGACAAACACGACATCGACTGGCTGGCCGACCAATGGCTTCCCCGGCTCCACTTGCATGTAGTCGAGCGCCTTGCGCACGCCTGGGTCGCCGTTCGGCTCGGGCACGGGCTGGTTGACGCGCACCCCCATGCCTGGATTGGTACCCCAAGTGATCATCGGTTCAAGGCTCGCGGCGTCCACGTTGACGGTGCGGTCATAGGACGCGTTTTCGTCGGATGGCAGCTGCTTCCAGCGCTCCACGGCGGCGTCCCACTTGGCACCCCTTGGGGCGGTCGGCTTGTCCACCAGGAATTCGTAGGTCGTCTCGTCCGGCGCGATCATGCCGGCCCGCGCACCGCCCTCGATCGACATGTTGCAGACGGTCATGCGCCCCTCCATGGACAGCGCGCGGATCGCCTCGCCCGTGTACTCCAAGACGTATCCGGTGCCCCCGCCGATGCCAATGTCGGCGATCAGCGCCAGAATCAGGTCTTTGGCAACGATGCCCTCGGATGGTCGTCCGCTGAAGCGCACCTCACAGGTCTTGGAGCGGTTTTGCAGCAAGCACTGGGTGGCGAGCACATGCTCCACCTCCGTCGTGCCGATTCCGAACGCCAAGGCCCCGAATGCTCCGTGGGTTGAGGTGTGACTATCACCGCAGACGACCGTGATGCCCGGCCTCGTTAGTCCGAGCTCGGGTCCGATGACATGGACGATGCCCTGCGATTCATCTCCCAAATCCGCCAGCGGCACGCCAAACTCGCGGCAGTTAATGCGCAGCTGATCCACTTGCTTGGCCGCGATCGGGTCAATGATCGGCAGCGCTTGGTTCTGCGTCGGGATGCTGTGGTCCATCGTCGCTTGGGTGCGATCCGGGCGCCGGACCTTGATGCCGCGCTCGCGCAAGCCTTGGAAGGCCTGCGGGGACGTCACTTCGTGGACAAGGTGGAGGTCGATATAGAGCACCGCCGGCGCTCCCGCTTCGTGCGTTACGACGTGCGAGTCCCAAACCTTGTCGTATAGCGTGCGATGCTGTTTCACAATTTGAGTCTATCCTAGGATCCGCGAGCCGGGGTCCGAGCGGCTCGAGCGGAGGGCGCGCCCGAGCCGTATTGACAGCAAATGGGCATGTAAATAGAATTACGGCAAACGGGAGGTTTGCAGGCCGCCAGCCAAGCGGGCAGCTGTCCTGCAACCAAGCACAGCAGACCATGCATCCGAAGCGGCTCGCGAATTTCAAAAAGAAGCTAGAGGACAAGCGGGATGAGCTTGCGGCTCTGCTCGCCAAGACTGCCACACAGAGCCGCGGTATGGGCGGGGGAGACGTATGCGACGAGGGCGAAGAGGCGGCTGCATCCTATGCCCGAGACTTTCTAAACGCGCAGGGGAACAGCGGCCGGTCACAATTATTCTTGGTCAGAGACGCTTTAGTTCGGCTCGACGCTGGAGAATTTGGTATTTGTGAGGAGTGCGGCCGATCGGTCAACCTCAAGCGGCTCGAAGCGGTGCCGTGGGCCCCGTATTGCCGGGACTGCCAAGAAGAGGTTGAAAGCGGGATCGGGCTGCCTAGCGAGAGGTGAGTTTTCTCTAGCCAACCGGCTCATCGATTTCAGCCCTGCCTGCAGCGCGCGCTCGACGCGCCTCCGTACGGCAGGCCTTCTCCCTGCTGCTGCTTCGGCGCGCCGGATTACGCTAAGTACTGCCTCGGCCGCAGTGTGGACGGGACGGGCGGTGCGAAATGACGGCGGATCGATTGCAGCTCAACCCGTTACGCAGGCCCGTTCTGGTGCTAAACGCTAGCTATGAGCCGATCCACGTCTGTGCGGTCCGGCGGGCACTGATCCTGCTCGTGAAAGGTGTCGCCTCCACCGAGGAGGCGGATGAAGGCCGGGTCCACTCTCCGTCACAGAGCCTTGCCATTCCGTCGGTGATCCGATTGCTCGAGTACCGGCGCATCCCGCGCCAGATGCGGGCGATCTCGCGCAAGAATATCTTGATCCGGGATCAGCACACCTGTCAGTACTGCAATCAGCAGTTCGGCGCGGGAGAGCTGACGCTGGACCATGTCGTGCCACGGTCGCGGGGCGGCAACAACACTTGGGAGAACCTGGTGGCCTGCTGCTTGCGGTGCAACAACCGGAAGGGGGACCGGCTGCCCATGGAGGCTGCGATGAAGCTGAAGAAGCAGCCAAAGCCGTTCAACCTGCACACCAGCCGCAGCCTGATGCGCCAGATGGGCAACCGGCAGGAGAACTGGCGAAAATACCTGTTCTTCTAGCCGCCGTCCTGGCTCCCAGCGGACTTGGGACGGATCGGCGGCCGTGTTCGATACTGGATCGATGGTACGCGCCGCTTGGCTACTCTGCGATGCCGACGACACGCTCTGGGAAAACAACGTTTTCTTTGAGCAGGCGATCGAGGAATTCGTCGAGTTCGTAGATCATCGCCACCTTAGCCCAGCCGAGGTGCGTAACGAATTGGATCGGGTCGAGGCCCGCAACATCAAGGCGAACGGGTACGGCTCTGACAACTTCGCGCGCAATCTAGTCGAATGCTTTGAGGGTTTTCGCAACGGCCCTGCGTCGGGCGAGGAGCGTGCCCGCCTGCTGGGCATGACAGATCGGATCCGGAATTGTCCGATGCGCCTCATTCCGGGCGTGCCTGAAACTCTGGACGCGCTCGCGAGGCGCTATCGTCTCGGCTTGGTGACCAAGGGGCAGTTCGAAGAGCAGCATTCCAAGCTGGAGCGCTCAGGGCTCACAAGTCGCTTCGAGTATGTCGCGAACGTGCCGGAGAAGGACGTGGACTGCTACCGGGCGGTGCTTCGGGAGCTGGGCGCGGACGCCGAGAGCACGTGGATGATCGGAAACAGTCCCAAGTCGGACATCAATCCCGCGCTCGAAGCGGGCTTGGGAGCCGTGCTGGTCCCCAACGAGAACACGTGGGGACTCGAATTGCAGTCCGTTCCCCAGAACCACCCGCGCTTCCGAGTGGTGCGTCGATTCGCCGATCTCACGCAGATCTTCTGAGCGCCTGCCTGGGCCTTGGCGTATCAGTCGGATACGCAGCTGCCCGGGGCTACCCCGCAAGGCGCTCGTACACAGCCAGAGTCTCGACCGCCTTCCGGTCGGCGCTGAAGTCCGCACGCACGACGCGCTGTCCCGCGAGTCCAAGCTGCTTCGCACGATCCGTGTCCGTAAGCAGCTGCCCGAGCTTAGCCGCGAGATCTTGGCTGTCGCCTGCGGTGCATGTCAAGCCGCCTCCCGTGACACCGACTAACTCGGGGAACACTCCGATTCGCGGCTGCACCACGGGCACGCCCGCTGCTAGCGCCTCGAGGACGTAAAGACCCTTGGACGCCCTGTACGTGGTGGGAACGGAGAAGGCGTCCAAGCCCGCAAGAAACCCCATCTTGGCTTCGCGGGAGAGATAACCGCAGTCCTCAAAGCCGAATCGCTCGCGCAGTGCGTCAACATACCCCTGCTTGCTCGCTGCCCGCCAGCCGGCGACGCGCAACTGGACTCTCCGCTCGGGATGCTGGCTGGCCAATCGATGGACGGCCTTGGCGAGCACGTCCAAGCCCTTCTCTTCCGAGATTCTGGCGAGAAACCCAACCACGAACCCGTCATCCGGCTGCGCATCCCTGTTCCGGAACCCCTCCAGCGCGATTCCGGGCAGAATCGTTTCCACCCGCTCGGCGACCTCCCCGAGGATCGGGGCCATGGTCTGGACTTGGTCGTCGCATGGGGCGAGCCAGTGGTTGACGTCGGCCGCATGCCGGCGGAGCAGGCCATAGCATTCGGTTCGATGGGGTTCTGGCAGCCCGGCGAGGAAGTCGGCCTCGCCTTGTATCGAACACACGACCGGCACTGCGAGCTGCCGCTTGATCGGCCCGGCCAGGGACGCCAGCATCGAGTTGGTCAAGTGGACGATGTCCGGCCTCAGCTCGCGCAACAGCTTGACGACCTTTTCCGTCTCCCGGCGGTACGGCCCGGCGTCTCCGAGGAATGTGTCGCGCGTCATCTCTCCAAGCTCGGCTGGATCGGTGTTGACGGCGAAACTCGAAACCCAGCGGAGCACGCGCGGATGGTCCAACAGGCCGTCCAGCACACTGCTGGATCGGAAGAAGCTGTACTTGCTCTGCAGATAAAGGTTGATGCCGCTGAACACTACTTGCCGGGCGCTGACGTCCTGCTCGTCGGTGAGCAGGGGCGTGTATGCCGGAAGTAGCACGACATCATGGCCACCGCGCTTGAGCGCGGCGGCGAGAGCGTTGTCCCGGAGGCAATTGCCGCACACCGTGCCTGCGGCGCCCGCAGTGATGTAGGTGATTCTCAAGATGATCCCGGTCCGCAGGCGCGGGATCTACCCGCAACCGGCCGCGCCAACCCGTTTGACTTTGCCAGTTTAAGAGGCGGGTCCGTCATGCGGCGAAGAATTTGTCCAGCGTTCCCCGCGAAGGTGGGGCTGTCGCCAGAGAGACAGTGACCAAGGCTGCCGTGGATGCCGCCACCATCGCGGCCACTGGCAGCATGCCCATGAACAGGTACGAGGGGTCGCTGCCGTAGCCGCCATTCCGGAACAGGATTCCGCCAACGATCACCGTGACCAAGACTGCCGCAATCGCTCCATGCTTGGTCGCCCGGCGCCAGTAGATGGCCGCTACCGCCACCGGGAACAGCGCGGAATACCCGCTGAAGCACCACACTCCCAGCGTGAACACGTTCCGGGGCTCGCTGAGCGAGCACATGTAGGCTGTCGCGGCAACGCACGCCACGATCACGCGGCCGAGAGCGACTTTCTTGGCCTCGGTCAGGCGGCCGTCTCCGAGAAAGTGGACAGCGATGTCGTTGGTGAACATCGAGCTGATCGCCAAGAACTGCGAATCGAGCGACGACATGATCGCGGCGAGGATCCCGGCTCCGAGCAGGCCTCCCAGCAGAGGAGTGGTGAGTGCTCGCACCATCAAGCCCAGTTCGCTGTTGACGGCCGCGTCGGCTGCGATGATCGGCGAGCCGTCCGGCATCGCGGCTGCGGTGGCCCAAACGCCGATCAGCACGCAGGGAAGCCAAACCAGCATCGTGCAAATCGGATGCAGGATCAGTAGCGGCCGGAAGGACGCCGCTGACTTCGCTGTGAGCCAATGCTGGTAGACGTGGGGAAACATGCCGATGGACAGGGGGATGAGGCAATAGCTGAGAAATTGCAGCTGCCCGATGTTCCCGCTACGGACCAGCTTGTCGGGATGGGCCACCAGCACCGCCTGTATGGCGGCTTGTGCGCCGCCCAGCTTCGGCGAGATCACCAAGAAGGTCGCGATGCCTGTGACGATGAAGATCGCGGCCTGCAGGGAGTTTGCCCAGGCCGCGGCACGCAGGCCGCCAGCGAATACATACAGCAGCACGACCCCGGTAATTCCGAGTCCGGTGAGCCAGGGTGGCACGCCGCCCCCAGTGGCGGCGAACGTTTCGGGGAATGCACCTTGCGTGAGCGCCTGGACGACACTCCCGGCACCCAATAGCCCGATCAGCACGTAGGGGACGACCAAGCCGACTAAGACCGGGAAGAGCAGCAGCCCCAGTGCCCGGCTCTCGAACCTGTCGCGCAAAAACTGAATCTGCGTAGCGTAGCCGTATTTCGCGCCAAAGGCCCACAGCCGTAGGCCGACGAAGAAGAACACTGCCGTATGGACGATTCCGGAGGACGACGCCATCAGCCCGTACACGCCGATTCCGCTGCGATACGCCTCTCCCGTGCTGCCGACGAGCGAGAAAGCGGTCATCGCAGTGCCGAACACAGAGAGCATCAGCAGGGTCGGCCCGATCGTACGGCTGGCCAGAAAGAAGTCTTGCGCGGTACCGCGCAACGACCGGTTGCTCAGGAATCCGAGGCCGATCAGGATGCAGAGATAGACGCAGATGATCGTGAATTGCGTCACGTCGCGTTGCGCCTTTCCTCACCCGGAGGCTCCGCGCTGACCTCCAACCCTGTCGGCCAGGCCAGACGAATGATCAGCGCCCACAGCCCGGCGGTGGCGATCGAATACGCGGCGTGGTAGGCCAGGCCAGAAGGCAGGAAGCCGAAAACTAGCGTCGCGTCATTCCACAGCCAGGCGTCCTGATGCAAGGCTAAGAATGCGAGGATGACGACAAGCGCAACTGTCGTGTGCATAAGCTGCTTCAGAGCGGGTGCGGCCAGGGTCGGGTGCTGAAACCGCTAGGCCATCGCCTTCTTGACGAGCGTTCCGTGAACGTCGGTGAGGCGGAAATTGCGGCCTTGATACTTGAAAGTGAGCTTTTCGTGGTCGATCCCCATCAGGTGCAGGATGGTCGCGTGCAGGTCATGGACATGCACAGGATCTGCGGCGATGTTGTAGCTGAAGTCGTCGGTTTCGCCCACCACGCCGGGGCGGATTCCGGCGCCGGCCATCCAAACCGTGAAGCAGCGCGGATGATGGTCGCGCCCATAGTTGTCGGCGGTCAGCTTCCCCTGGCTGTAAACGGTGCGCCCGAACTCACCGCCCCACACGACGAGCGTGTCGTCGAGGAGCCCGCGCTGGGCAAGGTCTTGGACAAGGGCCGCTGAGGCTTGGTCGGTATCGGCGCACTGCTTGCGGATCTGTTCGGGCAGGTCGGTGTGCTGGTCCCAGCCGCGGTGGAATAGCTGTACACAGCGTACGTCGCGCTCTAGCAGGCGGCGGGCAAGCAGGCAACTGGCGGCGTACGTGCCGGGCTTGCGGGAGTCCGGCCCGTAGAGATCGAACGTAGACTCGGGCTCGGACGAGAGATCCGTCAGCTCCGGCACTGAAGCCTGCATGCGGAATGCCATCTCGTACTGCGAGATGCGCGTGAGGATCTCAGGATCGCCAAAATCCTCGTACTTGAGCCGGTTCAGCTGACCAAGGTCGTCGAGGAATCGACGGCGCCCGTCGCGATTGATGCCCTTCGGATCGGACAGGTACAGGACGGGATCGCCATTGGAGCGGAACTTGACGCCTTGATAGCCTGTAGGCAGGAAGCCGCTGCCCCACAGCCGGTCGTAAAGCGGCTGGCCGTTGCGCCCGGACCCCGATGAGACCATGACGACGAAGCCCGGCAGGTCGCGGTTCTCGCTGCCCAGTCCGTAAGAGATCCAAGCGCCGATGGAAGGCCTGCCGGCCAGTTGTGCCCCGGTCTGGAAGAACGTCACCGCCGGGTCGTGGTTGATCGCCTCCGTGTGCATTGACCTGACGATGCAGAGGCGGTCGGCGATCTTGGCGGTGTAAGGCAGCAGTTCGCTCATCCAAGCGCCGGTCTGGCCGTGCTGCTGGAACTGGAACATGGACGGGGCGATTGGGAACGTCGCCTGCGTTGCCGTCATGCCGGTCAGCCGCTGGCCGCGCCGGATCGATTCGGGAAGGTCGTCTCCACTTAATGCCTTGAGGCCCGGCTTGTGATCGAACATGTCGATCTGTGAGGGTGCTCCCGACTGGAACAGGTAGACTACCCGCTTGGCCTTCGGCGCAAAGTGCGGCAGGCCGGTCAGTCCGCCAGAGGGCAATTCCTCGCCAAGGAGGTTGGCGAGAGCGGCCATACCAAGACCATAAGCGCTCTTGCCGAAGAAATGCCGGCGCGTGGTTAGGGAAGATCCAGAAAATGCGGAAGCCATGGCCTCAATTCCGCGTCCATTATATGCCGTCGCCGGGCGGCCCGTGCAATCTGAATTCCAGCGGCTGCCTCTCTCACGCGCGATCGAACCCTATTTCGCCGAGGTTTGCTGGGGCCAAATTCAGTGGGTTGAGGCGGGCCTGCTCGCTTGAGGTGCCACTCCCCCAAGACGGCGAGAGCGCCGGCAGGCTGCCCAGAGCTCACGCCAGAACAGTCCGCACGATCCACAGGCCGGAGAAAAGCGCAAAGACAGAGAGCGCAACCGAGGCTCCAACGTAGCCTCCAGCAGCGAGCAGGCTGCCCCGCTCGTAGAGCTCGGCAACATCGAGCGAGAACGTCGAAAAGGTTGTGAACGAGCCGAGCAGGCCAACCGCGATGAATGCCCGCAGCTCCATGTTGGCGTTGAGCTTGGTAGTCAGCAGCTCAACGATGACGGCCATGATGAAGGACCCCGCCACGTTGACGAACAGCGTGCCGAACGGAAGCCCGGTCCCTAGCGAGCGAGCGAACCAGTCGATGGACAGTGAACGGGCCAACGCTCCGAAGGCACCGCCAAGAGCAACTGCAAGCAGGAGTCTCACATGGGTCTAGCGCGTACAGTCAAAGCCGAGGCTCGAGCCCTCGGACAAATGCGAGGCGGCAACCGCCGAGTCAAAAATCCATCGTACCGGATCGTTGGCCCGGCACGCATGAGCGCAACCGCCCCGTTAGTTGGAGACCAGCTTGGCGAGGCTGCTGCTGCCTCTCGGGGGCTGGCTCTATTCCCGAGTGATGGTTTCGTCGAGGTTGAGCACGAGGCTGGCGATCATCGAGTAAGCCGCCACCTCGGGTTCAGACAGCTCTGGCTGGCGATCGCGCCCGCTCTGTTCAAGCAGGGCGGCGGCAGCCTCTGGATCGCTGCGGAAGCGATCCAGGTGGTAATTGAAGCCCGAGGAGAGTACCCGCGCCTCTTCCGCCGTCGGTCGCCGTGACGTCGCCAGGCGGAAGATATATCCCAAGCGCTGGTCGCGCTGCGAGCCCGCTTCCCGAATCGCCCTGTCGGCGAGTGCGCGGGAAGCTTCCACATAGGTTGCGTCATTCATACGGTTGAGCGCCTGCAACGGTGTGTTAGTGCGCACGCTGCGCACGGTGCATGCCTCGCGACCCGCCGAATCGAACAGCATCATTGACGGCGGCGGCACTGCCCGTTTCCAGAATGTGTACAGGCTCCTGCGGTAGAGATCGTCGCCGCTGCCCACCTCATACCCAACCCCGCCCGCAAGCTCAGTCCACAGGCCTGTCGGCTGATAGGGCCTCACGGACGGCCCGCCAATCCCTGCGGTCAACAGGCCGGACACCGCGAGGCTGAGATCCCGCACGGACTCGGCCGGGAGGCGCGAGCGCGGACCCCGCGCATAGAATCGGTTGCCCGGATCTGTCTCGGCCGCGCCCGCCTGCAGCCGCGATGACTGGCGGTAAGCCGCGCTCATTACGATGGTCTTGACCAAGGCCTTGAGATCCCATCCGGACTCCATGAAGTCGACTGCCAGCCAGTCGAGCAGGTCTGGATGAGTGGGCCATGCGCCCTGCGATCCGAAGTCTTCCACAGTCTCAACGATGCCCGCACCCCACAGCATCTGCCAGACCCGGTTCACCGTGACCCGCGCGGTGAGCGGGTTGTCCCGCGAGACTAGCCAGCGGGCGAATCCTAGCCTGTCGGAAGGGTCTGTTCCGGACAACGAAGCGGGCAGTCCAGGCAGCACCTCTTCGGTGGGGGCGTCATAGGCACCCCGATCGAGGCGGAAGGTCTTGCGCTTCGGCGTTGCCTCCTGCATCACCATCACAGTGGGCACCGCGTCGAAATACTGCTCGCGCTTGCGCTCGAGATCCCGAATCGCAGCGGTCAAGCTGGTCAGCTCGGCGGGTCCTAGCGCGTTTTGGTACGCCTGTGTGAGCTTGAGTGCTTCGGCGGGCTTGCGACGCGAGGCGGGAACGCCGGCGATTCCCTCAAGGCTGGCTGCAACTGCCGCAACCCCGATTTCATCTGGGCTCAGTGCGCGGCTGTAGACGAGCAGGCGGCGCATGTCGCCGCGGTAGTCGAATCCGAGGCCTCGCCCGATCCGCAGGGGCTCCTTGGACTTGAACTCTTGGTTCATCTCGTCGCGAATCACCTTGAGTTCGACGGGCTCCCCGTTGACGTAGATGCGCACTCCTGAGGCAAGGCGGGTGCCGTCATATGTGAAAGCGACGTGCTGCCATGTGCCCAGAGCCATCGGCTCCTTGGTCTCCAAGCGCAGGCAGTCGTCGAGCCAGCGGGTGATCAGATTGACCTGCAGTTTCCCGTCCTGGAGGTAAAAGCCCCATCCCTTGTTGGACTGCGTGTCGTCCTCCGGCAGCCTGTTGCCGGTCTTCGAAATGATCGCGCCGTTGGGGTCGCTCGGCCGGATCCACGCCGTGACGCTGAAGCGGTCGAAATATCCGAAGTTGGCCGTGTCTCCGAATTCGGCGAAATCCCCTCCGTCGAAGGAACGCGCAGCCGGTTGCGGATCGTCGTGTCCGGTCGGGAAGGCGAGCGCTAGATCCCGTTCATCGACCCAATCTGCCCGCTCGTTGCCGAGGCCTCGTTCCCATTCGGGTCGGGCCGCCGCGGTCGTGCTCATCAACTCGTCGCGGCGCGCGTGCAGCCAGCTTAGGTGGTCGTCCATTTCTGCGAGGCCCTGTGCCTGGACTTCCGTGGGGGCCTTAATGAAGGGCGGGGAATTACCGTACTTGAACGCCTTGCCCTTTTCGGGGACATTGTTGAAGTAGGCGAACAGTTCGTAGTATTCCTTCTGCGTGAACGGATCGTACTTGTGGTCGTGGCAGCGGGCGCAGCCCAGCGTGAGGCCGAGCCAGACCGTTGATGTGGTGTCCACGCGATCTACGACATACTCCACCGCGTACTCGGCGTCGACGATCCCGCCTTCGCCATTGCCGCGGTGATTGCGGTTGAACGCTGTCGCAATCATCTGGTCCAGGCTGGCAGCGGGCAACATGTCGCCTGCGATCTGCTCCACTGTGAATTCGTCGAATGGCTTGTTCGAGGCGAATGCTTCGATGACCCAGTCGCGCCATCGCCACATGTCGCGCTCGGCGTCAGTCTGGTAGCCATTGGTGTCCGCGTAGCGAGCCGCATCGAGCCAGCGAATCGCCATGCGCTCGCCATATTGCGGGGAGGAAAGGAGCCGGTCGACGACGATTTCGTACGCATCAGGCGAGCTATCTGCCAGGAACGCGTCAATGTCGGCGAGCTCCGGCGGAATTCCCGCGATGTCCAGGCTCACCCGGCGGATCAGGGCTTCCCTGGATGCGCGCGGCGACGGCTCCAGACCCGCCTCTCCCATCCCGCGCAGGATGAAGCTGTCAACAGGATTGACTGGCCAGCCCGGGTACTCGCCGGCCGGCGCGGGCGGTCGCAGCGGCGGCAGGAAGGCCCAATGGCCCTGCCACTCGGCGCCCTCTTCAATCCAGCGGCGGATCAGCTCGATCTCAGGATCCGAAAGCGGGTCGTGACCTGCGAACGCCGGCGGCATTCGGCGTGTGGCATCGCTGCTTGAGACGCGCAGGTACAGCTCGCTGCTGCCCGGATCTCCGGGCACGATCGCCCTGCGGTCATCGCCCAGCGCAGTTGATGCCCCGGCCTCGGTATCAAGGCGCAGAGCCGTCATGCGCTTAGCCTCGTCGGGACCGTGGCAAGCGAAGCAGTTCTCAGAAAAGATCGGCCGGATATCGCGGTTGAACTGCACCGCTGCGGTGGCCGGCAGGACTAGCGCCGATCCGAGGGCACAGGCCAAGGACAGAGATTTGCCTAGGATTCTCAAGGTCGCTTGAATTATACGGGTTTCGAGCACTGCAGACCAGCGCGTCACATTAATTGGGGCGAACCGCTGCGAGAAATCAAAACCACGGCGTGCGCTTCGGCGAGTTCGCCGGTCCCGACGGGCCCCACGCCCTCGCCTGTCTTGGCCTTCAAGAAGACCGCGGCGGGTTCGAGACCTAGCAGGGAGCAGATATTTTCGCGAATCCGATCGCGATACGGCAGGATTTTGGGCCGCTCGATCACGATCACCGCATCGACGTTAGCGATCTTCCAGCCGTAGCTTTCGAGAAGTTCAGCTGCGTGGCGCACGAACACGCTACTGTCAGCATCCTTCCATTGCGGGTCGGTTGGCGGGAACAGCTCCCCGATATCGCCTTGGGCCGAGGCGCCCAGCATGGCGTCCGTGACTGCGTGTAGCAAGATGTCGGCATCGGAGTGTCCCACCAGGCCTCGATCGGATTCGATCTCGATGCCCCCCAGGATCAGCGGCCGCCCTTCGACAAGGCGATGGCAGTCGTACCCGAATCCGACGCGGGTCTCAGGCTGCTCAAAGCTGACGAACGGCGGAGGATTCACTGTGTTCCTCTTCGAAATACAGCTGTGCGAGCGAGAGGTGGTGGGGGCGCGTGATCTTGATGTTGCGCTCGCTGCCAAGCAATACATACACGTCTTCGTTGATGTGTTCGAGGAGGCTGGCCTCGTCTGTGGCGGTGAATCCGTCTTGGCGGGCGATCTCGAAGGCGTGTTTGAGCAGGTTGATAGCGAATACCTGTGGTGTCTGCGCCAGCATGATGCGCTCCCGGGGCAGGGTGGCTCGCACGACCTTGAGACTGACCTGTTTGACTGTCTCCTCTGCGGGCATGCCGAGAATCACCGCCCCGCGGCGGGCCGCTTCCGCGATGGCCTGTTCGATCAGCTCGACCGAGATGAACGGCCGGACGCCATCATGCACGGCTACGAGTTCGATTCCCTCAGAAACTTCGTCCAGGCAGTGCTGGACTGATTCTTGGCGATTGCGACCCCCTGCCAGCACCCGCCAGCGGTCACTTCCAACAGCCTCCCGCAGCATCGACTGCGCAGCTTCTTCACTGCCCTCCGGAACCGCGACCAAGATCTCGCGAACGCTAGGCGCCTTCAAGAATTTTGCCACGGTCAGCGCCAGAATTGGGACGCCCCGCAACTTCATGAACTGCTTGAGGTCGCTGCCGTAAAGCTCGGACAAGTCCTTGCCCATGCGGGTGCCATGCCCGGCGGCGGGGAGGATAGCCGCGACGTTCATATTCCGAATTATCCCCCAAGCTCGCCGTCTGCGGCTTGGTCTGGCGGACCTGCCTGCTCGTGGGTCGGCGCTCGGCCCGAACCCGCTATCCGGCCAGAGCTTGTTTGCAATAGGCGAAGCATTTGCCGACTTCCTCGACTGTGTCAGCGCCCTTGTATTCGTACTCGATGTTAGCTGGGATGTCATACCCGCTGTCACGCAGAAGGCCAAGCACCTCGCGAATCGGCGTGTCACCTGCTCCGAAGGGCATGTTTTCCCCTTGCTCCTTCTTGCGGTCCTTGATGTGCAGCGTGACGATGCTGTCGTGGTGTTTCTTGATGTAGTCGATCGGGTCGAAGCCTGCGGCGACAAAGTGGCCGATGTCAAGGTTGACCACGATGTGGCTGTTGCTCTTGGACGCGGCGGTGAAGTCTGCAGGGGTTGCGTACTCGTTCTCGCGGATGCGGGAGTGGTTGTGCATGCCGACCAGCATTTTGCTGCGCTTCGCGTGGAGGTTGACGCGTTCTGCAACGCTCACCGTGCTCGAGGCAGTGAGCACTTTGGCTCCCATGGCTTTGGCCATTTCAAACCCGCGCGCAATCTCGTCGTCGGTGAAGTGGTCGCGGAAACTGTAGTTGAAGGCGTAGAGGTCGATGCCGGCCTCGTGGAAGCTCTCGCCGATCTTCTCAAAGTGGCTCAGAGGCGTCTCGAGCCGGAACGCACGCAGCTTTGCGCGGCCATCCTCGGCATTGCGCACTTCGCGCAGCGGCTCGACGTGGCCGCTCCAGAGTTCGCAGGAACCGATACCGATCGATTTCATGGCCTTGATCGCTTCCTCCAAGGGACGGTCTCGGAAACTGTAGCTCTGCGCGCCGATGGTGACTCCGGCGAACTTGGAATCGATCATGGTGTGTGCCAGACCGGCCTGAGCTGCGACGACACCCCCTGTGACGCCGAGCGCGGCGCGGTTGAATTGTCTACGCGTAACCGTGGGTAGCATAAGAGATCCTTAAGATGCATTGTGCCACAGTTGCCTGTTTCGGCACCGGAAGCACGCCGGATAGGCGTGCTGTAGAGTGGACAGGTGGCCCAGGCAAGACGGTTCGACCTTTCGGTCTGTAACGAGCTGTACGGAGAGGCGGACTTCGCTGAGTCGTGCCGTTCGATCAAGCGCGCTGGGTGGACGGGAATCGAAATCGCGCCGTTCACATTAATGCAGGACGCGACGCAACTTCCCGCCGAGCGTCGGCACCAGGTGCGCGACATTATCGTCTCAGAGGGGCTCGGCTTCGTTGGCTTGCACTGGCTGACAGTCGGCCCGGCCGGTCTCCATGTCACCACCCCCGAGACTGCCGTGCGGCAGCGGAGCTGGGACTACGTGCGCGGGTTGGTCGAACTGTGCGCTGACTTGCGTCCCGAGGCGGAGTCCGGAGGCGTGATGGTGTTTGGGTCCCCGATGCAACGTCGGACTAGGGGTGGACTGACGCGCGCGCAGGCGGAGGCGAACTACATCGAGGGCGTGCGCTCGATCGTACCGGACCTCGAGGCTGCTGGTGTGACGCTGTGTGTAGAAGCGTTACCCACCGACCAATGTGACGTAATCGTCTCACTGGATCGGGCAGCCGAGATCGTCGAAGAGATCGGGAGTCCGATGGTGCAGACGATGTTCGATTCGCACAACGCGATCGAAGAGAGCGAGCCTCACGATCAGTTGGTCGCGCGTCACTGGCCGAAGATCCGACATATCCACGTGAATGAGCTCGATGGCAGCTACCCGCGTCCGGGCGGTGGGTACGACTTCAAGCCCGTGCTCCAAGTCGCGGCCGACCGCAACTTCGAGGGCTGGGTGTCGATGGAGGTGTTCGACTTCTCTCCCGGCGCCGAGAAGATCGTCACCGAGTCCATCGCCTACCTGAAGGACGAGATCGAACGAT
Organism: Bryobacterales bacterium; assembly: GCA_965248305.1. Lineage (GTDB taxonomy): Bacteria > Acidobacteriota > Terriglobia > Bryobacterales > UBA6623 > VXMF01. Next base: position 4,506,638 of record OZ252099.1, on the reverse strand, counting down.
TGCGGGGCTAAGTCCGGCAATGCCGCCGGGCAGTCGCGACACAGCGAGATCAGAACACCGAGAAGGTGAACACAATGTTGTGCCCATCGGGCGTTAAACCGTATTCGCCCGGCGCGAGGCTGGCGTTGATGCGAATGCGCACGATGCGGTCTTGAATGCCTTCCAGCTGCAGGAAGTAGGGCTCAGCGACGACCTTCTTTTTCTTGCTGTAGAGGAGCTCGCGTCTGCCCCCGGTGACTTCAAAGCCATAGAGCCGCAGGTCGCGGGGATCGATTTGCTGCGAGTTAAACAGAAATTCCGGGGCCGCGAGTGGCGTTCGGGTGCTGGCCGCGGTCCCCGAAATCCAATACTTGAGTTGATTCTTGACCAGATCCTCCATGGCCTCGACCTGCTCAAGCTCACGTAGATCACTGCCGTGGATCAGATATGGGATGTCCGGTTTGGCGGGATTTGGCAGGCCCAGCCTGTTCCGGTCGCCCTGCGCCGGTAGAGCCAGGGCGCACAACGCTACAAGTGTCGCGAGGCGGACCATACGACCATTAGGTTAACCGACGGAAGACGCCGTTGGCTCCCACGAGCTTGACCGTTCCGTGCTCGGCGAGCCCAACGGAGCCGACGCCGTGATCCAGATGCAGCTTGCCGATGCTGCATCGACGCACGCCGCCGCGGCCGGCGAGTTTGCATTTGGCCGGCCATAGGCGCTAGCCCGAGTTCGCCAGTTTTAGATTTTTTCGGTGCGTAAGTCCCGACACGTCAATTACTTACGAATTGGCGCAAATCCAGTATGTCACTACGGGATTCTTCATTGGGCGTCGATTTCAGCGTAGCGGCGTGCGAGCCCGATCCGAGTGGGGTCCGCGGCCATATGGCGGTCAAGAACGGTCGGACGAGCCGACCAGTGTATTTCGGGTTACGGCAGCGGTCATCTCAGCCGATGGACACCTAACCGATGAGACGCAGCACGGCGACAGTCACGTCGACGGCAGCAATGACGGTCAATACCATCCACTTGATCAGTCGGGTCTCGAGCGCCGCGAGTTCCGCCCGCAAGAACTCCGGCGTGACGTGGTCGCCGTGCCCGGCCGCATCCCAGATCGCCTTGGCGGTTGCTTCCGCCAATTCGCGATTCATGCCCGCGCCGGTTAGCTGGCGGGCGACCGTCAGCGAATCGAGCATTGCGGGATGTCCTCCATGGCAGGGCGGAGAGATCGTCTCAGGCGACCACCATTCACTGATAATAGGGGCTCTCTAGGATCGCCGCGGCTCGTGGTTGGGTACGTACTGCGAAAGCGGCACTGCGACAGCATTCGGGTCGGTACCATGGAATGCTAGCTGGACGGAGTGGCTAGGCACCGCAACTGCAAGACCATGAATGCGCTGCAGCACACTCAGGAATTGATTCGGTTTCCCACCGTCAGCAACCGATCCAATTCGTCCATTTGTGACTACTTGGAAGGTGTCCTGAGGCGGATCCGTTTCGACACCGAACGGATTGAATACACCGACTCCGCAGGCGTGGACAAAGTCAACATCGTCGGCAAGAAGGGCAGCGGCATCGGGGGAATGGCCTATTTCGCCCACACCGACGTAGTCCCTGCCGACGCATGGTTCAGCAGCGAGCATGGACCCTTTGAACCGACAGTCCGAAGCGGCAAGCTCTACGGCCGCGGGAGTTGTGACATGAAGGGGTCGATCGGCTCGATGCTGGCTGCAGCCGAGGAAACCGCCGTAGCCGACCTCAGAGCGCCGCTCTTTATCACTCTTACCGCCGACGAGGAGGTCGGCTACGGCGGGGCGAAACAGGTGGCTCGACGATCGGAGTACTTCCGAGAGATGGTCCACGGCGAGTCGAACGGGATCGTCGGAGAGCCAACGATGCTCGATGTTGTCCATGCGCACAAGGGCACTTACGGATTCCGCGCGACTTCGCGCGGCAGGGCCGCACACTCCAGCACCAGCGAGGGCCTGAACGCGAACCTCGCCATGATCCCTTTCCTCGGCGAGATGAAGCGCATCTACGATGAGACGCTCGGGGATCCCGCTTGGCAGGATCCGTCCTTCGACCCGCCCGGCATTTCGTGGAACATTGGGATCAACGATCACACCAAGGCGGTTAATATGACAGCGGCGCAAAGCGTGTGCACGGTGTACTTCAGGCCTGCTCCCGGTCAGGCGGTGGACGTCCTGATCGAGCGATGCAAGCTGGCCGCTGAACACTGCGGCCTGGAATTCGAATTGCTGGAGGCGGGCCGGCCGCTGTTTGTCGATCCCGAATCAGACTTCGTCCGTGAGGTTCTCGGCCTAGCTGGCAGCGGAGGCGCCCGGACCGTCTGTTTCGGAACCGACGGAACCGCGTTGTCGGAATTGAAGAAACTTGTGGTGCTGGGCCCGGGAGACATCGCCCAGGCACATACCCAAGATGAATGGATTCACTTGGATCAGCTTGAGAAGGGCTCCCTGCTCTACGCCAAGTTGATTCGCCATTGGTGCGGGTGAAGGAGTGTCGAGATGCGCCGTCCGCTGAGGCAGCACCAAGATTCCCAGATACCCATCAGCGCGCGATCGAAGCCGCGCCCTAACCTAGGGCGCCCGCTCCGCCGCCGCCCCCAGAGAGGCTCGTCGTCATGTCGGCAAACAACTCCACACTCCTAGCGCGCGATCGCGACCACCTGATCCACCCCCTGCATAGCCCGGGCGCTCATCAGCACGGCCACGTATGGGTAAGCGGCAACGGCGTGATGTTGGTCGATGCGGACGGCAGGGAGTATCTGGATGGACTCTCCGGGTTGTGGAACGTAGTGGCAGGCCATGGTCGCAAGGAGCTAGCCCTGGCCGCCCAGAAGCAGATGGAAGAACTCGCCTACTGCTCTGGATACGCCGGGAGCTCGAATCCCCGGGCCATCGAACTTGCCGAGAAGCTCTCCTCGTTGGTTTACGCGTCCATCACGCGCTTCTTCTTTACTTCTGGGGGAGGGGAGTCCAGCGAGACCAGCTTCAAGGTGGCGCGGTCCTACTGGAAGTTGCGCGGCTATCCGGGGAAAACAAAGGTCATCTCGCGACAGTGGGGCTACCACGGAGTCACGCTTGCGGCGATGAGTGCGACCGGCATTTCCAGTTACTGGCCGCTGTTCGAGCCCCGGGTGCCCGGCTTCGTGCAGATCCCGTCCCCCTACCCGTACCGCTACGAGGCAGCCGCCGGCGCGAGTCCGGGTATTGCTGCCGCGGACGAACTGGAAACGGCGCTGTTGAGGGAAGGCCCAGAGACCGTCGCAATGTTTCTTGCCGAGCCGGTCCAAGGGGCGGGCGGCGTCATCGTGCCGCAGGACGACTATTTCCGCCGCATCAGGGAGATTTGCGACCAGTACGATGTGTTGCTGGTAGCCGACGAGGTGATCACTGGATTTGGCAGGACGGGAAAGTGGTTCGCCCTAGAGCATTGGGGCGTCGAGCCCGACATGGTGCAGTTCGCCAAGGCGATCACGTCCGGCTATTTCCCGCTTGGCGGCGTCGGCGTGACCGAAGAAATTGCAGCGGCGCTCGACCACAGCGGCTCAGCGTGGATGCACGCCTACACATACAGCGCCCACCCGGTCGGTTGCGCCGTCGCGCTGAGCAATCTGCAGATCCTCGAACGCGAGGGCCTGCCTGCTCAAGCGGCCGCCAAGGGAGACTACCTGCTTGCCGGACTGCAGGCGGCGCTGGCCGATCATCCCCATGTCGGGGAGATCAGGGGCAAAGGGCTGATGTGCGCGGTCGAGTATGTCGCAGACAGGGAGACCAAGGCCGAATTTGCGCCTGCGGAGCGGGTTGGCGAGAGAATCAATGCCGAAGCTCAAGCGCGGGGCCTGTTCTGCCGAATGCGAGGCGATGTCTTCTGCCTCGCTCCGCCGTTCGTCACGACTCGCGATCAGCTTGACCGCATCGTTCAGATCATCGGCGAGTCGACGGAAGCTGTCTTGGGCTAGCCGGCTGCGGACAATTCAAACCGCGATTCTGGCAATGGATCGTGCATCGTTTACCGGATCAACTTCGCACCGAACTGTACCTGCCGATTGTCGGCACTCGTCCATCGGTTTCGTGCGCCGGCGCCGCGGGTGAGCATCGGCCGGCCAGCATTGACGATGGAACCCTCTCCCGGCTGATCGAATTGCGGGATGTTCAGGGCGTTGAAGAATTTTGTTCGGAGCAGCACGCGGATTCGCTCTGCGAACTGGACCGTTCGGATAATGCCCAAGTCGAGGTTGACTTTGCCCGGCCCGGCCGATGCGATACGTCAAACTCTTGGGGCGCAGGAATGTTTTGAAGTTGTATGTTTTGCATGGTTGTAAGCCATGTTCATGCGTCTATCGTGATGAGAACCACTAAGATGTTTCGATATTATGCTGTTTTGATGGTTATGAGCCGTCAACGAACACCACGGCTGAAACCGCTGCTGGACAAGGTCCCGCCGGGCTTCATGGTCGATACGCCATGGCTGAAGGCCCAGGGCATCGATCCCAAGTCCATCCATGACTACGTCGCCCGCGGGTGGCTCGAGCGGGTCATCCGCGGCGTGTACCGCCGCCCGCTACCCGAAGGCGTGCAGGGCGCTGACGAAGCGTCCTGGGGGGTCCCTCTCCTCTCCCTGCAATGGATCATGAACCACGCCGTGCATCTGGGCGGCGAGAGCGCACTCGATCTGGCCGGCTACGCGCACTATCTGAGCTTCGGCGGAATGCCGCGCGTCCAGCTGTACGGCGAGGTGCCGTCCTGGCTGAAACGGCTGCCGATGCAGACGCAGATCGTCCTGCGCCGCCGTAAGCTCTTCGGCGACGATCCGGCTGGCATCGAGGATGCCGTCCCTGAAGCCGGAACAGCCGGGCCGACGGTCGAGGTATGGCGCTGGCCCGTCAAGGCGTCGTCTCCGGAACGCGCCATCCTCGAGGCGCTCGACGAGTTGCCGTTGCATGCCAGCTTCGAAAACCTGGACAAGATCTTCGAGGGACTCGTGACGCTACGCCCGCAGCGGCTAATGACGCTGCTGGCGGCCTGTCGCAGCGTGAAGGTGTGCCGGCTGTTCTTCGTCTTCGCGGACCGCCACGCGCATGCATGGCGCAAGTATCTCGACGCTTCGAAGGTCGACTTCGGCTCCGGACCGCGTGCCCTTGTGAAGGGCGGCAGGCTGCACCCGACCTACCGCATCTATGTCCCGGAAGTCCTGGCGTCCGGGAATCACGCAGGGGCGGCACGGCCATCAACCTGTTCCGATAAGGAGGAACGTTGATGTCGGAACTCATCAACCGAATCGCGGGTGAAACCTTGCCCCGGGGGGTCGTCCCGAAACCGCAAACGCACGAAGGGCACCGTGTGATGGGCTGGGGCGTATGGCGCGGCGAATGCGCTCGTCTACGGTATTCCCAATCGCCGCAATCCGGCGCGGTCATACGCCAAGGGCGTGACCGTATCGGGCTGGGAACGGGCATATGAGCAACTGATGTCGACGGGGACGCTCGAGGATTCCTGGCTCAAGTTCGCCTTGGCCGAATGCTGCAGGAGCGCCCGCTGCGATTTCACGACCATCGGCGGCGTCTTCGTGCTGTTGGGGTTTGCGGTTCGGGCCGGCAGGGGCACCTGCCGATGCCGCGGCGATGGAACGCATCCAGCGCACATACGACCGGCCATGCTCCTATGTTCATGCACCGATACGCGAAGAATCCATCACCAACAGCGTGTTTACCCAGCTCAGCCCGGGTATCTCGCAGCTGCCCTTGTGTAGGGACTCGGATTATTCCGGCAGTAGATTCGGAGTTTTGCTCGAACTGCGTTGACGCCGAATTGGAAACCAGAACAATCCGGGAGTCAGGCAGGCAGTTTGAGCCCGGATTTGCAGTCGCGGGCTAGCGGACGGGGAGGTTCCGCGCGGGGCGGGTGGCGCTACGGCCCCGCGGGGTTATCGAATAGGTGGCCCGCGCGTACGTCCCGCCGGGCCGTGGCCGGTCCTGACTTGCTTGTTAGGTTTCCCACAAACCTGACCGACGAAGAGTATCTTACCCAGCGGCCCTATAACGACGCAACTAAATCAGACTGTCCGTGGTGCGGGCCGGGTAAGTGCGAGTTGGCGCTGCACGGCTTCGATGCGCGGGCGAAGCCACCGGGGACGCGGATCTGGCGTTTCCGTTGCAAGCGAAAAGGGCGCACAGTGAGCGCTTTGCCGACTGCCTAGGCGCGCGCGTGGCGGGTTCGTTGGATGCGGTGGAAGCGGCGGCGCGGGAGGCGGAACTGACCCCCAGCTGACTGACGCTTCAGATCCATCGCCGAAATGCCATTTGGACTGCGTGAGCAAGTACATCTCCAGACACCAAATGCTCAGCCGCAGCTTGGTGTTCGCGCACAGGGTGCCTGCAGTCAGCGAGGACCGATGCTTGTAGCGGATCCACTGGAAGACATTGCGAGTGTGCAGCTGGCAGTGCTTGTGGAAGCGGCAGGCGGGGCAGCCGCAGCGCTCCGGTCAGCGCGCCTGGAACAACGTTCGGGCGCATTGCTGGCTGGTTCCGCAGAGCTTCAGGAAGTCCCGCAGACTCTGTCCATGCTGGAATTGGACTAAGCTCTTAGGCATAGTCAACGCCTTTGTTATCAGATACTTATCATACATTATACAGCATTCTCGGTCACTCGGATCCAATCCCGAATCCGCAAATCCTCGGCTCCTAAACGTGGCTGAGACTTCCAGGTAATCAGGAATGGGGATGGCGGAGAGATTGAGCGGCAAGGGCTCGAAACCCTAATTCGCGGGTGCCCCCCTATACTAAGACCCGTGAGCCTCGGCCCCACCTGCTCTCGCAGGCTGGAGCGCTGTACTTGGAACTAAGCCTTTTTGGAGCGGAGTGCAGCTGAACGCCCGAAACGCGATCTGGATCTGGGTCGCGATCTTATTCGTGCTGGCAAGCGCGTGGATTCACAACCAAGTCAAGGTCGAGATGGCTTCCGGATGGACGCCAACGGCCGATCAGCTGGGCAACATCAGCGTGGGGAGCGAGTCGCCACCCTTTTCCGCAATGGACCTGCAGGGACGCGATGTTTCGCTCTCGGAATTCCGCGGCCGCAAGGTGGTCGTGCTGGATTTCTGGGCGATGTGGTGTGGCCCTTGCTTAGTGGCTATGCCCAAGCTGCAGGAGCTGCACGAAAAGTTCGAGGGGGGCGACGTGGAGATTCTCGCGGTGAACCTCGGCGAAGAGCCGGACCGCATCCGCCAGTTCCTAGAGCGGAAACAATACACGTTTCGCGTAGTGCCGGACCAGGACCAGTCCATTGGCAATCAATTCGGAATCAGAGCCATTCCATCCTTGGTAGTCGTAGGCAGGCATGGCCTCGTCGAGTGGATTCAGGTCGGCAGCAGCCCAACGGCCCGAGACAAGCTGGAGGCCGTGCTGGAAGGGCTAACGGGAGGAAGCGGTTCCGCAGCAGCGGGCTCCCTGTAGGGAAAGCGCAATGAGTGTCATCCGTACCGAGAATCTAGGCAAGACCTACAAGGGCGGCACGGTGGCCCTTCAAGGCATCGATCTAGAGGTGAATCCTGGCGAGGTCTTCGGTTTCCTCGGCCCCAATGGCGCGGGCAAATCCACGACCATCCAATTGCTGCTCAACTTTATTCGTCCCAGTAGCGGAACGGCCTACCTCTTCGACCAGCCGGCCACCTGTGCACGTGCACGCCAGCAACTCGGTTACCTGCCCGAGTCCGTGAACTTACACCGCTATTACAGCGGCCAGCGCCTGCTCGAATTCTATGCGGGGCTACTGGGCGTCAATCGATCGGCTCGTCCGGGTCGTGCCAGCGAGATGCTGAGTCGCGTGGGCCTGCAGGATGTGGCCCGGCAACGGATTTCCCAATACTCCAAGGGCATGTTGCAGCGCCTTGGCTTGGCGCAGGCACTGCTCAACGATCCCGAACTCCTGATTCTTGACGAGCCAACAGCGAATCTTGACCCGGTCGCCCGCAGGGACTTCCGTGATGTTCTGCTGGATCTCAAGGCGCGCGGCAAAACGGTATTCATCTGTTCTCACATTCTCTCGGAGGTCGAGTCGATATGCGACCGGGTTGCCATCTTGCAGCACGGCAGGTTGAAGCGGGTGGGCACTCTCGAAGAGCTGTCCGGCGTGGCACGGACCCGCATCCGGGTCACGGATATGCCGCCGGGCGTAGTGCAGGCATTGAGCGCTGTGGGGCTCCGCCTGACGGTGATCGGCAAAGCGGCGACCATCGCTTGCGACGATGAGGCCAGCCACCAGCAGGTCGAGCAGTTGCTCCGCGATCACGGAGTCGAGATCGAGCGAGTCGAGAGAGACAGGCAGTCGCTAGAAGAGATCTTCTTCGGGGCGATCGATGGAAAGCAGGTCCCGTGAACGCCGTAATCTTAATCGCCGGCGACAGTATTCGGGCATTGCTGCATCGGCGTCTCCTGGTGGCGCTCATGTTGGTCATGCTCGGCATCACGGTCGTGTTTTCGCAGTTGCTTGGCCAGATGCAGGATAGGCTGCTCCGCAGTGCCGAGCAGGCCGCCGAGGCGGCAGACGGCGGCCTGAACGCGGAGCAAGCGGAGCAAATCCGCGAGGGGATGGACGTGGCGGGGTCCGCATTCATGGCGGGATTCTATGGGCTCACAGCTTTCGGCTGCACCTTGGTCGCACTGTTCATCTGCTCAATGGCAGTGTCGAGTGACATTCGTCAGGGAACGATATACGCTGTGCTGTCCAAGCCCGTGTCCAGGGCGCAATTTCTTCTGGGCAAATACTGTGGGGCGCTGGTGGTCTTGGGTGGCTATGCAGCCATTGCTGGCATTGCCATGGCGATCTTCGCCCACACGAATGAATTGGACTTGAACGTGGCTGCCCGTTACGCCCCGTGGCTCATGTTTTGCCAAAGCCTGATGCTGGGCTCGCTGGCCCTGCTACTGTCGCTTTGGATTCATCCGGTGATTGCTGCGGTCATCGCCTACTTCGCTAGCGCTAGCTTTCTGGCATCCCCCAACCCCCTGTATTTCATCCTGCCGAGTCCCGACCGCTTCAATGTCGCAATGCTGATCATGCAGGGTAGGCTGATCGCTTCCGAAGACGTCATGATGCTCACCCTGTACGCCTTCGATGTCGCCGCGATCTTGATTCTGCTGGCGCTATGGCGCTTTCGTTCCCGCGACCTTTTGTAAAGGGTTGGAGGCCGGGTATTTGTTTCTGGGGTGCTGAGGCCAAAGTCAGGGGCGGAGTCTTCACTGCTGTTCGGGGACGAAATCCTAGTCGTCGACAGGTCCGGTCCGTCGGGTGTTCAGCCGTATAGCCTCCGGACGAATCGCTCTCCGATCGGCAATCAAATCAAGTCCCGGTTCCTGCGATCTCAAGGATGCTGCGAGGGAGGGGCCGTTTCGAGCTGTAGCCGCAGGCGATCGATGCACCATTTCCGGCTTGCGTTCGGCTAGGATTGCTCTTGGCGCCAAGGTGTCGTGGGAAATTGCGATGGCAAATCGAAGACCAAGCCGTAGAGATCCGGGCCGCAGGGAGCTGCTGACCTACTCAGCGGTGTTTGGATCGGCTTTCATGGCCCGTCAGGGCCTTGTGGCGGCGCCGGCCTCGGCAGCCCAGGCTCCCACGGTTGTGGGCCCTGTGCAGGGCATGAAGAAATCCATCAACCTGTGGGCGTTCCCGTACCCTGACAAGTGGTCGTTGAAGGAGTGTTTCCAGATCGCTCGGGATGCCGGGTTCGACGCCGTCGAACCCAATTTCAATCTGGAGGGGGAGTTCTCGGCGGAGTCGTCAGACGACGAGATCCGAGGCATCAAGCTGATGGCCGACGACATCGGGATCGAGATCAGCGGAGTCTGCTCGTTTCTTTTCTGGCCGTACTCCATGAGCCACCCAGATGTGGCGCGCCGTGCCAAGGGCATTGAACTGGCGGGACGCATGGCGGAGGCTGCCGCGTTGCTCGGTACGGACAACTTGCTCGTCGTGCCAGGAGCCGTCTACGCACCATGGCTGGAAGATCCGATCCCCGTCCCCAACGATGTTTGCGAGCGCTTGGCACGCGAGGCCGTCCAAGAGCTGATCCCGCGCGCGGAAAGCGCCGGCGTGACGATCAATATCGAGAACATCTTCGCGAATGGATTTCTCTTCAGCCCGCAGGAGATGGCAGCGTTCGTCGATAGTTTCGAGAGCGAGACAGTCAAGGTGCATTTCGATACCGGGAACATCATGCAGTACCAATTCCCGGAGCACTGGGTGCCGATCCTCGGGAAGCGCATCAAGAACATTCACTTGAAGGAGTGGGACAAGCGGACCCAGGAATTCAACCTCAACACATTCCGAACGCTGCTCGACGGAACTACGAATTGGCCGGCCGTGATCGGCGAGTTGGAGCGAATCGAGTACGAGGGATACTTGACCTTCGAGTACTTCCATCCGTTCCAGCACTACCCGGAGGCACTGATCTACCAAACTTCAGATGCGCTGGACCGCATGCTAGGGAGGTACGGCTGACCGGTGTGCTGTCGACGGGGTCGCGTCGCGCTAGGCTGCGTGCTAGCTACATTCATTTCCCTACCCAGTCTCGGGGCATCCAACCGGAACCGCCCCCACGGCCGTGCCGGGCTGGACGGCTGGAGAATCCATGGTGCTGGACGGATCGGGGAATCAGCCGCTTCTCTCGCATTGGAGGCGGTTGGCCGGGATGCTGTTCGAGCCCCGGCGAGGCATGGAAGACCTTGAGAGTCATCCTAGTTGGATTCTTCCCGTAGTGCTCGGCTCGGTGCCGTCAGTGGTCATGGCCATAACGGTGGAATTGGGAGCGTTACTGCGGCTTCAGCTTGATCCTTGGGGACTATCTGGAAGAACTGGACTCGGTCCCGAGCGATCTATTGGCTTGGGCTATGCACGGGATCGAGCGCCACTCCCACTCTCAGCAGACATCCAAGGGTGCCATAGCCGCAGCTCACGCTCGGCCTGAACTGGCTTGCCGGCGGCACTACGCTAACGGAATGGCTTACGTTCCCGACCGCCGCGAGTTCCTTGCTGCCGTTGCCGGCTGTGCGGGCTGCCCATGCCCCAGATCTGGCACTTGACAACTGTAGGGTGGTTGTGGCATGTCTAAAGCATGCTCGACCAACATTGCATTGCGGAGACCCTCTCGCACTCAGAGGCCGTGGAGACCCTGCGGGTGCTGCGGACGCAGGCTGGCGACACCAGCCGGAGCGCGTTCGCCCGGCAGGTGTGCCGGGAGTTCGGTTTCGTGGACAGTCGCGGCCAGCCGCAGGTGGCGAGCTGCCAGAAGGCCTTGCGCAGTCTGCACAGCGCGGGACGCATCGATTTGCCGGCCCCGCGCCATGGCGGCCGCGCCGGTGACTGCCGTCCGCGTCGGCTCGGCCAGCCGGTCCCGCCACCGCAAGCAGTTCCGCCTGCGGCGGGGGCGGTCGCCGGGCTCAAGTTGACCCTGGTGACGAGTCCGCAACAGCGGCGGACCTGGAACGAGCTGGTCGCCAGCGAGCACCCGCAGGGAGCCGTGCTGCACGTCGGTGCTCAGCTGCGCTACCTGATTGAGTCCGAGCACGGCCTGCTGGGGGCGCTCGGCTTCGCCGCCGCGGCCTTGGCGGTGGCGGCCCGCGACGAGTGGATTGGCTGGGATGCGCAACTGCGCCGCAAGCGGCTGCACCGCGTGCTGGGCCTGAGCCGCTTCCTGATCCGTCCCAGCGTGCGCTGTCACCTGCTCGCTTCCAAGGTGCTCGGCATGGTCCGGCGGCGGCTGCCGGAGGACTTCCTCCAGCGCTATGGCTACCGGCCTGCCCGGGGCCGCCGCAGCGCCGCCCGGCCAGCCGCTGGGGCCGGCCGACGGGCTGGCCCTGGACGAGTTCGCGGCCAACGAACTGGGCCAGGCGCCGCTGGGTGATCTACGCTTGTCGAAGCGGCTGGTGCAGACCGCGCAGATGCAGGCCGCCGCTCCCATGGCCTCGATCCCCGCCGCCGCGCAGGGCCAGCGGGCCGCCGTCAAGGGCCACTACCGCCTGATCGACCAGCCGGACGACTCGGCGGTGACCCCGCAGAACATCCTGGCGCCGCACCGCCAGCGCACGCTGCGGCGCCTGCAGGCCGAGCGCACGGTGCTGTGCGTGCAGGACGGCACCGAGCTCAACTTTGCCGAGCATCCCGGCTGTGCGGGGCTGGGCTACATCGGCAAGAACAAGCGCTCGGAGGGCACGCTGGGGCTGCACATGCACTCGACGCTGGCGGTCAGCCCGGAGGGCATCCCGCTGGGGCTGCTGCAAATCCAGTACGACGCGCCGGACGGGCAGGCGCAGCGCGGGCGGCCGCTGGAGCAGCGCAAGACCTTCCGCTGGATGCGCGGGTTGCGCGACTGCGCGGAGGTAGCGGGCCAGTTGGCGGGCCCGCGCCTGGTGGCGGTGATGGACCGCGAGGCCGACGTGCAGGCGCTGTTCGCCGAGCAGCGGCGGCTGGAGGGAGTCGAGTTGCTGGTGCGGGCCAAGCACAACCGCGTCCTGGGCGCGCCCCGGCCGAAGCTGTTCGAGCACATGCGGGCACAGCCGGTGGGGGGCCAGTTGGAGATCAAGGTGCAGCGGAGTTCGGCGCGGCGGGGCACGCGCCGGCAGTCCGCCAGCGCGCTGCGAGGCAGCGCTGCGGATGCAGCTGGTGCACGTGTGGGAGCGGGCGGCGCCGGAGGGGGTGGAAGCGTTGGAGTGGTTCCTGCTGACGACGTTGCCGGTGGCGTCGCTGGCGGATGCGGAGCAGGTGCTGGAGTGGTACCGGCTGCGCTGGCGCATCGAGGACTGGCACCGGATGCTCAAGTCCGGCTGCAAGGTGGAGTACCTGGGGCACCGCACGGGGCAGCGGATCGAGCGGGCGGTGACGATCAAGGCGGTGATCGCCTGGCGGCTGGCCGCGATGACACTGCTGGGACGGGAGACCCCCGAATTACCGAGCGAGGTGTTCTTCACGCAGATCCAGCTGCGGGTGCTGCGCCACTTCGCGTCCAAGCGCGGGCTGGCCGCGCCGGGCAATCTGGGGCTGGCGGTGCGGACCATGGCGATCTTGGGCGGCTACCTGTACCGTGCGCACGCTCCGCCGCCGGGCCATCAAAAGATCTGGGAGGGCTGGACCCGCTTGACCATCATGAGCGAAGCCTATGAGCTGAAAGACTACTTCGAGCCGCCCGCCAGCGCCTCTCAGGATGAGCTCGAATCGTGACTTGTGGGGCAACGGCAGTGTGCGGGGATGCCTGCGTGCGCGGCCGAGCGGGCCTCCTTCGGCTTGGAACTCTGGTATCGCCAGCCCGCGGAGCGTTGGGTCGAGGCCCTGCCGGTCGGGAACGGGCGTCTCGGAGCGATGGTCTTTGGCGGAGCGACAAGCGAGCGGATCTAGTTCAACGAGGACACTGTTTGGCAGGGGAAGCCCTTTTTGTAAGTGGCAGCGCGCTCGGGCCTTGGGGACTGCCCCGCAGGATGCCGCTGCGTCGCAGGTGCGTCCCTACCAATTGCCGCACTCCAGCATGAGTCGCTCCCCGTCAGGCGCCTCGAGATCGAAGAACTCGGAGTAGTTGTCGCGTCTGCAGAATCCAGAATTGTTCGAACGGCACGTCGCCCTGCGCACAGAGGTGGACGGCTTCGGCCGACATCGAAACAGATCTGTGGAGATGCGCAACCTCTCACGCGAGCACGGGGAGGTCATGGAGCGGCTCCCGGCCTGGGCATGTCGATTTGATGAGAGAATGCGGCGAGAGCTGCTCCATCCCGCCTGCGTGATGGGCCAGTCATCTGTAACATGCCGCAACGTTCCCCTAGCGATGGCAAGATCTTTGACGCGCTCGTGGTCGGTTCGGGGGCGACCGGCGGCTGGGCCGCCAAGGAATTGACCGAAGCCGGCCTCGAAGTCGCACTGCTGGAGGCCGGCTCCGAAACGACGCCGGACCAGTTCGGCGAACACGTTCCGCCGTACGGGATGAAATACCGCGACACGCGCCCCAACGGCGTCGCGTCGCCGCAGATTGCTCGGCTGCGTCCTATGCACGCGCGGCAGGGAGCGTGTTCGGAGGTAAATTACAAGTGGTTCGCGAACGACATTGAGAATCCCTTCACGACTCCCGACGACAAGCCGTTCGTCTGGGTGCGCGCCCGCGCAGTCGGCGGCCGCACGCTCGTGTGGGGCAGGCAAAGCTACCGACTAAGCGACCTCGACTTCAAAGCCGCAAGCCGCGACGGGGTAGGCTGCGACTGGCCGTTCTCCTACCGAGACCTCGCCCCCTATTACTCCAAGGTCGAACGCTTCATCGGGATCAGCGGAAGCAGGGAAGGTCTGGAACACTTTCCCGATGGCGAGTATCTGCCGCCGATGGACTTCACTTGCGGCGAGCTCGTCCTCAAGCGGGCGGTGCAGACCCGGTTCAGACGTCCGTTCACGATCGGGCGCAGTGCCATTCTCACGGCGGATCATCGGGGCCGATCGGCTTGCCACCAGTGCGGTCCCTGCAACCGGGGTTGCGTGACGCATTCCTATTTCTCCAGCCCGTTTACGACGATTGCAGCGGCTCAGAGGACGGGACGGTTGAAGCTGGTCACCAATGCCGTGGCGTCCCACGTCACGACCAACCGCTCGACTGGCCTGGCCTCAGGGGTAGCCTACATCGACCGCACTACTCGTGTGCCGCGCGAGATCCGGGCCAAAGTCGTCCTGCTGTGCGCCTCCACGCTCGAGTCCACCCGGATCCTGCTCAATTCAGCGCCAGGCGGCCTGGCCAATTCCAGTGGCACGTTGGGACATTACCTGACGGACCACATGTATGGGGCGAACATCAGCGGGCGCATGCCGCAGCTGACGCGTTCCCGCCCGTGGCACGGTCCGCCGCGCCGGGCGAACGGGATCTTTATCCCCCGCTTCCGCAATGTCACCAAGACGCACACCAACGGCGTGATCCGCGGCTTCAGCTACCAAGGCGGTGCCACGCCGCGTTTTGCCCTGCAGGCCAGCGGCTTTGGCGAGAGCTTCAAACGGGCAGTTCACGAAGAAGCGTACTGGCAGGCAAACCTGCACGGCTTTAGCGAAGGGCTGGCCAGCTACGACAATTTCGTCGAGATCGACCCGACTGTCGTCGACGCTTGGGGCATCCCGGTGCTGCGTATCCACATGGAATGGGGCGATAACGAGAAGGCTCTGTTTCGCGACAGCCTCGAACAAGGGGCCACCATGCTTGAAGCCGCCGGCGTGGTTGATATTAAGGTGTCCAACAAGCCGAAGACACCTGGCGACGGCATCCATGAAGTGGGGACCGCTCGCATGGGACACGATCCGAAGCGGTCTGTGCTGAACGAATATTGCTAGGCCCACGACCTCAAGAACCTATTCGTCACAGACGGTGCAGCCTTTCCCAGCCTCGGGTCCGTCAACCCAACACTGACGATGATGGCGAACACGGTCCGGGCTTGCGAGTACCTTGTCGCGGCTGCCCGCGAGGGCGAACTCGGGTAGCGCCCCCTGAGCGCGATTGCCCGTGGGCTTACACCCGGGAAAAAATGGAATCGCTGAGCGTTGTGGTGCTGTCGGCGAACGATTCTGCTTCGATGCCGAGCGACCGCAGAATGCTGAGGTACATGTTCGACATCTGCGTTTCCCCATTGCGCCAATAGGCCCCGTGCTTGAGGCCCATGTTGCCGCCTCCAGCCACGAGTGTCGGTAGGTTGCGGGGGGTGTGGGTCGTGCTGGCGCCACTTCCGAACAAGACGATCGTGTTATCCAGCAAGCTGCCATTGCGATCCTGGTAGCTGTTCAGCCGCTCGAAGAAGTGGGCAAGCTGCTGGCTCAGGAACAGGTCGTACTTGGCGAACTGCTGCTGCCCGTCCTTGTCAGTGGCGTGCGAGAGCTTGTGGTGCGTGCTCGTGAGCCCCAGCTTGAGCGGAAACGTATCGCTGATGCCCATGCCATCTTCACGGTTGAGCATGAATGCCACCGACCGAGTGATGTCCGCGTCAAACGCCAGCGCGATCAGGTCGAACATCGAGCGGTAGTACTCAGCGGGCTCGCCCTCGGAGGTGGCTTCGAGATTCAGATGCGAGTAGTCCTGCTTCTTCAGCGGGATGTCGATCCAGCGCTCGGACGCGATCAGCCTCGATTCGACTTCGTTCAGCGACGTCAGATACTCGTCCATCCGCCCCCTGTCCGACTTGCCGAGCTGGTGATCGAGTGACCGCGCGCTTTCAGCCACGGCGTCCACCAATTTGATCCGCCGCTGCAACTTGGCACGTTCCGACTCGAGCGAATCCCGGTCGCCCCGGAACATGCGGTCGAAAATGCGCCGGGGGTTGTTTTCCGCCGGAATCGGCCGGCCTTCCAAGCTGTAGGAGATCGTGCCCGTGCGCGAGAGAAACCCGGTTCCTGCATCGATCGACAGCACGAGCGAAGGCTGGCGGCAATACTGCTTGGTGTGCAGGGCCACCATTTGGTCGAGTGCGACCGAGTTGTAAGTCCTGCGCTCCGGATTGTGCAGGGGGGCTCCCGTGAGCCACATGTCAGAGCAGGTGTGGGGGTCAGCCTTCGGACCGCTTGGATGGTACAGCCCGCCTATGAAGCTGAGCTGCTTGCGGAAGGGGCTCAACGGCTCGGTCGATTTGCCGAAGACAAACTCGCCATTGCTTTCGGCCCTGGGAAACCAGCTCCACTCGTCGAGGTCGTTGTCCTCCTTCGGCAGCGACATGCCGTTTGCGGTGTAGAGTGCACAGAACCTCTGGGGCGCGCGGTCGGTCACCTCGGCGCCCATGGCGTCAAGAACCGGCAGTGCCAAAGACACCCCCCCGACACCTTGCAAGAATGCCCGCCGGTCAATCTTTAGGGAATGGCTCATCTGTGTCACCGTGGGATCGCGTCCGGCCGCGTCTATTTCTCGAGGAACAGCTTACTATCGACCGCGTACCGGATCATGTCCTGCATGCGGTAATCGCTCGCTTTGAGCCGCGATCCGTCTTGCTGCAGATAGTTTAGCTCAGCGTACGTCAGGCTGCGACCGTTGGCGTATGTCGTCAAGTGCTTGAGCAAGCTGAAAGCGACCTGGTCGATCCGCTCCTGACTCAGATACCGCTTCAGCTCATTCACGCCAGACACTTGGGTGCCGTCGGGCAGCTTGGAGTGCGCGTCTACGTGCTCCTGCTTGAGCCGCCCGCCAGCGTCAAATTCTTCGAACGGCACTCCCCACGGGTCAATCTTCGTATGGCAGCCGGCGCAGCCGGGCTGATCGCGATGCTGCTGGAGCCGTTCGCGAAGCGACAAGCCCTCAGTTTCCGCCGATAGGTCCGGGACGTTGGGCGGCGGATCGTCCGGCGGCTCGGCGATGATCTTGCGCGCCAGCCAGGCCCCGCGCTTGACCGGGTTCGATTCGCGGCCGTCGGACAGGCCGGCCATGATCGCCGCTTGGGTGAGCACTCCGCCAAGCTCCGGCCTGCCGTGCCGGATGGGAACAAATTCGAAGCCACTTTCGGTTCGGTCGGCCAGATCGTAGTAGCTCGCGACGACTTCATTCGCGACCACGAACTCTGAATCGATCAGGTGCCGCATGGGCAGGTTGTTCCGGATCAGGTACTGGAGCAGCTCGATCGGCTCGCGGCGCAGGTGGGGTCGCGTGGCGCGCGTGAGCTTAGGGAACCGTTCGCGGTCCGGTTCGAGCACGTCGAACTTGTCAAGGTTCAGCCATTGCGACACGAATGCTTCCGAGAACCGCGAGAAGCGCGCATCAGCGATCATGCGCTGCACTTCGGCATCCAAGCTCTCGCGGAGCGCCCCGCTGGCGGCTAGTTCCAGAGTCGCCCGGTCCGGCGGGCCGTTCCAAAGGAAATAGGCCAGCTTGGCAGCCAGCTCGTGGTCATCGATCGGCTCGGGCTCGGGAGTGGCGCTACTCTCGGTCAGGAACAGGAATTGCGGTGATGTCAGCGCTACCTTCAGCGCCTCTTTCACGCTCTCGCGAAAGCTGCCTCCGGCATCCAACGACCGCTCGAAGACTGCGGACAGGACGGCTTCCTCGCTAGCCGAAACCGGACGGCGATAGGCGCGGGCCGCAAAGCTGCGAATGATCTGCCGCGCATATGTGCTCGCGTCGGCCTTGCTATCGGATTCGATGAAGATGCTGCGGTGTGACTCTGGAGGCCAGCTTTCGTAAAGCGGTCCCTCGACTTCCACGGATCGCACCAGTAACCGCGGCATGTCGCGGCCATCGGTGTACTCGCTGCGGACTGCGATTTCACGAATGCCCGCCAAGTAGTTGACGTTGTCCTTTTCTACGTCCGGACTAGGGAAATCACGGATTGCGCCCTCAAATACGAACTGCTCGAGGCCTACGGCGGCCACGGTGCGCGCAGGCTCGACTGGAGCGAAAGTGCTCCCGCAGTCGCGCCGCAACCCCAGATGCACGCCCAGTCGCGGCGAGCGCTTTTCGAAGGCGAGAAAGCGTTGCGTCAATTCGTCTTTGTCGGCAAGCGGGGTGAAGACGACCTGCCGCACGCCTTTGATACCAGCGTCCTGGACGCCCACTTGCAGGGGCCCGGCAGCGAGCCTGACCGCGAGGAACGCCGGCTGCTCCAGCGCGCCCGAGAATTGCCGGTCGCCCAGAGTCAGCGTCACGTCTTGCGGCCTTTGCGGAGGGGGACGCACGAACGACCTACCGGGCTCAACCAGCGCTTGCACCTCCGGGTCGTCGAGGGCCCGGCGATAGATACGGACGTCGTCCAGTTGTCCGTGGAAGTGCTCTGCTTCGGGAATGTGACCTAGATGGAGATCCATGTCGGGATTGTCCAGATCCGCCGCGCCGATCTCACCCTGCGCTACCGGGTAGCCGTTCACATAGAGCCGCGTTACCTTCTCTGCGCGCCTCACCACAGCCGCGACGTGCTGCCAAGCGCGGGCGCGAATGATGCCCGGCGGAGAGGACACTGCCCCATTCGATTCCTTGCCTGGTCCGGTCGTTTCGAGCCTCAAAATGCCCTTGTTGGTGGGCATGTCCATGTACCAGCCGTGGGTGTACTCATGTGCCCCCAGGGCGACGATGCCTGCCCGGCGGAGTTGTCTCGGGTTAATCCAAGCGGCTACGGTGAAATCGCCTTGGCCGACGTCCATTGCCGCTTGCCGGGGAATCACCACGGAATCCTCATCGCCGTCAAGCGCCACGGCTTTGCCAAACGGCGAACTTACGAGCCGCGCATCCCCCTCCAAGCGGCCGCGCTCATCGCTTTCGAAGCTCCAATTGCCAGCCAGCTCCTCACCGAGGCGAGACGCGTCTGGAGCTATCGAGATCTCGCTCTGCGCGGCCTCGTGAACGTCGACCTGATAGATTCCGTCCCGTTCGATCCTCACGGTCTGGGGAGCCGTCGTATCGCGGCGGGTGACGGCTCTCATGCTGCTAGGCGCTTGGACAGGCGCCCCCTTGTCGAGCAGCAGCCCGTCGTTGTACTTTGCCGCGATGATAGTGACCCGAAAGCGCCCATACTCGGGAAGTTCGCGCAACGAGATCTTGAAATTCGCCTTCGGCCCGTACGTGCCATCGACGCCAAAGAGCTCTTCCGTCGGAATGGCCGGCCGCAGTAGCAGCCCTTCTGGCACCAAGTCGTGGGGGTTGCCCTTGGGGTAGCCGCGGCTGCCGCGCATGCCAGCGAACACGGCATGATAGATGCTGTCGAAGTCTCGCCACCCGCGCACAGTGGCATTCCCCTTGTAACCCTCGATGAAGCGGTACTTAGTCCGCATGTGGTACGGCTCAAAAGCGAACGGCTTGCTCGGCGTTAGCTGCGTCACCGTGAAATCTTGATTTTCCAGCAAGGAGCTGCCCGCCCCGAGGATCAGCTTTTCAGGGAGCGGATCGGAATTGATCGATGCTCCCAGGTCGACACGGAAGTTCTGGATCGAAGGCTTGGAGTCGGGGTTGACGATGGATCGATTGAGCGCATCTTCGGCAATCTCGAAGTACGCTTCCATCAGCAGCGGCGAAAGTTGCAGCGTCTCGGCGTTATTCACGAATCCGTCCTTGGAGACGGCTTCCGGGGGCAGCGTGTTGGCGACGTCATCTTCCAGTAGCAGCAACTCGCGCAGCGTGTTCCGATACTGCGAGACGGTAAGGCGGCGCACGGCGCCGTTCTTTGGCCTTGGACGGGAAAGCGCGATGTCAAGCCCTTCCCTAATCCACTCGACCATTTCCTGTCGCTCCCCGCTGGAGGGCTGAGGCATGCCCTTGGGCGGCATGCTACCGTCGCTGATCCTTGTCCGCACGACCTTCCACAGGCGCAGCTGACGGTCCTCGAGCGCTCCGTCCAGCAGGTCGAGGCGGATCCCCGACATTGCCGTGCCCTCGTTGTGGCAGGGGAGGCAGTTCCGATTCAGGAACGGCTTGGCGTCGCGCTCGAACGATGTCTCCAGCGCCGTTGAAGCGCCTTCCGCCGCTTGGGCTGGCTCGACATGCACTGCCCATTCAGCCGCTACGGCGAAGACCAAAGCGAGGACGCAGGTTGTCTGCAGCCGAATCCGCCAACTTCCCATAGTCTTAGGGTCCGCGCACAATGGGCGCGTTGCCGGGCATTGCCAGGGTCGACCCTGCCCATACCGCTATGTTAACCCCAGATCTCGCTCGAGATGCCGCGCTCGGCACGCTCTTCAGGCGGATATGGGGAAAGCGATCGTACGCTGATCATGGGTAACCGCCGGGAGCACGCCGTCCCAACGAAAGGGTCAAGGTAGGTACACCCTTGACCGTCCAGTGGGTGCCTTCCGCTCCGCTGACGGACTGGACCTACCCCCGCTCTGACACGACAGGAACGAATGTGTCGTATCGCATCAGCGGCCAAGCACCAAAGTGGCTGGCACTGGAGGCGGCACAACCGGCAGTCGCTACGGCGGTGACGAGGGCTCTTGCCAGCGTTGGACCGCTTTGATCGGGAGTGAATCCGGCACTGGCGGGGCGAGCATCGATGAGCGATTGCGATATCGTTGCTAGAGAGTCGCTTGCGTTCGCCGCAAGGAGCCTGATCTGCTGGGGTGTTTGGAACCGAGCGCAGGCCGCCTTGAGGCAGCAAATCCGGAAGCGCTCCAAGCCATAGAAGGAGATCACTCAATGTCGCGTTTCTCACTTGCCTGCGTGCTACTGCTGCCCATGCTCGGGTGTGGCCCGGCCGCGGATCGGTCAACATCGGATTCGACCACTGTCGCAGGAGGCGCAGGTCCTGACCTCGGCGCGCTAACGGGTCAGACGCGCGTCGTCGACTTAACCGTCCTGCTGGCCGAGAACTTGCCCGCCCATTGGGGGGCCAATCCTCCGTTCGCGAGATGGACGAACAATTGGTTCGATGTTCCAGAGGGCCCATACGGCACGCCGTCTGCGCCGAGCGCCGGACCATATTATTCCCAGCGCTTCGTCCTCGACGAGCACACCGGGACGCAGACGGATTTCCCCGCGCACTTCGTGCCACCGCCGGGAAGCGGCTTGCCTCATGCAGGGCCGATGGGCGCAGTGACGGGAGACAAGTATCCGCTAAGTCGCATGATGGGGCCGGCAGTGGTCATCGACGTCACCGACATCCGAGACGCTGCGGAGCCTGGTTTCTCCGCCCCGATCACCGTCGAGCGCGTCCAAGCGTGGGAGGCGGAGCATGGCGACATCGCAGCAGGCGAGGTTGTCCTGTTCCGCAGTGGCTACTCGGACGCATACTACAAGCCGATGCCGGAGGGCCAGCGCATGACGCTGCAGCCGCTCCTGCTGAAGAACGCTCCCGGATGGCCGGCCCCCACGCCCGAAGCTGTCGAGTATCTGCGGAGCAAGGGTGTCTGGCACCTAGGCACGGACGGGGCTTCGATGGGCCCGGTTCAAGATGGGCAGCCCACGCATCTGGCAGGTTTGCAGCAGGGCATGAGTTGGGAAGAAATGTTGACCAACCTAGGCGAACTGCCTGTCCGCGGTGCCTACTACATCGCCTTGCCCACGAAGGTCGTCGATCAGTCCGGCGGCCCCGCACGTGCGGTGGCATTCGTGCCCAGCGAGGAAGCGCAGTGAAGGCTACCAGAGGCCCCGATCTGCCGACAGTCCGGAGTTCCCTTGCGCAGGGCGTCAGGCTCGGCGGATCACAAGATTTCAGGTACTAGTTGATTGACCATGGGACATCACAAGATCGTGTCGAGACTGTCGCTCGTGGCAGCCATCGCGGCGGCCCAGCTGGCCGGTGCCGAGGTCGATGCCGAGCGACTCAACCGGGCGGCCGAAGAGCCCTCCAACTGGCTGACCTACTACGGCTCGTACGAGAGCTGGCGCTACAGCCCCTTGGACGAGATCAATCGATCCAACGTAAAACACCTTAGACCGGTGTGGGCATTCGAAAGCGGCGTGACCGACGGCGGGCTGCAGGCAGCCCCGCTGGTGATCGACGGTGTGATGTATGTCTCGACTGCTTGGAACCACGTCTTTGCGCTCGATGCGGCGACGGGACAGCAGATCTGGCGTTACGACTACCCCGAGCCCGACACGATCCCGGGCACCTACGGCACTTGGAATCGCGGCGTGGCCGTGGCCTACGGCTTGGTCTTCATGGGCACACTGGACAATCACGTCGTTGCGCTCAGCCGGGAGACCGGGGAAGAAGTTTGGCGGGTCGAAGTCGAGAATTCAAAGCAGTGCGGCTGCAACATCACAGCCGCGCCGCTGGTGGTCAAGGACTTGGTCATCACTGGCGTTACCGGGGGCGATTCCGCGCATCGTGGCTACATCAATGCATTCGACGCCAGGACCGGGCGCCACCGCTGGCGCTTTTGGGCGATTCCGGGACCAGGGGAGCCGGGTCACGAGACATGGGCAGGCGATTCGTGGGAGTACGGCGGCGGCTCGACATGGATCACTGGAACCTACGACCCCGAACTCGACCTGCTCTACTGGGCTGTTGGCAATCCAGCGGCCGACTTTTACGGCGCCGACCGCGAGGGTGACAACCTCTACACGGATTCTGTCGTCGCCCTCGATCCCGACACCGGCAAGCTCCAGTGGCACTACCAGCAGATCCCGCACGACGTGTGGGATTACGACACGGCCTACGAACTCGTGCTGCTGGACCTCGAAGTGAACGGCGAGCGGCGCAAGACGCTCCTCAATCCCTCGAAGTCAGGTTACGTCTGGCTGCTCGATCGCACGAACGGTGAATTCCTAGCGGCTTGGCCGTTGGTCGAGAATTCCAACTGGATCGAGAGCATTGGCCCGCGGGGCGAACTGATCGGACGAAACGAGCCGGCGGTTGGCGAACCGAGCTTCATCTGCCCTGCGATCGGCGGCGGGCGGAGTTGGAACCACGGCGCCTATTCGCCCGACACGGGCTGGTTCTATTCGACAGGCTTGGAATGGTGCCAGACCGTCACCGTGAGGCAGGAGGCCCCGCAAGAGGGCATGCCGTTCTTTGGCGGCGAGTTCGAAATGGCCCATCCGAAGGACGGCAAGGCGCGCTCCCATCTCTCGGCCTATGATCCGGTCAGCGGAGATCGCAAGTGGCGCTACGACCACAAGTACCCGCTGCTGGCTTCGCAACTCGCCACGGCCGGAGGGCTCATATTCAGCGGAGACGCGACGGGTCGATTTTTCGCCTTGGACGCGCAAGACGGGCGGGAGCTCTGGAGCTTCCGGACTGGCTCGGGACACCGCGGCTCGGCCGTGACCTTCGCCATCGACGGTCGCCAGTATGTCGCCACGCCGAGCGGTTGGGGCTCGGCCCTGGCCGGCCTCACGACTCAGCTCTGGCCGGAGGCGGCGGACTTCCCGTCGGGCTCCAGCATCTTTGTGTTCGCACTGACGGAGGGAGTGGAATGATACGCTGCGTCATCCCATTGCTGCTGGCGGTTTCGTTGCTTGGCGCCGAGTCTGTCGATTTGTCATCCCCCGAATTGATCGCGGCGGGTTCGGCGCAATTTGCCAAGAGCTGCGCTGTCGGCTATTGCCACGGTTCAGAGGGCCGGTCGGCCCGGGGACCGGCGTTACGCGACCGAGTCTGGGACTCGCACGAGTTCTACCGGATTACTGCCGACGGTCTGCCGGGCACGAGCATGCCGGCATGGAAGAGCATCATTTCGGAGCGGGACATTTGGGCCGTAACGGCCTATGTGCTGAGTCTTTCGACCGAATCGCCCTCAGGTGCCGCAGCGATCATCGAGCTGGGATCTCAAGAGGATCCCGCCGAGCGCACGCCGCTGTCCGCAGAGGCCCTGCGCGGGAAGGAGCTGTTCTTCGACTTGACGCGCGAACGGCGTTGCGGCGTCTGCCATCAGCTGAATGGTGCGGGAACGGCGATCGGCCCCAATCTCGCTCTCGCCGCACGCGTGAAGACGAAACAGGAACTGACTCGGGACGTCCTGAAGCCGCACGCCAAGATTGCTTACGGCTTCGAGCAGGTGCAACTCCAGCTGCGAACAGGGGAGCGCATCGAAGGCATCTTGGTGGAGGAGACCGAGGCAAGGATTCGCATTTTCGACGCCGCCTCGGTGCCGCCTCCGCTACGGGCCGTGGCCAAGCGGGACATCCGGCGCCAGCGAACACGCAAGCGCTCGTCGATGCCCGGCAGCCTGAGCGAGGTCTACACTGCCGGCGAGATCGCCGCGATCGTGGCCTACGTGAGCGAAGAGGGGCGCTGAGTTCGACGGTTCGGCGGCAGTGCCAAGAGGCCGGAAATCCGATGCCTAAGGGCGTGATCTACGTCGTTGCGACGCCGGTCGGCAATCTCGAGGACATCACTTTGAGGGCGCTGAGAACCCTACGCGAGGTTGACTTCATCGCCTGCGAGGATACGCGGCACACCGGGCGGTTGCTGCGCCACTTCGAAATCGAGAAGCCTCTCATCAGTTGTCACGAACACAACGAGGCGCGGCGGGCGCAAGATGTGGTTGCCCGCGCACTCAATGGGGAATCCGCCGCGCTCGTGTCGGACGCGGGCACCCCGGCCATCTCTGATCCGGGGTATCGAGTCGTGCGAGCCGCTTGGGAGGCGGGTGTCCGAGTTGTCCCCATACCCGGGCCTAGCGCGTTGATCGCGGCGCTGGCGGCGTCCGGGCTCGCGACCGATGAATTCCTGTTCAAGGGATTCTTGCCCCCTAGGAAGGCGAAGCGCCAGGCGGCTCTAATGGCCATGGAGGGCTCCGAGTCCACGATCATTCTCTACGAAGCGCCACATCGCATCTTGGAAACGTTGGCGGACCTGCAAGCAGTGCTCGGTGATCGAAGCATAGTGGTGGCCCGTGAGCTGACGAAGCTGCACGAGGAGTTCCTCCGGGGGACGGCTCAATCGATCCGCCAAGAACTGTTCGAGCGAGCTGCGGTGAAAGGGGAATTCGTCGTGCTCGTCGGTCCGGCTGAGGGAGAAGTCTCGGCTCCCGAGGAATCCTTGGAGACCAGAGTCCGCCAGCTGGAGAGTGAAGGGCGTGGGCGCATGGACGCCATCAAGCAGGCGGCGCAGGAGCGCGGCATCGCTAAGCGGACGGCCTACGCCCAATTGCACACGGACAAAGCATCTGACTGAAGACGGGGTTTTGACCGCATGGCTCGGACCGCGAAGCCGACAAAGGTCCCCCTGCTGAATCACCTGGGCCAACGTTTGCGAGACGCAGCTGCTGTGAGTCTTGCACGCCATGGCTTGAAGGCCAGCCACTTAGATCAAGTCTCGAGTTCGATTGCAGCGCTGATCTGATCTCCCAACAGTTCGTGCCATCTCCAGCCATTCGCCAAGTCGGGATAGAATGACCGCCGTGCTAGCTTGGCCGGGCGTTTCGGCTCAGTGGGTTCAGGCACCGCTCGGGTATCGCCGAACGTGCTGGTGCGGACCCGCCCGCGACCCAGCGATCATGATTCCAGCTCCTCGACGTAGCGATGGCTACCGTGAGACATTGTCCGAGATTGTCCAGGAGAGGTGCCCTAGGCCTGACAAACATGGGCTAGGCGATGCCTATTTTGCAGTGAGCGCTTGCAAGTCTTCGCGGATTGCAGCCCCCATCTCCACTTGGCCCATTGCCTCCGCCATCGCAAGTGCCCGCCTAGCGTATCGGATCGCTACTTCTCTGCTCCCGGCGCGCAGGTGAGCGTCTGCCAGAGCGTATAGGAAACCAGGCGTTTTGTCGTCCTCGCTGCCCAGCGTGCGCTCCAAGTGGGCGATTGCGTTGTCGAGTTTTCCTTCAGCGACTCGGTATCGCCCTACCTGAAAATTCGCTAAGCGATGATTCGGCTCATATTCAAGGGCCTGGAGAAAGTGTTCCACGGCCTCCTTTGGTCGTTCCATCTGGTTGAGCATCGATCCCAAGTTGAAGTGCCCATCAGCTGAGAAGGGATTGATGTCCAGCGCACGCCGAAAACAGTCGGC
This sequence comes from Bryobacterales bacterium, assembly GCA_965248305.1. Classification (GTDB taxonomy): domain Bacteria; phylum Acidobacteriota; class Terriglobia; order Bryobacterales; family UBA6623; genus VXMF01. Next base: position 4,480,278 of record OZ252099.1, on the reverse strand, counting down.
CGCCTCCCCCGGCCTGTCCCTCAAGGCTTGAATCGTTCCCCAATTGTTGTGTAGTTCCTCGATCTCTGAATTCAGTTCCAACGCCCTTTGGTAGTGCACTTCCGCCTGCTCGAATCGGGCTAGGCGGCCCAGCAAGGCCACCAGGTTGACATGCGGCTGTACGAAATCACCATCCAACTCGATTGCCGTCTCGTAGGAGCCAATCGCTTCTTCCACACGACCGTTGGATTCAAGCCGCAGTCCTTCGCTCTGGTACCAGTATTGGTCGGCCCTCAAACGCTTGATCTCCCGAAAAGCAGGGTCGTCGATCGGCGGGAGGGGACGTTCTTGGCCTTCCGACAGCGTCAGATGCTCTTGCGATGACTTCAGGTCGCCCGCGTCCCGGTAGGCCATCGCGAGCGCGTAGTGCGGCGCACTGGTTCGTGGTGCCAACTCACAGGCCTTGAGAAGAAAGCGGATGGCCTCCGGCACGTCGTTCTGCCTCTGACGAACTTGGCCGAGCCCGTAGTAAGCAGCGGGAGCACCCGGCGAAATCTCCAGTGCGGCTTCAAAGGCGACGCTACTCTCTTCCAGCCGGCCGAGAGACAGTAGCGATTCTCCAAGCCGGAGGTGAGCAGCTGGATATCTCCTCAGGGCGAGCGCTCGCTGGAAGGCATCAGCGGCGGCCTCCGTGTCCCCGGCCTCCGCTTCAACGATGCCTAGATAATATGGCCACCGGAAGTCCTCCGCGTCGAAGACTTGAGCGCGGAGAAAACAGGCTTTCGCTCCATCGTGAAGGCTATAGGACAGCAAAAGCATGCCTAATTGCCCATTTGCGGACGCCGCTTCTGGATTCCGCTCCAAGTCTTGTAGGACCTGGGCGGCGAGCGGTCGGGATGCGGCGGGGAAATCTTCTTGGCTGACGGTGGGGATTGACGGCGTGGATAGGTTGCTTTCGCTGTAGCAACCGTGGAGCAGCATGAACCCAAGCAGCAGCGCCTGTGGTCCCGCCCGGCGGCTCATAGCCTCATGATAGTTCTTGCTCGGCAATCCTGAAACGGCGAGAGGCTCGCAGTACCGGTGTTCTGTGCCTCTCGCCTCGAAGGGAGCCAAGTCGCACCAGCTCACCAAGAACTAGAGATACCCGGAGCAGGCTCGCCAACCCGAAGGTACGCGGCTCAGCATGACAACAGAATAGTCAAACTACGTCGGGACTTGGGGGAATGCAAACCCAATCTGACCCAACCAGCTCTCCGATTCCGAATTTCCCTGGACATTCTGCGTTTCATTAGACGATTGCCGCTCGTTTCGATGGCATGGTACGGAACGGCCCTGACTGAAGCTTGCTGCGCCCACTCGAAATCCATATTCCATCTGGAACAAGCCCCGATTAGGGCTCAAGGTCAAGCGAGAAACGTGGGTTCGGAACGCTGCAATCCTTCAGGCTGGTCAAATGCTTTGGGCTGTTCGGAACCAGCAATTCTCATTTTGGGGTTTTTGTCAGTCTACGAAAGGGTTGCCGGGTGTATTGGAGTACGAGTCTACGGCCCAGGATCACCCGAGACAGTCGATTTGAGCCCGAATTGCTCGTCCAGCCTTCGCAAATTCGGCTGATCACAGTGCTCAGCGTTCTTTTTGGGAATTATGTCGAATAGTCACATTTGGGGCATGACCCGAGCCGCCAGAAATGTTGCATTATAGTCACATCAGCGGATCGACATGACGACCGAGGGACCGAGCAAAGCACACCGCAAGGGATTGCCGCTGCTAGAGATAGCGGACATGTTCAGGGACGAGGACGGAGCCAAGGCGTGGACCGCGAATTGCCGCTGGCCCGATGGCAAGCCCCAGTGCCCGCACTGCGGGACCGGCAACGTCCAGTCGAACATCAAGCACAGGACCATGATGTACCGCTGTCGTCAGTGCGTTGGCAAGCCGATGTTCTCGCTCAAGACCGGCACGGTGATGGAGGGCTCGAACCTCAAGTACCGCGCTTGGGCGGTCGCTATCTACTTGTTCACGACCAACATCAAGGGCATCTCGTCGATGAAGCTGCACCGCGAGCTTGGCATCGGACAGAAAGCCGCCTGGTTCATGCTGCACCGGCTGCGAGCCGCGTTCGAGGCCGAAACCGAGCCATTCGCCGGACCGGTGGAAGTCGACGAGACCTACATGGGCGGGAAGCGCAAGAACATGAGCAACTCGCAGCGCGCGGAGCTGACCGGGCGCGGGCCGAAGGACAAGACCGCGGTCGTGGGCGCGAAGGACCGCGCCACCAAGCAGGTCGCAGCCAAGGTGGTGGCGTCTACGGACAAGGACACGCTCCAAGGGTTCGTAAAGGACAGCGCCGACCCCGGTGCCACGGTCTACACCGACGACGCGGCCGCGTATGACTCGCTCCCGTTCGACCATGAGAGCGTCAAGCACTCGGCCAGCGAGTACGTGCGCGGGGACGCGCACACCAACGGGATCGAGTCGTTCTGATCGCTGTTCAAGCGCGGCTATTACGGCACGTATCACAAGATGTCCCACAAGCACTTGCAGCGCTATGTCAAGGAGTTCGAGGGGCGCAACAACGTCCGCTCGCTCGACACGTCCGACCAGATGGCCGGGATGCGAGGCAAGCGGCTGCGCTACGAGGACCTGATCGCTGACAACGGTTTCAAGTCGGGCGCACGAGCGACCGCATGAGCCTGAACGTCAAGAACCGGACACTGTTTACGGGAGACAACCTCGACGTGGTGCGAGGGATCAACTCCGAGTCCGTTGACCTGATCTACCTCGACCCGCCGTTCAACTCGAACCGCAACTACGAGGCTCCCATCGGATCAGAGGCCGCGGGCGCGGCGTTCAAGGACACTTGGACGCTCAGCGATGTGGATGTCGCCTGGATCGGCTTGATCGCCGAACAAGAACCGGCGCTCGCGAGCATCATTGACGCTGCCGTGCTCGCACACGGCAACGGCATGAAGTCCTATCTGGTCATGATGACGGTTCGCCTGTTGGAAATGCGGCGGTTGCTAAAGCCGACGGGCAGCATTTACCTGCATTGCGATGCCACGGCGAGCCATTACCTCAAGCTGGTACTGGACTGTGTCTTCGGGGCGTCCGTGTTTCGGAGCGAGGTGACGTGGAAGCGCACGAGCGCCAAGGGGCTTGCTCGGGCCAACTACCCGGCCACCGCAGATACGATCCTGTATTACGCGAAAACTCAGGATTGCGCGTGGAATCCGCAGTACCGGCCGCTGGAACGCGAATAGGTGGAGAGCCACTACAACAAAGTCGAGCCAGAGACCGGGCGCCGCTATCAACTGGATAACTTGCAGAATCCGAATCGCGACCGGCCGATCCTCACCTACGAGTTCCTTGGCGTGACGCGGGTTTGGCGATGGACTCGGGAGCGTATGCAGGATGCGTACGACAAGGGCCTGATCATCCAGCCGCAGCCGGGCTCAGTGCCGAGACTCAAGCGGTACCTGGATGAGTCGAAGGGCATCCAAGTGGATACCGTATGGGACGATATCCCGGCGATCAACTCGCAGGCGAAGGAACGTGTCGGCTATCCGACCCAAAAGCCGCTCGAACTGCTGGAACGCATCATCAAGGCGTCGTCAAACGAAGGTGACGTGGTGCTGGACCCGTTTTGCGGTTGCGCCACCGCTCTGGTCGCAGCGGAGACGCTCAATCGCCAATGGATCGGGATCGACCTGTCCAGCCTCGCAGTGAAGCTGGTCTTGTCGAGACTCCAGAAGGCTGCTGATGGCGGAGCGTTGCTCGATAGCGGGCGGTTGCCCGAAGTCCACCACCGGACCGACATTCCCAAGCGGACGGACGAGGGCCAGCTGCCGCCGTACAAGACCCACAGGCACACGCTCTACGGCAAGCTGGAAGGGCATTGCTCCGGTTGCGGGCATCACATCCCGTTTCGCAACCTGACAGTGGATCACATCACCCCTCGATCCAAGGGCGGCACTGAGCACCTGGACAACCTCCAGCTGCTCTGCAATGCCTGCAACTCGATGAAGGGAACGATGGATCAGGCTGTCTTCCTCGCTAAGCTCAAGGCGCAGGGAATTGCGTAGCCCGACTTCACCGTCTTGGCGGTGAAAGATTCCTTGAGTTACTTGAAAAAGTGGCTACACCCGCTAAAGTGAACATGCTTCAGGATGAGCGAGTCAGCCTAATGAGCGCGGAACTGATCGGCATCTTGGGCGTGGGAGTGGCGCTGCTGAGCGTGGGAGTGGCGCTGGGCGCGCTGATCCTGGCCGGGCGACGAGACACAGCGCAGCAACTGGCCGACATGGACAGGCGGCTAGTGCGCGTGGAGGGCCTGCTAGAGGGGCTGGGGCTGTCTGACCGAGCCGCTGTGGCGGGCGATTAGGGCCGTTCTGGTGTGTCGCTACGGATGGCCTCGGGTTCGCTACCGGTGGCGCTGAGCTGCGGAGCTGGCGAGCTTCGCGGGCGCGTCCGGACGGAGGCTTCCCGAAATGGTCCGCTTGATTCGACCCGAGGAACAAGATGGCTGACGCATCAAAACCCAAGCTCCGCGAGATTAAGCTAATCTACCCCTCGTACCAGCCGACCAGGGCGGAGTTGCGCGAAGCCTTCGACATGCCCGGATCTGACATGGACACAGTGCGCCGAGCGTTCTTCCAGCCTGTCCGCATCCGCAGGGGCTCGAAGGACGACAAGTGACGCGGTGATGACGCGGCGGCGGCTCGGGTCAAGCCCCAAATGTGACTATTCGACATAATTCCCTTCTTTTTCGGCAGCCCAAGTGCTCACGGGCTGGCATGAAAGCTTCCAAGTTGAGAATCGCTGGTTCAGAGATTCGGAAAAATGCAGCTTGACAGTTCGGTAGATCCGTAGTACAGAATTGGGTGCCGGGAGGCTTGACGTGCAACGAGCAATTAACATTTCACTGGGCATTGGAGTAAGTCTGGCCTGTTTGACTGTGGGCCTCTTGGGTCAGGTCGAGTCCGCGCGAATCATCGGCAATGTGACCGACCAGAGCGGAGCGGTCATACCAGGAGTTACGGTCACAATCACCAACGTCGACACCAATCTCACCTATCGGGCCGAAACAAATGCCACCGGTCGCTATGAGTCCGTCCCTCTGCGTATTGGCCCCTATCGGGTAGCCGCCGAGCAGGCCGGTTTCAGGGGAGTGATTCGCGACGGAATCATTCTTCAGATTCAAGAAACTGCGGAGATCAACCTCATCTTAGAAGTCGGTGCCGTGGCCGAAGCCGTTTCCGTGACCGCCGACGCGCCGCTGCTGGTAGTTACTGAAGCGACGCAGGGACAGGTGATCGACAACCAGAAGATCGTGGACCTGCCACTGAACGGGCGCGACTACATCCAGCTGGCGCTGCTCTCGGCAGGCGCCGTGCAACCGCACCCCGGCTCCCGTTTCGGCGGATTCAGCGCTGGCGGGGTGCGTGCCGGCCAAAATAACTACATCCTTGACGGCATTGATAACAACAACATGCAGAACGCGGCTCAGGGTCGGCAGGCGGAAACCGTGAAGCCGTCCATAGACGCCATTCAGGAGTTCAAGGTGTCCACAAACGGCTTCTCCGCTGAATATGGCCGGGCCGCTGGAGCGGTGGTGAATGTGAGCATCAAGTCGGGGACGAACGATCTCCACGGCACCGCCTACGAATTTCTTCGCAACGAAAAGCTGGACGCGAAGAACTTATTCGATTCGCCGACGGCTCCTAAACCGCCATTCAAGCGAAACCAGTACGGCTTTTCCTTGGGTGGACCGATCGTCAGGAACAAGACGTTTGCTTTCGGAGACTACGAGGGTAGCCGAGTTCGCGAGTCTCGTACGGTCACAAGCACCATCCCTACGTCCGCTCTACTTGGAGGCGACTTTTCCGGGCTACTGCCGCAAACAGGGATCCATGACCCCGCCACCTATGATGCAAACACTGGCCAGCGCCAACGCTTCCCGGGCAACGTCGTACCAGCCTCTCGGTTCGATCCCATCGGCGCTGAGTTGGCGACCTACTATCCAGCGACAAACCTACCCGGCTTGAGAAGGAACTTCCTCTATAATCCCGCCGATTCGGAGGACCTCAACCGCTGGGATACCAGAATTGACCACAATCTGGGACCCAGCGACACTCTTTTCGGCAGGTACAGCTGGCAGCGCCTGTTTGCACCCTCATCGCCCAACCTGCCGCCACCCGCGTTCGGCGGAGGTGCCAACGCCAGCGACTTTGGTCACAATGGCCGCAACGTTGCGTTGGGCTGGAATCATATCTTCACGCCCACCCTTATCATGTCAACGAAAGCCGGTTGGAACAAGATCTTCACGCGCCGGGAACCAGCCCATCTCGATGACAGGAACGTGAATGCTGAGCTGGGCCTGAAGGGCGTAAATACTGTCATTCCCGGGATGGCGCAGTTCGGCCTAGCGGGGTTCAGCAGCCTCGGCATCGGACCGTTCAACCCCAATCACATTGGTTCTCGAAATTGGCAGGTGAACAGTGACATCACTTGGATCCATAACAAGCACAGCGTGAAATTCGGATTCAATTTCCAGCGGTTGTGGCGCTTCCTGTTCAACCCTCGCCAATCAATTGGCGTGTTTACGTTCGACGGCGGTTTCACGCGAAACACCGAGACTGTCCGGGAAGGGAACTCCGCAGCCGACCTGCTACTCGGCACCGCATCAGCAGCGCAAGTGTCAAACACAGCAACGATGGACGAGCGCGCACCGTACTACGACCTGTATGTCCAGGACCAGTGGCGTGTGACGGAAAAGCTGACCCTGAATCTAGGGCTACGCTACGAGCTGCATATGCCTTGGGAGGACATCAACCAACACAAGCTCAACGTAGATTTCGCAGATCTTGCAAACCCGAAGCTGATCCTGGCGCAGGCGACTGGCTCGCGGTTTGCTCGGACGTTGGTCCATACCGACACGAACAACTTCGGACCGCGCTTCGGGCTCGCCTATCGGGCAACGGACAGGACGGTCGTGCGTGGCGGCTACGGTGTGTACTACGGAAATGTCGTCTTCCAAGGAGTGCTCGCCCTCAACCCGCCGTTTCATTACCGAGCAAATATTTCAACGGATCGAATCAACCCCACCATTCGGCTCGTAGACGGACTGGAGCCAGGTCTCGCGACCCCCGCAAATGCACGCAACATCGCAATTTCCACACAGGAGTTCGCCGGGCACATGCCCTATGCCCAGCAATGGAACTTCTCGGTTCAAAACCAGTTTCCTGGCGACATGCTGTTGGAAGTGGGATACTTTGCGAACACACTTCACAAGGAAGCGCGCCGGACTCAGGGGAATTGGGCCTTGCCCGGACCTGGCAATGTGAATCGGCGACGGCGTTACACCTCGATATTTGTTCCAGGCGATGATGTCGTGATTGGCCCGTTGGCGGGCTGGGGCGTCTTGGAGCGCAGCGCCAACGCGATCTACCACTCGTTCCAGGCAAAGATCGAAAAGCGCCTGTCGCACGGACTGAGCTTCTTGACCTCCTACATCTGGTCCAAGGCCATCAATGATGGACGCGGAGCCGCCGATTCAGGCGGAAACGGAAACCTAGCACCACAGAATCCACGCGATTTGCGGGCCGAGCGGGGCCTAGCGGACGAGCACATCGCCCACCGTTTCGTTTCCAGCTATGTCTACGAGCTACCGTTCGGCCGCGGGAAGAAATTCCTGACCAACGCGCCCGCGGTCGCCAACAGCATCCTTGGCGGCTGGGTAATTGCTGGTATCGCTACCGCGACGAGCGGCAGGATGGTCAATCTGTCGGTACGAGGCAACCCATCCAATTCCGGCGACCCAAACCGCCCAAATGTGTTACGCGATTGGCGGCTACCCGCAGACCGTCGGTCACTCGACGAGTGGTTCGACACGGCGGCGTTCGAGCCGAACGCCCGCTTCAGCTACGGAAACGCGGGCCGGAATCTGATCGAGAGCCCGGGCCAGGTGAATTTCGACTTGTCGATATACAAGAATTTCTCGATTACCGAAGACATGCGGGTGCAGTTCCGGATCGAAGCGTTTAACTCTTTCAACACACCGGCCTTCGGTGTTCCCAACGTTCAGGCCGGAAACAACAACTTCGGCTTGATCAGTGGCGCTGGGCGTCCCAGAAACCTGCAGTTCGGGCTGAAGTTCATTTTCTGATTTCGGACGGGACCAACTGGGTCACCGCTTGCGGTTTGGCCGACGCCTTTGCGGGCCCTGCCATCGGGCCACCTCGCGGCCCGGACAGGATCCGCTTCGGGGCGGTCGCTATCTGCTTCCTCGACGTAGCGATGGCTACCGTGAGAGATTGGCCGACATTGTCCGGGAGAGGTGCCCCTAACAGTGCCAATGCCTGAAGGGAAGGGTAGCCGTGATCGCTTGCCGCACTGATCTGAATCTCGGAAGGAATCACAGTGCCTCGGCCCGGCCGCCCGGAAACCGAGGCTGATGTGTCACGTGCCTGTGATCTACCCTTCCGATGCCGAGCGAACAGGCGCTGCGGGAACGGTGCCCTTAGAAGCCGTCATCAGTGTGGAGGGCCAGCCGATCAGGGTGACAACGGTCAACTCGCTGGTCGGCGAGCGCCTTGAAGCCGCCGCAACGGAAGCCCCAACGTAATGGCGCTATGAGCCGGCTCTGCTCAACGGTCATCCGATTGAGCTCGCCGTCACGATCAGCGTTGCGTTTCAGATCCCTCGCACAACTGGCGCCCGTCCCCGCCCCTGCGAGCTGCCGGTTCGCGCGCCCTGCTTCCTACAGATCCCCAGGCGTGGCGGTGGCGACGGCCGGTGTGCGGACAATTGCCCGGATAGCGCAGTGTGCCCGTGAGTTTGGCCTCGAGTTGCAAGTGATCTTCGGCAGGCAAGGTTCCGAATTCGCTGGCAAATGCTAGAGTAATGACCCGGATTTGCCAGCGACTGCGTGCGTGGATTCGACTGTAACCCCGACGCCGCGATATACGCTGATCACGGTAATACCTCAAGGAGACAAGCGTGCCGACCGACAGCAGCTCCCCCACCGGCGCTCAAGCCGCCATCGTTGAGTTGGAACGCCAAGTGGGTGAATTGACCGAGCAGCTCAATACGCTGCGGCGGGCCGCTCCCGGCCGAGAGCTCCGGGACCATGCCTTCAAAACCTTGGACGGCGAGGTGCATCTGAGCGATCTGTTCGCTGGCAGGGATAGACTCTTGGCGATCCACAATATGGGCCAAGGCTGCCGCTACTGCACATTGTGGGCGGACGGAATCAACGGGTTCTTGCCCCACCTCGAATCGACAATGGCTGTGGTGCTGTTGTCCAAGGACCCGCCCGAAGTCCAACGCAAGTTCGCCAACAGCCGGGGCTGGCGGTTCCGACTCGCCTCCCACCACGGAGAAGACTACCTTCGCGAGGAGTCCGCGAGCCTCGGCGGGAGCCGCATGGCGGGTGCGATTCTCTACGAAAAGAAGGACGGGTTGATCCTGTGCAAGAACGCTGCCGTTTTTGGTCCGGGAGACATGTTCTGCTCGATATGGAACTTCTTGGCATTGGCTGGCATCGATGCTGAAGGTTGGACGCCCCAGTATGACTATTGGCAGCGACCAGAAGTCCTCGATGATGGCGGCCTAAACCTGCTGCCGTAGCTGCCGCTCGCGTCTCGCCGGGGCCTGGCGGGTTCCGGCGCGATCTAGTCGCTCCGCCCCGGCAATCCTGGCAAGCAGACCCTCCCCGACTCGATCCGTCCTCGAAGGGAATCTCCGCTTCCCCGGATCGCTTGACATGATCCGCGATGTGCTTTTCGCACCCGCAGATCGGGCAATCATTGAGGCCTTCCAGCCGAACACTCGGCTACAGGCAACGGGTGAGTACCGGATTGGACGCGTGCGGTTCGGAGGCGGGCTGCGGTACTTCGGCAGCTATACCCTCTGGGACAGCTTGGGCTTGATTTCGAGGAGCCAGCACCAGACCTTTGGCGGCGAGTGGCTGACCGATGCTCATGTCGCTGTGCGCCTGCTCAAGGGCACGGTACTCATGCTTGGAGCGCACAACCTGTTCAACGTCTATCCCGACGAGAACATGTTCAATGACTTGTTCGGCACCCTGCTGTCTGACATCGCAGGTGCGCCGTTCAGCAACATCACCGACCGCAGCGGGAACATTATTCCCGGCACCGAGTCCCACCCCGACTTCGCCGTTTTTGGAATTAGAATTTCCCTAAGCAATTGAACAGCCATAACTTATGGGCAACCCGGAAGTCGGTATGGCACCACGCGATCTGAGTTTATTCAGTGCTCCCGGACGACAGCCGGCTCCCCCGTCACCCGCCTCTGCCGATGCAGTTGGGGCGGCCCGCCCAGTACGGTGGCGAGGTGGGCCGCCTGCGGTGTCGGGCGCGCGTCCTGACGCGTCTCGATCCAACGCCCGTCCTCGCGTTGCAGGGTCGTGGTCTGGCGCACCCAATTGGCCAGCTTGTGCCGTAGCGTGGTCCAACTGGCATGGTTGCCGGCCGCGGCCAAGCGCTGCCGCACGAGGTGGATCGCATGGTACGCCAAGACGGCCACGAACAGGTGCGCCCGAATGCGCTCCCGCTTGCTGTGGTAGATCGGGCGCAGACCCACTTCGCCCTTCAGGCTGCGGAAGGTCGCCTCAATGTCGCTGAGCTGCCAGTAGGTGCGCACCACGCGCTCCAGATCCCAGTCGCAGTGACTGGTGCGCAACAGATACGTCCCCGCCGTGGCCGAGCGCTGGGCGTGTTTGGCGTTACGCTGCCACTCGACAGCTGCGGCCAGCAGCGGCTTGGCTTTGCGCGGCCGGCCAGGCCGGCGCGGCCGCGCTTGGGCTGCGTCTGCGGCAGCGGTTTCGGGAGCTTTCTGGGTGACCGTGATGTGATATTGGCTCGCCACGGCTTTGTGGCGCTCCTGGATGCGCCCGAGGCGCTCCAAGACACGCGCATAGCGCTTGGTGCAACCGGTTTTGGACAGCCCGGCATGCAGCTGGCGCAGTTCTTGCTCGAAGCGTTCGCGGCGCTGTGCGAGCATGCTGTGCTCTTTCGCCTGGCGGCCCTCGCTCCACACGCACAGACGCGTTTCGGCGCCTGCGCTGTCGAGCTTCCAGACCTTGGCCGGCTGCTGCTTGCGCGTCTCGAAGGTGCCCTCCGGAGCGCTCTCGGGAGGGGCCTGCTTGCCGCGCTCGACGGTGATCCAGTGGTAGCCGTGCGCGCGCAGCCAGGCGATGTTGGCCTCCGTCGACAGGCCGGCATCCATGATCACGGTGGGTTTGGCGGCGGCCGGCGCACACAACTTTTCGAGGGCCGCGGATAGGGTGCTGGGTTCGGACACGTTGCCGGGCAGGATCTCGCTGCGCAGGGGAAACCCGCGGCCGTCGAGGGTCAGGCCCATGCTGACCAAGGGGCAGTCGCTGCGGCGCTGCTTGGAGCGGCCGTACTGGCGGTCGGCGCCCGCCTTGCCGCAGTAGTGCACGTTGGTGAGATCGACGAAGACGACGGTTGCGGTGTGCCCGAAGAGGCTGCAGGCGCGCTGGGAGAGGGCGCTTTCGAGGGCTTCGCGATGGCTCCACAGGCAGTCGCCGATGTTGTACAACTGATTCAGGCCCAAGGGCTTGCCGGTTTCGATGGCGAGCAGTTCCAAGGTTGCCGAAGAGGTGTTGAGCCAGGCGCAGGCAGCCCGCTCGGAGGAGGGGTGCAGCATGCGCGCGACGATCAGGGCGGTGGCCAGGCGGGCCCGGCGCGGGGACACGCCTTGGCGCTCCAGGGTGTCGCCGAACTGCAGTTCCTGCAGGGCGTTCAAGGCGATCCGCTCGGCGCCCACACTGCGCACTTGGGAGTTATCCAAGGTGTCAAGATGCACGCTGGCGCGATCATCGCCGGGTTCGGCTGGGGTGCGCTCGGCGAGTCTGTTGTGGAGCTGCAGGGCGAGTTGATGCAATTCCGGATCGGGGTCGTAGAGCGGCTGGCGCTGGAGCCGCAGGTCCTCGAGGATGGCCAGCAGGGCGGGCCACTGGTCTTGTGGCACGGCGAAGTCGGCGCCGAGGTTGAGCAAGGTCTGCTGGCGCACGCCACTGGCTGTGCGCCAGCTGTGCACCAGGCGGAAGGAGTAATAGGAACCGCCGGATTTGCGGGCGCGGGTCTGGGAGCGGCGAATGAAGATCCGCCCAGTGTGGCAGTTGGGGGGCGCGCGAGGAACCCAGAAACTAGTCTAACAACACGCTTATGGCACTACCACAGCCTCTGCGGGCTTGGTTGGGAAGTCGTCATCGTTTAGATGCAACGGTTTACGCGAACCGCACCGCCGCGAGTGATCGAAAAAACCCAGATTTGCGTCCATTTCACCGCCAAAACGGTGAAGTCGGGCCACGGCATTTTCCCGTACGCCCGGACCTCGCCGTTCGGAATCAACGGAGGCTACTACTTCGCCCGGTTCAGCGTCCGGTTCTAGGAGCGGGCGGGTCATTGCCGGAAATCGATGCGGCGTGTTGGACAGAGCCGCCGGTACTTCCGCCGGTCGCGAAGAACTGCTAGAGCGGAGTGATTTCTGTCCAGCGATCTAGCTCGCGCCCGAGCCTGGTGAGGTGATCCCGGTAAGCGGGATCATCCGCTAGGTTGCGGCTCTCCAAGGGATCTGCGGCCAGATCGAAAAATTCCACCGTCGGCCGGGGCAGGGGATACGGTTGGCGCAACGTGTCCACGTCCATGCCTTGCCAGTTTCCGATGATCCGCGGCGGGATGAGCGGCTCGTCCCTGGTGTGGTTGCGAATCAGTTTGAAGCGGTCGTCCCGGACCGCGGTGAGGTGGTTTTCTTGGTGATGCTCCGAGAAGACGAAACGGCGGGATTCCGAACTCCGCGCCGCAAGGCGTGGCTCGAGATTGCTTCCCTGGCATGTGCTTGGCGCCGCGCCCTGGGCCAGGCTCATCAGCGTAGGCGAGATGTCCACCGTGGAGGCCAACCCGGTGTCGACCCGCCCGCTGCCCGACACTCCTGGGCCGCGAAAGATCAGGCTCGAGTGAGTGCCCCACTCGTAGAGCGAGAACTTTGCCCGGTGCATCGACGGGCCGTGGTCCGTCAGGAAGACCACCACTGTGTTGTCCAGTTGGCCGCTGCGCTCCAGTGCAGCGAGCAGCCGGCCGATCTCGTCGTCCATCTTGCTCGTCTCTGATAGGTACCACGCGTAGTGCTCGCGGACCTGAGGCGTGTCCTTCAGGTAAGGGGGCAGGCACTCGGCGACGTCCCCGGGTGCGTACTCAAAGCCAGGTTGGCTGCGGAACGGGCGGTGGGTATGCGTCGGGCAGAAATAGAGGCAGAAAGGGCGGTCGCCCTGCCGCTCTAAAAATGCCTCCGATTCCGCCAAGTACGAAGTGCGGCTGGGGAATTGGTGATCGAATCCGTGAGCCAGCGGACCGCTGGTCGAAAGGTGCCACTTGCGTGCGGCAGCGCACTCGTAGCCGAGGTCTTTGAGCCCCTTGGCGAATGTCCACAGGTCCGGTCGCAGTGAATGACTCTGGGCCGCGTCGCCTTGGACCAATTGCGTGACGCCGGAAACGTGGGGATACAGACCGGTCATGACTGCTCCGCGCCCGGGGCTGCACAAAGGGGCGGTCGTAAAACAGTGCGTGAATCGCACGCCCTCACCTGCGAGCCGGTCGAGGTGTGGCGTGCGGACGACAGGATGACCGTAGCACCCGAGGTCGTTCCAACCGTGGTCGTCCGCCACGATCACCAAGAAGTTTGGCGGTCTCTGTTGCGCCCGCAACGCGGCTACAGGCATTCCCGCGAGCAGGCCGCGGCGCGAGATCTGGGTCGCCGACAACCGCTTCGGCGAGTTATCAGGCAGGGGTGAGCCAGTTGGCTCTTGCCGGGGGGTTGGCTTGACGGGATCCAAGGCTGCTGTCCGAAATTCTGGCCGGTTCTAAGGGATGCTCGCTCGGCTCTTCACGGCAGCGCTTTGAGGCCCCGTCCGACCAAGGGCGTAAAGGCGCGACCGCCCAGCAAATCGCGGTTGCATGGTAGCAGGCCCGCAGCTGCAGGAGGCGGATATTGGTACAACAGATAGGCCCGGTTTGCTTGCATCGCCATTTGGCACCCCCCAGGGCGCAGTGCATCGGCCGGCACAGATGAGAGGGAGTACATACATGACACGCCAATCCGCACTGGCCGCCGTTGCCTGCGCCGCCTTGCTGTTCGTATCGGCCTTGGCCGCCGCGCCCGCCATCGTATCCGAGCCCGAATCGGCCGGATTCGCACCTGATCGGATGCAGCGCATCGATCAGGCACTGCAGGGCTACGTTGATCGTCAGGAAATACCTGGCGTGGTCGGGCTGATCGCCCGACGGGGCAAAATTGTGTACCACAAGAGCTTCGGCCATCGAGATGTCGAGGCAAAGGCTCCTATGTCAAACGATGTCATCTTTCGCATCGCTTCGATGACCAAGCCCATCGCATCGGTCGCCGCGATGATGCTGTGGGAGCAGGGTCGCTTCCAGCTGCGGGATCCGATCTCGAAATTCCTGCCGGAATTCGCGAATATGGAGGTCGCCCTGCCGGTTGAGCCGGGGGATTATTCCCGCGGACCGTACAAGACGGTGAGGGCTCAGAACCCAATCACGGTCCAGCACCTGCTCACGCACACCGCCGGGCTGCCCAACCCCTATCGGGGCATTACCCAGGGACTCTACGGCGAGCTTCGGGCGAATCGCAAGCCCAACGGCACGATCGGCGACTACGTGACCGCCTTGGCAAAGCTGCCGCTCAACTTCGAGCCCGGCAAGCACTGGGAGTACGGGCCTGCAACGGACGTGGTGGGGCGGCTCGTAGAGGTTCTTTCGGGGATGACTTTGGAGGAGTACTTGAAGCAGGAGATCTTTCGCCCACTGGGCATGACAGACACACATTTCTACCTGCCTCGCGCAAAGCTCCCGCGCTTGGCGGCGCTGTACGGTCCGGACGATGATGGCAAGATCGAACTGCAAGAAAAGCCCGATGAAAACAGCCGCTGGGTGCAGGAGCCGCACCTGTACTTCAGCGGTGCCGGCGGACTCGTCTCGACGTCCACCGACTATTACCGGTTCCATCAGATGATGCTCAATCGGGGAGAACTGGACGGCGTGCGGATCCTGAGTCCTCGCACGGTGCGGCTGATGACCTCAAACCACACAGGCGACAGGGCGGTCTGGCTGCGCGGGGATGGCTTTGGATTCGGCCTGGGCTACTCGGTTACGACCGACCTCGGCTCAAGCGCGATGCCTAGCGCCGAAGGCACCTACGGTTGGGGCGGGGCCTACTGCACGGTGTTCTGGGTGGACCCGGAGGACGAAGTGATCGGGATCCTGATGACACAGGTTCGCCCGTATACGCATCTCAACATCCGGTCTGACTTCCAGACGCTCGCATATCAGGCAATCGTCGACTGAGCAGGCAGCAAGGGGGGCGTTCGCGCTGGCCCGCATGGCCTCCGCTGAGCGGACCGCCCCCAGCGGAGGGGGAAGTCAGGACGCGCGGCTAGTTCGCTTCCCGGGCGGCTGCGCGAAGCTGTCGAATCTCGCGAAAATACTTCCCGGCCTGCTGCCTGTGACGTCTGTTCAACTCGCCGATTGCTTGGCGAATCTCAGCAGTGGCCCCTTCTTCGACCGGCAATCCGGTAAAGATGATCGAGCCCATCTCGTCTTCGGAGCCGCGTCCCCAGAAGACCCGCTTGGGAGGGTTGCTTGGATTACGAGGATTGTCGGCGGAATTGTCGTAGGTGATGCGCGAGTGGATCGTGGCTCCCGCCGGCAGCACCACCGGCTCTTCGTAGACGTACATGTCCTGCCAGGCGAAATCCCAGTCCTTGACCCAGATCAGCGGCACTTCGCTCCCATCGGGTAGTTCGGCCCAAGCCTTGAACTCCTTGCCGATATAGTGTGCGTGAGGAGTCACGCCGTACAGCTCAATCGGGGCCGGAAGGGTGATGGATTCGCTAATGGTGTACCGCGCGTCGCCCGGCGCGATGTTGATGCCAGCGCCGGTGCCGAAGTTGGGCGGCAGCTGGAATGAGATCCGTGTGCGGCTCGCGGGCTCGTCCGAGAAATAGAGCGCGATCGAGGAGCGCTCTGTCTCCTGCTTGCCAGACGGGTGGAAATGCGTCTCGAACAAGAAATCGCTCGCCGCCGGCAGTCTGATCGGAGCCTCTTCCGGGAAGATGCGGGCCCCGCCGCCAACGGCCCAGCCACTCAGGCTGACCTTACCGCGGATCTGCCCTCCCATGCCGGTGTAGCCGGGCTCATCGTCCAGGGCGTCTAGCTCACGAGCCTTGCCGCTGGGATCTGCCTTGAATAGGCTGTGATGGACCACGGTCCTCGCCTGAGGCTGAAATTCGATGGCGCGGATCCACTTGTCTTCGGTCGTCGGCACGCGGGCGGGAAAGTTGCGATAGATGTCTGGCCCGTCTGGCGGAACCGTGTAGGCCGCCTCCATGCTGACGACCATGTCCGGTTCCCCGAGCTTCCAGCCAGTTGCGAACACAGGCAGTTCGGGAGCGCTCCCCGAACCCTCGGGGGCACCCGCCTCGACCCACGCCGCGAGCATGTCAACCTCGGCGTCGGGCATCCGCCGCTCGCCTTTGAAATTCCCGTAGCCCGGCTCGGCGTGCCAAGGGGGCATGTAGCGCGTCTGTGTGACCGCCCGGATGAGCTCTGCGCGCTTGGACACGTCCTCGTGGTTCAGCAGCGAGAATGGAGCCGCCTGTCCCGGTCGATGGCAGGACGCGCAGCGTTGGTGCACGATCTTGGCGATGTGGCTATTGAACGTGATCGCACTGTCTCCAGAGGAGTCTGCGGCGACTGCAGCCCCGGAGTCTGCGAGCGTCAATAAAGAGGTGAGAGCAATGCGAACGATGGAGGCCTTCATTGGATTCCTACTTGTGTGCTGTCTTCACGGTGGGGATGAAACATCCCACTGCTTGGGTGCGTGGCTGGGAGACTGCATTGCCAACCAGCACCTGATCGAGTGCATCCCGCAGGTCGTGCTCGGTCGGCCGGCGGCGCGGCGTGCCCAGGGATGCGTAGAGGTTGTTGATGCGGCCTCGATAAGCCACGCTACCGCTGCTGTTGAACACCGCGGCCTCGGGCGTCACGCTGGCGCCTGCTAGCTCGACGAGCAGATGGTCCTTGTCATGCACCGCGGGTTCGGTGATTCCGTAGGCCCGCTGGTGCTCGCGGATCTGTTCCGCAGTGAGGGTCGGATCGACGTAGGCCATGAGACAGCGTGTCTCACGGATGGAGTATTCGTCGCAAATGCGTCGAATTTCGGGCATTAGCCGATTTGAGATCGGGCAGTCGTGGGTGATGAAGTAGATGACCGTGGTCTGCGCGCCGGATTCGTCCGGTGCGACGTGCTCGTTTCCGTCGATATCCACCAGAGCCGCCATCGACAGCGATGGCAGCGCGGATGCGACGAGTACAAGAATGGCCAGACGATGCAGCATCAAGATGGCGCGTTAATCTTACCGGCGGGTCCAAGCAGGGCCCCTAGGAAATGCCTCCCAAGGTTCGCGTCACGACTATGATTGCCAGATCTTGTCGTTGTCGCGTCGCCCACGCTGCAGATCCCTGTCCTGTTAGGACGGCGACGCCCGCGCTGACGTAACCGGCCATGCCGGGGTTTTCTAGCATTGCAAGCCGGCTGATGACTTGGCTGCGGTGGCCCAGCGGCAGTGCGACAACCCTTGACGCAAGGGCTGCAGCTGGCCGCAAATTCGCGCTGTGGGGATCTGAAGGCTCCTGAGCGGTCACTCACGCAGGTGCTCATCGAACCATTCCACGGTCGCCCGCACGTAGTCGGGCGAATCAGCGGACATGCCAGGGAAGGATGCCCCGTGGCCGCCGCCGGGGATTGTCAGCAATTGCACCGTGACGCCTATCTCGCGCATGCTCTCCAGGAGCATCTCGGAATGTTGAATCGGCACGGTCGCATCCGCGTCCCCGTGAATGAGCAGCGTGGGAGGGTCGTCAGCGGACACATGGTGGATCGGCGATGCCTCACGGAAGGCGATGTACTGGGGCGACGTCTTTGGATCGCGTGCCATGAGCCGCATGCCGAACACCGATGCGAATGTCCCCGATCCGAACTGGCTGTTGTGCAGGGGCAGGTCTGCGGGCGGGGCCCAGGGCACGATCGCTTGCAGCTTCGCGCTCTCGCGGTTGACTGGATCTGGATCGGCCGGCTCGCCTTCCGAGGACTTTAGGCCCAGCATCAGCGTGAGGTGTCCCCCTGATGAGCCGCCCACCCCACCGATGCTGTCTTGGTTGATGCCCCAGCGCGAGGCGTGGTGCCGGACATACCGCACGGCCCGCTCGACGTCCTCGAGCTGTGCGGGATACTTGTTGAGCGGTGCCGTGCGGTGATTGACCGCGAACACCGTGTAGCCTGCCTCGACCAGCGGCAAACCGAAGATTTGCACCTGTTGACTTGACTTTTGCTGGGGTGCGCTGGCCTCGATCCGAGAGTGCCAGCCGCTTCCGGTGATATGAATGATCCCGTATCCGTTCGAGCGTTCGGGGCGGTAGACATCCATGAGCAGCGCTCCCCCAGACACCATGCCGAACGTCACGTTACGCTCGACCCGTGCCTGTTTCGGGGCGCTCTCGGGCATTGCCGTGCCCGCCGTTGACTCGCGCGTCAAGTTTTTCGTGAAGAAGCGCACCATGATTCCGAGGTAATCGGGCGGATCCTCGGCGCCAGGGAACGTTGGACCGTGTCCTCCGCCTGGAACGATGACCAGTTCTGCGGGCACGCCATCCGCTGCCAGCCTGGCTGCGAATTCTTCGGATCGAGCGTACGGCACTCGGTCGTCCGCCGTGCCGTGCATCAGTAGAAACGGGGGGTCATCGGGCGACACATGCTTGGCCGGAGACGCCTCCCAGTAGGTTTGATGCTCGTGGCTGGTCGGCGGGTCGCGCTGTCCGAGGCGCATCCCGAGCAGCGACGAGACCGAACCCCCAGAAAACCGGCCGTCAAAGCGCGTGAGGTCGGTGGGCGCGACACGGGCAAACACGGCTTGCAGCTTGGCGCTTTCGCGCTCCACCGGATCCGGACTTGCCGGATCTCCGCCGCCGTCAAGGACGCCCAGCATGCTGATCAAGTGTCCTCCGGACGAACCGCCCACTCCGCCGATCCAGTCTCGATCGATGCCGAAGCGACCGGCGTGCCTTCGCACGAAGCGGACCGCTCGCTGGGCGTCTTCCAGCGGTGCAGGGTACCCATAGCGAGGCGCGGCCCGGTGGTTGATGACAAACACGGTAAAGCCAGCCTTTGCCAAGGGCGGCACGTACAGCTTCGCGAAGCCTGAGTCCTTGAGTGGTGCAGCGTCATAGGCGAGCAGCGCGTGCCATCCGGAACCAGGGATGAAGACGATGCCAAACCCGTTGGAGCGCTCCGGGTAATGCACGTCCATCAACATCGCCAGCCCGCCCCGCATCGCATAAACGACGTCTTTTTCGACCCGGGCTTGCGAGAGCGCACAGCTCAACGCGACGAACAGCAACAGGCGGAGGAACATGGTGAAAGCGAGTTTAGCGAACCATCACGCCACCGCCCAAGCAGCAGCCCTGTACCGACCAGCCGCCCGCGTGGTTGAGCTTCGATCCCGATCCGCAAACTCGACGCCGTCGCCAACATAGTCGCGGCGGCATCGCGGCTGACGGGAGTGGTCTGCCCGCGGAGGTGGCTCGACACGGCGCTTGACGATGCTTGGATGATGTGCTCCGATAGGTATTATCAGAAAATTATCTAGATAATATCTATAATTAACGGAGAATGAAATGAAAATTCGACAGATACAGCAAAGCATAGAGGAAGGGCTCGCCAGCCTCCCAACTTCGGCTCTTCCGCCGGCGCTGGAAGGATTGAGGCAACTGCCGGTCAGCGACCGCAATCCGCAAGTGAGCATTCGCTATCTGGACAATGGCAGGAAGGTTCGCGAGGATGCCGCTGCCAGCTATTTTGACCCGGACCGCTGCGAGGTAGTGATCCGATTCGTTCCCCTCGAGAGTGCCCACGAGGAAGGCGAATCGCGCGAATCAGGATCGCCCAGTTCGGCGGGGTCAGCAAGCTCATTCGATGCGGAGGGGGCATTGGATCAGCTCGCCGCTGAACTCAAGAGAGTTGAAGGCACGCGCGACTTCGTGGGGCTGAAATGGTTTCGCGATCATGTCCTTCCCCAATGCGGGGATGGTTGGGCCAGTGAACCGGCTGGCCGAGCCTCGGTGCTGCGTCGCGCGACGGAGCACCGCCTTGTGCTTACCAGCCATGTCCCTAACCCGATTCAGCCACACCATCCGGTCACGGCGATACGGATCAATCGAAAGCACCCCCGGTTCCAGCCGGCTGCCCCGACTGGCGGCACCGGATTCACTCCGGTCCGCATACGAGGCGGTTCGATCTCCGAGACTGTCCTAGGCGAAAGGCGCTGACCCGGACTGATGGCGAGCGTCTACTTGGACACCAGCGCCTTGGTCAAGCTGTATGTTGAGGAAGAGGGCACGGCGCGGGTTCTTGGGTTGGTGGCAGGCACGGATGGTGGTCGGGCCGTGATCTTGGACCTTGCTCTAATCGAGTGCCGGTCAGCGGTCAGGCGTCGGGAGCGAGAGGGAGACATCTCACGAGCGGACGCTGATCGGATTCTGGACCGGCTCGAGGTTGATGCGTCGTCGTACCTTGTGCAGCCTTCGAACTCGGCGGTGATAGAGGAAGCAGCCCGGTTGATCGACCGGTATCCGCTCCGGGCTCATGACGCAATTCAGCTCGCCGGTTGCGTAGTAGTCCGTGAAGGCGTGCCGGCGGGGGTGACATTCGTCTGTGCGGATGTCCAGCTCTGCTTGGCGGCGGGCCAAGAAGGGCTGGCTGTCCTGAATCCGGTCTCGAGCTGAGGCGTTTCTAGGTTCGGCGACAGGGATTTCATTCGGGCATCTTGGAACGAAGCCTGGGTGGCTCGGCCGAGCACCGAGCCGCCGGTGGGCGCACTTGCGTAGTCCAGTTTTGCGGCCCCATCCCTGAAGGTGAGTCGCGGCTGTGCTGAAATCGGTCCAGGTGGGCCGCCCATGCCCGATATGGGCAGATAGCCGTGACACTCGTACATCGCTGTGTTTGTCGGGCCGCCTTGGAAAAGCCATTCGTCATCTGGAACCGTCCCGACCCGATGGCCCTGATCGACTAGCCCACCGCGTAGCCCTTGCGAAGTATGGCCCATTGCGATGCGCAGCTGCGCGAAGTCGAGCAGGAGTGCTTCCCTGACGCCTACTGGCAGCACAAGCCCCGTACCAGCGCAGCGGCCTCTTCCCAGGATCCTGCGGGGAAGACCGGAAAGACGCGATGACAATGACCAGCCCCCCCGGTGAGCGAGAAACTCGGCCGCCGACCGCCCCACCAGCACTGGCACCTCAGCCGCACTTGGTTCCGGCCAGCGTGACGCAGGGGAGTGGTTCGACACTTCGGCCTTTGAAGCCCCTCCTCTTTTCACTTACGGCGATGTGGGGCGAGCGCTGCCAGACGTCCGGAATCCCGGTGCATTTCAACTCGACCTTGGAACCCACAAGGACTTTACATGCTACCGTTTGTCTGCCAGACGGAAGCGTTCTTCCAGCACGCCATCGGCTCGTCCGCGGGGTCGCTGTCGCCTCGGACCAACTGGCAGAATCTTGCGACGTTCGAGTTCGCCCTGCCGCCGCTGGACGAACAGCGCTGGATTGCTGCCGCTCTCCGGGACACTGATCGCGCCAGCCAGACCCTCGGTACACTCATCGAGGCCGTGCGTGTGGTCCGGGCCAGCGTATTCGACACCCTCGTTGCCAACTCCGACACCAGAACCGTCGCACTTGGTTCCTTGCTGACTGAAGCGCCCCGAAACGGCTGTTCAGCCGCTGAATCGTCCACTCCGACCGGGCATTGGGTACTGGCACTCGATGCGCTCACAAAGTCCGGGTATCGTCCTGGACGCCTCAAGCCAGTCCAGCGAACCGCTGCAATGCTCAACCCCGTGGTCGAGGCAGGTGATCTGCTGATCTCCCGCTCCAACACCCATGAACGCGTTGGCTTGCCGGGCATCTTCAGCGAGGAGCGATGCGACGTGTCGTGGCCGGATACGATGATGAGATTGCGTCCCGATTCGCCCGTTGCTCGTCCTCACTTCCTGGAACTGTTTCTCCGTTCAGCGGCGGGGCGACGACAGATTGAACGTTTCGCGGCCGGGACCAGCGCAAGCATGAAGAAGGTCAATGCGCACGCCATCCGCCAGCTCTCCATCGCCTTACCGTCTTCCGACACCCAAGATGTCATTCTCCGCGCGTCAGACGGCGTGAGATCGGCCCGCGATTCCGCGGAGCGTCGACTACGCGATTTGAAGCGAATGCGCTCCACCATGCTCTCGTCCATCCTGTAGGCGTCCGCGTTGGCCTGTAGCCGCATCCAGAGTTGAGTCGGACGCGTTCAGTCGCGGCGACGATCACCGGCTCTGCACGTGTAGCCGGCCGGCCGATGACCTTGGCTGAGATCCGCGATGCGGCGAAATCCTCGTACGCGACCCTGTGCACGGGTGTCCCGGCTACACGGTGGTCGCCTACTGGCTCGTCGGTGAGGTGCGGGATCCATGCGGGCCGACTGCGGGCGACAGTTCCGCGACGTGCTCCGCTCCGCGCCACTGCTTGACCGATGGCGAGTCGTTGCGTAGGCTGAGACCATGTCGCATCTGGATCGGATCACGATCGAGCCCGGAAAACGCAGCGGCAAGCCCTGCATCCGCGGCCTGCGCATGACGGTTTCCGACGTGCTCGACTATCTGGCGTCCGGCATGTCCGAAGAGGAATTGCTCCGGGACTTCCCGGACCTGACGCGCGAAGACATCCGGGCCTGCCTCGCGTTCGCCGCCGATCGCGAGCGGCGACTGGTGGCAGTCGGCGGAAGGTGAAGCTGCTCTTCGACCAGAATCTCTCACCGCGGCTGTGCGACCGCCTTCGGGACATCTGGACCGATCCTGTTCACGTTCGAGCGGTTGGCTTGGCGGCAGCACACGACTCGGACGTCTGGGCGTACGCGCGGCAGTACGGCTTCACCATCGTATCGAAGGACAGCGACTTCAGCGGTCGTTCCTGCCTATACGGTGCGCCGCCGAAGGTCATCTGGCTGGCGCTCGGCAACTGTTCGACCAGCGAGATTGAACGGCGTCTCCGTGGCCACCGCGATGAGATCGAGACGTTCGCCACCGACCCGGACGCGACGTTGCTCGTGATCGAACCCGGCCAGGATGTCGGCGCTTCGTAGCGGCACGCCGGTCAAGTTGCCAGCATGACCTTCACCGAGTCGAACACGGTCGAGGCGCTGGTCCGCGACATTCTTTGCGGCGGCGTCACCCACCACACGGCCGTCGGACCCGGCCTCGCGCGGCGGCATGGCGCGCTGTCCGGTCTCGGTTGGCACTACCTCGGACCGCAGCACCTAACCGCGGCAGGCGCACGAGGCCCTCGTCGAGGATCACGTGCGGGAAACGCTGATCCGCCTCAACCCCGAGATCGCGGCGCAGCCGGATCGGGCCGACGACGTGTTGTACCGGCTGCGGGCCATCCTGACGGGCGTGCGGACGGACGGCCTGGTCAAGTCGAACGAGGAGTTCGCAGCGCGGCTCGCCGGGGAACGGTCGATGCCGTTCAGTACGGACGGCGAGCACGTCACCATGCGGCTCATTGACCTGGAGGATGTCGAGCGAAACCAGTACGTCGTCAGCATGCAGTACGGCGTCCGCTCTGGGGCGAACGAGCGGCGCGCGGACCTCGTGCTGCTGGTAAACGGCCTGCCGCTGGTCATCATCGAGGCGAATACGCCGGTGCGGTCGAGCCAGAGCTGGTTCGACGGGGCGACGCAGATCGACGACGACTACGAGCGCAACGTCCCGGAGCTGTTCGTGCCGAACCTCTGCTCCGTCGCCACAGAAGGCAAGGACCTGCGCTACGGCTCGATCGGCCTGCCGGTCGATCTCTGCGGACCGTGGCGGATCCACGACGACACCGACACGCCAGCGCTCGAACGGATCAAGCGGACCGTCTCGTCGATGCTCCGCCCGAACACGGTCTTGGATCTGCTGGGAAGGTACACGGTCTACACCACCGGCAAAGGGAGGCGGCGCGCGAAGATTGTCGCCCGTTACCAACAGGTCGAGGCGGCGAACCGTATCGTCGAGCGGGTCGTTGCCGGCCATCCGAAGAAGGGGCTCATCTGGCACTTCCAGGGCTCCGGCAAGTCGCTGCTGATGCTGTTCGCGGCGCGCAAGCTGCGGCTACACCCAGCACTCGGAAACCCGACGGTGATCATCGTGGTCGACCGCGTCGACCTGGATACGCAGATATCGAGCACCTTCCACGCCGCCGGTGCGCCGAACCTGGGAAAAGCGGGCACCTGCGAGGAACTGGAGCGGCTGCTGGCCCAGGACGCCCGCAAGATCATCATCACCACGATCTTCCGGTTCGGCGAGGCGGAGGGCATTCTGAACGACCGCCACAACATCATCGTGCTGGCGGACGAAGCCCACCGCAGCCAGGAGATCAACCTTGGGCGCAAGATGCGCCGGGCGCTGCCCAACGCGTTCTTGTTCGGTCTGACCGGGACGCCCATCAACCGCGCGGACCGCAACACCTTCTACGCATTCGGCGCCGAGGAGGACGATTACGGCTATCTGAGCCGCTACGGTTTCGAGGAGTCGATCCGGGACGGCGCAACGAAGCCGCTCCACTTCGAGCCGCGTCTGCCGGAGCTGCACATCGATCGTGACGCAATTGACGCCGAATACCAGGAGCTGACCGGCGGTCTGAGCGATCTGGACCGGGAGCGGCTCTCAAAGACCGCAGCTCACATGGCGGTGCTGTTGAAGACGCCGGAACGGGTCGAGCGGATCTGCGCCGACATCGCGCGGCACTTCCAGGAAAAAGTGGCGCCCAACGGCTTCGGCGCGCAGGTGGTCGCCTACGACCGGGAGGCCTGCGCTACCGCGTCAGGATTCAGTTGCTGACCTGTTGTTCTAGACGCAATTTTTTTGGGGGGTGGTTTGCCGGTTTCGGGGATGGAGACAGTCGGGCGTCGTCAGCCCACGCGCGATTCCGCCGCCGCAGTTGCGCATCGCGGTTGTTGCGCTGCAAGCGCGCTGAATCGGTGCTGTGCTGGCGGTCCAGCTGGGCAAACGCGTGCGGCAATTGGTCGAGCGTACCGCACACGATGCGCACGTAGTCCGGGTGCCGCAGGTTCGCCGCCAGGGCGGCCTGCGCCGGTTGGTCTTCCAGATCGCGGCCCAGTTGGGCGCGGCCCAGTCGCCGCCGCAGGCCCTGTTTCGCAATGGCGAAGAAGTGCTCGATGACGTTGTTGGTGCGGTCGACGACGACCACCGCCCGGCCCGCGCCATCGCGGGCCACGGGATGCCCGCCCAGCCCGGCGCCGTAGCGGTGCAGGTAAGCGAGGACGACCGACTCGGGCGGGCACAGGACCGGGCCGGCGGCCTGCTGCGCGGTGATCCGCTGGCGCAGCTCCCCGCCGTAGCGCTGCAGGTCGGCGGCCAGAAGACGACCCAGAACAACTTCCTGCTCGACGGCGTGGACAACAACGGTGTCGAGTTGGCTGGAGCGCAGCGCCGCTCCGAGATGGTGCAGCCCTCCATTGACGCGATTCAGGAGTTCAAGGTCCAGACCAACGCCTAGGCCGCCGAGTACGGCCGCGCCATGGGCGCCGTGATCAACTTGACTACGACTACGAAGTCAGGCACGAACCAGCTCCATGGCACCGCATTTCACTTCCTGCGCAACGAGGCGCCGGATGCGAAGAACTTCTTCGATCCTGCCAACCGTCCGAAACCGAAATTCCGGCGCAACTAGTACGGCTGGTCATTAGGAGGCCCGCTCTACATTCCGAAAGCCGTGGATTGGCGCAACAAGGTTTTCTGGTTCGGGGACGCTGAGTGGACCGACATCCGCGAGACCAGCACGATCACTTCCACGATTCCGCCCGCTGGCATGCGCAGCGGTGATTTTTCAGACCTGCTGACCCAGCGGAACAAGGCGATCATCGATCCGCTCGCCGGGGAGCCGTTCCAGGGTAATCGGATTCCGATGAGCCGCATCGATCCGGTTGGCCACACCTTGATCAACCTGTATCCGACCCCGCAGGATGCGGGTCTCGCCGCGAACTTCGTGAATCAGTCGCCCCGGAACGAGGACGGCAAGAAGTGGGACGTTCGCGCTGATGTCAACATCACCAGCCGGGACAACGTTTACTGGCGGTACAGCTGGCACGACTTCGTCAGGCCGGCGGCCCTGTCCCTGCCGGCCCCGGCTTTCGGCGGCGGCAATGACCAGTTGGTGGAGGGCAACAACACCGGCACCGGATGGAACCATATCTGGTCGCCGAACCTGATGATGTCGATCTGGGGCGTGTGGAACTTCGCGCTGTTCAAGCGCGACAACGTAGCCGACGCCATGGCCCTGGCGGAGGAACTGGGGGTGTTCAGTCTCAACGATGCCTACGGGATTCAGGGCCCTCCCACGGCAACCCTCGGCAGCTTTTCGCTCATGAGCGTCAGCGGATATCGCAATGTCGGCGTGGGAGCCTTCAATCCCGTTGACCGGAATTCCCAGAACCGTTAAATCGTGGGCGACCTGACCTGGACCAAGGGCAAGCACACCGTCAAGGTCGGCGGGAACCTGATCCGGTCCCAGAACAACATCTTCAACATTTCCCGCCAGATCGGCCCATACACGTTCAACGCCAGGTACACCAAGGACGGGCAGGCGGACATGCTACTTGGCTGGTCCAACAAGTACGATTTCTCGAAGCCCCTGCTGGTGGATCTTCGCCAAACGCTGTACGCGGGATATGTTCAGGACGATTGGAAGGTCTCCTCGCGCCTGACATTGAACGTTGGCCTTCGCTACGGGCTGGTGCTTCCGTGGACAGACATACTGGACCGGATCCGGATGGGCAATCACCACCGATCCCGACAACCCCGTGCTGGTCCCGGCCGCGTCCCGAGGGAATTCCAACTTCGACCGTGCCGGGTACATGGCCGATTCGAACAACTTCATGCCGAGGCTCGGCTTCGCGTACAAGGTCAATGACAAGACCGTGCTGCGCGCGGGCTGGGGCCTGTATTACTCCTACATGGAGCCGTTTGGCGATGCGCAGTATCTCATCGGCAATCCGCCCAACGCCTACATCGTCTCCATGAATTCCAGCGCGAAGAAGCCGGCGGTCTTCCTCCGGGAGGGCCCGCCGCCGGGATCCCTGGAGCTCGAGAACGCGACCGGGGTTCAGTTCATCTCGTACGAGACCGACCCCGACCTGGGCAACGCCCAACAGTGGAACATCAACATCCAGCGGGAGCTTGACCAGGACTGGCTGTTCAAAATCGGCTATTCCGGTTCCGTCGGCAGGAACCTGCTCCGCCGCTACGGCGTGCACTTCTCGCCGCCGGGCCCGGGTGCCATCAACGAGAAGCGGCGCTACAAATCAGCAGAGATCACCGGCACGGGGATCGTCACCTCGCCGCTGGGCCCGATCATCGGGTACCGTCAGGACGGGACGTCGGACTACCATGCGCTCGTGACCAAGGTGGAGAACCGGTTTTCCGGCGGCTACACGCTGCTGACATCCTACACATGGTCCAAGACCATGGGCGACGCTTGCGGTGCCTCCGCCTCGGGCAACACGTCCGGATGCGGATTCCAAGACCTTCGCTGCCTTGAACTCGAGAGGGCCGTGGACACAACCAGCACGTGCCTCACCGCTTCGTGCTGAGCGGGTTGTGGGACCTTCCGTGGGGCAAGGGCCGCAACTTCGGATCCGGCTGGAACCCCGTGCTCAACGCGATCGCTGGGGGCTGGAGCGTCGGGAGCATCGTCACTGCGTCTAGCGGCCGTCCCTACAGCCTGACGGTCAACGGGAATCCCGCCAACAGCTCCGTGCACACCGTCGTCAACCGGCCGAACGCCGTCGGCCGGGATCCCTACGGCGGCAACCGGACCCTGCAAGAGGACTTCGATACCAGCGCCTTCACGCCGAACAACCGCTACGAAGTCGGAAATCTGGGCCGCAACACCATGTTCAAGCGGGGCTTCTTCAACTGGGACTTCTCGCTACTGAAGAACATCAGAATCGGTGAGGACGTGGGCATACAACTCCGCCTCGAGTCGTTCCACTTGACGAACACGCCGCGCTTCGGCCAAGCAGGCAACGTCGTCGGCACCAGTGCGTTTGGCCGGATCACCAGTGCCGATACCCCGCGCAACCTCCAGTTGGGCATGAAGCTGGTGTGGTAGGAGCGCAACCCCCGGGCACCGTCGCATCTGGCCCCTCCCGCACGGACGAGGGCCAGGTCTCCCGGAACACCGCTGGACGGACAAGCCCTAGCGTCGGCCCCGGTGGCGGGGAGTGAGGTGCCAGCGAGCCCCAATCGAGCTTCCCGA
The DNA here is from genome assembly GCA_965248305.1 of Bryobacterales bacterium. Classification (GTDB taxonomy): domain Bacteria; phylum Acidobacteriota; class Terriglobia; order Bryobacterales; family UBA6623; genus VXMF01. The sequence goes on along the minus strand of OZ252099.1, from coordinate 4,451,836 downwards.
TCCGGCCGGGACCCGCCGAAAGGGCTGTGCCTGGTCACCAGCACCACCGGCACCATCGCAGCCGTCTACGGACCGCACCGCATCACAGCTTGCTCACCGCCCGCCACGGCTCAGCGCCAGCAACTCGCGGAGGACCTCGTCGTCGGTGATGTCCGCCGACCAACCCTACGCGGCAGCCACAGCCGCGTCAAGAGCCTCGTGCGCATCGGCGAGCCATTGCGGCCGGGCGTTGTAGAGGTTCGTCAGTGTGCGCTTCTTGAGCGCCTTCGCCGCGTCCTCGTCGCGGAGAACCGGCCGCTTCGGATAGCCGGGAACCGGTTCGTCCGGCCACTCGACCCACTCGGGCGGATTCAGCCACCGGTCGCGCAACTCGACCAGCCGTTGAGCTGCCAGGGCTTCCGACGCGAACGTCATGTAAAATGCTTATACTACTCGGCTTATGGCTAGAGTGGGCGCTCGTTCCCCTCGCTGCATCCCTCGTTACGAACTGGACTTCTGCGCATCATCAGGGGTGTTCATGGACGACCAGAAGACGTTGCCGTAGAGGGACAGCACCCCATATCTCTCTCGGGATCATCGCCGAGACCCTCGTATCGTTTCCAACTCTCGAACGAACCGTGCCTCGGCCGGCAAGTGCTCAATCGCCTTGCGATAGGCATCCTCGACTTCTCGGAACGGCGCCCGCAGCCAGTTGAGCGTGCGCGCCAACTCCCGCCAGGCCCAGGCGTGCCGGGTCGGCGACGCATCGAGCTGGATGACCCGCTCCAGGAGAGTGCGCGCTTCATTGAGCAGCCGACGGTTCGAAGCAGGCTGGCGCCGGCCGTAGGCCTCGCGCGCCAACCAGATCTTCGTTTGCGCGAATTCGAGCAGCGCAGGTGCGTCAGCATAGACAGCGTCTCCGGCCCGCTCGAAGTATCGGTGCGCGGCGGGAGAGTCCCTCAGACGCCGGGCCAGTATCGCGGCATCGACGGCGTCCTGTCCGAACATCATGGGACGGTCACCCTTGAGCAACTCCTGCGCCTTTCGCTCGTCACCAACCTCCAGCAGGATGTCGATCAGCGTGTTCGCGACGTGGGAGACTGCGCTCGCAGGTCCCTGCGCCTCGAATGTATTCAAGACGCCCTCGGCGCGCCCGATCTCGCCTCGCTGCCCGAGAGAGCGAATCATTTCACGCGCGAGGATCGCGGAGTCCGGGTTCGACGCCCAGGCCGACTCGAGGCGGCGAACGGCTTCCTCGTTTTCACCCAGCGCCCGCAGATGAGCCACGTCTCGGAGCGCAGACAACGCACCGTACTCCGGGTGCGCCGGCAATGTGGCCTGAAAGAACGTCCGCTGTTCGTCGAAGTCGAAGCGCGGCGCTGGAGATCCGTTTTCCTCCATTGCGCGGAACACCTTCGGCAACCCGGAGAGCCTTCCCTCTGCAAGTCCGAGCTCCTTCAGGAACTCGCCGATGCGCCGGTTGCGGGCGGGCGCGGCTCGAACTTCGGCGTTCGCGACCAAGTGCCGGTGCTCGATGCCGGGAACCGGTCCCGGATAGCTGATGACCTCGACCCGACTCGGATAGAGATAGACCTTGGTCGGTTCGGGTTGATCGACATCGTATCCACGGTGATACACCGCGTTAACGAGAGTCTCCCGCAGCGCTGGCAGGGGATAGCTGACCCAGCTACGAACCTGGCTCTGGTCTGGCTGTTTCTGCAAATGAGACGTCGAGATATTCTCGAGGTGATTCAGACAGCCGCGAATCTGATCCACGAGGGCTCCCCCGAAGACGCGCTCCTCCTGCACGTCTCCGGCCCGATCCGCAGCGAAATGCACGACCTCGATCCGAGCACCTCGAAACCACTCCACCGGCTCGCTGCAGAAGAACAGGAGACCCGCGTTCCACGGCACCTCGTGATCGTTGACCCGCGTGGTGATCCGCATGCGCCGATACACATCGCGAGCGTCCGGTTCGTCGAGCAGCCCGCTGTGAACATCGCGCAGATACTCGCGAACCTTGGCCTCGCGAAGGTCCTCGACTCGTGCGTCCGACGCCCGGCGATCGTCCCAGGGCACGCGGGCGGTCTGTAGGATGAGCCCCCGGAGCAGGTCGCCGCGCTGCTCTGCGTCGACCGTCTCGGCATCGAGACGTACCCAGTACCGCCCTCGACCGCCACCCTCGGCCGGTGCGCGGTGAGGTCGCATCTCACTGGCGGGCGCCCAGACGACAAGCAGGAGCCGGTCGTCCACCGTCTCGGGCGACAGAATTGGAGGATAGGTCGGATCCAGACGGTTGCACTGCCCGCGGATCCACCGTTGTGCAGCCTCGACGTCCTCAGCGGACAGACCGACAGGCGGCAGCACTGCTCGTCCGCCCCGCTCCCCGACTCCGATGACGATGTAGCCGCCGTTCAGATTGTGGTAGTCGTTCGCGAACGCGCAGACCGTCCGAAGGACCTGGACGCCGGTAGTGTCCGGATCCCAGGACGCCTTGAACTCGACGCGCTCCGACTCCACGCCGCGGCAATGCAGGAGTGCATCGAGGTTGATCGGGAGGATCGCGCTCATCGATACAATTATCGGCCACCCGCACCACCGCGGACTCCTCGCGCGCATGTGCGGTTAGCGACGGTCATCCAGTCAAGCGTCGGCTGACATCGGAGGCACTCGGGATTGTCGCAGGCGGCGTGACGCGGCTCGATCATTGCCGGTATATGGGTTTTGGCGGCCGGCGTCGCGAGCGCGACTGCCCACTCGCCCGAATCGGGACGCTTCTGGAATACTGCTGGGTGTTAAGGCAGCGTGAGTCGCCGAATTCTCGTACATCATTCATACCACACGGGTTACTGTCGGTTCTAGGGCCGTGATCAGGGCTTTTCAATGTTTGCTAACAAGGGCTGGTTGACAAAGGAGGACGGAGGAGGACTGGACAAACCGGTCTTGGGTGTGCGATAACTCGGAAAGTGAGACAGGACGCGCTTGCGCTGCGCGAGGTGCGGGTCCGGACGGTGCGGCCCGACGAGGAGCCGCGCTGGAACGAGTTGATGCGGGAGCGGCACTACCTCGGCTTCCGCAACTTCTGTGGCAAGCGCCTGCGCCAAGTCGCCGTGCACGGCGAGCGCTGGCTGGCTTTGATCGGCTGGCATGCCGCCGCGCTGCACTGCGCCGCCCGCGACCGCTGGATCGGCTGGAGTTCCCTGCAGCGCCGCCAGCGGCTGTTCTTGGTAGCCAATCAGTCGCGTTTCCTGCTGTTGAGCGAGGCCGGTAGCAGCCCCCATCTGGCCTCGCGCGTGCTCGGCCTGAGCCTGCGTCAACTGCCGCGCGAGTGGCAGCGCCTGCACGGCAGCGCGCTGCTCTTGGCCGAATCGTTTGTGGATCCGGCACGCTTCGCTGGAACCTGCTACCGCGCCGCCAACTGGCTCGAGGTCGGCGCCACGCAAGGCTTCGGGCGCGTGCGCGGCGGCGCGATCGGCTATCGGCACCACGGCGCGCCCAAGCGCGTGTTCGTCTACCCGCTGCGGCGCGACGCGCGGCAGCAACTCGCGGCCGCGCGGGCGCAGCCCGCCTGGCGGCCACACCAACCCCGGCTCATGCTCAACGATGCTCAATGGCGCTCCCTGCGCAGCTTCCTCGACCAAGTCCCCGACACGCGCAGCCGCCGCGGCCTGCGCTATCCGATGCGCACCGCGCTGGCGATCCTGCTTGGATCGCGCTTGGCCGGTTGTCAGACACTGACCGAGCTGAGCGACTTCGGGCGGGCGCTGAGCCAGCAGACCCTCGCCGCGATCGGTTCCCGGCGGCGCCCGCAGACCGGGCGCTACGAGGCCCCCTGCATCAGCAGTTGGCACGATCTGCTCAAGCGCATCGACGCCGCCGAGGTGGAGCGTTTGCTGGCGGCTTGGACAGCCGCGCAAGTGCTGGGGAATCCAGAGGATAGCGCGGATGGAGAGGCACCGCTGCGGGCCATCGCGATGGATGGCAAGGTGCTGCGCGGCTCCTATGACCGCGATCTGGGCGCGGATGGTGTGCTGCTCGACAAGCCCGCCCAGCAGCAGCTCTCGGCGCTCGACCTCGACTCCGGCACCGTGGTCGGCCAGCTGGGCTTCAGCGGGCAGAAGGAGGATGCCGAAGGGGCCGCGCTGCGCGTCTTGGCCCGGACCTTCGCCGACTCCGGCATGTGCGTCATCGCCGACGCGCTGCACACCCAGCGCGGCACCGCGCAGGAGTTGCTCGGGCTCGGGCTCGACTTCGTGTTCACGGTCAAGGCGAACCAGCCCAACGTGCTTGCGCAAGTGCACGAGGGCTTCCACTGGGATTGCATGTCGGCCCACCAGAGCCTGAGTTGCGAGCACGGCCGGATCGAGACCCGCTCGATCCGCGTGGCCGATGAGCTCGATCCCACCGTGCCCTACGTCGACTTCCCCGGGGTGCGCTTCGTGGCGCAACTGCGGCGTCAGGTCGAATCCAAAAAGGACGGTCGCAAGCGCAAGCCCGAAACCGTCTACCTGCTGACCAGCCTGCCGCCGGAACAGGCGCCGCCGCGCCGCCTGCTGCGGCTGAACCGGTGCTACTGGGGGATCGAGAATCGCATCCACTGGGTGCGCGACGTGGCCTTGCGCGAGCACCACAGTCGCATCCGCAAGGGTACGCTGCCGCGTCTGCTGGCGGCCTTCGCCAACTTCGCGATCTCGCTGCTACGGCTGCTGAAAACGCCGAATATCAAACGGCGCATGGCGCAACTGCGCTTGCACCCGAACCAGGCCGTCGCCCTGCTCCTCGGCTGAACCGCCTGCACCCCCTACCCTCTGCCCGGCTGGTCGGCCAGGGCCCCGCCACGCCTGCCGCGCGCCGTGCAGTTGCCATCCGCCCGCGCAGCTGCTCCGCTGCCCGCCCCAGCGCGCTGACCCACCCTGCCCACTCGGCGCATTGTCGCCCGTCCACACGACTCCCGCACCCTGAACAATGCGCCTACCTGCCCTCCGGCCCAAACATTGAATTTGCCTGGGGCCGTGATTCCCTCGTCGATTCCCACATGTCGAACGGGAATCCTCGACACGATCGGAGCTGTCTACGGACCGCACCGCATCACAGCTTGCTCACCGGCCGCCGCCGTTCAGCGGCAGCAACTCGCGGAGGACCTCGTCGTCGAAGATGTCTGCCGACCAACCGTACGCGGCAGCCACAGCCGCGTCAAGAGCCTCGTGCGCATCGGCGAGCCATTGCGGTCGGGCGTTGTAGAGGCTCGTCAGTGTGCGCTTCTTGAGCGCCTTCGCCGCGTGCTCGTCGCGGGGAACCGGCCGCTTCGGATAGCCGGGAACCGGTTCGTCCAGCCACTCGACCCACTCGGGCGGGTTCAGCCACCGGTCGCGCAACTCGACCAGCCGTTGAGCTGCCAGGGCTTCCGATGTCTACGCCTCTTAACTGACTGCAAATACGCCACTTATAGCCGCTCGGTTCGGGCGTTCCCCTCGTTCGGACCCTCGTTCGGCGGTGGATTTCTGCGAATCACTGGAATCGCCTACGGACGGACCGGGACCGGATGCGTCGGTCTCTGAACACCTTGCGGCCCCGCAAAACCGCCGACGGCCGGTCCCCAAGCCTCGGAGGTGCGTTCTGCGCGACACCACGCGATCTGCCTGACCGCTTACGGGCACTGCACCCGTCTCCGGGATCAGCCCGACGGACGCGATACAGGATGCCGCGCAGGAGGGGGTATACTGGTGCACACGATCACGCGTGATCGTGTGCGGTCCGGGTGGCCACTTGGCATCTTCACAGGACGATTACCATGGCGCTTGCAGAATCGTTCTCCCAGATGTACGGCGGTGTTGACACGGAACAAGTCCAGCGGGACTACGCCCATGTGTTGGTGCCGGGCGAGACGGTCGAGTACGCCTGCAAGACCATCCGGGATTTGTTCATAAGGACAGACCGGCGGATCCTGAATGTCGACAAGCAAGGAATGACCGGGGCGAAGAAGAACTACGACAGCATCGCGTTCAACAGGGTCGGCCGTTTCGCCGTCGAGTTTGGCGGGAAGGTCCTGGGTATGGTGACCGTCCGGATCTGGGCCTCGGGCGTCGGCGGAGAGAAGCTCGAGGTGCAATTCGACAAGACGGCTAACGGAGAGGGAATCCAAAAGGTTCTCGCGACCAAGATTCTCTAGAAACCGGCCGACCGTCAACAGGGTGCGGTCAGGGCCGTGCTGGTCACAGACGGTCCATCGAGCCCTTCGCCGACACACGAGGATTCGCTGCGTGCTCGCCACGTCAGCCAAGCAGACGCAGGATGGCCACCACGCCGCCGACGATGGCGAGAGTCTGGACGAGCATCGCGCGGTCGATGCGTGCTTCAGCCGTAGCAATGGCCGCCGTGATTTCGGTGCGGACAGCAATCAGAGCAGCGTCCAATACTGTCTTCGTTACGGGATCACCATGGTCGGCTGCCGTGGCGACGGCACCGGCAATGGCATCAGCGTGGCTGCGGTCGATGCCGGCCTCCGTCAAACTGGACCGTGACTGACGCTGAAGCGTGGTTTGAGCGTCGCGCCCAGATCGCTTCAAGCGGCAATCTGTGTAGTTCATTAGTCGCAGCGGTGACCCGGTTGGACACAAGACTCGGCGCAATGCCGGGACAGCCGATTAGCTGCGGTCTACATGGCTGCAATTGCCTGGCATGGATTCTCCACCGACATTGCGATAATCTTTCCGCCATGGCTACAGTTCTGACTCGTCGAGGCTTTGTGGGCAGTGCGGCGGCCGGTCTCGCGGCACAGCAGACCTCCGCGCAAGACACCCGCCCGAATATCCTGTGGATCTGTACCGATCAGCAGCGCTGGGACACGATCCGCTCGTTGGGGAACGAGCACATCCAAACCCCGAACATTGATCGCCTCGTCGCGGGCGGCGTCTCGTTTGAGAATGCCTACTGCCAATCTCCGATCTGCACGCCGAGCAGGGCAGGGTTCTTGACCGGTATGTACCCGTCGTCGGTGCATGGCTGCATGAACGGCAATGATCGCTGGGATGCCGCAGCGCCGCTGATCACGAAGACTTTAGCCGAGTCGGGCTATGACTGCGGCTTGGCGGGGAAGTTTCACCTGTCCGGTGCGCAAGGGCGCATCGAGCCGCGCGCCGACGATGGCTATCGAGTGTTCCAGTGGAGCCATCATCCGCATGACGATTGGCCCGAGGGTCACGCCTATATCGACTGGTTGAAGTCGATGGGCAGGGACTACGGCTCGATCTACAAGCAACTTGGCTACATCCCGAGCGACTTCCATCAAACGACATGGTGCGCCGACCGTGCGATCGACTTCATGCGCGAAGACCGCTCGAAGCCGTGGCTCTTCAGCTTGAACTGCTTCGATCCTCATTCCCCCTTCGACCCGCCGCAGGAATGGCTGGACCATTATCCGGAAGCGGACATGCCCGGACCGCTCTTCCGCGAGTCGGATCTGGCTGCTCAGGAGCGCCTCAAGGACGTGAACTTCCAACGGCCGCCGCGTCGCCCGGAAGAGATGAATGCCAAGTCCTACCAAGCGAAGTACTACGCGATGATCGAGCTGATCGACCACAATGTTGGCCGTATGCTCGATGCCCTAGAAGAAAGCGGGCAAATCGAGAACACCGTCGTCATCTTTACCAGTGATCACGGTGAGACGCTGGGCGATCACGGGTTGCTGCTCAAGGGCTGCCGCTTCTACGAGAGCTTGGTCCATGTGCCGCTGGTGATTTCCTGGCCCGCCCGATTCAAGCAGGGCCTGCGTAGCCCCGCTCTGGTGGAGCTTACTGATCTTGCGCCGACGCTGCTCGATCTGGCCGGACTGGCGGTACCTGACTCGATGCAGGGCAAGCCGCTGACATCGATACTGCGAGGCGAATCCTCGGCCGAGCGCCATAGAGAATTCGTGCGGAGCGAATGCTACCGGGCGCTAGCCGGCGTACAGAGCTTTGGCACGATGGTGCGCAGCGAAACGTTCAAGCAGGTGGTTTACCACGGCCACGGTTTGGGCGAGCTCTTCGATCTGGAGGCAGATCCCGGGGAGTTCGAAAACCTTTGGGACGACAAGCGGATGGCACAGGTTCGTCACGACCACATGGTCATGAATTTCGACGCGCTGGCGATGGCGGCGGATGTGGGGCAGCCTAGGGTTACGAGATTCTAGCCGGGGAATGCCACAGCCGGACTGGAGTCAAGCGGCAATCGCTCTTGACCCTGTAGGAGTGACCGATGAATGGCCCACGAGATTCCCGAATCTGCGGAAGAAGGCGGGCAGCGCGGTGCCCGGCCATCGGTACGAGTGCACCTCCAGCGGAGGCGCCCCGCGATTCCATGCCTCTTCGCAGCCACTCCGCACTGGAACACATCAGGTGCATGAAAATGTACTCGGCCGCCGAACTCGGCACTAGGATGGACGTGATCCAATTCCGGACGGGAATCCCACTCTTGAGACGGTCCCATTTCGCAGTCTTCGGGCTCCTCGTACTGATACCGCTTGTCGGTGTTGCCGGACCGGACGCGCAGGTGGAAACACATTGGAAGCTCCATCCAATCGACCGCGGTCTCAGCGGTGGCGACGGTGTGCGTCTACATGACGCAGATGGCGATGGCGACCTAGATGTCGCCGTCGGTTGGGAGCAGGCGGGGGTTTCGCGGCTCTACCTGAATCCTGGTGCTGGGCAGGCCGCGAAGCAGGCATGGCCCAAGATCGACGTCGGGTCGGCTGCGGCAGTCGAAGATGCGGTGATGGCGGACTTGGATGCTGACGGGCGGATGGATGTCATCAGTTCGACTGAGGGCGGCTCCCGCAAGCTGATCGTGCATTTCGCCCCGACAACGGGCGACTACGCCGACTCCGCAGCGTGGTCAACCGTGGAGTTTCCAAAGGAACTGGCCGGCGACCGGAGATGGATGTTTGCAACGACCTTCGACGTGGATGAAGACGGTCACTTGGACATCGTGGCGGGTGGCAAGGGACCTGATGCGAAAATCGCCTGGCTTGAGGCGCCGCCAGCCGACAAGCGAAACCTAGCCTCGTGGAGGTTCCACGCAATTGGAGATGTGGGCTGGGTAATGTCGCTGGTTGCCGAAGACATGGACGGCGACGGCGACACCGACCTAGTCGTCACGGACCGCCGCATGGACGCCGGATTGCAAGGCGCGCGCTGGCTGGAAAACCCGGGCGTCCAGGCCGACCTGACCGCCGCCTGGAGGAACCATTTCATCAGCGTGCCTAACGTTGAGGCGATGTTCTTGCGATTGCACGATATGGACGGTGACGGCGACCGCGATGTCGTGGTTCCGTTGCGATTGAACGAAGTGGAAGATCCGGAAGATGGCGACATCTCGGACCCAAGTCAAAACCCGAGCCGGCTGCGGTGGTACGAGCGACTCGACGGCACAGGCAGGAATTGGCAGCGCCATGAAATCGCTTACCCCGCTGATGTGGGCAAGTCCAAAGGGGTCGCAGTTGGCGATGTAGACGGGGATGGCCGATTGGACATTGTCGTGTCGCATGCCTCGGCGCGGGCGCCGCTGTCGGGAATAGTCCGGCTCTCTTACCAAGACACGGTGTTCGACCGGGCTTGGAAGCGCCACGAAATCTCCGGGCCTGCCGGCAGCAAGTACGACCGCATCGAGCTGCTCGACTTCGATGGCGACGGCGATCTGGATGCCATCACCACCGAAGAGAACTTCGGGGAAGGCAGTGTTGGTCAGGGTGTCATCTGGTACGAGAACCCTGGCGCATGACCGGAGGGGCGAACAAGCGCCCGCGATGGCTGACTGCTGGCTGGAATCGCCGTCATCCAGAGCGATGTCAGCATCACACGCCAGACCGCGTCGAAGTACTTGACGCAGCTCACCGGCGCAGGGTTCGTGCGCCTGCTGGTTGCGGGTGGGACGAAATACTACGTCAACGAGCCATTGGTCAACCGGTTGATTGAGATCTCCGGCGAGCGCCTGACCTCGCGAATGAATTGCTGCGCGACCGGTCCGCCTGTGTTATGAGCGAATCAGCAGCGGCGCAGACGGGCACACCGGCCCGCTTGATCCTGGAAGTTCGCACTTACGCCTAGCGTGGAATGCGCTCCAGCGGCGCGGCGGATACAATCGATGGTCATGTCGCCCCTTCCGATAGTCGAGGCTGGCGAGCGCCGCTACGAGGTGCGCCATGATTGGGGCGCGCTGCCCGCGAGCATTAGCTATGGGAACTGCCACGGCGTGCAGGTCGACTCTCAAGGCCTCGTGTACGTGCACCACACGGTTCACGAGAGTTCGCAGAGCGATCACTCCGTGGTCGTGTTCGACCCAGAGGGGATGTTCGTCAAGTCGTGGGGCGGGGCTTATGCGGGAGGTGCGCACGGATTCCGACTGGTTCGCGAGGCCTCCGAAGAGGTGCTGTATTTCTGTGACATCCGACGAGGCATCGTCCAAAAGACCGACCTTGCTGGAAACGTCCTGCTAACGCTCGGCTACCCATCCGAATCCCCGGAATACTCCGTCAGGGGAGACCGGCTCGCCCCTTCTTGGAAGCCCACGAACGTAGCCGTTGCTAGCAACGGGGACATATACGTAGGCGATGGCTACGGTTCCAGCTACGTCGTTCGCTATGACCGCGAGGGACACTACATCCAAACCTTTGGTGGCGGGCGCAGTGACGCAATCGGCGATTTGAACTGCCCCCACGGGATCGAGATCGACGCCCGCTCAGGAGTCGAGGAGCTCTTGGTTGCTGATCGGTCGAACCACCGCTTGCAATACTTCGACCTCTCAGGGGATCACTTGCGATTCGCCACTGGAGTCGATTTGCCCTGCCACTTCGACATCGATCGCGACGGCACGCTGCTCATTCCTGATCTCGCAGCACGCGTGAGCCTGTTCGACTCCGACAACCGACTGATCGGCCACCTAGGCACGGGTCCGGGTGACTACAGGGAGCGCCGGTTGCTCGACAGGGGCCACTTCCCCGCAGGTCAGTTCGTCTGTCCCCACGGAGCTTGCTTCGACCATCACGGCAACATCTTCGTGGTCGAGTGGGTCGAGATCGGGCGCGTCACGTTCCTGAAGCGAATTCAATAGGATGGCGATCGTTCAGAGAGTCCTGTCATGCGTCTTGTCCTGAGCCTGCTGATCCTGCACTTGGCTCTGGGAGTCTCGCCCGCCATTCGAGCCCAGACGAATCCCAGTGAATTTGCTTGGCCTGATGGCAGGCGAGCTGCGGTCAGCCTCACCTTCGACGACGCTCGCGCGTCACAGGTTGACACGGGGCTTGCGTTGCTTGACCGCCTAGGGGCCAAGGCGACCTTTTACGTCGTTCCGGTGCATGTTGAAAGCAGACTTGGCGGTTGGAAGAAGCTCGTCGCGTCAGGCCACGAGATTGGCAATCATTCAATGCGGCACCCTTGCACCGGGAATTTTAGGTGGTCCCGAGAGGCTGCTCTTGAAGCCTATACGCTCGGTCAGATGCGGAAAGAACTGACCGAAAGCAATCGGCGCCTCACTGACTTGTTGGGCGTCGAGCCAGTCACGTTCGCCTACCCTTGCGGGCAGACCTTCGTCGGTCGCGGACGATCCACTCGAAGTTATGTGCCTCTGATCGCCGAACTGTTCTTGGCCGGGCGGGGCTGGCTCGATGAGACACCGAACGACCCCATCTTCCTCGACCCGGCCCAGCTTAGCGGGATGTCGATGGACGGAATGGACTTCGGGACGCTCAAGGCTCTGATCGAAAGCGCCCGTGAGGCTGGGCAATGGCTTGTCTTGGCGGGCCATGAAATCGGCCACTCTGGCCCGCAGACCACTCGCATCGAGATGATTGAGCAGTTGATCCCCTACCTGCGAGACCCTGGGAACCAAATCTGGTTCGACACCGTTGCAACCGTCGCTCGCTATGTGCGGGCTCGTCAGAGCCTGAGATGACCTTGGATCAAGACTACGCCGAAACTCTGAGCTTGCTGGAGTTCAATGCAGTTTTCGAGGCACGTCGGGCGGCGGTGCGCTTGCGCCTACGCAGAAGTCGGCAGGCAGCTCCTTGATGCTCACGCTTGCCCGTCGCAAGGCGTTCAAGTCTATCGCAGACTAGCGCTCTCGCGGACTCTTGAGTGTGCTCGGTTTTCGCACGGGCCCGCCCAAGCTGCGGTACGGTATATGCGGACGCGCGGCGGTGCCCTCATGGCTAAGGCCAGATTGAACTTGGAGCAGGGAGCATGAACTCGATAGGACGTGGATCGATTTGGCGCCTGTTAGCCCTCTTTGCCTTTTTGGCGACGGCTCCCGCGGCAGAGATTCCGCCCACCGGCGAGGGCATTCGGCTATTCGACGGCACGAGCTTGGAGAACTTCGACACGTTTGTCTTCGGGCAGGGCTTCAACCATGATCCGGAAGGGGTCTTTCGGGTTGCCGACGGCACGATTCGAGTAGAAGGCATGCCGTATGGATACTTCATCACCAAGCAGGAGTACGGCGACTTTTATCTGCGTGCGGAGTTCAAGTGGGGCGAGGCAACGCATGGACGCCGCCAGGGCAAAGCGCGCGATAGCGGCATTCTCTATCGCGCAGTGGACGTGGAGAAGAATGCCGAAGCAGCCGAGACAAACGGCGCCATTTGGCCGAAGGCGCTCGAATTCCAGATCATGGAAGGTGGCACCGGCGACGTAATCCTGCTCAGAGGGGCTGAGCTAACCGTCAAGGGCGAGCGGAAGGGCGGTGCTCGCGGGATTCAGATCGATCGTTTCAACAAGACCGACTTGGGCCGCCAAGATGGCTGGCCGACCCACTATCGGGAGCCTGCCGGCTTCCGTGATCCGCACAACGAAGTCGAAAAGCCTCACGGCGAGTGGAACGTCCTCGAAATGGTCGCTGATGGAGATCGCGTGATGTATTGGGTCAACGGAATCTTTGTCATGGAAGGCAGCGGTGCCAGCCTGGCGAAGGGCAAGATCCTGTTCCAGTCCGAAGGGTCAGAGCTTTTTTTCGGCAAGATCGAATTGCGGCCGCTCACGAAGTAACAGGGGTGGCGCCGCAGCGGCGTCAGCAGGGAGGTTCAAGATGAGCCGTAGATTTCGCGCTTCAAGCGCTGTCGTGGCGACCATGATCGCCATCGAGCTGTCGTCGCTAGGGGTTGCACAGGCCCAGACGCCCGCGGCGGACACCAGCGGGCCGCCGCTCACCGCTTGGGGTGCCCCCGACTTGCGGGGAATCTGGGACTTCCGCACCATCACGCCGCTGGAACGCCCCAAGAACCTGGCAGGAAAGCAGGTCCATACGCAAATCGAGGCGGATCAACTAGAAGAGCGAACTGCCCAACGACGTATAGAAGCCGACTCGCCCGCGATCCCTGAGCGTTGTATCGGCTCTCCGAACTTCGTCGACTGCATCGGCAGCTACAACCAGCTCTGGTTTGACCGCGGAACAGAGGTTACAGCAGACCGGCGAACGTCGCTGATTGTCGATCCGCCCGAGGGCAGGATTCCGCCCTTGACGCCCGAGGCGCGGAAGAGATCGGATGCCGTAGCGGAGATCAGGCGACGTCCCCCTCGCGGCCCGGAGGACCGCCGGGTTGGGACGCGTTGCATCGTGGGATTCAACTCTGGGCCGCCCATGAGCCCGAGCGCCTACAACAACAACATGCAGCTTTTCCAGACTCCTCGATACGTGGCGATTCTCAACGAGATGGTCCACGATGTCCGCATCATCCCGCTAGACGGGCGGACCCATCTGCCCTCGCACATGCGCCAGTGGATGGGCGACTCGCGCGGTCGCTGGGAAGGCCACACGCTAGTCGTTGACACGACGAATTTGACCGACCAGACGATGTTCAAGGGCTCTGGCAAGAACTTGCACGTGGTCGAACGTTTTAGCCGTGTTGACGCTGACACGCTGCGCTACGAGTACACGATCGACGACCCGGAGTCGTTCGAGCGCTCTTGGACGGCGGTAGTTCCGATGCGCAGGACCGAGGGTCCGATCTTCGAGTACGCCTGTCACGAGGGCAACTACGGCATGTTCAATATTCTCTCCGGAGCGCGCGCCGCCGAGAAGGCCGCTGCCCAAGCTGCCGAGAATGAGTCGGAAGCCCCGTGATGGGAGGCCCGTCCAGCAATCAGGTGTCAGTATTCGGCCCCAAGCGTCTGGACTGAGCCCGTAGAACCCGGCACGCTGCCGTCCGCCAGCGAGCGGGCATGGCAGCCGCAGGACGATCCTCCCGGCGCTGTTCCAGGTGGGCCTCGCGTGAGGCCACGCCGACTCTGGACAACGCCGTTCCCAGACACCAAGACGAAGGAAGCGCTCGTTGCGGACGACCCGCATTCAGCAAGAAGATTCAAACCAGTCCCACGGGGCTGCGCTATACGGCGATAGCGATGCACGTGTTCTGCCGTTAGCAACGCCGACCGATGTGAGGGGCTGCCTCGCCACAGTGCGGCATGCTTCCGCTATTGATGGCCCAGCGCTGTCGCGGTGCAGCCGGAGGAGCCTAAGGTTCTCGCTCGGTCCCTCCGTCCACCGAATCCCATCGAGCGGCCAGTGGCGGAGCGGATTCGGAGCTCATTGGCTTCCGGAAAGCGAAACATCCATCACGACGATCGATATCTTTAGCTTCTCCTCAATCGACAGGCCGTCTTGCAGCCTCTGCTGAAGTTCATCAGCACTTCCGGTGCCGGGACCGCTTGGCGGCATCGGAACTCGCTGCTCGCCAAACCAGAGAACGAGGTAGATCCCGTGTCCGTTTGTGCCCGGGTCGCGAACGTACCTCTCGATCAGCTGGCTCCTGACAGCTGACCAGAGCCTGCGATCAGTGTCCCTCTTGATTTCCACCGGGACATTGAATGATCCGATGGAAACCCGGATGTCTGCTCGCTTGTCGTCAGCATAGCGCCCCTCCGGTTGGGCGTCCACGCCCACCCGCATCAAGCGGCCTCGTACAAAGGCGAGCAAGAGATCCCTGCACAGTTCTTCCCGCCTAGGGGTCGGTGTCTCGCCCCAGTTCCAAAATTGGCGCCATCCCGACGTGTTTCCATCTCGAAACTCTCTTGCAAGCTCCCGGAGGCAGTCAACTGTAGTGGCTAGGAGATCCGTCGCGTTGGCAGGATCGGAGCAATCAAGCGTTCGGCGCACTTGCTCGACAGAATGGTATGCATAGGACGCATTGCGACGGACCTCCAGCTGCTGGCGCTGCCTGTGCTGAATGGCAAATCGCCAAGGCTCGAGATGGGGGGCATGCAAGAGTCGCTGGAGAGAGTCAGTCGCATCTGCGGACGGGTCGTTGCCTAGTTGCCTGACCAGACTCTCGATCTGAGCCGAGGCCTTGACTGCTTGGGTGTGCGGACTGAGCGGCCGGTGGAGTTTCCCGCCGCGCAGGACGAGCGATTCTAGAGATCCCGCGTCAAGAGACTCGAACGGAAGATGCCGGTCATCCTGATTCAGGTGATACCGGCTTCCGGCGATAAACGCGACAAGATGGCCGATCCTTTGATCATCTAGGGCAACGTATTGCTCGAGCGCTTCGCGGTACTGGGCCGAGTCGACGAAGAGGCCGGCCGCGAGCCAATACACCCTTTGACCGTCAGTCATGCTCTTGCGGTCCAGTTTGTCCTCGATCACGGCCTTCAATGCTCTCTTGTCGCAATGCTGCAGGGCGGACTTCAGAACCACTTCAAGCCCGTCGAGTTGAGCATCGCTGCACCGAACCGGAATCAGATTGAGGATTGGGAGCGACACCCGGCGCGCGAGCTCGGCATAGCTCTCTTCCTGCAACAGATCGAGGAGCTTTTCGAACAGTACGAGACCCTTCTGAATCTCCGATTGAACAGACCTCATCATCATGTCCGCGACGAGTTCGGGATCGGACTCGACTAGCCTCCGATACCATCGCGGGAACTTGGTCTCGCCGTTTTCCGGTGTGGCGGACTCGTAAGGGGCTGGATCGTTCCGCCCCGTCGTAAAGTGGAAGGCCAGCACGACCCGAAGCTGTTCATGGCCGAGGAACTCAAGGAGAGGCGCCGAACGGCGGCCAATTTCCTCGACACCGGCCAGAACCGGCAGCGCCAGACGATGCGATCGGTCCTTGGAATGGAGTCCCAAGATCTCGCCGACAGTGGGCACGTCGTCGCGTTTCACCGATTCGCGGAAGCCGGTTAGCGCCGCATCCACCAAGCGCCGTGCTCCCAGCAGGTCGTGGAGCCTTTCCACAGGATCGGCTCCCTCTACGACATAGGAGTTTCCGAAATACGCTTTAGCCAGACCTTCGAGAAACCCTGGGGAGCAGCGGTTCTGCCGCAGTAACTGCTCCTTGGCTCTTACCTGCGATCGCCATTCGAGCTTTTCGGGATCGATAGCGTCGATCGCCTGGTAAGTTGGCACAAGGACTGGGGGTTCAATCGGAGCGCTTTCAGCCAGTGGCTCTCCCGCCGACGGCCGGGATGTGCGCTCGCCCTTGACAAACGCTCCGGAGTTCGTTCCCGACTCGCTCCTGTCGCGAAGCTTCCGCGCGCTGCTCCGGAAGACCCGCGCGACATACTCGTCGGCCGCTTGACGTCCACTCTCGTCGCACCAGCTCTCAAATCCAAGCGGAAATTCTTCGCCAAGCATCAAGTGCCGGGCTCGATCGACACATTGCCCGCAGTCTCCTACTGCGGCTCTCCGCTCCGCGACGACACGGAAGGCTGACTTGACCGTATCGGGCCGCTCAGCCAACCACTGACGAATCATGGCGCGGTCATTCGCCCGAGTGCGGGAAACCCGGTCGTCCGAAACCAACTCCAGCCAGTCGCAGATTCGGGCCGAGTCCACCGAAGCTGGCTCGGAACCTAGGTACTCGGCCAACAAGCTGGCTGGCAGATATCGCAAGGGGGATCCTCCCGATCTGTGCCCCTTGCCGAATTCTCGAAGGATGGTCGTCTGGCTCGCTGCCACGGCGTCCAGCAGTTCCGGGATTCGCTGCATGTCGGTCTTGTTACGGACTTGAGACTCCCAGAACCTCCAGTACGACCCGTTGAACTGGGCATGCTTGGGCGATCTCATGTATGAGACAACTTTGGCCGGGCCCACAACGGAGGGGTAGAGATGGGTTAGGAGTCGTCCGAGCAGTTCATCCTCTGGATCTTCAATCGTTCCGTTCCAGACTCTATCCAGAAGGGCGCACCGCTCGGAGTCCTGCCCATGCTTGATGTGCGCGTCGAGCGCCTCGCTCCGGATTCGGGGATGACTGTTCTCGTTCTCGACAAGCTCCAGCGCCGCATCGCTGAACCGGGGATTGAGCGGAGCGAATTGGATGGCTCTCAGTGTCAGAATCGTTGCGCGAAGAGCAGCGCCATCCCTACCCGGACGGCGCAGCACCGCTAGGAGCGAGTCGGCCATATCGGGTGTCGCGAGGCTTGCCACGCTGGAGTTCCCCTGCAGGAGCAGGTCGTCAATTCCTCTTTTCCTCTCCAGGTGCTCCGCGACGACCTGAATGAGCCTAGTCTTTTCCTCGCACGAGAATCCCGAGACATCTCCATATAAGAGAGTGCCGACCGGGTCTCGGTCCATGATTAATGTTCGGCTCTCCTTGCAGTGAGCTGCGAGCCACGCCGAGAGTCCTTGGAATTCGGAAACGAGATATCCGTCATAGCCCGTCAACAGTGCGAGAACGCGGCTTGCCGGCGTGCCTATGCTGACGAGACCGGCGAGATAGCGTCCCGCAAGAAACTCCGACACGTACTTGTGAACAGGCACTGCAATGTCGTTGGGAATGGACTTGAAGAGGCGTGAGCGTACTGCGTATCTGGCGGTCTCGTGACCGTCGGGGATAGCATCGCTCAAGGCAACGATGCGCATGTCGTCTTCGACGGGCCTGTGTGAGTAGCCATCGCTCCCGGTCATGATCAGGTTCGCGCAGAGCCTTCCCGCCGATTCCAGCAGGGCCGACGTGCTCGGTCGATTCGGACTCCCTCGTAGGTGCTCGTCGTTCGTTTCTTGGGCCAGACTCTCGCACGCGCGCTCGTACGTCTCCATCCTCGACTCGGGCCGCGCGCCTGATGAGGTGGCACGAAGAAGTAGTGTCAGGCTTTGTGGGTTCTCGAGCAGGGCCTGGATTCCTCCCTGGCGAGCCATCTTGACGAACCCTTCCGGAGGGCCGGTTTGCAGAAGGGTTCCCACGATCTGAAGGATGCCTTGCTCGTCGAGGGGGTCCAAGCGAAATACGCGAACGGTGCCATCCGGCGACACTCGCTTCAGGTGCTCCCAGTCATTGGCTCCAAGCCAGTCCACATCGCGACAGGAGACGCGAAATTCGGGCCGTCCCAAGTCGTCCAGCCTCGTACGAATGCGGTCTAGCGGGTGTCTGGGGTCAGCTGATCCGGCTCGAATCTCGTCCAAGCCATCAATAAACAGGGTCCCCTGCCGCCATTCAGGGCGGATCGCTAGGGTGACAAAGTCGCGAGCCGATACGAAGGCGCCACCGGTTTCGTTCGATTCTTTCTCGAAGGACGTGGTCTTGCCAGCCCCGGGGGCACCTATCAGCACGAAGGCTGCAATGCCTCGAAGCTCATCAAGAGTCCGCGGACTTCCCAAATCGCCGCTGTCGCTCTCGAGCAACTCCGTGCATGTGCGGCGGACGACCTTCATCACGGCGATCCAAACCAGTGTCGGGCCGGAACCCACAGAAACTCTGACAAGGGGACGGCGTCAGCCCCAACGACAACGGACACAGATCCAGGGAATCTGGCCTTGAATTCTTCCATTCCTCGCTTGCTGCGGCGGCGGTGCCCGCTCTTCACCTCGATGCCGACTAGCTGGTTCCCTCGTCGCAAGACGAAGTCGACTTCGGAATCATGTTCCCTCCAATAGTAGACTCGCGTATTGCCAGTCTTGGAGTTGAGCAGATGGGCTCCGACCGAGCTTTCGACCAAGCGGCCCCAATGCGTCCGGTCCCGCTTGGCATCTTCGAATTCGTACTCAGCGAAAGCTGACGCGAATGCAGTGTTCAGGACATTCAGCTTGGGAATCGAAGCCTTGCGCCGGATGATGCTTCCCGAGTACTTCTCTAGGCCAGCAAGCAAACCCGCCCTTGACAGCAAATCCAGATAGCGAGCCAGGGTCGTGGTGTTGCCAACGTCCTGCAACTGCCCGAGCATCTTGGTGTACGAGAGGACTTGTCCGGAAAATGCGCAACCCAATTCCAGAAGTTGCTTGAAAAGGGCCGGCTTCTGGACCCGTGTCACCCCAAGGATGTCCCGTTCAACCGCCGACTCCAGCAATGCGCTCAACACATACTCTCGCCACCGCTCATGGTCGTGAACGAGACCGGCTGCCCCTGGGCTGCCGCCGAAGAAGACGTACTGATCGATGTCAAATCCAAACGCCTCCGACATTTCCCGGAACGACCAGTGCGTGAAGCGTAGGGGCTCGAAGCGGCCTGCAAGGCTCTCACTTAGGCCGGCCTGCAACAGAAAGTTGGCCGATCCAAGAATCACCACGCGTAGGGGGACTCTGGCTCGTCGGTCACCGTCCCAGAGCCCCTTCACCGTCCTGGACCAGTCGGGGATCTGCTCGATTTCGTCGAGTATGAGGACAAAGCCATTCGAGGACTTGGCTGCGTCATGGCTGCTTCGCTGCCAGTTCCAGGCAAGCCAATCGCGATCTCGCCTAGAAGGGGGGGTGACGTCGTCAGCAGCGATTCGGGGCGTCAGCTTGAACGCGACCGATTCGCCGGGGTCGGCGGACACGTATCGGTGGGGGAGTTCGACCTCGCTCAATGCCTGCACGACAGCCGTCGTTTTGCCGGTCTGTCGAGGGCCGGTGACGTAAATGATACGCTCAGGTTCCTCTCGCATGCGCTTGAGAAGTTCGGAGACCTGCAAACGGCGAAACTTGACCATAGCTCTATATTATCCATTTGAGTGATTTTACTCAATCTCGTAATTAAAGTGTGCCGCAGAGGCCAACCTGACCCTAACCTAGCGATCCGATTGGTCCGTGAGAGGCGCATGCGAATGTCGCGATGCAGGATGGCTCTACAGCCGAGGCAAAGGGGATAGAAGTAGACGATCTTGACGGGCTCGGCGGACTCGTGGCGGGTATCGAGATGCCCGCAGCCTTGGGCCTGGGAGATGGATCCAGTTGGGTGAACGGCTCAATCGCGGTGGCAGGAAAGTGCGGAGCCCGTGTGGTCCGAATCACCATCGAGATGGTCCGTGCTAGAACTGGCCGAGGAAGAAAAAATGTAGCGACGAAAGATAGATGGCGAGAAGTGAGCCGGTATACAGGAAGACCATCAAGAATTTCCGATCAATGAGAATCTGCAGCGGAGTGAGTCCTTCCATGTAGCATTTTGTGGCGAACCACGCGACAAACAGCACCGAGCAAATCATCGGTACCCAGACAAACAGAAGTTCAACGGCGAGGCTCATCTGCTTTCCCTCCGTCCGACCGCGACGGCCAGGCATCTCCGGCGAACTCCCGCAGCTCTGCTTCGCTGATCACGGAAACCCCCAGCCGCTCAGCCTTGGCCTTCTTCGAACCTGCATTCTCCCCGGCCACCACGTAGTCCGTCTTCTTGCTGACAGAACCGGTGACCTTACCACCCAAGCCCTCGATGATTTGCTTTGCCTCTTCCCGCGCCATGGTCGCCAATGTCCCAGTGAGCACAAACACCTGGCCCGCAAAACACTGCGGCGCGGAGGTCTCGGCCGATTCTTCGATGAAGTTGAGACCAGAATCTCGCAGACGCGCGATCAGCCGCTGGTTGTCCTCGGAAGCGAAGAAGCGCTCGATGGCCTCGGCGATGTTAGGGCCGACCTCTTCCACTTCCTCCAGCTGTTCCGTTGTGGCCACTGCAATTGCGTCAACACTGCGGAAACGACGTGCCAGCAGGCTGGCCGTGCGCTCACCCACGTAGCGGATACCCAAGCCGAACAGCAACGACCCCAGCGCGGCTTGCTTGGAGCGTTCGAGGCTGTCCAAAATCTTCCGTGCCGACTTGGAGCCCAGGCGAGTTGCGCCAAGTCCCTTGAGGTCATCCGCCTGCAACCCGAACAGATCCTGCGGGCCCTTGATCCGGCCGCTGTCGACGAGCGGAACAACGACAAGCTCGGTGAGCCCCTGAATCCCGAGCCCGTGGGCGAAACGGACGATTGCGACTTTGAGCTCATCCGGCCCGAATTCGCCTGCGTCGGCAGCGCGTACTTCACCGCCGCTCGTGCCGAGCACCACGCCGTCCTGGGAGGGTAGCAGGCAGCGCAAGCCCGCTGAGCGCAGCTCGTCCAGCAGTGCCAGCGCACGCGGATCCTCGAAGTAGGCGCGGATAGCCTTGGCCGCTCGCGTGTTGATCCCCTTGACCGCGGAAAGATCCTCGACACTCGCCGCCATCAAATCTGCGATATTGGCAAACCGTCCGGTCACCGCATCCGCCGTGGCCCCACCAACACCCGGAATCGCCAGCGCCAGCACTAAAGCGTTCCAGCTTGCCTCCCGCTTGGCTTTGTCAATGGCCTCGACGACCGCTTGCGCGGCTTCTTCGGTAAGCGCGGAATCCTTTTCCAGCACGGCGAGGTCGGCTTCTTTGAGTTCGTAGAGATCCGCGATGTCCCGCACCAGCTTCAGGTCCACGAGCTGGCGTGCAATCCTTGCGCCGATCCCGTCGATGTCCATTGCCGAGCGCGCAGCAAAGTGCTCGATGGACTGCTGCAGCCGGGCCTCGCAGCTGTTGTTCACGCAACGGACGATCACCTCCTCGGCCGCTTTGACGATCTGGCCACTGCACGACGGGCAGACCTCGGGCATTCGGAACGGCTGGCGCAAGTCTCCCTGCTTCACGACGCGCAGGACCTTCGGGATCACATCCCCGCTGCGCTCCAAGAGCACCGTATCGCCGATCTGCAAGCCAAGGCGGTCAATCTCGTCCTGATTGTGCAGCGTCGCCCTTGACACGGTGACCCCGCCGACCTTGACCGGCCGTAACAAGGCACGGGGCGTCACAGCGCCGGTTCGTCCGACCTGGGTGTCGATGCCTTCCACGACCGTTTCCACCTGCTGCGCGGTCGGCTTGCAGGCGATTGCCCAGCGCGGGGCCTTGGCGGTCGCGCCCAGCAGCCTCCTCTGGTCCGCTTGGTCGACCTTGAACACCAAGCCATCGATCTCGTACGGCAGCGACTCCCGCTCGCGGAGGCGCTCGTCGCGAAACTCCAATAGAGCGGCGGCACCGTTGAGTCGGCCGCGATGCGAGTCAACCTTGAATCCGAGCACGCTGAGTGCCTCGAGGGACGCCCAGTGGGTCGCCAGTGCCTCGGCACCGTCAGCCAGCAACATGTAGGCAAAGAAGTCCAGGCGCCGCTGTGCAGTGACAGACGCGTCGAGCATCCGCAGGGTCCCGGCAGCGGCATTGCGGGGATTCGCAAACATGGCTTCCCCGGCGCTGTTCCGGTCGGCATTGAGCCTCTCAAACGAGCGCTTGGGCATCACGACCTCGCCACGCACCTCGAAGCTTGAAGGCAGGCCTTGGCTTGCCACCTGTGCAGCGGATACGGAAAGCGGTACGGACCGGATCGTGCGGGCATTCGGCGTCACGACCTCTCCGTGCCTACCGTCGCCCCGCGTCAGAGCCAGTACCAGCCTGCACGCCTCGTAGCGCAATGCCAGCGACACGCCGTCGAACTTGAGTTCGCCGACGTAATCGATCGAGTCAACCTCGAGCCGTTCCCTTGCCCGGCGGTCAAAGTCACACAGCTCGACTTCGTTGAAGGCGTTGTCGAGGCTGAGCAGGGCTGATGAGTGTGCCGCCTTCTCGACCCCTTCGCGGGGCGCACCGCCAACGCGCTGGGTGGGCGAGTCGGGCTCGACCAGGCTCGGATGCAAGCCTTCTAGCGCCTGCAGTTCCCCCATCAGCCGGTCGAACTCCGCGTCCGAGATCTCGGGACGGTCCTCGACGTAATAAAGCCGCTCGTGGCGCGTGATCTCTGCGCGCAGCTCGGTCGCCTGCTTCCGAGCCTCCTCCGCTGAGGCGCTAGGAGCGGAGTCGGCCGCCATTGGGCATATTATAGGGTCCCCGTGAGATTCCGAAGGGCGGTCTGTATTTTCAATCCGGCCGCGGGCCGGGGCATTGGACGGTCAAAGCTGGGCAAGGTCCAAGCCGCCTGGTCAGCGACTGTCGGAGAGGTACGGCTCGCGCCGACACAATGCCGCGGCCATGCGACCCAGCTGGCACGCGACGCAGCGAGCGCTGGGTGTGACCTGATCGTCGTGTACAGCGGCGACGGCACGGTCAACGAAGTGCTGCAAAGGCTGACTGGCAAAGCCTCCCCAGCCATGTTCGTGCTGCCCGGCGGGACAGCCAACGTGCTGGTCCACGAGCTTGGGATGCCCATCAGTCCTGTGGCCGCAGCGCGAATGCTACCGGAACTCGCAGCGCGAGCGGTCCGCTTGGGAGAGGTTCGGCTCGATAAAGACGGAGCCAGCCGCTACTTCCTGCTGATGTGCGGAGCGGGCCTCGACGCTGCGGTCGCAGACCGAACATCCACACGTCTGAAGAAGACACTAGGGCAGGGGGCTTTTGGGGTGTCAGCAGCGATGTTTACGCTCCAGAACTTTCCACGCGCGAGGATCTCGGCCCCGGGCAGACCGAATCGCAATCCTCCGTGCGCATTGATCGTCGTCTCGAAGAGTCGCATGTACGGAGGCAAGCTCGTACTGACTCCCGGTGCAAACCTGCTCGCGAACCACTTGGAAGCCGCTCAGTACCCCGGCACCAGCCGGCTGCATTTCAGCGGCTACCTCACAGCGGCGGCGTTGCATCTGACAGATCGCTGCCCCGGCGTTCGGTTTGTGCACCGGGAGGAATTGCGACTCGAACCAGTCGATGGCAACGAAGTGCAGGTCCAAGTCGACGGCGAGATTGTCGGCGAGTTGCCCGCCGCAGTGCTGCTTAGCGACGCGATCTGTACGCTGCTGCTGCCGCCAAACTACGGGCTTGGAGCCGGCCTAGAGGGCAACATGAGCGCAACTTGACCGCTCCGGCAAGGCGCCGCGCACGTAGCGCTCCACACCAAGGGATTGCCGGCCGGGGCATTGGTGAGTTCTCATAGAGGGCATGACGCACCGTGCCTCAATCGCCGCCCTTGTGCTTGGCCTGCTCGCGGGCTGTGCATCCAAGGAGCCCATGGAACCGACCTTGTCCGACTCGCAACACGTGCTCTACGTGGGGACGTACACGAAGGAGACGAGCGCTGGCATCTATGCCTACCGCTTTGACTCGGCCACAGGAACCGCGGAGCCGCTAGGCCTGCTCGCCGACGTGAGGGATCCGTCCTTCCTCGCACTGCACCCGAACGGAAAGTATCTTTACGCAGTCACCGAAAGCGACGATTTCGATGCGGACGGCAGCGGCTCGGTCTCTGCGTTCAAGGTCGACGCCAAGTCCGGGGCGCTCACCAAGCTGAACGAGGTGTCCTCCAAGGGCGGCTGGCCCTGTCACCTCAATGTCGACCCCAGCGGGAGAATGCTCATCATCGCCAACTACAAGGGTGGCAGCGTTGCTTCGTTCCCTGTCCGCGAGGACGGCACGCTGGGCGGGGCGACGTCGTTTTTTCAGCACGAAGGCAGCAGCGTCCATGAGCGCCAACAGCAGCCCCATGCCCATTCCGCTGATTTTTCGGCCGACAACCGCTTCGCCTTCTTCTCGGACCTTGGACTGGACCAAGTGAAGATCTACCGGTCCGATCCGGAAACGGCGACGCTGGCCCCGCACAACCCTCCGCATGTGACCGTCCCCGCTGGCTCGGGACCGCGCCATTTCGCCCAGCATCCGTCCGGGAGGTTCGCGTACGGCATCAACGAGCTGGCATCGACGGTATCGGTGTTTGACTACGCTCCAGAAGCGGGTACGCTGGCCGTCGCCCAGACGGTTTCGACGCTGCCCGAAGGATATGAGGAAGAAAATTACACTGCGGAGATCTACGTGCATCCCTCCGGAAAGTTCGTGTACGCGTCCAATCGAGGCCACCACTCCATTGCCGTTTTCGCGGTGGGGGCCGAGGACGGCCGGCTGGAGGCAAGAGGACAGGTCTCCACCAACGGAGAGTGGCCGCGCAACTTCGCGTTCGACCCCAGCGGTCGCTACCTGCTGGCCGCGAACCAGAATTCCGACAACATCGTGGTTTTCGAGATCGACGGCGAGACCGGGGCATTGACGCCAACTGGGACGGAGCTGCTGATCGATGCTCCCGTCTGCTTGGCCTTCCGGTGAGCCCGCGGCGGGCTGTACGGCGAGTCGGCCCGCGCTGCTGAGGCCCGCACCGGCCTCGCAGGGCCGCGAATGCGCGCGATTCGCCGACATCTCCGCTCTCGATTTGGGGCGCGCCGCCCGGCTGTGATACTTTGAGGTCTTGGGCTAACCAAGCCCCGCACCACATGCAAGCGCTAGGAATGATCGAGACACTGGGCTTGGTGTCGGCGATAGAAGCTTCCGACGCGATGGTCAAGGCCGCTGTCGTCACACTGGAAGGCCGGCGCATGATCGGAGCCGGGCACGTCACGGTCACCTGTCGCGGCGACGTCGGCGCGGTCAGGGCCGCCACCGACGCGGGCGCCGCTGCGGCCCGCCGCCTTGGTGAGCTGATCAGCGTCCACGTCATCCCCGCACCATACGAGGATGTGGGACCGGTGCTGCCCTACGGTCCGGACCACTAGTCGGACGCGATGCTAGAAGACCGCGATCTGCGTTCCATCCAAGAGGTTCGCACCAAAGTCCAGCTCGCCTACGAGGCGTGCCAGGCATTCGGCAATTTCAGCCAGGAGCAAGTGGACGCCATCGTCGCCAGCATGGCGCAGGCGGCCCGCGAGCATTCCGAGCGGCTGGCCCGGCTCGCCGTGGAAGAAACGGGATACGGCAACGTCCGCGACAAGATCGTCAAGAACCTGCTCAACGCGGACCTGCTGCACCAGAAGATCGCCCCGCTCAAGACGATCGGCGTGCTCAACGAGAAGCCGGAACTGGGCATCACAGAATTGGCCGTGCCCGTCGGCGTCGTGGCGGCCGTGCTGCCGACGACCAATCCCACCTCCACAGCATTCTTCAAGTGCCTGATCTCGGTGAAGGCGGGCAACGCCGTCGTGCTCAGCCCGCACCCTCGCGCGCGCCGCTGCACGTGCGATGCCGCGCGCGTGCTCGCCAAGGCCGCTGAAGCGGCCGGAGCACCCGCAGGCCTGATCCAGTGCGTGGACGAGGCTACGATCGCCGGCACCAACGAGATGATGCGCCACAAGCGCATCGGGATCATCCTCTCCACTGGAGGGGCGGGAATCGTCAAGGCCGCTTACTCCAGCGGCAAGCCCGCGCTCGGCGTGGGAGCCGGCAATGTGCCGGTGCTCGTGGACGATTCGGCGGACATCGAAGCGGCGGTCGCCTCCATCGTGGACGGCAAGAGCTTCGACTTCGGAACTGTCTGCTCGGGCGAGCAGACCTTGGTGGCAAACCGCGTCCACAGCGATCGCGTGTGGGCCGCCTTGAAGGCCAACGGCGCCCATGTCTGCAACGAGGCCCAAGGTCGGGCGCTCGGTGCGCGGCTGTTTACGCCGGAGTTCCGGATCCAGCCCGACTGCGTCGGCCAGTCCCCGCAAGTGATCGCCACCATGGCGGGCTTCGAAATCCCGGCGGCGGCCCGGATCCTTGCCGTGGAAATCAACGGCGTGGGACGGGAGCACCCAATGTCTGCGGAGAAGCTCTCCCCAGTGCTGTCGGTGTATTTCGTCGACAACTTCGAGCAGGCGGTCGAGGCCTGCGTCTCGGTCCTGAACTTCGGCGGACGGGGACACACCTGCGTGATCCATTCCAAGGATGACGAGCGGGTGCGGGAATACGGCCGGCGCGCGCCCGCGTTCCGCGTGCTTGTGAACACGTCGGCCCCGCAAGGCTCCACCGGCATCACGACCGGGATCCAGCCGTCCATGACCTTGGGCTGCGGGGCAATTGCGGGCAACTCGACTGGCGACAATATCGGCCCGACCCACCTGTTTCACATCAAGCGCATCGCCCGCTACGTGCGTGCGCCGGAAGAGGCGTTCATCAGCGAAGAAGCCAAGCGCTACTTCGCGGCCGTGTCGAGCGGAAGCGACTTCGGCGCAGGATCGGCCACGGCCCCCGGCCCCCGCCCGACCAGCGCGGTGGCGGCGCGGGTGGACCAATATCTCGCAAGCCGCGGCACCGCGAAACCAGCTCCAGCGGCCTCGTCAGGCCCGGCCTTTGCGGTCGCTTCGGTCGTCGACCGATTCTTGGCGCAGAGGCAGCCACCGGCCCCGGCGTCCGCAGCGGCGACTCCGCCCGCTCCACCAGCCGAGCCAGCACCGCCGGCACCAAAGATCCGTCCGGTGAGCTTTGTGTGCGAGGGTGATATGCGCAAGGCCAGGCACACCGGTGCGAAGATCTACATCACCAAGAGAACGATCGTAACTCCGGCGGCCCGCGACCTCGACAACGGCGGTGACATCTTGGTCCAAACGGAGGCCTGAACCTCTGCGGGCTCTTGCTGCGAGCGCCGCCGCAATCGCTTTCCTGCATTCGGGAGCGGTCCTCGCCCAGGAAGCGCAACCGGGATTTCCGGCTACTGAGGAACTGCGCTATACGATCTCGTGGCCCAGCGGGCTCAGCGTGGGCACGGCGGACTTCAAGGCGCGCTGGACCGATCCGGGCTGGCGGTTTGAACTCACCCTACGGGCGAGCCTGCCGAAACTGGAGATCGATGACAGATTTATCTCGAGCGCCGACGCGCAGATGTGCTCGCAGGAATTTGAGAAGCACATTCGCCACGGCGACAAGCGGGCGAGCGAACTGCTGCGCTTCCGAGCCGACGCTGTCGAGCGCACCAACCTAGAGCGGGCCGATCAGGAGTCTCCGGGCCTCAGGCCGATTCGCGGCTGCGCTCGGGACGCACTCTCGTTCCTGTACTTCGTGCGGACAGAACTTGCTTCCGGACGCATTCCCCCGCCCGCAACCGTGCATTTCGGAGCGGGCTATGTGCTCAGCCTGGAACTCGCCGAGACACGCTGGCTGACGTGGGACGGAGAACGACAGCTGGCGGACCGGATCCGCGTCGCGGTGCGCGGTCCGCAGGCGGAGCACCGGTTCTCGGCCTACTTCGGGCGGGACGAGTGGCGTGTGCCGCTCTTGTTCCGCATGACGTTCGGAGAAGACGAGTTCTTGATGCGGCTGGCCGAGTGAGCCGCCGAGCCCTACCAGAAGAACTTGAGGTGAAAGCGGAAGGTCCGCCCGTCGTTGAGAGTGTTGTTGATCTGTCCGAAGCTGGGCGAGGACAACGTCTTGCCCGGCTCGGCGAATTGGGGCGTGTTGAAGAAGTTGATCGACTCGGCGCGGAGCTCCATCGCCCGATCCCCGCCCAGCGCCAAGCGCCGTGACAGCGATACGTTGATGTTCGCGATCTGGCCCTTGCGGAAGGTGTTGCGCCCGAGGCTTCCGGCCTGTTCCGACGGGGCGTTGATATAGCGGAATGCACTGCGCGGCAGCAGGGCTTCGGAGGTGTCGGGAGAGCCTATCACGCGCCCGAGCACGGCAGGTTCAAGCAGCATTGGCCGATCACCCCGACGGCCGTCCACATTGCCGAATCCCGGGCCGTCCGAGCCGGAGTCGAGCGTGAAGGGTGTTCCAGACTTGAGCAGCGATACGGTCGAGAATGTCCAGTTCCCCACCAACTTGCCCAGCCAGCCGGCTGCGCTTCCGCGGGGGGTGGTGTAGCCGGCCTGAACCAACAATGCGTGGGGCTGGTCGAAGTCGCTGAGCGCCTTGATGTCGCGGTGCGACTCGTGCTCGGTTTGCGCGACCGCCACGCGCGCGTCCGGGCCGGAGGCTGTGTTGGTGTAGGAGCCGCCGAGATCGATCGACTTGCTGACCCAATAGGAGGCGTTCAGCGACAGGCCCCGCCAGTTCGGAGCGGTCAGGGTGGCCCGGCCAGCGTCGAAATAGGCCCGCGAGCCGTTGTGGACCAAAAGGTGGTCGAAGATGTCCGGATTCGCGCGCCGCTGGTTCAGGTTGCCGACGGTGGACACCATGCCGGGGACCTCTCGGCCACGGTTGAGGAAGTAGGTGATGATCAGCTTGTGTGCCCGGCTGCCGACGAAACCCAGTTGGAGCCGCCAATCGGCCGCAAGCTTCGTTTCCCAGCTGAAGTTGTACTGGTGGGCGTACGGCACGGCGAGGTCGGGTCCCGGCTCGATGCGGCTGGAGCGGCCGCCGGGCTGGCGCTTGGAGTGGTCCAGTAAGGAGCGGTAGGTGGCCAGTTCGGGCCGCACGATGACTGAGGTGACGGTGTGCGGGGCATTGAGGCGGGCCTGCCCGTAGGTGACGGGGAAGATCTCCCCGTAGTGGGTGCCGTAGGCGCCGCGCAGGACGCCCACATCCCCGGGCAGGCGGTAGGCGAAGCCGAACGAGCCGGCCAGGTTGTTCAAATCGGAGTCCATGCCCAACTCGCTGCGCTTGGTGACGTCTACCGGGCGCGTGAAGGGCTCGTAGCGCAGACCCATGCTCAATGTGAGCCTGTCGGTGGCCAGCCAGCGGTCCCCGATGAAGAAAGAGTTGTGCCAGTTGCGGAAGCCGCGGTAGGTGGATCCCAGCGAGGTGATTAGCAGGCTCGGCAGGCCCACGCGGACGTTGGTGATGGCATCGTTGCCGAAGTTGGGGCGGAAGACGAGAATGCCGCGACCGCCGTCGGGCTCCTCTCCGTTGTACTGCAAGCGGGTCAGCGCAAAGCCGGCGGTGAGCTCATGCCGCCCACGGCTGTGGCGCAAGGTGGCGGCCTGGCGGAAGCGGTTTTGCGCACGATCGATCGGGATGATCGGGAACGGGCCGAGGCTGGTGAGAGCGCTTCCGATCATGATTGGGCCGAGGGCTCCCTCGGCTGGCAGCAGCAGCGATCCCAGGCGGTCGAGTCCGCTCGAAAGCCGCACCGTAGTGGCCGGGGAGAACGAGCGGGTCCACGTGATGCGGGCCGCGTGGGACTTGGTGTCGGTATCAGGATTCTGGCCCACGACAAGCTGGAAGGCATCGACGTTCTGGCTGGTCCACGCGTAGCGCAGGGAGAGCTTGCCGCCCCACGGGCCGGCGCGATCGAGCTGGACGACCGCGGAGTCGGTATTGATGCTCTGCAGGCTGTTGGTGTTCAAGGCCCGGGCGGCGATGTCGGGACGGTTCGGGGCATCGTCGGGATAGGCACCGAGCAAGCGCTGGACAACCGCTCGCGTGGCGGGATCGCGGGTCAGCGGCGTGCGCTCCTCCGGCAGGGGCACGAGGACGTTACCGTTGACGTTGCCGCGGATCTTGTTCTGGGACAAGCCCAGCGTCAGCGCGCCGAGCGGGCCCGCCGGGGCGCTCAGATTGACACCGTAGAAGTTCTCGCGGGCCGGCCTGACCGCACCGACCTGAAAGAACGAGCGGGCCGAAAAGACGCTGTTGTTGTGGCGCCAGGATGCGTCGCCGTGAAAGTCGGCTCCGCGCCCCGGCGGGGCATGCAGCGGGGGCGCGGGCGGCTTGCCGTACTCGGAGCCAAAATATCCACGGTCAACGGCGAATTCGGAAACGATCGTGGCGGTGGTCCCCAAGCGGATGTTGAGTTCCTTGAGGGCGTTGTTGTCGACGAGGTTGAACTGGACGTTCTCGTTGCGGCGGCTCTCCCCGGATTCGGAGGATGTCTCCCCAAGGAGGTTGATCGCCGTCCGCTCAGCATCGCTGGCGGACGATCCTGCTTCAGCTGCGGGCTGCGCCAACGCGCTGGCAGGCTCGGACTCCGCCCCGTCCTGCTGGGCGCCACGCGCAAGTGGATGTGAGACGACGAATGTCAGCAGGGCGGTAGGCAGCCAGCGGCGCGGGCGCATCTTGGACATCAAGTCATTCAATGCTACCAACGAGGGACGACCGGGCACTGTTCAGCACCTTAGCCCCAGGGTAAGATTTCGCTGATAGGGGGCTTAGGCGTGGATTTCTAACGGGATCGAGATAGGTGGCCGGGTGGTCGGCAATGCACCCCCGGCGTGAAGCCGCGGAGCCTATCACAGAGACCATCTTTTTGCTGAAAAGTAGTAGATCATGCCCTGCCCGGAGCCCCCTAAGATTGGCTTTACCGTCAGCGACGAACAACTGACCGGGACGGCCGGGCTGGCCTTGGTGGCGAGCCTGGCCAGCTGGATCGACCGGCCCTGCCAGCGCGCCCGGCAGGGGCCATCTCAGCGATGTTGACAGGCCTCGCCGGCGATCGGGCGCCGCGGCGCATCACGGGCTTGCGGAGCGTGCCCGACAGCGGCTGCCTGGCAGGGCAGTGGATGCGCCGCTACCAGAGCGAGTTGGGCTCTGTGCCGGTGTTCGTGGACGGAACCGGCATCGAGGTCGCGGGGCGCTGTTTCGAACAGGCGGGACGGGGCTAGAACAGCGAGCGGTGAAAGCCAGTGCCGTCAACATGCCAAACACAACATTCTTGACCAGTACCCATCCGGGCAGGTGCGTTGAGAGCTGCGAGTTCGCGCATGGGCGTTTCGGGCCCGGCGAGAGCGGGCGACCGAAATACCCGTCCGCATTCGGCCCCGAAATCCGCCTACCCTCTGCCGACCCAAGATTTAACCGGGGATTTGGTTTCAAGCAGCGTCCTCGCGCCAAAGGCGCCGGAGACCGCTCAGAACACCCGCACGACACCGCCTTCGGCGCGGTACCGCTGGTATTCGTACAGGGTGAGGTTGGATCTGCGATCCTCGCGGATCAGGGAGACCGTCGGCGAGAATCCCATGAACTGGATCTTGCGGTTGTGGATTGCGATGCGGGAGAACCACAGGCGCGTCTGGGGCGGTTCGGGGCTGAACAACGCATTGACCTGCTCGAAGTTGGTCAGGTACATCTGCTGCGCCCCTGTCACCGTGAAAGCGAGCGGCAGGTCATAGCTGGCCATGACGCCGACCCAGCGCGACCGGTGCCGCGTTGAGATGCGGTCTGTGTTCTCGCGGCCCGAGCCGCCCATGAACCGCACGTTCAGCGAGGGCAGAATGGAATAGCTGGCAAAGGCCTGGCTGTTCCAGCTGAACCCGGGGCTTCCGATCGGGCCATCCATCGCGAGCGCAGTTTGGCGAGACCCTTCAATGCTGCCGCCTACCCAGAGCCGGGGCATCACCAGCCGCACGCCCTCGAAACGCAGGCCATACTGACGGCTATATGGCCTGCCGTTGACGGTGCGGCGGTCCGCTTGGAACATTACGCTCATCTGGCCCTTGTTGCTGATGAAGCGGGGTCCGGCGTAGATGCCGTAGTTGGAGTCGTCGAACTCGCCACCCGAATACTCCCTGCGATAGATCGTGCCGCCGACACGCAGGCGCACCGCCGAGCCCGGCATCCACTTGAACTTTGGCAGGGGCCTCTGAATCTCGGTTCCCAACGACGCGACCAAGCCGATACCACTGGTCGCGCGAGCTTGGTCATCGAGCTGGAAGGGCAGACCGAAGATGTTGATCGTCTGTGCGGAGGTGGAAGTGTTGACGTTGGTGTCCGGGGCAATCGCGAGGTTCAAGCTACCGGTGGCCCGCTTGCGCGCGCGGCAGATCTGGATGAATCGGCGGACGTTGAGCATGACCTGCGGTGGTACATCCGCGCCTAGCACGCGCAAGAAGTGCTGCTCGGCGGCCCAGCAGTCATCGCCGAGCAGGTGCTTGACGAGGTTGGCGGGAGGCCTGGTGCAGTTTCCGCGCGAAAACAGTGCACGGCCGAGCTCGAGCCGCACGCGCAATAGCGAGGGATCCTTGACGAGAATCGTGCGAAAGGAGCGGATCGCGAGGTTGTAGAGCTCCTTGACAACGTCACTCTTGTGGCTGGACCCTTGCCGGACGGCGGCATCCCCGGCGGTGAGCGCTGCCAGCCCCATCGTGAAGGTCGCTTGCCTCGAGTCGGGGCGCGCCTCGGCGACGGGGCGAATCCCGAGTAGCGCTTCCGGGGCCCTGCCCAGATCGAGGAGTCTCTCGGCGGCAGCAGCAGCAGCAGCGACCTGCTCATCCGTGGGTGCGTTGGGGTCCACCTCAGATGCGAAACAAAGGGCCGGAATCGCTAGCGCCGCGAGCGAGACAGACAAGAGGGAGCGGAGCAACCGCTCGCGAGGGGGAGCGGACCGCGCGCCCGTCGGCGCGCCTAGACCGCTGGAGCTAGATGCCGGGCCTAGCCCGGCGTCCAATTGGGATTCCACAATACTTCTCCGTGCAGCGGCTTCCGGCAGGGCTGGCGGGATCTCACTCCGCTGGCGCCCCTTGGCAGTCGTTGCGTGCTGACAACTACTAGTATCGCCCGAAGCGGGGCTGCCGTTCCGCGCCGAAGAGACGCTGCCGGCGATTCCCCAGCGCCAGCTGGCCGGCTGACTTGGCCAACTGACAACGGGCGGCTGATACTTGGTTGGACGCGCGGACGTGACAATTCGTGACGCGCGATCTGAGGCACTAGCGGTCAGGTCCGACTGAGCGCTCCGGGCCCGCAGCTCGCTCGGGGAGCGGCAGGCTGATCGCCCTGCGCTGCGGAATTGCGTCGGTCGACACTTCGGGGACGGCCACTGGGTGGGAGTGCGTTCGCAGCGGATTCGGAGCGGGCCCTTGCGGGGCACGCAACTCAGCCCGGTCTTCACTCCCCTGTTCGCGCGAGCGGCCCCGGTCCAACAGGTAATCGCTGATGTCCTGCGCGTCCTTGCTCGCACGGTAGATCTCTTGCGGGTCCTCCTTCAGCGAGCGGATCCACGCCCCGACGTACGAGGCGTGCCGCGATGGGTCGTGGCCGATCTCGAGCCTGTCGCCCGTAATCATCGAGCTGATCTCGGCACGCAGCTCCTCCTTCGCGTAGGCCTCGGACCTAAAACCCTGCCGGACGCCCTGCCGCAGAGATTCCCGGTTCAAGCGGTTGGGATGGCCCGTCCAGTGGCCCAGCTCGTGCAGCGCCGACTGATAGTAGGTCGGCGCGTTGGGAAACTGCTCTTTGAACGGCAGTTCGATCCGGTCTCGCTGGAGGTCATAGAAAGCGCGATTCGCGCCGGAGTGCTCGATCGAGGCACCACACTGCTTGAACAGCCGTTCGACCTCCTCGTGCCGGTCCCACACATACCCCGCCGCGCGGTACGGCCGGGACGGCAGCCCGTCGGCCTGCTCGGCATTGAAAACGGTGTATTGATGCACGCGGGGTGAATTCAGCTTGGCGATTTCGTAGACGGGCCGGTCCTTGTCATCGAACAGCGCCTTGCCCTGCGAATCCCGCGCCAAGCGCTTGAGTTCGAACTGCCAATACAGGATTGCGCAGCCCTTCTCCCCCCGCCGCACTTGGCCGCCGAGCTCCTTGACCTGCCTGTAGGTGCCCCAGCGCTCGTCCCTGTACCCGCGACGCCCCGCAGTGCTGGCCAGCCAGACCGAGTTGCCGCCGCGATACGACTTGCCGGTCTTGATGTTGTAGGGCAGCACTTTTTCGCCCGGCTTCCAAGCCTGCGACCATGGCGCCGTTCCCCGTTCGATTTGCGCGATCAGGGAATCGGCAACCCTGCGGTAGTAGTCCGCGACGGGCGCCTTGGGATCAGAGCGCGCCATGGCGGTCCTGCCTGTCCCCGAATTCCGCCGGGTCTTCGGCCGCGGCGAGAGCTTCCTCGAAGTCCGCACAGTCTTCCAGGCACGCCCCGCAGGCTTCGGCAGTGAGCGGGTCAGTCTCGACGATCACGCCCGCCTCAAGCGCCCGCCCCACTTGGGCAGGGGTGCTCGCTTGCCGCAGGGGTGCCGCCCTGCCCCCGCTGGCTCGCACAATCCGCTCGCCTGGCTTCATGGATTACCCCCTCGTCTCGAGACTGCTTCGTCCGGTGCTCGATCCACTGCGACCGGCCGGCAGTCCCAGCGCCGGGCCGGCCAGTCGAAGCGCTCCACGTGCACGGCCTCGACCACCCTGCGGAGGCCGTCTCGGCGCTCCAGGTGCACCACCAGATCAACCACGTCGCCAACCAGGTCTTGCACGGCTTCCCAAGGCAGGCCGATGCCGGACTGGAGCACGCACGAGGTGCAGCGCTTGAGGGCGTTGTAGGCCGAGCTCGCGTGCAACGTCGACAGTGAACCGTCGTGGCCAGTGTTCAGCGCTTGCAGCAGATCCCAGGCCTCCCCGCCGCGGACCTCGCCGAGGACGATGCGATCGGGACGGTGCCGTAGCGCAGCCCGCACTAGATCACGCACCGTCACCGCCGGCGCGTCTCCGGTCGAGCGGCGGGCCTCAAAGCGCACGATGTTGGGATGATCGAGCTGCAACTCGACCGTGTCTTCGATCGCCACGACGCGTTCCGCCTGCGGGATCAAGCGGGCGATGGCCGCCAGCAGAGTCGTCTTGCCCGTCCCGGTACCTCCGCTGATGAGGATGTTGCGACGCCGATCAACGGCATCCCGCAGCGTGTCCAATACGGCTGCGGAGAGGGTGCCGGAGCCGACCATGTGGTCCAGCGTCAAGCGGCGGCGCGCAAACTTGCGAATGGTCAGAGCCGGGCCCCCAAAGCTGCACGGCAGCAGGGCTGCGGCGATTCGCGACCCGTCCGGCAGCCGTGCGTCGAGCAATGGCCGCTCCGCACTGATGTCGTCGCCCTGGCCGCGCGCGATGGCCAGCGCTGCCTGGCGCACGTGACTGGGATCGAGCGAGATTCCGCGCGCAAGCTCTAACTTGCCGTCGCGCTCGACGTACACGGCGCCGGGATTGATCATCACCTCGCTGACCGATTCGTCGTCGAGCAGAGCCATGACGGGCCGCAGGAAGGGGGCAATCAGGCGGAAGCTGGCTTGGTTGCTGAGACTCATCAGATGGCCCCCGGCCGAATCCGAGAGCGGCGAAGCGACTGATTCGGTGATCGCCTAGGCTGGTTCGCGGGACTAGGTATTCTCACTGGGGTAATGATATCTATTCATAGCTAATTTGTCAAGGATAGAGATTATTTGATGTGGATATTATCTCTAGATGGATCTACTACTCGATTCATTGATCGTCTTGGCTCCCCATAGGACTCATCCAACTCTTGAAGGCGGAACGGCATGGGTGGTGTGTTCGCCGCAGCGTAAACTAGCGAGGCTTCGCCTCAGACCGACGAGCAGGAATTCGGAGGCCGCTGGGAGTCCGGGACTGAGAGCGGGTTCTAGGCGCGGCTGCGCTTTGCGGCCGGGGGCGCCGGATTGTCGCCGGGGCGACGGTGTCCGCGTGCTGACGGTTCTGTGGAGAGCCCATCGCCCGCAACCCGCGCCATGACTGTCGCTCGTAACATCGCCGAAGCCTTCGAAGAGCACGTCACGTTCGAGGTCGAGTCGATCGACCGGCTGTATCTCAACCTCTACCAGCCGCTGCTGCAGACCCTGGACGGGGCAGGGCACGTCTTCCGCAGCGTCCGCGCCAAACCGCTGCCGTCATCCGCTCTGGCGGCCCCAATCACGCGCGACTCCGTGGCGGCCAGCGAGGGCTCCACCCGGGCCGGGAGCCTCGATCTGGTCGCGTTTGAAAACGACGAGCGCACCCGGGGCTACCTGCAGAAGTGGCCGGGCGGGGAGGGCGTGCTGTACATCGGCAAGCCCTGCATGAACGGCCCGAGTACGTCAAGCGCTAGCTGGAGCGGGGATGCCTCGCTTTTATAGCTCTCTGTGGAGCCTCAAGGCCTCTTCCGCGAAAGGTGACGCCGACTCCGCTTGGATGATTGCATCAACCAACCGAGGATCGACCCCATAGTCGAGCGCCGTCTGGCGAACGAGCCTCAAGCATCGTCGGTGCTGCGCTCAGAGTCATCTCGTTCGGCGATCACACTCGCCCGGCGGCGGCACCGCCCCGCGCAGCTGCGCGAACGCCGGGCAAACGACTGCCAGGACTGCCACGGCCCTAGCGATTCCGATTGACGCCTTCGATCTCAACGTCCCTTCGGGTCTTAGGGGAACGGTGTCGATGTGGGACAGGACTCGCCTGCTGCGGGCAGCGCCGCCATCGTGTGGCCATCCGCGTTCCGAAACACCCACTGGGCAGATGCGGGTGGAAGCCAGTCTTTCCACGGGCGGCTTCGGCGGTCCCGCGGAAACGGCGTGCGGTCTTACCTGCCGAATTGGCGTGGTTAGTGTCAGAACATGCCGTTGGCATGGGCGCTCGTCGCCGGCACTACCTGCAGCACGTCCCAATGCTCGACGATCTTGCCGTACTCATCCAGGCGGAAGATGTCGATTCCGGCATAGTCCTGGTCTCCCGGCCATACCTGATGGCAGTGCAGGACGACCACGGAGCCCTCGGCGATCACGCGCTTGAATTCGACTGACTTGCCGGGGTATTCCCGCGCCATTTTTTCGAAGTAGTTGATGAAGGCGGCTTTACCGGTGGCGACGTGGGGGTTGTGCTGCACGTATTCGGCGCCGGTATAGAGCTCGACGGCTCGACGCGGTTCGCATTTGTTGAACATCAGGTCGTAGAAGGCGACTACGTTCGACTTGTTCCGCTCGAGATCGGTCATCGATTCCTCCCGCGTGTCCGTTCCGGAATCCTGCTCATGCAGCGCCCGGGTTCATCCCCGGTATCAGCTGGCCCGGACACTCCGGATGGAATCCGGCAAGTCAGAGCCGCAGCGACCTGTCGGCGTGGAGCAACTGCAGAGGCGAGTGCTCGCGCTATTGCCGCCGCGCTCAGGCGAGCAGCTTGTCGACGACCGACCCAGACACGTCGGTGAGCCGGAAGTCGCGGCCCATGTGCCGGTAGGTCAGACGCTCGTGGTCGAGGCCCATCAAATGCAGAACCGTCGCCTGCAAGTCGTGCACATGGACCGGATCCTGAACGGCCTTGAGCGCGAGCTCGTCGGTCGCGCCGACCGCTTGGCCGCTCTTGATGCCGCCCCCGGCCAGCCACATCGAATAGCCATTCGGGTGATGGTCACGCCCGACTTTGTCGTCCACATGCTTCAGCTGTCCCAGTGACGTCCGCCCGAATTCGCCGCCCCAAACGACCAAAGTCTCGTCGAGCAGGCCTCTCTGCTTGAGATCCCGGAGCAAGGCTGCCACAGGCTTGTCGGTCATGTCGCAGTTCTTCTTCAGTCCCTCGTCGAGATTGGTGTGGTCGTCCCAAGACGCGTGGATCAGCATCACGACCCGGACGCCTCGCTCGACCATCCTGCGAGCCATCAGGCAGTTCGCCCCGTAGGCGTTGGTCGGCTCCTGCTCGATTCCGTAGCTGTCCTTCGTGGACTGCGACTCGTCCGAAAAGTCGAGCAGTTCGGGAGCGGAGGCCTGCATGCTGAAGGCCAATTCGTAGCTCGCCATGCGGGATGCGATCTGCGGATCGCCGCTGCGCTCCAGATTCGCTTGGTTCAGCCGTTTCAGGGTCTCGAGGCTCAGCCGCTGCGAGTCTCGGGAGACTCCCTCGGGGTTGGACAGGTACAAGATTGGGTCGCCGGAACTGCGGAACGGAACTCCGGCATAGGTCGAGGGCAGGAAACCGCTCGAGAAGTTCGAGGCTCCGCCGCTGGCGCCACGGCCCGAACTCAAGACCACGAAGCCCGGCAGGTCGCGCGATTCGCTGCCAAGTCCGTAGGTCAGCCACGCTCCAACAGTTGGACGCCCGACCAGCGGGCTGCCGCTCATGAGCATCGATTGGCCCGGATGGTGGTTCACCTGGCCGGTCTGCATCGAGCGGACGAGGCAGATGTCATCCGCCACACCCTGCAGGTGCGGCAGGTAATCGCTGATCTCCAGGCCACTCTGCCCGCAGCGGGAGAATTCGCGCGAACTGGCGAGGACCTTGGCCGTGGGCTTGATGAAGGCAAGGTCCAGATCCTTCGTCATCGACGGCGGAAGGGCTTCGCCGTGCCACTTCTTCAGGCCGGGCTTGGGATCGAAGAGATCCATCTGGCTCGGAGCGCCGGCCATGAACAGAAAGATCAAGTTTTTCGCCTGTGGCGCGAAATGCGCCTCTCGCGGGGCCAGCGGACCGCCGGAGGTCGCAGCGGTCAGGCCCTCGACTCCCAGCAGATGCGCGAGGCCGACAGTGCCGAGCCCGCCGGCGCAGGTGTCGAGAAAGCTTCGGCGTGTCAGGATGCCGCAGTACTGTTCAGGGGTCATTGTGAGCTACTCTCGCGTGATGAATTCGTCCATGTTCAGCAGGATCCTGCTGATGCCGACCCATGCGGCCAAGGCAGTCGGGTCGGTCGGCTCCCCCGCCTGGGAAAGTTCAAACGGAAACCACTCGCGCGCCGCTTTCTCGTCATCCTCGAGCATGGTGCGCTGGCGGATGAAGTAGTCCCGCAATGCCTCTTGCTCCGAGTGGAGCGGCTTGCGTACGAAGCTCAAATCGAATGCTCGGTCGAGGCGGCTCTCAAATGACTGCCCCGGCGTCTCGGTCAGGATGCGGAAGGCCAAGCCTTGGGCGATCTCGAAGAAGACCGGGTCGTTGAGCAGGTTCAGCGCCTGTAATGGCGTGTTCGAGCGCGTTCTGATGCACTGCACGACATTCCGCTCTTGCAAGTCAAAATTTGCGAGAAACGGGTACGGGGTGGTGCGCTGGAAGTGGATGTAGACACCTCGGCGGTAGCGGTCGCTGCCCACGCTGGTGGGCCACTTCACGGAACTGCCATAGCTGAGTTCCGCCACGCCGGGCGGCTGGTACGGACGGACACTCGGCCCCCCGATCGTGGGATCCAGCAGGCCGGATACGGCCAGCGACGCGTCCCGGAGCGCCTCCGCTGGCAGGCGCAGCCGGACTTGCCGGCCTAGCAGGCGGTTCGCCGGATCCTGCGCGGCCAGGTCCTCCCGCCAGCGAGAAGCCTGGCGGTAGGTCGCCGAGGTCGCGATCAGGCGGTGGACATGCTTGAGGCTCCAACCCGAATCGATGAACTCCGTGGCAAGCCAATCGAGCAGATCCGGATGCGAAGGCGTTTCGCCGCGCAAGCCGAAGTTGTCGCTCGTCGCGACCAGGCCGGCGCCGAAATACTCTTGCCAGATTCGGTTGACGGCGACCCGGGCTGAGAGGGGATTTTCCCGCGAGGCCAGCCAGCGAGCCAAGTCGAGCCGAGTCGGCACGGGTTCTGCCGCAGGGAAGGGTGGCAAGGTGTCCGGGATGCCGGGAGCCACTTCGTCGCCAAGCTCGTCCCACGCTCCAGCCAGATGGACGTGAGACGCCGGGACCTTGGAAGCGACCTGGATGGCACGGGCGCGGCTGACATCCGGAAACGAGTCCGCGAGGGTATGGACTTCTTTCACCGCGTCCTTGAACCCCGTGGCCTCGTAGTCCTCATCGGTGACAACTCGGCTGTAGTTGCGCAGGAACCATTCAGTCAGGGCGTAGTCGTCCCGCCAGTGGCGCTGCCCGCGAGGCGTCCGCAGGATGCGCTGGCCATCGTCCAGGTACAGCGCCAGAATGTCCCAGCTCGTGTCCCATTGGTATTCCACGCCAGGATTCTGCGAGGCCCAGAGCATCTTCGCGGTCCACGGCTCCAGCAATTCCCGCACCTTGTACTTGTCGTAGATCGCTTGCAGCTGGCGGTCGAATCCGGGCTTCGCGCTCAGGTAGGGGCCGACCTCGCCGGGCAGTGGCGCGTCAATTTCCACTTCGTCCAATTCATCGAAGAAGGCGAACATCCGGTAGTAGTCCCGTTGGGTGATCGGGTCGAACTTGTGGTCGTGACAGCGAGCGCACTCCATCGAAAGGCCCAGCCACACCGTGGCGACCGTATTGGTCCGATCAACGACCTCTTCGAAGCGGAACTGCTCCACCTTGACGCCGCCCTCGCGGTTCTTGAGGGTGTTCCGGTAGAAGCCCGTCGCGATGCGCTGATCGATCGTTGCGTCCGGCAGCAAGTCCCCGGCAATCTGGTCCACGGTGAAGCGGTCGAACGGCATATCGTGGTTCAGCGCGTCGATCACCCAGTGGCGATATCTCCAAGCGTGCGGACGCACCGAGTCCTTCTCGTACCCGTCGGAGTCCGCGTAGCGCACAAGGTCGAGCCACAGGGTCGCCCAGCGCTCGCCGAAGTGGTCGGATTCCAGCAGGCGGTCGACAAGCTCTTCGTAATCGAGTTTGCCGGAGTC
Source organism: Bryobacterales bacterium (assembly GCA_965248305.1). Lineage (GTDB taxonomy): Bacteria > Acidobacteriota > Terriglobia > Bryobacterales > UBA6623 > VXMF01. Next base: position 4,410,817 of record OZ252099.1, on the reverse strand, counting down.
TGGCGGCAGGCCCGTGAGGTCGAGGGACGCCCGACGCGCGAGCGTGTGGGCTGCGGCCTCTGGCGAGGGCCGTAGGCCCTCCTGCTCCAACCTCGCGAGCACAAAGGCATCGATCGGGTTGCGCACCCAATCCCCGTCCCGAACCTGCGGTACCGCAGGGCGCCGGTTGGGCCGAAAGGCCCAGTGCCCTGAAGTGGCTGCGGAATCCGCTGTTTCGCCCGTAGCGTCCCAGGCAGCACCCTGCTCGACCCAGACCCGCAGCGTGTCGATCTTCGACGCGGCCAAGGGCTGGCCGGGGGGCATTTGTCGGAGCCCATCGAGGCCCTCGATGCGCTTGATCAAAGTACTTCCGGACGGATTGCCCGGTTCGATCACAGCGCCGGACATTCCGCCCCGCATGGCGGCGCCACGCCGGTCGAGGCGCAGGCCGCTCTGCTGCAAGGCATCTCCGTGGCAGATCACGCAATGCTGCCTGAAGATGGGCTCGACATCCTGAAGGAAGGAGACCCCGTCAGCGGGCAGCAGCGGCAAGGCCGCGAAGGCACCCAAGGCCAAGACCTTGGCTGTCATGGTCATATTCTGTCTTAGGATACATCCCAAATCAAGGCCCCATCGCGATTTCCTGCATCCGAGCGCGCAGCGCAGCTTCCAGCTCGGAGCGGATTGCGAGCACTTCCGAGCTCTCGTCGGCGATCAAATTCACTGCCTCAGCGGGATCTGCTTGGAGGTTGTAGAGCTCGTCCATCCCGGGCCGGCTATCGCTCACCAGCTTCCACGCGGGCGTGCGCCACATGCGCTGGTCCACTACTTCCTGATGCAACTGGCGGTACTCGCCGTAGAACGAAGTCCGCCAAGGAATTTGGCGGCCTTCAAGGATTGGCAGGAAGTTCCTTCCTCTGATCACAGCGCCATCCAGGTCTGTGACCCCGGCCACCGCCAGGATCGTCGGGAACCAGTCGAGGTTGAGGACGACCTCGTCAACAGTTGCCGCAGCGGGCAGTCGAGCGGGCCAGCGCACGACGGCGGGAACACGGATCGAGTGGTCGTACATGTTGGCGCGGTAGCCGCGGTTATCGGTCAGCAGCCAGCGCCCGTTGCCCTTGTGCCAGATGCCGTTGTGACCCATGTTGAAGCCGTGGTCGCTCGTCATGATGACGGCGGTGTTGTCCGCGATGCCCAACTCGTCGAGAAGCTTGAGCAGGCGGCCGACGTTGCGATCCAGACTCGCCACGGATCCGAGGTATTCGGCCATCATGCGCCTGGCTCGCGGCACGTCCAAGCCCGGGTACTCGGGCTGCGGCAACGCGATGTCGAGATTCCGGAAGGGGTTCCAATCGGCAGCGCTCAGGGGCAGCCAAGTCCGGTCTCCGTCCGGCGTCCGGTTGGATGTGTTGGCGTGCGGCGCCCAGAAATGCAGGCTCAGCAAGAATGGCGCATCCCCGGCTGATCGGATGAAGCGCGTCGCCTCGTCCGTCAAGATGTCCGGCGTGAAGCCTCGAATGACCCGCACGGCGCCATCTGCCTCCACTTCGGGATCCTTCGAGGTGGAACCCCCGACCCGGAATCCGTAGAACGAGTCGTAGCCGAAGTTTGTCGGCAGGAATCGATCCAACCTCCCCAGATGCCACTTGCCGACGAAGGCCGTCCTGTATCCGGCCGCCTGCAGTAGCTTCGGCCAAGTCGGCAGATCGGGGTCGAGGCCGTTGTCCGGCTCGCTGGAGTGATTCAGGTAGTCGGTGATGCCGAGTTCAGTGCCATAGCGGCTCGCCATGAGGCCGGCGCGGGACGGGCTGCACACCGGTGTGGTCGTGAATGCGTTGGTCAAACCCACGCCCTCGGCGTACAGGCGGTCTATGCTCGGGGTTCTCGACTGCCGATTGCCCAAAGCGCCGACTGACCAAGCCGCTTGGTCGTCCGCGAACAGGAATACGATGTTGGTCCGCTCCGCGGCCAGCAGCGGCACTGTCAGGGCGGGAAGGGCCACCCAGGCCACGAATCGCGACGAGGCGCTCGGTCGGAGGAATCGCATTGGGTCGCGCAGCACCATCCGCGAATCGGAGCGGTGTCGAAGCGCGCGGCTCGATCATACCCTCCCCGCGCAGGTCTTGCAGGCGCCCCCTGTTGCGGCGCCGCTTGCCGCCGTACCCGCAACTTGCTGGCAGCGCTTCTGCGCTCTGATGTGGACTTTGCAGGCGGTGCCGGGAACATTTTCGGCCTGTCTCGGAATTTCCGGGTCATTGGACCTAATCAAATAACCGTGCATTTGGTATGATCGCGGTGTTAAAAGTTGACCGACTGACGGACGCTTGGGATCTGCGCTCCTCGTTGGTTCACGAATAGATGGAGGAAAATCTGAATGTTTAAATGGGGTACCAATACACCAAGGACCGGGCTAGCGCGAGGTGCTTTTGCGCTGGCGCTGCTTGCCTTGGTCGCGTTGCTTGCTGCACCGGCAGTGGCGCAAGTCACCACCGCCACGATCTACGGCCGCGTACTCGATCCGTCGGGTGCCGTCATCCCCGGAGCCGCGATCAGCGCCGTGAACGAAGCCACCGGCGTGGCCAAGACAGCGGAATCCAATGAGCGCGGCGAATTCGCCGTGCCATACATTCCAGTGGGGCCGTACTCAATCACCGTCGAAGCCGCCGGCTTCAACACTCACGTGCAGTCGGGCGTGAACCTGTCATCAGGCCAGAAGGCTGATATCAGTTTCACGCTTGAAATCGGAGCGACCACGGAGATGGTCGAGGTCAGCGCGGATGCCCCGCTGCTGAACACGACCAGCGCCGAGCAGGACATCAGCCTCAACAGCGATCAGGTGGACTACCTGCCCATGCGGAACCGGGACATCACGTCGATCATCGATCTAGGGACGGGCGCCTCCAGCAACGGGCTGACGATTTCCTTGAACGGATTGCCGCCGCGCGGCTTCACGTTTGCTGTCGACGGCGTCAACGCGGTTCCGGACTCGGAGTTCGCATCGCTCGCCGCCTACCAGAACTACAACTTCATCAAGGGGGTCAGCGTCGAGGCGGTCCAGGGCGTGGAAGTCTCCAAGAACATCTTCTCCGCCGAGATCGCGAACACCCTCGCCGGGAACGTGAACATCATCACCAAGGGCGGGACCAACGACTATCACGGCAGCGTCTTCGAGCAGTACCAGGCCGGCGGCCTGAACGCGAACAATCACATCCTTGCGCGCAAGACGTCGCTGGTCTTCCACCAGTACGGCGGCTCGCTCGGCGGCCCGATCCTGCGCAACAAGCTGTTCTTTTTCGGAACGTTCGAAGGCTACCGCTACAACGCCCAGCAGACGCTGTCCGGCTCGGTGCCCTCGACCTGGGTGCGGGAACGCACGATCGCCGCCATCCCCGAGTCCAAGGCGTATTGGGATCTGTGGCCCGCGCCGACCGAGGCTCCCACCAGCCCCGAAGCCGTCGATTCGGGTTTTATCGGAACCGACGCGCGACAGCGCGAAGACAACACCGCCTCCGTGCGCGGCGACTATGCCATCAGCAACAACGACCTGCTGACTGTGCGCTACACGAGGGGGCGCCCGTTCCAGAGAAGCCCCCGGGTTGCGATCGGGAACTCGCGCGTGCATGACGGCCTCACCGAGAACCTCTCCTCGACATACAACCGCGTCTGGACTCCCAGCCTCACATCCGAGACGCGCTTCGGCTACAACCGCGCCGACCTGGATCGTGTGGACCAGATGCTCTTGGCAGGCATCCCGCAGATCAACGGCGCAGGATTGCCCTCGCCCTCGCAGGGGAGGCGGTTCGCGAAGAAGGGCTCCACTTCGACGTTGGAGCAGAACTTCGCTCGGCACAGCGGCAGGCACGCGCTCAAGTTCGGCGCACTCTACCAGGTAGTGTTCGTGCGGCGAGCCCTCGAGGACACTCCGAATTTCGAGTTCTCAAGCACTGAGGAGCTGTTCACCAACCAGCCGCGCAGCGCCCGCTTCAATTTCGGTCTCGACCCGTTCGAGATAAAACGCTGGCAGGCCGGGTTTTTCCTGCAGGACGACATCCGCGTGAACTCGGACCTGACGCTGAATTTCGGCATCCGCTGGGACTTCGACTCGGTGCCGACCGAGCGAGACGACCGTTTCTTCAACCGGGTCACTCCGTTCGGGGCAACCCTGCCACCGAATCAGCCCTGGCAACCGCAGTACAACTCGTTCTCGCCGCGGGTCGGCTTCGCCTACAAGGTGGGAGACTCCGGGCAGACCGTGATTCGCGGCGGGTCGGGGATCTTCGTCATGCCCCACAATTTCTTCTCCGGTCCGGTCGAAATCGTGCGCAACGGGGAGGATTCGCCGGCCGAAGTCGGCTTCGGCAAAGCGCAGATCGAGCAATTTGGCGTCCAATACCCGTTCAGCACCGAAGCCGCAAAGTCGCACGCCCAGGCTTCCGGGATCAGCGGCGGCACCGTCGTCGATCCGCAGTGGCGCAACGCGTACAGCATCCAATACACGCTGGGAATCCAGCGCCAGCTGAGCGGCACGACCGTGCTCGATGTCGCGTATGTGGGTAACCACGGGGTCAAGGTCACCACGAGCCCGCGCGTCAATCGACCCGATCGGGTGACCGGGCTGCTGCCTCGCGAAGACTTCACTGCCCGCTTCCGTTTCTACCAGAGCAACGATTCGACGACCTACCACAGCTTGCAGACGTCGCTGAAGAAACGGTTCTCCGACAACCTCATGTTCAACATGAGCTACACCTGGGCGAGCAACATGTCCTACTCGAGCGGCGACCTGAGCTGCTGCTTGATCCAGCCGTGGAGCCTCAATGACCTAGCGAACAACCGCGCCGCAACGGGATACCACACCCGCCACCGCTACACGCTGGACCTCTTCTACGAGATCCCGGTACCGGCCGGCATGGGAGGCGTTGCGAAGGGCATTCTCGGGGGCTGGCAGGTTGGCGGGATCCTGATACTCCGCAGCGGGAACCCGCTCAGCATCTCCCAAAGCAGCAGCGGCCCGTCGCAGCGGCCCGACATCACGGCCTCAAGTCACCAGGCGGCCATCAGGGGCGGCTATGCATCGAGCCTGGACAATGGCACCTACCAGTACCTGGACAAGGGCGCGTTCATGCAGGTGGACCGGCACCCCGTGAGCCTGCAGTCGCTGCGCCAGGGCACGCTGGGGCGCAACGCGATCTACGGCCCGGGATTCTCCGGGCTCGACGCGACGATCCAGAAGAGCATGTACGTGAACGAAAAGCACCGGATCGAACTGCGTGTGGACCTGTTCAACGCAACCAATCACACGAACTTCGGAGGGATCCAGCGGAACACGCGCAGCAGTCAGTTCGGGCGGATCACGAGTACGCTGCCCGGCCGCACAACGCAGCTGAGCCTGCGCTACGAGTTCTGAGCGTCGCTGGCGCGGGGCCCGGTGCGTTGGCAGCGGGCCCCGCGCGTTTGACGCTCAGGGGTGCAACAAGGCTCGCGGATCGCCTGCCGCTACAGCTTGCCTTGCGCGAGCGCTTCGAAGTACCCCAGCTTTTCCGGCAGGTACCAGGGCTTGAGGTAGCAGTAGGTCGGTGGCAAGGGATCCCGGCCGTCATAGGCCGCGACGATTGCCTGGGCATTGCGCAATTCCGCGAATGCGGACGGCTGGAACACCGGTTCGCGTCGCAGCGAATAGGACTTGGTCACTCCAACGGTGCCCTTGCCGCCACCTGCGCGGCCGCTGAGCAGGCCGACGCCGGCTTGCGAGGACTCCGAGATGGAGTACTGCTCCTTGAGGCGTTCCACCTGCCCGCAGGCCTCCGAGGCCTGCTTGCACGAGGACTCGTCGGAAAGCGTCAGAAAGATGCGCGTCCGAAACGTCTGCAACAGGGTTCGCCAGGATTCTCCCGGAAGCGCCGAGCGCAACGAGCTGATCGACTGCGTTGCCACCAGCGCGACCAGCTGGGCTTGCCGCGAGAGGCTGAAAAACTTCTCGTCACCGCCCGGGTCGCTCTCGCCGACGGTTGCGAAGTTCTGGTATTCGTCGCAGATGAATGCGATGTCGCGCCACGGGCGCTCCGGCTCGCTCGCCATGCCGGGGATTCGGCCTAGCACCGCCCGCTGGAAGTCCTGCTTGAGCATCACGCCAATCGCCCGCCCCAAGGCCGGGTTGGCGCCAATGGGGAGATTGAGGGCGAGCACCTTGCCTGCTTCCAGCGCCTCGGCGAGGGGCGGCAACGCCCAGCGACCGCGGTAGGGGCTGCCTTCCCGATAGACCTCCTTGGGCGGGCAGAACACATCGGCCACGTCGGGCTGGTCGAACAGAGACAGGAAGACGCTCACGCCTTCCACGATCGAGCTGCGCAGGCGCGTATCGAGCTTGCCCCAGTCATGCCGGTGCCAAGTGATCACCGTTTGCAGCTCCCGCTGCCGGTCGCCGGCGGGCTCGGGCTCTTCCAGCCTGAAGGTGACCCCGCGCTGCTGCAGCGCCTCCACAAGTTCGGAGTCCGCGGGGTTCGTCATCTCGCCCGTCTGATCGTTGAATTCCCATGGGCGCAGCGGAAGCCTAGCCACATGCTTCTTGTATTCCTCGACGCCCACGTGCGCTTGCGGCAGGTAGTCGAGGGCCTGCCGGGCATCGTCGATCTGCTGTTTGAGCGAGTCCTCGTCAAGCACCGTGCGATACACGTCCTGCAGGGTGACGTAGCCGTACGATATGCGGTGCAGTAGGATCACGAACTTCACCAGATTCGTGTACGCCTGCTGCCAGAACGGCTCTTTGCCCTTGCCGAATAGCTGATTCAGCAGGGAGGCGATTTGGTAGGCCAGTGAGTAGGGGTCCAGGTCGGACTCCAAGGGGTTGTAGCACCAGTCCCCGTCAAGGCTGATCTCTTTGTAGTCCCCGGCGCGGCCGTGGCCCTCCAGGATCCGGCGCACTTGGTGGCAGAAATCGCCCTTCACCTCCAGCACCAAGCCGCTCGGGCGGCGCTGGGGATCATGGGCATGCCAGCCGAGAACCTGCTGCGTGAAGGGATACATGCAGCACGATGTCTTGCCGGATCCGACCGCGCCGAAGACAGCCGTCCCCGCATGCAGGCCGCGACGCTGGACCGCCAACCAGCCAGGCTGCGCGCTTGGGCCTGCCTGCGTGCGGCGGTGGATTTCTCCGATGACGATTTGCGGGCTGTCGGATTGCGGCCACGCTGGCAGGGCGGCCGGCACTGACTCCCGCCCGCGCCGCTCCACCAGAAGGCCCCCGACAGTGGCACCCAGCAGCACGAGGAAATATGGTGTCGCGATCCAAGCGAATGCGTACCCGTACCGGAGCAGGTCGGCAGCGGCTGGAGACTTCAGGGCGATCACGGCCAGCACGGGGTGATCGTCCGGCCAAGGTGCTAGCCAGCGCCACGCGAGGGCACCGGCCGCCGCCGCGGCGAGCGCAGCCGCGTGCATCATCGGGCAACTTCCCGTGCGCGTCGATAGGTGGGCAAGCGGAGGCCCCGGGGCGGCGGGGTCTCGGCGCTTTGCTGGCAACTGCGCTGCATGCCTTACCTTTCCGCCGCATCAGCGGCCGAGTAATCAAATTCCATCAGCACTTCGCGATGGCGGCATGCCTGCGCGAAGTCGCCGCCCGGCTCGCGAGGCGGCGCGCCGGCCTCGACCCAGGCTGTGTAGCGAGCATCCGCAGCCGGGTTGGCGTGCTCCAAGCCCAGTTGTGCGTAGCGATTGATCGAATCGCGGGAAAGCGACTGCCAGCGGCGCGTCTCGACCGCCAGGCGCAACGGGAAGTACTCGCCCTCCGACCAGTCCCTTTCGACCCGGGCTAGCCAACTCTGCCACGCCCGCCGCAGCCGGGAGAACTGCACTTCGCTGTCCGCCAGAATGGCCCATTCGCAGGCTATGCCGCGCTCCGCCAGGGCCTTCGACAAGGGCTCGTAGACCTCCAAGTGCCTGCGCATGCCACTCTCGCCCGCTCCGGCGTGCGCGTAGCTGAATCGCAGCGACGGACTGCGCTGGTCAGGCACCCCGATCGGAAACACATCCGGGAAATGCCGCGGCGCTCCCTGCCGGTGGCGCGCTGCGGCTGGAAAACGGTCCGCGGAGATGCCCAGCGAGGCGAAGTACGCCGATTTCTCCGCTGGGCTGAGCAACAGGCGCGATTCCCGCCGAGTCGTGATCCAGTAGTCCAGCGCCAGCAGTCGCTGCTTGACCGCGCGCCTTGCCCGCCCTCCGCCTGCGGCGGGATCTTCGCATCCAATCGCCTCGAACAGGGACGTGCCGCACAAGCGGTACAAATGGACAAAGCCCGGCGTGACCCTGACATGCCGGTGACCCTCGGCACGGCTCACCATCACACACTCTGTCCCGCCCGGGCGGGCTTGCGCGAAGGCGCGGTACTGGCGGCGCAAGAAAAATCCCCCCAACAATGCCGTCGCGGCTAGGAATTCCGCGTCGATCTGGCGGTAGCCGAACGGCGCCAATCTCCGAGCCCGCTCCCGCACGGTGTCGCACTGCGGGGCAGGCTGGCTAGCTGCACTGGGCTTGCTTGTCCGGGCGGTCATCGCGGATGCCCCCCGGCCTGCCGGCTGACGTTGCCGTTCGCATCCATGTAGTAGACGCAGAAGCCCGCGGCGGCCTTGGCGCGGAGGCTGCTCTGCCGGTAGTCCTGCGTGGCAACTTCCACGTCGACCCAGCCGCTCCCGGAGGGGCCGCGCGCGGCCTGTTCCCACTCGATCCGCGCGTCCGGGAACGACAGCTTGCCGTCACGGACCGTCAAGTCCAAGGCAGTGGCAGCGGCGCTGCGCGCCGCCGGGTTATCGGCGCCGGACCGCTTGGCGGCTCGCATGCTGCGGGCCGCCAGCCGTTGCAACTGCTGCTCGGTCCGAATCCGCCTCACGAGCCGCCCGTCCGCTTCGATGCGCCGCATTTCCTCGCGGGCGGCACGGTAAACGGCAGTGTCGTGCAAGACCTGCGCCGAGCGCGCCGGACCGGCGAGATACGCCTGCGCTTCTTCGTCAGCTCGCTCACGCGGATCCACCGCGCGCTCGAGCAGGCGTTTGCCTTGGCGGGTCAGCGTGACGGCCTCGATCACCTGTTGCCCGCGCCGAAAGCGCTCGATGCGCGACAAGCCCAGTCGCTCGAGCTCTTGGAGCGAACGTCTGGCGCGCCGCTCCGAGCAAAACAGCTCAGCCGCATCGGCATAGTCCACAGTGCCGAAGATGCCGGTGACGCGCAGGGCATTGACGCTGTCGGCAGCCAGCCGGTGACGGCCCCAGCGGGCCATGCCGCGCCCCGCCTGGGGCCGCGTGCCCGCGCTTGGATCGCCGAGCATCTGCCGGGGGACCTCGGGCTGCCGTTCCTCGCGGTCCGACACCGGCGGCGGAGCAGGCTGGCGCTCTGGCAACGCTGACCGCTCGGGATCGGGGGCCCAGTCGCGGACGCGCGCGTCGAGATATCTGATCATGCCTGTCCTTCCTGCTGCTGGCGTAGCCTCGTGGCCAATTCGTCATCGAACGTCTCGCCGCGGCGGACTTCACCGTCCAAGCGCCTCAGCTTGCGGCCCGCGTCTCCGAGCCCCAAGCGTCGGCAGGTCCAATACAGCACCGAGAACAAGTCAAATGCCAGCGCCAGCGCATACAGGAAGATTGCGCTGCCGTAGGCGCGCAACAGCTCGTCGCGATAGGGGGCCAGGTACCGGAATTCGTCCAGCGCCACCCAACCGGCCGCGCCCCCAATGGAGATCGTTAGTCCGAACGCGACCCTTGCCACGGCTCAGTCCTCGATCCGATCGCAGCGGAAATAGGTAATCGCCAGCCCGAGCGGGTTGACCGCCAGCAACTCGTGCGGCGGGTTGGGCAGGAAGCGGAACTCGAACTCCGATGTCCAGCGCCGCCGCCCGCTGATCCGGCCGGTCAGGTCGCGCGCGGTCTCGGTGAAGTCCACGCGCGCCTCGTACGGCTCTTCCCGTGAAGGTTGCACCTGCACGGCGTCGATCGCGATGCCGATCTCGGGACCCTCGCCGCCCAGGAATCGCACCAGTTCCCCGCTAGTCTCCTGCTCCTGCATCAGGCGCTGCCCGAGCGGCTTGTCTAGAAACAGCAAGGAGCGCTTCCACGACTCGAGCACGGCATCGCGCCGCCGCTCGCGGTTCAGCAGCAGGAAGCGGCGCAGGAAGTACTTCACTTCTGGCTTGGCGACATCAGGCACATAGGTCGCGGCCTCGTAGCGGACCGCTTCGGCGCGACCCACCGCATCGATGCGGACCACCAGGGGAGAGAGGTGCTCGAACCGGTCGAAGGTACGCCAGCACAGCGCCAGCAACCCGACGCAGAGCAGGCAGAGCGCGCCAAGGGCGAGCTTCAAGTAGCGGTTGGTGGAGAGCACCTCCGCCCAGATTTCCGCATAGGCTTCATGTGTTTGCATTGCTTGGCTCCTCAGAGGGCCGCGCGGCGCGCGGCGGATGAGACCACGGAGCCGACGCCGCTGGTGAAGCTGCCTCCCCCGTGGAAAATCGCATTGGTCAGGGCGTGGACTTTGAACATCGAGATCACCGCGACGAGCAGCACGGTCGCCGAATAGAAGAACCACATGACCTGGGCGCTCAGGCCAGGCGGCACGGCTTGCCAGACGCCGTCGAGCATGAACGTGCACAGTGCGAGGAATGTCCAGCCCACCGCTGTGTAGAACGAGAACTGGAGGTAGGACCGCAGCCAGCCCCAGAAGAGGAAGTCCATCTTCGGTACGAAAAGCCACGGGATGAACAGCGGCCCCAGCACTACGCAGGCACCCGCAGCGACCCTGCCGGCGGCGATCGAGGCGATCAGCAGGGCCGTGCACACGGTGTTGAACAGCAAGATCACGAAGGTCCAGACCAGCGACCCGGCCCCCATGAAGAAGTCGAAGAAACTCCATGAAGTGAGGTCCTGCCAGCCTTGGTGGAACGACTGGGCGAAATTCCACGTGATGAAGCCGTCTATGCGCTGGGAGTAGAAATCCGCGGCGCGGATCGGCAGTGTCGAGATGGGCATGCCCAAGCCGGGCGCGTCCAGCGTGTAGAAGCGCAGCATGGCGAGGCTGAACGACATGGCCAGCAGCATCGGCAGCAAGCGGTTCCACTGGACGCCTTGGCCGGAGAGGGCCGTCTGGATGCCGAACCACGCGATGGAAAGCGCCGCCAGTGCCCGGAACAGCAGCAGGCCTTCTCCCACGAACAGCGGGGCGAGGTTTCCGATCGCGAGGTCAATGGAGGAAAACGCCCACAGCAGGGGGAACTCGGTCGGATCGGTCGGGGGAATCGGCGGTGGGGTTGGCAGCAGTTGCACGGTCAGGGCTCCTTGTCAGCGGACTCAGGGCATGCGCCATAGCGGTGCGGGCTGCGCGGCGGCTAGCTCGCGGTACTCGGCAGCAACCTGCATTGACCGTGCCAGCCGATCGCGGTCGCGCTTCAATCCGGCCAGTTCGGACTCCAGCAGGGCGTCGAGCAGCTGGTTGGTGTGCTCGACGCTGTGAATCTGCCGGATCTGTCCGACCGAGACCTTGCCGAGCAACGCCGGCATGGACTGCGATGCGGCGCTGGGATTCAGCGCTGCGCTTTCCAGCCTGTCGTTCGCCGCTTTCCGCTCGGAGGCCAGACGGCGGGTTTCCCCCAGCACGGCCAGCGAGCGCACCGAGGCCGCATCGGCCAGCTCGAGGCTGGCATGCTCGCGCCGCACGCCCGCTTGTAGGGGCGCGTCGAGCGTTGGCATGGCCACGCTCCAGTCGGGCACCGGCACCGCTGCCCGAGAGTAGGCAGCAACCACGCCGCTGGCCGGGGAATCCCCGTTGATCGCGGCCGTCCACGCACCGGATGTGCCATAGCGGTCGGCGGTCGCGGTGCGCAGCCACTTGGAGGCCCGCGCGCGGAACAGCCGCAGATCGGAGAGGTCGCGCAGCGTGCCGGCCACGCCGGCGAAGTGGTCGAGGGTGTCGACCGTCATGGCGCGAATGCCCTGCAATTCCGCCAAGCGGTCGTTGGCGGCGTCCACGACGGGCTTGGCCGCCTTGATGGTGACAGGCATCAGGCCGGCCGTGGCCGAGCCGAGCTGGGGGATGCCGATAGCCTTGCCAACGGCCTTGCCGATACCGGCGAAGAATGCTCCCCAGAATGGCGCGGCCGGAGCCGCTAGCAGCAGTAGCAGGGCGCAGAGGGTGAATAGCTTCTTGGTCATTGTGAGTCTCCTTGGGTCGGGGCCGCAGCGAGCTGGCCGGGCGGGTCGTGATACGGGCGGATGGCCAGATCCGCGGTGAGATAGATGCGCATCCGGTGGCCTTCGCGGATGGTGACTTTTGGCAGCCGGTTCAGGTAGCGGTCGAGGATGCGCTCGGCGGAGCGCGACAGGCCAGCCCCGGTCGAATGGCGCGCCGAGGCCAACCGGGAGGTGAACGCCTCTTGCGGGCTGACCGCTTGCGAGAGGCCCGCCAGCGCTCCAACCGCCCCCGCGGCGAAGAACGCGGAGGCGTAGCGGCGGTCGACAAGGTCTTTCAACCCGGTCTCTCCGAGCTGGTTGAGCCCGGGGCTGGCACCGAGGCTGACCGTCCGACCGTCCGGCAGGACCATGCGGTGGAAAACCACCGCCAGGCGGGATTGCTCCCAAGACTCGACGTGGACCGCCTCGCCAAGAGCGCGGGTGCCGCGCGGGACCAGCAAGCGCTGGCGCGAGCGGTCGTACACGTCGGCGGACACCATCGCGTTGACGGGACCGGTGAAGTCTCCGCTAAGGCGATTGGTGAGCACGGCCTCCAGAAATTCGCCTTCGCGCAGGATCTCGAGCTCGTCGGTGCCAGTCTCCGCTGGCGGCTCGGGCAGCACCTCGGGCAATTCGGCTACCGTCTCGATCAGTGGCTCTTCCGCGGCGGCGGCGACCGTAGCGGCCTCGTCTGAAGGCCCCTCCGCGGCAGCACCCTCCAGCTGGCCTCGGTTGCTCAGCACGAGCGGCGGCGCACGCAGCGACCGATAGCGCCGCACTGCTTCCTCGTGCTCGATCTGCTCTGCGGCGCTAGGGCCTGCCGCATAGCCCGCTGTAGGCGCAAAAGCAGCGTCCTGGGTTGGCGCAAGCGGTGTCGGCGGATGTGGCAGGCCGTCCCGGCGCGGCGCAGGAATGCCGAGCTCGCCTCGCATGCGCCGCTCCGCATCCCGGGCGGCTTCCTCGCGCATGCGTCGAGCCGCACTCTCTACGGACTGCACCCCGACCGGTGTGCCGGGGGCGTTTGCGCCCGGCATCGCGGCCAGGCCGGCCGCGGGCAGGGGCCTTTCTGGCTGGCCCGGAAACAGCAGCAACGTAGCCACAATCGCGGCGGTCAGGCCTAGCAACAGCCAGGTCTGGGCACGTGCGGGAATGGCCCCGGGCGGACGCGGGATCTTGTCGAGTATCTGCTTCATGTGATTCGCTCCGTTCAGCGGCTGGCCCGGCGGAAGCGGAGCTTGCGCTTGCCGATCTGCAACCAGCCGTCGCCCAGCAGCCGGCGGGTCACATAAAGGCCGTCAGCAAAGTCGTACGGGACCATCGAGGGCTTGCCATCGCGAGACTCGTATAGTGCGGGGGCCTCCTCTGGATCAGCCCGTATGTAGGTGAAGCGATCGTCGCGCCACATCGCGACGACACGGAAGGGAGCCGCGCTGGCACCCCGGCCCAGCTCGTACTCAAAGCGCAAGCTGCGCGGGTACGCTGAGCGGAACTGTTCCACGCGGGCCTCGCTTTCGCGTAGGGCTTGCTCTTGAGTGTCGCTAGCCTGCTGGCGCGCCTGCTGCGCCTGGCGGCGGAACTCCTCTGCGGCGCCGCGCGGCTCGAAACGCACCGGTGCCAGTTCGGCGCGGCCTTCCGGCTGCGTGTGTTTCGGGCTCAGAAACAGCTTCAGGTCGGGCTCGCCCGGGGCGTCGCCGAGTTCCCGGAAGAGCAGGGTGTAGACGTTGCCCTTGTCGGTGACAAGCGTGACGTTGGTTTGGATGTCGGCGGCGGTGGGCTTAACGAAGGCGAGGTTGGCGGCGCCTTGCACGCTCCAGTACTCGGCATCGCCACAGACCCAGTCGAGGATCTGTTCGTCTTCGGGGAGCACGATCGCGGTCGCGAAACGGACGCGCGCCCGCGCCTCGATCACATCGTCGGGTCCGGCCATAACAGCGCGGGCGGCGGCTCGATCAGGTGCCATTGCCGCGACCGCGAGGGTCGCGAGAAGTGCAAGTTGGATGGTTCGGTGTTTCATTGGTCTTGGTCCTCCAGTAAGGAATCGAGTCCGCGCTCAAAGCCGTGCGCCCGGATGGCGGCGCGGCGGCGGGCGGCCTCGACAGGGTTGGTCGTGTATAGCCAGTAGCTGCTCCGATCGACGCTGAGCTCGAGCAGTTGGGCCGAGCCCGGACGATGCAGCAGCATCTGGCGTTTCGGTACGAGCGTCCGGATCGCATCCGCTTCCGCGGGCCGCAGTCCGAACGCTTCGGCGTACTCGGAGACATTCAATTCCGGGTTCGCCAGGAAAATCTTCGTCAGGCAGCTCTCGGCGACGGTGCGGCAGAGGCTGGCATTGCTGGTGGCGTCGCCCGGGGACTGCGTGGCGAGCACCACGCCGGCATTGGACTTGCGCCAAGTCTTGAGTCCCTCGCCGAGGTAAGCCCCGATCTGCGGATCGGCCAGGAACTTCCAGGCCTCATCGACGACGAGCAGCTTCCAACGCCCGAGCTCTTCAGGCGCGGCAATCGCCGTGCCCAGGCGGTGCAGCAGGTAGTACAGCAGCGCGCGTGCGAGTTCCGGCTTGCCGGCCGCACCGGCGAGGTCGATCGCCTGCCAGTCCGCCAGGGTGAGGGTGTCCTCGGTGTTGTCAAAGACCGAGCCCCACACGCCGCCCTCAATCCACGCCCCTAGCGGTGCGCGCAGCACCGTCGGGAGCAGGCCGTGCAGGGATGACAGCGTGCGCGCTTCGGGCTCGAGTTCGTACAGCGCTTGGATCTGCGAGCGCAGCTCCCCGCGTTCGCGCGCGTCGCACGGTTTGCCTTCGATCTCGAGCAGCATGCGCACGAAGGACCCCAGGAACTGCAGGTTCTCAGCGGTGGGTTCGAGAGCGCGGAAGGGATTGAGCCGGCAAGGCAGGCCCCCGGTGTCAATCTGGAGTTCCAGATACGCTCCGCCGACCAATTCGGTGAGTTGGCGATAGGAGCCGCCCAAGTCCAGGATGCAGACGCGCGGGCTGTACTTGCGCGCCTGGGCCAGTAGGAAGTTCAGCAGGAAGCTCTTGCCCGCGCCCGTGGCACCGACCACCAGCGTGTGCGCAATGTCGTCGGAATGCGCGGTGTAGTAATACGGTGTCCGGCGACGGGTCTCGAAGATGGCGAGATACTCGTCAGCGAGATGCCCGTCGCGAGGGTCGCCTTCTGAAACGGCCCAGAGCGGCGCCAAGTCCGCGGCCACCGCGGCGGAGAGGTAGTTCGAGCGCAGCTGCCGACTGTGATTGCCGGGTGCCAGCGCGAACCAGGCATTGAGGCCGTTGTAGGTCTCGCGGTGGAAGCGGGCGTCGGTGGATGCAGCGATGCGCAGCAGGTCCGGGCGCACCGCTTCGAGCTGCGCCGGGGCGGTGGCCCGCAGCGCCACGGCGAGAGAGTGCTCGCCGAATGGCAGCCCTTCGACTTCGAGCTCGCGGAGGGCCTCGCCGAGCTGGTCGGCCTCGGCTTCGGCCGCACGGTCTTCCAGCGCGCCTTGCAGGTGGGGCGGCGCGTCGCCCCCAGAGGCGTGCGCCAGCATGCTCAGACTTCGTTACACCGTTTCATTTGGTTTGGATAGTTTGGATGCAGGGAGCGGCGGCTTGGGGTTGGCCGGGGTGGGCTGGGAGGAGGCTGAGCAGGGCAGGTCGTCCGACAGCATGCGGTACACCAAACGGAGTTGGGTGCCGGGGAAGACGGTGCGCGTGCGGTTGAGCTCGTCGAGCAAGGGGGCCAGGGCGCGATCCTGGGCGCGGGTCGGCTGGTGCAGCAGGCGCACGGTGAGGGTCCCGGCTGACTCGTCAGGGTGCAGGCTGGCGTCAGCCTGAAACAGCGACTTGAGCAGGCTGCGGGCGGTGTCGGGATTGTCGAGCGCGGGCGCAACCGCGGTCGTCATCGCTGTTTCGGCGCGGTAGGCCAGCATGCGCAGGGTGTCTAGCAGTAGGCGCAGCGGTTGGGGCAGGGCCTGCAGCCGTGCCTCCGGCGAGAGCTCGCCGGCCAAGATGTGCTGGTCGGTCACCTTGCGTGCCAGCAGCAGGCCTTGGATGGTCTGGTCGCAAGTCTGGATGCGCGCTTCCAGCGCGCGCGCTGGGGCGGATCCGGCGTCGGCTTGCAGGGCCAGCTTGCGGCGCAGGTTGCCGACCGAGTTGCGGGCTTGCTTGAGCGCCTTGCCGATGGTGCGGCAGGCCGGGTTGACGACCCAGGCGTCGGCCTCGACCTCCACCAGGGCATGCTCGGGCAGGGTGTCGAGGCCGAACTCGGCGCGCAGATACTTGAAGAAGTTCTCCTGCGTCCAGCGCGAGCGCAGCAGGCCCGCCGCTTGCTCGGCCGTGAGGTCGGGATGCGTGGTCAGCAGCGCGGGCTGGCGCTGGTCCGGCCCCGGCCGACCCGCCAGCTCGAGCGGCTTGCGCGGCTGGCCGCGCTGGCCCGTGCCGCGCACACGGCGGTCGATCCAGAAGCGGATCTCGCGCGCCTGGCAGCCTGCGCCCAGATCGTACGGTCGCTCGGCCAGCTGGCCCTCCAGGCGGGCCGACCCGCCCGGGGCGCGCACTGGGATGACGGCCTCCCGGAAGTCGCTATCCGGCCAGCGCTGCGCCTGCGAGCCCTTGATCCAAGTCACCACCGCGATGCCCAGCGCGCGCAGCTCGCGGAACAGGCGCGGGCTCCAGCCCTCGCGGTCGAAGACCAGCGTCAGGCGTGGTGCGCCAGCGCCTGCCAGCAGGCCCAGCTGGCGCAACTGCGGCACAATCCCGTTCCAGATCTCAGACACCATGCCGGCGTCTATCTGGCGGTGCAAGCACAGCAGCGGCGCCCCGCCCAGCGCGTGCACCCAGTAGCCGACCGAGGCCGGCAGGGCCAGCTTCTGGCGGGTCACGAAATGTTTCGGCAGCCGGCCCTGACCGCTGTAGACCTGCACGTGGCCATCGACGAACAGCGTGGCGACGGCCTCCGGATCGTCTGCACACCAGTCCTGGGTCAGGCAGCCGACCCAGGCCGGCAGCCCCTTGGCAGCGGCCAGCTGGTGCGTGCGGCGGCGCAGGGTGCGCGGGCAGGGGCAGCGGTCCAGGCCCAACAGGGCGCCCCACTCGCCGGGCTGCTGGTAGCGCAGCCGCTCGGCGCAACGCACCCGGCCCAGCAGCAGGAAGGCCCACAGCAGCAGCAGCGACTGCAGGCCGTAGAAGCCCTTGGGTAGCGTCAGCTGGTCGAGGTGGCGCAGCAGGCCGGCCTGCAGCAGGCTCGGCAGGGCGGTCAGCACGCCGCCCCCGCTGACGGCCGCGGCGGCGGCGAAGCGCGGGGCGCGCCCGTCGAGCGCCCCCAGGCTGGCCGCTACGCGGCCCGCCGTGTCGTGCGCCGCGCGGCCGCGCGGGGCGGCGGCGTCACGCCGGTTGCGGTCTTCCTTGCCGGGGGCCGCCGACGGCGGCGCACTGGGCGCCGCGCCGCCGGGCTGCGGGCCCGCTCCCTGAGCGTCACTGTCACGCTCGGCGGGCGCGCCGGCGCGGCGCCGTGGCAGGCACTGGCTGGCCGGTAGCAAGCCCTGTTGGGTGTAGCGCCACAGCGTCGATTGCGAGACGCCCAGTTGCTGGGCCACGCGGTACAGGCTGAGCCCGGACCGCAGCATGCGGGCGGCCTGGGCCAGCTGCGCGGGGTCCACGATGCCATCGGGGCGGCGCGGCTTGGGGGCGGGCGCGAAGCCAAGCTCACCCTGCACCTGCAGCCGCTGCACGGCGCGCGAGACGGTGCTCTGGCTGATGCCGTGGGCGCGGGCCAGTTCGGACTGCGTAGCGAGGCCGAACAGGGCGAAGCGGGCCAGGCAGAGATTGCGCTCTAGCTTGTGGTCGGCCGTGTGCGAGCAGACGGGGTCGGTGTGCACGAAGTAGACGACGCGGTCGCCCTCGCGCAGCATGCTGAGGCGCGCGCTGATGGGCGTGGCGTGCGGGGGTTGGAGCGGCAGAGCGGCGGGCAGGCCAGTGGGCGCGGGCAGTTTGGCGGGCGAATACATATGCATTCAAAATAGCATGTTCTGGGGCGCAAGTCAAGTCCGGATGCGGCCGGGGAGGGAGCGTGAAAGCTTGACCCAGCAGCTAGTTACGAGGCTCTAGGCCTCTTTGCAGAGAGTTCCGATGTAACGAAGTCTGATGCTGTAGCGCTTCTGATGGTAATGCCGGCGGGCGGAGCGGATCCGGCGGCGCGACTTGGCCGTATCCTCCCGGCACCACTCGCAGACCAGGTCGAGCTCGGCGTCGAGATCGAGAATCTCCCCGAACAGGTGAGCCCGGGAGGACGATGGCGGATCGATCAGAGCGTAGGTTTCCACTCGCTCCGCATCGACAAGCAGGTGATCGCGGTGCCCTTCGATGTCGCTAAGGGCAAGCTGGCGATCCAGTCCGTCTGGCGAGACCGAATGTCCGGCTAGGGCAGCCTTGCGGGAGTTGACCGATAGGGCCAGGCTGCGGAACAGATCCTCCCCCTCCAGCGGGTCAAGCTTGGTGACGTCGTTGACCAGCCCCCTGAACGAAGACACCGAGCTTTGGAAGCGGCCGCAAGCGGTGGAGAGCTGCTCGGCCAGCACGCGCTTGGTGCGATCCTGCGAAATCCACAGGGCGGCGCGAGAAAGCAGCTCGCGCGCCGCCGACTGGCGCAAGCCCGACCGCGGCACGGGGGCCAAGCCCGGATCCCACAGCCAGAACACGGTGGCTTCGATCGAATACAGCCCCTTGCCCAGCAAGTGGGATGTGCGAGCCTGCTGGGCGCGGGCCACGAGCGGATCGCCTGGATCCCGGTGCGGCAAGGAGTCGAGCCGGCGCTTGCAGGCCTGCCAGCGCAGCCGCCAGTTCGGGGGCAGGCTTCTCAGGGCGCGCGTCCAGCGCAGCGCGACGTGGTCAAGGTCACTGGGCGAGCGGCACTCGAACGGCGCGCCGCTGAGGCGGGCGCCGGCCAGCAATTCACCGCGCTTGGTCATCACGACGCGCTCGTTGACGAAGCCCAGCCAAGGCAGCTCGGAATGCAAAGGTGCGACTTGGCGATCCTTCACGAGGTCACCTCCCCGACGATTTCCAGCGGCGGCCTCCCGCTAGCTCGCAGGGCCGGATCGTAACCGCAGCTGCACGATGCCGAGCGCAGCAGGACCGCTGGCAGCGCGGGATCAAGCCTGGTCGCTGCCAGGCCGGCCCCATAGCCGACGGCGAACAGCAGCAAGCCGGCGAGCGGGGCGTTGAACGACGAGAAAGCGGCCGCGCCAACGCAGGTGGCACCGAGGAACAGCCGCCGCTCGCAGCCGAGCAGTGTCAACGGGCGGCTGAGGGAGAGATACGTCCGGTGAGGCACCGGTGTGTCGACCGGTACGCTCACGGGAACAGCCACTGCATGAAGTTGACGGCGCCGATGGACATGCCGACTCCGAAGATCAGGCCGGCGAGGGCGCGCTTGCTCCCGCCTTCGCCGAAAGCGAACATCAGCCCGCCGATGACGATGGCGATCAGGCTCATCCCGCGGGCGATGGGCCCTGTGAAGGCCGTCTGTAGCACGGTGACCGCCTGCAGCCAAGGGCTGATGCCGCTCTGGGCGAGCAGCGCCTGCGGCAGGGCCGTTGCTGCAAGCAGCAAGGCGCCGACACGCCACGCGGCGCTAATGCGGATTCGTTTGAACATGGGATTCCATCCTTTGTGTTTGAAGAGGTTGACGAGAGTTCCGCGGCGGCGCGAGCGGAGGCCGATCAGAGCTAAAAGTGTGTTGAGTGGTGTCTTGCGCCACCCGTCACGAATCATCGCGGAACTCATCTGCTGTGAGAATAATCTATAGTTAGATAATATGTCAAGCGAAATAGAGAATATTTTCCCATAATGACGCGCTTTTGATCTATCACTAGATCTGTTTTGGTCGATTCCCGCTCGTTGTCGGTAGCGAGTGTTATGTAGCGGAAGTTATTGTGCGGTCACTCTGGAGCGCTTCAAGGATCTGATCGGCTGTCTGCGTGCAAACGACCTCACCCACTGCGAAAAGAGTTTCGCCTGCGTTGGATCAGAATCCCTAAGACAATTTCCGCTCCGTGATATCGTGAAGATCGATCGTCGGTCTCATACCGACCCTGCACTATCTGGGTTCGCTTTCGGCGCTAGACGGTAAAGAGGTAGCACTTCAATGCGGATCACTCGGATTGATTGTCATGTGTTGCTCGATCCGGCGTTTGATGTCGGTGCGACATCGTCGGCGCAAGACGATCTCGTGGTAGAAATCCACACCGACGAGGGGTTTGTCGGCATCGGCGAGACGGATGTGAACCCGTGGATCGCCCGCGCCTGCATCGAGGCTCCGGGCACGCACACGATGGGACTCGGCCTGTCCGAGATGCTCGTCGGCAGGGATCCGCTGGACATCGAGCAGGCCTGGGAGCAGCTGTACGTGGGCTCCGCCATGAACGGTCGCAGAGGTGCGTTGATCTGCGCGATCGGCGCACTCGACATGGCGCTGCACGACCTGCGCGGCAAGGTGGCGGGAACGCCCTGCTATCGCGCCCTGGGAACGGCCTGCCGCGACGCCATCACTCCCTACGCTTCGCTCCAGCCGGATGTGAGCAACTTCGACGTCTATATCTCCTCGATGGTCGAGTGGGCGCTGCGCGCGCAGGCTCTGGGGTTCTCGGCGGCTAAGCTCGAGATCACCCCGTCCGGCCCATACGCGCACAAGGGGCTGCGGGCATCGCAGGAACGCATGGGCGAGGTGATTGCGGCCGTGCGCCAAGCGGTCGGGGACGAGTTCGTGCTCATGGTGGACGTGCAATATGCGTTCCCGGACGTAGCTTCGTGCATTGACACCCTGCGCAGTTGGGAACGTTACAACCTGTTCTTTGTCGAGACGCCGCTGGATGCCGACGATCTCGAGGGCTATGCGCGGCTGTCGAAAGAACAAGGGATTCCGATCGCTGCAGGCGAATGGCTGACGACGCGATTCGAATTTCTAGACTTAATGGACCGGGGCGGAGTGGCAGTGGTGCAACCGGACATTGGGCGTGTGGGGGGCCTCACCGAAGCCTCGCGCGTGTGCGAACTGGCCGCCGAACGCGGCCTCACCGTCGTACCCCATATCTGGAAAACAGGGATCTCCATCGCGGCGGCGGCACATCTGGCGGCTGTGACCCCACACTGCCCGTTTATCGAGTTCCTGCCCGTGGAGCTGTGCGGTTCGGCGCTGCGCAAGCGCCTCGTGCGCGAGGAACTGCGAATGCAAGACGGCCGGATCCCTTTGCCGGAACGCGCCGGGTTGGGAGTCGAGCTCAGCCGTCCGGCGCTGGACGAGTTTCGCGCCGCGGCAGAGCGAGCTGTCGACGGGACGTCCCGCCGCGTACCGGCAGTCGAGGCAGGCCGCGTTCCGGCAGGGCTGCACTAAGGGCTGCGCAAACCCGCAGGAATCCGCCGACCAGCCAGTTGCGTTCTTGACGGGGGCGGATCCGGGATCGGACAGGCTACAGCAGTCCTCACCGCTGATTCTTTATCGGCGTGAAGGTGGTTTGTCGCTCTCTGGGTGCCTGAATACGAGCGCCATGGCGGCCTGGCAAGGAAAATCGAGCCCGGTGTAGGGGCTCGGATGATTCTGGCGTCCAATGCTCAAATTCCTGCCGCGGCAGTAGCGCAGGTTGTTTCACTTTGATCCGCTGCTACGCAACAGAACTGGGCGCAAGACTGCCTGCATCGCCTATAAACAAAACGACTTACGGGACTTACCACGGAGCAGCTGTGCTCGGGTTCAAGTGCTTTCCAAGCGGTTCCGGCGCAAGCTAAGGCGAGAAAAATGGCCGTTTCCGGTCAGGCTGAACCGAGCTCCAACACCCGCTCTGCTGTCCACGGATGCCAGTTGGGCCGAGCACCGCCGGGCGCGGCTGCCGAACTCGGCCACCGGCGCGCAGAGCGGCCACCCAGCCGGCCGCGAGCGGCCGGCTGCACTGCCGTAGCGGCGCCAGCGCTAGGATGAGGGGCGCAGCAGCAGTTGCAGCGCCTCCTCGCGGTTGCCGGCGTAGTAGATTTGCGCCTCTGGCACCGTCTGGAACTGCCGCTGCGACAGCAGCAGCGCCAGCGCCAGGTTGTTCAACGCGGCGTTGTTGGCCGGCCCGTGGCCGGTGCGCACGCGACTGGCATCCTCCCCGAACGTCTTGTCCCGGCGGTAGTGGTTGGCGCTCTCCACCTGCCAGTGGCCGCGCTGCAGCGTCAGTAACTGCTGCGCCGAGGCAGCCGCCTGCGGCAGCGAAGTGATGCCGTAGCTGTGGCTGCGCTTGACCGCGCCGCCCAGCCGCTCGCACTGCGCGTGCGTGATCCGGTAGGCCTGCCGCGCATGCGGGAACGACAGCAGTTGGGGATGCGGCGTGAAGACTTGGATCGAGCGCTTGTCCCAGCCCCGCTGGTGCGAGCGCTGCCAGTCCGCTTCCTCCCAGGTGCGCTCCGCGCCCTGTTCCCAGTCCAGCCCGCTCAGGGTCGCGTACGTCTGCTCGCAGTTGCCCTTGATGCGCACCAAGATGTGCCCGCCGTGCTGCTCCACGATCGCCCGCTCGGTCTCCCGCCCCGCGTCCAGCGTCAGCGTCCGCCCGCGCAGGTCCACCTCTTCCAACAAGGCCCGCAAGGCCGCCTGCTCGCCGCCCTGCTCACGGTAGCTGCGGCTCGCCACCGCGATGCCCGTGCGATGGTCCACCAGCGTGACCGTCTCCCAGTGCTGCCCCCCAGCCGCCAGCCGGTTGGCCCCGCGCATGCGCTTGCCATCCCCTGCCAGCGCCTGCGACGGCCCCACCCGCGGTTGCATCCAGCGCTGGATCACACGCTCCAGCGAGGCCGGGTCGGTCCGCTCCATGGCCCGCTGGAAGGTCGTGTCCGAGGGCGTCACGGACTCCCCCGTGGTCGCATCACGGCGACAGCCAAGAGCTCGTAAGTCCTCTGGCCTCAATGTCTTCGCATACGCTTCTGCCGCCCGCCCGCCGGTCCACCCGGCCAGCTTCGCCAGCACCAGCAGTGCCAGCACCACGGCCAGCGGATGCCGTTTCCCGTGCGCGCTGCGGTAGTCCTCCACCTCCTCGAGCTGGGCCCGTAGCGAGCGCAGCTCCGCCGCCGGATAGCGGATGTCGACCGGCCCGCAAGCCCACTCCGGCCGCTCGCTCGGATCCGCCAGCCGCGCCCGCGCCCCCGCCCGCAGCGGATACACCAGCATCTGCTTGCGCTGCCCGTGCTTGCGCGTGTACTGCCCGTTCGAACGCGCATAGCCCTGGCTCAAGCCCAGCCGGATCCAGTTCGCCGCCAAGTAGGCCGTGCCCCGGTATTTCTGCGGATCCACAAACGTCTCGGCCAGCTCCAGCGCATGCCCCCAGTGCTGCTGCCAGTCCCGGCTCAGCCGCCGCAGATTCATCCCTAGCACGCGCGAGGCCAAGCACTTCACGCCCGTCCCCGCAGGTAGCACTAAAAACCGCGTGTTGTTCGCGATCAGATGCAAGCGCCGGAATTGCACCGCCTTGTGCCAGCCCAGCCAGCGGTCGCGCGGGCGGCACTGGAAGACCCCCGTCTGCCAGCCCAGCAGCGCCAGCCACTCGCCCTCGTATTCCGCGACATAGCGCAGCCCGCGCCCCGCAAACTGCTTGAATCCCAAATAGTGGTGAGCGTCCATCAGGCGATCCCAGCGCGGCCGCTCGTGCGCCTGCGCCAGTCGCACCACCACTTGCTTCAAATTCACAACCTTGGGGGGAGTCTCCTGCGCCTGCATATCCCAGGCATACACGATTCCGGCCAAAATAGCCAGCCCCTGGGCTATATTCTTTTGCGAACGGCTACACCCGCCGATAACGAATCAGCCGTGGGGCCACCAAGTCCTGTGGGAAGGCTACACCCGGCTGGCCACTATCGTGCAAGCCTGCGAACGGAGTCTCCGTCTCGACCAAGACAGCAAACTCTATCAGAGGCTGTCTAAGAACAAGACTTATGGGTAAACGGCAGCGCGCGGGAGGTGTGCTCGAAGGACCCTGGGCAAATGGGAAGGGCTCGTGGGTCGTGTCCGCAAGGCGGAGCTTCCTGGACTTGTTCACAAAAGATCTGGGCACGGGAGGCGTGCCCGTCTATTACTCGCTGACCGGCAAGGCAGTGCGAGATTTCGGCCCCCGCGATCGAGTCTGGGTCACCAGCATCACTGGTATCGACAACATCCGCCTCGGCTTGAGCGGGGATTCGGAGCCCGATGAAGTGCTGAGCACACTGGACATCCGCTACAGCGGGCGCCGGACTGCCTCGGGGGTCAACTGGCAGCGAATCTACGGCGCGCGCGGCGTCGGCCTGCTGGGACTCAGTCATTCGAGCGCACGGGTCGACTCGACAGTCAAGGACTTGGTCCGAGGCGGTCCACTTGGAGCCGAACTAGACGTGGAGCGGGCCATCGAAGGGGGGGCCGTCACCTTCCGCCAAGATTCAGCGGAAGCGGAAACAACGCTCAAATATGATCTGACGCACCATGCGGGCGAGCTCGGAGAATTCCGGCTCGGCGGAACGCAGAAGCATTTTGCCAACAATTACGTCACGCGATCGCCGCTCGGCTACGACAGCCCGTTCACGTTAACCCCGGACATCAACCCGATCGACCTTGGCGAACACTTCAGCGCGTCGCAATCCGGGCTCTACCTGCAGAGCACGCACCAGCTGGCCGGCAGGATGCGGCTGACTGTCGGCGGTCGATTCGATCGTTTCGGGCATTTCGGTCGGGCTCACGTGCGGGTGAGCCCGCGAGCGGGCCTCTCGGTCGCCCTGGGGCACGACGTTTCCCTCAACGCAAGTTGGGGCATCTACCATCAGCTTCCCGTCTACCTCTTCCTAGCGGCATTCACCGAAAACCGTCTGCTGGAACCCGCGCGGGCAGACCATTGGGTGAGCGGACTGGCGTGGACCCCCGGACGCAATCTGCGCATCACGCTGGAGGCTTACGACAAGCGCTACAAGGACTACGCGGTGTCAACGCAATTCCCGGCCGTGTCGCTGGCCAATGTCGGCGACACGTTCGACGTGCGAGACATCCTTTACCCGATGACCAGCGCAGGGCAGGGCAGGACGCGGGGAATCGAGCTGTTCGCTGAGAAGAAGTACGCCGGGAATTGGTTCGGCCAGGTCAATCTCGCGTATTCGCGAGCCCGGCAGGCCGGGCTCGACGGCAAGCTGAGGCCCGGGGCCTTTGACAGGCCGTTCGCGTTCAACCTAGTCGGGGGCAAGCGGCTCGCCCGCAAGTGGGAGATAGCGCTGCGGGCCGCCTACTTGACGGGGCGGCCCTACACTCCATTCCATCTGGAGCTGTCAGAGGAGCAGCGGCACGGGATCTTCGATCTCGAGCGCGTGAACTCCCTGCGCTACGAACCATTCATCACGCTTGACCTGCGCTTCGACCGGTCCTTCCAGATCGGCGATCAAAACGTCGTCGTCTATGCGGGCGTGCAGAACGTGACCGGGAGGCGGAACCCGACCAACGTGCTGTGGAACCCCCAGACCAACCGCCCCACGGTGGGCGAGGGCATCGCCAGATTCCCGCTGGTCGGCATGGAATTTGCGTTTTGAGATGTAAGCGCCGACCAGCAAGCGGTGTAAGCGCGAGTAGCCAGTTGACCTGGCCTACCCAGCTAGCAGTCTTGGGGCACGACGCTCTCGTGCAGGCAGGGCCGCCAGAAGGCAGGCTGGGGACCCGCAACACCCCTCTGCAGCGCGCATCCGGCGAAATCCAATGGTCGGGCTACGCCCCCGATTCTGCGCAAGTTCGGTGCGACCCAGATCTGCCGCCGGATCAAGCCCTTACTCTTTCGACTCAGCCGTCAAAGCCAAGTCACGAGCGGCTGGACGAGCCTTCCGGGGCCTGCCAGCCCGGATTCTCTTGGATGTTCACCCACACGTGGACATGCGGGGAGCCACGGAAATACCAGACCATCGTGGGACTCTCCAACTTCCAGACATCCCACACGCCGTCATTTCCGAGGTCCTCATTCCGGTAGAAGGCCATCGTCAGCTTGTCGACTCCACCGGCGGACTCAATCAGCTTGATGGCCTCGTCTCGGTCGCGCTGACGGAAGGGGGAAAGCAGGTCGCCCAGCGTGCTGCTCACAAGTTCGCGCTGGTCTGAGGACATCTCAGCGACCGGCAAGCCATCTGGCTCGCCCGATGGCACAACGGTATACACGCTGCGCTCCCGAGGAGCTCTGGGCTGCAGCGCCTGGCTGCGCTGCTTGCCGTCGAGTGCTTGGAAGACGTCGTTCGCCCGTTGGGCTTGGAACCAGTACACGTTGTTGGGATGGGTCGGGCTCTCGGTGAACATCTCGCCCTGGTGGCCGTAGAAGATCGGTCCGCCGAACGCCGCGCCCTCGACAGAGTCTCCGTCGCAACGGACCGTGCAATGTCGCCCGGTGATGACAAACTCGAACTTCCCCGAACCGGGCTCGCCGAACAGCGCGACCGAGAGATTTCTGATGCTTCCGAAATCGTCGGCAACATGTTTCCTTAGCGAGTCGCCAAATTCCGGCGCGTGCAGGTCCACGAAGATCTGTTCGATCAGGGCCTGCTGGTCTCGATTGAAGAACCGACCGATCCTCGCGTCCGTGATGTGCCAGTTGTTCTCGACCCTTGAGCGCAACGGACTGTCGAACGGCAGGACAACCGTCTTGCGCTGCTCGGCGCTGAGGCTCTGGTGCAGTTGCGCGACAAGCGTCTCCGGCAGGGGTCGCGCAGCGAGCGAGGGAGAAGCAGCCGCCAAGACGGAACCCGCTAGGGTGGTGGCTTCCAGAAACTGCCGACGGTCGAGATTGCGTGCGGTGTACATGATTGCTGCCATAAATGGCCCGCACCGAGCGAAGTTGGTTACTAAGATTCTGCTGTGTTCAGCCGACGTGAGCTCGACTCGCGGGTGGGGCGGACCATCCCCAACTGCAGGAATGAGATTGAATCAGAGGACACGCAATGATCCAAGAGGCCGCAGCAGTTGAGCTGAGACTGGCTGGCGGGATCTTCTTCCTCTGTTTGCTGTTGATCCAGGCATCTCGCCTGTTACAGTTCGCGGCTGCGCCCAGTGCGAAGCTGCACGGGCATCCACTGCGCACTTGGACAGCACCTGCTTGATACGATGATCGGGATGCAACGGTTGCTGTTAACCCTCGCAATCCTGGCCATGCCGGCAGCGGCAAGCGACAACTGGCCGCAATGGCGTGGTCCCAATCTGAACGGCACGAGTTCCGCGACGGGGCTTCCGACCAGCTGGAGCACGACTGAAAACGTGCTGTGGCGCACCAAGCTGCCCAGCTGGGCGGCGGCGACGCCGATCATCTGGGGCGACACCGTGTTCGTGACCTCGGCCGAGGAGGGGTCCAGCCTAAACCGGCCCAATGCCCGGCTCCTCGGTGATGGTGGAGCCGACCGCGACCAGCTCTATCTGATCGCGGTCGACCGCGCCACCGGGAAAGTCCGCTGGCAGCAGTCTCTGGGGAGCGGCAACCGCATCGGCAACAAGCAGAACATGGCTTCGCCATCGCCGGTCACCGACGGCGAGCACATTTGGGTCGCCAATGGAAACGGGGAGCTGCGCTGCTTCGATTTCTCCGGGCGCCAGCTCTGGATCCGCGACATACAGAAGGACTACGGCAAGTTCGGTGTCCAGTTTGGATACGCATCGTCGCCGCTGCTGCACGAGGGAGTGCTGTATCTGCAGAACCTGCAAGGGATGTTCACCGACGACCCCTCGTACCTGGTGGCAATCGACGCAGCGGAGGGCCGCACAATCTGGAAGGTCGACCGACCGACGGACGGCATCCACGAAACCCCGGATTCCTATTCGACGGCGACGTTGGCCAAGGTCGGCGAGGCGTTCATCCTGATCGTCTCCGGTGCCGGCTACGTGACGGGCCACGATCTCAAGACAGGCGAGGAGGTCTGGCGGGCCGGCGGCCTGAATCCGGACAACGCTAGGAACTACCGCACGATCGCCTCGTCGCTGGTGGTCGACGATATCGTACTGGCGCCGTCGAGAAGGCGGCCCTTGATCGCCTTCCGGACAGACGGAAAAGGTGATGTCACCGAGTCCAAGAAGCTCTGGTCAACTGATTACGGGCCCGATGTCCCGACGCCGACGAGCGACGGCGAGCGGCTCTACATCATCGATGACAAGGGCATTGCGCTCAGTTTGAAGGTGCGCGACGGCAGCGTCGTGTGGGATCGCACGCGGATCGAGCCGGGCACATACAGCGCTTCGCCGCTGCTGGCCGACGGCAAGATCTATGCAATTAGCGAAGAGGGCACGACGACGGTCCTGAAGGCCGGGGACGTCTTCGAAATCCTGGCGGTGAACCGGCTTGACGACTACACCCTCGCATCCCCCGCCGTGGCCGGAAACCAGATCTTCATCCGCACGGCCGAGTACCTATACTGCATCGGCCACAAGTAACGCGTACGGCCTCGGTCAACTCCGATCTGCCAGAGCTTTGCCGTAACGTTGAGATTGGCAGACAGAACTGCGCCAGCTGCTGCACGTCGAATTGAAGACACCTCCTGCTGCGTGTTTCGAGCAAATTCGAGCTGCGTCTGAGGAAATCAATGGGCAGACTGGGGTGCCTACGAAGTGGCGACCATCCCTCTCTCCGGCACCTCTCCAATATAAAAGGCACTGCACCTCCGCTCGCCCGCGCTACCGTAAACGGGCCTGCTCCCGCCCCAGTTCGTACAGCTGCAGCTTGAGCCGGCGATAGAAGGTGGCCTCCAACGGGAGCTTGAGCGCGAAACGATACACCGTCGGCTGGCGCACGACACCCGAGGCCCCGTCGAACACGTGCACTTCGAAGCCGAAGGGGTCAGACGAAAACACCGTGTCCACGTCGCGGTCCAGCCGCCAAGCTCGCGAGCGCTTTGGCGTCGTCGTAGAGTAGACGATCCATCCGGGTGTGAAATAGAGCGTTCCCTGCGAACTGCCGCGCCGCTTGAGGTGCTTGGCGGGCAGTTCCAGCTGCACGCCCTCGGGAATCTCCGTCACCCGGTCGGTGGCCGGCTTGCCGATACGGGATACGACTTCGGCGTGCAGCGCGTCGGAGAACTCGCCCTGCTTGAGCACGAACCGATAGCGACGATCGGCTCCCAGTTTCCAGCCCGCATCGAGGTAACTGCTGATTTCCACCTCGGTCGCGCTGAGCCGGTCAAAGTGCTTGATGTCCACGAACGTCCAGAATCGTTCTGGCTTGTCCGCGCCTCGAAGCTGGAAGCCAATCCCCCGCTCGGAAACGCTTAGGACGCCGTCCTTGTCGCGCAGCAACGGCTTCTTCCACGCCGCCTCGAACGAGGTCTCGGCCGCTGCGGGAATCACAGCAAGCAGGAATAGCAAAACGAATCTCATCTCAAGCCTCCTAGGCCTCACGCACCTGGGCCGCTGCCGGGGCCTTCGGCAGCGAGCGCGCATAGCGGAAGTAGTACAGAACGGGAAAGATGAGGAGCACGACTATCGCCGCCGTGGTGACTCCTCCGAACAACGGCGTCGCCACGCGCTTCATCACGTCCGCGCCCGCGCCGGTGCTCCACATGATCGGCAGCAGCCCGAGCACGTCAGTGGCGACTGTCATCATGATCGGCCGCAAGCGCGCGCCCGCGCCCTCCTGGATCGCGCCCACCAGCGCGTCGCGGTGCGTGAGCAGGCCGCGGCGCCGATAGTCCTCGCGTGCAATGTCGAGGTAGAGCCAAAACACGATGGCAGTCTCGGCGTACAAGCCGGCCAAGGCGATGAGCCCGACCCAGACGGCGATGCTGAGATTGAACTCCAGCGCGTCGAGCAGGATGAACCCTCCGCTGAGCGCAAACGGCACACCCAGCAAAACGATCAGGGATGTCAGCGCCGACTTCGTGGCCAGCAGCAGCACTACGAAGACGATCACCAGCGTGAGCGGGATCAGCAGCTGCAGCCGTTCTTGGACGCGCTGCATCGACTCGAACTGGCCGCTCCACTGGAGTGAATAGCCGGCCGGGACGTCAACCCCTGCTTCGACGGCCTGGCGCGCAGCGGCCACGTAGCCACCCAAATCCGCGTTGCGGGCAATGTCCACGTACACCCAAGCGTTGGGTCTGGCATTCTCGCTCTTGATGCTGGGCGGACCCGTAGCGTAGGAAAGCTTGGCCAAGTGCGCCAAGGGCAGCTGGTGCCCCGCCGGAGTTACCACCAGCATGTCGAGCAGGCCGGGCATGTCGTCACGCAGCTCCCGGTCGTAGCGTAGGTGGACTGGAAACCGCTGCAGGCCCTCGACGGTCGTGGCGACCCGCACTCCCGCTAGGGCCGTTTGGATCGCCTCTTGCACCTGGTCGATGACCAGCCCGTGACGCGCGATCGCTACACGGTCGATGTCGATGTTGAGATAGTTGCCCCCCATCACGCGCTCGGCATACGCAGACAGGGTGCCGGGAACCTGGCGCACGACCTGCTCGATCTGCTCGCCGATGTCCTCGAGCACTTCCAGATCCGGTCCGGCGATCTTGATCCCGACCGGCGTTTTGATGCCGGTCGAGAGCATGTCCAGACGCGTCTTAATCGGCATTGTCCACGCATTCGTAAGGCCCGGGATTTGCACCGTCGCATCCATCTCCGCCACGAGCTTTTCTGGGGTCATGCCTGGCCGCCACTGGTCCTGGGGCTTGAGCATGATGGTCGTTTCGAACATGGAGAGCGGCGCGGGGTCCGTCGCCGTGTCGGCGCGCCCCGCCTTGCCCAGCACGTGCTCCACTTCTGGAAACGTCTTGATCATCTTGTCGGTCTGCTGCAGCAGCTCGCGCGCCTTGGCGATCGAGATGCCCGGCAGTGTGGTGGGCATGTAGAGCAGGTCGCCTTCCCACAGGGGCGGCATGAATTCCGACCCCAGCCGGCGGAACGTGCCCAGCGAAAACACCAAGCCGAGCACGGCAAGCAGCAACGCCGCGAAGCGCAAGCGCATGACCAGCCGCAGCAGCGGGCGGTAAACCGCCAGCAGCAGGCGCAGGACCGGGTTGCGCCTGTCCGCCAGTGCGGGGCCGCGGGAGGCAAAGCCGACCAAGACCGGGATCAGTGTGACCGACAGCAGTGCCGCGCTCGCCATCGCGAGCGTCTTGGTCCACGCCAGCGGCCGAAACAGCCGGCCTTCCTCCTCCTGCAGGGCGAAGACAGGCGTGAACGAAAGCGTGATGACGACGAGTGAGAAGAACAGGGTGGGCGCGACCTCCTTGCACGACTCGGCGATGATCTGCCAGTAGTCTTTGCGCCCGCGGTCGCGGGCGAGGTGCTGGTGGGCGTTCTCCACCATCACGATGCCGGCGTCGACCATCGTTCCGACGGCGACGGCGATGCCGCCGAGCGACATGATGTTCAGCTGGACATGGAGCAGGCCCGCCAAGATGCCGGCGGCGAGGACACCGACGACGATGGTGACAATCGCGACCAGGCCGCTCAGGACGTGGAACAGAAACAGCAGGCAGACAATGCCGACGATGACGACTTGCTGCGTCAGGCTCGACCGCAGGCTCTCGATGGAACGGTTGATGAGGGTGGTGCGGTCGTAGGCCACCTCGATTTCGACCCCTTCCGGCAGCTGGGACTCCAACTCCTCTAGGCGCGCCTTGACGCGCCGGACGACCTCCCGCGTGTCGGTGTCCGCCCCGCTGCGGACGACGACAATGCCCGCGACGGTTTCCCCCTCTCCGTCCCATTCGGCCAGGCCCCGGCGGAGCTCGGGACCGATCGCGACCTGCGCGACATCGCGGAGCGTGACCGGTGTGCCGTACTCGTTGGTGCCCAAAGACGTGTCGCGGATATCGTCAATCGTTTCGATGTAGCCCCGGCCCCGGATCATGAATTCCTTTTCCGCCACTTCCAGCAGGCGGCCGCCCGAATCACTGTTGCTGCGTGCCACGGCCTCCTTGATCCGCGATATGGGGATGCCGTGGCCCCGCAGTTTCACCGGATCGACCGCGATTTGGTACTGGCGCACATAGCCCCCGACAGTGGCGACTTCGGCGACCCCGGGTATGCCGGTCAGCTCGAACTTGAGGAACCAGTCCTGCAGCGACCGCAACTCGCTCAAGTCGTGCCTGTCGGACTTCAGGGCGTATATGTAGGCCCAGCCAACGCCCGTCGCATCCGGTCCGAGCATGGGAGACACCCCTGAGGGAAATTGCGCGCGCACCGCAGCGAGCGTTTCCAGAACCCTGCTGCGCGCCCAGTACAGGTCCGTGCCGTCCTCGAAGTTCACGTACACCAGCGAGAACCCGAAGAAGGAATAGCTGCGCACGACCTCGGCATACGGCACCGACAGTAGGCGCGTCGTCAGGGGGTATGTGACCTGATCTTCGACAATGCGGGGCGATTGCCCGGAGTACTCGGTATATACGACGACCTGGGCTGCCGACAGATCGGGGAGCGCGTCGAGCGGCATCGATCCGATCGAGTAGGTGCCGACCGCCGCCAGCACCACAGCGCTGACCACGATGACCAGCTTGTTGGCAAGCGACCAGTCGACGATTCGGGCTAGCACGTTACATCGCTCCCTAGTTCAACGAGCCACCCCGCTAGCGCGGTGCCGAATCATCCCTGGCACCCTCTAGCAGCTGCGCGATCGCGGTCTTAAGGTTGCTTTCGGAGTCGATCAAGAACTGCGAAGAGGTGACGACCCGCTCCCCTGCAGCGAGGCCGTCCAGGACCTGGAACCGGCCCTCGCTTTCGATGCCCAACTGGACTTCACGCGGCACAAAGAGCCCGTCGCCTCCGTCGACGACCACGACGGCGCGATCCCCGCTGTGCAAGACCGACTGCGTCGGGACGATCAGGGCATTGCGAACGCCTTGAAGGCGGATGAGCACTGTGGCGTACATCTGCGGGCGAAGGAGTCCGTTCGCGTTGTCAACCTCGACGTAGCCGGTCAACGTCTGCGTGTGCTGATTCATGGTCGGGCGGAAGAAGAGGACCTCGCCATTCCACTGCAGCCCCGGAAAGGCGTCCACGCTGATGGCGGCGCGCAGGCCTGTCCTTAGGTCGCGGACGTGGTGTTCGTAGAATTCGACCTTGGCCCACAAGCTTGAGTGGTCGGCGATCTTGAGCACGGTCAGGCCTGGGGTCACCTGCCTGCCCTCGAGCGAGTCTCCGGTCTTTTCGACGATGAATCCGGCGGCGGGCGAGTAGAATTCGAGCGTGCGGGCAACCTCCCGGGTGCTGCGCAGCCTGTCGACCTGCTCGGCGGTGAGATCCCAGTGGCGCAGCCGTTCGCCGGCTGCGCTGAGCAAGGATTCAGCGCGCCCGACGGCGGCGGCGTACGCGCCCGACGCCCGCAGCCGTTCGACGAAACCCATGGCGGCGAGATATTCCTGCTGGGCGATCACGAGCTGGGGACTGTAGATCTCGAACAGGAGCTGGCCCTTGGAGACTTTCTCCCCGACGGTGTTGACGCGCGCGCGCTCGATCCAGCCCGCGAATTTCGTGTTGACGGAGGTCAGCCTCTCCTCATTCTGGTCGAGATAGCCGACGGTGCGAATCTGGACAGCAAGGTCATCACGGACGACCTCAGTGGTGCGCACGGCAAAGTTCTGCACAAAGTTCCGGCTCACACGGACGCCGGCCGGGCCGGGCGCATCTGCCGCCGGCTGGATCTTTACCCGCGTCAGGTCCATGCCACAGATCGGGCACTGCCCGGGACCCTCCTGGATCACGTGCGGGTGCATGCCGCAGGTGTACAGCTTCGCTTCGTCCAAACCGTGCTCGTCCTCTACGCCGTGCAACGAATAGAGAACGCTCCAGCCGAGTGGGTTCCAGACCGCGATGGATCCTAGGAGGATGGCCGCGCCCAGTGCCGCGGCCCCGATGAGCTTGTGCTGTTTCACGATGCATCCTTCTCCGGGACAGCCGCCCCGATCGCTCGTTCCAAGTCGGCCAAGGCCTTGAGATAGTCGGTTTCGAGGCGCGCCAGACCGAGGCGCACGTCCAAGAGCATGCGCTGGATGTCCAGCAGGCTGATCACCCCTAGGGCGCCGTTTGCGTAAGCGGTTTCCATCGACAGCAGGGATTGCTCGGCCTGCGGCAGCAGGGCGGTCTCGAAGAGTTCCACTTGTCGCTCATACGTTTCCATGCGGAAGGAAATCGCCCGGATGGCGGCGTCCATTCCGTTGGCGGCATTGCGGTAGGCTGCCTTCGCGGCCGCCAGCAACTCCGAGGCCTCCCGGACGCCGGCGTCGTACTTGCCACGCGACAGGGGCAGCGTCATCCCGACCGTCACGCCATAGACATCCTTTCCGTCGTTGGGAAACGGCATGTCGGGCGTGCCGATCCCGCGCGCTCGGACATTGCCCCAGGTCACGCCGACGGAAAAGTCGGGCCGGTAGTGCCGGCGGGCAAGCTCAATGCCCTTCTCGCGCCCTTCCAGGCGCAGGAAGGCGGCCTTGAGCTCGGGCTTCATCCGGCGTCCCAGCACAGCGAGGGATTCGGTGTCGAGCCTCACGCTGGGGCGCTGGCTCAGTCTGATCTCGCCGACCGGCGCGTCGGCCGGCTGGTAGCGGAGCGCATTCAGCGAAGCCTCTAGGTCAACGCGCTGCAGCTGCAGCTGCAGCCGGAAGTTGATGGCTTGGGTGATTTGTGCCTGCAGCCGGACGACATCGCCCTGCAATCCGAACCCCTGGGCATACCGCCGCCGGGCCATGTCCTCGAAATGGCTGAGCAGTTGCTCGTCCTCGCGGCTCAGCGACAGGGCGCGATCCACGTACGCTAGGTCGAAGTACGCTTGCTTGACCTGCCGGACGACCTCCGCCCGCGTGGCCCGGTACAGCTCGTCCGCCACCGCGGCCAGCTTGGACGCGACCTGACCCTTGGATGCGCGCTTGCCGAAACCGGGAAAGTCCTGCGTGAGCGTGAGCATCCGCTCCTGCGGGCCGACCCGCGTTTCAATACTGCGGGCGTATTGGGTCGCAGAGAATTTGGGGTCGGGCAGCGCCGTGGCCTGCGGCACACGGTGCAATGCCGCCTGATAGTCGGCGAAGGCTTGCAGTACCTGCGGGTTGTGCTCTAGCGCTGCGGCGATCACCGCCTCCAAGCGCTCGTCGCCATGGGTCGCGAAGGTCTGCGCGCCGCCAACGGCGGCCACGAGCAGGCCGGCAACCAAATGAATGACCATCTCCCATTCCTCCGATGATGTTCCGTTCGGGACAGGGGTTGTGACGCTTCGAGCGTTCCGCTGCCGAAGCGCCCGCGACGATCAAGGCCTACGCAGGAGTGGGATGTGCCAAAGCCGCAAGCAGGGCTCTAGGGCAGCTGCCAAACCTGCCGACGCTTAGCCGCGGCAGGAAGCAGGAGATTTCTATAGCAGAAGGGCCGCGTGGAGGATGCGCGCAGGCTGGGACCACCCCGGTGGGGGCAGGGTGCAAGCGAGCCTCGCTGCCGTCCAGCTGTCGCGATCTGCGAACGCGGGCTCCGGTAACGGCAACTCGATCTCAGCGAAACCCGCAGCCAAGTGCGGCTGCAGACGCGCTTGGACCGCAACGGTGAACGTGCAGTCCGAATCGCAGGCCGCTCCCGTGCCCTCGACAGGGACGGGCGACTCGGATCCGCAGTCGTGCGCCGGCTCAGAGGGCGGCGCCACCGCTGCGCTCAGGCACGGGCAGATGCCCACCCCTAAAACGAGCCAAGCCAGCAGCATCGCAGATGACGCCTTCGTACGCACTGCGTTTATCGTAGGCCTGCCTGCTGCGTTAGTCAATCTCCGAACAAGCAGCACCACGTCCGCTAATGGCTCGGCGCCTGTCAGGTGCGCTGTCCGAGCAGTGAGGCTGGCACTTGGGCGGAGCGGCACAATAGCAGCGCTGAGAATTCGATTTCGGCAGCTACGCATGGGCGCACGTCGCTCCGATGCCTCGCCACTCTACGATAGGCTCCCCGGCAAGACATGGCCAACGCCCTAGCGGCGATCGTCGGCCGCCGCCTCGCATCCGGGCAGCGAATCGCGGTGAGAGAGCCAACGCCCCTGCCACTGGCATCCCCAGGGGAATTGCTGATCAAAGCAGTCGCCCTTTAGCCGTCCGAATACTCCGTACCCGCGCAATCAAGCGACGATGCCGAGTTAACCATGTCCGGTCGCTAGTCAAAGCGCGTATCAATGTATTCGCGGTGATAGAATCCAGCAGCCTCCGTGAGAACTGATGCCAACGCCCGCCGCGTCACGCTGGTATTCGCGGTCACGGTGGCGTTCATAACCTACCTTGACCGGGTCTGCATTTCCGTCGCCGCGCCGTTTATGGTCGAGGACTTGGGACTGAGCAGCGTCCAGATGGGCTATGTCTTCAGCGCGTTCGCGCTGGCCTACGGACTGTTCGAGATCCCGACGGGGTGGATCGGCGACCGATTCGGCCAGAAGCGCCTGATGGCCCCGATCGTTGCGGCATGGTCGCTGCTCACAATCTTGACCGGGGCCGCGCGGGGCTTCGCGACGCTGGCCGGCCTTCGCTTCCTCTTCGGGGCCGCGCAGGCCGGGGCGTTTCCGACTCTCACCCGCGCCCTTTCCCGCTGGTTCCCGGCCAGCAAGCGCGGCGGTACCACCGGCCTGATGTGGATGGGCGCACGTCTGGGAGGCTCCGCGGCCCCACCGCTCGCGGCGCTTCTGATCGCCGCGAGCGGATGGCGGCCCACGTTCGCAGTGCTCGGAGTGACCGGGCTGTTCTGGTGTTGGCTGTTCTGGCGATGGTACACCGACGATCCGGCCGACCACCCCGGTGTCAGCGAGGCTGAACTGGCATACATCCGCTCGGAAGGCACCCCGCCAGCCGAGGCCGCGGCGATTCCATGGCGGTCGATGCTTTCTGACGGCAATCTCTGGGCACTGTTCGGCATGTACTTCTGCTCTGCCTACGGGTTCTACTTCTTCGTTACATGGCTCCCGACCTACCTCATGGAAGAGCACAGCCTGTCGCTGGAGCGCTCCGGCTGGTATTCCGCAATCCCCTTGCTGGTGGGAGCAGTGGCCTGCGTGTCTGGCGGCACGTTCTCGGATTGGCTCGTGCGCCGTGCGGGCCTTCGATGGGGGCGCAGGGCGGTCGGGATCGGCGGGTTCTCGCTGGCCGCGCTGGGCTTCGCCATGGCGGCGGTGGCCAGAGATCCCTTTGCGGCGGTGCTGTGGATGGCCTTTGCCCAAGGGGCGCAGGATCTCACCCTGCCCGTGGCTTGGGCGGTCTGCGTGGATGTCGGTCACCGCTACGGCGGGACGGCCACCGGATTCATGAACACGGCGTCGAGCGCGTCCGCGGTGATCTCGCCGATTTCCGCGGCGTGGCTCGCGGCGCGGTTCGGCTCGTTCGCGTCGATGTTCTGGGCCGCGACCGCTGTGTATGGCATTGGTGCGCTGGTGTGGTTCTTAATCGATCCAGAAAGGCGCGTCCGGGACTGAATTGATGCCCACGGTTTCGTATCTCTAGCAGCACCACACATGGCAGGAACTCGGCGGCAGGGTTAAACAGGAGCATCTGCTGCATTTCGTTCTGGACGTGACCAAGAGCGATGCCCACCACGGCTTCCGGCGGATCCTGATCGGTGATGGGCACGGGCCGAACATTCCCATCCTGGATCTGGTCGACAAGGGCACGATCCTGGAATGCCACGCGCTGTGCGAAGCGTTGATCTGGCCCGGCCTGGCGCGCGACGAAATGCGCAGCCAGCGGGAGTCCGGGCGCGGCGGGATACCGCATGGCGGAGAACTTGAGACTTCCGTCTACCTGCACTTGGCTCCGGACAATGTCCGGATGGACAAGGCGGTCAAGGAGATCGGGATGCCGGAGCTCGCGTTTGCTGGATGGACGTGATGGACGGATCGCCCGTGCTCCTGCTGGAGGCATGGACACGGTTCAACAAGTCCGGCACGTACGGGGACCCGACGATTGCCCCTGCGGCAAAGGGCGGTCCGATCCTCGAGGCGGTCGTCAACGCTTTCGTGCGGCTCGCCCGGGAGTTCAGGAACCGTCCTCGCGGCGAACGGACCGGCTACCACGAGCGCTAGGCCTCACGCCACAGGCCCTCCCTGCACCTGCGGAAGGCCCGATGAAGGCAGACTTCCCCCTGAGACAGCTTCTTTCGAGGACCGGGGCTGCAGGGCGAGCGGCAATTGCGCTGTGGCCGAGGGGCAGCTGGGTTTCCCATGACGCAAGCTCGGGCGTTTTGTCGGCGGCGGCAAGGCCTTGACAGCATCGCGAGTCGCTACGGGACAGGCACGAACTTCTGCACGACCCCGCTGAGCTGGGCGATGAATACGCTTCCGTCAGGCGCAACTGTGGTGCCGTGGCCCCCGACGTTGCCGGGAAGCCTCACCGCTACAGTGCCGTCGAGATTCCGCAGCACCCCTCCGGCCCAAAGGCGCGAGCCTGCGGTCATGTACAGCGTAGAGACGCCTCCCACCCCCTCCCATTGGTCGAGAAACTTGCCATCGGGGTCGAACACTTGGATCCGCTGGTTGTCGCGATCGGTGACATAGACCCGCCCCTCCGCATCGACAGCGAGGTTGTGAGGCAATCCGAACTCTCCCGGGCCGACTCCCCGGGTGCCCCACTCCAGCAGGAAGTCCCCGTCTTTGGAGAACTTCACGACGCGTGCGCTGGCGTATCCGTCGCTAACGTAGATCGCACCGTCCGGGCCGAATGCCACGTCAGTCGGCAGGTTGAAATGGCTTCGGTCCGTGCCGGAGACGCCCCTTTCGCCCAGCTGCAGGAGCGCGCTCCCGTCCGAGTCTGTCTTGTACACCACATGCGCTGCCGCATCCACGATCCAAATGCTGCGCTGCTCGTCCACTCGGACGGAATGCGCGCCGCATGCATAACATCCGGCCGGGCCGTAGACCACGGTATAGCCAGATCCGCCGGGTGCACGGTCCTCGGGGGCGATTCTTGTTACCTTGCCCTCGCTGATCGAGACAGCGTCGAGCGACCGTAAGAACTTGCCCGCGACATCGAATTCCATGACCGGATTGGCACCGCGGTGGAAGACAAGAATGGTTCCTTGCGCTGTCGTTGCCACAGCCGCGACCTCGCCGAAATACCACGGGGACGGGGTTCCAGCGGCGGTCGTCGCCGGTAGCGGCCATTCCACCTGCCTGTAGGACTGCTGCCCGTTGGCCGTGCAGGCGCTGAGAATTCCCAGCAACCAGGCAAAGGCAGCGTATACCAGCTGCTGGACCGAGTGCTTCGACACGACATCACCTCCGTCAGGCCGGGCTCACAGCCCGGCGACGCGACCGAAGGGCACCGGCTTAGCGCCATTCAGGCCGAGCGCTTGACTCGCCGCCTGATTTGGCGTCAGCGCATTGAGTGCGTGCGGTTCGGCCGCGGCGCCCCTAGGGTAGCGAAAGCCGTCGGAGAATTCCTGCCGTTTCAGGCCAGTAGGGCCCCCGCGTCGTACCGTCGCGGACCATTCGGGGTTGAAACACGCCTCCTCGCGTATCATCAGTGGTAGGCGGGGGCCCGGCAGTCACGCCCCCTTCAGTCATTGGTGCCCATGCCCCAAGGCCAGTCTGGGTCCGAGCGGGCCATCATTCATTGGCGAGGCCTCCCCGGAGGCTCTCCCCCAGGCCAGAGTCCGCAGTTCACGCCACCTCGGGCCGGCGCCGCCCGCCCCTGAGCCCCGCTCAGGCACAGCACGGGACTCCGCCACGGGCTGTCACGGCCCGTGGGGTGCGGGGGCGGTCTGCCCGCCGGCCCTCAAAAGCGCCGCAGGTGTTTCAGGCTAGGGACTTACGAGACTAACCACGGAGCGGCTGTTCTCGGACTTAATTGATTTCCAACCTGTTTCGGCGCAATCTAATTCGAGAAAAAACGGCCATTTTCGGTCAAGATGAACCGAGAACCGAGACGGGTGCATTCCAACCGTACTAATCTTGCGGATCGTCAGGCACGGCAGCTGGACCGCCGATCTGGTCGCGACTCTCCTGCAAGGGGGGGGGCGTGGGCAGTGTCTTGCTCGAGCAGGCGCGGTCCCCTCGTCCTCCTGTCGACACACAAGTCACGCTCAACGCATCTGCTGATAGAGCTTGCTACCCTCGTTGAGGCGATGTCTTAACTCCAAGTCGCGGGTCAACGGCAGGCCGCTCCTGCGCCGCGCGCCGAGGCCCTCATTCGGCGAAATATCCTGCTCTGGCGCGCACTTGCATCCGCGGGCGGCTGACCCGCACCGTGACTGCGCGCCAGGCCCCGTCGAAGGCTTGGTTTGCCGGGTAATAGGCGAGCCCGTAGACACTGCGCAGCTCTTGCGCCAAGGTCGGCAGCACGGGCTCGATATCGGCCACCGAGCGGGCCGCAAACAGCTTCCCACCGGTCGCTTGCGCCAGCGCCTGTAGGCGCTGGCGGCCCCGCTGCGACCAGTCTCGCCCCTGCAGTTCCCCCGACAGCAGAAAAATCGGATAGATGCGCGCGTCCATCGCGCGCGCGGCTTGGAGCAGCTGCGGCGCGCTCAGCACGGACGGCATCGAGTGGCCGCTGATGCGATTGTCGATCCCGTCGCTGATGACGATGAGGGCGTTGCGCTCGCCTGCCCGCGCGGCCAGCTCTTCCTCGTAGGCCAGCACGATGGCGTCCCACAGGGGCGAGCCTCCCGAGGGGCGCGGCAAGCGCCGGACGAGGGCCGCGAGGCGCTCGCGGTCGGCGGTCAGCGCGGCCAGCTTGTGGAACATGCTGCCAGCCAGCGCGTAGACCGCCACCCGGTCGTGCGGCCCGGCCTGCTCGATCAGGCGCAGTGTCGCCTGGCGCATATGTTCCAGTTCCGTGCTGGTGCTGTTGCTGAGATCGAGCAGGATCGCCATGTTAAAGGGCGACTGCTCCGGGCCGGCCACGCGGATGCGCTGTGGCTGGCCGTTTTCCTCGACGGCGAACTCCGCCGCCGTCAGATCGGTCACCGGCCGCCCGCGGGCGTCGCTGACGGCGACGCTCATGCTGACCATGCGCACCTCGGAGGTGAACACCCCCGGGGCCGCGCTCGCCGCGCCGGGCGCCGCGGCGCTGGCGGCCGCTGCCCGGCCCGGGCGCGCAACCGCCGCACGGCGGCGGCGGCCTGGTTGTGCGGCCGCACCGGCCAGTCCTCGGGCACTGGCCAGTCGCGCACCGTCAGCGCGGCCGCGCGGTGTAGCACGGCACGGATGTGCCCATAGGGCCCGTGCTCGCGGGCGGCCCCGCCGCTGAGCTGCCACACCGGCACGCCCGGCAGCAGGCTGCGCAGGTCGAAGCGCAGATTGTGCCCCTTGGCCAGATCGACCCGCGCTGGGCGCGCCGTGGCCTCGATTTCCAGCCGGGTCGCAGCGAGCGGCACCGCGAGCGTCACGGCCCCGCCGTTGGTCTGGATGTGCGCCCGGCCGACCATGCCAAGGACCGTGATATCGCCCCCGTCGGTCTCGACCGCGAACGGCGTGCCCAGCGGCACGCGCACTCCCGGATCGGCCCCATCGCCGACCGGCGGGAGCACCTCGATGCGGTTGTGACCGTCGACGCGCCTAACCCTGACGCCTTGCGCCGTGCCGGGATTGCGCCCGGCGCGGGTGATGTCCAAGGGCTGCCCGACCACGACCTCCACGGACACCGAGCCGTAATCGTTGTAGATCTCGACGCCCTGCGCGAACGCGGTGGCCGCGAGCCCCAGTTGCAGGGCCGCCGCCAGTGCCAGCGGCCTGCCTGCGGCGCGGCGGGGACGGGGCCCCGCTGAGCGGGGGAGCGGCTGGGCGGGCGCGCAGGCAGCGCTGCCTGCACTCTGCCTGTCCGGACCGGATTCGGTCATCTTTCCCCGCACTATCCTATCCCGCCCCCAGCAGTTTGGAAATCCATGCGATCCGAGAACGGCTGCTGCCCGGAGAGCCGGGCAAGCCCCTTGCCCGCAGGCGATCACAGGCCGACGCTCGTCCGGTTCCCTGCCGGCAGGAGCGTCCCAGTGTGAAAATGCCTGCCTGCCTCCCGCCGGAATAAGTCGAGCAAAGTTGGTCAAGATAAACCGAGCGCCTACACACCGAGAACCAACAAGCGCGGCCGCAACGGGGATAGGCGCATTGCGCGTGCAGCCGGCGGGTCATTGTCCCGACCCGACCAAGTGCGGTTTCGTGCCGCCGAGCAGCAGGTACGACACCCCGGCCAGCGAGAACTCCCCGTCCTGCAGCGCGCGCACCTCGAGCGCGCCCGCCGCGCCCGCGGTCGCGGCGATGCGCTGCGCCAGGGCGAAGCAATGCAGGCCCCTGTCCGCCAGCTGCACGGTGGCCTCTCCGAGCAGCTCGCCGGTGTTCGCCGAGCGGGCGGCCAGCGCGACCTCGGCCGGGCCACCCGCCCCGCCCGTCGCGAGCAGGCAAATGTGCGCATCGCCGGCGGCATTCCGATTGTCGAACGGAATCGAGATGCCGTCCGGGGCGGCCCCCAGCACCGCCGCGGCAGTGCCCCCGGCCGCGCTGCCAACGCCATGGGTGCTCGCTTGCACCACCACCCGCGGCCGGCAGCACTCGCTCGGTTCTACAGTGACTTCGGCGTAACCGCTGGGCGGCTCGAGGGCGTGCCCGGCGGTCTCGTACACGGCGACGCCCCCGCCGGGCACGCTGATCTCGTGCGCGTGCGCGCCCGCCAGCCCGACCGCGGCCCCGTCC
The DNA here is from genome assembly GCA_965248305.1 of Bryobacterales bacterium. GTDB lineage: Bacteria > Acidobacteriota > Terriglobia > Bryobacterales > UBA6623 > VXMF01. Next base: position 4,368,032 of record OZ252099.1, on the reverse strand, counting down.
GGCCCCAGCAGCACGATCCGCTGGCGGCGGCCCGCCCCGCCCCGCAGCGGCAGCACGCAGGCCGGCTGCGGCGGAGCCACCGCGTGCGGCTGGAACACCGCCCGCCACAGCCCCGCCGCCGAACGCCGCAGGCGGAACACCAGCCCCTCGCCGGTCGTGATCGTGCTGCCGTCCGCCACCGGCTGGCCCTGATAGCGGTAGGAGCCGTCCTCGGCGCGCAACAGATAGAGCGCCGCCGCGCCGCCGCTGGTGGCCAGCGGAACCTCCACGATCCGCTGCCGGTAGGTGGCCCGCCAGGCTCCGTCTTCCAGGCTGAGCCGGTACTGGCTGCCGTTGGCCGCGCGCACCGTGCCCCCGCTCTCGAACGGCCGCCCGTCCAGCGTGTAGCTCCCGTCCAGCGCCTGCTCCAGTTGGATCGTGCCCGCAACTCCCAGCTCGATCTCGACCGGCCGCCGCCCCGCTGCGCCGCCCTCCAGCAGCGGTCGCAGCTGCTCGTAGATGTCCGCGAACCGGTGATAGTAGGCGCTGTAGCGGTAGTTGCACGGCGCCCGGTCCGCGCGCCCGGCCTTGAGCACGCCCACCAGCCGCCCGTCCGGCAGGAACAAGCCCGAGCCGGACGAGCCGGACTCGGTCGTGCCGCTGTGCCAAGCCACGTCCACGTAGCGCTGCGGGTCGGGGCTCAGGGTGCGTTCGACGGTCACCCCGAAAGCGATCCGCTGGGCCTGCCCGGCCGGATGCGAGATGCCGATCACGTCCGTGCCCGGAGCCAGCAGGGCGTTGGCCGTCCAGGCTGCCTCGGTAACCTCCGTCACCGCCAGCACGGCCGCCCGCGGCAGCGCCAGCAGCGAGAAATCCCCGAAGCGGTCGAGGCCCTGCGTGGCCAGCAGGCGCGCCCCGCGCGTTTGCGGCACCTGCGTGACCAGCTCGCACAGCAGCGACTGATAGCCCCAGAAGAAGACCGTGTCGCGCGCCTGCGCCGCGTCGCCCACGCAGTGGGCGGCGGTGAGCAGCGCCAGCTCGTCACCGACCAGCCCCAGATTGACCAGCGTGCCGCTGCATTGGGCGGTTCCGGAACTGCTCTCGACGCGCAGCATGGCGATGGCAGGGGACTGCCAGCCCCAGGCGCTCTTCCAGCCGGGATGGCAGGTCACGTCCTGGTGGCAGGGGGCGGCCTGCCGGGCCCGCGGAGCGCGTGGCGGGGCCAACTCGTGCGCGATCAGCGGGATGCGGAAGCCCGGCGGCGCGGCCGCCTCGGCGCGCCCGGAGGGGACATAGGCGACTGTCACGCTATCGGAGAAGACCACGTCGCTCCAGAAGTGGCCATCGCCGTGTGGCCCGCGACCGGTGTAGGGGCCGGCCCAGGCCGCCCCGGAGCCGGCATGCAACCACAGCGCGCCCGCCACGTCGAAGCTCTCGAAGCGCACCCGCATCGAGAGCGCCCCCGGCGAGCGCAGGGCGAGCCGCCAGACGAGCTGGCCGCTAGGCATCGCGCTCCATTCGCCCCGCAAGCTGTCCCCGCCGCCGGGCGCCCCGGCCGGGCCGGAACGCGGCACGGCCCGGTGCGGGCCCAGCCAGGCGGGCCCGTGCAGCGCCCGCTGCGCCCGCATGACATCGGCGTCGAGCGGGGGTGTAGGGAGGCGGATTATTCTGGCAGTAGATAGGGGTTTTTCCTCGAACTGCGTTGACGCCAAATCAGTTGGAAATCAGAATAATCCGGGAATCAGGCAGGCGGTTTGAGCCGGGATTTGCAGTAGCGGGCTAGCGGACGGAGAGATTCCGCGCGGGGCGGGTGGCGCTCAAGGAGTTGACGGGCTCGTGGATACCGGGACTCTCGCTTCGCCATGACCCACGCGGTCGCCGCCGCTCGCCATACTTTGGGGTTGTCGGGATCTCGGGCAAACGCCTCGTCGAACAGCTCGTCGCTCTCAGTGAGCGCTTTGCGCCTCGACAAGAAGGCCGCGTGGTTCAGCAAGTGCCGAATTCCTTCTGGGTCGAGTCGCCGTGCCAGCGCGTATTGCTCCCCGGCGCTTTCGAACTCGCCCACATCCTCGTGGTAGACCGCCAAAGCCCTCGCCCCTCGCGCCGGATCGATTTCCTGAAGCTGACTCGCTATTTCCTTGGCGTTGGCCTTGCTTCCTCCCACGATTGAAGGTGCCTGCAGGTAAAATGCTTGGAGCGCGTCGTACGCATCGAGGTTCGATCGGTCCAACTCGATGGTGCGCTCCAGTTCTCGCCGCATTCGCTTCACCAAACCTGGCGCGGCAAGCTTGCGCAATCCAGTCAAGCTCTCGGCGCGGCGGCCCAGGGCGAGCCCCACCCAAAGGGTATACGTCGAGTTCTCAGGATCTTCCTCTACAGCCCGCTCGAACCCTTCCTGAGCTTTGCGGAAGTCCTCGGCGCCGAACAAAGCGCAGGCCTTCCTTCCAATGGCCTTCCCCCGCACTGCTAGCCAAGGCGGTCCCAACGCAGACCACTATGAACAAAGCGATTCTTCTAGTCATATCCTCTCGCCTCTTCCAATCTCGCCACAGCTTTTGCCCGCCCGGAATTGCAGTCCCGCCAGGCCCAGCGACGATGACGCGGCACCAGTGGATTACTCAACAGCCCAAATTGCACACGAGACGGAGCGGCACGGTCCCCCCCACGCTAGGGAGATACTGAGTTCCGCTCCGTGATGCTCGTCAGACTCCTCCAGCACAAAGAACTCTACTACCTCGCGTTCCGCAGCGGCCATCATTGAATCCACCGCCATTATACGCGTCGCATGGCTCGCCGCGAGTGTCTTCGGGTTCAGCGCCATTGCCCTGGGCGCGAGCCGATGCATGCCCCTGACCCGTGGTGCAGCACGTTCTCCAGAGCGAGGAGCATTCCGAAGTCCAAGTACATCGCAATGGACCGGGCGGTTACTGACAACGCGCCCCCGCCTGGCAATACCGTGGGCCCAGCGGAGAATGGCAACGTTTCGGCATGCCTAGAAGCCGAGCGCCGACTTGGCAAGTCGGCTCCTGCGGCCGGGCGGATTTATTGGTCGAGACTCCTCTGGAACCAAACTGATGCCCGCCTCTTGCAAGTCGCAACCGACGAAGCGACCGCGCTGCAAGGCTCCAGCGTCAAATCCATTCGCAGGTGGCTGCGCCCACCCGTCGGCGTGCCGTCTCCGTCGGCGATCGGCCTGCCCCATGTATTACGCTTGGATCATGGCGGACAGGATGGTCAATTGCGTGAAGCTCCACAGGGAGCTGCCCGGCCTGGACGAGGTGCCTTTCGATTCAGAACTCGGCCAGAGAATCTACGACAGCGTTTCGCAGCTTGCTTGGGCCCAATGGGCCGAGCATCTCAAGATGATTATCAATGAGTACCGTCTCAATCCTGCCACGCTGCAGGCACAGGAAGTGATCATCAAGCAGATGGAGGCGTATTTCTTCGGCGAGGGTGCGCCGCCGCCGCCCGAGTACGTTGCGCCGGGATCATGAGGAGCTCCCTTCTTCTTCTGATCTTCGCCCTTGGGGCATGGAGCTGCGGCACCGTATTCATGTGGCAGACCGCGATCAAGAACTTCGCGGTAGCCGAGCACGTCGCAACTGTCGAGAACGAAGGCTTGGCCGCGGCCGTCGAAGGCCTTGCCCCAGCGCGGGTGCGTGAAGTCGTGCGGTATCAGGCATCCGAGGTGAATCGTCTGTTCTTCACCGGCTGGGGCTGGGTTCAGGTGCCGCTTGCTTTGGCAGCGTTTGCGTTGGCCGCAGTGTCGCAGCGCGGACGCCTGTTGGTCGCGCTAATCGGTGCGATGCTCGGCATTGTCGCCGTATTGAGCGGATATGTCGTTCCGGAGACAGTGCGTCTGGGACGGATGATCGACTTCGCCGCTGACGGGGCCATGCCCGAGGTTCAGGCCTCGTTCTGGCAGCTGCACCACGCCTATACCGGCCTCGACATGCTGAAGTTCCTGATCGGCTTGGCCGCCGCTGCCGTTGCAATTCGCGGCGTCGCCCCTCGCGCCACAGCTTCCTGACCCAGCCTTTGCGGTTCCCGCCAATGGACCGGCCGATCTGGACGCCTGCCCCGGAGCGGGTCAGCGCTTCGCACATGTGCGGCTTCATGGAGCGGGTCGGCGCCTCCGACTATGCGGGGCTGCATCAGTGGTCGATTGACTGGCCGGAGCAGTTCTGGGACTCTCTTTGGGATTTCGTCGGCATCGTCGCAAGCCGCGAGCCTGATCGCGTCGTCGACCGCTTCGACCGCATGCCCGGCGCCCGCTGGTTTCCGGGCGCTGAGCTGAACTTCGCCGAGAACCTGCTCCGCTTCGATGACTCCCGCGCCGCCTTGGTGTCGTGGACCGAGGGCGGTCGCAGGAGATGCTTGAGTTACAGAGACCTGCGCCTGCAAGTCGGGGCTCTGTCGGCGGCGCTCGAGCGCTCCGGAGTGTCTGCCGGCGACCGCGTTGCCGGGTTTGTGGCAAACGTGCCAGAAGCCGTGGTGGCGATGCTCGCCACGATCAGCCGCGGAGCGATCTGGACGTCTTGCTCGCCCGATTTCGGCGTTGAGGGGGCCGTCGACCGCTTGGGCCAGGTCAAGCCGAGAGTCCTGTTCGCAACGGATAGCTATTGGTATGCCGGGACGCGGCATGACTGTCTGGGGAAGCTGCGAAGGATCGCGAGCAGCATTGAGTCCGTCGAGCGGGTCGTGGTCGTGCCGATGACAGGCGTCGCGCCTGACCTTCGCGGCGTTCCGGACGCCTGCCTTTACGGCGATTTCTTGGCAGTTCCCTGCGAGCCCCGGTTTGTGGCGGCCGCTTTCGACCACCCGGTCTACATCCTGTGCACGTCGGGCACGACCGGCGCGCCGAAGTGCATCGTGCATGGGGCCGGAGGGACGCTCTTGCAGCACCTCAAGGAGCTTGTCCTGCACACCGACCTGCGCCGCGAGGATCGGATCTTCTATTTCACGAGTTGCGGCTGGATGATGTGGAATTGGCTCGTCAGCAGCCTAGCCGTCGGAGCCACGGTGATCCTGTATGACGGCTCTCCCTTTCACCCGCATCCCGGCCGCCTGTTCGATCTAATTGATCGCGAGCAAATCTCCGTCTTCGGCGTTGGAGCCAAATACATCGCCGCAATCGAAAAGGCCGGTCTCGCGCCGAGGTCGAGTCACGCGCTGGACTCTTTGCGCACGATCCTGTCGACCGGGTCGCCCCTTGCGCCTGCTAGTTTCGATTACATCTATCGGTCGGTCAAGGCCGACGTGCTGCTGTCATCGATCTCCGGCGGGACTGACATCGTCTCTTGCTTCGTGCTGGGAAATCCGACCGGACCCGTTTACCGGGGAGAGTTGCAGGCACCAGGGCTCGGGATGCGTGTCGAGGTCTTCGGGGAAGACGGCACGTCGCTCTCTGCGGGTTCGACAGGCGAGTTGGTCTGCACGCAGCCGTTTCCCGCTATGCCGGTCGGATTCTGGAACGACCCCGGCGACGTCAGGTACCGGGCTGCCTACTTCGAGCGCTTCCCGGGAGTGTGGCACCACGGCGATCTTTGCGAGCGCTGCCCGAGCGGCGGGTTCAAGCTCTGGGGGCGTTCCGACGCCGTCTTGAATCCCGCTGGGGTGCGCTTCGGCACAGCCGAGATATATAATGCCGTCGAAGCCCTGCCTGAAGTCTCTGAAGCTGTTGCCGTCGGCTTCAGCCGGGCTGGCGATGAGCAGGTCGTGCTGCTCGTCACCCTCGCGGGCGACCTTGTCTTGGATTCTGGAATCGTCGGCAAGATCAAGCGCAGCGTGCGCGAGCGCGCCTCGCCGCGCCACGTACCGGCAGAGGTGCTGCAGGTCGATGACATTCCACGCACTCGCAGCGGCAAGATCGCTGAGCTTGCCGTCAAGAACGTGCTGGCCGGCAGGCCGGTCCCGAACGCGGGAGCGCTCGCCAACCCCGAAGTGCTGGATTCTTACGAGCGGGTCCGCGCTCGGCTCTTGGCGCGGCCTTGAGACTTGCCGGGAGCGCCGCCGGGAACGGTCTGGCGCCGCGATCCCTAGCGAGCTGCCATGGGCGGATTGTCCATGATCTCGCCGACATCGATCAGGTAGACCTGCCTTCCGAGTCCCTCGTGGGAGGAATCGATGCTCACGGTGCGCCCGTCGGGGCTGAAGCGGGGATGCAGGTCGATCCTGTAGTAGCTGGCGCTTTCGAAGACCTGCTCGCGCTTGAGATGCGTTTCCAGCTTGGCGAGCGGCACCAGACGCTCCGAAGCCAGGTGGTACATGTACAGGTGGATGTACCCGTCCATGTTGTAGGTGTCGGTCAGGATCCATTCGCCATCGCGAGAGAGCGTGATGTGGCCGTTTGGCGCTTCATAGATCAATTCCTTAGGCTCTCCCGATCCGTCGTCCGTGAAGATGAAGTATCCGCGCACTTCCTCATCGCCGCCCGGCGGCGTGTGCCAGCCGTTGTCCATCACCGTCCCGTCATCGATCCAGAAATGGTGGCTCGGCGCCTTGTACAGGTAGCGGATGTCGCCCCCTTCGATGCTCATCGAATAGCCTTCGGTGCGGGCTCTTTCACCTGGGGTCGCGTCCTTGACAAAGAAGATAAAGCGGGAGCCTGAGGGGTTGAAGCCTTCGCGGAAGAAGTACAGGGTTGCTGCCGGATTCGGCACGTGATCGGCGGGATACATGCGCTGTACCATTTCGGCGACGCTGAGCACGGGCTCGTGCTCTCCCGTCGCCATGTCCATCTTCCAGATATGTGCTGCATCCGGAGCCCAGATGCCGTCGAATTTGTCCTTGATGCCGACATAGTCGGTCCCGCCGTGCTTCATTCGCTCGAAGTCGTGCGTGAGCGCGGTCTTGCCATCGGGCGAGATCGTGTAGATGGGACGCGGCAGCGTGCGCTGCTGTCCGGTCCGCGTGTTGTAGATGCGGCTCACGAAGTGCGTGCCGTCGTCGGAGCGATCATTCCAAGCGATCTCTTCGTCAGATCCGGGTACCCACTGGAGCCGGTTGCCCTGCTGCCAGTTCCAAGCTGTCGACTCCCCGATTAATGTCCATTCGTTGTCGTTTTGCAGGTCGACGATGCCGACCTCGGCGCGATCGTCCGGGCGCACGTCGCGGCCTTCGAAGAACACCCGCAGCGCCAGCATGTAGCGACCTGTGGGATCGAATTGCAGCAACTCCCGCTGCTGGCAGTTATAGAAGAAGAACCCATGGTCGGCCGGCTGGTCGCCGGCTGTCGGCACCGTAACCCGCCTGACGTCGAAGCGATTCCTGTAGTCGGCGGCGGCCAAGGCCTCAAAGCTGTCGTAAGTGGCGTAGGGCGCGTCGGCGGGGGCGGACGCCGGACCGCAGCCAGCCAGCGACAGAGCCACGACCATGGCGGCGACGAATGTCCGCACGTTAGGCACCCCGGGTACCGGTCGGCATGCCGCGGCCGCTGGTTCGGCGTGCCACTCCGCCGTCTTGAAGCTTTGGCTCCTCTGCTGCGTCGCCATGACTCCGCTGGGAATATCGTAGTCTGTCCCGCAACCGGCATCGGCCTGCATGCCTCCGCTTGGCTGGTCGGCGAGCTGAATCGGGCGCAGCGATACGGGCCGGCCAAACCGCGATCACTGGCGCGCGCCGCCGGCGTACTGCGGGACGTTCACCCAGCTGCCGCCGTTCCGGGCGGACTCGGCTGCAGCGTGAACGGCAGCGAGCGTATGCAGGCCCTCCTGGCCAGTCGGATACATCAGCCCGGCCTGCGACGGCTCACCCCCAGCGAGCCTGCGGCTAATCTCCTCAGCCAGATCCGCATAGATGTTCGCGAAGGCTGGCAGCATGCCCTCGACGTGTCCGACAGTGATGCGGGACGCCTGCGCTGCCTCGGCGTGCAGGGACCTGTCACCGCGTTCCAAGATCCTAGTCGGCTGGCCCAGCGGTGTCCAGTGGAGCTGGTTGGGATGCTCCTGCGACCAAGCCAGTCCGCCGCGCTCTCCGAAGATGCGCAACGCCAGCCCGTGTGTCTGGCCGACCGCCACAGCGCTTGCCCACAGCCGGCCGACCTCGCCCCCGCTGAAGCGCAGCATCACCATTGCGTCGTCCTCAAGCAAGCGGCCCTCGACGCAGGACGCGAAATCGGCGGCCACCTTGGATACCTCGCGTCCGATAATGAAGCAGGCCATGTGCAGCGCGTGCAGACCGGTGTCGGCCAGCACAGAGCTGACTCCCGCTTGCGCCGGGTCATACCGCCAGCGCACCCTGGGTTGTCCGCGGCGGCGTCGGCGTGCGAGCCGTGCGCGAATTCCGCCACCACGACACGGATCGCGCCCAAGGCCCCGTCCTGCACCATGGCGCGCGCCTGGCGGACCAGCGGATAGCCTGTGTACCCGTAGTTCACGGCAAGAATGCGACCGGCGTCACGAGCGATGGCGACCAGCTCTGCGGAACTGCGCAGCGTGGTTGTGAGCGGCTTTTCGCACAAGACGTCGAAGCCTGCTTCCAGGAAGGCCTTGGTGATCTCGAAATGGGTGGAATTGGGCGTGGCGACCGTGACCAGATCAAGCCGCTCGCTTGGATCGAGGACGCTTTCGCACTCGATCATCTCGCGCCAGTCTCCATACGCACGCGCGGGCGTGATGCCGTTGTGCATCGCGAATTCCCGGCCCTTGACGGGATCAATGTCGAGGGCTCCGGCAACGAGCTCGAATAGCCCGTCGAGCCTGGCAGCGATACGGTGGGCTCCGCCGATCTGGCTGCCCTCGCCGCCCCCGATCAGGCCCCAGCGTAGTCTTGGTCGCATCCTCGTTATCCGCTCTCGATGGAATTCCGGGCAATCTGCGAGCCGCGCGCTTCGGCTCTATCCCGAGGTCAGGATGGGCTCCATCACCAGCACCCCCAGCAGCGTGTAGATTATGTCGAAGCCGACCAGCAATCGCAGCCACGGGCCGGTCTCCGACACCGCGGTCGGGTCGAAGATGGCCCAGGTCAGGCTCATGCACGCTACCAGCGCCGGCAGGCAGATCGGAAACAGCAGTAGGGGCAGCATCAGCTCGCGCATGCGGTTGCTGGCCGTCACCGCCCCGAATGTCGTGCCGACCGCCGCGAACGACCAACTGCCTAGCACGAAGATCGGAAACAGCTGTCCGAAGCGTGGCACCCAGCTGATGTCGAAGAAGATCCCGAAGACCGGCAGCGAGATCAGCTCCACGGCTAGGATCAGCGCGAAGCTGGACACCGTCTTGCCCAAGAACAGCGCCTCGCCCGACAGCGGTGCTGCCACTAAAGCCGCCAGGCAGTCATTGGACGTCTCGCGGGCGAAGCTGCGGTTGAGCACCAGCACTCCCGCGAACAGGTAGACCACCCACAGCAGCCCGCCCGACAGGCTGCGCACACCGATGTTCGTGTTGGGGTCGAACGTGAAGCTGAACATCAGCAGCACCACCAGCGCGAACGAGATCGCGGCATTGAGCACCTGCCGGTCGCGAATTTCGCAGCGCAGGTCTTTCGCCGCCACGGCCCATGTCTCTGCCAGCAGACGCCTCATGGGATGCGCTCGTACAGCGACTGCGGATCAGTCCGCAGACGATCATCAACCGGACCGCGGTATGCCACGCGGCCGCGGTGCAGCAGCGCGACCTCGTCGGCCACGCCGACCGCTTCGCGCAGTTGGTGGGAGCAGATCACGACCGCCCGCCCGGCCTCCCGCGCGTCGTGGACCAGGGTTGACAGCAGCGTTATCGCGGTGTCGTCGAGCGCGGTCCACGGCTCGTCGAGCAGCAGCACGTCGGGCTCGTGCAGGAAGGCACGCGCGATCGTCAGGCGCTGGCGCATGCCGCGCGAGTACTCGCCGGCGCGCGAGTGCCGATAGGGGTCCAGGCCCACCCTGGCCAGCCATGCCCTGACCACGCGGGTCGGGTCGGGCACAGCGTACAGGCGGCAGAAAAACCGCAAGTTTTCTTCGCCGGTCAGGTCGTCATAGATCCACGTCCCGTGACCGATGATGCCAATCCCGGCACGGTGGTCGCGGTCCTGGGCGGTGGCGGCCGGGAAGCGGATTTCGCCCTTGGTCGGGGCGGACAGGCCCGCTAGAATGCGTAGCAGGGTGGTCTTGCCAGCGCCGTTACGCCCGAGCATCGCCAGGACGCTCCCGGGCACGACTTCCAAGGTCACGTCGCGCAGGGCAGCGAAGTCGCCGAAGTACTTCGACACGCCGCTTGCCAGGATCGCGGGCTCGCTCATGGGCCCTGACGCTAGCCTCGCTCGCCGTGTCCGTCCGGAAGTCTCGAGGACAGCAAGTGGAAGAACCCAAGGCCCAGAATCGCGATTGCCAGACCGGCGATCCACACCAATTCCTTGGCGACGGGAGCGGGCTCGACGCTGATCGGGGCCGGATCCCCGCCTCCGACCGGCGCCTCGCTGCGCAGCTGGCTGCTGCCGCTCACCTGTAACGTGACGGCGGACCCTTCGGGTATCGAGTAGAGCGACGCCTGCGTGCGGGGCTCCTGGCCGAGATCGGTCAATCCGATCCCCTCGACCTGCACTCCCGGGGGAGCGACCACCCGAGTCGGGACGGTCGGATACGCCGACCGGACGATGAGCTGGGCCGGATCCTCGTAGGGCAGGGCGTACTGCAGGTCGAGTCGGTTCTCGCCCGGCTTGAGCGGGAAGTCGACCTGGTACAGGTCCGGCACACCCGCCACCGGCAGGGCTGTGCTCGGCAGGGGCATTCCCGCCGGACCCGTACCGGACACATCGACGGCTCCCTGGGCCGCCGGGGGCAGGTAGAACTGCAGCGATCCGTCCTCGCTGCTGTAGGTAACGGGCGGTTCGGAAGCATTGGCGAACTGGTAGAGCTCAACTACCGCCAACTCGCTGCCGCGCGGCTCCACGAAGACGAACCTGTTCGTCGGGGATGGTATCTCCGTTGCGCTGACCGAATAAACCGTGATCCGGACGCTGTCGTGCGCCGTGCCATCGCGCAGGACCTCGGTGTACCCGATCCCGCCGTGCTCGGCCCGGATTGCCCCGGCGAATGGCTGACCGGACGAGACCGCCGGCAACTGCTTGGCAAAGGCGAACGTCCCGTCGGCTTGCGAGACAGCCTCTTCGAGCGGCGTCATGCCGCCCTCGAAGCTGGACAGCGTCAGCGACACTCCACCCTGCGGCTCGCCGGTCGTGCCGTTGAGCACCATGCCGCTGACTGCCCCAGCCGGCTGCGCGGCCAGCGCCCACAAGGCGGCTGCCGTTACGGCCGCGAGCAGGTTGCGGGCCAGCAGGTCACGTAGTCGCATGCCGTTCGGCCTCCGCGATCCCGGCTAGCACGCCGGCCAGCTCCGCCTGCAGGTCCCGCTTGCTCGCCGCGTAGTCGGCTGCGGACATCTTGCCCATTTGATACTCGCCCTGGAGGTCCCGCAGGTTCTCGTAGATAGCGGCCTTGCGGTCCTCTAGGTGCTGCGTCAGCGATACCGGATCTTCTGGCGGGAGATGCTTGGCGCGCACCACCAGCGGCAGTGCGAAAGCGATCAGGATCATGGCGATGGCGGCCGCGACAAACATGGCGTGCAGACGGGAGCCCGGCAGGCGAGCCTGGCCGGGTGCTCAAGCTAAGAGTCTATTCCAGATCCTCGAGGTCGCCCTCGATCTCCGTTCGGTAGCGCTCGACGACTTCCTCCGGGACATCGCTGCCTCGCGAACGCGCGTCGCTAGACCGGCGCCACTTGCGGATCACCCACGGTATGAGCGCTAGCCCCACCAGCAGGGAAACGAACGGCGCGATCCAGGCCACCATGCCAAAGCCCTGATTGCGCGGCTGCACACGGGTCTCGCTACCGTATTTCGCGTATACACCTTCGAGCACAGCTTCGTCGGCCTGGCCTTCGTCGAGGCCAGCCCTGATGTCTTGCAAGACCGGGTCGCGGAAATGGCAGTTCAGCATGTTGCAACTGCCCACCGTGTAGGAGCAGCCGCACTGGCAGGTGACCAGATCGCCGACCTGCCGCAGCTTCTCGTAAGGCACTGCAGCGTGTGCGCCAGCCGCCCCCAGCGCCAGCAAGACGCTAATCGCCAGACGCGCCAACGGACTGTTCCTCCAATCTGGCCGGCTGGGCTCGCGTGACGGCGCGGCGCCCCTTGCTCGGGACCAGCGCGACCAGCGTGCCGAAGACCAGCATGATGGCTCCCAGCCAGATCCAGTTCACCAGCGGGTTGAGGTACACCTGAATGACCGGGTTGGCGCCGTCATTCGACTGGCCCGCATAGACCACGTAGATATCCTCGCGCAAGCTGCTGCGCACGTCCACCCGGCTCGTCGGCTGGCTGGAAGCGTGGTAGAAGCGCCGCTCGGGCAGTAGCGTTTGCAGGAACTTGTCGCCCTTGCTGACGTCGACCGCCGCAACCGCCCGGAAGTAGTTGGGGTTGTCCATCTCAGAGATGTTCTGAAGCTTGAACGCATATGCGCCAACATCGATGCTGTCCCCGACGCTCATCTCCTGCTGGTGCACGCGGTTGAACGCCGCCCCCGCGAATCCGATGAACATCAGCACGATCGCCATATGCACCAGGTAGCCGCCGTAGCGGCGCGTATTGCGGTGCGTGAGCTCGATCAGCGCGGAGGGCAGTCGCATGCCCTGCTTGCGCTGGATCACACGCCCGCCGCGGTAGAACTCCATCAGCACCGTCAGCGTCACGAACGCGCACAGGCTGAAGCACACAAGTGCGTAAAAGTGCCGCATGCCCGCAGCGACCAGGATCACGGCGCACGCCAGCGCCGCCAGTCCGGGCCACTGGAAGTTCCGGCGCAAGCTCTCGGTCGAGGTTCGTCGCCATGCGAACAGCGGGCCGACCCCGGTGAGGAACAACAGGAACAGCGCGATCGGTACATTGACCTTGTTGAAGAAGGGCGCGCCGACAGTGATCTTGTCACCGGTGACGTACTCGCTGATCACCGGGAAGAGCGTGCCCCACAAAACTGCAAAACAGCTCGCCAGCAGGATCACGTTATTGAATAGGAAGCTGGATTCCCGCGACACGACCGAGTCAAGGTCTGCCTCGCTGCGCAGGTACTCCCGCCTGCTCGCGATCATGTAGGTCGTGATGCCGATGCCGCCGATCAGGAACCACACGAAATACGTGCCGATGTTCGATTGCGCGAATGCGTGCACCGAGCTGACCAGCCCGCCGCGGGTCATCATCGTCCCGAAGATGCACAGGAAGAACGTGGACGAAATCAGGATGATGTTCCAAGTCTTCATCATCCCTTTCTTCTCCTGCATCATCACCGAATGCAGGAAGGCCGTGCCGGTCAGCCACGGCAGCAGCGACGCGTTCTCGACCGGGTCCCAGCCCCAGTAGCCGCCCCACCCGAGCACCACGTAGGCCCAGCGGGCGCCCAGCAGGACGCCGATCGACTGGAACAGCCACGTGATCATCGTCCAAACGCGGGTAGTGTGGATCCAGCGCTCGCCCGGCTGCTTGGTGATCAGTGACGCCAGCGCGAAGGCGAACGGAACGGTGAACCCGACGTAGCCGAGGTACAGCATCGGCGGGTGGATCGCCATCATCGGGTGCTGCAGCAGCGGGTTGAGCCCGCTGCCGTCCGGCACTGCCGTGATCTGGGGGCCGGACATGATGACCTGGAACGGGTTGGCCTCGAAGGCCACCAGGCCTAGGAAGAAGGCCTGCGTGGCGGCCATGACCACCACCACGTACGAGATCATGTTGCGGTGCCGCCTGCGGCCGGTGTAGACAGCCACGAACGAATAAGTCGCCGCGATCCAGCTCCAGAACAGCAGCGAGCCCTCTTGGCCGCCCCACCAGGCCGCGATCTTGTAGAGCAGGTCCAGGTCGGCGTTCGAGCGGGATGCGACGTAGTTAAAGCTAAAGTTGTCCGTCAGGATCGCGTGAAGCAGGATCCCTGAAGCCGCGGTCGTCATCAGCCAGGCGCCCAGCACCGCGCGCTGTGCGCTGAATTCTAGGAATGGGTTGCTGCGCAGCTTGCCAGCCAGGGCTGCGACCGTCGCGTAGACGGACAGCAGGAACGCGAGCAGGACCGCCAGATAGCCAAGATTTTCCATTGCTTACCGAACTGAGCGCGGATCCTAGCTAGAACCGATCTTGCTCCGGCCCCGTATCTTGCGCATCGCTAGTCGGTCGGCTGCGCAGCCGCGGCCCCGTAGACCGGGGCCGCGCCTTCGCCCGGAGCGGCTTCGTATTTCGATGCGCACTTGGCCTGGATCTTGGTTGCCTCGAACTTCCCGTCGGCTCGCAGGTAACCGTCGCACAATGCCTGGGCCTTGTCGCGGAACGTGTCCGGCAGCGGGTCGGCTCCGGTGTACACGACGTCCAATACCGTGGGATTGGCCATTGTCTCGTCCTGCTGGTGCAGGGTGAACTCGACCTTGCTGGCATGCCGCACGATGGAGCCGTCGGCGACGTCGCCGCCGACCCGGATGCGCTTGGCGCCAGGCTGCTCCATGGCCAACAGCTCGTCAAGCGTCACATAGTACGTAGCGCTCTCTTGGACGCCTCCCACTGCCATCCAGCCAAGTGTGAGGATGATCGCGGCGATGATGAGGATGAATTTCTTCTTCTGCACGGTTCACTCCGAGACTTCCATTATACGCGCCGCGCGGGCGCGGCACTCGACCCGCAACAAGACTGAAGCCGCCAAAACGTCATCGGCCGCGGGTTTGCTTGCTACTATACAGATGAACTCTGGGGCTCAGCTTGAGATTCATCGACCGGTCACGCTCATGCAGATAGATAGACGGTGGCTTGTGCCGACCGTGCTCGTAAGTTGCTTGGCAGCAGCAGGGCTGTTCTTGGCCAGCCCTTGGGTCCACGCTGCGTCGGAGTCCTCCGACAACGAGATTCAAGGGAGCATCCGCGAGTTCTCGAAGCTGCTCGCCACGGTCGAGACGCATTACGCCACGGACCTAGACGCTGGGGAGGTGCTGTTCGAAGGTGCGATTCCGCGCATGCTGCGCACGCTGGACCCGCACTCTTCGTTCTTCGGCCCCGAAGCGTTCAAGCAGCTCCGGGACGATCAACAGGGCCACTATGCGGGAGTGGGCATGCACATCGGGGATCGCAGCGGGAGCACGATTGTCGTTGCGCCGATGCCTCGCACGCCGGCCTATCGGGCCGGCCTGCGCCCTGGCGATGTGATCGTGGAGGTGGACGACGAAAACGTGGAGGACCTCAGCGTGACCGAGGTGGCGAATCGGCTGCGCGGCCAGGTGAACACCTCTGTGAAGATTGGCATCGAGCGCCGGGACGCCGAGAGCCTGCTCGATTTCACCGTCAAGCGCGCCAGGATTCCCCGCCCGTCAGTGCCCACCGCGTTCCAGATCCAGCCGGGGGTCGGTTTCGTCCGGATCCAGACGTTCAACGAGAACACCGGACGGGAACTCGATGCCGCGCTCGCCGACTTGAAGGTCCGGACGCTCCAAGGGCTTGTGCTGGACCTGCGAGACAACCGCGGCGGCTTGCTCAGCGAGGGCGTCCGCGTTTCGGACCGTTTCCTGGAAAAGGGGCAGACCATCGTTTCGCACCACGGGCGCTCGTCGCGGGAACGCTCGTACACGGTGAATCGCGGCAACAGCGGCTCCCGCTTCCCCATGGTCGTGTTGGTGAACTGCAACTCCGCCTCGGCTTCGGAAATCGTAGCGGGCGCACTGCAGGACCATGACCGCGCCCTGATCGTGGGGCATAACACTTTCGGCAAGGGCTTGGTGCAGACCGTCTTCACGTTGTCGGAGTCCACCGGCCTGGCGCTGACGACAGCCCGCTACTATACGCCCAGCGGACGGCTGATCCAACGCCGCTATGACGGTGTTTCGATGCTGGATTACTACAGCAACCCCTGCAGCGAGGGGTACCGGCCGCAGCGGGACGGCGTGCGCTTGACAGACAAGGGCCGCCAGGTCTTCGCAGGTGGCGGAATTACCCCCGACATCGAATTGGAGGAGCAAAAGTCCAACGACTTCCAGTGGCTTCTGACCCGGCGCTTTGCCATCGGGACGTTCGCCCAGGACTACACCCGGGACCATCCGGATCTGCCCATGGGCTGGGATGTGTCCGACGAGGTGCTCGAGAGCTTCAGGGCATTCTTGCGCGAAGAAGAGATCGAGTTTGAGGACAGCGACTTCGACGCCAACCGCGACTTCTTGCGCCGGTTCATCAAGCGGCAGGTCTACAACTCCGCCTACGACATTGAAGTCGGGCAGCGCGTGTACTTCGAGCTGGACCCGGACGTGCAGCGGGCGCTGGAAGCGCTGCCGCACGCGCAGCTGCTGCTGGATCAGGGCAACCGAGTCGTCGCCGGGCTTGCAAAGCCGTAGCCGGCGCGCCCTGCCTCGGACCTTCTGAGGGCTGGCGCCCGGAGTGGGTCCGCCCAAGATGGAATGAGCAGCTGCTGCCTGCACACGAATGCTGACGCCATCGGCCGCGCAACGAATCGCTGGGGCGAATGACCGCATCGGTGTCGGTCTGATCGGCTGCGGCTTACGAGGCCGGGGCCTGGCAGCCTGCATCCGCGAGATCCCAGGTGCCGAGGTGCGCGGCGTTTCCGATGTCTATGTGCCGAGGCGCGAGCAGGCCGCCGACGAGCTTGGCCGGCCCGCCGCGCCGCACGGCGACTACCGTGACCTGCTCGCTGGCAAGGACATTGACGCCGTGGTGATCGGCACGCCCGATCACTGGCACGCCCGCATGACCATTGCGGCCGTTGCGGCCGGCAAGGACGTATATGTCGAAAAGCCGGTCACGCACGATCTCGCGGAAGGAGCCGCGCTCTTGCAGGCGGTCCAGGGCTCGGGACGAGTCGTCGCGACGGGCACGCAGCAGCGCAGCTGGGATCACTTTCTCGAGGCCAAGCGGCTGGTCGATCGGGGAGTGTTGGGGAAGGTCACCTTCATACGCTGCCACTGGTCGCAGAACTATGCGGACTTCAGGGCGCGCCGCGGCCCGGACATCGACCTCGGCCAACTGGACTGGCGCCAGTGGCTGGGTCCCGCGCCGGAGCAGCCGTTCGACCCGACGCGCTTTGACTTCTGGCGGTTCTTCTGGGATTTCGGAGGAGGCAGCGTGACCGACCTGATGACGCACTGGATCGACGTGGTGCAGTGGTTCATGCAAAGCCCTCGGGTCCGCGAGGTGCATGCTGCCGGAGCGACCTACACCCACGACTGGCTTGAGGCGCCGGACACCGTCACCGCGACGATGCTGTTCCCGGAGGGATACATGGTGGTCTTCGAGGGCAACATGACCTGCGGGTTGCTCGGCTGCGGCATCGAGTTCCGCGGCGACAAGGCGATGATGAGGCTGAACCGTCAGGGCTACGCAGTGTACGAGGAAGGGACGCGACCGCTCGAGGACGTGGACCTGCCGGATCCGACCCACCGCTTTGCACGCCCGGAGGCGCGCTCGGCCGGCGACCGGGTTGACGGACCGGCCACCCGAGAGAACCTGCGGAACTGGCTGGCCTGCATCCGCGACCGAAGCACGCCCAGAGCGCACATCCGAGCCGCGGTAGAGGCTGCCGACACGGCGCACAGGGTGAATCTGGCGATTCGCGGGAAGCGGATCATCGAAGTGCCGTAGCGAAGATTCGCGCGAGGCTCGACCAGCGACGCACGGGCGTAGCCAGCAGCTCCCAGGGAAAAAATGGGTGCACGACATGATTTTGATTTCGCGCGGATTGGCAGGCCTGTTGGCGCCCGGTGTCTGTTGACGTGAGAATCCCGAATTGTTTTGGCAGCAGGTAAGCGGGATTTCTCACTCTGTTACGCTCCTGCCGGAGCGAAACGTTCGCAGCGGAGGACATGCCGGGCGGCCGACGTAGCGGGTCGGCTGGCCGCAGTCGGGGCCGGGAGGGGCCGCAGTGATCGGAGCGGTCGCCATCGAGACGCTGCGGCGCACGGCGGTTTCGAGGGCCTCGAAGTCGATCGAGTTGGACGGGACGCAACCGAGGAAGCGGTCGAGTTCGGCGCGGATATCCGGGCCGAAGCGCTGGTTCAGCGTTTTTTTGGGGCTTATATACAATCCTAACCAAGGCAACCGTTTTACATTTCATTGCAATCAACTACGGGCGCTTGGCTTTCCGTCCGGATCGCCTGCTATAGTCCCAGTCGTTCTCGCGCCTTGGCGGTGCGGACAGCAATGCCCGCATGATGTTCTCGGGAGTGTCGGGGATCGGATCGGGCATGGCGTACTGGACCGGACGCCCGCGCTTGGGATTTGTCTTAGCAGTCGCCGTCTCAGCTGGCTGGCTGACGATCTCTTTGTCGGTCTTCATGTGGGCCCCGCCCATCGTAGGCAATCGCTGGCTGGGCGTTCAGCTGCCTCATGCCGCCAGTTCCCGAGCGCCTGAGTCCAGACCGTTATCCTGCTTCAGGTCCTGGTACCGCAGTCGCTTGCCGACCATCCTCAGCATGGCGAGTTCCATCTGCTCCAAGGTGTCCGCCGGGCGCAGATTGTGACGCCCCGAGAATTCCTTGCCGTAGCGGTCGAGGTGCTTCGCTGACATCTTGTGGTAGGTGCCGATGTAGCCGCGCTTCAGCATCGACCAGAACGACTCGACTCCATTGGTGTGCGCCTTGCCGCGCACATATCACGCACCGAGTGCTTCACCGTCTCGTGCTCGAACGGCGGCGTCTCGTAGGCGCTCGCATCGTCCGTGTAGACAGTGGCTTGCGGGGCTGCCCAGTCCTTGGCGAAGGCTTGCAGCGTTTCCTTGTCGGTGGCTGCAACGGCCTTCGCAGCGACCCTGTTCGTCTCGCGATCCTTGGCACCGACCACCGCCACCTTGCCGGCTGGCCCACGGCCCGGCAGTGCCTGGCGCTGCGCATTGCTCATGTTCTTGCGCTTGCCGCCAATGTAGGTCTCGTCAATCTCTACCGGACCACCGAACTGCCCCGCGCCCCTGTCCCAACTCTCGCGGATTCTATGGGGCCTTATATGCCAAAGTGCTCAGAAACGGAATCTGGCGGGAATGTTCGGTACAGGCAGAACGCATTTAACAACTTCTAGAATCAGTGCATTAGCGCTTGACTCCACTTGCAGTTCGTGGTATGATAATGCTCATGAGGGGACCCAGCAACCATACCCCCAAGGGGCCTGGGCGGGCGGACCGCAAGGGCCTCACGATCATCGAGTTGCTGCGCAAGTTCCCCGACGACGCGACGGCGGAAAGGTGGTTTGAGGAACTGCGCTGGAAGCACCGGCCGACCTGCCCGGACTGCCGTTCCGGCAACCACGGACAGTGCCCGTCCCATCCGTCCATGCCGTACACCTGCAAGGACTGCCGCAAGCGCTTCAGCGTCCGCAAGGGCACCATCATGCAGTCCAGCAAGCTCGGCTATCAGACATGGGCTGTGGCGTTCTACATGGCGGCGACCAACCTCAAGGGCATCTCCAGCATGAAGCTGCATCGCGAGCTAGGCGTCACGCAGAAGACTGCCTGGCACCTGCTGCAGAGAATCCGCGAGGTGTTCAGGGACGGCGCGGCGCCGCTCAGCGGCATCGTCGAGCTCGACGAGGTTTACCTCGGAGGTAAGGAGCGCAACAAGCATGCATCGAAGAAACTCAAGGCCGGTCGCGGAAGCGTCGGCAAGACGGCGGTTGTGGGTGCCAAGCAGCGTGGCGGCCAGGTGGTAGCGCAGCCGGTTCCGGCAACGGATGCCCAGACTCTGGGAGGCTTCGTGGAGGCTACGGTCGAGCCGGCTTCCACGCTGTACACGGACGGGTCCAGTGCCTATGGGAAGCTGCGCGAGTACACGCATGACGCGGTGCACCACGGAGCGGGCGAGTACGTGCGCGGCGCGATCCACACCAACAGCATCGAGGGGTTCTGGTCCTTGTTCAAGCGCGGCTACTACGGCATCTATCACCGGATGACCGGCAAGCACCTGCATCGGTACTTGCATGAGTTCAGCGGACGGGCCGGCATCCGCAGCCTGGATACCATGGAGCAGCTGGGACACATGGTCCGTCACATGGATGGCAAGGTGCTCACGTACAAGAGGCTGACGGCATGAGCCAGCTGGTGCGCAGGACCAAGCGGAACCGTCCAGGGCGACCGGAAACGCGCGTCCTGAGCATCCACCTGCCGGTCCAGCAGGCCGTCCGGCGCATGTTCGCCTACGGGCTGCCGCGCAAGCAACGGAACGAGGATGGCGGAGCCGCACGTTCAGCAGCGCAGGCTGTTGACCAGGGACAATCCGGACGTCCTGCGGGGCATGAATTCCGAGAGCGCAGAGCTGCTCTGCTTGGACCCTCCCTGCAACACGAATCGCCCCTACGAGGCTGCCATAGGCTCAGAGGCGGCAGGAGCGGCCTTGCAGAACACGTGGACTCTGAGCGACGTGGACTGGACATGGCTTGGCTGGATCGCTGAGAGGGAACCCGCACTGCCCAGCAGCATTGACGCTGCTGGGCGCGCGCAGGGCAAGGGCAGGCAGTCCGAGCTGGTCATGCGGGCCGTTCGCCTGCTGGAAATGAAGCGGTTGCTCAAGCCAACGGGAAGCCTGTACCTTTTATATTGGAGAGGTGCCGGAGAGAGGGATGGTCGCCACTTCCTCGGCCCGTCGCAGCAATTCCTGCGCGCCCTGAACGGAAGCGTGGGTCAGGACCCGAATTGCAAAAGGAAAGGAACGCAGGAATGACCACTCACACTCCCATCGTAGTCGTCGGCATCGATGTCGGCAAGTCCGGGCTCGACGCCCACATCCTCGACGGCCGCCTCGACCGTCAGTTCAACAACGACAAGTCCGGCCGCCGCGGCCTGCGCAACTGGCTGCTCAAGCACGGCGTCAACCGGGCCGTCTTCGAGCCCACCGGCCGCTACCACCGCAACCTCCACGAGTGCCTCGCTGACGCCGGCCTCGAGACCGTCCTGGTCAATCCCTTGCGCTCCCGCCGCTTCGCCGAAGCGATCGGAACGCTCGCCAAGAACGATCGCGTCGACGCCGCCATGCTCGCCAGCTTCGGCCTCCTCGCCGGCCTCGAGGGCACACCGCCCAAGCCGCACAACCTCAAGCTCCTCAGCGACTTGCTCGTCCTGCGCCGCAAGCTCGTCGAGCAGCTCGGCACCCTCCGCAAGCTCTGTGCCGAACTCGACCCCGCAGCCGCCAGCTGCCCCAGCGCCACGCTCGCGGCCTGCCAGACCGACATTGCCGACTGCGACTGCCGCATGCGCGAGTGCATCGCCGCCGCCGCCGCGCTCTCCCGCCGCGCCGCCGTCATCCAGTCCATCCCCGGCTTCGGTCCCGTCAACGCCGCCTGCCTCTGCGCTGCCATGCCCGAGCTCGGCTCCCTCGGCCGGCGCAAGGCCGCTGCGCTGTTCGGCATCGCCCCCTTCGACCGCGACTCCGGACAGCACCGCGGTGGCCGCTGCATCCGCGGCGGCCGCGCCCAGCCCCGCCAGCTGCTCTACATGGCCGCCCTGTCCGCGATCCGCTGCGAACCTTCCTCCAAGGCCTGCTACGAGCGCCTCACCGCCGCCGGCAAGCAGCACAAGGTCGCCCTCGTCGCTGTCATGCGCGGGCTCGCCGGCCTGCTCGACACCCTCCTGCGCGAGGACCGCACCTGGCAGTCCGAGCCGCCCTCCCGCGAGCTGGAGGCCGCCGCGTGAAACCGCTGCCGACCAGCCCCCGGCCCCCAGCCGCCCCAGCGGGCAAAACCCGCCTCCAAGGCTCCTCGTCACCACTTTTCCCTGGCAATCCGCTTGACAACGAACACGGAAGCTGCATTGCGATCCCGCGGCCAGCCACTAATCTCAAGCTGGTGATGGACGCGGTCCTCGAACCTCAGGATTTCCGCAACGAAATTCAATGGAAGCGCTATGGCGCACACAATGACGTGGGCCAAGGATCTCGCCATTTCGGATTGCCCGGAACATTCCCGCCAGATTCCGTTTCTGAGCACTTTGGCATATAAGCCCCATTCTATGCGCCAAGTGCCATGCGGACTTCTGCGTGATGTCCAGGTCCCGGTGCAGCTTCATGCTGGAGTCCCCCTTGAGGTTCGTGCTCAGCATGTAGGCCGCGATCACCCACTTCTGAGCGCCTAGGTTCGAGTTCTGCATGACCGTGTCGGTGCGCACCGAGAAGAACTTGCGGCACGTGCGGCAGCGATAGCTCATGCTCGGATGCTTCGCCCCGCACTGCACGTTGGCGGATGCGCAGTGCGGGCAGACCGCTCCAGTCGGCCAGCGCAGCGAGGCGATCCAAGCCTCGGCGACCTTGTCGTCCGGGAACATCCTGATCAACTGGACGATCGACAGGCCCTTGCGGCTGGCCTTGCCCGGTCCGGGATGATGGTGTTTCCTGCGTGCCCTCATTACGTGACCATTATGACCAATCCAGCACTGGATGTCAAGCGAAATCAATGAGTTAGGGATTCTTTTCTTGGATTCTTCCCAAACACTCGCCGGTTGCCTTGGTTAGGATTGTATATAAGCCCCTTTTTTTTCGCCTGTTGGGCGGCTGCGGTGGCGTTTTGGGCGAGGCGGGCCTGGCAGAGCTGCGCGCTGACTTCGACCAGTTCGGCGGACAGGGCCTGGTAGCGGCGGAAGTTGGTGATCTGCTGGCGGGCGGTCGCGACCTGGTCGGGGCGGAGCGAGCGGCTGCCGGTTTCGCCGTCGGACTTGAAGGTGAGCGACCAGTCGGGGCCGTGGGGCTTGCCGCAGGGGCGGTCGCGGTTGGAGAGGGTGCCGGGGCACATGTCGCCGAGGCCAGCGATGAGCTGGAGGAGACGGTCGCGGTGGGCTTCGAGGGCGGGGATGGCGTTAGCCCCGCTGACGGTCCAGTACATTCCCGAGCGCTTGAGGCGTCCGACCACCGTGCGGCAGCCGGACTCGACCACTCCGGAGCCCACGCACAGGCCCTGTGCCCGGAACTCCGGGTAGCGCATGCGGCTGCGGTTCTTCTCGATGTAGTTGGCGCATTTGCCGGCTTGCTCGCAGGTGCCGGCGTGGGCGCGCAAGGTGGCGAGCAGGCCGTCGAGGCGGCCCTGCTCGAGGTCGTCGCAGCGGGCGTCGGCCCAGGGCTCGACCAGCAGCTTGTCGTGGGCGAAG
>OZ252099.1:0-4342500 GCA_965248305.1 Bryobacterales bacterium | reverse complement strand
GAATAGCGAAGGTCATAGGCAATCGCCGGAGGCGCGCGATATGCGCGTCGTCCGAAGTAGCGTCCCCCGGGGGCTCCGCCAAGCGGGGCCGGCCCGGGGCAAGTTTTACGGGCAAGCTACTAAGGGCGTACGGGGGATGCCTTGGCAAGAGCAGGCGATGAAGGACGTGGCCAGCTGCGAAAAGCCTCGGTGAGCTGCAAGCAAGCTTAGAGCCGGGGATGTCCGAATGGGGGAACCCGGCGGGAGTGAACTCCCGCCGCCGCCGGCCGAAACGATAGGTCGGCGGGGCGAACCCGGGGAAGTGAACCATCTCAGTACCCGGAGGAAGAGAAAACAACAGTGATTCCGCTAGTAGCGGCGAGCGAACGCGGAGGAGCCCAAACCGGGCGACCCCTTCGGGGGGGGCCCGGGGTTGTAGGACCCCAGGAAGGGACCGCGACACCTAGCCGAACGGCCTGGAAAGGCCGGCCGCAGGAAGTGACAGCCTTGTAGGCGAAAGGTGGGACGGCCCGGGGGTATCCTGAGTACCGCGGGACACGGGAAATCTTGCGGGAAGCTGCCGGGACCATCCGGCAAGGCTAAACACTCGCTCTTGACCGATAGTGAACCAGTACCGTGAGGGAAAGGTGAAAAGCACCCCTGCTAGGGGAGTGAAACAGTGCCTGAAACCGTATGCCTACAAGCAGTGGGAGGGAGGCCGCGCGCCTGAGGGCGCGCGGCGCCTGACCGCGTGCCTTTTGCTTAATGAGCTGGCTAGTTAGTCTCGGCGGCAAGGTTAAGGGAGACCGAGCCGCAGCGAAAGCGAGTCTGAACAGGGCGCGCAGTCGCCGGGACTAGACGCGAAGCGGGATGATCTACCCTTGGTCAGGGTGAAGTCCGTGTGACAGCGGATGGAGGCCCGAACCAGTGTCGGTTGAAAACGGCTTGGATGAACCGAGGGCAGGGGTGAAAGGCCAATCAAATTCCGTGATAGCTCGTTCTCTCCGAAATAGCTTTAGGGCTAGCCTCGCGCAAGCGCGGCGGCGGTAGGCCACTGGATGGACTAGGGGGTTTCACAACCTGCCAAATCCAACCAAAGCACGAATGCCGCCGACGAACGGCGCGGGAGTCAGACCGCGGGGGCTAAGCTCCGTGGTCGAGAGGAAAACAGTCCAGACCGCCGGCTAAGGCCCCCAAGCAGCGCTCAGTGGGTAAGGAAGTCAAGTCGCGACGACAGCCAGGAGGTTGGCTTAGAAGCAGCCATCCTTGAAAGAAAGCGTAACAGCTCACTGGTCGAGCGTCTTGGCGCCGAAAATGTAACGGGGCTCAAGCGCTGCGCCGAAGCCGCGGATTCCCGCCTTTCGGGGCGGGGATGGTAGGAGAGCGTTCGCGCCGCCGCCGAAGCGGGCCCGGAAGGGGCCGTGGAGGGGCGCGAAGTGACTCTGCCAGCATTAGTAGCGAGAAGCCAGGCGAGAACCCTGGCCGCCGAAAGTCTAAGGTTTCCCGGGGAAGGTCGATCCGCCCGGGGTTAGTCGGGTCCTAAGGCGAGGCCGCAAGGCGTAGCCGATGGGCGCGCGGTTAATATTCCGCGACCGCCACGCGATCGTTGTACGACGGGGTGACGCAGGAAGTCAAGCAGGAGGGGCGATGGAAATCCCCTTTGGCCGTCTCGAGGCCGCCGGGCAGGCAAATCCACCCGGCACCGGGCTGAGGACGGACGCGAGGCCGCAAGGCCGCAAAGCTGCGTAGCTACACTGCCAGGAAAAACCTCTAAGGAGAGCGCGCGGCGCCCGTACCGCAAACGGACACACGTAGACGGGAAGAGTATTCTCAGGCGCTCGGGTGATTGGTTGTCCAGGAACTCGGCAAATTGGCTCCGTAACTTCGGGAGAAGGAGCACCCCCGCGAGGGGGTCGCAGAGAAATGGCTCAGGCGACTGTTTAACAAAAACACAGGTCTCTGCAAAGTCGAACACGACGTATAGGGGCTGACGCCTGCCCGGTGCCGGAAGGTTAAGAGGAGCGGTCAGCGCAAGCGAAGCTGCGAATCGAAGCCCCGGTGAACGGCGGCCGTAACTATAACGGTCCTAAGGTAGCGAAATTCCTTGTCGGGTAAGTTCCGACCTGCACGAATGGCGTAACGATCTGAGCGCTGTCTTGACAACCAGCCCGGCGAAGTTGTGGTACCGGTGAAGACGCCGGTTACCCGCCAAAGGACGGAAAGACCCCGTGCACCTTTACTACAGCTTGGCAGTGATGCATGACATGACGCGCGCAGCATAGGTGGGAGGCTGGGAGGCCGCGCTCTCGGGCGCGGCGGAGCCAACCTTGAGATACCACCCTCGTGATGTTGTGGATCTAACCTCGGGCCGTGAAGCCGGCCCAGGGACACTGCTTGGCGGGTAGTTTGACTGGGGCGGTCGCCTCCCAAACAGTAACGGAGGCGCGCGAAGCTCGGCTCAGGCTGATTGGAAACCAGCCGCAGAGCGCAATGGTAGAAGCCGGGCTGACTGCGAGACTGACAGGTCGAGCAGGTGCGAAAGCAGGCCATAGTGATCCGGCGGTTCCGCATGGAAGGGCCGTCGCTCAACGGATAAAAGGTACGCCGGGGATAACAGGCTGATCCGCGCCAAGAGTTCATATCGACGCGCGGGTTTGGCACCTCGATGTCGGCTCATCGCATCCTGGGGGTGAAGAAGCTCCCAAGGGTTGGGCTGTTCGCCCATTAAAGCGGTACGCGAGCTGGGTTCAGAACGTCGCGAGACAGTTCGGTCCTTATCCTTGGCGGGCGCAGGAAACTTGAGGGAGGCTGCCTTCAGTACGAGAGGACCGAGGCGGATGAACCTCTTGTGATCCAGCTGTCACGCCAGTGGCACCGCTGGGTAGCGAAGTTCAGACGGGAGAAGCGCTGAAAGCATCTAAGCGCGAAACCCCGCCCGAGACCAGGTTTCCCCACGAGGGCACTTGTAGACGACAAGTTGGATAGGACGGATGTGCAAGCGCGGCAACGCGCGCAGCTGACCGTTACTAATCGCCCCACAGGCTTGCCCGTGAAGCTTGCCCCGGACCGGCCCCGCCCAGCGCGGGCCGGCCGCGGGCGCTGATTGCCTATGACCTTCGCAATTCGGCCGGGCGCCCCCCCGCGGGCGCCCTCCCGGGCGCTGCGCGCGCCCGGGCCCTTCCCGGGTGGCCGCAGCGGGGAGGCCACACCCGTTCCCATCCCGAACACGGCAGTTAAGCTCCCCAGCCCCGATGGTACTGCGCTGGCAACGGCGTGGGAGAGTAGGACGCTGCCCGGAAACCATCCCCGCGTGGCCGGCTACCCGCCGGCCCGCGGCCCCGCTAGGCCGGCCAGTCGGCCAGCGCCGCGGTGGGGATGCCCAGCCCCGGCAGCATGACCGGGATGCCGGCCTCCACGCGGTACACCGTGGCCCTGTCCGCGGTCACCAGCGCCGCCTCCAGCGGCTGCCCCACCGGCGTGCCGTCGGCGTGGCGCGCGCCGCCCGCCGCGACCGCCGCGTTGAGCGCCTCCAGCCCCGCCGGCTCCAGCCGCCGCACCGCCACTTTCGTCACCGGGCAGCACAGGATCTGCAGCAGTTCCTCGCTCACGCCCGCCGGGCCCACTTCCATCGCAAAATCCCCATCTGCTTACAGCATACCGGAGCAGGTTCGACGCTCGCCGGCAAGGTTGCCGCACGAGCGTCGCCGTCGCAGCGCCACGAGAATTTTGCTAGAGTTTACTCTCGGAAGGATCGTATCGCGGCCAATCGCTAATCTGCGTGATCGCGTAGGGCGGTCACCTTGGCCCGCAAGCTCTTCGATCCGCACAGGAGGAGATTGGATGACTACTGCCGCATCTGCGCAATTTGCCGCGCAACTGTTGGAATCAAACGACCAATACAAGAAGTTGAAACGCTTACACGCAGAGTATGCGCGCCGGCTCAACGAACTGGGCGAACGCCGTTTTCCCTCGTCAGAAGAACAACTCGAGGAAGCTCGCCTCAAGAAGCTGAAGTTGAACCTAAAGGATCAGATGGCCAATATGGTCGAGCAGCGCGCGGCCCAGGCTGATTGAGCCGAGACGCCGGATCACGGTTCCCGGAGCCCGGCCGCCAATGGTGAGAGATGGCTACTATTACGCTGCAGCGCTTGCGGCTGCGGCCCTCGCTTGCGGTCTGCTGTGGGGGCCTTGGACGGCCGCTCCGTGGATCGTCGTGGCGCTGTTCTGCCTCTATTTTTTCCGCGATCCGGGGCGAGAGGTCCCGGCGGGGGCGCTTTGCGTATCCCCGGCAGACGGGAAGGTCGTGCGGGTTCGCCCCGAGCCCGCTGGTCACCAGCGCATCAGCATCTTCCTGAACATCTTCAATGTCCATGTGAACCGCGTCCCGATCACCGGCCGGGTCCAATCTGTCCGCTACAGCCGAGGGCGCTTCCGCATGGCCCACCTGGATGCCGCCTCGCTGGAGAATGAGCGCAACACGCTGGTCATCAACGATACTGACAGTGGAGCGTCCGTCGAGGTCACGCAGATCGCCGGTCTGATCGCCCGGCGTATCGTATGCCACAAGCGCGCGGGAGATGCCGTCGAAAAGGGAGAGCGGTTCGGTTTGATCAAGTTCGGCTCGCGCGTGGATGTCTTGCTAGGCCCCGAATGGGACCCGGTAGTTCGGCGCGGGGACAGGGTGTCTGGCGGCAGTTCAGTGCTGGCGACCCTAAAGTGAAGGGAACGGCCCAATGAAGATTCGCAATAACGGGCGCGACAAGGCACCGATCGCTTTGCCCACGATCTTCACTGTGGGGACGTTATTCTGCGGCTACTACACGTTGGTCCAGACCATCAAGGCGGTGTCCCTGCCGCCGGACCAGGCAGAGGCCGCTGCGAGGTTCTTTGACTACGCCGCCATCGCGATCGGGATCGCGATGCTGACGGACGGGCTGGACGGGCGGATTGCCCGCCTGACGCAATCGACCAGCAAGTTCGGAGGAGAGCTCGATTCGCTCGCCGATTGCATGACTTTCGGCGCGGCCCCGGCCCTGCTGGCCTACGCGTGGGGCATGCGGGGCGCGCTTCCGGCGGACGGCTCGCCGCTGTTCGAGCTGCTGCCCCCACTGGGCTATTTCTGCACCTTCCTGTACCTCACCTGTGGTGCGGCGCGCTTGGCGCGCTTCAACGTGCAGACCGACCCGCAGCCCAAGAACCCGGGCCTGTCCCATCGCCGGTATTTCGTCGGCATCCCGATCCCGCCCTCGGCTGGTCTGCTCGGAGCGGTGGTGCATTTTTCCTACGGGCGACCAATCGAGCACTGGTGGCCCGGCGGTGTGCTGTGGTGTGCGCTGCTGGGCGCCTTGGGATTGCTGATGATTTCCAGCTGGCGGTATCGGAGCTTTAAAGAGCTCAACTTCCTGCGGCGCCCGGTCAGCGTGGTCTTCTTTGCGAGCCTGATCTTCTTGATCTGGTACTTCTCTCGCCCGGTGCTGTTGACCATGGCCTCGATGTTCGCCGTCAGCGGAGTCTTGACGAGGATCGCCAGCTTGCTGCGCAAGCGCCCTCTCGAGCTGGATGTGGTCGAAGTGGTCGATGGGCCGCAGTTGCTCGGATAGCTTCAATGCAGGTCTCGCGCCAGCTTCGCCGGACCCGCGTCGGACGGGGCCTCGCAGCGGTGTGCTGCCTGTGCGTGGCCGGTTCGCTCGCTTGTGGGTACCGCCTTGCGGGCACCGCTGACCTGCTCCCGGCCAGGATCCGCACGATCGCTGTGTCGGCGTTCACGAACGTCACCTCCGAGTTCAAGATCGAGCAGTACCTCACTGAGGCAGTCGTTCGCGAGGTCTTGTCGAGGACCCGCTACCACGTCGTGAGCAACGACGCAGCCGCTGATGCGAAGCTCGTCGGGACGGTGATGCTGTTCGATGCCATCCCGCAGAACTTCGACCCCTCAACAGGCCGCGCGACGAGCGTCATGACCGTGACTAGGATGCATGTCACCTTGTACGACAGGGCTGATGGCAGCGTGCTGTACAGCAATCCGGATCTGTCCCATCGCGAGAATTACGAGGTTAGCAACGACCCCGAGGCGTATGTGAACGAGCGGGAGGCGGCCATCGAGCGGGCCAGCCGCTCGATGGCCGCCACGCTGGTCTCTGCCGTCCTGTCGGGCTTCTGAACGCTGTCCCGCTTGGCAATCACACGCAGATGGTCCCGCTGCGATGGGCCGCACGTCTCATTCCGTCGCGCGTGATCGCACGGCTTGTAGCGCTAGCGCTGCCATTCCGCGTGTCGACTCAGCTGGCCTCTGCTCAAGGGGGTGCGGCCCACGCCACGCGGCGAGCCCTCGGGGCTGCCGTTTCTGGCGCGGTTCGTCGACGGCGCTGATCAAGCAGGGCGTCGAGCGGGGATAGTCCATCTTTGGCGAGGCCATGGATACCCTGCCGTTTGCCACGCAGCGGCTGCCGCGCGAAGCGCCGCCCCGCATCGGGCTCGGGCAGCTCTGTCTGCGGGCCGGCGAGTTGTCCAGCGCGATCGAGGTGCTGGAGCAGGCCGCGACCGTAGCCTCCCAGGAGCGGCACGCCACTGGCAACCTGATGATCGCCCCGCGCAGGGCCGGGCGGCGCGCTGAGGCTGCTGCCATGGCGGTGCGTATGCGCGAGCAGCTGGGAGCGCCCCAGCATGCCGAAGTCCGGTGGATTCGTTACAAGACCGTAAGCCTGCCGGGTAGCTGGCTGGCTCGCGCGGCTGGATTGCGCCGGTGCCCGGCGGCGGCTTGCTTGCCCGGGGGGCATGCTGCGATGTTGCAGCCCGGCTTCGTATCTCCTTGCCTTGACTGCAGCTTGGGTTGCTGGCTGGCATTTTCCGCCTTCCGCGGAGCCCGGGTCGGGGCCCTCGGGACATTCACCGGCAGCGAATCGATCGATTCTGGTTTAATAGGCGACTGCATTGCGGTATCGTGATAGCGACCTCGTTGTAAACTCTCGACACGGCCCAGTCGATGATACGGTCGCCGGTCGGGTTCTGACGGGTAGGAGCATGGCGCATCGGATTCTCTTGGTAGAAGACGAGATCGGTATTCGTGTGGCCTTGGAAGACCGGCTCCGAGTGGTCGGCTACGAGGTCGAGACCGCAGAGAATGGCCGGTTCGCCTTGGAGCGCGCCTCCGAGGGTGGCATCGACCTGATCATCCTCGATCTGATCTTGCCCGGAATGGACGGCTTGGAAGTTTGCCGGGAACTGCGCCAGAAGGGGGTCTTCACGCCCGTGTTGATGCTCACAGCCAGGACGCAGCTGGAAGACAAGCTGCGCGGGTTTGCAACCGGCGCGGACGATTACCTCACCAAGCCGTTTGACCTTCCCGAACTGCTTGCCCGCGCCAAGGCTTTGCTGCGCCGCGGAACAAGCGCAACGGATGCGAAGTCCGCCCAGATTTACAAGTTCGGCAACGTGCGGCTGGACTCGCGGCAGTCCTCCGTGTCCGTCGATGGCGAGCGGCTCCGGCTGTCGATGAAGGAGTACGAGCTGCTGCTGTACTTCGTCAGCCACCCCGGCGAAACGGTGGCGCGCGCGGAGTTGCTGCGCGAAGTCTGGAAGTCCGACCGACGCACGCCCACTCGCACGGTCGACGTGCACGTCGGCTGGCTGCGCAAGAAGATCGGGGACGACCCGCGAAATCCTCGCTGGATCCGCACGGTCTACGGCACCGGATACCAGTTCGTGCTGGATTAGCCTGCAAGCGGGCCGTCGCTAGCGATTGGCTCGAATTCGACCTTTTAGCAGGCGCCGCGTCGGCGAGCGTGCGCTATGCTTACAAATAATTTACAGTTGAACATGGCTGCGAACATGCGACACGCGCTCAAACGGCTGCTCGGCTTGCGGGGGCGTTCGGCCTCCGCCGAAACGGGCCGCATGATCGTTCTGATCCTGGCCTGTGCCGCCGGTCTGGCGGTGCTGGGAGCGATGCAGTTCTCGTGGATGGGCCAGGCCCGCGAATTCCAGCGTGTGGTGGCGCTCGACGCGCTCGACGCGTCGATGAACGCTTTCGAGAGCGATCTCCAGCGCGACGCCGCCCAGCTGCTGACGCTGTTCAAGGAAGACTTGGTGCTGGACCGGGCCGACCGGCTGGAATCCTATCTGGGACGTTACGAATTCTGGTGGGACGCGACCCTGTACGGTCCGTCGCTCAAGCGGGTGCTGTTCTTCGACAGGGCGGAAGGTGTCGGCGCGGAGGACGAGCTCAGCGAGCTAGCCGTTGGATCGGGCAGCATTCGCCGCATCGAGTGGCCGGAAGACCTAGCGGCGCTTGGCTCTGAACTGTCCAGAACCGGCTTCCGGCCTAGGCGCCCGATTTCCCCGAGATGGCTAGCAACTTGGATGGTGTATCCCGAATATGCAGCCGTCGTGCGTCCGATGATGATGCCCCTCACCGCCGCTGCGCCCAAGCATACGCAGCCTCGGCTCCAAGGCTATCTGATCCTGCAGCTGGACCTGGTGTACGTGACAGAGCAAATGCTGCCCGCTCTCGTGGGCCAGCACATAGCCGGGCCCAATGGCCAGAGGCTGTACGATGTGGCGCTCATCCTGAATGGCGAATGCGTGCAACTCTACCGCCCCAAGGCCGACGTGGAAGCCTCGCTTTGGCCCGCAGACTCGGTCGAGAGCGGCTATTTCCTAGCCGGCACGAAAGCCGCCAGCGAGGTCGCGTGGCTGCAGCAGGCGGACTGGAAGAAGAAGTTGCTCTTGAAGGGCGGCGCGGTCCCGCCCCTGGCCAACCGGCGGGGTGCCACCCAGAGGCTGACGCTGTGGCCGTTCTCGACGCGCACCAACATCGCCGGGAGCCGGCAGGTCCTGGCCGCGCCGCCGGACGGGAGCGAGGAATTGGGATCGAGCGCGCTCGTACCGGCGCGCCCAAGGGTGTTCCTGTCCGCGAGCCGCGAGTACGCGCTGGAACTGGCGGCAAACCATATCGGGGGTTCGCTGAGCCAGGTCTTGACGCAGCAGTACCGGTGGAACGTCAGGATGGGAATGGGCATTCTGGTGTTGCTCGCCGCCGCGATCGTGCTGGTTGCCAAGGGCGCTAGGCGGGCGGCGCGCCTCGCTGAGATGCGCATGGAATTCGTGACCAGCGTGTCCCACGAATTGCGGACTCCGGTCTCGGTCATGCGCGCGATCGGCGACAACATCGCCAGCGGTCTGCTCGGCTCGGACAAGCGGGCGATTCAGTACGGCGAGGTGATCCGCGACCAGGGCCGGCGGCTGAGCGAGATGATCGAGAGCACCCTCCAGCAGGCCAAGATCGAGTCGGGCGCGGCGCCGCTCTCCGTGCAGGCGATCGACGTCTCGAAGATCACCGACGATGTGCTCGCGGACGCGCGTCCCCACATCGAGCGTGCCGGGATCACAGTCGAGCGGGCCGAGGCACAGGGTCTGCCCCCCGTGCGGGCGGACGAAACGGCCCTGCGACAGTCGCTTGCGAACCTGCTGACCAATGCCATCAAGTACGGCGCGGCAGGGCGTTGGGTGAAGCTCGAGACGGTCGAGGAGCACAGGGGGAAGCAGCGCGAGGTGCAGATTCGGGTCCACGACCGCGGACCCGGCATGCAGCCCTCGGAGGCAGGTCAGGTCTTCGATCCGTACTTCCGCACCGTCGGCGCCATCAAGAGCGCTGTGCCCGGGTCCGGGCTGGGCCTGAAGCTGGC
The DNA here is from genome assembly GCA_965248305.1 of Bryobacterales bacterium. Lineage (GTDB taxonomy): Bacteria > Acidobacteriota > Terriglobia > Bryobacterales > UBA6623 > VXMF01. Next base: position 4,332,838 of record OZ252099.1, on the reverse strand, counting down.
GCGGGACCTGATCCGTGGCATGGGTGGCAGCCTGACATTGGAGAGCGAGCCCGGCCAGGGCAGCGTGTTCACGATCCATCTGCCGATCGAGGGCTGAGGCCGGCGGTTTCTCACTCTGGCGCGGCCATTCTTGTTGACCCGGGGCCCGGCTGTCGCTACAATGGAAACAGTCGCTCGGCTCGCGGGCAGGGCGCAGCGCATCATGCCGATCCAGCATCAGTCCTGCGCGACCCGCGGCTCCCGCATCGCGTTATCCCGGCAGTCCGCAAAGGACGAGTCCGAGAGCAGCTCGCAGCCTTGCCCGGCAGATCTTCCCTTCGCCATTATCCGCATCGGCAGCTTGATTATTCTCGTCGCTGTACCGGGCCCCGGTTGAGCCTACTCGCGCCACGCGCTGAAGAGGCCGCCGACCGGCGCAACGAGGTCTGGGGCGGGGGCCGGTTTCCGTTCGCTCCCGGAATTGAGGATGATGGAAGCTAAGGGAAAAGAAAGCGAGGAAGTCTCACCATGGCGATGTTGAGCGGAGCGCAAATCCTGATCGAAAGCTTGGTCCGCGAAGGGGCCGAGGCAGTGTTCGGGTACCCCGGCGGCGTCACGCTGCCGATTTACGATGTCTTGTATTCCCACCCCTTGCGACATGTGCTCGTGCGCCACGAGCAGAACGCGGCCTTCGCGGCGCAGGGGTATGCCCGGGCCACCGGCAAGGTCGGCGTCTGCATGGCGACCTCCGGCCCCGGCGCGACCAACCTCACGACCGGCTTGGTCGATGCCCTGATGGACTCCATCCCGCTGGTGGCGATCACCGGGCAGGTGCCGCAGGCCTTGATCGGCCGGGACGCCTTCCAAGAGGCCGACACCTTCGGGATTTCCCGTTCGGCGACCAAGCACAACTACCTCGTCAAGGACATTTCCGAGCTGGCCCAGACCGTTCACGAGGCGTTCCACATCGCGATCAGCGGTCGTCCCGGCCCCGTGCTGGTGGACATCACCAAGGACGTGCTGCTCACGCAAGCCGAATACAGCGACGCGCAGGATATGCAGCCCCTGCGCGGCTACCGGCTCGCCGATGCGCCGGACGAGGGGCAGATCCGCCAGGCGGTCGAGTTCCTGTGGTCCGCAGAGCGGCCCTATATCTACGCCGGGGGCGGTGTGATCGCCTCCGATGCCAGCGAGGAACTCGTGCGCTTTTCCGAGCTGCTCGAAGCCCCGCTGGCGCATACGGTCATGGGCCTCGGAGCCATGCCCACCGAGCATCCCAACTTCATCTCCATGCTGGGCATGCATGGCAGCTACGCCGCGAACATGGGCGTGACGCAGTGCGATTCGCTGATCGGGCTCGGCGTGCGCTTCGATGACCGCGTGACCGGGCGCCTGGACAAGTTTGCGCCGGATGCCAAAGTGCTGCACGTCGACATCGATCCGGCCGAGATCAACAAGAACCGCCGGGCCGATCTAGGTGTGGTCGGCGATGCCAAGGCGGTCCTGCGGAGCCTCAACGAGCAGCTCGCGGAGACCCGCGGGACGCTTGGCCGGGAGCGCCGCGAGCAACGCTTGGCTTGGATGGAGCATGTCCATGCGATGCAGCGCGAAAACCCGTATTCCTACGAGGAGTCGGCCGACGAGATCAAGCCCCAGGCGCTGATGCGCAAGCTGGACAAGATTTCCGGCGGCAACGCCATCGTGACCGTGGACGTTGGTCAGCACCAGATGTGGGCCGCCCAGCACCTGCGCTTCAACAAGCCCCGGCTGTGGCAGTCCTCGAGCGGTCTCGGCTCGATGGGCTTCGGCCTGCCGGCGGCTGTCGGCGCCAAGTTCTCCTCTCCCGACAAGACAGTGATTGCGATCGTCGGCGACGGCGGTTTCATGATGTCGCTCCCGGAATTGGGCACGATCGCCGCCAACCAGCTGCCGGTTAAGATCATCGTGATGAACAACAACACGCTGGGCATGGTGCGCCAGTGGCAGCAGCTGTTCTACGGCAAGCGCTACAGCCAGGTGGACGTGGCAGCGTTCCCGGACGCGTCGCTGCTGGCGGCGGCCTTCGGTATCCAAGGCGGGTCGGTGGCCGATCCTGCCGACCTCGACGGCGCACTCAAGCACGCGTTCGACGAACCGGGCCCCTACCTGCTGAACGTGCAGGTGACCCCCGAGGAGTGCGTCTACCCGATGGTCCCCGCAGGCGGTGCCGTCAGCGAGATGATCCTGCGGGCCGAACCCGAGCCGGCCGAAGCAGTGGCCGGAGGCTAGGCGCGGATCAATACAATGCAGCAGTTGATTTCCCTGCTTGTCGAGAACAAGCCCGGAGCCCTGATGCGGGTGGCAGGAGTGCTGACCTCGCGGGGCTACAACATCGAGAGCCTGACGGTGGCCAGGACCGTCGACCCGACGCTGTCGATCATGACGATCGTCGCCGAAGTCGGCGAGGACGGCAGGGATCTGCTCATCAAGCAGATCAGCCGCCTGGTCAACGTGATCAAGGCCGTCGATCTGACGGACTCGAGAGCCGTGCGGCGCGAGTTGGTGCTGATCAAGATCGATGTCGAGGTGCAGCGCCGCGCGGCGCTGCTGACGGAGGCGGAGATTTTCCGCGCCCACGTCGTGGACGCTTCGCCGACTTCGTACACGTTCGAGGCGACCGGTGGGCCCGACAAGCTCAACGCCCTCATCTCCCTGCTCCGCAACTACGGTCCGGTCGAAATTGTCCGTTCCGGCGCAATGGCGATGGCCCGAGCGAAGCACAACAAACTCCCGGTGCCGCGCTACAGCGAGGCCGCCCTCTCGGAAGGCTAGGCTGGCCAGGCACGCTTTGAAGAAGGAACACTCATAACCCAATGCCCGCAACCATCTACTACGAATCGGACGGCGACCTGAACCTGCTTAAGGGTAAGAAGATCGCCATCATCGGCTACGGCAGCCAGGGCCACGCCCACGCGCTCAACCTGCAGGAGAGCGGCCTCGATGTCGTCGTCGGCCTGTACGAAGGCTCCAAGTCTTGGCCCAAGGCTGAGCGCGCCGGACTCGACGTGCGCACCGTTGCCGACGCCACCACGGCCGCCCAGGTCATCATGATCCTGCTGCCGGACCACATCCAGCCGGACCTCTTCCGGAGCGAGATCGAGCCCAATCTGTCGCCACGCGACACGCTAATGTTCGCCCATGGGTTCTCGATCCACTGGAAGGAGATCGCGCCGCCGGCAGGCGTGGACGTGTCGATGATCGCCCCGAAGGCGCCCGGGCACCGCGTGCGCGAGCTGTTCGTGGAGGGCGTCGGGGTGCCGGGCTTGGTCGCGGTCGCCCAAGATGTCTCGGGCCAGGCCAAGGAGCAGGCGCTGGCCTATGCGCTGGGCCTTGGTTGTCTCAAGGCGGGCGTGATCGAGACGACCTTCAAGGAGGAGACCGAGAGCGACCTGTTCGGCGAGCAGGCGGTGCTGTGCGGCGGCTGTGCGGAGCTGATCCGCGCCGGCTTCCAGACGCTGGTCGACGCCGGCTACCAGCCGGAGATCGCATACTTCGAGTGCTTGCACGAGCTCAAGCTGATCGTGGACCTGATCTACGAGGGGGGCCTGAGCTACATGCGCTACTCGGTCTCCGACACCGCCGAGTACGGTGACTATTCGCGCGGCGAGCGGATCGTGGACACGGCCGTGCGCGAGCGGATGCGCGAGATCCTGGGCGAGATCCAGTCCGGCCAGTTCGCCAAGGAATGGATGGACGAGAATCGCGCGGGGCGCCAGAAATTCCTCGCCACGCGGTCCGCGCAGGAAAGCCAGCTGATCGAGGAAGTGGGCGGCAGGCTGCGAGCCATGATGCCGTTCCTGAGGAAGGAAAAGCCCGACTCGACCCCCCTGGCGCCCTCTGCGAGCGGGTGAGCGGGCTGGGCAGAGTCCGATGCGAGTCTTCGTCTACGACACCACGCTGAGGGACGGCACGCAAGGCGAGCATGTCTCCTTCTCGGTGGCTGACAAGCTGGCCATCGCGCGCAAGCTGGACGAGCTCGGGATCGACTACATCGAGGGCGGCTGGCCGGGCTCCAACCCGCGCGACGAGGAGTTCTTCGAGCGCGCCAAGGCGGACCTGCATCTGCGGCGGGCCAGGCTGGTCGCCTTCGGTTCGACCCGGCATGTCGCCAATCCCGTCGAGCAGGACGACAACGTCCGCAAGCTGGTCGAGTCCAACACGCCCGCCGTGGCGATCTTCGGCAAGAGCTGGGCACTGCACACCGAGCGCGCGCTACGCGTGAGCGAAGAGCAGAACCTGGAAATGATCCACTCGACCGTGGCGTATCTGAAGTCGCTCGGGCGCGAGGTGATCTACGATGCCGAGCACTTCTTCGACGGCTACCAGGCGAGCAGGGATTTCGCGTTGCGCACGCTGGAGGCGGCGCAGCGTGCCGGCGCCGACTCGCTCGTGCTGTGCGACACCAACGGTGGCACGCTGACCGCCCGCCTGGGCGAAATCGTCGAAGATGTGCGCAAGCAGTTCGACGGCGTGATCGGCATCCACACGCATAACGACTCCGAGCTGGCCGTGGCCAACGCGATCGCGGCTGTCGAGCTTGGCGCCACGCACGTGCAGGGCACCATCAACGGCTATGGGGAGCGCTGCGGCAACTGCAACCTGATCTCGACGATTTGCAACCTCGAGCTCAAGCTGGGGCACACAGTCATCGGCCGGGAGAACGTCGCCAAGCTAACTGCCTTCGCCAACTACATCGCTGACACGGCCAACCTGACCGTCGCCAACGGCAGCGCCTTCGTCGGCAAGAGCGCTTTCGCCCACAAGGGGGGCATTCACGTGAGCGCGGTGTTGCGGGACGTGGCGACATACGAACACATCGAGCCGGAAGCGGTCGGAAACGAGCGGCGCGTGCTCGTGAGCGATCTGTCGGGTCGCAGCAACATCGCCTTCAAGCTGCACGAGAAGGGCTGGGACGACCAGCTGACGCCGGAGGCCCGCAAGCAGGTGCTCGACCGGATTAAGCAGCTGGAGTTCGAGGGCTACGAGCTGGAGGCGGCCGACGGTTCATTCGAACTGCTCGTCCGGCAGGCCCTTTCCGACGGGCGCGAGCTGTTCAAGCTCGAGGCGATGGAGATGTCGCTGCGCAAGGCGGGACGGGCGCACTCCGAGTGCGAGGTCACCATGAGCGTCGCGACGCCAGCGGGCGTTGAGAGCGCCAAGATCTCGGCAGCAGGGCCGTTTGACGCCATGGCCGGGGCACTGCGTCAGTGTCTCTCCAGCGCCTATCCCGCGGTTGCGGATATCCGTTTGGTGGATTACAAGGTGCGCGTGCTCGATCCCGGGAAGGGCACGGCGGCGAAGGTGCGAGTGCTGATCAACTGGACCGATCACGCGACCAGCTGGAGCACCGTGGGCGTGTCGGATGATGTGCTCGAGGCGAGTTGGAACGCACTGTGCGATTCGGTGCGACTGGAGTTGCTGCGGGTGCAGCAGCCAGTGCTCAGCGTCGGCGGCGCGTCGATTTAGCCTGATCGGGGGCCGGCGCGGGTCAGTTCCGGCGCTCCGCGCGGTGGGCTGCGCGCGCAGCCCGGAACTCCTCGAGCCTGGTGCTAATGCGCTGCTCGATCCCGCGAGTGGTCGGGAAGTAATAGCGCGTGCCTTCCATGCCGTCAGGCAGGCAGGGCATCCCCACGACGGCATCGTCGCGTGCGTGGGCGTGCTCGTAGCCCTCGGCGTACCCTTGGTCGCGCATCAGCTTCGTCGGGGCATTGCGCAGCTGCAGCGGCACCGCAGGTGCGGGGCCGGTGCGCACATCCGAGCGCGCGGCTCCGAGGGCCTTGTACACCGCGTCGGACTTCGGCGCCACCGCCAGGTACACCGCGACTTGGGCGAGGAACAGATCTCCCTCGGGCTCGCCCACCAAGCGGAAGGCGTCGACGGCGGCAATTGCCATCTCGACGGCGCGAGGGTCGGCGAGGCCGATATCCTCGGCCGCCATTCGGACCAGCCTGCGCCCGATGTAGAGCCGGTCTTCACCGCTCTCCAGCATGCAAGCGAGCCAGTACAGCGCCGCGTCGGGATCGCTGGAGCGGACGGACTTGTGCAGTGCCGAGATGAAGTTGAAGTGATGGTCGCCGCCCTTGTCGTAGCGCGGCAGGCGTCGCTGCAGCACGTCTTGCAGCAGGTCTTCGTTGGCGGTCCGCCCGTTCGCCGCCAGTGCGAGGGACTCCAGCGCCAGCAGCGCGACCCGTGCGTCGCCGCCGGCATGGGCGGCGATGCGTTCCAGCAGCGCCCTTGGAATCTCCGCCGAGCGCCCGCCCAGTCCGCGCTCAGCGTCTTCCAGCGCCGCCCGCTGCAGCTGCACGAGCTGTTCGAGCGTGAGCGGTTCCAGCGAGTAGACCTTGGTACGGGAGAGCAGTGCGGAGATCACTTCGAAGGACGGGTTCTCGGTCGTGGCGCCGATCAGGATGATGTCGCCGCGCTCGACGAACGGCAGGAAGGCGTCCTGCTGGGCCTTGTTGAAGCGATGGATCTCGTCAACGAACACGATCGTGCGCCGACCTGCCCGCCTGAGCTTCTCGGCCTCGGCCAGCACGGCCTTGACGGCCCTGATGCCGCTCATCACGCCGCTGAAGGCGACGAACTCGCAACTGGTTGCTCGGGCGATGATGCGCGCCAGAGAGGTCTTGCCGACGCCCGGAGGCCCCCACAGGATGAGTGACCCGAGCTCGTCGGCCTCGATCTGCTGGCGCAGGCGCCTGCCCGGCGCGAGCAGGTGCTGCTGGCCGACGAATTCGTCCAGCGACTGCGGCCGCATCCGCTCGGGCAGCGGGCGCGGGCCTGCTGCTTCGTCGTCGTCGCTGCTGGGGCTGAACAGGCTCACCGGTGGGGAGCCCGGCGCGCGGACTCGTACAGGATGATAGCGGCCGCGATGGCCGCGTTGAGCGATTCGACCGACCGGGTGGGAATGGCCACTGTCGTGGCCGCCTCGAGCAGGGCCGGCCCGACCCCATGGGTTTCTGACCCGATCACGACAGCGGTGTTGGCGGACAGGTCGGCTGCGTCGAGCGCGGCGCCGTGCCCGGCTGCGGCAGCCAGCACGGTCTTGCCGTGCTGCGCGGCAAGTCGCAGGAATTCCTCGGCGCCGAGCTTGTGGAGGAAGGGCAGGCGGAACAAGGATCCGGCCGCCGCGCGCAGCGCCTTCGGGTTCGTTGGTGCGGCCGAGCCCGTCAGGAAGACCACGCCGGACGCTCCGAAGGCTTCCGCCGTGCGTGCGATCGTCCCGGCATTGCCGGGATCCTGGACACCGTCCAAGACGATGGTCAGGCCGGAGAGGACTTTTTCGGGCGACCAAGCCGGCAGCTTCACCAGGGTCAGCACGCCTTGATTGCGCGTAGTCGTGGCCACATCGCGGAACAACTTGTCCGTGACGGGGTGCAGCGGGACCCGGCGGTGCGGCGGCAGACTCGCGTCGACCCTAGCGTGGACTCGCTCACTGGCGAACACGCGTTGAATGTCGATATCGGAGCGGAGCGCCTCCTGCAGCAGGTGCGGAGACTCCGCGAGCGCGAAGCCGTCGGCTGTCGTCGTGCCGCGTGCGGCAGCGAGGCGCAGCTGCTTGAGCCAGGCGTTGCCGCGACTGGTGATGGTTTCCTGTTGGTGAGGCATATAGTCGCGGCGCTCGCAGGGGAGCCCCCGTGTTTCAGCGTAATATGAACTGCTATGCCCGGTTGCACAAGGGTTCCCGTGAGCGTGCGGCAGCCCGCGCTCGAAGCGGTCCGCCGCGCGGCCTGGGAGATTCGCCGCGGCCAGGTCATCGCCGCTCGAACCGACACCTTGTACGGGTTGCTGGCGGATGCGCGGAAGGGCGCCGCGCTGCGGCGCTTGTTCCGGGTCAAGGGGCGGCCGGAGAGCAAGCCGATCCCGCTGCTGCTCGATTCGATGGCACGCCTTGATCAGGTCGCCCGGGACTTGCCGCCCGCCTTCGCCGGCTTGGCAGCGGCATTCTGGCCGGGGCCGCTGACGCTGGTCCTGCCAGCACGGCCTGACCTCCCGCGCCAGGTGACGGCTGGGAAGGGAACGGTGGCGGTGCGCATCCCAGACTCTCCTCTTGTGCGCGCGCTAGCGCGGCATGCGAAGTGTGCGCTGACGGGGACAAGCGCAAATCTGTCCGGACGCTCCGATGCCCGCTCCCCGGACGAGATCGTCGCGCGGCTGGGGTCAAGAATGCCGTTAGTCCTGGACTCGGGGCGGGTACGCAAGGCCCTGCCGTCCACCATCGTCGACCTGACCTCCGAGCGGCCTCGCATCCTCCGGCCGGGAGTCGTCCAGCAGGCCGAAATCGAGCGTGTGCTGCGGCTTGGCGGCGATCGATAGACCTGCGGCAACCTCAGCGCGAAGTCCGCGTCTATACAAGTGAGTCTGGGAGGGCTCGCATAATGATTTCAAGAAGAGCGTTCGCGCTTGCAGTTCCGGCCGTGGCCGCCTCGGTGGGGAAATTGCGGGCAGCTGGAGTGGATGGAAAATGGGAAGCCGAAATCCCGAACCAGCAGGGGTCGACGACCGTGGTGTTTGACCTCAAGACCGAGGGCGAGATGCTGACTGGCACGATAGGGGACGCACGGGCGGGCGAGATGGCCATCCAAGATGGCAAGGTTTCAGGCGATGAGGTGTCGTTCGCCCAAGTCGTGAGGCGGGGTGACCTCGACATACGGCTCACGTACACGGGCAAGCTGATGGGTGACGAACTGGAGCTGACGCGCACTATGCGGCGCCCGGCAGGCATGCAGCGCCAGGGCGGTCAGGGCGGTGGAGCACGGCGTGGCGCTAGACGCGGCGTCACGTTCACCGCGAAGCGCGTTTCTTAGGCGCGCGTTCAAGCCCACTCAGACAGCGGTATCCTCGCGGCGCTTAGCGCCAGCTTGAGTCCGGCTCGCACGGACGTAGCGGCGGCGCAGGTCAGCCAGCGCGTGGCAAATGCCCCGCGACCGCGCCGCTCGGCTTGAGGGCTGGCTCGAACAGCTCGCCTGAAGCTAGCCAGATCTGTGGCCCGCCTGTTCCGGCGCCCTGCCCCGATACAGGGCGTGGGCCGTGGCTTGGCGGGCCAAGGCAAGTAGCGCTCCTGATCCGCGATACGATCAATAGCACCTTGGACTGGCCGACTTCTGCCGCTTACATTGCGATCCTCGTCTTGGCGTTACTCAATGCGTGGGTCGTGACGCGGCTAGACGTTGAAGTCCGGCGCGAGGGGGACGAGTAGCGGCGATGGAGGCGTTGACCGCTCACTGGCCGGTCCTGCTCGCCTTGCTGCTGTACCTCGGCGTCTGCTTAGCGATCGGCGGGTACTTCCAGCGCCGGGCTTCCCGTGGTGTCGATGACTTCTACATAGCCAAGCGCAGCGTGCCCGGCTGGGTCGTTTCGCTCGCGTTCTTTTCTACCTTCGCCAGCACCAATACGTACATTGGCCAGGCCGGCCAGGCATTCGCATCTGGCTTGAGCTGGGCTTGGGTCGGCGTGCTGTGGACCGTGTTCTGCATGGTCTCGTGGCTGCTGCTGGGCCCGCGCCTGCGGAACCAGACCATCGGGCTGAAGTCGGTCACGATTCCTGACTATTTCGATTTTCGGTACAAGAGCCCGCTCTCGAAGCCGACCCGCGTGCTGTCGGCGGCGACGATCTTATTCGCGACCCTGTGGTACATGGCCGGCATTGCCAAGGGCTGTGCGCATCTGCTCGAGACCGTGCTGAACGTGCCCTATGGCTGGGGCGTCGCCGCGATCCTTGGCTTCACGTGCATCTACACCGTGATGGGCGGGATGTACAGCGTGCTTTGGACGGACGCGGTCCAAGGCGTGATGATGCTCGTCGTGGCGGTCGTCATGGCCGCCATTCCGTTCGTCTACGCGGGAGGCATCGGGCCGCTGTTCGAGAAGATTTCCAACACCTCGCATGTCTCGGCCGCGGGCACTCCGATCGGGGACGGCTTGGTCACGTTCGGCGCCCTTGTTTCGCTGACCTACATCATCGGAATCGGCCTATCGGTCGGGATGAAGCAGATCGCTGAGCCACGCTGCTTGGTGCGCTTCTACTCGGTCGACAACGCGGCGGGAATGCGCTTCGCGATGATCTGGACGCCGATATTTCTGGGTGTCTCCCTCGTTTGCGTGATGGGGCTGGGCGCGCTCGTCCACGGGATGGCTGACGACCAAGAGGCGGCTTACCTCATTGGCAACACTGACGAAGTCGTGGGTTTCATGCTGGCCAAATTCGACAACGCCGCGGTTAGTGCCATCTGCATCACCGGTCTGTTCGCAGCCGGCATGTCGTCGCTGGCCTCCGTGATGCTGATTGTCGGAACTGCGGCCGTGGGCGACATCCGCAATCTATGGGCCGCTGCGGACCCGCGCTCGACAGTGCGCTGGACTCGCGTAGCGATCGTCGCTTACACCGGCGTCGTGGCCATTGTCACGCTGTTCCCGCCGGCCGGGGTGGTCGAGCTCACAAGCTTCTCGGGCGCGGTCTTCGCCGCCGGTTTCTTTCCGGCGATCTTTGGCGGCCTGTACCTGCGCTGGGGTACCGGCCACGGTGCATTCTGGTCCATGCTGATCGGCATGGCCGTGACGCTGGCGTGGCGCTTCGGGGTGCGCTTTACGGTTCCGGGGATGCGCGACGTCCATGAGATCATCCCCGCGTTTTGCGTGTCTCTTGCCGTCTACTTCGCCGTGAGCCGGATGACTTGGCGGCACCGGCCGCCGGAGGCACACCTGGCGACGGTCTTCGGCCACTGATCGATCGGCAATTGGGCACTTAGTTCGGATGGGCTCCATGGGTAGCATGTGAGCGTTGAGCGGCGTTTGCATGACGCATGCCGCAGGCGTCTCTTCGCGCTTTCCTTCGACTCCAGTGTTTCGCGCCGGATGCAGCAAGCCTGCGCCCACAGTGGATGGTTCGTGCAGCGCCGAGCAGGAGTGGATTGAGAAAGCACGGCAGCAATTAGCATGAATTCCGCAATGTATTCGCTGAACTTTCATATTATAGGTTCTTCACTGTACGCTAAGAGGTAGAAGGACAGTCGTGTATTTGTTCTCGCTTTCCGTTGTGATCAGTTCTGACGGCGGCTCATGCAACTGTTCTAAATGGGGGGTAGCTGGCCTACCCGCGCTAGGCGGCGGGCGGCGGGTGCGTCCAGTCTGTGTGGATGATTGGTGGGACGCGTACTGATGGCAGAAGAAGTATTTGCAGTCGTCACAGAGCTCGGAACTCGACCGGGGCCCGAGACGGTGCGGGCGCACCTGCACCGTCTTCTGGTCGGAGGACTGGGGGTGCCTAGTCGCGACATCGACTTCGAAAAGCAGGAGCCAGTCGTAAGGGGGCGCATCGACGCTTTGCTGGGGCGGACGGTGTTCGAGCTGAAGTCAGACTTGCGGAGCGAGCGCAAGGATGCGGAGGAAGCGCTGGGTCGATATCTTTGGGCGCGCAGCCAAGACACAGGTGACGAATACGTGGGCATCGCCACTGACGGTGCGGACTTCATTGCCTACTTTCTACGCGGCCAAGCGGTTGCCGAAGTCGCGTCCTTCCATGTCGCGCCGGACAATCACCATCACTTGCTGGCGTGGCTGCAGGGTGCGACCGCCGTAGGCGAGGGGTTGACGCCCGACCCGACAACGATCAGGAGCGAGTTTGGCCGCGACAGCTTGGCGGCTAGACGAGCGTTGGACAGTCTCGCGGAACTGTGGTCTTGCGTAAGAAAATCGCCGGAGGCCCAGTTGCAGCGCGAGTTGTGGGGGCGCCAAGTGGGCTTGGCATACGGAACCGAGGTCGGTGACGACCCACTCTTCCTCCAACATACGTACCTTGCGGTGGTCGCGAAGGCTGTCGCCTGGCAGGCGCTGATTGATGGGGAACCGAGTGACGGGGGCGCAGTTTTGCATGGTCGAGCGTTCTTGGACCCAGACATCTCCGGCCAGGCCGAATCTGACTTCTTCTCTTGGATAGTAGCGGTAGCTGGGGGCTCGGCCCTAGTCATGCGGATCTGGCGCCAAGTGAGCCGCTTCCAGTGGAGGCAAAGTCAAGGGGATACCTTGAAGCCGGTCTACGAAGGGCTGATTGACCCGGAGACGCGCCACGATTTGGGGGAGTACTATACCCCGGACTGGCTCGCCCAACGTATGGTCAGGGCTGCGGTGGATCGGCCACTTGCTCAGAGGGTGATCGATCCTTCCTGTGGTTCGGGCACGTTCTTGTTCCACGCCGTGCGTGCGGTGCTTGAAGCTGCTGAGGCCGCGAAACTCTCCGGCGCCGAGGCCGTGGACATCGCGACCCAGAACATTGTTGGGATCGACATTCATCCGGTGGCTGTGATTTTTGCGAGGGTGACCTATCTGCTGGCCCTGATGCCTGCTCTCGGGCGCGGGCACCCAGGGGACGTGGCGCTCCCCATTTACATGGGTGATGCCTTGCAGTGGAATTTGGCTAACGGGAAGCACAGCCAGCACTCCGGGATCTTGTTCGCCGCTGCCGACACGATGGATGTGTTCGTGCCAGAACTGACGGTTGCAGAACCCTCGCCTCACCGATATGACGCGGCTGTCCTCAAGTTCCCCTCGGCTGCCATCGCTGATGCTCAGCGCTTCGACCTGCTGCTGACGACGATGGTTGAGCTTTGCGAGGAGTCGAAACCGGTTGCGGACTTCGATGCTTGGATCCGTCGCCAAGCAGGGCTGGATGATCCGGATCGGCGGGTCCTTTCCGCAACTTATGAATCGCTCATGGCCCTGAGGAGCGAGGGACGGAACCATATTTGGGCCTACGTGGTGAGGAACTTGGCGCGCCCGGTGTGGCTTTCCAGCGAAGGCCAGAAGGCGGATGTCCTCGTCGGTAATCCGCCGTGGGTGGCTTACCGATTCATGTCTGGGGAGCTTCAGGAGCGGTTTCGCAAGGAGATGGGTCGTGCCGGGTTGTGGACCGGCGGCAAGCTCTCGACGCACAATGACCTGTGCGCCTATTTCTTCCTGCGCTCAGCGCAGCTCTACTTGAGGGCCGCGGGCAGAATTGCGATGGTGATGCCACTCGCAGTCATGTCGCGCCAAGTGTTTGCGGGGCTGCGACGGGGAGAGTTTTCGCACGGAGGGCAGGAGCCGCTGCGCTTCCGCTACACAGCTGCATGGACGTTCGGCTCCGATGTGCAGCCACTGTTCCCTGTGCCGAGTTGCGTTTTGTTCGCGCAACGGCACACGGGGCCAGGGGCGGCCCCTCTTCCGCGCGAGATTCGCCAATTCAGCGGAATCTTGCCAAGGCGTGATGCGAACAGTCATGAGGCGGACGCACGCTTGGCGGAAACAGCTGCGCCATGGCCAGACGATCCGTCTGGGCGTGGGGTCTCGCACTATCGGTCAAGGTTTCGCCAAGGGGCCACATTGGTACCGCGGCGCTTGGTCCTGGTTGAGCATGTCCAGATCTCGTCCATGCTGCCGAACAACCCCAATGCCCCCTTTCTCAGGGGTCGGGTTTCGAATCTGGACAAGCAGCCTTGGAAATCCTTGGAGCCGCCTGAATCAGTAGTTGAGCACCAGTTTGTGCGGCCCGTGTTACTCGGGGAGTCGATCGCCCCGTATCAGGTGCTGGGTCCGTCCAGTGCAGTGGTGGCGTGGGATTCAGAACAGGATGACCTGATGGATGCAAATACCGCGAGCAGTCGGGGGTACCCGCGCGTTTCTCGCTGGCTGAGCAAAGCCGAGACGCTTTGGGAAGCGCACAAGCGCAGCAGCATGTCATTCCGAGAGCAGCTGGATTATTACCAGAAGCTGACTCGCCAGTTCCCGATCGCGCCGGTGCGCGTGGCCTATACCAAGGCTGGGACCCACCCGGTGGCGTGCTTGATTCGCGATCAATCTGCGGTTGTCGACCACAAGCTATATTGGGCGGCGGTCGATTCGGTGGAGGAAGGGCGCTACCTGTGTGCCCTGCTCAACAGCGAAGCGTTGCGCATGCGCTTGGAGCAATATCAGTCACGCGGGATGTGGGGGCCGAGGGATATCGACAAGTACCCGTTCAACCTCCAGATCCCGGCCTTCGACGGGCAAGATCCAGCGCATCTTGAGTTGGCCGAGCTGGCGGCCAAGGCGGAAGAGGTCGCGGCAGCAGCTACGGCAGGCAAGACGGTGCATTTCTCCACCGCGCGCCAGCGAGTGCGCAAGGCGCTGGCCCGGCAAGCCTTTGCCGCCCGCATCGAAGACTTGGCGGGTTTGCTCTTTGGCGGCCCAGGGCAGCCTTCCGCCTGAACAGGATTTTCCCGTGCGCGCGCAGTCTGTGCCAGCGCTGCCCAGCTAGCGATCTGGCATGGCTGCGGCGCAGCTGCCTGTCGCTCCCACCCGAACGACGCTTCCGAGGCGCGCTTGATGGTCTGAATTCAGCAAGTCGGGCGGTCCCAGGCCGTCAAATCCAGCAAAATCATCTGCCTCATCTTGGCTTGCTGCCGACTGGTTGTTCCGCTGCCGCATGAGGTCGATCATGATTCTGCGTACTCCGTGCCAATCCCCGCGGCGGCCCGCTCCCCACCATTGGGAGTGGGCTGGTTCGACCGGTTCCGCCCCCCTTGAGCGCCTCCAAGTCACGCTCGCCGGCAACGCTCAAGGAGCGATCTCGATGCGGGTCGGGCACCCTTGAGCGCTGGCCTATACTTGGATTTCCGCTCTGCCATGGCCCAGCCATTTGTCCATCTGCACTGCCATACCGACTACTCGCTATTAGACGGCGCCTGCCACATTCCCCGGCTGATGAAAATCGCCGCGGAGCGTGAGTGGCCCGCAGTCGCGATCACCGATCACGGCAATCTCTTCGGAGCCGTCAACTTCTACATGGCAGCCAAGAAGATCGGTGTCAATCCGATCATCGGCTGCGAAGTCTACACGGTCGCCGGGGACCACAAGCGCCACGAAGCGGGGATGCGCTACAACCACCTGGTACTGCTGTGCAAGAACGAAAAGGGCTACCGCAACCTCATCGATCTTGTCTCGACCGCCTACCTCGACGGGTTCTACTACAAGCCGCGCATCAGCAAGGATCTGCTGGCGCAACACGCGGAGGGCCTGATCTGCCTCTCCGCCTGCCTGCGCGGGGACCTGCAGGAAGCGCTGCTGCAGAAGGGGTACGCGGAAGGCCGCAAGCTCGCCTACGAGTATCAGGACATCTTCGGCAAGCAGAACTTCTTTCTCGAGCTTCAGGATCACGGCCTTGAGCTCGATAAAGAACTGATCCCATTGCAGTTGCGCTTGGCCCAGGAAACCGGGATCCCCCTAGTGGCGACCAATGACGCGCACTACCTGACCAAGCAGGATGCCGGCGCCCACGAGGCCTTGCTCTGCGTGCAGACCGGCAAGACCCTGAGCGATCCGAAGCGTATGCGATTCGAGACGCAGGAGTTCTATCTCAAGAGCCGCGACGAGATGAAGGCGCTATTCGGCGGCGACGAGGGGCCTCTGAACCGCACCTGGGAGATCGCCCAGATGTGCAATCTCGATCTCAGGCCTGTGGCAGACCCGTTCCCGAAATTTGACGTCCCCCGGGATCACACGATCCACACATATTTCGAATACGTGGCGCGCCAGGGGTTTGAGGCGCGCCGGCCGCGCTTGGAAGCGCTGGCGGACCAGGGCCGGCTCCGCCGGCCGCTGCCGGAGTACGAGGAGCGGCTCGACCACGAGATCAAGGTCATCCAGACCATGCGCTATTCGGGATACTTCCTGATCGTGTGGGATTTCATCCGCTACGCCCGGTCCAAGAGCATCCCGGTCGGGCCCGGGCGCGGCTCGGCAGCCGGTTCGCTCGTGGCGTACGCGATGTCGGTCACTGACATCGACCCGCTGCAATATGGCCTGCTGTTCGAGCGCTTCCTGAATATCGAGCGCAAGTCGATGCCTGATGTGGACATCGATTTCTGCATGAATCGCCGGGGCGAGGTGATCCAGTACGTCACCGAGAAGTACGGTCGCGAACAGGTCTCCCAGATCATCACCTTCAACACCATGGCCACCAAGGCCGCGATCAAGGATGTCGGGCGCGTGATGGACATGAGCTTCGGTCAGGTCGACCGCCTGACGAAGCTGGTGCCAAACGTGTTGAAGATCACGCTGGACCAAGCCATCGAGCAGGAGCCGCGACTCAAGGAAGCGATGCAAGCGGACCCGGAGGTTGGCAAGCTGATCCAGACGGCAAGACGCCTCGAGGGGATCGCCCGCAATCCCTCCGTGCATGCCGCCGGGGTCGTGATCGCCCCCCAGCCGCTGAAGAACCTCGTCCCGATTTACAAGACCAGCAAGAACGAGATCGTCACCCAGTACGACATGAAGAGCCTCGACCGGATGGGGCTCCTCAAGATGGACTTCCTCGGGCTGACGACGCTGACGATCATCGACGACACGTTTCGCTGGATCGAGAAGCGCACCGGCGAGCAGCTGCAGCAGGATGCGATCCCCCTTGATGACGCCCAGACATATGGGCTGTTCTCGGAGGGCTTGACCAGCGGGATCTTCCAGTTCGAATCCAAGGGCATGCGCGACATCTGCCGGCGCGCCAAGCCGGAGAGGCTGGAAGATCTGTGCGCGTTGAACGCGCTGTACCGGCCCGGGCCGATTCAGGGCGGCATGATCCCCGACTTTATCGACCGCAAGCACGGCCGCAAGCCTGTGAAGTACGTGCTGCCAGAGATCGAACCGCTGCTCAAGGAGACGTACGGCGTGATCGTCTACCAGGAGCAGGTCATGCAGATCGCTAATCTCGTGGCGGGCTATTCCTTGGGAGAGGCCGACTTATTGCGCCGCGCGATGGGCAAGAAGAAGCCCGAGGAAATGGCCGTGCAGCGGGTCCGCTTCCAGCGCGGAGCCAGCGAACGCGGGTTCCCGGCGAGTGCTGCCAGCCGGCTCTTCGATTTGATGGAGCAGTTTGCCGGCTACGGGTTCAACAAGTCGCATTCGGCCGCCTACGGCTACCTCGCCTATGTGACCGCGTACCTCAAGACGCACTACACGGTGGAGTTCATGTCCGCGCTGCTGACCGCCGAATTGCACAATGCCGACAAGGTGCGGCTCTATCTCAACGAGTGCCGCGACATGGGCATCGAGGTTCTCGCGCCGGACATCGCGGCCTCGCATTGGGACTTCACGCCCTCTGGGGACCGCTCGATCCGGTTCGGGCTGGGGGCGATCAAGAATGTTGGCAAGAGCGCGGTCGAATCGATCATCCAAGCGCGCCAGGCGCGCGCCGACGGGTTCCGTTCCCTGTTCGATTTCTGCGAGAACGTCGACTGGAGCAAGCTCAACAAGCGCATGGTCGACAGCGCGATCAAAGCCGGAGCGCTGGACAGCCTGGGGGGCAACCGGGCGCAGCTGAGCGATGCGCTGGACTCGGCGATCGAGGCCGGCCAGCGCGCCCATCGGGATCGCGAGACAGGGCAGACGGGTCTGTTCGGCGGCTCCGACCCCGATAGCGCCGAACTGGCCCGCAGCCTGCCCAAACTCGAGGAGTGGGATGAACTCGACAAGCTGGCCAAGGAAAAGGAGATGCTCGGCTTCTACGTGACCGGGCACCCGCTGGATTCGTATGAGCAGACCATCGAAGAGTTTGACGCGGTGGAGAGCATCGCTCTGGGCGATTGCGAGAACGGCGCAGAGGTGTCGCTATGCGGCATCCTGCACACCATCCAGCGCCGCAAGAACCGCGAAGGCAGGCCATGGGCGTCGGCGATCCTGGAGGATCGCAAGGGCAGTGTTGAGCTGCTGATCTTCGCGAACCAGTTCGAACAGCTGCAGGACCAGCTCATTGTGGACCGGCCTGTCCTGATCAAGGGGGCGGTCCGCGCCGAGGCGGAAGTGAACCCCAAGGTGTCAGTCGCGGAAATGACAGCGCTGGAAAATGCCCGCCTGCCGGAGCCGAACCAGATCTCCCTCACGGTCACCCTGAACGGCGGCACTGAGGTCGGGTCGGTAGCGCAGCGTCTCGCCGAGCTCGTTCACGCCAGCCCGGGAGAGACTGACGTGCGCCTGCGGCTGCGGAAACCGCGGGATTTCCTGCTGATCTACGAGTTGGCCGAGCGGGTGCGGGCGAATCGCAGATTCTGCCAGAGGGTCGAAGAAATTTGCGGCCAGGGCACCGTGGAAGTGCAGCGCTGAGGTCCGGGCGGCTACGTCCCGCAGCGTCGCGCTTGGGGCAGGAAGTTGCGAGCCCTCTGGTAGACTGACAGTCAATGCATCCTTGGGTATTTCGAGTGCTAGCACCGCTGTTGGCTGTCGCAGCGACACCCCTGCTAGCGGGGGACCAGCCGACTTTCCATGCCGATGTGGAGGCGATCCTGCAGCAGCATTGCCAACAGTGCCACAGACCCGGCGAAGCGGCCCCGATGTCACTGCTGAGCTACGAGGAGACCCGTCCTTGGGCCCGCGCCATCCAAGAGGCAGTGGCCTTGAACCGTATGCCGCCGTGGTTCGCCGACCCGCGCTACGGCGAATGGTCCAACGCGCACGTCCTGACCGCCGAGGAAAAACGGACCCTGATCGCGTGGGTGGAAGCCGGCGCCAAGCGCGGAGACCCAGCGCTCGCCCCCGAGCCGGTCGAATTCCTGGATGGTTGGAACATCGGCGAGCCCGATCTCGTGCTTGAGCTGCCGGAGCCGTTCCAAGTGGCCGCCGCTGGCACGATCGACTACCAGTACGTGGTGATTCCCACGAATTTCGACGAAGACAACTGGATCACGGCAGCGGAGGTCCGCCCGGACAACCGCGCAGTCGTGCACCATGTGCTCGCCTTTATGAGGCCCAAGGGGTCGACATGGCTGGAAGGCGCGGAGCCGGGCAAGATCTTCGTGCCCAAGGCCGCGAAGAAAAAGGCTCGCAAGCAGGCGCAGAACGCGTACTACGAGGTGCTGACGGGTTACGCTCCGGGCAAGGAACATGTCTCTTGGATCGGCACTGAGTATGCGAACATCCTGCCGGCCGGCGCGGACATCGTCCTGCAACTGCACTACACGGCAAACGGCAAGGAGGCACTCGACAGCACCCGGATCGGCCTGCGCTTCCGCGAGGACAGGCCGGAAAAGCGTGTTGTGACGATGATGGCCAGAAACGGCGACTTCGTCATCCCCCCGGGGGCGCCGGCGTATCCGGTGGAGTCCCGCTGGGTGCTCAGCCGGGATGTGGAACTGCTGAGCCTGCTGCCGCACATGCATTTGCGCGGCAAGGATTTCCAGTTCGACCTGCGCTATCCCGACGGCCGGAGTGAGACCTTGCTGAAGGTACCCAACTACGATTTCGACTGGCAGTTCTTCTACTACCTCAAGCAGCTCAGGAGCCTGCCCGCGGGCACCGCCATCGAGTGCCTGGCCCACTTCGACAACTCGCCCAACAACGCCGACAACCCTGACCCTTCGGCGGAGGTGCGCTGGGGCGACCAGAGCTGGGAAGAGATGATGATCGGCTTCTTCCAGATCGCCTTCGACGCTGCGGACGATGTCGAGCCCTACGTGAGCCAGGGGCAGCGCCCGACAACGAGCGGCGATTGACCCGGGCGGAGGCCGCCGCCGCGAGACTGCGGCACTGAAGAGACAGCCATGCGCCGTGCCGGATGGGCCATGTTTGTGGCTCCAGCGTTGGGCGTCGCGGCATGGGCGATCTGGTGTGCGTCGTCGGCTCCGGCCCACGAGGCGATAACGACGGAAATAACCTGGACACGCAACGTCTCGCGGATCTTCTATCTCCGCTGCGCGACCTGCCACCGCCAGGGCGGGCCAGCGCCGATGCCCTTGACCAGCTACGCGGAGGTACGCCCGTGGGCAAAGGCGATCAAGCACGAAGTGCTCGCACGCCGGATGCCGCCGTGGGGCGCGGTGAAGGGATTCGGCGCGTTTCGCAACGACATCAGCCTGTCGCTGCCCGAGGTCGCGCTGATCTCAAGTTGGGTGGAAGGCGGCGCCCCCGAAGGGGACCGGGCGTTCTCCGAGCCGTTTCACGACCACCCCCAAGGGAGTCCGGAGCAGGCTGCGACTGCGGCTCGGCTGAGCGTGCGGGGGTCAGTTCGGCTTGTTCGAGACTTGGTCGCGGCCGGCGTCAGCGCGGCTGCGAGCTCCGCCGGCTGGCTGCAGCTGACGGCCCACTTGCCCGATGGCGGGGTCGAACACCTGATCTGGCTGCGGGGGCCGCGGCCGTCATTGCCGCAGGACTATTGGTTCCTCCGGCGGATCAATCTGCCCCGGGGCACGCGTTTGGTGTGCGCGCCGCCCTCGGCGGCGGTGGACTTGCGCTTTCTCGAGCCGCCCCCGCAAGACGCCCCGTAGCGGGGCTGCGAGCTGCGGCTCAGGCCTGCTCGATCGGCATGCCCGCGGCCTTCCAGGCCCGCCAGCCGCCTGCTAGCGAGTACACGTTGCGGTAGCCCATCTTCTGCAGGGTGTCCGCAGCGAGTGCGGAGCGGTAGCCGCCGCCACAGTACAGCACGAGCTTGGCGTCGACGTCCGGGACGCTCTCTTGGATGTCCCGTTCGATCACGCCCTTGCCCAGATGTGTCGCGCCTGAGGCGTGGGCCGCGTTCCACTCGGACTCCTCGCGCGTGTCGATCAGTTCGAAGGCCTCGCCTACGGCGAGATCGGCTTGGACGGCTTGGACCGTCGTTTCACGGATGCGCGACTTCGCGTCGTCCACGATTGCCAAGAACTTCTCAGAATGTTTCACGGCGGCGGGAGCGGGGCGCAGGGGAGCGCACTGCCTCAGAACTCGTACTTGACTCCCAGGTTGGACTCGACTTCGCTGATGGGCACCATTTCGATGGCGTCCCAGGGGCATCCGTCTAGGAACGTACCGTCGGGACCCTTGGCGACGCACTGCTTGCAGCCGATGCAGGTCTGCCCGTCCACCTCGATGCGCCCGAACGGGGGATGGTCTTCGTCCGCAATCCAGTACATGCATTCATCGACCGGGCAGTAGTTAATGCAGACGGGCGATCCGGCGCAGCCGGTGCAGTTCTCGTTGGTGATCGCCAACAGGCCCGGCTTCTTCTTGCGGTTCGCGCTCATGCCTCCTTCCGACCACGGCCACGACTTGTCATGCGGTGCCGCTAGCGGCGTCAGCGTTGCGATGCGCGCGGCCTCCTCGCGGGCCTTGCGCTTGCGCTCCCCCGCTGCGGCTCGGCGCGCCTGGGCCGCAGCGCCCGCCGGCTTGGCTGGCCTACCCGCCGCCGCGCTGCTTGGTGGTGTGTTCTGAGGGGGATTCTCTGGCATGCAATCGTCCGCAGTTGGAAGAGGAATCCCTAATATAGCAATCCGCCCGTTGCGGACACGGGCGCGAGCAGCAAGTCAACTCGTGCGCCGTCCGCGTGCGCGTCCACCGCGGAGAGGGTCGCCGGAGCCGAGCCTTCCCGCGCTGCCCGATCAACGGACCCGGCCGGTTGGGAGGCTTGCCGCCGACCGGCAACACCGAGCCCATCCCCGGCAGGTTGTGGGCCAAGAAAGGCCGGGCTCTCGTTCACAATGGAATGCAGTGCCCGGCCGGTGACTCCCCGCTTCGAGATTCTCGCCGAATGTCCGCACACGCGGGCCAGGGCGGGCGTGCTGCACACCCCGCACGGGCCCATCGAAACCCCTGTGTTTATGCCGGTCGGCACCCAGGCGAGTGTCAAGGGGCTGACTCCGAAGCAGCTGCTCGAAGAACTCGACGCCCGCCTGCTGCTGGCCAACACATATCACCTATGGCTGCGCCCTGGTCAGGAAACGGTCCGCGCCGCTGGCGGCCTGCACCAATTCATGCGCTGGCCGCGAGGGCTGCTCACCGATTCCGGCGGCTACCAAGTCTTCAGTCTGTCCGGCCTGCGCAAGATCCGCGAGGAAGGCGTGGAGTTCCGGTCGCACCTCGATGGATCGCTGCGTTTTCTGAGCCCTGAATTAGCCATTGACATCCAGAGCGCGCTCGGCAGCGACGTGATGATGGTGCTGGACGATTGCACGCCTTACCCCGCCAGCGAGAGCGTGGCGCGCGAGTCGATGGGGCTGACCGTCCGCTGGGCCTCTCGCTGCATCGCGCACTGGCGGTCCGCCGCCGCCGACTCCGAGGCTATGCTGTTCCCGATCGTGCAGGGCTCGATGCACGCCGAATTGCGCCGCGAGTGTGCCGGGCGCTTGGTGGAACTCGATGCTCCCGGCTACGCCGTCGGGGGCCTGTCCGTCGGCGAGCCGCGCGCGCTCAGCTACGAGATGACCGCGGTCTGCGAGCAGGAACTGCCGCGCGAGAAGCCTCGCTACGCGATGGGCGTGGGCATGCCGCACGAAGTCGGCGAGTACGTGGCCCTAGGCATTGACATGATGGACTGCGTGCTGCCCACGCGGAACGCGCGCAACGGGTGTCTGTTCACAGCCACGGGCCAGATCAAGATCAAGAATTCGGTCCACGCGCGGGAGCACGTGCCCGTCGATGAGAGCTGCGCCTGCTACGCTTGCCGCAATTTCACTCGCGCATACTTGCGGCACCTGTTCCTCGCCAAGGAGATGCTCTTCGGCACGCTCGCGACGCTGCACAATCTTTGGCTGTACCTTGACAGGATGCGCGGAATTCGCGAAGCTATCATTGCAGGGACCCTGCCAGAGCATTTGCGGCGAATCTCTGCAAGCTCGGACCTCGGCGGCTGACTGGCCTAGGGGTCTGACAGCGTCGCCCTGAACCGGCATCGATTCTTCGCTATAGTGGCTATTCGCCCTGCGTGTGCTGCGCAGAGGCTTCGCCCCGCTCCCCACCCCCTCGTAGTGCCCGTGCATCCCGTGGAACAACTCGCTTCGTGGCTACCCTCGCCCGCGCTGCTACTGCAGCAAAGTGGCATCACATCCCTCATGCCCATCCTCCTGATGGTGGGCATTTTCGTCGCGCTTGTGATCCTGCCTGCGCGCAAGCGCCAGAAGAAGCTGGACGAATTGCTCGCCAACCTGGCCTCGGGTGACAGGGTGGTCACGAACGGCGGGATCACCGGAAGCGTCGTCGGCCTGGCGGAGAGCAGGGTGACGCTGCGCGTGCCGCCCGATGGTGTCAAGCTGGAGTTTGCGCGCACCGCCGTGGTCGGCATGGCCGAAAAGAGCGCCAGCTAGGCGCGGGCGTAACGGAAAGTTGAAATGAAAACCCGCTTCGGACTCAAGATCGCCATTGTCGTCGCGGTCTTCTTGGTTTGCTTCTGGCGCGTAATCGGGTTTTCTCCCAGCTTGGAGGCGGTCAAGCAGAATCTGGCTGACAACATTGCGCTGGGGCTGGATCTTAAGGGCGGCACCCACCTGATCCTGCAAGTGCAGGTGCAGGACGCTCTCAAGTCGGAGGCGGACCAGACGATCGACCGGATCAAGTCCCGCTTGGCACGGGCCGAGATCGCGTACACCGGAATGCAGCGCAGCGACCCAGGGTCGATTGACGAGGCGGACTCCATCGAGATCCAGCTCGAGGGCACGCCGACCGATCGCGTCAGCGACGTGCGCGCCATCCTCGACGAAGAGGCGCCGAGCTGGCTGTCGGAATCGTCGGGCGGGAGCTCATTCGCGCTGAAGCTGCGTCCCAGCGAGCTCCTGCGCTTGAAAGCAGAGACGCTGCAGCAGTCGATGTCCACCATCGAAAACCGCATCAACGGCCTGGGCCTGACCGAGCCTGTGATCCAGCAGCACGGCCGCGCCGAGGCCGAGCACGAGATCTTGGTGCAGCTTCCGGGCGTGAGCGATCCGGCGCGCGTGATGAATCTGCTGCAGATGTCGGCGCAGCTCGAGATCAAGAAAGAGATGGGCGGGCCCTATGCCTCGCCCGAAGAGGCGCGCTCGCGCAACAACGGGATCCTGCCGGCCAACAGCGAGCTGGCGAATTACACCGAACGGGGCCGCAATGAGTGGTACCTGCTGGAGCGCAACCCGATCGTGACTGGGCGCGACCTGCGCGGCGCCACGGCGGCCCGTGACACGCAGAACCCGGGTGCTTGGCAGGTCTCGTTCAGCCTGTCGCGCCAGGCTGGGCAGCGCTTCGGCATCTTCACTGCAGCCAACATCGGCCAGAACCTCGCGGTGGTGCTGGACCGCCGCATCCAGAGCGTCGCCTCCATCGAGTCCCGCATCGAATCCGAGGGCGTCATCAACAACATCGATGGGCAGACCGAGGCCTTGGATCTGGCGCTGGTGCTGCGGGCGGGTGCCCTGCCGGCCTCGGTGGTCTACCTCGAGGAGCGCACCGTCGGCGCCTCGCTGGGCGCGGACTCGATTCGCCAGGGCGTGCGCAGCGCCTTGTACGGCGTGGCCATCATCGTGCTGCTGATGCTGGTCTACTATCGCTCGGCTGGCATTAACGCCAACATCGCGCTGTTTCTCAATCTGCTGATCCTGCTCGCGGTGCTGAGCGCGTTCGGCTTTACGCTCACGCTGCCAGGCATTGCCGGCATCATCCTCACGATCGGCATGGCGGTGGACGCCAACGTGCTCATTTTCGAGCGCATCCGCGAGGAACTGCGCGAAGGCAAGGCGGTTGTCGCCGCCCTCAACGCCGGCTTCGGCAAGGCGTTCCTGACCATCATCGACACCAATCTCACCACGATCATCGCCGCGGCGTTCCTGTTCCTGTTCGGGCGCGGGCCCGTGCGCGGGTTCGCCGTGACGCTGGCCATCGGCCTGCTCGCGAACCTGTTCACGTCGGTATTCGTCTCACGGCTGATCTTCGACCTCACCATGTGGCGCAAGCAGCAGGTCAAGGAGATGAGTATCTAGGGAAGTGGGAAACTTCGGAGCGTCGGCCGGTGTCTAGGGGAATCGGTACGGGTCGCGGCGCCACGCACAAGCCATGCAACTAATCGGCAAGACCAACATCGACTTCTTGGGGCGTCGCTACGTTTTCATCGGCCTCTCGATCGTGCTGCTGCTGGCGGGTCTCGCCAGCACGCTGATCAATGGCGGCCTCAAGTTCGGGGTCGATTTCAAGGGCGGCACGCTGGTGTACGTGAAGTTCCGCGATGCCCCTGATCCGGAGCGCATCCGCGCCGTGCTGCAGGGCAAGGGCCTCAGCGTCTCCACGCTGCAGCCCTTCCAGGACAGCGCCGACGCCCACGAGCTCAAGATTGACCTGGACCTGGCCGGGGACGTCGTCGAGACTTCCGGCAAGATCCAGGTGATCGAGACGCTGCGCGAGATCTACCCGATCGCTGACGGCAAGCTGGATTTCAACAACGCCAGTTCCGACGCACTCGCGCAACAGCTGATGTCGAACCCGTCCCTGCGCGCTGCCGGCCACAGCGGCCAGGAGTTGGCCAGCGCTGCCGAAGCGCTGGTCGCGTGGCGGGATCAGGCGCCTCGTTCGGGCCTGGTTCGCGACGCATCCGAGATCGCCGATGTGCCGGGGGTGCCCGCCAGCGTGGCCGCGGCAGCGCGCTCGGAAACCGAGATGGGAGCCTTCCATATCGGCGGCGTCGAGGTCGTCGGCCCCAAGATCGGGGCGGAATTGCAGTGGCAGGCCATCAAGGCGACCCTATTCGCACTCGCGGGTATGCTAGTCTACATTGCATTCCGGTTCGAGTGGATCTACGGCGTCGCCGCCGTAATCGCCGTTTTTCATGACGTCTTCATCACAATCGGCTTCTTCTCGCTGTTCGGGCGGGAGATTGAGTTGACAGTAGTGGCTGCATTGTTGACACTAGTTGGATACTCGATGAATGACACGATCGTGATCTTCGACCGTATCCGCGAGAATCGTAATGCGATCAGGAGATCGAGCTTGACAGAGCTGTTGAATCTCAGCATCAACCAGACGCTCAGCCGCACCATGCTGACTTCCGGGTTGACATTCATCGCTGTGGTGTGTCTGTTTGTTTTTGGTGGAGAGGTGCTGCGCAGCTTCTCGTTCGCCCTTGTGGTGGGCGTGCTGGTCGGAACCTATTCATCAATCTTCATTGCCAGTCCGGTGCTGCTTTGGGGCCAGGGTCTGATGACCGCTAGGTCCGGGGGCGGGCGTTTGGGACGGCGGGCTTGAATCTGGGAGGAGCTTGCAATCATGTTTGAAGACTCGTTAATGGAAAATAAGGGGACTTCGCGTTGGTCGGTGATCCTGTCGACCGCGCTGCAGTTGCTCTTGGTGGGGATCGTATTTTTGGTCCCACTGGTGAACTACTACGAACTGCCGGCGGCTGACTTCGTGAGCTTCCTCACGGCACCGCCGCCGCCACCGCCACCGCCGCCGCCACCGGCTGCCGCGGTGCTGAAGGAGGTTCCGAAGGAATTCGATAGCGGCGCGCTGACGCAGCCGGTCGCGATACCGGACAAGGTCGCCATCATCGAAGAAGACATGCAAGCGCCATCGGCCGGCATCGCCGGCGTGCTTGGCGGCGTGCCCGGCGGGAGCTTCGGCGGACAGCTCGGAGGCGTGCTGGGCGGCATCATCAGCGCCGCCGCTGCGAACGCGCCGCCGCCGCCGCCACCGCCGCCGGTCAAGAAGAAGGCGCCCCCGAAGCGCATTCGAGTGGGCGGCAACGTCGCCAAGGCCCGCTTGATGCGCCAGGTGCGCCCGCAGTACCCCCCCCTGGCTCGCCAGGCCCGCATTCAGGGCACGGTGAAGCTGTCGGCGGTCATCTCCAAGGAGGGGTCGATCCAGAAGCTGGAAGTGATGTCCGGCCACCCGCTCTTGGTGCCCTCCGCGCTCTCGGCCGTGAAACAGTGGCGCTACAGGCCGACGCTGCTCAACGGCGAGGCGGTCGAGGTGCTGACAAATATCGACGTAAACTTCACCCTTAGTGGCTGAGTCTCGCGTCATCGCTCTCCCCCCGGGGAGTCGGGCTTCACGGGCATCGCTAGCGCGTCGCTCGCCGATCCCGGCACGAACAGTTGGTCAACGGAATCCGTTGTTTCTTTAGGAGGAAATAAAGCAAAATGCTTTCGCAATTCGCAACCACCGCCTTGCTGCTCCAGCAGGAAGTCGGTTTCGACATGATATCGATGTGGAACCAGATGGGGTTCGCAGCCAAGTCCATCGTCATCATCATGTTCCTAATGTCAGCCTGGTCAATCGGAGTGATGATTGATCGCAGCCTGGCTTTCTTTGCCGCCAAGAAGCAGTCCCGCGAGTTCGCTCCGGCGATTGCGGGCGCCCTGCGCAGCGGCAAGCTGGACGATGCCGTCAAGCTCTCGGAAACGTTCAAGAAGAGCCATCTGGCAAAGGTGGTCTCGGCCGGCTTGTCCGAGTTCAAGTCGCACGACGCGGGCAGCGATGTCCCGGGCCGTACGATCGACGCTTCCAAGCGGGCGCTTGAGAGGGCGCAGGCGATCACCCACGCCGAACTGAACCGCGGTCTCAGCGGTCTGGCCACGATCGGCTCGACAGCTCCGTTCGTGGGGCTGTTCGGCACCGTGGTCGGCATCATCAACGCATTCCAGGGTATCTCCCAGGAGCGTTCGACCGGACTGGGCGCCGTCGCCGGCGGCATCTCGGAGGCGCTGGTCGCCACCGCGATCGGCCTGTTCGTCGCGCTGCCGGCCGTGTGGATGTTCAACTACTTCAACTCGAAGGTCGAGGGATTCGATGTCGAGATGGAGAACGCCAGTTCCGAGCTGATCGACTACTTCCTGAAGAGGAGCGGTTGAGCGGCGCTGGGCGCAAGCCAGCGCGGACTGACCTGCTGTAGTATCGTGTAGCGGCCGGACGTCGACGCCCAGCAAGGGGCATGTGGCGGCCGGTCGCCCGGGAACGAGGAAACGAGCATGGCTGAAGAGCAAAAGGGACTGATTGAACTCGAAGAAGAGGAAGTCAGAAAAGGCACCCGCGGCGGCATGTCCGCCATTAACGAGATCAACGTCACCCCGATGGTGGACGTGATGTTGGTCCTGCTGATCATCTTCATGGTGATCACGCCGATGCTCAGCAAGGGCGTCAGCGTCGACTTGGTCCGCACTCGCAACCCGGTTGCGATGGACGAGGCCGATGCCGAGGACGCGGTCGTGGTGGCGGTAACGCGCGACGGCCAGGTCTTTCTGGGCACGTCCAAGCTCACGGATCTTGAGGAACTTACAGCCCGCGTCAGCGATGTGGTGAGCAACCGCCTTGACAAGACGGTGTACATCAAATGCGACGCCCGTTCGCGCTACGAGCGAGTGGTCGAGGTGGTCAACGCGGTCCGTACGTCCGGCGTAGACCAGGTCGGGCTGTTGACAGAGAAGGAAGAGAGCGGCGGGGGCTTCTCGGGCTAGGCCCGGAACATCCGCGCGACTCTCGCGAACAGGAGGAAATTCATCATGGGAATGGCAGTTGGAGGGCACGGCAAGGTCGTACCCAACATCAACATGACACCGCTGATCGACGTGCTTCTGGTGCTGTTGATCATCTTCATGGTCATCACGCCGATCACCCCGAAAGGGTTGGAGGCGCTGGTGCCGCAGCCCAACGAGGACCAGCAGGAGTCTCAGCCCAACGCCCGCACGGTCGTGGTCTCGGTCAACGCTAACCGCTCGATCATGATCAATCGCGACGCATCGTCACTCGACAGGCTGGGGGAGAATCTTCGCGAGATCTTCAAGACGCGTGCCGAGCGGGTGATGTTCGTGCGCGGCGCGCCGGCGCTAGACTATCAGGATGTGGCTAGGATCATTGATATCGGCAAGGGTGCCGGTGTCGACAAGATCGGGCTGCTCACGGAGCAGATCCGCTAGCGGACGTGGCGGGCTAGGCGCACGCGCCGAGCCCGAGGCGTTACAACTTTCCAATCTACGGAGAACACAGACCAATGAAGATCAACTTTAGACTCGTCGTCATCTTGGTGGTGGTCCTGGCATTCGCCGTCCCCGGCTACTTCGTGTGGGCGAATCTGGATTACCTGAAGGCGCGCAACGCCCTCAACAAGGGAGTCGGAGCCTTCTCGGCCGGGGACTTCGTCCGCGCCGGAAGATATTTCGAGGAGGCGGCCGATTTCGATCCCGCGCTTTCCGCCGCTCGCGTCTACGGGGCGTACTCGGTGATGATGCAGTACCAGCCCGGTGCCGAGTACCAGGAGAATATCGACATAGCCAACAGGGCGCTCGACGGGTTCAAGGCCGTGCTCGCTGACGATCCGGGGAACTCCACCGCGCTGCAGAGCATCGCATCGCTCTACTTCAACATGAAGGAGATGGAGCTGGCCAAGGAGTGGCACCGCAAGGTCTTGGCGCTGCAGCCCGAAAACAAGGAATCGTATTACACGATCGGCGTGATCGCATGGACGCAGTCGTATGAGCCGCGCCTGGAATTCCGCGCCGAAGTTGGCATGCAGCAGGAGGATCCTGGACCGATCACGGTCAAGGCCCGCTTGAACCGTGACCAGCGCGAGCAGTTCACGGAAGTGGCGGCCGAGGTCGTGCCCAAGATCGATGAAGGGCTACAGGCGTTGGAGCAGGCGATGGAGATCGATCCTGAATACGACGACGCGATGGCCTACGTCAACCTGCTCTACCGCGAACGAGCTGATTTCGCCGACACCGTCGAGGTGCACGACGATTACTTGGCACAGGCGGACCAGTGGGTCCAGGCGGCTCTCGACACGCGCAAGCGCAAGGCTGAAGAGAGCACCATCGACGCCTTCAGCACGGCAGAATAGGGAGCGCTCCCCCCAGCGCTCTCGCAGCGCGTCTTATAATTCGGCCTGAAGCCCT
The DNA here is from genome assembly GCA_965248305.1 of Bryobacterales bacterium. GTDB lineage: Bacteria > Acidobacteriota > Terriglobia > Bryobacterales > UBA6623 > VXMF01. The sequence goes on along the minus strand of OZ252099.1, from coordinate 4,303,235 downwards.
CTGGTGGGCTTCGGGCCTTTTGCTTGCTCGCCAAAGCGCCACCGGGACCAGTGACATGCCCCTTGAGAGTTGGATGAAGGAACTGCACGAGAGCGTCAGCGCCGCGCTGCTCGAACGTTACGCGGAACTGGAGCAAAAGGTCGCGCAGGCCCGTCCTGACCAAGGTCCGGAACTGCTGCGGCACGCCTTCGCATTTGCCGCCGAGCAGCACGGCAGCCAGAAGCGCAAGAGCGGCGATCCGTACCTGTTACATCTGCTGGAGGTGGCGCACCTGCTCGCTGACATGCGCTTGGACCAGGCTGCGGTGGCTAGCGGGCTGCTGCACGACGTGATCGAAGACACGCCGGTCACGGTGCCGCAGCTGCGCGAGGAGTTCGGCGTGGGGGTCGCGCGCTGCGTAGACGGGGTGACCAAGATCGGGCGCCTGCGCTACCACTCCTCCGAGGCGCGCCAAGCGGAGACGTTCCGCAAGATGCTGCTGGCGATGATCAAGGACATCCGCGTGATCCTGATCAAGCTGGCGGACCGCACGCACAACATGCGGACGCTGCACGCCTTGGACGAGGAGCGGCAGCAGCGCATCGCCTTGGAGACCCGCGAGATTTACGCGCCGGTCGCGCTGCGGCTGGGGATGGGCAAGGTGCGCAGCGAGCTGGAGGACTTGGCGTTCTCGTATTTGGAGCCGCGGGCGCACGACACGATCATTGCTCAGATCGAGTCCCGGCGGGAATCCAGCGAGGAGTTCCTGGCAGACACGCAGAAGGCGCTCGCCGAGAAGCTGCGGCAGGCGGGGATCCCGGCCCGCGTGCACGGCCGCATCAAGCGCCCCTATTCGATTCACCAGAAGCTGCAGCGGCAGAGCGTCACCTTCGACATGGTGTACGACTTGCTGGCGTTGCGCGTCATCACGGACACGAAGACGCACTGCTATGCCGCGATGGGCGTGATCCACGGACAGTGGCAGCCCGTGCCGGGCCGCATCAAGGACTTTGTGGCGATGCCGCGCCTGAACCTGTACCAGTCGCTGCACACGTCAGTCGTCACGCAGGGCGGCCTGCGATTCGAGGTGCAGATCCGCACGGAAGAGATGCACGAGATGGCCGAAGAGGGCATTTGCGCGCACTGGAAGTACAAGGAAGGGCGACGCGGCCCGGACACTAGTGACGGGCAGATGGCATGGCTGCGGCGGCTAGTGGAGTGGCAGCGCGAGATGAAGGACTCGACGGATTTCCTCTCCACGCTGAAGATCGAGCTGTATCCGGAAGAGGTCTACTTGTTCACGCCGCAGGGCAAGGTCATCACGCTGCCCAGGGATGCCACGCCCGTCGACTTCGCCTACGCGATCCACACCGAGGTCGGCCACACTTGCGTCGGCGCGAAGGTGGACGGTCAGATTGCGCAGCTCAAGCGGCCCCTCACCAACGGCGAGATCGTGGAGGTGATCACCAAGGCGGGCAGCCATCCTGCGCAGGACTGGCTCTCCTTCGTGAAGACCTCGCGGGCGCGCAACAAGATCAAGCAGTGGCTGAACGCGGAGCGGCGCCTGCAAGCCATCGCGATCGGCCAGCGCCTGCTGGAAAAGGAGGCGCGCGCGGTCAAGGTGCCGCTGAACCGGGTCCGTGCGGATCGAATGCAGTCCGTCTGCCGCGAGTACGGATGCGCGAACACCGACGCCTTGTATGCGCGGCTGGGGTACGGCCGGTTCTCGGTGCGGCAGGTCCTGCGCAAGCTGTTTCCCGAAGGCGAGGTGCCCGACCCGGGGCGCCTGCGCCAGCAGCCTCCCGTGCCCGAGGGCATCGATGGGCAGCAGCTCTCGAGCGGCGACGATACCTTGGAGGTCCAAGGGGTCGACGACGTACTGATCTACAGAGCGCGCTGCTGCAATCCGATCCCCGGGGAACCGATCGTGGGATACGTGACCCGCGGCAAGGGGGTGGGCGTGCATTCGGCGAACTGTGCCAACGTGCAGAGCCTGATCTTTGAAGCCGAACGCCGGATCGATGTGCGCTGGGCGCCGAAGGCTGGGGTCGTGTACCAAGCCCGGCTGACCGCTGTCGTGGAGAATCGCCCAGGGGTCCTCAAGGACCTGACGAGCATTGTGGCGAACGAGGGTCTCAACATCGTCCAGATCGAGTCGAAGCAGGGAAGACGGGACGATCAGGCGGTGATCGCAGTTGTGGTCGAGGTGACGGACAAGTTCCAGCTTGATCGCGTCGAGCGTGCGCTGGCGGGGACCGATTCGGTCCGCGCTGTCGAGCGCGCCAGCCGATTCTAGGAAGCCCGGGCAGACAGGCTCTGGGTCTGGCACTTGCAAAGGGGCAGTCTCAGGGTATGCTCTAGTGAATTGGCGGGGTGCTGCCCCGCATCGGGACTTGGGGGAACGGTCATGCGCCACCACTTGATTGCACTTGCGCTCGCTGCGCTGGTTCTGCCGGTAGATGCGGCTGTCGCACAGGATCTCACGGACGTCGTCATGGCGGGTACCGAGATGCGCGAGGACGACCTGCCCGCAATCGCGGCCGCTCCGGACGGCTCGCTCTGGCTGGCCTGCCTGGCCTATGCGGACCGGCGCGACGAGATCGCGCTCCGGCAGTGGAAGGATGGCACTTGGGGCAACATGCGCTACGTGCCCAACACCAGCGGCGACGTTTGGCTGCCGCAAGTGGGCGTCGACGCTGAGGGCCGGCTCTGGGTCGCCTGGACCCAGATGCTCGACGGGAATTGGGACATGTACGCGCGGGCCTATGATCCGGCAGAGGAGGGCTGGGGACCGCTTGTCCGGTTGAGCGACCATCCCTTGCCTGACATCAATCCCCGCCTGGTGACTGACGGCAGCGGCAAGCTGGCCCTGGCGTGGCAGGGCTTTCGCGGCCAGCACTCGAACATCTATCTCAAGACCTACTCCGCCGAAGCAGGCTGGTCCGATGCGATCCAGGTGACGGGGCGTCCGGCCAATGACTGGGAACCGGCCGTCGCCTTCGATTCCGCCGGGACGATCTGGGTCGCCTACGACAGTTACGCGAACGGGAACTACGACGTGTTCCTGACGGGCCTGCGGGACGGTGCCATCAGCGTGCCCGAAATCTCCGTCGCGGCTAGCGGCCGATACGAGGCCAAGGCGACGGTCGCGGTTGACCGAGACGATCGCGTTTGGGTGGCCTGGGAATCCGGCGGGGCCAATTGGGGCAAGGACACCGGATTCAACATCCGCCCTCGCCAGCCCGGAGTCGTGATTGGCGCCGACCGCGAGGTGAACATCGCCGCCTATGCCAACGGCCGCCTGAGCACGACGGCCGAGCCGCTGCAGCAGGTTTTCTCGGACGGGGCAGGTGTGCCGAAATGGACCTACCATCCCCACGTCTTCACCGACGCTCAGGGGAACGTGCGGGTAGCCGGCAAGCGCTTGATCCGATTCAGAGGTCAGGGGACCGGCAATCGGGGCTACTGGGAATACTGGCTGACCCGCTACGACGGCTCGTCTTGGACGCCGGCAGCGCCAGTTCCGCACAGCTTTGGGAGATCGAGCACGCGCATTAACTCCGCCAACGCGGCCGACGGCAGCCTCTGGCTGGCCTGGCCCACCGACAACCGCACGACAGCCTATGCGCACAGGCCGATCCGGGGAGAGGCTTGGGTCGGCAGGCTCGAGCCCGCCGGTAGCGGGCCGGAACCGAATCTGGTGCCATTCGAGCTGCAGGATGTCGAAATCAAGGCCTGGCACCCGAACGAGGGCGCCGACCTGGACGCGATTCGCGGATATCGCACGACCGTGGGCGGGCGATCGGTGCAGATCGTGAGGGGCGACTTCCACCGGCACACGGAGCTGAGCTGGGACGGTGGCGGAGGTAATGACGGCAACCTGCAGGAGTTCTACCGCTACATGATCGACGCCGCGGCGATGGACTTCGGGGCTTCGACGGATCACCAGGGCGGCTCGTATGACTATTGGTGGTGGTACTCGCAGAAGATGACCGACATGCATCACCTGCCCGGCGCTTACACGAGCATCTTCGGCTACGAGCGCAGCGTGACGCAGCCGAACGGACATCGCAACGTCTTCTTCGCCGACCGCAGCGGGGCAGTGACGCCCTTCATCATGCGGGACATGCCAGCCTACGCCTTGGGCAAGAATCCGATTGGAGACATGCCCGGCGTCGGGACTGCCAATGTGGTGAGGGATGACACCAAGCATCTCTACGATGATGTGCGGCGCATGGGCGGCATCGCGATATCGCACACCTCGGGGACGCGCATGGGCACGGACTGGCGCGACAACGACCCTGAGATCGAGCCCGTGGTGGAGATCATGCAGGGGGCGCGCACGAACTACGAGTATGTCGGGGCGCCGCTGTCGGCCAAGAGTGGCGAGGCGCCGGACGCGCCGGGCGGGTACTTCCCGATTGGCATGGTGCGGAACGCGTGGGAGAAGGGCTACCGGCTCGGGATCACGGTTAGCTCCGATCACGGCTCCACGCACTACTCGTACACGATGGTCTACACGGACCGCGTCTCGCGGGAGGGGATTCTCGATTCGATCCGTCGCCGCCACACCTATGGCGCGACTGACAACATCCTGCTCGACGTGCGCATGGGCGAGCACTTCATGGGCGACGAATTTCACGCGCCCGAGCCGCTGCCGATGGCTGTGAAGGTGCGGGGTACGAACGACATTGCCAAGGTGAACGTGCTGCGCGGGGACCAGGTGGTCTACGTGCACGAGCCCGATGGGCAGGAAGCGGACTTCGAGTATCTGGACCAAGACGCCCGGGCCGGGCACGGGACGCTGTACTACTACGTGCGGGTGGAGCAGGCTGACGGCAACGTGGCCTGGGGCAGCCCGCTGTGGGTGAATTATTGAGTCTCCGGGGTCAGCCGCTGCGACCTGTCGCCGGAACCGCGAACAGGGGCCGCTCCTCACACGGGTTCAAGCGGACTGCTGTCGCAACATGCCGCTCCGCTCGAAGTGCCGGCCGCGGGCGGTCAGGTGTTGATCGATCCGCCGTCCACTGCGATGGTTTGCCCGGTGACGAAGTCGCTGTCTGAGGAGGCCAGAAAGAGCAAAGCACCGGTCAGGTCGTGCGGATAGCCGTGCCGCTTCAGTGCCCGGCTGGCCAGCACCGCATCGCTCGCCCCATCGAGATGCGCTTGGTTTGTCAGGATGCTGTCGCTCAAGATCAAGCCGGGCGCCAGCGTGTTCACGCAGATGCCGAGTTCGCCGAGTTCGCGGGAAAGAGCCCGGGTCAGGGAGATGATGGCCCCCTTGGACGTGATGTAGTGCGCCATGCCGGTCGGCTGGCCTTTGTAGGCGGTGCCAGACGAGATATTGATGATCTTGCCCCCGCCTCGATGGACCATAGTCGGTGCGAGGTGCTTGGCGGCCAGGTAGCTGCCGCGCACGTTCACGGCCATCACCCGGTCCCAGAGATCGGCATCGATCTCCAGGCATCCTACCGGGGCCAACGAGGCGTAGATGGCCGCATTGTTGACGAGGATGTCCGCACCGCCGTGCCGGGCCACGACCAGCTGCGCCAGGTGCTTGACCGCTTGCTCGTCGCTGACGTCTGTCGGTACTTCCTCCGCTGCTCCGCCTGCTTGGCGGATTTCGGACACTACCGCTTCAGCACAGGCCACGTCCGCGATGACAGACACTGCGCCCTCGCTTGCCAACGCTTTCGCATAGGATGCACCCAGCCCCTTGGCACCGCCGGTGATCACGGCGACCTTGCCTGCCAACTTGTTCATTTCGATCGAGGGCAGCGGTGCTTGCCGCCGCGGCCAATTGCTATTCCTCGATTCTAGTGGACGGGGGTCCGGGAGTTCTGCGGCGAGCTGTCGGTGCCAGATCGGGTCTAGCTGCGTGGTCCCGGTTGGCAGGCTGGAATTGCTCGCTGCCGCACCCACCTAAGATAGGAGGCAGCATGCGCTGCGTCGCACTCGCCCTGTTGTTTTGTCTGCCTGTGCTCGCCCAGCCCCGCAACGAAGACCTGCACGGACTGTTTGAGCGGTTCTTCGAGGACTCCCTGCGCGAGAATCCCGAGGCGGCGACGTCATTAGGACGCGCCGACTACAACGACCGTTGGCGTGACTGGTCGCGGCCTGCCCGGGACCAATGGGTCCGGCGTGTCGAGCGCTACAGCGCGGAACTTGATCGATCCGATCCGTCCGAACTCAACCCGCAGGACCGCACCAGCTGGCGGCTGCTGCGCAGGCAGCTGGATCTGGAGGTCGAAAGTCTCGGCTACGACGCGCATCTGATCAGGGTCAACCAGCTGTTCGGGCTGCACACGAGCATCCTCATCACGATGCGCGAAATGCCGGCTCGCACAGCGGCCGACTACGAGAACCTGATCGCGCGGCTGCGCGCCGTTCCGGACTACATCGAGCAGAACATCGGCACTCTGCGGGAGGCGATCCAGGCGGGCCTCGTGCAGCCGCGGCGAACCGCCGACCTGATCATCGCCCAACTCGATGCGCAAGCGTCGCCGGACGCCGAAGAATCCCCCCTGCTGGCCCCGTTTCGAAGTTTCCCCGCTGGTATCCCGGAATCCCGCCAGACGCAGTTGCGCGCGGACGCCGGCGCAGCCTATGCGCAGGCATTCCAGCCCGCCTGGCGTAGGCTGCGAGAATTCATGGCCGAGGAATATGTGCCTAGCGCACGCGAGGCCCCGGCGGTGACCAGCCTAGCCGGGGGCGAGGCGATCTACCGCTTCTTCATCGGCTACCACACGACGCTGCCGCTCAGCGCGGGCGAGATCCACGAGATCGGCAAGCGGGAGGTCGAGCGGATTGATCGAGCGATGGAGGCTATCGCCCGCGAGGCAGGCTTCGACGGAACGTCGGCTGAGTACGAGCAACATCTGCTGACGGATCCGGAATACCTGTTCTCTGACAAGGAGAGCATGCTGGCCTACCATCGGGACTTGGCGATGCGCGTGGCTCCGGGCCTTCCGCAACTGTTTCACACCCTGCCGCGGCATCCTGTGGGAATCCGCGCGATCCCGCCGGATCGGGAGGCCGTATCCGCGTCCAACTACAACCCTCCTGCGGCCGACGGCACGCGCCCAGGGTGGTTCAACCTCAAGGCGCACCTGCCGCAAAAGCAGTCGAGGTTCGACAAGCCGGCGCTCGTGCTGCACGAGACCAACCCTGGGCACCACCTGCAGATCGCGCTGCAGCTGGAGATGGACAGCTTGCCAGAATTTCGCAAGATCTACCATTCGACCGCATACGTCGAAGGATGGGCGCTTTACGCCGAAACTCTGGGCGCAGAACTCGGGATTTACGACGATGCCGCCAGCCGCTTCGGCGCCTTGGAGAGTGAGCGCTTCCGCGCGCGGCGGCTGGTCGTTGACACGGGACTGCACGCGATGGGTTGGACTAGGCAGCAGGCGATCGACTATCTGGGAGACGAGAGCGAAGTGGACCGCTACATCGCTTGGCCGGGCCAGGCGCTGGCCTACAAGATGGGGCAGCTCAAGATCATGGGGCTGAAGGCGGCCGCTTGTGACGCCTACGGGGCGGCCTTCGACGTGCGCGATTTCCACGACGCTGTGTTAAGGAACGGACCAGTGCCGCTGGAAATGCTGCAGAGCCAAGTGGGCGACTACATTGCGCTTGCCGCCGCCGAAAATCCCGCGGGTTGTCCTGGCTCGCAACGGTAATCGCGGGATGCCGCAGGGGCCCTTGCCGGGGGCCGTGCAAAGATAGATGGACAGGGGCTTTGGAGGCTCCTGCGCATGGAACGGGTAGCCGATTTGCAAGCCCTTCTGTCGGGTCAGGAATCGACCGAGGCAGGGAGCTACTTCGTTTCCAACTATCCGCCGTTCTCGGCTTGGGATTCCGGCGAGGCCGCGAGCGCGACCGCGCGCCTGCAGCGACCGGGGAATCCCCGTACGCCGCTGGGCCTTTACATCCACTTGCCGTTCTGCCGCAAGCGGTGTGACTTTTGCTACTTTCGCGTCTACACCGACAAGAATCACAGCGAGATCGAAGCGTATCTGGACGCAGTGCTGCGCGAGGCGTCGGTCGTGTCTCGGCAGGCGTTCTTGGCGGGGCGGACGCTGGATTTCATTTACTTCGGGGGCGGCACGCCGTCCTACCTGTCCGGGAAGCAGTTGACACACCTGATGGAGGGTCTGCGCGCGGCCTTGCCCTGGGACACGCCGAGCGAGGTGGCCTTCGAGTGCGAGCCGGGCACGCTGAGCGAGCGGAAGCTCGAGGTGATTCGAGAGTTCGGCGTCAATCGGCTGAGCCTGGGCGTGGAGAACTTCGACGATGACATCCTTGTGGGCAACAACCGCGCACACCGGTCGATGGAGGTCTACCGTGCGTGGGAATGGCTCGAGCGCGTCGGCTTCGAACAGGTGAACCTCGACCTGATCGCCGGCATGATCGGCGAGACCGACGCCAAGTGGGCGCACAGCGTGGCGGAGACCGTGCGGCTGGCACCCGACGCAGTCACCGTCTATCAGATGGAGATCCCGTTCAACACCACGATTTACAAGGGAATGCGCGAGGGCGGCGATGCGACCGCTCCGGTTGCCGACTGGCCCACGAAGCGCCGCTGGACCCGCGAGGCATTCGAAGCCTTGGAGGCGAACGGGTACACGGTGGGCAGCGCGTACACGGCAGTGCGGGATTCCTCCGGGATGCGCTTTGTGTACCGCGACCAGCTCTGGGACGGTGCTGACATGCTGGCGCTGGGAGTGTCCGCATTCGGATATCTCGATGGCGTCCACTATCAGAATCAGCCGCACATGCAGCCGTACATGGACAGCGTCTCGCAGGGATTGCTGCCCGTGTCCCGAGCGCTGCCCATCAGCGCCCAGGAGGCGATGATCCGCCAGTTCGTGCTCAAGCTGAAGCTCGGGCGGCTGGACACCAACCCGTTTCGCGAGCGCTTCGGCGTGGATGTGACGCAGCGCTGGGCGGATGTCCTGGCGCTGTTCCGCGACCACGGGCTGCTTGCTTTCGACGCCGAAGGCATCGAGCTGACGCGCGAAGGGCTGCTGCAGGTGGACCGCCTGCTGCATGCGTTCTTCCTGCCGGAGCACACCAACATCCGTTATGCCTGAAGGGGGATACCCGAACCTGCACGGCGAGCTGGACGCGCTGATCCTCGGCGGCGGCCCCGCCGGCTCGACCGCTGCGGCAGTGCTGGCCGCGAAGGGGCGGCGGGTCCTAGTCCTGGAGCGCGAGCGCTTCCCGCGCTACAAGGTCGGCGAGTCGCTGCTGCCGTACTGTTATTTCCCGCTGGAGCGGATCGGGATGATCGAGAAGCTGCGGGCCTCCAGTTTCGTGAAGAAGTACAGCGTCCAGTTCGCGGCGATGGACGGCCGCATCTCGGCACCGTTCTACTTCTTCCAGCACTTCGACCACGACGCCGCGCAGACGTGGCAGGTGGTGCGCCGCGAATTCGACCAGATGATGCTCGACAACGCGATCGAGAAGGGCGCGCAGGTGGTGCACGGGGCGACTGCCAAGCGATTGATCATGCATGGCGACAGGTGCGAGGGCCTGGTGGTGGACTTCGAGGGCGAGCGGCAGTCTGTGCGCGCTCCCGTCACCATCGATTGCGGCGGGCGGCATGGCTTTGCGGCGACCGCGCGGGGCTGGATCGTGCCGGACCCGCAACTGAACAAGGTGGCGATCTGGACGTACTACAAGGGTGCGCGACGCGACGCCGGGCACGACGAGGGAGCCACAACCGTCGCGTACCTGCCCGGTAAGGGGTGGTTTTGGTACATCCCTCTGCCAGACGACGTGGTGAGTGTGGGCGTGGTGGCCGAGCGCGACTACCTGTATCGCGAGGGCAAGGATCTGGAGGCGATCATCGATCGCGAGACCGAGGCCAATCGCTGGATCGCCGATCACCTGGCCCCGGGCCGCCGTTGCGAGCCTGTGCGCGTGACGGCGGAGTATTCGTACCGCTCGCGCTATTGCGCCGGCGACGGCTTGGTCCTGGCGGGGGACGCCTTCACCTTTCTCGACCCGGTGTTCTCCTCCGGGATCCTGCTGGCCTTGCTCGGTGGCGAGCGGGCTGCCCACGCGGTGGACGCAGCGCTAAGCGCCGGAGACGTGAGCGCCGCAAGATTCGCTGCCTACGGCGCTGACCTGTGCGAAGGCATTGAGGCGATGCGCAAGCTGGTGTACGCCTTTTACGAGGAAACCTTCAGTTTCGGCAGTTTGCTGAAGAGCCACCCCGACCTGCGGGGAGACCTCACCGATTGCCTGATCGGCAACCTGGCCAAGGATTTCCGCCCCTTGTTCCAAGCCGTCGGCGAGTTCGCGCGCGTTCCGGAACCGCTGCCGTACGGCAGTTCGGTGGCGCTGGGGCAGCCTGCCGGGATGGCGGGCTGATGCGGAAGCGCCCGCCCGACTCCCGCTCGTTCGCTGGTCAGTCTCGCCGCACGGCGTGTGGCAGGATAGGTGGGGAGAATTCGAGTCCATGAAGCTTGCGCAGATCAGGGTTGGCGACTCGACAGCAGTCGCGGTGCAAGAGGGTGACGGCTTCCGAGTGCTGCGCGAATCCTCGATGACGGCATTTCTGGCAGCGGCGGACGCTGCCGGAGTGCCGCTGGCGGCCTTGGCAGATGGCGAGGGGCCCGGCGAGCGGGTCGAGCGGGCTGACGCCTTGATCCCGCTGCAGCCGGCGGAGGTGTGGGCCTGTGGCTGCACCTACGCTCCCAGTGCCGATTTTCGCGATGGTGAGCTCGGCACGATGGACGGGATGTACTCCTATGTCCACAAGCCCACAAATCGCCCCGAGATCTTCTTCAAGGGCACTTCGCGCGTCTGCGTCGGCCCGAATGAGCCCATCGGGATTCGCGCTGACTCATCCTTTACGGCACCGGAGCCGGAGTTGGCGATCGTGATCGGTGCCAGCGGCACGATACTGGGCTTCACGCTCGGCAATGACGTGTCGGCTTGGGACATCGAGCGGGAGAACGCGCTGTACCTGCCGCAATCGAAGGTCTACGACGCCTGTTGCGCTCTCGGCCCGGTGCTGGTCACGCCCGACGAGCTGCCCGATCCCTATTCGCTGCAGATGAGCTGCACGATCACCCGCGACGGGCGCGAGACGTTTTCCGGATCGGTGTCGACGGACAAGCTGCGGCGCACGTTGGAAGAGCTGGTGGAATATCTCACTCGCAGCAACCGCGTCCCCACGCCCACGGTCGTGCTGACCGGCACTGGCATCATCGTCGAACAGGACGCCGCGCTGCAGCCCGGCGATGTCTGCTCGATCAGCGTGCCCGAAATCGGCACGCTGTCGAATCCCGCGAAACTGGTCTAGGCCGCCGCGCCCGGCCTAGCGGCGGACTCGATCTCCCGCAAGACTCGCAGCGAGTTAAGCCCAAGGACTTTTTCGATGTCGTCAGCGCCATAGCCCCGCTCCGAGAGGCCCGTGGCGATATTCGGGACGTTTGCGATGTCCTCCATGCCCGCGGGCAACTCGCCGTCGACTCCGTCGAAGTCTGAGCCCAAGCCTACGGACTCGATGCCACCCACCCGGATGGCATGGTCGAAATGGTCCAGCAGCGTGTCCAGCGGCGGCCGTCCGATTGCCGCCAGCTTGGCCTTTGTGCGCGCGTCTCCGTCTCGAGCTGCTCCCGTTGAGGGATTGGCCTCGTTCCATGCCTTGCTGCGCTGTCCATAGGAGGCGTCGAGGAACGCGTTGTAGTAGTTGATGTGGACCACCCCGCCCATGTCGGCGACGGCGCGGATCATCTCATCGGTCATGTTGCGCTTGTGCTCGGCGATGGCTCGCACGGATGAGTGCGAGGCGATGACCGGGGCGCGCGTGGCCTCGCCGACATCCCAGAAGGTTTGGTCCGAAACGTGGGAGATATCCACCATCATGCCGAGGCGGTTCATTTCGGCGACCACCGAGCGCCCGAAATCTGACAGTCCGGCATTATCGTCGCTACCGGAAGACCCAGCCCAGGCGGTGTTCTGGCTGTGGGTCAGCGTCAGGTAGCGGGCCCCGAGCCGGTACAGCGTCCGCAGGACGGCCAGCGAGGAATGGATCATGTGGCCGCCTTCGACACCCATCAGGACTGCGATGTGGCCGTCTCGATTGGCGGCTTCGATCTCGCTGCTGGACGTGGCCAGCGCCAAGTCCATGGGAAATCGCTCGACCTCGCGGTGGATCGTGTCGATGATTTCAAGCGCTTCCTGCACGGATTCGAGCTCGGTGTTTCGCGTGGCGCTGGTGTAGACCGAGAAGAACACCGCGGTCACGCCGCCGGCGCGCATGCGGGGGATGTCAACCTCCCCGCGATCGTTCAGTGCCCCGAGATCGTAAGCTCCGCTGCGCAGCAGCATCGGCGTGTCGCAATGCAGGTCAATGACATGACCCCGCAGCGGCTGCCGGGCGGGCTGTGAGAGAGGCTCTTGCGCAGATCGTTCACTGCCGGAATCGCAGCCGAGGGCGGTGGCCACGCCTGCCATTGCCAATTGCCGACGGGTTAGGTCCATACTGGGATTGTAGCCTTGGGCCTTGATGACAGACCGATTCTCCGAGGCACTTGCCTACGCCACCGATCTGCATCGCAATCAGCGTCGCAAGGGAAACGGCACTCCGTACATCGCGCACTTGCTGGCAGTTACGGCCTTGGTCATCGAGGCCGGCGGCAGCGAGAGCGAGTGCATCGCGGCACTGCTGCATGATGCGGTGGAGGACCAAGGCGGTGCCGCGACGGCCGCGGAGATCCGCCGCCGCTTCGGCGGCACCGTTGCGCAGATCGTGAAGGATTGCACCGAGGACAAGTCCGCGGGGCACGATTGGACGCAGCGCAAGCAGTCCGCCGTGCGCAAGGTCGCCCAGGCGGGGCCATCGGCACGGCTGGTGCTCTCGGCTGACAAGTTGCACAATGCCCGCTCGCTCATCTCCGAACATGCGAAGGTCGGAGCGGCGATGTGGTCGCAATTCGGCGGCGGCCACGGGGGAACGCTTTGGTATTACAGCGCGATGCTGGAGGCCATCGACCACGCCGGCGGCAGCCCGTTGCTTGGCGAGCTGCGCGAAGCTGTGGGCCGGCTGGAAGCGCTCGCGGATTGAGCGTGCCCAGCCCATCAAGTGCGCTCAAGGATCAGGTTGGATCCCGGCGCCTCGCGCATGCGCCAGCCGTCGGGCACATAGACGCTCGCGTAGCGAGGCTGCTCCGACACGGCCGTCAGATCGGGCTGGCCCGCGGCAGGAGTGCGTCCGACTGCCTGCACGCGTGCCGTCACTGCTTGCGTGGCGCGGCCTGCGTGGCTGTAGCCGAACCTCTGCTCGTGGATCGCGTCGAACGCTCCGGCTTGGTTTGCGGGCACGTTGATCTCGTAAGACTGCCCCTCGTAGCGCAGATCGATCGAGCGCACCAGGGAAGCCTGCTCGAAGCCCTGCTTGCGCATGTCCGCAAGCGCAGCTCGCTCGAGGCGTGCAAAGGCTGATTCCGGCTCTTGGTTGAGAGCGCTCGCCGAGTAATCGCGAACGCAGTCCGCGACCAGCATGCCGAGTGCGGACAGCACCCCGGCATGGGCAGGCACGATCACCTGGGGGATCTCCAGCGCTGCGGCAAGTTCGCAGGCATGCAGCGCGCCGGCCCCTCCGAAGCAGATCATCGCGTAGTCGCGCGGGGCATGGCCGCGTTCGACAGACACCGAGCGGATTGCGCGCTCCATCTTGGCATTGGCGGCGCGCACGACCGCCAGCGCCAGCTCTTCGACCCCGATGCCGGCTTGCTTGGCGGTGCGCTCGGCGTACGCACGGGCGCGGTCGGCGTCGAGGCGGATCGTGCCCGCAGGAAACGAGCCCGCGTCAATCCTGCCCAGCAACAGATTGGCGTCAGTCACCGTCAGTTCTTCGCCGGTGCCGTAGCAGACCGGCCCGGGCACCGCCCCCGCCGAGCGCGGGCCAACTCGCAAAGCGCAGCCCTCATCAAAGTACGCCACCGATCCGCCGCCGGCGCCGATGCTCTCGATGTCCAGCATAGGGACGCGCACAGGTAGGCCTGCCGCCGATCCTTCGGTCGTATACGGCGGGGTCCCGTCGTATAGCGATACGTCCGTGGACGTGCCCCCCATATCAAAGCTGATGAACTGTTCAATGCCGAGGGTCCATGCGACCGCGGCTGCTCCGATCAATCCGCCCGCCGGGCCGGACAGCACTGTCCTGACGGCTTGCCGCGAGGCTTCGGAAACCGAAATCGAGCCGCCGTTCGACTGGAAGACCCGCAGCTTCGCTTGCGGCAGCTCGGCCTCCAGCGAATGCAGGTAGGTCGCCATCAGGGGTGACAGGTAAGCATTGACGACGGTGGTCGCGGCCCGTTCGTACTCGCGGTATTCGGGCAGGATCTCGCTCGAGAGCGAGACGCTGAATCCGGCGGCGCGAAGCGCCGCGCCCACGCGCTGCTCGTGTGCGGGATTGGCGTAGCTGTGCAGCAGGCAGACCGCCACCGCCTCGACGTCTCCGAGGGAATCCAGCAGGCGGGAGATCTCACTTTCGGCGAGCGGCTCCAAGACGGACCCGTCGTAGAGTACCCGCTCGGCGATCCCGAATCGCTTGCCGTCCTGCACGAGGCTCCGGCGTGGCGCGGGTGTCCAATCGTACAGGTCCGCCCGATTCTGGCGGGCCAGCTCGAGCAGGTCTTCAAACCCGCGCGTGGTCACGAACGCGACCCGCGCACCGGTGCGCTGCAGCAGGGCATTGGTTGCCACCGTCGAACCGTGCACGACCGCGCTCGCGGCGAACCGGCTCAGGCCTGCGAGGATCGCACTGGCGGGATTGTCGGGCGTCGAGCGGACCTTGTGGCTGCGCAGCCGGGAGCCGTCCCAAGCGATGAAATCGGTGAAGGTCCCGCCGCTGTCAACTCCTATGCGCATGAACCTGGCTGGTGCCCGCAGGTACCTTTCAGTTTACGCGGGGCCGGATTCGCCGCACAGCCCCGGACTGGACACGCCGTGGTGCTAGCGGTGTCGAGCCAAAGCAGTGCTGTTAGGGCCCTGGTCAGAGAGGCCCGGGACAAGCCGAAGCGTCCGCAACTGTCCGGTACTCAGGCCCACAGGCTTCGATGCGCCTCGAGCCCCTCTACCGCCCGTTCGACATGTTCGCGCGTGTTGTAGATGTGGGGACACAGGCGGAAGCCGCCAGAGGTCGACCCAGCGATGCCGAAGTCAGCGTACATGGCGTCCAACAGCGTCTGGCGATGTTCAGACGCTACCTGCATGATGCACACGCCGGCGCTGAGGGCCGCATCCGCCGGGGTGACAAGTCTTGCCCCGATCGAGCTCAGGGACTGCTTGAGCAGGGAAGCAAGCTCGCGGACGCGCACTTCGACCCGCTCCGCTCCGATCGAGGCTTGGAACCTCGCAGCTTCGCCAAGGGCGCTGAGAGCTGCGTCGTCCCGTTGTCCCATCGATTCGAACTTCCGAGCGCCGACAAGCTCCGTGTCGGCGGCGGAGCCCCATCCCGGGGCCACGATGTTGGGCCAGATGTCGCGGACCCGTTCGCGGCGCGTGTACAGCAGTCCGACCTCCTTCGGCCCGCAGAACCACTTGTGCGAGCTGGCCGCGTAGGAGTCGCAGCCGAGTTCATGCAGGTCGACCCGGAGTGCCCCCCAGGTTTGGGCACCGTCCACATGGACGTGGGCCCCCGCGCGGCGCGCCATCATGCACAGCTCCCGAACCGGCAGCAGAATGCCGCTGACGTTCGAGGCGTGGGTCAGCGCCAGCACGCGCGTCTTCGGCGTGAGCGCCTGCCGAAACGGCCGGATCAGATCGTCCGGACCGGAGGGGTTTGGCGGAACGCTCACAGACCGCACCGTGAAGCCTCTGCGCTGTGCCCGCACCGCCCAAGCGACGTTGTTGGTCGGATGGTTCTGGTCCCAGATCACGACCTCGTCTCCGGCTTTGAGATCAAGTCCGTTGTTGATGATGTTGTTCGCTTCGCTCGTGTTGCGCACCAGCGCGATCTCGTCCGCCTCGGCTCCCAGCTGGCCTGCCACCAATGTACGCGCCGTTTCACGGTCGCTCTCAAATCGCGCGCGATTCTGAAACGAGCAGTCGACATCGATCGACCGGGTCAACTCCGTTACCGTCTCCGCAACCGTTTCGGGCGAGGGGCAGAGATTCGCCGCGTTCATCGGCACCCGTTCTTCCCGAAATGCGAACAGCTCCCGGACTTGCTGCCAATACCCCTTGCCAGCGTCAGCGCCTCGGGCTGCGGGCGGGGCGGCAGCGGCCAGCGCCGAAACGCTTGCGATGCCGCCAAAGAATTGCCGTCTCGTTGCGTCCGTAGCCATGGTGAGGCAAGCGTAGCAGATGTTCCGATCCCGGGAGTCGGGATCTGGCGCTGAGGCGCAGTTGACCGCGCCATCCCGGGATCAATCGGAGCGGACGTCATCGGCCGGCGGCTCAGATGCGGATCGTCCGGCCAAAGGCTGCGTTTGCGAATGCCCCCAAGGGGGTCGGCACGGGGGTGGCTTGGCTGGCCTCGCTCACTCCACTTGCGGCGGAACGTTGCCGTATGACCAAGGACCCCGGAACGGCGCGTGAGCCGGCGGCAGCGGGCCAGTGCCCGGTGCGAGCCTCCGCGTCAACGCGACCGATGCGTCAGCGATCTTCGTTCCGGCCCCGATCTCAAGGTTGCTGTAACTGGTTAGGCGGGTTTCGTAACCGCCGCCATGCGGACCGAACGCTGCCTCTGTGGGGACGTACCCGACGAATCCGTTCGCCAGCTCCACCGGAAACGTGAATTCGAATGGACTCTCACGCTTGATCCGCAATCCGTATTCCACGAAATACTCAGCCGGATTGGACACGAACACCGCCGGGCCGAGTTGGATCGCCTGAACCTCCACGTCAACGATCGGCTCACTGCGGATCAAGGCATCCAGCAGTACTGTCTCCTTGGCGAAGACCCATTCCGCGGAAGCCGGGTCCGGCTGTTGCCGGGCGATCGCTCCGGCCTCTTGCAGACGTGCTTGGCTGGGCTTCCGCCGGGGAATCGACAGGACTTCGGAGGCGCTGCCCAGCGGCGCGAAGCTGCCAGCCTGCATCAACAGCAAAGCCTTGACGGCCTCGGCACCGACCCGTCCGCCGACCAGGCGTTGGGCCTCTGCCCCGCTTTGGCGGCGGTGGGGGCTCATGTTATCGACCTGGGCAACGTCTCCATTCGGCCCAGCGGTGAACACCACGATGACCTCCGGCCCGAACGCTCCGCGGATCACGCGCTCCATCCAATAAATCCAATTAGCCGAGATTCCGGGTGGGGAGGCCGTCGCGTGGCAGGCGAAGTTCACGATGCAGCCCTGCAAGCGTCCGTGCGAGTCCCACGATCCGACGACCCCGACTTCCGGATCAATCGGGCCGGCCGGCGCGACGGCATTCGGATTGCCTGGCCGCGGATGCGTGAATGTCAACCCGTTCTTCATCCGGAAGCGGCGGTTATATGCCGCCTCGTGCTCCGTGCCAACACCGACCCCGCATACGGCTGCAGAGCGCCCCGCATCGGCTTGGCACACGGCCCGGACGATGCGATCTTCGACGAGCTTCAGATAGCCGGCATCGGCGCACGACGAATGCCGGTCCGCCAGCTGTTGCACGAATCCATCGGCGTGGCGGTACTGCCCCGGCTGGACCATTCCAGTCGGTCCGGAAGAGTGCGAGTGGGAAGCGGCGATCATCACAGCGGCCGGGTCAATGCCGCACAGCTCGTTGATTCGCAGGCGCGCGGACAGAACGGTCTCGCGCGGAATCACGAGCGCATCCAGGCCCACGATTGCTGCGCTCGAGTCGCCGTCAGAGAACACTGCCGCCCGCACTTTGCATGGATCGTGGAAGCGCGTGTGGAACACCTTGCCGTAGTTGCCCGGGCGTTCCATGCCGAGTTCAGGCGTGATATCGGCTTCTGCGAATCCGACGGTTTGGCCGGGTTGGGCGGCGTAGCTGTCGTAGCGCTGCGCGACCAGCCGGTGGGCGGCGCCGAGTCCAGCCAAGCGCAGCAGGCTCCTGCGGGTCTGAGATTGCTGCCATTTGGTCATCGCGGCCCCATCATATCGGAGGGATTCCGGATCGCAGGCAACGAACTCGGACGGAAGTGGGGCCGCATAGATCCCCTCTGGAACCGCGCTGGCGGCGCTCTTAACGAGCTGGTCCTGCAGCCCAAGCTGGCTGCGTGAGTTGCCGCTTGTCGTCCCGGGTCCGATGATTCTTGGACGAGACTCGACTCCTTCTTGCCATCTCCCGGAGCGGAATCCGGGCGATCCGGCTGGAAACCCAAGACGCCGTGCTTAGTCGAGTACTCTCACTTCTAGGTTGCGATAGAAGACGGGCCAGCCTTCCGATTGGATGCAAATGTTTCCCTCCGTCGGCTCAATGTCGCGCCCTTCATTCATCTTCTTGCCGTTGAGGATGACGGTGATCAAGCCCTTGCGCGACTCGATCTCGATGCTTTCCCAGTCACCAAACGGTTTGCGGTTCTCGGGTGTCGGCCCACGATGCGCTCCGACGACCCTGCCCCCTCGGACCCCGAACAAGCTCCCAGCTTCTCCGTAATGCCCTTGCACTTCCAGCGACTTGGGCCAGACTTGGTCGACAGCCCCGGCATGAATGAAATACCCCGCGTTGGGGTACCTGGGAGGCTCTTGCGTCCAACCCTCCTTCTGGAACCGCCACTCCGCTCGGAAAACGAAATCGTGGTAGGACTTCTTGCTCCTCAGGAAACCGTTGGGCTTGCCGCTGCAAATGATCACGCCGTCCTTGACCGACCAAGTCTCAGGCGCGGATCCCTCGACGATCCAGTGCTCGTCAAGATCGAATCTCGGGATGAGCGAAACAAAGCCAGGGGGCTGCGCGCAGTGCGGCAGGGCCACTGCCGTGACCAGCAATGCCGCTGTCAAAATCAAGCGTGTGGTTGCCGTTGGCATAGGGTTTGCCTCGCTGCCGTTCATGCTCATGCATGATAGGCGTTCGTCCGCTCCGCTTCCGGTAGCTTCAGTCTGACGGCAAGCTGCGCTGAGCGGCGTGACGGTACACTGAACGACGCATGCGGGCAAGCCGCAGCTTCATTCGACGGAGATCATGATGGCTAGCGATCAAGCGGCGCGCCGCGGGTTCCTCAAGGGCGCCGCCGCAGTTGCTGCGTCCGCAGCTCTTCCCGCCGCCCAGGTAACGCCATTGCGCATGGGAATGATCGGTGTCGGCAAGCGCGGCGGTGCCCATTTGGGGAAGTTCGTCGAGAGCCCTGAATTCACCATCCGTGCAGTCTGCGATATCGACCCTTCGGCCCGAGATCGTGCACAGAGCACGGCGCGGGTGGATGCCCCGAATTCCTTCGCCGACTACAACGAGCTGCTCGGCCAAGCTGACGTCGATGCCGTCTTGATCGCGACCCCCTGCCACCTCCACGCAGAAATGGCGGCGGCTGCCTTGGACGCGGGCAAGCATGTGTTCTGCGAGAAGCCTCTGGGCATCAACCCCGACCAAGTCAAACTCGTTCTGGAGGCGGCCCGCAGAGCAGACACTGTCTTCCAAATCGGACTGCAGTCGCGCTCAGCAAGACACATGCGCGAGGCCGTCGACCAGATCCAGCAGCATGGACTGATCGGCAAGCCGCTAGTCATCAAGGCTCAACGCCACAGCACGCCCGCGAGGCCTGGTGCGCGGAGCGACGGCGGTAGCGGCCAACAGCGACGGTTTCCCGGCTGGTACAACGACGTCAAGCTGTCGGGCGATCTGATTGTCGAGAACTCCGTTCACAACCTTGATGTTTGCAACTGGCTCGCTGGCAGTCACCCTGTGAGCGCCTTCGGCCACGGCAAGAGGTATCTGCCGGAACCGATGCCCGCTGGCACGGTCATGATGGACGGCTTCAGCGTCGAGTACGTCTACGACAACGACATGCATCTCGATTTCAGCCAGCTCTACTTCCACCCGCGAACGCTCAAGAAGCTGCCGAACGGCATGTGGTTCATTGTCTACGGAGAGACGGGTGCCATCGAATTGGACTACCGGTCGTGGACTCACTACGAAATGTATGGCGATGCAGAGCCAGCGGTGCACAAAGCGGACGAGGGCGTCGACCTGACGGACGCCGCCCACGACGACTTCGTGCGAGCGATTCGCGAGAATCGAGAGCCTCGGGCTGGTATCGAAACGGCCGTGATCTCCGCCCTGACCGGCATCATGGGACGCGAGGCGATCTATGGACGGCGCATGGTCACGTGGGACGAAATGGGCGTCGCAATCTAGCGGGCTCGCGCTACCTCACGGATGAACGTCCGCACCGATCGCTGCAAGTGGCACGGTAAGCGCGCTCACGCCCGGCAGCGGAAGACGGTTCAGTTGCTTCGGGGCGCAGCTCTTTGGCCGGCGCGGCTCTTTGCCGCTCCCCATTCGGCAGGTCAGGCTGACGACTGCGCAGTGCTCGTGTCTACGGTCTGTGAGTCGCTACAATCGGGGCGATTTTCGGGAGCTCGACCGGCTGCCGGAAGCAGGGGAGGGCGCATGAGACATTGCGGACTGATCGCAGCATTGGTGATTGCCAGCGGGGTCGCGGCACAGAGCCAGACCTACGACTTGCTGCTCAAGGGCGGGCACGTCATCGATCCCAAGAACAGTGTGGACGAGCTGCGAGATGTCGCGATTCGAGGAGACCGTATTGCAGCCGTTGAGGCTGGCATCGCAGCGGACGAAGCCGCGAAGGTGATCGATGTCTCGGGGCTATACGTAACCCCTGGCCTTGTGGATATCCATACGCACTTCTACGTTTTCCCCGCGCCCGGCACGGTCTACGGTGAGAGCACGAGCGTACATCCCGACACGACCTGCCCGAGAACCTGCGTGACGACCGGGGTCGACGTGGGCACGGTCGGCTGGAGAGCCTTTCCCGACTTCCGCCGCCGCATCATCGACACGTCCAAGAAGACCCGTGTGCTCGCGATGCTCAACATTGTCGGCATGGGCATGGTCAACTACGACGTCGAGCAGAATTCCGTCGATATGGAGCCGGACAAGACCGCTGAGATGGCGAAGGCCCATGCGGATGTAGTCGTGGGGATCAAGTCGGCGCACTGGCGTCAGCCCGACTTTGTGTCTGTCGAGCGAGCTGTCGAAGCGGGCGAGCTTGCCGACCTTCCCGTCATGGTCGACTTCGGGTTCTTCCTCGCGCAGCGGCCGTACCAGACGATGGTGCTCGACAAGCTGCGGCCCGGGGACATGAGCACGCATTTCTTCCGTTGGCCCGCACCGTTGATGGACGAGGACGAGAAGCAGCTCGCCTACCTAGACGTAGCTCGGGAGCGCGGGGTGAAATTCGACGTGGGCCACGGGGCGGGAAGCTTTCATTTCCGCCTAGCCGAGCCGCTGGTCAAGCAGGGCTTCTGGCCGGACTCCATTTCGACCGACCTGCACATCAACTCGCATAACGCAGCGATGATCGACATGGTCACCGTCATGTCGAAGTTCCATGTGATGGGCGTGCCCTTGGCGGAAGTGGTGCGCCAATCGACGACGAACCCGGCGACGCAGATCAAGCGTCCCGAATTAGGTCAGATAGCCGTTGGTGCGGAGGCTGATGTGGCCGTGCTACGCGTGGACAGCGGAGAGTTCGGCTACGTTGACGTGAAGGGTGGGCGCATCACCGGCGACCGGCGCATTGGTTGCGAGATGACGTTTCGGGCCGGCAGCATCGTCTTTGACTACAACGGTCGTGCGGGCACTGCCTGGCGCACGGCCGATATCGAGTACCCCACCCAGTAACACACGAGGGCGAGAGTCACCGGGCTCGCTCGGGCCTTGATTGACGAGCCGATCGGAGCGCACGGTCAGGCGGCGCTCCTGCCAGCGTTATAGGTCTGGCCATGCCTGCTGAGGTGGGGGCGGGCCATCACCCAAGCTAGCGCCAGCTGCCGAGGGTGCGGAGCTAGTGTGCTCCGCCGCACAGCTGACCGTTGCCCCGGGAGCACGAATCGGCGATCAGGGCGCGCAGGACATCCCTGTCGATGTCCGCCAGCCGTTTGATATACAGGCACCCTTTCCCGCGCTTGTGCTTGCCTAGCGCCCCCAGCCGTGCTGCTTGCTCGTCCAGGTCCAGCATGAGATACAGCGTCAAGGCTTGCTTCCGGGGCGAGAAGCCCACGCGGAACCAGTCGCCCTCGCGCCCGCTGGCATAGCGGTAGTGCAGGGAGCCGAATCCGATGATGCTGCCGCCCCACATGACCGGCTGCTGGCCGCTGGCCGCTGCCATCATGTCGAAGATCTCCCGACAGTCTTGCCGCCTTGCCGGATCGTCGATCGCGTCGATGAATGCACTCGGGCTCGCGCCGGTCGGCTTAGTCTTGAGTTCCGCCATGAGGTCATTGTCGCTCCGAACTGGCGGCGAGTGGCCGTAACTCAGGCGTCGCGTCCCTCGCCAAAATGTAAGGGACCAGTTCGCTGGATGAAAAACTGGAGCAGATCGCGGTACCGCATTCTCGAGCCGATCGGCTCGGGTGGCATGGGCGTGGTGTACAAGGCGGAGGACACGCGCCTGAAGCGCGTGGTCGCGCTGAAGCTGCTGTCGAAGGACATCACCGGGACCGGAGAGGCAGCGGAACGCTTCGAGCGCGAGGCTCAGGCCGCGGCTGCCCTCGACCATCCGAACATCTGCACTGTCTACGAGATCGACAACCACGAAGGCGAAACCTTCCTCACGATGGCCTATCTGGAGGGGGAATCGCTGGACAAGAAGATCGAGCAAGGGCCGCTTCCGCTCGACTCGGCGTATGCAATCGCCCGCCAGGCGGCCGAGGGCTTGGCTGCGGCCCATACAGCCGGAGTGGTGCATCGCGACATCAAATCCTCCAACATCATGCTCAGCGAGGACCGGGCGGGCAAGCCCGTCGCCAAGCTGATGGATTTCGGCCTGGCCCAGGTCACGGGCGCCTCGAGGCTGACCCAGATGGAATCGCGCGTGGGAACGACGGCGTACATGTCGCCGGAACAATCGCTGGGCGACCAAGTCGACTCGCGCACCGATCTTTGGTCGCTGGGCGTCGTGCTGCATGAGATGGTCACGGGCGAGCTGCCGTTCAAGGGCCATTACGACCAAGCGGTTCTGTATTCGATCCTCAATGAAGAGCCCGAGCCTGTCACTTCGCTGCGCTCCCGCGTGCCGATGGAGCTCGAATGGATTATCGAGAAGTGCCTAGCGAAGACGCCCGCTGACCGCTATCAGGATGCCCGCGAGCTGATCGTCGACATCGAGAGGCTCCAGCGCCGCTCGGCGGCCGGCCGGACATCGATCCAGCCGATCGCCCGATCCAGCGAACTGCCCCCCGAGCCCGTCGCGGCGGCGGCCCCGGTGGGGCAGGGGGGACCGGCCAAGCTGGTGTCCAAGCGCGGGGTGAGCGCCGTGGTGGCAGCGGCCCTGGTCGCTGCCGCGTTCGCCGCGGGCCTCTTCGTGTCGGGAGGAGCTCATCACGCACCGGATGCCACGCGGCGGTTCACCCTGCGCCCTGTTGGCAGCCTCGCGGACGGCCAGAGCATCTGGGCCGCCGCGGTCTCGCCGGATGGCCGCAATATCGCCTACACCACCTCTGGAGCCGCCGGCGCTCTATGGATCCAGCCGCTCGACCGCCACGAGCCTTACAAGGTCGATGGCGCGGACGGAGCGCGCAGCGTGTTCTGGTCTCCGGACAGCAGGTTCTTGGGATTCACGACCGCCGCTGGGATCGGAAAGCTTGCGCTGCGCGGCCTTGGCGTGTCGCTGCTCGTCGAAGACCCCAACCTCAGCCTGGCAAGCGCGGCGTGGAGTCCCGACGGCCAGTCGATCATCTTTGCCGGGGCGGGCTTGCAACTCAGCCGCGTGTCGGCCCTTGGGGGCGCCCCTCGGCCGCTGTTCGACGTGCCAGTCCGCCGCCGGGGGATGGTCAGAGGCATCGCAGTCATCGGCGTCTCCGACGACGAGGAAGTCCTGCTCTATTCCGTGCATACTTCGGACGCGGATATGGTGCAAGCGAGAAGGCTCTCCGGGGGCGAGGCGGGCCCGCCCGTCGAACTGCTGCCGGGCGCGGCGCCAGTCTATTCCAGCACGGGCCATTTGTTGTTCCGGCCCTCGCTAACGACCTCGGCGCTGTGGGCGGTCGAATTCTCGCCCGAGGATCTCGAGTTGCAGGGCGAGGCATTCGCCGTGTCCCAGAACGCCTCCGATGTTTCGTTCGCCCAAGACGGGACGCTGGTGTTTCTGGACAATCCCTTCACCGGGCAAATGGGGCTGAGCTGGGTCGGTCCCGATGGCACTCAGATCGGCGAGATCGGCAAGCCGCAGTCTTGGATCGTCGGTCCACGCTTGTCGCCATCCGGGGGCAGGGTGCTGACCACCGCCGGAACCGGCCGGGACCTCGACCTCTGGGTGCATGAAACTGATCGACCGGTGCTGAACCGCGTGACCTTTGATGAAGCGGAGGAGACCGGGGCCGTGTGGTCGCCCGATGGGGACAGCGTGGCGTTCACGCAGCGCGGCTCGCAAGAACTCAAGCTGCTGCCGGTTGGCAGCGGTAGGCCAGCGAGCGCGATCTTCACGTGGACTGACCAGATTCTGAGTCCGCTGGATTGGTCGCGGGATGGTCGCTACATCTTGCTGCAGGCACGTCGGTTTCCCGCGGGAGCGCAGCCGGGAGGGCTTCCGTCCCGGCAAGCGGACGCGCCGCAGGAGCTTCTGCAGAAGGACAACAGGCTGCGAGACGGCAATCTGACATCGATCGGATTCATCGAGCGGCCGGACGATGGCAGCGCATGGGAGTTCACGGACTTTCTGCCGCCGGTGCCCTTCGTGGTTGACGACGCTGTGTTTTCGCCCGACGGCAACTATGTTGCCTACGAGAGCAATGAGTCCGGGAACTTCGAAGTCTATGTGCGGCCGTTTCCAAGCGGCGAGCGTCGCTGGCAGGTGACCACCGAGGGGGGCAGGCTGGCAAGATGGAGCCCGGAAGGCGACAAGCTCTACTTTATTCGCGGCGACACCCTGATGGCGGCTTCGGTGAGCACGCAGGACGGCTTTGTCGCGGGCGAGGCCGAAGAGCGCTTCTCCCGCGACAGTTTCATGGCTTTGCGGCGGTACCCCACTTACGATGTCGGCGCGGGTGGCCGCATCGCGATCGCCGGACGCATCGGCGGGCCGACCCGCCAGGAGATGCGGGTCACGCAGAACTGGTTCTCCGAATTCCGGAAACCTTGAGATTCGACAGGCGCGGCTCTCAGTCCAGCGCGGTCGTCGATTCCGGCTGCAGCTTGATCGCCACCGGCTGGCCGAGGAATTTAGGCTGCGTGTCCAGCACCATCACGTCCAGCAGCGCTTTGAAGCGGGCGCCGTACTCGCGCAATTTGGCAGAGAGCAACTCCGGTCCGGACGCGTCCTTGGCGCAGTAGGCCACCACGTCCAGACCGAGCTTCGTTCCGATAAACACCGCGCGCTCGGCGTGGAAGCGCTGCGAGATGACCGTGAACGCTGATTGCCCCATCACCTTGTGCGCTCGCACGACCGAGTCAAGCGTCCGCAGTCCGGCGTAGTCTTCGGTGATCGAATCGGCCGGTACCCCCGCCGCGACGAGGTCACGCTTCATCACTACCGGCTCGTTGTAATACTGGCTCGGATTCGAACCGCTGACGATGACGTGCCTGATCTTGCCCGTGTGGTACAGCTCGGCCGCCGCAGAAATGCGGCCTGCGTAGAACTCGTTGAGGCCACTTCCGCGGTTGCGCGAGGTGCCCAGAACCAAGCCTACGTCGCGTTCCGGCAGGCCCTCGAGATCGGAATAAACGCGCGGGTCGGCCGAGACATCCACGTACCAGCTCACGCCTAGGACGACTCCCGCTGAACACACGACGAGCCCAGCTGCGGTCAAGCAAGCTATGGTCGCGGCATTGCGATGCTGCGTTGTCAGGCGGAAATCAGCCATCATATGCTGCCTCGTTGCTGCTGCCCGCTCATTGTCGCAGACAATCAGCGCTCGCGGCCGATGCCGAATCAGTAGAATCTAGCCATGCGACTGTTCTCAATGGCCATGGTCGGCGTTGTATTGACCGCCTGCGCCGTCCCTTCGGATCCTGGTGCGGGAAAGCGGCCGCCGAACTTCCTGATTCTGCTGGTGGACGACTTGGGCTGGACGGACCTGGGCTGCTACGGCAGCGACTTTTACCAGACCCCGAACATCGACAGACTGGCTGCCGCTGGCGTCCGCTTCACCCATGGCTACGCGGCCTGCACGGTCTGTTCGCCGACCCGCGCGGCGCTGATGACCGGCCTGTATCCGGGTCGCACGAACGTTACGGACTGGATACCCGGGCACCAACGGGAGCACGCGCCGCTGCGGCCGCCCGAGTGGACAATGCGGCTCGACCACGAATACACCACGCTGGCAGAGGCCTTGGGTGCGGCAGGCTATCGCACGGCGCACGTCGGCAAATGGCATCTCATGCCGCGTCTCGAGCCAGACGTGATGTTGGCTTACGCCCCGGAGCACCACGGCTTCGAGATCAACGTCGCCGGCAACGAGTGGGGGGCGCCGGCGAGTTATTTCCACCCTTACGAGCGCGCCGGGCGGAAGATGTACCCTCTGCCGGAGGGCGGCGCCGAGGGCGATTACCTCACGGACCGCCTGACAGACGAGGCGCTCAAGATCTTGGACGGATTCGGGGACGAGCCCTTCCTGCTGTATTTCCCCTACTACACGGTGCATACGCCGATCCAGGCCAAGCCCGAGGACGTGGCGCTGTTCGAAGCCGGAGTCGATGCGGCCAAGCGCCACCGCAACCCTGTGTACGCGGGCATGCTCGCGGCTTTGGACCGCAGCGTGGGGCGCTTGCGGTCCAAGCTTGACGATCTGGGCATCGCCGACAACACGGTCATCGTGTTCACCGGCGACAACGGCGGGCTCGACCGCCAGGGGCGGGACGGGCGTCTGGGCAATCCAACCGAGAACGCACCGCTGCGGGAGGGCAAGGGGTCCGCGTACGAAGGCGGCGTGCGCACTCCCACGCTGTACTACTGGCCGGGTGTGACGCAGCCCGGGACAGTGACCGACGAGCCGGTTATCACGGTCGATGTGTATCCGACCTTGCTCGAGATCGCGGGCGTGGCCGGAGATCCCGGCCACAACGAACTGCTCGACGGGACCAGCCTGGCGGGCATCCTGCGCGACCCGACTGCGGATCTGAATCGCGAGACGCTCTACTGGCACTATCCGCACTACCATAACGGCGGCTCGACACCGCACTCGGCGATCCGCGACGGCGACTGGCGGCTGGTGCATTTCTACGAGGACGACCGGGCCGAACTGTATCATCTAGCCGAAGACATCGGCGAAAGTCGCGACTTGGCCGCGGAGATGCCGGACAAGGCTGCTGAGTTGCTCGGCAAGCTGAACGCTTGGAGAGCGGAGGTCCGCGCGCAGGAGCCGTTGCAGAACACCGCCGCGGAGTGAGTTCCGACCCGCAGCCTCAGCGGCTGTGGACCCGGATGTGGTCCCGCCGGATCGCCGCCAAGTTGGCCGCGCCGACTTGCACCATGTCTTGGGCGAGCTCGGTTTGCAGCATTTCGAGGACCTTTTGAACCCCGGCGGGACCGTACGCGGCCAGGCCCCACAGTACCGGTCGGCACACCAGCGCGGCCTGCGCTCCGAGCGCGATCGCTTTCAGGACGTCGCTGCCGCGGCGGAAGCCGCCGTCCACGAGAATCGGGATGCGGCCGGACGTGGCCTCGGCGACTGCCGGCAGCACCGCGAGCGGTTCAGCCTGGCCCTCGGCTTGGCCCGACCCATGATTGGAAACGATGACGCCGGCGATCCCGCGCTCCGCCGCCTCGACTGCGTCTGCCGGCTGCATGACCCCTTTCAACACGAGCGGGACGTCGACCGCGGCCCGCAGGCGCTCGATCATCTTCCAGCGATAGCGCGCCGTCCCACTGCCGCCGCGGCTGGGCGGGTCGCCAAGGCTGAGGCAAATCGCGCCGGCGCCTGCTCGGGCCGCGATCTGGATGCGCTCGAGCAGCGCGCCGACATCGGGATCGGGATAGACCTGCCGCCAGGCACCCGGGGCCAGCGCGACGCTGTCGGCGAGCGGCGAGCCGCTCTGCTCGGCGGTCACCAGCGTCGCCTTGGCGGCCGCCGCTCCCGCGGCGGTGGCGAGTTCGCCATCCCGATGGAAGTCTCCCTGGCGCGAGGCCGGCCCCGCCAGGATCGGTGCGAACATCCGCTGTCCGAATAGCTCCAGCGACAGGTCCAGCTCCTTCGTGTTGACCATCATGCGCGCGCGGAACGTGATCCGCTCGAGCGCAGAGCGCTCGCCTCCCGCGATGCGCGCATAGGCCTTGGCGCGCAAGGCGCGCTGCGCCATCGGCTCGAATTCCGGGACGTTGGCAAACTCGGCCAGCGGCGTCACGCGGCCGGCAGGCTCGCCAACGAGCTGCGGCGCGCCTTGCGCGCGCAGGCAGGGCGACGCCGCAACAAGGCCAGCAAAGCTGGCCAGCGCCCGTCGTCGGCTGCAGGCTGGCTGGCTCATGGGAAATCTGTCCGCACCAAAGTGCGCCTGATCGCGGCCAAGCTGGGCGCGCCACAGCGGATCATGGCTTCCCGGAACTCTTCCTGCACGATTTCAAGGATTCGCGTGACGCCCGGGGCGCCAAACGAGCCCAGTCCCCAGCGCGGGACGCGTCCCAGGCAAACGGCGGAAGCTCCCAGCGCCATGGCTTTGAGGAGGTCACTGCCGCGGCGGAACCCGCTGTCGACTAGGACGGGGATGTGCCCACCGACGGCGTCGACGATCTCGGGCAGCACCTCCAAGCTTGAGGGCGTGTAGTCGAGCGTGCGCCCGCCGTGATTTGAAACGATGATCCCGTCGAGGCCGTGCTCGACCGCGAGGATCGCGTCCTCTGCGGTTAGGATGCCCTTGGCCAGCAGCGGCACGTGCACCATCGTGCGCAGGCCTTCGAAGAGCTTCCATTCGTACCAGAGCCGGCTTGACACGAAGCGGTAGCGGCCCGCATTGCCGCTGTAACGGGGAGGCCTGCGGGCTCGCAGGGACAGGTTGCGATCATGGTATCCGCGGTCGTAGAAGGAAGCCTGTTGGTCGATTGTGACCACGATCGCCCCGGCTCCGGCATTCTGGGCGGACTCGACCGGCTCACGGTTCTGCTGGAGCTCCTCCCGGGGGTAGAGCTGGAACCACAGCGGGCCGCCCTCGGCCTTGGCGATGTCGGCGAACGACATGCTGGCCACGTGACTGACGATCATCGGCGTCCCGGATGCTAGCTTGCAGCCGGCGTAGGTCGCTGCCTCTTTGTCCGGATGCAAGACTTCGTGAGCGGCGGAAGGGGCGAGCATGACCGGAAAGTCCATCGGCGTGCCGAGCACTTCCGTGGCTGTCTGCGGCGGGGTCGGATCCCCGACCGCGCTCGGGACGAGTTTGACCCAGTCGAATGCCTCGCGATTGCGGCGCGTGGTGAATTCACTGCCTCCCCCGCGGGCGGTGTAGTTGTAGGTGGCCCGGTCCAGACGTTCATACGCGGCTGCTTCGAAATCGAAGACGTCTCGCATTTCCGACAGCCCCGCGGCACGACTGTGGTCGCGAAACCTGTCCTGCTGCCCAGGCGCGCTGGACGCTCCCGCCAAGAAGCCGGCAAGGCCGGCCAGGGCCTTCCTGCGGCTAAAGCTTTGCTGCCAGCGTGCCTCGAGTCGCGTCATGTGCTGGCCACTATGAACTGCCTTGTTCCCACAACCGATTCGGCCTAATTGTATACGAATCAGCGAGACCGCTCTGGGGCTGCGCTAGGACCGAATCGATTGACAGGGTCGCCATCCCGGGCATGTCTGCCGTGCGGCTCACTCGCTGTCGGCGAAATGCTGCAAGAAGATACGGGCGTACTCGCGCCCTGCCTGCAGCATGCCCGCGGTGTTGGCATGGATATTGCCGGCGTGTGTGGGCATGTCGCGCAAGATTACCGCCGCCGAGCGCGGAATCCGCTCGGCAACCGTGGTTTGGGCTAGGAGCACGTCCCAACCTCCCGGGCGGCCTTGTGCCGCTGGAATCTCTGTGGGCTTCAGGCCATCGAGGCTGTCCGGCAGGTTACCCGCTCGGTACGTGCCGACCAGCACGGGCAGGTCGCTCTGGCCGAGGTCACGGCGCAGTGCCGCGACCAATTGCTCCAGATTCTCGGCGTAGCGCTTGGATGCGCGGAGGTTGCGCATGTCCTTGGCTCCCTGCAGCCATGCAAAGCCTCGGAGTTCAGCGTCTTCCGCCTCGACCGCCGCTCGCACTTTGGCGAGCAGAACCTTGTAGAGCGGCCCCTTCCCGGCGTCGCCGGTTATGGCGGCGGCGTCGGCGTCCCATTGGGGCGCCCATGCCATGATCCCGGTGCCGCCGACCGCCTGTTTGACGATCCCGATGCGCCTGCCGGGCCACGCCTCCGAGAGCGCCCGGGCGAAGGCGATCTCCGGTCCGAACGTGAATTCGTTGATGCCCCACCCCTCTTGCTGCCTTTGCGAGGGTGGCCGGCGTGGCCGCAGCGGCTGCCATGTGCCCTCCTCGAACATCAGCAAGCGCGCATCGTGGCCGAAGCGCGCAATGCTGTCTAGCTCGAGGCTGTTACCCCAGCCGACCATGTTCGACTGGCCCGACAGGACGAAGACCTGCAGCGGCCCGCTCGGAACCCGTTGGCCGTAGACCTCGATCCAATCCAGCCGGGAGCAAGCGCGGCTGCGGCCGCCGGGCATTAAGTCGGTGAAGCCGACCGAACGCACGCGGGTCAGGTCTGGGGCATTTGCCCAAGGCCCCTCGGTCACAGTCTTGGCATCGAGGACGCGCCAGCGGCTGCTGGAGAAGGCGAGTTCGTTCACTCGCCACTGGTCTGATGCCGGGTCGGCCTGTTCGCTGACCAGCCAGCGGCCACCCTCCAGTTCGATCACGGCGCGCAGGGCGCGAAAGCCCGACTGGCGGCTGCGCCAGCGCACCGTTGCCGTGCCTGAAAGATCCAGCAGACCTTCGTCCGCGAGCGACAGGCTGACAGCCCAGGGTGTCTCGGCGAGGCCGGACCACACGTAATGCGGATCCCACTCCCTGGCATCGTGGAAGCTCTTCTTGACGAGCGGAGGGCCCAGGCCGTGGACGGCCACCTTGAGATCGGGGTTTGCGACATCGCGCTGGGTCAGTGGGATGGCCGGGGGCGTCGCCGTCCAGTCTTCCCGGAACAGCAGCGGAGCTCGCCCGATGTCAGCGGCTTGCATTCCCGAGCAGACGAGCCAGGCCAGGCAGATCCAGCGTTTCATCGCCACCAGCATAACCGAGCTCCCCCGGCGTATACCGACTGGCAGGCCAATGCCTTCGGTACAATTGGGCCACTCATGAAAGTGCATCTGCTCGTTCTTGCGGTGTTCGCAGCGGTGGCCTTGATCTTGCTGCAGGGCGGACGGACTGCAGATGCGGAGCCAGCAGAGAGCGATCCGGCTAGCTTGAGCCTCGAATACCGTCCGGGCGGGTACATGCCGCCCGGATTTCCTGTCGAGGGCACCGTGAGGTTGCTGACATCTCCCGTGGTCCAGGCGGGCGAGCGCCACCGCATTCGCATCGAGTACACGGTCGGCGCAGCGGGCGTTGCCGAAGGCGAGACGCTGGAGATCTGGAAGCACTTCACGAGCGACGTCGAGCAGTTCCAGATCGATGATCCAAGCGAGCCGGCCCATTTCGCGCTCGAAACGAGCGCACCGAATGCGACGTGGGAGCTGCGCGTGATCTCGAACGCGCTGCAGCGCAACAATCCGAGCGTCTTCCCCTATCGCAAGGTGGCGGGGGCGTTGCTGGAGTCTGGCTCGCTCCGGCAGGGAGCCAAGGTGCACTTTGATCTTGGCGGGACGCGCGGGGTCCGCATGCAGCATTACGCCGAGAACCTGTTTAACTTCCGCGTCGTGATTGCCGGGCCCAACGGGCTGCCACGCGACTACGCAGGCGATGCGTTCCTCAAGGTGGTCGGGGGGGACGCGAGCAAGCTACGCGTGAATGCGCCGGCCTATGTCGGGGTGGGCGAGCGGTTCAGCATCGAGGCGATTCCCAGCGACGCCTGGGACTCGCTGGCGGGCAACTACCAAGGCTGGGAATTGATTGTCGATGATCCCCCCTTGGGCACGAGCCATTTCGAATACGACCCGGAATTGCTGCATTACGTCGCGTCGAATGTCGTCGCGACGCAACCGGGGGTCTACAGGATCCAAGTGCGTAGCAAGGACGGGGCGCTGCAGGGTGTCAGCAATCCGATCCGCGTGCAGAAGGCCCCCAAGCGCCGCCTGTTCTACGGGGACCTGCATCAGCACACCTACCTGCATGATGGCCGTGGCACGTACGAGGAGCTGTACCTGCACGCCCGTCGCAATGGCTTGCTGGATTTCGGGGCGCTGACGCCGCACCACATGCCCCTCGGAGTCACAGGTCCGAACTATCACTTCGACAAATTCAATGACCCGCGCGACAACTGGCCCGGCATGATGCGGGCCAACAAGCGCATGAACGGCTGGCGGGACTTCGTGACCATCCTCGGCTACGAATACAGCGTGGGCACCAATCTGGGCGGGCATCACAACGTCTTCTACAACGCCGACGAGGCTCCCACCACGATGCAACTTGACCCGGCGCAAAATCGGGCTGACGTCGGGGTGATGATGGACTTGCTGGAACGGTCGGGCGTGCCGACCATGGTGATTCCCCACGTCGGCGGCGGACCGCCCAACTGGACGCACAGGACCGATCCGCGGATTGAGCGCAGCTTCGAGATCGCCTCGGTCCACGGGGTGTTCGAGGAAGCATGGCAGAAGCACCTCGATGCCGGCTTGCGGCTGGCCGCGACGGCGTCGAGCGACAACCACACGGTGGGCTTCGGAAACTCGTATCCGGGATTGATCTACACCATGACGAACCCTCTCACCGGGGTATTTGCCTACGACAAGACGCGCGATGCGATCTGGGAGGGGCTCTACCAGCGGCGGACGTTTGGCGTGACCGGCAACCAGCGCATTTCCATGGACTTCAGCATCAACGGCGAGCCCATGGGCGGCGAGTTGGCGGCCGCTGGCAACAAGACGGCCCGCGTGCGCGCGCACATTGCCGGGACCGAGCCCCTGATCCGCGTCGAACTGCTCAAGAACGGGCGCGTGATTCACGCTGTGCACCCTGCCCGCCAGGCCGGGTCGGTCCTGCGCATTACATGGGGGGACAACATCTACCAGCGACGGGCGAACGTCGGGATCGGTGACGGCGTGCTGACCGCCGAGTCGGGCTCGCTGCAGCTCGCACGCTTCCTGCATCGCGATCAGGAATTCGAGTGGATGCGCCAAGACGGCGACGCCGTGCGCTGGCGTTCAGCAGCGACAGCGAACGATCGCGAGGGCATGCTGGTGCGCCTGAACGGAGTTGAAGGCGCGCTGGCCTTCAAGCTGCAGGATCCCCATTTGGGCGCGATTGAGGTGTCGGTTCCGGTCGAGGATCTGCGCCGGGATGGATATTTCCGCTGGCGCAGCCTCGGGGAGAAGCCGTACTCGCACAGGTATCTCAAGCTGATGGGCATCGAGGCATTCTTCGAGATCGAATTCGAGATGGTCAACGCGGAAGCGCCGATGGATTTGGAATTCGACTATGAGGACCGCGAAGCGCCGCAGCCCGGCGATTACTACTACTTGCGGATGGAACAGCTCGATACCAACAAGGGCTGGGCCAGCCCCGTCTGGATCAACTAGCGCCGCTGGGGCCAACGCTGGAATCGGCCTCGGCGCTGAGGAAGCGGAAATCACAGCCGAGGTGCGCCTGGGTGACCTGGTCGAGAAACAGCCTGCCGTAGCCGCGGCGGTAGTGCGGGGGCGGGGCCTTGCGCTCAGCCAGGCGACGGTCGATTTCTCGCGGCTCGACGTGTAGTTCGATCCTGCGGCCGGGCACATCGAGCTCGATCTCGTCCCCGGTCCGCACAGCGGCGAGCGGGCCGCCGACCGCAGACTCGGGCGAAACATGCAAGACGTCAGTGCCGAAGCTGGTGCCGCTCATGCGGGCATCAGAGACCCGCACGATATCGTTCACGCCGGCCTTGAGCAGCTTGGTGGGAATCGGCAGGTGCCCCCATTCGGGGAACCCGGGCCCGCCTTGAGGGCCAGCGTTCTGCAGAACCAGCACCGTGTTCTCGTCCACGTCGAGGTCATCGTCGATACTGGCCTGCAGTGTCTCGTAACGCTCGAACACCAGCGCTCTGCCCCTGTGTCGTAACAGGTGGGGCGAGGCGGCCGTCTGCTTGATCACGGCCCCGTCTGGCGCGAGATTGCCGTAGAGGATGGCGGTGCCCCCTTCTGCGTTGAGCGGCGCATCCAGTGTCTTGATCAGGTCCCGATTGCGGATCTTCACACCCTTGACCTCTTCAGCCACGGTGCGACCGCTGACCGTGAGGGCGTCGCCGTGCAGCAGCGGCAGCAATTCCTTCAAGACGCAGGGCAGCCCGCCCGCGTAGAAGAAGTCCTCCATCAGGAACTGGCCCGAGGGCTTTACGTTGACGATGTACGGTGTCTCGCGGGATATGCGGTCGAAATCATCCAGGGTAAGAGCGACTCCGGCTCGCCCGGCGATCGCGAGCAGATGTACCACAGCATTGGTCGATCCACCGATCGCCATGTCCGTGCGGATCGC
Source organism: Bryobacterales bacterium (assembly GCA_965248305.1). Taxonomy (GTDB): domain Bacteria; phylum Acidobacteriota; class Terriglobia; order Bryobacterales; family UBA6623; genus VXMF01. The sequence goes on along the minus strand of OZ252099.1, from coordinate 4,268,564 downwards.
GTTCTCGAAGGCGTGCCTCGTTAGGATCTGCGCTGGCATCAGGTCCTCGTGCACCATCTCCACGATGCGCCTCCCGCTGGCCTCGGCAAGTTGGTAGCGCCTTGAGTCGACCGCGGGTATGGCCGCGCCGCCCGATAGCATCATGCCGAGCGATTCCGCCATCGAAGCCATCGTCGAGGCCGTTCCCATGACGGTGCAGTGCCCGGCGCTGCGCGAGATGCAGCCCTCGACTTCGGCCCACTGCTCCTCACCAATCCGGCCTGCCCTCAAGTCTTGGAAGAGCTTTCGCCCGTCCGTGCCGGAGCCGAGCGGCTCGCCATGCCAGCGCCCGGACAGCATCGGTCCGCCGGTGACCATGATCGAGGGGATGTCTGCCGACGCCAATCCCATCAGCTGTGCCGGCGTGGTCTTGTCACAGCCGCAGAGCAGTACGACGCCGTCGATGGGATTCGCCGTGATCGACTCTTCCACGTCCATCGACATGAGGTTGCGGAACAGCATCGTTGTCGGCTTCATGAACATCTCGCCAAGCGAAATCGTCGGAAATTCCAGCGGTACGCCACCAGCGGCCCAGACGCCTCGCTTGACGGCTTCGGCCACTTGGCGCAAGTGCGCGTTGCAGTTGGTCAGCTCTGACCAGGAATTGCAGATGCCGATGACTGGTCGGCCGTCGAACGCGGCGTCCCCCAAGCCCTCAGAGCGCAGCCAGGCCCGGCGTGCAAGGTGCTCGTACTGGTCCCCGTGGAACCACACGTTGCTGCGCAGCGTTTTCGGATCTCGCATGAACGAAATACCATAGCACCGCTGCCCGGGATTCCGGCCGGCAGCCGTCTTGGGACGCAGTTGCCGGAGTCACGCGCTTGTTGAGCAGATTCCTCCCGAGCGCTTCTAAGGGGGCCTGCTCGCGGCAGGTTCGATCGGCGCAGCCAGGTTGGCTTGAGCAAGTCAGAGCGTTGCCCGAGGTGGACTAGGCTCTGACTGACCACTTGCAGCTGCGGTGGGCGGCTTGACAGCGCCTGACGCGCAGTGATGACAGGCACACGAGTCGTCCCATCCTGAGCATTTAACAGGCCTTCTGCGCCTAGTCTTGCCGGAAGATTGCTACGGAGATGCCCCCAGGTCAGGAAGGAAGCCGGTCGGTGTTGAGCCCGAAAATGACAATGAGGTCGCCGCGCTTCTGGATGCGTCGCGAGTTGCGGGCGTCCGATTTGGACTGGTCGCAGCTTGAGAAGGCGCAAGAGGCCGGTGGACGGCTGATTGAAATAGTCGCTTGACGCGAGTCGCAGGGGCGCCGGACTGATGAGTTGATGAAGGGGCGTATATTGCGCCAGCGTAAGCCCTGGCAAGGAGGATGCGATGAGTTGAAACCTTGCACCGCGAGCCAGCAGCTTCAACACCTGCCCGGCGAGGGCGCAAGTCTGGTTCATTGGACCAGGACCGGCACTCCGCGAAGTCGAAGTGCCCGATCCGTCCTACCAGCCGAACGCAGAGGAACTGCGACTGAACGGACCGTTCGAGGATGCGATCAAGGTGCTGGTGGCACCGGTGCAGATTCGCCGCGTCATGCCGCGCAAATCATTGCGCTAATTGAAGTTCCACAGATTTTCCGCAAGCGGAAAATCGTGGATTTGGCTGCTTTCGTATAGAATCCCCTTTGCAAAGCTGAGACGCCGCGCACGTCGCGAGCGTTTGGATCCGCGCCAGAATCAAGGCAGTCGGCGATTTTCTCAGCCATTGCCGCGCCAAAGAACTTGCGTGAAGTCCACCCACGGCATAGCCGCTGCGTAGACTGCGCCTCCGCACCAGGCTAGAAGCAGCATGGAAAAACTGAAGGCCGATCGAGCCAAGGCTCTTGCAGCGTAAGGCCCACCTGATTTTCCTGATCGAGACGAGCGGGAACGAGAGCAGTGGCTATTGCATCCGTCCGGCATGGGATTGGCGCAATGCCGCCTTCCGTCGGTGACTCTCCAGGATTGCCCGGCCCTTCTCGCTCTTTCCGTTGCGTATGCTCGCCAGACCCCACGAGTAGTAGGCCTCTGCCAACGACGGATCAAGCTGCACAGCCTGCTCGAACAGCTGCTCCGCCTCGGCATACTGGCCGTCTCGGAAACGGACCTTGCCGAGCCGGTAATGCGCCTCCGCGAATTCGGGCTCTCTCTCGAGGGCGGTCTGGAACGAACTCTCGGCCTGCGCGGCCAGGCCTGCCCCCAGCTGGGCTAGCCCGAGCCGGAGCCAATACCTGGAAGGTATCGTTTCGGAGTCGCCAAGTTCCAATGCCTTCCGGTAGCTCTCGATCGCCGAAAGGGGTTGGGAGAGATATTCGTACAGGGATCCAAGGTAGTAATGCAATTCGGCGTCCGCCGGGTGCGATCGCAACGCGCGCCGGACGAACTCCACCCCCACTTCGGCCGTGCCCAGTTCTTGGCAGATCAGCCCTATTCCGCCGTAGGGCCGGGCTTGCCGGGGATCAATCGACAACGCTGTCAGGTAGACCTCGAGCGCCGCGCCCCACTGCTGTCCGGCAAGAAGCGTGTCCGCGAAATCGCTGAAGTATCGCGACCGCCTCGCGTCGCCCTCGCGAATCTCAGCGGGAGGGGCCAGGCCCCGGCAATTCGGCCGTGCCTTAACGTGATAGAAGATCTTCGCCCCCAATGCCTGTCTCTCGGCGGCCTGTTTGAATACATCGAGCGCCTGCTCCCGCTGTCCGTGATCCAGAAGGAATAGACCGAGATTGAGGTAGCCGTCGGCGCGCTCGGGCGCCATCCGAATGCCGGCCTCCAGCTCGCGACGGGCTGGCTCGGCCATGCCTAGTCGCGCAAGCGCCGATCCGAGCAGCAGTCGAGCCTCGGCCGGTCTGGATTCAAGGTCCAGACCCGAGAGGATGTCCGCGCATTCCTGGTACTCCTCCAGCTGGTAGTGGGAAAGCGCCAGGAACATCCCGGTGTCGTACCACTTAGGTCTTAGCTCCCACGCCTTTGCCAATGGGACGAGTGCCTGGCGGTACAAGACGTTTTGGAATAGCGTCTCCCCTATTGCGAGCAGCGTGCCCGGGTCGGAGCTCTGCTCCGTCATTCCGAGCAATTGGTCGACTGCCAGATCTTCCCGGCCGCTGCCGATTTGAGCCCTGGCCAAGTCCATCGCCGCCGCCGAATGACCAATGCCATGACGGCGCGCCGCCTCGAGGTGGGGTAGTGCTTCGCGCGGCAAGCCGACTCTCAGAAAGCAAGAGCCCGTGAGGTAGCGCAGGCTAGCATTCTCCGCGTCGACCGAGGCGGCATCGCCGAGGATGGCGCAGGCCTCCTCCCTTCGCCCCAACCGCACAAGTGCCCTCGACCAGGTATCGGCGATTTCGACAACACTCGCTCCAAGGTCCCTAGCGCGGCTGAATCTCTCGGCTGCCTCGCCAAAGCGGGCTCCGGCCATCGAAATCCGCCCTAGCCATCCGTGGGCAGAAGCTGCGGTGCTCGATTCCTCCGTCGCGGATTCCGCAAGTCGCGTCGCCTCAGCCAGTTCCCCCTCCTGGAGAAGTGCTTCGATTCGCTGCTCCCAGACGTCCCTGTCCGCCCCTTGGGCGAACTCTCCGCCGGATATCACCAGCGTGAGTCCGATCAGCGCATCGAATCGCATCATCCTTGGCCGCCAGCGCCGTTCGGACGCCTATCGCCCGCCATTTGTCTGGCTTGGAACATACTGGCGCTCGACATCCTGGTCACGGCGGAGAGCCCGCTGCTGGTTCAGCTTGGTGAAGATAGCTGCCTCGCGCTTGGCATCCTCCATGCGTCCGGTGGCCCGGTAGGCCTGCGATAGGTAGAGGTGCAAAGACGCCAGATCGGGATTTCCCTGGATGGCTCGCTCCATTTCGGGAATGGTCTCTTCGTATCTCTTGAGTTGGATCAACGCCTTCCCTAGCCCGGCATAGGCTTCGGCCGAGCCCGCATCCGGGGCAAGGCTCCGGCGAAAATGGCCTAGGCTGCCCTCCGCGTCACCGAGTCGCAGCACGACATCGCCTAGCATCCGGTGCGCCTCTGTGAACTCGGAATCGATCGCCAGCGCTTGCTCCAAATGGTCCCTCGCCTCCTCGAACCGGCCCATGTTCTCGAGTTGCCACGCAACTTGGTAGTGACTGTTGGCTAGATCCGGAAATTTGGCAAGCGTGGCCTGTGCTTCGCGCAGGGCCTGCTCGAAATCGTGGTTCCTGTGGTGCGCGTCAACAAGCAGAAACCGTAAGTCGGCGTTGGCGGGATCGAGGCCGACAGCTTGACGAAAGCTCTTGGCCGCCTCCTCGTAGTACCGGCCCTGTAGGTATTGCAAGCCAAGGAAAGCGACCACCTTGACATTGTCGGGGCGGATTGTCGCCGCCATGCGCAGATGCGGTATCGCATCTTCGAAATTCCCGGCCTGTACCAGGAGATTGCCCAGCAAGGTTCGTGCTTCGTAGAACTCCGGACGCAACTCCACTGCTTCTTGGAGATTGGGGACCGCGTCCCCGGGCCGCTCGATGGACACATAGGCAAGCGCCATGTTGTAGTATGCCTCGGAGAATCGAGGGCGGATCTCCACTACCTTCCGCAGGATAGGAAGAGCTTCGCTGTGAAATCCGTTCCGACCCAACGCGATCGCGGCACTGAGCATGACATCCGGATCGCCAGACGCGGCCAGGTCTTTCGCTCTGGCGTCCGCTTCGACCAGCTTCTTGTTCTGCAGCAGCATCCGCAGCTCGACGAGGCCCCGGATCTCATCCTGCAGCTTGTTCTTCCATCTCTCGGCCAAGTCGAATTCGTGCCGGGCCTCCGCGATCCGTCCCTGACGCTGATACGCCTGCCCCAGCAGATAGTGGATTTCGCCTTGTTCAGGCCATCTCCGGACGGTCTCTTCCAGGAGATCGACCGCATCCCCGAGTCGCCCTACTCTTAGGTAGCCGCTTGCCAGCCGGCTCCGAACATCAAGGATCGTGCCGATGGCCACTACGCGCTCGAAGTACCCCACCGCCGCGTCGGTGTTGCCGTCGGTGAGACCGATCCGTCCCAGGTAATACAGGGAATAGGCGTCGGGCGGTTCGAATTCCAGTTCCTTCAAAAACGCCCCCTTGGCCTGTTCCATGTCCTGGAGATGCCAATGGGCAAGGCCAAGTTGGTAGTACGCCCCGGGGATACTCGAGTGGATTTCGATCGCTTGCTGCAGCTCCCTGACCACGAGCTTGTATTGCTCGCCATCCAGATAGACCTGCGCCTGCTGCAGGTGTTGATTGAGAGCTGCCTGGGGATTCTGGGCCACGAGGGGAGCGAGCACGACGGAAAGCATGCCGGAAAGGACCGCTCCGGCAGCGGTGCGCCAGTTGGATCTTCGGCTGTACTGTCCGGCGGGACACGGGCGATCAGGTTCCATGCCGGCCTGCTCTCGCCCGTCCCAGCCGACATCGTGCGACCTGGTCATGGGGCTCATTGCGAGTCGCGACGGTTGCGCTGGCATGTCGAATCCGAAAGCCCTCCAAGCGACAACTCAAGGGCATGGAACGCCGAACTCAGTGTATCGCCGCTCGGTCAGGGCTGGACAGTCCGAGAGCGGGCTGCACATCGGCTCGCTCCGCTTCTTCCCCGTTCGGGGAACGCCGATGCCAGGGCGCGCATCATTGGGTGGGGGCTGGCACCGCGAGCCCCCACGGAACCAAGAAGGTGCTACTGCACGCGCCACCGCGCCGCCACCCAGGGACTTCTTGGAGTAGTGGGGAATCTCAAATCAGAGTCAAGTCGGCGCTTCTGGGTCCAGGAGTCGATCAACTGCGAGACCAGCTCCGCTCTCGTGACAGACGCATCGCGCTTCGCCGGGCCGCTCGCGAGCATCCGCTCAGCGAATTGGATCACCGCGTCGATCGAGCCGTCCGCGATCACCGAGACATCCTTCGCCCCGGCCACAGTACGAAGGCCGCCCACCGGTACGAGCGCTCAAGAGAGACGCCCTCATCCCCCGAGGCTTCGAACAGTGTCTGCTCATCGGGTTCGGCATCGTCCAGGCTCCCGTCCGGCAGCGCCTCCGCATCGAGTAGCGGAATCTCAGTCAGATTCCGAAGGTCGGATTCAGCCCACGACGCGAGCGTGTAGGAGCAGTCGTAGAATTCCTCGATCGAGCACGAGCGGCCCGTGTAGTTGATCTGTCAGCCGTATTCGTCGATGTCGTCGTACTCGGGCGGGCCGGATTCCTCAATGCTCAGGATCGCGCTGTGCCGCACGCAGCCAAACCGGTCCGCCGCGCGGGCAAGCGTCTGCCCGACGGCCTCGTCCAATCCCTTGAGCGTCGACTGGCTAAGCCCAATCTCGCTGTACTCATGTTCCAGCAGCCACACGATCTACCTTGGCCCTTGCCACGCTTCGGCCCACGCTGGGAGGATTCCGGAGACTTCGCTGATTTACGTGGAATAGTGCAGGCGGTCCGGGAAGTCCCGACCGAACACTAGGCTTCATGACCAGGTTGAAGACAACGGATACGCGGTGACCGCTCTCAATCGGCTTGGTTCGATGAACGCAATCTGCGTAGAACGCTGCCTACGCCAATTCGTCTGGCTCATTAACCTACAGGTTTACGGTCGCCTCGCGGTCCAAGTGACGGATCACGACATCTCCGCTCTTGCCCGCTGTCGGTAGGGCGACAACCAGTGCCCCGATCATTCCATCGACATTCTCCGTATCGCGGTGCTCGGAAAAGAAGCCACTTGGCTCGTAGACGAGGAGTTTGTAGAGTTGCGCGCTCAAACAGTCACGGTGGCATCCCGGCCCAGCTGCCACGGACTCGAGGATCGCGAGGAGCGTCTTCTCCCAACCTGCCCTGAAAAGCTGGACACGATTCGCGTTGATCTGCCAGCAGTCCCGCAGGCTTGAGTTCAGGACCGTGTCCGGGCCTCGTCAGTTCGGCGCCTGTTCGGCGGAATCGGCTAGCGAGCGAACCTGGGCCTCGAGAATCCGTAATGCGCTCGTCCCGACCGGTCTATCACCAAGCGCAATTCAGGCTGGGCCGCGCCCATCAGAAGAGGCGCAGGCAGGAACAAGCCGCCGAGGCCTTCGAGCGTGCGATCGAGCGCAAGCCCAACGCGCTGCCCTACTACACCGAGCTGGCTCGGCCGCTGACGTCGAATAGTGGTGGCGTCGACGAGGCCGCGAGGGTCGTCGGGATTCTGGCCAAGGCAATCGAGATCGATCCATCGGATGCCTCCGCGCGATTCGAACTGGGCAAGCTGCGAATGGGGCAGGGCCGACTGGAGGAAGCCGCGGAGCAACTTCGCACGGCCGTCGAGGCCGAGCCGGACTTCAACGAAGCCTACTATGTGCTGGGACAGATCCATGCGCGAGCGAAGAAGCCCGACCAGGTCAGGGAATACCTGCGGGCGTTCGAGGCGAAGAAGGCCGCCATCGAGGCCCGCTCGACGATATGGTAAGGACACGACCGTCGGGATAGGCGCTGAGTAGCTGCGAGTCCTCCGGATGATTCGAGCATCATTCATTCGGGCCTTTTCGGAATGGGCGGAAAGCCATCTGCCAGGGCGCGGCTGGGCGATCTCGCCGTGTGATACACTCCAGCCGGAAGAGCTTTCGGATTCAAGGATCCGTGCAATGTTCGCCCGCCCTAGTTTCCCCATCGTTCGTTTCGCTTTGTTTATCAACGCGTGGGTAGTACTCCTGTCGATCGCCGCCCCGAATCTCGCGGCCCAGAATCCCTCCGAACCGCGGTTCGAGTCGCACATCGAACCGATCCTGGCGGCGAACTGCTTTGTCTGCCATGGGCAGCAATCCCCTCAAGCCGAGCTGGACGTACGGACGCGTGAGGCCCTTCTTGAAGGCGGGAAGTCCGGGCCGGCACTGGTTCCAGGCGCACCAGTCGACAGCCTGCTGTTGCAGAAGACCGCCTCGGGCGCGATGCCGATGGGCGACACGAAATTGACCCCCGACGAGGTGGAACTGATTCGGCTCTGGATCGAAGGTGGCGCCCGGCTGGAAGGCGAGAGCACAGCTGCGACTGGTGAGGCCGTCCACGGCCCCGTCAGTCCGCGCGAGATCATTGTCACGACCATCAACGTCAAATGCCTGTTGTGCCACGGGCGCCGCCGACAGGAAGGCGGACTCGATCTGCGCACCCGGGAGTCAGCGCTCATGGGCGGTGTCTCCGGACCGGCAATCGTGCCTGGCAATCCAGGCGAAAGCCTGATGATCAAGCGCATCGCCGCGGAGGAGATGCCTCCCGAAAAGGATCAAGCCCGGCTGTCGTACAGGCCCGTCACGTCGAAAGAACTCGAGCAGCTGCGTCAATGGATTAGTGCAGGGGCACACTGGGACGACGATAAGCCGGTCGAAGTCGATCCAGCCACTGACCCGCTGGTCAGCCACGAAGATCGGAGATTCTGGGCCTTCCAACCGCCGCAACGGCCAGAACCGCCTCCGGTTGACGCCCGCGATCGCGTCCGGCAGCCGATCGACGCATTCTTGCTGGACAAGCTCGAGGAGAAGGGCCTGTCATTCTCTCGGGAGGCGGACCGGCTGACGTTGATGCGCCGCGCGCAATTCGACGTGACCGGGCTGCCGCCTGCGCCCCAGGAGATCGAATCCTACCTGGCAGACGAGAGTGAGGGCAGCTACGAGCGGCTGGTCGACCGGCTGCTCGAATCGCCGCGCTACGGAGAGCACTGGGGTCGGCGCTGGCTCGATGCGGCTGGCTACGCGGATTCGGAAGGTCAGGTGGACTACGACGCGGTTCGGCCGCATGCATGGCGTTATCGCGACTGGGTCATTCGGGCCCTCAACACCGACAAGCCATACGACGAATTCCTGATCGATCAGATCGCCGGCGACGAACTGTTCAATTACAAGGAAAGGCCGCTGCCCCTGGAGCCCGCATACAGCGACAGGCTCGTGGCGACGGGATTCATGCGAATGGGCCCCGACGGCACCTACAGCGTCTCCCAAGGCTTCGTCGCAGAACGGCTCACCGTGGTTGCGGACCAGCTGCAGATCCTGACCTCGACGGTCATGGGCCTTACGGTCGGTTGCGCCCGATGCCACGACCACAAGTACGACCCGATCCCCCAGCGCGACTACTATCGTCTGAGCGCGATCCTGAGGAGTTCGTACGACCCCTATGACTGGCTGTCGCCCAACGAGTCGGATATAGGCCCGGACGCGGATTGGAACGAAGCCAACACCCGCCTGCTTCCAGGTGCCCGGGCGAAAGAGGTGCAGGAGATTGCGCGGCACAACGCTCCGATCGAGGCGAAGATCTCGCGGCTCGCTGACCAATTGAGAGCGCTGCCCGCTTCGCTTCGCAGGAAACTCCGGGAAGAGACCGTCCCGCAGGACGTGCTGGTCGATGTGCGGAAGCTCTTGAGCGAAGGGCTGGCCGCGGACCCTGTCGCAGACCCCAATCCGCAGCCCGGCAGGGGCGGCGAGGCTCTGGAAGCCAGCGCGGCGGCCCACTCCCTGCTGGACTCGTATGTCGAGGCCAAGCTGAGCCTGCGCACGAAGCCGCTGGTCCGCGCACTGTTCGACATGGGAGGGGAGCCCACCCCGGTTCATCTGCTTTACCGAGGTGAGCACCGCAATCCGGGACCTCAGGTTGGCCCCGGCGTCCCGTCCGTGCTCAGCGAGGGCATTGAACCCTACGATCTGGTACCGCTCGATTGGTCGAGTGGCCGGCGTCTAGCACTTGCGAAATGGCTGGTCCAGCCAAACCACCCCTTGACAGCGAGGGTCGTGGTCAACCGCGTCTGGCAGCACTATTTCAGCCGCGGAATCGTGCAGAGCGAGGGCAATTTCGGTCGCACCGGCACTCCGCCGACGCATCCGGAGCTGCTCGACTGGCTTGCTGTGGAATTCGTCGAACGCGGCTGGAGCCTGAAGGCCCTGCATCGGCTGATCCTGACCTCGACCGCCTACCGTCAGAGCTCGATGCTGGACGAGGCTAGCCGTGCCGGGGATCCCGAAAACGCGTTGCTTTCACGGTTCCCAATGCGGCGACTCGACGCCGACGCGATTCGCGACTCGGTTCTCACGGCAGCCCATCGGCTCGATCCGAAGCCTTTCGGCCTGCCGGACGAGATCAATGTCAAGCCAGACGGCGAGGTCGTCCCGAAGGATTCGGCCGCCGGGCAGCGGCGCAGCATCTACGTCCAGCAGCGGCGCTCGAAGCCGGTTACGATGCTCGAGGCCTTTGACGCGCCCCAGCTCAAGCCGAACTGCCTGAGAAGGGCGAATTCGACTGTGGCGTCCCAGGCGCTCCAGATGATGAACAGCGAGATCCTGCGCACCAACTCCCGCTACATGGCCGGGCGCGTGATCGACGCGGTAGGGGATGACCCGGCGGCGCAGGTCGCACGGGTCTACCTGACCGCGCTGGGACGCCCGCCGTCCGCCGATGAGCGGACCGACGGCGTTTTCACGCTCAGCGAAATGACCAAGGCCTGGGAGCGCAGGCTGGAAGAACAGGTTCCCATGGAACCGAAGCGGACAAAGGCCCGGTGGCTGGCATTGGCGACGCTTTGCCATACGGTGCTCAATTCCGCCGAATTCCTCTACATTGATTGAGGAGGAGAGAGCGAGCATGCAGTTCCCCCGGCAGCGTCGAGAGGATCCGGCACGGAAATCAATTCGCCCGACGCGGCGCGACTTCTTTGCGCGCGTCGGCGACGGGCTGCACGGCGCTGCGCTGGCATCGTTGCTGGGCCGGGACCTGCTGTTGCCGAGCACGGCAGCCGCAGCGACCGGCGCGCCGCGCGTCGATGACCTGAAGGAGCGCAAGCCGCACTTCGAGCCCAAGGCCAAATCCGTGATCCAGTTCTTCATGAACGGCGGACCGAGTCAGGTCGACCTGTTCGATCCCAAGCCAGCGCTTGCGAAGTACGAGGGGCAGCCGCCGGGGCGCGATCTCGCCAACGACATCGAATTCATCAACGAAGCTGGTGGGTTCATGTCCTCGCCGTACCGCTTCGCGAAGCACGGTCAGTCAGGAATCGAGATCTCGGAGATCTTGCCGCACCTCGCTACGCAAGTCGACGACATCGCGTTCATCCGCTCGATGTTCACGACCCACTTCAACCATGAGCCGGCGATCTTCATCATGCAGGGCGGGCGCCAGTTCTCAAACCGCCCAGCGATCGGCTCGTGGATCGTGTATGCCCTGGGTTCGGAGAACCAGAACCTGCCCGCCTACGTCGTGCTGGACGATCCGAAGGGCCTCCCAGTCAATCACATCCAGAACTGGCAGGCGGGGTGGCTTCCGCCGGTCTACCAGGGGACCCGGGTCCGGTCCGAAGGCTCGCCGCTGCTGAACCTGAAGCCCGATGAGGAGTATCCCGCCCCGGTGCTGGACCTGGCGCGCTCGCTGCTCGCCCGCATGGACAGACGGCATCGGGATGCGCGGATCGGCCAGCCCGAGCTCGAAGCACGGCTGATGAACTACGAGCTGGCCGCGCGCATGCAGCTGACGGCCAGCGACGCCCTCGACGTGATGCAGGAAAGCGAACAGACGCGGGCCATGTACGGGCTGGACAACGAGCAGACAGCCTCCTATGGCAAACGCTGCCTGATGGCTCGCCGGCTGGTCGAGCGCGGTGTCCGGCTCGTTCAGGTCTACATTGAGGGCCAGATCTGGGATAACCACTCGGACCTTGACAAGTCGCTCCGCTACGCCTGCCGCAAGACGGACCAACCGATCGCAGCGTTGATCCATGACCTCAAGCGGACCGGGCTGTTCGACCAAACCCTCCTGGTTTGGGGAGGAGAGTTCGGCCGGCTTCCGCTGGCCCAGAGCCGGGAGGCGGGAGTTGCCGGGCGCGATCACGGCCCCACGGGTTTCACGGTTTGGCTGGCAGGAGCTGGCGTCAAGGGCGGCACGGTTCACGGGGCGACCGACGAAATCGGCTACAAGGCCGTCGAGAACCGCGTGAGTGTGCACGATTTGCACGCTACGATTCTCCATCAGATCGGGATGAACCACCGTGATCTGGTTTACGCCCACGACGGTCGCAACGAGCGCCTGACCGACGAGTTCCCGGCGCGCGTCGTCACCGAGATCCTGACCTGATCCAGCGCAAGAAATCCAGCCCGCCGATTCCAGCCGCTCACTCCCACGCCGTTCTCAGCGCGCGTCGGACGCAGGAATCGAGGACCCTTTAGCCCGTATACCGGGAAGGCCGGCCTGCAAGAAAATCGCAAACGCCGCTATTGACATTCTTGTGCGCAGCAAATATGCTTGAGCCGACTTTCGGTTGAGGCTACTTGCCGCATCTGATCTCATTGGCCGATTCCGGTTCTTGACAGCACAGGGTCGGGCGGGTTGTCGCAGCCGCGTCGTTTGAGTGGGTTTCCTACCCGCACTGAAGCGGAGTTGTGGGCAATACCTCTCGAACCCTGAATGGAAAGGACGGAAGCGAAGTGAAATTGAGATCGAAACGTCAGGTCTGTTGGATCGGGATCGTAGCGTCGCTGGCGCTGCTGTCTGCGTTTGCAGCCACGGCATTGGGCCAGAACACCTACGGCACACTCGTCGGGCGCGTCATTGACGCCCAGGACGCTGTCATTCCGGCAGCGATGGTTACGGCGACGAACCGGGACACGAACATTGCGCGGTCCGTCCAGACCAGCGCGACAGGCGATTACAGCGTGGTGAACCTGCTGCCAGGCACCTATGACATGACGGTGGGGATGGACGGATTCAAGACCGCGCTGATCCAGGGCATCGCCCTTCGTGTAAACGAGTCCGTGCGCATCGAAGTCGCGCTGCAGATCGGCGAGGTGGTCGAGACCATCGAGGTCTCCTCGGGCGTTGCGCCATTGCTGGAAACGACGCGCTCGACCCTAGGCACTGTCGTGGCGAACGAAAAGGTCGTGGAACTGCCGTTGAACGGCCGCGACATGACCCAGCTGACGTTGCTGCTGCCCGGAGCCGCGCCTGGCGCGAGCGCCGGAGGGTTCTTCATCATCGGCGGGCAGACTGTCGCGGTGACAGGGAACCGCAGCGACCAAAACAATTACACGCTTGACGGAGTCAACAACAACGAGACGTTTTTCAAGCACTACGGAATCCGCCCGTCACTTGACGCCATCCAGGAATTCACTGTACAGACCAACATCACGAGCGCTGAATTCGGCGACGCTGCCGGCGCGAACGTGAACGTGGCGATCAAGTCCGGCACGAACGAGATCCATGGGAGCCTCTTCCAGTTCTTCCGCAACGACAAGCTCGACGCGCGGACGTTCTTTGCACCGGAGAAGTCCGCGTTTCGCTGGAATCAATTCGGAGCTGCCGTCGGCGGGCCGGTGGTGCGCAACCGGACCTTCTGGTTCGCGAATTGGGAGTCGTTCCGGTTCCGTCGGGAAAGCGCCAATCTCAATGCCGTGCCCACCCAGGACATGCGCGAAGGCAGGTTCCTGACGAATGTGGATGGATCTTCGCTCGGCCAGCTCTATGATCTCCTGTCCACGCAGGAGCTTCCGGACGGCTCGCTCATGCGGGAGCCCTTCGCTAGCAACACGATTCCGCAGAGCCGCTTCCACTCCTTGGCGCGGACATGGCAGGACAACGTCTTCGGTCCTTTTCTCCCGAACCTCCCCGGGCAGTCGCTCAACTACATCAACACGACTTCGAACAAGCGCAACGACGACCAGGTCAATCTCAGGCTGGACCACCAGGTGAGTGAGAACAACAATTTCTTTGTCCGCTGGTCGTGGGCCGACAACGAGAACCTCTCACCGCAGGCATTCCCCGGTCGCGAGGTGTCGTTCTTCAACAAGTTCAGGAACATGGCGGTCAGCGACACCCACATGTTTAGCCCGACGTCGATCTTCGAGTTTAAGTTCGGCTACAACTCCGACAACATTCAGCGCCGTACCGAGCCGCTAGGCCTCGGGCAGCTCGTGGCGGGATCGCCGGGGACGTTCCGCGAAGACTTCGATTTCCCGATCAACATTGCGGTTTCAGGCTTCGCCGGGGCCGGGCTGACAGCATTCGTATCCGGACCGCAGCGGACGTGGCAGTTCATGCCGTCGTTCACGAAGATTGCCGGCAAGCACACCATTAGAGTTGGTGCGGACGTCAAGGTGCGGCACGTGCTGCACGACGGCGTGTTCGCAACAGTGACTCACGACAGGGTCCCGACTTCGGACCCACAGGACACCGCCGGAGTCACGGGCTTCTCGTACGCCAGCTTTCTCCTGGGGTTCCCGTCCTCGGGCGGGCGGATTCAGCCCTTGGAAGCTCCGGGCTGCTCGTCGTGCACGGAAGCCAACATGAAGCAGGACCTCACGCACATCTATTTCCAGGACGACGTCAAGGTAACCCGGAACCTGACGATGAACTTCGGCCTGCGCTACGAGTGGACGTCCTGGTACAGCAGTCGGAACGATCCGCCCAATGCGTCCTGGTTCGACGCGGTCAACAACCAGTTCGTGTTCGCGGGACCGAATCCGATCACAGGAGAAGCGGCGAATACTACGCCGACGTTCATCGTCCCCGACAGGAACAACTGGGCGCCGCGCTTTGGATTTGCCTACCTGCTCGGGCAGAAGACTACCATCCGCGGGGGGTATTCGGTCTTCTACGGTTCGAACATCGCGTGGGAGGGGAACCACATGCGGGGTAACTTCCCATTTGCATTGGGGCAGAACTTCGCCTCGGCCAACAAGACGTTCTACCAGGTGTCATCGGACGACCCGTTTCCGGCCCTGGACCCGTCCGCGCCAAGTGCTCAGCACACCGCCCGCCGAGACAACGTCATGCCGTACGTGCAGCAGTGGAACTTAGGCCTCCAGCGGCAGCTCGCCGAGGACTTGATGTGGGAGGTCAACTACGTCGGCTCCAAGGGCACCAGGCTGAGCTCCTTCATTGACGGAAACAACGCCCTGCCCGGACCGGCGGCCGATGGTGACACGATCCAAGCGCGCAGGCCGCACGTGATCCACACGGGCGCCTTCAGTGAGAACCAGTCCGACGCCGTTTCGAGCTATCACGGACTGACCACCAAGCTCGAGAAGCGCTTCAGCAAGGGGCTCAGCTACCGGCTGAACTACGCTTGGTCGAAGTCGATGGACCTCAACTCGCAGTGGGGCGGGACCTCTGCGCAGAATTCTCTCGACAAGCGGGGATCGATCGGGCTGTCGGACTTCCACCGGGCGCATATCTTCAGCGCGGACATGGTCTGGAGGCTTCCACGCCTGCAGAGCCTCACCGGAGCGGCGGACAAGATCGTGAACGACTGGCAGATCAATTCAATCGTCCAGCTACGCAGCGGTAGCTATCTTACGCCCACACTGACAGGGGACCACAACAACGTGGCCGGCCGAGGAACAGCGCAGAGGCCAGATCTCGCGGGGTCGGCGATTTCCTATTCCCGGACTCCCGAGCGTTGGGTCGATCCCGCATCCTTCGCCTTACCCAACCTACCGCAGTTCGTGGGTGATGACAGTGGGTATGGAACCGCCGGCCGCAACATCATCGAGGGCCCGGGACACGCGGGGGTGGATTTCTCGCTCTACAAGAACATCCCCATAACCGAGAATCTCGGTGCCCAGTTGCGGTTCGAGTTCTTCAACATCTTCAACCGGGTGAACTTTATCAATCCGGGAACGGGGGGCTGGGATCCATCTAATTTCGCAAGCTGGGGCAGGCTCACAGGAACTGGAGACGCCCGGCAGATCCAGATTGCAGCGAAGTTCTACTTCTAGACCCGTAGCCGGCAATCGGATCCGATGCCAACTCACCGGCGGGGCGCGACGGCTTGAGACAAGCCGTTTGCGCTCCGTTTTTTTGCTCAGTGCCATGCTGGTTAGACCGTTGCCTTGCCCTCGGCTCATCTGCGCGCTCTTCCTAGCCGCACTCCCCTCGCTGAGCGCCGCCCCCTCGGACCCCGCTCAGCAGGAGCGGCTCGCAGAGCTGGTCGCGGAACTGCGGGAAGCCGAGCAGGAGCAGGACCACGCGCGCCTGCGGCCGCTCTACGCCGAAATCGCAAGGATCCAGCCCGAGAATGCGGAGGTCCAGCGCGGACTGGGTCTGGCGTGCTATTTGCAAGGGGACTTTGCGCCGGCAATCGACGCATTGGAACGGGCCGCAGCCCTGCAGCCTGGTTTGGTAGGGGTCCGTCTCTATCTGGGTATCAGCTACTACCGGACGAACCGCTTCTCGGAAGCGCTCGCCGAGCTGGAGCAGGCACCGGAACTCCATGGGAACGATCCCATGGCACGGTATTGGCAAGGAGCCGCGTACAGAGCTCTTGGTCGCCTGTCCGAGGCGATCCCGGCCTTGGTGGCCGCTCGCGCGAAGGCGGGAACCAATCTCGAGGTGCTGCAGTTGCTGACACGGTCCTACGCGGAACACTCCGCGGAGTGGCTTCGGCAGCTGCTGTCCGTGGCGGGGACGTCCGCCCCAGCCCGGCTGCTGAAGGCCGAGGAACTGGCTATGGACGGTGTGCAGCACGCGGCGCTGCAAGAGCTGGACGCAGCATTGAACGAAACCCCTCGCCTGATCGGGCTGCACCGCACGAAAGGCCAAGTCCTTTGGGCGCAGGAAGAGTACGGAAAGGGCGTGGAAGAGTTCAGGCTGGAACTGGAAAACGATCCGTTCAGCGTGGAGGCCCATCTCCGGCTGGCAGCGTACTCTCTGGACACTGGCGACCCTTCTGCCGCATTGGGCCACCTCCGTCTCGCGCAACGCTTCGGGCCGAAGGATGATCTTGTCGCCGAGCTCCTGGACCAAGCGTTGAGAGCGGGGGGCAGCGCACCGAATGCTCCCGCCTCCGCCGCCTTCCCGTTTGCCTCCAGGCCATCACTCCAAGATGCGCTTGACGCCTACCAGGCAGGCGAGGCGAGCCAGGCCGCCCTGCTGCTGGAACGGCTGCTGGGGGAGCAGCCGGAATCGATTGCAGCGAGGAGGCTGCTGACTCGTTGCCACCTTGCTGAGGGCCGTCTCGAGAGGGCTGTGGAGCAACTGCGAGAAATCCTATCGATGGTGCGAGACGATCCAGAGACGCTGTATCTGCTGGGCAAGAGCTACGAACGCCTGGCCTCGCGCACGGCCGAGCGCCTGTTCGAGGTTGATCCCCGATCGTCCGGGATAAGACTCCTGCGAGGAGAGTCGTTCGAGAGGGGCCCTCGCCATGAGTTTCAGAAGGCCCTGGCGGAGTTCCGCGAAGCCAAGGAATTGAACTCTGGAGATCCGGCGGTCCACCACGCCATGGGCCGCGTATTGTTCAAGATGAAGCGGTTTGACGAGGCAATTCCACATCTCGAGGCCGTGCTCGCGCTAAACCGGAGCCACGGCATGGCGAACTACCTGCTTGGCAGGATCCGGCTCATGCAGGGGGATCGGCTCGGGGCGATCGAGGCATTGCGCACCGCTGTCGATGCCCGGCCGGGCCTTACAGATGCGCAGCGCGACCTAGCGAGAGCTCTGGTGCTCGAGGGACGCCATGACGAAGGCATCCGAATCTACGAGGCGCTGGTCGACACCGATACGGCGGACGCGAGCCTGCATGCGTTACTGGCGGCGGCCTACCGTAGAGCGGGCCGAATTGAGGAAGCGAAGGCACAAGCTGTAAGAGTCCGGGCGCTCAGCTCCAAGTAGGCTCTGAGCGAGTCCGGTCCGGCCGGCTCGGTCGATTGCATGGCGAGGGTGACCCTGTGACGGCATTTCTGATGCGCTGAAACTGATCGGCTTCCACGCCGGGCGCGGCCGCGCGTCTTTCGTAGTGCGTGGTCGCCGTCTCGTCCAGGTTCCAAAGCGGCGTCTTCGCGCTTTTCTTGCTACCCGCCCTGGCTGTCTGCGATTCCGCCGACGGGCGGTCCCGCAAGGCAAGGTGCGCTGGGCGGAGCGGCAGGGACGCCACATCGAGGCCTACATCCTCTACAACCGGGCCAGAGCTCTGAATCCGGGGAACGCCACCTACGCTCCCGCCGCCCGTGGAGTGCGGCGCAGCTGATGGCTGCTGCGGGCGAATACCGCGCCGCGATCGAGATGGCACCCGATTCCTGGGAATTCGAACACCGTGCCGCGGACCTCGATCGTTCCCGGCTTGGTGACGACGTTGACGTTCGCCTCGGCGGCCGTTCCGAACTGCGCCGAGGTGATGTTGGTCGGGATCTTGGATTTCTGGATGGCGTCGACCGAAGGCTGCAAGCCGTAGGTCTTGAAGAAGATCTCGTTGCTGTTCGCGCCATCGAGCGTGTAATTATTGGCTGCGCTGCGCGGGCCGCTGATCGATACAGCAGTGCCGGTAGTCTGGAATGCCGTCAACCCGCCGGCGCCGGCCACGGCTCCGGGGATGAGGATGGTGAGCTGAGTGAAACTGCGACCGTTGAGGGGCAGTTCGACGACCTTCTCGTTGTCGACCATAGACGAGAAGGGGATCATATTGCGCCAGGGGAAGCCCTGGCAAGGAGGATGCGATGAGTTGAATCCTTGCACCGCGAGCCAGCAGGTTCAACACCTGCCCGGCAAAGGCGCAGCCCGCCAGCCGGAAGCGAATGTTGCATGTCGTGAAGCGTACACAGCGCGAGGTGAACCCGCCTGCGCCTCCCGTACCCTCCACCACTTGGGCAAAGTTAACTGATCGCTCGTGGGGGCACTTAGGCAGTTACGTCGCCGCGAGATTTCAGCTGGTGACTCAGACGGCCAAGCGATTCCGAGAACGCCTCGTCGAGCCTGACTATGTGCTGGCACAGCCAATTGATCATCTCTGGCCAGTTCTCGGCGTTGAAGCCGTCGAAAGCATGCGAATAGCAGATTCTGCTCGACTTGCGCTCATCTAGCCGGTGCCACTGGAGTTCGTCGCCGAATCGGGCAACAAGCTCCGGCCTCTCCTGTTCGAGCCGATCAAAAATCCACTTGTTCTCTGCGGCAACGGGACGCTGGAGAACGAGTTCCACGCGCGCCTCGTTCTTCGAGAAGATCAGGGTGTATGTGCAACCGGACAGACCTGTGGCGCAGTTCAGCCAGTTATCGGTCGACGGGCTGATGTTCTCGAACCGCGAGACCTTGCGGGCGCGGAGTTCCTCCAACGCTTTCGTCCAGAACGCTTGTCGCACCGTATGGCGACGCTTCTGGGTGCCTTGGACAGACTTCTCCTCGGAGTCCTTGGCCGCCATCCCGATCATGTAATCCGCCGCCTCCGGCGTCGGGATGATCTGTTGCAGGTCGATCAAGATCTCTTCACCGAAGCTGTACGGCACGACTCGGAGGCACTGCGCCCGTACGCCGTGTCCGAGCAGCCACAGCACGGTCGCGGTAACCTCCTTGCGGAAGTTCGCGGCGATCAACACGACCCTCTGCTCGTTGCCTGCGTTCAGAATCACGTCGTCCAGATCCTCGACGTTTAGGAAGTCGCACAGGTGCTTCACTGCATTCGCGCCTCCGCACCAGCGGTCGAGATACTTTTGATAGATTTCGACAATCTCCGCCTTTTTCAAGCTGGAGCAGTACGCAACGTATTTGAGTGCCTGCCACACGACATCGCGGCCCGAATCGTCGAGCTTGTTCTCAATGACCACCAGCCGGCCCTCCTTGTCGAGGGCCAGGAGATCGAGGCGTTCGCGCGTGTCAGCAAAGCCGTCGAACTCCTTTCCTGATTACCCATTAGTTCCAGCCACAGTTAAGAGCCGGTAGGGCAGCGGAGCAGTGCGCAGGGCGACATAGGCGAGGCGGGGCACGAGATCGACCAGCTGGTAGCGCCGGTTGAAGCGGTAGGCGAATTCGGCGAGGTAGCGCCCCGCGTAACGCGCGTCGCAGGCGTGATAGGTGCCGTCAATCGAGCGCTTGACGTTGCCCAGCAGCGTGTTCACCCAAGTCAGCCCGGGCGTCTCGCAGCTGCCCTTGCCGCCTCCGGTGACGCGCGGCTGGTGTTCGCAACCGGCCGCCTGCACCCCCCGGAAGCACGCCAGCCCGTCCGAGCGCACCAGCGTCCCCGGCCGCAGGTGCTGCTGCGCCCAGGCTTGCACTGCGCGGCGGCGGAAGCCGACCACCGGGCTCAGCCGCAGCCGCTGCGGCCGCCCGTCCTCGCTGACTTGTGCCGCCGCCAGGAAGGGCGTCTTGCGGGCCGCGCCTCGACCGCGCTTGCCCCCGACTGCCTCCCCGCCCAGATAGGCGTCGTCCATCTCCACGATGCCCCCCAGCGGCTGGCTGTCGTCCCGCTCGCGCATCGCCTGCATCAGTTTGTGCTTGAGCATCCAGGCGGTGTTGTAGCTCACCCCCAACTGGCGCTTGAGGTCCATCGCCGAGATGCCATTCTTAGATTGCGTGAGCAAATAGATCGCCAGGAACCAGGTGCTCAGCGGCAGCTTGGTGTTCTCCAACAGGGTGCCTGCGGTCAGCGAGGCCTGATGCTTGCAGCGGATGCACTGGAAGACCTTGCGAGTGTGCAGCTGACAGTACTTATGGTAGCCGCAGGCGGGGCAGCGAAAGCCCTCCGGCCAGCGCGACTGGAACAACGCTTGGGCGCATTGCTGGTCGGTTCCGTAGAGCTTGAGGAAGTCCCGCAGGCTCTGTCCCTTCTGGAACTGGACTTGGTTCTTAGGCATAGGCAACTCCTTTGTTGTCAGTTACTTATTATACATCAAACAGCATTCTAGGTCAACCGGATCAAGGCTAGAATCTACAAATTCTCGACTCCTAAATGCGGCTGAGACTCCCGGGTAATCAGGACTCCTTTTGAACGATCAGGAGTTCTTCGCCCAGCGCGTCCGGCATTTGCACCAGCCATTCCTGAAGATGGTCGCGCTCACGGAGCTTCAGATCGGCGAATCGCCGTTCTTCAAGGCGGACGAGCCGATTTTCCGAAAAGTTGACCTGGAACATCCGTCTTCTCCTGATTCACCCGCGCACGGGTCAGCCAGCCTCTCGGCGCCGGATCCGACATCCGCGAGCTGTCAAGACAAGCCTGCCCGACGTTTCAGGCCTCGCGGCACGTTGGTAACCCCGAGGTCGTCCGATCAGGCTTATCCGCGTCTCCGTCTATCGTATGCGGACGCCAACGCAACGATCCAGATTGAAGACGAGACGCGAACATAGCAGGAGCCGCGTCCGGCAGACGTCTTCGCCCGACACGCCGCACGCCCCGCAGAGGAGAACCGGGCGACGCTGGGCCGCTGTCTGAACGCGCTGGCCAGCAAGGGCGTCTGCGAACTGTAGACGGCCCCCAACCAGCACCGCGGCGCGCTCTCGTCGGGATGGGAGCCGGACGTCGGGGAGAGCGGTTCGGATGTCACCAAGTATGTCGCTCAAGTGCGCGGGATGTTGCGCCAGCCCTCCTGCGTGTAGGGCCTGTTCGGGCCAGCGGACGAGCGCCTGGCGGCGGACTGGCAACGTGTGGGGCTGCCGCTGGAGACCGTGCGGGACGCGATCCTCTTTGGCAGCGTGCGCACGTCGATGCCCTTGATCGACCATCCGAACGGCGAGCCGATCCGCAGCCGGGCTTCCTTCGAGAGCGTGCTGGAGGAAGTCCGTAGCGAGTCGTCCCCCGCGGCGTACTGGCAGCACCTCGACGTCAATTGCGGTCGCTGCGAACCGTACTGGCTCGACCGGCCTGCTACAGCGCCGGGCCATGCCCGTCCAAATTTGGAACAAGCAGGCCAGTCCGGAGGGGGGCGCTGCCCTTCACCGGGTCACTGCGGGAACAAAACGGGGAGACGGGATGATGGCGGGCTCCCGTTCAGGTGTACGTTCCTCAGTCGGTACTTCAGAGCAGTTGCGAAGTCCACATCATGTTTGCCGATTGGCTGTCTAGACAACCTAGGCCACAGCAGAACCGGTTCAGGTGCTCACTGCCTTTCGGCGGCTATTCGATGAGTACAGCCGACTGTCACACCGGAGGTCTTCCGGGATTCGGGGCAGTCACAGCGCACCGCATTTGCCGGCCAAGGGTCCCTGAGAAACTGCTCTTCCGAATGACATGCACATTCAGGGCTACCGGACGGAGGCAAGCTGCTTTGGAAACGTTTCGCCATAATGCGCAATTCTTGACCGGGATCGCTCGCGCCGTCGCTTGAGCCGTTGTCGTGCGGAAACATCGAGTGCATCATCGGCAGCACCAGCCGTGTGACTTTTTTGGCGGAGCCCAGAGATAGAATGGCCAATATGCGTTGGGTCGGCCCAATCTTGGTGTGCTTGGTCATCGTAGGGTGCGCAGATTCTCGGAGCGCGCCCAGCCAAGGCTACGAAGGCTGGGAGGTTTATGGGGGCGGCCCCGACCAGCTGCGCTATTCGCGCCTGCAGCAGATCCATCGAGGCAACGTGGCCGAGCTCGAGCTCGCTTGGCAGTACGACACAGGTGACGAGTTTCCCGCCTCGCAGATCCAGTTCAATCCCCTGGTTGTCGATGGCGTGCTCTATGGGTTGAGTCCGAATGGACGTGTTTTCGCGCTGGATGCCGCGACCGGTGAGGAACTTTGGAGCCGCCGGCTGGAAGTGGACGGCCAGCCCTTCAAGGGCCGCACCCTGAACCGGGGGTTCATGTACTGGAGCGATGGGGACGATGCACGCCTGTATACCGGCGTGCAGCACTTGGTATACGCGCTGGATACCGCATCGGGCGAGCCAGTCGCGGGGTTCGGCAGCGGGGGTGCCATCGACCTGCGCGAAAGTCTCCCCGCGTGGGCCAAGGGTCTCTCGGTCAGCCTGCGCACGCCCGGCGTGGTGTACCAAGACCTGCTGATTCTCGGCAGCGTGGTCAGCGAGACAATGCCCAGCGCTCCGGGGGACATTCGAGCCTTCGACGCCGTCACGGGTGAACTGCGTTGGAGCTTTCACACGATCCCCCATCCTGGCGAGCCCGGCCATGAGACATGGCCGGAGGACGGCTGGCAGCGCCACGGCGGAGCGAATTCGTGGGCTGGAATGGCGCTCGACGTCGAAAGGGGCCTGGTCTTCGCCGGCACCGGCTCGGCCGCGTTCGATTTCTGGGGCGGCAACCGGCCCGGAGACAACTTGTACGCGAACTCGCTGCTGTGCTTGCGGGCCGGAACGGGCCAGCTGGTGTGGCACCACCAGTTTGTGCGGCACGACGTCTGGGACATGGACGTTCCCGCTCCTCCGGTACTCGCGACCGCCATGCGCGATGGGCGACTGGTGGACGCCGTGGCGGTTTCGACCAAGATGAGTCAGGTCTACGTCTTCGACCGTGAGACCGGCGAGTCGCTATTTCCCATGCGGGAGCTCGAGATCGCCGCATCGGACGTGCCCGGCGAGCAACTTGCGCAGACCCAGCTGCTCCCGGTCTTGCCACCGCCTTTGGGGCGCCAGCGTCTCACCGAAGAGGAGCTAACCTCCCGCACGCCCGAAGCGCGGGAGGCCGTGCTGAAGCGGTTCCGCCAGGTGCGCAGTGACGGCATGTTCACGCCGACCAGCCTGCAGGGCACCATCATCTTTCCCGGTTTCGACGGCGGAGCCGAATGGGGCGGCCAGGCCTTCGATCCGGAGACCGGCCTGCTGTACGTCAACGTGAACGAGATGGCGTGGATCCACCGCTTGGTCGAACAGCGCGAGCTGCGGGGCACGGTGACCGGCAAGCGCCTGTACCAGCAGAACTGCGCAGCCTGCCATTTGGACGACCTCAGCGGCACGCCGCCGACGTTTCCGGCTCTCACCGGTCTCGAGCTGACAGCCGAGCACTTCGCCGCAATCGTCCGGGGCGGGACCGGGCGCATGCCAGCCTTTCCCGGCCTGAGCGACAGCGCTGTCGATGCGATCACGCGATTCGTATTGCGTGGGGACGAAGGCCGCGCGATTGAGGCGGCCTCCGCATCCAGCGGCACAGGTGTACCGTACACGCATGACGGGTATAACCGCTTCCTCGACCCGGACGGCTATCCGGCCATTGCCCCGCCGTGGGGCACGCTCAATGCCGTGAATCTGGACACGGGCGCGATCGACTGGACGGTCAGGCTCGGAGCGTATCCCGAACTCACAGAGCAGGGCATTCCGCAAACGGGCAGCGAGAATTACGGCGGCCCGGTGATTACGGCCAGCGGCCTGTTGTTCATCGGAGCCACGGCGCGCGACCGGAAGTTCCGGGCCATTGACAAGGCCACGGGCGAGCTGCTGTGGGAAACCACCCTGCCTGCCGGTGGCAATGCGACGCCGGCAGTGTACCAAGCCGCCGGCCGCCAATTCGTCGCGATCGCTGCCGGGGGCGGCAAGACCGGGGGAGTCTCGGGTGGCAGCTACGTCGCCTTCGCGCTTCCCTGAGTTGCCGCCCCGGCCGACCAAGGCGCCGGATCCGCTGATATCATCAAATCGCTTGCGGAAGACGCTCCAATCGCTATTGCCAGTGGCAGCGTTGGCGCTGCTGGCGTTCGTCGTGCGGGACTACGTCGTGTCTCGAACCACCTCGGACCGGGACTTGATCGAATCGCTGCCGGTCTTGCCAGCAGAGGTTGCTGCTCAGTCGCAGAGCTGGCAATGGACTCAGACATCCGGCGATTCCACGCGGATCGAAGTCAGCGCAGACGACTTCGTGCAGGGCTCCGACGGGAACCGGACCGACCTTCGGGGCGTGGTGCTGAAGATCTTTCGAGATGACGATGGGAGCCTTGATCGGGTCGAGAGCGCCGCGATGCGGATGCTCGCAGGCGGCGACTTGTACAGCGAAGGAGAGACGGTCATCACCTTGGGCGTTAAGGAGGATGCAAGTGGCGGCCAGCCCACTGTCGTCACTACGTCCGGTGTGACGTTCCGCCCCGGGGCGAGCAGTGCCAGCACCGATCAGGCCGTCAGGTACCGGTTCGCCGGAGGCGAGGGGCGCTCGGCCGGAGCCGTGTACGACGCTGGAACCGGGACATTGCGCATGCTGTCGGACGTCCACATGGAACGCTTCGGCGAGGGTGCCGACCAGCCGTCGACCGTGATCCGCGCCGGAGGGCTGCGCTATTCCGAGCGGGAGGCGCGCATCGAGCTGACCGGCGGTGCACGGATCGAGCAAGGCGGCCGCTGGCTGGATTGCGAGACTGGAGTCATTCGTCTGGTGGACGGCCGCATCCGCCGGATTGACGGGTTCGCTGCGCGCGGCGGCGAAGCTGTCGGCGACCGGCGAACTCGATTTGCTGCCCAGCACATGGAATCCGAATTCGGAGCCGATGGAGGAATCCTGCACATCAGTGGCCGCGACGGGACAGAATTCGCATCGGTCGAGTCCGGGCAGCGCGTCGAGGTGCGGGGCGCGGCCGTTGATCTGCACTACGAATCTGTCCCGGAATCTGATGTGAGCGCATTGCGGCGGGTCGCAGCCAGCGGGAGTGCCCGAGCCAGCGTTGAGCCGTCGGAATCAGGGGGGCTCAATACCATCGAGTCCGAGTCCCTGCTGCTGTTGTTGCGTCCGGGATCGTCGCAGATCGAACAGGTCGAGACGCTTGAGCCAGGGGTGCTGCGCCAGGCTGCGTCCGAGGCCGACGGATCGTCGCGCACGCTCGAGGCCGGCCGAATCCGCCTGCGCTTCGGTGCGGCGGGCAGCCTCGAGCGGCTGACGGCCGGCCAAGGGGCGCAGTTCCTCCAGCGTTCTGCGGATCCCGCATCGGCGGACTTGCGGACGTGGAGCGACACCTTGCAGGCGACGCTTGATCCGGCCACGTCGGAAATCACAAGCCTACGCCAGTCCGGCAGCTTCCGCTTTGAAGAGGATGCACGGCGCGGCGCGGCAGACAGGGCGCAGTTTGACCCAGCGGGAGGGGAACTGGAACTTGACGGCGCTGCCAGCGTGTCGGGCGCCGGAAGCGTGCTGTCGGCCCGGCACATCACTGTGGACCGTGCCAGCGGCAGAGTCGAGGCTCGCGGCGATGTGACCGGATCGTTGGTCCAAGCGGAGCCTGCAGCGGATGACACTGTGCCGACCGGACTCTTCTCGGCAGATCAGGCCGTCTATTTTTCCGCCGGGGCGTTGACATCCGATCCGGAGGCGGAGAGTCTGCAGTGCCGCGACGGGGCGCGGCTTTGGCAGGGAGGCAACCGCGTCGATGCGGATCTGATCTCGATCGACCAGGCATCGCAACGGATCACGGCTCGCGCAAACGTTGCTGCAACTTGGGTGGACGGACGCGCCGAGGGAGCCGAGCAGGATTCGACCGCCACCGTGCGGTCCGAGGAGATGCTCTATGCGGAAGAGACCGGGACGGCTCGCTTCAGCGGGGCAGTCGACTTCCGGAGACAAGGGATGCGGGTGCTGTCGGATGCGTTGGAGACTGCCCTGGGCAATCACGGCGAAGGGGCTGCTGAGAGTGCAGTTGCGTCCGGCACGGTGCGCATCGCAGAGCCGGCGGACGGCTCTGGCCATCGCGGCTTCGCCGACCGGGCCGAGTTTAGGAGTGCCCAGTCCGAAGTCGTGTTGACAGGTGAGCCGGCTAGGATCGTGGCTCCGGACGGCACCGCATCCGAAGGCGGTAGTTTGACCTATCGCCTCTCTGGTGATAGCCTGCTTGTTCTAGGCCACGGCGGGGAACGCGCTTACACCCACCGCCCCGCTTCGCGATAGGATCGACCGCCGCGTTCCGGTGTTACGCCCGTGATGGACTGCTTGCGCACTGAACGATTGTCGAAAAGCTATCGGGGCCGGCAGGTTGTCCACGACTTCACGCTGAGCGTCGGCAGGGGCGAGATCATCGGCTTGTTGGGCCCGAACGGCGCGGGCAAGACGACTTCCTTCAACATGATCGTCGGGCTGGTCAGGCCGGACGGCGGCAAGGTGTTCGCGGACGAGACCGACATCACCCAGACGCCGATGTACGAACGCGCACGCATGGGCATCAGCTACCTGCCGCAAGAGGCTTCGGTGTTCCGCAAGCTCACGGTCGACCAGAACATCTTGGCTATTCTGCAGACCCTGCCACTGGTCCGCGCCGAGCGCCGCGAGCGCCTGGATGATCTGATCGCCCAGTTCGGCTTGGACAAGGTGCGGCACAGCCGCGGTTACCAGCTGTCGGGAGGAGAGCGTCGGCGGGTTGAGATCGCGCGCTCGCTGGTGTTGTCCCCCCGCTTTCTGCTCTTGGACGAGCCGTTCTCGGGCATCGATCCGAAACAGGTGATCGAATTGCAGGGGATCATCTCGCGCCTCAGCGACGAGGGCATCGGCATTGTCATCACCGACCACAACGTGCGTGAGACGCTATCGATCACCTCGCGCGCGTTCATCATCCACAATGGCGCGATTTACCGCTCGGGAACGCCCAGTCAGCTCGAAGCCGACGAGGATGTGCGCCGGGTCTATCTGGGCGAGCACTTCGACCTGCCCACCCGGTCGCGGATGCGGGGCTGAATTCGGTGCCCACAGTCCGCTTCGAGCGCGATGGCCTGTTCGGCCCGGTCGGTGTCGTGGACACCGCCATCGCCCGCCGCTTCTCGATTCGCGGCGTGCTGCAGGGTGCGTCGCTGCTGCGCCCGGCAGCCAATACTGTCGCGCCCTCGCTGGGCTATGGCCCGGGGCCGGTGATCGAGACCCGTTACCAGCTGGCTTGGTTCCTCGCCGGCCAGCGGCACCCGAACGGCCGTGGCGTGATGCTCGGCCTGGGGGGCGGTTGCGGAGTCGTCGGCCTTCTGCACCAGTTTCCGGATCTGGCTCTCGACGCGGTGGAGGCGGACCCGGCCATGGTCGGGATGGCCCGCGAGTTCCATCCGCTGATCGGGCACTACGAGCGGCTCGGTCGATTGCAGGTGCATGTTGCGGACGCGGAAGCCTACCTCGCGCAGGCGCGCACGAAGTACGACTTCGTGATCGTCGACCTGATCGTTGACTCGGATAGCTTGGGACGGGTCGACTCGGCGAGCTTGATCCAAGCGGTCGCTCGCGCCGCTCCCGAGGTTTGGTTCCGCGTGTTCGGATCGCGCCCGGATGGCGAGCTGCGGCCCATCATCGACAAGTTCGCCGCGCATGGCTCGCCCGTGAACTCGCTGCTGTCCCCTGTGAGCCCAGCCGTGGCGCTGCCCAAGCCGCGGGACTGGATTCTGACGGCCGGTGTGAAACAGCTGCCCGACCCGGATGACTTCGTGCCATACCGGGGATTGCGCGGGCCGCAGATCGCAAACGTGCAGGCAGCGTATCGAAAATTGGCCGTCGGCAGCGTGCCGCAAAGCTAGGCAGGCTGCGGGCGCTGTATTGCCCGTCTGTCACCCGACCGCTCCGACCGTGACGAGTGCGACTGGAGTGGTCTAAACTAAGCCTTAGATCACCGTGAGCGTCCGCTTCGGACGCCCATTGGAGGCCGCTGTTCCATGTTCTTCTTCGATCCGCTTTCTCTCCTGTTCTTCATTCCTGGACTGTTGCTGTCGCTCTGGGCGAGCGCGCGGACCAAGTCGGCGTTCAAGAAGTACGGCAAGGTCCCAGCGCGCATGACCGGCGCGCAGGCCGCGCGGAGCATGTTGGACCAGGCAGGCCTTTACGACGTCAAGGTCGGCCTTGCCTCTGGCTTTCTCTCTGACCACTACAATCCCGCGACACGGAGTCTGGCGCTTTCCCCGGACGTGCACGGCCGGAATTCGATCGCGGCGGTGGGCGTGGCCTGTCATGAGGCGGGGCATGCCATCCAGCACGCGCAGGCCTACGCTCCGCTGCAGCTGCGCTCCGCGCTGGTTCCCACGGCGAGCATCGGCTCGAACTTCGGATACGTCGCCATCATGATCGGGCTTTTCCTTTCGATTTCCGGCATGGTCTATGTCGGCATTGCGCTGTTCTCGGCAACAGTGCTGTTCCAGCTCGTCACTCTGCCGGTCGAGTTTGATGCCAGCAACAGGGCCAAGGCACTTGTGGTGAACTACGGCATCGTCGCGCCGTACGAGCGCGAGGGGATGGACAAGGTGCTCAACGCCGCCGCGTGGACATACGTCGCCGCTGCTGTCAGCAGCATCCTTACCCTGATGTATTTCCTGCTGAGGGCGGGCCTGCTCGGCGGCGGCGACGACTAGCCCGGCGCTGGCTCTCCGGCCAGTTCCCACAGTCGGCGCACATTCTCCCGGTGGCTCTCGTCGATGAACGGGGTCTCGAGGATGAATGGCTTGGAGCGTAGCTGCGGATGCCGCAGCATTCGGGCAAAGGCTTCCGCTCCAATGTGCCCGTCTCCGATCGACTCGTGGCGGTCTCTGTTCGAGCCCAACTCGGTCTTCGAGTCGTTTGCATGGAACAAACGCACGTTCTCCAGGCCTAAGCACTGCCGCATGGAGCGCACCGTGTCGCGCAGGCCGCGCTCGGTCGACACGTCATAGCCAGCTTCGAAGCAGTGCGCGGTGTCGATGCAGTAACCCAGCGGCGCGGCGCAGCGGGCCGCCACCGCACTCTGCAGGGCGGCAAGTTCCTCAAAGGTTTTACCGAGTGTGTCGCCACCCCCGGCCGTGTTCTCTAGCAGCAGCCGCAGCGAGCCCCACTCGAAGCCGTCCTGGGTCTCGGCCAGGGCGCTGGCGAAGACCTCGATGGCGCTTTCCCTGGACTGGCCTTTGGCGCTGCCAGGGTGGATGACCAGATAGTCCGCCCCGATCGCGCGCGCGTTCTCTATCTCTAACCGAAACGACTGGCGCGAGTTTTCCATGACCGCTACGTCTGCGGCAGCCAAGTTCGTCAGGTAACAACCGTGCACGGCAACGGGATGGATGTCGTGCTGCTGGCGCAGCGCGGACAGACGCTCAACGCTTTCAGCGGCTGGGGTGGTGCCCCGCCACATGCGCGGACTGCGCGTGAAGACCTGCAGCGTGTTGCACCCGATCGCAACCGCTTCTTCGGCGGCGTGATGGACTCCGCCCGCCGCTGACGTGTGGGCTCCGATCCGATGCTTGCGCTTCATCGAGCGGGAGCTGCCGTAGCGCAGAATGCGGGGTCTTGAAGCTGAGGAGTTGGGTCTCGCAGCGAATTTCCGCTCTGAGGTGTCGGAGTTGCGGTCATGCTGCGGTGCAGTCCTCTAGTCTACGGCGAAACGGTCCGGATTCAGATTGTGCCGGGGGGCCGCGAGCAAGCCAGACGACATCCGCAGGGTCCCGCGGGACGGATGCGACGGCTACAATGTCGATTCATGCGGCTGCTCCTGCTGTTACTAGCAACATCTCTTCTCAATGCCGAGGACTGGCCCCAGTGGCGCGGCAAGGACCGGCTCGGTGTTTGGACCGAGGCGGGCATCTTGGAGCGGTTTCCGGCAGACGGGCCCAAGCGGGCCTGGTCCCAGCCGATTGCAAACGGGTACGCCGGTCCGGCGGTTGCGCAGGGCAGGGTCTTTGTCACGGACTACCGCTCGACAGGGAACCGCAAGGGTATCGAGCGGTTGCTGGTCCTCGACGAGGAGACTGGGGCGACACTTTGGTCCAAGGAATGGGCGGTGGACTACGCCGGCCTGGAGTATCCCCTCGGCCCTCGCGCCACTCCGACAGTGGATGGCGATCGCGTCTACGCGCTTGGCTCAATGGGCGATTTGTTGTGCATGCGTGTCGATGGGGGCGAGCTGCTTTGGCAGCGCAACTACCAGCGGGACTTCGCGGCGGAACTGCCCACCTGGGGGTTTGTCGCGGCGCCCCTGATCGACGCAGAACGGCTGATCGCGCTGGTCGGAGGCTCCCCCGACGCCAAGGTCGTTGCCCTCGACAAAATGACTGGCGAGGAGATCTGGCGCGCGCTCGATGCGGCGGCGGAACCCGGCTATGACCCGCCCACGATCGTCGAGGCCGGCGGCGTCCGCCAGCTGATCATCTGGCATCCCACCGCCGTGGCGTCTCTGAATCCGCTCACCGGTGCGGTGTACTGGCGGCAGCCGTTCAAGATCCAGGCTGGCCTGACCGTGGCCACGCCCGTAATGAGCCGGCACGGACTGCTGGTGTCGTCCTTTTACAACGGTTCGCGCATGTATCGGCTGCTCGAGGATCGCCCGGCGGCGGAACTGATCTGGAAGGGCAACAGCAATAGCGAGATCGAGACCGACGGATTGCATTCCCTCGTCACCACGCCGGTCGTGGACGGCGACCACATCTACGGCATTGGCAGTTACGGACAGCTGCGCTGCGTTGACGCGCGCACCGGCGCACGGGTGTGGGAGACGCTGGATCTGACCAACGAGAACGCCCGCTGGGCGTCAGGCCAGATTGTCCGCCACGAGGATCGCTACTTCATCAACAACGACCGCGGCGAGCTGATCATCGCCCGCTTCACACCCGAAGGGTATGAGGAACTCGATCGCGCGACGCTGATGCGCCCGACCAACCCACTGCAACGCAGGCGCGAATTCGGAGCGGTCCACTGGACGCATCCGTCGTATGCTAACCGCCACATGATCATCCGCAATGACGAGGAAATCGTGCGCTTTTCACTAGAGCGCTGATGCGCTTGGCTGTTGCGCACTTGCTGCCGAACCGGGAGATTGTCCACATGCCTAAAGCCATAGTTTCAGACTTCGTTACATCGGAACTCTCTGCAAAGAGGCCTAGAGCCTCGTAACTAGCTGCTGGGTCAAGCTTTCACGCTCCCTCCCCGGCCGCATCCGGACTTGACTTGCGCCCCAGAACATGCTATTTTGAATGCATATGTATTCGCCCGCCAAACTGCCCGCGCCCACTGGCCTGCCCGCCGCTCTGCCGCTCCAACCCCCGCACGCCACGCCCATCAGCGCGCGCCTCAGCATGCTGCGCGAGGGCGACCGCGTCGTCTACTTCGTGCACACCGACCCCGTCTGCTCGCACACGGCCGACCACAAGCTAGAGCGCAATCTCTGCCTGGCCCGCTTCGCCCTGTTCGGCCTCGCTACGCAGTCCGAACTGGCCCGCGCCCACGGCATCAGCCAGAGCACCGTCTCGCGCGCCGTGCAGCGGCTGCAGGTGCAGGGTGAGCTTGGCTTCGCGCCCGCCCCCAAGCCGCGCCGCCCCGATGGCATCGTGGACCCCGCGCAGCTGGCCCAGGCCGCCCGCATGCTGCGGTCCGGGCTCAGCCTGTACCGCGTGGCCCAGCAACTGGGCGTCTCGCAATCGACGCTGTGGCGCTACACCCAACAGGGCTTGCTACCGGCCAGCCAGTGCCTGCCACGGCGCCGCGCCGGCGCGCCCGCCGAGCGTGACAGTGACGCTCAGGGAGCGGGCCCGCAGCCCGGCGGCGCGGCGCCCAGTGCGCCGCCGTCGGCGGCCCCCGGCAAGGAAGACCGCAACCGGCGTGACGCCGCCGCCCCGCGCGGCCGCGCGGCGCACGACACGGCGGGCCGCGTAGCGGCCAGCCTGGGGGCGCTCGACGGGCGCGCCCCGCGCTTCGCCGCCGCCGCGGCCGTCAGCGGGGGCGGCGTGCTGACCGCCCTGCCGAGCCTGCTGCAGGCCGGCCTGCTGCGCCACCTCGACCAGCTGACGCTACCCAAGGGCTTCTACGGCCTGCAGTCGCTGCTGCTGCTGTGGGCCTTCCTGCTGCTGGGCCGGGTGCGTTGCGCCGAGCGGCTGCGCTACCAGCAGCCCGGCGAGTGGGGCGCCCTGTTGGGCCTGGACCGCTGCCCCTGCCCGCGCACCCTGCGCCGCCGCACGCACCAGCTGGCCGCTGCCAAGGGGCTGCCGGCCTGGGTCGGCTGCCTGACCCAGGACTGGTGTGCAGACGATCCGGAGGCCGTCGCCACGCTGTTCGTCGATGGCCACGTGCAGGTCTACAGCGGTCAGGGCCGGCTGCCGAAACATTTCGTGACCCGCCAGAAGCTGGCCCTGCCG
Organism: Bryobacterales bacterium; assembly: GCA_965248305.1. GTDB lineage: Bacteria > Acidobacteriota > Terriglobia > Bryobacterales > UBA6623 > VXMF01. The sequence goes on along the minus strand of OZ252099.1, from coordinate 4,235,921 downwards.
GCCTCGGTCGGCTACTGGGTGCACGCGCTGGGCGGGGCGCCGCTGCTGTGCTTGCACCGCCAGATAGACGCCGGCATGGTGTCTGAGATCTGGAACGGGATTGTGCCGCAGTTGCGCCAGCTGGGCCTGCTGGCAGGCGCTGGCGCACCACGCCTGACGCTGGTCTTCGACCGCGAGGGCTGGAGCCCGCGCCTGTTCCGCGAGCTGCGCGCGCTGGGCATCGCGGTGGTGACTTGGATCAAGGGCTCGCAGGCGCAGCGCTGGCCGGATAGCGACTTCCGGGAGGCCGTCATCCCAGTGCGCGCCCCGGGCGGGTCGGCCCGCCTGGAGGGCCAGCTGGCCGAGCGACCGTACGATCTGGGCGCAGGCTGCCAGGCGCGCGAGATCCGCTTCTGGATCGACCGCCGTGTGCGCGGCACGGGCCAGCGCGGCCAGCCGCGCAAGCCGCTCGAGCTGGCGGGTCGGCCGGGGCCGGACCAGCGCCAGCCCGCGCTGCTGACCACGCATCCCGACCTCACGGCCGAGCAAGCGGCGGGCCTGCTGCGCTCGCGCTGGACGCAGGAGAACTTCTTCAAGTATCTGCGCGCCGAGTTCGGCCTCGACACCCTGCCCGAGCATGCCCTGGTGGAGGTCGAGGCCGACGCCTGGGTCGTCAACCCGGCCTGCCGCACCATCGGCAAGGCGCTCAAGCAAGCCCGCAACTCGGTCGGCAACCTGCGCCGCAAGCTGGCCCTGCAAGCCGACGCCGGATCCGCCCCAGCGCGCGCGCTGGAAGCGCGCATCCAGACTTGCGACCAGACCATCCAAGGCCTGCTGCTGGCACGCAAGGTGACCGACCAGCACATCTTGGCCGGCGAGCTCTCGCCGGAGGCACGGCTGCAGGCCCTGCCCCAACCGCTGCGCCTACTGCTAGACACCCTGCGCATGCTGGCCTACCGCGCCGAAACAGCGATGACGACCGCGGTTGCGCCCGCGCTCGACAATCCCGACACCGCCCGCAGCCTGCTCAAGTCGCTGTTTCAGGCTGACGCCAGCCTGCACCCTGACGAGTCAGCCGGGACCCTCACCGTGCGCCTGCTGCACCAGCCGACCCGCGCCCAGGATCGCGCCCTGGCCCCCTTGCTCGACGAGCTCAACCGCACGCGCACCGTCTTCCCCGGCACCCAACTCCGTTTGGTGTACCGCATGCTGTCGGACGACCTGCCCTGCTCAGCCTCCTCCCAGCCCACCCCGGCCAACCCCAAGCCGCCGCTCCCTGCATCCAAACTATCCAAACCAAATGAAACGGTGTAACGAAGTCTGAGTTTCCGCCTTCGTGCTGCTCTCGTTCGCGTGCGGCAGCAATCCTGCGCCCGAGCCAGAGCGACCTAATTTCGTGGTCGTGTTTCTGGACGATGTGGGCTACGGCGATCTCGCCTGTTACGGCTCGGAGCAGAACAGCACCCCGCGCCTGGACCGCATGGCGCAGGAGGGCACCCGCTTCACCAGCTTCTACGCACAGACGGTGTGCGGCCCCTCGCGGGGCGCGCTGATGACCGCACGATATCCCGGGCGCGTCGGCGGCGGCTGGGCGGTGCGTCCGGACGAGGTGACGGTCGCCGAGGTCCTGCGCGACGCCGGATATGCCACCGGCGGGATCGGCAAGTGGGACATGAGCCGCCGGCGGCCCTTGGCAGGCCTGCTGCCGAACGACCAGGGATTTGAGTACTTCTACGGGACGCTCGGAGCCAACGACAACGGCACCGTGACGCTGTGGCGGGACAAGCAGCAACTCGAGACCACCTCTGACATGGGCTCGCTGACCAAGTTGTATGCCGACGAGGCCATCGGCTTCTTACGCCGGCAGGACCATGGCAAGCCATTCTTCCTGTATCTGGCGCACACGATGCTGCACGTCGTGATCGGAGCGTCCAACGAATTCATCGGCACCACCGACGGTGATCTCTACGGCGACACCTTGGCCGAGGTCGACCATCACACAGGCCGCGTGCTGGATGAGCTGGAGCAGCTCGGCTTGGCCGACCACACCTACGTGCTGTTTACCAGCGACAACGGCCCGTGGTCCCAGCCCGAGCGCGTGGAGCGCTATTTCGAGAGCCACGGCGGCCATTTGGCCACGGGAGATTCGGGCGGCCTGCGAGGAGCCAAGGGAAGCTCGTGGGAAGGTGGGCTGCGCGTGCCCGCGATTCTCTGGGCACCCGGCCGAGTGCCGGCCGGGCGGGAGTCCGGCGCGATCGTTTCGACGCTGGACGTGCTGCCGACGTTTGCGGCTTTGGCGGGTGCCGCTCTGCCAGCTGGGCGCCTGCTTGACGGTGTGGACCAGAGCGCATTGTGGCGGGGGGAGGCTGAGTCGGGCGCGCGGGACATGTTCCACTACTTCGTGCGCATGGAACTGCAAGCGGTGCGCAAGGGGCGCTGGAAGCTGGCGATGCCCAGAGAACGCTTCCACGGCTATGCCCCGGACATCCGCGGTCGACCAGCCCCAGCTCTATGACTTGGAATCGGATGTCGGGGAGACTGCCGATGTTGCCTCGCAGCACCCCAGCGTGGTGGCAGAATTGCGCGCGCTCTACGAGGAGATGCGGTCCGAATCCGCCGACTGGACTGCTTGGGAGCCGTAACGAGTGGCTAGGCGTCCGTGAAGCGGATGCGCGCACCCACACTGGACAGCTTCTCCGCCAAGCGGTCATAACCACGTCGCAGGTGGTAGATCCGGTGGATCGTCGTTAGTCCGCGGGCCGTCAAGCCCGCCAGCACGAGGGATGCGCTGGCGCGCAGGTCCGAGGCCATCACGTCCGTGCCGGTCAGGGCCGCCTTGCCGCGCACCACGGCCGTGTTGCCGTTGATGGTGATGTCAGCGCCCATGCGCTGTAGTTCCAGCACATGCATGAAGCGATTCTCAAACACGGTCTCCACCACGCTTGAAGTCCCCTCGGCCTGTGTCATGAGCGCCATGAACTGCGCTTGCATGTCGGTCGGGAAGCCCGGGTGCTCGCGGGTCGTGACGTCCACGCTGGCCATCTCCGCAGTGCTGCGCAGCACGAGCGTGTCTGCATCCGGGGCGTCGATGTGGCAGCCGGCTTGGCGCATTTTTGCGATCACCGGCTCGAGATGGTCGCCGCGCGCGCCTGCCAAGGTCAGCTCCCCACCAGTCATGGCGCCCGCCACCAGATAGGTGCCGGTCTCGATGCGATCCGGGATGATCGCGTGCTCAGCGCCGCCGAGTTCGGCCACGCCGTCGACTTGGATCGTCGGCGTCCCGGCTCCTTCGATGCGAGCGCCCATCTTGGTCAGCAGCGCCGCAAGGTCGATGACCTCGGGCTCGCATGCCGCGTTCTCGAGCAGGCTCTCGCCGTTGGCTAGCACCGCGGCCATCAATAGGTCTTCGGTGCCGGTCACGGTGGGCCGGCGAAACTGGATTCTCCCGCCGACCAGTCCGCCTCGCGGAGCGACTGCCTCGATATAGCCGTGGTCTTGGCCGATCGACGCGCCGAGGGTCTTGAGTCCGTCCAGGTGCATGTCGATCGGACGGGACCCTATGGCACAGCCCCCGGGCTGCGAAACACGGGCTCGACCGCAACGCGCGGCCAATGGTCCGAGTACCAGGCTCGACGCGCGCATGGTCTTGACGAGTTCATAAGGGGCGGTCGGATTGAGGTCGCCACCGGCCCGGATCTCGTACGCATTGGGCAGGGCTGAAACGTCTGCACCGATGCTTGCCAGCAGGCTCGCCATCGTGCGGATGTCGACCACGTGCGGCATCCGCAGCAGCGACACGCGGTCCACTGTCAGCAAGCTGGCGGCCAACGCTGGAAGCGCGGCGTTCTTTGCGCCGCTGATCTCGATGCGGCCGGACAATGGGCGTCCGCCCTCGATTCGCATCGCTTGCATCTCAAGATCGAGAAGCCGCCCGGCGGGGCGGCCGATCACTCATTATGATCGAAGGGCGGCGGCGGCCCGCGTTTGCCCGCCGCTGCGGGAACAGGCTGCGGATTTTGTAACCCGTGCGCAGGCGCACTCGCCTAGACAATTGGGCCGATCCACGGGATCCGGTCTCTTCCTCCCCGATTGGGGTCTGACAATGACGTTCCGCATGGTCTTCGCCACAGGCATTTGCTCGGCCTTGCTGCTTCCGGCGGCTTGGGCGAACTGGCCGCAGTGGCGCGGCCCTCTCTTCAACGGCAGCAACCCTTCCGCGGAAGGCTTGGCCGTGGAGTGGACCACCGACGAGAACGTGGCGTGGAAAGCTGCCCTGCCAAGCTGGAGCGCTGCCACTCCCGCGGTTTGGGGCGACATGGTATTCGTGACCTCGGCGCAGGAGGGCTTCGGCTCACCCGGGCAAGGGGCTGGGCGCGGCCCGCGCACTGGCGAGCTTCTGCTGATCGCGCTCAACCGCGAGGACGGCTCGATTCTTTGGCGGCAGATCATCGGCACCGGGAACCGCATCTTCCGCAAGCAGAACCTTTCCTCGCCCTCGCCCATCACGGACGGCAAGCACGTCTGGGCCATGACAGGCGGCGGGCACTTATCGTGCTACGACATGGCTGGCACCAAGGTCTGGTCGCGCAGCATCCAAGATGATTACGGGCGGTTCGGCCTCAATCACGGGTATGCATCGACGCCGCGGCTCCATCAGGGGCGCCTCTACGTGCAGGTGCTGCACGGCATGAAGACGGACGATCCCTCGTACGTTTTCGCCGTCGATGCCAAGACCGGAAAGACACTCTGGAAAGTTGACCGCCCGACGGACGCGACGGCGGAATCCCCGGACGACTATTCCACACCGCTGATCGTGAAGGCTGCCGGCAAGGAGCAGCTGGTGGTTTCGGGCGGCGATTATGTCACCGGCCATGACCTCGAACAGGGCAAGGAACTGTGGCGTATGGGCGGCTTCAATCCCGGAAACGAGCGTTTCTACCGCACGATCGCCTCTTCCGTCCACATCGGGGACATCGTCTTCACGCCGAGCACGCGCGGGAACCCGTTCATTGCATTCAAGGTCGGCGCAGAGGGCTGGATGGGCGAATCGGCGAAGATCTGGGAGAATGCGCTCGGCGCTGACGTGCCGACTCCGACCACCGACGGGACCCGCCTGTTCGTGGTCAGTGACCGCGGCGTCCTCAGCATCTTAGACGCCACGACGGGCGAGCTCGTGGCCGCGCGGCTGCGGCTAGAGCCCGGCACCTACTCGTCATCGCCGCTGCTGGCGGACGGGAAGCTCTACGCGACCAACGAGGAAGGCACCACAACGGTCGTGGATGTCGAGGATGGTTACAAGATCTTGGCCACCAACCGGCTCGACAGCCACACGCTTGCGAGCCCGATCGCCGTCGGGGGTCAGGTCTTCATCCGCACGGCCGACTTCCTCTACTGCATAGACCCAGACTAGGGAGACTCAATGAACGCAGAAGACCGGGTCGGCGACATCATCGACGACTATTGCACGCGCTGCAAAGCAGTCATGAACCATTCTGTCGTGTCGGTGGTCGCCGGGGGCCCGGCGCGCACCGAATGCAGGACCTGTTACACGTCCCACAAGTACCGCAACTCCCAAGGCGGCAAGACGCAGCCCAGCAGCAAGGGCGACCTCTTCGACCAGGTGCTCGACAAGCTGGGGCCCATGGGCCACCGCTGAGACGCTCCGGCCCGCTCCCGGGGCCAGAGGGCTTCGCGCTTGAACACAAGGTTCGACCGCCTGCCGAGGCGATCAGCGAATGCTAGCTCGATCCGGTACGAGCGCATCTGGGAAATCGTGACGCGCATCCCTGCGGGCCAGGTCGCCACGTATGGCGACGTCGCCCAGGCGGCGGGCATCCCCGGCGGCGCGCGGCAGGTTGGACGGGCAATGCGCTGCTGCCCGCCGGAGTTGGTTCTGCCTTGGCATCGGGTCTTGGGAGCGGGCGGCCGCATTGCACTGCTAGGTGATCCCGGCTGCGAGCAGCGGCGGCGGCTGGAACTCGAAAACATCCCGTTTACCGGGACGCGAGTCAGTCTTGAGCTGTGCCGCTGGGATGGGACTGCCGCAGCATAGGCGGGACCCTTGCGTGAAACTCGGTCGCTTGCTGGTAGGCGTGGCCGATGGCGAGGATGCGGCTCTCGTCAAATGCCCGGCCCACGATCTGCAGGCCGATCGGCAGGCCGTCGCCGTGGAACCCGCACGGCACTGACAGCACCGGAAGCCCGGTCAGGTTCAGTGCGCGGATGTTGCGAGTCGTGGCAAGCCTGACGTTTTCCATCGCGCCGTTGACCTCGATCTCCAGCTCGCCGATCCGCGCTGTCGGAATCGGGATGGCCGGCATGACCAGCGCGTCGACACGCCGCAGCGCCGCTGCGAATTCGGCGCAGAACCTGCGTCGCGCGCGCTGCGCGTCAAGATAGTCGGTCGCAAGCACCAAGCGGCCTTGCTCCAGCAAGCTGCGCACGTCGTCCCCGAAGTCTTGGGGACGCTCCTCGAGCCGGCGGCGGTGGACCGAGGTCGCCTCGGCCAGCAGGATCAGGCGGTGCAGGGAATTCGCGGGCTCGATTTCGGGGACGGACACTTCCTGCAGTTCCGCTCCCAGCTCTTCGAGCCGGCGCAGCGCGGATCGCACCGCCGTGTCGACGTCTGGGTGCAGGTTGTCGAAAAAAAACGTTGAGGGCAGGCCGATGACCGCGCCGGACAGGTTCGGTTCAGACTCGAACGGGGGGATCTCGGCCGGCGCGTCAACAGTGGACGGATCTCCCGCGTCCTTGCCGCAGATCTCGTGGTAGGCCAGCGCCGTGTCCCGCACCGTCAAGGCAAACGGCCCGAGTGTGTCGAGGGTGTGTCCGAGGGGAAAGGCCCCTCGGCGGCTGATCCGGCCGAAGGTTGGCTTGAGTCCGGTGACGCCGCACAGGGCGGCGGGAATCCGGATCGAGCCGCCCGTGTCGGAACCCAGCGAAAAGCTGCACAGGCCAGCCGCCAGAGCCGCGGCCGACCCGCCGCTTGACCCGCCCGGAATGCGCTCGGGATCCCACGGGTTGCGCACGGGGCCGAAGTGGGGATTCGTGCTCGTGATGCCGTAGGCCCACTCGTGCAAGCCGGTCTTGCCGACCAAGATCGCGCCGGCACTTTCAAGCTTGTCGATGATCGCCGCGTCGTGCGCGGGCACGTTGTTGGCCAGGATCTTTGACCCGACCGTCGTGCGGACCCCACTCGTGTCCAACAGGTCCTTGGCGGCGTACGGTATGCCGTGCAGGGGGCCTTTCTGGCGGCCCGCTCGAATCTCCGCCTCGGCGAGCCGGGCCTGTTCCAAGGCGCGTTCGCCAGTGACGGTCACGTAAGCGTTCAGCGCGGAGTCAAGGCACTCGATCTTCGACAGGATGTGGCGCACAACTTCGACCGGCGACAGTTCGCCGGAGGAGTACAGCTGGCTGAGTTCGCTTGCGGTGGGGAGCGTTGAGTATTCCATCGGCCAGTCCCGAGAGCAGACTAAGCATTATCGGGCACACGGGCTTGCTGGCGCTCTGCTGGAGCGGAGGTTGCATTCCAAACCCCTGAGGGTGTAACGTCTCAAGAGATGGGGGTTAAGTTGGGCCTTTGGGCTCGGGACATGCTTCGATCCAGGGGGGTGGGGCAAAATGAAGGCAAGAGTACTGATTTTCATCGGCATGGTGGTGTTGTTAGCGCCGCTTTGCTTCGGCCAATCCAACTTGGCCACCTTGACGGGAACGGTCACTGACAGCGGCGGCGGGGTGATCCCTGGCGCTGATGTGACTGTGATCAACACCGGAACCGCGATTTCTCGCGAGCAATCCAGCAACGCTGTCGGCAGCTTCACGTTTCCGGCGCTCAACCCGGGGGACTACCAGTTGATCGTCACCTCGGAGGGATTCCAGCAGCACGTCGAGCAGGGCGTCGTGTTGCGCACAGGTGACAACCGCCGCATCGACGTCAGGCTGGAACTGGGGCAGGTCACCGAGTCGGTGACCGTTGACGCGCAGCTCGTCGCCCTCAATACCGAGAACGGCATGATCAAGGGCGACGTGATCGTGCGGGAGGAGATCCAGGAACTGCCTCTGAACGGACGCGACTTCACCGACTTGGCGTTCTTTGTCCCGGGAGTTGTGCCCAAGAGCAGCGCGCAGGGCTCTTTCGCGTCCGTGAACGGTGCCCGGCCGACCAACACCAACTTCTACGTGGACGGGTTCGACAACCGCAATGTGCAGGGCGGCGCCGCGCAGGTGCGCCCGAACATCGATGCCCTGCAGGAGTTCAAGATGGAGGTCTCAGGCTACTCCGCGGAGTACGGGCGCATGGCCGGCGGCATCCTGAACATGTCGCTGCGCTCGGGCACGAATGCCCTGCACGGCAACGTGAGCTACTTCATGCGCAATGACGCCTTGGACGCGCGCGGGTTCTTCGATGCCGAGAAGACGAAGCTGCTCCAAAACCAGTTCTCGCTGACGGCCACAGGCCCGATTGTCAAGAACAAGACCTTCTTCATGATGAGCTACGAGGTGCAGCGCAGGGACCAGGAGCACACGCGCCTGTCGAGGGTTCCGACCCCGATGGAGATCGGCGGCGACTTCAGCAACACGATCGGCCTGTCGCATCTCGACAACGCGCTGGATGTCACGGACCAGACCGTCCTCGACGGGTTGCGCAGCAATTTCCTCATCCGTGATCGGACTGCGCGTGGAGGCTGCAACGCCAACCTCGTGGCTCGCGGCCGACGCAACTCCTGCTTCCCGAACGACCTCATCCCCGCCTCCCGGGCCGATCCTGTCGCGCAGCGACTCTTCCAGGAATACCCGGCCCCGAACCTAGGCTTGCGCCGGGACCTGCTCAACTACCGCGTGGTCGATAACGACAACGACAACTTCGACAGCTACATTGCCAAGATCGACCACAAGCTGGGCGAGAACACACTGGCGGGGCGCGTGCAGTACCGGGCCAACAATACCGAGAACCCGTTCGCCGGCTCCAGCACCCTGACCCAGTTCGGCAATACCATTGACGACAACAGGTATCTTTTGGGCGTTGACTACACGCACATGTTCTCTCCGACGTTCCTGATGGAGATCCGGGGCGGATTCAGCGGGAACGACGTATTTCAGCGAGGGGCCTTCGCCGACACCAACATCATCGAAGAACTCGGGATGGCAAATTTCATCTCGGACCAGGACCGGGAGGACTATCGCGGGATCGACGACTTCCCTCTGGTTCGGCTTGACAACCATGTCACGATCGGCTCGGCGACGAACCTGCCGGTCATCACGGATGTCATCGATTCCCAGGCGAGCATCAAGCTGACCAACATCAAGGGCAGCCACACAATCAAGTACGGATTTAACTACAACCACGTGATCTACGAGCGGCCCGGGGTTAACAATGCCCGCGGCAACTACCGTTTTCGCGGCTTCCGCACCGGCGGCTGCAATTCCGCGACGTGCAAGGACTGGGGCAGCCCGGTCGCGGACATGTACCTCGGCTGGCTGCACAACGTCAACGTCCGGGAAGGCATCAACGGCCCTGACTGGAGGCAGGTCGCGATGGGAGCCTTCATCAACGACGACTGGAAGGTGACTCCGAAGCTGACGATGAACCTCGGGGTCCGCTGGGAGGTCAATCGCATGCCGTGGGACGTGAACGACAAGATGGGCAGCTATGTCCCGGAGCTCAACAAGATCGTGCTTTCGAGCGACCGGAATCTTCCTGCCAACTTCGACGAGCTGCTGAGCGGCTACGACCTCGGCGGCAGGTTCCTGACCGCCGCGGAAGCCGGCTATCCGCGGTCGGTCATTCAGACCGACTGGAACAACTTCACGCCCCGAATGGGATTCGCCTACCGCCTCACCAACAAGACGGTCATCCGCTCAGGCTACGGCCTGTTCGTGGCTGGCACGATCCTGAACCCGTTCCGCAACAGTCTCGGCAACATCTTCCCGTACACGGTCAACACCAACTACTTGGCCCGCAACGCCAATCCGAACCGGGCACCTGAGGTCTTGCTCCGCGATCCCCTGGGCACCTTGGGCCGACCGGTCGTGATTGGCGGCGGCTACCTCACCGACAGGCCGTCGGCGAGCGGCATCACGCAGAATCCCAAGCAGTCGTACCTGCAGTCTTGGAACTTCACGATCGAGAGGGAACTGCCGGGCGGCACGAGCGTCGAGATCGACTATCGCGGCTCGAAAGGCAGTCACCTGATCCGCCGGTACGATTTCAACCAAGCCATCCGGACCCGTGAGTGGTTCCTTGAAAATCGCACGGCGACCGGGGGCTTCGCAGAGAACGCCAACTCACTCAGGCCGAATCCCGACTGGAATGCCATCAACTTCTACAACACTGGGTCGAATTCAAGCTACAACGCCACCAGCATCTCGTGGCGCAAGCGCAGCCGGGGCGGGGTGTTCTGGCGGGTCAACTATTCATTCTCGAAATCCATCGACGACGCCTCGCGGACGAATGGCAGCGGAGCGACTGATTTCGCCAACGCCCTGGACCGCAGGAACCTGAGACTCGAGCGCGGTCGCTCGACGTGGGACCGCCGGCACGTGTTTACAGCCGTGGGTTCGTACCAGCTACCCTTCGGAAGCAACCGCCGCTGGGGACGGAGCTGGGGCACCGCCACCAACGCCCTCTTGGGCGGCTGGCAGCTCTCGGGGACGCAGACTGCGTATTCGGGGTCTCCGTTCACTGTGACAGCCGCGTTTGCAGACGTAAACCTGGGCGAGTCACAGCGCCCTAATCGGCTTTCGCACGGCGCCCAGCCCAACGAACCGTCTCTGGGTGCGATCCGAGGGTCGGATTACCCGTTCTTCGACACCAGAGCTTTCGCAGACGTGCCCAGCTGCGTGGATGGGGACGCGGAGGCCGGCACGCCGCTGTACTGCCCAGAGGGAGCATTCGCCCTGGGCTCGTCGGGCCGCAACATCCTGGACGGGCCCGGACTTCTCTCGGCGAACATAGCGCTCTCGAAGAATTTCGAGATCCGCGAAGGCATGCGCCTGCAGCTGCGCATCGAGTCGTTCAACTTCATCAACCGGACGAATTTCCTGATGACGAATCAATTCCGGCAATTCAACGGAGTTGGCGGCGGCTACTTCACACGCGTCGGCAACATCGGCCGCGGCGGTGGACCGCGCATCTTCCAGTACGCGGTCAAGCTGCGCTTCTAGGCCACGAGCGGGGCGTCGGGACAGGGTCCCGACGCCCCGCTCCCCAACTAATCGGGGAATCACCACTCAGGCGCTACGCCGCAGGTAGCCAGCGACGCAACCCGCGCCAAACGTGACCGTAGCGCCGATCGGCACGTACCACAGCCAAGCCACTTCGTTGCGCAGGGCGATCACCGCCAAGACCCCGAGGACGATACCGAGGATCGCCGCGCGCTGGCCTGGCCGCTGGGTCAGCACGCCGAGCGCGAATGCGCCCAGCAGCCCCCCGTAGACAACGGCAGCCACGCCCAGCGCGATCTCGACAGCGGATGTCCCGCGCGAAAGCGGGATGAACAGGGTCGCTCCCACGACCAGCAGCGCCGCCCAGGCGAGAGTGAACAGCTTCCCGGCGCGCAGGATGCGGGCGTCGTCTTTTTGAGCGCCCGCGAGCGGTGCCCAGTAGTCGTACGCAGTCGCGGACGCGAGCGAGTTGATCGAAGACGACAGGGAGGACATTGCGGCTGCGAATACGCACGCGATCAAGAGCCCGGTCAAGCCCGACGGCAGCTCTTCGATGATGAATCGAGCGAAGATCTCGTCAGTCCGGTCGAACGCTCTGCCACCGTAGAAGCTCCACAGACCGATTCCGACCAGCAAGAACAGCAGGAATTGGGCGATCACGGCGATTCCGCTCCCCACGAGCGCCTTCTGCGCATCGCGCTCGCTGCGGCAGGTCAGCAGGCGTTGCACGATGAGCTGGTCAGTGCCGTGCGACGCCATGGTGAAGACCGCCCCGCCGACCAGGCCAGCCATGACCGTGTAGGGTGCGGTCAGGCTCCATGAGAAATCGAGCACCTGGAGCTTGCCTGCCAAGCTCGCGGAGCCTAGCACCTCGCCCCATCCGCCGGGAACATGGGTCTGGATCATGATGACGGCCACGGCGGCGCCGAGCAGGTAAAGCCCCATTTGCACGGAATCCACCCAGACCACCGCGCGGATCCCGCCGCAGTAGGTGTAGATCACCGTCAGGATGCCGATCACCAAGATCGACACCGGGTACGGCCAGCCGGTGATCAGGGCCAGCGGGATCGCTGTCGCGAACAGCCGCACGGAATCCGCCATCAGCCTCGTCACCATGAACGTTGCCGAGGCGAGACGTCGCGCACCCACGCCGAAGCGCGCTTCTAGGAGCGCGTAAGCCGTGGACATTGCTCCGCGGTAGTAGGCGGGGAGCAAGATGAGTGCGACGGCGATCCGCCCGACTAGGTAGCCCAGCGTCAATTGCAGGAACACCAGGCTACCGACATAGGCCACGCCTGGGATGCTCAGGAAGGTCAGGGTGCTGGTTTCGGTGGCTACGACCGACAGCATGACCGCACCCCACGGAAGAGCGCGCCCGCCGAGAAAGTAGTCCGCGCCGGTGGACTGGCCACGGCCGAGCCAGGAGCCCCAGGCGGTAATGCCGACTAGGTAGGCAACTAGGACGCCGATATCGAGAAGGGTCAGACCGTTCATGCAGGGCACTCCATCGCCCGGCCGTGGGCGGCATTGCGGTCCACCCATTCTCTCCCACCGTGCCGCAGCAAACGTACACGACTCCGGTGCGGAAGGCTGCCGGCTATGCCGAACCACAGCCCAGTGGGGCGTCAAGGTATGATTTTCGGGTAGATCAGATCGCGCGGCGTCAAGCTGCAAATCCGCCGGATCCGCCAGTCCATACCGTGCTGGCACCTGCCGACGCCAGTCGGCCGGACCGCGGCAGCTCGTACCGTGGTGAGCGGCCTGGGAGCATTGCCGATACCCCATGTCTAAGCAAGGGTCTAGCTGGTGCCTGGCTGTGGCTGCCACGGCAGATATGCTGTTCGTATCGAGGCCACTCTGCGGATGACCGGTTGCGTGGAAAGCACTATCCTAGGGGCAACATGAAGCTAGCAGCAGCACTGGCGCTCGGATCATTGACGCTGGCCGCGCACGCGGCTGATTCGCAGCGCCCGAATTTCCTCGTCATCGTCTCCGACGACATGGGCTACGCGGATGCTAGCTGCTACGGCGGCGAGATCTCCACTCCCAATCTCGATGCCTTGGCACGCGACGGCTTGCGCTTTACGCAGTTCTACAACACGTCGCGTTGCTGGCCGACCCGCTCATCCCTGTTGACGGGATACTACGCTCAGCAGATCCGCCGCGACTCGCTGCCCGGGGTCGACACGCGCGAGTTTGGTGGCAGGGGAGTCCGTCCGGAATGGGCCCGGCTGGTCTCCGAGCGCCTGCGATCGGCCGGCTACCGCTCATACCACTCAGGAAAATGGCACGTCGACGGAAACCCCGTGGAAAATGGCTTTGACCGCTCTTACAGGGCGGGCACTGGAAGAGGATTCTTCCACATCATTCAGCAGGATCTCGACGGAGTGCAGCTCCCCGACTTCGAGCCCGAGCAGGGGGCGTACCTGACCGACGTCACGGCGGATCATGCCATCGATTTCCTGCGGGAGCACGCGTCCGACCATGGGGATCGGCCATTCTTCCAATACCTTGCGTTTCACGCTCCGCACTTTCCGCTACACGCGCCGCCAGAGGACATCGCTCGGTATCGCGGCCGGTATAGCGAAGGCTGGGATCGGCTGCGCGATGAACGGCATCAGCGCCAGCTGGAGCTTGGCATCACGAGCGCAGCACTGTCACCCATGGACGAGGATGTCGGACCGCCCTATGCATTCCCTGATGGGATCGCGCAGCTAGGTGCGGGGGAGGTCAACCGGCCGATTCCGTGGGAACGGCTCAACGCTGATCAGCGCCGCTTTCAAGCTGAAAAGATGGCGATCCACGCCGCCATGATCGACCGCATGGACCGGGAGATCGGACGGGTCTTGGACCAATTGCGGGCAATGGACGTGCTCGAGAACACCGTCGTATTCTTTCTGTCAGACAACGGGGCGAGCGCGGAGATCATGGTGCGCGGTGACGGACACGATCCGAACGCGCCGCTGGGCTCCGCTGGGACCTATCTTTGCCTGGGCCCGGGCTTTTCGAGCGCTGCCAACACGCCATTCCGCCTGCACAAGACATGGGTGCACGAAGGCGGGATCGCGACTCCCCTGATCGTGCATTGGCCCCGAGGAATCGAATCCAGGAACGAACTGCGATCCACCGTCGGCCATGTGATCGACATAGCGCCGACACTGCTAGATCTGGCTGGAATCAAGGCTCCCGCCGATTCCGGCGGGCCGCCCATGCCGGGGCGGAGCTTGAGCGGAGCCTTCGACGGGGACGGCGCACCCCTGCACGAAGCCCTGTGGTTCTACCACCAGGGAAACCGGGCGTTGCGCAAGGGCGATTGGAAGATCTTGCACCCTGTTCGCACCCGGGACGACGGGTGGGGATCTGTCGCCAGCGAGGAGGACGCGCGCCCCGGCCAATGGCAGCTCTACAACCTCGCAGAGGATCGTGGCGAGCAGCATGACCTCGCCAACGAGCGGCCGGCGGTATTGCGAGAACTGGCCGGCATATGGGAGCAGTGGAAGGCTCGGTTCATCCTCGACGCGGGCTTGTCTGATTGAATCCGCCTTTGCCCGGACCCTCAGGGCTCGCTGTTGTGGGTCACTTGGGAAAGTAGCGCCGGAACGACCGGATCGTCATCTGGGCTGCAGCGTACGAATCTGGCAGCGGCAATGCCTCCGCAGAGGCATAGCCGTCGTAGCCCGACGAAATTAGCGCCTTCACGATCGGTTCGTAGGTCAAATGCCCGAAGCCCGCCGCGCGGCGATTGGAATCCACGAAATGGACATGTCCGATGTGTCCTCGGCTGTTCGAGATGGCCTCTGCGATGCTGGTCTCCTCGATGTTCATGTGGAAGAGATCGGCCAGTAGCTTGAGGTTGCTGACCCCCACGCGCTGGATCAGGTTCACGCCATCGGCTAGGGTCTTGACCAAGTCCGTCTCGTAGCGGTTGAGCGGCTCGAAGAGCAGGCGCTGGCCGCGCGCGCCCGCATAGTCCGCCAAGTGACGCAGCGAATCGGCTAGATGCTCGAGCGCGGCTGCAGTGCTCTGCTGGCTGCCAGCCTGTCCCTGCATGGAGCCGATGATTGCCGGTGCGGCAAATGGGGCCCCGAAATCGATGATCTCCTTGACAAACTCGCGGGCACGCTGCCGGTGATCCGCCTCTGCGTCGCAGAGGCTGTACCCGTGCACGACCATCCCGGCACCTGTGCCTACTGCCGCCAGCAGCAGACCGTGTTGGCTGAGCAGGGCACGCAGGCTCTCGCGATCGACGTGATGCCCGCCCGGCGCGAAGATTTCAATCGCGTCGAACCCCAGCGACGCGGCGGTCTCGCATGCGGCGCGAAGATCTCCGTGGAACACAAAGGGGCCGGCGCTTGCTTCTGGGACTAAGCAAACGGTTGCTGCGGACAGAATCACGGTTACTCCGAAACCTCGATGATTGCTTTGATCACCCCTGATTCGGGGCGGATATAGCCCTCGAAGTTTTCCACGACTTGTGCGAAGGGCGTGCGGTGCGTAATCCAGGGGACGGTGTCGATCGTGCCGTCTTCGATGAGCCCGATGATACGCCCAAAGTCTCGGGGCAGGGCATTGCGGGAGCCCTTGATGGTCATTTCCGGCCGATGCAAGGCCGGGTGTGGGAAGGTTACGTTTTCCGTGGTGATGCCGACGTAGACGAGAGTCCCGGTATGCGCCACGTAGGTCAGGGCACCGCTCATGGATGCGGGGCTGCCGGTTGCGTCTGTCACCAAGGAGTACATGTCACCTCCAGTGATCGCCCGCATCTGCTCGACCGCACTCCCGCTGTTCTCGAAGACGACCGTGTGTTCGATGCCGTATTGGCGCCGGCAAAACTCCAGACGCGATTCGACGCGGTCCATCACGGTGATCCTGGCCCCGGTCAGCCGCGTGAACTCGAGAGTGGCGAGGCCGATCGGGCCAGCCCCGACAATCAGGACATGGCTGCCCTCGGCCGGGTCGCCGCGATCGGTAGCGTGGCAGCCGATGGCCAGCGTCTCCACCAGGGCTAGCTGCTCAAACGAGAGTTTCCGGGACACATGCAGCTTTTCTGCCCGGATCAGAAATCGGTCGCAGAGCCCGCCGTCGATCATGACGCCGATGACGTTCAGCGATTCGCAGCAGTTCGAGTTGCCCTTGCGGCAGGGGTAGCAGTCCCCGCAATTCATGTAGGGTTCGACGCTGCAGCGGTTGCTGGGCTCGACATTGCTCACGCCCGCGCCTGTTTCGAGCACGGTCACGCCTAATTCGTGCCCAGGGACGCGCGGATAGCGGAAGAACGGCATCTTGCCGAGGTAGCCGCTGTAATCGGTGCCGCAAATCCCCATCCGATGGGTCTGAACGAGCGCCTGTCCCGGCCCGGGTGCCCCCGGTGCCTCGATTTCGACGTACTCCAGGTGGCGCGGTTCTTTTAGGCGGATAGCTTTCATGGCGGGTTACAAGGATGCTCAGCCGCGTGAAATCGCGCGGAATGTCGAGCCACTTGATTGCCCAGACTAGCACCGGCCCACGAAAGCGCGCAATGACGATCATCCGCGACCGGAAACGGCCAAGGGCGGGAGCCCGGTGGCCGCTTGCACTTAGCTCCGAGCGTCGATCAATGCTGGCGGACTCGGGGTTTCAGCTGCTTGCCATGGGGTCGACTTGAGTCCAGCGGACCGCAGGTCGACTAGGGCTACTCACCTTGCCCCGGGAAGCGCCTGAGCTCGCGAAGCGATCAAAACGCTCTGATGACAAGGGCTTGGATGATCACCACGGCCAGCCAGTGGATGCTGTCGATGACGGGCAGCTTCGGCTTAAAGCCAATGAATGCGTAGTTTGTGGCCATGCTGGCCACGATGAAGCCGAGCCAGAGGACTACTGCGGACCCCACCGCATGCCCGGCGGTCAGCTCGCCTGGGCTGTGGGCGGCGAAGTGTCCCGCCAGAACGCTGGCCATTACCAGCAGCGATACGAAGCTGGTGACGAATGGCAGCGCCGTCCGCGTCTTCCTGATTTCATTCTCGGTTTTGCCAACGGCGTCTAGCCAATGCTTGGACAGGGCCGTGTAATAAGCGGCCCCGAAGGCAAACCCGGCGACTGCCGCGATGCCAACCCCCACCCAATTGATGCCTGCAAGATCCATGATGTCTTCCCTCTCGATCCAAGTTGGCCGCCAGTCGTGGCCGCACCCTGCGGCACTGGCCCGATCCAGCCGTGACAACTCGTGTGGAAATTATAGGTGAGAGTGTGAGAGAAGCTCCTGCGGCCCTGTTCGCGGAGCCGCAAGGGGAGCGGGCCGTCGTGGTCGCTAGGCCGCGCTTGACTGCGTGCCGGACACCGTCGCGCGGGGGCGTGCAGCCCGGTCGTGCGACTCCTATGCGGCGGTATGATGGGCGCTATGAGCTTGTCTGTTTCGTCCCTTTCACGCCGTGACCTATTGCGTATCGGAGCGTCCGTCACGGCCTTGCCGTGGGCCTGCTCGACGGACGGCCAAGCCCCGGCTGCGAAGCGCCCCAACATCATCGTGACGATGGCTGACGACATGGGCTTCTCCGATATCGGGTGCTATGGCGGCGAGATCAACACGCCAGTCCTGGACAGCTTGGCCGCGAACGGGATGCGCTTCCGCTCCTTCTACAACTATGCTCGCTGCTGTCCGACGCGCGCTGCGCTGGTCACTGGCCTGTACCCGCATCAGGCTGGCGTGGGCCACATGATGAGCGAGTACCGCAAGGACGGCGAGCCAATCCCGGCTTACATGGGCAATCTCAACAAGAGTTGCGTCACGATCGCCGAGGTCCTGAAATCAGCAGGCTATTCGACGCTCATGAGCGGCAAATGGCACGTCACGCCCTCGGAGGGTACTGGTGAGCGGGTTGATCGCAGCAACTGGCCTCCGCAGCGCGGCTTTGACAAGTTCTACGGCACGATCCACGGCGCCGGCTCGTTCTACGATCCCGCCTCGCTCAAGCGCGGCAACGAGCCTGAGGATCCGGGCCCGGACTTCTACTACACGACCGCGATCGGGGAGAACGCCTCGCACTTCATCAACGAAGCGCTGGACGAGAGTCCAGAAGCGCCCTTCTTCCTGTACATGCCGTTCACCTCCCCGCACTGGCCGCTGCACGCCCCCGAAGAGGCGGTCGCCAAGTACCAGGGCCGCTTCGACATAGGTTGGGATGTGCTCCGTGAGGAGCGCCTGCAGCGCATGTACGAGATGGGGGTGGTCGGCGAGTCAGCCCGGATGAGCGACCGAGACTCATCCCAGCCTCCGTGGGAAGATGCGCCCAACAAGCAATGGGAGGCGCGCCGCATGGAGGTTTACGCAGCCCAGATCGAGCTGATGGACGAGGCCATCGGGAATGTCGTCAATACTCTGGCCGAGCGCGGCGAGCTCGACAACACGCTCATTCTGTTCTTGGCCGACAACGGAGGATGCGCCGAGGTGCTGCGGAGTACGAACCGCGCGTATCACATCCCGACCGAGACCTATGCGGGCGATCCGGTTGCGGTCGGGAATGACCCGGCAGTGATGCCGGGGCCGGAAGACAACTATCAGAGCTACGGTGTCCCTTGGGCAAACTTGTCGAATACGCCCTTCCGCTACTACAAGCACTGGGTCCACGAGGGCGGGATTTCGTCGCCGCTGGTCGCGCACTGGCCGGGCGGCATCGACAGCAAGGGCGGTTGGACGGACCAGGTTGGCCACCTGATCGACATCATGGCGACCTGCGTCGATGTTGGCGAGGCGACCTATCCGCAGACGCACCACGGCAACTCGATCTTACCGATGGAGGGCAAGTCTCTCGCCCCGGCATTCCAGGGCGAGCCGGCGGAAGGTCATCCGGAGGGGATTTTCTGGGAACACGAGGGCAATCGGGCCGTCCGCCTCGACCACTGGAAGCTGGTTTCGAAGCTCTCCAGGCCCGAGCAAGGCCGCTGGGAACTCTACGACCTTTCCCAGGACCGCAGCGAGCTCAATGATCTCGCGGCCGAAATGCCAGACAGGGTCGCAGAATTGGCGGGCCTGTGGGACGCATGGGCGGATCGGGTCGGCGTGGTCGAATGGCGCTCATGGGACCGTTGATCTGTTGCTGGCACCCTGTGCTGCGGCCGCTATGGAGCTGACCGGCTTGCCCGCGTGGGAAAGATCGCAGTCGGTATCACGGGCCATTCCGGGGCGGGCAAGACCCGCGGGCGCATCGCAGCGTTCGTGCAGCAGCGGCGGCGGCCCGATACCGCACCAATGCGTTTCCAGCACGTGCTGCCGATCAGGGACCATGCCGACCTAGTGCTTGACGGGGCCGGGGATCTCCGCGATCTGGCAGCTTTGCTTCGGCGCGAACTCCGCTACCGCTCGGCGGAGCGAATCGCCCGCTAGCTACACTCGAACTGATGATCCGGTTTGCTGGAGCCCGTATGCGCTACGGGGACCGGGTGCTCTTCGACGGGCTCGACTGGCTGGTCGCCCCCGGGGACCGGATCGGCGTTGTGGGCGGCAACGGGACGGGCAAGTCCACGCTGCTGAAGATTATCCACGGCACCGAGCACCTCGACACCGGCGAGATCGAGCGGCAGAAGAATATCCAAGTTGGGTACTTGCCGCAAGAGGGGCTGACCTTTTCCGGGCGCTCGATCTTCGAGGAGTGCGTGAGCGTCTTCGACGAGGCGATCTCGCTGGAAATCGAGCTGGAGGAGCTGGCGCACAAGATGGGCGAGGTCGATCCGGCTAGCCCGCGGTTCCAGACGGTGCTGGATCGCTACGAGTGGTGCTCGAGCCGTTACCAGGCGCTCGACGGGTACACGAAGGAAGCGCAGGTCGGCACCGTGCTGGGCGGTCTTGCCTTTCCGCGCACTGATTGGGACCGTCCTTGCGAAGAGTTCTCCGGCGGCTGGCAGATGCGCGTCGCCCTGGCCAAGCTGCTGCTGGCGAAGCCGAACGTGCTGCTGCTCGACGAGCCGACCAACCATCTGGATCTCGAGGCGCGCAACTGGCTCGAGGACTATCTGTCCAGCTACCCGCACGCGTTCCTGCTGATCTCCCATGACCGCTTCTTTCTGGACGCCACGGTGCGCAAGATCGTCCACTTGTGGAACCGCCGGGCCCATTTCTACACCGGCAACTACACCAAGTTCGAAAAGCTCCGCGACGAGCGCTTGGCGCAAGTCCAGGCCGCCTACCGCAACCAGCAGGACCGCATTGAGCAGCTCGAGGCATTCATCAACAGGTTCCGCTACCAAGCGACCAAGGCTAGGCAGGTCCAGAGCCGCATCAAGGAACTCGAGAAGCTGGAGCGCGTTGAGATCCCTCCGAACGAGAAGACGATCCACTTCCGCTTCCCGCAGCCGGTCGCGTCCGGCCGGGTCGCGGTGGAACTGGACAAGGTCGCCAAGAGCTACGGCGCCACGCACGTCTTCGACAACGTCTCGCTGCGGATCGAGCGCGGCGACCGGATCGCCCTCGTCGGCGCGAACGGGGCAGGGAAGTCGACGCTGATCCGCATCCTGGCCGGCATCGAGCCGCTTACCGCCGGCACGCGCAACGAAGGCTACCGCGTCGGCATCGACTATTTTGCCCAGGACCAGTACAAGGAGCTCGATCCCGACGCCATCTTGTTCGAGGATCTTGTCGCCCACGCGCCGCTGATGGGCGAGTCCGAGATGCGCGGACTGCTCGGCTGTTTCCTGTTCAGCGGCGACGATGCCTTCAAGCGCATCGGCGTGCTCTCGGGCGGCGAGCGCAACCGCTACGCGCTGGCCCGCATGCTGCTGCGCCCTAGCAACCTGCTGCTGCTGGACGAGCCGACGAACCACCTCGACCTGCGCGCCAAGGAGGTGCTGCTGCCGGCGCTGCTCGAGTTCGAGGGCACGATGGTCTTCGTGTCGCACGACCGCTATTTCATCGACCGCCTGGCGAACAAGGTCATCCATGTCGGCGGCGGGGATGTGGAGGTCTATCCCGGCGGTTATGAGGAGTTCCTCTGGTCGCGGCAGAAACGCAGCCAGGAGGTGCCGGAGCGCGCCGCAGAGCCAGCTGTGAGCGAGGCGCTGAAGACGGCGATGCGGGGAGCCCGGCCGACCCCCCGGCGCCGCCTGAACCCGATCAAGGCCGAGCGCATCCGCCAGCGCATCCGCGCCATCGAGACCGAAATCGAGAGCTTGGAGGACGCCAGCACTAAGCTGCAGGCGGAACTTGTCTCGGCCGGATCGAACCGCTCTGTTCGCGAGCGCGTCGTGAAGGATCTCGAGGCCAGCCACCGCAAGATGCAGGGTCAGGAGGAGGAATGGGAGGAATTGTCGGAACTGCTTGCCGCAGGGGCCCGGTAGGGCTGCGGAAACGCGCCCTGTGGGCTAGAATTACCATGTGGGCATTCGTATGCTTCGCATCGCAGTGATCGGGCCGTTGCTGGCAGTTGCCCTGTCTGCCGCCGATCTGCCCGATTGGTACACGCGAGTATTGCCCGACGCCGAGTTCCAAGCCCGCCTGGTCCAAGAGACCACTGAGATCGAGGGCGTGGCGGGCGACAGCTTCGGCGGCGACGTGATCTTGGTCGAGGTGCGCGTCCGGCCGCTCTACGGGTCGGTGCTGGCGCTCAGTCGCGACGAGTTCATGTTGCGCGCCCGCAACAACAACGACACGTCGCCAGCTAGGAGCCCAGACCGCATCGCTGGCAGCGCCGTGCTCGATCTGGGCACCGAGAAGTCCCATACGACGCCCGGGCTGCTCGCTGAGGATCCCAACAGCCCGATCTGGGGCGGGCTGCCCGGCACGGGCACCCGCCCGCGTCGTCTCCCCGGCCCACCCAGCGTGGCCGGCGGCGGAACGTCCAATGAGCGGCGCCAGACCGTCGACCAGCGCAATGTGGGCAGCGGTACTGCGGCTGACCGCCTGCTGGCCGTCGAGCTGCCTCTCGAGCTGGAGGACTCGGCTGCCTCTGGATACCTTTATTTCGAGATCCCTGCGAAGGTTAAGCGCAAGCACCTTGAATTGAGTTACGATGGAGTTTTGGGGGAGTTCCTCGTCGAATTCAAAAAACCTGAGTGAATTCGCGAACTCCCTGAGGCGCTGGGACTAGCCGCTTCGTCGGGTGTTTCCTCAGACGGCCGCTGGCGTACACCCTCTGTTTCCAATTCGCATCCCGAAGCACTAGTGCTGAAACAGCCACACAGGAGCATGCGTAATTCGCACATGAGCCCCGCAGCCCGTCGCGCCGGTCCTGGCGGGGCTGCACCCAAGGAACTCGTCACTAACACTTGTCCATGCGCTTGATCGGTCCGACATTCATTGCCGCATCGCTAGCCGTCTCGCTGGTTGCCGCTCTGGCGGCCCAAGAGGCGGCCTCGGCAGACCACTCTGCCGCGCCTCGCCGGCCGGCCGTCGAGGCCTCGCCGACCGTCGCGCCTGCGGACGCCTCGGCGCGCACTTACCTGCTGGCGCAAGCCCAGCAGCAGCCGATCTCGCCCTTCGAGGACATCCCCTTGGATCAGCCCACGGTCCCCTCGCCGTTCGAGGACATCCAGGAAACGCAGCAACAGCAGCGCAGCCCCGACGACGAGATCGTCGAGGCCGTCGAGTTTCGCGGCACCCGGCGCATCCCGCGCGACAGCCTGGCCGCGCGCATATTCACCAAGCGCGGAGACCTGTTCGACGCGCAGACCCTCCGCCGTGACTTCATGGTGCTGTGGAACACCGGCTACTTCGACGACCTGCGTTTGGAAATCGATGATGGCGAGCAGGGCAAGATCATCCGCTTCGTGGTCACCGAGCGGCGCGTCGTCCGTACGATTCGCTACGAAGGCAACAAGTCGGCCACGCTGTCCGACATCCTCGAGCGGTTCAAGGAGCGCAATGTCGGCCTCACGGTCGAATCGCGCTACGATCCCACGACGGTCAATCGCGCCGCGTTCGTCCTGCGCGAGCTGCTCGGCGAGCGCGGCCGCCAGTATGCGGCCATCAACCCAGAGGTGCGTCAGATCCCGCCCGCCTCGGTAGAGATCGTCTTCAACATCGACGAGGGCCCGAAGGTCAAGGTGGGCAACGTGAGCTTCGAAGGGCTCAATGTGCTCGGGACCAAGACGGCCCGGCGCGCGATGAAGAACACGAAGCCGCTGGGCATCCCGCGCAGTATCGTCCTCGAGAACCTCTTCGCCAAGACCTTTGACATCCGCAAGTTGGAGGAGGACAAGGAGCGCCTGCGCAACGCCTATCAGAAGCGCGGCTATTTCAAGGCCAACGTCCTCAAGCACGATCTCGACATTCAGGACAGACCGGGACTCGGGACATTCCTGCTGCCCTGGTCAGTCTTTCTGAGCAAGCCCAAGAAGGTCGCCGACATCGATCTGCTCCTCGAGGAGGGCCCACGCTACTCGCGCGGCAAGCTCAGCTTCACCGACGTAGAGCTGTTCAGGGTGCCGGACCAAGTGCTCGGCCCGGTCTTCGCGATGCAAGAGGGGTCGATCTTCGACATCGAAAAGCTCCGCAAGGGGATGGAGAACCTCAAGAAGCTGTACGGCGAATTCGGCTACATTGATTTCGTGGCCGAGCCGAGCTTTGTGTTCCGCGAAGACGAGGATCCTCCCGTGATCGACCTCAACCTGGCGGTCGACGAGGGCAAGCAGTTCTTTGTCCGCCGCATCGAATTCGAGGGCAACAACACTACGCGGGACAAGGTCATCCGCCGCGAAGTGCTGGTCGACGAGGGCGACATGTTCAACACGCGCGTGTGGGACCTGAGCATGCTGCGCCTGAACCAGCTTGGCTACTTCGACCCGATCAAGACCGAGGGGCCCGAGACCGATACAGTGATCACGCGCAACACGCGCGACGGCTTGGTCGACCTGACGCTGAAGGTCAAGGAGCGCGGCCGGAACATGATCAACCTCAACGGTGGCGTATCGGGCTTCGCTGGCAGCTTCATCGGCTTCGGCTATTCGACGAACAACTTCCTCGGCTTGGGCGAGACGCTCTCGTTTGACGCGCAGCTGGGCAGCCGCGAGCGCGTGCTGCAGTTCGGCTACACCGAGCCCTACCTGTTCGACAAGCCCATCCAGGCGGGCTTCACGATCTTCTCCAGCCGCTTCAGCTTCAATCAGGCGCGCGAGGCTTCGATCTTCGCCGGCGCCAACCTCATCCCGCTGTTCAACCAGCTGGGGCAGGAGAACATCCTCGACTATCGCCAGACCTCGGCCGGCTTCACCACCTTCCTCAGCTACCCGCTGCGGCGCAGCTTCGCCCGTCTGAGCCTGACCTACAGCTATCGCCGCTCCAACGTCGTCACGTTCAGCAAGTCCGCGTCCAACCTGTTCACCTATCTCAACTTCGAGGGCGTGTCGGGGCCGAATTCGCTGGAAGGCATCACCACCAGCCAGATCACGCCGGGGTATTACTACAACACCGTCGACCACCCGATCACGCCGTCCAAGGGCAAGAGCCTGTACGCCAGCTTCGCGGTCGCAGGCTTTGGCGGCAACGCCCGCTTCATCCAGCCGACCGTCGAGGCCAAGTACTTCCGGCCGAACGGCGCCCGGCGCACGATCGCGATGCGCGGCCTGTTCTCCTTCCTCAGCGGCTATGGCGGACGCGTGCCGCCGCCGTTCAACCGCTCATTCATGGGAGGCGAGAACGACGTGCGCGGCTTCCAGATCTGGTCGATCAGTCCGATGGTCTGGATCCCGGATTTCACGTCCGTGCCGGTCTTGAACGACAACGGCGTCTCGCGGACTCAGGTGCAGCTCGTGGACGGCGTCGAGGAACGCGTGCCGCTAACCACCGAGGTGCCGGTGTACCGGTTGAACTTCCCGGGCGGAGACACGCGCTTCGTGTACAACCTCGAGTACCGCATCAAGCTGTTCGGCCCGGTGGTGCTGGCGCCGTTCTGGGACATCGGCTTCAACAAGATCCTGCGCAAGGATCAGATACGCCTCAATCCCGGCCGCGCAATGGAACTCAACAAGCAGTTCCCACAGGCCGGTTTCCAGGAGCAGATCGGCATCATCGGCCCGACCCAGAAGATGCGCTCCTCAGCTGGCCTCGAACTGCAGATCATGATGCCGGTGGTCAACGCGCCGTTCCGCTTCTACTGGGCTTACAACCCAATGCGCGTCCAAGAATTCCTCAAGCCCCCGATCGTGGCTGACCGTTCGCTGTTCCCGAACTACCAGTCATTCATCGAGGCCGTGCGCCCGGTCGGGACCTGGCTGCCGTTCTTCGAGAAACGGTCGATGTTCCGCTTCACGATCAGCCGCACCTTCTGATGGGGACCAGCGGTTGCCCGGCAGGTAAGGGCCGGGGCGTGGTACGCTGAGAACGACAGGCAATCGAAAGAAGCCAGATCGGAGATTACGGAAACATGCTGGGAATGCGACGGAAGGGGATGCGCGGCCTGCGCTGCGCGACTTTCTTGGCCGCAGCTTTGACAGTGCTGGCAAGTGGCGCTGCTGCGCAGCCGACGCTAGCGCTGCTCAATGTGCAAGAAGCCATCTCGCGGACCGGCGAGGGCCAGAAGCTCATCAAGCAGCTCGAGACCAAGTACGAGCCTGCGCGCAGTCGGCTTGAGTCCCTGAACAATGATCTGGGGCGCATGCGCGACCAGCTCCAAAAGGGTGCCAACACGATGAGCGACGAGGCCCGGCGAACTCTTGCCAGGGACATCCAGAAGGCTGAGGTGGACTTGCAGCGCGAGACAGAAGATGCCCGCGGCGAGTTCAGCCAGGAACAGAGCGAACTGTTCAATTCCGTGGGTCAGAAGATGATTGCAGTCATCGACAAGTACTCGAAGGAGAAGGGATTCCAGATCGTAATGGATATCTCGAACCCGCAAAGTCCGGTGCTGTATGCGGTCAATGAAGTCAACATCACGGCCGCGATCATCACGGCCTACGATGCTCAGCACCCGGCGAGCGACGCGGCCCCCTCCGAGTAGATAGAGCTTCAGCCACGCGGCGGCGCGGCACGAGAAATTGCGGCACACGATCCGTAGGGATTGCGTGCCGACCCAGACAACATGCGAGATCAAGGCACTCGGCGACCAGCAAGGTTCAGCAAGGGATCCCGCCAGCGGGCAGAGTCGAACGGACGCGGACAGAGCGACTCCGACGGGGGCCGCTATCGTGGACGCCCCGAAAATGGCCGGCGCAATGTCAACGGCAACAGGCTGCCCAAGGGCAACGGAAACAGTGGCGAGACGGCCCTGTGCATCAAGTGCGGCCATCCCGCCCCGGATGGCAAGCTCTGCACGTTTCACCGCAGCTTGCTCAACACGTTCCGCAAGGAAGTTCCGGAGCAGGATCCCCGCCGCTTTCGCTTCTAGGGGCCCTGAGCCGCGCCGGGCGGCGCCCGCCTGCGAGAATACTGGTTGCGATGCCAGCACGTAGCCGCGCGGAGCTTATCGCTCTGTTTGTCTGCCTGCCGCTATTGGTCCTTGTCAGTTTGACCACATGGCGCCTGTGGCACCACGTGCGACTGCTGGACGAATCCTTGGTGGCGTCGAAGCAGACGGAAATCGACTTGCTGGTCCGAGTCCGCGATGCGCTCGGGCGCGAGGCACTGGCGGGCCGCGCGTTGCATCAAGCTCTGGTGGAGCGCGATTCCGCCGTCTCGGAGACCGAGCAGGCGCTGCTCGAAGCCAGCGCCGCGCAGCGGGAGGCGAATCGTCAGGCCGCGATCGCCCAGCGTCTCAAGCAGCAGCGCGTTGTCGAGCTGGATCGCATGCAGCAGGCCATGAGCTTGATCGCGGAAACCGACCGGACGCCTATGGGAATGGTCGTCACGCTGAGCGAGGACTCCTTTCTGTTTGACTTCGACAGCGCGGCGCTGCGCCCGGAAAATCGGGAGATTCTGAGTCGCATTGCCGGCGTGCTGCTGGCTTCGTACGGCTACAAGATCTTCATCTACGGCCACACCGACAACCAAGGTGACGGGGTCTACAACCAAGGCCTGTCGGAACGGCGCGCGCACTCGGTGCGCGCCTATCTGGCCAACGCTGGCGTTCCGGAGGAGATCCTCGATTCGAAGGGTTTCGGGCCGTCGAGCCCGCGCGCGCCGGAAGACTCCCGGGAGGCCAGGCGAAAGAATCGCCGCGTTGAGATCGGCATTGTCGACACCGTCATCGAGTACCGCGGCGAGGTGGCCCGCCAAGGGCCCTAGGATCCGGGGAGTGCAACGCTAGAATGTCCGCTCAGATGGTCCCCCCGCCGGAGCCCGCCCCGGAGAGCTTTGAGATCGACGCAGAAGTTCGCTATGCTGACGCGCTGTCCGCCGCGCTGGTGCAGGGTTGGCGGCGTGCTCCGGGGGCTTTGGCGGTGTATTGCATCGCGGTGCCTTGCTTGCTTGCCGCTGCTTGGCTCAGCTCTGGAGCGCTTGCCTGGCTGGCCGTGATCGTGGGTGCGCCGGGGGTGGCGGCCGTGGCGGCCGTGGCTTGGCTTACCCGGCAGGACTTCCGGCGCAGCGGCGGAAAGCCGCAGCGCATGCGGTATCACGTTTGCGCCAGCGGGATCGAGGTCAGTGCTGCCCGCCGCAGCGACTGGATCGCTTGGGACGACCTGTGGGACGCGGGCGAGACGCGTCGGAGTTTCCTGCTGCGCCCATCGCCGGGCGAGCAGTACGTGATCCCCAAGCGCTGCTGCAGGGACGGCGCCGCCGCCGGCCTACGTGCGGCGCTGGTCAAGGGTGGCGCGCTGGCCGGGCGCGACTGAGCCTGGATCAGGGGGTCTTGAGCCCGAGGATCCGGCGGCGCAGCAGGTCCAGTGCGGTCTGCACGGCGAGCGCTCGAATCCGGTGGCGGCCCCTGCCGAACAGGCGCCTGCGGACGACTGAGCCGTTGCGGTCCGCGATTCCCAAGTACACGGTACCGACCGGATCTTCCGCAGTGCCCCCGGAAGGGCCTGCATAGCCGGTCGTCGCAACGCCGATGGCAGGTTCGCCGAGTGCCTCCGCGGCGCGGCGCCTGGCTTGTTCCGCCATCGCCGCCGCGACTTGCTCGCTGACCGCTCCGCAGCTCCGCAGCGTGTCAGGGTTAACTCCGAGCCAGCCGCTCTTGGCTGCATCGCTGTAGCAGACGATCCCGCCGGCGAAAAACTCTGAGCTGCCCGGGACATTGGTGAGCTGGCCGGCCAGCAGCCCGCCGGTACAGCTTTCCGCCACGGCAAGCTTGCTGCCGCTGCTGGTGAGCAGCCCCGCCACGGTCTCTGGCAGGGGCAGGCCGTCCAGTGAGTAGACCGCATCGCCGAGGATCTCGCGGATCTGCATGCCCAAGCGCTGGGCTTCCGCTTGTGCCGCTGCGTCGCTGTCGGCTTGTGCCCTGAGGTGGACCTGGACATCGCCGGGTGCGGACAGGATAGTCGTCGCGATCGTCTCGTGGGTCGAATAGAGCGGGGCGATGAGCTGCTCGAGATCGGATTCGCCGATTCCGGCGACGCGCAGGACCAAGGTGAAGAACCGCTGCCGGGGCGCGTGCCTCTCCAGCAGCGGCAGGCACGCTTCGGCGAACATGGGCTCGAGTTCGCGAGGCGGGCCCGGCAGCAGGATCAGGATTCCGTGCTCGTCCTGCAGCCACTGGCCGGGCGCGGTGCCACGCGGGTTCTCGAGCTTTCTAGCACCCTCCAGCAAGTACGCCTGGCGCTTGTTGACCTCGGCCATCGGGCGGTTAAAGCGTTGAAAGCGTGCCCTGATGTCCGTGATGACCGACTCGTCCAGGACGAGTGTCCGGCCGGTGGCATCAGCAGAGGCGTCGCGGGTCAAGTCATCGAGCGTCGGCCCGAGGCCGCCGCTGAGGATGACGATGTCGGACGATTCGCGGGCCCGCCGGATCTCGTCTGCCAGCAGCGCCCGGTCATCGCCGACCACGGACTTGCGCGCTAAGGGAATGCCTAGCTCGCCGAGCTTGCGCGCAAGGTACAAGGAGTTCGTGTCCAGCTTGCTCGGTGTGAGCAGTTCAGACCCGACCGCGATCACTTCGGCTTGCATGGGCTAGGTAAGGGAATCGTCTTGCTGTCGCCACTTCCGCGCCAACAGGCGGCAATCACTGGATCGCAGGGACGCGGTAGATGCTGCTTCCGGTCGCGACCACCATGCTGCTGTCGGGGGCGAATGCCAGGCCCACGATATTCTGTCCGGAAACCACGTGTTCCACTTTCTCGAATCCAAGGTTCCCGTCAGGACCGGTGATGCGGAAAATCCCTCGGTTGCCCTCATACGATGCGCATACATACAGCCGGCTCTCGGAATCGAAGGCTATTCCTTGTGGTCGGCCGAAGCCATCCCACCAGCGCTGCACATCGCCGTCTGGCGCGATGCGTTGGATGCTCTCGCAACTGGAAGTCGAGGGTGCGCAGATGTAAAGCCAGCGATCCTTTTCACAAAAGGCCGGGTGGAACGCTGCGACGGATGGCTCCAACGTGCCGTAAACGAAGATCTGGTGCTCCTGGTCGATCTTGAACACTGTCCCGGTGCGGTCGCCCACGAACACATTCTGATCCTTGTCGACCGCCAGACCGGTGGCGACCCCCATGCCTTCCGCGAAGACCTCGACCTCCGCGTTGGGCGAGACCGCGTAGACGGTCCCGTCGTGCCGGCTAGACACGAGCAGCGTATCGTCGGCCAGCACGACCAGTCCGGTGGGATTGGTGATACCTGACAGGAAGGCGGCCACCGATCCGTCCTTGTGGGAGATCTTGTAAATCGACACGGGCACTTTCTTGCCGCGCGCCCCGCTAACGGTTGTAAAGATGTTGCCCTCTGAGTCGACTGCCGGATTGGCAACCGGATGCATGTCCGATGCCAGCAGCGTGCCCAGTGAGAAACGTGCCGGTGCGCTGGGGCCTACCTCGGTACGAACTTGGACATCATCGGCTTCCGCCTCTTCGGGGACATTGACGACAAGCCGTTCTTGCCCGCTCACAACCAACCGAGCCGGGAGGCTGCCCACTTGAACCTTGGGCAGACTGCATCCTAAGTCGGCTAGCGAGGCCCCTCGAATCTCCAGTGTGCCGCCGGGAATCGCTGCCGGTGGCCAGATGGCCTCGATATGGGGTGGGACGCCGACCATGCGCTCTCCGGAACCGGTCCGCGTCAAAACCCGATCAAGCGAACCAGTGCCACTCCAATCATAGCGCAGAGCCCCGCTCCCACATCGTCGGCTACAACTCCGCGGCCGCCGGGAATAGCCTCTAACCGTCGGATCCCAAAGGGCTTGAGAATGTCGAAAACGCGGAACAGCACGAGGGCGGCGATCCACTGCTGCCATGAGCCAGCTGCGGCTGGGGCAAGAGCGATCCACTGGCCCACGACCTCATCAATGACCACCATCGACGGATCCCGCGCCCCGAGCTCGGATTCGACGGCATCGGAGGTCGTGACGGCCAGAGGCGCGATGGCGAGGGCAGCTAGCGAAAATGCCCACGCGGGCACGCCGCAGCGGTGCACGGCGAACCAAGCCATCGCCCAGGCGAGAATCGACCCCGCCGTGCCTGGCGCGACCGGAGAGTACCCGCTGTAAAACCAAGTGGCAATCGTCAGCGCCAATCGCCTATGCATCGCTTCCACGCTCGCCGGTATCGGGTCCGTAAGGCAGATCCCAGATTTCGTCGGCCTCGGTGGCCGGGGCTGGGACCGCGTACTCGCCCGTTGCCCAGTTAGCCAAGTCCTGCGTGCGGCAGCGCTCGCTGCAGAATGGGGCCCACTTAGCAGCGGGGGCGACCGGCTTCCGGCAGAGCGGGCAGGGCTTCTTGGCGACTTTCATGAAACTTGGCTTCCCGGGCGGCGTTATTGCAAGACCGGCAGCGGAGTCGGCGCGGCCGCGGCGGCAGGCCGCGTGATCTGCTCGATCTCCGCGAACAGGTCGTAGTCGGACGAGCGCGTGATCCTTGCGATCCCCACGTCGCCTGGCCGGGGGGTCGAGCCGTCGGGGAAACCTGTGATGAAGGTCTTGCCGTCGATCTCCTCCGCTTGGGTCTGGAGCCGGCCCTCCCAGAGCAACTCTGTCTCGGCCGACGGCCCGCCGACTAGTACGGGCAAGCGCTCGCCAATCAGGGAGCGCTTGCGCCGCCTGGAGATCCGGCGTTGCAGCGCCATCAGGCTGCGCTGGCGGTTGTAGATCGTGCGTTTGTCGACCTTGCTGTCCAGAGCGTAGCTGGCGCTGTTCTCGTCGTCGGAATAGCGGAAACAGCCGGCGTGGTCGAACTGGGCCGCCTCCAGGAACTGGCAGAGCGTGTCGAAGTCCTCGGCGGTTTCCCCTGGAAAGCCCACGATGAAGCTCGTGCGGATGGCTACCCCGGGAATCGTGCGGCGGATGCGCTCGATCATCTTGAGGAAGATCTCACCGCTCGAGCCGCGCTTCATGCGGCGGAGTACCTTCGCGCTGGCGTGTTGCAGGGGGATGTCGAGATACGGGCACAGCGCCTCGTGCCGGGCGATCGTCTCAAGCAGCTTGTTGGTCACCCGGTTTGGATAGGCGTACAGCACGCGGACCCAGCCTGCCCCTTCAATCTGGGCCAGCCGATCCAGCAACGCAGGCAGCCCGTCCCGCACGCCTAGGTCAGCTCCAAAGGCCGTGGTGTCCTGCCCGATCAGATTGATCTCGCGCACGCCCCGTCCGAACAGCCGTTCCGCTTCGCTCACGACGGATTCGAAGCGTCGGCTGCGGAAGGCCCCCCGGAATTGGGGAATGATGCAGAACGAGCAGGGGTGGTCACAGCCCTCGTTGATCTTGACGTACGCGTAGTGGGCGGGGGTCGCGTGCCTACGCGGCGTGAGGTCGTGGTAAAGATACCCTCCGGCCGGGGCAGCGGGCACCGTTCCCGGGCCGCCCTCGCAGTGCTGCACGATCGCTTCGAGCTCGTTGGTGCCCAGGACCGCGTCGACTTCGGGAATCTGCTGCTGCAACTCTTCCCTGTACCGCTCCACCAGGCAGCCCGCCACGACTAGGCGGCGAGCCCGGCCGACCCGCTTGAACTCCGCAGTTTCGAGGATCGCGTCAATCGATTCCTGCTTGGCTGGCTCGATGAAGCTGCACGTGTTGACGACCAGTGCCTCAGCCTCGCCGGGGTCTTGCGTGAGTTCGTGGCCGCGGGCTTCGAGCATGCCCATCATGACCTCGCTGTCCACCAGGTTTTTCGGGCATCCGAGGCTGACGAATCCAATCTTCATGGGGCGTACGGTGGTTCAGGGCGAGGCGCGTGCCTCGGCGTGCTATGACGCATTGGCGCCCCGTCAGTGTAAGGCAGCACAGGGCGGCACCGTCTCACAGTTCCATCTTATTACGGCGCGGCGGTGCCGGGCGCGCGGCCGCCCCGCTATTCGCATGCGTACGGCGCTAAACTCCTCGTTGAGCACCGTTTCGGGCGAATCTCCGGGCCTACGGTACAATCCGAAGTTCATGCGCGTCGCGATTGGGGCCGACCACGCTGGCTACGACCTCAAGCAGGCGATCGTCGACCTGCTTGCCAAGGAGGGCCACGAGGCTGTCGATGTGGGCGCCCATTCTTTCGACGCCACCGACGACTATCCCGATTTCGCGGTCGCGGTGGGCGAAAGTGTCCGCACGGGCGAGGCGGAGCGCGGCATCGTGGTCTGCGGCAGCGGAGTCGGCTCCTGCGTGGCCGCGAACAAGCTCAAGGGCGTGCGCGCATGCGTCTGTCATGACACGTACTCGGCCGCCCAGGGAGTGGAGCACGATGATCTCAACGTGCTGTGCTTGGGCGGCCGGATCGTCGGGATTGCGCTCGCCTCGGAATTGGTTCGCTCGTTCCTAGGGGCCAGCTACACCGGGCAAGGCCGGCACGCTCGCCGCTTGGACAAGGTCCTCGCCGCAGAACGGCGCGGATGAAGCTCGGCGGCACTAGGCGGCGCTAAGGGCAGGTGACCTCGTGGAGCAATTGCAGAGCCTGCTCTACTGGATTTCCAGCGCGTTCTTGCTGCCCGCGCTGCTCGCGATCCTCGGCCTGTTCGTGTACGTCACGTACCTTACGGGCGGCGTGTTGGCAGAGGCTTATGATCGCCGCGCGAACCGCGCCGCACTGCAGAGCCTGTATGAGGGCGAACCGACGCTTGAGCGGTTCTTGGGCTTGGATTGGAAGCTTGCCATCGGACGATTCGCCGACGGCGTCCGGCAGCGCCCCGGGCGCTTGGACAAGGTGGTTGCGGATCTTGAGAACAGCTTGCGCCAGCGAGCCGAGCGGCTCGCAGTGCTTTCGCGCACTGGCCCAATGCTGGGATTGGTCGGCACTCTGATCCCGCTGCAGCCCGCGCTAGCCGGGCTGGCCGCCGGAGACATGCAATCGATGGCTTCGAACTTGCTGATCGGCTTCACCACCACCGTGGTCGGACTACTCGTGGGCGGCGCATCGTATGCGCTCGGCGTGCAGGTGCGCAATTGGGCGCGCCAAGACCTCACCGAGATGCACTACTTGATGGATGTATGGTTCGCCGACACTGAGAAGGAGGACACCCGTGATGCCAGCGAGAAGGCGCGCACAGCTGCGCTCTAGGGCTTGGATGCGGCGCGCATCCGCCGCGCTGGATGCGCCCGATGACGGCGATCCACTAGGTGGCGTCGTCAATCTCTTCGATGCCAGCATGGTGCTCGTGGTGGCGCTGATCCTGGCGCTCGCCGGCAGTGCCAGCTTGGCCGAGGTCGCGGCCCGCATGAGTATCGAGGACATCACGATCGTTACGAATCCGGGGCGCCCCGACATGGAGATGATCGTCAAGCGTGGCGAGCGCATCGAGCGACTGCGCTCCAGCGACGAGCGCGGGGCGGGGCGGGGCCAGCGCTTGGGCGTTGCGTACCGCCTTGAGAGCGGCGAGGTCATCTACGTGCCCGAGGCGGAATAAGGCCTTGCCGGTGTTACTCTGATGAATCTGGAGGCCCCTTCTTTGACGCAAGTATCCGAAGCCAGCCGCAGCGCGGAAATGCTGGCGCTGGAAGAGCATTGGGGAGCGCACAACTACCATCCATTGCCCGTGGTGGTGGAGCGGGCTCAGGGCCCCTGGGTGTACGACGTTGACGGCGTGCGCTACTTGGACTGCCTGAGCGCCTATTCGGCAGTCAATCAAGGCCACTGCCATCCGCGCATCTTGCGAGCACTGCGAGAGCAGGCCGAGCGCGTCACGCTCACATCGCGCGCCTATCGCAACGACCAGTTGCCGCTGTTCTGCCGGGAACTGGCGGAATTGTGCGGCATGGAGATGGTGCTGCCCATGAACACCGGTGCGGAGGCTGTCGAGACGGCCATCAAGACCGCCCGCAGGTGGGGCTACATGCGCAGGGGCATCCCGGCGGACCAGGCCGAGATCATCGTCTGCGAGAACAACTTTCACGGCCGGACCACGACCATCGTCAGCTTTTCTTCCGACCCGGCAAGCCGGGAGGGGTTTGGTCCGTTCACGCCGGGCTTCCGCTCGATTGCCTACGGCAGTGTGGACGCGCTAGCGGCTGCGATCACTCCGAACACTTGCGCATTCTTGGTCGAGCCTGTGCAATGCGAGGCGGGCGTGCTCATGCCCCCGCCGGGCTATCTGGCCGAGGCGGCGCGGATTTGCAGCGAGCGCGGCGTGCTGCTGATCGCGGACGAGATCCAGACCGGTCTAGGTCGCACAGGCAAGCTGTTCGCCTGCCAGCACGATGGCGTGCAGCCAGACATATACGTGCTCGGAAAGGCGTTATCGGGGGGCTTCTACCCGGTCTCGGCAGTGGTCTCTCGCCGTGAGGTGCTGGGCGTGTTCGAACCCGGTAGCCACGGCTCGACATTCGGCGGAAACCCGCTGGGTTGCGCGGTTGCGCGGGAGGCGCTGCGAGTGCTCGTGGAGGAGCGCCTTGCGGAGCGCTCGGCTGAACTCGGCGCGTGGTTCTTGGAGCAGCTGCGGACGCTTGCCCATCCCGACATAGCCGAGGTTCGCGGCACTGGGCTGATTGCGGGCATCGAATTGCGCTGTGCTGCCCGGCCCTATTGCGAGCAGCTCCAACGGCTGGGCATCCTCTGCAAAGAGACGCATGACCACGTAATCCGGATCGCGCCGCCGCTGGTCATCGAGCGGGCGGAACTGGAGTGGGCGATGGGGCGGCTGCGCGAGACATTCGCGCACTGATCCAGTTGGCCGCAGCTACGGCTGCAGGTAGTCCTCAAGATCTATTCGCAGCACGGCGATGATCTCAGGTGTGTTGATGTTGTCCAGCGTGACGACGTGCGTCTTGGTGTCGATACGCTTGGGCGGGATCTCGCCGCGCAGCGCGGTCAGGACGGTCTGCACTGCGCTGCGCCCGATCTCGAACGGGTCCTGCACCACCAAGGCGCGGATGACGCCTTCCCGGAAGTCGCTTTCCAGCGTGTAGGTCCAATCGAATCCGACCAGTTTCACCCGCTCGACGAGATTACGGTTGCGCAACGCGGTGGCCGCGCCCACTGTGGCAGGCTCTGCCGAGGCGAACATTCCATCGAGTTCCGGGTGTGCCGTGAGCATGTTCTCTGCCGCTGCGAGCGCGAGCGCCCGGTCGGACTGGCAGTACTTGTAATCGACGATTTCCATCCTCGGATATTTCTTTGCGAGGGTCTCCTCGAAGCCCGCTTCGCGCTCCATTGTGGACGACGACCCGGGCACATTCTTAACCACAGCAATCTTGCCGGCCCTGCCCAGGATCTCCGCCAGCGTGTCGGCCGCTTGCACGCCCGCTGCGTAGTTGTTGCTCGATACGAAGGAGACATATTGGTCGGTATTGATCCCGGAGTCGAAGATCGTGACCGGAATGCCTTCTTTGGCCGCCCGCTCGACCACGGTGACGAGCGCGGTGGCTTCGGTCGGGGCGAGCACAATCCCGTCGACGCGGGAATTGATCATCGCCTCGACGATCTCGATCTGGCGAGAGAATTCGGTCTCGGCCGACGGCCCCTGCCACTCAATGCGGACACCTGCTGCCTTGCCGGCTTCGTCGGCCCCGGCATGGACTGCGGTCCAGAATTCGTGGGCGACAGCTTTCGGCACAACCCCGATGCGAACGGTGTCAGACCGATTGCACCCGACGGCCGCGATGAAGGCGACGGCCGCTGCCATCGTCAGTGCTAAGTTCCAACACATAACGGTGCTTCTATCTTCGTTGACCTCGCGACCTGTTGCAACCTAGCCTGTCCAGCTAGCCTGCTCATACAACATTCGATCCGGGCCAGAGGCCCCGAATCTGAAGAGGTTCTGAGGAGTTCTGGACTCGAACTTGCCTGAGGTGGCGATTCGGTGCCCTCGTGTAGCGACTGATCGCGACGACGCCGAGACCAGCAATCTCGACTCCGTCCGCCCCGGCCGCATGCCTGCTGCGGACGATGACTCGGGAGAGGGTTCTGTCGCGCGGCGGCAGTACCAAGCAGGAATGTGGCCCTTGGAGTATGCCGCCCTGAGAGTTGCATCCCGCTAACAGCACTTGAAAAGCGGACACTGGCCGAGATTCATGACAACCTTGGCGGTGTCGCTGCCGCTGTTGCTGCGGTGGTGGTTGCTCCCGATGGGCTATCGGCATAGCCGCGCCCTAGTCACCAGGCCCGCTCTGCAGGGTGGTCCATGAAGCCGCCTGAGCGTTTCTTCCCTAATGGTCCCCGGGTAGGTTGAACCATCCTTGGACAAGTCCTGCCTGCACAAGCAAGCGCGGGCGCGGCCGGTTCTTGTGAGGCCCTGCACTTTGGAGCTGAGCAGGCGGCCGCATCAGCAACCAAGGCCGTATAGATCAGGCACCGGGTTGATCTTCCTTACATGCATGACCTCAGCGGGTCACAGCCAACAATTCATCGACCGCTGCGGTGACCGCGCTGTCCCGGCGGATCTCGACCTCGTCGCCGGCCGCCACGCCAACCCTCAGGTTAAGGACTTCCTGCTTGAGCCCGGCGCGAATGAAATCAAGCGTGGCAGACCACTCCGCGATTGATGGGCGGATGTGCCTCTG
Organism: Bryobacterales bacterium; assembly: GCA_965248305.1. Classification (GTDB taxonomy): domain Bacteria; phylum Acidobacteriota; class Terriglobia; order Bryobacterales; family UBA6623; genus VXMF01. The sequence goes on along the minus strand of OZ252099.1, from coordinate 4,198,881 downwards.
CGAGAGGTAGAACTGGAACTCGTCCAGCATTTGGTTGTCAGGTTCGAAGGAGGAGTCGATGTCGTTGCGAGCCCCGTCATAGTCCCTTGCAAATTCGAGGAAGGAATTGGTTTCGAGCAGCACTTGCTCGAGCCGCGAAAGCAGGGTTGGTTGGGAGATCACATCCGGCACAACGCCGCCGCGCCGCTCTTCCGCGCTGCCCCGGTCACCGCACGGCGCGAGCTGGAACTCTCCGCAGCGCCCCAGCCAGCGTTGAATCGTGCGTTCGGAAGGGGTTTGATAGAAGGCTGTGGTGAGTGCCAGGGCCGTGCCGCCGCTGAGCTCAAACACGCTCTGCACCAGTCCCTTGCCGAAACTACGCCGTCCGAGGATCCGGGCACGTCCATGATCCTGCAAGGCTCCCGCGACCAATTCGGCCGCGCTGGCCGTCCGGTCGTCGATCAAGATCCGGACCGCGAACTCGTAGTTGCGGTATCCATCCGGCACGAGCAGCTCCTCCTTCGGACCGTCCCGTCCGTGCACCCACAGGATGCGATCGCCGGGAGTGAGAAAGAATGCGGCGACCTGCACCGCCACTTCGACAATGCCGCCGGGGTTGCCTCGCAGGTCGAGCACGAGGCCTTCGAGGCTCCCGCCGCCCATCGCCTCGAGCGCTAAGGTCAGTTCGACCGCGGTCTCGGCCTCGAAGTTCAGGATCTTGGCGTAGGCGATTCCGGGTTCGAGCAGGAAGTGCCGCGCAACGCTGGGATCGGCCATTTCGGCCGGAATCAGCGTCATGTTCAGCAGATTACGGAAGTTGGGCCGCCTGACCGTCAGCTGCGCCCGATCCTGCCTGGCGCTGGCTAGCTCTGCAACCAGCTGCTCTACCGGCAGTTGGGCGAGCAGTTGGCCGTTGAGCGCGAGGATCTCGTCTCCGGGCGCGATGCCAGCGCGCGCCGATGGGCTGTCGGGCAGGGTTTGGAGTACGATGACGCGGCCCGGGAGAAGGTTGACGACGCTGCCGAAACCCTTCTCGGTGGAACGCTGCATTTCGCGGAGGCTCTCCAACTGGTCGGCGTTCAAGAACGAGGAGTGCGGATCGAGCGTCCACAGCATTGCGGGCAGCGCGCCCCGATAGATGGCGGTGGCCGGATCAAAGTTGCTGGTCGAGCGCTGGTCGAGCAGCGCGAAAACTTCTAGGAAGCGCCTGGCCTCCTGCTCCAGCTCGGCGGGCCGCTCGAGCTCGGAAGATGCTAGGGCGAACGGCGCGAATGCTGCCAGTAGCAGCCCGATCCCCATCTTGGCGGGCCGCGGTCGCACCTGCGACCAATTATATTCCACGGCGGCCCTTCCAATCGGTGCTTGTGGGCTCCCTTAGTGGCCGAGATGGCCGGTTTGGAAGGGTTGGGCTAGGTGTCTTAGCATTTTTCGGCAAACTTCCGGCATTAATTGTGAACTAATGTTAAATTTTGTAAGAATGATGGCAACGAAATCGCACTCTGGTGCGTCGAAGATGGATAGGGAGGATCAAGCGATGTTGGGAGAAATGCTACGAAAGCGGCCCGCCGACGTCCAGCCTGTGGCACTCGAGGATGAAGGCTTCTCTGAATTGATCGACCAAAGAGCGCCTGCAGGCCGCGTCCAGAAGGAAGAGGCGTCGCCTCCGGAGGACAACGTCCGGCTGTACCTGTCTGAGATCGGGATGGTGCCGCTGCTCAATGGAGAGGGCGAAGTGCGGCTCGCCAAGCAGCTCGAGCGCGGCGAGGCACAGATGCGCAGGGTGCTTTCGCTGAACTCTTGGCTTTGGAACGAGTTGCGGGAACTGCGGGAGCGGCTGAAGGCCAAGCCCCAGCTAGGCCGCCAGCTGATCGCCGGGGCCGGCGGGGCCGACGCGAAGACTGTCGAGACCGGAGTGCGCAGCCTCAAGCAGCGGCTGGGGCGGCTTGCGCGGATGCTGGATAATCTGGCTCAGACCAAGCGTGCATGGGACGAGGCCGGTGCCCTTGAGATGGCCGGCAAGCGGTCCCGGCGCTGGGCGTTTCACAACGACCTAATCAAGGTTTCGCGCTTCATCCGGAAGCTGCCGTTGGACGCGGATGTGTGGCGGTCGTTCGCGGCGCGCTTCACGAGGGACGTAGAGCGCCTGTCTGGCTCTGACACCCTCGGCGAGCTGTGGTACCCGCTGGACGCGGCCGAGGGCCAGCGCCAGCTGGCTCGGCTGCAGGTCGCGAGTGCCATGGCGGAGGCAGCCAAGAATGCGCTGATCGAGGCAAACTTGAGGCTGGTTGTGTCGGTGGCGAAGAAGTTCGTGAACCGGGGCTTGCACCTGCTGGATCTGATCCAGGAGGGCAACATCGGCCTGGCACGGGCAGTCGAGAAGTTCGATTACCGGAGGGGGTTCAAGTTTTCGACCTACGCCACCTGGTGGATTCGGCAGGCCGTCATGCGGGCGTTGTCCGACCAGTCTCGGACAGTGCGCGTGCCGGTCCATATGAACGAGCGGTTGAACAAGTTCAATCGAGGCTTGCGGCTGCTCGAGCGGGAGCTCGGACGCTTGCCCACGAGTGAGGAGATCGCCGAGTATCTAGGGATCGGCGTTGACAAGGTCGAGACACTGCGACTGATCGCGCTGGTACCGGTCTCGATTGAGACCCGCGTCGGCCCGGAGGGCGACTCCAGCTTGGAAGAATTGCTCGAGGACAAGCGCTCTGAGTCTCCGATGCAGGTTGTGATTGACGGAGACCGCGTGAACGAGACCGCCGATGTCCTCAGGCGACTGCCGGACATGGAGCGCGACGTGCTGCGGCTGCGCTTCGGCATCGGGTGCGACCGCGAGCACACCCTGCAGGAGATCGGGGCAATTTACGGCCTCACGCGGGAGCGCATCCGCCAGCTTGAGCTGAAGGCGCTGGCTGAGCTACGTCAGCCTAGGCAGGCGCAAAACTTGCGCTACCTGCTGCCGCTATAAGGCGGCTACGGGCCGGGGCGAGTCTAGGGCTTCGCGGAGCGGACGGGCGCAGCCAAGGCTGCTCCGCTCCTGATGCCCTAGGCAGCTGCTGGCGTAATACTTGCAGGTTCCCGGCTTCCTTTGCGGCTGCCCCGGTATACTCACCGGGGCAGTCTTCTGCGCGGGATGTCGAGCTGCCGTTCTATGAGGGCTGGGCGGCCTCTCTCGTGCCCCGATCACACTTGCTCGGCTTCCGCCACGATCGATGCAGCCGAGTCAGACACCGGGACCGGCTAGGCGGGCAGCGTGCCCCGCCGTCCTTGGGCCTTTCGCCCAGCCTCACCGCGGAAATCGATTGGGCGGAACGACCCTAACAGGGGACGCCAGGGCAGCACACAAGACGGTGCCGCGTTATGCCGATCCATACTCCAAAAAAGAGGCCGCTGCCGCCACTTCCAAACTCGGGCGGAGCGAGAGGGCGGACGGCGAGCTGCACCCCGGGCGTTCGACCTCGACAGTTAGTGGCAAGGTGAATTACCTCATGCCCACCAGCGCCGACCGGCTCAATCTCGGGCCTGATCAATCGCAGTGCCAATGGGCATCGAAAATGTCACGCCGTGGCAGGGCGGCTGGCCGCGCGGCGCGGATCCGAGCGCTCCCTCCAGCCAAGATGTCGGGGAGGCCTCGCGCACAGCATCCATGTCGGTCGACTGGTTACTGTCCTACGCGGAACCAGGCGGAGCGACGAACGCGGACTGGGTATCTGCAGGGTGGCCCGGCCGACGAGGTGCAGGCGCACGGTCACGCTCGGGGAGGATTCTGACGGCACCAATTCTGCACCGGTCAGTAGGTGCCGGCTTCGACAATGGAGGCCAGTCCTGCTCCGGCCCCGTACGCCACCGCTGCCACGAGCACACCTAGGATCAGCATCTCAAGACCGCTCTGCCACCATCGAGTCGCAGTGACCAGCGATCGCAGCGCGCCAACCGTGAATTGCGCCGCGAGTGCCAGCAGAGCGGACAGGAGAAAGCGATGGTCCACGCCAGGCACTAGGTACGGCGCAAGCGGAATCGCCCCGGCGATTGCAAAGGCCAGGAATGTCGCCATGCCGTGCCGCGCTGGATAGGCTTCTTCCTCGGGCAAGTCCTGAGCCTCAAGGGCACTCTCGCGTGCTCGGATGCTGAGGTAGTTGCCGACCCCCATCGATAGGCCGTCAGCAAGCAGATTGGCCACACCGACTATCAGCACCGCCCGAGAGGATAACTCTCCTCCCGAAACGCGAGCCACGATCGCAAACGTAGTCAGGATTCCATCGTTGGCCATAGATCAAGTCCGCCACATAGTGCTGCACGGTCTGATACATCCCGTGTGGAGTCCTATGTACGGATGGTCGTCGTTCAGCGTCGCTCATGGATAGGCCCTCTACCAGACAACACTAAAGCACCACCTCGCCCTCGCGAAGCGCATGCTGTCGGTACTCCTGGTCGGTCCGTGCGGGCGAACAGCTGACTTGATGCTGGGCAAGCGGTTCAGGATGCCGAAGAAGGGGCACACGCCGCAGTTCCGGGTCGAAGCGTTCGGTTTCGCCTCCACAGTGCCTTGCACGCAGCTGGGAGACATCATGCTGCGCGCCTCTGCGGGCAAATTCAACCGCGGAGCAGCGGCGGAGCACGCGGCGGCCGGCCCATCTCGGTCCGGCTGGCGGGGCCGGCTTGAGCCAGCAGGTCCTTCAGCCAGTTCATGCCGTCGGCGCTGGCGAGCGTGGAAGCAACCTGATTTTGCTCATGCATGCCCAAGGCAAGTTGCATGATCAGGTTTTCCTAGGACTGCAATCGGCTTCGCACTATGCGTAACCGCACAGCGATCGTAAGGCTGCAATGGCACCACATCCTCGAGCCAATCCAACCCAATCCTGGGCCGGACTCGGGCTTCTCGTCACCCTGTCAGACCGCGCACCCGCTTCGTGGCGGCGACGTTGCTTGCACGTGCTTCGCGCCCGGCAGCGGTTGCGGGCGGCCGGGGGGCAGGGAGTTGTGGATCCCGCGCGGTGCAGCAGGCGCAGCCAGGCAGGGCCGGGTCATCGTGCGCACATGAATTCGGCCGAACCAAGTCGGCCACGGCTCCAACTGGGGGATTCGGCTGGCTCGGAAGACGCTTTTATGGCCCGGCCCTGACCGTCGTCTGAGAAATTCTCGCAGCGGCCAGCTTCACCGGGGATCTGCGCCCGGGCATGTCCTCTCCGGGGATGCAGCAGAGTGCGTCCACCTGCCCGAATGTGGCGCGGCCTTATGCTACTCTCATTGACGCGCGGTCTGGGGTCTGTTGCATGCAATCGGTGGGATTTCGTCGCTTCACACCTTGGTTGATCGTGCCGTTGCTGTTGGCGGTGCCGTACTTGGAGGCGTTGCAATTCTGGGGCGGGGGCGGCCGCTACGGGGAGGATCCGCGAGCGTACGACTTCGATCCCGACCCTCGCGCGGAATTCCAATTCGTGCGCTACGCCTATGGTTCTGGCGACAGTTACGGCAGGCGGCGGGGAGGTTGGCGGACCGATTGGCCGGCCGCCGAATACCACCTGACGAACGGTATCAGCCGACTTACTGTGATTGACACCGCGTATGGTGGCAAGTTCCTCGATCCTCTGGACGACGAGTTGTTCGATCACCCCTGGATTTACGCCGTTGAAGTTGGCCGGTGGTATTTGGATGATCTCGAGGCCGAACGCCTGCGGGAGTACTTGCTGCGAGGCGGGTTCCTAGTCGTGGACGACTTCCACGGGGAAGGAGAATGGGCTGGATTCGCCGCCAGCATGAGCCGGGTGTTCCCGGAACGGGAGATCGTGGAGATTCCCGACACGGACCCACTCTTGCACACGCTCTACGACCTCGATCAGCGGACGCAGATTCCCGGCATCCAGTACCTGTGGTCAGGCACGCCATACGAAAAAGGCGGTTACACACCGCACTGGCGAGGCGTCTATGACGATGACGGGCGTCTGATGGTGGCCATTAATTTCAACATGGACATGGGTGACGCTTGGGAGCACGCTGATTTGCCAGAGTATCCCGAAAACATGACGGCTCTGGCCTACCGGTTCGCGGTGAACTACGTCATCTACGCAATGACGCACTAGAGTGGCAGCCGGTGTTCGAATTCCTATTCAATTACCCGCTGGCCGCTTTCCGCAAAGGTGAGTTCCTCTTCGCTACCGGGTGGTCGGTCTGGCTGTTGGCTGCGCTGGCCGCGATCGCCGCGGCGGCGCTGCTGTGGCACGCGCGTCGGGCGCACAGCCGTCTGAGCGGCCGTGCGCTTTGGGCGGTCTGGGCCTTGCAAGCACTCACTGTGGCCCTGGCGCTGGTCTTGCTGTGGCAGCCGGCTCTGACGGTGCAGTCGCTCAAGAGCCGCCAGAACGCTGTAGCCGTGCTGGTCGACACGTCGCGCAGCATGTCGCTGGGGGCAGCCGGGGTCTCGCGCATCGCCCAAGCCGCCGAAGCGTTGCGGGAACGGGTTGTCCCCGCGCTGGAGGAGAAGTTTCGCGTGCGCCTGTACGGGTTTGCCGCCAAGCCGCAACGGCTGGCGTCCCTGCAGCCTGACGCATTTCCAGACCCGGGTGTCAGCAGCGGCGTCGGCGAGTCTGTCCTGAGCATTCTCAGGGAATCGACGGCGGTGCCGCTGGGCGCTCTGCTGGTGGTCAGCGACGGCGCGGACAATACGGGGCGTTTCGGCCGCGAGCTAGCGGCCGAGATCCGCAAGTACAACGTGCCTGTCCACACCGTCGGGGTAGGCCGCGAGCGCATTGATGGAGACATCGAGCTGGCGGAAGTGTCCGTGGCCTCCAAGTCATTGCCGCGATCCCGAGTCAGCGCGCAACTGACCCTCCGTCACGACGGCCAAGATGAGCGTTCGACGCGCATCACTGTCCGCAATGGCTCCAGCGTGCTCGCCAGCAAGCCGGTCACGCTGCGGCGCGGCGAGCCGGTACGCCGCGAGTGGATCGACTTTGGCGCTGGCGAGCCCGGCGTGCGCGACCTGACATTCTCGATCGAACCGGTGCCTGGTGAGGAGATCGACGGCAACAACCAGCGCCGGCGCGTGCTCGATGTGCCTCGGCGCCGTCGCCGCATCCTTTATGCCGAGGGTGAGCCGCGCTGGCAGTACAAGTTCATGCGTCGCGCCGTGGAGAAGGACGCCAGCGTACAGCTGGTGACGCTGCTGCGCACCTCTACCAACAAGTTCTACCGCCAAGGAGTCGACACCCCGGAAGAGCTCGAGGACGGATACCCCTCTACCGAAGAGGACTTGTTCGCCTACGATGCACTGATCATCGGCAGCTTCGAGGCGGCCTTCTTCACGCCCAAGCAACAAGTCGCCATCAGGGAATTCGTCAGTCGGCGGGGAGGCACGCTAATGATGCTGGCTGGCCCGCGTGGTCTTGGCGCGGGCGGCTGGCAGCATTCGGAGATCGTGGACGCGCTGCCGGCGGCGCTGGAACCGGGCGAGACTTCCTTCGTCCGGGACAAGGTCAGTGTCGAGATTTCGCCCCAGGGGCGGGATTCTTTGGTCAGTCGGCTCGCTTCCGATCCCGAGCAGAACCGACAGCTGTGGGACGAGATGCCTCAGCTGGCCGATTTCCAGAGGATCGGAGCCCTCAAGCCGGCCGCGACGACTCTGCTTGCCGTGCGCTATGGCGCCGATTCCCTGCCATTGCTGGTGCGGCAGAACTACGGCCGCGGACGGACCATGATCTTCGCCACTGGCGGCAGCTGGCGCTGGCGCATGGGCCTGCCCAGCGAGGATCAGCGTCACGATACGTTCTGGCGGCAGCTCTTGCGTGCCTTGGTGGTCGATTCAGCCGGAACGGTGCGCCTCACGAGCGATCGCTCCAACTACGCCGACGAGTCCCGCGTGCAGCTGCGGGCGGAGGTGCGCGACAAGCGCTATCAACATGCGAACAACGCCCGGGTCAGCGTAACCGTGAGGCCCGACGAAGGTCCGCCCGAGACGATAGCGCTGCGGCCTTCCCCTTCCGAGCAGGGCGTGTATGAAGCGGAAATCGATGCGGCTGAGCTGGGCGTTTACAACATCGAAGTGGTCGCGCATCTTGGTGACGAGCGCCTTGGCGCCGATACGCTGCACTTTCGGCGCGAGGGCGGTGTCGCGGAATACTTCCACCCCGAGCGAAACTCGAGCCTGCTCGCCAGACTGGCAGATCAAACGGGAGGCAGCTACTGGGAGCTAGACGAGCTGGATGGGCTGGCGGGGGAGATCGGCTTCTCGGAGGCCGGCATCACGACGCGCGAAGTGCTGAACCTTTGGGACATGCCAGCGCTCTTCCTGCTGTTGCTCTTGCTGCGCGGCTCGGAATGGCTGGTGCGCAAGCGCGGGGGTGTCGTGTGAGGCGTTTGCGGCAGATGATCGGGATGCGCCTGTGGCTCGGACTGGCGCTGCTGGCTGCCGGTTCTGGCCGGACTGCTGCCGCCGCAACGCATTTTCTGGTCCTGGAGGGCTTGGGCGGCACAGAGCAGTATGCGGAGAATTTCCGCTCCCAGGTCGAGCAGATGCTGGCCGCCGTCCGCCGCACCTCGGGGGACAAAGCGCTGGTCACCGTGCTGGCCGGCTCCGCAGCCACTTCGGGACGGATCGAGTCGGCCTTCGATAGCCTGGCCGGCAGGGTGCTTCCGGCCGACGCGATCGCCGTCTTCATGGTGGGCCACGGCTCGCACGATGGGAGCGGCTACAAGTTCAACATCCCGGGGCCGGACATCACCGGCGCGCAACTGAAGCGCTGGCTTGACGCCGTGCCCGCTGCGAGACAGCTGGTGGTCAGCACGACGAGTTCGAGCGGAGGTGCCTTGGAAGCGCTCAAGTCGCCGCGCCGCGTTGTGATTACCGCCACTAAGAACGGACGGGAGAAGAACTCCACTGTTTTCGGGCAGTACTTCGCCGCGGCGTTTGCCTTGGGCGAGGCCGATACGAACAAGAACGAGAGCATTTCGGCGCTTGAGGCGTTCCAATATGCCGAGAGCAAGGTCAAATCGCACTACGCGGATCAGCAGCAGCTCGCCACCGAGCACCCGCAATTGCAGGGTGAGCGGGCTGACGGCTTCCTGCTGGCCCGGCTGGGTTCGGCCGCGGAACTTGCCGAGGATCCCACCAAGCGGACGCTGCTGGACCGTCGCGAGAGCTTGGAGAGCAAGATCGCCGATCTGACGTTGCGCAAGGACGACCTGTCGCAAACAGAGTTCCTCACGGCATTGGAGGACTTGCTGCTGGAAATGGCCGAAGTCCAGCGGCAGATCGCGGGCGATGAGGACAATTCTGACGAGGGCAGACCGTGATGCGCGGCGGCATGCGGATCGCCGCGATCTGCCTCGCGTTGGCAGGGGCGCAGCTGGCGCTGGGGAGCCGGGGCGACGAGCGCGGATTGCGCCATCCGGAGCTAGCCCGGTGCGACGAGTTGCACGACTGCGGCAAGGCGCTGGATGCCGCGACCTGCTACCGCGGGGTGCTGCGGACGGGTGACCCGGCGGCCCAAGCGGAAGCCTACTGGATGCTGGGCGACCTCAAGGCTGCCAACGAGCGCTTTCGCGAGGCCGTGCAGTTGGAACCGGAGAACCCGGAGCGGCGCGTGCGCTGGGGGTACTTGTACATCGAGTCGCATCAACAGGCGGAGGCAGGGGCGCTGTTTCAAGAAGCGCTGGAGCTTGACGAGCAGCACGTCCCCGCGCAACTGGGGATGGCCACCGTGCTAGCGTCGCGGTTCGAGGGCAAGGCCGTCGAGCTGGTCAAGGAAGCGCTCAAGCAGCGTCCCCGCCAGGTGCTGGGGCACCTGCTCATTGGGCGCATGGCGCTGGAAGAGGGAAAGCTGGATGACGGGCGCGAGGCACTCGAGCAGGCCCTGCAATTGGCGCATGATCTAGGGCAGGCCCCGCTCGAAGCGTATGCGCTGCTCGCATCGCTGGAGATGCTGGAGGGCAACCGCGACAACGACTGGATCAGCAAGGCCCTCGATTACAACCCGCGCTACGGCCAGGTCTTTGCCGAGCAGGCCCACTTCTACGTCATCACCCGGCGCTACAGGGAGGCCACTGAACGACTCCGCAAGGCTGTCAGCGTCGCGCCGGACTTGTGGCGCGCGCATGCCGAACTCGGCGTGAACCTGATGCGGGAAGGCCATGACGAGGAAGGCCGGCGCCACCTCGAGATCGCATACGAAGGCGATCCCTACAGCGCAAAGACCGTCAACACCCTGCGGCTGCTCGACACCTATGACCGGTTCGAGACCTTCGAGGACCGCGATCCCGCCGCGCCCGGCGGGACGCGTGCCGTCATCCGCCTGGACAGGGAAGAGTCCGCCTTGCTGCTGCCCTATGTGCGGGACCTGACCGAGCGGGCGATTGCCGAGTTCGCGCGCAAGTACGAGTTTCAGCTGCGCAGTCCGGTGCGGGTCGAGCTCTACCCGAATCACGACGATTTTGCTGTGCGCACCATGGCCATGCCCGGCATCGGATTGCTGGGTGTCACGTTCGGATACGTGATCGCGATGGACAGCCCCACGGGCCGGGAGCCTGGGGGGTTTCACTGGGGCACGACGCTGTGGCACGAGCTGGCGCACGTGTTCACCTTGGAATCGACCGAGCATCTGGTGCCGCGCTGGTACTCAGAAGGGATCTCGATGTATGAGGAATGGATGGCCGACCCACGCTGGGGCGAGTCGGTGGCTCCGGACTACATCGAGGCCGTGCGCAAGGGCGAGCTGCTGCCGGTGGTCGAGCTGGACCGGGGCTTCATCCGCCCGAAGGATCCGGGCCAGGTGGCCATTTCCTACATGCAGGCGGGATTTGTCTGCCGGTTCATCGCGGAGCGCTGGGGCGAGCGCAAGCTGGTCGAACTGCTGGCCGGCTTCGCCGCCAGCGAGCCGACTGGCTCCAACCTCGGCACGGTCCTCGGAATCGAGCCGGACGCATTCGACGAGCAGTTCAACGAGTACATGCGCGAGTCCCTCGGACCGGCTCTCGACGGACTGCCGCGTTGGCGACGGAGCCTAAAGACGGCACTGGAAGCCGCTCGCGACAAGGATTGGGAGGCGGTCATCGAGCCAGCCAAGGCGGCCAAGGCGGCCTACCCGCAGCATGTGGGCAGCGGCAGCGCTTACGTCCTGCTCGCGACCGCTCATGACAAGGCCGGCGACAGGGAGGCTGGCGTGGGCGAGCTGCAGGAATACGAACGGCTCGGCGGTCGGCAGCCCGAGACGCTCAAGAAGCTGGCGGGCTGGCTGGAGGAGGCCGGGCGGAACGAGGAAGCCGCCTACACCTACGACGGCCTGCTCTACAACTGGCCAAAGGACGAAGCTGTCCACGCCCGCCTCGGCGAACTGCACTTGGCGGCGGGGAAGACAGACCTTGCCCGCAGGGAGTTTGAAGCGGTGCTGGCTCTGAATCCGGTGGACCGGGCGACGGCCGAGTACAACCTCGCCCGAGCCTACATTAAGCTTGGTGATCTAGCCAATGCCCGGCTGCACGTGCTGCAAGCCCTCGAACGGGCTCCGACCTTCGGGCCGGCATTGCAACTACTGTTACAGGTCAAGCGTTAGGAATACACATGAACACCACATCGCCGGTTGAATTGGAGTCCGCTCAGGCGGAAGAGCTCGTTGCCTCCTTCGGCGCATCCATGGAGCGGATTCGCGAGCAGGTCCGGCTCATCATCGTGGGTCAGGACGAGGTCGTCGAGAATCTTCTGATCACTCTGCTGGTGGGCGGCCATTGCCTGATCACCGGCATGCCTGGCACCGCCAAGACGCTGCTGGTCAGCACGCTGGCCTCGGCGCTCGGGCTCACGTTCAAGCGCATTCAATTCACGCCGGACCTGATGCCGACCGACATCACGGGCACCGACATCCTGGAAGAAGATTCCGCGACGGGACGGCGCAGCTGGACGTTCGTGCAGGGGCCGCTGTTTACGAACGTGCTCTTGGCGGACGAGGTCAACCGCACGCCGCCCAAGACACAGGCGGCCCTGCTAGAGGCGATGCAGGAGCACTCTGTCACCGTGCGCGGCAACAGCTACCAGCTACGCCCGCCCTTCTTCGTGCTGGCGACGCAGAACCCCATCGAACTCGAAGGCACCTACCCGTTGCCCGAAGCCCAGCTCGACCGGTTCTTGTTCAACGTGCTGCTGGATTACCTCTCGCCCGAGCAGGAGGAGGAAGTCGTGGAGCGGAATACCGCGGGCACGCCCCTGCCGACGGTCCAGGCCGTTACGACCGCCGAAGACATCCTGCAGTTCCAGTGGCTGGTGCGCCAGGTACCGCTTTCCGATCCGGTCTCGAAGTATGCGGTGTCGCTGGTGAGAGCGACGCGTCCGACAGATCCCGAGGCGCCCGAGATCGTGAAGAAGTACGTCAACTACGGAGCTAGCGTGCGCGCCACGCAGTTCCTCGTGCTTGCGGCGAAGGCGCGGGCGCTGCTGTCCGGCCGCTACCACGTCACGGTGGAGGACCTGCAGTCGCTGGCCTTCCCGGTCCTGCGCCACAGGGTATTGACCAATTTCTACGCCGAGTCGGACCGGACCACGGTCGACGACGTGCTGCGTCAAATGATCGAGGCGAAGGGCGCGCCCGCGGGCGAGACAGGTTGATCATGCGAGCAAGGCCGCGCTCCGGGCGCGCTTGCAGGCGGAGCGCTTGATCCCATGCCCGGCCAGCAGCTTCTCGACCCGGCGATCCTCCAGCGCCTTGCCGACATCGAGCTGGTGGCCAAGACAGTCGTTGACGGTTTCCTGCACGGTGGGCACCGCTCGCCGCAGTTCGGCTTCAGCCAGGAATTCGCCGAGTACCGCGCCTACAACGAGGGCGATGACCCCCGCTTCATCGACTGGAACGTCCTGTCCAGGACAGACCGAGTCTACGTGAAGCGGTTCTTGGGAGAGACCAACACCCAGCTCATGATTCTGCTGGATTGCAGCGCGTCGATGGGGTACGCTTCGGGTTCGACATCCAAGCTCGACTATGCGCGCTTCCTGGCGGCGGCACTCGCCTACCTGTGCACTTGCCAGCACGACGCGGTCGGCCTCATCCTGTTTGACGAGAAGGTGCGCGAGGCGCGCCCCGCGCAGTACCGCCCGCGCCACTTGCAAAGCATTCTGCACGTGCTGGAACACGCCGAGCCAGCCACCGGGACTGACCTCGAAGTGCCCCTGCAGGCCCTGACGAGGCTGCTGCGGCGACGGGGCTTGGTGGCAATGATCTCGGATTTCTTCGCCGACCCCAAGCAAGTCGTGGAGTCGTTGCGGACGGTCGCCCATCAGGGCAAGGACATTGTGTTCTTCCATGTCCTTGACCCGGCCGAGCTCAATCCGGACCTGCGGTCGGCTGCGCTGATGGAGGACATGGAAACCGGCGAGGAGATGGAAGTGTCTTCCGAATTCGCTCGCCGCGTGTACCCCGGACTTATGCAGGACCACATTGATGCGCTGCGCAACCGCGTGATCGGAGAGGGCGCCGATTATGTGCTGCTGAACACTGCCCAGCCCTTGGACCTGGCACTGCGTGAATACCTGCTCTTCCGGTTGAGGAGGCGCTAGCGCGATGGGCCTGCTGGCACCGTGGTTCTTAGTCGGCGCGCTGGCGGTCGGCCTGCCCCTGTGGCTGCACTTGATGCGCCGCCGAAACCCGGTGCGGCTGCCGTTCAGCTCGCTGATGTTCTTCGAAAAGCGCACCGAGACGACGATTCGCGAGCGCCGCTTGCGCTACCTGCTGTTGCTGGCCTTGCGCCTCGCCGTGCTGCTGCTGCTCGCCCTCGCGTTCGCCAAGCCGATTTGGGAGCGGCCGCCAGCGGTGATCGCCGGCAGTCTGCCGAAGCTTCATCTGGTCGCGTTGGACACCTCCCTGAGCATGCGCTACGGCAACCGCTGGGAGGATGCGCTAGAGCAGGCGGGTGAGATCATCGACGGACTCGATCAAGGCGATCGGGCGCAGATCTTGACGAACGGCCCGTCAGTCCGCGTTTTGACCGAGGCCACCGGGGACGAGACGGTCCTGCGGCGCGCGCTGGCCGGCCTGACGCCGACGGATGCGCGTAACAGCTTCGGGGATGTGATCGAGGCCGTGCGAAACCTGGTGGGTGACGAAATCGTGCCGACGGAAGTCCACCTGATTTCGGATATGCAGAATTCGGCCATGCCAGCGCGATTTCAGGACTTGGTCCTGCCAGATTCGGCGGAACTCGTGGTTCACGACGTCGCTGCGGGCGAGTTCGCGAACTGGGCAATCGACAGCGTCAAGGGCTCGACGCGCCTGTACGGAGAAGAGAACCCGCGACTCGAGGCGACGGTCTCCAGCTACTCCGGCGAGGACGCGGTGAAGACCGTCTCGCTATGGATTGATGGCCGTGTGGTCGGCAGCGAGCGGCATGATGTCCCCGCCGGCGGGCGCGAGGCTTTCGTGTTTGAAATTCCCGACGCGCCGCGCGGCTTCAGCCGGGCCGAGCTGCGACTTGAGCCCGGTGACGCGCTCTCGGGCGACGACATGCGGCGCGTGGCGCTCGACAACACCGACCCGGAACCGCTGCTTTTTGTCTCGCAGGACACGCGGCGCCGCGACTTGCTGTACTATCGCGCGGCGCTAGAGGCTAGCGTCGCCAAGCGCTATGTGCTGGAAAGCACATCTCCCGCTGCTGCGAGCCGCTTCGATCCCGGCCGGTACGCGATGATCGTGTTGTCCGACGTGCCTCGCTTGGCGGGCGATTTCGAGGCCCGCCTGCGGGCCTGGGTGGAGGCGGGCGGTGCCGTCTTTGTCGCGCTCGGTCCCAACACGGCATTGGCGCGCCGGGCCGCCCTGACCGGTCACGATGTGGAGCAGCCGCTTTCTTCGGAGCGTGGCAGGGAGCCCTTCCAAGTCGCCGGCCCGGCTGATGAATCGCACTCGGTGACGCGTGCTGCCGAGGGCCTGCGCCCCGTGAAATTCTTCCTGTACGCCCGGGTGCGTCCGCAGCAGGGCGACACGGTTCCCCTGCGCCTAGGCAACGGGGATCCGCTCTTGGTCGAGCACGAGCTCGGCAAGGGACGCGTGCTGATCTTCGCCTCCGCGCTGGACAACGTTTGGAATAACCTGCCTCTGACCCCTGTATATGTGCCATTCGTGGCGGAGGCTGCACGGTACTTGACGGGAAGCGAATCCGCTCGTGGAGACGCAGTGCTGGGCGATGTGCTGGAGTTGGGCAGACGGCGCGGCGGCGGCGCGGCCGTCCAAGTTGTCGACCCGTCCGGTGAGCGCGTCTTGACGCTGTCCGATTCGGTGAGCCGCGAAACCGTTTCCCTCGAGTCGGTTGGCTTCTACGAAATTCGCGGCGCAGGCCGGTCGGAGATCCTCGCGGTGAATCCGGATCCGCGGGAATCGGACTTGCGCCGCGTGGAAGCGGACACGCTTGAACTGTGGCAATTGACTGGCGGCGTCGATGTCGCCCAGGCGACCGCTGCGGGCCTGCCACCCCCGACCGTGCCGCCGTGGCGCATTTGGAGACTTTTGCTAGTGCTGCTGCTGCTCGCCCTACTGCTAGAATCTGTCATAGGCAATCGGCACCTCGACGCGATTAGGGGGGATTAACAGTGATTCTTGGCTACCAAGGACAGCCTAGCGCAAGCTTGGAGCAGTACTTGGCCTCCATCGCCCGCCGGCTGCGGGCAGCCACCGCGACCAAGGGCACCGGGGCATTAGCCGTAAGTGCGCTGTGCGCCACTGCCGTATGTGTCTTTCTGGCGAACCGCGCGGCCTTTTCCACTGCCAGCGTGGCGGGTTCGCGCACGTTCCTGCTAGTCGTGCTGGCAAGTGTCGCCGTGCTGATGTTGGTGCAGCCCCTGCGCCGGCTCGGACGCGGGCGGGCGTTCCTGCGCGCGGCTGACGAAGCCGAGCGCCGCTCGCCCCAATTTGACGGCAGATTGCGCACGTGGGCGGACGAGCGCCAACGCGCTGCGGCGGCGGGGCGGGAGCCGAGCCCCCTGCTGGGATTGCTCGCGCGCGAGACAACCGAGGCGTCGGCGGCAGTGCCGCTCGACGCGATCGTGAGCCGCCCGGCTATCGCGGCCTTCGCCGCGTCAGCCTGCCTTGCCCTGACCACGCTGCTGTGGCTGGGCATTTCCGGCCCTGGATATTGGGGCTATGGCACGGCCCGTCTGTGGACCGGATGGTTCCTGCCGCAGGAAGCTCCTCTGTACGAATTGCAAGTCGAGCCGGGCGATACTTCGATCCGCCAAGGCGGCAGGTTGGATGTCACTGCCTTGCCGCTCGGCTTCGATCCCGGGCTGGTGCAAATCTACGCCAAGTTCGAGAGCAGCGTGGACTGGGAACGCGCGCCGATGGGGCCTCAGCTGCAAGGTGCCGGCTACGAATTCGCCTTCTCGATGGTGCGTGAATCGCTGCGCTACTACGTCGAGGCGGGGCGCTTGCGCAGCCGCGAGTTCAAGGTCGAGGTCATCGCGATGCCGTCGGTCGAGAACATCCGGCTGGAGCTCGAATATCCGGCATGGAGCGGCCTAGAACCAGGCGTGCAGGATCCGGGCGGGGACATCATGGCGGTCGCGGGAACGCGCGTTGCGGTCATCCTCACGACGGACAAGGAACTTGAGGACGGACTGCTGGTCGTCGGCGAGGAAGAGGTCGCGTTGCGTGACAACCGAGCGGTGATTGAGGTCGGGCAGGATTCGTCGTACCACGTCGCGGCAATCCATGCTGGCGAGCGCGTCCGCCTGACCGAGGATTACTTCATCACGGCTGTCCCGGACGAGAAACCAACGGTCAAGATTCTCGAGCCTGGCCGCGATTGGCGGGCGAGCAGCATTGAGGAGGTTGTGGTTCGCGTGGAAGCGAGTGACGACTTCGGCCTGCGCGGTCTCGAGTTGCAGTACGCGGTCAATTCCGTGGTTCAGCCCAGCGTCCGCCTTTCGGCGAGAAGCGGGGCACTGGAGGCGTCGGGTCGCCACACCTTCTTTTTAGAAGACCTCGGTGGCGCTGGCCCCAACGCGCCGACCCCGCTGGCAATGGCGGAATCGGGTGAATTGCCACCGCCAGCGCCGGAAGCCAACTTGATGCCGGGCGATCTGATCAGCTATTACATCGTCGCCAAGGACGCCAAGCGCGAAGTCCGCAGCGACATGTATTTCATCAACGTGCAGCCCTTCCAGAGGCGCTTCTCGCAGTCACAGCAAGCGGGCGGCCAGGGGCAGCAAGGCGAGCAGCAGGATGAGATTTCGCGCCGCCAGAAGGAAATCATCATCGCGACGTGGAACCTGATCAAGGAGCGCGACTCTGACGACGGTCGCGAGGAGAGCAAGCTGCGGGAAAGCGCCACGATGCTCTCGCAACTGCAGGGCACGTTGATGCAGCAGGCGGAGACGTTGGTGCAGCGCACCCGGGCGCGCCAGCTGACCGGCACGGATCCGAAGTTCGCGCGTTTCGTCGAGTACTTGGAGCAGGCGGCGAGCTTTATGGAGCCGGCCGCGGAGGCATTGCACGGATTCCGGCTTGACGACGCGGTTGCCCCCGAGCAGCAAGCGCTGCAGTACCTGTTGCGCGCGGAGAACCTGTTCACCGATATCCAGGTCTCGATGGGCCGTGGCGGGGGCGGCGGGGGCGGCGGAGCCTCGCGCGACTTGGCCGAGATGTTCGAACTCGAGATGGATCTGGAGAAGAACCAGTACGAGACCGGCAGCGGAGCGTCCGGGCAGCAGATCGAGCAGGAGATCGACGAGGCGATGAAGAAGCTTGAGGATCTGGCGCGCCGACAGGAGCGCCTCGCCGACCAAGCCCAAGACCGCTCGCGGGCGAGCTTCGAGCAGCGCTGGCAGCAGGAGATGTTGCGGCGTGAGGCCGAGGATCTCAAGCGGCAGCTCGAGCAGCTGCAGCGCCGCGAGCAGAGCCAGAGCGGGCAGCAGGCCCGCAACGGCCAGCAGAGCCAAGGCCAGAGCGGCCAAGGCTCGCAAGCGCAGGGCTCGTCGCGTGGCGGGTCCGGCATGGGCGAGCAGCTGGAGCGGACGATCCAGCAGCTTGACCGGGCCGCTCGCGAGATGGAGCGTGGCGGCCAAGGCAGCGATCCCCGGACAACCTCGGCGAGTGCGCAGAGGGAGTTGCAGCAGGCCTTGGAGGAGCTGCAACAGCAGCGCCGCGAGCAGAGCCAGTCCGCCGTGGCCGACATGGCTGCGGAAGCGTCGGCGCTCGCAGAGGAGCAAGCTGAGTCGGCTGCGGAAGTGCAAGAGTCGCTGAAGGTTGCGCTGGAAGCGCTCAAGGCTCAGGGCGGCCGCCAGAACGGCCCGCTCCCAACGGGGATGACGCGCGCAGAGGAGATCGAGCTGGCGGATCGCAAGGGAGACATCAACGACCGGCTGGCGGACATCGAGCGAGGCATCCAGCGGCATTCCCGCCTCTTGAGAGAGCGCAACGACGAGGCATCCCGGGCGCTGATGAACGCCCTGATCGAGTTGCAGCAATCGGAAGCCCTGCCGGCCATCCAAAATGCCGAGGAACTCATCCGCCGCGGTTTGGCACCTTACGCCGCAAGCAACGAGGAAGCGATCTCAAGGGCGATCCGGCAATTGCGCGACAACCTCCGCGAGGCTGGCAAGCTTGCCCAGCGCGAAACGGGCGGATCGGAACGCGGCTTGGAGCGGCTGCTCTCGGGCGTCGAGCAGATGCGTCAGGAGTTGGAACGGGCCATGGGACCTGGCGGTGAGCGCGAGGGCGCTCAGACCGGACAAAGCCGTCGGCCCGGCGGGAACCAGCCTGGCGAACAGCCCGGCCAACGCGCGGGCGGCCAACAGGGCGGCGGCGGCGATCCGAGCCAGCCCGGCACTGCCGGCCCCGGCGGAGCGAATGGCGAGTGGCGTGGCGGCTGGGGCCGCGCAGGTTCGCTCGGGGATGGACGGCCACGCGGGAATTTCCGATCCCCTGGCGATGACCCGGCTGTGCGCGAGCGGATGGAGCGCGCATTGGAAGACGGTATTGTCCAAGTGCCTCGGCTGGCGCAGCAGCTGCGCTTCAACCAGGAGTTTGATCCACGGGAGCTTGCCGAATTGCGGAATTTCGCCCGCGAGTTGGGGAATGGCCGCTTTCTCGGGAACCCGGAGTTGCTGGAGGAGGAATACCGCAAGATGCTGGCACTGCTCGAGCAGATCGAAGTCAAGTTGCGCCGACAGGTCGAACTTGATGACAAGGAAGAGGTCCGTGCGATCGTTTCCGAGCCCGTGCCAGAGACGTATCGCGAGGCTGTGGCCGAGTACTACCGCAAGCTCGGCAGCTCGAAATAGCAAGGATCGCCGACGATGGGGCCTAGGCGGGACACTTCGATCCGATCAGCGAGAGATACGACGCAGATCGGCCTGGCGGTCGAGATCTACGGGCGCATGGTCGAATCCGAGGTCCAAGGCGGCGTGCGCCTGCGCGCTTTGGAGGAGGGCAGTCTCCTCCAGGTCCGGACCATCAACCGGATCTACGAGATCGAAGTCCGGGACGGCGAGACTTGGATTTCAGGGCACCCCCGGTTCTGCCCATGCCCGGTGCCCGTACGCGTTCGCGGCTCGAGCTGGGGGGGCTCCATGTTGAAGCCCGATTATCTCGGCCTAGGGATGCACATGGAATTCCAGCATCCGGTGCATTCGACCGTGACGACTTCCAAGATCGTCTCGGTCTGCGTCGCCTGAGAGCAGCGCCCGCTGGGGCCCGAGCTACGCAAGCAGCGCCTCGACATGGCTCGTGACACCTGCGACAAGGCCATCAAGGCTATAGCCGCCCTCAAGAGCCGACACGAGCCTTCCCTGTGCATGCTTGTCCGCCACCTCTCTCAGCAACCCCGTCAGCTCGGCGAAGTCGTCATCGCTGAGCCGGAACTGGCCCAGCGGGTCTCCCAGCCGCGAGTCGAATCCGGCTGAGATCATGACCAAGTCCGGGCGGAACGCGTCGGCGGCCGGCATGAGCCGGTTTCGGAACGCGCCCAAGATCTCATCCCTGCCGGAGTGGGCCGGGAAGGGGCAGTTGATGGTGGTGCCTCGACCCGCTCCTGCGCCGGACTCGCCTGCCATGCCGGTGCCGGGGTACCAAGGGGATTGGTGCGTGCTGAAGAACAGCACGGACGGATCCTCGTAGAAAATGTCTTGCGTACCGTTGCCATGATGGACGTCCCAATCCGCAATGAGCACGCGCTCTAGGCCGTGCCGCCTGATCGCGTGGCGGGCTCCGATCGCGATGTTGTTGAAGATGCAGAATCCCATCCCGTGATCCGGCCGCGCATGGTGTCCGGGCGGTCGTAGTACGCAGAATGCCTGCCTCGCCTGCTCTGCGACGACGGCGTCGACCGCCGCGCAAACCGCTCCGACCGCTGAGCGCGATGCCGCGAGCGAGCCCGGGCTTACATGGGTGTCGCCCGTGGACAGCATGCGCTGTCCTGCCGCGATCTCCCGCTCTGCGAGTTCGATGTAGCTGATGGCGTGGCACAGCTTCAGTGTGTCCGTGTCAGCTTCCCCGGCCGTGGCCGGCAGCATGCGAGTCTCCAGCCCGCTCGCTCGCAACGCTTGGATCACCGCTTCGAATCGCTCCTTGCGTTCGGGGTGCCCGTGAGGGGTGCGGTGGGCTAGCGAGGATTCCGGGGCCAACAGCAGTGTGGGGGGCATGGTCAGGATGTTGTGCCCGACCAGCGCATGAACGCTGCGGGGCTGTTCCTACAATAGTGCCTCGCGGGCTCCCGGTGGGGGGAAGGAATCAACGTCGCAGGATGTCACCCCGCTCAAGACGGTGCGGTGTAGGCGTGTCGCAAAGCGGCTTGTCCGGCGATAGTCATTCAGCCATGCCGATTGATGCCCTCCGCAAGAACTGGCTCGGGCCGATCATCGCGCTGGCTGTCGCCATGCTCGTGCTGCTAGGCAGTGTTGTTTTTCACACACGGGCGTAGGTCAGGATTCACCATTGGCCCTGGAGCTTGCCGCATCGCACGTGCTCGGCTCGCTCGAAGGTGCCGTGGCGCAACAGCGCACCCGCGTAATCTGGCAACTGGGTTCGGATCCCGCTGCGGCTGGCTGGTGCCACGGCTCTGGTGGGGTGTCTGCGCGGCGCGCCTCGCGCATCGCAGGGACGGAAGTACCAGCTGTGCTGTACTTCGTCCAGCCTCCGCGGCGAGCCCTGTCACGCGATCACTTGCTCCGCGAGGTCTGGAAATATCAAGCCGAGCTCTCGACCAGGACCGTGGACGTGCACGACAAGGTCGAGGAGGATTCACGCAATCCGCGCTGGATCGTCACCTGCCATGGCCTCGGCTACAGCTTCGATCGGGCATAAGGATCCGCGCTTTGCTGGTAGACTCAGGACAGGCATGAACCGTCGGCGATTCATGGCTGCCACAGCTGCAGTTGCAACTGCCGGTGGCGCCCAGGCTGCGGAGCAGGGTCGAGTCCTGCTCCCGACCGACACCCCGGATGAACTCGGGTTCCGGATCATGTGGTACAACCCCGTGCCGCCGATCGACAAGAGCAGCTACAGGCTGGCAGTCGGAGGCATGGTCGAGCAGCCGCAGCAATTCGAGGTCGACGCGTTGCGCGCGTATCCGAAGGTGGAGCAATCGACGCGCCTGAAGTGCGTGCAATGCTGGTCCGCCCGCACGACTTGGGGCGGCTTCCGCTTCGAAGAACTTGTCGAGGAAGTCAAGCCCCGGGCAGGGGCCACCGCAGTTCGCATTGATTGCGCGGACAAGTGGTACGAATACATGTCCCTTGAGGAGATGGCTGCGCCTGGCGTGATGATGTGCACGGAGATGGCCGGCGAGCCGTTGACCGATCAGCATGGCGCGCCGGTGCGCTTGCTCGCGCCCGCGAAGTACGGCTACAAGTCGGCGAAGCTGATTACCAAGATCACCTTCGTGGCAAAGGGCGCCGGTTCGATGGCATGCGACATCGGGCCGTACTACTCCCCTAGCGGCGAGATCTTGCCGGGCTACGATCATCCGCTGGACCTCGGCCCGAACGTCCGGAAGAAGATCCCAGGCGGGGAGATCGTCGCTTACTGATGTTGCGGCTGGCCAAGCGCGACTTCCTCAAACTCGCCGGGCTGGCGATCGCCGACAAGCTCGCGCCGGCCTGGACGTGGGCGCGGCCCGCGCCACCCGTCGAATCCGACCGCAAGATCATCGTTGTCACGTTCGGTGGCGGATGCCGCTACCAAGAGACGTTTGCGCCCGAAGGGCTGCGCAACGTGCCTCGCTTGGTGGGTCTCAAGGAAGGCGGCCGGTTTTTTCAGCACTGCGTCAATGACGGCGTCCTGTCGCACTACAACTCGACCTCGAGCATCGTGACGGGAAACTGGCAGCGCGTGGATGACTTCGGGTTCGGCTGGGCCAAAAGCCCGACGATCTTTGAGCATTACCGCAAGGCCAAGCAGGTGCCTGCGACAGATGCGTGGGCGATTTGCACCAACAAGAGCTTCGCGACCATGGGCGCGACCAAGGTGCGAGGCTTCGGCGCAGACCACGGCGCGAATGTCGTGCTGCCGAAGCAGCTGTTGCTGGAGGCGGTGGACGAAGTCATCAAGCGCGATCTGGATCAGGGAGTGGCTGACCGCGAGAACGTGCTGGGCCAGCTGGAGGGCATCCTTAACGCGGGCTACGAAGGGATCGGCTGGACGATCTTTCGGGGAGGCAGGCAGCTCGACCAGCAGGTCAAGCAGACGCTTAAGCGCGGTCTGGTGGAGTACATCTACGGGCCCGAAGCGCCCAACTCAGGGGACGAGCTTACCTTCTTTGTTGCCAGGGAGGTCATGCGGGAATTCGCACCGCGCTTAATGCTAGTGAATTTCTGGGACATGGACGTGGCCCACTGGGGCGCATACTCGCTGTACCTGCAGGCCGTCACGAAGACCGACCGGCTGTGCGGCATGCTGTGGGACGAAGTGCAGTCGAATCCGGCCTACCGAGACAAGACGACGCTACTCATCCTGCCGGAACTGGGGCGTGACGGGGATCAGGACACTGCGAACGGATTCCTGAATCACCGCAGCGGCGACCCGTCGTGCCGCAATGTATGGATGCTGGCGCTGGGTGCCGGATTAGAGCGGGGGGAAACCGACCGGCCAATCTCTCATGTTGATGTGGCAGCGACGGCCCTGGCAATGCTGGGCACCGCGCCCGGCGAGATGCAGGGCCGCCAAATCGACGAAATCTTGGTCTGAGCGATCAAGCGGCCGCGCGGGGAGGTCAACCGCCACCATTTCACAAGGGCGGGGCACTCGCAAACCATGCCATCGCGAGGCGCGCAGCGCCCGCCGGATTGGACCGCTCTCAGCCTTCGCGCTCTGCGTGGCGGTCGTTGGCTACGCCTCAGACCCGCTCGTGATTCCCGTGATTCCCGTGAACGCCAGCGGCGAACTGCGGCTGTCTCCGGGCGTTGAGCTCGAACCGACTTGGGTGATCGACACCTTTGCTGGTATTGGCGCGAAGGGCTACGCCGGCGACGGCGGCACCAGCGGGAAGCGCTACTCGCAGCCACCGAGGAAGCCCTCGAGCGCATCCGGCGCGCAGTGCGCCGCCGGACCAAGCAGCCGCTGGCGGCCACCGCAAGCGCCGAGAAGGGCGGGCGGGCACAGCAGCGCTTCCCGGTCGGCCAGCACTGCCCGAGCGTCCTCGATGACGGCCGCTTCGAGTCCTCCCGCTAGTGGCCCGCGCGCGCAAGGAAGGACCGTTTGTCCGTCAGCCGCCCCAGCCAGGCCCACTCAGCTGCCGCCGAGGTCGTGCGCAGCTACCAGCACCTGGCGCAGATCGAGCGTGCCTGCCGCTGCCTCAAGACAGTGGATCTGATGGTGCGCCCCATCCACCAACGAGCGAGGAGCGGGTGCGTGAGCACCTGTTCCTAGGCCTGCTGGCGTATTCCGTGGAATAGCAATCGAGCCCGCGCAGCATCCGATCTCATCACAGCCCGTACGATGCGAGGAAGCTTGTGACAGCTTGCGTGCGCACCGGATCGTAGAACGCTTTGCCACCGTGCGCTGCCCCGTGCAGTACGTGGAGACTCACCGGCAGCCCAAGGTCCTTGTACTTGCCGTGCAACTCATGCGACTGGTTGATCGGCATCTGAGGATCTTGATCGCCGTGCAGCAAGAGCAGAGGGGGATCTGACCCGTCAACGTGAATCACCGGGCTGGCCAAACTTGCCAGTTCCGGCTGTTCTTCGGGCTGGCCGCCGAGCAACAATTGCAACGCCGGAATGCGGACGCCCAGCCCACGCGGGGTGGACTGGCCGAGAATCGAAGTTAGATTGCTCGCGCCGAAGTAAGCGACGATGCCCTGCACCTTGGAAGATTGATCCAGATGAGCACCGACACTCCCTTCGAGTTCCCGGACTCCGTTTGTGACTCCAACCAAGGCGGCTAGGTGCCCGCCGGCGGATGAGCCCGCGACTGTGATCTTGCGCGAATCGTAGCCGTGCCGGCCCTGCGTGGCCCGCAGGAAGCGAATCGCTGCTTTGATGTCATGCACTTGGGCCGGGAAGGGCGCCTCGGGACTGAGCCTATACTCAACACTCGCGATCGCGTACCCCTCGCCTAGCAGCCTGGTCAGCGGCATCGAGTCCTTGGAGCCCCCGCGCCAAGCCCCTCCGTGGACGTAGACGATCAGCGGAGCTGGTTCCACCGCCTGCGGGATGTAAAGATCGAGAAGCAGGTCGCGGCCGCCGACCTCGGCGAACGTTACGTCGCTAATCTTGCGAAAGGTCGGCTCTTCCGCCGTAGCCGCTAGCCCCCATCCAAGGCTGGATGCGAGTAACAGGCAAGGGATGCGATGCTTCACTTGGGCGAACTACCTGGTGGCACCGCTGATGAATGCCTCGGGTTCGACGTGCGTTGACGCGCCGGCGGCCTCCATCACTGCTCGGAAGACAGCTGCGGTTTGAGGGGAAAAGCGAAAGTTCATGCCGCGGTGAACGCCCGTGGCAATTCGCAGCGGCGTCCAGCCGAGCTCATTCTTGCGATTCCAGATCTCGATCCTGGCGCCTGCCTCGGCCAACACCTTGACCGCACCGGGCGCATGTTTGTAGGCTGCGCCGTGCATGGCCGTGTTGCCATCATTGTCGATGGCGTTCGGGTCGCCGCCCAGTTCAAGCGCAAGCTGGACGGCTTCAACGACCTCTTCCGCCGTCCCCGCATCTTCGTCAGGGGCACGTACGCCGACGCCTGCGGCGACCATTAGGGGCGTGGTGCCCTTTTCGGTCGGGATGGTAGGATCGGCACCCAGTTCGTGCAGGAGCCGCATCAGTTCGGCATCAGCAGTGCGAGCTGCCGCCAGGAACGGTGTCGCTCCCAATGTGTCAAGGCTGTGCTTCCCGGGGCTTCTTCCCGAGGTCATGCGAAAGTTGACATCGGCACCATAAGCGACGAGTTCGCGAACGATCGCTAGGCTGTCCATGTTCCCGGAGCCTTCCGGGGCAGGATCGTTGCTGCCCACACCTGGCTTGCGAACCCAGCTAATGGTGTGCAGCGGCGTCCAACCGACCCCGGCAGCATTGGGGTCTGCACCTCGCTCCAACAACTGAGCCGCAAGTTCGAAGTGATCGTTCGAGACCGCGACTTCGAGAGCGCTTGCACCAACCTCAGGTTCCCCACTGGGAGCGTTGTCGGTCGCCCACGCCCTGCGGGTACGCTTCGGCAGAGAATCATTGACATCAGCTCCTGCGTCGAGCATTGCGCGTGTCACGTCGAGGTGGCCTTGACGGGCAGCGAACAAGAGCGCCGAGAACCCGTCATGGGACTTCGCTCCGATGTCCGCCCCGGCCTTGATCAACTCAGCTACAGCTTGGAGATGACCTTCACCGGATGCCCACATCAGCGCGGTTTGCCCGCGCCAGTCCTCTTGAGCATTGACCTCAGCGCCATAACCGACGAGCGTGCGAACTGCATCGTGCCTGCCTGTTCGCGCCGCGCTCATCAATACGGTTTCGCCAGCCGGCAGCGCGGCATTCGGGTTGGCTCCTGCCTCGACGAGCAGCTCGATCATGGCAGCACTGCCGTTCGAGGCGGCCAGCATCAAGGGGGTCACTTGATAGCGGTTGGCAGCATCGGCCGGGGCACCGGCCTCGAGGAGCGACCGCGCAGCGGACAGGTCGTCCCAATGTGCCGCCCAGTGCAAGGCTGTAGCGCCGTCCGCGGAATGCGCGGTAGCTTCGGCACCGACATCGAGGAGTGCCCGGACAGCAGCGAAGTTGTTCGATCGAGCGGCTTCAACTAAGTCCGAACCTGAGCCCGCGCGGAGTGTCGGCAGGAGCGCGGCCCCAGCGGCGCTGCATAGGATCAGGGCTAGCAAGAATCGGCGCATGTCTAGAGGGCAAGCTCTTCGATACGGCCGGTGCTGTCGCCGAAGGATGGCAACCGCACACCGACCTTATCAAGCAATGTCAGATGCAAATTGGCGAGCGGAACGGGTTCGTCATACTCGATGTGCCGGCCTCCTGTGAGCTTGCCCGCCGCACCCCCGGCGACTAGGATCGGCAGGTTCAGATGGTCGTGAACGTCGGGGTTGCCCATGCCGCTGCCGCAGAGCAGAACGCAGTTGTCGAGCAGCGAACCGTCTCCGTCGCGAGTAGACGACAGCTTTTCCAGATAGTACCCAAACAGCGAGACATGGAAGCTGTTGATCTTCGCCAGCTTCTCGAGTTTGAGCGCGTCGTTGCTGTGGTGCGAAGTGGGGTGGTGAGGATCAGGAACACCGATTTCCGGGTACGTGCGGTTGCTTGTCTCTCGGGCTAACTGAAAGGTGGTTACGCGAGTGATGTCGCCTTGCAGCGCCAGCACCTGCAGGTCGAACATCAGCCGTGCATGGTCGGCGTAGGCTGCTGGGACTCCCGTGGGCCGGTCGAGGTCGGGCAGCGGTGCCTCCGCAGTCTGCTTTTCCGCCCGTTCGATACGCCGCTCGACCTCGCGAACGGTCTCGAGGTAGCCCTCGATCGTCCGTTTGTCTCCCGCTCCCAGTTCCCTCTTGAGGCGCTTGAGATCGTCGCCAACCCAATCCAAGATCCCGTTGTCTATCCGCAGTTCCGCGCGACGCTGGGCCGCAGTGCCGCCGTCACCAAACAGGCGCTCGAACGCGACTCTCGGGTGAGCGACCGAGGGGAGCGGGGTTGTTGGTGAAGACCAGGACAACTGGTTCTGGTAGACACAGGCGAAGCCGTTGTCGCAATCGCCGACATTCGTCTGCAGATCCATGGACAGCTCAAGCGACGGCAACGCGGTTTGGCCGCCGAAATGCTGCGCGGCGATTTGGTCCACGGTCGTCGCCAACTCGTAGTCCGCGCCTTCAGTCATCTTGGCTTTCGCAGCGCTCAAGAACCCAGAGTTGGCCGTGGCATGATTGCCGGCGGAATAGGCGTTCTTGTTCTCGAGATTCGTAATGACGTTGAGGCCAGCCTTGAATGGCTCCAGCGATTCGAGAATTCGGGACATTCGGCCTAGTCGCCCGCTGTCACTAGGCGGAGTCCACTGGCTGAGGTTGGCGCCCATCGGGATGTATACGAATCCCAGCCTCCGCACGGGGGCTGCGACGGTCTTGGCCTGAGCGGTCATGGCAGGAACCATGGCGTCGAGCAGCGGCAGCGCAATCGTTGCGCCCACGCCCCTCAGGAGCGTTCGGCGCGGAAGGGATTTCTTTGCGATGATCATCGTGGGTTCCTCATTTGAAACGGTGTACTCCGGACGACTCCCAGCAGGATGGACGAAAAGCGGTAGTCCTGTTGCTGTGCGTCGCGGACAATCTTGCGGATGGCAGGGGCGTCGTAGTATTCGAGTCCCCTTCCCAAGGCATACGTGAGCAGCTTCTCCGCGGCAGTCGAGACGAATAGTTCCGGCCTGTCAAGGAGAGCGTTGCGGAAATCAGCCGGGCCGGAAAACTTGGTTCCGTCGGGAAGCATCCCGGAGGCATCCACCGGAACGCCTCCGTCATGCGTCCGCCAGCGGCCCACCGCGTCGAAATTCTCTAGCGCGAAGCCCACCGGGTCGATGATGTCGTGGCAGGCGGCGCACGCGGGGTTGTCGCGGTGCTCAGTGATGCGCTCGCGCAGCGTGCGCGGCTGCTCCGAGTGAGTCTTTTCACCGAGGTCAGGGACTCCTGGCGGGGGCGGACGGGGCGGAGTGCCCAAGATGTTCCCCAAAACCCATTTCCCGCGCACCACTGGCGAGGTCCGGTTGGCATAAGACGTCACCGTCAGCACACTGCCATGAGTTAGCAGCCCGCCCCTGACGCTGTCTGGGTCGAGTTCGACCCGGCGAAAATGATCGCCGTAGATGTGCGGCATACCGTAATGCTTGGCTAGGCGCTCATTCAAGAACGTGTAGTTGGCACCGAGCAGCTCAACGATACTGCGATCCTCGCGAAGGATCGTCTCGAAGAGCAACTCGGTCTCGCGCCGGAAAGCCTTGCGCAGGTTGTCGTCGAAGTCCGCGAACAGCCGCCGATCTGGAACCGCGGAACTCAGGTTCCGCAGGTACAGCCACTGCCCGGCAAAACTATCGACCAACGCCTGCGAGCGCGAGTCGCGCAGCATGCGCAGGACCTGCTGCTCGAGCGCACTCTCGTCTCTCAAGCCACCGTTTTGCGCCATGCGCAGCAACTCATCGTTAGGAATGCTGCTCCACAAGAAGAACGACAGCCGCGATGCCAGTTCGTGCTGTGACACGATGTACGGTCGGCCTGTGCTCTCGGCGGGGTCGCGCTCGGTCCGGAACAAGAACCCAGGGCTCACCAGCAGTGCCCGCAGCGCAGTTTCGATTCCGGCTTCAAACCCGCCGCGCTCGCGTCCCTGACGGAAGAACTCGAGGGGCTTCTCGAGGTCAGTGGCCCTAATCGTCCGACGATAGGCACGGTGCGCCAGCCTCGAAAGGATCTGCTCTGCGCACTTGTCTTCCTCGGAGGTCGAGTTCGGATAGCACGAGAAGATTCGCCGCCGGCTCGGTGTGTCACCTGGACCCTTGGCACCGTACGGGCCGACAATCGAGACCGAATACACCGCTGGCTGCGTGCGTGGATGGCGGTCCATATTGAATCGCGCTAGGTACGGCTGGCGCTGGGTCTCGATCAGGGCGGACGACTTCTTGAGAAATGTAGCGCCGATCGCATGTGGTCCGGCAGCGATAGGGATGCGCGCAATCAGATGCTTGTCGACATTGCCGTGATCGCTCTGCCCGGGCGGGGTTACAGTGAATTGGCGAATCTGTCGGCCGTCCAGTGTCAGTTCAACCTCGTGCGGGTGGTAGAGCCCCTCGACCTGCTCGTTCCGGTCGCGGCTGAGCGTGATACGAATTTCATATTCGGCGTCGACGGGGAAGGTGTGCCGTACCGCTGTTCCTCCCCTCGTGCCAAACGGCAGTTCGCTGAATCTGGCTTCCTGGGTCAAATCCACGGGAAGGACGATCAGCTCGCCGCCGACAGAGCGCGGAACTGTGCCAATCGCCAACCGGCTGATTTTCCGGGCCGCCGAGAGGAAGCGCTCCAGCAACGTCGGCGACACCTCTCCTGTAATGTTGTCGAAGCCGTGACTGCTCTCGTCGCGCGGCAGCAACGAGCGAACGTCAATCTCGAGGGCGAGAAGATCTCGAACCGCATTTTGGTACTCAGTCCGGTTTAGCCGGCGGAAGGCACCCTCTCGGCCGGGATTGGGGTGGTTCGCTGCGTAGTCGTCCAAGCGCCGGGTCAATTCTTGGATCAGAGCGTCGTAGGTAGCCTCGTCGGGGCGCGGCATGCTCAGCGGTGGCATGTGGCGGTGCTTGAGTTTCCGGACTACCGCCTCCCATGATTGCGGGGCGACGCTGGGGGCGGTGGGGTCGAGCCGGTCGAGGGCCAGCCCGCCGCTCAAGACGGTCGAGTTGTGGCACGCGACGCAGTAGCGGTCTAGGGTGGCCCGAGCGGCGGTTTGCGCGCAGAGCGGGGCTGCGAATGCGAACAGCACCGCCAGCTGTCGCGCGGTCTTCATCGTCTTCCACACTGCACTGAACGCAGGTCACGTTCAACGCGGTCATTGACCCGGTGCGCACTGTTCGCCGCCAAGTGCGGCTCACGTGGCCGATGCGCGCTTCTTGATTCCACTGGTTTCCACTGGCGACGGGGCACTTCCGCCCCGTCGCTGCTCGGTGCTTAACGCACCTAGAATGTGATTCGCACAGCCATCTGCATCTGCCGCATCGCACCGGCATTGTCGAGGGTGCCGAAGTCGCTGTTCTCCACGTTGCCGTTCAGAGACGAGAGATTAACGTGATTCAGGGCGTTGAACATGTCCGCTCGGACCTGAAGCCGCGTAGACTCTGTCAGGTTGAAGCTCTTCGACAGGGAGAAGTCCACGGTCCACCGGCCGAGACCGCGAATCCGCCCGGTACCGACGTTCCCCGGCCGCTGGGCTATGCCGCGAACCTCCTCGACCCGGGCGAAAGCGTCTGGATTGAGATGCTGCACATCCTGATGCGAGCCGACTCGAGGACTGCCGAAAGTCGTGCCCTTCGCAGCCTTGACGTTGCCGCCGATGTAGTCCGCCCGGCAGGACCAGGACTGCGAACAGCCTTGATCGATCCTATCCTCGGGCCGTCCAGTCGTCCCGGAATAGATGGCAGAGACCTGCCATCCACCGAATAGGCTTCGAACCGGGGCGCTGGCCGCGGTCAATCGGGGGAGTTCGTAGATCAGATCGCCCACGGCGCGGTGTGCTGTGTCGAAGTCGGGAATACCTCGCTCGATCGACAGATCGAAGAAGTCCTGAACAGAGGTCTCCGCATCGGTTCCGTAGTACACGCCGACGTCAGCCCCGACGAACGCTATCGTCTTGCCCCAGGTGTAATGCATGTCGAACGACAAGTTACGCGAGAAGCGCTTGCGCAACGATGTCTGCAACGAGTGATTGATCACGCTCTCTCCCATGTCGAGGAAATACCCTCTGGGTATGAGTCTGGGATTGGGTCGGATTCCGGTCTTGCGGTCGGGTAAATTGAAACGCCTGTGCATCGGGAACTTCACGCCCCGCGTTCCCACATAGCCGACTTCCCACATCAGGTCCGAGCCCAGTTGGCGTTGGATGTTGAATTGGTAGTTGATCGTATATGGATTCTGCAGGTCGGGAGTGATCAACGAGAAGACAAGTTCGTTCCCGGTCTTCTGGATGTCCCCAAGCGAGATCGGCACGATCTCTTCGTTGCTGAACGGGTATCGCACCCCAAGCGCACTCGCTTCGGCCCTGCTATACCTGACGCGGAAGGGGATATCCGGTCCCGCTACGCTTTGCCTAAGGAGTGCCGGCACCTGGGCTGCAAACATAATCCCGGCTCCGCCTCTGAGAACGGTACGCCCCTCCTCGTCAAGGCGGTACGCAAAGCCAAGGCGCGGGCCGAGGTTCACCCATCCGTCGTGCTCGATCGGCTTGTCGGTGGGACGGCGGCCGCCGAAGGCGAAGTTCGTGAAGTCCGCTCCCGAGGGAAGTTCGAGGTTCTTGTTCGTGACGTCGATCTTGCCGGTCGGGTTCACGGTGTTGTTGGAGTAGAAATCGTAGCGCAGGCCTAGGTTCAACGTCAGTCTCTGATTGACCCGCCAGTCGTCCTGGACAAAGCCGCCAACCTCATACATGCGGGACGAGTGCGGCCCGTTCGAGCCAAACGAGATCGTCGCGCTGTTAATGATATTGGCCTGCATTTCCTCGATATTCAAGAATTCGTAACTCGGATTCTCGGGATTCGTGCGAGATCCTCCGTAGTTCACCACACGCCCCCCGAATTTGATGGTGTGGCGGCCCTTGTTGAGCGTGAACTTCTGGTCGAATGTGGTCGTGGTGCCCTCCATTAGCCAGACCTCACCGCTGCCCAGGCCAATCGTTCCTCCAACATTCCGAAGTGTCAGCCTGGGTATCCGGTTCTGCCAGTCAATCGTCTCCGGCGCGTCGGGGTCGATCAGCTGGAAGATGTTATCGAGTCTCTCCATGTCGGCGAAGTTGTAGCCGAAGCGAGTTTCCGACACCCACGCCACTCCGCTCTTCGTGTACTGCGCGGTGTAGCGGTCTTGCACGTATTTGTACTCACGGTCATTGGCACCGTTGAGGTTGTATCTGGGATCTAGTCCGAAAGGACGATTGCGCGTATACGTGAACGATAGGTTACTGGTATCGGTGACACGGTAATCCGCTCTGGCGACGATGTGGTTCTCTGTTCGTTCTCGAGAGCCGACCATCTCGGTCCGTCCGCGGTACTCGTCGAGCACCAACGTGGGTTCGGGAATTGTGTCCATCAGCATCTTCGTTTCCTGGAACGGAAGCGCGTTGAGGATTGTTGTTCGCAGCGCCGGGGTAGGAACCGTTCCCGTCACGCGCTGCGAGGCGTACTCTCGGTAGCCTTCGTAGGTGCCGAAGAAGAAGAGCCTGTTTTGCATGATCGGCCCGCCGAAGGAACCTCCGAATTGATTGAACACCTCGCGATTCTTCGAAATCTGGGAGCCGTCTGAGTTGTAGTTCGTCTGAAACGGATTCCGCGCGTTGAATATGTGCGAGCGATAGTTCTCGAACACGCTACCGTGCATCTCATTCGTGCCTTGCTTGCTGATGAGATTGATGGTCCCGCTGACCACTCATCCGTTCTCGGCCTTCATGATCCCGCGCATGACCTGAACTTCGTCGACGGCTTCGATGCTCATGACATCCATGTAGTTGCGCCCGCCGTACTGTTCCAACGCGCGGCCTTCGGATGGATTCGAATTGGCGTCGGTGCCGTTGACGGTGACGCCGGCGCCACTCTTCCCTAGCCCGTTGATGCGTAGGCCTCCACCCCCGACGTCAACACCGGTGGAGAGCTTTAGGATCTGCGTTACGTTGCGGCGCCCCAACGGCAACTCGCTGATCTTCATGGCGTTCAAGCTCTCGCTCTGCTCGGAAGCTTGGGTATTCACCAAGGGCGGACGGCCTTCGACTGTGACGGTTTCGGTCAGGCTGCCGATTTCGAGGGTGTGCGTTTGGCGCACATCCTGCGATGCTGCCAAGGCGAGGCCAGTGCTCTGGTAGGTCTTGAATCCGTCAGATTCGATCTTGAGAGTGTAGGTCCCGACGGGCAATACGTTAAAAACGAAATCGCCAGTCCCGCTGATAGGGGCGGTGTAGACCAGCCCCGTGTTGTCGTTTGTGAGGGTCGCCCCACCACCCGGGATTACGGCGCCGGTGGAATCCTGCACGGTACCGTACAACGTCGCGGTTGTGACTTGGCCCCAAACCGCCGTGGTAGAGCACAGCAGGAGCGCCAGTACGAGACGAGCCGCTACTGATCCTGAATTCATGAGTTTCCCCTTCGTTCCGGCCACCGTGGCGGTGGCCCCTCTGCGGGCCATGGCTGTCCCGCCCCTCGCCAAGCACACGATCCAGTGCCGGAATTGCCCCAGGCCCTCACCTCACCTTGATGTACCTTAACTTCTGACAGCGGGTCGGCATTCTCGTGTCGATTGGCAAATCTCGTCACGATTTAGGACGCCGGATCCGCAGCCGCCAACTGAGAGACGCAGGATCTAGTAATCGTGTCCGGCACCTCGCGCGACGCGCCGGACGTCCGCTGAACGTCCAACATGTCAACAGAAGGCTAGAGCGAGAAAGCACGATGAGTCGAGCACAGTGTAGTCGATCGACTACGGACTCGCATCAGCTGTGGTCATGTTTGTCACACGGATTTAGCAATGATTCCCAATTTCGCGCGCAACGCCTCGTCCACCGTCCGGTTCACGCTCTTGTCGTCGTCCAGAGGCACCGCCGCCGGCCCCACGGCCAGCAGCCGCTTGGCCAGTTCCCGCCCCTCCCGCAGCACCCTCAGTTGCCGCCATAGCCTGTGCACACCGTCACCCGCGCTCCCCGCACTTGTGATCCCGGCTGGCGGCCACGATCGCCTCGATCTCAATGGCTTGTCCGTTGAGCCATTCCACAAACACCATCCTGATTACCGAGGCCTCTCAGCCGCATTTAGGAGCCGGAAATGTTTTGGATTCGGGCTTCGATCCGGTTGACTTAAATCGCTGTGGAATGTATAATAAGTATCTGATAACAAAGGAGTTCTACATGCCTAAGAACCACGTCCAGTTCCAGAAAGGACAGAGCCTGCGCGACTTCCTCAAGCTCTACGGAACCGAGCTGCAATGCGCCCAAGCGGTGTTCCAAGCGCGCTGGCCGCAGGGCTTCCGCTGCCCCGCCTGCGGCTAGCACAAGGACTGCCAGCTGCACACCCGCAAGGTCTTCCAGTGCATCCGCTGCAAGCGGCAGGTCTCGCTGACCGCCGACACCGTGTTCGAGCACACCAAGCTGCCGCTGACCACTTGGTACCTGGCGATCTACTTGCTCACGCAATCCAAGAATGGCATCTCGGCGATGGACCTGATGCGCCAGCTGGGCGTGAGCTACAACACGGCTTGGATGCTCAAGCACAAACTGCTGCAGGCGATGCGCGAGCGGGATGACAGCCAGCCTCTGGGGGGCCTCGTGGAGATGGACGACGCCGATCTGGGCGGGGAAGCCAGCGGCGGCAAGCGCGGTCGCGGCGCGGACCGCAAGACGCCCTTCCTGGCGGCGGCCCAAGTCACTGAGGACGGGCGGCCGCAGCGGCTGCGGCTGAGCCCGGTGGTTGGTTTCCGCCGCCGCGCAGTGGAAGCCTGGGCGCAGCAGCACCTACGGCCGGGGACCATCGTACGGTCGGACGGGCTGGCCTGCTTCCGGGGGGTGCAGGCGGCCCGCTGCACGCACCAGCCGCGCGTCACCGGAGGTGGCAAGGGCAGCTGCGAGACGCCCGGGCTGATCTGGGTGAACACGCTGCTGGGCAACGTCAAGCGGGCGATGGACGGCACCTATCACGCCTGCGCCGCGCGTTACGCGGGGCGCTACCTCGCCGAATTCGCCTACCGCTTCAACCGCCGCTACCAGCTGGTCGATCTCGTGCCCCGCCTCGCCTATGTCGCCGTGCGCACTCCGCCCCTACCCTTTTATCTTGGAAGTGTGCCGGAGACAGGATCCCCAGTTAGGACTTGGGTACGTCTCGTTGGTCTGCCGCAGGTGGCGCAAGCCACCGCAGCGGCAGGCCTCGGATCCCTCCCCTCGCCAGCGGGGGGAGGTCGCCTCGGGGGCCTTGCAAGGCCCCCGAGGCGGCGACGGGTCGGACCGTTTCCCCCTCGGATTTCAGGTCCGTGCGGTAGCTTGGTCGGCCCGTCGCATCAATTCCTGCGCGACCTCAACGGAAGCGTGGGTGTAGCCCCGTATCGCAAAAGGACAGGAACGCAGGAATGACACCACCCAAGCCCACCGTAATCGCCGGTATCGATGTCGGCAAATCCGGGCTCGACGCCCACATCCTCGAGGGCAGTTTGGAGCGCCACTTCAAGAATGACAAGTGCGGCCGCCGCGCCCTGCGCAAGTGGCTGCTGCAGCACGGCGTCAGCCGCGCTGTCTTCGAGCCCACCGGGCGCTATCACCGCCGTCTGCATCAGTGCCTCTTCGAGGCCGGCTTGGAGACCGTGCTGGTCAACCCGCTGCGCTCGCGGCGCTTCGCCGAGGCCCTCGGACAACTCGCCAAGAACGACCGCGTCGACGCTGCCATGCTGGCCCGCTTCGGCCAGCTTGACAGCCTCGTGGCGACCCCGCCCCAAGACGATCACCTGCAGCTGCTCAGTGACTTGCTGGCCGCGCGCCGCAAGCTCGTGATACAGCTCGGCGCCCTCCGCAAGCTGCGCGCCGAACTCGCCCCCGAGGCGGCTGCCTGCATCGCTGACAGTTGCAATGGCCTGCAAGCCGACATCAGCTCCTGCGAGCAGCGCATGCTGACTTGTATCGCCGCCGACGCTGCCCTGGCGCGCCGCGCCGAGATCATCCAGTCGGTGCCCGGCTGCGGCCCGGTCACGGCCGCCTGCCTGTGTGCCGAGATGCCCGAACTGGGCACCATCGGTCGCCGCCAGGCCGCCGCGTTGTTGGGCCTGGCGCCGTTCGACCAAGACTCGGGCAAACAGCATGGTCGCCGCAGCATTCGCGGCGGTCGCGCCCAGCCCCGCCACAGCCTCTACATGGCGGCCCTGTCCGCGACCCGCTGGGAACCCGCCTGCAAGGCCTGCTACCAGCGCCTGATCGCCGACAAGAAGGAGCACAAGGTCGCCATGGTCGCCGTCATGCGCAAGCTCGCTTGCCTGCTCACTGCGCTGCTGCGCGAGGACCGCTGCTGGCAAAGCGAACCGCCCGCTCGGGAGTTGCCGGCCGCCGCCTGAGCAGCACCCACCGCCGCCCCTCACCGAATCTCACCATGTGCAGAGAAATCCAAGAAAATCGCCCTTGCAGAACACATCTGCCCGGATATCTGCTTGACAGCCAACACGGAAGCTACCGCCTCCTAACTTTGGCTGGGGCTGGTGCGTAATCAGGAACACCATTGGCGGAGCCCCCCTCCCGCAGAACTCCGCGATCGCTCGCTCGACTTCGAATGCGGCGGTGATCGGGCGCAGGAAGCATTTCAGCTGAACGATCTGAGACAGGTCTGATAGCAGGGATGCAAGAGTCTCATCGATCTGCCCCATCAGGTTGACCGCGGTGTCCACGGGACTGCCGTCCGCGGCTTTGCCCGAGCCGTATACCCTTGCTCCGGCAGGTAGGGTTGCAACGAAGCCGAAGAGCCGAACTCTGGATCTCATCGCTTCCTACTCCTATGCGCTGTTCCGCTCCGACCGCTGCGCGGCACGATGTGCCGGACCGGTTGCCTCTGCCAAGTTCGCGGGAAGAGGGGGCGCTTCGACTAGTGGAAGCGTGCCTCGCGCCCGCTGCGCTGGGAAGCCCTCAGTGGCGGAAGTGTCTCACCCCCGTGCAAACCATCGCGAGGCCAAGGTTGTCAGCCGCCGCGATCACCTCATCGTCGCGCCTTGAGCCGCCCGGTTGGATGATCGCCGTCGCGCCGTGCTTGGCAATCTCTTCCACACCGTCGGCGAACGGGAAGAACGCATCGGATGCCACCACACATCCATCGAGCGGGAGCACCGCCTTCATGGCGCCTAGCCGTGCTGCGTCGACCCTGCTCATCTGTCCAGCGCCGACTCCCACCGTTTGTCCGTCGCGGGCATACAGGATGGCGTTTGACTTGACGTGCTTGGCTACC
Source organism: Bryobacterales bacterium (assembly GCA_965248305.1). GTDB lineage: Bacteria > Acidobacteriota > Terriglobia > Bryobacterales > UBA6623 > VXMF01. The sequence continues at coordinate 4,161,829 of OZ252099.1, read as the reverse complement.
TTCCACGCGAATCGCAGCGCGTCCGCTTCCGCATCCGATGGTGGGCGGCTGCTGACCACGTCAAACCGTTCCGGGCTCGTTTCGGACCGATCTTCGCTTTGGAGCAGGAAGCCTCCGGAAATGCTCTTCACCACCACCCCGGGACCGGTGGAGCCGATCTCCAGCAGCCGCACGGTCTTTTTCGCTGTCAGGAGGGCGAGTGCGTCCGCGTCGAATCCCGGTGCCGCGATCGCTTCGACGAAGAGCCTAGACATGTCCAGCGCGGTTTCGCGATCCACCTGTCTGCTCACCGCAATCACCGAACCGAATGCCGAAACGGGGTCGCACGCAAGGGCCTTGCGGTAGGCGTCGGCCAGTGAATCGCCCACGGCGCAGCCGCATGGATTGGTGTGCTTGATGATGGCTACCGCCGGCTGCTCAAACTCCGAGGCGAGCTGCCACGATGCGTCCAGATCGACCAGATTGTTGTAGGAAAGTTCCTTCCCGTGCAGCTGCCGCGCACCGCCGATGCCGAGCTGTCCATCACTGTAGAGCGCGGCCTGCTGGTGGGGGTTCTCCCCGTAGCGCAAGACTTGCTTGCGCTGCACGCGCAGGTTCAGCTGCGGGGGTGCAAGCTCGTGCGCAACTGTTCCCGGCGCCTGCCCGGCCGCGAGTGCTGCCAGCGTACCTGCGATCGTCTGGTCATAAGCCGCCGTTGCCTGAAATGCCTTCTGGGCGAGCAGCCAGTGCCTGTCTTCAGACAGCGAACCGCCGCCGGCAAGCTCCGCACTGATCGATGGGTAGTCAGACGGATCGGTCACCACCGCCACATCCCTGAAGTTCTTCGCGGCCGCGCGGATCAATGATGGCCCTCCAATGTCGATGTTTTCGATGAGTTCGTCGAATGTCGCTCCCTCGCGCGCTGCAGTCGACTCGAACGCGTAGAGGTTGACGACCACCATGTCGATGGCTTCGATCTCGTGCCGCTTCAGCGCATTCATGTGCTCTGCGTTCGAGCGGATAGCCAAGATGCCGCCCGCGATGCGGGGGTGCAGTGTCTTGACGCGGCCGTCGAGCATTTCAGGAAATCCGGTCACCTCGGCGACGTCTCGGACTTCCAGGCCCGCCTCCCGGAGGACCCGTGCGGTGCCTCCGGTGGAGACCAGTTCGACGCCGCCGGCCGCGAGTTGTTGGGAAAATGCGACAAGGCCTGTCTTGTCAGTAACGCTGAGCAGGGCTCGCCGAATCGCCGCCATAGACGACCATTGTATCGGCGGGGAACGGGCTCGGTTCGCCGGCCAGCAGCCGTGCGGCGGTGCCCGCCCTCGGCGGCGCCCTAGGCTGGTATGGGCCTTGTCTCGGAGTGCAGGTCTTGCAGCGAGAGCACGCTTAACTCGCGCTGGCTGCGCGCCGCTATACCGTTGACGGCGGCCCTGGCGGCGTTCATCGTCGTCATGCTCGGGATGCCGTGCTGGATGGCAGCGCTGCGGATCTTTTTCTCATCCTCGAAGGCGTGAGCTCCGGCGGGCGTGTTGACGATCAGGTCAATCTTGCGATCCGTGATCAGATCGAGCACGTTCGGCCTGCCTTCGGCAATTTTCATCACTGTCCGGCACTGCAGGCCTGCCCCTCTCAGTGCCCGGGCCGTTCCGCGCGTCGCATAAATGCTGAAGCCCAACTCGACGAACTTGCGTCCCATCTCGATGCCTTGCACCTTCTGCCGGGAGTTCACGCTGAAGAAAACCCAGCCGCTGTCCGGCAGCTTCTGTCCTGCGCTCAACTGGGCCTTCGCGAAGGCCTCGCCGAACGAGTCCCCGATGCCCATAACCTCGCCGGTCGAGCGCATTTCGGGGCCCAGCAGGGGGTCCACACCGCTGAACTTGTTGAACGGGAACACAGGGGATTTCACGCAGATCTTGCGGGTCGGGAGAATGCCCGAGCCAAGTCCGCAGTCGGCCAGCTTGCGTCCCGTCATCAGGCCTACCGCGATCTTTGCCAGCGGGACGCCGGTAGCCTTGCTGACGTACGGCACCGTGCGCGAGGCGCGCGGGTTGACCTCGATGACGTAGACCTTGCCGCGGTGAACCGCGAACTGCACGTTGACGAGCCCGACTACGTTGAGCGCCTTGGCCAGCCGCACTGTGTAGTCCTGGATGGTTTCGAGCGTGTTCGCCGGAATGGTTTGCGAGGGCAAGACGCAGGAGCTGTCGCCGGAATGCACGCCGGCTTCCTCGATGTGCTCCATGATGCCGCCGATCAATACATCCTCGCCGTCGCAAAGCGCGTCGACATCGACCTCCAGCGCGTTTTCCAGGAATCGATCGATGAGGATGGGTCGGTCCTGCGAGTAGACCACCGCATCGCGCATATAGTTCTCAACGGTGGTGGCGTCGTAGGCGATCACCATCGCCCGGCCGCCCAGCACGTAGCTGGGCCGCACGAGGACCGGATAGCCGATTTGCTTGGCCGCCTCCAGCGCCCCTTCTGGCGTCGTGGCGGTGCTGCCCGCGGGCTGCGGAAAGTCCAGCTCGTTCAACAGTCGACCGAATCGGTCGCGGTCCTCGGCGAGGTCGATGGACTCTGGGTCGGTGCCGATGATTGGGATGCCGTGGGCCTTGAGCGGAAGCGACAGGGTGAGCGGTGTCTGCCCGCCAAACTGTACGATCACTCCGCCGGGCTTCTCCACGTCGCAGATGTTGAGCACGTTCTCGAGTGTCAGCGGCTCGAAGTACAGCCGGTCGCTGGTGTCATAGTCGGTCGAGACGGTCTCGGGATTGCAATTGACCATGATCGACTCGAAGCCCAGATCCTGCAGGGCGAACGAGGCGTGGCAGCAGCAATAGTCGAATTCAATGCCTTGGCCGATGCGGTTCGGGCCGGAGCCAAGGATCATGATCTTCTTGGCATCGGTCGGCTCGGCCTCGCACTCTTGCTCGTACACCGAGTACAGGTACGGCGTGAAGCTCTCGAATTCCGCCGCGCAAGTATCAACGCGCTTGAACACTGCGCGGATGCCCCATTCCTTGCGCCGGTTGCGCACCGCGGTCTCGGTCTCGTGCCACAGGCGCGCGAGCCGGTTGTCGGACAGCCCGCTGCGTTTTGCGAGCAGCAGCTGCGCCCGGGAAACCTCGTCAAGATTGCTCGTGGCGAGGTCCTGTTGTAGGTCGACCACGGTCTTGATCTGGGCGATGAACCAGGGGTCGATGCCGGTCATTTCGCAAATCTCATCGACCGTGCAGCCCTCTGTCAAGGCAAAGCGGATGTAGTTCAGCCGATCCGGATTGGGCGTGATCAGGCGCTTCGGGATCATGTCCCGGCTGTAGACGTCCGTGCCGGACTTGCGGCCGGTCTCCAGCGAGCGAATCGCTTTCCACAGCGCGTGCTTAAACGTCGATCCGATGGCCATGACCTCGCCGATCGACTTCATCTGCACGCCGAGCACGGGCTCGCTGCCCGGGAACTTCTCGAACTGCCACTTGGGCACCTTCACCACTACGTAGTCGATGCTGGGCTCGAAACAGGCGGGAGTCTTCTGCGTGATGTCGTTGGGGATCTCGTCCAAGCGCAGGCCGACGGCCAGCTTGGCCGCGATCTTGGCGATCGGGAATCCGGTCGCCTTCGAAGCGAGCGCCGAGCTGCGCGACACGCGCGGGTTCATCTCGATGACCAGCATGCGGCCGGTCTCGGGATCGATCGAGAACTGCACGTTGGAGCCACCGGTGTCCACGCCGATCTTGCGCAGGCAGGCCAGCGAGGCGTCCCGCATGAGCTGGTATTCGCGGTCCGTGAGCGTTTGCGCGGGGGCGACCGTGATTGAGTCTCCGGTATGCACCCCCATCATGTCGAAGTTTTCGATCGAGCAGATGATGATCGCGTTGTCAGCCAGGTCGCGCATCACCTCCATCTCGAATTCCTTCCAGCCGAGCACGCTTTCCTCGACCAGCACTTCGTGGACGGGGGACAGCTCCAGGCCGCGCCGCAGCAGCGAGCGCATCCCCTCGGAGTTGTAAGCGAGCCCGCCACCCGTACCGCCCAGTGTGAAGCTGGGCCGGAGGACTACCGGATAGCCGACCCCGGACGCAAAGTCGAGGCCGTCTTCGACGCTGGACACCAGGCGCGAGCGTGGGACCTCTAGTCCGATTTCGGTCATGGCCACCTTGAACGCGTGACGGTCCTCGGCCTTGCGGATGGCCTCCAGGTTGGCCCCGATGAGCTCCACCCCGAACTCTTCCAGGACTCCGGCCTCGGCCAGCGCGACCGAGGCGTTGAGTCCGGTCTGGCCGCCCACGGTCGAAAGCAGCGCCTGCGGGCGCTCCCGCTCGATGATCGCCCGGAGGTACTCGGTCGTCAGCGGCTCGATATAGGTGCGCTCGGCCAGCTCCGGATCGGTCATGATCGTCGCCGGGTTCGAGTTGACCAGCACGGTCTGGTAGCCCTCGTCCCGCAGTGCCTTGCAGGCCTGGGTGCCCGAATAGTCGAACTCGCAGGCCTGCCCGATCACGATGGGCCCCGAGCCCACGATCATGATCTTTTCGAGGTCAGTGCGTCTTGGCATTGTCGTCGATTCGGTCTGGGCAGCGCTGCGTCGAGCGGGAGGTCATCCCGCGTCCACCATCAACTGGCGGAAATCGTCGAACAGGTACTGGGAATCGTGCGGTCCCGGTGCGGCTTCCGGATGGTACTGGACGCAGAATAGCGGATCGTTGCGGCTGCGGAACCCCTCGACCGTGCGGTCGTTGAGATTCACGTGCGTGAGTTCGATCGAGGATTCGTCGAGTGAATCGGGATCCAGCGCGAAGCCATGATTCTGCGAGGTGATCTCGACCTTGCTCGTGGCTAGGTTCAGCACGGGGTGGTTGCAGCCGTGGTGTCCGAACTTGAGCTTGTACGTCTTGCCGCCGAGGGCCTGGCCCAGCACTTGCAGACCTAGGCAGATGCCGAAGATCGGCACGCGGCCGACCAGCTTGCGGATCTCACCGGCGGGACCGCTCAGCGGTTCCGGATCGCCGGGACCGTTCGAGACGAACAGTCCGTCGGGTTTCGCGGCGAGCACGTCCTCGGCGAGCGTGCCGCAGGGCACCACGGTCACGCGCGCACCGATGGCCGCCAGCTGGCGCAGGATGTTGCGCTTGATGCCGAAGTCGTAGGCCACCACATGAAAGCTGCCTTGAGGGGGTGTCGATGGCGGCGTGGACGGCAGCCAGTGGGGCGGGCCGTCGGTCCAGCTGTAGCGCTTGGTTGTCGATACGCCGCTCGCAAGGTCTTGCCCCGCCATGCTGGGAGCGGATCGCGCCTTGTCCACTAGCGCGGACTCGCTTGTCTCCAGCGTCGACACTACGCCCCGCAGGGCGCCGTGCTTGCGGATGTGGCGCACCAGCGCCCGGGTGTCGATGTCGGTGATGATCGGAATTTCGTGCGACGCCAGGAATTCGTTGGCCGATTGCGAGGATCTCCAGTTGCTGGTGACCTCTGACAACTCGCGCACGACTAAGGCCTCGATATAGGGCTGTTCGGACTCGCTGTCATTGGGGTTCGTGCCGTAATTGCCGATGTGGGGGTAGGTCAGGATGACGATCTGGCCGCTGTAGGACGGATCGGTGAAGATCTCCTGATAGCCGGTCAGGCCGGTGTTGAAGACCACCTCGCCGCAGGCTTCGGCACGGGCTCCGGCACCGCGCCCTTGGAAGCAGCGCCCGTCTTCGAGAGCAAGGGTGGCGGGGAAATTCATTGACTGCTGCGTCCGGGCCTAACGGACTGCCCCGAACCTTTCCGGGGGCCAATAGGCAAAGACGGCTTTTCCCGTGATGGAGGATTCGGCAACCGTGCCCCATGCACGGCTGTCCTTGGAAGTGTTGCGATGGTCGCCCAGCACGAAGTATTCGCTCTCCGGAACCGTCACCGAGGGATGGCTGGCGGGGTCGCGATAGCGTGCCGGCACGTACGGCTCGGACACCGCCTTGCCGTCCACAAGGACCGCTCCGCGGCGGATCTCGATCATTTCGCCGGGCAGTCCCACCACCCGTTTGATGTAGGATCGCTTAGGGTCCTGGGGGAGTCTGAATACGATCACGTCACCACGCTGGATGCTGTCCAGGCGGTAGACGAACTTGTTGACGAAGATTCGCTGCTCGTCGGCGAGTTGCGGGAGCATGCTCGTGCCCTCGACCTTGACGGGCTGGTAGAGGAATACGATCACCACAGTCGCGATCGCGACTGAGAGCAGCACATCTCGCATCCACGCGCGCAGGTCCATGCCCAGTGCCCGGGGGGACTCGGCGGGATCGCGATCGGAACCCTGTGCGCTATTGGAATCGGTCTCCATGACTGATTCGACGGGAACTCGGGCGGGTGGTTCCGCCCTATTCCCATTCTAGACCGCCGGCCATGCCGCGCATCAGCCAGCATTGCGCTCGCCGGCAGGACCTGTGCCCGCAAGCCGCAAGTGCGCAGCCAGCCGAAATCGGATGCGGCGACGCGCGTTGCTTTGCTATGGCTTGCGCTCTCGCTACACTGTTTCCGGAGGCAGCGAATGAAACGCATTACACGCCGGGATCTCGGCAAGACCGCGGCGATTGCCGGAGCCTTGGCCGCAGGAGCTACCGCGCGAGCCGAGCCGGTCGCCAAGCGCCAGTTCGGCAAGACCGGGATGACCGTCGGCGTACTGGGCATCGGCACATCCCCGCTCGGCCGCGAGGGCGTCTCGCAGAAGGAGGTGAACAACGTCATCGCCGCTGCGGCGGACTTTGGCGTGAACTACCTCGACACGGCTCCGATCTACGCGCAGTCAGAGCGCCGGCTGGGCCCCGCCCTGCAAGGTAAGCGCGACAAGTTCGTGCTGGTCACCAAGGTCGAGGCGACATCCAAGCAGGACGCCATCTGGCAGGTTCAGGAAAGCCTGCAAAAGACACGCGCCGAGTACTTTGACCTCGTCCATGTCCACAATGTCGGCCGCACCGATCGATTCCCAAGCTTGGATATCCTGCTCGGCGACGACGGGGCACTGGCGGGACTCGAGAACTTGAAGAAGCAGGGTCTGGTGCGCCACATCGGCATGACCTGCCACTTGCGTCCGCGCCGGGCGCTGCCGATTCTTCGTTCCGGGCGCGTGGAGGCCGTCATGGCGGCGGTCAATTGCATCGACCGGCACATCTACAACTTCGAGCAGACCGTGTTCCAGGAAGCTGCGGAGCGCGGCTTGGGCATCGTGGCGATGAAGATCCTAGGCGGGGCGCAGGGCAGCGGCGCGATCTTATCGGACGACCCGCACTATGGCCGGGCGGTACGCTACGCGCTCGGCATTCCCGGCCTGTCGGTGGCGATCATGGGCATGAAGTCGGTTGCCGAGTTGGAAACAGCGGTCTCGACCGTGCAGGCATTCAGCCCGCTCGAGGGGACCGAGCTCAGCGAAGCCTTGGATGACGGCAAGCGGCGGGCGTCCGAACTGGGCGAGCACCGCGGGCCGGTCGTCTGATCGGTCGGTCGGCAAGCGCCGTCACATCTTGTACTGGCCGAGATCCTCTTCGCCGAGGTTTTCGAGCCATTTGCGGAGTTCCTCGCTGTTGGTCTTTTCCTTGAGCGTGGGCGACAGTTTCGACGACGCGATGACAGCGTCGGTGACCCAGATTCCGCAGTCGAGCCGCAGGGCCAGCGCCAGCGCGTCACTCGGGCGCGAATCGATCCCGTACAGCTGGCCGTCACGTTCGACCCATAAGACGGCGAAGAATGTGTCGTCCTTCAGTTCTGTCACGACGACCTTGCGCAGATGGGCGTTGAAGCCCAGCAGCAGGTTCCGCACCAAGTCGTGGGTCATCGGACGGGGAGTGGCCACTTTCTCGATCTCCAGCGCGATCGCGTTCGCCTCGTACACGCCGATCCAGATGGGCAGCACGGTCTCGTTGTCGAGATCCTTGAGCACCACGATCGGCATGTTGGTGATGGGATCCATCATCAAGCCGCAGATTCTCATCTCGATTTCCCGCATCGGTTTCTCCTTTAGTTGAGGACGTGGAGCCCTTGGAACCCCGGCTGGGCTACGGGGTCTGCGAGCTCTCCCACCAACGAGTTCGGTCCGGATCCCGTGACTCGGACTTGGCAATAGCTCCCGCGCAGGTCGCGGTCCCCGGCCAGACCCGCCGGATCGGTGAAATTCAGCACGCGATTCTGGGTCGTCCGGCCCACCCACTGGCTGAACTTCTCCTTGCGGCCTTCGACCAGCGCCTCCTGGCGGTGCCCGATGAATTCTGCGTTGCGACGCAGCTGGATGCGCCTCTGACACTCTTGCAGCGCACGCAGCCGCCGGCTTTTCTCGGCTTCGGGGATTTGCGGCATGTCGGCAGCGGGCGTGCCCTTGCGCGGCGAGTACTTGAACGAGAAGACCGAGGCGTACTGGACCTCGTCGAGCAGCGACAGGGTTTGCTCGAAGTCCTGCTCGCTCTCGCCAGGAAATCCCACGATGATGTCCGTGCTGAGCTCGATCCTGCGGGTGGCGGCTTTGAGGATGTCGATGCACCGCAGATACTCGTCGCGACTATAGGTGCGCCGCATGCCTCGCAGCACATCGGTCGACCCGGATTGCACGGGCAAATGGACCCAGTCGCAGAGTGATTCGTTGCGGTCAATCGCCTCGACGATGTCCGCTGTGAAGTCCGCTGGATGGGATGTCGTGAAGCGCACCCGCCGAATCCGCGGCAGCCTGCCGATCTCGTCGAGCAGCCGGGCGAAGCTCCAGCCGGCCGGCGATGGATCCCGGTAGCTGTTGACAGTCTGCCCCAGCAGCGTGATCTCGGTGTAGCCGCGGGATGCGAGATCCGCGGCCTCCTCCATGACGGACTTGCTGTCGCGGCTCCGCTCCGGGCCGCGCGTGAATGGCACCACGCAGTAGGTGCAAGCTTTGTCACAACCTTCGATGATGGTGATGTAGGCGCTGTAGGGTCGGTCGCGCTCGATGCGGGGCACGTCGAAGGTGTCGTTGGTGTCGAGCTCCAGTCCGGCCACCCGGGATTCTCCCGAATCGACGCGGTCAAGGATCGAGGGCAGGGAATTGTAGCTTGCCGAGCCGCAGACGAAATCGACATGCGGTGCGAAATCGAAGATGTCCTCGCCGTTGTGCTGCGCAACGCAGCCGAGCACGCCGATCGTCTTGCCAGCCGCGCTCCGCTTCACGCCGGACAGCCGCGAAAACACCTTTTGCTCGGCCTTATCGCGGATGCTGCAAGTGTTGTAGAGCAGCATCCCGGCCTCGTTAGGGGACCCGACTTGGCTGTACCCGCGGGCCTCGAGCATGCCGCGTACCTTCTCGCTGTCATGCACGTTCATCTGACAGCCGAACGTCTCGATGAAGAAGGTCTTGGACACGACTGCACTTGCCTTGCTGTGCCCCAAGAGCGGTCCGGCAATGTGACGGATCCTCGCCTCGCAAGGGCAGCGGCGATTAAGCGCAGTATAGCAATGGCCTGCCCGCTCTTGGGACTCGGCGAGCGGTCTTGGTGGGTGTGGCGGGGTGGCAACTCGACCGACGACCGGGTGAGTTGCTGCTCGGCCGCCGTGGTCTAGCTGATGCGGCGCCAGCCGAGCAGAAACACTCCGGCCAGAACGGCCAGCGCCCCCAGCGCAGCCTCGGGACGCAGGCGCGAGGCGCTAGTGTCCGGAAGGCCGTCATGCTCGACCAGCATGCGGCCCTCGACCCGCGGGCTGGACCCGTCTCTGAGCTGATCGCGCAGGACGGAGACCAACTCGGGCCGCGCAGACGCGGCGACCCGGATCTCGACGAATTCCTCGAAGGGGCGGTTTCCAGTGGTGCGAACGCTGCCGGAGGCTCCGTGCCGCTCCAGCGATTGCGCGTATTCCAAGGCCAGGGCGGTGAGAGCCTCTTCGCTCGCGTCCCAGTAGGCCTTGCGCGCGGCCTCGAGCAGGATTGCCATCACTTCTTGGTAGGCGAAGGGATTGCTAGTGTCGAACCACTGCGGCAGCTCCAGATCAAGGGAATCGTTCACGTAGATGTCGTTGACCCGATCCCAGGACTCGCTTTCGACCGCTGCAGGCTTTGTGACCTGCCATCCGAATAGGTTGGTCGTGGTCTGGGCGATCTCGACAGCGCCCGAGTAGCCCTCGCTTTGCAGTTCCCGGATCCATTTCGGGTTCCAAAACTTGCCGCGCAGGCCTCTGGCCAGCGACTCGCGCACTGTCTCGATGCGCGGCTTGCCAGCGTGGCGCACGTCTGCCAGATAGGTCTCAGGGGCTACTCCGGTCGTGTCACGAACCGCCATCGTCATGCCGCCGAGGTACTCGAAGTAGTGGTCCAGCGTCAGCGCGCCGACCACGTTGGTGGAACGGCTCAGCGTCACCGCGTCGGTGTGCTGGAGGTGCGTGCGAAAGGCTTCCGGCACCGGACGGCCCCACTCGTAGCCCGCCGTGTAGACTGCTCCGGCCCGGGCTAGGTAGGCCGCGGTGAGCCCCTCCGAAGACGTATAGCTTCCGCTGCGCGAGATCGACGCGACAAGGCCTGTGCCGTAGCCCCCCGCCGAGTTGCTGAAGATGCGCGCGCCGGCGAGCGTGCGTGCATCCCTGGCAGCGATGCCAGAGCGCTTCAGCTCGCGCTCGGCCTCGGCAGTGTGCTCTGCCACGAAGTTTTCGCCGTCGGATGCGCTCGCGGCCAGCCGGACTGCCTTGTCGAGCAGCTTCATGCGATCCGGGAAGGTGTCACGAAACAGAGAGGCGGCTTGCACCACGACGTCGATGCGGGGGCGGCCCAGCTCGCTGGCAGGGATCAGCTCCACGTCTTCCACCACGTTGCGGTGGTCCCAAACGGGGCGCACGCCCAGCAAGTGCATCACGTGTGCTAAGTCTGTCCCGTGCTGCCGGATCAACTCGGTATTCCAGAGCGTGAACCCGATCTTGCGAGGCCAGCGCCCGAGGCGCTCGCGTTCGGCTTGCAGTTGCTCGGTGGCGAGGCTGACGCCGATTTTCCACGCCGCCGCCGTCGGCACCTCGGCCGGGTTGATGCCGTGCAGGTTGCGTCCTGTCGGCAGCGCCTGCGGGTTGCGCAGCGGGTCCCCGCCACCGCCCGGGGGCACGTAGCCCCCCGAGAGCGCGTCCAGCGTGTGGCTGATCTCCTCCGGTGTTTGCGAGAACGCCGCTCTGATGCTTGTGAACCGGGGCGCTAGCGAGCCCAGCGCGGTAGCGGGCAGGGCACCGGTCAGGGCCCTTTGGACGGTTTTCTCGGCACGTTGGCGGGCGCTGGCTGCACACGCCGCGACGTCGTCCTGCGCACAGCCGGCGCTGTCCAGGATCTCATCGCCGAGCATGGCGGTGATCATCGGAGCCAGTTGGTCCGGGCTGCTGGGCTGCCCGTGGATGTGCAGTCCGAGCGGAATGCGGTCCTCGTCGGTGAGGTGGATGTGCTCGGCGAGTTGCTCGACTTGCTCGTCGCTGGGGATCGCGGATTTCCAATCGGCGCCGATATCCCGATCGAGGCCGTGCTCCAGCGCGAGGGCGTGCACCCGCGCGCGCAGTTCTTCCTTAAGCGCCCCTTCCTGCGCGCCCAGCAGCTGGCGGGCGCTGCGGTAGATCTGGGCGATCTGCGGCTCCTCGCGCGTGATGCCCGCAGCCTCGACCGGCGGGATCTGATGGCTGATGGTGACGGCCGCGCCGCGGCGCTTGGCGATCAGCGCCTCGCCCACGTTGTCCATGACGTAGACGTAGAGGTTGGGCAGCGCGCCAATCGTCCGGTCCGACCAGTCGTCGGCCAGCTGGCCCAGCGGTCGGCCGGGCAGGAATTCGTGGGTGCCGTGGGTTCCGTAGTTGACGATCGCATCGGCCTGCCAGATCTCGCGCAGCCACCAATACACCGCGAGGTACTGATGCGGTGGCGGCACCCTGTCGTTGTGCTGCAGCTTGGCGTCCATGGCCGCCCCCCGCACCGGCTGCGGCAGCACGATTATGTTGCCGTAGTCCAGCTTCGGCAGCACGAAGAAAGACTTGCCGTCTTGCCGCACCGTCATCAGATCGCCCGGCGGCGGACCGAACGTAGCGATCACTTCCGTGCGCATGGTCTCCGGCAAGCCGTCGAACCAGCGCAGGTAGCCGTCTACCGGCAGCAGGAGCACGCCCTCGCGCTGCGCGAGCTGGCGCAAGTCGCGCGGACGGCCGGTGCTGACGTTGCGGCCCTTGTCAAGCATCTCCGCGAGCAGGCCATCCTCGTCAGACGGCAGCTCCTCAAACGAGTAGCCGTCCCGCTCCATGGCGGCCAGAAAGCGCATCATGCTGCGCGGCACGTTGAGGCTGGCCGCCGTGATGCGGCCCTTGCCAATACCAGAGACATAGAAGATCGCGACCCTCTTTTCGGAATTGCTGACCTTGCGGAGCCTTACCCAGCGCTTAGCCCGCTCGACCAGTAGGGCGATCCGCTCGGACTGGAAGGACTCGAACCGCCGTCCGTACCATTCTGAGTCCAAGCCTTCGATGAGCGTCGGCTGGATCGCTCCGTCGAGCTCTGGCACCATCGCGCCCATGATCAGCCCGGCATCCCGGATTCCGGCGCGGGTTTGCCGGTAGTCGGCGAACGACTCGCCAGTGAAGAGCAGCGAGAGGCCTCGGAGGATCGGGATGTTGAGCTCTTCGTCGAGGACCTTGACACCCGGCTCGCCGAGCCACCAGCGGCCGTGCTTGCGGGAGATCAAGATGTCGGGCTTGTATTCGAGAGCGAAGGGCGCGGCGCGGGCCGTGCCGAAAATCGCCGCGGCGTTGAATCCGCCATCCTCGAATGCTTGGATCACGGCGTCGGTGGCTTGGTTCATGCCCAGCCTCCAGCCGTCCGCGAAGTCGATCAGGACCCTGGGCGCGTCAGGCTTGAAATGCCCGGATGCTTCGTACCAGCGCTCGTACTCGGAAGTTGTCGTCAGCAGGCTGGGCGAGGCGGGGTGGTAGTAGCCGTCGTCGGGGGTGGGCAGCGGTTCTAAGATCTCGAAGTCTCGGCCTTCGTAGCGCGCGGCGGACGTCTGGAGCAGGCGTGCCATGTTGGAGACTCCGCCGTACCGCCAGTAGTCGTCAATCCAGCGGTCTGGGCCGGAGAAGTCCGCGTTGCCGACGCCGAGCCTAGCCGTGTCATGGGCGGGCAGGACGATCACGCGCGTGCCAGCTTGGCCCGCTTCTCCGAGGGCCTGGCGGACAGGACGGCTCAACGGGTCTGACCGCCGACCGCTGACGAAGATCACCTTGTAACGGTTGAAGTTCGGCTGGCCTAGGCTTGGGTCGTCAATCTTTTCAGGGCTCCAATAGGTGTAGCGCACCCCGGACTGGCTTGCGCTCTCGGCGAGCAGGAAGCGGTACATGCTCGGGAATCCGAGGAATAGGATGCGGGGTTGCAGCGCCAGATAGATAGCGGCCGATGCAATGGCCGCGGCGGCCAGGCCAATCCAGCACAAGGTCTTTCTAGACTTGGGGAGGGGAAGTGGCATGGGGCTCGGAGCGGGGAGCCCGGGCGGCATGCCGCCGAATTTCTATTCTATCTTGCGGTCGCTGGAAATAGCTTGGGTTGAAGCCCGCCGAGCCTCGGAGGAGAGCACTGGCGAGCGCCGGGATTCCCCTCACTTCCGGGGCTTCCGGCCGCCCTCAGTTGTCGATCTAGCAGCCGCGCGCGGCTGCCAATCGCGCCTCGATCTCCTTTCCCGGGACCGGGTGTAGCCGTTAAGATCAGCGCATGAACTCGAAATGCGATGCGTCTGCCCGCTCGGCTGCGCATTGGCGGCAGCCCGGCAGTCGAGTTGGCCGTGCTCACTTGCCGCGAGCATTGGCCCTGGCCGCCTTGCTGGCTGGACTGTCCGTGATGCCGGCCGGTGCGGCTGACAAGCTGAACTTCCTCATCATTCTGGTCGACGACATGGGCTGGTCTGACTTGGGCGTCTACGGCTCTGACCTGCACGAGACGCCTCGCATCGACGCCTTTGCGGCGAGCGCGCTGCGCTTCACCAACGCGTACGCGGCCTCTCCGGTCTGCAGCCCGACGCGGGCTTCGATCATGACCGGGAAGCACCCCGCCAAGCTGCACATGACGGTGTGGCGGGAGGCGGCCAAGCGGCCGCCGCTCAACCGCAGCCTCCTCCCGCCAGTCACCGCGGACAGCCTGCCGCATGAAGAGGTCACCATTGCGGAGGTGCTGCAGGAGGCCGGCTACATGACCGCTCACGTGGGCAAGTGGCACCTCGGCACAGCGGAGTATTATCCGCAGACCCACGGATTCGACTACAACGTCGGCGGTACGTTGTGGGGCGCTCCCCAGACATTCTTCTTCCCGTACAGCGGATCGCAGCATTTTTCGGGCTTTCGATACGTACCGCACCTAGAGGGAGGAGAAGTCGGCGAGTACCTGACAGATCGCCTGACATCCGAAGCGATCCGGATTCTGAAGCGCGAGCAGGACCGACCGTTTTTCTTGCATCTCGCGTTCCACACCGTCCACACGCCGATCCAAGGCAAGCCCGAGGTCGCCGAGCGTTATCGCCAGAAGGCCAGAGCGGGCATGCGTCATCGCAACCCGCACTACGCGGCCATGGTGCATGCGCTCGACGAGAACGTCGGCAGGGTGCTGGACACGCTCGACGCGCTGGGAGTGGCGGACAACACGGCTGTGATTCTCACCTCGGACAACGGTGGCTTCATCAACACGTTCGATGGACTCCGAGTCACAGACAATGCGCCACTAAGGTCCGGCAAGGGATCCCTGTATGAGGGGGGCATCCGTGTCCCGGCGATCATCCGCTGGCCCGGGGTCACTTCGCCCGGATCGGTCAGCGATACCCCGATCAGCAGCATCGACTACTACCGGACCATCTTGGCGATGGCAGGCTTGGCTGGCGACCTCGACCACAACCGGGCTGTGGACGGAATCGACCTGACACCGCTGCTAAACGATCCGAACGCACAGACGGACAGGGACGCCCTGTTCTTTCACTACCCGCACTATTACGCGACGACCACCCCGGTCAGCGCCTTGCGGGAGGGGCGTTGGAAGTTGTTGCGCTACTACGAGCGCTCGCGGGTCGAACTGTACGATCTGGCCGAGGATCTCGGCGAGCAGCGCGATCTTGCGGCCAGGCATCCGGAGGTTGCGTCGGCCCTGCTGAAACGGCTCGAGGCTTGGTGGGACCGCACGGGAGCCCAGCACCCCTCGCCCCATTCGCCGCGCGAGCCCGGCCCTTAGCGCCAGTCGAAGCGGTCCGCGAGTTCGGTCACGGTGCCTTCCGCCGTGATGCGCCCGTCTTCGAAGAACACGGCCCGGTCTGCCAGGGCCGCCGCCAGGCCAACTTCGTGCGTCACCACGATCTTGGCTTGGGGCAAGGCACGCAACGTCGCGATCAGCGCCTTCTTGGCGGGCGGATCCAGAAAGGTCGCGGGCTCGTCAAGCAGGATGATCTCGGGCTCGGTCGCAAGCACGCCGGCGAGTGCCGCGCGGCGGCGCTCGCCCGCACTGAGGTGATGCGGGGGTTTCTTGCGCTGACCGTTCAGCCCGACTTGTCGCAGGCAGCGGTCGACACGCTCGCGGACGAGTGCCTCGTCCAACCCCAAGTTGAGCGGGCCGAACGCCACATCGTCCTCGATCGTGGGCATGAAGATCTGGTCGTCCGAGTCCTGAAACAGCATGCCGACGCGCTGGCGGATCGAACGTAGGTTTGAGTTGTCCACGGACATGCCGCAGACGCAGATCGATCCCTGGCCGTGCAGCAGTCCGACCAGATGGTTGAGAAATGTCGTCTTGCCCGATCCGTTGGCGCCAAGGATCGCGACAGTCTCGTCCCTGCGCAGAGAGAAGCTCACGCCGCGCAGAGCATCTGCCCCATCCGGATAGCGGAACGACAGGTCCCGCACCTCGATCAGCACGTCGCTCACTCCTGCCCATTGTATGGAGGAACCGTCAAGCCGTGTCTATCTCCCGAATTAGATAAAATGCAGAGCGCCATGCGATCTCTTGCTGTAGCTGCCTTGTTCTTGGCATCCGGCTTGCCGGCCGCCGCCGCCAAGCCCAACATCCTCTTTATTTTCACGGACGATCACGCCTATCAGGCGATCAGCGCCTACGGGTCGATGATCAATCACACGCCGAACATCGACCGGATCGCCCGCGAGGGCATCCGTTTCGACCGCGCGCTGGTCACGAACTCGATCTGCGCGCCCAGCAGGGCCGTCATTCTGACCGGGAAATACAGCCATCTCAACGGCGTTCTCGACAACCGCCTGCGATTCGACGGCTCGCAGCAGACCTTCCCGAAATTGCTGCAGGCGGCGGGCTACCAAACCGCTATCTTCGGCAAGTGGCACCTCAAGACGGCCCCGACGGGCTTTGACGCATGGGAGGTGCTGCCGGGCCAGGGAGCCTACTACAACCCTGATATGCGGGTGGGCCCCGACGACACGCGCCGCCAGCACGAGGGCTATACCACCGACATCGTCACCGATCTGTCGCTCGAATGGCTAAAAGAGCGCCGCGATTCCGACAAGCCGTTCATGCTGATGAGCCAGCACAAGGCACCGCACCGCAATTGGATGCCGGGTCCGGAATACCTGAGCCTGTACGATGGCCAGCACATCTGGGAGCCGCCGACGCTCTTCGACGATTATTCCGGCCGGGCCTCGCCCGCGGCCGCGAACCGCATGGAGATCGGCCGCCACATGGCGCCGGCCCACGACCTGAAAATCAATCCGCCACCTGACACACCGGAAGACGACCGCCTGCTGCGCCAGTGGATGAATTCCTACGGGCGCCTCAACCCGGCCCAGAAGGCGATGTGGGACGCGGTCTACGGACCCAAGAACAAGGCTTTCGAAGAGGCCAACCTGCAGGGCAAGGACTTGATCCGCTGGAAGTACCAGCGCTACATCAAAGACTACCTGCGCTGCATCGCCTCGGTGGACGACAACATCGGCAGGCTGCTGCGCTATCTCGACGAGACCGGCTTGGCCGAGAACACGGTCGTCATCTACAGCTCCGACCAAGGCTTTTACCTTGGAGAGCACGGCTGGTTCGACAAGCGCTGGATGTACCGGGAATCGCTGCGTACTCCGCTGGTGGCTCGCTGGCCGGGGGTTGTCAAGCCCGGTTCCACGAGCCGAGAGCTGGTCTCCAATCTCGATTACGCGGAAACATTCCTAGCGATCGCCGGCGTCGATGTCCCGTCCGAAATGCAAGGGCGCAGCTTGCTGCCGCTGCTGCAGGGCAACACTCCGCAGGACTGGCGCAAGTCGTTTTACTACCACTACTACGAGAGCCAGACCGCCCACGGCGTTCCGGCGCATGAGGGAGTCAGGACGGATCGCTACAAGCTGATCCGCTTCTACGAGAGTGACGAGTGGGAACTGTACGACTTGGACAGCAATCCCGAGGAGACGCAGAGCATCTATGGCCAGCGGGCCTCCGCGCAGGTCACCGCCGAATTGAAGGCCGAACTCGGGCGCTTGCGGAAGATGTACTCGGTGACCGAACCGCTACTGGAGTGATTGCGTTGCAACTGCTCCGAGTCGCTTACGGCTGCGGTGGACGCTGACGCGGCCCCTGTCCCGGACTTGGCGGCGGTCGACGCAAAGGCCCTTGGCCGGGTCCGCCCGGCCGTTGGCCTCGTCCTCCCGCTCCCCGAGGGCCTCCCCTGCGGGCTCCGGGCGGAGGCCGCTGTGCCTCGACGCCCAGCGCTTCGTACAACGCGCCCGGCTCGAGGCCGAGCGACCGGGCTGCTGCCAAGTAGTTCATGGGCGCCACGCGCCCGCCGGTCAAGCGCAATGCTTCGGCGAGCCGGCCCTCTTCGATGCCCAGCTTTTCCGCTGCAGCAGCCAATTGCTCCGAAGTGGGGCGCGGGTCGTCCCCCGGGCCGCCGCCTTGGCGGCTAACCTGTCGATCTTCCGGTCTCCCCGCATCTTGGGAAGGCATGCCGGAGAAGCAGCCCATGATGTACGGCCAAGTGGCGCTGGCGTGATAGTGGTAGGCCCCGCCTTGGTCGTCTCCGCTGTGGCCGTTGCAGCGGTCGAGGTATTCGATGCCGTCCTTGGGGACGAAGCGGTACGCATCCCACGCATCGGTGTAAGGCTCGCGCAGCTTCTCCCAGCTGCTCTTGTACTCGATGACTTGCGAGCACCCTTCGTCGCGGCAACCGAACGGACCGTAGACCGGGAATCCGTCAGCGCCGAAGGCCAGGATCGGAGACGGCTTGCCCACCTGCCTTCCAGCCCCTAGGCATGTCTCGATGAGCGCGTGGTAGTGGTACTGGCGGGCCGTGTGGCCCATGCAGGAGTCCATGATGGCGTTGTAGATCGGGTCTCCGAAGCCGGGGTACGGGGCCGGTCCCTCGTTCGGGCCGAACAGGGGAATGCCGTTGATGGCAACGCCCGACCGGCCCAGCAGCGGCAGCGAACTGGGCTGTTCAGCGAGCTTCGGGTTGAGCGGCATGCGGTAGTCGCGGTTCAGCTCGATCAGCGGGTTCGGCGTGATTTGGACGAATTCGTAGTGCGGGATCGCGTTGCTGCTCACCACCAGCGCGCCGGCCTCGCAGGCCACCTCGACTCGGGGTTTCGGGTAGCCGTCTCCGGCTCCCGCAAACTTGCTCACGTCTAGGAACACGTTGTCTGGGCAAGCTGTCTCGTCCGCCGCCAGCGGTTGCGCCAACGCCACGATGCAAAGCGCCAGCAGCGTGCGGATCGGAATTCGGGGGTGCATGTTCATCAGTTCCATGATTGGGTCCGGGGCAGCGTTCGTGGCTAGGCCCGAGCCGGGCGGGCGCAACTATCGTGCCGCAGACTGCCCTAGCTCGGAAGGCGCAAGCCGGGCCTTGATAGTGTCGCACTTGGATGAATTTCGGCTTGGAATCCGCCGTTATTGCAAATGCTTTACGAATGAAACTCTGCGCGCAAACACTTATCTGCCTTGAGCGGCTCGCTCCACCCATGGTGGCCCCGACCAGCGGGCGGATGTGGCCCCTTTGACTGGGCGCATTGCTGTCAGCGCCCGCCCTATTGCCGACCGCTCCTTCGGGGCGTGCCGCGCTCCGCCAGATGCGGCTGCCTGATGGATGGCGTGGAACCGCCTGCATCAGCCCCAGCCCCCCCCAAACAGCGCGTAGTTCCCGCACACTCCGATGATGGCGTCCTTGCGATCCGCAGGCTCGCCGTGCTTGAACGCCAGCCAGCTGTCCAAACCGTCGAGCGGCACCTGGTACCGGCTGGCCCGGCGGATTTGCTGCCGCGTGCGAGCTGTAACCCCTGTTCCGCCGAAGGAAGCCCGTGGAAAGAACACTCTCCCCGCGGCCATCCCACCCCTAGCCGCCCTCGATGATGACCTGAGTGCCCTCAACCAGTCCGCGCATAACGCGCATGGCTTGGGCGTCCGTGATCTCTTCGGCGAACTCGATGGGGATTATATACGAAAGTGCCGAAATAATTGTGATTTAGGCCCGTTTCCCCTTGACGGTTTCGGCACTTTCCTGTAAGCTATAGGTATGGCGAAACAGGCACCGGGCAAGGGATACCGCAAGGGAATCACGATCAAGCAGATCATGCAGATGTTCCCCGATGACGCGACGGCGGAAGCATGGTTCATCGAGCAGCGCTGGCCGACTGGCATCTGCTGCCCGCACTGCGGATCGCTGAACGTCCAGACCGGCTGCAAGCACAAGACGATGCCTTACCGCTGCCGCGAGAAGGTATGCGCCAAGCGGTTCAGCATCAAGACCGGCAGCGTCATGGAAGGCTCGAAGATCGGCTATCAGGACTGGGTCATCGCCATATTCCTCGTGACCACGAGCCTCAAGAGCGTGTCCAGCATGAAGCTGCACCGCGATCTCGGAATCACCCAGAAGTCCGCTTGGTTCCTCGCTCACCGGCTGCGCTCTGCCATGTCGCAGGATGGTACGCTGTTCGCCGGGCCGGTTGAGGTTGACGAGACCTACGTGGGCGGGAAGCGGCGCAATATGCCCAACTCGAAGCGCAAGGAACTGACGGGACGCGGATCAGTTGGCAAGACCGCCGTAGTCGGCGCGAAGGATCGCGCCACCAAGCAGGTCGCGGCCAAGGTCGTAACCTCCACCGACAAGGAAACGCTGCAAGGCTTCGTCAAGGATCACGCAGCGCCGGAAGCGACCGTCTACACGGACGACGCGGGAGCCTACGAGGCGCTGCCGTTCGATCACGCTGTCATCAAGCATTCGCTCTCCGAGTACGTTAGGGGCGATGTCCACACCAACGGAATCGAGTCGCTGTGGTCCATGCTCAAGCGGGCGCACAAGGGTACGTTCCACAAGCTGAGCCCCAAACACCTTGACCGCTACGTGCAAGAGTTTGCCGGACGCCACAACATGCGCGAGCAGGACACTGCCGAACAGATCGCCAGCATCCGCACCGGCATGGAAGGCAAGCGGCTGCGGTATCGGACGCTCATCGCTGACAACGGACTGGAGTCAGGGGCGCGTGCATGACAGAAGTTACGAAGAGCTGTCCATACTGCGACTCTCCGGGAGGCGAGAAGACGTTCAGGAATCAAGTCTGCCTGCCCCTCAACGGCAAGGTGCAGTGCATCGATCATTGCATCCATCAAATTGTGGCCGCGCTAAACGCTGGTGGGGTGCGAACGGTAGCCAGTTGCTGCGGGCATCGGAAGATTCCGGGTCGCATCGATTTGGAGGACGGAAGGACGCTCGTGATTGCGCAGGATGCAGATCAGGTTGTGTGGCAAGGTTCAGAGCAGTGATAGCATCCATTGACTTGTATGTAGTGCTCGCGCGCTTTCGAGACAGCTTTGACGCAGGAATCGAAGTAACCCAGGTAGATTCGGTTCTCAACTTTCGGCAGCCACGCGCATCCGTCTTTGTGAACCTCGTGGTCCCCGTTCGATTGCGCGTTCTTGTTTACGTAGTAGTGCAGCATTCGCTTATTGCATCACACAACGGGATGTCCCTGGGGGCGCGGGTATGAGCCTGAATATCAAGAACCGCACGCTGTTCACCGGCGACAATCTAGACGTGATGCGCGGGATCAATTCGGATTCCGTGGATCTGATCTACCTCGATCCGCCCTTCAACTCGAACAAGAACTATTCGGCCCCAGTCGGGAGCGAAGCGGCTGGGGCGGCGTTCAAGGATACGTGGACGCTTAGTGACGTGGACGAAGCATTCATCGGAATCATTGCCGAGAAGGACGAAGCCCTAGCAGCGGTGATCAAGACTTCCGGGCTAGTCCACGGCAAGGGTATGCAGTCGTATCTCACGATGATGGCGGTGAGATTACTGGAAATGAAGCGTGTGCTCAAGAAAACCGGGAGTATCTACCTTCACTGCGACCCGACTGCGAGCCACTATCTGAAGCTAGTCATGGATGGCGTATTCGGGCCGTCCGGGTTCCAAAGTGAGGTCATCTGGAAGCGCACGTCGAGTCACAATAGGGCGAAGAGATGGGGGCCGGTCCACGATACGATTCTGGTTTATAGCTGCGGCGGCAAGCCAACGTGGAACTGGGTCTTGCAGCCGCTTGATGCGGACTACGTTGATCGGTTCTACAGACACAAGGACGCTAGGGGACGGCATCGAGTTTCCGACCTAACTAGCTCTGGAACAAGAACCGGGGCATCCGGGCAGGAATGGCTGGGTTTCGACCCTACTACAATCACACGGCACTGGGAGCCTCCCCCTGACCGCTCTCTCCCGGAATGGTTCATCTTCCCGGACGGATATAGTGCTATGACGGTGCAAGAACGCCTCGATATCCTGAATATCCAAGGCTTGATTCATTGGCCAGTTCGTGGCGGAATGCCGGGGTTCAAGAGGTATCTGACAGAAAAGAGCGGAGCCCCAGCGCAAGACATTGTTCTGGACATCCGGCCTCTGTCTAAGAGCCAGCGAGAAAACCTTCAATACCCCACCCAGAAGCCAATTGCCTTACTGGATCGAATCATACAGGCCAGCAGTGATGAGGGTGACATAGTGCTGGACCCGTTCTGTGGTTGCGCCACCGCTCTGGTAGCAGCGGAGACGCTTAATCGCCAATGGATCGGGATTGACTTGTCCAGTCTAGCGGTCAAGCTGGTTCTGTCACGATTGCAGCAGGCCGCTGATGACGGAGCATTGCTCGGTAGCGGACAATTGCTCGGTAGCGGACAATTGCCGAATGTTCACCATCGGGCCGATATCCCCAAGCGCACGGACACTGGCAAGCTGCCACCCTACAAGACGCATAAGCACACGCTGTATGGGCAGCAGGAGGGCCGGTGCCTTGGATGCCGGATTCACTTCCCGTTTGTCAACTTCACGATTGATCACATCGTGCCGAAGTCCAAGGGCGGAACCGATCACTTGGAAAACCTCCAATTGCTATGCAATGCCTGCAACTCGTCTAAAGGGACGATTGGCCAAGCAGCTTTCATAGCCAAGCTGAAATCACAAGGAATCCGAGACTGAAGAGAAGCGAGGAAGAACAATGCCAAAGGAAACCAAGCAACCGCAACCGCGCACGGTCGATGTCGTGGACCCGTCCTACCAGCCAAGCCGGTCGGAGCTACGCGAAGACCTGCGCATCAATGCGACGTTCGAGGAACTGGCCAAGGCCGTGGTTCAGCCGGTCAAGGTGCGGTACGTCAAGCCGCAGAAGCGCGGGGTGAAAAATGCTTAATCACTTCAAAAGTCAAGGTATATTGTAGTATTGCTGGTTTCGTGTAACCATTCAGGTTTCGGGGCGCTACAGTTAGGCTCTGCCGCAGAACCACGAGAGTAGCGCAGAGGCAGGCGAACCGGATTTCGTCGGCAACCGCAACGCTGAGGCAAAGGAGTTCCGGGGTAGCCGGAGGAGCAACCGGTCGGCGTCGGTGGAGCGGGTGGCTGGCGTCAGGCAGGGCTCGATGGGCAAGCAGAATATCGGCTGAGCACTTGACATTGACTTGGCCTCGGCAACCTTGCCATCGTAGGATCGGGCGGTCAGCCCGGTCGTTGTGGGCAGGACGAAGTGCAGCAAGAAAGGACAGCCAGTCGGGGGGCGGCCCGCGTGCGCTCACTGTGAGCAACTCCAACGCGCACTCGACGCTGCACAGTCCGACATGCAGGCTGCGCAGGAACGGGAGGCCGAGCTGCAAGCCCAGCTGGCGAACCTGCAACGTAAGCGTTCAGATGGCGAGGCGGAGGTCGGCTGAGCCGATGTTGGGGATGCCCGAGGAGGCGGGCATCTAGCGGGAGCGCGCAGGGTGTGTTGGTCCGAGCAGGACCGTCTGCCAGTCCCGCTGCAGCGGATACACGAAGACCGCCTTGGGCGTCTTCGCTGGCGCCGTGCCCCAGGCACCGCGCGCCTGGGTCTGTCCCAGATAGTGCCAGTTCGAGGCCCGGTAGCAGGTGCCCTTGTGCTGGTCGCTGACATAGGTTTCGACCAGCACGGGCAGCACGCCATGGACGCGCTGCCAGTCCGCGGCCAGCTGGCGCAAGCTCAGCCCCAGGACCTTTGACGCCAGGCATGGCACGCGCACCCAGGGAAACAGCAGGAAACGGGCTTGCCGCACAACCCGCTCCAGCGGCCGGTGGGGCTGGTCCTGCCAGCCGATCCAGCGGTCCCGCACCGCCAGGTAGCGGGCGGCGAAGTCGTACAACAGGCAGCCCAGCAGGCGCCCCTGACGGTCTTCGAGGAAGTAGCGCAGGTGGGAGCCGATGGGCTGGCGATAGCCCAGTGGATGGTAGCGTGCGAGGAATTCGTTCCCCAGGGCGGCCTCATCGCGGCCGCTGACGAGCCGCAAGCGCAGCGGCTCGAGCTGTGGCAGGGGGCCGTCGAGCGGGGCTTGGGGCGCACTGCGCTCGCCCAGCGAGAGGGGCCCTTGGCGGCCCCGTCCGGGGCCTTGGCGGGCGGGCAGGGCCAGGAGCGAGAGCCGTTCGAGTTCCTCCAGCAGACGCAGCGCCAGTTGGATGCGGTTGCTGCCACGAGGGGTCTGCCACCGCAGGTGCTGGCAGACGGTGTGGCCCAGTTCGGTGCGGCTCAGCAGGGGCAAGCTGGTGACGATCTCCTGGATGTCCGCAATCTGGCTCCGTCGCAGGCGGTGGCCGCAGAAGGCGGTCGAGGCCAGCCGCACGATGCGCGGGTCCAGCGCGGCGGCGGAACGGGCCATTCAGGCCGCCTTGTCCAGCTCGGTGTCCCCGCTGCTGGCGCCAGACGGGATCCAGTCCACCGGGGCCTTGCTGAGTTGTTCCCGACGCTGCTCGCTCAGGCGCCACGGCAGCCAGGGATCGAGCTGTTGCGGGGCCTTGTTGCCATGGCGGGCACAGGCCGCCAGCCAGTCCAGCATCCAAGTATACGGGTTCAGGCCCGCCAGGCGCACGGTCGCGAGTACGCCGAACAGCAGACCCGCCGCTCGCGCACCGTCCGGCCCGCCCGAGCCGAAGCTGGTGTAGCGGGCGATGACCGGCCCCCGCAGAACCCGCTCCGACAAATTGTTGTCGAGCGGGATGCGCGGGTCCGCCACGAAGCGGCTCAGCGATTCCCGGTGACTCAGCAAGGCCCCCAAGGCCCGTCCTTGGCTCAGCGATTCCCGGTGACTCAGCAAGGCCCCCAAGGCCCGTCCTTGCGCATCCACACGGGCCAACTCGGCACCGTGCTGGCTGCGGCCTTGGCCCACCTGGTCGAGCAGAATCCAGTCGAGCTTGCGATCCCCGCCCTCTTCCCGGGCGCGCTCGAACAACTCTTCCACTCGCGCTTGCAACTGCTGCTGGAGCGCCTGGAACGCCCCGCTTTGCCGCTCCAGCGGTTGCTGCGGAGCCCACTGCTGGAGCCGCTGTCGGTTCAGCTGGAACAATGCGCCGATGCGCTCGACCCACTCCTGTGCCCACGCCTTGAGTTCCGGGTGACCGGTGCCGGCCCGCACGAAATTGCGGCGGATATGCACCCAGCAATGGGAGAGCACCACCAGGTTCGGAAACTGCTTGGCAAAGGCCTTGTACGTGCTGTAGCAGTCACACACCAGCACGATCAACCCGCCCTGGCCGACCAACGAATCGAGCAATTGCCGGGCGGAGTCCAGGCCCCGGGTCGGCAGGATCCGCATGCGGACCGTGTCGCCGGCCAGACAGGCCCACAGCCAGAACTTCGGCTTGGGTCGCCCGCGGGGAGGCGGGTCCTTGTTGTCGTCCTCGCTCGGGGCCAGCCACTGCACTGGCCAGGAGGTCTCGTCGGCCTGGGCCACCGGCTGCTGCTGTGGATACTCTCCGATCGCCGCAGCCCCGTTGACAGCGTCGACTGCGGCACGCGCAGCCCCAGTGCCGCCAGATCCCGGGCGACCGCCGCCTGCGGACGGAACAGCGCGTAGACCTGGACCAGACACCAGGCCCACACACTGGTGCCCAACTGGCTGGTGCCCAGCCGGCAGGTTCGCCAGCTGGGCTTGCAGCCCAGCCTCCCGTTCCTGCGCAGCCTGCAAGTCGGACTGTGCAGCGTCGAGTGCGCGTTGGAGTTGCTCGCAGCGAGCGCACGCGGGCCGCCCCCCGACTGGCTGTCCTTTCTTGCTGGACTTCGTCCTGCCCATAACGACCGGGCTGACCGCCCGATCCTACGATGGCAAGGTTGCCGAGGCAAAGTCAAGTGCGCAGCCGATATTTTCTTGCTTGCCCATCGAGCCCTGCCCGACGCCATACACCCGCTCCACCGACGCCGACCGGTTGCTCCTCCGGCTGCCCCGGAACTCCTTGCCTCAGCGTTGCGGTTGCCGACGAAATCCGGTTCGCCTGCCTCTGCGCTACTCTCGTGGTTCTGCGGCAGAGCCTAACTGTAGCGCCCCGAAACCTGAATGCTTACGGTTTCGTTGTCGGCATCCTAGTCTGCCTTATCACGGACATAAGAAGTTTTTCCGTCGATCCCACGACAGGGTCCATCGAGTTCAGAACCAGAGAGCCAAACGATGTCGAGTATATTCAGTCAGCGTGGGAAGATGCTGCTAGGCGTCAAATCCTTCTTGGTACCCTTGCCAATCAAGGCGTTTTCGCAGTGGATGATCCACGAATTGCGGCTGCCATCGAAAACCTGTGTGAACCGATTCCAAGGACTCCATTAGAAGCTTATTTGTCTGCGGCTATCAAGTGTGCCGAACAACCGGTTCCCAACGCCCTCCGTCAATTAGCACGGCAGAAATCTCCGCCATTTCACACATCTGGAAGAGTAGTGACCATCGGTGTCCCAGACACCAACGACCAGCCATCAGTTGGCCGCGCCAACACCTGCCAAAATGGCGAGTGGTTCAGACGCCGGGTACTTCTAACAAATCCGTTGAACGGATTTCAGGTCACGGTTGACGCAACCGGCCATTATGGGCAGGGGATCTGCGGACCTATAGTTGGTGCACCCGACATTCAACTCAACGAAGGTGATGCCCTTTCGATATTTGATGGTCCGATTGACAAGTTCGAAGAAGCCGTAGCAATAATCGTTAACTAATAAACCAATGGAGTAGTTTTACCATGTTCCAGAGAACGACAGCGAAACCTATCCAACAAAAGAATACCTGATTACGCACCAGCCCCAGCCAAAGTTAGGAGGCGGTAGGGTAGGGGCGGAGTGCGCACGGCGACATAGGCGAGGCGGGGCACGAGATCGACCAGCTGGTAGCGGCGGTTGAAGCGGTAGGCGAATTCGGCGAGGTAGCGCCCCGCGTAACGCGCGGCGCAGGCGTGATAGGTGCCGTCCATCGCCCGCTTGACGTTGCCCAGCAGCGTGTTCACCCAGATCAGCCCGGGCGTCTCGCAGCTGCCCTTGCCACCTCCGGTGACGCGCGGCTGGTGCGTGCAGCGGGCCGCCTGCACCCCCCGGAAGCAGGCCAGCCCGTCCGCCCGTACGATGGTCCCCGGCCGTAGGTGCTGCTGCGCCCAGGCTTGCACTGCGCGGCGGCGGAAACCAACCACCGGGCTCAGCCGCAGCCGCTGCGGCCGCCCGTCCTCAGTGACTTGGGCCGCCGCCAGGAAGGGCGTCTTGCGGTCCGCGCCGCGACCGCGCTTGCCGCCGCTGGCTGCCCCGCCCAGATCGGCGTCGTCCAGCTCCACGAGGCCCCCCAGCGGCTGGCTGTCATCCCGCTCGCGCATCGCCTGCAGCAGTTTGTGCTGGAGCATCCCAGCCGTGTTGTAGCTCACGCCCAACTGGCGCAGCAGGTCCATCGCCGAGAGGCCATTCTTGGATTGCGTGAGCAAGTAGATCGCCAGGTACCAAGTGGTCAGCGGCAGCTTGGTGTGCTCGAACACGGGGCCGGCGGTCAGCGAGACCTGCCGCTGGCAGCGGATGCACTGGAAGACCTTGCGGGTGTGCAGCTGGCAGTCCTTGTGCTAGCCGCAGGCGGGGCAGCGGAAGCCCTGCGGCCAGCGCGCTTGGAACACCGCTTGGGCGCATTGCAGCTCGGTTCCGTAGAGCTTGAGGAAGTCGCGCAGGCTCTGTCCTTTCTGGAACTGGACTTGGTTCTTAGGCATGTAGAACTCCTTTGTTATCAGATACTTATTATACATTCCACAGCGATTTAAGTCAACCGGATCGAAGCCCGAATCCAAAACATTTCCGGCTCCTAAATGCGGCTGAGAGTCCTCGGTAATCAGGAAAGAATAATATGAGGTTCTTCATTTCAGGCTTCCATTCTGTATTCATAAAGGTATTTCACCATAAGCGCTAAGCTGTGAGTTTCGGCACTTTCGTATATAATCCCCAACTCGATTCCATTGAACAAGCTGTCCAGCGAGCGGCGAACCGTGACCTAGAGTCCGCCCACGATCATGCGCCGCGGCAAGTCGCCACTTGCAGTTCGCAGCTCTTTGAATTCCCCGTAGGCCCCAGCTGATTGCATCTGAAACGGCGTTGCACGGCCATGCGCCGACCGCGCCCAAGTGCCGGACAACGTCAGTGCCGGAGCGTCCGGCGCCGACCCCCTTCCGCGGGCTATCAGGTAGTGGGCCTTGCAGTATTCTGGATCCGTCACGAGGCGGCTTTCCAGAAACATCGCATTTGGTGCGGCCAGATCCTCCGCGTAGGAGTCGCTGATTTTCGACTCGTTCGGGATCAGGCTGCTGTGGCCTGCTGCCACTTGGACCGGTCCCAGCCACCGCATGAGCGAAGCCTGCGGTGCCGGCGGCATGGCGTGGCAGGGAACCAGCTCCAGATTGCGCGTGACGACTTGCCCGGCTGTGACGTGCACCCTGTAGCCGAGGTCGGTCCTCACCACCCATCCCCCGTCCCGGTGGCGCATGGCCGCTCCCCAGTCCCAGTCCAGCGTGTAGCGGACGTCCTCCCGGATGATCGGGTCGCCGTCGGTGACCCGTGTGTCGATCAACACATCGGCTCCGATCGGGTCGCCAGCGGCTCCCCAGACCGCGTGGTCGTTCGTGCTGAACTCCACCTCGAGCCGGTTGATCCCTTCGCGCAGCAACTTGCCGGGAAGGTGGTGCCAGGGCGAGTACATCCGCGCGACCTTCTCGCCGTTGACGTACAGGTGTGCGTGTCCTTCGTTTGCGACGGGCGCGGTGTCCACGTTTTCGGGCGTGAAACGAAAGTTCTGCGTTTCCAGAAAGACATTGAAACCGTCCATCGTGTCCGCGGATAGCCGGATCCGCAGCGCCGGGCCGGGTTGCCCCTCGGGAATCTCGACCAGCGGATGCTGCGAATGATCGACAGGCGGGAGCGAAGGCGCTTGCGGCCAGGCCGCGATCGTGGCGATGACGGCCAAGGCCATCACCGCTGCGCGCATCATCCGCACTTGTTGTCGTCGCACGGACGGTAGCACAGCACCTTGTGGTCTGGCGTGAGCGTGCATCCGACCGCGTCCTCGTCGCTCTGGCCGCACCGGAAGAAGCACTCCGGCTCGCCCGGAGGGGCTTGGTTCGGGCGCTGGCGCCTCGGCTGCTGCGTGCGGCCCATCGCCTCGATCAGCTGATCCTGTTCCACGCCGAGGGTTCGTGCCGATGCCGCGAGGTTTATGGGCTTAAGGTTTCCCTGATTCGCGCGCAGGGCCTTGGCCACGACCTCTGCCTCTTGACCCAATGCTGCCGCCGTAGCGGCAATGGCCTCCGGGGAGGGCCGACCTTGCCCGGCACCCGGCCCGCCGCGCGGGCCTGCAGCTCCCCGTCGGGGCCCGCCACCCGGTCTCGGGCGCGCTTGGCTCACCGCAGGCCTGCCGCGTCCGCCGCCTGGACGCCCCGGGGGAGCGCGCCCGCGTAGCATCCGAGGACGTATGGCCAAGTCTCGGTCACGTGGTAGTGGTAGTCGCCTTTGGGCCCGGTATGGCCGTTGCACGCGTCGAGGTATTCCTTGCCTTCCTTCTGGACATATTCGTACCTGATTACCGAGGACTCTCAGCCGCATTTAGGAGCCGGAAATTGTTTGGATTCGGGCTTCGATCCGGTTGACTTAAATCGCTGTGGAATGTATAATAAGTATCTGATAACAAAGGAGTTCTACATGCCTAAGAACCAAGTCCAGTTCCAGAAAGGACAGAGCCTGCGCGACTTCCTCAAGCTCTACGGAACCGAGCTGCAATGCGCCCAAGCGGTGTTCCAAGCGCGCTGGCCGCAGGGCTTCCGCTGCCCCGCCTGCGGCTAGCACAAGGACTGCCAGCTGCACACCCGCAAGGTCTTCCAGTGCATCCGCTGCAAGCGGCAGGTCTCGCTGACCGCCGACACCGTGTTCGAAAACACCAAGCTGCCGCTGACCACTTGGTACCTGGCGATCTACTTGCTCACGCAATCCAAGAATGGCCTCTCGGCGATGGACCTGATGCGCCAGTTGGGCGTGAGCTACAACACGGCTTGGATGCTCAAGCACAAACTGCTGCAGGCGATGCGCGCGCGGGCTGACAGCCAGCCGCTGGGGGGCCTCGTGGAGCTGGACGACGCCGATCTGGGCGGGGCAGCCAGCGGCGGCAAGCGCGGTCGCGGCGCGGACCGCAAGACGCCCTTCCTGGCGGCGGCCCAAGTCACTGAGGACGGGCGGCCGCAGCGGCTGCGGCTGAGCCCGGTGGTTGGTTTCCGCCGCCGCGCAGTGCAAGCCTGGGCGCAGCAGCACCTACGGCCGGGGACCATCGTACGGGCGGACGGGCTGGCCTGCTTCCGGGGGGTGCAGGCGGCCCGCTGCACGCACCAGCCGCGCGTCACCGGAGGTGGCAAGGGCAGCTGCGAGACGCCCGGGCTGATCTGGGTGAACACGCTGCTGGGCAACGTCAAGCGGGCGATGGACGGCACCTATCACGCCTGCGCCGCGCGTTACGCGGGGCGCTACCTCGCCGAATTCGCCTACCGCTTCAACCGCCGCTACCAGCTGGTCGATCTCGTGCCCCGCCTCGCCTATGTCGCCGTGCGCACTCCGCCCCTACCCTACCGCCTCCTAACTTTGGCTGGGGCTGGTGCGTAATCAGGTATTCGTATGCGTCCCAAGCGTCTTGGTGCGGTTCGCGAACCTGCTCCCAAGAACTGCGGAAGCGGATTACATCGCTACATTCGGAGTCGGCGCAGCCCCACGGCCCGCGGATCGGAAAGCCGTCAAAGCCGAACCCGAGCACGGGGGATGGCTCGCCAGGCTGCACGCCTTCGCTGAGGCACTTCTGCACCAGCGCATGGTAGTGGTACTCCCCCGCTGTATGTCCCATGCAGGCATCCATGATGGCGTTGAAGATCGGATCCCCGAACTGCTCCTCGGTGGGAACCGGACCCTCGTTCGGGCCGAATATCACGACGCCGTTCACCGCCAGTCCGATGCTTCCCAGCAGCGGGATGGGGGTCTTCCGCGGCGCGAGTTGGGGGCTGGCCGGCAGCCGGAACTCGCGGTCTTGAGCCCTGAGTGGATTCGGGGTGACCTGCACGAATTCGTAGTGCGGTATGCCGTTGGACCGGACCACCAGCTCGCCGCCTTCGCAGGTTGCGTCAACCCGCGGCCGTGCGTATTCGGGGCCCGCGCCGGGAGCCTTGGACACGTCAAGGAATGCGTTTGCCAGACAGGGAGGCGATTGAGCCGCCGCTAGGCTGGCGCCAAGGATCAGGAGTAGTGCGATTCGGTTCATGCCGTGCAATCCCGCAAGCATCATAACCTCCTAAATTACAGCAGCCGTACCACGGGGATCCGGCTTGGCGGAGCTTGCAACAAAGCAAATCTCCTCACGACTAGTCGCGCTGCGCAGCTTCTACCCATGGGGCCTTGGTGATTTCCTTCCACCCGGCCACCCCGCCACCGCCTCTGCCTGGCGGTCCTCCGGGTCGCGGACCGGCAGCCTTGCCGGGCGCTCCCGGTCCCGGGCGTCCGCGGCCTTGGCCGGGCTCGCGGACATCCGGGGCCACTGTGGGGGCTCGCGGGAACTCGCGCAGGTGAGCGGCCAGCGCGGCGAACGTGTCTGGATTGGCTGCCGCTAAATCCTTGGTCTCGCCGGGGTCTTGGTCGATGCGGAACAGCTGCTTGGCGACTTCTGCACTCCCGCGCGGGATGGCCTCGACGTATTTCCAATTGCCGTCGATCACTGCTACGTTTCTGAAGACCCCAACCACGTACGGCTCGGAGCGCTCCGCGATCTCCCCTTGCGTGAGCGCCGGCCACATGTCCAGTCCGTCCAGCTTGCTCTCCGAGCCCGGCTCGACCTCCACCGCCGCGGCAATAGTGGGCAGCCAGTCCGTCGCGGTCATCATCTGTGTAAATGTCTGCCCGCCTTCGACGGAACCCGGTTTCCAGATTGCCGCCGGCACACGAATGCCGCCTTCGAATGCTCCCCCCTTGCCACCGCGCAGCGGCGAGTTGTCGGCTCCGAGCCGTACGGCGCCGCCATTGTCGCTGCACCAGACAATCAACGTGTCGTTCGTCAGGCCTTCGCTGGCCAGCGCTGCGAGGATTCCGCCCACGGCGCGGTCCATTTCGCTGACCATCGCGGCGTACGTGCGGCGGTTCGAGTTCGGTATCGCCTCGTGTATGCGGCGAGGGCTTCATCCGGGACTTGCAGTGGGCCGTGCGGGGCATTGAAAGCCACGTAGAGAAAGAGGGGCTTCGAGCGGTCGCGTTCGCGGACCACTCGTTCGGCTTCGGCGCCGATCAATGCTGTCGTGTAGCCGTCCTCCTCAATTGACTCCCCATCGCGGTGCCAATCTAAGCCGCCGTCCCAGATGTGGGTCCAGTAATCCACGGCTGGGCCGAGATGCCCGTACGAACTGGCGAAACCGCGGTTGTACGGATGGTAGTTGACGTGTTCCAAGCCCAGATGCCACTTGCCTGCGATGACGGTTTGGTGGCCGGCATTCCGCAGCATCTCAGACAGCAGCCGCTCATCCACGGGAAGGCCGCCACGCGTCTCGACCGGACGGTCGACGCCGTAGCGCAGAGGCATCCGGCCGGTTAGGAAGGCGGCCCGGGTGGGGCTGCAGAGGGGTGAAGCGTAGTAGCGGTCAAGCCGCATTCCGCGCTCGGCGATGGAGTCGATAGGCGGGGTACGAATCTCGCTCCCGTGGTAGCCAACATCGTTCCAGCCAAGGTCGTCGGCCAGCATGAACACGACATTGGTTGCGTTCAGGCCGGGCGTGGCGAAGCAGATCGCCAATGCGATCCAAAGGTGGGTGGTGGAGCGGCGCATCGGACCGCTCCTATTGCTCGAGGTATTCCCGGAAGAACGCCAGGGTCTTTGGCCACGCCTCGCGGGTGGCTGCGAGATTCGCTCCCTCCCGGCCTTGCTGCTGGCGCAGGAACCCGTGTCCGGCTCCCTCAAATTGGTGCGGCTCGAAGAACTTGCCCATCCGGCGCATCTCTCGAACAGCATCTGGGATGGTGGCGTTGACGCGGGCATCGTCGCCTCCGTACAGGCCCAGGACGGGCGCCTGGATCCGTCCCAGCATGTTGCGGTCTGGGGAACTGCCGTAATAGACGACAGCGGCGTTTAGGTCTTTTTCGTTCGCTGCGAAGTTGAAGCTCGTGCTGCCGCCCCAGCAGAAGCCCACCGCCCCGAACTTACCGTTCGAAGCTGGTAGCGAGAGTCCGTAGCGGGCCACGGCAGAAAGGCGTCTCGTCGCGTCCTCGACGCGTAGTGACCGCACCAGCGCGACCGCCTGCTGGCGATCGGGAGGAGTGCCTCCTCCAGCTGGGCCGTGCCCGGACAACAGGTCCGGAGCGATGGCTAGGAACCCCTCCGCGGCGAACTGGTCGGCGACGCCGCGAATCCAGTCCGTCAGGCCGAAGATCTCGTGAATGACTACGACCACGGGGGCACGCGTAGCCCGCTCTGGATACACAACCCAGGCCCGAACACTGTCTCCCCAGCGGCTTGCAGCAGAGCGACCTTCTTGGATATCGACCCACTCCCCATGGCGCGGCGAACTGTTTAGAGCCTCGACAGCGGATTCCGCATCTGGCGGAATCGCGGACTCCTGCGCCGGCCCGCCATGTGGAGTCGCGAACAACACTATGGGAATCGCGTTTCGTAGAAGCCACTTCATGGCACCACTCCTTGTATCTCTCAACCGTTCCGTAAACAATTCACTACGGCACAACCATACAACACCTCGCGCCGCGTGCGGTCTGCACTGGCGTGGTCGCCAAAACGGGGAACGCCCTTTCGCGGGCGTCGGCGATCGAAGGGGGATGGGACGGATTTTCAAGGCGCTCCCCGAGTGCCGATCCAAGTAATTCGGCGTTGGGTTCGAGGGCCGCCAGCCGCAGTGAACCCGAGGGGTGGATTGGGGTCCCTATGCTATCATCCGGTTGAAGAGACGATTGCGGGTAACCCCACAGCGCCTCGCTGGTCAGCGGCTTTGGCCCTCGCCGAGCTGGCTGGCGTCTAGGCCCGTAGCTCAGCTTTGGTTAGAGCGCTACCTTGACACGGTAGAGGTCAGCGGTTCGAGTCCGCTCGGGCCTACCATATCTGCTTGGGGTCGAGCCGGCCCGGCTTCAAGTTCCCGCGCGCATGATTTGACAGGGGGCTTGTGAGCGAGTCATCGCACGCGTTCGATATGGGGCTTATATGCCAAAGTGCTCAGAAACGGAATCTGGCGGGAATGTTCCGGGCAATCCGAAATGGCGAGATCCTTGGCCCACGTCATTGTGTGCGCCATAGCGCTTCCATTGAATTTCGTTGCGGAAATCCTGAGGTTCGAGGATCGCGTCCATCACCAGCTTGAGATTAGTGGCTGGCCGCGGGATCGCAATTCAGGTACAGGCTTCCCGTTGGCTTGAGCAACCGCTTTATTTCCAGCAGGCGAACGGCCCTCATGACCAGCTCGGACTGCCTGCCCTTGCCCTGCGCGCGCCCAGCAGCGTCAATGCTGCTGGCCAGTGCGGGTTCCCTCTCAGCGATCCAGCCAAGCCATGTCCAGTCCACGTCGCTCAGAGTCCACGTGTCCTGCAAGGCCGCTCCTGCCGCCTCTGAGCCTATGGGCACCTCGTAGTGGCGATTCGTGTTGCAGGGAGGGTCCAAGCAGAGCAGCTCTGCGCTCTCGGAATTCATGCCCCGCAGGACGTCCGGATTGTCCCTGGTCAACAGCCTGCGCTGCTGAACGTGCGGCTCCGCCATCCTCGTTCCGTTGCTTGCGCGGCAGCCCGTAGGCGAACATGCGCCGGACGGCCTGCTGGACCGGCAGGTGGATGCTCAGGACGCGCGTTTCCGGTCGCCCTGGACGGTTCCGCTTGGTCCTGCGCACCAGCTGGCTCATGCCGTCAGCCTCTTGTACGTGAGCACCTTGCCATCCATGTGACGGACCATGTGTCCCAGCTGCTCCATGGTATCCAGGCTGCGGATGCCGGCCCGTCCGCTGAACTCATGCAAGTACCGATGCAGGTGCTTGCCGGTCATCCGGTGATAGATGCCGTAGTAGCCGCGCTTGAACAAGGACCAGAACCCCTCGATGCTGTTGGTGTGGATCGCGCCGCGCACGTACTCGCCCGCTCCGTGGTGCACCGCGTCATGCGTGTACTCGCGCCGCTTCCCATAGGCACTGGACCCGTCCGTGTACAGCGTGGAAGCCGGCTCGACCGTAGCCTCCACGAAGCCTCCCAGAGTCTGGGCATCCGTTGCCGGCACCGGCTGCGCTACCACCTGGCCGCCACGCTGCTTGGCACCCACAACCGCCGTCTTGCCGACGCTTCCGCGACCGGCCTTGAGTTGCTGCGAGGCGTGCTTGTTGCGCTCCTTGCCGCCGATCTAAACCTCGTCGAGCTCGACGAGGCCGCTGAGCGGCGCCGCGCCGTCCCTGAACACCTCGCGGATTCTCTGCAGCAGGTGCCAGGCAGTCTTCTGCGTGACGCCTAGCTCGCGATGCAGCTTCATGCTGGAGATGCCCTTGAGGTTGGTCGCCGCCATGTAGAACGCCACAGCCCATGTCTGATAGCCGAGCTTGCTGGACTGCATGATGGTGCCCTTGCGGACGCTGAAGCGCTTGCGGCAGTCCTTGCAGGTGTACGGCATGGACGGATGGGACGGGCACTGTCCGTGGTTGCCGGAACGGCAGTCCGGGCAGGTCGGCCGGTGCTTCCAGCGCAGTTCCTCAAACCACCTTTCCGCCGTCGCGTCGTCGGGGA
This sequence comes from Bryobacterales bacterium, assembly GCA_965248305.1. Lineage (GTDB taxonomy): Bacteria > Acidobacteriota > Terriglobia > Bryobacterales > UBA6623 > VXMF01. Next base: position 4,126,363 of record OZ252099.1, on the reverse strand, counting down.
ACTTGCGCAGCAACTCGATGATCGTGAGGCCCTTGCGGTCCGCCCGCCCAGGCCCCTTGGGGGTATGGTTGCTGGGTCCCCTCATAAGCATTATCATACCACGAACTGCAAGTGGAGTCAAGCGCTAATGCACTGATTCTAAAAGTTGTTAAATGCGTTCTGCCTGTACCGAACATTCCCGCCAGATTCCGTTTCTGAGCACTTTGGCATATAAGGCCCGGCGGAAGGAGTAATAGGAACCGCCGGATTTGCGGGCGCGGGTCTGGGAGCGGCGAATGAAGATCCGACCAGTGTGGCAGTTGGGGGGCGCGCGGGGAACCCAGAAACTAGTCTAATAAAATACTTATGGCACTACAACGGCCTCTGCGGGCTTGATTGGGAAGTCGTCATCGTTTAGATGCAACGGTTTACGCGGACCGCAACGCCACGAGTGATCGAAAACCCAGATTTGCGTCCATTTCACCGCCAAAACGGTGAAGTCGGGCTGACCGCCTCTTGGTCACCCCGCGGTCCTCAACGGCTCCGGTGACGGTTGCGGGTGGCGAGTTCCACGGTCGCATGACCGTTCGCCAGCGTCGCCGCGTGACCGAGGACAGTATGTCGTGGGGCGGCCCGCCGCCGGCCGTGCCGCAGACTCCCGGGCGCTGGTGTCCTTCCTGAACAGCAACATTTCGAGGGGAGCGACCCGACCCCGCAGGGGTGACGGGGGAAGACCGGCCCGGGTCGCAAAACGCCAGTTTTGCAGAGCGTCGTTACCGGTTTTGCGCTGACCCCATGAATGGTCACCGGAGCGGAACATGGCGGTAAATCGCGCTCGTCCTTGCAGGGGTGTGGCGGCGGGGCTCGTGTAATGTAACGTGTAAGCCGGGCAGTAATCGAAAGGCTGGTTTGCGATTACATGTCTACGCGACCCGGTGACAGCGGGTCGGCCTGCAACCCCCGATTTCCTACAGTGGTCCCCAGTGGGCGTCAGTCGACAGGACGTGGACGCGGCCGCCACTGACTGCGACGCGGCCGCCAGCTCCTGTGCGTGTCGAGTCTGCTCTTCCCGATCCATCGTGGCGGAATCCGGCAGCACGATGTCGCCATGATACGGATTCCTCTTGGGTATGGGCGTGGCCACCACGTCGCGGCCGTTGCGGCGCACCACTCCGGCGTCCACCGCCGCCCAACCGTAAAACGTGCGGCAGCGCTCCGCAGCGGCGGCCTCCGCCAAGGCAAGAACCTCGGATTGCGGCGCTACGCTGAGCCTGTCGACGGAGATGCGGGTCTCGCCCTCCCTGGTCAGGAAGACATGGTGGGGAACGGTTGACCGCAGAGCGCGGTTGGCATGCTCTTGCGAAAAGGCACTCTGTCCCAGCTATTCATCAAAACCGATTCTCGGGGGAATGCTCACGAAGCGTGATCCGGTTCGTCCAGATCACGGAAGGCTTCGCGGACGAAGCCGTCGGGTAGCGTGGCGGCGGTGGAGTAGCGGGCGCGGCGATGCTGGCCGTTCAGGTTGACCGAGCACTGGAGACCGCCGTCCGAGTCGCACAGCACGAGCACCGACTGCCCTCGCCCGCCCGGCGCGATGAGGGCAATCTCGCCGTCCGGCGTCGGATTCGCTTCCAGACGGGAGGGGCGAAGTCTGTAGAGATCCTGTAGCAGGCATTTAGTGTTCTTCAGCGCCAATTGGGACGGTTGCGGGAAACCCTCCTCCCGTGCTTCCTCGGCTGCACCTTCGAGATCGCGCAAGGAGGCGCTCAAGTCCGGCGGCCGGTGGCGGCTCGGCCGAAGTGCCCACTGGCTGGATCTGCCCCGGCGGCACTACGAGGGAGAAGAACGCTGGCTGCAACAGCCGAGACGGTTACTGTATGTCCACGCTCAAGACATTATCGAGCGTCTGGGTGTCTTGAGGAGGGGGACCGCTGAGTCGTCGCCAGAATTCGGCTGCCCCTGCGTTCGTTGACAGGAGCGGGTCCTGTGGGCTCCTGACGATCATCTCGCCGAGAGTCGGCGGAGCGTCCTCTCCGTGTGGAACTGAGCCGAAACGTCGCGGCACCATATCCGTATCAGTCAAGCCGAGTGTCGTCTGCAGCGTTGTCATGCTCAGTCGCGGAAGGCTTGCGCCGTGAACTTGGCCGCGAGCTTGCGGCAGTCAGCCACGTCGCTCTCCCATCTGGCCGATCGCGCCGGGGTGAGCCGCGCGCGCCTGACCCCTTCCCAGTCATGATCGATTTAACCGCCGGTAGCGCTTCACGTCGGAGCGTGAACGCGTCGAGTACCTGTTCGCGCTGTGCGAGCGCATGCAAGCGCCGCTCACTGCTGCGGCTGCGCCGTTCCTATCCGGGCGAGATTCTGGCGCCGCCGCCGATGCACGCACCCGCGAGCCGGGCTGATGTCCTGACACTGGCGCAGGAAGCCGGCAGTCCATTGGTGGCGCCAGTCGGCCCTCCGGGGAGAGAGATGAGCGAATCGCCGACGGTATATCTCGCGAGGGCCGGCAGGAACGGTGAAGCTGAAGACAACGCGCTGGAGAACTGCCGCGCCATCGTCGGGTTCCAAGAATTCCCTTCGCTGGAGCAGGCGCGGAACTACGCCGCAGTGGAAGAGATTGTGAACCGCGTCTATATTCAAGGTCCGCGAAAGCAAACGAGCCCGAACGTGCGGGAATGCCGGACGAGGTTGTTGTCACCCACCCCCACCATCCGCTACACGGGCGGTCGTTCCCGTTCTACTCGCGGATGACGACCAGAGGCGTGCGCCTGGTGCGCTGCGTCCGGGAGGACGAAACCCTGCTGACGCTTCCGGTTGCATGGACCAGCTACCGGCCGGCGGATGATTTCGAGCAGGCCTCGGCGGGGCGCTCCCTGTGGCGCGCCGACGATCTGGCGGCGCTCCGGGCGGTGGTGGACGCGTTGCTGGAAAGAGGGAGATCCGATGATCAGAAATAAGTATGATCATTTTTCACAAATTAGGGCGCATTCTGTCCATTTGTGCTCTATTTGGGGTGTATTGGTCGGCGATTCGGCGATTCGGATCGTCTTTATTTGTGATCAAATACCCCGTAGGAACCTCCATGCAAGACTCGCCCTCCAGCAAGCCGGACCGCCTCCGCCAGGCCGGCCTGGTCAACCCCCACCCCGAACGCGTCCGCGACCCCAACTTCGCCGACAGCGAGTTCTTCGATCCCCGCGACATCCTGCAGGTGCGCTACGAGATGGTCCGCCTCTTGCGCCTCGACAAGCTCACCCTGGCCGCGGTCGCCGAGCGCTTCGGCGTCTCCCTGCCGACCTGCTTCCGCGCCGCCAAGGCCTTCACCCAGCACGGCCTGCAGGGCCTGCTCCCGCAGCGGCGCGGCCCACGCGGGCCGCACAAGATCACCCCCGAGATCCTGCGCTTCGCCGATGTTGGTTGCCGGATTAGTTAATGGGAATCCCGCGATTTCGTACCGGATTATTCAGTTCTGAAATGGTTGGGAATGCGATTTAATCCGGGAACTGGGAGGGCTTTGCAGGAGGGTCCCGGCCGACGTGGAAATGGCGGGAGCGGGGCTGTCGGCATGAGTCGCCAGTAGCCAGTCCGGAGGCCTGTCCCGCCGGGCACGCCCGGTGCAGCTGCCGGGCCGGCCGCGGCGGGGCATTGCATTCCAAGGAGCCGATCGGGTCGAATAGGGTGGCCCGCGCGAGTGCAATTCGCCGGGCCGCGGGCGGCGACCATCCAAGTTCGATTCAACACAGACTTAACCGCCACGGACTACGTTAAGACAAGAGGCTGGCAGAAGGCAAGCCAGCCCGAGTGTCCGTTCCATCCCGACCGCGGATGCAAGCTGGTGGGGCACGGCACCTACGCGCGCAAGACGCCTGATGGCGCGCGCGTGCGGCGCTACCGCTGCCGGAAGTCGGGAACGACCGTCAGCATGCTGCCGGACTGCCTGGCCGCCAATCAGACCGGGACCTTGGACGAGTGGGAGCGGGAGGCGGGCGTGGCCGCGAAGGCCGCGACGCTGCAAGCCGGGGCGGACAAGCTGCTGCCCGGTGTGCACATCAAACCGGCCGGCGCCCAGCGCTGGGTCAGCCGCCGGCGCTGGCGCATTCGCTTCATCCTGCAGACCTTGGTGACGCTCTCACCGAACCGCTTCGGCGGCCTCGAGCCGCATCTGGAGGCGTTTTCCGGAGCGCTCGGCAGCGACACCGTGCTGGTCCGCCTGCGCGCCGAGGCCGCGTCCCGCTTGCACAAGCTGCCGGCCCCGCTGGGCTTCCTCCGGTTCCGGAATACGTCGCCATCCCGGCCCCCCCCAATCCGCCAACACGCGACAGGCCTGGACCCGCCGCCCGGCGACCCCTAGTTTGGAATGGACGGCCCCCAGGCCGCCCCAGACAGGAGAATCCGACATGTCAGAGAGCCCCCCGGACCCTCGGCGCGAAGTGGCTCTGTTCCGCTTCAAGGTCATTGCGGGATTGCTGCATCTGAAGGCCGGATCGCCCGAGGCCGGAGAGGCGCTGCGCGCCAACGCCGAGCTCACGTACCAGATTCCCGGCAGCCGGCGCACCCGTGTCGCCGTCGGGACCATGCGCGGCTGGATCGAGGCCTACCGCGAGGGCGGCTTTGACGCGCTGCACCCCAAGCCCCGCTCCGACCGCGGCCGGAACCGGCGCATCCCGCCCGAACTTGCCGAGCTGCTGGTCGAAATCAAGCAGCGCAGCCCGCACCTGTCGGGCCGCGCGGTGCGCCGCAAGGCGCTCGAATCCGACCAGATGCCCGCCGGCACAGCAGTGGCGCTGTCCTCGGTCTACCGCCTGCTGCACGGTGCCGGCCTGATGGACCGGCCGGAAACCGCCGCCCCGGACCGCCGCCGCTTCAGCTTCGCTTCCGCGGCTGAGATGTGGCAGTCGGACGTCATGCACGGCCCGCAGGTCGGCTGCGACAGCGCAGACCGGCGCCGGCGCAAGAAATCCTATTTGCTGGCGTTCCTTGATGACTCGACCCGGCTGGTGCCCCACGCCGCCTTCACCTTTTCCGAGAGCATCGCCGACTTCGTGCCCGTGTTCAAGCAGGCCCTGCTAAAGCGCGGCATCCCGCAGCGCCTCTACGTGGACAACGGCGCGAACTACCGCTCCCGGCACTTGCAAGTGATCTGCGCCACGCTCGGCATCAATTTGATCCACGCGACCCCTTATCGGCCAGAAGGAAAGTCAATGGTTTCATGATATGTCCCTTCCGAACTACCGTGAATCGCCGCCTGCACAGCTCGTTGCGGAGGCGGGCGGTGGCGCGTCGGCCGTGCCTTGCCTCCCATGATCGTAGTCGGGCGGCAGCTTGTACATGATGCTGGGCTTGCCGCCGGTGTTGATCCGCTCGCGGAGAATCCGGCCCTTGCGCGCCAAGTGAGACACGCTGTCAGCGTTCAGCTCCAGCTGGCGGGCGAGTTCGCCGGCGGCCAGGTAGCCTTCGGCGCGCAGCTGCGCCTGGCGGCGCTGCAGATGTCCCTGCATGCCGACGCGATCGCGTAGCCGGTACACATGCCGCACGGTGTAGGGTCTTCCGTCCCAGAGCCGGTGCCCGGCCTGGTTGAGCAGAGCGGCGGCCTGGGCGTCGCTGTGCGTGTCCAGGGCCGCGTCCAGGGCGGCCACGGTGGCTGGGCAGAGGGGGTGCTTGAGACGCCGTGGCCGGTTCAGTTCGACCGGGCCGAGCGCGAGCGCCTTGCCGCCGCGCAGACGGAGATCGAGGCGGACCTCGTAGCCCTCGCGGACCAGCGTGGCGTCCTCGATCAGCAACCGCAACAGCCGCTTGCGGTCGACGTTGTCCGTGACGGGCGCGTCCCAGACCCGGGCGAAATCGCTGGCCAGGTCCTCGATGCGGCGCAGCTGTTCGGCGGACATCGCCGCGTCGCGGGCTGCGCCCCGCTGGTCGCGTTCCCGCACGGCCTCCTCCAGCTCGCGCAGGCGCTCGTTCCAGGCCGCTTCCAGCGGGGCCGCCACCAGCCGGTTGACCGGATCGGCCGCGTAGTAGCGCCGCTGGGCCAGCTCGGCCGCGTAGCCCAGCCGCTCGATGCGCAGGGCACGCTGGGCGTCCGCTTCGGCGAAGTCGGCCTGCACTTGCTCCTGCACGGCGAGAGCGAGGGCGATGTTCTCGCGGTTCATGGCCGCGACGGCGAACCGTCCCACGGCGGCATCGATGGCCTCCGCTGGGATCGTCTGGCAGGCCTTCTTCCCGTGCTTGACGGTTTCGTCGCGGCACATGTAATGGACCTGCGCACGCTGCTTGCGGTCCGGGCGCGCTTTGCTGTACAGCACTCGCAGGCGCCGTCCGCACTGGCCGCACAGCGCCAGGCCCTGCAGCAGGGCCGCGCCGGCACGGCGGCGAAGCAGCGGGCGTTGCGGGCCAGCGTCTCGAGGTTGCGGCGGTATTCCTCCCAGTCGATGAAGCCGACATGGTGGCCGGGGATGCAGACCTCCCACTGGTCCGCCGGCAGCGTCTGGTAGCGCACGCTGCCGTCGGCCTGGCGGATGGTGCGGGTCTTGCCGTAGCTGAAGGCCCCCGCGTAGGAGGGGTTCTTGAGGATGCGCCGGACCTTGGCGTGGTCGGGCAGGCTCCACGCCAGCACCCCGCGGGACGGGCCGGTGCGGGCGCGGTGCGGCAGCAGGATGTTCTGCGTGTGGAACCACTTCACCACCTGCATCGCCGAGCCCTTGTCCCGGAAGGCCGTGAACACCCGGCGCAGCGCCTCGACGATCTGGCGGTCGGGGTCGAACGCGACCCCGCCGTCCTCGTCGTAGACGAGCCCCAGCGGCAGGGTCACGCGCAGCTCGCCGCGGGCCGCCTTGCTGCGCTGCCCGCCGAGCAGGCGGGCGCGGATGCCCGCCAGCTCGAACTCGCTGATGGTCCCCTTGATGTCGAGCAGCAGCTTGTCCGAGCTGTCGTTGGGATCGTGCACGCCGGACTCGTCGAGAATCAGCGTGTCGGCGATGCGGGCGAACTGCACCAGCTGGCTCCAGTCGCAGTTGTCGCGGGCCAGCCGGGAGACCTCCAGACTGAGCACGAGGCCGACCTCGCCGACGGCGATGCGGGCCATCAGGTCGCGGAAGCCGCTGCGATTGGCGGAGTAGGCCCCCGACAGGCCCTGGTCGTCGTCGATCACGCGGATGCGGTCCTCGCTCCAGCCCAGCGCGATGGCGGCGCGGCGCAGGTCGTACTGGCGGTGCGCGCTCTCGGTGTGAAAGGCGACCTGCTTTAGCGACGACTGGCGCACGTACAGGCAGGCCTCGCGGGCGAGGTGGCGGGGCTTGACCTTGTGGGCGGCGAATTCAAGCATGGGAAGTGTCCTCCTGGGGGCGCAGCAGGGCGCCGATCTGGCGGGCGGCCTCGGCGAGGGCGGGCGGCGGGCAGGCGTCCCGGGCCGCGGGCTCGGGCCGGCGCTCCGCCCGGGCCGGCGCGGCGGGAGGGGCGGTCAGGGCCAGGGTCGCCGCCAGGCCGTGCCAGCGGAATGTGGCGAGCGCCTGGCTGTCGCTGCCGACCAGCCACTGGGAGCGCCAGCGCTCGTAGCGTGCGCTGGCATCCGGGGTCCAGCTCATAGCGCGGCCTGCGGCGGTTTTTTTTCGCGGCGCGCGAGTGCCTTCTCGAGGCCGCGCGGATGCAGCCCGACGCCGAAGCGCTGCTCGATGAGCGCCACCAGCGTGGCGCTGGAGGTGCGGCCATGCCGGGCGCGGTAGTCGTCGACGAAGCGCAGGATCTCGGGGCTGGTCTTGTGCGGGCCGCGCGGGCCGCGCCGCTGCGGGAGCAGGCCCTGCAGGCCGTGCCGGGCGAAGGCCTTGGCGGCGCGGAAGCAGGTCGGCAGGGAGACGCCGAAGCGCTCGGCGGCCTTGGCCAGGGTGAGCTTGTCGAGGCGCACGAGGCGGACCATCTCGTAGCGCACCTGGAGGCTGTCGCGGGGATCGAAGAAGTCGCTGTCGGCGAAGCGGGGGTCGCGGACGCGTTCGGGGTGCGGGTTGAGCAGGCCGACCTGACGGAGGCGGTCCGGCTTGCTGGAGGGCGGGTCTGGCATGGGGGATCCTGCGGAGTAGTTTATCACAAATAAATACTATCCTGATGGCCGCGACGCCGGAGCATACGGGAAATCTAGGCCGGATCTGGACGGAATCCGCCCTAATTTGTGAAAAAAGATCATACTTATTTCTGATCATCAGATTCTCCCCTTTCCAGCAACGAATCCACCACCGCCCGCAGCGCCGCGAGATCGTCGGCGCGCCACAGGGAGCGCCCCGCCGAGGCGCGCTCGAAATCATCGGCCAGCCGGTAGCTGGTCCATGCAACCGGAAGCGTCAGCAGGGTTTCGTCCGCCCGGACGCAGCGCACCAGGCGCACGCCTCCGGTCGTCACCCGCGAGTAGAACGGGAACGACCGCCCGCATAGCGGATGGTGGGGATGGGTGACGACCACCGCTTCCTCCATTCCCGCTCGTTCGGGCTCGCCTGCATTCGGGAACCTTGGATAAGGGAAAGATAGAGCGCTTGTTTCGCACATGCCGGTCTCAGCTGCTGCCCTCCCTTCAGGACAAGGACACGCGCAGCCTCGACGCCATCAACGCCCGCCTCGCCAGCTGGCTGGAAAGCGAGTACCACGTCAGCCCGCACCGCGGCCTCGACAACGACGAGGTGCCGCTGGACGCCTGGGCGCGCACCGCGCACGCCGTCCGCACTGTCGGCCCCGACATCGACATCGACACGATCTTCCGCTACCGGCACAAGCGCCTAGTCGGCAAGGACCGCACCGTCACGCTGCACAGCACCCTCTACGAGGTCGACGCCGCGCTCTGCGGCGAGACAGTCACCTTGCTGCAGGACCTGTCCGCGCCCCGCGAGCGGCCCATCCCGATCCTTCACAAGGGCGTCCCGGCCGGGCAGGCGACCCTGCTTGACGCCTACGCCAACACGCGCGTCAGGCGGACCCGCACGCTGCCCATGCCCCAGATCTGGCACTTGACAACTGTAGGGTGGTTGTGGCATGTCTAAAGCATGCTCGACCAACATTGCATTGCGGAGACCCTCTCGCACTCAGAGGCCGTGGAGACCCTGCGGGTGCTGCGGACGCAGGCTGGCGACACCAGCCGGAGCGCGTTCGCCCGGCACGTGTGCCGGGAGTTCGGTTTCGTGAACAGTCGCGGCCAGCCGCAGGTGGCGAGCTGCCAGAAGGCCTTGCGCAGTCTGCACAGCGCGGGACGCATCGATTTGCCGGCCCCGCGCCATGGCGGCCGCGCCGGTGACTGCCGTCCGCGTCGGCTCGGCCAGCCGGTCCCGCCACCGCAAGCAGTTCCGCCTGCGGCGGGGGCGGTCGCCGGGCTCAAGTTGACCCTGGTGACGAGTCCGCAACAGCGGCGGACCTGGAACGAGCTGGTCGCCAGCGAGCACCCGCAGGGAGCCGTGCTGCACGTCGGTGCCCAGCTGCGCTACCTGATTGAGTCCGAGCACGGCCTGCTGGGGGCGCTCGGCTTCGCCGCCGCGGCCTTGGCGGTGGCGGCCCGCGACGAGTGGATTGGCTGGGATGCGCAACTGCGCCGCAAGCGGCTGCACCGCGTGCTGGGCCTGAGCCGCTTCCTGATCCGTCCCAGCGTGCGCTGTCACCTGCTCGCTTCCAAGGTGCTCGGCATGGTCCGGCGGCGGCTGCCGGAGGACTTCCTCCAGCGCTATGGCTACCGGCCTGCCCTGCTGGAAACCTATTGCGATCCGCAGCAGCACGCCGGCACGTGTTTCCGCGCCGCTAACTGGACCTGCGTCGGCCAGACCGGCGGGCGCGGGCGTTTCGCCCGCCCCGGCCAGCGCGTGCCGGTTGAATATTCTGATTGAAAAGGGTCAGTGTTCTGATTGAAAAGGGTCAGCGTTCTGAATGAAAAGGGTCACTCGCGTGGTCGAAAGATCAGGCGGTGAGAGCGTAGCGACAACGGCGGGCAAGCGCGTCGTCCTGTTCCAATCCGGACAGGAGGACACGCGATGCCAAGGCAACCGATCGCAATGTTTGAAATCAAGGAAATCCTGCGGCTGCACTACAGCGCAGGGCACACGCAGCGGGAGATCTCCCGCGCCACTGGAGTGAGCCAGTCGGCCATCCAGCGCCTGCTGGGGCGGGCTGGTCAGGCGGGCCTGGGCTGGCCGCTGGCCGCGCCCGCGCCCAGCGACGCGGAACTGTACGCGCAGTTGTACCCCAAGGCTGCGCCGCCGCGCTACAGCCAGCCGGACTTCGCGCGGGTGCAGGCACAGTTGCGCCGGTACAAGCACGTCACGTTGGAGCAGCTCTGGGGCGAGTACCGCGAGCAGAGCGAGCCGGGCCAGAGCTACAGCTACAGTCAGTTCTGCGCGCGGTACAAGCACTGGCGCCAGAGTCAGGCCCAGGAGGTGGTGCTGGTCCAGGACCACGTGGCGGGCGAGAAGCTCTTCATCGACTATGCCGGCGAGACGGCGACGGTGCATGAGGCTGGCGGGAGTTGGGAGGCGCAGATCTTCGTGGCCACGCTGGGCGCGAGTGCGTACAGCTACGTCGAGGCCAGCCGCGGCCAGGACTCGGCGAACTTCCTGGCGGCGCACGTGCGCGCCTTCCGGTTCTTCCAAGGGGTGCCGCGCATGTTAGTGCCGGACAATTTGAAGGCCGCCGTGGAGCACGCGGATCGGTACGAACCGAGCATCAAGCGCAGCTACGCGGAACTGGCGCAGCACTACGCCACGGCAGTGGTGCCGGCACGCCCTCGAAAGCCGCGGGACAAAGCGGTCGTGGAAGGGGCGGTGCTAGGGGTGGAGCGGCAGTTGCTCACACCGCTGTTGCGGCAGCAGCGCCGCTGCAGCAGCCTGGGCGAGCTGAACGAGGTGCTCTGGGCGGGCTTGGAGGCATACAACGCCAAGCCGTTCCAAAAGCGGCCGGGCTCGCGCCAGAGCGTGTTCGCAAGCGTCGAGCAGGCGGCCTTGGGGGCGCTGCCCGAGCGCGACTACGAGTACGCGGAATGGCTCCACGCCACGGTTAACATTGACCATCACGTGAGCGTGCAGCAGTGGCACTACTCGGCCCCGTGGCAGTTGCTGCGCCAGCAGGTCGACGTGCGCCTCAGCGCGCACAGCGTGGAACTGCTGCAGGCCGGCCAACGCGTGGCGCTGCACCGCCGCAGCCATGCCCAGGGCGGCTACACGACCAGCGCGGAACACCGTCCCAAGGCCCACCGGGAGCACTTGGCCTGGCCGCCGGAACGGCTCCTCGAGTGGGCCGGCAAAGCCGGCCCGCAGACCGCGCGGCTGGTGCGCGAACTGATGGCCAGCAAGCCGCATGCGAGTGAGGCCTACCGTCCCTGCCTGGGCATTATCCGGCTGGGCAAGCGGTATGGCACGCAGCGCTTGGAGGCGGCCGCGACGCGCGCGCTGGCACACGGCGGGAGCAGCTACAAGTGCGTCAAGCAGATCTTGCAGCGCGGCCTGGACCAGCAGCCCGGCGAGCCGCCCGCGGGCGCGGCACACGTGCCGGTGGAGCACGCCAACATCCGCGGGGCGGAGTATTTCGCCGCTCCGCCGGCGCGCGGCCAGGGCGGCGGCGCAGACTCCGGGGAGGACGAAGAGCCATGTTGATCGAGCCGATTCTGGAACAACTTTACGAGCTGCGCCTGAATGGCATGGCGGAAGCCTTCCGGCAGCAGCTGGCCGACCCGAGCGTCGCCGAGCTGAGCTTCGAGGAGCGCTTCGGACTGCTGGTCGATTCGCAACACAGCTGGAAGGCGAGCCGCGCTTTGACGCGCCGGCTGGCGCTGGCCAAGCTGAAGCTGCAGGCCGCGCTGGAGGACATCGACTACCGCCACCCGCGCGGTCTGGAGCGGGCCCGCTTCGTCGGCCTGGCGCACGATTCGCGCTGGGTGCGCAACCAGCAGAATGTGATCCTGACCGGCCCGGCCGGGGTGGGCAAGACGCATCTGGCGTGCGCCTTGGCGCACAAGGCCTGCCGGGACGGCTATAGTGCGCTCTACAAGCGCACGGCGCAACTGTTCCGGGAGGTGCAGGCGGCCCACGCCGACGGCAGCTTCCCACGGCTGCTGGAACGGCTGGCGCGCACGGATGTACTGGTGCTGGACGATTTCGCGCTGACGCCGCTGAGCGACAGCCAGCGGCGCGACCTGCTCGAGATCTGCGACGACCGCTTCAACCTGCGCTCGCTGGTGCTGACCAGCCAGCTGCCGCCGGCCAGCTGGCATGCCCAGCTGGGCGATCCGACCATGGCCGACAGCATCCTCGACCGCATCGTGCATGTGGCGCACTGCTTCGCCCTGGAGGGCGAATCGCTGCGCAAGACGCAGGGTGCCCAGCGGCTGGCAGCGGACCAGCAGGAGCGCGCGGCATGACGGACTCCAGCAGCGTACAAGCACCGGCCCCGGGCGGCTGCTGCGCGGCCGCGGAGGGCTTCGAGCGGGCGCTGGGGCTGCTCTCCGACGCGGCCTTCAAAGTGTTCGCCCACCTGTGCCTGCGCGCCGCGCGGGCGGGCGGCACGCTCGAGTTCGAGCGCTCCCAGCTGGCGCAGCAGGTGGGCAAGAGCCGTTCGGCGCTGGGACGCTGCCTGCAGGAACTGGTCCGCGCGGGGGTCTGCCGGATCGACCCTGCGCCCAACCAGCACCGGCGCTCGCGCCTGCGCCTCTGCGCGCCGTTCTGGCCCGCTGCAGCGCTCGCGCAAACAGCCGCGGCGGAGGCCGGCGGCGCTCCCCCCAGCGCGGCCGCCAGCAGCTCCGCGGCGGAGTACGTAGCCAGCGTGCGGCAGGCCTTCTTGCAGCCCCGCTGCGTGCAGGGCCGCTGCAACGCCGACGACGCGCGCCTGGCCCAGGCGTGGCAGCGCTCCGGGGTGTCGCTGGAGACGGTCCGGCGCGCCATTCTGCTCGGCTGCACGCGCAAGTCGATGGCCCTGCTCGACCAGCCCCGAGCGCAGCCGATTCGCAGCCTGTACTACTTCCAAGCGCTGCTCCAGGAGGTGCTCGCCGAGACCTATCCGCGGTCTTACTGGCAGCACCTGCGCGACCACTTGGAGCGTTGCGAGCAACGCTGGGCGCAAGCTGAACGCAGTGCCGCGCCGCAGCCTGCTTGCCCGAATCTGACCCCGGCAGAGCCACAGCCGACGCTGCTGGCCGAGGCCACCACACACACAGGAGAAAGAGAATGATGATGATGAACTTTCACCCCTCGCAGGGGGTGTCGATTGACGGAGGTGCCGCTCTCATGGCATGCTAGAGCCCGCCAGCGTCGCTTCGCTCCGAGGTGATTCTTTTCCTTCGGAATGCTGACCCCTTTCGGCCAGAACGGTGACCCCTTTCAGCCAGAACGGTGATGCCTTTCCTCCGGAATGCTGACCCCTTTGGCCAGAATACGCACCGGTCAAGGCCATCTTCGTCTACCCCCTGCAGCGCGACTGGCGGCGCCTGCTCGGGGCCGCCGCAGCGCCGCCCGGCCAGCCGCTGGGGCCGGCCGACGGGCTGGCCCTGGACGAGTTCGCGGCCAACGAACTGGGCCAGGCGCCGCTGGGTGATCTACGCTTGTCGAAGCGGCTGGTGCAGACCGCGCAGATGCAGGCCGCCGCTCCCATGGCCTCGATCCCCGCCGCCGCGCAGGGCCAGCGGGCCGCCGTCAAGGGCCACTACCGCCTGATCGACCAGCCGGACGACTCGGCGGTGACCCCGCAGAACATCCTGGCGCCGCACCGCCAGCGCACGCTGCGGCGCCTGCAGGCCGAGCGCACGGTGCTGTGCGTGCAGGACGGCACCGAGCTCAACTTTGCCGAGCATCCCGGCTGTGCGGGGCTGGGCTACATCGGCAAGAACAAGCGCTCGGAGGGCACGCTGGGGCTGCACATGCACTCGACGCTGGCGGTCAGCCCGGAGGGCATCCCGCTGGGGCTGCTGCACATCCAGTACGACGCGCCGGACGGGCAGGCGCAGCGCGGGCGGCCGCTGGAGGAGCGCAAGACCTTCCGCTGGATGCGCGGGTTGCGCGACTGCGCGGAGGTAGCGGGCCAGTTGGCGGGCCCGCGCCTGGTGGCGGTGATGGACCGCGAGGCCGACGTGCAGGCGCTGTTCGCCGAGCAGCGGCGGCTGGAGGGAGTCGAGTTGCTGGTGCGGGCCAAGCACAACTGCGTCTTGGGCGCGCCCCGGCCGAAGCTGTTCGAGCACATGCGGGCACAGCCGGTGGGGGGCCAGTTGGAGATCAAGGTGCAGCGGAGTTCGGCGCGGCGGGGCACGCGCCGGCAGTCCGCCAGCGCGCTGCGCGCGGCGCGCACGGCGCAGGCCGAGTTGCGCTGGCAGACGGTCGAGTTGCCGGCCCCGGCGCGCGGCGAGGCAGCGCTGCGGATGCAGCTGGTGCACGTGTGGGAGCGGGCGGCGCCGGAGGGGGTGGAAGCGTTGGAGTGGTTCCTGCTGACGACGTTGCCGGTGGCGTCGCTGGCGGATGCGGAGCAGGTGCTGGAGTGGTACCGGCTGCGCTGGCGCATCGAGGACTGGCACCGGATGCTCAAGTCCGGCTGCAAGGTGGAGTACCTGGGGCACCGCACGGGGCAGCGGATCGAGCGGGCGGTGACGATCAAGGCGGTGATCGCCTGGCGGCTGGCCGCGATGACCCTGCTGGGACGGGAGACCCCCGAATTACCGAGCGAGGTGTTCTTCACGCAGATCCAGCTGCGGGTGCTGCGCCACTTCGCGTCCAAGCGCGGGCTGGCCGCGCCGGGCAATCTGGGACTGGCGGTGCGGACCATGGCGATCTTGGGCGGCTACCTGTACCGTGCGCACGCTCCGCCGCCGGGCCATCAAAAGATCTGGGAGGGCTGGACCCGCTTGACCATCATGAGCGAAGCCTATGAGCTGAAAGACTACTTCGAGCCGCCCGCCAGCGCCTCTCAGGCTGAGCCCGAATCGTGACTTGTGGGGCAACGGCAGCCCGCACGCGCGACGACAACGCTGCCGACCAGGCCGACGACCCGGCCCCCGAGCCGGACCCCTCGCCCCTGCGCCTGAGCGACCTGCGCGACGACCCGCAACGAGAAAGACACTGATGTACCTCCAGCACTTCGCACTGACCCGCTTCCCCTTCCAGACCTTCGAGCATGCCGACGAGCTGTTCGAGCACAGCGGCGGCCGGGAGGCCGACGCGCGCCTCAGGCACCTGATCGAACTGCAAGGCATCGGCCTGCTCACCGGCGAGTCCGGCTGCGGCAAGACCACCGTCTGCCGCCGCGTCACCAGCTCCCTCAATCCCGGCCTGTTCAAGGTCCTGTACGTTTCGCTGAGCACCGGCTCGGTCATGGACACATTGCAATCGATCGCCTGGGAGCTCGGCCTTGACACCGTGCGCACCCGCGCCGTCGCCTACCGCGAGATCCGCAACGCGGTCTCGCAGCTGGTCAGCGAGTCCCGCCAGCTCCCCGTGCTCGTCATCGACGAGGCCCAGCACCTGCGCCACGACGTGCTGCAAAACCTGCGCCTGCTGACGAACTTCCGCATGGACTCCGAGCCGCGCCTGTGCCTCATCCTGATCGGGCTGACCGAGCTCCGCCGCCGCCTCTCCATGGCCGTCCACGAATCGCTCTCCCAGCGCATCATCGTGCGCCAGCATCTCGCCGGGCTCGCGCGCGAGGAGCTGCAGCCCTACCTCGATCACTGCCTGCTGCTGGCCGGCTGCCAGCAGCCGCTGTTCGAGCCCCAGGCCGTGGGGGCCCTCTTCCTCGCCTCCAGAGGACTGCCGCGCAGCGTCAACCGCATCGCGCACTACGCGCTCACCGCCGCCGCCATCGACAAGTCCCGCACCGTCTCTTGCGAGCACATGCAGGCCGGCTGCCAGGAATGCTCGCAATGAACCCCGCCCGCGACACCCGCCCGGAGCCTGCGGCGCAGCAGCGCTGGCGCGACCTGCCGTTGCCCCACAAGTCACGATTCGGGCTCAGCCTGAGAGGCGCTGGCGGGCGGCTCGAAGTAGTCTTTCAGCTCATAGGCTTCGCTCATGATGGTCAAGCGGGTCCAGCCCTCCCAGATCTTTTGATGGCCCGGCGGCGGAGCGTGCGCACGGTACAGGTAGCCGCCCAAGATCGCCATGGTCCGCACCGCCAGCCCCAGATTGCCCGGCGCGGCCAGCCCGCGCTTGGACGCGAAGTGGCGCAGCACCCGCAGCTGGATCTGCGTGAAGAACACCTCGCTCGGTAATTCGGGGGTCTCCCGTCCCAGCAGGGTCATCGCGGCCAGCCGCCAGGCGATCACCGCCTTGATCGTCACCGCCCGCTCGATCCGCTGCCCCGTGCGGTGCCCCAGGTACTCCACCTTGCAGCCGGACTTGAGCATCCGGTGCCAGTCCTCGATGCGCCAGCGCAGCCGGTACCACTCCAGCACCTGCTCCGCATCCGCCAGCGACGCCACCGGCAACGTCGTCAGCAGGAACCACTCCAACGCTTCCACCCCCTCCGGCGCCGCCCGCTCCCACACGTGCACCAGCTGCATCCGCAGCGCTGCCTCGCCGCGCGCCGGGGCCGGCAACTCGACCGTCTGCCAGCGCAACTCGGCCTGCGCCGTGCGCGCCGCGCGCAGCGCGCTGGCGGACTGCCGGCGCGGGCCCCGCCGCGCCGAACTCCGCTGCACCTTGATCTCCAACTGGCCCCCCACCGGCTGTGCCCGCATGTGCTCGAACAGCTTCGGCCGGGGCGCGCCCAGGACGCGGTTGTGCTTGGCCCGCACCAGCAACTCGACTCCCTCCAGCCGCCGCTGCTCGGCGAACAGCGCCTGCACGTCGGCCTCGCGGTCCATCACCGCCACCAGGCGCGGGCCCGCCAACTGGCCCGCTACCTCCGCGCAGTCGCGCAACCCGCGGATCCAGCGGAAGGTCTTGCGCTCCTCCAGCGGCCGCCCGCGCTGCGCCTGCCCGTCCGGCGCGTCGTACTGGATTTGCAGCAGCCCCAGCGGGATGCCCTCCGGGCTGACCGCCAGCGTCGAGTGCATGTGCAGCCCCAGCGTGCCCTCCGAGCGCTTGTTCTTGCCGATGTAGCCCAGCCCCGCACAGCCGGGATGCTCGGCAAAGTTGAGCTCGGTGCCGTCCTGCACGCACAGCACCGTGCGCTCGGCCTGCAGGCGCCGCAGCGTGCGCTGGCGGTGCGGCGCCAGGATGTTCTGCGGGGTCACCGCCGAGTCGTCCGGCTGGTCGATCAGGCGGTAGTGGCCCTTGACGGCGGCCCGCTGGCCCTGCGCGGCGGCTGGGATCGAGGCCATGGGAGCGGCGGCCTGCATCTGCGCGGTCTGCACCAGCCGCTTCGACAAGCGTAGATCACCCAGCGGCGCCTGGCCCAGTTCGTTGGCCGCGAACTCGTCCAGGGCCAGCCCGTCGGCCGGCCCCAGCGGCTGGCCGGGCGGCGCTGCGGCGGCCCCGAGCAGGCGCCGCCAGTCGCGCTGCAGGGGGTAGACGAAGATGGCCTTGACCGGCACGCGCTGGCCGGGCCGGGCGAAACGCCCGCGCCCGCCGGTCTGGCCGACGCAGGTCCAGTTAGCGGCGCGGAAACACGTGCCGGCGTGCTGCTGCGGATCGCAATAGGTTTCCAGCAGGGCAGGCCGGTAGCCATAGCGCTGGAGGAAGTCCTCCGGCAGCCGCCGCCGGACCATGCCGAGCACCTTGGAAGCGAGCAGGTGACAGCGCACGCTGGGACGGATCAGGAAGCGGCTCAGGCCCAGCACGCGGTGCAGCCGCTTGCGGCGCAGTTGCGCATCCCAGCCAATCCACTCGTCGCGGGCCGCCACCGCCAAGGCCGCGGCGGCGAAGCCGAGCGCCCCCAGCAGGCCGTGCTCGGACTCAATCAGGTAGCGCAGCTGGGCACCGACGTGCAGCACGGCTCCCTGCGGGTGCTCGCTGGCGACCAGCTCGTTCCAGGTCCGCCGCTGTTGCGGACTCGTCACCAGGGTCAACTTGAGCCCGGCGACCGCCCCCGCCGCAGGCGGAACTGCTTGCGGTGGCGGGACCGGCTGGCCGAGCCGACGCGGACGGCAGTCACCGGCGCGGCCGCCATGGCGCGGGGCCGGCAAATCGATGCGTCCCGCGCTGTGCAGACTGCGCAAGGCCTTCTGGCAGCTCGCCACCTGCGGCTGGCCGCGACTGTTCACGAAACCGAACTCCCGGCACACGTGCCGGGCGAACGCGCTCCGGCTGGTGTCGCCAGCCTGCGTCCGCAGCACCCGCAGGGTCTCCACGGCCTCTGAGTGCGAGAGGGTCTCCGCAATGCAATGTTGGTCGAGCATGCTTTAGACATGCCACAACCACCCTACAGTTGTCAAGTGCGAGATCTGGGGCATGGGCAGGGCGCGACCGCGCCAGCAGCGTCCGCAACGTCGCGCTGGAAGCGCTCGCCGCCGAGCTCGGCTACCGCCGCGACCCGCGCAACCCGGCCCGCTGGAAACTCTCCGGCTCGGTCCTCAGCATCGCCGGCAGCAAGTTCTTCGACCATCGCCGCGGCGGCGGCGGCGGCGGGGCCATCGATCTCGTCATGCACGCCCGCGGCTGCCGCTTCTCCGCCGCCGTCGAGTTCCTCGAAGCGCGCGCCGGCCTCCCGCAAGGCCCCGCGCCGCCAGCCAGCCGCCCCGCGCTTCCTCCCACACCCCGCGCCCTGCAACTGCCGCCCCCCGACGAGAGCCTCTGGCCCGCTGTGCGCGGCTTCCTGCACACCGTCCGCCCTGCTCGACCGCTGCCGCCAGGACGGCACCCTCTACGCCGACCGCCGCCGCAACGCCGTCTTTGTCTGCCGCGACCTCCTCTCCCACCCTGCCGGCGCCGAACTCGTTGGCACCCGTCCCGACTCCGCCGGCCGCGTCTTCAAGGGCATGGCGGCCGGCTCCCGCAAGGCGCGCGGCGGATTCTGGCTGCCCACCTCCCCGCTGGCACCCGCCGCCCTGCTGCTCGTGGAAAGCGCCATCGACGCCCTCTCCGCCATCACCCTGCTCGCACCTCCCCAGCTGCCGCCCCATGCCCTCGTGGCATCCACCGCCGGCGTCGCCGCTTGGCTGCCCGCCTGGCTGCGCGACCTCAACGCCCCGCGCACCCTCTGCGCCTACGATGCCGACCCTCCGGGCGACCAGGCCGCCGAAGCCCTCATCCGCCGCCTCCCCCATTGCGCCCGCCTCCGCCCCGCCGGCGCCAAGGACTGGAACGATCTCCTGCGGCGCCACCCGCCGGCCTAATCAAAACCCTCCCGCAAACAGCGCTCACTCGCACCGGAATCCGCCTCAAGCCTCCCTCCGCCCGCTCCCAACCAGCCCCCCTGCTGGAACACCACTGCAAACACCGCTTGCGCCCGCCGCCCCCAGGCGCCGTCCATCCACGCAGCGCCCCGCCTCACTCCTTCAAACCTCCTGGAAATCCAAGCTGCGAAACCAGCCCCCATTCCTTTCTGCCGTAGCGGATTAATGCGAGAATCTCAAAACTCTACTGCAGAAATAATCTGGGAATTTCCATGCGGAATATTCCGGGAAACAACAGGCAGACGCCCAACGCGCCCTGCGCCTCGAGCGGCTGGGCTACGAGGCCGAGCTGGCCCAGCGGCGCTACTACGCGGTCGATCCAGTCAACCGGCTGGTGGCAGCCCCGCTGGAAGCGGCCTGAAACGAGCGCCTGCGCGAGCTGGAGCAGGCCGTGCGGGACCGCGACGCGCGACGCGCGGACCGCGACTTGGAGATGTCCGCGGAACAGGTGCGCCGCATCGAGGCCCTGGCCCGCGATTTCGCGCAGGTCTGGGACGCGCCCGCCACGGACCACGTCGACCGCAAGCGGCTGCTGCGGCTGCTGGTTGAGGACGCCACCCTGGCCCGCGAGGGCTACGAGGTCCGCCTCGACCTGCGCCTGCGCGGCGGCAAGGCGCTGGCGCTCGGCCCGCTCCAGCTGAACCGGCCGCGGTCTCTGCAGCACCCCGTGTGTCCGACCACTGTGGCCGCTCTGGGCGCGGCCCTGGACACGCACAGCGACGCCGAGGCCGCCGAGCTGCTCAACCAGGCCGGGCACCGGCTCTGGAACGGCAAACGCTACACCCTGCGGCATGTCTACCGGCTGCGCCAGCGCGTCGGCTTGAAGGGGCATCTGGAGCGCCGCCAGGCCCAGCTGCGCGCCCAAGGCTACGTGACCGCTCGCGAGCTCGCCGACCAGTTGGGCCTGTGCGATTCGAGCGTGTGCAGACTGGCTCGGCAGGGCCGGATTCTCCGCGAGCAGATCAACACCGGCAGGAGGCCCAGCGCCATGTACAAGCTGCCGCCCGGCTACGATGATGGGAGCCAAGGCGCGGCCAGCGCGTCGCCGCCTGCCTCCGAGACGAGCCGCCCAGCTGGCGATGCGCGACTGTTCGGAAGGGACGCATCATGAAACCATTGACTTGGTGCACAACGTGCGCACCGCCAGCGGCGTGCGCCAGCAGACCTTGCTCAACCTCGGTGCCGACTTCGCCGTCCCGCAAGACCAGTGGCCGGATCTGCTCGCCATCCTGAAGGACCTGCAGTGCCAGCGCCTGCCCCTCTACGAGCCCGATCCAGAATTGCATCAACTCGCCCTGCAGCTCCACAACAGACTGCGCGAGCGCAGCCCAGCCGAGCCCGCCGAGGATCGCGCCACCGTGCATCTCGACACCTTGGACAACTCCCAAGTACGCAGCGTCGGCGCCGAGCGCATTGCCTTGCAGGCCCTGCAGGAACTGCACTTCGGCGACACCTTGGAGCGCCACGGCGTGTCCTCGCGCAGGGCCCGCCTGGCCACCGCCCTGATCGTCGCGCGCATGCTGCACCCCGCCTCCGAGCGGGCTGCCTGCGAGTGGCTCAATCGGCAACCTTGGAACTGCTCGGCATCGAAACCGGCAAGCCAGTGAACCTGAACAAGTTGTACAGCATCGGCGACTGCCTTTGGAGCCATCGCAAGGCCCTCGAAGCCGCGCTCTCCCAGCGCGCCTGCAGCCTCTTCGGGCACACCGCAACCGTCGTCTTCGTCGATCTCACCAACGTGCACTACTGCGGCGCGGCGGGCGAGGACCGCCAGTACGGGCGCTCCAAGCAGCGCCGCAACGACTGCCCCTTGGTCAGCATGGGACTCACCCTCGACGGCAGCGGCTTCCCCCTGCGCACCGAGCTGCTGCCCGGCAACGTGTCCGAACCCAGCACCTTGGCCGCGGCCCTCGCGCAGTTGTCGGAGCCGGCTGCCGCCAAACCCACCGTGATCATGGATGCGGGCCTGTCGACGGAGGCCAACATCGCCTGGCTGCGTGCGCACGGCTACCACTGGATCACCGTCGAGCGCGGCAAGCAGGCCCCTCCGCAAACCGCTCCGGGGGGCACCTTCGAGACGCGCAAGCAGCAGCCGGCCAAGGTCTGGCAGCTGGACAGCGACAGTGCCGAAACGCGTCTGTGCGTCTGGAGCGAGGGCCGCCAGGCGAAAGAGGACAGCATGCTCGCACAGCGCCGCGAACGCTTCGAGCAGGAACTGCGCCAACTGCATGCCGGGCTGTCCAAAGCGGGTTGTACCAAGCGTTATGCACGCGTGTTGGAGCGCCTCGGACGCATCCAGGAGCGCCACAAAGCCGTGGCGAGCCAATATCACATCACGGTCACACAGAAAGTTCCCGAATCCGACGCAGCAAACTCAGCCGCAGCGCAGCGGCCCCGGCGCAGTCGGCCGCGCCAAGCCCAGCCGCCGCTGGCCGCCGCCGTCGTGTGGCAGCGCAACGCCAAACATGCCCAGCGCTCGGCTACAGCGGGGACCTATCTGTTGCGCACCAGTCACTGTGACTGGGACCTGGAGCGCGTGGTGCGCACGTATTGGCAACTCAGCTACATTGAGGCGACCTTCCGCAGTCTGCAGGGCGCAGCAGGAACAGCCAGGCTAACTGGTGAAGGACAGGGAGTGAGAGTCTCCCGGAGCAAAGGATGAGCCAATCCATGTTTCACCGCGAGTCATGCGCAGGCTGCCGTGAGGCAGTCGGTGAAGCGTTGACAGCGGCGCGTCTGGGCAGAGCATTGAGCATCGTAAACCCAATCCGGAGTGCCGAGACCGTCTACTTAGTCGAAGGCAACACTGGTCGTACCGCTACAGGCGAGGGACGGCCGGACTCCGCGGTGTCCAAGACCTCAAGGCACGTACGTACGTCCGACATCGGGACCTGGGAGGTCTTCGCGTTGTCCCGGCAGAACGCGGCCGGGATCGCCGAGGGAAGGCAGTCAGCCGAAGCCGAGGATGCACGACGCGAAGAAGTCAGACCCGGGCATAGTACCGCGGGGCCCGTGCGCGCGCACGGCGCTCGGGAAGGTGGCGAACAAAGGGGCGCAAGCGCCGGCGGAGGCACTGGAGGGAAGGGCCGGGATCGAGAGGAATCCGGGAGGCCGCAGCACGGGCCACACGCAGTGGTGGGGACCTGTGTCACAGGGGGCCGAGCGGATACGGCAATTCGTCAAGAGGGAACCACAGGAGAAGTTGACGGCGGTACTGCACCACATCACGCCGGACACGCTACGGCAGGCCTACCACGGGTTGCAGCCCAGAGCGGCAGCGGGCGTGGACGGAATGAGCTGGGCGGAGTACGGGCAAGGGCTGGAAGAGCGACTGCTCGACCTGCACGGGCGCGTGCAAGCAGGAACGTACCGGGCGAGTCCGTCGCGGCGGGTGAACATTCCGAAGCCGGACGGCGGCACGCGACCGCTGGGGGTGGCCGCACTGGAGGACAAAATCGTCCAGAAGGCCGTTGTCGACACCATCCTGACGCCGATTTACGAGGCGGAGTTGCTCGGGTTCAGCTACGGGTTCCGACCGGGGCGCGGGGCGCATAATGCGCTCGACGCCATCGCGGTCGGGACCGCGCGGCGCAAGATCAACTGGATCTTGGACGCAGACGTCACGAAATTCTTCGACCGCATCGACCGGGCCAAGCTGGTAGAGCTGCTGGGGAAGCGGATCGGAGACAAGCGGCTGCTGCGGCTGATCGGCAAATGGTTGCGCGCCGGGGTACTGGAGGACGGGCAGTGGTTCGACACGGGCCGGGGGACCCCCCAGGGGGCAGTGATCTCACCCGTGTTGGCGAACGTGGTACTGCACTACGTGCTGGATGCATGGGTCCATCGGAGCTGGCGTCCGCAGGAGGCTCGGGGCGAGATGATCATCGTGCGCTATGCCGATGATTTCGTGCTGGGCTTCCAGTACCGCAGCGACGCGGAACGCTTCCTGCGCGAGGCGACAGCAAGGTTCGCCGCCTACGGATTGGCGCTGCACCCGGACAAGACGCGCCTGATCGAATTCGGGCGGTTTGCGGCAGCGAACCGCCGGGAGCGCGGTCAGGGGCGGCCAGAGACGTTCGACTTCCTCGGGTGCACGCAGTATTGCCGGACCACGAAGACAGGGAAGTTCGGGCTCGGGCGCAAGCCGATCGCGAAACGGATGAACCGGAAGCTGAAGGCACTCAAGCAGGCACTGCACCGGCGGCAGCACGAGGACATCGTGCGGACCGCGCAATGGCTGGGGCAGGTGCTCGACGGCTGGCTGAACTACTATGCAGTTCCGACCAGCGGCCCGCACCTGAGCCGCTTCCGACACTACCTGCAGCGACTGTGGATGCGCAGTCTCCGCCGCCGCTCGCAGCGGGACCGCTTCCCTTGGGAGCGGCTCCAAGCACTGAGCGAGCGGCACTGGCCGCGCACCCGCGTGCGCCACCCGTGGCCTGACCAACGATTAGTCGTTATGCACTCAAGATAGGAGCCGTATGCCCTAGCGGGCACGTACGGACCTGCACGGGGGGCGCCGGGCAACCGGTGTCCCCACCGTAATGCCTGCGCCCGATCTACCACAGCAAGCGCGACCGCATTCGGGCGCACCTGTTCGTCGCGGTTTTGGCGTACCATGCGATCCACCTCGTGCGGCAGCGCTTGGCCGCGGCCGGCATCCATGATAGTTGGACCACCCTGCGGCACAAGCTGGCCAATTGGGTGCGCCAGACCACTACGCTGCAACGCGCGGACGGGCGTTGGATCGAGACCCGGCAGGACGCCCGCCCGACACCACAGGCGGCCCACATCGCCACCACGCTGGGCTGGCCACCCCAACTGCATCGGCAGAGGCGGGTGACGGCGGAGCCGGTGGCCGCCCGGGAGAACTGACTAAACGCCAATCGTGTGGTGCCATACTGAATTCCAAGGTGCCAATAAGTCATGTCTGTTCAATCACTTAGGGGAATTCGATCTTCAAAAACGGTGAAGTCGGGTTAACGTTCTCGGCACGATCCCACTTCTCGACGCAACGGGTCAGGCGGTCGACCTGACCCGGAAGCTGCTGGACCTCCGGGCCGTACTGCACGAGGCGGCTGACGATGCCGCGCATCGCTATTGGGGCGCCGAACAGCGTCGATTAGCTGGTCATGTGGAACCTCCGGCACATAGCCAACGCGACCATGCGATCCCGGATCGAAGACGTGTGCCGGGGGTCAGGCGATGAGCCGCCGGCCATTTGCACCCCCAACGAGCTTATGGAGACAGGCCATGCGAAGGACGCAGACCGACCCGATCATCGATGAACTCCGGGCCGTGCTTGATGAGTACGCCGCTCGGTGCGGTTGCGACGTTGACGAGATCTTCCGTGACATCCGCGCTAGCTAGGAGGCTTCTGGGCGCGAATATGTGCGCTCACCGGCACGCCTTCCAGTCGTGGTTGCCAACAATCCGGCAAAGCACTGATACACCTGCCGAGCTTTCCACGTCGGGCTCGTGCAGTGCACCGGGCGCCACGCCTAGCAACAGGAACCCCGAGCATGGCGTCGGAGGCGATGCTGGCGGCGTCGCGAATACCGTCGAAGCGGCCATCAGCGCGGCATTCGGCGGCCAGTGCCGTGACCGTGGTTGCAGAACCCGCAGGTTCCTGTGTGACCCACGGCCTTGTGCTCCGCATTCCGATTCTCGTAGACCCGATAGTCCACCGCGAGGCCTTCCATGGCACTCATGGTCGGTACCTCCCAGTCAAGAGTTTGAGGAACCCTTCCCGTGTCAAGCCAGCGTCACGGATCAGCGCTCTCAGGAGACCCCGACCCAGTTCGCGGTGCTTCGGTACCGAGAGTCGCCGACCTGTTGGCCCAATCAGGATCATGTGGCTGCCTTCCATGCGATCGAGGGAGAATCCGACCCGGGCGACTATCCTCGCGAAGTCGTCTCCCGAGAGAACTGGGAGTCGCACTACAGCTACGCCCGGACTTCGATGATCTGAAACTCGGACGACGGGGGCAGAGCAGCGTCGTGCTCTCGCAGACTCGCCAGATAGCCTCTGATCGCTTCTCGGACGTTGTCGAGCGCCTCTTCCCTCGTGCTTCCCTGGCTGTGACACCCGGGCAGCGTCGGACAGCTCGCCACCTGCCAGCCGTCCTCATCAATCTGGAACACCACCAGCAATCTCCGAACTTCGCCGTTGTCCTGGTTCGTAGCTCCAGAGTCGATCAACGAGGCAGGATCGCTATTGGTACGGGCCGGGGTTCCCACGTCCGCTGGCGCTGGTATCTGGTCCTCAAAGATGTCGAAGCCGAGTCGTGAGAGAACCCGATGCGCGTCTTGTGCCGTGAAGTCCACCAACGGCAACGCGGTGATTAGCCGAAGGACTTGCTTGATTGGGAAGCGTTGTCCGTGGAGTTCGACGAAGTACTTGTTCCGTCCATCGATCGGGGTCGGCAGAACGTCGCGCGTAGCTCTGAGGATGTCGGCTGATGTGATCGAGAACACCGCGCCGCGGAGCCTGAAATTCATAAATCCTCCTTCTTTCCGTTCCTGTTGTTGATGGTAGCGTGTGAATGCAGAGCCATCAAGATGAGAATCCGCCGGTAGCGCGAACCGCGACGGGGGACAGCGCCGGCCGTGCGATGGCAACCTGCGCGACGGTCACGATGTTGTTGGTAGTCGATGCTGGGTCCATTCGCAGCCCGCAAGCCTGCTTGCGGCCACAAGCGCCTCGACCACGCCGGCGGCCGGCACGTCACCTGGAAGGACCGTAACGAAGTGAAGCAGCCACGCGGAGCGCGGCCTGACGTGCCGGATGCCGGCGTGATTCCCGATCTCCTGCTCTCGTCGCGCTCCACGGCACTCGCCGATGCAGCAGTGCATGCCTCGGCAGCGCAAGCCCTAGATGTTGGGGCTCCGCCACTTGTGTATATAATCCCCTTCTGATTGGGCCTTATATATCAAAGTGCTCAGAAGCGGAATCTGGCGGGAATGTTCCGGGCAATCCTACTAGGCTGAGCACAGCAACTGGAGGTTGTCTAGGTGATCGGTTCCTCCCTTGGAACGCGGCGTGTGGCTGGCCGTGGGATCGCAACGCGGTACAGGCTTCCCGTTGGCTTGAGCAACCGCTTCATTTCCAGCAGGCGAACGGCCCTCATGACCAGCTAGGACTGCAGGCCCTTGCCATGCGCGAGCCCAGCAGCGTCAATGATGCTGGCCAGTTCGGGGCCCCTCTCAGCGATCCAGCCAAGCCAAGCCCTGTCCACGTCGCTCAGAGTCCAGGTTGCCTGCAAGGCCGCTCCTGCCGCCTCTGAGCCTATGGGCGCCTCGTCATGGCGATTCGAGTTGCATGGAGGGTCCAGGTAGAGCAGCTCTGCGCTCTCGGAATTCATGCCCCGCAGGACGTCCGGATTGTCCCCGGTCAACAGCCTGCGGTGCTTAACGTTCGGCTCCGCCATCCTCGTTCCGTTGCTTGCGCGGCAGCCCGTAGGCGAACATGCGCCGGACGGCCTGCTGGACCGGCAGGTTGATGCTCAGGACGCGCGTTTCCGGTCGCCCCGGACGGTTCCGCTTGGTCTGGCGCACCAGCTTGCTCATGCCGTCAGCTTCTTGTACGTGAGCACCTTGCCGTCCATGTGACGGACCATGTGTCCCAGCTGCTCCATGGTATCCAGGCTGCGGATGCCGGCCCGTCCGCTGAACTCATGCAGGTACCGATGCAGGTGCTTGCCGGTCATCCGGTGATAGATGCCGTAGTAGCCGCGCTTGAACAAGGACCAGAACCCCTCGATGCTGTTGGTGTGGATTGCGCCGCGCACGTACTCGCCCGCTCCGTGGTGCACCGCGTTATGCGTGTACTCCCGCAGCTTCCCATAGGCACTGGACCCGTCCGTGTACAGCGTGGAACCCGGCTCGACCGTAGCCTCCACGAAGCCTCCCAGAGTCTGGGCATCCGTTGCCGGCACCGGCTGCGCTGCCACCTGGCCGCCACGCTGCTTGGCACCCACAACCGCCGTCTTGCCGACGCTTCCGCGACCGGCCTTGAGTTGCTGCGAGGCGTGCTTGTTGCGCTCCTTGCCTCCGATCTAAACCTCGTCGAGCTCGACGATGCCGCTGAGCGGTGCCGCGCCGTCCCTGAACACCTCGCGGATTCTCTGCAGCATGTGCCAGGCCGACTTCTGCGTGATGCCTAGCTCGCGATGCAGCTTCATGCTGGAGATGCCCTTGAGGTTGGTCGCCGCCATGTAGAACGCCACAGCCCATGTCTGATAGCCGAGCTTGCTGGACTGCATGATGGTGCCCTTGCGGACGCTGAAGCGCTTGCGGCAGTCCTTGCAGGTGTACGGCATGGACGGATGGGACGGGCAATGTCCGTGGTTGCCGGAACGGCAGTCCGGGCAGGTCGGCCGGTGCTTCCAGCGCAGTTCCTCAAACCACCTTTCCGCCGTCGCGTCGTCCGGGAACTTGCGCAGCAACTCGATGATCGTGAGGCCCTTGCGGTCCGCCCGCCCAGGCCCCTTGGGGGTATGGTTGCTGGGTCCCCTCATGAGCATTATCATACCACGAACTGCAAGTGAAATCAAGCTCTACTGCACTGGTTCTACAAGTTTTTACATGCGTTCTGCCTGTACCGAACATTCCCGCCAGATTCCGCTTCTGAGCACTTTGGCATATAAGGCCCTTCGATATTCGGCAGACGTTGCCCGCTACCCAACAGTCCCTTTGGGTCAATCCGCGGCGGACTCCGGACTGGATCGAAAGACCCGCGGTCGGCGCGGTTTGATCTGCTGTCGGGATGCGCGAACTGCGTCGTCATCCGGGCTCGGCTGGCCGTCTTGTCAGCCAGGCCGTCACACCTCGAGTCCCTGCAACACCTCGTTGGGAGCGAATCCCAAGATCTCGCGATCGATGTACGGCTTGTTGGGGTGAATCTCAGCGCGGCCAAGGCCGTTCAGCCCATCGGCAGATCCAATGGGCGATGTGCCGTACCTGGCCAGCCGGCCGCACGAGCTTGCCGTGAGTCAGAAATGCCGCTAAGCAAAATTCTTGAACGCATGATCTTGCGCGTTCGATTGCGGATTCCCGTGTTCCCAGCACGAGAGCGAGGCAACCGACACAATTCCCGGCACCGCTGTAGCAGCAGATCATGAGCCAGTTTCGTGTGATGGCGCGGAAGCGCGCACGATTGACCGGCGTATACTGCTACCCAGAGGGTTCGCGACGTGGCGGCTGTCAATGCCATAGAATTCTTGGGCGCGAAGCTGGATGCGCTCGACGCGAAGCTGGATGCGCACGCAGCGGCGCTCGACGCGAAGTTGGATGCGCAACTCGCGGCCCAATCCGCACTCTTTGATTCGATGTTAGCCGAGCTAGCGTCGGTGCGGCGGATGTTGTGGCTTCTCCTGACAATGACGACAGTGCTCTTAGGCTTGGTGATTCTGTTGTATTGCGTCAGACCCGCGCCGTGAGTCGCCCAGCCGCCCCCTTTGACCGGAAAACTACTGGCGGTTTCGGCAGCTGATCCGGTGTCTGCGAGTCCTGCTTCGAAATGGCGGGGTGGCTTGTAGGGGATCTGCTACATGGGCTTCCATTAGTGCGGCTGCAGTCCAGATGCTGAGCATCGAAGCACGCATGCCGGATTCCAGCGAGAGCCTCACTGCCAACTTGCTCGAAGCGCTGCGCAGAACGAGCGTTGGCTGATGGTACGGGTCGCACGGATGGAGTGAGAACGAACGCATTTCTTCGTGAGCGATTCCACCTCACCCCAGCCATCCGGAACCGGGATTGCAGCTGAAACCCACCCCGAAACCCACGCCCTCTACATCAACTCCCGTATATGATTCCCAAGCTTCACGCCGCTATCATCTCTATCAATCAAGGATGCAACCTGACCAATTCATTTCGTGTGGGGTGAAGATGTACCACTCTCCGGCGGGGACGGCTGTGAACTTGGTGGGGCGTGTAGTCGAGACTGCCGGTCAGTCAGCCCCGTGGGATATCGTCCGTAGGCGCATCCGCAGCGTCTGCTACCGCCGACTCGATGAGTACCGCGCACGGATGCCTAGACAACTGAGCCATAAATCCATTGTAGTGAGGATTTAACGAGTCATAGCAATGCCAGTGGCTAAGGGATTAGGATGTCAGCGCTAACCCTGAGGAAGGAGTTCGCAACAATACGATTCATCCAATAAAAAACCTTGAAACGGTATTATAATTGGACATACAGTTAAAAAACGTATATAATGCGAATAACTGACCGGGATTCCATTAGCGGGATGCCTGCCAGGTTCAAAGGAAGGAGTCAGTGGAAATGTCCGATACAGACACACTTGTGGTCTCAGACGATAAGCCAGTCTACGAGGCCTGGCGAGCGGGAGGTACGAATGAGGAGTTGGCGTATACTGCTACCCAGAAGGTTCGCGATATGGCTGCCGTCAATGTCCTAGCGTTCATGGGGGCGAAGTTTGCGGCGCTCGACGCGAAGTTGGATGCGCAATCCGCGGCGCACGACGCGAGGTTTGCTGCGCTCGACGCGAATTTGGCAGCGCAAGCCGC
The DNA here is from genome assembly GCA_965248305.1 of Bryobacterales bacterium. Taxonomy (GTDB): domain Bacteria; phylum Acidobacteriota; class Terriglobia; order Bryobacterales; family UBA6623; genus VXMF01. Next base: position 4,096,596 of record OZ252099.1, on the reverse strand, counting down.
GGCGCACGACGCGAATTTGGCGGCGCTCGACGCGAAGTTGGATGCGAGTTTGGCTGCGCAATCTGCGAAGATTGAGGCGACGCAGGTCCTAGTGACGCAATTTTCGAGCTCGGTCCGCTGGATGTTCGGAACGGTTCTCGCGATTGTGACAGCCATGATGGTTCTGGTAGTACTTCTGGTGGACAAGCAAATTTCGACTGCAGCTGTGCAGGCCCCTGCCGCTGCCGAAAATGCGACTGTGAGTCCCGGCGTTATCGAACTGGCACCCGCCCCTAGCGATCCTGACGGTTTGTAAGGGTCGCGTTGGACGACCCCTCCGAACTCGAACAGGTGCGGTGGGGCGATTCGGAAAAAGTCGTACGCCGTTTGAGCGCCCGTATAGCGTATTGCGGCGAATCGCTGGTCTGACCAGCCGCACCTGATTGCAGCGAAAGTGGTAGCGCCCGTTGCAATCTTGGCCGAAGACGATAAGCCAATCTACGAGGCTTGGCGACCAGAAGGTGCAAAGGACGGATTGGCGTATACATCCACCCAGAAGGTTCGCGATATGGCTGCGGTGAATTTCGCAGCGTTCATTGGAGCGAATTTGGATCAACAAGCCGCGAAGTTGTTGCGGTCAGCTCCACACAACACCGCGCTCAACATAACGCGACTCACCGTGCTGCTGCACATCAGTGGCGGATGCGGTAAACGCCGGAATGGTGTCGCTGCGGTGGGTCGTGGGGCCACTCGCTGCAATGATGCCGGTGGCTATAGTGCTATTGGTTCCGTTGCGTAACGCCGCAGCGGTGCCTTCGATCGCCCTGCAAGCATCGCATCTGCCGCGACCGAACAGCAGCATGGGTGCCCGGCAGTCGACCCAGCAGAGACGAGTCCTGATTCAGATTCGCTGGATGGCCGGTAGGGCATCAGCGACTTTGGCGCCGGTCACTGCGGTTGCAGTCCGAATGGTGAGCATCGATTGGCGGGTCAGAACGTCAGCCCTAGTTAGGCCACACGCCTCGTCCGGCTCCAAGGCATGTCCAATGCTTTGGATGATCAGCAGCTTCGAGTGTGGTGCGCCCCATCCTCCAGTGACAGCTTGCGCCTAATGGTACGACACCCAGATCGGGCTGCCCCAAGCGAGTGAGCCGTCCGACTGTTCGGCGCGGATGTAATAGTAGCTCTCGCCGCGCTCACCCGCATCGTCACGGTATTCGAAGTCGGTCTCCTTGGTGCCGGGCTTGATTGTGTAAACGATTTTGTTGTTCTTGATCAGCACGACCCTCGCGATGGGCACCGTTCCGATGACTTTAGCCCGGACAACCGGCTGCTCAGAGGTCCCGAAGGCATCCCCCATGATGTGGTCTTGGATGCGCATGTCGAGGATGATGTTGTCCGTCGCGGCGTAGGTGTGCCGCTGTTTCATCGCGTCGATGAGATCTTGCCGCGTGAGCGTCGTGTCGGCTGGGACCAGCACGCACGCATAGGAATCATGAGTGCCAACGTGATCGGAACTGGCTTGCACTCCGATCTTGATGCCTTTGGCCCAGGCCTCCCAGATGAATCCCTTGGGTCGCCACGTCTCACCGTGGTGGTAATAGCGTTTGTCCTTCGTCTCGGCGCGCGGCGCGCCCGGGTATTCGTAGGATGCGTGCAGGCTCTGGTAGATCTCGACGATCGGTTCGATATCCGGATCACTCTCCCGCCAGTCCGTGCCTTGGTCGGAGCCCGACGTATGCGGCGTCGAAATGCCGCCGTACCGTCGCAGGTACGGGAACAAGACCTCTCCGCTATTGATGGACCCGTTCCGTTCGCCCGCTTGGATCGGCATCCAGCGCACCCCGCGCTGAGCGAAGACCGTGTTGCGGTGGCCGTTGGGATACGGCAGGCTACGCTCGGTGCCGTACAAGGGCCAGAACCGGCCGTCGACCCCGAAGATGTCCTCCGACTTTTCGGTTCGCCACCAGTTGTATTCGACGCCGGGGACGTTGTCGCCCCCGTACTGGTGATCGCCCACCATCATGAAGTCGAACTGCCCCGCCGTCAGCGCATAGCGATAGAAGTCGATCAGTCCGCCTTCTCCGATCCCGTCGGCAGAAATATCCGTGTGCCGATGCAGGTCTCCGCGCAGGATGCGGTATGCCTTGCCGCCGGCCTCGTATCGATACGAGCGGATAGCAGCCGTATCTGCTAGCTCGTTGGGGTGGACTGCTGCGGCGGTCAGGTCAGCCTCACCGAAGTCCTGCATGGTGGGCTTGCCGGAGCCGCGCCAGGCGACATGGGACGGGTCGATCACTGTGTACGAGACGTGCGTGGTCTGCGCTGCAGGGGATCCTCGATTGACGGCCGAGTTCGGCGAGCCGAATGGCCGGTCATCCCGGGACCATGCGAACCACAGCTTGCCATTCGAATCCAACGCGCTTGACGCCCACGTATCGTTCCTGCCATTGGTGGCGTGCAGCTTTGTCGCGGGCAGCCAGCCGTCCCCGTCGAGTCTCGTCAGCAGCATTTCCCAGATGCCACCGGCTCCCCAGTTGTTGTTGACGCGTGACGTCACGCTGGTCAGTGATCGGGCCATCGCCCACACATGGCCCCGGGCATCGACTGCAAGACGGGCTTGCTGCACGTAATCCTTGTAGGCGTCTGGCACGGCGTCCATCAAATCCGGCGCTTGCCGAAGGCGGTTGCCTTCCAGCGCAGCGACCTTCACTGAGCGGATCCGGTAAAGGCCGGCTCCCCCGCCAGGTCTGAACCGTTGGCTGCTCCAGTCTTTCCCCCAGTTGGCTTCGCCGTGGTCCCACGCGATCCACAGCCTGTCCTGCGCGTCGCAGGCGAGTGAAACGTTCGCGTCGAAGCCCGCAGAGCGGGTGATCTGGCGCGGCGCATCCCAGCGCATGTTCGCTCTGAGCCGTCTTACGTAGACATTGAAGTCGCCCGAGCTGTAGCCGTCCCAGCCGATCCAGACGTTGCCCTTTGAGTCGGCGCTCAAGGCAGGGGCCCAACTGTCGCCACGGCCATCCGAGACGGCAGCCTCCGGCGACCAGTCCGAGCCATTCCAGCGGGAGTGTAGGACGTGGGAGATGCCGTCGCGGAAGCCTTGCCAAGCGACATGCACAATTCCGTTGCTGTCGGATGCCGCTTGGTGGTAGAGATTCTCGCCCTCGCTAGCGACGGTCGCGACGCCCGTGAGCCGGTTTTCTCGCAGGGCGCGCGAAAACAGTCCCCAGGTTCCGTCCGGACTCTTCCCTGACCACACGGCCACTACGGATCCGTCGCCGCCGATCGCAACCGCAGTTCGGAAGTTGTCGGCATACACGTCGGGTGAGACCTGGATCGGTTCGCCCCACGCTGCGCCGTCATGCCGCGCCAGCCAGACAGAGTCCCGTTCGGCCGCATACGAGATCCAGGATGCCCACACGCCGCCCGCGGAATCGGCGGCTAGCGCGGGATAGTCGTTGAAGCGCTCCCCCTGCGTCAGGTCTCGGGTTGTTGGGATGCGTTCAGCCAAAGCCAGTTCGTCGAGGAACTTCAAGGGGCGCCCGAATTCGAGTTCGCGCAAGGGAAAGGAATACGCCCCCTGCTCGGTGATCACGTTGACGCCCGACGTTTCGGCCGCGTCGAGCGTCCCCGCCACGCCGTTGGGGATCATGGCGAATTGGCGCGTGTGAACTGGATCGAAACCGCGCTGCGTCGTGGAATCGGCGTAACGCGTGACGCGATTCGAAAGGAGCCAGCTAGCACCTTCGACGATCCGGTCGCGGCCTTCGAAGTGAACGCCGCTGAGCTGCAACACTTGCCCGGATGTGACGTTGAGCGATCCATCCCAACGCTGCGGGGTGAATCGGTCAAGGCCGAACATCAGCCGGATCGAGATAGGGGAAGCGGCCTTGGGCGACTCGACTAAGCGCGGGGCCTGTGCCAACCCGCCGGTCACGGTTACAACGACGGCAGACAGCAAGTACACAAATCGTCGACTAAACAGATGCATCTATGGACCTCGATCTATTGTGGCCATCGCACTGAAGTTGTTGTCTGCAACCTGCGGACTGGACGATGTCCTTTCCCGCGCGCCACTACTTTACGGCGGTCTGATGTAATCGCCTGAATCAGTCGACCGAAGAGCTTGCCCGCATTCCACGGTACATTGCCGGTTTCCCCAACCTAGGATTTCGGATTAGACCACGTATGGCTCTCGATAGTCCCGCGTCAGCAGCTGATTTGCCTCAGGGTCGCCGACAAACTTCGGTCCGTCCTCGAGCGTCAACTTTCCGCCGACACGATAGCTGATATTCGCCAAGTGACACATCGCTGCGCTCAGCTGGGCAATCTCGATCTCGTCGCGCAATTCCCGGTGGTTCCTTGACCCGCAGGCGGCTAGGAAATTCTGCATGTGCAGGGCGGTTGCATTGTTCCAGCCCCCCTCCTCTGGACGCTCCTCCATCACGAGTTCGTGACTCTCTCCCTTAAAGGCTTGGAAGCCTCGGTCGTTCATCGCAGCCCAGCCTTCCGAGCCGTAGAACAAGTTTCCAACCATGATGTTGAGAGGCGCGCTTGACTTGGGAGCCGTCACCTCAGGGGAGGGAGTAGCCGCTGCGCCGCGGCGGCGTGGCGGCGGCACCGAACCCTCCGCGCCAGTCAACAATCCCCTAACCTCAAACACCAGCTCGCTATCGCCGAAATCGAATGTCGAGGTCAAGGTGTTCGGCGTCTCTTGGTCGTCGTCATAGGCGAACTTGCCGCCATGACCGTAGGCCGCCTTGGGCCATTGAGGTTCCGACATACCCCAACGCGCAACTCCCATTTGATGCACGCCCTGGTTGCCGATATCGCCATTGCCGGTGTCCCAGAACCAGTGCCAGTTGTACCGGAATCGAAGTTCGTTGAACGGACGAATGGGTGCGGGCCCGAGGAACATATCCCAGTTCAGTCCAGCTGGCGTCGGCTTGTCGGGCTTCTTGCCAATTGATGCCCGGCGCTTGTAACAGAGACCCCTGGACTGGTAGATCTTTCCGATCAATCCGCCCTGCAGAGCTTCGATCGCCCTCATCTTGAACGGAGCGCTGCGGTGTTGCGACCCGATCTGCAGCATGCGCTTGGTGTCGCGCGCTACGCGCAGCATCTCGAGCCCCTCGTGGATGTTGTGGGAGGCCGGCTTTTCGCAATAGACATCCTTGCCAGCCTGCATTGCCCAGATCGACGCCAGCGCGTGCCAGTGGTTCGGAGCGGCGATGGACACGGCCTCGACCTCGGAATCAGCGAATGCATCACGCATATCCTCGAACTCTTTTGCCTTCTCGCCGGTGTTCTTCAGCAGCGTTGCTTGCGCCCGCTCGCGGGCCGCTTGGTTTACATCACACAGGCCCACGACGCGCGCCTCGGGCAATCCCGAGTAGATGTTTAGATGGCCCCCGCCTCGGCCGCCGATGCCGACGATGCCGACGTTGATTCGCTGGTTGGCGCCCCATACCCGCATAGCCGAGGCCGCCGTCGCCGCTCCCATGAAGAATCGCCGAGTTGAACTGCTGCTCATTCGATCAATCACTCCCCCACGCAGTGTGACATACCACCAGTTGCAGCGCTAGCCCCGATAGCAGTGCTCTGCTTCGTGGAGCGGATCAAGGCTCAGACTTCGTTACATCGGAACTCTCTGCAAAGAGGCCTAGAGCCTCGTAACTAGCTGCTGGGTCAAGCTTTCACGCTCCCTCCCCGGCCGCATCCGGACTTGACTTGCGCCCCAGAACATGCTATTTTGAATGCATATGTATTCGCCCGCCAAACTGCCCGCGCCCACTGGCCTGCCCGCCGCTCTGCCGCTCCAACCCCCGCACGCCACGCCCATCAGCGCGCGCCTCAGCATGCTGCGCGAGGGCGACCGCGTCGTCTACTTCGTGCACACCGACCCCGTCTGCTCGCACACGGCCGACCACAAGCTAGAGCGCAATCTCTGCCTGGCCCGCTTCGCCCTGTTCGGCCTCGCTACGCAGTCCGAACTGGCCCGCGCCCACGGCATCAGCCAGAGCACCGTCTCGCGCGCCGTGCAGCGGCTGCAGGTGCAGGGTGAGCTTGGCTTCGCGCCCGCCCCCAAGCCGCGCCGCCCCGATGGCATCGTGGACCCCGCGCAGCTGGCCCAGGCCGCCCGCATGCTGCGGTCCGGGCTCAGCCTGTACCGCGTGGCCCAGCAACTGGGCGTCTCGCAATCGACGCTGTGGCGCTACACCCAACAGGGCTTGCTACCGGCCAGCCAGTGCCTGCCACGGCGCCGCGCCGGCGCGCCCGCCGAGCGTGACAGTGACGCTCAGGGAGCGGGCCCGCAGCCCGGCGGCGCGGCGCCCAGTGCGCCGCCGTCGGCGGCCCCCGGCAAGGAAGACCGCAACCGGCGTGACGCCGCCGCCCCGCGCGGCCGCGCGGCGCACGACACGGCGGGCCGCGTAGCGGCCAGCCTGGGGGCGCTCGACGGGCGCGCCCCGCGCTTCGCCGCCGCCGCGGCCGTCAGCGGGGGCGGCGTGCTGACCGCCCTGCCGAGCCTGCTGCAGGCCGGCCTGCTGCGCCACCTCGACCAGCTGACGCTACCCAAGGGCTTCTACGGCCTGCAGTCGCTGCTGCTGCTGTGGGCCTTCCTGCTGCTGGGCCGGGTGCGTTGCGCCGAGCGGCTGCGCTACCAGCAGCCCGGCGAGTGGGGCGCCCTGTTGGGCCTGGACCGCTGCCCCTGCCCGCGCACCCTGCGCCGCCGCACGCACCAGCTGGCCGCTGCCAAGGGGCTGCCGGCCTGGGTCGGCTGCCTGACCCAGGACTGGTGTGCAGACGATCCGGAGGCCGTCGCCACGCTGTTCGTCGATGGCCACGTGCAGGTCTACAGCGGTCAGGGCCGGCTGCCGAAACATTTCGTGACCCGCCAGAAGCTGGCCCTGCCGGCCTCGGTCGGCTACTGGGTGCACGCGCTGGGCGGGGCGCCGCTGCTGTGCTTGCACCGCCAGATAGACGCCGGCATGGTGTCTGAGATCTGGAACGGGATTGTGCCGCAGTTGCGCCAGCTGGGCCTGCTGGCAGGCGCTGGCGCACCACGCCTGACGCTGGTCTTCGACCGCGAGGGCTGGAGCCCGCGCCTGTTCCGCGAGCTGCGCGCGCTGGGCATCGCGGTGGTGACTTGGATCAAGGGCTCGCAGGCGCAGCGCTGGCCGGATAGCGACTTCCGGGAGGCCGTCATCCCAGTGCGCGCCCCGGGCGGGTCGGCCCGCCTGGAGGGCCAGCTGGCCGAGCGACCGTACGATCTGGGCGCAGGCTGCCAGGCGCGCGAGATCCGCTTCTGGATCGACCGCCGTGTGCGCGGCACGGGCCAGCGCGGCCAGCCGCGCAAGCCGCTCGAGCTGGCGGGTCGGCCGGGGCCGGACCAGCGCCAGCCCGCGCTGCTGACCACGCATCCCGACCTCACGGCCGAGCAAGCGGCGGGCCTGCTGCGCTCGCGCTGGACGCAGGAGAACTTCTTCAAGTATCTGCGCGCCGAGTTCGGCCTCGACACCCTGCCCGAGCATGCCCTGGTGGAGGTCGAGGCCGACGCCTGGGTCGTCAACCCGGCCTGCCGCACCATCGGCAAGGCGCTCAAGCAAGCCCGCAACTCGGTCGGCAACCTGCGCCGCAAGCTGGCCCTGCAAGCCGACGCCGGATCCGCCCCAGCGCGCGCGCTGGAAGCGCGCATCCAGACTTGCGACCAGACCATCCAAGGCCTGCTGCTGGCACGCAAGGTGACCGACCAGCACATCTTGGCCGGCGAGCTCTCGCCGGAGGCACGGCTGCAGGCCCTGCCCCAACCGCTGCGCCTACTGCTAGACACCCTGCGCATGCTGGCCTACCGCGCCGAAACAGCGATGACGACCGCGGTTGCGCCCGCGCTCGACAATCCCGACACCGCCCGCAGCCTGCTCAAGTCGCTGTTTCAGGCTGACGCCAGCCTGCACCCTGACGAGTCAGCCGGGACCCTCACCGTGCGCCTGCTGCACCAGCCGACCCGCGCCCAGGATCGCGCCCTGGCCCCCTTGCTCGACGAGCTCAACCGCACGCGCACCGTCTTCCCCGGCACCCAACTCCGTTTGGTGTACCGCATGCTGTCGGACGACCTGCCCTGCTCAGCCTCCTCCCAGCCCACCCCGGCCAACCCCAAGCCGCCGCTCCCTGCATCCAAACTATCCAAACCAAATGAAACGGTGTAACGAAGTCTGAGGCTTCGTGCTCACGCTCGCTGGAAGGGCTCGGAAATTTCTCACATCGACACATCCGGGCCCAGCCCAGCGCGCCAAGTTAGACTTTGCCTTCCGCGTAACTGACCGATTCCGGTGCCGGCGCACTCTTCGGCGCAGATCGCTCGGATTGCCAGACGAGGTCCGCGCGCCAGAATTCATGCAGCGCCATCTCAAGCCCCGATTGTGGCGGCGGACCCGATTCTGACTTCAAATGGCAACCTGAGGTGGTAGCCTGACGCCACGCCGCGAACTGCCTTGATGTAGCATTAGGCAATGGGTTAGCCACTCATCGTGGCAGCCAGCAATGCATTCTCACGCACTCCTAGTCATCGCGGCGACGTCCACTGTCGGACTGCTGTTTGCGGCCGATTCGAAGGGGCCGGCTGCAGCCGGAAAGCCCTCGCGGGAGGCCTTTGAGCAAGCGGTCGCGCCCGTCTTCGCCAAATGCGCGCAGTGCCATAACGACCAGCTCGCCTCCGGTGGCCTCAACCTCAAGACATTCAATTCGGTCGACTCATTAGCTGGCCTTCGCGAGGGCTGGGAGAAGATTCTCCAGAAAGTCCACACCGGTGAGATGCCTCCCCGCGGAATGCCACGCCCCGCTGAGAGCGCCATCAGCGCCATCGTTGCGTTCATTCAGGCAGAGTTCGACCGCGTCGACAGAAGCGCCCCTGCCGATCCCGGCCGTGTCACGGCTCGTCGGCTGAACCGCAGCGAATACTCACGCACGATCCGAGATCTGCTGGGCATCGAGTTTCGCGCCGAGGATGACTTCCCGACCGATGACTCCGGCCACGGCTTCGACAACATCGGCGACGTTCTTACGGTTTCGCCTGTGTTGATGGAGAAATACATGGTCGCTGCGGAAAGAATTGCCGCCCGCGCAATCGGCGCCGACCCGTTGCCCGAAAAACCGATCGAGGTCGAATACCACACCAAAGACAAGACGATTCAGCGCCTCGACGTCAGCACGATCGGAGCTCGGCATCGAATCGAGTGGGACGGCGAGTACATCGTTCGCATCGGGCTCCCCGGCGAGCGCCCCGAGGGTGCCGCGCCAGTGACCATGGGCTTTTGGATGGACGCGAAGCTGCTCGGAACGAAAAGGGTCCCAACGGAGCCGTCCGGGCTGGTGTACTTCAACCCGCTTTCGATCGAGGAACTGCGCTTTCACCTGACCGCCGGAGATCACGACTTTCGCGCCGGCTTCATCGACGATCCGTTCCCGGACGCGTTGTCTGAAAAGGATCGCTACGACCGAAGTAAGAACAAGTACCTAGAGTCGATCACCTTCGTCGGTCCGTTTCCATCGGACCTCGAGCCGGAAAGCCGCAAGCGAATTCTCTTCTGCGATCCGGACGCAGGCCGCCCCTGCGCCGAGCAAATCATCGGCGCGCTTGCGCGGCGCGCGTACCGGCGTACGCCGACTCGTGAGGACGTTGATGCGCTACTGCGATTCTTTGACCAAGCGCGGGCGGAAGGCCTCAGCTCTCGGCAGGGCGTGCAACTGGCGGTGCAGGCAATGCTTGTCTCGCCCCACTTCCTATTCCGGATCGAGCGCGACCCGCAGCCGCACGACCCGCGTGCTGTCCACCGCATTTCCGACCTAGAGCTAGCCTCGCGGTTGAGCTATTTCCTATGGAGCTCGATGCCCGACGACGAGTTGCTCGACCGGGCTGAGAAGGGCGCGCTGAGCGACCCTGACGTTCTGGATGCTCAGGTGCTTCGCATGCTCGCCGACGAGCGTGCAGCTGCGTTGGCGGCTAACTTCGCCGGGCAGTGGCTCGAAACCCGCGCCTTGGACAATGTCAACCCCGACCCCGAGAAATTCCCCCAGTGGAAGCCAGAGCTTCGCGAGGATATGAAGACGGAAACACGGCTGTTCTTTGAGGCCGTGCTGCGCGAGAATCTCCCGATCTCGACGTTCCTTGACGCCGACTTCACGTTCCTTAGCCCACGGCTCGCTAGACATTACGGCATCGATGCTCTCAAAGGCAGCGGATTCCGCCGGGTCAAGCTGGACACCGACCAGCGTGGTGGCGTGCTCAGCCAGGCCGGGGTGCTGACAGTGACCAGCTATCCGACGCGCACGTCGCCGGTGATTCGGGGCAAGTACGTTTTGGAAGCGATTCTGGGCACGCCGCCGCCGGATCCCCCGGCAAACGTTCCGGCGCTCGTGGAGGAGGGCCTCGGCGCGGATGCGTCGCTGCGGCAGCGGCTCGAGCAGCATCGCGCCAGCCCGGCCTGCGCCACGTGCCACGATCGCATGGACGCCCTCGGTTTTGGCCTCGAGAACTACGATGCGATAGGCAGATGGCGCAACAAGGACGGTAACTTCGACATCGATGCAGCGGGGACCTTGCCTAATGGCAAGTCATTCAGCACGCCGGCCGAGATGCGGGCGATCCTGCTGGCGGATATCGATGACTTCAATCGCAACCTGACCGAAAAGATGCTGATCTACGCACTCGGGCGGGGTCTCGAGCAATATGATAGGGTTACGGTGCGAGGGATCTCCCGAGAGGTCCGGGACTCCGGGTACAAGTTCCAGACATTGATTCAAGAGGTTGTGCAGAGCCTGCCTTTCCAGCAGCGGCGCGGCGAGGCTCTGGAGATGGCTTCGACGCGGAGGGAAATCAGAACACGATGATCATTGGCAAAACGCTAGCGAGACGCACGTTCTTGCGTGGAGCCGGTGCTGCCGTGGCGCTGCCCTTCTTCGACGCGATGGCCCCGGCACTCGCATCAAGCAGCATCCCCGGCAAGAAGCCGGTGCGCATGGGCTGGGTGTACGTCCCGAACGGGATCGACATGCGTTATTGGAATCCGGACCACGAGGGCGCGTGGCGCGGTGACCTTCCGGCGACGCTAAAGCCGCTTGACGGTCTCCGCGGAGATATTACGCTGCTCAGCAACCTGACTCAGAACAACGGACGCGCGCTGCTCGATGGCGCCGGCGACCATGGCCGCTGTTGCGGGGCCTATCTCACCGGTGTGCACCCGCGCAAGTCCGCCGTCGACATCCGTGCGGGCATTTCCTGCGATCAGATTGTCGCCAACGAAGTGGGCGCCGAGACGCGGTTCCCCTCGCTCGAGATCGGAATCGAGGACGCGCGGCAAGCCGGAAACTGCGACTCGGGCTACTCGTGCGCCTACACCAACAATTTGGCGTGGCGCGGGGAAACGCAGCCGCTGCCACCGATACTCAATCCGCGCGTGCTCTTCGAGCGCCTGTTCGGCAAGGACGCTCACTTGAGCCCTGAAGCCCGCGCGCAGCGAAACCGCTTCCGCAAGAGCATCTTGGATTTCGTATCCGAGGACACCCGCAAGCTAAGGGGCGACCTCGGGCCAACCGACCAGCGCAAGCTCGACGAATACCTCTCATCGATTCGCGAGATCGAGACTCAGATCGAAAAGACCGAGAACGACAACGAACAGATCGACCCGGGCCTCAACAAGCCCTACGGCGTGCCTGCTGATTTCGCCGAGCATTTCAAGTTGATGACGGATATGCTGACCGTCGCCATGCAGGCTGACATGAGCCGCGTGTTCACCTTCTTGGTGACACGCGAAGGCAGTTCGCGGCCCTACCGCGAGATCGGCATCCCCGACGGCCACCATCCGCTCACTCACCACCAGAATCGTCCCGAGCGCATGGAGAAAGTCGTCAAGATCAACCACTATCACGCCGAGCAGCTCGCGAAGTGGGTTACAAAGCTGAAGGCCATACCGGAAGGCGACTCGACGCTGCTGGACAATTCGATGATCATCTACGGCGCCGGCCTCTCCGACGGCAACCGCCATACCCACGACGACCTGCCAACGTTGATGATCGGCAGCGGCGGTGGCACGATCAGGACGGGCCGTCGCGTGACCTACCGCAAGGAAACGCCGATCTCGAACCTGTACTTGTCGATGATGGACCGGATGGGCGTCCACGTCGAGCACTTCGGCGACTCTACGGGCCGGCTCGACGAGCTGGATCTCACTTAGCCGGAAGCGTCTTCCACTGTTGCTCTGGGGACCCTGTGCGGGCACGCTCGGCTGATGTCCGGGCGTTTGTTTCCGCCGAGATCCGCTCAGCTGCCGATCCTGCGGAGCCCTCCACTCGAATCGGCAACTCTGCTGGCAGACTCGCCAAACGTTTGCGCCGTAACCGGTAGAGCCGCCGATACTTCCGCCGACACCGCAGTCTCGGTTCGAAGACAGCGCATAGTAGTCCTCCTTCCAGTCAATGGGAGCACTTCCCCAAATCGGAGGATCAGCTCTTGAGCGAGTGATGAGTCGCACTAGCACGGGCAGCTGCCGGGCGACATTCGCGGCGAAACGATCCGGATCGGCTGCCGCGCAATCCACCGCTTGGGACCGCCCATTCCAAAGCGCTGCTTATAGATGATCGACGGCACCGGGCGTCGTTCGGGTCGAGCACTTTGGCGATTCGACGGGTGGCTGGGCGGGAAGGGGCTTATTTTGCCGGCAAGGTATTCGGTTTGGCCTGATCTTGCTCTTCCTTGAGCCTTCGCTCTTCTGCTTCCTGCTTCTCGCGCTCTGCGATGGCGCGCCGCACGAAACCCGGCAGCTCCCTTGGGGCGGGCTGGGCGCTGATGATCTCGCGGAAGGTCTGGACGATGCGGTCTCTCTGTGACTCATCGAGAAGCAAATAGCGATGCTTGCCGCTGGGCGACGGCCCGAATTCTGTCCGCCCGTCATCGAGCACCGCGATCGTTCCTGGCATCGAGAGGCTAAAGTAACCGTCGCCCGGACGTACGGCGTATAGTGCCGCCGTGATATCCCAGCTCGGCGTGTCGTAGGGCATCTTGTTGTAGGCGCGATAGGCATCCACGATCGGATGATGCTCGGCCCAGCCGAAGTCTTGCTCAATGCTCTCGCCAGGGAAGTGCAGGGCGTCACCGACCTCGACACCGGAAGCGACAATGGGCGTTGGCCACTCGTCGAACACCTTTTTCGCCGCCGCGATGTCGGACTTGATGTTGTATTCGGGCCCGCCACTTGGGTACGCGCCGCCCATGATGGAAAGGAACTGCACTTTCGCCGCGATTAGTTCTTTCGCGCCGCGCAAGTCGAGGACGCGAGCAAGATTCGTAGCAGGCCCGCTGAGGACGACGATCGCGTTCTGGTCCTGCTCTGCGGTAAGCGCGTTGCGCATGAGTGCGGCAGGGTCTGCCGTGTCCGTGTACCGTTCGACCTCATGAGAATAGAGCGGCTCGCCGCTGGCAACTCGGCGGGCTAGGGGCGCGGTTACCAGAGGAGTGCCTTCGGGCGACCAACCGCTGTCGGATAGCCCGATTGGCAGCTCGCGGTATCTCCGAAAGCGCTCGGGAATCTCGCGATTGGCCAGATCGGAGTAAAAGCGGCCGACTGCCTCGGCAAACGCGGCAGACAGTAGGTTCGACTTCGTGACGCTTACGGAGACTAGGCGACACTCAGGAGCTTTCTGTCGGGAGAATCCATGAAGTAACGCCAGCGCCAACGTGTCGTCGACGCTGTCGCCCAAGTCGCAATCGAACACGACTCCAACCGGCGGCTTCTCTCGTGCTGCGGCCTGCATTCTTAAGTTCTTCCGCCGAAAGCTATTGCTGCGCTGCCACCCGTCCCGCTGCGCTGCTCCTGCAGTCTCGCGGGTTGCACCTATTCGCGAGCGGCGCCGTGGAATGCGCGCTCTGCTGCATCATCGTGGTTCGTCGACACCGGGTGGTCCCGCCAGATCCAGCGCATCATCTCGGGCAGTACGGCGCCGGGGTGTTTTTGGCTGTGCCGGCCGATACCCCAGATATAGTTCAGGTCATAGCCTTTCGCTGTGAGCGCCTTTGCCATGCGGACGTTCTGATAGAACCAGTCAAGGTCCTGGCGATATGCGCCTTCGCCGCGCACTCCGCGATTGTCGTTGCGCCCGTCCTGCAGGAAGACGCGCAGGGCCTTCTTCTCGCTCTCGCGGATGATGTCCGAATACTTGCTTCCGCCTCTTCCGCGCAGGTTGACGTAGGTGCCGATCATGCTCAGAACTTTGCGGAAATGATCCGGGCGTTCCCAAGCGACCGTAAATGCCGCGATCGCACCCGAGCTCGATCCGCCGATCCCGTGATCTTCGGGAGCCTTCGAGATGTTGTAGGCCTCATAGAGTGCCGGAAGCAGCTCATCGACGATGACGCGCGCATAGCGGTCATCGAGCGAGTTGTACTCGTCGGGCCGGTTGGTGTCGCGGTCGCCCCAGTTGTTGAGCGTCGGCTCGGGCTGGTCCGGTGTTCGGCCGGGGTTGATGAACACGCCGATCATGACCGGAATTTCGCGCCGGTAGATGAGGTTGTCCATCACGTTTTGCGCGCGCAGATCGCCGTCGGGGTGCATGTAGGCCTGACCGTCGTTGAAGACCATCAGGCTAGCCGGAGTAGCGCGATCGTATTGCGCAGGCACGTAGGCCCAATAGGTGTGTTGCGTGCCGGGAAAAGCCTTGCTGTCAAGCAAAGTGAAGGGCCCTTTGATCTTTCCTTTGGGAACGCCGTCTCGCGGCAGCGAATCAGGTCCCAGCTGGTAGTGAGCGTCGGTGTTTGGGCCCCTGCGGCCCTGCGCGAGGACGGAGGCCGCGACACTAACGCACAGCAGGCAAAGGACAGGGAACTTCATCTCCACAATCTACCCGATTGAACTGTTGAGCGTAGCAAAGCAGTGTCTGCGCGTTGCGTTGGTCCGCTGGTTTTGAGCCGGTTTGGCGAGGGGTCCCGGAGAGCACGGTCTGACCGGGACAATCCTTCGCTGTCGCGCCGCCTAGATCGGGTCGGGCATCGACCACGGCTCGCGGTACTCCTTGGTGAGCAGCTTGTCCGCTTCTGGGTCGTTGAGGAACTGCTCTTTCTCGGGGTCGAAATGCAAGACGCGCCCGACGCGATACGCGATCTCCCCCAAATGGACCAGGCCGCACGAGAGATGGGCGATTTCGGCGTTCGCGATCGGTTGTTCCCTGCTGCGCACGCAATCAAGGAAGTTGTACATGTGCTCGGGGTGGCCGGTGGGCCCATTGGCCATGCCGGGGCCCTTTTCCTCGTCCTTGCCCAGATAGACCTGGAAGTACCCGCGGCGCGAAAAGATCATGTAACCCTCGGTTCCGTAGAACGCGTTCCCGCTGTCGAACCCGTGCAGCCCGTAGGGGGTCCAGCCGCGTTCTTCATAAAGCAGGACCTTATCGTCGGCATACTGGTAGGCGACGTTCATGTTGTCGGGAAACTCGCGCACCCCCTCGAGAGCGATGCGGCTGCCGTGAGCGGTGATGCGGATCGGGTGCGTCTCTACGCCCAGGCCCCAGCGGGCTAGATCGATGTCGTGGGGGCCGTCACCGCCGATGTCGCCGTTTCCAAACCTGCGGTACCAGTTCCAATTCCGGTTGTAGCGGTTGGGGTTGAACTCCCCGTCGTAGGGTGCTGGACCAACCCAGAGGTCGTAATTGACGCCAGGCGGGATCTGGGTGTCGGGGACTGGCTGCCGGTGGGTGTGGAGTTGGCAGTTCCAAGCCTTGGTGGTCTTGATTTCGCCGAGGATGCCCTGTTTCAGCAATGCATCGGCCTTCTTCGTTACCTCGCTGGATCGCATTTGCGTTCCGTGCTGGACGATCCGACCGTATTTCTTTGCTGCTTCGATCAACAGCCGGCCTTCACGGAACACGTGGCTCGCGGGTTTCTCGATATAGACGTCCTTGCCCGCTTGCATGGCGCGGATCGCGATCGGGGCGTGCCAGTGGTGCGGCGTCGCGACCAACACCGCATCGACTGAATCGTCTTCGAGAACCCGCCGGAAGTCCTCGATCAGCACTGGTGTCGCGCCCCGCGCGCGGTTGATAGTCTGTCCGGCGCGCTCGAGGTTGACTTGATCGACATCGCAAAGCGAGACCACGCGGACGTCATCCCGCGTCAGGACTCGCTCGACATGGCCGTGGCCCATTCCGCCCACGCCGATGATCGACACGCCGATTTGATCATTCGGGGAGGCCGCGCTGGCGCGAATCGCCAGTCCGGCCGCCGCCACGCCAAGGGCTTCTCTGCGGGTAATTTCAACTGACCGTGTCATTGTTCACCTTCTCTGCCGCTGAGGTGATTGACCAATCCAATGGCCTCGTCACTGCAGTTGCATGCAACGGACTCGCGGCTGCTCAATCGAAATCCCGCGTGGGCCCCAGTCGGGGTGCCCTGCCGGACGGTCGCGAGTCACTCGCCCAGCGCGGCCACCTTGAGTTTTCTGGCTTCCCGTTGCTGGGGGTACGCTAGCACCGCGCTGCTAACCAGTCAAGGTCGTTTGGGAATTGAATGCCGGATTCAATTCTGGCACCGCCCGCCTTGATCGACAGGGCGTACGGCTAGTCAACACCCTACCTGATTCCCTATTATGTTCATCCCAGTAGAGCGCCAGAAGGGGTGGGCTTGTGGATTTTCGGTGGCTGGCGCGAAGCCGGCAGGCAGGGGGGAGAGGCGCTAGGCACGAGATGCACTGGCAGCCAGTGGTATCGGTCGCAACCGGGTCCCCCGGGCAGTCCCCTGATGGTCCCCGGGGAGTGCCGGCGGCCTGTCCCACGCGCAGCCGGGTTGTCGAACGCCCGGTGGATTGGGCTGGCGGCAGCCGCGGCCGTTAGACGGCGCTCAACAGCAGGATCGGACGCGGCAACGGCAGCGTCGTGGCCGCCGCCTTCAGCAGCCTGCGCGGCAGCGCCGCCAGCTCGTAGCGGCGATTGAAGCGGTACTGGAACTCGGCCAGGTAGCGCGCCGCGTAGTGCGGCGCGCAGGCATGGTAGGTGCCGTCCAAGGAGCGCTTCACGTTCCCTAGGATCGTGTTCGCCCAGACCAGGCCGGGCGTCTCGCAGCCCTGCTTGCCGCCGCCCGTCACGTGTGGCTTGTGCTCGCAGCCCGCTGCCTCCAGCCCCTTGAAGCAGGCCAGCCCGTCCGTGTGCACCGTGGTCCCGGGCTGGAGGTGCTGCGCGGCCCACTGCGCGACCTCGGCCGTGCGGAAGCCGGCTACCACGCTCAGCTTCATCACCACCGGCTGGCCATCCGCGCTGACCTGCACGGCCGCCAGCATCGGCGTCTTGTTCGGCGAGCCCCGCCCGCGCTTGCCGCCGGGGTACTCGCCGCCCAGATAGGCGTCGTCCAGCTGCACCGTGCCCGCCAGCCGGTAGCGCTGGTCCCGCTCCCGCATGGCCTGCATGAGCTTGTGCTTGAGCAGCCAGGCGGTGTTGTCGTTGACGCCCAGCTTGCGCCCCAGTTCCAAGGCCGAGATGCCGCTCTTGGTCTGGGAGAGGAAGTAGATGGCAAGGAACCAAATGCTCAGCGGCAGCTTGGTGGCCTGGAAGACGGTGCCGGCGAGCAGGGAGAGCTGGCGCTTGCAGTGGTTGCACTGGAAGGTGGCCCGGCGGGTGGAGAGGCGGCAGAAGCGGGCGCCGCCGCAGCGGGGGCAGTTGAGGCCGTCGGGCCAGCGGGCGGCGAAGAGGGCCTGCTCGCACTGCGCCTCGGAGCCGTAGTCCAGGAGGAACTGGGTCAGGCTGAGGCCTGTTTGGAACTGGACTTTGTTCTTGGGCATAGCAGAGGGTTCTCTAGCCATGATTATCGCAATATATTCGCCAAAAGTCAATAGAATCAGCGATTTAATACGAACAAACCTCGCAATTCAAGGCTACGGAGACGCTGACCGCCGAGGGACGGAGTCAGACTGGCGGACCGGCCGCCGGGTCGTCTTGGTCAGCCCCGTTTAGGTCAGTCTTGGATGCAGGTAGTAGGGAATCAGGACACCCTATGGGCGTCGCAAATCGCACCGGATTTCCCTCCGGGCCACTCCGGGAAGCGGCAAGCACGGCTCAATAAGCGTTGGCAACCGAGTGAGGTTTGCGCAATTCGGAACCCGAAATAACGGCTCTGCCAAGAGCTATTCGGTGCTAGGATAATCACGCGGAGGGGTTAGCCTCATGGGAGCCACAGCAATTACGAGACGCGGATTGATCCGCTCAGCCGCGGTGGTGCCGTTTGCCGCCGCCACCGGCAGCGCGGCGAACTCCGCGGTCACCGTCGGCATTATCGGTCTCGGCGGACGGGGCAGCAGTCACGCTCGCCATCTCGCCAGCCTTCCGCAGGCGCAGCTGATCTCTGTGGCGGAAGTCTCAGAGGCGTCCATCGAGCGTGCAAGGGCGAAAGTCTCGCTCGACGGAGTCAAGCTCCACGAAGACCTGCGCGAGGTTCTCGCCAGCGATGTTGACGCCGTGATTATCGCCACGCCCGTCTACATGCATCCGGACCACTTCGAGGCGGCGATCAAGGCGGGCAAGCACATCTACATCGAGAAGCCCGCTGCCGCAGATCTCGCCGGGGCAAAGAAGGTGATGCGCCTCGCCGACGCTGCGCCGCGCAATCTAAACATCACTTTCGGCTACCAGCAGCGTCACGGCGATGTGTATCACGCGGCCAAGAAGTTGATCGACTCGGGCGAGATCGGCAAGATCAACCTAGCGCATTCGCACTTCCTCAAGAGCGGGATGACGGGGAACGAGCCGGTGCGGCCGGCGCCGACGAACGACAAGGAACAGCTCGAGCAGTGGAAAATCTGGCGCGCGACCTACGGTGAGATCATTACCGAGACCTTCTGTCACAACATCGACGCTCTCAATTGGTTCATCGGCTCCCATCCCGTCAAAGCGATCGGGACTGGCGGCCGCGCAGTGATGCGGGTCGGCGACGTGCTCGACCATCTCAACGTCACGTTCGACTACGGCGATGAAGTGCAAGCGAATCTCGTCGGTTCCTACCTTTCCCCGTCGTTTTACCGGGAAGTCTACGAGCGTTACTTCTTGGATGGCGGCGTGGTGGAAACGGCTCGTGGTTATTGGAGGCACCACCGCGGGAGAGACGACATCGTCGAGGAGAGGTCACCCCACGACATCACAATTGACGCGCTCGAAGAGTTCTTCAGTCGGATCTTGGAAGACAAGCCGGCTAACACCGGCGTGCGCGGCGCGGAGAGCACGCTCACGGCACTGCTGGGCCAGATGGCGATTGACAGCAAGAGACAAGTCACTTGGGACGAGATGATGGATTCCTAGGGTCTCTAGCTCAGGCAGACTCTTGGTTGAAGTGCGAAGCAGTCAAATGAACGCATCGAATCGCAGGCAATTCATCCAAGGCGGAGCGCTCGCCGCCGTCGGCGCAACGGGGGCCGGCGGCTATGAGAAGCCGGACCACTTCACGGTCGACTGCCAGAGTCATTTTTTCGTGCCCGAGCTCGTCAAGATGATGGCAAAGCGCAAAACGGCGCCATATTCCTATCGGAAGGACGGCCAGACGTACGTGGTCACCGGTCTAGCGGGCCAGGACGATTGGCACCGCCGTTTGCGCGAGAAACACATGGATGTGGAGGCGAAGCTCGCTGACATGGACGAGGCCGGAATCGACCTCACAATGATCAGCACGAATGACCCCGGTCCCGAGAGCTTCGGCGCGGAGGGCCCGGCCGCGGCGCGCGTCATCAACGACTGGATCGCCGATCTCGGAAAGCGCTACCCGGAACGCTTTGCCGGCTTGATCGTCTTGCCGCTGCAGGACATGGACGCTTCGCTCAAAGAGCTGGATCGCTGCGTGAACAAACTTGCGATGAAGGGTGTTCTGCTCTATTCGAACATCGATGGGCGATTTCCGGACGAACCCGAATTCGCAGAGCTGTTTGCCGAAGCAGAGCGCATGGATGTGCCGATCGTGCTGCATCCGGCGCATCCCGTGACCTATGAGCAAACGAAGGGTCGCGGCCTGATGGCTGGGCTCGGCCTCATGTTCGACACGACGATCGCGCTTGGCCGCATTATCCTGGCCGGGATCCTCGACAAGCATCCGAAGCTGAAGCTGGTCTGTCCACATGTGGGCGGGACGCTGCCCTACCTGATCGGCCGGATCGACCACCAAACGCAGGTGCTCGGGCGAGGGGCGGAGAATATCGTCAAGCCACCGAGCGAATATCTCAGGAGCGTTTATCTGGACGCTGTCTCGCCAATTCCGATGGCAATCCAGTACGGCATCGACTACGTGGGCGCTGACCGGATGCTCTACGCCAGCGACCATCCTTGGGTCGATCCGAAGACAATCGCCGGCCATGTCCAAAGCCTTGATCTGTCAGCCGCCGACCAACAAAAGATCTTCGGTGCAAACGCGCGCAAGCTCTTCAAGCTGTAAATCCATGAATCGCCGCGCGTTCCTGCTCGGAGTCTCGGCAGCCGCATGTGCGCCGGCGCCGCGAGCGAGCGAATCTGTCGCCGCGGAGCAACCGTTCAAGCTTGCCATTTGCAACGAGACCTTCCAGGGTGCGGAGTTTGCGCGGGGCTGCCAACTGGCCTTGGAAACCGGATATACGGGCTTGGAGATCGCGCCATGGACACTTTCGGAGGACCCGGCCAGCCTGCTTCCCGAGAGGCGTCGTGAGTGTCGGGATGCGATGGCGCAGGCGGGGATCGCCTTCGTGGGACTGCATAGCCTGCTGACAGCGCCGCTGGGCGAACTGCACGTTACGACGCCGGATGACTTGGTGCGACAGAAAAGCTGGGACTATTTCCGCCGACTGATTGACTTGTGCGGCGATCTAGGAGACCACGGACTGATGATCCTCGGTTCGGGGAAGCAGCGTCGCACCGTCGGCGGCTCGTCGGTGGACGACGCCGTGAAGCGTCTGCGGGACGGGCTCGCGTCGGTCGCCGATCACGCTCGCGACCGAGGCATCACCATCCTTCCGGAGACTCTGGCGCCGCATCTGTGCGACGTGCTCACGTCGCTCGAGCAGACTGCTGCGATGGTAGATGAAATTCAGCATCCGGCGATCCGAACGATGTTCGATACGCACAATGCCGTAGCCGAGAGCACACCTCACGACGAGTTGATCCGGCGGCATGCGAGGCTGATCGAACACGTGCACATCAATGAGATGGACGGCCGCCACCCCGGCACGGGCGATTACGATTTCAGCGTACCGCTGAGGGCTCTTAGGGAGATCGGCTATGACGGCTGGCTGTCGCTCGAAGTGTTCAAGTTCGAGCCGAGCGGCGAGGAAGTCGCGCGGTTGTCCCAGCAATACTTGCGACGGCTCGAGGCCAGCCTGTAGCCGTGTTCCCGCGCTCGGGGCAAGAGCCCCCGTTGCGCGTGAGCCCCCCTGCCGACAGCGTTCCCCAGTCCACTGGCCATTGCGGCTCCCGAGCGGTCCGCACCTTGGGGACGAGTTGCAGACGGTGCATGCAGCGGGCAAGGTCCAATTCGGCGGAGTGGCCGAAGCAAGCGTTCAAGCGCTTTGAATTGGCGACAGATCCGGGCAGGCCCGAAACGCTTGATCGCGGCGCGGCCATCGAGCGGATCGCGGTGGCTGGCGCCACCTGCAGCACTGGGGAGAGATGGTCCGAGCTAGGGGCGACCATCCCTCCCTCCGGCACCTCTCCAATAGAAAAGGGGACCGGTCGATTCGACCGGTCCCCTCGGCAGTTTCCGGAACGCCCTAGAAGGAGTATCGGATCATCACCTGCACGCGGCGCGGCGGAGCCACTCTGTTCAACAGGCCGAACGTACCTGACCGTGCGTTTTGGTTGACTCTCGTCCAGTTCACGACGTTGAACATGTTGTAGAAGTCGATTCGCAGCTGGAGCCGCTGGGCTTCGTTCATGTGGATGTTCTTCTGCAGGACAAGATCCACATTCTTGTGGCCGGGACCGTACAGAGCACGCCGCGAAAGCGTTCCCGGGCGGATGTTTACGCCCTTGTCGTCCACCGGCGGGAGGGCGAATGCATTCTTGTCGAGATATTGCCGCTGCGTCGTGCCCCACCCGCTCATGATGGCCGCTCCGTGCGTCGTGAGGATGTCGGGACGGGCCCCGGGATTGGTGGAGGTGCTGCTGCTAATCGGAATCGTGAAGCCCGAACGCACCTCGAAGATTCCGCCGACGGTCCAGCCGCCTGCGACGTGCTTGGCCGCACCTTCGAGATTCTTGCCGGGCAGTTCCCAGAAGAAGTCGGTAGTGAAGCGGTGACGGAGGTGATATGAGGTCGGCCCGCGGTTGTTCCCCATGTCATTGAGCGTCTGCGGATTCTCGCTGCGGCCGCAGCAGGTCATGTCTCCCCTGAAGTGCGCCCAGTTCCAACCGTAGGTGTAGTTGAGGTTGTACTGGAAGCTGTCAGCGAAACGGCGCTTCAGCGACGTTTGGAGGCTGTGGTAGCCGGTGGAGTCCGCATTCTGGTAGTACCGGAAATTCTGCGAGAAGTTTCCTGCCAAACCCATGATCTCGCTCACCTTGAGTCCTCCCGTGTTGGGCAGGACACGATTCCAATCCGGGCTGTAGATTGTGCGCACGCCCCGATTGCCGACATAGCCGACCTCCCACACGGTTGAACGGTCCAACTGGCGCTGGATCCCAAAGGAATACTGCAGGCTGTAAGGGGGTCGGCGCTGGGGTTCCACGGCACTGCCCGAAATCACCCCACTCGACTGAGCGCCGGCTAGGGCCGATTCGTTGGCGTCTCCGTAGCTGAGGCCCAGCTGCCGCACAAGCAGCTCGTTGGCCGTCAGCTCGACCGGCGCGTCCGGCCCGTTGGAGAGAATCTCAATCGCGCCGGAGAACATGTTGTTGGGCATGTAGAAGATGCCCGCGCCGCCACGAATGACCGTCTTGCCATCGTCATCTAGCGTGTACGCGAAGCTCAGCCGCGGAGAGAACATCTTGTAATACGAGTCCCAAGCGCTATCCGCTGGCCGATACAGTCCCGTTTGATTCGTCAGCGACGCGCCCGGCTGCCCGAATGGTCCGTCACGGTTGAAGACGTTGTTACTGATCCCGTCGACTTGATCTGATCGCACGACCGAGGCGTAGTCCCAGCGGGCTCCGATGTTCAACATGAACTTCGGCGTCAAGCGGATATCGTCCTGGAAGAAGCCGCCCAAAAACCAGCGTTTCCAGAGGAACTTCTCGAGCGCGAAGACGAATCGAGCTGAGGTGATGTTGTTGGCCAGCAAGTCCGCTTGGGTCTCGTAGCTGTAGACCGGAGACTCTTCGTTCACCCGCGTACCGCTCATGTATCGGTACATGCCGCCGAACTTGATCGAGTGCCTTCCCACGGTCTTCGCGAAGTTCTGCGTTAGCGTCGACGTGTGACCGTCTTTGGCGAAGACCTCTGCGCCGGCGTCGCCGGGATTGCCAAAGCCGCGCAAGAACGGAATCTTGTTCGCAGCGAACGCAACGTCCAGCCTGTTGATGGCGTTGACGTTCGTGCCCCATCTGGTCTCTGAAGAGAGCGTCGGGCTGATGATCTTGATCCATGTGAACGAACCGTTCTGATTGATGCCGTCCCACTGGCGCCCGTTCCCGAGCTGAGTTCTGGGAATCCTACGCAGCGGCCTTCCGCCGACGTAGCGGAAGGTCAGGAAGTCATTGTTCGACGGGTTCCAGTCGATCTTGCCGACGAAGTGGTCGTCTTTCCTTGTCTCATCGCCCTGGCCTCCCCAAAACGTAGTTGGGCTAAGGCAGGGGACGTTAGGCGCCAAATCGCCACATGCCGCGTTGCTGCGGTCTAGGTTCGGACCGTCCGGGGCTATGGGCTCGGGCCACAGGTCAAGGTACGCGCTTGCGCTAGGCAACGCTTGAATGATGCGCTGACGCATCCCGCTGGACCAGACATCCCCCGGGACCGGGGTCTTGCCGCCGAATCTGTAGCCTTCGAAGACCGCGAAGAAGAACAGCTCGTCCCGCTTGATCGGACCGCCGATCGACCCCCCGTACTGGTGGTAGACAAGCGGAGCCTTCTCACCAACGAGAAAGTTGTTCGCGTGTAGGCCGCCGGACTGATACATTTCGAACAGGCTTCCGTGAAATTGGTTCGTGCCGCTCTTGCTGATGAGATTGACGTTCCCAGCGATGGTGTGGCTGATCTCGGCCGAGAAGATGTTCTTGGATGTCTCGACCTCCTGCACGGCCTCGACACTAATGCCCTTGATGAAGTTGAAGTTCTGGTAGAGAGCCATCCCGGCAAACTCGGCGTCAGGGACGGCGTCAACCGCATCCACGGTCATTGTGAATCCCCGCGGCGCGAGGCCATTGATGGAGAGAGTCCAGCCGCCGTCCGTTAGCGACGCACCTGTGCCGAGAGTCAGGATGCCTGTGATGTCGCGGTTGATCATCGGCAGTTCAGAGATTTGGTTCCGGTCCAGCGAGATGTCCTGTTCGGCGTTGACCGTGTTCATCAGGGGAGCCTCGGATGTCACGGTTACCGTTTCCGCGGTCGCGCCGAGTTCCAGGCCGTAGTCTCGGTTGTGGCGTTGGCCTGAAGACAACGTGAGCCCTGTTTCGAGATACGACTTGAAGCCCTCGGACGTTATGGCCAGCGTGTACGTGCCGGCAGGCAGAAAAGTGATCGTGAACTCTCCGCCTGCGCTAGCGACGGTCGCGAACTCCGCGCCTGTGGCCTCATTCGAGGCCGCTACGCTCGCACCAGGAATGACCGCCCCGGAGGGGTCGATCACACGGCCATAGACTGTTGCAGTCGTGACCTGGGCTTGAAGGCCCACTTGGAACACCAGCGTGCTTAGGCAGAACACGAGGGCCCACAGGGACCACGAAATGGATCGTTTTGCTTGCATTGAGTATCCTCCTACTCCGGCTAGGCTTCGGAACCCAACCATGCCTCTATCCAGCGGAAGCTGGACGGCGCCCACCATAAGGTCCCTAAGATTTGACTACAGACTCGAACGGCTGTCAAGCGCTATTGGCGCCCTTGGATTCTGAATCACGTACTCGAGCACCCAAAGCGCTGCTTCGGCCGCAAGTGACAGGCCGCCTGTCCGATCAGGCCGTTGCCGCTTGCGCAGGCGGAGTTGGTCCCAGTGGTATTGCTCCGGCTTCGGCCAACCGGATGCGCGAGCCAGAACTGCGGTCCTTGGAATCGACGCCCGAGCCTACGGCAGGGCAAGCTCGCTGGCCCGCAGGTCGGTCACGAACCCGTGTCCCGGTGAATGCGTGATCATAATGTCAATTCCCGCCGCGATGGCTGCCTCTTGAGGCGTAACTCCGCAAGCCCAGAACACGGGCAGAACCGACGCAGGTATCTCGTCGACGGGAGGACCGAAATAGGGGTTCCGAAGATCCGCGCCGATGACGCTTGGATCGCCGACGTGCAGCGGTGCTCCATGGTTGAACGGAAAGCGAGCGGTCACCTGGGTCGCGATGATCGCCTGCGCTGGCTGCAGCCAGCGCATGGTCACGACCATGTTGCCCCTGAAGCGGCCCGCGGGCTCGGTGGGTAACTCGGTCCGCAGCACCCAGCGATCCTTTGTCGTGGGGACACCGGCATCCTCGAGCGCTTGGTCGAACGTGATTCCCGAGCCAATCAGAAACGCCACGAAGTCGTCCTGCCAGAGATCAGCGATATCGGTCCTGTCGGCTTGGCGCGTTCCGTTTCGGTACACAGCGTAACGGGGTAGGTCCGTCCTCAGGTCCGCTCCCGGGGCCAGTCGCTTGGGCTCAGGGTTGCCTGTGTCCAAGACCTCCAGTACCGGGCACGCACGTTGGTTTCTCTGACAGTACAGGAGGAAGTCGAAAGCGTGCGCTTTGCGCAGGACCACCAGATTGCACTGGACAAAGCCCATCGCTATGCCGCGTGTCGTACCGGAATGCACTCCCTGCCGACAGGCCAGCCGTGCCTCCGCTGGCGACGATTCACGTCCGCTGGAACCATCAACCCTCATCAGCGAATTGACACCAACTCAAAGTATCCCACCTCTTTGCCGTGGTACACATGCCACGCCCCGTTCTTGCACGGCTGATTCTTTATCGGGGGGTGTGACCATTCGCACAACAAGATCGGCGAGGGGCTGGCTATTTTGGCCGGATTCGTGTATGCATGGGGTATGCAGGAGCAGGAGACGCCCACAACGATTCCGGATCTGAAGCAAGTGGTGCTGCGGCTGGCGCAGCCGCACGAGCGGCCGCGCTGGGATGCGCTGATGGCCAAACACCACGATTTGGGGTGCAAGCAGGTGGCCGGGCGCGGGCTGCGCTATGTGGCGGAATACGAGGGCGAGTGGCTGGCGCTGCTGGGCTGGCAGACGGGGGTCTTCCAGTGCCGCCCGCGCGCCCGCTGGCTGGGCTGGCACAAGGCGGTGCAGTTCCGGCGCTTGCATCTGATCGCCAATCACACGAGGTTTTCAGTGCTGCCGGAGGGGGCGGGCGTGCAGCACTTGGCCTCGCGCGTGCTGGGGATGCATCTGCGGCGGCTGAGCCGGGACTGGCAACAGCGCTGGGGGCATCCCATTGAACTCGCCGAAACGTTTGTGGATCCGCAGCTGTACCGGGGCACGGTCGATGTGGCGGCGCACTGGATCCAGCTGGGCTTGCGCAAGGGGTAGGCGCGCTCGAACGGGCAGTCCACGGACAAGCACGGGCAGCGCAAGCAGATGCTGGTGGATCCGCTGCGGGCGCGGGCGCGGGCGCGGCTGGCGGATCCGCAGGAGCGGCCGGAATGGGTTTGCGGGGCGGTCGATGTGCGCTACCCGGCGGCGGAACTGCGCTCGCTGCGGGCGCAGTGGGAGGCGGTGGAGGACAGCCGGAGCTGCCACGGGAGACGGCATCGGTTGGCCGTGGTACTGGCGCTGCAGCTGCTGGCGAGGCTGGCCGGTCGGGTCGGCGGGCGGGCGGCAGAAGCGTATGCGAAGACATTGACAGCAGAGGAGTTAGGAGCCTTGGGCTGTCGCCGGGACGCGACCACGGGGGAGTCCGTGACACCCTCGGACACGACCTTCCAGCGGGTCATGGAGCGGACCGACCCGGGCTCGCTGGAACGGGCGCTCGAGCGTTGGACGCAACCGCGCGTGGCGGCGTCGGCGCGGGCGGGGGATGGCAAGCGCATTCGCGGGGCCAACCGGCTGTCGGCGACGGGGCAGCACGGGGCGACGGTCACGCTGGTGGACCATCGCACGGGCGTCCCGGTGGCGAGCCGCAGCTACCGCGAGGAGGGCGGCGAGCAGGCGGCCTGGCGGGCCTTGTTGGAAGCGGTGGACCTGCGCGGACGGACGGTGACGCTGGACGCGGGGCACGCGGGGCGCGAGACCGAGCGGGCGATCGTGGAACCGCACGGCGGGCACATCATGGTGCGGATCAAAGGCAACTGCGAGCTGACGCACGCGACCCTGAGCGGGCTGAATTGGGAGCTGGGCGCGGCGCGCAGCTGGGCGGAAGCTGGCTGGAAGCCCTCGCGCCAGAGCGACTTAGAGAAGCGCTCGAGCCAAGTCTTCACGCCCCATCCGCAACTGCTGCCGTTCCCGCATGCGCAGCAGGCCTACCGCATCACGCACGAGCGCTGTGCGCGGCGCGGTGGCGCGGTCAAGCGCAGCTACAGCTACGGCATCACTTCGCTGCCGCCGGCGGCTGCCTCGGCGCGCGAGTTACGGGTGCTGCAGCGCGGCCACTGGCGAGTGGAGAGCGCCAACCACTACCGCCGCGACAAGGTCTTCGGGGAGGCTGCTAGCCGCGTGCGCACGGGCCACGGTCCGGCCAACAACGCGGCGCTGAACAACCTGGCGCTGGCGTTGCTGCTGTCGCAGCCGCAGTTCGAGACGGTGCCGGAGGCGCAAATCTACTCCGCCGGCAACCGCGCCAAGGCGCTGCAACTGCGACTGAGCGAAACCTAGCAGGACTGGCACCGCTGAGACATCGCATCCGGCCGACCGCGGCCGGGTGAGCGGCCGCTCTGTGCGCCCGGGGCCGATAGCGGGAGCCCCGCCCGGCGCTGCTCGGCCCATCGGGCATCCTTGGACACCAGGCCGGGGCTCGATTTTCCTTCTCAGACCGCCATGGCGCTCGTGTTCAGGCACCCAGAGAGCGACTACACCCCTCAACCCGACAAAGAATCAGCGGTGCCCGTTCTTGGGTGCACAACTCTCCCAACACGAAATGTAGATCAACCGGGCGGTGGTGATTGGACATCTGGCACGAGCGCAGCGAATCCGACCGGTCTCAAGGCCACCCCCGATCTATGGCCCAAAGCAACGGGTTTGGCACGCCTCAACACTTCGACAACCCAAGCATCGCCATCCTCTCGAACGACGCTTCCAGTGAAGGCGTGTTTCATGCCATCGGATTGAGCCAAGCACGGTGCATGATGGCTATGTTGAGAAAGCGCGCGAGCGGGAGAACTCGGCTAGACGCCTTAGAGCCTCTCCTCCGCTGCCGCAGGTGGCGCACGCAAGCAACCGCCGCGGCAGGTACAGATGCCTTCACGGCCCGCTCGAACGCTTACACGGGTAGCGCCCAGCGGATGCATGGACGCGCTCGGGCGGGGCTCGGGTAGATGGGAAGGGATCTGCCGCGGAGCACGCGTCCGGGTTGGACGGCCACGCCGGGAGGGGTTCCCGGTTCCGGCGTCCTTCAAGAGGTGGAGGGAACCGGAACCGGCACCGGCAATGGCTCGCGTTCGGCGCCGGTCTGGTCCAGACTGCGCGCCGGCGTTTCAGAAGGGGATGTCCAGTTGAGGAAGAGCGTCAGCTGCTCGCGGTCGTTGAGGGGTGTCGAGTACTGGCACTGGTAATAGCGTATGATCTGGCCGTCGTAGCCGACCCCGATGGCGTCGCCGAGGCCGTAGAGGAAGTCGACGATGCTGGCGGCGGTCCCGTCGCCGATCTCGTCGGGCATGTCGATGTGGATGGTCGTGGCCAGAACTCGCCGAGGGCGTTCTGGATGTGGTCGGCGTTGACGGTGCGGGCCTTTTCGAAGGCGTTGGCGGACAGCGCGCAATGGGCGAAGCGGTTGATCTGGGGCGGCAAGCCGTGCGCGCCTTGGAACAGAGCCCCGACGGCGGAGGCCTCAAGAAGGGGCATTTCGCACCCGGCGAGGCGGCGGAGCGGCACTTGTCGTAGAGTCGAAGAGAAAAAGCGCTTCCGATGCCGTGCGCCTGTTGTGCGACCGCATCTTGGCCGACCAAGCCGCCCCCGTCGCCATCAACGTTTCCAATGCGGAAACCCGAAGGGCCATGGCCGAGGTTGACAATATGGTGAAGGCGCGCAACGCCCGATTCGCCAGCATGGGGGAGATGATTGCAGAACGTGAAGAGGCCGGCGGCTAGCATGCGAACCAACCTGCCGCGACGGCATGCAGCGGCTAAAGGCGGTCATGATTGGGGAAGCAGGCTAGTTCCGATAACCGGCGCGCTTGGCAACGGCCAAGCGGCACAAGCAAGCAGGGGTGTGTCCTTGGGCTCAGAGCTGTGCGCAACCGCCCGTTGAAGGCGCTCCAGCCAAGTGGCCACGGCTTCCTCAACTGCGAACTCGGTGAAGCTCTTTACCGCGACTCCCATGGGCTGACGATATTGAGATCGAGACCGTCAAAATCCCGACCATTCCTCGTCGTCACGCCCAGGCCATTTGCCATGGCAGTGCCCGCTATAAGCGCATCCCCAAGGTCCAACACGCGGCCCACACGGTGCGCCCGCGCCCGAAGGGCGGCGGCATGAGCTGCCTCCGGACGCCCCACCGGAAGGATCCGATCACCGTATTCCGTCACAAACGCCGATAATGTCGCGCCAATTCTGTCGCGACGCCTTCCTGGAGGCAGGAGATCGAGCCCGAAGTTCAGCTCGTGCAGTACGATGGCGGACAGCCATAGCTCGTCGTGGCCCCTGAGAAATGCCAGCACGCGTGCATCGGGTGCTTGCCTCGTCAGTTCCGATACCACGTTGGTGTCGACGAGAAAGCCGTTCATTTGGTGCTGCTGGCCGTGAACGGAATCGGTCGTACGGACTTCCTATCCTCGGGGACATCGAGATTCGCTCCGCGTGGCATGTTGTCGACCAGCCATTGCCCCATGGGCGGGCGGGACGAGGCCTTTGCATACCAATCGCCCTCAGGTACGACAACGAAGGGCCGTCTCTTGCCGATATGCTGAGGCCCTTCCTGTTCGGCGAGACGCAGGATCTCTGAGAGACGAGTCTTGGCTTGGGCGATCGTCCAGACACGTCGGGGATTGGAGTATGGGGCAGTCATGCTTCACTTCAGTCAATTCAATGGTCCATTATAGACCATATTCCTGATAGAGGTTGAGCCCGGTAATAGAAGGAGAGACGACCCCCGGTGCGCGCCGGAGGCCGCTTGCCCGAATCTGCCCCCGGCAGAGCCACGGCCGACGCTGCTGGCCGATGCCACTACTCACACAGGAGAAAGTGAATGCTGATGAGCTTGCACCCCTCGCACGGGGTGTCGATTGACGGAGGTGCCGCTCTCATGGCCTGCTAGAGCCCGCCAGCGTCGCTTCGCTCCGAGGTGATTCTTTTCCTTCGGAATGCTGACCCCTTTCGGCCAGAACGGTGATGCCTTTCCTTCGGAATGCTGACCCCTTTGGCCAGAATACGCAGCGCACCAGCTTGCTCATGCCGTCAGCTTCTTGTACGTGAGCACCTTGCCGTCCATGTTACGGACCATGTGTCCCAGCTGGTCCATGGTATCCAGACTGCGGATTCCGGCCCGTCCGCTGAACTCATTCAGGTACCGATGCAGGTGCTTGCCGGTCATCCGGTGATAGATGCCGTAGTAGCCGCGCTTGAACATGGACCAGAACCCCTCGATGCTGTTGGTGTGGACTGAGCCGCGCACGTACTCGCCCGCTCCGTGGTTGACCGCGTTATGCGTGTACTCCCGCAGCTTCCCATAGGAACTGGACCCGTCCGTGTACACCGTGGAACCCGGCTCGACCGTAGCCTGCACGAAGCCTCCCAGAGTCTGGGCATCCGTTGCCGGCACCGGCTGCGCTGCCACCTGGCCGCCACGCTGCTTGGCACTCACAACCGCCGTCTTGCCGACGCTTCCGCGACCGGCCTTGAGTTGCTGCGATGCGTGCTTGTTGCGCTCCTTGCCGCCGATCTAAACCTCGTCGAGCTCGACGATGCCGCTGAGCGTCGCCTCGCCGTCCCTGAACACCTCGCGGATTCTCTGCAGCATGTGCCAGGCGGTCTTCTGCGTGATGCCTAGCTCGCGATGCAGCTTCATGCTGGAGATGCCCTTGAGGTTGGTCGCCGCCATGTAGAACGCCACAGCCCATGTCTGATAGCCGAGCTTGCTGGACTGCATGATCGTGCCCTTGCGGACGCTGAAGCGCTTGCGGCAGTCCTTGCAGGTGTACGGCATGGACGGATGGGACGGGCACTGTCCGTGGTTGCCGGAACGGCAGTCCGGGCAGGTCGGCCGGTGCTTCCAGCGCAGTTCCTCAAACCACCTTTCCGCCGTCGCGTCGTCGGGGAACTTGCGCAGCAACTCGATGATCGTGAGGCCCTTGCAGTCCGCCCGCCCAGACCCCTTGGTGGTATGGTTGCTGGGTCTTCTCATGAGCATTATCATACCACGAACTGCAAGTGGAATCAAGCGTTACTGCACTGATTCTACAAGTTTTTACATGCGTTCTGCTTGTACCGAACATTCCCGCTGGATTCCGTTTCTGAGCACTTTGGTATATAAGGCCCTAAATTATTACCATGCATAAGGCAGAAGCTAGAGAGTTGATTTGCAGAGAGTTTTCGTCGTGGTGCCGTGCTGAGGGGGTCACGAATCCCAACGGAAATGACGGCTTCGTGTTTTTTGGCAAGCTTTGCGCCGAGAAACCTCAACTTCTGCGCTTTCGAGATATCGGAGACAAGTGGCAGACCGTGCATGGCTGGCTGCTTAGAGCGCGTCTCATATCCGATTAATTCGATTGACTCTCCGGCAGGCGGGGAGCTTGGCCGTCCCGTCGCAGCAATTTCTGCGCGACGTGAACGGAAGCGCGGGTTGTTCCCGAAGCACAAACGGGTAGGTGCGCAGGAATGCCCGGCTCGCCGGGATTCTGGGCGGGCGCGCCGAGCGCCTGGGATGCGTCCCCGGCGCGCTCCGGGTCGGAAGCTGGCAAGCCGTCCACCAGCTAGTTCAGACTCGGCCGCGTCGACGAGCAGATCGTGCAACGGCTGGGCAGAACGTCCAACCGCTTCCTGCGGGGCGGCTGGCTGAGTCCGAATGATCACGAGCGTGGGTCCGACGCGCCTTTCGAGCGAGTCCGGACATTACAACGTCGCGTCGAGAAAAGCGATCTCGCCCCTTGCTCCGGAACGCTCTAGGGAAGGACAATCTAGCTATGCCGCGAGTGGAGCCCTTCCGTGGAATCGTGCCTGCAATGCAGGTTCCGTTTCGAGAGGACCTTTCCATCGACGAGCCAGAGCTGAGGCGCTTCTCGAGCTGGCTCGCTAGCCATGCGGGTATCGGCGGACTGGTAACCAACGGCCACACCGGGGAGGTCTTCGCCCTGAGTCCGCGCGAGCGGGCGGATGTCACCCGAGCTGTTGCCGATGAGGCTGCGGGGCGCGTGCCGGTCGTTTCGGGAATCTGTTGCGAATCCATTCAGGAGTCCGTCGAGCATGCCGTGATGGCGGCCGAGGCCGGTGCCAGCGGCCTGCTTGTGATGCCGCCGCATTATTGGTTGCGTTTCGGGATGCGCGACGACCATGTCATGGATCACTTCCTGGCTATTTCGGCGGCGGTGGACCTGAACCTGATCGTGCATGTCTATCCGGCTTGGACCAAGGCCCGGTACTCCTCGCGGCTTCTGGCCGAGTTAGCCCGAGTCCCGAACGTGACGACCTTCAAGGTGGGTACGCGGGAGATGTCGAAGTACGAGCGCGACATCGGCGCGATCCGGGCGGCGAACCCTGACTGTACGGTTTTGACGTGCCACGACGAGTACGTCCTGGCGTCCATGGTGCAGGGCGTTGACGGTGCGCTTGTCGGATTCGCGTCGCTGATCCCCGACTTCCTAGTGGATTTGTACGCGGCAGTCTGCGATGGCGACCTGCACACGGCGCGACAGATTCAGCGCCGCATCAGCATCCTGAAAGATGCTGTCTATGCCGATGAGGAGCCTTCTGGGGACGCCCATGCGCGAATGAAGGCAGCGATGGTGATGGCGGGCCGCCTGAGGTCTTCCATCGTCCGGCCACCGACGAGGCAGCCCTCGCCAGAGCGCCTCGATTCGATCCGGGAGGCTCTGGAAGTGGTAGGGCTGCTAGCCGAGCCGGCGGCGCTGGCAGGCTAGGGGATCGGAAGCCCCAGCTATTCCAGTGACGTTTGATCGCAGGCAGTTTCTCGCCTTTGCCGGTGCCCAAGGTGGCGGCCTCGGTGCCTTGGGGTGCGGGCCGACTCCCGACGAAACCGTCACCATCGGAGCTATGCCGCCGGGAACTTCGTGGTACGTGTTCGCCGCAACACTTGCCCAACTGCTGCAGCAGTCGCTTCCGGACGGAACTCGGGTCGAGGTCGTCGCGCGGGGAGGCGGGATCGGGAACCCGATCTTGGTCGGCCGGGGAGAAGAAACGATCGCGATCGCCCAGGCCGCGACTGCCGCGTGGGCATACAGCGGCAACCCCGTTGCCTACACGCAGGCACACACCAATCTGCGCGCTCTCGCCGGCGGCCTGAACCGGGTCTGGATGGCCGCAATGATGACCGAGGAATACATCGATCGCACGGGCAACGACAGCTTGAAGAAGGCGCTTCAGTCCGGGGATCCCTTGCGGATCGTCATGAAGCCGCAAGGTAGCACTGTGCCGGTCGTTGCGGACATGCTCTTCGAATCGCTCGGCACCGGCCGCGAGAAGATCTTGGACCAAGGGGGAGAGATCATTCAGGTCTCCGCGAATCAAGTCTCGACAATCCTCCGAAACGGGCGGGCGGATCTCTACCTGGAAACGGCGATTCGTGGCCATCCAACGGTGACGGAAGTCGCCACCACGACTTCGGTGCGGTTCCTTGACTACCCGGAGGAGACGATCGCCAAGCTATCCGGTCCGGGCATCGAGCGCACGCCCATGCCGGCATGGTTCCGCGGTCAGGCGAGTCCAATCGATTCCGTGGACATGGGCACGGTCCTAATCACGAATCAAGACTCTCCGGACGAACTGGCCCACCTGATTACGAAGACCGTCTGCGAGAACAAGGACGTGATGGCCGAGGCCCACGGCGCGTGGGAGGACTTCGATCCCAGGCAAGCCGGCAGGCTGGAAAAGACTGGCGTGCCCCTGCATCCCGGCGCGGAACAGTACTACAGTCTACGGGGATGGCTGTAGCCAGTCGAGACGGCTCGCCGAGGCCCATCGACAGTGCGTCGTCTCCGACCCAAGGTTCCGCTCGCTCCAGCTTCGTCGCTGCCCTGAGGGTCGGGCTTGGGGCGATCTGGATCGCGTTCCAGATTTACATTCTGTTCAGCCCGCAGGCTCCGCTGGTCCAGCGCCCCGTGCATCTGGCGCTGGCGGCGACGCTGCTGATCCTGTGGATGCCACTGGGAACTACCAGCCGGCTTTTCCAGAAGGTGGTCGACTCCGCTCTGATTCTGGCCGCGATGAGCATCGGGGCCTACTACCTAGTCTCGTCTGCGCGCCTGACGGGACGGATGGAAGGGGTTGATCCCGTTCTTCCGGCCGACATGCTCTTCGGCCTGCTGTGCCTGGCGGTCCTGTTCGAAGGGGTGCGGCGGGCCGTCGGATGGCAGCTGCTCGGCGTCTTGCTCGGATTCCTGGCATACGGTTTCGTCGGTGCTTGGCTGCCGGGCTGGCTGCAATTCTCGGGATTTCGGCTGGACGAGGCCATCGAGATCCTGACGCTGTCGCTGAACGGCATCCTCGGGATCACCACCGCCACTTCGGTGCAGTTCGTCTTCTACTTCATTCTCTTTGGCGCGATATACGGCTCGATTGGCGGGGGGCAGCTCATCATCGACATCGGCCTTCGCTTAACCGGCGTGCACAGCGGCGGGCCCGCCAAGGCCGCGGTCGTGGCCAGCAGCCTGATGGGGAGCATTACCGGCAGCGCCGTGGCCAACGTTTCGGGGACCGGCGTCTTCACGATTTCGCTCATGCGCCGAGCGGGGTATTCCGCTGACATGGCCGGCGCGATTGAGGCGATCGCGTCAACGGGCGGGCAGCTGATGCCACCAATCATGGGCGTGGCGGCATTCGTCATGGCCGAGATGATTCAAGTTGACTATGGTCGCATCGCACTGGCCGGACTCCTGCCTGCGCTGGCCTTCTATGCGGCACTGTTCCTTTCCGTGGACTTGCGAGCAAGGAAGACCGGTGTCGGAACCCTATCGGAGAGCGCGCTCGATGCCCAGCCGCCGATCATGCCCCGGCTCTACCTGCTTGCTCCGCCCGTACTGCTGGTCGGATTGCTCGTGGTTGGGTACTCCGCCACTTACGCGGCCGTGCTCGCCAGCCTCGGCTGCGTGGCGCTGAGCATCGCGACCACGGGCAGCCGGCTAGTCGGACGCACGCTTGTGGAGTGTATTGAGACAGCCACCCGGCAGGCCTGCCAGGTGGCTGTTCCGATCGCTGCCATCGGCATCATCATCGCAGTGGCGATCCAATCCAACCTCGCGTTGAAGTTCAGCTCGCAGCTCATTGCCGGCAGCGGTTCATCGATTGCAGCGCTGCCGTTGATCGTCATCGGGTGCATCGTCATGGGTATGGGCCTGCCAACGGTTGCCGCGTACCTGATCGGTGCGATCCTGTTCGTGCCCGCATTGAAGGACCTGGGGATCGAGGAGCTGCCAGCGCATTTCTTCGTGATGTATTACTGCGTGCTCTCGATGGTGACTCCGCCGGTCGCTCTAGCTTCGTATACCGCAGCTGGAATCTCTGGAGGCAGTGCGATCCGGACCAGCATGCATGCGTTTCGGTTGGGCCTGGTCTGCTTCCTGATTCCGGCCGCGTTCGCGTTCAACCCCCGCCTTCTCGGCCAGGGCGATCCGCTTGAAATCGTGGCAGCTGGAATGGCCCTACTGCTCGGCACAGCCGGGTGGGCAGTCGCTCTGGTTGGATACTGGCTACGGCCGCTGCGAGCCTTTGAACGGCTTGGGCTGGGATCGGCGGCGGCGGCCGCGATCTGCCTGCCGTTCGGATCCGCGCTGTGGGCATGGGCCGTCGGAATTCTTGCATTGGTCGGTCTGTGGCTCGCGGTAACGCGCGGTAGGGGCGGGGCTTCGAGCCGCGAGTCCGGGAGCTGAGAGCTTGCTTCCAGCGCCTGCCTGACACCAACAAGGGGCCCGCTACTGCCCGCATGGGGGCTTCGCTCGAAGGACACTTCCGTGCTGAGCCGCTTGCTCCGCGGCGACCCGATGCAGGACGGATGCACCGCTCGTGGCAGGGGCCTTGGGATGCCTCCGATTTGGTGTGCAGTTGAACTTGCAGCAGGAGCAAGAGGCTGCGAGGCTGTTGCGGGCTCGGTCTCGCAGCCGGTGATGGCAAGCGCCGCCGCGGTTCCCTTGTCGCATACGAGAGGTGGCGGGCGGGTGTAGGTCAATTTTCTGAGATTGCTCAGGATGATGTGGCCCGATATGCCCAATAGTCGTCGAATCGACCGCTGCTAATGCAGCAGCGCAGGGCGAGGATCGCCTTGGCACCATCGACGGTCCAGTGCAGTCCGGACCTTTTGCGTATTCCGACCAACAACAGGGTCACGAGGCCCTCGAAGGCGCGCATGTCAGCGGCCGGGGCTCCGTGACGACCTGCGCGTACGCTGCTCCGGGCCTTCCGCCAGCACATGCGGGCGAATGCGCCTGACGACGAGCCGCGCAGCCTCGCGTGCCGCGTCGGCGTGATGCTGCTCGAAGTACTTGGACGGCGTGACGTCCTCGGCGCCATCGAAAGCCAGTTCGCGGTCGCGGCGCAGACTGCGGGAGACTGCTGCGAGCTGGCTCACATCGTCGGCTAAGTCCGGAGGCAACCGGTCCTGTTTCTCTCGCAGCACCATAGCCACGTCGTGCTCGCGCGGCGGGTTAATGCCGACGGAGTGCAGCAGCCCCTTCAGGGCGAGTTCGACGACTTCTTGCGACTCCCGCACCACATCGGCCCAGTATCCGCCCTCGTACAGGTGGTCCACCGAACCCAAGCGCCCTACGGCGCGCTCGACATAGTCAACGGCAAGGTTCGGATTGTGCATCAGGCGGCCTCCATCCAGTAAGGCTCGTTGTCCGCGATTTGCCGCACCCAGCGGCCAGCCCCGATCAAGCGGCGAATACGCGCCAGCTCCGCCGACACCACTCCGTCGCGCTCGAACAGCACGCTGCCGTCCAGCGCCAGCTCGCCCCACAGGCCGCTGAGCCTGTCGCTGCGATACAGGTGCGCGAAGTGTCCGTCCACGGGATGCCCGTGCCAGTGCAGCTCTTTCGCGTCCCAGTGGTAGTACATGTCGCGGCCAAGCTCAATACTGCGGTCCACGATCAGCAGCACGTCAACGTCCGAGTCCAGGTAGGCTTGGCCGCGCGCCCAAGAGCCGAACAGCACGGCTCCCAGCAGCGCGTCACCGACCACGCTGCGAGCATGCCCGAGCAAGGCGTCCAGCTCGGCTGGCAGCGGTTCCGGGATCACTTGGCGTTGCATCAGGCTTCCCTCAAGTCCAAGAACGTGCGTGACTTGCGCATCGCCGATGCCGGTCTCGGCGGACGCGCCCGGCGCCAGCAAGCTTGGCAGCGCCACACGCTTCGTAGCTCGCTCGATCGATCGCGCCGGAGGCGCACCAAGAGGCAGCCTCGGGGCGAGTCGGCGCGCAGGCCAGCCTGTCGGCGGCACGCGCCATGACCTCCTGCGTCCAGCCGGCGCGCACGATGCGTATTCTGACCAAAGGAATCAGCAATCCGAAGGAAAAGAATCAAATCGGAGCAAAGCGACGCTGGCGGACTCTAGCATGCCATGAGAGAGGCACCTCCGTCAATCGACACCCCTTAGTCAAGATTTCGCTGTTAGCGGGCGAAGGCATGTATTTCTAACGGGATGGAGGTGCTTGGCCGGGTGGCCGGCGTAGCGCGCCTGAGCACCGCAGGGGCCGGCGCGGTCCGGACCAGTCGGCAGCATCCTGTATCGGCCGCCGCCCTGATAGCATCGATTGCGTCGGCACTGCACCGCGAGTCCCCGTCCCTGATGCGTTCCGCGACTGTTCATTGTCGCTCTCGCCCCAGCCTCCTGACCGTTCCGACGGGATCCGCAGACCACGGCTTTCCCGAACGGTTACCACTCAGCAATTCTCATTTTAGGGATTCGGGGGTCGATTTTTGGGTCTCCAGATTGATGGGCAACTGATTCTAGGGCGGTCACAGTTAACACAGCGACTCGCATTGTTCAATACATGAAGAATGGACAATGTTTTGGACGGTCTGCTGGACGCCTTCCGCCGGGCCGGCGCTGCGCTGCCGGATTCCCGCCGGGGCCGCAACACGCGCTACGCCCCCGCCGACGCTGCTTCCTGCGCCCTCGCGGTGTTCTTCTTGCAAGCCCCCTCCTTCCTCGAATTCCAGCGGCGCATGCAGCAGGCAACCTCCCGCTCCAATTGCCACACGCTCTTCGGCGTGCAGAAGATCCCCTGCGACAACCGGATCCGCGATCTGCTCGACGGCGTGGACCCCGCCCACTTCGCCGAACTGTTCCCGCTTTGCCTCGACACCGTCCGCGAGCAGGGCGCCCTAGCCGCCTTCGAGCGCCTCGGCGGCCGCCTGCTGGTCGCGCTCGACGGCCTCCAGATCCACTGCTCGGACGCGATCCGCTGCGCGCAGTG
The DNA here is from genome assembly GCA_965248305.1 of Bryobacterales bacterium. Taxonomy (GTDB): domain Bacteria; phylum Acidobacteriota; class Terriglobia; order Bryobacterales; family UBA6623; genus VXMF01. Next base: position 4,057,777 of record OZ252099.1, on the reverse strand, counting down.
CTCCGTCCGCCACGTCGGGGCCCACAAGCCCGAGCAGTACTTCCATACGATGCTCTCGGCGACGGTCGTCGCCGACGGCCACAACCGCGTCCTGCCGCTGATGCCGGAGTTCGTGCAGCCCCAGCAGGACCCGGCCGCAGACCAGCCGGAACTGTCCGAGGAGCAACGCAAACAGGACTGCGAGCGCAACGCCGCCAAGCGCTGGCTGCCCGCCCACAGCGCCGAGCTACGCCCCTACCGGCCAGTCTTTCTCGGCGATGACCTGTACTGCTGCCAGCCCCTGTGCCAGCTGGTCCGCGAGCTCGGGGCGGACTTCCTGTTCGTCTGTCAGCCCAGTTCCCACAAGCGTTTGTACGAACTGCTGCACGCCGACTTCATCCATTCCAGCGGCTGGATCAAGACCCGCAACCGGCACAAGCGGGTCGAGCTGCAGCGCTTCCGCTGGATGCACGGGCTGCCGGTCCGCGACGGCGACGACGCCGTGCAAGGGGCCTGGGTCGAGTTCGCGATCGAGCGCAACGGCGAGCGCACCTACACGAACACGTTCTTCACCAGCCTGGAGGTCACGGCTGACAACGTGGCGGACATTGCACGGGCCGGACGAGCCCGCTGGAAGATCGAGCATGAGGGGTTCAACTGCCTGGCCCGCCACGGCGACAACATCCAGCGCAACTTCGGGCACGGCAGCCAAGGCCTGGCCAACCTGCTCGCCACGCTGAACCTGTTCGCCTTTGCGCTGCATGCGGTCCAGGACTGCGTCTCCGACCTGTGGCGGCAAGGCCGGGCGCAGGCCGGCACGCGGCGCAACTTCTTCGCGACCCTGAGCTTTCTCACGGAGTGGTTCTGCTTCTGCAACTGGACCGCCCTGTTCGAGACCCTGCTACGCCAGCGCCCGCCACCGCCCGCTCCCCGGGGCGGCTGCGAGCGCGCCAGCATAACGCAACGCGCAAGCCCTGCGGCCAGCGGCGGGCTCCTCCGGAACCCAGCGGCGAGGGTGCGCCTCGCCAGGCCCGCGTTCCGAGCCGCCCTAGCCCTGCCGCAACTGCCTCCCTAGGGCACGCACAAACGCCCGCCAATTCCATTCCACACGAGCCAGACCCGCCATCCTGAGAATTGCTGGTTACCACTCGCGCAAGCAGACCGCTCTCGCACCCATGTCGTATACTCCATCGCAGCATACGAATCGTTCGGAGGGTATTGCACCGTGTATCGTCGTTCATTTCTTGCGGCTGGGTTGGCCGCCTCAGTTACCGCGAAATCCGCGCCTGTCAAGGCTGTGCGGATCGCGTTCCTCGGTGCTAGCCACTCTCACGGCGGTGGGAAGATCCGAGTTGCGCAGCCATCACCCGACTTCGAGATCGTCGGATTGTGGGACGACAATCCCGCCGTCCGAGCCAACTACCAGCAGCAGGGCATTCAGATCGTTGAACCCGAGGCAATGCTCGGCGACGAGTCAATCGACGTCATTGCGGTCGAAGGGCCTGTTGCGGACCATGCACGACTCGGCCTACGGGTCGTCCGTGCCGGAAAGCACCTGCACCTCGAAAAACCGCCGGCGCTGGATGTGGAGTCGCTGCGCGAGATCCTCAAGATCGCCCAGAGCAAGGGGCTGGTGGTGCAGCAAGGCTATATGTGGCGCTACCATCCCGGCATTAATCGCATTCTGGAGGCGGCTCGGCGCGGCTGGCTAGGTGACGTTCATTTGGTACACGCGACGATGCATAAGACCTTAAGCGCGGATGCGCGCCCGGAATGGGCGCAATTCCGCGGGGGCCATATGTTTGAACTGTCGGTGCATGTCATCGACCCGTTGGTCCGCCTGCTGGGCAGGCCGAACCGCGTGACGCCGTACCTCCACAAGCACGGCGAATTCGACGACACCCTGGCGGACAACACCGTAGCGGTGTTCGAATACTCCGGAGCGCTGGGAGTCGTAGTGGGTGCGTCGTTGGCGGGCAATGGCAGTGGCTACCGAAGCTTCGAGGTTCACGGCACGAACGGCGTCGCGACAGTGAGACCAATCGAGGCGCCGCAACTGTCCTTCAACCTGGTTGAGGCCGCCGGACCGTATCCGAAGGGGCTCCACAAGGTCGAGCTGCCGCCGTATCAACGCTACGTCGACGATATGGCTGCCTTGGCGGCGGCGGTGCGAGGCGAGAAACCGCTCCACGTCACATTCGACGAAGACATCGTGGTCCAAGAGGCGGTGATCGCCGCATCGGGAATGTGATTAATCGGGATCCCCTCCAGCACCAGCCCCTAGCGGTGGAACGGCGACAATCTGACGGTCTGTAAAGGCATGGGGTCCGTCGACGTTCTTGGCGGTCCAGATATGCACGTAAATCACTGTAGAGTCGAGGAGAAGCACGCCTACCTTAGCGTGAGGGAGTAGCAGTTTGCCGACCGCTTTCGCTTATCGCCGGTGCCTTTCTCTCGCGTAGTCACGTTTCTTCTCCCCGCTCATCGAACTGGACAGGCCGATTTCCGGCATCTAATGTGTCTAGCTAGATTAGATGCCGACTATCCGAAGCGGCCGATTGCGCGCGACGAGGAGGCGGCGAAGGCGCTCAAGCAGCGCACGCTGACGAACCTCTACAACTCCCGCCCGCAGTGGCTCGCCCATGCGCACGAGGCCCTTGACGCGGCTGTGGCTGCCGCCTACGGCTGGTCGGCGGACACCTCCGCCGACGACGTTTTTGCGCGAGTTGCCGGCGCTGAGCGGCGGCGGGCAGTGAGCACGCTGGGATGCAGTGCGGTCAGGGGAAGGCTGCGATGGTCCTGCAGGCTCCCGGTCGAAAGCCCTCCGGCGTCGGGCCGGGGCCTACAGCGGTTCCCGTGCGAAACGCTCGATCGTTTTCAGGGTCTCTCGGACGTCATCCCACGTCGTCGTGTGGTTGATGACGCACATCCGGAGCGCGAGCCGCCCGTGGAGCGAGGTGGACGACAGAAATGCGAGGTCGTCCCAAAACACGCGGGCGCGGATCTCGCCATTGAGCTGGTGGAGGGCCCCTTCGCCGACCTCGGCGTCGCGGGGGTTGATCCGGAAGCACACGATTCCCAGCGAGGCGGGCGTCATGAGCTCCAGCAGCGGGCTGTCCGCGATATACCGCCCGGCGCGTTCGGCCAGCTCGATGCTCTGCGCCACCGCGGCCCGGAACGCGACCATACCAAAGGTCTGCACCGACATCCAGATCTTGAGGGCCCGATCACGTCGGCTCAACTGCAAGCCGCGGTCTGCCTGGTTCGGGTGATTCGAGCCCCACACGGTGTCCTGCAGCACGTCGTGGTGGATGGCGAACGCGCGTTCCAGCGTGCGCACGTCCTTGACTAGCAGGCACCCCGCCTCGTAGGGCTGGAAGAACCATTTGTGCGGATCGACGACGATGGAGTCGGCACGCCCGATGCCGCGCAACAGACGTGCGCCCGATTCGGTGATGGCCGCGAAGCCGCCGTACACCGCGTCAACGTGCAGCCAGATGCCTTCGCCCGCACAGTAGTCCGCGATCTCGCTCAGCTGGTCGATGGCGTCGGCGCAGATCGCGATGGGCGCGCATCCCGCGGCGCGGTCGGATTTGACGGCGGAGGCTAGGGCAGCCAGATCGAGACGGAAGTCCGTCCGGTCGGCAGGATCCGTACATGGTCCGGACGGATGCCGATGATGCGTGCGGCGCGGGCCTGCGCGCTGTGGCTCTGGTCGCTCATGTACACAGTGGCGCGCTCGGGATGCCCCGCTGCCTCCCGCACCGCCACGAACGCGTTCAGGGCTGAGGCGGAGCCTCCGCTGGTCAGGATGCCACCCGCCGTCTCCGGATGTTCCAGCCAGCGCCCGAACCAGCCAATTACGACCGCCTCGAGCTAGCTCGGTCCGCTGGCGGTCAGCCAGGTCGCCACGTTGATGTTGAAGCCGCTTGCGAGGAAGTCGGCCAGCACGCCCGGCCACGTCGGCGCGGACGGCACGAACCCGAACGCCCGGGGATGGTCGAGGCGCAGTGTGACGGGCAGGATGTCCCGGACGGCGCGGTCGATCGCCTCGCGCGGCGGTCGGCCGGCTTCGGGCGGGTCCTCCATCAGCCGCTTCGTAAGCTCCTGCTGGAACTCGCCGTCCCAGGCGCGGTCGTCGGACAGCCGCTCGCTCCGCTCTACCAGAGCCTCGGTGACCTGCCTCGCGAGCTCTCGCATCAGGTCGGGCGACATCTGGAGTGGGCTCGTCACGCCACGGACTCCGTATCGGGACCGACGGCTTCGTCGTCCGCCCCCTGCAAAGTGCGAATTGCGTATGCAGCCATCGCCCGTGGACCCTCCGCGCCGAATTCTACCAAGGAGCGGGCGACTACCATAACTTGAGTATCGTAATACAGCAGTTCTCAGGATGGCGGGTCTGGCTCGTGTGGGGTGGAGAATCGGCGAGCGCTTGTGCGTGCCGTAGGGAGGCAGTTGCGGGTTGACTAGGGCGGCTGGGAACGCGGGCCGGGGTGTCCGGGCTGCACTGCACTGGCCGTGGCGCGCTCTCGGGCCTGGCGCGGCGCACCCCCGCCGCTGGGTTCTGGAGGAGTTCGCCGCTGGCCGCATGGTTTGCACGTTGCGTTATGACGGCGCGCTCGCAGCCGCCCGGGGATCGGCCGGTGGCGGGCGCTCTCTTAACAGGGTCTCGAACAGGGCGGTCCAGTTGCGGAAGCAGAACCACCCCGTGAGAAAGCCCAGGGTCGCGAAGAAGTTGCGCCGCGTGCCGGCCTGCGCCCGGCCTTGCCGCCACAGGTCGGAGACGCAGCCCTGGACCGCATGCAGCGCACAGGCGAACAGGTTCAGCGTGGCGAGCAGGTTGGCCAAGCCTTGGCTGCCGTGCCCGAAGTTGCGCTTGATGTTGTCGCCGTGGCGGGCCAGGCAGTTGAACCCCTCATGCTCGATCTTCCAGCGGGCTCGTCCGGCCCGTGCGATGTCCGCCACGTTGTCGGCCGTGACCTCCAAGCTGGTGAAGAACGTGTTCGTGTAGGTGCGCTCGCCGATGCGCTCGATCGCGAACTCGACCCAGGCCCCTTGCACGGCGTCAGCGCCGTCGCGGACCGGCAGCCCGTGCATCCAGCGGAAGCGGTGCCGCTCGACCCGCTTGTGGCGGTTGCGGGTCTTGATCCAGCTGCTGGAATGGATGAAATCGTCGTGGAGCAGCTCGTGCAAGCGCTTGTGAGAACTGCGCTGACAGACGAAAAGGGGGTCCGCCCCGAGCTCGAGGACCAGCCGCCACAGGGGCTGGCAGCAGTACAGGTCATCGCCGAGAAAGACCGGCCGGTAGGGGCGTAGCTCGTCGCAGTGGGCGGGCAGCCAGCGCTTGGCGGCGTTGCGCTCGCAGTCCTGCTTGCGTTGTTCCTCGGACAGTTCCGGCTGGTCTGCCGCCGGGTGGTTCTGCTGGGGCTGGACGAACTCCAGCATCAGCGGCAGGACGCGGTTGAGGCCGTCGCCGAGAGCATCGTATGGAAGTACTGCTCGGTCTTGTGGGCCCCGACATGGCGGATCGAGCACTGCGCGCAGCGGATCGAGTCCGAGCAGTGGATCTGGATGCCGTCGAGAGCGACGAGCAGGCGGCCGCCGAGGCGCTCGAAGGCGGCTAGGGCGCCCTGCTCGCGGACGGCGCCGAGGCAGAGGGGGAACAGTTCGGCGAAGCGGTCGGGGTCCACGCCGTCGAGCAGATCGCGGATCCGGTTGATATGGGAACGTTCCCATATCGTAGAGGATTCCTTGCTCGCCGTCGCGGCAGGCGGGTGCGTGAGTGGGGGGGGTAGGAACTCGGCGGCCGCGACGGCGAGCGAAGAATCCTCTACGTTATAGCAATTCAAAGGCCTCGCGGCAGTTGCCATCGAACTTGAGATAGATGTCGAGCTTCATGATTGCTTTCGTCGACCTGCGACCCGCTCCCGCGCTTTGGCGCAATCGTTTCTGAACCTAGAGTGGACCGCTTGGGCGTTGTTCCGATTATCGCTCAACGGCTAGCCGGCACGCGATGAACCGGAACGACCTCCGGCACCAGTCCCATGAAGGGAACTGTCCTGTCCAATTTTTCGAGCGTCCGAGCCCGCCCCATCGTGCTCAGCGAGATTGTTGCGGACTGGCACTTTCTTGGGGTATGGCACTCTGGCGGATCGACCGGCCAACCGCGTAGCGGACAGACCGCCAGCGTCCCGGACAACGCCAATGCTCTCGTGCCCCCCGTCACTCGATACCGCGAACGGCCCGCTGGCAGGCGAAGGGTTGGAGTACAATGCCATCCGCACACGCGAAATGCCAACTCGGATGCGAAAGCGGATCGGACTCGCTTCACTGGCGGCTGGTGCACAGGCTGGCGTCAGCTCACACCCGGCTGTCGCGCTCGCCGGCTTGGAGGCCTGGGCGATTCGCTCGGGTCCGGAAGCAATAGCCCGGTTAGTCATCGCCATTCGCACTGACGCTGGCGAAACGGGCTACGGCGAGACGGCGACCGGTCCGGATCCCTCCTCTTCGGTAGCGGAAGCGTTGCGTCTGGGAGAGGCTTTGGTGGGCAGGGACGCCCTGGCAAGCGTGGCTGCGCGGGGCGTTTTGTCCGCTGCTCCTCCGGCGATCCGTGGTGCGATTGACATCGCCCTTCTTGACCTAAGGGGCAAGGTCGCCAATGCGCCGGTCTATGACCTGCTGGCGGGCCGGACCCGCGACAAGGCCCGCGCAATGGCGGCGTTGCATGGCACCAGCGAGTCGGAATTGATGGAGCAGTTGGAGGCAGCCCGGGACCAGGGCTTTCGGGCATTCTCCGTGCCGGTCTTGCTTCCGGAGGGTACACCTACGCGGGGGCGGGGATTCTTCGCCGAAACCGAGCAAATGCTGAGACGATTGCGCCAGGCCGGTGCCGACGACCTTGTCCTGGACTGTGCGGGCCGCACGACTGCGGCAGAGGCCGCGGGGCTCGCTGCACGGCTGGAGCGCTTTCACCTGATGTGGCTGGACGAGCCGACGAGTCAGATCAGCGATGAAGCCCTCCGAAAGATTTCAAGTGAAACTGTGACGCCGCTTGGATGGGGCAGGGGACTGACGTCGAGCGGGCGGTTTCAGGACCTCCTGCGAATGCAGGTTATCGATGTGCTCCGCCCGGATGTTGGTGTGCACGGGGTCAGCTATACCAGGGAAGTGGCGGCCCTTGCCGAGTCCTACTACACGGCTGTCGCACCGTACCACCGAGGCGGTCCGATCGGCACTGCAGCGGCGCTCCAAGTGGCGGCGTCCATTCCGAACTTCGTCGTCCAGGAGGTGGCATTCTCGTCGGTCAGGAGCGAGCGACGCATGCATGAACTGATTGCCGGCGGATCGTTGCCGAAGGTTGAGGAAGGGTACTTCGAACTACCGAAGGGCCCAGGGCTCGGCCTCGAGATCGACGAAGACGCACTGGGGAGGTACGCCATATGAATAGACGCCAGTTCTTCGGAGGGGCGTTGATGGCGGCCGCGTCGTCTTCAAGCGCGGATGGGGCCAACCGCGCAGCGTTCGGCCCGGGCTGTGCCTGTGCTCCTACGCTTGCGCCAGCATTGGCGGCAACGCCCGGCGAAATCCGGATCACAGGGGTCAAGACGTTCGGAGTTACGTGGGAAGAAGACTCCGACCGGCCCTACGTGTTTGTCAAGTTGGAAACGGACCAAGGTGTCGTCGGTTGGGGCGAAGCCACCCTGGAAGGCAAGGCCGGCGCTGTGTTGCAAACCGTTGACGATCTCAAGGAATTCTACATCGGCCAAGATCCGATGCGCGTTGAGCACATCTGGCAGAGCATGTACGTGCATGCCTTCTACCGGGCGGGGCCGATCCTAGGTTCGGCTATCTCTGGGATTGACCAGGCGTTGTGGGACATTCGGGGCAAAGTGCTTGGCCAGCCGGTTTACCGCCTACTGGGAGGGCCGGTCGACCCCCGCGGGGTGCGCGGCTACTACCACGCAAGAGCCCAGACGCTGGAGGAATTGGCGGCTCTGCGGGAATCAGCAGAGGAACTGGGCATCACGGCGTTCAAGAGCGGAATCCCGGGGACCTACGAGTGGATCGAGACAAACGCGAGGATCAATGCCGCCGTAGCGCGGATTCAGATGCTCCGCGAAGGCCTTGGAGACGGCATTGATATCGGTGTGGACTTTCACGCAAAGACGAGCCCGACGGTAGCGTCGATCATTTGCAGGGAAGTCGAGCCGCTGCATCTCATGTTCGTCGAGGAGCCCTGTCCCCCAGAAAACTACAAGGCGATGGCGCGGATTGCGCGACGAACAACTACGCCCATTGCGACAGGGGAACGTCTGGTGGCCCATTACTCCACGCAGCAGCTGCTCGAAGACGGTACTGTCGATATCCTGCAATGCGACATCAACCACGTCGGGGGGATCACGGCCCTGTGGAAAATAGGCGCGATGGCCAATGCGTCCGGATGCCACCTAGCGCCCCACGCTTGCGAGGGGCCCATCGGGGGGATCGCGACGTTGCACGTGGACGCGGCGATGCCGAACTTCCTCGTCCAGGAGATTTGTTCCGGCGTAGAGCCGGGCTTTAAGGAGGGGCTCTGGCAAGAGTGGCTCGGCTTCCCCGCGATGCGCATGGTTGACGGCTATTTCCCACTCCCCGACAAGCCGGGTCTGGGATTCGAGGTCGACGAATCTGCGCTGGCGAAGCACCCGTTTCAGGGCACGAAGCCGATGAGCCGCGTCTGGCACGAGGACGGAAGCGTGGCCGCTTGGTAATGGACGCGGCTCTTGGCGGGTACTGGATTTACCGCGCCTTAGGCCATTCAGGCCGTTGACCGGGTTCCCGTCAGCCTCGATTCCCGATCCGGCGGTACCGGACGTCGACGGTTTGCCATTGTCTGATGCACTCGGTCGGCGGGCGATGTTCAGGCGAGGCGCCGCGCGCCCATCGAATACAGTTCGGTTTCTCCTCCTCCGCTAGACCGGTAGTCTCTACAGCTGGGCATCTGGGAACAGGATTGTGTGCTACAGTGTGTGGTAAATCACACAATGGCAACAAACCTAGGGATCGATCCACAACTGCTCGAGAAGGCCCTTGCAATCGGGGGTCAGAAGACGAAGAAGGCCACTGTCAACCGAGCATTGCAGGAGTTCATCGCTCGCCGAGCTCAGGAACGGCTGCTGGAACTCTTCGGAAGCCTTGATTGGGACGACGACTACGACTACAAGCGTGAGCGGACCCGCGAGTGAGCCTGTTCGTCGATACCAGCGTCTGGTCCTTGGCGTTCAGGCGGGATTCGCCTCCGGAAGTTCCCGAGGTGGGGCACCTGAGGGATGCGCTTGCCGATGGCGAGACCGTCTGCACGACCGGCTTGGTGCTTCAAGAGTTGCTGCAGGGATGCCGCGGCCCTCGCGACGGGCATAGGATCATCGGTCTGTTCGCAGATATCGCCATGATCATGCCCACGCGAGACGATCATATCGATGCTGCCAGGCTGCGGAACGCATGTCGTCGTCGAGGTATTCAAGTCGGAACCATTGATGCACTTCTGGCGCAGATCTGCATTCGCCACCGCTTGGTCATGCTCACGGCCGATCGCGACTTTGCGCATATCGCGGGAACCACGTCGCTTCGGATTTGGAGCGCAACCTAGACGTGGAAATGTCGTGGAGCCCAAGTCCATGGCACGCGATGCAGGCTCGCCGCTCGTTGTCTAACGAGCACCGATTCTAAAGGGGACTATAAGGGATGGTGCCCCAAAGCATCCCCTGTTCCGCCTGCAGGCCGCAGGGGCCTTCTTCGTGGTCTGCGCCAAGTCGAATCTGCTGTGGCGCCGGCGCTACTCGCGCCCGATCGACAAGGAGCTGGACCTGCGCTGCGATCAGACCATCGTCCTGACCGGTGCGCAGACCGCCGCCAAATATCCCCAGCCGCTACGACACGTCAGCTTCCGCGACACGGACCGGCATCACACCTTCCACTTCCTGATCAACAACTTCGAGGTGCCCGCCCGGATGGTCACCGACCTGTACCGCCTGCGGTGGCGCATCGAGTTGCTGTTCAAATGGTCGTCAGACTACCATATTCCACGGTTCCGAGTCGGTGCGGTTTTGCCGGCGGGGCCACCCGTTCGATGGCTGGGAGCTGAAGGTCCTGTCCAGCCGCGGACGGCGCGACGGCCAGCTGTGGCTGCGAGTTGAGCTGCCGGACGGACGTCGCCGGTCGCTCCCAGCGGGCTGGACCTCGTTGCAGCCTGCGCCGGAGGGTGGCTTGTGTGTGCGCGCACGCGTGCCGGATTTGCTGGCTCTGCGTACTCTGGTAGAAGCACTGGAACAGGGCTATGGCAAACGAGGATCAGGCCAACCGGCTGGAGGGTGCGTTGCTGGCGTTGCTGGAGCACGAGGAACGGCTGGCGCGCTGGCAGAGCCTGCCGGCCACGCGTCAGGAGGCAGTGGAGCAACTCGCACGGATGATGCTGCGGAGGCGGGCGGAGGAGGGCGGAGATGAGGCGGGAAACGCTGATCCAGCCGCAGCACCTTGAGCGGCTGGCGCTGGTCTACGTGCGGCAGTCGACGCCGGGCCAGGGGCTGCAGAACCAGGAATCGACACGGCTGCAGTACGGGTTGCGGGAGCGGGCCGAGCAGCTGGGCTGGGCGCGGGACCGCATCCGTACGATCGACGAGGATCTGGGCGTTTCCGGATCCGGCCAGGAGGAGCGGCGGGGCTTCGCCCGACTGGTGCTGGAAGTGGCGCACGCGCGGGCTGCCGTTGCCCCACAAGTCACGATCAGAGCTGATCCTGAGAGGCGCTGGCGGGCGGCTCGAAGTAGTCTTTCAGCTCATAGGCTTCGCTCATGATGGTCAAGCGGGTCCAGCCCTCCCAGATCTTTTGATGGCCCGGCGGCGGAGCGTGCGCGCGGTACAGGTAGCCGCCCAAGATCGCCATGGTCCGCACCGCCAGCCCCAGATTGTCCGGCGCGGCCAGCCCGCGCTTGGACGCGAAGTGGCGCAGCACCCGCATCTGGATCTGCGTGAAGAACACCTCGGTCGGTAATTCGGGGGTCTCCCGTCCCAGCAGTGTCATCGCGGCCAGCCGCCAGGCGATCACCGCCTTGATCGTCACCGCCCGCTGTAGACGTTCGGTTTATTTCGACGGCTGGCACCCGAATTATTCCGGCGGCAGGATGGCCTAGTTGCAAAGAGGCCTAGAGCCTCGTAACTAGCTGCTGGGTCAAGCTTTCACGCTCCCTCCCCGGCCGCATCCGGACTTGACTTGCGCCCCAGAACATGCTATTTTGAATGCATATGTATTCGCCCGCCAAACTGCCCGCGCCCACTGGCCTGCCCGCCGCTCTGCCGCTCCAACCCCCGCACGCCACGCCCATCAGCGCGCGCCTCAGCATGCTGCGCGAGGGCGACCGCGTCGTCTACTTCGTGCACACCGACCCCGTCTGCTCGCACACGGCCGACCACAAGCTAGAGCGCAATCTCTGTCTGGCCCGCTTCGCCCTGTTCGGCCTCGCTACGCAGTCCGAACTGGCCCGCGCCCACGGCATCAGCCAGAGCACCGTCTCGCGCGCCGTGCAGCGGCTGCAGGTGCAGGGTGAGCTTGGCTTCGCGCCCGCCCCCAAGCCGCGCCGCCCCTATGGCATCGTGGACCCCGCGCAGCTGGCCCAGGCCGCCCGCATGCTGCGGTCCGGGCTCAGCCTGTACCGCGTGGCCCAGCAACTGGGCGTCTCGCAATCGACGCTGTGGCGCTACACCCAACAGGGCTTGCTACCGGCCAGCCAGTGCCTGCCACGGCGACGCGCCGGCGCGCCCGCCGAGCGTGACAGTGACGCTCAGGGAGCGGGCCCGCAGCCCGGCGGCGCGGCGCCCAGTGCGCCGCCGCCGGCGGCCCCCGGCAAGGAAGACCGCAACCGGCGTGACGCCGCCGCCCCGCGCGGCCGCGCGGCGCACGACACGGCGGGCCGCGTAGCAGCCAGCCTGGGGGCGCTCGACGGGCGCGCCCCGCGCTTCGCCGCCGCCGCGGCCGTCAGCGGGGGCGGCGTGCTGACCGCCCTGCCGAGCCTGCTGCAGGCCGGCCTGCTGCGCCACCTCGACCAGCTGACGCTGCCCAAGGGCTTCTACGGCCTGCAGTCGCTGCTGCTGCTGTGGGCCTTCCTGCTGCTGGGCCGGGTGCGTTGCGCCGAGCGGCTGCGCTACCAGCAGCCCGGCGAGTGGGGCGCCCTGTTGGGCCTGGACCGCTGCCCCTGCCCGCGCAGCCTGCGCCGCCGCACGCGCCAGCTGGCCGCTGCCAAGGGGCTGCCGGCCTGGGTCGGCTGCCTGACCCAGGACTGGTGCGCAGACGATCCGGAGGCCGTCGCCACGCTGTTCGTCGATGGCCACGTGCAGGTCTACAGCGGTCAGGGCCGGCTGCCGAAGCATTTCGTGACCCGCCAGAAGCTGGCCCTGCCGGCCTCGGTCGGCTACTGGGTGCACGCGCTGGGCGGGGCGCCGCTGCTGTGCTTGCACCGCCAGATAGACGCCGGCATGGTGTCTGAGATCTGGAACGGGATTGTGCCGCAGTTGCGCCAGCTGGGCCTGCTGGCAGGCGCTGGCGCACCACGCCTGACGCTGGTCTTCGACCGCGAGGGCTGGAGCCCGCGCCTGTTCCGCGAGCTGCGCGCGCTGGGCATCGCGGTGGTGACTTGGATCAAGGGCTCGCAGGCGCAGCGCTGGCCGGATAGCGACTTCCGGGAGGCCGTCATCCCAGTGCGCGCCCCGGGCGGGTCGGCCCGCCTGGAGGGCCAGCTGGCCGAGCGACCGTACGATCTGGGCGCAGGCTGCCAGGCGCGCGAGATCCGCTTCTGGATCGACCGCCGTGTGCGCGGCACGGGCCAGCGCGGCCAGCCGCGCAAGCCGCTCGAGCTGGCGGGTCGGCCGGGGCCGGAGCAGCGCCAGCCCGCGCTGCTGACCACGCATCCCGACCTCACGGCCGAGCAAGCGGCGGGCCTGCTGCGCTCGCGCTGGACGCAGGAGAACTTCTTCCAGTATCTGCGCGCCGAGTTCGGCCTCGACACCCTGCCCGAGCATGCGCTGGTGGAGGTCGAGGCCGACGCCTGGGTCGTCAACCCGGCCCGGCGCACCATCGACAAGGCGCTCAAGCAAGCCCGCAACACGGTCGGCAACCTGCGCCGCAAGCTGGCCCTGCAAGCCGACGCCGGATCCGCTCCAGCGCGCGCGCTGGAAGCGCGCATCCAGACTTGCGACCAGACCATCCAAGGCCTGCTGCTGGCACGCAAGGTGACCGACCAGCACATCTTGGCGGGCAAGCTCTCGCCGGAGGCACGGCTGCAGGCCCTGCCCCAACCGCTACGCCTACTGCTGAACACCCTGCGCATGCTGGCCTACCGCGCCGAAACAGCGATGACGACCGCGGTTGCGCCCGCGCTCGACAATCCCGACACCGCCCGCAGCCTGCTCAAGTCGCTGTTTCAGGCTGACGCCAGCCTGCACCCTGACGAGTCAGCCGGGACCCTCACCGTGCGCCTGCTGCACCAGCCGACCCGCGCCCAGGATCGCGCCCTGGCCCCCTTGCTCGACGAGCTCAACCGCACGCGCACCGTTTTCCCCGGCACCCAACTCCGTTTGGTGTACCGCATGCTGTCGGACGACCTGCCCTGCTCAGCCTCCTCCCAGCCCACCCCGGCCAACCCCAAGCCGCCGCTCCCTGCATCCAAACTATCCAACCCAAATGAAACGGTGTAACGAAGTCTGATTATTGGCAAGCTTTCGCCGAGCTCCAGCGCAGGACTGGCAAACGAATGGCGAAGATCGTGAAGCCTCACATGCTCCAGTCGGCGCACGCTCGGACGGTCTCCCACGGGCCGTCGAGCTCAAGCATGTGCGTGCCCGGTTACCGGCCCGGGACCACCCAGGGATTGCCCGCAACTCGCGACAACGCCGCGAGCAGCTTCAGCGCCGAAGGCGACAGCGGAACCGCCCGCGCGCCCGTCTGGCCATCGCGCAGCCGCAGTTCGCCGGGGTCGAGCACGACATCGTCCCAGCGCAGCGTCAGGATTTCGTTGCGCCTGCAGCCCGTCAGCATCACCAGACGGATCGCGGCCACCGCATGCGCCGGCGCTAAACGCGCCGATGGTGTAGCGTAGAAGCAATGGCGGAATGGGTAGCAGCCGAGGCGCCGACACTCGCCGTCCTGCTTACTATTCTCGCGCTGCTGGCAACGCTCGCGTACAGGTGGCAAGTCGGGCACCGGCGGGACTTCCAGATGCTCTGGGAGCGGATCGACCAGGAGGCTGAGAGAAGGGAGCGGGCGTTTCAGGCAGCCTTGGAGCGGAGCGACAAGGCGTTTCAGGTAGCCTTGGAGCGGAGCGATCAGGTGTTTCAGGCAGCCTTGGAGCGGAGCGACCAGGAGGCCGAGAAGCGGGAACGGGCATTCCAAGCAGCCTTGGAGCGCAGTGACAGAGCTTTCGACACGCTGACGGCCCGGGCCAACGAGCTTGCGAAGGAGCTGGCAGACATCACCCAGCGCACTGCGCGCAGCGAGGGAACGCTGGAGGCGATGAAAGCAGGGGGGCCTCGCGCGGGATCGAAGTCGATGGCCGCTGCGGACGAGCCCCGCGCGATGGCCGCTCAGCAAGGTCCTGGCGAGCCGCCCGCGGAATGAACTAGCGTGCGCTCGCCAAGCTCCTGGTGGCAACGCCACTGGCGGCAGCGCCCGCCATCCCGCTGCCGCCAAGTGAAGGCCGGCCAGGCCGGCACCTGTATCGGCCGCCGCTCTGCAAGCATCGATTGCCTCGTCCCTGTGCCACGAGTCCCCGTCCTTGGTGCGTCCCACGACTGTGCCAGTCCGCGCTCGTCCCAGCCCTGCCGTTTACCCATAAGTCTTGTTCTTAGACAGCCTCTGATAGAGTTTGCTGTCTTGGTCGAGACGGAGACTCCGTTCGCAGGCTTGCACGATAGTGGCCAGCCGGGTGTAGCCTTCCCACAGGACTTGGTGGCCCGGGCCCGCATAGCGCTTGCGCTTGAAACCCAGCTACCCGCCC
Source organism: Bryobacterales bacterium (assembly GCA_965248305.1). GTDB lineage: Bacteria > Acidobacteriota > Terriglobia > Bryobacterales > UBA6623 > VXMF01. The sequence goes on along the minus strand of OZ252099.1, from coordinate 4,042,776 downwards.
AGCATGGCCGTCGTCCGCAGCGCCCGCCCGATGTTGTCCGGCGGCGGCAGCTTGCGATCCTTCGCAAAGTCCTCCAGAGCGGCGATCTCGATGTCGGAAAACAGCGTCTCGGCCGGCAGTTCCGGCGTGTCGCGGCCCAGCAGCGTCATCGCCATCAGCCGCCATGCGATCACCGCGTTGATCGTCACCGCCCGCTCGATCCGCTCCCCCGTCCGATGCGCCAGGTACTCCACCTTGCAGCCCGTCTTGAGCAGCCGGTGCCAGTCCTCGATGCGCCACCTCAGCCGGTACCAGTCCAGCACCTGCTCCGCGTCCTGCCGGGACTGCACCGCCAGCGTCGTGAGCAGGAACCACTCCAGCCGCTCGGCCCCCTCCGGCTGCGTCTCCTCGCGCACGTGCACTAGGTTCAGCCGCGCCGCCGCGGCGGCCTTGTCCGGGTCCGGCAGTGCCACCGCCCGCCAGCGCAGTTCCACCTGCGCCACCCGCTCCGCGCGCGCCTCGCGGCCCGTCTGCCCGCGGCTCGCCCGCCGCGCCGACAGCCGCGCCACGTGGAGCTCCAGACGGGCCTGCGCCGCCTCCGCCCGCACCCCCGCGAACAGCTTCGGCACGTCCTTGCCCAGCGAGCGGTTGTGCTTGGCCCGCACCAGCAGGTCGACCGTGCTCAGCCGACCCTGCTCGGCGAACAGCGCGAACACGTCCGCCTCGCGGTCCATCACCGTCACCGGGCGCACCCCGTCGAGTTCCTTGGCCAGCTCCGCGCACTCGCGCAGCCCGCGGATCCAGCGGAACGTCTTGCGCTCCTCCAGCGGCTTGCCCCGCTGCGCCTGCCCGTCCGGCGCCTCGGACTGGATCTGCGGCAGGCCCAGCGGCAGGCCGTCCCCGTTGACCACCAGCATCGAGTGCATGTGCAGCCCCAGCGTGCCCTGCGCGTTGCTGTTCTTGCCGATCTGGCCCAGCCCCACGCAGCCGCCGTGCTCGGCGAAGTTGAGATCGGTGCCGTCCTGAATGCACAGCACCGCCGCCTGGCCCTGCATGCGGCGCAGCGTGCGCTGCCGGTGCGGGGCCAGGATGTTCTCCGGCGTGACCTGCGAGTCCGCCGGCTGGTCGATCAGCCGGTAGTGGCCCTTCACCGCCGCCCGATCCTGCTGCGCCGCCCCCAGGAACGACTCCGTCGGCGCCTCGGACTGAATGCGCGCACTCTGCACCAGCCGCTGGCTCCAGCGTACATCGCCCAGCGGCGCCGCGCCGAACTCGTGCGCGGCCCACGCGGCCCGCGTCAGGCCCTCGCCGGGACCCAGCGCCGGCGGCGGCACCGCTGCCGCCACACCCAGCTGGGCGCGCCAGTCGCGCGCCAGCGGGTAGAGGTAGACGGCCTTGACCGGCACGCGCGTGGCGGGGGCCGCGCAGCGGCCGCGCCCGGCGGTCTCGCCGACGCACAGCCAGTTGGCGGCGACCAGCGAAGTGCCCGCGGGACGGTCTTTTTCGACAAAGGTTTCCGCGAGCAAGGGGCGGTAGCCATAGCGGCGCTCGAAGTCGTCGGGCAGGCGCCGCAGGCACAGCCCGAGGGCCTTGGAGGCCAGGTTGCGGCAGGCGACGGAAGGCCGGATCAGGAAGCGGCTCAGAGCGATCACGCGGTGCAGCTGGCGGCTGCGCAGGTCGGCGTCCCAGCCGATGAAGGCATCACGCGCGGCCAGCGTCAGGGCCGAGGCGGCGAAGCCCAGCGCGCCCAGCACGCCGTGGTCGGAAACCAGCAGGTAGCGCAGCTGGGGGCCCACGTGCCGGGCCGCGCCGCGCGGATGCTCGCGTTGCAACAGCTCGGTCCAGACCCGCCGCTGGTCCTTCCCGATGACCTCGACCAGCGCCAGCCCCTGGACGAGGTCGGCCCGCGCGGGCACGTCCGCCGGGGCGGGCACGGGCCGCCCGAGACCGCGCGGCTGGCAGGGCCGGCACCCGTGGCGGGGCGCGGGCAGCTGGATGCGGCCGTGCCCATCGAGGGCGCGCAGCGCCTTCATGCAGCCGGCCAACTGGGGCCGGCCGCGGGCGTCATGGAATCCGAACGCCTGACAGACCCGACGGCCCATCTCGGTCCGGCTGGCGGAGCCGGCTTGAGCCAGCAGGTCCTGCAGCCGATTCATCCCGTCGGGGCTGGCGAGTGTGGAAGCAACCTGATTTTGCTCGTGCATGCCCAAGGAATGGCACAAGACAAGTACAAAAGTTAAGTCCTACTTTATGGGGCAACGGCAGGGCGCGGGTGGTGCACGGGGACGAGACCTCGTGGGTGGTGCATGTGCGGGCGGAGGCCGACGCGAACCCGCGCTGCTGGCTGTGGGCGTGCCTGAGCCGGGACGCCGTGCTGTTCCGGGTGGATCCGTCGCGCAGCGCCGCGGCGGCCGGGCAACTGTTCGGGGCCCTCGGGCGGGACCGGCGGGTGGTGCTGGTGTGCGACCGCTACTCGGCGTATGTGAAGTTGGCGCGGGAGCACCCGGGACAGTTCGAACTGGCGGTCTGTTGGGTCCACGTGCGGCGGGATTTTGTGACGCTGGGGCGCAAGCGGCCGGATCTGCAGGCATGGGTGGAGGGGATCGTGGCGCGGATCGGCAAGCTGTACCAACGCAACGCGGAACGGCTGGCGGCGTGGGACCCGGAAGGTTGTCCGCAGGGGCAGTCCGAGCAGTTCCAGGCGGCGCAGGAGCGTCTGGAAGCGGAGTTCGAGGCGCTGTTCGAGCAAGCGGGCAAGGAGCAGCGGGCCCTGAGCGCGGCGGCGGGGAAGCCGCCGGGCGGCGGCCCGCCGGACCCGCACTTGGGGCCGCTGCAATCCTTGTTGAAGCACCGCAAGGGCCTGACGGTGTTCGTGGCCAAGCCGTTCGTGGCGATGGATAATAATCCCGTGGAACGAGCCCTGCGGCGGCCCGTGATCGGGCGCAAGCTCAGCTTCGGCTCGCACAGCGAGAACGGGGCGGCCCTGCAGGGCGCGCTGCTGTCGGTGTTCGCCACGCTGGACCTGGCGGGCCTCGACCTGCGGCGGTGGCTGGAGGCGTTCCTGGGCGAGTGCGCGGGCCTCGGGCCGCAGGCCGTCGTGGTGGATCCTCAGGCCTGGCTGCCGTGGGGCCGGCCCCGTGAGCGGCTGCCTGCGCTACTGCGGCCGGGACTTCCCGGCTGCCGAACTGGAGCTCATCCGCGCGCTGATCGCGCAGCGCGACCCGCCCCTGTTCCGCACGGCGCTGTCGCGGGCGGTCTGCGCGGCGCTGGACTGGCGCAAGCCCGATGGCGGCCTCAAGGAGATGAGTGCGCGCGTGGCCCTGCTGCGCATGCAGCGCGACGGCCTGCTGACCCTGCCGCCGCCGTTGCGCACCGTGCCGCGACCGCAACCGCTGGCGCTGTCCCCGCGCACCGCTCCGCCCGGCCTCGCGCCCCTGCCCGTCTCGCTCGCCCAAGCCCGCCCCCTGCGCCTCTCCCTGCTGCGCCCCGCCGATCCCCGCAGCGGCCTCTGGAACGAATTCGTCGAGCGCTACCACTACCTCGGCTACAAGCCCCTGCCCGGCGCCCAACTGCGCTACTTCGTCTACGCCGCCGACGGCCTCCTGCTGGCCCTGCTCGGCTGCGGCGCCGCGGCCTGGAAAACCGCCCCGCGCGACCGTTTCGTCGGCTGGGATGCCGCCACCCGCCAGCGCAACCTGCCGCTGGTCGTCAATCACGCCCGCTATCTCATCCTGCCCTGGATCCGCCTGCCCTGCCTGGCCTCCCATCTGCTCGCCTACCTCCAGCGACAGCTCCCCGGCGACTGGCACCAACGCTACCAAATCCGCCCCGTCCTGCTCGAAACTTTCTGCGAAACCCCGCGCTTTGACGGCACCTGCTATCGCGCCGCCAACTGGATCCTTCTCGGCCAGACTCAGGGCCGCGGTAAACTCGACACCCGTCACCAGTACAACCAGCCCGTCAAGAACGTCTTCGTCAAACCCCTCTGCCCCGACTGGAAACAAATCCTCAATCGCTAGTTCCCCAGCCGCCGTTCACGGCCCGCTCGAACGCTTACAATATTGTGAATACACACGAGCAGCCCAAGTGCGCATAACCCCTTTGGCTGCATGCCGATTTCGCTGCCACTGGGCACTCTCTCTTCCGGCAGTAGCGGATTAGTGCGAGAAACTAGGCCATCCTGCCGCCGGAATAATTCGGGTGCCAGCCGTCGAAATAACCCGAACGTCTACACCGGGCGCACCCCGTCGAGTTCCCTGGCCAGCTCCGCGCACTCGCGCAGCCCCCGGATCCAGCGGAACGTCTTGTGCTCCTCTAGCGGCTTGCCCCGCTGCGCCTGCCCGTCCGGCGCCTCGTACTGGATCTGCGGCAGGCCCAGCGGCAGGCCTTCCCCGTTGACCACCAGCATCGAGTGCATGTGCAGCCCCAGCGTGCCCTGCGCGTTGCTGTTCTTGCCGATCTGGCCCAGCCCTACGCAGCCCCCGTGCTCGGCGAAGTTGAGATCGGTGCCGTCCTGAATTCACAGCACCGCCGCCTGGCCCTGCATGCGGCGCAGCGTGCGCTGCCGGTGCGGGGCCAGGATGTTCTCCGGCGTGACCTGCGAGTCCGCCGGCTGGTCGATCAGCCGGTAGTGGCCCTTCACCGCCGCCCGATCCTGCTGCGCCGCCCCCAGGAACGACTTCGTCGGCGCCTCGGACTGAATGCGCGCACTCTGCACCAGCCGCTTGCTCCAGCGTACATCGCCCAGCGGCGCCGAACCGAACTCGTGCGCGGCCCACGCGTCCCGCGCCAGGCCCTCGCCGGGACCCAGCGCCGGCGGCGGCGCCGCTGCCGCCACACCCAGCTGGGCGCGCCAGTCGCGCGCCAGCGGGTAGAGGTAGACGGCCTTGACCGGCACGCGCGTGGCGGGGGCCGCGCCCGGCGGTCTCGCCGACGCACAGCCAGTTGGCGGCGACCAGCGAAGTGCCCGCGTGACGGTCTTTTTCGACAAAGGTTTCCACGAGCAAGGGGCGGTAGCCACAGCGGCGCTCGAAGTCGTCGGGCAGGCGCCGCAGGCACAGCCCGAGGGCCTAGGAGGCCAGGTTGCGGCAGGCGACGGAAGGCCGGATCAGGAAGCGGCTCAGAGCGATCACGCGGTGCAGCTGGCGGCTGCGCAGGTCGGCGTCCCAGCCGATGAAGGCATCGCGCGCGGCCAGCGTCAGGGCCGAGGCGGCGAAGCCCAGCGCGCCCAGCACGCCGTGGTCGGAAACCAGCAGGTAGCGCAGCTGGGGGCCCACGTGCCGGGCCGCGCCGCGCGGATGCTCGCGTTGCAACAGCTCGTTCCAGACCCGCCGCTGGTCCTTACCGATGACCTCGACCAGCGCCAGCCCCTGGACGAGGTCGGCCCGCGCGGGCACGTCCGCCGGGGCGGGCACGGGCCGGCCGAGACCGCGCGGCTGGCAGTGCCGGCGCCCGTGGCGGGGCGCGGGCGTCATGGAATCCGAACGCCTGACAGACCCGACGGCCCATCTCGGTCCGGCTGGCGGAGCCGGCTTGAGCCAGCAGGTCCTGCAGCCGATTCACCTCGTCGGGGCTGGCGAGTGTGGAAGCAACCTGATTTTGCTCGTGCATGCCCAAGGAATGGCACAAGACAAGTACAAAAGTTAAGTCCTACTTTATGGGGCAACGGCAGCGCGCGGGTCGGGGCGGTGTTCGGGCTGGACGCTCCGCGCTTTTCGCGCAACGGGGCAGAATGGTTCGAGCTGCTGCGCTGGCTGCGGGCAACCGGGACGCTGCTGCTCACCGATGAGGGGGTGTACGACGCGTGCAGCGGGGACGACAGTTTCGTGCTGGGGCTGCACGGGACGCTGTCGGTAGCGGAGCTGTATCGGATCAAGGCGCGCATGGACAAGGGGAAGCTCAACAAGGCGCGCCGCGGTGAGCTGTACCACGCCGCGCCGGCCGGGTACGTGCTGGATGGCAAGCAGCTGCGCAAGGATCCGGACGCGCACGTGCAGGAAGCGATCGGGCTGGTGTTCGCGAAGTTCCGGGAACTGGGCACGGCGCGGCAAGTGGCGAAGGCTCTGCGCGCAGAGTCGGAGCATGCGGAACGTTTCCGGCAGCGTCTTGCGGCGCACCGTAGCCGTCTTCAGCCACTGGAAGTTCATCTTCCGTTCGCGTTCGGCCCAAAATCCGCCGACCCTGTGTGAACCCAAGACGTAAGCGGGAATTAGGGTTTCCTATTAATCAACTTATCCACTATTATGATCGATAGAGTTCATCGCTTTCGCTCATGACGTGGAACTGGCAACAACCGGACTGGCCCAAGTTCTCCTGGGACCAGCGACGCCTCAAGAAAGCGGAAGAGGTGTTTCTCGTCGGCAGCGGTGTGCTTGAGGGCATAGTCAGGCATCTGGATGAAGCTGACCGTGAGCAACTTACGATCGAGGCAATCAGCTCCGAGGCTCTAGCCACATCAGCGATCGAGCAGGAGATCCTTGATCGGGCAAGTGTTCAGTCCTCAATCCGCAAGCAGCTCGGCTTGGCGACCGACGAGCGGCGGGCGACTCCGGCGGAGCGAGGTATCGCCGAAATGACGGTGGATCTCTATCGCTCGTCCGCACAGCCTCTTTCGCGCGAGATGCTCTTCCATTGGCACAGGATCCTGCTTGGCGGTAGACTGGATATGGGCGACGTTGGTCACTATCGAACGAGCAACGAAGCCATGCAGATCGTTTCCGGTCCCGTTCATCTGCCCAGAGTGCACTTTGAGGCTCCGCCAGCTTCGGACGTGCCTGAGCAGATGGAGCACTTCATCGCTTGGTTCAACCGGACCGCTCCCGATGGCGCTGATTCACTTACCGGGCTGACGAGGGCTGGGATCGCGCATCTGTATTTCGAGTCGATTCATCCTTTCGAAGACGGTAACGGCCGGATCGGCCGAGCCATCTGCGCGAAAGCCCTATCGCAATGCCTGGGACAACCGACATTGACAGCCTTGGCCGCGACGATATTACTACGGCGTAGGGCTTACTACACAGCTTTGGAGGCGGCCAGCAAAGACAACAAAATAACTCCATGGATCGCGTGGTTCGCCGGCATCACGATCGAAGCCCAGCGTCGCACCCTAGCGCGGATTGAATTCTTAGTCGACAAGACAAAGCTACTCGACGGCCTCCGCGGACGGCTCAACCGCCGGCAGGAGACAGCGCTGTTGCGGATGTTGCGCGAAGGGCCGGAAGGGTTTTTCGGCGGACTAAGCGCCGGAAACTACATGAGGATCACAGGGGCCTCATCTGCAACTGCGACGAGAGACCTTGCCGACATGGTCGCCAAAGGCGCGCTAAAGCGGACCGGCGAACGTCGTCATGCGCGCTATCACCTGGCGATTCCCCTGAGGCCGGTACAAGTCGTGGCACTCGATGAGAATGGTGATTTGAGTGAGGCATAGTTCATGAGCGAAAGGGCGGCGGTCGCTCTCCACGAACCAGCCATGAAGGAAACACATTCCAGAGAATTGCCCACCGTGTCCGCTCCGTCCGAATCGACCCGCCTGCGAGAGGAGAACGCTCGACTACGACGCTTACTGGCCGAGCACGGTATCCCACTACCCGCTGCTGCTGCGAGCAACGAGGCACCGTCACATGTTCAGGAGCAACCGGGCAAGCGGACTGCATCGGACAAAGCGAGCCAGCGGATCGCTCTCTTTCGGAGTTTGTTTCGAGGCCGGAATGATGTTTATGCGGTGCGGTGGGAGCAGCCCAACGGCAGAACTGGTTACGCCCCGAAGGCGGATCGAGACTGGAGAGCCTATCTTGAGGCCGAGGAATCGGACCGAAGGAAAGTAGATCGACAGACGCGAAAGTTCCGGCCGTTGACCGACGACGTTGTGCGGGGGCACTTGATGGGCGACCACACGATCGGCGTCTACCCCCTGCTGTTGGACGAGACCTGTTGGTTTCTTGCCGTCGACTTCGACAAGAGAACTTGGCAGCAGGATGCTGGGGCGTTTCTTGTCACATGCCAAGAGATTGGTGTGCCAGCGGCATTGGAGCGGTCGCGGTCAGGCGACGGTGGGCACGTATGGATCTTTTTTGATCGCCCAATCCCAGCCGTCACAGCACGGAAACTCGGTTGCTTGATCCTCACCAGGACAATGGAGCATCGGCATCAGGTCGGACTTGATTCTTACGACAGGTTCTTTCCGAATCAGGACACGATGCCGAAAGGGGGTTTTGGCAACCTCATCGCACTACCGCTGCAAAGGATTCCACGGAATACAGGCAACAGCGTCTTCGTCGATGCCGAGTTTAGACCGTACCGCGACCAATGGGCATTCCTGTCGAACCTGCAAAGGATTTCGTCCGAGGCCGCCGGTGAGCTGGTTTCGGCAGCCCAAAGCAAGGGTGATCTCATTGGCGTGCGGAGCAGCCGTGACGAGGACGGAGATGCGCGAGACCCGTGGAACCTGCCACCATCCCGAAAGCAGAGGGAGCGGCCCATCGAAGGCCCCCTTCCTGAAGTAGTCCAGGTGGTCAGGGCCAATCTCCTCTACATCGAGAAGAAGGGCCTTCCATCCAGCATGCTGAATCGGTTGCTGCGGTTTGCGGCTTTTCAGAATCCTGAGTTTTACAAAGCTCAAGCAATGCGGCTGAGTACGTTTAACAAGCCAAGAGTCATCGGTTGCGGGGAAGACCTTGCCAATCATTTAGCTCTCCCTCGCGGGTGCCTGAAAGAATTGGTGGGGCTGCTCGGAGCGCACAAGGTCAAGGCCGAGATCAGGGACGAGCGGATCGGCGGGACCACGATTGACGCTGAGTTTCAGGGGCAGCTTTGGCCCTTGCAGCAGGAAGCTGTCTCGGCTCTGGGTGGCTCCGATCAAGGCATCCTTTGCGCTCCGACCGCCTTCGGCAAGACCGCTGTCGCAGCATGGCTGATCGGAGAACGAAAAGTGAGCACTCTTATCTTGGTCCATCGTCAGCAGCTATTGGACCAGTGGCGGGAGCGAGTGATGATGTTCCTAGGCCTTCCACCAACGTCGATAGGCCGAATCGGAGGTGGGAAGAGGCGTCCAAGCGGTTGTGTGGACGTCGCGCTGATTCAAAGCCTCCACCGCAAAGGAGAAGTCAGGGACTGCGTCGCCGACTATGGCCAGGTGATTGTTGACGAATGTCACCACATTTCGGCTTTCACCTTTGAACAGGTGATGAGGCAGGTCAAAGCCAGATTTGTTGTCGGTTTGACAGCCACTCCCACAAGGAAAGATGGCCATCATCCCATCATCTACATGCAGTGCGGGCCGATCCTCTTCCGCCACAGCGCTCGTGCGATGACGGAATCGACTCCATTCCAGCATTTTGTGATCCCTCGGCACACTAACTTCACAATTCCGCCGAGCCTGACTGACTTAGCGATCCAAGATGTCTATGGTGCGCTTATGCGGGATCGCGCTCGCAACGAAATGATCGTGAAGGATCTTGTGCGGTTAGTTGAATCCGGGCATTCGCCCTTGCTGCTTACTGGTAGGACCGAGCATCTGGGATACTTCGCGACGGAGCTCAATGGGGTTGTGAAGAACGTGCTGGTCCTCAAGGGGGGAATGGGCAGGCTCCAGCGACGGGCCGTAGCGGAGGCTCTGGCGTCGATAGGGCCAGCCGACCAGCGAGTCATCCTTGCGACGGGCAGTTACATCGGCGAAGGATTCGACGATGCACGACTGGACACTCTCTTCCTGGCGATGCCGATCTCTTGGAAAGGAACTCTCCAACAGTATGTCGGACGGCTGCACCGGCTCTGCGACGGCAAGCGGGTTGTGCGCGTCTACGACTATGTTGACGCTTACGTTCCAATGTTGGCTCGAATGTACGAGCGTAGACTAAAGGGATACAGCACAATCGGATACACGGTCCAGGAAGGTCCTGAACAACCAAGCGTGCCGGGGTCCACGCCGCCTTGATGGTTGTCTGAAACACTGAATGAACATGCGCACGATCTACCGTCAACGGTGCTGCCACCTCAACTTCGCCGTCCTGCTGGTAGCGGTAGCCACCACTCTCGGCCCTTCGAGTATCGTCGCCGCAGAGTTGGCGTGGCGGGAACTGCCGGACATGCCGGCTGGCAAATGGGAGGCCGCAACGGCCTTGGTCGACGGCAAGCTGTATCTGTTCGGCGGGTATACCGAGGGCGTCCGGTCGAGCAAGCGCTCGGATGTGTTCAATCCCAGAGATGGAAGCTGGGCACGGATTCAGGACATGCCGAGTGCGGTTTCCCACTTGAATGCCGTCATCGACGGCCGGACCGTGTGGTTCGCCGGCGGCTTCAAGGATGGCTACAAGGGCCATGCCATCGCTGAAGTGTGGAATTACGACATAGACAATGACCGCTATGCCGCGGCACCGTTACTCCCCGAGCCTCGCGCCGGCGGCGGGCTGGTGCTTGTCGGCCGCAAGCTGCATTACTTGGGCGGTCTGAAGGCGGACCGCGACACCAATGCTGGCGAGCATTGGGTGCTCGACCTCGACAGCTGGGCCGCCGGCTCGGCCCGTTGGCGGACCGCGGCACCCCTACCTGATCCGCGCAACCAGTTCTCGACCATCGCCGTCGGAGCCAAGATCTATGCCATTGGTGGTCAATACCACCACGACAGCATGCAGCTCGATCAACCCCGAGTCGATATCTACGACGCCGCAACCGAATCTTGGAGCAGCGGACCGGCCTTGCCCAAGGGGCACTCCCACGCTGAAGCCGGCACCTTCGTCCATGGTGGCCGGATCTACATGGTGGGCGGTCACACGACGCCGGCCGGCGGCCGCAAGTCCATCGATCCGGACATCTTGGTCTTGCGGCCCGGCGGCGATTGGGAGCTGCTCGGCAAGCTGCCGATGCCGCTGTCATCGCCCGCTGCAGCAATTGTTGGCGGCAAGCTTTTCGTCGCCGGGGGTTCCAAGGACGGTTCTAGCGTGCAGGCGAAGATGTGGGTGAGCGACCTGCCTTGACAATCTGCAAGGGTCAGGAGTTGCTCGCGGACCAAGCCAATATGTGCGCTGAGATTCGCGAGCCGAGGAATCCATCCGGCGAGGTTGTGTCGCCGCCCGATCCGATCGACACGTCGGTCCGAACCCGCTACGACAGCATTCTGGGCACGACGGTCCCGCCCACATCAGTCAGCCGGAAGTCCCGCCCCATGTGTCGATAGGTGAGCCGCTCGTGATCGAGCCCGAGGGCAGCAAGGATTGTCGCCTGCAGGTCGTGGACATGAACGGGATCCTCTGCAATTCCCAGACCGAGTTCGTCAGTCTTTCCGATCACTTGGCCGCCACGGACACCGCCGCCGGCCATCCAGGCGCTGAAACACTCGGCGTGATGGTCCCGTCCCGCAGCTTCGTCGACCCGTTCGAGCTGCCCCATGGGAGTGCGTCCGAACTCGCCTGCCCAAACGACAAGGGTTGATTCCAAGAGTCCTCGTTGCTTCAGATCCTTGAGCAGGGCGCCTGCCGGTTGGTCCGTGATCCTGCAGTTATTGCCGAGCTTCCTGTCGATTTCTTGGTGGTCGTCCCAACTGGCGTGGGCCAGCATTACGAAGCGTACGCCCTTCTCGACCATGCGCCTCGCCAGCAAGCAGTTTGTGGCGTACGGATGCGTGGGCTCCTTGCCGACGCCGTACATGTCTAGCGTCGCTTGCGATTCCTTGGAGAAGTCCAGTAGCTCTGGGGCGGCCGCCTGCATGCGGAATGCCAACTCGTAGGACTGGATTCGCGACGCGATCTCTGCATCCCCCGTCGCCGCGTGTCGCTCTTGGTTCAGTTTGCGGATTGCGTCAAGGCGAGCCCGCTGAGTACGGTCGCTGACACCGGGCGGATTCTTCAAGTACAGGATCGGTTCTCCGGTGTTCCGGAAGACGACACCCTGGTAGGTGGAGTCGAGGAAGCCGTTGGACCAATTGCTCGACCCGCCGCTCGACCCGCGCCCGGAACTCAGCACGACGAAGGCGGGTAGGTCTTCGGACTCGCTTCCCAGCCCGTAGGACACCCATGCCCCTACCGCGGGGCGCCCGAGTTGCACGCTTCCGCTCATCAGCAGCGACTGGCCGGGATGGTGGTTGAACGCCTCGGTATGCATCGAGCGCACGAGGCAGATGTCGTCCGCGTGCGCCCCGATATTCGGGATGAAGTCCGAGAACTCAGTGCCGCATTCGCCGTGCGGGCGGAACACGCGCGGGCTGGCAAGCACTTTGGCGCTTGGCTTGACGAAAGCCAGGTTCAGGTCCTTTGTCATCGACGCGGGCAGCGCTTGGCCGTGCCAGTTCCGGAGCGTTGGTTTAGGGTCGTAGAGGTCAATCTGGCTGGGAGCACCAGCCATGAACAGGAAAATGACGCTCTTGGCCCTTGGCGCGAAGTGGGGGGCTTTCGGCGCGAGGGGGTTCTTGCTCGGCGAGGCGGCAGAGGCAGCCCCTGGATGGCTGCCGATCAGGCAGGCCAGGGCGGCCGTGTCGAGGCCGCCGGCGCAATACCGGAAGAAGCGCCGCCTCGTCTGGATGGCTCGATAGTCCGAAAGATCCATGGCTGCCTCCACTCGATTCCGCTATTCGCGCGTAATGAATTCATCCAAATTCAGCAAGACGCTGGCGACGCCCGTCCACGCCGCTACCTCGGCGGGGTCCATTCCGGGCACTGGTAGCGGCATGAATGCCTCTGCCAGTTCCCGCTCCGAGTCGAAGATAGATTCCTGCTGAGAATAGTAGTCGCGCAGGTGGCCCAGTTCGGTCGCGTCCGGCTCTCGGGCCAGACACAGACGGAAGGCCTCCACGAGTGCGGCCTCGAACTCGCTACCGCTCGAATCCAGGACCCGCAGGGCCAGCGCCCGCGCAGCTTCCACGAACGCGGCGTCGTTGAGCAGGTTCAATGCCTGCAGGGGCGTGTTGGATCGCTCCCGCGTACAGCGCGCCGCCGTCCTGTCCGGCATGTCGAAGTTGACGAGCTGCGGATATGGGACAGTGCGCTGCAGGAAGGTGTACAGCCCGCGCCTGTAGCGATCCGCGCCGCTGCTGTCTTCCCACTTGACGGATCCCGCATACGCTAGGTCCGCAACGCCTTGCGGCTGCGGGGGCCGCACGCTCGGGCCGCCGATGGCGGGATTGAGCAGGCCGCTCACCTTGAGTGCTGCGTCGCGGATCAGCTCGGCTGGAAGGCGCAGGCGCTGCTGCTTGGCCAGCAGGGCATTGTTCGGATCCGTTCCCTCGATATTCGGCCGCTCTGCAGACGATTGCTGGTAGGTTGCGGACATCAAGATGGTCTTGTGCAATTTCTTCAAGCTCCATCCGTTGTCTATCAATTCGGCCGCCAGCCAGTCGAGCAGAGCGGGATGGGAGGGGCCTGGGCTGCGTGTTCCGAAGTCGTCCGCCGTCGGCACGATTCCGCGCCCGAAATACTCCTGCCAGATGCGGTTGACCACCACGCGCGCGGTCAGCGGGTTGTCGCTTGAGACGAGCCACTCGGCAAACGCAAGGCGCTGGTGCTTCTCTCCCTGCTCGAATGCGGGCAGAGCGCCCGGTGTGCCCGCCTCGACCGAGACACCGGGAGTATTCCACACACCGCGTAGATGGATCTGGCTGAGACGGGCCGGGTCCGAGTCGGAAATTGTCCGCGCGTAGGTAATGTCCGGAGTCTCGGCCCTCAACTGCAAGAGTTCCTTGCGCAGGCTGACCCAATCCAGCTCCTTCCAGAAGTCCTTCGAGATGACCCGGTGGTAGTTCTTGATGAAGTGGTCCTCGAGCTTCCTCTGCTCGCGGTCAGCCCGGTCGCGTCGCGGTTTCCTTACGAGGCCTTCCCCGTTGTCCAAGTATTTCTGGAGCGCGTCCAGCGCGTGGTCCCAATCGGTCCATTTCCCGGGGTTGTCGGCTGCCAAGATCATCTTGGCTTCCCAAGGCGGCTGCAGCTCGAACACTCGGTGCTTCGCCAGCAACTTGCGGCGGTGATCGAGGTATCCCGGCAGCGCCTTCAGATACGGTCCCATCTCGCCCGGCATCGGGGCGGTAGTCTCCGCCTCGTCGACTGTGTTGAAGAAGGCATAGAGCCGGTAGTAGTCCTTTTGAGGAATCGGATCGTACTTGTGGTCGTGGCATTGTGCGCAGCCGATCGTCAAGCCCAGCCAAACGGTGCCCACCGTGTTTGTCCTATCCACCGTCTCCTCGAAGCGGAACTGCTCGATGTTCACGCCGCCTTCGCGGTTCTTCAGGCCATTGCGATGAAAGCCGGTCGCGATGTGCTGCTCCACAGTCGCTCCGGGCAGGACGTCCCCGGCGACCTGGTCGATTGTGAAGCGATCGAAGGGCATATCGCTGTTGAGCGCGTCGATAACCCATTGGCGCCAGCGCCATGCATACGGCCTCTCGCTGTCCTTCTCGTATCCATCCGAGTCGGCGTAGCGGGCAAGATCCAGCCACTGGATCGCCCAGCGCTCCCCGTAGTGCGGCGATTCGAGCAGCCCGTCCACGAATCGCTCGTACGCCTCGGGGCTTGGGACGTTCAGGAACGCATCAACGTCGCGGACGGACGGCGGCAGGCCGGTGAGGTCGAAACTGACCCGCCGAATGAGCGTCGCACCGTGCGCGGGAGGAGACGGTTCGATCCCTTCCTCCTCAAGCTTGGCCAAGACGAATCTATCGATGGGGCTTCGTATCCACGATTCCCGCTGCACGGAGGGCGGGGCAGGCTTGGAGATCGGCTGGAAGGCCCAGTGATCTTCCCCCGGCACGTTCGCTTGTGGTGCGACCACAGCCGCAGGCCAATCCGCCCCTTGGTCGATCCAGGCTCGGAACAGGTCAATCTCCCGTGTCGACAGGCGCTCTCCGGTCGGCGGCATGACCAGCTTCTCCTCAAGGCCTGAAACGAGCCGCATCAATCGGCTTGCCCCGCTGTTGCCCGGCACGATGACGGGTCCGGAATAGCCGCCTTTGAGCGCTGCCTCGCCGCTGTCGAGGCGCAGTCCACTCAGCTGCTGCGCTGGGCCGTGGCACGCTTGGCAGCGATTCTCCAGGACAGGCGCGATCTCTTTCGCAAAGTCAATTGGCGCGGCAGCTTGGTCCCGACGCTTCGATTCTTGGGCGGTCCCTGCCTGCGCTAGCAATGCAGCGAAGATGAAGGCGAGGCATCGAGTGAGTTTTCGCGGCAAGAGAATCGACGGACTTTCCGGCTCGAACCCTGCAATGGAAACCCGAAGCGTCCCGAAAGCGGATTCGACCTATGGATATGGTACTCGTGCTAGCAGGTCTCGCCAACGATTTTCTGGTTCCGACCAACTCCAGAGCCGTGCAAGCGCCGGTGCTCGCCAGCGCAGTGCTTGGTTCGCTTTGTCGGGCGGATTTCGGCGTGTCCCGATTCCGGATGCACCGTTGTAACGTACGCAAGCATCAGGCCCAGCGGAACGTCCGTGGGGTCGTGTCCGATGACCCGCCGGTGGACTGCGGAGTGGCAGCCGACGCTGTGCCGCGCCGACTGCGGGGCGATGAGGTTGAACGCCGACTCCGCTTCGATCTCGTCGGGCTGCTCGGCGAGGAATTCGTAGACCAATCGGGCGTGGTGCGGGGTAGGTCAGGGTGTGACGGCCCGAAGCCAGTCCTCGTGGCTGCTCGTCAGCCGTGCAACGACCTCGGGGCGCTCAGCGGCGTGGTTGACAGACTCAGGCTGATCGTCTGCAAGGTTCGCCAGGTACAGATCCCCCATCTGCTTGCGTGGCGCGTGCTCCGACTTCAGTCCTGTCGTGTCGCGGCCGTTGCCGATGAGCTTCCAGTCGCCTTCCCGTACTGCCCACTGGCTCTGCCACATCCAGTGAAACACTTGGTGGGGTGAAGGGGCGTCCGCCGAGCGCAGGACTGGCCACAGGCTTTTTCCGTCGATTTCGTGGCTAGGAGGATCGATACCGCACGATTCGAGGATGGTGGGGAAGAAGTCCATGTTCGAGATTGCCTGCGCGCGGACCTCGCCTGCCGGAATGCGCCCGGGCAGGCTGATGACTGCCGGTACGCGGATGCCTCCCTCGAACATGCTCGCCTTGGCTCCCCGCCAAGGGCCGGTGTTGCCGCCGCCGCCGTTCGCACCGTAATTCACGTCCCAGTTGTTGAACTGCTCAGTCGAATGGCCGTTGTCGCTCATGAAAATGACGAGCGTGTTGTCGCGCAGTCCCCAATTGTCCAGCGCGTTCAGCACTTGGCCGATGCGGTCATCTGTGGTCGTGATCATTGACGCGTACGACCGGCGTGGCATGGCCATGCTGTCGTACATCTTGGCGAACTTGGGATCGGACTGTTCCGGATAGTGGGGAACGTTGAAGGCGCAGTACAAGAAGAACGGACGGTCCTTGTTTTCCACAATGAAGCGCGTCGCCTCGCGCACCACCAGGTCCGGGAAGTACCGACCTGTCTCGTCGATTTCCTCGCCGTTGCGGTACAGGTCGTGAAATGGAGGCCGCTTCGAGTTTGAGTGCAGGAACTTGTGCTCGAAGTTGTCGATAAACCCTCCAAGATGGCCGTATGCCTCGTCGAAGCCCTGATCGAGCGGCTGGTGACCCGGCTTGGCTCCGAGGTGCCACTTGCCCGCCAGGCCTGTCCGGTAACCGTTTTCGCGCAAGACCTCTGCCAGCGTCACTTCGCTGACGTCCATGTTGCGACCGTTTTCGTCCGAGGGATGATTCGACAGCCAGTTCGTCACGCCCCCGCGCTGCGGGACCCGCCCGGTCAGCAGCTGCGACCTTGATGGACAGCAGACGGTGTGGGCATAGGCTTGCGTGAAGCGGACGCCGCGTCTTGCGAGGGCGTCGATGTTTGGCGTATGGATGTCGTTTGACCCGTAACAGCCCGCGTCAAGCGTACCTTGATCATCGGTATAGATGATCACGATGTTGGGCTTCGCCGATTGCGCGCGTGTGAGTCGAGCACTGGCCAGCGAAGCGCCCACCGCGCCGAGGAAGCTTCGTCTCGTTAGGTCGCTCATCGCCCTATGCTACCCGACCCCGCATTGCCGGGGAAAAGCTCGGCGAGACCTCAGTCGCACCGTTAAGGCACGCCTTGGCGGATCGTCACGGATTGGTTGGCTTCCACGCGTCGAGCGTCGCTCGCATCGCTGGAAGGCCACCGGACCTCGACTGTCGCGGATTTCTCCGCTCCCAGCCCGAAGTGCAGGCGGAGATCTCCCTGCGATAGGTATCCGCCGCCGCTGCGCACCTCTCGCACTTGCTTCCGGTTGCCGGATATGACCGTCACCGAAGCCCCGACGGCGTCGCTGCCCGATTTAGCAACGGCTCGTACGACGAGCCAATTCCCGGTTGGGGTGACTTGGTTCTGCAGCAGGGAGGGATCCTCGCGTATGTTGACCACTACGATTTCGAGATCCCCGTCGTTGTCGAGATCACCGATCGCTGACCCTCGTGAAGGGTGCTTTGCCTCGATGCCCGGACCGGCCAGCGAGGCGAGTGAATGGAAGACGCCATCCCCGCGATTCCAGAAGAGCAGCCGCGGCTGGGCGAAGGTCTCGTCGATGCCCGCCCCGTCGACACTTGGGGCGACGTGCCCGTTGACTGCGAAGATGTCTGGCCAGCCGTCTTGATCGAAGTCAAGGAACTCGGCACCCCAGCCGACGTGCTTCGTGACGGTCGCCAGGCCCGCCGGCACCGTGCTGTCCCTGAATACGCCGTCGCCAAGGTTGCGGTAGATCGTGTTGGTATCGGAGGCGAAGTTGGTGACGAACAGATCGGTTCGGCTGTCGCCGTCGTAGTCCGCCGCGGCCACCCCCATGCCGGCCTGCTCGTTGCCGTCCTCGTCGTAGGCGGCCGCCGAGGCTAGACCGATTTCCTCGAAGGTGCCATCGCCACTGTTGCGGAACAGCAGGTTCGCGGTCGAATCGCATGCGACGAAGATGTCTGTCCACCCATCGGCGTCAAGGTCGGCGCTGAGGACGCCGAGCCCGTGGAAACGGCTGTCGGTGGCAATGCCTGCATCCTCGGTGACATCGCTGAAGCGGCCATGGCCGTCGTTGGCGAACAGCGACATGGCCTCGGCTGCCAGTCCTCGCGGGCCGCAGGGGATCGGCGCTCCCCTCCATCTGCACTGAGAAGCCTCGCCGGGCTGCGGCGTAGCCGTCGGATCGAAGTCCACATAGTGCGCTACGAACAGATCCAAGTCACCGTCCCGGTCGTAGTCGAGAAAGCTGCAGCCCGTGCTCCAGCGGTCAGCCCCCCCGGCTAGGCCCCGTTCCGCGGCTTCGTTGCGAAACCCGCTTCCGGAGATGTTCCTGAACAGGGCGTCGGGGCCCCAATGGGTGACGAACAGATCCACGTGTCCGTCGCTGTCGAAGTCTCCCGCGCAGACCCCCTGCCCCCATCCCGTGCTGCCGAGGCCCGCAACTGCGCTGACATCCCGAAACGATAGGTTGCCCTCGTTGCGGAACAGTCTGTGCGGCTGTCCCTTGGTGTCCGAGGCCGACCGGCCGGTTCCGACGAGGAAAATATCCGGTAGGCCGTCGCTGTCGAAATCGATCAGTGCGACACCCGTTCCAGTGGTCTCGGTCAGCATCGTCATTTGGCGCGGCGCGGCCGGACCTGTCGGGCGGGCCAAACCCGCCTCGGACGCGATGTCAAGAAATTCGACCAGCGGCGCAGTGACGCCCTCAGGCAGTGGGATTGGTGGGCGATCCCGCTTCTCGGAAGCGACCATGCCCTGGGCCAACAGACCGCCCGGCGCTGCTGCGCCTGAGGCTAGGCAGACCAGACTCCATGTCACGCACTGCCATTGACGAATTCCCCCTAAGCTGATATCCTGCACAGTGGGTTGGTTGGCGCATTCTGGCTGCGGCGTCCGATACTCCATTCTGGCAGCCTAGCAGGAGGGTTCATCATGTCAAATCTGCCTCGATCAAGTGGTTCGCAGGCCGTCTGGACCGCCTTAGTGTTGGCGTCGGCGCTTGCCCTCTTCGCCAGTCTTGGCTTCGGCCAAGCTTCCAGTTCCGCGGTCAACGGAACGATCGCAGACCAACAGGGGGCCGTGGTGCCAGGGACGCAGGTCGTGCTGTTGAGCGTCGAGACGGGCATCGAGCGCCGCTCCGAGGCGAATGCGGTTGGCCGCTACGGTTTCGTCAACATCCCTCCGGGCTATTACACGATTGAGGCTGCGTCCGAGGGATTTCGGACAGCAGCGCTGGAGCCCTTCGTGCTGGTGGTGAATCAAACTGCGACGTTTGACATCGTCTTGGAGGTGGGTGCCGTGACGGATTCCGTGACCGTCGAGGCGATCGGTGCGCAGGTGCAGTCGTCCTCCTCGGAACTTGGCACCGCCATGACCGAGCAGCAGGTGGTCGACCTGCCCCTCAACGGCCGCAACTTCACCCAGTTGCTAATGCTCACTCCCGGAGCGTCCCCCGTGAATGTGGCGCAGAACCGGGGCGGCTTCGGCAGCACGTCCGTGGGAACGTTCAGCTTTCCCTCGATCAACGGCCAGAACAACCGCAGCAACCTCTTCCTCACCGACGGCGTGAACAACCAGGGCACGATGACCAGCACCTACGCGGTGCCGCCGATCCTTGACGCGATCCAAGAATTCAAGGTCCAGTCGCACAACGACTTGGCGGAGTTCGGCGGTGTGACCGGTGGTGTCGTCAATGTTGTCACCAAGTCCGGCACTAACGAGATCCACGGGAGCGCGTGGGAATTCCTGCGCAACGACAATCTAGACGCCCGCGACACGTTCCTGCCGGCAAGGGCGACTCTCGCGCAGAACATGTTCGGCGCGACCGTCGGTGGTCCGCTTGTCAGGAACAAGACGTTCTTCTACGCCGCGTACCAAGGATTTACGAACCGAGCCCCGGCGAATCGCAACTACCGGGTTCCGACCGCCGCGAACAAGCAGGGTGACCTAAGCGATTCCGCGCGGCAGATTTTCGATCCGTACTCGACTAGCACGGGCCCCGACGGCAAGGCCACTCGCGATCCGTTCCCCGGCAACAGGATCCCGCAGAGCCGGCTCGACCAAGGCTTTCTGCACTACCTAGACCAGACAGTGGCGGCACCGGTCGACCTTGGCACCGACCTGGGCAACCTCAACCAGCGCGACACGACCGGCACCGTTTTGGACCAGCACGAGTATTCCGCGCGCGTCGACCATCGCTTCAGCGACTCTGACAACACGTATGTCCGCTACAGCGCGCAGGACAACGACCGGGTCGGGTCGGGCGGCCGCCAGGGCTTCACGAGCTTTGTCGACATTGCGAACCTGAACGTCGCCGCGAGCTGGGTGCACACGTTCGACCCGACCAGCATCATGCAGGTTTCATTCGCCCGGACCGATGTCAAGCGCGACACCGGCAATTCCTTCAACAACCTGCCCAGCGGGTTTATCTCCACGGTCGGATGGAATCCCGAGTTTGCCGGCGGATTCCGCGGAGGCACGTCCTACGTGCCCAACGTGGGCGTCGCCCAGTATTTCCGCGGCGGCGAGCGCATTGGGTACACCCGCACGAGCGATACGTGGCAGTACAAGGGCGACTACACCAAGATCGTTGGCAGCCACACCCTCAAGTTCGGCGCCGAGTACAACATCATTGGCCACTTCGGCAGGACCAACGACCACTCCAACAACTTCAGTACCGTGGGAACCGCCAGCCCTGACAATCCCGGCGGGACGGGCCACCCGCTGGCGTCGTTCCTGCTGAACGTTCCCAACGCGTGGTCGCGGCGCGACTTCCACAAGCGTGCCCGGGGCGGTGCCCTGTACTCTTTCTTTGGCCAGGATTCTTGGAAGGCGACTTCCAAACTGACAATCAACTTCGGCGTGCGGGTCGACAGTACAAACCTGCCGCACTTCGGCAACCCCGAAGAGAACTCGGTCGAGTTCGGCAATATCGATTACAACGAGGGCATCTACTGGATCACTGCCGCGCCCCCGACCTGCGCGGTCAAGGGAGTTGCACCGTGCTTGCCCGATCCGGGCGGGGCTCTGCCGGATCGCGTTCAGGTCGCTGCGAACGGCTACGTCCAGGATCCGTGGCCCATCAGCTGGCAGCCCCGCATGGGGTTCGCCTACCGTCTGAACGACCGCACCGCGATCCGCGCTTCGACCGGCGTCTATTTCGACAACTTTGCCGGCGTCACGCAGAACACGCAGAATCTCGGCCATACCTGGCCGGATGTCGGGCGCAAGCTCCAGAACGGGACCAATCCCGCTGACTCGATCCCGAACGTTTCGGCCAAGAACCCAGCTCCGACCGGCATCTTGCCGACGGCGACGCCGTATAACCAAGGTGCGTGGTATTCCGACCCCCGCATGGACAACGCCTACTCGATGCAGTGGAATTTCGGCATCCAGCGCCAACTCGACGATGCGACGATCCTACAGGTCAACTACGTGGGATCGGGCAATCGGCGCCTGCCGCTCGGCACGTACTACAACGTTGCGCTCACGCCCGGAGTGCGCAAGGAGGCGCGCCAGAGAGCACCGTTCCCGCTCTTCCGCGCCAACAACTACCTCACTTCGTGGGGCCGCAGCAGCTACCACTCCCTGCAGGCGCAGTACAACCGGCGCTTCTCCAAAGGCCTGTCGTTCATGGTGAACTACACGTGGGCCAAGGCGATCGACATCGGCTGCTCCGGCTGGTTCGTCGAGAACTGCTCGCAGCAGAACCCCTACAATTTCAATCTCGACCGCAGCGTGTCAGGGATCGACCTGACCCATAACTTGAACTTTAACTGGGTGATCGAGATTCCATTCCGATCGTCCAGCCCCGGGCTCAACGCGATCCTGGGCGGCTGGAAGTTCAACGGCCTGGCGCTATTCACCTCGGGCCAGCCGTACACCCCGAACGTGAACGGCGACATCGCCGGGACCGGCCTGCCCAACGGACGCTACCGCCCCGACTACGTGGGCGATCCGACTCCGGCCAACCCCACGCCGGCCGCTTGGCTGAACAAGTCCGCGTTTGCCGTGCCTCAGCAGGGCACTTTCGGGAATGCGGGCAGGAACAGCTTGCGCGCTGACGGGATCAACAATGTCGACTTCTCCTTCTTCAAGGTCTTCTCAGTGAAGGAGGATCTCAGGATCGAGTATCGCGTCGAGCTCTTCAACGGCTTCAACTCGCCCCAGTACCAGGCTCCTTCGTCGAACATCAGCCGCGGGAACTTCGGACGGGTGCTCGGAACCGCGAATCGGGCACGGCAGGTCCAGATGGGCTTGAAGATCTACTTCTGATCGCTGAAGCAGGACACAGACGCACTGGCGTTCGAGCCTGCCGGCCCTGTCGGCAGGCTCTTGTCGCTTCTAGTCTGGCATTCGGATGCGGATTCCCCGTAAGCTACTGAGGGAAGCCTGCCAGCGCCTGCGGAGAACTCCTGCTCGCGCGTGAAGTGGCACACCCATGGCAGTCCATCTGGTCAAGGCAGCCGGGTTAGCGGTCGCACTCGTCGCAGTGCTGGTCAGCAGCCTTGCCGCCCAGTCGCCGGACCAAGCCGTGGCCGAAGCTGCCCGCTATCGCGAGAGTGGAGACGCGGCGGCCGCACTGGCAATTCTGGACGCAGCCCTCGCGGAGTTTCCGCGAGAACCACTGCTCCACTTCAACCGCGGGCTCGCCCTCAGCGAATACAAGCGCTATGAGGAAGCAGCGCAGGGTTTGCGCCGTGGGCTTGCGCTAGCCCCAGAGCATGCTCAGGCTCGACTGGCGCTGGCCAAGGTTCTGGTGAGCAGCCACCGCTACGCAGATGCGCTAGCGGAGGTGGACCGCTATGCCGAACGAGCCGGGGTGGCAGCCCAGGGGTTCGGCGGACATTACGTGAGAGGGCTGGCGCTACGGCACTTGGATCGACCGGAGGAAGCTGCGGCGGAACTGCGCAGCGCTGTCGAGATGAATCCAGGGCACGCCGATGCTTTGTTCAACCTCGGCGCGGTGCTCGCCAAGATGGGTGCTGACCACGAGGCGGCAGCATTGTTGGCGAAGGCAGCAGGTCTGCAACCAGAGAATCCCGATATCCGTTACCGGCTTTCCGGCGTCTTGCGGCGGACTGGCGACGTGGTCGGAGCGGAGAGGCACATCGCGGCGTTTCGGGAACTTCGGGATCGGATGCAGAGGGACTCCCGGCTCGCGGTCCTGATGCAGCAGGCTGAGCGCAGCATGGCGCTCGGCAAGCCCGGCGAAGCGAAGGAACTGTACCAGCAGGCGATCCGCCGAGACGCGAGCAACGCCAAGGCGCACGCAAACTTGGGTGTGGCCTACGAGCAGCTGGGGCGCGGCGATCTAGCCGAGTTGATGTTTCGAAAGGCACTGGATTTGAATCCGGAGTATGCCGATGCGCACCTCAATCTGGGCCTGAAGCAGGCGGCGAAGGGGGCGCTCGAAGACGCTCGGGTGATGATTTCGGAGGCGCTCAGAATCAACCCCGACCTCGTGGCGGCGCGCCAGGGCTTGGCCATGGTGCTCACGCGCCTGAATCGGCCGCTCGCTGCCGTGCCGCATTTCGAGGCCATCGTCGAACTCAATGGGCAGTCCGTCGATGCGCACTTGAATCTGGGTATTGCGCTAGCCGAGGGCGGCCAGACAGCCGAAGCGCTGGAATCGTTTCGAGAGGCCGTGCGGATCGCACCCGAATCCAACCGCCCGCACTATAACGTGGGGCGGGCATTGAACGATCTGGGCAGGCCGATGGAAGCGCGCGAAGCGCTGCAGAGAGCGATTTCGCTCAATGACGGCTACGCTCCTGCGCTGCAATTGCTAGGCACGCTGGAGCGCGCCGCGGGCAATGACGAGCAGGCGGTCGGGTACCTGCGGAGGTCCGCCACAGCGGATCCCGGCAATCCGCTGGCGCATTACGATCTGGGGCTGGCGATCAAGCAGGCGGGCGATCCGCAGGCTGCCGTGCCGCATTTCGAGCGCACCCTTGAACTCAATCCGAGGCATATGGAATCCATCTACAACCTAGCTCAAGCACTGCACGCACTGGACCCGGAGAGAGCTGCCGAATACAGGCGCCGGTTCAAGGCCCTGAAGGCTGAAGAGCTGGATACCGACCGCGCCGGCACGCTCTGGAACTTTGCCCTTGCGGAGGCGAAGCGGGAGCGGTGGACCGAAGCATTCGAGCTTTTCCGAAAGGCCCTCGATGCTTGCGGGGACTGTCCGGCCAAGGGGCAGATTCACAAGAATTTCGGGTTGACCTACGGCCATGCTGGGGACTATGCCAATGCCGCGAGCGAGCTGGTGAAGGCGCTCGAACTGCTGCCCGACGATCCCGAGATCAAGCAGGCGCTGGTAGTCGTGCGCGAGTCCGGCGGCTCCCAGCGCTGACGGTCGCTCACCTGGGATTCCGCTATGCCCAGAGCCGGAGGTGCGCTCACGGGAACTGTGCGCTGGTTTCGTCGCTTTCCCTGTAGCCGTACCGAATCGCCTTGGCGCGCAATCGAACAGGGAGCCGAGGTGTGATTTCCCCGGCGTAGATCTGCCATTGCGGATCGGGGCCGAACTGGGTCGTATACCCGATCGAAGCGCCTTCCGCCGGGCAATCGAGGCGAATCGTTACCGAGCCCACGGCCGCACCTGCCCCTTGGCGGTGATCCGAACCGGTGCCGTCTGGCTGTACTTGCCGCCGGGGCGCATCGACCGCAGCATGGCGGATTCAGGCAGCTCCCCCATATCCCCAAATCGATCCGTCCAATCGCGGTGTTGGTCGCGAAATCGCGCGAGAATCGCCGAGCGCTCGGGATCCTGCGCCAGGTTCAGGAGCTCGTGCGGATCCGTTTGAGTGTCGTATAGCTCATCGATCGGCTTCGTCCTCAAGAAGAGGCGTTGCGGTTCGGTGAGCTTGCCTTCCGCGTGCAGGCGTCGCGCGCCTCGCGTTCTCCAACGGGCGTTGCGAACCCTCCCGACGGAGATCCGCCCTGCCTGCGTCCCTGACCCCTGACCGTATAGGCCAGCCCGACATAACCGCGCCGCGCCGCTCGGCTGGCCGCGGCTTCGGGCTTGCTGCCGCTCAATCCATGGACGAAGACGATCGCAGGCCATCCCTGTTGCGGAGGCGGTCCATCCGGCAGGAATACGGAGGTGTTCAAGCCGATTCCGTCGTCCACCGTAACGATGCTCTCGTGCTTGACTTGGCCGATAGCTCCGGACGCCAGCACAAAGATCAGGATCTGGACTCGGACTCTCATTCCGAGCGAGCGGTGCGCTAGCGGCGACTGCGGCAGCCGGTCCAGTCCCGGAGGGCAAGCACCGGAACCGAATCCGCAACTGGGGGGTGGCAAGATCGACCACAGCTGCAGCGTCGCCCGCTGTTGCTCGTACCTGTCCGGCAGCAGGCTTATGGGCGGGTTAGTACCCGACCGACTTGTCGACCATGTGGGTCAGCGGCTCGCCGCGCGCGAAGCGCCCGATGTTGCCGGAGATCACACTCAGGCGGCGGTCATCGGAACCTTTCGCGTGGGACGCCACGTGCGGCGTGATCACGATGTTGTCGAACTCCCACAGCGGATCGTCTGCCGAGAGCGGCTCCGGGTCCGTGACGTCCAAGCCCGCGCCAGCCAGCTTCTGGCTGTCAATGGCTTTGATCAGCGCACCCTTGTCATACAGGCGCCCGCGGGACACTGCTACGAAGTACGCCCCCCGTTTCATCGCGTCAAACTGCTGTGCCGCGATCATGTGCTCGCTCTTTGGCGTCAGGGGGGCCGCGACGAAGACTACGTCGCCCATCGGAAGCACTTCGTCCAGCCGGTCCGGCGGCACGATTGTGGGCGCGAAGATGCTCACCGGGATGTTCTTGGGATCGACGCCGATCACCTTCATTCCGAAGCCGTGGGCGCGCTGGGCAATCTGCGTGCCGATGCCGCCCATGCCAATGATGACGGCGGTCATGCCCGGCAACTCTGTCATCCCCTTGGGCGCGTTCGACCGAGATCTCCATTCGCGCTTGTTGGGAAGGTACTCGTTCAAGCCCCGAGTCAGGGCCAGCAGCAGCGCAAAGGCGTGGTCACCGATCGTCGGTCCCTGCACGACCTTGCAGTTGGTCAGCATGACGTCGCTTGCCATAAACTCCGGCCAGAAGCTATAGGCCTCGACGCCCGCGCTGGTCGATTGCACCCACTTCAGCTTCTTCGCCATGGGGAACAATTCCTTGTTGATTCCTCCAATGACTGCGTCGGCATCGGCGATGTGCTTCTCGAATTCCGCCATGGAGCGGGCTGCGACGACATCTGCGTGCTCGCCGGCCTCTTTCTGGTACAGCTCGATCGCCGCCTCGTCGTAGGCGAAGCCGCCCGAAAGGGCGCGGACCACAATCTTCTTGTCGGCTGCGACGCCTAGCGCCGCAAAAGTGAGCAGCAGGATGCAGATTCGTTTCATTGGATTCCTCTTAGTGCCGCAGAGTCTAGCACCTTTCAGACCCGGCGACGAACAGGCCGCACAAGTTCAGTAAGCGATACCAGTCGGCGTTATTGCGATCTAGGCGCGAGAGTTCCAGGCCCAGTACCATGTCGGCCTGGCTCAGCTCGACCGCGCTGGTCAGGCGCACGTAGGTCAACGCGCGGTGCCGCAGTTGCGCCGCATCGCGATCCTGACCTCAGTCATGCTCAGGGCCCTCCATGGTCGCGGTCGCAAGGCGTTTGATCAACCTCGCTAGCACGGCCAGCACGGCGGTCCGCAGCGGCTTGTCGAGGGCTTCCCAGTCCGGAACGGGGACCGGGCGGGTGGCAGCGAATCAGCCTGAGCTGCTTCGCGATCGATGGTTCGCAGGCGCAGCAAGCCGACTCGGGCGCGACAATCGCACAAGATGTGCAGGAGTGGCTCCGCCGCTTGGCTATCTGTCATTCCGCCGGCACGAACCGCCTGCTGCCAGCGGGCGTTTGGAGCAGGAATTCCCGCCCGCCCGGTCAGCGGGCGTGCCCGACAACAGGCAAAGGAACCCTTGTAGCGGATGTTCACGCATGATCGTAACCGCTCGGGAAGGTCTTCAAGGGCGGGGTGTTGCGTGTATTCCGCAGGCGGGCGCCTCAAGCAGTCTGGCATCCGTTGGACCATCACCGGGCCGATGCCATCGTAGCCCTGCGGGCCGGCATCCTCAGCGGTCGTTACGAGGACTTCTGGGCCCTACGCGCTGCTGCCGGATGGCCGCACCGCCACTGAAAATGCTCTGTCCCGCCCTGATGGCGATCCGTCCTACGCAACCGTAAGTGTCTTTCCAGGGCCTGCGATCCCAATATAAGTGTTGTATATCCAAAGATTTCCCGGAAAGTAGTTGACGGGCGCGAGCTTGACGACTTATACTACGCCTGCGTAGGTCCAGCGGCAGCTCCCGGGGGGCTTCGGGAGTCGTGGTACGGAACAGATGCGTGCTGCGGCTAGTAGTGTTTCCGCAGGAGCGGCTCGGACTTGTGTGGGAGGATCACATGAAACGAACGTTTTGCAAGCTGCAGGCAATTTTCGCGGGACTGCTCATCGCAGCAGCTGGGGCAAGTGCTCAGACATCGGCAGGTTCAATATCTGGCCTGGTAACGGACTCGTCGGGCGCGATCGTGCCCGGCGTCTCAATTGAGGTCACGGATATCGACCGCAACGTGAGTGTCGAAACAACAACGAACGAAGCCGGGTTCTACCTTGCGACACCGCTTCCATCAGGCCGGTACCGCATCACTGCCGAGAGCGAGGGGTTCCGGGGATTCGTGCTGGAGCCGTTCCCGGTCGCAACCCAGCAGAAGGCGGGCCTCGATATCGAGCTCGAACTCGGTCAGGTGACGGAATCGATCACTGTCGCTGGCACGGCACAGTTGATCGAGTCCACCAACTCGACGCTCAGCGGAGTCGTCGAGAACAAGCAGATCATGGACCTGCCGTTGAACGGACGTAACGTGTACTCGCTTGCAGTGCTCACTCCCGGCGTCTTCACGCGGAATCCAGCCCGGGGGAAGTTCCGTGAAGGGTTCCATTCGATCGGCATTTTCCAGGTCAACGGAGGGCGCGATTCAAGCAACATGATCATGATGGACGGTGTTCCGGTCACTATGAACTCGAACACCAACAACATGAACGCCAACAGCGCGCTCCCGACGATTGAAGGCATCGAGGAGTTTCGCATTCAGACGAATTCCTACTCGGCGGAATACGGCCGCAGCGGCGGCGGAGTGCTCACGATGACTACTAAGTCGGGGACCAACACGTTGCACGGCAGTGCATTCGACTTCCTGCGCAACAACAAAATGGACTCGAACAACTGGTTCGCCAACCGGGCGGGGAACGATCTGGGCACCTTCCAGCGCAACGAATTCGGATTCAGTGTCGGCGGCCCGATTGTCAAGAACCGGACGTTCTTCTTCGAGGCCTTCGAAGGCCGCCGCCAGCGCAGTCAGGCGATTCGAAACATGACCCTGCCCACAAACCTCCAGAAGGCCGGCGACTTCTCGCAGACACTCAACTCGGCAGGCGTGCTCCGGACCATTTACGATCCCCTCTCGACGCAGCCGGATCCCGCCAGACCGGGCGAGTTCACCAGGGATCCGTTCCAGGACAACAAGGTCCCGGCCGCGGCGATGGATCCGGTGGCGCTCGCGACTGCGAGCTACTACGGCGCGGAGCCGAACGCGCCAGGGCAGCCGTTCACTGGCAAAAACAACTTCCAGTTCGCCGGCGGCAGGCCCAACAACTCGAACCGCAATGTATTCAAGGTCGACCACCAGATCAGCCAGAGCCAGCGGATCTTCGTCCGCCATACGCTGCTCGATGTCGTGAGTTCGGCGCCGGAGTTGTGGGAAGGGCCCGGCTGCCCCGACGGCGGCTGCTACACCAACAACGAGGCGCTGAACAACGGGGCGTTCGAGTACAGCAACACTCTGACGCCCACTTCCCTGCTCAGCTTGCGGTACGGCTTCGCGCGCTCGATCCTCGACCGCGGCTCGTGGTTCCAGGGGTTCGAGCCTTCCGAACTCGGCCTCCCGAAGCACATCGAGAACGGAGCGGACCTGTTGGTGTTCCCGGAGTTCAGCATCGCGGAGATGACTGCGCCAGGCTTGCGGCACCACTGGAATTTCCGGTCCGCCAATATGTCCCACACAATCAACGCCACCTACTCCAAGGTGGTCGGCAGCCACAGCATCAAGGCCGGTGGCGAGTGGCGCGTCAACTTGATCAACCACATGCAGGCGTCGTGGCAAATGTACTACCAGTTCACCGCCGGGATGACGCAGGGGCCGGACCCGAGAACGGTCTCGTCGAACGCCGGATTCGGCTACGCCTCGTTCTTGCTGGGAACGGGCAACAGCGGCAGAGTTAACAATCGAATCCGGCCGGCCTTCTCTAGCAAGTCGTTCGGCGGCTATATTCAGGACGACTGGAAGATTTCCCGCAAGCTCACCGTGAACATCGGCGTGCGTTGGGACGCCGAGACGGGCTTGACCGAGCGGTACGACCGGTTCTCCATCTTCGACCCCGATGTCCGCAGTCCGCTTAGCGAAGCTGCGGGGCTCGACCTCCGTGGTGGCTGGCGCTTCGCCGCGAATGATCTCGGGACCGGCCGGAATCTGCGCAATCCCGAGTGGAACAACTTCGCGCCCCGTTTGGGCGTTGCGTACCAAGCGCTTTCGGGCACCGTGATCCGAATCGGCTACGGCATGTTTTTCGCCATGGCCCCTTGGGGTGCCAACTACTATCCAACCTCGCCGTACGCTACGACCACGCCATGGCTGACCTCGCTGGATGGCGTGAACCCCCACGATAGGCTCAGCGACCCATTTCCCGACGGAGTCATCCTGCCGCCGGGCTCCAGCGGGGGATTGACCGCGGGCAACGGCTTGAACGGGAACGGACCCGTGCCATCGGTCATGCGCACGCCTTACAACCAGCAGTGGAACTTGACGATCGCGCAGCAATTCGGTCCGCGAGCCGCCCTGGAAGTGGCCTACGCGGGCAACAAGGGGACCCATGTTCCCTTCCGCCATGGTTGGCAAATGGACCAGTTGCATCCCAGCCAGATCTCGCTGGAGAACGGGATCCTGGAGAGGGTGCCCAATCCGCTGCACGGCGTGGTCGAGTCTGGCCTGCTTTCCCAGACCACGGTGCAACGCGGCCAGTTAATGACACCGTATCCGCAGTATCCCG
The DNA here is from genome assembly GCA_965248305.1 of Bryobacterales bacterium. GTDB lineage: Bacteria > Acidobacteriota > Terriglobia > Bryobacterales > UBA6623 > VXMF01. The sequence continues at coordinate 4,012,720 of OZ252099.1, read as the reverse complement.
GCGTAGTCCACTCCGCTCCGGGTTGGGGCAATTCCAACTACCACTCCCTCCAGGCCAAATTCACGAAACGCTTCGAGGGTGGGGGGAACGCGGTCGCTGCCTACACTTTCTCCAAGCTGATCTCCGATGGCAGCGACAATGCCTGGACCTCGGCGCTTTGGCGCAACTACTACTGCAGGAGCTGCGACAAGTCGCTGTCCCCGTATGACCAGCGCCACCGCCTCATCGGAAGCTTCACGTATGAATTTCCCTTCGGGACCGGGAAGCGATACGGGAGTGATTGGAGCGGACCGCTGAAAGCAATGCTCGGCCAATGGCAAATCAACGGCATCGCCACCCTGAACAGTGGGTTGCCGCTCCGGTTTAGCGTGCCCGGCAACACCAGCCACTCGTTCGGCGGACGGCAGTTCCCGGACTCGAGCGGCGTCGATGCCAAGCTCAACAACCCAGGCATCGCCAGATGGTTCGACACGGATCAGTTCTCGATCCCCGCACCCTACACCTTCGGTACTCTCGGCCGCGTGCATTCGACAATCCGGTCCGACTTCATCGAGTCGCTCGACTTCTCGATCTTCAAGAACTTCAAGATCACTGAGAAGGTGACGACGCAGTTCCGCGCCGAGTGGTTCAATGCCACGAACCACCCGATCTTCAACAATCCCGGCACTCAGGTCGGCCGGGGCGGATTCGGCATAGTCTCTAGCCAAGCCAACCTGCCTCGCCAGACGCAACTGGCGCTGAAGGTGATTTTCTGAAGCGGACATGAACCGGAGCCGAGCGCCCGGTCGCGGCGCTCGGTTCCGGAGGAAGAGGGATGTCTGCGGCTTGGCCGGTGGAGCCGCCGTGCGACCGGCGGTCCCTATGCCCGCTTAATCCGCGGGTTCGACTTCCCAGCCGAAGCCCGGACCGTCGGAGGGCCGTGTGTAGATGCCCTCGGGACCGCGCGTCAGGCTGTTGTCTTCCTCGTACCTCTGATATACGATGTCCGGGCCGCCCGGAGCCGGCATGAACATCTCGGCCCAAGGCGCATTGGCCGTGGCGTAAATGAAATGCACAGCGTCGCGCTGGCCGCCGCCGTGGGGAATCACCGGGATGTCGTGAGCCGCGGCCATGTGAGCGATCTTGACGAGTTCGCTCATCCCACCGCACCAGTGGATATCGGGCTGCCATATTTCCGCCCCGTTGACGCGCAGCAACTGCCGGAAGCCGTAGCGGGTGTACACATGCTCGCCCGTGACGATCCGCGTGGAGGTGATCTGACGGCGGAGCCGACCGAACCCCTCGAAGTCGTCCGGAGGCAAGGCCTCCTCGATCCAGTACACGCCGTAGGGCTCGAAGGCTTCTGCCAGCTCGAGGGTGTAGCGCTCGGTCAATGCCATCCAGCAGTCCATCATGATGTCGCCTTCGGCCCCGACGGCCGCCCGGGCGCGCTTGACTAACTCGACGTTCTTGCGGATGCCTTCCCTGCCGTCGGCGGGGCCGTAGGGCAACGCGAGTTTAAGGCGCTTGTATCCGAACTCGACGTGCTGCTCGATGTCGTTGCCCGTGCAGTAGCACGGAATGCGCGGATGGATCCGGCCGCCCAACAGGCGCCAAACCGGCGCGTCCCATACCTTGCCGGCAATGTCCCAAAGGGCTATGTCAACGCCGGAAATGGCGTTGACCACGACGCCCTTGCGTCCGTAGGACATGGTCGCGCGCCACATGATGTCCCAAAGGCGTTCGATGTCGAGGGGATTCTCCCCCATCACGAGGCCCTTGAGGTGGTCTTCAACAATGACGCCGCCCGAGGGGCCTCCCAGGCCGTAACCCTTGACCCCCTTGTTGGTGGAAATCTCTACCCAGAAGCTGCCCGCTCGCGGTCCGGTCGCGCGGAACAGACTTCGCATCGGCTTGTACTTCGGGTAGACCGAGACCGGATTGGCCACTTCGACGCCGCCCGTCGACCAGGACCCCGGCTCGGGTTCGTAACTGGGGACCGGGCGCTTGGGTCGCATCCTGACCAACCGCACACCGGTGATTCGCAGGTCGTCCTCGACACGGGCCAGGGCCGGGAAGGCCAATGGAACCGCAGCGAGTGGCGCCATGCTGAGCAGATTCCGACGATTCATCGTAGTTTCCTCCTTCGGACGGATTCGATGGTGCGAAATCCGACCAGCGCTGCCGTCCCTCGTCGAGCTCGGCCCGAACAATGCGGAGCGCCGCCTAAGACTACCACGCAGGGACCAGCCGCAATGTGTCGGCGTCGGGCTTCTGGTAGATCAGCACCTGGTCTGGCTTCACGTGGCAGTCGCGTAGATCGGCCCACTCACCGCTCAGCGCATGGTCGTGGTGCCGGTGCTCAAGTGGAGCATCTTGGGCCAGCGTTTCGGGGACCGGCACCGGACTTACATTGAGGGACGCCCGATGCCTCCCGCGGAACTCGCGCTTGAACTGGCTCGTGCGCTCAATCGCCCGCGCGCAGATCGTCGAGCAGCGCTTGCTCGCTGCCGAATCGGGGCCGGTTGCCCGGGCGGGCTTCCTTGATCGCCTCGATCGTGACCGCGTTGGGGATCAGTGGCGCGAACGGAAGAGCCTTCTCCTGCGCCACCTTGGTTAGCAGCCGCCGCACGGCGTCGGAAACAGCCAGGCCCATAGCGGCTAGCCCTGCGGCCGCTTCTTGCCTCACGGACCCATTGATGCGAGCTTGGACAAGGCGCATGGCAGCCATGCGGCCGCCCTCCTTCTTGTACAAATGGCCTGCTGGCTCCGTTTGGTCTCGACCAAAATGACGAATGCTGGCCGGAACTGCGGCAAAGGTGTAGGCCGGATAGCATCCCGCTAGGTTATGCCCGCTCCACTTCGAACGCGGCGATGTTCTTCTCCTCGCGACTGAACTCCACGGCGATCAAGTGGATCGCCTGTCCGCTGCCGCGGTACTTGTCGGCGTAACGCTTTTCCTTCAACTGCGCCATCGCCGCCCCTTCTGGGGCCATTTCGACCACCTTGAACTCGAAGAGATACACCTGGCGATTGAAGCGCACCGCCATGTCCAGACGACCACGGCTGGTGCTGTCCTCCACCGTCACATCCAGGCCTAACGCCGCGAAATGGGCGTAGAACACGCTGACGTAGTAGCCCTCGTAGCGGGCGATGTCGTTCTTCCGGTTCCAGTCGTGGGGAAGGCTCGCAAAGAATGCCTCGAACAGTGCGCTCAGACCCTCGAAATCGTTAGCGCGGAGCAATGCGTAGAGTTCGATCTCGCGAGATCCCTGCTGTGACGCATCGGGGGTCATGGCGCGCAGCCGCCACTCGTTCAGACTCTGGCGTACTTCGCGGTTCGGATATCCGAGCCGATATAGGGTCTTTCCGCCAAGGTCTTCCGTGCCAGTGATCGTGAGGTAACCGGTCTGGAACAGCAGCGCCTCGGTCGCGATGTCTCCGACGTCGAACGACGACAGCAAGTCGCCGCTGGCGATCATGTCTTCGAGGTCAACGCCGCTGACGCCCCGCGCCAGCAGCGTGTCGACCAGGAAGGTTGGAGTGCCGGTCTCAAACCACCAGGCATCGAACTCGCGACGATCGAAGAGCAGGAGGATGTCAAACGGGTTGTAGACGCTCTCCGCACCCCGCCAGTTGTAGCCGTTGTACCAAGTGCGGATAGCGTCCCGATCGAGGCCGGGTAGCTCCGGAGCAAACACCGTGTCGAGGTCGGTGTCCGTGTAGCCACAGACGGCGGCATATCGAGGGTCCAGTGTGATGTCGGTCAGATTGTTGAGGCCGGAGAATAGGCTTACCCTGGAAAACTTGCTAACCCCGGCGAGAAACGCGAAACGGACGTGCGCGTCACAGTCCTTTACGACGCCGTAGAGTCCACGCAGGAGGTCGCGGTTGGCACGGGCCACCTCGGGGACGTCGAGCGCATCCAGAATCGGCTTGTCGTACTCGTCGACCAAGACCACGACCCGCTGCCCAGTGCGCTCGTGCAACGCCCTAATCAGAAAGCGGAATCGCGCAGCAGCAGCCGGGCGCGGGCTTATCGCCGCCTTCCTCTCCAGCGCCTCCAACTGTTCCGCCAACTCGGCCGCGAGGTCCCCCACCCCCCGGCAAGTGCCGCTGCCGAAGCTCAGGCTTACGACCGGATGGCACACCGACCAGTCCCAGTCACCGTGGATAGCCAGCCCTCGGAACAGGGCTTCGTTGCCTTCGAACAGCTCCTTCAGAGTGTTCAGGAGGAGGCTCTTGCCGAAGCGCCGCGGGCGCGAGAGGAAATAGTGCGTGCCGTGGTCGATAAGCCGTCGCATGTAGGCGGTCTTGTCGACGTAATAGCAGTCCTCCTCCCGGATCTTCCGGAATGTCTGAATGCCGATCGGCAGTCTGCGTCCGGTCATCGCCCTACGTTACCCGCCGGTCCGGCAGACGGCAAACCCTCCACCCCTCCACGCTCGCGCCTGCGCGTGTGGCAGTGGTGCGTCGGTCCGGTCGGGCTTGCTTTCGCGCACATCGCCGCCACCCGTTAAGATCCGCCACGACGGTACTCAGGTCGTTATGATCACTGGCCGTCGTGAGCAGGCGAACTTTCACGCACCAGCGGCCGTTTGAGTAGACCCCTGTGACTTTGCCATCTGCCGCGCGAAGACGACTAGACGCCACGAGGTCGGGATTCCAATACCTTTCCCTGTCCTCATGTACGGCCGTCTCGAGTCAGAACTCTGGCGCCGCCCCCTAGTAGCGAGTACAGGTATTGGACATGGCGTAAGCCGATATCCTCGAGGTTGGCGGCGGGCATTGGCTGGGCGTCGAGCGGCGCACCGCCAAGCCGTCGCTTGTCGTTCAGGATACGCTCGTCCCGAACTGCAGCCAAGGCCCTGAGAAATTGACTCTGGATCCAGACCCGGCCGCGATCGCGTACCGGCGGAGATTGTTGCGACCTTCATCACCGCTACTCCCCGCCCTTACAGCATTTGTCGTGTGACTAGCATCGTCGGAGGCGGCACGTTGTTGCCCTTTGTCCAAACAATCCGCGTGCTTGAGCGACAGCGCATCCTGAATTTCGAGCCAAGTTGGTGCGCCGCCTCCGTCGACGCCCAAGTAGATCACACTGGCCCGTCTATCGTTGGGAAGGTCGTTGGCGAACGAACGGATGGCTTGGCAGGCCGTTTCGGAAGCTTGGCCGCCGACCGTCGCCTTGCGCGCGACCAAGTCGAATTCGGAGGCGACCATCGTCGACTCCAACTCCGGATCAGAGTATGGCAGGGTAAGCACACTTCTCTTCTCGCTCCCCGTTGTACATACTATTATCGCCGTAGGACATCGAACTTGGACCCGTGATGTGAATGCTCCGTCTTCGCCAGAGTCAATCCATTGAGTCTTGCCCGTGCGACCTCGGATCTTGCCCCTCGCCAATCGGCACCATCCGGTCGATCAACCTCAAGATCGATGATTTCAGTTCGACCATGCCCACCGCTTGCGGCAGCGTCTAGTTGGCTGCATCGCGTCCTGAAGATCTTGATCGTCTACGCTGGAGCACGGCCTCCGGCGCTCCTCGGTAACCGCTGAAGGCAGGATGATGGAACCGCACGAATTCGCCCGTCGTGTTCTCCTCGCGGTCAAAGGGCTCACAGCACCGGTCGTTCCGGAAACACTCTACGCTCTCGCGTTGGTCTGGCAGCCGCCCGAGATCCGCATCATCACTACCAAGGATGGTGCGCGTCAGGCAATGCGCGACCTGCTTGACCCGGTGAAGGGGTGGTTCCACCAACTGCCCGCGACCTTGATGGACCTTTCCCCATCCGAAGCGGGTTAGAGTTCTCGGACCGGGCGGAGCTGGACCGAGCGCGTACTGAATCTAGTTGAGCGCTTTGGACCATTCACACTCGCTTGGCTGGAGGCCCTTCTGCGCGCCGCCGACCAACCCGCGTCGCGGCAGACGATCAGGGATATACTACTGCAGGAACAGGAGAATGGCAATGACGGATGCCCAGTGGATGGAGACAGTGTACCGCTGGCGCAGGCTGCCAGAGGAGGAGCGTCGGCGCCGCCATCAAGAGGCGATTCCCCGTCACGTAGCCAACTCCATGGCAATGGCGAACGAACCAGTCGAGGAAGCTTGGATTCGGGAACGACTCGCCCGTCGCGGTCAGCCACCCCTTACATTGAAGCCTCCTTCGGCATCCTGAGCCACCAAAAAATGGGCCTTATATGCCAAAGTGCTCAGAAACGGAATCTGGCGGGAATGTTCGATACAGGCAGAACGCATTTAACAACTTGTAGAATCAGTGCATTAGCGCTTGACTCCACTTGCAGTTCGTGGTATGATAATGCTCATGAGGGGACCCAGCAACCATACCCCCAAGGGGCTTGGGCGGGCGGACCGCAAGGGCCTCACGATCATCGAGTTGCTGCGCAAGTTCCCCGACGACGCGACGGCGGAATGGTGGTTTGAGGAACTGCGCTGGAAGCACCGGCCGACCTGCCCGGACTGCCGGTCCGGCAACCACGGACAGTGCCCGTCCCATCCGTCCATGCCGTACACCTGCAAGGACTGCCGCAAGCGCTTCAGCGTCCGCAAGGGCACCATCATGCAGTCCAGCAAGCTCGGCTATCAGGTCTGGGCTGTGGCGTTCTACATGGCGGCGACCAACCAAGGGCATCTCCAGCATGAAGCTGCATCGCGAGCTAGGCGTCACGCAGAAGACTGCCTGGCACCTGCTGCAGAGAATCCGCGAGGTGTTCAGGGACGGCGCGGCGCCGCTCAGCGGCATCGTCGAGCTCGACGAGGTTTACCTCGGCGGCAAGGAGCGCAACAAGCACGCCTCGCAGCAACTCAAGGCCGGTCGCGGAAGCGTCGGCAAGACGGCGGTTGTGGGTGCCAAGCAGCGTGGCCGCAAGGTGGTAGCGAAGCCGGTTCCGGCAACGGATGCCAAGACTCTGGGAGGCTTCGTGGAGGCTACGGTCGAGCCGGGTTCCACGCTGTACACGGACGGGTCCAGTGCCTATGGGAAGCTGCGCGAGTACACGCATAACGCGGTGAACCACGGAGCGGGCGAGTACGTGCGCGGCGCGATCCACACCAACAGCATCGAGGGGTTCTGGTCCTTGTTCAAGCGCGGCTACTACGGCATCTATCACCGGATGACCGGCAAGCACCTGCATCGGTACTTGCATGAGTTCAGCGGACGGGCCGGCATCCGCAGCCTGGATACCATGGAGCAGCTGGGACACATGGTCCGTCACATGGATGGCAAGGTGCTCACGTACAAGAGGCTGACGGCATGAGCAAGCTGGTGCGCAGGACCAAGCGGAACCGTCCAGGGCGACCGGAAACGCGCGTCCTGAGCATCCACCTGCCGGTCCAGCAGGCCGTCCGGCGCATGTTCGCCTACGGGCTGCCGCGCAAGCAACGGAACGAGGATGGCGGAGCCGCACGTTCAGCAGCGCAGGCTGTTGACCAGGGACAATCCGGACGTCCTGCGGGGCATGAATTCCGAGAGCGCAGAGCTGCTCTGCTTGGACCCTCCCTGCAACACGAATCGCCCCTACGAGGCGCCCATAGGCTCAGAGGCGGCAGGAGCGGCCTTGCAGGCCACGTGGACTCTGAGCGAGGTGGACTGGACATGGCTTGGCTGGATCGCTGAGAGGGAACCCGCACTGGCCAGCAGCATTGACGCTGCTGGGCTCGCGCAGGGCAAGGGCAGGCAGTCCGAGCTGGTCATGCGGGCCGCTCGCCCGCTGGAAATGAAGCGGTTGCTCAAGCCAACGGGAAGCCTGTACCTTTTATATTGGAGAGGTGCCGGAGAGAGGGATGGTTGCCACTTCCTCGGCCCGTCGCAGCAATTCCTGCGCGCCCTGAACGGAAGCGTGGGTCAGGACCCGAATTGCAAAAGGAAAGGAACGCAGGAATGACCACTCACACTCCCATCCCGACTTCGCCGTTTTTGGAATTAGAATTTCCCTAAGCAGTTGAACAGCCATAACTTATGGGCAACCCGGAAGTCAGTATGGCACCACGCGATCTGAGTTTATTCAGTGCTCCCGGACGACAGCCGGCTCCCCTGTCACCCGCCTCTGCCGATGCAGTTGCGGCGGCCCGCCCAGTACGGTGGCGAGGTGGGCCGCCTGCGGTGTCGGGCGCGCGTCCTGACGCGTCTCGATCCAACGCCCGTCCTCGCGTTGCAGGGTCGTGGTCTGGCGCACCCAATTGGCCAGCTTGTGCCGTAGGGTGGTCCAACTGGCATGGTTGCCGGCCGCGGCCAAGCGCTGCCGCACGAGGTGGATCGCATGGTACGCCAAGACGGCCACGAACAGGTGCGCCCGAATGCGCTCCCGCTTGCTGTGGTAGATCGGGCGCAGACCCACTTCGCCCTTCAGGCTGCGGAAGGTCGCCTCAATGTCGCTGAGCTGCCAGTAGGTGCGCACCACGCGCTCCAGATCCCAGTCGCAGTGACTGGTGCGCAACAGATACGTCCCCGCCGTGGCCGAGCGCTGGGCGTGTTTGGCGTTACGCTGCCACTCGACAGCTGCGGCCAGCAGCGGCTTGGCTTTGCGCGGCCGGCCAGGCCGGCGCGGCCGCGCTTGGGCTGCGTCTGCGGCAGCGGTTTCGGGAGCTTTCTGGGTGACCGTGATGTGATATTGGCTCGCCACGGCTTTGTGGCGCTCCTGGATGCGCCCGAGGCGCTCCAAGACACGCGCATAGCGCTTGGTGCAACCGGTTTTGGACAGCCCGGCATGCAGCTGGCGCAGTTCTTGCTCGAAGCGTTCGCGGCGCTGTGCGAGCATGCTGTGCTCTTTCGCCTGGCGGCCCTCGCTCCACACGCACAGACGCGTTTCGGCGCCCGCGCTGTCGAGCTTCCAGACCTTGGCCGGCTGCTGCTTGCGCGTCTCGAAGGTGCCCTCCGGAGCGCTCTCGGGAGGGGCCTGCTTGCCGCGCGCGCCGGTGATCCAGTGGTAGCCGTGCGCGCGCAGCCAGGCGATGTTGGCCTCCGTCGAGAGGCCGGCATCCATGATCACGGTGGGTTTGGCGGCGGCCGGCGCACACAACTTTTCGAGGGCCGCGGATAGGGTGCTGGGCTCGGACACGTTGCCGGGCAGGATCTCGCTGCGCAGGGGAAACCCGCGGCCGTCGAGGGTCAGTCCCATGCTGACCAAGGGGCAGTCGCTGCGGCGCTGCTTGGAGCGGCCGTACTGGCGGTCGGCGCCCGCCTTGCCGCAGTAGTGCACGTTGGTGAGATCGACGAAGACGACGGTTGCGGTGTGCCCGAAGAGGCTGCAGGCGCGCTGGGAGAGGGCGCTTTCGAGGGCTTCGCGATGGCTCCACAGGCAGTCGCCGATGTTGTACAACTGATTCAGGCCCAAGGGCTTGCCGGTTTCGATGGCGAGCAGTTCCAAGGTTGCCGAAGAGGTGTTGAGCCAGGCGCAGGCAGCCCGCTCGGAGGAGGGGTGCAGCATGCGCGCGACGACCAGGGCGGTGGTCAGGCGGGCCCGGCGCGGGGACACGCCTTGGCGCTCCAGGGTGTCGCCGAACTGCAGTTCCTGCAGGGCGTTCAAGGCGATCCGCTCGGCGCCCACACTGCGCACTTGGGAGTTATCCAAGGTGTCAAGATGCACGCTGGCGCGATCATCGCCGGGTTCGGCTGGGGTGCGCTCGGCGAGTCTGTTGTGGAGCTGCAGGGCGAGTTGATGCAATTCCGGATCGGGGTCGTAGAGCGGCTGGCGCTGGAGCCGCAGGTCCTCGAGGATGGCCAGCAGGGCGGGCCACTGGTCTTGTGGCACGGCGAAGTCGGCGCCGAGGTTGAGCAAGGTCTGCTGGCGCACGCCACTGGCGGTGCGCCGGCTGTGCACCAGGCGGAAGGAGTAATAGGAACCGCCGGATTTGCGGGCGCGGGTCTGGGAGCGGCGAATGAAGATCCGCCCAGTGTGGCAGTTGGGGGGCGCGCGAGGAACCCAGAAACTAGTCTAACAACACGCTTATGGCACTACCACAGCCTCTGCGGGCTTGGTTGGGAAGTCGTCATCGTTTAGATGCAACGGTTTACGCGAACCGCACCGCCGCGAGTGATCGAAAAAACCCAGATTTGCGTCCATTTCACCGCCAAAACGGTGAAGTCGGGCCATCGTAGTCGCCGGCATCGATGTCGGCAAGTCCGGGCTCGACGCCCACATCCTCGACGGCCGCCTCGACCGTCAGTTCAACAACGACAAGTCCGGCCGCCGCGGCCTGCGCAACTGGCTGCTCAAGCACGGCGTCAACCGGGCCGTCTTCGAGCCCACCGGCCGCTACCACCGCAACCTCCACGAGTGCCTCGCTGACGCCGGCCTCGAGACCGTCCTGGTCAATCCCTTGCGCTCCCGCCGCTTCGCCGAAGCGATCGGAACGCTCGCCAAGAACGATCGCGTCGATGCCGCCATGCTCGCCAGCTTCGGCCTCCTTGCCGGCCTCGAGGGCACACCGCCCAAGCCGCACAACCTCAAGCTCCTCAGCGACTTGCTCGTCCTGCGCCGCAAGCTCGTCGAGCAGCTCGGCGCCCTCCGCAAGCTCTGCGCCGAACTCGACCCCGCAGCCGCCAGCTGCCCCAGCGCCACGCTCGCGGCCTGCCAGACCGACATTGCCGACTGCGACTGCCGCATGCGCGAGTGCATCGCCGCCGCCGCCGCGCTCTCCCGCCGCGCCGCCGTCATCCAGTCCATCCCCGGCTTCGGTCCCGTCAACGCCGCCTGCCTCTGCGCTGCCATGCCCGAGCTCGGCTCCCTCGGCCGGCGCAAGGCCGCTTCGCTGTTCGGCATCGCCCCCTTCGACCGCGACTCCGGACAGCACCGCGGTGGCCGCTGCATCCGCGGCGGCCGCGCCCAGCCCCGCCAGCTGCTCTACATGGCCGCCCTGTCCGCGATCCGCTGCGAACCTTCCTCCAAGGCCTGCTACGAACGCCTCACCGCCGCCGGCAAGCAGCACAAGGTCGCCCTCGTCGCTGTCATGCGCCGGCTCGCCGGCCTGCTCGACACCCTCCTGCGCGAGGACCGCACCTGGCAGTCCGAGCCGCCCTCCCGCGAGCTGGAGGCCGCCGCGTGAAACCGCTGCCGACCAGCCCCCGGCCCCCAGCCGCCCCAGCGGGCAAAACCCGCCTCCAAGGCTCCTCGTCACCACTTTTCCCTGGCAATCCGCTTGACAACGAACACGGAAGCTGCATTGCGATCCCGCGGCCAGCCACTAATCTCAAGCTGGTGATGGACGCGATCCTCGAACCTCAGGATTTCCGCAACGAAATTCAATGGAAGCGTTATGGCGCACACAATGACGTGGGCCAAGGATCTCGCCATTTCGGATTGCCCGGAACATTCCCGCCAGATTCCGTTTCTGAGCACTTTGGCATATAAGCCCCCAAAAAATCGCCCCCTTGCTTGCGGAGCGGGTCGCCGAGACAGAACTCGCGATTCCCGACCGGCGGCTTGCGGACTTGCCAATTCACGATCTACTGCTGCAACTCCACCGGCGTGTTTGTGAGGATCTCGTGCCGGAAATAGCTGGGAGATGGCGTCTTCACGACGTTCAGGCGGGCGGGCATCAAGCACCGCCGCACTGGCAGGTACCGTTGCTGATGCGCGGATACTCCGCTGATCTCGAGACGCGTTCGGCCGGCTTGGATCCTGATTAGGGCAAACAAATCATTGAAAACTCAGCGATCGCCCCAAGGCTCCAGCCGCCGATCACGCTGCGCAGAGCCGCCTTCTCGAATGCGAGCGGCTTGTTGCGCCCGGCCGGCGGTTCGTACAGTCCGCTGATCACGGCGCGATGCCGGATGTCGTTACCCGAGAGAGCCTTGTCGAGGTGGTGCAGCTGGAAGTGGATGTACCCGTTGTTCTGCTCGCCGCCCAACTCGTCCGCCGACTCCAAGTCATCGATGAATTTCGACCACATATAGGTTGAACAGGCAGCTTAAGCCGCTCGAAAAGCGTTTCTCGGCTTTGATGTTAAGTGCGTGAAGGGTCGAGTTGCCCCAGTCTGGATTCTCGACAAAGACACTGCTGAAGTGCGGAACCGGGCGCGTGGCCTGGCTTCGCTGAGCAGGCCCTTGGCAGCCCAGCAGGGGAATCATATTGAGGTTGTAATTCGGGCCGCCGAGGCTGTGGCCCACATTGAGCTGGTATTTCGCTTTCAGCAGCATGTTGTTGGGCAGCTGCTAATGCAAAGTCAGGTTCCTCTGCAGGCAGCAACCGTTCTGCTGGACCTAATCGGGCAACCTGCTGCGCTCGGGAGCGTGGAGGGCTCGTCATGGAAGCGTGGACGACGCTAGGAGCCAGCCGCTGTCGTGCTACAGGCAATGCTCCTTGCGGAGCGAGTAAAGCGCTTGATATTACGACAATTCGGCTTGCGGACAGCGAGTCCGTGGAATACAGTAACAATGCCCCCCGTGCAGTTCACTGCCTCTCTGGACAACAGCTTGACTGATCCCCGTGGATACCGGGCACTGCTGTCTCGGCTGGGTCGGCGACAGCTACCCGTGCTCTTGTTAGCGTGCGCGGGAATCGCCGCGCACCCCGCCCGGGGCGGGACATTCGAGCAAGATGTCGCCCCGATTCTCGCCCGCTCGTGCGCACAATGCCACAGCGGAGAGAATCAGGCCAGCGGATTCTCCGTCGCCAGCCTTGATGCGGTTTTCAAGGGCGGCGCCAGGCGCGGGGCGGCCGTGATCGCGGGGCACCCGGAGCGCAGCCCGCTGATCCAAGTCCTCACGGGCGCGGTCGAGCCGCGGATGCCGTTGGGCGGCAGCCTCGGGCCGGGCGAGATTGACGCGATCTCCTCTTGGATCCGGACCCTGGAGACGCACCCGATCCAACAGACGCAGGGTGGGCGGGATTGGTTCTTGACCCCTGTGCAGAGCCCCCAGGCACCCGACGTCAAAGACAAGACATGGCCAAGAACCGCAATTGACGCATTCGTCCTGGCAGAGCTTGAAGCAAAGGGGCTGAGTCCGGCGCCACCTGCCCCGGCGCGCACCCTGGCCCGCCGCATCCACCTTGACCTAGTCGGGCTGCCCCCCTCAGCGGACGAAATGCGGCAGTTTCTGGAAGACCGGCTACCCGGAGCTTACGAGCGGCTCGTCGAGCGCCTGCTAGCCGACCCGCGCTACGGCGAGCGCTGGGCACGCCACTGGCTCGATCTGGTGCGCTACGGGGAAACCGGCGGACTCGAGGGCGACGGCGCCATTGGCAACGCTTGGCGCTATCGCGACTGGGTTATTCAAGCGCTCAACGACGACATGCCGTACGACGAATTCGTCGTCATGCAAATCGCGGGAGCGGACGAGCAGAGCAAGACCCGCAACAACTACGTGCCGGATGCGCAGGGCTTCATTCCGGCCGGCTTCCTGCGGTTGGCGCCTTGGGACCGCTCCAACCTTGTGGCGGCGGAGGTGCGGCAGAACTACCTCAACGAAGTCACGACTGCCACCGCGTCGATCTTCCTCGGCCTAACCCTGGGCTGCGCCCGGTGCCACGACCATAAGTATGACCCGCTGCCTATGCGGGACTTCTACCGATTCCAATCCTTCTTCAGCGCCGTGCAAACGGAGGATCGCCACAGCGCTGTTTCGCGTCCCGAGGTGCCCTACGCGGATCCAGCCTTGGCCAAGATCGCAGCCGCGAAGATCGCCAAATATGAGAAACGCTTGGAGGATGGCCCAGAGAAGCGGGCATTGGAAGAGCTCGAGGAGCGGCTGCGCCAGCGCTTGATTGAGGTTCGCCGCAATGAGCGGCGCGGCAAGGATCCGGGGCAGGCGGACCTGCATCTCGAACTGCGCCGCGAGGACGGGCGGATCTTTAGCGGGCCGGCGCGGAGGCTGCACGCCCGCCTGCTTGCCGCTGCCAAGCGCACCGGTGACCCGGAGGAGCAGCAAGCACTGGAGGCGTACGAGTCGCACTTGTTGGAGGGCTTGAAGCAAGCCTACGGTGCTGACGAAGGTTACGCCGAGGGCCGCTTCGACGCACTTTCGGCCACCGACGTACGAGAGGCCGTGCGGGCGGCGTATGCCGCCGATCGCCCGTTCTCGCAGGAAGAAGTCGACCAGCACAGCCAGCTCTCCGGGCTGCTTGATGTCTATCGCCGCCGCCTGTCGCGCTGGCAGCCGGTCGTCCTGACCGTGCGCAACGCCCCCGGGCCGCCCAGTGGGCCGCCGCTGCCGCCCGTGAGAGTGCTTGGTGGCGGCGACTACCGCCAGCCCGGCGAAGCCGTGGAGGCTGGCTTTCCGAGCGCGGTTACGGGAAGTTCCGAGGCTGCTGAGCTGGTGATCGACCGCTACCGCCAGTTTCCCACCAGGGGACGGCGCTACACGCTGGCGCGCTGGATCGCCAGCCCCGAGAATCCCCTGACGGCTCGCGTGATGGCAAACCGGATCTGGCAGCACCATTTCGGCCGCGGCATTGTCGAGACAGCCAGCAACTTCGGCCGCAACGGCTCGGGACCGTCCCACCCCGAGTTGCTCGACTGGCTGGCGGCCACGTTCGTCGAACGAGGCTGGAGCGTCAAGGACATGCACCGGCTGATCGTGCTCTCGAGCACCTATCGCCAAGCGGCGGAGAATCCCGCCGTCGCCAGCAGCGACTCGGATCCCGGCAACAGCCTGCTCTGGAAATTCCGGCGCCGCCGCCTCGAGGCCGAAGCGATCCGCGACGGCATCCTGCATGTGAGCGAAGGCCTCAACGCCGCGATGGGCGGCCCGAGCGTGTTCCCCCCGCTGCCCGACGACTTGGCGGACTTCGCCCGGTACGGCCGCACGGGTGGACTGATGTGGGAGCCGAACGAAAGCGAGGCCGACGCTCGAAGACGGTCCGTCTATGTGTTTCAGCGCCGGTCGCTGCCGCTGCCGATGCTGGCCGCATTCGATGCGCCGGTGTTCAGCGAATCGTGCGAGCGGCGCAGTCAGACCACGACACCGTTGCAAGCCCTGTCCATGATGAACGGATACTTGGTTCACGATGAGGCGGCCCGCCTGGCGGCTAGGATCCGCTCGCTCGCGGGCGCTGATCCGGCAGCCCAGATCGGCGCGGCTTTCGAGATTGTCCTCGGGCGACCGGCGGATACGGAAGAAACAGCGCACTTGGCGCGTCTGGAAGGATCGCTGGAGTCTTTGTGCCGAGTGCTGTTCAGCTCCAACGAATTCCTGTACATCGAGTGACCCGGAGGTCTAGCATGCCCAATCAGACGAATACTGCAATCACCCGCAGGGACTGGATCGGAAGCGCCTATCTGGGACTGGGCGGTCTGGCATTCCTAGACCTGTTGGCAGCGGGGCAGTCCACCGAGGATCCCCTGCGCGTCCGTCCGCAGCAGCTTCCCGCCAAGGCCAAGAGCTGCATCTTCCTGTTCATGGAGGGGGGCGTCAGCCAGATGGACACATTCGAGTACAAACCAGCGCTCGAGCAGTACGCCGGCCAGCGGATGCCGCAGGCGGCAAACACGGTCGGGGAGATTTCCACCTTCTCCGCCGCACCGAACCGAGTGATCCCCTCGTATTGGAAATTCGCCCGCCATGGCCAGTCCCAACGCTGGGTGTCCGAGCTGCTGCCCAACTTGGCCCGCCAGGTGGATGACCTGGCGTTCGTCCACGGAATCAAGGTGGACAACAACAACCACGGCCCGGCGGTGTATCACACCCTAACCGGAAACCAGCTGCCCGGCAGCGCGTCGGCCGGCGCATGGATCACCTACGGGCTGGGCAGCGAGAATCGCAGTTTGCCCGGCTACATCGTGCTCGGCGATCATCGTGGCTCCACGATCGGCGGGGCCTCGGTGTGGGGCGCCGGCTACCTGCCTGCCGCCTACCAAGGAACGCTATTCCGGTCCGGGGACGCTCCGATCATCGACCTTAGGAGGCGCTCAGGAATCACTGCCGGCCAGCAGCGCGCGGAACTCGAAGCCCTTGGCTGGCTGAATCGGCGTCACGCGGAGCACCGCACGGATACCTCCGAGTTGGAGGCACGGATCGCTTCCTACGAGCTGGCATTCCGCATGCAGACCGAAGCGCCCGAGCTGGTCGATCTGAGCGGCGAGACGGATACGACCAGAACCATGTATGGACTCGATGACCCCGTTACCGAGCATTTTGGGCGACGCTGTCTGCTCGCCAGACGCATGGTCGAACGAGGGGTCCGCTTTGTCAAGGTGCTCCATGGCGCAGGTCCCGACCGCTGGGATGATCACGGGAACATCGAAGGCCGCCTACCCAAGCACTGCCGAGAGGTTGACCGGCCAGTAGCGGGCTTGCTGGCGGATCTCAAGGCGCGCGGGTTGCTCGAGGAGACATTGGTGGTTTGGGCCTCCGAAATGGGCCGCACGCCATTCGACAACAACCTGGTAACGCCAACGCCAGGAAGGGATCACAACCAATACGGTCTAGTCGTCTGGATGGCCGGCGGGGACGTCAAGCCGGGCGCGACTTTCGGCGAGACGGACGATTTCTCGGTGCGGGCCGCGGGCGACGAGATTCCACTGCGGGACCTGCATGCCACGATCTTGCGGTTAATGGGTCTGGACCAAGACCGGCTGACCTACCTGCATGAGGGCCGTTACAAACGCCTCACAGACATCGGCGGCCGCGTCATCACCGAAATCATCGCCTGACCGGGTTTGAGAGCCCAAGCCCGGGTCGTTCATCCAACCGCTCACAGCGTTCTGGCACTTGCCGATAGACCCAAAGGCGGAGTGGATGTCCGCTGCGATATCGTTGACATAAATGGCGGGCGGAATCGGGCTCGAGCGGATTGACTGCCGGCGGCTTCGCCGCGTTGGCGAATTGGCGTGGTCGACACAGACCGGGCCCACCGAGACGAAGGCCTACGGCGGTGCCTGGCCTCTCGAAACTGCTACGCTTCATGGCGATGTTGACGCCGCGTGTTGGACTCCGTATTGCGCCATTCGTTTTGCTCTTACCGCTGCGGTCCGCCGTTGGCATCGAGACTCCTGCAACGGTCATTGATCATCCGTCCGCCACCCATGTGGTGAAGCTGGAGTTCGGATTGCGCGCGACCGAATCTTTGCGCTGGATAGGGTCGGCGACAGTTGCGCCCGGCACGCTGCACTCTGCGACGGGCTGGCGGTTTGATCGCCCTGACCGGATAGTTGGGAAGTCGGGTTGGGATCTCGAAGCGAGGCTGTACGATCCTCCCGACGGGCCTTACCGCCAGCGGTATGAGCTGCCGAACGGCATCAAGGTGCTGCCGAACGGGGTGTACCTGAGCGTTGAGGCCGCGCCCGGCGCGACCGTCTCTGTGACGACCAACCGGGGCGACTTTTCCTTCGAGCTTGCGGCTTTGGAGGCTGCCGGGCGGCTGGAGTTCCTTGATGGTGATGTCGCCGCGATCGCCGCGCCCGCGGTGCGCGCGCTAACCAGAGGCGAGGCGAGCCAGCACGACTTCCCGGCGGCGGTCGCAACTGCCGACGGACTCTTCGTTGCTTGGACCACGTTCCACAACGAAGCGAACGCGCTGTACCTCGCGTGGCGTCGAGACGGGGCCTGGCAAACGCGCCGCGTCACTCCGAACTGGGGCGATTACTCAGGAACGGCCTTGGCAAGCGATGCTGAGGGCCGCATTCATGTCCTGTGGAGCGAGTATGCCGATGACCGCTGGCGGCTGGTCGACCGTGCGTTCGATCCGGGCGGGGACCGCTGGGCGGATGAGGTCTACGTCTCTCCGTCCGGCACGAGACAGTACTTTCCCGTAGCAGTGACGGCCGCCGATGGCACTCCGTGGGTCGCTTGGCAGGAGTTTCGCGGTAGAGGCTTGGATGTGCTGGCAGCGCACTTTGGAGAGAATGGCTGGTCCGACCCCGTGCAGGTCAGCGATTCTGCGGCCAATGACTGGGCTCCCGATCTCGCCGCTGGTCCCGACGGCGCAGTGTGGGCAGTTTGGGACAGCTACGAGCGGGGCAATTACGGTATCTACCTGCGGCGCATGCTGCCCGGCAATGTCGACTCAGTCATCGAGTTGCCCTCCGATCACAACCGGGCGATCGAGCCGTCCATTGCTGTCGACGCCTCCAATCGTGTCTGGGTGGCGTGGGCGGAGAGTGGTCCCAACTGGGGCAAGGACTGGGGAGTCCTCGGCAAGCCGGGAACCCAGCTGCGCGAATCTAGCCGAGTGCGCCTGGCACGCTATGCGGCAGGACGCTGGACCGAACCGAGGCAGGCGCTGCAGGCATCCGTCCCCGCTTGGATGTCCGAAATGCACGAGTACCCGCAGCTCGTCATCGGCGACCGGGGCGTGCCGTATGTGTTCTTCCGAAAGATGATGCTGCGCCTACCCGTTGCCGAGCATCAGCTACAGGTGAGCTTCGGCGACGAGCAGAGGCAGTTGCAGCCGTGGTACGACACGATCCGCGCCATGTCCACGGCCTACGTTGTGGGCTTTGACGGGGCGCGATGGCTGCCGGTCGTCGATCTTCCCCTGAGCGTGGGCGGAGCATATAGCCAGATCGGCGTCGCCCAAGAAGGGCGCAAGGCAGTCGTGGTCTGGCCTACCGATGGTCGGACCTACCAAGATCCGCACGTGCGCAGCTCGCAGCTGCGCTACGCCGAATTTGACCTCGGTGCCGAGTACGCCTCGCGCGAGCGGCTGCGGCCGCACCAGCCGACACAAGGGAACTGGGAAGACGCTGCGCCGACAGAGAAGGCGGATTTAGAGCGAGTCCGTGCCGCTCGCTGGGCGGACAAGCAGCCGTTGCATCTCTACCGGGGCGACTTGCATCGGCACACGGACCTTTCAGCGGATAGCCAGAGAGATGGTGACATCTTGTTTCAGTACCGCTACGCTCTCGACGCCGGGAACCTGGATTTTCTGGCTGTCACGGATCACTCCGGGGCCGAACGGCTGCACTTCTACAAGTACCAGTGGTGGAGGAACCGCCAGATCGCCACTATGTTCAACCAGCCCGGCCGCTTCGCGACATTTTTCGGCTACGAGCGCACCGTCACGTTCCCTGGCGGCCATCGCAACGTGATCTCCACTAGGCGGGACGCGCAGCCGGTCCCGATCTCGGACGAGGAGTTCACTGGCAATGAGAGCTGGGCGGAGCGACTCTACCCATCTTTGCTCCAGCACGGCGACATCGCGATCGCCCACACGACCGCCGGTGGCGGGGGAACGGACTGGCGCGACAACGATCCCCGTGCGGAGCCGGTCGTGGAAGTCTTTCAAGCGTTGCGCGGTTCGTACGAGGAGCCGAACTCGCCCGGTGCGGCCCGAGCGACTGAGCCCGCGGGGTATGTCTGGAGTGCTTGGAACAAAGGCTGGAGGATCGGGCTGCTCTCAAACTCCGATCACGAATCCACGCACCAGTCGTACGCGTGTGTTTGGGCGCCGGAGCTTACAAACGAATCGATTCTTGATGCGATCAAGCAGCGGCGCACGTATGCTTCCACCGATAACATCGTGTTCCGGTTCGAGGCCTCTGCCGCAGGTGCGGCGCCGCTGAAGATGGGTGGCGAGCTAAAGGCAGTGCGATCCCCGGAACTGCATTTGCAGGCCAGCGGCACAGCACCGATCCGGTCGTTGGAGATCGTGCGCAACGGTGAGGTGATCTATGCTGCCAGTCCCGGCGCGTCTGCGGTGTCTGTCGACTTTCGTGACGAAGACGCACCGCAAGGTGAGGCGGCACATTATCACGTGAGGATTGTGCAGCAAGACGACCAGATCGTTTGGTCGACTCCGATCTGGGTCGATTACGAGCCCGGCGCTGGCGCCAAATAGGGATAAATCATGCAAGTTAAGGGCAGGGTAGTCGTCGTAACGGGAGCTGCGCGCGGCATCGGTCGCGCCCTTGCCCAACGCTTCGTTGAGGAGGGAGCAAAGGCGGTCGTTGCGGCTGACCTGGATGGGGACGCGGTCGGCGCAACCGGCGCTGAGATCGGCGCGTTGCCCCTCGTCGCTGACGTCACGTCTGAGAGTGCCGTCAACGAATTGATTGGGGCGGTGGAATCCCGCCTGGGCCCGATCGACCTGTTCTGTTCGAATGCCGGAATCTCTCACCCGGGCGGCCCGGAGGTGTCCAACGAGGCTTTTGAGCACGTCTTTGACGTGAACTATCGATCCCACCTCTATGCCGCGCGAAACCTGGTGCCTAAGATGACAGCTCGTGGCGATGGCTATCTGCTGAACACGGCTTCTGCCGCCGGTGTGCTCACGCAGATCGGCTCGTTGGCTTATGCGGTGACCAAGCATGCCGCGGTAGCTCTGGCCGAATGGCTGGCTGTGACCTACGGAGAGCAGGGTCTCAAGGTGTCGGTGCTGTGTCCGCAGGGGGTTCGCACACGGCTCTTGCTGGGCGACCACGGCGAGCGGGACAACTTCCTCACGCCCGGCGCAATCGAGCCGTCCGACGTGGCCGACGCGGTCATCGATGGCTTGGCGGACGAGCGCTTTCTGATCCTGCCCCATCCTGAGGTCGCCGAATATATGCGCCGCAAGACATCTGACTATGACCGCTGGATCCGCGGCATGCGTCGGCTGCAAGCCCGAGTCCGCGACGATCCCAAGACCGCGATGAACGAATGAGAGCTGGAGGAGGAGGCCGTTGAATCGCTGCTCTCCGCCACGGGGGTCGAGAGGATCTTGACACCTTCGCGCCCCCGGAACTGCCGGTGTAGCGCTACCGCCACGCCGGGTCCAGAGCCAAGGAAGTGAACGGTCTGCCGAGCTTTTGTCGGCTGAGCCGCCGCCGCGCTAGGCGGGCACCGCTCCGTCTGGGGGAGCCGCCAGCCGGGATTTGGTTTCTTTCGCAACCGCCCTCTCGTCCGCTTCCGAGAAACGCACCGCGAATGCCAAGAATGACGTGAGCGTGACGCAAGCTCCGAGGATCAACAGCGCCTGCGGCCAGGCCAGCCCTTCGGCCTTGAACAGGAAGCCCGCCGCCACGGCACCTGCATTGCCCCCGGCTCCTACAATGCCGGCGACCGCTCCCAAGGCTTTCTTGTTGATGAATGGAACGACCGAATAGGTGGCTCCTTCGGACATCTGCACGCAGAGGCTGAACAGGACCAGGGTCGCGATTGCGATCGGCAGCAGGGTCTGCTGAGAGAACAGCATCAGGGCCAGCCCTTCGATGAAGAGGATCATCCCGAGGAACCACACGCGGCCGCGCAGGCCCCACTTCAAGCCCCACTTGTCACCCAAGACGCCCCCCATCGTGCGGGCGAAGATGTTCATCAAGCCGAACAGTCCCGCCACTAATCCTGCTGCAGCCAGGCCTAGCCCGAAATAGTCGTGGAAGTACAGCGCGGCGATGTTGTTGATGGTCAGCTCGACGCCGAAGCAGGCCCCGTCGATCACGAACAGCGCCCAGACGCGGCGGTCGGTGCAGGCCTTGAGGAACGCGCCCTCCACGGTCGCGGAGCTGGCCATCGCGCCCTTGGCGCGCAAGTCTAGGTAGCTGCCGTCAGGCGAGTCCTCGGTGAAGTTCCAATACAGGGCCGACATTGCCAGCAGGGCGAGGCCGGGGATGACCATGGCCACCCGCCAGCCCCATGCTTGGTCAGCTCCGAAGGACATTGCGGCAGCGAAAATCGGCTCTTCAGCAAAATCGGTGGGCAAGGCTGTGCTCCGGTAGATTTCCAAGTGAATGATATAAAGCGAGTTCGTAAGACCTGTAGGATCTGAACCCGTACGCTTTTCTCATAGCCAGCTTGGCTTTGAGGTTCATGCCCTCCACCGCACCCGAAGAATAGCTCCTCCCGGTCCGGAACCAGTTCAAGACCAGCGGCCGATGCCGCCTCAGCATCTTCGCGACCTTCTTCATCGGCTCCAGCCGCGAGCGCATCGCCCGCCGGCACCAGCGCCCCAGGAACCGCCGTGCCGCCGTCGGCGAGCGACACTCCCAGAACTGCTGGAAATCCTCCTTCAGCAGGTACGCCCGCACCGTCCGCAAGTTCAGCTTCACCAGCTCCGCCAGCTTCGGCTCCTGCTTCTCGCTCAGGTTCTCCTTGCGCTTCAGCAGCAGCCAGCGCGTGTTCTTCAGCACCGGCTCCTCCCCCTGCGCCTTCAGCTGCTTCGCCTCCGCCGCCCGCACCGCGTCGATCGCCTTGCCCAGCTTCTGCACGATGTGGAAGCGGTCCAGCACGTGCACCGCCGCCTGCGCCCGCTCCGCTACGACCCGCAAGTACGCCTTCCACATGTCCGAGCACACCACCCGCAGCCGCCCTGACCGCTCCTCCCCGAACCAGTCGAAAAACCCTGCCAGCGTCTCGATCTTCCGCTCCCGCCCCACCCACAGCAGCCGCCGCCGGCCCGCATCCAGCTGATACACCAACGTCAAGTACTTATGGCCCTTCTGCCACGCGATCTCATCCACCCCGATCGTCGCCACCCCCTCCAGCTGCACCCGCTCCCGACCCCACTCCACGGCCATCCCCACCGCTCGCCAGACCCGCTCCCACGACACCCCGAACACCTGCGCCGTCTCCTGCCACGACAGCCGCTTCGCCCAGCTCGCCAGAAACCACCTCAACGCCTTCGTCGAGCGCTGCTTGCCCTCCGCCCACGGCACCCGCTCCACCTTCACCTTCCCGCAGCGCCGGCAGTCCACCCGCCGCATCTCATAGATGAAGTACGTCGGCAACCCCAGCACCGGCACGAACTGGTACCGCCGCCGCTCGCGCCGGTCGTAGCATGCCGCCGGCTCGCCGCAGCCCGAGCAGCGCGCCCTGCCGTTGGCCCGCGGCAAGACCTCTACCTCCACCTCGGCCTGCCCGCCCTCGCGCTCCACCAGCCGGATCTTCCCGTACACGAACCCCGGCAGCTTGTACACCCGGTTCAGAATCGTGCGCAACTGCACCTGTTGTCTCCTCCTTTCTCCAGACGGGAACCCCCCGCCCACCTCGGCGGAAGCCCTCGGTACCCGGATGAAACTACACTACCGCAGGAAGCAAGACCCGATCCTCACCCACTGATTCTGCGCAGGAGGCAGAAAATCAAGGGCATCGCCATCTGCGTGACACCCCCTCCGAGGTTGCCCCAGCCCGCCGTGGTTGCGTTGGCCGTGCCCACGATGTTGGGCGCGAACATCACCGAAGTGTGGTACTGCGTGATCACAAATGAGGCCCCGATCGCGCCGATCGCCAGCCGGAACAGCAGGAACGTTTCATAGGTGTCTGCCAGCCCGATCGTCATCACCGGGATCGATCCTATGGCGAGTAGCCAGGTGTAGGCCCGGCGCGGCCCGATCTTGTCGCACAGCCAGCCGATCGCCAGCCGGGCGATCACAGTGATTGCCACAGACGCGATGATCGTGTTGCCGACCTGCTCCTTCGAGAGTCCGAGGTCGTCACGAACGACTGCCATCAGCGGCGCGATTCCGAACCAGCCGAAGAAGCACAGGAAGAATGCGGACCAAGTCATGTGAAAGGTCCGCATCGGCACGGTGCCTAAGCTGGACAATCGGATCTTCGTTGCTTTGTTCTTGAAGTCCATCTTGCTTTTCCCTTATGCCGGATACACTGACCCGGCACTGCTTGCCGGACGCACGGCGGGCCGGCAAGGTCCCTTTGCTTTTGTCTGCTAAGCCGGACTTCTAGGTCCGGCGCACCCCTTGCGTACAGGGCGGGGCGGTCTGCCTATCGAGCGGCGCTTCTTGGTCCGCTCTTCTCGACCCTTACCGCCGCCTGCTTGTAGTTCGGTTCCCGTGAAATCGGGTCGAATGCGCTTTGCGTCAGTCGGTTCGAATTCTTCTCCTCGTAGTGGAACGGCATGAACACCTGACCCGGTGCCACGATCTCCGTGACGCGCAGTTCCAAGTGCTCCACGCGGCTGCGGGGCGACACGACGGTCACGAGGTCGTGTTGCCGCAGGCCTAGGCTTCGAGCGTCGCGGGGGCTCATCTCCAGCCAAGCTGTGGGCGACATGCGTTCCAAGATCTTCACTTCTTTGGTCTTCGTGCGGGTGTGCCAGTGCTCGACGGTGCGCCCGGTGTTGAGCACGAACGGGAAGGACTTGCTGGGCTGCTCCGGGAATGGCTCCCACTCGACCGGGAACAGCTGCGCCTTACCATCCGGCGTCTCGAAGTTGCCGTCGGCGTAAAGCCGGCTCGTCCTGGGTGCGGTCCCGTTCGTTCGGGCGGCGTCATCGGCCGTGAACGGCCACTGGATGGCGTGGTGCCTGTCCAGCAGCTCGTAGCTGAGTCCCGAGTAGTCGCAGAGTCGTCCCTGCGATACCCTGCGCCATTCGTCGAACGCGTCTCGCGGGTTGGTCCAACCCGGATAGAGCGACTCGCGGATCCCGAGCTCTTCCGCGACTGCGAGGAAGATGTCGAAGTCTGATCTCGCCTCGCCGGGTGGCTCCACGGCTTGATTGACCTTGCCGACGCGTCGCTCCGAATTCGTGTACGTGCCTTCCTTTTCGCCCCAGATCGCCGCTGGGAGCACCATGTCGGCGAGTTCGGTCGTCGGCGTCGGGTGGAAGCCGTCCTGCACGACTAGGAAGTCAAGATTGGCGAGACCGTGCCGCAGCAAGTCGTAGTTGGGGAACGATACAAGCGGGTTGGTGGCCGATGATCCACAGAGCCTTGATCTTGTCCCGGACGCAAGCTTCAACGATGTCCGGATAGGCACGGCCACGTGCGCGCGGCAGCGCCTCCGGATCGATGTTCCATAGCCGTGCCAGATCCTGGCGGTCTTGCGGGTCGTCGAACTTGCGGTACCCCGGCATGGAAGCCGTGAATCCCGTCTCGCGAGTGCCCATCGCATTGCACTGCCCGGTGATCGAGAACGGTGATGCGCCGGGCTTGCCCACGTTTCCGGTGAGCAGCGCCAGGTTGTTGATGACATTGACAGTCTCGGTGCCCTTGGTCGAATGGTTGACGCCCATCGACCAAGCGAGCATTGGGGCCTTGGCCCGACCGTACAGCAGCGCGGCGCGGTAGACCTGCTCCACGCTGATGCCTGTGACCGCTGCGACGCGATCCGGGGTGTACTTATCGAGGTGCTGCTGCAGCTCTTCGAATCCGTTGGTGTGCGCTTCGATGTAGTCTCGGTCGATCAGGCCGGACCGAATCAGGATGTGGGCCATGCCGTTGAGCAGGGCGATGTCGGACCGCGGCTTCAGCGGCAGGTATAGATCCGCCATCCGCGCAGTCTTGCTAACGCGCGGATCGGCGACCACGACCGTCTTGCCGGGATTCTGCTCGAGGCGGTAGCAGAGGATCGGGTGGTTGTCGGCGATATTGGCCCCGATCAGGAAGACAACGTCGGACTGCTCGAAGTCATCGTATGCCCCGGGCGGGCCATCGCTGCCAAACGAGCGTTTGTATCCGGAAACCGCGCTTGCCATGCAGAGTGTGGTGTTGCCGTCGTAGTTATTCGTGCCAAAGCCCAGTTGCACGAGTTTGCCGAGCGTGTAGAACTCCTCAGTGACCAATTGACCGGTGCTCAGCACGCCGAGGGCGCCGGAACCGTGGTCGGCCTGCGTCTTGCGGAATCCCCGTACCAGCGTCTCGATTGCGTCGTCCCAGCCGATCCGTTCGAAGCGCCCCTTGGCGTTCTTTAGCAGCGGATGGCGGGCGCGGCTCGCGGCTTCAATGAATTCATGCTCGGCCAGTCCTTTGGGGCAGAGCTTGCCGAGGTTGACGGGGTGCGCGTCATTGCCGCGCACCGCAACCGCCTTGCCGTTGCGGACCCCGATCTGCATCCCGCAGCCCACAGAGCAGTACCCGCAGGTGGTCGGCACCCAGCGGTCGGGGATCTTGCGCGCGGAGGTATACCCGTACACGGGGTCGTACCCGTAGGCGTAATCATCCCGCTTCGTATCAAAGCCGAGGATTCGCTTGATGTTCATGCCGCCGCCTTCCTTTCGAAGAACGGCATCGCCATGTTCTTGGGGACTACGCTCACGAAGAACAGGTAGCGTCCGACCAGGGCTCCGCTGACCGCTAGCCCGCAGCCGATACCGGCGAAGCCGAGTGCGGGCAACGCAACCGCACCGGCGGCGAGCAAGCCAAGCCGTAGCAGGAACAGCTGTGAGAGCGGGCCCGACAACAGCTGCGCAGTCGCTTGGAGTTCGTAATCCTCCGAGCGCACGAAGCTCAGGAATCGCAACGTCTCCAACAGCAGCTGCGCGACAGCGGCCAGCGCGGCGACCATTAGCAGAACATCATCGAAACGCGTGCCCAGAGCCACTAGCAGCAATGGTCCGAGAGTGACCCCGGTGAGAAAGAAATCGGCGATCGTGTGCGGGCGATTCCACGCCGGCCGGCCCGGCACCAAGTAGATTCGCGACGTGGCGTACACCGCGAATGCTCCGATCGCCGAAGCAGCCCCGCCCACCAGCGCAGTGCCGCCAGATTCCAGCAGCAGCATTACGGCGTAGACCGAGGCCACCGCGCCAAAGGCGCTCAGCCCGACGATCTCACGGCTAAGCCACGATGTCTTGACATTGCGGATCGCAAGCGGCGCCAAGGCCGGCCGCCCCAAGTGCAGCGGAGCTGCGACAAACGATGCCAAGCCAAGGGCGAGTGTGACTAGCGCTGCGGCTTTGAGCACTTGCGACCCGCCGAGCAGGCCGAGGATCCAGGTGGTGGCGAACCCTCCGATCGAAAGCTGCGTGAGAACCGTCATCAAGACCAGCGAATAGTGGGGTTTCGCCGACCGGACACGGTGAAAGTCGGCCCGTTCGGCGTTCAGCGGCGTGTGGTCTGGCCGGGTGACCCTCGTCGTGGAGATCGTGTCGTCAGCGCTGGGCAGGCCTGGCGCGTTGGCCTCGTCCTGATACTTGCGCCGCCACTCGCCAATGTCCACGATCTCGATCGCTAGGGCCTCGGCTGGGCAGGCGCTGACGCACGCCGGAGCGTCCCCGTCCGCGAGCCGCCCTTGGCACATGTCACACTTGCCGACCACGCCGCGCTCGGGGTTGAACGTTGGCACGCTGTAGGGGCAGTTCCAGATGCAGTACTCGCAGCCGATGCACACGCTGGCGTTGTGCTCTACGATGCCGGTCCGGAGATCCTTGGTGTACGCCTCAGTCGGGCAGCCGGTCATGCACGAGGGGTCTAGGCAGTGGTTGCAGCCCATCGAAAGATGCAGCCGTTGGGTGTCCGGGAAGACCCCGCCCTCGATCTCGCCGACCCGGCGCCACGATACATCTGCCGGGTTGTTGTTCTGTTCGGCGCAGGCGACTTCGCAACACTTGCAGCCGATGCACTTGGACATGTCGAAGTGGAAGCGGTACTGCTGCCCGTCCTCCAGCGGGATGTCTGGAATCAAGGGAGAGTTGCCCACCAGCCCTCGCTCGGCGCGCGAGGGGCTCGTCGCACCCAGGATCGTGAACGGGTTCGCGACAGCTGGCAAGCTTGTGGCTGCGGTCTGCATCGAGTCTGTACAACTCCTTCCTCTCTGCACGGAATGTGCTCTGCCGGCGTAGGCCTCGTCGTGGGAAACGACACCTCGCGCGGATTGTTGCTGTTGAACGGGGGGTGCCCCGGCCGGCTCTGCCCTGAGCCAGGCGATTCGGTGTGTCGAATCTACGGGGTTCGAGTCACCGGGACTGCTAGGTCCCGCGACCGTGTGGCGGCGTGCGCTACTTCGCGCTTGCCTGCCTGACTCGAACCTACCACGCGCCGGAAGGGAATTCGCACAAGAAGTTCTGATGGGTGCTATGGCACTGTTTTTGCTGGGTTCGGCGTTCCTACACTGGAACCATATTCAGCCCTTCGCTCCCCGCCGAGCGAGTTCCGCGCCCCCGAACACACTGTAGTAGCGACTCCGCGCCGTCGCGCAGCGGTTATCAGTCGCACAAGGGGCGAGCTGGATCTCAAGGTGGAACTGCCCATGGCGGGGATGCGGAAGACCGCAGTTGTAATCGGCAATGGCCTGGTGGGCCATCGTTTCTGCGAAAAGCTCGTCGAGTTCGACGCAGAGCGCGAATACAGGCTGGTCACATTCTGTGAAGAGCCGCGCCCAGCGTACGACCGCGTCCATCTGACCAGCTACTTCGGGCACCGAGACCCGGGGAAGCTGGCGGTGGCGCGGCTGGAGTGGTACCGCGACAACGGCATCGAGATTCACGTCGGCGACCGGGCCGCGGAGATCGACCGGGCGCGCAAGCTGGTGGTCTCCCAAAAAGGCTGGTCGGTACCGTACGACCGTGTCGTGCTGGCAACGGGCTCTAGCCCATTCGTACCTCCGATCCCGGGCACAGATAAGCGCGGCGTGTTTGTCTACCGCACGATCGAGGACTTGGACGCGATCATCGAATACGCCAACAAAGCCCGCACCTGCGCTGTGATCGGCGGCGGCCTTCTAGGCTTGGAAGCGGCCAAGGCCGCTTATGATCTTGGGCTCGAGACGCACGTGGTCGAGTTTGCCCCGAGGCTGATGCCCCGGCAGATCGACGATCAGGGCTCGCGGCTGCTCGTGCGCAAGATCCAGGAACTGGGCGTGAGCGTCCACCTGCGCAAGTCAACGCAGCAGTTCTTGGGCAACGGCAAGGTGGAGGGCATGGAATTTGTCGACGGCGGCTCCTTGCAGGTCGACATGGTGATTGTTTCAGCCGGCATCCGGCCGCGCGACGAGCTTGCCCGAGACTGCGGATTGGAGATTGGCCAGCGGGGCGGCATCGCAGTGGACGATCACTTGCAGACCTCGGACCCAGACATTTTTGCAATCGGCGAGGCGGCCTCGCACCAGAGCATGGTCTATGGCCTGATCGCGCCAGGCTGGCAGATGGCGGAGACCGCCGCCCGGCATTTCACGGGCGAAGCTGCGAGCTTCACAGGCGCGGACCTGTCGACGAAGCTGAAGCTCATGGGTGTCGACGTAGCGAGCTTTGGCGACTATGAGGCGTCGCCGGATGATGCGGTGCCGCTGGTCGTGGAGGATCCGTTCGCGGGCGTCTACAAGAAGCTCCTGTTCTCCCCCGAGGGTCACAAGCTCGTCGGCGGCGTGCTCGTCGGCGACGCGTCGGACTATCCGATGCTGTCCCTCCTGGCTAAGAGCGGCGAAGATCTCTCGGCGACGCCAGCACAACTGGCGCGGCTCGGCGGGGAGAGTCCAATGGAGGGCTCGGCAGGAGGCGACGAAGCGCAGATCTGCTCCTGCAACAACGTCACCAAGGGCGAGATCTGCAGCGCGATTCGCGAGCAGGGCTTGACGACCACCGGTGCTGTCAAGGAATGCACTGCGGCCGGCACCGGCTGCGGCGGCTGCCTGCCGCTCGTGACCAGTCTCCTCAACACCGAACTCGAAGCCGCCGGCAAGAGCGTGGATGCCAATCTGTGCGAGCACTTCCAGTACACTCGCCAGGATCTGTTCGACATCATCAAGATCAAGCAGATCAAGACATTCAAGGAGTTGATCCGCGAGTGCGGCAGCGGCCAAGGCTGCGAAATCTGCAAGCCCGCCGCGACATCGATCCTTGCCTCGCTATGGAACGAGAGCATCACCGACCCCGATCATCACACGTTGCAGGACACCAATGATCGGTTCCTGGCAAACATGCAGCGTGGCGGGCTCTACAGCGTCATACCCCGCGTTCCCGGTGGCGAGATCACGCCTGAGAAGCTGATCGCCCTAGGAGCGGTGGCCAAGAAGTATGGCCTCTACACGAAGATCACTGGCGGCCAGCGGGTCGACCTGTTCGGGGCGCAATTGCACCAGCTTCCGAACATCTGGGGGGAGCTCATCGCGGCTGGCTTCGAGAGCGGGCACGCCTACGGCAAGGCCCTGCGGACCATCAAGAGCTGCGTTGGCACAACTTGGTGCCGCTACGGTGTGCAGGACTCGGTCGGATTCGCGGTGCGCATCGAGGAGCGCTACCGGGGCATCCGCGCGCCGCACAAGGTCAAGGGAGCCGTGTCGGGATGCGTGCGCGAGTGTGCCGAGGCTCAGTCGAAGGACATTGGTCTGATTGCGACCGAAACGGGATACAACCTCTACGTCTGCGGCAACGGCGGTGCCAAGCCCAGGCACGCGGACCTACTGGCATCGTCGCTGGACGAGGAAACCGCGATTCGCTACATCGACCGGTTCTTCATGTACTACATCGCGACGGCGGACAAGCTCACTCGCACGGCCGTTTGGATCGAGCAGATGGAGGGCGGCATTGATCGCCTACGGGAGGTCATCGTCGATGACAAGCTCGGCATCTGCGACGAGCTGGAGGAGCGCATGCAGTTCCTGGTCGACAGCTACCGCTGCGAGTGGAAAGAAGTCGTTGAGGATCCTGAGCGCCGCAAGCTATTCCGTCAGTTCGTGAATTCCGATGAAACCGATGCGGGTATCGAGTTTGTCGACGTACGGGGCCAAGCGCGCCCTGCGGATTGGCCCAAGGATGGCGTGCTGTTGTCCGACATCAAGCTCCCAGGTGGCGCGACGCTGGGCGAGACCGCTACCAATGGATCGGGCGGACCGCCGCGCAAGCTGCACTGGGTGCGGGTAGGACGGGTCTCGGACTTCCCCAGAAACGGCGGGTCGGCGATCAAGTACGGCGGCACCCAGATCGCAGTCTTTAACCTGACCGATCGCAGCGAATGGCGCGCATGCCAGAACATGTGCCCGCACAAGAACGCATTTGTACTGTCCCGCGGAATCACAGGCAGTGTCGGCTTGAGCCCCAAAGTCACGTGTCCGTTGCACAAGAAGCCGTTCTCTCTCGAAACCGGCGAATGCCTGTCCGGAGACCCGTACGCGCTGAAGGTGTTTCCGGTCCGAGTCGCTGGGGACGGGGTTTACCTGTTGCTGCCGCCCGTCAAGCAGCTTGACGAATTGCTGGCCACTCGAATGCACATGATTCAGGCAGGCGACTGTGAGGCCGCATCTGCCTGCGCGGCGTGTGGATAAGCCTCTGCCCGTGAGCAGCCGCCGTGCGCTCCCTCGACAGCCCGAAGCGGGGAAGGGAGCCGGATTGGGTTGGCGCTGGGAGATTTTCGGATCACCGTCCGCGTGAGGCGCACGCATGCATCAAGAGATCGGAGTGCCCTAGCGCCTAGCTAAATTGACCTTTCTCGTTGCCTGTCGCGCGTAGCGCGATCGTCACTGGAGCAACAGTTCAGGCCGATGGTCACGCACCGGGGCGGAACGCCCTGTGAGTGTAACCAGATTTAAGGGTCTTTCAGGAAACTGTCCAACAGTTGCCTAGAGCCACGCTCGACGGTAGCGCTTCGAACTGGCAACCCGCAGTCGATTGCCCACGGTCAGGTTGATCGTCGGTCGTGCCTGATACCCGCGGAGGAGGCTCGTTCTGGAGCCCGTCGTCCTAAAACCCGAGTTCACCGTTGCTGGGAATCAACTTTTTATAAGTAACTGGTAATAAATGACTTGCTAGCCAACAAGGAGTCGGTATGGCACCACACGATTTGCGTTTATTCCTATGGCCAAGCCAAACGAACAGCAGGAGTTACCGCTCGTGAGGGCACGGATAGGCGAGCGACATTCAGCAACACAGAAGCGTGAACCGTCCTATAATCCAACCGCACTGCTGTCGTTAACGATGCATACCCGTCGAAGATTCGTCCGGCACGCCCTCGGGCCCCTTGTAGTCGGGGCCGTGGGCTCCCATTTGGAGCCGCTGGCTTACGCGCAGAGCAGAGCCCGATCCTATCGATACTCGCTGCTGGTGAAGGGCGGCCGACTGATCGACCCGTCCCAAGGGCTGTCCGCTCCCCGCGACATCGCAGTTTCCGGATCGAAGATCGCCCGGGTAGCGGAATCAATTCCGCAGAGCGAAGCGCTTCATGTGATTGACGCCTCCAGTCGCATCGTGACGCCTGGCTGGATCGATATCCACACCCATGTGTACGACGGCGTCGCACCTCTGGGCATACCCGCGGATCCCAACTGCATCGCCAAGGGCGTGACCACTGCAATTGACGCGGGCTCCGCGGGAGCACACACATTCCCAGGGCTCCGCAAGTACGTCATCAATACCGCCGAGACCCGTATCCTCGCCCTGCTGAATATTTCGGTGGTCGGACAGTCGACCCTCTCGCAGGACAACCCGTGGGGTGAACTGCTCGACTTGCGCTACGCCAACGCGGCCCTGGCGGCTAAGACCATAGAACGGCACCGGGACGTGATCGTGGGCATGAAGGTAAGGCTCACTCGCAACATTGCCGGCGAGCACGACCTGGAAGTCCTGCGGCGTGCCCGCGAAGCCGCCGATGCGGCCGCGCTGCCGGTGATGGTCCACATCGGGGGCTCACATTCCACTGTGCCGGAGATACTGGCGCTGATGAAGCCGGGTGACGTGATCACCCACAGCTTCCGGGGCGGGGAAGGCGGAATCCTCGACGACGACGGCCGTGTGCATGACGAGATCCTCGAAGGCGTCGCCTCCGGCATCCACCTCGATATCGGGCACGGCGCCGGCAGCTTCTCCTTCGACACGGCCGAGAAGGCTCTGGAGCAAGGACTGCTGCCCGGCACGATTTCCAGCGACGTGCACCAGTTCAATGTTCACGGGCCCGTGTTCGACCTGGCGACGACCGTTTCCAAGTTCCTGCAGTTGGGGCTGACTCTGGAGGAGGCGATCCGGCGAGTCACGTCGAATCCGTCCCAGGTATTCGGCAGGCTGAACCAGCTCGGAACGTTGCGCGAGGGCTCCGAGGCCGACATTGCAGTGTTCTCGATGGATCAGGGGGAGTTCCGCTTGACGGACGCCCTCGGAGCGACGCGGACCGCTCGCAGCATGCTGCGCCCGGTTGCGACGGTAAAGGCTGGACGACTCTACGGCGCGGCGAGTATCCCGACAGAGCGCCTGTGACCGTTCCGCTTGACGCGGCCATTGACCGCCAAGTTCGCGCACTCTCGCTGAGGAGCTTCCCATGAATCGCTCGATCATCCTGCGTGGCGGCTTCCTGGCCGCGATCGGCCTGGTCGCGGTGGGCTCCTGCTCGGAACAGATCGAGTCGCTCAGGCCTCGCCACGCGGTCAAGCTTCATCTGAAAGTCCGGCGGTCCGACACGGGCGAGCCGATTCCCGCCCGTGTGTACCTGTTCAAGGGAGACCGCGAGTTTCGCTTGAGCCCGGTTGACACGATGCTCCCGCTGCGCCCGGACCTCTTCTACCGAGAGCGTATCTGGCGCCGGGCGGCGGACTCGACCGTACTCGAAGTCACGGCAAGGGACAGCTCCCATTTCATCCTGCTGGAGGGCGCCGCCAGCTTCGACTTGCCGGCTTCCGACGACTACCGCATCGAGGCGTACCACGGCACCTTCTTCCGGCCCGCCGTGGAATCCTTCGCGTTGAAGTTCGGCGAGGAGTCGGAGATCACGTTAAGCCTCGATCCGATTGCGCCGGACTCGCAGGATCAGTGGCTTTCGGGGGACGATCACATCCATCTCGTGCGCGCGCCGGAGGACGATCCCGTCTTCCTGAAGTGGATGCAGGCCGAAGACCTGACGGTTGCGAACTTCTTGGAACTCCAGCGGCAGCAGCATGCGGCAACGCAATGGGGGTTCGGCGAACAAGCCGAAGCGCAGGTGGACGGCTTCTCGATTCGCTCAGGCCACGAGTCTCGCAGCCGTTTCTACGGACACACGCTGTTCCTTGGTCCGCGTCGAATGATCGAGCCATTGAGCATCGGCCTAGAGTACGCGAATAGCCCCCAGGCGTTCCCCAATCCCCTCGTGCTCTTCGCCGAGGGGCGTCGACTCGGGGCGTTGACGGGGTTCGCGCACTTCTACGGCAGCCAGCCCAACTCGACACTCCTGATGAACCTCGTCCACGACGCGATCGATTTCGTCGAGGTGTTCCAGTTTGGAGTTCTCAAAACGGACGAATGGTACGAGTTGCTGAACGCCGGCTTTCGCGTCGTCGGCCTCGCCGGAAGCGATTTTCCTGCCAATGTCTCGAGGTTCCGGTCCTGGCCTAGGGCCCTGCCGCTGCTGGGGCCGGAGCGGACGCTGGTGCGAGCCGAACCGGGAGAGTCCGCGTACGCCGCGTGGGCCGACGGCATCCGACGTGGCGCTGTGGTACTCACGAATGGCCCATTGCTGGAGTTTTCCGTCGACGGTCACTCCCCAGGTGGCAGCTTGTCCTGGAGCGGGGACTCGCACGAAGTCCAGGGTAGGGCAAGGGCGGTCTACTTCCGGCCCATTGAGGAGATCGAGATCGTACGCAACGGAGAAGTCGTTGTCCGCAAGGAGGGCGATGGCTCGGAGGACGACCTGCAACTCGACTTCCGGCTGGAACTGCAGGACAGTTCCTGGCTGGCCGCCCGCGTCAAAGCGCGAACGCTCGAGGGGGAACCGACCATCCAAGCCCACACGAACCCGATCTATCTGCTTCGCGATGGCGAATCGGTCCGCGTGGATTCAGCGCGCCAGGCGCTTCGCGAGCGATGGCGCGAGGAAGTCACGTATTACCGCTCGGGTAGCCTGACGTTTCCGGACGAGAGGTCCGAGCAAGAGTTCTTGGCAGGCCTCGACGAGACCTCCCGAGCGCTCGACCACTGAGATCACGTCCCGTGTGTCGGCTCCGCGGTGTCCGATCCGATAGATCGGGTCTGTCGAGCGCTAGCCAGGCATGCAATGTCGCAATCCAACCCGCTATCATCGGATCCGGCAACGCCTGTAGCACGATCTTTGCTCGGTCTCAGCGCAGCGCAAGTCGATTCGAACTCGCGCCGTTGCCGATGAGGAGACACCATGGCTTTCGACCGACGAGGATTCCTTGCCGCTTCCGTCAGCGCCGCAATGGCGTCGATGCCGGCGCGACTGGCAAGTGCCCAGGGATCAGCGGCAGCTCAAGAACGTAAGCTCGGGATACCTGGCCCCTATCCCGGGCGGGTCGTCGCCGTCCACCACCCCAACAGTATCGTCTCGGGAAATTACCAGGCCGAGCCGGTAGCGCAGATGATCGACCGGGGCATGCGGGAACTCACAGGGGCTGGGGGCTCACTCGATGCTTGGCGGCTGTTCTTCGAGCCCGGTGACGTCGTCGGGATTAAGCTCAATCCGGTCGGGATGCCTCATGTCATCTCCGCTCCCGAGGTTCTGCACCCCATCATCCGCGCATTGGGGGAGATCGGCATTCCACGCCGCGATATCGTTGCCTACGATCGCTACGGCGACCAGTTCCAGCGCGCCGGATTCGTCGACTGGCTGCCCGACGGAGTCCGTTGGACTTCGGGTTCGCCCACCAATCCCAGGATCCAGCTCGATATGGGCGGATACGACGCGGATGTCTACATGGAGATGCCGCTGGTCCACCCGGCTTACGCGCCCGAGTATGACTTGAGCGACGTGCACGCCAGGCGATCGTACGTCGCGAAGTTCCTGACCAAGGAAGTCAACAAGGTCATCAACCTCTGCGTTGTGAAGCATCATCAGTCCGCCGGTGTGACTCTGGCCCTCAAGAACATGTCGCACGGGCTGGTGAACAATGTCAGCCGCAGCCACGCGTCAACGACGGCGAACGTCTGCGGCATATTCATCCCAGCTGTCGTGGATTTGCCAGTGATCCGCGAGAAGCTCGTCCTGCACATCCTCGATGGAGTGAAGGCCGCCTACCACGGCGGTCCCGGCGGAAGTGTCGAACGCTATACCTGGGAGCACAAGACGATGTATTTCGCATCGGATCCCGTAGCGCTGGACAAGACCGGCTGGAAGGCGATCGACGAGAAGAGGGCTGAAGTCGGGAGAGCCCCGATTGCTCTGCTCAAGCCCGACGAGGACAGCCGGTGGCTCAACGCCCAGATCGAGCACATCGAACTGGCATCCAACTTCGGACTGGGCACCTTCGACGACGATGCGATCGACGTGAAGCGCATCACGCTCTCCTAGGTGCCACGCGGGCCAGCTGTGGACGGCACTGGTGCCGGCCGCCCCTGGACTCCAAGCCGACCCTAGCCGGTTTCGGGAGATCCTCGCTATTGGCCCGGTGCCAGGAAATCGCATCCAATTCGCCGTAGCGTTCGCGCGAGCGGCTGGAGACCACTGAGCGAGCCAAGCATCCCCACTTTGCCTTGGTTGGGATCCTGTAGGTGTGCCCATCCGTTGCTACCACGTTCAGCCTCCCATCGAAACGCTTGGACTTTCTCGGGAGAGACGTTCTCGACCGGGCAGTCCGCTCCACATTCCTGGTGGCATGACGGGTCGTAGCCCATCACGGCCTCTCATTGCGCCTAGGTGACCTCGTGCCTGCTTGTCTCGAACGGCCGGGTACTGGAGACCTACGCCAAGGGCCGCACGTCATCGGACGATGGCTGGCGGAAGGAACCCATCGGGGACTCGCCGGGTGCGATCGATACGAACTCCATCCCAGGTGTCCTGCGCAGCGCTCGTCGGCAGGTGCAGCAAAGTGGCGAACGGCAGGACGAGTGCCGCACTGGGCCGATTCAGAGCACACGGCATCCGGCTCCGCTCCGGACCCAGCCGATCCCGGAGCCGGCACTAGTTCCCCGCTGATCCAGAGGGCACGATTCCTTCTCTCCGACTCTTCCTACTGCACAATGTATTCCTCCTGGGAACGAACCACGAGGGCTTGCATCCCGCAGCGAAGGCTTCACTTGGCCGCCAGGGGAGATTACAAGCCGCTCGGCTAACGGAGCTAGCGCGGGAATCGAGTGAGGCTTGCGGGAGCGCGCTTGCAGCCACGATCACTTGGGGGCGTTCGCACTGCCGACCACTCCCGTGATCATCGAACCGCCCGGATCGATGAATGGATCCGAGAATCTCTCGTCGGACAGTAGCGTTTCGTCGGTCAGCGTGTGCAGGAAGGCGACCAGCGCGGCCTTTTCTTGACTCGAGAAGCTGTAACGCTCGGGTGTCCAGAGTGTCACGAAGCTCCCGCGCAATGCCGGGTCCAGATTGGCATGAGCTTGGATGCCGGTACTGTAGTGCTCGATCACTTCCTCCAGCGTGGCAAAGCGGCCGTCGTGCATGTATGGGGCACCCACGCCCACATTCCTCAAAGACGGCGACTTGAACTTGCCCGCGTCCCGGCTCTGTCCGGTGGTCTCGGCAACTCCGCGGTCGGCGTCGGAGGAATCATCCAGCCCATTGTTGGACGCATCAGTGACTCGATTGCGATTGCGGCGACGACTCACCAAGGAGAACGATTCGCTCTGGTGGCAGATTGTGCAGGGCGCCCTCCCGACGCCACCATTCGTCATGAATATCCGCTTCCCTAGGTTCTCCTCTCTGCTGAAATTCGGAAAATCCGTCAGCGGGGAGCCGACCTGACGCCGGCTTCGGTCGTACTTGGAGTTGACACTGACAATGCTGCGGACGAACTGTGCCAAGGCTCGTGCAATCCGATCCGAATCGATCCGTCCCGACCCAAACGCCGCCGCGAACAGGCTTGGGTAGTAGGGTCGCGACCGCACCAGGGCCTCGAGCCGCTCCAGCGTCAATCCCATTTCGACGGGATCTTGGAAAGGCATCAGCACTTGGTCCTCGAGGGTCATCGCGCGTTCGTCCCAAAAGAACTTCCCCGATCGGTAGAATCTCGCGTTCGTGAGACCCATTGAGTGGCGTCGCGTCAGTCCCCCGGCAAAGCCCTTGCTCAGCCTGTCCGGGTCGGTGAATCCGTGCTCCTGCTGATGGCAGGAAGAACACGAAATCGTTCCGTTCGCGCTGAGACTCTTGTCGTAGAACAATATGCGCCCCAACGTGGCTCCATCGTTGGTAATGCGGTTGCTGCCCGGGGTGTTGTCGAGGTCGGCGGCCGAGCCGCGGGTCCGCCGTCCGCCCGGAAAGTTGCTGGAGCGGTAGTAGTCTGGCAGCACGATGTCGGCATAGTCGAATGGAACCCTTGGGAGGTACGGGCCATTCTGCGGGTCGGCTCCGTCAAGCGCGGTTGTCATCGCCAGGATTGCGAGACTCCATCGCGCCAACTTTTCCAGCCCGCGCATTCCGGCAATTGGCTCGTCGCGTACGCTCCAACAACACTGCACTGCTGGGAAGGCGTCGAGGATGTGCGGACGTTACGATTCGAGCGCGGGCTTTCCCCAAGGTTTTCATACGGACTGCACAGCATCAGGTCACTTCCCGTTGCAGCATTCCCCAGCCGCTTCACGGCTTGCGCTATCGCTGGGCGCCCGCGTTGCGGAGTCCGGCCATGCTCGGGGACGTGGTGTGGGTGGCCTGCGGGGCCTAAGCGCAGCAGTCGGCGCATGCGATGCGGGAGCGCCGCGGGCGGCGGCCGCTGCACTGGGACGTGTCGGTTTGGCGCGACACGCTGAGGCCGAGGAACGCTGGGCGCAACGGTGCGCGTGGGACCGGCAGGATCGAATCTCCGCTGAAGCGGGCGTCTGGGTGGCCAGAGCCGGTACTCCAACGGACGCGCAAGAAGGGCTGGAACGCAACTACTGAGAGGCGAGAAGCGCACACAGACCAAGGCCGTTGTATTTCGCTAGGAATCCGGCGGGCTGAATCTGGCGAAGGGCCTGGAGCCACGGTTCCGCGTGCCTTCGGGAACTCAGGACCCTGCCGGTAGGGGTGAGAGCGCTGTCCTGGCGTCCGTGCGGCACCTCAACGCTGTTGGTCCACGGACAACCACTCGGCTGGACGGGCCCCGTCTTGTTCGAAGCACCAATCTGCCCGACGTGGATCCTAGACCTCACCTGACAGTGCCAGCGATTTCATAGTTTGTGCTCCGCCCTGCTGCAGCACTGCGAACCAAGATCCCGTGATCGAGAAGCTCCCTGATGTCGCGGAGTGCGGTGTCGTGGGAGCAATTAGCGATCTTTGCCCATTTCGACGTGGTTAGCTTGCCAGTGAATCCGTCGAGTAAGCGATCCAGCATCATTGTCTGGCGCGCATTGAGGCGTAAGCTTCGAGTAGCGTCCCGGAATCTAGCCTTGCGGAGCACGCCCTTCAGGACGTCTTGCGCACGGTCAATCGCCCGCTCCAAGCATTCCAGAAACCAGCACAGCCATGACGTCACATCGAGGCCACCTTTCTGCGTTGTCTCCAGGGTCATGTAGTAGTCCCTGCGCTCTTTGGAGATTTGGGCGGACATGCTGTAGAATCGCCGGTCGTTCTGATCCGAGCGCGCGAGCAGCATTTCGGCAACCGCACGGGCGATTCGGCCGTTGCCGTCCTCGAACGGATGAATCGTGGCGAAGCGCAAATGGGCCAACGCGGCCTTCACCACAAAGTCTGTGCCTTCCGGCGCATTGAACCACGCCACGAAGCTCGCCATCTCGCGATCGAGTCGGACGGCGGCGGGCGCTTCGAAATGCACACGCTCCCGCCCAATCGGGCCGGAGACTACCTGCATTGGGCCGTCGACGTCGTCCCGCCACGCACCGGCTTGAATCCTGCGCATTCCGCTGAGGCCCATCGGGAAGAGGGATACATGCCATGCGAGCAACCGCTCAACCGTGAGCGGCTGGTTATACCGCCCCGTGGCGTCGAGCATCATTTCGACCAGGCCGTCGACCTGACGGTCCGCTCGACCCAACCCGGAGGCATCCAGGCCAAGGCGGCGGCCGACCGACGAACGCACCTGTTCGGCATCGAGCCGTTCCCCCTCGATTGCGCTTGTTGCAAGAGCTTCTTCGGTGAGTGCGCTGAGAGTGGCTTCTTGCCTGAGGTCAAACCCGACTGACTCCATTCGGCCAACCAGTCGGCCCTGGCTATGCCTCACCCGCACCAGGGTATCCATGACTCGCTCCCTCTTCCACTGGAGGTCCGGCCAGCCTTTCAAGTGGTGGATATAGACTTGCGAAGGCATTTGCCGTGCCGTGCGGTGATTATAGCGCTTAATCGACGCAATTGATGCAGAGAATAGACCAGCGGCCGGTTCATGGGGCACCGACCTTCATGCCCCGGTCATGGTCTAGGTTCCGCGCTACTCATCGAGCGGCAGGTCCACTTGCCACCCTCTTGCACGGTGTTCTTCCGCCCGGCAGTCTTGATGGTGTTCAGAGGCCGCCTCGGCGGCGAAACGCGAGGTACCCAGAGGCATTCGGGCATCGCTGGTCAAGGCCCCTAGCCGGCCAGTAACTTCTTATCGCTGGTCGCAAGTGCGAGAATGAGCGCTTGGGGCGGCTGCCGCCTCAACTGGGCTTGGACTGCTCATTTCTCCCGCATGCTGTTGATGATCGCGGCCTCCCCGCGAGAGTTCGGGGGCTTACGCCAGGTGACCAAACTTGCCTCGACCGACGTGCGCTGGCTAGCGCGGGCGATGCTTCCAACAGGCGAAGCGATGCTGGTGGCCAACGGCATGGGGCGGGTCGCGGCTGAGGCCGCTGTGCGGAAGATGCTTGCCACGTGTCAGGTTGATGCAGTGATCTCGACTGGGTTTGCCGGGGCTCTCGACCCATCGCTTGCAGTCGGCGACGTGTTTTTCGCCGAGGCTGTCCGCTACGACGGGCTCGAATACCAAGCTTGCCTCCCCCGCACGAATCTTGCAGGGATCCGGCGCGGATTCCTGCTGACGGTGGACCATGTCGTGCAGTCGGCGAGAGCCAAGCAGGAGCTGTGGCGGCGCGGTTCCGACGCGGTCGACATGGAAGCCTTGGCCGTTGCTGCAGTTGCTGCAGAGCATGGCCTGCCGTTCTACTGCGTCCGCTCCATCAGTGACTCGGCAATGGACGACCTGCCAGTGGATTTCAATCAGGCGCTGCGTCCCAATGGCACGATCTCTGCGTGGAGCGTGGTCGGTCAGGCGCTGCGCGGTCGGGGTCGTTGGTCCGGCCTGCTGGGGCTGCGGCGGGATGCGAGGATGGCCGCTCGCTCGCTCGCTGGGTGCCTGACACGTTGCGAGTTCCGGGCATAGCATGGCGATGATGGCACTTCCGGATACGATGAGAGCCGCCGTGTATCGCGGCCGCCAGACCGTTGTCCCTGAGACCGTTTCCGTGCCCGCGATCGGGCCCGGCGAGCTGCTCGTCCGCGTTGAGGCCTGCGGGATTTGTCACACCGACCTGAAGAAGATCGAGCATGACCTGCTTCCCGCTCCGCGGATCTTCGGTCACGAGACCGCCGGGGTGGTGGCAGCGGTGGGAGACAGCGTTGACGCGTATGCTCCCGGTGACAGAGTGTGCTTTTTCCACCACATACCGTGTCTTGAATGCCATTACTGTCGGTTTCGTGACTATGCTCAGTGCGCCACCTATAAGAAGGTCGGCGTGACAGCGGGCTTTGAGCCTGCCGGCGGCGGGTTCGCCCAGTATGTGCGGGTGATGGACTGGATCGTGCGGAGCGGGGTCGAGAGGATTCCGGATCACGTCAGCTTTGAGCGGGCGACATTCGTAGAGCCCACCAACACCTGCATGAAGGGCTTGGCCAAACTGGCAGCGGATCCGGATGAAAGCGTGCTCGTGCTGGGGCAAGGGCCAATTGGCCTGCTGTTCACGGCACTCTTGCGCCGCAGCGGAGTGCGGCGGGTGTTTGCCACAGACCGATTGGACGCCAGGCTGGCACTCTCCCGCAAAATGGGGGCCACGGAAGTCTGGGACGCCGGAGAGGAAGCTGCTGGCGAGCTGCGCCGGGCTACTGACGGGCGCGGCGCCGATGCAGTGATCGTGGCGGCGTCGGCTCCCGGGATCGTGGAGCAAGCCGTTTCCATGTCGCGTAGGGGTGGCCGAGTCATGCTATTCGCGCAGACGTCCGCTCAAGAACGGTTCTGGCTCGATGGTCGGAGCCTATGTGCGGAAGACAGGACGATCTTCGGCTCCTATAGTGCGTGCGTCGACGTGCAAGCGGATTCGGCGGCCATGGTGTGGGACCCGAGCTTTCCTGTCGAGACGCTCGTAACGCACCGCTTCGCACTGCGCGAGATCGAGTTGGGAATGAAGTTGGCCAACCGGCCCCAAGATGGCGGCCTCAAGCTGCTCGTTATGCCGCAGGAGTGAAATGGGCCCAAAGAACGACATGCTGGCCGGCGTCCTGTACGGCAAGGAGGAGTTACGACTCGAGCGCATCGCCGTGCCGGCGATCGGCCCGGCCGACCTGCTCGTCCGGGTCAAGGCCGCGCTGACGTGCGGGACCGACTTGAAGGTCTACCGCCGGGGCCACCATGCGCGCATGATCACCCTTCCCGGGGCGCTTGGCCACGAACTCGCGGGGGATGTCGTCGAGGTCGGCTCGGCCGTTAGTTCTTTCGCGGTCGGCGATCGCGTCGTCGCTGCCAATTCGGCGCCATGCTACAAGTGCTTCTTTTGCCGCCGCGACGAGAAGAACCTCTGCGAAAACCTCCTGTTCAACAACGGGGCCTATGCCGAGTACATCAAGATCCCGGGACAGATCGTCGAGTGCAACACGTACATCATCCCTGACCACGTCGACTACCGCGCGGCCGCGCTCGCCGAACCATTGGCCTGCGTACTCAAGGGGATGGATGACACCGGTGTAGGGCCGGGCGATACCGTCACCGTGATCGGGCTGGGACCAATCGGCCTGATGTTCGTGCGCGCTGCCAAGATTGCCGGGGCGCGGGTCATGGCCATCGGGCGCAGACAGATGCAACTCGACCGTGCCGAGCACCTCGGTGCGGAGGTGCTGATCGAATCCCGTCGCGGAAGTGACCCCACCGACGAGATCCGTCGCCACACTGAGGGCGGACGGGGCTCCGATGTCGTGATCGAGGCCGTCGGCTCGCCGCACGCTTGGCGGCAGGCGGTCTCGATGGTTCGCTCAGGCGGGAAGGTGAACTTCTTCGGGGGCTGCCCGAAGAACACCGTGGTCTGCCTCGACACCGGGAGGCTCCACTACGCCTCGATCTCGCTCAAGGCGACGTTTCATCACACGCCGGATCACATTCGGGAGGCTCTGGAGCTGGTATCCCGCGGTGACGTGCATCCGTCCGACTTCATCATCGGCGAGGCTCCGCTGGGCGAATTGGTGTCGGTCTTCCGGAGGATGATGGCGCAAAGTGGGCTCCCCAAGACTGCGATCCTGCCTGAGGAATGATGGCCCGTGCGGTTTAATCGCCGGCAGCCGAGACCCTGCCGATGATCGCCTGCACCGCCGTGGCGGCTTCGTCCATCCTCGCTTCGACCGACGTGAAGGCGTCGACACCTGCCGCGTCTCGAAACAGCGCCTTTAGCCGCTCCGGAACGTTCTCGGCGTGAGCGTCGTGACTCACTAGGCCTTGCAGGGCTTGGACGCGGGTCCATAACAGCCAGGCGTCGATCAGCGCCTGCCCGTCCGCAACGGAAATCGCGCCGGCGTTCTTGATGGCGCCGAGTGCTGCGATCTCGGTGTTCGCCGCGAGGATCTCGGCGTGCTCCGCACCGTGCCGAAGGCGCAGGTAATGCGTCAGGACCCTCAGGTCGGCTAGGCCGCCCGGGCGCGCTTCGACGTGCCACGGATGAGCTCGGGTGCGGTCGCGCTGCAGTTGATCCAATGCCACGATCAGCTCCGCTCTGAGTTGGTCCGCGTCGCGCGGCGCTTGGAGGCACTTGCTCATGATCCCTGCGACACGGTCGCTGATCTCGCCGCTCGTGCATACCAGCCTTGGCCAGCCCCGCGGAATCGCCTTCCACCCCTGGCCCCTGAGAGTGTTTTCTAAAGCATCCAAAGGCTGGGGACCTTCGTTTGCTGCGCAAGCGTAGATCTGCCTCCGCTCCGCTTTGCCCCGCAGGCCCGTCAGCACCAATGCCCCGAGCTGTTGAGCGTATTCCCGGCCGGACGCAGCAGGGGACGCGGCGGATGGCCCGGTCTGTGGCTCGCAGTAATAGATCGCTAGCTCCAAGCCCGACCCGGGTGTCAGCGCCCGGCTGCCAAACCCGCCCAGGGCGACAAATGCCACTCCAGCCCCTTCGAGTGGGCCATCGAGGGCGCCGGTCTCGGCGTCGGCGCGTTCCATCAGAGCCTGCATCGCGCAATCGGCGATGTCTGTCAGCAGAGCAGGCGCTTCAAGGGGGTCGAGGGTATGGAACAGAACTTGGAAGCTCACCCTGAAACGCGCTGTGTCCACCCACTCGGCAAGGGCGGAGAGGGCGTCGTCGAAGGTCTCCGAGTCACCGAGCTTGCTCGCTAGCTGTGCTGCCAGGGCCTCGCGGTCGGGCGGAGAGGAATCGGTCCAAGGGTCCAGCAGTACCTCAAGCAGAGTAGGTCTGGCCGTCAACAAGTCGCTGATCACCGGTGTTGCGACCATGATTTCTGCGACGGTCTCCATCACGTGCAGGTTGGCTTGGAACAGCGTGAGCATGTGCTGGGCGTCCTGGATGCCATCGATCACGTCGTCAAACCGCCGCAGTGCCAGGTCGGGATCCTCGGTTCCGCAAGTAGCGATCACAAGCGATGGAATCATTGACTGGAGCAGGTTCAGCCCGCGCGTATCGCGTGCCACCACGTGCCGCCCGGTTCTCCAGCGCTCGATGATGGAGAACGCAGCCTCAGGGTCGCGGTACCCCATCCGCTCGAGCCCCGCGACGGTTTCGGTCCTGCTGCGCTTGGAGA
This sequence comes from Bryobacterales bacterium, assembly GCA_965248305.1. Classification (GTDB taxonomy): domain Bacteria; phylum Acidobacteriota; class Terriglobia; order Bryobacterales; family UBA6623; genus VXMF01. The sequence goes on along the minus strand of OZ252099.1, from coordinate 3,968,418 downwards.
GGGCCGAAGACGCGCTGGCATCGGTCATCTCACGGGGCAGTTCGAAGAACGACTCGTATTGTTCCTCGACGTGTCTCAGGTGTCGCACCAGCGCGTCCCGGAACGGCTCGCTGCCCGCGAAGCCGAGAAACCGCGCTAAGGTCTCCAGCTCAGCCGGTCCCTTCGGCAGCGAATGGGTTTGCCTGTCAGCGACCATCTGAATACGGTGTTCGGTGCGCCGCAGGAATTCATAGGCAGCGGTCAGCTTGGTCCTGGTGTCCTCAGGAATCCGGCCGGCTGCCACGAGCGCTTGGAGCGATGCGCATGTCGCGACGGTGCGGAGGGATGGGTCCGCCCCGCCCCAGGCCAGTTGGTGGGCTTGGGCGAAGAATTCGATTTCGCGGATGCCGCCGCGGCCAAGCTTGAGATTCTGTCCCGGTTCGCCGATTTTCCCGCCACGGTGCTGCATGTCGATTCGGACCTTGGTGTCGTGCAGATCCTGTACGGTCGCGAAGTCCAGCTTCTCTGGCCAAACAAAGGCCTCGAGCTGTTTTAGGTAGGTCTCCGCAGCAGGATGGTCACCCGCGATCGGGCGGGCCTTGATCATTGCTGCTCGTTCCCAAGTTTGTCCGCGCTTGTCGTAGTACTGCAGCGCCACGTGAGTCGGGATTACCAGCGGCATCGACACCGGGTCGGGCCGCAGGCGCAGGTCGACGGGAAACACTCGCCCTTGGGCCGTCGGGCTGGCAAGCAGGCTGACAAACCGACGCGCTAGGTTGGTCATATGGGACGGAATTGCGTACGGATCGCGCGCTGCAACGATCTGGCGGTCGTACAGCAGGATCAGGTCGATGTCGGAAGAATAGTTAAGTTCACCCCCGCCGACCTTGCCTAGGCCCAGCACGATCACGCCCGATTCTCGCTCCGGATTGTCGGGGTGGGGCAGCGAGAGGGCTCCGCGTCCGGCCAAGTCGCTAAGAAGCGTCCGAAGCGCCGCCGAGCATGCGGTGCTGGCAAAGCTTGACAGCGCTGCAGTTACCCCCCTGCAGTGTTCAGATCCCGGCGATGTCCGCCAAGCCCACTGCCAGAGCAACGCGTCGACGGGCTATGCGCAGTGCATGGCCCACGGCCTCTTCGGGGTAATCGGGAGGGATCGCGCGCAGGTCAGCTAGGATCTCGTCCACACACCGGTCTGGACCGCGTTCCCAAAGTGCGCGGATGAAGCCCTGCTCGCGAACTACGCAACTTGCAAGGAACGGGCTTGCGCCGAAAATGCACTCCAGCATCGCCTTGCCGCCGGGCGATCGTCCGAAGCTCTCGGCAAAGTCTCTATCTGGTCCCGGATCGAGGGCCTGCGCAGAGCGCGCCCAATTTTGCATCCCGGCCCCAACGCGTTCGGGATTTCCGGTTCGAGGCCAAGCCTCGGCGTCGTCAAACCTAAGCATCGGCGGAGTTTCAGTCAAGCGCTGCCCCCCAGCCCGCTTGCCTTACACCCGCTTCCGCCGACCCGTCAGCGGCAGTGCAAAGGGCAGGGAACCGGCGGTCAAGCTGCCATGAACCGTGCCGCTCATCGTATCAGACGCTTGGGTGGGCTGTTCGGGGGCAGGCCGCCTACAGGCACCGCTGATTCTTTGTCGGGTTGAGGGGTGTAGTCGCTCTCTGGGTGCCTGAACACGAGCGCCATGGCGGTCTGAGAAGGAAAATCGAGCCCCGGCCTGGTGTCCAAGGATGCCCGATGGGCCGAGCAGCGCCGGGCGGGGCTCCCGCTATCGGCCCCGGGCGCACAGAGCGGCCGCTCACCCGGCCGCGGTCGGCCGGATGCGATGTCTCAGCGGTGCCAGTCCTGCTAGGTTTCGCTCAGTCGCAGTTGCAGCGCCTTGGCGCGGTTGCCGGCGGAGTAGATTTGCGCCTCCGGCACCGTCTCGAACTGCGGCTGCGACAGCAGCAACGCCAGCGCCAGGTTGTTCAGCGCCGCGTTGTTGGCCGGACCGTGGCCCGTGCGCACGCGGCTGGCAGCCTCCCCGAAGACCTTGTCGCGGCGGTAGTGGTTGGCGCTCTCCACTCGCCAGTGGCCGCGCTGCAGCACCCGTAACTCGCGCGCCGAGGCAGCCGCCGGCGGCAGCGAAGTGATGCCGTAGCTGTAGCTGCGCTTGACCGCGCCACCGCGCCGCGCACAGCGCTCGTGCGTGATGCGGTAGGCCTGCTGCGCATGCGGGAACGGCAGCAGTTGCGGATGGGGCGTGAAGACTTGGCTCGAGCGCTTCTCTAAGTCGCTCTGGCGCGAGGGCTTCCAGCCAGCTTCCGCCCAGCTGCGCGCCGCGCCCAGCTCCCAATTCAGCCCGCTCAGGGTCGCGTGCGTCAGCTCGCAGTTGCCTTTGATCCGCACCATGATGTGCCCGCCGTGCGGTTCCACGATCGCCCGCTCGGTCTCGCGCCCCGCGTGCCCCGCGTCCAGCGTCACCGTCCGTCCGCGCAGGTCCACCGCTTCCAACAAGGCCCGCCAGGCCGCCTGCTCGCCGCCCTCCTCGCGGTAGCTGCGGCTCGCCACCGGGACGCCCGTGCGATGGTCCACCAGCGTGACCGTCTCCCCGTGCTGCCCCGTCGCCGACAGCCGGTTGGCCGCGCGAATGCGCTTGCCAGCCCCCGCCCGCGCCGACGCCGCCACGCGCGGTTGCGTCCAACGCTCGAGCGCCCGTTCCAGCGAGCCCGGGGCGGTCCGCTCCATGACCCGCTGGAAGGTCGTGTCCGAGGGTGTCACGGACTCCCCCGTGGTCGCGTCCCGGCGACAGCCCAAGGCTCCTAACTCCTCTGCTGTCAATGTCTTCGCATACGCTTCTGCCGCCCGCCCGCCGACCCGCCCGGCCTCGCCAGCAGCTGCAGCGCCAGTACCACGGCCAACCGATGCCGTCTCCCGTGGCCGCTCCGGCTGTCCTCCACCGCCTCCAACTGCGCCCGCAGCGAGCGCAGTTCCGCCGCCGGGTAGCGCACATCGACCGCCCCGCAAGCCCATTCCGGCCGCTCCTGCGGATCCGCCAGCCGCGCCCGCGCCCGCGCCCGCAGCGGATCCACCAGCATCTGCTTGCGCTGCCCGTGCTTGTCCGTGGACTGCCCGTTCGAGCGCGCAGACCCCTTGCGCAAGCCCAGCTGGATCCAGTGCGCCGCCACATAGACCGTGCCCCGGTACAGCTGCGGATCCACAAACGTTTCGGCGAGTTCAATGGGAGGCCCCCAGCGCTGTTGCCAGTCCCGGCTCAGCCGCCGCCTGCCCATGCCCCAGATCTCGCACTTGACAACTGTAGGGTGGTTGTGGCATGTCTAAAGCATGCTCGACCAACATTGCATTGCGGAGACCCTCTCGCACTCAGAGGCCGTGGAGACCCTGCGGGTGCTGCGGACGCAGGCTGGCGACACCAGCCGGAGCGCGTTCGCCCGGCACGTGTGCCGGGAGTTCGGTTTCGTGAACAGTCGCGGCCAGCCGCAGGTGGCGAGCTGCCAGAAGGCCTTGCGCAGTCTGCACAGCGCGGGACGCATCGATTTGCCGGCCCCGCGCCATGGCGGCCGCGCCGGTGACTGCCGTCCGCGTCGGCTCGGCCAGCCGGTCCCGCCACCGCAAGCAGTTCCGCCTGCGGCGGGGGCGGTCGCCGGGCTCAAGTTGACCCTGGTGACGAGTCCGCAACAGCGGCGGACCTGGAACGAGCTGGTCGCCAGCGAGCACCCGCAGGGAGCCGTGCTGCACGTCGGTGCCCAGGTGCGCTACCTGATTGAGTCCGAGCACGGCCTGCTGGGGGCGCTCGGCTTCGCCGCCGCGGCCTTGGCGGTGGCGGCCCGCGACGAGTGGATTGGCTGGGATGCGCAACTGCGCCGCAAGCGGCTGCACCGCGTGCTGGGCCTGAGCCGCTTCCTGATCCGTCCCAGCGTGCGCTGTCACCTGCTCGCTTCCAAGGTGCTCGGCATGGTCCGGCGGCGGCTGCCGGAGGACTTCCTCCAGCGCTATGGCTACCGGCCTGCCCTGCTGGAAACCTATTGCGATCCGCAGCAGCACGCCGGCACGTGTTTCCGCGCCGCTAACTGGACCTGCGTCGGCCAGACCGGCGGGCGCGGGCGTTTCGCCCGGCCCGGCCAGCGCGTGCCGGTCAAGGCCATCTTCGTCTACCCCCTGCAGCGCGACTGGCGGCGCCTGCTCGGGGCCGCCGCAGCGCCGCCCGGCCAGCCGCTGGGGCCGGCCGACGGGCTGGCCCTGGACGAGTTCGCGGCCAACGAACTGGGCCAGGCGCCGCTGGGTGATCTACGCTTGTCGAAGCGGCTGGTGCAGACCGCGCAGATGCAGGCCGCCGCTCCCATGGCCTCGATCCCCGCCGCCGCGCAGGGCCAGCGGGCCGCCGTCAAGGGCCACTACCGCCTGATCGACCAGCCGGACGACTCGGCGGTGACCCCGCAGAACATCCTGGCGCCGCACCGCCAGCGCACGCTGCGGCGCCTGCAGGCCGAGCGCACGGTGCTGTGCGTGCAGGACGGCACCGAGCTCAACTTTGCCGAGCATCCCGGCTGTGCGGGGCTGGGCTACATCGGCAAGAACAAGCGCTCGGAGGGCACGCTGGGGCTGCACATGCACTCGACGCTGGCGGTCAGCCCGGAGGGCATCCCGCTGGGGCTGCTGCAAATCCAGTACGACGCGCCGGACGGGCAGGCGCAGCGCGGGCGGCCGCTGGAGCAGCGCAAGACCTTCCGCTGGATCCGCGGGTTGCGCGACTGCGCGGAGGTAGCGGGCCAGTTGGCGGGCCCGCGCCTGGTGGCGGTGATGGACCGCGAGGCCGACGTGCAGGCGCTGTTCGCCGAGCAGCGGCGGCTGGAGGGAGTCGAGTTGCTGGTGCGGGCCAAGCACAACCGCGTCCTGGGCGCGCCCCGGCCGAAGCTGTTCGAGCACATGCGGGCACAGCCGGTGGGGGGCCAGTTGGAGATCAAGGTGCAGCGGAGTTCGGCGCGGCGGGGCACGCGCCGGCAGTCCGCCAGCGCGCTGCGCGCGGCGCGCACGGCGCAGGCCGAGTTGCGCTGGCAGACGGTCGAGTTGCCGGCCCCGGCGCGCGGCGAGGCAGCGCTGCGGATGCAGCTGGTGCACGTGTGGGAGCGGGCGGCGCCGGAGGGGGTGGAAGCGTTGGAGTGGTTCCTGCTGACGACGTTGCCGGTGGCGTCGCTGGCGGATGCGGAGCAGGTGCTGGAGTGGTACCGGCTGCGCTGGCGCATCGAGGACTGGCACCGGATGCTCAAGTCCGGCTGCAAGGTGGAGTACCTGGGGCACCGCACGGGGCAGCGGATCGAGCGGGCGGTGACGATCAAGGCGGTGATCGCCTGGCGGCTGGCCGCGATGACCCTGCTGGGACGGGAGACCCCCGAATTACCGAGCGAGGTGTTCTTCACGCAGATCCAGCTGCGGGTGCTGCGCCACTTCGCGTCCAAGCGCGGGCTGGCCGCGCCGGGCAATCTGGGGCTGGCGGTGCGGACCATGGCGATCTTGGGCGGCTACCTGTACCGTGCGCACGCTCCGCCGCCGGGCCATCAAAAGATCTGGGAGGGCTGGACCCGCTTGACCATCATGAGCGAAGCCTATGAGCTGAAAGACTACTTCGAGCCGCCCGCCAGCGCCTCTCAGGATGAGCCCGAATCGTGACTTGTGGGGCAACGGCAGGCCGCCGCAGATGCATCCCCAGCACGCGCGAGGCCAAGTGCTGCACGCCCGCCCCCTCCGGCAGCACTGAAAACCTCGTGTGATTGGCGATCAGATGCAAGCGCCGGAACTGCACCGCCTTGTGCCAGCCCAGCCAGCGGGCGCGCGGGCGGCACTGGAAGACCCCCGTCTGCCAGCCCAGCAGCGCCAGCCACTCGCCCTCGTATTCCGCCACATAGCGCAGCCCGCGCCCGGCCACCTGCTTGCACCCCAAATCGTGGTGTTTGGCCATCAGCGCATCCCAGCGCGGCCGCTCGTGCGGCTGCGCCAGCCGCAGCACCACTTGCTTCAGATCCGGAATCGTTGTGGGCGTCTCCTGCTCCTGCATACCCCATGCATACACGAATCCGGCCAAAATAGCCAGCCCCTCGCCGATCTTGTTGTGCGAATGGTCACACCCCCCGATAAAGAATCAGCCGTGCCGCCTACAGGCCACACGCATAAAGAGAGCTGTACCTTGCAGATCGGCGTCCAAGCGTTGCCGAAGTGCGGCCGCATTGTCGCGTCTCGAATCCCGGGCTGCCTTCTTGGATAGCTGGAATCCAGCGCACTGCAACATGGGGATTGAATTGTGCAAGGGCAAGCCGTGGATCCGCTTAGGTGCCTACTTGGCTTTGCTGGGCTGTTGAGGGATAATGACAGCGTGGTCGTCGTCCGCACCTTTAGTGGAAACGATTTCGGTATCGCTAGTCGGCGAGGTCAGATTGCGTGGCGCACGGAGCACTCGTTCCGCCCCTACGGCCGCTGTACCGGGATTGGGGCCGTGTGTTCCGTTAGCGGAATTGCCGACGGCATGGTTACGGCTGCTATTGCGCCACCCCGCCCTGGCCTGACCGGCAGCTGTCTCGCCCCTGCTAACGCCTTGTGGTCTGGTCTGGGGGAAAACTTCCTGTTTGCTGAAATGGCAAGCAGCGCCCGTATTGCAAATATGATCTGGTCATGATGTGGAGAGGCTTGTGGAAAATCCTTTAGAACAGTTGGTCGTGGTTCCCCGCAGGATACTTATTGTCGACGATGAGCCTGATCTCGAGCAACTCGTCCGCCAGAGGATGCGCCGAGAGATCCGCTCCGGCCACTTCGTGATGGAATTTGCACAGAACGGCGTTGAGGCTCTGGCTGCAATTGAAAGGGAAGAGCCCTTCGACATGGTGCTGTCCGACATCAACATGCCGAAGATGAACGGCTTGACCCTACTGGACCGGATTCCGAGTGTCGACCCTGATGTGAAAGCGGTCATCGTTTCCGCCTACGGGGACATGAAGAACATTCGCACAGCGATGAACCGCGGGGCGTTTGACTTCGTCACCAAGCCGATCGACTTCGATGATCTGCGCGTCACGATTGACCGGACGCTGCTCAATTCGGCGGTTTGGCGCAAGGCTATGCAGTCCCGCGAGCGACTGGTCGCGCTGGAGCACGAGCTGAACGTTGCCCGCGGGATGCAGGCTTCGATCCTGCCGACTGACTTCCCCGTGCACGAGAAATACGAGATCTTTGCCGACATGCAGCCGGCGCGAGCGGTCGGCGGGGATTTCTATGATATCCAGCCCCTACAGTTCGGCAAGATCGGCATCACAATCGCCGACGTGTCTGGCAAGGGCGTGCCCGCCGCCCTCTTCATGATGTCGAGCCGCGCGCTCATCAAGGGTGCTGCGATCGGCACGGGCAAACCCGACGAGGTCCTCGAGACAGCGAACACCATGCTCAGCAACGAGAACGCCGAATTGATGTTCGTGACTGCGCTGTACGCGATCTTTGATCCTAACACTCGCAATTTCTCCTACTCCTGTGGCGGGCACGATTGCCCGGTCGTCGTGCATCCCGATGGAAGTTCCACGATGCTCCCTCGGACCGAAGGCATGGCGCTGGGCGTGCTTCCGGGCGTGGTGTTCGAGTCCAAAACGGTGAGATTGGACCCGGGGGATGTCGTGCTGCTGTACACGGATGGCGTGACCGAGGCCCAGGACAGCCAGGGAGCGCAGTTCGGCCTGAAACGATTGCGAGAGATTTATTCCGGCGGCGCGCCGAGCAGCGCCAAGGCGGCGACTTCCGGCGTGTTCGCGGCCGTGCAAGAGTTCGCCGCAGCCGAGCCCCAGTTTGATGACATCACTTGCCTGACGTTGTCGCTGATCGGAGAGAAGCAGTGAGCGATCGACTTAGGCTTGAACTCGACTCAAACCTTGAGGCTTTGGCGGAGATCGAACGGCAGGTCGAGACGTTCGCGGACCAACAAGGGTGGCCCGGTGACTTGCTCTTCCACGTCCAGCTGGGGCTCGAGGAGCTGGCTGTCAACATCATCAACCACGGATACGGGGAGAGCGGACACACGTTCCAGATCGACATCCTGTCCCGCCCGGATGCCCTCACGATCGAGCTGGTCGACGAGGCGAAGCCGTTCGACCCGCTCAAGGACGCGCCCAAGCCGGATGTCGATGCCGAGCTCGAAGACCGGTCGGTCGGGGGCGTGGGCGTTCACCTTGTGCGGGAGCTGATGGACGAATCGACCTACACTTGGCAGGACGGTAGGAACCGGCTGACCCTAGTGAAGAAGCGGTAGCGATGAGGTGGCACTGCACGGTCATCGCAGGGTGTGTATTGGGGGTGGTGCCCGCGCCCGAAGCGGCCCGCGCGCAGGAATTCGGTGTTACCGAAGACGCCGTCGTGTTCGGGCAATCAGCGCCCTTTAGCGGCCCTGCCCGACAGTTGGGCACAGATTTCGGCGCCGGCCTGCGGGCTGCCTTTGCCGAGGCAAACCGTCGGGGAGGGGTCCACGGCAGGCAGTTGCAGCTGATCGCTCTCGATGACGCCTATGAGCCCGACAGGTCGGCTAACAACACCAAGCGCCTGATCGAGGAGGACCACGTCTTTGCGCTGATCGGAGCGGTCGGTACCCCGACCTCGCTGGTGGCCGCTCCAATCGCGGCGGAGTCGGATGTGCCCTTCATCGCTCCCTTCACCGGGGCAGAATTCTTGCGCGATGAGGCGTGGACGAATATCGTCAACCTGCGCGCCTCCTACTACCAAGAGACTAGGGAGATCGTCGATCGCTTGATCGAGGATCTCGCTATTGAGCGCATCGCGGTCTTGTTCCAAGACGATTCCTACGGTCGTGCCGGGTTGGACGGCGTTCGGGTTGCGTTGAAACAGCACGGCTTGGACTTGGCCGCAATTGGCGTCTACACCCGAAATACGACGGCCGTCAAAACGGCTCTGCTCGAGTTGCGCGGGGCCGCTCCGGGCGCAGTGGTACTGATTGGAGCCTATGCCCCGGTCGCGACCGCAATCCGGTGGGCCCGGCACATTGGCTTCGACCCGGTCTTTGCCACGATCTCTTTCAGTGCCGCCAACGCCCTGCCGGCAGCGCTGGGCGACGCGGGTGCCGGTGTGTACGTAACGCAGGTCGTGCCATTTCCTTCCACTGCTGCCCCTGTCGCATCGGCCTATCTGAGGGCGTTGAAGCGAAGCTCTCCGGGTGTGACACCGAGCTTTGTGTCGCTGGAAGGCTACTTGGCCGGCCGACTGGCGATTGTCGGATTGCAGCGGGCCGGAGCCAGCGTGACCCGGGCATCATTCCTAGAGAACGTGCTGCAAGGTCCTCCCGTCGTGCTGGACGGCTTCCGGCTTAACTTCGGCAGTGGCGACAATCAAGGTTCGGATCGGGTGTTCCTGACGATGATCGGCACAGACATGAGCTATGAGCCCGCCCGGCGAATGGAATATAGGTGAGGCTGCCGAGGCAGCTGGTGCACTCCATTGGGCGTGGCATCACGCGCCTGCTGGGCGCTCGGCGGGGCATCGCGGTGCAACTGTACATCGGGCTCGGAGCCACCGCTTCGCTCACCGTCGTTGCTAGCGTCGTCGCTTGGATTTCCTTCGACGAGGTCCGCGAAGCGCAGGAGGTGATGAACCAAGGCAGCGTGCCGGACATGGCGGCTGCGTTTGGCGTGGCGCAGCGCGTCGGGAGTCTGGTGGATGCCGCCCCGCGCCTGACGGTGGCCGAGACCGCGGAGGAGTTTGCCGGGCTGCGGGACGGTGTCGACGATCAGCGCCGCATCTTCGAGCAAAGCCTCGAGGAACTAGCTAGTCGTCTAGGGGAAAGCGAGGGCATCCGCCGTGTAAGCGTGTGGGGGATTGAGATGTCCTCCAATATCGCAGCGATCGAGGAATCGGTGGCGCAGTTGCTGAGCCTTGTCGAAGAGCGGACGGCCTTGAGCGGGCAGATCGACCAGGTGGATGCCAGACTCACCAGTGTGTTGATCACGGCAATTGACGACCAGTTCTTTTATGCCATGACCGGCTACCTCAACCTCGGGGATCCACCGTTCCCTCGCGACCTGCATTTCACTGAGGAGGAGGTTGACCGCTACCGCCGCATGGCCGAGCTCAGGGAAGGCGCGGCCGTCACTAGCCAGTTGGTGGCCCACGCGACCAGCATTTCCGAGCTGGCCCAGCTGCGGACGTTGACAGACCGGTTCGAGGCGGCCGCCAGCCGCAGCCGGCGGAGCCTTTCCGCGATCGGCAACATGAAGTCCGGTCAAGAAATCAGTCTGCGGTTGGAGGAGCTGTTCGAATTGAGCACTGGCGAGGGAGGCCTGCTGGACATTCGCCAAAGGGAGCTTGAAATCGTTGACCGGCTGCGCGACCTGCTGGCGAGCAATCGAGAGATCGCGACTGACCTTGTGTTCGAGGTGGAGGGTTTGGTGACTGGGCTGCGCTCGAGCACGCAGACGGCGGCACGCTCATCCACCGATGCCATCGAGACCGCGACGGCGCGGCTGCTGGGACTCAATCTGTTCGCCCTGGTAGGGGCATTCTTGATCGGCTGGCTGTTCGTGGGGCGGCATCTATTGCGGCGTCTGCGAAAACTCTCGACAACCATGCTGAACTTGGCACACGACAATCTAGAGCAAAAGGTCGAAGTGGAAGGCTCTGATGAAATCGCAGACATGGCCGAAGCTCTGGAGGTGTTCCGCAAGCACGCACTGGAGGTGCAGCGTCTCAATTTAGTCGAGAAGCTAGCGGAAGACTTGCACGGCAAGAACGAGGAATTGGAAGGGGTCTTGGCGGACCTGCGCACGGCGCAAAACCAGATCGTGATGCGGGAAAAGCTGGCGGCGCTAGGGGAGTTGACGGCCGGCGTTGCACACGAGATTAAGAACCCGCTGAACTTTGTCAAGAATTTTTCCGAGGTCTCGGCGGAGCTCCTGGAAGAGCTTCAAGCCGCTCTTCCGAAGGAACAGGCCTCAATGACGGATGACCAACGGGCAGAGGTCGATGATCTCTGTCAATACTTGACGGCAAATCTCCAGCGCATCCAGGAGCACGGCGAAAGGGCCAACCGGATTGTCCACGACATGCTGATGATGGGGCGCGGTACAAGCGAGTGGCAAGCGACGAAAATCAACAGCCTCGTCAAGGAGCACGCGAACTTGGCATACCACAGCGCGCGCGCGGCCGGGGTGGACTTTCAGCTCAACATCGAAGAGGATTATGACGATTCCATCGGAGAGATCCAAGCTGTCCCCCAGGACTTGGGGCGCGTCGTCCTGAACATGGTTTCGAATGCCTGCTATGCGACGGACAACAAGCGGCTCTCGGCCGATCAGGATTATGTCCCCACGCTGCGAATTCAGACGCGAAACGCGGGCGACAGATACGAGGTCAGTATCCGGGACAACGGTGGCGGCATACCGAGTGAAGTCTTAGAGAAGATCTTTAATCCGTTCTTTACGACGAAGCCCACCGATCAAGGCACCGGTTTGGGGCTTGCCCTGTCCAACGACATCGTGCGGGAACACGGCGGGGAGATCCGGGTCGACACCAAGCCCGGCGACTTCACGGAAATGACCCTGGATCTGCCAAAGAACGCCAAGGTCGAGGAAAACGGTGACGTCACGTCCGCCGATGGGAGTGACGCAGTCGGAGCGACTTCTGTGGGCGCCGACTTCGGTCAGTGCTGTATTCGCCGACCTCAGGGAAAGCCGATGCGCCGGAGCGCTGACGGCCCGGTGCGCCCCGCACCATGCACCGATGCGCACCGCCGTACGACGATGACGAGGAGCCCGCGCTGGAGCGTCTGTGCAGAGGCACAGGGTCCGTCCATGTGCGTCAGCTCAGACGCCGCTACGCTAGTTCTTGACGCCTACGATGGCCTGACCTGCGGTGGCGTAGATCGCAATGATTTTGTCGAATCCGCTGATCGCGAACACTTCGCGGATCGAATCCGAGAGCGAGCAGATTGCGAATCTGGCATTGCTCCGCTTCAGATTCTTGGCCGTCACGAGCATAGCTCGAAGCCCTGCGCTGCTGATGTAGGTCATCGACGCGAAATCAATGACCACAGCGCGGTCGCTGTCTCGGATCAGGTGTTTCAGGCTGTCCTGGAAATCGCTGGCGTTGCTGCCGTCTACGCGATTGCAGGTGGTGATGACCAAAACGTCATCTGTCCGAGTTGAGTTCAATTCCATTCTTGTTTTCCCTACGGATGCGATCGAGCCTACTGGTTGGCGGAGCCACTCGAAGGAACTCTCACTCCAGCGGCCCACGAAAGCTTAAACTCAAGCATAGCATACCAATAGCATCGCAAGCCCTGTTTCGCGCGACATGAATCGCGCAGCAGTGCCGGCGGGGCCGATTCATTTGATCCCGCCGAGCCGTTCTCCTGTACTCGCCTCGGCACGCGGCCAGCCACCTCAAGACTTGTACACGATCGCGAGATAAGTGAACGTATTGCCGTTGCCGGGGGAGTTCGCCTCCAGGAAGGGACCGGGCAGCATATACCCGACGCCCAGCTCCATGCCGACCAGTTTGGTGAGCGAGAAGGCTACCGTGGCGTTCACTTCATCGCCGATCTTGCCATCTTCGGCGCCAGCTTGAGGGGCTCTGACAGAAAGCCGCCCGCCGACATTGTAGAGCGCATCGAACCGGTTGGCGAGCCAGAAGGAATGGTAGTCGAGTTGCAACCTGACTGGGCCTTGCGGCCAAAGCTGGGCTCCGAGGCGAATGTTCTTGACATTGCGCCACCCAACAAGATCGTTGTAGCCGTACCAGCGGTGCGCCGTCGGGTAGATGTCCACAAAGCCGCCGACCTCACCGTCGGCCGGGTCCTGATCGCCGGATCCGAATGTGTACTGCGTACGCAGCCGCGGGCTGATCAGCGGCACGTCGAACTTGCGCCCAATCTCGGCGTAGTAGCCCCAGGCATCGATCTGCGCAGTCGCCAGAGTGCCCCATTGCCGCACGAACGCGACATTGTAGTCCCAAGGTCCCAGCCCGGTTGCCCAAACTCGCACCCCTGCTGTGTAGCGGTCCATGTCGCCGCGCATGTTCAACTCATCGGTCACCACGGGGGTTGTCTGCCACAAGACATAGGGCTCTAAGGTGGCCTTCGGGACGATGTTCTTGAACGATCCGTAGATGCCGTGCAGGTTGTTGCCTTCGGCCGACTGGTTGATCCTGCGATTCGGGTCATTCTGCACGACGGATGCGGAGAAGACGTCGAGCGTGGACCCGGCAGCCCGGACTTGGACCTTCACCGCGTCGAATGCCCGGGACGTGTTCGCCCAGTCGAGAGCCCCGACCAAGCGCTGGTCTTGCCGCCGATGCGCGTGTAGGCTTGGCGCAAATCGAACCCGTCGGTGAAGGCGCCGATATTCGCGAGCCCTTCCCGGATGCCCGGCGCACGGGAGTCCTGCCCCTGAAACCCGATCTCGAGCCAGGAAACGGGCTGGATCCCGATGTCAAGGCGAGTGCGGACAAGGGCGTACCCGTCATCGCTCCCCTGGAGGTAGCCGAGCGCGTTGCGGCCCTCGGCACGAACCCTGAACTCTCCCGACAGCGACAGCCAGCCCGGCAGGTTGTCTCCGATGCCGTGGCGGAGCGTATAGCGGGGTTCGCTGCCGGAGCCACCCTGGCCGGAAGCGGCCGAGGCGGCCACGGCTCCGATAACGGCCGCGATGATCGCGCGGCGCGCCACGGAGACCATCCCCGGCTTGGGACCGCTTTGTTCGAATTTGTCGGGAAAGCCCGGCCTGTTGGTGCTGGAGGAGGGGGTCGAACCCTCATGCCCGGTAAAGGGCGCTGGATTTTGAGTCCAGTGCGTCTGCCGATTCCGCCACTCCAGCAGCTCAGGCAACTTCGCATCGCCCCAAGCGCGCCTCTGCCCTGCAGCGAGCATCCAGAGGGACAAGGTCTTCATCGCGTTGATTGGCCACAATTGCTAGCCTAATTCTGTATAGGCACATTATAAAGGAAGCTCGAGCGCACCCGACTTGGTCTCTGAGCGGGGGCTAGTGACAGTGCAGTCCCGGTCTCTCGACGAGGAGAAGTGCACGTGAGCGGAGAACCACGTCCGCTCAACCCGTGTGACACTTGAATTGCGCCGCGTTTCTTCAACACCGAAGGCTCGGCAAACCGACAGGATCATTCCTGCATCCGCCCTCTTGGCCGCGTAGACCTAGCCGAGATCCTGACACTCATTCGAAGAAAGAAGTACTTCGTTCTACACGCTCCTCGGCAGACGGGCAACACGACCTTGCTGCGTACGCTCCGCGACACGCTGAACTGCGGCGGCGATTTCCGTTGCGTTTAGGCTAACTTGGAGCGAGCGGAGACTGCGCGCGGGGACGTGGGCGCGAGAATGCAGGCCATCGTGGGCAAGCTTGCCAGCGAAGCCTTGCGTACGACGATTGGCGACCGTAGCGCGGAGAAGGTTTGGCCAGACGCCTAGGAGCGCTTCGGTTCTCAATTCGCGCTCGAAGCAGTACTCGAGCAGTGGGCGACAGCCGATCCGAATCCGCTAGTGCTTCTTATCGACGAGTTCGACTCCGTGCTAGGCGACACGCTGACTTCCCTGTTGCGCTAACTTCGGTCAGGGAATGATCTGCGGCTGGAGGACTTCCCGCAGGGAGTCACCTGCAGCAGCGGTCGAAGCAGACGAGGAGACGGGATGATGATGATATCGATCTGAGGTATACTCAGACCGGTCGGTAGAGAAGAGAAGTAGCGGAGTCCACCTTAATATCGCCGACCAGCTGTCGCAATATATCGGGCCACCTCACACAACCGACAGCTTGGCGAGTTGTCGGCTATCGCCCGCGGTAAGATGATCCAGCGAATAATGCGGAATGACTGGTGATAACTTGAAACGCGGCACAAAATTGATGCACAATCTTTCTTGTAGGCAATTGAAGCAACGCCTTGGCACCAGAGATATACTGAGAGTGTTTGAATTCTATGCCATCTGATTCGACCTCAATAGATCGGGGAGCAATCCCCATGCTTTCTGTCCAGTCTCTTTTTCGGCCACTTGCTGACGAAGAGGTGGCAGAACTTTGGGGGAATCAATGGAGCCGTATTCCTGATTCGACTCTAAACGAGTTGCAGAGCATCCTTCAAGAAGGCGACGAACAGGATCGGGCGATCGCAGAGGCATTTATCCAACTCGCGATCTATCAGGCGATGCAGGCTCACATACTCAGCCCGAGGGGCGGGCACTTACACCGCCTCAGCGACGGCCTTCGAGAGGCAGTTGATCGATTCAATCGGTATATCCGATGAGCAACGACCAGCAAGTCGAAAAGACGGCTCAAGAGCCGGATTCCAATAGACTACCGGGCGACAAGCCTCGCGTTGTGCAAGAGATGTTCATGAGTGCGTTTCGTTCCGGGCCCACGTACCATCCAATCTTTGACTAGTTTGAATCTCAACACGTCACTCAATTCCTAACGGATGCATCCGAGATTGACGCAGCGAAACACCAGATGCGCATGGGTAACCGGTGGTTCCGTCTGGCATATGTCGGGATAGCCGTAGCGATGTTCATTTTCCTGACAATGTATCTGTTGCCTGCTCACTCGGAACTTTATTTCCAATTGCTACAGGGCTTGGGGATTTTCGCTGCCGGCCTTGCTGGCGGATACGGCATCAAGTCGTATCGAGAAAATCGATAGTTCGCTCGCTAGCGGCAGGTGCGCTAGTTGCTACGTTTGGGCGATGTGACGTAGCGTGATGTGATTCCGGTCCTTTCGACAGGGAGACGGCAGATCTAAGGTGTATCCCCGAGCTGTGAATCCTGCCGCGAGGGCAGCAAATCAGGTCATCGGGAGTGGTGCTTCGAGGAGGGGCAGCGAATGCAGTCAGTTTGTGTCATAGGTCTGGGTCAGATGGGCATCGGCATCGCCCGGAACCTCGTTAAAGCCGGGTTCCCAACCGCTGGGTACGACATCCGAGCGGAGCGGCGAGAGCTGTTGGAACAAGCCGGGGGCGTTGCAGCTGCGAGCTGTGCCGAGGCGGCGGCGGGCGCGGATGTAGTCTTCATGATGGTGCTGAACGGCAATCAGGCACGCGAAGCGCTGCTCGGAGCCGATGGGGCGCTGGAAGGGCTGGTGGCGGGGGCGACGGTGGTTGTCACCGCGACCATCCTGCCGTCTGAGGTGCGAGCCTTGGCGCAGCCGCTCGCGGACCGCGGGATTCACCTGATCGATTCCCCTGTAAGCGGAGGCAAAGCGGGGGCCGACGGCGGGACGCTGACGCTGATGACGGCCGCGAAGGCAGCAGTGCTCGAGAGAAGTCGGCCTCCACTGGCCGCAATTTCCAAGGACCTTTTCCATGTTGGCGAAGAGATCGGTCAAGGGCAGGTCGTGAAGGCTGCCCTGCAGGTGCTCATCGGCTGTGTCTTCGCCGGCACGTTCGAGGCACTGGTCCTCGGCGTCAAGTCCGGTGTCAAGGGCAAGACGCTGTTCGACGTGATTCAGTCGAGTGCCGCCGGCAGCCCGTTGATCGAGAACTGCGCTCGCAATGTGCTGGACCGGAAGTTCAACGACACCGGAAGCCATATCGGCACCATGCACAAGGACCTCGCGATCTGCATGAGCGTGGCGCGCGAAGCCGGTGCGGCGATGTTCGCCACCAGCGCGGCCTTCGAGATGTTCCAGGCGGGCATCTCGCGGTACCCCGAAGGGGACAACTGGGCCGTAGCGAAATGGCTCGAGGAGATCGCGGACACCGAAGTAGCGTGGTAAAGAGGCGACCCATGGCAAGACTTGGCGTTATCACCGACGGCATCAGCCGGGAATTCGAGCACGCATTGAACGTGATGCAGGAGCACGGCCTGCGACATGCCGAACTGCAGTACGTTTGGGACGCAGAGGTCGGGGACTTGAGCGACGCCCAGATTGGCCGGGTCCAGAATCTTGTTGCCAGCTACGGCATGGAGGTGTGCTGCCTTTCGCGGCATATCTTCGCTGGTCTGGCAGTGGGCCAGACCGAGGTGGGGGACGCTGCCCACGCCGAGCACATGGCGGCGCTGCGGCGGTGTGTTGACATGGCCAAGGCGCTGGATTGCGGCTTGGTGAGGATCATGAGCTTCCGCAAGGAGATGATCCTGTTCGGCTCCGGAGGCGCGGAGACCTGGAACGTCGCGACCGGCGCTTGGGACAAGCTCAAGAGGCTCTTGGAGCCGGCCGTGCAATTAGCCGAGGATGAGGGCGTCACGCTGGTCGTGGAGACCGGCAACAATGCCATGATCACCTCCGGGTACCTCGGCCAGAGGCTAGTGCGGGAGATGGGTGCGGACCGGCTGCGCATACTGTGGGATCCCGGCAACAGTCTTTACTGTGCGGAGCCCGCCTATCCGGACGGCTACGCAGCCTTGCGAGGCAGTCTCGCCCACATCCACATCAAGGACTTGAATGTGGACATACCGAAGGCCACGGTCCAGCAAGTGTGCTTCGGCGACGGGCAGATGTCGGCACACTTCGAGCAGCTCGCGGATGCGCTCCAGCGTGACGCCTATCCGGGAGTAGTCTCGTTCGAGAGCGTATACCGCCCCGAGGGCGGTTCGTTCGAAGATGGCTTCCGGGCCTCGTTCCCCGCCTTCCACACGGTGTTCGGCTAGCCTGGCGGCGCACCGAGACCGCCGCTCGGTTGCGGCGCGGGCGGAATCAGCTGGCCTGACCGGCCGCGGTGGCGCCGGGAGCCGCTGGTGCGCCGTTCACGGCCGGGTCGGCTGCCTCGTCGGGAATGGGCAGCTCCAGCGCTTGGCGCACCGCACGCTCGAGTCGGTTGCGCATGTCCGGGTTCTTTCGCAGGAAGTCCTTGGCCTTCTCGCGTCCCTGCCCGACCCGCTCGCCATCGTAGGAGAACCAAGCGCCGCTCTTCTGGACCAGCCGCTGGGCCACGCCCACATCGAGCAGGTCGCCCTCGAGCGAGATGCCTTCGCCGTACATGATGTCGAACTCGGCGAGCTTGAATGGCGGAGCCATCTTGTTCTTCACGACCTTGACCTTGGTGCGGTTGCCGATGACCGCGTCTCCGTCCTTGATCGCGCTGATGCGGCGGATGTCGATCCGCACCGAGGAGTAGAACTTGAGCGCCCGCCCGCCGGTGGTGGTCTCAGGGCTGCCGAACATCACGCCAATCTTCTCGCGAATCTGGTTAATGAAGACGATGCAGCAGTTCGACCGCGCCAGCTGGCCGGTCAGCTTGCGCAGTGCTTGGGACATCAGCCTGGCCTGCAGGCCCACATGGCTGTCACCCATCTCGCCGCGCAACTCGGCGTGCGGGACCAGTGCCGCCACCGAATCGACCACGACAATGTCGATCGCTCCCGAACGCACCAGCACGTCCACGATCTGCAGGCCTTGCTCGCCGTAGTCCGGCTGCGAGATCAGCAGGTTGTCGACGTCGACTCCGAGCTTGGCCGCGTAGAGCGGGTCCAGCGCGTGCTCGGCGTCGATGAAGGCGGCCATGCCGCCTGCCTTTTGGGCCTGGGCCACGGCCTGCAGAGCCAGGGTGGTCTTGCCGGACGACTCCGGTCCGTAGACCTCGATCACCCGTCCCTTGGGGTAGCCCCCGATGCCGAGTGCGGCGTCTACGGAGACCGATCCGCTCGGGATGACCTCGGCGACAATCCCTGCGTTTCGCTCGCCCATGCGCTGTATGGCGCCCTTGCCGTGATCCTTTTCGATCTGGCGCAGGGCCTCTTCAAGGTTTCTTTCTCTTGCTCGTTCCATTGGGAAACTCCTTCCGCAGGTTGCTTCAACCCACTTTCTGACTCCATGTTAGCGAATAAACAGCGAATGTCAAGCAGCAAATCCAAGCTTTTTCCGCCACAATTGGAAAAACTTTCGATTCGCAGCATCGAATCTGAGCTCAGGCGTCAGTTCTGCTCGCCGGGCAGCGGGGCGTAGTAGCCCCGGCGGACGCGGACAGTGGCGTTGCGGTGTCTGGTTCGCACTTCCACGGTGTGGAACGAGCCGTCGTTCACAAACTGGCTCGGGGAGTACAGGATGAAGTACTGGTGTCGCAGCTCATTCGCGATGTTGGCGAACGACTGCTGCAGGTCGCGGGCCTGGAAGGGGTGGAAGGCGACGCCGCCGGTCTCGTTGGCGAACCGCCGGAGGGTCTTGTCGCCGATCTCTGCCACGCCGCTGCGGTTGGTGGAGATTGTGTACACCACGGCCTCCGCCTTGTGCGCCATCTCGAGAGCGTCCTCCCGCGTGACTGTGCTGCGGTTGTCGGCGCCGTCACCGATCACGACGAGGGCCCGCCTGAACTGCTCCTTGGGCTGATCCTCGGGCAGCTTGTCACGGCACGCGTAGTAGATCGCGTCGTACAGCGCTGTCCCGCCACCGGCGCGCAGGCTGCGGACGCCGTCGGCGAGATCGTCGATGTCGTTGGTGTAGTCGACGATCAGTTCCGCGCGGGTGTCGAAGCTCACCAGGAACGCCCTGTCGTGGTCTTCGGCGAGGACGCCTTGCAGGAATTCGATCGCCGCTTCCTGCTCGAATTTGAACCTAGCCCGGATTGAATTGCTGGTGTCCAGGATCACTCCGATGCGCAAGGGAAGGTCGCTCTCGCGGTCAAATTCGCGAACCTCCTGCTGCCAGCCGTCGTCGAAGATTGTGAAATCCTCGCGGCCGAGGTTGGTGATGAAGCGATTCTTCCGGTCAGTGACGGTGAACAGTAGGGGCACACGGGCGACATCGATCTTGATGATGTCAGACTCGTCTCCAGCGTAGACCGGTTCGAACTCAGGCTTGCTGCTTTCCTGGGCCCACGCTCCTACGCTGAGACCAGCGGCCAACAGCACGGCTGAGCAACGCAGGAACATGGTCGCATTATATCCTGAGCCGGGCGATCTGGCCTTCGAAAGCGGCAGGCAAGGGGGCCTCGAAGCGGATCCGCTCCCCGCTTGCGGGATGGGCGAACTCGAGGACCCTGGCGTGCAACAGGTAGCGCCCCGGCTCGCCAAGTTCTGGAGGCCTCTGGCGAGCGCCATAGAGTGAGTCGCCGACGACTGGGTGCCCGGCCGCCGCGAGATGGACGCGGACTTGGTGCGTCCGCCCGGTGTGGATGCGCACCTCCGCGAGCGAGTATGCCGCGCCGGACCGGATGCGGCGGACATCGCTCACCGCTTCTCGGCCGTTGATGGCCACGGCCATCTTGACCCGGTTGCGCCTGTCCCGCCGGATCGGCATCTCGATCCGCAGCCACCACACGCCGTCCCGCATCACCGGATGGCCGTGGCGCAGCAGCTTCGCGTCGTCGTGTGGGTCGGCTGGCAGCGCCCCTTCGACGGCGGCCCAGTACAGCTTGGACACTTCCCGTCGCTGGAACTGTTCCTGCAACATTCGGTGTGCGCGGTCACGCTTGGCCACGACGATGGCGCCGGAGGTGAACCGATCGAGGCGGTGGACGATGCCGGGCCGCAGGTCGCCGGAAACGCCGGAGAGCGCTCCGACATGGTGCAGCAGCGCGTTCACCAACGTGCCGGCGCTGGTCCCGGCACCTGCATGCACTGTCATTCCGGCGGGTTTGTCAATCACTGCCAGATCGTCGTCCTCGTAAAGGATGTTGAGATCGATGTCCTCTGGTTCGGCCCTCAGTGGTGCCCGCTGGGGCGGCTCGACGGTGATCGACTCGCCGCCGCGGAGCTTGCGGGCGGCCTTGCGCTCCACCGCTCCGTCGACCTGTACCTCGCCGCCGCGGACCCACTGCAACACCAGTGACCGGCTCGTGTCATCGAGCTGTTCCACCAAGAACCGATCCAAGCGGGTGCCGGCATCCTCCGGGCTGGCCACCAGCAACATCGCATACAGCGTGGCACACTCCCCGGGTGCCATGCAGTTGGCGGCCATCAGCAGCAAGGCGCGCACGGCCCGATTGCCGGCACGGTTCTCGCCTGCCGCGATTGACTTGCGGCACAGAATGTGTAATCATGCATTATTGTGAATATTCATGCACCAACGGCGCAGCGGAGCCGCGGCGCCGGCACCCGCCATTTCCTGCGGGACAGCGATCTGTCGGTGGGCGAGCTACGCGAAGTGCTCGACCTTGCCCTGCACGTCAAGGCCGAGCCAGCGCAGTACCGGACAGCGTTGCGGGATCGGGGCGTGGCGCTGTTATTTGAGAAGCCGTCGCTACGCACCCGCATGACCTTCGAACTCGCGGCCATGCAATTGGGCGGCTTCGCCGTGTTCCAGGATTGCCGTGATGGACGCATCGGCGAGCGCGAGCCCGCTCCTGACATCGCGCGCAACCTGGATCGCTGGTTTGATGCGGTCGTGGCGCGCACGTTCTCGCACCGGACGCAGGAACTGCTGGCGGAGTGGTCAGCCGTGCCGGTGATCAATGCCTTGAGCGAGGCCTTCCATCCCTGCCAGGCACTCGCAGACTTCATGACACTGCTGGAGTGCTTCGGTTCGCTGGAGGGCTTGAAACTGGCGTACGTGGGCGATGCGAACAACGTGGCGCACTCGCTGCTGCACTGCGCGCCGAACCTCGGCGTCTCGATCGCGCTATGCGGTCCCGCCGGGTTCGGCCCACGCGCGGAGGACCTGGCCGCCGCGCGCCGCGCCGCCGCGGCCAACGGCTGTGTGGTGGAGGTCGTCGAGGACCTTGAACAGGCTGTGGCCGGCGCGGCCGCCGTCTACACTGACGTGTGGACCAGCATGGGCTGGGAACAGGAGACCCAGCAGCGCAGGGTCGCGTTCGCGGACTACCAAGTCACCGACGCCGTGATGGGCCGGGCGACGGACGCCGCCGTGTTCATGCACTGCCTGCCCGCCCTGCGGGGCGAGGAGGTCAGCGATGCTGTGATCGAATCGCCGCGATCCGTGGTGTTTGACCAAGCGGAGAACCGGCTGCACGCGCACAAGGCTATTTTGATCAAGATGATGGACGGCAACCATGGCAAACAATCCTAAGAAAGTGGCGCTGGCCTACTCGGGCGGCCTCGACACGTCGATCATCATTCCCTGGCTGCGGGAGACCTACGGGGCGGAGGTCGTCGCAGTGTGCGGCGATGTCGGCCAAGGCGGCGGCGAACTTACAGGTCTGGAAGAGAAGGCCCTCGCCAGCGGCGCATGCGATGTCCATGTCGCAGACTTGCGCGAGGAATTCGTGCGCGAATACGTCTGGCCGATGGTCCGGGCCGGGGCCGTGTACGAGCACAAGTACTTGCTCGGCACGTCGATCGCCCGGCCGCTGCTGGCGAAGCTCCAGGTCGAGGTCGCCTTGGCGACCGGGTGTGACGCACTGGCCCACGGCGCGACTGGCAAGGGCAACGATCAGGTGCGCTTCGAGCTGGCCTACAAGGCGCTGGCACCACAGCTGCCGGTGATTGCTCCGTGGCGCGAGTGGGACATCGTCTCGCGCGAGGACGCCATCGACTATGCCCAGCGCCACGGCGTGCCGGTCCAGCAGAGCAAGGCGAAGATCTACAGCCGCGACGCGAATCTGTGGCACATCTCCCACGAGGGTGCCGAACTCGAGGATCCCGCCAACGCCCCGCTGCCGGGCGTGTGGACGCTGACCAAGGATCCGGAGGGCGCTCCGGCGAGCGGCGCCGAGGTCTCCATCCGGTTTGAGGCTGGCACTCCGATCGCCGTGGACGGCGCGGCACTGAGCCCCGCCGTGATCGTAGCAACGCTCAACGAGCTCGGCTGTCAGCACGGGGTCGGCCGCATTGACTTGGTCGAGAACCGCTTCGTGGGCATGAAGTCGCGCGGGTGCTACGAAACACCGGGCGGAACGATCCTGATGGCCGCGCACGCAGAACTGGAGGCCCTGACACTGGACCGGGCGACCATGCACTACAAGCAGAAGCTCGCGCTCGACTATGCCGAGCTGGTCTACGACGGCAAGTGGTTCACACCTCTGAGAGAGGCCATCGACGGATTTGTCAGCCAGGCGCAGAGGCACGTGACCGGAGAGGTCAAGCTGCGCCTATGCCAGGGGCGCGTGGATGTGCTCAGCCGCACGTCACCGTTCTCCTTGTACGCCGCCGAGATCGCCAGCTTCACGATGGGCGAGGAATACGACCAGCGCGATGCGGAGGGCTTCATCAACCTGATCGGCCTGCCGATCCGAGTCCATGCCTCGGTGCAGGGCCGCCTCAGGGACGCGAACGGCGGTTCGGAATGAAACTCTGGGGAGGTCGTTTCGAATCCGGCCCGGCGGAGCTGTTCGAGCGCTACTCGGGCTCGCTGCACTTTGACAGCAAGCTCTTCGCAGCGGACGTGACGGGCTCGAAGGTCTTCGCGAACTCCTTGCACCGAGTGGGCATTCTGACAGCGGACGAATGCGCCCGGATTCGTGCGGCATTCGACGAGATGCTGGCTGCTGCGGACGCGCCCGGCTACTTCGATGCCGATGACGAGGACATCCACACGTTCGTCATCCGCAAGCTTGGCGAGTCGGTCGGTGATCTGGCAGAGAAGATCCACACGGGCCGCAGCCGCAACGAGCAGGTGGCCACGGACTTCCGCTTGTGGATGAAGGGCACGATTCGGGGCGTGCAGGGCTGCCTGGAATCGCTGATGGCTTCCCTGCTGCAGCTGGCCGAGCGCGAGTCGGAGGCGCTGCTGCCCGGCTACACCCACCTGCGGCGCGCCCAAGCGGTGCTCTTCGCGCACTACCTGCTCGCCTACTTCGAAATGTTCCAGCGTGACTGGCGGCGCATGCAGGACGCCCACGAGCGGACGGATTTCTCGCCGCTGGGCAGCGGCGCGCTGGCGGGCAGCGGCTTCCCGTTTGACCGGGAGGCAATGGCCGGCGAGCTGGGATTCTCCGCCGTGGCGGCCAACAGCCTCGACGCCGTCTCAGATCGGGACTTCGCCTTGGACTTCCTGTATGCGGCTTCGGTCACGATGCTGCATGCCAGCCGGCTGGCTGAGGACTGGATCCTATACAGCAGCGAAGCATTCGGCTTCCTCGAAATGGGCGACGAGGTGACGAGCGGATCAAGCTTGATGCCGCAGAAGCGCAATCCTGACGCGCTGGAGCTGCTGCGTGGCAAGACGGGCCGGGTGTGCGGCAGCCTGCAGTCCCTGATGATGACGCTGAAGGGACTGCCGCTGGCGTACAACCGGGACTTGCAGGAGGACAAGGAGGGGGTCTTCGACACGGCTGCGCAAGTTGCCGACTCGCTCGAGGTCCTAGCGCTGTGCGTGGACACTGCTCGAATCCGCCCGCAAGTGATGGAGCAAGCCGCCGAGGAGGGTTGGGTCTCGGCTACGGCACTGGCCGAGATGCTTGCGCGCAGCGGAGTTCCCTTCCATCGGGCGCATCAGATTGTCGGCGGGATTGTCCTGGCCAGTGTCAAGGCGGGCAAGCGTCCGGCGGACTGGACGCTGGAGGAGTTGCAAGAGTTCGCTCCCGAACTCGGCGAAGGGGTTCGCGCGGCGCTCGTGCCGCGCAACGCTTTGGAGAATCACAGCGCGGCGGGCGGTACTGCGCCCGAGCGCGTGCGCGAAGCGCTGGAGGCCGCTAAGGATCGCTTGGCGAGTCTGCGCGCGGCCAGGGCTGACAGAGGGTGAGATCTTGGCGAAGTCCCGGCGCCAGCGCGAGATCGTCCGGCTGATCGAATCGCAGCCGGTGCGGACGCACGACGATCTGGCGGCCGCGCTCGCTGACCGGGGCATCGTCGCTAGCCAGGGTACGCTGTCGCGCGACCTGCGCGAGCTGGGGGTCGTCAAGACTGCGGCTGGGTATGCCGCGTCAGTGCCGGACGAAGTGGGCACAGACCGTGACGGCGCTCTGGCAAACGCGCTGTCCCAATTCTTGGTAACAATCCGGATCGCACAGAACCTCGTGATCTTGCGCACCTATCCTGGCGGCGCGAGCGCGCTGGCCCTATCGCTCGACGTGGCGAGCTGGCCGGAGATCGTGGGGACGATCGCAGGCGACGACACGATCTTCGTGGCGACGCATGACAACCAGACCGCTCGTCGAGTGCGGGAGATGCTCGACGGATTGTGGAGCTGACAGCCCGGTCAAGCCGCCACCTGTGCCGTTACGCCCCGATAGGGGCCTCTTCTTGTTGTCGCCGATCGTCCACGCCCACCTCACCCGTCTTAATCACCCATATCTGCAAGTCCCTGATAATCGTGCGCCGTGCTAAGGCGCTGGCCCGCAGCGGGTGCGAATCCCGTCCGACTAACTGTCGTTCCAGCGGGAAGGAGTCGGAGCGGCTCATGGAGGTAACGACATGGCTCCGGGCAAGGTCCAAGAGGAGAAGGCTGTCAAGGACATTGGGATGCCCGCATCAGAGGTCATCAGGATGGACCTGAAGGACAAATCCCCCGTCCTGGTCATGGACGAGTGGACACGCTTCAGCAAGAGCAGGACTTATGGCGACCCGACGAGCTCGTCGGCCGAGAAAGGCCGCCCGATCTCCGAGGCCGTCGTGCAGAACTTTGTCCGGCCGGCGCGGGAAGTCAGGGGCCGGCCTCGCGGGGAGCGCACTGATCAGCACCGGAAAGCGCCCGAAACACCCGGATTAAGACATCCCGAGCGTAGGGGTCGTTGCGGTCCCCTGTCTCCGTCTATGCACACTCGCAAATGTCTGCGCCGCGGTCGCAAGCAAGGACACCTGACAGGAGCGCGCGAGGGCTTTCGCAAGGCCCTCAGCCGCGATCCCCGCAGCCGCCCTCCGACGCGATGGCGGTGGGCAGGATGTCTCAGTGTTCCAGAGTGGCAAGCCGCGCCAGAAGTTCTTGCACTTGCGCCTCGGCCTGCTGACGCAGCTGAGCTTCCCGCTGCGCCCGCTCCTCTGCCTGCTGCGACCGCTCCTCTGCCTGTAGCCGCTGCCGCGCTTCGGCGAGGCGCCCGTCCTCGGCCTTCCGCAACGCCAATTTCAGGCCTTCGGCCGTCAGTACATCCAGACCGGTCTGGGGATCCCGGAATACCGGCACCGTCACCCCGCGCTGCTTCGCGGCCCTGAGACCCAGCTGGAGGATCTCGCTCCAAAACTGCTCGCTGCCGTCCCCGCTTGCGGATGCCTGCAGTGCCCGATCAGGGTCTCGTTCCAGCATGTATCCTTCCAGCGGCTCCCGCATGACGTTCCCCACCGGGTCTAGGCGCCAATATTCCCGTACGCCGATCTGTGCATACAGCGACTTCTTTGCCCGCGCGTCCCGCGCCGAGGTCGACGCGGACGCGATTTCCAGCACGAAATCCGGCGCCTTGCCCTCCTCCCAGGTCTTGTAGGTGTGGCGCTGCTGGCTGCCCACTCCAAACGCCACGAAGACGTCCGGAGCCAGTGACTTGGTGTTGTCGCCTTCGACATAGTAGACCAGCAGGTCGATGCCCACATAGAGATCTTCACGGCCCCAGAAATGTTGGTCCAAGGCTTCCTTGGCGAGCAGCATGGCTACGGCGTGCCAGCCGGATTCGGCCATCGCCTTGCCGTCCGAACTCGGGTAGTCGACGGGCTCTGGAGCAGGTGGCACCCGCTGCGTTTCGCGGATTTCGGGCAGGGCAGCAATGGTGGCGTGCTCAGGTGCCGGCATGGTGCGGATGCGGCTTGGACCGCGGGTGCCCACAGAATAGCAGCGCGATGGTGGCTCATGTCACCGGAGATTGCGCTGGCAGAACGGCTCCGGCCACCGCCAAGACGGTCGCAGGGGTGGTTGTTGGGTTTCCCCGGTCCCGCCATGTGTCCGCCGTTCGGGCTGTTGACAACGGCGGGCGGATGCAGTCGTGCTCACAGATGAATACTGTTCGGCATGTACTTCTGTTCCGCGTACGGGTGCTACTTTTTCGTAACGTGGCTGCCCACATACCTCGTGGACGAGCACGGCCTCACGGTCGAGCAATCCGGGCGCTACTCGGCGGTCCCGCTGCTGGGGGCACCGTCGCTTACGGTCCGGGGCCACGTTCTCGGTCTGGCTGGTACGGCTGGGGGCGCCGCCTGGTAGGCATCGGCGGGCTCGCGCTTGCCGCGGGCGGATTTGGCCTGGCCGCCACTGCTGGTGACGCCCAGGAGCCCATCCCGGGCGTTCAGCCAGGGAATAGGATCTGTGGGAGCCAGGGGCGGGCAACTACCCGTAGCCACCCGGCCAGAAATCCGGTCAGACAGGTCGACTCGCTGGAACGAGACTCTAACCCCGCGAACTCGCTAAACAGGGCTAGGGATCGACATGGGAACCGCTGGCTTCAACAGTATTGGGCAATTTTGCTCACCTGAACTTGTAGGACTTGCCATAGTTGACTAAGTTGCCTAGACTAAGCTCAAGGAACAGCGCGATGCGAACCTTCAACATGCACGAGGCCAAGACCCATCTTTCGCGTCTCGTCGAGGCCGCCGCCCATGGCGAACCGTTCATTATTGCGCGCGCCGGCAAGCCCGTCGTCAAAGTCGTCGCCGTGGATGCCCCGGATGCCGGGGCCGCCCGCCGGGTCGGGTTCATGGCCAGAACAATCTCGGTGCCCGAGGATTTCGACCGCATGGGTTCCGAGGAGATCGAAGCCGAATTCGAAGGTGACGGATGAAGCTCCTCCTCGACACGCAGGTTTTGCTTTGGGCGGCGGGCGCATCGCGTCGGTTGCCGGACGGTGCGCGCGCGCTGATCGAAGATCCGGAGAACGAGTTAGTCTTCAGCGCCGCGTCCCTTTGGGAGGTAGCCATCAAGAACCAGCTCGGCCGAGAGGATTTCAGCGTCGACCCGCGACTGCTGCGCCGGGGGTTGATCGAGAACGGTTATGTGGAATTGCCCGTGGCCGGCGCCCACGCAGTGGCAGTGGATCTGCTTCCGCCGATCCACAAGGATCCGTTTGACCGCATCTTGGTCGCGCAGGCCCAGATCGAAGCTCTCACCCTTCTGACGGCGGACGAAATCGTCGCACGCTACCCCGGGCCGATCCGGGCGCTTTGACCGTTTCCTCCGAGCCTCTGACATGGCGCGACTGTTTGTACGGAGGCTCGGGCTGAGCGGAAAACCAATATGAGGTTTCAGCAGGCGAGGACGCGAGACGCAGATGCACGGATTCCGCGATCGGCTGGCGACCGTGGGCTCGGGCCGTAAAGCGCGGCGGTCATGAGGCGTCCTCCAGCATCGGGGTTCGTTGCCCGGCTGGAAGGACTTGGCCACCGCGACATGCCGGCGGCCTCGGATAGCGCTGTCTCGCAGCACGACCACCGGCGAACTGCCCATTGCGATAGCGCGAGAGGGGGGCTTAGCCGCGGGCACGCCGTTGAGCGCCAACGATGGCAATCCGTTCGGTGCCGAGCCTGCTCACCACGAGGTCGTAGCGGTGAATCCCTTGGGAGCCGCGAATGAGGTCGCCCAGCGATAGTGGAGATCCTCCATGTGATCGACCAGGAGCAAACTAGCATCTGAAGGATCACGGAGCGCTGCTTCAGTGGGTGGCCAAGCGTGGCTGCGTAGAACTCGGACCGCTGCTGATGCACGCGCCTGCGGCGCTCACGCCGCTGGCGGATGATCCCCACCAAGATCCGGGCCCTGCTGCCACCGCCCTGACGCCAAGAGCCCATCCCGGCCGCTCAGCCAGAGAATAGAATCCGTGATCACGTGCCTATACTGGATATTGGCTGAGGGGCTCGGAAGATCATCGAAATGTCGGTAAAGCGCTGGATCAGCCTAGTCGTCGCCGGCCTCATCGTCGCGGCGCTGGTCTACGCCTTGTTCGAGATCATCGTCGCGGCGGTGGTCAGCGCGGTGGTTGCCTCGCTCGTAACGCTCTTCGTCTACCGGTACTTGGAGAAGCGGGCGAAACCGCCGCCGCCAAAGAAGCCGGACCCAAGGGCCGCGCTGCTCGCCATGCTTGACGGGCTCGTCGGCCTCAACATCCGCGTTCGCGAGGAGGACCTTGCGGCCAACGTGATCGAGCGCGTCGAAGGCATTATCGACAAGCTGCGCGGCCTGCTGGCTGAGATCAACGAGCGCTATCCGGAGCACGAGTTGACGTGGACCATCAACCAGATGGCCAAGGAATACCTGCCCAGGGTTATCAACCCGTACCTGGATCTCTCTCCCGAGGATCGCGAGCAATCCCGGGCGGAACTGCACCGCAGCCTTGACGGCTTGGAGGCTGAGATCGACAATGTTGCCGATCTCGTGCGGGGCGACAAGATGGGTGATTTCAAAGCGAAGGCGGCCTTCCTGCGCGCCCGCTTCGTACAGGGCGTGTGACGTCCGCAGACAAGGAACTCATGAGCACAACCGATTCCGCACAACCCGATGCCGCAGCCGCGGCCCAGCCTGCTGCGCCTTCGCCAGCGCTGATCGCGACTCCACCCAAAGGTCTGGACGAGCAGTCCAGTGCTCAGCTTGCCGGCCAGGCGGAGCAGCTGGCAGCCGCTGTGTTGGCCGATCCGGGCGACCGGAAGCTAACCCGGCGGCTCAGCGCGATGGGCGTGAAAGAACAGCAAAGGGCGGGCAAGGAGATCGGCCTGCTCAAGACCCGAGTCGGGACCATGCTGAAGCAGTTGGAGGGCGAGGGCGGGGAGATCCCGAAGACGCTCATCGACCTGCGCCACACCATGGACGAGATCAACCCCCAGGTGCTGGGCAAGCCGAGCGGTGTCGCCAAGTGGCTTGGCAAGGCTCCCGGCGTTGGCAAGATCCTCAAGCGCATCGCGGTTAAGTACGAGTCGGTGCAGACCCAGATCGATCAGATCATGAACGGGCTGCGCCACGGCAAGGACAAGCTGATGATGGATAGCGCCGAGCTCGAGCAGCTCTACGAGCAAGTGCATATCGCCCAGCAGGGCGTGCAGCAGAGCGCCTACGTCGGCGAGATGCTGTGGGGCAAGATCGAGGACGCCGCGGCGGACGCCACCGAGCCCGCGGAGCGCCAGAAGCTGCAGGCGATGGCCCACAAGGTTGCGATGCGTGTCCAAGACCTGCGCACGATGGAGCAGGTCAACCTGCAGTTCTTCGTGTCGATCGATATGACGTTGCAGAATAATGATGCGCTGTGCGACCAGATCGACCGCACGGTGATGGTCACGCAGAGCCTGCTGACGATTGGTCTTGCGATCCAAGCGGCGCTAGCGAACCAAAAGCAGATCGCGAGCGCGGTGCGGCAGGTTCAGGACAGCACCGCCGCGATGCTCGAAGCCAACGCCGCCTCGATTGGCCTGCAGACCAAGGAGATCGGCGAGATGCAGAACAATCCAGTGATCGCCCTCGACCGGGTCAAGAACGCCTACACTACTCTGGTCGGCGCGATGGACGAGATGGAGAAGATCCGCTCGGCCGGCACCGAGAAGGCAAGGGCGGGAATCGCCGAACTGACCCAGATGTCCGCGGCCTTGGAGCCAAAGGTCGACGCATTGCGGGCCGCTAACGAGCTGCCCGCCGCGGAGGTCCCGGGTGGCCTGCTGCTGGGGGGCGAGTAGGTTCGCGGATCGCCGAAAGGTAGAATTTGATGCCACCCCTGCTGCAAGCCGACGAGCGCGCCGGTTACGACCGGCGCTTCCTGGCGGTGCGCCAAATGCCTCGGCCGATTCCGCCGTCCGAGCGCTTTCGCGTCTCGATCGAGGATGTCGGGGCAGGCGGCTACATCCGCTTCGAGGGCAAGTCTTACCAAGTTACCGGGATAAACCTGTACGAACGCCAGGGCACCCGGTGGCCGGAGTTGGTCCTGTACTGCTTGAACGACGGGGCGCTGCAGTACCTCGAATGGGAAAAGGAGGACGAGGTTTCGGTGTACGTCTCGAGGGAGACGCTGAGCTTCGAGCGAGTCGGCCTGCGCGATAAGGAGCAATTGTGGGAGATCTCGGAGGCTGAAGAGGGTAAGGTGGAATACGGCGGGCAGACATTCCGCTACCACGAAGATTCGGCTGTGACCTTTTTCCGCGACGGCCACGGCACCGGCACCGGCACGAATTTCCACCAGTACTTGTTCTCGGACGCCAGCAAGCGGGCCTTCATGGGTGTTGAGGAATGGGGCGTCGAGGACGAGGGCTACGAGCACAACGTGATTCTGAGCACCTATCTGGATCCCAAGGCCATCGAAGTGCTCGTCAGGGGCGGTCAGGATGAATAAGGTCCGCTATAAGAACGAGTCGGCGAGGGACTTGCGCCTCCGCGTCTACGAAGGCAGCGTGGATCGCTCTGCTCTCTGCGTGCTGGCGAGCGGCAGCGCGCGCTGGGCGGGTGTCGAAATCGATGCAGCCGTAATCGGCTCCAGCCATCTCATCGAAGTGCGGGCAGCTGACTTCACCCTGACTGAGATGCTGGCCTGCGAAGCCGCGTCCACTGGCCGGCCACTGGCGGAGTGGCGGCCCGGAGAGGCCATCTTGAATCGAGTTCTGAAGTTCGAGGAAACATACTCTTTTCAGGGGCGCTCCCTCGGGTGGGAAGAGGCCCAGTGGGACCTCGATTCCATCCGACAATTGGTGGTCGGCGCGGCTGGTTCTTCGGACAGCGTCGGCTTGGCGTATCAGTTCCCAGCGTCCCGGGAAGGGGTTGACCCAGCGGAGACCCTGGTTTGGGCGGCTGTCACTCGCGGAGGCGTGAAGATTAAGTCGGCGCATTGCTATCCTTCGGAACGGCTGGTGGTGGTGAGTTCGACCACCCTCAACTTGGCTGCCGGAATTGCCGGTCGTCCCGGCAAGGGCATGCTCGCAACGGTCTGAATTGCAGGAGGCACGCATGAGCTATCGAAACCGTCTCTGCCTGCTGGCCTCGGCCGGCTTGGCAGTCGTCCTCGGCGGTTGTGCCGGTCTCCCGCAGGACCTAGTCCGATTGGCGGAAAGCACGCCGGCTCTGGTTGATGCTGAAAGCCGGCGGATCGACAATCTCGAGCAGCAATTCGGGGACTTTCGCGATTCGGACGAATTCGCCGCCGTGGCGAAATACGCCGAGCGGGAGGGCTGGGGCGGGAGCTTCGCGCAGGCACGGGCCAAGGTCAAATCTGCGGTCGCCATCTACACCGTCGAAATCCTCCCGCTCGTGGAGCAGGACTCCCCGGAAAGCGCGGACATGCTGCGAAGCGCCGTAGGAAAGATCGCTCCGCTGCTTGCAGGTGCCCACGACACGGCCCGGTACTGGGCGGCGCGGCGCGACTTCCTGGCGGAAGTCGCCGAGCAGCCCGATCAGGTCATGCGGGATTGTCAGACCGCGCTGAGCGAGATCAGGGGCGTTCATCCCGAACTGGTGGACCGCGCAACGCAGGCCAAGCGGGGTCACGAGGCCCGTGCGGACGACATTGATCGCCTCGCGCAGCCGCTGAGCGATCTGCTCAGTGCTACCGAAAGCGCCGTTGCAGCTGCAGGGGCCGAGCACGCCAAGCTGGCAGCCGGCGGCGATGGCGATCTGGCGATCCTAGGTGACTCGTGCCAGGAGGCCCGCGCGAACCAGGCCGAGTTTCTCAAGGGCGTCCCCGAGCTGGGCGCCAAGCTGGCCGAGCTAGACAGGAGCTATTCCCGGACCCTGATGGACATGCGGGCGGACTATGCCCTCGTCGTCCGCCGCCAGAGCTGGGACGACTACCGAGATTATCCGGCGCTGCACGATGCGGATTACAGGGTTAGCAGCGTCAGCGCGCCGGCATTTGAGCACCTCGCCATGATTCCGGGGTCTCTGGCCAGATCTTCGCGGGGATTCTTCGGCAACGACATTGCCTTGTATTCCGGGGTTGACCGCAATCACTGGGATTCGCTGGGCCTTGATCCGTACCAGCAGTGGCCGGGCGGGGACACGCACGCGGAATTCTGGGTCGAGGACGCGGTCGCCAGCTATTTCCACAAGTATTTGGTCCAAGAGAGCGGCGAGATCAGCGAGCCGGATTGGATGGAGGTCAGCGAGGATTTCTTCTTCGCCAACGTCGACAATCTCGGGATGGATGTCGAAGCGAAGGCGTACGGCAGCTTTGAGGCGGAGAAGCTGGCCCACGCGGCACCTCCGGGCATGGCATATGTCGGGAACTCGCGTTACGGGCGCTGGGCCGGAGACGGCTCGGGCGGGATGATCTGGGCTTGGGGCGCACCCTATCTGTTCTACGGGAGCATGTTCGGCAGTCCCATGAGATACGGTAGGAGCGAGTGGGGCACGTGGTCGGGCAATTATCGCGGATCGCGGCCCTACTACGGCGGCACGAGCACAGCCCCGCGCTGGGGTTCTAGGAGCCAGACCGTGCGAACATCGCCCCGCATGCAGGGATCCACCTTTGCGCGGGGCGGGGGCTTCAGGCAGCCACCGTCCTCGGTGCGGGGTGCCGGATCGCTGAGCCGCGGCGGTTCGTTCGGCGCGAGCGGTAAGTAGGGAAGGGGAACCAACCTTGGCAAGAATTCTCGAGATCCTGATTCAAGGTGCGGCGGACACGCTATTGGTGTTCCTCGTGCTGCTGCTTGCGAAGAAAGTGAGCGACTGGAGCTTCCGGGCATCATTGAGGCGCACGGGGGCCCAGGACGCGCCCGACCTCACGATGGATCACCAGATCGAAGAGCGAAGCAATCTGGCAGTTGCATTGCGTCGATCCGGCCTGGGGATCGGCTTCGGGATTGGCTTGGCCGGCGTCCTCAGCGGCGGAGTGACGCGCTTCTCCGCAGGATGGGAAGCGGTGCTAGCCAACACGGGCGAACTGCTGGGGTACCTCGCGGTCCTGTTGGTCTTCTTTTTCGTCGCGCAGGTTGTGGCCGAGCGGATTGTCCTGCGCCATGTGCATAACAGCGAGGAGCTGCACAAGGGCAACGATGCTGTCGGATTCGCCGAATTCGGCATCTTGGTCGCTACCGGTCTGGTCGCGTATGGCTCCTTCCACGGTGAAGGCGGCGGCTGGCAAACCTCGCTGGGATTCTTTGCGATGGGCCAGGTGGTGCTGATCTTGTTTGCGATCCTCTACGAATGGGCCACTCCGTTCAACTGCTTGGAAGAAATACGGAAAGGCAACGCCGCTGCCGGCCTGATGCTCGGCGGAACGCTGGTCACGCTGGGTGTCATCCTATGCTTCGCGATTTCGGGCCCCTTTACCGGCTGGGCCGAGGGCATTGTCGGCTTTGCGGTGAGCGCTTCAGTGGGGATGATCCTGCTCATCCCGTTCCAGTGGCTGATCGACAAGGCGTTCTTGCCCAACACGACGCTCAAGATCGAGGTCGAGAGAGATCGTAATCTTGCCGCCTGTTCGGTGACGATCAGCGCTCAGATCGCCCTGGCGATCATGATTGGCGCTCTGGTCGTTTGAGGCCATCCTGGGGCGAACCGGCTGCGTTTTCGTGGAGACATGAGATAGCTTGCGCAGGCTGGCGCTGCTGTCCTGAGAGGGCGGGGAGCAGGTAGGCCTGTCCGTTGCGCACAATCAATCGTCAGATCGTCGCGGTCTTGCGCCGGGTTGGCTCGTTACGGATTGGTTCGGAGAGCGATTTAGGCAGACGAGGGCGGAGGGGCGTAGAGCGCTGGCATTGGCGGCTAAGCTGGCTGTGCCGGGTTTCAAGCCGGAGAGGGAATCGCCGCAAGGACAGAAAGCTGCGGCAGTCGAGCCAAGGTGCACAGGTTTCGGAATTCCATTGCCAAGGCACGGATCGGTAACTACTCAGGTTCTCTATTTGGCCATTACCGAGGCCGGGGCAGTTACCAGAAGTGATTGCTCTCATTCGCATCACAGCGCATTAGCCCAAAACGGTGGGGGCATTTGAAGAAAGCCGCTGAAGAACGACGAAACTGGTGTGGATTCAAGAGTTTGGGTTCAAGCAGTGTTGCGCTGTCGGGTAGACCCTGCTACAAGTAGGCAGCCGGAACGCAAGGATTGAATGCATGAGAATCTGGGCGCATCTCGCAGTGGCAGCGGCCGTTGCGAGCGCTTGGCCGGCCGGTGCGGGTTCCGCATCGCCTGCCGGGATAGCGGGTCGGCCCGCAATTCTGGAAGGCTTCGCGAACAGGTTTCGAGGGGAGATTTATCCTCTCTTGGCGCGCGACGTCAACGGGTGCAAGACTTGCCACCACGCCGAGTCCTCGCAGACATTTCGAGTGCTCACGTCTCCCGGCGCGACATTCAGTCTGCTGCTTGAGCGCGATCTGTTCCACCAGCACGATCCCATGGCTATCGCGAGCCGGATTACGACCGAAGATTCCGAGTTGCGGATGCCAAAGGCCGGGAGCTTGGCAAGCGACGAAATCGACAGCATCGTTCGATTCGCCTCCGAGCTTGCCGAGGCGCTGGACGGGTTAGGTCACGAGGCTGCGAGTCGGCGCGACGAGCGATTCCCAGATAGCCTTTTACTCCCCTACGATGGCGGCGAGCGGTCCGAAGCCGTTCAGCGGCGCATGAGCTTCTTTCAACTCAGGCGCTCGTTTGCCACTTTGTTCGGAGCTGACTGGCTCTCTGCTTCCGGCGATGATCCATTCAGCAACAGGTCCCATGCCTTCGGAGGAGCCGATTTTCGAAGCAGCTTCGACCCTACTCGTACTGTGACGGCGAGCTATTTGGCCGCATTGCAAGAAGTCGCCCGTGAGGTGGCCCGGCGTTTCGTCTCCGCACCAGGTGATGTCCTGCTCGACGGATTTGACCCGGATGTGTTCGTCGCGAGCGACCGGCGAGCGGCTGAGCGCAACGTCAGGACGCTATACAAGCGGGTCCTGTTCGTCGAGCCATCCGACGGGGAGATAGGACAGGCGCTGGGGCTTGTCCGCCAGCTGCAGGCCTTGGCTGAGATCCAGCGTCGGGTGCGATTCACCATGCGCGTCGAGGATACGGAGGGCCGTCACGACCGCCACGATGTCGACGTGACGCTCCGCGCGGCGAATGCCTCGGTGTCCCGCTATTCGATTGACCAATCGAAGGCGGCATCAGCAGGCCCATGGGTGCGAGTGGGAGACCGGCCCTTCCCGTTCGAGTCCGCGAATCCGGATCATTTCGTGCGTCTCGTTGCCCGTCCCGGCAACCACGTCACAGCCTTCGACGCGGTGCGATTCGTCAAGGTCGAGCGCGGTGTCGAAACGAGCGCAGCCGTGGTGCTTGACAACCTCGACCCCGAATGCACGCTGTCAGGCGAGTGGGAGCCGGTCGCGAAGGATGGCGAGCGCAGTCGCTCCGGGGAACCCAAGAAGAAGTACGCAATGGACCTGCAGGTCTTTGGCAGCAACCACCTCGAAAGCCACAACTTGGCGAACCGTTTGGGTGCTGCCACGGTGTCGCTGCGGATTCCGGAGGACGGTGAGTACAACGTCTATTTGAGCTGGCCGCGGATCCCGCGGGCGGCTCCTGCCGCGCTCGTGGAGGTGCATTCGGCGAAGGGTTCCGGCTCTCAAGCCATAGCCGGGCACGTGAGGGCTCCGGGATTCGCCACGGTCTTCCTCGATCAGACAGAGAGTACTTTCGATCCAGCGCAAGAGACTCAATGGGAACTGGTGCACCGCGAGGTCCTGCTCCAGGACCCGGACGATTATGTCGAAGTCAGCAATCGAGGCGTGGATTCCACAAAGAAGGTCATCGTCGCTGATGCGGTGAAATTCGTCGCTCTCGACGGCGGTCGGGAGATCGTGGTCGACAACTCGGACGCAGAAGGCTTCCAGACGTCGACCGGCTGGGCCCCGGACCAGCTCGTCCAGAACCTGCCAGGACGGGGCAGGATGTACGGGGACGACATCTTGCACTTCCCGCCCTCAAAGAGCGGCGAGCCGCTCGAGCAGAGCGGTGTCGATCAGGATCTCCAGGTTTGGGCACGGTACCGCCCCGTACAGGGCGGCGAATTCCGGCCCGGCTGGTACAGCGTGTATGCATGGACTCCTGGCGGGCACACGCACGCCGACTGGGTCCCGTTCGACATTCACGGGAGCGCATTCGCGCCGGTGGCGTCCATCGAGGCGGCTCCGGCCTACAACGTGGGAGAGACCGCCGTCTTGAACGCCAGCGCGACCTACCATCCTGCCGGCGAGCGGCTGGCCTTCCGCTGGACACACAACGCCAGCGATCTCGGTCTCGACCTTGAGCGGGAGGCTACGCCCACGCCGCGGTTCCGGGTGCCACCGCTGAGGTCGCCGCGACCGGGCTGGGCCGGACTCATCGAGGCGTTGCTGCAGCGTCCTGAGTTCCTGCTGCCGTCAGAGGCGCCGGATGCTCCGGCACCGGCAAGGCTCGCCCGCGTCGCCTTGGATCTGACAGGGCGAATCCCGACGGCGGACGAGTTCCGCCGCTTCGAGCTGGGCGGGCGGCTCGGTCCCATGATCGAAGAATACCTGGCATCCGAGGACTTCAAGGAGTTCTTCTTCCATCGGGCCCGCGCGATATTTCGTTCGCGAGGCACGGACGAGAGCGACGAACCGGCTCGCCTGTGGACCTACATCGCGACTCACGACCTGTCCTATAGAGAGCTGTTCACGGCCGATTACACGATTCAAGCGGACTGGGAGAAGGCTGCTCGCCGACCCGTCCACGGGGCCACCGGGTTCCTCACCATGAAGGGGTATATGGAAGGCAAGCCCGGCCTGCCAAAGTTCACCTATCCGGCCCAAGTGCTCACCTTCGCCCTGGGTGTGCAGTTCGAGGTGTCGGACGCGGTCGAGGACGCCCGTGACAAGGTTGTCAGCACCACCGATCCGAACAGCATGTGCTATTCCTGCCACAAGTTGCTGACGCCACTTGCGTACCAGCGGGAGCGCTGGGATCCTCATGGGCACTACCGTGCCGTGGATGACGAACACCAGCCGATCGATGACAGCGACAGGGGCGTAGTACCGGACTACGCGTTTAAGGGAACCGGCTTGAGCGCGTTCGCGGCCCAGGTGGTCCGCAAGGAGCGCTTCGTGCGGGCTTTCATCAACCTGCACCACGACATGCTGTTCCATCGCCACTTGCGCCTGTACGAGGATCAAAGGGACGAGTACAAGGAACTTTACGAATTCGCCCTCGCCAACGACCTGCGCATCCGTCCACTGCTAAAGAAGTTGATTCTCATGCGGTACGGGGAGCCAGCCGGAGAGATCTAGCCGCGGCCGGGCATGCCAACTCAGCGCAATCGCCTGCAAATCGCGCTTTACCGCCCCGGAACGCCGCGCAGGCATTGAGCGAGTCGCAGTTCACGCTTATAATTGGACCGGCGCAAAGCATCGTCGCGACTGGTGGGAAGAACGTGAATCGCAGGAAATTTCTCGCCAAAGCAGGGCAGGTGACCGGTGCGCTAGGCGCCGGGGATTTCTTCAGCTATTGCCTCAGCGGCGGGCTCGACTCGCTAAGCCCGGCTCTGGCCGGGGCCGCCGAGGACCACTCCAAGGAGGCATCCGAGCCGCGCTTCCTCATCTACTGGTTTATGGAAGGGGCGTGGATGAGCTACGACATGTTCGGTCCCGTCGTGCCCCTCCGCAACGATGGCAGCTTCACGGACATACCACGGGATCCCAGCGACTGGGGCGTGATTTCCGAGCATATCTATCGGACCAAGGATCTGGCGCCTGAGGACTTCCGGCGCCACGGCGAGATCTTCCATGGCCCCCTAGCAGAGGACGGTCGCGAGCTATTCGGAGAAATGGCGATCCTGTCGAGCGCCCTCACCGGGAGCGGGCATACCAGGGATCGGTTCAAGGCGCATTACGGGCAGTACAACGTGGACATGAAAGCACGGCGGGAGCCCGACGAGAGAACCGTGCTGCAAGCCTTCTGCGAGCAAGTCGGCCGTCCGTACCTGCTGCCAAACCTGAACTGGCATCGCTGGCTGTCCGATGGCGAGCTTGACATAGCGGCGTATCCGGAAGGCACGGGCATCTACCACGCGCTCGGACCTGCGTGGGCGCACAGCATCTTCCCGCAGACGCCGAAGTTCACCCGCGGCCTAGTCGGCCAGACGCTGGCTATGCGGAACGACACGCGCAACCATGCCGTGCAGCGATTCCTCGAGCAGTCCCGCCAAAGCATGCTCGCTGATCGCAACAGCCCGGAACTGCAGAGCTTCGCATCCGCGCTGGATGTCTACAAGCGGCTGATCCAAGGCAACGACGAACGTATCGCCACAAAAGCGATGTTCCTTGATGCGGACCTGCGAGAGGAATTCGCGGTCGATCCGTCCGACGAGGAAATTCACTTCGAGCTCATCAACCAGACGTTGCCTCGCAGCAAATACACCCCGAATATTAATGTGCAAGCGATGATGATGTTCGAGATGATGACGCAGGGCCTGAGCTGCGCTGGCTGGCTCGAGAACCGCTTGGTCAGAGGATTCGATCACCATTGGTCGCGCAAGCTGGTACAGGCCGGTTACCCGTTCGACCAGCGCGAGATGATTCGAAGGGAGCTTTGGACCCCGCTCAAGACATTCGTCCGCAAGCTCAAGGAAACTGAATACAAAGAGACGGGCAACTCCTTCTACGACTACACGACCATCGTTCTCAGCAGCGAGTTCGGCAGGACGGTCGGCGGCAGCATCGAGAGCATTCTCGAGCATTCGGATCTGGATGACGCGGAGAAAAGGGAGCAGATCCTTGCGCAGGACATCAGTGCGCATAATCCGGTCAATTCCTGCGCATTCATGGGCCCTGGCGTGCGAGGCGGCGCACAGTTCGGGTGGGTCGGCCAGAAGACATTCCAGCCGATCCCGATCCATCCTCGGACCGGCGAGCTCGATCCGCGCTATGACCGGGATGGTGAGCTGCGCCAGGGCTTCCTAGAGCCGTCGGACGGATTCATCATGCCAAACCACGGCCATATCTATTCGACGGCGCTCCAGCTAGCTGGAGCCAATCCCAAGGGCGCTGGCAGGAACGAATCGCCCCACTTGCCGTTTATCCTTGCGGACTGCTGCTAGCGAGGCTGCGTGCTGTTGCCTGAACGCCGTGCGCCGAGGAATCCCAGATAGCGGTCGCTGCGGTTCTCGACCGCACAGGGTCGATCGCAGTCCTGCGATCCAGGGACTGGGAGCGATTGCCCGCGCTGGTCGGCCAGATCGGGGGATTGGGCGGCTCGCAGGCCTGCTCGGACTGCTGCTGTGCTGCGCCCTGGCAAGTTCTGGACAGGTAGCGTACGTACCCGATCCAGTGCGATTCTGGTCCCACCAGTCCGAATTCGCCGGCTCGCACGCCTGCCAGACCTGCCATCCGGAAATCTACGCTCGCCAGCGGTCCAGTAACCACGCTGTTTCCCTGCGACGTGCGCGGGACGTCCCGGTCTTGATCTCTGCCGTGCCATTCTCACGAAGAGACCGCGTCTCGGGGTTTGAGCTAAAGCTGTCAAGAGGCCCGGACGAGAGCATCAGAATCTCCGCCGAGAACGCAACCGCCACGAGCGGAGCGGCGCTCGAGTGGGCCTTCGGGAGCGGCGTCAAAGGGGTGACGCCAATCGGCAGAACAGATGCCGGGGCCTGGGTGGAGAGCCGCCTCACGTGGTACGCCAGCCTTGGAGGCATTGATTTCACCACGGGCGCATCGAAGTACGACCCGAAAGATGCCGTCCAGAGTCTTGGCCGAGGGCTGAGCCCGGAGGAAGTTACCCAGTGCTTTGGCTGCCACACGACAGGTTATGACGAGCGTTCATCGACACCGGCGGAGGATGAGATGGGCATTACTTGCGAGCGGTGCCACGGTCCCGGCCTGGAGCATGTCCGCACAGCAGCCAGCATGGCGACTTTCAATCCCAGCGCACTCTCGGGATTCGCGCAGGCTCAAGTCTGCGGAGCTTGCCACGGCCGGCCGCCCCAAGATAATGAATTCGACGCTCTGGCCCTGCTGGAACGGACGCCGCACAGTGTTCGGTTCCCCAGCCAGAGAATCGTGCTGAGCAGGTGCTTCAATGAGAGCGTCGGAGAGCTGGCCTGCACTACTTGCCACGATCCTCACGGCGACGTCGCCGACGAGGCGCACAAGTTCGACTCCTCGTGCCTTTCGTGCCATAATCGCGCGGCTCGCGAGCGCGCCTCTGTGTGCGACGTCGGTACCACAGGATGCTCCAGCTGCCACATGCCTAAGGAGCGCGTCATGCGTCATTCCTCCTTCAGCGACCACTGGATTCGAGTTGTACACTTGGACTGACCCGGAATCTGGCGCACCAGCCACTGAGGGGACGATGACGTTTCGAGCCGCCACTTGGACATTGGTCGCAAGTCTGGCTTGGCTCGTGCTCCTAGCTGCTCCGGCAGCGGCCGCCCCGAGCACCGTTTTGGGTCCGGCAGACTACCAAGAGAGCGAGTGCCGGCTTCTCGCCGCCAAGCGCTCCGGAGCGCTCGAGAGCGGCCTTTCGCTCGACCCTAGCATGGGGCCGAGCCGCCTATTCCTGAGCAAGGCCAGTGTCCGCGAATTGCAGGTTGCCCTCCCATGGCTCGCTCCTGTGCGGGCTAGGCTCTACAGGCAACTCCCGGGCGGCAGGATCTCTCTCGCGCTGAGATCAAGCGGTTCAAAGAGAACGACGAACGGGAGCGGCAGGTACGAGTGGCTAGAATTCGGAGGCTGAGACAGAAGGATGTGTCCGCTCCTGCTCGATGAGCGCGGTTGGTCTGCGGTGGGGAACCGGGGGCGACCGTGCGGTTGAGCCGTCGGCAATTCGCTCGGCTCGGCCTGCCAGCATGCGTTTCGGCGTTGCCCTGGTCCGTCAGTCTGCCGAGCCGAAGCCCGGCCGCCCAGAGCACGCCGTCCATCAGTCCCTACGGCGTCAGTTTTGTCGATGTCGCCCGGGAGGCCGGGTTAACCGAGACTGTCTTCTACGGCGGCGTCGAACAGGTCCGTTACATCGTCGAGGCCAACGGCTGCGGTGTGGCCTTCTACGACTACGACGACGATGGCTGGCTCGACGTTTTCGTGCTGAATGGATCCCGGCTCGACGGCTTCCCCGATGGTGCTGAGCCGACCAACCGGCTGTATCGCAACAATCGCGATGGAACCTTCACCGACGTCACCGACGGCAGCGGCCTCGGGCGGTCCGGCTGGGCGAATAGCGTCTGCATCGGCGATTTTGACAACGATGGACACGACGACCTGTTTGTCACCTACTGGGGACAAAACGTGCTCTACCGGAACAACGGTGACGGCACCTTCACTGATGTCACCGACGATGCCGGGCTCGGAGGATTCCCTGACCGCTGGAACGCCGGCGCAACGTTTATCGACTACGACCGTGATGGCTACCTAGACCTGCTAGTGACGAACTACGTCGAGGTCGACCTAGCGAGGCTTCCGCTTCCCGGGCAGGGCAGCAACTGCGAATGGAAGGGCGTCCCGGTTTTCTGCGGGCCGCGCGGCATGAAAGGAACGAAGAACTACCTGTACCGCAACAACGGAGACGGGACGTTCACCGATGTGAGCGAGGACGCTGGCATCCACAACCCGCACGGCTACTACGGGATGACGGCCGTGGTAGCGGACCTCGACGATGATGGCTGGACCGATGTCTACGTAGCCTGCGATTCGACTCCGAGCATCCT
Source organism: Bryobacterales bacterium (assembly GCA_965248305.1). Lineage (GTDB taxonomy): Bacteria > Acidobacteriota > Terriglobia > Bryobacterales > UBA6623 > VXMF01. Next base: position 3,926,128 of record OZ252099.1, on the reverse strand, counting down.
GTACCGCAACAACCACGACGGCACCTTCTCGGATATCGCGGTCGAGAGCGGTGTCGCCTATAGCGACGACGGGCGCGAGCAGGCGGGTATGGGCCTCGCCCTTGGAGACTACGATGGCGACGGCGGGCTCGATATCGTCAAGACATTATTCGCCGACGAGATGCCGGCCTTGTATCGCAATGGCGGGAACGGCACGTTCTCGGACATGTCTGTGGTCGCGGGCCTGCACGCTGTGACACACCATGTCCAGTGGGGCGTCGGCCTAGTCGATTTTGACAACGACAGCTGGCCCGACCTGTTCTATTCAGTGGGGAACCTGTATCCGCGCGTGGAGCAATTCAATAAGCGCTATCCTTACCGCGGCCCTAGGTTTCTGTTTCGCAACATGGGCGACGGTACATTCGCCAATATCACGGACGGGTGCGGTCCAGGGCTTACCACTGCGCACTCAAGCCGGGGCTGCGCCTTCGGAGACTTCGATAACGATGGCGACATGGACATTCTCGTCATGAATATGAACGAGCCGCCGTCCCTGATTCGGGCCGATGTCGCTACGGGAAACAACTGGCTGAAGGTAAAGCTCACCGGTGTCGAGTCGAATCGCACCGCCATCGGCGCAAGAGTCGACGTGAGCACGGGCGGAAGGCGGCAGTCACAAGTTGTCCAAAGCCAATCGAGCTACTACTCGGTCAACGACCTCCGCCTGCACTTTGGACTCGGCAAGGCCAGCAAGGCGGACGAGATTCGAATTCGCTGGCCGAGCGGCAAGCGCGAGGCCCTGCAGGACGTTGGTGCGAATCGCGTACTGTACATCGAGGAAGGCCGCGGGATAGTAAGGACGCAGGAATTCCGCAGTGGCTGACGCCACTCGCGCGCTTGCTTCTGAAGCATCAAAACCCCTGCGGCTACCGGCGGCATTCCCACAGGACTGCCAATGGGTCTGCGATACCTGCGACTCCATCGGAATGGCGATCGAGCAAGTGGTTGAGGAGTCCTGTGTTTTTGCGGACGGATTCGTACCATCGTGCGGCCGCTCGTCCGGGACCGATGTGTGATCGTTCGCTAGCGCGGGCTCCGCCCGCGCCTGCATGAGGTCTTGCACGATCACATAGCCGCAGATCCAGCGAAGCCCCGACCAGGCCTCCGCCCGCTGGAGCATCCGCGCTCAATGGCGCTAGAATCGCGGCCGGCGCGGTTACGATCACCAAAACAGTCTTCTGCATTGAAGGATCCTCCGATCTACGGAGACTGCGATTGCAGAACCCGTGGCATAGGTCCACCGCAGGCCATCTGGCGTCAAGCGGGAATCCCCGCCCAATTCGACCAGCTTCGATCTAGTGGGGGATTCTATTGCAAGGTTACGGTTGCGCTGGACCCTATTCGGCGTGGGTCAGTTCACCGCGCTTCACGGAGAGTTCTGCCATCACCTTGTTCTCGATGTTGACGATCTGGAACGTGACCTCAGCGTCGGGACGGGTCGTGTCGAACGTGAGGAGCCCGAAAGATTGCCGCTCGTTGTAGGCGATCAGGGAGCCGGGCACCAAGCCATGAACGGCCTCGTTGGTCAGTCGCGAGCTCTCGAACTCGTATAGCGGATAGCCATCGGCGCGATCGATGCGCCTGGCGTCAGAGCGATGCCGGTCGGCCGAGAGAAGGACAACGCCCTCGATTTCGTTTTCGGAGAGGAAATTGAAAATCTCAGATCGCTCCCGACGGAAGCCGTTCCACGTGTCCGCCGCGTCTCCTTTGGTATCGAAGGACCACGGGACCGGCGAGGCGATCACCTTGAACGTAGCCGTGGATCGCTGCAGCCGATCGAACAGCCACTGCTTCTGCGCGGGTCCCAGCATGGTCGCGCCCTCGGCGAACGGGTTGGTGCGGTAGAACCGTCCGTCGAGCATAAAGAAATCGACGTCCCCGATCGAAAAATCGAACCACGCCCCCGGCCACTCTTCGGAACCATAGCCGGGGTTGACCCAGTTCTGGCGGAAGTGCCGCCAGGCAGCCAGCTTCCACGGCGGCCTGTCCTTGTAAGGCCCCATCCAGACATCGTCGGTCGCGCAATCGTGGTCGTCCCAGATGGCGTAGATCGCGGTGCGAGCGACTAGACGGCGGAACTCCGCTCGCGACTGCCGACGGTAGTAGGTGTAGTAATGCAAGCCGTTGGGAGCCTCGGGAAGATCGAGGTACACGTTGTCGCCGAGAAACAGAAAGGACTGCGGCTTGCGAGACAGGATCACGTCCCACATGCGCTCGTTCCGAGGCACATAACCAGCTCCGCCGCCGAAACCGACCTGGAACTGCGCCGACGTGCCCCGCTCGGGAGCCGTCACGAACGTGGGCAAGTCAGGTTGCAACACCGGCCGCCCGTCCACAGTGACGTCGTAGCGGTAACTGGTGCCGGGCTTGAGGCCGGCTAGGACCGCTATCGCCGTGAAGTCACTTGCGGCGGTAGTCCGCACGGTATCGGAATGGAGCGTGGGGCCGAGTGCACTTCCGCCGCCGGCGATCTCTGAGGCGATCACTTGCACCGCGCTCTCTTCGGCCGTGCGCACCCAGAATCGGGCATCGGTGCTTGTCAGCGCGCCGACCATCGGACCATGGATCAGGCTGATCTGTCGCCGGGCAGCCTCGCGCCGGAACGGGCCGTACTCGGCCAGAGGCCTCAGCAGGTCGCGCGGACCGGCGAGGAAGCGCTCGAATGGCAGGCCGGATTCTTCCGCCCGGCGGACTGCCTCCACGGCCCGATCGAGGTCACCCTGGGTGGCGCGCGCGATGGCCAGATTGAACAGAGACTCCTGATCCTCCGGGTCCTTCGCCAACAACTGCTCCGCGTATCGGGCGGCTTCGACCGGCCGACCTCGCACGATTTCAAGCATCTGACGCTGCCCCCTGCGCTTGACCAACCGTGCGGAGTGGTCGTAGAAAAATCGCAAGTTCCAAGGGGTCTCAGCTCCGAAGTAGGGAAACTCGGAACCATCCAGAAAGGCCTCCGGAGGGCCGTATCCGCGGGACGGCGCATCCGCGCTCGAGCAGCCCAGCGTCAGCACGAGCGCCATTAGGATCGAGCGTCTGGGGTCAGCCGTCATGCAGACTCGGGTTCACGCGTGCCCGACTGCCCAGGCAGCGGAGAGCGCATGGCGACCAGCGAGTCCGGGCCCGCGGCGAGCGGAAAAGTCCCACCATCGTAGCCTCTGCGAAACGCCATCGGGGCATGCGGCGCATTGCCGCAAGCGGAGACTCCATTGATATCCAGGACAATTTGGCAGGGGCTTATGAGGGATAACCCCCTTTCCTTAACCCAACAAAACAAATGGTTTAAGGCCGAGCAGAGAGCGCCATTCTCGGTGAGGGCTGGACCGCCACCGCCGATCTCATACCATGTCCAAAAGCCTCCGACCGCGCCGCTCCTTGAGAATTCGGTAAGAATTTGCCCGATCCGCCCAGTCGTTTCCAAAAGGAAGATGGGCAGGAGCGGCGCTGTGCCGAACCATAATGCTCATACAAACGAGAGTCAGCGTGTTCTCAGTAAACGCCGGGGCGGACGCAGTCATATTCACGGCACGACTGTCTCTTCGCACTGCCAGGCAACTGCCAGCAGCGCTCGGTCCCGCGAGCCGAGCGGCAGGCTCCGACGCAAAGCAACCTCGCGGCAGGTAGCATCGTACACGGCGAGCCTGTGTTGCTCGGCCAGTGTCGTTGTCCTGCCAAAGGCGCTGCGAGGATCTTGCTGATCGACAGCTAGAGCTAGAGACGGACTCAGGATCGCTATTCCAAGAATCGGCCACCGGAGGGAGGTTTACCGATGATGAACGATTGAGCAGGTGCTCATCGAACCGGCCCTCCGTCTAGTCTCAACGGCGAGCGTTTCGGGCGATCTAGGCCACGGGAGGCTGATTCGCGCTGGTTAAGTTACGAGATGAAATGCCCGGCCTGTAGTTGCGATTACGAACTGTCGTTCGCAAGACGAATCCGGTAAATTGCCACCCTACATGCCATATTGAGTCGAATTATGGCGATTGAAAGGAAATATTTTCGCCCTCCTCTAGGGCATTTCTTCCTCTTTGGCCCTAGGGGCACCGGAAAGAGCTCATGGTTGAAGAGCGCTGATCCACACGCTACGTGGATCGACCTGCTTTCGCCAGCTCAGCAACGGCGCTATGCGGCCCGTCCGGAGCGCCTGCGCGAACTGGCTGGCGCTACGCCAAGCCATTCCGATGTCGTTATTGACGAAGTGCAGCGAGTGCCCGATCTCCTCATGGTTGTGCATCAACTGATGGAGGAGCCCGGGTGCCCCCGTTTCATGCTAACGGGTTCCAGTTCCAGACAGTTGAAGCGAGCCGGCGTCGATCTGCTAACGGGCCGTGCGACGCGTCGGACTATGCATCCCTTCATAGCCGCCGAACTCGGCCGTGCCTTCGATTTGGACTCAGCTCTCGAGACAGGCCTATTGCCTCTGATCTGGGACGCTCGGGATCCTGCGGACACCTTGGGTGCCTATGTCGGCCTGTACGTGCAGCAGGAAGTGCAAAGCGAGGGGCTCGTCCGCAACGTGGGCGCATTCCATCGCTTTCTTGAAGCGATCAGCTTTTCCTACGGAGGTGCCCTTAACGTCAGCGAGATCGCTCGGGAGTGCTCGGTCAGCCGCAAGACAGTCGAGGGGTTTGTGGAGATAGCGGAAGATCTGCTGCTGGCCTTCCGCGTGCCTTTTTGTGTTCTCGTGGACGGCTCAAATCGAAGTATCCACCACTTCGATGGCATTCCAGACGTCGTCTATTTCCACCGGGACGGAGAACCGCTCGCCCCTCGTGCGGCAGATCTTGCGGATGTGATGCGCGAGGAACCAAGCCGTCGTCTGAGTCACGCCCTGATCACGATGGATTTTCATGCTTGAGGTTCCCTTGAGCCCAGTCGAGAGCAGGCACAGCGCCATCGCATGGGTCTGGAGATTGGACTTGGAGCTGTGCGGGCGGCCCTGTCTTGACCGAGGAATCCTTGCGGTAGTCGTGACAGCGGGTACGCCTGCGACTTGTGCGTTGGCCGCTCCTGCACGTTCAGTGATCCGCATTCCGGACAGTATGCACCAACCGGCCAGCGGGGTTTGACGAACCATTCCTCAGCCGTGGCATCGGAGACCCGGCCCCCCAAGAGCGCTACCAGCGCCAGCACCTCGTCGGCATCACCGCCGCACCAACTCGTCCCGCAAGCTTCGGAGTAAGCGACCTCACCTGCCTGACTCGTAAACCGGTGTCGCTACGGATGAACTCTGCGAGAAGCTATCCGTAACGACATCTGGCGTGCCTCAAATTAGGCATCTGCATATTCTAGGTTTCGGTAGCCTAGCCGAGCCAGCACTCTCTCCGCAGCTCTCACGCCACGAAATTGCGCCTCCTCGAAGATCGAGATTCCGCTCAAGTCCGAGTTCGCAAATTGGATCGGACCCTCCCAACTTGCCAGCCTCTGCCGCGCGACCGATGTCAGCGTGCCGGGAGTGGGACGAATCATGCCGTGGCCCAGACGCATGATGTCCACCTGCGTTACGCAGTCGCGGATATCCGGGTGCGCTTGTTCAAGATCGGTCAGCACCTCCTCCTTGCGCTCCTCCCAACTCATTTCGAGCAGCGAGGCCCGGGCGTCGCGAGGTTCGGCCTGCGCCATCGCGTGGTAGTAGGTCCAGACGGAGGGTGTGGCCGAGGCGGAGGCGGTTTGGTGCGTGGCGATCACGTAGCCTAGGCCCGCGGAGTCGTAGATGATGTTCTCCCAAGCAGGCGGTGCGCCTGCTTCCCGGGGGGGCTGCTCAACAACGAGGTTCGCTGTGTACCAAGGGGAATAGGCGAAGTCTCCCAAGGGCGGCAATTCAGCGGCCAGCTGCGGCGCCAGAAACGGTGTCAGAAACGTCGGTGCCGCGAAGACGACCGCATCGCACTCGTACGTGACCTGCTCAGTGATGACCTCCAATCGCCGGCCCGCCTTCGAGATCCGCCGAACCGGCAGCCCCGTGCGCAGCCATGGACCGAGCTGCTCGGTGAGGCGATTGACGATCCACCCGTTGCCTTCGGGCCAGGTGAGAAATCCTGCCTCGTCCTCCGGCCGAGCTGCGAAATAGTGGATTCCCGCCCATGCCGAGGCCTGCTCGTACGAACACCCGTAATCGTCTCTGCAGCAGTAGTCGATGTACCAGCGCAGCCGATCGTGGAAAAAGCCCTCCGCGACCATCCAGCTCTTCATGGAAATCCGGTCTAGGCCGGTCGACTGTTGCGGTGGGCGGATGGGAATCGTGAACTCCCCACCTTGCCGGTAGTAGTCCATGCGATCCCAAAACCGGTCGAACTGGTCATGGTCGGCTCGGGACGCCGCATCCCCGGGCTCGATTCCAGGAGACCAGGCCCCGTCCGCGAACAAGCGGCTCAGGGGCTCGCGGCTCAGATGGCCGGGGTCCCAGCGGCCGTCTTGTAACACACCAAGCTCGCTGAACAACTCCTCAACCAAGGGAATGCGGCGATCCGGCACCGGCACGTAGTGCGCTGCCCAAGGGTACGCGGTGATCGAGTTCTGACCGGAGCGAGAATTGCCGCCTGCCGAATCCTCCAACTCCAAGAGAACGAATTCGTCGAAGCCGAGGCGGCGCATCCACCATGCAGCCGAAAGCCCGGCAATCCCGCCGCCGACGATCACGGCGGGAATTCGCACTCGATCCGGACTCGCAGGAAATGGTTGGCCGTCTCGGATCTGGTGCCCGACAACATGGCCGCGGCCTACGAATCCTCCGGCGACAGGTCGGGGCCGCCGGAACAAGAACGTGGCAGCCGCAGCGGCCGCCACGCCTCCGCCTGCGGCAGCCGAGCGCAGGAGCCGTCTGCGCGAAACCGTACCGGCCAAGGCCCCATTGTACGTCTCTAGCTCGATGCTAGGATGGAGCCGGGCTCCGGGGCTCTGGCTGCACGATCTGCGCCGTGCCTTGCCAGCGAGTGAGATATGGCCTGTAGTCTCTTGCCAGCGCAAGAAGTTGCGCCCTCGCGTCCGCCGGGTCGCGTCTGCGCATAGGAATTCCGAGACCATTGCCCGCGCCAGCTACCATTCGCCCTCGAGTTGCCACGCTGCTGCTGGCCGCTTCGATGTTTCTCACCGGGGCTAGCGGATTCATCTTCGAGTGCATTCTTAGCACGGTTGCCACCTTCATCTTGGGCAACAGCATCGAGCAGTTCTCCGTCACGATCTCGCTCATGATGCTGATGATGGGCTTCGCCGGATTCTGGCAGCGCACGCTCAGCGACGAACATCTGGTCGAGAAGTTCTTGCTGGTTGAGGTAGGCCTCGCGATCCTCGGCGGGTTTGCCCCCATCGCTGTTTACGCTTCGTACGCCACGATGGAAATCCACTTCGTGGCGGTCCAGTATTTCTTCGTGCTCTCGATCGGCTTCCTCATCGGGCTGGAGATCCCCCTGGTTCTGCGCCTCAATCGACACTACGTGCCGCAGCTCAAGTCCAACATCGCGTCGGTATTCAGCATGGACTACCTCGGTGCCTTCATCGGAGCGGTCGTTTGGGTCTACGTGCTGTTGAAGTACTTCCCGCTGACAGAGATCAGCTTCTTCGTGGCCGGCATGAACTTCGCCGTGGCCTTCATCGCCTACGCCTATTTCTCGTACCATCGAGTCGCCTCGCGGGGCCTAGCGCCGGTCGCGCTGATCGCCCTTACGGCAGCTAGCCTTGCCTATGGATATGCACAGAATCGCGACTGGAGCCGCCTGCTCGAGCAGCGCTTCTATAGCGAGCCCATCGCATTCTCCGCGACGACTAAGTACCAGCACATCGTGCTGACGGCGGCGGTGAATCCAACCGATTACCGCCTCTACATCAATGGCAACCTTCAATTTGCCAGCTTGGACGAGCACATCTATCACGAGATGCTCGTCCATCCGGCGATGACGCTGGCTGCGAACCGGCGGCATGTCTTGATTCTCGGCGGCGGGGACGGCTTAGCCTTGCGGGAAGTGTTGAAGTACGCCTCAGTCCACGAGGTGACCCTCGTCGACATCGATCCGGCCATGATCGATTTCGCTCGCAGCCATCACGTCATGACCGAGCTGAACGCTGGGGCATTTCGAGATGCCCGCGTGACCGCCGAGGAAGCGGCCATCGTCACAGACGGGGGGAGACTCCGGCCGGTCTATGGGTACGCGACGGGCATCGGCGTTGAGGCTGACGAGGTTCTGGAGCAAGCAGCGCTCGTGAATGTCTACACGATTGACGCCGACAAGCTGTTGCAGGATCTTGATGGACCGTATGACGTCATCGTGATCGATCTGCCGGATCCGAATTCCGTCGAACTCGTCAAGCTCTACAGCCGCGAGTTCTACCTAAAGCTGAATCGCCTGCTCGCGCCCGGGGGGAAGATCGCGATTCAATCCACATCCCCGTATCACGCCAAGGAGTCATTCCTTTGCATTTTGCGAACGATCCACGGCGCCGGCTACAAAGCCCTTCCCTACCATGACAACGTGCCGAGCTTTGGGGACTGGGGATGGATCCTCGCGTGGAACTCCGAGGAAACACAGGCCAGGATGCTGGGCCGCATCACGGGCTTGGAGGAGTTCGCTGTGGGGGAGGCTGCTTTGCGCTATCTGACGCCGCCGCACCTGAAGGCGGCGGTTTCCTTCGGCAAGGGTGCCTTGGAGACGGAGAATCAAGCAGTCAACACCCTGATGTCGCCGGTGCTGCTGCGGTTCTATCTCTCGGAAAGCTGGCTCCGCTGAGCTAACTGGCACAAGCGGGCTGCGTCTGCTTCCTGGAGCGCGGGAGTATCCGTGCGTGAGCTAGCGGGAGCTGCCCCCCTGCTATCCTAGGCGTCTCCGGGCTCGGCCGGGCTTTGGAACAGGATCGAAGATGAGCAGCATTTCGTTGGACGGACATATTGCCGTGATTACGGGTGCCAGCAAGGGGCTGGGGCGGGAGATGGCGGAAGCGCTCGCCGCAGCGGGGGCGAAAGTGGTCCTAGTGGCGAGGAACGAAGCGCTGTTGACCGAAGTCGTGCGGGGTATCCGCGCCCGCGGCGGTACGGCCGATTCCATGCAGGCCGACGTGACGGACGAGGCGGCAGCGGCCGAGGTGGACCAATTCGCGCGGGAAGCGTTCGGCGTGTGCGACATCCTCATCAACAACGCCGGAATAAACAACCGCAAGCCGATCGAGGAAATGTCTTTCGACGAGTGGCACGAGATCATCGAGGTCAACCTGACCGGGCCGTTCTTGATGTCGCGCGGTCTGGTCCCTGGGATGAAGGCTCAGAACTGGGGCCGCATTATCAACATGACGTCGATCATGTCCCACGTCTCGCTACCCAACCGCACTGGATACTCCACCACCAAAGCGGGCTTGCTCGGGTTTACCAAGGCATTGGCCCTTGAGCTCGCTCCGCACAACATTACGGTCAACGGCATCAGCCCCGGCCCGTTTGCGACGGAGATGAACCGCCCGCTCATCGAGGATCCCGACAAGAACAGCCAATTCCTGTCGAGCATTCCCGTGGGGCGCTGGGGCAAGGTCGAGGAGATCGGGGAACTCGCGGTCTACATGTGTTCGGATGGTGCGGGCTTCCTGACCGGAACCGACGTGGTGATTGACGGCGGCTGGACGGCACGCTGAGGTCTCAGGCGCGTAATTTCTATCCGCTAGCTTCCCAGCTTGGCAGGGGCACGAAGCGGTACCCGCAATCCCGCAGCTTGGGCACGATCGTTTGCACCGCTTGCAGCGTCTCAGAGCGATCTGCAATCGGACGTGTTGCGTGACCGTCGTGGAGGCACACGATCGCCCTCCCGCTGGCGTGGGCGAGCACGCGGCGCGCGATACGGGCCGCGTTCCATTTCCAGTCGAAGCCGATCACGGTCCAATGCACGCCGGTGAGGCCGGTTTCTGCGAAGGCCCTGTTCAGTGCTGGGGAGCGTAGTCCATAGGGTGGCCGGAAGACTGCGGTGCGCCTGCCCGTGGCGTCTTCAATCGCATCCTGCGTCCTGCGTAACTCCTCGCGCACGCGCGTCGCTGAGCAAACCGGCAACATCGGATGGGAGAAGGAGTGATTGCCGATCGCGTGGCCGGCCTCGACGATAGCGCGGGCGATGCCGGGTCGCCGCTCGACGTTTTCCCCGCAGACAAAGAATGAGGCCTTGACTCCAAGCGCGTCCAATGCGTCCAAGAATCGCGGCGTCTCGTTGCTGGGCCCGTCATCGAATGTCAGGGCGATCTCGTCGGCCTCCCCATCTAGCTGTGAGATGCAGGCGCCCCAGCGCTGCGCGTTGGGCCAGGCGGCGGCGTAAGCGGCATATCCCAGCGCTGACGCGGACAGGGCGAGTGGCACCCACACGCTTCGAATTCTAACGGTTGCGTCGGCACAACCTCGGGCGGCGGCGGTTTGGGCCTGTTGCGATCCTGCTGCGGCCGGTCTCGGCCGTTCGCTGCTGGTCGGCGCTCAGACTGGCATGCAAGATCTGACTTGGCGGCGGTACCGTTGGCTGGGCGCTCGGGACAGCCGCCCTAATCGGTGTGTTCACCCGTCTCTTGTCGGCATCGCAGGTCATTCCCGATGGTGGCGCAGGCAGTGAGGACGGCCGTCGTGACGACCGAAAAAGTGACCCGTGTGGCTCAGTCCGCCCGCCCGCCGGCGTGACCCCCTATACTATTACGTTCAGATTCAAACGGACTGCTGGATGGAACAACGTGCGGCGCGAGACAGAGCGAGAATTTCACTCCCCTCAAAGCGAGGCGGCGATATTCTTCGGCCTGTTTCTGCGCGGACATCCGGTCGATTCGCTCCGAGAGCAAATCGACATTCCCCCCAAGGTTTTCAAGAAGTGGATGCGCCTGCGGGAGTACGATGCCGACTTCCAGGAGCAGCTGCGCCGCACGTACGTCTACCGCAAGCAGGTGCTTGTCATATTCGACTCGCTGGTCACGACCTCAAACGCGCAGACGGCCTGCCACTGAGTCGCGGTGGCAGAGCAGCCCCCCCGGCAGCGAGGCCCAGAGCCGCAGCACCCTAGACACTCCAAGCTCGAGACATTTCATGGACATCTATCAACCATCTGAAGAATTCGCGGCTTGCGCCAACGTGCAGCCCGGAGCACAGCACGAAGCCCTCATCGCCAGGGCCGCCGCCGATCCTGAGGGATTCTGGGCCGATCTGGCCGAGAGTGAGCTGCACTGGTTCCGCAAGTGGGACACGGTGCTGGACGACTCCGCCGCTCCGTTCTACAAGTGGTTCACCGGTGCGACGACCAACATGTCGTACAACTGCCTAGACAGGCATTGCCAGAATTCGCGCAGGGACCGGGCGGCGATCATTTGGGAAGGCGAGCCCGGCGACCAGCGGCGGCTGACTTACCAAGAGCTGTTGGAGGCCGTGCAGCGCTTCGCCAGCGTGCTGAAGGACCAAGGCTTCCGTGCTGGGGACCGCGCGATCCTGTACATGCCGATGATTCCCGAGCTACCGGTGGCGATGCTCGCCTGCGCACGTCTCGGTATCACGCACAGCGTTGTCTTTGCAGGCTTTTCGGCGGAAGCGCTGAAGACCCGCATTCTGGACCTCGACGCCGGGCTCGTGGTCACTGCGGACGGCGGTTGGAGAAGGGGCAAGGTCGTTCCCCTCAAGCAGGCGGTTGACGAGGCGCTAGAGGATTGCCCCGGGGTGCGCAGCGTCGTTGTGTACCAGCGCACCGGCAACGACATCGAGATGCAGCCCGGGCGCGACGCCTGGTGGCACGACCTCGATGCCGACGCGACCGCGGATTGCCCGCCAGAGGAATTGGATGCCGAGCACCCGCTGTACGTCCTGTACACCTCCGGAACCACCGGCAAGCCCAAGGGCATCGTCCACACGACAGGCGGTTACCAGCTGCAAGTCTCGATGGCGATGCGCTGGGTGTTTGACATCAAGGACGACGACACCTATTGGTGCGCCGCGGATGTCGGCTGGGTGACGGGCCATAGCTTTATCGTTTATGGCCCGCTGCTGGTCGGCACCACCACCGTCATGTACGAAGGCGCGCCCGACTTTCCCGAACCGGACCGGTTTTGGAGCCTGATCGACAAGTACAAGGTGAACGTGTTCTACACCTCGCCGACGGCGATCCGCGCCTTCGTTAAGTTCGGCACCGATTATCCGGGGCGTCACGACCTGTCTAGCTTGCGTCTGCTTGGCTCGGTGGGCGAGCCGATCAACCCTTCCGCATGGGAGTGGTATCACAGCGTGATCGGCGGCAGCCGCTGCCCGATCGTCGACACTTGGTGGCAGACCGAGACGGGATCGATCATGATTTCGCCTGTGCCGGGCGTCACGGCCCTAAAGCCCGGTTCGGGAACGTTTCCGCTGCCCGGCATTGCCGCTGATGTGGTCGATATGGAGGGCAACTCCGTTGAGCCCGGCGGCGAAGGCTATCTTGTGATCCGCAAGCCGTGGCCGTCGATGTTTCGGACGTTGTGGGGCGATCCCGATCGCTTTCGTGACACCTATTGGAGCCAGATTCCGGGCATCTACTTCGTCGGGGACGCGGCCCGCAAGGATGAGGACGGCTATTTCTGGGTGCTCGGCCGGGTTGATGACGTGATGAACGTCAGTGGGCACCGCTTGTCGACCGCGGAACTCGAATCGACACTGGTGCGCCACGAGGCGGTGGCCGAAGCCGCTGTGGTGGGCATGCCGGACGAGCTGACCGGGCAGGCCGTGATCGCGTTTGTGACGCCGATCGACGGGAACGACCCAACAGACGAGCTCGCCGCCGATCTGAGGGATTGGGTGGCCCAGCAGATCGGCAAGTTTGCCCGGCCGAAGCAAATCCGGTTCAGCGACGCGCTGCCCAAGACCCGCTCGGGCAAGATCATGCGGCGCTTGCTGCGCGAGATCGTGACGACCCAGACGGTCACTGGTGACATCACAACGCTAGAGGATCTGTCGGTGATCAACCGCCTGTCCGCGCAGCAGGACGAGGATTGAGGAGCGGTGCCGGCACTGCAAGCCTCGCAGCCTGCCAGGGCGCCGGAATTGTCGTGACTGGATACAGCGACGAGCATGCCGCCGCCGGACTCGACAAGGAATTTCCGGCAATCGAGACCTGGGCGAACCAGTACAAGGAGCTCCCCTACACCATCGAGATCGCCTGCCCGGAGTTCACTGCGGTTTGCCCGAAGACCGGGCTGCGCGACTTTGGGACGCTGACTTTGCGCTACGAGCCTGCAAGTCTGTGCCTGGAGTTGAAGTCCTTCAAGATGTATTTGCTGGAATACCGCGACCTAGGCATCTTTCAAGAGAACGTGGTCAACAAGGTCTTGGACGATATCGTAGCGGCCGTCCATCCGGTGTGGGCGCGGGTCGAGGGTCGCTTTGCCGTGCGTGGCGGGCTCACCACGAAGGTTGACGCCTCCTACCGCCGGTGAGCGGTCGCCAGCAGACATTGAGCGCGGTGCAGCTGCCGTGCCACACCCATGGCCCTCGCAAGGCGGCCTGGAACCTCGCGCCGACACGGATACCATAATGGCTGCGAAGGCCGAGCGAGCCGAGCCGATGCCCGTTCGCGCAGGAACTCTCTCACCCGAACAGCCTGTCGGTCCAGCCATGCCGAGCAATCCTCCAGAACCCATGCGCACCCCTATCTGCGAGGCAATCGGCATCGACTATCCGGTGTTTCAGGCTGGCATGGGCATGATCGCGCAGGCTGGACTGGCAGCTGCCGTGTCCGAAGCGGGCGGGCTGGGCGTCATCGGGACTGGCCTCAGCATGGGTCCCGGCGAATTGCGCGAGCAGATTCGTGCGGTGCGCACCGCCACAAAGAAGCCGTTCGGCGTGGACATCCTGTTCGCTACCGTTCGCGCCGAGGGCAGTGCGGTTGCAACCTACACGGACAACGTCCAGAGCCTGATTCAAGTCACTCTCGAGGAACGGGTGCCTGTGCTGATCTCGGGTCTGGGGAGCCCCAAAGGGGTCGTGCCAGACGCCCACGCGTGCGGTATGTATGTGATGGCTGTGATCGGTGCCGAGCGGCACGCCCGCAAAGCTGCCGCTGGCGGTGTTGACGCCGTGATCGCTTCGGGTCGAGAAGGGGGCGGCCACGTCGGAGAGGTGGGCACGGCAGCACTGGTGCCGGCGGTACTCGCCGCGGTCGACATGCCGGTGATTGCTGCGGGAGGGCTGGCGGACGGCCCCGGACTGGCGGCCGCGCTTGCCTGGGGTGCGCAGGGCGTCTGGCTGGGAACCCGGTTCATCGCCACGGAGGAAGCTGGCGCACACCTGAATTACAAGCAGAAGATCGTGGACACCGGCTCCTCGGGCACCGTCGTCTCCCGGGCACACAGCGGGAAGCCCTGCCGCATGATCCGCAACTCGTTCACCGAGCATTGGGCGGAGCGCGAGGACGAGATTCGGCCCTATCCGCGGCAGGCGCTGGAAGTCGGCAATCCGGCTTCAACGCGCGGCCGGCTCGAGGGAGACACCGATGGCGGCGTCCTTCCAGCTGGACAGAGCGTCGGTGTTATCCGCGCGGTCGAGCCTGCCGGCGAAGTCGTCCGCGCGATCGTGAGGGATGCTCGCACGGCGATTGCCGCTGCAGCCCGGATGTGAGCGAAAACCCTATCGTCAACGGCCGGCGCGCCCGGGATGTGCTTCTAGGGCTCGAAGCCCTAGCTCACCAATTGCGGGATCGGCTCTCCATGCACGTCCGTCAAGCGCATGTGGCGTCCGTTGAAGAAATAGGTCAGGCGCTTGTGGTCCATGCCCAGCATGTGCAGCATGGTCGCGTGCAGGTCGTGGTAGGTCAGCACCTGTTCCTCGGCCTTGTAGCCGAATTCGTCTGTCGCGCCAACGGACTGGCCTCCGCGGATACCTGCCCCGGCCATCCAAGCCGTCATCGCGTGCGGGTTGTGATCGCGGCCTAAACCGCGCTGGGAGATCGGCATGCGCCCGAATTCGGAGTGCCAGACCACCAAGGTGTCGTCCAGCAGCCCGGTGCGCTTGAGATCCTTCAGCAACCCGGCGATCGGCTTGTCGACTTCCCCGGCGTGTAGGGTGTGGTTCTCGATCAGATTGCTGTGCGCGTCCCAAGTATCGATATTCTGCTGCCGCAGGGCGCCGCTGTATAGCTGCACGAAGCGCACTCCGCGCTCGACCAAGCGCCGCGCCAGCAGGCATTGACGGCCGAAAGGCTCGGTGACGGGGTCGTCCATGCCGTAGAGGTCCTTGGTCTCCTGGGCCTCCTGCGAGATGTCGACCGCTTCGGGAGCGCAACCTTGCATCCTGTAGGCCAGCTCGTACGAGGCGATCCGGGCTGCCAGTTCCGAGGCTCCCGGGTGCCGGTCCGCGTGCTCGCTGTTCAGCTTGGCCAAGTGGTCCAGTCGCGCCCGCTGTTGCTGGGGCGAGATCAGATCGCTAGGCGGGCGCAAGTCCAGGATCGGATCTCCCTGCGAGCGGAAGACCGTTCCTTGGTACGTGGCGGGCAAGTATCCGCTGCTCCAGTTGGACGGTCCGGAGAAGGGGCCGCCCCGGTGGTCATAGACGACGACGAAGCCGGGCAGGCTCTGATTTTCCGAGCCGAGGCCGTACGTGACCCAACTGCCCACGCTCGGGTGTCCCATCAGCACGGATCCGGTGTTCCATTCGTAATGCGCCAGGACATGGTCGTTGGAACGGCCCTTGCACGAATGCACAAATGCCAGATCGTCCACCATCGCTCCCATGTGCGGGAACAGGTCGGACACGAGCTTGCCACACTCGCCGTGGGGCTGGAACTTGAACGGGCTGCGCATCAGCGGGCCAGGGAAGCCCTGGCGCACGCGCACGTTGCCCTTGCCGGTCAGCGGCTGGCCGTGGTGCCTTTCGAGCATCGGCTTGTGGTCGAACGTGTCCACGTGGCTGACGCCCCCGCTCATAAACAGGGAGATCACCGCTTTCGCCCGCGGGCGGAAGTGCGGCTCCTTGGGCGCGGTCGGCGAGGTGATGCCGTCCGAATCGCAAGCGGTCTCGGCCGCCAGCAGGCCTTCGCTTTGGAGCATGTGCGCCAGCGCGATGCCGCTGATGCCCTCGCCGGCCCGGAACAGGAAGTCCCGGCGCGGAATGAAGCTGTCTCTAGCCGACATAAAGGAACTCGTTCAGGTTTAGGATCACGTTGCAGAGATCGGTCAGCGCAGCCAGAGAATCGCCCTGGTGGTAGTCCCGCTGGCGATTGAGGAAGTCCAAGTTCGTCTTCAACTCCGCCTCTGTCGGGGCTCGGCTCAGGGCGATGCGGTAGGCCTTGTTGATGCGCGCGGTGTCACCGATGGCCAGTTCCGCCACCCGTTCCGCGTAAGCGCGCGCTTGGCTCAGCGCGAACGTGTTGTTGAGCAGCGTGAGCGCCTGCGTCGGCACGGTCGTGGTCGTGCGACGCTCGCAGGTCACGTTCATGCTCGGCTGGTCGAACACCTCGAACAGCGGATAGCGCAAGCCGCGCTTGGCGTAAGCGAACACGCTGCGGCGCCAGTTCTCGGGGCCGGGCGCGCTCATGTCCCACTTGCCCTTCGGGAACGACTCGCGCACTTCCTCCGGGATGGGCGGGAAGAAGCCAGGGCCCCCAGCTGCGAGGTTGAGGTTGCCAGCCGCGTCCAGGATGATGTCGCGGATGACTTCGCCCTCTAGGCGTCGCTGCCGGTAGCGCCACAGCAGGTTGTTCTCTGGATCTGCCTTGGCCGCCGCCGCGCTGCCGTGCGAGGACGCCATCTGGTAGCTCTCCGACGTCATGATCAGGCGGTGCATCGTCTTGATGCTCCAGCCGGAGCGCACGAATTCGGTCGCGAGCCAGTCCAGCAGTTCTGGATGGGTCGGCCGCGTGCCCATGCTGCCAAAATTGCTGGCAGTCTTGACGATGCCCTCGCCGAAGTGATGCATCCAGACGCGGTTGACCATCACGCGCGCAGCGAGGGGGTTTTCTGGCGATGCGATCCACTTGGCAAGCGCGAGCCGGCGTCCGCTGGAAACCCGGTGCTCGGGAACCTGAGGCGCGAAGGGCTGCTCGGCTGCCAGTGCCTCGATGACGCCCGGCTCAACCACATCCCCGAGGGTCCTGTAATCGGCGTTGGGCATGAAGCGAGCGGCCGGCGGCTGGTAGCCTTTCACCGGCAGCCAGGTTCCTTCGATCCCGCTGAAGTCCTGGCGGTCTCCCTTGCCCGGCTGGGGCTCGTCCCCGAGGCCGTCGGGCGCAAACCTGTAATCGCCATCCCGGATCCCCATCGCGGCGGGCAGCGGCTCAGGGAGCTGCTTCTCAAGCTTGCGGACCTGCGCTTTGAGATCCTCTAGCAGCCTTGCATCGGCCTCTGAGAGCAGTTCTTCGAAGCCGGCTGCACCGAGTGACTGGACTTGGGCTGCCAGCAACTGCTGGCCGGCGCTGCGCTGTTCCTCCGGAGTCCGCACCGCGATTTGGATCTCTTCTGGGAATTCCTCAAGCGAGGTTTCGCGGGCGGCTTTCCTGTAGGGGGCTAGGATGGCAGAGGTCCGCTTCTCGATCGGTTCGATCTTGGCGGTGATCTCGTTTGTCGCGGTCTCGTGGCGCCTGATCGTCTCCTCGTCGGCGAGCGGGAATTCATATCGCACGTAGGGGAAGAACACTGCCATCGTGCGGTAGTAGTCCATCTGCGAGATGGCGTCGAACTTGTGGTCGTGGCAGCGCGCGCAGTCCACAGTTAGACCTAGGAACACTCGGCTGGTCGTCGCGATCATGTCGTCTAGGTAGTTGTAGCGGTACTGCGGGTTGTCTTTCTCGCGGAACAGCACCCGCGGGCCCACACGTAGCATGCCGGTAGCGACCAGCGTGTCGAAGCTCGGGTTCTCGATCTCGTCGCCCGCCAGCTGCTCCTGCACGAAGTGGTCGTACGGCTTGTCGGTGTTAAACGACCGGATCACGTAGTCCCTGTAACGCCAAGCGTTCGGCTGGTCATAGTCGTGCTCGTAGCCGGAGGAGTCTGCGTAACGCACGGCGTCGAGCCAGTGCCGGGCCCAGCGCTCGCCGTACCTTGGCGAGTTCAGCAATTCGTCGACAAGCCTTGCGAAAGCCTCCTGCGACGGATTCTTCGTGAAGGTGTCCACCACCTCTGGGGTCGGCAGCAGACCCACGAGGTCGAGGTACGCCCGCCGCACCAGCGTCTGTGGATCGGCTCGCGGCGCGCGCTCGATTCCAGCCTTAGCGAGGCTGGCGGCCAAGAACGCGTCAATCGGGTGTGCGTCGCCGGCGGGAGGAGCCGTTCGGACCGGTCTCTTGAACGCCCACCAGACCTTGCCCTGTTCCGCTTCTTCGGCGGCCCCCCAAGGCGCTCCGGCGTCGATCCAGCGCTTGAGCGTGGCGATCTCGCTGTCGGACAGCGTGCTGCCAAATGGCATGCGCGGCTCGCTCGCGCCCGTGACGTGGAGGTAGAGCGTGCTCGCAGCAGCGTTGCCCGGTTGCAAGGACGGGCCGCGGGCACCGCCCCGCAGCAGCGCTTCACGGCTGTCAACCCGCAAGCCCGACAGTTGCTGCTTGTCCCCATGGCACTGGGCGCAGCGTTGCTCCAAGATCGGAGCGATCTCCTCGGCAAAATTCAGTGCAACGGCGTCCGCTGCGGCCGCTGGAGAAGCTACAATAAATGTCGCGATGATTGCAGCTACAAGAACTGTGTGATACACGCCGATTGACCCGCCGCTTGAAGTGTAGTGGAATCGTGCCACAGCGGGCAAGCCCCGCGCGCCCGAAAAGGCGTATAGCATCCTTGAAATCAAAGGATTTCTTGCCGCGGCGCTCTAGTGTTCCTCCTTCCCCCGTGCACAAGCGAGTTGCCGGACGCCGCGCAGCACCGCTGTTGTTGCCGCGCCAAACGCGATTCCAAGCTGGCGGAATCCGCTGCGCTTGACTCCGGCACGAGGCTGTGCGGATGCCAATCGGTCGACTTCGGGATCCGTGCCGGTTCCGTTATCATGGGCGCCATGCCAGTCCTGCGGAACCTGCTCGCGTTGTTGCTCACGGTCGCTGGCGGAGCGACCGCTGCAACGAATGTGCCAGTTGATCTGGGACAGTACCGTGATGGCCCCGTGATGGTTGATGTCCGGGACGCTGTTGTCGGGGTGCGCTGGCAGGACGCGTCCGGAGAGCAGTGGAATGCGACCTTCAACCGCGATCCGTCCAAGGCGTTGCTGGCGGCCGTCGGCAAAGGAGAGGCGCAGGTGCTCCGGGATGCGCGGCCCTTCTTCCGGGTCGAGACGGGCGTCCGTCGAAAGGGCTGGAACGCATTTTTCGACTATCCTCCTGCGCACCCGCAGGGCACCTCGGCCTTCCAGGGCGAGTTCGCACTGGATGCGATACGGATCGAGACTGTGGGCGACCGCGTCCGAGTGCATTGCGGCGGGTTCACGGCGGGGCCGTTCTCAGGCACGCTGGTCTATTCTTTCTTTCCCGCCTCGCGCCTGATCCAGCAGCAGGCCGTTGCCGTGACGGACGAGGCCAACGTCGCCTACATCTACGACGCGGGTATCGAATTCTCGGCTCCTGAGCAGCTCCGGCCCGGCCGCAATATGATGACGCCGCTGGCCTATTACGATACCGAGGGCCAGCTGCGACAGGAGTTCGCCAATGGCTTGCAGCCCGAGCGGGTTCCGTTCAAGGTGCGCTATCGTGCGCTGGCCACGGCGGCGGGGCAGGGCAGCCTCGCCGCGCTGCCGGCGCCGCACCAGTTCTTCTTCCCGCGAGACTTCACTTCCAACTTGTCCCAGAACTGGCATCGCTCTTGGCGGGGGCGTGTGTCGCTCGGCATTCGCCAGATCCGCGACACGAACTGGCGCTTCTACCCTTGGGCGAATGCTCCGCCCGGCAGTCGGCAGGCGATGTCGCTGTTCTTGGTCGTCGGTTCGGGAGGGCCTGAAGCTGTCCTCGAGGACGCGCTGCGGTACACGCACAAGGACACATTCCCAGAGTTGGACGGATTCAAGACGCTGGCCTCGCACTTCCATCTGGCCTACACCATCCAGGCCCTTGAAGAGGCTAAGGACTGGACACCGCCGTTCAAGACGGTATTGCAAGACATGGGCGTCGACGCGGCGATTATCATGGACTTCCACGGGGACGGCCACCCCAGAGACCTGACGGAGCTGCGCCTGAGCGAGCTCGCCAGTTTCTTCAAGGCCTGCAAGCAGCAATCCGGCAAGGACTTCCTGCTGATTCCGTCGGAGGAGGCAAATGTCCATTTGGGCGGCCACTGGGCCTTGGTTTTCCCGAAGCCCGTCTATTGGTGGATGAACCGCCCCGAAGGCGGCAAGTTTGTCGCCAAGCACCCCAAGCACGGCACCGTCTACAGCACCGCGAACGCCGCCGAACTGCTTGAATTGGTGCGTCGCGAAGACGGCTGGATGTATCAAACGCACGCCCGCACGAAGGGGTCAACGGGGTATCCCGACGCGATCCGCGGTACCGCGCATTTCCGCGACGAGCGTTACTTCGGTGCCGGGTGGAAGGCCATGCCGGCAGACCTGTCCTCTCCGCGGCTAGGCGAGCGCCCGCTGACCCTGCTCGACGACATGCACAACTGGGGCATGGACAAGCGGCTGCTGGGCGAGGTTGATGTGTTTCAGTTCGATCACACGCACGAGGTCTACGCCCACATGAACGTGAATTACGTGAAGGCGGATCGGCTTCCGAGCTTTGACCGGTATGGCGAACTGCTCGCGCCCGTGCGGGAGGGCGATTTCTTTGTCAGTACGGGCGAGGTGTTGATACCGTCATGGACCATCGCCGGCAGCGCAGACGAGATCGAGGTGTCGGCTGACGTCCGCGCGACATTCCCGCTGCAATTCGCCGAGGTGGTCTGGGGTGACGGCGAAGGAACGCAGCGGCAAGTCTTCGATCTGTCGCAGACGAAGGAGTTCAGCAGCGAGTCCTACGAGTGGAGGGTGCGCGCGCCCGGCTGGACTTGGGCACGCATTGCCGTTTGGGACGTGGCGGCCAATGGTGCGTTCGTGAACCCGGTGCGCCGGTAGCTGCTGGATCCGGCAGCGCGGTCCTCAACGTCCAGTTGGATCGCGTTAGTTTCAATCCCGCTTGCGCAGGCCGGAACGATCCCGCCAACCTGCTCCGGGTCAACGAGTGCAACTGTCGGCGGGACGTTGCTACCGAAGTGTCACTGCGCAGCTTGGCCTCGCGGACCAGCAGGGGCGAACCTTGGGGCGTCTCTGCTAGCTGTCGCCCCAGACTTGTTTCAAACGCCTGTCACGACCGCAGCCCCAGCGATAGAATTTGTACTTCGTGGCGTTCTTCTGGTAGTAGTCCTGGTGATAGGCTTCGGCTGGGTAGAACTTCGCTGCCGGCAGGATTTCGGTCTGAATCTCGCCCTGACCGGCCTGCCCTGTCGCGACCATTGACTTGGACTCTTCCGCCAGCTTCCGCTGCTCGCCAGTCAGCGCGAAAATCGCCGCTCGGTACTGCGGACCTTTGTCGCAGAACTGGCCATTCGAATCGAACGGATCCACGTTGCGCCAGAATACTTGCAGGAGGGTGGCGTAGTCGACTTTTGCCGGATCGTACTCGATTTGGAGAGCCTCGTAATGTCCGGTCCGCCCCGACGAGACTTGATCGTAGGTCGCGTCCTGTGCTGAGCCGCCGATGTAGCCCGAGACGGTTGAAAGAACGCCATCGAGTTTGTCGAACGGGGGCTCCATGCACCAGAAGCAGCCCCCGGCGAAGATCGCCGAAGCCGTTTCGGCTTCGGGCTGCTGTGCCCGGGCTGGCTGTGCGGCGGTCATAGCAATCCCTGCGAGGAATGCGATCGCAACGGTTCTCATGTTCAGTGCCTCATTCTGCTGCTTCAAACTTCAGGGCCACGCCGTTGATGCAGTGGCGCTTGCCGGTCGGTCGCGGGCCGTCGTCGAAGATGTGTCCCAGATGTCCGCCACAGCGCCTGCAGTGCACCTCTGTGCGCGTCATGAAGAACGATCGGTCGACCGTAGTCCCGACCGAGTCCTCCAGCGCCTCCCAGAAGCTGGGCCAGCCGGTTCCGCTGTCGAATTTCGTCTGCGACGAGTACACCGGAAGATCGCAGCCAGCGCAGAGGAACTGGCCGACACGCTTTTCGGCGTTCAACGGGCTCGTGCCCGCTCGCTCAGTGCCTTGGCGGCGCAGCACTCGGTACTGCTCCGGAGTGAGGATGTTCTTCCATTCGTCGTCAGTGCGCATAATCTCGAATTTCGGGTCTGACCGATCGGCGGCGACCGCATGGACGCCAGCGGTTGTGCCGAGTAGGAATGCTCGTCGCGTGAATTGTGACATGTTTGCCTCGTCTCGATCCGCTCGCGGCATCGTGTCGCGCCAAGGCATGCGGCCCACTTGGAACCGGGTGTCGGCGCAACGCCCAAGCCAGCCGTCGGATGACTCTACCTTGCTTTGACGTAAGTTCAGAATACTCCGTTTCCAGTGGCCGACGGACGATTCGATCGCGAGCGTGGCTCCTCCGCCGCGCGGGTCGCCGTCGAACAATGATGATTAGGGGATTATAGGGCAGGAATATACTGCTGGCGACAAGGCACCCGGAATTGGATACCATCCATCCGAATGGTCGCCGCGAATTGTGCCGGATGAACAACAAGAACGGGTTGATGGCGAAATGATGTGCGGTTCAGATCGCACAAGGTGATGGCGACGCAGGGGTTGGAAAGGAGCTATTTATGCAGTCCATAGAATTAGGGGGCACCGGATTGAATGTCTCGCGGGTTTGTCTCGGGACGATGACCTTCGGCTCGCAAGTCGAGGAGGCGGAGGCCGCCCGGATGGTGGACTACGCGCTCGATCAGGGCGTGGACTTCTTGGACACGGCGAATGTCTACAACGCCGGCTTATCCGAAGAAATCACCGGCCGCATACTGGGCGCGCGCCGGTCGCGGATTGTCTTGGCTTCGAAAGTGCGGGGCAAGATGGACGGCTACGGCGGGCTGAGCCCCGCTGCGGTCCGGCGTGCCGTCGAGGAAAGCCTGCGACGGCTCGGGACGGATTACCTCGACCTCTACTACTTGCACATGCCGGACCGGGACGTGCCGATCGCGGACACCCTCGAAGCGATGGACGGCCTCCGTCTCGAGGGGAAGATCCGCTGGATCGCGACGTCGAACTATGCGGCGTGGCAGATGGCAGAGATGTTTGCGATTTCGCAAGAGAGGGGTTACCAAGCACCCTCGGTTGCCCAGCCCATGTACAACGCTCTGGCTCGGGGCATCGAGCAGGAATATCTCGAGTTCACTCAGCGGTTCGGCGTTTCGAACGTCTGCTACAACCCGCTGGCAGGCGGTCTGCTGAGCGGCAAGCAATCCTTTAAGGAAGGACCACTTCCCGGGACTCGATTCGACCGCAATGCGATGTACCTGAAGCGGTTCTGGCACGAAGAGTACTTCCACGCTGTCGAAGCGCTGAAGGGCGTTGCCGCAGATGTGGGGATCGCGTTAGCCGATCTGGCCCTGTGCTGGCTGTTTCACAGGCCGGGGGCGGATTGTGTGATTCTCGGCGCCTCGAAGTTTCCCCATCTTCAACAGAACATCGCAGCAGCGCAACGCGATTCCTTGCCGGGAGACGTGCTGGAAACCTGCGACCGAGTGTGGGCAGATTTGAGAGGGCCGACGCCGCAGTACAATCGCTGAGCAAGCAGTCGAGCAGAGGATTGCCGATCCGAGCGCGACGAAGCTCGCTCCGCCAGCGCGCTAGCGGGGACGCTGTGGCGGTCAAGGCATCGCCGACGGGGATGCATGGTACGCCCGGCAGGATTCGAACCTGCGGCCTCTTGCTCCGGAGGCAAGCGCTCTATCCAGCTGAGCTACGGGCGCATTCGAGCCGCCTTCATCATACTGTACGGCCGGGCAGCTAGGCTTCTCGAGCTGGAGTGCCCGCCGGGTGGCGGGCACTTCGACTTGCGTCCACGAGAACGCAGGCGCTCCACTGGCGAAGCGGGGTAGGACGGCTAAGACGCGCCCGAGGGCTTGCCAAGGGGCTTATATACAATCCTAACCAAGGCAACCGGCGAGTGTTTGGGAAAAATCCAAGAAAATAATCCCTAACTCATTGATTCCACTTGACATCCAGTGCTGCATTGGTCATAATGGTTATGTAATGAGAGCACACAGGAAACACAGTCATCCCGGACCGGGCAAGGCCAGCCGCAAGGGCCTGTCGATCGTCCAGTTGATCAGGATGTTCCCGGACGACAAGGTCGCCGAGGCCTGGATTGCCTCGCTGCGCTGGCCAGCTGGAGCGGTCTGCCCGCACTGCGCATCCGCCAACGTGCAGTGCGGGGCGAAGCATCCGAGCATGAGCTATCGCTGCCGCACGTGCCGCAAATTCTTCTCGGTGCGCACCGACACGGTCATGCAGAACTCGAACCTGGGCGCTCAGAAGTGGGTGGTCGCGGCCTACATGCTGACCACGAACCTCAAGGGGGACTCCAGCATGAAGCTGCACCGGGACCTGGACATCACGCAGAAGTCCGCCTGGCACTTGGCGCATCGAATCCGCGAGAGTTGGGACCGGGGCGCGGGGCAGTTCGGTGGTCCGGTAGAGATTGACGAGACCTACATCGGCGGCAAGCGCAAGAACATGAGCAATGCGCAGCGCCAGCAACTGACGGGGCGTGGGCCAGTCGGCAAGGCGGCGGTGGTCGGTGCCAAGGATCGCGCGACGAACAGGGTCGCCGCGAAGGCTGTTGCAGCCACCGACAAGGAAACCTTGCAAGCCTTCGCCAAGGACTGGGCAGCCCCGCAAGCCACGGTCTACACGGACGATGCGAGCGCCTACGAGACCCTGCCGTTCGAGCACGAGACTGTGCAGCACTCGGTGCGTGAGTATGTGCGCGGCAAGGCGCACACCAACGGAGTCGAGTCGTTCTGGTCGATGCTGAAGCGCGGCTACATCGGCACCTACCACAAGATGTCAGCGAAGCACCTCGACCGCTACGTCAAGGAATTCTCGGGGCGTCACAATCTGCGCCCGGCGGACACCTTGGAGCAGATGGAACGCACCATGCTGAGGATGGTCGGCAAGCGACTGCGGTACCAGGATCTGAAGCAGGCTAACGGTCTGGACTCAGGCGCTCGGGAACTGGCGGCATGAGCCTGACCGCCAAGCCAGCGATGGACGACTATGGGCGGGGCTCAAATGAAGACCGCCCAAGAGATCGTCAGCCAGCCAGCTGAGACGGCGACTGCTAAGACAAATCCCAAGCGCGGGCGTCCGGTCCAGTACGCCATGCCCGATCCGATCCCCGACACTCCCGAGAACATCATGCGGGCATTGCTGTCCGCACCGCCAAGGCGCGAGAACGACTGGGACTATAGCAGGCGATCCGGACGGCAAACCAAGCGCCCGCAGTTGATTGCAATGCAATGTAAAACGGTTGCCTTGGTTAGGATTGTATATAAGCCCCCTTGCCAACGGGCTCGGTACGTGGGCGCACGCCCCCAGCGCAGCCGGAATGCACGGCCGCTGGCCACCACCGGGATTCGGTCGCCGATTGAACGCCGTCGGAGCATGCAGTACGTTTCCGTCACCGTCTTGCAGCGCACCGGAGCCGTCTCCAGCCACTGGAAGTTCATCTTCCGTTCGCGTTCGGCCCCGAAATCCGCCTACCTTGCGCCCACCCAAGATTTAGTCGGGGACTTGGGATGCCAAGCAGCCATCATATTACAGTTTACCTTATGTATAAGAGGGAAAGCGTTCGGGCGGACTGATTTTCGCCGGTTGCCGCATTTTGCGGCGGACGTCCAAGCCGCGTCCGTGCGGTGGCTCTCGCCCTCGACGGAGTGTCGGTGTTTCACCCGGGCACCGCCCGCATCGCGGGATGCAGGAACCATCCGCCGACTTACACTATCGGGATGTCGTGCCGCCCTGACCGTCGGGAGTTTCTGGCCTCCATCGCCGCCTGCGTGGGCTCGTCCGCGTGCGCCACGCGCCAGCCTGGCTCAGGCTTGCAACTCTGGTACGGTCGCCCGGCTGAGCGCTGGGTCGAGGCGCTTCCGGTAGGCAACGGGCGCCTCGGCGCGATGGTCTTCGGCGGTGAGGCCAGCGAGCGTATTCAGTTCAACGAGGACACGGTCTGGCAGGGAGAGCCTCACAGCTACGCGAACAAGGGCGCGCATCGCTGGCTGGGCCAGATTCGCTCGCTGCTGTTACAAGGCAAGCAGCAGGAAGCCGAGGCTCTGGCGATGGACCGTTTCATGAGCTCGCCTCTGCGCCAAAAGGCATACCAGTCCTTTGGCGACCTCCTGATCGACAGGAGCGGCTTCAGCGCGGCGGATGTCACGGACTACCGCCGCTCTCTCGATCTCGAAGACGCGGTGGCAAGGGTTCAATTCGCGGCCAATGGCGTCACCCATACGCAGGAGGTGTTCGCGAGCTATCCCAGACAGGCATTGGTGATCAGGCTCGCAGCAAGCGGGATGGGGGAACTCTCATTCACGGCCAGGCTCCAAACATCCCATCTCGTCGACACCGTTGGCGCAGACGGCAGCACGCTGCGCCTGGCCGGACAAGTCGCGGGTGGGTCGATTCGATTCGAGGCCCGACTTGCCATTCGGACAGACGGCGATGTCTCCGTGGATGGCGAGCGACTGCGAGTGGACGGAGCCAGCGAGGCGACTTTGCTGCTTGCGGGCGCCACGAACTTCGTGAACTTCCGCGATGTCTCCGCCGATCCTGCGGCAGGCAATGCGGAAGTGCTAAGGAACGCCTCAGAAATCCCTTACGAAGATCTCTTGAGCGAGCATCGGAGCAGCTATAGCGAGCTGTTCGAGCGGGTGCGATTGGACCTCGGCAGCACCGAGGCAGACGCAGAGCCCACCGACGTGCGGATTGAGAAATTCGCCTCCCGAGCTGACCCGCACCTCGTTACCCTGCTTTTCCAATACGGTCGCTACATGCTGATCTCTTCCAGTCGCGGGCAGTGCCAGCCGGCCAATTTGCAGGGCCTGTGGAACGACCTCGACGAACCGCCTTGGGACAGCAAGTACACGGTTAACATCAACACCGAGATGAACTATTGGCCGGCTGAGCTAACCGGCCTTCCGGAAACCCATGAGCCGCTCTTCGCTGCGCTGCGCGAAATCGCGGCATCCGGGGCGGAGACAGCTCGCGAACACTACCAGGCGCGTGGATGGGTGCTGCACCACAACTTCGACCTGTGGCGAGGCACCGCGCCGATCAACCACTCGAACCACGGGGTTTGGCCCACGGGGGGTGCTTGGCTCTGCCAAGATCTCTGGCAGCACTATCTGTTCGGCGGCGACGAGCGGTTCCTGCGCGAGACTGCCTACCCCCTCATGCGCGGCGCGTCGGAATTCTTTGTCGATGCGCTGGCCGAATCGCCGGATGGAGAATGGCTGATCTCCGGCCCCAGCAACTCGCCGGAGAATGGCGGTCTCGTCATGGGACCGACGATGGATCATCAGATCATCCGCAATCTGATGGGCAACACGATCGCGGCGGCCGCGATCCTGGATGTTGATGCCGACTTAAGGGAGCAGCTCGGACGCGTCCGAGCCCGGCTCGCCCCGAATCGAATCGGGCGGCTTGGCCAATTGCAGGAGTGGCTGGAGGATATTGACGATCCGCAGAACAAGCACCGGCATGTCTCGCACCTGTTCGGCCTGCACCCAGGGGTGGAAATCACGCCCTACGGCACGCCGGAATTGTTCGCTGCGGCCCGAAAGTCCCTTGAGTATCGCGGGGACGGCGCGACCGGCTGGTCGATGGGGTGGAAGGTCAACTTCTGGGCAAGGTTGCTCGACGGAGACCATGCCTTCAAGATCCTAGGGGGCTTGCTGGCTCCTGTGCCGGACAAAACGGAGCAACGGCTCGACGGTCGGCGGGGCGGGCTCTATCCGAACCTGTTCGACGCGCATCCGCCGTTTCAGATCGACGGCAATTTCGGCGTGACCGCGGGCGTCGCCGAAATGCTCCTGCAAAGCCACGACCCGCACGGCGAGCCGCTGAAGGCGAGCCCGGTGCAGAACGGCGAGGCGGGATTCCTGCACCTGCTGCCTGCGCTTCCGAGTGCGTTGCCGAATGGCAGTGTGACGGGTCTGCGTGCAAGGGGAGGGTTTACGGTGGCGATTGAGTGGCGCGACATGGGCCTTGTCCGGGCTCGCATCGAGTCCCGCTTGGGCAAACCATTTACGGTGCGATATGCCGGGAAGGAGATTCAAGCTCAAATCCAGGCTGGGGAGACCTTTGAATTGACCACGGAAGCTCTGTCTGCGCCCGAATCCGCCTAGCTGATGCTCGGGCAGCGAGTGGCAGCACCATGCATCAGGACCAGCCCTGCTGCGCGAGTGTGATGGTGCGAAACGCGCGGTCGATCACACGGATCGAATTGTCCGAGGGGTCCGGCCGCGCGGAATTCAGTCCCGGCTCAAACGCTGCTGGATTTTCTCGAGCGGGATGCCCTTGGTTTCCGGCATCATCTTCAGCACCCATATCAGCTGCAGCACCATCATGCTCGAGTAGAACGCGAAGGTGTGCCCGCCCGAGATGTCCGCGATCACTGGGAACGTCCACGAAATCGCAGCCGCAAAGACCCAGTGCGTGAAGCTGCCCAGGGCCTGCCCTTTGGCCCGCACGCGGTTCGGGAAGATCTCGCTGAGGTAAACCCAGATCACCGCACCCTGCCCGAACGCGTGGGAGGCGATGAACAGCATCAAGCTTCCTAGCACGACGATGCTGCCGAACTCGGTGAAATCGGTCCCATACCGATAGAAAGCCGCGGCCGTGGCAGCGAGGCTGACGATATACCCGATTGATCCCGCGATCATGAGCTTGCGTCGTCCGAGCCGGTCGATCGCCAGCAGCGCGGCCATCGTGAAAACGAGGTTCGTGCAGCCCACGACCACGGCCTGCGCCAGCGATGATTCGGCGCCAGCTCCCGCCATGCGGAAGATGTGCGGGGCGTAATACATCAGGGCGTTGATGCCCGAGAGCTGGTTGAAGGTTGCGATTGCCACCGCAAGTTGGACCGACCGGCGGTACTTGGGCTGCAGCAGGGGCTCGTTGGAGGCGGCCGCGGTCTCTGCCAGAGACTCTTCGATCTCGCGCAGCTCGCGCTGCACGTCCGCCGCTCCCACCATCTTTAGCACTTGGGCGGCAGCCTCGCTGCGCCCTTGGGCGACGAGCCAGCGCGGACTGCGCGGCGTGGCAAACATCAGGGCGAGGAAGATCACCGCGGGCAGCGCTTCGATGCCGAACATGACGCGCCACTCGATGTCGCCATAGCTCATCTGCGCGACCCCATAATTGGACAGGTACGCAAGCAGGATGCCCAAGACGATGTTGAACTGCGTGATGGCGACCAGCCGTCCCCGGAATTGCGGTGGCGAGATCTCGGCAATGTACATCGGGGCCACGACCGACGACGCGCCGACGCCTAGGCCGCCGAGCCAGCGGAAGACTAGGAACGAGCTCCAGTCCCAGGCGATCGCGCTGCCCACGGCGGAGATAAAATACAGCACGGCGATCAACACCAGCGTGCTGCGCCGCCCGATCAGGTCAGCCGGATAGCCGGCGAACAGCGCTCCGAGGATGGTTCCGATCAGGGCGCTGGCGACAGTGAATCCCAGCCCAATCCCTTGCAGCGCAAACACATCCCGCAGTTGCTCCGTGGTACCGGAAATGACCGCCGTGTCGAATCCGAACAGGAGGCCACCGAGGGCGGCGATGATTGAGCAGCGAAGCAGAGTGGCGTTCATGGTGTCTACTAAAGCTACGGGATCGGTGAGCCACGCGAGTGGTCACGGGATCGTATAGCATCGCATAGCGGACCGGTCCCGAGCGCGGGCGCGACCCGGCCGCGCGTGGTCACGGGGATCATCGATGGACATTTCGAGTCTGTACCGCCCTCACCCACGCCTCGCTGTGCGGCCGCATTCCTCAGGTCGCTCACGCCTGCCGGACCTCCCCTGTTGCGTGGTCCTGGCGCTGCTGGTGCTGCTGCTGTCGCCCGCTGCGCGAGCACAGCTGCCTCCGGCGAGCGAGGCACCGTCCGAGTACACGGTGATCTTGGATGCGCCATCGGTCGGCGAGCGGCTGCGAGCTGCAAATGCGCCGAGCCGCACGGGCCTGGCGCCCAGATCTGCTACTAGCGCCGGCGTGATGCGTCGCGCCGTCACCCGGGCCCAAGACCCGATTATCGCTGTGATCAAGGAGCGGGGGATTGAAGTGCTCGGGCGGGTGAGCAATGTCCTCAACGCGGTATTCGTGCGCGCCACGGCGGCGCAGGCAGGGGCCATCGGAGAGTTGCCAGGTGTTCGGGGCGTAGTGCCGGGGCAGCGCTATGCGCCGATGCTAGAGAGCGTGTCCAAGATAGTCCGCGTCTCGGCTGCGCGGATCCGTCCATCGGGCCATCGGTTATTCGGGGAAGGCTTCAAGATCGCGATCATCGACTCCGGCCTCGACTTCGAGCACGAAGCGTTCCGCGATGATTCCTTGCCCGCTCTCAAGGGGTACCCCAAGGGTGACGAGCGCTACCTGCACCTCGCGAATAGCAAGGTCATTGCAGTGCGCAGCTATGTCCAATCGTTGGTTTCCAGCAATCCCGCCACGTCGACTCCCGACGAGCTCTCGCCGGATGACTTGAGCGGGCATGGCACTGCCGTGGCAATGATTGCCGCCGGCAAGCCAGTCAGCACGCCGCTTGGCGTTGTCAGCGGGATGGCGCCAAAGGCGCGATTGGGCGTGTACAAGGTGTTTGGCTCGCCTGAGCTGAACTATTACACCGCCGACCACGTCGTGCTGCGGGCAATCGACGACGCGGTCGCCGACGGCATGGACATCCTGAACCTCAGTCTCGGCAATCCCGAGTTTCACCCCTGGGACGCGATGGGCCCTGATTGCGGGATCAGCTATCGCACTGCACCTTGCAACGCGATATCGATGGCGGCCCACAGCGCCGTGCATGACTTTGGCAAGGTGGTCGTCGCTGCGGCGGGCAACTTTGGCTACCTTGGCTCACACTCGGTGCCTGCAAAGAGCACCCTCCTTAGTCCTGGGCACACCCCGGCCGTGATCACAGTCGGCGGGACCGGTAACTCCATCTCGCTCAAAGAGTCGGTCCGTGTTGGCGGGCAGTCGTTTGTCGCTTCCTCCGGGACAGGGCCGGGTGTGGACGGCCCGCTGAGCGCGCCAGCATTGCTCGCTTCGGATCTCGAGAACAGTCAGGGCTGTGACGCTTATCCCGGTGCTGCCCTAGCTGGAAGGGTGGTCGTGGTGGACCGGGGCAACTGCTTCTTTGTGGACAAGGTCGAGCACGCCGACGCCGCAGGAGCGGCCGGGGTTCTGGTCATCAACCACCAGGGCGACGAATTGGTCAGCATGGCCTTGCTAGACGCGACCGACATCCCGGCATTCTTTGTGGGCGGCACGGATGGGGCGGCGATCCGCGCACTGCTGGCGGATTCCGCGAACCTCCTCACGCTGGATCCCAGCCCCGTCGCTTCTGTGGTCGAGTGGGCCTACGTTGCCCATAACAGCTCCCGCGGCCCCAGTCTTTCCCTGGATCTCAAGCCGGACCTCGTCGCGCCCGGGTTTTCGGTCTACACAGCTGCACCGCACTACAACGACGAGGGCAATCTGCATGACCCCAGCGGCTTCCGTGAGGTGAGCGGCACCAGCTTCGCCACTCCGGTCGTGTCAGGTGCTGCGGCGCTCGTGTGGCAGGCCTTCCCGTCACTCAGCGCTCGCCAGGTTGCCTCGGCGTTGATCAATTCGGCCAGCGCGACTGTCCTGCAGGACGAATTGCCCGCGCCGGTGACCGCGGCCGGTGCCGGGGTGCTCGACATCGGGGCGGCACTGCGCCCCACCGCAACGGTCGTGCCCCCCTCGATTGCCTTCGGATCCATCGGCGACGTCGAGTTCCCAATTCGTCGCGAGATTGTAATCGCGAATAAAGCCAGCAAGACGCAATTGTTCCGGCTGAGCGTGGAGCCTCGTGAGGCCGACACCAATGCCCGTGTGACGGTCAATGGCTCACGCGTGGCGGTCTTCACGCTCCCGGTCGGCGCGAGCGTCAGCGTGCAGGTCGGACTCACCGGCGCCCGGCCGCTGCCTGGATCCTACGAAGGCCGGCTGAAACTCCTGAGCCTGATTGGAACCGGCGAGCTCTCGATTCCATATTTGTACGTTGTCGGCGACAACGAGCCCGCGAATGCTCTGCAATTCCGCGGCCGAGCCGAGGTCGGGATCGAGGGCGAGGAGGCAACCAAGACAGTCGCGGCGCGTGTGATCGATCGATTCGGCGTTCCTGTCAAGGGGTATCCGGTCCAGTTCAACACGATGGCAGGAGCGGCTACTATCGTGCAAGCGCAGCCCAGATCGGGGCCAACCGGCCTGATCTACGCAACCGTCCGCTATGGCTCGGTGCCGGGCCCCCAAGTTGTGGTTGCGACGATCGGCGGTCTGCAGATTCCCTTCAGTTACGAAGGGGCGGGTGTGCGGCCGAAAATCTCGACGATTGCAAACAGCGCCAGCCTCACCGAGGGCATTGTCGCCGGTTCGCTGGCGACAATTCGCGGCACCGATTTCGCGCTGTACCCATCGGGTACGCCGCCCACTCCACAAGTCAGAACGCTTCCACTGGTGCGCAAGGATGTGACTGTCGCGTTTGACGCTGTCGGCCGCGATGTCACAGCGGCGGGCAGGATCCAGTCGATAACCGAGGACTCCGTCACGATCCAAGTGCCGTGGGAATTGGCCGGCGTGGCGAGCGCAACGGTCAAGGTGAAGGCGGGGAACCACTCGATCCCCTTCCAGTTCGGACTGCTCCAGGCGGCCCCGGGCATCTTCAGCTACGAGTCCGAAGGAGGGGTGTTCGGCGTCGCATTGCATCCTGACGGCTCGCCCGTAACGGCCGGCAACCCGGCTGTCTCAGGCGGCTTGGTGACTATCGCCATGACTGGCAACGGCCAGGTGGAGTCGCCGCCCCCGTCAGGCGCCGTAGGCAGCTTGCTCAATGCGACGGTCCACGTGCCAACCGTTTGGATCGGTGGCGAGCCAAGCCGGGTCGCGTATTCGGGCTTGGATCCGGGCATGGCCGGTCTCTACTTGGTGACAGTCGAGGTGCCGACGACCGTGCCACCGGGACGGCAATCGCTGCGCATGGAGATCAATGGTGCCGAAAGCAACGAAGTGTTGCTGCCAATCCAGTAGGCGAGCCTTACCGCGTTTCCCCGTCCAGCAAGGATTCGACCTCCCGCAAGTACGGCACCCGTCCATACTTGCAGAGCAGAGCGCCGGCCGCGCATCCGAAGCGGAGGGCGTCTGCTTCGCTCCGACCCCGCGCCATCGCGAGCGCGAAGGCGCCATGGAAGACATCTCCTGCTCCCGTGCTGTCGGTCACCGTCACTTGAAAGGGCTCGACCCGGCCACCGGAGTACTGCACCCCCCTGTGTCCAAGAGTCACTGCGCCCCACGCGCCGAGGCCCGTGATTTTCTCGAGCAGGGCCGCCACACCTCCCTGCGTTGCCGCAAGGTCCTCATCAGCGATGACGTGCGTGGCATGTTTCGCGATTTCCCAGATTTCCGGCAGGTCCTGGTCAAGGTCGTGGATGGTGGGGATGCCCCGATGTCGAGCCCGTTGCGCCACCCGTAGCCCGCCATCCGCCCAGCGGCCGTCGATCAGCACGGCGTCGGCGCGGTCGACTGACGATTCGGCAATCCAGTCCGCTTCGGCCGGCATGCCGTCGCCAAGGTATGGAAACAGGTAGCGCTCACCGCTCGGCTCGATGAAGACTTCGCAGGTCGGGCTAGTGCCTGGGAACGCTCGATATCCCGATGTATCGACGCCATTTCCGGCGAGTAGCTCTGCGATGCGCTCTCCGGCGCGGTCGTTCCCTCGCTGGCCCCAGAACGATGCCGTGCCGCCCAAACGGACAACCGCCACTGCGCCGACAGTGGCCGGCCCGCCGAGAGCGTCCCACCTCTTGCTGGCAATCTCGCGGCGCTGTATAGGCGGGAACCTGGCGACGCAGAGGCGCGTGTCTAAGAACCCCATGCCGACGCAGAGTACATGGGGTGAGTCGGCTGCTGGCATGACGAACGGCGTCCTATCTCGCTGCGCGGAACTTTGAAGTGTAAGTGATCCGCTCGCGTGCTATCCCAGCTGGCGGGTGCATCGGGCCGGAACTCCGGTTCTGTCAGAGGACGATTCCGAAGTAGCCTCTGAGCAGGAACGCCGCGAGGATCGAAATGACCAAGAACCAAATCACCCAATGTGTCTCCCAGCCGCCGAAGCCGACTTCACGGGGTGGGTAGTCGATGGCGATGCTAACCACTTCGGAGGAGGAGCCGAGTCTCGCCTCCCCAGGCGCCAACAGCAGCCTCTGCCACCAAGATCGGGTGCGGCTGCTGGAGAGGTAGGCGATCTCCCCACCGACGACTGCCGCCTTCGCAAACGACCCTTGGGACGTCTCGAGCACCACCTCTCCAAACCCGTCAGCGACGGCGCGGACGCGCCAGGCTACCTGACCTGCGGACGGCGCAGTCACCGAGACGCTGTCTACCGCCAGAGGGCCGGTTGCGGACAGCGCCAGATCCTCTCCGTCGAGTGTCGTCTCTACGGCGACCAGTGTTGACTCCCCGACGCGCAGCGGGCGCCGCCCGTACAGCGCGTCGAAATGCGCGAACAGCACCACCATTGGAAGTGCCAGGAAGGCCGCCGGGCGGAGCATGTGTCCGACGTAGCGGGCGTTGTCAAGCAGCAGATTGCCTTGGGCCCGGAAGAGCAGCGTAGGCTCGTCGGCATACAGGCGCATCTCGAGCAGGTGTGCCTGCATGCGCTTCTTGGCGCGTTCGATAGCGCGCTGGTTGGACGTCTTGCCAACAACCCACAGCATTCCGATCCCAATCAGGATCGAGGCGGCCACGAGGCCGGCCATTGGGTTCAGCGGTTCGAAGACTCGTCCATACGCCGAAACAGCTGAGCGTAGGAGGGCATTGAAGGCGTCGATGATCACAGGGGATCCGCCCCTAGTCGATGTACCCGAGGCCTTGGAGCTTCTTCATGATCTCCTCGTCTGATGCCCCGTCTTCGACCTGCGCCAGTTCCTTCTCGATCACGTGTTCAACGAATTCTTTGGGCGACGAATAACCTCCGGCATCCGCGCAGCGCTTCACCCTTTCAAAGAGGGCCTTGTCCAGCTTGATGGATGGCGCGGAACCGAACATTGCAAACCTTCATCATACGCTGATGAGGTGGGGCCGAAGATCGCCTCCGCGCTGCGCTCACCGCTGATTCTTTGTCGGGTTGAGGGGTGTAGTCGCTCTCTGGGTGCCTGAACACGAGCGCCATGGCGGTCTGAGAAGGAAAATCGAGCCCCGGCCTGGTGTCCAAGGATGCCCGATGGGCCGAGCAGCGCCGGGCGGGGCTCCCGCTATCGGCCCCGGGCGCACAGAGCGGCCGCTCACCCGGCCGCGGTCGGCCGGATGCGATGTCTCAGCGGTGCCAGTCCTGCTAGGTTTCGCTCAGTCGCAGTTGCAGCGCCTTGGCGCGGTTGCCGGCGGAGTAGATTTGCGCCTCCGGCACCGTCTCGAACTGCGGCTGCGACAGCAGCAACGCCAGCGCCAGGTTGTTCAGCGCCGCGTTGTTGGCCGGACCGTGGCCCGTGCGCACGCGGCTAGCAGCCTCCCCGAAGACCTTGTCGCGGCGGTAGTGGTTGGCGCTCTCCACTCGCCAGTGGCCGCGCTGCAGCACCCGTAACTCGCGCGCCGAGGCAGCCGCCGGCGGCAGCGAAGTGATGCCGTAGCTGTAGCTGCGCTTGACCGCGCCACCGCGCCGCGCACAGCGCTCGTGCGGGATGCGGTAGGCCTGCTGCGCATGCGGGAACGGCAGCAGTTGCGGATGGGGCGTGAAGACTTGGCTCGAGCGCTTCTCTAAGTCGCTCTGGCGCGAGGGCTTCCAGCCAGCTTCCGCCCAGCTGCGCGCCGCGCCCAGCTCCCAATTCAGCCCGCTCAGGGTCGCGTGCGTCAGCTCGCAGTTGCCTTTGATCCGCACCATGATGTGCCCGCCGTGCGGTTCCACGATCGCCCGCTCGGTCTCGCGCCCCGCGTGCCCCGCGTCCAGCGTCACCGTCCGTCCGCGCAGGTCCACCGCTTCCAACAAGGCCCGCCAGGCCGCCTGCTCGCCGCCCTCCTCGCGGGAGCTGCGGCTCGCCACCGGGACGCCCGTGCGCTGGTCCACCAGCGTGACCGTCGCCCCGTGCTGCCCCGTCGCCGACAGCCGGTTGGCCCCGCGAATGCGCTTGCCATCCCCCGCCCGCGCCGACGCCGCCACGCGCGGTTGCGTCCAACGCTCGAGCGCCCGTTCCAGCGAGCCCGGGGCGGTCCGCTCCATGACCCGCTGGAAGGTCGTCTCCGAGGGTGTCACGGACTCCCCCGTGGTCGCGTCCCGGCGACAGCCCAAGGCTCCTAACTCCTCTGCTGTCAATGTCTTCGCATACGCTTCTGCCGCCCGCCCGCCGACCCGACCGGCCAGCCTCGCCAGCAGCTGCAGCGCCAGTACCACGGCCAACCGATGCCGTCTCCCGTGGCCGCTCCGGCTGTCCTCCACCGCCTCCCACTGCGCCCGCAGCGAGCGCAGTTCCGCCGCCGGGTAGCGCACATCGACCGCCCCGCAAGCCCATTCCGGCCGCTCCTGCGGATCCGCCAGCCGCGCCCGGGCCCGCGCCCGCAGCGGATCCACCAGCATCTGCTTGCGCTTCCCGTGCTTGTCCGTGGACTGCCCGTTCGAGCGCGCATACCCCTTGCTCAAGCCCAGCTGGATCCAGTGCGCCGCCAAATAGACCGTGCCCCGGTACAGCTGCGGATCCACAAACGTTTCGGCGAGTTCAATGGGATGCCCCCAGCGCTGTTGCCAGTCCCGACTCAGCCGCCGCAGATTCAACCCCAGCACGCGCGAGGCCAAGTGCTGCACGCCCGCCCCCTCCGGCAGCACTGAAAACCTCGTGTGATTGGCGATCAGATGCAAGCGCCGGAACTGCACCGCCTTGTGCCAGCCCAGCCAGCGGGCGCGCGGGCGGCACTGGAAGACCCCCGTCTGCCAGCCCAGCAGCGCCAGCCACTCGCCCTCGTATTCCGCCACATAGCGCAGCCCGCGCCCGGCCAACTGCTTGAACCCCAAATCGTGGTGTTTGGCCATCAGCGCATCCCAGCGCGGCCGCTCGTGCGGCTGCGCCAGCCGCAGCACCACTTGCTTCAGATCCGGAATCGTTGTGGGCGTCTCCTGCTCCTGCATACCCCATGCATACACGAATCCGGCCAAAATAGCCAGCCCCTCGCCGATCTTGTTGTGCGAATGGTCACACCCCCCGATAAAGAATCAGCCGTGGCGCTGCGCTCACGTGGATGCAATTTCCTCACGCAGGAAGCGAATCGAACCGTGGTTGTGATACGGCTGAACGAATAGCTCTCGTTTGTGGGGAAGAGCGCCGTCTGCATTGGGACAGCGGTCCCAGTCGCAACCTTCACCCATCCGGAATATCGCGGCGCCGACTGCAACCATACCCTCAATCTTGCGCGACGCTGCGGCGGCCTACGGGATCGCACCGTTGGTCATCGATGAATCCGGCCAGGTTTTAACGTTCCAAAAGAACTATCGCCGGGCCAACAAATTTGCCATCGCGCCGCGAGCCGTGACCTGAAGTCCCATCGTATTTCCTCTTAGCTTTGGCTGGAACTAGCGGGTAATCAGGTAGTGTTAAGCCTTGCCGGAAAAACCTCCGATCGATCCGCAACCCATTGCAATCAAATGGGTGATGTGCCGATTCTCAGAACTCTACTGATGCATACCTCAAGTCAATGCCATTGGCTTCCGCTCCGGGACCAGGGCCGTCCCTTCCAGATTACCCGCGAGCCCCCCCCGCACATCGTCCAGGGGCGAGTGAGACTCCAGATCGAAATGCAAGATCACTCTCCGCTGATTCCCACACCCTCTGGAGAGCCCCGGTCAGGCTCATCTCTCGTTGGAAGAGACTAGGCGCAGTGTCTTCTCGCGGTCCATGCAACGCTTCAAAGCTCATTCAGGGTCGCGCGCCACCGTCTCAAGGCGATACATCATTGACATTGTCGAGAGCAGGCCTTCAAAACCTGGAAGTCGGCAACGTGCGTTGGCTGAGAGAACGGACACGCAACGATGGTCGGATCAGGACCGCTGCAGCGAGAACCACTTGGCAAAGCCAAGTGCGGTACCGTCTGGTCGTCCATCCCTCCGGAGGTCTCGCCGATGGCGGGCTCAGCAGTTAGCATCTGGAGGTGCACAGGGCGTATATCTATCAAAGGGAGCTTGGGAACGCTTGTTGATCTACTGGCCGGAGCACCCGGAAGGCGGCGGCGTATACGGATGCGGTTTTGAGTGGAGCGTGTTTCCCAATGCCTGAAAAACACCACTTGCGGCTGGAGTCGGTGAGCGTCGTCGTGACTGCCGACCAAGCTGCCGAACGTGCCTTACCGCGATCTAGGCCTCAATTGCCGGGTTTCGATGAAGGAGTTCGATCCTCGAAGTTGGCTCCTCAAACGGTTCGCGCCGCCCTGGCTTCAGGGCGAACACATCGTTCGAGGGCTGAGCCCGAAACTCGTTCTGGATGCGAGCGACGCCGTGTGCCATTGCAGCTTGGTTGATGCACCGCAGGAAGGGGACGGTTATGTCATTGCTGACTGCAATGTCCATCATCAGGGTCTCAAAGATGTGGGGAGCTTGTGCGCCGCCATCTCACGTTGGCCGGACCGCCAAGCGTGGATCTTCGAAGTGCTCGACAGACTTATAGTTAGGGAAGTCACCGCATGATGGAAATTAGGCATGGAACGGCGGGCCCGTCTTACCTGGAGGCACGCTGGGCAGCAGTATTGGAGGCCATGGCTTTCACGCCGGGCTCGATACACAGCAGAAGCGAGCCCGGGACCGCGGCTGGCGGTGATGGTCTCGCCAGTCAAAGCCGAGCCGCAACGCGCGAGAGCGCCGAACTCGAGTTAGGGTGGTGCGAGACGGTATGGCAGTTGCTGAAGTCTTCGCCGTACGTCGACCCTCTCGACATGTTGACGGCGTACAGGCCGGTAGGTCGTGAAGTCTTTGCCGCTCGGATCGTCGCGGCGTCGAAGCCCGCGGAGATCGTTGCAGTCTTGCGTCTTGCGGGACAGCATAGGCTCGCGGATCGGGTTGAGCATCTCCATGTGCTGGTCGAGGACGATCCGGATGAACCGTCGATCGTTTTCCCATCTTTGCGGGAGTTGGCTCTCTTCGTAGTGAGTGAACGTGGATTCGGCGAGCCGGAGATAGGCGTGAGTCCCGACGGGTTTCTACAGGCAGAGTGGCCTGTGAAGAACGGCGGCGTTCTAGTGATGAATTTTCTTCCAGACGGCTTCATTCAATTCGCAGCCGTAGCTAAGTCCGTGATCGGCGACGACCGGTGTCGGCGTGTCAACGGCACGTTGCCGAAGAACGAATCTCTGTCGGCGGTCACGCCATTCACTCGGTGAGTGACGACTAAAGTGTCGGGTATTTCCCTACCGGCCGAGGCGCATCTATCCCGCTATTGCCGGCCGACCGCTATCGGGCTGGATGGCTTGCCGCTGGCTTCGGCATTCCAACTGAAGGCCGGCGAGGATTACCTGTCAGTGAACTGGCTGGAGTACTTCCGAACCCCGGATCTGGAAACAGCGGTCGTTCGTGTTCGGGAGGTGTTTCGCACGAAAGGCTGTTAGTCACGCGGAGGTCTATACAGCCACATAATTCCCGGCACTGTTTTCGCCGACTCATCTCCTCGCTCGCCGCCACCTGAGTGGAAATCGCTATGGCTCCAAGTAGCGAATCGGCCAAGGGCTCGACGGAACTCATCGTGGACACACTGCACCAATTCCAGGGCGTTGGATACAGCTCTGCGGCCTGCCATGCACTCAAGCAGAAGCAATTCCTGGGCACTGGAACCCGTGTGTTGTTTTTGACATACTGACGTATGTGAAACAACGCGCTATTCCGTGCGGACGCAGTCTGATTGTTTCAAGTAGCTCCGCTACCGCAGGAAGAGCGAGGGCAGTGCTCGAAGGGCCCGCAGCGGCTGCGGTTGAGCCCAATGGGGGGCTTTCGCAGCCGCGAAGTCCAAGCCTAGGCGCAGCAGCACCCGCGACCTGCCCATGCCCCAGATCTCGCACTTGACAACTGTAGGGTGGTTGTGGCATGTCTAAAGCATGCTCGACCAACATTGCATTGCGGAGACCCTCTCGCACTCAGAGGCCGTGGAGACCCTGCGGGTGCTGCGGACGCAGGCTGGCGACACCAGCCGGAGCGCGTTCGCCCGGCACGTGTGCCGGGAGTTCGGTTTCGTGAACAGTCGCGGCCAGCCGCAGGTGGCGAGCTGCCAGAAGGCCTTGCGCAGTCTGCACAGCGCGGGACGCATCGATTTGCCGGCCCCGCGCCATGGCGGCCGCGCCGGTGACTGCCGTCCGCGTCGGCTCGGCCAGCCGGTCCCGCCACCGCAAGCAGTTCCGCCTGCGGCGGGGGCGGTCGCCGGGCTCAAGTTGACCCTGGTGACGAGTCCGCAACAGCGGCGGACCTGGAACGAGCTGGTCGCCAGCGAGCACCCGCAGGGAGCCGTGCTGCACGTCGGTGCCCAGGTGCGCTACCTGATTGAGTCCGAGCACGGCCTGCTGGGGGCGCTCGGCTTCGCCGCCGCGGCCTTGGCGGTGGCGGCCCGCGACGAGTGGATTGGCTGGGATGCGCAACTGCGCCGCAAGCGGCTGCACCGCGTGCTGGGCCTGAGCCGCTTCCTGATCCGTCCCAGCGTGCGCTGTCACCTGCTCGCTTCCAAGGTGCTCGGCATGGTCCGGCGGCGGCTGCCGGAGGACTTCCTCCAGCGCTATGGCTACCGGCCTGCCCTGCTGGAAACCTATTGCGATCCGCAGCAGCACGCCGGCACGTGTTTCCGCGCCGCTAACTGGACCTGCGTCGGCCAGACCGGCGGGCGCGGGCGTTTCGCCCGGCCCGGCCAGCGCGTGCCGGTCAAGGCCATCTTCGTCTACCCCCTGCAGCGCGACTGGCGGCGCCTGCTCGGGGCCGCCGCAGCGCCGCCCGGCCAGCCGCTGGGGCCGGCCGACGGGCTGGCCCTGGACGAGTTCGCGGCCAACGAACTGGGCCAGGCGCCGCTGGGTGATCTACGCTTGTCGAAGCGGCTGGTGCAGACCGCGCAGATGCAGGCCGCCGCTCCCATGGCCTCGATCCCCGCCGCCGCGCAGGGCCAGCGGGCCGCCGTCAAGGGCCACTACCGCCTGATCGACCAGCCGGACGACTCGGCGGTGACCCCGCAGAACATCCTGGCGCCGCACCGCCAGCGCACGCTGCGGCGCCTGCAGGCCGAGCGCACGGTGCTGTGCGTGCAGGACGGCACCGAGCTCAACTTTGCCGAGCATCCCGGCTGTGCGGGGCTGGGCTACATCGGCAAGAACAAGCGCTCGGAGGGCACGCTGGGGCTGCACATGCACTCGACGCTGGCGGTCAGCCCGGAGGGCATCCCGCTGGGGCTGCTGCAAATCCAGTACGACGCGCCGGACGGGCAGGCGCAGCGCGGGCGGCCGCTGGAGGAGCGCAAGACCTTCCGCTGGATCCGCGGGTTGCGCGACTGCGCGGAGGTAGCGGGCCAGTTGGCGGGCCCGCGCCTGGTGGCGGTGATGGACCGCGAGGCCGACGTGCAGGCGCTGTTCGCCGAGCAGCGGCGGCTGGAGGGAGTCGAGTTGCTGGTGCGGGCCAAGCACAACCGCGTCCTGGGCGCGCCCCGGCCGAAGCTGTTCGAGCACATGCGGGCACAGCCGGTGGGGGGCCAGTTGGAGATCAAGGTGCAGCGGAGTTCGGCGCGGCGGGGCACGCGCCGGCAGTCCGCCAGCGCGCTGCGCGCGGCGCGCACGGCGCAGGCCGAGTTGCGCTGGCAGACGGTCGAGTTGCCGGCCCCGGCGCGCGGCGAGGCAGCGCTGCGGATGCAGCTGGTGCACGTGTGGGAGCGGGCGGCGCCGGAGGGGGTGGAAGCGTTGGAGTGGTTCCTGCTGACGACGTTGCCGGTGGCGTCGCTGGCGGATGCGGAGCAGGTGCTGGAGTGGTACCGGCTGCGCTGGCGCATCGAGGACTGGCACCGGATTCTCAAGTCCGGCTGCAAGGTGGAGTACCTGGGGCACCGCACGGGGGAGCGGATCGAGCGGGCGGTGACGATCAAGGCGGTGATCGCCTGGCGGCTGGCCGCGATGACCCTGCTGGGACGGGAGACCCCCGAATTACCGAGCGAGGTGTTCTTCACGCAGATCCAGCTGCGGGTGCTGCGCCACTTCGCGTCCAAGCGCGGGCTGGCCGCGCCGGGCAATCTGGGACTGGCGGTGCGGACCATGGCGATCTTGGGCGGCTACCTGTACCGTGCGCACGCTCCGCCGCCGGGCCATCAAAAGATCTGGGAGGGCTGGACCCGCTTGACCATCATGAGCGAAGCCTATGAGCTGAAAGACTACTTCGAGCCGCCCGCCAGCGCCTCTCAGGCTGAGCCCGAATCGTGATTTGTGGGGCAACGGCAGCCCGCGACCTCCCACCCGAGGGTGGACGGGATCTGATTCCTTGGTGCTGCGACGCAGATCGCCGCTTGCGGCAGGGAAGAGTCCTACCCAGTGCAGCACCGGGATGCGCTCTCCGGCTCACTCTCTGCAAGGCAAGAGGTCGCATTTT
Source organism: Bryobacterales bacterium (assembly GCA_965248305.1). GTDB lineage: Bacteria > Acidobacteriota > Terriglobia > Bryobacterales > UBA6623 > VXMF01. Next base: position 3,883,402 of record OZ252099.1, on the reverse strand, counting down.
GCATGGTGACAGATCGGTTGGAATTCCAGTCAGCGCTTTCCCGCGGGGTTGAGCCTCAGCTGGCGCATCCGGGCCTCGGCGCAACTCGCCACCGTTTCGACTGCCTGCGCATTGAGATCGGCCAGCACCGGCACTTCCGCCAGCACCTGGGTACGGCCATACCGCTCAATCGCCACACGATTCTCAGCATTGGGCGCGCCCATCATCACTACGCCCAGCACCGGAATCGCTCTGCGTCTCATCTCCGCCAGCGTGAGTAACGTGTGATTGATCGTCCCTAGGCCAGAGCGCGCGGTGATCACAGCAGGCACCTTCAAGGCTTGGACCAAGTCTGCCAAGGTCTCGGCCTCGTTCAACGGCACCAGCAGTCCCCCGGCTCCTTCGATGACCCAGAAGCGGTCATCCGCCAGTCCCTTCGCGATCGATAGCAGCTGTGCTAGCCGGATGCCCTGCCCGGCCAATCGCGCCGACAAGTGGGGCGACAAGGGGCGTGGCAAGCGGATGCCCTCGTCGACGATCTCGTCGTCTGCGCACCGCGCCAATCGACGCACCTCGGCAGTGTCGTCATCTTCCTCGATGCCTGTCTGGACGGGCTTCCAGTAGCCGGTCTTGCCGGAATGTCTCAGAGCTGAGACGAGCACGGCCGACGCGACAGTCTTGCCGACGCTCGTGTCGGTGCCGGTTACGAACACTCCGCGCAAGCGTTCATCTCCTTTAGGACGGCTTGGATTCGATTCGCGACGGCGGCAATATCGCTGGCGCTCAGATTCGCATTCAGCGAAACCCTGAGGCGAGCCGTGCCCTCGGGCACGGTTGGAGGGCGAATCGCCCGCACGTCGTAGCCGCTTGCCCGCAGGCGGCTGGCCGCTTTTAAGGCCTCGTCGCTCGAACCCAGGATGACGGGCACGATGGGGGAGTTTGCCGGACTTTGGCCGAGCAGCTCGCGCATCAGGCGACCGTATTCCAAGACCCTGCCGCGGCGCGCCGGTTCCTCGCTGAGCAAGTCCAACGCCTCGTCGATGGCCTCCGCCAAGGCGGGCGGGGGAGCGGTGGAAAACACGAACGGCCGTGCCTCCTGGATCAGGTACCGAATGGCCCAATCCGGTCCGCACACGAACGCCCCGCTGACGCCCAGAGCTTTGCCGGCCGAGTTCACCGAGAGAAATACGCTGTCCGCGCAGCCGCATTCCTCGATCAGGCCACTGCCGGTCGGGCCATAGACGCCGACTGCATGTGCTTCGTCGACTATCAGGGCGAATCCGTGCTTGGCCTGCAACTCCGCGATCCTTTGGAGCGGTGCGATGTCGCCGTCCATGCTGAATAACGACTCGGTGACAACAAACCGTTGCCCGGCGCAGGGTGTGGATTCGACCAAGCGCGCCAAGGCTTCGCTATCGCAGTGCGGATAGATGACTCGCCGGGCCTTCGAAAGGCGCATCCCGTCGATGAGACTGGCGTGATTGAGTTCGTCGGAAAAGATCAGGTCGTCCGCAGAGGGGATCGTCGAGAGCACGCTGAGGTTTGCCGCCCATCCGCTGCCCAGGTAGAGTGCAGCCGGTGCGCCCTTGAATGCCGCGAACCGCTCTTCGATCTGACGGAAGGCCGGCCGATGCCCTCGCAGTAGGCGGGACCCGGTGGACCCGACACCCATGACGGTGACGGCTTTGGAGAGGCGGCCGAGCAGGCGCGGATGGCATGCGAAGCCAAGATAATCGTTCGAGCACAAATCCACCCCCGACGGCTCGTCGAGTGATCGCAGCAAGCTGTCTTGATCGAGCGCGTCCAGCCTCGCCTTGATGCGGTTCTCGATGGTGCGGTCCATGGTTGCCATCGATGCTGCCATTGCGTGTGGCTCGCCCCCCGGCCGAGGGACTAGGATTGCGGTGTGGATGCCACCGTCAGCGGATTCTCGCAGAGACGCATGCCCATCTTCTCCAGGAGCTGTTGGTCCTCGCTTGCGTGCGGATTTGGAGTCGTGAGCAGGCGCTCGCCCAAGAAGATGGAATTTGCGCCCGCAAGCAAGCACAGGGCTTGGCCCTCTTCGGACAGGTCGAGGCGGCCCGCCGACAGGCGCACGATCGATGACGGCATCGTAATCCTCGCAGTCGCGATGACACGCGCGAATTCCAGCGCGCTGACTGCAGGCCGCTCTCCGAGCGGGGTTCCCGGCACGCTGACCAGGCTGTTGATCGGTACGCTCTCCGGATGGGGGTCCTGCCGCGCCAGCTGTGCCAGCAGCCCGAGTCGGTCATCGACGCTTTCGCCCATGCCGATGATCCCGCCGCAGCACACCGTAACTCCGCTGCGCCGCACTCGCTCCAGCGTATCTAGGCGCTCCTCGTAGCTGCGGGTGGTGATAATCTCGCGGTAGAATTCGGGGCTCGTGTCAAGGTTGTGGTTGTACGCCGTGAGCCCTGCCTCCGCCAAGCGGTCTGCTTGATCCTGGGTCAGCATCCCCAGCGTGCAACAGGCCTCCATGCCGAGCTCGCGGACACCCCGGACCATTTCGACCACCCGCTCGAACTCAGCGCCCTGCGGGGCTTCCCGCCACGCTGCCCCCATGCAGAATCGCGTGGCGCCGTTCGCCTTTGCGTTCCGCGCTACGTCCAAGGTTTCCTGTACGCTGAGCAGCCCTTGGACTTCGAGGCCCGTGTCATAGCGGGCTGACTGGGGACAGTAGGCGCAGTCCTCGGGGCATAGTCCTGTCTTGATGCTCAGCAGGGCGCAGCCCTGCACCGCCTCGGGATCGTGATAGGCGCGGTGCGCAGTCTGAGCTTGGTATAGCAGTTCCGGCAGGGGCTGGTCGTGCACTAGCCGGATTTCGTCTTGCGTCCAGTTGTGGCGAAGCATCTGAATCCATTATCGTATCTGGCTCGATCTCGGCGCGATTGCGGCTGCCGTGCGGGGCGGCTCAGTCCCCGTGCGCATCGGGACAAATGGCCTTCGGACAAGGGCCGCAGGCACCTGTGCGGACCTTCGACACCTCGTTGGTCGATAGCCATCGCTGGGGGCGGGGCGAGATGCGGACCTGAGGACGGCCGCCACCAGGCATTCCCCAGCCAGCGTGGCGCAGTTGCTGCAGCGGGCAAGCCTGATTTGAATGCGGTAACCGCGGTCAACCGAGCTTGCGCGTGGTTGCTACGATGGCAGTTTGGTCGTGCTCGGCACGTTGGTTCCGGGGAGCGGCTGCGCCGGGATTCTGCGGCCTATCCGCTCCCGGAGTCATTTGACCTTCGCAGTTGTCTTGTCGGCGGCTCGATGAGATTGCGGGAGATAACCGGTGACTGCGACAAACGCCCAACTCGAAAGGCTGCCTACCGATCTGCGGAACGCCGTGGACGGGCTCATCCGCCAGTGGCAGGCAACTGGCGGTACGCGCCGACTCTGGCAGGGAGACGAGTCTCTGTGGACATCCTCGGGCGAGTCTGATTGGCTGGGCTGGCTCTCCATTGCCCAGCAGCAGGCCGCCGACACCTCCGAACTGCACAGGTTCGCCGAGCATGTACGCGGTCGCTACAGCCACGCCGTGTTGCTCGGCATGGGCGGCTCTAGCCTGTGCCCGGAAGTGCTGCGGCTTTGCTTCGGGCCGGTCGCAGAGTTTCCCGATTTGAGAATTCTCGATTCCACCGACCCGCAGCAGATTCGGGATTGCGAGCAGGCGGTCGAGCTTGAGTCGACGCTGTTCTTGTCAGCGAGCAAGTCGGGGTCGACCTTGGAGACATCACTGCTAACGCAGTACTTTTTGGAGCGGCTGAAGCGCCGAGTGGCCGCGGAAGACGCTGTGGCGCACTTCGTTGGAATCACTGACCCCGGCTCAGCGCTCGAGGCCAGCGCCAGGCAGCAGGGCTTCGGGCATGTGTTCTACGGCCTGCCGTCGATCGGCGGGCGCTACTCGGCCCTTTCGCATTTCGGCATGGTTCCCGCGGCTGCGATGGGACTTGACGTGGACTTACTGCTGGGCAGCGCCGGCACCATGCAAGCGGCTTGCGGTCCGGCCGTGCCCGCGGCTAAGAATCCCGGTCTGCGGCTGGGTCTCATATTGGGGGCCTCCGCTCTGGCAGGGCGGGACAAGCTGACCCTGGTCTGTTCTCCGGGTGTCGCGTCGCTGGGGGCCTGGATCGAGCAGCTTGTTGCTGAATCGACCGGGAAGCTGGGCAAGGGAATCGTGCCGGTTGACGGAGAGCGGCTTGGCGCGCCCGCGGACTACACATCTGATCGGATCTTCGCCTACCTTATTTTGGATTCCGAGCCCGATAAGGCTACAGATGCCGCGCTGGATCTACTAAGGTACGCGGGCCACCCGGTGGTTCAGATTGAAATCTGCGATCTGGCTGGCCTCGGGCAGGAGTTCCTGCGCTGGGAGTTTGCGACGGCGGTCGCCGGTGCGGTACTGGGGATCAACCCGTTCGACCAGCCTGATGTCGAGTCGAGCAAGGTCGCCACCCGGAAGGTGACAGCGGCATACGAGGCCGCAGGCTCCTTGCCCGAGGGCGATGCGTTGCTTGAGAACGACTGGACCCGGGTTTTCGCCTCGCCCGCATATGCGCGGGTGCTTGAGGGGCAGGGTCAGCCCGATAGCGTGGTCGCTGTCCTGGCGACACTCATCGGGTCGCTGCGGCCGAATGAGTACTTCGCATTCCTTGCATACTTGAATCGGAGTCGCAAGGTGGAGGCGGCAATAGGACGCCTGCGAGGGCGCTTCCTGCAGCACGCCCAAACGACCACGGTCGGCTTCGGACCGCGCTTTCTGCACTCGACAGGCCAGCTCCACAAGGGTGGGCCGAACAGCGGGGTCTTCCTTCAGATCGGATGCGACGGGGGCCCGGAAATCCCAGTGCCGGGCCGAGATATCAGCTTTGGTGTCGTCAAGGCCGCGCAGGCCCTTGGGGATTTCGACGTGCTGTCAAGCGCGGGCCGTCGCGCCTTGAGACTCCAGCTCAAAGGGGATTTGACTGCTGCGCTCGAACGGCTTGAGATGGCGTTTGCCGAAGCCCTTCAGTAGGATCGAGGGAGCCCGAGGACTCTCTCAGCTACGTAGGTGAGGATCAGGTTCGTCGAGATCGGGGCTACCTGATACAGCCTGGTTTCGCGAAACTTCCTCTCGACGTCATAATCTGCTGCGAAGCCGAAGCCGCCGTGCGTTTGCAGGCAAGCATTGGCCGCTTGCCAGGACGCGTCCGCCGCAAGCAGCTTGGCCATGTTGGCCTCTGCCCCGCAAGCCCGCCCCCCGTCATAGAGGGCGGCCGCCCGGAAGCGCATCAGGTCGGCGGCGCGGATGCGGGCGTGGGCTTGCGCCAGCGGGAACTGGATGCCCTGGTTCTGCCCGATTGGCCGACCGAACACGATCCGTTCCCGGGCATAGCCGCAGGCGGCTTCCATGAACCAGTCGCCATCCCCGATGCATTCAGCGGCGATGAGGATGCGCTCGGCGTTGAGGCCGTCCAGCAGGGCGGGGAATCCCTCTCCCTCGTTGCCGATCAGATTTGCGGCCGGCACCTCCAATCCGTCTAGGAAGACCTCGCAGGTGTGATGGTTCAGCATTGTGCGCAAGGGGCGCATTTCGAGTCCGCGACCCACGGCTTCGGCGAGCTCGACCAATAGGATCGACAGGCCGTGGGTCTTCTTCTCCACTTCCTCGATCGGCGTCGTTCGCACCAGCAGCAACATCAAGTCCGAGTGCTCGATGCGAGATGTGAACACCTTCTGGCCGTGAACAACGAAGCGGTCCCCGTGCCGTTGCGCCCGGGTTTGCATCTGCGTGGTGTCCGATCCCGTCGTGGGCTCCGTCACGCCGAAGGCCTGCAACCGCAGGCGACCCGCGGCGAGTTCTGGCAGGAAGCGTAGCTTTTGCTCATCGCTGCCGCGCCTCGTTAGCACGTCCATGATGTACATCTGGGCGTGGCATGCCGCCGCGTTTCCTCCGGAGGCGTTGATTGCCTCCATGATCAGGCTGGCCTCGAGTATCCCGAGTTCGCTTCCGCCGTACCGCTCAGGGATCAGTGCGGCGAGCCAGCCCCCGGCAGTCAGAGCCTTGACGAACTCGCTCGGGTAGCCATGAGCTTGGTCCAACTCCCGCCAATACTCGCCTGGATAGTCGGAACAGACCTCCCGAACGGCGTCGCGGATCTGTTGCTGTTCGGGAGTGAGATCGACGCTCATGGCGTGTCATGCCCGCGCTTGGGCACGAGAACGGTCCGCTTCAGCGTGAGGATCGTTTCGTCCCGTTGGTTGAATCCGCGGCTCTCGACGAAGACGAGGCCTCGGTCCGGCTTTGATCGGGATTCGCGCAGATCCGCGATGCGGCTCTCGGCGTAGATCGTGTCGCCGTGAAAGACCGGGCCGACATGCTTTACCTCGCTGTAGTCGAGATTGGCAATCCCTCTGCCGCTCACGTCAGCCACGCTCATGCCGACCACGATGCTAAACACGAGTGTTCCCACGACCAAGCGCTGGTCGTGCTGGGTGTTCGCGGCGTAGTTGGCGTCGATGTGCACGGGGTGCTGGTTCATTGTCAGCAGCGAGAACCACGTGTTGTCCGCTTCTGAGATGGTCCTGCCGGGCCAATGTCGGAAGACCTGACCGATCTCGAATTCGTCAAAATACCGCCCGTATGGCATCAAGCGTGGTTCCCCCTCCGGTGTAACTCGCTGGCGCACCCGACTCCGCACAGCCCATTATGGATGGAAGGCGATCCCGATGGACTCGAGCCGCATCCGGAGCATCCTTTTCGTGCCGGGAGACAGCCCGCGGAAGCTGGCTAAGGCACTCTCTGTGCCTGCCGACGCGATCTTGATCGACTGGGAGGATGCTGTTGCGGATTCCAATAAGGTGCAGGCCCGTTCGGTGACTCGAGCAGCGCTGCCGACTCTGGCAGCCCAAGCCAGGCCGGTACTGGTGCGGGTCAACCCCTACCACACCCAATGGGGCGGCGATGATTGCGAAGCAGTGTGTGCGTGGGCTCCAGACGGTGTCGTGATCCCGAAATGCGAGCTAGCCAGCGACGTGTCGTTGCTCGCGAGCAAGCTGCCCGGCGTAGCGGCCCTGTTCCCCTTGATCGAGTCCCCCTTGGGAGTTCTGAACGCCGCACAGATCGCGTCCTCTTCGCCGCGCGTGAAGGCGCTGCTGTTCGGGGCGGAGGACTATTGTGCCGAGGCCCGGATCCAGCGCACCGAGGGAGAGCCGGAAGTGACGTACGCCAGATGCTGCGTGGTGAACGCGGCCCGCGCGATGCGCAAGCAGGTGTTCGATTCTCCCCTCATGCAGTACAAGCATGTGGCGGCGGTGCGCCGCTCGGCATGGCACGGCCGGAGGCTCGGCTTCTCCGGGCAGGCCGCGATCCACCCAGACCAGGTTCCGGTGATTAACGAGGTCTACTCACCCTCGGCTGATGAAGTGGCGGCAGCTAGAGCCGTCCTGAAGCGATTCGAGGAACACGGAGGTGGAGCCTATGGCGTCGACGGAGCGCTGGAAGACCAACCCGCCGTGGAGAATGCACTCGCCGTGCTCAGACAGCTGGGTCCGCACGATTGACAGCCCGGCGCTAAGGTCCGGTCTGTCCCCACCGCCGCCCGATGCTCGCTCGGAATCCAATCGCCGACAGGCAGCCTCCGACCAACCGGTTAAACTCGCAGGAGATGTCTGGTTCCAGTACTGCTAGGGATGTCGCAAGCATCCTGCACCCGTTTACGAATCCTGCCAGCCACGAACAGGGCGGTGCACTCGTGATCTCCTCCGGCGAGGGCGCCTGGATTTACGACGAGCAACGGAGGGCCTACCTGGAGGCGGCCGCTGGCCTGTGGTGTGCGTCGCTGGGCTTCAGCGAGAAACGCTTGGCCGATGCCGCCTACGAGCAGTTGAATACCCTGCCGTTCATGCACCTGTTCGGCTCGCGCAGCCATTCGCCTGCGATCGAGCTGGCCGAGCGGATCCTGCGGTTGGCCCCGGTGCCGATGTCGAAGGTCTTCTTTGCGAACTCCGGATCTGAGGCAGCCGACACCGTGGTCAAGATCGTCTGGTTCTACAACAACGCCCTTGGCCGACCCGAGAAAAAGAAGATCATCGCGCGCAAGGACGGCTTCCACGGCTCCACGGTCGCAGCCGCAAGCCTGACTGGAATCTTTCGCAATCACCGCAAGTTCGACCTGCCGATCACGAATGTGATCCACGCCTCGCGCCCGCACTACTACCACGGGGCACTGCCGGGCGAATCTGAGGATGCTTATTCGACCCGCTTAGCCGAGGAGTTGGAGCAGCAGATTCTGGATGAGGGTCCGGACACCGTGGCGGCGATGATTGCGGAACCGGTGATGGGTGCTGGCGGGGTGCTGCTCCCTCCGGCGCGCTATTTCGAAAAGGTGCAGCGGGTCACGTCCAAGTACGACATGCTCTTCATCGCCGATGAGGTGATCTGTGGCTTCGGCCGCACGGGAAACATGTGGGGATCGCAGACCTTCGGGATACGACCCGACATCCTGACTAGCGCTAAGCAGCTCTCAGCCGGGTATGCTCCGATCTCCGCCGTGGTGGTCAACGAGCGGGTCTACGCCGTGCTGCGTCATGGCAGCGACGAACTTGGCGTGTTTGCGCACGGCTTCACCTACAGCGGCCACCCGGTCAGCGCCGCCGTGGCGCTCGAGTGCCTTAGGATCTACGACGATCGCGGGATCATCGAATACGTCCGGGAAATCGCTCCGAGGCTGCAGGACGGCTTGCGCGAACGCTACGCGGACCATCCGTTGGTCGGAGAAGTGCGCGGAGTGGGGCTGATGGGCGCGATCGAGTTGGTCGAGGACAAGGCTTTACGCAAGCCGTTCGACCCCGGCCTAGGCGTCGGTCCCTACTGCATGGCTAGGGCTATCGAGCGGGGCGTAATCCTGAGGGCGCTCGGGGACACTATCGCGTTCTCCCCGCCGCTGATTGTCAACGTGGAGGAGATTGACATGATCTTGGACCGGTTCGGCCAGGCGCTCCAAGATACCTGCGACTGGCTGGCACGGCGATAGGCGCGGGATTCTGGCCTCGCTGGTTCTGACGGCTCCGTTGCTCGTGCGAATCGCCTCGATCCGCCCGAGCGGTCTCCGTGTTACCCGTGGTGCCCGCGCAGTGCATCCTGCACGCCCCGGGCGTAGGCGGGATCGGCCTAGGCAAAGTGCGCGAGCTGCCTCTCGATGATCTCCGGCGGCACTCCCTGCAGCACTTGGGCGATATTGGGGAGCAGCCGATCCCCGGGATCGTGTTGCAGGGCGGGGACGCGGCTTGCTAGATCTCCGCAAAGTAGTTTTCGGGGTTACGGTTCAGTTCCAACAAGCCGACATCATCCAGCGCGGACTGGAATTGAGCCCAAGGCCGCGCTGAATACGTCGTGGCCCTGGGCGTCGGTTAGCAATCGATATCAGGATGTGGCTCTGCGTGTGAGCTTGGGGCGCTGGTCGTCGTCATCGTCGACCGGGCCCGCTTCGATCTCCTCGGGGAGGATAGGCTCGTCGTTCGCGGTGCGCCGCAGCGTAGGCCGGTTCGGGTCCCGCTGCTCCGGCTTGCGCCGGGAATTCAGCCGGGCAACGCGCTCCTTGACTTGGTCGAACTCGCTGGTGGTCACGGCATACTCGGGCTGCTCGGGCAGCAGGTCGTCGATCGTCTTCTGGACCGCCTTGATCCGGCTCTTCGTCAGTGGGTGCGAGCTGAAGGCCTTGGCGATCGCGTGCTTGTTCTTCTTCTGCATTGCCTTCAGCCGCTCGAAGAATTGCACCATTGACGCGGGGTCGTACCCGGCGTTGTACATGTACTGCACGCCCAGGAAGTCGGCTTGGTGCTCGAATTCCCGCGAGAACTTCAGCAGCGTCATCGGGAGCGCGAAGTTGGCTGCCTGCTGGATGCCGTAGCCTGCCCAGCCGCCGATGAACAGCAGCGGGATGCTGGCGTATTGAATCAGCTGAGCCCTGGTGGCGCTGCGCGTGCCGTGCCGCGCTGCGACGTGGGCGATTTCGTGGGCCATCACGCCTGCCAGTTCGGCCTCGTCCTGCGCCAGCTCGATCAAGCCCGTGTTGACGTAGAAGAATCCCCCGGGCAGAGCGAACGCGTTGACCTCGTCCGAATCGATCACTCGGATCGTGAAAGGTACTTTGGCATCGGAGCTGTTGACGAGATTCTGGCCGAGGCGGTTGACGTATTCGGCGATCACGGCATCGTCAACAATCTTGGCTTCCCGCTCGATTTCCGCCGCCAGCTGTTTGCCCAACCGGATCTCCTTCTCGATGCTGTAGAAGTTGACCGCCTTGCCGACGCTCCGCTCACCGATCTTGGAGACGTCCTCCTTGTCGTTTTTGGGCGCGCGCTTCGACTGTTGGGTTTGGTCACCGACCTCCGCTTGGCATAGCCCGCCGGCAATGAGCATGGAAATCGCGGCAAGAGCGGTCTTGGAGAGTGGTCGCTGCATCGTGGTCCTCGCGTCTGTGGGCTGGTGCCCTTCGTCTGCTTCAGGTCAGACGGGTCACATCTGGATCCGGTTGCACGCCCTTGGCGGCGCGCTCCAACCTACAATGCGATTTGGGCAGCCTTATGCTCACGCGCATGGCGATAGCGATTGCTTGCACGGCGATCGCGCTAGGAGCATCCCAAGGGGCAGAGGACCTAAGGAAGATCAATTCGCTCCAGTTGGACCCGCAGCGCTGTTACAGGGTGCGGGATGTCTTCTTGGAACGCGAGGACGTGAAGCTCTACTTCACCGATGGCTACCTGATCTTTGCCAAGCCGGTCCTCGGGCGGACAGTTGCGGCCCTGTTCCTCGCCACCAGCCCGACCGATGTCGGCGAGGTCCTGGTGATCCCGCCGACACCGGCGGAACGGCAATCGGTCGCGCGATTTCTCGACGAGACGATTCTCAACGAGAAGTTCCGCAACGCCATGATGTTTTTCACGGACGACACGCCGGAGGCCTTGGACAAGGCCGTTCTGGACTCCCCGGCAAGCAGGTTGGATCCTGAAGAGGGCGAGCGAATCGCGTCGCGATGGTCAATCGTCCTGCGCAATCTGATCGAGGGGACCGCGCAACGCGTGCTCATGGACCTCTATTCGGAGCGCGGGGTTTCTGAGGGGTTTTTTGTCGCGGCGATCCGCGGCGCAACGCTCGGGCGTTTCGACGTCGTTGTTGATCAGACGCTGCCTGAACAGGTCGTGGCCGGCCAGTCGGTAAGGGCTGAAGGTCGTGCATTCTACGAAGTCTGGTGTCGCTTCAAGAGCCGCTCCGTGCGGAGCGGCAGCAGGCAGGTCGCCCCAGAGGCGGCGAGCTTGGAACGCTATCGGATCGGCACGCGCTTGGGTGCCGACCTGCACATGCAGGTCAAGGCCGATGCCACCTTGGCGATCGAGGATCCAGGTGTCCGGGCACTCGGGTTCGAGATCTCGGACCGGTTAGAGATCACCGCCGTTCGAATTGACGGAGAGCCGGCCGAATTCCTGCAGCAGCGGCGGGTCCTCCCCAAGCACCAACGCAATGTCAACAACGCGCTCGCTGTCGTGATCGTGCCCGAGTCGATTGCAGCTGCGGGCAAGTACCCTATCGAATTCGAGTACCGGGGCAAGGTCGTGTCCGACGCCGGCTCGGGGGTGTACTTTGTCGGCGACCGAGGCAACTGGTACCCGCGTCTCGACACAGGCGACGCCAACTTCGAACTCACGTTTCGCTATCCCCAGACTCTCGAACTGGTAGCGACGGGTGCCCTCGTTGAGGACCGCATCGAAGCGGGCATGCGCATGTCGCGCTTCGTGAGTGGAAAGCCAATCCGGCACGCCGGCTTCAACTTGGGGAACTACGTAGGATCGAGCCGCGAAGTCGAAGGCTTCCGGGTCGAAGTCCGCGCAACCAAGAGCGTGGAGCAGCGCTTGCAGCCTCGTCAAACACCGCTCTGGCTGCCTGCTCCTGCGACTTCTGGACGGCGTCGCTTGCGTCCCGAGCCGCCCGTGCTTGTCTTGCCCTCTCTACCGCCAGCTAATCCCGCCGAAGATATTGAGCGGATCGCCGACGAGAGCGCGGACGCGTTCCGCTACTTTCTGAGTCGGTTCGGAGAGCCAGCAATGCCGGTGACGGTGGTCTCACCGGTGCCCGGCGGATTCGGACAAGGGTTCCCCGGCTTGGTCTTCGCTTCCACTCTGAGCTATTTCGAGAAGGGGGACCGGTTGTTGCGGAACCTTTCCGGGGACACCCAGCGGTTCTTCGCCGACCTGATGCGGCCCCACGAGATCGCGCACCAATGGTGGGGGAACGTCGTCAGTTCCGAGCTGGATCGGGATGCCTGGATTATGGAGGCGCTAGCGACGTATTCATCCCTGCTGTGGCTTGAGCAGGGCAGAGGGATCGAGGAGCGCAACAAGGTGTTGGCCGGATTCCGTGACAACCTGCTGCGCAAAGTGAACGGCGAATCGCTCGAGAGCGGCGGGCCTCTCGTCCTAGGCCGGCGCTTGCGCACCTCTAAGCTGCCGGAGGCCTATCGGGTCATCGTATATGAGAAGGGTGCCTGGATCATGCACATGCTGCGCGGCATCCTAGGCGACGAGAAGTTCTTCGCGATGTTGCGGCAGCTCTGCGATGGGTACAGGGACAAACCGGTCACGACCGAAGGCCTGCGCGAATTGGCGGCAAGCTTCGTTCCAGACGACTACATCGACCCGCAATTGCGGGATTTCTTTGACCAGTGGGTGCAGGGGACTGGCATCCCCCACCTGTCCGTGGCTTGGGATCAGAAATCCAAGCGCGGGCAGCACCAGTTTCAGATGCGCGTCAAGCAGACCGGCGTGCCGGACTATTTTCCGCTGCAGGTGCGGGTCGAGGTGCACACGCTGCCGGGCCGCTCGCTCGTCAAGACCGTAACTGTCGGTGCCGGAGATGACGATTCGGCGGTTTCAATCACGTTGCGCAATCGGGCGTCGGCGGTCGTGATCGATCCACAGGCATGGCTCTTGGCTGAGATCAGGTGATCGAGTCGACGGGACCACGCAGCCGACGGACTCGCCCGGCGGAGCTTGCGCCGTAATCTGCGGACAGGCGAGGTTCCTAGGCCGCCGGCGGCACCCGCTATAGGCGCAACTCCCGGGTGGTCCTGGCGGCCAGGACGCGGGCCAATCCAGGGCCCATGCGTCGTTCAAGCATCTTGGCCAGGCCCGCCTCGCCGCGGGCGGCGGCGAAGCCTGCCAGCATTTTCTCTTGGGCGGCAAATCCCGCGCGGGTGACCGCCTCAGGATTCACCTGCGACTCGAGCATTGCGCGGAGTTCTTGTAGCACTGGCTGCGCTTGGGTTTCTTTGCTGCGATCCCGCAGCTCGCCCGGGTCGTCGTCGAGATTGAACAGCAGGTCGTCGTACCACGTGAACTGGATGTATTTCCAGGGCCCCTTGCGGATCATGAACGAGCCGGTAGTGTTGCCCTCGGAGTGGCTTTCGGAATATGCCCAGCCGGGGTGAGCCCCGGATTCGCCTCGCATTAGCGGAATCAGCGAATGTCCCCTGAGGTCCGAGCCACCCTCGGCTCCGCTCCATTCGAGCAGTGATTGCACTAGGTCCACGTGGCTGGTGACCTGATCGACCCGTTGCCCACGCGGCACGCCCGGGCCGGCAATCACGAGCGGGACGTGCGCGGCTGGTTCGAGCAGATTGTTCTTTAGCCAGAGGCCGTGGTCTCCCAGCGCCTCGCCATGATCGGAGGTGTAGATAAACACCGTGTTCTCGATCTGACCGGTTTCTTCAAGAGCTGTCCAGATTTGCCCAATATGCTCGTCCAGCTCCGTGATCAGCCCGTAGTACCCTGCCCGAGCGTTGCGGATGCGCCACTCGGGTATGGGCGTCGCGATTCGCTTGAAATGCCGCAGTTCTTGAAACATCAGATGCTGGGATTCGAGATAGTCCGCTGGAACGTCCGGCAGATCCACTGCCGCTCGGGGATACATGTCCCAGTACTTGCGTCCCGCCACGAAGGCTGGATGCGGCGCTGTGAACCCGGTGTAGTAGCACCATGGCTGGCCCAAGCCCGGGGCCTTGTCGCGGATGAACTGAGCGCAGCTGCGCGCCCGTTCGGCATCGGGGTGCGGGGTGTCCCGTGGGCGTCCATTCACTTGGCCTCGCTCTCCCACGCGATAGGCAACCGGACTGCGGAACAGCGAAGTAATGTCGGGCCCGGTCCGGTGGGCGTGGTTGGTCGCGTGTTCTTCGAACCCGATGTCGAAGTCCGGGTTTAGGTCGAACTTGCCCGTCGCCTCAGTGTGATAGCCGGCGTTGCGCAGCCGTGTGCCCCACGTCGGCTCGCTGCCATCCCAAACGGTCGAATTGCAGAAGGAATTTGTTTCATGGGCGTAGAGCCCCGTCATCATGCAGGATCGGCCGGGGACGCAGACCGGCGCACCGCAATAGGCATTCTCGAAGACAACGCCGCCGCTGGCAATCCGGTCGAGATGGGGGGTCTTGACCACCGGGTGGTCGGCATAGCCGGTGTACTTGAAGCTGTGCTGGTCCGAGCAGACGAAAACGATATTCGGGTGCTGAGCCGATTGCGCCCCTGCGGCAGCGGCTGCTCCGAGTGAGGCTGCGAATTGACGGCGGGTTGGCAGGGGGTCTTGCATCGGCTGAGAGCATAGCAGTCCGGGTGCGCGGCTCTGCGGCCATTCTGGCGCACCCCGTCCATCCCCTCTTTATGCAGCCATGCTGGGAATTCGACCATCCGGCGCTAGCGCCCGCCTAACGCCGTGGCGGCCAGCCGTTCGTCTGAGCACGGTTCACGCCCGGCGCGGCCCTGCTTTCGGTCGATTACCCTGCCCGGGATGCGTTTTCGTCCAGCGGATTGACCTGCTCCACGCCGGGGAAGCGTTTGAAGTCGTACTCTGCGGCGCAGATCGTCGCACCGTGCTCGCTGGCCAGGGTCGCGACCTGCGCATCCGACGTCAGATTGCCGGCGGTGGCACTGGCGTGGAGCAGACTGCGCAGAATCGGCCAATGCCTGCTGCCCTTCGAAACCGGCTCGACCAACGCCACGGCCTCCCCCGCTGTCATGCGCCTGGCGAGAACTTCCGGATGTATCGTGAGGCGGAGGAACGCCAGTAGGCACGTCCGCGGCACTCCGGCCGGGGGTGGGCCGGACAGACCTTCCTCCGGATACGCCCGCGGGTAGCGGCTTTGCCAGGCAACGATTTCTGGGCTGGGCGTGCGTCGCTGAGCGCACCCGTGAGAGGGCTCGAAAGGCTAGGTCGATCCCGTCAGAAGTGCCACATGCCATAGGCTGAAGTACTATGAGTTCCTGACATGAGTGGCGAAGTGCGACGCACGGTATTAGTGGCTTTGGCGGTCGGCGGTTGCGCCGCCGTCTGGATGCTGGCCACCGCGCAGACTCAGCCGGATACCCGGCAGACCATGCGGCTGCAAGAGGCTCGCAACCTCGGCAAGGCATTCTATGAAACGCCTGGCTCGTCGCAAAAGGCTGTTGAACAGCTTGCCGCGGCGCTGGAGCTGAATCCGGGCTCCGCCCGCGAGCACCTCAACTACGGGCTGGCGCTGCTGCGAGCTGGCCGTCGCGAGGAAGGCTTGGCCCAAGTTGTCGAGGCGCAGAAGATCGATCGCACGCTGCCGCACACCTACTTCAATCTGGGGATCGAGTACAAGAAAGCTGGGGAAGTCGAACGGGCGATCGACCAACTCCTCCAGATGCAGCGTCTGGTCCCGGATGAGGCGAAGACGCAGTACAACTTGGGAGCGCTGTACAAGCAGCAAGGCAATACCCGGCGAGCGATCGAGAAATTCGAGCGCACGATTGAGCTCGACCCATCGCTGGCAGCACCGCACTTCCAACTGTTCGGGATTCTGCGCCGGACCGACAGCGAGCGGGCGACCCGCGAGCTAGAAATCTTCAAGGGCCTCAAAGAGGCTACCGAGGATGCAGCGGTGGGGGAAGACGTCGATTGGAGCTTTTATGCAGAGCTCCACGACCCGTCGCTGGCAACCGGAGCGGCGGCGTCGGCCGGGCCTTTCCAATTCAGTTCCCAACGGATCGGGCAGTTGCCGGGCCCCCCCTTGGGGGTGCTCGCTGCTGATCTCAACGGTGACGGCACAGCGGACGCCCTGGCTTGGTCGGCCGACGGCGCCATCGCGGCCTTTGGACGGCCGGGCGGCGATCTGTCGTCTGCAACGGTCGGTTTGGGCGGTGCCCAGCACTATGCGTCGGGCGACTTCGACGGCGACGGATTGGCTGACCTTTGCCGGGTGGACGGTGAGGGCGTCGAGATTGTTGTGAACCGGGCGGGACGTGCGTTTGAGCGGGCCTTTGGGCTCGCCGGGAGGTTCGATCTTTGCCTGTTTGCCGATTACGACCGCGACAACGACTTCGACCTGTTCGCGCTCGGCCAGGACAAGCACCTGCTGCAAAACGATGGAGAGGGCCATCTAGCTGACGTCACGAGCACCTTCCCGTTTGCCCCTGGACGAGTTCGCGGAGCGGTGACGGCCGAGCTCTTCGAGGACAACGGACACGACCTTATCGCGGTCTACAACGACACGATCTCGGTGCATCAAGACCGTAAGCTCGGTGTGTTCGGCGAGGCTGTCGCGGTCGATGGCGTGAGCGTTCCGTCCGGTCGGGTGCGCATGGATGTGGTCGATCTCAATCATGACAGCTACCTCGATATCGCGGTGTCGACCGAAACCCAGACCGCGGTACTGGAGAACCACGAAGGCGCGCTGCGCGGCGGCCCAGCCTTGGCGCACGTCCGGGCGTGGGCGGACTACCAGCTACGCGGGCGGCTTGACGCTGCCACGCACGACGGATTCTTGGCCAATCGTGGCGGATTCGATCTCGTCGCCATACCAGCCGAGGGCGACCCGCAGCCCGGACTGGCTGTGGCTGGCGATCTCGACGGAGACGGCAAGCCTGACCTGCTCGTTGCGGCTCTGGATGGGCAGGTCAGCTTCTACGCCAACCGCACCGAAACGGACAATCGGGGTCTGGTCGTCCGCTTGGAGGGTGTCAAGAGCCCGGCCATCGGAACGGAAGCCCGCGTCGAGGTCAAGGCCGGCCTCGGCTATACCAAGCAGGTTTACTCCGGCACTCCCCTGCATTTCGGCCTAGGTGCGGCGGCATCGCCCGACACGATTCGCGTGACGTGGGCGAATGGACTGATCCAGAACGAGATGCCGGATGAGCCAGTCGAGGAGATCACGATCAAGGAGGCGCCAAGATTGTCCGGGTCGTGCCCGATGGTCTACACCTGGAACGGTGCCGAATTCGAGTACATCAGCGAGGTCTTGGGTGTGGCGCCGCTCGGTGCGAGCTTAGCGCGAGATGTCTACTTCCCGGTGGATCACGACGAGTACATCACGATTCGCGGCGATCAGCTGCGCAGCCGGGATGGGTTCCTCGACGTGCGCCTGACCGAGGAACTGCGCGAGACCGCCTACATCGACAAGATCCGCTTGCTTGCGATCGACCACCCGCAAGATCTGCGCATCATCAGCAACGAGAAGGCCAAGGGCCCCCCGTTCCCCGAATTCAAGCTCTACGGTGTGAAGTCCCGGATTGAGCCTATTGCGGCCACCAACCATCGAGGCGAGGACGTGTTGGCGAGCGTCTCTGCCAGTGACCGCCGCTACGCCATGTTCGAACGGGACTTCGAAAGCCGGGCGGAGAGGCATGCTCTCACCCTGGAATTCCCGGATTTTGATGCCGGTGACGCCGTGCTGTTTCTCGAAGGTTGGGTGGATTGGTCGTCTGCGAGCAGCATCGTCGCGGCGTCGCAAACAAAGGCCTCGGCGTTTCAGCCCCCATTCCTGCAAGTGCAGTCTGAGAGCGGCGAGTGGGTCACTGCGGTCGCTGATGTGGGGCTGCCCGGCGGCACCTTGCGCACAGTTGCCGTGGATTTGAGCGGGAAGTTAACCCCAGGCTCGCGCAAAGTTCGACTTGTGACCAACATGTGCGTTTACTGGGATGCTGCCTTTATCGGAGTCGCCACGTCGTCACCTGAGGTGCGGCAGACCTGGCTCGAGGCTCGCACAGCGAATCTGCGGTTCCGGGGGTTCTCGCGCAACATCGTCGCGGACGGGCGCACCCAGCCGGAGCAATTCGACTACCAGCAGGTCTCTGCCACGACCAACTGGAATCCGACACCCGGGCTCTATACGCGCTTCGGGGACGTGCGGGACTTGCTTGGCGGCGAAGATGACCGCTTCGTGATCATCGGCGCAGGGGATGAGATCGAGCTCCGGTTCGAGTCCGGCGATCTGCCGTCCTTGCCCCACGGCTGGACTCGGGACTACCTCTTGCTGGTCGACGGCTGGGCGAAGGAAAACGAGGCCAATACCGCGTTCGGGGATTCGGTCACCCCGCTGCCGTTCCACTCCATGAGCGGGTACCCATATGGCCCGGATGAAGGCTACCCGGTCACGCCGGAGCACCAATCCGACCTTGTCCGGTACCACACTAGGCCTGCGATGCGCTTGCTGAGGCCACTGGTAGCCCAGAGGACTGCGAGGTGAAGTTCGTGCTTGGAAGCGGTTCTGGGCATCGGGCCGGCGCCGACCCGCAGCTCCTGCGATGCGCTGTCGGCGCAGGCTTCCTGTTCTTGCTGCTGAACGCCGGCTGGCTCTGGGCGTTTCCATCGGCGGATCTGTTCTACGTTGCCAATGTGCTGCTGCACGTGCTGGTTGGCATCGGGCTTGCGGCGGGTCTTTGCTTCTCCGGCCTCGAGCTGTTCCGGTTGGTTCGAAGCGAGCGTTCCGCCTTGGTTGTACTCGCAACCTGTGCCGCTCTCGGCGCCGTGCTCTGCGTGATCGGTGCAACGCGCCCGAACCTGCCCGTCGTCGTCGTGCATGCCGCTTGCGGCTTTATCGGTGCGGCGTTGTTGGCCTACCGGCTGGGCAGCCGCCGGATTGCTGCCTGCGCAGGCTTGGCGCTGCTGCTGCCCGCGTTTTCCGCGCTGGGAGAGCGCTGGTTCCCCAGCTCCGCACAGCGGATCGTCAACCCGACCGAGGCCCCCCTGGCAATGGAGTACGAAGGCGGCGGTCAAGAGAGCCCGTTCTTTCCTTCGGCGGCCCAGACCACCAGCGGCACCACGATCCCGTCGGATTTCTTCCTCGAATCCGCCGCTTGCGGCGAGTGCCACAAGGATGTCTACGAGCAGTGGCGGTCCTCGATGCACCGCTTCTCGTCCTTCAACAACCAGTTCTACCGGAAGTCGATCGAGTACATGCAGGAAACGGCCGGCGTGGAGGCGTCGAAGTGGTGCGCCGGTTGCCACGATCACGCGATGCTCTTCAACGGCATGTTCGACGATCCGGTCGCCGGCCAGTTGGACACGGCGGAGGCCCATGCCGGGTTAGCGTGTGTTTCGTGCCACTCGATTGTCCGTGTTCCGGACACGATGGGCAACGGTGGCTTCGTGATCGAGTATCCGGAACTGCACGGTCTGGCGTCCAGCGAATCGGGGATCGTGCGTGCTGCCCACAACTACGTCACGCGGACCGCACCGGCTGCGCATCGCCGCGCATTCCTGAAGCCGTTCATGCGCCACGACGGGGCCGAGTTCTGCGCCTCATGCCACAAGGTCCATCTGGACGTGCCGGTCAACGCCTACCGCTGGATCCGGGGCTTCAACTCGTACGACAACTGGCAGGCCAGCGGTGTCTCGGGGCAGGGCGCCCGGTCTTTCTACTATCCCGAGCAGGCCCAGTCGTGTGCGGACTGCCACATGCCGCTGGTGCCGTCGGATGACCCGGGCAATCGCAACGGCGTGGTGCGCTCGCACCGCTTCGCGGCGGCAAACACGGCGGTGCCGTACGTCAACCAAGACAGGCGGCAACTCGAAGAGGTCACAAAGTTCCTGCAAGACGACATCATTACGCTCGACGTCTTCGCGGTTTCTCCCGTGACCGAGGACGCTTCCTCGCCGCAGATGGTGCGCAGCGCGGCGCAGGTCGAAGCTGCAACCAGCTTTGCGGTCGGAGAGGAGGCGGGTGCGCGCGGGGGGCCGATCCTGCTGCGTGAGGTCGGAGACCTCGCGGCCCCGCTTGATCGAGCCGCCCCGGTAGCGCGGGCTGGTGAGACGGTTCGGGTCGACGTAGTCGTGCGGACTAGGAAGGTGGGCCATTTCTTTCCCAGCGGGACCGTGGACGCCTTCGATGTCTGGGTCGAGTTCGAAGTCTTGGATGCCGCCGGCCAGCGGGTCTTCTGGAGCGGCAAGGTCGCCGACGGGGGCGGGCCTGTCGATCCGGGAGCGCACTTCTACAGGGCACTGCAGGTTGACGCCCATGGCAACCCCATCGACAAGCGCAACGCGTTCCACATGCGGGGCCTCGTGTATGCCCGGCTGATCCCGCCCGGCGCCGCCGACGTGGTGCACTATCGCGTCGCCATTCCGGAGGGTGCCAAGGGGCCGCTCACGCTCCACGCCAAGCTGAATCATCGGAAGTTTTCGCACAGCTACACTGCGTTCTCGTACGCGGGCAAGGCCGGTGCCGGTGAGCATGGGCCGGGATTCGATGATCGGGAGTTCACGTTCGATGTGGCCGATATTCCGGCTAACGTGCCGGGGTCGTTCAAGGAAAGCATCCCTGTGCTGCCGATCACCGAGATTGCGGCCGCCGAGACGCAGCTGCAGATCGGGTCTGGGTCCGCGGACTGGCGCCCGACCGTCGATGCGGCCGATTGGGAGCGCTGGAATGACTACGGAATCGGGCTGCTGCTGCAGGGGGATCTCAAGGGCGCGGAGCACGCCTTCCAGCGCGCCATCGAGGCGGATCCGGCACATCCCGACGGGTGGCTGAATGTGGCGCGCTCGATGGTTGAAGAAGGCCGCACTGCCGAGGCCGCGGAATACTTGGAAAAGGCGCTAGAACTTTCGCCCGACCTGCCGCGCGCGTTGTACTTCCGTGCTTTGGCGCGGCGGGCGGCGGGAGACTACGACGGTGCCGTCGCCGACCTGCGCCGCGCTGCGGAGCAGTTCCCCCGGGATCGTGTCGTACTGAACGAGATTGCGAACATCCTCTTTCTCAAGCGCGAGTACGGCGAGGCCCTGCTGATATTGGATCGCGTGGCGCGCATCGACCCGGAGGACCTGCAGATGCATTACACGAAGATGCGCTGCTTCCGGGGTCTGGGCGACCTTGAGTCCGCTGCCCGCGAGGAAGCCTTGTTCCTGAGGTATAAGGCGGATGAGTCGGCGCAGACCCGCACGGCTGAGCGCCGCCGCACCAGCCCAGAAGACAATAACGAACGGCAAGCCATCCACGAGCATGTTTCTGCGTCGATTTGATCTTCTAGTTGCGGGTGCGCTGTGCGCTAGCCTGGCTTGCGGCCCGCCCGGCCCGGCTCCGGAATCCGCCGGGGGCGCCTCTGCCCGGATTCCGGTCATATTCACGGATGTCACAGCCCAGGCAGGCATCGCCTTCGAGCACCACAACGGGCGCTCTGGCCGTAAGTATCTGCCGGAGACGCTTGGGTCGGGAGCGGCATTCCTGGACTACGACGGGGATGCTAGGCAAGACATCTTCTTGGTGAACTCGAGGCCGTGGTCAGGCGACGCGGCGGGCGTGACCTCGAAGCTCTACCGCAATGTCGGTGACGGCCGCTTCGAAGACCGCACGCGAGAGGCCGGCCTCGCGATTCCGATGTACGGCCTCGGTGCCGCGTCCGCCGACTACGACAACGACGGCGACGCTGACCTCTATGTCACGGTGCTAGACGGCGACAGGCTCTTCCGCAACCGTGGTGACGGCAGCTTCGAGGATGCAACCAGCGCGGCAGGGATCGACAACGCGCGATTCGGGACGAGCGCTGCCTGGCTCGATTTCGATCTGGACGGCCATCTGGACCTGCTGGTCGCCAACTACGTGCAGTGGTCGATCGAGCAGGATCTGTGGTGCTCGATGGACGGGGCCAACAAGACATATTGCACGCCTGAGTCGTACCAGGGCCAGCCTTCCGTGCTCTACCGCAATCGCGGAGACGGCACCTTCGAGGATTTCAGCGCAAGAGCGGGCATCGCCGACCCGACGGCGAAGGCGCTGGGCATCGCGGTGTTCGACTACGACTCCGATGGACTGCCCGACATTTTCCAAGCCAACGACACGCAGCCGAACAAGCTCTTCAGGAATCAGGGAGACGGCACGTTTAGCGAGCACGGGGTCTCGGCAGGAATCGCATACGCCGAAAACGGCAAGGCTCGGGGGGCGATGGGCGTTGACGCGGCTGATTATGACCGCAGCGGGCGCTTCCACCTGCTGGTGGGGAACTTCGCCAACGAGATGCTCAACCTGTTCCACAACGAGGGCAACGGGCTGTTCGTCGACGAGGCCCCGACCAGCGAGATTGGCCGCGACAGCCTGCTCTCGCTGACGTTCGGCGCGTTCTTCTTCGATTACGACTTAGACGGCCACCCCGATATTTTCTGCGCCAATGGCCATCTGGACGAGGAGATCGAAGTGGTCCAGCCGACGGTCAAGTTCGCTCAGCCGCCACTGTTGTTCCGCAACGACGGCCGCG
The DNA here is from genome assembly GCA_965248305.1 of Bryobacterales bacterium. GTDB lineage: Bacteria > Acidobacteriota > Terriglobia > Bryobacterales > UBA6623 > VXMF01. Next base: position 3,860,902 of record OZ252099.1, on the reverse strand, counting down.
GGCGTTTCAACCTCTCCGTCACGGATGCCGGCCCGGATCTGTCGGTTCCGCTGGTGGGGCGCGGTGCGGCTTATGCGGACTACGACGGGGACGGTGACCTAGACGTTTTGATCACGACCAACGACGGACCGGCCAAGCTGCTGCGCAACGATGGCGGCAACGCCAATAATTATTTGCGCCTGCAGCTGCGGGGCAGGGAATCGAACCGGACCGGACTCGGAACCGAGCTGACGCTCATGAGTGCGTCTGGCAAGCAGGTCCAAGTCCTGCGGGGCGGCTCAAGCTACTGTTCCCAGAGTGAGACCGTGGTGACGTTCGGCTTGGGTAGCGACACGGTGGTCGAATCGCTCGAAGCGCGCTGGCCCAGCGGGACGGTCGACACCTTCGGCAATTTGGAACCAAACCGCGAACTCATCCTCACCGAGGGCGAGCCGCTTCCCTGAGGCGTCCCCTGGCGCGTTTGCGCGGACTGGTCTTGAGGGCAGCGCCCGCTCAGTCGTACTTGCGCAGTTCCAGCTTTGCGACCGCTTCGCGGTGGACCTCGTCGGGCCCGTCGGCCAGGCGGAGGGTGCGCTGGCTGGCCCACGCGCCAGCCAGAAATGTGTCTTGGCACACGCCCAGCGCCCCGTGCGCTTGGATCGCCCGGTCCAGCACGCGCAGCGCGACGTTGGGAGCGATTACCTTGATCTGTGCGATCTCTTGGCGCGCGACCTTGTTGCCGACCGTATCCATCATGTAGGCGGCCTTGAGCACCAGCAGCCGCAACTGCTCGATTTCCATGCGGGAATCGGCAATGTCCCTGCGCAGCGTGCCGTGCTCGGACAGCGTCTTGCCGAATGCCACGCGCTGCTTCGCGCGGCGACACATGGCTTCGAGCGCCCGCTCGGCAATGCCGATCGACCGCATGCAGTGGTGGATGCGGCCAGGGCCCAGTCGGCCCTGCGCGATCTCAAAGCCCCGGCCCTCCCCGAGCAGCATGTTCGAGGCAGGCACGCGCACGTTGTCGAAGTGGATCTCGGCGTGACCGTGCGGCGCATGATCGTAGCCGAAGACGTGCAACACCCGTTCGATCTTCACGCCCGGAGCGTCCAGTGGGATCAAGATCATGGCCTGCTGCTTGTACTTCTGCGCCTCCGGGTCGGTCTTGCCCATGAAGATGGAGAGCTTGCAGCGGCTCTCGCCCGCGCCGGATGACCACCACTTGCGTCCGTTGACGACGTACTCGTCGCCGTCCCGCTTGATCGTCGAGCGGATATTCGTGGCGTCGCTCGACGCCACGTCCGGCTCGGTCATCGAGAAGCACGAGCGGATCTCCCCGTCCAGCAGTGGCCTCAGCCAGCGCTCCTTCTGCTCCTCGGTGCCGTAGCGCACCAGCACTTCCATGTTGCCGGTGTCCGGCGCCGAGCAGTTGAAGACTTCTGACGCCATCGGAGACCGGCCCATGATCTCGCAGAGCGGAGCGTATTCAAGGTTGGTCAGGCCCGCCCCGTACACGCTGTGGGGCAGGAACAGGTTCCAAAGCGCTTGGGCGCGAGCCTTAGGCTTGAGCTCCTCGAGGATTTCCGGAGGATCCCAGCGATTGCCTTGCGCTATCTGCTCGCGAAATAGAGCCTCGTTCGGATAGATGTGCTCGTCCATGAAGGCGAGCAGGCGGTCGCGAAGGTCCTGGACTTTGGGGGTGAAATCGAAATTCATGACGCCGGGTCTTTGAAGCAAGTCATTGTACATGGCGCGCCGACACGCGGGTGGGGGCACTCGGTCAGCGGAACTTGCGGCGCTCGGCTGCCCGGACCTCCTTCTCGTCCATTCCGATATGGTGGGCGAGTTCGTGCCACAGCGTCTCATAGACAGCTTGGCGGATGTCGCCGTTGGAGGAGCGTTCCAGCGGTCCTTGAAACAGCGTGATGCGGTCTGGCAGGGCCATCTGGTAGTACCAGCCGCGCCGCTTGATCGGCACACCCTCGTAGAGTCCCAGCAGCGTGTCGCCGCGCGGCACCTTGGCCGCTGCTAGCTGTTCCGCGCTCGGTTCGTCCTCGACGGCGATCATCAGGTTCGAGAATTCCCGCCGAATGGATTCGGGGATGCTGTCCCAGGCATCGTCGACCCAGCGCTCGAACTGCGATCTTGCGTACCGCATGGCAGCACCTCAGCAGAATCGCTGACAGGGCTACTTCGAGCCCGCCGCGGCCCATGCCTGGAACGCCCGATTGAGGTCCGCGTCGGCGCTGCGCCCGGGGTGGATCATGATCCGATAGCGGAAGCGCAGAATCTCGCCCTTCGCGAGCGTGATGCTGCCGTCGCGGCTCGGGTCGGCGTGGAAGTCGTGCTCGCCGAACGCGTTCGCCGCGAACAAGCCGTATCCGCGCACATGCCAGTACGTCGGGTGTTTCGGATTTGCGGGGTGGTCGAATATGGCCACGCCCATTGGTTTGCCGCCTATGCTGCCCGAGTAGTCCACCCAGCGCGACCGCTTGCCCCAAGCTTTCGCCTCGGTCTCCGCACCGTCAGCGTTGGCGATCTTGCCAGTCCGCGGCACACCCCGCGCCCGCATGTGCTGCTCTTCCAGCTCGGTCGCCATGCGCACCGCAAAGGTGCCCTCCTTCGTGTCGCCGAGCTTCACCGACTGCGCTGCGGCCGAGAGCGCGAGGTCGAATTCCACCAGGTTGTGGTCGCCGGAGCGGAAGAACGTCATCGTCCGGTGCTCTGTCAGCAGTCGCTGGCCGTCCTGGTTTTGCCACGCAAAAGCCGCCTCGATGCGCCCCTTTTCGGCTCCGGACTCGATCGCTTTGATGGCATCCAAGACGATCATCCCCTTGCTGCCGCTGCCGCGCTGTTCCACCTCGTTCGCCCAGAAGTCCACGCCGTTCACATCGCCGTGGCTGAACCATGCGCCCCGATGGTGCGCGTGGTCGGTCTGCTCGCCCGCTACCTGTTCCATGGGGTAGCTGCGCGTCACCGTCGTACCGTCGGCCGCGCGCAGCGGGTGCAAGTATGGCTTGGTCGCTTCAGGCCCGAAGAAGAACGAGGTGAAGGGCTGGCCGTCAATCGCGACATCGATCCGGTCGCCCTCCCTCGTGACCGACACCTCGCCAGCAAGCTGGGCGGGCAGGCACAGGAGCGCAGCGAACAGCAGCACTTGTTTCATGGCTTCATTGTGGACCAACTGCGCGCCCGTCCGCGAGATTCCACCAACAATGCTGGGGAGGAGCGGGGCAGCTGTCACAGCCGCCCCGCTCGCAGCGGATCGCCGCGCGGGCTTAGAAGCCGTAGCGCAGGCCGAGTTGCAGGATGCGCCCGGACGCCCCGGGCGTCAGTCCGGTGATGTTGCCGAACGCCCTGTTCTGCACGTTGCCGACGGGGAGGCCGAAGTTCGCACGATTCGGCAGGTTGATCAGCTCGCCGCGGAACTGCAGCGTGTGGCCTTCCCACGGCATGCTGATGTCCTTGATGAGCGAAACGTCGGTGCGCAGGGCGCCCGGGGCGATGAACGCGTTGCGTCCGAGGTTGCCGAACGTGAACCGCGCCGGCCGTTGGAACGCTGAAGTGTCGAAAAACCGCTCGCCCCGGACGTTGTCACGCCACGCCGCATTCCGCTGGTATGGCCCGGTCGCATCCGCGCGGACCCGCGCAGCAGTCGGGTAGACTTGGCTCGCATTGCCCCAATATGCCGAGAATGGCGGGCCGGTTCGAGCCTCGATGATAGTCCCGACCGACCATCCGCCGAGGATCTGATTGAGCGCGCTGCTGCCGAAGGCGACAGTCCGCCCCTGTCCCAGGGGGATGTCGTAGACCAGGCTGACAATCACGCGATGGGCAATGTGGCTTCCGCCGACCGACCACGCGATGCGTCGGTTGTATTGGTCCGCGAATGGGATGCGGCCATCTTCGCCGCCCAACTCGTTACGGCCCTCAACGTTGTCCATCGCCTTGGCCCATGTGTAGTTGGTTTGGAACTGCAGTCCGTTCGAGTAGCGCTTTTCCAGCTTGAAGTTCACGCCATGGTACTCGGAGTCGCCAAACGTGGGCGACATCATCACCACGTTCGAGAACTGCGGGAAGGGCCGCAGCACTTGGGGCGCAATCCCCTGGCTGTCCACCAGATCGATCTGCGACGGATGGATCTGGTTCTGCGTTGCTGACCCGGGAATGGTCAGCTTCTTGCCAATCGTGGACAGATACCCGATCTCGAACAGCATGTCGCCGGGCAAGCGGCGCTGAATGTTGAAGTTGTAGGTCAGCAGGTAGGGGTTGGGCCGTCCCTCGGGCTGGAAGAACTGGGGCGAGAAAATCGGCTTATCCCCGATTGCCACCGCGCCGAAACCGGGGACAAGGTCAGCCTCTGTCGGTTCAATCAGGGGCGGAAGACCGTCGCGGAGCAGAAACGCCGCATCGGTGGGCCGCAGCGTCCCGAAGGTGCCTTGGATCGAGAAGCCGGCGTTGGTGACGATCGGCGTGGCTTGGTCGTATTGGCCGATGTAGACGATCGACGCGCCCGCCCGGATCACCCAGTCGTCCGTGGCACGGTAGGAAAACCCCACCCGGGGGCCGATATTGCTATACACGAAGTTGTGGGCGTACTGGCTGCCGCCGCGAGCATCCCGTCCGGACCAGGTGATCACGCCGGGGCAGTTGCACGCGGGATTGTTACCGGCCGCGTCGAATGAGTTCTGCCGATTGTCGATCGCCTCGAACCGCGGGGTGTCGAAGTCCCAGCGCAAGCCCAAGTTGAACGCCAGCTTGGAGTTGATCTTCCAGTCGTCCTGCACGTAGAGCCCCGTCGAATTGGCGCGGCTGCGGATCAAGATCGTTTCTTGGCGGCTGCCGCTGGCCACCCAGCCGTACAGCAGAGCGGCGACCGAGTCGCCGGTTGCGTTCTGGTTGAAGCTCAGCGATCCGCCGGCTTGCGACAGGAACACGTCGTCGTTGATTGACCAGCGGAATTCGCCGCCCCACTTGAGCGTGTGCTTGCCGCTGATGTAGGTCCAGTTGGAGACGATGTGGTTGTCGCGGATGGGGAACTGGCGGCGTTCTTGGCCGCCGCCACGGCCGATGCGCTGGATGCCGCCGGCCAGTCCGAATCCGGGGAAGAACTCCGGATTGTTGCCGGTGAAGCCGATCTGCTGCGACAGCCCCATGCCCTTGGCCGTGATCTTCGGATGCCACTTGCGCTTGTTCCACGTGAAGCGGTTCTCGGTCACCAGCTTGTTCGTGAGATTCGAGATCTCGGTGACGGACCAGTTGAAGTAGTAGAAGTCGTTGAGGCGCTGCGATGTATGCACGGGCGTCGGCCAGAACCCCTTGAAGAGCTCCGATTGGCCGATGCTGTGGACATAGCGCCCGTAGATGCGGTGGCGCTGGCTGAGCGTGTGGTCGACGCGTAGCGAAAGTGTGTTGCTGTCATTCGTGTTGCGCGCGTTGTTGATGAAATTCCGGCTCCGCGACGGGCGACCGGCGATGTTCGGCGTCGGCCAGAATTGCGCCACAGCCGCGCCCACGGGGTCGAGATCGCTGGCGGGGATTATATTGTCGGGCACGGGATCCCCGGTGACGGGGTTGCGAATCGTGTTTCCCAGGCCCGAGAAGTCTCCCCTTGTCTCGGCTGGATCGGGGATGTTCTCAATCCTGGGATTCGCCGTGCGCTCTGTGGTGAACTCCTGGCTGCCGAAGAAGAAGCTGCGGTCCCGGATGATCGGTCCGCCCAAGGCCCAGCCGTACTGGTTGCGCCGCAGCGTCTGCTTGTCGCGGGCGAAGAACTGCCGTGAGTCCATCGCGTCGTTGCGCAGGAAGTTGTACAGCGCCCCGTGAAAGGCGTTGGTGCCCGATTTTGTGGTCATCTGGATGAAGCCGCCGCCCGACCTGCCCATCTCGGCCTTGTAGTTCGAGACCTCCACGTTCATTTCTTCCAAGGCTTCGATCGGCGGATCATAGTTGAGCGAAGCAACGCCCAGCAGGATGTTCTGCGTCGAGCCGCCGTCCAGCGTCCACATTGCGTTGTTGCTCCTGCCGCCGGCAATCTGGAACTGCGAGCCAGTGCCGCGCTGCACCACGAAGCCGCTGAGCCGCACCAGTTGCGCGGCGCGCCTGCCTAGCAGGGGCATGTTGGCGATGGACCTGTTCTTGATCACGCCGCCGACGGACGAATTCTCGGTCTTGAGCAGCGGAACGTCGGCCTCGACCGTCACAGACTCCGTGACTTCGCCCAGCTCCATCACGGCATCGGCGCGCACTGAAGAAGCTGTGTCGAGCCGGATACCGGCCCGCGTGTATTGCTTGAAACCGGCTGTCGTGACGACGAGTTCGAACGTGCCGGGCTTGATAAACGGGATCGTGTAGCTCCCGGTCTCATTCGTGGTCGTTGCGTAGGACTCGCCGGTGTCCATGTTCATGATCGCGATTTCGGCGGCGGGGATCACCGCGCCGGACGAATCACTGACCGTTCCGGTCAAGGTTGCGTTAGTCTGCGCCGAGCAGAGCGACGCTGCCGAAAGCAGCAGTACGCCAATCGCGCTCCATCTTTGTCTTTGCATGTAGTCCTCCGTTGGTTCGGGCCCGCGCGAGCGGGAACACTTCGCTGCAAATGCCGCGAGCGAGACCTACGGAAGCCATGCCCGTAGACCCAGAAACGTCGCAGGCGGGGCACTAGCTCGCACGGCCCTTATTCGCCCACGACCCGGCTCGGCCGCGAGATGCGGGATTCACCGCCAAGTGCCGAGACATTGTAGCAATCTCTTGACGGACTTGGGATCCTGAACTAGGTAGCTAGGGTCACCCTCGGGTAGATTCGCACAGTAACGCCCACGGGGCTCAAATCCCCGGTTGAATCTTGGGTGGGCGCAGGGTCGGCGGAGCTCGGGGCCGAACGCGAACAGAGGATGAACTTCCCCGCCGATCCGGGCAGCCCCGATCTATGGGCCGTAACCGTCCGCTGATGCCGAGGCAGGGAGAAGGCACCCGGATATCGAACTCACTACTACAGCCTCGCAGCGGAAGTCGGCGGGCATTCGCCGCGTCGGTGGGATTCATGCCATCGGGCAAGCGCCCGAGGCGATCATGAGGGTTTCAGCAAGAACATGGTCTCTGTGACATGCTCCGCGGTTTCATCCCGGGAGTGAATTGCCCCCCCCCCCCGGCACGTACCTCCATCCCGTTAGACATCCACGCCTTAGCCCCGTAACAGCGGAATCTAATCCCGGGATTAAGGTAGGCAGGCCGGCAACGCTGCGCCCTCAGAAGTGGTACCGCAGCCCAATCTGCGCCTGCAACGGCCCCGTACCATAGCTCTGCTGGTTGTTGCGATCATAGCCGCCACCCGCAGCGCGCAGGCGTTGGAACGAGGCCAACGGGCCGATCACCGCGCCAGTCGACAGCTCCAGCCCCGGACCGTAGATCGAGTTGAAGCGTCCGTACTCGACGTTGGCTACGTCAAAGGCGTTGAACAGTTCGAGCGAGAGTTCCATGCGCGACCGCTCCGAGATGCGGAACTCTCGCAAGATGCGCATATCCACGTTGCCCATGCTGCGGTTGCGGAAGGAATTGCGGCCGAAGTACTTCCCGGGTGACTCCAACGCCCGCTCATTTGCAAGGCGATCCCCATTCAGGTCCGTTCCTGCCACAGGATTCAAGGGAGGTGCGCTAGAGGCGCGCACGATTGCCGCCCAAGACAGTCCCAGCGGCAACGCGACGATGGCGTTTCCCGTCAGCTGGTGGCGGATGTCCAAGCTGCCGGGACCATAGGCATCTTCGGGACGAGCGTTGTCGGTATAACGCGGTTCCCAGAAAAAGCTATCGTTGACGTCGCTCGAGAACGCCCTGGCATAGGTGTAGTGCGTGGTGAACCGTAAGCGCTTGCCCCTGTACTTCCAGTTTGCAGTCATGCCGTCATAGTCGGCTTGCCCAATGGATTCGATCACGTTCAGCATCCCAACTTCCGGGGCGGGCCTGTTAGAAGTGTCGTAAAACGGGATCTGCGCCGGATCACCGGGACGCACAACAGGTAGAGGCAAGTTGTAGTCTCTCAGGCTGTGCAAGCGGCCCGTCCGATGGCGCATCCATTGCAGGCCGGCCACTGAGTTGTCGGTCAGCTCGTACTCTAACGCCAGCGTATACTTTACAGACCGCGGGTTGCGGAAATCCGGGCTCACAGTGTAAGGTGCCGCTCCGGCATACCTGTCACCATCGAGCACGCGGGTGATTTCTTCCCGTGAGAACACTGGCAGTTCGGCCAGCGCGTGCCCGTTCAAGTCGATCCCGGCGGCTAGGAATTGCTGGTAAACCGTGGGCTGCTTGGTCGGCAGCGCAACCTGCAGATTGAAGGCGGGTTCGCGAAACGCCTTGGTGGCCGCATTGAAGAAGACCGGCGGTGTGATCGCATGGAATATCCCGACGCTGCCTCGAATCACGAAATTGCGTGACAGGTCCTGACGGCTGTAGGCAAACCCCAAGCGCGGCATCCACTGCCCAAGATCGTCGGGGAGCGAACCCGGCGAGACCGTTCCGAACGGGAATCTAGCCCGTGTCACGCGCTCGATCAGCACGTCGTTGCCAACCTCTGGGGTTTGATTGAATTGCCCGGCCCAGCGAAATCCCAAGTCCAACGTCAGGCTTGGAGCCGCCCGCCACGAGTCTTGGAAATAGATCGCGGCGTGCCCCAAGCGCTGCTGTCCAAGCGTGTTGCCGACCTGGCGGAGGAAGACGCCGGGAGCGTCGAAACGGTTCGCGATGGCACCTCCCGGCGAGAGAATGTCTAGGATCTCGTTTGGATCTGAGCTGAAGGGCTTGAAGAAGCCGAACTGGGCGTATCCGAACTGGTCATCGACCCAGATGCGGTCGATCTCGCCACCAAGCTTGATGCCGTGCGCTCCGTGATGGACCATCAGGCTGTTGCTGAGTTTGGGCCGGAGGTCGGATTCAACCGTGGGCAGGATGAACGAACTGCCGAACTCACCGATGAGTGTGGACACGAGAGGGCCTTCTGTATTCGGGATGCGCGGCCGCTCTTCACGCGTGACCGTGAAGCGCAACTGATTGACCACACCAGCCGACAGCAGGCTCGTCAGCTGAGACGTGAAGAAGTGGATTGAGTCCTGCTCGGTCCCGTTGGAACTCAGTGCCGTGGAGGTTCTCGCTTGATTGGGACCCGCAGCAGCAACAGCGTTGGTCGGGTCCGCGTTGCTGAAGTTGTAGCGAGCCATGAACTTGCCGCCACCGGAGAAATGGTAGTCCAAGCGCGGCGTGAGCGCTAGGGCATCATTCGTAGCGTCAAACGGAGTTTCGAGGCTCTTGTAGTAGTCATACGCTTCCGGTCCCCGCGCCCTGTTCGCAGAGGCGAGCAACGGGAACTCGACATAGTGTGGACTCACGCTTGCCTGGCGCTCAATTGCAAGAAACCAGAATGCCCTGTCAGCCCGGATCGGCCCGCCCAATGACCCGCCAAACTGCTGCTGCTTCTGGAGCACCTTGGCCCCGAACGGATCGGCGCGACCGAGGCGCGGGTCGCGGATCTGGTAGAACGCGTCGCCGTGCAGCTCGCTCCCCCCGGACTTGGTCGAGACGTTGACTACGCCGGAAATCGTGCGCCCATACTCAGCCGTGAACCCGGATGTGATCGCTTGGAACTCTTGCACGGCACTCTGCGGGACGGTGATGACCTGGCTGGCGCGCTCCCCGCCTTGGATGCCGCCGAAGAAAGACTGGTTATAGTCGGAGCCATCAACCATGACGTTGGTATAAATCCCGCGCATGGCTGCGAAGGACAGTTGGCCCGAAGCTGGCGAGACTTGCACGGTCGGCGTAAGCAGGGCGAAGTCATGGAACCTGCGACCATTGATCGGCAGTTCGTTGAATGTCTGGCTGGGGACCACATTGCTGGAGGCCGGCAGCATCGCGTCAAGCATTGACGCCGAGACGTCTAGTGTGATGTAGGTGGCCTCCAGGGAAAGCTCCAAGTCGACCTGCACTGCGCTGCCCACGCTGACGGTGATTCCGTCGGCAGTACCGGGCGCGAAATCGGGACTCGCGGCGGTCACCGAGTACTCTCCGGGGTCGAGCGAGCCCGCTTGGAACCAACCGCTAGCGTCAGAATGGACGGTGCGCTCAAACCCGCTACCCAGGGCGGTGACAACCACTGCAGCATCCGGGATAACGCTCCCGTCGGGACCGCTCACCCGGCCGACGATACGGCCAAGGTTGGCGTCAAACTGCGCCGCGAGCCGACCAGAAAAGGCCGTCGGCGCCAAGAGCAAGCATCCTCCAAGCGCAGCCGTCAGCAAACGGCAGCCGAGAGCACGGGCCGCCACGGGCCTGCCCCGGTCTGATGAATGCCGCCGCATTTTAGAATTCTAGCGGAGGGCCAATACACGAGTTTCAGGCAGTCCAAGTTCAAGGTGAATTCAATGCTCTCTGGGGCAGGGCCACGCCCGGCGAGTTCCCCTGGGACTCTTGGCTTGAGCGAAACTGGCGATCGCGGTGGTGAGCCCGGCTCGGCGACCGCTAGATTGCGAACACCCACGGCTTCTTGGCCTTCGATGCTCTCAACGTGATTTGCAGCGCCCGACTGAAGTTGACGTGGTAGCCGTCGTGCAAGGATTGTGACGGACCGGCTGGATCTCACTCGAGGTGGGGATGGCGCGGGCCAAAAGACCGTATGCTCACGCTCCAGGCAGCTCCCACTCGACCCGCAACCGCGTCTAGCAGAAACTGACGTCGCCGACTTAGCCCGAGCCCCGGCCGCGGGGAGGATGGCGTGCGAACCCCAACGATCGAGAACGATCTCCCGCACGTGATCGAGTCCATCGCGGCCAGCCCGGGCGTGAGCGCCGCCGGGATGAAAGGGACGGGCGTGAACTGGCTGGCACCGTACGAGGCTCTGGGGGAAGCCGGTGTCCGGCCCGCTGTGTGCCGCGCCAGAGACGTGCAGCAGATCCATGGCAAGAAGACGACATGTCCGGCTGCCGCTGGCTGGCGCGCATCTGCCAGTTCGGGCAGCCTGCCGCCGCGGGCGTTCCACCGCCTACGCGACTTAGCATCCTACCGGCGCCACGCGTTCACGCTGCTAGGGCCACCGGCTCAAAGGCCTCGTGATAGGCCGGCGCTGCCGCGTCTTGCTACTCCATACGACGCGAGCGCAGGGGAATCAATCCGATCAAGCGTCTCAAGACCCGCCTAGGAAACATGCCTGAAGCAGCAATTCTCATTTTAGGGATTCGGGGGTCGATTTTTGGGTCTCCAGATTGATGGGCAACTGATTCTAGGGCGGTCACAGTTAACACAGCGACTCGCATTGTTCAATACATGAAGAATGGACAATGTTTTGGACGGTCTGCTGGACGCCTTCCGCCGGGCCGGCGCTGCGCTGCCGGATTCCCGCCGGGGCCGCAACACGCGCTACGCCCCCGCCGACGCTGCTTCCTGCGCCCTCGCGGTGTTCTTCTTGCAAGCCCCCTCCTTCCTCGAATTCCAGCGGCGCATGCAGCAGGCAACCTCCCGCTCCAATTGCCACACGCTCTTCGGCGTGCAGAAGATCCCCTGCGACAACCGGATCCGCGATCTGCTCGACGGCCTGGACCCCGCCCACTTCGCCGAGCTGTTCCCGCTTTGCCTCGGCACCGTCCGCGAGCAGGGTGCCCTAGCTGCCTTCGAGCGCCTCGGCGGCCGCCTGCTGGTCGCGCTCGACGGCCTCCAGATCCACTGCTCGGACGCGATCCGCTGCGCGCAGTGCTCCGTCCGCCATGTCGGGGCCCACAAGACCGAGCAGTACTTCCATACGATGCTCTCGGCGACGGTCGTCGCCGACGGCCACAACCGCGTCCTGCCGCTGATGCCGGAGTTCGTGCAGCCCCAGCAGGACCCGGCCGCAGACCAGCCGGAACTGTCCGAGGAGCAACGCCAACAGGACTGCGAGCGCAACGCCGCCAAGCGCTGGCTGCCCGCCCACAGCGCCGAGCTACGCCCCTACCGGCCAGTCTTTCTCGGCGATGACCTGTACTGCTGCCAGCCCCTGTGCCAGTTGGTCCGCGAGCTCGGGGCGGACTTCCTGTTCGTCTGTCAGCCCAGTTCCCACAAGCGTTTGTACGAACTGCTGCACGACGACTTCATCCATTCCAGCGGCTGGATCAAGACCCGCAACCGGCACCAGCGGGTCGAGCTGCAGCGCTTCCGCTGGATGCACGGGCTGCCGGTCCGCGACGGCGACGACGCCGTGCAAGGGGCCTGGGTCGAGTTCGCGATCGAGCGCAACGGCGAGCGCACCTACACGAACACGTTCTGCACCAGCTTGGAGGTCACGGCTGACAACGTGGCGGACATCGCACGGGTCGGACGAGCCCGCTGGAAGATCGAGCATGAGGGGTTCAACTGCCTGGCCCGCCACGGCGACAACATCCAGCGCAACTTCGGGCACGGCAGCCAGGGCCTGGCCAACCTGCTCGCCACGCTGAACCTGTTCGCCTTTGCGCTGCATGCGGTCCAGGACTGCGTCTCCGACCTGTGGCGGCAAGGCCGGGCGCAGGCCGGCACGCGGCGCAACTTCTTCGCGACCCTGAGCTTTCTCACGGAGTGGTTCTGCTTCTGCAACTGGACCGCCCTGTTCGAGACCCTGCTACGCCAGCGCCCGCCACCGCCCGCTCCCCGGGCGGCTGCGAGCGCGCCAGCATAACGCAACGCGCAAGCCCTGCGGCCCGCGGCGAGGGTGTGCCTCGCCCGGCCCGCGCGCGCGCCACTGCCAGTGCAGGGCAGCCCGGCCACCCCGGCCCGCGTTCCGAGCCGCCCTAGCCCTGCCGCAACTGCCTCCCTAGGGCACGCACAAACGCCCGCCAATTCCATCCCACACGAGCCAGACCCGCCATCCTGAGAATTGCTGTGCCTGAAGCGTCTAGCTTGACAGGACTTGGTGTCAGTGTTACGGTTTGTGCCGGCCGGGGGGGGCATCATGATTTTTCCAAGACTGCGCTTTGTCGTTGAGATCGCTTCGGCGGGGCTTGCGAGCTTCCTGCTTGCCGCCCCGGCATTTGCCCAGAACTCCGGTATTCAGGGCGTTGTAACGGACGGCACCGGAGGCGTGATACCCGGTGCCACAGTCACTGCCGCCAACACGGCCACGGGCGTGGAGTACACCGCAGAGAGCAACGAAGCTGGCCTCTATTCCGTACCCTTCCTGAGCCCGGGTACTTACAACGTGTCTGCGGCTTCGGAGGGCTTTGCCCGCTCGACTCGGGAAAACCTGAAGCTGGACGTTCAACAGATCGCGCGAGTGGACTTCGGTCTCAACATCGGAACCGTGACCGAGACGGTCGAGGTCTCGGCGGCTGCCGCGCTGCTCGATTCGGAGCAAGCCACCATGGGACAGGTGATCGAGAACAACCGGATCGTCGAGATGCCGCTCAACAAGCGCAACTACCTGGAATTGGCGCAGCTTTCGGTCGGAATTCTGCCCGGAGCCACGGTCGGTGCTGGGACGAGGCCCGGTCGGAACGAGGCCGGATTCGTCGGCATGGGCATGCGCGGCTATCAGAACAACGTCATGATCGATGGCGTCGACAACGGTTCTCGCGCCGGCGGCGGCCCGCTCGGGTTCGAGGCGCAGGCGTCGAAGCCGTCCGTTGATGCGGTTAGCGAGTTCAAGGTCGTTACGAACAACATGTCAGCCGAGTACGGTTTCCGGATGGGACCGAAGGTGCTCGTGTCGATCAAGTCCGGGTCCAATGACCTCCACGGCAGCCTATTTGAATTCATTCGGAACGAAAAATTCGACGCCACCAACTTTTTCGCGAATCGCTCTGGCTCGGTCAAGCCGACTCTCCGCCAGAACCAGTTCGGCGGGACCATCGGCGGGCCGATCATCAAGAACAGGACTTTTGGGTTCTTCAGCTATCAAGGCACGCGCATCCGCCTAGGCCGAATATTTCTGGCCACGGTACCCAGCCAGCTTGCCAAATCGGGCGACTTCTCGATGGAGAGGCGCAACTTCAACAGCGTGTTCGACCCGATGTCGACCGCGGGATCGGGCGCGGCGGCGATTCGAGAGCAGTTCCCGAACAACGTTGTGCCGGCCTCCCGCTTCGATCCGGTCAGCAGCCCATTGCTCAGCCGTTACCCCGCTCCGAACGTGCAGGGTAAGGAATTCACGTTCAACAACTACTTCCGAGCCCCCTCGGACTCCGATGACACGGACCAATACGACTTCCGCGTCGATCACAATTTCTCCGACTCCGACCGCGTGTTCTTTCGCATGAGCATCCGGCGCCAGTTCCGCGTAAACCAAAGCCCGTTGCCGGTCGAAGCCGGTGGTCAGGGCGGCCAGACCGTGGACCTCAACGGCGACAACCTTGCATTCAATTGGACCCACTCGTTCTCCCCGCAAATACACAATGAGGCTCGGTTCGGCTTCACTCACTTTCCGACGCGGTTCGACACTCTGATCCAAGAGCCGCTCAACGCCGAGCTCGGCATCAAGGGCGCACCAGGGGACAGCTTCGAGGACGGGCTGGACCAAGGATTCAGTTACTTCAATATCAATGGCTACAACAACCTTGGAACTCCATGCTGCTGGCCGAATATCAACAACATGGACAACGTCCAAATCGTGGACAACCTGCTGTGGCAGAAGGGAAACCACGGCATCAAGATCGGCTTCGACTACCGCCGCCTGAACATCTACCGGGAGGCGATGCGGTTCCGGCGAGGGCAGTTCCTGTTCAACCGCATCTTCACCGCCGAGCAGCCGAACAACGCCAGCAGCCGCTCAACCACTGGCAACGGCCTTGCCGAAATGATGATGGGCTGGGTGGGCCAGACCCGCGTGGGGAATCCGGCCGGTGAGAACCCTGTGATCCCTTACGGGGGCGCTTACATCCAAGACGACTGGAAGGCCACCCAGAAGCTGACGGTGACCATGGGCCTGCGGTGGGAACTGTTCCATCGCGGCTACTTCCCGATGGGGCACATCAAGGGCCGCACCGGCGTTAGCAACTACATCACGGTCTACAACGGCCTAGGTGCCGGCGAAGAGGAATACCGGGCCCGCCCAGTCGATGGCAGCGACTGCGGGTGCGAGCAGGATGTCAACAACTTCGCCCCGAGGCTGGGGCTCGCCTACCGTCTGGACGACAAGACCGTGGTGCGCGCGAGCGCCGGCATTTTCTACGGCGAGCCCGACAACGTGACCTTTGGTGGGACCGTGTGGGCCCGTCAAGCCCCCGACTTCACCGAGATCGCGACGCCGTCATTCGACAGGGTTACCCCGGTAACGCTGATCAAGGATGGATTCCTGCCCGTGACCCTTCCCGCCGAGGAAGCGCTGCCCAATACGGGCTCGACCGTCAACTACACAAAAAGGCCCAATCAGTACGCTGCTCAGTGGTTTGTTGACATCCAGCGGGAGCTGCCTCATGACATAGTGTGGATCGTCGGGTACCAAGGCTCAAGCTCCAATTACCTCAGCTACCGGTTAAATATCAACAATGCTGGGCCGCACCCGACGATTCCCCAGAGCAGGCGACGGCTCAGGGCGGAGCGAACCCGTGTGGATCTGCATGAACCGGGCGCGAACGCCAGCTACAACGCACTTGTCACTCGCCTTGAGAAGCGCTACCAGAGCGGCGTGACATTCTTGGCCTCCTACACGTGGTCGCACAACATCGACAACAACACGCAGTTCCTCGACACCGGTTTGGCCAATGTGGCCAACGAGTACGACCGCAGCGCCGAGCGGTCGAGCGCGAATATTGACATGAGGCAAAGCTTAACGACCAGCTTCACTTGGGAATTGCCGTTCGGAAAAGGCCGCCAATTCGGATCGAACTGGGGCGGCGTTGCAGATGCGATCCTCGGCGGGTGGCAAGTCGGCGGAATCACGGCGCTGCGGACCGGATTTCCTGTCGAGGTTCTCTTTCCGGGAGATCCCCAGAACACGCAGACCACCAATCGCGGCAACCGTGTCGGCGACGGCAACCTAAGCAATCCGACAATCGACGGCTGGTTCGACCAGTCGGCCTTCAAGATCAGCGAACCTGGCGTTTTCGGAAACAATGGGCGCAACACTGTGGTAGGGCCCGGCGGCAAGAGCTTCGATTTCATGCTCGGCAAGCGCTTCCAACTCCCGACGGAGGGGCATACGCTGCAGCTTCGCTTCGAGGCATTCAATTTGACGAACACGCCGCGCTTCGGCCAGCCTGCGGGCACCATGCTGCGCGCCTCCACGGGTACGATCAACCGCGCTGACGAGCCGCGGAGGATCCAGTTCGGACTGAAGTACGTCTTCTGACGGTGGCGACGGCCAGTCGTCGCACGGCTGCCGGGGCGCAGCCGCTGGCTGCTGGCGGTGCCTGCCGAAGCAGCGAGCGTCGCATCCGACGGGTGCCGAGTCCAGTTGGAGACCGCCGCCTAGGCCTCGCCCCGAGCGGGCTTCCCGTGCGGCCCGAGAGCGTTCGTAACAGCGGTGCGATGCCCGGGTGTGATTGCTCTGGCAACCCGAACATGGAGTTCCGCGAGCAGCGCGGCAGGCATCCGGTTGGGGGCTGCGTACCCGTCATGGGACCGGACGCTTGACCGGCGTCGGCGACTCGCAGGCCGCCTAGGCTCCCGCCGTTGAAGCCTGACGCAGTAGGCTAGCGGCGTTCGGGCATACGATGCGGCTTGCGCAAGCCGATCTTCGCTGTGACGATGGGTATCCCGGCGGAGCCCGGGCCTAAGCGGGCACTGCAGCCGACGATGGGCGTTGCTGGGCAGCGCCTTGACCGCCACTGCGCCTAGTGTAGGATTTAGGTAGAGCTAAATTTTGAACCAGCGATGCCTTGGAATCAAATCTTTTATTTGCTAATTTTCGTTCTGGTGCCTCCGTTGATGGCTGTGCAGGCCGTCTCGACGCTTGACGGAACCGTGGTCGATCCCTCAGGTGCGGCTGTGGCTGAGGCCGAGGTCCTGCTTTACAATCCGGTGTCGGGATTCCAGCGGGAAGCCCTGACCGACGGGCAGGGCAGGTTTCGCTTCAGCAACATCCCCTTCCAAGGCTATGAAGTTCGGATCGAGCGATCTGGCTTTCAAGTGTGGAGCCGCCAGGTGGAGCTGCGTTCCAACGTGCCTGTGCGCATCGCGGTCAAACTGCACCTGACCACCAGAATCGAATCGCTGTCCGTTGACGCCTCGGCAAGGGTCACCCTGCTCGATCCCCAGTCCAGCGGGACGAAATCTCAACTTGGCAGGGCGATCATCGAGAAGCTACCCGTCGGCCCTGGCGTGCGGGGCCTCGAGGCCGTCTTGCTCGGCTTCCCTGGCTTCGCGGCCAATGCGAACGGATCGATTCACCCCCGTGGCGCGCACAACCAGATGACCTACGTCATCGACGGCATGCCCATCAGCGACCAGTTTTCCGGTCAATTCGCGACATCGATCGATCCGAACTTGGTGGAGACGCTGGAGTTGTTCACGGGCAACATCCCCCCGGAGTATGGCGCCAAGGTGTCGGCGGTGGTCCGGGTCACGACCAGGTCCGGCTTCGACGGGGGCGGCCGCAGGTTTGGGCAAGTTGACATGGGCGGAGGCGGATTTGACACGCTGCAGCATTCGGCCCAGGCAGGTGGCACCCGCGGCAGTGTGGGCTGGTTCGGCTCGCTCTCCAACGTCAAGACGAATCGTTTCTTGGACTCGCCTTCCTTCGACAACCTGCACAATGGCGGCAACGCCCAGCGGGGCTCGGCGCGCGTGGACTGGCACCGGTCCTCTACCGATCTATTCCGCTTCACCGCGATGGGCGGCCGCTCCTCGTTCCAGTTGGCGAACCTGCGCAGCCAGCACGCCAACGGCCAGCAACAGCGCCGCGAGCTTGACGACCGGTGCTTTTCTCTCGGTTACGTGCGCATCCTGTCATCAGTCGCGACTTTCGATTCCACCACGTCCGTGCGTTCAACGGCTGCGCGATTAACCCCGAGTGCGGGCGACATTCCGGTCACGGCGGAGCTGTCACGATCGCTAGCAACGCTGGCATCGTTCAATCGGCTCAACTGGCAGAGCGGGGCGCACATGGTCACCCTCGGGGTTGATGCGCAGCACTTTCCGGTTGCGGAGGAGTTCGCCTTCGGCTTGACAGACCGGTCGATCAACGCCCCCTCGTCGCCGGACTTCAACCCGAATCTGGTCCCGTTCGATCTGACGCGCGGAGGCGCCAGATTCCGCTTCCGCGAGAGCGCCGCCGGCCAGCTGTTCACCGTCTTCGTGCGGGACCGGGTGGACTGGCGGAACTTCGTCTTGGACCTCGGCTTGCGGTTTGACCGGTACTCGCTGGTCGTCACTGCCAGCGACCTGCAACCGCGCGTCGGACTGGCCTATCACATCGAGCGCACCGGCACCGTCCTGCGGGCCTCCTACAACCGCAACTTCCAGACTCCGCCCAACGAAAACCTGCTCCTTGCGAATTCCCAGGAGTCTGCTGGGCTGGCTCCTCCGGAGGTCCGCCGTACCCTGAACGGAGGTTCGATTCCGATCCAGCCGCAGTACCAGAATGTCTACGAGGCCGGATTGCAGCAGGACTTCGCCGGGCGGGTTTCGCTGGACGCGGCCTACTACCACAAGAACTCGACCAACCTTCAGGACAACGACAATTTCCTCAACACGGGAATCATCTTTCCGACATCGCTGGCATTCTCTCGGGTCAACGGCTTCGAGGCCCGCTTGGTCGTGCCTCAGACTCGGAATCTCTCGGGCTCGCTGAGCCTGACCCACTTCCGGGCCATCGTGACACCTCCGTTCACGGGTGGCCTGTTCCTGGCCAGTTCCACGCTGGAGGCTCTGTCGGCAGGGCCGTTCATCATCGACCACGACCAAGCATTGGGCGTGAGCGGGAATATGATCTACCGACCGGCCAAGCATTGGTGGACCAGTTGGCAAGTGCGCTACGACAGCGGCCTGGTATCCAATCCCTCGGATCCGGAGGAAGTCGCGGCCGATCTCGACTACTTCGACCAACTCCCATACGTTGACCTGCTGGGCAACCCGCCGCGCACTCGCCAGCGGACGATCATTGACGCTTCGCTGGGTTACGAGCACTACCGGGGAGACAGGCGGGCTTGGGAACTCGCGCTGCAGGTTTCTAACCTGACCAACAGGACGGCGCTGTACAGCTTCCAGTCAGTGTTCGTCGGCACGCGCGTGGTGCAGCCGCTCACGGCCAGCCTTCGACTGAGGCTGTTCTGGTGACTGCGGATTTCTCCGTATGATGGGCTAAGCGGAGCTCAGGCTCAGGTGTCGGCCGCCACGCATGCAAGAGCACTCCCAACGATTGGCGACATTGCGCGGCAGCTTGCGCGGTCAAGCGCTGTATGTGTCGGCCTTGCCCAACATCCGCTACCTGACTGGCTTTACCGGTAGCGCGGGCCATCTGCTGGTTACGTCGGACTCGGCGATTCTGTTCACCGATGGGCGGTACAGGACGCAGGCACGCGAGCAGGTTGCGGGCATCGAGATCGAGATCTCGTCTGGCGACTCGCGGCCGGCCGTCGCTGCGAGCGTGAGTCGGATGCGCCTGAAGAGGTTAGGATTCGAGGCAAGCCGACTCGATTATCAGACTTTCAAGTACCTGGACGGAGCGTTGGTCCGTTGCCGCTTGGTGCCGGCCCGGTCGACGGTGGAGCGTCTCCGCGAGATCAAGAGCGGACAAGAAATCGAGTCCATCCGGCGCTCGGCGGCACTCAACTCGGACGCCTTTGATGACGTGTGCGCTCGCGTAGATCCGAGCTGGACCGAGGCTCGTCTTGCCGCAGAGCTGGAGTTCAAGATGCGCGCATTGGGCGCGGAGGCCGCGGCGTTTCCGACAATAGTCGCGAGTGGGTCGCACGGGGCGCTGCCGCACGCGGAACCGCGCGCGGAGACGATACAGCCGAGATCGCTGGTTGTGGTCGATCAGGGTGCTATACTCGGGGGCTATTGCAGCGACATGACCCGGATGGTTGCTGGCGGCCAGCCGGACGCGACACAAAGAGCGTTGATTCGGGCCGTTCTAGAGGCACAGGCGGCTGCGATCGACGCGATCCGGCCCGGTGTCGAATGCAGGACTGTGGACAGTCGCGCCCGTCAAGTCTTGAGAAAGACCAAGGTTGCCGGTGTGCGGCTTGACCAAGTGTTCTCCCACTCAACGGGTCATGGACTGGGCTTGGAGATCCACGAGGGGCCGCGCATCGCTCCTCGGCAGCGCCAGCGCCTGCAGGCTGGCATGGTGATCACGGTCGAGCCGGGGGCTTACCTTGAAGGAGTGGCCGGAGCCCGGATAGAGGATGTCGTGGCAGTCACGCAGCAGGGCTGCGAAGTGCTGACTCGCACGCCCAGGGAGCTTCTCCTGCTGGAAGGATCAACAGCTGACCAACATGTCTAGAACCAGAGTGGACCGCGAGGCGATCGAGTCTCTCGTCAAGATTCTCGATGAGAAGGGCCTGACCAAGATTGAATACGAAGTGGAAGGCCTGCGCATTAGCGTCGCCAGAGCCGGAAGTCCGGCCGCAGCACCCGTCGCCATGCAGGCCGGGGCTGCTCACTCAACCTCTGAAGCAACACCCGCTCCCGGGGAGGATGCGGGGAAGGTGGTGGAGTCGCCGATGGTGGGCACCGTCTTCCTCGCCGCGTCTCCGGAATCACCGCCATTCGTGGAGGTCGGGGACCGCGTAAAAAAGGGGCAGGTGGTGTGCATCATCGAGGCCATGAAGCTGATGAACGAGATCGAGTGCGAGCATGATGGCGTGATCGCCGAGCGATTGGTGGACAACGGCCAAGGCGTGGGATTCGGCCAGCCGCTGTTCCGCATCACCACCGCCTAGGCCGCCTCCGACGATGTTTGAGAAAGTTCTCATCGCGAATCGGGGCGAGATCGCCCTGCGCGTCATCGCTGCCTGTCGCGACCTTGGCGTCAGGACGGTCGCCGTCTATTCCACCGTCGATCGCGAGTCCCTGCACGTCAGCTATGCCGACGAAGCGGTGTGCATCGGAGGCCCTCGCAGTGCGGAGAGCTACCTGAGCATCCCCGCAATTATCAGCGCCGCCGAGATCGCAAATGTGGATGCGATCCATCCCGGCTACGGCTTCTTGTCCGAAGACGCGCACTTCGCGGAGATCTGCCAGGACTGCGGTATCCAGTTTATCGGGCCAACCCCGGAATCGATCCGCTTGATGGGCGACAAGGCGCAAGCCCGCAAGGCAGCCAGAGATGCCGGCATTCCAGTCTTGCCGGGCTCCGACGACCCACTGCAGTCTCCGTCCGAAGTGCGCGCATGCGCTGCAGAGGTTGGTTTTCCGGTCATCCTCAAGGCTTCGAAGGGCGGCGGGGGCAGGGGCATGCGCATTGTGCGCGGGCCGGACGGACTGGAGCAGGGGTTCCAGCAGGCGCGCGCCGAAGCGGGAGCGGCTTTCGGATCCGGGGACGTCTACCTCGAGAAGTTCGTCGACCGCCCTCGCCACATCGAGTTCCAAGTTTTGGGCGACCAGTTCGGGAATGTGGTCTCGCTGGGCGAGCGAGAATGCTCGATCCAGAGACGCCATCAGAAGCTCTTGGAGGAGGCGCCTGCTAATGGATTTAGTGCCGCAATGCGATCTCGCATGGGCGAGATGCTGGCCAAGGCGCTCGGCGCGATCGGCTACTCCAATGCAGGCACGGTCGAGTTCTTGATGGACGAGGACGGCGAACTGCATTTCATCGAACTCAACGCCAGACTTCAGGTCGAGCATCCAATAACGGAGGCCGTTACCGGCGTCGACATAGTGAAAAGCCAGCTGCTGCTCGCAGCGGGGGAGCCGTTGACCTCCGTCTTGACCGAGCCTGTTGAGTTGCGCGGGCATGCGGTTGAGTGCCGCATCAATGCCGAGGATCCCGAAACATTCCTGCCTTCGGCGGGAAAGATTACCCGATTCGCCCCTCCGGGCGGAGTTGGCATTCGCCTGGACAGCGCGGCTTACGCTGGCTGGACCGTCCAGCCCTACTATGACTCGCTGATCGCCAAGGTCACGGCGCACGGGGCCAGCCGCGCTGACGCGATTCAGCGCATGAAGCGTGCGCTCTCGATGTGCGTGCTGGACGGGGTCAAGACCTCAATCCCGCTGCAGCTGAGGATTCTTGAGTCTCCGGCCTTCGTGCAAGGCCGCTACGACACGCGGTTTATCGAAGAGCTAGGGCTGTGAGCCCAGCGCCGGGGCTTGGGCTGGCTCGATCTGCCAGCAGCACAGCTTGCAGTTAGGATTCTGGATCGCGATCGCGCCGACCATGCCCCGTGCGGGTTCCAGATCTCGGATCACCCACTTGGGGTCGTGATTGCCGTTGCTGCGAATCAGGGCCGCATCTAGGTGGGGTTCGATCGCGACCTCGAAGCTATCAAGACCGAGGGAGATGCCTCCGCCCACTGCCTTGAGATAGGCCTCCTTGCGTGTCCAGCCGGCGAAGAATGCGTCCTGACGTTTCGGCGCGGGCGTCCGACGCAGCGCCCGGACCTCTCCAGCGGCGAAGTAGCGTGTTGCCAAAGCATCCATGTCCTTGATCATTCGCTTGGCTTGGATGTCGATTCCGACCGGTGACCTGCTGATCGCGAACAGTGCTCGGTCCTTTGAATGGGAGATGTTGAAGTGCAGCCCGCACCCGGCTAGATCCCCAGCTAAGTGCGGCTTGCCGTGCGGTCCGTAACTGAAGTCAATGCGGTTGGCTGGAACGGGCGAATATGCAGCCAGGACTCTTCTCAGCACAACCCGCGATGCGATGAACCGCCGCCTCGGTTCGGTGGACATCCCGCCTGCTCGCGCCTGTTCGTCACTCGAGAGTGTGGCTAGGTCCGCTATTGGAGGCTCTCTGCGTAATTCGAGCGATGCGAGCCAGATGTCTGCCACATCAGCTGAGAGTGTGATCGTGCCGTGCGCGGGAAGTGCCCGTGGCTGGAAGGCCAACTCCATGGCTGCTCTGGACCTCGGGCAGCATGAGCTCCGGTAGGAGTGCGCGCAATGCCACGCTGTGGATCAGTGCCGAGAAATGCTGCCTAGAACCAGTATGGCGAAGAGGCAGCGAGGGCGGGTCATTCGCTGGTGCCGCTGTCTCAGCCGGTTTCGCGCAGGGGTGCCGGTGCCAAGCACCGCGAAAACAGCACCCCAGCTCCGGCGACAACAGAAAATTGGGTGTCGGACCCTGGTGCGCTGCGAGCGCCCGCACCAGGGTGCAGCGCTCGGCGTCAGAGGGTTCGATCCGCATCGCGGAATCCCGGAATGCCCGGCACTGGACCAGTGTGTTACGTTTACTCAACCCGAAACACGCTGGTCGGGTCCAGTGCCGCAGACTTCCATGCCGGCAGGCGCCTAGCGAGAGTCGAAACGGCGAGCAGGCCGGGGCCACCGCCATGCCGTCTTCGGGCAGCGTATCGTCCCAGATGCCGTAGCGTGTTGCTCCGCGCAACGTGGGCTCGGCTCCAAAGTCAAACCACGACCGGTGTTTGCTGCCACCCTCCCTCGCCCCTTGTGCGGCCGTGTCGGCCGCGTGCAAGAGCAACGCACCCGTCAGAACCGCTGCTGGCAACGTCCAGCAAGCGTTCTGCACACCGTGTCGTATCGCGTCCATAGGATGCTTGTAGCGTGCTCTCCCCCAAAGACCCCTCGGCCGCCGCCGAGGTGGCCCCGATGGACACTAATGGACAGCGATCAGGCCGAATCAGCCTCCGATCGTGTGCGGCTGGCTTGGTGTGGTTCACGCCGCCCGCCTGTGGTGTCATTGGATTTCAGATTCTCGGATTCCATCCGCGCCGACAATAGGGCAGATTTGCGCTGGCCTGTTTCGTCAAATCGCACCTTGGAATCCCTGACGTGCGTTCGAGACTCTGGTGCGCTGTCGGCCACTCTCAAGCGTCGCCCTTCGTTGTGATGTAATCGGATTTGCGTCGGGTCATGAGGGCATGTCGCATCCAAGGAATCGCGTGAGTTTAGCGAATCGAAGGCGCTCGTATCGGCCGCCTGCTGGTGATGTCCCCGGACGGCGTCGGAACGATTCTCGGTTGCGCCCCCATGCTGCCGGCGACCTGGCTAAACAGCTCCTTCGCAGAACCCTGATTCAGATTCGTTAACGCACGAAACCCACCGCCTTCAATCATGAGACCTCTCCATTTGTCCGTGCTGCTGTTGCTCGCCCCCTGTGCGACTGCTCAGCGAATGTCCCAGGACGCGGCCCGACTGATCGCGGAAGGGCAGACCCACTTCCAGTTGCGTTGCGGTGGCTGCCACGGAGGCGACGGCCGCGGAGGCGAGCGTGGCCCGGATGTCATCACGACCCGGTCGGCCCGGAGCCGTAGTGCCGATGATTTGCGCCAGCTGATACGAGATGGTTTGCCTGATTTCGGCATGCCCGGATTTTCTCTTTCCGACGAAGAGATGACGGCGTTGGTGGCCTTCTACCGCGCCCAGACTGCCCCTGCCAGCGAGACGCCCCTGCAGGGCGACCCTGCGGCCGGTGAGAAGCTCTTCTTTGGCCAGGCCAACTGCGCCTCCTGCCACGTCCGCGGCGCCGGCGGCATGGTCGGGCCTGACCTGTCGTCGGTCGGGGCAAGCCGTACGCTGGCCGAACTCAAGAGCGACCTCATGGATCCCGGCACCGACATCGCCCGCGGTTATGAAGGAGTCGAGGTCAGGTTCGATGGAGGCGAGCGGATTCGTGGCTTCCTGCGCAATCAGAGCGCACATGACGTCCAGTTACAGGCTGTCGACGGGCGTTGGCACTTGCTCGCCCGCGACCGGCTCGAGGACCTCGTCCGAAGCCCCGGGTCGCCGATGCCCCCGTACAACGGAAGCGGTGTCGACGACTTGATCGCTTATCTGAGCCGCTTCGACGGCCGACCGGACAACCCGCTGCGCACCCGCTACATCAAGGCACAGGGACAGCTGCCGGGATCCGTGCCGTTCGCGAGCATCCGGAATCCACCGGAAGGCGACTGGCCCACTTACAACGGCCGGCTCCACGGCAATCGTCATAGTTCGCTGGACGAGATCACGACCGCGAACGTGTCGAAGCTCGTTCCCGAGTGGATCCTTCCGATGCGCGCGCCGCGCAGCCTTGAGACCACGCCCATCGTGGTCGACGGAGTGATGTACGTGACCGCGCCCAACGAGGTCCGGGCCGTCGATGCCCGGGTCGGCAGGGAGATCTGGAGGTACAGCCGGCCACGCACGGAAGGAGTGATGGGCGACGCTGGCGCGGGGACGAATCGGGGAGCCGCGATCCTCGGAGACCGGGTGTTCATCGTCACCGACAACGCCAACCTCATCGCGATCGACCGCCTCACCGGCCAGCTGCTGTGGGAGGCCGACATGGCCGACCATCGCGAAAACTACGGCGGCACGCTCGCGCCGCTGGTGGTCAACGACCTTGTGGTCGCCGGGGTGGGCGGCGGCGACGAAGGCATTCGCGGCTTCCTGGCGGCCTACAGGGCCGATACCGGCGAGGAGGCATGGCGCCTCTGGACCATCCCGCTGCCGGGCGAGCCGCTGTCGGAGACCTGGGTCGGAAGCGTGCTCCCCCACGGCTGCGCGGGCACCTGGCTCACCGGGACGTACGACCCGGAACTGGACCTGCTCTACTGGCCGACTGGCAACCCCTGCCCGGACATGAACGGCGACGAGCGCCAGGGTGACAACCTCTACAGCGACTCGATTCTCGCGGTCGACCCGCGGACGGGCGAGCTGCGCTGGCACTACCAGTACACGCCGCACGATTTATACGACTGGGATGCCAACCAGACGCCGATGCTCATTGACGCGGACTTCCGTGGCCGCCCGCGGAACCTTCTCGTGCATGCCAATCGCAACGGTTTCTTCTACGTGCTCGACCGAACCAACGGAGAGCTGCTTCTGGCCAAGCCCTTTGTCGAGAAGATGACCTGGGCGACAGGTGTAGGCCCTGGCGGGCGACCGGAAAAGCTGCCGAGCAAGAAGCCCACCTACGCCGGGAACGAGGTCTGCCCCTCCCTCGCGGGCGCCACGAACTGGATGTCGCCTTCGTACAGTCCTAACACTGGGCTGGTCTACGTCCAGACCGTCGAGCAGTGCAACATCTTCACGAAGCGCGACGAGGTCTGGCAGCGCGGCAAGGGCTACTTCGGAGGCGCGGCCCGAGCGGTTCCCGGCGAGCGGATCGTGAGCTCTCTCCGGGCTATCAGCCTCGAGACCGGCCAGATCGCGTGGGACCGCCCCCACGGGGCCCCGGACCGCACGTGGTCAGGAGCGCTCTCGACCGCCGGGGGCCTTGTGTTCTACGGGGATGCCGACGGTACCTTCACCGCTGCGGACGCCAGTGACGGCGAACCGCTCTGGTACTTCCACACGAACGACCGCTGGAAGGCGTCCCCGATGACCTACCAGGCCGGAGGTAGGCAGTTCGTGGCGATTGCTGCCGGTTTCAACATCATCGCCTTCGCCCTGCCTGAATAGTCACTGCTGAACCGTGAGTGTCCAGCGCCGTGCAGGACGGTTCGCAAGTTTCTGATTAATAGAGATTTTGTTATCCGTTCTCGAATCCGCGCCAAGTTAGCCGTAAGCGTTCGAGCGGGCCGTGAAGGGCGGCTGGGGAACTAGCGATTGAGGATTTGTTTCCAGTCGGGGCAGAGGGGTTTGACGAAGACGTTCTTGACGGGCTGGTTGTACTGGTGACGGGTGTCGAGTTGACCGCGGCCCTGAGTCTGGCCGAGAAGGATCCAGTTGGCGGCGCGATAGCAGGTGCCGTCAAAGCGCGGAGTTTCGCAGAACGTTTCGAGCAGGACGGGGCGGATTTGGTAGCGCTGCTGCCAGTCGCCGGGGAGCTGTCGCTGGAGGCAGGCGAGCAGATGGGAGGCCAGGCAGGGCAGGCGGATCCAGGGCAGGATGAGATAGCGGGCGTGATTGACGAGCAGCGGCAGGTTGCGCTGGCGGGTGGCGGCATCCCAGCCGACGAAACGGTCGCGCGGGGCGGTTTTCCAGGCCGCGGCGCCGCAGCCGAGCAGGGCCAGCAGGAGGCCGTCGGCGGCGTACACGAAGTAGCGCAGTTGGGCGCCGGGCAGGGGCTTGTAGCCGAGGTAGTGGTAGCGCTCGACGAATTCGTTCCAGAGGCCGCTGCGGGGATCGGCGGGGCGCAGCAGGGAGAGGCGCAGGGGGCGGGCTTGGGCGAGCGAGACGGGCAGGGGCGCGAGGCCGGGCGGAGCGGTGCGCGGGGACAGCGCCAGCGGTTGCGGTCGCGGCACGGTGCGCAACGGCGGCGGCAGGGTCAGCAGGCCGTCGCGCTGCATGCGCAGCAGGGCCACGCGCGCACTCATCTCCTTGAGGCCGCCATCGGGCTTGCGCCAGTCCAGCGCCGCGCAGACCGCCCGCGACAGCGCCGTGCGGAACAGGGGCGGGTCGCGCTGCGCGATCAGCGCGCGGATGAGCTCCAGTTCGGCAGCCGGGAAGTCCCGGCCGCAGTAGCGCACGCAGCCGCTCACGGGGCGCCGGCCCGTGCCTGGAGCGCCCCTGCGCTTGCAGTTCCCGCAAGCGCGCTGCGGGCAGGCCCCACGGCAGCCAGGCCTGAGGATCCACCACGACGGCCTGCGGCCCGATGCCCGCGCACTCGCGCAGGAACGCCTCCAGCCACCGCCGCAGGTCGAGGCCCGCCAGGTCCAGCGTGGCGCACACCGACAGCAGCGCGCCCTGCAGGGCCGCCCCGCCCTCGCTGTGCGAGCCGAAGCTGAGCTTGCGCCCGATCACGGGCCGCCGCAGGGCTCGTTCCACGGGATTATTATCCATCGCCACGAACGGCTTGGCCACGAACACCGTCAGGCCCTGGCGGTGCTTCAACAAGGATTGCAGCGGCCCCAAGCGCGGGTCCGGCGGGCCGCCGCCCGGCGGCTTCCCCGCCGCCGCGCTCAGGGCCCGCTGCTCCTTGCCCGCTTGCTCGAACAGCGCCTCGAACTCCGCTTCCAGACGCTCCTGCGCCGCCTGGAACTGCTCGGACTGCCCCTGCGGACAACCTTCCGGGTCCCACGCCGCCAGCCGTTCCGCGTTGCGTTGGTACAGCTTGCCGATCCGCGCCACGATCCCCTCCACCCATGCCTGCAGATCCGGCCGCTTGCGCCCCAGCGTCACAAAATCCCGCCGCACGTGGACCCAACAGACCGCCAGTTCGAACTGTCCCGGGTGCTCCCGCGCCAACTTCACATACGCCGAGTAGCGGTCGCACACCAGCACCACCCGCCGGTCCCGCCCGAGGGCCCCGAACAGTTGCCCGGCCGCCACGGCGCTGCGCGACGGATCCACCCGGAACAGCACGGCGTCCCGGCTCAGGCACGCCCACAGCCAGCAGCGCGGGTTCGCGTCGGCCTCCGCCCGCACATGCACCACCCACGAGGTCTCGTCCCCAGGCACCACCCGCGCCTGCTGCTGGTGCACCCCGATGGCCTCTGCCAGCGGCTCGAACCAAGTCAGCAAATCCGGCACATGCCCCAGTAGGGTCGCCGCCGGCAGGCGCACCCCGAACTCGGCCCACTCCCGCTCGAAGGCCCGCGCCGGGTGCCGCTGCCAATCCACCTGCATCAGGAACGCCACCCACACGCTCAGGCCATAGCCCGAGCCGCGGAACAGCGTCGGCTCCAGCGGCGCGAGCACTTCCGGCACCGCTTGCCCCGGCCGTCTCGCGCACTCGCACGCGGCCCGGTAGCGTGGCCGCCGGATCCGCCGCACGTACGCCTTGACCTCGATCTCGATCCGGTCGCTGACCGCCGCGCCGTTGCGGCGGTAGGGCCGCCCGCAGTCCAGACACTGGCGCTGGACCGCCTCCGGCTCGTGCCACTCCTCCCGCACCGCCAGGCCGGCCCGCGCGACCCGCGCATGCGCGCTGGCTCCCGGCTGCCCCCCGCGCGACCGCTGCGGCCCCTGACTGGTGCCCGCACTGCCCGGCCCCGGCTGTCCCGGCCCGCCGGCGCTGCCGCCCTGACGCTTCTCACTCCGCTTCCCGAACGGCGTCTTCAGCAGCTCCTGCTGGCGCTGCCGCAGACCCGCATTCTCCTGCTCCAACTCCCGCACCCGCCCGGCCAACTGCGCGATCTGCCGCCGCGCCTCCGCCAGCTGCCGCTCCGCTGCCCGCCACTGCCCCCAACGCTCCTTCGCCCGCGCGTGCATGCTCCGCCAGGAATGCGCCGCTTGCTTCGCCTCGACCAACGCCACCGCCTCGGCAGGCACACGCTCCCGCCGCCAGTCGAAGCCCGGGGCCCACACCAACCCTCCCTGCGCTTCCGGCTGCCCGCCCAACTGCATATTCGCTAGGCTGGCATAAACACATGTCCGGTGTCCAGCGTTTCAAGCCAGTTTTTTTTCTACCCTCCCTCCACCCTCTCAACATCCTCTATTCACGGCCCGCTCGAACGCTTACAGTTAGCCCGAAGTTCTGATGGATTATTGAGCACAAACCCCTTGTTTTCCAAGCAGATGCGCTGGAGCTGAATTCGCGGCTACTGTCTACAAGCGGCGATCATGTGTGTCAGGCGCGGATTCCTTTCAGCAGTCCCATGGCGCGTTCCTGCTCCGCGCTCAGCTGCGTGTCGAGCTCGAATTCGGACTGCCGCGAGCCGTCCCAGCGGAGTACGCAGCCAGCGTGCGGCAGGCCTTCTTGCAGCCCCGCTGCGTGCAGGGCCGCTGCAACGCCGACGACGAGCGCCTGGCCCAGGCGTGGCAGCGCTCCGGAGTGTCGCTGGAGACGGTCCGGCGCGCCATTCTGCTCGGCTGCACGCGCAAGTCGATGGCCCTGCTCGACCAGCCCCGAGCGCAGCCGATTCGCAGCCTGTACTACTTCCAAGCGCTGCTACAGGAGGTTCTCGCCGAGACCTATCCGCGGTCTTACTGGCAGCACCTGCGCGACCACTTGGAGCGTTGCGAGCAACGCTGTGCGCAAGCTGAACGCAGTGCCGCGCCGCAGCCTGCTTGCCCGAATCTGACCCCGGCAGAGCCGCAGCCGAAACTGCTGGCCGATGCCACCACTCACAACCCAGGAGGAAGACCATGATGATGGTGAACTTTCACCCCTTGCACGGGGTGTTGATTGACGGAGCTATCTCTCTCATGGCATGCAAGAGCCCGCCAGTGTCGCTTCGCTCCGAAATCATTCTTTTCCTTCGGAATGCTGATTCCTTTGTTGTTGGTCAGAATACGCACCGTTCCTCGGCACGGTGAGCAAGCTGTGCTCGAACCGCACCAGTTGGAGCTGGAATCCAAAGGGTTCTCGGATCCGGAACTGGCGAGGAGGCGGGCTTGGCGGGATGAGTCTGGCTTCCGGAGTCGGGAACAGCTGCGATCTGCACCCAAACATATACTGAACACAGATTAGTTTTAGTGATAGAATAGACACTTGTATGATTATGGTCACGCAATATTTCGATTCTATCTATGTATAATGCCATGACTGTGAATATCAATGTTACTGACCTGACTTGCCCTCCTAAACTCTCGCAGACCCAAGACCCCGGGGTTTCACGCGGTTGTAAGCGGCTCTATAGCAGGAGGACCCCGGGCTCGAAACGCAATCGGACGGCATCGATTGCGTTGAGCAGGCAGTTTCGCCGCCTAGTCGTGGCAGCGGCCGCGCATTGCCTGCTGACGCCACAGATCCCAGCCCAGTTCAACACTCCCGAGATGGAATCCGCCGTTGTCCACCAGACACGGCCGTCAATCAGGTCAGCACCCCTTCCGGGACCAATCGGGCCAGGTGGGCTCTCGACGCCTCGGCTGGTTACCCTCCCGCGACTCGATCCGACCGGCACTCGGAAGATGCGTGAGGAGTTCGGTCCGTCTTGGATGGGGCCGAACCGAGTGTTGCAAACAGAAACCGCTGCAACGGGGCAGCTAGCCGTGGCTTCGGCGAGGACTTGGCACCAGACAGAGCACGGGAGACACGTCTGGAGGGTCTCGATTCGCTCAGCCGGCGCAGCTGCGCTGAGAATTCATTTCGACAGTTTCGAGATCGATGGCTTGCTGTACATCTACGAAGTCGGAGCTAATGCTGGTTCCCCATATGTGGGGCCGTACACCGGGCTAGGCCCCCAAGAGGACGGAGACTTTTGGAGCGATCTTCTGTTTTCCGAGTCCGTTACCGTTGAATTTGTCTATCGCGGTCAGGGCGGCCCCCCTTTGGAGCTTCCATTCCGCATCCGCGAGGTAGGGCATATTCTGGCCGGAGCATTTCCGGGAAGCCAGCAGGCGGAAGGCAGCAACGCGATCCGCGACCCAGTCGGCAATCCGCGTGCAATTGTGGGTTGTCACCTAGATGTCTCCTGTTATCCCGACTGGCAAAACAGGGACTATCCTTCCGTCGCATTGTTGGTGACATCGACCTCCGGAGGGACGCATTCGTGTTCAGGGACGCTGATCAACACACGCTACGACAGCGACGATGTTCTACTGCTCCTGACCGCGGCGCACTGCATCGGAGATGACGAGGCAGCTCGGAACACAGTTTTCTACTGGGACTATCAGACGACCGAGTGCTACGGGCAGCCAGACTTGCGGGATTGGAAACGCACGAGCGGCGCCAAGCTGGTCGTCGCGAAAGGCCCCGATCGGTATGACGATTTCTCTCTGTTGTCCTTAGGGTTAGCGCAGAAATAACTCCATCTAACTAGGAATACTTGTCTAATATCTGCAGGGCCAGCCCTCAAGTCCAGGACCTCGGCCTCTGTGCCAAGTGACTTATAATCTGATAGTTTCAGTCTGTGCAGAGAGGCTGCTATTGCATTACAAGTGCGCTCAGTGGTAGAATACTTGTATCATTATGAGACCTGTCAGCTTCCATCCCGAGCGGTTGACTGACCTGCTGCGGCGGCGCACGGTCACCTCCATGCCCGAACTCATGGCCGCTCTCGGCACCTCGTCCCGCCAGACCGTGCTGCGCAAACTCAAGGCTCTGGACTACCTCACCAGCTACTCCCATCGCCGCCGCTACTACGCCCTGCGCGCGTCAGCCTGCTTCGATGCCGACGGCCTCTGGTCCCACGGCCAAGCCCGCTTCTCCCGGCACGGCACGCTGCTCGCCACCGTCGAGACGCTCGCGACCGAGTCCCGCGCGGGCCTCTCCGTCAGCGAGCTCGACGCCCTGCTGGGCGTAGCCGCCAAGGACCCCTTGCGCAAGCTCGCAGGCGCCGGCCGTCTGGCTCGCGAAACCTTCGCCGGCCGCTTCCTGTACTGTGCCAGTGATCCCGCCCGGCGCACCCGCCAGTTGCGCGCCCGTCAGCTCCGCGCCGGCGCGCTGTCTGCGGCCGCCCCTGCGGCCGCTCCAGCCGACTCGGCGCGGACACTGTTCATCAGCCTGCTCGACGAGCGACTGCGGCGGCTGTACGCCGGCCTGGAGTCTCTGCGGCGCGGACGCGGTGGGGACCGCCGCGTGGCACAGCTGCTGCGCCTCGATCCCGGCACGGTGCGGCGCGGACGGCTCGAGCTGCTGTCCGGGAAGCTCCAGCGCGGGCCTGTCCGCAAGCCGGGCGGGGGCCGCAAGTCGCTGGAAAAAAAGCCTGCGCTCGTCACGGCGCTGACGAGGCTGCTCGAACGCGAGACGGCGGGCGACCCCTGCGGGGGTGCCAAGTGGTCGCGCCGTTCCACCCGCAAGCTGGCTGTCGCGCTCGGTCGGCAGGGATTCCAAGTCGGCGCTCGCACCGTCTCCCGCTTGCTCCGGCGGGCCGGCTTTTCCCTGCGCGTCAACCGCAAGCAGCTCGCCAACGCCACCCATCCCGACCGCGATGCGCAGTTCCAGCGCATCGCCGCCGAGCGCGCCCGTTGCGCCGCCAAGCGTGTGCCTATCATCAGCGTCGACACCAAGATATGTGCAGCTGCACATATCTTGGTATATGCTGGGCTCCCAGATATGTGGAGTTGATGCTCTAAGGCACTGCAAGGATTGACCTTCTCTTGCTCGGAACTCCACATATCCGGGGAGGTCAGGCCTTCAGAGGGTCTCGAGCCAGTCAAGAAGTGTCGGATCTGAACGCCATTCCGACACTTCGGGTTCGGACACCACTCCGAGACTCCCGCCTTTGGCGACCGCCGTGCGCTTTGCTTCCAAGCTGACCGTGGCATAGCGGTTCGTCGTTTCGACCGACTCGTGTCCCCGCAGGTGGCTGATGGTGACTAGGTCGACCCCTGCCTGCAGGTGATGGCTGGCCATGGTGTGGCGCATCAGATGGGGATGGATGCGCTTGGTCGCCATGGTCGGGACTTCGGCGGCGGCCGTACGGCCATGCTTGTGCAGGATGTACCGGACGCCCGAACGATCGAGCGGCCGACCGTACCGGTTGCGGAACAATGGCCTGTCGGCGTCGGGGCCGACGCCTCGGTCGGCTAGCAGGGTGCGCAAGGCGTCCGCCGTTTCCGGCAGTAGCGGGCAGATGCGTTCCTTGCGGCCCTTACCACGCAGCCAGATCTGCCGGGGTCGTTGCAACTGCAGGTCGCAGGCTCGCAGGTCGAGGAGTTCCTGGACGCGCGCTCCGGTGTTGTACATGGTCAGCAGAAGCGCACGGTCCCGGCGGCCGGGCGGGGTCGTGGGATGCGGGGCGGCCAGCAGTGCACGGGCCTCGTGCTCCTCGAGGTGTTCGACGACTCGTTGCGGGCCGCGCTTGAAGGGGACCGCGAGGATCCGCTGACACAGTTCGAGATGCTCGGGATGGCGGGCCGCGGCGCAGCGGGCGAAGGCGTGGGCCGCGGTGAGCCGGGCATTGCGGGTGGCAACCGAGTTGCCGCGGCGGGTTTCTGCCTGCTCGAGGAACGCCAGCAGGTTGGCGGGGGCGAGAGCGGGGAAGTCCAGCGTCTTGGCGGCGTATCCGAGCTCGTCGGCCAGGAACTGCAGCAGCAGTTTGAACGAGTCGCGGTAGGCGAGTACGGTGGGGGGGCTGGCACCACGGACCTTGGGCAGGTAGTCGAGGAAGAAGTCGCGCAGGGCGCGGCCGAGCGAGGTGGGTCCGACCGCAGGCATGGCTGTGCTCCTGGGGCGGGGCCACGATGGTCCGGGCGTAGTCAGCGAAGCGTTCGCCAGCCTGCCGCACGACCGGTTCGATCAAGTTGAGGTAGTACGCCGTCGAGGCGAGCGAGACGTGTCCCATCGAGGCGGCCAGGACCGGCAGTTTGGCCTGCGGATCGGTGCCTTGGCGGTACCAGCCCAGCAGGGCGTGGACGGCATGGGTGTGACGTACGTCGTGAAGGCGTGCCGGACGGCCTGCGACGCCGACAATGGCGGTGTCGCGGAACAGGCGGCGGAAGCCGCGATCGATCCCGCGTACGGAATAGGGGCTGGAGCCGTCACGGCCGTGGGCCAACAGCGGGGCGTCCGATCCGTGCGGGCAACGGCAACGGGCTGCGAGATACCGATCAGTGGCGGCAGTGGCACTGTCGCTGAGAGCCACGAGGCGCGACTTGTGGCCCTTCGACCCGCGCACGAGGCGGGTACGCTGGTCCAGGTCGCAATCGCCGAGCGTAAGCCGGACAAGTTCCCCGCAACGCAAGCCGGAGGTATAGGCGAGCGTAATCGTCTGACGGTAGACCGCAGGCTGCAACGGAGAGCAAGTCATGGCAGGCAGGCTGTCGGCCGCGCTCAACAGGTCCAGGAGCTGTTGTTCAGAGAAGATCAGCGCGGGCCGCTGCGGGCCAGCATCCGGGAACCCCGTGGGGTCGGGCACGAAGCAGGTAGGGTCGCTCCGCCGCCGGTACAGGCACAGGCCGCGGGCGATGCGCAGGTACTGACGGCGCGAGGCGGGGGCAAGGCGCCCGAGAGTGAGCGCCCCAGCGGCGAAGCTGGCCTGGGTCAGATCGTGCTCGCTGTGCGCAGCGAGGAAGCGGTCGAGATCGCCGAGGATGCCGGCTGCCCCGACGAACTGGCGGCCCAGGGCTTGCTTGCGTTCGACGTGGGCCTGGATGTCCGGCCCCAGGCAGGATCGCAAGGTGGGGAGTTGTGTCATCGCTGCCCCCCGTTCCAGTCGGGCCGCTCGAGGGCGGCCGCCCGCAAGTCGTCCGAGTGCAGCCGCAGATACGTTCCGGTGCTCGCCACACGGCGGTGTCCCAGCAGGTCCCCGATGACCTTCACGGACGTGTTCTGGCGCAGCAAGTGCAGGGCCAGAGCGTGGCGCAGACAGTGCGGCGTGGCAGATTTGACAGCGGGGACAGCGACACGCATCCAATGCGAGAACGCGTGCTGAATGCCCGCGGTCGACAGCGGACGGACCGGCCGACGCGTGCCGAGGAAGACCGCACGAAGGGTGCTCGGCGGGCGGGAGTGGCGCAGGTAGTCGGCCAGCGCGGCTCCGGCCTCGTCGGTGAGGGGCAGGGCGAGCGGGGCCCGCACTTTCGGCCGCTGCACGCGGAACTTCTCGGATCTCCATCCGATATCGTCGAGTCGCAGGGCCGCGACCTCGCTGATGCGCAGGCCGTAGGTGGCGATGAGCAGGAACATGGCGTAATCGCGACGGCCCGCCCTTGGCGGTGTCACGGTCAATCCCGGCCAGGAACGCCTGTACGCTCTCCCAAGGCAGCGCACGGGGCAACGCCCTTGCACACGAGGCACGGGGGCCGTCGATGCACAAATCCAAGCCTGCAGGGATCTCGCCGCGGCCTGCCAGGAAACGCAGGAAGGAGCGCAGGAACGAAGCCCTGTTCTGGAGTTTTGACAGGCCGCAGCCCGTGGCGAGACGCATCATGAACGCTTCGAGCTGCGGTTCGCTGAGGGTTGTCAGTGCGGCCGGGTTGTGATCGAAGCCTAGGAAGTCGAGCAGGCCCAGAGCGAGTTGGCGATGCTCTGCCTGTGTCGAAGCAGCCAGCCCGCGCACGTGCTCCAAGTACAGGCGATAGGAGTCGACGAGTTGCTCGCCGGGGGTGGGGACGGTGGTTGCCAGCAAGCCGTCCTGTTCCAGGAAGTCCGCCAGGGAGCGCACCAGGGCCGACAGGTGCCGGTCCTTCTGGGACTTCCCGGCGGTCAGAGCCAGGAGCTGGGGTTTACAGACATGGCTCAAGTCGCCGAGACGGCGTTCGAGCAGCAACTCCTCCAGGACGGGTGCCTTGCGGACGCGCCCGCGGATGGCCTGAGCGGCAAAGCCGTGATCGGAGAGCCAGCGGGCGAACCCGTCCAGCAGCGGGCCAAGCAACGGTAGAGCTAGGAAGCGGGCATGCGCCCGCGGAAATAATTCGATCAGCATCGTAACCTCCGTTCGTTTCGCATGACGCCAATGGCGGCGCCGGTAACGAAGGTACTCTGCTATGACCGAAATATGTGCAGTTGAAAGTTATCTAACTCTTTTTCCTGCAGTGCCTTAGAGCATCAACTCCACATATCTGGGAGCCCAGCATATACCAACAAGAAAGAACTCGTCGGCAACTTCCGCAATCCCGGCCGCGCCTGGAACGATCGCCCCACCGACGTCAAAGACCACGACTTCGCCTCCGAAGCCGACGGCCGCGCCGTCCCCTACGGCATCTACGACCTGCTCGCCAACCGCGGCCGCATCTGCGTTGGCCAGTCCGCCGACACACCGGCCTTCGCGGTCGACTGCATCGAGTCCTGGTGGCGCCACGAGGGCCGCTCGCGCTATCCCGACGCCTCCGAACTCGTCATCCTCGCCGACTCCGGCGGCAGCAACCGCTGCGCCCCACGCGCCTGGAAGTACAACCTCCAGCACACCCTCTGCAATCCCCACGACCTCACCGTCAGCGTCGTCCACTATCCCTCCGGGTGCAGCAAGTGGAATCCCATCGAGCATCGCGTCTTCAGCGAAATCAGCAAGAACTGGGCGGCCCGTCCGCTCGACAGCTTCGCCACCATCCTCCACTACATTCGCACTACCGTGACCCAGACTGGCCTGCGCTTGCAGGCCCAACTCGTTGAACAGACTTACGAAACGGGCGTCAAGATCACCCCCGAACAAATGGCTGCTCTCAACCTGACCAAGGCCCAGCACTCTCCCAAGTGGAACTACTCCCTCAGCCCACTTCGAAATTAGGAAATTATTTCTGCGCTAACCCTTAGATGCCCAAGATGTGCGGTCGACAACAGGTGCTACGAGGATTGGCTGGAGTCCAAATGCTGTGCGGACGGGGACAGATGTGGTGAATGTCTCCCATCCCGATGGAGCGTTCAAGCGAGTTGCATTCGGGGAAATCGTCAGCGTCAACTGGAATACCGTCAGCTCAAGGGGCTTCAGCAGCATTCGATGGTCGCGCGGCACAGTCGAAGGCGGATCCTCTGGATCCGGTGTGTTTCGCGAAAGTGACGGCCGCTTGATCGGTGTAATCGGGGGATCATCTGCCGGTCCTGATCCGTGTGATCTTGACTTTCGTGCGTATTACAACCGGTTCGACAGGATTTACGACGCGATCGAGGAGTACCTAGGGTCGGAAGATTCTCTGGGCGGTGGCAGAAATCAAGAGATATCCGTTGTATTGGGCAGCACGCAGGAGAGCGTCACCCTTGTCACGACATCGGACGGCGGCTACACCCTGAACGGCCAACCGATCGAAAGCGGCGCGATCGTTTCCGCCAGCAATGGCAACGAGTATCGGCTCTCTCTCGATTTGAACAGAAGCTGGAAGGCGTTCTTCATCGAGCGGAAGTTTGAGGTCGTCCTGAGTGCCGGGGTCGATCGCGTCACCATACGCAAGCGTGAAGACGGCCGTTTCTGGCTGGGCAATCGGCCGCTTGCGAACGGGTCGGCCATTCATCACGATGACCGGGGCAGTTACAGGCTGCTCTTGCAGCCAGGCGGGGTGTGGACAGCAGAGCCGCTGCACGCGCCTGTACAGTTCACAGCCGCGAACTTCGCAATCGAGACTGCGGCGGGCTCGGGAGTCTATGGTTTCGGTGGTGACGGCAGCCAAGCGGTGAATTCGCGGCTGGCCAATCCGTCGGGCGTGGCGGTCGGCCAGAACGGCGAGATCTTCATCGCCGATAGCGGGAATCACCGCATACGGAAGGTTGATCCGTCCGGGGTGATCACAACGTTGGCCGGCACTGGTGTCCCGGGCTATTCCGGCGACGGCCGCACGGCAAGGCGTGCCCGGCTTCGCGATCCGCGCGACGTTGCCATCGACTCCAGCGGAGCCCTTTACGTGGCGGATTCAGGCAACCATCGAATCCGCCTGATTGACCGAGATGGTGTCATTACAACGCTGGCAGGCACCGGCCGGTCGGGCTTCAGCGGAGATCACGGAAGTGCGCCGGCGGCGCGCTTGGCGACCCCGAACGCGGTCGCTGTG
This sequence comes from Bryobacterales bacterium, assembly GCA_965248305.1. Taxonomy (GTDB): domain Bacteria; phylum Acidobacteriota; class Terriglobia; order Bryobacterales; family UBA6623; genus VXMF01. Next base: position 3,822,697 of record OZ252099.1, on the reverse strand, counting down.
GACTCATACGGAACTGTTTATGTCGCCGACACGGGAAACCATCGAGTTCGGAAGATCTCCAATGGCACCATCTCGACCATCGCCGGGACTGGCTTCAACGGCCATTCCGGCGATGGCGGGCCGGCGACATCCGCAAGGCTAGCGGGCCCAAGCGGAATAGCCGTCGACCTGATCGGAAACGTCATCGTCGCCGATACCGGAAACCACCGCGTGCGAAAGATCAACCTAGATGGCATCGTTACCACGCTGGCCGGGACAGGTCAGCAACGGTTCGGCGGAGATGGCGGTCCTGCCAGCGCAGCCACCCTGCGCCTTCCTCGTGACGTGGCAATCGACTGGAGGGGCAGCGTCTACGTCGCGGACTCGGGCAACCATGCACTGCGGAGGATTGCTGTGGATGGGCGCATCGAGACCGTCGCTGGTCTGGGACGTCCTAGTCGGTCCGGCGACGGAGGGCCTGCCCAGCGGGCCGGGTTGAGTGCGCCCGATGGAATCTGGCTGGATCGATGGGGCGACGTATACGTCGCGGACGTGAGGAATCGCCAGATCCGGCGTCTGCGAGCTGATTGGCGGGTGATTCCGCCTCAGCTAGCCCCGGTCCCAGTACTGGTGTCATTGGGGTCTGGCGGGTCCACGGCTAGATTGTGGCGATCAGGGCAAGAGTATAGCTACCAGGGCGAGCCGTTCGAGATCGGCTGGTCCATTAGTGATTTCGAGGGCTAGCTTTATCGGATCCAGCGCAGTCCCGGAGGAGGATTGCTGGCCGAGCATGACCCCTTAGACTCAGAGCCGCAGGTCACCAAACACCGCCTGGCAGCTGAACAGGGTGACCCTGCAAGTCAGTACGTGCTTGGATCGCTGCACTATTACGGGGACGCCCTGCCTTTGGATCTGGACAAGGCACTCTACTGGTTTAGATTGGCCGCAGGCCAAAACCATCCCAGAGCCCAAGCCTTTCTGGGATACCTGCACGAGTGGGGGGTGGGCCTGCCGGTCGATCACATTCGGGCGATGGAGTTGTATCGCTTGGCAGCGGACCAAGGTTACTCACACGCGCAATTCCGGCTCGGCCTGATGTTCCACTTTGGGCGGGGTGTTGCGAGGGATTACTCAGCCGCGCACCGGCTCTACCGGCTCGCCGCGAGCAAAGATCATTCCAGGGCCGAAGTGTATCTCGGCCGCCTGTACTTGGATGGCCTTGGAGCGCCACACGATTTTACGGAAGCGGCAAAGTGGTTTCTCTCGGCCGCCCGGCAAGGCGATCCCTATGGCCAGATTTACCTCGGCATCCGTTACCGAAATGGCGAGGGCGTTGCCACGAACCACGTCGAAGCTGCGAGGTGGTTTCGCCTCGCTGGCAACCAAGGGCTGGCCTGGGGCCAGTCTTGGCTCGGAACCGTCTACGCGCGCGGCGACGGCGTTCGTCAAGACGCGGCCGAGGCCGTCCGATGGCATCGGCTTGCCGCTGTCCAAGGCTATGCCTTCTCACAGTGGCAGCTCGGCCAAGCTTACGCGCGCAATTCAGGCGTCGCCAGGAACTACGCGACTGCGCACGTGTGGCTAAGCTTGGCGGTCGAAAATGGAGAAGAAGATGCCCGGAGCGACCTTGAGGAGGTGGAGCGGAAGATGTCCCGGCGCCAGATTGCAGAGGCGGTTGCGCTCAGGAGTACATGTCTGGCGTCCGGCTATACCGATTGCCCGTGAACAGCGGGACTCGAAACGGGCGTCGGCTGCGTCTTGTAGGTTCGTCCGACTTTGATCGGCTTGAGCCCGGACTTCGCTGGGTTCGTCCGTTGCAGGGTGCCGGCCAGGCCTGATCGTTTTTGAAGGCCGTGAGGTGATTCCTCTGTATTGCACTCCACGACGACCCCTTCCCGGCGGTGGCGGCAGACGGAGTTGGATTCAAATGCGTCTAGGCGCGCATTGATGTCACGTCCGCTCATGAATCCGAGCCCCTCCAACGCATTGTGCGAATCTTCGGTGGACCGAGCGCGGACGATTCGCTTACGCTCGGCTTGGAGCTTGCTTCATCTGGTGGGGCATTCGAAAGAGCAGAAATTACTGCCAACTTCAAGAAAACGGTCCTGCAGCAAATCGGTGGGCACGGCTGTGCTGGGGTAGGTTTCCAAGTCGATGATATAGAGCGAGTTCGTAAGATCCGTATGACCGCAACCCGTACTGCTTTTCATAGCCAGTTTGGCCATGCGGTTCATTCCCTCCACCGCGCCATGCACGCGCATCCGGGCATGCCGACGGCGAGCGGCGGAATGGCCCGCCAATCGGATCTGTCTAGATCGGCACGAGTCTGTCAGTCGAAGGGAGCCGAGCGGTTTACCGTGGTATCGGCGAGCGAGTAGTTCGCCGTATGCGCCCCGATCGCGAGGGCGAGCGCTGCAACGATCACGGTGGTGCAACCTAGCGCCTGGGCCAGAATCCGAACGGCATACTTCAGGTCTTGCAGAACGGTCGTTTGGGTGCGGTCACGTGCAAACAGCTGAACCAAAGATGCTCGTAGGTTGGAGCCATTCCGCAAGGTGCGATGTCAAGAGTGGCGGACCATTTGGCCGGACCAGGCGATGCGTGGACCGTGATCCCTTCAAGAGACTCGACCGCCGACCCGGCCACCGCGAGGCGGCGGCGGCTTCGCCGTGATCAGTGCTGGAAGCGAGATCAGGAAACACTTCGCGGCAGCCGCGATAAAATAGCCGCGATGGCACTTACGGTCAACGGAGAGGATGTCAAGGATGAGGTGCTTGCCACGGAAGCCGAATCCGTACGGCGGCGCCTCGAGCAGCTTTCCGACGAGCAGCGGAAGGAGTGGGGCCTCGATCCCGCAGCCCTGCAGGCGCGCGCGATTGAATGGGCGCGCGAAAACGTGATCGAGCAGACGCTGCTACGTCAGGCAGCGGTTGCCGACCCGGCTACCGTCGATGGCGCGGAGGTAGAACAGCGATTCGCCAGCCTGCTCAAGAATTACGGCGGTCCAGAGAAACTGGCTGAAGCGGGCATTGATGAGGGGCAATTGCGCGGAGATATCGAGCGGCAGCTGAAGGTGGAGAGGCTAATCGCCAGCGTGACGGACAAGGCTCGAGAGCCCAAGCCCAAGGAACTGGCCCAGTCCTACCGCACCAACAAGGACCGCTATCGGGTGGAAGAGATGGTCCGGGCTGCGCACATCGTCAAGCACGTGGAGAAGGGGGTCAGTGAGGAGGAGGCGAAGGCTGCCGCCGATGCGATCTACGCACGCTTGCAGACTGGGGAGAGTTTTGAGCAGATTGCCGACCGGCATTCCGACTGCCCGGGCGGCGGAGGCGATCTGGGTTACTTCCCTCGCGGCAAGATGGTCCGGGAGTTCGAAGACGTGGTCTTCAACATGCCGGTTGGAGCCACCAGCGGCGTGTTCAAGACGGTCTTCGGGTTCCATATCGTCAAGCTGACCGATCGCAAGCTGCCCGGCCTGCGGCCGTTTGGCGAAGTCCGAGACGAGATTCGCAAGGAGCTTGTCGAGGCGCGGCGGACACAGCTGCTCGAGCAGTACGTCGATAGCCTCCGGGAAAAGGCCACGGTTGAGGGCCTGTAGTCTCCGGGCGGATTCCAGACCTGATCCTTGGCCGCTGCAAAGATCCCGTTTGCTGTCTGGAATCGTTGCGTATCTCTATCAAGCGCAACCACTTATCGAGACACCGTGGTAAAATCGCCTCAGGCTTTGGCGGGACAGCGCGACATGTGCGGGGCTACGCCCCCGGAATCGACGGGGACCGGCGCCCGCTTGCCCGACGTGCTGCGCGGCCCCAGTGCATGCTGCGTTCCGAGCGTGGCGCGCGCGCAACGGCTAGCCGAATCGAAAAGATTCTCCGCGCAGCGGCAGGTCGTGCGGGCCGGGTCCACCGCAGAGATGCGCCGCGTGGACGGCGGGCACTTCCTGCTGGGAACCGAGACCGATGCGGGTTTCCCGGCCGACGGGGAGGGGCCTGTCAGGGAGGTCGTGCTCGATCCCTTCTACATCGACACGTATCCGTTGACGGTGGAGTCCTTTGGGGAGTTCGCCAAGGCAGCTGGCTACGTGACCGAAGCGGAACGCTTCGGCTGGTCGTTTGTCTTCCATAAGCAGCTGCCCGAGGATCGCTACGCCGCCTTGGCCGAGGATACGGTGGCAGGGCATGAGTGGTGGTGCAAGGTCAATGGCGCCGACTGGCGCCATCCCGAGGGGCCGCATTCGAGCGTTGGAGCGAGGCCGGACCATCCTGTCACGCACGTCTCGTACGCAGATGCCTTGGCCTATTGCCGCTGGGCAGGGAAGCGGCTGCTGACCGAGGCCGAATGGGAATCCAGTGCTCGGGGCGGGCTGGAGCAGCAAACCTATCCCTGGGGCCAGGAACTGGAACCGGGCGGTAAGCACCTTTGTAACATCTGGCAAGGCCGCTTTCCGGAGAATGATCTAGGGGCGGATGGGTACAGGGGCCCGTGCCCGGTCGATGCGTTTCCGCCGAATGGATATGGACTCTATTCGATTACTGGCAATGTCTGGGAGTGGTGCGCTGACCGGTTCGACCCCATCTACCACGTCACGGCGACGCGCCACAACCCAGTCGGCCCACCCGGCGGCACGGCAAGGGTCATGCGTGGCGGCTCGTTTCTCTGCCACGCGTCCTATTGCAACCGCTATCGCGTGGCCGCGCGGACCTCGAACACGCCGGACAGTTCGACTTCGAATCTGGGCTTCCGCTGTGCTAGGGACGTTTGATTGAGGGCCGTGGCGTGAAGATTGAAAACCGTCTGCGGTGTGCTTGGTGCCTAGGTTTGGGCCTGGCATTGGCGGCCGTGCCATGGTGCTACTCGCAGTCGGCTGGGGCTCCGCCTGACGAGTCGGCCGCGCCCGTTCCCGTCGAACAGCCTTTGCCATACAGCCACAAGACACACCTGGCGTTGGGGCTGAAGTGCCGAGATTGCCACGGGATCGCGGATCCCGGCTTCGCCGCTGGCTACCCTGCCGAGGCGACTTGCATGGCCTGCCACGTGGCGGTAAAGACAGACAGCCCGCACATCCAGCGACTCGCACAATTCAATTCCGAAGGCAACGCAGTGCCTTGGAAGCGCGTCTATCGAGTTCCCGATTTTGTCTGGTTCTCCCACGCCTCCCATGTCGAGGATGCCTCGGTCGAATGCGAGACTTGCCACGGTCCTGTAGCCCAGCGGGACGTGCTGTTCCAGGAGAAGCCGACTACGATGGCAGCCTGCATGGACTGCCATGCCCGCAATAACGCGCCGAACGACTGCGACCTGTGCCATGCCCCGGGCTAGGATCAGAGTTGAGGCGGGGCGGCTTGCCGGCCCGCTAACGCGCGAAAGGTAACCCTGCGATGCGGCTCTCGCTGCTTGGATCAACAGGCTCGATTGGGCGCAACACTCTGCAGGTCGTCCGCGAAATCGAGACACCGGTCGAAGTTGTCGCGCTGGCTGCCGGCCGCAACGTCGACGAGCTGGTTCGGCAGGCTAGCGAATTCCGTCCGGACTTGCTGTCGGTGGCGGACGAGCCGGCACTAGCCCGCCTGACCGAGAGAGTGCGCCAGATCCCGGGCTATTCTCCGCGCTGCGTCTGCGGGGACGCGGGCAACATCGAGGCCGCGACCGGTCTGAACTCGGACGTGCTGGTTTCCGCGGCGGTCGGAGTCGTCGGACTGAAGGCGACCTATGCGGCGGTGCGGGCCGGGCAGCGAGTGGCCTTGGCCAATAAAGAGGTACTGGTCTCGGCCGGGGAACTGGTGATGGCAGCTGCGCGCGAGTCGGGCGCGGCTTTGCTGCCGGTTGATAGCGAGCACAATGCAGTGCATCAGTGTTTGCGGGCCGGCCGGTTCGAAGAGGTCGAGCGAATTGTCCTGACTGCTTCCGGCGGGCCGTTCAGGACCACGCCTGCTGCCGAACTGGCGCAGGTTACCCCAGCGAGCGCACTGCGCCACCCGACCTGGAAGATGGGCAGCCGCATCACGATCGACTCCGCCACGATGATGAACAAAGGGTTCGAAGTCATCGAGGCCTGTCACTTGTTCGGTCTGGGTCCTGACCGCGTCGATGTCGTTGTCCATCCCCAATCGATCGTGCATGCCATGGTCGAGTACGTGGACGGGTCAATGGTCGCGCAATTGAGTCTCCCGGACATGAAACTGCCGATTCGCTACGCCTTGGCGTTCCCGGCGCGCGAGCCCAGCCCGCGGGAGCGAATGGACTGGTCGCGTGTGCCACAATTAAATTTCGAGCCGCCTGATCTTGCGAAGTTCCCGATGCTGGCCCTAGCCTATGAGGCCCTTCGTCTGGGTGGCCTTTCAGGCTGCCTGCTCAATGCTGCGGATGAAGTCGCTGTGGGAGCTTTCTTGGAGGGACGGATTCCGTTCTTGGCTATCCACCGGATTGTCGAGCGGACTTTGGAGTGGGGTGGTGCTCGCCACGCATCGGCAATCGACGATGTGATGGACTGTGACCGGGATGCTCGGGCCTATGCGCGCGGCCTTGTGGAACGGTGTGATGCCCCGGTAGGCGCGGCCGTGGCGACAGGCTGAAGCTGGATAACGACCTATGGTCAATTTCATTCTGGTCCTAAGCGTCCTGGTGCTGTTCCATGAATTGGGGCACTTCCTTGCGGCGCGTTACTTCGGCGTCACGGTCGAGAGCTTTTCGATTGGATTCGGCCCCAAGTTGCTGGGCATCAACCGAAACGGCACCGAATTCAAGGTGTGCTTGCTACCTTTGGGCGGGTACGTGAAGATGGCCGGCCAAGCTCTGACCGGCGAGCCGACCGGTGAGCCTGGCGGACTTGATTCCAAGCCAAGGTGGCAGCGCCTGATCATTATTGCTGCCGGGCCGGTCTTCAATTTCATCTTGGCCATCGCTTTGCTCGCGGGCGTCTATATGTACCGCTACGAGCGGGCGACGTTCCTGCAGGAAGAGGCCCGCATAGGCTATGTGGTCCCCGCCTCGCCAGCCGCCGAGGCAGGCGTTCAAACCGGTGATGTGGTGCGATCTCTCGATGGTATGTCGACTTCCACTTGGATGGATTTACTGATGACGTCCGGGTTGGTGGGGGGCCAGAACGTGGAAATGGCGCTGGACCGGGACGGAGCAAGCATCAGCTCGATCATCCACATCCCCGAGACGGAACGCTCGACCGGGCAGTCCGACGCCGGCTGGAGCGCGCCGCATCGGGTGGCACTTCCTGACGTGGTCCCGGGAGCACCCGCCCAGGAGGCCGGGATACAGGCTGGCGACGTGCTGGTGAGCATTGATGGCGAGGAGATCATCGCCGTCGATCAGGTCCTGCATGTGGTGTCCTCCTCTGGCGGTCGGCCCTTGGCACTCGAAGTCGAGCGCCAAGGGGAGCGGCTCGCGATGGAAGTGAGCGCCCGGCAGAAGGATGGAAGCTGGCGGGTCGGGATCGCCATGCGGGCAGAATTCGAGCGAATCGAAATGTCCCTCTCGTTTCAAGGCGCGCTCGATCAGTCGCTGAAGGAAAACGCGGGTTTCGCCGGCATGATATTCCACGCGCTCGGCAAGCTCATCGTCGGCGACATCGGAGTCGATTCCCTTGCGGGCCCTGTCGGCATCTATGAGCACACCCAAACCGCGGCATCCTACGGGGTGGGGCCGCTGCTGCAGTTCATGGCCCTGATCAGCGTCAACCTAGGCGTTCTCAACCTAGCGCCTATCCCCGTCTTGGATGGCGGCCAGATCTTGCTGTTGCTCGTCGAGTCGATGTTGCGCCGCGATGTCAGCATTGCCGTCAAGAATCGGATCGCTCAAGTGGGTCTCCTCTTCATCGTGATTCTGTTCGGAATCGTGATGTACAACGATGTCATGCGCCAGTTCTTCTCGCCGTAGAAAGCATGATTGCGTTGGCTTGCGTCGAGGCCGGCTCTACCGCTAGCAAGGGTCAATGGCGGGCTGTCATCGTAGGCTCGTGATTCAGGGACTTGGCCAGCGCGTCGAAGACGGTTGCATCCTTGGCGCCGAGGATCCCAGTGGCGAGGCGCGAGTCGATTAGACGCCGCACAGGGTCGCTGGCGAGGGAGGCAAAGCCCTGCACGGTCTGGCTCTTCAGTTCATTGAAGACCGTGACCGCGGACTGCAGTTGTTGATCTGAAAGCTGATCGACATCTAGGACTGGCAGGACGGCCGCCTTTTCGTGCGGGAGGCCGCTTCGGCCTAGGTACGGGCGGTTTGCATAGGCGATGCGGAGCAATAGCCCAGGTGTTGAGTTGAGCCACAGGCACAAGGCTTCGTCCGCGCCAGGTCGTGGTGGTTTTGGAACCAGCGTTATCCAAGATCTAACTCCCAGCATCGGCTCGTCTGTGATGACAGCTGCGAGACGCTGGGGGGCATGTCTGAGTTCGCTGGCAAGGTGCAGGCGCCCGCTTTGGGCGAGCATCCGCGTCTGTGCTTCCTCGCTCATCTCAGGTCGGCTGTTGAGTCGAGCATTAGCAGCCGTCTCAAGGGAAGTCAGGACTTTAGACTTGTGATGCCACAGGGCCGGATGGCCTGCACGTGTCGGATCGTCGGTTTCCACGATCGAAAAGAGCCCGGATTTAGGACTCTTGATCTGCATATGGTAGGGGCCGAAATCGCAGACTTCGCCCAAATGGCGAATCGGAATCTCTATGGTTGTGGTCCCGAGCTTGAAAATTCCGTCTTGGGCAAGCGCGAGCGCCGTGTTGGCCAGCCGTCCCTGCACGAAGGCGATTTGAGGCCAAAGAGCGGAGTTCAGCTGCGCCTGTGGAACAGCGACGACTTCTCCCCATACAATCTCACCGGTCGCAACCTCTCGGGGACTTCCATCTGCCGACTGGGCTAGCAAGATGCGGGCGACGGCCATTGCGGCAATCGGGTCATCCACGTTTCGTCGAAGGTTGACGAAACGCGTCAAGCCCTCCGCGAGAGTCCCCGGCAGACGTTTCGTCGCAACGATTAGGACCTCGGCCATGCGCGTCGATTCCGAAAAGCTCACCCACAAGCGACCAGGACTGGCCCCGGCGTGATGCCGACTTCGAATGTCGTGACTGCTGACGACCCAGTCAACATCGTAGTTTTCCAACAACATTTTGCGAATCGGCTCCCACCTGCTTCCGGTCGCTAGAGTGGCCGGTAGCACGAATGCGAGACGGCCATTGACACCGAGTCTTTGGTCGGCAAGCACGACGAATGCAGAACCTAGTCCGGCATAAGTGCTGGCAGGCGTCCCCTCCAGCAATTTCCTGAGGGCCTTTTGCATCGCATCGGTGTCCGCCTGGGACAGCACTGAGCCGAATATCGGATTCCAGTCGGTGTTGTCGCTGCCTCCCGGCCCGCCGGCCCTGGTATACGGGGGATTTGCAATGACGAGATCGATCACGGACGGCAGGTTCACGACACGGTCCACCTCGCCCGTTCCCGAACGGCGAATCGGGTCTCTTGGCTGACCAAACAGCGGCGTGGCTTGGGCCAGGCCCTGCCCGAGCCAGGTGCGTATGAAATCGAGACTCCCCAGACGCGCGTTTCCGTCCTTCATGTCATGTGGCATCAAGAACGTCTGGATATCCTTGATGACTTGGCTGGTCTCCGCCATGGACAAGGTCGCAGCGGTGAGATGGACTGCATTGGGGACGACATCGTAGCCTTGCAACACTTCTTCGAGAGCCAAGCGCACAACTTCTCGTGTACTGGCCGCTCCCGCATCCACACTAAGCGCTCGTCTGTGACTGCGAAGGATTTCTTGGAGTGCCGCCATCAGCAACGTCCCCGTGCCGCAAGCCGGATCCACGATATTGAGCTTCCGTACTGAATTCGGGTCGTCCCACCGGACACTCTTCCAGCGTGGGTGCTTGGGGTCGAAGGCAAGTGCAGCGAGCAGGACTGCCGCCGGTATCGTCGTGTAATTCGTTGCGAGGAACTTCCTCGCGTTCAGCAAGCGATGATAGATCCGGCCCGCGATGTCATGCCGCCGGATCTCGCCGCGGGAAGCGATTGAGTGTGCCGCCCGCTTCAATATATCCAGTGCCCTGCGGTCATGGGGCGAAGGTGTCGACTCTAGGGTGTTCCGGGCGATTTCGAAAATCGGCCACCAGTTGATCTCCAAGATTTCACGCCACTTGTCGAGGATCTCGTCGGGGCTGTCGGCCTGCAGTGGTCGCGTGATCTGCTTGCCCTTGTGCTCTTCGGGCAGCGATGCCGGATCTAGATTTGCAGCCAACAGTTCTTGGAACAGCAGGGCGTTCAGCCAGACCAGTGCCATGGCAGCACACGTGCTCTTGTCTTCTTCTGTGACGACGTACGGCAACCGATGCAAGACTTCGGCTGCTTGATCGATCGCCCTAGATGCTTCGTTAACGGCATCGTCGACAGACGTCCGGCCGTCGTGCCGTACCCAGAAATTGTGCAACGTCTCCGCAAGGGCGAGAATGTTCCCCGTCTCGAGAACACCGATCTTGATGGCGCCATCTGTATCCCGGGTGAACTCTTGGAACTTGAGAGTGCATGTCCGCAGTTCCCGGCGGGCTCTGGCTTCATCCATCCGCTGCAGGTCCTGGGGGTAGATGACGGCGAACACCGATTCAACGGCGACGCCTCTCCACTGGAGCGGCTCTGCTGGCAGGCGCTTCTTACAATCGGCATTTCGAGTTCGTGCCGGACTGAATTCCGACTCGATGGCAATCGCGCGGTCATCGAGGTCGACCAGTACGTCGATTTTGTGACTGTTCCCTACTGAGTCTCGAATCCGTTGTTCGGCAAGGGCAGCGGTCTCGAAACCGCGCTCGCGAAGGATCTTTGCAAGCTCCCCGTTCAGGAGAGGCTCGATGGTGTTTCCAGGCGATTGCACAGATGTAAACGGACTAGGCTATAGATTGTCGCTGGACTGGCGGCGAGCTACTCTTACGGTACTACCCATCCGTTCCGGCAACCTGGTCGGTGCCATTGACGATCTGCGCAGAGCGAAAGCGGTCGGGGGCCGGATTTCCAGTGGGCTAGTGTTTTCGCGCTCTGGGCTCGGGTTGCATTCCCCTGCTCCGCTCGCCCGTGTGCCGACCGTTACGGTCAGATCTCGGTCCGACACATCTGGCCTGGCCGCTGCCAAGCATCACCTCAGCGCAACGCGGGGTGGGGAAGTCCCACACCCGCCGGACCGCTACGGGTCGCATCGTCGGCCGCACCGCGCCGCGTAATCGGGCATTCAGTTCGGTCAGCCGATCGTCGCTTGTGCCCTGCCGCTAGCAAGGGTCAATGGCGGGCTGTCATCGTAGGCTCGTGATTCAGGGACTTGGCCAGCGCGTCGAAGACGGTTGCATCCTTGGCGCCGAGGATCGCAGTGGCGAGGCGCGAGTCGATTAGACGCCGCACAGGGTCGCTGGCGAGGGAGGCAAAACCCTGCACGGTCTGGCTCTTGAGTTCATTGAAGATCGTGACCGCGGACTGCAGCTGTTGATCTGAAAGCTGATCGACATCTAGGACCGGCAGGATGGACGCCTTTTCGTGCGGGAGGGCGCTTCGGCCTAGGTATGGGCGGTTTGCATAGGCGATGCGGAGCAATAGCCCAGGTGTTGAGTTGAGCCACAGGCACAAGGCTTCGTCCGCGCCAGGTCGCGGTGATTTTGGAATCAGCGTTATCCAAGATCTAACTCCCAGCATCGGCTCGTCTGTGATGACAGCCGCGAGACGCTGGGGGGCATGTCTGAGTTCCCTTGCAAGGTGCAGGCGTCCGCTTTGGGCGAGCATCCGCGTCTGTGCTTCCTCACTCCTTTCAGGCCGCCTGCCGAGTCGTGCATTAGCAGCGGTCTCAAGGGAAGTAAGGACCTTAGATTTGTGATGCCACAGGGCCGGATGGCCTGCACGTGTAGGATCGTCGGTTTCCACGATCGAAAAGAGCCCGGATTTAGGATTCTTGATCTGCATCTCGTAGGGCCCGAAATTACAGACTTCGCCCAAATGGCGAATCGGAATCTCTATGGTCGTGGTCCCGAGCTCGCAAATTCCGTCTTGGGCAAGCGCGAGCGCCGTGTTGGCCAGCCGTCCCTGCACAAAGGCGATTTGAGGCCAAAGAGCGGAGTTCAGCTGCGCCTGTGGAACAGCGAGGACTTCTCCCCAAACAGTCTCACCGGTCGCAATCTCTCGGGGACTTCCATCTGCCGACTGGGCTAGCAAGATGCGGGCGACGGCCATTGCCGCAATCGGGTCATCCACGTTTCGTCGAAGGTTGACGAAACGCGTCACGCTCTCCGCGAGAGTCCCCGGCAGACGTTTCGTCGCAACGATTAGGACCTCGGCCATGCGCGTCGATTCCGAAAAGCTCACCCACAAGCGACCAGGACTGGCCCCGGCTTTATGCCGACTTCGAATGTCGTGACTGCTGACGACCCAGTCAACATCGTAGTTTTCCAACAACATTTTGCGAATCGGCTCCCACCTGCTTCCGGTCGCTAGAGTGGCCGGTAGCACGAATGCGAGACGGCCATTGCCACCGAGTCTTTGGTCGGCAAGCACGACGAAGGCAGAGCCTAGTCCGGCATAAGTGCTGGCAGGCGTCCGCTCCAGCAATTTCCTGAGGGCCTTTTGCATCGCATCGGTGTCCGCCTGGGACAGCACTGAGCCGAATATCGGATTCCAGTCGGTGTTGTCGCTGCCTCCCGGCCCGCCGGCCCTGGTATACGGGGGATTTGCAATGACGAGATCGATCACGGACGGCAGGTTCACGACACGGTCCACCTCGCCCGTTCCCGAACGGCGAATCGGGTCTCTTGGCTGACCAAACAGCGGCGTGGCTTGGGCCAGGCCCTGCCCGAGCCAGGTGCGTATGAAATCGAGACGCCCCAGACGCGCGTTTCCGTCCTTCATGTCATGCGGCATCAGGATCGTCTGTATATTCTTGATGACTTGGCTGGTCTCCGCCATGGACAAGGTCGCAGCAGTGAGATGGACTGCATTGGGGACGACATCGTAGCCTTGCAACACTTCTTCGAGAGCCAAGCGCACAACTTCTCGTGTACTGGCCGCTCCCGCATCCACACTAAGCGCTCGTCTGTGACTGCGAAGGATTTCTTGGAGTGCCGCCATCAGCAACGTTCCCGTGCCGCAAGCCGGATCCACGATATTGAGCTCCCGTACTGAATCCGGGTCGTCCCATTGGACGCTCTTCCAGCGTGGGTGCTTGGGGTCGAAGGCAAGTGCAGCGAGCAGGACTGCCGCCGGTATCGTCGTGTAATTCGTTGCGAGGAACTTCCTCGCGTTCAGCAAGCGATGATAGATCCGGCCCGCGATGTCATGCCGCCGGATCTCGCCGCGGGAAGCGATTGAGTGTGCCGCCCGCTTCAATATATCCAGTGCCCTGCGGTCATGGGGCGAAGGTGTCGACTCTAGGGTGTTCCGGGCGATTTCGAAAATCGGCCACCAGTTGATCTCCAAGATTTCACGCCACTTGTCGAGGATCTCGTCCGGGCTATCGGCCTGCAGCGGTCGCGTGATCTGCTTGCCCTTGTGCTCTTCGGGCAGCGATGCCGGATCTAGGTTTGCAGCCAACAGTTCTTGGAACAGCAGGGCGTTCAGCCAGACCAGTGCCATGGCAGCACACGTGCTCTTGTCTGCTTCTGTGACGACGTACGGCAACCGATGCAAGACTTCGGCTGCTTGATCGATCGCCCTAGATGCTTCGTTAACGGCATCGTCGACAGACGTCCGGCCGTCGTGCCGTACCCAGAAATTGTGCAACGTCTCCGCAAGGGCGAGAATGTTCCCCGTCTCGAGAACACCGATCTTGATGGCGCCATCTGTATCCCGGGTGAACTCTTGGAAGTTGAGAGTGCATGTCCGCAGTTCCCGGCGGGCTCTGGCTTCATCCATCCGCTGCAGGTCCTGGGGGTAGATGACGGCGAACACCGATTCAACGGCGACGCCTCTCCATTGGAGCGGCTCTGCTGGTAGGCGTTTCTTACAATCGGCATTCAGGGTTCGTGCCGGACTGAATTCCGACTCGATGGCGATCGCGCGGTCATCGAGGTCGACCAGTACGTCGACTTGGTGACTGTTCCCTGCCGAGTCTCGAATCCGTGGTTCGGCAAGGGCAGCGGTCTCGAAACCGCGCTCGCGAAGGATCTTTGCAAGCTCCCCGTTCAGGAGAGGCTCGATGGTGTTTCCAGGCGATTGCACAGATGTAAACGGACTAGGCTATGAATTGTCGCTGGCCTGGCGGCAATCTACTCTTACGGTACTACCCATCCGTTCCGGCAACCTGGTCGGTGCCATTGACGATCTGCGCAGAGCGAAAGCGGTCGGGAGCCGGATGTCCAGCGGGCTAGTGTTTTCGCGCCTTGGGCTCGGGTTGCATTCCACTGCTCCGCTCGCCCGCGCGCCGGCCGTTGCGGTCAGATCTTGGTCCGACAGATCTGGCCTGGCCGCTGCCAAGCATCACCTCCGCGCAACGCGGGGCTGGGACGTCCCAGACCCGCCGGACCGCTACGGGTTGCATCGCCGGCCGCACCGCGCCGCGCAATCCGCCATTTCGCTCGGTCAGCCGACCGTCGCTTTTGCGCTGCTGTGGAATACGACGGGCCCGGCATGCCAAAATAGGAATCCTAGGAAGATTCACGATGCTCTACAACTGGAACCCAATTCGAATGCACCCGCTAGTGCTTGCCTCGGCCCTGCTGCTGTGCGCATGGCCGAGCCAGCTGGCCGCCCAGACCAAATTGGCCGTGATCCAGTTTCAGAACGCTTTGCTGGAAACAGGCGACATGAAGAAGGAATCCGCTGCGCTTGAAGCGAAGTACAAGGTACGCCAGGATGAGCTCACCGCTCTCAGCGCCGAGCTGCAAGAAATCCAGGGCAAGATTCAGACTGCGACCGGTGTCGAGTTGCAACGGCTGCAGGCGGATGGGCAGCGCAAGCAGCGCTCGGCCCAGCGCATGAGCGAGGATCTGCAATCGGATGTGGAGTTCGACCGCCAGAACATCCTCACGGCTGCCAGCGCACGGATGCGGCAAGTGATCAGCGACTTGCGTGTTGCGCAGGGTGTGGACCTGATCGTCGAGGGCAGCGGCGTGCTCGCTGCCGACCCACTCATCGATCTCACGGCTGAGGCGACGCAGGCGTACGACGCCAAGCATCCCGCCAACTGACCGTCTCTCGCGGTCCAATCCCATGGACTATCTCGCTGACTACGGCAACAAGGGCTTGCTTGCCGAGCGCGCAGTCAAGGCAGTCCTCATTACCCTGGCTGTCGGGGCGATCATAGTCGGGACCTACTATGTCTTCTTGCGCAACTGGCGCGAAGAACGTCAGGCGAAGGTGTTCTTCGAATTGCTCCAAGAGCGGCAATACGAGGATGCCTATCGAATGTGGGGGTGCTCGGTCGAAGAGCCCTGCCGCTACTACCCATACGACGAGTTCTTGGAGGACTGGGGGCCGGACGCCCCGTACGGCTCGTTGGCCGACTACTCATTGGGGCGCTCGTACACGCGGCCCGGGGGCGTCATCTTGCGGTATTCCATCAACGGAGCCCGTGGCGACCCGCTCTGGATCGAGCTTGATCCTCCTACGATCAACTTTGCGCCGAACTGAGCTCCGTCGCGCAGGCGGGGCAGTCTCAGCCGTTCCGGACGAGCTCCCGCCATAGCGCGCTGTAAAACCGCAGGTACCGTTCCGGTTCGCAACTCTGCGCGGTCTCGGCCAGCGTGTAGCGGTCGTAGCCGATCGAACCCAGCAGGGCGAACAGCTCCCGATGCGGGTAGTCGGGCAGGTCGCGGATATGCACGTTGCGGATAAAGTCCTTGAGCAGGTCGAAGGCAGGCTTGATCGTGCCGTTGCGAATGTCGGTCGGGTTCGAGTTCCAGCAAATCCCGACCGAGGGGTGGCCGCAACTCTCCATAATCTCGCGCATGACCTCGGGCTGCTGGGTCTGTCGGCCATGCACTTCCACCCAAATCTCGACGCCGTAACCCACGGCATGCTCGCCGCAAGCCGTCAAGGCCTCGCCGATGCGCCGGACCGTGACCTCGCGCGGCACGCCTTCCGGAAGTCCGTTCGGTCGCACCTTCACGCCCCAGCAGCCTAGGTCGTGGGCGAGTTCGACGAAGCGAGCCGTCTCCGCAACGTTGGCGCGTCGCACGGCCTCGTCCGGGGCATGGAACTCGCATGCCGACCCCAGGCTGAGCAGGCGCACCCGGCTTTGCTCGAACCTGCGGCGCACGCGCTCGACCTCCGCCCTGTCAATGCCCGGCTCCACGCCGTGGCGATGGGTGCTGCGCAGTTCGACGGCCTCGAAGCGGGCGGCTTCGAGCTGTTCGATGACCGTCTCGATGTCCCAATCCCGACCGACGTTGTATGTCACTAATCCGAGCCTCATGGCAGATCGTCCCCCAGTCTTGCCGTGCGGCGCCAATTGCGTCCGCTTGACCGCACATATTGTCGCAAAGTGCGCTTCCTAGCGCCCCGCTGGGGCACGATTCTTCAGGAATCGGCCGAGATGCTGCAGCGGATCTCCGGTCAGACACTACAGGTTGTTGCCAGAAAACACTTAAATGCTAGATGTGGAACTTTCCGAATATCCTCGAAAATCAATGGGATAGGCCTTGACATGGGCCGGTTCCGGGATGCACAATGTGGTGGTCGAAAGTGGTCTGAATATGAACGAAGTGGCCAATCGGTTACTTTGATCGAGACGACGGGAAGATCGAACGATGTTCTGGGGAGTGGAAAACGGAAGCGTGGATGCCAAGGGCCGCCTGAAGCTGCCCGCTTCGGTGCACCGCCTGCTGAAAGACCAGTACCCCAAGGCCAGCGCCGAAGATGGCGTGCCCAACAAAGACATCTTCGTAACCAGCTTAGACGGACGGGAAGTGAAAGTCTTCCCGACCAAGGAATGGGCCAAGATCGCTGACCAGCTCTCCGGCAGATCCGCGAACTCGCACTCTGCCCACGACGGTGCCAGGAATAACAAGCTCCTGGCCAACGCGATGCACTACGGGAAGGGCGAGGATCTGGACAACCAGGGGCGCTTCCTAGTACCGGCCACCTTGCGCGAGAAGAGCGGCATCACCGGTGCCGTGAAGATCCAGTGGCGCCATCATCACCTGATCGTGATGACCGAGGCCACCTACAACGAGTTCATGCAGGCCAACGAGCTCACGTCCGAAGACCTGAGCTACGCGGCGGACCTGGGATTGTGACGGAGGCGAATCTCGGACATTACCCCGTGATGGCGGACGAAATGGAACACTACCTGCTAGCCGAAGCCAGCGCGGCCCCGCGAGGGGCGTATTGCGACTGCACTGTCGGTGCGGGCGGTTACGCGAAGCGGATTCTGCGCCGGATGGCAGGACGCAAGCTGGTGGCGGTCGACCGTGATCGGGCGGCTCTTGACCGGTGCCGCTCGCGCCTGCGGGAGTTCGACGGCCGCGTCAAGTATTTTCACGGCGGCTTCTCCCAGCTCGAAGAGGCGACGAGGGACTGCCTGCCGCTAGCCGGGATCGTGGCCGATCTCGGTCTTTCTAGGTTGCAGCTCGATGACGGCAGCAGGGGCTTCAGCCTACGCGCGGCCGGGCCTCTCGACATGCGTTTCGACTGTCGTCAAGCGTTGCGGGCAGAGGATCTGGTCAACCACGGCAGTGAGCGAGGGCTGGCCGACATACTGTACGGTCTCGCCGACGAGCGATTCAGCAAGCGGATCGCGCGGGCTGTCGTGCGGGCGCGGCCGGTTCGGGACACCGAGCACTTGGCGGGGATTGTCGCGGGCGCGATACCGCGTGGTGCGCACGGGCGCATCCATCCCGCGACTAAGACGTTCCAGGCGCTGCGCATGGCCGTCAACGATGAGCTCGGCGAGCTGGCCAAGCTCTTGGATGAAGCTCCGCGACTGCTCGCTGCAGGCGGACGCTTTGTCGTGGTGAGTTTTCACAGCGGCGAGGACCGCTTGGTGAAGCATAGTTTCCGTCGGCTAGCGACCGCCGGAACCTATGAACTCTTGACCCGCCGGGTGGTTCGCCCCTCGACGGAAGAGGTGGAGGGGAACCCGCCTAGCCGCAGTGCCCGCTTGCGGGCGGCACTGCGCACGGACCGGGCTCTCGGCCACGGATAAGGATCGGTTAGCAATGGAGAGGGAACTAACGCGAAAGGCGCCGCCGGCGCGGCAATCCCACCAAGGTTGGAGCGAGGGAGCCTCCGGGCATTCGTCATCCAGCCTTGCCGCGCCAGGCGGCGCCGCAAGACATGTGGCCGGCCTGGCACCGTCGATGCCGATCGAGGGTGCCGTACTTTACAAGAAGACCATCGACAACAGCGGCGTCCGCTACAGGCATGATCCGAAGGATCGAGATGCCTTGCGCAAACACGTCAGCTGGGGGCTGTTTGTGGTGTTCGTGCTCCTGCTGCTGTCCGGCCCGCGCCTATGGGTGCGGCACTCGGGCTACCGGCAGGCTCAGCTGGTCGACAGGATTGAGCAACTTGTCGCCGTGCGCGATCAGTTGAAGGTCCAGCGAGGCCGGCTGGAAGATCTGCGGCGCGTCGCCGCTCTGGCGGAGCTTGGAGGGCTTCGGGAAACCGGCGCTGACACTTACAGCTGGTTCGCACCGCGGCTGGTCGACGAAGAATCCGAAAAAGCGGTGGCGAGGATGTTTGACACGCAGGACTGAGGGATCTAGGCCACACGGGGTGAGGTGACTGGATTGGCTTAGGCGAAACATGAGTGTCAACTGTTCAGGGCGCAACGAAAGGACATCATGGGTAAATTGGCACAGGCAGTCGGCGCGGCAGCACCGGGCGCAAGGCTGTTCGCCCAAAGGCCCCCGTCCTCACCAGACACGCCTGCCCCCGATACGCACCTGCGTCTGCTGATCGTCGGGTGCCTTGCCCTCACCTGGCTCCTCCTCGTCATCCTGAGGCTAGTCGATCTGCAGATCGTCCAGAGCAGCAGCCTTGCGGCGAAGGCTGCCCGCCAGCACGACGTCACCGTAGAAATCCCAGCTCGCAGAGGCGGCTTGCTCGACCGCCGTGGCCGGGAACTCGCTCTGAGCACACCGGTCCAATCCATCGGAATCTATGCCGACCGCGTCGCGGATCCTAGCGCGACGGCGACGCTGCTGGCCGCGAACCTGGCGGTGGACGGGGGCGCGCTGCGCCGCCGGATCGAACGGGGTGGCTTTCAGTGGGTAAAGCGCATGGTGAGCCTTGCCGAGGCCGAACGCGCCCGCACGCTTGATTTGGAAGTCCTGCACTTCGAAACCGAGAGCAAGAGGTACTACCCGCATGGCACGGTGGCCGCACACGTGCTGGGCACGGTCAGCCTAGACCACTTGGGCCAAGCGGGCCTCGAGCAGCGTTTCGAGGCCCAGTTGCGCGGCAAGCCAGGGCTCGGCGTGTTGCACTATGACGCCCGCCACAAGCGCTACGGAAGGCAGGAGATCCGTGCTTCCGTACCCGGCAACGACCTGTTGCTGAACCTCGATCTCGACCTGCAATCTCTGGTTCACATGGAGTTGGAGCGCGCGGTGCAGGAAACGGAGTCACAGGCTGGCACCGTCGTTCTGATGCGGCCCTACAGCGGCGAGGTTGTCGCCGTGGCGAGCTGGCCGCGCTTCGATCCGAACAATCTCTCGAGAACGGCGGAAGATCTTGAGAACCATCGGAATTTTGCAGTCAGCTACTTGGTCGAACCGGGATCCACGTTCAAGGTACTCACCGCTGCTGCCGCCCTGAATGAAGGCTTGGTCGGCACCGAAGACGTGTTCGACTGCGAGATGGGGGGCATGTGGATTGACCGGCGGCGGATTCGCGACCACCACCCGTTTGGAATGCTGACGATGCCGCAGGTGCTGATGAAGTCCAGCAATGTTGGAATCATCAAGATCGGCCACAGGCTCGGTGAGGAGAAGCTGCACGACTATATCCGTCGTTTTGGCTTTGGCCGCCGAACCGGCATTGCGCTGCCGGGTGAGTCCCACGGCTTGGTGCGTCCGCTGGAGCGCTGGTCGTCGGCCTCGCTGGCCTCGCTGTCGATGGGGCAGGAGATCGGCGTGACCGCCATACAGATGGCAAGTCTGTTCGGGGCCGTTGCCAATGGCGGACAGACGGTCAAGCCCCGTATCGTGCGCGCGATCCGTGAGCAAGGGGGCGCGGAAGTCGAGCTCGAAAGCACCGTCAGCGAGCGCGTGATCAGCCCGAACACGGCCGCCACCATGCAAGCGATTCTCGAGCAGGTCGTCGCGGACGGCACCGGACGCCTCGCGCAGATACCCGGCTACCGGGTTGCCGGCAAGACTGGCACAGCTCAGATGATCAATCCCACGTCCCGTTCGTACCAGAATGGGGTGTACTTGGCGAGCTTCTGCGGCTTTGCGCCGGTCAACGACCCGGCCTTGGTCGGCGTCGTCATGCTGTACGATCCGCGTGGCGAGTTCTACTACGGCGGCAGGATCGCGGCCCCGCTGTTCTCGGCTGTGATGAGGCGCGCGCTAAGGCTGCTGGACGTGCCACCATCCCAGGCGACTCCGCACCGCACGAAGCCAGCTCCTGCTGTCTCGGAGAGCGTGCTCGCAGACTTTGTCGAAGGCCGGGCCGGTGACCCCGAGCGCGAAGCCTTCTTGGCCGATTCGGAAGAGACACCGCAACCAGAGCACGCGGCCAAGGAGCTGGAGCACCGGGTGCAAGTGCCCGAAGCTGAGCGCGTCTTGGCCAAGGTTTCCGCGTCCGCACCTGCTCCCGACGAAGCTAAGGTGGCGCCTGATATGCGCGGCCTGACGATGCGCGAGGCGTACTCGCTTGCGGCGAGGGTCGGGATCGAACTCTATCCGCGGGGCAGCGGCCTGGCGCGTCTGCAGTCTCCCAGGCCCAACGAAATCCTCACTGACGGCGAGCCGCTAGAGGTTTACTTCGGCATCTCTGAAGTCGGACACCGCGAGTCTGCGGGCGGCGGATGAGGCTTGACGCGATGCTGGAAGGACTTGCAGCGGGAGCAGTGCCGCCGGTGGATCTCACCGGCCTGCAGTACGATTCCCGCAAATTGCGCGCGGGCGAGGCGTTCTTCGCGTTTCCAGGGGAGCGCGTTGACGGCCACTCATTCGTCCCGCAGGCGCTGCGGACGGGCGCTGCCGCCATCGTGAGCGAACGGAAAGCGCCGCAAGGCTTGGCGCCACGCTGGGCTCAGGTATCGCACGGCCGCCGGGCGCTGGCGTTGGCGGGTTTACGCTTCTACGGCCGTCCGGATCGCGACGTACACGTGATCGCCGTCACCGGCACCAACGGCAAGACCACCACGGTGCATCTCATCGACGCGCTGCTGCGCTCGGTTGGCAAGACCACCGCCTCGCTAGGCACGATCGAGCATCGGGTCGGAGACCGGGCCGTGAAAGCTGTCAACACGACGCCCGAGTCGCTGGACATCATCCGGGCGCTTGCGAAATTACGCGACATCGGCGGTAGCCACGCCACGATGGAGGCCTCTTCCCACGCTCTTTCGCTGGAGCGCATCTGCGGCATCGAGATGCACACGGCGGTATTCACCAACCTGACGCCCGACCACTTGGACTTTCACGGCGACATGGCCGGCTATGCTGCGGCCAAGCGGCGTCTGTTCGAGGGGGCTGGCGCCAGACCGCCGCTGCACGCGGTTGTCAATGCGGACGACGAACTCGGGCGGGAGATCCTTCGTCTCGGCGCGTCCCCGACACATTCCTTCGGGCGCTCCGAAGGCGCGGACGTAAGGGCCACGCGCATCGAGTCCGATGCCCATGGCGTGCGCTTCGACGTGGCGTCGCCAACAGGCCAAATCCGTGTCGAGTCCAAGCTTGCCGGCGACTGGAACGTGGACAATATCCTGGCCGCCATCGCCACAGTGCAGCGTCAGGGCCTGAGCGCTGCAGAGATCGAATCCGGGCTGAGGGCGGCCCGCCCGGTGCCGGGACGGTTCGAGACCGTCGATTGCGGCCAACCGTTCTTGGCAGTTGTGGACTATGCGCACACAGAAGACGCCTTGCGCCGCCTGATCCAGGCCGCCAGGCAGATCGCCGATACTGCTCGGCCCCGCGGGCGTGTGCTGACCCTGTTTGGTTGCGGTGGCGACAGAGACCACTCCAAGCGGGCACCAATGGGGCGCGTCGCGGGCAAGCTGAGCGATTACGCCGTGGTGACCTCTGACAACCCGCGGAGTGAGGACCCGCTCGACATCATCTTGGATGTTGCAGTCGGCCTGCGCCAGAGCGCCGCTTCGTGGACGCTGGAACCGGACCGCGCTGCAGCGATTGCGCTAGTTCTGTGCAACGCGCACGACGGGGACGTCGTGCTGATCGCAGGCAAGGGGCACGAGACCACGCAGACACTCCCGGACGGAACCGTTGAGTTCGATGACCGGCACGAGGTTCGCCAGGCCCTCGGTGCCATGGGGTTCAAGAGATCGTGACACTGCCGATCTCGCAAGTTCGCGCTTGGCTCGGCTCGCCGGGCCAATGTATCGGCGGGCAGGCTCAGGGCTGCTCGATCGATTCACGCACGGTGAAGCTAGGTGAGCTGTTCTTCGCCATTCGCGGCCCATCCCACGACGGGCACGATTTTGTGGACGCAGCTCTGCAGAGGGGTGCGGTCGCTGCAGTGGTCGACACCGCCTATCGCGGGAAAGGGCCACTGGTGCCCGTCCCCGATACCGCTCTGGCGTTGCAAATCCTCGCGGCACGCGCGCGTAAGGCGTGGGGTCGAACGGTGGTTGCCGTGACGGGCAGCAGCGGCAAGACCACCACGAAGGACACGCTCGCGGCGCTGCTGGATGGCTTTCTTCCCGTGGCGAAATCCGAGGGCAACCTCAACAACGAGTACGGCTTGCCGCTGTCCCTGCTGCGCGTTCCCGATCAGGCCAGCGCGGCGGTGGTCGAGATTGGCATCAACAACGTCGGCGAGATGCGCCCGCTTGCTGAGATTGCCGCGCCGGACGTGGGAGTCGTGACCAACGTCGGGGCCGCCCACGTGGGCAATTTCGCCTCCGTCGACGAGATCGCAGTCGAAAAGGGGCGCTTGATCGAGGCTCTTCCGCCGACCGGCACGGCAGTGCTGAATGCCGACGACGCACGAGTGGCGGCGTTTCGCACGAAGCATGCGGGCCCGACCGTGACCTATGGGATAGAGCGGAATGCCGACGTGCGCGGCGAGAGCGTTGAGCAGCTGGGGTCGGATGGCGTCCGTTTCAGGG
The DNA here is from genome assembly GCA_965248305.1 of Bryobacterales bacterium. GTDB lineage: Bacteria > Acidobacteriota > Terriglobia > Bryobacterales > UBA6623 > VXMF01. The sequence continues at coordinate 3,799,521 of OZ252099.1, read as the reverse complement.
TGGATGGCCACGTGATGACGTCGGCGCTAGCCGGAAAGCACAACATCTACAACATCCTCGCCGCGGTCGCAGCCGCCGGCGTGCTGGGAATCGCTCCCCAGCGCCTTGCCGAGGCGGTGAGCCGTCTGCGGCCATCCGCGATGCGAGGCATCGTTCGCAAGGTAGGCGGTGTGACAGTCATTGACGACTGCTACAACGCCAATCCGGCGGCCATGGAGGCCATGCTTGACGTCCTGCGCGGGACAGCCGCTACGCGGCGCATCGCCGTCTTGGGCGAGATGCGGGAGCTTGGCGAGCTCTCGCCGGAACTGCACAGGCGGGTTGGCGCGGCGGTGGCATCGGCGGGTGTCGATTACCTGGTGGCGGTTGGAGGGCATGCCGCCGAGATTGCCTCGGCTGCGGGCATCCGCTCTGAGTTTCACGAGTCCCCGGCGCAAGCCGGAATCGCTGTCGCAGATCTGATCGGGCCGGGAGACGCGGTGCTGTTCAAAGCGTCGCGGGGAGTGGGGCTGGAGCAGGCCCGGGACCTAGTCTTCGACCGGCTGGACGCGGCGACGCCAAAGCAACGGAGGACGGCCTAGCCATCATGCTGTACGAGCTGTTCCAACACCTGTCGTCGCTGTTCGGCCCCTTGCGGATCTTCGGCTACATCACAGTCCGAACCGCGATGGCAAGCCTCACCGCGTTGGTGATTGGCCTGATGCTTGGGCCGTGGCTGATTCGCAAGCTCCAAGCAGCGCAGATTGGTCAGTATATCCGCGAGGAAGGCCCGCGGTCCCATCAGCGCAAGGCTGGCACTCCGACCATGGGGGGCCTAATGATCTGTGCCGCGGTCATCGTGCCGACCGTGCTGTGGGCCGACCTGAGCAACGCCTATGTCCGCATCGCGCTGGCGTCCTTGATCGGATTCGGCGCGATCGGGTTGCTCGACGATTACAGGAAGGTGTCGAAGCGGCAGAATCTCGGCCTTTCCAGCCGCACCAAGCTGGCCCTGCAGATCGGCATGACGGTACTGATCGGCGTGGTGCTGATTGCTCTGCGGGGGCAAGGCGACTATGCGATGGAACTGACCCTGCCGTTCTTCAAGGACATCCGGCCGGATCCCGTCTTCCACTCGCTGCTCGGCCATCCGCTGACGCTGCCGCTGGCCTACGCTCCATTCCTAGCCTTTCTGTTCTTCGTCCTGGTCGGTTCGAGCAACGCTGTCAACCTCACCGACGGGCTCGACGGACTGGCGATCGGATTGACGATCATTTGCGTGGCCGCACTCGCGGTGCTGGTCTACGTCGCGGGCCACGCCGAGATATCGGCGTATCTTGACGTTCCCAGCGTGCCTCTGGCGAGTGAACTGACGATCTTCTGCGGGTCGATCGTGGGTGCCAGCTTGGCGTTCCTGTGGTACAACTCGCATCCCGCGCAAATCTTCATGGGCGATGTTGGCTCGCTGAGCCTGGGTGGGGCCATCGGGACCGTCGCCGTACTGGTCAAGCAAGAGATCGTGCTGATCTTCATCGGCGGCGTGTTCGTTGTCGAGGCGCTGTCAGTCATCGCGCAGGTCCTGAGCTTCAAGCTGACGGGCAAGCGGATCCTCCGTATGTCCCCCATCCACCACCACTTTGAACAGCTCGGCTGGCCGGAATCCAAGGTGATCGTTCGCTTTTGGATTGCAGGCTTCGTCTGGGCGATGCTCGCTCTGAGCACGTTGAAACTGCGATGACCTTGCAAGGCAAACGCGCGCTCGTTCTCGGACTGGGCAAGTCCGGCTTGGCCGCGGTGCGTTTCCTGCTCGCTCGCGGAGCGATCGTCGCAGCCGCGGATGCACGCCTAAGGAGCGAGATGGCGGCTGTGGCGGAAGCGCTTGCGCACGTGCCGGCGACGCTCCATTTCGGCGGCCATCCCGACTCATTGCTCGAGCAGCAAGAGCTCATTGTGCCATCACCGGGCGTGCCTTGGGATTTGCCGGGCCTGATGCGGGCACGCCAGCAGGGCATTGCTGTTTGCGGGGAGCTGGAGCTTGCCGCTACCGCCCTGCGCGGACGTGTGATCGGTGTCACCGGCACCAATGGCAAGACCACCACGGTATCCCTGATCGATCACGTCCTGCGAAGCTCCGGAGTGCCCGGCAAGCTGGCCGGCAATGTCGGCACGCCCGTGCTGGAGATTGCTGACGACTCCAAGACCGAGGATTGGAACGTGCTGGAGCTGTCCAGTTTTCAGCTCGAGGCGGCGGCCTCGTTCCGGTGCCATATCGCCGCCGTCCTCAATGTCACGCCGGACCACTTAGATCGCCACCGCGACTTCAACGCGTATGCGGCCGCAAAGGCCAGGATCCTGCGCAACCAACGCCGCGAGGACGCCGCAGTCCTCAATGCCGGCGATCCTCAGTGCCGCGCAATGGAATCGAGCGTTCGGGGCTCGGTGGTGAGATTCTCCGCTAGCTGCAGCGCCGGCGTGGACGCCTGCGCTGCCAGCGGACGCATCCTGTTCCGCGGCACGGACGTCGCGGAGAGCGATCTGCCGATCAAGGGCGATCACAACACCGAGAATGCGCTGGCAGCTGTCGCCGCCTGTTCGCTGGCCGGGCTCGATGCGGGCTCGATCGGTAGCGCGTTGAGGACATTCCAGCCGGTCGAGCACCGCATGGAATTCGTCGCGACGATCGACGGCGTGGACTATTACAACGATTCCAAGGCGACTAACGTCGCGGCCGCAGTCAAGGCATGCGGCACATTCCGGGCCGGCCTGTGGGCGATTCTGGGCGGCCATGACAAAGGGTCGGATTACGCCCCCTTGGTACAGGTGCTGCGCGACAGCGCGCGCGAGGCCCTGCTGATTGGCGAGGCCGCTCCGCTCATCCGTCGCCAGCTCGAAGGCGTGGTGCCGACCTACGATGCCGTCACGCTGCGCGCGGCAATCGATCATGCGGCGGCGCACGCTCAGGCAGGCGACACCGTGTTGCTGGCACCGGCCTGCGCGAGCTTCGACCAGTATCAGAACTACATCCAGCGGGGCCTCGACTTCCGGCGCCTCGTCGGGGAGTTGCGGGGTTGATATGCCGTTGATGCTGCGCGTCGACCGCGTGCTGATCTGGACGATCCTCTCGTTGGCGGCGTTTGGGCTGATGATGGTCTACAGCACCACTGCTGCGTCCGAGATCTCGGGCTCGCTGCATATCACGAAGCAATTGATCGCCGTCACGCTGGGCTTTGTGGCGATGTACGTGCTGATGTTCGTCGATTATCGGCACATGCGGGATCCTCGGGTGGTGTACGGCGTCCTTGCGGTGTGCGCATGCTTGCTGCTGGTGGCCGCTGGCCTCGGCACGGGCGCAAACACGAGACGCTTCCTGCGTCTGGGCCTGATCTCCTTGCAGCCATCGGAGCTGGCCAAGCCCGCAATCATTTTGTTCCTCGCCTACTACATCGAGCGTAACCGTGACAGGATGACCTGCCTGAGGGCGGTGCTCAATCCCGCGGCCGTCGTGGTCTTGTTCGCCGGCCTGATCCTGATTGGCAAGGACTTCGGGACGGCCGCCTGCCTGGCCATTCTCGCGGGCGTCATGCTCTATCTGGCGGGCGCACCGATTCGCTGGTTCGTTTTCTCGGCAATTCCGGCGATTCCCATGCTGTACCTGTTTATCTGGCAGGTGCCGTACCGTCGGCAGCGCATCTTCGCGTTTCTCGACCCGGAAGCGGATCCTTTGGGAAGTGGGTTCCAGATCCTGCAATCCCAGATCGCAGTTGGCTCGGGCGGGACGTCCGGACAGGGCTGGATGGCGGGCAAGCAGAAGATGCATTTCCTTCCCGAAGCTCACACGGACTTTGTCTTTGCGATGGTGGGCGAGGAACTTGGACTCATTGGATGCGTTCTGATTGTCGCCGCCTTCGGCCTGCTGCTTTGGCGTGGGTTCCGAGCCGCGACCAACGCGCCCGACTCGTTCGGCTTCTTCTTGGCCGCCGGCGTGACGACGATGATCGTGAGCCAGGCAATGCTCAACATGGGGGTGGTCTTAGGGCTGTTGCCCACCAAGGGCATGCCACTACCGTTCATCAGCTACGGAGGCTCCTCGCTGATGACAGTCTTGGCGTCTTCGGGAGTCCTCCTGTCAGTCAGCAGGTACGACCGATGATGAGGAATCCGATGGCTGGCAAGCGGGTTCTGATCGCCGCCGGAGGCACGGGCGGCCATGTCATCCCCGGGCTGGAAGTCGCCAAAGAGCTGCGCGGCCGGGGATGGCACTGCGTTTTCGTGGGCACTGCCAGAGGCTTTGAAAACCGTCTGGTGCCCGCCGCTGGATTCGATCTGCGGCATGTCCCGATCGGCTCGCTGAAGCGGGTGTCGCTGCGGCGGCGCCTCAACACTCTGATCTCTGCTCCCGCCGCCTTGGCGGTGGCGGTGGGCTTGGTTCGCCAGCACCGTCCGTCGGCGGCCCTGAGCCTGGGCGGCTATGCGGCCGGCCCGCTGGTGGCGGCTTGCGCGCTGCTAGATGTTCCCCTAGTCCTGCTCGAGCCGAACGCGCGGCCTGGGCTTGCAAATCGTTTGGCGGCGCCTGTGGCACGCAAAGCGCTGGTGTGCCATCCGAAAGCGGCGAAGCATTTTCAATCCGCCTCCTGCGAGCTGACCGGTCTTCCGGTGCGCAGGGAGTTCTTCCAACAGCCGCGCAAGGCGGCCGGTGCTCCGTTTACGGTCTTAATTTTGGGCGGCAGCCAGGGCGCCTCGCGTCTGAACCAAGCCGCCGTCGAGGCGGTTCGCATCTGGTGCCGCGACGGCCGACCCGTACCGCGGCTGCTGCACCAGACCGGCCAGCGGGACCACGACAGCGTGTCCGCTGCATACCGGGAAGCGGACGTGGACGCCGAGACGGCCGTCTTCTTCGATGACATGCCGGACCGCTTCGGATTGGCCGACCTCGTCATCTGCCGTGCCGGCGCCTCGGTGATCGCCGAGCTCTGCGCCGCCGGCAAGCCTTCTGTCTTGGTGCCATTCCCCTTCGCCGCCGACGACCACCAGCGCGCTAACGGTGCGGTTGTAGCGGAGGTTGGCGGCGCTTTGCTGGTCGACGATTCCGAGTGGACTGGATCTCGAATGGCGCAGGAGGTCGACGCCCTTGCAACGGATCGCGCGCGCTTGCGGCAGATGGGGGCGGCGCTTGCCCCGTTGGCGCCGACGGGTGCGGCCGAACATGCGGCGGACGCAATCAGCGCTGCCGCAGACCAAGCGGGAGGAATGATCTAACAATGCTCTTCAACAACGAAACCTTCCGCCAGCGGCGGATACATTTCATTGGCATCGGGGGCATCGGCATGAGCGGGATCGCCGAGATTCTGCTCAACCTGGGCTACACGGTGACCGGATCGGATCTGCAAGACTCGCCCATCGTGGATCGGCTGCGCGGCCTCGGAGCCGCCATCTGGGTCGGCCATGGCACTGAGCAGCTCGGCGACGCGGAAGCGGTCGTGACCAGTTCGGCCATCCCGGGCAACAATCCGGAATTAACAGAGGCGCGCCGGCGCAAGCTGCCCGTGATTGCCAGAGGCGAGCTGCTAGCCGAGTTGATGCGCGTGAAGTACGGAATCGCGGTCGCCGGCAGCCACGGCAAGACGAGTACATCCTCGATGTGCGCGGCCGTGCTGGGGGCCGGCGGCAAGGATCCTACGGTGGTGATTGGCGGGCGGGTCGCCTCGATGGGTTCCAACGCCCGGCTCGGCAACAGCGACTACCTGCTGGTCGAGGCGGATGAGTCGGACGGTTCTTTCCTGGCCCTCGATCCGATCGTTGGCGTCATCACCAACATTGATCGCGAACACTTGGACCACTACGGCTCCGACGAAGCTCTGTTGCAGGCTTTTGAGACCTTCGGCGACAACGTGCCGTTCTACGGAGCCGCGATTGTCTGCATCGACGACCCGCTGGCGCGGTATGTCGCCAGCCGCCTCCGCCGGCGCTGCCTGACATACGGCCTCAAGTCGGTCTCTCCCGACGCCGACTTCGTGGCCGATCAAGTCGAGCTGGCGCACGGAGATGTCTCATTCGAGCTTGAGCGGGCTGGCGAGCCGCTCGGCAACTTCCATGTCCGAGGCGTCGGCCTGCACACGGTCCGCAACGCCACTGCGGCGGTGGCCGTCGGCATGGAACTGGGGATTCCGGCCGATCTGATCCGCGTCGGCTTGGATGAGTTCCGCGGGGTCGACCGGCGCTTCCAGACACGCGGCATTGAGCGCGATGTGACGGTGATCGACGATTACGGTCACCACCCTACGGAGATCCGGGCGACGCTGGCAGCGGCTGCTTCGTGCAAGTTCCGCGCGGTCAATGCGATCTTCCAGCCCCACCGCTACAGCCGCACCGCAGACCTAGCCAGCGAATTTGCCCAGTGCTTTACCGAGTGTGACCGCCTCTGGGTGATCGACATCTACTCGGCAGGGGAGGATCCGATCCCGGGTGTTTCCAGTCCTGGTCTGGTGGAGCAGATCGTGCGGGCAGGACACCCGCATGTCGAGTACTGCCCGACAATGCACGACGCCGTTGAACGGGCCTTGGAAATGGTTAGCGCAGGGGAGGCGCTGATCACCTTCGGAGCTGGGAACGTCTGGATGGCGGGCGAGGAAATGTTGGAGCGGCTGCGGCACGCGAATCCCGACACCGCGGCCCCTAGCAGTTCCGATGTCTCCGCCCCTGCACCCAAGCAGGAGGGGCAGTCGTGAAAGGGAAGCGCAAAGTCCAACGCGACGATTCGTCGGCCTACCTGAGGGCCCCCAAGCCGCCGCGCGTGACCGGCGGCATGCGGCCAACCCGCGAATTCACGCTCGCCGCGCGGCGCTACGCGGGCTGGTTCGCGGCGCTGGGCGTGGCTTGGTGGGCGCTGCACTCGTTCATGCTGCAGGCCGATGCCTTTCGCCTGTCGGCAGACAAAGGCTCGTTGAGCATTGTCGGCGTTGCCCTTGGATACGAGGACGAGGTGTCCGCGGTATTCGACGCGGACCTCGGGCACAGCCTGGCAGCGATTAATGTCGCCGATCGCCGCAGGCAATTGCGGTCGCTTCCTTGGGTGCGCGATGCCCGCGTTTCCAAGGTCTGGCCGGACGCGCTCAAGGTCGTCGTGGAAGAGCGCGTACCGGTGGCACTGCTTTCGATTTCCGGCATGAAATTGGTGCGCATGATCGATGCATACGGGGCGATCCTCGATCATCGCGGCGAAGGTGGCGAGTCACTTCCTGTGCTGACGGGCATTGATGCGGGGATGGATCTGGCGGAACGACGTGAGCGGGTCAAGTTGTACCAAGCCGTGATGGAGGCCTTCGCTCGGCGTGGCCGAGGGCTGCCTAACGAGGTTTCCGAGGTCAATGTGGCCGACCTGAAGAACGCGGTGGTCGTCGCCAAGCACGCGGGCCAGATTGTCAAGCTCCAAATGGGCGATCGGAACCTGCCTCACCGCCTGGAGGTCTTCTTGAACTACTTCGACGCGTGGCAGTCAGAATTCGGCACCCTCGAGGCGGTGGACCTGAGATTCGATAAGCAAGTCGCGATCCAGCCGCAGCCGGGCACGGAGAAGAAGGGATGACGGACAAACAGGATACATACGTTGGGCTCGACATGGGCGGAGCGCAGACGCGCTGCCTGGTCGCGGTTGCGGATGGCCCGGACTTGAGCTATCTCAGCTGCGGATCCATGCCACCTGCCCGATGGACTGAAAGCGACGGACAGGAGTCCCAGATCACCGCCGAGTCAGTCCACGAGGTGCTGTGCGAAGCCGAGCGCGGGGCCGGCCTGACGATCATGTCGGCCGTTGTCGGCATCGGGGGCGCTCGCGTTAGCAGCCACCTCGTGCACACGGCCGTGGCGCTGCCGCCAGACCGGAACAGGGTCCAGATGGACGACGTAAGGGATGTCGTCAAGAAGGCCGAGCGGGGCCTTTTGAGTGCGCGCTCCACGCTCTTGCAGCTCGTTCCACTCAAATTCGTAGCCGGCACCTGCGACGGGCTGCGGAATCCGGTCGGCTACCAGGCCAAGCGCTTGGAGGCGTTCGTCCGGGTCATTGCTACCCATGAGGAAGAGCATGCGGCGGCGAATTCGCTCGTCAAGGACGCGGGCATCCGCGTCGAGGAGACGATTCTTGACGGCTTTGCGGCCGCTTACGGAACGCTGGAACCTGCGGAACTCGCCGCTGGCGTCGCCCATCTCGAGTTCGGCAAGACCGCGAGCAGCTTGACAGCATACTGCCATGGCGGTCTCCGCCTAGCGACCGGGCTTCCGATCGGACGTGACGATCTGGTGGCCGATTTGGCTCGCGCGTTCGATACCAATGCGTCGATCGCCTCGTCCCTGATCTCGGACTTCGGCAGGGTCGAATTCGACACTGGAGACGACTCTAAGTTCGTTTTCGTGCCGGGACCGGATTCGGACCCGGTGGGGTCTGGCGCGATGCGGTCGTGCAGACTGCTGAACAAGATCATCACCCGACGCGTGGATGACTGCTTGCAGTTAGCGCGCGCCGAACTCCTGCAGGTGGGAATTGGAGATGGCGGAGTGCGATCTCTCGTCCTCACCGGCGACGTTGCGGCGTTGCCGGGCATGAGGACCATGGCGCGGGTGGTCGTCGGGCTGCGAACCCGCATCGGCGTGCCATCCCGCCCACAAAACTTACCAGCAGCGCTACGCCACCCAGGCTGGGCGTGCGCCGCTGGATTGGTGTTGTACGCGCACCGACTCGCGTACCGTCCGAGCACGGAGAGCGGAGGGCAGCAAGCGTTGGCTGGCAGCGCACTGCAACAACAGGAGAAGGCAGCATGACTGAAAATCACGAACCCAAGATCATGGCAATCGAGCCATGCGAAAACAATCAGGAAGATGGCATGAAGTTCACCATTGAGGAGTTGCCCAAGGGGCGCCTCTCGATCAAGGTGATGGGCATCGGCGGCTGTGGGGGGAATATCCTCGACACGCTGATCGGCGGCGGCCTCGCCGACGTCGAATTCATCGCCGTCAACACCGACGAGCAGGCCTTGGAGAGTTGCCGCGCGCTAGCCAAGCTGCAGATCGGACAGAGAGTGACCCAGGGCTACGGCACTGGTTCAAACCCGGACGTTGGACGACAGTCAGCGTTGGAGAACACCGAGGACTTGACCGAACTGCTGGGCAATGCCGACATGCTGTTCCTGATCGCCGGGCTCGGCGGCGGGACGGGGACTGGGGCTGCTCCAGTCATCGCATCACTCGCCAGGCAGATGGGCATACTGACGGTCGCGACAGTGATCAAGCCGTATTCCTTTGAAGGCAAGCGGCGGAGTCAGGTCGCGGACGAGGGACTGGACGAGCTTGTCGAACAGGTCGACACTGCGATCGTGATTTCGAATGAGAGACTGCTCGAGCAGGTCGAGTTGGGAACCGGCTTCTTCGACGGGTTTCAGCTCGCGCATCGGATCGTCAACGAGACGCTGGAAGGCGTTGTCGGCATCCTGAGCAAGCGGGGCATCATGAACACCGACTTCGCCGACCTCCGGGCGATTCTGCAAGACGCCGGAACGGCGGTGGTCGGCACGGCCGAGCGCAGCGGGAGGGATGCGGCGATGCAGGCGTCTCGCGACGCGATCGCCAGCCCGGTCATGGAGCATGAGCGGCTCGTGCGCGCGCGCAGGGTTCTCGTCAACATCACAGGCTCGAGAAAGTTCGGGATGCACGACGCGACAGAGGCGCTGCAGCTGATCCAGCGAGAGGTCTCATCCGATGCCGACTTGATCGTCGGCGTCGTGCAGGACGACTCGATGGGCGAAATGGTCAAAGTGCTGATCATGGCCTCCGGCTTCTCACGGGAGAACTTCCAATTGCGGGCACAAGACGGGGCGCTTTTCACGGAGGGCCCGAGCGCTAGCGGCGGCTCGTCGTGGCAGTCCGAACGCGCGGTCGAGCTGCTCGGCACCGACCAGCCGCAGTTGGCTCCCGAAGCCTCTGTGGAGGGTGCGCAGCAAGCTGCGCCTGCGGGGGCCGAAATGCCACAACCTGGCGCCGGACCGCAGCCGGACGTGCCAGCGGAAGGACCGATTGAGTTCATGCCGCCGCCCAACATACAGGCGGACGAGGAAGCAGTCAGGGGCAACGGGACGAAGCCCTCGTTCTTTGCTCGGCACTCGATCTTTCGCTAGCGGGGGTCCGCCTGCCGGCTGCCGCGGCCCGGCTTTGCGGCCGGGCCGCGGCAGCGGTGCTATAACTTTCTACATGGATAGACGAAACTTCTTGGCGACTTCTTCAGCAGCCAGCGTGGCGGCCGGCTCGGTCGCTGCGGCTCAGGATCCTGATGCGAAGAACCAGATTTTCGAGCTGCGCTGCTACAAGCTGCGCTATTCGAAGTCGGATCAGTTCGGCAGGCTGACCAGCTTCATGAAAGCCGAGCACCTTCCCATGACGGAGCGGATTGGCTTGGTACAGGGCTATTTTCGGGTGACACTGGGGGAGTTCACGCCGCGCGTTTATACCCTCTCGGCGTACGATTCGCTCGCCGACATGGGCGAGAAGATGGCAGCCAAGAGTGCGGACACGGCTTGGACCAAGGCTGCCACTGAATTTGGCGCGCACGAACAGGCTCCCTATGACCGCGTCGAGAGCTGGCTGCTGCGAGCCTTTGACGGCATGAAGACGGTCGAGGTGCCAGCTGTCCCCGACAAGCCAAGAGCGTTTGATCTACGGATTTACGAGCAGGAGACAGCTCGAGACACGCAGGAAAAGATGCGGATGTTCAACGAGGAGGAGATCCAGATCTTCCGCGACTGCGGGATCAATCCGGTGTTCTTCGGCGAGACGATCGTGGGATCGCACATGCCGAGCCTGATCTACATGTCCCATTACGCGGACATGGACGCCCGCGGAATCGCTTGGTCGACTTTCGGCAAGAGCGAGGGCTGGAACCGCATCAAGCAGACACCAGGCTGGAGCAACGCGGACATCGTCTCGACGGTGTCGAACATCCACTTGGCAGGGCTGCCCTTCTCGCCGATCCGCTGAGCTCCGATTCCAACTGAGGCGGTAGCCCGCCGCCGGCAGCGGGCTAGAATGTGGGCATGCGACGCCGCAGCTTTCTGCAAATCGGCTCCGCGCTGCCGGGCCTGGCAGGTCTGGCCTGCGCGCCGGACGGGTCCAGGCCGAACATCCTCTGGATCTTGGCCGAGGACTTCTCGCCCGATCTGGGCTGTTACGGCAACGATCTGGTGCGCACGCCCAATCTCGACCGCCTGGCGGAAGAGGGCGTGCGGTACACCCAGTGCATCTGCACCGCCCCGGTCTGCTCGGCGGCTCGCTCTGCCTTGATGACTGGGATGTTCCAGACCTCGATCGGGGCGCACAACCACAGAAGTTACCGCGACCGTCCGTACCAGCTGCCGGAGGGTGTCCGGACTGTGACCGATCTGTTCCGCGAGGCCGGCTACTACACGGCGAACTGCCGGGCGCCGGCTCCCGGTTTGCAAGTTGGCGGCAAGACAGACTTCAACTTCACCGTCGAAACGCCCTTCGATGGGGCTGACTGGAGCGAGCGGCCGGCCGGAGCCCCATTCTACGCCCAGATCAATTTTCCCGAGACACATCGCAAGTTCCGCCGTTTCGACGAAGCTCCGGTGAACCCAGAGGATGTCCCTCTACCGGAATTCTACCCGGACCATCCCGTGGTGCGTGAAGACATCGCGCTGTACCTCGACACCGCGCAACATCTGGATGTCAAGGTTGGCAAGGTGATCCAGAGGCTCAAGGACGAGGGCCTCTACGACGAGACGATCATCTTTTTCTTCGGCGATCACGGCCAGGCATTGCATCGAGGCAAGCAGTGGCTCTACGAGCAGGGCATCCATATCCCCTTGATCGTGCGCATACCTGAGCGGTTCAGGCCGCAGGGTTTCGAGCCGGGCAGTGTGGACGGTCAGTTGCTGCAACACATCGACATCACGGCCACGGCGCTGCAGCTTGCGGGCGTAGCCCCGCCCGCAATGATGCAAGGGCGCGTGTTTGCCGGACCTGCAGCGGCTCCAGAGCCCCAGTTCGCTTTCTCGGCCCGCGATCGCTGCGACGAGACAGTGGACCGCATCCGCTGCGTTAGGGACAAGCGTTGGAAGCTGATCCGCAACTTCCTGCCGGAGCGTCCCTACGCGCAGAGGAACCACTACAAGGACACCAGCTATCCAGCACTCCAGGTGATCCGCCAATTGCACGCGGAGGGACGCCTACAAGGGGTGGCCGCCCAGTGGATGGCACCCAAGAGGCCCGACTACGAGCTCTACGACTTGGAGACCGATCCCCACGAAGTTGCGAATCTAGCCGGGAGTCCGGAGCACGCAGAGACACTGGCCCGCATGCAGGGGCGTCTCAACACTTGGATCGAGGAATCCAACGACCATGGCCGCGAGTTGGAGGATCCGCTGCCGACGGAATACTCGCTGCGCACAATGGTCGATGGCTGGTACACCAACAATGGCTTGCTGGCCAAGTCGAGCGGGTCGCTCAGGATGGAGTGGACCGGGCAGGGCAGGCGCCCGCAAGAGGTGGTCGTGCCGTGGATTGAGCAAGGCGGCAAGCTCCACTTGGAACTCGAGCTGCGCAGCGAGGCAGCGCACGAGCTGCGGGTCCGGTGGGGGAATCCCGCACAGATGGGAGGCCTTGGCGAGTCTGTCGTCAATCTGCCCGCCGGGGACAGCTGGCAGACGGTTGGCGCGGACATCGATTGCGAGGGCTGGCTGGCCTGGTTCGCCGTTCGCTTTGGAAGCGGGCCTAGCCTCGCATTCTGCCGGCGCGCGAAGCTGCTGCGTCGGGACGGCTCGGGCAAGCCGGTCCGGGAGTGGACGTTCGCCTGACTGCTCGCAGGCGGTCTTGGCTATTGCGGTTTCAGGCCGAGCGTCATGCCACAGCCTTGACGATCACGGCCGAGCCGTTCTTGTCCGGCATGGGGACCGCTACTTCGCGTTTATCGGCGAAAAATTCGTCGGTTGCCTGTCGTGCGCCGTGCCAGGCGTTGTAGTCATGGACGACGATATAGCCGCCGGGTGCGACCAGCGGGTAGAACACTTCGAGTCCAGCCAGAGTGGGCTGGTAGAGATCGGCGTCCAGATGTACGAACGCGAAGCGTTGCTGCCGGACCTCGTCGCCACAGCTATCCGGAAATCTGCCGGGGTGCATGATTACGTTTTCATTGCGAGGACTCAGATACTGGCGGACCGCTTCGACAGATGTGTCGCCAAACAGGCCTTTCGCTACGGTCTCGCCTGTGGCGCTAGCTTCCGAGTCGATGTCCTGTGGATCGAAGCCTCCGAATGTATCGAACAAGTGCAGCGTCCTGTCGGGGAGGAAGTGGTGGATAATGCGCGCCGTCTCGCCGCGAAACACGCCTAGTTCGGCCAGCGAGCCAGGGATCTGACGCACCTCGATGTCCCGCATCAGCAGCACGAGCATGTCCCGTCGCACCGAGTCCCAAGGAGATCCGTCCTCGACGGTTCGTTCAGCGCCGTCTTGACTCGGCCGGAACCCCCCCGTTGCCCGCGCGAAGCTAGGGTTGTGCCACAGGGAGTCCGGATGGATGTCCATCTGGCTTTGCAGGCGCAGTGCTTGCGATCGCAGCACGGGGCTGAGCAGGCGCAAGATAGACCCGATCACTCGCACGGACAGCTCCTACGGGCAGCGCGTGGCAGCAGGGAGTCTGGTGGCGGCTGGAGGTTGGAGATCATCCCGGTGACGATTTGCGAAGGGTCGCGCCTTCGGGCGCTAGTCGCAAGATTTGCACTCTTCGTGCCGAAGCTTCCGGCAAGAATGCCCGCTGGAAACGAGTATAGAAGGCCCGCGCTGAGGGACGGGAGAAGAGCGATCTTGCTGGTCTGTGGCCGAAAAAGAAGGGCCGCGCCGAAGCGCGGCCCTGATGCCAGATGGCTTGGATGGTGGCGGGAAGCCTACCAGCCAATCCTCATTCCAATGCGGAAGAACCGCTCGTCAATGCCCTCGCGTCCTGTGTTGCGGATGCGGTGCAGGATCATGAAGTTGCTCGAGTTCACATTCCGGCCGTTCGGGCGTTCGAAGTGCGGCGTGTTGGCGAGGTTGAAGCCTTCCACGCGGAACTGCAACTCGATCCGTTCTGTCGCTTGGAACTTCCGGAAGATGCCCATGTCGAGGTTGACGAGGCCGGGGCCGCGCACGCTGTTCGGACCGCAGGTGCCAAAGCGAGCGCCGGTTGGCTGCGCGAAGGCGCTCGGGTTGATCCAGAGGCCATTGCTCCCCCCATTGGCATAGGTTGGCTCGCTCACGCAATCCGCGATCTGGGCCGATCCGGCCGCATTGAGCTCACTGCTGTTCGCTTGGACTGAGAAAGGCGTGCCGGTATAGGCGCTAAATAGGCTGTTGATCTGCCAGCCGCCTAGGATCTTACCAAGAGCGCTGTCCGCCAGCATCGACTTACCTTTGCCAAACGGAAGGTCATAGATCGCGGTCATTTGGAAATTCTGGCGGATATCTTGGCCCAGGTCACCGTAAGTCCGGTGGTACAAGCTCGGAATGCGGAAGAATGCCGGGCCAGATCCCGAGTCTTCGCCCGCGTAGCCTCGCCCGTGTGCCCACGTGTAGGCCAACTTCATCTGAAATCCGTTTGCGAAGCGGCGCTGCAGCTTCGTCTGCAAGGAGTCGTACTTGGCTGTCCCCAGGCTTCCGAAGAGTTGGGTGGTGGCCGTGCGTCCGAACTGCTTGTTCAACTGACGCCCGGCATTGCCCTCGCCGATGTCGCCCCAATTCTGGTCAAGGCCAGCCAACTGGTTGACCGAGCGTGTCGCGACGTAGCCGGCGGTACCGATCCAATCGCCAAATCGGCGCTCGAGAGTGAAGTTCCAAGACTGGATGTAGCCCCGCGTGAGGTTTTTCGTGTCCATCGTGCGCACAACCGTGCTGAGCGGCAGGTCGAGAACGCCGTCCCCCAGCGAGGGCTCATTGATGACCTCGAGGCCCTGTCGCAGGGTCGTGGAATATCCGTAGCTGTCTAGGAGGGGCGGACCGTCCTTCGCCATGATCGGGTAGTTTGTTCGGAGCGGGCGGGCCCAGTTGAACGGGTCCACTGTGATGCCATAGCCGACTCGCAGGACCGTGTCCTGTGTCATCCGGTAAGCGAGTCCAAGCCGGGGCACGACGTTGTATTTGCCGATGTCGATGCCGCAGTCCGTAGGGCTGCTTCCAGCGCCACATGCCCAAAGTTTGTCCTGATTACCGAGGACTCTCAGCCGCATTTAGGAGCCGGAAATGTTTTGGATTCGGGCTTCGATCCGGTTGACTTAAATCGCTGTGGAATGTATAATAAGTATCTGATAACAAAGGAGTTCTACATGCCTAAGAACCACGTCCAGTTCCAGAAAGGACAGAGCCTGCGCGACTTCCTCAAGCTCTACGGAACCGAGCTGCAATGCGCCCAAGCGGTGTTCCAAGCGCGCTGGCCGCAGGGCTTCCGCTGCCCCGCCTGCGGCTAGCACAAGGACTGCCAGCTGCACACCCGCAAGGTCTTCCAGTGCATCCGCTGCCAGCGGCAGGTCTCGCTGACCGCCGGCCCCGTGTTCGAGCACACCAAGCTGCCGCTGACCACTTGGTACCTGGCGATCTACTTGCTCACGCAATCCAAGAATGGCCTCTCGGCGATGGACCTGCTGCGCCAGTTGGGCGTGAGCTACAACACGGCTTGGATGCTCCAGCACAAACTGCTGCAGGCGATGCGCGAGCGGGATGACAGCCAGCCGCTGGGGGGCCTCGTGGAGATGGACGACGCCGATCTGGGCGGGGCAGCCAGCGGCGGCAAGCGCGGTCGCGGCGCGGACCGCAAGACGCCCTTCCTGGCGGCGGCCCAAGTCACTGAGGACGGGCGGCCGCAGCGGCTGCGGCTGAGCCCGGTGGTTGGTTTCCGCCGCCGCGCAGTGCAAGCCTGGGCGCAGCAGCACCTACGGCCGGGGACCATCGTACGGGCGGACGGGCTGGCCTGCTTCCGGGGGGTGCAGGCGGCCCGCTGCACGCACCAGCCGCGCGTCACCGGAGGTGCCAAGGGCAGCTGCGAGACGCCCGGGCTGATCTGGGTGAACACGCTGCTGGGCAACGTCAAGCGGGCGATGGACGGCACCTATCACGCCTGCGCCGCGCGTTACGCGGGGCGCTACCTCGCCGAATTCGCCTACCGCTTCAACCGCCGCTACCAGCTGGTCGATCTCGTGCCCCGCCTCGCCTATGTCGCCGTGCGCACTCCGCCCCTACCCTACCGCCTCCTAACTTTGGCTGGGGCTGGTGCGTAATCAGGAAGTTTGTTGTTGTCGAAGTCGTACCGCTCTAGGCCCCGCGTCGCCCGAGTCGGGAACGGATAGATTTCAAGGCGTGCGCCGTAGGACATTGTCAGCTTGGGCGTGATCTGCCAGCGGTCACGCACGTAGAAGCTGAGCAGCTTCGTGCGCGTGAAGTAGCCATTCTCATTGAACTGCCAGATCTTTCCCGCATTCTGGGGAAAGCCGAGCAGCCACGCGGCCTGCGCGTTGTAGTCGTTGCCACGAGGTCCGCCCCTGAGCTCGGTTGTGTTCTGGCGGAATCTGAACTCACCTGACGCCGCGCCGGTACCGCCCGAGAACTCAGGCTGGTTGTGATCGAGGTCCTGCAGGTAGATGTCGGTCCCGAAACGGATGTTGTGAGTGCCCTTGGTCCAGTTGCCATTGAACACGAACTGGTTCTGCGGGTCGGAGCGGTAGTAGGGCTGGAAGCTGTTCGACACGCCAAGACCTTCGAACCCGTCGATCCGAAGCCGCGGCCAGCCGCCGTCGATGAAGCGATTCGACTGCAGCCCGGGAATTCCCAAGACACTCCATCCGAGGTTCTCCTCCAGGCGCTGCTGCTCCACGTTCGTGTCGACCAGCGTATACCCGTAGTACCCGTCGATCAGAAACGTTGGGGACACTACATGCGTGATCGAGATCGTGCCCGAATAGGTGTTGCCGAAGCCCGTTCCCGGGTTCGAGTTGGTTGGGTGCAGCCGGTTGCCGCCGAACTTCCCGAGCGTCTGCGCGTTCGACATGCGGTAGTCGAGGAGGCTGAAGCGGATAAATCCAGTCGTGTTGTCGGTTAGGTTGAAGTTCGTCTTAGCGTCCACAGTGTCGCGGAAGAAAGTCGTCGAGCCATCCGCGATGTAATTCTGGGTGAGCCCCAAGCCGCCTCGCCCCGCTTGGTTCGGATCCGGGAACTCCGAGTCATGAGTCATCGCCGAGACGCCGCTATCGATGCGGCTTCTCGGGATGATGTTGTTCGGGAACGCTTCCCGATCCTTTGCGTAGTCGCCCGCGGTTTGGTCCTGAATTCCGGTCAGCGGATCAAAGATCGACGTCGGCGAGCCTGAAAGGTCTCCGAATCGCATGCTGTTGGTCGGCATGTCGATGAACCGTTGCGCAAACTGCGACTCGTAGGTGCCTTCGTAGCTGAGGATGTAGAACCACTTGTTCTTCTTGATGGGGCCGCCGATCGTTCCGCCGAACTGGTTGTTGATCAGTTTCGGCTTTCCCGCGCTGCGATTGCTGAAGTACGGGTATGCCTTCAGGTGCTGGTTCATGTGGTACTGGAAGGCCGAGCCGCGCGTTTGGTTCGTGCCCGACTTGATCTGGAGGTTGATCGCGGCTCCGCCGGCCAATCCCTGCTCGGCGTCAAACGAGTTGGTCACTACGTTCACGGTTTCGATCGACTCCAGCGCCGGGTTGTAGCCCGTCATGTGGGGTACCCAGATGTTGGTCGTCGATGCGCCGTCGATGCGGGTGTTGTTGTTCGAGCGGCTCGTACCGTTGACCGAGAAGCGCACCGCGCGGCTCGGGTTTGTCGGCACAGAGTGCGCGTTTTGCGGGGGCGAAAAGCCCGGCAGCGTCACGAACAGCATCTGGTAGTTGCGGCCTAGCGGAACGGGCACGTTGCGCAGAGTGGTTTCTGTCACTTCTTGGCGGACTTCCGCGCGGTCGGTCTGGAGGGTCGCGGCCTAGGCCTCGACTGTAACCACTTCGGTGACTTGGCCGATCTCAAGCTGTGCGTTGATGCGGGTCGTGGAGTTCTGCGAGACCACGACACCAGTCGTTGTGGACGCTTGGAAGCCGTCAGAGCGCACCGTGACCGAGTAGGTCCCGGTGTTAACGGTCGAGAATGTGTAGTTCCCGGACGCTCCAGTCGCGGTGTTACGGGTCTGGCCCGTGTCTTCATTCGTGATCGAGACTACGGCGCCCACAATGGCGGCTTCCGTTGTGTCAGTCACGAGTCCGTCGATGCCGCCCTGAATCAGCTGTGCTGAGGCAGCCGGCGTCAGAATGACGCAAAGGGTTAGCACGCCAGTTACGAGCCGTGCTCCCAAGCGTCCAAGAGATTGCATTCTCATGAAACAGTCCACCGTAAATTGAAAACAAGGCCGCCCTGTTGGACTACGGACGTCCCTCTCCCTAACATGCGCATCACTCTAAGTCGCGCACCAAAGACAGTCAAAAGCATGCTAAGAAATTCTTGCGCAACGCAACCACTCATGGCAGCCAACTCTGCGAGCCCAGCTCCAAGGCCTGCTACGAACGACTCACCGCTCGGGGCAAGCCGCACAAGATCGCCCTCGTCGCCGTCATGCGCAAGCACGGCGGCCTGCTCACCACATTGCTCCGCCAGGATCGCCCCTGGCAGTGGGAGCCGCCCGCTCGCGAGCTGGCGGCCGCCGCATGAGCACGCTCACCCTCGAACCCCCACTGGCAGCGCCACTTCAGGGCAAATGCGCATTAATCGCCTTTCCGCAACATCTCTGCCGGAAATGCCATTGGCAAGCAACACGGAAGCTTTGACCGGAAGCGGACATGTCAGCTTTGCCTTGACACCAATTCATGGCCGGCACGAAATTTCGAGACCGGCGCAAGATTGAACCGCAAATACGCACCAAGGCATGCTGGCGGCAAGTTGCAGAGCTTGCTCGCCCATGCCATCAGCGATTTCTTGCTAGGTAGTGTCGGCCGACGGCCAAGCGATCATGGTGAGGCCGCGCCGGTCAGGGCGCGCATTGCCTCGTCGATTCGCCCGACAAGCCCGGTCTGACCGTACTGCTGGGCTGTCTTGCGGGCCTGTTCGAAGCGGGCCGTGGCAGTCTCGCGATCTCCGGAGGCGAGCTCGGCAGCAGCCAGCGAGAACAGGTAGCTGGGAGTACGGTCTGACTGTTCCTTTGCCGCCTCCCGGAAGGCTTGCACAGCTTTCCGCGCATTCCGCTGGCGCATCCACAGCATTCCCATTTTGTAGAGGGACAGTCCGTGGTCAGGCCGGTTTTCCAATGCCCGCCGATAGTGCGCCATGGCCTCGTCGAAGCGACCCTGCTCTTCCAGCAGTTGCCCCGCGTTGTGGTTTGCCAGAGCGTGGTCTGGGTTCAATGCCAGCGCTTGTTGGAATGCAGCTGTGGCCTTCTCCGCTTCTCTGGCTTGGTAGGCGAGCACGCCGTAGTTGTAATGCAGTTCGGCGCTTTGCGCTCCTGCCTGCATCGCAGCATGGTATTGGCTCTCGGCGTCATCAGTCTGGCCTTGTTGGCCGTAAAGGATTACGAGGTTGACGCGCGCTTGAACGAGGCCCGGATCCTCCTCAAGTGCCTTCAGGTGCAGCGCGATGGCCTCTGCGACACGCCCTGCCGCCTTGGCTTCGACTCCCTGCCGGAGGTGTTCGGCGGCACTGACGCGCACCTCGCGCAGCAGCGGATCGCGGATCGCTGGCTCCCCTTGTGGGTTGCGTTCAAACAGCTCCAAGTGGTTCGCCGACGCACGGTCTTGCCCTTGCTCGCGCAACAGCAGCGCTAAAGCGTAGTGAGCTTCCCCATACGTCGGGAGCAAATCCACTGCGCGAAGCAGGTGATGCTGCGCGGCTTCGAGGCTGCCCGCCGCCGCTGCTGCCCGGCCTGCTCCGTACCGGATACGTGGGTCGTCCGGCATCATTTGCACGAGACTCTGATAGGCCTCGCGGCTCCCCCCGAGGTCATTCGACTCGAAGGCTGCTTCCGCTAGGCGCACTCTCGCAGGATGAAATTCGCTGTCAAGTTCCACGCAGCGCCGAAACGCCTGCAGCGCCTCGCTGTACCGGCCAAGGCTTCCGAGCGACACGCCCAAGAAGTACTCCCAGCGGAATGCGTCGGGTTCGAGGGCCCGCGCGCGGTCGAAGAACGCGACTGCTAGGTCGTGCTGTTCGTAGGCCAGCAGGAACATCCCTGCGCGGCCCGCCGCCGCGTCCCGCGGTTCGGCCTCCAGCGTTGCTAGCAGCGGCTTGATGCGCTCGGCCAGAGCCGGCCCCAGCTCGCTCGCGCGTATCTCCGGCAGTGGCGCCAGCGATTGCGGCGTGGGCGCGCAGGCGGCAAAAACCCAGGCCAAGGCCACGACCCGGAGGCATGCACGCATGCCACACATTCTAGGCTGCGACGCGCGGACAGCCCTCTCGCCGCTCTAGCGGGCCGCCCCCAGTGGTTTCCGGGTTTGACCGGCGCTCGGCTGGCGCGCTACGATGGAGGCTAGCGAGGTGGCGCGGGCTGCCTTGCCTCCCGTTCTGGATATGCCGAACAATACGTACGTACCCAAAGCGTCAGAGCTGACCCATGACTGGTACGTCATGGACGCCCAGGGAAAGACCTTGGGTAGGCTGGCCACGCAGGCCGCCACCCTGTTGCGTGGCAAGCACAAGCCGAACTTCACCCCGTTCATGAAGACGGGAGATTTCGTCGTGGTCGTCAACGCGGAAAAGGTCTGCCTGACAGGCAAGAAGGAGACCGACAAGGTCTACTACCGCCACACTGGCTATCCGGGCGGAATCAAGCAAGAGACAGCCAAGGAGGTCCGCGAGAAGTACCCGGAGCGCTTGGTCGAGCGAGCGGTCGCGGGCATGCTGCCGAAGAACAAGCTCGGGCGGCAGCTCAAATCGAGGCTGAAAGTGTACGCCGGCGCTGATCATCCGCACGAGGCACAGCAGCCGAAGCCGTGGACATTCTAGTCGCGTGCATGGGCCACTGTTAGAAGAGGAATCATCGTCTTGACGAATCAAGTGCAGTATTTGGGTACTGGCCGACGCAAGAGCGCCGTCGCCAGGGTGTTCCTGCGCCCGGGAGCGGGCAAGATCCAGATCAACGCTCAGACGCCGGAACAGTACTTCCCGACCGAATCGCTCAAGGCCAAGGTGCGGCAGCCCCTGCTCGCCAGCGAGACCGACGGGAAGTTCGACGCCTTGGTGCTGGTGCATGGCGGCGGCAAGGCCGGCCAGGCCGATGCAGTGCGCCTCGGCATCGCCCGCGCCCTGCAGAACTTCAACCTCGAGCTGCGGCCGCTGCTGAAGAAGGGCGGCTACCTGACTCGCGACCCGCGCAAGCACGAGCGCAAGAAATACGGAAGGCCCGGTGCTCGCAAGCGGTTCCAGTACTCGAAGCGCTAACTGGAGAACCGGTCACAGATTCATAACGTCCAGAGCCAAATCCTGCTTGGAAGGGTCCGGTCGTCGGGGCGGCTTGTAGCAAGCTGCCGCTAACTCGCGCACAGTCGTCAACGGAGGTACCGTGCCGCAAATCACCATCAAAGAATTGCTCGAATCCGGCGTTCATTTCGGGCACCAGACCAGGCACTGGAACCCGCGGATGAAGGAGTTCATCTTCGGCGAACGCAACAACATCCACATCATCGATCTGCAGAAGACCCTCAAGAACTTCAAAGAGGCGCTGCAGTACATCGGCGAACAAGCCAGCCAGGGCAAGACCGTGCTCTTCGTCGGGACCAAGCGTCAGGCGCAAGAGGCGGTTGCCGAAGAAGCGCGGCGCTGTGGCATGTACTACATCAACCACCGTTGGCTCGGTGGTCTGCTGACCAACTGGGTAACCGTGCAGAAGTCTCTGGATCGCTACAAGGAATTGCAGCGTCTTGCCGAAGAAGAAGGCTACGAGGGTCGGAGCAAGAAGGAGATCTCACGGTTGGAGCGCGAGCGTAAGGCACTGCACGCCAACATCGCGGGAATCACCGAAATGCCGGGCCTGCCCGACATGGTCTTCATCATTGACACCCGCAAGGAAGAGATCGCCGTCCACGAGGCACGCAAGCTCAACATTCCCGTTATCGCGGTTGTCGACACCAATTCCGACCCGGAAAAGGTGGACTACGTCATTCCCGGCAACGACGACGCGCTGCGGTCCATCTCGCTGTTCACGAACAGGGTCGCCGAGGCGGTGATCGAAGGGCGTGCCATGATCCCTCCGCCCGAGACAGAGGCGGCGAACGGTGCCGGCGACGCAGAAGTTGTGGTTGCGTCAGCCAATGGCGAGGCCGCCGTCTGAGCGGCGCGCAGGCTGGTTGTGCTGGGAGATTTAGAAGGAGAGGGGTCCAATGGCGGACATTAGCGCAAAGCTGGTCAAGGAACTCCGCGACAAGAGCGGAGTGGGCTTCATGGAGTGCAAGCAGGCGCTGGTCGAAGCCGGCGGTGACCTTGCCGCGGCCGAAGTCGCGCTGCGCAAGCGCGGTGTGGCGATCGCCCAGAAGAAGAGCGGCAGGGCTGCCAACGAGGGTGTGATCGGCAGCTACATCCACGCCGGAAACAAGCTCGGCGTGCTCGTGGAAGTGAATTGCGAGTCCGATTTCGTGGCGAGGACGGACGAATTCCAAAAGCTCGTCAAGGACATAGCGATGCAGATCGCGGCTGCCGATCCGCAGTACATCACGCGCGAGCAAGTGCCCGCGGATGCCGTGGAGAACGAGCGTCAGATCCAGCGGGACCGGGCCTTGCAGGAAGGCAAGCCCGCAGCTATCGTCGACAAGATCGTCGATGGTCGCATGGGCAAGTTCTACGAGGAGATCGTCCTCGTCGACCAGCCTTTCGTCAAGGATCCCGCGGCGACGGTTGGCGATCTGCTGCAGACCGCGATTGCCAAGCTTGGCGAGAATATGGCAGTGAGGCGCTTCCGGCGCTTCAAGGTCGGTGAGGACGCCTAGCGCGTCAACCTGTGGGCAGGGCGCTCCCGGGATACCGGATATGATGGGACTGCCCCGCGCATGCAGAAGCCGCGCCGCATCCTATTCAAGCTATCGGGCGAGATGCTTGCCAGCTCAGACGCTTCGGGCGTTGACCCGCTTAGGCTGACCTGGCTCGCGGACGAGATTGCCGCGGCCCGCTCGGTAGGAGCGCAGCTCGGCTTGGTGCTCGGAGCTGGAAACTTTGTTCGCGGTGCCACTCTGGCCGAAGTGGGGATCGAGCGCACAAGCGCCGATCACATGGGCATGCTCGGCACGCTGATCAACTCCGTGGCACTCGCGGATGTGCTCGCTTCCGGCGGCGTGTCGACGCGGGTCATGAGTGCGATCCCGGCCTCCCCCACAGTGGCCGAGCCGTACGGCCGCGCGGCGGCAGTCGCCGCGCTGGATCAGGGTGACGTCGTAATTTTGGCCGGAGGCACGGGGAACCCGTACTTCACCACCGACACGGCGGCGTCCCTCCGGGCGATCGAGCTAAGAGCCGATCTGCTGGCCAAAGGCACCAAGGTGGACGGTGTTTTTGACAAAGATCCCGTTGTGCATCCGGACGCGAAGGCGTTTGCGACCATCACATACGATCAGGTGCTAGCCCAGCGGCTGGAGGTGATGGATGCGACGGCCGTTGCCATGTGTCGGGATCATGGTATGCCGGTGCGGGTATTCGGACTGGCAGCACAGGGCAGCTTGGCCAGGGTGGCGCGCGGAGAGCCGACCGGCACTCTGATGGCATAGGCTGTATAGGAAACAGGAGAAAATCGTATGACGCACATACACGGCGAGAACGTAAACGAAGTCAAGACCGAAGCGGCTGCCCGGATGGAAAAGTCAATCCAGGACTTGTCCCGTGCGATGGCTACGATTCGCACGGGCCGCGCTTCCATTGCGCTGCTTGATTCGATCAAGGTCGACTATTACGGCACATTGACCCCGCTGAGCCAGATGGCGACACTGGCGACCCCAACTTCGGCGTTAATTACGATCCAGCCTTGGGACGTGACGCAGCTGGGCGCAATCGAGAGGGCGATCCGGGTTTCAGACCTCGGGATCAATCCCGCCAATGACGGGAGGATCATCCGCCTGGCGATCCCGCCGCTGACGCAAGAGCGCCGTCACCAGCTGGTCCGGAATCTGCATGCCGTGGTGGAACAGCACAGGGTGGCCGTGCGCAACATCCGTCGAGACGCCAACAACGCTGTCAAGCATCTCGAACATGACAAGACGATCTCAGAGGACGAGAGCAAGCGCGGGCATGATCTGATCCAGAACGCCAGTGATGCCGCCATCCAGCGGATCAACGCGGCGGGCCAAGTGAAAGAGAAGGAGATCCTCGAGATCGGCTAAGTCCCGATCCGACTTCCCGTTGCCGGAATCGCCCGCGGCCTCTCGAAATGGATGCAGCCTCAAAGTCAGCGATTCTGACCCAATTCCCGGCCGTCTACCCGATCTTGGATGCGGATCACCTGCAGTCGGTGGGTTGCGATGCCGTAACCATGGCCGAGGCGCTTGGCCGCTCCGGTGCACGGATTGCGCAGTACAGGCACAAGCAAGCCTACACACGGGCCGCGTTCGAAGAGGCTGCGGAGGTGGGGCGCGTTCTGCGCAACGCAGGCATCTGCTACATCGTCAATGACCGCGCCGACATCGCGCTGGCGGTGGGGGCGGATGGCGTCCACGTCGGGCAAGATGACCTGCCGCCTGAAGAGGTCCGGCGACTGATTGGCCCCGACATGCTCCTCGGTTACTCGACGCACACCGCGAGCCAGTTGTCCGCTGCCCAGTGCAACTGGGCGGACTACCTGGCGATCGGGCCGGTGTTCGGCACGACCACCAAGCAGGACCCCGACCCGGTCGTAGGTGCGCAGGGAGTGCGCGAGGTTAGGGCGCTGACCGCCATGCCGCTCGTTGCCATAGGCGGGATCACACTCGCCAATGCCGGCGCGGTGTTGGATGAGGGTGCTGACAGCGTCTCGGTGATCTCGGGCATCTCCGTTGCGAACTTGCCTGGATGGATGGCGCTGCAGCGCTGAATCGGGTCTGTCGCTGCCGACAGGTTTCGGCTGTGCCAGCGAGTTGCCGGGACCTGTGCGGCACCAAAATGGCCGCCCGATCTGAAGCTGCTCGCGGCGGAAGTAAAATGAAGACTCTGCCGCAGGGCAAGGGGTCGAGGCCCCGTCATTGATGACAGGCGACGAAGTCCGCGAACAATTCCTTAGTTTCTTCGAGACAAAGGGCCATCGGCGCGTATCGAGTTCGTCACTGGTGCCTGCTCGTGACCCGACTCTGTTGTTCGCCAATGCTGGCATGAACCAGTTCAAGGACGTGTTCCTTGGAAACGAGGTGCGCGCCTATGCGCGGGCAACGACATCCCAGAAGTGCGTCCGCGCTGGGGGCAAGCACAACGATCTCGAGAACGTCGGGCGGACCAGGCGGCACCACACCTTCTTCGAGATGCTCGGCAACTTCTCGTTTGGCGACTACTTCAAAGAAGACGCCATTCGCTTCGCTTGGGAGCTGCTGACCGAGGTCTACGGGCTGCCCAAGGAGCGTCTCTATGTCACCGTGTTTCGCGATGACGATGATGCGGAGCAGCTCTGGACGAAGGTTGCCGGCGTCCCTCTGGACCGCATCTACAGGTGCGGCGAGAAGGACAACTTCTGGCAGATGGGCGACACAGGCCCGTGCGGCCCCTGCTCGGAGATTTTCTACGACTACGGTCCCGAGGGGCTTGAGCCGGGCGAGCCTGACGATCCGTTCCCCGCGGACGTGTCCCGCTATGTCGAGATCTGGAATCTCGTCTTCATGCAGTTCAATCGGGACGCCGAGGGCAACCTGCACCCGCTGCCGAGACCGTCGATCGACACCGGCATGGGCCTTGAGCGCACCGCTGCAGTCCTGCAAGGGAAGCTGTCGAACTTCGACACGGACCTGTTCCTTCCGATCATTCACCGTGCTGGCGACTTGCTCGGGATCGAGTACGGAGCCGATCCGGTCACGGACACGACCCTGCGGATTGTCGCCGACCATAGCCGCTCGGCGGCGTTTCTGGTGCACGACGACGTCATGCCCTCGAACGAGGGCAGGGGGTATGTCCTGCGCAAGATCATCCGGCGGGCACTGCGGCACGCGCGGCTGGCTGGCTTCGAAGGCGTCTTCCTGCATGAAATGACCGGGTTCGTTGCCGAAATGATGCGCCCTGCCTACCCGGAGTTGCAGGAGTCGCTAGGGCGCGTCGCACGGATCGTACGAGACGAGGAGGTGCGTTACGAGCGCAACTTCGCGGTCGCGGAGCGCGAATTCGAGAATGCGCTGGCTGCCGTGCAGAACGGCGTCATACCAGGTGCGGCTGCGTTTCGCCTCTATGACACGTTCGGCCTCTCGCTGGACGAGCAGCAGGAATTGGCGCGTGAGCGCGATCTGGAGATCGACCTGCAGGGTTTCGAGTCCGCGATGGATGGCCAGCGCTCCCGTGCCCGTGCCAGTTGGAAGGGCGGGGCGCGGGCCGTGTCGGCGGCCGCGCCTGCCTTGGTCAGCCTGTCTCAGCATTGCCGGACCGAGTTTGTCGGTTACGACCGGACTCGCGAGGACGACCTGTCCGTGGTTGGCCTGTTGCACGACGGCAAATCACTCGAGTCTGTGCAGGCGGGTTCCCAGGTCGACCTCGTGCTCGAGCGCACGCCGTTCTACGCCGAAGCGGGAGGGCAGGTAGGCGACCGCGGGATTCTCTCCCGGGGGTCTGAAGATGTTGCCGCAGTCTTGGACGTGCAGGCACCCATTCGCGGCACCAGTGTCCATCGAATCAGCGTTCTGCGGGGTATTGCCCTCGGAGACAGTCTGGTCGGGCGTGTGGATCAGTCAAGGCGCGACGCCGCCCGCCGTAATCACACTGCCACCCACCTGATGCATGCGGCGCTGAGGCGCGTGCTCGGTGCGCACGTCAAGCAAGCTGGCAGCGTGGTCGACCCCCAGAGGCTGCGATTCGATTTCACCCACTACGCACCGATCGAGCATCGCGAGTTGGAAGATGTCGAGAACCTCGTGAACGAGCACATCCTGCTGGACACAGAAGTTGTGACTGAGCTGAAGGATCTTGACGAAGCTGTGCGGGAAGGTGCGATGGCGCTCTTCGGAGAGAAGTATTTTGACAGGGTCCGAGTCGTCAGCGTCGGTGACTTCAGCAAGGAACTCTGTGGCGGGACGCATGTTGGCCGCACCGGCGAGATTGGCGTGTTCAAGGTCGTTACCGAGACCAGCAGTGCAGCCGGCGTGCGCAGGATTGAGGCCATTTCCGGCCAAGGCGCATTCGGGCACTACCGGGCAGCCTCCGATAACGTGCAGCATCTCGCTTCGCTGTTGAAGGTCCAGGATACCGGGTTGGTCGGCGGCGTCGAAAAGCTCCTTGCGGACCGCCGCCGGCAGGATCGCGAAATCGCAGACCTGAAGGCCAAGGTTGCCAGAGCGGGACTGGACGACTTGGTCGCCCAAGCTCGTGCAGTCGGCGGAATGAAGGTGCTAGCGGCCAAGCTGGACAGCGTCGATCGCGACCAACTGCGGCCGCTAGCAGACGCCGTCCGGCAGCGTCTCGGGTCCGGACTGGTTGTCCTAGGAACGGTGCAAGACGGTCGTGTGGCGTTGGTTGCGGCTGCGACCAAGGATGTTGCGGGCAGCAAGGTCCATGCAGGTCGGGTGGTTGCCGCTCTGGCAAAGCTCGTCGGCGGAGGTGGGGGAGGACGCCCGGACATGGCGGAGGCTGGCGGCAAGAATCCCGCCGCCTTGGCGGCAGCGCTGGACCGCGTCTACGACATCGTAGGCGGGAACGCCGCTCAGTAAAGGCCGGTCAGCGGTGCCGTTGGGCTGCCTCGAGCGGCCCGCTTCAATGCGCTGACTCCTGATGAGGCCTCAGCCGTAGCGCAACGCCATTGCAAGCACTTCAGGGGCTCGCTGCGCAGACTCGACCCCCGTGTGGGCATGGCAGCTAGGACCGGCGTGGCCTGCTGGGGCGCATCTCGACGCGGCTCGCCAGATTTCGCGCCGGCGTTTTGATCAAGTGGACCGCCATCGACGCGATCGCCGCCGGGTCTAGTTTCCAGTCCGCGCCTGCGGTCCCCGAGCTGAACTCGGTCTGCACGCTGCCGGGCATGATTGTGCTCACGCGGATGTTTGCGTGGCGCAGGTCCAGCATCATCGCTTCTGTGAACCCCGCCAGGCCGAACTTGCTGGCGTTGTAGGCTGCCCCCGATGCGAACGGGTGCTTGCCCGCCAAGCTGCCGATATTGAGGATGAATCCTCCTCCGCGCCGTTTCATGCGGGGAACGGCCAAGCGCGAGCAATAAAACGGACCGCTAAGGTTGGTGTCAATGACCTCACTCCACGCTTGGGGCGTGATCTCGTCGACCGGGGCGAAATGCCCGACGCCTGCGTTGTTGACCAAGATATCGACGTCGCCGAGTTCCCGGTCCACGAACGAGAAGAAAGCCTCGACCTGCTCGCAGCGGCCTACATCGCAGACGTGGCCGACGATGCGGCCTGCCGGGCTTAGCGATTTGATCGTCGCCGTGATTGCGGCCTCTGTGCGGCTGCAGACCGCGACATTGGCCCCTTCGGCCAGCAGGGATTCCGTGATAGCTAGCCCTATTCCCTTCGTGCCGCCAGTGATGATGGCGCACTGACCCTTAAGGTCTGTCATAGAATTTCGTGCGGGTTCCCTCAATCCGGAATCGTCGCCGCGATACAAGCGGCAACGCGACCTTCGATACAATAACATTGCGTGGATAGTGCCGCTTCAAGTCCCCCTGCTCCGGACCGAGAGCGCCCGCAGGTGGGAGCAGAAATCCTCGCTCTCATCCGGGATCAGGTCGAGCGTATCGGCGAGGAAGCCGCAAGTGTAGCCGAGGCTCGCGTTGCGGATGCGGAAGCCAAGGCTGCGGCTGAACTGGAGCGAGTGCTCGATCAAATCGCCGCTACTACACGGAGGATCCGTGCGGCCACTGATGCGTCGGCGGCGCTCAAGGAACTCGGAGACTCAGCTGCCCAGTTTTGCGATCGCTCGATCGTTTTGCTGAATGACGGCGATCGCCTGACCGGATTCCATTCGTCCGGCGCGGGAGCGCATCCTAGCCCAGCCGAAATGGCGCAGATCACATTCGAGCTCTCGGCAGCCCCGGCGCTGGCACACGCCGTCGAGACCAAGGATGCGGTCGTCATCAAGGGCAGCCAGCATAACGTGTCGCACAAGCTGGCCAGCCGCTTCGCCTTCGAGCAGGATCTCGATCTGATAGCTTTTCCGCTTGTGCTGAGGGACACGGTGCTTGGCGTGTTGCTGGCGGACGGCGATTCGAAGCAGGCATCGGTGATCGAAGCCTTGGTTCTCACGGCGGAAGCTTGGATCGAGGCCTTGGGCTCTCGCCCAAACACGTGATTGGCATGCGATCCCGGTGGGTTGAATCGAATCGTTGGCGGACTCTTTGGTAGCAGGGTTGAGTAAACGTGATTGGCCGGCAGTTCTGGCGCAGTAGCAAGGTAGTCATCGGGGCGATGGCTTTCGCCTTTGGTCCGCTCTTGTTGGCGGCTGGAAGCGTCCCCGCTCAGCTCGGCGAGTTGAGTCGAGCTCTGGTGGCGAAGAGGACGGATGCAAACTTCCTCGCATTGCAGCGTCTGGCTGATGGCGCCACTGGACGGGATCGATCACTCGCGCTGTATTCCATTGGCATGGCGCGGTATGCCTCGAAGGACTACCCAGCTGCGGAGAAAGCCCTTGGAGGCGTTGGCAATGAGGGTGGCTGGCTCGGTGAGTATGCCGCCTACTACAGTGCGCGATGCATCGTGCTCGCCGAGGAGTTCGAGCGTGCTCTAGGGCCTTTGGAAAGTTTCGCCAAGGGATTTCCCGACAGCCTGTTCCGGCCTGCGGCCGACCGGCTACGTGTGGAGAGCCTGTTGCGGCTGAAGCGTCTGGACCAGGCACGTTCACTGCTGGAGGCCAATGTCAACGGGCTGGAAGAGCCTGTGCGGCTGTATCTGGCCGGTCGTGTCGAGCATGTGGACGGAAACCTCACGCGCGCCGTGTCTCTGTATCGCGAGGCCTACTACCACTACCCGCTCAGCGACCAAGCGAACGCTGCGGAGACACACCTAGACCGATTGCGGGCGAGCATGGGGAAGGCATATCCCTCCGCGCCCGCGAAGTGGCGGCTGGCGCGCGCAGAGCGACTTCGTGAGGCAGGCCGCTACGTCGAGGCATCGGCGGAATACACGCGGGCACTAGGCGCAGGGCTATCCGGGGATGACCGTGATACGGCGATCATCGGCAGAGGGGCATCCGACTATTCCCGGCGCAGCTCTTCGGCAGCGTATGCAGCCTTGGCCAAAGCCCGCCCGCGCGATCCGGAGCTGGACGCTTGGCGGCTCTACCTGCTGTGCGCCCTTGAGCGGCGCAAAGGACTCGAGGGCGAGATGTTGTCGAGCGTGTCGAAGCTCGCCAAGCAACACAGCAAGTCGCCGTGGTACGAGGAAGCTTTGCTCGCGGTCGGCAACTTCTACTATCTGCGGGACAATCGGCCCCAATACACGAAATGGTTCAGGCGGCTGGAACAGGCTTTCCCGGAGGGCAAGCACGCTGCATATGCGCACTGGAAGCTCTGCTGGCGCGCATGGCTGGATGACACGCCCGAAAGAGAGAAGCTGCTCACCGCGCATGTCGAGCGATATTCGCATTCCGCCACGGCCGCTAGTGCGCTGTATTGGCTCGGCCGCCTGTACGAAAAGAATGGTCGCCAGGGGACTGCCATCGCCCACTACAAGGCGCTGACCACGAACTTCCCCCACTTCTACTATGCGTGCCTTGCCGGGAACCGCCTCGATAGCCTCAAAGGCGCCGCAACCAAGGGGGTCGAGCAAAAGATCGCAGGCATGTTGCCGCCTGCTCGGACGCTGGCCGCCGCGCCGCGCGATGCGACGCAAGCGCTGCTGGATCGAGGAATTGACCTCCACCAGCTCGGCTTCGATGCTAGCGCGCGGGAGGAGCTTCTGCGCGTTGACCACGGAGAGTCCGACGGGCATTTTGCGGGTCTGCACCTAGGGCGCATGCATACCGGGCGCGACGAGCATCACCTCGCTCTCCGGGCGATGAAGCGCTACGCGTTCGGCTACCTGCGCTTTCCTGTTGAAGCCCTGGACACGGAGTACTGGCGCTTGCTCTTTCCGCTTGGCTGGCAAGACCGTTTGCGGGCCCGCTCCGAGCGTCACGGGTTGGACCCCTATCTGGTTGCCGCGTTGATCCGCCAGGAATCGGAGTTTCACCCGGGTGCTCGCTCCCGTGCCGGTGCCCTCGGGCTCATGCAGATCATGCCATCGACCGGGCGCGGCTTGTTCCGCAGGCTCGGGATTCCGGACTTTTCCAGCCGCAAGCTGACGATTCCCGATGTAAGCCTCCGCCTCGGGACCTTCCACCTCAAGGAAGTGCTGGCGGGCTTCGCGGGAGAGTTGGAGAAGGCTCTGGCCGGCTACAACGCGGGAGAGCGGCGGATTCCGCAGTGGATGGAACGCGGTCCGTTCGAAGATGCAACTGAGTTTGCCGAAACGATCCCGTTCAGCGAGACCCGCGGATACGTCCAGGCTGTGATACGCAACCGTGCGATGTACCAGCGCCTATACGGCGACTAATGGGCGCGGCAGGTCGGCCTAGGCGATCCGGCCGTCCTTCATGCGCACAACCCGGCTGGTGCAGTGTTCGGCGGCCTCTGGGTTGTGCGTGATCATCATCACGGTCTGCCCCAGCCTTTGATTCAGCGTCTTCAACGTGTCCAGCACGGCCAGCGAGTTCTCGGAGTCCAGATTGCCGGTTGGCTCGTCGGCGAGCAGTATGGGCGGCTTGTTCACGAGCGCCCGTGCGATCGCGACGCGTTGCTGCTCGCCGCCCGACAAGGCATGCGGCTTGTGGCGCATCCGGTGCGAGATCCCCAGAAGGCGGACAATCTCATCGAAGTGCGGGTCGTCTTGGTCGGTCAATCCGGCGATGTGCTGGGCGATGCGGATGTTCTCCTCCGCATTGAGGGTCGGCAGCAGGTTGAAGCGTTGGAACACAAATCCGACCTTGGTCTTGCGCAGTTGCGTGCGCTGAGCGTCGGAAAGCCGGCCCAAATCTTGGCCGTCAACCTCGACGGTGCCGCTGGTTGGTGCGAGCATGCCGCCGACAATGTGGAACAGGGTAGACTTGCCAGACCCCGATGGCCCCAGCAGGGCGACGAACTCGCCGGCCTCAACCTCTAACGAGACACCTCGCAGGGCAGGCACGTCAACGCTGCCGAAGCGATAGACCTTCTTCAGGTCCTTGGTCTTGATCAGCGCAATCTCCGCCATTCGAAATTCCTCGGAACGCCTATTCGTAGGACAGGATTTCGCAGGGATCGGCCTTGGCCGCCTTCCATGCGGGGTAGCCAGCCCCCGTGACCGATCCGACGATCGTCAGCACAGCTGCACCGACCAACCACTTCGGGACGAAAATGACGGGAATCAATGGGTAGCGGAGGGCGATTAATTGCTGGCCCATCACGCTCAGGCCGTAGCCGAGCAGAATTCCGATCACGCTCAGAACCAGCGTCTCGCGCATCACGATGGATCCGATGATGCCCTTGGAGGCACCGATCGCCTTTAAGATCCCGATTTCGCGGGTCCGCTCCAAGACCGCCGTGTACATTGCCAGCATCACGACGATGAATCCGATTGCGACCGCGATCGAGATGATGACGTTGACGAATTGCGACGACAGCTGTCGCACGTTGGTCGCAGTGAGTGCCAGGAAATCCTCCACAGAAATGACCGATCGATTCGGCAGCAGGGTCCGCAGGTCGCCGATGAGGTCGCGTGCACTGCTGGCTTCGTCGAGCTTGATGTAGACCTGGCTGAAGCGCCCCTGCCAGCCTTGCAGCTCGGCCATCGTCTCGAGTGGAATGAATACCCGCGACATCTTGCCTGTCTCGACGATGCCGACAACCTCAAACTCGCGGTTCATCAACTCAATGCTGTCGCCGATCATGACTTCTTCTTGGCGCGCGTAAATCTCGTCCACCATCGCCTCGTAGGGGGATTCGTAGGTCCGTCCCTCGAAAATCACGATGCCGCCACTCATGGCTTCGAACTGTTGCCAATCGACACCGGTGATGGTCTGTAGATTGCCAGGCGTGAAGACTGTCGCCCCCATCGCGTGGCTGATCTGCGGATAGCGGGCCATGAGCATCCCGGGGAGCTTCTCCGAGATATCGGCGCTGGTGATCGTGGCTCCGGAGATCTGCGGGCGGATAAGGATGTCGGCGCCGATCCCGCTGGTGCGCCGCAGCGACTCCGTAAGCAAGCCCTCGGAGACCCCCACCATCAGGACGATCATCATGACCTCGACGCCGACCGCCAGAATTGTCAGCCCCGTTCGCACGGGCCGGTGGAGAAGATTGCGGAAGACTAGCCGATTGACCATGGGGTGGAAAGCCTACGAGTCAGCGGTCGGTGCCTCGCCGACCCTTTCGACTTCGATGTTGTCGGGCAGGGCCAGCTGGAACAAGTCGGCGGGAACTTCTTCGTTCAAACCCGGATTCGAGATCTCGATCTCGAGGCTGTAGCCGTCCTGCAAGCGGTCGACCCGGATGTGTTGCGGGTAAGGTAGGCCCTCGTCTTCCTGCCAGTCGCGGTACCAGGCATCGGTCGCAACTTCGGTGTGGTCGTCAAGGATCATCAGCCGTGCGAGCTGGAGGTCGGAACGGCTGAACCAATACTTGCGACGGATGCGGAGAGTATTGCCAGGGCCGTCCTGCACGACGTGCAGGACTTGGTATCCGGATTGGCCGTACATCTCGATGTCCAGCAGGACCTTGGTCTCGTCTTCGATGGGCTCTAGCATGATTGCCTGCAGCATGTGCTGGGGCCGGATATTTTCAAAGCGATTTTCCGAGACCTGCACAAGCGACGTCTCGCCCTCGTAGACGCGGTTCTGCCACGGCAGGTGGACCTGGAAGGTCGTCCCATCCGAAACCATGTCATATGCCTTGGCGATTCCGCCCGGAGCCTCGGCGCTTGTCCGAATCCAGCCGGGCCTGCGGATGACGAGCGCACCTTGGACATTGCGGTAGCGCGTCTCCCGGTTGCGCTCGCTCGTCTGGACGGTGAGCGTGATCTCAATCTTCGCCTTCATCGATTCGACCGAGGCGATGCGCTGGATGGTGTTGATCAGATCCTGCCTGCTGGCCGTGCGGGCTGGTGGCGGTGGCGGCAGTTCCGTGGTTGTCGAGAGCACGCCACAGCCGACGAAGGCGCACAGGCATACAAGGGATGCGCTGATTCGCGGGAACACGGTCTTATTTTGGGCGGCCAACTAATGCCCGGCAAGTCCTTATTGTAACAACTATTTGAGGAAACGTTGCGAACGCGCAAGTCCTTGCACAGTGGGCGGCTCGCGTCACTGGAACCGGCACAGCATCGGTGTTCGTTTCCAAGCGGATTGACGGGGGAAAGTGGTGACGAGGAGCAGTGGAGGCGGGTTTTCCCCGCCGGGGCGGCTGGGATCCGGGGGCTGGTCGGCGGCGGTTTCACGCGGCGACCTCCAGCTCGCGGGAGGGCGGCTCGGGCCGCCGGGTGCGGTCCTCGCGCAGGAGAGTGTCGAATAGGCCGGCGAGGCAGTGCATGCCAGCGACGAGGGCGAGCTTGAGCTGCTTGGAACTTGCGCTGGTCGTCGGGCGGTGTGAAGTTGGCGAACTCGTCCTCGGTCTGGCGGGGGCAACCAGGTCGCGAGCGAAGGCGCGAATGTCGTAAGGGATCTCGACGTCTTCCGGGAATCGGCGAATCGCGCGCGACACCTTCGACAGCGACCTGCCGCCCTTGGAGGTCAGGTGTGCGGCAAATGTGGCGTCGAAAAGGACTTAGAGTGTGGCAACGCCCCAGACATCCTTCTCCAGCAGATGCGCCTTGTGGCTGCTGCTTCGTTCCGCCACCCCCAACGCGTCACGCCTGTCGTCGGCCGAGAGAGCTTGGTACCGCCTCTCAGCCATGCGAAAGGCGTGCGCTCACCGGTTCCGCCAGCCAGATAGGCATGACGGCCCGCGCGGCCGCAAGCTCGTCCCGATCCTTCTCGGAGAGCGTAGGCAGGACCGCATCGAGGCTATCTTCGCCCTCCTCGGGACCGAGCCAGGCTAGGGCGCGGATGACATCTCCGGCCTTGCGGTGCGGGGCCGCCAGTTGCCAGCGCGGCGCATGCCGCAGCTTTACGGTGAGCGCGCCGAATTGCAGTCGCCGACTGGGACCGGAGGTTAGATAGACTGCGCGTACCGGAATCTGCGTGGTCAAACCGAGGCAGTTGGCCGCCGCGCCGCCACACGGAACGATCGTTTCGCCCCACAACGCCGACAGGGCGGCGAGCGCCTTGCCGACGCGGGGTGCCCGAAGACCGAAGCGAGTCTTGATCGGGCGCATGTAGACGCCTTGGCAGATCCGCATCAGATCGCCCGACCGCGCAAGCCGCGACAACGCCTGGTCGACGGCCGCGCGATTGCCAAGGTGAAGTAGCGCAGCAGGACACAGCGGCGTGGCCTCCGGAAGCGAGACGGCATACTCCATGATTCGATGAGGATGGCCGCGCATGTTGCTTTCTCCAAGTCGATTTGTCAGAAATTTGATGGTCAGACTACCACATTTCAACCACTGAACAGGACTTTCCAGCCGGAACACGTAGCCGACGCGGCACCGATCGTGCTCGAGAGCGCCAGCGGCCAGAGCGACCAAGCGGTGGCGAGCAAGCTGGGCACGACGCGCGCCTCGGTCGGCAAGTGGCGGAAGCGCTTTCTGCGCGAGGGCTGTGACGGCTTGCAGCACGAGCCGCGGCCGGGAGCGCCGCGCACCGTCTCGGACGCGGATGTGGAGCGCGCGGTGGTCGCGACGCTGAAGTCGCTGCCGCGCGGGGCGACGCAGTGGAGCACACGGTCCATGGCCCGGTCGATACCGTGGATTGCCTCGAGGTCCTGCGGTCGGAGGGCCGGCAAGGTTTGAGCGAATGCCTTGCGAATGCCGCGACCCTCTTGATCAGGGGCCGTCCGTGCCAGTCGCCTCCTTGCGGGCATCGAGAAGCTTCCTGATCGCAACCGTAGTTTCGGTCGGTCGTACAACCTTGCTCAGCCGTTCAGGATCCCCGTCCGTGCTTTGCCGGTCGAGCGATTCTTGGAACTGTTCCTGGTGATCCGCAAGATCGAAGGGTGTCTCGCCCTGATCGTTCTTCCAGTCGATCGGCGCGCCTTTGGAATATAGGTACTCGATGACGTGCGGAGCGCGGTTGCCAGCCGCGATGTGCACGATGGTCTGGCCCTGGCGGGGCAGGCTGATCGCCTTGAGCGGATCCGGATACCGGTCGTGCGGATCGTACCGCGCCTGCAGGTCGGCCCCGCGGGCGATCAATTCCTCCACGACTGGCATGTCCCTCGCGACCACGGCGACCGAGAAGGGCGTGTGGCCGTCCTTGCGCCTCAGATTCGGGTCCGCTCCTGCATCGAGCAGCATCCTGACCAGATCGAGGCTGCCGGAGTTCGCGGCGATATGGAGTGCCGACGAGCCCGGTGTCGCCGGGTTGATTCTGACGTCGCCGTCAGGTCCTGGCGTCGGGTACGCGGTTTGCCGGTTCGGGTCCCCTCCCTCGTCAAGAATCCGTCGAACCAGTCCCAGGGCATCGTCCGGCCAGAACGGCGGCGGATTCGGGGGCCGGTCGAGCGTCAAGAGAGCGGGTAGTGTCCGGTATACTCCGTCTGATCTCTTGTCTTGTGGTCTCGCGACCCACGCAACAGCGAGGGCCGCCGCATGTAACGGAGTGTATCCCGCAGTGTCGGCGTCTGTCGTCGACGCGCCCCGATCAAGCAGGATATGCGCCATGTCCACGTTTGGTGACATGTGCTGCGAGCTGCCCGCTCGCGCTGGGGCCCCTTGGCCCGGCTGGAAGTTGCCGTCGGGAGGAACCCAGTTGTAGAGTGCCGCGAGCAAGAGGGAAGTCTCGTCGGCCGCCTTCTCGTTGACATCCACGCCTGCGTCCAGCAGCATGCGGACCGATGTCAGGTCGCGCTTTCTCGCCGCGAAGAATGCGGCGTTCTGGCCGCCTCTCTTGCTCGCGTACTCCCCGTCCGAGTTCCAAGGGATTCCGGTCTTGCCGAGCGTGAAGCTGGTCGGGATGTAGACCGTGTATCTCGCGTCCCATGTGCGCGTCACCGGGTGGACATCCGCGCCGTGGTCAAGCAGCAGGCGGACTGCGTCCGGATTCCCGGCGGCCCACATGAGCACCGTCTGGCCGAATCTCTTCTCGCGAGCATTCGCGTCGGCTCCACGTGCGAGCAACTGCTTCATCACGTCGAGCTGCTCCAGCCGCGCCGCGGTCATCAGGGGCGTTTCCCCGTTTTCGCGTTCGGCATTGGGATCGGCACCATGCTCGAGCAGCAGTCTCGTCACCTCCGACGCTCCGTTCTCGATCGCCAGGGAAACTGGGCCGATGCCGTAGACGTTGGATACGTTCGGGTCGGCCCCGGCCGCCAGCAGCAGCTCTGCTACTGCCGGATTCCCCCGAATTGCCGCCCAGGCCAGCGCTGTCGACCCGTCCGCCGCTACCGTGTCTGCATCTGCCCCTCGATCAAGCAGCGCGGCCACGGTTCCCTTGTCGTCGGAGTGCGCGGCCTCGACGAGTGCCTCCCCGATGCTTGCGGCCGAGGAGTGACCAATCGCCAGGAGCCCGGCCAGGGCCATCTGTGGAGCAACTCGAGCCCGGACCATCGTCCTAGACCTCCACGCGATTGAGCCTGCCCGTGCTGTCCCCGAGTTTCTCGGTGGGCACGCCCACCTTGTCGAGCATGGTCAGGTAGAGGTTCGTTAGCGGCGTCATGTCGCCCGGGAATACAACGTGCCGGCCCCCGGCGACTCGCCCGGCGGCCCCACCTGCCAGAATGATCGGCAGATCCCGCTGGCTATGGCTAGTTGGCACGCTCAGGCTGCTGCCGTACATGATCAGCGAATGATCTAGCAGCGTCGAATCTCCTTCCTTGAGCGCGTCGAGCTTGGTCAGGAAGTAGGCGAGCAGCCCGCACTGGTTCACGTTGATTTTCGCCAGAGCGTCCAGCTTCTCCTTCTCGAAGTTGTGATGCGAGATCTCGTGATGCCCCATCGAGATGTCCAAGTGCGGGAAATTCATTCCCGTGGCCTCTCGCCCGTAGAGAAATGTCCAGACCCGGGTTAGGTCCGCCTGGATTGCCAACGTCTGCAGGTCGAACATGAGTTTGACGTGCTCCGGCCACGTGTCCGGTATGCCGGGCGGACGCTTCGTGGGCGGAAGGTCAATGGGAGGTCTCTTCATCGCGACGTCGATCCGTCGCTCGACGTCGCGAATCGACTCGAAGTACTGGTCCAGCTTGCGTTGGTCGTCCATACCGACCGCTGCCTTGAGTTCCACGATCCTGTCGGAGACGGAATCGAGCGCGCTCTGGTCGGCGGCGTCCCTCCGCCTGGCGGCCTCGGGGTCGATCTGACCGCTCTCGCCGAAGAGCCGTTCGAAAACGAAGCGCGGATTTTTCTCGAACGGCAGGGAGTTCGTTGCGGTTTTGAATACAGGCCCCGGTAGGTTTCCAGTCTCCTCGGTCGTGAGTTCGAGGGAAGCGAACTGGGTTTCTTTGCCGAGGGTCCGGGCCGCCACCTGGTCCACGGAGATGCCGACTTGGACCTTGCCCTTGACCGGTTCGCAACCGGTCATGAACGACGCCATAGCCCTGTCGTGGAATCCGGACTTCGAGCGGTCGGGATCGGAAGAAAGGCCGGTCAGTACGATGAACTTCTCCCGATGTGCGGCCAGCGGTGCCAGCGCTTCGCTCGCTAGGTAGCCGGACCCGTCGCCTTCAGGTCTCCAGCGGGCACGGTCCACGCCGAGGGGGAAGTAGATGAATCCTAGACGCCGCACTGGTGCCGCGTCGGTCAGTCTCTGCGCTGTCAGGGCGGGAACCATCGCGTCCAGGAGAGGAAGCGCGAGCGCTGTTCCGGCGCCCCGTAGAAACGTCCGGCGGGGAAGGTGCTTTCTGGTTACAAACACGGTTGGCTCCTCTAGCTCTCGGGGGACTGTCGCATCCGGAACGGCACGCTGGAGATCACTCCCAGCACCAGGTCCGCGAAGCGGTAGCCCTCCGCCTCGGTTTCATCAAGGATCTGTCGGACGGTCGGCTGGTCCCTGACGTTCAGCTCCCGTCCTAGCGCGTATGTCAGCAGCCGCTCGATCGTCGCGTGAGCGAATCGTGCCGGCTGGCTCAGCAGCAGGTTCTTCAGGCCATCGGGACCTTCGATGGTCTCTCCGTTGGCCAAGGATCCGGTCGCATCGACGGCCTCGCCATGCTCCTCGGCCCGCCACCGGCCTAGGACGTCGAAGTTTTCCAGGGCGAATCCCAGGGGATCGATCCGGGCGTGGCACGATGCGCATGCGACATCGGCCCTGTGCCTGTCCAACTGTTCCTTCGCACTGAGCTTGCGGCCGTCGTCTGCTTTTTCCTTCAGCGGCGGGATGTTTGCTGGAGGTGGCGGAGGGGGCGAGTTCAGCAGGTTGTCGAGGATCCAGGTCCCGCGCAGCACCGGGGATGTCCGGGCCGAATGAGACGTCAGCATCAGGATGCTGCCCTGGCCGAGTAGCCCTCCTCTTCGGGAATCTTCTTTCACAGAAACGCGCCTGAATCCCGGGCCGACCACTCCGTCGATGCCGTAGTTTCGCGCCAGCCTCTCGTTCAGGTAGGTGTAGTCCGCTCCCAGCAGCTCCAGGACACTGCGGTTCTCCCGGATTATGCTGCGCATGAAAAGGAGTGTTTCCTCGCGGAAGGCCGACACTAGCGACGGGTCGAATTCCGGGTAGGCGCTGCGGTCCGGCTGGATCTTCCCGAGCTTCCGCAATCCGAGCCACTGCGTCGCGAAATTGTTGACCAGCGTCGAGGCCCTCGGGTCGGCAAGCATGCGGCGGGCCTGGCGCTCCAGGACTTCCGGATTCCCGAGCTTGCCAGCGGCGGCTGTGTCGAGCAGCTGGTCGTCGGGAATGCTGCTCCACAGGAAGAACGAGATGCGGGAAGCGAGTTCGAAATCCGACACCGGAAACGGTGCCTCCCGAGCAGCTCGCGGCCCGTCGAATTCCAGCCGGAACAGGAAGTCGGGCGCCAGCAGAATGTCCCGCAGGGCGGCAGCGATGGACTCGTCGAAGCCGGAATTCAGGCGGGCACTCTCGTAGGTGGCAAGCAGCGGGCGCAGGTCGGCGTCCGAGACGTTCCGCCGATAGGCTCGTCGGGCAACCGAGGCAAGGATCTTGGAGGCGCACGCGGGCTCGTCCTCTGCCTTCTCGGGCCTGCAGACGAAGACGCGCCTGCGACTGGGCGTCTCTCCGACACCGCCCGGGTTGTAGGGGCCGGCGATTTCGATCCTCCCTAGGACAGGCGGGCCTGGCAGGCCGTCGAACGCCGATTCTCCCGAGGTCATGCCCGCGATCCCGAACAGCTTTACGCGCTTGCCGTCGATGCGGAAGTCGATGGTCGGCCGGACCGCGGTTCCCAGCAGGTCCAGCGGCCCGCCCAAGGCCCGGCCTCCTATGCCGCTCACGTCCGAAACCGGGCCCTCGCGTGCGGCCCATTCGTCGGGGAAGGTGACGATGACCACATGCGGGCCGGCCTTCAATCGGACCTTCGTGCGAAAGAACCGCACTCCCTCGGTTGGTGTCAGGCTCTGCTTCTCGAGGAACGCTCGCAACTCGTACTCTCCGTCGTAGGGGAAGTGATGGCCCACCCGGATGCCGCCGCGCGTTCCGTATGGCATGCCCTTTCCTTGCCAGCTGGCCTGCGTTGCGTTGCTCCGAAAGATCTCGACCACTGGCGAAGGGTCGCTAACGCCCACTGCCAGCTGGCTCACCTGGCGGGCGGCCTTGAGGTACCTCTCAAGCAGGAGCGGCGACATCGAAAGGGCGTCGGCGATGTTGTCGAAACCAGCAGCCTGACCGTCCGGTGGCAGCCGATTCGCTATGGGAGCCGATACGGCGAGGATGTCGCGGACCGCGTTGGCGTATTCCGTCCGGTTCAGCCGCCGGATGACCGTCCGCTCCGCATACGGTGCCTGTCTCGCGGCTGCATCGAGTTCTCCGATCAGTCCGTTCCGGAATGCCTCGATCGCGGCCGAATCTGGTCGAGGCGCACCGGCCGGCGGCATTTCCCCGGCACCGAGCTTGCGGATGACCTTCTCCCATACGTCCGGCCGGGTCGGCGGGTCTTTGGAGTCGATTGCATCGAGGGCCAGGCCCGCGGGCGGGGAGGCGCCGGAATGACAAGTCAGGCAGTACTGCTGGAGAAAGGCGTCCCCGCCCTGTTCTGCTGCCAGCAGGAGCGATGGCAGCGTCATCAGCAGTAGGACGGCTGGCCGGACCCGAAGCCTCGTCCCCTCCGGCGCGGGCGATGCTTGGCACTTGAACATAAGCGAGATCAACCCTTGGCTCTTGCCTTGGGATGTTACGTCGCAAGGCACCTCGCCACTCGTATGGTACTGCAGAAATGCTGGCACTTACTAAGGGATTTCCCTTTATTGAGCGTTTCTAGGGGTAGCCCGCCTCGCAGGTGACTCTCTGCGACGTGTCTCTTCAGCCGGTCCCCTCGCTAGCTTCACACCTGCAAGCGGTCACCGACCGTACCGGAGGCAACTCGCTCGCTGACCAGGAGTCCGCCAATCGGTCGGAAATCAGGCGAAATCCAAATTATTAGTGATCCGCACCCCGTCGTTGGCAAATCGGTCCAGGAAGTCGTGTGTCCGTTCGTCGGCGGTCGCTTCCTGTTCGACGGTCAGGTTGATATTGAGCAAATCGACCATCCACGGGGCCTTCTTGGCGAACCTCACGTATTGATCGACAATCACCTTCGCGACCGGCAGCGTCGATTGCTTCGAGTCATCGTGAACGTCGATATCGTTGGCCTGCTGAAGCTTCGCGTACTCTTCCGCCAGGAGGCTAGTGAACATTTCTTCGGTAAACGGATCGCCTACCTTTGCGCCGGTCTCGGGATCGTTGGCCGTGAGCGTGGCCGTCTTGTGCCACCACTCCCACAAGATGCTCAAGCGAATCTCGCCCGTCGCCATGTCCTCCATCAGGTAGAGCACGTCATCGTTGCCAAAGAAATCCGCGGGCTTGAGCGCCGCCGCCTGGAACCCCTGTTCGAAAGCGTTGCCATACTGCACCGCCACGCTGATCAGATCCCTCGCCCCCCGAATCGTCCGCGGCGCTGGCTCGAGCAGCGTTAGCCCATCGGCGTCGGCTTCGGTGTAGGTCAGTGCCGGGAACGGCCGGCCGGCCTGGTTCGCCTCGCCTGCCCTGTCCCAGACCGGGCGGATGATGTGCACCATCTTCCAGTGCGCCACCCATTTCCCGCTAGCCCCCTCCCGCTGTTCCCGTTCGGCGCCCGCTCTCGCCTTCGCCATGCTCGCCGAAACACCGGCCTCGGACCCGACCGGGATGTTGGGCTCCATGCCGCCCTGCCACAGCGCGTACTGCCCCTTCTCGTCAGGAGTGTTGGTCGCCCGCCGGACGCGGTCTTCGTAGTTGCGCATGTAGCC
Organism: Bryobacterales bacterium; assembly: GCA_965248305.1. Classification (GTDB taxonomy): domain Bacteria; phylum Acidobacteriota; class Terriglobia; order Bryobacterales; family UBA6623; genus VXMF01. The sequence goes on along the minus strand of OZ252099.1, from coordinate 3,756,916 downwards.
ATATGTCATCGCCACCGCATCGATATTCGGGTGGATGAACCCGCGATCCCAAGCCATCGCGTCGGCGACGCTGTTGATGTAATCCCAGCGGCCCGTGTTGAAGCCGACAAATCGAAGCCCCAAGGCCGCGCGAATCTCCATCAACTGGAACGAAGCTTCAATCTGCTCGACCAGAACATAGGTCTTGATGGCGCCATTGTCCAATCCCAAGCAGGCCTCGACACCACTCAGGATGTCGTTCCACAGCGCCGCTTCCTCAGCGGTTTGGATCTTCGGCAGATAAAGCACCATGCTTGCGCCCTGATCCGCAAGCGCCTCGTGGTTGCTCGCGGCATAGAGCGCGGCGTCAACGATCGATGCGGAAAAACCGTTCCCGTCGGCGTTACGAATGTGGCGATCTTCCAAATGCAGCCCACGCGCCCGAAAAATCTTCGTCGTGAAATCGAGCTGCTGCCGCCAATCCGAAATCGTCTTCCTGCCAAAGAAGACCGCCGCCCAAGTGTTTATCTGTGCCGCGACACCCTCGGCCACTTGCAAGAAGATCGGGTCCTTTGAGAACGCCATCCGAAGATTTCGCTGATTGTCGAGCGACATGGTCTCGATCTGGCCGAGGGCGTCCTCGCCGTCGAACATCCAGCCGTCCGCCCCCGACAGAAGGGCGTAGGCAACATTGCGGATGCTGCTTTCCAACCGCGAGCGCGGCTTTGCGCCTGGACCGGTGCCTTGCACCCACTGGCATTTCAGATCGTCAGGGATAGCCGAACCTGTAAACCGCCCTGCTCGTGCGTCAGCAACCTTAATGCTTGTCCGAGGGATCGTGGACTCGGGATCCAGAAACTGAATCCTCTCCCCCTGCTCCGCGCGCCGGCGGCGCCGATCGAGTCTGGCCTGCATCACAGCCTTGCGATCGCTGTCGAAGTGAGCCAGCTCGGCGATGACCTCCAAGGCCTTGGAATTTAGAACATCGGGGTATCGGCCTTGGACTCCGGCCCGGATCTCGAGCACGCCGGAAAAATTTGGCATCGCCAATAGCCTACTATGACCTCCAATCGTGGGTTCGACCCCCACCCGCATCTCCAATCCGTAAGTGCATGAATGGGCAGTAATAGCGTGTGTTTTCAACCATTTACATGTGCGGTTGTGAGCTTGACGAATCAATGGCGTTCGGCAGCTCGAGAGCATTCGAGAGGGCTCCGGAGCACCGGAAAGCAAGAAAATGGTCCGAATGCGGCCCGCCGCCGTTCCGAGGCCGCCCCCTCCAAAATCCTCTCTAGACGTAATTTCGGACACTCGCTCTATGTGCGCGACTTGCCGCGCAATCTCGCCTGCCTGACCACCACGGCCATCTCCGTCATCTGCTGCCAGCCCCAGTTCGAGTACGTGCCCGAGGCCAACCGCCATTTCGCGGCCCGCCCGCAGGAGGCCCTCGACCTGCTGCTAGCCCCGCCCCAGCAAAGCTAACCCGCGCACCCGAGCGCCAGCTTGCCGCGTCACCTCTGCGCCCGCTCTCGCCGCTCACCCGTTCCCGTTGCCCGGACCACCGGCCCAGACCCCACGTGACGGGCCGGCAATGCCGCGTCTTGCGACTCCACACAACGCGCAAGCAGGAATCCATCCCATCAGGCGTCTCCAATCCGGACAAAAAATGTCTCTGCACCACTTCCAGACGAACTTGATTCCACGCACACCCCTGGTATGCACTCACCCCTCGTCAGTGGCCAAACCCTCTTTTGAACAGTTCGCCCTGTCTTCTTCGGCCGTTCCCCGCTCCTTCTGGCAGTAACTCCGCGATCGCCTCGGCGGGCACGTTTCCAAGTTCCCTCGGCTCGAGTTTATAGAGTCCCCCACCGTACACTCGCCCCTCACCGAGCAATGCTCGGGGGCAGATCTCGTTGAGAAGCTCCCAGACCCTCCTTTTGAGGGGCGGGCTGACCTCCATCTGTCTCGCGACCAGATCTTTCGGATACAGCATCAAACAGACATTTGCCGCCGTAGCCTGAGAATGGTTCAAGATGAAACGAAACGGTCGTTTGCCCTCGCTGTCGCTCCGCCCGAGATAGGTGCAAACGAACGGCGTCGGGGGCCGGTTTTCCTGGGCGTACCATGGCTTCCGGTGTCGGCATAGGTAGCGTTCGGAAATACCTTGCGCCCTACCCTCCTCAAGGTATCCCCACAGACTTGGGTGCCTGGTCTTGATCTCGTCTTCCTTCAGCTGGCAGTCCAGTAGAAATAGACGCCGCTCCAGCACAGGGTTACCGCTCTCGTCCGCCGAAACCTCGTCGTCCGGGAGGTAGCGCGGACTGGGTAGTATCGGACGGAATAGATTGAACGGCAGCGCGCGACGTTTGATTTCTGCCGCCGACAGGATGAAGTAGCGGTTATGACCCGTAACCAAACCGCGCTTGATCGTGAAAACATCGGAGAGAACGGGCGCGTCGTTCTCTTCCAACCCCGCCTTCATTGGATACCGTGTCCACTTCGGATCCCAGCGAAGTGTCTCGATCGGCACCATGCGCTCCAGTGCCGGGCTCTCAAGCGATCCGCCAAAGGTAAACCGCACTTCGTGTTCCTGAGGTGGCTCTTTCTTGCGGAACCAGACCACAGCGGACGACACGAGCGCGTCGCCGAATTGCACGTCGTTGGGATCGAAGCGATGAATGTGAAGCAACGTAACGTTGTCCACCAGATAGCGTCTTACCGAAGCGCCGTAGTTCACATCCATGAATTCACTCGGAATCAACCAACCCGCCAGACCTCCATGCGTCATCCACGCATGGCTCAGTCCGAGAAAGTAGCAATAGAGTCCGGCCAGCCCGCTGATCTCCATGCCACCCACTGCACGCGCGTACGCCTTCATTCGCCGCTTCTCTCCGGAAGCAATATGGTGGTGTCGCACATAGGGCGGATTGCAGATCAGCAGATTCGGCTTTCTTGAGTTCGGCGGAGCTGCGACTTGGGTAAAATCCTCTAGCCGCAAGTCAAGGCCGGTCTCTTTCCAAAGGCTCGCCGCTGGCGTCCCGTAGTGCGGGTCGATCTCGTAGCCTAAGGCGGCGTCGATCCAACTCTCTGGAAAAACCTCCAGCAGGGCCGAATAGAACGATCCGGTCCCAATAGCCGGATCAATAAAGCGAACGCGCTCGCTGTTTCCGAGCTGAGATCTTGCATATCGAAGCATGTCGACGGCCAGCTTGGTTGGCGTAGCGAACTGCCCCAACCGGTTCCGCTCGCCCTGGCCCTTACCAGCGTCTAGATGGCATTGCAGTGCCAGGCGGCGGTCCTCAAGCTCGCTCATCGCCGTCCGTGCCATCTAGATTCCAAACTCAGCGAAATCATCGATGCGATGTTCCCACACCCAGTCAATACCTTCCCTGATTACCCGGGAGTCTCAGCCGCATTTAGGAGTCGAGAACTTGTAGATTCTAGCCTTGATCCGGTTGACCTAGAATGCTGTTTGATGTATAATAAGTAACTGACAACAAAGGAGTTGCCTATGCCTAAGAACCAAGTCCAGTTCCAGAAGGGACAGAGCCTGCGGGACTTCCTCAAGCTCTACGGAACCGACCAGCAATGCGCCCAAGCGTCGTTCCAGTCGCGCTGGCCGGAGGGCTTTCGCTGCCCCGCCTGCGGCTACCATAAGTACTGTCAGCTGCACACTCGCAAGGTCTTCCAGTGCATCCGCTGCAAGCATCAGGCCTCGCTGACCGCAGGCACCCTGTTGGAGAACACCAAGCTGCCGCTGAGCACCTGGTTCCTGGCGATCTATTTGCTCACGCAATCTAAGAATGGCATCTCGGCGATGGACCTCAAGCGCCAGTTGGGGGTGAGCTACAACACCGCCTGGATGCTCAAGCACAAACTGATGCAGGCGATGCGCGAGCGGGACGACAGCCAGCCGCTGGGGGGCATCGTGGAGATGGACGACGCCTATCTGGGCGGGGAGGCGGTCGGGGGCAAGCGCGGTCGAGGCGCGGCCCGCAAGACGCCCTTCCTGGCGGCGGCACAAGTCAGCGAGGACGGGCGGCCGCAGCGGCTGCGGCTGAGCCCGGTGGTCGGCTTCCGCCGCCGCGCAGTGCAAGCCTGGGCGCAGCAGCACCTGCGGCCGGGGACGCTGGTGCGCTCGGACGGGCTGGCGTGCTTCCGGGGGGTGCAGGCGGCCGGTTGCGAACACCAGCCGCGCGTCACCGGAGGCGGCAAGGGCAGCTGCGAGACGCCCGGGCTGACTTGGGTGAACACGCTGCTGGGCAACGTCAAGCGCTCGATTGACGGCACCTATCACGCCTGCGACGCGCGTTACGCGGGGCGCTACCTCGCCGAATTCGCCTACCGCTTCAACCGGCGCTACCAGCTGGTCGATCTCGTGCCCCGCCTCGCCTATGTCGCCCTGCGCACTGCTCCGCTGCCCTACCGGCTCTTAACTGTGGCTGGAACTAATGGGTAATCAGGACACCTTCTGCCGCCTCGTAGCCCAGATAGCCGCTGTCAAAATAGCCGCATAGAAATAGCACGAACCTCACGGCTTGACCGTGCGTCCGGCGCAATTGACTCATTTTCGTGGCCTCTTCCTTTCGCCGCTTGTTTACATTCGTGAAGTCCCCTGCAGATTTTGCCTCGATGAGGACCGGCATCTCACCCGCCTTGGCGTTCTTTGGCATCACCACCGCATCTACAGGTAGATTGACCAACTTGCCTGAATCGTCCTGCTCGACCGGCACGTTGAGGTGGAAAGAAAAGGTCCCAAGCTGCATCTCGTTATACTTTGTGCCCGCTCCCGCCGGCAAGTTTCCGTAGCAGGCAGTGATCAGCCAATAGCTGATCACTGCGAGTTGGCGCTTCTCCTGCGCGTTGCGAATGATCGGGTTCGCCACAGCACCGCAGAGACGGTCGGCCACGATCGTCGAGGCGCGATATAGTTCTTGATCGGACGGATCATCGTTGCGGGCCAACCACACAAAAACATCTGGATCAGCCAGGCCGGGGAGAGGCAGTCGGTGAACCGACGACAGCGGCGCGTGTGAGCAGAGCATTGAGCATCGTAAACCCAGTACGGAGTGTCGAGACCGTCTGCACAGTCGAAGGCAACACCGGATGGACCGCTATAGCGGACCGCTACAGGCGAGGGACGGCCGGACTCCGCGGTGTCGCAGACCTCGAGGCATGCACGTACGTCCGACAGCGGGACCTGAGGGGTCTTCGCGCAGCCTGGGGGCAGGCACATGAGCGTACGCCACCTGCGGCTCTACCCGCCCGAGTTCAGCGGTCGCCAGAAAAACTGCAATCCAGACACCTGCGAGCAGATGCAGCCCATGGTGCAGGGGGCTGGTGGGCCAACTGCTGACGTGGAAGGTGCTGGCGGGCTGGGCCGGGAGCGCGGTCACCGCCTGAGCCAGCAACGCAGTCGAGCGAGTGGCGGTTGGGCCGCAGGGCCAGCCGGAAGGCCGCCTCTAGCGGGCCGAACAGCGTACGCCTGCGCACAGGTTCACACCTGAGTGCTAGTGTTTTTACAGAGGCCAGTGAATTCAGCTAGCCAATTTGCAATTGCTCCTGAGGAGGCGGCCCTCGACCGGACCGACCGGCAGCTCGGGTTTTTTCAAGTGCGTAACGAGAGTCCTGCCAGGCTGACGCCGCGGGATATTGCCAAGTACAACGCTCGCGGGTACCTGACGGGCATTCGCATCTTCTCCACTGGGGAGATTGCAGGGGTGCGCGATCGATTCGACGAACTGCTGTTCCAAGTGCTGGCTGAGGGGGGCGACAGTTACTCGATCAGTTCGGCCCACCTAGCATACGCCGAAGCATATGACCTGCTCACCGACGACCGCATTGTTGCGTACGTGACCGATATCCTGGGCGACAATGTCGTTGGGTGGGGTTGCCACTTTTTCTGCAAGATGCCCCATGACGGCAAGCGCGTCGACTGGCATCAAGATGCTACCTATTGGCCCTTGACACCGTCAAAGACTGTCACTGTATGGCTGGCAATTGACGACGCCGACACTGGAAATGCCTGCATGCGATTCGTGCCCGGCTCCCATTTGCGCGGGCCGCTGCCGTTCGAAGTGGACGACTCCGATGCGTCTGCCGTGCTGAATCAGAAGGTCAGCGGCGTCGACAAGTTCGGCGACCCGGTGGACAACGTACTGCGGGCCGGTGAAATCTCACTGCACTCGGACCTGCTGCTGCACAGTTCCGAAGCGAACGAATCGAGCCGCCGGCGCTGCGGGCTGACACTGCGCTATTGCGCGGCCGACGTCAACGCCTATCTCGACTGGAACCGGAAGGGCGTCGTGGTCAACGGCTCAGACCCTTCCGGTCATTGGGCGAATCCGCCCCGTCCGACGAGCTGATCTCACCCACCCACTGTTCGCACTGAGAGTTTAGTCAACGCTATGCAAGGTCTTCGCATACCCCCAATCGACCTCTTCATCATCATCTTCTACATGCTCGGCATCCTCGCTGTCGGGGTTTTGTCGGTGCGGCGCCAGAAGATGACTGGCGAGGCCTACTTCTTGGCCGGCCGCTCGCTCGGCTGGGTCATGATCGGCGCGGCGCTGTTCGCGTCCAACATTTCAACCATTCACCTGGTGGGACTGGCCGCGTCGGGCTACAACGAGGGATTGGTCTGGGGGAACTTCGAATGGATGGCGGCGTTTACGCTCGTCATCTTGTCGCTGTTCTTCGCTCCCTTCTATTTCCGCAACAAGATCGAGACGCTGCCCGAATACCTCGAGCGTCGCTTCAATGCGGCGGCGCGATCGTTTCTAGCCTTCATGGCGATCCTGGGCGCACTGTTCATCCACATTGGCATGAGCCTCTACGCCGGGGCGACCGTCTTCGAGCAGTTCTTCGGAATCGATGTCGTCACATCAATCTTGGTGATCTCCGGCGTCACCGGCGTCTACACGGTGTTGGGCGGCCTCAAGGCAGTGGTCGTCACGGAGGCGGTCCAGACCGTTCTGCTGGTCGGTGGGTCCATCTTGGTGACCGTACTTGCGATCGGGGCGCTTCCGGAGCACGGAATCACTACGATGGCGGAATTCCAGGCCCGTCTCAAGCCCCAGCAGCTCAGCATGATTTGGGTCGACAACTCGGTGGGCTTGGCATGGTATTCGGTGCTGCTGGGCTATCCTGTGCTGGGCATATGGTACTGGTGCACCGACCAGACAATCGTGCAGCGCGTCCTCGCTGCCCGTTCCGAGCACGACGCGCAGATCGGCCCTCTGTTCGCAGGATTCATCAAGGTGCTGCCGGTCTTCATCCTCGTGCTGCCGGGCGTCATCGGCTACGTGCTGTACGGCGACCAGATCGGAGACAACGCCAATCAAGTCCTGCCGATGCTGATCCAAGAATTGGTGCCGACGGGACTCAGGGGCCTGATTTCGGCCGGACTGCTTGCAGCTCTGATGAGCACCATCGCGGCTGCGCTGAACAGCTGCGCGACGCTGTTCGCTGTCGACATCGTCGCCCGAGTGCGGCCCGCAACCAGCGACGCCAGCCAAGTGCGTATCGGGCGCTGGAGCGCGGTGGTCGTGATGGTGCTGGCAATGGCGTGGTCGACGCAGGGCGCGAAATTCTCGAGCATTTTCGAGGCCGTCCAAGAGATCGGCGCGGCGCTTGCGCCGGCCATCACGACGGTCTTCCTGTGGGGCGTGTTCTGGAGGCGCGGGACATCGCAGGCGGCGGTTGCAACCCTGGTGTTCGGGTTCTTGATGGGCGCGACTGCCTTCGTCCTCGACTTCAAGGATGCAGACGGCTACAAGCTGATCACCAACGGCTGGGGCATTCCGTTCATGCTACAGGCGTTCTGGATGACGGTGATCTGCAGTAGCGTTTTCTACTCCGTCAGCGAGCTGACACCGCCGCCGCCGGCTCACAAGGTGGATGGATTGACCTGGGACAACCCGCTCCGCGCGCTGACCCAGCGCTGGACAGGCGGCGGGGTTGACCCCCGCACGCTTGCGACGATTCTGTGCATCCTCATCGGCTCGCTTTACATCATGTTCCGCTAGCCTGTGCGGATTGCCGCAGGGAGAACCAAAATGGACCGACCGACCGTTGTGGTGCCAGACGATTATCCGCCCGTGCTCGGGCCAAGCGCCGCTTTCAAGACCCTGATAGAGCGGGCCGATGTGACGCACCACGACAGCCTGCCTGCATCAACGCAAGTGCTGCTGGAGCGAATCGACGGGGCCGAAGCGGTGGTGAACATTCGCTCCTCCATTAGTTTTGGCGCCGATGTCTTCGAGGCGTCCCCGCAGTTGCGTGCTCTGTCCCTCTGGGGCACAGGCACCGATCACGTCGACTTGGAGGCAGCCAAGGCCCATGGCGTAGCTGTCACCAACACGCCGGGTGTGGCAGCCGTCGCGATGGCGGAACACGCTCTGACGCTGATGCTTGCGGTTGCCCGAGACATACCGAGAATTGACTCCAAGACTCGCAAGGGCGCCTGGCCGCGCGGGTTTGTCACCCAGCTGCACGGCAAGACGCTGGGCGTGGTGGGCTTGGGAGCGATTGGGCTGCAGACGGCCCGCATCGCGAAGGGGATCGGCATGCGCGTGGTCGCGTGGACTCGTACCCCCGGAGACAAGCCCTTGGCTGAACTCGGCATTGAACTGGTGGAGTTGGCCGATCTTTATCGGGTAAGCGATGTTGTGAGCCTGCACGTGCGCCTGACGAAGGAGACAATCGGGTTCGTGGGCCGGCCGGAACTGGCCGCGATGAAGAATTCCGCAATTCTCGTCAACACGGCTCGCGGTCCTGTGGTGGACGAAGCGGCATTGTTGGATGCGTTGCGCAACGGCAGCATCCTCGGAGCGGGCATGGACGTCTTTGACCAAGAGCCTCTGCCCGAGAATCATGCGCTGGCAGAACTGCCAAACGTAGTGATGACACCCCATTCAGGAGGCGTGACCGCCGAAGCGCTTGAGGCCGGGTTGCAGATGGCGGTTGAGAACGTCTTCTCGGCACTAGCCGGGCAGCCGCTCCACCGCGTGGACTGAAACCTGTCACAGCCCGCGGGCAAGCAGGGCCGAGCCGCTCGTCTGGCCAGCTAACACTCAGAAGTCTAGGCGCCTTGGTTGCGCCACAGCGACAATTTGAGCCCTCGGGGATGGAGCCGACGGAAAGCCTTCGGACAGAGTCCGCAGACGCTTCACTTTTGCCGTTCGAGTGCGGAAAGGAGTGACACATGACGCACCCTTCGCGATGGTCTGAAGAGACATACGAGAAGTGGCTGCGTCCCGCGGTTGACATGGGTAGGACGGGGGGGCACTCCAAGACAGGCCCGGCACGAGCGGGTACTGCGCGAGGTGCTTGCGAGGGTTCAAGACCCCAGCTGCAAAGTCGAGGGTGGCAGAGCGCTCACGCTTGTCGATGGGCTGGCAGACATGCAAAACAGATCCCGACTTCTGCGTGAGATTGTTCTGGATTGGACATTGGACGACCACCAGCAATTCTCATTTTAGGGATTCGGGGGTCGATTTTTGGGTCTCCAGATTGATGGGCAACTGATTCTAGGGCGGTCACAGTGAACACAGCGACTCGCATTGTTCAATACATGAAGAATGGACAATGTTTTGGACGGTCTGCTGGACGCCTTCCGCCGGGCCGACGCTGCGCTGCCGGCTTCCCGCCGGGGCCGCAACACGCGCTACGCCCCCGCCGACGCTGCTTCCTGCGCCCTCGCGGTGTTCTTCTTGCAAGCCCCCTCCTTCCTCGAATTCCAGCGGCGCATGCAGCAGGCAACCGCCCGCTCCAATTGCCACACGCTCTTCGGCGTGCAGAAGATCCCCTGCGACAACCGGATCCGCGATCTGCTCGACGGCGTGGACCCCGCCCACTTCGCCGAGCTGTTCCCGCTTTGCCTCGGCACCGTCCGCGAGCAGGGTGCCCTAGCCGCCTTCGAGCGCCTCGGCGGCCGCCTGCTGGTTGCGCTCGACGGCCTCCAGATCCACTGCTCGGACGCGATCCGCTGCGCGCAGTGCTCCGTCCGCCATGTCGGGGCCCACAAGACCGAGCAGTACTTCCATACGATGCTCTCGGCGACGGTCGTCGCCGACGGCCACAACCGCGTCCTGCCGCTGATGCCGGAGTTCGTGCAGCCCCAGCAGGACCCGGCGGCAGACCAGCCGGAACTGTCCGAGGAGCAACGCCAACAGGACTGCGAGCGCAACGCCGCCAAGCGCTGGCTGCCCGCCCACAGCGCCGAGCTACGCCCCTACCGGCCAGTCTTTCTCGGCGATGACCTGTACTGCTGCCAGCCCCTGTGCCAGTTGGTCCTCGAGCTCGGGGCGGACTTCCTGTTCGTCTGTCAGCCCAGTTCCCACAAGCGTTTGTACGAACTGCTGCACGACGACTTCATCCATTCCAGCGGCTGGATCAAGACCCGCAACCGGCACCAGCGGGTCGAGCTGCAGCGCTTCCGCTGGATGCACGGGCTGCCGGTCCGCGACGGCGCCGACGCCGTGCAAGGGGCCTGGGTCGAGTTCGCGATCGAGCGCAACGGCGAGCGCACCTACACGAACACGTTCTGCACCAGCTTGGAGGTCACGGCTGACAACGTGGCGGACATCGCACGGGCCGGACGAGCCCGCTGGAAGATCGAGCATGAGGGGTTCAACTGCCTGGCCCGCCACGGCGACAACATCCAGCGCAACTTCGGGCACGGCAGCCAAGGCCTGGCCAACCTGCTCGCCACGCTGAACCTGTTCGCCTTTGCGCTGCATGCGGTCCAGGACTGCGTCTCTGACCTGTGGCGGCAAGGCCGGGCGCAGGCCGGCACGCGGCGCAACTTCTTCGCGACCCTGAGCTTTCTCACGGAGTGGTTCTGCTTCTGCAACTGGACCGCCCTGTTCGAGACCCTGCTACGCCAGCGCCCGCCACCGCCCGCTCCCCGGGCGGCTGCGAGCGCGCCAGCATAACGCAACGCGCAAGCCCTGCGGCCAGCGGCGGGCTCCTCCGGAACCCAGCGGCGAGGGTGCGCCTCGCCCGGCCCGCGCGCGCGCCACTGCCAGTGCAGGGCAGCCCGGCCACCCCGGCCCGCGTTCCGAGCCGCCCTAGCCCTGCCGCAACTGCCTCCCTAGGGCACGCACAAACGCCCGCCAATTCCATCCCACACGAGCCAGACCCGCCATCCTGAGAATTGCTGGACGACCACGCAAAGTCTTGCCGGTCACACCGCTGGTGCGTTATGCTGACAATGTCCGGTGGGCCTTCGCCCACCCGGGACTCCCCGACCTCGGAGCAGTCCCTGAGTGCGCCTCGAGTCAGGTCGCATCTCTCCGCTCATGACCGTAGCCGAATTACATCAGAAGGACATCAAGTCTCTCACCCAGATGGCCGTCGATCTCGACATCGAGGATGTCAGCGGCCTTCGCAAGCAGGACCTGATCTTCCGGATCCTCCGCTCTCAGGTCGATGAGGACGGCCTGCTCGGTGTCGACGGCGTGCTCGAAATTCTCCCGGAGGGCTTCGGATTCCTCCGCTCCCGGATCCATAACTACCTGCCTGGGCGTGACGACATCTTCGTCCCGCCGCAGATCGTGCATGAGCACGATATCCGCAACGGTGACACGGTCGAGGGCGAGGCGCGTACGCCTAGGGATCGTGAGAATTACTTCACCCTCACAGACGTCAAAGCCCTCAACTACGGCGATCCCGAAGTCGCTAGGTTGCGGATCGACTTCGATAGCCTGACGCCGTTCTACCCCCTAGAACAACTCCACCTCGAAACCGTTAAGGAAAACTACAGCGGGCGGGTGATGGATCTGATCACGCCCTTGGGCAAGGGACAGCGGGGGTTGATTGTCGCACCGCCGCGCACTGGCAAGACGATGCTGCTGCAGTCCGTCGCCAATTCAATCACGGCGAACCATCCGGACGTCACGCTGATCGTGCTGCTGATCGACGAGCGTCCTGAAGAGGTCACCGACATGCAGCGAAACGTGAGGGGCGAGGTCATCAGCTCGACGTTTGACGAGCCCCAGACCCGCCACGTGCAGGTCGCGGAAATGGCCATCGAGAAGGCCAAGCGGCTCGTCGAGCACAAGAAAGACGTGGTCGTGCTGCTGGATTCGATCACGAGGCTGGCTCGCGCCTACAACACCGTCGTGCCGTCTTCCGGCAAGGTGCTCACGGGAGGCGTGGATGCGAATGCCCTCCAGCGCCCGAAGCGCTTTTTCGGAGCGGCCCGCAACATCGAGGAAGGCGGCTCGCTGACGATTCTCGCGACCGCGTTGGTCGACACTGGAAGCCGCATGGACGAAGTGATCTTCGAGGAGTTCAAGGGCACCGGCAACATGGAGCTGCACCTAGACCGCAAGCTCGTCGACAAGCGCACCTTCCCGGCCATTGACATCCACCGCAGCGGCACCCGCAAGGAAGAGCTGCTGCTGGACGAAGAGACCTTGCGGCGGGTCTGGGTCCTGCGCAAGGTCACCAGTAATCTCGGCGCGGTCGAGTGCATGGAATTGCTGCTGGACCGCATGTCCAAAACGCGCAGCAACGCCGATTTCTTGGCCTCGATGAAGAGCTAGCGGCGTGAGTGGCCTCAAGGCTCGCACCACCGTCCGGGTCCGCTACAGCGAGACCGACCAGATGGGCGTGGTGTACTACGCCAATTACCTAGTCTGGATGGAGGTTGCGCGGGTCGCCTATTGTCGGCAAGCAGGCTTTGAGTACCGTGACATGGAGCGGGACGCAGGCGCGTTTCTTGCGGTGACCGAGGCACAATGCCAGTACCGTGCACCCGCTCGGTTCGACGACGAAGTCGAGCTGGTTTGCTGGGTGACAGAGACTCGTTCGCGGACGGTCAGGTTTGCCTACGAAATGCGCCGGGCCGACGAATTGCTGGCGGTTGGCGAAACCCTGCACACCGTGACGGACTCCCGCGGGAAGATGATTCGCATGCCGCAGCCTTACCGCCAATTCTTCCCCTTGACTCGCTAGCGGGCCTGCTAGCGGCCTTTCCACGCCGCACGACAAACAACATGGGCTAGGGAGGGGATATCACCCACCGAGATTGTCTAGCAAACCAGCGCCGGTTACTGTTTGTCTTTGGCCCACACACCTTGGTGTGGCTGGATTCTTGCAGGAGGGGGTCGGGACAGATTGTCTGGTGTCTAGAACGGAACTTACCAGCCTCGAGAAGCAACTAGGCCGAATCCCGCATGGCCAACCATCACGCGCTCGACAGTGCCCCCTTCCAAGTCGATCGTGTCGCGTCGATAGACCGACATCGGGTCACCGTCGTTGTCATCCTCGAATGCTGCAGAACTGGCGCGCCATTGTTCGAGCCTAGGATCGTAGTGGAAATGCCAATGCGGAATTCGTCGCGGTAGCGCAGTTGTATCTCGCACAGTCTGGTCGTCTGGAAAGTGCTTGGCGCAGTCTTCGGGGGTACTCAAATCACGATCTCAATCCGGCGAAACTTTTCCCAGCCACTCCTTTAGTTCCTCTTCGCGACCGGCCAAATGCCCTTCGGCGACTTGGTGTGTCGTGCATATCTTCCGCGAAGAAGCGCACACTGCTTGGAGAATTGATGTAGACTTCGATTTCGATTTGCGCCGTATGCCACTCCAGTTGGATAGTGCCCTTGACTCTGGGTACGACTGCTGGCGCGGGCGTCTTGGAATCTAATAGAACCAATAGCAACTTGATTGTTGCTTCCGCGTTCCGGTGTGCGATCTGCTTTGCAGAATACGAGTTCCAGCCTGGGGGAAGATTGAGCAGGTCGAGCACGGCCGTGACGCTTTCGAGGAATGCCGGGTTCAATGGGCGGGTTTGGTTGTTCAAGGACACCTTCCAACGCCCGCTCTCAAGCGAAATCTGCCGGTCCGGTGGGTCGGGGACTCGACGAGTTGAAAAAACGAGATCATTCCCGGCGTATCCGTCCGCATTCGGAACGGGGGAGCTCATTCTCTTCGAAAGAATCGCCGTTTCGGCCGATCCGTATTTACGGACAGGCCACGTCAAGGCCTCAGGCATCGCTTCTCTCCGAAACCCGATGCATGTCGCTTGTCGTCTGATCGGCAAAACTGAGGTGGTCCGATATGTTTCGACAGCTGGTCGGCGACATTAAGGTGGACTCCGCTATTCCTCTGTACCGACCGGTCTCAATATACCTCAGATCGATATCATCATCCCGTCTCCTCGTCTGCTGCTGCAGGTGACCCCCTGAGGGGTCCTGCGGAGAGGTTTGCCTGTGCCAAATTTGGGCGGGCACGCCTCGCCTCTTCGGCAGTCCGCTCGCGCCAGAGCCGCTCGCAACGCCGCAGGTTGAACTCGACGTGCTCCCAGTAGTCGACCGGGAACGACCCTCTGCGCACTTCCTCCAGCAGACCCGTGAAGTAGTGTTGTTTTCCACCTTGATTCGCTAAACCGTCACGATCTTGAATCGGATTGTCTCGTGTCGGAATGGGTGGGAAAGCAGGTCAATCTGGTACGGAGAGCCGTGTCGTAGAGCGCGAGCGCCGGTCGCGCAGCTGACCAGGCCGGGCCGGAGTCCTGTACTTCCAATCACTACTTGCTGCAATGGAAGGTCAAGCAGCAAATGCAGAAAAGTGACGAAATCCGATATAGGGTGATACAAAAATCCGGAAGGATGCGGATTCAAAACCGATTTGCCTGCAATGACTTAGTGGAGCGGGTCCCTACGCCGGAGCGGAATTTCAGTAAATTACCGCTAGGTCAACCGATCACAAGTCCCGGCCTGCCAGCCTAATCGGTTCCGGCTGCTGCCCCTCCTCGCGTCGCATAAGTTTGAGTCCGCTCGTCGCGGATCACACCGTTCCAGTTAAGGCCGAAGCCGAAATCATAGGCGTTGCCCGTGGTATCCACGTGAGGCCGCATATCATCAGACTTCGTTACACCGTTTCATTTGGGTTGGATAGTTTGGATGCAGGGAGCGGCGGCTTGGGGTTGGCCGGGGTGGGCTGGGAGGAGGCTGAGCAGGGCAGGTCGTCCGACAGCATGCGGTAGACCAAACGGAGGTGGGTGCCGGGGAAGACGGTGCGCGTGCGGTTGAGCTCGTCGAGCAAGGGGGCCAGGGCGCGATCCTGGGCGCGGGTCGGCTGGTGCAGCAGGCGCACGGTGAGGGTCCCGGCTGACTCGTCAGGGTGCAGGCTGGCGTCAGCCTGCAACAGCGACTTGAGCAGGCTGCGGGCGGTGTCGGGATTGTCGAGCGCGGGCGCAACCGCGGTCGTCATCGCTGTTTCGGCGCGGTAGGCCAGCAGGCGCAGGGTGTCTAGCAGTAGGCGCAGCGGTTGGGGCAGGGCCTGCAGCCGTGCCTCCGGCGAGAGCTCGCCGGCCAAGATGTGCTGGTCGGTCACCTTGCGTGCCAGCAGCAGGCCTTGGATGGTCTGGTCGCAAGTCTGGATGCGCGCTGCCAGCGCGCGCGCTGGGGCGGATCCGGCGTCGGCTTGCAGGGCCAGCATGCGGCGCAGGTTGCCGACCGAGTTGCGGGCTTGCTTGAGCGCCTTGCCGATGGTGCGGCAGGCCGGGTTGACGACCCAGGCGTCGGCCTCGACCTCCACCAGGGCATGCGCGGGCAGGGTGTCGAGGCCGAACTCGGCGCGCAGATACTGGAAGAAGTTCTCCTGCGTCCAGCGCGCGCGCAGCAGGCCCGCCGCTTGCTCGGCCGTGAGGTCGGGATGCGTGGTCAGCAGCGCGGGCTGGCGCTGCTCCGGCCCCGGCCGACCCGCCAGCGCGAGCGGCTTGCGCGGCTGGCCGCGCTGGCCCGTGCCGCGCACACGGCGGTCGATCCAGAAGCGGATCTCGCGCGCCTGGCAGCCCGCGCCCAGAGCGTACGGTCGCTCGGCCAGCTGGCCCTCCAGGCGGGCCGACCCGCCCGGGGCGCGCACTGGGATGACGGCCTCCCGGAAGTCGCTATCCGGCCAGCGCTGCGCCTGCGAGCCCTTGATCCAAGTCACCACCGCGATGCCCAGCGCGCGCAGCTCGCGGAACAGGCGCGGGCTCCAGCCCTCGCGGTCGAAGACCAGCGTCAGGCGTGGTGCGCCAGCGCCTGCCAGCAGGCCCAGCTGGCGCAACTGCGGCACCATCCCGTTCCAGATCTCAGACACCATGCCGGCGTCTATCTGGCGGTGCAAGCACAGCAGCGGCGCCCCGCCCAGCGCGTGCACCCAGTAGCCGACCGAGGCCGGCAGGGCCAGCTTCTGGCGGGTCACGAAATGTTTCGGCAGCCGGCCCTGACCGCTGTAGACCTGCACGTGGCCATCGACGAACAGCGTGGCGACGGCCTCCGGATCGTCTGCACACCAGGCCTGGGTCAGGCAGCCGACCCAGGCCGGCAGCCCCTTGGCAGCGGCCAGCTGGCGCGTGCGGCGGCGCAGGCTGCGCGGGCAGGGGCAGCGGTCCAGGCCCAACAGGGCGCCCCACTCGCCGGGCTGCTGGTAGCGCAGCCGCTCGGCGCAACGCACCCGGCCCAGCAGCAGGAAGGCCCACAGCAGCAGCAGCGACTGCAGGCCGTAGAAGCCCTTGGGCAGCGTCAGCTGGTCGAGGTGGCGCAGCAGGCCGGCCTGCAGCAGGCTCGGCAGGGCGGTCAGCACGCCGCCCCCGCTGACGGCCGCGGCGGCGGCGAAGCGCGGGGCGGCG
This sequence comes from Bryobacterales bacterium, assembly GCA_965248305.1. GTDB lineage: Bacteria > Acidobacteriota > Terriglobia > Bryobacterales > UBA6623 > VXMF01. The sequence goes on along the minus strand of OZ252099.1, from coordinate 3,740,311 downwards.
CCGTGGCAGGCACTGGCTGGCCGGTAGCAAGCCCTGTTGGGTGTAGCGCCACAGCGTCGATTGCGAGACGCCCAGTTGCTGGGCCACGCGGTACAGGCTGAGCCCGGACCGCAGCATGCGGGCGGCCTGGGCCAGCTGCGCGGGGTCCACGATGCCATCGGGGCGGCGCGGCTTGGGGGCGGGCGCGAAGCCAAGCTCACCCTGCACCTGCAGCCGCTGCACGGCGCGCGAGACGGTGCTCTGGCTGATGCCGTGGGCGCGGGCCAGTTCGGACTGCGTAGCGAGGCCGAACAGGGCGAAGCGGGCCAGGCAGAGATTGCGCTCTAGCTTGTGGTCGGCCGTGTGCGAGCAGACGGGGTCGGTGTGCACGAAGTAGACGACGCGGTCGCCCTCGCGCAGCATGCTGAGGCGCGCGCTGATGGGCGTGGCGTGCGGGGGTTGGAGCGGCAGAGCGGCGGGCAGGCCAGTGGGCGCGGGCAGTTTGGCGGGCGAATACATATGCATTCAAAATAGCATGTTCTGGGGCGCAAGTCAAGTCCGGATGCGGCCGGGGAGGGAGCGTGAAAGCTTGACCCAGCAGCTAGTTACGAGGCTCTAGGCCTCTTTGCAGAGAGTTCCGATGTAACGAAGTCTGATCATGAGGCGTATCCTCCGCTTGCTCTTCGACGGCTTGCATGTCTGCGGGCATCTGCAATGGCAACAGCCCCGATGGCTCAGCCTTGCCACTCAGGACTTGGAGAACAGCCTGGTCCTGAACGCCAAAACTCACTAGTATCGCGTCGGCACTCGGCTCGAATTCCGACACGACAGATGGGTTGGACATCTTCAGGACGACGATTACGGGCTTGCCTTGCATCCTTTTCCGGACGTCGAGGATCGCCTGCAGGTCCGTCAGGTTGGATGCGGTAACGCTCTTACCCCGGTACGAACGGTTGGTGAAGGTTTCGAGCGGATCACCCCCGGCTATGCTTGTCGCACGCGCGTGCGTGGCTGTGTACGCACTGTATTGCTGGGAGATCGGCAGATACCCGTTGCCGCCCGCCGCTGAGTCTGATCCTTCGAATCCTCGGCCGGACTCCGGGCTCGTGATAACCACGAGACCCGCGTCCGCCTCATTCGCATCGTCGGTCGGAGTGAAGAATCTGCCCGCTATCTCCAGGTTGATTGCGTCTTCGTGCCGAGCCGGGGTAACTCTTCCGAAGAAACTGCGGCTCTCCGGGACATATCGCTGGGGGATGTAGACTGTGGCACCCTGCTTCAGGGGCAAGACGCCGCCCTGATTCTTCAAGAGCACCAAAGACTTGACCTGCGCCTCGTAACCCGCAGCCATGTATTCGGGCTTTCCCACGGTGGCGACAGTCCCCTCGACATCGAGATACGGGTTGTCGAATAGGCCGGCACGGAAGATGTTCCTGAGCAGGCGAACAGCCGAAGTCTCGAAGCGTGCCCGCATGAACTCCTCGCCGTGCTCCTGCACTCCCATCTCGTAAGCTTCGACCACGGGGCCGGAGTCGTTGTTGCCGCCGAACTGGTCCACGCCTACCAGCAAGGCCTTGTAATGCCTCTCCACCTCGGTCAGGTCTTCCACGCCCCACGGTGATGCGCCGAAGCTGTCGACGCCGACATAGTCCCGGGTGACCCCCCAATCGGTGCAAACGACGCCGTCGTAGCCGTATTTCCCTCGCAGCAAGTCGGCAATCATGTACTTGCTGTAAGCGTTGCCGACACTCTCTCCGTATGCTTCGTCCTGACCGTGGGAGATCGTGTAGTACGGCATGACCGCCGACGCCGCGCCCGTTCCGCCCGTCAGCTTGAAGGCCCCGTTCGTGAAGGGAAGCAAGTGAAGATCAAAGTTGCCGCCGGGGTACACTGCGTACTTGCCGAATCCAAAGTGGGCGTCGCGGCCGGCCTCCCCTGACCCCCCGCCGGGCCAGTGCTTAGCCATGGCGTTTACGCTCTGGTACCCCCAGCCACCCTCGATCGCAGCGTCCGCTTCGGACGACTGGAAGCCGTCGACGTAAGCGCGAGCCATGTCTGTCGCCAGGTCCGGATCCTCGCCGAACGTGCCGTTGAAGCGGAACCACCGGGGTTCGGTGGTCAGATCGATCTGCGGGGAGAGAGCCGTCGCGATGCCGAGCGCACGGTACTCTTTCGACGCGATGTCGCCAAACTGGTGCACAAGATCGGGATCGAAAGTCGCTGCGAGGCCGATCGAATCCGGCCACATCGAGATTTCCCCGCCCGAGCCGGCATTGAATTCGGCCTCAGCCCGCGTCCGATGCCGGGGGTCGGAGCTGTTGTTGGCCGGGATTCCGAGCCCGATGCCTTCCGCCAATGCCTGGACATTGTTGTTCCAGCGCGCTGCGACCTCGGGGCTTTCCACCGAAGTGATCAGGACATGCCTCACCCCGTCGTTGGTGAGGAAGTCCTTCTGGTCGTCCGAGAGATCCCAGGCGTTCGCGCCGCTCTCGGCGAACGGCTTGCCGTCATAGGTGGGCGTCCCGAACCGACCTCCTGCCGCCGGGATCGCTTGATGCGAACTGTAGAGCATCAAGCCCGCGATCTGCTCCACGTTCATCCTTGAAGCCAAGTCCTTCGCCCGGTCCTCGGACGGGCGACGCCAGTCCTCGTAGAGATCCAATGTCCCGTTTCGATTCAGGTCCTTGAAGGCGAGCCTGTCGACCGTGAGAAGTTTCACGCCGGACGTAGTTGTGTACCCCAGTGTCTGGCCGCCTCGGTTGGTCACCATCCGGATGATGCCGGACTCCGTTGCACTCCATCTCTGGCCGCAGCCAGTCAGAGCGGCCAACGCCAGCAGATGTGAGAGCAGGGTCGGGAGCGGGCCTCGAGAAAGTCCGTGTTTCATGTTCGATTCCCCCTTGGACGGAGCCCCTCACTGGACCCCTACGGCACCGGATCCGTCAGGATCTGGTTGTAGGTGCGCTGCCGCATGGGTATGGCTTCGAGCTGGGGCAGGGCCCCGTTCTTCTCTGCCTCGGCCCACCATAAGTCCTGCAATTCCTTGAGTTTCTCAGGATGCTGGCTAGCCAGTTCAGCCGTTTCAGTGAAGTCCGCTTCGACATGGTAAAGTTCCCAGTGGTCGGACTCGAAATCGGTTCCAGGGGTATGGAACGCCACCGCTTTCCAGCCCTTGTGGTAGATTCCCCGGCTGCCCCACAACTCGAAGAATTGCGTGTCGCGGGCCGCGGGAGCCCCTGGGTCGTTGAACACTGCCCTCAGGCTCTTGCCGTGAATGGGCATCTGGCAGACGCCATTGAAGACCTCTGGTGCCTTGACCCCTAGGTAGTCGAGCACTGTCGGCGTAATGTCAATGACATCGATGAATTGCTCCCGCAACCCGGTCCGGCGTATCCCTCGGGGCCACGAGACGATCATCGGCGTGCGCACGCCGCCGTTGAACGGCCACAGCTTGTAGTACTTGAACGGCGCGCTCGAGGCCATCGCCCAGGGCCGGGGATAGAGTGGCTGCGTGCCGGGTCCGCCCAGTTCGTCGAGCCGTTCGTACATCTCCTCGACTGTCGTGCGGTCGCCGTACGAACGCGCGAAGTTCCCCTTCACGCCAGCTTCCGGAGCGCCGCCATTGTCCGAGATCAGTACAACCAGCGTGTTGTCGAGCTGGCCCTTCTCCTTCAGAAACCCGATCAGCCGACCGATCTGGTCGTCCGTGTGCTCAGTGAACCCGGCGTAAGCTTCCATGAATCGTGCGTAAACCCTGCGCTCTGTCTCGCTAAGGTCGATCCAGACCGGGTCGCCCGGGTTGCGCGGCGGAAGCTTGGCCCCGGACGGAATGACGCCGAGTTCCAGTTGCTTGCGATAGCGCCTCTCCCGGACCGCGTCCCACCCTTCGTCAAACGCGCCCTTGTATTTCTCGATGTAGCGCTTGGGCACTTGGATCGGCGCGTGCGTGGCCCCGAACGCGAGGTACAGGAAGAAGGGCTTCTCCGTGTCAGTTTCCAGCTTTCCCTCGAGCATCGCGATCGCCTGATCCACAATGTCTTCCGAGAAATGGTATCCCGGCCGCTCGGGTGCCGGAACCGCGTGGTTGTCCACCACGAGATCCGGCTGATACTGATCGGTCCAGCCGGAAAGGAATCCGTGGAAACGGTCGAAGCCTTTCTGGAGCGGCCAGTGTGTGCGGTCGCCTGCTGGAGTCATGTCTTCGCGGGGTACCAAGTGCCACTTCCCGACGGCGAATGTGCTGTAGCCGTTGCGGCTCAGGATCTGCGCAATGTTCGCTGCTGAAGCGGGCACTCGCCCCCGCGTATGGGGGTATCCTTGGTCCCCACCCGGGAGCTCTTTCATTCCGACCGAATGGGCGTTGCGTCCCGTCAGCAGCGAAGCTCTGGTCGGAGAACAGACCGCCTTCGACTGGAAGTTGTTGAAGAGCAGGCCGCCTTCGGCGAGGGAATCGATGCTGGGTGTCGAAACCGAGGAGCCATAGCAGCCCAGATCTCCGAAACCGGTGTCATCGAGGACGATGTACACGACGTTCGGACTGCCCGGTGCCAGCCGTGCGGGTTGCAGCGGGGAGGGGGTGGAATTCTGGGCCGTGCGGCCGATGACACCCTCGAACCGCGGTGCCGGTACCCCTGCGCAGGCTTCCTGAGCGCTGGCTCCGGGCGAGACGAACCATAGGATGAGGATGGCTAAGACTTGTCGCATGATTCGATTGGGCCGCCGGGTCGATTCTCTGCCGAACCCGTCGCGTACCGCCATAGCGTACTAAAGACTGGATTCCGCTCCAATTCGCTAGTGGGCCTGCCCCGGTGAACGGCCCGTGATCATCAAGTACGGTTTCGGGTTTTGGTCCTGCAGGATTCAGGCCATGCATGGACCGTCCAATAGGAATCCATCCCATCGGGCGTCTCCAGTCCGGCCTAAGAAATGGTCCTGGATCAATCAGGACCGTGCGCGACGCCGTTGGGAGCGTGGGATAAACTGACAGGCACGAACATGTCGTTCTGCAAGTGCCTTCCCATACTCGTTTGTCTCTCGGCCATGGTGGCTTGCGGGGACGGACCGTCCGCCGGCGAATCGCCAGAGAACCCTGCTCCCGCCTATCTAGTGCAATACGAGGGCGGGGAAGGGGCCGGCCAAGGCCGCCACATCGTGTTGATCAGCGGCGACGAGGAGTATCGATCGGAGGAAGGTCTGCCGATGCTGGCGCGCATGCTCTCGACACACCATGGATTCCGCTGCACCGTGCTGTTCGCAGTCGATCCCGAGACGGGAATTGTGAATCCCCACGTCATCGACAACATCCCCGGCACCGAGCTGCTCGATGACGCCGACCTGATGTTCATCCAGACACGCTGGCGCTTACTTCCGGAAGAGCAGATGGACCCGATTGACCGGTTTCTCAAAGCCGGCAAGCCGGTCATCGCGCTGCGGACGGCAACCCATGCATTCAAGCCGAGCCCTGACTTGCACCAGCAGGTTTTGGGGTATCTTCGCCAACTCCGCAGGGCAGAGGATCCCGAGGCGGTTGAGATGCCGGCCATCGCGCCGGAGGAATGGGCTCCTTACGACCACTACGGCGATGGCTACATCGGGCCGCAGCAGGAATGGCGAGACGGTTTCGGGCGGCTGGTGGTCGGCGAGAGATGGGTAGCTCACCATGGCAGGCACAAGCATGAGTCCGCGAAGGGCGTCATCGCGCCCGCCGGAGCAGACCACCCGACATTGCGCGGGGTTGGTGCGGACGAAATCTGGAGCGCCGCTGACGTGTATACGGTTCGTCTGCCGCTGCCGGGAGATTCGCTGCCGCTCGTGCACGGCACGGTGATGGCTCGCGCCGGGGAGTACGACGAGGAGGATCCGCTGTACGGGATGCGCCCCAGTGACGATCAACCGGTTGAGGGTAAGAATGATCCGATGATGCCGATTGTATGGGCCAAGAGCTACCAATTGCCTGGCGGAACGCAGGGTCGGGTATTCTCGACCACGCTCGGAACATCCACCGACTTGCTCGAGGCAGGTATCCGCAAGATGCTGCTCAACGCGGTCTTCTGGGGGCTCGGTGAGGAAGCGTCCATTCCGGCGGACGGAGTCGCGGCGGATCTAGTGGGCGAGTACAGCCCCACCAGATTCAACAACCACCCTCCGGAGTACTGGCTGGAGCGCGCGGCGAAACCCGCCGACTATCGCTAGGGCCGCCGAGCGGCGCCTCAGTTCTTGACGGCCGACAAGGCCGTGACCACATCCTGTCCGCTGGGGGCTTGGAAAGCGCGCAGCCCGAACTGGGGAAGGGCAGCGAATATGTGGTCGAAGAGGTCCGACTGGATCGCTTCGTACTCCACCCAGCGCTTGTCCGAGCTGAAGGCGTAAACCTCCAAGGGCAGGCCGTGGGGGGTTGGCTGCAACTGCCTGACAAGCAGCGTCATTTCCTGGCTGACCATCGAATGTGTCTGCAGGTAGTTGACCAAGTAGTTCCTGAAGACACCGAGATTCGTCATTCTCCGGCCATTCACCTCCACGGATTCGTCAATCTCGTTGACTCGATTGTGATTGTCCAGCTCCGTCTGCTTGCGCTCGATGTATTTCCGCAGGATCTCGATTTTCTTGTAACGCTCGATCATCTCTGGGACGCAGAACCGCACGCTCGAGACGTCGATGAACACGGACCGCTTCATCCGGCGTCCGTCGGATTCTTCCATGCCCCGCCAATTCTTGAACCCCTCCGAGATCAGCGCGTACGTGGGCACCATCGAGACGGTCTTGTCCCAGTTCTGGACCTTAACCGTGTGCAGTGTGATCTCTAGCACGTCTCCGTCCGCCCCGTGTTGCGGGATTTCGACCCAGTCGCCGGGTCTCACCATGTCGTTGCTGACCAACTGGATGCCGGCCAAAAGGCCTTGCAGGCTGTCCTTGGAAACGAGCAGGACAATCGCCATCATTGCGCCCAGACCGCTCAGCAGCAGCAGGGGCGACTCGCCCGTCATGATCGAGATGCCGAGAATCCCTGCTCCAGCGGCCAGCAGGATCCTAACGACCTGCACGTAGACGCGGATCGGGAAGCGGCGCGCAATCTTGTACTCCTCGTAGATCCGCCGGCCAACGGTGAGGATGCGGTTGGCCGTGGCTAGAATCGCAAGCAAGGCGTAGAGCTGCGCTCCGCGCATGACCCACAGAGCCAGGTTCTCGGAAATGATGACCTGCGGTCCCAGGATGAATATGATCAACGCCGGTACTAGATGAGAGATCTGCGAGAAGACGCGCCCCTCTACGAGCCGGTCGTCCACTTGGGACTCGGTTCTCGCGGCGGCCTTGCGCACCGCCCGCACGATCACTTTCAGGCAGATTAAGTGCCCGAGCCAGGCCAGCGCTGCGATTAGCAGGATCTCGAGCGTGTCAGTCGCCAACACAGAAAGGTCCTGGGGCAGCCCCAGTTCGGCGAATCTTCGGACGATGGCCTGGTTCATCAGATCAATCCAGTTCCTGCGCCTCAAAGGGGCGCTTCAATGTTTGCGGCAGATCGAGCCGCTAGGCTTCCAAGCTAAGTTTGCAGACGACGCCTACGTCGTCGCAGTACCACATCCAACCGTCGCGGATCGTCATGCCGTGGGGCAACGGGTCGGTATCTGCCAGTTGAATCTTAGCGTCGGCCTTCCCAGACGCGGGGTCGAAGCGGTAGAAGGCATTGTCGTTTGATTCAGTACACCAGAGCCACTTGCCGTCCCAGCCCAAACCGTGCGGCCGGTCGCCTGCCGTCGGGAATTGCTTCTCGATCTGGAAGGGCCCTGGATTGATGCGGTAAATCATCTGTGCCGGCGGGACGGTGACCCATAGCTTGCCGTCGCGCCATTCCATGCCGTGTGCCCCGGTTGCGTTCCGGGTCGGGTCGGCGCGGGTCGGCGGCGCCGGCTTTGCAGGCGGCGCAAGTGGGCTGCGACGGGATTTGGTCCACGCTACGACGCCGGAGCCTGGCGAGTCGAACCGTGCCAGCGTGCTGCCGTCGTGGGGGTCAATCTTCAGGATTTCTCGGCTGTAGGTCGACGCTGTCCACAGGGCTTTCCCATCGAATGTGATGCCGCTGCCAGATTTTGTGTCAGTGTCGAGGGATCGCAGCGTCTTACCGCTCTCGTAGTCGACAAGGTACACGCGGTTGTCGCCTTGGTCTAGGATCCAAAGTCCTTCGTCGCTGGCCTGCAAGCCGTTCGGCTTGGGACCCGGCGAGTCGAATGCGATTTGGACCTTAGCGGTGCGGATTTCCAGCTTCGCTAGCGCCGGCATCGCTGCAGCCGCTGCGATGAACCCTCTTCTCGTGACTTGCATGCTTCACCTAATGACCAGATCGTTCCGGTGTCCTCGCGGAGGCCGCGACCGGATTGCTTCGATTATAGTGTCCTATTCCAGCGTTTCCTTCAGCGGGACGTAATTCGCCGGGTCGGATTTGCGATATCGCCCCTCAGGGACGTCAGCCAAGCGCAGGTCCGCCTCGGTAAGCTGCGCGACCTTCGTGCGATTCGGGTTCTGCGGGAGCATCGCGGCGAGAGACTCTTTGGTCTTCGCGTGCTCGGGAGAATCGGCAAGATTGGTCCACTCCATCGGATCGGCATCATGATCGTAGAGCTCTTCGCCGTCTTCATAGCGGCTGTAGCGCCAGCGTTCAGTCCTCACTGAGGCCCTGTCGGGGCTGAGGCTCGTAATCGCGGGCTTGTCCCAAGACGCGTCTGGATTCTCCAGTAGCGGTCTCAGGCTGCGACCCTCGATCTCCGGGCGCGGCGGGAGGCCGCTCAGGTCAACCAGCGTCGGATACAGGTCTAGTAGTTCCACAGTTCGCCCGCTCTTGCGGTTGCGAGCGCCGACGCCCGGGCCGGCCAGCATCATGACGACCCGTGCCGAGCGCTCCCACAGGGTGAACTTTCGCCACTGCTGCTTTTCGCCGAGCTGCCATCCGTGGTCGCTCCAGAGCACGATGATGGTGTTGTCGGCGTGAGGACCGTTATCCAGCGCCTGCAGGACCCGACCCACGTTCGAATCGGCGTAATTGATGCAGGCGAGATATCCGGCCACAGCCTTGCGCCACTCATCATGTTTCGTGACGTTTTGGTGGTCGCGAAAACTCCGCAGGGCCGACTTGGGGACATCATCGATATCTCCGTCTAGTGTCGGTGGCAGCTCCATTCGGCTGGCCGGAAAGCGGTCGAAGTGCTCTTGGGGGGCGTACCAAGGCAAATGCGGGCGGTAAAAGCCGACGGCCAGGAAGAACGGGCGGGAGCGTTCCTTGCTCAAGTAGCGCACCGCCCAGTTGGCCAGGCGGGCGTCCTCGGTTTCGTCGGCTCTTGCGGAGAGGCCGCTCCAATCGAAGTGGCCCGTCCGGGGGATGCCGTTGGCGGGCTTGATCGGTGGATGCAGGAAGCCCTTGAACTGGAAGTAGGCTTCCCACGAGGCAGCCTCGTTCTGCGGGCCGTGGAAGGTCTTGCCGCCTCCCAGCACCTCGTATCCGTGCAGCATGAAATGCTGCGGCAGCGTGACGGCGTCAGGAACGGCTTTGCGCCAAACGTCCCGATTGGCGTAGACTCCCGAAGTTGACGGGCGCAGTCCGGTCAAGAGGCTCGTCCTGGACGGGTTGCACGAAGGGGCCTGGCAATACGCGCGCGTAAACGTGACACCGCGGGTTGCAAGATCGTCAATGTGCGGCGTGAGTGCTTGCGGATGGCCGCCCAGAGGCCCGATCCAGTCGTTTAGATCATCGATGGCGATGAACAAGACATTCGGGCCGCTAGCTCTGGGCCCTTGCGCGTATGCATGCGTTCCGAAGACCAGCGCCAGGCATATCGCCGCTGGCAAGGTCGAAAGAGCGAGGGGCTTCCCGAACTGGCCTTGGATTGCGCGCTCGGGCTCCATGGTGAACGCCCATGATACTCCGCCCCGTCGGTTTGGGCCCGGTATCGCGGGGACATCATACCCGGATATGCTTGTCGTTGCAGCGGGTCGCGGAGGTCCGCGCACGTGATCACATGGCGGGCACCGTCGCGCAGAGTGGGCAAGACCCGACCGGCTCCCCTGATCATGATCCTCTTGGAGCGAGTTCTACGGCGCAGGTAGCGGGCTTGCGGCGCTGGCTGTTCGTAGTCCTAGGCGGCATCTTCGTGGCGCTCGGCTTGATCGGGGTGGTGCTTCCGGGAAGTCCCACTACACCGTTCTTGCTGCTCGCCAGCTATTTCTTCGTGCGGTCGTCACCCGCCCTTCATCGCAAGTTGCTGCGCTCAAAGATGTTTGGTCCGACGCTGCGGGACTGGCATACGCACCGCGCGCTCAAGCGGAGGACGAAGTGGGTCGCACTGCTCGGCTGCTCACTAATGATCGGCCTTTCGCTCGCGTTCGGCGGACTCCCCTGGATCGCCCGTATCTTCGTAGCCGCTGCGGGAGCGTACGGAATTTTCTTCGTGGCGAAACTGCCTGTCCTCCACGACACGTAGCCATCCCGCCCGTGGTCACCCTTCCGGCGGTATTACAATGCTGCGGTATGAATGCCCGCTGGGGCCGCACGTCTGTCCTGCTCGCCACCCTGCTTTGCGGGCCTTGCTTCGCGCAAGATCTCCCGAATTTCGTCGTGATCTTCGCGGACGACCTCGGTTATGGCGATCTGGGATGCTACGGCAACCGCCACATTCGCACGCCCCACCTCGATCGAATGGCCGCCGAGGGCATGCGGCTGACTAGCTTCTATGCCCAAAACGTGTGCGGTCCATCGCGCGCGGCATTGCTCACGGGCTGCTACCCGATCCGGCTTGGCGAGCCCGGAAACACCAAAGGTGCCCATACAATCCTGCATCCCGAAGAGCAGACCATCGCTGAGGTCTTGGCAGCCAAGGGGTACGTCAGTGGCCTAGTCGGCAAATGGCACCTCGCCGGTGGTGGTGATCGCGAACGAGGTCCCGGAACAGGCCCGTACAAGCGGGAACTGATGCCGACCCGCCAGGGCTTCGACTACTTCTTCGGAACGCCGGCGCACAACGGCGTCACGCGGGAGGTCGACGAGCAGAGCTGGAAGACAGAACTGATGCGCGGAGACGAGGTGCTCGAGAGCCCGACCGATTTGAACTTGCTGACGAAGCGTTACACGCAAGAGGCGATCAGTTTCGTCGAGAAGCACCGCGAAACGCCGTTCTTCCTGTACTTGGCCCACACGATGCCGCATGTCGCACTCGGCGCGTCAGGCGAGTTCAGCGGCCAGTCATCCCGCGGCCTCTATGGCGATGTGATCGAAGAACTGGACTGGAGCGTCGGACAGGTCTTGGCAGCGCTGCGACGGCTGGGGCTGGACGAGAACACCCTCGTGGTCTTCACTTCCGACAACGGGCCGTGGATCGAGAACCATCTCGGGGATTATGGCGGAAGTGCTGCCCCGTTGCGGGGCTTCAAGATGTCCACTTGGGAGGGGGGCTTGCGAGTGCCCGGAATCCTCTGGTGGCCTGGCAAGATTCGGCCCGGCCAGACCAGCGATGGCATGGCGAGCACGCTCGACCTGCTTCCGACGTTTGCAGCTCTAGCCGGCGCTTCGCTGCCGGATGGACACCGAATCGACGGCGTCGATCTCTGGCCATGGCTGTCGGGACAAACCGGTGAGAGCCCGCGCGAGAACTTCTTCTACTACGCATTCACGCATTTGCAGGCGGTACGCGACCAGCGATGGAAGCTAGTGCTACCGCGTCCTCAGGCCCCGCCGTGGACAAGCTGGTATGGGCGAATGATCGACGAGGTCGACGGCCCGGAACTGTATGACCTGCGATTCGATTGGGGGGAGAGCCGCAATGTTGCAGAGCAGCGAGGGGATGTTGTCGAGCGCCTCATTGGGCTCGTCGACCAAGTCCGCAGTGCCTTGGGCGATTACGACCGGGTCGGCTCGGCCGTACGGTTTTTCGACGCAGGGCCACGCCGCCCCAGAATGGACCAATGGCGCAGGTAGCACCCCCTCCATGATTTTGCGAATGAAGGTCGACTACGTTGCGCTTTGTATATATTGGATCCGCCTTTGTGGTTTGCGTAAACCATTGACACCAATATCTTTACAAAAACATCAGACCCTATCTCTACCGCTCCGGCGCGATATCCGGGTCATCACCATGGCTGAGGGTTACAGGGAAACACGTTAGCCTTTGCAGATGAGCCCGCTAACTCAAATCCTGCTCGTTGCGATCCCGTACATGTCCTGGGTGCATTCCTGCAGCGTCGCCTGTAGCAACGGATAGGGCTCGCCGAACCCGTCGAGGAGCCCGGAATGCTGACGATCCTGTTTTCGAGGGACTCGATTCGAGGCATTGATCAAGCCGCAATAATGCCAGCCCACGAATTCAGGACGCGCAAACGCACTCCGGAAGAACTCCGCGGTCCAGTCGGCGCGTTGTACAAGGCTGTCGGCCACCGGCCCATAAGGCCTGGGCATGCTGTCGGTGATCATTGTGAAGGCCGAGTCACCGTTGACCAGTGGCTTGTCAACGAGCTTGGACCAACGGTCCAGCCCGGGCCTCTGCACTTCGTATCGAGCGTACATCTGATAGAAGACGATGTCCGTGAACGAGCTTGTGATCGGCAAGACGGTGTCCAGCGAGTCGGTGTTGGCGTTGATCTTGTCGCCGACGAACAAATGGTTGGGATCGTATCGCCAGATGGCGTCTCGCGCCGTTTGGTAATACTTGGCAACCGTCCGCTTGAGGAACTCGACGTTGTCGCGGGTCTCGTTCCCATTCGATAGGTCCGTGTGGGGCCGCCACTGTTCAGCGGTGGCGAGTGCGTCAAACGAGGCGAAGTGCGTGCCGTAGGTCGCATTGAAATCGCCGATCTCCCCGCGATAGAGTTCCTTCACAGTTTCGACATAGGCCTGCTTGCCGGACGCGCTAGCTGGCAGGTTCCGCAACTTTCGCGGCCAGCCAATGCGAGCCCCGCGCCGAGCCCCGCCGATTACGTCGGGGCGTTCCCGGCAATCCTCTTCCGTGAACAGCGGGCAATCGGTCATGGCATAGCCGAGCAGGAACGGATCATCCCTAACGGGGGCTGCAAACTCGTTTGCCAGCCGGTCGCAGTGCCGCGCGAACTCATCCGCAAAGACGTCGAGGAAATTCCTGTCGGGAATGTCTACCTTCCAATGTGGGATGTCTACGAAGTAGACCGGTTGCATGTAGGGTATCGTCGGCCGCGGGCTGTTGATGACGCTCAGGGAAGAGTGGACCCCTACCGTGTTGAAGCCGAAATCAGCGCAGACGCCATGAAACCAAGCTCTCAAAGCGCTGCTGAATTCCGGACCGCTCAGCTGGCTCAAACCCAGTCGTTTCTTCCACGCCTGGCGATTGTAGTCCTGATTCCACAGGTCGGCATGCAAGTGATTGATCCCGAAACTCAGGAAGGCATTCCCATCGGGAGTGACGAGCCACCATCGATCGTCCTTCTCTACTCGGAAGAAACCGGTCGCTTCGAAATTCTTGCCGGTCCAACCGCCGAAGCGATCAAGCTCGGTCCCTCCGGCGGCAGCGTTGGCCAAGCCGTGCCGGGGAAATCTCTGGCTCGCAGCGGCTGTCGCCGCCCAGATGAATTCACGTCGCTTCATTTGCCTGCCCTCAGCCCGTCCGTCTAGAAACCCTGCCCGCAGCTCCGACGGCCGACGCGAAGTGGCCTCGCTCTCGAACCCCGGCCGCCTGCTGATTGCGGCGGGCGGATCAGTCCCCGGCGCTACCTGAGGATGTCTCTTGGAGCAACCGGAAGAGCCCCGCCGTGTCCCGCATTTCGAATTCGTCCAGCAGCCCCTCGGGCATGATCGAGATTTCCGACTCGCGCATGTCGACGATGCTCTCCTTCTTGATGGAGACCGGCCGCTCAAGGTCCGGTATGAGCACTGTGATGCCCGTCTCGTCCTCTTCCAGAATCATCGCCGAGTAGACATCGTCCTTCGTCTCGATCCGCCAGGAGCCGTACTGGTCGGAGATCTCGCGAGAAGGCCACAGCACCGCCTCCAACATGTCCTGTCGAGTGAAGCGGTTTGCGATCGTGGTTAGATCCGGTCCATAGTCTTTCCCGAGATCACCGAGTCGGTGGCACTTCGAGCACGCTGACTCGTATAGGTTGATCCCCTGCTCCCGAGTCGCCAGCGTGGTCATCGGGTCGTACATCATGTACTCGAATATCTCCTGCTCGCTATAGAGCTTGGTGCCCTTCCTTCGTGCGAAAACGTTCGGCTGCACGTGGCCGTCGCGGCGGCTCAACGCGGCCAGCAGCGCTTCGTCGTCAACCGGAGCGAATTCGGGAATGGCCGCATAGGCCGCCTTGCGCTCCTCTTCGTCGAAGAATTCGAGCGACGATTCAAAGAGTCGGTTGATGAACCCCGGGAAACTAGCGCCACCGCGCCAGTCCTTCGCCTCGCGGAACCAAGTCAGCAACCTCTGCTTCTGCTCGGCCGTCCAGCCGTCCTTGACCTCGCGGAGGCAGTAGACGTAGTGGATCTGCAATTGCCGATCTTCCGTGCCCGCTGGGATCTGCGAAAGAATGGCGGCGATCGCCTCCGGGCGGTTGGCATAAGCCATCGTCCGCGCGTACTCGCGGTCCAGGGCCCGGTCGCCGGACGGAAAGTGCGGGGCAATGATGTCGTAGAGTTGGTCCCGAAGGCTGTCTCGACAACCCCCTTCGATCTCCAGGCAGGCGAGGTGGAAAACTCGCAGCAGTCCGACCTCGGACTCCGTGTCAAGGCCTCCGGACTTCAGCAATGACAATGTCTTCTCAAAGACGGCCTCAATCTCGATCGGCTTTTCCGCTGTGCGCAAGAGCGCAAGCATGCCCTCAGCGGACGCCAGCGGATCGGATTCCTCGACGACCAGATCCTTCCAGGCATCCCTAGGCGTAGCCTCGAGCGCCACGCGGGCCGACCAGCGGACAAAACGGTCGGCATCACCCACCAATGCGTACAGGTCTGCGGTGTCGGCGAACGCCGGATCCTGCATCCGCAGCAGCGCCTCGGCGGCCCGTCGGCGGACGAAGGCGTCAGCGTCAGCGAGCCCATCTGCGGCGAGGGCCTTGGCGCGGTCGCTGCCGTGTTGGCCGACCACGTACATCGCCGCCGCCCGCAACGACACATCCTCGCTCTCGAACGCAGACCGAATCAGAGGGGCGGCAGGCTTGGGCCCGTAGCGCTGCAACAAGTGCAGGGCCTGCATGCGATCGCGGGCTTCGGCAAGCGTGTCCCGGACCAACGCTTCCAACTCGGCCGCCCAGCTGTCGCCCATCGCGCCCTGCTGTGACTGGAAGTACGCGTGGCTAAAGGCCGATAGCGGCTGCGGCTGGCGAACCACCGACAGAATTCCTGAATCCGGCCGCTGCGCCGTGTCGGCCCGGTGCCCCTTATAGGCAACGCGGAAGAAGCCACCTTGGGTGCTTCTGCCGCCCATCGTGAAATACACCAAGCCATCGGGACCGATCTCTAAGTCGGTCACGTTGAGGGGTTCGCCGTAGATGAAATCGACCGCGGGCTCCGCCAGCTCGTAGGTTGCCCCGGCGCGTTTGAACTTCGACAGCACGACTCGTCCGCGCGACCAGTCACCCTGCAGGAAGCCATCGAAGTACTCCGGCGGATAGGCATAGCTGTGGTAGAAGTCCACGCCAACCGGGGAACCGCGCCCTAAGTCGTCCACCGGCGGGAGCGAGTCGAGAAAGTAGGCCGGGAACTTTCCCGATCCGGTGCGCCAGCCGAAATCGGCGGACGGGATGCCGTGGACTGAGCGGACCTCGCGATACCACGGCAGGTTGATGTCCCACTCCATGTCCGAGTCGAACGTGAACGCCTCGCCTTCATAGTTGTAAGCGTGGTTGTAGGGGTTGCGGAATCCCCCGAACTGCAGGGAGAAAGCCTTGCCGCCATCCTCGATACGGAACAGTGCACCGCCCGGAGCACGGCGCCCCACAGCGTGTCCCCGGGCATCCACGTACCGGCTCAGCAGCTGTGATTCCTTGTAGCCCTGCAAAGGGGAATCAGCCGCGATTTGATCAGCGGGGATGAATGTGTGGTTGCCTAGCAGCACCGTGGTCGAGCCGTCTGGAGCCCGCCGGATGTCATGTGGACCGTGCTCGCCGATGCGACCCATGTACTGCACCAGGATCTCGCGCGAATCCGCGACCCCGTCGCCGTCTTCGTCGGGTAGGCGAAACAGCTTAGCCTCGCCATCCTCGGGATCGGTGCAGTTGGCGTAAAGAGTGGAGTCATCGAACCAGATTCCTTGGCAGTTTTCGACCTGATCGCTGATCACCTGCTGGGAGTCGATGGTCCCGTCGCCATCATTGTCGAGCAGGCGGACCGGGTGGCTGCGCTCCTTGGAGACAACCGGATGGCCGTCCGCATCGAATGTGACTTGGATCAGCGAGCCGACCTGTTCAGGGGAGGCGACTTCTTCAACCACGAAGCCGCGAGGCACTTGGTAGGGCCCCTCGAGGATGGGGTCTGAAACCTGGCAGCCCCACAAAGCTAGAGCCGGCAAGACATAGGCATACTGTCGCATTGCTGCTCACAAGTTTAGCGATTTAACTATCAGAGCCGCCGGGCCGCGGCTGCGAGCGGGCAGGGGCAAGCGCGCCAAGCGACACAAGGGGGACGAGTGCCCCGGCATCTGCCAGGGCACTTCAAACGGACATGGGCGCAGCCAATGCCTAGAAGGTGATTCTCAGCCCGATCTGCATGATCCGGCGGCTATTGGGCAGGGTGTTGGTCACGAGGCCGAAGCTGCCGCTTCCGAAAGAGGTATTCGGGATGTTGAACGCGGGCGTGTTGGTGAAGTCGTACGCCTCCCAACTGAAGCGAGCCCGCCATCTCTCGCCCCACCGGAAGTTCTTTCCAAGCATGACATCGAAGTTGAAACGGCTCGGCCCCCGAATCCCGGGCAGGGTGCGCCCGGCATTGCCGAGCGTGTACGGGGCCCGGTTTTCGAACGCGGCGCCGTTCAGCCAATTGAATCCGATCATGCCGCCTGCCCCTGCTGGGAAGACTTGAACGCTGCGCCCGTGAGATGCGGCCGCAGTGCCACCCCGGCCGCGGTATCTCCGCGTAGGTTCCCGCCGCCATCGATGTTCACGCCCATGTAGCCACCGCTGCGCATTGTTCCCACTGTCGAGAACTGCCAACCGCCGGCTACAGCGTCGAGCACCTTGTTCCAGCTCTGGCCCCAGCGACGGCCCCGGCCGAATGGCAGTTCGACGATCGGCGCCACGACCAAGCGGTGCGGCAGGCGGTTCACCGAGCTGGAGCGCTCGTCACTGAGGTCGTAAATGTCCTGCGGGTTGTCGTTGTCGCCAAAGGTGTCGGCGTCGCCGATGAAGCGAATGTTGTCGATCCACTGCGTGTGGGTGTAGGCCACTGTCCAGCCCAGCCCGTTCTGGTAGCGTTTCTCTGACTTGCACGAATATTGCCAGCTGGGTTCGGGGTTTGGCCTTGACGGCCGACAGGGTCCGCTGCCGAGGCAGCTCAGACGGTGTAGCCGCCAGTCTCGAGGACACGGCCGGCGATCCGGTGCCTCGCTGCGGGCAGGTCGGCTGGCAGCGTGCTCGTCAGCCTGTCGAACGCTGCGCATGCGACCTCAAGCTCAGGACCGTCGCTACACGCGCCCAACAGCAGCCTGCCGAGTTCGCGCACCGAAGCCATCGATTGCTGACCCAGAACCGTGAGCATGTCCCGCGCGTGTGCGCCACGTCCCTGATCCGTTAGTTTCGCTGTTCTCAGCAAGGCCGATTCGGTGGCATAGACCGCCATCACCATGTCGCTGATCGCCGCGGCTACCTCTTGCTGATGGTCGAGGCCCGTTCCGAACTGCTGGTAGGCGAGGCCCATCATGCTGAGCGTGGCTCGCTTCGCCTTGTCAACCAGTTCACGATGCTGCGCAAGTCCATCCTCAGGATCGCTCGCAGCCGCCGTGTCCGCTTCTCCCGCTGTGGCCTTGGCAACAGCCGTCAGCAAATCCAGGCGCCCCTGTGCGGCACGCTTGAGCAGCATGCCTGTTGTGAGTAGGCGGTTGATCTCATTCGTGCCCTCAAAGATGCGGTTGATCCGGGAGTCGCGGTAATTGCGCTCGACCGAATAGTCTTCGTGATAGCCGTTTCCGCCATGAATCTGGACGGCCTCGTCCGTTGTGAAATCCACCACTTCGGAGAGGTAGACCTTCGCAATCGAGCACTCGATGGCGTATTCCTCGACAACCCTGAGCATGGTCTTCGCGGCGTTCGGTTCTTCCCATGAGAAGTCTTCCAGCCTCGCGTCGATCATCCCCGAAGTGCGGTACATCAGAGATTCTCCCGCAAACGTCCGCACGGCCATGTCGGCAAGCTTCTGCCGGATCGCCCCGAATTGGGCGATGGGCTGGCCGAAGGCCTTACGCTGCAGCGCGTAGGATGCGGATTCCGCGATGGAGTCTCTGGCTCCGCCCACGCAAGCCGCCGCCAACTCCAGCCGTCCCATGTTCAGCACGTTGAACGCGATGATATGGCCCCTGCCGATCTCGCCGAGGACGTTCTCGACGGGAACCCGGACATTGTCGAGGTACAGCGCTGTGGTCGAGCTGCCGCGCAGTCCCATCTTGTGCTCTTCCGCTCCGGCCGTAACGCCGTCGAAGGCCCGCTCGACCAGGAAGGCGGTGAACTTCTCGCCGTCGACCTTGGCGAACACCGTGTACAGGTCAGCCCACCCGCCGTTCGAGATCCACATCTTCTGGCCGTTGAGCACGTAGTGCTTTCCATCGGGCGTGAGTTCGGCCCGCGTCAGCGAGTTGAGCGAGTCGCTGCCCGCTTGGGGCTCGCTGAGACAGTAGGCCGCCAGTAGCTCGCCCGTGACCATACGCGGCAAGTACCGTTGCCGCTGCTCCTCGGTTCCAAAGAAGACGATCGGCAGCGTGCCAATTCCCGCGTGGGCACCGTACGTCGTGGAGAAGGAGGCGTAGCTGCCCATCTCCTCGGCCACCAGCATTTGCGTGGTGATGTCCATTTCGAGCCCATCGTGCCGCTCCGGGACGAGCACGCCGAGCAATCCGAGCTCGGCGGCCTGTTTGATCAGCCGCCGTGCGAGGCCCGCTTCCTTAACTTCCAGGTCCGCCACGCGCGGAAAGACCTCTTCTTTCATGAAGCGGGCGGTCGTGGCCCGGGCTTGTTGTTGGGATTCGCTGAAATCCTCCGGGGTGAACACGCCTTCGGGGGTTGAGTCTTGGATTAGGAAGCTCCCTCCGTCCGGAGTGGCTACCGCCGGTGATTCGATGTGAGCGTCCACAGACACGATATCCTCCACTTCAATCAGTCTAAGCCCGCCATCGGAGCGTCGGAACTCGCGGAGGTACCGCTGGTTGGCGCGATTCGCTATTTCTGCAGGGCCAGCGCGTAGGCCTCGAAGGCTATCTGCTTCTGGACGTTCATCCGCTGGAGTCGCTCCAGCTCTTGGAGTGTTACGACAGCGCGCTCCAGCCACGCAAAGGTCACCTTCGGAGCGAGCTTCGACAGGGCATCGGCGATGTCTTGGTGCACTAGGTCCCCGGGCGCCTTGACGCGCAGACGCATTAGGTCCCGTAACAGGGACGACAGCATTGAAGCCAAGCGGTCGATTTGTCCCGACTCGCCCTTTCCCAACGCCGTGAACTGCCCGGAAAGACGCGCGAACTCGCCTTGTTTCAACGCCGTAGCGAGCAATGCGAGCATTGCCTTGCGGCGCGTCAGGAATTCCTCGACATCAAGTGTGAGCGCAGTTCCCGGACTGCCCCCGGACCAAGCGCTGACCTTGTCTCGGTGCTCCCCAGCGAGCTCGTCCCTCGACTGGATGAACAGTTCCATCTCATTATGCGAAAGGGGCGAAAAGTGAAACGGTATGGCGCGTGACCGGATGGTCGGCAACAGCAGGTACGGATTCTCGGATGTCAGGACGATGGTGAGATTCGGCGCCGGCTCTTCCAGCGTCTTGAGCAGTGCATTGGAGGCTTCCTCGCTCGCCCGGTCGACATGTGGGAGAACGAAGATCCGGCGGCGACCTTCAGAGGGGGTCAGGCTGGCCGCGCTGCGTAGAGTCCGTGCTTGTTCGATGGAAATCAGCCTCTGCGGACCGTCGGGCGGGAAGATGAGCACATCCGGATGGGTCGCCACGACCAACGGCGAACTCTTGCGTTTTTCGGCAGTCAGCTTGAGGCGCTCTTCGAGCTGCTTCTGATAGCTCGCCAAAGACAGATCGGCGGCAAGGATCCTTTCGCACGAAGAGCAATCCCCGCAGGGCGGGCCTGGTCCGTCTGCGCAATTGATTCCAGCCGCAAGATGACGGGCAAGCGTGCTCTTGCCGACCCCTCTTTGTCCGGCGAACAGGAGTGTCTGGGGCAGGCGGTTCTCTTGCACCATCCTCCAAAGGGAGTCGGCGATGCGCCCATGCCCGAAGAGTATTGGTGCAGGCATCAGCTTGAAGCTTTCGCCAGGCCGTGCTTCTCGATCGCGGGCAGGACTGCGTCCAGCACCCGCTGGGACACGGTCTCGGCAGATCCGCTGGCATCGACCCGCAGCACTCGCCCCGGGTCTGCCGCCTGGATTCTCGCGTAGCCCTCCCGAACGCGTATAAAGAAGTCCAGCGCTTGGGACTCCATGCGGTTCTCATCGGAGTCCTGGCCGGCATTCCGATCTCGTGCCCTCGCGAGCGCGCCTGCGGGTTCGATGTCGAGCCAGACGGTGAGGTCAGGCTGCATTCCCTGGCATGCAACTTCGCTCAAACGCTGCACTAGGTCCTCGCCGAGGTTCCGTCCGTAGCCTTGATAGGCGACAGTGGCATCCGTGAACCGATCACAAACCACGAGTTTGCCCTCGGCCAGTGCTGGACGGATGACTTCCTCCAGATTTTGCACCCGAGAAGCGAAGAACAGCAGCAATTCCGCCATTGGCTGGATATCGTGGTTCTTTGAATCGAGCAGCACGCTTCGGATCAACCGCCCTACGGCGGTGCCGCCGGGCTCTTGCGCGAGCTTGATGTCCACGCCCAGCTTGGCTAGGCGGGCGACGAGCGTTTCAATTTGGGTAGTCTTACCGCTGCCGTCGATGCCCTCGAAGCTGACGAAGTACCCTGCCTTCGGCAAGTTGGAATTATATCCCCCTCCGGGCATCGAGATCAGGCGGCTGCCGTGACTGTCTTCACCACCCTGACGCCACCGTCGCCTGACAGCTGGAAGAGGGTGAAATCTGCGGCTTGGCCAACTGTCAAATATCCGCTGCGTTCGGGCAGGCCCATCGCCTTGCCGGCGTTTGCAGTCGCCAGCCGCGTGGCCTGTAGCAAGGTGAGATCCGCGAAACGCCGCGCGTTTTCGACTCCTCGGTCCATGCTCAGAGCTGATCCAGCCAATCTGCGGCTACTCGTGAGTTCAACCCGACGCTCCGGTAGAAGTTCGACCTCCTGTTCCCCTAGCTTGTAGATTCCGGGCGGACAATGCGCCGGGGCCACGGCATCCGTTACAACAATCGATCGCTCCATTCCCTTGGCCCGTAGCGCGATCTTGGCGAATGGCGGGGGCAGGTGGATGCCATCGATGATCAGGCCAGCGTATAGCCGGTCATCCGCCATTTGGTGGACGATGTAGTTGTCGTGGCGCGGCACTTGGGCATGGGCACCGTTTCCCAAGTGGGTGCTCATGGTTGCCCCTGCGCTGATCGCGTCTGCAATCTGGGCCGCATTGGCATCCGTGTGGCCGAGCGAGACGACGACACCGGCTTCGCACATGTGCTCGATCACAGCAAATGCCTCGCGGTGCTCAGGACTGAGTGTCACAAGCCGAATGCCGCCTTCTGCTGCGTGCTGAAACCGCTTGAACTCTTCGATGCTGGGAGGGCGCACGTGGGATTTCGGGTGCGCCCCGCGCGGGCCGTCGTGCGGTGAGATCCAAGGGCCCTCGACATGAAAGCCGAGCATTGCGTCGCCGTTCGTGATGGTGCGCTTGGCCCTCGCTAGGTTTCGCAGCGACCCCTGCATGTCCTCGCTGGAGCCAGTGATCACCGTGGGGTACAACCGTGCGACGCCGGTTGACCGCTGCACATCGATCGAGCGCGAAATCTCTTCCGTAGAAGACCGGGGATCGTTGTAATCGACGCCCGCGAATCCGTTTACCTGTAAATCAATCCAGCCGGGGGAAACGTAGCAATCGATCGGTTCTGCGGTCTGCTCCACGCGAGCGACGAGTCCGTCTCTCACATGAATGTCAACAGTTCCGCCGGTTCCCGGATGGATGCCTCGCACGGCCATTGCCTAGATGCCGGTCCGAAGCAGGCTGGCCCCAGTCAGCGGCGACCTTGCCTAGGTGCGAAACGGCTGTCCCATTATCCCCATCTGCACAGCCAAGGCCGGGCTGCCACGCTGGAGCGTGGGGTGGCCGGATTTTCTGGAATTGACGACACTGACTTGTGAATGTTGTGTTGCTGTCCGTCAATCTTGGAAATTCATCTGCGTCGTTGACTTTACATTTGAGACGGCGTAGCGAGCAAGCTCCTTTAGCGGCTCGCCGCCCCACGCTGCAGCGAGTCTTCACAATTGTTACAATTTAGGGCACTTGCGAAAGTATTCCGTCCAGGAAGGTCGATCGTAGTCCATGAAGTCAGTCTTCGGTGCGTTAGGCGTTGGTGCGAACTTGGTTCTTGGTCTGTACCTCATGGCCTTGGGCCTGCTGGGACTCATTTCGGGCGGAGAAATGTTCGTGCCGTTGGTGCCAGTTGCTCCGGAGAGCGCTGCGATGGCTGTGTTGGGAGCGGGGATCTTCGCCGCTGCGGCGTCGGTGCTTTCCATCGGCGGCGGCCGCTGGCGCAGTCTGCCATTGCTGATCTGGTCAATCGGGCTGTTTGTCAACATCGTTGCGGCCGTGTTCCGCGGGAACTACAAATTCGACGGGATCGAGAGCTTCACAACCCATGCTTGGATGGTGTTGGGCGCCTTGATCTTGCTTATCGCCAGCTATCTTCGGTTCAAGGCACCCGAAAAGCGATCCATAAGGTACTAGGCATCCTAGGGCTTCTCTCGGCTCTCGCATGCCTCGACCCGATGCCCATACGCGCTTCAAGCGCTCGCCCCCGCAGCGTGACGGCAGGATTTCGGTCTCTGGCAGTCCAGAGCTGCAGCAGCCGTATCTCGCCGTGAGGCTCCAAGCCTGTCACGACCGAATTGTCTCTATGGGTATGGCACGGGCGGAATGGACGACCCACCGCCGTTCAGGTCCAGGGACTCTGAATCGTCGCTTGGGTGCTCCGAGTTCTACATGGCCTCTGAGCGCGCGAGCTCCACGACACGGCGAACCGCATCCACCACCAGCTCAGGCTGATCATGGTGGATGAAGTGACCGGCATTCTCTGCGACTACCCATTGGCTGGCAGTGGACAGGTTAGTCAGCTTCTCCTGCAACTCGTGCCAGAACCCTGCACGTCGCCGCCCCTCCGTTAGAACCACGAGCGGCTTGCTGCCAAGATCCGGAGAATCGGCGGCGACCTCGTTCAGACTCTCCCGAAGACCCCCCAATTCGGACGCCATTGCACGCAGGGATCCAGTCGTCATCAGCAATTTTTTCTCCATGGCAACCACCGAGCTGGCACGGGACTGTGGACTGCCGGCGGGCACGGGTAATAGCCGGCGGGGTACTCCAAGCGGGGCCAAAATCCTGACTCCGAGATTGAGAGTGCCCATCTGCTCAAGGTCTGCCATGCGAAGTCGTAGATCGGCGTGCGAAGAGTCAACCAGCACCATGCTCGCCACCTCATCCGGAAATCGACCGGCATACAACTGCGAGACCAAGCCCCCGAAGGAATGTCCCACCAGAACGTACGGCGCTTCGACCTGGGCGTTCTGCAGCAGCAGTCTCAATTCCCGAACGATTTGACTGGTGGTGCGGGGGCCAGCTGCGCTTTCGCTCCACGCGTATCCTGCCCGGTCGTAAGTGCAGGCTCTCGCAAGTTTCGCGATCTGTGGAACAACGGACGCCCATGTGAGCGAGCTGCCGGGGAGACCCGCCTCAAGAATGACAGTGGGGCTGCCTGACCCCTCGCACAGCAGATGAATTAGGTGCCCGTCAACGTCGATCAGCCTGCCGGGGACTGGGCTGTCACGCAAGGCGCGATGGGAGAGCGCCCACTGCAGGACTAGCGCCAACGCAAGGGCGATGCCCAGCGCTCCGCCACCCCAGAGGCAAGCGCGTTTCAGGAATTTCCGCATCGAACGATGTTAGACCCTGCCACCGTCGGAGTTGTTCCCGACCAAAGGGTGTGGACACCGACGACGGCGCAGCACCCCCTGTAGGGCAGCCAGCGGTCGAGCGACAGTACAACACGAATTGCGGGTGTCTCAATTGTTGATTCAGCATGAACGGGCGCCGCATCCCCGCCATGTGTCTTGAAGTCGGTATCCGTTCCGACGAATCTATGTGGCTCGATTGCCGCATAATGGCGATAGGTGCGTGGAAATGGATGTTTTTGATCAAGTGAGGGATGCCCTCTCGTCGGGTGATGTCGAGGCGGGGTTTGGGCTTGCGATCGAGCGCTTTCGCGCTGAGGGATCGTATCCGATGATTTTCGAAGCGCGCCTGATGCAGAAGCGTCACTCGCTGGGCATGCCCCTGATCCAGACCGAGCCTTGGAACGACCTAGGGCCGGATGCCCAGACCGCGTACGAACAGGCGACCGTCAAGGCCGCGAGAGAGGTGGGCGAGTTGTTCCTCAACGACGGGGACATCGGTCGAGCCTGGCCGTATTTTCGGGCCATCGGGGAGAAGGACAAAGTCCGGGCCGCGATTCAAGCGTGCAACGACGACGAGGCTGGAGAGGCCTTGGACGGAGTCATCGAAGTCGCGTACCACGAACAGGTCAACCCGCAAAAGGGATTCGAACTGATCCTCAAGCACTACGGCACCTGCCGGGCGATCACTAATTTCTCGCAGTACCCGGTCGAAGAGGGAAGGGCAGACTGCGCTCAGCACCTGGCTGAGAACGTGCATTCGGAACTGCTGGGCAACATCAAGTACGCAGTGGCGCAGAAGGAAGGCGAAGCACCTGTTGGAGACGACATGGCTGCCATCGTGAATGGTCGGGATTGGCTCTTCGAGGGAAATGCGTACTACCTAGACACTTCGCATGTCTCCTCGCTGGTGCAGATGGCCCAGTCGATCGAGACCAAGGAGACGCTCGCGCTACTGCTTGGCTTGGCGGAATATGGCCGGAGACTCGGCGAGATGTATCAGTTCCCGGGCAATCCGCCATTCGAGGACGTCTTCGGTGACTACAGCATGTACATTCGCACAGTGCTCGAGATTGATGTCGAAGATGGACTGGATCACTTCCGTCAGAAGATCGAGACTTGCGATCCCAACATTGCCGGCACAACGCCGGCCCAAGTGCTGGTCAATCTCTTAGTGCGGCTGGATCGGCCGTCCGAAGCTGCCGACGTGGCCGTGGAGCACTTGTCGAACGCGGATCCGCAGTTCCTGACCTGTCCCAATGCACTGCAGCTGTGCCAGATGGCTGAAGACTACAGTCGGCTGGCGGACGTAGCCCGTGAACGCCGGGATCTTTTGAGCTTTACCGCAGCGACGATGCAAGCAGGCGTGGCGGAAGCCGCTGCGGCGTAGGGGACTGGACCGGATTGGGTTTCACTGTTGGGCGGCTTTCGTTCCGGCGAGATTTCAGCTGCTCCTCTGAGTCGCTCAAATTCGTGCTACCTAGCACACGCCAATCAAGTACGCCGCGCAGGGCTCGGATTCCCACCGTAGCTCAAAGTCAATCCGGCTGATGGGCTGGACCGCCCCTACCCAGCAGCCGCGGTCTACGCGCATCATCTCGGCGACGTAACGCGGGACCTTCTTAAGCGTTGCCGCAGGAAGGATTCCGGCCGCCATTCGAGCGGCGATCGCCGGACACCTCGTCTACCATAGGAGCGTGCTACCCGAAGCTGCTACCCGGGACTTGCAGCGCGCGGTCGGTGAGCGCGCCGTCCTGCACCGCGACCAAGACCTGCTGCTGTACGAGTACGACGGCAGTATCGAAAAAGGGCGACCCGAATGCGTGGTTTTCCCTCGCACCACGGAAGACGTGGTCGAGATTGTGCGCACCGCCGCTGAGTATTCCCTCCCGATCGTCGGACGTGGCGCGGGTACTGGCCTCAGCGGTGGCGTGATCCCAACCCGCGGCGGGATCATGATCGGCTTTGCGCGCATGAACAAGATTCTCGAGATCGATATCGAGAACGAATGCGCGATCGTGCAGCCCGGCGTCGTCAATCTCGACATCACCCGTGCAGTGCAAGGACATGGATACTATTACGCCCCCGATCCTTCGTCGCAGAAGGCCTGCACGATTGGCGGCAACGTGGCCGAAAACGCCGGAGGCCCGCACACGCTGATTTACGGAGTGACCACGAACCATGTGCTGGGTATCGAAGCAGTTCTGCCCGACGGCACGGTCTTGCGTGTTGGCGGCAAAGAGCTGGATCTGCCCGGATACGACATCACGGGCTTGCTGACTGGCTCCGAGGGCACCATGGCACTGGTCACGCAGGTGATCGTCAGGCTCATGCGAGCCAGCGAAGCGGTCGAGACGCTGTTGGCAATCTACGACCGGGCTGATGATGCTGCCTCGACGGTGGGGGAGATCACAGCACGAGCGATCACCCCAGCGGCCGTGGAAATGATGGACGGAGTGATGCTCCGCATGGTCGAAGAGGCGACCCACGCGGGTTTTCCGATGGATGCGGAGGCCGTGCTGCTGATCGAACTCGAGGGAGTCCGCGAAGGCGTCGCAGAACAGCTGGAGCTGGTGAATTCCATTTGCCTGAAGTCGGGGGCGCGCGAGGTGCGCGTTGCCAAGAGTGCCGACGAGCGTGCACTGCTATGGAAAGGGCGGAAGAACGCCTTCGGCGCGGTGGGGCGGGTTAGTCCCACGTACTACGTGCAGGACGGAGTCGTTCCTCGCACGCGAATTGCCGATACGCTGCGGCACATCTACCGTGTGTCCGAGAAATATGGCCTGACGATCAGCAACATCTTCCACGCCGGCGACGGCAACATGCACCCGATCATCCTATTCGACCCACGCAGCGAAGACGAGACGCGACGAACTAAGGCGGCTGGCGAGGAAATCCTCAAATACTGCATCGATGTGGGTGGCGCGATCACAGGCGAACACGGTGTTGGCATGGAAAAGAACGAACTAATGCCGCTGCTGTTTGCCGAAGACAGCTTGGCGCAGATGGAGCGCCTGATGCGGATCTTTAATCCTGATGGCCGCCTCAACCCCGGCAAGATCTTGCCGACCGGGAAGGGCTGCTTGGAGATCCGTCCTCCCTCCGCCCCGCACAAGACCGTGGTCTGGTAGCTGCTCGTCTGCAGCACACCGCCCACAGGTCTGCTAGCATCGCCCCGTAATGCGCTGGTTAGCTGCTGCTGTACTGATCTCATCTGGATGCACCCTGCAAGGCCCCTCAGAGCCGACGATTGACGAGGCAGCTATCGCTGCCCATGTGCAGTTCTTATCGAATGATCTATTCGAAGGTCGCGGTGTCGGCGAACGGGGCGAAGCGCTGACAACCCAGTATTTGGCGACCCAGCTTGCCTTGGCCGGCGCGGAACCGGCCGGCGATGACGGCACGTATTTTCAGCGGGTGCCATTGGTTGAAATCAAGACCCAGCCCGGGTCGGCGTTGCGGCTGGCAGGACGTGAGGCCGAGCCGCTGGTTGACTACGTGGGCAACAACGAACGCCAGACCGGGCGTGAAGTGATCGAGGCGGAGATCCTGTATGTGGGGCACGGCATCACGGCCCCGGAGTTCGACTGGGACGACTACAAGGGAGTCGATGTGAGCGGGAAGCTCCTACTCTTGTTCACCAATGAACCTCCGTCCGATGACGCCGGATTCTTTGGCGGCAAGGCCCTGACCTATTACGGCCGCTGGACATTCAAGTACGAGGAGGCGGCGCGCCGCGGCGCGCTAGGCGTTCTGATCGTCCACACCGACGAGACGGCCGGTTATCCGTGGGATGTTGTGCGCAATTCCTGGAGCGGCAGCCAGCCTTACGTCCAGGTCAAGGAGGGCGAGTCCAAGCTTGCCTTGGCCGGATGGCTGACCTCTGAAGCTGCGGCCCGCTTGTTCGAAGCTTCCCCCGCCACTCGCGGCCAGACGCTTGGCGATCTGCTCGACGCCGCGAATCGCGAGGACTTCACACCGGTCAGCTTGGGTGTGCGCGGCCAGGCTGACATCCGCAGCTCGATCGTTCCGATCGAGACACGCAACGTGATTGCCCGTTTCCCCGGCAGTGATCCCGCCTTGGCGGAAGAGGCTGTGTTGTACACGGCCCACTGGGACCACATTGGCATGCACGGAGAGGGGGAGGATTCGATCTATAACGGTGCCGTGGATAACGCCACGGGCTGCGCAGTGCTGCTCGCCATGGCGGAGGCCTATGGAGCATTGGCCGACAGGCCTTCCCGGACGGCGCTGTTCGCTTTCGTCGGAGCGGAAGAAAGCGGTCTGCTCGGATCGGCCTACTACGCAGCGAATCCCGTGGTGCCGGTGGGCCGGACTGCCGTGAACCTCAACTACGACGCACTGTACCCGTTCGGAGCCACCAGCGACATCTCGCTGCCCGGCTACGAACGCACGACCTTGAGTGGCAGCGTGGAGTCGCTAGCCGCCGAGTTTGGGTTTGCCCTCACGCCCGACGCCCATCCCGAGCAGGGGTATTACTATCGCTCGGACCAATTCAGCCTGGCGAAGCACGGCGTGCCGGCGTTTTCGATCAAGAGCGGCTCGAAATACCCTGGCAGGCCCGGGGGCTGGGGCGACGAGAAGGTCGCCCAGTATCGGGCGCGGCATTACCACCAGCCATCGGACGAGTTCCAAGAAGACTGGGACTTTGCGGGCATTGCCGATCTCGCCAGATTCGGGTTCGTGCTGGGCAGGATCGTCGCGGACCAGCCTAACTTGCCAAGCTGGCATGAGGGGGACGAATTCCTAGCGGCTCGCGAGCGATCTTGGGATTGAGTCTGGCACTGGCGGAGACCTCCGGCGCAGCTGCGGTTTCGATATAATCCGTGGGAGGCGGAGGGACCGTTTGAGTGGCTTCTTCGCGGTATTTGAACTTGGGGGAGATCGAATGAAAAAGCTCTGGATTGCTGGTATCGCGGCTTGCGCGATCACCGGGATGACCTATGCCGAGACTGCTGGCCAGCACGTTTACAAGAAAACTGCGTCAGTACCCGTTTTGATGGAGTACATGGTCAAGCCGGCCATGGCCAAAATCAAAGCCTACAGGGAGGCTGGCGGCCCGTCAGAAAAGAAGGAGTGGCAGACGGCTCACGGGGCCATTTCAATGGTCACCGAGGCGGCCCAGTTGGCGTTGATGGACGGGCGCGTTAAGGACGATGCCTGGCGCGACGGAGCAATGAAGGTTATCGAGGCCGCCCAAGGTGCCATGATGGGCGCCTACCGCATGGACGCTGACGGTTACAGCAAGGGCTTGAAGGCGATGAACGCCGGGTGCAAGACCTGCCACGACGTCCACAAGAAAAAGAAGGTCCAGTAGCGGGTGCCGCGCGGAGGTGCCCGCCGCATAATCGCGGGGGATTCTTGATCGTGTTTCCCGGTCTGAGGGATCCCACGGCTGGAAGTGGCGTCCACCCTAGGGCTGGAAATCGGATGCTCGGCAACTGCCGGCGTTCGGCGGCGTGATGTCACGGCGGCCAAATCGCGTTCCGCCACAGGACAGAATCCGGAAGCAAGTGTCGAACCCGCTTGGCCTCGATTGAAGCGACCTGGGTGACCGAGAACTTCGATCAGGGCCGTATCACACCATCCAGCCCATCATTTGCCTGGTCACCAAGCGGACGGAATCCACTCGGTTGTGCGGACACATCCCGGGTGCAGTCCGTAGCAGCTACGGGAGTTAAGGGGGAGACCGAGAATTTCAGGCCTCCAAATTCCGATCATGTCTGCGCCAACCGTCGTCGGCACGTTCGAGATTTCCAGCTATTCGTAGTAGGCGGCGTTGCGCTCGGTGAACGAGTCCCACTCTTCGGGAAGATCCTCTTCTGCGAAGATCGCTGAAACTGGGCATACTGGCACGCATGCGCCACAGTCGATGCACTCTTCAGGATCGATGTACAGCATCTCTTCCGTTTCGAAATCGTCTTCGTCTGCTTTCGGGTGGATGCAGTCCACCGGGCAGGCGTCCACGCAGGCGGTGTCTTTCGTTCCGATGCACGGTTCCGCGATGATGTAAGCCATTGCTTGTCCCTCTCCTAATAGACTTCAACTACTTGCGGACTCTGAATCCGGTGACGCTCAGGTGAAGCGAAACCGCGTTCAAAAACTAAGTCTATCACACCGCCAACCATCGGCAGAGGCATGTGGACTCGTCCTGACTTGAGCGTATCATGGTGCGTGACAATGACACATCGATGGATCGCGCTACTCGGTCTGCTGGCATTGGTGTTGGCGGCTCCGGCGCAACGCACAAGAGACGGAAGGCCCAATGATCCCAACTCGATCGGACGCCCGGGGAGCGCGACTCTGCCAGATGGCAGATCCAGGACGCTCAGCATACTCAAAAAGGACGTCGACAAGTCGAGCGAGGACATGGACAGGGTCGTGGAGTTAGCGACTGAGCTGCGGGATGAGATTGAGAAAAACCAGTTTCACACGGTAGACCTGCGCAGCGTCCGCAAGGCTGAGGAGATCGTGAAGCTGGTGAGGCGTGTGAAATCTCGCTTGAGTCGCTCACAGTAGCCTCGATAAATTTCGGCGCTAAATTGCGCCAGCATCCTGAGCCAGATCGACGCGGCCGGGCCGGGCTGGGCCCACAGGGGAGTCGCAGAGGCCTTCCGCTGCTGCGCGCGGACCGTCGAGAATGTCCGGCGGCGCTGCGTGCTGTAGGGCTTCGAGCGGGCGCTTGAGGACCGCCGCCGCGAGTCGTATTGGGGGCCGAAGCCGGTCGACGGCGGGCAGGAGGCCCCGCTGACCGCGCTGCCCTTGGGGCCGCCAGCCGGTTCTGGCAACCGGTCGCCGCGGCTGCTGGAGCGACAGGTCGTCGAAGTGGGCATCGTCGCTGCGATCCGTCACGAGACCGTGCGGAAGACACTGAAAACTACGGCATCGCGGGACGCAAGGTGCAGTCAGGGATGATTCCGCCCGAGGCGGACGCCGAGTTGATGGCGGGCATGGAGGACGGGCTGGAAACCTACGAGCGGGCCTACGATCCGCAGCGTCCGGGGGCAGGGCGTTGCCCGCGGGCGGAGGCTCCGTTCGACCGGCGCTAGCCCGAGCGCAGCGAAGTAATCCGTGGTGCCCGCATGGAGGGCGCTCGTCCATGCAAGCACCACCAGCCAAGATCACGTAACGACAAACTTGTTTCGACCAGAGCCCTTAGTCGCGCCTTGCTCCGAACACGCCGACGAGATCTCCCCGGTCGAAGACGCCTGCGGCCTCCTCCTGCATGGGCCCGAAGAATCGACCGCTGATTGTGTCTCCTTCGAATATGCCGCTATCGGGCAAGGACAGATTCTGCCACGAAATGTCGTCGACTGGTGCGTTGAAACGGATATCCCGAATATTGCTCAATGCTACGTTAACAGTCCTCTCAACGAAATCGACCGCGACCGATGCCTCCCCTCGGACAAACTCCTGATATAGAGAAAAGCGGTCGACCTTCGCCCCCACCATGGTCCCTGTTCAGGTCGAGCTGCCGGTAAGCGGGCTAGCAGGGGAGGCGTCGCCGAGTACGAACGCCTGCACTACCGATCTGGCTGGTGGCCCCTCTTGGCCTCCTCTCCAGAAATCCGCCTCCTGAGCGAAGAACATGACGTGATCCAGCCACCCGCCATATTCTTGGTGCATCACCTGGCTCCAGATGCTGGAAGGGTTGATCTGGCCCCGGCCATCGAAGCCCGTCACACCGTTGGTGGACGGCACCTGCGTATAGTTGAGATCCACAAATTCCATGCGCGAGATATCGCTGACATAGTCGCTACCTGAGCATGCGCCCCCCATGCAGGTCTGAGGAATGTACACCTCACGAGACCCGTCAAACAACCGAATGCCGCTCGCAAGCAATGTGTCTCCCGCGCCCTGCCCATGCCCCAGATCTCGCACTTGACAACTGTAGGGTGGTTGTGGCATGTCTAAAGCATGCTCGACCAACATTGCATTGCGGAGACCCTCTCGCACTCAGAGGCCGTGGAGACCCTGCGGGTGCTGCGGACGCAGGCTGGCGACACCAGCCGGAGCGCGTTCGCCCGGCACGTGTGCCGGGAGTTCGGTTTCGTGAACAGTCGCGGCCAGCCGCAGGTGGCGAGCTGCCAGAAGGCCTTGCGCAGTCTGCACAGCGCGGGACGCATCGATTTGCCGGCCCCGCGCCATGGCGGCCGCGCCGGTGACTGCCGTCCGCGTCGGCTCGGCCAGCCGGTCCCGCCACCGCAAGCAGTTCCGCCTGCGGCGGGGGCGGTCGCCGGGCTCAAGTTGACCCTGGTGACGAGTCCGCAACAGCGGCGGACCTGGAACGAGCTGGTCGCCAGCGAGCACCCGCAGGGAGCCGTGCTGCACGTCGGTGCCCAGCTGCGCTACCTGATTGAGTCCGAGCACGGCCTGCTGGGGGCGCTCGGCTTCGCCGCCGCGGCCTTGGCGGTGGCGGCCCGCGACGAGTGGATTGGCTGGGATGCGCAACTGCGCCGCAAGCGGCTGCACCGCGTGCTGGGCCTGAGCCGCTTCCTGATCCGTCCCAGCGTGCGCTGTCACCTGCTCGCTTCCAAGGTGCTCGGCATGGTCCGGCGGCGGCTGCCGGAGGACTTCCTCCAGCGCTATGGCTACCGGCCTGCCCTGCTGGAAACCTATTGCGATCCGCAGCAGCACGCCGGCACGTGTTTCCGCGCCGCTAACTGGACCTGCGTCGGCCAGACCGGCGGGCGCGGGCGTTTCGCCCGCCCCGGCCAGCGCGTGCCGGTCAAGGCCATCTTCGTCTACCCCCTGCAGCGCGACTGGCGGCGCCTGCTCGGGGCCGCCGCAGCGCCGCCCGGCCAGCCGCTGGGGCCGGCCGACGGGCTGGCCCTGGACGAGTTCGCGGCCAACGAACTGGGCCAGGCGCCGCTGGGTGATCTACGCTTGTCGAAGCGGCTGGTGCAGACCGCGCAGATGCAGGCCGCCGCTCCCATGGCCTCGATCCCCGCCGCCGCGCAGGGCCAGCGGGCCGCCGTCAAGGGCCACTACCGCCTGATCGACCAGCCGGACGACTCGGCGGTGACCCCGCAGAACATCCTGGCGCCGCACCGCCAGCGCACGCTGCGGCGCCTGCAGGCCGAGCGCACGGTGCTGTGCGTGCAGGACGGCACCGAGCTCAACTTTGCCGAGCATCCCGGCTGTGCGGGGCTGGGCTACATCGGCAAGAACAAGCGCTCGGAGGGCACGCTGGGGCTGCACATGCACTCGACGCTGGCGGTCAGCCCGGAGGGCATCCCGCTGGGGCTGCTGCAAATCCAGTACGACGCGCCGGACGGGCAGGCGCAGCGCGGGCGGCCGCTGGAGCAGCGCAAGACCTTCCGCTGGATCCGCGGGTTGCGCGACTGCGCGGAGGTAGCGGGCCAGTTGGCGGGCCCGCGCCTGGTGGCGGTGATGGACCGCGAGGCCGACGTGCAGGCGCTGTTCGCCGAGCAGCGGCGGCTGGAGGGAGTCGAGTTGCTGGTGCGGGCCAAGCACAACCGCGCCCTGGGCGCGCCCCGGCCGAAGCTGTTCGAGCACATGCGGGCACAGCCGGTGGGGGGCCAGTTGGAGATCAAGGTGCAGCGGAGTTCGGCGCGGCGGGGCACGCGCCGGCAGTCCGCCAGCGCGCTGCGCGCGGCGCGCACGGCGCAGGCCGAGTTGCGCTGGCAGACGGTCGAGTTGCCGGCCCCGGCGCGCGGCGAGGCAGCGCTGCGGATGCAGCTGGTGCACGTGTGGGAGCGGGCGGCGCCGGAGGGGGTGGAAGCGTTGGAGTGGTTCCTGCTGACGACGTTGCCGGTGGCGTCGCTGGCGGATGCGGAGCAGGTGCTGGAGTGGTACCGGCTGCGCTGGCGCATCGAGGACTGGCACCGGATGCTCAAGTCCGGCTGCAAGGTGGAGTACCTGGGGCACCGCACGGGGGAGCGGATCGAGCGGGCGGTGACGATCAAGGCGGTGATCGCCTGGCGGCTGGCCGCGATGACCCTGCTGGGACGGGAGACCCCCGAATTACCGAGCGAGGTGTTCTTCACGCAGATCCAGCTGCGGGTGCTGCGCCACTTCGCGTCCAAGCGCGGGCTGGCCGCGCCGGGCAATCTGGGACTGGCGGTGCGGACCATGGCGATCTTGGGCGGCTACCTGTACCGTGCGCACGCTCCGCCGCCGGGCCATCAAAAGATCTGGGAGGGCTGGACCCGCTTGACCATCATGAGCGAAGCCTATGAGCTGAAAGACTACTTCGAGCCGCCCGCCAGCGCCTCTCAGGATGAGCCCGAATCGTGACTTGTGGGGCAACGGCAGCCCGCGCCTGCGATCTCGCCAAGACTGCGGCTGATCTGAGCCGACGTGAGCTGAGGTGGCTGAGTCGGGGGCTGAGTCGGGGGCTGGGCGGGTAGGGTGTCAGGAGCCGCCCGAGTGGCTACAGTTGTCCCGCCGGGCACGCAACCGGTCAGAACCGCAGCCAAGAAGACTGCTGCTGCCCATGTTGCGGGATGGAATGCCGGTCGGACAATCCCAGGCGATCTAGCGTCCGACGCCACAGACTGCATGTCCCTTAATGTATACCCGGTCGTTCCCGCTGTCGATACCGCAGAGCATGCCCAGATCACCAGACAAGCACGAGCCCTAGAGGTTCGGCTGCCGATTCTGTGGGCGCAAATTCCGGAACGGCCAGCCTGCTCGATTCGAATATGGATGAGTGTGCTTGGGTGCTTGCCCTGTCGCCCTCGCCTTGGCTGCCGACCGATTCATTTCCCAAAGAGACCGACCTAGCCGAATGAGTTTGGGATCCCGTATCACTCCAGCGGTGGCTCGATTTCGGCGTTGATCCGAATCCACTGCTTGCGGAACGAGGTCACATCCGGCTGATCGGCGTCAATGACACCGTGAAGCGCCTTGCCGCTCAACACTAGGGGCGCTTCTCTCGCAGGCAGCCACGCGGCAAGCTTCCTTTTCTGTTCTGCCACGGACGGGTCGCCCGACAGATCTTCCCATTCCTGCGGGTCCGAGTCATGACGGTAGAGTTCCTCGCTGCCGTCGAAATAGCGGATGTAGCGCCAGTTGCGGGTGCGAATCGCATAGTTGCCCCGTCCCCAAGTCGTGATGGCGGGCTCGGTTCTCTTGCCCGTGGGGTCGTCAAGAAGCGGTGCAAGACTAGCCCCGTCGACGTAATCCGGCTTTTCAAGGCCGGCGAGATCGGCAAGGGTCGGGTAGATGTCAATCAGAGATACGGCCTCGTCGCTGAGGCGTCCTTCAGCGGCAGACCTGCGCGCATCCCAAATGATGAACGGAACGCGCGTCGACTCCTCCCAGAGCGAGAAGTTTCTGAAGCTGCGTTTCTCTGGCCGGCATACGACGGTGCCCGGGTCTGGCCGGCAGGAACCCCATAGACGGCTCTGAGGATCTCCAGGCTCGAAGGGCCTGTCAGAACCGTCACTGCTAGATCGCTCCCATTGAAGAGCGGTCCGAGAGCCGCTGTCGTCCCGACCGCCTGCTACGGCTTTCGCGATCCGGCGTGAAAGGATCTGGAGGCGACTCGGCGCGGCAATCCGCTCCTGCTTTTCGACAACGACGAGTGGAGCGACCCCGAACAGGCAGTCACTGTATCGCCAGATCCCCTTTGCTGCGAAACAGGCCGACACGATGGGCACAACTCCCCTGCACGCGCTCAGTTGCCATAAGCGACCGCCGTGCGAAGTGCGCTCGCCGAACGCTCAAACTCCACGGCGATCCGGGCAGCCCCGATCTATGGCCCGTAACCGTCCGCTGATTCTAAGGCAGGGCGAACGCACTCGGATATCGAACTCAATCTTACAAGATCGCATCGGAAGTCGGCGGGCGCTCGCCGCGTCGCTGTGTTTCATGCCAATCGGGGTGAGCGCCCGACGCGATCATGTGGGTTTCAAGTGCAAATCGAGGAACTCGACGTATGCATTGGACGCGGCGATACGGTTGGCCTTCTTGCGGAAACCGTGACCTTCATCGGGGAACAGGACGTACTCGACGGGAACGCCGGTCTTCCGCACTGCCTCAACAAGCTCGTCGCTCTCGGCCTGCAAGACCCGGGGATCGTTGGCCCCCTGAACGACCAGGAGCGGTTTCACGATGTTGCTGGCGTGGAAAAGGGGGGAGATGGCTTGGAGCCGTTGTTCATCTGTGGCGGGGTCACCCATCTCGGCATACAGCGCGTCCTTTTGGGCTTCCCACCAGGGCGGAATGTTCTTAAGCGTTCGTAGCCAATTGGTCACTCCAAAGATGTTGATGCCGATATCAAAGGCGTCAGGCTCGAAGGCGAGCGCGGCCGCGACCATATAGCCGCCGTAGCTTCCTCCAATGATGCCGACCCTCGATGAGTCCACCCAGTCCAAGGACTCGAGGAATCTCCGCGCCCACACACAGTCCTTCAAGTCGACATCGCCGTGCTTTCGGTCGTCCAAGTGGTAGAAGGTCTTGCCATAGCCTGAAGAACCGCGATTATTTACCGCGAGGACTGCAAACCCTTGATTGACCAAGTGTTGGATCGTTGGGGAGTACCCCTTACGGTTTTGCCCGCCGGGGCCGCCGTGGACCCAGACCAAAGCAGGCACCGGGCTGGATGTCGAAGCGGATTGCGGCTTGTAGAGAAGCGATGGGATCTCCAGGCCGTCGTAGCTTTGGTAGCGAACGACTTCCGACTCCACGAGATGGTCGGGGGCAATCGCCGTGTTGAGGCTGTCGGTCAGGCGCCGGACCACGAGATCGTCGAGATCGAGAACATGCAGATTCGGTGGAGACGAATCGCTGCTCAGGTAGAAGGCCATCCTCGATTCACTTCGAGAAAAGACGACCCTGCTGATATCCCCTGGCGGGAGGCCAGGGAATTGCAGCTCATTGCCACTCTCCGTGTCGAGCACGGCGACGACAGTCTGGGCGTCCTGATTAATTCCTGTGAGCCGGTAGCGGCCCGTCTCGGAGAAGGAGAAAAAGACGACGTCCCAGTCGGCCTCCGCCGCAGCCGTGTGCGCTTGGGTCTCGACGTCGTACGACCAGATCTGCCGGAATTCGCCGCGACCGTCGGTCGCGTAATAGAACCTCTTGCTGTCTGGCGAAAATGTCACCGATGAGTGCTGCACATCCCCTTCGTGCGCGGTTATGTGGACCGGGGCATTCTGGGGAGTATGAGTGTCCCAGATGTAGATGTCGCTATCGGCGTTCGTCCGGGGCTTGTCGAGAGAGACCCATCGACCGTCGCGGCTGACTCTACCCGGCATCCAGCCTTCCTCGTTTCTCAAGACGAGCTCCCGCTCGTAGCCATCGACCTGGTACCGGTACAGATCGAAATAGAGAGGGTCGCGCTCGTTCGTCAGGACCCAAAAGGCGTTCCGATCGCCGCTCCAACCGGCAAACATCGCCTTTAGGCGATCGCCGGGTGTCAAATCTCGGGCGGAGCCATCGTTCTCGCGCACGTAAAGGTGATTCAACTCGTTTCCGCCCTGATCCGCCGTATAGAGAAATCGGTCATCGTTCGGAAACCAACCGAGAGCAAACACCGAATCGCTCTCCGAGCGGGTCAGTTGCTCCGACGGGCCGCCGTCAAATGGCTGGCTATATGCGTTGAAGACTCCGGTGGCATCGGTCGAGATCAGGATTCGTTCCTCGTCGTGCGAGAAGGAAGCTCCAGTGATCGCGGTCGTCTCGAAGAATGTCTTGGCGTCGTAGTGGGGAATCGGGCCCTTTGCTGTAGGCCCCGTGCAGGCGGC
Organism: Bryobacterales bacterium; assembly: GCA_965248305.1. Lineage (GTDB taxonomy): Bacteria > Acidobacteriota > Terriglobia > Bryobacterales > UBA6623 > VXMF01. The sequence continues at coordinate 3,702,373 of OZ252099.1, read as the reverse complement.
AAGCGCGAATGCCATCCCGATGATCAAGACGACCGTGGCAACACGAGCATTCTTCATTGCATTCTCCTCCAGCAAGGATTTTGGCCCCTGCGGGCCGTTACGAATTCCAAGGAGCTCCGCGTCCAGAGCCCGATCCAACAAGTTCCCTTGGGATGCGGATTTCGCCAGTCATCGCCACTGCGAGCTTCCATGGGTGTTCTTGAGTGCATCGAGCAGCCGCGATCAGGGCCGCAAACTGATTTTGAAGGCGTACTGTTAACTGCGATTGCGTCACGCAACGCCTACCCGAAACGCGTCAGCGCCCACGCAGCCGCGGGTTCTAGGCGAGTACCTTTCGGACCACTTCGCCCGCCACGTCCGTGAGGCGGAAATCGCGGCCTTGGAAGCGGTACGTCAGCTTGGTGTGGTCGAAGCCGAGCAGGTGCAGCAGCGTGGCATGCAGGTCATGCACGTGAACCCGGTCCTCGACCACGTTGAAGCCAAGGTCGTCGCTCTTGCCGATCGTGGTGCCGGGCTTGATGCCGCCTCCCGCCATCCACATAGTAAATGCGTTCGGGTGATGGTCCCGCCCATCGTCTGTCCCCCCTTGGACCATCGGAGTACGCCCGAATTCGCCACCCCAAAGGACTAGCGTGTCATCGAGGAGACCGCGCTGCTTAAGATCCTTCACCAGCGCCGCGCTGGGCTGATCGGTGTCCTTGCAGTTTTTCGTCAAACCCGAGATCAAGGCCCCGTGCTGGTCCCAGGACTCGTGGAACAGCTCGACAAAGCGCACGCCGCGCTCAACCAGCCGCCGCGCCAGAATGCAGTTGTTGGCGAAAGACGGCTTGCCGAGCTCGGCACCGTACATGTCGAGCACATGCTGCGGCTCTTGCGAGATGTCCATCAATTCTGGCGTGCTTTCCTGCATACGGTAGGCCATCTCGAAGGAATTGATCCGCGTTTCGATCTCGGGGTCGCCGACTTCTGCGAACCGCATGCCATTGAGCCGCCGGATCGAGTCCAGCGAGTCCCGCTGGAGCCTGCGGTCCACTCCCGCAGGATTCGAAAGGTATAGGACAGGGTCGCCGCTGGTGCGGAACTGAACCCCTTGGTACATCGAGGGCAGGAATCCGCTACCCCAGTTCGAGTTGCCTCCGCTGGGACCCTTCTGCCCGGAACTGAATACGACAAACCCGGGAAGATCCCGGGCCTCGCTGCCAAGGCCGTAAAGCGTCCACGCCCCCATTGATGGCCGTCCAAACTGCTGTGTGCCGGTGCTCATCATCACTTGGGCGGGGGCGTGATTAAAAGCGTCTGTGACTAGCGACTTGACGATCGCGATATCATCTGCGATCGACGCAGTGTGCGGGATCAGCTCCGAGAGTTCGGCACCGCTCTCGCCGTGCCGCGCGAACTTGAATTTCGGGCCGAGCAGCGTCGAGTTCGGATCGATGAACGCGGCCCGGTAGCCGTCCAGCAGGCCTTCCGGCGGAAGCGTGCCCTCGTGCTTGGCGAGCTCTGGCTTGTTGTCGAACAGCTCTAGGTGGCTCGGGCCGCCGCCCATGAACAGGAAGATTACGTTCTTCGCCGTGGGCTTGTGATGGGGTTGCTTGGGTGCCAGCGGGTCGGATGCGTGGAGCATTTCGCGCAGCGCGACAGCCCCCAGCCCCACTCCGCACTGCTGCAGGAACCAGCGCCTTGCCAGCGAGTTCGACATGTTTCGTGATCCTAACATTGGTCATTCCCTCGTGATGGCTTCGTCTAGGTTCAACAGCACCCTCGATACAGCCGTCCATGCTGCAAGTTCTGCTGTCGGCAAGGCCGCGTCCGCGGTCACGGGTGCTCGGTCGCCGAACGCCAAGCGGCCCGCGTCAAGTTCGCCCGCTTGCAACCGCTGCCGCTGGCTCTCCAGCAGTGCCATTAATTCAGTGCGCTCGGACTCACCCGGCGATCGCGCGAGCACGCGCCTGAACGCGTAGTCAATTCTTTGCGGATCGCTGCCGCCCCCGTCTGCCAGCGTGCGGCGGCTGAGTTCGCGAGCAGCTTCCATGAACACGGTTTCGTTGAGAGTGACGAGGGCCTGCAAAGGCGTGTTCGAGCGGTCACGCTTAACGCAGGCAAAGTTGCCTGTGGGTGCATCGAACGCCGTGAGCACCGGGAAGGGCACCGACCTATAGCGGAAGGCGTACACGGATCGGCGGTAGCGCTGAGCACCGTCCGCCGTGTACCAGCGCTTGGGCCCGTAGCTGGTCGGGGGTTGGAACAGGAAGTCGGGAGCAGGGGGGTACATCGGAGCGCCGCCCAATTCGGGCGTGAGCAGCCCGCTGGCCGCAAGTGCGATGTCGCGTACGATTTCGCCGTCGACGCGGAACCGCGACCCGCGCGCCAGCAGGCGGTTGTTCGGATCCTTCTCAAGCAGATCGGGGCTGACCCGCGAAGCTTGCCGGTATGTCTCCGAGGAGACGATCAGCCGATGCATGCGCTTGAGGCTCCAGCCGTTCTCCATCAGCTCAACGGCTAGCCAGTCCAGCAATTCGGGATGCGTCGGATCACCCGCCTGTCGTCCCAGATCCTCGGCAGTCTCGACGATGCCGATTCCGAAGTAGCCTTGCCAAAGCCGGTTCATGATCGCCCGTGCTGTGGTTGGCGAGCCACGGTCGACCAGCCACTTCGCAAAGGCGAGGCGGGCGGGAGCGTCGGTCTGTTCTGGAATTGCATGCAGGAATCCGGGGACCCCTGGCTGCACTGACTCCGTGGGCCGCAGAAAGTCCCCGCGCTGCAGCAAGCTCGTCATCCGGGGCTCCGGGCGCTCGTTCATCACGAGCTGCGAGCTACCCGCCGGGTGCTTGGCCCAAAGTTCCTCGATGCGACGATTCTCCGCGGACCACTCCGGCTCGGTTGTGCGCCAATATCCGAAGATCGTCGCATCCTGCTCGGGCGTGCGATTGCCGGACTCGCTGGCCGAGATGAGTTCGCGCACGTTTGCTGGCAGCGGGTCCGCCACTGCGTTCGCCTTGTCCGTGGCAGACAGGCGGTACCGACCCAGATTCAGGGACTGGTTGTCATCAGAGTTCCAGCCGCCATGCTGCATCGACAGGTTGAACTTGACGAGCAGCGGCTCGTCGATCTCTAGGGGCTCGGCGAGTTGGAACACTGCCTTGCGCGGCTTGTTGCGGCGTCCCGGTCCGGCGTCGATGCTCCATGCGCTCATGGCAAAGCCGTCGATGGCAAAGCCGACATCTCCCAGGACCCTCCGCTTGCTCTCCTTGTCCGGGAACAGGAATTGGTCAACCCACGATATCGATGGGTTCACGTCAGCTGTGGCGCTGGAGATGGCCAGCTTCTTCCAAGCCTTCGGCTTGCTTTCGGGCGCGACCTCAATCTCGAATTCCGTTAGTGCGGCAGTCCCTAGGAAGGACCGCCCGGGCCCGCCTAGCGGGAGCCGGGGATCCTGCAGCAGTTCCAGCCGAAAGGCCTTGATGGTGCCGGGCTCCAGGCGGCCCTCAGGGCTGACCACACTGCGGGTTGGCGCGTAGCCGCGGGCTAGGATGGACTTGTCCGGCAGGACGTCGTACTTCTCGCCGCTGCCAAGCTTGATGTGCGTGTCCAACACCGTCCATTTAGGTTGGGTGGTCGCCTCGGCTCGCTCCCATGCCGCCATCTTGTCGCGCCAGTCCGGGCTACGCTCTCGCAGGCCTTCCTCGGTTGTGCTGATCGCGGAAAAAATCTCGTTCCGCACCATCTCCTCGTCGGGCGTGTAGACCGACTGCGTGGACTCGTGCGAATTGTTGATGAACGCGAACATCCGGTAATAGTCGCGCTGGCTGATTGGATCAAACTTGTGATCGTGGCACTGTGCACACTGCACGGTCAGCCCAAGCACCGCCTTGCCGATGGCATCCATGCGGTCAAACATCGCCTCCATGCGGAACTGCTCGGGGTTCGCTCCGCCCTCGGCATTGATCATTGAGTTCCGCAGGAAGCCTGTCGCGACAAGCTGCTCCTGCGAGGCACCCGGCAGCAGGTCGCCCGCGATCTGCTCGACGATGAAGCGGTCATAGGGCATGTCCGCGTTGAGAGCATTGACCACCCAGTCACGGTAGAACCAGACTTGGCGCGGCTTGTCCTTCTCGAAGCCGTCCGAATCTGCGTAGCGGGCCGCGTCCAGCCAGATGCGGCCCCAGCGCTCGCCATAGTGGGGTGAGGCGAGCAGTCGTTCGACCAGCCGCTCGTACGCGCCAGCAGCCGTGTCCGCGACGAACTGCTCGGTGTCTTCGATCGATGGCGGCAGTCCGATCAGGTCCAGGCTGAGGCGCCGCAGAAGTGTCTCTCTGGATGCGCGGGGGGAAGGCGCCAATCCTTCGGATTCAAGCTTAGCCAGCACAAAGCTGTCAATTGGATTGGCGGCACGTTCTCCGACCCGCAGGACAGGTTGCGCGGGGCGTTCCGGTGGGACGAACGCCCAGTGCCGGCTCAGGCCGTTCTGGCTGCCGCTTGCGTCCGGCCAAACTGCCCCGGCTTCGATCCAGGTCTTGATGAGCGCAATCTCGTCGTCGCTGAGCTGGCCGCCCATCGGCATGCGGTTGCCTGCGCCAAGACCGGCCACGCGTTGGTAGATCGAACTCGAATCAGCGCTATGCGGAACGATGCGGTTACCGCTAGGGCCGGCGGCCATCGCCACCGCCCGTGAATCCAGCCGTAGCTGGCCGAGTTGCTGCTGCTCGCCGTGGCATTCATAGCACTTGGCGCGGAAGATCGGCTCGATTTCAGACGTGAAATCGACGCCGCTAGCAGTTAGGGCAAAGGCTGTCAGGGAGGCGAAGGCAGGGGCCAGACGCATACGGGAATCCGCCCCCATTATATACCCGCTCCCCGCTGATCGAGACTGAGTGGATCGGCAGCTTGCGGCCGATGCGCTAAGCTCCGCAACCGCAGCGTCTCGTCTTCCGAGTTGCGCCTCCCGCCGACGCGAACGAGCGTGCTCGCCTCGCCGCTGGCAACGCTGTTGAGCCCTGCAGTAGCGGTGGGGCGAGCAGTCCGCTTCCGCTCTACGCGATGCGGACGGTCGAACGGAGCCCGTGCACCGCCTATTCGGGCAGCACGCCTGCTTCGTAGATCGTGCGCCAAGACCTGCCATCCGAGCGCAGTAGCTTGAAGGCGACGTCAGAGCCGGGCTTGAGCGATTTCTGGATGGCGCGCAAATCGCCGATCGAATCAACCGGCTTTCGGTTAACCTCCAGCACCACATCCTGCTCCAGCAGCCCGATGTCCTCGGCGAAGGAATTCGGGTCAACTTTCGTGATCAGCACGCCGCCGCGGTCTTCTAGTCGCATTCGCTCCCGCCGCTGCGGGTCAATCTCTTGCACGGTGAGGCCGAAGCGGACGGATGCCTCCTCGGCATCCTGAGGGTCGAGTTGCACTTCCGCCTGTTCCGGATAGAGCTTTTGGCGGTCTGCAATGGTCACGTCCAGCGTCACCGTCTTGCCGTCCCGAACCACGTTGATCGGCACCGTGTCGCCGACGTTGATTGCCGCGACAACCTCGATGAGCTTCTCGCCCGAATCGATCTTGTTGCCGGCCACCGAAACGATAATGTCCTCGGCCTTCATGCCCGCGTCTTCGGCAGGGCCGTCCTCAACGACCCGCAACACGAACACTCCGCCTTCCGCTCCGTACGTGCGACTCAGCGAAGGGCTTTGTTCGTTGCTGAATTCGACCCCGATCGATCCGCGCGAGACGCGGCCGTAGCGGGTGATCTGGTTGTAGATCTTGACCGCGATGTTCGACGGGAGCGCGAATCCGATACCGTCATAGCCGCCCGTACGGGAGATGATCGCCGTGTTGATGCCGATGACTTCGCCGCGGATGTTCAGCAGCGGGCCACCGCTGTTGCCCGGGTTGATCGCCGCATCGGTCTGCAAGAATTTTTGAAATGGCCGGTTGCGCTGGCCAGCGCCCATCTCGCGAGACTTGGCGCTGATGATGCCCACCGTCACGGTCTCGCGGTATCCGAACGGAGATCCAATCGCGATCGCCCAGTCACCGACGTTGGTGGCTTCGGAGTTGCCGATCCGGGCTGCCTCGAGGCCGTCCTTGCCGGCGACATGCAGGACCGCGAGATCGGTTTCGGGGTCGACGCCGATCAGGGTTGCGTCATACCGCTTTTCGTCATCGGCAAACGAGACGCGGATGCGCTCCGCGTCCGCGACGACGTGGTGATTCGTGATGATGTAGCCCTTGGGATCGACGAGCACTCCCGAACCCTGGCCCGGGCCGCGCCGTCGAGGCGTGGGCACCTGCCCGCCCGGGGGGATCCCGAAGAACCTGCGGAACATATCCTCCGGGGAGTTGAATGGGCTCCCTTCGTCTTCTTCGTCTTCTTCGGCGCGCCCCGCAGGAATATAGACGCTGACCACCGAGGGACGCACTTGACGCGCGAGTTCGGAGAATTGGTTCTCTACAGGCACCGCGTCCGGGACAGTCAGCGGCGTCGCGTCGGAGACCGGTTCCTCGGTCTCTGGCGCCGCGTCAACGGACCCCGAGATGACGGTGCCGATCAGGATTCCGGCGACCAGCGTGCTGAATACCAAAGCCATCGGCAGGAGTCCAGCCTTCTTCAAGCGTTCGATCAGGTGATGCATATCCGTTTAGACGCGCCTCTGGCGCAAAAGGTTGTTCGCCGCGCTCTCGTCATTATCTACTGTACGGGGCCGCCTGGCGAGCGGGGCTGCTGTTGGGCGAGACAGTGCAGCGCTCCCAGGCCGAGCGCGAGGTCAACGCAATGGATGCCGCACACCTCTCGATCAGGAAAGCACTCTTCCAAGACACGCAGGGCGACGCGGTCATTGGGGTCATTGAATGTCGGAACCAGCACGATTCCGTTGGCGATGTAGAAGTTAGCGTAGCTCGCAGGCAGGCGATATCCCGCGAAGTGCAGCGGGCGGGGCATCGGCAACTCTGCGATCTCAATTGCGCGCCTGCGCTCGTCACGCATCTTGCGCAGTCGTTGCAAGTTGTCCTGCAATGGTAAGTGGTTCTCATCGCGGGGGTCGGTCTCTACAAGGGCAGCGACACGGTTCGGTCCTACGAAGCGCGCGATCGTGTCGATGTGCCCGCCGGTGTCGTCCCCACTGATTCCCCGTCCCAGCCATAGGACGTTCGAAGCCCCGAGCGAGGCTTCCAAGACCTGTTCCAGGTCCTCGCGGGAGAGTCCCGGATTGCGCGCGTGGCGGCCGCCGCCTAGCAGGCATTGCTCCGTTGTCAGGATCGTGCCCTGACCGTTGCTCTCCACAGCTCCTCCCTCCATCACGATTGGCCTGCCCAGCGCCTTTGGTTCGAACACCTCGGCTCCAGCTGCCGTGGCGATGTAGCGGCCGATCTGGCTGTCCGCCCGCCAATTGGGATAGCGGCCCCACGCGTTGAAGCCCCAGCAAACTGCCCTGAGGCGGTTCTCGGCGAGGACGAATGTCGGCCCCGAATCCCGCAACCACGACCGGTCGGTCTCCACTTCGTGGAAGCCGATCCGGTCTGGATCGGCGCCGGATCGTCGGATCGCGCTGCGTGCGAGGTCAGCCTCGCGGGCGTCGCGGACGAGCATCTGCAGCGGCTCGTGTTGGCAGAGCTGCCGGACGAATTCGGCCTGTGCCCAGCGAACGGCCGACAGTTTTCCGGGCCAGTCGCTGGCCAGGTGTGGGTAGGCCAGCCACGTCGCCTCGTGTGGCTCCCACTCTGCCGGCATGCGGACAGCGGCGCTGGCTGTAGGCGTCAATCGATCGATCTCCGGGTCAGATCATCGTAGGCGTCAACTCGCCGATCTCGCAGAAACGGCCAGTCGCGCCGCGTGCGCTCGATTTCGGACCGATCACACTCCGCGATCAAGACCTGCTCGCCGCCGCCGGCGGCCGCTACGACGGAGCCGAGCGGGTCCGAGACGAAAGACCGCCCCCAGAATTCGAGGCCTTCGTAGCCTTTGGGCCGGTTGGGGGAGTGCTCCAGCGTGCGCTCGGCCCCGGTGCGGTTTACCGCTGCGACAAACGCCCCGTTGGCGATTCCGTGCGCTCGCTGCGCGATGCTCCAAGCCTCCGCCTGGCGTTCGCCCCAGTCCCGCTTTTCGCTGGGGTGCCAGCCGATCGCGGTGGGGTAGATCAAGAACTCAGCCCCGGCGAGCGCTGCCAGTCGCGCGGCCTCTGGGAACCATTGATCCCAGCAGATCAGCGGCGCGATCTGGCCAAACCGCGTCTTAAACACCCTGAAGCCGAGATCGCCCGGCGTGAAGTAGAACTTTTCGTAGTACAGCGGGTCGTCAGGGATATGCATCTTGCGATACGTCCCCAACAACTCGCCGTCGGCGTCCAAGACTATGGCCGAGTTGTGGAAGATGCCGGCCTGGCGCCGCTCGAAGACAGATCCCACGATGGCCACCGAGTGCTGCCGCGCCGCGGCAGCAAGCGCTGCGGTGGTTGGTCCGGGTATCGGTTCCGCGAGATCGAAGTGATCGGCGTTCTGCTCTTGGCAGAAATACTGCGTACCGAAGAGTTCGGGCAGGCACACGATCTGCGCGCCCCGGGCAGCGGCATCAGCGATGCCGCGCAAGGCTGTTGCGAGATTCTTCGACGGATCCGGGGCGCACGCCATCTGCACCAGCGCCAGGGTGGTATGCCGCTTGTTGGCCCCGCTGGCGGTCAAGGTTGCAGAACGACCTTTGTCAGGCCCGGCTCGCGGGCGTACAGCCGGTCGAACATCTCCGGCCCTCGCTCGAGCGGCACGGACGCGCTCAGGACGGGCTGCACCTTGATGGCGCCGCGCTGCATCAGGTCCAGGCTCGCCGGATAGTCATTCGAGGACGCGCAAGAACCGAGGACATCGATCTCCCGCGTCACAACATCTTGCAATCCAAACGTGACCGTGGGTGTTACGTTCCCGATCAGGGTGACCTTGCCGCCCTTGCGAACGCTGTCCAGCGACATCTTGACGGTCGCATCCGCACCGACGGCTTCGAGGACCACGTCGGCCCCGAGGCCACCGGTCATCTCGCGGATCAGCGCCGGCACATCGGTGTCTGGGCCGGACTGGATCGTCTCGTCGGCACCAAGCTCCTTCGCGAGGCGCAGGCGGTCCGCGGCTAGGTCGACGGCGACGATTTGACCGCAACCCGCGCTGCGCAGCGCTTGGATCGTCAACAGCCCGATCATGCCCGTACCGACCACGAGCGCGCTGTCGCCCAGCTCTGAATTGGTGCGGCCGACGGCATGCACTGCCACTGACACCGGCTCAACCATCGCAGCCTCGTCGAAATCCACCCCGTCGGGCACCCGGAAGACGATGTGCTCGGGCACGGCCACGTACTCGGCGAAGGCGCCGTGACGGCGATAGTCCTCGCACGAAACCCCTAGGACGCGGCGGTTGTCGCACAGGTTGGGGCGGCCGCTTCGACAGAACGTGCAGTTCCGGCAGCAGATCATCGAATCGAACGTGACCCTGTCACCTTGCGAGCAGCGGCTCACCGCGCTGCCGATCCTGGCGATCTCGCCGGCAGCCTCGTGGCCCATGATCAGCGGCGGGATACGGCGTCCAGAACTGCCGTCGTAGCCGTGGACATCGCTGCCGCAGATGCCGCAAGAGCGCACGCGGATCAGCACTTCGTCGCGCTCGATTTCGGGTTCGGGGACCTGTTGCAGGTCCAGCCGCTTGTATTCGTTCAGTACGAGTGCCTTCATCTCGTTCCAGTGTCGCCCACGAATCCGCGGATCCGAAATCTCCTTAGGTGAGAGCCCAGTGCAGCATGCGCAGGCTGTCGCCCAGGCGCGCGTTGACTCCCAGTGCCGCCGACGGTTCGTAGCCGCAATGGACCATGCAATGTTCGCAGCGCTCGTCGTTGCCGCGCCCGTAGCGTTCCCAGGGCGTCTCGGTCATCAAGTCCTCGAAGCTGTTCCAATGCGCGTCGGTGATCAGGTAGCACGGCCCCTTCCAGCCGCGCGTGTTGTAGGTCGGGTTGCCCCACGCGGTGCAGGGCATGTCGCGGTTGCCCTTGAGGAATTCCGCATACACGGGAGTGGTGTTCATGCGGAAGCGGCGGAACAGAGTTTGCACATCCTTGAACTTCTCTTGGATTTCCTCTCGCGTGAGGAAGATCTCGCGGCTGTCCACCGCCGAGTAGCCGTAGGCGGGGGAGATCATGTGGCCGTCGACATCGAACTGCTGCAGGTAGTCGAACAATGCCTCGATCTCTCGCATGTCGGTTTCGCGGTAGACGGTTGTATTGGTGCAGATCATGTGGCCGGCCGCCTTGGCGGCGCGGATCCCCTCGATCGCCTCGTCGAATACACCGTCGCGCTCGACCGCTAGGTCGTGCGTCTCGCGCAAGCCGTCCAAGTGGATGTTGAAGAAAAACTGCTTGTGCGGGCGGAACTCGTGCAGCCGAGCCGGAATGAACATTCCGTTGGTGCACAGGTAGATGTGCTTCTTGCGCCTCAGGGCGCCCTCCACCAGATCCCCGATCGGTTTGTACATCAGGGGCTCTCCGCCGCAGATCGACACGACAGGTGCGCCGCATTCGTCGATCGCCGCCAGGCACTGGTCCAGCGAGAGCTTCTCTGTGATGGTGTCCTCGTATTCGCGGATCCGGCCACACCCGGTGCAGGTGAGGTTGCACGCGTGCAGCGGTTCCAGCATCAGCACGAGCGGAAACCGCTTGCGCAGCATAGGATGCTTCTGGGCCGCTGAGCCCGCCACTTTGGCAGTGTCCAGGATCGGGAATGGACTGGCGGACGGAGTCGGGTCGTGCTGCCATTCCGGACGTGGAAACATCGTGTTCTTAGCCACGTAAGCGCCCATGCGGAGCGTGCTCGACAAAGGCAGCTTCATTGCTGGGCCCTTCCGCTCTGGCGCACAAACTCGCCCAGAGCCATCAGTGGAAAGTACTGTGGATACATGTGATAGCGCAGGTAGAATACCCGCGGGAAGCCCGTCCCGGTGCAGGCTTCTTCGGTCCAAGAGCCTTGCACGGTCTGGTTCTCGATGAGATAGCGGACTCCCTCTTCCACCGACCCGCTCTCGTAATCATCGGCCGCGAACAGGGCAAGCAACGCCCAAGCTGTCTGCGAGGGAGTCGACTCCCCCTCGGCCCTGCGCGAGCCATCCTCGTAGGTCAATGCCGATTCGCCCCAGCCGCCGTCGAGATTCTGCACCGAGCGCACCCATTCGCCGGCGCGGATCACCGTGCTGTCCCTTGGCGCGACACCCGCAGCGCGCAGGCCGCGCAGCGCAAAACACGTGCCGTAGAGGTAATTCACACCCCAGCGCCCGTACCAGCAGCCGTCCTCGTCTTGCGTGCTTAGGAGGTATTCCGTCCCCCTCCTGATCGAGCTTTGGTACCGCCCGGCACCACGCCTGCAAATGGCCTCGAGTACGCGCCCGGTGATGTCCGCACAGGTCGGATCCAACATCGCGTTATGGTCGGCGAACGGCACTTGGGTGAGCAGCGCGGCGCTGTTATCGACGTCGAAGGCAGCCCAGCCGCCGTCTGATGACTGCATGGCTACCAGCCATTCAAGCGCACGCTCTTCGGCCTGTCGCTGCCGCGCCGGATCGGACGCCTCCGCCCATTCCAGGGCGAGCAGCGCCTTCGCTGTGTCGTCTGTATCGGGATAGTGCTCGTTGGAGTATTCGAAGTACCACCCTCCGGGCTCGGCCGAGGGGTTGCGCACGGCCCAGTCCCCTCGTTGCAACGCCTGCTTGGACAAAAGCCAGTCCGCCGCGCGGCTCAGCGCCCAGCGTGCCGGGTCCGCCAGCTCTGATTGAGCGGTCCCGATTGCGTAGGTGGTCAAGGCCGTGTCCCAGACTGGCGAGTGGCACGGCTGCACACGGAAACCATGCTCGTCGTCCAGGATTAGCTTCTCGAAATGTGCGATCTGCTTCTTCAACAGCGGATGGTCCGGGCCGTAGCCCAACTGCGTCAGCGCCATGATCGAATTCACCATGGCAGGGAAGATCGCTCCCAGCCCCTCGGAGCGCTCGAGCCGGATCAGCATCCAATCACGGGCTGCCTCGATCGCCTTTTGGCGATTGCGACCGACACCGGTGGACTCGAGGAGCTTGATTCCTTTGTCCACCAGCAGGAAAAAGCGCTTCCAGCTGAGCCGCTCGGGCACGGTGGACGCTCGCCGCGAGAAGATCTCACTGATCGTGATGTCGGCGGGAGCCCGGCGGCGAGCCTTGGTCGCGTCCAGAATCGAGAGCGGGGCCAGCATCGCCCGGCTCCAGGACGACATCGCATACACGCTGAAGCGGTGCTCGTTCGGCAGGAGGAAGATCTCGGGCGGAATCGAGGGCACGAGCTCTCGGGGGAACAGGCCGAAATAGCTCAGATACAGCTTTGTGTAGCTGTTGGAAGCCTCCACCCCTCGCAGCTCTCGGATTCGCGCGGCCGCACGGCGCATGCGCTCGTCATCGGCAGGCATGCCGCTCAGCTTCAGGGCGCAGTATGCCTTGACGGAGGCGCTGACGTTGGCCGGTCCGCGATGAAATAGGTTCCAGCCTCCATCGTCGAGCTGTTTGTCGAGGATGCGTCGGCATGCGGATTCCACCTGGGGGCGCGTCGGCGGATTCCACTGGCCGTCTTGCCCGGGCTGGTGCAGCCAGAGCTGGAGCAGCACGTAGTCCGATTCGAGAGTGGTGTCTCCCTCGATCTCGCCGACCCAGTACCCCTTCGAAGTCTGGCGGTTCAGCAGGTAATCGCAGGCACTGGCTACGGCTTGGCGAGCTTCAACGCTCAGGTCCGCAATAGGTGGCCGCGCTACGGCGGCGCTGATATTGACGGCTACGCGAGAATTCATGGACGCGCGGCGATCTGCGTGAGCGGCTGGTGTATCCGCAATTCGGATGGCAGCGGGAAATGAACGTTTTCGTCGATGGCCGCGACTTCTCTCACTTGCGGGAAGCCCACAGCTTGCAGGTGGCTAACGACGCGCTGGACTAGCGATTCAGGAGCAGAGGCCCCGGCGCTAACCGCCACGTGCCTCACGCTTTCGAGCCAAGCGGGCAAAATTTCGTGCTCGTCGTTGATCAGGTGGCCAGGTATGCCGCTTTGCCGTCCGACTTCGACCATGCGCTGGGAATTCGAACTGTTTTCCGATCCCACGACGAGCAGCAACCCGGCCTCGGGAGCGAGCTCCTTGACGGCGCGCTGCCGGTTTTCTGTGGCGTAGCAGATGTCCTGCACGGGCGGGCCTTCGATGGCTGGGAAGCGCCGCTTGAGGACAGCAATGATCGCTTCGGCTTCATTGAGGCTGAGCGTGGTCTGGGTTAGGTAGGCGACGTTGCCGTCGGGCACCTCGACAGACTCGGCTTCTGCTGCCGTGGACACTACGATCGTCCGTTCAGGGGCCTCCCCGATTGTCCCGATCACCTCGTCGTGCTCTGTGTGGCCGATCAACAGGATCGTCTTGCGGGCCTTGGCGAACCGGACCGCTTCTAGGTGCACTTTGGTGACCAACGGGCAGGTGGCGTCGATGACCCGGAGGCCACGATTGGCGGCAGCCTGGCGCACAGCCGGTGCCACACCGTGCGCGCTGTAGATCAGCCGCTCCCCGCGCGGCACTTCGTCGACCTCATCCACAAAGATTGCGCCGCGTGCTGCTAGGTCGTTCACCACGTGGCTGTTATGGACGATTTCCTTGCGCACATAGATCGGCGGGCCGAACGCCTGCAGGGCGAGATCGACGATGTCAATCGCGCGAATCACACCGGCACAAAAGCCGCGCGGCTTGAGCAGTAATACGGACCTATCGGATTCCGTGGACATCGCGAGCCGCACTCGAAATGCCAGTATAGCCAATCGAGTCTCGGGAGGCTCGCGGCGGCCACCTATCGGGACAGAATCGCGGGCAACTGAGCTAGGGGGGGCACTCGCTGTTCCCCGGCTGCTTGGCCCGCGCCCCGCGTTCTGCCGTTGTCGGCGAACCGAGTGGGAGGTCACCCGTGCCGAAGCGGGCATCAACTCGCCGACGGCTGCCAGCAGCGCAGCTTACATGGCGTGGGTGAGCGCGGGCGAATCTTGGAGCGCTACGACTTGCAGTTCGCGCGTGAGTTGGTGGCAGCGTCGCGGTAAGTCCCGCAGCAGTAAGCGTTCGCAGATCCTGTCGGGGCGCGCCAACTCGTCCCCGATGGCTGCGAGCGAGCATGCGCTACCATGATCGGCGCGCAGCGCGAACTCGGGATGCCGCGTCGACGTTCCGCCGTACGCTCGCGAGCAAGCTGAGATGGTCACTTTCGATTTCTTTGTTCAGGAAGGCTGCGTCCCTGACGAGATCCGCGGGGAGATCGAATCTGCGCTCGAAGCTCTATGCCGCCAATTGCTCGGACCCGATGCAGGGCCAGTGCAGACATCTTGGACGGTGATCGCCAAGGGCTTCGGTTTCCGGGGCGGGCAGCCTTCGACAACGTCCCTGGTCCGCGGTAGGATCCCCGACGGGTGCGACCGCGAGGACCGGGCAAGATTCCTGCGGAGCGTGGGAAACGCGTGGTGCAGCCTCACCGGAGCACAGCAGGACGAGGTTATCGTGTCCGCAAGAGATTGGAGCTGGGCGGGGTGAGCCCCCGCCAAGGTAGTAGGGAGCCAACATCATGCCGTTCTATCGTTGTCTGATTCCGCAGGACTCGCTGTCATACGAGCAGCGCGAGGAGATTGCCGTGGCATTCACGGATGTGCATTGCGGCATTTCGGCCGCACCGAGGAGCTTCGTGCAAGTGGCGTTCCTCGAAACGGATGGCAGTGGCGAAGTCCCTGATTCTCACGGTCAAGGCGTCTTGCGCTACGACACCCCGTACTTCATTGCGGGCGGCAACCGCGCGGGGCGGTCGCCTGACATCAAGCGCCGGATTTTGGCCGGCCTGGTGCAGCGATTCTCGGAGATCGCAGGCGTGTCTGAAGAACAGGTCAGCGGGAAAATCAGCGAAGCCCCGGCCTCTTGGACCATGGAGGCGGGCCGCATCCTACCGGAACCCGGCGAAGAACCCGACTGGTTCACAGAGGCTTCGGGGGCAGCATAGCGCGACCGCGCTCGGACCTGAGTTCGGTCCACCCCAAACTCCGCCTTCGTTATGTGCGAATCCGTCCCCCGGGACCTAAGCGCAGGGTCCTTCCGGACCAATACACCCTGCTGCCAAAGTAGCTCCAAAGCCAGACTGCTGCCGCACAGATGTCGGCAGCCGGCAACACAGACAAGCGGGGCAAGATTCTGGGGCATCGCAGGAGACGCGAAGCCGCGATGGCTGCTGTTGCTCTCAGGGCCAGCGCTGCGAGCGCGAGCGGCCACAGAGCCATGGGATCCGTCAGCAGCGCCACCGCGGCCCAAAGTACAGCAAACGTCACAACGAGACCGGCATGGCCGAGCGGCCGCTGTTTGCGAATCGTCCGCGACCAACGCAATTGCCGGCTCCAAGCCTCTTTCCACCCATCGCCGGCGGGCAGCTGCGTGCATACCGGGAGGACACAGAGTCTGACATCGAGTCCTAGGGCGGCGACGTTGGCCCCGAGGTGAAAGTCGTCGCCGATCACTCCTCGGACGGATGCGAAACCACCGGCGCGGGCTAGCGTTTCCGATCTGAGCGCCAGCGTCGAGCCCAAAGCGAAGCGCATTCCCTGCAGCCTCTGGGCCAGCAGCACCTGGGCGGGGAACTCAGTATTAATGCGACATGCCTCGATTTGTGTCGCTAGGCCAGTGCCGGGCTCGGCTCGATACAGGCAGGTCACCAAGCCGGCGTTGGGCGTCGAAAGCTCCTCTGTGACAGACCGCAAGAACTGCTCGGGGACAGTGATGTCGGCATCAGTCACGATCCAGACGGGCTTCGAAGCGTTCCGGGCGAGTTCTTCCAGCGCCTGGACTTTTCCATTCGATCCCGCTCCCGGTCGGGGACACGGGATCGGCTTGATCCGCGGGGACTGATGCTTTGCTTGAATCTCCGCAACGGCTGCTCGGGCTGCAAGGTCATCCACCCCCACGCCTACCAAGATCTCGAAGTCCGGGTAGTCTTGGTCTGCGTGCGAATCAAGGGCTTGCGAGAAGTCAGCACCAGCTCCAACTGCAGGCTTGAGGATCGAAACGCCTGGCCAGCAGTTGACGGATCCAGTGTCCGCAGGGGTCTGTCGGCGAAACGCAAGCATCGCCAGCAACGCGGCTGCGTAGTATGCACACGAAGCCGCTAACAGAGCCGCGAGAACCGGAACTAAGCCCACCGCGGCTCAGGCAACTCGTTGGGCGTCGCGCTGGGCCACAAGGCAAAGTTCGGCTGCTTTGAACGTATGCTCTTGCGTCATGGCGTTTTCCGTCCGCTCCAAGCAGTCGAGGATCAGCTGGCCGAAATAGGGGAAGCCGACGGTGCCGCGTGTGCGGACGTGTCGCTCGCCCTTGCCGTCCACCAAGTAGAGCTGGTCGGATTCTGTGTCCCGTCCCACATCCAGATACTTGCGCAATTCCATGTAGCCATCAGTGCCTAGGATGAACGTGCGCCCGTCCCCCCACGCACCGAGACCGTCTGGCGTAAACCAGTCCACCCGGAAATAGTTAGTGGCGCCGTTGTCGGCCACGAGCGCGGCGTCGCCGAAATCTTCAAGCTCGGGGTGGTCGGGGTTGTCGTAGTTGGCTACCCGACTGCAAGTCACCGTGGCATCCTGAGCGCCACTGAAGTGCAGGAACTGCTCGATCTGGTGGCTTCCGATGTCACAAAGGATCCCGCCGTACT
The DNA here is from genome assembly GCA_965248305.1 of Bryobacterales bacterium. Lineage (GTDB taxonomy): Bacteria > Acidobacteriota > Terriglobia > Bryobacterales > UBA6623 > VXMF01. Next base: position 3,685,651 of record OZ252099.1, on the reverse strand, counting down.
GCTCGAATTCGAAGAACCAGCCAGGCCTGGACGATGCGCTCAACCTGTGCGGCCCCATGCCAATGACCTGCAGCACCCGTCCGATCGCGCCGTCCTCGATGAGGTTGCCAGCGTAGATCGAGCACTCCGTGTGTAGTCTCTCGCTGTAGTAGACCGCGTATTTCTTGCCGGTCGCCGCGGACTTCGCCCGCGCTTGTTCGAGCTGATCCAGCGTGGTCATCGGAGCCTTGTCGGTGAAGTAGTCTTTGCCGTGCTCCAGGACTTCGCAGCCCAGCGGGCAGCGCAGGTTGGGGATTGCCGCCGAGGCGACCAAGCTCACTTCGTCGTCCTGCAGCACCTCGTCCTTGCTCCGAGCGGCCCGCGCCTGGGGGAAAGCCTTGAGGAACTGCTCGACCTTGGCCGAATCTGGATCATAGACCCACTTCAGATCTGCACCGGCCTCGGTGAGTCCGTTGCACATGCCGTAAATGTGGCCGTGGTCAAGCGCCACCGCAGCCATCTTGAAGGTGCCCCGGTCAACGACAGGCCTCGCCTTGCCTTCCGGGGCATAGTTCATGCCGTCTGACTTTTGCATTAGGTTCGATTGTCGCAAAACGAGCCGAGCTGCTTGACAGGCTTTGCCGCTCCTTCACGAGACACTCGGTAACACTCCAGCTTCTTCGCCTTGTAACTGCTCATGCACGAATTCTCTTGCTGGGGCAGCCTTGCTGGGCGCCTCTCGGAGAGACCGGCTGGCGGACACGCGGGATGCTTTGCGGCGAGCCACTCGAGCGCACGATTCACTTCCGCCGCCCGCGGCATTCCCGGGAAGTCAAAATGTCGCTCTGTACTGTGTAGGGGTGAGATGAACGTGGTCAGTGAGCGGAGGCCGGAGGCAGTACATCTCGGGTTCCTTGGAAAAGTCGTAGAGACGCGCTAGACGGTACACGTCGCGCCGTGCTTCGGACACGCGTCGCTCGTTCTCAGAAATCCAGAATGGCGTAGCCTTGGGACCGTTTGTCGTCTTGACTTCGAGCCAACGCTCGTCGCCGCGGACCGAAAAGGACAGGATGTCGTATCCGGCACCGTCCCCGTCTTCCTTCGATACCCAGCGGACAAGCTTTGCGAGGTCGTCGCGGCCCTTCGCGGACAGCCGGTTCTGTTCCGCTTGGAACAGAAATCGCTCGCCCTCTTCGCCGAGTTTCCGAGCCCTCGCATCGCGTTCCGCCGGATCGAATCTGCGGAGTATGCGTTGGATCGGTTCAGTCATAGGCGTGGTTGGGGTGGGCTCTGGGGGCGGGGGAGGCCCTTGCTCGATGATTCCGCCAGCTGGAACATCGACCATTTCCCGCAGATCGACGGCAATGCCGCTAAGAAGCCCATCCTGGCTGAGGTGTGCCTCGATGGCTTCGAACAGACCTCGCTGGTAGTTCTTTGCTGGCAAGTAGCCTCGGATGAAAGGCAAGCCGAACTCTGCCATGACGGCGCTGATGTTCCGAAGCTTGAATTCGATCGACGGGCGCGAGCGACCTGTCAGTGCCTGGAGTTTGCGATTGCGGTCCGCCTTGACGAAAGGCTTGCCGCTGAGGTCGTCCCACAGCATTGCCACGTAGGCGTCCACGATGGCAGCGATTTCAGCTGCGGTCCAAGGCGTGCCCGAACGCTGAGGCATTCAGCTAGGCCGCCCGCGTGCTGTCCTCGATGGCGACACGCTTCCAGTACCAAGAGGCAATTCGGGCATCGAATCGACAAATGGCGATTTGTCCGAAGTCTGCGCTGAGCATTCTAGCGAATCGGGGCTAAGTTCGTCTCGGAGCGACGTTTGCCGACCACTACACGGCATGGGACTCGGGTGCAACCGGGCGTGCCCCAGTACCTGCTCTAGATCGCGAACCTATACTCAAATTAGCGTTGCGGCTCGATGTCGACAGCGCGTTGCGTCAGCCTATGCCATCCGAGAGCGAAGCACAAAAGAAGTGGACCGATTGGGTGGGCTTGGCCGCTGCGGTGATCATGGCCCTGCTGTGGTTCACGGCAGGGTTTTGGAAGCTCACCGATATCTCCGGCTGGCAGCTCAAGCTCAGTCAGCTGCTCGTGCCGGTTAGCTTGAGCCTGGTTGGGACGCTAGCCGTCGGCGTGGCGGAAGTCTTGGCAGGGGTGTTGCTGCTGCGACCCGCATGGCGGCGCTGGGGCGGGCTGCTGTCGGCCGCGCTGCTGCTTGCCTTTATGGCCTACATGGCGATCAACTACCAGGCGCTGCAGGGCGAGGACTGCTCGTGCTTCCCGTGGTTGGAGCGGGCTGTCGGTCCGGCCTTTTTCTGGAGTGATGCGGGGATGCTCGCGGTCTCCTTGCTGGCTGTTAGGTATTCGACGAAATCCATCGACCTTCGGGGCGCGGGCATCGCGGCTTTGGCCGTGGCGGTGTTCGCAGGCGTGATGCTTGGCGTGGACCGAATGGAGCCCCAGCCGGAAGTCTCGACACTGGGATCGATCACTGCCGAGGGCAGCCCGTACGACCTGAGCGACGGCAAGGTGTTCCTGTTTTTCTTCAATCCCTCGTGCCTGCACTGCCTGCACGCCGGGCAGACGATGGCCAAGTACACTTGGCAGGTCGATTTCGTGGGCATTCCCACGCAGGATCCGGACTGGGGGCCGGGGTTCTTGGAGGACGCGGGACTGAGCGGCGTGAAACTGTCTCCGGACGTCGACAGGCTCCGGGAATCTTTCGAGTTTCAAGATGTCCCCTACGGCGCGCTGCTCAACAACGGCACGGTGCTAGAACGCCTCGTATTCTGGGAAGAGCCCGATCTGAGCGAGACTTTGCGGCGGCACGGCTTCATCGACTAACGCGCATTCCGCTGGATTCGGCATCGGAGCTACCATGGCGGTTTGGCTCTGCCGCAGATCATTCCCTGCAAGGTCAGCTCGGAGTCCGTAGGCTACGTGAGCATGACCCCAGTGGCGCGGGTCGATGTGCCCGTGGTGGAGTTAGCCTCCAAGATCTTGGGGGTTTCCGGAAAGGATCCCGCCCGTGTTTCCGGCATCCTCGCCCGGGGCAGTCTCGTTAGTGGAGACGCCCGTTATCGCTGGTCGTCGATACAAGCTTCGACAGACGAGTTGGCCGCCCTGTTGGAGTGCTTTCCCGACCACGATCCAAATCGAGTTCTGGACCCCTCGCGCTGCGTTCTGATGGTGTTTCGCGGTGTGCGAGGGGCAGTCCAGATCACAGCAGAGGTCGGGCGGCAGCGGCGGCTCTTCCGGCGCCGAAGCTTCTGGGACGAGGCGCTTGCGCTCCTCGTGCAGCTTGCACCCACTTGCGAGCGGTATTCCTACCCAGACGGAGCGGATGTGTTTGCAGCGCAGCTGACGCCGGACGCGAGGGATCGCCTGCGCCAGCTGGGCTCTCTGTTGCGCTTCACCTCATTGGAAACCCATTTGCAGTCGCTGCGCGGGGATCAAGTTGAACTGTACGCCGTACGTTCGACGGACAACGATACCTGAGGCCCGGCCGGAATCTTGCGCTCGATCCAGCAAATTGGCTCGGAGTTGCCATGTCAGAGCGGTTTGCGGCTCGGTAAGTCATTGATTAGGCTGGCCTTCGGCGGCACGCAATGATCTCCTTGGCCGGTGAGTAACAGCGCTGCCAAGATGGTTGTGGTCGCTTGGGAGATGGTGCTGCAATCATCTGCTCGGTCCGGCGAGAGTCGCGGGCACAGGCAAAACTCCCCGTATCCCCTCGTCGGCTGCTTCACGAAATTGCGCTTGAAGTGCATCTCCCAGAGGACGGACCGCAACGGAGCCAGGTGCCTGCTCGCCAGCCGCACCGCACGCTGGCCCTGCCCACCGGTCAGCGCATTCATTTCCGCGGGAGCTGCCTACTGCCGTAGCGCGTTTCGCAGTCGTTTCGCTTGCTGCCCGCCGGCAGGTGCGGTAGGATATTCAGCGGAGCGGATTGCGCCATGAAAGCAAAAACCACCCTTCAGAGAAGAACATTCGTCAAGGTCGGCGCGGCATCTGCGGCCCCCGCCGCCGCCTTTGCCGCCGGTAGCGGCGTGCTCGGAGCCAACGACCGGATTCGCGCCGCTGTGCTCGGCGTGAACGGCAGAGGCCAGAGCCACATGTACGGCCTGCAACCGCTCAAGAATGTCGATGTCACGACCTTTGTCGATCCAGACTTGGAGATCGCGCGCAAGCGCGCCGGCGAGTTCGAGCAGAAGCACGGACACCGCCCGAATGTCGTGCAGGACCTGCGCAAGGTCATCGAGGACAAGGACATCGATGTCATTACCATCGCCACCCCCAATCACTGGCACACACTGGCTGCGATCTGGGCATGCCAGGCAGGCAAGGATGTCTACGTTGAAAAGCCGGCCACACACACCTTCAACGAGGGGTTGAGCCTGATCGCTGCCGCCAAGAAGTACGACCGGATCGTCCAGCACGGAGTGCAGCTGCGCAGCTCGGAAGCCATCCGCGAGGCGGTCCAAATGATGCGCGATGGCGCGATCGGTGATGTCTATATGGGACGGGCGACAATCTTCAAGTGGCGCCCCCCGCTGGAAGCCGCTCCTGATGCGGAGCCGCCGTCCACGCTCGATTACGATCTCTGGGTTGGACCTGGAAAGTGGCGGCCCTACTCAAAACGCCACGTGCACTACAACTGGCACTGGACCTGGGACTTTGGCAACGGCGAGATCGGCAACCAGGGCGTCCACGAGCTCGACATGCTCCAGTGGGGCTTGGACGTGACGCTACCGGACGAGGTCGTCTCGTCCGGCGGCCGCTACATCTGGGACGATCATCGCGAGACCCCCGAGATGCTGTCCACTCTGCTGCAGTTCAAGAAGGAGCGCAAGATGGCCGAGGTGGCCGTTCGTTTCTGGCACTCCAATCACGAGACCCAGTCTGCCAACGGCAACATCTTCTACGGCTCCGACGGGTACATGGTGATCTCGGGCTACAACAAGTGGGAGCTTTTCCGCGGACGCAAGCCGGAACTGGTTGACAGCGGCGAAGCCCCGACCAAGCACTTCGAGAACTTCATCAAAGCGGTCCGCAGCCGCAACACCGAGGACCAGAACGGTCCGGTCGAGTCCGCGCACCACTCGGCGGCGCTGGCGCACCTCGGCAACATCGCCTTCCACCGGCGCAAGACGCTGAGGTTTGATCGCGAGGCTATGCAGTTCAAGAACGACAAGCAGGCCAACGAGATGCTGACGAAGTCGTATCGCAAGGGCTTCGAGGTTCCCGCGCCCGACCAAGTGTAGGCGTCAGCGGTTTAGCGACCCATTCCGAGCGGGGGGGCGCGTCTGGTGACGCGCCCCCCCGCAGCCTTTCGGCGTCAATGGCAGCCCATGCAGCCGAAATTGCGCCCGTGGCATGGCAGGCACGAGAGCTTGTCGAGCCCCACCTTGCCGGTTGAGTGCTGGTCAATAAACTCCCGCGTATGATCCTCCGGCAGCAGGTCTGCCCCTTCTATGTGGCAATCCGGGCAGGAGAACGGGTTGTCGATCTTGGTGTGGCAGACGATGCAGTCGCCCATCTGGGGCATATGGGCAACGGATGCCACCGCCACGCTCTCCTCAAGGCCCCGGTGGCAGGCCGTGCAACTCCCGGCGTTGTCGAGAAACCGCCGAGCGTCCCCCGGCTTGCCAAAGTAGTTGCCTCCGTCAATCGCGGCAGCGATCAGCGGCGCCACTTCGCCGAGTCCGAGATGGAAGGAGTGGTCGAACCGGAAGCTGCGGGCCGCCGGCTGCCGCTCCGCTAGTGGACTCGTGTCGATCATCGGAGCGGTCTGGCCGTTGTGGCAAGCAGCGCACAATTCCCTGTCTGGAAGCAGGTGGTCAGCGGCATCCCGGCTATCCGGGGCCTTGCTGTGGCAGATCTGACAGGTCAGGCCCTGCTCGAGATGGGTTTGGTGCGGAAAGGCCCAATCCTGCGCTGTCAGCGGAAGCGCTAACACCACCAAGGCTAGGGACTTCATGCCAATACCTCACGAAGAAAGCGTCCCGTGTGGGAACGGTCACAGCTCCCAATCGTCTCGGGCGTGCCACAAGCGACCACCTCGCCGCCGGCGTCGCCGCCATCGGGGCCGAGATCAATGACCCAATCTGCGCATTTGATCAGGTCGAGATTGTGCTCGACCACCAGCACCGTCGCACCCTCTGCGAGCAGGCGTTCAAATGTCGCCAGCAGCTTCTTGATGTCCTCGAAGTGGAGTCCCGTAGTGGGCTCGTCAAACATGAACAGCCTCCGATTCGTCGTCGAATTGGCGATGTACTGGGCAAGCTTCATCCGCTGCGCCTCGCCGCCCGAGAGCTGCGAAGCCGGCTGGCCCAAGCGGAGGTAGCCCAGTCCGACCTCGGTCATCGTCCGCAGCCTCTTGGTGATTGACGGACTGTCTGCGAAAAATTCCTGCGCGTCCTCAATGGTGAGTTGCAGCACGTCCCAGATGTTCTTCTCGCGGTAGGTGATCTCTAGGATCTCGGGCTGAAATCGCTTGCCGTTGCAGTCTTCGCACGTCAGATCCACATCGGCTAGAAACTGCATATCGATGCTTTGCCTGCCGGAGCCCTTGCAGGTTTCGCAGCGCCCGCTATCTACATTGAACGAAAAGTGCGCGGGTGCGTAGGTGTTTTGACACGCCTGTGCCGTGCGCGAGAACAAGGACCGCACTTCGTCGAAAGCACCCAGGTAGGTGACGGGCACTGTCCGATATCCGAATTCGGCCGCCGACTGGTCGACCAAGACCGCGCTGCTCAGCGCCGCTTGCCCCTCAATTCGTCTGCACTTGACGATCGTTGGGGCATCTACCATGAATCCCCTAGGTCGGTGAATCTCTGTCCCAATTGATGCGTAAGCACCTGGCCAAGTCGCCCGGTCGACAACTTCATTCAAGAGCGTTGATTTGCCGGATCCAGACACACCCGTTACCGCCGTCAGCAAGCCGAGCGGTATCTCGAAATCGATTTCCTTCAGGTTGTGTTCCTGGGCGCCGAAGAATCGGATGCTTTCGCCTCGGCGCTGTTTCCTGCGCTTGGTCGGGACTGGGATTTTGGTGTGGCCGCCGAGATATCGCCCCGTCAGTGATCCGTTGCTGCGGCAAGTGATCTCTTCATAGGTGCCAGTGAATATGACCGAGCCGCCCCGCTCGCCGCCGCCTGGACCGAGGTCGACCAAGTAGTCTGCAGCGCGCATGATCTCTCGGTCGTGCTCGACCACGAAAATCGTATTGCCAAGGTTGCGCAGTTGATGCAGGACATGCACCAGTCTGGCCGTGTCGCGGCTGTGCAGGCCGATCGATGGTTCGTCCAGCACGTAGCAAACGCCTACCAAGCGGGACCCGAGCGAGCTGGCGAGCTGAATTCTCTGGGCCTCGCCCCCGGAGAGCGTCTGAGAGGGCCGGTCCAGAGTGAGGTATCCCAGACCGACATCACAGAGGAAGCGAAGACGATTCTTAACTTCATCTAGGAGCTTTTCTGCGATCTCCGCTTCGCTCCGCTCGAGTTCTATCTCGTCAAAGAACCGAAGGGCCCGGTTGAGGGGCAGCCTCAGGACTTGGTCGATTGCCTTCCCTGCCACCCGAGTGTTCAAGGCCTGCTGCGAGTACCGTCGGCCCCCGCACGAGACGCAATCGATTTCCTCGCGCCACTTTGCAAGCATGGCGGCGACTTGGGGCTTATAGCGCTTCTTGCACAGGGCATCAACGAACCCCTTGAGGCCGCCGAAACCGCGGCCGCCTGATTCGATAAAGGCACGCTGGTCCGCCGACAGATCCTTGTAGGGGACGTCGATCGGGATGCCTTCCCGCTTGGCCGCTTCGAGCATGCGCCGCTTGTACGGTCGATATGCCCCTTGCCAAGCCTTGATCGCGCCGTCTTGCAGGCTGCGGTAAGGTGCATTGACCATCAGGTCGGTGGAGTACCCTAGCGTCCTGCCGGTCCCAAGGCATTGCGGGCACCTGCCTTCGTACGAGTTGAGGCTGAACAGCCGTGGATCGGGTCTGGGGAATGCAATCCGGCAGTCTCGGCACTCGAATTTGCGGCTGAATCGGAGGTGATCCTCGGGATGCCCGGCGCGTTCGAAATGGATCTCCCCGGACTCACGATAGGCGATCTCTACGGCATCGGCGACGCGTTCTCCCATGTCCCGGGAAATCGAGATGCGGTCCGCCAAGATGTAGACGGGTCTGGCGAAGTCGAGATCCAGCAGGGACTCGGGGTTGGAGAATTCAAAGACCTGGCCGTCTTGGAACAGGCGGTTGTATCCGAGCTCGCGCAGCTGGGACAGCCGCTCCCGCACGGGTGTTGGGCCGTCCGTGTCGCTTTGCCCGGTTTGCGAAGTGCCCGGCGCTTGCAGCGCAGGGAACAGCGTGTACCAGCGCGAGCCATGCTCCAGTGACAGAATCTCCCGCGTAACTTGGTCCACGCCGTCGCTCACGACCCTGCGGCCGCACTGCGTGCAGTGAGTCTGGCCCGCGCGCGCAAATAGTAGGCGCAGGAAATCGATGATTTCGGTCGTGGTGGCAACCGTCGAGCGCGGATTCCGTGTCGTGTTCTTCTGGCGGATGGCCACAGTCGGCGCGATGCCGAGGATTTCGTCGGCGTCGGGCCGTTCCATGCGTTCTAGGAACTGACGCGCATAGGACGAAAGGGACTCAACGTAACGCCGCCGACCCTCTGCGTACACGATGTCAAAGACTAGCGACGACTTGCCGGAACCTGACACGCCGGTCACGACGATCATCTGGTTGTGCGGCAGCCGGAGGCTGATGTTCTTTAGGTTGTGAACGCGGGCGCCGCGGATTTCGAGGTACTCCTGTGGCACCGGCAGCTGGCCCCGAATGTCCGGAAGCGGATCCGCGAGGCATTCGCGGAGACCTCATTGTATCCCGTCTAGCCAAGTGGGCACGGAATTTGGTCGTGCGAAGGCGGCTCCGAAGTCGCTCTCTGAGCCAGCCAGAGTCCTTTCCAATTCACAGATGAGCCTGAAGGAGGCCGAGGAGAGGAAGCGGGAATGAGTAGATCATACACCCTTGGGGAGGGGGTGGCAGGGGGAGGGCCGAGCAGGCCCGGGAGGGTGCCAGGGGGGCGAGCCCCCCTGGCACATTCTCGACAGTTTTTGTTTTATTACGGCCAGTCCCCGGGCAGCCGGATAACAATGACTCAGATGAGTCGTTGTTTTGCTGGGATTGTGGTATGGGCCCCCTTGGTGTGCGCGGACTGCGGAGAGGCCTTGCAGAGGCCGCGACGGGGGCCGCAGCCCCGGCGCTGTGCCCGCTGCGGGAAGCGACGGCGCAAGGTGCGGGCTCGGATGCCGGATGCGGCGCACGAGGTTCTGTAGACTCATTGGGAAGCCGCCTCGGTGCCGTGGGCGCTCGCGGCGCAGCAGGCCCGCCTGGACGCGTTGCGCGACGAGGTGGCGCGGTCGGGGGAGGCTAGGCCGTCGGCTCACGTGGCTGGAGCGCCGGGAGCGGGAAGCGGACACAGCCTGAGCCGGGATTCCGCAGTCGGACAGGGCGCGGGCGCGTCGCGGTATCGCGAGCAGGCGCGAGGCGGCCCTTGCGGGCAGTCCGCAGAACGCTGCCGGGCAGACTTCCAGGCAAGTTCCCGCCACTGGTAATGGTAACGTTACCAGCTGCCGTTTTGCCAACCAGCCTTGTTTCCAATGAGACATGAGCCTGAACGGGCCCTTCAGGCTGCGTTCGCCGCCGCGCTGCGGATCGCAGCGAACAGCTCGTCGCGCGCCGCGTTCAGCCGCCGCGCCGCCGCGTTGTCGCTCAGGGCGCGGGCCTGCGCGTCCAGTGGCGCGAAGTCGATCCCCGCCTTGAGGCAGTCCGCCGCCCCCGGCAGCGACTTCAGCTTCTCGTACGGCGTCAGGATGTCCTGCCGCCGGTAGCGCTTGCGCACCTTGCCCTTCGCATCGACCTGCTCGCGCGGGAAGTGGCAGGGGCGATGGTAGTTCAGGTACGGCGAGAGCACCTCGCGGTTGAATTGGTCCAGCTGCCGGGCGTGCCGGCCCGGGATGTGCCCGTAGCCCAGATGCTTGCGCACCACGGTCCCGTTCTTGCTCTCGACCAGCGCGTTGTCGTTGCTGCGCCGCGGCCGCGACTTGGTGAACTGCTCGATCCGCAGCTTCTCCAGCAGGGCCGCCACCTGGTAGTTCACGAACTCGGACCCGTTGTCGGAATGAAAACCCCGGATGCGGAACGGGAACGCTTCCAGCAGCTTCTCCAGCAGCGGCAGCAGGTAGTGCTCCGAGATCCGCTCCACGCTGCCCACGAACTGGAACTGCGTCACCTCGTCCACCACGTTGAGGTGCTAGACGCCCTTGACCTTAGCGAGATCCCCTTGGTGTACCGTGTCGATCCGCAGGTCGCCCGGCTGCCCCTCCGGGCGCGGCGGCCGCCGCTCGGCGATCGTGACCCCGGCCGGGTGCGTGGGGTCCTTGCGGCCCACCCGCCGCAGGTAGGCCAGGCTCTTCCGCAGGTTGTACAGATGCCCGTTCGACAGCCCGGCCAGGCGCCGGAAGCGCTCGTCGCCGAAGACCTCCCAGGCGCGCTTGAGGATGGCCAGCGTGGCCGGGCCCGACAGCGTCCCGTGCAACTCGTCGGTCTCGGCCAGCAGCAGGATGTCCGCCCGTTCGTACTTGCGCCGGAACGGCTTGGCCGCGCCCCGGCGCCGGTCCGCCAGTTCCCCGTCGGCCAGATAGCGGGCGATCAGCCGCGCCAGCTGCGCCCGCGACAGCCCCGTTGTGCGCACCAGATAGCTGCGCACCAGGCCCTTGTCCGCCCGCTCCAGCCGCCAATACGAGAACCGCCGCAACACCCGTCCGATATGCGCGTAGGCCCGCTTCCGCTCCGGCACCAGGACCGTTTCGTCCGCGTTGCCCGCGAGAAACCCGCGCAGATCGTCCAGGCTCGAATGAGTCTCCAGATCGAGATGCAAGATCACCCTCCGATGATTCCCACACCTCCTGGAGAGCCCCCTTCGGGCTCATTTCTCGTTGGAATCAACCCCTCGCTTCAGGCTCATCTCTCGTTGGAAAAGGCTGCCAGCGGCACACAATGGGTACACTGATAGAGTGGTGCCGCTGCCAAAATCAGGCGGCCGCCGGGAGGATCTATCCAATGAAGCAATTCTTGACGCTGGCGCTCGCGGCGTGCGTGTGGGCAGCGTGCCTCTTGGCGCAAGGACAGCCCCCGAACTTCAAGTCTCAGGAAGAGATCGACGCGTTCGTAAAGGTCCAGAATGCGCCGTCGGCGCAGGATCGTGCCGCCGCGGGCGCGGAATTTCTGGCTGCGTACCCAGACAGTGAGGCGGCTGGTCTGGCGAAGTACATGACGATGCTGTCCTACCAGCAGATGAATGACTTTGAGAGCATGCTGCTGTATGGCGACATGGTGCTGGCGAGCAATCCCGCCCCTGGCGTGATGGCGGGCACATTGATTTCGCTCGCTGTAGCAATCCCCACCCGCACTCGCGAGTTCGACCTCGACAAGGAAGAGAAGCTTTCCAAGGCTGAGGACTATGCCAAGAAGGCGATGGGGCTGATCCCGACGCTCGCGAAGATGGATCCCAATATGACAGACGATGACTGGCTAGCGACGAAGATGGAGTTCATGTCGCAGTGCCATGAGGCGATCGGCAGCGTGGCGTCGCAGCGCGAGAACTATACGCTAGCCGAGGAGTCGTTCCGGAAATCACTGGAGATGGCGGCCCAGCCGGTGCCGTTCACGATGTATAACCTCGCTTTAGTGCTCTCCAGACAGGACAAGAAGGAAGAAGCCGCTAAATTTGCCGACCAATGCATCGCCGCAGGTGGCGTGCAGGCTGCTGACGGCTCGGATTTGTGTGCTGGGATCAAGAGCAACCTCTAACCTGACTGCATCGACGTTGCCACCGGGGAAGGCTCCAGCTTGGCAGCGATAGCTTGGAACTTATGCCTGACCAAAGCGATTTGCAGGAGCTTGCGATGCGCCTGGGATACAGCTTTCGGGATCTAGGCCTGCTAGAACAGGCCCTGACACACGCTTCAGCCAGAGACTGGGGAGGCGGAGCAAATGACCGGTTGGAATTCGTGGGAGATGCCGCGCTTGGCCTATCCATTTGCGCTGCGCTGTACAAGCGCTTCCCGAAGGCCACGGTCGGCGAATTGACCAACTTCAAGTCAATCTATGCCAGCAACGAACACTTGGCCGCAATCGCACAGGAACTCGATCTCGGCTGGTTCCTCCGCATCGGCAAGGGGGAGGAGCGGAAAGGCGGCCGCGATCACCGCCGCGCATTGGCGAACGCTCTGGAAGCGGTGCTGGGGGCGGCGTACTTGGATGGGGGCATCGATGCGGTGAACCCGCTTGTGGAACGGCACGTGCTGTCTCGCAGGCTGGAACCCGAGGGCCGCGACGGCAACAGCAAGTCGGCCCTGCAAGAGTGGCTCCAGGCACGCGGCCGGGATTTGCCGCAATACGTCGTGTCCTCCATAGCAGGGCCGCTGGACCGGCGCACCTACCGGGTCGAAGCGCGATACGGAGAGCATGTCACGGTGGGAGAGGGCTCCCGCAAGAAGATTGCCGAGCGCGAAGCCGCACGCCGGCTGCTTGCGTGCCTGCTTGCTGCGGAGGGCGGAGCGGCGACGACGCCAGCGCATGCGGCAGGCCAGCCGCTGGTCAAGTGATCCTGAAAATGGTGATCCGGTCGCTACTGCTGTGCTTGGCGCCGCTACTGTTGGTCGGCGCGGTTGACGAAGCGGCGTCGCTCTCCGCCATCCGGAAATTTCAGCAAATCGCGGACGGCGGGCTGGCCGGCGGCGCACCGGTTGAATTCTCACAGGACGAGCTGAATGCGTTCCTGAAATTTCACGGATCCCCCGTGATTCCCGACGGGGTCCAGAATCCCGAATTGGCATTGCGCGAGGGCGGGGCGATCTTCCAGGCGGTGATCGACCTTGAAAAGGCCGGGGCTGCGGCTGAAAACCTCCCAGTGCTGATGCGCCTGCTATTGCGCGGCACCCGCACGATCGCGGTGGACTTCGACTATGCCGTGCGCGACGGAAAGGCTTCGCTCAAGTTCGTCTCGATGTTGGTCGAGGACATCGAGATTCCCGAGAGCGTCCTGACTTGGTTCGTCGAGGCCTATGCCCCGCCAGAGCTGCGACCCTACCTAAGCGGGGAAGGGGAGCAGCTGCACATCGGGCTGAGCGACGTGCGGATCGAGCCCGGTCGAGCCGTTGCCATCACGGAGTAGGCCCGCAGGGGTAGACCGGACAGATCGTGGACAGCCAGCGCATTCTCGCGTATATGCGCGACCGCCAGCGCGACATCGTCGCATTGATGCGGAAGCTGGTCGAGATCGAGTCCCCCACAGGGGCTAAGGCGGCCATAGACGCCGTTGGAGATGCTGTGGCGGAGGCGGCCGAAGATATCGCCCACATCCAGCGATATCCGCAACAGACACACGGGGACCACTTGCGCATCGAGTTTGACATCCCGTCGCGACGGGATGGTCAGGTGCTGGGACTTGGGCACATGGACACCGTCTGGGCGGCTGGGACGTTGGAGCGCATGCCATGGCGAGAGGATTCCGGTCGGCTGTGGGGCCCCGGCGTCTTTGACATGAAGGCGGGTATCGTCTACCTGCTCTTTGCCGCGCGTGCCCTCCGCGACCTGCAGATCGAATCCCGGCGTCGCTTTGTCGTGCAGCTGAACTCTGACGAGGAGATCGGGAGCCCATCGTCCACACCGTTCACGCAGGCGGAGGCTCGCCACAGCGCGGCTGTGCTGGTCGCCGAACCGAGTGCGGGGCTCGAAGGTAATTTGAAAACGTCTCGCAAGGGCGGAGCCTCGTTCGAGGTTTCCGTTAAGGGCATTGCCACGCACGCGGGCTTGGACTTCGCGGCCGGGGCGAATGCGATCCTGGAGCTGGCCGGCCAGATGCAGACAGCTGCGAGCTGGACCGATCTGGAACATGGTCTGACTGTCAATCCAGGCGTTGTAAGCGGCGGCACTGCCGCCAATGTGGTGGCCGAGAGCGCGAGTGCCGAATTCGACGTCCGGTTCTCGACCAGCGAGCAGGCCCGCAGCATCGAAAGGCGCTTTATGTCGCTCGTGCCCTCGGACCCGCGTTGCTCGTTACGGGTCTCGGGGGGCGTGAAGAAACTCCCGCTGGCACGAACGGCTGATGTCGTCCGGCTGTTCGAGCTGGCAAAGTCGATCTCCGCGGAAATGGGCTTGGAACTTGGCGAGGCCTCGGTTGGCGGCGGTTCCGACGGCAACACAACTGCCGCGATGGGCATCCCGACACTCGATGGTCTTGGTGCCGTGGGGGAAGGCGCACACGCGCTTCACGAGAGCATTCTCGTTGATCGCATTGCTGATCGAGCCGCGTTGATCGCGGCTCTCGTGCACCGTCTGTAGGGGTTCCCCGGGCCCGCTTCAGCGTCGGCCCTTGCTGAGGGAGACGGTCTTCACGCAGAGTGCCACAAGCGCGACGCTGAAGCCGAGCAGCGTAATGGGTGGTAGCATCCCGGGCCAAGTGGACAGGTCGAACCAGCCCTGGTACCCCATTGCGAACGTGTGGCCGCAGGCCAGCGCTAACGTGACGTAGCCCATGTGCTGAGCGGTCAGCCAGCGATCCCTCCCCAACGCGTCGCACATGTACGGCAGCGTGACGATTGCTGGGAACAGCAGACAGCCGTACGCCAGAACTCCGAATAGGAATGTGAACTCGCCGGAGAGATTGAATTTGCCGGAATCGGCAAAGAACTTCGGGTAGTTCGCGGGAGACAGAAGGACCATCGCCATGAAGACATGCACACTGATCATGGCGAAGCCGACCAACCCAAGGAACTTGGCCTTGGCGCGGACCGGCTCTGTCCCTGAGGCGCCACCGAACAGCTTGCCGACTAGGTACGCAAGGGCGATGAAGATGGTGCCGGCGATTGCCACCGACTTGTTGACGATGTAGAGCGGCAGGTGCGTCCATTCGACGCCGCTGAACATGTTGTAGCGGACGATGGCGTAGGCCAAACACGGGATCCAAATCCCGAGCACCCACAGGAGCCGCTCGCCGCGTGGCAGCCGGATGCGTGCTCCCGGGTTCGCTTGCAGCGTGACCCGCTGATCAGGGGCGGTGGAAGCCATATTTTGAAAATCGTAGCGAATACGCGAGGCGGCCGTCTATCTTCAAGATCTGGCATGCAGGACGAGCCCGAATGCTAACTCGCGCCGGGCCCCGCGCTCCCAGGGTTCGAATCGCCCGTGCGGGGATGCCATCGATGCCAGCCGCGGGTCAGTCAATGGCCGCTGCGATGGCCGCAGCAACAGAGGTGGAGGTCGGCGGATTACCCCGCGTCAAGCAGGAGCTTGTCGATCCGCCCTTTCCTCTCAGACCCGAGCAGGTCGCTTCGGGCGGACCGGCGGTATCACAGTACAGCTGATCGCGCAAGAAGGCGAGCGAGTCATCGACGGCAGGGGAGACGCGGTTGCCGCGCTCACGTTCAACGGCTCAGTCCCGGGCCCGCTTTGCCCGCGTGTTGCGCACCGCGAACGACTGGTGCCGGAGGCACCGGCACGATCCAGTCGGCACCCAGCTCAGCTGAAGTTTGCGAGCTCCCGCACTTCGGCCAGCGTCTGCGGCAGTGTCACGTTCGGGTGATACTCCAGGCCGGCGTAGCCGCCGAACTGGCCGTCCTGCTGGAGTTCGTGGATCGCCCGGAAGACATTCCGATAATTGATCTCACCCGTGCCGGGCTGCATACGCCCTGGGTGATCACCGATCTGGAAGTGACCGATCAGGTCGATGTTGTTGCGAATCTGCAGAATCAAATCGCCGTCCGTGACCTGCACGTGGTAGATGTCAAACAACAGCTTGACGTTCGGCGAGTCAACGCGCCGCAGCATTTCGAAGCCTTCCCGGCCTCCGGCCAGGAAGAACCCAGGACGGGTGACGAGCGTGTTGATCGGCTCGATGATTGCCGTCATTCCGGCCCTCTCGAGCAGGGGTGCGGCTTCACGCAAACCCGCGACACAACTGTCCATTTGCTCGGACCGCGGGACGCCCTCCCGTTCGAAGCCAGTCAGGACGACCAACATCCGGCAATCAAATTCCGCCGCAGCTTCGGATGCGGCGGCGATCTCCTGTAAGAAACCCTGCCTTTCGGATGGATCGGTCAGGCCGCACCCAGGTGCTCGCACGCCCTTGTTGGCCGTGATGCAGACTGCATGGAGGCCGTGTTCCCGCATGGCCGCGGCGTATGCCGCACGCTCGGTCTCATCGCGCCAGTCGAACATCTCAAAGCCCTCGTACCCGTGGCTCTTCGCCAATGCGAGCGCTTCGCCTGGCGTGTACTTGATGCGCGGCTCAGGGCGTGGATCCTTGCCGTCCTGCGTGTCAACTGGCAGGCCGCGATCCTCGCCTCTGAACATGTCGCACGTGACTGACAGCTTTAGACCATTTGGCGGGGCCTCTTCGGGCCGCCCGCAGCCGACGGCCAACGGGGCGGCGGTGCCTGCCAGAGTTACCAAGAATTCTCTGCGCTGCATGGGCTTTCCAGAATTCCGCTCGAGTCTGGCTCTGTGCGCCTTCAGGCCGTCCTCGACATCGTCAGCGGGTACAGGTGCTCATAGCTCCTGCGAACCGCCTCCTCGACAGGCATCACGTCACCGAACGCCTGGTGGACCGTGAGGAATCCTTCGTAGCCCACTTCATGCATGGCGTCGAACACCGCGGCGACATCCACGCCGCCCGCTTCCCAGACGCCGATGTGATCTACCGCGACAGGGCCCTTCTTCCACGTTTCAATGTTTGTAACTCCGTCAGGCGTCAGCCTGTGATTCTGGATGTAGAAGTTGAACAGGTAGGGCGTCAGCCTGCGGATCGCATCGATTCCGTAGTCCTCGCCCGCGACAAACCAATTGGCGGGCTCGTAAATGATGCCGAAGTTTGAGCGCCCGATCGCCTCGAGCGCCCGTACCGAACCGTCAACTGTCTCGAACAGACTGGCGCAGTGCGACTGATGCGCCAGGCGAATGCCGCGCTCGGCAGCCTCGTCGGCGGATTTCTGCGCGAACGCGAGGTCCTCGTCCTTCTTGATGCAGACGCGGATGAGTTTGGAGCCCAACGAGTCGGCCAAGTCAAGGTAAGGCGTAATGTTGCGCATGAGCATCGGTCCCTCGGCGTTATTGCTGGGCACGGCGAAGTCACCGGTGACCATCGAAACGGTCAACCCCGCAGCTTCAACCTTGTCGCGAACCTCGGCGACGACTTCGCTAGGTGTGTGCGTGCCGATCTGCGAGGCGCGCATGCACAGCGCCCGATACCCAAACTGACTCGCCATCGCGATCAACTCGTCAATCGTCATCGTCGAGTTGCGCTTGTCTGAGAAAGACTCCGCGACTCGGACCGACAGCGACAGCTTCATCGGAGGATCTGCGGAGGGTACCTCGGCGGTGGGTTCAGCCTCCTCGGTCGGCGAGCAAGCGTAGGCTGCGCATCCCGAGGTTGCTGCAAGAAATGATCGTCTCGACGGTTGCATTTCGGTTGTCTCCTTCTGTGCCTCGTGCATAGTGTCTCACGAACTGATTCACCTCACCATGGCTAGCTGGATACCATGCCGCGCACTGGACGGCACGTCCGCTCGGACGGTGACGGAGCGCTTCGAGAGCCTTACTGCGGAGGGCTCCGGATCGTTCGCCTACAGAGACCCGCCTGCCGAGAGTGCTAGCGTAGGCAAGGCGGCGGGCCTGACGCTGGCTTCCTCGGAGCGCATGGCATGCGCCGCGTCGCAGCACGACCAGATTTCGCTCACTATATGATCGAAGAGGCCGCGCAAACCCAAGCCAATCCTGATGGCAATCCCTGCAGCAGCGAGGATCTCGTATGCGCGCTGGCACATCGGAGGCTCTGCGGCCAGCGAGAACGATTCAGTGTGCAATTGACAGCTGAGGTTCGCGAGGTGGCTGAAGCGTCGCGGTCACTTGGGAATTGTCGAAGGCGCTAGGAGGCCAAGGGACGCTCGACTTGATCCACAGGCTTGCTTTCCCGGACCGCAAATGCATAGATCCATCCATCCATCTGTCTGCGCCTTGGCGCTTATGGCTTGCGCCCTACCCGCTCAGGAAACTGGTTCCGAGCGGCCGCCGGGGCGATTGACACTCGAGGCGGCCGTAGAACTTTCCGCCCGGAACTTTCCGACCATCCGCGCGTCGTTGGCCCGGGTGGCAGAGGCCGAGAGCGGTATTACCCTTGCGAAGACTGCGTATCTTCCGCAGGCGGATATGCGACTTGGCGTCAACTTGGCGACACGCAACAACGTTTTCGGTTTGATCTTCCCGAACGGAGTGATTCCTGGCATTTCGGGCCCAGTGCAGAACGAGTCGACGATCACAAGCGTGTTTGGGAGCTCGGCAGGAGTCCTGTTTTCGTACGAGCCGTTCGACCTCGGCCTGCGGCAGGCGAACGTTCGAGCCGCGGAAGCGGTCAGGGCACGCGCCGAGGCAGGCCGCGCCGTGACGGAATATGAGGTCTCGCTCGCCGCGGCGGACGCCTACGTTCAAGCGGTCGCTCTAGGACGCGCGGTTCGGGCGGCTGAGTTCAGCGTAGAACGCATGGAGGTCTTTCACACCTCTGTTCAGGCGCTGGTGACGAGCGGGCTACGTCCGGGAGCGGATGCTTCCCGCGCGAAGGCAGAGCTGGCTCGCTCACGGTCGGATTTGATTCGCGCCGAGCAGGCCGAGCAGACCGCCTTGGCTCAGCTGGCGGAGTGGCTCGGGCTGGCCGGAAGCTCTGTTGAGCTCAACCCAGCAAGCCTGGCGGGTCATCCACCGGCTGCAGAAGCGCTTGACCGCTCGCTGGCTGCCCACCCGCTGGCGGTCGCGCAGCAGGCCGAGATCGCGGTCGGCGAGGCGCAGCTCGACGCTCTCGGAAAGGAGTGGCGCCCAAGGTTCCAAGCCCAGTCCGCGGTGTACGGCCGCGGGACCGGGGCGCGCATCGACGGGACATTCCACCAGACCGGATACGGCTTGGCGCCTAGGCAAGGCAACTGGGCCGTGGGCTTCAACATGAATTTCGACTTGCTCGAATACAAGCAGAACCGCGCCAAGCGGCAGATCGCGTCGCACCGTCTCGAGCGGGAGCGGGCGTACCGGGACGTGGTCACGCAGGAACTGCGAGGTGACGTGGCTCGGGCGAAGATCGCGGTGGAAGCCACTCGCAAGATAGCCCAGAACACTCCGACCGAGTTGGCAGCCGCGCAGGCGCTCGAAACCCAGGCACAGGTGCGCTACCAGTCAGGTCTCGGCACAGTCGTGGAAGTGGCTGACGCCCAGCGGCTGCTGCGTCAAGCAGAAGTCGATGACTCACTTGCCAAGCTTGACATCTGGCGTGCACTGCTGGCTTTGGCCGCAGCCCAGGGCGAGATGGACGAGCTGCTGACGGCGGCGAGCCGGTAGAAGGATCGAACCATGTGGCTCATTCATGCCGCGATGCGGCGACCGATCACAGTCCTGATGGTCATTCTCGGCGTGGCGCTCGCGTCCGCGCTGGCACTGACCCGGATGAAGGCGGACATCTTCCCGGATCTCGGCACGCCCGTGATCTATGTCGCCCAGCCCTACGGCGGCATGGACCCGGCGCAGATGGAAGGGTATCTCGTGAACTATTACGAGTATCACTTCCTCTACATTCGCGGCATCGACCACGTCGAATCGCGTTCAATCCAGGGCGCGGCGCTGATGAAGCTGCATTTCCACGAGGGAACCGACATGGCGACGGCGATGGCCGAGACGGTCGCGCAGGTCAATCGCTCGCGTTCGTTCATGCCGCCCGGCACTGTGCCGCCCTTCATCATGCGCTTCGACGCCGGCAGCGTGCCGGTGGGCTACCTGGTCTTCTCGAGCGAAACCCGCGGCGTGGACGAGATCGCTGATCTGGCGCTGTTCCGGGTGCGTCCTATGTTTTCGCGGCTCGAAGGTGTGTCGGCACCGCCGCCGTTCGGGGGCAGCGCGCGCAGCTTGGTCGTGCGCGTCGACCCCAACAAGCTGCGCAGCTATGGCATGTCTCCCGATGACATCGTGCAGTCGATCGCCAAGACGAACACGATTTCGCCGTCAGGCAGCGTGCGCATTGGGGACAAGAATTACCTCGCCCCGGTGAACTCGACCGTCGTGCAGGCAGTCGATCTGAATGATGTCCCGATCAAGAGCGGACCCGGCCCGACGGTCTATCTCCGCGATGTGGGTTTCGCGGAGGATGCTGCCGACATCCTCACCTCCTACGCCCTTGTCGACGGTGCTCGTGCGGTCTACATCGCCGCGACGAAGCGCGCCGACGCATCGACGCTCGAGGTCGTGCAGCGCGTGAAGGAATCATTGCCAACGTTCCGGGAGGCGATTCCCGAAGACATCAATGTGACCTTCGAGTTTGACCAGTCGTTCTACGTACTGAACGCGATTCAGGCCCTGACCACGGAAGGCGCCTTGGGCGCGCTGCTGACGGGGTTGATCGTGCTGTTGACCCTTGGGAGCTTCCGCAGCGCGATCGTCGTGGTGCTGACGATCCCGATCGCACTGCTGTCGGCTACGGTCGCACTCTGGGCGGCGGGGCAGTCGATCAATTTGATGACGCTTGGCGGGCTGACTCTCGCTATCGGCATCTTGGTCGACGAGTCGATCATTGCGATTGAGAACATCCACACGCACCTGGGGCGGGGAAAGCCGGCTGCCGTGGCAGTCTTGGAGGCCAGCCGCGAGGTCGTGGTACCGCGCCTGCTTGCCATGCTCTGCGTCGTCGCGGTATTCGCGCCATCGTTTTTCATGACGGGCGTGGCGCAAGCAATTTTCGTCCCGCTGGCCTTGGCCGTGGCGTTCTCGATGATCTCCTCCTACTTCCTTGCCAGCACGTTCGTGCCTGTCATGGAGACCTGGCTTAACCGCTCGGCGAGGCCCGCCCGGGCGTCGCGGAACTGGTTTTCCAATGTGCAGGACTTGTTTGGCAGCGTATCTGAGCAGCTGGTTGCCCGGCGCTGGTCGATCTTCGGCCTCTATCTCGCGGGAACCGCGACGATCCTGTATTTCGTGGGCGGCGGCTTGGGAACCGACATTTTTCCGCGCATGGACACCAATTCGCTGCAGATGAGAGTGCGCGGCCCGTCGGGGACGCGCGTCGAGCGGACCGAGCAAATCGCCCAGGAAGTCCTTGCTGCAGTTGGAGAGATCGTCGGTCCGGAAAACGTCGAAAAGTCGATCGCCTTCGTCGGCGTTCAGCCGTCGAGCTTCCCGGTCAACCTGATTTTCCTGTGGACCGGAGGACCGCACGAAGCGGTCATGCGGGTCGCGCTTAGCCCTGACTCTGGCATTCCCACGGCGCAGGTCGAAGAAGAGCTGCGCAGGCGTGTGTCGGAGTTGGCGCCGGGCACGCAGATCGCGTTCGAATCCCCGGATCTGGTCAGCCAGGTCATGAGCTTTGGCGCACCCACGCCGATCGAGATTGGGGTCACCAGCCCGAGCCTGCCTGCCAGCGTGGCTCACGCGCGCGAAATCGTGTCGCGGCTCGAAGCGATCGACTACCTCCGGGATGTCCAGCTCGGCGAGCTACTCTCCTATCCGTCGGTCGAAATTAACGTGGACCGCAGGCGCGCCGCGCAACTCGATGTGACGGTGGAGGAAGTTGGCAAGGCGCTGGCGCCGGCCACGTGGTCCAGCCGCTTCACCACGCCCGTGTACTGGGCCGATCCGAAGTCCGGGATTGCCTATCAGGTGCAGGTGGAGATCCCGCAGTCGATGATCCAATCGTTGGACGATGTCGCGCGGATTCCGGTGAAGAATGGCGCCTCCGTGCCGACGCTGGTGGGGGACGTTGCGGACGTCACGTTCGGCGAGGCGGTCGGTGAGTATCACCGCTACAACATGCAGCGCATGGTCACCGTGACCGCTAACGTCGCCGGTCGCGACTTGGGGAGGGCCGCCGCCGACATTCGCGGCGCGCTAGCCGAATTGCCTCCGCCGCGCGGGGTGAACGTCAACGTGCGGGGACAGGTCAGTCCGATGGAACTGATGACCAGCAGTCTCGAACTGGGCCTGCTGCTGGCGGTGGTCGCCGTCTTCCTGCTGCTGGCGGCGTACTTCCAGTCGGTGAAAGTCGCCTTCGCTGTAGTCATGGCAATTCCTGCCGTGCTATCCGGCGTCGCGCTGGCATTGATGCTGACCGGCGTGACACTCAACCTGCAGTCCTTCATGGGGGCGATCATGGCAATTGGAGTTTCCGTAGCTGACTCGATCTTGCTCTGCACTTTCGCCGAAAAGTATCGGCGCGCGGGGATGTCGTCAGTCGAAGCAGCCGTCGAGGCTTCACGCTCGCGGATGCGTCCGATCTTGATGACGAGCGTCGTGATGATCGCGGGCATGACCCCTCTGGCGCTTGGCTCTGAGCAGACAGCTCCGCTGGGGATTGCCGTCATCGGAGGGCTGGTTGCGTCGACCTTCGCCGCTTTGGTCGTGATTCCCTCGGTCTTCGCCGTGGTCCAGCGGAACTCGTCGACAACTTCGTCTTCAATCGACCCCGAGGATCCCGGCAGT
Source organism: Bryobacterales bacterium (assembly GCA_965248305.1). GTDB lineage: Bacteria > Acidobacteriota > Terriglobia > Bryobacterales > UBA6623 > VXMF01. Next base: position 3,663,102 of record OZ252099.1, on the reverse strand, counting down.
CCCCACTACTCGGGCGCTCCGGCGTCTGCATCCCCGGTTGCCTAAGAGAGAACCAATTATGCGTATCACCATTCTGGCCGCGTCCTTTGCCGTTGCTGTGCCGATGCTTGGCCAAGAGGCCGGCACCGTCCGCACCGAATTGACGCAGGTCGTATCAAAATCGCTGGACCAGACTACCACCATTCCAGGGGAGCTCGAGCCCTATCAGCTCGTGGACATTCACGCCAAAGTGACCGGCTTCGTGGAAACGGTTCACGTGGACCGGGGCTCGTTTGTCAAGGCAGGAGAGCTCTTGGCTGAGATGAGCGCACCGGAGCTGGAGGCTCAACGCGCCGAAGCCCAGGCGAGAATCCCGGCCGTCATTGCGCAGCGAATCGAGTCCGAAGCGAGACTCTCAGCTGCCGAGAGCACGTACCAGCGGCTGGCCGAAGCTGCCAAGACGCCCGGGGCTGTTGCCGCCAACGACGTCTTCTTGGCCGAAAAGGCTGTGGACGCTGAACGGGCGCGCGGCGAATCCCTTGATAAGACAGTTGCTGCCTACGAAGCATCGGTGCGTGCGTTAGAAGAGATCGAAAAGTACCTGAAGGTGACGGCTCCGTTCTCGGGCGTGATCACTAAGCGCCAGGCGCATGCCGGTGCGCTTGCCGGGCCTCAGGGCAACGCGGGCATGCCATTGTTCACGCTCGCACAGGTGTCTCGCTTGCGGGTTGTCGTAGCCGTGCCCGAAGGGTTTCGGCAGAGCATTAGACCCGGCCAGCGTGTGGATTTCAGCGTGGCCGCATTCCCGACGGAAGCTTTCAGCGGGGTTGTCGCGCGTCCGGCATATGCGGTGGATCCAAAGACCCGCACTATGCCGGTCGAATTGGATTTCGAGAATCCAGCAACCAAGCTCACGCCCGGCATGTACGCCGAGGTGATGTGGCCAATCAGACGCTCGGCGGAGACGCTCTTCGTTCCGCCGACGGCCATCAAGGCAACGACCGAGCGAATCTTCGTGATTCGAATTGCTGACGGCAAGGCCGAGTGGGTCAATGTCCGTCGCGGCATCACAGAGGATGCGCTGTCCGAAGTCTTTGGCGATCTCGCAGCGGGGGATCGGATTGTGCTGCGAGCGACCGACGAGATTCGTCCGGGAACGGATGTCCTGCCGAGATAGCCGCTGACCGGCTGAAACTCTATGCCGTGGGCTTGTATCTCTGTTTCCTTGAAGCCTACATCGATAGCTCGACGATAGCGGCGTGATGTGGCGAGCTCAGTGCTTGGCGAGTGGATCCGGAAAGTCCTACATCTCAGGGATAAGGAACTGGTCGCCTGCACTGGCTGTCAACGGGGAGTGGATGCTTGCTTTGGTGTTAGGCCAGACGGTTACAACTGCTCCAATGGTGGGTGACGCCGTGAAAATCCCAAGCCCTGTCAAGGGACCGCATAGACTCTCCCACCTGTGATGCTGGGACCGCGCCCCTGAATACCGCCTGCAAGACGGCCCTGTCGCGGTCCCAGCATTGTTTCCTGCATCCAACTGCTATTCCAGCAAAGCAACGGTACAGGGTGACTCTACCGAGACATCAAGTTTCCGTCAAAGCTTTGCGGGTCCGCCAGATCCTGTGTTAGCCGATTGGTCCCCAGAACCGGAAGAGCGATCAGGCATCCCGTCAACGCACCATCGCTGCAGTCGTCGAACACGCGATTGGCCCTGCCTGCCTCAACGTTGTCCATCCGGGTGGAACCAGTGGAGGCCCGTCGGTCCAGCGATCCTGTCAAACACTCGCTGCCGCCAGAGCCGCCCGTCCCAACGACAGTTCCACCGAACCTCCTCCATGGGCCGTCGCGGGATTGCTCCTACGCCTCAACCGATGTCCCGCCGCCCGCGAGCCAGCCAGCAACACTCCAGCTGACAGTGCCATAAGTTTTCGTGCTGTCATTTCACTCACCGCCTTTACGGACATGCCTCGGGAGGTTTCGGACATCCCCGTTCTTGAGAGCTGTGCGTAGCCGTCGAGCGATCCTGTCAGCAACCTTCTTCGGCCCTCTCTTGGAGAAGGGGCCGACCAAGGTATCCATTCTGAGCGACCGGTCGCCCGCCGCCGCGCCCCATGCCACGGTGCCGCAACGGTCGAGCAACTCTACTACTGCGGAAGCCGATTCCCCGCGCTTCGTAATCCAGCCTTCGTGCCACTTACTCTTGCGCGTTGAACCGCTGGACCCGAGCGTGTAGTCGGCGTTCTCGGGACTCGAGACGATCCTGAGTGGAACCTTCCACTTAACCAAGGCGGCTGTGATGTACGTTCCGAAGTTCACGTCCCCCTCCGTGTCGGGGATATGGACTGTCTGAGCTTGGCCGGCTGCCACGAAGGACAGTGACGCGAGTGCAATTACGTATCTATTCATGAGAGTCTCCTATCAGCCTGCGAACAAGGCCCGGCACGCTCGCCGGCCCCTGCAACCATTCACGCGGACGCCGCGAGGCACTGGCTATTCGCCAGGGCCAGGGCAGCTACCACTTGCCGGGTTCATTGCTGCTGCATGCAGCACGTAAGCCAATAACAAGTGTGTCTATGTGAATAGTTACAGTGGAAGTATGTACAGAAAGTTAGTGGTTTGTCAAATGATAGTTCAAGATTCAACTATTATCTAGTGAGTTAAGACCTTTACGGGTTATTATCTCGAATTAGAGAAATAGTTTATCTACTTACCTAGATCAAATTAATGCTTCTCACTGAAATGCGTAAAGCCCATTAGCTTGCGCTACCGCGGTGTATCGCACCGTAGGACGGCACGGTCCCTTCCCTCATACGCGATTCCCCCCGCTTTCGAAGTGGCGCTGGCGGCATCTGGGGTCGCTCGCCGATCGACTCGAGCAGCTGCTGCAGCGCCGCGGTGACCCTAGGCTTTCTTACCAGCGGCTTGCTTTCCCCGCCCGGCTTGCCCACGCGCCGGTCGCCGCCGCGTCCGTGCCACAACATCCCGGACATGCTTCAAATTGGAAGATGCTTCGATGGAGAGGGAGTCGACAGCCTCGGCTGCCTGTGTCACAATGGCGGTCAGCTTCAGCAGGGATCTGGTTGCTTCAGGCGGGCCGCAGCGGAACGCCCAGATTTCGGCCGCTAGGGAACGGTGCAAATGCCCAAAGTGCTCATCACGATCGGGGATGCCGCCGAGGCGATGGACACGCTATATCCGGTGTATCGCGTCCAAGAAGACGGGTATGAAGCTGTCGTAGCTGGGCCCAAGGCTCGCATGTATTCGCTCGTGATGCATGAGATCCCCCCTGGCTGGGACATCACGCGAGAGCAGCCCAGCTATCACTTGGAAGCGACGGTTGCATTCAGTGACGTAGACCCCGACGACTACGCAGGACTGTTCCTGACCGGCGGGCGTGCACCAGAGTACATCCGCTACGACCCAGACCTGATTCGTATCGTGCGGCATTTCTTCGCGAATGAGAAGCCGGTTGCCGTGGTCTGTCACGGAGCCGAGATCGTCGCGACAGCGGGCGTCATCGCGGGAAAACGCATGGCGACGATCCCCAAGTGCCAGTTCGACGTAGAGGTTTGCGGCGCGACCTTCGTCGACGCTGGGTGCGTGCGGTCGGGGAACATGGTGAGCGGGCGCGGCTGGTTTGACCAGCATTTGTACATGCCGGAGTTCATGCGCATGTTGCGCGATTACTCAGCCCAGCGAGATCTAAGCCCTGTCGCAGCGGGTGTGGGACTGGGTTGAGGAGCTACAGAGCGAGATCTGGCCGGTAGCGGCCGTCTTGACGCCCGGGGACGATTGCCAGAGACCAATCTCGATTGTTGCCTGCCCGAAATCAGCAGCCGATACCTGGAGGCAAACCCGGCATCGCCCTAGCACGGCCGGGAGGATGGATCTGGTCTTGATGGTGACCCGCGTCTGATTTCCGTCGGGGCAAGTTTAGTGGTCGAGTAGACTCCGGCACGCCCTGGCTTGTTTTCAGGGGGTCTACCACGGGGCCCATTTGGCAGCAATCAGCGCCAAGGTCGACACAAAGTCGAGCGCTCCGTGCAGCCCTGAGCGTGATGGGGTAGACTCAAGCCGCGCTGTGCAAGGCCGACCCTACTATGGCTGGTGTGTCGCGGCATCCTGCTTCTTCATCCTCGCGATGACCGTCGGGATGCCGATGTACGCGATGCCGTTCTTTTACGACCATTACATTGCGGAATTCGGCTGGGACCGGAGCGAGACGACATCGGGCTTCTTTCTGTCGACCTTGCTGGTGCTACCTCTGTGCGGCCTGCTGCTGCATCGCTTTAGCCCGCGCAAGCTGATCGTTTTCGGAGCTGTCTGCTTCACTGTCGCGTTCAACTGTCTTGGGTTGATGCAAGGCTCGCTGGCTTTCTACCGATTCGCGTGGTGCCTGGTCATGGTTGGCTTCGTCTGCTCGGGACCGGTGCCGAGCCAGGTGTTGCTGGGCAACTGGTTCAACCGGAATCGGGGCAAGGCGATGGGGTTGGCGTACCTCGGCTTGGGGATTGGCGGGGCGATGTCTCAGAAGTTTGTGGCCGGTCCTTTGATCGACGCTTTCGGCTGGCGGATCGCACTGCAAACGATGGGAGTTGTGATCCTGCTGGTTGTGCCCGTCGCCCTACTTGCGTTGCGGGACAGGCCTTCGGACATGGGGCTTGATCCCGAACCGGCCTCACAGGTAGCCCGCGCCGCGACCTCTGTCTCGCTGACATTTGTCGACCTGCTGGTCCGCCGACCGTTCTGGCTGCTCATGGTCGGTTCCTTCTTGAGCATTGCTGCGATTGGCGCTGTCAATCAGCATATGAAGCTGCTATTTCTCGACGTGCAATTGTCCGCCTCGCTGGTCGCTGACACGACCTTCCTGATCTTGGCCTCAAGTCTTGCGGGAAGGGTCATCACCGGATGGTTGGCGGATCGGCTGGATAAGAAGGTGGTGATGGTGGCGGCCTATCTGCTCGTTTCACTGCCAGTGCCGCTTCTGTACATGATCGACCAACCGTCGATGACGTACGTCTTCGGAGCGGCGTTCGGCTTTGGTCTTGGAGCCAATTACATGCTGATTCCGCTGATGGCGGCCGAACTGTTTGGGACTGGATCGCTGGCGCGGGTGATGGGCATTGTGTGGCCGATGGGCCAGGTGGGCCAGGCGACACTGCCATTCTTCGTCGGGGCTATGCACGATAGCGCCGGCGGCTACGACACTGCGCTAGCGGTGGTCTTCGCGATCGGGATGATTGGCGCTGGCTGCATCGCGCTGTTGCCCAGCCGGAGGCAGCAGTGATGCACAGGTGCGCGCCGCGTGCGTGCCAGGCGCCGCTTTATTGATCTGCGGGAAAGCGGGGCGAGCCGCCCAAGTAGGGTTGGGAGTCGAACAGGGACCCGCGCCCTTCGAGCCTCGGATCTGCTTGGGCGATCAATGCCTGCGCCAATTGGATCGCCAACGCTTTGCGCATCCGCAGGTATTGCGGATCAGCGGCTACGTTTACCACTTGTCCGGGATCCTTCTTGAGGTCGTAGAGCTCTTCTGCGGGGCGCTTCGCAAACGAGAGTTCGTAGTACTTCTTGAACTTGGGATCGTTGCGATGCTGCCACAGGAACCACTTCGTGGGGCCGTTGTCGCAATCGGCGAGCCAAGCCATGGCTGCCTGCGCATTCTGATAGTCAGGGGTGCCTGCAGGCCAGCGGTCAGGCTCGTAATTGCGGATGTAGAGGTATTCGTTCGTCCGAATGCCGCGGGCAGGGTAGCCGCCAAGGCTCGGTGCCTCTTGCGCCACGACGTGGCGCTCCCTGCCAAAGACCACGTAGTCGCGTTCCGTGGAAACCCGGCCGGACTTGTCGGACCGCAAGATCCCTAGCAATGAGCGCCCAGTCATCTCGGCGGGGATGTCAACGCCTGCGGCGTCGAGGAATGTGGGTGCGACGTCAGTGGTGGACACGAAATCGGTGACCGTGCGGTTTCCCGGAATCTCGCCCTGCCACATGATCGCCATGGGCACGCGGGCGCCGGAATCGTACAGGTTGCCCTTGGCACGAGGGAAGGGCATGCCGTGGTCGCCGGTCATGACGATCAGCGTATTGTCAAGTTCCCCCATTTCGCTCAAGAGATCGACCAACTTACCGACGTCGCGGTCGAAGCGCTGGACCTCGAAATAGTAGTCGGCCACGTCGCTGCGGACTTCCTCGGCGTCTGGGAAGTGGTCGAAGAGATGCACGTCTTCGAGCTTGATGCCGCTCTCAACGCCTGTACGCGGGGCGTAGGGCCGATGCGGATCGCTAGCCCCAAACCAGAGGCAGAACGGCATGTCCTTGGGGCGGGTCTCGAAGAAGGAGCCCACACTGTCGTAGATCCTGCCGGCGGGACTCACGGCCGTGTCCGGATGGACGCCCGGTCCCCAGCCTTTGCGGTAGCTGCCCACGAAGTAGCCTTCGGCGGCGAGCTGCTTGGGGTACTCGGGGAAAGTCGAGGGCCACACGCTCCACAGGTTGCCGGCCGGGCCTAGCCGCCAGAACTGCTGCCCGGTAATGATGGCGCCTCGGCTCGGGGTGCATGATGGCGACGAGATATAGGCGTTTTCGATGAGCACGCCGTCGCGCGCCAGCCGATCGAAGGTCGGCGTCTGGACGCCGTCGCCGTAGGCTCCGGCGTGTGGCCATCCCCAGTCGTCAGCGATTGCGAACACTATGTTCGGCCGAGCCATCACGGCTGAAGGCACCGTTGCGGAAAAGATGGCCGTGGCCGCTAGGGCCGCAAGTCGCAGTCTCATAGGCGATCACGATACCACGCTCCCGCTGCAGCCGACGGAGCGGCCAGGCAGCAGTGCGATAGGTCCGGCCTACGGAATCAAGAGCAGCTTGCCCATGGTCTGTCTGCCGGCAAGGCGTGACTGCGCCTCGGCAGCTTCGCTCAGCGGAAACTCGCCGCCGATATGCATGTGCAGGTCTCCAGCTTGGATCCACTCGAAGACATCCGTCGCGCGCCACAGCAGGTCTTCGCGATTCGAGATGTACGCGAACAGGGACGGTCTGGTCAGGAACAAGGATCCCCGCTTCGTCAATTCCAGCGGCGCGAGGGGCGGCACGGGGCCGCTCGCGTTGCCGAAGGTCACCATCATGCCCCTCGGCTTGAGGCTGTCGAGACTGCCAAACCACGTAGACTGGCCCACCGAATCGTAGACCACATCGACTCCCTCGCCGTCCGTGAGGCGCCTGCACTCGCTCTGGAAGTCTTGCTTGGTGTAGAGGATGACTTCGTCGGCACCGGCTGCCTTCGCCCTCGCGGCCTTCTGCTCGGTTGAGCAGGTGCCGATCATCCGCGCGCCGAACTTCTTGCCCATTGCGATCAGCAGCAAGCCGACGCCTCCAGCGCAAGCGTGTACCAATGCCGTGTGAGACGGCCCGAGGGCAAAGGTGGACCGTGTCAGGTAGTGCGCCGTCATGCCTTGCAGCATCGCGGCTGCCGCGGTCTTGGTGTCGATCGCGTCTGGCACCGCCACCAAGCGGTCGGCCGCGACCGCTGCGTACTCGGCGTAGGAGCCGTGCACGCCTGTATAGGCGACGCGGTCTCCCACCGCCACAGAAGTAACCTCGGATCCTGTAGCAGTGACGGTGCCGGCGCCTTCCTGCCCGTTTGTGATGGGTAGCTCGGCAGGATAGAGGCCGCTGCGAAAGTAAATGTCGATGAAGTTGACTCCGGCGGCGTCGATCTTGATCACCGCCTCGTTCGGGCCAGGCTGCGGCTCAGCTGTCTCTTCATAGCTGAGGACCTCAGGGCCTCCGTTTTGGTGAATTCGGATAGCTTTCATGTTGAAGCGGTATTCTATCAACTCGATGCGAATCTGCGGCGTGGACGTCTACCACTTGCGAGCGCAGCTAAGCCAGCCATTCAGCTTCTCTCAGTTTTCCTATGGGCACAGGGACGCGATGCTGGTCCGCGTGTCCACCGGGGACGGTCTCGAGGGCTGGGGCGAGGCCTACGGGCCGGCCTCTGTCACGGCCGCGATCGTCCGCGACTTCCTAGGCCCGCTACTCATCGGGCGCGACGCGCACTCGGTCGAGTCGAACTGGGAGCTGCTGCATGCCCGATCGATTGATCACGGGCAGAAGGGCGTGATGCTTGCGGCGATTTCCGCGCTAGACATCGCGTGCTGGGACCTGAAGGCACAGGCTGCAGGCGTGCCGCTATACAGGCTGCTCGGGGGCGAACGTCTCGAATCAATCGAATGCTATTGGACGGGCTTCTATTTCGATCAGGAGGAACCTGTTGAGCGGCGCTGGGAGCAAGAGGCCCGGGAGTGTCTCGAGTTGGGATTCCGCGCGGTCAAGATGAAGGTCGGCCTGGGAGTCTCGCGCGATGTCGAACTCGTTGCGGCGCTGCGCGGCTTCATTGGTCCGGACGTAAGGCTCTCCATCGACGCCAACCATGCCTACGCGCCTCGCGAGGCCATCGATTTGGCAGGGCGTGTCGCCCACTTGGGAATCCACTGGTTTGAAGAACCGGTATCGCCGTTGGATCCGGAGGCCTATTTGCAGGTCAAGCAGCGAACATCGATCCCGTTGGCGGGCGGCGAGTGCGAATACACCCGTTTCGGGTTCGACAGATGGTTCCGGTTGCGTGCGCTTGATTATGCTCAGCCCGACCTGTGTGCCTGCGGGGGGATTTCAGAAGGCCTCAAGATCGCCACGCTCGGCTCCTTGAGCGGGGTTCATGTCACGCCCCACGTTTGGGGCACTGCTGTGGGGCAGTCCGCTGCGTTGCACTTCTACGCTGCTCGGCCACGGCACCCATCGACCCTCACGCCGGAGTCAAAGCTCATCGAATGCGACCGGACGGAAAATCCGTTTCGTGAGTTGATCGTCGAAGAGCCGATCCGCTTGGCTGGCGGGCGATGGCATTTGCCCGCATCGCCTGGCCTTGGCGTCAAGGTACGGCCCGAGACTTTCGAGCCCTACTTGGTGTCGTGATCGAGCTGACGCCGGAATTGCTACAGAGCTCTCGCGACAGCGGATTTCCAGCCGCCGTACAGCTCTTCCCGCGCGGAGTCAGGCATGGACGGTTCGAATGTGCGGTCGACGCTCCAGAAGTGTTCGAGTTCGTCGGTACTGCTCCAGAATCCGGTCGCGAGGCCGGCGAGGAAGGCAGCGCCGAGCGCCGTCGTTTCCAGATACGTCGGGCGTACCACTGGAACACCGAGAATGTCGGCCTGAAATTGCATCAGGAAGTCGTTCTGTGTGGCTCCTCCGTCTACCCGGATCTCTGCCAGCTTGGAGCCGCAATCGGACTCCATCGCTTCGACCAGGTCGCGGGTCTGGAATGCAATGGATTCTAGTGCGGCCCGCACGATGTGCTCGCGCCGCGCCCCGCGAGTCAGCCCTGTCAGCAGGCCCCGCGCCGAAGCATTCCAATACGGCGCGCCTAATCCGGTGAACGCCGGCACCATGTAGACCCCCGCCGTGTCCTCGACGGATTCCGCCACGGCGGCCGACTCTGCTGCGCTACTGATCAAGCCGAGCTCGTCCCGCAGCCACTGCACGACGGCTCCCGCGACGAAGATCGCACCCTCCAAGGCGTAGTCATTACCGCCCGGGCCCGATGCGGCTGTGGTCGAAAGCAACTGATGATTCGAACGAGATGCCGCCGCCCCGGTGTGCATCAGTGCGAAGCAGCCTGTGCCATAGGTGTTTTTGACGAGGCCGGGCCGAAAGCAGGCCTGGCCGAATAGTGCCGCCTGCTGGTCTCCCGCGATACCGGCGATCGGGATCTCTCTCCCGATCAAGTCGCCGTCGGTTGTTGCCATGATGCCGCATGAAGGCACGATCTCTGGAAGCATCGCTGCGGGTATGCCCAGCATGGACAGCATGGCTTCGTCCCAAGAGCCCGAGCGCAGGTTCATGAGCAAAGTGCGCGATGCGTTGGTGCGGTCTATGACGTGGACGGTCCCTCCGCTGAGGCGATAGACAAGCCAGCTGTCCACTGTGCCAAACGCCAGATCTCCGGCCTCGGCTCGTTGTCGGGCGTCGGGGATGCTGTCAAGGATCCAGCCGATCTTCGTGCCCGAAAAATAGGGATCTAGGACGAGGCCGGTACGCTGAGTGGCCTCTTGGCCATGCCCTGCGGAGGCGAGCTTGCCGCAGGCCTCGGATGTCCGGCGGCACTGCCAGCCGACAGCGGGGCCGACAGGGGCGCCTGTCGCGCGATCCCAAACGATTGTCGTCTCTCGCTGGTTCGTGATCCCGATGGACTCGATTCGATCCCATCCGCCGCACTGTTCGACGGCTTCTGTCGCGGCTTGCAGCTGGACTCGCCAGATTTCCTCCGCGTCCTGCTCGACCCAACCGCTGTGGGGGAACTTGCTTTCCAACGCGTGCTGTGCAGAGGTCACCGCGCGCGCTTCGCGGTCGAACGCTATCGCCCGCGCGCTGCTCGTGCCCTCATCACAGGAAAGTACGTATTTCGACACTGACTCCGATCTTGGCAGCAGTTTCCTGCCAGACGCAACCGGCGCCGGTCGGACCGGTTCCCTGTTCGGCTAGGGCAGCGGCATTTCCGCGCTATCTGACTCTCGCGCGGGAGCGAACGACGACATTGGCGCTTTCGTGCGTACCTGCTCGAGCCAGTACACTCCGTCGTACGGCAGGCTGTTGCCGCGGGTGCCTACAAAGTCAACATCGCCGTCGCCGTCCAAATCTCTTGCGACGGCCATATCAAACATGCCTCGCTTGCGTCGGGAAATGTCGTGACGGGTCCATTCCCCGCCCGAAGTGCCGGGGTTCTGGAACCAAGCGAGGCGACCGAGAGCCATGGCAGCTGTGACATCGGCACCGTCTTGGCCGCGCGGACCTCGGCTGTAGCTGCCGCAATAGATGTCTTGGTCCCCATCGCCGTCGATGTCTGCCAGGGTGAACCCTGTGGCCGAGTCTGGCTCCATGCTGCCGATCCGATGCAACTTCCAAGGTAAGGCCATGTCCTCTGGTTGCTCCAGCCACACGACGTGGTGCCTCGCGGCGGAGAGCAGCACGTCCAATCTTGAATCGCCACTGAAGTCCAGGAATCCGAACATGAACCCGGTCATGGGCATTTCGCCCAGGCTGGCGGGGACTGCTACTTCAATGCGGTGCTCTTTGAATTCGATCTTCGAGCCGCCGAGATTCTCAAACCAAAACAGCCGCGCCTCTGCGCGGGACGAGGCGAGGATGTCCATGTCGCCGTCTGCATCGAGGTCCACGGGGCGTGAATTGATCGGCACTGCGACCTCGGTCAGCACGTGCTCTGTCCAGGATTCGTCCTTGAGCGGGTCGCCTTTGATCTCATACCAGCTGATGGGCCGCAGGACCGTCTCGCTGCTCGGGCCGGCCTGGCTGCCCTTGTTGGGGGCCACCACTTCGGGCCGCCCGTCTCCGTTGAAGTCTGCGAAAAAGACTCGAATGAACGAGCCGCGGCCGCTAGCGACGGAGGGGATGATCCGCTCCCAGTGGGCCGAGCGGGCATCTTTGCCAGGATTTTGAAAGTAGATCAAATGCTCGAACTCGCATGCAGCGATCACGTCGGGGTAGCCGTCGCCGTTGACGTCAGCGATCGAGACATCCTCGGCCGCACCCGCCTCCTCACCCTCGGCAAGGGTCGCCAGCGTCCAACTGTCCGGGTCTTCGGAGCCGAACGCCAAGCGGATGTGACCGTCCGCGACGCCGTCGTACTGCGTGTCGGATTCGTGAACGGACACGATGTCTTCGAATCCGTCTTGGTCCAAGTCGGCCATTTCCAGACCGTCGCTGCCAGCGATGGCGACGCCGCCTATCTCCAGGTCATCGATGATATGCTCGCGCCACGAGATCAGCATTCCGTCCGCTGACTGCGCTGTGGTCAGGGATTCCCCGACGAGCGCTGGACTGTCGTTCTGTGTCGAAGCGCAGCCCAAGCTGATGAATGTGATTGCGGCAGCGAGGAAAGCAGGGAGGGGGTTGCGTCGCATGGAGAGCCTCAGTGATTGGAACACATTCTAAGCGGGAACGGGCCGCCGGGGCTGCTCCCGAACCTGCTGTCGCACAGCGTGAGTGCTGCGAGCACCCGCGCTCGAACTCCGCTCTGGGCGCTTGCGCTTCCGCTGCCGAACTCCTGTCGAATCCGCGGTGGGCCTTGTCGAGCCCGGGAGGCAGCTGTTTTGGTCGATGGCCGGGGCGGCGTGGGGAGGGAAAGCTCCTGAAACGGTCGGTACCGGCCGCGGCGTTCGGTAGTTCGCTAGTCCCGGCCTACGGCCGCTGCGTCGGGTCGCGGGCCAGATGCGGGGTACGGTGTCCTGAACACAGTCCTGTTGTCGCCTTGGTCCTCCATCCACCGCTCCAGCCTGGTGCGTAGCTCGTTCAGCAGGTTCTGGCTGTCAGGGCTCTCTGCGAGATTCTTTTGCTCCAGCGGGTCGGCCTCGATGTCGTAGAGCTCTTGAGCAGGGCGCTCGAAATACTTCTGCACGATTGCAGCTGACTCTGGATTGGCCGCTGCTGCCTTGTCCCATGAGTCCCAGTACGCGCCGGCGCCGTCCTTGCGGAGGATGTCTGAGTGATTCGTGTGGATGTGATCGGGCAGGATGTTGAGGATGTATTTGTGGCGCTTCGTGCGGATGCTCCGAATTGGATAGACGTTGAAGACGCCGTCGCCGCTGTGTGTCGTGAAGATCTCTTGGCGGTGCTCGCTAGTCGCGCCGGTGAGTACTCCGGCGAATGATCGCCCATCGATGCCTGCTGGAGCAGCTCCGCCGACGAGCTCAATCAACGTCGGCAGCAGGTCGATCCAACTCACCATCGCCCCGGTGCGCGTGGCGGCCTTGATCTTGCCCTCCCAAGCGATGATCAGCGGCACCCGGATGCCCGCGTCGTACAGGTTCCACTTGCCGAACGGCCATTGCCCGCCATGGTCGCTGGTGAAAACGAAGATGATATCGTCCCCCAAGTTCTGCTTCGCCAACTCCATGACCTTGCCGAACTCGATGTCCAAGCCCGTGATGTCCGAGAAATACCGGGCCCGATGTGCCCTCGTCTCGGGTGTGTCGATGAGATAAGGGGGCAGGCCTGCATCCTCGGGCTCGTAGATGCTGTCCTTGGTCCACGGCACGTGGGGCCGCCGGTCGCCGACCATCAAACAGAGCGGGCCATCTGCCGTGCGCTCGCCGAAGAAGTTGGCGACGTTGTCCGCAAGGCCGACTCTCGGCCTCGCATAGTAGTCAAAGTCATGCTCGGGCTTGATGTTGCCATGTACGACCTTTCCGAACCCAGCGATTTCGTAGTCCAGCGCGTTCAATGACGCGGTGAGGTACGCGGTGCCCGGTCTCGGATAGGTGTGATTTGCCTCCGCGCCATTGCGTGCCGGCATCAGGCCCGTCATTAGCGCCGCGCGACTTGGCGCACATGCCGGGGACGCGATGAATGCGTTCTCAAATGTCATGCCCGTCGATGCCAGGCTCTCTATGTTTGGAGTGCGCACGTGCTGTGAGCCGTACACGCTGGTGTCGTCACCGCCAAGATCGTCGGTCAGGAAAATGACGATATGGGGCGCGGCAGGTGCCAACCCGCTAGAGAATGCGCACAGCAGAGCAGGGGCTAGGAATCTCATTCGCATATTCGATCGGGCGTTCAAAGCAGTCCCGCGCTGGCAGAACTGTCGCCGGAGGTTAGTTTACCGACGTGCCCGGTCCCGGTGGGCACTTCCCGCGCGTATCTTGGGTTTCGCGGAAATCCCAGGCCTCAGCCTTTGGTTCTTGGTAGGCGCGCCAGGACTCGAACCTGGGACCCTCTGCTTAGAAGGCAGATGCTCTATCCAACTGAGCTACGCGCCCGCAGTATTTTCATCGTAGATCAAACACAGGGTCTCGACCCTCTCAGGGAAGGCGGGAGACGCGTGGCAAATCGAGCAAGGGCGACGCGGCGGCCCAGAAGTCATCGGGCAGCGGTGGATTAGGGCGCCTTCAGCTTTTCCGCAAGGCGATCCGTGATGCGGTCGATGATTGCCGGCATCGAAGCAGTGACCACGGCTGCGACTTGTTCGCGAATCGTGTCCCGCAGCAGTCCGGCTTCCGATTCCTCCGAGGAATTCGATTCGCCGAGAGCTCGATGCACCAGTTGATCGACGCCCGGAGCCACTGGTTTCTCCGATGCCGTCGCGTCTTCGGGCGTGTCTTTGGCCCGACCTGACACGAGATCGGTCAACTCGCCGGGGTCTAGGGGCTTTTGCAAGATCGCGGATGCGCCAGCTGTCAACGCCTGGGTGTTGTCGATTAACTCGAGCGGTCCGGCAAGTAGCACGACACGCAGCTTTTCCATGCCGGGCGATGCGAGCGCATCGCGACAGGTGCCGTAGACGTCGATGCCCGACATCGTGCTGTCCAACAGCACGATGTCGGGTTTTCTAGCAATGATTGCTTCCAGCGTTCCCGCTCCCTCTAGTGTGCCGCTGACCTCGTGCCCTTCGGCTTGGAGAGTCTCCTCCACGATGCGATGCACGTGGGGATTGTCATCTGCGACGAAGACGCTTGCCACTGGTACTAGTTCTGATCTTCTGAGTCGGGCTCTGCTTCACCGGACTCAGCCTGTGGCTGGTTGAGACGGGCATCCGGCTCGGTATCGAGCGCGCTCGGTCCTGAAATCGTCTCCACGGTCACGTCGGCGCTGGGCGCTTGGCCGACCGCCGCTGCCGCCGCAGCCTGGATTCCCGGTGGAGTTGTCGGCATCAGCGTGGTCATCGCAGGGTCTCCTACCTTTGCCGCTATGCCTAGGTTTGGCTTGCCGCGAAAGAGGCCCCAGAACTTGCCCATCCTGCCGGGGGACGTGCGGTTCTCGATGTTGTACTTGTGCAGGTCAAATCGCTCGGGGTCGGCGTCCGGCAAGTTGCGATCCATGGCGCTGAGTTTTTCCTTGGCACCCTCTAGATACGGACTCATCGGATAGTCGGAAACGATCTTCTGATAAGCGGCGACCTGCTGGTCTTCGAAGTTATCGCCAAGCTTCTCGTAGTTCTCCCCGAGCAGCCAGAGTGACTGGTCTGCCTTGCTGAACAGAGGGTAATGGTCAGTCACTGACTGCAAGCGGTTCACGCCAGCCCGGAAGCTGCCCTTGCTGACATAGAACATTCCGACTCGATACTCGCCTTCGGCGATCACTTCCTGAACGTTCCGCAGGAGTTGCTCGGTCTCGCCACGAAATACTGTGTTCGGGTAGCGCAGCAACAGCTGGCGGCATTCTTGGTCGGCGCGAATGGCGTGGACTGGATCACGATCCGGCTTCTGCAACTGCTTGTAGTGGATCTCGCAAATCTTGAGCTGTGACTCGGCCGATTCTTCCATGTTTGGGAAGAAGGTGATGAAGTCCTTGTACTCGGCCTCGGCCTGGGCCATGCCTTCGGAGGTGCCCTCGCGGTACCAACTGTCCGCGATCGCAAGCTTGGCTTTCGCGATGTACTCGCTGTCGGGATAGGTGTTGATCAGGGTCTGCAGCGTGATCCGAGCCAGTTCGTAGCGGTGGCGCTCGATGTTCTCCACCGACTTATCGAATAGGATCTTGTCAGGCTGTTGCGAGTCGTTTGCGATCGGGTTGTCGTACGGACTCTTGCCGCAGCCGACGACCAGCAGCAAGAGCAACGCGCCGTAAGCCGCTACAGGTGCAATACGAGTGTCAAGCATCGCCTTCATAATACGCTGAACCGCCCAAAGAGTTCAGCATGACGCTCAAATCTGCCAGGCTCGCCGCTCCTCTTGCGAATCGATGGTCCTTTCGAGTGACGTCGGGTCCTGCCAAGTGCCAACGTGCTAGCAGGTTGCCTTGCGCGCCGCGGGCCGGTCAAGCCAACCTCGGGGGCTGCGCTCTCACGCGTCGAAGAAACGGGGGGACGTTTGGGTCCCAAGTATTTGCACGCCCCACTGGGCTGAGGCGTTTAGCCGTCCACAGTCAACATCTCCGGGCCCACCCCAATCCAGCACCCAGCGGCCCAATGGTGCTGGAAGAGCCGCAATGAGCTCAATCCTGATCATCTTCGAGAAGGATGGCAAGCTGGAAGGGCAAGCCGGCCGCGCAGCAGCGGTACGAGCAGAATCAGGAGCGGGCGGCCAGGGCGCAGGGCAAGGCACTGGCGAAGCTGCGGACGGAGAAGGCCGAGCGGTCGATGGCCCACATGTACGAGACGGGGCAGCTGCGGGGGCGCGAGAATGTGGAGAAGCGGCTACTGATCCACGCGTGCGGCTACAATCTGGGCGTGCTAATGCGGTCCCTGACGGGGATCGGTGTGCCACGAAGCCTGCAAGGGAGCGGAGCCAGCCTCAGACTTCGTTACACCGTTTCATTTGGTTTGGATAGTTTGGATGCAGGGAGCGGCGGCTTGGGGTTGGCCGGGGTGGGCTGGGAGGAGGCTGAGCAGGGCAGGTCGTCCGACAGCATGCGGTAGACCAAACGGAGGTGGGTGCCGGGGAAGACGGTGCGCGTGCGGTTGAGCTCGTCGAGCAAGGGGGCCAGGGCGCGATCCTGGGCGCGGGTCGGCTGGTGCAGCAGGCGCACGGTGAGGGTCCCGGCTGACTCGTCAGGGTGCAGGCTGGCGTCAGCCTGAAACAGCGACTTGAGCAGGCTGCGGGCGGTGTCGGGATTGTCGAGCGCGGGCGCAACCGCGGTCGTCATCGCTGTTTCGGCGCGGTAGGCCAGCATGCGCAGGGTGTCTAGCAGTAGGCGCAGCGGTTGGGGCAGGGCCTGCAGCCGTGCCTCCGGCGAGAGCTCGCCGGCCAAGATGTGCTGGTCGGTCACCTTGCGTGCCAGCAGCAGGCCTTGGATGGTCTGGTCGCAAGTCTGGATGCGCGCTTCCAGCGCGCGCGCTGGGGCGGATCCGGCGTCGGCTTGCAGGGCCAGCTTGCGGCGCAGGTTGCCGACCGAGTTGCGGGCTTGCTTGAGCGCCTTGCCGATGGTGCGGCAGGCCGGGTTGACGACCCAGGCGTCGGCCTCGACCTCCACCAGGGCATGCTCGGGCAGGGTGTCGAGGCCGAACTCGGCGCGCAGATACTGGAAGAAGTTCTCCTGCGTCCAGCGCGAGCGCAGCAGGCCCGCCGCTTGCTCGGCCGTGAGGTCGGGATGCGTGGTCAGCAGCGCGGGCTGGCGCTGGTCCGGCCCCGGCCGACCCGCCAGCTCGAGCGGCTGGCGCGGCTGGCCGCGCTGGCCCGTGCCGCGCACACGGCGGTCGATCCAGAAGCGGATCTCGCGCGCCTGGCAGCCCGCGCCCAGATCGTAACGGTCGCTCGGCCAGCTGGCCCTCCAGGCGGGCCGACCCGCCCGGGGCGCGCACTGGGATGACGGCCGCCCGGAAGTCGCTATCCGGCCAGCGCTGCGCCTGCGAGCCCTTGATCCAAGTCACCACCGCGATGCCCAGCGCGCGCAGCGCGCGGAACAGGCGCGGCCTCCAGCGCCTGCCAGCAGGCCCAGCTGGCGCAACTGCGGCACCATCCCGTTCCAGATCTCAGACACCATGCCGGCGTCTATCTGGCGGTGCAAGCACAGCAGCGGCGCCCCGCCCAGCGCGTGCACCCAGTAGCCGACCGAGGCCGGCAGGGCCAGCTTCTGGCGGGTCACGAAATGTTTCGGCAGCCGGCCCTGACCGCTGTAGACCTGCACGTGGCCATCGACGAACAGCGTGGCGACGGCCTCCGGATCGTCTGCACACCAGG
This sequence comes from Bryobacterales bacterium, assembly GCA_965248305.1. Taxonomy (GTDB): domain Bacteria; phylum Acidobacteriota; class Terriglobia; order Bryobacterales; family UBA6623; genus VXMF01. The sequence goes on along the minus strand of OZ252099.1, from coordinate 3,645,436 downwards.
CCTGGGTCAGGCAGCCGACCGAGGCCGGCAGCCCCTTGGCAGCGGCCAGCTGGCGCGTGCGGCGCCGTGGCAGGCACTGGCTGGCCGGTAGCAAGCCCTGTTGGGTGTAGCGCCACAGCGTCGATTGCGAGACGCCCAGTTGCTGGGCCACGCGGTACAGGCTGAGCCCGGACCGCAGCATGCGGGCGGCCTGGGCCAGCTGCGCGGGGTCCACGATGCCATCGGGGCGGCGCGGCTTGGGGGCGGGCGCGAAGCCAAGCTCACCCTGCACCTGCAGCCGCTGCACGGCGCGCGAGACGGTGCTCTGGCTGATGCCGTGGGCGCGGGCCAGTTCGGACTGCGTAGCGAGGCCGAACAGGGCGAAGCGGGCCAGGCAGAGATTGCGCTCTAGCTTGTGGTCGGCCGTGTGCGAGCAGACGGGGTCGGTGTGCACGAAGTAGACGACGCGGTCGCCCTCGCGCAGCATGCTGAGGCGCGCGCTGATGGGCGTGGCGTGCGGGGGTTGGAGCGGCAGAGCGGCGGGCAGGCCAGTGGGCGCGGGCAGTTTGGCGGGCGAATACATATGCATTCACGATAGCATGTTCTGGGGCGCAAGTCAAGTCCGGATGCGGCCGGGGAGGGAGCGTGAAAGCTTGACCCAGCAGCTAGTTACGAGGCTCTAGGCCTCTTTGCAGAGAGTTCCGATGTAACGAAGTCTGATCCTTGTCCAACCCCAGAAAGTAGTTGTCCCGGGTACCCTGATCGGCCGCATAGATGTGACCGAGGAGACCGAGTAGCACGGAGGAGTCATTCATGGAACCGAATCCACTGGCGGGCATAATCATCATCTTTGTGAGCGGGATCGTCAACGCCTCGTTTCCCTTGCCGATGAAATACGCCCGGGCTTGGAAGTGGGAGAATCTTTGGTTCGTCTTCTCCCTGTTGGCCTTATTGGTACTTCCGGTTGGCGCAGCGACTTGGGCAATTCCCGATCTTCCGGAGGTCTACACCTCTCTTCCCACCAGAGACCTCCTGCCTGGCGCCGTGTTCGGACTGCTCTGGGGCTTCGCGCAAACATCATTTGGCATCGCCGTGCCCATGGTCGGCATGGCAATGGCCTTCGCAATCGTGGCTGGGATGGCTGCAGTGCTGGGCAGTCTCATCCCGATGATGGTATTTCACCCAGGGGACCTGTTTGATCTGAGAGGTATCGCCCTCATCATGAGTGGCGCCGTACTGGCGGCGGGCTTGGTGTCTTACGTGCGAGCGGCGCGCGAGCGGGACAGTGCGAGTTCTAAGACGCCATCAGGTGTCGCGTCCCCGAGCTATCGAAAGGGCTTGGCTTTGTGTCTGTTCACTGGCGCTACAGCCCCGATGATCAACCTCGGGTTCGCCTTTAGCGGAAAGATCTCTGGACAGGCAGTGGCCCAGGGAGTATCAGAGCAGAGCGCAACCCTCGCAATTTGGGTCGTGGTATTAGGGGCGGCGGCCATCCCAAATCTGCTATACCCCGCCTTCCTTCTGGTCCGCAATAGAAGTCACGCTCAATTTTCTCAGGCTCCCCTGCACGGGGGACTGTTGGCTTTGGCGATGGGTGTGCTGTGGGCTGGGGGCACTCTTGGCTACGGCTGGGGAGCGGCGACCATGGGCACGTACGGTACGTCGATAGGCTACGCAGTCTATGTTGTTGTGCTCGTACTCTGGTCCACCATCACCGGCCTGTTCACAGGCGAATGGCGAGAAGCGGAACCGCAAACGTTGTGGCGGATGAAAGTTGGATTAGCATTGATTGTATTGGCCGTGCTGATCGTCAGTACCACCGGCTTGGCATGAATTTTTGCCAGGCCGGTTGCCGCCCCATCGGTGTGATGGACGAGTGTTCTCGTAGTCGTGGTTAACGATGTACCATTGATGGCCGGGTCCATCTCGAAGCAGTACGCTATCGGGATGACTTGCTGGAATGCCCTGGTCCCCGGATAAGATTTCACGGGGTGGAGGCGCTTGACCGGGTGGAACCGCGAAGCCTGTCACAGAGACCATGAATTTGGTGAAATGTAGTAGATGATGCGGTGCTCGAAGGCCCCCAAGATTGACTTTGCCGTCACCGACGAACAACTGACCGGGACGGCCGGGCTGGCCTCGGTGGCGACCTTGGCCAGTTGGATCGACCTGCCCTGCCAACTCGCCCGGCCAGTGCGCGTCAAGCGCCGCCGCCCGGTCGAGCAGATGCTGATGTCGCTGATCTGTTCCTTCTGCGCCGGCGGGAGCCATCTCAGCGATGCCGACAGCCTCGCCGGCGATCGGGCGCCGCTGCTGGGGAACGGCGAACGCCTGCCCGTGCCGCGGTACTCGTTCATTTTGGTGAGCCGGAACGCACGGCCGCTGGCCGCCAGCGGGATTCGGTCGCGGACCGAACGCTGTCGGAGCATGCAAAACGTTTCCGGCAGCGTCTTGGGGCGCACCGCAACTGTCCCCAGCCACTGGAAGTTCAGCTTCCGTTTGCGTTCGGCCCCGAAATCCGCCGACCCTGCGCCCACAGCAAAGTTTCAGCCACAGGCGACACTTGATTTCCCCCGCCACGAATCCCAAGGTGTCCGAAATCTAGTGGAAGGTTAGACGGCGGTTCATCCACCTTCGGCGCGGTCGACTACACTTTTGCCACGGGCTGCTGCATTCACGGCCAGTTCTGGGACGGACCTCGCGGTGGTTTTTGATTGTCGCAACATGGGTTGACGCGCTAAGAAACATCCTATTCCTCCGTGGACTGACGATCTACGTAGCTGAGCGCTGCGCGAGCAAGCAAACCAGACCGAGTTTCCCCTTCTCGCGCGGCGGCCTTGTCCACGATCGCCAGAACGCGGGCGGGCACCGTGATGTTGATCCGCTTGGTCTTGCTAGACAGTTTGGAGAGATCGACATGGACCAGTGCCCAAATACCCCCTTTGTAATCCTCGCTCGCTTGGTGCGTTTCCAGCGATTCCGTCGCAGGTAGGGGTTCTCCGTCCATGAGGAGTCCTTCCAGATGACAGGAGATGGCCTCCTGTGCAGACTCGACGGCTTCCTCCAGCGTATCGCCGGCCGAAAAGCAGCCAGGCAGGTCCGGTACGCTAACCCCGTAAACGCTCTCGACATCTTTGTGGATCACAACCGCGTATCGCATATCAGCGGTCCTCCCATTTCCAGTTGGCTTGTCGGAAGATGTTGCGCAGCGTACCGATGGGAATCTCCTTGCTGGGGTGCTTCACTGTGACCCGCCCGGGCTTTTCCGGGTGCACGAATTGGTGGTGGCTCCCACGCACGTTCCGGAACACCCAACCATCCCGTTTCAGTTTCCGAACAACCTCCGCGCTCTTCATTATACGCATCATACACACTTTGATGCTCTGAAAGTTTCTCGGAGCGCGATGACGACCTCGAGGTCGGCGTGGCCTAGGAAGAAAAAAAGCTGGAGGCCGGGTTCGCAAGCACAGGCGGTTTCGTGCACGATCTGTCCCCCACGACTGCGGCGCCGACGCGTCCGTTGACGGCGACGAGGGTCTATCGGAATTCGATTCAGAGCCGGGGACGTAATGAGGGGAGCCCTAGCGGATCGGAATATCTAAGTAACTCATATTGAATACTTTATGGAATTTTTTGAGACAGCTGTACCGGGCTCCGTCGCCTCCGCTAGGCCGCATCGTCGGTGTGTCGAACGTCTGCCGGTTGAAGTAGTCCATCGGGGAGTGCCTTTGTTCAGCTCATTCGTTCTTGGCCGTGGCCGATCCCGAGGCGCCCGGGTCCCAGCGGTAGTAAGTCTCTTCACCGCTGATGGCCTTGAGGGCTCGCTTGAATGGGTTATTGATTGGCCCGAACCGCATCTGTTGTTCAAATCTTTCCGCAATCTGTTGCAGGGGCTCGATGGCTGGCTGGAGTCTTTCGTTTGCGCTCGGTGGCTGCGAATCGAGGACGCAGCCGGCCCGGATCTGAGCATCGACACTGGGATGATCCAGTGCTTCGATCAAGACCGGCAGGCCTTTCTCGAAACGTCCCACGTTGAACAGGCCTTCGGCGGCCGTAATGCGCACGCTGACCGACTCATCCAGCAAGGCCGCCTCCAGAGCCGCCTCCACGCTCGAAATCGTTTCTGGTCCACCGGATTGGCAGGCTACCGCTAGGCCGAGTACCGCCCAGAAGCGGACTGCCGAGTCGGGATCTTTGGTCCGGGCAATCAATTCGGGAAGCGCCCTCTGCCCCTGAAGCTGCAGGTTGGCTGTCTCGAGAATCCGCGCGTAGTTCTCCAGCGACTGTCCCAGATCCCATGGCGACGCTTTTGCTTTTTCGCGCTCGAGCATTTCCGTCTCGTCGAGCAGGCCGAGGTCGCGCGTTTCCAGCATCCAATCGTGGAGTGCGCCGCGCATCCGTTGGAGAACGTCCTCGTATTGGGGATCGGAGGCTACGTTTCTGACCATGTGCGGATCGCCTTCCGAGTCGTAGAGCTCTTCGATCGGCTTGAACCGCATCGCGAGCATTTCCTGAGGGCCGGTGAGTTTCCCCTGGCGGGCCAGCTCAACCCATTTTTGAACGACCACCGCACCGAACTCGAAGTCCTCGTATGGTTTGAATGGAAGGTGCGCGTAGAAATTTCGCTGGTAACGATACCGTTGGTCGCGCACGCTGCGGACCATTTCAGACCGGGTGTCGAGCCGGTCACGCATGCCGAACACGTAGTCCCTATATTCAACACCGCCCGCGCGCTTGGAGAACAGCGGCCTGCCATGCATGCGCTCGGGCGGATCAATGCCCGCCAAAGAATAAGCTGAAGGGCCCAGATCCATCAATGTCACCAGCCCATCAATCACCGAGCCCGGGCCGGCGGGGGCGAGGTGCTGAAACTTCTTCGGGAAACGCACGATCAGCGGTACGTGGACGCCCTGTTCCCATGCCGTATGCTTTCCCCGCGGCATGCCCACGCCGTGATCGGACCAGACGAAGACAATCGTGTCTTCCCAAAGGCCGTCTTCCTTTAACTGCTCAATCAGATCACCCGCGCGATAGTCGACCTGTGTGACCGCATCGTAATAGTGCGCCCAGGCCCTGCGAAACTCCGGCACATCGGGGTGATAGGGAGGGATCGGAGCCTTCTTCGGGTCGTGAAAATCCTCCGGTTTGAGTCGATACAATCGCTCCTCGACAATTTGGTCTTCCGCAATCTTCGTGATACTGGAATGGCATTCCGTGAGATTGAAGACCGCGAAGAACGGCTGGCCTGCATCGAGTCGATTTCGCCAATGGGCTGTATTGCTGCTCTCGTGCCAGTCATCGCCTCCCATGTTGTAATCTCGCTTGCTGTTATTGCTGGTGTAATAGCCGGCTTGGCGCAGATGGTTCGGGAGCATCTTGGAAAACTCCGGCAGTCGTGCATTGCTTCGGTGATGCATGCTTCCCAGAGAGCTGGGATACATGCCGGTAATCACACTCGACCGTGACGGAGAGCACACCGGGGACACCGCATAGGCCTTTTCGTAGCGGATACCTTCCGCAGCAAGGCTGTCAAAAACCGGTGTGCGGGCATACTCGTCTCCATAGGAGCCCATCATCGGCGTGATATCTTCGAGCGAAATCCATACGAGATTCGGCCGATCCTCCCGAGCCGCTCCACATCCAGTGAGGCTGCACAAGCATGCAAGCGCCGCCAATAGCTGAAATCCAATTACGCGATGCATTCGTTGTCCTCAGTTTTCGGGCTTTCCGTTGCGTTGCCGTCTCCAGCGATTGCTACCAGCGCTGCGCCCGCCGCCGCCTTCGCCGTCGGAGCGCGGGTCGATAGATCACCGGCTGCGTCCTTCCGTCTTGATCTTGTGCAGCAACCGCTGCAGCCTTGTGGCGATCTCAGGGTGCTGGGCGTAAACGTCCGTCTTCTCCCCAAGGTCCTGGGCTAGGTTGTAAAGTTGCGGGGGTTCCCCGGGCTGCGCATTCCCGTCCCGATACCCGCCGCCGCCTTGGCCATCAATCAGCTTCCATGGGCCCTCGCGAATCGCAAGCATCCCGCTGCTGCCGCCGCTCTGCATGACCCTTGGACGAGGAAGCGGCTCTGCCAGTTTCCGCCCAAGCAGAGCGGGCACCACGTTGAAGCTGTCAGGTCCGGCTTCCGGCGGCAACTCTTGTCCGGCCAATGCCGCGAACGTAGCCAGCATGTCGCTCAGGCTGATCAATTCCGCAGAACGTGTGCCGGGCTTGATCATCCCTGGCCACCGGGCAAGGAAGGGGACCCGGTGACCGCCTTCCCAGATATCGCCCTTGCCGCCCTGCAGAATGGGCCCATTAGGCTCGTGCTTGAGGTCGGGCGCTCCAGGCGCAGCCCCTCCTGCCCCGTAGGTGGCACCCCTTTGGGCTGCGCTTGAGGCTGGGTTCACCAGCGCGCCGTTGTCACTCGAGAAGATCACCAGTGTGTTTTCCGTCAACCCTAGGCGCTCCAGGGCGCCCAGCACCTCGCCCACCGACCAGTCCAGTTCCTGGATGAAGTCGCCATATACGCCGAATTGACTGGCTCCCTCAAAGCGGCCATTCGGTCTGTAAGGCCTGTGCGGCTGGTGTGGGCTGTAGTACAAGAAGAACGGCTGTCGCCCTGCAAGGTTCTCCAGTTGAGCGACCATCTTGGCGGTTAGCTCTAGCGCCAGTTCGTTATCTTTCCATCGCGCCGCCCTTCCACCTTGCATATTGCCGAGGTACGAAGACTCCATCTGGCCAATTGGATCGTCCAGTTGCAGTCCAACGACGCGGTGACCCTCTATAAAAACGTACGGCGGGTAACTGTTGACGATGGGAATCCCGTAGTAGTAATCGAAGCCAACCTCGAGTGGACCGGGCTTCAGCTCTCCGTTCCAGTTTGGTCCGCCTTTCCTGCTCCGCCAGGAGTTTGGCTCGCCCTGGCCCTCTCGATGCTTGGCGTAATCGTCCTCGCGGCCGAAGCCCAGGTGCCACTTCCCAATGCAAGCGGTGTAGTAGCCGGCTGATTGCAGCAGAGAAGCCACCGTCGGCCGGTCCCCCTCAATCAACAACGGCGCATCTGAGCTCAGGGCGCTTCGCGTTAGCCATGTCCGCCAGCAGTAGCGCCCTGTCAGTAACCCATATCGAGTGGGGGTGCAAACCGAGGACGGGCTGTGGGCGTCAGTGAAGAGCACGCCTTGGTCGGCCAGACGATCGATGTTCGGTGTCTGGATTCGCGTCGCCCCGTAGGAGCTGAGATCCCCGTAGCCGAGGTCGTCCGCCAGGATGAAGACAATGTTGGGTCGAGATGACGCTCCCTGCGCACACAGGGACACTGACAATCCCAGCGTGAGTATCACAAGCAGTCCGGTGCGCAGGGATCCCTGCCGATTCCGCCGGTTGCCGCTTAAAGCCATTCTGGATGACTCCTCTCAGCTTTGTCTCACCGTCGACTGTGTTGCCCATCGTTCGGACGCCTCGCAACCCAGGCGACCGTAGCTTGGGCAGCCGGACCGCACCTGCCTAGAAATCGTACCGAAGGGCGAGTTGGACCACCCGCGATCCTCCGGCCCCCGTAGTTCTTCCAAAAGCCGGAGACCCCAGGTTCGCAACCGGATTACCGAAATTCGGACGGTTCAACAGGTCGTAGAACTCACCGCGAAATTCAATGGTGTGACCTTCCTTCGGCAACGGAAAGCGCTTCTGTATGCCTAGCAGCCCGTGGTGCAATTCATCCTCTGCGCGTCATCCAACAGATCAGGTAGCACGCCTGTCGGCAAGGTTAGTGCAAGCTGAACGGTGGGTATTCATCGGTTACCAGCAAGAACGCATAAGCTCCCACCCGTAACTCCCAGCGCCAAACGCCGACAACGAAGTCGAATAGTGCACGGGGATAGCGCCCTGTCAGCAAAATGGAAAACCAGGCTGCGATGACCGCTAGCAGGGCGAGCACGGTCAATACCAGAAGTGCAATGTAATGCGGGAATGCCAGGAGCCACTTAATGAGCGGAAGCCAGCGGTTGAGATCGCGTTCAACAACCGGGTAGTCGATTTCTAGGTGCACCCCCTGTTCGTCGACTGTCGAAGGATACCGGTCTGTGAGTAAGGCGAGATAGGCAGCCACCCGTCCTATGAACCGCGTAAACTCCCGTAAGAAATCGAACCACCAGCGCGGGTAACGCCTTCGGAAGAGGATCATCAGGGCGGTTGCAAACAAGATGGTTCCGATTCCGCCGTACGCCTCCCTAGCGATCTCGTCGCCAGCTGTTTCGGCCACGCTGCCGCCCATCGAGACCAGACTGGTGATCAAGACGATCGGAATTGCCCAGATCAAACGGAAAAGAGTGGTCAGGCGGTCGAGGGTTTCGGGGTAGTCCACATCGAGACGAACTGCGCATTGAGAGCGTTGTGGATCCATGGCTAGAGTGTAGCTTGGCGATTCTAGACGCCTTCTGTGGTCCGCTGAAGTCCGATTCAGAACGGGGGGCGCAACGAGGGAGCGAGTCGGCACAAATAGAGATAACCTATGTGGTATCAGTAAGATACATTGTTAGCGAAACGGAAATTCTGGAACCTATGCGCGAGCTAGAGGCGGGTCGTTGGCGCACTGTGCGAGGAAGCGAACCGCTCCGGCGATGTCCGAAGCGCCGAATATGCTTGAGCCTGCAACTAGGATGTCGCAGCCAGCGGCGCTTAGCGGTCCAGCATTCTCGCCGTTCACGCCACCGTCGACTTGAATCCGAAAGTTTAGCCCTCGCTGCCGCCGGATACTGTCAAGGCGCCCGACCTTGTCTAGGCTGGACGGGATAAAGGACTGTCCGCCGAAGCCCGGATTTACGCTCATCAGAAGCACTAGATCCACCTCGGGAAGGATTTCATCGAGCGTGGAGAGCGGCGTAGCCGGGTTCAGGGCGACACCTGCAGCCGCTCCGCGGTCCCGGATGCGGGCGATCTCTCGGCCAAGATGCAGACAAGCTTCTTGATGCACGGTGACCATCTCGGCGCCGGCATCGATGAACGCCCCGGTATACGCTCCGGGATTTGCGACCATCAGGTGGCAGTCGAGCACCAGTCCCGTCGCCCGCCTGAGTGATGCCAGTACCGGGACTCCGATGGAAATGTTCGGCACGAAGTGTCCGTCCATGACATCGAAGTGCAGCATCTGAGCCCCGCCGCGCTCGGCTTCCTTGACCTGCTGGCCTAGGTTTGCAAAGTCGGCCGCCAGAATCGAGGGGGAAATCTCGACCATCGTCCTCTAAGCCCTCAAGGTTTAGTCTAACAGCCTGTTACACCGTCGGTTACGCCCGGCCGACCAACCCTGCCATGGCCGCTGACCGAGTCTCCGCTCGCGTGCGCCACCATGTTTCCACCGACCTCGGGGCTTCCCACTTGCCGCTCGTGCCACGCACTCGCCTGTCCACTGCTTCGTAGCCAATCCAGACTTCGTCTCACTCGCGCGCTTTGCTACGCACCGACCGCGGAAGAAGGCAGTCTCGCCCGCGCGGCGCAAGTTTTGGCGAGGAGCTACGGACATTGCTGGAGGAGCGAAACGAGGTGCTGGCGCCGTCAGCTGGGCCTGTTATTGCCGGCCCCTTGGCGGACGCGGCCAGAAGCGTAAACGCCACCCTCGTCACGGCCAACCCCGGCGAAATTGGACGCGTGCCGGACTTGCGTACCGTAAAACTGGCTGTTAGACGCGCATCCCGAGCGTCGGGGCTGGAGTCCGACGGCGTCAGTACCGTCGAGATCCTGGTGATATTAGCCCGAAGCGATCGCCGCCTGGTTGGACTGGGGCCAGACTCACCGAGGTTTGCGAGAGCAACTCACCAAACCCCGAGGTCGGCCTGGGGGAAGACCCTTCCACTCCGAAACACCCGTGCGTGAGGCTGGGCCGACCACGGTGCCGACCCGAGTCGCCGCCAGCACCGTCCCGCGAGACGTGGCCGCAGAGTCGTTGTGATATCGTTATTCGGCAAGGAACGACGCGATGCAAGCAGCCAAGTATCTGAGCCCGATTGGAGAGATCCGCATGCTAGCCAGCGACAAGGGCTTAGCTGCGATCTATTTTCCGCCGCAAGCCCAGGCCCTTGAGTCGCGCTTGGCTCCAAGCGGGCTACGGCGCGGACACGGCAATAAGTTTCTCTTGCAGGCCGAGGCCTACCTTGCCTGCTATTTCGATGGCGATCTGGACTATGCGCCCGAGATTGCCCTCGACCTGCGAGGCACGCCGTTTCAAATCGAAGCCTGGAATGCACTGACCGAGATTCTGCCCGGTGAGCGGTCGACCTACCTCGCCCTGGCATCGCGACTGGGTCGCCCCACCGCGACGCGGGCGATTGGCGCTGCGGTCGGTCGCAACCTCATCTCAGTTTTATTGCCGTGCCATCGTGTCATCGGCTCCGACGGGAGCCTGACAGGCTATGCCGGAGGCCTGCAAGCCAAGAGGTTCCTGCTAGACCATGAGCAGCGCCATGCATCGCTGGCAAATGCCATCGCCGCCTGATCGCGCACCTGCTAGTCCCGGCTGGACTTGAAGTCAGACCATCAAGGGGCTCTATATTAAGTGACTGCGATGCGCCTCGCAGCACTATTGCTGACCGTCCTGCCGGCGTTTGCCGAGTTGCCGACGCCCGAGCAGCATTTCGGCCACGCCATGGGCGAAGACCACAGATTGGTCGAGTGGTCTGGTGTGGTGGAGTATTTCCGCAGCTTGGACGCCGCGAGCGACTCGCTGCAAGTCGATGAGCTAGGGCAGACGACCGAGGGGCGCCCTTTGATCGTTGGGACAATTGCTGATCCCGGCACCCTCGCCCGGCTTGACCACTACAAGGGCATCCTCGCCAAGTTGGCGGATCCGCGCGCGCTCCCACCAAACGAAGCGGAGGACTTAATGCTTGAGGGCAAGCCGGTGGTGGTCATCACCTGTTCCATCCACTCCTCCGAGGTGGCTTCGACGATGACGGCCGTGCAATTCGCCCACGACCTGCTGGCGAACGACACGCCTCGCAACCGAGCAATTCTCACAAACACGATCCTTCTGCTGGTCCCGTCGCTGAACCCCGACGGCGTCGACAAGGTGCGGGAGTGGTACCAGCGGTGGTTGGGCGGACCGTTCGAAGGGGCTCCGCTGACCGAGCTGTATCACAAGTATCTCGGGCACGACAACAACCGCGACTGGTACATCTTTAGCCAGCAGGAGACTAGGCTCATCGTTGAGAAGGTGCACAACGAGTGGCACCCGCAGATCGTCTACGACGTGCACCAGATGGGGCCGAACGGCGCTCGAATCTTCGTGCCGCCGTGGGTCGATCCGATCGACCCGAATATCGACCCGTTGATTTCCCAGCAGGTCAACGCATTCGGCACGTCGATGGCTGTTGACCTGACCGCAGCCGGCAAGAAAGGTGTCTTGGTGAACGGGATCTACGACTACTACTCCCCCGCTCGCCATTACCAGAGCTATCACGGCGCACTGCGGCTGCTCAGTGAGAGCGCCAGCGCTCGGTTTGCCTCGCCGATCACGGTATTGCCGGAGCAGCTGATTCGCAATGGCGGCGACGGCGACTACAATCCCCGTGAGAGCAGCTGGAATTTCTTGGAACCCTGGCAGGGCGGGGAATGGCGGCTGCGCGACATCGTCGACAACCAACTGATCACATTCGAGTCAGTTCTGCATACCGCTGCGCTGCGCCGCTACGATCTGCTCAGCAACTTCTACCGGATCGGAAGCCGCATCATCGACCGCGGTCTCGACCGTGCGTTTGTTATCCCTCGGGACCAACATGATCCCAACGCGACGACCCGGTTGCTGCAAACCCTGCGGTTCGGCGACGTCGAGATCGACCGCGCGCTCGAGGACGTTGCACTAGAGGACAACCCGGTTCGCGAGGGCGACTACATCGTGCGGCTTGCACAACCCTACGGATCGTTCGCCAACACTCTGCTCTCGCGCCAAGACTACCCCGACCTGCGGACGTATCCGGGCGGTCCGCCCGTGCTGCCGTATGACGCGACGGCCCACACCTTGCCCCTGCTCATGGGCGTGGATGCGTTCCTGATTGAGGGGGACATCGACATCGTGACCGAGCGTCTCGAACAGGTCGGCCAACTGAGCGGTGGAGTTGCAGAAGCGAGCGAACTCATGGTGTCGCCAAACCTAGGCTCCAGCTGGCTTGCGGTGCATCGCCTGCTGGCCAGAGAGGTTCCAGTGCATCGGCGGCTCTCAGACGGGGCGTTCCTGCTGCAGGCCGATCCGGAGACTCGTCCAGTCCTGCAGCGGCTGGCCGATCAGGCGGGGGTTGACTTTGAGGCGAGCGATACCGTGGCAGCCAACCACCCAGCAATGCGCTTGCCGCGGATCGCGATCTACGCCGGGCATGTTCCGATCATGGATGAAGGCTGGACCCGCTGGCTGCTGGATCGCTACGAAACGCCGTATCGGTCTGTCGGGAACGACGATGTCGCGGCGGGCTTGGTCGGCCAGTACGATGTCGTGATCTTGCCCGACGCTTCTCCCGACGTGTTGGACAAGGGGCATGCACACAAGTACGGGGACGGTGAGTCCATTGTGCCCCCGGAGTATCGCGACGGGCTTGGCGACGAAGGATCCTCGGCCCTGATGGATTTCGTGCGCGCGGGTGGTACGATCATCGCCTTTAACCGCGCCGCTTCGTACGCGGCCGGCCGATTAGGGCTGCCGGTCGAAAATGCCGTAGAGGGGTTCGGCAAGCAGCGCTTCTTCGGACCTGGCACGCTCGTGAATGTAGAGGTCGATCTGTCCCACCCGCTTTGTATGGGCATGAGGCCGCAGGAGGCCGTGTGGTTCGAGAACGGGCCGGTGTTTCGCGTGCGTCGCCAATTCGCTGCCAAGGTTAGGCAAGTGCTGAGGTTTCCCGGCAGGGGCGTGCTGGCCTCCGGTTGGCTGGTGGGAGAGGGGCATCTGGCCAACAGGGCGGCCGTCCTGGACGTCTCATTCGGCAGCGGCCGCGTGATTCTGTTTGGAATCCGCCCGCAGTACCGCGGCCAGTCCAACGCTACGTTCAAGATGCTCTTCAACGGCCTGCATCTGTAAGGGCGGCTGGTTCGAAGCGACGGCAGTGCAGTACTACAACTACTTCACCGAAGTCGAGGACCGCTTCCGGCTGGCCCGCAACAGCGGCATGTTCATGATGTCGCCGCTCGACTGGGTGTTGGTGGAGTCCTGGAAGGACGCCGGCGTCCCGCTGGCAGCGGTCCTGAAGGGCATTGACCGCGCTTTCGAGAAGTACCACGCAGCCAAGCGGCGACGCTTCTCGACCGTCAATTCGGTCGCCTATTGCACCCAGGAGGTGCTTGGCGCCGCGCGGGACATGGCTCACGGCGCCCCCGTGGCCGCTCAGGCGACAGCTCCGGGATTCGAGCCGGCCGCTTTGGTCTCGTTCTTTGAAGAGCGCGCGGAACAGCTCCGGCGAGTTGCGAGTCAGAGCACTATCGGGAGTGATCTGTTTGCGGAAACGGCGCGTGTGCTAGACGGTTTGGCGGCCCAGGCACAAGCGCACGAGCTCAGTGATCTCGAAGACGTCGAACGGCGCTTGGCAGCGCTGGAGGCAAGGCTCTTCGCTGCTGCGACGCTGACCCTGAGCGCAGATCAGCTGGTCTCAATCCGGCGTGAGCTTGATGCGCAACTGAAGCCGTACCGGCGAAAAATGACGGCCGAGCAGCTTGCGAGCTTGGAACAGGGATACTTGCAGCGCAAGAGCCTGGAGGCATTGGGGCTGTCGCGCCTGAGCCTGTTCTACCTGGGCTAGGAGGAGCCCTGCACTGCCAGGCCTGACCCGGTCGCAAGCGCTGTGGCAGGATCCCGCCTACGAATCGGTTTGGCGTGCTTCGCCTGCCCGCTCGGTAGCGCCGCGCATCGCGCGGTAGTGCCGAGTGCGGCCGCTGAAGTCGCGAAGAGGGACTCTTCGCCGCTCGGGACATAATGAAACCGTGATACACGGCCTCGTTCTTTACAACGACGCGATCGTCTCCAGCAGTGAGCCTATCCTGCGACCGGGGCAAGTGGGCCTGTTTACCGGCTGGGGTGTCTTTACCACCCTGCGCATTTATCAGGGAATCCCGTTCGCCTTCGAACGCCACTGGAATCGCCTCACTAGAGACGCGGCGCTGTTGCACGTGGAAATGCCCCCCAGTCGCGATGGGTTGCGCGTTCAGCTGGTGGAGCTTGCCGCACGAAACGACTGTCCCGAAGCGAAGATGCGCCTCAACATCTTGCGCAGCCAAGGCGGGCTCTTCGAAGGCCCCGGCTCTGGCCGGGTCTCGGATGTGGTCGCTCTCACCGCCGACCTGACACCCGGGCCGGATACTGTCGCTCTTGGACTGCAGCCCCACGGCAGGTACGCGGAGTCTCCGTTTGCGGGGACGAAGACGCTTTCGTGGGCGCACAATGTCACCGTCTTCGAAAGCGCCAAGCTTGAGGGGCTGGCCGACGCCGTGCTCCTTAACGAGCGCGGGGAGGTGTCCGAATGCAGCTCCGCGAACATTTTCGCGGTGCTTGACGGCGTGACCTGCACGCCACCGCTGTCGAGCGGGCTGCTCCCTGGCGTCACTCGCGAGGTCATGTTGAGTGAAATCGGCGAGCCCGTGCGGGAGCGCGTGCTGTCCGTCGAAGATCTGTACGAAGCGGACGAGGTGTTCATCACCTCCTCCACCCGTGAGCTGATGCCGGTGAAACGCATCGGGGACCAGCCACTGAAGGTCAGTGACTGGCCGGTTATGCAGCGTCTGCGGTCGCGCTTGCGCGAGTACGTAGACGCCTATATCCGCGCGGCCCGACAGGGCTAGCGCAGTCAGGGCATCAGGTCATGCTTGGCCAGGAACGCCCGGATTGTCTTGTCAATCGTGGCCACCTCTGCTGGGGAGAACCCGCCGTGCCCTGCACCGGGGATGGTGAGCAACTCGTTCTCCACGCCGACCGCGTCCAAGCGCTTGTGCAAGTCGACCGCGTGCGGGTACGGCACGATGTTGTCCGAGTCGCCGTGGATCGTGAGGACCGGAGGCAGATCCTTGCGGACGTGGTGGATCGGCGACACAGCGTCGGCGATTGCTTTGCGGTCAGTCTGGCTGCCTAGCCAAGAGACGGCGTAGTTCTGCGTATTGGGCTTGCCGGCCATCAGGTCGGCGACATCCGTTATGCCGAAGTAGTTGACGATGGCGGCGACTTTGGGTGTGTCGCGGGAAGGGCACTCGGCATCAAACCCGGCCGATGTTGCGAGCATGCCGGTGGTCAGAGAGAGGTGGCCACCGGCCGACATCCCCGTCACCACCAGCTTGCCTGTGTCGAACCCGTAAGTCTTTGCGTTTCGCAACACCCAGCGCAGAGCGCAGCGGCAGTCCTCCACGGCAGCCGGTGCAAGGGCGACTCTACCGAGTCGGTACTCGACGTTGACGGCGTTGAATCCCATTTCGAGGTATGGCGCGAGCGCAAGCACGCTGCCCTCTTTGGTGCCTCCGACCCAACCGCCCCCATGGATGAAGATCACCGTCGGCCTGGCTGTTGACTTGTCGCGGTTGAAGTACACGTCGAGCTTTTGGTCGGCATTGCTGGCGACTTTGTACGTGATGTTTGCGTTCACGGAGTACTTGCTGGCGACCATTGCTGCAAAATCGGCGGAATCGCCGCCTGGCAGCGGGGCCGTGAGTAGCAGTGAGCAAACAAAGAGGATGGTTTTACGCATGATTGACTCCTTCTGGCTGGTCTGGAACGAAGTGGTAGTGTGTGTACTTGAGTCCGAAAGAACTCAGCGGACAGCTCAAGAAAGGAGCCAAGCCCGCTTCCGGCTACCTCTTCTTGGGCGCCGAGCCATTCTACCGCGGCCGGTGCGCTACGTACCTGCGTGAGACCGTCTTGGGTTCGGAGCAGGACGAGACGTCGGTCATCCGGATCGACCTAAAAGACCACAGCTTGGGCGACTTCATCGACGAAGCCCTGTCTCCCTCGCTTTTCGGCGGGGAGCGGCTGCTCGTTGCGCGCAACGCCGAACTGGCAGTGCCCAGCGCGGCCACCACCGCCGCGAAGCAGGAACGCTCTAGGCTCGAGGCGTATTTTCGAGATCCGGCACCCGACACCGTGGTCGTGATCGAGGCCACAAAGAACCACTGGGAGGACCGGGATGGCAAGGGCAAGCTCGATCGCCTGGCGAAGTTCTTCGGACCAGTGCCGGTGCGGGTTGATTTCAGGGCGCTGAGCGAGTCCGATGCGCTCTATGTCGGCGAGGTGTTGGCCCGCAGGCTGGGGCTCAAGATCTCGAAGCAGGTCCTGTCCGAACTGATTGAGATGCTCGGCGCGGATGCGTTCAGGCTCGAGAGCGAACTGGCAAAGCTGGAACTGTACGCCGGCAAGGAGCGCGAGATCGCGTCTGAACACCTTGCTCTGCTGGTGCCGGAAGCGCGCCAGCGCGGCATGTACGAATTTTCGGATGCCATTGCTGACCGTGATCAGACCCGGGCGCTGACAGTGCTCGACACGATGGCCAAAGCGGGCATGTACTGGGGTCTGCAGGTGGCCACCCTCGCCAGCATCTTTCGGCAGGCGTTGGCGGCGAAAGACCTTGGGTTGCGGAGCGCGTCGCAAATCCAAGCGTCGCTCGGCAAGTACGGGATTAGAGTTTGGCGGGTGCGGGCACAACAGCTCGAGGGGGTCGTTTCACGCTACCGCGAGGAGGAACTGCGCGAGGCGCTGATCGCGCTGTTCGAAGTGGATCGCGGACTGCGGAGTGCCCGGCCTGACGACCGCGTGCTAATGGAAGCGCTGGTGATGAAGCTGACCCGCTGATGGCAGCTGGGCACCAAGGCGCTTTAGCTGGCCTCTGCTGGCTTCGGCTCGGCTGCAGCTTGATTCGCTGCCTTGGCGAGCCTTGATTTCAGCCGATCCGCCTTGTTGCGGTGCAGCACGCCCTTGCTGACGGAGCGGTCTAGCAAGCTCAGCGTTGGCTTCAGCAACTCGCTGGCATCAGCGCCACCCTCGCCTGCGATAGCGGTGCTGAACTTCTTTAGCCTAGTGCGGAGCTGGCTTTTTGCCGCCTTGTTGCGAGCGGTTTTCCGCTCGGTCTGACGGATTCGCTTGATTGCGGATTTGTGGTTCGCCATGCGTGTCTTCTACTTCGAGAATAGGCTGTGCGCGATAAGCCTGTCAATCAACGGCGGCGACTCATGCTGGCCGTCTGCCCGCTTTTCACAGATCCCTTGGCCGTCCTGCGCACAGCTTGCCGAGCACGGCCGCCCCGGGGGCGACTGCGAGCGGGCCAGCCACCATTGCGCCGACCTCCGCGGCCTGTTGTCACCTCGCGTTCGGGGGCTGTACCTTGGGACAACGCCCCGCATGCCATTCCTGACGACTACGCTCAAGCTGCGGCTCTGGGATTTTCTGCTGGCGAATCTGGTCTTGGTATCAACATTCGTATCCGCGATGCTTGTCGCGGGGCTCGTATCTTCGTTCACGGAGAATCTCATCGCGCTCAGCGCCATTCCGCTGGCTTGCGCGACGCTGGCGGTCACAGCCGCGGCTGTCGCCTTGCGCTCCGACCTGAGCTGGGAGCGCATTGGCGTCAGCCGGGGCGCGCTGGCGGGCCTGGCTCGCGGGCTAGGTCTTGGCATCGGTGCCTGCGGCGTGCTTGTGCTGCTGACGCTGGCGCTCCAGTGGGCTGCGTGGGAACCCATCGATGCGGCTGCGCTACGTTTCGATTGGCGCGACGCTCAGGTCACAGGAGTGTTCCTGCTCGCAATCGGCGCCGCCGGCGAGGAGTTGTTCATGCGTGGGCTGCTGCTGCAGTTTCTCGCCCGGGCGCTGAGCCCAGCGGGCGCAATCGCGGCGACATCGATCGGTTTTGCCCTGCTGCATGGTGCGAATCCGGGCGTCACGCCGCTGGCACAGTGCAACACGGCCATTTTCGGCGCTGTGTTCGGCGTAGCCGTGGTGCGGCATCGCTCGCTGTGGCTCCCTACCGGGCTTCATTTCGGCTGGAACATAGCCCAAGTTGGGCTCGGTGTCAATACGTCTGGGATTACAATGAGGCTCACCGAGTTGAATCTCGATTTGCGAGGGGCAGAATGGCTCACGGGCGGTGACTATGGTTTTGAAGGCGGATTGCTGGCCACTGGCATGGCGCTGGCTCTCAGCGCGTCCGTTTGGATGCTACCGGTGCAGAGACCGGCCGCTAGGATGTTCTGGGACGCGCACGGTCCGGCGAATGGCAAAGTCCCACCGGCACTGGCTCGCTCTGATTCCAGTCGTGCTCGGGATGACGTTGGCACTGCCGGCGAAGGCGAAGTCTGAGAAGATGACCTCGGCGCAGCGCACCGAGCTGATCCGAAATCTCAACGCTGAATACGGGACTGCCAAGGTCCAGATACCTAGATCAAAGAAGCCACTGCTGGTGCGGCCCACAGGCCAGTACGACCAAGGCCAGTGGGTGGATGCGATGATCAAGTTCGGCCCGGCTGCGCGCCTAGGCGACTTGGTCCAGATCACCGCGATCAAGATCGACGGCAAGAAGCTGGTCATGGAGATCAATCACGGTCTCAAGGGCGGGCGTCGCTGGTGGCATCGCATTCAGGTTTCGGGTGCCAGCAGCCAAGGGACGACCCTTGGCGCGCAGCAGAACACTCACGCTCCCGGCGGGACCAAGATTGCGCTAGTGTTCCCCGAGGCCGTGCCGACCAAGACCGCGGCAGAGTTCAAGGACATGCTCAAGCCAGTCTTGGACTTTGAGCGACGCACGGCGACCGAGCTCTATCTCGACACGATCGACGTGAAATACCGCGAGGCGATCGAGAGCAACGAAGTCATCGAGGGGATGGACAAGGAAATGGTGCTGCTCGCCAGGGGCAGGCCGACAAGAAAGATCCGCGACTTTAAGGAAGGCATCGAGACCGAGGACTGGATCTACGGAACCCCCCCGGGCGAAATCGTCTTCGTGACATTCCTCGACGGGGACGTGATCAACGTCAAGGCAAGCCACGCATCAATTGGCGGCTGGGTGCAGGAAACCGCGCAGATCGAGCGCTGACGCGCAAGTTGCCCGCTTTCTGATGTGCGAGCAGCCGCGCGCTCAGGCCTCGGGGGAGAGCCTCCATTGCCTGCCGATCGCATCCGCAGCTTGGATCGCGTCCTGCACCATCTCCGGGCTGACCTCGAACGGTTCGTTGTGAATCGTCTCGCCTTGCGCGACGGTTCGTTTGGCGACCCGCAAGAGCTCGTCTGGCTCGCACGAGGGCAGGCCGACGTCGGCAAGGGTTATCGGCAAGCCCACCGAAACCGAAAAGCGCAGGACCTCTTCGATCATTGCCGTCGGCTTGCCCTCCAGCACTAGCTGCACGAGTGCTCCGAACGCGACTTTTTCGCCGTGATAGTACGAGTGGGTCCCGCTCGCGATCGTCAGTCCGTTGTGCACGGAGTGTGCGGCGGCGAGCCCGGATGATTCGAAGCCTAGACCCGAGAGCAGCGTGTTGGCTTCGACGAGCCGTTCCAGTGCGGGCGTGACTGCTTGGTTCTCGGCCGCGGCCAAGGCGTTCCGGCCGTCCTCAATCAGCGTGCGGTAGCAAAGTTCGGCCAAGGCCAGGGCGCTGCGAGTGGATGCCCCGCCGCGCATGTTGCGCACATGGCCCTCAACGCACGTGCGTGCTTCGAACACAGTTGCCAGGGCATCGCCCATGCCCGCGGTGAGCAGCCTCGGCGGCGCGTTGGCGATCACCTTTGTGTCGACCAACACCAGATCGGGATTGCGTCCGTAGACGCGGTAATCGACGACGACACCCTGCTCGTTGTAGAGCACTGACAGGGCGGAGCAGGGGGCATCGCTGGAGGCCACTGTCGGGCAGTTCACCACCGGCAGCTCCAGTTCGCTCGCGACAGCCCGGGCAGTGTCGAGCACCTTGCCGCCGCCCGCCCCAATGACCACCGCAGCCTTGGCTTGCTGCGCGACCTGTTTGACCCGCTCGATCTCTTGATGGGTACACTCCCCGCCGAAAGGTTGCACAACGTGCTCGATGCCTGCATCTGCGAAAGTCTGGCGCCAAGTTTCGGAGAGCTGCCGGACGGCGCTCCCACCGGCCAGAACCATCGCGGGTCCTTGCAGTCCGATCCGCTGCATCTCTGCGCCCAGTGACTTCGTCGCGTCCGGGCCTTGCGTATAGCGCGATGGGGCCGAGAATACCGAAAGCATGCTCTGGATTGTATCCCCGACGTATCTGCGTCTGGACCGCCGTGATAGACTTACGGCAAGCAGCGGGAGTAGTTCAGAGGTAGAACGTCAGCTTCCCAAGCTGAATGTCGCGGGTTCGATCCCCGTCTCCCGCTCCATCGTGTAGGCTTGGCCTAGGCCCGGACACGCCGGGTCGATGCCGCGTTTCCAGAGAACCAGCGACAGAATCAACGTATGTTGCTGAGCCGTAAGTCCTTGGCTGGAGGGGATTTTGGCTGCCGGGCCGACCAGATGCGCCCGCAAACGTACCGTTGATCTGATACAGTAACCGCGATGGCCCAAAGTAGCCGGCGGGAATTTCTGTACGGGGCAGCTGCTGCAGCGGTAGGGTCTGTCCGGGCGCAAGGCCGGATGTTCACCATCGCTTTTGTCCCTGGCAGTATCGGCATTCGAGCTGACCAGGGACGCTCGATCGAGCTGGCCGCCAAGCACGGGTTTGAGTCCGTCCAGCCGTTCGGCCCGCAACTGTTGCGCGAAGGCTCTGACAAGTACGTCGAAGCACTGCAGGCCGGCAACCTGAAATGGGCTGCCGCCCCGCTGACGGCGAGTCTGCGCGCTGACAACGTGACATATGCCGCGGGCCTGCGCGAACTGCCACGCATAGCTGAGGCCTTGCGCCGGGCGGGGGTCACCCGCGTGGGAACGGCCATTTCGTCCTCGAGCGACGAGTTCAATTACATGGACAACTTCAAGCTGCACACGCAGAGACTGCGAGAGGTGGGCGCTGTTCTCGAAGATCAAGGCCTGCGCCTTGGCCTGGAGTATCTCGGCACCAAGCACATTTGGACGGGGCGGCGGCATCCATTCGTACACTCAATGGCGGAGTGCCTGCAGCTCATAGCGGAGGCCGGCAAGACGAACATCGGGCTTGTGATTGACAGCTGGCACTGGTGGACGGCGCGCGAGACACTGGATGACATCACTGCTCTGTCGAACAGTCAGGTTGTCTCCGCTGACCTGAACGACGCGCCACCCGGCATCGAGCGCGAGGAGCAGCGGGATAACCAGCGGGAATTGCCCGCCACGACCGGCATGATCGATGCGGCGGGATTCCTCGGCGCGCTGGCCAAGATCGGTTACGACGGTCCGATCCGGGCAGAGCCATTTAACCAACGGCTGAACGAAATGGACGACGACACCGCCAGCGCGACCACGGCGGCGGCCATGAAGAGGGCATTTGCCCTCCTGGGCTAGCGTGGCGGCGCGAATCGGGGTTGGTAGGCGATGCTCGATGCCCGGCGCCAGCCGGGACCTAAATTCCTGGATCTGGGCCGCAGGCTGCGCCAATCGAGTGTGGCAAGGGCTGTCTTGACCCGGTTCTTGGCGGCTCTGTTTGTCTCCGCCGCGGTGGCAGCGCCGCCGAATGTCGTCCTGATCATGACGGACGACCAAGGCTATGGCGACATAGCGGTTCACGGGAATCCGATATTGCGCACTCCCAGCCTCGACAGGCTGCATTCGCAATCGGTGCGCTTCACCGATTTTCACGTCAGCCCTTTTTGCACGCCTACGCGTGCGGCCCTGATGACCGGACGATATGCCGCGCGTACTGGCGCCTATCGCACCTCGCACGGGCGCACTTCGATGCATCCCCGCGAAGTCACCATGGCCGAGGTCTTCAGGGCAAGCGGGTACCAGACTGCGATGTTCGGCAAGTGGCACTTGGGGGACAACTATCCCTCGCGCCCCATCGATCAGGGTTTCGAGCACGCGGTCTGGCATCGGTGCGGGGGCGTGACGCAAATCTCTGACTACTACGGGAACGACTACTTCGACGATACGTACTTGGTGAACGATCGCTGGACACAGTTCAAGGGGTATTGCACAGACGTATG
Source organism: Bryobacterales bacterium (assembly GCA_965248305.1). Classification (GTDB taxonomy): domain Bacteria; phylum Acidobacteriota; class Terriglobia; order Bryobacterales; family UBA6623; genus VXMF01. Next base: position 3,623,418 of record OZ252099.1, on the reverse strand, counting down.
GTTCCGAGAGGCGATGCAATTCATCCAGGCAAAGCCAGAGCTCCCGTTCTTCACGTACATCCCAACGAACGCTCCGCACGGCCCGTTCTTGGTAGCGGAGCGATACCGCAAGACCTACGAGGACCTGGGCGAGCAAGGGGCCTACGCGGCATTCAAGGGCATGATCGCCAACTTCGACGAAAACCTTGGCAAGTTCCTGGACTGGCTCGAGCGCACGGGCCTGGCCAGTAACACAATCGTGATCTTTCTCACCGATAACGGCAGCGCCAGAGGGGCCGTGTTCGAGGATGGCTTAGGGGGACTGCCTGTTCGCGGATTTAACGCCGGCATGCGCGGCCGCAAGTCTTCTGCGTATGACGGAGGTCACCGTGTTCCGCTCTTCATTCGCTGGCCGGGCGGCGGCATTGGCGAGCCACGAGACGTCCCCACGCTGGCCGCCCACATTGACCTGCTGCCTACGTTGGTAGATCTCTGCGGACTGGATCGGCCAGCCGGCCCAGCCCTTGACGGGTTGTCTCTTGTACCGCTTCTGCGGGAGCGGGGCCGGCTTCCAGGCCGGGTCTTGTTCTCACAGATTCACGGCGGCGTCGGATTCGCTCATCCCGGGGATGCTTGGGTGGGCTCGGCGGTGATGGCAGCACGCTGGCGGTTGGTGGAAGGGCGCAAGCTGTTCGACATCACGGAAGATCCAAGCCAATCGACTGACCTCGCAGCTGTCAACCCGGAGGTCGTCGCAGAGCTTCGGGCCGCGCACCGAGATTGGTACCGCTCGATTGGGCCAGGGATGCAGCCGACCCGGATCGTGATCGGCCATGACGCCGAGAATCCGTCCGATCTGACCAGCCAGGAATGGCAATCCCCGGACTCGCGGACCGTTTGGAGCAGGAATCATCTCGAGACTCGCAAGCTGGAAAACGCACCTTGGCTTGTGACTGTGCACCAAGCTGGCAGATACCGTTTTACGCTGTCGCGCTGGCCACGCTATGCGGGCAAGCCGCTCGATTCGATTCATGCGCGTCTACGGGTCGGCGGACAGGATGTATCCACGGAAGTCGCGCGATCCGAGGCGGTGACCGAAGTCAGCTTTGAGGTCGGTCTCGAGGCCGGCCCGACGGAGTTGTGGACTTGGTTGACGACGCCGGACGGGCGCGAGCACGGCGCCTACTTTGTCACGGCGGAGCGTCTCGACTAGCCAGCGGGAGCCGGCTCTCAAAGCTTTGCCAGAAAGGCCTTTAGCGCAGCAAGCAACTCCTGCTTGCGCTCGCGCCGGACGTTATGGCCCGCTCCGTCGATATGCACGATCGTGCCATGCCGCAGCGAATTGGTGACCTCTTTGTTCTTTTCTCTCGCCGGGGCGTCGGCGTCCGCCTTCAGGATCAGGGTCGGGGCGGTGATCTTTGCGAACAGCTCGGTCATCGGGGGGCGTCCGCCGAAACTGCGATACCGGTAGGCGTTGCTCGGGTGGTGGAGCCTCTTGGAAGGAGCCCAGATGCGACACTCTTCTAGTCCCCAGCTCGGTGATCTCTCGACGCAGCCTTTCACCAGCTCGTCATAGCTCGTCTGGTTGCGCGCGAGGATGCTCGCATGTGCATCTTCGACACTCCGCTGCTGTTGGCCCGAGCGGGCCGGGCGGGGCAGCAGTCCGGGGTCTTCGAGCACGACCGCACTGGGCATGTCGGGGTACTTTGCGGCGAACCAAGCTGCCGCGGACGCGCCCATCGAGTGCCCCATCACAATCGGCTTCTCCAGTTTTAGCGCGCCGATCAGCGCGGCGATGTCTTCGGCTTGGACGTCTGCGGGATCGGATGGGGCGGCGGGGTCGCTAAGGCCATGGCCGCGAGCATCCGGAAGGATGATGTCGTAGTCAGCGGCCAGCTCCAGTGCGAGGTTGGTCCAGCAGAGACCGTCATCCGAGGAGCCATGCGCCATGATCAGGACCTGCTTCTCGCCCCCGGTCCGCCAAAAGTGCATGCGAATGCCGTTCGCCATCACATATCCGTCTGTCCAGCCTTCAGGCGGGGCGGGCGGCTGACTTGCGATGAGTGCGCTTGGGGTGAGTGCTGCTGCCAGCGTCAACGCTGGCAGGGTACGGAATAGTCGCCACATAACGGACGCAACAATAGCACTAGCCCCATGCAGGCTGTCGCACCGATAGGGCGATTTCGCCAAACTAGGAAACTGTAATGCGTGGAATCCCGATTCTATTGGCTCTCGGCCTCGGCGCGCCGCTTGTGGCTGCCGACCGACCGAACATTGTGTTGGCAATGGCTGACGATCAGGGCTGGGGAGAGACGGGCTACAACCGGCACCCGTACCTGATTACGCCCGTGCTCGACGAAATGGCTGCAGCAGGATTGCGCTTTGACCGCTTCTACGCAGCCGCTCCGAACTGCTCGCCAACGCGCGCATCCATACTCACCGGGCGTCATCCCAATCGGTCTGGAGTGTTTGCGCCCAACCATTCGACGCGGCCCGAGGAAATTACCATCGCGCAGATCTTGCGGGCGGCAGGCTATCGCACGGGCCACTTCGGAAAGTGGCATGTAGGTGCCGTCAAGGCCGCCTCTCCGACCAGCCCGGGCCAAATGGGCTATGACCAATACCTCGCCCACGACAACTTTTTCGAGATGCATCCTCCTTTGAGCCGCAACGGCGAGGATCCGGAAATCATTCAAGGCGAAAGCTCTGAGATCTGCGTTGATGCAGCACTCGAGTTCATCGAATCGGTTCGCAGTGGCGGCGACTCACCGTTTTTCATCACGCTTTGGTTCGGTTCCCCGCACAGCCCCTATCGCGCCACTGAAGACGATGCCGCCCTGTACAGCGACGTACCGGGCCGAGATCTCGCTAACAGGTTTGCGGAGATTACCGCGATGGACAGGGCGTTGGGGCGATTCAGGCGAGAGCTGCGAGCGTGGAACGATGCTGAGAACACGCTGCTCTGGTACACGTCTGACAATGGCGTCACGGTTGAGGGCATCCCCGTGGAGCAACGTGGCGGGCTGTTCAACGGGGGCTGGCGAGGCCACAAGGGTGCGCTGTACGAGGGCGGCCTTCGCGTGCCGGCCATCATCGAATGGCCGGCAAGGATTCCGCACCCCAGGAATACCGCTGTCGCGGCTGTGACCACGGACATCTTCACCACCTTGCTGGCGCTTCTCGATCTCGATCACCCAGATCCAGACCGACCGCTCGACGGCGTCGACCTCGCGCCACTGATCCTTCACGATGCGATGCCCGAGCGCCTTGACCCGATCGGCTTCTGGCGCTACGACCGAGGCTCCGAGACATCCAATCCGCGCTGGATGGACCCGGAATTGACGCGCGGGACGACTCCGACCACTCGAAACCCGGGAATCGATTTCGTGAACTTCAAGCATCCGAGCGCCAAAACGACGGATTTCGGGGGTGTCGCCGCTTGGACGGATGGCCGCTACAAGTTGGTGCGCTTCGAGTCCAGGCATCTCGAACTGTACGACCTGCTCGCTGATCCTCGTGAACGCATCGATCTCGCGTCCCGCCAGCCCGAACGGGCCCGGGCGATGCTTGAAGCGTTGGAAGCTTGGCAGCGCGGGGTCGAGCGCAGCCTCACCGGGGCGGATTACTGAGCCGCATCCCAGCGCGGCCTAGGCTTGGACCCTACCCGCGTCCGACCAGCGGCATCTTGGTTGCCATGACCGTGATCGTGAGCACATTTGTGTCCAGCGGGAGGTTTGCCATATAGAGCACCGCTCCTGCTACGTGGGCCGCGTCCATCGTGGGTTCCGGCGCGAGGGTGAAATCTGCCTGCAGCACTCCTTGCGACATCCGTTCCGTCATCGGAGTCTCGGCGTTACCGATATCGATCTGCCCGCAAGCGATATCAAACGCCCGCCCATCCAGCGCGACTGACTTGGTGAATCCCGTGACCGCGTGCTTGGTCGAGGTGTACGGTGCAGAGTTTGGCCGTGGGGTCTGGGCGGAGATCGAGCCGTTGTTGATAATGCGACCTCCGCGCGGCTGTTGCGCTTTCATGATGCGAACGGCCTCGCGCGTGCAGAGGAACATGCCGGTGAGGTTGACGTCGACAACCGCTTGCCACTGCTCGAGCGTGAGATCCTCGACAGGTGCGGGCGGGACATTCCCGCCGGCGTTGTTGAAGAGCACGTCCACTCGTCCGAGCCGGCTCGTGATCTGCTCGAAGGCTGCCTTGACCGATGCTTCGTCCGTGACATCCGTGGGGACGACTAGGGCCAACTCTGGAGATGCCGCCACGCTGGCAGTTTCTTCCAGCGCCTCGCGGCGACGCCCGAGCAGGGCGACGGCGTACCCGTCGTTCAGCAGAGCGAGCGCGCTGTGGCGACCCACGCCACTGCCCGCTCCGGTGACAACTGCCACCCGTTGTTCTGATCCTGCACCTGCTGCCATGAGATTCTCCCCACCACTGAGCATACCTAGCGGCGCGGCCAGTACATGCCGAGGCCCGCAGCGATGCCTATGCGGGGGTCATTGAGGCCGCTAGCGCTGATTCCCTTCGGCGGCGTAGAATCGTCTCGTTCGAGGCTCTACGGTCGGGGTTGCGCTAACATGACGTCAATGAGCATGCGGAGGAGGACTTTCTTTCTCGTGGCCGCGGCGGGGACGGTCGCGGTAACCAAGGATGGCCTGTGGGGCGCTGACATCGAGTTCAGCGACGTCAAGGCGCAGTCGCTGGAATTCATGCGGTGGTATGAACAAATTCAGCTGACCGCGGCACAGGAGGCTGTGAAGAAGGAGGCCTTGGGATCGATTCCAGCGCCCTGCTGCTCCGACAACAGTGCCTACACCTGCTGTTGCGAGTGCAACATCTCGCGCACTATTTGGGGCTTGAGCCAGTACATGATTGCAAGGCAGAATGCGTCGGCGGCCCAAGTCAGGGCCAAGGCCAGAGAATGGATCGCATTCATTGGCCCAAAGCCGCCCAAGGGATATAGCGGATCCGGTTGTTACACCGGCCAGTGCCCGCGGCCGTTCAGCGAAGGCGGCTGCGGCGGAATGAAAGCGGACAATCTCGTCCTACAGTAGGCCCGATAAAGGGTTCGCCTGAATTCGTTATAGTCTAGAGCGCAATGAAGCTTCCAGCACTTACGCGCACGCAGTGGTTGATCTGCTTCGTCGCTTCTCTTGGATTCGCGTTCGACATTTACGAGCTGCTGATGCTGCCGCTCATCGTCCGCCCAGCCCTGCTGGAGCTGGCGAATGCTGAACCCGGCTCGCCCGTGTTCAATTATTGGGTCGGACTGCTGTTCTTCATTCCAGCCGTTTGCGGGGGTGTCTTCGGGCTGCTCGGTGGCTGGCTCACGGACAGGCTGGGGCGTCGTAGGGTGCTTGTGTGGAGCATCCTGCTCTATGGGTTTTCGGCCCTTGCCGCGGGTTTCTCGACTAGTCTGCCGATGCTGCTGTTTTTCCGCTGCACGACCTTCATCGGCGTGTGCGTCGAGTTCGTCGCTGCAATCGCTTGGCTCGCCGAGCTGTTTGAGGACAGGGACCGGCGCGAGGCCGTGCTCGGCTGGACACAGGCGTTCAGCTCCGTTGGCGGCTTGATGGTGACGGCCGCGTATTATGTGGCAGTCACTTATGGAACGATGTTCCCGACCATTTACGGCAGTCACGAGGCGTGGCGTTACACGCTGATCTCGGGCCTGATTCCCGCGATCCCACTAATGATCATTCGTCCGTTCTTGCCAGAATCGCCGCTGTGGTTAGCAAAGCGGGCGGAAGGTAAGCTCCAGCGGCCGCGCATTTCCGAGATCTTCCAGCCGCAATACTTGCGCACCACGATCGTCACGACGATTATGGTCGCTTGCAGCTATGGCGCGGCGTTCGGCGCGATCCAGCATGTGCCGCGACTCGTGCCCGGCTTGGTTGAGTCCGCGGACCGAACGGTTCAAGAGCAGACTGTCGCGGCAGTCAACTTTTACCAGGAGTCTGGCGGTATCGTGGGCCGCATGTTGTTGGCAAGTCTCGTCGTCGTCGTCGTGGGCAGGAGAAGACTGTTGCGGCGCTTTCAGGTGTGCGGCCTCGTGGTATTCCCGCTGGTGTTCTTTTACGCGGCGACCAACGACTTGCAGATGTTGAAAGTGGGCGTGTTCCTGGCGGGAGTCGTCACTGTGGCGCAGTTCAGTTTTTGGGGGAACTACCTGCCGCGCGTGTATCCCACTCGCCTGAGAGGGACTGGCCAATCATTCGCAGCCAACATCGGTGGCAGGATGCTGGGAACGTTCGCGGCCCTTGTCACTACCCAACTCGCGACTATCGCTCCTGGCGATGACCAGTACATCCGGCTCGCATTTGCGGCCGGTGTGGTCGGGACGGCGGTCTACGTTATCGGCCTCTTGGCAAGCAACTGGCTTCCCGAGCCGGGCGAGCAGCTAGCGGACTGAACAGGACTTGGTGTGCCGTGCGCCTTGATCGGGGCGTGCCCCGCGTTGGCTATCCTGCCAGGAGATCAGACCGACAGATTCCTCGCAGTCTCGGAGTGGCATACGCCCGCCTGGGACGTGTTAGCGAAATCGGACTGTTAAATTCGCCGGCACGGATGTAATGGATTCATTGCAAATCAGTTAGCAGGGTGTGCCGTGTATTACCTGCCGGAGCCGCTGCACGGCCCGGCCAGATCCGCGGCGACAAAGCTGCCGCTCTCCTGCTGTGGTCTGAGGAGGAGGCGTACCGCCTTCCAAGAGCGGATTGCGACGCTCGCGAGATCCTGCCACCGAGCGCAGAGCCTTGCCGCCGAAAGTGATCTCGGCCCTTACTGTCGGCGCTCTTCCGGCCGATGAAATGTATGGACGAGAGCTTCGTCAGCGACTGGCGCCGGGCAACTCGCCGGCTAGATTGATCCCGCTCGCTTGCCGATCCGGCTGGCGCCTGCTTGGAAATGGAGCGTCACCAAGCGGTTTCCGGTGATATCATCGGGCCGGAGGATATTCCCCATGAATCGAAGAAGCTTTCTTGCCGCTGGACCCGGCATCGCAATCGCAGCCAGCGCCTCGGCGGCGCAGCGGGGCGAGGTGCCAGTACGCCGGTTCGGCCGGACTGGCGAGGATCTGACTGTCATCGGCCAAGCGGGAGGGCGCTTTCCGCTGTGTACGTTCGACGAGGCCAAGGCGATCACCCGCAGAGCCTACGATTTAGGTATCAACTACTTCGACAACGCTCACGGCTACTGGAACGGACGATCGGAAGAGGTGTTCGGCGCGGTCCTCCCGGCAGTCCGCAAGGACGTCTTCATCACCACCAAGAGCACGGCCCGCACTCGTAAGGGGGCGGAGGACGAACTGCATTTGTCTCTGCAGCGGCTCAAGACCGACTACGTTGATCTGTGGCAGATCCATGCTGTCGGCGAGATGGAGGAGGTTGACCAGATCTTCGGCCCCGGCGGGGCGATTGAAGCATTCGAGGCAGCCAAGAAGGCGGGGAAGTGCCGTTTCATAGGCTTCACCGGCCACCGCGACCCGCATGTGCATATGGAGATGCTAGACCGCTACGACGGCTACGACACGATCTTGATGCCGCTCCACCCGGCCGACCCCTCGTACCTGAGCTTCGAGCAGATCGTTTTACCGGAGGCCCGCAAGCGCGGGCTGGGAATTCAGGGAATGAAGAGCCTCGCGAATGCGAAGCTGCTGCAGTCGCTGAGTGTTAGGCAGTGCATCCAGTATGTGTTGAGCTTGCCCGTGCATTGCTTGGCCGTGGGATGCACGACCATCGGCCAGATCGAAGACGACGTGCGCATCGCGCGCGAATTCAGCCAGTACGATGACGCAGCGCTGACCCAGATACGGGAGCGTGCGAGAAGCATAGCTGGCGCCAACTTGGAGGACTGGAAACGCGACCTGCGTGCAGCGTCGAACCGCCCGGACTACGTGGGCGGCTGATGGTGTCGAAGACCCGCCCTGCGACCATTGGCGTGATCGATCGAGAGGGGTGTTCACCGAAACCAGTCCCAACGGACCCGCCGCCCACCTGTGGCGTCAGCCATTTCGGCTTGGCGCCTTCGTTTTTCAAGGCAAAGCGCGTCGTACGCTAAACTGCCGCCGATATGTCGAACCCACGTCGTAGGGAAAGGTCATGGCCCGGGAGAGTGCCGCCACTTCCCAGCAGTAGCCGTTCGTCCTTTTCGGTGGCCCGGGTGCTCGAATCCGATCTGACTCGCGAAAGTTCCGAGATGGTCGGAGTGGTCACTCGCCGGGCGTTCATTGGCGGCCTCGCCGGGCTGTCGACCGCTCGGGCCGCCACGCAACCGGTCGGCCTCAGCTTTGGCACGTATGGCCTCTGGATGCTGAATTGGGAGGATTCACTGGAACTGATCGCCCGCACCGGCTACGACGGAGTCGAACTGGCGCTGATGCCGGATTGGCCGACAAGCCCGGAGCGGCTATCCCCGGGTGATCGCCGCCGTCTTCGCGGCATGCTCTCAGACCTCGGCTTGGCCGTGCCCGCATTGCTGGGCGATCTCAGGATCCTGCAATCGGCACAGTCCAGCGAAGACAATCTGGATCGGCTCCGTCGAGCGATCGACTTCGGCGATGAGATCGTGCCCGGCAGGTCACCCATCTTTGAAACCGTGCTGGGACGTCGGCCGGACGAATGGGACGACGTAAAGAACGCCATGGTGGACGATATCGGCGAGTTGGCTCGTGCCGCGGCTGACGGGAACACTGTCATCTGCTTCAAGCCGCACGTCGCTCACGCCGTGAACAATGTGGAGCGCAGCCTCTGGCTTGTGGACAAAGTTAGCAGCCCGCACTTTCGCTGCACTTACGATTTCAGCCACCTCTGGCTGGCTGGGCACGAGCTTGTGCCATCGCTGCGGGCACTGATTCCAGTCAGTCCGTACATCCATCTCAAGGACGCCAGCCGGACTACGGGGAGCCATCGGTTCTTGCTGCCCGGAGACGGCCCGACCGATTACGTGGAGATGTTCCGGGAACTGGTCCGGCTCGGATATGGCGGTTTCGCCAACGTAGAGGTCAGCGCTCAGATCCACAAGCATCCGGACTATCAGCCTGTTGCCGCTGCACGGGACTGCTACGAGCGCATGGCTGCGGCGTTCCAAGCGGCCGAGTTGCCGAGGCCTTGACCGTCGACGTTCTCAAGCCGGGCCATCGTCACGCAATGCCGGCCCGTTCGGAAACGGGTCCGAGCCTTCCCGGTAGGAGGGGTTCGGCTGCGGGATGACGGCTTCGGTGTCGATCAAGAAGCGCTCGATCAGGGCCTTCAACTCGGCAACGAGCGCTGGTTCCTTGGCCGCCATGTCGGTCGTCTCGCCGAGGTCTTGGGCAAGGTCGTAGAGTTCGAAGCGGTCGGACTGTCCGGGACCGTCGCAGTAGTAGCGGATGAGCTTCCAGTTCTCCCGTCGTACCGAAGTGCTCGGTCGATGCAGGGTGGCCGCGGTGTAATGCGGGGAATGCACGAAGACCCCCTCGCGCTGGAGCGCCCGGCCCAGCAGGGCTGGCACGATGCTGACGCCATCGAATGCCTGGCCTTGGCGTCGCGGTGTTCCGGTCATCTCCAACAGCGTCGGATAGAAGTCGATGCTCTGCACGATCTCGGCGCTCGTCGATCCCGCTTCGACCATCGGGGGCCATGCAATGATCAGCGGTTCTCGGACGCCACCTTCGTAAATCGACGACTTGCCGCTCCGGAGTGGGGCGTTGCTCGTGACCGGGACACCGGCGTTTAGGCGGTGGACCATCCCGCCGTTGTCGGAGAAGAACACAATGATCGTGTTGTCGGCGATCCCGAGTTCTTCGACAGTGGCCACAAGTGTGCCGACGGCGTCGTCGAGGCTTTCGACCATCGCGCCCATGATCGGATTTCGCTGTGCGGCCTGCGGGTCGGCCTTCTCACGGTACTTCTGTACGAGGTCGGGCTTGCCTTGGATCGGAGCATGCACGGAGAAGCACCAGTAGTTGAGGAAGAAGGGCCTGTCGCGGTTCATCCGCATGAATTCGGCGGCTTCAATCGCCATGCGATCCTCGATGTGCTCGGCTTCCTTGCCCTGATCTGGCCAAAACCCCCACGGTCCGAGATAGCCTCCGGACGGTCCCGGTGCGGGAGTGTGGGGCAGGTCGACGTCAAACCCCTGCTGGTAGGGATCGTAGGGCTCCCTGCCGAGGTGCCACTTGCCGAAATGCGCCGACCGGTAGCCCGCCGCGTTCAGTGCCTCGGCTAGGGTGAAGTACTCCAGCTTCAGGCGAGTCGCGCTGTCGGCGGTCAGGGCGGCCTGTAGCTCTGACCCGCGTTGACGCAGTTGCTTGGCGAAGGATACGCGCTCAAGATGACCCGAGGCGGTTGTGATTCCAATCCGGGCGGGGTGAAGCCCTGTGAGGATGCTCGCCCGGGTAGGGGAGCAGATCGGCGCGGCGGCATACGCGTTCGTGAATCTCATCCCGCGCTCGGCGAGCGCGTCGATGTTGGGAGTCTCGTAGAACTTGCTGCCTGAGACCCCGGTGTCCGCCCAGCCGAGATCGTCGGCCAGGATGAACACTACATTCGGCTGACTCGCTCGTTGCTGAGCGCTGGCGCCGGGCACGGCGAAAACCGGGATGGCCAGCCAGACTAGGATTCGTGCGTACGTGCGTGGAGTGAAAATGTGCATTCGGAAGCCTCTGTGGGCGTTACAGCGGGAGCCTTCGGTCCGCGACAAGGCGAGGCCCATAAGTCTCCCAGACGGAGCCCATTGTAATTGTAATGATGTCCGCGCAGAACGTCCAAGCCGCACGGCGCTCGATCCCTGCGGTTAACGTGCCCATGGAGTTTGTGTTGCCAGGTTGGTGGATCTCAACGCCGTCGGGATGCGGCTGGTCGGCATACTGCGCCAGCAAGGGCTTCGGATCGAATAGATTCATCTGGCTGGGATCGCTGATTCGGACCAGTTGGATGACGGCTCTCGCGCGGGCGGGGAATTGGCCCTTTCGGGCGGGGAACTCGTTGTAGAGTGGCACCGATGCGGCTTCGGAGGTCTGAGCTAGCAGATGCGAGAGCGCAATTTGGCCGAAGTCCAGCGAACTCAGTCCAAGAGTTCGCAACGCGTCATTGGTAGACTATTCGCATTTAGATTTCTAAATATAGTTGTCCGAAATCTATAAGAACCGATATATTGGTTCTTATGCGCCAAAGATTCTATCCGCCGTCCGTCCAGCGCACGCTGCGAGAGTTCGGTCGCAACATTCGAATCGCGCGCAAGAAGCGACGCATGCCTGTGGCGGACTTCGCCGAGCGAATGGGCGTTTCACAAGGAACCCTTGTTCGGCTTGAGAAGGGTGATCCCGGTGTCGCCGTCGGAGCGGTGGCGATGGCCCTCCTGGCGCTCGGCGAACTTAGTCGGCTTGGAGATATTCTCGATGTCTCCAGAGATGAAACCGGCTTGATGCTGGACATCGATGGTTTGCCGCAACGCATTCGTAAACCAAAGCCCATGGTCCTCGGTGGCAAGGTCCTAGCCGAAGGCAAGCCATGAGCAGGCGAACGAGCCGAGTTCACGTCGCACTTGGCGAACGCCCACAACCGGTCGGCGAGATCGTATTTGAGGCGGATGGCAGGCGTCAGGCAAGTGTATTCCGCTATGCGGGCGAATGGCCCGACAATCCCGCACGATTCGCCATCGCGCCCTCTCTGTCGCTTGGCGAATCTCCGTTCTACGTGTCTGCGACGCGTCCTAATCTCCGAAACGCGCTGCCTGGGCCGGTCAGTGATAGCTCGCCTGATTCTTGGGGACGCGGATTGATCCGAAAGGCACGTAGCGGTGAGCTTACGGAACTCGACCACTTGCTCGCTGTGGACGACTTTTCCCGGCAGGGTTCGTTGCGCTACTTCGATGACGACGGAATGCCGTTGGCTCGTTCCTATCCTCCGATTCCCCGCCTGAATGAGCTCAGGGAACTCAGGGGCCTGGCGAGTGCCGCGGAAATGGGTCTCGAAATGACCGCGTCAGACCGGGATCGGCTGTTGGGTAGTGCAGGCTCCCTCGGCGGCGCCCGGCCCAAGGCGAGCGTTCGTGACGAAAGGGGCGACTTGGCAATTGCGAAATTCACGTCCGACAACGACACCATGCCAATCGAACGAGCCGAAGTCGCAACTCTGAAGCTCGCCCGAGCGGCAGGCATAGACGTTGCTTCGGCACGGCTGGAACTTAACGACACGAATCGGCCGGTCGCCTTGATCAAGCGATTCGACCGCAGTCGAGGGGAACGTATCAGTTATCTTTCTGCCCAGTCGTTCCTAGGGGCCGGAGCCGCCACCGGTGGCTTCTACACGGACATTTCAGATGGTTTGCGGGCCCATGCGTCCAACCTCAGGCAGCAGATGGACGAATTGTATCGACGCATCTTGTTCACGATTCTGGTCTCGAACACCGACGACCACCTGAAGAACCACGGCCTGCTGCAAGTCGGTGGAGGCCGCTGGATGCTCTCCCCGGCTTTCGACATTAATCCGCAGCCGTGCCGACGCCGACAACTGGAAACCGGCATCAGCTCCCTTAGCGGCAACGTGGCCTCCATCGAGGCTGCTCTGGAGGCGAGTCCGTTCTTTGGCGTGGCTAGGGACTCGGCAGCTGGAGCGCTGTCGCGGATAATCTCGACCATCGACCAGGAATGGCGGGCGCACTGCCTCGCAGCCGGCATGACGGCCGGGGAAATCAAACGCTACGAACCAGCCTTCGACCATGAGGAAAGCCGTGTCGCCCGACGGATCACGGCAAGTCTCCACTCATGACCGGGTGGGGGATGGCGACGACTGATAGCCCACCGAGCCCGGCGTCAGGCGACCACTCTGAATTGCTGGGGGAAAGGTGCCTAGGCAGCCAAGTCGTTGATCAGTTTTGGTCTGACGTACAATTCCTGCCTAGTGCCGTTCATCACCCTTGAAGACCCAAACGCCAAGATCAAGGGTTCTCGCGATCCGTTAGGTGTCCAGGCCATTTGGTCGGCCTTCGGTCGGCATGTGGTCAGCAACCTCACGACGCAGAGCACCTCGGTCCGGGGCTTCACGGTCCTCCTTCTTGGTCGCTATTTCGCGGCAGATCTCCTCGACCGGGGGATGGCGACTAGGGAAGAGGCACTAGACATCTTCCTGCGAATGGAGCAGATAGGAGCGTATGTGCGCCATGTAGCGCACGGCGTCAAGGGGGAAATCCGCGGCATCGAGCGCGTGCAGCGGTATGCCGACGAACAGAACGGGAACGTGATCATTGCCGCCGACCGCCGGGGCATGATCTTGACCGACCAGAAGGTCTATGGATTGTGGGGCTTGTACTCGGTGCCCGCGCGAACGTCCGGTTTGATTCCAGAGGGAGCACTCGACGTCGTGCCCGACGTGCGCGAGTTCATCGAGCGCCACTATATCAGCAAGTTGAATGGCTCAGCCGGGAAACTCAAAATCCTTCTCACCCAAGGAGGAAGACTTCGTACCAGAGACCGAGATCCCGTTTTTGCCGCTCTAACCTCGATCCTCAATTCAGTTCGGATGAGCTGAAGTTCTACGGGTCATACCTCCGGGACGGTCACCGGGTGCGCGGTGCCAATGTGGGTCGTCAAGAACGTCTTCGAGAGCTGCTGGAATCGCACACCAAACTCGGAACGTTGACCGGACGGGCCGAGATGCTGCGCCTGGCAGAGCGGGCTCGGCCTGAAGATGAGGGCCTATCCGTTTCGCTAGAACGGATCGCTCACTTGGAGGCCTTCCTGGCCCCAACGGCGGCGTTGTTTCAGCACCTGCTTGGACGTCATGGACAGCAGGTCACCAGCGTCGCCGAGGAGATTCATAGCGTGTGGGGCGCAACGGTGCCGAATCTTGACAGGGTAGCGTTTGGCGAGCTGATGAGTGAGATCCAATCCACCTCGAGCGGGGTTGCGGGACCCCGTATGGACCAAGTCCACGAGGCCCTTTGCGCTGGGGAGTTCGAATCCGCCATCGCCGGGCTCGTGTCTTGGAACGAGGAGGTCATGAAAACACGCGGGAGCGCGCCTTGGATGCGAATTGGGGACGGGCAACAGCTCGATGTCCGCTACCGTGGGACGGAGCGGTTACTTCCGAGCGAAGCCGAACTCCCTGAGCTGTGGATGCATAGCTACTTCATTGATGCGTTAAAGTATGTAACCCTACAGTTGAAGCACTGACCATGCAATCGGCCGCCATCCCAATGAAAGTGCTCACGGAGCAGGTGGCTGAGGCCATCGACGGCCGACGTGTGCGCACCCAACTTTGGAGTTTTATCGGCAGATGCAGTTGTAGGTCATTGATTTCATTGAGTCGGATTTCCGCGAAACGGATTTGCGGTCACTACACTTTGTGATCCTTGGCGATATCTCCTGACTGTTCCCTGAGCGCGTCCCAGTCCAGCGGAATCGTGCGCCGGTGACGCCGGAACGCGAGCCCGGCCGCCGCTGCGAGGCGGGCCTGCTCGTTGTTCGGGTCCACGTCCTGCCGCTGGCTCCAGGTCTGCCCCTCCGCCGTCCGCATCGTCGTCGTCAGGCGCACCCACGTCCGCATCCGCTCGCGGATCGAGTGCCAGCTGTACGTCACGCCCGCGGCCCGCAGCCGGTAGCGCAGGGCGTGCACCAGGTGATAGGCCAGCACCGTAATGAACAGGTGACCCGCCACGCGCTGGCCCAGGCTGTGGTGCAGCGGCCGCAACCCCAGTTCCTCTTTGAACGAGCGGAACGTCGCCTCGATGTCCGCCAGGCGGCAGTACTCCCGCACGATCCGCTCGTCGTCCCAGTCCGTCCGGCTGGTGCGCAGCAGGCTCGTGCCCTGCACCCGGTCCCGCTGCCCGTGACGCGGCCCCAGCTCCCACAGCACGGCCTTGGCACGGCCCTGCTCGCCGCGCTCCACACGCACCTTGTACTGGCTCGCCACCAGCTTGTGCGTCTGCTCCAAGCGACCCAACTTGCGCAGCACCTTGTCGTACGCCTTCAGGCGGCCCTTGACACTGAGCCCCGTGTGCAGCGCCTGCAGGCTCGCCTCGTAGCGCGCCCGCCGCCGCTGCAGGAAGTCCTGCTCGTCCCGCTCCCGCTGCGGGCTCCACACGCACAGCCGGGCCTCCTCACCCGGATCCGCCTCCGGCCGCTCCGCCGCCGCTCCTGCCTCCAAGCCGGCCTCCGCTGTGCTCAGCCGCCAGATCTGCAGCTGATGCCCCCCGGCGCTCTGCCACCGCGTGTCCGCGGCGCGCTCCGGGGCCGCCCGCCGCTGCCGCTCCACCGTGATCCAGTGCAGACCCTGCTCGCGCAGCCAAGCCAGGTTCTCCGCGCTCACGATGCCGCCGTCGAAGACCACCGTCGGGCGCTCCCCGGCCAGCGCGCCCAGCCGCCGGACCGCTTCCTGCAGCGTGCCGGGCTCGCCGATGTTGCCCGCCAGCACTTCCGACCGCCGCGGAAAGCCCTGCCCGTCCAGCAGCAGGCCGAGCGTGACCAGCGGGCAGTCATGGCGCTTCTGCTTGGAGCGGCCACGCGCCGCGTAGGGGTGCTTGGGCCGGCCGGTATGGAAGGTGTTGGTGAGGTCGTAGAAGATGATGCGGGGCTCGAGGCGGAACAGCTTGCGCTGGTGGGCGAAGAGGGTCGGCTCGATCTGGTCGCGGGCCTGCCAGAGGGCGTCGGAGGCGAGGTAGAGGGAGTTGGAGGCGAGGTCGGCGGGCAGCAGGCCAAGCAGTTCGGGCAGGGCGGAGTCGTGCTGCAGCCAGCGCAGGGTCTCGCGCTCGCTGGCCGGATGCAGGGCGCGGGCGAGGATCTGGGCGCAGCCGAGGCGGACGTGGCGCGGGCGCAGTCCGGCCTGCTGCAGGCACTCGCGCAGGCCCAGTTGGCCAGCGAGCAGGTCGAGCAGGCGGGCCGCGCCGGCCTCGCGCACGGCGGTCTGGCGCAGGCTGGAGGGCAGCAGCGCGAGCGCCTGCTCGCGGGGTGCGGGTGCGGGATCGTCGGCGATCTGGAAGCCGAGCTCGCAATCGCCGTCGCGCAGGCGGCGGCGGACGAGCGGGGCGACGGCGCTGGCCTCGGCGGCGATGCGGTCGGCGAGTTCGCGCTCGGCCGGATCGGGGTCGGGGTCGGGCAGCGGACGCTGGCCGGTCAGCTGGTCGCGGACGGCGGCGGCGAGGCGTTTCCAGTGGGGGCGGGCGACGCGCCGTTCGAGGCCGGCGGGGAAATGGGCGAGGACGATCTGGCGGACCTTGGCACCGCAGCGCTGGGAGTGGACGAGGCGGTAGGCGGTGCCGCCGGCAGCGCCGTGGGGGCGGGTCTGGACGCGCCGGACGAACATAGCCCCATACTAGCGGAAAAATCCAAGTATGTCAACCTAAGTAGTCAGCACGTGGTCAGCACATTGGGCAGGATACGCCAAAAAACGGGAAAAGACGCAGAATCCAAGCCAGCAAGACGCTGTGCAGGCGATTGTTAGGGGAAAACAGGCCGGTCCAAGGGCTTTCGGCAAGTGATTCTAGCTGGGAACCGGGCCAAAACTCCAAACTTGGGCGCAGCGCGGTGTTCACGACGTTCAGCTTCGACCCAAGGTTCTTCGAGCTCAACATTCTTCCGGTCTTGTTCGACCAGCCATTCAGTCAGCCGGACAAGGTGCGAAGCCTGCAGCTCGAGGACGCACTTCGAATGGTCGACCACTTGGCCGTGTATTACGACCGCCGCGCGCTCGCACAGGACGGAGAACCGGCGCAGCTGGACTACCGACGACTGGATGTCAGTCGAAGTACGGGCTATTTTCACCCGAAGGTGATCTTGCTCCTGGTCGACGAGCACCACGAGGCCGGTGGGGAAGCATCTGACGCTGAACCCCCGCGACAGGCACTTGTTACCGGCATCATGTCAGCAAATCTAACAAGGGCCGGGTGGTGGGAAAACGTTGAATGTGCGCACATCGAAGAGGTCAAGGACAGAGACAGCGAAGACGACCGGTGCACGTTCCGCCCCGACCTGCTGTCACTAGTCCAACGACTTCAGCAGTCAGCGTCAGATGGTGATGATCAATCAGCCCTGGACAAGATCAAAGCGTTTCTGTCGCCCCGGCCCGAACGTATCTCATTTGAGAAGAATCAGTCTGGCGGCACGCATCACACTCGCATTTTCGGGGCACAGAGCCAGACAACACTCTCGGACTGGTTGCGGCAGCTCGACTTCGACAGCGAGGCTCTGAATTTGGAGGTCATCTCGCCGTACTTTGATGAGCGGGGTGAAGGACCGCTTCGTGATCTGGTTGGTGCCTTGCGGCCTCGGGAGATTCGCGTCTATCTGCCCTTTGAGGCAGATGGAGCGCCGCAGGTCACACGAGCGACATATGAAGCGATCGCGGCGTTGGGCGAGACCCGATGGGCCCGTCTTCCCGGAGAGGTCACCAAGCGCGGAAAAGATGATAGCTCCGAGCGGCTCGCCCCCCGTCGCGTGCATGCCAAGGTATATCGCTTGTGGAAGCAGGGTGGCCCTGACCTTCTCGTGGTTGGCTCACCGAATCTCACCAAAGCGGGACATTCTGGAGCAGCGGCTGGCAACTTGGAAGCCGCATTCTTTGTTGACATTACGGACATGGGGTATCGCCGGCGCTGGTGGTTGGAGCCTCTGGAGCGAAACCCGGAACGGTTCGCCCCGGAGGAGACCACGGAAGCGGACGGTCTCGATAAGGTCGGACTCGATCTCAGTCTTCAGTTCGACTGGGGGACAAAGCGGCTTAGCTATCGCCTGAAGGAATCAACTGCGTACGGATTCAAGGTGCTGACGACAGCCGGGGAACTGCTGGCGACTGTTAGCGGGTGGCAGTGCGGGAACTGGACGCCGCTCGGCTCCGCAGCCTCGAGTCGTCTGGAGGAAATACTGGTCTCGACCAGTTTCCTCCTCGTGGAGCATCGGGGGCAGCCATGGCGCGTCCTCGTGCGAGAGGAAAACATGGGGCACCGACCGTCGTTGCTGGCGCAGCTGACACCGGAGGAGATCCTCGAATACTGGTCGCTCCTGACCCCATACCAGCGCGCTCAGTTCTTGGAACCCCACATTATCGACCAAATTGAGGGGCTTGCAGTCGCGCCGGTCAAGCCGCTGCACTTGCGCAACACGCTCTTCGACCGGTTTGCCGGCATCTATCACGCCTTTGCCTGTCTCGAACGTGCCGTCGATACGGCATTGGCGGATGGGCGAGACAACGAAGCCGAGGCTCGGCTGCTGGGCGCCAAGTTCGATTCTCTCCCGAATCTGCTGCGGAAGACGCTCGAACGACCAGGCGACGATCCGATTCCCAGCTATGTGACGTTTCTGTGTGCTCGGCAGCTGCGTGAGGAGTTGGGCAGCCGACATCGTGAATTCTTCAGCCAGCGAACGCGGCATGTCAAGCAGTTGGACAAGCAGCTTGATCACCTGCCAACCCTACGAAACTCGATTGAGCTTGACGACGCCGATGCTGACCGGTTTATGCAGTGGTATGAGGACGCGTTCCTAAAGCCTGCATCTCGTATGAGGGTAAGTCGATGACTACGGTCAATCCCTCGTTTGTTAGGGAAGTGATCGACTTCGCGCCGACAGAGCTCGCTCGCGGATTTGGCTTTGCCGAGACGCAAGAGGAGGGGACCGCCGCATTGTTCAACATGCTCGAGCGGAACAGGTGCGCCTACTTGGCAGACGAGGTCGGGATGGGGAAGACCTATGTGGCGCTCGGCGTCATGGCACTCACAAGGTATTTTAATCCGCACGCACGCATCGTAGTCATCGCCCCACGTGAGAACATCCAGCGCAAGTGGATCAAGGAGCTCAAGAATTTCGTCCGTCTCAACTGGCAGCTGACGGGGAATCGCGTGAAATCCCTGCAGGGCGAACCGGCATGGGCGCCGGTTTACTGCAACTCGCTGGTCGATTTCGTCAACGAAGCCATGCTGAATGCAGACCGCGATTTCTTTCTCCGCATGACCAGCTTTAGCCTCGCGGTCAAAGACCCCGATCGTCGGCAGCTGTTGCGTGAACAGCTGCTCGAACGAGTAAGCTGGCTGCCATCAGGAACCCTGTCAGCTACTACGCCCGAGGCATTCCGTGATGCCTACGGCTGCGCCATCAATGCAGCCATGCCGCAGGTCGACCTCTTGGTGGTTGACGAGAGCCACAACCTCAAGCACGGCTTTGGTCCCAGGGTCAGCAATCGCAATCGGGTGATGGGCTTTGCCTTTGGCCATCCCGAGGGCGAGACCTATGGGTATTCCTGGTACGGCCACAAAGCAAAGCGCGTGCTACTCCTCTCGGCGACACCGTTTGAAGATGATCAGACTTCGTTACATCGGAACACTCGGCAAAGAGGCCTAGAGCCTCGTAACTAGCTGCTGGGTCAAGCTTTCACGCTCCCTCCCCGGCCGCATCCGGACTTGACTTGCACCCCAGAACATGCTATCGTGAATGCATATGTATTCGCCCGCCAAACTGCCCGCGCCCACTGGCCTGCCCGCCGCTCTGCCGCTCCAACCCCCACACGCCACGCCCATCAGCGCGCGCCTCAGCATGCTGCGCGAGGGCGACCGCGTCGTCTACTTCGTGCACACCGACCCCGTCTGCTCGCACACGGCCGACCACAAGCTAGAGCGCAATCTCTGCCTGGCCCGCTTCGCCCTGTTCGGCCTCGCTACGCAGTCCGAACTGGCCCGCGCCCACGGCATCAGCCAGAGCACCGTCTCGCGCGCCGTGCAGCGGCTGCAGGTGCAGGGTGAGCTTGGCTTCGCGCCCGCCCCCAAGCCGCGCCGCCCCTATGGCATCGTGGACCCCGCGCAGCTGGCCCAGGCCGCCCGCATGCTGCGGTCCGGGCTCAGCCTGTACCGCGTGGCCCAGCAACTGGGCGTCTCGCAATCGACGCTGTGGCGCTACACCCAACAGGGCTTGCTACCTGCCAGCCAGTGCCTGCCACGCAGACGCGCCGGCGCGCCCGCCGAGCGTGACAGTGACGCTCAGGGAGCGGGCCCGCAGCCCGGCGGCGCGGCGCCCAGTGCGCCGCCGCGGCCGTCAGCGGGGGCGGCGTGCTGACCGCCCTGCCGAGCCTGCTGCAGGCCGGCCTGCTGCGCCACCTCGACCAGCTGACGCTGCCCAAGGGCTTCTACGGCCTGCAGTCGCTGCTGCTGCTGTGGGCCTTCCTGCTGCTGGGCCGGGTGCGTTGCGCCGAGCGGCTGCGCTACCAGCAGCCCGGCGAGTGGGGCGCCCTGTTGGGCCTGGACCGCTGCCCCTGCCCGCGCACCCTGCGCCGCCGCACGCGCCAGCTGGCCGCTGCCAAGGGGCTGCCGGCCTGGGTCGGCTGCCTGACCCAGGACTGGTGTGCAGACGATCCGGAGGCCGTCGCCACGCTGTTCGTCGATGGCCACGTGCAGGTCTACAGCGGTCAGGGCCGGCTGCCGAAACATTTCGTGACCCGCCAGAAGCTGGCCCTGCCAGCCTCGGTCGGCTACTGGGTGCACGCGCTAGGCGGGGCGCCGCTGCTGTGCTTGCACCGCCAGATAGACGACGGCATGGTGTCTGAGATCTGGAACGGGATTGTGCCGCAGTTGCGCCAGCTGGGCCTGCTGGCAGGCGCTGGCGCGACCGCCGCACCACGCCTAACGCTGGTCTTGGACCGCGAGGGCTGGAGCCCGCGCCTGTTCCGCGAGCTGCGCGCGCTGGGCATCGCGGTGGTGACTTGGATCAAGGGCCCGCAGGCGCAGCGCTGGCCGGATAGCGACTTCCGGGAGGCCGTCATCCCAGTGCGCGCCCCGGGCGGGTCGGCCCGCCTGGAGGGCCAGCTGGCCGAGCGACCGTACGATCTGGGCGCGGGCTGCCAGGCGCGCGAGATCCGCTTCTGGATCGACCGCCGTGTGCGCGGCACGGGCCAGCGCGGCCAGCCGCGCAAGCCGCTCGAGCTGGCGGGTCGGCCGGGGCCGGACCAGCGCCAGCCCGCGCTGCTGACCACGCATCCCGACCTCACGGCCGAGCAAGCGGCGGGCCTGCTGCGCTCGCGCTGGACGCAGGAGAACTTCTTCAAGTATCTGCGCGCCGAGTTCGGCCTCGACACCCTGCCCGAGCATGCGCTGGTGGAGGTCGAGGCCGACGCCTGGGTCGTCAACCCGGCCTGCCGCACCATCGGCAAGGCGCTCAAGCAAGCCCGCAACTCGGTCGGCAACCTGCGCCGCAAGCTGGCCCTGCAAGCCGACGCCGGATCCGCCCCAGCGCGCGCGCTGGAAGCGCGCATCCAGACTTGCGACCAGACCATCCAAGGCCTGCTGCTGGCACGCAAGGTGACCGACCAGCACATCTTGGCCGGCGAGCTCTCGCCGGAGGCACGGCTGCAGGCCCTGCCCCAACCGCTGCGCCTACTGCTGGACACCCTGCGCATGCTGGCCTACCGCGCCGAAACAGCGATGACGACCGCGGTTGCGCCCGCGCTCGACAATCCCGACACCGCCCGCAGCCTGCTCAAGTCGCTGTTTCAGGCTGACGCCAGCCTGCACCCTGACGAGTCAGCCGGGACCCTCACCGTGCGCCTGCTGCACCAGCCGACCCGCGCCCAGGATCGCGCCCTGGCCCCCTTGCTCGACGAGCTCAACCGCACGCGCACCGTCTTCCCCGGCACCCACCTCCGTTTGGTCTACCGCATGCTGTCGGACGACCTGCCCTGCTCAGCCTCCTCCCAGCCCACCCCGGCCAACCCCAAGCCGCCGCTCCCTGCATCCAAACTATCCAACCCAAATGAAACGGTGTAACGAAGTCTGATGATTACGGCGCGATCCAGCGCCAACTGGACGTGCTCGGCTATGGAAAGGCCAGCCTCATGGGCTGGAAGGATTGTGACCCGGTCCATGTTGATCGCCTCCTCAGTGCAGACGTGTCCGAGGATCAAAAGCGAGAGATCGTTGGACGGCTCATGGTCCGGCGCGTGGCAAGTCTGAGCATCAACGGAAGGCGCTATACGAAGAACATGTATCGACGCGAGTGGCGCCAAGGTGGCTACCGCGTTTACGACAAGCCGATGCACATTGCGGATCCGAAGCAGCGCCTCGTTGTTGCACTGATGCAGAAGAAGGTGGCCGAAGTTCTCCGTGACGAACGGTTCAACAATAGCTTTCAGATCGGGATGCTGTCCTCATTCGAGAGCTTCTTGGAAACCGTCGGGGGTCGCAGCCCTCCCGCGGGCCTACCAGAAGCGATCATCAGTGACGACGAAGATGAGCCGTCTTCGAGCTTCGACGGCAACCAAGGAGATACTGCCGACGAGCGTCGAGGCATCGACACCGATGGAATTGCGGCAATAGTCGAGTCGTATCGCGCCAATTTTCCCGGAACCCTGCCCCATCCGAAACTAGACGGTACCGCTGACTCATTTGCGTCGGTGTTCGAGACCGGCGACAAGACTTTGGTGTTCGTCCGTCGTGTTCGAACCGTCGACGAACTCGCGGCGAAGCTAGACGCCCACTGCGATCGCTGGCTTCAAGTTCGCATGACGGCGGCGCTTCCAGGCCAAGTGTCAGAGGTCCACGAGCTCTTCGAGCGATATGCGAGGGAGAGAGCCAAGCGGCCGGACGAACGACTGGAGGTGCATTTACTCGATGAAGCGGAGCGTGATCCTTCCGAGATCCCCGAAGAGCGAGGGGCTGTTGACGATGATGCCGAGGGCAGTGCGGACACGTTTTTCTCGTGGTTCTTTCGCGGCAGCGGTCCGCGTGGAGTCTTGTCGGGGGCAGCGTTTCAGAAGAATCGACTCTCGAGCCAGAGTTCCGTCTACGGCACGTTTTTTCAAGACGACTACGTGAGCTGGCTGCTCGACCGCCCAGCCGACCCACTGGCCGAGGTCGCCCGAATTGCCGGCGTATCTCTTCCTGCTTTGGTTGACATTCTTAGGCCGCGAGCGTTCTGGCATTTCAAGCACCTGACCCAAAGAGAGAAGGGGTACCCACGAATTCAGGTGTTTGTGGCGTACCAGCAGGCGGCTCTCGAGCAGATCGAGAAAGCTGGAGGTCAGCTCGGCGATGAGGCACGCATCATGCTCGACGAGCGGTTTCCAGACCCGCGCGCGGGAACTGCAGATCCCCCTGCGGGCTTTCCCGGGCCCGAGCAGGCGATCGGGTTCACGAGCTTCATTACCGAACTGGTCAAACACCCGGATCTGAGAAGGCAGATCTGGCCAGAGGATGCTGGTGAGTTCCGTCAGCGATTCCGACGGCGAGAACAGCGACGCGAGCTGCTAAGCGCAATGGCGCGCCTTGGCGCGAGCTACATCGATCTTTATCTCCTCGCGATCAGACATCTTGGGTCGTTTACGCTCCGGCATGAGACCGAATCGGATGAACCCGTCCGGGATCTGGCACGCGCGTTTGTCGCGTTGCTCGAGTCGCAGTCTCGTCAGCCAGGCTTTCACGCGTTCTACGAGCTGTCGCAAGCAGCCGAATTCTTTGACCTTCTCGTTGGTGTGAACTTCCCGGATGTCCCGGCCGGGAGGCTCGATCAACTGGCCTCGTGGTTCGGTTCGACACTTCAACGGCAGGTTCCGGTTGGACGGATGTCTGGCGGAGTTAACAAGCGCCTCGTGTCGCAATTCCGCATGCCCGGATTCCCACTCGCCCTGCTCACCACGGACGTACTCCAGGAAGGTGAAGACCTGCACACGTTCTGTCGGCAGGTCGTCCATTACGGCATTACATGGACTCCGTCGGCCATAGAGCAGCGTACGGGCCGCGTCGACCGGATAGGCTCGCTGGTGCAGAGACGGCTGGATGGGGAGAAGACCGAACCAGACGCCGCAGATTTCCCCCAGGTGTACTACCCGCACCTGCAGGATACGGTTGAGGTTTTGCAGGTGCGTCGAGTGTTGCACCGCCTCAAACGGTTCTTGCAACTCATCCACCAGAAGAAGTCAGACTCGCAAGCGCTCGACAGCCGCATCAATATCGGCTAGGAGATGCTCGAGCATCTTGAGGCAATCCCACCGCCAAAGGGAGAACTGAAGTCGGCGTTCCCGATTCAACGACAGTGGCTCGTAGGCGAGCTTGACCCGACGTCCGTCGTAAGGCGAGATCTGGGCGCCGACGTCAAACACCTTGACAAACTGTGGTCAAGCTTTCTAGAGCAGTATGGGATCCGTCAGCTCCGCACGGCCGACCCGTTGCTCCGTCGCGGATACGCCCTCGTGCGGCAGGGCCGCGTGATGTACCGAGATACGGAAGAGCCAGGTGTTTGGCAACCGTTTCGATTGCAGTTGCGGTCACAGGCGTCAGGGGATGCCACGCTCCTCCATTGCAGCAGCGAGGTAGGGGCCGTTGGAATCGAGCACGATGACGACCGACTCGATGAACTGTACGAACTCCAGATAGAGCTCAATTGCGCCAAGGTGTGTGTGTCCCCTGACCCGGCTCACCGCACGGATCGGGTTTCCCTGGAAGGTGACATCGTGTTCCACCCGGATACTGCGCAGTTTGAAGAGCTCGAGTCTCTGGTGACAAGGACCGTTGGTGCCGCAGGAGTGCTGGTAAGCCGACTTGTCGAACGGCAAAAAGACAGATGACGCTTCAGCACAAGGTCCGGCGATGAAGGATTTGATTGCACGCATCGACCAGTTGCCTGAACGACGCGATCATCTGTGGACGATAGAGGAAGTCGTTATCCGGGTTAGACTGCGCGAGGGCGGCCGAGGTCAATCCGTTCGTGTGTCCCGAGAGGAAGACCGGTACGTGTTTCGGTCTTTCGTGCTCTCAGCGTCGGCCGAAACTCGAACCAGCGACCATCGGCGCCGGATCGCCTACCGCGCGTGGCGTCTCAATGGGTCCAAGCCGCTCGTCACGTTCGCCTTCGATGACAAAGACCGGCTGATCGGGCTGATTGAAGTTCCAGCTGCGACGCTCGATCATGAGGAGCTCGATCTCTACATCGAGACGTTGGCACGAGAATGTGACAGGTTCGAATATGCGCTCACGGGTGCAGACGTGGAGTAGTAGGGACCGCCAGATTTTGGCATCAACAGCGGTCGTCAGTGAACGGTCCGGGTGCGCACCTGCCCCGGACCGTCCCGCCGCTAGAAGATGTATTTCAGGCCGAACTGCAGGTTGCGCGGCCGACCGGCGCCTGTGATCCTGCCGAAATTGTTGTGGCCGACCTCGGAGTTCGGGAAGCCGAACACCGGCGTGTTCGTGAAGTTGAAGCTCTCGAATCGGAACTGCAAGGAATGGCCTTCTGTGATTGAGAACCGCTTGTAGACCGCGAAGTCCCAGTTTGCCAGCCCCGGGCCGATCAGGATGTTCCGGCCCGCGTTGCCGTACTCGAACTCGTTGTTACTCTCGAATGCGTCGGTATTGAACCAGCGTTCAGGATCGCGCTGCCCGCCCGGTAGGTGCGGGCTCGCGCCTTGGATCACGTTGGGACGGCTGAAGTTGCCGTTGTTCGCGGGGTTGCCGCGAACCCGCAGGCCGAAGGGTCGGCCGGAAGCGAACGACACGATGCCCGCGACTGTCCAGCCACCCAGGACTGCGTCCGGGACCGCTCCCCACGAGCCTCCCCAGCGGCGGCCCTCGCCCCACGGCAGGTCGTAGATGTAGCTACTCACCAAACTATGGTCCCGGTGCTGGTTGTCGAGGCTCCGCTCCGCCCTTCGGTTCAGCGGGTTCTGGATGCCGCTGTTCGGCGCGTTGCCCGATCCCGAGAAGCCCGGGACGTCGCCGATGTTCTTCGACCACACGTAGGCGGCCAGCATGGTGAAGCCGTTCGAGTAGCGCCGCTCGATGCGGGTCTGGAACGAGTGGAACAGGGAGTTGCCGTTGAACTCGTGCCGATTCATCGCGGCGAGCGGGCCCACCACAATGTCGGTGCCGGGAAAGATGGCGCTGGTGTACCGGCGCCGCGCGTTGATGTTGCCCGGTCCCGGCAGCGCGTAGTTGCCGTCGACCCGGTTGACCAGATGCTGTGCCTTGGTCCCGTAGTAGCCGATCTCCCAGACCGTGTTTTCCCCCAGCGACTGCTGGATGTTGAAGTTCCACTGCTGCGAGATCGGCCACGGCGGGTCGCGCTCGAACGATGAAAACCGCAGGCTGACCGCGCGCTCCGGTGTGACGACCCCGTCCGGCACGCCGTCGCGCAGCAGGACGGACGGGCTGATGCTGTCCGTCGAGATCTGCGACTTGATGTGGAACGGCGGGTTCGTCTCGAGGAACTGCCCGCCGCCGGTACCCTCGTAATTGGCGTAGAAGAGGCCGTACCCGCCGCGCAGCACGGTCTTGTCTGTGAGCCGGTACGCGAAGCCGAACCGGGGGGCGAAGTTGTTCAGGTCAGGATCGAGCGTCGCGCGCGAGCCGACGCTCCCGTCAGCTGCCACGAAGAACGTCGGGTTCATCGGGTCGGTGTCGATGTCGAAGTTCGAGATGCCGTTTTCCTTGTCGTACCACGGCATGTTGTGCTCGTAGCGCAGTCCCATGTTCAGCGTGAGCCGGTCGTTGACGCGCCACTCGTCTTGGATGTAGAAGTGCTGCCACGGCGCGCGCAGGTTCATATACACGGAATTCGAGATGTCGGTGCGGAATGGGATGCCGAGCAGGAAGTCGGCCACGGGGCGGCCGCCGCGGTCCCCGGCCACGTTCTGCGTCTGCCGGGAGAAGTTGCCGTTGAAGATGAACTGGCCCAGTTCCTGCTGGGGATTGGTGAGGTAGCTCTGCAGCAGCTGCAGCGAGTAGCCGAACTTGACGCTGTGCCGGCCCTTCGTCCAGTTGGTGTCAATGCTGATCTGGCGGTTCTGCGAGTCGATCAGGTTGGGGGTGAAGTTCGACGTCCCGATTTGCCGCATCCCACTGATGTTGAACCGGGCTGCTCCGCGGAGCGACTCGTTGACGCCGGTCAGGCCGAGTTCTTGGTTGAGATTGGCCTGCGCGAGGGCTTGGCGGTTGGTGTAGATCCGGTTCCAGCCGAGCTTGATGGTGGTGATCAGGGTGGGCGTGAAGATATGGTTCCAGCCCAGCGCCATGTTCTGGCCGCGGTGGTTGAACTCGGTGCCGTCCCCGTCCTGCTGGGACGGGAACCGGATCGGCGAGGGCACGTAGCTGTCCTGTTGGCTGTAGCGCCAGAACATGTTGTCGCTGGCCCCGAAGATCTGGTCGAGCCGGATGTCCCACTTGTCGTCGTCCTCGTTATCCGGGGACGCCGTGCGCCAGTTGCGGGTGAGGCCGGGGTTGTTCGGCGCGGGATAGTAATCGCTCGCCTTCCGCGCGACCGGGTCGATGCGGTCCCCCGGGATGACGTTGTTGGGGAACGGGTCCCTGAGGTTCGACGCGGCGTCGTACGTCGCGGGGTCGTGGACCGTCTGCGGCACGGCGCTGAAGTCCCCGGCGAGCTGCTCCTGCGTGGGGATGTCCAGGACAAATGTCGCGGACTCGCGGATGCGCGTACCCTCGAAGTCGCCGAACAGGAATGTCGAATTCCGCTTGATGGGCCCTCCCAAGGAGAAGCCGAACTGATTGCGCTTGAACGGCGGTTTGGGCAAGTTCGGGTTGTCGAAAAAGTTTTTCGCATCGAGTACGTTGTTGCGCAGGAACTCGAAGGCTGTGCCGTGCAGCTCGTTGGTGCCCGATTTGATCGAGACGTTGACCGTCCCTCCGAGGGCGCGTCCCGACTCCGCGCTGTAGGCATTGGTCGAGATCTTGAATTCCTCAATCGCGTCGATGGACGGCTTGACCACCTCGGCCCGGCGCCCCTGGGCGGCGATCTGCAGGCCGTTGTTGTCGACCCCGTCGAGCGTGTAGTTGTTCTGGGTCGTCCGCTGGCCGCCGGCGCTGTACCCGCCGAAACGCCCGCCGATCGGGCGGATCGCCCCGGCCGACAGCAGCGCGAGCTGGATGTAGTCCCGGCCGTTGAGCGGCATGTCGACGATGCGCTGGTTGTTGATGACCTGCCCCTGCGTGGCCCTCGTCGTCTCCAGCAGCACCGCGTCGGCGGTCACGTCGACCACCTCGGTCAGCTCGCCGATCTCGAGCGCCACGTCAATCACTGCGGTCTCTTGGAGCTCGAGGTTGACGCCGGAACGGACAGACCGCTTGAAGCCGTCCGCCTCGTACTCGACCCGGTACTCACCGATCCGCAGCGGGATCGACCGGTATAGCCCGTCCGCACCGGTGGAGACGGTCGACTCCTGTCCGGTGCCGACATGGAAGAACTGGACCGTCGCCCCGGGAATCACGGCGCCAGTGGAGTCGCTCACGATCCCCTGTATGCGCGCGGACTCGATCTGCCCGAAGGCGATCGCGGCACTCAGCACGATCGCGCATGCCGCTACTGCGATGCTCGTAAACTTCCGATTCATGGTAGCCCTCCTCTGAGCGGGGCCAGCTATCTGCCTCGCCTTGTACCATCTTAACCATACCCTGAGGAGAGACTGAGACCTGCCTAGCGACCGGACCTGATTGACTCAGGATCGTCGCTTGATTGCGCTGATACGGAGTATTCGGACGGCTAGAGGACGACTGATTGGATCAGGAATTGCCTGAGGGATGCCAGTGGCAGGGACGTTGGCTGTCTGACTGCGATTCGCTGCCCGGAAGCGAGTGGCGGGCGATGATCGCCGCTAGAGCGTTGGCCGCATGCGGCCTGTAGGGGCTCGGACTATGCTGCCGTCCAAGGCTTGAATTCGTCCGGCGGCAGGCAGGCAGGTGTTTTCACTTTGCTACGCTCCTGCCGCAAGAGAGCTGGGCGCAAGGCTGCCTGAAATCGCCTATAGGCAAGGGACTTACGAGACTTACCACGAAGCAGCTGTGCGCGGATCAGGTAAGCGTTCGAGCGGGCCGTGAAGGGCGGCTGGGGAACTAGCGATTGAGGATTTGTTTCCAGTCGGGGCAGAGGGGTTTGACGAAGACGTTCTTGACGGGCTGGTTGTACTGGTGACGGGTGTCGAGTTGACCGCGGCCCTGAGTCTGGCCGAGAAGGATCCAGTTGGCGGCGCGATAGCAGGTGCCGTCAAAGCGCGGAGTTTCGCAGAACGTTTCGAGCAGGACGGGGCGGATTTGGTAGCGCTGCTGCCAGTCGCCGGGGAGCTGTCGCTGGAGGCAGGCGAGCAGATGGGAGGCCAGGCAGGGCAGGCGGATCCAGGGCAGGATGAGATAGCGGGCGTGATTGACGAGCAGCGGCAGGTTGCGCTGGCGGGTGGCGGCATCCCAGCCGACGAAACGGTCGCGCGGGGCGGTTTTCCAGGCCGCGGCGCCGCAGCCGAGCAGGGCCAGCAGGAGGCCGTCGGCGGCGTAGACGAAGTAGCGCAGTTGGGCGCCGGGCAGGGGGCTTGTAGCCGAGGTAGTGGTAGCGCTCGACGAATTCGTTCCAGAGGCCGCTGCGGGGATCGGCGGGGCGCAGCAGGGAGAGGCGCAGGGGGCGGGCTTGGGCGAGCGAGACGGGCAGGGGCGCGAGGCCGGGCGGAGCGGTGCGCGGGGACAGCGCCAGCGGTTGCGGTCGCGGCACGGTGCGCAACGGCGGCGGCAGGGTCAGCAGGCCGTCGCGCTGCATGCGCAGCAGGGCCACGCGCGCACTCATCTCCTTGAGGCCGCCATCGGGCTTGCGCCAGTCCAGCGCCGCGCAGACCGCCCGCGACAGCGCCGTGCGGAACAGGGGCGGGTCGCGCTGCGCGATCAGCGCGCGGATGAGCTCCAGTTCGGCAGCCGGGAAGTCCCGGCCGCAGTAGCGCAGGCAGCCGCTCACGGGGCCGGCCCGTGCCTGGAGCGCCCCTGCGCTTGCAGTTCCCGCAAGCGCGCTGCGGGCAGGCCCCACGGCAGCCAGGCCTGAGGATCCACCACGACGGCCTGCGGCCCGAGGCCCGCGCACTCGCGCAGGAACGCCTCCAGCCACCGCCGCAGGTCGAGGCCCGCCAGGTCCAGCGTGGCGCACACCGACAGCAGCGCGCCCTGCAGGGCCGCCCCGCCCTCGCTGTGCGAGCCGAAGCTGAGCTTGCGCCCGATCACGGGCCGCCGCAGGGCTCGTTCCACGGGATTATTATCCATCGCCACGAACGGCTTGGCCACGAACACCGTCAGGCCCTGGCGGTGCTTCAACAAGGATTGCAGCGGCCCCAAGCGCGGGTCCGGCGGGCCGCCGCCCGGCGGCTTCCCCGCCGCCGCGCTCAGGGCCCGCTGCTCCTTGCCCGCTTGCTCGAACAGCGCCTCGAACTCCGCTTCCAGACGCTCCTGCGCCGCCTGGAACTGCTCGGACTGCCCCTGCGGACAACCTTCCGGGTCCCACGCCGCCAGCCGTTCTGCGTTGCGTTGGTACAGCTTGCCGATCCGCGCCACGATCCCCTCCACCCATGCCTGCAGATCCGGCCGCTTGCGCCCCAGCGTCACAAAATCCCGCCGCACGTGGACCCAACAGACCGCCAGTTCGAACTGTCCCGGGTGCTCCCGCGCCAACTTCACATACGCCGAGTAGCGGTCGCACACCAGCACCACCCGCCGGTCCCGCCCGAGGGCCCCGAACAGTTGCTCGGCCGCCACGGCGCTGCGCGACGGATCCACCCGGAACAGCACGGCGTCCCGGCTCAGGCAGGCCCACAGCCAGCAGCGCGGGTTCGCGTCGGCCTCCGCCCGCACATGCACCACCCACGAGGTCTCGTCCCCAGGCACCACCCGCGCCTGCTGCTGGTGCACCCCGATGGCCTCTGCCAGCGGCTCGAACCAAGTCAGAAAATCCGGCACATGCCCCAGCAGGGTCGCCGCCGGCAGGCGCACCCCGAACTCGGCCCACTCCCGCTCGAAGGCCCGCGCCGGGTGCCGCTGCCAATCCACCTGCATCAGGAACGCCACCCACACGCTCAGGCCATAGCCCGAGCCGCGGAACAGCGTCGGCACCAGCGGCGCGAGCACTTCCGGCACCGCTTGCCCCGGCCGTCTCGCGCACTCGCACGCGGCCCGGTAGCGTGGCCGCCGGATCCGCCGCACGTGCGCCTTGACCTCGATCCGGTCGCTGACCGCCTCGCCGTTGCGGCGGTAGGGCCGCCCGCAGTCCAGACACTGGCGCTGGACCGCCTCCGGCTCGTGCCACTCCTCCCGCACCGGCAGGCCGGACCCGCGCGACCCGCGCATGCGCGCTGGCTCCCGGCTGCCCCCCGCGCGACCGCTGCGGCCCCTGACTGGTGCCCGCACTGCCCGGCCCCGGCTGTCCCGGCCCGCCGGCGCTGCCGCCCTGACGCTTCTCACTCCGCTTCCCGAACGGCGTCTTCAGCAGCTCCTGCTGGCGCTGCCGCAGGCCCGCATTCTCCTGCTCCAACTCCCGCACCCGCCCGGCCAACTGCGCGATCTGCCGCCGCGCCTCCGCCAGCTGCCGCTCCGCTGCCCGCCACTGCCCCCAACGCTGCGCCACACGCTCCTTCGCCCGCGCGTGCATGCTCCGCCAGTAATGCGCCGCTTGCTTCGCCTCGACCAACGCCACCGCCTCGGCAGGCACCCGCTCCCGCCGCCAGTCGAAGCCCGGGGCCCACACCAACCCTCCCTGCGCTTCCGGCTGCCCGCCCAACTGCATATTCGCTAGGCTGGCATAAACACATGTCCGGTGTCCAGCGTTTCAAGCCAGTTTTTTTTCTACCCTCCCTCCACCCTCTCAACGTCCTCTATTCACGGCCCGCTCGAACGCTTACTGGATCAGAGTGATGCCCAACCTGCTTCGGCGCAGTCTGATGCGAGCAAGCATGGCCAATTCCGGTCCAGCTGAACCGAAAACCAGCACGGCCCCTGTCAACCGCCAGTCCCGCTCCGCAGCCAGTCCCCGCCCGCCCACTTGCGGGGCACAACCGGCGCTGCTAAGGGTCGTTGCTTGGCACCCGGTGTCTGTGGATGTGAGCCTCCCGAATTGTGTTGGCGGCCGGGCGGCGGGATTGCTCACTCTGGTACGCTCCTGCCGGAGCAAAACCCCGCCCTGCTGCCGGCATCAGCCGCAGCCGTGCAGGCGTTCGGCAACGCGTCCCGGATGCGCCCGCTGGGCCACTCCAGCGCTGCCGCGCGCAAGCACTTTTCCCGCGCCAGGCGCTGGGTTTGCGCGCCCGCCCGGGCGGTGCCTAAGGCCCGCGCGTCGCTTGCCTGAGGCGCACCATCATCTGCAGTTGCACGTTCGCCCGCCAGAGCACTTCGTTGCCCGGCAGCGGATGGCGCTTGCTCGGCTGCCAGCCCGCCATGCGCGCCAGCAACACCACCCAAGTGCGGATGTCCGGCCCGAGCGGCTGGCCCCGCTCGCGCGGCGGCAGCAGCCGCTCGGCCACCACCACCCGCTCGACCACCGCCCGCTCGTCCGCGCTCAGCACCGCCGCCGCCGGGGTCTGCGGCGCCTCCCGCGCGTAGCGCTGCAGGCTGAACACCTGCCAGGCTGTGATCGCGTCGAACACCAGGCACTTGCCCAGCGCCGCCGCATCGCGCAACTGCCGCTCCTCGCTGTGCGCCCCGCTCTTGAGCACCCGGAAATACTCCTCGATGCTCCAGCGCGCCTCGTACCAGCCCACGATCCGCTCGGCCCACTCCGCCGTCTGGCCCCCCTCGCTCGACACCAGCAGCCATTCCAGCTCAGCCTCCCCCGCCGGCGGGTCCGTCTCCAGCACCCGCACCAGCCACACCGCCAGCGGCGCCGCCCCCGGCTGCTCTTTCGGCGGTTGCAGTTGCACCTGCCCGATGCGCAGCTCCGTCGTCGCGGTGCGCTTCGGCCGCGCCCGCTTGCCCCCCTGCGAATCGATCACGATCTTCCGCCCGCTGACCACCGGCTTCTCGAAGTCCGGCTGCGCCGCCAGCTCCCGCAGCCTCGTCTCCCCGCACCATTGCGCTTGCACCTTGCGCTGCCGCCCCGCGTGCGCCCGCACCAACAACCCCGCCTCGGCCGCCTGCGCCGCCTGCCGCTGGAACAGTGCGAAAATGTCGCTCTCGCGGTCGCCCACCACCACCACCCGCTTGCCCGGTGCCAGCCGGCCCAACTCCGCGCCCTGCGCAAACCCCCGGAACCAGCGCGCGCTCTCCTTCTCGTGCTCCCCCGTCCGGCCCGGATCCTGTTCCGGGCGCGCCCACTGCTCCAGCCCGCTCACCCCCAGCGGGCGCCCCCCTGCGGTGAACCCCACACTGGCATGCACGAACAGTCCCCGCGAACTGCTGGCACGGTCCTGCAAGGGCCCCAGCCCGCGCGCGCTGCGGCGCAGGTTCGTGTAGTTCAGCGTCGTCGTGTCCTGCACCAACAACAGCGTCTGGCTCGCGTCTGCCCGCAGCCGCTCCAGCAGCGCCTCGCGATGCGGTTGCAGGATGTCCGCGGCGGTCACCTTGTCATTGTGCAAGAAACGGCGCGCCGCGCGGTGCTCGCTCGGCTGCGGGAAGATCGCCGACAGCGGCGCGCCCGGGTGCCGTTCCCAGGCCTGCCCCATGCCCTGCAGGCGCTCCCGCAGCCGCCCGTCCGGCAGGTCCGAGCGCAGCAACTCGCGCTGCGACCAGTGCGCCTCGTCGCCCAATTCCAGGGCCGGGAAGCGCCCCAAGCTCCGCTCCGGCGGCTGCCGCAGCGTCTCCCGCCAGTCGTCCGCCAGCCCCTGCAGCCAGACCGCCTTCGGGGCCACCTCCGCCCCCAGCGCGCCCGGCGGCCGCCCCTGCGTGCGGCCCACGCACTGCCAGCCCGCTGCTTGGTAACTGGTGCCCGGGCGCGACCCGTCGACGCACGTCTCCAACAGCACTGGGCGCACGCCGTGCAACCGCTCCCAGTCGTCCGCCAGCCGCCGGGCCGCCTGGCCCAGCACGTGCGAGGCCAGATTCGGCACCTGCACGCCCCGCCGGAGCAAGAAGCGGTCGTTGCAGACAATCCGCTCGATGTCCGCTCCGCACGTGCGCTCGTCCCAGCCCAAGTGCTGGTCGCGCGGCCCCAGCCGCAGCGGCGCTGCCACGAAGCTGAGCACGCCCAGTGCCCCGCGCTCAGATTCCACCAGATACACCAGGCGGCGGCCCGGCGCCCGGCCCGCCCCCAGCGGATGATCCTGCTGCAGCAACCGGGCGCACCGCTGGCGCTGCTGCGGCGTCCGTGCCAGGCTCAGGCGCACCGCGCCGAGCGCCGTCAGCGAACCCTCGAATCCCGTCTGCGGCTCCGCGGCCCCCGCCGCGGCCGGCCCGCGCCCCCGCGGCGGGCCCGGCTGCGCCGCCGGCAGCTGCAAACCCAGCTCGGCCACCAGCGCCGGCAAGGCCTTGCGGGCCGAGGCCGCGCACAGCTGGCCCTGCCGGTTGCGCCAGCCGTCCTGCTCGCACAGCCCGCGCCCCAAGGCCGCCCGCGACAGCTCGCCCCGCTGCACCTCCCGGCGCAGCCAGTGCACCGTCTCCGGCTTGAACATACGCAGACCAACCCGCACTACCCCTGTTCTACACTGAAACCCCGCTCTGTGTCAAGTCTGTCCGGTCGCAAGGAGACCTGCAGAGTCTGCGATCGTTTCCGCCATTGAGGTCAAACACTTCCCTCTCGAAAGATCGCTGCACGCCCGATCGAGCCCGTCCCGCCGATTTCGGCTGGACGGTAGCACGCAGGCGCTGAAACTGCGTCAACCGATCGCCTTCGACTTAGCTCGGAGCGCATGGGAGGCGCCGAACTTGTGCTTGATCGCCCCAACGGTCGGGGAAGGCCGCCCGAACGATCAATCCTCGCACGATGCGGTTTGCCCGAGGGCAGCCGAGCGAGCCTCCGTGCCGCGCCCGACAGTGCCGGATGCCGAGACTGCAGGGTCGGCTAGTCGCGGGAAACGAGCAAGGCTCGCGTACCAATCACGCCGCTCGGCCCGCTCAGTGGATCTGTCGACGCTATGGCCCGCCC
The DNA here is from genome assembly GCA_965248305.1 of Bryobacterales bacterium. GTDB lineage: Bacteria > Acidobacteriota > Terriglobia > Bryobacterales > UBA6623 > VXMF01. Next base: position 3,588,661 of record OZ252099.1, on the reverse strand, counting down.
ACGATTTCGCCGTGAGGCATGCCTTCCGCGAGTTCGGCGTAGCGCACCCGGACCTGCTCGGCAAACCGGTTGCCGACCCAGTTGCTCACATCGCCGGAAAGCTCAACGGTCGTGGACACGCCAGCCCCGTCTTCCACCGTGAGCACATCCTCGATGGCCGTGCCAGCGGCGAACGCCTCTTCCACGGCGGCATTGAGCTCTTCGAAGAACTGACGCTGCCCGGCGGCGATCTCCGGCCCGCCGAGAGCACCGTGCCCGGGGAGAATCGTGGCCGGACCGAGGGCTTCAGCCTGGCTCACGACATTCGGCCAGTTGCCAGTGTTGGAGTGCCCCGTGAAGTTGAAGGGTCCGTTGACGATCGCGTCGCCCGTGCAGAGGATGCCGTCGTCCGGCAGGAAGACCATACCGTCGCCGCGCGTGTGTGCCCAGCCGAAGTGGTGGAATTCGACCTTCCGGCTCGCCCCCATCAATACGTGCGGCACCACGTCGAAGGTCTCCATCGGCGGCTCGACCGAATCGGCACCCACAGCCGCCACGTCCGGACGTGCCTGGGCCGCTGCCTGCCAGCCCGCAGGCTCGTAACGGGCCATTTCTTCTGCAACGCCAACATAGGCCAGCGTGGTGGCACCCGCGCGGGTCCAGACGGCATTGGCGTAGGCATGATCGCCGTGGTGGTGGGTGTCGAAGACGTAGGTGACAGGCTTATCCGTGACCTGCTTGATGTCTTCCATCAGCGCCTGTGCCCCGCTCGGGAAGTTCGCATCGACGACCAAGAGCCCTTCGCCGATGTCGATCACGACGTTGTTGCAGTGGCCTTGATCACGCTCGCCCATGCGAAACCAAACTCCGTCTTTGACGAGCTTGAGCGTCGCCGTTTCCGCGACTGTCTCGACCGGCGCGGGGGACGAGCATGTCCAAGCAAGGCAAAGCCCACCTAATGCAAGCGCTATGAGAAAGATCCGCACGGTATAACCTCCGAGGACGAGTTGGGATTCGCCTTCGAGTGTAATTGTAGTCTTGATTCGAAAGCGAAACAAGCTTTGAATCGATCGATCCGGTCGGTCTCGCCTACAATCATGGCTTCCTCAAGACGGGCTAGGCACACGGCCAACAGAAGACGGCAGATGGATCACCGAAAGAGCGCAATATCGCGACGCGAGGTGCTTGCCGGTGCAGCGGCGCTGGCTGGTGTCACTGCTGGCTGCCGCAGCGCTTCGCTCCCGGGACCACGGTCTGTGGTCAGGCCAAACTTCCTGTTCTTGCTCTCGGACCAGCATCGGGCGGACTGGCTGGGGCGCAATCCTGATATTCCGGTTCCCACGCCGCACATTGACGCGCTTGCCCGTCGGGGCGTTGATTTCACGAACGCCATCGTCGCCTCGCCTGTGTGCGGCCCGTCACGATCCTGTCTGGCATCCGGCATGGAGTACGAGAATTGCGGCGTCGAAGTGAATCGGGACCGCTACAAGCCGGAGATCACCACGTGCTACAAGCATCTGCACGACAGTGGGTATCACACGATGGCCACAGGCAAGATTGACTTGCACAAGGGGCGTGCGGGGCGCACGCTCGACGGGCGTCAGGACATGGAGGCGTGGGGATTTTCCGACATGCTGATCACAGCCGGGAAGGGCGGGTCGTACTTTGGCGAGCCGGTTGGCCCGAAGGAGCCCTACTACGCGTACTTGGCGCAATTGGACCCACCTCTCGGCCGCATCTGTGCGGAGGATATCGCGCAGCGTGCGAATCCACGCGAAGAGAACTGGTGGGGCATGACCGATGCGTGCCCGTTGGATGACGAGCACTACTTGGACAACTTCACGGCGCGCATGGGCCTCGAACTGTTGGACCGTGCTCCGGACGAAGCTCCATGGTTCCTAGTCCTAAACTTCAATGGCCCGCATCCGCCAATGGACATCACTGCGCGCATGGAGCGGCAATACCGCGGACCGGACCGTGTCATTGAAGACTTTTCCCAGCCGCACCAGTATGCGGGGCCGTTCCCGCCGGAGCAACATGTCCGGATTCGCCAGAACTATTCCGCGATGATCGAAAACATCGACGGTTGGGTGGGCACGTTCCAGGAGCGGCTGAGCGAACGCGGAGATCTAGATAACACGGTGGTCGTGTATTCGAGCGATCACGGCGAAATGCTTGGGGACAGGGGCCTCTGGGGTAAGAGCGTCCCGTACCAAGCCTCTGCCGGAGTGCCGTTGGTGATGGCGGGGCCGGGCATCGCGCATGGGCACCAGAGCGATGCGCTTGTCAGCCTGATGGATTTGGCGGCCACGTTTGTCGACTGTGCGGACCGGCCAGTGCCGAGCGAAATGGAGAGCAGGTCGTTGCGCACCCTGCTAGAGCAAGGCAGCGGAGAGCATCGAGAGCACGCCCGCTCGGCTTTGAAGGTCTCCAGAGCGCACGCCGGGCGCTTCCGCGTGGTGCAGGATCACCGCTACAAGCTGATTGACGGTTTCGCCGAACACAGGGAACTGTACGACAGGGAGTCCGATCCGCTCGAAATCCAGAACATTGCAGCCAGCAAGCCACAGGAGGTTGAGCGACTCGCAAGGCTTTTCGCAGACGCTTGAACGGTTAAAGGCGCAGCCAAGGCCCCTCCAGCCGGTTCCGCTTTGGGCTAGCGGAAGCGCGCCAACGTAGACCAAATTGCGGGACACCCGAGCGACCATGAACGTGCTAGCGGTCCTATGGCTGCTTGGTGGTGCATCGTCCGCCGTCGCGCAACAAGCACCGGCCCGCTGTCTACTAGCGAGGCAGGCGGGAATTCCGTGCCCGGCGTAAATGCCGCTTGCGCGGTGATGCGGACGGTCCCACAGTGGCGCGCCAACTCGTCCGTGCGTTCCCAGTCGACGACAACTCCAGTTCCTGATCAGCTCCGATATATCAAGGACTTCCGACCGATCATGGCCGGGAACTTCGGATTAAAGTTTCGTCCCAATCTCTAGACTCGGCATGATCTGGATGTGGCACAGCGAACGTTGCGCTTCGAGATCGAGCCGTACGCCAATAGTGCAGATTCCGGGCCATCGGACCGCGCCGGAGCGGCGTGAACAGATCCAGCCCGGCAGCTCATCACCAGTTTGCCGTGCGAGGGGAGGGTAGGGACCGAACTTATTTCCAGCTTTGGGTATCGGGCATTGAGTCTGTAGGGTGCGGGCGAGCGGCACTACAAGCAACCGTGCCACGGTCGACGGGCACATGTTGTCGCACCCCCGGCGAGCCGGACAAGTTCGCTCGCAAACACGGTCAGACTAGGCTGGGCGACCACGGGAAGGACTCCAGGTTTCAAGCGCGGAGAACGCGGCGATCCGGTCAAAGTCCCGGTCGAAGTGCCATACAGGTGTCTTGTGCTTGATCGCAATGGATGCGATCAGACAGTCAACCGAGGACCGGATTGTCAATCCCCGCCGCCTGGAAGCAGCATACAGATCAGCAGCGTCTAGGCGCTCTCATATCGGACAGATCCCCGAGCCATTCGACTTTGCCAATGTGATCTGCCAAACCCTGAACCCTCTTCATGCGCAGGGCTTCCTTCAGTGCTACGTTGACCGTCGCGGAGTAGGTCTTGGTGCCGAGCACGCGCACTGCTTCTTCCAGCAGTGCCTCATCAAGCACAAGATTTGGGCGTTTCATGTGTTCTTGGTAGCGCTGAAGCCTTCGACACCGCGAAAGGACGGCTGCCCCGTCTCCCGGTCTTGGTGCCGCCCTGCTGCAGATGAGGGGCTCAAACCCCTTCCGGGCGGGCTTGCCGGTACCAAATTCGGACGGGCACGGCCCGGCGGTGTAGTCGGCTTGTCGGGCCAGAATCTTACCGGGGACCGGGCTGTCCCGCTCCGCAGGACGATCACGCCAGATCGGAACAGCCGCTCGCCGCTGCAGGGCACCAGCCAGTTCCGCCGGGCGCTATCGGAAGCGCTCCAAGGTAAACTAAACAGCGAGACACCCGAGCGCCCATGAACGTGCTGCCGCTCATATGGCTGCTTGGTGTTGCATCGTCCGCCGCCGCGCAACAAGCACCGGCACCCGCTGAGCCGACATCTACCAGCGGGGCAGGCGATGTTAGCGCCGAAGCCGCCCGACGCGAGGACAGGCCGGAACTCGTCCATGTCCGCCAAGCGGTCCGGGCCTTTCGGCAAATTACGGCTGACGAGGGATTGCGGCAAGGCCAGGGAACGACTGCCGGCCCGGTCCCGCCAGCGGTCGGCCGCACAAGTTATTGGCACGGACGGTTGTTCGAATACTTCCGCAACGATCGGCTCGATGCGGTTCCGCACGAAGTAGTCCAGCGCGGCGGCGACCGCAATCTGCGCCGCCGCAATCAGTTCGGCTTCACGGTCAGTGGGCCCGTGGTGATTCCCAAGGTCTATGACGGTCGCGGGCGCACCTTCTTCACATTCTCGTACGAGGGCACCCGCGAGCGCGTCGGCCGCTCCTACTTGCTCACCCTGCCGAACCTGCCGCGGCGCTTGGGGGATTTCTCGGACTTGGTGAACAAGGCAGGTAAACCGCTCACGATCTACGACCCAGCTTCGACCCAACAGAATCCGCTTTACGACGCATCCCGTCCGGTCAGCAGGTCCAACTTGGAGCATGCCAGAGACCCGTTCCCGGAAAACCGCATTCCCGCGCACAGTATCGACAGGGTCGCGGCAACGGCCATCCGCGAGTATCCCCAGCCCAACACCAGTGTCGGGCCGTTCTTCAGGAACAATTACTGGTCAAATCCATCAGAGCGGAGCACCCCGGACGGCTTCATCGCGCGAATGGACCACAACCTGGGCGATCTGCAGAAGGTGACGCTGAACATCAGATCTTCCGACGGGTTTCGGGAGGGGCTCGACATCTATCCCTCGGTGGCGAATTTCGCCCGGCCTGACCGCGAGTTTGTCAATCGCAGCCTGAGCCTTGCCGATACCGTGAACGTGACGCCCAATGTCACCTATCGCGCAGGGTTTGAGGCTGCCCTCGAAATTGTCGACACCAATTCTCTTCTCGGCGACCAGAACTTGCCAGCTGAGCTCGGCCTTGACGGTGTCAGCGGTACGGTCTTCCCGTCTCTGCGCTTCCGGGGCTACACCGGCATGGGGCCGTCCCAGCGGTCTTACCTCCGCAATGCGCTGGCTGTGTACGATTTCGACAACGAACTGATCATTCGCGCCGGCAAGCACACATGGACGATCGCCAGCGATGCCAAGATCATCAACTGGGGCACGTTGGAGCTGGACGCGCCATCGGGCACGTTTTCCTTCAGTGATCGCCTCACCGGCTTGCCCGGGGTCACCAACACGGGTGACGGGTTTGCCACGTTCCTGCTCGGACAGGCGTGGCGTGCGCAGGCTACCGACCAGCCGCACCCCTCGTACCTGAGGCGAACGTCGTTCCAAAATTCCATCGGCAACCAGTGGCGGGTCCGCCCCAGCCTGACCGTGACGCTGTTCGTCAATATCAACGTGAGCTCCCCTCGCACTGAAAAGTACAACCGCCAATCGACTTTCGACCTTGCGACGGTCAATTCCGCCACCGGTACTCCCGGGGCGTTGGTATTTGCCGGCAGGGCTGGCGAGGGGCGTGCGTTTCAGCCCTTCCGCGTACGGGCTGAGCCGCGCATCAGCATTTCGTGGAGTCCCACCGAGAGCCGCACCTTCGTCGTGCGCGGCAGCCTGCTGCGGACGTACAGCGCGGTGGGCCTGCGATCGGGGCCATTCGCCACGCAAGGCTATAGCGGGCGCCGCTACCCGGTTTCACCCAATCGGCAACTGGTGCCTGCGGTGACGCTGGCGGACGGCTTTCCGGCACTGGACAGTCCGCTGCCCGACTTGCGCGACGACTTTGCGAATAACGCAGACGTGGACATGATCCCGCGGACATCCAAGCAGCCGCGCTTCAACCACGTCACCGTCGAGATCGAGCGCAAGCTTCCCAAGGGCCTCACCCTGCGAGCCAGGGGTCGCACCACGCGCGGGCACGACCAGCTGATCGACGGCCAGATCGCGGCTCTCAACCAAGTGCCGCTGACGGCGTTGGCGTACCGAGATCGACTCAACAACGAGAGTTTCCGGCGCGTCCTGCGCCCATTCCCGCATTTCCAGCAGATTCGTATGAACTACCAGTTCCCGGCGGGACGCTACCAGTACGACGAAGGCCGGATAATGCTGCGCAAGCGCACGGGAGATGGTCTCAGCCTCGATCTTGAATACTCCTATCGGAACCGCCGGGACGACTATTCCGGGCCTGGCATCCAAGATCCGCATGATCGCGAAAGCGCGTGGGGGCTGAGCAATGGGTTCCGCCCGCGGCGCTTCTCGGTCGCTTACACGTACGAGTTGCCGCTGGGTCCAGGCAAGGTGCTGCTCCCCCGGCGCGGGCCGTGGGCCAAGCTCGTGACGGACTGGACCGTCAGCGGATACACCAGATGGTATGGCGGCGATCCGATTGTCCTAGATCCGATGTTCAACAACACCGGGGGCATTGTCCCGTATCTCCGCGTGAACGCAGTTCCGGGCATCAGCCCGCATGTGGACGATCCCGGTCCGGCTGGCTGGTTCAATCCGCACGCGTTCGTCGATCCGGCGGACTTCGCGCTGGGCAACGTTCCGCGTACGCATCCCACGCTGCGCAATCCGGATCACCGCAACCATGACATCTCGATCACCAAGCGAGTCGTGCTCAGTCCCGAGCAGAGCGTCGAATTCTTGGTGCAAGGCTTCAACTTCCTGAACCAAGGCAACTGGAACGACCCTGACAACGAAATCGGGCCGGCGAACGCGCGAAACGTCAACGCAGGCCGGATCATCGGCTCCCGCGGTGGCAGGGTTCTGCAGCTGGGCCTGCGGTTTCACTTCTAGACATGCAACTGCGCTCCCTGGCCGTCCTCCTGCCGTTGGTCGCAACCACGCTCGATGCGGAAACCGTCAAGACACCGGTCTGGCTCGACGCGCGCGCGGGCGAGTTCGCCGTCAGCCTCGATGGAGAAAGCGTGCCAGTGGAATCGGTGCAAACCTCCGATGACTACTTGGTGCTCCTGCTGGTGATGGATACCGTCAAGCGACCCGACCGGACTAGTGTTGCGCGGGACGCGATTGTGGGCAAGCTCAAGGATCTTGGCCCGAAGTATTTCGCGGGCCTTATGTCGGCCCAGGATGGCCTTGAAGTCCAACTCGATCCGATCAGGGGCCGTCAGAAGTTGCGCGACAAGCTGAACTCGCTCGACGTCCGCGGCGTGCCGGCCCTGCTTGATGTCGTCGGGCAGGTGTCTGGGATCGCCGACAAGACCCTGACCTCCGCTGATGTGCGTGTTGCTGTGCTCTTCGTGACCGATGGGGAGATCGAGGACTATCGTGGCGGTTATACGATTCCGGTCGTCAATCCGAGTGACCAGAGGGATCTCAGTCGCCGATTTCGCAGCCAGCTGATCTTGGAGCGCATCCGATCGATCGCTGATCGGCTGGAGTCAGCCCAAGCTCCGCTGTTCTTCCTGCACCTTGCCCGAAAGTACGACGAATTGAACGAGGTCTACCAGAACGGCATCAACGAGTTCGCCCAGATGACGGGCGGGCGCGCTTTGTTCGCTCGCGGTGTCCAAGAGGTCCCGGCCATGGTCGATCAGATCCTCGACGAAATCGCCGCCCATTCCGTGGTCACCCTGGAGGTCGGCTGCGGCGGCATCAAGAGGATGGAAGTCCAGCCCGCCGAAGCCGTGTCGAGGCATCGGGAGACAATCCGCTGTCCAGTGCCTGGTTCCTGACGCAGGCGCGCCCCGCCGATCCGCCTCGGTAATTTACACTAGGTGCGCTAGCCATGCCCCGTCTGATCCGTACACTCCTCGTCCTTGGCATCGTGCTCGGTGCCATCTGGCCCGTGCTCGCTCAGCGAAGCGCGGATCGCGAGACCGCCCTCCCCGCCGGTGTGGTCAAGCACGCCGACATCACCTATGCCGACGTCGATGGGCGTGCCCTGCTGCTGGATGTCTATGCACGGGAACCGAAGCCAGAACGGCCGGAGCCAGTCGTGGTCTGGGTGCACGGCGGCGGCTGGCGTGGCGGCTCCAAGGATGGCATCAGGCGGTCGGTGGCGATTCTGCAACATGGGTACGGGCTTGTTTCCGTCGGTTACCGGCTCAGCGGGGAGGCGGTTTTCCCAGCGGCCATTGTGGATGTGAAGGCTGCGATCCGGTGGGTGCGCGCCAACGCGGCCCAATATGGATTCGATCCGGATCGCCTGGGCGTTTGGGGCTCGTCGGCCGGCGGGCACTTGGTGGCCCTGCTGGGAATGGCACATGATGTGTCGGAATGGGATCGCATGCACGAGGAAAATGCCGGCCTGTCCTCTCGGCCCGACGCCGTCTGCAATTGGTTTGGCCCCACAGACTTCCTGCGCATGAACGACTTTCCCGGGCGGATTGACCACGATGCTGCCGACTCGCCCGAGTCGAAATTCGTCGGCGGACCGATCCAGCTACATCACGAGAAGGTGCGGCGGGCGAACCCGATCACTTATGTGACGCCCGACGACCCGCCGATTTTGCACATGCATGGAGAGAAGGACATGTCTGTGCCCTACAACCAGAGCGAGCTGCTCCATGCCGCCCTTGAGCAGGCCGGAGTCGATACCACGCTGTACATGGTCAAGAGTGCTGACCATGGGTTTCGGAACATGGAAGGGGACACGCCCGAGACGCTAATCGAGATGGTCGTGGAATTCTTCGGTCGGACGATCGGAAAGCCCTGACCCCCGAGTCACTCCAAGGCAATTCCAGCGCGCTCGGCGTAGCGTTCCCATGCTCGGTCCATGTTCTTCAGGCGATCTGGGTGGCGCTCGGACAGGTTGGTCGTTTCGCTACGGTCGTTTTTCAGGTTGTACAGCTCCCAGCTGATCTCCCACGGCATGCGTTTGCCCCAGACAGCCTTCCAGTCGCCCTCGATGAGCCCGCGGGCCGCTTGGTGTTCGAAGTAAAGCGGCCGACCTGGAAGGGATTCCCCGTTGAATACGGGCAGCAGGTTCAGCCCTTCTGCTGGCTGCACGGACCGTCCCTTGAAATTGGCCGGATAAGCGGCGCCGGCTGCGGCCCGCAGCGTCGGCGTCACGTCGATGATGTGGCCGCGCTCGCGGACCCAATCTCCCGCCTTGCGGATGCCCAGCGGCCAGTGGGCGATGAAGGGGGTGTTCGCTCCGCCTTCATGGGTGAAGTGCTTGTAGAAGGGCCATCCGGCGGCAAGATCCTTTCTGCGCGGCTCGTCGATGGACGCCCACGCAGGGTTTGACTGACCGGGAACTCCGTTCGCGATGTCTTCCCGATCCACTGGTACGAGCGAGCGCTCAGTGAATCTCCAGCGCTTGCCATCGATCAGCCCGGCTCTGCTTTCGACCGCGAAGTTCAGCCGCCCGGGGATCGAGGGCGAACTCGCGGTCAAGCGCTCAGAGGATGTCCGCGATCCGAAGGATCTGCTCAACGCGCCCGGTGCCTTCGTCAGGTCGGTGTTTCCCGTCATTGGGCTCGACAATTGCCTCTTCATCCTTCAGGAGCCCTCTGCCGGCGAGTTGGTGGGCTCGATGGCTCCCCATAGCGCTTCGTCGACGAGCCCGTCGAATTCCGGGGCCTGGTCAATCCGTACCGCTCGGACGCCGGGTACGCTGTCCGTGCCTGTCTGGGCGTTGGCCAGCCAGACGCACCACAGCAGCGCAAGAGCAAGAAGCGGAATACGCCGGACCATCCGATTGGGCCTGGCCTCGCAAGTAGTGCTCCGAACTGGATGTCCGAACGTGGCCTTGCGTCCGGCGAGCCTACGCTTCCATCGGCGCCCAAGGCCCCGCATCGGCCCGAGTAGGTCTCCGCCAAGGCTCGCGCTCCCAACCGGGCACCGAGCAAATTGCCGACCGGTCGCCCGCAGGCCCCCGCGCCTTGGGCGGTTCCTCGTGCTAGTAAGGTCGGATTCGTTCCGGCAACGGGTCGCGGGCCAAGATCGCCTTTCTCAACAGCAGCACCCTCATCTCGTCAAGCAGTGCGGAATGGGCTTCGGACTGGGCGACGTTGCGAAGCTCGTGGGGGTCCGTGCTGAAATCGAAAACGACTTCCTCTCCATTCCCGTCGATCCAATACTTTGCGCGCTTTGTCCGGATCATGCGGCTGTTCATCGCTTGCATGTATATCAGTTCCCGCCCCGGCTTCCCGCGCATAACGGGTGCTAGCGAAATGCCCTGACTACCCTTGGGCGTCGAGAGGCCCACCATTTCCAGTACTGTCGGCATGACATCGACGATCTCCGCCAGTTCGTCCACGGCGACGTTGCTGGGCACGTCCGGCCCTCGGAACACCAACGGGATGCGCAGTGCCCCGTCGTAGGGCCGAGCGCTCTTGCTCACGAGATTGTGATCGCCCAGGTAGTCGCCATGGTCGCTGGTGACGACGAAGATGGTTCGATCCGCGATCCCGGCCTCTGCGACAGCAGTCATGATCCGCCCTATGTTGTGGTCAAGGTGCGTCACCATGGCGTAAAAGTACCGCCGATAAGAGTTCCACGTTGTCTCGGGCGTCTTCAGCAGCGCCGTCATTGAGCGAGCCAGGCCGGCCGGCAAGTGGGTGATCTCGTCGTCGGAATACCGTCGCGGCGGCAGTTGCCGGTCGCGATAAGGCTCTAGCGCCGATGCCGGAGGGTTCAGCGGAGGGTGGGGAGCATAAAAGCCTGCGTGGACGAAGAACGGCCGCCCTGGATGTCGGGAGAGGGTGTCCTCGATGAACGTGACTGTCTCCGTCGCCACCCAGGACGCATGTGTCGTGTGGTCCTCGCCTTTGAACACGTAGTGCTCGAGTCGCGGTCTCTCGCCCGGCATCTTGACGCGCGCTTTCTCTCGCACGTCCTCCCCCTGTGCCCAGAGCCAGCGGCCATAGGCGTCGTCGTACGGCCCCGGCTCGTCCGAGAGCCGCATTTGATGGAAGCCGTAGGGAGGGTGGGCCTCGCGATGGTCGCGGTCCTTGTGGGGCCAGAAATGTAGCTTGCCCATCTGGCCTGTGTAATAGCCGGCTTCCCGCAGCACATGGGTGAGGGTCACTTCGTCCCGCGGCATCTTGATCCCGTTGCTGATCACTCCATGCGCGAGGGGGTAGCGCCCGGTCATCAGCGAGGCGCGGTTCGGTGCGCACGCCACGCCTACAGTGAAGTGGAAGCGAAACGTCGTCCCCTCTCGGACGAGGCGATCCATGTGCGGGGTGATGATGGAGTCGTTGCCATTCGCGGCAATGTGGTCCCACCGAAGATGGTCCCCGGTGATGAGGACGATATTGGGGAAATCGTCCATGCTGATGCCGGGGCTCGGAGGGAAGAACTCCGCTTGGGAGTAAGCGCGGGGCGCGGCCATGGCAGCCAAGGTGGCAAGCGCCACGATGACACTGGCCGAAGCGGCGGTCGTCGGAACCGCCCTAGCGGCACACCGCTTGCAGCATTCCCAGAAGCGAACCAAGGTGCGAGCCGACCATGACATGACAGCCATGATATCCGAACGACTTGGTGCCAGAAGCCCTCACATCTCGCTCCGTCCCGGCATCTCCCGTCTCCGGTAGATCGGGGGGGGGGGCAAGGTGGGTCGGCAGAACGGTCTTCGACAATGACGTCGGCGGATTCAGTCAGTGTTCGGCCAGAACGCTCAGCGACGGACGCGCAGACATCAGCGACATCGCGACATGATCCAACGTCAGGTGGACCTAGAGTGGGCGGGACTCGCCAATTCGGGGGGATTCGCGGTTCAGTTGCGCTGACCCGCCTTGTTCCATTGGAATAGTGGGTCGAAACCCTTGCTCTCGAATGCCCTTACCGCAATCCCCTCTGCGTTCGGCCGGATCGCGATGTCTTGGTCAAATGCGGTCGCCGCACCTCGATGAAAGACGTTGAGCAATCCAACTTGACCAGACCGATGCAACAGCCCAGGGAGCGCGCTGCAATTCGCTGCGACGCGACCCCGCCGAGTCTGGCGGCCTTGGACATGACGAAGCGCGTTATGCGCAAGCACTATGACCGCCGCCTCTCGCGCCTTCAAGTGAGGATCAAAGAGGTGGCCCTGAGCTATCTCACGCAGGGGAGGCGCGCCGTCCTCGTGTTTGAAGGTAGCGACGCCGCCGGCAAGGGCGGCGCCATCTGGCGAATCAGCTGGCCGCTCGACCCGAGGGGACTCAAGGTATGGCCAATCGCCGCGCACACTCCCGAAGAGGAGGGCCAGCACTACCTGTGTCGCTTCTGGAAGAGGCTGCCCCGGCCCGGACAGTTGGTAATTTTCGACCGTTCCTGGTACGGGCGAGTCTTGGTGGAGCGCATAGAGGGGTTTGCGACGAAGGCTGAATGGAGTCGGGCCTACGATGAGATCAACGAGTTCGAGAGCATGCTCCATGACGATGGCATCCGTCTGGTCAAGATCTATCTCCACATCACCAAGGAAGAGCAACTCGCCCGATTCCAGGCGCGGTTCCGCGATCCGTTGAAGCGCTGGAAGCTCTCCCAAGAGGACCTTCGCAACCGTGACCGCTGGGACGACTACGAAGTGGCGGTCGAGGAAATGTTCCGCAAGACGTCGACCGAAGCGAATCCCTGGACCGTGATTCCATCGAACGACAAGAAGTACTCGCGCATTGCCGCGATCGAAGCAGTCGTTGATCAGCTTGCAAGGGATATGGATCTGACTCTGCCGACGCTCGAACCCGCCTTTGAAGCGAAGCTGCGCGACACTCTCAACATTGGCTCCACCGAAGAGCATTAGGCCTGAGCTAGCGGTGCCCGGCCGTGGGCCTGGAAGGCGCTGTGATGATGGATTGCTGGATAGCCCTCACCGAGCGCTATGCCTTGGAACTCGCCGAGGCGTTTGAGCTGTATCACGTCTACTGGCGGTGAGCCGGTCGTCGTGTGTACTACCGCCCGCATGAGGCCGCGACGCGGCGATGGCAGCGCTGCAGCGGCGCATCGACGAGCTGTGTACATCCAGTACCGGTTCTAGGGCAGCCGGCAGATGAGCCGGCACCTGCGGCGGGAGGGGCTGGTCGCGGGCCGGCACCGAGTGCGGCGGCTCATGCAACAGACGGGCCCGGAGGCGATCTTCCGCAAGTCGTGGACGACCGAGCCGCAGGCCGGGCACCGCTTGTACCCCCTGCCTGTCGGGGGCACTCGACGTCTGGCGCCCCTATCGGGTGGAATCCGCGGACATCACCTACATCCCGACCTCGTGCGGGTTCCTGTACTTGTGCTTGGTGGCGGTGATGCTCGGGACTAGGGGCCTTGCATTCCTAGACCTGTTGGCGGAGGATCCGGCGCGCGTCGAAGCGCTGAGGGTCCGCAACCAGCTGCTGCCGACCAGGCCGAGAGCTGGACCTCCTACCGTTTGAAGGGAGATGTGAACCAGATGGACACCTTCGAGTGCAAGCCGGCGCCGAAGAACATGGAAGGGGACACGCCCGAGACGCTGATCGAGATGGTCGTGGAATTCTTCGGTCGGACGATCGGAAAGCCCTGATCCCCAAACTACTCCCAGACAATTCCAGCGCGCTCGGCGTAGCGTTCCCATTCTCGGGCCATCTGCCTCAGGCGATCTGGGTAGCGCCCGGACAGATTGGTCGTTTCGCTACGGTCGTTCTTCAGGTTGTACAGCTCCCAGTTGATCTCCCACGGCATGCGTTTGCCCCAGACAGCCTTCCAGTCGCCCTCGATGAGCCCGCGGGCCGCTTGGTGTTCGAAGTAAAGCGGCCGACTTGGGAGGGATTCCCCGTTGAATACGGGCAGCAGGTTCAGCCCCTCCTCTGGCTGCACGGACCGTCCTTTGAAATTGGCCGGATAAGCGGCGCCGGCTGCGGCCCGTAGCGTCGGCATCACATCGATGATGTGTCCGCGCTCGCGGACCCAATCTCCCGCCTTGCGGATGCCCAGCGGCCAGTGGGCAATGAACGGAGTGTTCGCGCCGCCTTCGTGGGTGAAGTGCTTGTAGAGGCGGAACGGCGTATTGCCCAGGTTGGCCCAGCCGCTCCCGTAGGAGTGGTACGAGCCTGACCCGCCCATCTTGCCCAGCGCGTCGCCCGTATGCAGGATCGTGACCCCTTGGCGGCTGCGCTCGTCGAAGCCGAAAGGGCCCCATTCGTAACATGCGCCGTTGTCGCTCAGCAGCATGATCAGCGTGTTGTCGAAGTCTCCGGTCTCGCGCAGGTGTCCGATGACCTGCCCCACGCCTCGGTCCACGTGTTCAACCATTGCCGCGAACAGGGCCATCCTGCGGGCAAGATCCTTTCTGCGCGGCTCGTCGATGGACGCCCACGCGGGGTTTGGCTGACCGGGGAATCCGTTCGCGATGTCTTCCCGGTCCACCGGTACGAGTGAGCGGTCGGTGAGTTTCCAGCGCTTGCCATCGACCAGGCCGATCTCTTGCATGCGGGCATAGCGCTCCTCGCGGAGCACGTCCCAGCCGCGCATGTAGGTGTCGAAATACTTGTCGGCGCTCTCAGGCGGCGCTTGCACGGGGAAGTGCGGGGATGAGTGGCCGAGGAACAGGAACCAGGGCTGGTCGCGCTGCTGTCCTTGCTTGATGAACTCCAGCGCATACTCGTTGAACACGTCGGTGGCGTAGAACTCACCTTGCGGACGGTCAATCTCCTTCTTCCGACCGGCGGGCAGCCGCTCGTAGTAATCGGCATCCCACTGGTCGTGCGAGTGGTCGAACGTGTAGCCGAAGAACTCGTCGAAGCCGCGCTGGATCGGTCCGGTCTCGTTGTGCAGGTGCCACTTTCCGACGTAGTAGGCGCTGTAGCCGGCATTGCCGAGTGTTTCCCCGAGAGTCACGCAGCGATCATTGAGGCGCCCGAGGTAGGCAGGGCCGCGCGTCGCGTGGGGAGTCCTAGTCGTGAAGCTGGCGATCCCGGTTTGCGGCGGGTACAACCCTGTCATGAGCGAGGCCCGGCTCGGGCAGCAGCGGGCCGAATTGTAGAAGGATTCGAAGCGCACGCCGCCCTCTGCGAGGCCGTCGATGTTGGGAGTGTCGATCTCTCCCCCGTAGCATCCGAGGTCGGAATAGCCCAGATCGTCCAATAGGATGACGATGATGTTGGGCCGGTCGGCGGCGAAAGCGAGGGTGGGTAGAGCTGCGATGAACAGCGCGGTCAATAGGCGCGTCATTTGCATGAAGGTATCACGAAGTTCGGCAGCGATCTTGGCGCCACGGATCGTCGCTCATTCTCCGCAGCTGTTGGCGGGCCGCGTCGATTCGTGAGAACGGCAGGCGGTCGAGGGGCTGGCCAGCGCAGCCAGGCCGAATCCGGAATTTGCCGATTCGGGCGCTACGCCAGCACCTTGCTGACAATGCGGCCTTCATTGGTGGGGCCGATGAGGCGCTGCCTAAGCCCTTGGTGTCGGTAGTGGAATTCGTACGGGTCAAGGCCGAGCAGGTGGAGAATGGTTGCCTGTAGATCCCTGGGCGTGACCGGATCTTTGTCAACGTAATAGCCGATGTCGTCGGTGGACCCGAGGTTGACGCCCCCTTGGATGCCGCCACCGGCCAGCCACATCGTGAACGCGAACGGGTGGTGATCGCGACCGTAGTACTCGGTCTTGTCCCCCTGCCTGTTCTCTCGCATCGGGGTGCGCCCGAACTCCCCGCCCCAGATGATCAGGGTCTGGTCCAGCAGCCCGCGCTGAGCGAGATCCTTGATCAGGGCCGTCGTGGGCCGGTCGATGTCGCGCGCCCGATCGGGCAGGTCATGACGGATGTCCGTCCTGCGCGCGTTGCCGTGGTGATCCCATCCCCAGTCGTACAACTGAACGAAGCGCACGCCGTTCTCGACCAGCCGACGAGCCAGCAGGCAGTTGTTCGCGAACGAGAGCTTTCCGGGCTCGGTGCCGTACAGGGAATGCACCGAATCGGGCTCTTTCGAGATATCCATCACTTCAGGTACGGAGGCCTGCATGCGGTACGCCAACTCGTATTGCTGCATGCGCGACAGCGTGTCGGGATCGCCCGATACGCTTTGCTGCATGCGGTTGAGGTCGCCAAGCGCGTCGAGCGTCGAGCGCCGCACGGAGCGGCTCATCCCTTCTGGATTGCTGAGGAACAGCACCGGGTCGCCGTGGCTGCGGCACTGCACGCCTTGGTAGACAGAGGGCAGAAAGCCGCTGCCCCAGAGGCTCTTGCCCGCGCTGGGCGTCTTGTTGCCGCTCACTAACACCACGAAGCCGGGCAGGTCTTGGTTTTCTGTTCCGAGCCCGTACGTGGCCCAAGCGCCCATCGACGCGCCACCCAGACGAGCGCTGCCCGTCTGCAGCAGGAGCTGCGCCGGTGCGTGGTTGAACTCCTCCGTCGTCATCGAGCGGATGATCGCCGCCCTGTCGACGACCTTGGAGAAATGTGGCAGCAGCTCGCTGACCCACGTGCCGGACTCGCCGGCCCGATCAAAGCTGTACGGCGTGCCCAGCAACTGCGGGACACCCTTGATGAACGCGAAACGCTTGCCTTCGAGCAGGTGCTGAGGGCAGTCGGCACCGTTGTGTTTCTGGAGTTCGGGCTTGGGGTCGAACAACTCCAGTTGCGAGGGACCGCCAGCCATGTGGAGATAGATGACAGACTTGGCCTTCGGGGCGAAATGGGGCTGCTTGCGCTCCAGCGAGTGCTCCGCCGGAGCTGCGTCGGCGCGCAGCGACCCTAGGTACATTGACGCCAGCCCGATCTGGCATCCGTTCAGGAAATGCCTGCGGGTGAGTTGTTGGGCGAGTCTGATCCTGGGCGACATTTGTTTACCGTTTCGTAAGGGCCTCGTCGAGGTTCAGGACTACATTCGCAACAGCGACCCATGCTGCTTCTTCAGCTGCGTCGGACTGGTCGG
Source organism: Bryobacterales bacterium (assembly GCA_965248305.1). GTDB lineage: Bacteria > Acidobacteriota > Terriglobia > Bryobacterales > UBA6623 > VXMF01. Next base: position 3,571,809 of record OZ252099.1, on the reverse strand, counting down.
CCGGGAAGCGGGGCGGCCGCACCATGGTCAGTCCGATGTCGATGTTGCGGGCAGAGTCGGTCAGTCCCGTGTGTACCGCATGCACGGCCAGCACATTCCGGCCGGGACGCAGAGCGTTCCGCGCCGCTTGGCTCAGGAAGTACGGCGAATGGGATCCGGACCCGTCCAGCCCTTGACCGGCGAGGACGCCATTGATGTAGGCGGAGAAGGCACCGGAATGGCGCGCCTCCAGGCGGAAGTTGTCGGCCGGTCGATCATCTAGGTCGAACTCGATCCGCATCCAGAGGTCGGTGGTATCCCAGCGAGTGCCAAGACTGGATGCATACGGATCGATCGCGTTAGGCGTGTCCTTTGCGGAAGAACCAAACGCCGCCGGGCCCGCTCGCCAAGCTGAATCGTCAAAGCCGCGCGCGGCCCATGGCCCCGACGGCGTCTCAACTGTGTAGCGCCATTCTGGCGGCTCTGCGCGCGCGTCGCCAACAAGCGCCTCCCGGCGGTCCGACGAATACAGCACCTGATCGTAATGAACCAGCTTGCCGGCGCTTTCGGCGTCTTGGCGCAGGTCTGTAGCGGCGGTCTCTTTGAGCTCAAGCAGTCGTCGGAGCTCTTGTCTGGACGGTTGGCGTGCCAGCACGAGTCGAAACAGCCTCTCCAAGCGCGCTTCTGGCTGGGATCCGGCTTCATCCGCGGAGCGCTTGGCCAGGTGCTGCGCTGCCTCCATCAACGTGGGATCGTTGAGGGTCACCAGCGCCTGCAACGGCGTGTTGGTCCGGATTCGACGAATAGTGCAGGTCTCCCCGGACGGAGCGTCAAACGTGGTCATCGACGGGTACGGCGATGTGCGCCGCCACAACGTGTACAGCGCACGGCGATAGCGGTCATCGCCAGGGCTGGTCTCCCACTGCTTGCTGCTGTAGACCACCTGCCAGATGCCCTCAGGCTGCCAGGGCATCACAGGCGGCCCGCCGAGTTTCGCGCTTAGCAGCCCGCTTGCGGCCAACGCTTGGTCACGCACCATCTCGGCCGACAGGCGGAACCGAGGCCCGCGCGACAGGAGCGCGCCGTGCGGGTCCCGCTCGAGCCGCTCAGGAGTCGAATCGGACCGCTGTCGGTATGTCGCTGACAACACGATAGTCCTCAGCAGGGCTTTCGTATCCCAGCCGCTGCCCACAAACTCAGTGGCAAGCCAATCGAGCAATTCGGGATGCGTGGGGGGCTCGCCCTGCGTGCCGAAGTCCTCTTCGGTGGTGACGATTCCAGCGCCGAAGAGTCTGGCCCAGAGGCGGTTCACGGTCACTCGCGCAGTCAGCGGATTCTGCTCGGATGTGATCCACCGGGCCAACCCGAGGCGGTTCACGGGAGCGTCGGCGGGAAACTCGTGGAAAGCTGCTGGGACCGCTGCGTCGACGCGCTCTCCGAGGTTCATGAAGTTGCCGCTCTTATGCACGAACGTTTCGCGCGTCTCATTGCCGGGCAGTTCCCGGAAGATCGGCGTGGATACGCCCTTGGAGACCTCAAGGGTCGGACGGTCGTCGTTTTCGTCGGCGTCTGCGGTTTGGTTGAAGAACGCGTAGAGCGAATAGTACTCGCTATGCGAGATCGGGTCGTACTTGTGCGAATGGCACTGGGCGCAGCCCCATGTCAGGCCCATCCACACTTGGCCCGTAGTGGCGATCCTGTCCTTGACGGCGGCGTCGCGGAACTCCTCGTTATCAGTGCCTCCTTCGGTGTTGGTCATCGTATTGCGATGGAATCCGGTGGCGATGAGCTCGTCGGAGGTGGGATTCGGAAGCAGGTCGCCAGCCAGTTGCCGCACCGTGAACTGATCGAACGGCATGTTCTCGTTGAGGGCTCGGACCACCCAGTCGCGATAGGGCCAGATTGTCCGCAAGTTGTCCTTCTCGTAGCCCATGGAATCGGCGTATCGGGCGAGATCCAACCAGACACTCGCCCAGCGCTCGCCATAGGCGCTCGATGACAGCAGCTTGTCCACGAAGTCCTCGTATGCGTTGGGCGATCGATCTGCGGCGAAGGCCGCGGCCACATCCGGACTCGGGGGCAGGCCCGTCAGGTCAAGTGACAGGCGGCGAGCCAGCGTGTGGCGGTCGGCTTCTGGGGACGGCGCGAGGCCATGCGCATCCAATTTGGCGAGCACGAAATGGTCGACCCCGTTGCGAGGCCAGCCTTGATCGGAGATCTCAGGAAGCTCCGGGCGCATGGGAGGCTCGAACGCCCAGTGCCGCTGGTATCCCGCTCCGGCGTCAATCCATTGCCGGAGAACCTCGATTTCGGCCGCGCTGAGGCGGTCCCCAGTCGGTGGCATTGGATTGGTGGCGGCCGTGACTCGCGCGAGCATCCTACTGGCGGAACTGTCGCCCGGGACCAAGCCTGCGTAGCCGCCGTCTTGGCCCGTGGCAGCTTCGTGCGAGTCCAGCCTCAGGTTTGCCATGCGGCTGTGCTCGTCCGGCCCGTGACAGGGAAGGCACTTTCCTAGGATGGGACGCACCTCAGACTGAAAGTCGGGAAGCGCAAGTGCCGGGTCGGGCAGCAATGCGGCCAGTGCTAGCGTCGCAACGGCCCAATGCCGGAAGGTCGCGAAACAAATGATTCTCATTGGACGGGAGCACTCACGGGAAGGCGCTCGGCTGGATTCTGGGCTGAGAACCAGCTGCAGATCCGCTACGGCTGCGCTCGTACGCAGCGGCGGAACCCAAAGCCAGGCCAAGTCCTCAATAGGCACTGTACGACCAAGCTTCCGGGCGCGTCAAGGTTTCTAGCCCGCGAACTTGCTTGGCCTGCTCTGCCTGTGCTTTGGTCAAAGTGGTCATGGTGACCTGTTCAGATCTGTTCAAATGCGCACCTTGCGTGCTACGGACGCCAAATCGCGGTTGGCAAACCGCTCCGCGAGGTCGAATGCGGCGAGACCGTTGCGATTAACCGGAACGGCCGGACAGTAGCCCACATGGTCCCTGCCGATTCCCGACAGCAGGCGGACCGGAGGCAAGCCCTATAACGCTTTCGGGGCCTCCGTGAATTGCAGCCCGTGGCAATGTCGGTCGAAGAAATTCTACGCAATCGCCGTGAGGGGCAGCGCTCGTGAGCGCCTTTGTTCTCGACACCTCAGCCGCGTTTGGGTGGCTGATCCAAGAGGACGAAGCGGGGGCGGATTTGGCTTTTCAGCTCGAAGAGAATAGCGAAGCGCTAGTACCGAGCCTTTAGCATCTTGAGGTGCGCAATTGCCTGCAAACCGCAAGACCGCGTGGCCGCATCCCCGGTAGCAGCCCTATGGCTCAGGTGAACAGGTCTAGAGGCCTGCCCCTTCGTACCGACGGGGAACTCGATCTAGATGTCGTCTTCGTCTTGGCTGAGAAGCACGGCCTGTCCTATTACGATGCTGCCTATCCGGAACTGGCGACTCGGCACCGTGCGCCGGTCGAGACGCTTGCCGAGGAACTTGCCCGTGCCGCCGCTGCGGAAGGTCTCTCCTTGGTGCGCAGTTACGTGATGCAGGCCGTCGGTGAACGAGACTCCTCAGGCTAGCGTGTGGCCCGGTAGGCTGGGCCGATCCCTCGCTGCTGGATGGTCTTCGGCGTTACTTGGCGAGCACCCTTCCGTAGTAGGCTCCCGCCAGATCCTTGCCGGATGCGTCGCTGAACCACCCCTGCAAGGTGTTGCGCCCTTGCTTGAGGCTGAGCTCGAACCGGATCGAAGCGGCGTGTTGCTCGGAGTGGACGGTGACAGGTGCCGCATCATTCAGGCTCAGGCTGGCGGATGCGATCGGCAACGCCGTGCCTTGGGAAATTGGCATGCCGCCGATCGTACTTGCCGGCCCCTTGATCGTCATCGACCGGTCGAGGTGGAACGGCCAGCGGCTCAGGTCCACGTAGTAGCCGCCGTCCTGCTCGACCTCGATCTGCCAAGGCCCTCCCCGGGGTGGGCCACAGGCTTCTGCCGTGCGAGTACGGTTATCGCAGTCAACCTCGATCCAGCTGTTCGAGGTCAGGTCAGTGAACAGGCCTGGGTCTGAGCGTACGAACAGCGGCTCCACTTCTGCCACGGAGGCCTCGATCTCCGCCCAATACTCGTCGTAGTGGGCCTTCATCGCCGCAACGATCTCGGGGTGCTGCTCGGCTACGTCCGTCGCTTGGCCCGGATCGCTGTCAATGTCGTACAGCTCGCTGCCTTCGACGAGTCTCCATTGGTTCCAAAGAACAGCGCCTCCGACGTACTTGGCCGGACGAATGCGGCCTCCGTATTGAACGATCAGCTTGCGGTCGGGGCCTTGCTCTGCTGCTCCGGTTAAGAGTTGCTTCAGGCTGTGTCCGTCGAAATTCGTCGACGCAGGCACCGTCAAGTTGAGCATGTCCGCGAGGGTGGGAAGGATATCGGTGATATGTGCTGTGTGGTCGATCGTGCGCGGGTCGCCGAGATCTCCGCCCGGCCAGCGGATGAAGCAGATCGCTCTGTGTCCGCCGTCATAGGCACTGCCTTTCTTGCCACGCATCCCGGCATTGAAGACGGTTTCCCCCTTCGAGGTGCCGTTGTCGTTCATCAGGACAACCAAGGTGTTGTCCCGAATGCCGGTTTCCCGCAGCCAGTTGTCCAAGCGCGCAAAGTTCTCGTCGATGTTGTGAATGAGTCCGTAGAAGTGCGCCAAGAGCGGATCTGCGACCTTGTCTCCGTATCCCGCGAAGTCTTTGGCTAGGGCGTGGAAGGGGGAGTGCGGGGTGTTCAGGGAGATGTACGCGAAGAAGGGCTGGCCAGCGCTTGCTTGCTGGCCCATCCACTCCATCGCGTTGTCGAACCAGAGATTCGTGCAGAAGCGATCCGAGTAACGCACCTCGGTTTGGTCGAGATACCGGGTGTAGTAATAGTCGTTGTCGTACTCGATTTCCGAGGCGAGGCCCCAGCCCTTGTGCCACACCGCCCGCTGAAAACCGCGGTCTAGGGGGCGGTGCGGATACGTGTCACCCAAGTGCCATTTCCCGAACAGCCCGGTTGTGTAGCCGCTAGCAGCGAACACTTCGGGCATGGTCGTGATGTCCCGGCGCATCAGATTCCGGCCGGCCGGGACCATGCCGGCCTTGTTGCGCAGGGCGTACAGGCCGGTCATCAGTTCGCCCCGAGTGGGCGTGCAAACGGGCGCAACATGGAAATCGTCAAATCGAATGCTCTCGGCCCGAAGACTGTCGAGGTTCGGAGTCTTGAGGATTGGATTGCCGTGGGCAGAGAGGTCGCCGTAGCCCTGATCGTCCGTGAGGATCACAATCACGTTCGGACGGTCGCCGCTTCCTCCGGTGGGCGTGCCAGCGCAGCTGAGCAGGGTTCCGAGGACAATCGCGACGACGGCAGACCGAAGTTGCGCTGAGCGACTTGACAGGGTGCTGATCTCACGAGCCATGGCGGTTTCGTCAACTCCTATTTCGTCGGAGATGCCCGATTCGAGGTGGACTCGCCCCTCAGGCATAACCCCCCTTGGTCGCGCCAGGGATGCGAAAACCGGGCGCGCCCGAACCAACATTCGGCGTGCTCACCTCAAGTGGCCGTCGCAGTGGGCGGAGAACAGAATATGACCGCCGGTCGCGCCCGGCGCGCCGGGGCAGCGTCGCCGCAGAGTGATGGTACCACGGGTGTTTTCATGCCGCGGGGTAAGGCCAGAGTGGCGTCCCCATGGGCGTTGCTCTGCAACAACACGGTGGCCCAAGCGCACCGAGGCGCTGGCACGGAGCGGCTCGGATCCGCACCGATTGGGTTTCGGCCCCTGTGGTCCGGTGCGGGCCGACCGTCAAGGCAGCCTCGGTTGATGGGCCTTGGGGAGTAACGGAAAAGTTGTATTGGTGGAGCCGTCAGCTTCTCGGGAGAGAGCATGCCAGATTCCGCATTCTGGGTTGCGGGAACTGTGGGCCCCAAGCGGTCCGAGCCGCGGTGGCAATCGGGGAGGTCGCGCCCGAGGCGCGCAATCTAACTGACTGCAATTAGGGAATTTGCGAAATGTGATGCCTACCGGGAGACCAGAAGCTACGCGCAACTCGACTCCGGAAGTTTGGCTTAACGTGCTGGATAATCACCCGGTCGGAACGGACCCATAGGTCCCGTTCTCCTGCCTGCCTCGTAGCGACAAGACCCGCCGTTGTCCGCTGAAAATCCCAATTGCCTTCCGTAATCCTAGGGCACCGGCCAGAAGCTTCAATTTGGGAGCGCGTTGCCTGCTGTGGCCTTCGGACGAGAGGTTTGAGGACCGGCTGAGCCAGAGATGCCTGAATCGCTAAGCTATCTGTTATCCAAGAGCTATGCAAGGTGCGCCGAAGAGAACCGTTCTGCAGGCTGCGGCTGAAGTTCTGAGGGAACTCGGCCAGGCCCACTATCGGGAAGTAGCTCGCGAAATACAGGCCCGCGGCTTAGCATCTCTGGCTGGAAAGACACCCGAGGCAACTGTGAACGCTGTGATTGCCGCGGACTTGAAGCGCCATGGGATCGGCAGTGAATTCGTTCGTTTCGGACCGGGAGTATACGGAGTTAGCGAGGAACGTAGCGCGGCTCCAACGTCTGACGTCTCGTTCGGCAACACGGGGAGCGACGCAGCAGACGACGACGAGAAAGCGACGCAAGTTGAGGCCGATCGACGTGTTCGCGTGCCGATATTTCCGGTCTACGACGAAGTGCGCCACCTTCTTCGGGTTTGGCCGGGTTGGACTGGGAAACAGATCACAGGGTTCCGCGCGACGCTGGCCGAACTACGTGGCACGCCTAAGAGTACGGTCGATTGGCGAGATCCCGACTCATGGATCCCGGAACGCCTGGAGGGAGATGACTTGGCCCTTGCAGGGGCCATTTGGACGATGAGTGGTGGCAAGGTTAACCCAAGATACACGACCGGCCATTGGCTCCTGTGCCAGAAATACGAGCTCCTCGAGAAGAGCGCAGGAAAGCTCGGCCTGACACGCCGGGGCCAGTCGTTTCTCGACCATGAAAACGGCGAAGTCGTGGCCTTCCTCGACGAGCAGGAGGGGGTAGCAAAGATCTTGAGCCTCGTTACCGCCAACGGTCCGACCCGTGTGAGCGGCCTTCTTGAAGAGTGGAGCGACTTCCTGACTCGCCACTCGTCGTTCAGCACACCTTTGACCCGTCAGGACGCCCTCCGACGACGGCTCCGGAACCTCGTCTCTCGCGGCCTTGTGGACCGCAGGGGCACCCTATACATAACAACGGAATCAGGTATCGCGTACCTCAACCGACTTGGAGGTGAGGGTACTAACGGCAGCCACCAATACGAAGACCTGTTGTCACAGGCTCGAAAGCAATCTGAGTTGGTTCGCGAAGAACTGCGAGATCAGTTGTTTGCGATGGACCCTATTGCGTTCGAGCACCTCGTGAAGCGCCTGCTGGAGGAGATGGACTACCAGAACGTCGAGGTAACCAAGCAGTCAGGGGATGGCGGTGTGGACGTGACCGGGGAAATCGAGCTAGGCATCACGTCAGTGAAGGAAGTCGTTCAGGCCAAGCGCCACCGCCGGACGATTCAACGCAAGGATCTCGATGCGCTCCGGGGTTCGCTCTACCGGTTCGGTGCCGTTCGCGGAACCATCATCTCGACGTCTGTGTTTTCGAAGGGTACCGTGAAAGCCGCGTTCGAGGCCGGCGTCGCGCCGATAACGCTTGTCGATGGGGACAAACTAGTCGACCTCTTGATCAAGTACGGGATTGGTGTTCGAAAGCGCACGATCGAAGTGCTAACAATTGACAAGGAAGCGTTCGACGACCTAGGACCGGACGACTGAGAGGTGGCCCCCCAGTTCTCTAGATGCCAATTCAACCGGCAACCAGACATTCGCCTTGTCGTTCGCTAGCTCGCTAAGTCATTGAAGTTATGGAAGTTGCATTACGGTCCGAAGCGATCTATCCGATAACCGGCCCCATGCGTCGGAGCCCGCTCCCTTCCTTCGCTGCACTGAACCCCCAAGGTCCCGGGAGTCCTGTGGATCGAGCCATTGTAGGGGTTGATTTTGTGCTTCGCCCCAAGGATGTGGATCAGGCCTTCGTAGAATATTGATTCCACGCGGACGCGACCATTCGACCGCGGCCGACTCCACGGTCGCTACCCTGACGGGCGTCATGGTGTCTCCTACGGTCGGCTGGATGATAAGGTTCAGGCTCGTTCGTAGCGATAGTCGAACACGCACGAAGCGCCCACCATCTCGCGAAACCAGAGCGTGGCGTTGGCCCCGAGCGAGTCCGTGAGGCGGACCGGCTCGTTCAGCGCGAAGTGTACGGGCTGGGTCTGACCGTCGTTGATGGCGACGTTGTCCGCGTAGAGGTACGTGCGATCGAGGCTGTCCAGGACCGGATGCAGCCGCCCCTGAATGGCCGGCAGATGCCCTGTGCCCTTGGCGATCATCAGCGAACCCCCATCCGGGTCCGGCCGCATGCGGACATCCAGCGGCCCGTCGGGCAGATAGTCGCGCGTCACGTGTGCCATGAATCCATTCGCGGCGCACAGCACGGTCATCGGCAGCCTGGCGTGGAGCACGAATTCGGCACGGCCGAAGGCGTCGGTTCGCGCCTCGCGATACGTTCTGTTGGGATAGAGCATCAGCACGTTCACGCCCGGCAGCGGGTCTCCCGTGTCGCTGTGCGTGATCAACACGCGAACCGCGATGCCTTCCGCCACGGGGGGCCGGGCCGCCGGCAGAACGACCCTCAGCTCCCGTTCGCCGACCACGTCGAAGATCGGCTGCTGGCCGGCGAGAGCAAACGTCTCGTCCTCGATGACGGCAATGCCTTCCCCGCGTCGTTCGATGAAGTACTGCCGCCCACCTGCCGCCGGCACATCGCCAACGGCGCACTGGCCCAGGCGGGACGCCAGCAGCTCGTTGCGCGTGAACTGGCTCGTGCGGAGGTCGTCGGTGGTCATGGAATTACACAAGCCGCCGGGCGAGTACAGCTTCAGGCGGTCATCGAACATGAACAGGCGTATCCGCGATCCGGATACCGCGTAGTCGCGGTGCACCACCGCGTTGACCACCGCCTCGAAGACTGCGCGGTCGCTGAACTGCGGTACGTCTGTGCGCGCCGGATCCTTGTATGCCGCGACGCGCCGGTTGCCGACCACGAAGCGCAGCGCCTCCCGAATCTGCCGGTCGAGCGGGCCGGTGATGTCCCGGGCGTCCACCTGTCGGCTGGCGTCCGCCCGGTCCCCGCGATAGCACACCGCCTGGATCCAGGCGTTCGGCAACCACTCGCTCGGATCTTCCGCCGCAAGCAGCACGCCGCCCACCGTCGCCCGCAGCGTTCCGTGCGAGTCGTCCTTCATGAACTTCAGCTTCGCCAGGGCAACCTCGGCCGGCTCGTCCGCACGCGAGCTCACATACAGCCGCCACAACTCCGGCCGCAGGCTGTTGATACCCGTGCCGCGAACCGCTTGCATGTCGGTGGACGCGGTGTCGGACTGCCCGCGCGCTTGCGACAACCGCCGGATTTCCGCCGAAGCCATCTGGCGCTTCCTATCTCCCCGCCGAAGCCAGTACCCGCCCGGCGACCGGTGTACCGTCACGCTCTCCGGTATATCGACGACGAGGGCACCGCCGTTGCCCGGTTCCGGCCCTGGAACCCGGAACACACGGTAGTCGAGCGGCGGTTTGATGCTGTCCGTATAGATTTCGGCCACGAGACTTGTCAGTGCGTCCAGTCGCGATGAATCTAGCGCCTGCGGCTGCCGGTCGTCCGTCACGCCCAACACCACCCAACCGCCTCCGGCGTTGCCGAACGCCGCCATTTCGTCGGCGAGCGCATCCCGGCGCGGCGCAGAGACCTTGCCGCCTCGGAACTCGACTTCCTGCAGTTCCAGATCCGTGTCCTCACCAAGCGCAACCTGTTGCCACAGGCGTGCGGCATCGATTGGCATCATCTCACTCTATTCGAACTGCCTATCGTGCATTCACAACGGGCTGTAGCCCGACAGCGAGACAGACGAACGCCGCCCCAGTCCAGTCGCGGCAGCGCGGTCACGTAGTCTGCACGCACAGCCGATGCCTCACAAAGAGACGAGGGACAGCCCCTCTTTCCGATCAGACCCTGTGAGTAGCCGTCGTTCATGTGACCGCCCCCGCAAGCCTCTCCAGGTCCCACATCCGCAGTTCCCCGGAAACCAACTGCGGGAGCGGCGCGTCGCGCACGGCATCGGCCATCGTCCACAGTTCGGCTTCATGGCCGACTGTTGCGCCGCCGCCCGGCTGCGCTGCTGCATCCACTCGTTGTTTCCCCGGTTTTCCCTGCGCCATGCGCCGCTTCTCCGGGTTTCGTGACACGGCCGATGAAATTGCTCGACCGCGATCCGATCCGCCGTCATCATAGCCGCTTGCGACTCACGCCGAATCTGCGCGCGGCGTCCACGCGGCGCTCTTGACGCTCTGCGGTGCCTACGAAATGGTGGACAATTGAGCTTGCAGCAGGAACAAGGGGTTGCGCCGACTCGGATCCTGCCTGACCTAGGGTTTCATGGGTCCGGGGTGAGCGGCACACCCATCATGAGGTCTCAATCCGGTGATCTTGAACACCCAGGGGGCATCGAGCTTTCTGGTGCCAGCTTGAGCCGAGCCTCCGGTCAGCTGGCCGAGTGGTATCACGACATTGGTGTCGGCGTCGCTCGACACGGGGGCTGTGGCGGCTAGTCCCAGCAGCTCGACGCGGGCCCCGGCTGCCAATTCGCCGATTTTCAGAGATTGCACTACAAGATCGGCGCTTGGCGTTGCCATTGCGAACACATAGAGAGTCTTGCCATCCTTCGAGTGCGTGAAGCGCAGGTCATCTGAGTCGAACTGCGCGAACACGGTGTTGCGGCCCCGACCCTCCGCGTAGAAGTGGGGCTGATCGCCCTGAGCATGGACCCTCCATGGACGCGATCTGTAGATCGCTTCCCCATTGACCCGCAGCCACGCGCCGACCGCGCGCAGCATCGTCTGCTGCTCGAGCGGAATGGATCCGTCCGCGCGCGGCGCGATGTTCAAAAGGAGCACTCCGTTCTTGCTGACGATATCGGTGAGCAGTGGCAGAACCCAATCCGCGCCCTTGAATTCCATGGCCTCGATGTACATCCACGGCCCGGGGCTATCGTCCGTCTGCCAGACCCGGGGAAGGATCTCTTTTGCCCCGCCACGCTCGAAATCGAGGATGGAAACCCGCCGCGGGATCTGGTCGTTCTTCTGGGAGATGATGCCATCTAAGCCTTCCCTGTCACAGAATTCGTAGTAGAACTTGGTCAATTCGAAGAGGATTTCCTCGCTCAGCCAGCGCAGGCCACCGTCAAACCACAACTGGTCCGGACGATATTTGACGATGTACTCCTTGCGCACATCCAGCCAATACCGTTCCGCGGCCTCCTGTGACGAGAACTTGCCATAGAGCCGCGCAAATTTCGGGTCGTTGAGCTCGGAATTGAACTCAATCGGAAAATCTCGCGGCTTATCCGGGCGGCCGCCGTAGTACTCCCCGCAAATGCTGTGCGCATGATGGTGGCTGGAGACGATCCGTAGGCCTCGCTCGCGTAGCGCCGAAATCAAATCCCCGGAGATGTCGCGCTGGGCCGCGGAAGTCATCGAGTTCCACGGGACCACGGTGCTGTCCCACATGGCGAAGCCATCGTGGTGCATTGCGACGGGTCCAGCGTACTTTGCTCCCGATTCCGCGAAGAGATCGGCCCACCGCTCTGGGTCGAAGCGCGGGATCGAGAATCGGGCGAAGTAGTCACTGTAGGCTGTCCGGACGATCGGGCCGAACTTCTTGATGTGGTGGAGGTTATAGGGATGCCCCTGGACGTACAGGAATTTCGCGTACCAGCTGTTCAGTCCGCCGGTATAGCCCGAGTCCTCCATGCCTAGGTTGTATGGGCCCCAATGGGCATAGATGCCGAACTTCCCGTCCTCAAGCCAATCCGGGACACCACGTTCGTAGCGGTCCCACATGGCATCGGAGATGTCTCTGGGCTCTCTAGGAATGCGCTCGCGCCAGCGAGCGGCCTCCATCTCAGCTGGTGTTTGCGACCATGCCCCGGCAGTGAGCGCCAGATTGGCCGCGATGGCGAGTGCTGCAATGATCGCTGCCATCCCCCTGTAATCCTCTAGGTAGTCGCCGGCCCGACTTGAACTGTCTCGACCCGTGCGACCGGAAGAGGATCGTTCTGAAAACGGATCCTGACCGTCAATCGCAGAGGGCGATGACCGCTACTCGCCTACATCTTACTTGCACGGAATGCTCGCCAGGTCAGACCAGGATTCGCCGTGCGGACACTGGCAGCTTCCGTCGGAGCCCGCATCCAACTACTCGCTGTTCAGCCGGGCCTTGAACGACTCGTGCGGGTGGGATCCAGGCGGCGCACATTCCGGTGGACGAATGTACTTGTGGGCCTTCGAGGCAGATTGCAGCTCAAGCCGTGAGGACGGGGACCATGTGTGCTCAGGTGCTGCGCAAGAATTCCACGTAGGCGAAATATGCCCCCCGCTTTGCGCCATCGTCTTTGGAGAACGCAGCTGCCATCGTAGTCCTGCCCTGACTGAGCTCGACCTCGAACGTGACCTCCGTTGCGCCCTCGGGAATGGATTGCTGATGATTCTGGGAGCCGATCTGCAAGTGACCCAGATCGCCGTCGATCGGGTAGTCCGCTTCCGGAGGCCTTTCCCGCAGTATGACCCGATACGCTCCGGGCCGCGTGACCTCGATCGCCCAAAATCCGTTAACCCAAGGGCCTTCTGACGGGGCGTCCTGGATGACGCGTTGGTTGGGCGGGCCCCCTGTATACCAGTCAAAGCTTGTCAGCCGCACCGGATTCGCTGCGTCGGCGCCAATGGGTATCTCCAAATACTCGTCACACCGCCGCGTAACATCCAGCCACCACTGCTCGTATTCGCTGCGTAGGCGTGCTACGACCTCGGGGTGCTCCGACGACACGTTCCGCTCTTGGCCACCATCCTCCTTGATGTCGTACAGCTCATCACCGCCCACCAAGCGCCAGCGATTGGTGAGTACCGCGGAATGATAGAAAGGGCGGGGCGATTCCATCTGGAACTCGCCATCGCGCCGGACCTGCTGGTGTTGGATGAAGTGCGTCCGATCTTCCGGGAAGCCCTCCAGCTCGCGCAGCAGCGGGGCTAGGCTAATACCGTCAAACCCCAATTCTTGTGCCTCGACTCCGGTTAGGTCGATCAGCGTGGGCACGATGTCAATGTGGGCCGCAAGGCCATCATGGTCGGATCCGCCCAGGATTCCCCCATCAGGCCACCGAATAAAGAGCGGTACGCGATGCCCGCCGTCGTAGTTTGATCCCTTGCCGGCCCGCATGCCTGAATTGTGCCCATCCCGCCATCCGGCGGCCGAGCCGTTGTCCGTCATGAAGATGAGGATGGTATGGTCCTCGACGCCCAGCTCAGAGAGCTTTGCCCTCAGGCGCGCGAAGTTATCGTCGATGTTCTCGATCATGCCGTAGAACGATGCGCGCGGCTCGTCGATGCCCATCTCGGCATATGGCCGACTGTACTTCTCATCCACCCAGTAGGGGGCGTGGGGCGCGTTCGTCGGGAGGAGCAGGAAGAACGGCTGCTGCGCATTCTCTTCGATGAACCGCAGCCCCTCGTCAAAGAACACGTCGGTGCAGTAGCCGGTGAACTGCTCGGGTACGTTGTTGCGATAGTAAGTGTCGTCGAAGTAGTCGTTGCCCCACCAGTCGGCGGCTTGGGTCACGCCACCGCTCCAGCATGCCACCGTGTCGTCGAATCCGCGCTCATTCGGGCGGTAAGGCCAGTTGTCACCGAGGTGCCACTTGCCGAAGAGGCCCGTTCTGTAACCTGCGTCCGAGAAGATCTCCGCGACTGTCACTTCGTCTCGCCGCAGGATTGACCGCCCCGCGTAAGCCGCCGTTACGCCCGTACGGTAGGCGTACCTGCCAGTGAGCAGGGCCGCTCTGGTCGGAGCGCAGAGCGGATCCACGTGAAAGTCCGTGAATCGCACGCTCTCGTCATGGAATCGGTCTAGATTCGGAGTCCGGAGGACTGGATTCCCGTGGCAGGCGAGATCCCCGTACCCCTGATCGTCTGTAATCACGATCACGATGTTGGGGCGAGCTTTCGGGGGCATCTGGCAAGCCGCCGCAACCGCGCTCACCGAGGCTCCCAGGAATCGGCGCCTGCTGAAGCCGGGTGGCACTGTGAAACCGGAGGATGTTGTGGATTCGGACCCGGGCATGGAAACGGATGCATTCTAGTCGCCTGGGCGGGAGATGTAAAGCGTTGGTATGGCCTTTAGCGCTTCCCAGCGCCGACGCCCTACACACCGCAAGGGAAATACGGAAGCATGTAGAGCGCGCTGCAGAGAATGGGTTTCCGGCGGCTTTGTCGAGCATCAGTTCTGGCTTCCCACCGCAGCACGATCCATCGCTGGCAAGGCCGTCAAACGAGTTCAGCGCCGGGCGTCCTGCATCGGAATGGCGGGACCGCTGCAGCGGGTCGAGGCTCGGCTCGCGATGACATATGATCGGATCAGGCGCAGCCGGGAAACACCCATGCACTCTACACGCAGCGCGGCAATTCTCGTAAGCCTCGCGGTCGTTCCAGTACTAGGTGCCGCAAATTGGGGGCACTGGCGCGGTGTTGAAAACAATGGCGTTGCGGAGGGCGGAGCGCCTCTCACATGGAGTGCTCGGGAGAACGTCAAGTGGGCCGTCCAAGTCCCTGGGCGCGGCCACTCGACCCCGGGGTCGTCTGGGGCGACCGGATCCTTTTCACAACGGCCATTCCTGTGAAGTCGGCTGGCGACAGCGCGGAAATGGTACCCGAGATGCGGGCGCGCATTTCCGAAATAACCGAGGGCAGGGATCTGTCGGAGCTGACTCGGACAGAGCGTCGGCAAGTGGACCGTCAATTGCGGCGTGCGGAGCAGGCCGCCAATCAGGTGGTTGAGCACCGATTCGTCGTGCTGGCCTTCGCCCGGGGGACCGGGAAACAGATCTGGGAGCGGAATCCGGTGACGGGCGTGCCGCATGAGGGATATCACCGCCGCTACGGCAGTTTTGCCTCGAGCTCCCCTGTCACGGACGGTGAGCGGTTGTACGTTTCGTTCGGCTCGCGAGGCGTGTTTGCCTACGATCTTGGCGGCAGTCTCGAATGGGAGAAGGACTACGGCGTCAAAATGCGGACGGCTGGCTCCTTCGACGAGGGGATCTCGCCAACCATCCACGGCGAGACCCTGATCTTGGTGTTCGATCATCAGGGCCAGTCCTTCATCTCGGCCCTGAATAAGCGTACTGGCGAGGAACTCTGGAGGCAGAACCGCGATGAGCGCACCAGCTGGGCACAGCCGCTCATCACGGAATACGAAGGCCGCACTCAGGCAATTGTTGCGGCATCTGGCAAGATCCGCAGCTACGACTTGAAGACTGGTGGCGTGATTTGGGAATGCGCCGGCTTGGGTTCGAACGTAATTCCCGCCGTAGTTAGGGATGCCGATGTGGTCTACGCAATGAGCGGTCATCGCGATCCGAACTTGGTCGCGATCCGCCTGGGCGGCGATGGGGACATCACCGATTCCGACCAAGTACTCTGGAGTAATCAGCGCGGCAACTCGTACACGCCTTCGCCGGTGATCAACGATGGCATCTTGTACTTCGTCACTGATCGGGGATTGCTCAACGCTCTAGACGCCAAGACTGGCGCACCACATTACCAGCAGCAGAGGCTGCCTCGTTCGTATTCTCAGACTTCGTTACACCGTTTCATTTGGTTTGGATAGTTTGGATGCAGGGAGCGGCGGCTTGGGGTTGGCCGGGGTGGGCTGGGAGGAGGCTGAGCAGGGCAGGTCGTCCGACAGCATGCGGTACACCAAACGGAGTTGGGTGCCGGGGAAGACGGTGCGCGTGCGGTTGAGCTCGTCGAGCAAGGGGGCCAGGGCGCGATCCTGGGCGCGGGTCGGCTGGTGCAGCAGGCGCACGGTGAGGGTCCCGGCTGACTCGTCAGGGTGCAGGCTGGCGTCAGCCTGAAACAGCGACTTGAGCAGGCTGCGGGCGGTGTCGGGATTGTCGAGCGCGGGCGCAACCGCGGTCGTCATCGCTGTTTCGGCGCGGTAGGCCAGCATGCGCAGGGTGTCTAGCAGTAGGCGCAGCGGTTGGGGCAGGGCCTGCAGCCGTGCCTCCGGCGAGAGCTCGCCGGCCAAGATGTGCTGGTCGGTCACCTTGCGTGCCAGCAGCAGGCCTTGGATGGTCTGGTCGCAAGTCTGGATGCGCGCTTCCAGCGCGCGCGCTGGGGCGGATCCGGCGTCGGCTTGCAGGGCCAGCTTGCGGCGCAGGTTGCCGACCGAGTTGCGGGCTTGCTTGAGCGCCTTGCCGATGGTGCGGCAGGCCGGGTTGACGACCCAGGCGTCGGCCTCGACCTCCACCAGGGCATGCTCGGGCAGGGTGTCGAGGCCGAACTCGGCGCGCAGATACTTGAAGAAGTTCTCCTGCGTCCAGCGCGAGCGCAGCAGGCCCGCCGCTTGCTCGGCCGTGAGGTCGGGATGCGTGGTCAGCAGCGCGGGCTGGCGCTGGTCCGGCCCCGGCCGACCCGCCAGCTCGAGCGGCTTGCGCGGCTGGCCGCGCTGGCCCGTGCCGCGCACACGGCGGTCGATCCAGAAGCGGATCTCGCGCGCCTGGCAGCCTGCGCCCAGATCGTACGGTCGCTCGGCCAGCTGGCCCTCCAGGCGGGCCGACCCGCCCGGGGCGCGCACTGGGATGACGGCCTCCCGGAAGTCGCTATCCGGCCAGCGCTGCGCCTGCGAGCCCTTGATCCAAGTCACCACCGCGATGCCCAGCGCGCGCAGCTCGCGGAACAGGCGCGGGCTCCAGCCCTCGCGGTCGAAGACCAGCGTCAGGCGTGGTGCGCCAGCGCCTGCCAGCAGGCCCAGCTGGCGCAACTGCGGCACAATCCCGTTCCAGATCTCAGACACCATGCCGGCGTCTATCTGGCGGTGCAAGCACAGCAGCGGCGCCCCGCCCAGCGCGTGCACCCAGTAGCCGACCGAGGCCGGCAGGGCCAGCTTCTGGCGGGTCACGAAATGTTTCGGCAGCCGGCCCTGACCGCTGTAGACCTGCACGTGGCCATCGACGAACAGCGTGGCGACGGCCTCCGGATCGTCTGCACACCAGTCCTGGGTCAGGCAGCCGACCCAGGCCGGCAGCCCCTTGGCAGCGGCCAGCTGGTGCGTGCGGCGGCGCAGGGTGCGCGGGCAGGGGCAGCGGTCCAGGCCCAACAGGGCGCCCCACTCGCCGGGCTGCTGGTAGCGCAGCCGCTCGGCGCAACGCACCCGGCCCAGCAGCAGGAAGGCCCACAGCAGCAGCAGCGACTGCAGGCCGTAGAAGCCCTTGGGTAGCGTCAGCTGGTCGAGGTGGCGCAGCAGGCCGGCCTGCAGCAGGCTCGGCAGGGCGGTCAGCACGCCGCCCCCGCTGACGGCCGCGGCGGCGGCGAAGCGCGGGGCGCGCCCGTCGAGCGCCCCCAGGCTGGCCGCTACGCGGCCCGCCGTGTCGTGCGCCGCGCGGCCGCGCGGGGCGGCGGCGTCACGCCGGTTGCGGTCTTCCTTGCCGGGGGCCGCCGACGGCGGCGCACTGGGCGCCGCGCCGCCGGGCTGCGGGCCCGCTCCCTGAGCGTCACTGTCACGCTCGGCGGGCGCGCCGGCGCGGCGCCGTGGCAGGCACTGGCTGGCCGGTAGCAAGCCCTGTTGGGTGTAGCGCCACAGCGTCGATTGCGAGACGCCCAGTTGCTGGGCCACGCGGTACAGGCTGAGCCCGGACCGCAGCATGCGGGCGGCCTGGGCCAGCTGCGCGGGGTCCACGATGCCATAGGGGCGGCGCGGCTTGGGGGCGGGCGCGAAGCCAAGCTCACCCTGCACCTGCAGCCGCTGCACGGCGCGCGAGACGGTGCTCTGGCTGATGCCGTGGGCGCGGGCCAGTTCGGACTGCGTAGCGAGGCCGAACAGGGCGAAGCGGGCCAGGCAGAGATTGCGCTCTAGCTTGTGGTCGGCCGTGTGCGAGCAGACGGGGTCGGTGTGCACGAAGTAGACGACGCGGTCGCCCTCGCGCAGCATGCTGAGGCGCGCGCTGATGGGCGTGGCGTGCGGGGGTTGGAGCGGCAGAGCGGCGGGCAGGCCAGTGGGCGCGGGCAGTTTGGCGGGCGAATACATATGCATTCAAAATAGCATGTTCTGGGGCGCAAGTCAAGTCCGGATGCGGCCGGGGAGGGAGCGTGAAAGCTTGACCCAGCAGCTAGTTACGAGGCTCTAGGCCTCTTTGCAGAGAGTTCCGATGTAACGAAGTCTGATTCTCTCAAGGCCTCGCCAGTCGGGGCGGCCGGTAGGCTCTACATTGCGACAGAGCAGGGAGATGTCGTAGTCGTAAAGATGGGCGCTGATTTCGAGGTCTTGGCGACGAACACCATTCATGAGGAGTTCTTCATTGGATCGCCGGTCATCGTCGACGGCGAAATCTTCCTCCGCGGGCAGAACACGCTATACGCCATCAGCGAAAGCGACTGACGGGCTCTTCGCCTGCCAAGTCTCTACAACGTCTCTCTGGAGCCGTCAATTCATTGCGGACGGTCTGCTAGGATACAGGTGTAAACTGCGATACCGGAGAGGTGGCCGAGCGGCTGAAGGCAGCGGTTTGCTAAACCGTCGTAGGGTTATAGAGCTCTACCGAGGGTTCGAATCCCTCCCTCTCCGCCATCATTTACCCGGAAGTTATTGAAGCCGTTAAGGTTGCCACCAAGATTGCAAGGTCTGCCACCGTTCGGTCGTAAGCGTTCGAGCGGGCCGTGAACGGCGGCTGGGGAACTAGCGATTGAGGATTACTTTCCAGTCGGGGCAGAGGGGTTTGACGAAGACGTTCTTGACGGGCTGGTTGTACTGGTGACGGGTGTCGAGTTTACCGCGGCCCTGAGTCTGGCCGAGAAGGATCCAGTTGGCGGCGCGATAGCAGGTGCCGTCAAAGCGCGGAGTTTCGCAGAACGTTTCGAGCAGGACGGGCCGGATTTGGTAGCGCTGCTGCCAGTCGCCGGGGAGCTGTCGCTGGAGGCAGGCGAGCAGATGGGAGGCCAGGCAGGGCAGGCGGATCCAGGGCAGGATGAGATAGCGGGCGTGATTGACGAGCAGCGGCAGGTTGCGCTGGCGGGTGGCGGCATCCCAGCCGACGAAACGGTCGCGCGGGGCGGTTTTCCAGGCCGCGGCGCCGCAGCCGAGCAGGGCCAGCAGGAGGCCGTCGGCGGCGTACACGAAGTAGCGCAGGTGGGCGCCGGGCAGGGGCTTGTAGCCGAGGTAGTGGTAGCGCTCGACGAATTCGTTCCAGAGGCCGCTGCGGGGATCGGCGGGGCGCAGCAGGGAGAGGCGCAGGGGGCGGGCTTGGGCGAGCGAGACGGGCAGGGGCGCGAGGCCGGGCGGAGCGGTGCGCGGGGACAGCGCCAGCGGTTGCGGTCGCGGCACGGTGCGCAACGGCGGCGGCAGGGTCAGCAGGCCGTCGCGCTGCATGCGCAGCAGGGCCACGCGCGCACTCATCTCCTTGAGGCCGCCATCGGGCTTGCGCCAGTCCAGCGCCGCGCAGACCGCCCGGGACAGCGCCGTGCGGAACAGGGGCGGGTCGCGCTGCGCGATCAGCGCGCGGATGAGCTCCAGTTCGGCAGCCGGGAAGTCCCGGCCGCAGTAGCGCAGGCAGCCGCTCACGGGGCCGGCCCGTGCCTGGAGCGCCGCCCCTGCGCTTGCAGTTCCCGCAAGCGCGCTGCGGGCAGGCCCCACGGCAGCCAGGCCTGAGGATCCACCACGACGGCCTGCGGCCCGATGCCCGCGCACTCGCCCAGGAACGCCTCCAGCCACCGCCGCAGGTCGAGGCCCGCCAGGTCCAGCGTGGCGCACACCGACAGCAGCGCGCCCTGCAGGGCCGCCCCGTTCTCGCTGTGCGAGCCGAAGCTGAGCTTGCGCCCGATCACGGGCCGCCGCAGGGCTCGTTCCACGGGATTATTATCCATCGCCACGAACGGCTTGGCCACGAACACCGTCAGGCCCTGGCGGTGCTTCAACAAGGATTGCAGCGGCCCCAAGCGCGGGTCCGGCGGGCCGCCGCCCGGCGGCTTCCCCGCCG
This sequence comes from Bryobacterales bacterium, assembly GCA_965248305.1. GTDB lineage: Bacteria > Acidobacteriota > Terriglobia > Bryobacterales > UBA6623 > VXMF01. Next base: position 3,551,675 of record OZ252099.1, on the reverse strand, counting down.
CCGCGCTCAGGGCCCGCTGCTCCTTGCCCGCTTGCTCGAACAGCGCCTCGAACTCCGCTTCCAGACGCTCCTGCGCCGCCTGGAACTGCTCGGACTGCCCCTGCGGACAACCTTCCGGGTCCCACGCCGCCAGCCGTTCCGCGTTGCGTTGGTACAGCTTGCCGATCCGCGCCACGATCCCCTCCACCCATGCCTGCAGATCCGGCCGCTTGCGCCCCAGCGTCACAAAATCCCGCCGCACGTGGACCCAACAGACCGCCAGTTCGAACTGTCCCGGGTGCTCCCGCGCCAACTTCACATACGCCGAGTAGCGGTCGCACACCAGCACCACCCGCCGGTCCCGCCCGAGGGCCCCGAACAGTTGCCCGGCCGCCACGGCGCTGCGCGACGGATCCACCCGGAACAGCACGGCGTCCCGGCTCAGGCACGCCCACAGCCAGCAGCGCGGGTTCGCGTCGGCCTCCGCCCGCACATGCACCACCCACGAGGTCTCGTCCCCAGGCACCACCCGCGCCTGCTGCTGGTGCACCCCGATGGCCTCTGCCAGCGGCTCGAACCAAGTCAGCAAATCCGGCACATGCCCCAGCAGGGTCGCCGCCGGCAGGCGCACCCCGAACTCGGCCCACTCCCGCTCGAAGGCCCGCGCCGGGTGCCGCTGCCAATCCACCTGCATCAGGAACGCCACCCACACGCTCAGGCCATAGCCCGAGCCGCGGAACAGCGTCGGCTCCAGCGGCGCGAGCACTTCCGGCACCGCTTGCCCCGGCCGTCTCGCGCACTCGCATGCGGCCCGGTAGCGTGGCCGCCGGATCCGCCGCACGTGCGCCTTGACCTCGATCTCGATCCGGTCGCTGACCGCCGCGCCGTTGCGGCGGTAGGGCCGCCCGCAGTCCAGACACTGGCGCTGGACCGCCTCCGGCTCGTGCCACTCCTCCCGCACCGGCTGTCCCCCGCGCGACCGCTGCGGCCCCTGACTGGTGCCCGCACTGCCCGGCCCCGGCTGTCCCGGCCCGCCGGCGCTGCCGCCCTGACGCTTTGCGTATTCTGGCCGAAAGGGGTCAGCATTCCGAAGGAAAAGAATCACCTCGGAGCGAAGCGACGCTGGCGGGCTCTAGCATGCCATGAGAGCGGCACCTCCGTCAATCGACACCCCCTGCGAGGGGTGAAAGTTCATCATCATCATTCTCTTTCTCCTGTGTGTGTGGTGGCCTCGGCCAGCAGCGTCGGCTGTGGCTCTGCCGGGGTCAGATTCGGGCAAGCAGGCTGCGGCGCGGCACTGCGTTCAGCTTGCGCCCAGCGTTGCTCGCAACGCTCCAAGTGGTCGCGCAGGTGCTGCCAGTAAGACCGCGGATAGGTCTCGGCGAGCACCTCCTGGAGCAGCGCTTGGAAGTAGTACAGGCTGCGAATCGGCTGCGCTCGGGGCTGGCCGAGCAGGGCCATCGACTTGCGTGTGCAGCCGAGCAGGATGGCGCGCCGGACCGTCTCCAGCGACACCCCGGAGCGCTGCCACGCCTGGGCCAGGCGCGCGTCGTCGGCGTTGCAGCGGCCCTGCACGCAGCGGGGCTGCAAGAAGGCCTGCCGCACGCTGGCTACGTACTCCGCCGCGGAGCTGCTGGCGGCCGCGCTCGGGGGGAGCGCCGCCGGCCTCCGCCGCGGCTGTTTGCGCGAGCGCTGCAGCGGGCCAGAACGGCGCGCAGAGGCGCAGGCGCGAGCGGCGGTGCTGGTTGGGCGCAGGGTCGATCCGGCAGACCCCCGCGCGGACCAGTTCCTGCAGGCAGCGTCCCAGCGCCGAACGGCTCTTGCCCACCTGCTGCGCCAGCTGGGAGCGCTCGAACTCGAGCGTGCCGCCCGCCCGCGCGGCGCGCAGGCACAGGTGGGCGAACACTTTGAAGGCCGCGTCGGAGAGCAGCCCCAGCGCCCGCTCGAAGCCCTCCCCGGCCGCGCAGCAGCCGCCCGGGGCCGGTGCTTGTACGCTGCTGGAGTCCGTCATGCCGCGCGCTCCTGCTGGTCCGCTGCCAGCCGCTGGGCACCCTGCGTCTTGCGCAGCGATTCGCCCTCCAGGGCGAAGCAGTGCGCCACATGCACGATGCGGTCGAGGATGCTGTCGGCCATGGTCGGATCGCCCAGCTGGGCATGCCAGCTGGCCGGCGGCAGCTGGCTGGTCAGCACCAGCGAGCGCAGGTTGAAGCGGTCGTCGCAGATCTCGAGCAGGTCGCGCCGCTGGCTGTCGCTCAGCGGCGTCAGCGCGAAATCGTCCAGCACCAGTACATCCGTGCGCGCCAGCCGTTCCAGCAGCCGTGGGAAGCTGCCGTCGGCGTGGGCCGCCTGCACCGCCCGGAACAGTTGCGCCGTGCGCTTGTAGAGCGCACTATAGCCGTCCCGGCAGGCCTTGTGCGCCAAGGCGCACGCCAGATGCGTCTTGCCCACCCCGGCCGGGCCGGTCAGGATCACATTCTGCTGGTTGCGCACCCAGCGCGAATCGTGCGCCAGGCCGACGAAGCGGGCCCGCTCCAGACCGCGCGGGTGGCGGTAGTCGATGTCCTCCAGCGCGGCCTGCAGCTTCAGCTTGGCCAGCGCCAGCCGGCGCGTCAAAGCGCGGCTCGCCTTCCAGCTGTGTTGCGAATCGACCAGCAGTCCGAAGCGCTCCTCGAAGCTCAGCTCGGCGACGCTCGGGTCGGCCAGCTGCTGCCGGAAGGCTTCCGCCATGCCGTTCAGGCGCAGCTCGTAAAGTTGTTCCAGAATCGGCTCGATCAACATGGCTCTTCGTCCTCCCCGGAGTCTGCGCCGCCGCCCTGGCCGCGCGCCGGCGGAGCGGCGAAATACTCCGCCCCGCGGATGTTGGCGTGCTCCACCGGCACGTGTGCCGCGCCCGCGGGCGGCTCGCCGGGCTGCTGGTCCAGGCCGCGCTGCAAGATCTGCTTGACGCACTTGTAGCTGCTCCCGCCGTGTGCCAGCGCGCGCGTCGCGGCCGCCTCCAAGCGCTGCGTGCCATACCGCTTGCCCAGCCGGATAATGCCCAGGCAGGGACGGTAGGCCTCACTCGCATGCGGCTTGCTGGCCATCAGTTCGCGCACCAGCCGCGCGGTCTGCGGGCCGGCTTTGCCGGCCCACTCGAGGAGCCGTTCCGGCGGCCAGGCCAAGTGCTCCCGGTGGGCCTTGGGACGGTGTTCCGCGCTGGTCGTGTAGCCGCCCTGGGCATGGCTGCGGCGGTGCAGCGCCACGCGTTGGCCGGCCTGCAGCAGTTCCACGCTGTGCGCGCTGAGGCGCACGTCGACCTGCTGGCGCAGCAACTGCCACGGGGCCGAGTAGTGCCACTGCTGCACGCTCACGTGATGGTCAATGTTAACCGTGGCGTGGAGCCATTCCGCGTACTCGTAGTCGCGCTCGGGCAGCGCCCCCAAGGCCGCCTGCTCGACGCTTGCGAACACGCTCTGGCGCGAGCCCGGCCGCTTTTGGAACGGCTTGGCGTTGTATGCCTCCAAGCCCGCCCAGAGCACCTCGTTCAGCTCGCCCAGGCTGCTGCAGCGGCGCTGCTGCCGCAACAGCGGTGTGAGCAACTGCCGCTCCACCCCTAGCACCGCCCCTTCCACGACCGCTTTGTCCCGCGGCTTTCGAGGGCGTGCCGGCACCACTGCCGTGGCGTAGTGCTGCGCCAGTTCCGCGTAGCTGCGCTTGATGCTCGGTTCGTACCGATCCGCGTGCTCCACGGCGGCCTTCAAATTGTCCGGCACTAACATGCGCGGCACCCCTTGGAAGAACCGGAAGGCGCGCACGTGCGCCGCCAGGAAGTTCGCCGAGTCCTGGCCGCGGCTGGCCTCGACGTAGCTGTACGCACTCGCGCCCAGCGTGGCCACGAAGATCTGCGCCTCCCAACTCCCGCCAACCTCATGCACCGTCGCCGTCTCGCCGGCATAGTCGATGAAGAGCTTCTCGCCCGCCACGTGGTCCTGGACCAGCACCACCTCCTGGGCCTGACTCTGGCGCCAGTGCTTGTACCGCGCGCAGAACTGACTGTAGCTGTAGCTCTGGCCCGGCTCGCTCTGCTCGCGGTACTCGCCCCAGAGCTGCTCCAACGTGACGTGCTTGTACCGGCGCAACTGTGCCTGCACCCGCGCGAAGTCCGGCTGGCTGTAGCGCGGCGGCGCAGCCTTGGGGTACAACTGCGCGTACAGTTCCGCGTCGCTGGGCGCGGGCGCGGCCAGCGGCCAGCCCAGGCCCGCCTGACCAGCCCGCCCCAGCAGGCGCTGGATGGCCGACTGGCTCACTCCAGTGGCGCGGGAGATCTCCCGCTGCGGGTGCCCTGCGCTGTAGTGCAGCCGCAGGATTTCCTTGATTTCAAACATTGCGATCGGTTGCCTTGGCATCGCGTGTCCTCCTGTCCGGATTGGAACAGGACGACGCGCTTGCCCGCCGTTGTCGCTACGCTCTCACCGCCTGATCTTTCGACCACGCGAGTGACCCTTTTCATTCAGAACGCTGACCCTTTTCAATCAGAACACTGACCCTTTTCAATCAGAATATTCACGCTTCTCACTCCGCTTCCCGAACGGCGTCTTCAGCAGCTCCTGCTGGCGCTGCCGCAGACCCGCATTCTCCTGCTCCAACTCCCGCACCCGCCCGGCCAACTGCGCGATCTGCCGCCGCGCCTCCGCCAGCTGCCGCTCCGCTGCCCGCCACTGCCCCAAACGCTCCTTCGCCCGCGCGTGCATGCTCCGCCAGTAATGCGCCGCTTGCTTCGCCTCGACCAACGCCACCGCCTCGGCAGGCACACGCTCCCGCCGCCAGTCGAAGCCCGGGGCCCACACCAACCCTCCCTGCGCTTCCGGCTGCCCGCCCAACTGCATATTCGCTAGGCTGGCATAAACACATATCCGGTGTCCAGCGTTTCAAGCCAGTTTTTTTTCCACCCTCCCTCCACCCTCTCAACGTCCTCTATTCACGGCCCGCTCGAACGCTTACGTTCGGTCACCCTTTGCGGGCCGGCTGCTTGGCTTCGGATCCAGCATCCTATAACTCGCTGCCGTCAGCTACAACAAGCTGGGCAACTGTTCTGTCGTGCCATCTCCTTGTGTAGGCCGGTCGCAGTAATGAGCTTGGACGGTGGCCCACATCGTCGAGAAGTCGTTCCAATGACACGAGCCGGTCGCGAAGTCCGAGTCGAATCCCAAAACGCAGACTGGCCTTGTCGGGCCCGCAGAACACCCAAGAATCGTTGCGATGAAACGCGTGCGCCCAAAGCGACGCCTCGCCCCTGTCCAAGGCTATGTCGCGTACCCGCACGGCCAGTTCCGCACGCTCGCGGTCTGCGACAAGATGAACCGCTGCCAGCGACGCGCGCAATTCCTCCTGATCAATCTGACGTTCCGGCCGCCGTCTTTGGAACCCGGTATGCGTTTCCGTCACACAATCCGCGACAGTTTCGACGCGGTAGCCGCCTGCGAGTGCGCGCCACGAGCCAATCCGGTGTGATTCCAAGATGACGTTCGTATCAACGAGCACGGGACCATCGTGTCGCGCCATCGCACGTCACAAATCGACCGGACACGCAATGCCGTGCGTCGCAATCAAATCCGCCAAGCCTTCAACAGGGAGATCGAGCAAATCGGCAAGGCACCCGACCGAGACATGGCCCCCTTCGATGGCGAGACCAAGGACCTCGACGAATTGTCTTGAGAACAAGGCAGGTGTTGCGCCATCAACGACTCTGTGCCCGTTGTTGAGTAAGGCCGCCTCGGGCAACGAACGCGCCACGGCAGGCTTCAGCTCGCCGAGTGCAACGAGCCGCCATCGCAGGGCCGAAGAGGTCACCCGTAGCTCGTCTGCGACCCCGTTAAGCCGGGCGATCAAGTCCTCCCCGAATAGACCAGCCCAACCGCCGGACCGCTTCAGAGTCGAGGCTGGCATTAGGACCGCCGCTCCGAAGTTATTGGCGAGTCGTTCGACTCGGTTGCCGCCGGTTTCCCGAACCTCTTCGGAATGTTCCGGCGGCATAGCATCCCAAGTCAGGATGTGAAACAGCTCGTGCGCGAGATCAATGTGACGGCGGCCTTCAACCTCATGCCGTGCAATTATCACCGTGTCCAGTTCGGGCAACCGGCAAGCCGCGCCAGAAATACCACGATAGGCATCGATCATGAGAACAAGGATGCCCAGTTCCCGCTCCATGACTTCGACCAAGCGCGTTGCAGGTGCTTCGCCAAGGCCGAATTCATCGACGAATCGCTCCCCAGCTACCATGGCGTCCTCGAAACGTGAGTGGCGGGTAAGGCCTAGTGCCCTGCGCATAAGTGGCAGCTCGTACCCGACCCGCGGTGCCAATGCCCGGAACGCTGCGATCCACCGACCGGCGTCGCGTTCGTACTGGCTGAGCTGATCCGCTCCGCCCCCTGTTTGCCGCCATGAGAAGCGGCCTTCGCCGACGAGCCTAAAAGGATCGGTGAAATATTCGAGCGGCGTGTCTAGCCTCTCAACCGCTAGCACTAGTTCCGTCGCCGTTACACGACGTGCGCCGGTCTCAATTGCCGAAACGGTTTGCCGGTCATTGAAGCCGAACAGCCGTGCAAGATCATCCTGGGAAAGTTTGCGCTCTTCGCGCAGCGCCTTGAGCCGCGTTCCTATGAGCTGGGTAGCCATGAATACCTCTACTCTCGCATATATTCTTGCGCAATACTATTTGCAAGAATTTTATACGAAAGCTCATACGCGGACATTAGCGCTGTCCATCTCTTGATCACAACGTTGCAGATCGCCGCGGCGTCGTTCGACTTCGAGCAGCTTACCGATCATCGCCAGCCCTTCCACGAGCGCCAGCGCTCTGCTGGTAGAGCCATCCCGCAATCGTAAAGGCGCATGTCCTCCAGACCCACCCACTTGCAGACGATGTCGCATGGCTCGTTGAGGTTCATCATGTGCGTGCCCTTGACCTTGCCCGGGTTACGCATGGCTCGTCGGGGCACACCACATCAGGGGTCTGAGGAGACCGAATCATCCGCGAGCAGATCAACACTGGCCGGAGGCTCAACGCCATGTACAAGCTGCCGCCCGGCTACGATCACTAATGGCAAGGCGCGGCCAACACCTCGCCGCCCGCCTTCGAGACCAGCCGCCCCCGCAGCGTCGTCCAACTCGCCCGCTCCCAGCGCCCCTGCAAGTCCGTCCGGACCCCCTGCATCAGTTGGTACGCCAGCACGATCGCGAACAGGTGCGCCACCATGCGCAGCGGCTTCCGTTGGTGGATCGGCTGCAGCCCCAGCTCGATCTTCAGCGACCGGAACATTGGCATGCCGAAGAGGTGCTGAACAGTTGAACTTGCAGTTCTGCGCCGGGAATCGGTGGCCAAGTGGCGCAAAACGCCGTTACTTTATCTGGTGATGGGAGACACGTCTCGGTCTTCCGTGGTATCCAGGTTCCGGTCCCGTCACTCTTCGACTGCTTGGATGGTGGCGAGACGCTCGATCAGTCCCTGTCGGTTTCGAAAGAACTGGAGCTCGCCGCACTGGATCTGGCTCGCGACTCCATTCTGTCCCGTGCGCGTCCTGCTTGACGAGAATCTGCCGCGTACTTTCGTCGCGAAACTGACGGGACACCGAGTTAGTATCGTGCGGGCCGCGGGTCGGTCCGGAACGAGTATTGGCGAGCTGCCTAGGCGGGCGCGCGAGCCCTTCGATGCCCTGTTGACTATGGAATAAGGTCTGCAGCGCCAGGATAATCGGGACGTCCCTGGCCTGCCCGTGATTCTTGACCCACTCGCCCCGCCGGATGCGAACCGCCCCGGCTGATTGACTACGCAACAAGCTGCAATAGGACAAACACAGTCTCCGCAACTGGGATTAGCCCTGACACAATCGCGATCAGCCTGCCCCAAGACGCGATCAATTCGGTAGGATTGTTGCGACTGCAAATGGCGGTTCAGCTGATGGAGTTTGCTTTTCGTAACGCATTGGTGCGAGGCGGGTGGTTCGTTGCGGTCTTCACGCTGTTCGCATCGTCCTCAACGGGTGCCGCAGCGCAAGAGTTTTCCGAGACCGTCATGATCGGCCGATCTTGGGCCAAATCATGGACTCTGGCCGACGGCGCTGCATTCGATCTGACGGTTCGACTCGAGCATCCGTCAACGCTTCCCCCTAACGCGAGGATCGAGGTGACTTGGGACGGCCCGGATCTGCCAGAGTTCAGGTTCGATGGAGACAGGGGAGACCGCGGCGTCAAGGCGACGGCTGACTGGGCGAAGGTGCTGCATGCGCTCGATCCGGATCTTCACTTGGTTTATCGCACGCCGGTCGCAGGTACCTACGCCTTGCGGATCGAGCCCGTCGAGCAGCGGCCGCAGCCGGTTGGCGAGATACCGCACGACACTGGATTGGCACCCCTTTCCACGCCGCTCCCGTCTGTGACACCGCCAGTCGATGAGGTCCGGATCACGGTTGAGATGCGCCCGGTGGAGACCGGCGCGGGCGGGTCTCTGATCCTAGAGGCCGAACCCAACAACGCTCCTGAGCAGGCGACAGTGCTCCAGCTTTCCGATGCGGACGAGACAGGCACCCTCTATGTCATCGCCGGCGCCGATGAAATCGAGTACTACAACAACACCAGCACGGGCGAGACTCCGGATGACTGGTACCGCATCGAGTACAAGGGCAGCGAGGCCCGGTTCCTCAGCGCAAACCTCCAGATCGTCGAGCCGGTCGTCAGCGCCCGGATCCGCTTTTACAAGCAGGGGCAGCCCAGCGAGGAGGAGCTCCGCGAGCGCGACGTGCCGAACAGCAACGATTTCTCCAACTTCAACCCCATTCCTTACGTCCACCCGCCCGCCACGGTGGTTCCCGGCCCGATTCCCGTGTACACGTACGAGCAGGGCAGGGCGTTAAACGAGCGGGCGCACCAGCAGGATCGATCGTTCCGCACCTTCGTCACCCGCAAGCTCGAGCCCGGCCAAACGTATTACCTGCGTGTCGAAGCAAACCAACCGCACTACGAGCTGCAGGTTCGCGTTTTCAAACCGGGACCGTACTCCGATCCAGTCGCTGCCGTGCGCCAGGGCGTCTACTACCATGTCGCCGAAATTGATGCGTGGCTGATCCATCGTCCGCGAAACATTGCGTTGCACCGAAGGGCTCGCGACGCGACGGCTTTGTTCGGTGAAAACTGCATGAGCTGCCACACCCAGAGCGGCGTCTGGGGCGTGGCGGATGCTTTCCGCAACGGCTACGGCCCGGAGGGGGTGGAACAGAACTACCGGCGGCTGGTCAATACCATGTACGAGTCGCTGCGCCTGACCAACGAACTCAAAGCGGCCGCCGTCAACACCAGCGTCGCCCCAAACGATCTAGGCGACGGACCTGCCGGCACGCGCGTCGCTGGGCGCAACATCGTCCTGCACGAGCGTACGTTTGGCCCCAAGCAGCTGCACGCACACTGGCAGCAGCGCACCGCCAACTACGTGCTGCAAACAGCCGATCCGAAGGGCATCAACGCTGCCGGCCGTGGTTCCAACTTCGGTCCCAACGTGGTGTTCAAGTTCTCCGCCGAGGTGTTGGAGCGCGCCTGGCGCGACACTGGTGAGCCGCGCTACTTCTTCGCAATCGAAGAAAAGGGTCGCAAGATCCTCGCTACTGGAGACGAAATCAGGGTCACCGACGACTACGGCCATCGCATCGAATTCGTTCACCGCATCTGGCCCAGCGACTACGTCGACCAGGTGCGCAGGCTGACGAATTCCCCGCGTCGCATCGCCGCAGCGCAGAGGTTGGACTCAGATCTGCGCGAGCGCGCCGTCATCGACCTGAGCCGGGTCTTGGCGCTGCAGCAAGATGACGGCGGGTGGGGATTCGAACCAGGCGCGCCTAGCCCGGACGGGCAGTGGCAGCGACCGAAGGATTTCAGCTATCCAGCCGCTACGGCGGTGGCACTGATCGCATTGGAGTCGGCCGGCTACGGCGCAGATGACCCGGTGGTGAAAATGGGCGTCGAGTGGCTGCTCCGCAACCAGTATCCCTACGGTCTCTGGAATGCTGCAGCGGCCACTGGCTTCGTGACCAGTGCCTATGCCATTCGGGCTCTGAGCCGCCTGCATCCGGCACCTCCTGAAACGCGGAAGAGGGACTTTAGGGCGCTGCCAGGCGACTCGTTTGCCGAGTCCTTGGCGAAGGCGAGGGCCGCGCAGGCGACGGGCGACCCGGCCTACGAGAGCTTATTCCGTCACTACGCCGAGAGCATCCATCCGCAAATCCGCCTTTACGGCCTGCTGGGCCTCGGCGGGGCAATGGCGCACGACTCCGTGCCGACCCTCATCGATCACCTTGACGATCCGGTCAAGAGTTGCCGCGAGGCCGCATTCTGGTCTCTCCGGCAACTCCTGCTCGACGGCAGCGGCTGGGACGAGATCATGCAGGCGTACCGGGAGGGAAGTGACCGCGCCCGCCAATCGGTCATGCACGCTCTCACGACCCGGGCACACCTGCCCGGATCTGGCGTGGACGTGGACCTCTCCGAACTCGCCGGCATTCTCACATCCGGGATGGTCGATCCCCATCCCGGAGTCAGGGCGTACGCGTTCAAGGCGGCGTGGCACTGGTGGGTCTGGAACCCGCCGATGCGCGAACCGCTCAACCAAGCGTGGATGGACGCTCTGCTCCGCGAGGAGGAGGAAGCCAACGTCAACATGGCTCTGCGGTACTCGACAATCTCGCTGTTCATCGTCAACGGGCAGGTCAACAACATCACCAGAGAGCAGTTCCTACCCCAGCAGTACCCTGAGCTGTCATCACTCTTCCGCGAATTGGACGCGTGGCGGGAGTCCGCGCCGGAGGATCTCCGCATGCGACTCGACCGCCGGTTGACCGCGATGGCTGCCTCCCACTACATGGAGCGGGCCAACCAGCAAAGTCCCGGCCAGTTTGCGTACAGCACTCCCGGCGCAACAGAACTCTTCGGTAAGGCCGTGCTGGCTGTCTACCAAGACAAGGGTAAGGAAGGCATCCCTTGGAGTTCGATTGCTCTGGAAGGGGCGCGCGACATCACCTACAAACCACTGCAGGACACGATCCTCGCCCTGCTGCAGACGGCCGATCCCAGCGTCGTCGCGATTGCCGCCAGAGCGCTATCGAACCCAAACGAGCTCTCCTTGCCAGCGAGCCGAGCAGCGCTGGAGCCGCTTCTGCGGGTGCTGCGGATGTACGCCGGCGGAGACCGCGACAAGGACGCAGACGCTCTAGCCAGCTTCCTCGCCAGAGTGAATTGGGACTTTGACGCAGTCAGCGAGGCGGAAGAGGCTGCGTTCTACCGCTTGCTGCTCAATCTTGGGGGCGGCGATCGCGCCGCCGATCGGGAGCGCACACCGCTGCTCGGAAAACCGGCCCCTGCGGCTGGAGCGGTCTTGGATGAGGGTTCGTACGCTCCATTGGTCGCCCGAATCATCGGCGAGAACCGCACACTACAGCGCAAGGAGGCGTTCAGCCATCTCTCCGCAGACCCGCGGCTTTGGCTCGATTCAACAGAATGGATGCTCGCATTTCGCGAGGGTGCTGCGACCACCGAGGAAGCCGTGCAGGGCGCGGTCGAAGCAGAGGCGTTAGAAGTTGCCGAACTTACGTTCGGCCGGACGACGGAGCAGGCAATCCCCGGAGGCGTGGCCAGTAGCAACGCGGCATTGATATGGGAGGAGGGCAAGATCGGCGCGCACATCACGTTCGCAGTCGACGTGCCGTCTCCCGGCAAGTACGAATTGCTCGCGGCGTTCTTGCACGGTGCATCGCACGGGGTAGTCGGCATTGAATTCGACGGGCAGCCAGTCTTGGATCAGACCGACTTCTACCGCGACGAAGTGACATCCACTGGGCCGATGCGTCTCGGGAGCTTCGATCTTGCGGGAGAGCGGTCTCTGCTCAAGGTCACAATGCTGGGCACGAATCCGGATGCCGAGCCGGAATTCAAGTTCGGCTTGGACTACGTCAAGCTCGCTCCATACGACGGCGCGCAGTCGCAGTTCACCAAGGACGACAGCGGGGTCGAGGTCATCGATCCGATTGCGGCGGCCAAGCGGCGCGTGGTCGAAATGTTCGTGCGCTGGTTCTCGCCAAACGCCCTCGATGAGACCAGAGACCTCGCGGCACGGCTCGCAGGATCACCATCCTTGCGCCGGAATCCTGAGGTCCGCAGGGCGATCGCAGCACACGTCGAGAACGAGCCAGTGGCGAAGATCCGCACGCGGCTCCAGAACCTGCTGTCCACGGACGACGCGAGGTATGGCGCGGAATTGCGGGACTTGATTGCCACGGATGTCTCGACTTCGTCGGACAGACCTATCGCGCCGACGGACGAATTCGTAGAGGACATCCTGCATTTCCGCGACTACGTCTTCGCAGCGATGAACAGGATCAGCCAGCGCGACAACCGCGCCTGCATCTCCTGCCACGGCGTTCCGGGCCGGGTGCCCACGCTGTACTTGCATCCTCCCGATGATGCCGGTCACATCGGCGCAGCCGAGCTGCTGGCCAACTATCGCAAGCTTCAAGCCAGGGTTGATCTATCTGCGCCTGAAACGAGCCTGCTGCTCAGAAAGCCGCTCAACGTGCAGACCGGACAGGAAGACGGGCACCAAGGTGGAGTCCGGTACGAGGAAACCGACGAAGGTTTCCTAGTGCTGCGGGCGTGGGCGCTGAGGCAGGCCGAACTGCAACGCAGCGCGAATTGACCAATAGCCGGACTGCACACATCAGCCGGTCGGCCGCAAAAGCCAATCCGATGTTCCCGTGCTGCGGGGCGTCCCGCGAACGGCCCGGGGGGCCGGCGAGGCCTTGGTCTCTTGCGAGGCGGATGACCAGTCCGAGGGACTGTCCCGGCGATCCGCACGGGGCTCGGAGTCCGAAAATTTGACGCAGAACCTACGGGTGCCTATAATTCATATAAACGTTTGAATATTCGATGTCTCAGCCTACCAAAACAAAAGATTTGATCCTCGATGCTGCGGAAGCGCTGTTTAGCGAAAAAGGCGTCGACGGCGTTTCCCTGCGCCTGCTGACGAAGGAAGCTGGGGTCAACCTAGCGGCTGTCCACTATCACTTCGGCTCGAAGGAAGCTGTTGTCAAGGCGGTGTTCTTGCGGCGCGTGGGTCCAGTGAATCGCGAGAGGATCGAGATGCTGGACAAGCTGGAGCTCCGTGGGAACGTGCAGGTGGAGGACATCTTGGTCGCGCTGATGAAGCCAATTCTGCTGCTCGCCCGCGACGCCGTTCGCGGGAAGCGCTTCCTGCGGTTGTGTGCTAGGTTCTATTCCGAGCCTGCGGAGTACTTGGAAACCGCATTCGCAGAAGAGTTCGGCGAGGTCATCGCCCGTTTCGAGCGAGCCTTCGCCACGGCGCTGCCGGGTCTGTCACAGGCGGACTTGCGCCGCCGCATGCACTTCGCCATTGGAGTGATGGTGCATACGATGCTGGACTCCGATCACACCAAGAGATTCACTGCAGGCGCCTGTGATCCGTCCGACACGCAAACCACGCTCGACGCGATGGTTGGCTTCGTGGCAGCCGGCATGCGAGCCGACGTGCCCAACGTCGCCCATATTCTCGACGACCGGTCAGCCGTCAGGGTGGTGCACCAATGAAGATTCGATTTGCCGCTGTCGCAACAGCCTTGCTACTGGTGGCGTGTAACCGGCAGGTGAAACTGCCCGTTCACGAATTCCAGGTTCCGGCGCCGGAGGCCTGGCAAGCTGCCGAGGCAGAGTCCGTTCAGCCCAGAGCGGACTGGTGGGCGTACTTCGAAGATGGCGCCTTGGACTTGGTGATTCGCAAGGCGTTGGATTGCAACCAGAATATTCGGGCGGCCGCAGAGCGAATCGAGATCGCCGCCCAAGAGCGGCTGATTGCCGGGGCCGCCGCGTTGCCCGATGCCAGCCTCGGAGCAAACCGCTTGCGCCAGCGACAAAATTTTATCGGCCTTCCGTTTCCGGGCTTTGCTGACCGCGTCCTGAGCAATACATACAGCAATGCCGGCCTTTCCTTCAATGTCTCTTGGGAACCGGATCTCTGGAAGCGTGTTGCTGCGGACAAGCTCGCCGCCGACGCCAACCTGGCGGCTCGCGAGGCGGACCGGGAGGCATTGCGGCTGTCGTTGAGCGGTCAGGTCGCCAAGGCTTGGTTCGCAGCGGTGGAGGCGCAACGCCAGACCGCCCTCGCACGCGCCGTGCTGGAGCATCTCGAGTTGGTTGCCGAGCGGAGGCGAGAGCGCTATCGGACGGGCTCGCTCTCACCGGTCGAAGTGCGGCTTGCGGAAAGCGACATCGAGCGCGCCCGCGTCACGATCAGCCAGCGCGAGCAGAGCCGCGATGCGTTTGTCCGCCAGGTCGAGATCCTCGCTTGCGAATACCCGGCTGGCGAACGCGCCGTGGCGGCCGACCTGCCGCAACTGCCGGCTAGCGTACCTGCCGGGCTGCCTTCCGAGCTGGTCCACCGGCGCCCTGACCTGCTCGCGGCCGAACGAGGCCTGCTCGCAGCCGATGCCCGAATCGTGCAGGCCAAGGCCGCACTGCGGCCCTCGTTCGCGTTGACGACAGTCGCGGGAACGTCCAGCAACACTCTTCTCGATCTAGTCAATCCCGGTCTCCAGATCTGGAATTACGCCCTCGGCGTGGCGCAACCGCTCTTCAATCGAGGGCGACTGAAGGCGAACGTGCGGGCCACGGCAGCGCGCGCCAGAGAAGCGGCGGCCAGCTACGAGGACCGGATTTGGAGCGCGTACCGGGAGGTCGAGACGGCGCTGGCAGCGGAAAAGGCCTTGCGGGACCAGGAAGCTGCCTTGCGAGCGGCACAGCGAGGCACGCAGGCAGCGATCGTGTTGGCTGAGCGGCGCTTTGGCGCTGGGATGGGGGATGCCTTCTCCTTGCTAACCTTGCGCCGCACCGTGCTTGAGACCGAGAGCGCGGTGCTCGGCCTGCAGCGATCCAGAATCGACAACCGCGTCGACCTGCACCTAGCGCTTGGCGGCGGTTTCGCCGGTGGGACTGCTGTGGCCGGTTCAGCGGACTTAACACAATAGGAAGTTCCCATGAACAAACTTCGACTCGCCCTAAAGGGCATTCTTCCGCTCGTGGTCATCGCCATCGGTGGCATGGTGGCCAAGGCGCTGATCGACTCGTACGAAGCCCCGGAGCCCAAACCGGTGGTGGTGCAACCCCCTACCGTAAGCGTCGTCCCCGCGGAGAGAGTGACCCTGACGCTCACGGTTGAAGCGGAGGGAGCCGTGGCTCCCCGCACCGAGTCGCAGTTGGTTCCGGAGATCTCGGGGCGCGTCGTGGAGGTTTCCCCCTCGCTCGCGGTCGGAGGCTTCTTCGACGAGGGTGACGTCCTGCTCAAGATCGAGGCACGGGTGTACGAGCTTGGCATCACACGTGCGAAGGCAGCGATCGAGCAGGCCAAGCTGCGGCTGACCACCGAGCAGCAAGCAGCCGAAGTGGCACGCAGCGAATGGGCTGCACTAGGGACCGGCGAGCCATCCCCGCTGCTCTTCCGCGAGCCGCAGATCGCAGAGGTGCGGGCCAGCCTAGCCGCCGCCGAAGCCGCTCTGGCTCAAGCCGACTACGATCTCGAGCACACCGTCTTGCGAGCACCGTTCGCAGGGCTGGTCCGCTCGAAACAAGTCGATGTCGGGCAGTTCGTGCAACGAGGCATGTCCCTAGCGACGATTTATTCCATCGACGTGGCCGAGGTGCGACTGCCGATTCCCAATTCCGAGCTGGAGTACTGCTCGTTGCCGCTGCCGTATCGCAACGGGTCTTCGACGACGGAAGGCCCGGCGGTCAAGCTGACCGCCCAATTTGCGGGCAAGGAGCACTCTTGGCGGGGTCGCATCGTGCGTACCGAGGGAGAGATCGATCCTCGCACTCGCATGGTGAATGCAATCGCGCAAGTGCAAGACCCCTATGCCCGCGGACAGAATTCCAGCCGCCCTCCGCTAGCAGTCGGGATGTTCGTCAAGGCAGAGATCCAGGGAATCCGGGTACGCAATGTGATTCGCGCACCGCGCTCCGCGCTGCACGAGGGCGACACCATATACGTGGTAGATAGCGGGAACCGCATTCGCTTTCGCCAGGTCGATATCTTGCGCCGGGAAAGCGATGATGTGCTGATTCGAGCGGGGCTCGAAGAGGGCGAGCGGATCTGCGTTTCGCCGCTCGAGACGGTGGTGAGCGGGATGGCCGTCGAGGTTACGGGGAATGCCGCTTCTGGCAGCGCCGGAGCCGCGAGCGGTGAGGGCTCATGAAGGGCCTGATCGCTTGGTTCGCCCGCAACAGCATCGTCGCGAACCTGCTGCTGGTGGTGATCGTCGCCGCCGGTCTCATCACGTTGAGCTCGCTCAAAATGGAGGTGTTTCCAGAGTTCTCTCTCGACACCGTCAGGATCTCCACCGAATACCGCGGTGCCGCGCCCGAGGAGGTCGAAGCGGCTATCTGCCTGCGCGTGGAGGAAGCGATTCAAGCCATCGAGGGCATTAAGAAAATCACCTCGACAGCCAGCGAGGGGCGAGGGTCCGTGATGGCCGAGGTGAGTATGGGCTACGACATCAGGCTGGTTCTCGAAGATATCAAGACCCAAGTGGACGCGATTGACACGTTCCCCGACGAGGTGGATCTGCCGATTGTGCAGGAAATCAGGTCTCGCTTCCAGGTCGTCAATGTTTCGATCTCGGCCGACGCGGATCTCGCCACGCTGAAGAAGCTCGGCGAGGAGGTCAGAGACGAGCTCACGGCATTGCCGCAGATCTCGCAGGCAGACTTGCTGAACGTCCCGCCCTACGAGATTTCGATCGAGGTCTCCGAGGATGCACTGCGGCGCTGGCGGCTCACGTTTGACCAGATTGCCGGCGCCGTCCGGCGTTTTTCCGTGGACTTGCCCGGCGGTTCCGTCAAGACCGGAACAGGAGAAATCCTCTTGCGCACGAACGGTCAGGCGTATACGGGCGAGGAATTCGAGCAGTTGCCGCTGCTGTCCCGACCCGACGGAACGAAGATCTACCTGCGCGATGTCGCGAACGTTGTAGACGGCTTCGAGGATGTTGAAATCTCGGCGATGCTCGACGGCAAGCCGTCGGTCGTGGTCAAGGTATTTAGGGTTGGCGATCAGAGCGCCATCGAAGTGGCGGAGGCGGTGCATCACTATGTGGAGCGCAAGTCGGCAACTTTGTCGGACGGGGTTGAGATAGCACTTTGGCAGGACGCCTCCAGGCTGCTCAAGAGCCGCATCGACCTGCTGGTCAAGAACGCAATGACAGGGCTACTGCTCGTGTTCGTGGTGCTCGCCCTCTTCATGCGATTGCGGCTTGCCTTCTGGGTCACGCTGGGTATCCCGCTCTCGTTTCTAGGAGCCATCGCCGTCATGCCGTTGCTTGACGTGTCGATCAACATGATGTCGCTGTTCTCATTCATCTTGGTGTTGGGCATCGTGGTTGACGATGCCATTGTCGTTGGCGAGAACATCCACACCACGCAGGTCCGGACCGGTAAGCGCACCAGTGCCGCGATCCGGGGAACCTACCAAGTTCTCGTGCCGGTCGCCTTCGGCGTGCTGACGACGATGGCAGCCTTCACGCCGATGTTGTTGGTGTCCGGAACGATGGGCAAGATTGTGAGGGTGTTCCCGCTGATCATCTTGCCAACGCTGTTCTTCTCGCTAGTCGAGTCGAATCTGATTCTGCCCTGCCATCTGGCCCACTACAAGAAGCCTGTGCCAAACCGGAACGCGCATCTTCTCTCGCGCATCTGGAACGGATTCTTCGATGCATTCGCAAACGGAATGAAGTGGTTTATCGAGCGGGCGTATCGGCCGGTCCTCGCCGCAGCACTCGAGTGGCGCTACCTCACAGTCTCGATCGCGCTTTTCTGCCTGCTGTTCACGGTGGGCCTGGCAGGTGCTGGGCAGATTCGCTGGGTGCTGCTTCCAGCTGTCGAATCCGACAGTGTCGTGGCCTTTCTGACGATGCCGCAGGGAACCCCGGTGACCGTCACAAGTGAGGGCGTGGCCTTGATGGGCCAGACAGCACTCGAGTTGCGGAAGGAACTCGCCGCTGAAGAGGGCTCCGATCAGTTTCGCCACATCATGAGTTCGGTCGGGGAGCACCCCTACCGCGAGGTGCAAGGCGGTCCAGCGATCGGCGCGCGGCAGTTCCGAGGCGAGCACCTTGGGGAAGTCGACATAGAGCTAAAGCCGACCGAGACGAGGGACATCAGTGCCCGAGCCATCGGCGACCGCTGGCGAGAGAAGATCGGCCAGATTCCCGGAGCTGTGGAACTAACGATTTCGAGCGATCTGATCGGAGGGGGCAAGGCGATTGACCTGCAGTTCAGCGCGCGGGAGCTCAGCCAGCTCTTGGAAGTCACCGAGCTCACGAAGGCGAAGCTGGCTGAATACCCGGGCGTCATCGAAATCACGGATACGTTTCGGGGAGGCAAGCCCGAGATTAACCTGGCGCTGACCTCGGAAGGCGAGGCATTGGGCTTCACCATGGAGAGTTTGGGGCGCCAAGTCCGCCAGGGCTTTTTCGGGGAGGAGGCCCAGCGCACCCAGCGCGGGCGCGACGAAATCCGCGTGATGGTGCGGTATCCGCAGAGCGACCGCCGCTCACTGCGGGGACTTGAGCAAATGCGGGTTCGCACGCCGACCGGTGATGAGGTTCCATTCTCGACCGTCGCGGCCGCGTCCACGGGCTTCGGTCCTGCGTCAATCACCAGGGTTAATCGCAGCAGGGCCATCAACGTGCAGGCCGAAGTTGACGAATCGATCACGACAGGTAGCCAGGTACTGGCAGCCTTGCAGGCAGGCTTCTTGCCCGAGCTCATGGAACGCTATCCGGGCGCTTCCTACTCGCTGGAGGGCACCGAAGCCGACTTTCAAGAGTCCGTTGAGGGCCTGATTAGAGGACTTTTCATTGCGCTGTTCGTAATGTTTGCAATGCTCGCGATACCGCTCAAGAGCTATGTGAAGCCTGGGATCATCCTGAGTGCGATTCCTTTCGGGATGGTCGGGGCGGTTTGGGGCCACTGGCTGTTCGGCCTAGATATTGGCTTCCTCTCGTTGTGCGGCATGGTGGCCCTGGCTGGGGTGGTGGTGAACGACGGTTTGGTGCTGGTCTCGTTCATGAATAACTACGGCCGAGAGCAGGGCTCGCTGAAGCGGGGCGTTCAACTGGCTGGCGAGGCGCGCTTCCGACCGATCCTGCTAACATCCCTGACCACCGCGGTGGGTGTAACTCCGTTGATACTCGAAAAGAGCGTGCAAGCGCAGTTCTTGATCCCCATGGCCGTGGCGTTAGCCTCTGGAGTGCTCTTCGCGACCGCTGTGACGCTGCTGCTCGTGCCAACCCTCTACATGATCTTGAACGACATCCGCATCGGACTGCGGTGGATCGTGCTCGGAGAGCGGCAACCTAGCAGCGGGATCGGGCGGTTGGCCGACAGCCCCGGAGCTGCCGCCGGCGATTAGCCGTGCGGCCACCCGCGCAGCGTGCTCAGGGCCTGTAACGGTGGTGGCGCTTGTCATTGAGCCGCCAGTGGGGGTTGTCGCCGGGCTGGCCAGACCGGTGCCAGCGGCAAGTCGGCTCGCCGCTGCGCTCGTTGATGGCGGAGATCAATCTGGGGCGAAAGATCCCGAGGGGTAAGCGTTCGAGCGGGGCGGGTGCGGAGCGAACGATTGAGAATGGCTTTCCAGTCGGGGCAGAGGGGTTTGATGAAGACGTTCTTGGCGGGCTGGTTGTACTCTTGGCGGGTATCGAGTTTCCTGCGGCTCTGGGTTTGGCCGAGATGGATCCAGTTGGCGGCGCGGTAGCACGTGCCCTGGAAGCGCGGGATTTTCGCAGAAAGTTTCCTGATTCCCTATTATCTGCATCCCAGTAGAGCGCCAGAAGGGGTGGGCTGGTGGATTTTCGGTGGCTGGCGCGAAGCCGGCAGGCAGGGGGGAGAGGCGCTAGGCACGAGATGCACTGGCAGCCAGTGGTATCGGTCGCAACCGGGTCCCCCGGGCAGTCCCCTGATGGTCCCCGGAGAGTGCCGGCGGCCTGTCCCACGCGCAGCCGGGTTGTCGAACGCCCGGTGGATTGGGCTGGCGGCAGCCGCTGCCGTTAGACGGCGCTCAACAGCAGGATCGGACGCGGCAACGGCAGCGTCGTGGCCGCCGCCTTCAGCAGCCTGCGCGGCAGCGCCGCCAGCTCGTAGCGGCGATTGAAGCGGTACTGGAACTCGGCCAGGTAGCGCGCCGCGTAGTGCGGCGCGCAGGCATGGTAGGTGCCGTCCAAGGAGCGCTTCACGTTCCCTAGGATCGTGTTCGCCCAGATCAGGCCGGGGGTCTCGCAGCCCTGCTTGCCGCCGCCCGTCACGTGTGGCTTGTGCTCGCAGCCCGCTGCCTCCAGCCCCTTGAAGCAGGCCAGCCCGTCCGTGTGCACCGTGGTCCCGGGCTGGAGGTGCTGCGCGGCCCACTGCGCGACCTCGGCCGTGCGGAAGCCGGCTACCACGCTCAGCTTCATCACCACCGGCTGGCCCTCCGCGCTGACCTGCACGGCCGCCAGCATCGGCGTCTTGTTCGGCGAGCCCCGCCCGCGCTTGCCGCCGGGGTACTCGCCGCCCAGATAGGCGTCGTCCAGCTGCACGGTGCCCGCCAGCCGGTAGCGCTGGTCCCGCTCCCGCATGGCCTGCATGAGCTTGTGCTTGAGCAGCCAGGCGGTGTTGTCGTTGACGCCCAGCTTGCGCCCCAGTTCCAGGGCCGAGATGCCGCTCTTGGTCTGGGAGAGGAAGTAAATGGCAAGGAACCAAATGGTCAGCGGCAGCTTGGTGGCCTGGAAGACGGTGCCGGCGAGCAGGGAGAGCTGGCGCTTGCAGTGGTTGCACTGGAAGGTGGCCCGGCGGGTGGAGAGGCGGCAGAAGCGGGCGCCGCCGCAGCGGGGGCAGTTGAGGCCGTCGGGCCAGCGGGCGGCGAAGAGGGCCTGCTCGCACTGCGCCTCGGAGCCGTAGTCCAGGAGGAACTGGGTCAGGCTGAGGCCTTTTTGGAACTGGACTTTGTTCTTGGGCATCGCAGAGGGTTCTCTAGCCATGATTATCGCAATATATTCGCTCAAAGTCAATAGAATCAGCGATTTAATACGAACAAAACTCGCAATTCAAGGCTACGGAAACGCTGACCGCCGAGGGAGGGAGTCAGACTGGCGGACCGGCCGCCGGGTCGTCTTGGTCAGCCCCGTTTAGGTCAGTCTTGGATGCAGGTAGTAGGGAATCAGGGAAAGTTTTGAGCAGGACAGGGCGAATGCCGTAGCGTTGGTGCCAGTCATCGGGGAGTTGCCGCTGGAGGCAGGCGAGCAGGTGGGAGGCCAGACAGGGCAGGCGGATCCAGGGCAGGATGAGATAGCGGGCTTGGTTGACAATCAGGGGCAGGTTGCGCTGTCGGGTGGCGGCATCCCAGCCGACGAAGCGGTCTCGCGGGGCGGTTTTCTAGGCAGCGGCGCCGCGGCCGAGCAGGGTCAGTAGGAGTCCGTCGGCGGCGTGCAGGAAGTAGCGCAGCTGAGCACCGGGCAGGAGCTTGTAGCCAAGGTAGTGGTAGCGCTGGCCGAATTCGTTCCAGCGGTGCCTGCGGGGATCGGCGGGGCGCAGCAGGGAGAGGCGCAAGGGGCGGGCTTGGGCGAGCGAGCCGGGCAAGGGCGCGAGTGGCGGATCGGTGCGCGGGGAAGCCGGGGAGTGTCAGATAAACCGTGTAAGTGGGGAAATGTTTCGATTGTAAGAAGGAGGCATCCCCATGAAGCAGATACCAGACGAACTGCTCGACCAGTTGCTGGAGGGCTACGATAAACCGGGGGACCGGCTGGGCCAGGAAGCTTGCAGAAGTCCCTGCTGGAATGCGCCCTGGAGGCGGCAACGACCCACCAGCTGGGCTATGCCCGGCACGAGGCGGCCGGGCGCGGCAGCGGCAGCAAGACCGGTCTGAGACTCAATGCCCAACTCATCGAACAGACGTACCCAACGGGCGTCAAAATCGCCTCTGAGCGGATACCATGACTGATTCTTTATCGGCGGGTGTAGCCAATAAAGAACCTGATTCCCTACTACCTGCATCCAAGACTGACCTAAACGGGGCTGACCAAGACGACCCGGCGGCCGGTCCGCCAGTCTGACTCCGTCCCTCGGCGGTCAGCGTTTCCGTAGCCTTGAATTGCGAGTTTTGTTCGTATTAAATCGCTGATTCTATTGACTTTGAGCGAATATATTGCGATAATCATGGCTAGACAACCCTCTGCGATGCCCAAGAACAAAGTCCAGTTCCAAAAAGGCCTCAGCCTGACCCAGTTTCTCCAGGACTACGGCTCCGAGGCGCAGTGCGAGCAGGCCCTCTTCGCCGCCCGCTGGCCCGACGGCCTCAACTGCCCCCGCTGCGGCGGCGCCCGCTTCTGCCGCCTCTCCACCCGCCGGGCCACCTTCCAGTGCAACCACTGCAAGCGCCAGCTCTCCCTGCTCGCCGGCACCGTCTTCCAGGCCACCAAGCTGCCGCTGACCATTTGGTTCCTTGCCATTTACTTCCTCTCCCAGACCAAGAGCGGCATCTCGGCCCTGGAACTGGGGCGCAAGCTGGGCGTCAACGACAACACCGCCTGGCTGCTCAAGCACAAGCTCATGCAGGCCATGCGGGAGCGGGACCAGCGCTACCGGCTGGCGGGCACGGTGCAGCTGGACGACGCCTATCTGGGCGGCGAGTACCCCGGCGGCAAGCGCGGGCGGGGCTCGCCGAACAAGACGCCGATGCTGGCGGCCGTGCAGGTCAGCGCGGAGGGCCAGCCGGTGGTGATGAAGCTGAGCGTGGTAGCCGGCTTCCGCACGGCCGAGGTCGCGCAGTGGGCCGCGCAGCACCTCCAGCCCGGGACCACGGTGCACACGGACGGGCTGGCCTGCTTCAAGGGGCTGGAGGCAGCGGGCTGCGAGCACAAGCCGCACGTGACGGGCGGCGGCAAGCAGAGCTGCGAGACCCCCGGGCTGGTCTGGGCGAACACGATCCTAGGGAACGTGAAGCGCTCCTTGGACGGCACCTACCATGCCTGCGCGCCGCACTACGCGGCGCGCTACCTGGCCGAGTTCCAGTACCGCTTCAATCGCCGCTACGAGCTGGCGGCGCTGCCGCGCAGGCTGCTGAAGGCGGCGGCCACGACGCTGCCGTTGCCGCGTCCGATCCTGCTGTTGAGCGCCGTCTAACGGCAGCGGCTCCCGCCAGCCCTATCCACCGGGCGTTCGACAACCCGGCTGCGCGTGGGACAGGCCGCCGGCACTCCCCGGGGACCATCAGGGGACTGCCCGGGGGACCCGGTTGCGACCGATACCACTGGCTGCCAGTGCATCTCGTGCCTAGCGCCTCTCCCCCCTGCCTGCCGGCTTCGCGCCAGCCACCGAAAATCCACAAGCCCACCCCTTCTGGCGCTCTACTGGGATGAACATAATAGGGAATCAGGATAAAGAATCAATCGTGTTCCATTGCCTGGGCCGTTCGGTTCCCTGTGTAGCCTCCGTCCAATAGTACCTCGGCGGTTCTGACACATCCATGATTGGAATGGTCCCACCCTCTGCGCTATGTGCCCGTCGGCAATTCTCCTCTCGCTCCGCGGGCCAAGGAGAAGTACTTGCGTGTCATCCAGACCCGCGGAACCTCGCGGAGATCATCTTCGTCGTGCCGCGCGGAACCCAAGAGCCGCTTCACGCCAGTTCAAACGCCCCTGGATGTGTTTTCACACCGCACCTGCCTCGGAACCTCTAGGCCGAGATTCGCTGAGTTCCCAGACGTTCACCGGCCTTATCATAGGTTCGGATCGCACTTCAGATTGAATTGTGCCGGAGAGTCCCCGAACAAGCATGCGTTACCTCCGAATTCTTCGCCAATTTTCTCCGCCACGATTTACCCCGCTCGCTGCGGTGTGCCTCTGCTTGCTGCTGGGGGCATGCTCGCCATCCGAGACGGCAGGTCTGCCAGAACGCCCCAATGTGCTCTTCATCGTCGTCGACGATCTGAACGTAGCGCTGGGCACGTACGGCGACTACCCGACCGCTAAGACCCGCAATATCGACCGACTCGCCTCTGAAGGGGTCCGTTTTGACAGGGCCTACGCTCAGGACCCCATCTGTAACCCATCCCGGACGTCCTTCCTTAGCGGACGCCGTCCGTCGACCACGAAGGTTTACGGCAATTTCGTAGCGCCGCGCACCCACCTTGGCGATGTCGTAATGCTGCCCGAGTACTTCCGCGCACAGGGATACTTCACCGCACGGGTGGGAAAGGTAGCCCACGGCAGATACGAAGCCGCCGTGGAGTGGGATATCTCGGAGAATGCTGCTCGGCGCGAACACTACCTTCCGGGAGTAGACCACTCCGAAGTTCGCGATAACACGTGGATAGGCGGGGCGGACGACGGCCTCTCGCGGGCTGACATCCTAGGACACCTCAACCGTCCCGCCGGGATGCCTCTGAGCTGGCGGGCCACTGACGAGACCGAGGCCGAGACTCCGGATGGCCAGACCACGCGCCGCGTGATTGAACTGATGCAGGAGCAGCGCGACAGGCCGTTCTTCATCGGCGCAGGCTTCCACAAGCCGCACCAACCGTGGGTCGCTCCCAAGGAATTCTTCGAGCAGCACCCGGTCTTGGAGATCGTTCCGCCGGACGAACCGGCTGACGACACCGATGACATTCCGGCTCCGGCACTGGGCAACTACCCGGAAGACTCGGACCACAGCGAACAGCAGGTGCGCCAAGCGATCGCCGCGTACCACGCGACAATCACGCTGATCGATGTCCAAGTCGGCCTGCTGATGGAGGCGTTGGGGGAACTCGGCTTAGAACAGTCCACGATTGTCGTATTCGTTAGCGACCATGGCTTCCATCTCGGTGAGCACGGCGGGCTCTGGCGCAAGCATACACAGTTTGAGGAATCGACGAGAGTACCTCTAATCGTGCGTGTGCCGGGCGGAATTGCCGGCAGTGTTACCAGTGCTTTGGTCGAACTAGTCGACCTCTATCCCACCCTTGCTGACCTGTGCGGGTTGCCGTCTCCCGAAGGTATGGAGGGCACCAGCTTTCGCCCTGTGCTTGAAGATCCGGACATCCCGTGGAAGAGCGCAATTTTCTCCGAGGTGCAGCGAAACGGAGCGCACGGCCGGTCGGTGCGGACTGCCCGCCATCGCTACACCGAGTGGACGCCGCTGGATGGCGATGGCGATTCTGAGTTCGAGTTGTACGATCTGGCCAATGACCCTAAGGAGTACGACAACCTAGTCGGCGACCCAGCCCATCAGCCCACCATGGGGCGTCTTGCCGGCGTCCTGAAGAAAGGCTGGGGAGCGGCGTTACCCGGTGCTAGAGACGTGGCAGGCGATCTGCTGTCTGGCGCTGACAATTAGGCGCAGTGAAATCTTGCGTGGAACGGTGATCATGTTGTTCCAAGCCACTACGAACAGGAATCTTGGCTCGAGAGTCGTCTCTTCTCTGGTCCGCATTACTCGCCGATCGCGGGCACTACGAGAGTGTCGTTGGCCTGCTCCGGTCGGCGGGCTTTGCCGGTGGGAACCTCCTAAGCGACGCCCAGATCGCTGCTCTCGCGCTGGCTCACCGGGCCACGGTTCACACGGCGGCCAATGACTTTCGAAGGTTTCCCAGCTTGCGCTGCAAGTTTCCGCTGGAAACGTAGCGTCACAGCCGGCGGGAATCTGCTGTTTTCGCTCCTTCGAGCAAATACCACGCGGGGTCGTTGCTCCGCTGAGGGTCCATATCGGTCTCTCGGGGTCCGCCCCGGCAGATTCAACTCTCAAGCTGTGACCGCATATAGTGGGTACCACCGATGCGCCCGAAGCAATTCACGGCAGCCAAGCTCCTACGGTGCTTTCCGGCATTCATAGCTCTTGCAGCACTTGCTGCCTGCACGGCACCCATACCCACGGAGTCGCGCCCCAACATCATCTTTCTGCTGACTGACGACCAGCGGGCCGACGCTTTGGGTATCGCAGGAAACCCCGTCCTCGAAACTCCCCACATCGACCAGCTCGCGCGGGACGGAGTGCGCTTCACGGAGGCCCACGTGGTTGCACCTGTCTGCATGCCGAGCCGCACAAGTTTCATGAACGGGCAGTATGAGCGCGTGCATCAGATCGGCTTTTCATCGCCGAACGTCTTATCGGACGCTCAGTGGGACCAGACATATCCGGCCCTGCTACGCCGCGAGGGGTACCACGTTGGGTTTGTCGGCAAGATCGGACTCCAGCAGTATTCGTTCCGGGGTAGCCCGCTCGAGAAATTCGATTTCTGGCGAGGACACGACGACTGGGCCCGGTTCTGGCCCAAAGAGTTCGAGCACCTGTCGATCTATCACGACTCAGATGCGGAAATTGTCACGCCGATCATGAGCGACAGCATCGAACGATTCTTGGATGACGCGCCGGCCGACAAGCCCTTCATGCTGTCGGTCAGTTTCTCGGCTCCGCACGGGTCCATCTCCGGCAGCATGCTCCATCCCGACGAAGACGGCGAGACGCGCATGACCAAGCCCGCCAACTCACATCCCAAGCTGGTCGACCATCCGGTGTACGGTTCGCTGTATCGCGTCCAAGAGATAGCCATGCCCACGACGCTCGGTGATGATACGGCGAAGCACATCCCGCTCGACGTGCATCCACGAGACGGCCGCATGAAAACCTACTCCTACAGCTACTTGGGCGCGGATGTGATCCGCGAGCACAAGCTTCGTTATTACCAGCTCATCCACGGCATAGACATCGCAGTTGGGAAACTGCGGGATAGCCTTGAACGGCGCGGCCTTGCCGACAACACCGTGATCGTCTTTTCCAGCGATCACGGGCTGCTGATGGGCGAATATGCCATGGGCGGCAAGTCGTTGCTCTACGACTTGACGACTCGCGTTCCGCTGATTGTGTTCGACCCGCGCGCGTCCGCAGAGGCCAGCGGCAAGACGATCGATGAGCTCGTCCTTAGCATCGATGTTCCGGCCACAATCGTCTCCTACGGCGACCTCGACGTTCCATCCAGCATGCAGGGTCGCGACTTACGTCCTCTCATGCAAGATCCAGCGATGGAATGGCGGGACGAGATCTTCGTGGAGAGTCTCTTCCTGCT
The DNA here is from genome assembly GCA_965248305.1 of Bryobacterales bacterium. Taxonomy (GTDB): domain Bacteria; phylum Acidobacteriota; class Terriglobia; order Bryobacterales; family UBA6623; genus VXMF01. The sequence continues at coordinate 3,524,545 of OZ252099.1, read as the reverse complement.
TCGAACGGGGCCATTCATGGAGTCGGTCCGGACCAAGGAGTGGAAGTATGTTCGTTATTTCCGCAGCGAAGGGCCGGAGTATGCGGAAGCGGATGTCGATTTCGAAGGGCGCGAGCCAGCGTTCGAACAGCTCTTCGACCTCGTGAACGACCCTACTGAGGAACATAACCTGGTCGCGGATGCTTCACAGGCCGCCCGGGTCCAGTCACTCCGCGAGCGCTGCCAGCGGTATTCAGCAAGCTTGGTTCAAGCCCGCCGAGACACGCAAACATTCCCGCGGTAGGACTGGTTCGCTGATCCTAGCCGATCCTTGAGCCGTGCGCCACTTGCCCGCCGGTCCGCTTTCTTCGTCGCGGCAGCCATGCTGTCGGACGGAGGCCGCGACAACTATCCGTGAGACCATTCGACTACGTCAAGAGGAGAAGGGTGTTGATCCTGCCAGCTAGGCAGCGCCAGCAGGGGAGCGGTAGTGCCGTTGTGGATTAGATCGGCTGACTTTCGCTGACCGCAAAATGGTTCACAACGCCGTTACTGGAACCCCACGTTGCAAGCGTAGAGCCGGTCCTGGTCGCGCAGGTACAGCTTGCCGTCTGCGATGACTGGGAGAGTCCAGGTCGGGTAGGCACGGCTGCCAATCTCGAATCGCGAGACTTTGCAGTACTCGGCGGGATTGGGTTCCACGAGACCGACCACGCCGTCGTCAGAAAGGATATAGAGTCGGCCATCCGCATGGATCATTTGCCCCTTGCCGACAGAACGGTCGCGCCATGCTACCTCGCCCGTCTCGAAATCCATGGCGGTGAGAATTGATCCGGAGAATCCATACAGCTGGTCATCGATCAGCACGGAGCTGCTGTAGTGATTCTTCATGTCCTGACTGAAGTAGACCTCTGAAGCGGACGTGGCGGCGTCTTTGCTCTCCAGTCGGAGCAATGCGCAGCCTGTGCCATAGGCGGAGGAAAAGAAGACTAGTGGTCTGTCAATTGAAACATTCCGGATAGATTATGTTTCAATCGGGTTGGGTCATGTCAGACTCAGGAGAAGGATTGATGAGGAAGAAGTACATCGTGCGGCTCACAGATGAGGTTGCCGTCTCCGCCGAGTGCAAAGACCCGGTCGCCGTCGACGATGGGTGTGCCGCGAGGCCCGTCTCCGGGACGATTGGAATACCGCTTGCCGTGCTCGGTCTCCCCCGTCTTGGCATCGAGGGCGATCAAGTACTGCTTGCCCTCCTTGACGCCCTGAGTGAAGAGGGTGCCGTTGGCAGCCGCCGAGGAGGAGTTACCAGTTCCAAGGGACTCGATCATCCAAACCTGCTCGGGGCCGGATTCCGGCCATGCGGCGAGCAATCCGGATTCAGCCGACTTGCCGTCACGGTTGGGGCCGCGCCACTGATTCCACTCCGCCGAGGCGAGCGGCACGAGAACGATTGACAGGACAAAACTAGCTGTTCGCACAGGGCCCGCGAACTTTGCGGCGTGCTATGAGGTCGGCGCTCGCGCAATAACGGTGCCTAGGACGTCGCCTGTCATTATGGCAAGGTACCACCCTGGACGGAAGCCTTGCAAATCACATCAGTGCCATCGGTATCCGGAACTGACTTGAGGAGTGTCCGTTCCGACATTTGACGCCGGTGCTACCAGGTGCTACCCTTTGGCCAAGGAAGTGCTCGATGACAGTCAAGTCCTCGGTTTCTCTTACGGACGAGCAGCACGAATTCGCCAAGGCCCTTGTTAAGGTCGGGCGATACTCCAGTGTCAGCGCCGTTGTTCAGCGGGGTATCGACCTACTTCGGCAGAGATTGGAACTGGACGATTTGCAGCGCCGGGCGCTTCACGAGGCACTGTCCCGTCGCCGCGGGGGCGAGTTTGTCCCAGCCGAGGAGATGGACGATCGCCTGAAGCGGATGATCGCGGACAAGCGCCGTGCAAATCAAGTTCCGTCTTGAATTCTCGGCGGAGGCGGAGCGTGATTTCGAGCTGATCTTCGACCACCTCGTTAATAGCTACATCAGTATTGGCGAAAGCGTGGAGAGTGCGGTCGACCGTGCCGCGGCACGGATTCTTGAAATTCGCGCAAATGCGGATGGAATTTTGACTGCGCCATACCGAGGTGAACTCCACGACGACATTCTGGCGGGACTCAGGCACCTGACCATGAATCGCGCGATTTACTGGTTTGAAGTCAATGCAGAGAACCAGACGGTGCGTATCTTGGCGGTGTTCTTCGGTGGACAGGACCATGTTCGACGAATGCTGGCCAGGCTAATCGGTAGCTGACCAAATGCCAATATCTTGGATGGATCGGCAAACCTAGCCCGCCGGTCACGAGATCCTCAATCAGGTGCTTGTAGCGTTCGGCGACGACCGGACAACGACCAAAATGATCTGGGGCGTGCAGCGCGACGGAACCTGCTGGTGTGGGGGCACTCGCTGGCAAGGCCGGGCTGCGATGCGCATCAGTGTCTCGTCGTGGGCGACCACCGAGGACGACTCCGAGCAGACGCCGAGCGACTTGGCGGCGGTTGCGGACTACACCCACCTGACAGCGCTGCGTGCTCCGAGGCCGACGCTGCTTACGCACAACGCGCACGACAGCTGCTGTTTCCGGGCCGGGCATGCACTCGGTCCTCTCTTGCGGGCCGCAATGCCGGTCTTCGCGCTCTACGAGAGGCGGAACAACTTGCGGCACCACGTCAACCAAGACCCTGGCCACAAGGACATGCCGTCCGGTCGCGGCGTATTCTCCACCGCTTCGAGTAACGGCTCGATGGACCGGCCCAGCCTGTCCGCCAACTCCACTTGGCCGGAGGACCGCAGAATTTTCGAAACTTCGCTGAATGCGTCGTTCAACAGCCTGCGGCGCCACTCGGCCTCGTCCATTCCAGCCGGCAGCCGACGGTACTTGAGTTTGTCCAGAGCCGTCAACACCTTAGCTTGAAGATCTAGGGTCTCTTGAGTCCCGGAGTCGAGCCTGTGGGCACCTCTCGATTGCAGAAAGTCGACTACCCGGTTATGGCCCCTCTGATAGGCCAAGTACAGCGGCGTTTTCTTCCCTCGCCCACAGTCAAAGCAGCTCCGTTTCTCAGGCGCTGCGTTCACCTCAGCCCTATGATTCACCAAGAACTCAACAACCGGTAGGTTCCCGGCCTGCGCCGCGTAATGCAGGGCAGTAAAGCCGCTACGGTCGGTTTCTTGTCGGATCGGCCCCGTACTTCAGAATCATCGCCTGCACGATGTCGTAGGCATTGGACGTATCGTCGCGCGTCGGCACAGTAAGCGGTGTTCCGCCGCAGACCGGTTCGATTGCGTCGATGTCCTCGAATGCGGGAAGCATCTTGAAAACTTCATCGTGCTTCCGCATCACAAGCTGAAGATGCAGGGGCGAAGACCCCTTGAGCCGGTCAAAGAACTTCTTGCTCTCGGGTTGCTTGGTTTCAGTCTCGGCCGACCATCCCATTGCAGCCACCACAGCCACCACCAAGACAGCCAGAGCGTTCAAGTAATATTTCCCCATACGTCCTTCCTGAGGCAATAGTTGTTGACGCGGTCGTTGCGGCCCTCGTCAGCGATGAGAACGCGCTCAGCGAGGGCGTCGTCGCTAGCCGCCTTGGTGGTGAAAGCTCTCACGGTCACGAGTTTCTCCTCCCCGCCGGAAGAGACCTCAAGGAACGACCATAATGCTCGATGAGCTATCGCACAAGCAGGGTCGGTTTGTCCAGCCCCTTCGCCTTATTTCGTTGTCATCAAGCCATCGCTACCTGACATTGAAAAGCTCTGGTCACCTGCCAGATCGTCTTCCCTCCACACAACCATTTCGCCAGTCGGATGCGCCCCAGCCGGATGTGGATGTTCCGCCGCGTGTCCCCGCAGACCCGCTCCGCCACCCACTCCACCAAGAGCGCCAGCATCTCAATCGACACACTTGCGCGATGGGGCGCGCCATCGTGGTCGAAGCCGCTGACCCGAAGCCCCGACCGAGGAAGACGCGTCTGAGCAGTTCTCTCATCTCTGTTCGTCAAACCGAAATGTGCCATCCGCCGACAACGATGACGGATCCCATCTCGCCGCCCGCATCTCGTAGTGAAAGTCGTCCGACACTTGCGTGTAATATGCCGTGACCGCCCGTCCATCAGAGAGCTGCACTGTGCTCGGATAGCCGCAATCCGATCGTGGACAATCCGCGATCCGCACGGGTGGGCTCCACGTTGAGCCGCTGTCATCACTGAGCCTGGCATCGACGCCGAAGTTGTTCCAGCAGCGGTTGCCATAGCTCAGCAGGACCCGTCCGTCGGAGAGCCTGCTCAGATGTCCGGTCACTTGTCGCGGAAGCGTAAGTGGCTGTTCGCGTACCCATGTAAACCCGTCATCAAGGGACGAAAACAGCTCCAAGTGAACATCCCTCCTCTCGCCGAATTCACGGCAAGCCGCCAGCCAGCGGCCCTCGCCGAGATGCAGGATGTCGGTCTCGTTCCCCTGCGGGTTTAACTCCACCGCCTCTCCCCAGGTGCGCCCGTCATCTCTGCTGCGCAACAGTTGACAGGCCCGAGAATCGTCCCGCCTCAAGTAGACCGATACGCAGAGCGATCCATCACCGGCTGCACGGATGTTGCCGAAGGGAATGAACTCATTCTCCGATCCAATGCCGGCTGAAGTCGGGGCGGGGAAGTCTGTGCTCACCGACCAAGTCGCGCCGAGGTCGGCGGAACGGCATACCCAGGGTCGCAGAGTGCGGCGATGCGGCATGACCGCCGCGCCGCGCCTGCGCCGATCCGCCCAGCCGCTGCACAACACGATGAGATCGCCATTCGCGGCGACGCCAGCCGCGCAGTTCATGCGGTTCGTGCCAGGCTCGTGCTCGGCTGGTCGGCCGCGATATCTCCATGTCAAGCCTGCGTCCTCGCTGGCCCAGCAGTCGAGGTCGCCCTCCCACAATCCATGGCAGGGCTGGTTGAAGATCATTGCCAGGATCGTTCCGCCGCTCAGGACCTGGAGATTCGGCCAGGCGCAGACTCCCTGTATCGCCGTCCGGTCTTCGATTCCTTGGAAATGCCTTGGGATCGATGGCGCGGCGGATGCGGCGTTGGCTCGGACCGCCCCGGGGAGCAGCGCTGCCGCTCCCAGATTCAGGCCGGACAACAGGTCGCGCCTTTTGATCTGCATGGCAATACTGTACCCCCGAGAGGGCTGATCGGGGATAATGTTGACCGGGAAGGCTGCCATCCCTGTGACCAAGGACTTGTTGATGCGTCTCACAGCGCGCGCCGGGTGTGCGGTGCTGTTGTTGCCGGCCCTGTGCAGCCCTGCGTCTGTTGACTTCGGTCAGGACGTGCAGCCACTGCTTTCCGACCGCTGCTTTGCTTGTCACGGGCCTGACGCGGCCCAGCGGCAGGCCGGTTTGCGACTGGACGTGCGCGCCTCGGCGGTCGTGCCAGGGGCCTCAGGCCGCGTGCCGATTAGCCCTGGAGATCCCGACTCCAGCGAGCTGCTGAAGCGTGTTGCATCTGAGGACCCTGCCCGACGGATGCCTCCGGCGTACATGGGCCACGATCCTCTCGGTACTGAGGAAGTCGCGGTTCTGCGCCTATGGATCCAAGAGGGGGCCGAGTATTCGACGCACTGGGCGTTTGACCCTCCGCGAAGGCCCACCGTTCCCGCCGTTTCCGACGCGACTTGGCTGCGCCAGGGGCTCGACGCCTTCGTGCTGGCCCGACTGGATGCCGAGCAGCTCCGGCCGTCCCCTGAGGTCTCTCCCGGCGGCTGGCTGCGGCGCATGATGTTCGACCTGACGGGACTGCCTCCTTCTTGGTCCCAGGTGCGCGCGTTCGAGCGGGCGGTCAAAGCAGAGGCCGAAGCCGCTTATGCGAAAGCCGTCGACCAAGCGTTGTCGTCGCCGCGCTACGGCGAGCGCATGGCAATGGACTGGCTGGACGTGGCCCGCTATGCCGACACGCACGGCTTCAACAATGATTCCGAGCGCTCGATGTGGCGCTGGCGCGACTGGGCCATCGCGGCATTCAACCGCAACCTGCCCTATGACCGGTTCATGATCGAGCAGCTGGCCGGTGACCTGCTGCCTGACCCTACAACCGAGCAGCGCATCGCCACCGGTTTCAATCGCAATCATGTGATCAATTCGGAGGGCGGAATCATCGACGAGGAATACCGCGTCGAGTATGTTGCCGACCGGGTTCGGACGCTGGGAATGGCTTGGTTGGGCATCACAGTGGAATGCGCCCGCTGCCACGACCACAAGTTCGATCCGATTTCGCAGGCAGACTACTACCGCTTCTTCGCGTTCTTTGACAACGTGCCAGAACTCGGCGAGGCGGGGAGGGTGGCTAATGCCGTGCCGATGATCCCGGCCCCGACTGTCGAACAGAGCAGGGCGATCGCGGAGCTGCGCAGCCGCGTCGAAGACTTGGAGCGGCGAGACCGCAGCGAGGCGCTGCGGTGGGAGCCCGATGCGGGCCGACTGGTGTCGCTGGCCCCGGTCGAATACCCGGCCAACGCGGACTTCTTTGCGGGATGCGAGGACGCAGACCTTGCTGGGATCGCAGGAAAGGCTTGCAGCGCGAGGGAGTTCAAACCTGAAACGGGCATCAAACTGGAAAAGCACGGAGCCTTCACGTTGGGCATGTGGCTCCGGGCCGACATCGAGCACGCTGATGCGCCCCTCTTCTCAGCGATCGATTATGCCCCCGATCCGGCCTCTTCCCAACACGGCAAGGGCGTCGAGCTGCGGTTGGTCGGTGACGAAGTCGAACTGCGCATGAGCCAGCGCTATCCCTCTTACTCCATCACTGTTCGCAGCGACGGCGCCGGGCTGAGATCCCGGCAATGGCATCACGCGGTCGCAGTTTATGAAGGCTCGGAAGGTAAGTCCTCGATGCGTGCTCAGGCGGGCTGGGTACGGCTGTTTGTGGACGGGCGCGAAGTCGCCACGAGGGTGCTGCACGATGACCTGCAGTCGGCGGCGGGATTCATCAAGCCCTACCGTCTTGGCAAGGACAACGGTCCGGCTGCAAGCGAGTTTGCTGGCCGGATCGATGAAGCGGGGGTGTGGGAGCGAGCGCTGAGCGAGGCCGAAGTACGGCAGGTGTTCGAAGCGGCGGCATTGCCGTGGGCAGTTGCGCGGGCAGGCTCGGGCCTCGAGCGTCGCTGGCTTAATGACACGCTGAATCCGAGCGAGGAGCTTGCGCGGCTCCGCCAGCAGTTGTTTGCGTTAGAGCGGAACCTACCGACCGCGATGGTCATGCAGGACATGCCAGAAAGGCGGCAGACCCACGTCCTGATGCGCGGGAGATACGACAGCCCGGGAGCGCCAGTCGATCCTGCCGTGCCTGAGAACCTGCTCGGCCGCTGGCCCGAGGACGCCCCCAGGAACCGGCTGGGATTGGCGATGTGGCTAACGTCGGACGGCCATCCCACAGCGGCTCGAGTCGTGGTCAACCGTTTTTGGCAGCAGCTTTTCGGGATCGGGCTGGTCAAGACCAGCGGGGATTTCGGATTGCAGGGCGAGGCGCCCAGCCATCCCGAACTTCTCGACTGGCTGGCGGTCGAATTCGCCAGTTCCGGATGGGACGTCAAGCGTCTGCTGAAGGCGATCGTGCTGTCGGCGACATATCGGCAGGACTCGGCAGCTGAGCAGTCGATTCGCGCCCGCGACCCCGAGAATCGTTTGCTGGCGCGCGGTCCAAGATTCCGCTTGCCCGCCGAGAGCATTCGGGATCAAGCCCTCGAGCTAGCCGGCCTGCTGAGCAATCGCGTGGGCGGTCCGAGCGTGCGTCCGTACCAGCCGGACGGCCTCTACGAAGGGGTCGTGGTCGGGGCTGACTATCCCGGGACGAAATGGGATCAGGACGAAGGCGAAAGTCTTTACCGGAGAAGTCTTTACACGTTCTGGAAGCGGACGCTGCCACATCCGGCGATGACCGTCTTCGACGCTCCGGATCGAGAGTTCTGCACAGTGCAGCGGTCCATCACCAACACGCCGCTGCAAGCATTGACGCTGATGAACGACCCGACCTTTGTCGAGGCGTCGCGCAAGCTGGCCGAACGTGCGCTGCGGGAAGCGGGCCCATCTCCGGGCGAGCGGCTACAGCGGCTTTTCGAACTCGCTGTGGGCCGCAGTCCCACTGTCGAAGAAGTCGCGATTCTCGGGGATACATTCGAAGGCGTGCAGGAACTGTTCTCCGAAGGTAGCGGCGACCCCGGCCGCCTCCTTGCAGTCGGGGAGACCACTGCGGACCCGGCCTTCGAGCGTTCCGAACTGGCGGCATATGCTGTAGTGGCCAGCATGGTCCTCAGCACAGACGAGGCGATCACGAAATCATGAAACACGACCAGCGGCTTGGGCCTCTGTCACGGCGGGATCTGCTTGCGCACTCGGGCTACGGGCTCGGGGCGATTGGCTTGCACGTGCTGGGCGCGTCAGAGAGCGGGGCTGCTCCAGCGTTTCCGAACTTCGCCCCCAAAGCGAAGCGGGTGATCTTCCTGTTCCAGTCCGGCGGCCCCTCGCATGTGGACCTGTTCGATCCCAAGCCGCTGCTGAAGGAGCGGTACGGCGAAGATGTCCCGGAGTCAGTGTTCCGAGGCCAGCGCGTCACCGGCATGGTCGCGCACCAGGCGCGCTTCCAAGTCATGCCGAGTAAGTATTCGTTCCAGCGGCATGGCGAAAGCGGGATCTCTCTGAGCGAGCTGTTGCCGCACACGGCCGGCATCGTCGATGACATCAGCCTGATTCGCTCGGTGCATACAGAGGCGATCAATCACGACCCAGCCATTACTTTCTTCCAGACCGGCAGCCAGTTGCCGGGGCGCCCGAGCATGGGCGCTTGGGTCGACTACGGCCTCGGCAGCACCAATCGAGACCTGCCGGCGTTTGTCGTGCTGCATTCAGTTGCCAGCGAAGGATCCGCAGGCCAAGGCTTGCTGGCACGGCTGTGGGGCGCGGGTTTCTTGCCGAGCCGGCATCAAGGTGTGCAGTTCCGTTCTAAAGGCGATCCGGTGCTCTACCTGAGCGATCCCCCGGGCCTGACCCGCGAACAGCGGCGCTTGATGCTCGACGGTGCCGCTGGTCTCAACAGGTTGGAGCACAAGCGAGTCGGCGATCCCGAGATCGAGACCCGCATCGAACAATACGAAATGGCCTACCGGATGCAGGCTTCGGTGCCCGAACTGATGGACCTATCGGCGGAGAACGAGTCCACCTACGAGTTGTACGGCCCGGACTCGCGCAATCCCGGAACCTTTGCCGCGAATTGCCTCCTCGCCCGTCGGCTGGCCGAGCGGGATGTCCGCTTCGTCCAGCTCTATCACCGCGGCTGGGACCACCATGGCAACCTGCCGAAGCGACTGCCGGTTTCGGCCGGGGACACCGACCAGCCATCGGCGGCTCTGGTAAGAGATCTCAAGCAGCGAGGTCTCCTCGATGACACCCTTGTCGTCTGGGCTGGTGAATTCGGCCGTACGCCGTACGCCCAAGGAGAGCTCAAGCCTGACGACTACGGGCGCGATCATCACGGGCGGTGCTTCTCGCTCTGGATGGCCGGCGCTGGCATCAAACCCGGTCATGTTCACGGGTCCACGGATGAATACGGCTTTAACATTGCCGAGGATGCGGTCTCGGTCCATGACGTGCAGGCGACGATGCTGCACCTGCTCGGAATCGACCACAAGCAGTTGGTTTATCGCTTCCAAGGCCGGCGTTTCCGCCTCACCGACACCGAGGGCAAGCTGATCCAGGGCGTGCTCGCCTAGGCCGCCCCACGCCACCGCCGCAGTCTGCGGCTTATGTCACACGACTGCATCGCACGGACTCTTCCGGATGCGGCGCAGCTGTCTGCTACAGTTCCCCTCATGAACCCCTTGTCCGTAAAATTTCAGCGGGCTTGTGCTGCCCTCGCCACGCTCTCTTTGCTGGCGCTTGGAGCGGTTTTGGCCCAAGCGGCTGGGCCGTACAAGTCAGTTGGATTTGTCGAAATTCCAAGCGACGTGGAATTGGACGCAGTCTCCGCCGTGACGGTTGGTCCGGCTGGGCAAGTCTATGTGTTGCACCGAGGCGAGCCGCCGGTGCTCGCCTACGACGCGGACGGGAACTTCACCCATGGTTGGGGGCAGGGCATGTTCGGTGTTGCTCACGGGCTGCGCGTGGATGGCGATGGGAACGTGTGGGCCACCGACAACAACCTCCACGTGTTGTGGAAGTTCGCGCCAGACGGGAAAGTCCTGGCGACGTTCGGGGAGAAGGGCGTCGGAGCAAACGATGAGACGCATTTCCGCTCGCCGGACGACATCGCGTTCGCCTCCAATGGCGACATCTATGTCGCGGATGCCGGCAATGGGCGAATCGTGCGTCTCGCGGCGGATGGATCCTTCAAGGGGCAATGGGGCCGCAAGGGCAAGCTGGAAGGAGAATTCGCAGCGGCTCACGGCATTGGCATTGACGCCTCAGATCGGATCTACGTGGCCGACCGCGGCAACAATCGCGTGCAGGTGTTTTCCAAGGATGGCGCCTTTCTCGCGGCTTGGAGTGGATTCGGCAACCCGTTCGGAGTGCAAGTTATAGGGGAAGAGTTGATTGTCACCGACGGCGACGCTCACACCATCAGTCATTTGCGACTCCAGGACGGTGAGATGACCGTCCAGTGGGGCAACCCGGAGATGCTGCAACTGCCGCATCTGATGGACCACGATGCAAGCGGGCGGCTGTTCTTGACAGAAGTTGAAGGCAAGCGGGTGCAGATCTTCGTGCGCGTCGATTGACATCCGGGCGCTTGCCGCTCTCAACGCCGCGCACAGCCAGCAGCGCTCGTTTATGCCACACGTTGCTTGACTCGCAATCCCCACATGTGACCTCGATGGAATCGAAGTCTTGCCGCGCGCAACAAAGCTGGGCGCTATGCTATCCCCGAGATGTGCTGGCTCGTGGCATGCACTTTGCTGTTCGGGATCTCCGGCTGCACTCGGATCGATGAGGGGGCTGAGTCGCTCCGGGAGGAATCGGTCAGCCGCTTGGCTCAGATCGAGGGCTCCATCACGATCGGTGGCCTCGAGCAACCGGTGGAGATTCTGCGCGACCGTTGGGGCGTCGCTCACATCTACGCCCAGACCGTCCACGACCTGTTCTTCGGGCAAGGCTTCGTCGCGGCGCAGGACCGCCTTTACCAGATCGAAATCTGGCGGCGCACCGGGGCGGGGGAGTTGGCCGAGGTCTTCGGCCAGGAGTACGTTTCCCGCGACCGCATTGCCCGATTGGTGCGTTATCGCGGCGACCTGGAGGCCGAGTGGGCCAGCTATTCGCCTCATTCGCGAGAGATAGCGGAAGCCTTCACCTCTGGTATCAACGCCTATGTACGGCAAAACCGTGACAGGCTGCCGATAGAGTTCGACCTGTTGGGCTTCGAGCCGGGCGTGTGGGAACCGGAACATGTCCTGCTTCGAATCGCCGGGCTGCTGATGGTGCGCAACATCAGCCAGGAAATCGGCCGGGCGCAAATGATCGCTCAACTTGGGGCAGAAGCGACCCAGAGGTGGTACCCAACGGATCCGGAACGGGAGCTGCGCCCAGACCCGGACATCGATCTGGGCGGCATCGACGACCGCGTCACCGCCGAGTACCGCAGAGCCGTGAGCATTCCGGTGCTGCGCGAGCAGGACGGCTCGAACAACTGGGTGGTCAATTCGGAATCGAGCGAAACAGGTGCGCCGCTGTTGGCGAGCGACCCGCATCGACCGGTGATCCTGCCCTCGCTGCGCTACTTGGTCCACTTGAACGGTCCGGGATGGAATGTGATCGGGTCAGGCGAGCCGGCGCTGCCCGGCGTCGCCATCGGGCACAACGAACGCGTCGGCTGGGGCTTCACTATCGTGCAGTACGACCTGGCGGACCTGTTCGTCGAGAAAACCAACCCGGAGAACAGCGCGCAGTACCTGCATCAAGGGAATTGGCTCGAGATGGAGATCGAGCACGAGGAAGTGCGGGTCAAGGGGCAGAGTCAGCCGGAGCAGGTCGAGCTCGCGTTCACGCGCAACGGCCCTGTGATCTGGAAGGATCCTGGCAACGACCGTGTCATCGCCCTGCGTTGGGCCGGTCAGGAACCGGGCACGGCAGGCTACCTTGGCAGCTTGGCGCTCGATCAGGTCAGGGATTGGGACAGCTTCGTCGAAGCGATGCGAGCGTGGAAGGTCCCGGCGGAAAACATCATCTACGCCGACGTGGACGGAAATATCGGCTGGGTGCCCGCCGGCCTGATGCCGGTGCGAGAGGGTTGGTCCGGGCTGCTGCCCGTGCCCGGCCATACGGGACGCTACCACTGGCGGGGATTTCTCGACGTTGAGGATCTCCCGCAAATCAAGAACCCGGCGAGCGGCTACATCGCGACCGCCAATCACAACATTCTTCCCGACGGGTACTCGCGCGAGCTCGGCTTCGATTGGTCCGCACCGTATCGCTTTGAGCGGGTCCGCGAGGTTCTGGAACGTGGGGGGAAGTTCAGCGTCGAGGACTTCAAGCTGCTCCAGCATGACGAGACCTCTCTACCCGCCCGCCAGCTCTTGGCGATGCTCCGGGAATCGCCGGCCAGAGATTTCGAGGCGAGTGCCGTCTTCGACGGTTGGGACTACGTCTTGGAAGTCGATTCGAATGCGGCTGCGCTTTTCGAGGCTTGGATGAAGCGCCTCCCGGCGAAGTATGTTGAGTCCCAAGCGCCGCCGGACGCAAGGGAGTTGATTGAACGCTACCTCTCACTCCCCAATCTGATCGCCGGGCTTGGCGCCGCTCCTCAGGATCAGCGAAGTCGGATCATGCGCGAATCGCTTGACGAGGCATTCGCCGAGCTCGCCTCGACGCTCGGCTCGGACTCCGCAGCGTGGCGCTGGGGAGATCTGCACCAAATAGGGTTTCGGCACCCGCTATCAAGCTCCGGGGCGAGACGGGCGGTCTTCGACCTCGAGCCGGTCCGCCGCGGCGGCGACGGCTTCACGCCCAACGCCACACGCGGCCCCGGCTATTCCCAGTCGAGTGGCGCTTCCTACCGCCACATCCTTGACTTGGCCGACTGGGACCGCTCGGTCTTCACCAGCACACCGGGTCAATCGGGCCAACCAGGCAGTCCGCATTACGACGATCTGCTGCCAATGTGGGCAGAGGGTCGCTATGCCCCGCTTGTCTATAGCCGGGCGGCTGTCGAAGAGAACACCGTCCACCGACTCTTGCTGCAGCCCGAATAGAAGGGTGATTCACGGGAATCGCTTGGCTGCGCGCGAATGCGGCTTCAGCGTGGACCTCGGCTCGGCTACCGTGGGGCTATCATGCAAATCCTCCGTGTCGCCTCTGCCTGCCTTCCGTTGTTGCTCTTCGTCTCCAATGGGACGGCGGGAGCGCAGCCCGCCGACCCGCTGGCCGAAATCTTCTCCGGCGAAGTCAGGCCGGCGGTCGAATCGCTGGTAGCCCAGTTCCGCGATCAGCGCCGGTACAAGGCGGCGGACTTCCCGCTGCCTCCCGAGCGCTTCGATCAGTTCAAGCAGGAGATTGTCTCGGAATTCGTCAGGGCGCTGCACCTTGAAGACTGGGTTGTGCGCTCAGCCGGCGAGAAGCGCAGCCCGATTCGAGGCCGCTTTCGAGACCGTGTCGTGAGACGGTTCACTCGCGCTGGTGTCGAGATGGAAGCCCATGTTGTCGAACTGCTGCAGACAGGCGACCGGATTCCTTTGGTCCTTTGCCTGCCGCCGGGAACAGGGGATCTTCCGGCCGTGGCGGCGTTTCCCGGCCACGGCGAGCACCCCTTGCATGATCTGGTCTTGGGAGAGGACAGCTACCAGCAGGCGATCGCTGCGCGCCTCGCCCGCGCCGGCTTCGCGTCAGTCGCGGTCGAAAAGGTCGATAGCGGGTATCTGTCCCGGCACGGTTCGGTAGGCGTCGACGAGAAGGAAATTGCGGGATTCCGTCTGGCAATGGGATCTCCCGTCCGGGCCATTCAGCTCATGGCGAATCAAGCCGCGGTCGAGATCCTCGCGGCCCATCCCCGCGTGGATCAGACCAGAATGGGCGCCACCGGGGTCTCCTTGGGGGGATGGCTGGCAATCCAGACGGCCTTGCTCAACGACCGCATCCGCGCCGTAGCCGAGTACGGGACAAAGACCGTCTACCTTCCTGACGACATCGGACCCGAGGAATTTACGGGGATCGGTGATCTTTGTCACGTCATACCCGAAACCTTCCGTTTGGGTGACCGCAACCTGCTCCTGATTCCCTTCGCGCCGGCACCCCTGCTCTCCGGCCACGGTGGTCCTACGGACAGAGCCTCGCACGGCCAGTACGAGCAGTACTACCGCGCAATCTACGAGGCCCAGTATCAGGCGCTAGGCAAGCCGCAGAACTTTCGATACCACATGCACGATGGTGGCCACGCAACGCACGCCCAAACGGTAATCGAGTTCTTTGAGGAGGTGCTCTGATCGGAGTCGGCGCGGCATCTGGAACATTCGGAGAGGTGAATTTGCCCTCGCGGTGCGACTAGTGTGGGCCTCTGTCAACTCGCGAGTCCAAGCAGCCAGCAGGGCAGCAAAGCGGAGTTGGTTGGGCACGCGGGATGGCTCTTGGGCGCGCTGCGCAATGGCGGCTCTTGCCTTGGGTAGCGGGCGCAGCTACCGCTGATCGTTAGTCGGCAGGTGTTCGCCCTCGCGAGCGGCACGCCACATCGGTTCTGTGTTCAGAGACGCGCCAGGATCCCCTTGGGATTGCATCCAGCGGCCCAATTCTGCCGCCAGCCGTTCCCGCGTGCTCGCGAGGTCGAGATCGCCGATCAGATTCTTCATTTGATAGGGATCGGCGGCTACGTCATACAGCTGTTCCGCTGGCCTGCGCATAAAGCGGTTCACCAGTTCGACGGCTCTGCCGTTGATCGGTCGTAAGCATTCCGTGTGGGGTGGTTTGGAGTCGGAGCGTGTATTCCGGCTCATTGGGATGAGTGCTCGTGCCGGGGTGGTGCCCGGTTCGCAGCTAGGTGCTGGGTGACCTCGGTCAAGCTCTCTTTGGCAGGGTTTTTCCGGCCACCCCTTAACTTTGGCGATCCGGCCTGCCAAGGTTGGGATGGAGGGCGACTCGGTTGGACCCACGCATCCGCCAGCTCCGGTCCACCACGTTCGGCGGCGAGCGTCTGACGCGCCGTCAGATCGCCGCGATTCAGGAAACCGTCGGCCCGTTCCCCAAGCTGAGCCGCACCGAGCTGGGGCACACCATCTGCGTGCACCTGGGCTGGCAGACGCCCACTGGCAGGAACCGCATCCAGCAGGCCCAGGGCTTGCTGGAGGAGCTCGAGCGGCTTGGCATCCTGACCCTGCCGGCCCGTCAAGGCCGCGGGCGGGGCCCGCAGAAGCTGGTCGAGACCGGGGCTGGCAGCGATCCGCAGCCCGCCATCGCCGGGCCGCTGGCCGAGCTGAGGCCGCTGGAGCTGGCGGTGGCGAGCGGCGGGGAGGAGGTCGCCGCGTGGAACGAATGGGTGCAGCGCTATCACCCGCTGGGCTACCGCCAGCCGATCGGCAACCACGTGCGGTACTGGCTGCGCGACCGCAGGGGGCGCCAGCTGGGCTGTCTGCTGTTCGACTTCGCGGCGCGGCAGGTGGCCTGCCGGGACCGCTGGATCGGCTGGGAGGAGGGGGCCTATCGGAAGTATCTGCGACTGGTCGTGCGGAATGCCCGCTACCTGCTGTTGCCCTGGGTCCGCGTGAAGAACCTGGCGTCGCACGCGCTGGGGCTGGCGGCCCGGCAGTTGCCGGGGGACTGGGAGCGGCTGCACGGGTACCGGCCGGTCCTGTGCGAGTCGTATGTGGATTCGACGCAGTACGCGGGAACCTGCTACCGGGCGGCCAACTGGCAGCGGATCGGGGAGACGGCGGGGCGGACGAAGGACGGGCCGGCCCCAAGGCGAAGCCGCCCAAGCAGGTGTGGGTGTACCCCTTGCAGCGGGACTGGCAGCCGATCCTGCGACACGGGCGAGCGGTGGCGAAGAGGTAGCCGGGGCGGGGCCGAGAGATGGATTCGCAAGGGGACGATCGCAACCGGCAGGAATTGGCGGCGGCGCGGTCGGAAGCGGCAGCGCTGCGGGCGGAATTGCAGGCGGCGCAGGAGAAGATCGCGTGGCTGGAATCGCGCTTGGAGGAGCTGTTGCGCGCCCTGTTCGGACGCAAGAGCGAGACGTCTGGCCGGGCCTCGGACGAGAGCGCAGCCGACGAGCCCGGCGACGACTCCCAGCCGCCCGCCGGCGGTCGGCACGACAGCAAGAAGCGGGGC
This sequence comes from Bryobacterales bacterium, assembly GCA_965248305.1. GTDB lineage: Bacteria > Acidobacteriota > Terriglobia > Bryobacterales > UBA6623 > VXMF01. The sequence goes on along the minus strand of OZ252099.1, from coordinate 3,508,252 downwards.
AAGAAGCGGGGCCGGAAGCGGGGTACGCCCAATCCGGGTCGTGTGGGCCACGCGGATCTACCCGTGCGAGACGAGTTGCTCGATCTGCCGGAACACGAACGGTGTTGTCCGAGCTGCGGCAAGGCCTATGTCCGGAGCGGGACCGAGGACAGCTGGCTCTACGAGATGGACTGGCAAGCCGTGGCCCGCCGGATCCGCCGGCAACAGTACCGGCCGACCTGCTCGTGCGCGGAGGCGCGCAGCGTGCTGGCGCCGCCGGTGCCGCGGCTCGGCGAGCGCACGCAGCTGGGCACCAGCGTGTGGGGCTGGTGCCTAGTGCAGGTGTTCTGCCTGTTCCGGGCCTAGGCCGCGGCGGCCCGCGATCTGGCGGCGCTGGGCTTGCGCGTGCCGGTCTCGACGCTCTCGCAGGGACTGCGGCGCATGGCCAGGCTGTTCCAGCCGATCGACCAGGCCATCGCGCAGCGCCAGGCGGAGGCCGCCGTGGCCCAGGCGGACGAGACCTCCTGGCCGGTGCAGTACATCGAGGGACAGGACAACGGAAAGGAGGTGCCGCAGGGAGGCGGCAAGCCGTTGCACTGGCTGTGGACGTGCCAGACCGCCGACACGGTGCGCATGCGCATCCTGCCGACGCGGGGCTCGCCCTCGGGCGAGCAGTTGCTCGGGAACCTGGGCGGGACCGGGACGGACCGGGAAGACCCGGAGGTCGTCGTGGTCTGCGATCGCTGGAGTGCCTACAAGGCCTTGGCCCGCAAGTCGTCCGGACGCATCGTATTACAGTTCTGCTGGAGTCACCAGCGGCGCGATTTCCGCAAGGTGGGGACCGGCTTCCCGGACCTGAAGCCGTGGGCCGACGCCTGGCTCGACCGCATCGGCGCCGTGTTCCATCTGGCCAAGCTGCGGCGGCGGGCCTGGCGGCCCGGCCTGCCCTGGGACGGGCAGGCCGCGACCTTCCGCAGCCGGCAGGAACAATTGGAGGCCGCCTTCGACGGCCTCTTCCAGACCGCGCGCAAGGAGTTGCTCGAGTTGCGCGTCCCATGGATTCTGGAACTCAATCGTCCGCACCCGCACGGCGGTGAACGGGCCCGGCTGGAGGCCCGGAGCGCGCCGCTGCTCTCCCTGCTGGAGCACCGGGAAGGCCTGGGGGTGTTCCTGCGCGACGCCCGCGTACCGCTCGATAACAACGCTTGCGAACGCATTCTGCGGGGCCCGGTCATCGCTCGCTACACCAGTTTCGGCTCGGGCGGGCCGCAAGGAGCGAGCATGACGGGGCTGCTGTTCGGCGTGTTCGCGACGGTGCGCCTGAACGGGCTGAATCCCTACACCTGGGTGCTGGACTATCTCGGGGCCTGCGCCCGCAATCGCGGAAAACCGCCCCAGGATCTGGACCCTTGGCTGCCCTGGCGGATGGACGAGCAGCGCCAGCAAGAACTCCGCCGGCCGCCCGTCGGCTGGCAAGGCACCAGCCAGCACCCGCCGACGGCAACCGCCGACGAGCCTCCCACGGCCCTCCCATTGGCAGCCTAGCTCACGCCTCCAGCCAAGGCCATCCGGGCCAGCTGCGCTACGCCCCTACCAAAGTTGCGGCCCCAAACTCAGACTTCGTTACATCGGAACACTCGGCAAAGAGGCCTAGAGCCTCGTAACTAGCTGCTGGGTCAAGCTTTCACGCTCCCTCCCCGGCCGCATCCGGACTTGACTTGCACCCCAGAACATGCTATCGTGAATGCATATGTATTCGCCCGCCAAACTGCCCGCGCCCACTGGCCTGCCCGCCGCTCTGCCGCTCCAACCCCCGCACGCCACGCCCATCAGCGCGCGCCTCAGCATGCTGCGCGAGGGCGACCGCGTCGTCTACTTCGTGCACACCGACCCCGTCTGCTCGCACACGGCCGACCACAAGCTAGAGCGCAATCTCTGCCTGGCCCGCTTCGCCCTGTTCGGCCTCGCTACGCAGTCCGAACTGGCCCGCGCCCACGGCATCAGCCAGAGCACCGTCTCGCGCGCCGTGCAGCGGCTGCAGGTGCAGGGTGAGCTTGGCTTCGCGCCCGCCCCCAAGCCGCGCCGCCCCTATGGCATCGTGGACCCCGCGCAGCTGGCCCAGGCCGCCCGCATGCTGCGGTCCGGGCTGAATATTCTGATTGAAAAGGGTCAGTGTTCTGATTGAAAAGGGTCAGCGTTCTGAATGAAAAGGGTCACTCGCGTGGTCGAAAGATCAGGCGGTGAGAGCGTAGCGACAACGGCGGGCAAGCGCGTCGTCCTGTTCCAATCCGGACAGGAGGACACGCGATGCCAAGGCAACCGATCGCAATGTTTGAAATCAAGGAAATCCTGCGGCTGCACTACAGCGCAGGGCACACGCAGCGGGAGATCTCCCGCGCCACTGGAGTGAGCCAGTCGGCCATCCAGCGCCTGCTGGGGCGGGCTGGTCAGGCGGGCCTGGGCTGGCCGCTGGCCGCGCCCGCGCCCAGCGACGCGGAACTGTACGCGCAGTTGTACCCCAAGGCTGCGCCGCCGCGCTACAGCCAGCCGGACTTCGCGCGGGTGCAGGCACAGTTGCGCCGGTACAAGCACGTCACGTTGGAGCAGCTCTGGGGCGAGTACCGCGAGCAGAGCGAGCCGGGCCAGAGCTACAGCTACAGTCAGTTCTGCGCGCGGTACAAGCACTGGCGCCAGAGTCAGGCCCAGGAGGTGGTGCTGGTCCAGGACCACGTGGCGGGCGAGAAGCTCTTCATCGACTATGCCGGCGAGACGGCGACGGTGCATGAGGCTGGCGGGAGTTGGGAGGCGCAGATCTTCGTGGCCACGCTGGGCGCGAGTGCGTACAGCTACGTCGAGGCCAGCCGCGGCCAGGACTCGGCGAACTTCCTGGCGGCGCACGTGCGCGCCTTCCGGTTCTTCCAAGGGGTGCCGCGCATGTTAGTGCCGGACAATTTGAAGGCCGCCGTGGAGCACGCGGATCGGTACGAACCGAGCATCAAGCGCAGCTACGCGGAACTGGCGCAGCACTACGCCACGGCAGTGGTGCCGGCACGCCCTCGAAAGCCGCGGGACAAAGCGGTCGTGGAAAGGGCGGTGCTAGGGGTGGAGCGGCAGTTGCTCACACCGCTGTTGCGGCAGCAGCGCCGCTGCAGCAGCCTGGGCGAGCTGAACGAGGTGCTCTGGGCGGGCTTGGAGGCATACAACGCCAAGCCGTTCCAAAAGCGGCCGGGCTCGCGCCAGAGCGTGTTCGCAAGCGTCGAGCAGGCGGCCTTGGGGGCGCTGCCCGAGCGCGACTACGAGTACGCGGAATGGCTCCACGCCACGGTTAACATTGACCATCACGTGAGCGTGCAGCAGTGGCACTACTCGGCCCCGTGGCAGTTGCTGCGCCAGCAGGTCGACGTGCGCCTCAGCGCGCACAGCGTGGAACTGCTGCAGGCCGGCCAACGCGTGGCGCTGCACCGCCGCAGCCATGCCCAGGGCGGCTACACGACCAGCGCGGAACACCGTCCCAAGGCCCACCGGGAGCACTTGGCCTGGCCGCCGGAACGGCTCCTCGAGTGGGCCGGCAAAGCCGGCCCGCAGACCGCGCGGCTGGTGCGCGAACTGATGGCCAGCAAGCCGCATGCGAGTGAGGCCTACCGTCCCTGCCTGGGCATTATCCGGCTGGGCAAGCGGTATGGCACGCAGCGCTTGGAGGCGGCCGCGACGCGCGCGCTGGCACACGGCGGGAGCAGCTACAAGTGCGTCAAGCAGATCTTGCAGCGCGGCCTGGACCAGCAGCCCGGCGAGCCGCCCGCGGGCGCGGCACACGTGCCGGTGGAGCACGCCAACATCCGCGGGGCGGAGTATTTCGCCGCTCCGCCGGCGCGCGGCCAGGGCGGCGGCGCAGACTCCGGGGAGGACGAAGAGCCATGTTGATCGAGCCGATTCTGGAACAACTTTACGAGCTGCGCCTGAATGGCATGGCGGAAGCCTTCCGGCAGCAGCTGGCCGACCCGAGCGTCGCCGAGCTGAGCTTCGAGGAGCGCTTCGGACTGCTGGTCGATTCGCAACACAGCTGGAAGGCGAGCCGCGCTTTGACGCGCCGGCTGGCGCTGGCCAAGCTGAAGCTGCAGGCCGCGCTGGAGGACATCGACCACCGCCACCCGCGCGGTCTGGAGCGGGCCCGCTTCGTCGGCCTGGCGCACGATTCGCGCTGGGTGCGCAACCAGCAGAATGTGATCCTGACCGGCCCGGCCGGGGTGGGCAAGACGCATCTGGCGTGCGCCTTGGCGCACAAGGCCTGCCGGGACGGCTATAGTGCGCTCTACAAGCGCACGGCGCAACTGTTCCGGGAGGTGCAGGCGGCCCACGCCGACGGCAGCTTCCCACGGCTGCTGGAACGGCTGGCGCGCACGGATGTACTGGTGCTGGACGATTTCGCGCTGACGCCGCTGAGCGACAGCCAGCGGCGCGACCTGCTCGAGATCTGCGACGACCGCTTCAACCTGCGCTCGCTGGTGCTGACCAGCCAGCTGCCGCCGGCCAGCTGGCATGCCCAGCTGGGCGATCCGACCATGGCCGACAGCATCCTCGACCGCATCGTGCATGTGGCGCACTGCTTCGCCCTGGAGGGCGAATCGCTGCGCAAGACGCAGGGTGCCCAGCGGCTGGCAGCGGACCAGCAGGAGCGCGCGGCATGACGGACTCCAGCAGCGTACAAGCACCGGCCCCGGGCGGCTGCTGCGCGGCCGGGGAGGGCTTCGAGCGGGCGCTGGGGCTGCTCTCCGACGCGGCCTTCAAAGTGTTCGCCCACCTGTGCCTGCGCGCCGCGCGGGCGGGCGGCACGCTCGAGTTCGAGCGCTCCCAGCTGGCGCAGCAGGTGGGCAAGAGCCGTTCGGCGCTGGGACGCTGCCTGCAGGAACTGGTCCGCGCGGGGGTCTGCCGGATCGACCCTGCGCCCAACCAGCACCGCCGCTCGCGCCTGCGCCTCTGCGCGCCGTTCTGGCCCGCTGCAGCGCTCGCGCAAACAGCCGCGGCGGAGGCCGGCGGCGCTCCCCCCAGCGCGGCCGCCAGCAGCTCCGCGGCGGAGTACGTAGCCAGCGTGCGGGAGGCCTTCTTGCAGCCCCGCTGCGTGCAGGGCCGCTGCAACGCCGACGACGCGCGCCTGGCCCAGGCGTGGCAGCGCTCCGGGGTGTCGCTGGAGACGGTCCGGCGCGCCATTCTGCTCGGCTGCACGCGCAAGTCGATGGCCCTGCTCGGCCAGCCCCGAGCGCAGCCGATTCGCAGCCTGTACTACTTCCAAGCGCTGCTCCAGGAGGTGCTCGCCGAGACCTATCCGCGGTCTTACTGGCAGCACCTGCGCGACCACTTGGAGCGTTGCGAGCAACGCTGGGCGCAAGCTGAACGCAGTGCCGCGCCGCAGCCTGCTTGCCCGAATCTGACCCCGGCAGAGCCACAGCCGACGCTGCTGGCCGAGGCCACCACACACACAGGAGAAAGAGAATGATGATGATGAACTTTCACCCCTCGCAGGGGGTGTCGATTGACGGAGGTGCCGCTCTCATGACATGCTAGAGCCCGCCAGCGTCGCTTCGCTCCGAGGTGATTCTTTTCCTTCGGAATGCTGACCCCTTTCAGCCAGAACGGTGATGCCTTTCCTCCGGAATGCTGACCCCTTTGGCCAGAATACGCAGTCCGGGCTCAGCCTGTACCGCGTGGCCCAGCAACTGGGCGTCTCGCAATCGACGCTGTGGCGCTACACCCAACAGGGCTTGCTACCGGCCAGCCAGTGCCTGCCACGGCGCCGCGCCGGCGCGCCCGCCGAGCGTGACAGTGACGCTCAGGGAGCGGGCCCGCAGCCCGGCGGCGCGGCGCCCAGTGCGCCGCCGCCGGCGGCCCCCGGCAAGGAAGACCGCAACCGGCGTGACGCCGCCGCCCCGCGCGGCCGCGCGGCGCACGACACGGCGGGCCGCGTAGCAGCCAGCCTGGGGGCGCTCGACGGGCGCGCCCCGCGCTTCGCCGCCGCCGCGGCCGTCAGCGGGGGCGGCGTGCTGACCGCCCTGCCGAGCCTGCTGCAGGCCGGCCTGCTGCGCCACCTCGACCAGCTGACGCTGCCCAAGGGCTTCTACGGCCTGCAGTCGCTGCTGCTGCTGTGGGCCTTCCTGCTGCTGGGCCGGGTGCGTTGCGCCGAGCGGCTGCGCTACCAGCAGCCCGGCGAGTGGGGCGCCCTGTTGGGCCTGGACCGCTGCCCCTGCCCGCGCACCCTGCGCCGCCGCACGCGCCAGCTGGCCGCTGCCAAGGGGCTGCCGGCCTGGGTCGGCTGCCTGACCCAGGACTGGTGTGCAGACGATCCGGAGGCCGTCGCCACGCTGTTCGTCGATGGCCACGTGCAGGTCTACAGCGGTCAGGGCCGGCTGCCGAAACATTTCGTGACCCGCCAGAAGCTGGCCCGGCCGGCCTCGGTCGGCGACTGGGTGCACGCGCTGGGCGGGGCGCCGCTGCTGTGCTTGCACCGCCAGATAGACGCCGGCATGGTGTCTGAGATCTGGAACGGGATGGTGCCGCAGTTGCGCCAGCTGGGCCTGCTGGCAGGCGCTGGCGCACCACGCCTGACGCTGGTCTTCGACCGCGAGGGCTGGAGCCCGCGCCTGTTCCGCGAGCTGCGCGCGCTGGGCATCGCGGTGGTGACTTGGATCAAGGGCCCGCAGGCGCAGCGCTGGCCGGATAGCGACTTCCGGGAGGCCGTCATCCCAGTGCGCGCCCCGGGCGGGTCGGCCCGCCTGGAGGGCCAGCTGGCCGAGCGACCGTACGCTCTGGGCGCGGGCTGCCAGGCGCGCGAGATCCGCTTCTGGATCGACCGCCGTGTGCGCGGCACGGGCCAGCGCGGCCAGCCGCGCAAGCCGCTCGAGCTGGCGGGTCGGCCGGGGCCGGACCAGCGCCAGCCCGCGCTGCTGACCACGCATCCCGACCTCACGGCCGAGCAAGCGGCGGGCCTGCTGCGCTCGCGCTGGACGCAGGAGAACTTCTTCCAGTATCTGCGCGCCGAGTTCGGCCTCGACACCCTGCCCGAGCATGCGCTGGTGGAGGTCGAGGCCGACGCCTGGGTCGTCAACCCGGCCTGCCGCACCATCGGCAAGGCGCTCAAGCAAGCCCGCAACTCGGTCGGCAACCTGCGCCGCAAGCTGGCCCTGCAAGCCGACGCCGGATCCGCCCCAGCGCGCGCGCTGGAAGCGCGCATCCAGACTTGCGACCAGACCATCCAAGGCCTGCTGCTGGCGCGCAAGGTGACCGACCAGCACATCTTGGCCGGCGAGCTCTCGCCGGAGGCACGGCTGCAGGCCCTGCCCCAACCGCTGCGCCTACTGCTGGACACCCTGCGCCTGCTGGCCTACCGCGCCGAAACAGCGATGACGACCGCGGTTGCGCCCGCGCTCGACAATCCCGACACCGCCCGCAGCCTGCTCAAGTCGCTGTTTCAGGCTGACGCCAGCCTGCACCCCGACGAGTCAGCCGGGACCCTCACCGTGCGCCTGCTGCACCAGCCGACCCGCGCCCAGGATCGCGCCCTGGCCCCCTTGCTCGACGAGCTCAACCGCACGCGCACCGTCTTCCCCGGCACCCACCTCCGTTTGGTCTACCGCATGCTGTCGGACGACCTGCCCTGCTCAGCCTCCTCCCAGCCCACCCCGGCCAACCCCAAGCCGCCGCTCCCTGCATCCAAACTATCCAACCCAAATGAAACGGTGTAACGAAGTCTGAAACTGAATGCTTACAGGTACAATTACCGCGGTCGGTAGTTCACAGTAGTAGCGGAGTCCACCTTAAATTCACCGACTAGCTGTCTAAATAACCCAGACCCGCCACATCACTCGGTTCGCCCATTCCAGACAATTCGCCGTCCACAAATTTCGTTTCGTGCGGGAAAGATCCCCCGCACGGACTAAATGATGGAGAGCTGGGCCATCCCGCGACTGCGACCGTGATCTAGTAACTTGTTGGTATTGCGGGCTTTATCGATCTGTGCATCCCTCTCCGTTTTCAAATTCAAGGGATGCACGAACATTTGTGGTATGCATTGTTTGCTAAATGACCCTTTCGAGCCAGCTTTGCTCGCCGCCTTCATTTCACGCCATTCTTGTAGTACACCGAACTTGTGGGCATGGATTCAGCAGCAGGGCCTCTTGGGCAGAATGGGGATCGACTACAAGGCCGAAATTGCACGTCTTAACCGTGCCGTCGGCCTTAAGTGCTGCGCATGGGATGATCCGCTCCGGGCCGCGGGTGCAAGCCGCCAGCATCTCAGAAACTGAGCCGCAGTGCGAATTGTACCTGTCGCGGTGTGTTCCTCTGGCCCCCAATCACTCCGAAAGCACCCGTACCGAACCGTGTATTTGGTGGCCCGAAATTCGGTGTGTTCGTCAAGTTAAAGAACTCCGTACGAAACTGAAGGTTGGCTCGCTCTGTGATTGGAAAGTCCTTGAAAATGGAAAAATCAAATTGACCGACTCCGGGCGCGCGCGTGTCAGGCAGCGTGCGTGCTGTGTTGCCGAACGTGAACGGCTCGGGTTGGCTAAACGTCGAGGTGTCCAAGTACTCGCCGAGGCGGTCCACGACGGCTCCACTCCTCCGCGGGCTGCTTCCGTTGTTGTCCGGCCGCTGCGTTCCCGGCTCGGCCAATCCGGCGAAGTTGAGTGCTCCCGAGTTGTCCTGAGCATTAACGACAATCAGCGGCGTTCCCGCCGCAAGAGTCCAGATCCCGTTGATCTGCCATCCCCCCATGAAAAAGTTCGCCAAGCGGCCCATATTCGTACCGAAAGATCTGCCCTGGCCCCAAGGCAATTCGTACAAGAAGCTGAGAACGAACCGTTGGGAGACATCTGTCACCGAGAGCGAGCGCTCCGCGGCTCGGTCATGCCACTGCTGAATAAACGCAAACGGTGGTAGCAAACCCGTGCCAGAGGTGGACGAATCATCAATGAGCTTCCCCGCTGTGTAAGAAGCCAGAAAGGTCAGTCCGTTCGAGAATCGTCGGTCGAGCCGCACCTGAGCTGCATGGTAGATCGAGCTGGCGTAGGAGCCCTTCTCAAGGGAGATGTTCCCAAATTGCGGGAAGGGCCGCAGTAGTTGGTTGCGGGTCACCGTGGGCCGGCTCAGCGGTGAAGCAGGACTCGCGATGACCCCGAAGAAGGGGTTATCCACTCGCTCCAGAAGGGCGTTTCCAATCGCCAGTTGCTCGGCAGCCAACGAATTCGGTGAGCCGAAGACAACAGATAAATTGGTACCTTTCGCACCTGTGTATCCGACTTCCAAAAGCAGGTTGGGGAGCAATTCATGTTGAATGTTGAGATTCCACTGTTGCACATACGGACTCCGATCCGAGATTCGGTTGCTCTGGAAGTTTAGCCCGGCGAACGAAAGTAATCCTTGCGAGGAGCCTGGGGGCAATGTAAAGCCATTGGGGTATGGGCTAGAAATGAAGTCGTTCGGCGTCAACCCCCCGTCTAGCGATGCGACGAAAGGAGTCTGTGAGCTGAAGCCCGCAACTCCCCCACCTCCCAGCGTGCCGGCAGCCGTGACGGAAGGGGGCGGATAGAAAATGGCGTATCCCCCTCGAATCACTGTCTCACCGAGCGCGCGCCAAGCAAACCCGAACCGAGGAGACAAATTATTCTTATCCAGATCGAACTGAGCGTCACGATCGATGCCGACGAACTCCAAACCACCTCGCAGACCGGAGAACCCCGGCACCGCTAAGGGTGAGGTCACCTCTGGATTAAATACACTCAAGCGGTTGTACCGTTCGCTACGCGGCCAGTCCATGCTGTAGCGTAGGCCCAAATTCAAAGTGAATTGCGAAGTGAGCTTGATATCGTCCTGAACAAACCAAGCGGCATAGGGGCTTTGTGTCGAGACGGCTTCGTCGTGCGAGACAAAGCCTCGATCCGACACTCCAAGCAAGAGGGATGCGATCGAGTGTCCTGCGATAGGCGTCCCACGGTTGGGATCCGGCCCCTGCGTGAAGCGCGGTGAGAAGCGGAACTGGCCGGCCGGATCGAGTCCTTGGAAAAAGTGCGTGCGGTTGATCCGGAACTCCGTCCCGAACTTGTAGGTATGCTTGCCTCGAATCCAGGTCATCTTGTACTGAAGTCCGTACGACTGCAGCCGAAACCGAGCGAGGAATGACTCCCCGATCCTGCCGAAACCGGGAACGAAGAAACGCGTGTAACCACGGTCTTCGGCGATGTTGGCGAAGGCGTGCGGCATCCCCAGATCCTCGCCAATGTTGCGACCGAAAGAGTGTGAGCGGCGGACCGTCCAGAGATCCGAATAACTAACTCCGAACTCGGAGACAAGGCTCGGACTCAAGGTTTGGGAGTGATGAAGCACAGCACTGCGGCCGGGTCTCGGGATCGCGGCCGGACCTGGCTGCCCCGGTGTGCCGTAGAAGTTCGGTCGCGCCTGCCGAAAATCCCGGTAGCTGACCCTGCCGAAGATCGACTGGCTGTCCGAGAGCTGATGGTCGACACGGACGTCGAAGTTGTCATCATCGGTGGCGGCACTGCCGGCTGCGATGAAGTTGTTCACGTTCGCCGCTCCCCGGCCTGCGGTGTTCGACTGAGGGTAGAGGCCGAGTACCTTCCGAGCGACCGGATCGATCCGACTCCCCGGAATCACGTTGCCTTGGAAGGAGTCTCGAGTCTTGCCGCTACCGGACGGGTCGTCACGCGTAGTGAGCGGATCGTAGATCGTAATCGGGTTGCCTCCGGCATTCAGCGTAGAAGAGAAATCGCCCCCAAGCTGAGCCGTCGTCGGAACCGTGACCGTGCTCGTCGCTTGGCGCCGTTCCCTCAGGCCTTCGTAGCCTCCGAAGATGAATGTTCTGTTGCGGACGATTGGTCCTCCGAAGGTAAACCCAAACTGGTTCCTCTGGAAGACTCCCAGTCCGCGCCCGGCACGATTCAAGAAGAAATTATTCGCGTCCAGTTCACTGTTTCGGATGTAATCGAATGCCAATCCATGGAATTCATTCGAGCCGGACTTTACCACGACGTTGATGATGCCGCCGGCAGTACGGCCAAATTCAGAAGAGAACGAGTTGGTTTGAACCTTGAATTCCTGAATGCGGTCTACCGAGGGCATGATTGCTGTTGCGTAAGTGCCCGGGCTGTTCTCCGGGACAGTTACAGGCGATCCGTCGACGAGGATTTGGGTCGCTCCTCCGCGTCCGCCGTTGATTCCAAGATTGGAAAGAAGCAGCGGATTGCTTCCAAAATTCTGCCCGGGAGCAACGCCCGGAGTCAACGCCGCCAGTGCGAAAGGGTTCCGCCCATTGAGCGGCAGTTCGCGAATCTTTCTTTCTTCGACGACTTGTCCCATCTCACCGCCCTCGGTTTGGAGTAGTGGCACAGCTCCGGTCACCTCGATGGTCTCGGTTACCTCGCCGATCTGAAGCTGCATGGTTAGAGTCACCGACTCAGCCACGTGAACAATGACTCCAGATTGCACATGTTGCCGGAATCCCTGGGCGCTGACGTTGACGGTATACGTGCTGGGTTTTACGGAGGAAAAGCGAGCAATGCCTTGTTCGATGGATTCCCTAGACGTTTGAATCTGAGTCGCTTCGTCCGTCAAGGCTACGCGCGCTCCAGGGATCGCCAGTCCCGCCGGATCGACGACGTTGACTACCACGATTCCCGTCGAGGCTTGCCCCAACAACGCGGTTACGCCGAGACCGGTCAGGGATATAGCTGCACAGACGGCACTGATCATACGTAGTAACTGCATCTGTTTCCCTCCTTGTTCAGAGCTAGAAAGCCCGCGCCGACAATTCTATATCGTTAGGTAGTGTTCTTACAAGTCATTGATCCGCGTTGTCGCTGCCAAATGATGCGGATTACCAAAAAACTAGCCAGAATTCACGAATCCAGCACTTAGTTCCACGTCCCCGGTCTAAACGCTCATGAGCACGACGCTCGCGCTCACCCCGAGGGCATGAAACTGTGTATTCTCTCAGCGGCGCTCGAGAGGGTGCCGATGTCCGTTGGCCTTGGGCCATAGATCGGGGCTGCCCCTGAGCTCGGCGCGATTCATCTTTCCTTCGCAACGGACGCAGCATGCCACCAGCTCGCCATCGCGGGGTAGCTTCCGTGTTGGCTGTCAAGCAGATATCCGGGCAGATGTGTTCTGCAAGGGCGATTTTCTTGGATTTCTCTGCACATGGTGAGATTCGGTGAGGGGCGGCGGTGGGTGCTGCTCAGGCGGCGGCCGGCAACTCCCGAGCGGGCGGTTCGCTTTGCCAGCAGCGGTCCTCGCGCAGCAGCGCAGTGAGCAGGCAAGCGAGCTTGCGCATGACGGCGACCATGGCGACCTTGTGCTCCTTCTTGTCGGCGATCAGGCGCTGGTAGCAGGCCTTGCAGGCGGGTTCCCAGCGGGTCGCGGACAGGGCCGCCATGTAGAGGCTGTGGCGGGGCTGGGCGCGACCGCCGCGAATGCTGCGGCGACCATGCTGTTTGCCCGAGTCTTGGTCGAACGGCGCCAGGCCCAACAACGCGGCGGCCTGGCGGCGACCGATGGTGCCCAGTTCGGGCATCTCGGCACACAGGCAGGCGGCCGTGACCGGGCCGCAGCCGGGCACCGACTGGATGATCTCGGCGCGGCGCGCCAGGGCAGCGGCGGCGGCGATACAAGTCAGCATGCGCTGCTCGCAGGAGCTGATGTCGGCTTGCAGGCCATTGCAACTGTCAGCGATGCAGGCAGCCGCCTCGGGGGCGAGTTCGGCGCGCAGCTTGCGGAGGGCGCCGAGCTGTATCACGAGCTTGCGGCGCGCGGTCAGCAAGTCACTGAGCAGCTGCAGGTGATCGTCTTGGGGCGGGGTCGCCACGAGGCTGTCAAGCTGGCCGAAGCGGGCCAGCATGGCAGCGTCGACGCGGTCGTTCTTGGCGAGTTGTCCGAGGGCCTCGGCGAAGCGCCGCGAGCGCAGCGGGTTGACCAGCACGGTCTCCAAGCCGGCCTCGAAGAGGCACTGATGCAGACGGCGGTGATAGCGCCCGGTGGGCTCGAAGACAGCGCGGCTGACGCCGTGCTGCAGCAGCCACTTGCGCAGGGCGCGGCGGCCGCACTTGTCATTCTTGAAGTGGCGCTCCAAACTGCCCTCGAGGATGTGGGCGTCGAGCCCGGATTTGCCGACATCGATACCGGCGATTACGGTGGGCTTGGGTGGTGTCATTCCTGCGTTCCTGTCCTTTTGCGATACGGGGCTACACCCACGCTTCCGTTGAGGTCGCGCAGGAATTGATGCGACGGGCCGACCAAGCTACCGCACGGACCTGAAATCCGAGGGGGAAACGGTCCGACCCGTCGCCGCCTCGGGGGCCTTGCAAGGCCCCCGAGGCGACCTCCCCCCGCTGGCGAGGGGAGGGATCCGAGGCCTGCCGCTGCGGTGGCTTGCGCCACCTGCGGCAGACCAACGAGACGTACCCAAGTCCTAACTGGGGATCCTGTCTCCGGCACACTTCCAAGATAAAAGGGGGTGGTTTACGTCACGTCCCAGGAGTTTCACGGCAATCCACCGACTTTCAGTCGGTCGGCTTCCAGCAGAGCGATGGGTGGGAGGGCGGGCCTAGACTGTGGGGATGGCAGAGTGCCGGACAAGTGCGCACGCGAGGTACAACATTGAAGGGGTAGGGCTAATTCAGACAGTAGGCTAAGGTGGACTTCGCCAAGGTTGAAAGGAGTCAACATGGTGAAGCGACGGACGTTTACGGCGGCCTTCAAGGCGCGGGTCGCGAAGGAGGCGCTGCGCGGGGACCGGACCGTGCAGCAGATCGCAGCGAAGCACGTAGTGCATCCGAACCAGGTGAGCCAGTGGAAGCGCAAGGCAGGCGAGGGGCTGGTCGAGCTGTTCGCGCGGGGCGCGCAGGCCGGGCAGGATGAGCGGGAGGCAGAGATCCGCAAGCTGCACGAGACGATCGGGCAGCTGGTAGTCGAGCGGGATTTTTTGAAACGCGCGTGGGAACGGTGAGCCGGTGTTGAATTTCTGTTGTAAGCATTCAGTTTGGGGCCGCAACTTTGGTAGGGGCGTAGCGCAGCTGGCCCGGATGGCCTTGGCTGGAGGCGTGAGCTAGGCTGCCAATGGGAGGGCCGTGGGAGGCTCGTCGGCGGTTGCCGTCGGCGGGTGCTGGCTGGTGCCTTGCCAGCCGACGGGCGGCCGGCGGAGTTCTTGCTGGCGCTGCTCGTCCATCCGCCAGGGCAGCCAAGGGTCCAGATCCTGGGGCGGTTTTCCGCGATTGCGGGCGCAGGCCCCGAGATAGTCCAGCACCCAGGTGTAGGGATTCAGCCCGTTCAGGCGCACCGTCGCGAACACGCCGAACAGCAGCCCCGTCATGCTCGCTCCTTGCGGCCCGCCCGAGCCGAAACTGGTGTAGCGAGCGATGACCGGGCCCCGCAGAATGCGTTCGCAAGCGTTGTTATCGAGCGGTACGCGGGCGTCGCGCAGGAACACCCCCAGGCCTTCCCGGTGCTCCAGCAGGGAGAGCAGCGGCGCGCTCCGGGCCTCCAGCCGGGCCCGTTCACCGCCGTGCGGGTGCGGACGATTGAGTTCCAGAATCCATGGGACGCGCAACTCGAGCAACTCCTTGCGCGCGGTCTGGAAGAGGCCGTCGAAGGCGGCCTCCAATTGTTCCTGCCGGCTGCGGAAGGTCGCGGCCTGCCCGTCCCAGGGCAGGCCGGGCCGCCAGGCCCGCCGCCGCAGCTTGGCCAGATGGAACACGGCGCCGATGCGGTCGAGCCAGGCGTCGGCCCACGGCTTCAGGTCCGGGAAGCCGGTCCCCACCTTGCGGAAATCGCGCCGCTGGTGACTCCAGCAGAACTGTAATACGATGCGTCCGGACGACTTGCGGGCCAAGGCCTTGTAGGCACTCCAGCGATCGCAGACCACGACGACCTCCGGGTCTTCCCGGTCCGTCCCGGTCCCGCCCAGGTTCCCGAGCAACTGCTCGCCCGAGGGCGAGCCCCGCGTCGGCAGGATGCGCATGCGCACCGTGTCGGCGGTCTGGCACGTCCACAGCCAGTGCAACGGCTTGCCGCCTCCCTGCGGCACCTCCTTTCCGTTGTCCTGTCCCTCGATGTACTGCACCGGCCAGGAGGTCTCGTCCGCCTGGGCCACGGCGGCCTCCGCCTGGCGCTGCGCGATGGCCTGGTCGATCGGCTGGAACAGCCTGGCCATGCGCCGCAGTCCCTGCGAGAGCGTCGAGACCGGCACGCGCAAGCCCAGCGCCGCCAGATCGCGGGCCGCCGCGGCCTGGGCCCGGAACAGGCAGAACACCTGCACTAGGCACCAGCCCCACACGCTGGTGCCCAGCTGCGTGCGCTCGCCGAGCCGCGGCACCGGCGGCGCCAGCACGCTGCGCGCCTCCGCGCACGAGCAGGTCGGCCGGTACTGTTGCCGGCGGATCCGGCGGGCCACGGCTTGCCAGTCCATCTCGTAGAGCCAGCTGTCCTCGGTCCCGCTCCGGACATAGGCCTTGCCGCAGCTCGGACAACACCGTTCGTGTTCCGGCAGATCGAGCAACTCGTCTCGCACGGGTAGATCCGCGTGGCCCACACGACCCGGATTGGGCGTACCCCGCTTCCGGCCCCGCTTCTTGCCCCGCTTCTTGCTGTCGTGCCGACCGCCGGCGGGCGGCTGGGAGTCGTCGCCGGGCTCGTCGGCTGCGCTCTCGTCCGAGGCCCGGCCAGACGTCTCGCTCTTGCGTCCGAACAGGGCGCGCAACAGCTCCTCCAAGCGCGATTCCAGCCACGCGATCTTCTCCTGCGCCGCCTGCAATTCCGCCCGCAGCGCTGCCGCTTCCGACCGCGCCGCCGCCAATTCCTGCCGGTTGCGATCGTCCCCTTGCGAATCCATCTCTCGGCCCCGCCCCGGCTACCTCTTCGCCACCGCTCGCCCGTGTCGCAGGATCGGCTGCCAGTCCCGCTGCAAGGGGTACACCCACACCTGCTTGGGCGGCTTCGCCTTGGCCGGCCCGTCCTTCGTCCGCCCCGCCGTCTCCCCGATCCGCTGCCAGTTGGCCGCCCGGTAGCAGGTTCCCGCGTACTGCGTCGAATCCACATACGACTCGCACAGGACCGGCCGGTACCCGTGCAGCCGCTCCCAGTCCCCCGGCAACTGCCGGGCCGCCAGCCCCAGCGCGTGCGACGCCAGGTTCTTCACGCGGACCCAGGGCAACAGCAGGTAGCGGGCATTCCGCACGACCAGTCGCAGATACTTCCGATAGGCCCCCTCCTCCCAGCCGATCCAGCGGTCCCGGCAGGCCACCTGCCGCGCCGCGAAGTCGAACAGCAGACAGCCCAGCTGGCGCCCCCTGCGGTCGCGCAGCCAGTACCGCACGTGGTTGCCGATCGGCTGGCGGTAGCCCAGCGGGTGATAGCGCTGCACCCATTCGTTCCACGCGGCGACCTCCTCCCCGCCGCTCGCCACCGCCAGCTCCAGCGGCCTCAGCTCGGCCAGCGGCCCGGCGATGGCGGGCTGCGGATCGCTGCCAGCCCCGGTCTCGACCAGCTTCTGCGGGCCCCGCCCGCGGCCTTGACGGGCCGGCAGGGTCAGGATGCCAAGCCGCTCGAGCTCCTCCAGCAAGCCCTGGGCCTGCTGGATGCGGTTCCTGCCAGTGGGCGTCTGCCAGCCCAGGTGCACGCAGATGGTGTGCCCCAGCTCGGTGCGGCTCAGCTTGGGGAACGGGCCGACGGTTTCCTGAATCGCGGCGATCTGGCGGCGCGTCAGACGCTCGCCGCCGAACGTGGTGGACCGGAGCTGGCGGATGCGTGGGTCCAACCGAGTCGCCCTCCATCCCAACCTTGGCAGGCCGGATCGCCAAAGTTAAGGGGTGGCCGGAAAAACCCTGCCAAAGAGAGCTTGACCGAGGTCACCCAGCACCTAGCTGCGAACCGGGCACCACCCCGGCACGAGCACTCATCCCAATGAGCCGGAATACACGCTCCGACTCCAAACCACCCCACACGGAATGCTTACGATCGGTGCTTGCCCCGCTGGCCCGGTGGAAGCCAGCCAAGTCTCCCAGAACCAGTTGGTCCTGAATGCGCCCATCATGTGCTTCTCGAAGAAGAGCTTCTCCGGCATCAGGTTGCGGATGTAGTGCCAGCGGGAGTCCGTGATTGCTCGGATCGGGTATGACGGTCCTTCCGGCACGTTGTTGTGCATCAAGTACACGTATTCGCGATGCATGGCAGCGTCTCGCAGCAAGACAGGCAGGAAGCTCGATCCATCGAAACCGCTCTCAGGTTGCACGCCTGCTGCGGACACCAGTGTCGGCAGCACGTCAGCGTATTGCACCAAGGCTTCTGTGCGCTGACCTGCTGCGATCTTGCCCGGCCAGCGCACGACGAGCGCCGTATGTACGCCGGTGTTCCAGTTGGTCCACTTGTTTCCTGGAAACACCGATCTTTGCTCGGACGTCAGGATCACGACCGTGTTCTCCGCCTGCCCGCTGGCCTCGAGAGCATAGAGCACCTTGCCCACCTCCCTATCCCACACCTCGATCTCTGCAAGGTAGGTGGCGAACTGCTCGCGAGTCCTAGGCGTGTCCGCTAGGTTTTTCGGGAGGACGAGTTTCTCAAGTCCGTATCGCTCGGGATGACCGACGGACCACGGAGCGTGAGCTTCGTGGAAGGCGGTGACAAGGAAGAACGGCTCGTCTTCATAGCGACCCATGAATTCTTCGATTCCGCTTGTGTCGAACTCGGGGTTAGGAGTGACGCCCTGCCTTGCGAGGCTGTCGATGTTTGGCGTGGAGATGTTAGCCCGACTTCACCGTTTTGGCGGTGAAGTCGGGCTGGGCCTTCGTAAGATTGTGAAAGCGGATTCGATCGTATTTCAGGCGCCTCGTGTCCGCCCCTGTCGGGATTTCGTCCTGCACCCCGATTCCGGAGCCGCCGCGCCAGAGGAATCTCTTCCCCCTCAACGACGGCTCGCGGTTCCGTCGTCCTGTTCCTCTTCCTTCATCCCTGCGAAGGTCATGCACGGGAAGAGCTGAAGACAAGAACGGCCGCCGTGTATACTCCGGCGCCAGCCTCCAGGCCCCTGTACAGCCGCGAAGGCGCGGACCTTCGCCGACTCGCGAAACGAAGTCAACACATGCGACCGCGATCCACCGCCTCTCGGTCGGCATCCGAACGGACCCCGGCTTCGCGCCGGGCGCGCCGGAGCCGGACGATCCCGAACTGCGTCCTCTCGACCGCGCCTGCCTCAAGATTACCGATGGCTCGCAGGCGATCGTCGACCGGGAGGCGGACGGTTCGGCGCTGGTCCGGGTGCTTGCGGTTCCGGCGCGGCGATGATCCCGGTTTCGGGCGGTGTTTGGGTGTGGCCGGCGACCGGCGTGACCGACATGCGGCGCGACGATGACGCCGCCGGCCGGCTCATCCGAAACGACAACAGGGTCTTCCGTCTGCGGCCCGCCATCGAGGGCCGGGACGGGAACGACATGCTCATGCGCGACCGGGCCGGCGAACCGCCCGGAACCGATGACCGACCGCTCGACCGACAGGCGTCAGCCCTCCCGAACCGAACACCCGTACCCAGGCCGCTCGCCCGCTCCCCACGCCCGGCCCCGGAAAACGATCGAATATCCGTGCCTTCAAGCGATCGCCAGCATGCTTGGCGCATGCGTATTCGGGCACACCGACAAACGCCGCCATTTCCCGCCCGATGCCGCCCGCGTTTGTAATCCCGATGTTTGCCAATCGCTTGCCAGATCGCCAAATCCGCTTTTCTCCGGGCACGAAAAAGCCCTTGAAGACTTCTTTGTGTTCATGGGCCTGGTCTTGGTTACGGGGACAGGACTTGATCCCGCGACCTTCCGGATGTGGGCCTGACGGCTTCGTATCGCAGCACGAACTAGCGAAGGTCCATGGGGCGTGGTCGGTACGGGCGATAGGACATCCCTAGGGTGACGTCCGGCGTGTGATGCAGGCCCCAGCGTAGCCGGACCCGCCATCGCGACGGGACCTTCACGCTACGCGCCGGGTATCGAGGTCAAGACGCACCCGTGTCTTGTTCGAGCAACTTTCGAATCTTCTCGCGCTTGCCAGGCACTTGCCGGTGCCAAGGGCTGTCTATTCCGTCAACGAGATTCTCCGACGCCTCGTCGTATGCCGATAGGGAAAGCCGGAGAATGTCCACATCGCCCTCGACGTGATACAACCTCTCGTATGCCCTCCCCTTGCTAGTCTGCGTGATGACCCAATCCACAGGGTCGACGGCAGGGTCAAGCCCCGAGAGGACTTCATCGAATGGCCGCTTTCAAATCCGTCGCAACGGCGTCGAGGCCCCGGCGTATCGTCGGCAGGGCCTCCTCGCGGGGCGTGCGCGGCAGATAGGCAAGGTCGATGTCGATCGACAGACGCGGTAGTTCACGCAGAAACAGATTGATCGCGGTGCCGCCCTTCAAGGCAAACTCTTCCCGCCTGGCGACATGGGGCAGCACCCGGACGACGAGCGCTGTCTGACGGTAGAACGGATTGCGTCTATCCATGCATCGCTTTCGGCACGGTAATCCCGTACCGGCTCACCAATCGGCCGTCCTTCGCCAGGACGCGCTTGCCTTGGCCGAGATCGAAGTCGCCGGCTTCCAGCCGCTTCGACCAGGCGTGCCCCTGCCGCTCCGCCAGCCAGAAGAACAGACGCTTGACCTTGACGTTGCGCGTCCGGTGCAGGAGGGCGTCGAGCCGGCGCGGCGAGAGGTCGGCAAGACCTTCCATCAGCCGCTCGGCGTGCTCGAACGATATCCCGGCCGGCACGTCCTTCAGGATCTCGAACAACGCTCGTTCGAGCGTCGAGGTTCGCACTGTCTGAAAACCGTCGCCCCAGGGAACATCAACCGTGAAGGACGACATGGAGCGCTGTTCGTGGCCCCGTTCCGACGCTTCCTCCGGTTCCGACAGCCATGCCGTGCCGTGGCGGTAGAATATCTCCGCCAGATCGAGTTTGTTGACCCATGACGGCAATGGCCCGGTGCCATACAGGTGTATCGCGCGTCGGCGGGGCAGGGGCAGATAGTGCGTCCGGCCGTGCAACTCCAGCGCGGTCGTCCCCCCGACGACGAGGCTGCCGCCCATCCGTTGAAGGGAACAGACGACACCTTGCCAGACAAGCCGGCTTCCCGGGCGTATGTACACGCCAGGCCGGAGCGGTAGGAGCTGCCCGCTCTTGACCAGATTATCGATGGCGTGCCGGGCGATGCCCCGGTCCATGAGCCATGATCGGATGACCAGCAGGCCGTTCGGGACCCGCTCGATCAACTCGGCACGCAAGACACTGTTGAGAGGCATGGTTCAGGTCTGGCCGATATCGCAGCGATCATCGCCGCAGATGATAGGGTACAAAAACCAAGCATAGAATTCTCCGGCGGTTCGAGCAATAACGATTCTGCGGCGTTCGACGCCGTGGAGAAGCAATCTTCCGAACCCCCAAGGATCGGTCGAAATCCCATTATCAGCCCCACCACACGCCCTGAGATTTGTCGAAGATGGTCAACCTCGCCGAGCTGTCGGAGATGCGCCTGTCAAACGCGGCACCCGGCGGCGGTCCGGCTTCTTGTGCTGATCGACTGCCGACGCAACCAGATCACTGGACTGGCCCGGGAGGACGTGGATATTGCGACAGGCGAGATTGCGGCTTAGCGACAGCAAGACGGAGGCGCGTGTGGTCCCGCACCCGCGGGCGGCACTCTTGACCCACTCGAAGGGATAGGCGCGACCCTGCGCGAGGCTGCACTGGCTTTCGGTCAATCGATCAGGAGGTCCGCGGCGATGCTGTCGGAAATCCGCACCGCCGAGTCACGCACCGAGTCCTCCGCCAGATGGGCGTACCGCGCGGTCGTCTCCACCTGGGTGTGGCCGAGCAGCCGGCCGATCATCGGCAGCGACTCCCCGAGCGCCAGTGCCCGACTGGCGTAGGAGTGACGCGCGTCGTGGAGGCGCAGGTTCTCGAGCCCGGCG
Organism: Bryobacterales bacterium; assembly: GCA_965248305.1. Lineage (GTDB taxonomy): Bacteria > Acidobacteriota > Terriglobia > Bryobacterales > UBA6623 > VXMF01. The sequence goes on along the minus strand of OZ252099.1, from coordinate 3,487,279 downwards.
CGCGTGCAGACGATGTCCCAGGGATCGTTGAGGTTCCGCATCGCCTTGCCCTTGGTCTTTCCCGGGATCACGAATGGGTTGCCGTCCACGCGCGGGATCGCCGCCAGCACCCGGGCCACCTCCGGCGACAGCGAAATCGTCCGGGGCCCTGTCTTAGTGTCGGGCAACCGGAGCTCGTCCGCCGCCAGGTCCACCTCGCCCCAGCGCAGGTTCAGGATCTCGCCCTTGCGACTTGCTTGGTGTTGTGCTCGATTCACTCGCCTCTGCCGCTGCCTTGCCCGTGGGCCCAAGCTGTTCCGGAGCGGACTCTTCCCAAAGTAAACGGGGTATAGCCGTTGTCCTTGAAGAGTTGCGGTGGCGCGGTGTCCTCAGCGAGGATGGCCCGGCCAACCTTGTCGATGTCGCAGAACGCGTAGAGCCCCGATGGAAAGCTGATCCATGTTGTCGGTCTGGGCTTGCGGGTGACCGATAGGAAAGCCCGCCCGGTCGTTGAGACTCTCAACGGCAACAGAGCGGACGTTCGGACGGTCAGATGCGATGCTTACAGCAACGTACTGCGCCCCGTCTGTCAAAGCGGTCGGCACTGCTACGCTGGTGATTCCCAGAGCGCGATGACCTGTTCCGGCCGACGAGAGTTTCTGCAACACATCGCATGGGCTGCCCCGGGGCTGGCGATGGCTGGCTGCTCGGCCACCCGGCGAGCGGCGGTTGCCCCGCCTCCCAACATCATCGTCCTCGTTACCGACGACCAGCGTTGGGACATGTTGGGCGCCGCTGGGAATGCCATCATCCAGACACCCAACATGGACAGGCTGGCCCGCGAAGGCGTCCTGTTCGAAAACCACTTCGTGACAACCTCGCTGTGTGCTCCATCGCGAACGTCGATCTTCACCGGGCTCTACGCAAGCTGCCATGGTACGCACGATTTTGCGACGGCCATGTCGGAAGGCCTGCATGCACGCAGCTATCCGGGCCGTCTCCGTGGGGCCGGGTATCGGACGGCGTTTGTCGGCAAGTACGGTGTTGGCCGCGATTTGCCGGAGGATCAGTTCGACCACTTCGAGGGATTTTCGGGGCAGGGCCAATACGTCCATGAGGTCGGTGGAGACGAGCGACACCTCACAGGGATGATTGGCGACCAAGCGCTGGATTTCCTGCAGACCTGCGATACCGAGCAGCCATTCTGCCTTTCTGTGAGCTTCAAGGCTCCCCACGTGCAGGACCGCGTGGCCCCGTTCTTCATCAACGACCCCGCGTATGACGCGCTGTATGAAGATGTCGAGATACCGCCATTCAAGAAGCTGGACCCGCGCTACTACGAGGAGCTGCCGGAGTTCCTCAAGGATGAGTACGAGGGACGAGTCCGGCAGCAGCGGCGTTTTCCCACTCCCGAGACTTGGCAGGAGGCGATGAAACGCTACTACCGTCTCATCACCGGAGTCGACGTGCAGGTCGGACGCATTCTCGATTGGCTTGACGAGACCGGGCACAGCGCCGACACCGTGGTCGTATTCACCTCCGATAACGGCTTCTTTCTTGGCGAGCGGGGCTGGGCTGGGAAGTACTTCATCCACGAGGAATCGATCCGCGCCCCATTGATCGTTTGGGATCCACGCAGCCCCAGCAGAATGGGGCGTCGAAGCAGCGAAATGACGCTCAATCTCGACATCGCTCCCACCGTCCTAGAGCTGGCCGGGCTTGAAATCGATCCTTCCACCAACGGACGCAGCGTCGTGCCGCTCCTGGATGGCGAAGCGCCCCCTTGGCGCAGGGATTGGTTTTATGAATTCCTTTGGCGGCGAGATGGAATTCCGATCCCGAGAACCGAAGGGGTGCGCACGGTGCGCTGGAAGTACAACATTTATCTCGACGGACAGCCAGGGTACGAAGAACTGTATGACCTTGAAGCCGACCCGCAAGAGGAAACGAATCTCGCAGCCTCACCGGATCACCAGAGTCGGCTGAACGAACTCCGCACACGCCACCAAGCCTGGAAGCGGAGCTTGCTCGAATGGCGGTCTGATACGGCGTGGGCTGACCCAGCTTAGCGGTGACCGCTCTTCCCGCTTGCGATCGAGCAACTCTGTCTACCGCTGCTGCTCACCGGGGTGCAAGCTGGTATGTAAAACTAATTTCAACATGGGACTTGGCCGCATTGCAGCAGTCGTCCTGATGTTGCTGGCTGCGATTCCGGGTAACTCGGAAGAGAACTGGGAGCGTGACTTCAGCGTTCATCTGAGGCCGCTGCTCGTCGAGAAGTGTTTCGTCTGCCACGGCGGATCTGAACTCAAGCTCGGCGAACTGGATCTCACCACGCGCGAAGCAATGCAGGCTGGTGGCGCTTCCAAGCGTCCGGCCCTCTTGCCCGGGGATGCCGAGGCGAGCATGCTCTACCGGGCGGTGACTTGGGAAGACGCCAAGCTCCAGATGCCCCCGAAGGAGAATGACCGCCTGACGCAGGAGCAGGTCTGGAAGATCCGCGATTGGATTAACGCCGGCGCCCCGTGGCCCGACGAGGGTGCGCAAGCCAAGTACGTCGCCGAGTCGCTCGAGCAAGACCGGACTCCGGAGGGAATTCGCGTGGTCACAAGCGGTGGCATGGCCGACGAATGGACGAACCGCCGTTATAAGCCGGAAGACCTTTGGGCGTTTCAACCACTTCAGCCGGTAGCTGTGCCGGATTCAGATGCCGGCAACCCGATTGACGCCTTTCACCGGGCCAGCCTTCGCGAGGCCGGTTTGGCAGCGGCACCGCCGGCGGCTAGGCGCACACTCCTGCGCCGTGCCTTCTTCGACTTGACCGGTCTTCCACCGACAGCTCGCGAAGCACGGGAATTCTTGGACGATGACTCCCCCGAGGCGTGGGGAAAGCTGATTGATCGGCTCCTCGACAGCCCCCACTACGGTGAGCGCTGGGGACAACACTGGCTCGACATTGCACGTTACGCAGACACGGCGGGTAATTCCAACGATTACGAGCGATCGAACGCCTGGCGCTATCGCGATTACGTCATCCGCTCCTTCAACAACGACAAGCCCTACGACCGGTTTGTCCGGGAGCAGATCGCCGGGGACGAACTCTCGCCCGATGATCCCGAGATGCTGATTGCCGTTGGATTCTTGCGCATGGGGCCGTGGGGTTCGGCGATGGTGCCAAAGGCAGTCGCCCGGCAGGCCTACCTGGACGACGTCGTCAACAGCGTGGGCCAGGTATTCCTCTCCACCCCGCTGCGCTGTGCGAAGTGCCACGACCACAAGTTCGACCCGATTCCGACGCGCGATTACTACCGGTTCTACGCGGCCTTCGCGGGCACCCAGATGGCCGAGCGCCCCGCTGCGTATCTGCCAGACGAGAACCTTGCGCGCTTCGAGGAGGGCCGTGCTCACGTGCGGCCTCTACTGGAATTCGCAACCGAGAGAAAGACAGCACTCGAAGCCAAAATGGCGGCGGCAGAGCGCCGGTGGTACGCCGAACGCGGCCAGGATTTCGTGCCGCCCGGTCAGCGCAAGGACTTGCCCGACAGTCAAAAGCCGCCGCGGCACTACGGGCTCGATCACGAAGAAGAAGGGCGGCTGAAGATCCGGCGCCAGGACGAGTGGATTTGGACTCGCAGGCTGGAACGCTACGAACCGCTGGCACAGAGCGTGTTCAACGGCCCCGACTACATTCCGGGTAACGGGCGCAAGCTCCGCATTCCAGCGAAGCTCGACATTAGCTGGCGGCCGGGAAACGCCATTCTCGCCGGGGGCGCGGTCAGCGCTCCCTCCGAACCGGTGACCCCCGGAGTGCTTAGCGCAGTGTATCGACCTGAAAGCGCGGCTCGTTCGGACACATGGGCGGTAACCGACGCGCTCGCAGGCCGTAGGCGAGAGGTCGCAGACTGGATCGCCGATCCGCGCAACCCTCTCTCGACCCGCTCGATCGTAAACCGCGTCTGGCAATACCACTTCGGGCGTGGCCTAGCCGCCAATCCCAATAACTTCGGCGGGAGCGGTGCGAAACCGACGCATCCCAAGCTGCTGGACTGGCTGGCGCTAGATTTCGTTGACAACGGCTGGAAGCTCAAGCGATTGCATCGGCTGATCATGACGTCTGAGGCCTACAAGCAGGGCTCGGAGCGTCCTGACATGGCCGCCTACCGCGAGGCCGATCCGGCGAACCAGTGGATTGGCTATTTCGAGCCCCGCCGCCTGACAGCGGAAGAGCTTCGTGATTCGATGCTCGCGGTCTCAGGAGAGCTGAATCGTGAACTGGGCGGGGTGCCGGCGATGCCCGAAATCAACATGGAGGTCGCCCTTCAGCCGCGCATGATCCAGTTCTCCATCGCGCCCGCCCACCAACCCTCGAAGACGCCGCGGGAGCGCAACCGCCGCTCGATCTACACCTACCGCGTGAGAGGCCAGGCCGACCCGTTTTTGGAACTCTTCAATCAGCCCAGTCCGAATGTTTCGTGCGAGCGCCGTGATTCGCCCTCAGTGAGCCCGCAGGCGCTGACATTGCTGAATTCCGGTGTAGCGACGGATCGTTCGATCGCATTCGCCCAGCGCCTTGAGCACGAGGCGAATGGGCTCGAAGCGCAAGTCGATCGCGCGTACCAGCTGGCACTCGGGCGCTTGCCGTCAGCGGAGCGGCGGGGCAAGCTGGTGGCATTCGTCGGCCGCATGCTCGACCATCACCGCGCGCACCCGCCGGATCCGCAGGCCTATCCAAGACGGGTGACCCGCTCACTAGTGGAAGAGTTCACCGGCAAGCCGTTTGAGTATGAAGAGATCCTGAATCGCTTCGAGGACTACGTCCCCGACGCAAAGGCATGGCAGGTTGAACCTGAAACACGGGCCCTTGCCGAGCTGTGCCTGCTCCTGATCAACAGCAACGAATTCGCGTACGTATACTAGCGGCAGGAGGAGATCGTATGGCTGACCTGAACCTCAACCGGCGCCAGCTGCTTTACGGACTCGGAGCTTCTCTGGGTTCCGTAGCTTTCAGCGACCTCCTCGCCAACGAGAGCGGCGCTCCGCTGGCACCCAAGGAGCCGATGCTGCCGGCCAAGGCCAAGGCCTGCATCTTCATCTGTCTCGAGGGTGGGCCCGGGCACATGGACACGTTCGATCCGAAGCCCAAGCTGAATCAGTTCCACCTCACCGAGTCGACACGAGACCCCAACCAGTTACTCGTAGAGGTGATCGCGAAGACCTTTTACGTCGGTAGCCCGTTCAAATTCCGCAAGGTCGGCGCTGCCGGGATCGACATGTGCGACCAATTCGTGCATATGGCACGTCCGGAAGTAGCGGACCAGCTATGCGTCTATCGGGGCTGCCAGGCGATGTCAGTCAATCATCCCGATGCGCTCTACCACCTCAACACGGGGAGCCAGCTGGGCGGAGACCCCGGCATGGGGGCTTGGGTCACCTACGGACTCGGCTCGCAGAACCAGAACTTGCCAGGCTACGTTGTGATGACCGAGTTGGCGCACCCGCAGGGCGGTTCGGGCAACTGGTCCAACGGTTTCCTGCCGGCTTACTACCAAGGCACTACCCTGAGGCCGACCGGGTCGCCAATTCTCGATCTCTCGCCGCCTGCCTGGAAGACCCGCGAACAGCAGCGCGCCGCGCTGGACATGCTGGCCGACATGAATCGTGAGCACGCCGCCGGCCATCCCTCACACGAGGATCTCGCGGCGCGGATGGAAAGCTACGAGCTCGCCTACCGCATGCAGGCCGAGGTTCCCGGAGTGATCGACATCACCGGAGAGAGTGAGAAGACGCGGGAAGACTACGGCATGACGGACCCGGAGTCCGAGAAATTCGGTCGGCGCTGCCTGCTGGCCCGCCGTCTGGTCGAAAAAGGTGTTCGATTCGTGCAGATCTTCTCTGGCGGATGGGACAGCCACGATTTCCTCGCCCGCAATCACTCGGCCCGAATCCGCAGCGTTGACCGCCCGATCGCGACTCTCATTCGTGACCTGAACGATCGCGGCATGCTGGACGAGACGCTGGTTGTCATCTCTGGCGAGTTTGGGCGCACGCCAGACAACAACCGCCGGGGCGCTGTTGACCCCAACGGTCGGGGCCACAACGCCGACGCCATGGCTGTCCTGCTGGCCGGCGGCGGGGCGCCGCGGGGCAAAATCGTTGGCGCGACGGATGAGACTGGTAACCGCGCGGTCGAAATCGTCCATCCCATGCGTGACTTGCACGTCACGCTGCTCCGCCTGTTCGGCCTTGACGACAACAAGCTGACCTACTTTCACGGCGGGCGATTCAAACAGCTCTCGCAGACCGGCGGACAGCTCATCCCTGAACTGATCGCATGACCGGTCCCTGGCAGCAGACGCATGGCGATCGCCAGCAGCGTCGAGTTATGCGCTGTGGGGCTGGGTCGGACCTCCGCGAATAGGGAGCGGATCTTTGCTGGCGAGGTGCATGTGATCTTCGCGGGTAGGCGGTTCGGTCGTTGCGGACAAAGTGAAGTAGAGGGCTTTCACGGATGAATAGAAGAGAACTCCTGCGATTGGGGGGAGGCGTGGCGCTAGCTAGCGGTGCCTTGCCCCAGATTTCTTCAGCACAAACCGCTGCCGCCAAGTCTGGCCGACGTATCGGCCCTGTGATCACGTTCGGCAAACACCTGCAGTGGCTCTCTTTTGACGAGGTTGCCGGTTTTCTCGAAGAAAACGACTTTGACGGCATCGAAGCGACCGTCCGCAAGGGCGGTCAGGTCGAGCCGGAGAACGTCGAGCGAGATCTGCCGCTTCTGGTCGACGCCCTGAAGAAGCGCGGGCGGGAGGTCGTGATGATCACGACCGATATCAATGATTCCGAGCCGTCGACCTCGCAGCGTGTGATCAAGACGGCCGATGGCCTTGGCATCCGCTACTTCCGCATGGCCTACTATCGCTACGACTTGGAGCGTCCCATAATCCAGCAGTTGGAAACACATCGGAAGACCGCACTCCGCCTGAGCGAATACCTCAACGACTTCCAGATCATGGGCGTGTACCAGAATCATGCCGGTAGCACCGTCGTCGGCGGGTCGGTCTGGGATCAATACCGCTTGCTGGAAGGCGTTCCCGAAGACCGCCTGGGAGCGGCTTTTGACGTTCGCCACGCCACGGTCGAAGGTGGGTTGTCCTGGCCGGTGCTTTGGCGGCTGATGTGCGATCGCACTCGAGTCGTGTACATCAAGGACTTTCGCCGGGAAGGGCGCAAGGCAGCCAACGTCCCCTTAGGGACAGGCCAGGTTGATCCCGCGCTGCTGAAAATGGTGTGCTCCGAAGTGGACCCCGGGACACCGCTCTCGCTGCACATGGAATATGTCGATCATCGCGATCCCGCGAAGAAGATGGAGAACATGAAAGCCATCGCCCGAGATCGACAGGCACTCCGCCAATTGGCGGGAGTCTGATCTGGCATGCCGGCGAGCGAAGTACGGCAGGTCAATGACGTCCTAATGCACTGGCCGGATTGCCCTGATCGCGGCAGGGAGGCTTTTGGGGACGGGGCGGATGCCGCGCATGGATGACCGTCCCAGCACCCGCGAGCCACCTAAATCTGTATTCGGCACTCTGAAGAGCATCGGGCCGTCGCTGATCCTCACGGCCAACATCGTTGGCTCGGGTGAATTGATCATGACGACGGCACTGGGTGCCGCTGCGGGGTTTGTCGCCCTGTGGGTGATCCTTGTCAGCTGCGCCGTCAAGGTGGTCGTACAACTCGAGTTTGGCAAGCATGCCATCGCCTCGGGCGAGACGACGCTGCTTGCCTTCAACCGCCTGCCGGGGCCAAGTTGGGGTGCTGCATCGTGGTCGTTGATCGTCTGGATGGCGGTGAAGCTGATCCAGCTCGTTCAGTACGGCGGTATCGTCGGCGCGGTGGCCCTCGCCCTGAACCTCGCCTTCCCTTGGGCAAGCCCAACCAGTTGGGCTTGGACGTGCGGGCTGAGCGCATCGCTGCTTGTTTGGTGGGGGCGGTACCGCTTCATCGAGCGCACCGCGATGGCGCTGACCGCTACGTTCTCGCTCGTCACACTGGCTTGTGCGGTGTTGTTGCAGTGGACGCCGTATCGGGTCAGCTGGTCAATGCTGGGTGAAGGCTTGACGTTCGAACTGCCCGCCGCCGCCGTCGGAGTCGCATTGGCGGCATTCGGCCTAACTGGCGTCAGTGCGGACGAGATCATCTCCTATCCGTACTGGTGCCTCGAAAAGGGCTATGCGGCTTTCGTCGGGGCCCGAGACGAGTCCGAGGGATGGACGCGCCGAGCACGGGGCTGGATTCGCGTGATGTATTTCGACGCGGTCGCATCAATGGTCATCTATACGACCACGACAGCGGCGTTCTACCTCCTTGGAGCGGCTGTGCTGCACAAGCGGGGCGAAGTGCCTGAGGGGCCGCAGATCATCGCGGCTCTGTCGGCAATCTACACCGAGACGCTTGGTCCCGGCGCAATGGGATTGTTTCTGACGGGCGCTGTGAGCGCGCTGTTTTCGACGCTCTTCGTGGCTTGCGCGTCGAGCACGCGCATGTTCACGGATGCCTTCTCGCAACTCGGCTTTCTCAACTATGACGATGAACCAGTGAGGCGGCGGTGGTTTGCCGTCTTAGCCTGGGTGCTGCCCGCGATTTGGACGTCGTTGTTCCTCTACGTCCGTGCCCCCTTTTTCATGGTCGCTGCCGGGGGAGTCGCACTGGCCGTGCTGCTGTTGGTCGTGGTCTTCGCCGCGCATCACTTCCGTTATCGCCGCTTGCCCACCGACCTGCGGCCCTCGAAGGTCTACGACGTCCTGCTCTGGGCCAGCATTCTGGCGATCGCCGGCCTCGGGCTCAAGGCTTTGATTGCCTAGCGTGGGAACTGTGCCGACCCTCGCTGGCAATCCCCTTGCGATTGCCTCAACGCTCGTTCGGAGGTAGACGTCCAGACGGGTTGTCCCCGTCGTAGGCCGGGTTGGACGAAGGCATGTTCGCGTCGACTTGCTGCAGCCATGCATCGAGCCGCCGCTCCAAGCCTGCGCTTGCACGCGGGTTTAGCTTCGAAAGGTCGTAGCGCTCGCCGGGGTCGTTGCCCAAGTTGTAGAGTTCCGTAGAGCCGTCTTCGTACCACTTGATCAACTTCCAATCGGCGGCCCGGATGGCTCCGCTTGGAGCGCCGCCTTGGTTGCCGTAGTGCGGGTAATGCCAGTACAGCGGAGCGCGCCGCATCCTTTCGCCGCGCAATAGCGGGACCAAGCTCGCCCCGTCAACGTGCTGGTCGGGCCGAGTGCGCAGTCCCGCCAATTCCAGCAACGTGGGGTAGAAGTCCGTGCTTGTGACGGGCGTATCGATCACCGTGCCTGGTTTCCCCACGCCGGGGCCACGAATCAGCATTGGCTCGCGAATCCCGCCCTCATACATCCATCCCTTGCCGCCTCGGAGCGGTAGGTTTGCAGTCGGAGAGCCCTCCGATGTGCTGAGCCCGCCGTTGTCGGACATAAAGACCACGATCGTCCGCTCGTGTAGGCCGTTTGCGCTGATTGCCTGCAACACCTGTCCCACCGCCGAGTCGAGTGCCTCGACCATTCCCCCGTAGATGGCGTGATCCTGCACTTGGCGTGCGTCTCGAAAGCTCTCCCTGATCCAGCGTGGCCCCGAGAATGCCAGTTGCTTGGCTTTTGCGGCATATTTTTGCTCTAGCGCGGCAGTCGTCATCAAGGGCGTGTGGACGGAATAGAACGACAGATATGCGAGAAACGGCTCGTCGCGGTGCTCGTCAATGAATCGTACGGTCTCTCGTGCCAATCGTTCGGGCAGGTACTCTCCTTCGCGGCCGTCAGGCAAGTTGGGGTTGCCGTACGGCGAGAAGTAGTTGTCGCCACCCCATGGACCGCCGTGTTCCCAGCCGCCCTTGTTCTCGTCGAAGCCTTGGTCTTGCGGCCAGAAACCTTCGGGTCCGAGGTGCCATTTGCCGGCGAAGAAAGTGGCGTAGCCGCTTTCCTTAAAGGCCTCTGCAAGGGTGACCTCCTCAAGCGGCATGCGATCGGAGTAGGCTGACGGCAGCAGCGCCGTGTTGCGGTTCCACTGCTCAGGCTGGTTGCCCCCTCTCGGGCTAATGTAATCGGTCACGCGGATCCGCACGGGATATTTGCCGGTCATGATGCTCGCCCGCGTCGGCGAGCACACGGGACAAGCCGCGTATGCCTGGGTAAACCGGGCGCCGCTCTCGGCTAGAGCGTCGATGTTGGGCGTTTCGTAGAACTGGCTGCCATAGCAGCCAAGGTCTCGCCATCCGAGATCGTCGGCTAGAAAGAAGACGATGTTGGGCGGTGCCGCAGCAGCAATGGCCGTCGCGAGGAAGGCCGCGAGGACAAGTGTTGCAGGAACGCTGAACCGTGAACCAAGCATGAGATCAATTCTGGTGTCGGGGCTGGGGCTGTTGTCAAGGGCGGTTGGGTCGGTCAGAAACAGCCCCGTTCGAGGCGAATTCCTCGTTCGGCACCAAGCGGGACGAAACGGCGTGGGTGTTTGCGGACGCTGCTCGGAATCGCCGCCGTCGAATAACTGTAACGCAGCAGGCAGGCTCAACAGCTGAGGATATCCAAGAGTCTTTCTTGCCCGCTCCGTTCGCTCCAATGAGGACGACGAGCGCCAGCACCCGCTCCAAGCCGTGCTCCCTGCGCCGCCCCTCTCTGGCGAGATTTCCGGGTTTGCCTCAAGCTAGACCAGCCTTCCCAGAAACCTGAGTGCGTGGCACGCGCGGACCCCGTCAGGGGTGACAAAGTCCTGGTCACCTGTCGCGGTCAACTGCCATGCGTCGCAGGTGGGGAATCGCTTCTTCCAATAGCGCAAGCTGCGACTCGGCTTGGTGTTTGAAGTCTTGCATTCGATAGCAATCGTGGGCTGCCTTCGTTCCGTGACGATGAAGGCCACTTCCCGTCCGTCCGTGTCGCGGAATTACTGTAGGTCAACGTCGCGCCCAGTGGCATCTTGTTGATAGTGGATCCACTTCAGCAAGTGACTGGCGATCAGGTTTTCGAATCTGGGGCCAGGATCGGGGCCCAGCGATCAGTCGAAATGGTAGTGCTTCTGGGCTTTCTTGATCGCTCGGATTTGCGGGCTCCCGAATGGCGAGATCCGAAACAACGCGTAAAGCCGCTCCAACGCGCGAACCCATGTTCGGACGGACTTATGACTGACTTGCAAATCCTCCCGCAAGGCGTTCAACGAAAGCAGGGACCCCACTAGCTCGGGTAGACGGATGGCGAGTAACTCAAGATTTCCAAGGTCTTGGATTCGCTCCAGATCAGCAACCTCCTCGCGCACGATCAAGTTGCGGTATTCCCGCGATCAGCGCCGGGCTTCCACCTCCGAGCCCGACAAGAACGGTTCAGGGAACCCGCCTAGTCTTAGCAACTTGGCAAAGTCAGCCACCGACTGGATGCCAAGCTCTGCCACCGACAACGGGTGCAGTCGAATCAAGTGATATCGTCCTTGGAGGGAGTCCCCGGAGTAGCGGTACAGGTCCAGACGGGCGCTTCCCGCCACGAGTATTTGCTGGCCGTCCGGTCGCCCGTCATATAGCCCTTTCAAATAGTTTCCTGATTACGCACCAGCCCCAGCCAAAGTTAGGAGGCGGTAGGGTAGGGGCGGAGTGCGCACGGCGACATAGGCGAGGCGGGGCACGAGATCGACCAGCTGGTAGCGGCGGTTGAAGCGGTAGGCGAATTCGGCGAGGTAGCGCCCCGCGTAACGCGCGGCGCAGGCGTGATAGGTGCCGTCCATCGCCCGCTTGACGTTGCCCAGCAGCGTGTTCACCCAGATCAGCCCGGGCGTCTCGCAGCTGCCCTTGCCACCTCCGGTGACGCGCGGCTGGTGCGTGCAGCGGGCCGCCTGCACCCCCCGGAAGCAGGCCAGCCCGTCCGCCCGTACGATGGTCCCCGGCCGTAGGTGCTGCTGCGCCCAGGCTTGCACTGCGCGGCGGCGGAAACCAACCACCGGGCTCAGCCGCAGCCTGCCCATGCCCCAGATCTCGCACTTGACAACTGTAGGGTGGTTGTGGCATGTCTAAAGCATGCTCGACCAACATTGCATTGCGGAGACCCTCTCGCACTCAGAGGCCGTGGAGACCCTGCGGGTGCTGCGGACGCAGGCTGGCGACACCAGCCGGAGCGCGTTCGCCCGGCACGTGTGCCGGGAGTTCGGTTTTGTGGACAGTCGCGGCCAGCCGCAGGTGGCGAGCTGCCAGAAGGCCTTGCGCAGTCTGCACAGCGCGGGACGCATCGATTTGCCGGCCCCGCGCCATGGCGGCCGCACCGGTGACTGCCGTCCGCGTCGGCTCGGCCAGCCGGTCCCGCCACCGCAAGCAGTTCCGCCTGCGGCGGGGGCGGTCGCCGGGCTCAAGTTGACCCTGGTGACGAGTCCGCAACAGCGGCGGACCTGGAACGAGCTGGTCGCCAGCGAGCACCCGCAGGGAGCCGTGCTGCACGTCGGTGCTCAGCTGCGCTACCTGATTGAGTCCGAGCACGGCCTGCTGGGGGCGCTCGGCTTCGCCGCCGCGGCCTTGGCGGTGGCGGCCCGCGACGAGTGGATTGGCTGGGATGCGCAACTGCGCCGCAAGCGGCTGCACCGCGTGCTGGGCCTGAGCCGCTTCCTGATCCGTCCCAGCGTGCGCTGTCACCTGCTCGCTTCCAAGGTGCTCGGCATGGTCCGGCGGCGGCTGCCGGAGGACTTCCTCCAGCGCTATGGCTACCGGCCTGCCCTGCTGGAAACCTATTGCGATCCGCAGCAGCACGCCGGCACGTGTTTCCGCGCCGCTAACTGGACCTGCGTCGGCCAGACCGGCGGGCGCGGGCGCTTCGCCCGCCCCGGCCAGCGCGTGCCGGTCAAGGCCATCTTCGTCTACCCCCTGCAGCGCGACTGGCGGCGCCTGCTCGGGGCCGCCGCAGCACCGCCCGGCCAGCCGCTGGGGCCGGCCGACGGGCTGGCCTTGGACGAGTTCGCGCGCAACGAACTGGGCCAGGCGCCGCTGGGTGATCTACGCTTGTCGAAGCGGCTGGTGCAGACCGCCCAGATGCAGGCCGCCGCTCCCATGGCATCAATCCCAGCCGCCGCGCAGGGCCAGCGGGCCGCCGTCAAGGGCCACTACCGCCTGATCGACCAGCCGGACGACTCGGCGGTGACCCCGCAGAACATCCTGGCGCCGCACCGCCAGCGCACGCTGCGGCGCCTGCAGGCCGAGCGCACGGTGCTGTGCGTGCAGGACGGCACCGAGCTCAACTTTGCCGAGCATCCCGGCTGTGCGGGGCTGGGCTACATCGGCAAGAACAAGCGCTCGGAGGGCACGCTGGGGCTGCACATGCACTCGACGCTGGCGGTCAGCCCGGAGGGCATCCCGCTGGGGCTGCTGCAAATCCAGTACGACGCGCCGGACGGGCAGGCGCAGCGCGGGCGGCCGCTGGAGCAGCGCAAGACCTTCCGCTGGATCCGCGGGTTGCGGGACTGCGCCTGGTGGCGGTGATGGACCGCGAGGCCGACGTGCAGGCGCTGTTCGCCGAGCAGCGGCGGCTGGAGGGAGTCGAGTTGCTGGTGCGGGCCAAGCACAACCGCGTCCTGGGCGCGCCCCGGCCGAAGCTGTTCGAGCACATGCGGGCACAGCCGGTGGGGGGCCAGTTGGAGATCAAGGTGCAGCGGAGTTCGGCGCGGCGGGGCACGCGCCGGCAGTCCGCCAGCGCGCTGCGCGCGGCGCGCACGGCGCAGGCCGAGTTGCGCTGGCAGACGGTCGAGTTGCCGGCCCCGGCGCGCGGCGAGGCAGCGCTGCGGATGCAACTGGTGCACGTGTGGGAGCGGGCGGCGCCGGAGGGGGTGGAAGCGTTGGAGTGGTTCCTGCTGACGACGTTGCCGGTGGCGTCGCTGGCGGATGCGGAGCAGGTGCTGGAGTGGTACCGGCTGCGCTGGCGCATCGAGGACTGGCACCGGATTCTCAAGTCAGGCTGCAAGGTGGAGTACTTGGGGCACCGCACGGGGGAGCGGATCGAGCGGGCGGTGACGATCAAGGCGGTGATCGCCTGGCGGCTGGCCGCGATGACCCTGCTGGGACGGGAGACCCCCGAATTACCGAGCGAGGTGTTCTTCACGCAGATCCAGATGCGGGTGCTGCGCCACTTCGCGTCCAAGCGCGGGCTGGCCGCGCCGGGCAATCTGGGGCTGGCGGTGCGGACCATGGCGATCTTGGGCGGCTACCTGTACCGTGCGCACGCTCCGCCGCCGGGCCATCAAAAGATCTGGGAGGGCTGGACCCGCTTGACCATCATGAGCGAAGCCTATGAGCTGAAAGACTACTTCGAGCCGCCCGCCAGCGCCTCTCAGGATGAGCCCGAATCGTGACTTGTGGGGCAACGGCAGGCCGCAGCCGCTGCGGCCGCCCGTCCTCAGTGACTTGGGCCGCCGCCAGGAAGGGCGTCTTGCGGTCCGCGCCGCGACCGCGCTTGCCGCCGCTGGCTGCCCCGCCCAGATCGGCGTCGTCCAGCTCCACGAGGCCCCCCAGCGGCTGGCTGTCATCCCGCGCGCGCATCGCCTGCAGCAGTTTGTGCTGGAGCATCCAAGCCGTGTTGTAGCTCACGCCCAACTGGCGCAGCAGGTCCATCGCCGAGAGGCCATTCTTGGATTGCGTGAGCAAGTAGATCGCCAGGTACCAAGTGGTCAGCGGCAGCTTGGTGTGCTCGAACACGGGGCCGGCGGTCAGCGAGACCTGCCGCTGGCAGCGGATGCACTGGAAGACCTTGCGGGTGTGCAGCTGGCAGTCCTTGTGCTAGCCGCAGGCGGGGCAGCGGAAGCCCTGCGGCCAGCGCGCTTGGAACACCGCTTGGGCGCATTGCAGCTCGGTTCCGTAGAGCTTGAGGAAGTCGCGCAGGCTCTGTCCTTTCTGGAACTGGACGTGGTTCTTAGGCATGTAGAACTCCTTTGTTGTCAGATACTTATTATACATTCCACAGCGATTTAAGTCAACCGGATCGAAGCCCGAATCCAAAACATTTCCGGCTCCTAAATGCGGCTGAGAGTCCTCGGTAATCAGGAATAGTTTCGCCATGTCCGGTATTTGTGAATCTCGTCGAAGAACCACAGAGGGACGGGCGGCATCGCCCGGCGGAGGATTCGCTCGCGCTGCTCGGCGATGTCCCAATTCAAATATCCGTCTCGGGCGCCGGGCAGAGACAAGCCCATCGTGGTTTTTCCAACCTGCCTAGGTCCGGCAACAAAGACCATCTTTCTAGCCAGATCCGCCGTCACCTGCCGTGCTACGTAACGTCTCTCCACCGTCTCTGCAATTCACCGAAATCTTTACCCGATAGGGAAGATATCAGTTGTTAGTTTCCCCCACTGGCAAAATCATCAGCTTCCTGCGGCCTTGGCCAGCGCTTAGGATCTCGGCGGCCCACGTACACCTCTCGAAGTGTGCGGGCTGTGTTGATCACACGATCCCGAGCTTAGATGGGCGAACTGTGCCGCAAAGGTGAAACTGATTCCGGGATGGTCCGCCCCTACGCAGCAGCTGCAGTCGCCGCGGAAAACTTGGCGTCGAGGGCTCGCCGTCCCCGCTCGCATGCCCGGCTCGGTTGAGTTCCCGGGCGATTTTGCTGGAGTTGCAGCGGTCGAGCAGTTCGCCCGTTGCGGCCGCGGTCTCGGCAGCGCTCGGGCTGGCGATCCGGTGCGGGCGCGGCAGAGTGTTGTTTTTCACACACGGGCTAGGTGATGGACAAACGGACCTAACCGGCGTTGTAGAAGCCTGTTCAATGGGTATGGCCGCTCGAGGCCGACCTGAGTGCGAGGACCACAGCGCGCGGGTCCCATCATGGCCCGGAACTTGCGAGGGTTCACAGACCAGAGGCTGGATCTATTCGCGCATGACCAGTTCGGTCAACGAAACGCCGACGCAGACTCCCGGGGCGGACCATGTATTCGCGCATGAGTACCAGCCAGAGCTAAGAGGCGCTAGGAGAACTCGGCCAGGTAGCGCCCGGCGTAGTGTGTTTTCGTCACAGCTGTGAAATACATCGAAATTCAAGCTGGAATTCGTATGCTTGCGGGGCAGGCTTCGGGTTTCACCTGACTTTGCGGTAGTTCTCCCTCAAGTCAGGCAGATACTTTGGCGGGCTCTGGTACATGTATCCTTCGAGAAACGTGACCGACCGGCTGAGAATTGCTGTCGCTTGTGCGTCGAGCGCTTCTTGGTAGGCTGCGTGGTCGTTGCCATCTCCGCCCATCGCGACGATCTCATCGGGTTGCGCCGCCAGCCAGTGCTCATAGCCGGCGTAGCGAACCATCATGAAGACCTTGTCATAGTCAGTGCTCTCGGCGAACCCGCTCTCCGCGGGATAGATTGCCTTCCACTGGCCTACGACGCGAGCTCCGACCTTTTCGA
Organism: Bryobacterales bacterium; assembly: GCA_965248305.1. Taxonomy (GTDB): domain Bacteria; phylum Acidobacteriota; class Terriglobia; order Bryobacterales; family UBA6623; genus VXMF01. The sequence continues at coordinate 3,470,895 of OZ252099.1, read as the reverse complement.
GATACGGCCAGACATTATCGACCCCGCCGCGAATGAACCGGTCGGCTGTGCCCTTGGTCACCTTGCAGCGTTCGAGGGCGATAATCTCGCGGTCCGGCCAATTGATGACGTTGCGCACAGGCCTAACACCGGCTCCGGCCGCTTGGTCGGCCTCCTCATACGCCTCGTTCAAGGCAGGCATGTAGTGGGTCCTCGTTGAAGCCGTGACTCCCTTGAGGAAGTGCGCGCCGTCCGACCCCGCGGCGTAGTGGTTGCGCGCGCGAAGCGCCTCGCGGTTGCGCTGGTAGTCGGGACCGTCCCCTCCGAGCAGCAGATGGCCTTGGCGGGTCGCCTTCCAGTGCTCGTAGCTGGCGTATCGCGCCAGCCGGTACCCGTTGTCGAACTCGGGATCCTCGGGCGAACCATCGGGGTGGATCACCTTCCACTGGCCGACAATCCGGCTGCCGATCTTTTCAAACCACGGCCAGACCCCCTCCCGGCTCAGTCGAAAGTACGCTTCGTGCCCGCCCTGATGGAGCTTTTGGTGGCGGAAGACCAGCACTTCCGTTCCCTCTTGCGGAACGTCATTGCGCACAGCGTGGGGGGATTCCGCCAGTTGCGCGTAAGCACCCGTCACGAGCATGACGAGAATGGCGAACAGAATTTGGAATCGCCGAATGGATGGCAGGCACATAGCGCCTGACAGTCTAATTGCCCTCAGCACGGCAACCCAACGCAGTGCTTGCGGTGGGCGGACGTCGAGCCGTCCCAAGATGGAAACGCTTCTAGCGCCGCCTCAGACGGTAGCCGGAAGGCGCAGCGAATCACGAGCTTGGATCTCTACAAGGCTTGCCTTGCTTGTCAATATGGCTAACCTCTTCCGCAGGTCCGTATGGAGGGTGACGAAATCGTACAGCGTAACTGCGAACGGGATCGAACCCAGCACCAAATGGCGGGTCACTTCTAGCAGCACTCTCTCGTGGATGTGGGAAATCTTCTTGCGGGCAAGAGGGTTCTGTACCTGGCTCAGGGCCGCCTCCCACTCACGCGAGTACTTGCGGACGTTTTCGTCGGTCCAGACCGAGCGCCTGAACAAGGCTGACATAGCGAAGCGCGTCAGGCTGATTTCCTGAGAGAACTGACTAATGCTCCGAATGCCTCTGCTGAGTACGGTGTATGCGGGATCGTGGAACCCGACATGTCGGCTCCGGCCCAGTTCGAAAAGCTCAGTCTCGAGTAAACGCAATCGGCGACGCAAGCCTTCCGCGCCACATTCCCGGCAGATCTTTGCGATCAGCAGCACCGTCGCTGTAGCGAGTAGCGCAGTCCGCAGCAAATTGAGGGTTTCTTGGTCAATGGGCATGAGTTCTCCATCCCGGCGCAGGTCGGCCCGTAGCGCCTCTGATCCGATGTATTCTCACAGTATTTGTTGTATCCGCTGGTAATGTCAAGTAATTATGCTAATTATTTTCGTTTTTTCTTTTTTCGGCTCCATCTGTTTGTAGTCCGTGTCATGGAACCGGGTACTTGGGAGCGGGTCTCGAACACGACAGGTTCGATCTCGCCAAGGCTAAGGTCGTGGCGGCGGAAATTGCTGGAGCATCTGAAGCTGTCGAACGACGGACGGCCGACGAACGCGGCGGTGCTGTTGTTCGGGAAGGCACCGCAACGGTTTCTGATTTGCTCCGAGATCAAGTGCGCCCACTTCCACGGGACGGAGGTCGCTAAGCCGATTCCGTCCTACCAGGTCTACAAAGGGCACAGTTTTCGATCTGGTCGATCAGGCGGTGGACTTCGTAATGAGCAAGATCAATCGATCGATAGGCACACGGGCGGAGGGCGTCCGTGCTCTTCGGACCTATGAAATCCCAAAGGAAGTCGTGACCGAAGCCATCGTCAACGCAGTGGCTCACCGGGATTACACGGATAACGGCAGCGTGCAAATCATGCTCTTCGCGGACCGGTTAGAAGTTTGGAATCTTGGCAGGCTTTCTCCGCCGCTGACACTCGAGAAGCTGCGTGTTCCGCACCGGTCGGTGCCCGGCAATCCCCTGCTGGCGGAATCCTTGTACCTTGCCGAATACATAGAACGCATGGGAACGGGGACCCTGGACATGATCCGCCGATGCGTCGAGGTCGGTTTACCGGAACCGGAATTCACCATCACCGATGGGTTTGTAACGACGGTTCGACGGAAGGCGCTCGCAGGGCAAGTCGCAGGGCAAGTCGCGGACGAGGTTATGACGATGATTGCCGTATTTCGCGGCGACCATACCCGCCGGGAACTCCAATTGGCCCTGAACCCCAAATCGCGTGCAAACTTCGAAGGCCGCTACCTTAAACCAGCAATCGAAGCAGGTTGCATCATGCTGACCCTACCTAACAAACCGAGGAGTCGGTTACAGAAGTACCGGCTAACGGCCAAGGGGAGGGCCGCCGTCGCAAGCCTGAAGCCGGGGAATGCGGAGCCATGAGCACAGTCGGCCAGCGGGAGATCCTTACCCAGCAGTGCGTGGCCGCGTTGTTCTTCAAAGACGCGCCGAGCTACGCCTACCTAGGCCACTGGAAGGACCGCGCCAGCAACGGCAACGTCGAGGAGGCACTGCTCACTGACTGGCTCAAGCGCCAGGGACACGACGACAAGATCATCACCAAGGCGACCCGCGAGCTGAGCAAGGCGACTGCGGTCAGCGGCAGCAAGACACTTTACGACGCCACCCGAGAGGTTTACGGCCTGCTGCGCTACGGCATGAAGGTCCAACCGGATGTAGGCGAGCAAAACATCACCGTTTGGCTGATCGACTGGAAAAACCCAGATAACAACGACTTTGCCATCGCCGATGAGGGGCCGATGAGGCTCCTGATCGTAGTCGACAAACTGCTGACCGGCTTTGACGCGCCGCCGGCGACCTATCTCGAAAAACATGCCGCTAGTGAGTAGGTCTCCCGGGTTGCGGCCGCCGTCAGCTCCGGTGCCCGATGCAGCTTGATCCCCAGTAGCTGGAACGCCCGCTCCTGCAACGGCGTCAGCGCGCTCAGCATCGATACGCGATGCTCCGTCACCGCTTCCGCCCGCAGTTCCGCCGCCAGGTTTGCCAGATGCTCCAGCAGGTCCTCGAAGCTCTCCAGTGGCAGGTCCCCAGCCAGCCTCTTCCGCGTGTGGCCCCTTGCGCTTGCCCGCCTCCGACCGCTCCGCCAGACCCACCGGCCCCGTCGCCCGTTCCTGCCGCTCCTGGTCCACGAACAGCAGCGGCGCCGACCGGGTGTAACTCAAAAGTTGTGTTTGCGGAGCGGTCAGCTGCTCGGCAGAGAGCCTGCCAGATTCCGCGATCTGGGTTGCGGGAACGGTGGGTCCCAAGCGGTTCCGCGGAGGCCGTTCCCGCAACCCGTGAGAGCTTCCGTGTTTCTTGTCAAGCACATATTCGTGCAGAGATGTTCCGGAGAGGCGATTTGCTTGCCTAGCTATGGGCCTTGTGTGGGAATCCGGGGGCACGCCGCCGATCAGATCTCCAGGCCCGACAGCCTGTCCAAGGCGGCGCGCGCTGCCGCGATGCATCTCCCTGAAATGGTCACCCCACTGCCATCTCTGCGTGACAGTACTAACTCCACCACGCTAGAGCGGATGCGTAACACACTTCGGGGCGCTAGTATGGTCGCCGAGCGAGGCGGACGTGGCTTGCAGCACTGATCGGTTTGCCGCAGCCGAGGCGTGGCAGTGAAATACCCCTCGATAGCCATTCTCGGTTCGCTGCTGGCCCTTGCCGGTTGCGGCGGATTCGGACCTGACCCAACCGACGGAATCTCACTTCCTGACGGCTTCGAGATCGAGATAGCCGCCGGACCTCCGCTGGTCGAGCGCCCGATGATCGTGGATCGGGACGACCGCGGCTATCTCTACGTGGCGGAATCGTCGGGATCGAACGACGACGTGCAGACGCAACTTGCTGAGCGCCCCCATAGGATTCTCCGTTTGGAGGATGCCAACGGAGATGGACGCTATGACGGGCGGACGGTCTTTGCCGACAAGATGATGTTGCCCGAAGGAGTCCTTTGGCACGACGGTTCGCTCTACGTCACCGCTCCGCCCAGCATCTGGAAGCTTACGGATACTGATGAAGACGGCGTTGCGGATCTCAGGGAAGAGTGGTTCGACGCCAAGACGCTCACAGGTTGCGCGAATGACTTGCACGGTCCTTACTTGGGGCTTGACGGCTGGATCTACTGGACGAAGGGAGCGTTCGCGGAACAGACCTATGATCGGCCCGGCCGCGAACCGTTCGTAACAAGGGCGGCCCACATCTTTCGCCGGCGGGTCAATGGCGGGCCGGTCGAACCTGTCCTAACCGGCGGCATGGACAATCCCGTCGAAGTGGTGTTCACACCGGAGGGCGAGAGACTGTTCACGTCGACCTTCTTGGTGCATCCAGGGCTGGGACAAAGGGACGGGATCGCGCACGCAGTCTACGGAGGCGTGTACGGCAAGGTTCATGGTGTGACGGACGGGCACCCCATGACGGGCGGTTACCTGTCTGTCATGACGCACATGGGGGGCGCTGCCCCGGTTGGCCTGGCTAGGTACGAGTCCGGGGCGTTCGGGGAAGAGTACCGCGGCAGGCTGTTCTCGACTTCGTTCAACCTCCGCAAGGTCACCTCCCACAGGCTTGTGCCGGCGGGGGCGACATTCGTAACGGAAGATTCCGATTTCTTGGTTTCTGAGAGCTGGGATTTCCACCCGACAGACGTGATGGAAGATGCCGACGGAAGCCTGCTGGTGGTCGACACCGGCCCTTGGTACAAACTCTGCTGCCCAACCTCGCAATTGGCCAAGCCCGAACTGCCCGGCGCGATCTACCGAGTCCGCAGGACCGGCACCGTTCCCCCGGAGGGTGCGCTTGGAACGGATATTGCCTGGGAGGGATTGGCGGCGGAAGACTTGATCGCGTTGCTCGGTGACCACCGCCCGGCGATTCGCAAACGGGCCATTGCGGCGCTGGCGAAGGCGCAGTCCGTCGAAGCCTTGAAGGAAGCTGTCGAGACGAGCCGGTCCGTTGATGTCCGCCGCAACGCGGTGTGGGCACTGACCCGGATTGACTCGGACAGGGCTCGGTCTGCCGTCCGCGCGGCGCTTGCAGACACATCCGAAGGTGTCCGCCACGCGGCACTGCACTCAGTCGCCCTGCACCGTGATGCAAAAGCCTCCACAGAGGTTGTAGCGCTATTGCAGGATCCGTCAGACGCCATCAAGCGTGTAGCAGCGGAAGCCTTGGGAAGGATAGGCGATCCCGCAGCAGTGGGTCCGCTGCTGGATGCTGCGGGCCTCGCAGAGGATCAGGTGCTAAGGCACTCCTTGACCTACGCCCTGATCGAAATTGGCGATCCTCGCTCGACCAGAGCGGGGCTGGCCGCGGAGGAGCCCAGGGTGCGGCGTGCCGCGATGATTGCTCTCGATCAGATGGACCCTCCCTCGCTAGATCCGGGGACGGTGCTTCGGGGGCTGGAATCCTCGAATACCTTGATCTCTGCCACCTCTCACTGGATCGCGAATCGGCACCCCGAATGGGGCGGCTACCTTGTCAAGTATTTCGAAGGGCGCCTGGAGGTGGCCGACGACGGTGGTTCGCGGGGCCTCGCTGCGCAGCTCGAGCGCTTCGCCCGCAACGAGGATGTGCAGGCCCTGCTCGCACGCACGGCCACGGTCGTGGACCGACCAGAAGCGAGCAAGGTCGCTCTGACAGCCATGGCGGCTGCACCCGTGAAGCTTGCTCCAGAGGGCTGGGCGGAGGCGATCGCAATTGCCTTGACAAGGGAGCAAACCCTTAGTGGCGCGCTGCTTGCTGCCCGCCGCCTGCCGCGTCCGGATGACGGGCTCCCTGAACTGGACGCCGCGCTGCTGGACGTGGCCCGGGACGACAGGGTGGATGCGTCGGTCAGGATTCTGGCGCTGGATGCGACAGGCGGGGCTGTCAATGAATTGGAAGCGGAGCTGTTCGATCTCGCCGCGCCGCAGGCCCTGCCATCCGTAACGGTTGAGGTTCGTGCGGCCGCATCTAGGATATTGGGCCGGGCATCGCTCGACACCCCCCAACTAATGGCTTTGGCTGCGCTGCTTCCGCAGGTAGGCCCCATGGAATTGCCGCAGCTGGTGACGGCGTTTGGGAAATCGACCGATCCAGAAGTGGGTGCCCGCTTCGCGGCCGGGCTTTCAAAGGCAAAGGGACTCGCCAATTTGCGCGCCGATATCCTCGAAGCAGCGGCGCGGGGCTATCCGCAATACGTGCAAGAGCGGTTGGACTCGCTGCTGGCTGGAGAGGTGACTGGAATCGAACAGAGCAAGGCCAGCCTGGACGGACTGCTCGCATCGCTCGAGGAAGGTGATATCGTTCGCGGACAGGCGGTCTTTAACAGCAGCGAGACTGCCTGCTTAGCGTGCCACGCGATCGGATATCAGGGAGGAAAGGTTGGTCCAGACCTAACCCGTATCGGGGAGATTCGCAGTCGCCGAGACCTGTTGGAAGCGATCATGTATCCAAGCGCGAGTTTTGTGCGCAGCTATGAGCCCATCGTCGCGGTGACGGCCGACGAGACCATAAGCGGGGTTGCTATGGAGGAGAGCGAATCGCATTTGCTACTGGCGGTGAATGCAGATGATCGAGTGCGCGTCTTGCGTTCGGATATCGAGGAAATGCGCCCCGGAACCGTCTCGGTGATGCCTTCCGGACTCGAAACACAACTGAGCCACGGAGAACTGGCTGACCTACTCGCGTTCCTTGAAGCCACGCAGTGGGGTCCTCGTCGGGGAAAGCGTTAGTCAGCCCGCTTGCCGGGGGATGTTTCGCACTCTATTGACTGCCGCCTTCAGGCCGGCGCATCAGGATGCGCGCCAGATTCAGACTTCGTTACACCGTTTCATTTGGTTTGGATAGTTTGGATGCAGGGAGCGGCGGCTTGGGGTTGGCCGGGGTGGGCTGGGAGGAGGCTGAGCAGGGCAGGTCGTCCGACAGCATGCGGTAGACCAAACGGAGGTGGGTGCCGGGGAAGACGGTGCGCGTGCGGTTGAGCTCGTCGAGCAAGGGGGCCAGGGCGCGATCCTGGGCGCGGGTCGGCTGGTGCAGCAGGCGCACGGTGAGGGTCCCGGCTGACTCGTCAGGGTGCAGGCTGGCGTCAGCCTGAAACAGCGACTTGAGCAGGCTGCGGGCGGTGTCGGGATTGTCGAGCGCGGGCGCAACCGCGGTCGTCATCGCTGTTTCGGCGCGGTAGGCCAGCATGCGCAGGGTGTCTAGCAGTAGGCGCAGCGGTTGGGGCAGGGCCTGCAGCCGTGCCTCCGGCGAGAGCTCGCCGGCCAAGATGTGCTGGTCGGTCACCTTGCGTGCCAGCAGCAGGCCTTGGATGGTCTGGTCGCAAGTCTGGATGCGCGCTTCCAGCGCGCGCGCTGGGGCGGATCCGGCGTCGGCTTGCAGGGCCAGCTTGCGGCGCAGGTTGCCGACCGAGTTGCGGGCTTGCTTGAGCGCCTTGCCGATGGTGCGGCAGGCCGGGTTGACGACCCAGGCGTCGGCCTCGACCTCCACCAGGGCATGCTCGGGCAGGGTGTCGAGGCCGAACTCGGCGCGCAGATACTTGAAGAAGTTCTCCTGCGTCCAGCGCGAGCGCAGCAGGCCCGCCGCTTGCTCGGCCGTGAGGTCGGGATGCGTGGTCAGCAGCGCGGGCTGGCGCTGGTCCGGCCCCGGCCGACCCGCCAGCTCGAGCGGCTTGCGCGGCTGGCCGCGCTGGCCCGTGCCGCGCACACGGCGGTCGATCCAGAAGCGGATCTCGCGCGCCTGGCAGCCTGCGCCCAGATCGTACGGTCGCTCGGCCAGCTGGCCCTCCAGGCGGGCCGACCCGCCCGGGGCGCGCACTGGGATGACGGCCTCCCGGAAGTCGCTATCCGGCCAGCGCTGCGCCTGCGAGCCCTTGATCCAAGTCACCACCGCGATGCCCAGCGCGCGCAGCTCGCGGAACAGGCGCGGGCTCCAGCCCTCGCGGTCGAAGACCAGCGTCAGGCGTGGTGCGCCAGCGCCTGCCAGCAGGCCCAGCTGGCGCAACTGCGGCACAATCCCGTTCCAGATCTCAGACACCATGCCGGCGTCTATCTGGCGGTGCAAGCACAGCAGCGGCGCCCCGCCCAGCGCGTGCACCCAGTAGCCGACCGAGGCCGGCAGGGCCAGCTTCTGGCGGGTCACGAAATGTTTCGGCAGCCGGCCCTGACCGCTGTAGACCTGCACGTGGCCATCGACGAACAGCGTGGCGACGGCCTCCGGATCGTCTGCACACCAGTCCTGGGTCAGGCAGCCGACCCAGGCCGGCAGCCCCTTGGCAGCGGCCAGCTGGTGCGTGCGGCGGCGCAGGGTGCGCGGGCAGGGGCAGCGGTCCAGGCCCAACAGGGCGCCCCACTCGCCGGGCTGCTGGTAGCGCAGCCGCTCGGCGCAACGCACCCGGCCCAGCAGCAGGAAGGCCCACAGCAGCAGCAGCGACTGCAGGCCGTAGAAGCCCTTGGGTAGCGTCAGCTGGTCGAGGTGGCGCAGCAGGCCGGCCTGCAGCAGGCTCGGCAGGGCGGTCAGCACGCCGCCCCCGCTGACGGCCGCGGCGGCGGCGAAGCGCGGGGCGCGCCCGTCGAGCGCCCCCAGGCTGGCCGCTACGCGGCCCGCCGTGTCGTGCGCCGCGCGGCCGCGCGGGGCGGCGGCGTCACGCCGGTTGCGGTCTTCCTTGCCGGGGGCCGCCGACGGCGGCGCACTGGGCGCCGCGCCGCCGGGCTGCGGGCTGCCGTTGCCCCACAAGTCACGATCCGGGCTCAGCCTGAGAGGCGCTGGCGGGCGGCTCGAAGTAGTCTTTCAGCTCATAGGCTTCGCTCATGATGGTCAAGCGGGTCCAGCCCTCCCAGATCTTTTGATGGCCCGGCGGCGGAGCGTGCGCACGGTACAGGTAGCCGCCCAAGATCGCCATGGTCCGCACCGCCAGCCCCAGATTGCCCGGCGCGGCCAGCCCGCGCTTGGACGCGAAGTGGCGCAGCACGCGCAGCTGGATCTGCGTGAAGAACACCTCGCTCGGTAATTCGGGGGTCTCCCGTCCCAGCAGGGTCATCGCGGCCAGCCGCCAGGCGATCACCGCCTTGATCGTCACCGCCCGCTCGATCCGCTGCCCCGTGCGGTGCCCCAGGTACTCCACCTTGCAGCCGGACTTGAGAATCCGGTGCCAGTCCTCGATGCGCCAGCGCAGCCGGTACCACTCCAGCACCTGCTCCGCATCCGCCAGCGACGCCACCGGCAACGTCGTCAGCAGGAACCACTCCAACGCTTCCACCCCCTCCGGCGCCGCCCGCTCCCACACGTGCACCAGCTGCATCCGCAGCGCTGCCTCGCCGCGCGCCGGGGCCGGCAACTCGACCGTCTGCCAGCGCAACTCGGCCTGCGCCGTGCGCGCCGCGCGCAGCGCGCTGGCGGACTGCCGGCGCGTGCCCCGCCGCGCCGAACTCCGCTGCACCTTGATCTCCAACTGGCCCCCCACCGGCTGTGCCCGCATGTGCTCGAACAGCTTCGGCCGGGGCGCGCCCAGGACGCGGTTGTGCTTGGCCCGCACCAGCAACTCGACTCCCTCCAGCCGCCGCTGCTCGGCGAACAGCGCCTGCACGTCGGCCTCGCGGTCCATCACCGCCACCAGGCGCGGGCCCGCCAACTGGCCCGCTACCTCCGCGCAGTCCCGCAACCCGCGCATCCAGCGGAAAGTCTTGCGCTCCTCCAGCGGCCGCCCGCGCTGCGCCTGCCCGTCCGGCGCGTCGTACTGGATGTGCAGCAGCCCCAGCGGGATGCCCTCCGGGCTGACCGCCAGCGTCGAGTGCATGTGCAGCCCCAGCGTGCCCTCCGAGCGCTTGTTCTTGCCGATGTAGCCCAGCCCCGCACAGCCGGGATGCTCGGCAAAGTTGAGCTCGGTGCCGTCCTGCACGCACAGCACCGTGCGCTCGGCCTGCAGGCGCCGCAGCGTGCGCTGGCGGTGCGGCGCCAGGATGTTCTGCGGGGTCACCGCCGAGTCGTCCGGCTGGTCGATCAGGCGGTAGTGGCCCTTGACGGCGGCCCGCTGGCCCTGCGCGGCGGCGGGGATCGAGGCCATGGGAGCGGCGGCCTGCATCTGGGCGGTCTGCACCAGCCGCTTCGACAAGCGTAGATCACCCAGCGGCGCCTGGCCCAGTTCGTTGGCCGCGAACTCGTCCAGGGCCAGCCCGTCGGCCGGCCCCAGCGGCTGGCCGGGCGGCGCTGCGGCGGCCCCGAGCAGGCGCCGCCAGTCGCGCTGCAGGGGGTAGACGAAGATGGCCTTGACCGGCACGCGCTGGCCGGGCCGGGCGAAGCGCCCGCGCCCGCCGGTCTGGCCGACGCAGGTCCAGTTAGCGGCGCGGAAACACGTGCCAGCGTGCTGCTGCGGATCGCAATAGGTTTCCAGCAGGGCGGGACGGTAGCCATAGCGCTGGAGGAAGTCCTCCGGCAGCCGCCGCCGGACCATGCCGAGCACCTTGGAAGCGAGCAGGTGACAGCGCACGCTGGGACGGATCAGGAAGCGGCTCAGGCCCAGTACGCGGTGCAGCCGCTTGCGGCGCAGTTGCGCATCCCAGCCAATCCACTCGTCGCGGGCCGCCACCGCCAAGGCCGCGGCGGCGAAGCCGAGCGCCCCCAGCAGGCCGTGCTCGGACTCAATCAGGTAGCGCACTTGGGCACCGACGTGCAGCACGGCTCCCTGCGGGTGCTCGCTGGCGACCAGTTCGTTCCAGGTCCGCCGCTGTTGCGGACTCGTCACCAGGGTCAACTTGAGCCCGGCGACCGCCCCCGCCGCAGGCGGAACTGCTTGCGGTGGCGGGACCGGCTGGCCGAGCCGGCGCGGTCGGCAGTCGCCGGCGCGGCCGGCATGGCGCGGGGGCGGCAAATCGATGCGTCCCGCGCTGTGCAGGCTGCGCAAGGCCTTCTGGCAGCTCGCCACCTGCGGCTGGCCGCGACTGTCCACGAAACCGAACTCCCGGCACACCTGCCGGGCGAACGCGCTCCGGCTGGTGTCGCCAGCCTGCGTCCGCAGCACCCGCAGGGTCTCCACGGCCTCTGAGTGCGAGAGGGTCTCCGCAATGCAATGTTGGTCGAGCATGCTTTAGACATGCCACAATCACCCTACAGTTGTCAAGTGCCAGATCTGGGGCATGGGCAGGCTGCGGGCCCGCTCCCTGAGCGTCACTGTCACGCTCGGCGGGCGCGCCGGCGCGGCGCCGTGGCAGGCACTGGCTGGCCGGTAGCAAGCCCTGTTGGGTGTAGCGCCACAGCGTCGATTGCGAGACGCCCAGTTGCTGGGCCACGCGGTACAGGCTGAGCCCGGACCGCAGCATGCGGGCGGCCTGGGCCAGCTGCGCGGGGTCCACGATGCCATAGGGGCGGCGCGGCTTGGGGGCGGGCGCGAAGCCAAGCTCACCCTGCACCTGCAGCCGCTGCACGGCGCGCGAGACGGTGCTCTGGCTGATGCCGTGGGCGCGGGCCAGTTCGGACTGCGTAGCGAGGCCGAACAGGGCGAAGCGGGCCAGGCAGAGATTGCGCTCTAGCTTGTGGTCGGCCGTGTGCGAGCAGACGGGGTCGGTGTGCACGAAGTAGACGACGCGGTCGCCCTCGCGCAGCATGCTGAGGCGCGCGCTGATGGGCGTGGCGTGCGGGGGTTGGAGCGGCAGAGCGGCGGGCAGGCCAGTGGGCGCGGGCAGTTTGGCGGGCGAATACATATGCATTCAAAATAGCATGTTCTGGGGCGCAAGTCAAGTCCGGATGCGGCCGGGGAGGGAGCGTGAAAGCTTGACCCAGCAGCTAGTTACGAGGCTCTAGGCCTCTTTGCAGAGAGTTCCGATGTAACGAAGTCTGAGATTGGTGATCGGCCGCAGCTCCGGGGTGGAACCATGCAGACAACTCCCACGGCCGGCAAGGTGCGCTCCCGTGGACATCGAACTCGGTGACTCGCTGCGGGCCAATCGGCTGACCAACTGCTACCAGCCGGACGATTCTTCGCTGGGCGCTACACGCGGATCGGATTACGCAATCCATGACTCGACGCAATTCGAAAGAGTGCCCCCTTGCAGCCCAGCCGACGGGGACACTCCGGCGTCGTGCCAGCCTGGAGCGTTCGCCATTGGAACAGCGGGCTGCATATTCTCGATGGCCCGGGTCTCTTGTCCATAAATATCGCGCTGTCGAAGCCCTTTCAGGTGCGGGCGGGCAGCGGTTTCGGCTGCTGACCGAAGCCGAGTGGGCGTATGCGGCACGGGAAAATATGCGTTCAGGCACGAATAGGGGAGATTTCGAGAGCTTGACGGAAGCAGGGGCAATCCTGGATCAATTCGCCTGGCATGGGGAAAACAGCGACCTGAGATCGCATTCCGTCGAAGAACTGAAGGCAAGTGCGTTCGGGCTGTACGACACACTGGGGGGATGCCGCCACTCCCACCGCCAGCCTTTGCAAGCCCACGCGCAGCGTGCTGCGCGACATGCCCGTCGCCTCGGCCACCCAGCTGATCCCGCCCCGCCCGATCGCCTTCGCTTGCACCGCCGCCCACAAACGCCGCGTACGCTCGTCCAGCAGAGGCCGCATGGCATCGAACTTGACCGTGACGCGCTCCGCGTGGCGGTGCATTGCAGATTCCGGCGAATGTGAACATGCCGGCCATGGTGTCAAATCACACACATAAACCGGTTAATTTGTTGTGGCGTGAGTCCTAAGCTGTACTGATGCCCTCGACGGAGTGCATAGAAAACGAGGGAATTTTCTATAAGATGAAACAAAACTCAAACATGTATCGTCTACAATAAGAACTGCAAGCGCGCATCATCGCATTGCTTGGCTTGGACTGCACCCATGGAACATGACAGCAGCTATCGGCTCTTGTACTCGCACCCGCGGCTCGTCGAGGATCTGCTGAAAGGCTTCGTGGACGAGCCGTGGGTCAAGGACATTGAATGGTCCACGCTGAGGCTTGAAGCCTCACAGCATGTCAGCAGCAGCCTGGAGCAGCGCCGGAACGACCTTGTCTGGCGCATGTCCCTGAAGGGCGGCCGATCGCTATTTGTCTATCTGATGATGGAATTCCAGTCGACGGTGGACTGGCACATGGCGGTGCGCCTGCTGACCTACCTCGGCTTGTTCTACGAGGGGCTGGTTCGCTCCGGCAGCCCCAAGCGGCGCAAACTCCCCGCGGTGGTTCCTGTTGTCGTGTACAACGGCGTCAGTCCTTGGAGCGCGAAATTGGATGTGCACGAGCTAGTCGAGGAGTCGCCCGGCGCGATCGCTGAGTACCACCCAAGACTGCGCTACAAGCTGATCGAGGCTCGTTCGTGCAGGGAGTTGGACGACTCTCGCGAGAATCTCTCCGATGTAATGTTCCGGCTGGAACGGGCTGAGACGGAAGCAGACGCAAGGAGAGCCGTTGCGCTCTTGCAACAGTGGCTGGAAGCGGGAGAGCATGCTAGTCTGAGGCAGGATTTCTCGCAATGGATTACCCGAGTGGTGTTGTCGGCGCGCGTGCCGGGGACGCACGTACCTGAAGCAAAGGAATTGGCGGAGGTGATGAAGGTGTTGGACGAAGAGATGGTTCCTTGGACGGAGCGCTGGAAGGCCGAGGGCAAGGCCGAGGGCATCGCCGAGGGCAAGGCGCAGGGGCGCCAGGAGCAGCTCATTCGCATCGTGCAGTCGAGATTCGGCGTAATCGTGGCAGACAATTTGGCGGCTCTGCTGCAGCCGGTTGGCTCAGAGAAAGTCTTGGATGAGCTGACCGACTGGGTGCTTTCTTGTCGCAGCGGCGAGGATCTGCTAGCGCGTGTTCGCCACGGCTAAGCGCTAATTGGCGTATCGGCGCAGCCCTTTGAGGCATGGAGTTCCGAATGAGGGTTCTGTTCTCGGGGTTGCCAGCCGCAGGTCGGCCCGCTTGGATTGAGCAAGGGGTGCGGCGTAGTGGACGGTCCAGCCCAACAGCCTTGGGGCCACCAGTAAAAGGAACCGTGGTGGTTCCCGTCGTCGTGTACAACGGTGTCAGTCCGTGGAGCGCGAAATTGGATGTGCACGAGCTCGTCGAGGAGTCGCCCGGCGCGATCGCTGAGTACCACCCAAGACTACGCTACAAGCTGATCGAGGCTCGTTCGTGCGGGGAGTTGGACGATTCCCGCGAGAATCTTTCCGATGTGATGTTCCGGCTGGAACGGGCTGAGACGGAAGCAGACGCAAGGAGAGCCGTTGCGCTCTTGCAACAGTGGCTGGGAGCGGGAGAGCATGCTAGGCTTAGGCAGAATTCCTCGCAATGGATTACCCGAGAGGTATTGTCGGCGCGCGTGCCGGGGACGCACGTACCTGAAGCCCGGGAATTGGCGGAGGTGATGAAGGTGTTGGACGAAGAGATGGTTCCCTGGACGGAGCGCTGGAAGGCGGAGGGCATGGCGCAGGGCAAGGCGGAGGGGCGCAAGGAGCAGCTCATTCGCATCGTGCATACGAAATTCGGCGAAATCGTGGCAGACAATTTGGCGGCGCTGCTGCAGCCGGTTAGCTCAGAGAAAGTCTTGGATGAGCTGACCGACTGGGTGCTTTCTTGCCACAGCGGCGAGGATCTGCTAGCGCGTGTTCGCCACGGCTAAGCGCTAATTGGCGTCTCGGCGCAGCACTCTGGGGCTTGGAGTTCCGAAAGAGGGTTCTGTACTCGTGGTTGCGGCCCGAGCGGTTTCGCGGAACTGCTGCGGCGATGCGGTCCGACTTTCCGGCTCGGCTTGAGCCCCGGGAGTGCAGGACCTCCTTGTCGACCTGTTTTCTACACAGCGGGGCCGGCGCGGCTGCAGGCGCTAGAATCGGTTGGCTTGGAGAATCTGATGCATCGGACTGTATCGACTTTCGCACTTGCGTGCGTTTTGGTCTCGGCGGCCACCGGCACCGCAATAGGTGCGGACCGCCCAAATATGATCTTCATTCTTGCTGACGATCTCGGCTATGGCGATCTCGGCTCATACGGCCAGCAGATCATCCAGACACCCAGCCTGGACAGGATGGCGGCGGATGGGATCCGCTTTACGCAGTTCTATGCAGGAGCAACCGTGTGCGCGCCGTCGCGCAGCGTGTTAATGACAGGGCAGCACATGGGCCACACGCATGTCCGAGGGAATGCATCGGGGCCGGACATGACGGCTCAGTCCTTGCGCGATTCCGACGTGACGGTGGCGGAGATCCTTAAGTCTGCGGGCTACGAGACAGGGCTGTTCGGCAAGTGGGGGCTCGGGGAGGCCGGACTCGAAGGGCATCCTCTCAAGCAGGGATTCGACGCTTTCTTCGGATACTTGAACCAAGTCCACGCGCACAACTACTACCCTGAGTTTCTTTGGCGCAACCTCGAGAAGGCACCGCTCCGCAACAAGGTGCAGCGCACCGAAAGGGTGTACGGGGGCTTCCACGGAGGCTGGGCGACTGAGCGAAACGAATACTCGCATGACGTGATCCTGCGCGAAGCTCTGGAGTGGATCGATGGCCGCAAGGACACCCCGTTTTTCCTCTACTTGGCACTGACGATTCCCCACGCGAACAACGAGGGGACGCGGGCAACCGGCGATGGTGCGGAAGTCCCCGACTTCGGCGTGTACGCCGACAAGGACTGGCCCAATCCAGACAAGGGGCAGGCGGCCATGATCACGCGTATGGACCGGGACGTGGGCATGCTGTTAGATCGATTGCAAGAGCTGGGCATCGACAAGAACACGCTGGTCATGTTCTCGTCCGATAACGGACCACACAATGAATCCAATCACGATCTGCTCAAGTTCAATCCGTCGGGCGTCTTGCGGGGCATTAAGCGAGACCTTTACGACGGGGGTATCCGCGTGCCGTTCGTGGCGTGGTGGCCGGGCACGATCGAGCCCGGAACAGTATCGAATCACATCGGCTATTTTGGCGATCTCATGGCCACAGCCGCTGACCTTGCTGGAACCGACACTCCACCCAATACCGACTCTGTGAGCTTTGCCCCGACGCTGCGAGGACATTCTGACGGCCAGCAAGCGCACCATTACCTGTACTGGGAGTTTTACGAAAGCGGATCTGCACAAGCGGTGCGCTTGCGCCAGTGGAAGGGCGTGCGCAAGCCTATGTTCACCGGTCCGGTCGAACTCTACGATGTCTCGCGGGATCTGGGCGAAAAGTACAACGTGGCCCGCAACTACCCGGAAGTAGTCCGGGAAGTCGAGGGGATCATGTCCGAAGCGCACGTTCAGCACCCGAACTGGACACTGCGCCCTGCGCGATAGGGCATTTGGCGCGACATTCGCCACCAGATCGCCGCGCAGCACGTCGTCAGCGTCTCGGCGCTGCTAGGTCCGGGCGGGAGTCCTGGCGGCTGCTTCCTCGAAGTCAACTCACATGACCGACTTGCCGCTCGCCCCGACGGTTTGCAACACACCGACGCGCCGGCTTCCGATGCGATCTTGCAGGATTGCGCTTGATATCCGCGTGCGTTAGCCCTGCCTCGGCATCAGCGGACAGTGACGGGCCCTGGATCGAGCTGCCCGGGTCGCCGTGGAATCGTCGCGACCGGATTCGCGATGTGCCGTGAGTTCCATGTTGCAGGGTGTTCTACGCCGTTTACTACCGCGATAGCAACATGCGCGGCGTCCTGCGCCGCTTCGGCCGGAACGGCAAGGGCCTAGATCAATGCCTCAGCCAACGCTATGGACTCGTCACTGGCCTCGAGGACGGCCAATGCTTCCACAGCCGCAAGCCGATCCCGCAACGCTTGGACAAACTCCAGCGAGATCCGTTCGCGTGTTCGCAACTCTGAGAAATGCCTAAGGCATTCTCTAAGTAACAGATAGTGGTATCGTCCATAGCTCAGGGTGTTCCCTACTCAGGTGTTCTTGATGTTCTGTCGAGCAAGCGAGCCAACAGCTGTAGAATGGCCAATTCACAGCTGCAGAGTGACTTGGGACGAAATGATGCAGTCGGCCTGACAGACATCGGGGAGAATCCAGTGCAAGAGAAATACCGACATCTTGTTGCGGCGTTGCTTATCGCGGCGGTCCCGGCGCCGTCGCAGACCAATGTGCTCTCCGATGCAGAACGCGCCCAGGGCTACGTGCTGCTATTCGATGGCGAAACGCTCGATGGATGGGACGGAGATCCGAGGCTGTGGTCGGTCCGGGACGGAGCTATCGTCGGCTCGAGTGACGCACACCAAGTCGATACGAACACGTTTCTCATCTACCGGAAACCGTTTGCCGACTTCAGTCTCAGGCTCGAAGTTAGGTTGCGGAATGGCAATAGCGGGATCCAGTTTCGGAGCAAGCAGGTTGCTGGGCCAGGTTGGGTCGTACACGGGTACCAAGCGGATCTTTCCGATGCGGGCGACCGGTCGGCGTGGGGTAATTTCTATGAGGAGAAGGGGCGTGGTCGCGGCATGATGGCTACGCCCGACGAGGGCTGGCAGAGGGCGAAGGACGTGGCCAATCGCCAAGGCTGGAACCGATATGAGATCCGAGCACGTGGTGAGAGCGTGCGGCTGATGCTCAATGGCAAGGTGACATTTGACGGGACTGACGGCAAGACCGCCAGTGGAATCATCGCGATTCAATTGCACTCCGGGCCCGCCATGCAGGTCGAGTGCCGCAACATACGGATCAAGCCATTCTAAGCCCGAACATTTGGGATGGGCCAGCGGTGCGGCGCCGGTTGCGACGATCGATCGCGAATGCTGCTACACGGAATGATCAGCCACTGGCAGCTGCGGCGATCGAGAGACCGGCGAGTCGTTGTTCGGTGTTGGCGAGTTGACTGGGGACATGGCTCGGGCACCTTGGAATGCTCCATGGCGCCCGAGTTCGGGATCGCGTCAGTTGATCGGCGGAGGCGAGCGTTGCGACTCAAGGATCGGAGCGATGTTTCGCAAGGCTCGCTCGACTGCGGCACGGCCTCCGGTTGCGAAGGGCACGCTCGGTCTTGCCGGTGCTGGACCATGCCGGAGAATGCGCTCGATCGCCTCTTTGTTGGCAGCGGCTTGCTTACGCTCGATGCGGTCTGTAGCGCGACGGTTCGCGTCGGTTTGCTCACGGGCAATCACCTTGGCCGCGCGCTCGTCAGTTTCGGATTGTTGTCTCGCGATGCGTTCTGCTGCGTCGCGATTCGCGACTTCCTGTTCGCGCTGGATGCGCTCGACAGCGCGGCGATTGGCCGCGGATTCTCTCCGGGCAATGACCTCGGCTGCTTGGGTATCGGCGATGGTTTGCTCGCGGGCGATCCGCTCGGCGGCTACTCTATCCGCTTGGGATTGCTCTCGTGCAATGCGTTCTGCAACCTGACGGTTGATAGTCTGTTGCTCCTGTGTGATACGTTCAGCAGCCCGCGCGTCGGCCTCGGCTTGCGCCTTGGCAATACGCTCCGCGGCGTGCCGATCCGCTTCGGCTTGACGCTTGGCGAACTGCTCAGCATGCTGCTGTGCGTTTGTGTTCGCGCCTTCGGCAGCGTGCCGGGCAACCTCCACTTCGAGTGCGACACTCTCCACCGCGACCGCAAGCCCTTCCTTGTATTCGCCCCACCAGTGCGCGAGGGATTCGCGCCGTAGCTGCTCGAATGCGGCGAGTGCTGAGTCGGGATCGAAGCCGGGCACCGCATACCGCGCCAGCCACTTCGAATTTGCTACGGCGTCTCGTTTGGAGTCGGATCCCACCTCCGCTTCCTCGGTTGGGGCTGCCGGGGGAGAGGCAGCAACCATTGAGGCGAAGATGGCAGTGCTGGATTGCCAAACTCCTTGACCGAGTGCCAAGATCGTGCTTAGCACGAACACATGCCTGAATGCTCGAAAGACCATGATAAACCTCCTGTACTGAATTCGAACAAATTACGAACTTAGACTAGTCAATTAGTGAATTAGTTACAGTGCTGGATTATTAAGTAGTCTGATGGCGTGGCGAATGATGAGCGATGTGGTCAACCCAGACCGGCGTGCTCCAGGTCCCGTATCTTGGTGCTTTGCGCAAGCGCATACGAAAAAGGCATACCGGAAATATTACTGTCGTTACTCTGCCCGGGGAATTCCCTGGCAGAGTGCGACGGACGGTCGCTGATCACCAACAGGTCGCCTACGGCAGCAGGGGTGCCGCCTCGCTTGGCTTGTACGGTCGAAGCTGGCATGGATTGAAGCCACCGGATGTCGTGAATCTGTTGAAATGCTACGAGTTTGTTTGGCCGCCATCTTGCTGTTGGCCAGCTTTGCCCTACCGCCCGGCGACGACGAGCCTCCCCCGAACTTCGTCGTCATCATGGCCCACGACCTTGGCTATGGCGACCTGTCGACACCTTCACCAGACCCTCAACAGCGACCTTGCCAGACGCGGTCTGGCAAGGTCAGGACTACCTCTCGGCTGATGTTCGCCTGCAAGGGCTGCTCACTGCGTTCCCACTTCTCTTGCGGTGTTCCCGTCTGAAGCGAGTCGGCTGCCGCGTGATCTATGGGGCCGGTGATGTTACTCGCCATCAAGTAATAGGTCTAGGAATGTGACCAGCTTCTCGTACCGGTTGCGGTCTGTCGCTGGTCGCCCTTTAGGTAGTCGCCCGACGTTTGGAACGATGCTCGGGCGTTGGGGTGCGGGCTGCTCGATTCGTTCGGACGCCAGCCACGCTGGATCAGTCTTGACGCAAGGCCATCGCAGGGCTGACCCTGCCCGCTCGCCAAGCCGGAACGAACGCCGCCACGCATCCGCACGCCGCTAGGCCCACGCAAGCCAGCACAATGACGTCCCACTCGAAGGCTTCCACTTCGTAGAGCATGTCCGAGACGAGCCTTCCGGCACCAATCGAACCCAATAGGCCTACCGCCCCCCCGCAGCCAACCAGTACTGCGGCGCGCCGGATCACAAGTCCTTGGACTTGCCGTCTGGTCGCGCCAAGTGCCATGCGAACGCCGATCTCAGCCCTCCGGTTGCGAACCATGTGGCTGCACACGCCGAACAGCCCGAGCCCCGAGAGGAGGAGCGCTACGCCCGCAAAGGCACCCACGAGTCTCGCAAGCATCCGTTCGTAGGCCATCGCTTGGCTCAAGTGGCCTGCCACCGTGCTGAACTGCCTATCGATGGGCATTCCCGGTACCACATCCCGGATCGCTCGCCGCACGGCCTCCGCCGTGCTTTCTGCGGTGCCAGATGTGCGCACCGCAATGGTGTCCGTGAATCCCTCGTATCCGCCAGTTGAGCGGTAGACGAGAGGAGGCGGCTCGTCTCTGGGGTTTACGTGTCGGACATCTGCCGCGATGCCGACGATGCGATTGGTCTCTGAGATCACGCCGCCGAGTGCGGACCGGTCTGGAAAGAACCTCTTCGCAAATGCTTCATTGACCACGATCTGGCCAGTGTCGCCGTAGCCGGGAACCCGGCCGCGAAGCAGCTGTATGCCAAGCGTTTCAAAATACTTCGGCGAAGCTTGGACGTGAATGACGCCCATGTCCTCATCCTCGCTGGGCACATACCCTGAGACCGAGATGGTATTGCGCCCGTAATTGCCTTGAAGGGGCAGGGAACCGGTGAATGCTGCGGACTCAACTCCCGGAATGTCCTCGACCCGATCAAGGATTCGTCTGCGCAACAATGGCTGGCCTTCTCTTGGAAATCCGCCGCCCTGCGGGTCCATGCCGAGTCCGATGACATTTGTCGCGTGCGTGCCGATATCCGTGGCCCGCAAGCTGGCGAGAGTCTTGAGGAATAACCCGGCCGCAGTGAGCAGCACTAGCGCCAACGCGCACTCTCCAGCCACGAGAAGGCCTCTTGCCCGGACCTCAACCCGCCGAGAGGTCGTTCCCGAGGCCCCCGATTTCAGAGTGTCGGCTGTCGCTCTGCGGGCGGCCCACACCGAAGGCGCTAGCCCGAACAGGAATACTGTCAAGACCCCGATCCCGCTGGCGAACAAGAGCTCTGGCCAGGCCAAGCCTGTTTCCGGCGGAGCGGATGCGCCCCGAATCGCTCCCAGCCATTGACGCAGGATCGGGATCAGCCAGTACGCCAGGGTGAATCCCAGCACTGTTCCGGCACTCGCCAGCACTGCGCTTTCCGCCAGCAGTGGGCGCACCAGGTCGATCCGGCTGGCCCCCATCGCTTGGCGGATTCCGAATTCATGGTGCCGCTCTGCGGCTCGGACTAACAGCAGGTTCCCGAGATTGGCGCAGGCAACAAGCAGGACCAATGCCGTCGCAGCCCACAACAACATCAAAGGCCTCTTCGCGGTGACGCGCAGTCTCGAGATCCCACGGTCCATCGCGGTCAAGCGAATTCGCATTTGCGCGAGATCATCCCGGTGTTTGTCAGTGATCCCTTCGCCCGCTTGTTCCAAGAAGATCTGCTGCAGGCGCAGGTTGATTGCGTTCTCGGCTTGTGCGAGTCCTACATCAGGTCTGAGCCGCATCAAGATATTCAGCCAGTACGTCTCGAAGGGAATTCCCGGCTCCAAACGGTTGGGGCCGCGGGTTATCTGAGGTTGCATTGAGATCGGCGCCCAGACTGCGACCCTGGATTCCAATGTGTGGCCGCGGAAGGATGGTTCGGCGATGCCGACGACCTCGTAGGGCGCACCGTTCAGGTGCAGCGTCGATCCGACAATGTCCGCGTCTCCCCCTAGCTGGTCCCTCCAAAATGCGTCACTCACCACCACAACCGGATTTGCTCCGGATCCACCTTCGTCAGCGGGACCTAGCAAGCGTCCTCGTGACGGACGCACGCCAAGTAGCGGGAAATAGGATCCAGTGACCAACATGCACGCAGCCCGCCGCAAGTCGGCACCCATCCCTGCGTCTCCACCCCAATACACCGTCGACATGAATGTTGGCGCGGCCGCCACGGCCGTCAGCACTCCGTTGTTGTCCTTGCTCAGTGCTTGGTACTGGGCGAACGAAAAGACGCTTGTCTGAGGCCGGTCACTCCTGCTCAGGTTTCCCAAGGATCCCGGCCCGAGCACTGCAAGTTCGCCGGGACGCTCCACCGGGAGGGAGCGCAGCATCAGGGCCTTGAAGACACTGAATACGGCTGTGTTGGCGCCGGTGCCGATGGCAAGCGTCAGCACCGCAATGGCGAAGAAGCCTGGGTTCCTGCCCAGAGATCGAACCGCAAATCGGATTTCGCTGAGCATGTGGGAGGGGTGGCGAGGAGGGAGTATCTGCACCAATGCGACGCGATGACTCGTTCAGCCGGAAGGGTTGCGATCATTCCCGGATGGGCCGACCCTCGGCCCTAACGGAGTACCAGAATCGATGTCGAGGCGCGGACTCATAGCTTGGCATGGTCGACTGCATTGCTGCGCAGGGCGCGAGCCAGCGCGACGTAACTGCCAGCGACGACCACGGGGGCTAGGATTGCTTCGCACCAATTCAAAGACGGTTCCGTCTAGAGTCTGCGCTGGCATCGGTCATCTGAGGCGCGAACCAAACCCAGGCTGGCAGGCCTCGGCCAAACCGCCCACTCTCGTAAGCGGTATGACGGGCGCGGGCTTGGTGCCCGCGCGCTTGTTGCGGCGCCTGTGCGTTGCTATTCAAACAGCCCGAACGCAAATACGCCGCTCTTGGTGGTGATTGCGACGTACTGCCGGCCATCGGCCTCAAACGTCACTGGAGAGGCGCGTATCGTGCCGCCAGTGTTGAAGTGCCAGAGAAGCTCGCCCGTCTGGGCGTCAGCGGCTGAGAAATTGCCGTCCCTGCTGCCGAAAAAGGCCAAGCCGCCCGCCGTCGCCATGACGCCCGCAAACATAACCTCCCGGTTTTCGACGCCCAGTAATGGGATCTCCCAGCGGAGATCGCCCGTGTCGAGGTCAATGGCGCGCAGGTAGTTTTCCGCTCCGGTTTCCAGGTGATCGATGCTATGGCCGGTGAGGAAGTACACACCGCACGCATCCCTGGACATCACATAGAACAATCCCAATCCCGGATGGAATGCTGGCGACTGCCAGTTGGTGCCACCGTGAATATCAGGGCATGTCAGCGCGCCAGCCGGGCTGGGAGCCGACTCTGGCTTGGGGATCGGGCGCCCGTCGGCAGTAAACCGGTCCAGCCAGTTCTGCTTGGCAAACGCCGTGCCGCGTAAAAATTCACCGGTCTCCCGATCGAGCACGTACAAGAACGAGTTGCGATTGGGATGCACCAATAGCTTGCGGCGCCGACCCTTCCAATCTGCGTCGATCAGGACCGGCGTCTGATTCGCGTCCCAGTCATGCTCATCGTGCGGGGTGTACTGGAAGTGCCAGACCAGTTCGCCGTCGTCAGGTCGCAGCGCCAGGATCGATGCCGTGTAGAGGTTATCGCCTTCACGATTGCGTCCGTCGAAGTCCTTCGGCCCGGGATTGCCCGTTGCCCAGTAGAGGAGATCAAGTTCTGGGTCGTAAGTGCCGCTAGTCCAAGGCGCGCCGCCTCCAGCCTTCCACGAGTCATTGTCCGGCCAGGTCTCCGACCCGGGGTCGCCCGGCGCGGGCACTGTGTAAAACCGCCACTCGCGCTTGCCGGTCTCTGCATTGAAGGCGTCAAGATAGCCGCGCACCCGTCCTGTGTCGCCGCCACGGATGCCGGCCAGCACACGATTCTTGGCTACGATCGGGGCGCCTGTCGAGCCGAAGCAGGGCTGGTCCGCCGTGACGGCCGATCTCCAAAGCATCACCCCGTTCCGACTGTCTAGCGCTATCACGTGGCAATCCGGAGTGCCCACGTAGAGGCGGTTTCCGGAGATACCGAACCCCCTGCTCCAGTTCGGCTGCTCGCGCTGCCCCTGCTCGCTGTACGGGTAATCGAAGCGCCAGATCGAGCGACCGGTGGCTGCGTCCAGAGCGAACGCTCGCATGCCGCCCGCCGTGAGGTACATCACGCCGTCGCGGACGAGCGGCGTGGCTTCGCTGCGGAGCTGCTGCGGACTGTATTGAAACATCCATTTCGGAACCAGACGATCCACGTTCTCGCGATTGATCTCGTCCAGCTCTGAATACCGCCTGCCAGTGTTGTCTCGGTCGTAGCTGAGCCAGTTGGACGGATTTTGGTAGCGCTCCGACAAAGGCTGCGCGTCGGTGGCAGGGGCCAACGTAAGCGCACCAAGCACTGCGAATGGAGCTAGGTTCTTCATGCTTCAGGTTGTGTGGGCTGGTCGGGCAATTAGTAGCCCCTGAATCCGCGTACTACGGGAGTGAATGGATCACGCTGTCGGTCTAGGAACGCCAGCAGGTTTCCGAGTTCTTCAGGGGACAGCCTAGTGCCGTAGTCGCTCGGCATGCGTGATCGCGCTAGCTTGGACACGGATCGCAGGCGGTCGCGTTGGAAGGCTTCGACCTCGCCGGCGGGAGTCAAGATCACCACCATAAACGTGTCCTCATTCTTCAGCACGCCTTCAATGCGGCGTCCATGGTGCGTCTCGACGGCCACAGGTTCATAGCCCTGCGCGAAGTCCGCGTCGGGATCGACCACGTCGAGGCGGATCTTGTCACTCGTCTTGCGGACCCCGATCGAGTCGAGCGACGGGCCGAGAAAGCCACCGAAGCCGTTCACGATGTGGCACGAGCCGCAGCCGGCTCGGCGAAAGACTGCGAATCCTGCTTCGGGATCGCCGTCCGGCGGAGGTTGCTGGCCGGGCAGCGCCATGCTTCTGAGGTAAGAAATAATCTGCCAGATGCCCTCGTCTGGCAGGTCCGGCTGCGGCGGCATCTCGGTTCCGGGAATGCCTTTGCGGATCAGTGCGAACAGAGCAGCCTGCGAACCTCGCCTCACGCTCCGAGTGAGGATCAAGTTCGCGGCCATCGCTCCCTGTCCCTGTTGCCCATGACAGACCGCGCAGCGCTGGTGGAACAAAACGTCTCCGTCTCGGATTGCGGTGGGGTCGCGCTCGAGCGGGTTTCCAGACCGCGTCCCGGGTTGCCGCGAGTCCTGAGCTGCCGAGGCTGTCACTGCGAGCGCCATCAGCAGCGCGCCACGCGCCAGTCGGTGTTTGAGTGAGTGCTCTAGGAGGCCCATCAAGAGTTGGTGAAGTACATAGTACCCGCATTCTGGATCAGGGCGCCGGTTGCCGAACGGGCTGCGCGAGACTGACATGCGCAAGAGACCACAGGAGGAGGTGCTCCAGCGCAGTCATGGCTGCCTGAGATGCCCGGCGAAGGGCAGATCCAAGGCATATCCTCCGAGTGGTATGGTCGATTGGTAAGGCCACTGCGAATTTCGTTGAGGGATTCGATTGCCGACGTGGTCCGAGCGCTCGGTAACACTCTGTGCGGGCCGCTCGCCCTGCTTGCTTATGAGCTAAAACCCGAACGAGGTTTCCAGGCTTTCCAATGCTCATTCGAATCGCTCTCTTCCTATCTCTGCCGATGCTCTCCAGCGCGGCGCCCAACATCGTGTTCATGCTCGCCGCCGACCTCGGCTGGAATGACGTCGGCTACCACGGAAGCGAGATCAAGACGCCGAATATCGACGCTTTGGCAACGCAAGGCGTCGAGTTGGATCGCTACTATGCTTTTCCCGTTTGCAGCCCGACGAGGGTGGCGCTTATGACCGGGCGTTCGCCGATCCGGCAAGGCATAGACAGTCCGATCGGCCCCAATGGCGGGTTGCCGCTCGACGAGCACCTTTTGCCAGAAACCCTGCGTGCGGCCGGGTTCCAGACGTTCATGGCGGGCAAGTGGCACCTTGGGATCGAAAGGGTCGCCTCGCACCCTTACCAGCGCGGCTTTGACCGGGCTTACGGTCACCTCGGCGCCGCAGTCGACTACTTCACTCACATTTGGCTCGGCGGCCTCGACTGGCACCGCAATG
Source organism: Bryobacterales bacterium (assembly GCA_965248305.1). Classification (GTDB taxonomy): domain Bacteria; phylum Acidobacteriota; class Terriglobia; order Bryobacterales; family UBA6623; genus VXMF01. Next base: position 3,445,106 of record OZ252099.1, on the reverse strand, counting down.
GCAAGGTGTTGCGGGAAGAGGGGTACTCGACCGAGCTGATCACAGCTGAGGCACTGGAGCAGATCAGGACTCGCGACAAGTCGGCACCGATGTTTCTCTATGTGGCGTTCAACGCGCCGCACACGCCATTGCAGTCCACGCCCAAGTATTTGGACCGCTACGCAGATATTGAGAATCCCAACAGGAGACTGTTCGCAGCCATGGTGAGCGCCGTTGACGATGGCGTTGGCAAGATCCTCGCTGCGATCGAAGCCGAGGGCTTGGCCGACAACACTTTGGTGGTCTGGGTGAGCGACAACGGAGGCGCCGCCCGCGCGGGCGCGAGCAACGACCCGTTGCGCGGAGGCAAGGGTAGTGCGTTCGAGGGTGGCATCCGGGTCCCTGGGATGGTGCACTGGCCTGACGTCCTGCCCAGCGGTGCAAAGCTCGGGCAGCAGTTCACTGCGCATGACTGGTTCCAGACGCTGACGTCTGCAGTCGGTGTCGAGCCCCAGAACTCCAAGGCGTTCGACGGCGTTGATATGTGGCCGGCGCTCAAGGACGGAAAGGTCGTCAAGCGCGGGGACACTGTCATCGGCGTCGGCGGGAACTACGCAATCTTTCGCGACGGTTGGAAGCTGGTGGAGTACACTCCGCGCGGTGCGGATCGATCGACGCTGCACCTCTACAGAATCACGGAAGACCCTAACGAAGAGAGCGATCTGATCGAGGTCAAGCCGGACCTGGCCGAAGATTTGCTGGCCGGGATACGTGCGATTCCGCGGCCTCCGTCCGTCAGCCGAGACGTGCGGCCCCGTGGCGGGGCGGCTAGGCCAGGCGCAACTGCTGCGAAGAAGCCGGGCGGGCGCCGTGGACCAGGTGGGCGCAACCCTCAGGTAGGCTGGCCTGAGGAGACGCGGGAACTGTGGATAGACACCGCGATTCGCGACTGAAACAGGGCGCTGGGATCGGGCTGACGCGATGGTTTGCAAGCTGACGCTTGTTGCGGCTCTCACGCTGGCCGCTGCTTGGTCTGCGCCCATCCGCGTGGGACCTGCGCTGCCTGCGGACGAGGAGAATGCTGCAGAGCGCCTTGCGGCTTCCCCGCGGCACGGCGAATGGATCGAGATCCGAGAAGGGCAGGGCGCATCTGGCGGTTGGCATGACACGGTGCGCGCTTGGATCGCCTATCCGGAGCGGGCGACGCGAGCACCGGCGGTCATTGTGATTCACGAAATCTTCGGGTTGACCGACTGGGTTCGCAGCATTGCCGATCAACTCGCGGGTGCGGGGTTCATCGCCATCGCTCCGGATCTCCTCAGCGGCGTCGGCGCGGAGGGCAAGACGCCGGATGACCGTCAGGAAGCGGTCAGGCTGGTTCGGGGCCTGCGCGTGGAGGATGTCTCCCGGCGGCTGACGGCCGTGGCGCGATTCGGAAAGTCGCTGCCGCCCTCGAACGGCAAGTTCGGCGTGATCGGGTTCTGCTGGGGAGGCAGTACCGCTTTCGCGTATGCGGGCTACGAACCGGGACTCGACGCTGCGGTCGTGTATTACGGGACATCCCCGGACAAGCGCACGATCGCACGGATCAAGGCACCAGTGGTCGGGTTCTACGGTTCGGAGGACGTGCGGGTCAACGCGACGATTCCGGGTGCCGAAGCCGAAATGAACCGGCTGGGCCTGGATTTCGAACAGCACGTCTTCGAGGGTGCCGGGCACGCCTTCCTGCGCCAGCAGGCAGGTCGCGCAGGGGCGAACTTGAAAGCGTCCGGGCAGGCGTGGCCGTCTACGGTCGCATTGCTCCGAAAACACTTGGAAGCGGACTGATGCGATTCGCGGTCGCCGAGGCCTGGCTTGGTATCCGCTGCACGGCGGCGGGCCTGATCGAAGGGTCAACGAATTCCGACGACCGTCCTTGGCGTAGCACTGCTAGCCGCCGTCGCGTGGCGATGCTGCACAGAATCGAGCGGGAGTGATTCCGATGAAGGCAATTCCCATCATTTCAATCGCGGTAATGGCGCTTCCGCTGGCCGCTCAAGATTCCGGCTGCCCGACCGAGGCCTTCTTGGACGTGGCGCACTTTCCCGGAGCCGGCGACGAGTATGCCAAGCCTTGGCTCGAAGTGGAGTGCGAACAGGACACGCTGGTGGTCCGCAGCAACGGGATTCCGCACTACGAATTCGTGCAGATCACGCCGAACCCGCTGCTGGAAACGAATCGCGAGTACCGCATTCCCCGCAGCCCGAAGCTGGCGGACACGCCATCCCCCATCCCCTTGCTCGGCACCGTGGGAGTGGCCATCAACGGGATTCCGTTCTTCGGCCCGAACGAGGGTGGCGTGCCCTACCCAGGGTTCGGGGATCCGATTTACAACTCCATCATCAGACTTCGTTACACCGTTTCATTTGGTTTGGATAGTTTGGATGCAGGGAGCGGCGGCTTGGGGTTGGCCGGGGTGGGCTGGGAGGAGGCTGAGCAGGGCAGGTCGTCCGACAGCATGCGGTAGACCAAACGGAGGTGGGTGCCGGGGAAGACGGTGCGCGTGCGGTTGAGCTCGTCGAGCAAGGGGGCCAGGGCGCGATCCTGGGCGCGGGTCGGCTGGTGCAGCAGGCGCACGGTGAGGGTCCCGGCTGACTCGTCAGGGTGCAGGCTGGCGTCAGCCTGAAACAGCGACTTGAGCAGGCTGCGGGCGGTGTCGGGATTGTCGAGCGCGGGCGCAACCGCGGTCGTCATCGCTGTTTCGGCGCGGTAGGCCAGCATGCGCAGGGTGTCTAGCAGTAGGCGCAGCGGTTGGGGCAGGGCCTGCAGCCGTGCCTCCGGCGAGAGCTCGCCGGCCAAGATGTGCTGGTCGGTCACCTTGCGTGCCAGCAGCAGGCCTTGGATGGTCTGGTCGCAAGTCTGGATGCGCGCTTCCAGCGCGCGCGCTGGGGCGGATCCGGCGTCGGCTTGCAGGGCCAGCTTGCGGCGCAGGTTGCCGACCGAGTTGCGGGCTTGCTTGAGCGCCTTGCCGATGGTGCGGCAGGCCGGGTTGACGACCCAGGCGTCGGCCTCGACCTCCACCAGGGCATGCTCGGGCAGGGTGTCGAGGCCGAACTCGGCGCGCAGATACTTGAAGAAGTTCTCCTGCGTCCAGCGCGAGCGCAGCAGGCCCGCCGCTTGCTCGGCCGTGAGGTCGGGATGCGTGGTCAGCAGCGCGGGCTGGCGCTGGTCCGGCCCCGGCCGACCCGCCAGCTCGAGCGGCTTGCGCGGCTGGCCGCGCTGGCCCGTGCCGCGCACACGGCGGTCGATCCAGAAGCGGATCTCGCGCGCCTGGCAGCCTGCGCCCAGATCGTACGGTCGCTCGGCCAGCTGGCCCTCCAGGCGGGCCGACCCGCCCGGGGCGCGCACTGGGATGACGGCCTCCCGGAAGTCGCTATCCGGCCAGCGCTGCGCCTGCGAGCCCTTGATCCAAGTCACCACCGCGATGCCCAGCGCGCGCAGCTCGCGGAACAGGCGCGGGCTCCAGCCCTCGCGGTCGAAGACCAGCGTCAGGCGTGGTGCGCCAGCGCCTGCCAGCAGGCCCAGCTGGCGCAACTGCGGCACAATCCCGTTCCAGATCTCAGACACCATGCCGGCGTCTATCTGGCGGTGCAAGCACAGCAGCGGCGCCCCGCCCAGCGCGTGCACCCAGTAGCCGACCGAGGCCGGCAGGGCCAGCTTCTGGCGGGTCACGAAATGTTTCGGCAGCCGGCCCTGACCGCTGTAGACCTGCACGTGGCCATCGACGAACAGCGTGGCGACGGCCTCCGGATCGTCTGCACACCAGTCCTGGGTCAGGCAGCCGACCCAGGCCGGCAGCCCCTTGGCAGCGGCCAGCTGGTGCGTGCGGCGGCGCAGGGTGCGCGGGCAGGGGCAGCGGTCCAGGCCCAACAGGGCGCCCCACTCGCCGGGCTGCTGGTAGCGCAGCCGCTCGGCGCAACGCACCCGGCCCAGCAGCAGGAAGGCCCACAGCAGCAGCAGCGACTGCAGGCCGTAGAAGCCCTTGGGTAGCGTCAGCTGGTCGAGGTGGCGCAGCAGGCCGGCCTGCAGCAGGCTCGGCAGGGCGGTCAGCACGCCGGTTGCGGTCTTCCTTGCCGGGGGCCGCCGACGGCGGCGCACTGGGCGCCGCGCCGCCGGGCTGCGGGCCCGCTCCCTGAGCGTCACTGTCACGCTCGGCGGGCGCGCCGGCGCGGCGCCGTGGCAGGCACTGGCTGGCCGGTAGCAAGCCCTGTTGGGTGTAGCGCCACAGCGTCGATTGCGAGACGCCCAGTTGCTGGGCCACGCGGTACAGGCTGAGCCCGGACCGCAGCATGCGGGCGGCCTGGGCCAGCTGCGCGGGGTCCACGATGCCATAGGGGCGGCGCGGCTTGGGGGCGGGCGCGAAGCCAAGCTCACCCTGCACCTGCAGCCGCTGCACGGCGCGCGAGACGGTGCTCTGGCTGATGCCGTGGGCGCGGGCCAGTTCGGACTGCGTAGCGAGGCCGAACAGGGCGAAGCGGGCCAGGCAGAGATTGCGCTCTAGCTTGTGGTCGGCCGTGTGCGAGCAGACGGGGTCGGTGTGCACGAAGTAGACGACGCGGTCGCCCTCGCGCAGCATGCTGAGGCGCGCGCTGATGGGCGTGGCGTGCGGGGGTTGGAGCGGCAGAGCGGCGGGCAGGCCAGTGGGCGCGGGCAGTTTGGCGGGCGAATACATATGCATTCAAAATAGCATGTTCTGGGGCGCAAGTCAAGTCCGGATGCGGCCGGGGAGGGAGCGTGAAAGCTTGACCCAGCAGCTAGTTACGAGGCTCTAGGCCTCTTTGCAGAGAGTTCCGATGTAACGAAGTCTGATCATGGACGCATGCATGGGCCACACTGCGCGCGAGTACCACTACCATGCGTTGGTGCAGGCTTGCCTGGCCGTCGGCATCAAGACGGGCGAACCGTCGCCGATCTTGGCGTACGCGTTGGACGGGTTTCCCGTCTATGGCCCATACGGCTGCGCCGACTCGGATTGCTCGGAAGTCGTGAAATACAAGAGCAGCTGGCGGCAATTGAGAGATCCCGAAACCGACGCTTGGGATGCGTTTCGCTACAAGTCCAACGATGGTGCCGAATATCTGGATCGCTGCAACGGGCACAGCGGCCAGGACCAGGGTGGGGCGTACCACTATCACGTCACCGAGAGCTGGCCGTATATCTTGGGTTGCTTCGCGGGTACGCCCTCACCAGATGCCGGCAGGGAAGCCGCCCCAGAGGTTTCGGGGCGAGGGCCTCGACGCGGTCCCCCGCCGGCGGACGTGCCGCCCAGCCCGGAGCAGGTGGCGGCCGCGGCAGAACAACTCGGCATTAGAGTCGAGCAGCTTTCGGAGGCACTGCGCCTGAGCGACGGGCGCATCGATCCGATGAACTTCGCCGCGTCGGCGCGCACGTTGGGCATGGAGCACAACGCGCTGCGCGAGGCGCTGGGGCTTCCAGCACGTCGGCGCGGTCTGCCCGGACCTCCGCCCGGGCCGCCGCCGGCTGGCGAGGAGCCGCCGTGCCGCATCCGTTGCGGAACCAGCGACCCCAATGCGGTTGGCTGCGGGCTAACTCCGGATTACAAGGTCGTCTGCACGCGTCCGTGTGACAACAACAAGTGCGGCTAGCGTCCAGTGCTTGCCGGCCTGTCGGATTGGTGTAACTGGACAGGGTGCTTCGACACGAACAAATCATTGCGATTCAGATACTTAGTACCCATCACGGAGCGATCCAAAGCATCCATTTCGAAGCTCAGATCCGAGGACTTCGAGCTCACAACTATGGCTCGGAGTCCGGCGACAATGGATCAGTGAAGTCGCTCGTAAACGAAAGCGTTCGGGTCGCACAAACGGGACTAGCGGGTCGCCCTCTTCGTTGGCATTGCGACGAACTGAACGGAACCGATCGCAGCGAAGGGTCCCGATCGTTCGATGCGCGGGCCGGCACCCACTCTCGCGGCGACGCGCGATAGACTGCCAGCGTCTGCCCGCCACCCAACCAACCTGCATCCGCGCTCGTGCCGTTCGGTTCAGCGTCAGGAGTCAGCCACCCCCGCGACTTGCGCAAGCACGGTCATTGGGCGCTAGTCAAGATCAAGGGACGCCACGTGCGTGACCCGGTCCGCCAGGTAAGGGTGACGGCTCACCTTCCCATGGAATCGGGCATCAGCGGTGACGACCGGGTATTGCTCCTGAATGGCGAGCGCGAGATAGAAGCAGTCGTAGACCGGATGGTCGAGATCAACCGCCAGCCGGACGGCAGACGCGGCGAGTTGACGCATGGAGAAGGGGGAACAGCCAGGCTAACTGGTGAAGGACAGGGAGTGCAAGTCTCCCGGAGCAAAGGATGAGCCAATCCATGTTTCACCGCGAGTCATGCGCAGGCTGTCGTGAGGCAGTCGGTGAAGCGTTGACAGCGGCGCGTGTGGGCAGAGCATTGAGCACCGTAAACCCAATTCGGAGTGCCGAGACCGTCTCTGTAGTCGAAGGCAACACTGGTCGGACCGCCACAGGCGAGGGACGGCCGGACTCTGCGGTGTCTAAGACCTCAAGGCACGCACGTACGTCCGACATCGGGACCTGGGAGGTCTTCGCGTTGTCCCGGCAGAACGTGGCCGGGACCGCCGCGGGAAGGCAGTCAGCCGAAGCCGAGGATGCACGACGCGAAGAAGTCAGACCCGGGCATAGTACCGCGGGGCGCGTGCGTGAGCACGGCGCTCGGGAAGGTGGCGAACAAAGGGGCGCAAGCGCCGGCGGAGTCACTGGAGGGAAGGGCCGGGATCGAGAGGAATCCGGGAGGCCGCAGCACGGGCCACACGCAGTGGTGGGGACCTGTGTCACAGGGGGCCGAGCGGATACGGCAAGTCGTCAAGAGGGAACCACAGGAGAAGTTGACGGCGGTACTGCACCACATCACGACGGACACGCTACGGCAGGCCTACCACGGGTTGCAGCCCAGATCGGCAGCGGGCGTGGACGGAATGAGATGGGCGGAGTACGGGCAAGGGCTGGAAGAGCGACTGCTCGACCGGCACGGGCGCGTGCAAGCAGGAACGTACCGGGCGAGTCCGTCGCGGCGGGTGAACATTCCGAAGCCGGACGGAGGCACGCGACCGCTGGGGGTGGCCGCACTGGAGGACAAAATCGTCCAGAAGGCCGTTGTCGACACCATCCTGACGCCGATTTACGAGGCGGAGTTGCTCGGGTTCAGCTACGGGTTCCGACCGGGGCGCGGGGCGCATAATGCGCTCGACGCCATCGCGGTCGGGATCGCGCGGCGCAAGATCAACTGGATATTGGACGCAGACGTCACGAAATTCTTCGACCGCATCGACCGGGCCAAGCTGGTAGAGCTGCTGGGGAAGCGGATTGGAGACAAGCGGCTGCTGCGGCTGATCGGCAAATGGTTGCGCGCCGGGGTAATGGAGGACGGGCAGTGGTTCGACACGGGCCGGGGGACCCCACAGGGGTCAGTGATCTCACCCGTGTTGGCGAACGTGGTACTGCACTATGTGCTGGATGCATGGGTCCATCGGACCTGGCGTCCACGGGAGGCTCGGGGCGAGATGATCATCGTGCGTTATGCCGATGATTTCGTGCTGGGCTTCCAGTACCGCAGCGACGCGGAACGCTTCCTGCGCGAGGCGACAGCAAGGTTCGCCGCCTACGGATTGGCGCTGCACCCGGACAAGACGCGCCTGATCGAATTCGGGCGGTTTGCGGCAGCAAACCGTCGGGAGCGCGGTCAGGGGCGGCCAGAGACGTTCGACTTCCTCGGGTTCACGCAGTATTGCCGGACTACGAAGCAAGGGAAGTTCGGGCTCGGGCGCAAGCCGATCGCGAAACGGATGAACCGGAAGCTGAAGGCGATCAAGCAGGCCCTGCACCGGCGGCAGCACGAGGACATCGTGCGGACCGCGCAATGGCTGGGGCAGGTGCTCGACGGCTGGCTGAACTACTATGCAGTTCCAACCAGCGGCCCGCACCTGAGCCGCTTCCGATACTACCTGCAGCGACTGTGGATGCGCAGTCTCCGCCGTCGGTCGCAGCGGGACCGCTTCCCTTGGGAGCGGCTCCGAGCACTGAGCGAGCGGCATTGGCCGCGCACCCGCGTGCGCCACCCGTGGCCTGACCAACGATTAGCCGTCATGCACTCAAGATAGGAGCCGTATGCCCCACCGGGCACGTACGGATTCTGCCCGGGGGAACAGCCAGTCTAACTGGTGAAGGATTCGGGGTGAAAGTCCCCGGGGGCAAAGGAGAGAGTCACTTCATGCCACACCGTGAGTCATGCGCAGGCTGCCGCGAGGCAGTCGGTGAAGCGTTGACAGCGGCGCGTGTGGGCGGAGTATTGAGCACCGAAACAGTTGACTTACCGAGCGCCGAGGCCATCCCCGTGGCTGAAGGCAACATCGGACATGCCGGTAGAGACGAGGCATGGACGAGCTCAGCGGGGTCCAAGCACTCAGTGCACGCACGTACATCCAACACCGGGAACTGGGAGGTCTTCGAGTCATGTCGGCGGGTCGCCGCCGGGATCGCCGCACCGCTGATTCTTTGTCGGGTTGAGGGGTGTAGTCGCTCTCTGGGTGCCTGAACACGAGCGCCATGGCGGTCTGAGAAGGAAAATCGAGCCCCGGCCTGGTGTCCAAGGATGCCCGATGGGCCGAGCAGCGCCGGGCGGGGCTCCCGCTATCGGCCCCGGGCGCACAGAGCGGCCGCTCACCCGGCCGCGGTCGGCCGGATGCGATGTCTCAGCGGTGCCAGTCCTGCTAGGTTTCGCTCAGTCGCAGTTGCAGCGCCTTGGCACGGTTGCCGGCGGAGTAGATTTGCGCCTCCGGCACCGTCTCGAACTGCGGCTGCGACAGCAGCAACGCCAGCGCCAGGTTGTTCAGCGCCGCGTTGTTGGCCGGACCGTGGCCCGTGCGCACGCGGCTAGCAGCCTCCCCGAAGACCTTGTCGCGGCGGTAGTGGTTGGCGCTCTCCACTCGCCAGTGGCCGCGCTGCAGCACCCGTAACTCGCGCGCCGAGGCAGCCGCCGGCGGCAGCGAAGTGATGCCGTAGCTGTAGCTGCGCTTGACCGCGCCACCGCGCCGCGCCCAGCGCTCGTGCGTGATGCGGTAGGCCTGCTGCGCATGCGGGAACGGCAGCAGTTGCGGATGGGGCGTGAAGACTTGGCTCGAGCGCTTCTCTAAGTCGCTCTGGCGCGAGGGCTTCCAGCCAGCTTCCGCCCAGCTGCGCGCCGCGCCCAGCTCCCAATTCAGCCCGCTCAGGGTCGCGTGCGTCAGCTCGCAGTTGCCTTTGATCCGCACCATGATGTGCCCGCCGTGCGGTTCCACGATCGCCCGCTCGGTCTCGCGCCCCGCGTGCCCCGCGTCCAGCGTCACCGTCCGTCCGCGCAGGTCCACCGCTTCCAACAAGGCCCGCCAGGCCGCCTGCTCGCCGCCCTCCTCGCGGTAGCTGCGGCTCGCCACCGGGACGCCCGTGCGATGGTCCACCAGCGTGACCGTCTCCCCGTGCTGCCCCGTCGCCGACAGCCGGTTGGCCGCGCGAATGCGCTTGCCATCCCCCGCCAGCGCCGACGCCGCCACGCGCGGTTGCGTCCAACGCTCGAGCGCCCGTTCCAGCGAGCCCGGGGCGGTCCGCTCCATGACCCGCTGGAAGGTCGTCTCCGAGGGTGTCACGGACTCCCCCGTGGTCGCGTCCCGGCGACAGCCCAAGGCTCCTAACTCCTCTGCTGTCAATGTCTTCGCATACGCTTCTGCCGCCCGCCCGCCGACCCGACCGGCCAGCCTCGCCAGCAGCTGCAGCGCCAGTACCACGGCCAACCGATGCCGTCTCCCGTGGCAGCTCCGGCTGTCCTCCACCGCCTCCCACTGCGCCCGCAGCGAGCGCAGTTCCGCCGCTGGGTAGCGCACATCGACCGCCCCGCAAGCCCATTCCGGCCGCTCCTGCGGATCCGCCAGCCGCGCCCGCGCCCGCGCCCGCAGCGGATCCACCAGCATCTGCTTGCGCTGCCCGTGCTTGTCCGTGGACTGCCCGTTCGAGCGCGCCTACCCCTTGCGCAAGCCCAGCTGGATCCAGTGCGCCGCCACATAGACCGTGCCCCGGTACAGCTGCGGATCCACAAACGTTTCGGCGAGTTCAATGGGAGGCCCCCAGCGCTGTTGCCAGTCCCGGCTCAGCCGCCGCAGATGCATCCCCAGCACGCGCGAGGCCAAGTGCTGCACGCCCGCCCCCTCCGGCAGCACTGAAAACCTCGTGTGATTGGCGATCAGATGCAAGCGCCGGAACTGCACCGCCTTGTGCCAGCCCAGCCAGCGGGCGCGCGGGCGGCACTGGAAGACCCCCGTCTGCCAGCCCACCAGCGCCAGCCACTCGCCCTCGTATTCCGCCACATAGCGCAGCCCGCGCCCGGCCAACTGCTTGCACCCCAAATCGTGGTGTTTGGCCATCAGCGCATCCCAGCGCGGCCGCTCGTGCGGCTGCGCCAGCCGCAGCACCACTTGCTTCAGATCCGGAACCGTTGTGGGCGTCTCCTGCTCCTGCATACCCCATGCATACACGAATCCGGCCAAAATAGCCAGCCCCTCGCCGATCTTGTTGTGCGAATGGTCACACCCCCCGATAAAGAATCAGCCGTGGGGATCGCCGAGGGAAGGCAGCAAGCCGAAGCCGAGGACGCACGACGCGAAGAAGTCAGACGCGGGCATAGTAGCGAGGAAAGCAGCGAACAACCGGGCGCAAGTTCGGGCGGAGCCGCCGGAGCAAAGGGCCGCGATCAACGGGAATCCAGGAGGCAGCGACATGAGCCGGGTACAGAACCGGGATAACATGCCAAGCGGGGCCGAGCGGATACGGCAAGCAGCGAGAAGGAAACCGAAGGAGAAGCTCACGGCGCTCCTGCACCATATCGCGCCAGAAACACTGGGGGCAGCCTTCGACGCGCTGAAGCGTGAGGCCGCGCCGGGCGTGGACGGCATGAGTTGGGAAGAGTACGAGCAAAGGCGGGAGGAGCGCTTGCGCGACCTGCACGAGCGCGTGCATCGCGGGGCGTACCGGGCGAAACCCGTGCGGCGGGTGAAGATTCCGAAGCCGGACGGGGGCGAGCGACCGCTAGGCGTGGCAGCGCTGGAGGACAAGATCCTGCAACGGGCCACCTGATTACCGAGGACTCTCAGCCGCATTTAGGAGCCGGAAATGTTTTGGATTCGGGCTTCGATCCGGTTGACTTAAATCGCTGTGGAATGTATAATAAGTATCTGATAACAAAGGAGTTCTACATGCCTAAGAACCACGTCCAGTTCCAGAAAGGACAGAGCCTGCGCGACTTCCTCAAGCTCTACGGAACCGAGCTGCAATGCGCCCAAGCGGTGTTCCAAGCGCGCTGGCCGCAGGGCTTCCGCTGCCCCGCCTGCGGCTAGCACAAGGACTGCCAGCTGCACACCCGCAAGGTCTTCCAGTGCATCCGCTGCCAGCGGCAGGTCTCGCTGACCGCCGGCACCGTGTTCGAGCACACCAAGCTGCCGCTGACCACTTGGTACCTGGCGATCTACTTGCTCACGCAATCCAAGAATGGCCTCTCGGCGATGGACCTGCTGCGCCAGTTGGGCGTGAGCTACAACACGGCTGGGATGCTCCAGCACAAACTGCTGCAGGCGATGCGCGCGCGGGCTGACAGCCAGCCGCTGGGGGGCCTCGTGGAGCTGGACGACGCCGATCTGGGCGGGGCAGCCAGCGGCGGCAAGCGCGGTCGCGGCGCGGACCGCAAGACGCCCTTCCTGGCGGCGGCCCAAGTCACTGAGGACGGGCGGCCGCAGCGGCTGCGGCTGAGCCCGGTGGTTGGTTTCCGCCGCCGCGCAGTGCAAGCCTGGGCGCAGCAGCACCTACGGCCGGGGACCATCGTACGGGCGGACGGGCTGGCCTGCTTCCGGGGGGTGCAGGCGGCCCGCTGCACGCACCAGCCGCGCGTCACCGGAGGTGGCAAGGGCAGCTGCGAGACGCCCGGGCTGATCTGGGTGAACACGCTGCTGGGCAACGTCAAGCGGGCGATGGACGGCACCTATCACGCCTGCGCCGCGCGTTACGCGGGGCGCTACCTCGCCGAATTCGCCTACCGCTTCAACCGCCGCTACCAGCTGGTCGATCTCGTGCCCCGCCTCGCCTATGTCGCCGTGCGCACTCCGCCCCTACCCTTTTATCTTGGAAGTGTGCCGGAGACAGGATCCCCAGTTAGGACTTGGGTACGTCTCGTTGGTCTGCCGCAGGTGGCGCAAGCCACCGCAGCGGCAGGCCTCGGATCCCTCCCCTCGCCAGCGGGGGGAGGTCGCCTCGGGGGCCTTGCAAGGCCCCCGAGGCGGCGACGGGTCGGACCGTTTCCCCCTCGGATTTCAGGTCCGTGCGGTAGCTTGGTCGGCCCGTCGCATCAATTCCTGCGCGACCTCAACGGAAGCGTGGGTGTAGCCCCGTATCGCAAAAGGACAGGAACGCAGGAATGACACCACCCAAGCCCACCGTAATCGCCGGTATCGATGTCGGCAAATCCGGGCTCGACGCCCACATCCTCGAGGGCAGTTTGGAGCGCCACTTCAAGAATGACAAGTGCGGCCGCCGCGCCCTGCGCAAGTGGCTGCTGCAGCACGGCGTCAGCCGCGCTGTCTTCGAGCCCACCGGGCGCTATCACCGCCGTCTGCATCAGTGCCTCTTCGAGGCCGGCTTGGAGACCGTGCTGGTCAACCCGCTGCGCTCGCGGCGCTTCGCCGAGGCCCTCGGACAACTCGCCAAGAACGACCGCGTCGACGCTGCCATGCTGGCCCGCTTCGGCCAGCTTGACAGCCTCGTGGCGACCCCGCCCCAAGACGATCACCTGCAGCTGCTCAGTGACTTGCTGGCCGCGCGCCGCAAGCTCGTGATACAGCTCGGCGCCCTCCGCAAGCTGCGCGCCGAACTCGCCCCCGAGGCGGCTGCCTGCATCGCTGACAGTTGCAATGGCCTGCAAGCCGACATCAGCTCCTGCGAGCAGCGCATGCTGACTTGTATCGCCGCCGACGCTGCCCTGGCGCGCCGCGCCGAGATCATCCAGTCGGTGCCCGGCTGCGGCCCGGTCACGGCCGCCTGCCTGTGTGCCGAGATGCCCGAACTGGGCACCATCGGTCGCCGCCAGGCCGCCGCGTTGTTGGGCCTGGCGCCGTTCGACCAAGACTCGGGCAAACAGCATGGTCGCCGCAGCATTCGCGGCGGTCGCGCCCAGCCCCGCCACAGCCTCTACATGGCGGCCCTGTCCGCGACCCGCTGGGAACCCGCCTGCAAGGCCTGCTACCAGCGCCTGATCGCCGACAAGAAGGAGCACAAGGTCGCCATGGTCGCCGTCATGCGCAAGCTCGCTTGCCTGCTCACTGCGCTGCTGCGCGAGGACCGCTGCTGGCAAAGCGAACCGCCCGCTCGGGAGTTGCCGGCCGCCGCCTGAGCAGCACCCACCGCCGCCCCTCACCGAATCTCACCATGTGCAGAGAAATCCAAGAAAATCGCCCTTGCAGAACACATCTGCCCGGATATCTGCTTGACAGCCAACACGGAAGCTACCGCCTCCTAACTTTGGCTGGTGCGTAATCAGGATTCCCTTTGGGGCTCTTGTAATGTCGCCAAAGAAACATCATTCGCAGCTGGCCGCTCACGATGTGTCCCTTGCCGAATGTGCGCAATCCGTTGGCATTAACATCTTGAATACCGCTTCTCGGTTCTGGCCGCCTTGCTGCCAACTGGTCACTTGCCAGCGTGGAAGCCCGCAATCCGAGAGCCGACATTCCACAAGCCGTGCGCGCTGGTCAGCGGGCCCGCCGATTCGACAGTGCAAGGGTGCTGACGCGCAAGAAGACCGCCGGCCGCGTCATAGAACGGATGCCGGCCGGGCGCAGGGTGCCTTCGGATGTACAATCCAAGCACGCCCGGACAACGGATGTGGGGATCACCATGCCAGCAACTCCCTTGATTCAGACATTTGCTTCCGCGGCACTTTGCGCGCTCACAGCATCGGTCGTGGCTGCTGCCCCGGCCGCTCCGGAACGACCCAACATCCTGTTAATCTACACAGACGACCACTCCCATAGGACCGTGGGGGCGTACCCAGAGGCATATCCGTGGGTGCGGACGCCCGCGATGAACCGACTGGCTTCGCAGGGAGTGCGATTCGAGTATGCCTACATCGGCACGTGGTGCATGCCCTCCCGGGCCACCTTGCTGACCGGGTTCCACCAGTTCGGCGTTCAATCGATGCGGATGGTGGGGGCGTATCCAGGCAGCACATACGATCCGCGTATCCTGCCGTTCTGGCCGAAGGTGTTTCGCGAGAACGGCTACTTCACCGCCCAGATCGGCAAATGGCATACCGGCACGGACACAGGGTACGGGCGTGACTGGGACTTTCAGATCGTGTGGAACCGGCCCAAGTACACGACGACGAGCGGGAACTACTACTACGACCAACCGATCACCTACCAAGGTGGCGAGACCAAGGTCCTGAAACGCTACTCGAGCGACCAATACACCGACTGGGCAGTGGACCTGATCAACGGCGAGGGCCGCGACGAGAGCAAGCCCTGGTTCCTGTGGCTCTGCTACGGCGCAGTTCATGGCCCGTTCACACCGGCCGACCGGCACTTGGACGCGTATCCGGGCATCGACTTCGACACCCCCGCCGACATCTTCCCGCCACGCCCAGGCAAACCCGACTGGGCCCAGAAAATCGCATTCTGGGAGCGCGGGCCGGACGGCACCCCGATGTTCCGCAACCGCTCGCTGACCTCGTGGACACAGCAATACCACCAAGGCGTGCTGGCGCTGGACGAGGGTGTCGATCGCTTGCTCAAGGCCCTTGAGGAATCCGGCCAGCGTGGGAACACCTTGGTGATCTGGACATCTGACCAAGGGTTTGCGTGGGGGCAGCACGGGATGCGGCAGAAAGTTGCTCCGTATGATGCCTCGATTCGCTCTCCGCTCGTGATTTCGATGCCTGGTCGCGTTCCGGAAGGCGAAGTCTGCCCACGGCCGGTGGGCGGAGTGGATCTAGTCCCAACGATCTTTCGTTTCGCGGGCATCGACTTGCCGTGGGAAATGCACGGCGAGGACCTGACCCCACTCCTCGAAGATCCCCAGCGCGAATGGCCTCATCCCATGCTGCTGACGGCCACGGGGCGTAAATACGGATCGGATACGGACACGATCCCCGAAGGGGACGACGCGATGCATTCCAACGTTCCGTGGTACGTGATGCTCGTTGACGGCCGCTACAAGTACGTGCGGCCCTTGGTGCCCGACCTTGAGGAACTCTACGACCTCAAGAACGATCCCGAGGAGCTCGACAACCTCGCGATCAAGCCCGAGTTCCAAGGGGCTCTGAAGCGCTTGCGTGCCGCCGCGATCGCCGAGCTGCGGGAAGACGGAGCCGGGTTCGTCGACAATATGCCACCGGTCCGATCGGCCCCGCAATAGCGAGCGGTCGGGCAGTCGCTCGGATCTCTACGCTGAGCAAACTGGCGACAGCCGGAGCATCCGTGGATTTCGGGCAGGCCCTTACGGCTTGGGCGGGCTGATCATGACGTGTGCGCCGGCAGTGCCGGGGTACATCAGCCATGGACCCGGGCCAGGTTTCGCCAGAATCCCAGTCGACTCCGGGGTCGCATACGGCGTGTAGATCACCCAGCGCAGATAGGGTTCCAGCACCTCGTCCTTGGCCGCATCGTACGACTTGCCGGTCAACACGTACAGCATGCGCGCTTCGCGCGACATCTTGACGCGCCCCTCATCGACATCCTTCCAGCAGGTTTTGTGGCGTTGCTTGCCCTTGTAGCCTTGTTCCGAGAGCTCGCGCCCGCGAGCCATGAACGGTTCCAAGTCCTTGTGGTAGCAGGCTACTGAGAAGCTCTTGTTGGGCGGGCGTCGGCGAGACAGTTCAAGTCGTTGGAGCCCTTGCGCAGACCACCGACTGATCCCGAAGCATTGTATCCCAAGACGGTGGCTCCAGCGCGGAGCTCTTCCGGTGCGGCCTGGACACTGGAGGCGATCTGATGAGCGGGTGGTGGCGCGTCCGCGAGAAGAGGGGACACGGCAAGCGGCAGGCAGGCGAAGGTCAGTCTCATGGAGCCTCCAATCAAGTGGCGGGTCCGCGAAGTCCTTCTGTGCCTGAACATAGTGGCTTCGAACCAGACGCCTCAGCGTATCCCACTGCAGGCATTCCCGGCGTCCTCCGGTCCATCGATTCGGCACCGTTGAGCGCGAACGGGCTCGATCCGGCCCGCGTCTGCCTCCACGATCCCGCGGACCGGGGCCGGAACCACCCGTAGCCTCGTTCCGCCCACCGATGCCCGCATCCGGAGTCCTCGCTTGAGCACTAAGCGAGGCATCGCTGTTTCGCCCCAAGAGACGGAGTCCGCCGCGCAGCTATCATTAGATCTGGTCATAGACGGTAGACAGCCACGGACACGCGTAGTCCCTGATGGTCTGCGTAAGGAATCCGACAGACTGCCGCAAGAACTCGTTCCCCCATATCGCGCTGCTGTTCATGGGACGCACCGAGAGGCAGCGATCTGCGCGGCGGCACTAGCAGGGACGGCAGAGCTTGCCTTGGACGAAACCGTGTCTGCGCACTCAGAGCAAGCAGCGAGCGGTGACCCGGTGTTTGCCGGTCGCTGTGCCCGCCATCCCCTCAATCCTCCGATGAGGCGGCGGCGACCCGATTGGATGACGGACTGGACAGAGGGCGTCCAGCTTTCCGGGAAAATCGAGCCAGAGGCTAGGAACAAGGCTGTGACTTCCATTCCGGCGAATCGCTGGGCCCCCGATTCCCCGTCTGCGAGCCAGAGGCTGGAATAGCCATGCACGAAGGTAGGTTGCTGATCGACCTGACGCTGCTCGTGGGCATGGCGATCCCCATCGTGGCGCTGGCACACCGTCTGTCGGCCCCGCCCTTGGTGGGTTTCTTGGTTGCCGGAGTCCTAGTGGGTCCCAATGGATTCGCGCTCATCAGTGCCACCGAGGAGGTGCAGGTCCTTTCCGAACTTGGTGTCGCCCTGTTGCTGTTCGAGGTGGGACTGGAATTGTCGCTTTCGTACGTACGCCACTGGGCTCGCACGGTATTGGTCGGCGGTGGGTTGCAGGTGAGCGGCACGCTTCTGTGCGTGGCGGCACTGGCGATTGCCTTCGGCATTCCGCCCGCCCGGTCGATCTTCTATGGCATGCTCGCCGCACTGTCGTCGACGGCCATCGTGAGCAAGACCTACGCCGAGCGGGCCGAACTGGACTCGGCTCACGGGCGCTCCGTCATCTCGATCCTGCTGTTTCAGGACCTTTGCGTGCTGCCGCTGATTCTCCTGCTGCCGGTACTGGCTGGCCTGGAGGGTGCCGACATGGGCGCAGTTGGCACGGACTTCGTGCGTGGGCTTGTGCTCATCACCGCGCTGGTGATCGGCGGGCAATTCATAGTGCGGAAGACACTGGACCGGATCGTGCTCTTCCGCGACCCCGAACTGTTCACCCTGTGCGTCGGTTTCTTCGGTATCGGGACGGCTGTCGTCAGCGCATCGGCGGGATTTTCCCTCGCCATCGGAGCGTTTATCGCTGGCCTGGTCATATCCGAATCGGAATACGGACTGCAGGCGCTATCGGACGTCCGGCCCTTTCGGGTCGTGTTCAGTGGAATCTTCTTTATCTCCACCGGCATGCTGCTCGACATTCCCGTTCTGGTGGGGCAGCTGGGTGTGCTCGTTCCCGTGCTGTTGGTCGTGTTTGCACTCAAGGCCGCGCTGGTAACGGTATCTGTCCGCGCCGCAGGCGGAATCTTGACTACCGCGGTGATCAGCGGCCTCAGCCTCGCTCAGATCGGTGAATTCTCCATCTTGCTCGCCGCGTTGGGGCTGCCACTGGGACTCTTTCGCGAGGGCGACTACCAGTTGTTTCTCAGCACAGCCGTGGTGTCGATGATGGCCACGCCTTTCCTGATTCGCAGCGCACGCTCCGTCGCCGAGCGCATCGCGCCGTCCGGTGAGCGAGCGCAGGGACTCGCGTCTACAGATGCCGACCGGGGCGACAAGATGTCTGATCATACGATCATCGTTGGCTACGGCGTTGCCGGGCGATACCTTGCAAGGGTGCTCGATGCGGCGGGGATCCCGTGCATTGTCGTCGAACACGACCCGAATCTCGTCCGCAGGGCACGCGAAGACGGGCTACCGGTGAGGTTCGGCGACGGGACGCAGGCCGTCGTCCTGAGACACGTCGGGGCGGGACGCGCCCGCATTATCGTCTTCGCGATTTCCTCGCCGATCGAGGAGAGGCGTGGTGTCCATGTCGCTCGGGACCTGAATCCTACCGCCCAGATCGTCGTACGCACTAGATACACGAGTTCCATCGACAAACTGATGTCGCTCGGTGCAACAGACGTGGTGGTGGAAGAGTTCGAGGTCTCTATCGAACTGTTTTCCAAGGCGCTCGAGAGCTACCGGATTCCGGTCAACCGCATCTGGCAGGAAACCGCCACAGTGCGCAAGGAACACTACGGGCTCTTTCGCGGCACAGCAGAGCCTGACCTGCGGCTCGACGCGATGAAGCACCTGGGGATTCACGATGCCCTGGAACTGGTGGAAATCGAGGACGGAGCCAACGTCATCGGAATGAGCGCGACATCGTTACGGCTGCGGCGACGTACCGGAGCCGTGCAGATCGCCGTCGTCAGGGATGGACAGCCCCTCTATCGCCGCGAACCAGACTTCCACTACCGAGCCGGCGACGCGGTCGTGCTGGTGGGCGACCGTGACAGCCTGGACGAGGCCATTGCCCTTTTCCAGGAACAGCCCGGAAGTTCATCCGCAGGACCACCGGACTCCGGCTAGACGGGAACTCGGTAACGCCATCGCGGCCCGACATGGGTCTACCGAGAGCGTGCTGCGAGCGACCGCACTCGTGGTGCAGCCGCAGCACTTCTTCAATCGCATGCATTGCTACTCTCGCTTTGCCCCTAGCAAACTCCTCCTTGGGGAAGGAGTTCGCTCCTCTGGCTCCTAGCCGCGACGCTCCAGTCCCTGTCCCATGAGACAGCACTGGCGTTCACAATCGTGCGGAATCTGCAGCTACCACTGGATCACCGTCGAGCGCGGCAAGCAGGCCCCTCCCGAGAGCACTCCGGAGGGCACCTTCCAGACACGCAAGCAGCAGCCGGCCAAGGTCTGGAAAGCTCGACAGCGACGGCGTCGAAACGCGTCTGTGCGCGTGGAGCGAGGGCCGTCAGGCGAAAGAGGACAGCATGCTCGCGCAGCGTCGCGAGCGCTTCGAGGCAGAACTGCGCCAGCTGCATGCCGGGCTGTCCAAAACCGGCTGCACCAAGCGCTATGCGCGCGTCTTGGAGCGCCTCGGGCGCATCAAGGAGCGCCACAAAGCCGTGGCGGGCCAATACCACATCACGGTCACGCAGAAAGCCCCCGCAAGCGCGGACGCAGACACGGCCAAAGCGCAGGCGCCCCGGCGCGGCCGACCGCGCCCAGCAGATCCATCGCGATCGCCCATGCCGGCACGTACCGGATGTGGTGGTACGCGGCGCGATTGGTCGTCGCCTGACGAACCAGATCGGCAGAACGTGGGCCACTGTGACTTCCGAGATGGGCCGGCGGCCGCTATGGTGCCGGAGTTAGCGTTCAACGCTGTACCAACAGATTTACGCCTGCCAACGGCGGGGCCAGCCGCAGCGCATCTGCTGCTTCGGCAGGTTCCATGAGGCTGTCTCACGCCGGACGCAACGGGTGTTGCCATCGAAGCCACGGCTGATTCTTTATCGGGGGGTGTGACCATTCGCACAACAAGATCGGCGAGGGGCTGGCTATTTTGGCCGGATTCGTGTATGCATGGGGTATGCAGGAGCAGGAGACGCCCACAACGATTCCGGATCTGAAGCAAGTGGTGCTGCGGCTGGCGCAGCCGCACGAGCGGCCGCGCTGGGATGCGCTGATGGCCAAACACCACGATTTGGGGTGCAAGCAGTTGGCCGGGCGCGGGCTGCGCTATGTGGCGGAATACGAGGGCGAGTGGCTGGCGCTGGTGGGCTGGCAGACGGGGGTCTTCCAGTGCCGCCCGCGCGCCCGCTGGCTGGGCTGGCACAAGGCGGTGCAGTTCCGGCGCTTGCATCTGATCGCGAATCACACGAGGTTTTCAGTGCTGCCGGAGGGGGCGGGCGTGCAGCACTTGGCCTCGCGCGTGCTGGGGATGCATCTGCGGCGGCTGAGCCGGGACTGGCAACAGCGCTGGGGGCCTCCCATTGAACTCGCCGAAACGTTTGTGGATCCGCAGCTGTACCGGGGCACGGTCGATGTGGCGGCGCACTGGATCCAGCTGGGCTTGCGCAAGGGGTAGGCGCGCTCGAACGGGCAGTCCACGGACAAGCACGGGCAGCGCAAGCAGATGCTGGTGGATCCGTTGCGGGCGCGGGCGCGGGCGCGGCTGGCGGATCCGCAGGAGCGGCCGGAATGGGCTTGCGGGGCGGTCGATGTGCGCGACCCGGCGGCGGAACTGCGCTCGCTGCGGGCGCAGTTGGAGGCGGTGGAGGACAGCCGGAGCTGCCACGGGAGACGGCATCGGTTGGCCGTGGTACTGGCGCTGCAGCTGCTGGCGAGGCTGGCCGGTCGGGTCGGCGGGCGGGCGGCAGAAGCGTATGCGAAGACATTGACAGCAGAGGAGTTAGGAGCCTTGGGCTGTCGCCGGGACGCGACCACGGGGGAGTCCGTGACACCCTCGGAGACGACCTTCCAGCGGGTCATGGAGCGGACCGCCCCGGGCTCGCTGGAACGGGCGCTCGAGCGTTGGACGCAACCGCGCGTGGCGGCGTCGGCGCGGGCGGGGGCTGGCAAGCGCATTCGCGGGGCCAACCGGCTGTCGGCGACGGGGCAGCACGGGGAGACGGTCACGCTGGTGGACCATCGCACGGGCGTCCCGGTGGCGAGCCGCAGCTACCGCGAGGAGGGCGGCGAGCAGGCGGCCTGGCGGGCCTTGTTGGAAGCGGTGGACCTGCGCGGACGGTGACGCTGGACGCGGGGCACGCGGGGCGCGAGACCGAGCGGGCGATCGTGGAACCGCACGGCGGGCACATCATGGTGCGGATCAAAGGCAACTGCGAGCTGACGCACGCGACCCTGAGCGGGCTGAATTGGGAGCTGGGCGCGGCGCGCAGCTGGGCGGAAGCTGGCTGGAAGCCCTCGCGCCAGAGCGACTTAGAGAAGCGCTCGAGCCAAGTCTTCACGCCCCATCCGCAACTGCTGCCGTTCCCGCATGCGCAGCAGGCCTACCGCATCACGCACGAGCGCTGTGCGCGGCGCGGTGGCGCGGTCAAGCGCAGCTACAGCTACGGCATCACTTCGCTGCCGCCGGCGGCTGCCTCGGCGCGCGAGTTACGGGTGCTGCAGCGCGGCCACTGGCGAGTGGAGAGCGCCAACCACTACCGCCGCGACAAGGTCTTCGGGGAGGCTGCCAGCCGCGTGCGCACGGACCACGGTCCGGCCAACAACGCGGCGCTGAACAACCTGGCGCTGGCGTTGCTGCTGTCGCAGCCGCAGTTCGAGACGGTGCCGGAGGCGCAAATCTACTCCGCCGGCAACCGCGCCAAGGCGCTGCAACTGCGACTGAGCGAAACCTAGCAGGACTGGCACCGCTGAGACATCGCATCCGGCCGACCGCGGCCGGGTGAGCGGCCGCTCTGTGCGCCCGGGGCCGATAGCGGGAGCCCCGCCCGGCGCTGCTCGGCCCATCGGGCATCCTTGGACACCAGGCCGGGGCTCGATTTTCCTTCTCAGACCGCCATGGCGCTCGTGTTCAGGCACCCAGAGAGCGACTACACCCCTCAACCCGACAAAGAATCAGCGGTGAAGTCACCAGCAATCACTCCCAGCGACGCGAGACTAGTGTGGTACAGTCTATGCGGGCGGTCTGTCCGGGTGGTCTGTATCCGGGGTGTTCAGGGATCGAGCAAAGGCCGCTTGGAGGCGACTCCGATCCTTGGCGGATCACTAACCCGGTGCCTAGCGCCGACACATGAGGAGAGTTGAAGATGCAATTCAAGGCACTTGCGACTGCCGGCCTGGCGGCCGTCATCGCCATCACACTGGTCGGGGGCTTCGGTAGCGCGCGACTATCCGCGCAGCTTCTGTACGGAACCTTGGTCGGGAATGTCTCCGACGGCACCGGGGCAGTCATTCCGGGCGCTCAAGTGACCATTACGAACGAGGGAACGGGTGCTTCGCGGGCAGGCGAAGCCAATGCCGCTGGAACGTACCGGTTTCCCACGGTCGCGACCGGGAGCTATCGGATTGAAGTGCGTTCAGACGGATTCAGCACCTACTCGTCCACGGGGGTCCTGGTGGGGGTCAACGATGTTACGCGGGTTGACGTCGACCTGCAGATCGGCGAGGTGACCGAAGTCATCGAGGTTAGCGCCGAGGCTGCCCGACTGCAGACCGATCGCGCCGAGGTCCGCGCTGAGGTTGGCACGCAGGAATTGCAGAACGTGCCCGTGCCGCTGGGTCGCAACTATCAGATGCTATTGCAGACACTGCCGGGCTTTTCCCCGCCGGCCAACGCCCACTCGGTTCCAGCGAACCCGACGCGGGCAGTGCGCTACAACGTCAATGGTGCGGCTCAGAATTCCAATAACGTCCGCATTGACGGCGCTTCGAGTTACAACCCCAATCTGACGCATATGTCGGGCATCAACCCGGCTCTCGAATCGATTGAAGTCGTCAATGTCGTGACCAGTTCATTCGATGCCGAGCAGGGCCTCGCGGGCGGTGCGGCCATTAACCTGCAGATCAAGAGCGGGACGAACGAAACGCACGGATCCGCCTTCTTTTACCACAACAACCAGCACATGCAGGCCTACCCATACTTCAGCGACCGCGGCAACGCCAAGCCCAAGTTCATCTACAACCAGGCTGGCGGAACGGTGGGCGGGCCGATCAAGAAGAACAAGGCCTTCTACTTTGTCAGCTACGAGCGCACCGCCGAGCACTCCAATACGACCAGATTCATCAAGGTGCCAACGGTGCCCATGCGCGCTGGCGACTTTTCCGGTTCGCCACTGCCGATCTTCGATCCGATGTCGGCGGCCATCGGCAAGGAGAATGATCGTACCGCGTTCGGAAACAACATGATCCCGGACTCTCGCATCGCGCGGGCGAGCCGCATCCTTGCAGACGACCCGGATTGGAGCGTTCCCGACCGCGAGGGCATCGGCGCGCTCGGCCTGAACCGAAACAAGCTGGCGAGCAAGACGTATGCCTTCGATCGGCACCAAGTTGACAGCAAGGCCAACTTCAACATTTCTGACAAGTGGACGATGTTCGCGCGGCTGAGCTTCTTCTACTACAAACAAGACAACCCGGCGGCGTTCGGCCGGCTTTCCGGACAAGAGGTGCATCCGACGAACTTCCGCACTGACAACGGCTTCGGCCCGACCTACAGCGGCACCATCTCGGCCACCTACGTGGCGACGCCGAATCTGGTCTTCGATGCCTATTTCGGCTCGACGCTGGTTGACAGCAACGCCTTCGCCGGCAATCTTGACGAGCGGATCGGCTTGGACGTGCTCGGTATCCCCGGCACGAACGGAGATGGCGTCCCTGGCGAGGCCGGCTCGTTCTACGGTGGTATGCCGCGCATGCGCTTTGACGCGGGATTCGGGACTCTCGGCTACCGCGCCACATCGCCATTCATCGGACACGACTACCTGCACCAGATCGTGTTCAACGGCAACTGGACCAAGCGCAATCACGATGTTCGATTCGGGACGGACAGCTTTCTGACGCACATCAATCAAGAAGTCGCCAACTTCCCTGGCGGCGACGCGCCAGCGGGTGGGTTCCGATTCCGTTCGAACACCACGAGCCGGGCAGGCACCAAGGTCAACGACTACAACGCGATCGCCTCATTCATGCTCGGCCTGCCGCGCGAGGCCGCGCGCAATTTCCTCAACGTCAAGCAGTTGCAGACGCGTTCGGGCCAGTACTCGCTGTACATCCGCGACCGCTGGCAGCTTCGCCCCGACCTGACCCTGACCTATGGCACGAGATGGGAGTACTACCCGTTCCCGGTACGGCCGAACAGAGGGCTGGAACGCTTCGACATTGACGAGAACATCATGTACGTGTGCGGGATTGGCTCGGTGCCTAGGAACTGCGGACTGCCCCAGAGCAAGACCCAGTTTGCGCCGCGCGTAGGAATCGCCTGGCGGGTGACCGACACGTTTGTTGTCCGCACGGGCTACGGCCTGACCTATGACCCGTTCAACCTCGGCCGTGACCTGCGCGGAAACCTGCCGACACAGTTTTCGCAACGAATCCCGACCCCGAACTCACGCTCTTACGCCACCACGCTGGACCAGGGTTTTCCGGCGATCCCGCCAATCCCGACCGATGAGAAGATCGAGATGCCGCTCAATGCGAACGTGGCCACCGCGGACGCGAACTACAAGCGCGGCTATATCCAATCGTGGAACTTCACGCTAGAGAAGCAGTGGGGCGACTGGATCGGCACGGCTGGGTATGTTGCGACTCGGTCCACGCGGCAGAGTTCGCGCATCGAGGCCAACTGGGGCGAGATTGGTCGAGGAAACGCCGGCCGCGTGCTTAGGCAGCGCTACGGAAGGGCGGCGTCCACACTATTCTGGGGCACGATCGGTACGCCGATGTATGACTCCCTGCAGGTCAAGCTTGTCCGTCGCAGCCGGTCCGGCCACTTCTTCAACCTGGCGTATACGTGGTCCCACGGCCGCGGCTACACATCGGAATCCTCCACCGCCCAGCCTCGCGTGAAACATCCCGATTACTACTGGAAGAACCGCGGCCCGCTGAACAACGACATCCGGCACAATCTCGTCATCTCCAATACCTACGAGTTGCCGTTCGGCAGGAGCAAGCGCTTCGCTCAGAGCGGCGCGGCCGCTGCGGTGCTCGGCGGTTGGCAGATCAACGCCCTGGCCTCGCTTTACACCGGCCGGCCTAGGACGCCGACGGCGCCAACGGGTTCTATCAACAGCGCCGGCTCCGGGCAGTTTGCAGATTGCTTGGCCGCGCCCCGGAAGCTGGGCTCGCCGAACGGTTGGTGGGATCGTTCCACCTTCGCCGATCCGGATGAAAGCGGTGACACGCCCCGCTTTGGAACGTGCGGTTCGAACGTCCTGCGAGGACCCGGCCTGATCAACATGGACATGGGCATCTTCCGCAAGTTCCAGCCGACCGAGCAGCTGACCATCCAGTTCCGCGCGGAGGCGTTCAACGTATCGAACACCCCGCACTTCGGGAATCCGAACTCGAATGTCGCCAGCAGCGGGTTCGGAATCGTGGGTGGAATGGCCAACACGGGCAGAGAAGGCAACGACCAGCGCGTCTTCCGCCTCGGCTTGAGGATTGGATTCTGAGCGGAAGGTGGCGGCCGGATCGGTGGTCCAGCCGCCACCGCGAATCCCTGATCGCAAGGCACCCGCGCTCCGTTCCAACCCCCCGCTCGTCCGCCGAGCTTCAGTTCAGTCGCTCCGGTCGACGGAGCAGGGCGCTTCCCGTACGTTCTGTGCACTTGCCTCCAAGTTGTTCCGGTTGAAGCGCAAGGCAGCAGCCCGGCTTCAGGTGATCTTGGATCGGTTCAGGCACCGCGTCTGCAACGATCGACTGGGGGCCTTGCCTTCCGGGCATTTCGGCCCGGGCTAGGGTCTTGGCTCTGGCAAGCGGTGTTTCCGGTGGGGCGAATGCGTTCTAATCTGGTGTAGCAATGTCTGCCAAAGTCGCTCGCTTCGCTCTATTCGTGGCTGCCACGCTCGTCACTCACGCTGTCGCCGAGGGCAAAGACCACTCCTTCAGGGTCCGATTTGGACTGACCGATACCGAGCCCACCGCGTGGGATGGGTCGGTCCGGGTGTCGGGTGGCGTTCTCACGAGCCTGCGCAGTTGGCGGCCACGAGCCACCGATGCTATCGGCGATTCGTCTTGGAAGCTCGCAACGGCGCCGGGCAGGAAGTTCCGTTACCGCAACTGGGAGCCCGAGCCGCCGGCACCCGTTCCCGACTACCTCAAGATCCCCGGCCTGTTCTTGACCGTGAGCGCCGAGGGCGACGCCCGGCTAGATTTGGAGACCGCGGGCGGAAACTTCTCGTTCCGCTTGTCGGCACAGCCCGCAGGGCGGCGCGTAGCTTATCTGGGAGGAGCCGTTGTTGTCGAGCGCGCCGCCAGCTCCGGGCTGGTTTCTGGCGAGGGCTTCCACAACGGATTTGCGGATACGGTCGCCGAGCCAGACGGGGCCTACTGGGTCGCGTGGATCGGGTATCGGGATTGGGGCAACCATGTGTTTGCCCGTCGCTCTGACGGGAGCCAATTGGGCGAGATCACAGAGCTCACGACTGGGGCCTCCGACGCCTACTACGTCCGTCTTGCGAGGGACGGGCAGGGCAGGGTAGTGGCGGTCTGGGCTGATCGCAAGGGTGACAATTTCGACCTGTATGGGCGGGTCTTCGATGGCGCTGCTTGGGCTGAGGTGACGCGACTCAGTGAAGCTCCGCAGCCGGATGTGCATCACGCGCTGGCCACCGATGCGCGGGGGAACGTCTGGCTGGTCTGGCAAGGCTTCCGCGAGGGACGCTCTGAGGTGTTCGCCCGGCGTTGGGACGGACGCACTTGGTCTGCTGCCACACAAGTTTCGCGGTCCCCGGCCGATGACTGGCATCCGGCTATCGCCGCCGATTCGAAAGGCGCAGTCTACGTTGCTTGGGAGACCTATGAGCAAAACGACTACGACATCCGTATGCGCAAGTTCGACGGCGATCAGTGGCTGGATATTGAGCCTGTCGCAGACACCTTGCGCTACGAGGCCTACCCGAGCCTAGCGTGCGACTCTGAAGACCGCCTGTGGGTCGCCTGGAACGAGAGCGGCCTGCAATGGGGCAAGGACA
Source organism: Bryobacterales bacterium (assembly GCA_965248305.1). GTDB lineage: Bacteria > Acidobacteriota > Terriglobia > Bryobacterales > UBA6623 > VXMF01. The sequence goes on along the minus strand of OZ252099.1, from coordinate 3,418,148 downwards.
CCGGCTTCCTGCTGAATCGCCCGGCGACCCAGCTGTACCAGTCGCGCTGGATCGCGGTGGCCGCATATGAGAATGGTGCCTGGCGGGGACCCACCCGCAGCTTCGAAGCATCCCTGCCGGAGGACTTGCAGGGATTCAACGATTTTCCTCGGTTGCAAGCTGACGGTGACGGGCGGGTCTGGGCCTTGTTCCGCCATCGACACTTGCGCCAGCGCGAGGTGCCGCCCACGGCGGGCGCTCACCGCGCGGCCTGGGAAACTTATGCGACAGCGTTCGATGGCCGAGAATGGATCGACCCGATTCCGCTGCCTGCCACCGCCGGTCGCTCGGATGCGGGTTTCGGATTTTCGGCGGCCCCGGACGGCTCACTGTACGCAGCTTGGGCGACCGACAACCGGATTTATGACGACTACTTCTACGAACGCGGGGAAGTCTACGCGACGCGCTTGCCCGCATTGGGCAGCCCAGTGTTCGAGGCCCAGCTAGTGGAGCGCCAGAGCGACGAGCTGCGCAGGTTCATGAAGCATCCGAACGAACAGGCAGACCTTGCGCGCATCCGCGCCTACGAGATCAACTCGGCAGGTAAGACCTACCGCATCTACAGGGGTGATACCCATCGTCACACCGAGTACTCCGGCGACGGGAACAACGACGGCGCGCACAATGACACCTACCGGTACGCGCTCAACGCGGCCGAGTTGGACTACCTCGGCATGAGCGATCACCATAGCAGTGGCGGGCCGGACATCGACTACATCAACTGGCTGCTCCAACAGCGCGTCGACGTGTTTCACGTCCCGGGCCGATTCGTGCCACTCTTCGGATACGAGCGAGGCGTTGGCTACCCCAACGGTCATCGCAACATCTTCTTCGCCGAGCGCGGGAACCCCACGTTCCCGACCCAACCCGACGAAGGCACCACGTCGTCCGGCGCTGTCGGCCTGTTCGACTACCTCAAGCGTTATAACGGCATTTCGATCCCGCACACGTCAGCCACCAATATGGGGACCGACTGGCGGGATAACGATCCCGCAGTCGAGCCGCTGGTCGAGATCTATCAAGGCGATCGCATTTCCTCGGAGTACGAGGGCGCTCCGAAGGCAGCGACCCGCGACGATCAAACGACCCAAGCCGGCGGCTTCCGGCCTGAAGGCTACGTGTGGAATGCGTGGGCGAAGGGCTACAAGATCGGCGTGCAGGCAAGCTCGGATCATCTGTCGACCCACATCTCGTTTTCCTGCACGATCGCCGAAGAATTCACCCGCGAGGGGTTGCTCGATGCGATGCGCAAGCGCCACAACTACGCGGCGACGGACAACATCGTGCTCGACTATCGCCTGCGCTCTGGAGGCAGGGAGTACTTGCAGGGGGACATCGTTCCCGGCAAGACCTCGGATTTTGAGCTGAGCGTCAGGGTGCTGGGCACGGCTCCGGTCAAGCAGATCGACGTGATTCGGGGGCAGGATTTCGTGTATACGCTGCAGAACCAGACCGACGATGTTTCCTTCAGTTTCGTGGATCAGGCCCCGACGTCTGGAGAGGTCCACTACTACGTTCGGGTGCAGCAGGCTGACGGGCAGATGGCTTGGTCGAGCCCGATCTGGGTCACCGCGCCCTGAGCGGCCCGGAGTCTCAGCGTTCGGCCTCCACGACGAAGCAGCCAGAGGGCGGCCCGCCCCCCCTGTGGATCGCTGATCCGCCACTGTGCCCACGGGTGTATCGGCAACGACCCCGAGATCAGCCACAGCGTCGCCGTCCAGCCGAATGATTCAGGGCTGTCAATGAGTGGGTACGCGAGTGCCCGCCGCTGTATCTGTTCGGTGCCTGAGCGGAGCGTCGAGAGGGCAGGGCTTTTCAATGTTTGCTAACAAGGGCTGGTTGACAAAGGAGGACGGAGGAGGACTGGACAAACCGGTCTTGGGTGTGCGATAACTCGGAAAGTGAGACAGGACGCGCTTGCGCTGCGCGAGGTGCGGGTCCGGACGGTGCGGCCCGACGAGGAGCCGCGCTGGAACGAGTTGATGCGGGAGCGGCACTACCTCGGCTTCCGCAACTTCTGTGGCAAGCGCCTGCGCCAAGTCGCCGTGCACGGCGAGCGCTGGCTGGCTTTGATCGGCTGGCATGCCGCCGCGCTGCACTGCGCCGCCCGCGACCGCTGGATCGGCTGGAGTTCCCTGCAGCGCCGCCAGCGGCTGTTCTTGGTAGCCAATCAGTCGCGTTTCCTGCTGTTGAGCGAGGCCGGTAGCAGCCCCCATCTGGCCTCGCGCGTGCTCGGCCTGAGCCTGCGCCAACTGCCGCGCGAGTGGCAGCGCCTGCACGGCAGCGCGCTGCTCTTGGCCGAATCGTTTGTGGATCCGGCACGCTTCGCTGGAACCTGCTACCGCGCCGCCAACTGGCTCGAGGTCGGCGCCACGCAAGGCTTCGGGCGCGTGCGCGGCGGCGCGATCGGCTATCGGCACCACGGCGCGCCCAAGCGCGTGTTCGTCTACCCGCTGCGGCGCGACGCGCGGCAGCAACTCGCGGCCGCGCGGGCGCAAGCCCGCCTGGCGGCCACACCAACCCCGGATCATGCTCAACGATGCTCAATGGCGCTCCCTGCGCAGCTTCCTCGACCAAGTCCCCGACACGCGCAGCCGCCGCGGCCTGCGCTATCCGATGCGCACCGCGCTGGCGATCCTGCTTGGATCGCGCTTGGCCGGTTGTCAGACACTGACCGAGCTGAGCGACTTCGGGCGGGCGCTGAGCCAGCAGACCCTCGCCGCGATCGGTTCCCGGCGGCGCCCGCAGACCGGGCGCTACGAGGCCCCCTGCATCAGCAGTTGGCACGATCTGCTCAAGCGCATCGACGCCGCCGAGGTGGAGCGTTTGCTGGCGGCTTGGACAGCCGCGCAAGTGCTGGGGAATCCAGAGGATAGCGCGGATGGAGAGGCACCGCTGCGGGCCATCGCGATGGATGGCAAGGTGCTGCGCGGCTCCTATGACCGCGATCTGGGCGCGGATGGTGTGCTGCTCGACAAGCCCGCCCAGCAGCAGCTCTCGGCGCTCGACCTCGACTCCGGCACCGTGGTCGGCCAGCTGGGCTTCAGCGGGCAGAAGGAGGATGCCGAAGGGGCCGCGCTGCGCGCCTTGGCGCGGACCTGCGCCGACTCCGGCAGGTGCGTCATCGCCGACGCGCTGCACACCCAGCGCGGCACCGCGCAGGAGTTGCTCGGGCTCGGGCTCGACTTCGTGTTCACGGTCAAGGCGAACCAGCCCAACGTGCTTGCGCAGGTGCACGAGGGCTTCCACTGGGATTGCCTGTCGGCCCACCAGAGCCTGAGTTGCGAGCACGGCCGGATCGAGACCCGCTCGATCCGCGTGGCCGATGAGCTCGATCCCACCGTGCCCTACGTCGACTTCCCCGGGCTGCGCTTCGTGGCGCAACTGCGGCGTCAGGTCGAATCCAAAAAGGACGGTCGCAAGCGCAAGCCCGAAACCGTCTACCTGCTGACCAGCCTGCCGCCGGAACAGGCGCCGCCGCGCCGCCTGCTGCGGCTGAACCGGTGCTACTGGGGGATCGAGAATCGCATCCACTGGGTGCGCGACGTGGCCTTGCGCGAGCACCACAGTCGCATCCGCAAGGGTACGCTGCCGCGTCTGCTGGCGGCCTTCGCCAACTTCGCGATCTCGCTGCTACGGCTGCTGAAAACGCCGAATATCAAACGGCGCATGGCGCAACTGCGCTTGCACCCGAACCAGGCCGTCGCCCTGCTCCTCGGCTGAACCGCCTGCACCCCCTACCCTCTGCCCGGCTGGTCGGCCAGGGCCCCGCCACGCCTGCCGCGCGCCGTGCAGTTGCCATCCGCCCGCGCAGCTGCTCCGCTGCCCGCCCCAGCGCGCTGACCCACCCTGCCCACTCGGCGCATTGTCGCCCGTCCACACGACTCCCGCACCCTGAACAATGCGCCTACCTGCCCTCCGGCCCAAACATTGAATTTGCCTGTCGAGAGGGGAATCAGAAGCCTAAACTGCAGAAAGTGTGGTAATATTGTTGCTCAATTCTAGCGGCATCCTGCCCCTTGACGGGGCGGGTTGGAGGGTTATCACATGGTTTTGAAGTTCCGTTTCGCGGCTACGTTCAGTGCGGCGGCAATTCTGTTTGCATCGTCGCTCTGGGGACAGGGCGTCTCAGGCAGCGCCTCCGTTGCGGGCACCGTCACGGACGCATCTGGGGCTGTCGTTCCGGGCGCAGCGGTGGTGCTGGCCGATACCGAGAGAGGCTCGGAGCGGCAGGCGTCGACCAACGAGTCGGGCAACTACGCTTATCCAGACATCACTCCGGGCGTGTACTCGTTGCGCGTCACCAGCGACGGCTTTGCGGGTAGGGAAGTTACCGATTTGGCTGTCCAGATCGGCCAGAGGGCGGTCGTCAACGTCGAGCTGACCGTGGGCCAGGTCACCGAGGTTGTCACCGTCGAGGCCGCCGCCGTCCTGCTGGAGACCGAATCGAACGCGATCGGCACGGTCGTGGACTCCGAGCGGGTGAACGAGCTGCCGTTGAACGGGCGCAACTTCCTGCAGCTGGCACTGCTGGCCGGCGGCACAGCGCCGTCCGAAGGCAGGGCGTCGTTTGCCGGCCAGATCGGACACCCTGGCCGCTTTGTTGTGGTGGGTGGAGTCAAGGCTGCGAATAACAGCTACACCATCAATGGCATTCAAGTTCGTGGTGCCCGTGGCGGAGAGCTCGCCGTCAACCTCTCGGTTGCCAACGTGGACCAGTTCAAGGTTCAGTCAAGCTTCTTCATGCCGGATCAGGGGCCGAACCCCTCCATGGTGAACGTGACCACCAACGGCGGCACGAATCAGTTCCACGGCCAGGTATTCGAGTTCCTTCGTAACACCGAATTAGATGCCCGGAACTTCTTCGCCCCAGGCCCGGAGGAACTGAAGCGCAATCAGTACGGCTTCGCAATCGGCGGTCCAATCAAGCGGAACAAGATTTGGTTCCGGACCGGCTACGAGGGCATGCGGGAGAGAGTCGCTTTTTCACGGGGTGTGTTCACGCCGACGCAGGCGATGTTCGGCGGCGACTTCACCGAGGACCCGTTCATCATTCATGATCCCAACACCCTCAATGAAGCGGCTGGATCTCGCGACCCGTTCCCCAACCAGACTGTGCCCAAGTCTCGGTTCAACTCCGTTTCCGACAACCTGCTGCAGTACTACCTGCCGGGCTCGAGCTTCACCAAGCGACCCCACAACTTGTTCGTCAATCCGCGGAATACGGTGGACGACGATCAGTTCAACGCTCGCGTCGACGTCCAACTCACCGACAAGCAGACCCTGTTCACACAGTACATTTGGTCGGACAGTTCGGCGGTGCGTCCGGGCGCTTTCCCGCTGAGCGGGGCCTTCTTCCCGAACGAGTTCGCGATGTGGATGATGCAGCACACGTATACGATTTCCCCCAAGTTGATCAGTACGCTGCGGCTGGGAGTCTCGCGCAACCAGGCTTTGTTCAGTAACGAGGCCCGCGACGTGGGAGACATCCTCACGCCGCTCGGAATCACGGGTACGTTCGATACCCGGGGGGTCTTCGCGCAGCGCATCCAAGGTTTCACCGGCTTCGGGCGGTCGAACGGAGATCTCGGCAATATCGACAACAACTACCAGCTGGACCCGGGCATGACCTACGTTACAGGGAATCACCAGTATCGCTTCGGAGCGAGCATCCGCTATCGCAGGACCTGGCAGCAGAACGCAAACGCGGGCGCCCACGGAAGCTTGAATTACAACCGCGTCTATTCCGCTCAGCTGACCACGAACGCGGCGGGCAACTTGGTTCCCAACGGTGGCACGAGCGGCAACGCGTTCGTCGATTACCTGCTGGGCACGCCGGACCGCGGCGGCACCCGCGGACTGCCGATGCTGCAGTACCGCCACACCCAGTTCATGCCGTACATCCAGGACACATGGAAGGTGCGGCGCAATCTGACCATCAACTGGGGCATGTCGTGGTTCAAGGACACGATTCCGAATCCGCATGGCCGCGCGGCCGATTACCCGCACGGATTTGATCCGGACACCGGACTCCTTGAATTCGCCGTGCTAGGGCAGATCGATCCGCGTGTCATCGAGCCCGACAGCGACAATTTCGCCCCGCGGTTTGGACTCGCTTGGCAACTCGACGACAAGACCGTGATCCGGGCGGGTGCCGGCGCGTACTTCTCCGACATGCAGCTGATCGAGCTGCAGTTCTCCGCTGTTGGTCCACCCTTCACGAACAGCGTCGATGCCATCAACACGGGAAAGCTGATACCTGAGTTCATTCCCGGAGTGAACATCTTCCCGGTGATTCCGCTGCCGCCGATCGACGAGAATTTCGCCAGCAATCTGCCAGCCGGGCTCACGCCGTTTACGCTCCAAGAGGAAGGCCGGACTCCTTACGTCCAGCAATGGAACTTCTCGCTCCAGCGCACGTTTAGCGGCAACCAACTCTTTGAGTTGAGCTATCTGGGCAATAGTGCCCACCGGCAGCAGAACCGCTACGACAATAACCAGTGCCGCGTCGGCGCGGACCTTGCCTGTGATCGCGAGACCCGGCCCTACTTGCGCTACCGAGCGATTCTACAGTCCGATTTCAACGGCAACTCCAGTTACAACGCATTGGTCGCCCGCTACCATCACCGCATGTCACGCGGCGTCGACCTGCGTGCCGAGTACACCTTCAGCAAAGCGCTCTACGATGGCTGGGAATTGGGCGGTGCAACCAGTAACCAGATCGCCAACAACAGGGCGCTCGACAAGGGTCCGACCTCATTCAATGTGAAGCATCGTGCCGTGATCAGCGCGCTGTGGGAGCTGCCGTTCGGCAGGGGCAGGGGACTGGGGTCCAACATGTCCAAGGGCGCGGATTACTTGGTGGGTGGTTGGAATCTCACGACGATTGCGACCTTCTCGAACGGCTTGCCGATCCTCATCACTGTCCCGAACCGCACGGGCAGTCCATTTGTCGGCCATCGCCCGAATCGCACATGCTCCGGCAACTTGGACAGCGCTGACCTGCGCAAGAACCGGCAATTCATTGACACGGGATGTTTCCAGGACACCGAGAGAGGTTTCTTCGGAAACTCGGATCGAGCGCCGATCAGCGGTCCCGGATTGAATCAGGTCGACATCGGGATTCAAAAGGAATTTTCCATTTCCGAGAGCAAGTTTGTGCAGTTCCGCGTGGAGATGTTCAACGCATTTAACCACGCACAATTCCGCAATCCCAACGGCGCGGTGGCGAATCGAAGCTTCGGATTGGTCGGCGCAGCGCGCCAGCCTCGGCTGGTACAAATGGGCCTGAAGCTCGTCTTCTAGCGCGCTAGCGGCCATGCGCGGGTCAGCGCTACGGGCAGATCCCGCAGCAAGCACCGATGGCCAGATGTGAAAATATCGTCCCGGTGGGATGCTGCCACCATACATTGTTGCGTCAGCCTCCAAGGTGGAATTCCGAGGGAGGCAGGAGCAAGGCAGCCTCGGAAGCGTCCACCGGAATAGGGCGCCGAGGCAATCTGCGTGCGCTCTCCAGCGGCTCAGAGCTGATCCATCGGCACAACACTTGGAAGCGCCGCCAGGCCGCGTCAAGTCTGCTGGGCAGCCAGACGGACGCATCCTGATGCCGGGAGCATCTGCGACTGCGGCCCGCGCCGCCACTACGCAGCGGGCGTTGGAGGGCGCGGCGGGCCGACGTTTTCTCCGACCAATGTGCTTCCCGCTGTTGCACATGGAGAGTACACTTGTGATAGTCGCAGCAGCGTACGCGAAGAGGCACGGCTTTCCTACGGAATCTTCGTAGACCCAGCAAGCGGTGGATTCATCGTGACAAGGCTCAATCGACGCCTCGTTTTGAAAGGTCTTGGAGGGGTGTTGACACTGCCGCTCCTAGAGGCCAGCACGCCTGCAGACCGGCCGGCACCCACGCGCTTTCTAGTGGTCGGGAACCCGCTGGGGATGCATCCCGATCACTTCTTCCCGCAGCAATTCGGCAACGATTACACGATGCCGGCGACGCTACGGTCTCTTGATTGGCTCAAGGATCGACTCTCGATCCTGTCTCACACCGATCATGGAATGGTTAGCGGCCATGGCCGGGAGATCTCATTCCTGAACGGCATCTTGCCGGAAAACAGTCAGGCATACCCCGAGAAGAATGTATCAATCGACCAGGTGATCGCCCAGCGTACGTATGGTGGCGTGCGCTTCGCTTCGGTCCATGCAGCCCTTCAAAGGGGGATCCGCATGAGTTGGAGCGCAAACGGCGTTGATATCAAGCCGTTTACCGATCCGCAGAAGCTGTTCGATCATTTGTTCCTGAATTTGACCGCCGCCGAGAAGACGGCGCGGCGGGAACTGATCGAGGCCAACGGCAGCATTCTGGATGCGGTCGGCGGTCAGCTCTCGGCATTGCGTCACCGCGCGGGCCGCCAGGATCAGGATCGCTTGGACCAGTTTGCGACCTCTGTCCGCGAATTGGAGGGCAGCTTCGCTGACCGCAGCGAATGGATCGATCGCGACAAGCCGAAGTTTGACATCTCGGAGCACTTCGCCGCCTATGAAGTGACTGTGGAGAATCGGTATAACGCGATCTTCGACATGATCGCGTACGCGTTTGAGACGGATCTCACTCGCGTCGCCACAGTAGCGTTCCCGAACGAACTCGCCTACACCGATCTCGGCGGTGTCTCGCGCGGTTATCACGCCTGCACCCACAACGGGATGAAACCTGAGATTGTGGCTGAGCTGGTTGCGATTGAATCGTTCCAGATTGCCCAGCTATCTCGTTGCCTCAAGAAGCTGGACGCGATTCAGGAGCCCAACTCGGACGGTACGATGCTCGATCACACGATTGTCATGTTCGGTAGCGGAATGGGATACGGCGGCACGCACTCCAATCGAAACCTACCCATCTTGGTAGCTGGCGGAGGATTCAAGCACGTTGGGCACTTCGATACGCGCAACGGTGCCGGAGCCAATATGCCGCTGTGCAATCTGTTCGTGACGCTGCTGCAACGGTTTGGCATCGAGCAAGATCGGTTCAACACCAGCACGGGACCGTTTGAGCTCCGTCATGCGTAGTCTTTGCTGGGCTGCGGTTCTGCTGGCAGCCTTCGCCATCCCGCAGTCGGTCTTCGCCGACCAAACACTGCTCGAAAGTCATTGCGCAACGTGCCACAAGGACATTGAGCCCCAGAATGGCTTCAGCATCCGGTCCTTGGGCGACAGCCCCAACAGTGAAAACTTGGATCGCTGGGTGAATAGCCTTGCGTATGTGACCTCTGAGTTCATGCCTCCGGCGAATGTGAGCCGGTTGTCCGCGGCAGATCGACAGCGGCTGATCCAATTTCTGAACGAGAAGATTCGCGGCCACGAACAGCTAATTGGCCATTCGCAGCCCACCGCGCCTAGACGGCTTAACAACCGGGAGCTCGCGAACAGCGTCCGCGACGTCCTCATGATCGAAGACGTCGGGACTCACCAGCCGATGGCCAACCTGCTCGGCGACACTCTCGAAAACGGATTTGACACGGATGGTGACGCGCTTGGGCTGAGCCTATTTCATCTCGAACAGTACCTCGAAGCGTTTCGAAAAATCATTGACGCGACAATCCTGCCCGGCGAGCGGCCAGCAACGCGTCGCTATGACGTGGCGGCCGACGACATGCAATTGACGAGCCTGTCGCAAAGAAGGAGGACCGAGAGGGCGAACCGGACGCCAGAGAGCATCGATATTCTGGATCCCAGGTTACGCGTCTGGTTCGAGAACTTCGAGAAGACTCCCGCCACGGGATGGTACCGAATCAAGATCCGCGCCACCGGCAAGGACCGCGGGCTCTATGACTCTGAAGCAACCGGTATCTACCCCGGCGATCCCATTCGGGTGGCCGTGCATCTGGGAGATCGCGTCAGGGTCTTCGATCTTCCCGACGACGAGGTGCTGGAGATCGAGCTGAACGAATGGATTGCCGCAGGAACGCAGCTTCAGTTGTCGCATCCGACTGACGGGCTGAAACTGATGGGTAACGGGAACTTCAAATTCCAATTCAGGATCACCCACGACTACATCAGCAAGCATGACCCCGACCTTTACGCGGCGGTTGTGAAGGAGGTGCTCCCCAAAGCGCCGGAGCGAACAGCCAGGAATCCGGGGCATTGGAGCCACTGGACCGATCATTGGCGGGGACCGCGCCCGCGTTTGTTCCGCGCCGAGATTGAAGGCCCGCTCTACGAAAGCTGGCCGCCGAAACGTCAAATTGCCTTGCTGGGTGCGGATCCCAAGGCCAAGGACGCCGCGGCGATTCTTCGTCCGATCGCAGAAAGAGCTTGGCGTCGGGAACTGCGCGATGGAGAGCTCGATCCAATCGTTGGCCTGGTCCATTTCAGAGCCCAGCAGATGAGCGATCTAGATGCTTTGAAAGAGGGCATCGTAGCGATCCTCGCTTCGCCATCGTTCCTGCTATTGAACGTCGACGCTGGCGAACCCGCTGATCGCCTCGCGATCAGGCTCGGCTACTTTCTGCAGAGCTCTATTGCCGACGAGCGAAGCCGCGAAGCGGCTCGCACAGGGAGGCTGCGGACCTTTCAGGGCGTTCGGGCCGAGGTCCAGCGTTTGTTTGATCAATCGCAAGCCGAAGATTTCCTAAAGGCGTTTCCCCACGCCTGGTTGGAACTTGATCGGATCAACTTCATGGCCCCAGATCCCGATCGTTATCCGCTCTACAACCGCAAGCGGTTGAGTGAAGACATGGTCGAGGAGGTATTGCAGTTCTTCCGCCATGCCGTCGAGCACAACCTTCCGGTCCCTGAGTTGCTATCGGCCGACTATTCGTTTCTCAATGCGGATCTGGCCAAGGTCTATCAAGTCGACGGCGTCCCCCCGGATTCGAAGCTGCGAAAGTACACGTTCAGCGATGGGCGACGCGGCGGGCTACTCGGGATGGGGGCATTTCTCACGTTGACCGCCGACAGCCTCGGAACGTCGCCGATTCACCGAGCTGTCTACGTGATGGAGCACTTCTTGGGAATCCATCCGCCTCCGCCACCGGCCGACGTCAACATCAGCGAGCCGGATGTCCGCCAAGCGAAGACGATCAAGCAGATCCTCGCCGCGCACACAGAAAACGCCAGCTGCGCGTCGTGCCATTTGACCATAGACCCCTACGGGTACGCTTTCGAGAACTTCGATCCGGTTGGCTCCTGGCGTGACAACTACACCGCCCACATCGCTCGCAGGCCGTCTGGCCAGGAACTTCTGGAGATTCAGAAGGAAGACGATCAGGGTGCTGCGGTTGGATTGCCACAGCTCCCACGGCCATGGGAACACAACCCCATCCCCGTCGATGCCAGCGCTAAGTTTCCCAGTGGAGCCGAGTACCGAGACATCATTGAGTATCGTCAGCACCTGACCAGCGAACAGAACCGCGATCGGTTCGTCCGCTGCTTCATCACGAAGCTGCTCACCTACGCGAACGGCACCGAGCCCGACAACGAGTCCGAACTGCAGAACATATTGGCGAAATCGGCCCAGAACGAATACCGCATCGTCGACACAATCGCTGCCGTTGTTGACAGTCCGCTGTTTCGCCAGTAGTAAAGAGAATCGTGAGAGCTCGGCTCACGCCGAACCCCATCTCGAAATCCCACGGCCCGGCGGTCGGCGCCAACAGCGCCAGTGCAGGCAACTGAGGCCTGATCGCTCCGTTTGGAACAGTGGGCTGGTCTCACAAATCGAGCGATCCCATCCGTTCCCGGAGCTGCTCGGTTAGCTGTGCGACCAAAGCCTCATTCGCCGCGGCGACGTTCTTCGTTTCCCCCTCGGCTGAGGTGTGATCGTAGAGTTCCGCATAGCCGTCCTCGTGCAGGATCAAGCGATGTGTCTTGGTTCGAATCGTCTGGGCTTGGCGGCGGTAGGCAACTGCCGGATGACCGCTCGAGGCCGGGTCATCCAACAGGGGACGCAGCGAAACTCCATGGACGAAATCCGGCTCTGGCAGCCCCGCTAGCTCACACAGTGTAGGGAACACGTCCAAGGTTTCGACGATTGCGTCCGTCGGCGCGCCTGGCTGCTCGATGTCGGGATGCGAAATGATCAGGGGCGATCGCAAGGACTCCTCAAACAGCGCGTGCTTGCCCCAAATCGCGTGCTCACCGAGATGCCAACCGTGGTCCCCCCAAAGAATCACGATCGTGTTCTCGGCGGCGCCGCTCTGTTGCAATCGCTCCATCAGGCGGCCGACCTGCGCATCTGCGAATGTCACGCAAGCAGCGTAGTGCTTGCGAACCTCCAGGGCGAAATCCGCGTCCGTGTTTGGGTCGCGGTCCCACCGGTGGTACTGGTTGAACTCGCCTGATTCGTGCCAGGTGGTTCTTCCGTCCGGTTTGGTTGGATGCGGCGTTGGTGGCAGCTCTGCGTCAGCGTAAGGGCTGAGGTATTTCGCCGGGGCGCCGAATGGCAGGTGCGGCCGCAGAATGCCGACGGCAAGGAAGAATGGCTTGTCGGAATCCGCTGCCAATTGGTCCAGTTGGCTCAGGGCTTCGTCGATGGAAACCCCATCTGGATAGATCGAATCAGGGCCTTCCTCCGCTTGGAACACGTCCATTCCAGAGCGGACGACACGGATCTCTCCGTTTGCCAAGCCGTGCATCCAGCCTCGCGGATGCTGCCAGGGTCCGGCAGGCAATAGATGGCGGTCCCAGGAGTTTGGCATCTCCAGCTGGAGGGGGTCGTCCCAATCCTCTCCACCGAGTCCGCCCGGATGATGGGAGACCTTTCCGACCGAGACAGTTGTGTAGCCGTGCTCACGAAACCAAGCTGGCATGCTCGGCGTTACAGAGCTCGGATCGTCTCTCATCGTTGCAGCTCGCTGGAACAACGCCGAATTGTTGCCCCCGCCATAGCGCCCGGTCAACAGCGTGTACCGCGATGCACCGCAGGTGGGCGCTTGGACGTAGTGGCTGCGGAAGCTTCTCCCGGTAGACGACAGGTGATCGATGTTCGGCGACTGAATGTAGGAAGCGCCAAAGGACGCCAGCTCGGGGCGCAAATCGTCGACCGCGATCAGCAGAATATTCGGTCGCGTGTCCGTGGCGGTGTCGGGCACGCCGGAACAGGACAGGGCAGTCGCGGCGACGAGGGAAAGTAGTGTTCTCACAAGATCAGTTCTCAGTCAGGAACGGCGACATCATCGTGCGCAGCTCTTCTAGCTGGCTCGCATGTTGAGGCGAACCAGCTAGGTTGTCCCATTCGTTGGGGTCGCTTTGGTGGTCGTAGAGTTCTTCAGAGCCGTCCACGTAGTGGATGTAGCGCCAGCGGTCCGTTCGGAGCGAGGCATTGTTCGGATTGAACATCGTTACGACGGCTCGGCCGGTGCTGAGTTGCGGCTCACGTAGCAAAGGTACAAGCGACTTGCCGTCGAGTGAACCGGGCCCCTCGACATTACAGAGCTCAGCCAGGGTCGGATAGAGGTCGATCAGGCCCACTGGCTGTGCGCTGCTCGAGCCGACGGCGAAGCGGCCGGCATGACGTTTCGGGGGAGAGACGATGATCGGCACTTTTGTGGAACGCTCCCACCCAGTCCATTTGCCCCAATGCTCCTTCTCGCCGAGCTGCCAGCCGTGATCGGACCACAGCACGATCACAGTGTTGTCGCCGATGGCAGAGTTGTCCAGGGCGTCCAATAGACGGCCGATCTCGTGATCGACGTAGGTCACGCTCGCCAGATATGCCTCGACGGCCGGACGCCATTGCTCGTGCTTCAACACGGTGGTATGGCTACCGGCCGTGACCGGCTCGCGGGCCCACTTCTTCGCGGTCTCGCTCAGATCGTCGAGATCGTCCAGTTTGACCTCAGGCAATTGGCCCGGCGATTCCGCGAATCGATCGAAGAATCGCTGCGGGGCCCAAAGCGGGATATGTGGACGGTAGTAGCCGACGCCGAGGAATAGGGGTTTGTCGTGATCGGCATTGATCCGCTCGATCGCCCAATCTGTGATCTGCGTGTCGCCGAAGTCCGCATCTGGAACGTCAAATGGGCCCCAGTCGAATGACTCGCCGCCCGGAGTGTCGGGGCGCCGGTCGGACGGCATGCGGTTTAGGGGCAGAATGACGTCCTGTCCGCGGCTGTCCTTGGCCACATGGCGTGGATTCCGTGTGCCCTTTGTCGGCAGTTCCTCGGGCGTGTATTCGGGGGCTCCCCGCGGCAGGGGGCTCCATCGCTGCCCGACGCTGAAATATTCGTCGAACGCCTCCTTCCCGCCAGAATGCAGCAGCTTGCCGGTACCAAAGACCCGGTAGCCCGCGCTTTGAAACGCCGTTGGCAGCAATCGGGCACCCGGAAATGTCCGCTCAAGCGTCTGCCCCGACTGGTTTGCCCAGACTCCGCTGGCCTGCGGCATGCGACCGCTGAACACCGCCGCTCGCGAGGGGTTGCACGCAGGGGCGGCGCAATGCGCATTGGTGAACAGCACTCCGCGCGCCGCCAGACGATCCATGTTGGGCGTCAGGGCCTGCGGGTGGCCACGCATGCAGCCGACCCAGTCGTTCAGATCGTCGACTGCGATAAACAGGACGTTGGGCCGTTCGACGGTGTCGGCACAGCCGGTGGAGATCGCACTCCCCAACACCAAGAGGAACAAGGACATGACGGAGAATCGCATAGCTTCAGAGCACCATTGTATGATTCAGCGCGCGTTGAATCCCGAGGTCGGCCACCAGCGAGGTGCTGCAAAACGGGTTCTAGCCGACCTAGCGGAGTGAGTTGCCTTCGTGGTCTCACGGGCGGCCAGTCTTCAGAGGAACTCGCGGCAGCCTCTGTCGGACTACCGAATCTGGATGTTCTCTGGGTGTTGCCAAGCCTATATGATGTTTGCGGTGGGCCCTTTCCTTGTGATTCGCCGCACATGCCGCACATTTCTCGCGAGCGGCTTGGGAGTGCCCCTTGCGCCGGTGGCGGGATTCGTCCCGAAACGGTACCAAAAGGTCGACCCGCGGCCGCATCGGCGGTATGGTGGTGACATGGCAGCGTCGTCGGCCGCCGTGCGATTCGAGCAACCGCTGCACGTTCCATCCCGGCAGGACTTGATCGAGCAGGACGCGGTGATTGCGCCTGCGGGGATGTAGCTCATGGGCCCGACGGACTCAAGCCCATCAACCAGACGAATGCAGGGCAATCAACAAATTCGCCGATTCGGGGCCAGCCGACCCCTGTGCGTGGCATTGGCAGTGCTTGCTGCTTGCCTGCTGTCGCCCGCTGCCGACCTACCCCCCGCTTCGCAGGGGCCGGTGGATTTCGAGACGGATATCCGGCCGCTGTTCGAGCAGCGCTGCCACGCCTGTCACGGCCCAGCCATCGTGATGAACGGATTGCGCTTGGACCGCAAGTCTGACGCGCTTGCCGGCGGTCATTCGGGACCGTCCATCATTCCCGGCAATTCGGCCGAGAGCCGTCTGATCCACATGGTCGCGGGATATCGCGTGAAGGTCCTCATGCCACCCGCGGGGGAGCCGCTGGCACCGGCCGAGATCGGGAAATTGCGCGCTTGGATTGACAGCGGCGCTGTATGGCCGGAGCCAGTTACAGAGGATCCAGCCGCCTTGGACTCGGGTTCTTCCGATCATTGGGCTTTCCAGCCGATCAGGTCCCCGCAAGTCCTATCTAGCGAGCATCCCGTCGACTACTTCGTGCGCCAGCGCTTGCACAAGGAAGGTCTCGAGCCCCCTCCGCCCGCTGGTCGCAGCGCTGTGCTGACCAGGGTCTCCTTGGATTTGATCGGGTTGCCGCCTTCTCTTGAAGAGCAGCGCGCGTTCGTCGAGGACCGTCGCGACGGGGCCTACGAGCGCACCGTCGATCGCCTGCTGGCGTCAGAGCACTTCGGCGAAAAGCAGGCCATGCACTGGCTGGACCAAGCGCGCTACGCCGACTCTGACGGCTATGCCAAGGATTACGTCAGGCCGCACGCTTGGCGCTACCGGCGCTGGGTGGTCAATGCGATCAATTCCGGCATGGGATTTGACCGCTTCTCGATTGAACAGATCGCCGGCGACCTGCTGCCCGGCGCCACCGTCGAACAGCGCGTTGCCACCGGGTTTCACCGCAACACCCTGCGCAACCGCGAGGGGGGCGTCAATCCGGCCCAGTACGCCTTTGAGGAGACCGTGGACAGAGCGAGCACGTTTGGCACGGTCTGGCTCGGACTCACCGTGGGCTGTGCCCAATGCCACGACCACAAGTACGATCCGGTGTCCCAAGAGGAGTTCTACGAGCTGTTCGCCTACTTCGACAATCTCGAGGAAGACCACATTTACGCTCCCCTGCAGGGGGAATTGGGGCCTTACCTGCGCAGCGTCAATGAGTACCGCAGAAAGCATCAGGCGATCTTGGACGAATACAACGTCCCGGCGCTGCAGGCCGATTGGGAGCGGCGGGCACTTGAGGCCGGGGCAAAGCCCGGCGTTTATCTCGACTACGACCTAGCCTGGCAGGAGCTCGGCTTGAACACAGATGGCGGGCAGGAGATCGCGCGCATACCCCCGGAACGGCGCACTTGGCGGCAGGCCAACATGGTCACCTACTACTTCCTGCGCGCCTACAACTTGATCGTGGGGGCTCCGAAGCAGAAAGAGATGGGCTTCGACGAGGCGCTGGATAGGCTTGAGGAGCTCAATAGCGAGTATCCCCAACGCAGCGAGGCGCGCATCGCATACGAGAGCCCGGATCCGCAACCGTCGTTCCTGCGAGTGCGCGGGAGCTGGGACAGGCTGGGCGTGCAGGTGGATGCGTCTACGCCCCGGGTCTTGCCGGGGGCCGAGGGTGCTGCCGCGGGGCGCCTTGGACTGGCGCGCTGGCTGTTCTCGCCGGACAACCCCCTGACGGCGCGCGTCGCCGTCAACCGGATCTGGCAGGAGTACTTCGGGCGCGGCTTAGTCTCCACCTCCGAGGACTTCGGCACACAGGGCGAGCAGCCGAGCCATTCGCGCCTGCTGGACTGGCTCGCTTCGGAATTTCGTGAATCGGGTTGGGACGTCAAGCACATCCACCGCCTGATCGTCACATCTGCAACCTACAAGCAGTCAGCGCGGGGCCGGGAGTCGCTCTCGCTGCGCGATCCGAGCAATGCGTTGCTAGCACGCCAGACCCGCCTGCGCCTCCCGGCCGAGCTGATCTGGGACCGCGCCCTTGGCGCGGCCGGTCTCCTGCAGCACGATGTGGGCGGACCGAGCTTCCGCCCGGCGATGCCTGAGGGGACGACCGGTCTGAAGGCCGGAGGAACGGACTGGGAGCCAAGCACCGGCCATGACCGTTACAAGCGCGGCATGTACATCCAGTTCCAACGGACGCAGCCGTTTCCTTTCCTGACAAATTTCGATTCGCCGGAGTTTCGTGCTCCAGCCTGCCGGCGCGAGCGATCCAACACACCGCTGCAGGCGCTGAACTTGCTGAATGACCCGGTATTTGCCGAGGCGTGGCAGGCGCTCGCAGTGCGGGTGCTTGGCGATGCGCCGGAGCAGTCTTTTGAGGGACGCTTGCGGCATGCTTTTGGCCTAACCTTGGGGCGCGACCCGACCGAGGGTGAACTGGCCAGATTCTCCACGTATGTGGCGGATCGATCCGTGGGCAATTCCGATGCTTCCGCGCAACTGCCGCGAGTCGAGGGTCTGGCCGAGGATGACTTGATCACTTGGACGGGAGTCGGTCGGGTACTAATGAATCTTGACGAATTTGTGACGCGACCATGAATCCCCACGACCTCAGAATCACCCGGTCGCGCCGGGATTTCCTCGATCACACGCTGTATGGGCTCGGGCTTGGCGTCCTCTCGCATCTGCTGGGCATCGAAGGGCGCACAGCGCCGGAAGCCCCGGACGCCCTGGCGCCACGGAAGCCGCACTTCGCTCCCACTGCGAAGAATGTGATCTTCTTGTTCCAGGCCGGGGCGCCAAGCCAGATCGATCTCTTCGATCCCAAGCCCAAACTCCACGAGTGGAACGGTAAGGCGTTGCCCGAATCGGTGGCCAAGGATCTGCAGCTGGCGTTCATCCAGCCGACCGCCAAGGTCTTGGCGAGCCGCAGGAAGTTCCAGCCCGCCGGCCAGTCTGGAATCGAATTGTCGGAGTGGCTGCCGCATACGGCGACCATAGCGGACGATATCTGCCTCGTGCGTTCGGTGCGGGGCGAGTCGGTCAATCACCATCCGGGCCAGTCCCTGCTGATGACCGGCAGCCCATTGCTGGGCAGGCCCACCGTCGGCTCGTGGGTGACTTACGGGCTCGGTAGCGAGTCGCGGGATTTGCCCGGCTTCGTAGTGCTCAAGACTGGCTCGTCCACTCAGGGGAGCACGGGGAATTGGTCGAACGGATTCCTGCCGTCCAACTACCAAGGCGTCCTGCTGCGCAGCCAGGGCGACGCAATCCTGCACCTGTCGAACCCGCACGGCGTGACGCCCGAAATGCAGCGTACTGATCTCGACCTGATTCGGGAGCTCAACAACGAGCAGCTGGCTCGTACAGGTGACCAAGAGATAGCCTCCCGCATAGCGGCCTACGAGCTGGCATTCCGAATGCAGGCCTCGGCACCACAGCTGATCGACATTGCGGACGAGCCGGAATCGATCCGCGACATGTACGGTCTCAATGCTGACGAGACGCGCGATTACGGCATGACCTGTCTGCTGGCGCGGCGCCTTGTAGAGCGCGGCGTGCGCTTCGTGCTGAATCAGCACGCACAGTGGGATCATCACTCGAACTTGGATGCCGGCCTGAGCCAGAAGTGCCACACCACGGACCAGCCCGTGGCCGCATTAGTGAAGGATCTGAAGCAGCGCGGGCTCTTGGCCGAGACCTTGGTCATCTGGGCCGGCGAGTTTGGGCGCACCTCCTTGGCGGAATGGCGGAATCCCGCCGATCCCGCGAGCATAGGACGGGACCATCACGCCGATGGCTTCAGCCTGTGGGTGGCCGGCGGCGGGATCAAGGGCGGCCAGGTGATCGGTCGGACTGATGAGTTGGGCCTTACGGTCGAGCAGGATCCGGTACATATCCACGACCTGCAAGCCACGCTGCTGCATTGCCTGGGTATTGACCACGAGCGCTTAATCTATCGGCATGCCGGGCGTGATTTTCGGCTCACCGATGTCGGCGGGCATGTCGTCGACGCGATGCTGGCATAGCATTTTGCTGCCCGCCGCTGGCAGTCGGTGGAAGGTGTAATCCTCGGGCCTAGCCGGCAAGCTGAGGCTCGCCCGCCTCCGTGCCGCACCGTCTTTACGGGGCGGCTGAGTGCGTAGCGTTGTGTTCATTGTTCGCCGGGCTGCTCGTAGCAGCTGAACTCCGACGACTCCAGCCACCTGACTTTCCCTAGGTTCCAACCTTCGCCCCGTTCCACTGGTATGCCACTCCGGACACTATCCAGAACCCGGACAAGACACCAAGCTGCATCTGCCGGCAGCAGAACCGGAATCCCCATCAGACGTTCAATAGGACAACGAGCTACTGGTCGAAGTTCCGTTTCTCGAACTGAAGCGTCCGCGAAGCAGGCATCACTGCCCGCAACTTATCCACCCTCGGTGGACACCTCAAAACCGAGTAGTGTCCCATTAGACGACCGCCCTCTTAGGCGGGTCGTGCGTAGTAGTTGAGGTGACCCCAACTAAAGAAGATCAGGTCTCTTGGCAAGCTTCAAGGTAGCCGGGATCTGTTCCTGAACGTTGCCGCGCAGGTTCAGGGTGCTCCAGATCCAAGAGGGGTATGTTCAGGCACGGGCGATGGCTGCGGAGAGGGATCAGCCGTTCGGGGCCGGGGCCGAGCGTGGCGACCCCGCGTGACATTCTCCGCCCGCCGCTTGCCCTCCGGAGAGCGGATTGCGGTCAGACAGCCAATGTCGCTGCCGACGGGACCCGTCAGGCAATTCGAATCAGCCGACGCTTGGCCATCCGAAAACTTCGTATTCGCGCATGTCAAGCGACGATTCAGAGTTACTCGTGTCTAATCGATACGAATGACAGTATTGAACTATGCTAATATCAGTTCATGTAATTAACTCTCAACCATCTAATTGATAGATTGTTTGGGGTTGCTATCAGAGTTCTCTTGGCATCACTCTTCATATTCACAACTCTTCGGGCTGAGGATTCGCACAGGAAGTGGCTGCCAAACCTTTCCGCAGTGTCTCTACCAAGGCCAGCGGCGGCGGTACGCCAAGCTCCCGCAGTACCTCCCGGGGACATCACGATTCCGCCCTTGCACGTGGCAGCCATCGAGGGGGATGTCGGCGAGGTCAAACGCTTGATCGCATCCGGTGTGGACGTGAATGCTACGGAGACGCTTCAGGGAGGCGAAACCGCCCTGCATTGGGCAGCCAGAGGGGGAAGCCGCAAGGCAGTTAGGGCCCTCTTGGATGCCGGCGCTAACCTCGAAGCGCAGGATGACACCGGCGCAACCGCCGTCTTCTCTGCGCTGTGGGCTCCAGGTCCAAACCACCTTGCGTTGCTCGAGTTGCTGGTGGACGGGGCAAACGTTAACGCCACCGCGGACCCTGATGGAGATGGAGACAGCATAGCGCCACTGCACGCAGCGACGGCAGCGCCAGAGAATGCAGCGGGAGCAGTCGGCTTGCTTCGTAGGTTCGGAGCGGACCCAAATCTACAAACAGGTATTTATCGACGAACGCCATTGCATTATGCAGTCTTGGCGCCGAGCGTACTAGGCAGGGGCTTTGTGAGCCTTGCTCTGATCGAGAACCTACTCGATTCATCCATCGATCCTTATGGGCGGGAAGCTGATGTGAATGTGAAAGCCCTCGGCGGACTTACGCCACTGCACTATGCAGTCGGACCGATAGGGTCTGGCGGTGACGAAATACTTGTGCTGCGATGGCTCATTGCCAGCGGCGCTGATGTACATGCCGTCGATGACTACGGATTTTCGCCTCTGGAGTTTGCCGAAATGTTTCATGGCGTCTCCAGCCTGGCTGCAGAGTACCTCCGAGTGATGAGCGCAGAATGACGTGCTCATCGGTCAAATCAACAGTGGTGCTGAGCTGGTAGCATTGACTGTCTTTGCGGCCCGTGCCGATGAGACGATCGCGTTCACGCGCGGAACCACCATGGATGTCGGTGACGATCGCAAGAACCGCAAGGCCTCAGTGAGGGCGCTTCCCGCTGTCGGCATAGTTGAGGACTTTGACAGATCAAGCGATGCTCTGGTAGTCAGATTTGAAAAGACCTAGTTTGTGGCCATGGACCTTCCCATTAAGGGAGTAGCGTGTTCGTGCGGCTGCATGTTCAGAACAAAGACAGTCGTCCGTCTAGCGATTGTATGCCTACCCTGTGGGGTGGCTACGATGTTCGTGAAATCCAAGTGGCACTGGATTCAGAACGGATCCAGGGTAGCAGTGCTGCGTGCACCAAAGCAGGGCGATCAGAGGGTCCGCTGACTGTTCAGCGGTACGCTTGGGCTTCCTCTCGAAATCGAGGCGCACTGATGCTGACCCGCTAGGCACGTCGAGTTGCCCGAGCGATGGGATCTGTCGTAACGCATCCTCCGTCTACGACGGAACTAGCTGCCATAGAACTTCTTGACGACCTATGGCAGGCTTCGATGGTCTGCTCTACGCCTTGGACATCCGGGGCGGTGAGCGGCTCGGATTCGCTGTGACTGCAGGCTCGTCTGTTTCAGTACGGCTCAGCCGTTGCGGTGCCCTTGACTGACTGCCTTTTATATTGGAAAGGTGCCGGAGAGAGGGATGGTCGCCACTACCTCGGCCCCTCTCTCCCCAGTGCCGCAGGTGGTGCCAACTGCCGCTGCGGCAGGTAAGCAGATCCCTCCCCGCCCAGTGGCGGGGAGGCCCCCGGTGGGGCCTGGCCAGGCCCCACCGGGGGCGACGGGTCGGACCGTTAGTGCCTCGGATTTCAGATCCGTGACTGAGCTTGGTCGGCCCGTCGCAGCAATTCCTGCGCGCCCTGAACGGAAGCGTGGGTCAGGACCCGAATTGCAAAAGGAAAGGAACGCAGGAATGACCACTCACACTCCCATCGTAGTCGTCGGCATCGATGTCGGCAAGTCCGGGCTCGACGCCCACATCCTCGACGGCCGCCTCGACCGTCAGTTCAACAACGACAAGTCCGGCCGCCGCGGCCTGCGCAACTGGCTGCTCAAGCACGGCGTCAACCGGGCCGTCTTCGAGCCCACCGGCCGCTACCACCGCAACCTCCACGAGTGCCTCGCTGACGCCGGCCTCGAGACCGTCCTGGTCAATCCCCTGCGCTCCCGCCGCTTCGCCGAAGCCATCGGAACACTCGCCAAGAACGATCGCGTCGACGCCGCCATGCTCGCCAGCTTCGGCCTCCTCGCCGACCTTGAGGGCACACCGCCCAAGCCGCACAACCTCAAGCTCCTCAGCGACTTGCTCGTCCTGCGCCGCAAGCTCGTCGAGCAGCTCGGCACCCTCCGCAAGCTCTGCGCCGAACTCGACCCCGCAGTCGCCAGCTGCCCCAGCGCCACGCTCGCGGCCTGCCAGACCGACATTGCCGAGTGCGACCGCCGCATGCGCGAGTGCATCGCCGCCGCCGCCGCGCTCTCCCGCCGCGACGCCGTCATCCAGTCCATCCCCGGCTTCGGTCCCGTCAACGCTGCCTGCCTCTGCGCTGCCATGCCCGAGCTCGGCTCCCTCGGCCGCCGCAAGGCCGCTGCGCTGTTCGGCATCGCCCCCTTCGACCGCGACTCCGGACAGCACCGCGGTGGCCGCTGCATCCGCGGCGGCCGCGCCCAGCCCCGCCAGCTGCTCTACATGGCCGCCCTGTCCGCGATCCGCTGCGAACCTTCCTCCACGGCCTGCTACGAGCGCCTCACCGCCGCCGGCAAGCAGCACAAGGTCGCCCTCGTCGCTGTCATGCGCCGGCTCGCCGGCCTGCTCGACACCCTCCTGCGCGAGGACCGCACCTGGCAGTCCGAGCCGCCCTCCCGCGAGCTGGAGGCCGCCGCGTGAAACCGCTGCCGCCCAACCCCCGGCCCCCAGCCGCCCCAGCGGGAAAAACCCGCCTCCACGGCTCCTCGTCACCACTTTTCCCTGGCAATCCGCTTGACAACGAACACGGAAGCTTTGTCCGGCGGGATTTCTTGGACCGAAGCTACCGACTGATTGAGTACAATCTTGACTACAGGAGACTAACTCATGATTCGCTATCTCGCACTCGCCATGCTCTCGGTTGCGCTCTGTGGAGCGCAGCAGCTCAAGATCGTGGTTTCCGGCCAGAACCCAGAGACCATCGCCGACTGGCAGTCCGCCTCTGACAAGGTCAAGCTGGTCCGGGTGACCTCGGACACCGCTATCGACGAGATCGCCGATGCGGACGCCTACATCGGGAACATTTCGCCGGAACTGGTGATGGCCGGCAAGAAGCTGCGCTGGGTGCAAACGCTAAGTGCCGGCGTGGAGCAAGTGCTACATAAGACCGGTTCTGACGCGCTGGCAAACAGTGACATCGTGCTAACGAACAATCAGATTGTCCAAGGACCCGAGATTGCCGACCACGCCATGGCGCTGCTGCTTGCCCACACCCGGTTCCTGCCGACCTATATGAAGCGCCAGGCAGACGAGAACTGGCAGGGCAGGCCCTACACGTTGGTCGAGCTCAACGGCAAGAACGCACTTGTGATCGGCATGGGTGGCATCGGCCTCCAAATTTCGATCCGGGCTTGGGCGCATGGCATGAACGTGGTCGGCGTCGATCCCGAGGACATCGCGTATCTGCCCTATGTAGACAAGATTGTCAAACCGGACATGCTGGACGAGGTGATCGGTGACGCGGATGTGATCTTCATGGCGGTGCCGCATACGCCGGCCAGCCACAGGATGATCGGACCGAGCCAGTTTGAAGCGATGAAAAAAGGGGCGTACTTCATTGCGGTGAGCCGAGGTGGAACCTACGATCTCGATTCGCTCGTCAAGGCGCTAGATTCGCAGAGACTCGCCGGCGCAGGCGTCGACGTCACCGACCCTGAGCCACTGCCGAAGGGCCACGCGCTGTGGAAGATGGACAACGTCATCATTACGCCACACATTGCCGGCCGGTCCGACATGGACGGCGGGCGAATGAGGGGCATCGTCAAGTCCAACATCTCCCGCTTCGCCGAAGGTCTGCGCCTGTACAACGTAGTCGACAAGCAAAAGGGCTACTGAGTGGATTCGCCGACAGATGCGAAGAATGGGCCGGCACGCGACGAGGGCTTACTAATGAAGCTCCGAGTGATCGCGGTGTGCGTCGCTGCCGCATCGTTGACCTGCGGCGGTCCGACGGTACCGGACCCCCCGCCCAACTTCTTCCTCATCATTTCCGATGACCACGGATGGCCTGACTATGGCTTCTTGGGCCACGAGGTGATTCGAACCCCGGCGTTGGACAGATTAGCGTCGGAATCGATGGTGTACACGAGAGGATATCTGCCCGCACCGGTTTGCCGACCGAGCTTAGCGACGATCGCCACGGGTCTGTATCCGCACCAGCACGGCATCACCGGAAACGATCCGCCGGGCAAATGGCCCGAGGGTGCGCGGATTCCGGAAAATCGCGCTGCCATGGAGCAGGTCTTCGCGCGCAACGACAGCGTCATGGAACTCCTCGCCCGCTCGGGCTATTCCAGCCACCAGTCTGGCAAGTGGTGGGAGGGCAACCCGCTAAACCACGGTTTCGCCGAGGCCATGACGCATGGAGACGTGACCCGCGGTGGGCGCCACGGCGATGACGGTCTCGTGATCGGCCGGGAGGGCCTAGACCCGATCTTTGACTTCATTGGTGGTTTGGGCCATGGCATCGCTGGCGGCAGCCCGCAGCCCGCGGAGGCTGCCCCCAAACCGTTCCTGATCTGGTACGCGCCATTCTTGCCACACACGCCACACAACCCGCCCGAGCGATTGCTGGAGAAATACCGCAGTCCGGATTACTCGATCCGGGTGGCTCGGTATTACGCGATGGTGGAGTGGATGGACGAAACAGTCGGCCAGATTACTGCCTTCTTGGACGAGAACGGCCTCGCTGACAAAACCGTTGTGCTGTACGTGGCAGACAACGGCTGGATTGCAGCCGATAGTCCCGAAGACCAGAGGGTGGCGCGTGCCAAGATGTCGCCCTACGACTTGGGGGTGAGAACTCCGCTCATGATCCGCTGGCCCGGAAAGGTTGCGCCGGGCCGGGATGACACGACTCTTGTAAGCAGCATCGATCTGGTTCCAACCATGCTGAAGATCGCAGGTGCCGACGTACCGCCGGGCTTGCCCGGCCTTGACCTGTTGGACCGTGCCGCGCTGGCGGGACGACACAGTTTGTTCGGGTCGACATCCGCTCATACCGCGGTGGACATCGCGGACCCTGTAGCCAACCTGAAATACCGCAGCGTGGTCCGAGAAGACGGGTGGAAGCTCATCGCACCGTACACACCCAACAGGGATGTCACATTAGCGATTCGTGGCACGATCGCCGATTGGATGCGGTTCGAGCCCGAGCTCTACAACGTCATTGACGATCCATTCGAGACGAAAGACCTAGCTGCCGAGCGGCCTGAGCTTGTCGTCGAACTGCAGGCCGCGCTCCAGCAGTGGTGGGCCGTGCCCGAGTGATCGCCCGCGCTGCCGGCTCGCCTATGGTGAGGCTCCGCTTTGCGCTTCCGATTGGCGGATGACAATGGTCGCCCCTTCCGGGTTGGCAATGGTTTGAACCGTGTTGTCTGGCCAGCGGACCTTGATCTGCGTCACCTTGCGGTTCTCGCCGAGTCCGAAATGCAGCCTGCTTGAATTCGACGACAGGTAGCTTCCAGCACTGCCCTGGAACGCGTATTGCTCCCGGCCATCGTCGCTGCGAGTCTGCACGACGGCCCCGATGGCGTTCCGATTTCCGCCCGATCCAACCAATTGGACGGTCATGCTCGGGACCGGGTCGGACACATTGCGCAACAAGAGTGCCGGGCCGTCGTTGACACTCACGACAGCGTCGACGCGGCCGTCGGCGTCCAGATCTCCGAAGGCAACACCTCGGGCAGCGATCGGATTTTGGAATGCCGCTCCAGCCTGCCGGGACACGTCGTAGAAGCGACCGAATAGGTTGCGTGCCAGCAACGGCGGTTCCTCGTGGGCCAGTGCCTCGTCGGAAGCACTGATGTCATCCATGACATGGCCCTGGCCGACGAACAAGTCCCGCCAGCCGTCATTGTCGAAGTCAACCAACCCCATGCCCCAGCCAGATCGCAATGCGGAGAGCGCCGCGATCCCGCTCAGATCGGAAACTGTTTCGAACCGGCCCGCCTCGTTGCGGTACAGCCAATAGCCCTGCCGTCCGAGGGCGTTGACCAGCAGGTCTGGTGACAGATCGCCATCAAAGTCTTCCCAAACGACCCCCATTCCGGCATAGTCCCGCCCCTCGGCATCGAAGGCTGCGCCTGCCCGGATCGCCATTTCGGCGAAGCGGGAGCCCTTGATGTTGCGGAAGAGCTGCTGGGGATACGAATCGTTCGCCACGAATATGTCGACCCAGCCGTCTGCGTCGAAATCGTTCAACGCCACACCGAGTCCTTTGCCGGGATGACCAGAGAGGCCGCTCTCCTCGGACACGTCCAAGAAGCGTCCGTTGCCGAGGTTCCGAAACAGGCTGTGCGCGACGGCGCCGAACTCCCGGGGATGGCAGTAGGATCTCCGGCCGGGCCTGAATTCACCGCATGGCCGGTTGGAGCCGAAGCTCCAGTCCAGGTACTTGGCGACCACCAGATCCAAGTGACCGTCATTGTCGAAATCCGCGAAAGCCGCTCCGCTAGACCACCCATCCCCGTCGATTCCCGCTTCTGCGGCGACCTCGGCGAACCGTCCGCTGCCCTCGTTGCGGAAGAGGAGGTCGGGGCCATAGTTCGTGACAAAGAGATCAGCATCCCCGTCACCGTCGTAGTCCGCGACGGCCACGCCCATCCCATACCCATCGCCAGCTACTGCCGCGGTTTCGGTGACATCTTCAAACCGCCAGTCTCCAAGGTTCCTATACAGGCGATTCCAGTAACGCGGATCGGTCTTGGTTACCGCGCCACCCCGGCCGACTGCGGATAAATCCGCTCCGTTGACGAAGTACAGGTCCAACTGTCCGTCAGCGTCGTAATCGATCATGGCGACACCCGCTCCCATGGCCTCGATCAGATACTTCTGCGGCGTTTTCGATGCATCCTGCTTGAACGTGACACCGCTCTCACCGGTGACGTCCTTGAACTCCAGCGGCGCGCTGAACCCCGGGGGCAATAGAAGGCATGCAGGCACGGTCCAGCGCAGTAGCTGTGTGGGGAATCCCATGCGACGGCCAAACACCCCTCTTGCAGAGTGTAGGCCAGCGCCTAGGTGCCAGATGCCTAATGGCGGATCTGCGATGCCCTAGACTGGACTCTTTGCGCTCGTGCGATGACCTCTTGGACGAGAATTGGACCAAGCTGCATGGGTGCTGTTCTCGCTAGGACAGTGCTTGCGCTGCTCACCGCGCTTTTGCTCTTACCCGTTCCCGTCCGGGCCGAAGAAGCAAGGATTGCCGTTGCCACAAACTTCCGCGATGCAGCTGCGGAGATCGGCAGGGCGTTTGCGGCGGCGACTGGCCATTCAGCGCTATTCAGCTATGGCTCGACCGGACAGCTGTTCGCCCAGATCGCGCAAGGTGCCCCATTCGACGTGTTCTTGGCGGCCGACAAGGTACGGGTCGAGCAGGCCGTCACGGCGAAGTTGGCAGTAGCGGGGAGCCAGCAGACCTACGCGACGGGGCGGATCGTGCTGTTCAGCATGGATGAAGCGCTTGTGACCGGCCCTGAGACACTGAAGACGGCACGATTCGAGAGGCTGGCGGTCGCCGCACCGCAGTCCGCGCCGTATGGCGCGGCAGCAATCGAGTCCATGCGGGCAATGGGCGTCTACGACCTGGTTGGTGATCGGATCGTGCGTGGTCAGAATGTTGCTCAGGCGTACCAGTTCGTGCATAGCGGCAGCGCCGATCTGGGATTCGTCGCTCTGTCGCAAATCAGGCTGCTCACGGTCGGCTCGCGCTGGATTGTGCCCGAAACCATGCATGCTCCAATCGCTCAGGATGCGGTCCTGCTTGAGCGTGGGGCAGACAATGCGGCGGCCCGCGCCTTTCTTGCATTCCTGCGTAGTACCCAAGCGGACCAGGTCCGGGAGAAGTTCGGCTACGGCCCGGCGAAGTGAGCGCAGTGACCGATGTAACCGGCCTGTGGCCCCCAATTCAGCTCACGATCGAGCTTGCCACCTGCTCGACGATCTTACTGCTGCTGATCGGGACGCCGATCGCGTGGTGGCTCGCGCGCTCAGATACGCGCTGGAAGGAAGCGGTCGCTGCGGTTGTCGCGCTGCCGCTCGTTCTGCCGCCAACGGTTCTCGGCTTCTACTTGCTGATCGCTCTCGGCCCGGACGGCTTAGGGGGCTGGCTGACAGGGCTCACCGGGACGCGGTCGCTGGCATTCTCGTTTGAGGGGATCGTGCTGGGCTCGGTCGTCTACTCGCTGCCGTTCGTGGTCCAGCCCATCCGCAACAGTTTCGAGGCATTCGGGGACCGCCCGCTCGAGGTGGCCGCGACCTTGGGGGCGACGCCGTGGGACTCCTTTTGGTCCGTAGCGGTGCCGCTGGCCAAGCCTGGCTTTATCACCGGAGCCGTGCTTGGATTCGCCCATACCATCGGGGAATTCGGCGTCGTGCTGATGATTGGGGGCAACATCCCAGGTGAGACCAAAGTGCTCTCAATCGCTGTGTACGAGCTAGTCGAAACCCTGCAGTGGGAGCGAGCGCATCTGCTCGCCGGCGGAATGCTCGCATTCTCGTTTGCGGTCATTCTCTCGATGCTGCTCCTGCAGAAGCGACTGGGAGCCAAGGACGCGTGATGCCCGGCTCTGATGCCATCGTGGCGAGCTTCCGGGGGAATCTCGGCCGGTTCTCTCTTGATGTCGACTTCAATGCGCCGATGCGGGGGATCACAGCCCTGTTCGGGCCTTCAGGGTGCGGGAAGACCACCATCCTGCGCTGCGTGGCGGGCTTGAGCCGCATGTCGGGGCGTCTGAGCGTGGGCGGTCAGGCATGGCAGGATGACGCTGCGCGGGTGTTCTTGAGGCCTCACGAGCGATCCATCGGGTATGTCTTTCAAGAGTCGAGCCTGTTTGCTCACCTCTCGGTGCGGGGCAACTTGGCGTACGGGTCACACCGCGCAGCCAAGGCGGGCAGGGACGCGCTGCTGGAATTCGACGATGTGGTCGACTTGATGGGGCTAGGACCACTGGTGGATCGTCGGCCATCTGCTCTGTCCGGCGGCGAGCGGCAACGCGTAGCCGTCGGACGAGCACTGCTCGCGAGTCCGAGACTGCTGCTCATGGACGAGCCACTGGCAGGGCTCGACCAGGTGGCCAAAGAAGAGATACTGCCCTACATCGAGGTCTTGCACGACAAGCTCTCGGTGCCGATTCTGTACGTCAGCCACGATCTCAGAGAGGTTGCGCGCCTGGCTGACTCGATGATCGTTCTGTCGAACGGTGGCAAGGTCTGTGGCGGCCCGGTGCAAGAAATCTTGGAGCGCTTGGATTTGCCCGTTGCAGACGGTGAGTCCGAGGCCGGGGTCGTGTTGCGCGCGGTCGTTGTCGGGCACGACCACAACTTTCGCATGACCCATTTGGATCATCATGGCCAGCAGATCGTGATCCCGGCGGCTGACCTAGAGGTCGGGGAACGCGTACGGCTGCGGATTCGAGCGCGGGATGTGGCGCTGGCAACGGCCAAGCCAGCGGCGATCAGCGTGAGGAACATCCTCGCGGGCACAGTCGTGGAAACAGCCGAGGATCCGGCGACCGCCTTTGCCGAGGTCTTGGTTGATGTCGGCGGCGGGCGGCTGCGAGCGAGAATCACGCGAGATGCACTGGTGGACCTGGGACTGGCCTCAGGCAGCCCCGTCTATGCGCTGGTCAAGAGCATCGCATTCGATCGGCCAGCGATCAGCGGGCAGGCCAGCCCGGGCGAGCTCGACCCGCGCGGCGATCGGGCTGATGGCCCCTAGCGCAGGGCCAGCAGTGCGGGATCGAGTTCCAAGCTGTGGCTTCGCTCGTAGTGCTGGCGCAATAGATCCTTGCCGTAATCATTCCCATTGGGAGTGCGTGTCACCGAGTGGACGTGCTGCAAGGTCGGTGCCCGCGGAAGATTGCGCAGGAAGATCGGCCGCTGGTGGTCGAACTCGATCAGGATAACCGGGCTGTGCACGCGATAGTAGAAGGTGCTGTCCGGGCCGGATTCGCCGATCCATGCGAAATAGGTCCGGTCTAGGTGCTCCTCGACCTCGGCCATCTTGAGCTTCGCGTGGCCGTCAGCCATGTTGCCAACGTATTCCCCGACCACGGCCAGCAGCAGGTCTCGCTGCTTGGCGTCCAACTCGGTGCCCACGATGCCGGCATAGTCTAAGACGACGTTGTCGCTGAACGCCTCGGCTGTTGCATTGTTGCCTCTCTTGGCCGTGGCCAGCACAGCCTTTGCCTTTTGCTCTGCGCTCAGCGAGCCCATCAATTCGAGCCCGCGGCGCCGCTCATCCTGCATCACCGAGACGCCCTTGTACTTGCCGGACTTGGCGATTACGGGTTCGGAGCCCATGAACGTGGGAGCCATGACGACTTGGTCGCCCAGGACAAAGTAATTGACGATCAGGTGATGCCCGTCAAGTTGCCAGCCCCAAGGCTGGTCGGCTGACGGTTCGCCCATGATCGTGAAGTAGTAGAACCACTCGTCCAGTTCCTCGAAGTTGGACGTGATTTCGGCCAGCGTGTAGTTCAGGCGCATGATGTCGCGGCTGCGCTGGAAGCCCTTTGCGCTCAAGCCAACCTTCATTAAGGCGAAGGCGCTCTCCCGCTGGGCCTCGTCGAGGTCTTCAAATGAGATACCCTGACGCGGCAAAGAGTGTTGGTTTGCCCAGCGCCGCCATTCGGGATCATCGACTGGGAATTGCGCCTGTTTGCGCTGCGATTCGTTGAGCCCATCTAAGAAAGCCAGGGTCGCATCAAGGACCGGCTTGGTCGAGACTCCCGTCGAATGGATCGAGAATAACCCTGGCTCGATCTTGCCGTCGGCGGAGATGCCCACGAACGGCTCGGCGATTGCCACCCGTTCTCTGTCGGCGAATCTGTTCGAGCCGCGTTGACCACGGCCCTGCGGGAGAACTGTGGTGGCGACAAGCCCGGCGATCAAGATGGCAGAGAATGCCGCCAAGAGCTGGAATCGGCGAGAACGTAGGACTGTCATAGCGCAATTTCACGATACCGCAGCCTCCAGTCTTTTGAACACGTTCAGAGCATCCGAGCGCCCAGCTCTTGCAAGATGTTTACGCACAGTCGGAAGGTGCCGTCGAGCACGGCCGCAGATTCGGGGACGCTTCAGTCCGAATGCACGGATGTGCTGTTAGGCTATGTACAAATGAGAGTCGTTTACGCAGCTTTACTGGCCTTTGTGATTCCGCTAGCGGCCGAGCAGCAGCTCGGAGTCATCGAGTTCCCCAACAGCGGCAGCCGCGCCGCCCAGGAGCAATTCCTGACCGGAGTCCTGCTCATGCACAATTTCGAGTACGACGATGCTGCAACTGCTTTCCAGAAGGCGCAAAAGGCCGACCCTGGATTTGCAATGGCGCACTGGGGCGAGGCGCTGTCCCACTATCGCCCCGTTTGGGGGCGCGAGTATCCCGCAAAGGGCAGGGCAGCGCTGGAAGGCGGATCAAAGGCTGCACGTGTCACGAGTAGGGAACGGGCGTATATCGGCGCGGCTGAGGCCTTGTTCGGCGAGGGCAGCAAGGAAGAGCGCTGGCAGAGCTACTCGGGTGCGATGGAGCGCCTTTCACGGGAATATCCGG
The DNA here is from genome assembly GCA_965248305.1 of Bryobacterales bacterium. Lineage (GTDB taxonomy): Bacteria > Acidobacteriota > Terriglobia > Bryobacterales > UBA6623 > VXMF01. The sequence goes on along the minus strand of OZ252099.1, from coordinate 3,386,237 downwards.
ACGACTTGGAAGCCGCAAGCCTCTATGCCGTGTCGATGTTCGGCCTCGCTGGCCGGAGTCGCGACACTCGAACCTACATGAAGATCGCGGCGATTGCCGGCGACGTCTTCCTCAAGAATCCCGACCATCCTGGGGCGCTGCACTACTTGATCCACTCCTTCGACGATCCGGTCCACGCGCCGCTCGGGCTGCGATACGCGCGTCGGTATTCGAAGGTGGCCGCATCCGCACCCCATGCGCAGCACATGCCCGCCCATATCTTCCTTGCACTTGGAATGTGGGAGGAATGTGTCTCGTCGAACATCGATTCGTGGAATTCCTCCGAGGCGCGCGTCAAGCGCTTGGGACTCGACAGCGATAAACGCGGATACCATGCGTTGTGGTGGATGCAGTATGCGTACTTGCAGATGGGACAGCTCGATGAGGCGCGCCAGCGGCTGGCCGTGATCGAGGCCGATGCGGATGCGCCGGGCACTCGACTGGCGCGCGCCCATCACGCATACCTGCGCGCACACTTGGTCATTGACGGTCAGCAGTGGGACGCCGACCTTGCGCCGGTGAACTACGAGGGGATCGAAGCTAGGGCTTGGGGTGCAAATGCGCTCGCCGAAGGCATGCGCGCTGCGAAGACCGGCAATGCCAAACTGGCCGCCGATTGGCTCGCCAAGCTGCGCGCCTATGCGGACTCTCGCAAGGAGCCAGCCAGATCGCTGCCGATCGCAATCTTGGAACTTGAAGGATTGCTGCTGTTGGAAGACAAACCGGCCGAGGCGATCGAGAAGCTCCGAGCGGCGACCAAGCTGGAAGAGACGACTCCGTTTGGCTATGGCCCGCCGTTTCCGCCCAAGCCCTCCTTTGAGATGCTGGGCGACGCGCTGCTCAGCCTTGATCGCCCCAAGGAGGCTGCCGAGGCTTATAGCATGTCGTTACAGAGAGCCCCACGGCGCGCGCTGTCAATGATCGGCCTACGCAACGCTGCGGCGGCCAGTGGGGACGCAGATACGGTAGCGCGCATGGAAGCCGAGGTTCGGGGCATTCAGCGGAAGGACCTCTAGGCCGGACCCCCGCTGCACGCCCGCTCCGTGTAGGCGAAGCTTCCGTACTTACCTAGGGGTACGAGTTCGATCTCGACCTTCTCGGCGTTGCTGCTTCGCTCTACAGCTTCGGCAGTTCTGAGTGCTGTCGGGCCTCCCGCTGGCGAGAGCGAGTACAGGCACCTCAAGGCGCAGCCAGAACGAGCAGGCCATGAGACGAGATCGGACAGCGGTCCACTGGCCTTGACCCAAAGGAGGTTCGGCAGGACTTCGAGGTCGCGTGCTACTTCAATCTTCTGAACATCTAGATCAAGCGACTGGCCCTTACACCTCAACCTGCGCGGTAAAACGTGAAGTTGAGCAGGCTCCTGCTCACCTAGCGACTCTCCCCTCTGCCGCCATCAAGAACCTCTCAGCACTCGCTACAAGTAAGTCCTGGTCCGCGGACCCCGGTGCTTGGAGGCGTGCGATAACGTCGGTCAGCTTCAGCGGGTCTTCGTGCTGCGGTGGGCGGTGCTTTTGGTCGTAGAACGCCCTCAGCCTCTCGGCCCATCGCCGTTCCAATTGCTCGAACGCGCTACCGTCCTTCTGCGTCGCCGTTTCTCTCCAGCGCGGCACCACCGCCCTCGAAGGCGTCAAGCAGATCTTCGGGAAGGGGATCGAAGAAGCTGTCCGGGATCACGAGGTCGGGGTCTGTGCCTATGGAACGAGGTTCGGTGAGCGGTCTTGGCAACGGGCGAATCTCTGCCACGGGCACGTTGCGTCGGCAGAGGATCACGGTTTCACCACGTTCGACCCTGTCGAGGTAGTGCGAGAGGCGCGCCTTGGCGTCGGCTAGGTTCACCCTAATCATCGGTCATATTCTTGACCGGAAAATGACCAACGTCAACACGACGCGGTTCTTGGGCCGCCGTCAAGCACGGGGGCCGTCGTACGCGTCGTCGCAGATCCAGGCGCGACCGTGGTTGGTTCCGACAGCCGATGCCACCGTGGAGCGGTTCGCGGTCTGCATCACGTTGTCGCCCGATCCTCATGGCCGGAAGCTGCGAGGCGTCCGGGAAACCCCACATAGTCGCGCCCGGAGGCCTCCTGTCTGGCTCGAATGTCCCTGCAGATCGCCTCAACGTCGTAGTCGAACCGCGCAGCGGACGCCTGCCGAATGGCCCGGACTTCAGCGATTATTGGACCCATCTGTGTCGTCTGCATGATGGTCTTCCTCCATGGGTTCATTGGGCGTGCAGATGACGGGTGGATCGTCGAGCCCAGCGTCGCGACATGGCGCAGGACTAGCCGAACAGGCCGTGGAACGACAGGTAGTGATGGGTCGCGACCAGGCGGTCCGAGCGGCGGTGCTCCTGCGCCCATGGGTCGGGCGCACGCTGACGCGGCGCAATTCCAAGTCGTGGCGGCCGCTCGGCGACAAGTCCATCTCACCCACGATGGCAGAGCGACAACGAAATCTTCAGCCCCTTCAGCTGGGACTGGCGGCAAACGTGGAACGCAGCGCCTGGCAGCCAGACCGCTCCCCACTGCGCACCGCCTTGCAGACGGACCAAGATAGCCCTGGGCGCGGACAATTCCCGGAAGAGCCGCGGTGGACGGGTGCCTGGAGTTGTTCGGGATGCTTCGGCTGGCCGGGGTGCGTTAGCGCTGCGGCTGGTTCAGGCTCCAGTCGTAGTCGTATTCGACTGCGCCCTCGAAGCTCTCCAGAAATGCCGCAAGTTCGTCGTTGGCGTAATCCCGAAGGTGGCCGATCACCGACTCCTCGGTGTCTCCAAAGTCTTCGGCGTACCACGCGTAGATGTCGGAAAGAACAATCAAGTCGTCGTCGACGACGTCGACGCCGCGCGGACTGTTGACGTAGGCCCGTGCGCCGGCCTCGAGTAGCGTCTCAGTGTTGGAGGCGGTGAAGGCAGTCTCCAGCAGGTGGGGACAGCCGTAGGCGGCGCAGTTCACCGCGTAGTGAATTCGCCTGTCACGCCAGATGGGGCGCAGGATGCTGTGTTCGATCTGGTCCAGGGTCAGGTCCTCGCCGGTGACGTTGGCGTGCACGTCGTTCCAGGGACCGGTGAGGGGAATCACGCCTTCGTGGATTTCCTTGACAGAGTCGACGGGGTAGGCGTCCAGCACGATCTTCACCATGAGCGCATTGTAGAAGTTGATCCAGTACGCCATCTGCTCCGCGCGGGAGTAATCGCGGGGATCAATCCCTCCCAGATCCTCGAGATATCCGGCCAGCTTCGCGGTGTCCCCGGCGCTGGCCACGAGCGCTTCATAGTCGACGAGGTTGACGCCTGAGGAATCGGGGTCGACATAGCCGTTCAGGATGTCTTGCCACGGGCCGTGGTCAAGGCGCTCGACGTTGGATTCGTCGCTGGCGTCCCACCTTGCGATGCTTGCCGACTGCGGCGGGCCGCAGGCCGCGGCCAGCAGCGCTGTGCAGAGCAGGCTCGCGACCATGTGGCGTCGTCGTACCGGGCGTGCCAGTGTCGTGTCAAATCCGTCTGTCTGCATGGTCGCTCTTCCTCGCCGCCGGTATTTCCACCCCACCAGAGGGCGCGCCGTGGCGGGTGCGCGGCCGGGCGATCATACCGAGGATGCCGATGCTGGCGCTGACGACCCCCTTGATCGTGCCGCCAACTTTCGAGCGGCCGAACCGTCGGCGCCTAACCAGGTCGCAGCCGCGTCCCCGAGCATCAGACAGAATTCCAGCCAGCGCGCCCAGAGCGGCTGGGCGTACGGGTGCATCTCGCATTCCTGCATGTTGAGCCCGGTCACGTAGCTGAGGAGGATGGCGGTCGACGCCGTCCTTGCCCAAATACTTGGGAAGACAACCGCGAAAGGCAGCGGCCAGAGCAAATACCACGGGTTGACCACCGGTGATACCACGAGTAACGCGCCATACACCCAGTCGCCTCGCGGGATGCCGTGCGCTCCGCTCCGGGAGTGCCTAGCAAAGTAGTAGCCCCAGCATACAGCGAACGCGAAGCCCAGGACGAGCCTGGCTTCAAGCGGGGGCACCGCGGCAGAGAGCGGTCCGAAAAGCGCCGAGTTGAAGTTCCATTCTCTTGTAAAGACGCTCAGGGATGCGAGATCGGTTCCGCCGAGCAGCACGAACGGCGCCAACATCAACCCGAACGTCTTGGCACCCGCGGTCAGCCCCAGACAGACGGCGGCAACCCGCCAGCGGCGGCCCCGGGCCAGCACGATAGCCGCCAGCAGCAGGCGCACCAGAGCAGCACCACCGTGGCGAGATCGACCGCGATCAGGATCGCCTGTAACGCTGAAGGCCAGCACGGACATGCGCTGGCGGTCGACGCCCCGGGGCGGTTTAGCCCGGTGTCCGCCCTTAGCAATGCGTTGAGCGACGCATTGCTTGGAAGGCTCTCTGGAGGGACAGCGACAGATTCGCTTGCCATGTAGTTTCGTCTCTCAGCCACACAGCCTGAACGGGGTCGGACGAACCCGCTTGAGAATTCGCTTCAGCCTCAAGAACGTCGCTATGGTTCAGCCTAGGTTATTGAATTAACGTGAGTTATCAGTCATCCGCAGTCTGCGCACCTGACGATTGTAATATAATGTAATTTCTCGCGAGCCGGGAATCGGAGACCGGAGGGCACGTTACGACAGTTCGCTTCAGCCGACGGCGCCGCGGATGGCTCTGGGCCGCGGTTGCGGGCGGCCTCGCAGCGACTTTCGGCACCCTGTCGGGCTTTGCCATCGCCTTCTTGCTTCCAGCTAGGCGCCGTTCCAGTTCCCACCGGGTCTTCATAGGGTTCGCTTCCTCGTTCGCGCCCGGAGAGAGCCGCGCCGTGGAACTCCCTGCGGGGGACCGGATCGTTGTCACCAACGCCGGCGACGCGAACGTCGAGGCTGGATTACCGTTTCGGGCCTACTCGGACCGCTGCCCTCACCTCGGCTGCCGCGTGCATTACGTTTCCAGCGACGGGCATTACTTCTGCCCCTGTCACTACGGAATCTTCGCTCCCGGGGAATTGCTACCTCGGGTCCGCCAGTGCAGGCAGGCCAGCGTCTGACTCCTTACCTCGTTGAACAGGACGGCAACTCGCTCTATGTCGTCGTGGTGGTCAGATGACGACCAGGGCAGGCAAGGCCGCGCAATGGCTGCAATCGCGATTTCCGGTCGAGCCGGGCACCCTGACCGCAATCGGGAGCGAGCCGATTCCCGGGCACCTCAACCGCTGGTGGTGGTGCATCGGCGGGACTCCTGCCTACCTGTTCATCGTGCAGATTGCGAGCGGGATCCTGCTGACGTTCTATTACGTGCCAAGTCCCGAGCTTGCCTATGACAGCATCGCCGCGATCACCGCCGAGATTCGCTTCGGAAGCTACCTCCGCAGCATGCACAGGTGGTCGGCTCACCTGATGATCGTGGCGATGCTGCTACATATGCTGCGCGTGTTCTTTACCGGGGCCTACCGACCTCCGCGCGAACTGAATTGGATGATCGGCTGCTGCCTGCTGCTGCTGACGCTCGGAGCCGGCTTTACCGGGTACTCGCTGATCTGGGAGCAACTCTCCTATTGGGGCGCGACCGTGGCAGCCAACCTGTTGGCCGCGGTGCCGTGGGTGGGCGACCAGCTGGCGGGCTTCCTGCGTGGCGGCGACACCGTTGGTCAAAACATGCAGACGCGATTGTTCGTGCTTCACATCGGCGCCCTTCCGACCCTGATGCTGGGCTGCCTCGCCATCCACATTTACTTGGTTCGCGCCCATGGCGTCTCGGAACTCGGATCCCCTCGATCGCCGGACTCGGAACACTTCCCCTTTTTCCCCGACCACTTCCTGACGAAGTCACGCTTGCGCTGTTTCTGATGTTCTTGGTGACGTGCCTGTCGATTGTCTTTCCGGCAGGGCTCGGGGACAAAGCCGACCCGCTCATCACGCCGGACCACATCAGGCCGGAGTGGTACTTCTTCTGGGCATTCCGCTGGCTGAAGCTGATGCCGGACCAGATTGCTGTCGTCACGCAAGGGCTCTTCCTAGCCTTGATCGCTGGCTGGCCGCTGGTTGATAGCTGGATTCGCAAGCGCAGGCCCGACAGCGAGGCGAGCACGGTCTTCGGTACCGCAGGAGTTCTGCTGCTGCTGGCGCTGACCTTGTGGGAAACCTTGGATCTGCTGACTTAGAAATGGAGGACACACCGTGACGATCGAAACGAAACAGGCCCTAATCATTGGGGCTTATATGCCAAAGTGCTCAGAAACGGAATCTGGCGGGATTGTTCCGGGCAATCCGAAATGGCGAGATCCTTGGCCCACGTCATTGTGTGCGCCATAGCGCTTCCATTGAATTTCGTAGCGAAAATCCTGAGGTTCGAGGACCGCGTCCATCACCAGCTTGAGATTAGTGGCTGGCCGCGGGATCGCAATTCAGGTACAGGCTTCCCGTTGGCTTGAGCAACCGCTTCATTTCCAGCAGGCGAACGGCCCGCATGACCAGCTCGGACTGCCTGCCCTTGCCCTGCGCGCGCCCAGCAGCGTCAATGCTGCTGGCCAGTGCGGGTTCCCTCTCAGCGATCCAGCCAAGCCATGTCCAGTCCACGTCGCTCAGAGTCCACGTGGCCTGCAAGGCCGCTCCTGCCGCCTCTGAGCCTATGGGCGCCTCGTAGTGGCGATTCGTGTTGCATGGAGGGTCCAAGCAGAGCAGCTCTGCGCTCTCGGAATTCATGCCCCGCAGGACGTCCGGATTGTCCCTGGTCAACAGCCTGCGCTGCTGAACGTGCGGCTCCGCCATCCTCGTTCCGTTGCTTGCGCGGCAGCCCGTAGGCGAACATGCGCCGGACGGCCTGCTGGACCGGCAGGTGGATGCTCAGGACGCGCGTTTCCGGTCGCCCTGGACGGTTCCGCTTGGTCCTGCGCACCAGCTGGCTCATGCCGTCAGCCTCTTGTACGTGAGCACCTTGCCATCCATGTGACGGACCATGTGTCCCAGCTGCTCCATGGTATCCAGGCTGCGGATGCCGGCCCGTCCGCTGAACTCATGCAGGTACCGATGCAGGTGCTTGCCGGTCATCCGGTGATAGATGCCGTAGTAGCCGCGCTTGAACAAGGACCAGAACCCCTCGATGCTGTTGGTGTGGATCGCGCCGCGCACGTACTCGCCCGCTCCGTGGTGCACCGCGTTATGCGTGTACTCCCGCAGCTTCCCATAGGCACTGGACCCGTCCGTGTACAGCGTGGAAGCCGGCTCGACCGTAGCCTCCACGAAGCCTCCCAGAGTCTGGGCATCCGTTGCCGGCACCGGCTGCGCTACCACCTGGCCGCCACGCTGCTTGGCACCCACAACCGCCGTCTTGCCGACGCTTCCGCGACCGGCCTTGAGTTGCTGCGAGGCGTGCTTGTTGCGCTCCTTGCCGCCGATCTAAACCTCGTCGAGCTCGACGATGCCGCTGAGCGGCGCCGCGCCGTCCCTGAACACCTCGCGGATTCTCTGCAGCAGGTGCCAGGCAGTCTTCTGCGTGACGCCTAGCTCGCGATGCAGCTTCATGCTGGAGATGCCCTTGAGGTTGGTCGCCGCCATATAGAACGCCACAGCCCATGTCTGATAGCCGAGCTTGCTGGACTGCATGATGGTGCCCTTGCGGACGCTGAAGCGCTTGCGGCAGTCCTTGCAGGTGTACGGCATGGACGGATGGGACGGGCAATGTCCGTGGTTGCCGGAACGGCAGTCCGGGCAGGTCGGCCGGTGCTTCCAGCGCAGTTCCTCAAACCACCTTTCCGCCGTCGCGTCGGCGGGGAACTTGCGCAGCAACTCGATGATCGTGAGGCCCTTGCGGTCCGCCCGCTCAGGCCCCTTGGGGGTATGGTTGCTGGGTCCCCTCATGAGCATTATCATACCACGAACTGCAAGTGGAGTCAAGCGTTAATGCACTGATTCTACAAGTTGTTAAATGCGTTCTGCCTGTACCGAACATTCCCGCCAGATTCCGTTTCTGAGCACTTTGGCATATAAGGCCCAGTCAACGCCGATGCGCTTCGGGCTGAGGGTCCGCGCATCCCGCTTCCCGGCTGGGGAGACGGCAAGAGCGAAGGGGCGGCAGCGACGCTGACCCGCTCGGCGGCGCGGGGCCGTGAGCTTGCCCGCCTCCTCGACCCAGCCACGCCCGTTCCGGGAGTCACTGACGGCGCGTTGCGTCCTGGAACAGCCACCATCGCCGTGCCCGCTACCACGGACCGCCGCAACATGACCGGCGAGGACTTCGCGGTAACAGCCGGATGGGGCTATTCTGGGTCGGCTGACGCCGTGATGCCCGGTCAAGGCCGGACCGTCGAACGCACCTACACGCCGTCCGAACGAGCGGCGCTCGGCGACGCCGCCCCGATGCTTGGCCGAACGACCTTAGACATCTACCTGAACCGAAACACGTTCTGGCGCAACGTCCCAGTTGCCGTCTGGACGTACAAGCTCGGCGGCTATCAGGTGCTCAAAAAGTGGCCGGCCTACAATGAGCGTAGCGTCCTGGACCGTGCGCTGACGCCCCATGAAGTACAGCACTTCACGGAACTCGCGCGACGGATCGCGGCGATACGGGCGATTCCTTGGCGCACGCCGTCCCCGTATTCTCAAAATGATCCCGTGGGCCTGCAAACATGAGGAATCCCACCGTCTACGTTGAGACCTCGGTTGTCAGCTACCTCACAGCGTGGCCGTCACGGGATCTCGTCATCGCGGCGCAGCAGGCCGTGACGCGGGAACGGTGGCGCGCCGCTCCGGAGCGATTTGTGCTCGTCGCTTCCGAGCTTGTGTTCACGGAAGCCGCAGCAGGTGACACCGATGCTGCTCGCGCTCGTCTGACGGCGCTGGAGATAGTCATCCGTCTCGACACCACGGAGGACGCTGCGGCCCTGACTCGGAGGCTGCTGGAATTCGGGGCGTTTCCGCGCGAGGCGGCGGCGGATGCGGCGCACGTCGGCATTGCCGCCACGAACAGGGTAGACTACCTTTTGACGTGGAATTTCCGCCACATCGCGAATGCTGCCGTACGGTCGCGGATCGAGCGAGTGTGCCGAAAGGCTGGCTACGAGCCGCCGGTCATTTGTACGCCCAATGAACTCATGGAGGAGTACAACCATGCAGACGAGACAGACGGACCCGATCATCGCTGAAGTCTGGGCCATCCGGCGGGCGTACGCTGCGCGGTTCGACTACGACGTTGAGGCGATTTTCGAGGACATTCAAGCCAGACAGAAAGCCTCCGGGCGAGAGTACCTGCGGTTGCAGGCATATCGCCCGGTCCCGGCCGATGAGGATCGGGCGATGCCCTGACGTAGCAGTGAGCCGTCCGCAGCGGATTCGTGCGGTGCATCGAGTGTTACGGCTGGCAACAGCCCCCCGCATGGCATCGTAGGCGATGATGGCGACGTCGCGAGTCCCGTCGGCATCGGCCTGACCGGGGGCCTGGCCCGGTACTACCATTCTTCGGTGCCACGCGCGGTGCATGCATGGAGTTGAATCGACGAACGACGATGCGGACGAGCGGCTACTCAAACCTCCGGTGGTCGTTGAGAGCTTCGGCAACCTGGACGGGAAGTTGCGGTCGGCGACACGGCGGAGCGCCGCGAGCACCGCTGATTCTTTGTCGGGTTGAGGGGTGTAGTCGCTCTCTGGGTGCCTGAACACGAGCGCCATGGCGGTCTGAGAAGGAAAATCGAGCCCCAGCGTGGTGTCCAAGGATGCCCGATGGGCCGAGCAGCGCCGGGCGGGGCTCCCGCTATCGGCCCCGGGCGCACAGAGCGGCCGCTCACCCGGCCGCGGTCGGTCGGATGCGATGTCTCAGCGGCGCCAGCCCTGCTAGTTTTCGCTCAGTAGCAGTTGCAGCGCCTTGTCGCGGTTGCCGGCGTAGTAGATTTGCGCCTCCGGCACCGTCTCGAACTGCGGCTGCGACAGCAGCAGCGCCAGCGCCAGGTTGTTCAGCGCCGCGTTGTTGGCCGGACCGTGGCCCGTGCGCACGCGGCCGGCATCCTCCCCGAAGATCTTGTCGCGGCGGTCGGGCGGCGCGTCAAGACTATATGGAATGACCGGCTCAGTCCGCGACGACGAATCATGAAGTATTACTAGTCAACAGTTTATGGTCTGTATCGCACCAGCATGAACGTCCGTGAAACACAGTTGGGTGTTAGGGCAGGGTTAGCCGCACAATTCTCGTAAGTTACTCATACCACGTGATTTGATGTCATGGCACAGGCCGCCCTTCCCTCGTTGTACCCCTCATTGCAACCGAGAATCTACGGGACCCTCGAAGCTGTCCACGGACGGTCTGCCTTGGTCGTTCGACCGATCAACCACGACTCCCGCCACATCGTTCAGCGCCAGTAGTGCCGCCAAGGCCTTGTCGTCCGTGACGATCGCCGGCCAGCCGTAGGCTCCCGCGACGGCTGCGCGTTGTATCAGCGTCGCTTTCTGAGCGCCCTCGTGGAATCCTCGTCGCGGGAACGGGACGCTGTGGATAATTGGCGACCGGTTCGTCCACACTCGACCCACTCGGGCGGATTGAGTCACCGGTCGCGCAACTCCTTGAGCCGGCTGCGCCCGCTCGACAATGTCAAGCTGTCTGCTTCCGTCGCAGCCGCAGCATTCGATTCCCGCCCCTCTGAAACTCGTATGCCACGATCTCAACGGTGGCGACCGCGCCTCGCAATCCGAAGGCGTCGACGATTCCTTCGACGTGCCGCGACGGCGTCCCGCCGATTTGCAGCAGCGGAAAGACGCGCACCTCCGTGGCTACCCGCAGCATCTCCTCCAGCGCGCGGATGTGAAAGCCGAGGTCGAACTACTCGCTGTATAGGAAGAGCAGATGGGAGGACAACCCGAGATCGAACACGCCATTGTCGAAGGGCAAATCCGGTGGCGATGCCTCCACGTAGCGGTTTTCGGCCCCGCCCCGCGGATAGTCCGCGATAAATCGGCGCATTTGGTCCATCACTTCGCCGAACGTCTCTTCGATTCGTCGTTCGATGGCGGCGGCGGACACGGCATAGAGCGGATCGACCGAGACTACGGTACGCCCCTGTGCGTACAGCTCGGCGTTGAAGCTCGCGGGGCCGTCGCCGCACCCCAGGATGCGGCCTCCAAGGTCGGCCTCGTTCAGGCCGAACATCGCCTGATACTCGGCTGCACTCCGCCCCCAGGGCACCACTCGATCGATTGAGAAGGGCATCAGCGGTCCGTGGCGATCGCCGCGTGCTGCGGGCTCAGACCTCGTTCCACGACAGGCGCATCAGGCCACGCTGCCCGTTTCATGTGGCGTCAGGGGCAGCCCTTCAGCAGCATGAAGCAACACGCGCAGTCGAACGGCTTCCATTGGTATGGCCTCCCGTTCTACAGCACCACTGCAGGACTGGATCACGTGAGCCCTTTATCCGCCAGCCGTTCCGGGATACCCCGTTCCCGGCGCGCTTGCGCCAGCTCATAGCTTCCCTGCATCCGCATCCAGTGTTCGGCGGTGCCCCAACCGATGTTTTCCAGCGCCAGAGCCATGTTCCCGGACACACCAGCTCGGCCATTGAGTAGACGAGACAGCGGCCCGCGCTCGCAGCCCAGGCGGGCCGCCGTCTCGGTGACATTCCAGCCGGTCGCTTCCATGCTCTCGCGGATGAGCTCGCCCAGGGGCGGCGGGTTGCACATCGGGCCTACTCGTTTGCTGTCTCTGTCGTTCATAGATCAGTTCTCCCATGCGGTCATTGGTAGTCAACCAGGTCCACGACCTCGCCCTCCTCGAATCGAAACACGCCGGGCTAGTTGCCGGAGACACGCAAACTCCATTCGCCGGCCCGATCCCCCTTCAGTGGATGCAATCTGAAGGCGGGCGCGTCCGCGCTGTGCGGATGCGATGCTTCTTGCAGCCGGAACAGGATTCGCCGAAGCCGAGGGACGAAGCTCGCGGGCAGTTGCGCTGGCTCGTTTGTGCGTCCATGATCGCAGTCCTCCAGACGATTGACCGGGGGCGAGAGTGACGCACCTCCTTGTGCGGGTCGTAGCCATGCCGGGAGTCGTTGCTCAGTCTGTGCCTCTGGCGTGACGAGTTGCCATCGATTTCTAAATGCGTCAGACAGGAGTGGAGCCCCGCGGGCAGCGCGCCCCGTTCGGCGTGATATATTGTCGGTAAGCAGCGGAAGTAGTTCAGAGGTAGAACGTCAGCTTTCCAAGCTGAAGGTCGTGGGTTCGATCCCCGCCTTCCGCTCCATCCCCTAGGTCCGGCTTCTGCCTTGGCGGAATTATCACTTGATGACACCGGGGCCACTTGCGCAGCCGCGATAGAGCGTAATTCTGAGTCTTGAGGTGCCCCAGCGATTTGGCTGGCACCGCGCTCAGTTTCGACGTATTCGCCGGGGAATTGCATACGTGAGTGCCAGAATGCTTGGCAATCCGCTCTTTTTGCTACGAGACTTTACTGGTAGGAGCCAATGGCAAGAGGCCAAGGGGTCGGGCCAGCACTTTCGCAAGGGGACGTCCATGACGGACCTAGTGCGGATCTTCCCCGACGACGAGACGGCGGAGCAGCGCATCTCGGAGAGGCGCTGGCCTGGCGGACCAGAGTACCCGCACAGCGGTTTCAAGCGCGTCACGATCGGTTGCGCCCAGCCGGGCATAGGCTATCGCTGCAGCAAGGACTGTCTCAAGCCGTTCTCGGTTCGCACTGGCTCGGTCATGGCCGATCCCCAGCTGGGATACCAGGTGCGGGCGATCGCGATGTACCTGCAAGCGATCGGGTTGAAGGGCACGTCCAGCATTAAGCTTCACCGCGACCTCAACATCACGCAGAAATCTGCTTGGCGCTTGGCGCCCCGCATCCGCGAGTCCGTGGACGGGGAAGCAGGAAGAGTTCAGCGGGCCGGTCGGACTTGATAAGAACCACATTGGCGGCAAGGCCAAGAACATCAACTCCAGCAAGCGCAGGGAGATCGACAGACTTGGCCTAGCAGGCAAGATAGCCGATGTCGCCACTAAGGGCCGGGACTCGAACAAGGTCGCGGCGAACGTTCCCGGGTCGTCAGACAAGTCGAGGTTGCAGGGATTCATCGGGGACAACGCGATTCCCAGAAAGGCGGAATCGACGCGCCGAGAGGACAGGATGACACGCAGGCAGAAAGGGATGTGGTAGTGAAAGATCAGAAATCGATAGCATCCAATTGCAAGCGTGGCCGCCCCGTCAACTACTCCATGCCGGATCCGATCCCGAACACGCTAGTGTGCTGAACTCGATTTACGTGCGTTACTGGATGGCTATGGGCTCTAGTGGAGCATGGCTGAGTGTTCATTAAGGCAGGGTGAGTTCTGATATGCTCGTAACTCATTAACAACAAGTCACTTGCTGTCAATCGGCCAGCGGTCGTTCCCCCGTTGATTACCACTGTCCTCGCAGGAATCCAGTGGACCATCCAGGCCGTCCACGGTCTCCACCTGCCGCAGTCTGCTCACTGTCCGCCGCCCTTCAGCGCCAGCAACTCGCGGAGAAACCTCGTTGTTATGGTGAACTTCTGCAGTGGTGCTCAAAGGCGTTGCCCGGCAAGCGGTTCGTGCAGGAGATCGCGTTGTCGGCACTAGAGCCGACGTTCGCGCTCCCTTGTAGCACGGCCTCCCGAAGTGGGGCGCGAGCCGTCCGGGTGCGCGGTGACGCCCTCTCGCTACGAAGCAGGGTTCGCCAGAGCTTCCCAGAACAGCCGGATCTGCCGGTCGGTGTCGGGACGCCCAACCCGACCCGCCATGATTTGCTTCGGTAGAAACCGTGGGCGCAGGAATTGCTTCTTCTGTCCGCTCGTGGCGCGTTCTTCCAGTTTCATGAGGCCGTGTTCGACCAGCTGGCGCTCGAGCCTACTCCATCGAGGGTCCGAGAAGAGATTCGATAGCTTGTCGTCCTGCAGGCACACTAGCGCGGTTCGGTGGTACGCCCTCATCAGGTGCTCCATCAAGTCCAGTTCTGCTTCCGGCACCGCGGGACCCTTGGGTCCGGGTTCGTCAGCGATCGGCGTCCCGCACGACCGCAGCGTGCCCGTGATGAACGACGGGTCGTAGTTCGTATCTGACATCTCGTCAACCACTCGAATGCCTGTCACGTCACCCGCGCCGAGCCCCGTCAATTCCAGCCGAGTCGAATCTCGAGTAACCCGCGGTTCGTACAGCCGCACCCCGCGAGCCTCGCACGCCACGAACCGAGTCGAGGTGAGGTCGGTGCGCCGCATGTCTACGTCGATCAGCGAATAGCCATTCAAGGTTACGTTCTTGAGATGGCTGCTTGGGAATACGACGGACCGAATGGTGCAGCCTTGGATGGTATTCCGGCAGGCCTGTTCCCGCACCAACGCCATGGCGAGGAGCCCGGCATTCTCCCGGACCTGTGCCGTCTGGCGGCTCTCTTGCTCGGCCGCCTTCGAGAGACGGTCCAGCCGTCCCTGGAATCGGTCGCCGACGGCCGGAACGTCCGACCCAGCAGCCAGTTCCTGCGCTACGCGGTCAGCAACCTCCTCGAGCAAAGCGGAACGACTCAGGATGACACGCAGATCCGCGTTTTCCGCGTTGAGGCGGGCCGCAATCGTTCTGGCCAGAAAATAGAAGAAGAAGAGCTCATGCTCAAAGGCGATTCCGCCGCGCGCCGAGGGCGCGTTGCCCCGCCCAAGAAAGGCCATCGCCGGTAGCCGCTCTACAATCACCTGTCTTTTAGCGTCCGGCAGCCCTGCGTCATGGACGAAGTACTCCGCGACGAAACGAATCGAACCGACATCGAGTCCGCGGGTCTCCTGGTTCCACATCTCTTCCGCGAGTTCCTGCATCAAGTCCCCGAACTGGTCTCTGGTCAAGAGAGGTCGCGAGTCTCGATCCAGCAGCTTGTCCTTGAGTTCTCTCGACGAGTACTCTCGCACGAGCGTGCGAAGCAGATCGTCGCCATGGGAGAACGACACGTCCTGCTCCAACAGATCGACGACCCGCGTGAAGAAGAGCGGTTTCAGGGCCAGAGCGGCATGATTCTCGACCTTGAAGGTGCGCTCCACGCGTTCGCGAAATGCCTCTGCCTTCGACGAGGACCAGCCTTTCTTCTCGATGCACTTGTCCAGGTAGTTCTGTCGATCTTCATCAGACCACTCCTGGATCTGAACCGGCACGTGGGACCACGCCTGATCGCCGCTGGCCGCGGCGCGCCCGGCGCGTTCGAGAAACTTGCCCGCTTCACCCACGCAGCGCCAGAACGGAATGAAGCTCCCACCCGGCTTGTGGCTGTCGACCCAAAGAGGCTGGCAACCCGTAAGCGCGTTGATGTCTCCAACAGATGATGGTTGCGCCGCCGCTGGCACTACGGAAAGAAGCAGCGCCAGCACGACACAACGTCTCACTCGACCTCCTGCTGCACCCGCCCAATCGCATCGCCATGCGGAAGAGCGTTGACATCCGATACGACTCTTCCAAGAAACGCCTCCACATCGGTCGTGAAGCGCCGGCACAGTTCCATCGAGATCCACATTTCGTTCCGGAGGCCCATCGGAGTCTTCTCGGCCTCCAAATCGCCCTCGTACTTCTGAAGAAGTCCGTTCAGCTTCTGCTGGTATTCTTCGCGGACGGCTCCCGCTCGATGCGTGATTAGGTTCCTGAGATCACGTAGGTCGATCAACGTCGGCCAGGTTGCGTCCTGCTTCACGTTAGACACGCCGGATTTCGTCAGGTACTCGGCGGCGCGCTCGATGCCGCGCCCCTTGATGTCGTCCGGGCCGAACGGCAATGTCAGGCGTTTCTGGGCACGTCTTGCACACCCATGAAGTTGGACCTCAAGAACCGTGTAGAGAAGGGTGATGACGGAATACGCCGCGAGCCGCGGCAACCAGAATCCGAACCTGTCGTCGAGGCTCTGACGCTCAACATCGTAATCGCCGAAGTCGAAATCCTGTTCCGCCGCGAGTTGGCGGAGCGCCGCCCGCTCTCGTTCCTCGTACTCCGGGACGGCATCCTCGAGGAGTTGGAGGAGGGCCCGTACGGCAGCGAGTCGTGCTGCCAACTTTATCTGGAGCGGATCCAAGCAGATCTTCACGGCCGCGTTCTCTGAAACGGGATCCGGTAATCCGTCATGCAGGTAGATTCTGGAACCTACTCGGATGTAGCCGTGGGGAGCACCACGCGCTCGATTGTCAAGAGGCGTTGATCGACCTTCCCGAAAGCGACTTCCACGGCTCGGAGACGGGCGTCCATGCTGCGCACATCCGCTTCCAGCCGTTGCAGACGGCCGTGTACATCGTCAATCCGGGCGTTGACGCCAGCGATCTGCGTCGAAAGCAGGCCCGCCACCACAAGCCCGGTTCCGACGATGGTGCCGATGATCGCTTTGGTGTCGCCGCTCACGTCAGGAGCATATCACGTGGCTTGCGGGAAGCCCATCACGTCCAGTCTAGCGCGCCGGCCGAAGGCTGGACGGCGTGGCCGCACTCGGATTGCGTAGTGTCTTCATCCAGGCGGGGTCGGCAGCCTCCAAGGGCCGCGACTCATGGTGTCGAACACGACAGGCGGGTGGTCGGACTGGTCGTGCGATCCACGAGAGACGGCATACTGGCGACTCCGCCCCGGCACGGCCGATCCTGATCGGTCCGCAACCGGCGTTCAAGGTGCCGTGCAGTTCCGTTCCAGATATGGGGTACACCACGGGGAACAAGGGTCGCATGTAGGCATCAAACTGTTTTATATCAATATGTTGACAGTGCTATGTGGCGGTCGTCGGCGTGCCGTCCGGGCGGGGCGGAACGGACGAAGGCGGCCGAGAGCGCCTTGTCGGGATGGCGTCCTCGGCGCTTGGTTCTGCGAGGTTTGGCGGCGATCTTGGCTACAACATCCATTCCACTATTGTATACGGGATTTGGCTGGATTCCGCCATACGCCCTGACCCGCTCAGTCCGCGTCTTACAACCATAAATGATTACTTGTCAGTAGTTTATGGTCTTAATGGCACGACCATTCACGCCTATGGACGTAAGCGTTCGAGCGGGCCGTGAACGGCGGCTGGGGAACTAGCGATTGAGGATTACTTTCCAGTCGGGGCAGAGGGGTTTGACGAAGACGTTCTTGACGGGCTGGTTGTACTGGTGACGGGTGTCGAGTTTACCGCGGCCCTGAGTCTGGCCGAGAAGGATCCAGTTGGCGGCGCGATAGCAGGTGCCCTGGAAGCGCGGAGTTTCGCAGAACGTTTCGAGCAGGACGGGGCGGATTTGGTAGCGCTGCTGCCAGTCGCCAGGGAGCTGTCGCTGGAGGCAGGCGAGCAGATGGGAGGCCAGGCAGGGCAGGCGAATCCAGGGCAGGATGAGATAGCGGGCGTGATTGACGACCAGCGGCAGGTTGCGCTGGCGGGTGGCGGCATCCCAGCCGACGAAACGGTCGCGCGGGGCGGTTTTCCAGGCCGCGGCGCCGCAGCCGAGCAGGGCCAGCAGGAGGCCGTCGGCGGCGTACACGAAGTAGCGCAGTTGGGCGCCGGGCAGGGGCTTGTAGCCGAGGTAGTGGTAGCGCTCGACGAATTCGTTCCAGAGGCGGCTGCGGGGATCGGCGGGGCGCAGCAGGGAGAGGCGCAGGGGGCGGGCCTGGGCGAGCGAGCCGGGCAGGGGCGCGAGGCCGGGCGGAGCGGTGCGCGGGGACAGCGCCAGCGGTTGCGGTCGCGGCACGGTCCGCAACGGCGGCGGCAGGGTCAGCAGGCCGTCGCGCTGCATGCGCAGCAGGGCCACGCGCGCGCTCATCTCCTTGAGGCCGCCATCGGGCTTGCGCCAGTCCAGCGCCGCGCAGACCGCCCGGGACAGCGCCGTGCGGAACAGGAGCGGGTCGCGCTGCGCGATCAGCGCGCGGATGAGATCCAATTCGGCAGCCGGGAAGTCCCGGCCGCAGTAGCGCAGGCAGCCGCTCACGGGGCCGGCCCGTGCCTGGAGCGCCGCCCCTGCGCTTGCAGTTCCCGCAAGCGCGCTGCGGGCAGGCCCCACGGCAGCCAGGCCTGAGGATCCACCACGACGGCCTGCGGCCCGAGGCCCGCGCACTCGCGCAGGAACGCCTCCAGCCACCGCCGCAGGTCGAGGCCCGCCAGGTCCAGCGTGGCGCACACCGACAGCAGCGCGCCCTGCAGGGCCGCCCCGTTCTCGCTGTGCGAGCCGAAGCTGAGCTTGCGCCCGATCACGGGCCGCCGCAGGGCTCGTTCCACGGGATTATTATCCATCGCCACGAACGGCTTGGCCACGAACACCGTCAGGCCCTTGCGGTGCTTCAACAAGGATTGCAGCGGCCCCAAGCGCGGGTCCGGCGGGCCGCCGCCCGGCGGCTTCCCCGCCGCCGCGCTCAGGGCCCGCTGCTCCTTGCCCGCTTGCTCGAACAGCGCCTCGAACTCCGCTTCCAGACGCTCCTGCGCCGCCTGGAACTGCTCGGACTGCCCCTGCGGACAACCTTCCGGGTCCCACGCCGCCAGCCGTTCCGCGTTGCGTTGGTACAGCTTGCCGATCCGCGCCACGATCCCCTCCACCCATGCCTGCAGATCCGGCCGCTTGCGCCCCAGCGTCACAAAATCCCGCCGCACGTGGACCCAACAGACCGCCAGTTCGAACTGTCCCGGGTGCTCCCGCGCCAACTTCACATACGCCGAGTAGCGGTCGCACACCAGCACCACCCGCCGGTCCCGCCCGAGGGCCCCGAACAGTTGCCCGGCCGCCGCGGCGCTGCGCGACGGATCCACCCGGAACAGCACGGCGTCCCGGCTCAGGCAGGCCCACAGCCAGCAGCGCGGGTTCGCGTCGGCCTCCGCCCGCACATGCACCACCCACGAGGTCTCGTCCCCGTGCACCACCCGCGCCTGCTGCTGGTGCACCCCGATGGCCTCTGCCAGCGGCTCGAACCAAGTCAGCAAATCCGGCACATGCCCCAGCAGGGTCGCCGCCGGCAGGCGCACCCCGAACTCGGCCCACTCCCGCTCGAAGGCCCGCGCCGGGTGCCGCTGCCAATACACCTGCATCAGGAACGCCACCCACACGCTCAGGCCATAGCCCGAGCCGCGGAACAGCGTCGGCACCAGCGGCGCGAGCACTTCCGGCACCGCTTGCCCCGGCCGTCTCGCGCACTCGCACGCGGCCCGGTAGCGTGGCCGCCGGATCCGCCGCACATGCGCCTTGACCTCGATCTCGATCCGGTCGCTGACCGCCTCGCCGTTGCGGCGGTAGGGCCGCCCGCAGTCCAGACACTGGCGCTGGACCGCCTCCGGCTCGTGCCACTCCTCCCGCACCGCCAGGCCGGCCCGCGCGACCCGCGCATGCGCGCTGGCTCCCGGCTGCCCCCCGCGCGACCGCTGCGGCCCCTGACTGGTGCCCGCACTGCCCGGCCCGCCGGCGCTGCCGCCCTGACGCTTCTCACTCCGCTTCCCGAACGGCGTCTTCAGCAGCTCCTGCTGGCGCTGCCGCAGACCCGCATTCTCCTGCTCCAACTCCCGCACCCGCCCGGCCAACTGCGCGATCTGCCGCCGCGCATCCGCCAGCTGCCGCTCCGCTGCCCGCCACTGCCCCCAACGCTGCGCCACACGCTCCTTCGCCCGCGCGTGCATGCTCCGCCAGTAATGCGCCGCTTGCTTCGCCTCGACCAACGCCACCGCCTCGGCAGGCACACGCTCCCGCCGCCAGTCGAAGCCCGGGGCCCACACCAACCCTCCCTGCGCTTCCGGCTGCCCGCCCAACTGCATATTCGCTAGGCTGGCATAAACACATATCCGGTGTCCAGCGTTTCA
Source organism: Bryobacterales bacterium (assembly GCA_965248305.1). Lineage (GTDB taxonomy): Bacteria > Acidobacteriota > Terriglobia > Bryobacterales > UBA6623 > VXMF01. Next base: position 3,366,467 of record OZ252099.1, on the reverse strand, counting down.
AGCCAGTTTTTTTCCACCCTCCCTCCACCCTCTCAACGTCCTCTATTCACGGCCCGCTCGAACGCTTACCTATGGACTGCCGTTGGGTGTTAAGGCAGGGCGAACGCCCAGAATCCCATGCCGGACGCTATCGACACGAACTGTCTGCCTCCGACCATGAATGTCATTGGCGATGCCTTCCAGTCCTGGTTGGCTTGAAAATGCCACACTGGATTTCCCGTAGCAGCATCCAATGCCGCGAACGCACCGCTGTCCTCGCCGAAGAAGATCAGGCCCCCAGCGGTAGAGAGAACGCCCGAATAGGTCTTGGAGTCTCCGGTCTGCGCGTAGTTCCAGACGGTCTCGCCGGTCTGGATGTCGAGTGCGCGGATGTGCCGCTGGTTGGGAGAGCCGTCCGCCAGTCGGAACGTCCCGCCTAGCCACGACTTCCCGCGCTGCCATGGCGCGTCGCCCTTGATGTAGAGCATGCAAGACTCGTGAACCATCATGTAGAACAGCTTCGACTCGGGGCTGTACGCTGAAGCCCACCAATTGGTGGCTCCCCGAATCGCCGGGCAGACAGCGCTGCCGTCTTCGGTGGGATCGCTGCCAGGGCGGACAATCGGTCGTCCACTCTCGTCGAGGCCGTCTGCCCAGGTCTGTTCAATGAACGGCTCGCCCAGCAGGAATTCGCCTGTCACGCGGTCGAGCACGTACAGGAAGCCGTTACGGTTTGCCTGAACCAGAAGCTTGCGCGGTTGGCCGTGAAACTCCTCGTCAATCAGCAGCAGCGGCTCCTGGGCATCCCAGTCGTGGGTGTCGTGCGGCGTGAACTGGAAATACCAAAGCAGCTTGCCGGTCTCGGGAACCAGGGCCAGGACAGAGTTGGTATAGAGGTTGTCGCCGGGGCGGCGATCGCCGTTGAGGTCTGGACACGGGTTTCCTGTGGGCCAGAAGAGGATGTTGAGTTCCGGATCATAGCTGCCGGTGAGCCAGGTCGCCCCGCACCCCCTCTCCAGCACTTCGGGATCGCCCCACGTTTCGGAACCAGGCTCCCCGGGCGCGGGGATCGTCCAGAACCGCCATGCCAGCTCGCCCGTGGCGGCGTAGTAAGCATCGAGGAAGCCGCGCAGGCCTGTGTCTCCGCCAGAAATGCCGAAGTACACTAGCTCGCCGATGGCCAGCGGCGCTGCAATGGCTCCGTAGTGGTCGCGAGAGTCCGCCATTTCGACATCCCAGACCAGCTCGCCTGTCCAGCGGTTGAGTGCGATTGCGTGGGCGTGGTCCGTGACGGTGAAGAGCAGGTCTTCGCGGATCGCCACCCCTCGATTCAGGCCGATCGAGGCGTCTCCGACCAACCCCTTGTTGCGTGGTTGCGAATACTGCCAGATTTCGCGTCCGGTTGCGGCGTCAAGGGCGAAGACCTGGTTCACGCCCGTGACATACATGATTCCGTCGATCACGATTGGGGTGCCTTCGATCATGCGCTGGCCGGGTACGGGGAAGAACCACTGCGGGGCCAGGCTCTGGACATTGTCAAGGTTGATCTGAGCCAGCGGACTGTGACGATTCGCCGTATTGCTGCCGTGATAGGTCGGCCAGTCGACGCTCGGCTCAATCTCTGCCGGGGCATAAGCTTCCCCGTCCCGTCGCAGCAGCAGGATTCGTCCGTCAGGGGAGCGGACTTGCGCGTCGAAACCGCTCCTGTTGAGCACCCCCTCTCGGATTACGCCAGCGCCGGCGAGTCTTAGTGCGGGTGCATCCTCTGAGTCAGGCTCTGTCGCATGGCGGGGAAGCTGGCCGAGAAAACCGACTAGACTGGCAAGCTGCCCGGCGGGCAGGTCGAACGCGGGCATGCCCTTGTCCGGGGCGCCGACGCGAATGAACTCCGCGACCTCGTCGGGCTCGTTCGTCCCGAGGAATTCTAGGATGCTCGGCCCGCGATTCGTGCCCTTGCCGTCGCCGGCATGGCAAATCACGCAATAGTCGACGAACGATTCGTGTCCAGCGGTTCGAGCTTGCTGAGCGGAGGCGACGGATGAGGCGGTGAAGCACACCAAGCCCGCAATGGCGATGCGGGCCTTCCGCGAAACGGAAGGGATGATTCGGGGCGACTGGGTGAAAGATGACATAACAGATGCAGTAGCGACACGAGGGCCCGCGTCATTCCGACCCTGCCCATAGCGCGCGAAACCGGAGCGCGGAAGATCTAGGCCATGTCCGAGGACATGTGGGAGTTAGAGGCGTGGACTGAGACGAATAATACTTCACCGCTGCCCCCCGCAAACGGGGAATGGGCGGACGTGCGCACCACTTTCGTCGCGGCGGCCGCCGTCATAGCTTTGCGACCAACCCGCGACGACCGCTACGCCACATCCGAGAGGTTGACCTTGACGGGCTGCGAGTGGACCACCGAAGTGGTTCAGGATGCACAGACGATCGCGCACGGCAGTGCCGCCTCAGGGCTTGATACAAGCAGCCTCCAAGCGCCTCTCACCTTCAATTCGCGCTCGATCCAGTGAAGTCGAGCGGAGATGACAGGATGTACGGACGCATTACTTGGCGGTCAGGACGATGTCCCTCGATGTCCCGTTCGGACGTTCGATCGAGATGGTGAATTTATTACCGGTCTTGGAGTAGCCGAGCCGTTTCATGCCGCCTTCGCCGACGTTTTCGAAGACGACCTTGTTCGGTATCGATTCCACGAGTTTCATGACCTGCGGTGCATCTGTGCGCGGCTTCAGTCCGGGATCCCATTGCTGGAGACGCAACATGAGAGAGCCTGCTTCCTCTTCGACGACGATGAGCTCAATCATCGTCGTCGCGCCGCTGGGGCTAGTCGCCCGGACCAAGGATGCGATGGACCCGCCTTTTGGCGCTGCCCAGTTTTCTTCAAGTGTGGCGTTGCCGATGGGACCTTCATAACTGCCAGTCATCCAACTCAGATCAGTGACCTTCGCCTGGGGACCTGCGGCGAAGGCTGCTAAACCGCTCAACGCCACTAGTGGAATCGGCAAGGCAAGGAAGAGGATTCGATTCATGGGTGTTTTCCAAAAGGTCGCTGACGCGGAAACATAGGCCACCGCCCAGACAGGAGCGACCAAGGCCAGGCCCCACGCAGCGTCGAGTCCCCAACAGCATAGACGAGAATTGACGGACGTTTGACTGGAGGTTGTTGGTCGGTGCAGAGTCCGCCCTAAAGAACAAGTCGCACCTCATATTGCTGGAGCCACTTGAACCGGAAGCATTGCTGGAACGCGAGTGGATCGGTACAGTCAGCACCTCTGGCTGCGGATTCGTAAATTTGGATAGGCGAGCGAATCATCAGGGTAGCGCTTGGTTCGAGGAACCGCGGTCATCGCTGAACCTCTGTCGGACTCACACTTCTCCGGAAAGCCGCTTGGGGTCAGGCACGCACTTGGCCGGTCCCGTCCTGAGAAAGGAGCTCGGCGGGGCTGCGATGGTTCGAAGCAGGTTTTCGGCGTGCGCAACGGGGCTTGCGGGTACCCCGAGGAAGGCCGTCGCCCGCCGCGCATGGACGCGCCTCCGGGTAGGGTGCGGCTGCGCTGAGCTGGAGGGCGCCCGCCGCCGCCAGAGCCCGGAATCGCGCTTGGCGCCTGGAGTGGCCGCGTTTTCGTGGAAACGTGAGATTGCTTGATAGGCAGAGGTTGCTCGCCTGAGAGGGCGGGGGGAGAGGAGGCCCCAAACGCTGAGCGAACCTGCCTATGTGAATTCTTTGCAGATCACTCGCAGAATCGTTGTGCGGGGCAGCCAGCATCAGATGGTGCCCAAACGACTCGGGGCACATCTTACGGAGCCATGGTTTCTACGTATCACTTCCATCGTTGCCCTGACATATATGGCTAAGGTGCAAGTCTGTCTCCCGATGAGGACCTGAGGGAATTGCGTGTTACGCGAAACGGACTGGAGGCAGCATAGCGAACTTGGTACGCGAGGCAGTCACGTCCGGCTCCGTCTGGACTTGGACGGTTCGGTTGCCCGGTCGGATGAAACGCCGACCAAGACATCTGTCTATCACGATGCAATTTACGATTCACCCGCGTAGAAGGCGGTTGTCCGTCTCGCTGCTGCGCGCGCTTCGTCGGGGTCCATTCCAGCCGCGACTGCCGCTCGTCTCCACCCATTGCTGCTTCCGGTGATGAACGCCTTGCCGTCCGCAGAAGCGGCGAAAGCGGCTTCGTCTAGGTTTGGCTCGGTCGATTTCCAGAGATGGGTCGCGAGTCCCATGAGACCCAGCTCCCAGCCAACGCCGACTGCGCCAGGCCCGAACTCGCGCCAGTGGTCCGAAAGGTGCGCGGTGTGCGTGAGGGCCAGCCGCGCGCAGCCGCATCCATCGTCCGAGAAGCGTACCTCCACCCAACTGACGTCCCCGCCAAATTCCCATGTTAGGGCGAGATGTGATGGTCGTTGGCAGGCCGTGATCACACCACCCGCGTTACCTTCCAACTGATAGCGGCCGCCAAGTTCGAGCTGGCCGCTGACTGGCAGAAGCCAACAAGCAAGGCGCTCGGCGATCGTCATGGCGTCCCATAGATCCTTAACCGTCGTCGCGAAGCTGCGAGAAAGAGTCACCGCGCATGCGGGTCGTCCAATGCGCTCCGGCGTTGACACGAAGCGTTCTACTGCGCCGAGGTGATCTTCGACATCGAAGCCCATTGTTCTCCCTGAGGTGCTGACTCGCGTCAGCAAGGCCTTTTCGCAGTCTAGACTCAAGCGGCAAGCAGGTGCCACAATCCCAGGTCCCTTGAGAAACCCGATTCCTTGGCGAGGAACTGCGCGCCATGGTCTTCCGCGATCAGCGCGAAGAAACTCAGCAGGTTCGATTCCGGCTCGTGAAGGAGCCCCTCCTTGGCGGGGAATAGAGAAGCAGCGTTCGGTCGAGTGGGATCAGAAACACCGTCTTGATTCGCGGAGCCCCCAGGCTGGCTAGCGGTCGGAGCCAGCAGTCGTGACAAGCCGGTGGTGTGCGCTTGGATCAGCTAGTCGAAGCTACCCCTGTCTTCGACAAGGACACTGGACCCAGTCGGCGGGAGGGCAGGGCGATCGGACCCGGCGCTTGCTAGCAACAGCGAGAGAAGTAGAGTCGCAACGCGGGCACACCATCATAATGTGCAACTTGAAAAGCCGACTATCGGTCACGGACGGTCAAGCCATGCCACCTGCGGACGAGCCATCAGGGCTCGGGCCTGCGTGCGCAATAGCGGGCCGACTGCGGACACAGAGGGGGCCTATGCGCGATAGCCTGCCTCGCGCTGGTGACGCAGGGCCAGTACGGTCACTTGGTCGCCCGCATGACGGTACAGGGCGACATAGCCGCTGTCGCCGAAGTCGATCAGCAGCCCCGGTATTCGGGCATTTCCTCGACGGGCCTGCCGCTCCCGGGATGCTGCCCGAGTCCCCTCACCGCCTCGGTGATCGCCGCCGCGGCGCGGCGTGCGGCGACCGGGCTCTTAGGTTGTAGGAACAGGTGCAGGCGCTCCAAGTCGCGCACGGCGGCCGGGCTGAAGCTTACTCGTGGCACACCGGAGGAGCCGCCTCAGAATCCCCGCCCCAGGTGGCGAGCCATGCCAGCACCTCCTCGGCGCTGGCGTGCAGGCCGGTCTCCCGATATTCCTGCCAAGCGTCAAGCGCCTGCTGCAAGAATGCGTCACGCGCCTCTTCCCGCTCGACGTACTGGCGGATCGCGTCGCGCATCAGCCAGTGCTGGGTGCGCTGCCGCCTTGTCGCGAGGCGCTTCATGCGCTCGCGCATTTCCGGTTCAATCTTCACGGCTAAGGAAACGGCTGGGGAGCCCATTGCTGTCCCCCCTAGTATCGCTAGGTAATACTTTATCCTACCGCTCCGGGGAGTAACTTAAAAAGTTGTGTTTACGGAGCCGTCAGCTCGGCTGGTCGGGACAGAGCCTGCCAGATTCCGCAGTCTGGTTTGCGGGAACGGTGGGCCCCAAGCGGTCCGAGCCGCGTCGGGAATCCGCCGTGGACTGTCTCCGCGGAGGCCGTTCCCACAACCCGTCAGAGGAGCGCTCCAGCAGCAAGCTGGAGTCCAGGACCGATGACACCAGTCAGCCTGTTCCGCAAGTTCGTTGACGCCAGCGCCACCGCCGAAATCCGCGACAACCAGATGGCCGCCAGGCTCGGTTGCCCCGTCCACAATCCGCACCTCATCGAGGTCGGCTAGTCCGACTCCACCACCTCCATGTCCTGGCCCCACAACCGCCCCCTGAAAATCAACTTCAACTGACCTCAAGTTGTCACATGTCCCTCTTCCACTGGGAATTCTGGTCGGCATTAGCAAATGCTCGAGTCAGTGTATTTCTGGGAGATCAAGATGAGACTGACATCAGATCCTGCTCGTGGGAAGTAGCATCACGCCCTCAAGCCGCGCGGCCTTCTTATCGAAGGTGTAATGGAGATGCGCTCCTGACCGCTTTGCGGCAGAAACGATCATCAGGTTGGAGAATCCCGCTCCGGCCGTCCGATAGCGGAGCGCGGCTCGAGCCACGTCGTCCGGGGCCTCAAATACGAGACACTCGGTCGACACGAGTTCTTCGACGATGTTCGCGATTCGATGTCGATCGAAGCCATAGGCCCGTTCAAGAACCCACACGAGCTCGACTGTGACCTCCCGGCAGACGAAACCGGGCCGTTCGGCCGTGAGTGATTCCAGCAGGGTCCGGGCCGCTTCCGCCTGCTGCTGGTCGTCGCAAACCAGATATCTGACAAGGACATTGGTGTCGAGTGAGATCATTCCTGAGCCGCGCCGTCGGCCACAGCGTTCTCCATTTGCTCCAAAGTGACTGGCGGTCCATCATGCCGAAGGACTCCGAACAGTCTCCTGATAGGTCGCACGGCCAAGATCCGCACCTCGCCGTCATCAATGACGTAGCGCACCCGGTCACCGGCCCCGACGCCAAGCGCTTCCCGAACGCGCTTGGGGAGCGTAGTCTGACCCTTCGACGTAATTCCAGATTCAATCATGGCCATGCGTCCATTCGCCTTGGAATATACAGTATCTCCTTGCCGGAGTCCAATTTGAAAGGAAAATTCTGTCACTGCATGCGTCGTTGTGTGCATCCGCCGACGACAGCATGGGCTTGGTCAGAGAGGTGATCGGGGTCAATCTGAGCTCTGTCACCCCGGTCCTTCCGGCCAACGGACTCGACGTCAAATCCATGTGCAGCCCAATCGCTGCGAAACCGGCCTACGCGATGGGCACAACTCCCCGGTGCGCGCTCAGTTGCCATGAGCGACCGGCGCGCGAGGGGTGCCTGAGCTTCTGCGTAATTCGGGCAAGAGAGATCCTCAACGAACTATTCGGACCCGGCATTGGCAAGCAGCTCGTTCAGCTTGGAGAAGCATGGCACTGTGGGGGCCTCCGGCAATACCTCCGCAAAGCACGCACAAAGCCGCTTGCCCGTGCGAGTTCCCATCGCCATGGAGACATTTTCGATTACATTGGCTAGGCCGTCTAAGGGCATTACGATCAGGACTCGAAACACCAATAGGCTGTGGTAAGTTGGAGATCTTAGCAGCGCTTCCGGCACCAGCGCGTTCCGGGCGACACTTGTTGAGCTAAGCGACCAGAGGCCAATTCGGAGGTCTTCAAGATGGTATTCATTGCGACTGCGCGCACCGTTGTAGTTGCGATTGCCTCGAGCGCGTTGATCTCAGCAGCTCCTTCTGCTGAAGACCTATTCGTGCAGACTATCCAGCCTGCGCTGAAGCAGCAGTGCCTGGGCTGCCACGGCGAAGCCAACACTTTCGCCGAACTGGACCTGCGAACGCGCGACGCAGCCCTCAAGGGCGGCCAGCGCGGCCCCGCAATCATCAGCGGCGATCCCGACGCGAGCCTGCTGATCACCGCCATCGACCATGCCGGAGAGTTGCAAATGCCTCCCGGCGGCGCAGAGAAGCGGCTGCCTGCCGATCTGCGGGCTGCTTTCCGAGAATGGGTTAGAGCCGGCGCACCCTTCGCCGCGGGCGAGTCCGCAACCAACTGGGATTTCGAGGAAGCCGATCTGTGGGCGTTTCGTCCGGTCCGAGCAATCACGCTGCCCACCGAAGGGGTCGATCTCGACAGCGTGCGGACCCCGGTCGACAACTTTGTCTTGGCCCGGCTGGCAGAGCAGGGGCTCGTGCCTGGTCCGCGAGCAGACAAGCTGACGCTGATCCGGCGATTGACGTTCGATTTGACCGGTCTGCCACCTACACCTGAAGAAGTTGACGCCTTTGTGAACGACGATTCGGAGAGTGCCTACAAGGACCTAGTCGAGCGACTGCTTGCCTCTCCGCAATACGGCGAGCGCTGGGGCCGGCATTGGCTGGACGTGACCCGATATGCCGACACATCGGGGTACTCGAACGATTTCGAGCGACCTAATGCGTGGCGCTACCGCGATTACGTGATCCGCAGCTTTAACAACGACAAGCCGTACGACCAGTTCATCTTGGAGCAGATCGCGGGAGATGAGCTATTCCCCAAATCTCCCGAGGCCATCATTGCGACGGGCTTCCTGCGCACCGGACCGTGGGAGCACACCGGCATGGCTGTGGCCGCCGTCTCACGGCAGCTTTTCCTCGACGATGTCACCCATCACGTCGGACAGTCTTTCCTAGGCATGACGCTGGGCTGCGCGCGCTGCCACGATCATAAGTTCGATCCGATCCCTACCAAGGACTACTACAGCATTCAAGCGGTCTTCGCCAAGACGGCCTTCGCACGTCGGCCAATGCCGTTCCTCCCGGATGAATCGACGGGCGGCTTTGAAGAGGGGCGCAAGCCTCTCGAAGCGCGGCTTGGCGCCTTGCAGCGCCGCTTGCAAGACCTTCACGAGGCTGCTCGCCAGCGCATGGCTAAGGAAAAAGGGGAGAAGGCAGCTGCGGAGGCGGCGAGCGGCATCCTGCAGCGACACATGGAGAAGGAGGAAGCCGAGCTTCTCAAGCTGCTGCGCAAGCGCGTGACTATGCACCAGCTTTCCGTTTTGCGATTCGAGCCGCTGGCAATGGCGGTCAGCAACGGCTTAGTCCGTAAATGGGAGACCGTAGCGGCTAGGAACACCTACATGCAGCCATCCGAATACGTGGATGCCAAGACCCATGTGCTCGTCGGCGGTGATATCCAGTCCCCGGCGCAGGAGGTTACGCCAGGCGTGCTCGAAGCGATCGAGCGCTACGCAGACTTTCCCGCGCCCGAGATCCCGGATGCGCTGGAAGGACGCCGCTCCGCTCTCGCGAAGTGGATCGCCAATCCTAGGAACCCCCTGACGGCGCGCGTGATGGTGAACCGCATCTGGCAGTATCACTTCGGTCGCGGGCTGGCCGCGAATGCCAATAACTTCGGCAAGATGGGCAAGAAGCCTACACATCCCGAACTGCTCGACTGGCTGGCGGGATTCTTCAAGGATCAGGTTTGGAGCGTTAAGGCTGTCCACCGCGTGATCCTACTTTCGGAGGCGTACCAACGAGCAAGCACCCATCCTGATCGGAATGCCTTGGACGAGAAGGATCCTGACAACATCTACTTGGCCCGGTTTGCGCCAAGGCGGCTCGAAGCTGAGGAGCTGCGCGACAGCATGATCGCGGTGGCCGGAGAATTGAGCGAGATGTCCGGCGGTCCGGGCACCTATCCGCAAATTAACAGGGATGTCGCGCTGCAGCCCCGCCATGCGATGGGAACACTGCGCCCGATCTATGAATCGGAGCCCACGCGGCAGCGGCGCAACAGGCGATCGGTCTATAGTTTTCAGCAGAGGAGCCTGATCGATCCGATGGTCGAGGTGTTCAACGGTGCAAACCCGGACCTGACCTGCGAGCGGCGCGAGTCGTCCACAGTACCGACGCAGGCATTTGCGCTGTTGAATTCGGAGCAATCCCGGGAATTGTCTCTGATCATGGGCCAGCGCTTGGCAGCCGTGGCCTCTGACACGCGGATCGACGCCGCGTTTCACTGGGCTTTCGGGCGCGATCCCTCGGAAGAAGAACGGGGTTGGACGCGCGAGTTCCTCAAGGAACTGGCCGAGCACCATACTGAAAATCCCGCGCCCGCTCGCGAGGCCCCGGACGACGTCGTCCACCACATCACGAGCGAGCTGACGGGCGAGCGATTCGAGTTCGTACAGCCCGCTTACTCTGGACCCTACGAGCACAACCCGCACCCGAGCGAGGTCTCGCCAGAGACCCGTGCGCTCGCGGACCTTGCGCTTGCGCTGTTCAACTCCAACGAATTCACATACGTGTACTAGAGATGAAACGCCGAGTCCTCACTGCAACTCCATCGCGGCGGGAATTGCTGTACCACTCCGGCATGGGTTTGGGCGCTGTCGCCCTTTCCGGCATGCTGCACCAGGACCGCCTGCAGGCCGGCGAGTTGGCGCCGAAGCCTGGCCACCACGCAGTCAAGGCCAAGCGTTGCATCTTCCTGCTCATGGAGGGCGGGCCGAGCCACATCGACACGTTCGATCCGAAGTCCAAGCTTGTCGATCTGCACATGACGGAATTCGTCAAGGAGAAGAACAAGTTCGAAGCGAGCATGAATACCGGCAAGCGGTACTACGTGCGCAGTCCGTTCGAATTCCAGCGCGCCGGAAAGATGGGCATCGAGATCAACGCGAAGCTGAGGAACTTCGCTGACTGCGTGGACGATATCTGCTTCTACCGAGGCCTGCAGGCCACCTCGGTCAACCACCCCACGGCCCTGTACCACATCAACACCGGCAATCGCTTCGGCGGTGATCCCGCGATGGGCTCGTGGGTGACGTATGGTCTTGGCACGGAGAACCAGAACCTGCCTGGATTCGTGGTCCTGCCCGACTTAGCCTATCCGCAAGGCGGAGCGGGGAATTGGTCGAACGGTTTCCTGCCCGCTCATTACCAAGGCACGCCCCTGCGGTCGCAAGGCGCACCGGTGCTCGATATGACACCGCCGCCATACGTCACCGAGCTGCAGCAGCGGAAGACGCTCGAGTACTTAGGGAGGCTCAACCGCAGGCACATGGAGCGCAATGCAGGGCATGACGAGCTTGCGGCGCGAATCGAAAGCTACGAACTGGCCTTTCGCATGCAGGCGGAAATGCCGGAAGCGATCAATCTCGATGCGGAGCCCGAAGAAACCAAGGCTCTGTACGGTGTCGGATCGGAGGATTCCGGGGTGGACTCGATCGGGCGGCGCTGCCTGCTCGCGCGTCGGCTCGTTGAGCGTGGCGTTCGTTTCGTGCAGGTGATCGTATCGGGATGGGACTCCCACGACTACATCGAAAAGGCGCACGGAGCCAGGCTCGACTCGATCGACCGGCCGATCGCCGGCTTGCTCAAGGATCTCAAGCGGACCGGGCTGCTCGACGAGACGCTGGTCGTGTGGGCCGGGGAGTTCGGGCGTTCGCCCGACAACGGCATTCGTGGCGGGGGCACCGCCTGGGGTCGGGATCACAATGCCCCGGCGATGGCGTTTTGGATGGCTGGGGGCGACGCGCCGCGCGGGCAAATCGTCGGGGCGACGGACGAGACCGGTCGCACAGCTGTCGAGGTGGTGCATCCCATCCAAAACATGCACGTAACGCTGCTGCACCTGTTGGGGCTGGATGATGCGGAGCTCACCTACTTCGCGCAGGGTCGCGACAAGCAGCTAAGTCAGACGGGCGGAGAGCTAATCAAGCAGTTGGTCGCATAGCGGCCTGATGTGTTCGCCGGCTGATCCGGCCTGGCGGAAATGTACCCAGATCGGGCCTTTGCGCCGTCTGAACAATTAGCCGCGCATGTTCCGCGCAGAGCGCTGCATCTATCGAGACTGTTGTAAGGATCGGTTTGCAAATACTGCGTATGAAGAAGATCCTTGTTAGCCTGAGGGACACGATGGGCCTAGCACCGATGAGATTGGGGCTTCAGGCGGCTCGATGGCAACTAACACTGGTAGCAACCCTTGGGCTTTTCAGCCCTCAGTCGTTGCTTAGCCAAGACGCCTCGCAGGTGATCTTGGGCCAGGTGTATATCACTGGTTCGGGAGGCGAGCATTTCGGCGTGCCCGGGGCGGTGATTGAGCTGCAATCGGTCTCGGCCGAGGTGTCGATTGACGGAGTCGCGGTCAGTCCCCCGACAGCCGAAGCGGATGAACTAGGGCTGTATCGATTTGACGCAGTGGCCGAGGGTTGCTATTTCGTGACCGCCACATCCCCCGGACTGAATGGGCAGAGCGACATACTCTGCGTGCCGACAGAGGAGGGCACCCTCCGCTCGGATATCGCGATGGAGGTCGAGACGGTCGTTGAATCGCTCGAGGTCACGGCTTCGGTCATAGCGATCGATCCAACGGAAACCACTTTATCGGGCTCGGTGGGCATGTCGACGCTCGACAACGCGCCGAAGGCGAATCGCAGCGTCGAAGACGTCATGCCGCTGATTCCGGGCGTGCTCAGAGGGCATGCTGGCGAGATCAACATGAACGGCGTTCGCGCGTCGCAGAGCGGATCGCAGCTGAACAATATCGATGTGACCGATCCCGTGGCCCGGACCTCGGAGATGACCTTGCCGCTCACCGTGGTGTCGAGCGTTGAAGTGCTATCCAGCCCATACGACGCCCAGTACGGCGGCTTCGCCGGGGCCATGTCGACGGTCGAGACCAAGGCCGCCGATGCGTCTGAATTTCAGTTCGAACTGCAGAATTTCACGCCCCGCATACGGCGGCGGGCGGGTAGCATCGCAGGGATTGAGTCCAGCACCCCTAGGCTGACGCTCAACATTCCGCTGATCTCCAATCGCGTGGCTTGGCTCCACTCGACCGAGTACCAGTTCGTCCGGGCGGACCAGGAGGACGCCAACCTCCCCTTATACGAACGCGATGTCGAACGGGAGATGCTGACGATTTTCAACCAATTCGACGTGTCTGTCTCGGAACGAAATCGTGCATCGCTCACGGCACTGGTCTACCCGGAGAAATTCAGCTACTTCGGCCTCGACGCTTTCACGCCACAACCTTCGACCGCGGACCTGCGCAAGCGGGCATTCCTTTACACGCTCAAGGATTCGCACGAATTCGCATCAGGCGGCGTGTTGCTCTCGCACTTCTCGATCCAAGAACTCGCGAACGATGTGAAGCCGCTCGGATACGACCCGAGCGTGATCGGGATCGACCGCGTGTCCGGCTCCTTCTTTAACCGTCAGGCCCGGGATACGACGCGACGCAAACTCTCGGAGTTGTACCACTTCCGCCCGCTGGGAGATCACCAGGTGAAGGCCGGAACGGACTTGGGCTGGGAGTCGTATTCGGGCGAGCACACCTTCAATCCGGTCACTTGGCTAGGCGTCGCCGACCAGCCCGTAATGAACCTCAGCTATTCCGATCCGGTCATGGTCAGGGGGCGCAAGGTCGATTTTTCGACCTTCGTGCAAGACAAGTGGCGCATCCACGACAAGCTGACGATTGACATGGGAGGCAGGCTGGAGCGCGATTCGCTCTCCTCGCAGTGGAACCCCTCGTATCGAATCGGCTTTGCATATGCTCTGGGCGGTGCCGCCAGGACCGTCCTGCGGGGCGGTTCGGGGCTGTTCGTGGATCGTATCAGCTTGCTTGTGCCCACGTTTGAGCAACTGCCATTGCGTACCGAAACGCGTTTTGATCCATTTGGCGGGATCCTGTCGCGGCGGAACTATCTGTCCCGCCTTGACGGACCGCTGCGCAATGCGAAGAGCTTGGGCTGGAATCTCCAACTGGATCACGAGCTGATCGAGAACCTATTCGTGCGGACGGGGTACCAGTATCGCCGCACGAAGAGCAACTTCTTGGTCAACCCCGTTTACGGGGCAGGGCTCGACGCCCAGGACACGTTCCTGACGATGAGCAACGACGGGGCGGACCTGTACAGGGAGTTTCAGGTCTCCGTGCGCTACAGACTCAGCGGCACCGGCCACGTGACCGTCTCGTATGTGAACTCGAATTCATACGGTGATCTGAACGATCTCGGCTCGATCTACGGTCCCACGCCGTCGGCTCTCATCCGCGCCAACGAGCGAGCGCCGCTGCGCTTTGACGTGCCCCATCGCATGCTGGCTTGGACTGAGTTCAATCTCCCGTTGGGTTTCAAGACAATCCCGGTCTGGGAAGTGCGCAGTGGGTTTCCGCATTCGAACACCAACGAGTACCGCGATTTTGTCGGAGCGCGGAACCGCGCAGGGCGCTTTCCGATATACAACGTCCTCGACCTTCAGCTCACCAAACGGGTGAATATCCGGTATCGGGGCAAGGACCGCAGATTCCGCGTCGGTCTGCGCCTGTTCAACCTGCTGAATAGCTTCAATCCGCAGGACATGCAGCACAACTTGGTCAGCGCCCACTACGGGGTGTTCTATCGAGGCGTCAAGCGCAAGATCCGCGCGGTCTTCGAAATCGAGTACTAAGTCACCGACACTCCGGTTCAGGCCGGTCCCTGCAAGTCTGAAAGCAGTGCCGAGGGCAAGATTGGAAAGGCGATTCGGCTATACTCGGGCTGTCATGCGACCACGGGACGATCGTCGGCCCACCCGGCGGCAGTTCGTCGGGTCGCTTTGCGGGGGGTTTGGCTCTGTTGGGCTGGCCGCGATGCTGCAAGAGCAGCTCTCTGCCGTGACCGCTGGCGGGCCTGTAGGGCCACACTTCGCGCCACGGGCCAAGCACATCATTTTCCTGTTCATGACGGGCGGTCCATCGCACATGGACCTATTCGACCCGAAGCCGGTGCTGCGGACGCATGCCGGCCAGCGGCCTCAGTCCGTGGACCTGCGCACGGAACGGATGACCGGCGGGTTGCTGCCGTCCCCGTTTGAATTTCAGAGACAGGGCCAGAGCGGCATCGAGGTCAGCGAGCTGTTGCCACAGCTTGGCGGCATCATCGACGAACTGTGCGTGATCCGCTCGATGTACACCTTCAACCCGACGCATACGCCGGCGAGAAACCTGATCCACTCGGGCAACATCGCTGCCACAAGGCCCTCTCTCGGGGCGTGGATCTCGTATGGCCTCGGAACCGAGAATCGCAACCTGCCCGGATTCGTTGTGTTGAGCCCGGGTGCACGGGGCGGCGACCTGTGGCGTTCGGGCTTTCTGCCAGCCGAGCACCAAGGCACCCACTTCAACCACGCCGAGACCGATCCGGAACAGATGATCCGGTATCTGCGCAACGACTCGCTTGGCGCCGAGGCGCAGCGCCAGCAGCTGGACCTGATGCAGGCGTTAAACAGGGGCCACCAAGACAGCGTCGGCGGTGACGCGTATCTCGATGCGCGCATCCGCGCGATGGAAACTGCCTACCGCATGCAGTTCGAGGCTTTGGATGTCTTCGATGTGCGCAAGGAGCCTCGAGCTGTCCGCGAGGAGTACGGCGAAACTCCCTTTGCCAACGGGTGCTTGCTTGCGCGCAGGCTGGTCGAGCGGGGCGTTCGGTACGTACATCTGTATTACGGTCCGGGGCAGCCTTGGGACGATCACAAGGGCATCAACAAGAACCTCCGCGAACGGTGTCCGGACATGGATCAAGGCGCGGCCGCGCTGGTTCGCGACCTCAAGCGGCGGGGGTTGCTCGATGAGACGCTGGTGATCTGGGGAGGGGAATTCGGCCGCACGCCGGTATCGGAGGCCGGGGACGGCCGGGATCACAATCCCTACGGGTTCACCATGTGGATGGCCGGTGGAGGTGTGCGGGGCGGTGTTGCCTATGGCGCGACGGATGACTTCGGATTCCAAGCCGTCGAAAACCGCGTGAGCATTCACGACCTGCACGCGACGATCCTGAATCAGCTAGGGTTCGACCATGAGCGGCTGACCTACCGGTATGCCGGGCGGGACTTTCGGCTGACGGATGTGCACGGGACCGTGCTGCAAGAACTGCTGGCATGAGATCTCTCGCGCTGCTGCTCGGCCTTGGGGTAGTCGCCTCGGCACAAACCCCGGAGATCGAATTCTTCGAGCGCAGAATCCGTCCAGTCTTGGTAGAGCGGTGTGAAGTCTGCCATTCTTCCAAGCTCGCCGAGCCCATGGGAGGCTTGGTTGTCGATAGCCGTGACGGGCTGCGTGTGGGCGGGGCCTCGGGCCCGGCGTTAGTGCCGGGGGCCCCCGACTCCAGCCTGGTGATAAAGGCGTTGCGCTATCTCGATCCATTCCTGAAGATGCCGCCCACCGGCAAGCTACCCGATCGCGTGGTCGAGGATTTCGCCGCTTGGATCTCTAGCGGTGCTGCGGACCCGCGGGCCGAGCCCGTTGCGCCGCTGTCCGCCGCGGAGGATGGAACTCCCGGGCCGGGAACTCCGATCGCAGAGGGGCGGAAGTGGTGGGCCTTTCAGCCGCTTGGCGAGCGTGTCGTTCCAGCAGTTTCCGATCCCGACTGGACGTTGCGCAAGAGTGACGCTTTCGTGTTCGCCGCCCTTGAGGAGAACGAGCTCGAACCGTCCCCGGCGGCGGACCGCAGGACGCTGATCCGCAGGGCATGTTTGGACCTTACGGGGTTGCCGCCCTCTTATGACGAGATTGAGGCGTTCGCAGTCGACCAGTCTCCGAACGCATATAGCGACGTGGTGGACAGGTTGTTGGAATCTCCTCGATACGGGGAGCGCTGGGGCAGGTACTGGCTCGACGTGGCCCGCTGGGCCGAGGACCATCCAACCAGAGAAGCGACAAACCGGCCGTTCGCGCACGCCTGGCGCTACAGAGACTGGGTGATTGAAGCATTTAATCAGGATATTCCGTATAACCGATTCATTCGAATGCAGTTCGCTGCAGACCTTTTGCCAGGATTCGAGCCGTCAGACATGCGCGCGCTTGGCTACATCGGCAACGCGCCGGTGTATCACAAGGACCGGCGGCTATCGCGGGACGTCATTGAAACAATTGCGAGCGACGACTGGGACGAGCGCGTTGACGCCGTATCGCGCGGCTTGCTGGGACTGACCGTGGCGTGCGCTCGCTGCCACGATCACAAGTTCGACCCGATCACGGCGAAGGACTATTACGCGCTTGCAGGGGTCTTCGCCAGCATGTGGCAGGTCAACCGGCCCATCGTGGCGATGGATGCCGAGCAGGCTGATTGGCTGACCTGGCAGCACGAAAGGCTCTACCGCACGAAGGGCGTCTTCGGCAACTTGCGGGAATTGGATACCGTCGCGAAGGAATTGCATGCGGGCATCCTCGCGATGAAACCCGAGTACGAACGGCTGGAAATGGAACTGTCGGGCTATGAAGTGCCGATGACCCCGGCGGTGATCGATTGCGGGGTGTGGATTGACGGCTCAACGCCGACGGTGACCCGGATGGATCTGCGACCCGGCCAGCCTCGTGATCTGCCGGTTTTCATCCGCGGCAATGTTGCGAACCGGGGCGAGATTGTGCCGCGACGGTTCTTGAGCGTGTTTGAGGACAGTGAGCCGCGCCCGTTCCAGCAGGGATCGGGCCGCTTGGAACTGGCGGACAAGCTCGTCGGCGAGGCCGGGGCGCTTGCGGCGCGGGTTTGGGTCAATCGAGTCTGGGGCTGGCATTTCGGGGCACATCTGGTGCGCACGCCCTCTGATTTCGGGACCCAAGGCCAAGCGCCGACACATCCGGACCTGTTGGAAGACTTGGCCGCACGGTTCGTGACGAACGGATGGTCGCTAGAGTGGCTCCACCGGGAAATCATGCTGTCGGCTGCGTATCAGCAGAGCAGCCGTGCGATCCCTGAGTCGCAGTCCGCTGACCCCACGAATCGCTGGATTTGGAGGATGAATCCCCGTCGGCTAGACGTTGAGGCCTGGCGCGATTCGATCCTGCAGGCTTCCGGCGAGTTGAACCTAGCCGGTGGTGGACCCTCGACGGAAGTGGACGCGGAGTCCCCCGCGCGCAGGTCAGTGTATTCGGCCATCAGCCGCGGACGGCTGCATCCGGTGCTGCAGCTCTACGATTTCCCCGTCCCGACGCAACACAGTCCGAATCGCTCGGTGACCACTACGCCGCTTCAGCAGTTGTTCGTGCTCAACAGTGGTTGGATGCGAGCGCGCGGCCGGACTCTCGCCGAAGCGTTCGAAGACGTGGGCGATAGCGAGGGACGCATCGGCTCGATGTATCGCCAAGCGCTCGGGCGTGACCCGACCGAAGCCGAGCTTCGCTTGGGCTTGACCTATCTGGCCAGCCGACGTGCGGAAATCGGGCGCGAGCCGTGGGAGGAGTACGCTCACACGCTGCTGGCAACCAATGAACTCACCTTCCTGAACTGAGCCCGAAGAAGAGCCGGTCTTTCTTCTCCGCGAGCTTCGTGGCGTCGATGCCCGGCACGGCGAGCACCTCGTCAAAGGACTTGAACGGCCCGTGCTCTTCGCGGTGCCGCAAGATCGCAGCAGCCTCCGAGCGCCTTAGCGAAAGTCGGCTCTCCAGTTGGATCGCCCTCGCCTTGTTGATGTCCACCGGGGGCAGTTCGTCCGCTGGGAAGTGCTTCGCAAGATAGTCCACCAAGACGAGCAATTCGTCGTCGGTCGCCTTGACGCCGAAGCCGACCATCCTGGATAGCGTTGAGCCCCAGCCGTTCCTGTCCTGACGCAGAGACACGGACTGTGACATGTCGTGGCAGCCTTGGCAGAGCTTTTCGGCCTCGGCCCTTCCCGCGCCTTCTGGGAGGATCGCCTGAACCGGCAAGGCTGCTAACAGCAAGAGCGGCAGGCAGGGCGCGCAGACTCGAAATCGACGCCTCATCCTATTAGTTTGACATTGCCCGCACAGCGGCACCGGCGAGGTTGGTGGAAAACTTTCCGTTCGAATATCATTGCTGATTGCAATCCACAGAATATAAATGAGTTGGCGCGTTTTCCACAGAATTTCATAGTGTGGAAAACCATGGGCTCGCAGCGACACTACAACGAAGTGGCGAAGTACCGAGCGAGGTCTGTCCCGAGGCGGTCAACCAAGCAGCCCACTGACCATCTGTGCCGGTTGAATACCCTTTGTCAATGCCCCTTGGTCTGAGCCGGACCCTCGGGCCGCCGCGAATGCCGCTAATGCTCGATTGGGATCCCGAATGAATACACTGCGTTGTCCATTGCGGTGAGGTAGACATGGCTCGGGCCGGACGACAGTGCGTGTCCTCTGGCGGCGGCTTTGATGGACTGCCCGCTATTCCACAATTGCGTGCCGTTTGCGCCGTCCAAAGCATGCAGGGTTGCGCTACCGCCGGTGGCTCCACCATCGAGCGCGAAAACAACGCCGTTCACGACGATGGGCGGAAGCGGCATGGCCATTCCGGCCGATTCCCAACCCTTCTCCAACGCGGCTTCTGCGCCCGCTCCGGTCAGCTTCCAAGCGGTGATCGAGTTGGCGCCAGGCACGACGATCCAGTGTGTCCCGTTGGTGTCTCGCCATGCTGCGAGAGCCGATTCGTTGCTCGTGCCCCCACCACCTGTCGGTGCACTCGCGAGCGCCCTGCGCAAGTCTGCCGCTGCATACACCGCGAGCGAGCCGGCGCTGGTGAGAACGGCCAGGTGGTCTGCGCCGCGATAGTCGAACACCACCGGCGCAGTGCGGAAGCCGATTGGCTCGCTGCGCCGCACGAGATTGAGCGACCTGCCCTCGAGAGCTACCAACGACCCCTCGCTTGTCGCGGCGTACACTGTGCCGTCAGGCGCGAATGCCATCCCAGCGGCGCCGACTAGGGTGCCGCCATCAGATTCCCACGTTCGCACGGTTTCGGTACTAAGATCGACAGACCACACTCCGTCAGGCGTGCCGCCGCAGCGATTGACAGTTGCCACAAATGCCGTCTTCCCGACCACGATCAGGCCGCGAGCATTGGCACCTGCGGGCAGGAAGGGGACCGGCGGAAGGTAGTTGCGCCCGTTCGAAACATACAGCGAGTGCAGGTTTCCGTTGGCCGTCAGGAGATAGACCAGCGTCACGCCCCGCAGAGCTCGTTGGGCCGGTGGTCTTGTGCGTCCGGTCGGCGCGGGTCGGTTCCGTGGCCGGATCGGCGGTGCGGCAGTAGCCAGGGTGACTGCGCCTTCCCCCGGTTCGCCGACGTCGCTGTTTGCGGGCGTGCGCCTTCCCCGCGCTCCGAACCCCAGCATCGACGGCATTGCGAAAGCTGTCGTTCGCGACAATGGCGCAGTCATGCCGCCCGGGCAGACCGCTGAACTCGTGCTCGGGCCGGGAGAAAAGTGCCTCTCCCACTCCATCCGCTCGAGGTCCGTGTCCATCACGAAGACGCCGCCGGAACTGCCGCCGACGAACGCCAGCGATCGGAATCCCCGGTGGCTGATCAGGAAGTCAAGCAGCATCGGTGCGGTTAACGCGCTGCCGCTCCTGGCTTCGTTCGAGGTCTGGATGCGCCACAGGAATCGGAAGTCCGGCGCCTGCACAGTGGCTGGCGAGAGCTTGCCATCGGTCCGGACCCAGGAGGATCGCTGGGCGTCAGATCCGACAGTAGTCCAATCATCGGCGCTGGCAGGGGCTGCCATCAGCAGGGTGACGGCGAGTGATATCGCGACGAAGGCGTGTTTTAGATGTATCATTTGAGTGGCGCTGGGCTGCGAATGCTAGTTGCCTGACTCGCCTCATGATACCGTTGCCCAGTAGAATGATCCAACGAGCATCGCAATTATGAAACTGTTGCCCCTGTCAATTTCCGTTTTATGGTGTGCCATGTCCGCCTTGGGGGCGGACTGGCTCACTGATGGCGGAAACCCGCAGCGTACCGCCTGGCAACAGGATG
The DNA here is from genome assembly GCA_965248305.1 of Bryobacterales bacterium. Lineage (GTDB taxonomy): Bacteria > Acidobacteriota > Terriglobia > Bryobacterales > UBA6623 > VXMF01. The sequence goes on along the minus strand of OZ252099.1, from coordinate 3,345,784 downwards.
AGACGATTTTCACCACCGAAAACGCCCATCAGACGAAGCTCCTATGGAAGGTCAAGCTCGACATCGAGCCGCGCCAGATGCATGCGATGCTGCCCGCGCTGGTCGCCGAGAACGTCTCCACGGCGAGCGGTGGCAAGGAAATCGTACTTGTTTCCGGGGTTTCCGACAATCTCTACGCGCTCGATGCATCGGACGGGACGATGATCTGGTCGAAGCAGTTCGACCGTAACTGGGAGCCGACTCCCGGAGGGCGGGGTGCTTACCTGCTGTGTCCCGGCGGCATGACCGCCACGCCGGTGATCGGACCGGGCAAGGAAGAGGGCGACTATGTCGTCTATGCGGCCTCTTGGGATGGCCGACTCCGCCGACTGGACCTTGCTGACGGCGAGGACTTAGCTCCTCCAGCCAAGTTCATGCCTCCCAACGGCAAGCCGTACGCCCTGAACCTCGTGGACAACGTTATCTACACGCACTCTGCCCAGCGTTGCGGCGGTAATCCGAACATGGGTTACGTGTACGACCTGGGCAACGACAAGGTGGGTACCTGGGGCCCTGCTGGCGGCGGGATGTGGGGACGAACAGGGCCCGCCATCAGTGCGAAGAAAGTGATGTACACGGGCACCGGGGACGGAGTGTGGGACCCGGAGAACGGCGTGTTCGGCAACGGCATCATCGGGATGCAGTTGGACCCCGAGACCGGCAAGCTCGAACTGTACGACTATTACGGACCGTCGAACGCGGAGTGGCTGTTCAAGCGTGATCTCGACATGCAGGTGACACCGGCGATCTTCCACTACAAGGGCAGGGAACTGATGGTGGACGCCGGCAAGGAATGCGTGATCTACCTGATGGATCTGGAATCGATCGGCGGGGATGATCACCGGACGCCGCTGTACCGGTCGCCCCTCGTTTGCAACGAGGAGGTGAACTTCGCATCTGCCGGTGTTTGGGGAGCGATGGCAAGTTGGGAGGACACGGACGGCACCGTCTGGGTCTTGGCTCCGATCTGGGGGCCGAAGCACTCAAAGTTTCATGCCGAGATCGAGCACGGCGAGGTCAATGAGGGGGCGATCGTAGCCTTCCAAGTGGCGGAGAGAGAGGATGGGAGCCTGTGGCTCGCACCGGAGTGGATTTCTGGGGACATGAATCGGGCGGAGCCGCCGCTGGTCGCCAATGGCATCGTATTCGCATATGGCAATGGCGAGGATACGCATCAAGCAATGCCCGACGTAGGCCTGACTAACACGGCCGAGGAGCGCATTGCTGGTTCCACCAACGCTGTGCTCTACGCCTTGGATGCTCGCACTGGCAAGGAACTGTGGAACAGTGGGGATCAGATCGCCAGTTGGAATCACTGGGGCGGGATCTCAATCGCCAATGGCCGCGTCTACATCGGCACGTTCGATGGCTACTTCTACGCCTTCGGAATGGAGCGCTAGCCGGACCGACCTGACCGCACGGCCAGCCCGTCCTCGGGCCGCAAGCCCGCGTCCGGCTATTGCCGTAGCACCGCCGGTTCAGGCGCATCGACCCGGCCGCGCGATCGCTGCCCGCTGCCTTGGACCTCGCGGTCCCCGAGGTCAATGCGGGCCTTTTCGGCGACCTCCATGAGTCGCTGGACGATATCCGGGCGCTCGGCAGCCAGATCCCTCTCGCTCCCAACATCCTCAGCGAGATTGAAGAGCAGCGGCGGGTATGGCGGATCGGTGTCACCCAGATGAGGGTGCCTCCCGCCGGGATTCTGAAGCGGCAGGAATAGTTTCCAGTTTCCGGCGCGGACCGCCTGCAACTCGTCTTCTTGGTAATAGTAGAGTTCCGTTCGCGGAGAGCGCGCCGACCCCCTCGCCAGCATCGCGTCGCCGACGTCCAATCCGTCCAAGACCGGCTGATCGGGCAGCTCCGCCCCTGCAATGGCGGCAAGCGTCGGGAGCAGGTCAAGCAGGCTCATCAACTCGTCCGTGACGGTCCCTGCCGGGATCGTGCCGGGCCACCAGGCGATCGCAGGAACCCGAAACGCGCCTTCCGCGGTCGTATAGCCGCGTCCGTGGAGGGGCCGATTGCTGCCTCGAGTGGGGCTGCGCACGTTGGCCGCCAGCGGTGCACCGTTGTCCGATGTCCAAAGCACAAAGGTGCGCTTCTCAAGACCCTTCTCCACCAGCTTGTCGAGGATCTGGCCGGTTGACCAGTCGAGTTCCTCGGTGGCATCGCCCCAGGCGCCGTTCCGGCTCTTGCCGAGAAACGCCTCGCTGGCGAACGGCACCCGCTCGCTACCCGGCATGGCATGCGGCAGGTAGAGGAAGAATGGTCGCTCCGCGTTGTCGTCGATATAGCGCAGCGCCTCTTCGGTGTAGCGTTTCGTGAGCAGATTACGGTCGACCGGTGCCTCGACTACGGCTTCGTCCCGCATCAATGGCAGCGGCGGCCATCTGTGCCCTTGGAATCTGTTCCTGCCGGACCCCAGCCGTTGCGTCATGTCGTCGCTGTACGGAATCCCGAAGTAGGAATCGAATCCGTGCCGAGTCGGCAGAAACGCCGGTTGGTCGCCCAAATGCCACTTGCCGATGATGGTCGTGGCGTAGCCCCGCGCCCGCAGAACTTCCGCGATCGTGGTTTCGTCCGAGTGGATGCCATACGGCGAGACAGGGCGCAGCACGTGGCCATCCCGCGGCGTGGTGTGCAATCCGACCCGCTGGGCATAGCAACCTGTCATCAGGCTTGCCCTTGAAGGCGTGCAGACTCCAGCACTGGAGTAGAAGTGCGTCAGCTTGCGCCCTTCGCGCGCCATCCGGTTCAGGTTCGGCGTGCGGTGTAGTTCGGAGCCGAACGGTTCTGTGTCCCCGTAACCGAGGTTGTCGCACAGCAGGATGACAAAGTTGGGCTGCAATTCCGCGGCGGGTAGCGTTGCCAGCACAGCCGACACAATGGCGGTGGCAAGGTATCGCATCACGCGAACATCGCTTTGATGACGTTTCCGCCGAAGTCGGTCAGCTTCTCGTGGCGACCGTTGTGCAAGTACCAGAGTTGGTTCTGATCCAAGCCGAGGGCATACAAGATGGACGCGTGGAAATCGCGCATATTAAACGGCTGGCCGACGGCCCGCAACCCGAATTCGTCAGTGGCGCCGATCACTTGGCCCCCGCGCACACCCCCTCCCGCGAACCACATCGTGTAGCCGTGCGGGTTGTGGTCGCGGCCGTTACCGGCCTCGGAGGTCGGGAGGCGGCCGAACTCCGCTCCCCAGATGACGAGCGTCTTCTCCAGCAGCCCTCGCCGTTTGAGGTCCTCGAGGAGTGCGGCGATCGGCACGTCGCTATGGCCAGCCATCTTCTCGTGGTTCTGCTTGAGGTGCTTGTGGGCATCCCACTGCATGCTGAGCGGTCCGCCACCGGAGTAAACCTGGATGAAGCGCACACCCCGCTCCACGAGTCTCCGGGCGAGCAGCAGGCGCGTGCCGAATTCTCGAGACCGTTCCTGATCCAACCCGTACAGCCTCTTCGTAGCGGTGGATTCCTTGGTCAGGTCGACCGCTTCGGGGGCGTGGGACTGCATGCGGAAGGCCAGCTCGTAGGCTGCGATGCGAGCTTGCATATCGCTGTCGAGGTCGCCCCCGTCAAGCTCGTTCATCGCCTGCAGCAGATCCAGCATCTTCCGCTGGCGTTCCTGCGTCATGCCTTGCGGAGGCCGCAGGTGCAGAATCGGGTTCGGGCCGGGCCGCAGGAGCGTGCCTTGGTAGACCGATGGCAAGAAGCCCTGGCTCCAGCACGATGTGCCGCCTTCCGGAGTCCCCTCTGGCTGAGGCATGACCACGTACGCGGGGAGGTTCTCGGACTCGGACCCGAGGCCGTAGGTCACCCACGATCCGATGCTCGGATGGGTCGCGAACAGGCGTCCGTTATGGACCTCGTACATCGCCGGTGCATGGACGACACTGCGGGTGGCAAATGAGCGGACGAAGCAGATGTCGTCCACATGGCGAGCGACGTTTGGAAACAGTTCCGACACCGGCAGCCCACTCTCGCCGTAGCGCTGGAATTTCCACGGACTGCCTAGGATTGGATTGGTGCCATCCGTGAACTGCCCGCCCACGCTGCCGAAGCTCGCCGGCATCGCTTCGCCGGCGCGCTGGTTGAGCAAGGGCTTGGGGTCGAACGTGTCCATTGAGCTCGGTGCGCCCACATTGAAGATGAAGATGACGGACTCGGCGCGGGCCGGGAAGTGAGGCTCCCGGGCCAGTAACGGGTTTTGCGCTTCGCCCGCGTTCCCAGCTCGCGCGAGCAAGTGCTGCAGGGCAATCGCGCCAAAGCCGTTCGCGGCACTGCAAAGCAGGTCTCGACGCGAGAAGGCGCGCACGGCGCGGCGCTCAGGGGCGGTAGACGAATTCATTGCGGTTCAACAGAGCGAGGGAAAAGTCCTGCAACGCATGCGGGCCAGAAATTAGGAATTCAGCGGCCAGCCGCTGCTCCTCGGCCGTCGGCGTGCGCGCCAGGGTTAGTTCGAATGCCTGCTGGACCTGGCAGCTGGCATCGTCCTCGCCGCACTGCCCCAAGATGCGTTTGGCGAGCGAGCGCGACTGGTCATGCATGAAGTCGCTGTTGAGCAGGCTCAAGGACTGCAGCGCGTGCGTCGAGGTCTGTCGCACCGAGCATGATGTCATGGTGTCCGGCTGGTCGAAGTTGGCGAGGAAGGGCAGGCGGACGGTTCGTTTGTTGAGCAGGTACAGGCTGCGCCGGTCATGCTGGAACTTGTCCGGTGTGACCGGCCAGAGGTTGTCCGGTTCGGCCTCGGTGAAGATCAAGTCGTAGACCTCTTGCTCGATCGGGATTTGGACGGGCTTGCCGGCGATGGAGCGGTTCAGCCTACCGGAAGCTGACAAGACGCTGTCTCTGATGACTTCTCCTGAGAGCCGCCGCCGGTGCGCCCGCCAGTACCACTGATTGTCAGGATCGGTTTTCGCCGACTGCGGATCGATTTCCGAGGACTGCCGGTAGGCGCTCGAGAGCACGATCAGCCGGTCGATGGCCTTGATGCTCCAAGATTCGCGGACGAGCTGGAGTGCGAGGAAATCGAGCAGGGCGGGATGGGTCGGCATGCCTCCTAGGAGCCCGAAGTTGTTCGGATCGGCCATCAGCCCGCGCCCCATGCGAAACTCCCAGATGCGATTGGTCATCACGCGTGCCGCGAGTGGGTTTTCGGCATTGGTCAGCCACTTGGCGAGAGCGGACCTGCGGCCATCGCCGAGTTCGGGCGGATTCACTCCAAGCGCCCCCACGACCGCGAGGAAACCCGGCGTCACCGGCTCGCCCTTGCGTCGATAGTCGCCTCCCTGCAAGACGTGACTCACAGGAATTTCTTCGAGATTGGCCACTGCGAACGCCGCAGCGGGCGGGTCGGGTTTGTGGAGTTCTAGCGCATGGTGCTGTCTGCGCAATTCTGCCCGGCGACTCTTGACGTCTGGCGGCATCAGCGGGACGATCTCGAACCACACCGGACTGACCTGCGAAGTGGCTTCCTTGAAGAGGCGTTCCTGTTCTTCGGTGCGTTGGTCTTCCGGAACTTCGAGCGCCGCCGCGTAGACCGGCTCTAGCGCGGCCCGCTTGCGCTCGCGGACCGTAGCCTTGAAAGGTGCCTCGATCTGTTTCAGTTGCTCCTTGATCGGCTCGAGTTGCAAGTCGTATGCCGCCATGGCCTGCTCGTGGGCTGCAGTTTCGCTCTCGTCGGCGGTCGGGACGTTTTTGAGGTCCGTTGCGGCGAAAAATGACTCGAGTTGGTAATACTCCTCTTGGCTGATCGGATCGAACTTGTGGTCGTGGCATCTGGCGCACTGCACGGTCAGCCCCAGCAACGACTGTCCTACGCCCAGGGCCATCTCGGTAAGCACCTCTTGGCGGGCCTCCTCTTTGTCTTGGTTTCCGCCTACGATGTGGCGCGGCCCAGCACCGTGGAAGCCCGTCGCCACAAGCGATTCGGAATCGCCGGGGTACAGTTCGTCCCCGGCAACCTGTTCCATGACGAACCGATCATAGGGCTTGTCGGCGTTGAAGGAGCGAACCACGTAATCGCGGTAGCGCCATCCGTGTTCCCTGTATCCGTCTCGCTCGAAGCCATCCGTGTCAGCGAAGCGCACGACATCGAGCCACTTTTGAGCCCAGCGTTCTCCGTAGTGCGGGGAAGCGAGAAGCGACTCGACGAGCCGTTCGTAGGCGAGCGGAGACTTGTCCGCAAGGAATCCTGCAGTCTGCTCAGGTGTCGGCGGCAGCCCCGTCAGATCCAGGCAGAGGCGCCGCAGCAGGTGTTCCTTTTCCGCCTCATCCGAGGGTTGCAAGCCGTTGGCTGTCAGTGATTTCCACACGAAGGCGTCGATTTGGTTCCGAGCCCACGCCGACGCACTGATTGGGGCCGTCTTTTGGACAGGGGGCCTGAATGACCAATAGCCGCTGGACGCTCGCGAACTTGTTGCGGTCGGCACGTCGGCAGCGAAAAGCAGCGAACTGACGCAAGCCGCGAGCGCAGCAATCCCTGCTGCTTGGCATCGCACGCTGTCCATTATAGATGCCACGGACCGATTCGAGGCTCAATGTGGGCGGTCCTGCAGGCAACTTCAATGTCTGGGGCGGACAGCGTTTAGGGGCATATCCGAGGTGCGGGAGGCGTGTGCACCGACGACAATGAGCCGCCTTGGCAGGCCAGGGCGGCGCGGCAGGCGTATGGGCCGCCTGCGAGCCGACGGGAGCTGGACAGGCAGCCAGAAGGCCGCATCAAGGCGCTTGAGGATGTCGTGCCAACTGCTGCCCCGGGCGTCTCGTAGTGCCCGCTCTGGGGGCGTAGCCGGGAGCCGATCAGGGCCAGCGCGGACTGACTGAGCGCCCGTCCGAAATCGCACAGATCGGTCAGCGTCTTGCAGCCCGCCAGCCACGCTGCGAGCAGGATTCGAGCCATCGCTACCGAACATTGAAACGTTCTGGCGCGAGCCCCTGCGATGCCCCCGTGGTCATCCCGTTTTTTCCGTCTTGTACGGCCAGTGGACCAGAGCAGAGCGCTCCAAGATCGCTAGCCCACTGAGCGCGGACGTCAGGCGAAGGAGCATCTGTCGGCGATTTGGCACAATGACGCTGGGACGCAGCCGATTCAGTCGCTACGAGGCCTGTGTCTTGCGACGCGAGTGCCACGCCCTTGGCTTCGGATCGTTCTGACGGGAGTGCCCTAAGAGGGTTTCAATGTCGAAGGTGCTGGTAACGCATGGCGACGATCCCGAAATGCAAGTTCGACGTCGAGGTCTGCGGGGCGACGTTCCTCGATGAGGGCTGCGTGCGCTGCGGCAACATGGTCAGTGGGCGCGGCTGGTTCGATCAGCACCTCTATATGCCAGAATTCATGAGGATGCTCAAGGCCTACTCGCTCCTACGCGAACCGGAGCCAGTCGCAGTTCAAGCGCAGGGCTGGCTCGCTGAGCCCAGTCCAAGCACGAGTGCCACCCGGTCCGCTCTTGGAACAGGAGCGTCGTCGTTCCGCCCACAGGGAATCTCCGAGGGCCACTGCTAAGCGTCGACCACACATCCAAGAATCAGATCCCCGGTCGGCTTGGTTGCCGTGCTAGACTCACTTGACGATTTCCGAGCTATGCCGAATGGTGGGTCAGATTGTTGCGGAACTTGCTGGTTCAATCGGACCAACCGAGGGCGGCGAGATTGGCGGGAGCGCAGGGACGATTCGATTCCGCCATTCTGCGAGATCAGAAACCTTCCTATCGAAACGCCCTTCTACACTTACTGCGCAAACCACCCTCATCGCCGGCCCGATCGTGACCCGATACCGATAGGCCCTGTGCTCTGCGACGCATCTGCAGTGCCCTTGAATTCGGGCGACAACGAAGTCTCCGCGTCAATGCCGGGCGAAGCTCGCTTTGTTTGGCGATCATCGCCCGACCCAGAAGAGATCCGCCAGCATCTCCTCGAGCTTCTGGATGCAATTCCCAGAACTGCCAAGCGATTCGAATACCCAATCGGCTCTTCCGTGAACCTCACCGTCATCCAGCAGCTTGGCGAATTCACGGAGCGGCGGGCGATCGAGGCCCTCCAAGGCCTTGCCAAGACCGGGCCGGACTACTTGGCGGATGCGGCAGTGCAAGCGCTCGATCGGATTTCAGGGGACGCCGTCCGAGACCCATAAGCGGCACGCGTGTCGCCTCGCGGCACTATCGCTGGTGGTCTGGCGACTTCCCGTTCGCCAGCAGATCTGGAATCTTGTGCGTCCCCATGCCCTCCGTCAGTCCGGTGCGCTCTTCGTCGTGCGTTCGACGCAATCTGACCCATCCTACAAGCCTATTGTTCTTGCAGTCGGGGTGAGCGCCGAACGCGCTCATGAGGGTTTGGCCTCAACAAGAATCCTGATTACGCACCAGCCCCAGCCAAAGTTAGGAGGCGGTAGGGTAGGGGCGGAGTGCGCACGGCGACATAGGCGAGGCGGGGCACGAGATCGACCAGCTGGTAGCGGCGGTTGAAGCGGTAGGCGAATTCGGCGAGGTAGCGCCCCGCGTAACGCGCGGCGCAGGCGTGATAGGTGCCGTCCATCGCCCGCTTGACGTTGCCCAGCAGCGTGTTCACCCAGATCAGCCCGGGCGTCTCGCAGCTGCCCTGGCCACCTCCGGTGACGCGCGGCTGGTGCGTGCAGCGGGCCGCCTGCACCCCCCGGAAGCAGGCCAGCCCGTCCGCCCGTACGATGGTCCCCGGCCGTAGGTGCTGCTGCGCCCAGGCTTGCACTGCGCGGCGGCGGAAACCAACCACCGGGCTCAGCCGCAGCCGCTGCGGCCGCCCGTCCTCAGTGACTTGGGCCGCCGCCAGGAAGGGCGTCTTGCGGTCCGCGCCGCGACCGCGCTTGCCGCCGCTGGCTGCCCCGCCCAGATCGGCGTCGTCCAGCTCCACGAGGCCCCCCAGCGGCTGGCTGTCATCCCGCGCGCGCATCGCCTGCAGCAGTTTGTGCTTGAGCATCCCAGCCGTGTTGTAGCTCACGCCCAACTGGCGCAGCAGGTCCATCGCCGAGAGGCCATTCTTGGATTGCGTGAGCAAGTAGATCGCCAGGTACCAAGTGGTCAGCGGCAGCTTGGTGTGCTCGAACACGGGGCCGGCGGTCAGCGAGACCTGCCGCTTGCAGCGGATGCACTGGAAGACCTTGCGGGTGAGGCAGCTGGCAGTACTTGTGATAGCCGCAGGCGGGGCAGCGGAAGCCCTGCGGCCAGCGCGCTTGGAACACCGCTTGGGCGCATTGCAGCTCGGTTCCGTAGAGCTTGAGGAAGTCGCGCAGGCTCTGTCCTTTCTGGAACTGGACTTGGTTCTTAGGCATGTAGAACTCCTTTGTTATCAGATACTTATTATACATTCCACAGCGATTTAAGTCAACCGGATCGAAGCCCGAATCCAAAACATTTCCGGCTCCTAAATGCGGCTGAGAGTCCTCGGTAATCAGGACAAGAATTGTGCGCGCAGCTGATCTCCTTGTTCGGAAACTCGGGATCAAGCGCAGACGTCAAAGGACTGCTGGAGGAGAATCGGCAAACACATGGAGGCATCGGTGACGAAGTGGTTGAAGCGCATCCTCGGTGCTGTCGTGATGGGTCTGGCATGGACTGCGCCATGGGCGCTGGTTGGCGTGCTGGTGGGGCTGATCGTGGATCCGGACGAGTCCATCGATGAGATGTGGGTGGCGGTTGGGGGGGTACCCAGGCTTCCTTTGCGGTCTGGTCTTTTGCGCTGCGCTTGGAATTGCAACGGGCCATCGCAGGTTCGACGAGCTGTCCCTTGCGCGAGTCAGCGCTTGGGGGGCGGTGAGTGGAGTACTGGTGGGCGCGCTCCCGATTGTTGCTCTGGCCTCAAATGAAGCCGGCGGTCTTCGTGGGTGGCTGCTGGGTGTCCTAGTTCTCGCGTCCTTCACTGTCTTGAGTGCAGTCTCGGCCGCCGTTTCACTGGAGCTAGCCAAATGGCGGAGCCGCAAGAATAGTTCCAAGGCCGTGCCGATATGACCGAGATGGGGTCTGCCAGCTGTTCGGCTTTCTGGACGCCCGTGGGCAGCCCCAGCTGGCAAGTTGCCTCCGGGCCTTGCGCACGTTGGATGTCGCTGGCCAGATCCGCCTGCCCGCGCCCTGGCATGACCAGCGGTGCTGCCGCCCGCGCTGACTCGGCCCCCTGCCCCCCGCTCGAACGCTTACGGCGACAATTAGGATCCACATTCCCTACTACCGGCACCAAAGGCCGACCTAAACGGGGCTGGCCAAGGCGGCACGGCGGCCGGTTCGCGAGCCTGACTCCGTCCCACGGTAGTCAGCGTCACCGCAGCCGGCGGTGTAAGCCAGTTCAGCCCAGCGGATCGTCGTCATCCTCTCTGAATAGCTCGACTAGGCGGGTGTTGACGTAATAGTCTGCCCGGCCCGCACGACGCTTGCTTAAGAGCCTCTCTGCCGTGAGCAGCATCAAGTACCTAGTCGCTGTTGGACGAGAGACTTGCAGGTCATGCTGCATGGCCGCGACCCGTGTGTACGGGTGGCGGAATAGAGCATTCAGGAGTTCGTGGGAATAGATGCGAGGCAGTTTGCTCCGGATGGCATCTTTGTACTCCGCCATCAAGGAACGAATGTTCTCGACGAGCTGCAGAGTGGCGCGGGATGTGTCCGCGACAGCCTTGAGCATGTAGATCACCCAGTCTTCCCAAGCGCTCTCCTGTTGCACGGCCAGCAGCAGTCGGTAGTACTGTGGCTTTTTTGAACGGGTCAGGGCTCCGCTTAGGTAGAGAATGGGTGTCTCGAGCAGCCCGCAGCGAACCAGGTACAGCACGTTGAGGATTCGTCCTACCCGTCCATTCCCGTCGTCAAACGGATGGATGCTCTCGAATTGATGGTGGATGATCGCCATCTTTACCAACGGGTCGAGCCCAGACAGCGGGTCGTCGTTGGCAAATCTCGTGAGCTCGTTCATCTTTTCCAATACCTCATCCGGATCTTGGGGCGGGACGTGAACGATCTCTCCAGTGAACGTGTTCATGATCACTGTTCCCGGTCTGACACGGAAGCCATCGGCTCGAGACTTCACGATTCGGTAGATCTCGATCAGGAGGTCATTCGATAGCCGATGGTCATTCTGCTGAAGCTGATGGAATGCTACCTTGACGGCGCTCCGACAGCTGATGACTTCCTTAGCGGCTGTGTTTCGCGGCGAATCTGGGAATACTGCGGCGCGGTACAAGTCGTCTTGAGTGGTGACGATATTCTCGAGTTCGCAGCTCGCTCGTGCCTCTTGGAGTGTCAAGGGGTCAATGAGGATCTCCGGGTTCGGTACGGAAATCGCCCTGCCCTTCAGTTCCGCAAGATGTCGGTGGGCGAGAGCGGCAGCCTTGAGGATCGAAGGGGTTTCCAATTCGGCCGGTGGGGGCAGCGAAGGCATTCTGTAGGTTGGCTGCAACATGCGAGGACACAAAAGAGAAGTTTAGTTTGCCAATATGCGGAATTAGTGTCAAAGTTTCGCGGATCCCTTGACAGGTCAGGGTGGAGCCGTCAAGTGGCTTGTCATGAGGATGCATGGCTGATTCTTTATCGGGGGTGTAACCCTTCTCACAACAAGCTGGCAGAGGGACCGGCTATTTTGGCCGGAATCGTGTAGGTATGGAGTAGTATGCAGGCGCGGGAGACTCCCGCAGCGGTCCCGGATCTGAAGCAAGTGGTGGCGCAGCCGGCACCAGGCAACGAGATTGTCGAAGGCGAAGAAGGCGGTGTCACTGGAGATGCCGAACCGCACGCAGCCGCGGTTGGAGAGTGGGTCGTAGATGCCCTGGGGGATGGCGAGGCCGTCTGCCTGAGAGTGGAAGTCATGGTCGTTGACAGCGACGGGCTGTGGTTCCCAAGCGGTCCCGGGATTGCGGAAGCTGCCGCCCAACTCATTCTTCTTCGGATCAATGCTGATGGCGGGGGTGTGGTGCCGGGTGCAGTGCGGGCGCAAGCCGGCGATAACCTCGAACTGGGCGTTGCGTTCGGCGCGGGAGGTGGAAGGCAGGCACTTGGAGTTGACCCGCAGCGAGTAGCCCATGGCGCGCAGCAGTCTCGCGACGGTGCGCGGGGAGACTTGCCGGTCGAGTTCTGCCGTCAGGTAGTCCGCGAGGTTGCGGGTGGTGCGACGGATCCAGCGCAGGTCGGAGCAGGGGTCGCCCGCCGATTCGTGGCGGAGCAGTGCCGCGAGCTGGGCGGTCAATGCGGGCGTTTTTCTTCTAGCGCCTTGCGCCCGCCGCCAGGTTCGCGGATGTCTTGGCGCAGGCGGTTACCGCACAAGTTGCGGAAGCCGACGTAGTGCTGCTCGCGCGTCAAGGCGTTCCAGCGGGCCTCCCCGTACCGCCGCGCCGCGCGGACCTGCACTTCGCGCAACGCGGTCGCCTCGTGTCTCACTCTACGCGTTATCGCATATCAGCAAGCGCTTTGCTCAGCCCCATGCCTGACTCCTCCGTCTACCAACCCGCGCCACCGAACATTGAAAAGTACGGGGCGGTCCTCAAGGACGTTGCTCTGCAGCCGACGCCAACCCGGCGCTCACGGACTCGCGGTGTCTGTGTACGGACTGCTCGATGCTGGCAACAATCTCCGGGTGGATTTCCGCGACGTTCCATCGCTCGCCGACGTCAGTGTTGAGATCGAACAGTAGCGGTGGCCCGTGTGTCTGGTGGTTGGCGTAGCCGCGCCAGCCGAGCTGCTTTTCAGTTCCGAGCGACTCCCAGGACTCGAACACGAGCTTGAAGCCGTCCACACGAGCGGCCCACAGGTTGCCAGGCTGGCCGTAGTAGAACCATTCGCGTCGCGGGCTCGGCGCTCCCTCCAGTAAGGTCTGCGACAGGTCGATCGAGTCGAATTCCCTGCCTGCTGGCAGGGCTGCCCCTGTGAGCGTGGCGATCGTGGCAATGAGGTCTACATTCACTCCGATCCCGTCGATCAAAGACGGCGTGATTTTGCCCGGCCAATAGAAGATTCCCGGCACCCGCAGCCCTCCGTCCCAAGTAGTGAGCTTGCCATCCCGCAGCCCGCCCGAACTTCCGCCAAGGTCAAAATAGGTCCGCCAAGGGCCGTTATCGCTGCTGAACCAGATCAGGGTGTCTCGCTCGAGACCGGACTGCTCAAGCGCCCGCACGATCTCGCCGACCGACCAGTCGATTTCTTCGATCACGTCTCCGTAGAGCCCGGCCTTGCTGTGTCCTTCGAATTCTGACGACCGATAGATCGGCACGTGCGGCATGCTGTGACCCAAGCACAGCAGGAACGGTTGATCCCCTTGCTCTTCAACCCAGCGGACGGCTTCTTGGGTGTAGCGCTTGGTGAGCGTGGGCTGGTAGGCAGGAGTCTCGATGGCCTCCCTCTGCCTGTACAACGAGATCGGGAAATCCTCGCTGGTTGCGTTCTTGATGTTTTGGTAGGTCCTTTCGAACCCTGCGCGCAACGGGGCGTCATTGCTGCCTACCAACCCGAAGAAGGAATCGAAACCTTGGTCATTGGGATGGGAGCCGGGATAGTTGAAGCGGGCGCTCAGGCCCCACTTGCCGATATATCCGGTCGCGTAGCCTTGCTCCTTGAGCATCTCGGCAATGGTCACTTCCTCGTCGGGCAAGTCCGCCCACGCGTTCTTTCCGTTGCGATGGATCCGGATGGGCATGCGGCCTGTCAGCAAAGCGACCCGACTGGGATTGCACATCGGAGCCGAGGCGTAGAAGGATGTCCACCGCTGACCCTCCACCGCGAGCCGGTCGATGTTCGGCGTTCGAATCAATGGGTGCCCTTGGACCGACAGGTCCCCGTAGCCGAGGTCATCCGCCAGGATGAGGACTATGTTGGGTGGCCGGGGCTTGGCCTCTTGGCTGGACGCACATGCTCCGACCAGAGCGGCCACCAAGGCTACGCACAGTGGCGCGGCTCGTTGACCGGGTCCTGGCAGCGTCATGGCTAGTACTGGTGCCCGTCGATGGAGTGCTGGCATGGACAAGAATCCGATGCTAACCACAATAGCGACCTCCTTGCTGCCGAGCTGCAGGTGCCCACGGTGGCAGACCGGCTCGGAACCGGCACCATTCACTACCTGCCATAGGGGCAAATGGCAGATTGGCGAACGTAACGGCGCCCGGGATTGGTGGTAAGTTGAATTTCTGGCAAGGGCTGAAGGCAATCGCTGGCCGCCTTCTTCAGAATCTGGCATGGCCCTCTTGTCCAGCCACGCAGCGAGCGTGCCGTTCTACGCGCGAGCGGTGATCGCTCTACCGACGGCTTTGTTGGCCCGGCTCTGCACGATGCTGCCGGCCGTGTCCGCTGGGACCCGTAGGGAATCACCTGCAGCAATCGAAACATACGAGGAGACGGGATGATGATATCGATCTAAGGGATAATTAGACCGGTCGGTAGAGAGGAGTAGCGGAGCCCACCTCAATATCGCCGACCAGCTGTCGAAACATACCGGACCACACATCAAGACTGGTAATGTGGAGTCGGGTAGCGCGGACAAGATCGCCATGTGGATGCTCGATCCCGACTATGACGGGCGCAGCCTGTTTGAGTGTCAGGTGTTCTTTCCGATGGCCGGTGCCAAGGACAAGGACGGCTGGGCCAAATTCGCCCGCAACCTCAAGGCTGAGATCGACGGGGACCTGATCGAGGCCTTTCGCGAGACGGTCTCCCTGCCCATTGAAGCCGGCGAGCACGCACGGGCGGTGGTCAAGATTGTGGACGACCGAGGAATCGAGAGAGGAATCGAGAGCTTGAAGATTGTGGACATCAAGTAATGGCGGGACCGATCAATGCCAAGGCGGTGGATCGTATCAGTACCCAAATCGATTTGCCCTTGGGCGCAATCAGAGCTTTCTGCAAACGCTGGCTAGTAACTGAGTTGGCCCTGTTCGGCTCCGTGCTGCGTGATGACTTCGGCCCTCAAAGCGATGTGGATGTACTGGTGCGTTTCGAGCCACAAGCGCGCCACACACTTCTGGACATGGCGCAAATGCAGACCGATCTGGCACGGATACTCGGCCGAAAAGTAGACCTGATCGAACGCACGGCGGTCGAACAGAGTCGTAACTACATTCGCCGCGCAGCGATCCTCCGATCCGCCGAGACGATCTATGCGGGATGACGACGCCTTTCTGCTCGACATGCTGTTGGCAGCCCGCGATGCATCGCGGCTCATGGCCGGGTTGACGCTCGCTGACTTCGAACGGGACCGGATGGCTCAACTCGCAATTCTGAAGGCCGTGGAAATCATTGGGGAAGCCGCTTCCCGGATCAGCGACGACACTCAGGAGGCGCATCCCGAGCTCCCTTGGCCGAAAATCGTCGGCATGCGGAATCGACTCGTGCACGGGTATTTCGACGTGAATCTGGAGCGCGTTTGGGAAACGGTGCAGCAGGACGTCCCCCGCCTGATCCGACAACTCGAACCACTGGTTCCACCGCAGGCCCGATAGTGCCGCTCGCGACTATCGACCGTCTTATCGTCAACTCACCGAACGAGGAGCCGGCAAAGCATTGCCGCCACGACCGGTGGACGCGGTTGTTTGGCTTGGTCGATGGACGGCGTCCGGCCGCGTATGTGGTCGCGTCGAGCGATTCCAAAGCATTCGACGATCCCGGTGTGTTTGTCGAGATTCCTTTGTTCAACCGGATTCGGCCCGTATCGGGGCATGGCGTGACGAGTCCCTCCGGCACCGCCTTGTCGATGATCGCCAGAAATCGCTTGAATTCCACCGCGTGCTGCCTCCGGTAGCACTTGCCGAGCACCTCGCCAGCCGTGTTCAAGGCTGCGAACAGCGAGGTTGTACCGTTCGGGTTGTAATCATGCGCTTGCTGTTCTGGCACGCCCGGGCGCAGCGGCAGCACGGGCTGGCTCCGGTCCAGCGCCTGAATCTGCGACATCTCGTCCACGCACAGCAACACCTCCCAATGCAGGTACAGCCCCACAATGTCCCGCACTTTCTCGATAAACAAAGGGTCTTTCGAGAGCTTGAAGGTCTCGCTGCGGTGCGGCAAGGCTACGCACAGTGGCGCGGCTCGCTGACCGGGTCCTGGGGGCGTCATGGCTAGTACTGGTGCCCGTCGATGGAGTGCTGGCATGGAGAAGAATCCGATGCTAACCACAATAGCGACCTCCTTGCTGCCGAGCTGCAGGTGCCCACGGGGGCAGACCCGCTCGGAACCGGCACTATTCACCACCTGCCCGAGGGGCGCATGGCTGATTGGCGAACGTAACGGCGCCCGGGATTGGTGGTAAGTTGAATTTCTGGCAAGGGCTGAAGGCAATCGTCGGCCGCCTGCTTCAGAATCTGGCATGGCCCTCTCCTCCAGCCACGCAGCGAGCGTGCCGTTCTACGCGCGAGCGGTGATCGCTCTACCGACGGCTTTGTTTGCCTGGTTCTGCACGCTGCTGCCTGCCGTGTCCGCTGGGACCCCGTTGTATTGGAAACTGGACTGGCTCCCGCAGCACGGCATCACGTTCGGCTTCTTGGTCGATGGTCTCAGCCTGCTGTTTGCGTTGCTGATCACCGGGATCGGCGCGCTGATTTTCCTATATGCGAGCGAGTACATGCGGGGCTACCCGCAGTTTGGGCGGTTCACTTCGTTTCTCGTGGCTTTCATGCTGTCGATGCTCGGAGTCGTGCTGTCCGAGAATCTGATTACGCTGTTCATCTTCTGGGAGTTGACTGGAATCACGTCGTTCCTGCTGATCGGCTATTCCCATGAGGACCCAACGGCGCGTCGTTCTGCTTTGCAGGCACTGCTTGTGACCGGCGCGGGCGCCTTGGCCATGCTCGCTGGTTTTGTCCTCCTCGGCGAGGCGTCCGGGACCTACAGCCTCCGGGAGCTCCTCTCGCATCCGGGAGCTCTAACAGACCATCCGCACTACTCGTGGATTCTCTTCCTCATCTTGGCCGGCGCCTTCACCAAGTCCGCGCAATTCCCGTTCCATTTCTGGCTCCCAAACGCCATGGCCGCTCCCACCCCGGTCTCCGCGTACCTGCACTCGGCCACTATGGTCAAGGCTGGCGTGTTCTTGCTCGCGCGGATGGCACCGATTCTGGGTGGCACGGAAGCATGGACGCTCACGTTGGTGGGCTTCGGCGCAGTGACGACGGTCTATGCCTCCGTCTTGGCACTCACCCGCACCGATCTCAAGCAGGTGCTCGCCTACACCACAGTCATGGCTCTGGGCGCTTGCGTCCTCTTTCTAGGGCTGCCTGCCGTGACTGCGGACGGTGAGGTGTCGGCCGCTGCGATTGCCGCCATAGCCTTGATCTTGGTGCATGCCTTATATAAGGCTGCCTTATTTATGGTTGCAGGTGCGATTGAGCATTCGACTGGCACACGGGACTTGCGGCGACTTGGGGGCCTGAGGCGAGCCATGGGGCCGACCTTTGTGGCGGCGATCTTGGCGGCAATCTCGATGGCCGGCTTGCCCCCCGCCATCGGATTCGTGGGCAAGGAGATGCTCTACACCAGCGCACTCGGCTCAACGCTGGGCTGGTTTGCGTTCGCGGCGATCTTCTCTGCCAGCGCGATGGTCGTGACGGCTTCGATGCTGGTTGCAGTGGCACCATTCTTCGGCGGCCGGTCTGACGCAGCGGAAGTGTCTCACAGTCCTTCGTGGCAGCTTTGGAGCGGCCCCTACGCATTGGGTGTGGTCGGCATTGCCGCCGGACTGGTCGCATCGCAAACGGCTGAGCTGCTGATTCTTCCAGCAGCTTCTGTTGTCGCTCCCTTGCCCGAGCAATTCGAGGTCGGCCTATGGCACGGCTTTAGCCCCCTGCTGTTGCTGTCGCTCGCCACTTGGGGGTTCGGAGCCGCAGTCTACTGGCAGCGTTCGGTCGTGCTTCGCGCAATCTCCGCCGGGGTTGACCGGCTGCCCGTGACCGGCGACCAAGCCTACGACGGCGCGATGAACGGGATCGCCCGCCTGGCGTACGAACTGACGCGCCAGCTGCAGTCTGGGATCCAGCGCCGGTACATCCTGACGGTGTTTTCTACGCTCGCCTTGGCTGTGGGCGTAACGCTTGTTGTCAAGAACGCCGCGCAGTTGCCATCCACGCTGCCCAGTGCCCCGTTCATCGAATGGATGCTGGCCGCACTCATCGCCGCATCGGCTCTCACCACCATCCTGGCCAGAACCCGCCTGCTCGCGATCTGCGCGCTCGGGACAGCCGGAACCGCCGCAAGCCTGATCTTTCTGCTGCTAGGCGCGCCGGATGTCGCTATGGCCCAGCTCATGATTGAGACGCTGGTAGTGGTCATCGTTGCGATCATCCTGCTCAAGCTGCCTGATTTCTCGCAGGAGATCCGCTCTTCGCGAGCTAAGCGCTGGCGCGATGCAGCGGTCTCCCTGGCCGTGGGCTCGGTCACCACCATCGTCCTGCTGTCCGTCACCGCCAAGGCCCCCCAGCGCGGCCTTACTGACTACTTCGAGAGAATGGCCGTCCCCGGCGGCCACGGTCGGAACATTGTCAACGTGATCCTGGTCGAGTTCCGGGCACTCGACACGCTCGGGGAAATCTCAGTGCTGGTGATGGCGGGCGCTGCGATCTGCGCGCTCAGCCGGCGCCGGTCGCGTTACCGGGCCGACGAGGTAGAGGCAGAAGCGGATTCGAAAGCCGGACTCGGCAGGGCGGGATCTGCATGAACACGCTCATACTCCGGGAGACCACCCGCCTTCTGTTCGCTCTGATCCTAGTGTTCTCGCTGGCCACTCTCGTGCGGGGCCACGACCATGTTGGCGGCGGATTCGTCGGCGGACTGATTGCCTCGATCGCGTGCAGCCTTTACGTGTTCGTTGCAGAAGCCGCGGACGTGCGCCGGCTCGTGCGAGCCGATCCCCTCAGGATCGCCGCCGCGGGTCTGGCGCTTGCGATGCTATCCGGCCTGATCGGGTTCGTCGCGAGCGGAAGTTCGTTTCTTACAGGCGAGTGGGGTTTCATCGCGGGCATCAAGCTTGGTACGCCGCTGCTGTTCGACTGCGGTGTCTATCTCGTTGTGGTGGGCGCTGTGCTTACGTTTGTCATCGAGGCCAAAGAGCCAGTAGCCACGCAATCGGCCGATGGGCCAAAGGACCGTTCGGGGTGATCTGATGGAAACGATCATCGCAGTAGTCGTGGGTATCTTGATGGCCTCGAGCGTCTACTTGATGCTGAGGCGCAACCTAGTGCGATTCATCCTAGGGCTGGCCCTGATTGCTCACAGCGCAAACCTGCTGCTGTTCGTCTCCAGCGGCTTGTCCGGGGTCGTCCCGCCACTGATCCACGCCGGAGAGTCTCAGGCTGAGGCGGGTGTCGCGAACGCGGTCCCGCAAGCGCTGATCCTCACGGCGATCGTGATTTCGTTCAGCGTGATGGCATTCTTGCTAACGCTGGCATTTCGGACATACCAAAGTCTGGAGACGGTGGACCCGGATTCAATGCGCGCGGCCGAGCTGCCCCTGACGGGCGACGGTGTGGCTGAAACGGCTCGCGGGGGCCTCGGATGAGTTGGTTCATCGTCGGTCCGATCATCCTGCCCCTTTTCGCGGGGGTAGTGGGCCTGCTCTTGCGGCCCAGCCGCATAGCTCAGCAGGCAGTCAGTCTCATTGCCAGTGTCGGGCAGCTCGGGATCGCAGCATGTCTGCTGGCCAAGGTCTGGCGTGACGGAATCGTCGTCAACCAGATGGGTGGCTGGCCCGCTCCTTTCGGCATCACTCTGGTGGCGGATCACCTGAGCGCCGTGATGGTGATGATCACCGCGATCATGGTCTTGGCGACCGTTGTCTATGCATGCTCCGACATAGCCGAGGATTCGCTCGTCAAGGACTTCCATCCAGCGCTGCAGGTGCTGGCGGGTGCGGTGTGCGGAGCGTTTCTAGCAGGCGATATCTTTAACCTCTACGTCTGGTTCGAGGTGATGCTGATCTCCTCGCTGGCCCTATTGATTGCTGGCGGGCGTAAGGAGCAGTTGGACGCGGCGGTTCGCTATGCCGCGCTCAGCCTGATCGCCACGACGCTGTTTCTGAGTGGCATCGGGCTGCTCTACGGACTGACCGGGACGCTCAACATGGCAGACCTACACTTGCGTGTCCAGCAGGTCGAGAACCAAGGGCTGCTGACCGTGGTTGCGGTTGTGTTCATCATCGCGTTCGGCATCAAGTCTGCGGCCTTCCCGCTCTTCTTCTGGCTGCCGGCAAGCTATCACACGCCCAAGGTGGCGGTCTCCGCGATTTTCGCCGGCCTGCTCACGAAGGTCGGCGTGTATTCCCTGATCCGCATGTTCACGCTGGTCTTCACCCACGACGTGGGCTACACCCACGGAATCTTGCTGTGGGTCGCGGGATTGACGATGGTGACCGGCGTGCTCGGTGCGGCCTCGCACAACGAGCTGAGGCGCATCCTGTCGTTTCACATCGTCAGCCAGATCGGGTACATGATCCTTGGCTTGGCGTTGTTCACTCCACTGGCGCTGATCGGCGCAGTGTTCTACATCGTCCACCACATCATCGTGAAGGCCAACCTCTTCTTCATTGCCGGGGCGGCGCACCGCTTGGCCGGGTCCAGCGATCTCAAGAGCCTCGGGGGTCTGTACCGCGAACACCCCATCCTGGCGATGTTGTTCTTCGTGCCGGCATTCTCACTGGCCGGATTCCCGCCGCTGTCCGGTTTCTGGGCAAAATTCTTTCTGGTCAAGGCCTCGGTCGAGGCAGAGCAATACTGGATTGCGGGCGTGGCGCTGCTGGTGGGCCTGCTGACCATGTATTCGATGACGAAAGTCTGGGTTAACGGGTTCTGGAAGGCCCGCCCGGCTGCGACGCAGCAGCCCCCAGCGATGTCTCGCGGGTCCCGCTGGCTCCTGCTAGCGCCGATTGTCTGCCTGGCGACGCTGACGCTGGCGATCGGCGTCTACATGGGGCCGCTCTATGCTCTGGCGGAGCGGGCCGGCAACGAACTGATGAACCCGTCCCGATACGTCGAGGCGGTGCTGGGCCAGGCGAGCGAAGCGACAGGATCGGCGCAATTGCTGCACCAAACGGGAGGAAGCGAATGAAACATCTGTTCCGCTACAACCTGCTGCTGGCAGCGGGGTGGTGTGCGCTAGTCGGCAATCTGACCGTGCCGAATCTGATCGCCGGTTTCTTGATCGGATTCCTTGCGCTGAGCGTATCCAGTCCGATGTTCGACAAGACGGGCTATTTCACCAGCGTCATTCGCCTTGCTCGGCTGCTGCTGCACTTCGTTTATGAGTTTGTGATCTCATGTGCCTGGATCTTTTGGGATGTTCTGACACCGGTGCATAAATCCCGACCAGCCATTGTGGCGATACCGCTGGACATTGAGGACCCGCTCCAGATCACCATGCTTGCTAACCTGATTTCGCTCACTCCCGGATCGCTCAGTTTGGACGTGAGCCCTGACAACAAGGTCTTGTATGTGCACGTGATGTTCGTCGACAATCCCGACGAGATTCGCCGCAAAATCAAGAACGGTCTCGAGCGACGGGTGAGAGAGGCGATGCAATGAGCGGGTTAGGCGAGCATTCTGTCGTCCTAGCCTGGGCGATCGACATCAGCACGATGCTGGTGCTGACGGCGCTCGTGCTAGCATTCGTGCGCATGGTCAGAGGTCCGACGTTGGTAGACCGCGTCGTTTCCGCGGACCTGTTCGCGGTTCTCGCGGTGGGCGTGGTCGGCCTAGCCAGCGTTGCTGTTGACCGTTCTTTGATTCTTGACGTCGCCGTGGCGACGGCCTTGGTCGCATTTCTGGCGACCGTTGCATTCGCTTGGTTCGCGAACAGGAGGGCGGACCAGCTGGAGTCGCTCAACGTGGATCAAGGTCAGCAGGAGAAGCGGTGATGGCGCAGCCGATCCCGTTCCATGACTGGATCACGGCGGCCTTGTTGGTGGCAGGGGGATTCTCTCTGTTCGTTGCAGCCCTCGGTGTGCTGCGCCTGCCGGACGTTCTGATTCGAATGCACGCGCTGACCAAGGCCGGGGCGCTGGGAGCCGGGCTGATCTTCGTCGCCACGGCCGTGCATTTCGGGGATGCGGTCAGTGTGTCGGTCTCCTTGCTGACGATCGTGTTTCTGCTCGTGACCGCGCCTGTGGGTGCGCATGCGATCGGCAGGGCGGCTTACCGGCTAGGAGTGCCGCTGTGGGAGAAGACCCACCTTGATGAGTGGCAGGGGAAATACGCGCCAATGAAGCGGACACCTCCCGATGGGGAATAGCGGACTCAGCCTTGCAGGGCGGCGAATCGGTTTGCCGGAAACGCGGTCTCTGCGATTCCAGCGATGGGCGCAGGGCTAGTCGAGTCTCCGAATCCTCAGGTTGCGGAACCACACGAGGCTGGCGTGGTCCTGCAGTACGATCTTGCCCGACCGAGCGAGACCGAAACCGGAGGCCTTGCCGGCCGCTTCAGCCCGCTTGGCGAATTCTTCACTGCCGAAGTCGAATTCCACGACTTTGTGACCGTTCAGCCAGTGCCGCACGCGAGTGCCGAGGGCAACAATGCGCAGCGTATTCCACTCTCCAGGGGCTCTTGAGCGGTCTTGCAGCGGTGGGTAGAGCCCGTACGCGGCCCCCACTTTGCGGTTGTCGAATTTCTGCGATGCCGGGCGGGCATTGTCGGCAAGCTGGTACTCGATAGCCTCCGCCGCGGGGTTTCCCGTGCCGGCGAACCGGTAGAACACCCCGCTATTTCCCAAGGCAGGGATCTTCCACTCCAGACGCAGGTCGAAGTCCGCGTAATCGGCCACAGTTGCGATGTTTCCCGGCCGGCCTTCGACCGCCAGGGTGTCCCGGTCGACCTTCCAGCCCCCGTCCTGCGACTCCCTGGCCAGGACGGTCCAGCCGTCAAGCGTCTCGCCGTCAAAGAGCGGCTTGAAGCCTGGCTCTATCGCTGTGGCGATCGAACAGGCCAGAAGCACTCCCAGCAGGCACTTCACAGCTCGTGCACCTGCTCGGATTCGAGGTCGAACCCCATTGCCTTGTTGCGACGGTGCGCCTCCACCCCCAAACTGACTGCGACTTGCGACCGGTAGCCGAGTTCGCCGTCTAGCGGAGCGGGCTTGCGCGTGCGGATCGATTCCAGGAAATAGTGGCGGAACGACTTGGTCGGCGGGGCCTCGATGCGCAGCGAGGCCCTCACGGAGAATCCCTGCGCCCGTTCCTCAAACACGGTTTGGAAATACCTGTCGCGTGCGTCTCCGGGGGATTTGATTGCGGGCCGCGAGCGAGCGTCGTCTTCGTACCTTTCCTTCCAGCGGGGCTCGGCAAATAGGGCCGAGACCATTTGGCGCTTCCGCCGATCCGGCAGTCCGACGAAGTTCGTCGGCCGCACCGGGCTACGTTCTTCGATCCAAGTCCCCAGAGCAGCGAGGCCCGAGCGTTCGACACGCTCCTTGAACCCGTCAAGGTAGGGAGTTTCGGGGACCAGCCGGAAATGGCCTGGCCTCAGGTGGTTGCCCTCGAAATGGATGTTGGCCTCGTTCCCGCGCACGACGATCGGCAGCTCGACGCTGTTCTGCAGGGAACCCGAGCACACGAGGGTGTGCTTGCTGGGAAAGTCCAGCGCCACCACCAGTGTGTCGGGGACCTCCATCACCGACTCGGAAATCCCGTAGTGGCCTCCGGCCGAGACGGCCCTGATCGGAAACTCCCTGCCAAGGACGTGGATCAGGGGCGTGACGTGGTGGTAATACAGGTCGGTTGCGATGCCCCCAGAGTAGTCGCGGTAGCGCCTCCAGCGAAAAAAGCGCTCCTTGGAAAACGGCCTCTTCGGCGCGCTGCCCAGGAACGCTTCCCAGTCCAGATTCTCGGGGCTCGCCGTCTCGTCAATGGCGTATTGGAAAGGCGGTTCGCGACTGTTTCGACTGCGGCTGGTCTGACTCCAGAGAAGCTTTCCGAGCAGTCCCGCTTCGACGGCTCTTCTGGCGGGCTCCCAGATGCCATGCGCGATGTGCTCGCTGTCGATGGCCAAGATCCGTTCGGTTTCCTTGGCTGTGCGGACCATTTCCTTGGCCTCGGCAATGGTTAGGCTCATCGGCTTTTCGACGTCGACGTCCTTGCCGGCCTTCATGGCGTCGATTGCCATCGGCGCGTGCCAATGGTCTGGGGCGCAGATGATGACAGCGTCGACACTGGGATCCTCGATCAGGTCTTGGTACCTGCGGTAGCCCTTCGCGCCGGTCTGGGTTACGCCGTCGTCCAGCCGTGGCGCGTAAATGTCACAAACTGCGGCGACCCTCGAGTCTTGCCGGTCCGTGTATTCCCGCAGGTGGCCCCGTGAAATGTTGCCGAGCCCGATGACACCGATGCCGATGGTTTCGTTGGCACCGAGGATCTGCTTGTACGAGGCTGCCGTAGCGGCGATGGCCGCCCGTCCGACCAGCGCTCGGCGGGTGAGTCTGCTCATGGCCGGCATTCTACAGCAGGTGCACTAGGGCTGGGGACAGTTTGCGGGCATGCGTGCACCTGAATTCGAGGGAAGCGGCGGGCTGACGGGGCATTCCAGTCTCCGCATCGTTTTCGCTTGCTATGGGTGTGCGAGAATCTCGGCTTGAAACCGAGACTGCTTGTCACGGCTGCCGCCTGCTCCTGCCTCTTCGCAGCGACCCAGTTCGAAGATCCAAAACCGCCGCGAGCGGTAGCTGTCGAGGAGCGCGCCGCTGCCGAGCCGCGCAAGCACCCGGGCGTGACATTCCACGGCCCGCCCAAAGCCCTCTCTCCAGATGCCGTGAGCACAGATTGGCCGACCTTTCTCGGCGAGCGCGGCGAACCAGTTTCCACTGAGACCAACCTGTTGCTGGACTTCGGCGCGAACGGGCTGAAGCTCGTCTGGGAACTGGCCAAGGGCACAGGCTATAGCTCCCCGTCCATCCAAGGTGACTACCTCGTCTACATGCATCGCATGGGATCGGAAGAAGTTGTTGAGTGCCTGCGGCCCGAGACAGGAGAGCGCTACTGGAGTTTCCGGTATCCCACTGATTTCGAAGATCGTTACGGTTACAACAATGGCCCGCGCTCCAGTCCGGTCATCGATGGTGACAACGTCTACACCTACGGGGCGCAGGGCAGGCTGCATTGCTTGCGACTCAAGACCGGCCAGCTCGTGTGGAGCCGCGATATCGCCGAGGAGTTCGGCGTTCCCCAGGATTTCTTCGGGATAGCCACCACCCCGTTGATTCAGGATGACCTGCTGATCTTGAACATCGGCGCGCCGGGCGGCCCGGAAGTTGCGGCATTCGACAAGCGAACGGGCCGCATGGCTTGGGGCGTCGGTGATCAATGGGGAGCGAGCTATGCTTCGCCCGTCGCCGCTCAGGTCCACGGCAAGCGGAGAGTGTTTGTCCTTGGCGGCGGTGAGAGCAACCCTCCCGCCGGAGGCTTGCTGGCCATCAACCCCTCCAGCGGGGCCTTGGATTTCCGATTTCCGTGGCGGAGCCGCAGCTTCGAATCCGTCAACGCTTCGTGCCCGGTGGTGACGGGCGACCGAGTACTGGTGGCTGCATCGTATGGGACCGGCGCTGCACTGCTGGAATTGACGCCAGATGGGACGTTTTCGAAGCGTTGGGAGAATCCAGATTTCGATCTGCATTGGACAACGGCTGTCTACGATGATGGCCACTTCTACGCCTTTGCGGGGCGGAACGAGCCTGACGCAAGCCTCACTTGTGTGAGTGCGGAGAGCGGGAAGACCGTGTGGAGCGAAGTGCTGGAATGGCAGGAGACGGTGGAGCTTCAGGGAGAGTCGCGGAATATCTACGCGAGTCCATTGAGGGGCAACTTGCTCAAGGTGGACGGGCGCTTCCTCGCGCTGGGCGAGCATGGGCACCTGCTCTGGCTCGCGCTGTCGCCGTCCGGCCCGAAAATACTCCAGCGTTGGCGGCTGTTCCTTGCGCGCGAGACTTGGAGCCCGCCCGTAGTCAGCCGCGGCTTGCTGTACGTGAGCCAGAACTCGCGTTCAATCGCCCCGGCCAGCGGTCCTCGGCTGCTTTGTTTCGACCTCAGGGGATTGTAGCTCGACGCAAGCCGTCCCTGCGCCGCGTCCGCACGGTCACTAGGGTCTTACGAATCCTTTGGGAGGACCCTGAAGAGCATGGCCGAACGGTCCACGAAGATCTTCTGCAGACTCCAGCTGGTCGCGTCGCTTGCAATCGCTTGGGCTTGCCTGAAGTAGGGATTCCGGGGATCCACGATGAGGACGACATAGCCGATTCCGTGGTGCCTCAGCATGGCCGCCGCGGCGTCGCGTCCGGCCTGTGGATCGACATCGATCCCGGCGAACTCTACGGCCTGCGAGCGCACCTTGTGCCACCCGCCATCGGATTTCAGGACGCTGAATTCCAGCGTCGCTTGCGCTGCGGCTGCGTTGGCCGAGTGGATCAACTCCATCCCGTCCGCCATCACGCCCTCTCCGAACTGCGCTTCGATGACCATGCCCGGCGCGGGAGGTTCCCGTGAGGACCAAGCTGTGAAGATGTCACCGTCGATCAGGCGTTGAGCATGCCAGCGGAGCGGATTCGCCCGAGCGGTCCAACCGGTGCCGGGGGCCAATGGGATGCCGTTGCTGAGGACGCGAATCTCGGACACCGCCCAAACCCTGGCGCGATGCGTGCGTGCTTGTCGTACGCGAACGCCGTGAATGGTCGCGCGCGGCCATCTAACGCGCACCGCGCTGCTCGGAATTCTGAGCTCGTTGATCGGCGCGAGCACCGCATCGGCTAGGTCTTGGTTTTCCAGCGCTTGATACGAAACCAGCAACTCGGCTTGGAAATATGCTTCGGGCAGGTTTCCGAAGCTCAAGACACGAGCCTCGGGGCCGCCCAGCTTGTCGATCCGGTCGGCTAGCAGGAAGGATTCCACGTTTCTCGCCAGGTACCATTTGGGCGGCTCCAGCCCCAGCGCTGTGCGCCAGGGGAGACCGTCCACGCTCCACAGATCCTCGTAATACCAGCGTGCTCGCTGGGCTGGCCATGACGACAGGCACTGACCGGTCAATAGGACTGCTACGATTGCCGCCCGCGGCCGAGTTGGGAGCGCGTTGAATGCCAGCCCGGCAGCCAGCATGGCGAAAGGAAGGCTGGGAATCAGGAATCGCGCTCCAGCGTTGGTGAACCAAGGCAGCGCGCTGACGATGGCCGCGACCAGCAAGGCACGCGCGAACGGTTTTCGCCACGCGATCAACGCCACAGGAATGATCAAGGCCATCCAGCCCAGAGAGCCCGCATAGCGCTCTCCGAGCACTAGATCGAACGGGGCTTCCAGCAACTGCTCCCAGCGGTTGAACGGACCCTCGCGATATGAACGCATGGCGAACCTGTAGGCTGATTCCCACTCGACGCTGAAATAGGGATTCGGGAACCACTTGTTGAAGAATGGAGCCAGCGGGTTTCCCGTGTAGATGGCGTTCTTGATCAGCCACGGCAAGCCGATCAGGGCTGCGGGCAGGCCGGTCCAAACCAGGACTCCAAAGGCTGGCGCCAGGCGTCCTCGGCTGAGTAGGTGCGCGGCGGCGACCCCCGCCGCCACGACCGCCACGACCCCTGTGTACTTGATTGCGAAGCAGAAGCCGATCGCGATTCCGAGCAAGAGCAGCCATTCCCTGTCGCGATGGATCCACCACAGCGCGAGCAGGTAAAACACGGAAAACATGGAAAACGCCAGAGCGCAGTCGTTGTAGGCCGAGGTCGCGTCCGGAATGACGACTGGACTGGTGCAGAACACCACCGCGGCGAACACTCCTGCCAGCCCGGCCCGAAACCGCCGTGCCAAGCACAGGATCGCGGCGACCGTGGCGATAAGGAAGGACAGGTGCACAAGCTTCGCCGCCGACTCGCGGCCGAGCGAGTACGCAAACAGGTAGAGCATCTCGGCACCTTGCGAGATTTGCGCGTAGACACTGGTCGTGATGGCTGTAAAACCGTGGTTGCGGTAATAGCGCTGGACGAGGCCGAGGTGGTACCCCATCGCGTCCGTACGGGTTTCTGGAGCCAGCGTGTGGACTGCGTAGAGTACGCCGTAGATGGCAGCGGGCACGAGCAGCAACAGCAACCATGCCCGCGGTACGGCGCCTTGCTCGTCAGCCAAAGCCGGCCATCCCCAGCGCCCCCCGCGAAGCCAGCAGAGCACGATGAAGGCGAACGTGACCAGGAACGTCGCGTCGTAGACCAACTGCAGCGCGCACAGCACGAAGATCAGCGCGCTGAGCAGCGCGGCACCGCAGGCATAGGACAGGATCCAGCCCTCGGCGCAGGTCATCTTTCCGCGCAGCGAGCGGAGCGAGCCGACGGCTGTGCGTCCGAGCAAGACGGCTGCTAGGACGGTGAGGCACCCGCCGGTCAGTACGCCGGCGACTTGGTTAGCCGCTTCCAGAATCGTCGCTTCCATGAGGACATGCGTTCTTGTTTCGGTCAAGCATGCAGGGATCGCAGTTGGCCGCGCCCAAGCCCGCTGCCATGACAGCCGTAGGACATTGTCGCCCGCGGTGGTGGCTGCCCGTTCCGGCGGACCCGAGGTCCGGTGTCATTGCCTGAGCCGCAAGGGCTTGATCGCGTACTTGAGAATGCACCACAGCGCCCAGACGCCGTCCCGCGGCCGAATCTTCTTGCCTTGGTCGAAGGTGCGCCCGTGGTATGAGATCCCCACCTCATCGACACGGGCTCCGGCCTTGGCGATCTTCGACGTGATCTCGGGCTCGAAGCCGAACCCGTCCTCCTCCAAGATGATGGACTGCAACAACTGCCGCCCGAAGACCTTGTAGCACGACTCCATGTCGGTCAGATTCAACCCCGTGGCGAGATTCGAGAGCAGGGTTAGCAAGCGGTTGCCGAGATAGTGGCGGAAGTACAGCCCACGGTGCTCGCTCGAAGGTTGGAATCGTGAGCCGTAGACCGCATCGGCCTTGCCGTTGAGCATGGGATGCAGCAGTTTGGCGTAGTCTGCCGGGTCGTATTCGAGGTCAGCGTCTTGCACGATCACGAACTCTCCCACGGCGTGCTCGAACCCAGTTCGCAAGGCCCGACCCTTGCCGCGATTGCTGTCATGGAACAGAACCTTGACGTTTTCGAAGCGCTCGGCGAGTTCTGTCGCGACATCTCGGGACCCGTCGGTGGACGCATCGTCAACGACCAGGATCTCTTTGGTGATCTCCACCGCGCGGACGCGCTGCACAATCTCCCGCAGGGTCCCCGCCTCGTTGTATACGGGCACAACTACCGAAAGCGTTATCGCCACTTCAGTGCAACCCCTGCTCGGCTGTTTCCAGCGCTACCGTCGGAGACAGCCTCAGCTGCCAAGTATGCAACAGACCAGTGTAGGGACTCAGAGTATTCGGGCAGTAGGGCGGGGGTTTTCTCGAATTGCGTTGCCACCGAATCAGTTGGAAATCAGAACAATCCGGGAATCAGGCAGTCGGTTTGAGCCGGGACTTGCAGTATCGGGCTAGCGGACGGGGAGGTTCCGCGCGAGGCGGGTGGCGCTACGGCCCCGCGCGAGTTATCAAGATAGGTGGCCCGCGCGTACGCACCGCCGAGCATGGTCGATCCTGGCTTGCAAGTTCGGTTTCACACAGACCTGCCCGACGAAGTGTATGTGAGCCAGCGGGCCATTGCAACACCTCACGCGAAGAGCGTGCCTTCGGGCGTGCCGACCCGCCGAAACGAGGGTCGAGATTTTCTGCACAAATATTTTGTCTCCAATCGATGCAATACTAATCTAACCGTTTTAGTTTCAGAATGATATATCAATTTCAGATTCAACTATTTTTTACACAAAAAACTGCGATAATCGTACTTGTGGCCCGTGTGATCCAGTACTTGCTGCCGACTTCCTGGATCCAGTACGACAAGCTCGGAATTTCTGATCAATTCGTGGCTGCCAAGGCGGCGATCCAAACGCTGCAGGCGATTCCGTTCCAGAAGCGGTGGGTCGATGAATTGCAACGAGTCCAGCTGAAGCTGGAGATTTCAGGCACATCGCGCATCGAGAACGCGGAGTTCATTGGCGAAGAACTCGACGATGCGATCCGAGCGGAGAGCCCCGAGTATCTTCGGACGCGGTCCCAGCGACAGGCCCTCGCTGCGACGAGAGCCTATGAGTGGGCAGCAGGCGTACCGCTCGACAGGCCGATCACGGTGGACTTGATCAGGGCACTCCACGCTCTCGTTGTCTCCGGTTGCGACGACGATCATTGCCCGCCGGGAACCTTGCGCAAGGCGGACCAGAATGTGACGTTCGGGTTCCCGAGGCATCGCGCGGTGAAGGGCGGCCTGGACTGCGAAGAGGCGCTGGCGACGCTCTGCGAGCAGCTTGCAA
The DNA here is from genome assembly GCA_965248305.1 of Bryobacterales bacterium. Lineage (GTDB taxonomy): Bacteria > Acidobacteriota > Terriglobia > Bryobacterales > UBA6623 > VXMF01. Next base: position 3,315,467 of record OZ252099.1, on the reverse strand, counting down.
CGGTGTTTCGAGAACACGACCCCCTGATTCAAGCGATGGCGGTCCACTACCATTTCGCCGCGATGCATCCCTTCCTCGACGGAAACGGACGGACGGCGAGAGCGCTGGAGGCGCTGCTCCTCCGCAGAGCGGGCTTCAGGGCCTCGCTGCTCGTGCCGATGTCGAACTTCTATCACGATGAGAAAGACGGGTACTTGCAAGCACTTGCAGAAACCAGGCGGCGTAAGCACGAACTCACATCGTTCCTGGTCTTCGCGTTGAGTGGGGTCGAGCGCGAAGTCGGACGCGTGACCGGCTTGGTGAAAAAGGCCGTGTCGAAGGAAATCTTTCGGGGCCTGTTGCGCGAACTCTACGTGAGACTCGAGAGTCCGCGAACGCGAGTGCTTGCGAAGCGCCAGCTCAAAGTGCTGGAACAGCTGCTCGACCATGACAAGGCGGTGGGGCTGGCTCGGCTGATTGCAGACGCTAAGGAACACTATGCGGACAGGAAGCACCCGCTGCCAGCGCTTGGCCGGGATCTCCAGAAGTTGGTCGCGCTCGGAGCGATTACGATCGTGGGCGGCCGCAAGCCGAGATTCGAGGATTGGCGGGTGGCAGTGAACCTCGACTGGCCGAGCACCATCACCGAGACCGAGTTTTTCGACCAGCTCAAGGCGCTGCCAAAGTTCAGATACGCCATTGTTCCGAGCGTTGGTTGAAATGCGGCCGGGGGCCCAAGCTGCCTTCGCAAGGCAGGGCAGCCGCGCTCGGGCTCGCTCGCGCCTCTACGGCATGCAACGGGAAGGCTAGGGCACGATTCAGATGGTACAGCTCCCGGGCGCTACCTCGTTCGCGAGGGGTCGACTCGCAGACTGTCACCGAGACTGGAATCGTGTGGACGTCGGCCGCCCGCTCCAAGCTCGCGCGGTCTCACCGCCAGACTGCACCGCTCGAATGGCGCCAAATGATCCAAATATCACGTTCTCGTTCAGTTCGTGCAGGCAACAGCCCCCATGCGTTCATTTGTGGACGGCGGACCCTGCGTAAGTTCGTCCTAGCCCTGCGCGCATGAGGCGGCGAGGCCTTGGGAGCGCCTCAAGGACCAACCTACCACCGGAGCCCAGGCATCGCGCTACGCTGCTACGGGACTTCGGAAGGCAGCGACATGGCGCTGCCCTCCGCCTTCGGAAACGCCGAATCCAGCGAGACTCTGGAGCGGATCTGCGCCTGAGTCGGGACCGGCCGGCGCAAGCCGCGCCCCAACCGCTCGTACCGGCGGCGCTCACTGCGGCCGGCCCCGAAATGGTCCCGCCGCCAGGCCGCTGCAGCCTAGCCGCCTCGATGCCGATGACTTGAGTGCCCGGAACCTGCGAATGAACTGCCCTCAGGCCTGCAGGCCCCCAAGTTAATGCCGTGAGTTAGTGCCATTGGGCGGAAGCCCCCCTCAGGCCTGCCTTGCTGCACAATCCCTGCCGGCCCGCGCGTGGTTGCGTAAGATGGATTCGTTGTCCGATGCTCTCCAGTCTTCTGCCACCGGGCTTGGAACGGTCTATCTCGTGGGTGCTGGGCCGGGCGACCCGGATCTGCTGACGTTGCGCGCGCTCGACTTGCTGCGCCGGGCTGACCTGATCCTTTACGACAACCTCGCATCGCCAGAGGTCGTCGCCCTGGGCCGGCCAGATGCTGAACGGCGCTACGTTGGCAAGAAACGCGCCGAGCACGCCTGCACGCAGGGCGAGATCACTGCCCTGATGGTAGCCGCTGCAAGGCGGGGCAAGTCAGTCGTTCGGCTCAAGGGCGGCGATCCCTATATTTTCGGGCGGGGCGGGGAGGAGGCTCTGGGCTTGGCGCGCGCCGGAATTCCATTCGAGGTCGTGCCGGGCGTGTCTTCCGCGCTGGGAGCTGCCGCATATGCCGGCATACCGCTGACGCACCGTGACCATACCCAAGCCGTGACCTTGCTCACCGGACACGACGTGGAGCAGATCGACTGGATGTCGCTGGCCGGACGCCAGACCTTGGTGGTGTTCATGGGCCTCGTGTCGGTTACCGAAATTGCGGGCCGACTCATTGCCGCCGGACTCCCACCAGAAACACCGGCCGCTGCGATCCGCTGGGTGACACGCGGCGATCAAGAGGTCGTGTCGGGCACGGTTGCGAGCCTGCCCAAAGAGATCGAGCGCCGAGGTTTGCGTCCGCCAGCCTTGGTCGTCATCGGCGAAGTCGTAGCCCTGAGGGGGGAGATTGATTGGTTTGACAAGCTGCCTCTGCGCGGCCAATCGGTGGTCGTTACCAGGGCCGCTACGCAAGCGGGATCATTCAGCGGGCAACTGCGACGCTTGGGGGCACAGGTCTTCCCGCTTCCGGCAATCGAGTTCGAGCCGCCGTCGAGTTGGCAACTCGCCGACCAGGCGATTGGCGCGCTGCCCGAATATGACTGGGTGGTGTTCACCAGCGTGAACGGCGTGAATCATTTCGTGGATCGCCTTGATGCGAGCCAGCGGGACCTGCGCGACATTCCCGGCAGAATCGCCGCGATCGGACCGTTGACCGCTGACTGCCTCACAGCGCTACACCTGCAGGTCGACCTCGTGCCGGAGCAATTCGTCGCTGAGGCTCTTGGCGAAGCGTTCAACGATCATGACCTTGGAGGGGCCAAGATCCTGATTCCTCGGGCCGAGCGGGCGAGGGACTTCCTGCCCGAGCATCTCGCAAGCCTGGGGGCTGAGGTTGATGTAGCGCCGGTGTACCGCACCGTCCTGCCGGCATCCTCTCAAGCTCTGGCCGACAAACTTTGGTGTGCAGACCAACCGCCGGACTGGGTGACTGCCACAAGTTCTTCGATCGTGCGGAATCTTGCGCAGTTGGTCCCGGTAGAGCTCTTGCGCCGGTCCAAGATCGCGTCGATCGGTCCCGTAACATCTGCGACTGTCCGGGAGCTCGGATTGCAAGTTGCGGCCGAGGCTACCCACTTCACGACCGATAGTCTTGCGGAAGCGATGTGCAACGCAGCCGCAAACGCGTTACGGTGATATTATTCCGTAGGGATTCCATGCGATACGTACAGGCAGGCGAGCAGCGGCTGGTTGTGCTCGATCCCGATTACGACACCTTGCGGCAGCTTGTCCAGCAGGCCGGCTTCTCATGCAAGATCACCAAGGAGTCGCGCAGGGTCAGCATCGAGGTCAAGGCACTGGACTCGACCGGGCCGCTGCTGCTATTCGACGCCAGCGATCCCGCGAACTTGGGATGGTTCTCCCGTTGTCAGTTCTATGTCGATTCGATTTCCGGCGTAGTGTTGCAGACCCCGCTCGTAGTTTCGAACTGCCTCGCTGGCAACGCCGTCGACCGTGAGCGCCTGCGCATCTCCATGGCTACGGAATTGCCGGCCGGCTTCCGGTTTCCCGGCAAGCGGGGATTGACCGAGCAGGTCGTCTACGCGCTGCTTTATAATCTGCTCGCGGCCTTGCGGGAGAACGGCGTGGCTCTTTGTGGCAGCGCGGGTATCCGCCCACTGACCGGCGGTAGCCGCAAACGCTCTGGCATGGGCTCTATCAAGTCCACCAAGCGCTGAGCTTCGTTTCCAGCGCTTTCCGGACGCTGGCGTGATCGCGCGACTCCGTTAGGTTCTAGCGCTCGGTCGGGGGAACTTCGGCTTAGACAAGGAAACTAGCTTCTTGAAACGCGTCACGGTCCAAGGCCATGCTTATCTGGTGGGTTCGGGCTATGATCCCGGATTGACCGGGCGATGAATTGGCGCTCGCGTTCCGACCCTCAGAGGTGGGACCGCGTCGCAGGCCGGCTCACACGGGGCCAGTCAAGCCGGCTTCGCCCGAGGCTCCAAGCAGGGGTTTCGGCGGTCGGACCGACGTTCCCGGTTTGGTGGGTGTAGCCGCTGCTTAGGGTTGTTGAGCGCATCAACGCTGGTGCCGGCATTTGGAGGCCGTGGCCCCTAGATGCCCTTTGGGTTGGCGACTTGAATCGGGTCTCGCATCTGCGGTCCGTGCACAACTGGGTTGGTAAACGTCCTCGCGCGAGGACGCCTCTCGCATAATGAAAGTTCAGGCCTTCTGCCGTCGTGGGAGGCCGTTCTGAGAATATGCAATCTCGCATTGAACGAATTCGCCTCTTGAACGAGGCCTTGGCAGAACGCATTTTGGTCATCGACGGCGCGATGGGCACGCAAATCCAGGATGCCGATCTGTCCGCGGAAGACTTTGGCGGGCCGGTCTTGGAGGGATGCAACGAACACCTGGTGCTGACGCGACCGGATGTCATCCGCGCGGTGCATTCCTCCTATTGCGCGGCTGGTGCGGACATCATCGAGACCAACACGTTTGGGGCCATGGATATCGTGCTCGCGGAGTACGACCTGGAGGATCAGGTTTCCCTGATCAACCGGGAAGCCGGCCGCTTGGCCCGCGAGGTGGCCGACAGTTACTCGACGCCTGACCGTCCGCGGTTTGTTGCCGGTGCCATGGGACCGTCGACTAAGTCGATCACCGTCACGGGCGGTATCACGTTCGCTGGATTGGTCGCTTCCTATCAGGCCCAGTCGCTGGCCTTGGCCGAATACTCGGACCTGCTCATCCTCGAGACCTGCCAAGACACCCGGAACATCAAAGCCGCGCTGATCGGCATCGGGCTGGCACTGCGCGAATTCGGTCTGCGGATTCCGGTCATTGTGTCGGGCACGATCGAGCCGATGGGCTCCATGCTGGCGGGCCAGACCGCCGAGGCGCTCGCGGTGTCGCTGGAATATGCCGAGCCGCTTGGAATCGGTCTCAATTGCGCGACCGGGCCTGAGTACATGACCGACCACCTGCGGACGATTCATGAGACGACGACGTCGCTGGTTTCTTGCTATCCCAACGCCGGCCTGCCCGACGAGGACGGGCTCTATCGCGAGACCCCGGATGCCATGGCGTCCGTCTTGGGCCGCTTCGCACGCAACGGCTGGCTGAATATCGTAGGCGGCTGCTGCGGCACCACACCGGATCACATCCGGGCGATTGCGCAGGTTGCGGCCAGCCACGCTCCGCGCCGGCAGAAGCCGCAGCGGCGGACCAAGTTCACGGGGATCGATGTTGTCGAGGCAGCGGACGACACCCGACCGCTGTTGGTTGGAGAGCGTACCAATGTTGTGGGGTCGCGGAGGTTCAAGCGCCTGATCACGGAGGAGAAGTTCGAGCAGGCGTCCGAAATCGGCAGAGCGCAGGTGAAGGGTGGTGCCCAGATCATCGATGTCAACCTCGAGAATCCGGACCGCGATGAGCTATTGGACGTTGATTCCTTCTATGAGCTCTTGATCAAGAAGATCAAGGCCCCGATCATGATCGACACCACGAACCCCGCGGCCGTCGAGCGGGCCTTGACGTATTGCCAGGGTAAGTCGATCGTGAACTCGATCAATTTCGAGGACGGCGAGGAGCGGTTCCTTCAGGTGGTTCCGCTGCTGCGACGATACGGCGCCGCCGTGGTTGTGGGCGCGATCGACGAAGATCCCGAGCAGGCGCAGGCCGTCACCCGGGAGCGCAAACTTGCGATCGCGCGGCGGGCCCGTGCGCTGCTGACTGGCAAGTGGCACTTCTTTGAGGAGGACATTGTCTTCGACCCCCTCGTGTTTCCCTGCGGGACTGGAGATGTCAACTACATCGGCAGCGCGGTCGAGACCATCGAGTCCCTGCGGATCATCAAGGAACAGATGCCCAAAGTGAAGACGCTGCTTGGGGTGAGCAACGTTAGCTTCGGGTTGCCCGCCGCTGCCCGCGAGGTGGTCAACGCTGTCTTCCTCTACCACGCCACCAAGGCGGGCCTCGACATGGCGATCATCAACACGGAGAAGCTGCGCAGGTTCTCGGCAATACCAGACGAGGAGAGGCGGCTAGCCGAGGCACTGCTGTACAACTATCCGTCGGACGAAATTAAGGCGCCGGAAGACTATCGGCAGCAGACCCCCCAACAGCAGGCTGCGTTGAACCAGCACCACATCGCCAGAATCACCGAGCACTTCCGCGGTGCTGTCGTGAGGCGCGGCCCTGCTACCGCTGAATTGCCGCTCGATGGCCGCTTGGCCGGCTATATCGTCGAGGGCACGAAGGAAGGGCTGCTTGCGGATCTGGACCGCAAGCTCGCGGATGGGGTGCCTCCGCTCGACATCGTGAACGGGCCGCTCATGGCCGGCATGAAAGAGGTCGGTCGACTCTTCAACAACAACGAGCTAATCGTCGCAGAAGTGCTGCAGTCCGCCGAGTCGATGAAGGCCGCGGTTGATTACCTCGAACCCCACATGGAGCGGGCCGGGGACGCGAACAAGGGCAAGGTGGTGCTGGCAACCGTCAAGGGTGATGTGCATGACATTGGCAAGAATCTGGTCGACATCATCCTCTCGAACAACGGCTACACCGTGCTGAACCTAGGCATCAAGGTCCCGCCGGAGGAGCTGATCCGTGCCTGCCGCGAGGAATCGCCTGATGCGATCGGACTGTCGGGGCTGCTGGTCAAGAGCGCACAGCAGATGGTCGTCACGGCCCAGGACTTGGAATCGGCGGGAATTCAAGTGCCGCTGCTGGTCGGCGGTGCCGCCCTTAGCAGGAATTTCACTCGCAAGAGAATCGCCCCCGCGTACGGTCAGCTCACCTGTTATGCCAAGGATGCTATGAGCGGCTTGGCACTGCTCGACCGGGCGCTGGACCCTGATAGTCTGACGGCCCTCAAGGCCGAGCATGCGCCGCAAATGGCCGGGGATGGGGCGAGTGCGCCTGAGGCCGGTTCAGTATCGGTGTCGCGCAGTTCGCGCGCCCAAGCTGACGTGCCGCCGCTGCAGTGTCCGTATACAGCCCGACGGCGAGAGGACATTCCTCACCTTCGGGAGTTGTGGCAGTACATCAATCCCGCGATGCTGTATTCGCGCCACCTCGGATTCAAGGGAAACTTTAGCAAGGCGCTCGCAGATCGGGATGAGAAGGCGATGGCTCTGCGTGCCGCTATGGAGGAGACCATGGCCGATGCCGAGAGGTACATGAAGGCCCGCGCGGCTTGGAGGTTCGTGGATGCGGAAGGCCGGGGCAATGCGATTCGGCTCTTTGAGCCCGGCAGCGAGACGCTGCTGCACGAGTTTTCGTTTCCGCGCCAGCGCCGCGCCGATGGTCTCAGCCTGTCGGACTTCGTGGCGCTTCCCAACGGATACAGGGATTCCCTCGCGCTGTTCTGCGTGACTGCCGGTGACGGGATCCGCGACCGGGCTGAGGACTACAAATCTAAGGGCGAGTACCTCAGGTCGCATGCAATCCAAGCTCTGGCGATCGAGACCGCCGAGGCTTGCGCCGAATGGGCCCATCGACGCATCCGCGAGGATTGGGGGTTTGCCGATCCCCCCGAGATGACCATGGCGGACCGCTTGCGCTCAAAGTACAGGGGCCGCCGGTACAGTTTCGGCTACGCGGCCTGCCCGAACCTAGAGGACCAGCGCGGATTGTTCGAATTGCTCCAGCCGTCGGACATCGGCGTGACTCTGACCGACGGGGACATGATGGATCCCGAGGCCAGCGTCAGCGCGTTGGTCTTCCAGCACCCGGATTGCATCTACTTTGACGTGAATTCGTGATCGGCCTCGGCCTACATGCTGGGTGGAGTCCAGATCGTCGAGCCGATGTAGCGCTCCGGGCCTGAAGCCTCGTCGGTGAAGTAGTAGACCGCCACCACGTTGCCGTCGGGGCGCTGCACTGCTCGGGGATAGCCGATGTCGCGGCTGGCTCCGTCCTGGCGCAGGATGATGTCTTCGCCCCATGTCCTGCCATTGTCCTCGCTGAGCCTCGCGCGAATGCTATACGGCTCGGCTCGATACCCGTACACCAGGCAGATCCGGCCGTCCTGCAGCTGGATCATCGCCGGCGGGTTGCCGACGCCGGTGTCTTCGACAGCCCTGCCGAGGTATTCCCAGTTCACGCCGTCATCCGTGGACAGGTAGGTCCCGATCCAGCGCTCTGTTTCGTCCCGCATGCGGACAGTTGCAAGGATGTCGGTATCGGAAAGCCTCACCGAGGAGGGCATGATCGAAAACCCCTCGGCGGGTTCCGGTCCGATCCATCCCAGCAGGCTCCAAGTGGCCCCGCCATCCGTCGTGCGCACGCACAGCGTACGGCCTTCTCTGCCATTGGACTTTGCGGCTGTGATGAAGAGCGTGCATTGATCCTTGCTGTCGACGATGTAGTCCGTTCTGGGCGCGATGCCGGGGGTGTCGAAGCTGGGCAGGCGGAAGGGGCCGTCCCATGTCCGTCCGCGATCGTAGGAGTGAAAGATCCGCCCAATGCCCGCATGGATGCTGTTGGTCCGGACGGTGAGGGCCAAATCCGGATGGGTGAAGTCGATGCCCCCTGAGCTGTCGCGTAGTTCGGGCAGCGTCACGCCAGGTCGCGTCACTCCGTGCAGGTAGCCTCCCTCGGTCAACAGGTAGCCCTGCGCGCCGGGGTCTTCGAGTGTCCAGGTTTCGCCGCCGTCAACGCTGCGGGCCAGCATTGCAATCTCGGGCTTTTCGCGATCGATGTGGTGACTGTCCCCCATTTCCTTGTAGTACCCCATACCGAAGCCTACGAGAATTTCGTTGTCCCAGCTCCAAATCCCGTGATTGGCAGGCCAGCCGCCGAACATTCCCTTCTCGAAGTAGACCATCGTGTGGCGAGGCTCGCTGGCGGCCGCCGAGCTGCTGTCCGCAGCGCCCGGCTCGGGCTGGGTCGAGCACGCTGCCGCCGCGAGTGAGATCGTGCCGATCATTGCGATGATTCTGTGATTCATGGAACTCTCCTCCCCGTGACCGGTAGTGCGGGGCCGGCACCCGAAACGGGGCATTGGGCAGTATCGCACATGTCTGGAAGCGACTCGAATGTGCCCCCATTCAAGCACGGGTTCACGGTCCGAAAAGGGTTGCTACAATCCCGGAAATGAGATTAAGGTTGCTGTCGCTCGCGGCAATTCTCGCGATCGGCTTGTCGGCGCAGACGAAGCTTCTCCGATATCCGGACATTCACGGTGATCAAGTCGCATTTGTCTACGCCGGCGACCTCTGGACAGCAGCGGCCAGCGGTGGCCGTGCCGTCAGGCTGACGGCACATCCAGGTCTGGAACTCTTCCCCAAGTTCTCACCCGACGGCAACTGGATCGCGTTCACCGGCCAATACGACGGCGATGAACAGGTCTACGTGGTTCCCACGGAAGGCGGTGAGCCCAAACAGCTGACCTTCTACCCGGCCCGCGGGCCGCTGGCTCCCCGCTGGGGCTACGACCACCAGATCTACGGCTGGACTCCCGACGGCACCTCGGTGCTGTTCCGGTCGACCCGGTCCTATTGGGCCGCCAAGGACGGCCGGCTTTACACCGTTCCGATGAGCGGCGGGCTGCCGCAGGCGTTGGGGATGCCGGTCTCCGGGGCGGGGGAGATGTCAGCGGATGGCAAGCGCGTTGCCTATGCCCCGCTGTTCAGGGATTTCCGGGCATGGAAGCGCTATCAGGGCGGCTGGGCTCAGGATCTGTTCATCTTTGACCTGCAGGCCAATACAGCCGAGCGGATCACCAAGCACGTCCGCACAGACCGGGATCCGATGTGGATCGGGGGCAATGTCTATTTCGCCTCGGATCGCGATGGCGTTCTGAACCTGTACCGCTTTGACGCGAAATCCAAACAAATCAAGCAGTTAACACGCGAGAGTGTATGGGATGTGCGATGGCCGTCCTCAGACTCTCGCAGCCGCATCGTGTACGAACTCAACGGCGAGTTGCGCATCTTCGACGTCAAGTCCGGACGCTCCCGCTCGATCTCCATCGAAGTTCCCAGCGACGGCGTTGCGCGGCGGCCGCGGAGGGTATCCGCAGCGGATAACATCGAGAGTTTCACCCTGAGCCCAAAGGGGCAGCGCGCCGTGTTCAGCGCCCGCGGGGACATTTTCACGGTGCCCGCAGAAAAGGGGCCGACGCGCAACCTGACGCGCTCGTCGGACGCGCACGACCGGCTGCCAAGCTGGTCGCCCGACGGCAGGAAGATCGCCTTTGTGTCCGACCTGTCGGGCGAAGAGCAGGTCCATGTCATCGACCATCTTGGGGGCGAGCCCGAGCAGCTGACAGATGGTGTGCGCGGACGCTTGTACCAGCTGCGCTGGTCCCCGGACTCCAAGCGACTCGTCTTCTCGGACAAGCAGGGCAAGGCCTACGTCATGGACGTCGAGACGAAGCAGGCACAAGAGATCGCCGACGAGTCTCGCGGGCGCATCACCGACTACCGCTGGTCGCCACGCGGCGGCTACCTGGCCTTCACCGTCAGCGTTGCTCCCCGTGTGAATTCGGTCTTCATCTGGGACGCCGCCGAAAGCAAGCTGCACCAAGTGGGCGGTGAGCTGTTCGACGAGTTCACGCCGGCCTGGGGGCCGAAGGGGGATTTCCTGTACTTCCTGAGCGATCGCGAGTTCTCGCCGCTGATCTCGAACACGGAATGGAACTTTGCAACCAACCGCCAGACAGGAGTGTTCGCTCTCGCGCTGCGACGCGATGTACCACATCCGTTCCCGCCTGAGAGCGACGAGGCCGAAATCTCCAAGGCAGATCCAAAGGCTAAACCCGACTCTGAGGAGGAGTCCTCTCCGGACGACAAGGAAGGGGACGAGGGACCGATCCAAATTGATTTCGAGGGCTTGGCGGGCCGTGTTGCGCGGGTTCCGGTGCCCGCCGACAACTACTCCGGCTTGCAGTCCATTGAGGGCTCGCTGCTGCTAGTGCGTGGGGAGCCGTTCTACTACGGGCGCGACTCCGGCACGGAGTCGCAGGTCAAGATTTTCGACCTGAAGGAGCGCGAGTTCAAGACCGTCACGGACGCAGGGCGGTTCGCCCTGTCCGCAGACGGCAAGCAGCTGTTGGTACGGCAGGGCCGCGCATACAAGCTCTACGACGCGAAGGCCGAAGCGAAGGATCCCAAGACGATCTCAACGGCTAGCATGGACTTGGATCTAGTGCCGGCTGAAGAGTGGGAGACCATCTTCGACGAGGTCTGGAGACGCTATCGCGACTTCTTCTACGTCGAGAACATGCACGGCTATGACTGGGATGCGATGCGGGCTCGGTATCGCCCTTGGCTCGCTCACGTCAAGCACCGTTCGGACCTGAACTACGTGATCGGCGAGATGATCGCCGAACTCAACGTCGGCCATGCCTATATCTCGGGGGGAGACTACGAGGCTCCCGCTCGCCCGCGAGTGGCCCTGCCCGGAGCCGACTTGGAATTGGATGCCTCCAGCGGGCGATACCGCATCGCTCGCATTCTGCGCGGGCACAACGAAGAGTCCGAATACAGGTCACCTCTGACTGAGATCGGCATCGACGGGCGTGAGGGCGATTACCTGCTCGCGATCGATGGGGAGGACTTGCCGGCAGGCGTCAACCCGTATCGCCTCTTGCGCCACAAGGCATCCCGTCCGGTCGAATTCACGCTCAACGACTCGCCCTCCAGCGAGGGCGCACGCAAGGTGGTCTACCGCCCGATCACCGACGAGTCGAAGCTGCGCTATCTGAGATGGGTGGAGGGCAACCGCAAGGCCGTCGCAGATGCTACGGATGGGAAGGTCGGGTACCTCCATGTGCCGGACATGAGTGCGAGCGGAATCAGCGAGTTCATCAAGTGGTATTACCCACAGCTCCGGAAGGATGGCCTGATCGTGGATGTTCGCGGCAATGGGGGCGGTAATGTGTCTCAGATGCTGATTGAGCGCCTCAGCCGCAAGCTTCTAGGCACCCGCTTTTCCAGAACCAGCGACGATTTCCGCACCTATCCGGGCGAGGTCTTTCTCGGTCATCTCGTTTGCTTGGTAAGCGAGAACTCCGCTTCCGATGGCGATATCTTCGCCGCGCGCTTCAAGCAGGCCGGTCTCGGTCCGCTGATCGGAAAGCGCTCTTGGGGAGGCGTGATTGGGATCACCTCCCACGGGCCTTTGATGGACGGCGGGGATGTGCGGGTGCCGGAGTTCGCGACCAACGCGCTCGATGGAGCTTGGATCATCGAAGGCCACGGCGTGGATCCCGACATCGTGGTAGAGAACGATCCAGAAGCCGTGCTGGCAGGTCGGGACGCGCAGCTGGAGCGGGGCATACAAGAGGTACTCCGCAGGATTCGGGAGGATCCGCCGGCCCGGCCGCAGCGGCCGCCGGATCCGGTCAGGACGCGCTAGCTTCCGGCGAGTTAGCTAGGTGCTGTTAGAATGTATTCTGCTCCTGAGGAATTGAGGTCGATGAAGGACGGTAACAGGGCGCTGAGTGTCTTGGCGAGCGCAACTCGTTCGACCTTGCGGGTACGCTTGATTGCTGCGCTGCTGGCGCTCTTCGTGGTCGCAGGGGTGCCTGCGCAGGACGTTGCGGTGACAAGCGGTCAGCCGCTCGTCTCCGCTGTGCCGGCCGTTGATGCCGTACCGACGGTCGGCTTGCCCCTGATCGTTAACGCTGTTCCGGTCGAGCTGACTTTTACTCGTGTGCGAACTTCGGTGGAGGAAATCGACTTCCTCGCTGAGTCGCTCACAGGGCTGGTCCTGCGCAGCGGCTTTGGCGTCATCCGGCTGTTGGGCGTCGATCCCTCCTTGCCGGGAATGATCATTCCAGTCGAGCCACCGACCCCGTTCTCGCTGGGTGCGCCTTCGGGGACGAACCCGTCGGAAGGCCTGCTGTTTTGGACCGGCACTGCAATTGGCCTAGAGGTGAGCCAATCCGCGGAGGGCGGCACCACCATCCTCGGCGAAATGGCGATCTCAATCGAAAGCTTCAACAATCCGCATGCAAACCTCTCGTTCTTCAATCTCTGGGAACTCGAAACCGGCACCCCCCGGAGCTCGTTCGGGTGGTCGAATCTACCGGTCCAGTCGGGTGCGTTCTCTGGTGGTGAGAGCGGCAGCCGCATCGAGGGTCGTTTTTACGGCGCGGACCACATCAGCGCAGGTGGGATTTTCGAGCATAGCGGGATCGTTGGCGCGTTTGGCGCGGAGAGAGAGCACGCCAGACCATTTCCGGGTCCCGATATGCCCCCGGACGAATCCAATGCTGTGAAGCGGTTGGTGGAGTTGGTCATCGAAGGGCTCGAAGGGTGGTCGTCGTCTGATCTCAGAGGCGGCTCGAGTGGTATGTTTTCGTTGAGCACTCTGGCTCCGGAAATGCCCCCGGAAGACTTCAGAATCAGTGGGGGCCAGACGAGCCTTAGCGTTCGAGGCGTCATCCAGGGTTTGGATATCGATCACGCCCAAGTGGATCTGGTTTCCGAGCTTGGCGTAGGGATGCTCGGCAGCGGACCGCTGCTTGAGGTTGAGGTCTCTGGATTCGTTAGCAGGATCGGACACAGCGGCTTGGTCGCTCTCCGGAGCCAAATACAGTTTGGTGCAGGACTGGGAGCGCCCTCCGTGCCCCCGATCGTGCTGGAGACCAATACTGCTGGAGGGCTTGGATTTCTTGCGAATCCGGTCCGCGGTGTCGCCCAGTGGGAGGGCGTGATGGTTGGCCGGGACGTTAGCGAGACGTTCACGCGCGGTAACAGAATCAGCGGTGATGCACTGATCTCTGTTGAATTTTCAGGCGGTCCAGAGGTGAGCGTTCAGTTCACCAACGTGGTTGACGTCGATTATGGGATCGCCCATGGCGACATTTCTTGGGAAGGCATGCCAGTGTCGAAGGGAGCCTTCAGCTCCGTGGACGGCACGGACACGCTACGGGGAGCTTTCGTGGGATTCAGCGGCACGAACGTGGCGGGACTGTTTGAGCGAAACGGCGTATCCGGCACGTTCGGTGCGTCTCGCATTGGCAGCGCTGCCCCGCGGCCGCCATGTGAGGTCGTGACCGGCCGCGCAGGCGACCCCAGGATGGTGCATCTGCTGGCGAACTTTGAATCGTTGGACTTCGGATCTGGATTCAGCGGCAGTACGGAAGCGATCGCGACTCTCGAAGGTCTCGTGCAGTCGCTCAGCGACTCTCCGGAGTTTCCATTTGCAGTGAATGGGGTCGAGGTTGAGCAATTCGAACTGACCGGGGTTCCGATCGGCGGCGTGGCATCTAGCGTCGAAGGATTCGGGGGCTGGCTGGACGAGGGCTATGTCGCAGTCGCAAAGATCGAGCGTCCCGAAGCGGATGACACCTCGAACCATTGGGCCACGGCCGCCATGATGGTCGGCACCGGATCAGAATCGAATCCTTCAAACGTGAGCGCCAGCTGGCGAGGAGCGATGTTTGGCATCGACGTCAGCGACACCCCAAGCAGCGGCGAACTGGTGCGAGGAAACGCTACGATCACCCTGCGTCACGACGCGTACCTGACGGCCACTGTTGCGTTTACCGGGATCGTGGAAATCGCGAGCGATACACCACGCTTCGACCTGTGGTGGATCGCCATCCCGGTTAAGGAAGGCTCCTTCGCAATGGCCAAGGATGAGGAACGCCTAGCGGGGCAGTTCTTGGGGGCTGACCATCTTGAAGTCGCCGGCTCCTTCGCATGGCACGATCTGGTGGGGGTCTTCGGTGCCCGACAGGTCATGCCTTGACTTCGTCCGCTTCCGCTCCCCCGTCCGGGAGGACAGCGGCCTGAAACCGCAACACGAGCGTAGAGGTCCGCCCTGCCGCCGGGCACTGCGGAACACTCAGTACACAGGTGTTCCGTACGGGACGGGAGTCTCGATTCGCTGAATGTCGCTGACGCGTGCGATTTTCCAACGGTCTCCGGCACGTTGGAGGAAGATCTGCTGCACCTCGTTGCGGTCGGCGTAGACATATTCGACCCGCACCTGTGCCTCGATGCCAGACTCCTCTGGAGCGTTCATAGCGATTCCCTTGATGTCTTGATTCCGTTCCTTGAGGAACACTGAGAAGCGTTCAGGACCCATTTCTTCCATGCTCTGGCGTAGCGTTCTCTCCATCTGCCCCGAGTAGCAGTCCAGATAGTCTGCTACGCTGCCATCCCGCGCAGCATCCAGCATGGCGTAGATCACGTCTCTGGGCCCAGTTTCCTTCGAGGCGCCTATGCCGAGGAAGCCGCCCTCATCTCTGGCGCGTACGCTGAGGCTTTCGAAGCCGCCTTGGTACCATGCAATGACCGCTAGGCCGGACGCGATGACAGCAACCGTGACGGCCTGCGCCTTTGCGTCCTTGGTCATGGCTGCGAGGCTCGGCGGGAGCCATCGCGCCTGATGATCGTAAGGTCGAGGTTGCCGTTCTCGTCGACGATCGTCTTGCGGATGCGAGGCAGCACCTCCTCCACCGTCTCTAGGAACAGGCGGCTTCGCGTGACTTCTGGATTTCTGTTGTATTCGGCAACCAACTGCTGGAATCTGGCCGCATCTCCCTGCGCCTGCTGGATTCGCCGCTCGCGGTATCCGCGCGATGCGGACAGCAATTGCTGGGCCTGGCCTCGGGCGCGCGGCAAGAGGTCATTCGAATATCCCTCAGCTTCGTTGACGATGCGCGACAAGTCGGCCCGAGCCGAGGCCACGTCCCGAAACGCGTCGGCGGCTTCCGCCGGCGGCGTCACCGAGCGTATGTTCACCGTCGACACCACCACCCCCAAGTTGTGGCGGTCGATCAGTTCCTGCGATTGGCTGCGCACCTCTTCCTGAATGGCAATCTTCTCTGTCGTCAGCACGTCGTCGACCGCTCGGGTCGAAATCTGACGCTCCAAAGCGGCTTCAACGGCGTTCGCCACCGCCATGTCAACATCGGCTGCCCGGAACAGGTAGTCTGCCGGTCTTGCGACGCTGTATTGCACGACCGCTCGCAAGTTGAGGATGTTCTGGTCGCCGGTGAGAAATTGCGACAGGACAGGATCGGCCGGCAGGGCGTTCGCTTCGTCGGCGAGTTCTCCACCGATGAAGGCGCGCTTCAGCTCGCGGACCTTGAGCTTGTGGACCTGACCGACCGGCCACGGCCAGTGCCAGCCCACACCCGGCGTGATCTGGTCGTTCGCCAGGGCCCCAAATGTCGTTAGCACGGCTTGCTCTTCGGTGCGCACGACATAGGTGCCCGCCAGCAGCCATAGCGCGGCCAGCCCGCCCGCCAGGTGCCTGCGGGGCAGCTGGAATACGCGCCGGATGGCCTGCCCGAAGGTGGGCTCGGCTGAGGTCGTGGCTGTTGGCGCGTGCTGGTGCATGGCGGCCGCTATTGCCCCCTAGTCAACAACCGCAGCAATTCGGAATCGGCGCTGAGGATCACCGTCGTATCCTCGTCTAGGGCCTTGCGGTAGGTTTCCAATGTGCGCGTGAGCTTGTAGAAGGACTGGTTTCGCGAGTACGCGGCTCCGTAGACGCGGGCTGCCTCCGCGTCGCCTTCTCCCTTGGTGGTCTCAGCTTGCTTATAGGCCCTGGCGAGGATCTCTTCCTTCTCGCGGTCCGCTTCGGCGCGGATCCGTAGGGCCTGTTCCTCGCCCTCGGCCCGATACTGGCGGGCGATCCGCTCGCGTTCGGCGCGCATGCGGGCGTAGACGCTTTGCTTGTTCTGCTCCGGGAGGTTCAGCCGCTTGAGGCGCACGTCCGCCACGCGGATGCCGTACTGTTCCAGGGCGGCCGTGCCGCTTACCTGGGCGAGCTTGTCGAGCACCTCGTCGGTCTTGACGAGTCCGGGAGAGGTGGACACGATCTGCTCAAGGTCGAGGCCCGCGATAGTTGCTGCCAAGCCGGACCATACTAGGTCGTGCAGCCGCATTTCGGCGGCACGCTCGTTGCCCACGAGCTGGACGAAGGCCTGCGGGTCGGCGATCTGCCAGAGTGCGTAGGAGTCGATGCTCAGATTCTTCTTGTCCTTGGTCAAGAATTCCGATCGTGGCGGGTTGTAAACGCGCAGGCGCCGGTCAAACAGCCGCACTTGATGCACGAGCGGCACCTTGAAGCTCAGGCCGGCATCAGCAACGGTCCGCACTGGCTTGCCGAACTGCGTGACGAGTGCGAATTCTGTCTCGCGAACCGTGAACAGCGCAGACCAGGCCAGCAGCAGGGCGGCGGCCAGAACCAGCCCCGTGCGGTACCGCTCCACCAGCGCCCTCCAATCGCGGGGCTCCTTGTGGGCATGATCGTGGCTGTGCGAATGCGAGTCATGCCCGTGCGTATGATGCTCGTGCGAATGGCTGTGGTCATGCATGGTCTATTCCCCGAATCCTGTTGGCTCGAACGGCGGCGGCGGTTGCTGCAATTGGGCACCTGGAGGCGCAACCATCACGCCTTCATCCATCGTCCAGAGCGTGCGGCGTCCGCCCGATGTATCGATGATGAGCTTCTTGCGACCCGGCAGGATCTCTTCCATCGTCTCTAGGTAGAGGCGGGTCGATGTCGCGCCCGGAGCGAGGCGATAGGCCGACTCCAGCTGCTCGAAGCGAGCCGCATCGCCGCGGGCCATGTCGCTGCGGCTGGCGCGGTAGCCCTTGGCCTCTTGCACCAACGCCTCGCCCTGCCCGCGGGCTAGGGCGACCTGTTCGTTGGCGTAGCCTTCCGCCTCATTGATCATGCGGCTCTTCTCCTCCAGCGCTCCCGCGACTTCCCGGAAGGCATCGACCACCTCGACGGACGGGTGCATGTCCTGGAAGCGCACTTGCAGGACCCGCACTCCTGTGCCGTAACTCTCCAACCGTGCTTGCAGCCGTTCGGCGGCTCGCTCCTCGGTGGCGTGCCGTCCTGTTGTTAGCAGCGCGTCGAGCGACACGCCGTTCACCGCCGTTCGCAGTGCCGCTTCAGATGCGGACCGAATCACCGCTTCCGGATCGATCTGCTGGAAGAGGTAGTCGTCCGCTCGCTCGATGTCGTAATGCACCACGGCTGTCATCTCGATCATGTTCTGATCGCCGGTCAGCATCAGCGTCTCTTCGTCCTCGAGCTCGATGCGCCCGCCCCGATGCTGGATGTTCCACTCGTAAGAGGGCGGTTCGCTGAAGGCGGCGGCTTCGGACGTGCGGAAGCCGATCTCGATGACCCGAACCTGTCTCGCGCGGACCCGGCTCAGGCGGTCGATCGGCCAGGGCGCCTTGACATTCAGGCCCGGCTCTCTGTTCGGCAGCAGCTTGCGTCCGAATCGCTCGACCACCCCTACCTCTTCTGTGCGAATGGTGAACACCGATGTGGACACCCAGAACGCCAGACAGACCGCTGCGGCTGGTTTGGCCAGCCGCTGGCGATTCTCCACAAGCCATGCGAAGCCAGCTGCGGGGTCGATGCCCCTGAGCATGCTGAGCAGGGCACTCCACACATGCCCGATCCCGATGTACGAGCGCAGCCGCTCCGCGCGCGATACCCGCCCCGGCGGCCGCTCGATCCGCAGCAGGCGCACGGAGTTGAGCATCACGAAGATGGACGAGATCTGGTGGACGCCCGCGGCCAGCGCCGGGCCCATCCACCCGATGCCCGCGACATACACCGCCACGACGTTGACAACGCCCGCGAACAGGATGATGTTCTGCCACACGGTGGTAACAGCCCGACGCGAGACGCCGAAGAGTTTCGGAAGCCTGCTGATGTCGGGATTCAGGTCCACGACGTCGGCGGCTTCCGCCGCGATGTCCGCGCCCGAGCCGGAGATCGCAACGCCCACGTCGGCGGCCGCCAGCGCCGGGGCGTCATTGACGCCGTCGCCGATCATGGCGACCTTGCGGCCTTGGAGCTGCAGCTGCTTGATGCGGTCGAGCTTCTGTTCCGGCAGCAGCTCGGCCTCCACGTGGCTGATGCCCACGACCCGCGCCATGGCGTCGGCCGCCTTGCGACGATCACCAGTTAGCAGGATGACGTTTGCGATCCCGAGCTCCTCGATCTCGCGAATGGCGTCATGGGCACCGGCTCGCGGCGTGTCTCGGAGCAGGATCGCTCCGGCGAAGCGGTCTCCATCGGCAACCAGAACCGCTGTTGCTCCTGCACGGTCCGCGGCCGCCAGGTAGTCGTCGAGGTCCGAGATCCCGTGCTCGTTCAGGAATGCTTCGTTGCCGGCGCGAATGACCCGGCCGTTGTGCAAGCACTGCGCCCCGCGACCGGGAACGATCTGGGCGTCATGGAATGCTCCCGCCGAGATGCCCCGCTCCTCCGCTGCGCTCACGACGACCTTGGCGAGGGGGTGGTCCGAACTCGCCTCGGCCGTGGCCCCCAAAGTCAGCACCTCTTCTTCGGTGTGGCCCGGGGTGACCAAGATGTCGATGATCTCGAATGCTCCGGTCGTCAGCGTGCCGGTCTTGTCGAAGACGATCGTGTCGATCTCGGAGGCGGCTTGGACGACCTGACCGCCCCGTGCCAGCAAGCCGCGGCGGGCCAGGCCCCCGATGGCGGCGACCATCGCTGCCGGAGTGGCCAGGATGAGAGCGCACGGACAGCCGACGATCAGCACGGCGACGGCGCGGCGGACCCTTTCCGCGTTATCGGCGTCGCTGGACAAGAAGTAGACGGCGCCGGCGGCCAGCAATATTGCCGGCAGGAAGTAGCGGGCGTAGCGGTCGGCGACGCGGACGACTGGCGCTGTGCGATGGTCGCGGGCTTCTTCGACCAAATGGATGAGTCGCGCCAGTGTCGATTCGTCCCCAGCATGGGTGACGCGAATGTGCAGCAGCCCGTGGCCATTGAGGGTGCCGGAGAAGACTTCGTCTCCCAAGGCCTTGTCGCGTGGCACTGACTCGCCCGTGATCGGACTCTCGTCCACCGAAGACTCGCCGACCTGCACGATTCCGTCGGCGGCGATGCGCTCTCCAGCGCGCACCGCGATCACGTCGCCGGGAACCAAGTCCTCGACGTGGACCTCGACCTCTTGGCCTTCGCGTATCACTCGCGCATGGTGCGGAAGCTGGTCGACAAAGCGATGGATTGCCCGCTCGGTGCGGCCTGCGGCCCAAGCTTCCAAGCCCTCACCGAGGAGCATGATGAACATGGCCTCGGCGGCAGCTAGGTACTCTCCGATGGCCAGGGCGGCCATCGCGGCGATCACGATTGCGAGATCAGCCGAGATCTTGCGGTCGAGTAGTTCTGCGATGGCGCGATAGAAGGTCTTGTAGCCAGCCAGAACCGCTAGGAATATCGCGGTGTCGATCCCCAGCAGGGAATCGAAAATGCCAAATAGGTTGAGCAGCAGCAGGACGCCGACAACGGCCGTGAACCCCACGTACTTGATCTGCTCGCGCCGATCGCGATTAATCGCGTGATCCTCGGAGACGACGTGCACAGGTAGACAAAGATAGCAGAGACAGCAGTCTCGGCACGGTCTGGATCGGGCGCAATCTCAGGCTGGGACGCTGCACCGATGGCGGCTCTCGCCGGCCATCGCGGAGTCTCTGAACCGTAGCCACCGCTGATTCTTTGTCGGGTTGAGGGGTGTAGTCGCTCTCTGGGTGCCTGAACACGAGCGCCATGGCGGTCTGAGAAGGAAAATCGAGCCCCGGCCTGGTGTCCAAGGATGCCCGATGGGCCGAGCAGCGCCGGGCGGGGCTCCCGCTATCGGCCCCGGGCGCACAGAGCGGCCGCTCACCCGGCCGCGGTCGGCCGGATGCGATGTCTCAGCGGTGCCAGTCCTGCTAGGTTTCGCTCAGTCGCAGTTGCAGCGCCTTGGCGCGGTTGCCGGCGGAGTAGATTTGCGCCTCCGGCACCGTCTCGAACTGCGGCTGCGACAGCAGCAACGCCAGCGCCAGGTTGTTCAGCGCCGCGTTGTTGGCCGGACCGGGGCCCGTGCGCACGCGGCTAGCAGCCTCCCCGAAGACCTTGTCGCGGCGGTAGTGGTTGGCGCTCTCGACTCGCCAGTGGCCGCGCTGCAGCACCCGTAACTCGCGCGCCGAGGCAGCCGCCGGCGGCAGCGAAGTGATGCCGTAGCTGTAGCTGCGCTTGACCGCGCCACCGCGCCGCGCCCAGCGCTCGTGCGTGATGCGGTAGGCCTGCTGCGCATGCGGGAACGGCAGCAGTTGCGGATGGGGCGTGAAGACTTGGCTCGAGCGCTTCTCTAAGTCGCTCTGGCGCGAGGGCTTCCAGCCAGCTTCCGCCCAGCCGCGCGCCGCGCCCAGCTCCCAATTCAGCCCGCTCAGGGTCGCGTGCGTCAGCTCGCAGTTGCCTTTGATCCGCACCATGATGTGCCCGCCGTGCGGTTCCACGATCGCCCGCTCGGTCTCGCGCCCCGCGTGCCCCGCGTCCAGCGTCACCGTCCGTCCGCGCAGGTCCACCTCTTCCAACAAGGCCCGCCAGGCCGCCTGCTCGCCGCCCGCCTCGCGGGAGCTGCGGCTCGCCACCGGGACGCCCGTGCGCTGGTCCACCAGCGTGACCGTCGCCCCGTGCTGCCCCGTCGCCGACAGCCGGTTGGCCCCGCGAATGCGCTTGCCATCCCCCGCCCGCGCCGACGCCGCCACGCGCGGTTGCGTCCAACGCTCGAGCGCCCGTTCCAGCGAGCCCGGGGCGGTCCGCTCCATGACCCGCTGGAAGGTCGTCTCCGAGGGTGTCACGGACTCCCCCGTGGTCGCGTCCCGGCGACAGCCCAAGGCTCCTAACTCCTCTGCTGTCAATGTCTTCGCATACGCTTCTGCCGCCCGCCCGCCGACCCGCCCGGCCTCGCCAGCAGCTGCAGCGCCAGTACCACGGCCAACCGATGCCGTCTCCCGTGGCCGCTCCGGCTGTCCTCCACCGCCTCCACCTGCGCCCGCAGCGAGCGCAGTTCCGCCGCCGGGTAGCGCACATCGACCGCCCCGCAAGCCCATTCCGGCCGCTCCTGCGGATCCGCCAGCCGCGCCCTGCCCATGCCCCAGATCTCGTACTTGACAACTGTAGGGTGGTTGTGGCATGTCTAAAGCATGCTCGACCAACATTGCATTGCGGAGACCCTCTCGCACTCAGAGGCCGTGGAGACCCTGCGGGTGCTGCGGACGCAGGCTGGCGACACCAGCCGGAGCGCGTTCGCCCGGCACGTGTGCCGGGAGTTCGGTTTCGTGAACAGTCGCGGCCAGCCGGTCCCGCCACCGCAAGCAGTTCCGCCTGCGGCGGGGGCGGTCGCCGGGCTCAAGTTGACCCTGGTGACGAGTCCGCAACAGCGGCGGACCTGGAACGAGCTGGTCGCCAGCGAGCACCCGCAGGGAGCCGTGCTGCACGTCGGTGCCCAGCTGCGCTACCTGATTGAGTCCGAGCACGGCCTGCTGGGGGCGCTCGGCTTCGCCGCCGCGGCCTTGGCGGTGGCGGCCCGCGACGAGTGGATTGGCTGGGATGCGCAACTGCGCCGCAAGCGGCTGCACCGCGTGCTGGGCCTGAGCCGCTTCCTGATCCGTCCCAGCGTGCGCTGTCACCTGCTCGCTTCCAAGGTGCTCGGCATGGTCCGGCGGCGGCTGCCGGAGGACTTCCTCCAGCGCTATGGCTACCGGCCTGCCCTGCTGGAAACCTATTGCGATCCGCAGCAGCACGCCGGCACGTGTTTCCGCGCCGCTAACTGGACCTGCGTCGGCCAGACCGGCGGGCGCGGGCGTTTCGCCCGCCCCGGCCAGCGCGTGCCGGTCAAGGCCATCTTCGTCTACCCCCTGCAGCGCGACTGGCGGCGCCTGCTCGGGGCCGCCGCAGCGCCGCCCGGCCAGCCGCTGGGGCCGGCCGACGGGCTGGCCCTGGACGAGTTCGCGGCCAACGAACTGGGCCAGGCGCCGCTGGGTGATCTACGCTTGTCGAAGCGGCTGGTGCAGACCGCGCAGATGCAGGCCGCCGCTCCCATGGCCTCGATCCCCGCCGCCGCGCAGGGCCAGCGGGCCGCCGTCAAGGGCCACTACCGCCTGATCGACCAGCCGGACGACTCGGCGGTGACCCCGCAGAACATCCTGGCGCCGCACCGCCAGCGCACGCTGCGGCGCCTGCAGGCCGAGCGCACGGTGCTGTGCGTGCAGGACGGCACCGAGCTCAACTTTGCCGAGCATCCCGGCTGTGCGGGGCTGGGCTACATCGGCAAGCACAAGCGCTCGGAGGGCACGCTGGGGCTGCACATGCACTCGACGCTGGCGGTCAGCCCGGAGGGCATCCCGCTGGGGCTGCTGCAAATCCAGTACGACGCGCCGGACGGGCAGGCGCAGCGCGGGCGGCCGCTGGAGGAGCGCAAGACCTTCCGCTGGATCCGCGGGTTGCGCGACTGCGCGGAGGTAGCGGGCCAGTTGGCGGGCCCGCGCCTGGTGGCGGTGATGGACCGCGAGGCCGACGTGCAGGCGCTGTTCGCCGAGCAGCGGCGGCTGGAGGGAGTCGAGTTGCTGGTGCGGGCCAAGCACAACCGCGTCCTGGGCGCGCCCCGGCCGAAGCTGTTCGAGCACATGCGGGCACAGCCGGTGGGGGGCCAGTTGGAGATCAAGGTGCAGCGGAGTTCGGCGCGGCGGGGCACGCGCCGGCAGTCCGCCAGCGCGCTGCGCGCGGCGCGCACGGCGCAGGCCGAGTTGCGCTGGCAGACGGTCGAGTTGCCGGCCCCGGCGCGCGGCGAGGCAGCGCTGCGGATGCAGCTGGTGCACGTGTGGGAGCGGGCGGCGCCGGAGGGGGTGGAAGCGTTGGAGTGGTTCCTGCTGACGACGTTGCCGGTGGCGTCGCTGGCGGATGCGGAGCAGGTGCTGGAGTGGTACCGGCTGCGCTGGCGCATCGAGGACTGGCACCGGATTCTCAAGTCCGGCTGCAAGGTGGAGTACCTGGGGCACCGCACGGGGGAGCGGATCGAGCGGGCGGTGACGATCAAGGCGGTGATCGCCTGGCGGCTGGCCGCGATGACCCTGCTGGGACGGGAGACCCCCGAATTACCGAGCGAGGTGTTCTTCACGCAGATCCAGCTGCGGGTGCTGCGCCACTTCGCGTCCAAGCGCGGGCTGGCCGCGCCGGGCAATCTGGGGCTGGCGGTGCGGACCATGGCGATCTTGGGCGGCTACCTGTACCGTGCGCACGCTCCGCCGCCGGGCCATCAAAAGATCTGGGAGGGCTGGACCCGCTTGACCATCATGAGCGAAGCCTATGAGCTGAAAGACTACTTCGAGCCGCCCGCCAGCGCCTTTCAGGATGAGCCCGAATCGTGACTTGTGGGGCAACGGCAGGCCGCGCCCGCGCCCGCGCCCGCAGCGGATCCACCAGCATCTGCTTGCGCTGCCCGTGCTTGTCCGTGGACTGCCCGTTCGAGCGCGCAGACCCCTTGCGCAAGCCCAGCTGGATCCAGTGCGCCGCCACATAGACCGTGCCCCGGTACAGCTGCGGATCCACAAACGTTTCGGCGAGTTCAATGGGAGGCCCCCAGCGCTGTTGCCAGTCCCGGCTCAGCCGCCGCAGATGCAACCCCAGCACGCGCGAGGCCAAGTGCTGCACGCCCGCCCCCTCCGGCAGCACTGAAAACCTCGTGTGATTGGCGATCAGATGCAAGCGCCGGAACTGCACCGCCTTGTGCCAGCCCAGCCAGCGGGCGCGCGGGCGGCACTGGAAGACCCCCGTCTGCCAGCCCACCAGCGCCAGCCACTCGCCCTCGTATTCCGCCACATAGCGCAGCCCGCGCCCGGCCAACTGCTTGCACCCCAAATCGTGGTGTTTGGCCATCAGCGCATCCCAGCGCGGCCGCTCGTGCGGCTGCGCCAGCCGCAGCACCACTTGCTTCAGATCCGGAATCGTTGTGGGCGTCTCCTGCTCCTGCATACCCCATGCATACACGAATCCGGCCAAAATAGCCAGCCCCTCGCCGATCTTGTTGTGCGAATGGTCACACCCCCCGATAAAGAATCAGCCGTGGAACCGTAGCACCGGCGGGGGTAGCCGAAGCTGGGGCGCATTGTACAATCGGCATTGATGCCGATGATGAGCTACGCGCGGGGCCCGCCTATCCCGTTGATCGAAAAGACCATCGGCGAGGTGTTCGACGCGACTGCCTCTACGCATGCGGATGAGGATGCCCTAGTCTCGCGCCACCAGCAACTCCGGCTATCCTACCGGGAACTCCAGCAAGGGGTCCAACGCACTGCTGCCGGGCTTTGGGGCTTGGGTATCCGCCCGGGTGACCGGGTCGGAATGTGGGCGTCAAGCTGCGTTGAGTGGGTCTACCTGCAGGTGGCCACCGCCAAGATCGGGGCCGTCTTGGTGAATGTCAATCCGGCGTATCGCGCCCATGACCTCGCGTACATCTTGGAGCGGTCCGGCATGAAGGCGATTTTCCTGCACGAGCAGGATTCCCGCGTGAACTATGCCCAAGTCTTAGACGAGGCTCGGAATCGGGATCGCCACTCCTTGGCCGCCTCCGTGTTGCTCGGCACGCGGCAATGGGACGAAATGATAGCCGGCGGCGTTGATCCGGATCCCGGGCAGCGGGATCCGCGGGATGTCGTGAACATCCAGTACACATCGGGCACGACCGGCAGCCCCAAAGGTGTGTTGCTCACCCATCGAAACATCCTCAACAACGCCTATCTCGTCGGCAGCGGGTTGCAATGGAGCGCTGATGACCGGCTCTGCATGCCCGTGCCGCTCTATCACTGTTTCGGCTGCGTGATGGGTTCGCTGCAATCAATCGTCTTCGGGGCCACGTTGGTGCTGCCGTCGGCGCAGTTCGATCCGCTAGCAGTGCTCGAGGCGATCCACGAGGAATGCTGCACAACGGTATACGGCGTGCCGACGATGTTTGTTGCCGAGCTGGATCATCCGGAGTTTGCCCGCTTCGATACCAGCAGTCTGCGCACGGGGATCATGGCCGGAGCGCCTTGCCCAGTCGAGCTGATGATGCGAGTCGTCAGTGAGATGCACTGCGCCGAGATGACGATCGCCTACGGCCAGACCGAGGCATCGCCGGTGATCACCCAGAGCATGAGCGACGATCCGCTGGAAATCCGAACCGCCACAGTAGGGCAGGCGATGCCGTGCACGGAGGTGAAGGTGATCGACCCGGACACCGGCGAGACCGTCGAAGTTGGCATCCAGGGGGAGTTGTTGACGCGCGGTTACCTCGTGATGAAGGGGTATGACAACGACCCCGAAAACACCGCTCGGGCGGTTGACGCAGATGGATGGCTGCACACTGGCGACTTGGCTACGATGCGCGAGGATGGCAACTTCCGGATTACGGGGCGGGCCCGGGAAATGATCATTCGGGGCGGCGAGAACATCTACCCAAGGGAGATCGAAGAGTTCCTGCATTCACATCCGCAGATCGCTGACGTCTATGTGGTTGGCCTGCCCGACCAGCGGCTCGGCGAGCGCGTCTTGGCCTGGATCAAGGTCCGCGACAATGCCGAGTTGACCGAGGGGGATGTCAAGGAATACTGCCGCGGGCAGATCGCTCACTTCAAGATCCCTGAGTACATCCGTTTCGTTGACGAATTCCCCATGACCGTGACGGGCAAGGTGAAGAAGTTCATCATGCGAGAGCGGGAGATCGAACTCCGTAGCCTAGCCGAGGTGGCGGCGGTCGAAACCGCCTGACTTGCTCCAAAACCCTCATGATCGCCTCGGGCGCTCGCCCCGAGGGCATGAACTGCTGCGATAGCGAAGCGGCGATGCGCAGCCCGGAGGGGGCTGCTCGCGATGGTCGGCTATGATCTGGGTGGCCGGCAGCAGGAACTGATCGGGCCGATTCGTGCTGGGCGGGAGCTTGCGCCTCCGTTTCCGGACTTGGAACTGCTGTCGCCGGGATGCTTCAAACCGCGATGCGTGTCCGGGAGACGGTGGACGTGCAGCAAAACGAGCCCCGGCTCCGTGGCGATTGCACCTTGCGGGTCGAGGGTCTTGCTGCTCATCAAAACCAACCGCCGCGCTCGAATCTCGCTTGCGAGCTGCCGATAGTAAGAGGGGCCAAGTTCTTTGAACACTACGACCATGGCCTCTTTAGGGTTAGCGCAGAAATAATTTCCTAATTTCGAAGTGGGCTGATGGAGTAGTTCCACTTGGGAGAGTGCTGGGCCTTGGTCAGGTTGAGAGCAGCCATTTGTTCGGGGGTGATCTTGACGCCCGTTTCGTAAGTCTGTTCAACGAGCTGGGCCTGCAAGCGCAGGCCAGTCTGGGTCACGGTAGTGCGAATGTAGTGGAGGATGGTGGCGAAGCTGTCGAGCGGACGGGCCGCCCAGTTCTTGCTGATTTCGCTGAAGACGCGATGCTCGATGGGATTCCACTTGCTGCACCCGGAGGGATAGTGGACGACGCTGACGGTGAGGTCGTGGGGATTGCAGAGGGTGTGCTGGAGGTTGTACTTCCAGGCGCGTGGGGCGCAGCGGTTGCTGCCGCCGGAGTCGGCGAGGATGACGAGTTCGGAGGCGTCGGGATAGCGCGAGCGGCCCTCGTGGCGCCACCAGGACTCGATGCAGTCGACCGCGAAGGCCGGTGTGTCGGCGGACTGGCCAACGCAGATGCGGCCGCGGTTGGCGAGCAGGTCGTAGATGCCGTAGGGGACGGCGCGGCCGTCGGCTTCGGAGGGGAAGTCGTGGTCTTTGACGTCGGTGGGGCGATCGTTCCAGGCGCGGCCGGGATTGCGGAAGTTGCCGACGAGTTCTTTCTTGTTGGTATATGCTGGGCTCCCAGATATGTGGAGTTGATGCTCTAAGGCACTGCAGGAAAAAGAGTTAGATAACTTTCAACTGCACATATTTCGGTCATAGCAGAGTACCTTCGTTACCGGCGCCGCCATTGGCGTCATGCGAAACGAACGGAGGTTACGATGCTGATCGAATTATTTCCGCGGGCGCATGCCCGCTTCCTAGCTCTACCGTTGCTTGGCCCGCTGCTGGACGGGTTCGCCCGCTGGCTCTCCGATCACGGCTTTGCCGCTCAGGCCATCCGCGGGCGCGTCCGCAAGGCACCCGTCCTGGAGGAGTTGCTGCTCGAACGCCGTCTCGGCGACTTGAGCCATGTCTGTAAACCCCAGCTCCTGGCTCTGACCGCCGGGAAGTCCCAGAAGGACCGGCACCTGTCGGCCCTGGTGCGCTCCCTGGCGGACTTCCTGGAACAGGACGGCTTGCTGGCAACCACCGTCCCCACCCCCGGCGAGCAACTCGTCGACTCCTATCGCCTGTACTTGGAGCACGTGCGCGGGCTGGCTGCTTCGACACAGGCAGAGCATCGCCAACTCGCCCTGGGCCTGCTCGACTTCCTAGGCTTCGATCACAACCCGGCCGCACTGACAGCCCTCAGCGAACCGCAGCTCGAAGCGTTCATGATGCGTCTCGCCACGGGCTGCGGCCTGTCAAAACTCCAGAACAGGGCTTCGTTCCTGCGCTCCTTCCTGCGTTTCCTGGCAGGCCGCGGCGAGATCCCTGCAGGCTTGGATTTGTGCATTGACGGCCCCCGTGCCTCGTGTGCAAGGGCGTTGCCCCGTGCGCTGCCTTGGGAGAGCGTACGGGCGTTCCTGGCCGGGATTGACCGTGACACCGCCAAGGGCCGTCGCGATTACGCCATGTTCCTGCTCATCGCCACCTACGGCCTGCGCATCAGCGAGGTCGCGGCCCTGCGACTCGACGATATCGGATGGAGATCCGAGAAGTTCCGCGTGCAGCGGCCGAAAGTGCGGGCCCCGCTCGCCCTGCCCCTCACCGACGAGGCCGGAGCCGCGCTGGCCGACTACCTGCGTCACTCCCGCCCGCCGAGCACCCTTCGTGCGGTCTTCCTCGGCACGCGTCGGCCGGTCCGTCCGCTGTCGACCGCGGGCATTCAGCACGCGTTCTCGCATTGGATGCGTGTCGCTGTCCCCGCTGTCAAATCTGCCACGCCGCACTGTCTGCGCCACGCTCCGGCCCTGCACTTGCTGCGCCAGAACACGTCCGTGAAGGTCATCGGGGACCTGCTGGGACACCGCCGTGTGGCGAGCACCGGAACGTATCTGCGGCTGCACTCGGACGACTTGCGGGCGGCCGCCCTCGAGCGGCCCGACTGGAACGGGGGGCAGCGATGACACAACTCCCCACCTTGCGATCCTGCCTGGGGCCGGACATCCAGGCCCACGTCGAACGCAAGCAAGCCCTGGGCCGCCAGTTCGTCGGGGCAGCCGGCATCCTCGGCGATCTCGACCGCTTCCTCGCTGCGCACAGCGAGCACGATCTGACCCAGGCCAGCTTCGCCGCTGGGGCGCTCACTCTCGGGCGCCTTGCCCCCGCCTCGCGCCGTCAGTACCTGCGCATCGCCCGCGGCCTGTGCCTGTACCGGCGGCGGAGCGACCCTACCTGCTTCGTGCCCGACCCCACGGGGTTCCCGGATGCTGGCCCGCAGCGGCCCGCGCTGATCTTCTCTGAACAACAGCTCCTGGACCTGTTGAGCGCGGCCGACAGCCTGCCTGCCATGACTTGCTCTCCGTTGCAGCCTGCGGTCTACCGTCAGACGATTACGCTCGCCTATACCTCCGGCTTGCGTTGCGGGGAACTTGTCCGGCTTACGCTCGGCGATTGCGACCTGGACCAGCGTACCCGCCTCGTGCGCGGGTCGAAGGGCCACAAGTCGCGCCTCGTGGCTCTCAGCGACAGTGCCACTGCCGCCACTGATCGGTATCTCGCAGCCCGTTGCCGTTGCCCGCACGGATCGGACGCCCCGCTGTTGGCCCACGGCCGTGACGGCTCCAGCCCCTATTCCGTACGCGGGATCGATCGCGGCTTCCGCCGCCTGTTCCGCGACACCGCCATTGTCGGCGTCGCAGGCCGTCCGGCACGCCTTCACGACGTACGTCACACCCATGCCGTCCACGCCCTGCTGGGCTGGTACCGCCAAGGCACCGATCCGCAGGCCAAACTGCCGGTCCTGGCCGCCTCGATGGGACACGTCTCGCTCGCCTCGACGGCGTACTACCTCAACTTGATCGAACCGGTCGTGCGGCAGGCTGGCGAACGCTTCGCTGACTACGCCCGGACCATCGTGGCCCCGCCCCAGGAGCACAGCCATGCCTGCGGTCGGACCCACCTCGCTCGGCCGCGCCCTGCGCGACTTCTTCCTCGACTACCTGCCCAAGGTCCGTGGTGCCAGCCCCCCCACCGTACTCGCCTACCGCGACTCGTTCAAACTGCTGCTGCAGTTCCTGGCCGACGAGCTCGGATACGCCGCCAAGACGCTGGACTTCCCCGCTCTCGCCCCCGACAACCTGCTGGCGTTCCTCGAGCATGCAGAAACCCGCCGCGGCAACTCGGTTGCCACCCGCAATGCCCGGCGCACCGCGGCCCACGCCTTCGCCCGCTGCGCCGCGGCCCGCCATCCCGAGCATCTCGAACTGTGTCAGCGGATCCTCGCGGTCCCCTTCAAGCGCGGCCCGCAACGAGTCGTCGAATACCTCGAGGAGCACGAGGCCCGTGCACTGCTGGCCGCCCCGGATCCCACGACCCCGCCCGGCCGCCGGGACCGTGCGCTTCTGCTGACCATGTACAACACCGGAGCGCGCGTCCAGGAACTCCTCGACCTGCGAGCCTGCGACCTGCAGTTGCAACGACCCCGGCAGATCTGGCTGCGTGGTAAGGGCCGCAAGGAACGCATCTGCCCGCTACTGCCGGAAACGGCGGACGCCTTGCGCACCCTGCTAGCCGACCGAGGCGTCGGCCCCGACGCCGACAGGCCATTGTTCCGCAACCGGTACGGTCGGCCGCTCGATCGTTCGGGCGTCCGGTACATCCTGCACAAGCATGGCCGTACGGCCGCCGCCGAAGTCCCGACCATGGCGACCAAGCGCATCCATCCCCATCTGATGCGCCACACCATGGCCAGCCATCACCTGCAGGCAGGGGTCGACCTAGTCACCATCAGCCACCTGCGGGGACACGAGTCGGTCGAAACGACGAACCGCTATGCCACGGTCAGCTTGGAAGCAAAGCGCACGGCGGTCGCCAAAGGCGGGAGTCTCGGAGTGGTGTCCGAACCCGAAGTGTCGGAATGGCGTTCAGATCCGACACTTCTTGACTGGCTCGAGACCCTCTGAAGGCCTGACCTCCCCGGATATGTGGAGTTCCGAGCAAGAGAAGGTCAATCCTTGCAGTGCCTTAGAGCATCAACTCCACATATCTGGGAGCCCAGCATATACCAAGATATGTGCAGCTGCACATATCTTGGTGTCGACGCTGATGATAGGCACACGCTTGGCGGCGCAACGGGCGCGCTCGGCGGCGATGCGCTGGAACTGCGCATCGCGGTCGGGATGGGTGGCGTTGGCGAGCTGCTTGCGGTTGACGCGCAGGGAAAAGCCGGCCCGCCGGAGCAAGCGGGAGACGGTGCGAGCGCCGACTTGGAATCCCTGCCGACCGAGCGCGACAGCCAGCTTGCGGGTGGAACGGCGCGACCACTTGGCACCCCCGCAGGGGTCGCCCGCCGTCTCGCGTTCGAGCAGCCTCGTCAGCGCCGTGACGAGCGCAGGCTTTTTTTTTCCAGCGACTTGCGGCCCCCGCCCGGCTTGCGGACAGGCCCGCGCTGGAGCTTCCCGGACAGCAGCTCGAGCCGTCCGCGCCGCACCGTGCCGGGATCGAGGCGCAGCAGCTGTGCCACGCGGCGGTCCCCACCGCGTCCGCGCCGCAGAGACTCCAGGCCGGCGTACAGCCGCCGCAGTCGCTCGTCGAGCAGGCTGATGAACAGTGTCCGCGCCGAGTCGGCTGGAGCGGCCGCAGACAGCGCGCCGTCGCGGAGCTGACGGGCGCGCAACTGGCGGGTGCGCCGGGCGGGATCACTGGCACAGTACAGGAAGCGGCCGGCGAAGGTTTCGCGAGCCAGACGGCCGGCGCCTGCGAGCTTGCGCAAGGGGTCCTTGGCGGCTACGCCCAGCAGGGCGTCGAGCTCGCTGACGGAGCGGCCCGCGCGGGACTCGGTCGCGAGCGTCTCGACGGTGGCGAGCAGCGTGCCGTGCCGGGAGAAGCGGGCTTGGCCGTGGGACCAGAGGCCGTCGGCATCGAAGCAGGCTGACGCGCGCAGGGCGTAGTAGCGGCGGCGATGGGAGTAGCTGGTGAGGTAGTCCAGAGCCTTGAGTTTGCGCAGCACGGTCTGGCGGGACGAGGTGCCGAGAGCGGCCATGAGTTCGGGCATGGAGGTGACCGTGCGCCGCCGCAGCAGGTCAGTCAACCGCTCGGGATGGAAGCTGACAGGTCTCATAATGATACAAGTATTCTACCACTGAGCGCACTTGTAATGCAATAGCAGCCTCTCTGCACAGACTGAAACTATCAGATTATAAGTCACTTGGCACAGAGGCCGAGGTCCTGGACTTGAGGGCTGGCCCTGCAGATATTAGACAAGTATTCCTAGTTAGATGGAGTTATTTCTGCGCTAACCCCTAGTGGTCATCCCAATGCCCGCGCGATTCCGCCCAAGAAGCCAGTCGCTCCGCTATGTTGTTGTGCGCGTGGTGACACCCGCCGATCAAGAGTCCGCTGTGATTGATTTGCACTCCATCAGACGTCGGAGGCTCGTGCGACGTAAGATTCCAAGGAGGCTCGCACATCCTCTGTTCCCGGACGTGGTCTAAACGTAAGCGCCCCGCGAAGACAGGAAATCCGAGGCAGGCACCAAGACATGAACGAAGCAACGATTCGACTCCACATCGAGGCACTGGGCACTGGTGGTTTTCTCGCCACAAGCGCCGATGTGCCCGGCTTGGTTGCAGAAGGGCGCAGCATCGCCGAGGCTACTGAAATTGCCCAAGGACTTGCCCGAAAGATCGCCGAGTCGTGCATCGAGCACGGCGACCCGCTCCCGCCAGCGCTGGCTGATCTGGTCAAGCACGGGGCAGGGCTGGATCTGTTGGTGCCCGTCAGCGTGCCGTAATGGGACGGCTGGCCCCAACCCGCGCCTAGCGGCCCAACGCGACCGCACGCGGGAGTCCCTGCTGCAAGCCTCCTAAGACCTCCTCGCGCCTATTCGCGCCGCTTCTGCAACCAATCTGCAGATCTCCGCTGGGTCTAGGTCGTCAACCGTCCATCAGGAGGCGGGCTGGCTCCCCGATCGCTATGCGTTATGCAGGGGTTCAAGGATCATCCGGTTGTATTTGTCGGTCGAATTGGCCCGGCACGTGTTGTCGACACACTGACACGAGGCTCCTTCGTACACTAACGACGCCGAAGAGCCGCGACCTACGTGAGCCCCCCCTCGATCCCTAGAAACATACGCCGGTCGCTCACGTGGGTCCTGGTGCTCACCTGCTCAATTGGCCGCTCGCTGACCTGCCGGCATCCCACATCACCCGTCGGTGTTACCCCGCGCTCTTGGCGTGCATGACACGGTAGAAGCCGAAGTCCAAGTCGGGTTGGTCGAGTTGGAACAGCTCCTTCAACAGCGCTCTCAGCTTCTCGTACCGTTGGCTCATCCGGTCTCCTGTTGCCTGATCCTGTTCCGCACTATCTAACCGCATCGGTTGGCGAAGCGTGTTCTCCGTCCCGCGCTGAAACGCCCAGACCAGCATTCATGCGTTGCGCTCATAGCGATTGGCTCTCGCCTCTATGTCGGCACAGCGGCCGATGATGTCTTCGAACGCCTCCTCGTCGCCGAGGAGCATTCCCTCACGGAGCATCCTGCCATAGTCGTCGGCAAGTATGCCACGCACCGCACGCGTCGGAACGAGCTGCAATTCGCCCGTCACTGCCTCTTGGTAGTCGATCCAACTTCCACCAGCGTCCTTCTCCCTGAAGAAGACCGATTTGTGCCGTGCGACGGCGCGTGCGAGCTTGGGGTCGCCGAGCGCGGTCTCGGCGTGACCGGCATCATCCAATCGAACCAAGTCGTGCCAGTGCCTGGAGAACCGCTCGCCGCGTCGGCGCTCTTGCTTGCAATATACGTGCATGGCAGTGGCCTTCTCCCAGAACGTACGCTCGGCCAACATGACAGATGGCGACGCAGTGGGAAACGCGAGTTCGGGCACGTGGACAGATGCATCGCAGACCACCGGACGACGCGCCCGAGGCTCACCGGTCGAGCGCGCGCCGAATTCCAACATAACTTCCGGTCTGACGAATCCATATCCATCGAACAACGATGGGTAGGCGATGTAGATCCGGTCATCTTCTGCATGTACCTCGGCCGCGAAGCCGTTCCCGGTCAAACCTTCCCGGATCAGCGGCGAAGCACGTTCCCGTGTCCACGCCGCCAATCGGGCCCGGATCGCCCGCGTCCAGCGCCGCTCCTGGCTGCGCGTAGTCGGCAGTGGGTCTTCGGCATCGGCTGCGAGATCGGGGGCAAAAGCCCGGATGTCGTAGGTGATATCGATGTCCTCGGAAAAACGCCGGATCACGCCGTAGGCTTTCGAGAGCGACGTGCCTCCCTTGAATACCAAGTCGTTGGCGAAGGGTACCGAGAACAGAATGCTCAAGGTCTGCACGATCCAGATGTCTTTTTCGAGCAAGTTCGGTCTAATCCGACACCGCTTGGCGGCAACACCGAGAGCATCGCGACGGGCGTTGGCCGACAAGGATGGGAACCAGGTGTTAGGCATGAGCAACCATCCGGCTGATCGGCTCTGCGATCCACGCGGGCAGCACGGCACGGGCCCTAGCGAGTTCCACAAGATCGCCAGCCGAAATTCGGGGCGCCAGCCGCTCCAACGCCTCTTCGGCCTCTAGGGGCCCCAACCAGGCGAGGGCCCGTACGATACTACCGGCAGGCCGATGCGGCGCGACCAGTTGCCAGCGCGGAGCATGCCGCAAGACCACCGTCTGGGCGCCAAGCCGGAGTCGACGGTCGGGCCCGGATGTTAGGCAGACCAGCCGCACTGGCACCTGCGTCGTGAGGCCGAGGAAATTGGCAGCCGCGCCACCGCTAGGGACGATGACCTCGCCCCACAACAACGAGAGCGATGCGATCACCTTCTCTACATGAGGGATCCGAGTGCCGAAGCGTGTCTCGATAGGCCGCATGTAGACACCCTGACAGACGCGCATGAGCCGACCGCGGCGAGCCAGACGCGACAAGGCCTGATCGACGGCCGCACGGGAACCGAGATGCAATAATGCACTTGGGCACAGGGGTTCGCCCTCGGGCAGGGTAGCTGCATACTGTTCAATCTGACGAGGCACTCCGGGCATGATCATTTGCTCCTTCTGTTGTCAGAAATATAATAGTATATCCCACGGAACCTGAGAGGGTTCGGGGATCCCGGTGAAATCGCGCTTAGCGAGAGGGAGTACATCGTCGCGGAAGGAATGGAGTGGCATCGAGCCAAGTAGCGCTTGGCCGATCAGCCAACAGTCGTCGTGCCGGAAATGCATGCGAGCGAACTGTGTCTCTGGCATTGGGTCGGCGGCTGGAATCACTCGTTGACTCGGTCCAGCAACCCGTCACGGTCCTGCGGCGCTTGATGCTTGTCGCGTCGACCGTGTAGGTCCGAGCGAGCCCGCAAGAACTGTCAATGTCATCGGGACGGACACGCGCCAATAGAGGCTGGAGCCGCCCGGGCGGAACTCTACTAGGCGGTCGATGACGGGCAGATGGGTTTCGGGAACATCGAGGGTGAGCAGCTCCCCGTACACAGCGCCCCAGACACCCACCATCGCGCTTTCCCGGCACCATCCGGAGTATGCCCCTACCAAGGCGGACAGGTGCGCTTGGATTGGCCAAGTCGGCAAGCAGGTCGGCTGTGCCTGTTGCGAGGACGTCCTCGCCGGGACTTAGACCCAACTTCCAGACAGCGATGGCTGCGGCTAGGTCGCAGGCTGGTACACCATGATCACGCGCCGGACATTCGCAACTTCGCTGATCGTCGGAGCGTCTGGTTCGGGACTTGGTTGCGGTCGGGGGCGGCAGCTCTGGGGCTATGGCCGCCGAGTCGTCGTACTCGGTCTAGATGGTCTTGCCCCGAAGATCACCCAAGCCCAACTCAGGTATGTAATTTCCGTTTCAATCCCCGCGCTGCAGGTCGGCCTGCTTCAGCACCCATTCCCGGATCACGCCATAGCCCGGATCATCCGCCTCGTAGCGGACGCCTCCCTGATGGCCGTCTTCATCGCCGGACTGGATGTTCAGCGGCTTGCGCAGGAACTTGCTCTGCTCGACATCGTGAAGGTCGACCCGCTGCTGCATGCGCCGATAGTTGGACAGCAGCGCTTCTGGAGGGATGTAGCCAGCGGCGTCCGGTGCTTCGAGGTACAAGGTGGGGACTCGTCCGGGCACGCCGTGGCAGGAGATGCACGCACGGTTGTCCCTCGAATCGATGCGGGTCATTTCCGTGAACACGTAATCGCGGAAATGGATGATATCCGAGATCCACTCGTCGGTCTCGGCGAGCGCGCGGACTTCACCGGCCTGCTGCTTCTCGCTGTCCTCGGCGATGATCTCACGCAGTCGCCTGCCGTAGATCTTGTCGTCGCTGTTGAGGATGTTCTCGATCCGTCTCCTGTACACCGGGCTGGGCTCTTCGTCGATCCAGACCGCCAGGGCCTTGAGCACCTCGGGATGGCGCCGCAGGGCGGTCTTATTTGCCAGCGCAATCGCTTGCTTGCGGACACTTTCCGGCGAATCGGCAGAGAACCAAGATGTGAACATGCCGATCAGCCTGTCCTTGGCCTCCGTAATCGGGTCGATCACGTCGATCCCTAGTTCGTCTTTCGTGAACAGCGAACCGGCGCTGTCGCCGGGCTCAAGCTTCAGGTAGTCGATGCCAACAATGTAGTTCGGCTCGGCATCCTCGTTCGATCCGACCATGCGGAAAGAAAGCCGGTTCTGGCCAGCCTCGAATTCGTGCACGCCCAGAGACACCGGACCGGGAGCGGTGAGCTCGGGACGGTAGTAGTCGATGGGGTCGCCAAAGTTCTCGCCGTTCAGCGCGAGTTGGACCGTTCCCATTTCGCGGTCATGCAGAAACGCCGCGACGACCTCGTAGCGGCCAGCCTCGGGAGCCTCGACCGCAAACGCAAGCTCATGACCGGGCAGCCCTTCCCGCCACCACAGAATGGTGTTGCGGCTCGTGAGCCCGTCGGGCACAAGCTGTTTGGTGGTCCGACCACCTGTAAGGTCGAGAATTTCCAGATCCTCTGCCTCCGTGGCACCTTCGATGGCATCCTCCAGTGTCGGGCCATCAGCTTGGTAGCGCAGCATCCATTCCGTTGAAGGGAGCCAGAATAGGGCGTCCCCCCCGATTTGGTCGAAGGCAGACCGCCGGTGCAGTGTCGGGTTGCTGCCGAGCACCTTGCCCAGCAACACGGCGCGTTGGCTGTCAGTAGACGTGTCGGTCGCCGCATTCGGTGCCGGCCGTCCCAGCAAGTAGGGTGCCGCGGCAATGGGGGCTTGCCGCGCCGGCGACACGAGCAGTTCGAAAAACCTGCGCTCCGCGTCTGCGTCGTCGCTGTTGAAGCGCCAGCGCACTCGCGAGAGGAATCGCACCAGCGCTTCGGCGTCGTCTTGGCGCCCGGCGCGCAAGAACGCGTCGAGCTTCGCGAGCAGTGGCCGAATCGTAGCGATGTTGCCGGGAAGGCGCAGCGCGCTGGGGTTTGACAGGGCCTTGGCGCCCGCGGCGACCTGCTCAAGATCGTCGCTTTGCAGCAAGGAGAGCAGGTGCTGCTGCAGGGGAGGGGAGTTGACGTTGGCAGCGCCCTGGAGGGCGATGGACCTCCAAGGAATCGAGCCGTCATCGCTGCGGTTTTGGTAGATGTCGAGCAGGATGTCGCCGATCAGTTGTGTCGCGCCGGGCGTCGAATACCCGAGCTGGCCGGGACCGCCATCGCCACCACGTTCTCCGAAGTGAGTGGCCGCAACCGCCGTCAACCGTTGCTCCAGCAGGTCGCGGCCGTCTTGAGCGGTCCTGCGGGCGCTCGAGAGCATCTGGTAGAGATCCTCGAGCTCGCGATACTGCTGGTCGCGATTGCCTGTGCCTGTCTGATTCGCAATCTGTCCGTTCACGATCAGCAGCGACGTTGTCGAATAGCGCATCGCGTTCTCGACATGCGCATTCGGCTCCGGTTCCAGCAGTGCGTTCATCCAGGCCCTGTTGATGCGCTGGCGCAAGGGCGGGTTCCAGACCCACCAATGCCATGCGGACTTGAAGGCGTAGGCGCGCACCCCGGGGAAGGGATCGCGCATGGCCCTTGCCAGCAGGCCTGCCAATTCGTTGCGATCCACTTGGGATCCGGGCCCGCCCAGGTCGACCCGCATCACGAGAGCCTGCAGGATTGACTGCCGCGCGCGGTCATCTCCGCTTCGGTAGGCAGCCATGACCGCCGGCCAGCCCTGGTCATCGATCAGCAGCTGTCGCAGCGACCAAAACGCTGCCTCCCGGCACGCCTTGACCGGGTCCGAAATACCCGAGATCAAGGCGGGAATCCCCTTTGCCGCGAGCGCCCCGCCAATGCCCAGATAGCCGAAGTAACGCACCTGCGGCATCGCGTCCTCGCTGGCGTCGATCATCAGATCGACGAAATCCGCCTGGCTGGTCGCCTGCAGCGACCGCACACGCGACAGCCGCTCGAGTGGGGTTTCGTCCGGGCGGGGCTCGAACTTGCTGCGCTCGAACGGAACCGCGTCGCCTGGGAACAGTCGGCTCAGGGCGCGGATCACATAGGCGTTCGTCACGAAGCCAGTCTGCGCCGAGCGGTTCCAGAGCCCATATTCGAACTGCTTGCTCAGCAGCCACTGGACCGCCCGCTGCACTGGCGGGCTATCCGGGCCATGGCCCGCGGCGCGCAGGCCGATCAGGGCAACCGCCGTGGGGGCTGGATCACCCGGCTCGTCAATGCGGCTCCACGAATCT
The DNA here is from genome assembly GCA_965248305.1 of Bryobacterales bacterium. Classification (GTDB taxonomy): domain Bacteria; phylum Acidobacteriota; class Terriglobia; order Bryobacterales; family UBA6623; genus VXMF01. The sequence continues at coordinate 3,276,917 of OZ252099.1, read as the reverse complement.
GTCGCCTCGTCATGCACACCGAGATCGAATCCCCAGGATCCGTCCTCTTGCTGCAGCGCGAGCAGCCTCCGCATGTCGCGGTCCACTTGGGTCTGGAATGCCGGCAGCAGTTGAGCGGCGCGCTTTGCCAGCTCGGATTGATCAGCGAGATCGGCAAGCTCCTGGCGGGGCAACAGATCATAGAAGAACTCGATCCGATGGCCCAGATCGTCAGTCACGACGATCTGATCGTCGCCGGTCTTGACAATTTCCTCCGCCTTATCGACTACACCCTCTAGATACTTTGTGTCGCCGCTGTCGCGCCAAGACCGCTCGAGAATCTCCGCCGCAAACTTGAAGACCACGTTGGGTCCGAAATTCGACCCCTTGCCTGCGGCATTGATGCCCTTGGGGTCTGCGGTTTGGAGCACGTAGTTCGCTGTTCGTCGCTGCTGGTAGGAATGCAATTTCTTGGGCTTGAACGTGCGCTCGTGCTGGACGACGTTTCGGCCCGCCACCCGGCTGCCAGCGGGAGCATCGCCAAGATCGTTGGGAGCGAGCGAGGTGTTGACTGCCGCATCGACCAGTTCATTCGTGGGACGCAAGCTCTCGTACATGGTGTTGGCGAGCCGCCGGTGGTTCTGGATGGTTCCATCCGGTCGATACCCGTGGCGGAGAGCGTCGGCGACGCCCCAGACCCCGCTCTGCGTATGGCAGCTCATGCAGTTCTCGCCGAAAAGGCTGGAGCCGTCGCGGACCCTGCGATGCTTGGCGATGTTGCGCGGACGGTGAATCAGCCAAGCATCGATTTCTGCGAGGTGGTAATAGATGGATTGCCGCAGCGCTCGCTGGGGCGAGTCGAACGGGGCCGGATCGACCAGCCGCACTTCTAGCTCGTATCCGGGCTGATTCGCCTCGACGCGCAAGAAGTAGGTCCCGCCCGGATGGACGCGGCGAGTGACGAATGCGCGAAAGTTGTCGTCCTGCTGGTGGATGCGCTCATTCACATCGCGCCCGTCGTAGTAGCTGTACACGGACTGCGGGCCCGGGATCACCTCGGTGTCGGGATGGATATAGGGGACGGCCTCGTTGTTGCCGAAGTCCTCCCGCTTGGCGGCTTCGCGGGGCTTGAGTTCATCGGCTGTCGGAACTCCGGGCTTGTACACCCGGATCCGCGCACTGATGACGGGATCGGGCAGCTGCAAGTTGGCCGTCATGAGCTTGAGCTTGGTGCCTCGATACTCGAACCGGTACCAATCGTCAGGCGACCGCCCGGATGCCGCGTTGTCGAAGTACTCGAGTTCATCCGCGCCGCCCACCACGCGCAGGACTTGGTCTTCGTTGCCCTCGTCGAACGGCAGGGACACAGCCTGCTCGGGGGCGTTGTTGGGTTCGGTCTCTAGGACGATGTCGCCCGCCCTGAGTTCCGAAACGGTCTCTACGCCGACATTGACCGCAATCTCGCTCATGGCCGCAGCGCGCTCTGGTCGCCACGACGTGAGTCGGGCCAGTCCGCTGTCCCGGTGATACGAGTCAGAAGATCCGCGCCCGGACGTCAAGGTTTCGAGCTGCAGCTGGTAGCGACCCGCTCGCGGGGCCTTGTAGACGAGGAACACGTCCGGGTCCAGTGCGTGGAGTACTTTGGACCAGCCGTTCTCGTCGCCTTGGACGAGGTCTCCGCGCACGCTCGTGGAGCCCGCGGCTGCGGCGACTGGCGGAGGACCGCTCCAGCGAGCTTTGATTCGCGCGTTGTCGGGAAGTTGCGCGGGATCGGCAATCCCGACTTGGATCTGGACGGCTTGCCCGTCAGCTAGGTCCCAGGAGCGCGTCCAGTCACCGCTGAAGTTGACCGCTTCGGCGGTGCCCGTAGCGGGCGTCAGCGTGAGCAGGAAGACTGCAAGCCAGAACTGCGCATGAGCTAAGCGAGGCCTGCCGGCTTGCATTGGGGGGCCGACTGAAAAACGCTCGCCGTTGAGCAGCGCTCGCTGCCTGAAGGAGGGAAGAGTGCGAAAGATGTATCGATTAGGCATTGTGTCGACAGACCCAAACAGCCTCCTGATCTCGGCCCCTAAGCGCACTGCCTCGGGCGCTTGCCGACCTGAGCCGTGCCGGAGGCCCGACTGAGGCGTTAGGATACCGCGGATCCACTAGCCGCCAACCATTATAGAATTGCTAGCTAAGCTCGGTAGATGTCGATGCGCCGATCCGCTATCGCTGATGGCCGAGTTTCGCTGCAATGTCAGCCGCGATCTGGCCTCCGTGAAAGCGGCCGTTCTCAATGAAGATCTCGTTGGTGTGCATCCCCGCCACAATCACGCCCGCGAGATAAACTCCCCGCCGATCGCTCTCGAGCGTTTGTGGATCCGTCCGCGGCTTGCGCGTCTGTTCGTCGAAAACGATGCCGAGGCTGGCCAGAAATCCCGTGTCGGGCTGGTATCCGGTCATCGCCAAGACGAAGTCGTTATTGATCACGGCGGGGCCGCTAGGGGTGTCCAAGTGCAGGGCCCCCGGTTCGATGCGCGTCACGCTGGTGCCTAGGTAGGCCTTGATCTCACCGTTCCTGATCCGGTTTGAAATGTCCGGAAAGATCCAGTACTTGATCTTGGGGCTCAATTCGGCGTGCCGGTGCACCAACGTGACCCGAGCTCCGGCCCGGTAGCACTCCAAGGCGCAGATTGCAGCGGAGTTTTGGCCCCCGATCACCGCGAGGTCGCAGCCGAAGAAGGGGTGAGGTTCGTGATAGTAGTGGTGTACATGGGGCAAGTCCTCGCCGGGGACGTCCATGCGGATCGGAATGTCGTAGAACCCAGTGGCGAGGATGACCTTCCGAGCGCCGTAGCTGCAGTTGTTGCCGACCCGATCAGTCGTATCCACCACAAAGGCACCATCGCTGCCGGAGACAGCATTGACAAGCTCGTACTGGTGAATGTCCAGTCGGAAATGGTTGGCAACACGCCGGTAGTATTTCAATGCTTCGCCACGGGTCGGCTTCTCGCGCACCGCCGTCATGGGGATGTCCCCGATTTCAAGCAGTTCGGGCGTGGTAAAGAAGGTTAGGTTCGTCGGGTACTTGTACAGAGAGTTGACCACGCAGCCCTTTTCGATCGTCTTGACGCTGAATCCGGCCTTCTGCACTTCGATCGCACAGGCTAGGCCCGTTGGACCTGCGCCGACCACGATCACGTCTAAAGTTTTCGCTTCCTCTCCCGCTGCCAACTCCCAGTATAGGTTTGGGATGCTGCCCGCAATCGCGCCCGGCCGGGCATGGTGGGACACTATTCGTGCGCGGTGCATGGCCGCCGCGCCGAAGGAGGACATGATGAAGATCTTTGTTGGATTGGTTCTGGCCGCGGGTCTTGCCCTGCCGGCAATGGCTGCTGACGGCGACTGGAAGCGGCACGTGATCGCGACAGGCTTTGTCTGCCAGACTGCGGTAGCTGCTGATTTCACTGGGGACGGCAAGCCGGATGTGATCGCCGACGCTCATGGCGAGACGCATCTGTATGTCGCGCCGTCGTGGGACAAAGTGGTGATCGACGGCAAGTGGCCGTTTCGCCCCGAAGAGCGCGACACGATCCACAGCGAAGTCATGGACATTGACTCGGATGGCGACCCCGACTACATCGGGGCTGTGTATTCTCCAGGGCCGGTCTTCTGGCTAGAGCGCCCGGACGATCCCCTGCGTGACCGCTGGACCATGCGAATCGTCGATGCGGATGTCAACGGAACGCACGGCCTGATCAAGGGGGACATCGACGGCGACGGGCGCGACGATCTTGTCGGAAACAGCGCCCAGCCCAAGGACGCGTACCCCAATTCTCTGGTCTGGTGGCGGGTGCCGGAAAACCCTCGCGGTGCGGAGGAATGGCCGAGGTATGTCTTTGCCGATCAGGATGCGCCGGGCTTGAGCCATTATCTGGGAATCGGGGATCTGGACGATGACGGCGTGGCAGATGTGGTGTCGGCTGGCAAAGACGCCGTGATCGGTGGCGGGAATTGGTTCGCCTGGTGGAAGCAGCCGAAGGATGGGTCAATTCCCTGGCTGAAGCGGACCATCGCGGTCAATCAGACCGGTGCCACGAATGCGCTGCCAGCCGATCTCAACGGTGACGGTGCCATGGATATCTTCGCCACGAGGGGTCACGGCAAAGGAGTCTTGTGGTTTGAGGGGCCAGATTTTGTCCTGCACGAAATCGACCCCGATCTGGAGGGTCCGCACGATCTGGCGATCGGCGACATCGACGGAGATGGGGACATCGACGGCGTGACCTGTGGCAAGGAGAGCTATGTCGTCGCGTGGTATGAGAACGATGGCAGCGGAGGATTCGCCAAGAGGGTGATCTATGACGATCAAGCTGCGTACGACATTCGCTTGGCCGACATGGACACCGACGGTGACCTTGACGTGCTCGTCGCGGGGCAATTTTCCAAAAATGTGGTCTGGTACGAAAACCTGCTCGCAGGCAGGTAGGCGATCAGTTGTGGCGGAACGGCTCGCTCTGGACGATCAACACAAGGAGGTCGCGTAGGTCGGCGTCTTGTCGGTCGAGGGCGTCGATGCTGGCAGCGACAGCCGGATCGTCCGCGGTCCTCGGTAACTCGGCCGGTGGCGCAGGTGAGCAGTTTCTTGCTGAGGTTGCGAGCCAATTGTTCGCGATGATTGTCGGGTAGGACTTGCTTCAGGCCGGAAACGCCGTCGAAGCGCTCTCCGCTCGGCACCACGCGGGTCGCGTCCACCCGCGGACTCGGGCCCCGCAGGCGCCTGTATTTGTTACGCAAGCCGCCGGTCGGATCGAAGTTCTCGAGTGCGAAGCCCTGCGGATCGATGCGCAGGTGGGAGGCGTTGCAAGTCGTGATTTCGCAATGCAGCATCAGCTGATCTCGGATCGTCGTTGCGCTGCGGATGTCGGACCCTGAGCGCTCCACACCCGGGGCATAGGCGATAACTTGTTTGCGAATCATCGAAATACCTGATTACCGAGGACTCTCAGCCGCATTTAGGAGCCGGAAATGTTTTGGATTCGGGCTTCGATCCGGTTGACTTAAATCGCTGTGGAATGTATAATAAGTATCTGATAACAAAGGAGTTCTATATGCCTAAGAACCACGTCCAGTTCCAGAAAGGACAGAGCCTGCGCGACTTCCTCAAGCTCTACGGAACCGAGCTGCAATGCGCCCAAGCGGTGTTCCAAGCGCGCTGGCCGCAGGGCTTCCGCTGCCCCGCCTGCGGCTAGCACAAGGACTGCCAGCTGCACACCCGCAAGGTCTTCCAGTGCATCCGCTGCAAGCGGCAGGTCTCGCTGACCGCCGGCCCCGTGTTCGAAAACACCAAGCTGCCGCTGACCACTTGGTACCTGGCGATCTACTTGCTCACGCAATCCAAGAATGGCCTCTCGGCGATGGACCTGATGCGCCAGTTGGGCGTGAGCTACAACACGGCTTGGATGCTCCAGCACAAACTGATGCAGGCGATGCGCGAGCGGGATGACAGCCAGCCGCTGGGGGGCCTCGTGGAGATGGACGACGCCGATCTGGGCGGGGCAGCCAGCGGCGGCAAGCGCGGTCGCGGCGCGGACCGCAAGACGCCCTTCCTGGCGGCGGCCCAAGTCACTGAGGACGGGCGGCCGCAGCGGCTGCGGCTGAGCCCGGTGGTTGGTTTCCGCCGCCGCGCAGTGCAAGCCTGGGCGCAGCAGCACCTACGGCCGGGGACCATCGTACGGGCGGACGGGCTGGCCTGCTTCCGGGGGGTGCAGGCGGCCCGCTGCACGCACCAGCCGCGCGTCACCGGAGGTGGCAAGGGCAGCTGCGAGACGCCCGGGCTGATCTGGGTGAACACGCTGCTGGGCAACGTCAAGCGGGCGATGGACGGCACCTATCACGCCTGCGCCGCGCGTTACGCGGGGCGCTACCTCGCCGAATTCGCCTACCGCTTCAACCGCCGCTACCAGCTGGTCGATCTCGTGCCCCGCCTCGCCTATGTCGCCGTGCGCACTCCGCCCCTACCCTACCGCCTAACTTTGGCTGGGGCTGGTGCGTAATCAGGTCGAAATATGACTCCAGCTGGCCCAAGCGGAGTCGAGGAGGGTCGGCTAAGTCCTCGGAAATTTGATTCCACTCGGCGATCACGCGAGCCAGAGGCACATGCGGTTCGATGGCGCGCGTGACTTGGTTCAGCACGAACTTGAAGTCCCGCCAAGCGCTATGCGGCCGACGGTGCCGCCAAGCGGTATCCCCAGGGGGAAACGGCGCTCGCATAGCCGATCAGTTTCTCCACCAGCGGCACCACGAGCAGCTTGCCGTACAGCCAATTGGCACTGTCGTCGTGGTTGTGCAGGTGCCCTAACGCGGCCAGCTCACCCCGTTAGAAATACATGCCTTCGCCCGCTAACAGCGAAATCTTATCCGGGGACTAAGGTCCTGATCCACGGCGCGCCACAAGTACTGCTGACGACCCTAGATAGTGACAAACAACTCGTCTAGATGCTAGGTGCCTCCGGGCCGGCCACGTCGACGCCTCAATGGGCCCGCATATTCAGGACCGCCGACACCATTTCCAGATGGCCTCATAGGTGACGGAGACACCCCGGCGGGCCAGCAAGTTCTCCACGTCTCGGAAACTCAGACTTCGTTAGACCGTTTCATTGGGTTTAGATGGTTTGGCTGCAGAAAGAGGCGGCTTGGGGTAGGTCGGGGTGGGCTGGGAGGAGGCAGGGCAGGCACGAACCGCTGCACGCGAGATTCGTACTCTTGGAAACCCGGCAGGATCTTGCGTATGTGATCCTCCTCTTCGGCGACTACCGGCAGGAACCAGAACAGAAAGACAGCAAGGATGCCGCCTAGCAGCACTCCGTGGTTCGCGCTGATTCCGAGACCGACTCCTGCAATCAGACTTCCCACGTACAGAGGGTTCCGGACGTAAGAGTAAGGGCCGGACACAGCGAGTCGCTCGTTCTTGCGGAGGTGGCCGGCGGCCCAAGCCCTGAGGGCGATCCCGGTGAATGCGACCGGCAATCCGCAAAGGACGCTCGCAACGGTCGGCTTCGCCAGCCAGCAGGCAGCCCCCGCCAAAGCGAGGGACACGGCGACTCGGGTCTTGGCCGCGAGCTCAGCCCAGCGTTTCCAGAGGCTAGTCTCTGGACGGTACCGACTGTCGTTCATCGCAATCCAGTCACAAGACACCGGGAATGCGGCCACTCTGGAAAGCGCGTCGAGTACTTCTCAGGACTCGAGCCTAGGACGATCAGCGGGAGTAAGCGGGCAAGACCCGGAGGGGCACTTTCAGCATGTCAGCGTAGGCGCGCTGAATGCAACGCGTGCCTCAGCCTCCGTGCAGGGAGCGTCCGAAACCAAGCGCGCGCCTCCGATTCAGACTCCCAACCCCTCTGAGGTGATCCTACTAGCTCGGATAGCGGACCGAGAGTGGCGGACGGTGGACAATGCGCCATATCACGTGTCTTGAAAGCAAGGATCCGTCGCCATCCAAGCGGCTCAATTCCCGGATGGGACGGAACCGGTGTCGGAATAGAGCAGCGTCGCTCTGGACAATGAGTGGCCAATCGTCCCGGTCGAGGAACGTGTAGGTAATCTTCGGCGGGCCGAAAACAGCGACGGACTGGACAACCATTGAACGGTCGGCGGCTGATCTGGTGGATGCTGGCGGGGCGGGAGACCAGTGCGGCGCGACTCGATCCGGGCTTTAGGAAGCCGGACCGCCCGCTGCTCTGCCCCGTCTGACAGCCCGGCCCCGAAAACCCCGCCCGCAGCCAACCCGTCCGCCTGCGGGCCCGGCCGCCGGCACCATCCGCTTATCAGGTTTTCCGCCCTCGCGCCGACCCGCCACTCTCGGCCTGCCCGCCTGCCCCCACGGCATTTGACCTCCCCGTAGCCCTTCCGGTACCCTGCAAACCTCCCTCTGCCGCCCCTTGCCCCCTCGCCTGCACCTTTTGCACTCGATGTTCAATGGGCGAACGAAGCCATCCCCATCGATATCTACCCGTTATTGCCCTAGGCAAAACTCGCTAGAGGGGGGATCAGGTAAGCTAGCCGCCCCGGACTTTCGGCTTTGCCGCCCGGTGGGTTCTCTTGACTTTGCGCCAAGCGCTTCGATCCGTGCTCCGGGCTGGTCGATAGTACGGCGTCCGATTTGAAGTGAAGACGCGACATCGCGGCAGGAAGCTTGTCCCTACTCCCGCAGGCTATCGCCTCTGCTCGGGGCAAGGAGTCTAGAAGCTGAATTGCAGCAGTAGCCGGTAGGTACGGCCGTCATTGAGTGTGTTCGTGATCTGACCGAAATTCGGGGAGGTGAGATTGCGGCCCGGCTCCGCGAATTGCGGCGAATTGAAGAAGTTGATCGATTCGGCACGGAAGTCGATTGCCTTGTCGGCCCCCAGCGGCCATGAACGCGACAGGCTCAAATTGATGTTGTTGATGGCGTCCTTGCGTAGGACGTGGCGGCCCAGCGTGCCAGACGCCTGCCCCAGTGCGAGGAAGCCGAATGCCGAGAACGGCATCATGACGCGCGACGTGTCGGGGTCATCGATAGCCCGGCCTAGGACGGATGGATCGAGGAGATTCGGCCGGTCCCGGCCGGTCCCATCGACGTTGCCGAATCCCGGTGAGTCAGAACCCGTGTCGATAACAAACGGTGTGCCCGATTTGAGAAGCACAACACCAGACATCTGCCATCCGCCGACCAAGTGCCCGATCCATCCAGACCGCGAAAGTCCAGATAGCCCATAGCTGACGCGCGTGAGGAATGAGTGGGGTTGGTGGAACGAGCTCAGCCCCCGCATCGTACCGTGCACATCGAGCTCGGACGGGCTCTGTCCCCACCAGGCGTCAGTGCCTGAAGCCGTGTTGACGAAGTCCCCGCCTAGATCGATAGCCTTGCTAAACCAGTAAGACGCATCGAGTGTCAGACCGTGCCAGCGAGAAATCAGGAGCCGCGCCTTTGCCGCATCGTAGTATCCGCGGGAGCTGTTGACCACACGTCGCACCTCAAAATATCGCGAGTCTGCACGACGTTCGTTGATGGTATTCGTTTCTAGAGGGATCCCCGAAACGGGGCGTCCCCGGTTCGTGTTCCAGAGATTGAGCAGCCGGATCGAGCGGCTGCCAACATAGCCGATCTCGAGGGTCCAGGCACGTGCCAGACCCAGTTCCCATTGGAAGTTGTACTGGTGGGAGTAGGGCATCGCCAGGTCCGGGTCCAACTCGACGACGGTGCTGCGCGCCTTGGGGTCTAAGGCTCCCGGCTCCAAATCGGATAGGGGGGCTACCAACTTTGGCGATGAGATCACGACATTGATGTTGCCTGGGGGATTGAAGCGAGCCTGACTGTATGTGACCGGAAAGATCTCCCCGTAGTCGAGCCCGTAGGCTCCGCGCACCACGCTCCGGCTTCCACCCAGCCGGTATGCAAACCCGAGGCGAGGTGCCAAGTTATTGCAATCACAATCGAACGGAATCCGACTTCGGTCGTTGACCTCCCAGGGTGCGAAGGCCGGCTGGTAGCGCAGCCCGAGCGTGAGCGTCAGATCAGACGAAACCTGCCATTGGTCGCCTGTATAGAACGCTGCATCCCAACCCCGGAAGCCACGACTGATGTCGCCGATAGCCTGCTGGTACCGACTAGGCCGACCGAGACGAACATTACTGATGGTATCGTTCCCGAAATTGTCGCTAAAGACATACTCACCACGATGAACGGAGCTTTCATAGCCGTTGATCTGCCTGCGTACCGCGATAACGCCCGCGGTCAGGTCGTGCTTCCCTCGGCGATGACGGACTTGGGTTGCGTACCGGAATGTATTTCGGGAGCGGTCAATCGGAATGATCGAGCTGGGCCCGAGAAACTGTAGGGCCGAAGAAATCCAGATCAGCGGTCCAACCGCCGAATCATCTGAGACCAGAAGCGACCCCACCCGATCGTAGCCCGCAGACGTATCCATCGAAGTGAGCGGGGACCAAGTCCGGCTCCAAGTGGCGCGTGCCCGGTGGTTCTTGGTGGTGGTGTTAGGGTTCTGCCCGCCGACGAGTTGAAACGCCTGCACCTGCTGTGCGGTGAACTGGTAGCCGAGCACAAAGCGGTCGCGGTCTCCGATGCTGACATCCAGGCGAGGCGCCAGCGAATCGTTGTCGATCGACTGCGGCGAGTTCGTATTTAGCGCGCGCGGGTCGATATCGGGGCGGTTGGGTAACTCGTCAGGGTAGGCCGCAAGCATCCGGCTGACGAAGTGCCGCGTCTCTTGATCTACGGGCTCGCCCGTGACAGGGTCGCGATCCAGCGGCGTTCGCTCATCCGCCCTTGGTACAAGAACGTTCCCATTGACGTTGCCTCGAACTCTCTTCTGGCTCCCGTCGAGACTGAGATTCACCCCTCGTCTAAGAGGCATCACGACTTGGAAGCCATAGTCATTCGAACGAGCCGGCTTGACGCTTCCAACCTGGAAGAACGAGCGCGCGCTGAAGGCGCTGTTGTTGTGCGTTTCGTAGATCCTGCCATGCACCCCGGACGTTGCCACGTGCGCCTGGTGCAGATTCGAAGACGGCGAGCTACCGATGTCGGCACCGAAGTAGCTGATCTCCGCTTTGAACTCCTTGATGATCGTCGCCGAGGCACCAAGCCGCTCGTTGAGCTCCCGCTGCACGGCGTTGTCAACCAGAGTAATCCTGACGTTTTCGTTGCGGCGGCTCTCTCCCGATGAGGCGTCCGTCTGGCCGAGGAGATTGAGTTCCGTACGGTCCGGCCTGGCGTCGTTCCCGTGCACGGCGTCCCCTCCCGAGTTCTCAACCTTGGGAACTGCCGCAGGTGCGTCCCCTTCGGCCACGCTTGAGCTGCCCTGAAGCGGAGCGCCACCTGCCACGAGGGGGAAAGATGGAAGGAGTCCAGCCGTCAAGACCAGAAGCCAGCGCCTATGCAACAAGCCTGCAATGGCATTGGTCGGACGCCGTCTCGGAAAACACAAACTTCGGTTCCACCGCGCGCAGAAACTCGGCTTGGAGGGCATTCTAAGCCTCACCCGGACCTCTAAAGCCCACGCTCCGAGAGTCTTGTAGAGGCCGATCGCAGAGCCTTCCAAGATGTGTTGATTCTACCGCCAAAGCGTCCCAGCCCGTTCCGGTGGCGGGAGCAAGCGCTACCAGCGACTCTCTGTCGAGAGCAGGTCAAGACCCACGCCAGCGGCTCCAATTCCCTATTCCCGTGAGTAGGTAGCACTGGACGAGGCACACAGACACTGCATCCGCCGCCGACTTGAAGTTCAGGTCCACGGCGGACCGCGCGGTCGGAATCTTTGCGAAGGTCGGGGCGGCCCCGCGTGGGACCCCAAGTCGTCGGGTCCCCAATGGCTGGCCTCCGCTGCGGGATAAGCTCGGCGTCGCCTGAGTCGGATGTTTCTCCTGGCCAGCACCTCGATTTCGCTGTGCCTCTTGGGCATTCGAATCCAGCGCGGCGCGCTCCGCTTCACGCGCAGCGCCCAATAGTCCGCCCCGTGCCCGCCTCCCAGTAGCGCTGCTAGCGAATTCTGTTCGATCTCGCACTGGCCGGCGGATTCCGTCGCAGATCGATCAGCCTCTCCGATCTCGGGACGCCTGCCCGATGACGTTGCCCTCGCCGACGCGCTGGGCTGCCATCCCAGCCCGAGTTCGACCGCGCCCACCGTGGGTTCCGTCAATACAGTTTCCGAGTTGATTGGCAATCTCAGCCGGAGGCAGAAACGGCTCGGAAGCGATCTCGGCGGGTGTCGCGGAATCTATTGGAACTGCAGTGAGAAGTGGAGCCCAGAACACGAGCTGAAGCTCGATTGAGCGAGCGGCCAGAGTCACGCGGCAGGCTCGCGAACTGGCCGTGCAGGCTGCCATTCGCAGTCAGCGCCGTGCAACGTGCTGACGAGCGTGACGGACTCGCGCAAGGCAGCTATCACGCTGACTCACGCCCAGTGACGGTAGACCGATGTGCTCGACAGGCTTCGCGGCCCTCAAATGCGCTCCAGATGCCGGACCGTTCGTTCAGTATCGACGTTGCCGGTATTGAGCGTGGAGTTGGGTTCGAGAAGCACGACCTCAGAGGGTTCCTCGGCCACCGGCCTGTGTTCGACTCCATGGGGCACGATGATAAACTCTCCGGGCCTGACGACTTGTGGTTCCTGGTCGCGAAATTCCATCCGCAGGCGGCCCGAGATCACGAGAAAGAACTCATCCTCCTGGTCGTGGCTGTGCCAGACGAACTTGCCTTGGAGCTTGACCAGCTTGATCTGCATGTCGTTGATGTCGCCGGCAACTCTGGGTGACCAAAGCTCCTGAAAGGAGGCAAAGCCGTCCGCGAGACTCTTCTTGGCAATCATCTCGTTCTCCTGAATCCGCCAGCTCAAGGAAGGACCATGACGCTCCTTGCCCCTCCCGTCCCGCCTTTGAATTCGGAACGCACCACCTGCTTTTCAGGGTCTCGCGATCGGGTCCCAGCTTGCCGAAGAGCAGAGACACACAACCAAGCCCGTGCTCAATCCAGGCCACGTCAGCATCGTAGAGTTGCGTCGGAGCCTCGATCTTGGCGAGATCGACCCGGATTGAGTGTTCAGCAGCGTTGACCGAGAGAGCCCCGACCTGCCGGACCTCGTCAGAAGGCCCGGTCTTTTGGATCCTCACTCCCTCTCCCCTTGGGTGAGGCGCTCGCCTGCGTGCCATGCTCATAGCCGATACTACTACATCGGATCCAGGCTCCCCAGCCCGAGCTACGCTGCGTCGGCTACAACAACGATCCGCCAGAGTGCCACGTCATTCTCGGTATTGACGCCTGTCCGTGTTGAATTCATTGTCAGGCCGCCACTGGGAGCTGGACCAGATCCCGGCAGTGGGAGACCTAACGGACATTGTTCAGCTCGGCACGGGTCACCATGTGCCCGTCGGCGAAGGTCAACGGCGTATGGGCCTTCAAGGAGGCGTGGCTGCGTACCTCGTTGTAGTAGGCCTGGAATTCGGCAACTGCCGTTCAAGATCACGGGCATTCCAGAACAACACGTGGTCCGCCGAACTCCTCGAACATCACGGGCCGAGCACCCAGCCAGCGAACGCCGTCGGCTGCGGCCGCCCGCTGTTCGGCAAGCTCCGCTATGACACTCGAGATGAACGCGCGCTTGTTGCGAGCCCACTCGCCAATGGCCTCGTCGCGAGGTACTTCCGCCGCCGCACGGTCGATCAGGAGTGCGTGGCGCTCGTCCTGCGGACACATGCTCAAAGTCATAGAAGCGATCTTGGAAGTAGGGATGAGGACCATACCGCTCGCTGTCGCTGGACCCGACCACTCACCGTTCACCGAGCGGCCTGTTACAAGCAACTGTCTTGCGACAGCCTTAGCGGCCTGCTACGACCCGGACGAGCGGAGAGCAGCGCGGAGCCGCGAAAATCTTCCGGACGCGACAGCCCTCGTCCGGGCGTACCATGTGGGGTGGCAAATACCGGTGCTCGGCTGCTGCCCACGCGGGAGCTTGCGGGCACTGCCGAAAGCGCTTGCAGGCCCGCGTCCTGAGTGCTCATTGGCTGTCCGGAAGTGCCGTTGGCCGAACAGGGAACGCAGGCAAGAGATGCAGTGGAGATACGAGATGTTGATTCTAGGTCTGGTGTTGCTTTTCAGCGCCGCCGCGGCGGCACAGCCGCTGCAGTGCGATCTGGCCGATTACGAGCCGGCCGAAGGCCTGCGGGCGGAAGCGCTCGATGGCGACGTCCTCTTTGAATGGTCGGGCGCTGACATGCGTCCGTTGCGGGCAACCTTTGGCGTCGATCAAGGCCAGCCTGTTGTGCGGCAAATGGCGGCTCTGTCGAGAGCGGGGCACTGGGCACCACTGGTGCGGGATGCCCGCCCGGAATTCTATGTTGCGGAGGGAAAGCGGCGCATTTCCTATCAACAGCTGGGACCGATGGAGGCTCTGGGCAGGGAACCGACTCCCGAAGTGGTCGAGCCGGAAAAGTGGAAGGTGTTCTGGGACGCCCCCTTGACCGTACCCGGACTCGAGGGTGTGAATCCCGGGCTTCCTCGCACGCCCGATGAGGTGACCCGCAGCAGCGTCGAATACGAAGTCAAGTCCTGCCGGGTTCGCCGCGACGGCATTCGCCTGGAAGTCTCCTTTGACGGGCTAACACTGGGATCGTTTGAGGGGAGCTTGCGCTTCACGGTCTATCGGGGGTCGAGCCTCGTTCGCCAAGAAGCGATCGCAGCGACGGACAACCCCTCAGTCGCTTACGTTTACCGAGGCGGCCTGGCCGGACTGCGCAGTGACGATTACGAGCGCATGCGGTGGCGGGATGTGGCTCGTGACTGGCAGCACTACCGATTCGCCGGCGGAGCCAACGATGGCCCCGTGCCGCTGCGAGCACGGAACAGGGTCCTGCTGCTCGAGCAATCCCGTGGGACGCTCGCCGTGTTTCCCCCCTCCCACAAGTTTTTCTTCGCCAGGGAAATCGAGACGAATCTCGGCTACGTCTGGTACAAGCAGCGGTCTGACGGACTTTTTGACGTGGGCGTGCGCCAAGGCGAACGCGAGGAAATGTACCGTCCTTGGGGTACCTCTGATGAAATCTGGCAGAAGCGCCTAAGGCAGTCGCGGCGGTTTGCTGAAGGGAACTTTGCGCTGTACAACGCCCCGCCGGGCAGCCAGCAACGGATGGCGGTCTACTACCACCTAGGCGCGGGCAACGCGGAAGACACCCTGAATGCCGTGCTGGCATACACCCACGGGGATAAGTACAAATCGCTGGAGGGGTATCAAGTCGCGGTCAGCCATTTCCACACGCACTTCGCCGAACAACTCGTCGATGCCGGGTCGCTCGATTTGCGGCCACCTTGGATCTCCGCCTTCCGCGGCCTCGGGATCAACATCGCGATGATGTCTGATTTTCATGGCGACGGCCATCCAGACGACCCGGGCGAGACTCGATTCCGGGAGCAGGACGAGTACTTCGAGGCGTGTCGGCGGCATTCTGACGCCGACTTCCTGCTGATGCCTGGCGAGGAGCCAAACGCACATCTCGGTGGCCACTACACGCTGGTGTTCCCCAAGCCGGTCTACTGGTCCAAGGTCCGATCGGACGATCTGCCGCATCGTGCCAGCCACGACAGATACGGCACGGTATACCGCGTCGGATCGGGCGCTGAAATGCTCGCGATGATGCAAGCGGAGGGGGCGTTGATGTGGCAAGCGCACCCGCGCACAAAGGGTTCAACGTTCTATCCGGATGTCATCCGCGAGTCCCCGCACTTTCTCAGCGACCGCTACTTGGGCGCCGCGTTCCAGACCCTTCCGGCAGATCTGTCCCAAGCGAGAATCTGCGAGCAGCGCTGTTTCGGCACGCTCGATGACATGAACAACTGGGCTGGGCCGAAATATTTGATCGCCGAGGGAGACACCTACACGAAGTTTCCGGCGGATGAGATCTATCCCCAGCTTTCTGTGAACTACGTCCGGCTGGACCGCGTGCCGGGGTTCGACGACGACTGGAGCCCTGTCACCGAGGCCATGCGCCGGGGGGACTTCTTCGTCTCATCGGGCGAGGTGCTGATACCGGACTTCGAGGTTGTGGGCTTGGAAGACCGCAAGACAGTAGTTGCGGAAGTGCAGTGGACGTTCCCGCTCGAGTTTGTCGAGATCGTCTGGGGTGACGGCGAGAAGAGCGGCCGCCAGGTGAGACCGACGACAGATCTGCCAGCGTTCGGTACCAAGCAGTTTCGCCTTGAGTTCAACGCTGCGGGCAAGAAATGGGTCCGCTTCGCCGCATGGGACTCAGCTGGCAACGGAGCCTTCACCCAGCCGGTCCATTTCTAGAGCTCCCTGCCCAAGCGTAAGGGATGCAATACCATTGGTCTTATGCCTGCCCCGCAGCTATCCGACGATATCCTCGGCAAACTTCGAGATTTTGACACTCCAACGGTCTGCAATGTAATCGAGCTTTTCGCTCTTCGTCCGCAGACCGATGGGTACATGGACGGGCGCATCCGGGCCTGCTTTCCAGAGATGGCGCCGATCTGCGGATATGCGGCAACGGCGACGTTCCGCTCTGCACTGAAACCCTGGGGGACCGCGGCGTATGGCACGCTAGACGACCAGATCGCGCGGTTCGGGGAGGTTCCCGGGCCGCCGATCGTGGTCGTCCAAGACTTGGACGATCCCACCAAATCAGCCACCTTTGGAGAGGTCATGGCCTCTACGTACAAGGCCTTCGGTGCAGTCGGGCTGATCACTAGCGGTGCCGGGCGCGATCTTGATCAAGTGCGGGCTGTCGGTCTGCCGTGCTTCTCGGACGGCGTGATCAGCTCGCACGGGTATCCGCAACTGCTGGAGTTCCAGATTCCCGTCCATGTCGGAGGCCTAGCTGTCTATCCGGGTGACCTGATCCATGCTGACCAGAACGGGGTGACCAATATCCCCGGCGAGATCGCCTCCGAGGTGGCTGACCTCTGCGAGGAATTCTGCGCAGCTGAGGCAGTTGTGCTCGACTATTGCTCTGCTGGCAATGTCACGCCGAGCGGCTTTACCGAGGCCCGCAAGGAACTGGGCCGACGGCTGCAAGCGCTCAGGCAGCGGGCCCAGGGCAAGTAGGGCCGGACTGGCTGAGCCCACCGGCGCGGGCAGTCTACTGCCGGGCAGCTTTCAATCCCTGTGTCTCCGCTGCATCGCCCGATTCCGGGTGGATCACTCGCACCGTGTAGCTTCCCGCCTTGCGTACCGTTGGCGTGAACTCACTCCCTTGGATGCGCAGGGTGTAGACGATTTCGCCGTCCGACTCATCGATCACCTGCACGACGGGATCTACCGCTCCCTGTGCATCGATTGCCGGCAGGGTGAAGCCCTTTGGTAGACCGCTCTGGCTCTGCTTGATGCGGATCGGCCAGCCCGGATACGGCTCGGCGCCCGGTTGGGAAGCCTCGACCCACCGAGGCCAGTTCGCGAATTCGATCCCGCGGTCGGTGCGGTTGAACTTGATGATCCCGTAGCCGGGCGCTCTGTGATTGAGCGCCGTGGGCTCGATGCCGTTGGTGTGCGGATTCGAGACAGCGTGAATCGTCACCTTATTACCGAAACCGTCCAAGAACTCGCCCGTGTTCCTCGGGGCGCCCGGTGCCCGGTTGCGGCCAGCCTCGGTGGGAAACCAACGTCTGGGGAAGATATTCGCCACCGATGGGACGCAGATCGCCCAACTGCTGTCGTTCCAGTCGTCGACGCCATACTGGACCGTGCTGCCCAGATGCTGGTCTCCCGCGATGTGGACGGCCGCCGCCTTGCGGAGCAGGCGCACCGCGCGGTCACGGCCGGACTGTGGCCAGCCATTCGAATCGTGGTCCTGGACAGGCTCTTCGTCGGGCGCGTACTCACCGGGCGCGTTGACTCTCAGACCTCCTGTGATGGCGTCGGTCGTCGATCCTTTGGGCAGAGTGCAGACATTGGCGAAGATCGTCTGCGAGATCGCTGCCTTCATCCAAGCGCCGTCCCAATCCTGAGCCCACGCATCGAGGAAGCGCTCCTGCCTTTCGCCGAGCAACGGGAACTTCGGGTTGTCGGAACTCTTGCGGGCGTCGTAGCGCGGATCCTCTGCCCAGCCGTTGACGATTCCGGGGCCGATCAGGGCCGTGGCGGAGTCCTTCCACTTGCGGTCTTCGATGATTGCAAAGCTGATGCCGCCGTAGAGCAGGTCGGTGTAATACACCGCTATGCCTTGCTCGACCGGTGTTGGATCGAACGGATCCGGTAGGTTCGCGGTTTGGGTCGTCTGTACGACATGGACAAAGCGGGAGTCCATCACATAGCCGCCCTGATCTTGGCCGGGCTTGCCGTAGCCGTGGGCCTGTCGCCCGCCAGCGCCCCAAATGTTGCCCTGATAGACGTCGTGGTCGTCAGGCAAGGCGATGGCCGGAATGTCTTTCAGGAGTGAGGCGTATTCCCAGCCGAAGATGTACCACTTGCGCAGGTAGTCGAGGATGGCGATGTCCGTCGGCTCGCGCACAATCCCGTACTCGCCGACCCGTTCGTATACGTTGTCGCCGGTGAATGCCATTAGGTCGGGCTGGTGAACCTGCATGTTCCGCACGATGTCAGCGTGTGGGAAGCCGAGGTCGTTGTTGCCCGTGAAGGCGGCCACGACGATTTCGTCGCTGCCAACCGGATCCTTGCGGATCGTTCCTTCCCAGCTGTGGCCGTCGAACAGCACTCGGTAGGGGGTGTCGACGGTGTCGTCCCAGTTCGGGACGCGGAACGTGGCCGTCCTGGCTTCCGGGTCCAGCGGGGCGGTCGCAACCTGCTTCCAGCCTCCGGTTTGGACCTCGAGCGCAGCCTCTTGGCCGGCGGTCTCGACCGGCGCGATGATGGCATTGACCTTCAGGGTGCCCTTGCTCAGTGTGTGCATGGCAAACATGATCGGGCCAAGGGCGCGTTCGGGGTGCGCGCTAACCCGGCTGCCGGAAACCTGCCAGTCCGCGAACCAGATGCGCATGGTGCCGCCAGCCCGGGTGCCGGGTTTCAGCGCCCAGCCGGTCTCGCGGATTTCCTCTTCTGCGGGCGGAGAGTCCGGAATCGGCCCCGAGCTTGAGACGAGGGCAAGTCCGCCGGTCAGCCAGCCTTGGTCGACATCACTGGAGATCTCTTGTGTCGCGCCTCCGGCTTCAATGCGCAGGGTCAGGCGGGAAAGTTCGCCGGCTGGCTCGGCGTTTAGCGACAGGTTGGCCTCGCCCGCCAGGGCGCCTTCTAGCGGCGCTGTCGAGTCATCGACTGAGCCAATAAACAGTCGCCCGTCTGAAGCGACGCCGCAGTTTAGCCCCACCCCCCGGACTGCACTGTCCCGATAGTCGTCGAATGAGCCGCGGATGCCGACGCGAAAGCCAGCCCAGCCCGGCTCGAGTCCGCCTTCAGCATCCTGCAGCCGTCCCATGCGGACGCTGAGGGCAAGAGTGCCATTCGTCTCGCCGACTTCGCGGGTCAGCAGAAACACGTTGCGGTCGCCGCCGGGCCTGAAATTCTCGATGCGGCCGTCTTTGAGCCGCCAGTCCTGCAGTGGATTGGCCCAGTATTCGGGTCCGATCCAAGGACGCTCGACGGAACTGTCAAGCTGGCTTTCAAAAGACGCCGACGGCCCGCCACAGCTGCCAAGTGCCAGCACGAGTGCCGCTGACAATGTTTGGATTGCAAGAATGTTCCGCATGGAGATTCACGTTAACAGGCATCTCGCGGCGCTGGCAATTCGGGCCGCGCTGCTGTCAGCTGAATGCTGCAGTGTCCGCCTCTTGCTAGGCGAACCTGAGGGGCGGGGCAATCAGACACGTAGAGACGACTTGCGAGATTCGCGGTCCCGCGCTCGCTGGCATCCCTCGACACTTCTCGCGCCCAGACGCGGGCGCCGCCGCTATTGTCCCGCTGCGGCGGCCATATCGGCTGGCATTGGGCCCTGTGAGAGCAGCTTGATCCGGTATAGACCAGTTCGCGCCGTCATATACAGCGAACTGCCGTCGTCGCCCCAGCCGACGTTTGCCGGAACCTCTTCCGGTTGGATGGTGCCCAGATGCGTGCCGTCCGGCGTGAAGATCCAGACCCCACCAGGACCCGTGGCGTAGATGTTGCCATTGGTGTCGAGCTTGAGGCCGTCCGGGGAGCCGGAGGCCTCCACGCTGGTCGCGTCGTAGAAAACTCTGCCGTTCTCGAACGCTCCCTCTGCGGTCACGTCGTAGGCCATCCACGCCTTCATCGCCTGATCCGAGTTGGCCACGTACGCCGTGGCGCCGTCCGGGGAGAAGCCGATGCCGTTCGGCCTAGTCTGGTCCCGAGTCAGCAACTGCAGCTCGTGCGTCTCGTAGTTCAGGCGGTAGACGCCGTTGAAGTCGAGTTCCTTCGCTGGATCCTCATCCTGCTTGGGCAACCCGTAGGGCGGGTCAGTGAAGTACAGCCACCCGTTGGGATGCCAGGCTGCGTCATTCGGGCTGTTGAGCCTCTTGCCCTCGAAGTTGTCAACGACCGAGACCCATGCTCCGTCTTCCATGCGGGAGATGCGTCGGTTGCCGTGCTCGCAGGCGAGCAGCCGACCGGCCGGGTCGAGAATCAGACCATTCGAGCCCTGCGGGGGCCCTTGCGTTTCGCCTCGGTGCATTTGGTCGTAGAAGACGGATGCTGCGGTGTCGCCCTCCGCCCAGCGATAGATCCGGTTAGCCGGAATGTCGCTGAACAACAGGTGTGGGTTGTCGCCCTTGATCCAGACAGGACCCTCTGTGAAGCGCATTTCGCCGGCGAGTTTCTCGATCATGTAGTCGGCCGGCACGATGGAGTCCAGCGCATCGCTGACCGTCAGGACTAGGCCCGCCCCGTGGTCCGGCGGCGGCTCTTCGATGGCCTGCTGTGAGCAGGACATGGCGAGCAGGGCCGCTGCAAGCAACTGGCAGTGTCTGAAACTCATATGGGAAACCCTCCTAGGCGGCGGCCCCATGATAGCGCGTGAGCCTGCTCGACCGCCCGCTTGACTTTCGGGCTTACAGTGTGCCACTAATGCGACTTCGCAGTTGCAGTCAGGCTAATCGCTTGGCCGTTTCCCGCACGGGCTGGATGACAGATTGCAGGAAATTGCGCCTCACGCTGGGAAGCACGTTGGACAGTGTCGAGGCCGCCGAATTGATCGTCCAGCGCTTGGCAGAACTCAGCGGGTTTGACCAGGATCACGTGTATCAGATCGGTTTGGGTGTCCGTGAGACCATGGTGAACGCTGTACGCTACGGCAATGAGTTCAACTCGGACAAGACGGTGTCGTTTGAGGCCTCGATTGACGAGGCCTCCTTCCAAGTGACCGTGATCGACCAAGGTCCAGGCTTTGAGCCGGAGGGTGTCGCAGATCCATTGGAAGCTGAGAACTTGCTGCGCGCTTCAGGCCGCGGCTTGTTGATGATGAAAGCGTTTTTTGACGAGGTCGAGGTTGGTCCGCACACGGGTTCCGGCACGAGAGTTCGTCTTGTGAAGTACTGCGCCAAGAGCGCAGGGTGATCTAACTCAGGAGGAAGATCGATGGGTTTATCAACAGAGATTCGCGATGTTAGCGGAGTCAAGATCGTTGACATGACAGGCCGCATCACGCTCGGCGAGGAATCGGGGCATGTTCGTGAGACCGTGCGCGGTCTGCTGCACGGCGGTGCGACGAAGGTGGTGCTTAACTTGGGCAACGTCACCTATATCGACAGCTCGGGCCTAGGCGAGCTAGTCTCGGCGTATACGACAGCGCGAAACAAGGGCTGCGAGGTCAAGCTGCTAAATGTGCAGTCCAAGGTGCAAGACCTGCTGCAGATCACGAAGCTGTACACGGTATTTGAGAGCCACACGGACGAATCTGAAGCTGTCACGAGCTTCTAGGTGCCAAGCATCGAATCGCCGGCTGGCACCCTCGGGTGGCGGCCGGTGCCTAGCTTGCTGCCCCTGAGCCTGGAGGGCACCGCAGACTTGCCGCGCCCGCCGCTGGAGCTTGTCCCTATCCGAACAGCACGGAGAAGGTGACCGAAAACTCTGTATTGTTCAGCTTTCCCTGCACGTTGGGCAAGTACTCGCCGAATGGCTTGCCGGTGACGTGGTTCCTGACGTCGAACCGGAATCCGTATGTGAAGAAGTTCAACTTGATGCCGGCTCCATAGTTGTAGCCGAACTTGGTGTCGCCATAGCCGGAGAACGAAGAAACGCCCGGCAGGAAGAATGACGAGAAGCCCCCGCCGCCCGTCACGAACGGCCGGATCGGAATCTTGAACCCCGTCGGCACCGCGTGCAGGAGCACGTTGTAATACATGTGGTGCGCCCTGACTGCGCCCAAGTCGGCACTAGCCGTTTCCTCTTCCCTGACCTGCAAGAAATCCAGGCCTGCGTGCTGGTAAGAGTAGGAAACCTCGTGACCGATGAACCGACGCGGGTTGAATCCCATGCGGGCGCCGACCCGGACTCCGTTGGTGATTGAGTAGGTGTCGCGTCCCGCGGCGTCGAGCAAATTCTGACTGCTGATGTCGTTGTCACTGAGGGCACCGTACCCCATTGAGATCCCCAACTCGGCGGACTGGGGCATCGCGGGTAGCGCGAGCGCGGTGCAGAGTAGGCAACAAGCTAGCAGGTGTTTCATGGATTAGGATCCGGCCCCTGTGTTCATCATACTGATCTGCGTTTTGGGCACCCGAGGCAACCTGACCGGTCCGTGCCTCCCTGCGGCGGAGGAGCCTTGCCCGCTGCCCGGCCCCCTAGGGATTCCGCGCGGCCAGTTGTCAGTGGTACTGGACGAATTCGATTGTGTGGCCGTCGGGATCGCTGCAGAATGCCTGACTCATGCCGAGGTGCTGGTTTCCGCCTTCGACAAACTCGATCGCGCAATCGCGGAGCCGGGCCTTGACCACCTCCAGATCGGCGACCTCCATCGCTAGATGGTCCGAGCGACTGCTGCTGCCTCTGACCTCGCGGCCTGCTCCGCCCTCTTGAATCAGGTGGATCTGGCGGTCGCCAACGGCCAACCAGGCTCCAGCAAAGCTGAAATTGGGACGGTCGTCCTCCGCAAGGCCGAGCACTTCGCAGAAAAAGTGCTTGGAGGCCGCCAAATCGGCCACGGCGAAGGAAACGTGGTGCATGCGCTTGAGTCCGATGCGGTCCATAGCTGCCCATTGTAGCCGCGGGTGCACGACACTATGTTTGGATTTCGGCTTGGACGCATGGGTTTTCGGCCCGTTCAGCCCAGAAGTCCTCGTAGGTGCCGCTGAGAACGCAGCTGCGTAGGGCGAGGATGGCGTTGGCACCGCTGACAGTCCAGTACATCCCCGAGCGCTTGAGGCGTCCGACCACCGTGCGGCAGCCGGACTCCACCACGCCGGAGCCCACGCACAGGCCCTGGGCGCGGTACTCCGGGTCGCGCATGCGGCTGCGGTTCTTCTCGATGTAGTTGGCGCACTTACCGGCTTGCTGGCAGGTGTCGGCGTGGGCGCGCAAGGTGGCGCGCAGGCCGTCGATGCGGCCCTGCTCGAGGTCGGCGCAGCGGGCGTCGGCCCAAGGCTCGACCAGCGCCTTGTCGTGGGCGCAGAGCACCTTAGCAAGCTCCCACAGCTGCTCCTTCGCGGGCCAGAGATCGACAATCTGGATCGCGCCGGGGTAGTCCTCTGAGGCGCTGCGCCAGATCCAGCTGGCTCCGGCCCCCAGGATGACGCGCCGGCGAGCGAGCGGGAAGCCCCGTCGCTCGGCCTCGCGACGCATGCGCCGGGCGAATTCGGACGGGTCCGGATGCGTGTCGCGGCGGGCGGCGCTTTCGATGGCGGCGGTGTAGCTGACCGCGCCCGGGTCGCGCCCGGGACGGTCCTCGTCGTCGCGCGACTCGGCCGTCCAGACGACCACCAGCTGGACCTCGCGGGTGCGGGCGGAGCCGTCGGGCTGCTTGCCGGGCCGCCGTGATCGCTGCGGTCGGCGTTGAAGCGCCATGCCACGGCTCGCGCTGCCAGTTCCAGCGCCCGCTGGCGCAGGCGGGTCTCCAGCGCCTCGAAATCGACGGCGTCCGCCGCGCCGGGAGCTACGAAGCGGGCGAGTTCGGCTTCGATGGCGAGGGCGAACTCCTGCGTGCACGCTTTTTTTTGGCCTCGTTCCGGGTGTCGGTGGCGGCCTGAGGCAAGCGGGCGGCGGCGAGTTGCTCGCAGACGTCGACGAGTTCGGCGGTCAGGCGTCGGAAGCGCTGGTACTCGTCGAGCTGGGATTGGACGGTGGTGGCGGCGGCGGACGGCAAGGAGCGGGAGGTGCCCTTGCCATCGAGGTTGCGGACGAGCAGGAAGTAGGGGCCATGGCCGGGATCGCCTTCCTGCCAGCAACGGCAGGTGGGGGTGCTGCACTTCATGTAGCGGTGGACGAGGGAGCCGGGGCGCATGTCACCGATGGCAAAGAGTTCAGCGAGGATGCTGCGGCGGTTCTGCTCGAGGGTAGGGATGGGGGGACCAGTTGGCATAGCGCCGCCTTGCTTTAACTATACTTGTTAAAGCAAGGCATGTGCAAATCCCGCCGAATGAACGTCGTCGGAACCCAAGCCCATCAAATCCGGGCTATCTCACCACCATGTCATGCACCCTGTAGCCGCCCTCAAGTTGATTCCCTGCGGCTCCGTCGGTATTATCAAGAGAAGTCTTGTGCTGCCGGGATCGCACCGGCACCGCTGGAGGAGCATTACTATGGGCCCGCTTGGAATGGGAGAAATCATCGTCCTGTTCATCTTGGCCCTGCTGATGTTCGGGCCGAAGAAGCTGCCCGAGCTTGGCAAGACCTTCGGCAAAGGTATGGCCGAGTTCAAGCGCGCCTCGAACGAGCTCAAGACGACCTTCCAGCGTGAGATGGACAACATCGAACACGAGACGAAGGATGTGAAGACCCTCGCCCGTGATGTCAAACGGGATGTGACTACCAGCTACTACGACGACAACGAAGACGACTACTACAACGACTACGACTACGACGGAAGCCAGAGCGGGACTGTCGGTGCCGGGTCCACATCGACGACGTCAAAACAGGGTGAAGCCGATGACGCAGGGGCGGACGCTACGGAGAATTCAGCCTTATCCGAGGATGCCGGGAGCGACGCATCGGCGGACACAGCTGGGGATGACGCTGTCACGGTGGCGGTGGGCACGTCTGCGGAGCCCGTCTCCGACCTGCCAGAATCCGAACAGCCTGTTGAATCGAAGTCGGCTTGAACTCCGGCAAGCCCAATTCCGCACGGTCGAATTCGTAACCTAGCCAGAGTCGTATTGCTCCATGGACGCGGAAGATCAAGACAAGCAGGCATCCGGCCCTGACGGTCCGGCCGGGGCCGAGCCCCGGGCCGACGAGTCGGATGGCTCGGACGCCTCGTCGACCGAGCCAACAGCTGCGAGCCAGGCAGACGACGCCACAGATGACACGGCGTTCTACGACGATCCATATCACGACGAGTCCGATCACCTCTACGATGACCCGCATGCCGACCCACCCACAGCGGGTGAGGTGGATGAACCCGAGCCAGCAGCGCAGACCGCATCCGGTTCAGGGGCCGCAACACCGCCGCCCCCTCCGCCAGACGATGACGAGGATGACGAAGACGGCATGGCCCGGATGTCGTTTCTCGAACATCTCGAGGAATTGCGGACGCGGATCCTGCGTGCGCTGGGCGGACTCCTTATCGTCTACCTCGCCTGCCTCGCCTTTGCAAGAGACCTGCTGAGGCTGGCGCTCGAACCGTTTTTCGCCGCCGCGGCGGCGATCGCCGGCCCTGACGGCGAGCTGATCAAGATCATCAACACTAGGCCGACGGAGCAGTTCCAAGTCCAATACATCAAGGTGCCGCTGCTGGCGGCCGTTTTCTTAGGTGCGCCTTGGTTGGCCTACCAAGCGTGGCAGTTTATCGCGCCGGGCCTATACAAGAAAGAGAGGCGCTGGGCGGTACCGTTCATTTTCACGACGGCATTTCTATTCATCCTTGGCGGTGTTTTCTGCTATTTCATCGCTCTGCGAGTCACCCTGCAGTTCCTGCTCACGGTGTCGGACGACGTCGAGCCGTTCATTGCGGTCAACGAGTACCTCAACACCTTCATCATTCTCGAAATCGGCCTCGGGCTGGTCTTCCAACTGCCCGTGGTGGTCTTCTTCTTCACGCTGATGCGGCTCACCACGCCGCAGTTCCTGTTGCGCAACGTCCGCTACGCGGTGCTGATCATGTTCGTAGCCGCGGCACTGATCACACCGACCGGCGATCCGATCACGATGACCTTGTTCGCCGGCCCGATGATTTTGCTGTATTTCGTCGGCATCGGCGCTAGTTGGCTGTTGGTGCTTCGCAGGGAGGGACGTCGGCTGCCATGGATCCGCATTATCCTATCGCTGCTGGCGGTCTTTGCAATGATTGCTGGGATCATTTTCTACCTGCACCTCTACCACGGATATGGGTGGATGCAGCAATTCCCGTGGTTCGGGCCGCCTGCCTGATCGGGGTGCCGAAGCACGCTCGGCCGCGGCGCTGGGCGCTATTGCACCGGTTCGGCTTCGCGCTTCGATTCGTAGCGCTCGCCGACATATGCATTGAGGATGTCGATAAATTCGGCGACGATCCGATCGCCTCGCAAGGTCTGATGGAGCCGCCCGTCGATGTAGACCGGTGCCACCGGAGCTTCGAACGTGCCGGGAAGCGAAATGCCGATGTTAGCGTGCTTTGACTCGCCGGGGCCGTTGACAACGCAGCCCATGACCGCCACGTTCATGCTTTCCACGCCCATGTACAGGCCTTTCCAATGTGGCATCTGCTGGCCTAGGTAGGCTTGGATCTGCTCGGCCATTTCTTGGAAGAATGTGCTCGTCGTGCGCCCGCAGCCTGGGCAGGCCGTGACTTGGGGCGTGAAGTGCCGGATGTCCAGCGACTGCAGCATCTGCTTTGAGACTTCCACCTCATCGCACCGGTCACCCCCCGGCCGCGGCGTCAGCGAGACTCGGATCGTGTCGCCGATGCCCTCCTGTAAGAGCACGGCCATCGCCGCAGTGGAGGCCACGACGCCCTTCGTGCCCATGCCTGCTTCAGTGAGCCCTAGGTGCAGCGGGTAGTCGCAGCGTTGGGAAAGCGCGCGGTATACGGCGATCAAGTCTTGGACGTTGGATACCTTCGCGCTCAAGATGATCCTGTCATGGGGAAGCCCGTAGCGTTCAGCGGCTTCGGCCGATCGCAGCGCGCTGAGCACAATCGTCTGGTAGGTGACCTCGGTGGCGCTCAAGGGCTGCGCACGTTTCGCGTTCTCGTCCATCTGGCTGGTGAGCAGCTGCTGATCGAGGGAGCCCCAGTTCACGCCGATTCGGACGGGCTTGCCGTATTCGATTGCCGCCTCGATCATCGTTCGGAAGTTGTCGTCGTGCTTCCTGCCGATGTTCACGTTGCCCGGGTTGATCCGGTACTTGCCCAAGGCGCGCGCACAAGCGGGATAAGCCTTCAGCAGGAGGTGGCCGTTGTAATGGAAATCCCCGACGACCGGCACGTTGCAGCCGAAGTCGCGCAGCGTCTGGACGATGCCGGGGACGGCCTTGGCGGCCTTGTCGTGGTTGACAGTGACACGCACCAGCTCCGATCCGGCCTGAGCGAGCGCGAGGACCTGGTTGACCGTCGACGTGGTGTCGGCGGTGTCAGTGTTGGTCATCGACTGCACCACGATCGGGTTGATTCCACCCACGAGGACATCGCCAACGGCGCAGGCTGCCGTTCGTTTGCGATCAATGGCCATGGGAATGGAGCGTTACCGCTCTTGCCCTTGAGTCTACCGCGTCAGGATTCAGTTAGAAACCAGTAGTTCCGGGGGCGTTTGAGAGTGGCTCGCGGGGGGTAGAGGCGGACGCAGCAGGGCGTCCTTCGCCCACGCCCGGTTCCGGCGACGCAGTTCCGCATTCCGGTTCGTTCGCAGCAAGCGGGGCGGTCCGATCGGTTCCTGACGATCCAGTTTGGCGAAGGCCCGGGGCAATTGGTCCAGCGTGCCGCACACCACCTGCACGTAGTCCGGATGCTTCAGGTTCGCTGCCAGGGCGACCTGGGCCGGCTGGTCCTCCAAGTCGCGCCCCAGATGGGTGCGGCCCAGCCGGCGGCGCAGGCCTTGTTTGGCGACCGCGAAGGACTGCTCGATCACGTTATTGGTACGATCGACGATCGCCACGGCCCGGCCCGCCGCATCGCGGGCGACGGGATGGCCGACCAGGCCCTCGCCGTAGCGGTCCAGATAGCTGAGCACGATGGACTCGGGCTGGAACGACCCCAGCCCGTCGGTGGCCAGCCGGGCGGCGACCCGCTGGCGCAGGTCCTGGTGGTAGCGCTGGAAGTCAGCGGCGATGGCTTGCAGCCGGGCGGCGGCGGCCTCGGGCTGGAGCGGGGCGGAAGGGGCCGGCCGCGGCCCGCCCGGCAGTTCCTGGTCGGACAGGCGCAGCACGTCCCGCAACTCGCAGAACACCGTCCAGCCGCGCTCCAGACGGGAGCTGGCCCGGCCCTGCGGGTCCAGCCGCTCGAACTCGCCCAGGGCCTCGGCGGCCTGCCTCAGCAGGCGGAGCTCGGAGCGCGAGCGGGGCCGCGGCAGCCGGCGGTCCCGCTCGGCGGGGAACTGCCCGCAACGGCGCTGGAAGTCCCGGTGAGGCAGCGAGAAGGGATACGGCAGATGCTTGCGGCCCTCCGCTTCCAGGACCCACAGCAGCAGGGCGGGCAGGTCCGGGCGGAGGCTCTCGTCGGAACGGGCCGCCCGCAGCAACGCGCGCAAGCGGGAGCGCACCTTGCTGCGGGAGATCTGGCTGCGCAGCAGGGCGTAGCCGCCATCGAGCAGCCGGTGGCCGACGGCGGCGAGGAAATGGTACTGGCAGAGCAGGTCGGGGACGCCCCGCCGCCTGCAGCCGGCGACCGCTTTGGCCCCCGCCTGGCCCAGATCGCGCATGATCGCGACCGGGTCGCCGAAGGCGGCCACGGTGCGCTCGACGGCGGGGCGCAGTTCGCGTTCGTTCTCCGATCCGATGCGCACCGCGTGCAACACCCAGCCGGTCCAGCCGTCCAAACAGCGGAACGCGCCGCCGCGGCCCTTGTCACAGGTCGCGTCGATGTGCAGGGGATAGCCGTGGGGCAGGGCGGCCCGCAGGGCCGGGGCGCACTGCCAATGCAGAGCCTCCAGGGCCGCCAGGAAGCGATCGCACAGCGCGGAGACGGAACCGGCCGAAAGGGAGAGGCCCTGGCGGGCCAGGGCCGTGCGGATCTCCTCGCGCTGGAGGTGGCGCCGATAGCGGGCCAGTCCGACCCACACGATCAGGTCCCAGCCGTAGCGCTGGCCGGACGGGGCCAGGCCGGCCAGTTGCTGCGAGACCGCGACCGGCCGGGAGGCGCAGTGCCGGCAGTGCTTGCGGATCTCGCGCGCCCGCAGCGTGCCGGCCGCCAGGGTGACCAGCATGCGGGTCTTGCTCTTCTGCGGGCTCAGGGGCCGGCCGCAGTGGGAGCACCGGTGCCGCTCGGCGACGAAATCGACACCCGGGGGAGCCCCGCCGACGAGCGTGGCACGGGCGATCCAGTCGCCGGACCAGCCCGCGTCGCGGGCCTGTTCCAGCAGCAGCGTCAGGAGGCAGTAGACCCCCCTTTTTCGCCGATCCGGTGGAGCTCGAAGCGCTCGAACACGGCCTGGACCTGCCCCAGCGGGACGGGCGGGGAGCGAGCCTGCAGGCGACGGGCCACCTGCCCGGGCCGGGAGCCGGGATGGCGGACCAGCACCAGCAGCACCGCGATGATGATGGCCGGGTCCAGCGTGCCGGCCAGGTCGGCGGCCTGGCGGGCGTCGAGGCGCGTCTGGCGGGCGCGGCGCTGCCGGTCGGCGGTCGGGGGATCGGCCGAGAAATAGACGTAGACGCCGCCGAGGCGCTCGCGGAGGGCGCGCTGCTGGCGGACGGCGGCGAGCAGGAAGGGGTACACGGAGACGTGCAGGAGGTCGCGGAGTTCCTGGTCGGTGAAGCCGTCCTCGGATTCGCGGAGCAAGCGCTGGACGGTGGCGGTCAGGGAGCCATCGCGGGAGAAGTGGACGTCGCCGATGGAGAGCAGGCCGAAGCGGTCGAAGCGGGAAGGGTCGCGGTCGGTGTAGAAGCGGCCGTTGTGGTTATAGCTGTGTAGGTGGCGGACCTGGCGGAGGTAGCGGAAAGTGGTGCGTGGGGAGGCTTGGCCGAGAGCGGCTTGGAGCTGATCGAGGGTGACGGGGGAGGCGGAAGCCAGCAGGGGGACGAGCAGGTCGGGGGAGCGCGCGGGCATGATGGCATTGTATAACTTTCATATGCGAAAGCTACTTATACACCGCCACAATCAGGCCGGGAATCAGCACCAGAGGATGGGATTTCGCCCGAAATCAAGGGCTAACGGCCGGCCCGTACTGGGGAAATGGCAGAGTATACAGAACTTGGGTGGGTCTAACTCACGCTATATCAACAATTTCCCGATCCCTAACCGAATTCTGACGCGGTAGCCTTGAGTCTATCAAGCCACCCGCCGTGCCGGGTCAGCGGACCAGTGCGAGCGACAGGAACGGCACGTAGGTGATTAGCAGGACTCCGCCCAGCAGGATCACCAGGAACGGCAGGACGGAACGGTAGACCTGCGTCAGCGGAACGCCGAAGCGGTAGGACGACAGGAACAAGTTCATGCCGACCGGAGGCGTCAAATAGCCCAGCTCCAGATTCGCTAGGAAAATGATCCCGAGATGGACCGGATCCACGCCGTAGGCCGCTCCTATCGGTGCGATCAATGGCACGACCACGAGAATCGCCGAGAAGATGTCCATCATGCAGCCCACGACGAGCAGCAGCGCGTTGAGCGCGAGCAGGAACACGAACTTTGATTCGATGTGGGACTGGACCCAGTCCAGCGCTAGGTCCGGCACTTGGGCGTCGATCAGATAGTTGGTGAAGCCTAGGGCCACGCCGAGAATCAAGAGCACGCCGCCGACAAGTGTGCAGCACTCAACCGCGAGCTTGGGCAGACCGGTGCGGATGGGGAGGTCGCGATACACGAGGCATTCGACGACAAATGCGTACAGGACCGTCAAGGCTGCGGCTTCCACCAAAGTCAGGATGCCGCCGAAGATCCCGCAGATCACGACCACGGGCAGCAACAGTTCCCACTTCGCAGCTCTCATGGCCGTGCGTGCCTCGGACAGAGCGAACTTTCTGCGGCCGCGTTCTGCAATGCGTCCGTGGCGCACGCCCCATAGCGCCACCAATCCGACCAGCAAGGTGCCGGGCATCAGGCCTCCGAGGAAGAGCTCGTTGAGCGGCGTCCTCGAGTACACGCCGTATAGGATCACTGCAAGACTGGGTGGGAACAGCAGACCGATGGACCCCGATGCCGTCATCAGACCCAGCGAGAATCGTTTCGTGTAGCGTGAGTCCACGAGGACAGGAAGCATGAGTCCGCCCAGCGAGAGGATCGTGACACCCGAAGCGCCGGTGAACGACGTAAAGAACGCGAATGCTATCGCTGTTGTGACAGCCAAGCCACCCGGCAGCCACCCGAGCCAGGCGGAGAAGACTCTCACGAGGCGCTGACTGGCACCGCCTTCGGCCAGGATGTAGCCACCTAGCGTAAACAGCGGTATCGCTGGTAAGAGTGGCTGGCCCGAGAGTTGGTAAGCAGCCAAGGGAACGGCGGACACCGGCGTGTATTCGTACCAAAACAGCAGAGTAGCCAGGCCGCCGATCACCGCGAAGATGGGCAGGCCGAGGACCGCGCAACCAAGCAGTGCCAGCACGCCGTATTGCAGGAGGGGCAATTCGCCCAAGGTTTCCCAAGATGCCAGCGCGATTGGAACGGCCGTCCCGGCAATCGCGATTGCGCGGCCGGCCCACGCGTCCGAGCTTTTCCAAGCCATGCGGATGCCGATGGCTGCGAACCCGGCAGCCATTGCGGCGACGAACATCCAGACCGGCACCCCGAAGGCGACGATGTCTCCCGCCTTGCGCTCGACCATCGCGAATTTCCAGGCCCCGTAGGCGAGGCAACTACATACGCCAACGCCAACCAGCGAAGTCAGAATCCTCGCGGGATCCTTGAAGCGAGCCGGGAGGAACGTGGCGGTCGATAGGGCGAGGAGCTTGCCGTCCCGGGCGGCGATCGCTCCACCGACGAACGCGATCAGCAGGGTGAGGTGTTGAACGAGTGGGAGCGATCCCGGGATCAGGTTGCCGATTCCGATCAACCGCCCGACTCCTTCGCCCAGCGGGAGCGTCGCGGTCAGCGCCAGCAACACGGCTGCGAGCCAATTCTCGACGCGGTGCCATGGGCGTACCGCGCTACCGGCGGACGCGGTCGGCGTGGCGGTGGCCCCTACCATCGATGTCAGCGTCCCACCGGCTTTAAGTCCCTGATCGGGTTCGGGCCTAATGAACTCAGAGTAAAGGATGATCCCCCTGAGTAGGCGCAGCCGTGTATGAAGCTGAGACTGCGTAACCGTCGTGGCCGCGAAAGCCGGCTTCTCCGACTCGTGCGGCCGCTGGTCTGCCGGTACGAGCGAGGCCTGGGGCTTGGCGTCGGGACGGCGGTGCGATACCGAGAGCCTAGCGTCAGAATCGTTCGTGCATCCATTGGGTCACACGCTCGTTCGCAGCCACCATCAGTTCGATCTGTGCTTGATCGGGGCCTTCCATTTCGTCCAGCAAGCCGCGCCCGCGGGCCTTGTTGCGCTGATATGCGCCGCAGAGATGGAAGCCAATGCACCCGGGGTTTCTTAGCAGCGCCTCTAACACCTCGGCGTACCATGCACCATCGTTAGCGAAGAATCCACTAGGGGGCGCAGGTCGCTTGACCCGCGCGGCATCGGCGAGCAGGACTGGCTGGCCGGTCTTTTGGTGCCATTCGTCGAGATGCGCGACGGGCTCTCTGAAGTCTTGGAACGAGAGCACATCCACGTACCGCGATGCGGCGCCAATCACTTCCGCCGCGATAAGGGCATTGGCCTCGTAGCGGTCGCCAAGAATGAGGTGGTGAGGATCGTACCGGCGGATGGCGTCGTGCGTGGTCTTGTAGTACTTGCCCGCTAGTTCGGTGAGTGCCGCGCGCCCCGCCGCTGATTTGAGGCGGTCGGGATCGAAGATCGGTCCGCGCCAAGCGTTTTCCGCCCGATCATGAACCCACGTGGGGCAGTCGCTGAAGAAATACCCGACTAAATTTCGGTCTTCGCTCAGTTCCGCGCAGTGCGAGCGCGCCACATAGTTAACCCAGTCCTCCCATTCCGAACCCCGAAAGTCGAAGTGTCGGGTGTGCTGTTCCCACTGATGCGATTCTGTGAATGGCAGCAGGTGGCAATACGGCATCCCAAGCGCCCGATACTCGTCGTTGGTGAACGGGCGCGAATGCCTCCACTTACGAACCGTCACTTCTTGCACCCAACCGACGGTGTTGAATCCCCAGCGCTTCAGGTTGGGCACGACAGATTCCTTGATCCATCTCGTCGTGCTGCCTCCATACTTGTCGTGCCAGATGTGCAGGTTCTCCGGGTAGCGCAGGCTTGCAGGATCCATGTGGTTGAGTCCGATCGAGAAGAATGGCTTCCCGTCGGGCGTGATAAGCCACCAATGATCCTTGCGGCGTCCCAGGGTGAAGAAGCCGTCCGGCTTGGCCTGCGTCGTTTGAGCCGCTGAGATATGCGATCTTGCTGTCGAGCCCAAGGCGAGTGCAGAGAGCAGCAGCCGCCGTCGATCAAGTGCCATGTCGATCCCCCCAAGTGGTTCGCAGTCCAACATCATCGCAGCTAAGGAGAATCTGTCAGAGCGACCGGTGGTACCGCCCCACAAGGCCGTGGAGGCGTCGGTGCTGGGACGTTCTAATTCGTGGATGCTTGGAGCGCGTCGATTCCCTCGTGCGGAGAGCTTGTTGGGAAGCTTGTTCCGCTGTGCATGTCACGCTCGAGCGGCTGTGGCACAGGGCGGGCCAAGCTACAACTGCAACCAGTTCTGCGCCCTATACAGACGCTGGCGCGAGGCCTCCGCGAGCGGGCGGCGCGGCACGCGCCGGGTTCCTGCGCTGCCAAGCGGGCGGCAGCGCCATGGCCGGAGCCCTTACCGAGCGACGCAAGTGATCACGAGCACAACAGATAAGGCGGGGAAAGGGCCGGTCGCCCGGCCTTGCCGGGGCATTCGCTGAGACCAGTCGGTCCGATCGGCAGGTCCTAGCGCATGGAATTCGGAACCCTGTGAGCGCCACCAGTCACAGCGCCCTCAGACCCGGAAGCATCCCTTGGGACTGACTCGGCGTCGGTCGCCCGCTCGGCAGCGCGAAATTCCGCCTCAAGGACTTCGGCTGGGCTTGGGACTGGATTGCGGGTTGGTGGGTGACTGATCGATGAAGGTTGGCGCAAGACACCCTCGATGGCTCACGCTCCTGCAGCCCGAGTAGCAGCGCGGCGACCGGACGCATGCGCGGAGAAGCCATGAACGAGCAAGGGTAGCGGCCCATGCGTATACTTGAGTCGGGATCGGCAACATCAACACAGAAATGTATCAGGCGCTGAAACTGGCGAACGTTCCGGAGGAGCAGGCGGTCGCCGCCGCAGAGGCCGTCGCACAGGGGCAAGACGCCGCCACGAAATCCGATCTCACGGAGTTAGCGGCTAGACTGAGCTCCCAAATGGACATCCGCTTCGCTGAGTTGCGCAAGGAGATCAACGAGCGGTTCAGCAAGCACGAAGCGTCACTCGCCGTTCTGAAGTTTGCGGTATTTTCGGGTGGCTCGGTCGTCGTCGTCCTCTTGATCAAGCTCGTGTTCTTCCCCTAAGTTCCTAGTCTAGGCGTAACGTTTACGATCGGGTCAAGTGCAGGCGGCGATCGAGCAGCGCCCAGAGGCGATCGATCCCGTGGTCGAAGCGCTCCGCGGCCCTCGGAAGCGGCATGGGGGCGGCAGCGGAAGCTTTGAAGACCATAGACAGGGGGCCGGCCGATGCCTGCGTTGCCGCGGTCACTACACCAGCGGAGAGGCCCCAGACGCACGGTTGGGTATCAGGCAAGGCGGGCGCTACCTTAACGACGTCATCGAGGATGGCCCGGAGCTAGGCCAGCGCACGCGCGCGTTCTGCAATGTCGTAGAGGCCGAGGAGACCCGGCGGCTGGTACGTTGCTTGAGTGAAGGAGGATTGGTGGCACGGCGCTGCCGCTGCCTGCCGTTGCCCCACAAGTCACGATTCGGGCTCATCCTGAGAGGCGCTGGCGGGCGGCTCGAAGTAGTCTTTCAGCTCATAGGCTTCGCTCATGATGGTCAAGCGGGTCCAGCCCTCCCAGATCTTTTGATGGCCCGGCGGCGGAGCGTGCGCACGGTACAGGTAGCCGCCCAAGATCGCCATGGTCCGCACCGCCAGTCCCAGATTGCCCGGCGCGGCCAGCCCGCGCTTGGACGCGAAGTGGCGCAGCACGCGCAGCTGGATCTGCGTGAAGAACACCTCGCTCGGTAATTCGGGGGTCTCCCGTCCCAGCAGTGTCATCGCGGCCAGCCGCCAGGCGATCACCGCCTTGATCGTCACCGCCCGCTCGATCCGCTGCCCCGTGCGGTGCCCCAGGTACTCCACCTTGCAGCCGGACTTGAGCATCCGGTGCCAGTCCTCGATGCGCCAGCGCAGCCGGTACCACTCCAGCACCTGCTCCGCATCCGCCAGCGACGCCACCGGCAACGTCGTCAGCAGGAACCACTCCAACGCTTCCACCCCCTCCGGCGCCGCCCGCTCCCACACGTGCACCAGCTGCATCCGCAGCGCTGCCTCGCCGCGCGCCGGGGCCGGCAACTCGACCGTCTGCCAGCGCAACTCGGCCTGCGCCGTGCGCGCCGCGCGCAGCGCGCTGGCGGACTGCCGGCGCGTGCCCCGCCGCGCCGAACTCCGCTGCACCTTGATCTCCAACTGGCCCCCCACCGGCTGTGCCCGCATGTGCTCGAACAGCTTCGGCCGGGGCGCGCCCAGGACGCGGTTGTGCTTGGCCCGCACCAGCAACTCGACTCCCTCCAGCCGCCGCTGCTCGGCGAACAGCGCCTGCACGTCGGCCTCGCGGTCCATCACCGCCACCAGGCGCGGGCCCGCCAACTGGCCCGCTACCTCCGCGCAGTCGCGCAACCCGCGGATCCAGCGGAAGGTCTTGCGCTGCTCCAGCGGCCGCCCGCGCTGCGCCTGCCCGTCCGGCGCGTCGTACTGGATGTGCAGCAGCCCCAGCGGGATGCCCTCCGGGCTCACCGCCAGCGTCGAGTGCATGTGCAGCCCCAGCGTGCCCTCCGAGCGCTTGTTCTTGCCGATGTAGCCCAGCCCCGCACAGCCGGGATGCTCGGCAAAGTTGAGCTCGGTGCCGTGCTGCACGCACAGCACCGTGCGCTCGGCCTGCAGGCGCCGCAGCGTGCGCTGGCGGTGCGGCGCCAGGATGTTCTGCGGGGTCACCGCCGAGTCGTCCGGCTGGTCGATCAGGCGGTAGTGGCCCTTGACGGCGGCCCGCTGGCCCTGCGCGGCGGCTGGGATCGAGGCCATGGGAGCGGCGGCCTGCATCTGCGCGGTCTGCACCAGCCGCTTCGACAAGCGTAGATCACCCAGCGGCGCCTGGCCCAGTTCGTTGGCCGCGAACTCGTCCAGGGCCAGCCCGTCGGCCGGCCCCAGCGGCTGGCCGGGCGGCGCTGCGGCGGCCCCGAGCAGGCGCCGCCAGTCGCGCTGCAGGGGGTAGACGAAGATGGCCTTGACCGGCACGCGCTGGCCGGGGCGGGCGAAACGCCCGCGCCCGCCGGTCTGGCCGACGCAGGTCCAGTTAGCGGCGCGGAAACACGTGCCGGCGTGCTGCTGCGGATCGCAATAGGTTTCCAGCAGGGCAGGCCGGTAGCCATAGCGCTGGAGGAAGTCCTCCGGCAGCCGCCGCCGGACCATGCCGAGCACCTTGGAAGCGAGCAGGTGACAGCGCACGCTGGGACGGATCAGGAAGCGGCTCAGGCCCAGCACGCGGTGCAGCCGCTTGCGGCGCAGTTGCGCATCCCAGCCAATCCACTCGTCGCGGGCCGCCACCGCCAAGGCCGCGGCGGCGAAGCCGAGCGCCCCCAGCAGGCCGTGCTCGGACTCAATCAGGTAGCGCAGCTGGGCACCGACGTGCAGCACGGCTCCCTGCGGGTGCTCGCTGGCGACCAGCTCGTTCCAGGTCCGCCGCTGTTGCGGACTCGTCACCAGGGTCAACTTGAGCCCGGCGACCGCCCCCGCCGCAGGCGGAACTGCTTGCGGTGGCGGGACCGGCTGGCCGAGCCGACGCGGACGGCAGTCACCGGCGCGGCCGCCATGGCGCGGGGCCGGCAAATCGATGCGTCCCGCGCTGTGCAGACTGCGCAAGGCCTTCTGGCAGCTCGCCACCTGCGGCTGGCCGCGACTGTTCACGAAACCGAACTCCCGGCACACGTGCCGGGCGAACGCGCTCCGGCTGGTGTCGCCAGCCTGCGTCCGCAGCACCCGCAGGGTCTCCACGGCCTCTGAGTGCGAGAGGGTCTCCGCAATGCAATGTTGGTCGAGCATGCTTTAGACATGCCACAACCACCCTACAGTTGTCAAGTGCGAGATCTGGGGCATGGGCAGCCCGCTGCTGCTGGTCAGCAGTCATCCGAACATCGGTTCGTCGAGGCGGAAGCCGAGCCGTTTGAGCATCCGGGCAGGTGCGTTGAGAGCCGCGAGTTCGCGCATCGGCGTCTCGGGCCCGGCGAGGGCGGACGGTCGGAATACCCGTTGGCATTCGGCTCCGAAATCCGCCTCCCCTGGGCCCACCCAAGCTTTAACCGGGGATTTTGGTTGTCCTCGGTGCCCTCGCCGCCGAGCCATGTAGCCTTAGATGAAGAGTGATGCGCTCAGTGAACGAACCGGACTGGACCGCCGTACGGGACCTGTTTCCAACATTGAAGCATTGGGCGCACTTGAACAGCGCGGCCTTTGGGCCGATTCCCTCCACGGGAGTTCAGGCCATCAACGATCACTTTCTCGCCAGGGACGAGTCGGCCGCGCTCGACTTCCCCGGATGGTTTGACCGGATCGAGCGGATCCGGGGCAAGATCGGTCGTTTGATCTGCGCGCCAGCTGATGATATTGGCTTTTGCCCGAATGCTGGAGCGGGTCTGTCTTGGTTGCTTCAGGGCGTGGACTGGCGGACCGGAGACGAGGTTCTCGCCTTGGATCACGAATTCCCGAACAACCAATACGCTCCGCACCTGCTCGACAGCAAGGGAGTGCGCTTCCGGCCGCTCGCAGCCCCACGCAACGGCTTTGATCCCGACTTGGTTCTTGACGCGATCGGGCCGAACACTCGGCTAGTCATTCTGAGTTCCGTCAACTACTCCAATGGGTTACGTGCGCCGCTCGAGGACTTGGCTCCCGAGCTGCGACGGCGAGGCATCCTGCTCTGCGTCGACGCGACGCAGAGCGTCGGCGCACTTTGCCACGACATGGCCGCCAATCCAGTCGATTATCTTGTCGTTCATGGCTACAAGTGGTTGATGGCGCCGACCGGCGCTGGCTTCGTCTATGTTCCCGCGGAAACAAGGGCGTGGCTGGCTCCGAGCATTGTGAGCTGGCGCAGTCACCGAGATTGGAGGAATTTCGACCGATTGCACCACGGCCGGCCTGAGCTGCCCGAAGAAGCAGCGATGTTCGAGGGAGGCGTTCAGAACTTCGCAGCCCTGTTCGCATTGGAGGCCAGCCTTGACCTGATTCTGGACTGCGGACCCGCTGCCATCGAGAGCCGTGTGCTCGGTTTGGGACGCGAGTGCAGGCATGTGCTGGAGTCGTGCGGCGGAGTCTTGGCTTTGGGGGCCGACGATGCGGGTCACTCTCAGATCGTGACCGCGGCATTCCCGGATCGCGATAGTGACCAGTTGCGTCAGCAACTTGAAGAGCGGCGGGTAGCGGTCTCGACGCGCAAGGGAAACCTCCGCGTGTCCCCCCATTTCTTCAATAACGGCGACGACGTGCAACGGCTGTCGGACGCCTTGGCCGCCTAACGGTCTGCCCTCAGTCGAGAGCAGGCAGGTCAGAGGGCCGGTTTACGTTTGCGAAGGCATTTCCGTCGGCGACCGGCACTTCGATCCAGCGAAGTCCGTCTAGGGCATCGATGACCTTGCGCGTGCCCCGGCTGAGGGCGCGCTCGAGCGGGACGAGTGCTGTTTTTGCATACACCGCGAATAGCGGCTGCAGCCTACCGTCGGGTGTGCGGGGCAAGATGGCGTCGGCAGACCCCGATGCCGCCGCATCGAGCAATAACGCCACATGTGATGCTCGGGCAAATGGCATGTCACATGCCGAAATGAAGCACCAAGAACTGCGTGCGTGCCCCAGCGCGGTGACGATCCCACCCAACGGGCCGGCCCCTTTGACCAAGTCGGGGATGACCGGGAGTCCGTGTTCGGCATAGATGGCGGGGTCGCCGACCAGCGTCACCACGTTCAAGTGGGCTCGGAGCGCCTCCGCGACATGCAGTACCATCGCGCGTCCAGCAAGCGGAAATGCGGCCTTGTCGGATCCGAATCGCGAGCTCTTGCCCCCGACAAGGACGTAACCCTCTGCCTCGATCCGTCCGAGCTGCGGTGTGGGTCGCACTGTCTGCGTCGAATCATACCGAAGGCCGATCCTGAGCCAGAGCGCCGGAGCCTGCCTCGCCCGCAGAACCATTCTCCCGGTCGGGAATGAATCGGAACTCTGTTGCGGCACACTTGCAGTTTCTGGCGGCACCGCCGTATTCTCCGGTCAACACTGATTTTCACGGCATGTATAGGGCCTAATTCTGGAAGGGCCGGGCGGTCAGGCGGTCAGGCGCGCGAAGCACCGTTGAAGGCAACGCGACGGTTGCCGAGCCAAGGTAAGGGTACGGAGGGGGCCGTGCCCAGGGCCTCGATCAGGGCGGGCAGGTTGCGTTTCTTCTTCAGCGAGACCGTGCACAGGTCCGGATCGAGTTGGATGTCCGCCCCGGTTTCGAGCAAGGACTCGAACAGCGTCAGCGCCGTGCAGTGGCGGTAGCCCGGGGGCAGTTCGAGGGCGAGCAGGCGATAGAGATTGTAGGCCAGCACGGTCATGGCGAGATCGAAGTCGATCTTGATGACCATGGAGGAGGAGAGCCGGTTGAGATGGAAGCAGGCGAGCTGCTCGGAGATGGACTTCTCGACGAGCCAGCGCTGGGCGTAGCGGCGGAGCAGGGAGGCGAGGCTGGACTCGAAGTCATTGGTGATCAGCAGGGCGGGCCGGCGGGAGCCGTGCAGGACGGCGATCTGGCGGACCTCGCCGTCGTAGTGGCGCAGCGGGACGGTCGATTCGACGACTTCGAGCAGGCGGGTGCCGTTGCGGACGGGGACGCGGATCTTCTTGCGCTGGGCAGGCGGGGCGGCCTGGGCGGCTTGGCTGAGGTTGCGGCCGCGGCGGCGGACGGTGACGAAGCGGATGCCATCCTCGTTGAGACGCTTGAGGCAGGCGTAGGTGGTGAAGCAGCCGTCGAAGACGAGGAAGCGCAGCTGGAGGCCGCCGGCATGGGAGAAGTCGAGGAATTCGAGGTCGGATTCGGGGCTGGACTGGCGGCGGACGGAGGCGTCGGAGCGGAGCAGGAGGCCGGAGTCGGGATCCTGGGCGAGAGCGGCGGAGAAGCCGGTGAGGGCGCGCCCGCGGGAGCCGGACCAGTGTTTTTCGAGGGTCTGATCGTCGCCCCAGTGGGGCAGGGTGGTGAAGTCGAGGTTGGCGGCATCGGAGACGAGGGCGCGCGCGGAGAGGATGCGGGCGAGTTGGGCGAGCAGGCGCTGGTTCATGGCGCGGGTGGTGCGGTCGGAGTAGGAGGAGAACCAGGCGGCCTTGGGCAGGACGTTGAGGCCGGCGAAGAGGCCGGGGCCGCGGTCCATGCACCAGATGTCATCGGCGCTGTAGCGGCGGATGTTGGAGAGTTTGAGGGCGAGGAAGGCGAGGACGGACTGGAGCGGGGAGAGGGTGCTGGTGCCGGGATAGCCGGCGAGTTGGATGGCCTCGTCGATGCCGTAGCGGCGGATGAGGGGGAGGAAGCAGAGGAGGCCGGCGGCGCGTTCGGATTGGAAGAGTTCGGCGGCATTTGGGAGGAGGGGGACGGATTCGGGAGCGCGTTCGGGGGCGGGGCCGGCGGCGGCCCGCTGTGTGCGGGAGCGGCGGGGGAGGCGGGCGAAGCCCTCGGCGACGAGCAGGTCGCGGATGGCGCGCTCGGAGGGCGGGTGTGAGGAGGAGGCGTCGAGGCGGGCCTTGATGTCGGGGACGGAGAGGTTGAGCTTGCGGAGGCGAACGATTTCGGCGTGGAGGTCG
Source organism: Bryobacterales bacterium (assembly GCA_965248305.1). Taxonomy (GTDB): domain Bacteria; phylum Acidobacteriota; class Terriglobia; order Bryobacterales; family UBA6623; genus VXMF01. Next base: position 3,236,134 of record OZ252099.1, on the reverse strand, counting down.
GAGGAGGGGGAGCGGAGAAGACGGCCGGGAGGGGCGGGGGAGCGGAAGAAGAAGTCGGCGGGATCGTGGAGACGGCGGAAGTCCCGGGCGATGGAATAGACGGCGTCGCGGGAGCAGTCGAAGCGGCGGGCGACGTCGCGGGCGGGGAGTTGCTCGAGGAAGAAAGCGCGGAGGATCTCGTAGCGGCGATGGCGGGCGTTGAGGGGTCGGGAGAAGAAGGAGAGGGGATCGGCGGCGGCGTCGGCCATATTAGGCATTATACTGCATGAGACGAAGCCAATCAAGTATGACAAAACACAAACCCCCGCCTAGCGTTTCAAATCTAACCTATTGCATATCAGTGATATATAGGGGATTAACGCGATTTCTTGCCCTGCACAATGCTCAATATGAACTTATCTATAATCGATCTAATGCCTAACAAAGGCAACAGGCAATGATAACGCGGATGGGATCCAAGTGGTTGATTTCAAGACACTTAGGGCCAGAAATCGGGAATGCCACCCCGCCCGACCAGCCAAGAGATTAGGCTCTAATGATTCCGTGAAAATCAGTGTAGAAGAGAATTCCTTGCTCGAAATCCTGTCCGCATTGGTCGGCGAGCCGGGCGCGCCCGCGCCCGTCTCTGGATGTCAGCGATGCGGCGGCCTTGACCTTAATGCCCCAGGTTTTTCGGCCACGGGTCATCACCACATCGACCTTCACCCGATCCTTGTCGCGGTAGTGCCAGAAACGCAGATCCGGGTCCGTCCAAGCGGCCTGGGCGGTGAGTTGCTGTACCACGAAGGATTCCAGGAGCTGCCCCATGCGCTCACGATTGTTGAGCCAGTCCGCAAGCGTCAAGTTGGCAAGGGTTGCCGCGAGCCCGCTGTCGAGCAGATGCACCTTCGGCGACCTGATGAGTCGTTTAGCCGTGTTGAGGTGCCAAGCGGGCAAGCGTCGCAAAAGGAAGAGGCGTTCGAGCACGGTGACAGAGTGCTCCACGGTCCCCCGGTGAATGCCAAGGTCGTTTGCCAGATTGCTGGCATTGAACAGTTGCGGGCTGCGGAAGGCCAGCAGTTCCAGCATGCGGGCCAGTTCGCGAGCGTCCTTGACCCGAGCCACCTCCCGCACGTCCCGCTCGATAATGCCGCGCAAGTACTGTCGATGCCATTGCCGGGCGCGGACGGGTGCTCGGGTCAGGGGTTCGGGATAGCCACCAGCCACCAGCCGCTCCGCCAATGCCGGCCCGGCAGTTGTTGTTCCTGGCCTGATGCGGGGCTTGAGTGCGCCTCCCAGCAGGGCAGTCAGAAACCGGCCGCGCTTGCCCTCCTTTTCCGCTTCCGTCAACGGCTGCAACTGCACGATCTCCATGCGTCCTGCCAGCGACTCGCTGACTGTCGGCACCAGCAACAGATTGGCCGAACCGGTTAGCAGGAAGCGACCGGGACGACGGTCCCGGTCCACGGCGCGCTTGATGGCCGGGAGCAGCGCTGGGACCCGCTGCACCTAGTCCACGGTCGTGGCATCTGGCAAGGCCGCGACAAAACCGGAGGGATCCAAAACGGCGGTCTGGTAGTAGTTATTTTCATCCAGGCTGAAGAAAGCTCGATCTGGCGCCAAGTGCTGAACGAGCGTGGTTTTCCCACTCTGACGCGGACCGACCACGCACACCACAGGAGTGTCCTTCAATGCCTCCCGGATGACGGGTGCTAGCAATCGAGGGAACAAAGACAGAATGGCGACCGTGTGCCGGTCACTATATCGTACAATTGCCGATTGCGGAAGCGTCCGATTGCCGACTATGGAAGCGTCCAATGGTGGAATATTCGGTCGTGACTTGAATCGATCCGGTGGTATTCCCATCGGTGGTCATAGACTTCTCCTTTCGGTGCTGCCATGACCAGGATCGACGGGACAGATCGGACTGCCAACTGCAGCCCCCTCAAGGGCTAGGATCCCAGATCCTGAGTCTCTCTCAACCGCCCGTTGAAAGAGTCGAAGTTTCGATGGTTGAGACGAGTTGCGGCTGGCGAGGCGGTCTTCTGGTCTTCCCGGACATGGATTTTGCGAATCATGCCGGGGTGGGCTCGCACCGCGCACCGCGAAATGCCCATGGGAGTTCGAATTCCAAGCAACTTAAGAACTCTGGCCCATTAGATTGCGGTATATCGATGCATGGCCATGGGAACCCACAAGATCAAGCAGCCGCCTCTGTCCCTGACGGCCGACGATCTACCCGTAGCACCGACCACGCCCTTTTTTCACAAGCCCGAGTGCGAAGATTGCAATTTCGCGTTGGTCCGCCGTTCCTCACGGGTTGCAATTCCAGTTTTGAATTGCGAGACTTATCCGCTAAGGGGAGGCACTGCAGATGTTGCAACTAAAAAACCGTTCTACGAACTTGGTCCGCTGCGGCCTTGTGCTGGCCATTGTCGGCGTGTTGGGCCTGTCTTGCTCAGGCGGTCCCGTCGGCCCGGGGCACGGCACACCGGAGTGGTTGCTGCAAGCCGCAACCGACAACTTTGCGATTGGGGACTACGCGAAGACCCTAGAGCAGTTGGAGGAGGCATCGTATGGTGGAGGCGAGGTTGGCCCGAAAGCTACACTCTGGCTCGCCACGCTGAGGGCCGGATTGGCCTATGGGTACGACGAGCTGGCGGATGCCTTCGCCGAGGGCATGGAGATCAACGAGGCGGCGATCGAATCCTTCCAGCCGGCGGTTAGCGACTACCGGCGTCGCACCAGGGTCTATGCGATCGATTTCGCCGAGGACGTCGGCGACTTCGAGCAGCTTATCGGCTCGCAGGAAATGGTCTCGTTCGACTTTCCGCTGCCCGCGGGGAATGCCTCGGTGTCGCCGATCTTGGCCAGCGTTCAAGGCGGCAACAAGGTCGACGCCCAGCGCAGCGCGATGGAAGGCCAGACGCTCACGCGCGGAATCTTTATGGCTATCGCAGGATTCACCGGCAAGGACGTGGCGGATCTAGGCTCCGGCGAGGCGGGCGGATTGCAAGCTGATGCAAGCCGGGTTCGCTTTGGCATCGCGCGAACCCTGTTGGACATCGGGATCATGTTCGACCGTGAGAACATCAACGAGCCGAAAGTCAGGTCGTTCGTCGTTGACCTGGCCGCGAAGTGGGCAGAGCCGCACCTCGAGAACGAGAGCCTGGCGGAGCTGGTCGAGGACTTCAACTTCGACATGGAGAACGAACGCCGCGACATGACCGGCAAGCGGCGGATCAAGAAAAAGGACGAGTAGGCCTGAACGCATCCGGAGGCGGCTCGACGGAAGCTGCGCGGAGCCGTGCGGATCGGCATGTGCTGCTCTGCGACGTGGTCAATCCTCATTCGGGTTTGCCAGAATAGGGCCGGTATGCGCGCGTCCACCCGTAGCCTGTTGATCCGCTTTGCTTGTTGTGCCTTGCTTGCAGCCAGTGCGGCAGTAGCCAGTACCCCCAATGTGGTGCTGATCCTAGCCGACGATCTGGGGTTCGGCGACGTCGCGGTCCTGAATCCGGAATCCCGGATTCCGACTCCCAACCTAGATGCCTTGGCGGGGCAGGGGATGGCGTTCATCGACGCGCACACCCCCTCGGGGGTGTGCACCCCGACTCGTTATGGTCTGGTGACGGGCCGGTACGCTTGGCGCACCAGGCTGAAGCGCGGTGTCCTGAACGGCTACGGCGAGCCGTTGCTAGCTGCCGACCGGGCCACGATTGGGACATTTCTCAGATCCCAGGGCTACCGCACAGCCGTGGTTGGCAAATGGCACCTGGGCTTGGGCTTTGCCAAGACTCCTGCCGGCGAGTTCGATTTCGACAAGCCGATCGATGACGGCCCGCACACACACGGCTTCGACGAGTCCTTCATCATTCCCGCCTCGCTGGACTTTCCGCCCTATGTCTACATTCGTAACGGCAAGATCACCGGACTTCCGCTCGGTACGCAGCCAGGCCTGACGTTTCCCCGCTTCATGCGGGCTGGCGAACTCGCCACAGACCTGGATCCGGTGGAGGTGCTAGACGAGCTGGTGCGACAGTCAGCGGACTTCATCCGGCAACAGGCTGAACGGGATCAGAAGTTTCTCCTCTACGTCCCGCTAACCGCACCGCACAAGCCGGTGTGGCCGGGGGAACGTTTTGCGGGCAAGACCGATCTCGGCCCCTACGGTGACTTCATCGTGCATGTGGATGCGGCGGCAGGAGGCATCCTCAAAGCCATTGATGACGCGGGGATTCGGGACGATACCCTAGTGATCTTTACGTCCGATAATGGCTCGTACATGTACCGGCTCGACGCCCTTTCGGACAAGGATCACACGGATGACCCGACGATTCAGGCGTTCCGTTCCCTGAATCACACATCGAACTATGTCTACCGCGGAACCAAGGCAGACATTTGGGAAGCGGGCCACCGGGTACCGTTCTTTGCTCGTTGGCCGGGCGAAGTTGCGGCGGGCAGCGTGCAGCGGGAGGCGGTGTGCCTCACCGACGTGTTCGCCACGCTGGCAGACATCGTGGGAGCGGATCTGCCCGAGCAGGGCGCTGAGGACAGCTTTAGCCTGCTGCCGCTGCTGCGGGGCAAGAGTTGGGGGCGACCTCGCGCGCCCGTAATCCATCATTCCTCGGGGGGCATGTTTGCGATCAGGGATGGCCGCTGGAAGCTGGTGGCAGGGAATGGCTCAGGTGGCAGGGAAAAGCCGTCGGGCAAGCCCTTCGAGCGGCCCTACCAGCTGTTCGACCTAGAGGCTGATCCATCCGAAAAGCGCAATCTCTACGACCAAAAACCGGTGGTTGCCAGGCGTCTCGAGCAGGCGCTTGATGCCAGTAGGTCAAGCGGCCGCACCCGCTAGCCTTCCAGCGCGGCTGACCAGTCTCAGCTAAAAATCTTGTCCGGGTTGAGGATTCCCGCTGGATCCAGCGCATCCTTGAGGACACGCATCACATCCGCGCCCGCGCCGTGCTGTGCGCGCAGCCAGCGCTGCTTGCCGATGCCAATCCCGTGTTCCCCGGTGCAGGTTCCTCCCATCGAAATTGCAAGCTCGAGCATGTGGTCGTTGGCGCGCCGAGCACGGGAGATCTCCGCCTCGTCATCGGGATTGACCAAGAAGACGGCGTGGAAGTTACCGTCTCCAACATGCCCAATGATCGGAGCGGTCAGGCCTTCTGCTTCAGTCTCGCGCAATGTTGCGGAAATGCAGTCGGCAAGTTGCGAGATTGGGACGCAGACGTCGCTCACCCAGCCATATGAGCCGGGACGCAGGGCTTTGATGGCGTAGTAGGCGTGGTGGCGGGCGTGCCACAGTTTCTCTCTGCTTTCTCGTTCCCGCGCCCACCGGAAGTCCCCTCCGCCGTGCTCGGCGGCGATCTCGCCGGATAGCTTGGCCTGTTCCGCGACGCTGGCCGGAGTGCCGTGGAACTCGAAGAACATTGTCGGAGCAAGCTCGCAATCCAGCTTTGAATGGTTATTCACGGCCTGCATCGAGGCTGTATCAAGCAACTCGCAGCGAGCGACGGGAATTCCCGATTGCAAGATCTCGATGACCGCATCCACACATCCTGCGATATCCGAGAAGCTGCAGACCGCCGCGGCCACGGATTCCGGCAGGGGCTGTAGCTTCAACTGGACCTCAGTGATCACCCCGAGCGTGCCTTCCGAGCCCAGCATGAGCTTGGTCAGATCGTAGCCGGCCGACGATTTGCGGGCGCGGCCGCCAGTTTGAATGATGCGGCCGTCAGCCAGCACGCAAGTCAAGCCGAGGACGTTCTCGCGAATCGTTCCGTATCTGACTGTGGTCGTGCCCGAGGCACCGGTTGCGGCCATGCCGCCGATTGCCGCGTCTGCGCCCGGGTCCACCGGAAGCCACATGCCGTGTTTCTCGAGCTGATCATTGAGGGCGAGCCTGCGGATGCCCGCCTGCACGCGACAGTCGAGATCGTCTGTCTGCAGGTCGAGAACCTTGTTCATTCGCAACAGGTCTAGCGAAACTCCGCCGCGTGTGGCTTGGACGTGTCCCTCGACGGCCGTGCCCGCGCCGAATGGGATGACGGGAATCAGATGATCCCGGCAGATCTGGACTACGGCGGCGACCTCGTCATTCGATTCCGGAAACGCCACCACGTCGGGCGGCGCAGGCGGATGGAAGGACTCATCGTGTGAATGGCTCTCGATGTCGTAATCCGATGTGGAACATCGCTGCCCAAGCAGTTCGTGGAGGCTTCGATGGGCGGCCTCGAAATCGTTGTTGGTGACTTCCATCACCGCTCTATCGTAGCGTTACAGGCGGGAGCAGGGGACTGCTTGGAAACGCCGCCCCGAAAGATCAGAACGATTTGGCAGAGCATCGGCGAATGTGTCTGTGACGTCATCGTCCCTGCGGGGTCCAGATCGCGCCAACCATGCCAAGGAAGGCCCGTGCCCCTGATAAGATGGCATCCCCATGAACTACGCGAAGATGTTTTCTCTGCAGGGCCGGACAGCGCTGATAGCGGGCGCGAGCCGCGGCATCGGCTTGGCGATCGCCAAGGCAACTGCTGCCCAAGGCGCGCACACGATACTTGGCTCACGGTCGATCAATGTCTTGGAGCCGGAAGCCGAGCGCCTCCGTGACGCCGGCTGGTCCGCCGAGGCCGTCCGGCTCGATATCACGGACAACGGTTCTATCGATGCGCTGGGGGAAGCCTCGCGGGATGTTGACATCCTGGTCAACGTGGCCGGGACAAACGTGCGACGCAGATTTCAGGACTACACGCCCGAAGAGTATGAGCGGATCATGCAGACCAACCTCCACGGGATCGTGCGTCTGACAAAGCTGGTTGGCGCGCACATGGTCGAGCGCGGGAAGGGGGGCAAGATCGTGCATATTGGCAGCTTGATGTCGCTGCTGGGATTGCCCTACCTCTCTGTTTACGCAATGACCAAGAGCGCTCTGGCGGGTCTGACGCGAGTGTTGGCGGCGGAATGGGCGCATGCCGATATCCAGGTGAATTGCATTGCACCCGGCTTCATCCTGACCGACCTGAATCGCGATATGTGGGAGCCCGATCATATGCAGCAGTGGCTCGGCACCGTTCAGGCAAACCCGCGTTTGGGAACTCCTGACGATATTGCTGGACTGGCCGCATTCTTGGTCAGTCCGGCCGCTGACTACATCACAGGGCAGGTGATTGCCTCGGACGGAGGCTATACGACGACCGCCAAATGGCCGTTCGAGCCGGCGTTCTGAGTGGCTGGCCGGGAGTTGCTGGGAATGGGCCCGCCAAGCTTGCTAAACGGTCTCTCCCCGCACCAAGTCGTCGCGGGTTTCGCGCTGTCGCACGATCCGGAAGTTGTGTCCGTCCACCAGTACCTCCGCCGCTCTGGGGCGGGAGTTGTAGTTCGACGACAGCACGAAGCCGTATGCACCGGCTGTCGCTACCGCAAGCCGGTCCCCTGGGTTGCAAGGTGGCAGTTCCCGTCCGATCGCGAGGAAATCACCGCTTTCGCAGACCGGCCCGACGACATCGCACAGCGCAGTGGGGCCTGCGCACTCTTGTGTCGGCAAGATTTCATGATGCGCTTGGTATAGAGCGGGCCGGATTAGGTCGTTCATCGCCCCGTCAACGACCAAGAAAGTCTTGCTGGCTGCCTTTTTGCTCAGCAGCACGGTCGTCAGCAAGACACCGGCTTGGCCCACGATGGAGCGTCCAGGCTCCAACCCGAGGCGGAGTCCGCCTGCGCCGCATGCGTTGCGCAGCATGCGTCCGTAGTCCTTGATCGAGGCGCTCGCTTGGCCGTGCTCGTAGCCGACCGCCAGACCTCCCCCTAGGTCTACCGATTCCACCGGGATGCCCCGCCGCTGCAGTCTCGTGGCGAGCGCCTGCAATTGGCCGAGTGCCTCTGCGAACACCGCCGTGTCGAAAATCTGCGAACCGACGTGACAGCTCACGCCGGTGAACCGCAGTGGTGCCCACTTGCCCGCCGCATTGTAGAGAGATTCCGCATCCTCTAAGGGGATTCCGAATTTGTGCTCGCTGAGCCCGGTCGAGATGTATGGGTGCGTCTTGGCGTCGATGTTCGGGTTCACGCGCAGGGCGACAGCGGGGGACGCCCCAAGCTCTGCTGCGACCTCGCGCAGAAGTTCCAGCTCTTGTTCCGATTCGCAGTGGAACGCGCCGATCCGCTGCTCGAGCGCGTACTGCAGTTCGGAACGGGTCTTGCCCACGCCGGAATAGACGACCTTAGACGGATCGCCGCCAGCCCGCAGGACGCGGTGAAGCTCCCCTCCCGAGACGATGTCGAAGCCCGCTCCTTGCCGTGCTAGCAGGGCCAGGATCGCCAGCGATGAATTGGCCTTGACTGCGTAATAGATCTGGTGCGGGACGCCGTCCAAGGATTGCACGTACGAGCGGTAGTTGTTCCGAATCGCCGTGGCCGAATACACGAAGGTGGGCGTGCCCGCTGCCTCGGCAATGGCGCTCAGAGGGGCTTGCTCGCAGTGGAGCTGGCCGTCCCGGTATTGAAATTCCTGTACAGGCATGGAAGTAAGCTGCAGAAATCGTCTCACGGGGTCACGCGCATGACGATCGCTGTCCTATCGTCGGACTGGGGGCAGTCTTCGCTAAAGCGACTCACGTCATCAAATACGCGAGCCAGGATCGTATCGGCGGACTCATCGAGATTTGCCTCCAGGACATCCAGCAGGCGTTGCTCGCCATACGGCTCATCATTCGCGTCAAAGCTTTCGCTGAAGCCGTCTGACAAGCTCAGCACGAAGTCTCCGGGCTGGAGATGGAGGGTGATGTCCTCATACGTCACGCCGCTGAACAGGCCTAGCGGGATGCCTTCTGCCTTGATCCGCTCCAGCTTGCCCTGTCGGTAGGCATAAGGGAAGGGCAATCCCGCACCGGACAGCACGAGTGATCGTTGTGCCGGATTCCACTGCGCGTAGAGTGCAGCGAGAAAGGTTGCATCTATCTGGCGCGCCAGCAGGGCCTCATTTACGCTCGCTAGCGTTCCAGCGGGCGACGCATCCGCTCTCGCTGCGGAGCGAATGAGCCCGCTAGCCAGAGCTGCGAAGAGTGCCGCTGCGGCACCCTTCCCGCTGACGTCGGCATTGAGGATCCCAAAAGCACCATCGTGGACGTAGAAGTCGTAGAAGTCGCCCGAGACGACGGCGGCAGGATCGTTTCTGGCAGCAATGTCCAGTCCGGGAACACGCTGGCGTCCCTCGGGCAGCATGTGGCTCTGCAGGGCGCGGGCGGCGACCAAGTCACCGGCCAGACGCTCCTCGTTGCGAGCCATTTCTTCGTAGAGCCGGGCATTCTCGATAGCGGCCGCCACTTGCGGAGTCAGCAGTTTGAGCGTGCCGACATCGTCCTCGCTGAACTGGGCGGGGGTGACGCTTTCGAGGTCGAGTACGCCGATGATGTCGCCCTTCAGCATCAACGGCATGGCGACCTCTGAATTGATGCCCGGCACGGACTCGATGTAGCGGGGATCTTGGGACGTGTCTGTGGAAAGGATGGGTTCGCGCCTGGCAGCGGCCCTGCCAACCAGTCCTACTCCGATATTGATGTCTTTCCAACGCACCTGCTCTTGGAACTTCACACCGAAATAGTGCCGCAGGATCGGCTTTTGCGGGTCCTTGAGGTAGATCGCGAGCACGTCGTAGCGGATCAGGGTCCGGACCAGTGCTGCAATCTTGCGCAGCAATTCGTCCAACCGCAGGATGCTGGAGTATTCCTGGGCCACTTGGTGCAGCGTTTCCAGGGTGGAACGCTGTTTCGCTTGCGCGTGATAGAGTTGGGCGACCTCGATCGCCAGCGAGAATCGCGACGCCACGAGTTCCAACAGATCGGAGACGCGGCTGTCAAAGGCATTGGGGTCTTCTGACTGCAGGTCGAGCACGGCCACTAGGTGGTTTCGTGCAACCAAGGGTACGGCGACTTCACTGCGGACCGAGTCAACAGCGCGAACATATTGGGGCTCCCGGCTCACGTCGCCCACGCGGACTGTCGCCAAGGTCCCGGCGGCTCTTCCGGTCAGGCCCTCGCCGGCCGACACGCGCAGCGACTTCACCACTTCGTCGGGGAAGCCCACGGAATGGGCGACCCGCAATCCTCCGTCCCCGGTGGGGAGCATGAGGCAATACATCTCGTAGTCGATGATCTTCTTGACGAGCTTGGAGAGCTCTTCCATCAAGGCGTCGAAATCCAGCGAATTGGAGTCCGCAGCTTCAGACGCCTCTAAGAGGATGCCGATCTCGGTGTTTCGATCGCGCCCCTTCGTAGAGGGCGCGTTTGGCAAGACATTGTCGGCCATGGGCGCACTTTCACTTCCTGCGTGGGCCTTAGGGGGTCGGCTGACCGGGATCGATCACGTGAACCGGTCAGGTGCGGGGCATGCCCGACTGTCTTCAGATTAGCTCAAACCTCTGAGCTTTCAACGTCTGTGCCCGTGGCGGCCGCGTTGACCTCAGGCTCAAACGCCTCGGCCGTGATTCGAGCGCCCCGCGGGATCGTTGGCTTCAAGCCCGGGACGGCCCGGCGAGTTCGAGATCGTGGCGGGTTTCAATCCTGTTGGCACCTGCAGCTAGCAGAGAATGGGCCATCGCTACGGTCCGGATTCCGCCGGAAGCGACCACTCCCATGTCCTCGCCGAGCGCGCCCCGCATGAGCTCGATGTGATGGGGCTCGGTGGCGTAGCCCGTGCATCCCGTCGACGAGGCAGCGGAGGTCGCTCCGGCCAGCTTGGCGACGACGCAGGCCTCGACGCCCCGCCGCGCGGTGAGCAGAGGCAGTTCGAGAATCACGTTGAGATGAGCCCCGCGGCACTCCGCGACTTGCGCGACGGCCCTGATGTCGATGTAGGCAGCGTCTAGATCGCCCGCCCGCAGGGCGCCGATATCGGCGACCATCCACAGCTCTTCCACGCCGAGGCGCAGCAGTGACTCGGCCTCGGCGCACTTGGCCGGAGTGAGCGAGGTGCCGTGAGGGTACGCGACATACGATGCCACTCGGGTCGGTTTGCCGCCTAGATTGCGCACCGCCAGCGACGCCCAGCGAGGTTGGACGCATATGGAGCGGAAGTTGGACGGACCGGATATCGCCAAGAAGCTCTCGACCTCGGACCGGGTTGCGTCTGAGCGCGCCAGTGACACATCGAGGGACTGAGCGAGGCTCATCCCGTTGGAACGGCCTGAGTTGGCCGATTCAGGATCGGAGCCGCAGGCGCAGGCATGGGTCTGATTGGTGCCTGAAACCGCCATTGCGATTTCCCGCGCCAGGGTCGCTCGCTCCGCTTGGGTCATACCCCGTCTACCCATTGTCACCGCGCGCTCGGCGTGTGTGCAAGGACAGCGCTGTGGCTCTGCTCGCTTGAGGCTTGGGGGCCGCCGTGGGGTTCTTGCGTTCGATAGGTGCAGACAGACATTTGCAAACTGTGACGCCATTTGCTTCAATATCCTCAGACAAGCAGTTGACCGGGCTGTGTGTTGCGACTCAGACGGGCCAAGCTTGCGGTGGTCTTTCGTGGAGCCGCGACTCAAGGAATTGATTAAGCGCCTTGTGCATGCGATTGACGAGTCGCTCTCGGATTCGGAGTCAATTGCCGAGGTGATTGGAGAAATCAAGAAAGAAGGCTACGACGCCCTCCTCGTGCTCGAGGCGACGATCGGTTTTAGTAAGCAATCTCAGAAGGGCGGTGCGGAGAAGTCTACGGAACTAACGCACAAAGATCTGGATGCCAACCTCACGCTGCAGGACCAAGAGTTTCTCAAGGCACTTAGCATTACCCTTGAAGCTTAATGCTGGGTGTGCCGCTCAGCCCGAACCCATGAAACGTGAGGTCAGTCGGGATCCGCATTGGCGCAGAGGCTGGCCGATGTGGAAGGCTAGGTAAAGGCAGCGGGGAGATGATCGCAAACTTTGCCGGTAGGAGGGAGATGCCCCTTTGCCGGTAATTGAAACTGACGTCGTGCTGCCGCAGCAAGCTCCGCAGCGTCACCGGTCTGGAGGGCCGTGGCTGAATAGCAAATCGCGGCCCGGTCCCGCGGCGGGTGTGTCCCTTCCGGGCGCGCATAGTCCTGCTTGCGCTGCAAGGAGTATCCAGCACGACCACAGCCGAACGGGGCAGTACCGCCGCCATGCAGTTCGACGAGCTGTGTCTGGGCGGGGCGCTGGCAGACATCTTTGGCCTGCACGGCAGGCGGGTGCTGGACGGCCTCGTCAATGGCCGCACAAAGAGCAGCCTCCTAGGGGGACTGAGCGGCCACGTAAGCGCCAAGCTGGAGCTGAACGAGGAGGTGCTCGCCGCCGACCTCGACCCGCACGGGCGGTGGAGGCTGCGCGAACTGCTGCGGGCGCACGACGCGGCCAGCGACACCATCGAGGAGCTGGACCGGCGCCTGCTAGCGGAACTGGCGGACTGCCTGCGGGAACTGGCGCTGCTTATGCGCTCAACCGAGCACCGGCGTAGAGAGGGTATGAGATTTGACAGAGCAACAAAAATTCGCGGTTTTCATTGATTACGACAACATCGCGATTGGCGTTAGGCATGCGCTGAACCAGACCTTCCAGTACCGGCACATTGAAGACTGGATCAACTCCAAGGGTGCGATTCTGACGAAGATTGCGTACGGGAACTGGAGCACAGACCCCGATGCGAAGACGGTCCTGAGAAAGTTCGCTCAGCAGGGCGTCCGGATGGAACATCTGGAAACTGCTTCGAACCATACAAAAAACGGCGCGGACATTGCCCTCGCCCTCGCAGCGCTTGAGCTCGTATTCACCCAACCGCATATCGACGCCTTCTGCATTGTCAGCGGTGACAGCGATTTTCTACCCCTAGTCCAAAAGCTAAAGCAAAACAACAAGCGCGTCTACATCGTCGCCAGCAAGTCTTCCATCAGCGAGAACTTGCGGCGCAATTGCCACGAATTCGTCAGTTACGAAGAATTGATCCGCCATCCGTCCGCTCGCGAGTCAACTTCTCGGCAAACAGAGTCCCGTGTTCGCGGCAGGCACGGTCGACCGCTGGAAGCGGCGATGCCGTCGGTGAGGCGCGCGATCCGGGAAATGAACATGCGTGGCGAGACGACATACACCGGCCAACTCTGCGAGACCGTGTTGGATCTAGAGCCGGATTTTGACCCGCGGGTATTCGGCTGCGAGTCGATGAAGGATTTGATCATCGACTTGGAACAGGCCGGCTATGTTTGGAGAAAGCCCATTGGGTATGACCGTTTCTGCATCGCAGACCAAGAATCCGATTTTGAGCCAGTTTCACGCAGCGACCCAGATCCGCGCGAGGCACGGCCTCGCGGCCGCGGCGGTGATCATCAGGTCAACGGCCCACCGGCCCGCCGCTCTAAGCGCTCCTCCGCCCCTCCTGTCCCTACAGGCAAGGACTTAACGAATGTAGTCTCCGTCATGAACCAGGCGATCACGAGGATTGCAAAGGACGGTCGGCTCGTAGAACTGGGCATGCTCTATTCAACAATTCTCGAGATCGATCCCAGCTTCAGGACGTATGGTTCCGGAAGGCTCGAGTTCCAGCAGTTCGTTGGGGGCCTTGTATTGGAAGGTTATTTTGCGCTCAAGCCAAATGGCAGGTCCTGCATTGTCGAATCAACAGGCAAGAGGCCGCGGGCAGCGATCCCCGAAGCGCCTCACGAGCAGGTCGCATCCACGGTCAAGGGGTCTGCCGACGACGCGCTCGAGATCATTCTCCCGGTCTTGCGCAAGCATGCCACCTTGGCTGGCCCGGGGACGAAGCGGAACGAACTGCGGGAGGCCGTCCGGGCGGACGACTTCGACTTCGACTGCACCGCCTACGGCTTGCGGGGCTTCCGTGACTTGCTAGACCATGCATGCACGCAGGGCTACTTGGAAAGCCGGGATGACGACGGTGAGGGCCTACGATATTTTGCTACCAACCGGCTTGGTGCTACGGCGTCGGCCGGCGGCGAGCAAGCCGCGCCCAATCGCACTGGCGGCGCAGCACGGACCGGCGACAGGACAGGCAAAGTCGCTCCGGAGGAGGATTCTGAACCGAACCGCCCACAGAGAAAGAGGCGTTGGTTCGGGCTGCTTGGCGGCTGATCGCTTAAGCTTCAGGGCGGATGTCCTGGATGCCGACCGGTTGCGGGTGCTTACAGAGTCCGCGTGACCTTCGATAGCATTCGCGGTCTGTCAGGATTTAGGCCCTTGCTCGCCGCAAGGTGGGCGGCGAAGAGTTGTGCGGGAATGATCATGGGGATCGCCGAGAGCAGATCAGCGGGCAACCCGGCGCGGGGCGCTATCTCACGTACGTCGATCCAGTGTGAGCAGGGCAGTTTCCGAAGCATTGACGGGGCCCCGAAACAGATGGTCTCGGCCTGGCTGGCATGAAGGCGCTCAAGCAGCGCCTGGGTTTGCTCGGCCGTCGGCCCCGAAGGACAGAATGCGAAAACCGGGAATCTCTCCTCGATCATCGCGATCGGACCGTGGGCGAAGTCGGCCCCGGAAAATCCGGTGGCGACGACGTAGCTTGTCTCCATCAGTTTGAGAGCGAACTCGAAGCCGTTGGCGTAGTTGAATCCGCGACCGATCACGACTGCGTGTGACATCTCGCTGTACTGTTCAGCGAGCCATTGCAATCGCGCTTCATCCTTCAGTTGCGCCTCGGCCGCACTCGGGATCTCCTTGAGATCGTCACTAGCAATCCCGGCGCCTAGGGCGTGCGCCAGGCAATACAGCATGATCACCTGCGCGGTGTAGGTCTTCGTCGCGGCTACGCTCTTTTCCGTGCCTGCTTGGGTTGGCAACACTTCGTCTGAGAGCGTTGCGAGAGTGCTGCTGCTCTCGTTTGTGATGCCGATGCAATACGCACCCAATGCCTTGGCCGACTCCAGATAGCCGTTGATGTCCGTTGACTCACCCGATTGCGAGATGCCGATCACCAGCGCATGCCTTGGAAGCGACAGGCTCTTGTACAGTGTCGCGACCGACGGAGCCGCCAGAATCGTGGGGATCCCCAAAGTGATCTCGAATAGGTAGCGCCCGAAGACCGCGGCGTTGTCCGACGTGCCGCGTGCGACGATCACTGCAAGTTCAGGGCGTTTCGTCGAATAGCGCCCCCGCAGTCGCGTCAGAGCGGATGGGAGATTCGTCAGGATGCGGTCCAACACTTCCGGCTGCTGCCGGATTTCTTGAAGCATCATTGACATACGGCGAGTCCTGGATCCTAACGGCCTTAGCTTAAGCGGCCCGCGATTCCTTGGAAAGCACTTGGCATGCGAAGACGATGCATAAAGGCTTCCCGCGTTGCGCCCGCAGCCCAGCTCAGACGTGGCAGACGGCCAGCCCGCGCTTGACCAGGTACTGCTGATGGTATTCCTCTGCCTCGTAGAATGACCGGCTCCGTTCAATGGACGTAGCAATCGGCCGGGCATGCTTGCCGCTTGCTGCCCGTTGCTGCTTCGAGGCCGTCGCGAGGTTGAATTGTTCGTCGTCCTCGCAGAAGACCACGGACCGATACTGATAACCGGCATCCGGTCCTTGGCGGTTGACCTGCGTCGGGTCGTGGCAGTCCCACAACGCATCGAGCAAGGCAGCAAAGGTGACTTTGTCCGGATCGAAGCTCAGCCGAACGACTTCGGTATGTCCCGTGTCCCCCGCGCAGACGTCTTGGTAGGTGGGGTCTTGGAGGTCGCCGCCTGCGTAGCCCACGCAGGTGGCCTCGACGCCCGGGATGTTGCCGAAGGTGACTTCGACGCCCCAGAAGCAGCCGGCTCCGAAGGTTGCAGTCTTCATGGCTATTACGATCTCCTTGCTCTTGTCTGCCAGTTTTGCGCGCCGCCTACCCGAGACCCGTAGCCGGTATGCATCGAGAGCAGCCAGGCCAGATCGATCGAGCTTCAATCCTTCAGCACGCTCAGATGCTCTTTGTAGGTCGAGCGGGTGGCGATGAAGTCGGCGTGATCCAACCGCAGTTCCTTGCAGATAGCCCGGATCTCATTGTCTTCCCTGACGCTGATCGAATGATCCGAGGATGAGACAGCGAAGAGGCAGTGCAGCAAGGCCTGCTTCTGGACCCGATTGGCGATCCGGTTGAATTCCTGCGTGATGACGAAATTCTCCGTGGCGCCGAACAGCTTGTGCTGGCCCTTCGCAATCTCCACCACGAGAGACGCCTGGTCCTCGGGGATGCCACCGACGCGTTCCACGATGCGTTCCATCTCGGCGATCTCTTCTTCGCTGATGTCGAAGTCTGCGTTCGCTACCCTCCCCAAGATGAAGGCGAAAGCGGCAATGTACTTCGCTTGTTCGGCGGGCAGCTTGTCGATAGCTTGGCTGATTCGGTGCAAGGTGTCAGAATCACGGGAAGCCTGTGACTGCTGCATTGGCGGCGTCCGAAAGATGTCGAGAATGCCCATTGCACGGCGCCGCTGGCCAAGAGTCAGCCGATGGCATTCACTCAGCTTACCAAGGCTCGCTGGCTGCGCTCGCTTGTGCCGAGCGGTCGCACACAGTTAACACCGAGGGGGTGGTTACTGGAAGGCAGGCGGAGTGCGGGTAGGGTTCCGCATGCTGAAACCGAGGACTGTGCGCGGCTGCAACGGCAACCCCATCTAGAGGATCACGGCACGACCCGCAAGAATCTTGCCGCTAAACGAGTCGCCCGCCAAGAAGGTGACAATGTCGGAACATTGATCTATGATAAATGACATCAGAGGGCGAAATGGCCGATGGTCGCCACGAGAGCTTGAGCATGCGACGCGCGTGGAAGCACGTCGCCGAGCGAGCCGATAGGCCAGCATTCACGCCTGATGAGGCGTGCAAGGCACTCTTGCGAGCCCTTCAGCAAGACTGGAAGGCGGAGGTTCCCTGGACCTCCCGCCTCCAACTCGATCAGCTAGCGAGGCTTCATCGTTCCGTGGCTAGCCAGAGTGCATTTGACCGACAGGTTGGCCGGTTGAGCGCTTCGCTTGGACTCCCAGAAGAGACGGTCCGTGCGAAGTTGATGCGCGTCCTACAGCAGCATGAGTGCGAATGGAAGGGTTTCCTCGATTCATTGAGATGCGAGTCATTCGCAAGCCACTGGGCATTGGAAGCGTAGCGACATGCCTTGGGAAGGACTGAACCCCGCAGATCTTGGCAGCCGTCTGCGTGTCGCACGTGAAGCCGCCGGGATAACTCAAGCCGACGCGGCAAAGAGCATCGACATCGCCCGCACTACGCTCGTTGCGATCGAGCAGGGCCGGCGTCGGCTCAAGACCAGCGAACTACAGCAGTTGGCGCGTGTCTACGGTACTTCGGTCAACGCACTGCTGCGCCGAGAGGCGGTGTTCGTCGATATCGTCCCTGCATTCCGGAAGCTAGGTTTAGGCGGCGACGTGGATGCCATCAAGGCGGCTCAACTCCTGTCTGACTTGGCTCGGGCAGAAGTCGAACTAGAAAACGTTTTGGGCATCGCGCGTGTTCACAACTACCCCCCGGAACGGCCACTGCTTGCTGGGTCCGAATGCGGCCAGGCTGAACTTGACGCGGCCGAGCTGCGGCAATGGCTCGGTCTAGGATCTGCACCGATCCGCGACATCGTAACCATCCTCGAGTTAGATCTCGGAATTAGGATGTACGTTCGTCCGATTGGTTCGGCAGTATCCGGTTTGTTCTCGTTCCACGAAACGGTAGGCGCATGCATTTTGCTCAATGCGAACCTTCCGCTCGAGCGTAGAGTTCAAACGGCGGCGCATGAACTTGGGCACTTTGTCTCAAACCGGCACCAAGCGGACGTTCTACGCAGTGGCGGGCCTAGGCGGTCCCGCGGGGAACGTTACGCAGACGCGTTTGGTCGAGCCTTCCTGACTCCAGCGCGAGCGGTCAAGCAAAGATTCAGCGAAATCACTGCAGGTTCCTCGCAGGTAACCCAAACGCATATCATCCTATTGGCGCATGCATTTGGCGTCTCGCGAGAGGCGTTGGTTCGACGGCTTGAAGATCTCGGCCTCACCAAACCCGGAAGCTGGGACTGGTTCACTGTCAATGGAGGCATTACCAATGTGCAGGCCCAGCAGGTCCTTGGCGATCTAGTTCCGTTTGACACGCACGCAGCAGGGGCAAGTCGGCCGACGACTCTTCGATTGAACCTACTCGCTGAGCAGGCTTGGCAACGTGGATTGCTCAGCGAGGGGCAACTCGCACAACTTCTGTGCCTCGGCCGAGTCGAACTGCGAATACTCTTAGACGAAATCGAGACCGGAGGGACCGAGTTGGATGGACTCTCCTAGTAGTTGCCTCGATGGATCTACAGCTCCCGTTGTGGCTGACACGAGTGTAGTCATCAACTTGAACGCTTCGCGTTTTTCCGAGACGATTCTAGATGTACTGCCGAACCGGCTTCTGGTCGTCGACCAGGTTCTCGCCGAACTTGAGGTCGGCCAGAGCAATGAGCATATCGACTTCGACAAGCTCTCGGCGCCAGTTGCGCAGGGCCGAGTAGAAATCGTGCGGCTTGGGCCTACCGAGAATCCGCACTTCGATTCTCTCGTTAACGATGTGACCAGCGAATCATTGGGTGACGGGGAGGCAGCGACGATCGCATTTGCTCATGGTAGCTGTGCAATTGCGCTGGTCGACGAGCGCAAGGCCCTCCGCATCGGGGCGAAACGCTTCCCGGATCTCTCGTTGGGATGTAGTCTGGACTTGTTTACGCAGCGCGACGTCCGGTCTGAATTGGGCTGTGAGGGCCTGAGAGACGCCATTTACAATGCGTTAGAAGTTGGTCGTATGCGAGTTTCGTCAGACGCCGCTCGTTGGGTTGTAGCCCTTATCGGCCCTAAGCGCGCTTCAAGGTGCAGTTCTCTGGCAAGACACCTCAGGCGGTTCACCGCTTTGCATCCCGAAGTGTAGGAATCACGGTCGATTCCGCAAGAGAAGAGGCCCAACATGAATCCGCGCTCTTGCCGGGAATCGAAGGGCCGGTCCGATCAGGTTTCCTGATGCGGCAGGAAAGTTTTCCGGTCAAGCTGGAACAGTGGATCGGGAAGTCCGCTATCAAGAGCCCCTTTGGACGCATCCGAATCGAGCGCATTCCGAGATCGAATCGCACGCCGGATAGCTTGGCTGACGATGACTACCCGGCCATCGCGATCGGGCCGGATGGGCGCGTGTGGGTGGGTTGGATCGCACACGGTTAACACCGAGCCCAACTTTGACAATTCTCTGGAATCACAGTTGTAAGTCATTGAATTATTTGAGCTGGTATTCCGCCAAGCGGATTTGCGGTCACTACGCCGTGTGATCCTAGCCGGTGTCCCCTTCCTGCTTCGTAAGAGCACTCCAGTCCAGCGGAATGCTCCTCCGGTGCCGCTGGAACCCCAGCTTGGCCGCCGCCGCGATGCGGGCCTGCTCGTTATTCGGGTCCATGTCCTGCCGCTGGCTCCACGTCTGCCCTTCCGCCGTCCGCAGCGTCGTGGCCAGCCGCACCCAAGTCCGCATGCGCTCATGGATCGACATCCAGCTGTAGGTCACGCCAGCACTCCGCCGCCTTGCGCGTCATCCCCGCCAAGGTTGCCGCGCAGCCCGTCACGCCGAACAGATCCTGCAGCACTTCCGACAGCCGCTCCTCCGAGGATCTGCGATTCGCAACCTAGACTGACAGTGGTGCCCTGATGCTCGGGGAGGACAGCATGACGATCACCGACGGAGCGCTACCTCCGGAAGCGTATTGGCGAGTGGGTGATTACTGTCGCACGATCGAAACCGCATGGAACGACGACGAGCGTTATCGCATGATTGTCCGCGACTTGCCTCGCCGGTTCCATTCCTCCAGTCGCGACAGGCAGACTTATGCGCTGGGCGCAGCCCCACGACTCACCGGCACGAAGTGGGACGTGCTGCTCGCGGCAGTTGCTGAGCACATCGCCATTATTCACAACCACCGATTCCCGACTGGTGCGACGAGCCGGAGCGATTCCTGGACATCCCTTGGCTGCCTGCCAAGCTGGGCGGCCTGGACATGGCCAGAAGTTGGATCGACTCGCCGGGGGCCTTCATCCGACACGGCGTGCTGCCCGACCCACTGGACCTGAATGCGCGCGGCGGAGAGCGTCACTATGGCTCCCTTCTCTAGATCCGATCTCACAGCGGGACTGCGGGAGCTTGCTGCCGAATTGCGACGCAATGGAGTCAAGGCGCACCTTTACATTGTTGGCGGCGCCGCTATGTCTCTGGCTTTTGACGGGCGCAGGGTGACGCCGGATATTGACACTTTGATCCTCGACGGTCAGGGACCGGTTATAGATGCCGCGCACAGGATCGCTCGCAGGCGCGGCTGGCCGCCATCCTGGCTGTATGAACAGGCCGTTCTCGCGATTCCGAAGAAACCCGACCATCGGGCCCGGCCGGTCTACGGTGACGCCAATCTGGTCGTGACATCCGCTTCGGCGGTGCACTTGCTGGCAATGAAGGTGCGGGCGGGGCGAATCAAGGACATGGATGATATCACCTTCCTTGTCGGGCACTTGGGCCTGCGCTCGGCCGGGGAGGTGCTTGACCTGCATGACAGGGTGTTTCCCGGCAGGTCGCTGTCGGAAAGAGCCTTCGTGAATGTACGGGGGCACCTCCCCGGGCTCTGGCCCACCGACCGTTCGCTCGATGGCCGCGACGCTTGCGGGGACCTCCCAGGGAAACCTGGCGGCCCGTCGCGCTAAGAAGCGGGCCTGTTCCGGCCACACCGCCCTGCGACAGACCGGACTGCTGTGTCCGGCTCTCCGCGACGTTGTGAGTGCTGCGGCGACAAGCTTCAGGGCACCAAGCGTCGGACCTTCTCAATTTCCACGCAACCCGCAAGCAACAGGAAAAACGGGGCGCATCGCGGGGGCACGGCGCCTGTTGCTCGCTAGCAGCAAGCCTCGAGCGACCGGCCCCGGACTAGCGACCCATGGACGGCAGTGATTGCTCCTGCCGGTGCCAGCTGTGATGGATCGCTAGCGCTTGCGCCCGCCCGCCGCCGGGTCATCGCCGCCTCCTTCGGGGTCCTCGCTGATTCAGCGCGGCATCAATCGCCTGTGCGGCGAGCGGGGCCATGACCTTGTAGCCCTCGCTATTGGGGTGGAGTCCGTCGTCGGCAAATTCCTTCCGCAGCCGACCGGCCTGATCCGCCATCGGGCCGTGGTAATCGATGTAGCCCCAGCCTTTCGATAGGCACAGCGCTTCCAGCCACCGATTCAGGTCCGCGATCCGCCTCGGGTCTCGATAGGTCGTGCGCAAGAAGCGAGGATTCAGGTCCTTGTGATAGTCGCTCACCGGGAGAATCGAGGCCATGATCGAAATGATCCCAGCCGATTCGGCAAGCATGCCGATCGCCTCGAGGTTGTGGCGGATGGCCGTGTTGGAGACGCCGCGGGCCAAATCATTCGTTCCGGCCAGAACCACGACAACAAAGGGATTGAGGTCGATCACGTCCGGCTTCATGCGCCCAAGCATCTGGCCGGTGATCTGCCCGCTGATGCCCCGATTCAGGTATGGCTTGCCGGCAAAGTACTGGTTCAGCTTCCACACGTCTGTGATGGAGTCGCCGAAAAACACCACACGAGGGCTCCGCGGATCAGCGGGCCCCGCCAAACTATTCGCTTCCGCGTACCTACGGAGATTGTCCCTATCGGAGCCGAGCACCTGTTCCTCCCGTAGGGCCAGCGTCGCACGAAAATGTGCCTCCAGCCTCTGAATCCCGCTCCGGAGCTCGGACAGCTGTCTACTGATGTCCTCCGAAAACTCGGCCGATCTGGGGAGCGTGTCGGAAAGCTGCAGGTAGGCCTTGGCGTTGATCAGCATCGTGTACATCACGCCCGTGTGATCGCGGCTCTGCGTGGTGCGAAGAGTCATAATGCCTTGGCGGAAGTTTTCCTGCAGGGGTGCCCCCGCCCGGGACAGTTCTGGGACAACGATCCGAGTTGCCTCTAAAAGGTCCGCGATCCGGCTCGTGAGCTCCGCCATCTCCCGCCCGCCGAGCCTTCCGGTGGACTGGCTCATCAAGGGCAGCGCGGCGAGCAGCAGCAACGAGATCAGGATCGTCGGGCGGAGTCTGCGCATGGAATTCAGTCTACTGAGTTAAGTTGCGCATTGAGGCGGCGGAAGACCAAATCGGGATAGCAAGCGCGCATTGACGGGCTTGGCTCGGTGCCCCGCTTGTAGCTAGTCTCAGCGCTTTGATCACGAATGACGGCGATCTCTGATCCGTAGGGACCGTTACGGCCAGGATCAGTCGGGCCGAAGATTGCTACGCCGGGCTTGCCGATCGCAGCCGCCAGATGCAACGGGCCGCTGTCCACCCCTACGACGGCGGCGGCCCTGCGCGTGGCGGCAATCAGTTGAGGAATCGTCGAGGGGTGGATGATCACCGCTCCCTCGGCCGCATTGTCGCGGATGCTCGCTGCGTAACCGTCTTGACCCGGAGCGCAATCGGCGAGCAGTGGAATTCCTCGCTTCTGCCACAACATGGATGCCAGCGCACTATAGTGCTCCGCGGGCCACTGCTTGCTGCTCCACCCTGCTTGGGGGCTGGCGAGCACGAACCGATCCGGCAGGCCGCTGCGAGGCTCGCCGTGCGGCAGTGGAAAGCTCGCCTTGCGCGCGACCGGTCGATCGATCCCGAGTGCCGCCAGTTCGCGATAGCGATCGACCACGTGTGGACTGGCCGTGCTCGCGTGCGACGTGTACAGCAATGCCGCGTGCGGTTCCCGCAGCAGTTGAAAAGACAACCCTGTTACGCGCTTGGGCCGGCTCAGCGCGGCGATGGCCGCGGACTTCAGCAGGCCTTGGAAGTCCACGGCAAGGTCGAATTCGGCAGCGCGCAGGCTCCCGATCAGGGCGGCGGCGTTTTGGCAGGTGGCGATACCGAGACCCCGGCGCCGCCACTCGCGCAGCGGCACCGAGACTGTCTCGTCAATGTCGGGGTTGTGCTGCAACAGCGGCTCCCAGCGACTGTCCACTGCCCACGTGATCCGTGCAGCAGGGAATTGCGAGCGAAGGTCCGCTGCAGCGGGAAGTGTCTGGATGACATCTCCCATCGCGCCTAGGCGTACCATCAGGATCCGCGTCAAGGGACCCCTAACTGCCCTGGCGCTCGATGACATGGCGGACTACGTCGCTAGCTTGGATCGCATCCACATCAAGTGCGGAATCGGTTCCTAGATCGGCTGCAATGGAGTCCGCATTCGACGCGTCACAGATGCACACCAGGTCAACGCACCCAAGAGCTGCGAGCATCTGGGCGCGGTCGTAGGCGACCAGCGGCGCAGGCCGCTCAGGTGTTTCGCGGTGCACCAAGACCAGCAGGCTGCCGTCGGCCGGGCGAGCGCGGGCGAGCAAATCGCAGTGCTCGGCCGTCAGGACGTCGAACCAGCCCTTGGCGATGCTGATGCACGCCCCGTTGCGGGGCAGGGCGGTCTGTTCGACGATCTTCTTACGGGTGTCCAAGGCCTTAATCCGGTGCAAGATTCCAAGATAGCGCCCGCCAGCTGCTGGTGCGTCGGCGGCTGCGGCGGCTCTGGACAAGTCCACCTACGCGTCCGCGCCACGACGGGCGCATCCCACACAGTCTACGACGACACATTCGTTGCGACAGGCCGTCGAGCAGAGACGGATTGTCGTCCTTGGGTATGATTGATGCGGTTTCTAGCGTGCATCAAACGATCCTGCCGCCGTCGCTTTTCCGTGTCTTCATCTGCCTCTTGGCGCTTGTTGCGGCGGCGCCGCTCGCGGCCAGCCAACGGTTCCGCATCCTGTTCGGAGGGGCTGACCAAGAGGTCGTGGATTGGAGTGGTTCGCTGTCCGCAACCTCCGGCACGGCGTCGATTGTGGAGTCGTTTCACTTTGGCCCAGGGGAAGCTTCAGACTCGTCGACTTGGAACTGTGGCAACCAATGGGATGGCCGGCTGCAGATGGAGCCAATGGACCAGGCCGTGTTCCCCAAGGCGCGCTGGAAGGGGGTCGTCGTGGATGTCGACGGGGGCGACACGACCACTGTCTTGATCAAGACAGCTCAGGGCAGCGCAGAATTCCGCGCGGGCCAAGTCCGCTACCAAGAGCCCCTCGAACGCCTCGACGGACGCATTCGAATCGAGCGCATTCCGAGATCGAATCGCATGTCGGATAGCTTGGCTGACGATGACTACCCGGCCATCGCGATCGGGCCGGATGGGCGCGTGTGGGTGGCTTGGATCGCCTTCGAAGACGGTGCGGACACCATACAGCTCCGGTCTTCGGCCGACGGAGGATCGTGGGATGCCCCGGTGACCATCGCCCCGCCTGGCGACTACTATCAGGTCGCCTTGGCTTCAACCAAGCCCGGCCAGGTGACAGCGGTTGCGTCGGCGATTCGCGACGGCTTGGTGCATCTGTACGAAGCCGAGTATTCGGTAGGCGGCACTCCCAAAGGCGCCGCGCTGACGCGCGGCCCCGGCCCGGACACGTTCCCGCGGTTGGTGGCCGCGGAAAGCGGAGACGTGTACTTGGTCTTCCAATCCGGCGCCCAGGGCAACACCGACATATCGCTCATGGTCCGCCGGGCGGACTCATGGTCGTCGCCGATCAAGGTGACAGAGCATCCGGCCAATGACTGGGAACCGTCGATCGCGCTGAACTCGCGGGGTGAAGTGGCCATCGCGTGGGACAGCTACCGCCATGGCAATTACGACATCTTTTTGCGGAGGTTCGTAGAAGGCCGGCTGCAGCCCTTGGAGCGGATCACGGTTAGCGAGGACTTTCAGGCCCATGTCAGTCTTGCCTATGATCACCGTGACAGGCTTTGGCTGGCCTGGGACAACGGCGGGCCGAACTGGGGCAAGGATCACTACGGCATCAACGGCATCCATCGCGGGGAAAGCGGGCTCTACTTCCATCGCCAGGCACAGGTGCGAGTGCTCGATCGAGGCCGCATTGCTAAGTCCGTCCCTCCGATCGACCATCGCTTCCCGCCAAGCCCAATCACGGGGAGTTGGATGGCGTTGGGTCTGGACAGCGCCCGCCAGACCTACACCGAGTACCCGACGCTGCAGGTCGATGGACAGGGCCGTGTCTGGGCGATCTTGCGGACGCGCACCCTCGGTCGCGCCAACCCCGCGCCAGTGGCGGCACGTTCGATATTCCCGTACTGGGACTACAAGGTCACGATGTTTGACGGGCACGGTTGGACGCCGCCCGTATGGCTTTCGTATTCGGACGGCCGCAACGAGCAGCGTCCCGCTGCCGCCGTCGATAAGGCCGGGGACCTGTGGTTCGTGACCCAGACGGACGGCAAGAGTTATGCCCCCGACAGCGAACGCTTCTGGCAATACGATCTGTATGCCGGAAAGCTCGCTCTCGCACACGTGCCGGGGGGCCCCATTGGGGATGAATACTTCGTGGGGACAGACGACCTGCGAGCGCCGCAGGCGGCTGATGATGCCCAGCCAGAACAAACTTCGCCAGTTTGGAAAACGTATCAGATGGAATCCGGCGGAGAGAAATACCACGTCGTATGGGGTGACCTGCACCGCCACACCGATCTGTCATTCGACGGCTATAGCGACGGCAGCCTCTACGATTGCTACCGGTATGCCATCGACGTTGCGAAGATGGACTTCCTCGGTCCGTCCGAGCACGTGTTGCCGGAAAAGGCTGACACGTCCTACATGTGGCGCATGGTCGACAAGGCCGTGGATGTGTACAAGCTCCCTGGGGTCTTCTATCCCGTGCTCAATTACGAGCGAACCGTTGCCTATCCGGACGGTCACCGCAACATAGTTTGGAACGGGCGGGGCTACGATCCCATTCGCATCAAGCCCGGAGACCGCGAAATCGGCGTTGCCGAGGACGACATGTTGTTGCTCTGGAAGGAACTGCTCTCCAGCGGACGGCCCAAAGCGATCAGCATTCCCCACACGCCGGCCACGCAAATGGGCACAGACTGGCGCTACAACGATGAGGACGCCGAACGGCTGGTCGAGATCTTCCAGGGCAATCGAGACTCCTACGAGTACTTGGGGGCACCTCGCGGCGCCACGGCAGAACGGATCGTCGTCGGCGGCTACATCACCTCGGGTGATATGAGGTCGAAGGGATTCGTGTGGAATGCGCTGGAGAAGGGCTACAAGATGGGCTTCATCGCGAGCTCGGACCATCGCTCAACGCACATGTCGTATGCGGTTGCCTACACGCCTGAACGCACCTACGGGGACATCTGGGAGTCCCTTTACGCCCGCCGCACCTATGCGGCCACGGATAACATCATCGTCGACTTTCAAAGCGGCGAGCACGCGATGGGCGAGGAATTTGCCACCAACGAACCGCCCCGCTTCGACGTTAGAATCATCGGGACGACCAAGGTTCAGCAGATCGACATCATCAAAGACAATACCTTCGCCTACACCGCCCACCCGGGCGTGGACGAAGTCTCGTTTGCTTACACGGACTCTGACGTCGATCCGGGCACGCACTACTATTACGTGCGGGTGATCCAGGAGGACGACAACATGGCTTGGGGCAGTCCGATCTGGGTTAACTATGGAGGAGAGTAGGGGACGCCCGGCTACCTGAGGGTGCGCTCCCGGACAACTGTTGAAGCAATCGTGCGGAATGCCAGCGCTGCAATGCCTAATCCACGTTGGCGACACGGGATCCCACATCGTCCCCATGGCTTCGCGCGGCGTCCTGCTGGCCCGGCGAATCTGGTGAGGAGTTCCAGATGAAGCCTAGCGGCGAGCGGCTTGTTCCGGAAGCGAGTGATTCCGACGTTCGAAACGAACACCTTGCTCGATACCAGTTTGCGGTTCCACTGGCTCGGGACCGGCGGGTCTTGGACGCAGGCTGCGGCGTTGGGTACGGCGCTGCGCTGCTCACAGGCGGAAGCGCGGCCGTCTACGCGTTGGACAACGCCTCAGATGCGGTCCGCCAAGGCAAGGGCGCCTATCCGGACGTCACGTTCGTCCAAGGCGACTGTGAGGGGTTGCCGTTTGCGGCGGATTCCTTGGACTTGATCGTGGCCTTCGAGGTCATCGAACACCTTGACCGCTGGGCCGACCTGATTCGCGAGGCGGCGCGCGTACTGACTCCAGCAGGGGTGTTCCTAGTCTCGACGCCGAACCGTGCGTACTACCAGACGACACGCACGGAGCCGAACCCTTTCCATGTCCACGAGTTTGCCTACGCGGAGTTTTGCGATGCGCTGGCGAGCACGTTCGCCCATCGCCAGCTGTTCTTCGAGAATCATGCGCAAGCCATCGCCATTAGTTCGGACAGCGCCCAAGGCGCGAGGGCTCACGTCGAAACCGCAAGCCTCGATCCGACCGCCGCGCATTTCTTTGTCGCGGCCTGTTCGATGCGCCCGATCGAAGGTCTCCAGAACCTCGCATATCTGCCCGACGCGGGTAATGTCCTGCGGGAGAGGGAGCTACACGTGGCCAAGCTAGAAGAATGGGTCGCCACGCTGGAGTCTCGCCATGCCACGGTCGAGGGTCGGATGAGTCGCGAACTCGCCCGCCTGCCTTATCGCATACTGCGGGGCCTGAGGCTGGCACCCCCCTTGCACCGCTGATTCTTTGTCGGGTTGAGGGGTGTAGTCGCTCTCTGGGTGCCTGAACACGAGCGCCATGGCGGTCTGAGAAGGAAAATCGAGCCCCGGCCTGGTGTCCAAGGATGCCCGATGGGCCGAGCAGCGCCGGGCGGGGCTCCCGCTATCGGCCCCGGGCGCACAGAGCGGCCGCTCACCCGGCCGCGGTCGGCCGGATGCGATGTCTCAGCGGTGCCAGTCCTGCTAGGTTTCGCTCAGCAGCAGTTGCAGCGCCTTGGCGCGGTTGCCGGCGTAGTAGATTTGCGCCTCCGGCACCGTCTCGAACTGCGGCTGCGACAGCAGCAGCGCCAGCGCCAGGTTGTTCAGCGCCGCGTTGTTGGCCGGACCGTGGCCCGTGCGCACGCGGCTGGCATCCTCCCCGAAGACCTTGTCGCGGCGGTAGTGGTTGGCGCTCTCCACCCGCCAGTGGCCGCGCTGCAGCACCAGTAACTCGCGCGCCGAGGCAGCCGCCGGCGGCAGCGAAGTGATGCCGTAGCTGTAGCTGCGCTTGACCGCGCCACCGCGCCGCGCACAGCGCTCGTGCGTGATGCGGTAGGCCTGCTGCGCATGCGGGAACGGCAGCAGTTGCGGATGGGGCGTGAAGACTTGGCTCGAGCGCTTCTCTAAGTCGCTCTGGCGCGAGGGCTTCCAGCCAGCTTCCGCCCAGCTGCGCGCCGCGCCCAGCTCCCAATTCAGCCCGCTCAGGGTCGCGTGCGTCAGCTCGCAGTTGCCTTTGATCCGCACCATGATGTGCCCGCCGTGCTGTTCCACGATCGCCCGCTCGGTCTCGCGCCCCGCGTGCCCCGCGTCCAGCGTCACCGTCCGTCCGCGCAGGTCCACCTCTTCCAACAAGGCCCGCCAGGCCGCCTGCTCGCCGCCCTCCTCGCGGTAGCTGCGGCTCGCCACCGGGACGCCCGTGCGATGGTCCACCAGCGTGACCGTCTCCCCGTGCTGCCCCGCCGCCGACAGCCGGTTGGCCCCGCGAATGCGCTTGCCATCCCCCGCCAGCGCCGACGCCGCCACGCGCGGTTGCGTCCAACGCTCGAGCGCCCGTTCCAGCGAGGCCGGGTCGGTTCGCTCCATGACCCGCTGGAAGGTCGTGTCCGAGGGTGTCACAGACTCCCCCGTGGTCGCGTCCCGGCGACAGCCCAAGGCTCCTAACTCCTCTGCTGTCAATGTCTTCGCATACGCTTCTGCCGCCCGCCCGCCGACCCGACCGGCCAGCCTCACCAGCAGCTGCAGCGCCAGTACCACGGCCAACCGATGCCGTCTCCCGTGGCAGCTCCGGCTGTCCTCCACCGCCTCCAACTGCGCCCGCAGCGAGCGCAGTTCCGCCGCCGGGTAGCGCACATCGACCGCCCCGCAAGCCCACTCCGGCCGCTCCTGCGGATCCGCCAGCCGCGCCCGGGCCTGCGCCCGCAGCGGATACACCAGCATCTGCTTGCGCTGCCCGTGCTTGTCCGTGGACTGCCCGTTCGAGCGCGCATACCCCTTGCGCAAGCCCAGCTGGATCCAGTGCGCCGCCACATAGACCGTGCCCCGGTACAGCTGCGGATCCACAAACGTTTCGGCGAGTTCAATGGGAGGCCCCCAGCGCTGTTGCCAGTCCCGGCTCAGCCGCCGCAGATTCATCCCCAGCACGTGCGAGGCCAAGTGCTGCACGCCCGCCCCCTCCGGCAGCACTGAAAACCTCGTGTGATTCGCGATCAGATGCAAGCGCCGGAACTGCACCGCCTTGTGCCAGCCCAGCCAGCGGGCGCGCGGGCGGCACTGGAAGACCCCCGTCTGCCAGCCCACCAGCGCCAGCCACTCGCCCTCGTATTCCGCCACATAGCGCAGCCCGCGCCCGGCCAACTGCTTGAACCCCAAATCGTGGTGTTTGGCCATCAGCGCATCCCAGCGCGGCCGCTCGTGCGGCTGCGCCAGCCGCAGCACCACTTGCTTCAGATCCGGAATCGTTGTGGGCGTCTCCTGCTCTTGCATACCCCATGCATACACGAATCCGGCCAAAATAGCCAGCCCCTCGCCTATCTTGTTGTGCGAATGGTCACACCCCCCAATAAAGAATCAGCCGTGCACCCCCCTTGCCGCGGCGATGGCCGGACTAGCGGCGACGATACCGTCTGGACCGACGGTTACGGCTTGAAGTACCAGAGCCAGTAATATTGCGTGCCGGCTCCGGTGCTGTGCCGGAGCTCGAATCCATGTCGATGCGCCATCTCCCCAGCCTCGCGCTCGGAGATGCTGGCGCCAAGCCACGTGTTGAGTCCGGGCTCGCGCAGATTCGGACTCTGGTAACCCTGTACCTGGAACTTGAACATTGACCCGCCCCGCAGCCGCTGGCTCACTTCCCGCACGTAGTTATCGATGACGTCGCGGCTCGGGATGTGCTGGAACACGATGAACGAGTAAGCAAAGTCAAACTCGCGTGACCCCAGTACGTCCAAGTCGGTACCGGAATTGCAGTAAACATGCGCGTTGGGCGTGGACTTCAGGAAGCCCTTGGCGCGCTGCACCATTTCCTCACTGACGTCCACGCCGTGGACCTCGCCGAAGGTGGCTGCCAAGGCGCGCGTCATCCGTCCGACGCCGCAACCGATTTCAAGCACCCGCATCTGGGCCGGGTCGCGTCCTTGGCACACATTGGCCATGTCGTTGAGGATCTGCTCACGGACGCTCTGCTCGCCGGTCGCAAAGAACTCCTCTTCGTCCCAACCCTTCTGGGCTGTATTCACGAAGTGCATGGCGTCCTCGCGCGCCCGCCGGTCCCAATCCTTGCGCATCTTGCGCGAAAGACCGCTCATCCGCAGGTTCCGTGCGATTTCGCTGAACATTGCGATTGAAGGCTGGGTGCATCCCGCAGCTGGGCTAGGGCAGGGAAGCCGGAGTGCCCGGGACCAAGCTCGTCAGGCGAATAACTCCCGCACGACTCTGTTGGCGAGCATGCGAGTGGGCGAGAAGATCTCAATGTAGTGGTACACGCGTCCGGACGGGGTCTCATGAATGCTCTTGGTCCAGTCGATTCCCATTGCCGAATAGATGGTGGTCACCATGTCCTCGGGGTACACCGGCCGGTTGCCGCTCCAGCCGAAGTCGGTGATCTCGGACCCGGACTCGTTGGTGGCGCCCAATACCTGGCCGGGACGGACGCCGCCGCCGGCAAACAAACCTGTGAAGGCGTATTGGTAGTGGTCCCTGCCGCTGATGTTCGTCAGCTCCCCGGGTGTCCGCCCGAACTCGCCGACGCAAACCACGAGGGTCTCGTCCAACACCGACCCGCCGTCCTCCCGCTTCGTTCCCCCCAGATCGTCCAGCAACTGGCTCAGGGCTGTGTCGAGCTCTTGCGAACGCTGGTAGAAGTTCTGCCGCTCGTAAATCGAGCCGTGGTGGTCCCAGTCCTCGTGCGTGAGGAAGATGAAGTGGGTGCCGGCGTCGGCTACGACGAGGTTGCGGGCCAGCACGAACGAATCGCCCACTGGATTTCCGCCGTAGCGGGCCTTGTCCTCCGCGGAAATGCTGAAGATCCCGGCGCTTCGAGGGTCCGACATGATCTCCACGGCGCCTTCGTAATGGTTGTGGAAATCCCGGTAGGCTTTCTTCTCCAACGCGGGGTCGGATCGGAGTCGCCCGTCGAACCGGCGCAGCAATTCCCAGCGGCGCTGGAAACCGGGCAGATCCTGCTCGCGAGGGGCCAGGGTCGAGATGTCGGACGAGGTGTTGACATGGAAGGGCGTGTAGGTCGCGGGCAGGAAGCCTGAGCCGATCAGGCCGACTTGCGGAAACGTGTTGAATCCCACGAATGGGGGTAGGGAGTCGGTCTCCTTCCTGCGCGAGGCGTATTCGTACGCGACCACGGATCCGACACCTGGCAGCTCCGGGGCCAGCGCGGGGTTGTGCTGGTGGCCGGTTTGCATGTAGTACTGCCCGCGGCCGTGCTGGCTTTCCCAAGTCGACATCGAGCGCATTAGCGAATACTTGTCGCGCCGCTTGGCGAGCTCCGGGTACAGGCCCATGGGCCACTTGCCAACGCCGGCAATGCTTTGTGCGCCGAAATCTGCAGGGGTCCATGGCCCTTCTTTGAAGTCCCACGAGTCAACGTGCGACTGGCCGCCCTCCAGCATGACGAAGATACAGAAGCGCGCCTTGCCCTCGGCTGAAGCGTTGCCCGCGGCCTTGACGCGCGGCTGGACAAGCGGCAGGAAGTGGTAGCCGGTCATCGCGACCGAGCCAATGCGCAGCATTTCGCGCCGCGTCAGGAAGTGATCTTCGAAGCGTGCCATGCCAGTGCCCCTAGCGGTTGAACAAGAATTCGACCTTGTTCATCAGGATCCACTGCAGATCCTCTCCGCCGTCTACCGGACCGCGTTCGGCCAGCAATTCCAGCGAAGCCGTTTGCTCATGCTTGTCCGGCCCGCGGGTGAGGAACTGCCAGTACAGCGAATCAACCAGCTGTTCGCTCGGCGTTCCGCCGGCGAGCAGGGCCGCCAGGAAGCTGCCCTGGGCCGGCTTGGCCTTTTCCTTGACCAGGTTGGAGTTCATCATCAGGGCCGCTTGGATGATCGAACCGCCGCGACTGGGTTCGTTGAACTCCCGATTGGCCTGCCCGAAGGACTCCGCGAAAAATTGCAGGTCTTGCTTGAGTTGCGGCCCGAGGGTCGCGCTACGGCGCAGGTCAGCCGGTCCGCGCGTCTGGACCAAGTACTGCACTTTCTTGTCGGTTAGTGGAATTTGGATCGGGATCTCCAGGTCCGTGGCCTTCACGATGGCGTCGTAGACCTGTTCCGCTGAAAGCCGCCGCATGAATTTCCTTGCGAAGTATTGCGCGTAACCCGGCTTCCATTCGGCGGGGAAGCCGGTGGACAGTTGATAGGCCGATGAGCTTACGATCTGCTTGTGGAGATGCTGCAGGTCGTACCCGCTAGCGATGAAGTCGTCTGCTAGCTCGTCGAGCAGCTCCGGGTGGGTGGGCTGCAACTCCCAGTTCGCCGGGAGGTTGTCCGGGTCCATGCGGGAAAAGTCGAAGCCATCCAGCGGCTCGACGATGCCCGCGCCCATGAATTCCGCCCAGAAGCGGTTCACGACCGCTCGAGCAAACTGGGGATGGCCCGTCAGAATGCGGGCCAATTCCTGGCGCAGCGGCTTGCCCGGTTCGGGCTCTTCGCCGCCAAGGATGAACCGCGGCCGGACTTGGCCTTCGCCTTGCCGGGCCACCCTCACGGTACTGTGCGCCGCCCGCGAGTAGCCCGTTCGCTGCGGGTCCTTGTCATCGATCAGGTACTCGTCCTGGGTGTTGCGAAGCTCCACGCGGCGCATCACCCGGGTGTTGCCGAAGAATCCCGCCTGCGCCCAGAACTCCTCGCGCTTGCGATCCGTGAGCCAGGAGTTGACCTGTTCAAGGTGATTCGCCCCGTCGTGGCAGGAGATGCACTGGAGGTTCACGCCCATGAAGTGCTGGAAGACCATCACCGTCATCTCGTCGGCGGTGTCCTCGTGCATGATCTCCGTGCAGTTGTCCGCGAATACTGCCCAGCGGACCAAATAGCTGGCGGGCCCGACATACCAATTGCTGCGCGCCTCGGATGTCAGCAATTCCCGGACCAATGCGTCATAGGGCTGGTTGAGCAGCAGGGCGTCCGCGACATAGTCGTGAAACAGGTTTCGGCCGGCCCAGCCGACCCGATTCTGGCTTGTGCGCCATAAATCAAGGTGCCAATATGTCCAGCGGTCACGCCAGTCCACTCCGCCGACCAGCCGCTCGGCGAGCTTGGTGCGCTTGTCCGCGTCCGGATCGGCAACGAACGCCCGGGCTTCCTCGCCGGACGGAATCCGTCCCGTCAGGTCGAGGTGCAGGCGCCGGAAGAATGTTGCGTCGTCGGCCAGCGGGGCGTGCGGGATGCCATCGCGCTCGATCTTGCCGAATATGTGGTCGTCAATGAAATTGACTCGCGGGACACCTTCCACGGAGGCCGGCCTGCCGGGCAGGATTGCCTCAGTTTGGTCCGCTAGCTGCTGCCTGCGCACGGCAGCCCCGGCTGGCGGATGATCCGGCGGCAGAGAGTTGGCAGGGGTCTGGCCAAGGCTGGGCGATGCCAGCAGGAGTGCGCCAAGGGGAACAATCCAAGATTTCATGTCGCAGGCACTGCTCTAGTTTATGCTCGTCGGGGCGCTTGCGCACCAGTTCCGAGGCCAGTTCGGGGCCATCCCCTGCAGGCAGCCGTTTGCCGTGAGCAGACGACCTGTCCCAGCGCTTGCCGTTAGGGGCGGTGGATTCTGTTGATAGCCCAGGTCGCGGCCGCGGCTGCGGCCTTGTCGTCACCATGCCGCAGTTCCGCCAGCGCACCCAGCGCAGCTGGGTCGCGCCGCCAACCGATGGAATTGATCGCGCCCACGAGCAGGCCGCCTTCGAGGCTGGCCAGGGCGTCGCGCAACGCCCGGTCCGCAGCAGGGCTGGGCAGCGGCTCGAGCGCGGTGCGGGCATAGTGCGCGAGCTTAGCGTCGCCCAGCAACCCTGCCAGAGCGGGCACCGCCGACTCATCGCCGACAACGGCGAGTCGCTGGCATGCCTTGGCCTTGGAGAATTCGCTGGATCCCGGATCCTCCAGCATCGCGACCAAATCGCGCGTGCCCATTTTCATGATGTCCGCCGACTTGTGGGGCGTTGTCGCCAGCTGCTGATCTGCGAGGCGGGTCAGCTCGCCCCGAGATTGCCCGCGCAGCCTGCCAATTGCTCCCGCCGCGAACGCTGTGATCGTGAAGAATGTTCGTCTCAACATCTCAGGCCTCCCTCTAAACCAGCCGCCAAGGCTCGCGCATGGCGCGAGAGCGCATGCGGTTGGCTGCTTCGCTGTTTGGAAATCGGTCCGTGGAGGGATCGAACTCCAACTCTTCCCCGAGTTGGTATGCGATGTATGCGGCGTGGCAAGCGACGTGCGTCTGGCATGCCGCCAACGGGTTCGCTCGTGTATCGTTGCGCGACTTGACACAGTTCAAGAAGTCGCGCACGTGGCGCGTGGTCGATTCCCGGGCGTCATCGAACGTCTTGCGGTACTGCTGCAGGCTGTCGGATGCCTCCACGATTCCCGCGTCTCCGGTCTGCACCCAGCCTTCGTCGCCCTCGAAGCGCACGGCGCACGAACCGAGTCCCTCCCAGCCAGTGTCTCGAAGAATGATTTCCAAGCCATTTGCGTACCGGCAGTCCACGGCATACGGCGTGACTCCCTCTGGGCGATGCGGAGTGAAATGTACCGGAGCTGTCTCGTCCAGACCGCCGGCTGCGTGGCAGAGGTCCAAGGTATGCGAACCCCACTCGAGAATGCCCCCGCCATGGAAGTCGAAGAATCCCCTCCAACGGCTCTTGACGTACAGTGAATTGTAGGGACGCCAAGGGGCCGGTCCGAGCCAGCGGTCCCAGTCGACAACACTCTTGGGCGGCTCGGGCTCAGCGGGCAGCCAGTCGTGCGTCGTCAGCGGCGTATAGCGTTCGCCGGGCGCGGCGTTGGCGTGCAAGCTCCGCAATTGGCCAAGTTTGCCGTCGCGAGCGAGATCGATGCAGTATTCGAAATTGGTCCCATTCCT
This sequence comes from Bryobacterales bacterium, assembly GCA_965248305.1. GTDB lineage: Bacteria > Acidobacteriota > Terriglobia > Bryobacterales > UBA6623 > VXMF01. Next base: position 3,201,025 of record OZ252099.1, on the reverse strand, counting down.
TCGCTGCGTGCCCGCTTGGTACACCCGGCCTAGGCGGTGGTAGGCGTCCGCCAGCGCGCGGCTCTCGGCGATTGTCATGGAACAAGGCTTTTCGCAGTACACGTCCTTGCCGGATTGGGCGGTGAGGATCGAGAGCAGGGTATGCCAGCGATCCCCGGTCGCGATCAGTACTGCGTCAATGTCTTTCCGCTCCCACAGCTCGTACATGTCGTCGTACATCGTGCAGTCCCGATTGCCGTGATGCGCGTCGACTTTCGACTTGATGGCTTCGCGCCGCTCGTTCCGCGCGTCGCAGATCGCGCGGAACTGCACGTCGTCTTGGGAGAGGAACGATTCAAGATCTCGCTCCCCGCGGCCGCCGATCCCTAGGCCCGCGACATTGATCCGGTCGCTGGGCGGAACTGCGCCGCCCAGCCCCAGAGCACTCGCGGGGATGAAAAGCGGGACAGCAGCTGCGAACAGGTTGCGTCTAGGAACTTTCCCCGACGCGAGATCCGTGGTGCTTGCGACATCCATACCTGTACTCCTTGGGAGGCGGTGAAGTGGCCGCCTCAAGTTGCCACGACCCTTCCGGGATCCGGCGCACGCTACGATCACAGCATACCGCAGTTCTAGAACGGTGCATCGTCGTCAGGCACGGCTTGCTGTGCCGATTCATCTGCTCCGTCGTCAGTGTCCGCCAAGTTGTCGAATTGGGCGAATTGCTTTAGGAAAGCAAGTTTGAAAATGCCGGTCGGGCCGTTGCGCTGCTTCCCGATGATCAGTTCCGCGACGCCTTTCAACGACGCGTCGGTCGGCTTGTACACCTCCTCGCGGAAGATGAAGCAGACCACATCCGCGTCCTGCTCGATCGAGCCCGAATCGCGCAGATCGCTGAGCCTCGGGCGCGCGTCCTTGCGCTGGGGGCTTTCGGTTGCGCGGCTGAGCTGGGACAGGGCGAGAATCGGGATATCGAGGTCTTTGGCCAGCAACTTCAAGCCTCTCGAAAAGGCCGAAATCTCCTGCACCCGGTTCTCCACGCTTCCCTTCGATGCGAGCAGCTGCAGGTAGTCCACCACCACTAGGTCGAGGCCGTGCTCGGACTGCAAGCGGCGGCACTTCGCTCCAAGCTCGATCACATTGAGGTCAGCCGTGTCGTCGATGAACATCTTGCAATTGACGATCTTGGTCAGGGAACTGCTCAGCCTGCGTCGCTCGTCTCTGTTCAAGTAGCCGCCACGAAATCGGTTCTGGTCCACCCGAGCCTCAGAGCACAGCACACGCGTGAGGAGCGCTTCCCGCGACATTTCCAGTGAGAAAATCGCTACCGTCTTGCCTGGTTCTTTACCCTTGGCTGCGGCGACATAGGAGGCGATGTTGAGGGCCATCGCCGTCTTGCCCATGGCAGGCCGGCCAGCCAGCACGATGAGCTGGCCCGGACGCATGCCATTGGTCAATTCCTCGAATCGATGAAAGGGGCCCGCCAAGCCCTTGGGACGCTTGGTTGGGTCGAGGAAGGCGTCGACTCCCCCCTCATAGCGGGTGAGCGTTTCCTGCGGGCTTTCCAGGCCAGAGCGCAGCTGGGCAGTGCCGACCTTCATGATCGCCGTTTCCGACGCAGCCAAGATCTCGTCGACCTCACGCCCCTCCTGAATGCAGTCGGCGACGATCTTGTTCGCCGCGTGGATCAACTGGCGCAGGATGGACTTGTTCTTGACGATCTTTACGTAGCTGTCGATGTTCTCAAGCCGCGGCATCCCTTGCGTCAGGGATGCGATGTACGCGACTCCGCCCACGTGTTCGAGGTGCTTGAATTTGTCCAACTCGTTGACGAGCGTCATGTAGTCAATCCGCTCGCCCCGCGTGTGCAGCTCTGTCATGCAAGAGAAGATCCGCTTGTGCTTCTCCACGGCAAAGTCGTCCTCGCTCAGCACGCCTGCAACTTGAGCGAATTTGGAATCGTCGAGTAGCACCGTGCCGAGCACGAAGGTCTCCCCCTCGATACTTGTGGGCATCCCCTTCTGAGAGATCAGTTCTTTAACCTGCTGTTCCTGGACCGGGTTCATGCGAATCGTACGTGAGAGTGTGGCAGCCTGACTGATGGATCGCCGAGCTGACCAGCGCGAGCCGAACCTCCGATCCCGGCGCATGTGCCAAGAATCGTCGTCTAGCCCGGGCGGAGAGCCAACCCGAATCCGGCGCTGCTGCCCGCGCGATGCCACGGGGGCTGCGCTGCACCAGAGTGGAGCTATCTCAGGCCCATGATACTCCGCTGCGCGACCATGGCTCGAACCGGTGATTGGCAGTTTCGAAGGGTGGCACCCTGCTAGGATTTGGGCCATGCCAAGACTGAATCGGCGCGAATTTCTCCAACTCGGGGCTGTGGCAGCAGTGTCAGGCGCAGCCCCTGCCGAGAGGCCCAACATCCTGTTCCTGATGACCGACCAGCAGCGCGGCGACTGCCTCGGAGCCGACGGACATCCCGCCGTGCTCACTCCAAACCTCGACCGCATCGCGAGTGAGGGGGCCCGATTCCGGCATGCCTACACGAGCACTCCGAGCTGTACGCCGGCGCGCGCCTGCCTACTGACCGGCCAGTCCCCATGGCACCACGGCATGCTCGGTTACAACCGCGTTGCGGAGGCATACCCGCACGAGATGCCGCGGATGCTGCGGGATGCCGGCTACCACACATGCGCGATCGGAAAGAATCACTTCCACCCCCAGCGCAATCCCCACGGTTACGAACAGATCCTGCTGGACGAGTCCGGCCGGGAGCTGTCGGTGGACTTTCGCAGCGATTACCGCGGTTGGTTCTGGAGCCAGGCCCCGAATCTTGACCCGGACGCGACGGGCATTGGCTGGAATGATTGCTTGGCGGGAGAGTACGCTCTCCCCGAGCGACTGCATCCTACCGCCTGGACTGGAGACACAGCTGTGCACTTCCTGGAATCGTACGACGGTGCCAAGCCGTTCTTCCTCAAGGTCTCGTTCGCTCGGCCCCATAGCCCTTACGACCCGCCGGCGCGGTACATGCGGGAATTCATCGACGCCGAGATTCCCGGCGCATCAGTCGGGGATTGGACCGACGCCTATCGCCCGCGGAGCAGTGACCAGCCCAGCCTCTGGCACGGCGACTTGGGGGAGCGGCAGGTGCGGCACTCGCGGCAGGGGTACTACGGCTCGATCAGGTTCATCGACGACCAGATCGGGCGCATCCTCGAGGCGCTCCACCAGCGCGGGTCCTACGAAAACACTCTCATCGTCTTCGTCTCGGACCACGGCGACATGCTGGGCGACCACCACCATTGGCGGAAGTGCTATGCCTACGAGGCCTCTGCGCGGATACCGATGCTGGTTCGCTGGCCCGAGGGGCTCGTCGCCGCTGATCGGGGCCAAGTTCGCGACGAGGTCACCGAACTACGTGACGTGATGCCGACGTTCCTGGCCGCGGCCGGGCTGGACGTCCCGGATTCGGTGGACGGGCGAAGTCTCTTGGATCCGATCGCCGGAAGGGGCTCGAACTGGCGCGAATTCATCGATCTGGAGCACAGCACCTGTTACAGCCCGAAGAACAACTGGAGCGCCCTGACAGACGGCCAGTGGAAGTACATCTTTCACGGCCTCGATGGACGGGAACAGCTCTTCGACTTGCGTGCTGACCCCGGGGAGACCCGGGATCTCGCTGGTGTGGCGTCCAGCAGCAGCGAGCTGAGGCGTTGGCGTTGGCGGCTGGTGTCTCATTTCGAGGAGCGCGGTGAGCCATTCCTAAAGGGAGGAAACCTTGCGTCGAGGCCGGAGGGCATTCTGCTCTCACCCAATTATCCGCAGGTGCCTGACGCCTGAGCCGCTGCTTGCTGGGCCGAGCTTGCGGTGTGGTTCAGACCAGCTGCAAGTATCCGTAGGCGACTGGAATCGCGAACAGCAGACCGTCGATGCGGTCAAGAATGCCGCCGTGACCTGGAAGAATTGACCCGCTGTCCTTGAGGTTGGCGGAGCGCTTGAGTGCCGACTCCACTAAATCACCGACCTGGCTGGCTAGGTTGAGCGCTAGTGCCAGCGCCGCAGCGGTCCCTAGGCCGATTTCGTCAGGCAGGAATGCGGAGGCGTACAGCACGCCGGCCAAAACGCTGCCGACGACCGAACTGATGGTTCCCTCCCAAGTCTTTTGGGGACTCAGCACGGGAGCCAGCAGGTACCGTCCGAACACCTTGCCGATCACGAGCGCACAGGTGTCACCGACGGCAATGGAGACGAGGACGAAGAATAGCCAATGTGGCGAGATTGCGTGCAGCAGGACGCTCGAAAAGACCGGCCCTGCCACGTAGATCACGCCGGCTAGAGTGATGGCCGCGGTCGCCAGAATTTTCTCGAACGGGAGCCGGGCGAGCGTTGCTCCGCCCAGCAGCACCAGTGCTAGCAGGGTCACGAAGTAGCCGCGGTCTAGATTCGGCACCAGCAGCCATAGCAGCGCCGCGACTTGGCCGGCCTGCGACATCGGCTGGAATCCGCACGCGGCCGCGATCTTGAAGAACTCTCGGAGTGCTAGTGCTGACACGGCGACCATCACCACCAAGAACGCCTGTTGGGGCGCTTCAAATGCCAGCGCCCAAGTACTGATCGCTAACAGGAAACCAGTGAGGATTCGTGCCAAGCGCAGCGCCTCACTTGTTCACGGACTGGAGCTTGCCGCTTGGTTCGCGTACGCTCTCCCCTGTGCGCCCGGACTGCGGATCCGCCAAGCCCCCGAATCGGCGATCACGCTTCTGGTAAACCAAGAGCGCTTCGAGTAAGTCGGTCGTGCGGAAATCTGGCCAGAAGCGCTCTGTAACCCAGATTTCGGAATAGGCGATCTGCCATAGCAGGAAATTGCTGACACGGAATTCGCCCGAGGTTCGGATCAACAGGTCGGGATCGCCGCTGTTCGCGGTGTAAAGGAGCTCACTCAGATCCCGCTCGTTGATCTGCAGCTGCTCAGATTGCTTTTGCGCTTGGCGGAGGAGCCCGTTGACGGCATCGATGATTTCCGAGCGTCCGCTGTAGTTGAGCGCTATGTTCAGCCGCATTCCCTCATTCGCCGCGGTCTCGACGATCGCATTGTCAATGTCGTCACAGACTGCCTTCGGCAGGGCGTCGATCCTGCCGATCGTCTGGAAGCGGACGCCGTTGGCCTTCAGCTCCGGTAATTCCTGGCGCAGGTACTGGCGCAGCAAGGCCCACAGTGTATCGATCTCCGCTTTCGGGCGCTTCCAGTTCTCAACTGAGAACGCGTACAGAGTCAGTGCCTCGATGCCCAAGCGGCAGCAGGCCGCGATGATCTCGCGGATTGGCTTAACGCCCGCCCGGTGTCCCGCAGCCCTGGGGAGAAACCGCCGCTTGGCCCAGCGGCCGTTACCGTCCATGATGACCGCAACATGCCGGGGAAGACGGTGCGGAGACAGCTGCCGGGCCATCCGCCATTCCTCGCTGCCAGGCGCGGCCCAATTGAGGAAATCCTGCATTGCGCCGAATCGAAGTCCGGTCCCATCGTAGCAACGTGATCGGCTCTGGTCGAACCGAAAAGGGGTTCTGGGTTTGGGGCGCTTGGAGCCAGGGTTGTGTTTCGCGCATTTGTGCGGGCCGAATCATCGCTCGGTTGGGATAGAATGAGGGCGTCATGAGCGCACGCGCGGGACTGTGTCTGCTTGCTCTGCTCGGCGTGGCCGGACTCGGCCTTGCCCAGCAGGCGGACTCCGATGGAGGTTCGACCATCAAGGTCGAGGTCAACGTCGTCAACTTGCCCGTGACAGTCACCGATTCTCAGGGCCGGTTTATCGCCGATCTGAACAAGGACGACTTCACGGTGTGGGAGGACGGCCAACTCGTCGAGATCCGCTACTTCACGCGCAGCGTCGAAGAGGAGAAGAAGCCGCCCTTGTATGCAGGGTTCATCATCGATCTCAGTAATACAGCGAGGCTTTACTACAAGACCTACCAGTCCTCGATCGGCGATCTGGCTTGGATGCTCGTGCCCGAGGGAGGGCGGAATCAGGGCTTCTTGTTCGGATATCACACCGAAGTCGATGAGCTGGTCGACTTCACCAACGATCCGGTCACGCTGACCGAGAGGATGGAAAGCCTGAAGCACGGCGGCGGCAGCGCAATGTTCGATGCGATCTACAAGGCTTGTACCGACAAGCTGGTATCGATACCGTATCAAGGGGCAAGTGAGCCCCGCAAGGTGTTGGTTGTGATTGGCGACGGGCACGACAACGCCAGCAAGCGATCCATCGACGAAGCGATCTATGCCGCCCAGCTGCATCAGGTCACGATCTACGGCGTCAGCACGGTGGGATGGGGCTACCACGACGCGGAGGAGGCCAACCTTGTCAGGCTGGCGCGCGAGACCGGTGGTCGCGTCGTGCGTCCGATGCAAAAGGTCCATAAGGACGTTTCGGGATACCTTTCCAAGCCCCAGGATGCCGGCAACTACCAGTACGAGGTCGGCACTGGAGGATACGCTGCGGCCCAGCTGCAAGCGCTGTATCAGGCCATCTTGGACGTGGCAGGCAACGTCCACAGCCAGTACATCCTCGGCTACGTGCCGAGCAGATCGTTCGCGGACAAGCAATTCCGCCTGATCGATGTCGAATTGGGTCTGGCCGGGGCGGAGGTCGAAGTGTATCACCGGCGCGGCTACTTCCCGCCGACCGTGGAACCGGTGCCGTAGCGTCGGTTGGTGCGTTCGAGCCGCCGTGAAGCGCGGCTCCGGCGGTGCAGAGCCGGCTCTCAAGTTCCGGTCTGTGTGATGCAGTCATCGACTCACCGTGACTCGTTCCCGCAGCTTTCTATGGTTTTCGCTGCTTTGTCACCTAGCACGGCCTTGTTGGTGTCGCCGGGCGTTCTCGGCACTGCAACGTCCGGTCCTACGTGTGACTAGCTCTAGCTTTCCTAGGGGGTAGACTGTTGGAGCACTCGCTCAGGCTCAGGCGAGCGCATGGAATCCGAATTCATGTCGATCAAGCTGGCTGTTGCAGTAACGGATGACGATTGGTTTGAGCACCTACGCACCTTGGCAGAGCCGTCCGAGGTCAATTTCTGGGCAACCTCAGCAAGAAGGTTCGGCGCACTCCAGAAGGGCGAGCTGTTCCTGTTCAAATTGCATGCGCCCCGCAACCTGATCGTCGGTGGCGGCATCTTCGCCCATACCACCGTGCTGCCTCTGTCACTTGCGTGGGAAGCGTTTGGCGAGACCAATGGCGCACGCTCGGAGCAGGAAATGCGCAATCGCCTAGCGACCTATCGAAGATCCGACCCGACCGATCGGAGCGACTACCGCATAGGCTGCCGGATATTGGCGCAGCCTTTTTTCTTCGACGAGCCTGATTGGATCCCCGTGCCGCCAAGCTGGTCCCCCAGAACCGTCTCGCTGAAGACCTACAGCACCAGCGACGCTGAGGGACTGGATTTGTGGAAGGCAGTTACCGACCGCCTAGGTCGAGCGCAGAATCAAGGTGTGGACGACGATCGTGCGCGCTTCGGCGAGCCGCAACTTCTTGACCCTAGGCTCGGACAAGGCGGGTTTCGCGTGCTGGTGACTGACGTGTACGAACGGCGTTGCGCGGTGACGCAGGAGCGCACGCTGCCGGTTCTGGAGGCGGCGCATATCCGGCCCTATAGTGACGGTGGTCTACACGAGGCAAGCAATGGGCTCCTGCTTCGCCGCGACGTTCACAAGCTCTTCGACACCGGCTATGTCACAGTAACGCCCGATCACAGCTTCGAGGTCAGCCGACGCATTCGGGAAGAGTTCGAGAACGGCAGGATGTACTACGCCTATCACGGAACGCAGATTGACGTCCCCGGACCGCCCGATCAACATCCTGACCCCGAGGCATTGGCCTGGCACAACGAGCATTGCTTCAGGGGATGAGCGGGAGTCAGCTCAACCGATCGGGAGCGGTGTGCCGTGATGCGAGTGGCGGCCCTCGAGTGTGTTCGAAGGCTCGGCGACCGCATGCCTATCTGACCCAAACAAATCGGAGTTTGCGTGTCTGTTCGACGGCTTGATACCGGTGGCTTGCAACTGACGGATTGCCTGTCGGTGCCCGTATTGCTGAAACACTTTCGACCGATACTGTGCGAGAGGCATCGTTGCAATGGGGTGACTGCCCGCACCGCTGGGTATAATTCGAAAGGTGGTCGAACTGGAAGCCCAAGCGCGACGGCTCCATGATGTCGGCCTGAATGCGTACGAGTCCAACGCTTACCTAGTGCTCATCGGGCACCTGCAGTTCAAGGCGCTGGACGTGGCCAGCCGTGCCAACATCCCTCGCGCGAAGATCTACGAGGTGCTCAACAGCCTCGTGGACAAGGGGTTTGTGCGAGTCGTTCACGGAAAGACGAAGCAGTTCTCGGCTGTAGAGCCCCGGCTGGCGTTGGCAGGCTACCTAGGCCGGCGCAAAGACCGTTTCCTGCGCGAATGGGAAGACCGTCAACAGCTGGCGAAGTCGCTTAGCGACGATCTGGCGAACGTCTTCAAAGATGGATCGAACGGTCATAGCGCGCTAGACTACCTGCGGATCATCACCGATACCGGGCAGATCGTCGAAGAGTACCGGACCCTGCTCCTACAGACTCGCAACGAGTACTTGGAGTTCGCTCGCAGGCCGTATGGCGTGGACCCCGGCCGCGAGCCGATCGTGAAGAGCCTGGCAGACAAGGGCACGGCTTGCAAGCTAATGTTCGATTTCAGTGATGTGGCTGATGACGAAGAGCACGACAAGCTGAGACTGCTCGAAGAGGCGGGGGCGGAGGTGCGCTTAGGGCGCAATATCCCGATGAAGCTGGCCCTGTTCGACAGCCATAGCGGCATGATCTCCCTTGATGATCCGGTCGTGAGCCACCAAAAGATTACAGCGCTGGTGTTCGAGCACCGCAGTCTTGGCACAGCGATGCGGACATTGTTCATGGATTTCTGGAACCGCAGTTCCGGGCTGGGCGATTTCGGAACGGACGAGGCGGGCGCCTGAGTTCGGGCTGTCGCGCGGTCGGCAATGGATTGCCCGATTTCAAAGGCCGTCGTTCCCGTCGCAGGGCTAGGCACACGCCTGCTGCCCGCGACGAAGTCGCAGCCGAAGGAGATGCTCCCGGTTGCCCGCAAGCCCATCGTCCAGTACGTCGTGGAAGAATTGGCGCGCACGGGCGTCACAAACCTGCTGTTCGTCACAGGGCGGGGTAAGGCGGCGATCGAGAATCACTTTGACCCAGACCCGGCTCTGACGGAATCGCTGCGCAAGTCTGGCACCGACGACCTGCAGCTCGCATTGGAGTTCGAGAAGCTGGGCCTGAACATTCTCTACACCAGACAGAGCGTCCAGCGCGGCCTAGGTGACGCAATCCTGCACGGCGAGTCTTTCGCGGGCACGGAACCGTTCATCGTGGCTTTGGGAGACTCGATCATCGGCCTAGCCGGGGACTCGATGGTGTGTCGGCGCATGGCGGATGCCTTTGTCGAGCACGACGCGGCTGTGGTGATCGCGGTCGAGGAAGTCGAGCCGGCGCACGTCCGCTTCTACGGGATTGTCGAACCCTGCGGGGAAGGTGAGACGTTCCCGATCAGAACGGTGGTCGAAAAGCCGGCCCCGGAGGATGCGCCGAGCAGGTTTGCCGTGGCCGGACGATATGTCTTTTCGCCCGAGATCTTCGGCATGATCCGTGATGTTCAGCCCGACAAGCGCGGAGAGATTCAGATCACGGACGCGATTCGGTCGATCGCCGAGCGCGGCGGAAGAGTGGTCGGGGTGAAGCTCCGCCCCGGTGAGAAGCGCTACGACATCGGCAACATTCCGAGCTACTTCGAGACGTTCCTCGAGTTTGCGCTTGCGGACCCAGAACACGGTCCGAGGGTGCGCCAGTACTTGCTCCGGCGACTCAGGCTGTCCGGCGACAAGTCGGTATAGTTGTGGCGGGCGTGCTCGCCAGCTGAAGCGACACCCCAATATTGGAATTGATGGACTGCCTGATTCTCGTCGACCTGCAGAACGACTTCATGCCCGGAGGGGCACTAGCCGTGCCCCGTGGCGACGAAGTGGTCGAGGTGGCAAACGATTTGGCGGCCAAGTTCGACTATGTCGTCGCGAGCCAGGATTGGCACCCTGGGAACCACCGCAGCTTTGCCTCGCAGCATGTTGGGCGCCAGCCGGGCGAGACAATCGATGTCGCAGGGCTCGCCCAGATTCTATGGCCGGATCATTGTGTACAAGGTTCGTTCGGTGCGGAATTCCACCAAGGAATAGATCGCAGCTTGGTGGATATCGTATTCCGCAAGGGGACGGATCGTGATTTGGACAGCTACAGCACGTTCTTCGACAACGCTCGCCGCCGCTCCACTGGTTTGGGCGAGCACCTCAGGGATCGTGGCGTGAATTCGGTGGTACTGCTGGGCCTCGCCACCGACTATTGCGTCAAATTCAGCGCGTTGGACGCTGTGTCGCTTGGACTGCGAACCAAGGTTGTGCCAGAAGGGTGCCGTGGCATCGATCTGGTTCCCGGGGATGTGGCGCGGGCGCGGGAAGAGTTGAGCGCTGCCGGCGTGGAGATGGTCTCTTGCGGGGCTCTGTTATGAGTGACGAACCGACCACCATCGCCGAGGGCCGCTTCTTGCGATTCGTCAAGCGTGGGTCTTGGGAATACGTAGAGCGGGTGAACGTGAGGGATGTGGCCGTTCTGGTCGCTGTCACCGCTAGTGCCGAGCTCGTGCTGGTCGAGCAGTACCGGATTCCGGTGCGGGCGAGGATGATTGAGCTGCCAGCTGGTCTGGTAGGGGATGAAGAGGCATTTCGTGAGGAAGATCTTCTCGATGCAGCCAACAGGGAGTTGGAGGAAGAGACGGGCTATCGTGCTGCGCGTCTGCGGATTCTGGCCCGCACGCCGAGCTCGGGAGGTATGACAAGCGAGGTGGTTTCATTCCTGCATGCGTCAGGTCTGACCAAGGTAGGCCCGGGCGGGGGAGTCGAGGGCGAGGACATTACGGTGCATGTCGTTCCGGGCCGCGAGGTCATGAGTTGGCTGCGGCGGAAGGAGGCGGAGGGTTGCCTGCTGGATCCGAAGATCTATGCGGGGCTGCACTTGCTGCGTGCCGAGGCGTCGGACTGAACTGGTCACCGCCGGGCTTCGAGGCGCGACCGAGCTCTCGCGAGCGGGGCGGCTCTACTGTCTAGGTCCCGGCACGGCTCTGGGCCATACTAAACGGAATGGGCTCTGAGGGATACGATGCGGTGCTGGTGGTCTCGTTCGGCGGGCCGGAACGAGCCGAGGACGTAGTTCCATTCCTTGAAAATGTCGTTCGCGGCAAGCCTGTGCCCCGCGCTCGGCTGCTTGAAGTTGCCGAGCACTATTACCGATTCGGCGGCAGAAGCCCCATCAACGACCAGAATCGCGCCCTCATCAAGGGCTTGCGCGCCGAGCTGGCGGAGAGGGGACCGCGCTTGCCGATCTACTGGGGCAACCGCAACTGGCATCCGCTGCTCCCAGACACGCTGGCCGCGATGGCCAAGAACGGAGTGGAGCGAGCGATCGCCTTCGTCACGTCCGCGTTCAGTTCGTATTCTGGCTGTCGGCAGTACCGCGAGAACATCGCCGACGCAGCCGCTGCCGTGCACGGCAACGCGCCCAAGGTCGACAAGATTCGCGCGTTTTTCAATCACCCCGGATTCATCCATGCTATGGCCGACCGCGTTGAGGGTGCGCTATCGGGCTTCGCGGCGGGCGACCGAGCTGCGACCAACCTGTTGTTCACGGCTCACAGCATCCCGATGGCCGGGGCCCACACCAGCAACTATGTCGCCCAGCTGAGGGAAGCATCGAGATTGGTCAGCGAGCGGGTGGGTGCTCGCGACTGGGAGCTGGTGTTCCAAAGCCGCAGCGGTCCTGCGTCGCAGCCGTGGCTTGAGCCCGATGTTTGCGAACGCATCAAGGACTTGAAATCCGGCGGTGCGACTGGTGTCTGCGTGGTTCCGATAGGATTCCTCTCCGATCACATGGAGGTTGCGTATGATCTCGATGTCGAGGCTGCGACGTACGCGGCTGATCTGGGGATGCGGTTCGCTCGAGCCGGCACGGTCGGCACGCATCCCGCATTCGTATCGGCGATTCGCGACCTGATCTTGGAGAGGGTGGAGGGGTTGCCTGAGCGGGTCTGCGTGGGAGCCATGCCTGCTGTCCCTGACGTCTGTCCCGTGGATTGCTGCCCGCGGCCGCAAAGACCGTCGCCAGCCGCTCGCTGACGACCTCCGCGTGCCTTGCTGGCGGAAAGGCGGGTCGGACGCCCTATAAGCCGGTTTCTGTACCCGTCCGAGGACGGGCGGCAGCCATTCATCTCGAACGTCTGTCGCCAGACGCCTCTAGCGGCCTACCCGGGACTCAAGCGCGGCGAGCCGCCGCATCGCCCCCTATTTGGCCTTGCTCCGCGTGGGGTTTACCCTGCCGTCCCGGTTGCCCGCGACGCGGTGCGCTCTTACCGCACCATTTCACCCTTACCCCGGGGAACCCGGGGCGGTATCTTTTCTGTGGCACTTTCCGTCGAATTCGGCTTGCGACGCTGCCGCCCGGCCGTTAACCGGCACGCTGCTCTGCGGAGACCGGACTTTCCTCAGTGCCCGAAGGCACCGCGACTGCCCGGACGGCCGACCCTGAATCAAATTATAAGCTGTCCGTTCAAGCCAGTATCGGCTTCACTACATGGGCAGCCTCGACGCCGGTGAGCTTGGCGTCCAATCCTTGGTGCCTGTGAGTGAAGCGCTCGTGATCAATTCCGAACAGGTGCAGCAGGGTCGCCTGATAATCCCGGATGTGGACTGGGTCCTTGACGATGTTGTATGAAAACTCGTCCGTCTCGCCATACACCATGCCGCCCTTGATGCCTCCGCCCGCCATCCACAGGCTGTAGCAACGCGGATGGTGGTCGCGGCCGTAGTTGGTCGGTGTCAATTCACCCTGCGAATAGATTGTCCTGCCGAATTCGCCACCCCAGATGACCAGCGTCTCGTCGAACAGGCCGCGTTCCTTGAGGTCTTGGATCAGAGCCCACGCGCCCCTGTCGGCCTCTCGGGCCTGAGCGGGCAGGACGAGCGGCGCATTGTTATGCACATCCCATCCGCGATGGTAGATTTGCACGAAGCGCACGCCCCGCTCGATCAAGCGGCGGGCCATCAAGGCGGCATTCTGGAACTTTCCAGGCTCGCGAGCCTCTTCGCCCCAGCGTTTCCAAGTGCTGTCGGGCTCGGATGTCAGATCGCTCATCTCGGGGACGGACGTCTGCATGCGGAATGCCATCTCGTACTGCTCAATGCGCGCCAGAGTCTCCGGGTCGCCGATCTTCTCGTGCTGCATCTGGTTCAATGCTGCCAACCCGTCGAGCATTCCTCGCCGGACTGTCTTGGTCACGCCCTGCGGATTATTCACGTACAGAACGGGATCGGCTCCTCCGCGCAAGCCGACGCCCGCAAACTCGGGCGAGAGGAATCCGGAGCTCCACAGCTTGGCGGAAATCGCCTGCTGGCCGGCCTTAGGGTGGCTGCGCTCGGCGTTCATGACCACGAACGTCGGCAGGTCGCGGTTGAGGCTGCCCAGCCCATAGGAGATCCACGAGCCGATGCACGGTCGGCCGGCCACCTCCCGGCCAGTCTGGATGAACGTGATCGCAGGTTCGTGGTTGATCGCGTCCGTGTTCATCGAGCGGATGACGCAAATGTCGTCGGCCATGCTCGCAGTCAGCGGTAGGATCTCGGAAATCCAAGCGCCGCTCTGTCCGTGCTGCGTGAAGTTGAATACCGATGGCGCGATTGGGAACCGTGCTTGGCCCGATGTCATCGTGGTGAGCCGCTGGCCTTGGCGGATCGAGTCCGGCAGATCTTTGTCGTACCAGTCCTTCATGGCCGGCTTGTAGTCCAGCAGGTCCATTTGGGGTGGCGCGCCCATCATGTGCAAGTAGACGCAGCGCTTCGCCTTCGGGGCAAAGTGCGGAAGATGCGGTAGTCCGCCGATTCGATCGCCGTCCGAGGCGCGCGCTTCGTCGGCCATGAGGCTGGCGAGCGCAATGCCGCCGATGCCCTTGGCTTGGCGCGAGAAGAACTGCCGACGTGTCTCTGTCCGGATCGCTTGTTCTACTGGATTCATCGCTGTTCCCTCTGTTCCCGGTGGCCTGTGGTCGCTACCGCTGCCTATTTGTTCAACGCCTCGTCGAGGTTCATCAACTGGTTGGCCATCATCGTCCACGCGGCAAGCTGCGTCGGCGGGAGCTGCTCGTCGACCGGCGTCTCGCCCGTCGCCAACAGCTTGCTAGCGCCTTCCGCATCTTCCTCGTAATGGCGTAGGAAGTTCTGGTAGCTCTCTTCGGCGACGGCCCGCTCGTTCGGCTCGAATTCCCGCGAAAGCAGCCGCACCGTCAAGTAGCCGAGGCGCGATGCGAAGTCGGTCCCGGCTTCGCGCAGAGCCGTCTGCGCAAGGAATCGCGAGGCCTCCACGAATTGCGGGTCGTTCATCGTGACCAAAGCCTGCAGGGGAGTGTTGGTGCGGTCTCGCCGGACTGTTGCATGCTCGCGTGTCGGCGCGTTGAAGATCTGCATCGAGGCGGGCGGAGCCGCGCGCTTCCAGAAGGTGTACAAACTGCGTCGATACAGCTTGTCACCTTCGTCCCGCTTGTAATGGCGGGTGTTGCTGCCCAGCATCGCCACCGATTCCCAGACCCCGTCCGGCTGGTACGGCTTGACGCTTGGGCCGCCTACCTTGTCGACCAGGATGCCAGTGGCGGCCAATCCGAAATCGCGCAGCGTCTCCGCGTCCATGCGGAACCGAGGGCCGCGCGACAGCAGGCGGTTCTGGGGGTCCTTGCTGCCCTTGGCCTCGTCCGTTTCAGCCGACTGTCGATAGGTCGCAGAGGTCACCATGGTGCGCAGCAATGCCTTGATGTCCCAGCCGCTCTCGCGGAACTCCACCGCCAGCCAGTCGAGCAGATCCGGATGCGACGGCGGTTCGCCCTGGGCTCCAAAGTCGTCACTGGTCGGGACCAGTCCCTCGCCGAACACCTGCTGCCAGAAGCGATTCGCGGCTACCCTCGACACGAGGGGATTCCTGACGTCGATCAGCCACTTCGCTAGGTAGAGGCGGTTGATTTCAGCCGAGCTGTCCAGTGAGGGCAAGAAGCCGGGTGTCGCGGCCGGAACCTTTTCCCGGCGCTGGTCGTACATCCCGCGGAACAGGATGTGCGCCTCTGCGGCAGAGCCCTCGCGCTCCTGCATGACGTGGGTGACTGCGCCGCGTCTGCGCACCTCGCGAATCTCGCGCTCCGCTTGCTTGGCCGCGAGGAAGAGGCTCCGGTACTTTTGATCGTGCACGTTCAGGTAATGCAGCCCGAGAACGTGCCGCTGGGCCTCGCTGAGATCGGCAGGATCTTTCCCTTGCGCTGTTTCGAGCGTCGCCCAGTTCGCTACGACGTTGGCTTCTTCGACAGTGAGTTCCGTGCCGTAGATCCGCAAATCGGCGATTGCGCCGCCCGCTAGGCCTCGGTGCTTGACTTCGTCGTCGTCCTTGTAGAAGCCTCTGCCGAGCAGCACGGATCGGTCAGAGCCCACCGGGCCGTTGAGCTTGGTGAAGTACTCACTGCCTTGGAACGGCATGCGCTCGCCATTGAAGTAGATGCTGAGGCCCGCCCGCTCTCCAGAGCCGTCATAGGTGACCGTGACGTGCCGCCAGGAGCCGGGCTCCAACTGGTACTGGTTGTTGGGACGGATCTCGATGTTGGACGCCTCGCCATCCTTGGCCGAGGTCATCTGGAAGACGAGCTGCCTGCCGCTCAGCGTCACTTCCCATCCGCGCATCTTGTCGTCGGTATCCGTTTGGCTGACCACGACATAGCTACCCGCTTCTCTCGGGTGACGAACCCAGAAGGCCAGCGAGAAAGCCTTGTCGGTATCGATTGCTGAAGCGGGGGCCTCGAAGAAGCCATCCCCTGCGAACTCCAATGCCCGCAGGTCCCCATCCGGGCCTTCCCCAGTCGTCACGCCGTCCGGCAGCACCAGCGCATCGGACTCGCCGTTGTGCATGACCTGCGTGTCGCTAACGTGCAGCGGCGTGTCGCTGGTGGCGAGGGGATCCTCCAATCCACGATACTTTCCGGCCTTGAGCCACTGCTTGAAATTCTTGCCCGGGTTCTTGGCCGATGCTTGCAGTGCGGTGCGCGCCGAGCGCACCGTCTGCCTCAGATCTTGGTAGTGTTCGCGGTCGTTGGCCTCGGGCACGATGATGAATGGCGGAGTGTCGGAGATGTTGCCGTCCATCACGTACTGGGTGGTGTTGCGGAAGAACGCCGTCATCGCGTAGAAATCGCGCTGGGTAATCGGGTCGAACTTGTGGTCGTGGCATGTGGCGCAGCCGACCGTGAGCCCTAGGAAAACCGTGCCGGTGGTGTCGGCCCGGTCCTTCGCGTAGATCACTTCGTACTCTTCCGGGATCACGCCCCCCTCGTTGGTGGTGGCGTTGCAGCGGTGAAAACCGGATGCGATCAATTGATCCATGGTCGGATTGGGCAGTAGGTCGCCCGCAACCTGCTCGAGCGTGAATTGGTCGAACGGCAGATTCCGGTTGAATGCGTTGATGACCCAGTCGCGATACGGCCACATCTCGCGGTAGTTGTCGATGTGAATTCCGTGCGTGTCTGCGTAGCGCGCGGCATCTAGCCAGTAGCGTGCCCGGTGCTCGCCATAGGCCTTGGCAGCGAAGAGGCGGTTAAGGTAGCGCTCGTATGCTCCCGGCTGATCGTCCGCCACGAACTCTTCAAGGATCTCCGGAGTCGGCGGCAAGCCAGTCACGTCAAGCGCGGCGCGGCGCGCCAGCGTGCGTCGGTTGGCCTCGGGAGCAGGCTTGATTCCCTGGCTCTCGAGACGAGCCAGCACAAATCGATCAATTGGATTTTGCTCCCATTGGTGATCGTTCACTTGAGGCAACTCCGGGCGTATTGGAATCTCGAATGCCCAGTGTCCACTCCACTCGGCGCCTTCTTCGATCCAGGAACGAATCGATTCAATGTCGCCCGGTGTGAGAGATTTGTGCGAATACTCCGGCGGCATCCGCAGCACAGCGTTGGAGTGCGTGATCCGCTGGTAGATCAGGCTGGCTTCCGCGTCGCCGGGCACTACCGGCGTGCCATTCGGGCGGTTTCCGAAGAGCCCCTCCCTGCGGTCCAGCCTCAGATCGGCGGTCCGTGTGCCTGCGTCCGGACCATGGCACTGGAAGCACTTGTCGGACAGCAGCGGACGAACATCCGCTTGGAAGTCAACGGCTGCTGCTCGGGTCGAGGTTAGGAAGACCAAAACGGCGAGTGCGCACACTGGCCTGAATTTCCAACATTGTGCCATGCCCCACCATCATATACGGGGCTGGATCGAACTGTACGGTATATCGTCGCCCAAATCCCCAGTTAAGTACATGGGTGGGCACAAGGGTAGGCGAATTGCGGGGCCGAACGCGAACGGAAGATGAACTTCCAGCGGCTGGAGACGGCGGCGGTGCGGGCGTGCCCCTGGCCCCTTGGCAAGCCCTCGTCCGCCGCCTCGTCCTAGCCGTCCTACTCCGCTGAGCCAGGCGGTTCCAAGAATAGCCACGCCTGCGCCAGCCAGCCCGCCGATTGCTGCGGGTGAACTGTAGCCGCAGGCTGCGCCCGCTCCGCGGAAGCCGCGGCACGCTCTGCACCACCTGCCGGACCAACGGCCTCTAGGCCGTGCCTTGGGACCCCCTGGGGCTGCATCTGGATTCCTGATTACCGAAGACTCTCAGCCGCATTTAGGAGCCGGAAATGTTTTGGATTCGGGCTTCGATCCGGTTGACTTAAATCGCTGTGGAATGTATAATAAGTATCTGATAACAAAGGAGTTCTACATGCCTAAGAACCACGTCCAGTTCCAGAAAGGACAGAGCCTGCGCGACTTCCTCAAGCTCTACGGAACCGAGCTGCAATGCGCCCAAGCGGTGTTCCAAGCGCGCTGGCCGCAGGGCTTCCGCTGCCCCGCCTGCGGCTAGCACAAGGACTGCCAGCTGCACACCCGCTAGGTCTTCCAGTGCATCCGCTGCAAGCGGCAGGTCTCGCTGACCGCCGGCCCCGTGTTCGAGCACACCAAGCTGCCGCTGACCACTTGGTACCTGGCGATCTACTTGCTCACGCAATCCAAGAATGGCCTCTCGGCGATGGACCTGATGCGCCAGTTGGGCGTGAGCTACAACACGGCTTGGATGCTCAAGCACAAACTGCTGCAGGCGATGCGCGCGCGGGCTGACAGCCAGCCGCTGGGGGGCCTCGTGGAGATGGACGACGCCGATCTGGGCGGGGCAGCCAGCGGCGGCAAGCGCGGTCGCGGCGCGGACCGCAAGACGCCCTTCCTGGCGGCGGCCCAAGTCACCGAGGACGGGCGGCCGCAGCGGCTGCGGCTGAGCCCGGTGGTTGGTTTCCGCCGCCGCGCAGTGCAAGCCTGGGCGCAGCAGCACCTACGGCCGGGGACCATCGTACGGGCGGACGGGCTGGCCTGCTTCCGGGGGGTGCAGGCGGCCCGCTGCACGCACCAGCCGCGCGTCACCGGAGGTGGCAAGGGCAGCTGCGAGACGCCCGGGCTGATCTGGGTGAACACGCTGCTGGGCAACGTCAAGCGGGCGATGGACGGCACCTATCACGCCTGCGCCGCGCGTTACGCGGGGCGCTACCTCGCCGAATTCGCCTACCGCTTCAACCGCCGCTACCAGCTGGTCGATCTCGTGCCCCGCCTCGCCTATGTCGCCGGGCGCACTCCGCCCCTACCCTACCGCCTCCTAACTTTGGCTGGGGCTGGTGCGTACTCAGGAAGAGTCTTATTCGGAGGAACCCGTTCGCGTTCCTGATCGCTGTGGCGTTTGATCGGGGCATGAGGTGGCAGCGGGCATGGCAGATTCCGGTGGAGATTGATCGAAAGGGCTACCTAGAACCCGAGCGATTGGCATCCATGTCTGAGGATGAACTAGAGGACCTGCTGAACAGCATGCCGATCCGCCCTAGGTACGGTGCAAGGGAAGGTGCCAAGACCTTGTCGGATGCTGCCCGCCTAGTTTGCGAGGGGTTTAATGGCGACGCAGCCGCTATCTGGGAGGGTTCGTCGCCCGCCGAGGTGGAGAAGACTCTGCAGAGAATTCATGGAATCGGTGCTGGGATCGCGTCAATGGCTAGTCGCATATTGCATGATAACTTCGGCTACTTCAAAGGGCAAGAGCGGCAGATAGACATAAAACCGGACAGTCTGCTACTGCGCGTGTTCCGGCGTGCGGGGCTCATCGACAAAGAATCCGAGGGCAAAGCAATAGCGGTGGCCGCACGCCTGAGCCCCGAGTTCCCGGGGGCATTGGACAGGGGGGCTTGGCGGATCGGTCAGCTTTGGTGTCACCCAAAAGGACCAGAATGTGCGAGTTGCCCATTGACCACGGTGTGTGCGAAGCAGATTTAAGCTTCTGGCTTGGCAAGCCCAGCCGCTGCCCACGTCGCTGCCGCCCGGGTGCAAGCGTGCGCTGACCCACAGCACGC
Organism: Bryobacterales bacterium; assembly: GCA_965248305.1. Taxonomy (GTDB): domain Bacteria; phylum Acidobacteriota; class Terriglobia; order Bryobacterales; family UBA6623; genus VXMF01. The sequence goes on along the minus strand of OZ252099.1, from coordinate 3,181,470 downwards.
CCACAAACACCGAGTGCAGCCAGTCCTGCCGCTCGCCGCTGTAGTAGCCCCGCCCAGATGCCAAATACTCGTTCGGGCGGCGGCTGTCGGGCACGCTTTGCAAACCCGTGGTGCGCCGCGCCGCCTAATCGCAGGCGAGGCTGCCGACATCGCTGAGACGGCCTCCGCCGGCTTAGCCGGAATCGGTCAGCGACAACAGCATCTGCTCGTCGCGGCAGCCCCGGCGGCGCTTGACGCGTAGCCGCCGGGCGCGTTGGCAGGGCCGGTCGATCCAACTGGCCAGGCTCGCCACCAAGGCCAGCCCGGCCGTCCCGGTCAATTGTTCCTCAGTGACCGTAAAGCCAATCTTGGGGGCTTCGAGCAGGGCATGATCGATTACATTCCAGCAAGGACATAGTCACTGTGACAGGCTCTGCGGCTTCACCCCGGAAGTGCATCGTCGACCACCCGGCCGCGTACCTCCACCGCGTTAGGAATCCATGGCTCAGCCTCCAAACAGCGCCTCATCCGGGGGCTAAAAGGGGTCTATGGCCGCGCTGGTCGGTAGAATCAGGGAAACCATGTTTAGTCGATGCACGCTAGCTGTTTTGGCGGCCGCGCTGGCCGCCTGTAGCTTTTCCCCTCCACACGTGGGAGACGAATTCGAGGTAGCTCCGGGGCTTGAGATGACGCTCTGGGCCAGCGAGCCTCTGCTCGTGAACCCGACCAACTTCGACATTGACGAGCGCGGGCGGGTTTGGTTCATCGAGTCGGTGAACTATCGCAGCGACCTCAGGAGCAGGCCCAAGAATGACGAAACGGGTGATCGGATCGTCATCCTTGAGGACACCGACGGAGATGACCAGGCTGACTCCCGCAAGGTCTTCGACCAGCACGCTGACATGTTGGCGCCGTTGGGAATCTCGGTGCTTGGCAACAAGGTCATCGTGTCGCAGTCTCCCGATCTGTTTGTCTACACAAAAGACGAGGAGGACAACATCGTTTCCAAGGAGACCCTGCTAACCGGCTGGCGCGGGGTGGACCACGACCACGGCCTGCATGTGGTGTTGTTCGGACACGATGGGCGGTATTACTTCAACTCAGGCGATCAGGGCTTCTCTACCACCGACCGGTCCGGTAACGACTTTCGCAGCAGCTCGGAAGGGCCCTACTATGCCGCGACTGTGCAGACGATGAACCCGGACGGCACCGACTTCCGCGTGCTCGCCCACAACGCGCGGAACCCATACGAGATCGCGCTGGACTCTTTCGGCTCGATCTGGCAAACCGACAACGACGACGACGGCAACCAATGGACACGGCTGCTTTACGTCATGGAAGGCGCCAATTTCGGGTACTGGGGCCCCGGCGGGCGTCGCTGGCGCGAAGACAAGGGTACGCATTTCCACGAGGAGCGACCGGGGACTCTGCCCTATGTCGCTCGCACCGGTCCGGGTTCGCCGACCGGACTCGTGCTGTATGAGGGCGATCTCCTGCCCGCCAAGTATCGCAACCAGCTCTTGCATGCCGAGCCGGGCAAGCGCCTGATCCAGACCTTCTTTGTGCGCCCGGACGGGGCTGGGTACTCAATGGAATCGGAAAATACCGTTATCAGCACCGACCCGATCTTCCGTCCCAGCGACATCGCCGTGGCGCCTGATGGCTCGCTCCTCGTTGCCGACTGGCAGGATCCCGTGGTGGGCGGGCACAACATGCTCGACATCGAGCAGGGGCGGATCTTTCGAATCGCCCCGATCGGCCATAGAAGCGCGGCGCCCACGTTCGACCTTGACAGCGATGAAGGCCTGCTGGCGGCGTTCGGATCCCCCAATCAAGCGACGCGCTATCGCGGCTATCAGGAACTATCGTTACGGGGAGCGGATGAACGCAGGGATCTCTTGCTGCGTGCTTGGCGAGGCCCGAGCGAAGCTGCTAGGGCACGGGCGCTTTGGCTGCTTGGCGGGCTTGGCGCAGCGGGGCAGCGTGCCGTTGCGTCCGCCGCTGCCTCCGAAGATCCGCGATTCCGGATTCTCGCCCTCCGAGTGTCGCGTCTTCACGGCCTTGACCATGCGGAGATGGTTGCAGATCTGGCCGGCGATCCCGATGCGCAAGTCCGGCGCGAAGCCGCACTGATGTTGCGCAACTTCGAGCCGCAGGCCAAGCTCGATATCTTGCTCAAGCTTGTCGAGGGCTACGACGGGGAGGATCGGTGGTACCTCGGGGCATTGGGAATCGCAGCTAGCGGTGCGGAAGACGACTTGTTCCGCCGGCTGCGCACGGAGCATCCGGAGTGGGCATCCACGGTCGGCGACATATACAGAACCCTGCAAGCTCCAGCCTCGCGCAGCTACTTGGCGGGCATCGTTAGGAACTCGGCCATGCCATTGGAAGCACGGCTCGGAGCCCTTGAAGCGCTAGGCTGGCATCCCACGGCTGACGCGGCCCGCACGGTAGCTGGCATCGCGGGCAGTCGGTCAGAGGCGCCCGAGCTGCGGAACAGGGCTTTGTATTTCCTTGGCAAGCAACTCTTCAGTGAGTGGAGCGAGCAGAGGCAAGATCCGCGCGTCATCGGAGCCGTCGGCAGGGCACTGGATGACCTGACTACGAGATCGGCCGCTCTGGAATTAGCTGCGCTTATCCCAGACGCTGCGCTTGCGCCGCGGCTGCACCGCTTGGCTGAGGATCCGGACGCGGATGATGCGGACCGAGTGGTGGCCATCCGGGCGCTTGGCTCGATTGGCGGCACCGCAGCCGAGGAAATGCTCCGCGGACAATTGACCCGCGGTCCGGGTGTCCTGCGGATCGCCGCTATGGAAGGTCTTTGGGCTGCGTCTGCAGCCGGATTCGAGGAGACGCTGAAAGAGTTGATCCTCTCAGACGCTGCCAACGAGATTCGCAGTGCTGCCGTGAAGCTGCTCGGTCGGCGGCCTGCCGGACTGCACCTGATCCTCGACATGGAAGAGTTGTTCGAGCTTCCCGGCGAGATGCGGGCTGTCGCGGCCAGCGTGGTCCACTCAGCTCGGGATGCCGAAGTCCGAGCGCGGGCGGAAAAGGTCTTGCCGGCGCCGAAGAGCAGCAACCAGCGGCCCGTGATTCGCGTGCGCGAGATTGTGGAAGCGGTCGGGAGCCCGGATCGCGGACGCGAGGTCTATGAGCGCACGGACGGCGCGAACTGCGTTAAATGCCATTCACTGACCGTTGGAGAGGAAGTCGTCGGGCCGAGCTTGGCCGCGATTGCCTCGAAGTATGGCAAGGAGGGCATGCTGAACGCGATCCTACAGCCGAGCGCAGGCATTGCTCCCGAGTACGTGTCTTGGATTTTGGACACCGCAAGTCACGGTGTCCTCACGGGACTGTTGGTGGAAGACACCGCTGATCGCATCTTGCTGCGAACCGAATCCGCGGACGAGATTCAGATCATCCCGGAAGACATCTTGGAAAGGCGGCAGGGCAAGCTGTCGATCATGCCGGACGACCTTGTGAGTGCGATGACGAAGCAGGAGCTGATCGATCTGCTCGCGTTTCTGGCAACGCTTGACGGCAAACCCATCCAAGCGCCCCGGTCGTGATGTTCCGGTGGGCAACAGGAATCGCTGGGGAGTACAGACAAGAACAGCCAGCGCCACTCGATACTGCCTTCAAACAGGTTGACCGCGTCATGATCACATACTTTTCCACCTCCCTTGAGCATCGCTGTCTGGGTGTTGGCTTGTTGGGAGCTACACCATCGGCGACTTGCATCAGAATTCGAGGAAGCAAGCGAAATCGCCATCGCTCGTGGCTGTGATGTGCCGAGCGAGTGGTCTTCGCTCAGTCCAACGGCGGTTCAAGGCGGATCTGAAGCGCTTCGAGATCCTCGGTGGTCAACTCCCTGTCCAAGTCTCGGAGGTAGGCGAGCAGGTCATCTTGGCGCGGTTGACCAAAGGCCAGACGATAGACGGCGACACTTTTCTTGAGCCACTTCAAGCGAGTGACTTCCCTGCTGTAGGGCAGGAGCGGCACGCGGCGCTCTACCTTGACCGGACCGTCATAGATCCAGTAGGGGATGAGGCCGGTTGTTACGCCAGACGCGCTTTGAGCCGCACAGAACATCGCGGCCCAAGGATCCGCTGGTGCCGCGCCGCAACCTCGTATGGCCGCTGCGTGCTCGTGCGCGATGTTCAGGCGAATCGCATGGCCCTTGTAGCGATGGACCCGTCCCTCGCGCTGTTCCAGATCGACCGGATTGTTTGGCAGGTTCCAGTGATGGAGGCGATGGCAGTAGGGATGGAAGTCAAGCCCTTCCTGCCCAATTGACGTGGTTGCCAGCACAAACGGCCGGAAGGGCGAGTTGAATGCCTCTCGTACACCGCTGAGGCGGGCTGCCGCCCCCTCTTGGTCGCGGTAATCCGCGAGCCGCATAGCGAAGCGGCCACGCATGGTGAATCTCTTGATCTTGAGTCGACCAGCGCGGACCTGCGGATCGTCTACCTCGATCTGCGAAGGATGAAGAGACAGCGCTTGACTGATCACCTTGGAGAGCTTAGTCGCACGATACGACGGCTCTGCGTCGGTCAATCCCTCGGATTCGATCAGGCAGTGAACATATTCGTCGAGGACAGATTGCAGGTTGTCCCGCGCGGCTTGGGTGATCACGCTGTGCCAGTACCGGTCTCCGCTGTCGCGCCGCAGCAGCGCTACCGTATCGTGGTGGTTGTAGAGAGTTCGGAAGCCCCAGGCGATGCGTGTTGCTGCCGTGAGCAAGTCCGGATTGTCCCAGGCGAGTTCCGGAGCGATGCGATGCAATGCCCGTAGCGCACAGGTTGCGGGGCTCCCAAGCGCTAGTTCGACTAGCAGTTCCAGCGCATCGTCTGGTACTTCACCATCGACGCGCTTCTCCCGGACCGCTTTCCGCAATGCTTCAACGTGATTGGGCCATGCGTCCTCATCACCGGAATTCATGAAGCCATCAACCCCCTCCAGCCAAAGCCCTGCGCGGTTGTTGGCGAGCCCGTCCAGCACAGCTGGGCCGGCCCATTCCCAAGTCTCAACCTCTGCGGCTGGGTCAGTGGCAGCCTGTAGCTTGTGCAGATACGGTTGCAGCCGCTTGGCCAACGCGGCACACATCTCGCTGTAGGAAAGCGGCTCATTATGAGCCGCAACGACGTCAAGTGGGTCTGCCACCTTTGCCAGCAAAGGAGAAGGGTAGATCAGAAGCAATGCCCGGAGGCCGGCTAGGCGGCCCTGCGCCCACCGAAATTGAAGGGGTCGCGGGCGCTGGCGGTCGAAGTAGCCCATGCCGGCTTGCTTTACTCCCATCCGGCGTTCCGCCTCGTAGGAGAGGATGGCCGCTATCGCGTCGGGCACCATGGACCATGACGAAAACACCAGAGTCTTGCTCGGGCTAGCTGCGTTTGAATTCCCCCCGCCATAGTAGGGCAGCGATGGCGGGATCCACAGGTGCTGGTCCAAGTTGTCGTCAAAGATGTCGTTCATCAGAGACCGCATCCGTCCGTTTGTCGGCGCTAGCGGACGATAGGCTCCGATACGCCGTCGGCTCAGGCAAGATGGCCGCGCCGCCTTGATTGCTTCAAGCAGTGCTGCCGAAGACTGCTTCTCGGCTTCCGCCCTCAGCGCCCGCTTCAGGGCGTAGTCGCGCATGAAGTTGAGTAGATAGGGCGCCGACTTCCAGTACTCGACGATTTCGGGCGCTTCCACGATGCGGGCGACCGAAGCGACTGCTGCCGCCGAGCGCAGATCTGCCGCATCAACACTAACGGCCACAGACGGTTCATCGACCATGGCATTGCGGTCCACAGTGCCAGAGACTCGCTCAGTGCGGACCACCACAGACCTCAACTGGCGCTCGATCGATGCTCGATAATTGCGAGCTTCCTCTTTCGCCTCAGGGAAGGACAATATCGCACGACGGAATTGAGTGATTTCCTGCCTTAACTCCCCGGCTACCTCCCTTGCTCGATTGCTGCCGAGGAGGAATTCGAGGGTTTCAAAGAATTCCTCGTAGTGACTTCCCTCGTTGTCCCCGTCGCTGGAAAGGGTCAGCATTCGGTACGGTGTTGCCGAGAGCAGCAATGTGCGTGCCCGGTTGCCCTCGCTGTCGGTGTAGTCGAACAGCGCTCGAGCCAATATCGCGGCGCCGTGATCCCCGTGGAGTAACTCGGTAAAGCGCTGGAACTCGTCGAGGATGATCAGGTCCGGCTCGAGCGCATCAACACAAAGGTGAGCAAGACTGTTCCGTAGCTTGCCGACTATCTCATTGCGACGCCTCGCGATCTCGTAGGGATATCGGTCATTCCATATGCGGAAGAGGTGGCAGAGTTCGCTCAGGTCGTTGATCAGATCAGGATCGATGCATCCGGATCGAAAGTCTGCGACCAGTTTCTGGTCAACTTGGTCGAATGGCATGTGATCGATGGTCTGCTTCCAATTCCGGGCGCCGGCACCGACTTGGAGCAGGTTGTAGAGGCCTTGCTGTGGCTCAACTAGGTCCTTTAGGAGATGGAACAGGAAAGCCCGCTCTTGGATAACTCCGGTAGATGACCGTAGATTGAACGTGGTTCCTGGTGTCAGGCTGATGAAATTGACTCTGTTGCCGCCGAGGCGATGCTCGCCGGTCAGCTGTAACGGAAGGAGCGTCATCCGGGTTGGCAGGGCAAACGCTTGCTTGCCGAGTACGTTCAGCCGGTTGATGTTCTGGGTGGCGATCGCTTGGTTCGAGCAGATGTAGAGGATGTCGATGCGTTCGACCGTGCTCCAGAGCCGTTCGATCGTGCGGGCGATTACGCCGCGCGCGACCATGGTCTTGCCGAGACCGACCTCGTCGGCGACCAGAAAGCGTCTCGTGTTGTCGGCGTCTTCATAGAGGCGGCGCATCACATAGTCGACGGTCCGTCGCTGGAAGGTCTTCAGCGGTTGGAGTGCCTCGCCCGCGCTGAACGGTTTGGTCTCAGGCATTGGTCTGACCTTGCTCGTCTAGAACCATGCGGAATGCGTCCCACAACTCCCTGAAGTCCTCCGGAACGAGCGCTACATCCCCGTCACCGGGCACCTGTTCAAGACGTTCCATCAGGCGGCGCACTGAATCTAGGCGGTCGCGACCATGCGACAGTGCCCGCACCATGTCCTCTAGAATCGGCTCGTCATCAGCCGCCGCACGCCAGTTTCCGGCACCATCTGTCGGAGCAGAAGCGAATTGCGCGGACAACGGATCGGCTAGATCTGCGAGCAACAAGCGCAGATAGCGAAGAAATGCTTCTCTGCTGTCCAATACGTGCCTCAACACGGCCTGGTGTCGGTTTGTTGGCAGCCCTTCGATTCTGAAGCCCAATGCAAAGAGGGCGGTCGCCTTCCTGTGTAGGGAATCGGTAAGGCGGAAGGCGAGGAATCTCGTCACGTCGCCCAGAGGCAAGGTGCCGATCTCCACCGGGTCTCCCTGACGCAGCGGTGTCAAGAGTTCACGTGCATGGGCCTCACCCCGAGTAACAGGCCAGCAGGCTGCCGTTGCAAGCCCTTCGAGTTTCAGCGCACGGTTGGACGAAAGTGTCACTCTCCAGAGCCTCTGCCCTTCTTGTTCGTCGGTCACCGCCGTGCAGCTGAGCGCCAAGTCGGCTTGAGCTAGCTCGCGCCGAGCGTCCTCGACCCTTCGCTCCGCGTTCAGGATGTCTTGGTCAATGGGACTGATTTCGGCTTGCCGGAATGGACGTAGCACGCGCCCGAAGCCATCCGGTCCAAAGATCTTGTCGACGCTACCGACCTTGGATCGTTTCCCGGTCAGCGTTGCGAAGACTTCGACGTTGCGGCGCGTAACGAGTCCTGGCCGGGTCGCATTTCCGGAGCCAATTGTGATGGCGGTGTTCCAGCCGATCTCCTGCACGAAGGCCTTGGCATGAAGGCCGGTGAGGTAAGGGGAAGTCCCGTTGCCACTGTCGTCGGTCTCGCCAGCTTCCGTCTCCGCGAGTTCGTCCATGACGAATACTCCCTCGAAGCGATCAAGCACTTCACGAGCGACGGCCACCAATTCCTCGGATCTACCGATGAGCCGAGAAGGCTGGTCGGCTAGGTCGGCGAGCGTCTCTAGGGCCGCGGTGTCACAAAACGGTGAGACGATGCCCAGGCGATAACAGCGTTGGGGTTTCCACGGGCTACGCCCGATGCCATTCACGGCAAAGGAAATTTTCTCGAACGGGTCCGGCAATTCCCAAACCGTGCGGTGCAAGTCTTCCGTCAGCCCTGCCAAGAGTTCGGGCAGATGCTTCGGCGGAGGAGCACCCCGGGCCATTGAGGGAATGGCTTGGAGGAGATTGACAAGCGGCCAATTGACTGTGCGCATTCTGCGCCCTATCTCGCCATCCAAGCAGAGCGAGATGTCCCAGGATCGGTCGCGCGTAAGGTTTCGCGATAGGACGAGCAGACGCATCCGGACCAGTTTTCCCGCCTCTCGGGGACGGTAGCGCAGCGCCCAGAGCTTCGGATGGAACGAGCCCCCTCGCGGGGCGGCCACTTCGGTGATGAGGCGCTCAAGCAGAGTGCAGAGCCTAGACTGCGGCGCAGGCTGAGCTTGGATCCGGCCTCCCTCGCAGAAAATCGCTAGCCGCTCGGCGGTCCGCTCCAGCCCCTCCAGCAGAGCGAGGGGGCTCTTAAGCAGCTCCTCCGTATTCTCGGAGGAGAATAGCGCCAGCGCGACCGGCACGGCGAGTGCAGTCTCGAGATCGAGCGAGAAGGTGGTTGCGACACCTGCGTCAAAAACGAATCCGGGAGGTGGGCGGAGGCTGGCAGCATATAGATCGCGGACATCGGGGTGCAGCGGCAGGTCAGAGGGCATTGGCTAAATCCCGGATGTGGCTGTTGGCTTCGCGCCAGCGAAAGTTCAGGCGGTCTGCACCCGAGCGGCCTCCCCACCTAGCGAGGACTGCGTGATTGACGAAACGAGATTGCGTACGCTTGAGTGATTTCTCGCGTTCCCGCACCAGCTCCCGCGCTGATTCGAGATCGGCTACGTCGCCACTCTTCTCATGTGCGAGTTCGCACCACCGCTCTACGAACGCTCGAGCTCGGTCTTGGACTCGATGGTTCTGATGCGCGATACAGTCCCAAAAGTCGTGCAAGGACCAGTCGGAAATAGCCGTCTGTTGGAATTCGTCGGTTTTCCATTGGTAGAGTTCAGATCGGTATCGCTCGATCCAGTCCTCGTTCTTGTGGCATTCTGCCAGCATCAGGTTGTAGAGCAGGGAGGCACCATGCAGCACGGCGGAGAAAACCTGAGCGTGCTCGACCAGCCCCTTTGCTGTTGGAGGGAACGCAGAGAAGTCGGGGTGAGTCCAAACGAATTCGCACTCGACTTGGCGGGGAGATCTAGCGAGGTGTGTAAGGAGGCTGTCCGGCTGTGAGTTGACCAAGCGGTCGATCAGGAAGCCGGCTTCGTCGTGCGTCAGGCCGAAGTCTGTCCGCTCCAGTAAGTCTGGTGGTGGCCCCATTAGACTCGGACTCCAAAGATTCTTATCGAAACTGTCGGTCGCTGAGGAATCGTCCGCCGACGTAGAACGGTGTCGATGCCGACGCAAGCTGGGCAGTGAGGCGAAGTAGGCTTCTTGTGAACCTGGGAAAAGGCGAATGCCCCAACTCTTGAGACCGTTCCAGTAGACCGAACTTGGTAGGCGCTTCAGGCTGGTGCCTGCGGTTCGGCCGATAACACCTTCCTTTTCACCACCGCTTCGGAGGCTATCGATCAGGCTGATCTCCAGGCTTCTCGCTTTCTCCACAAGTTTGTGGGGCTGGGTGTCGATCTTCTCGACCATCATATAAATCCAGGGAACGAAGAACATGTAACGTAAGCGTGTCTGGATTGTGCTCGTGCCAGGAAACAAATGGTCGGCAATGGAGTCACGGATTGGTCCTAGGCCGAGTTCATCCCGCGCCTCCTTCTCTTCAAACAGGGCGATAATTCCGCGCACCCGCTGACGCTCGTTCTCATCGAAATCTATCCAGGACAGCGAGGACACAGTTTGAAATCGACCGCCAGTAGTGCTACAGGGTAGCTCTGCCGCAGATCCTCAGGGTACCAAGTGATTTTCCCGCCATGGTCCCACCCATGCGAGGACACGCTCCTCGGTGTTGCGTGGCTGTCACGGATTGGGCTGAGTCCAGTCCTCAGGCGCAGTAAAGATGTTCATTAAGGAATAGTCACTAGACTGTAAATCAGCAGGTGAGCAAGCACACCCGCAAGCAAACCTTGGCCAGCCTGCCCACCCGTGGGACCGTTGACGGGTTTCGTACCGTCCTGAATGGCGCCCTCGCTGTCTGCAGAAGAGCCCCCCGCACAGTTGCTCGAAACTCGTCCGGGGTTCCTACCGACTAGGCAGCCTGTGATCAGCACAGGCAAGCAGCATATCGGCTGTACCTGTCCACAACCGTCACCGGACAGTGCCACTGCCCGGCAGCGGTCCGGAACTGCCCCATGCAGACGACCGACTACACCTCGTTAGATCGCTTCGGCCCGGCCAGGGACCCACCTTCCCACCACCGCTGTTGCACCCGGGCGGACCTCTCCAGCGCATCCCCGATCATCGAAGTTGCAGACCAAGCCGTGCCCGGTTTGTGCTCGTCCAGATGCCACTGGGGACCGTTTACATCTACGACGCCGATAGCGATACCTGGCGGCAAGGCCCGGCATTCCCTTCCGAGCGCAGGCGAGGCGGCGCGGGCACAGTGACGCACGAAGGCAAGATCTATGTGGTTTGCGGCATCGTCGACGGACACACCAGTGGCACTATCGCCTGATTTGACGACTTGGTCCCGGAGACTGGGAAGTGGCGCCACCTGCCGGACGCTCCGCGGGTCCTGGATCATTTCTCAGCGGTTGTCAGCGGTGGTCGGCTCTATCTGGTGGGTGGCCGTGACACAAGCTACCACGAGCCGGGCGACTTCACGGCCTTTTTCAAGACAGCCATTCGCAAGGTCGACGTCTACGATTTCCAGAGCGGGCAGTGGACGACAATGCCGTCCAGGTTGCCCGTGGCGACGGCGGTCTTGTCGGCTTGGACGGTTCGATTTACTATTTCGGCGGCAAAGCCGCGCAGAAGCTGGCGCATTCCGAAACTCAAGCCTTCGACCTGGCCACTGGCGAATGGAGGCTGATCGCCCCGCTGAATCAAGGAAGGCACGGCGGCGGAGCTGCTGTGTTGGATGCCGAGATCTACTAAGCCGTTGGAAGCGAGGGACGTGGAGGTGGACCGGAGCTGTCCTCAGCCGAACTGCTCGTTCTCGGGCGCTAATCGCATGCTACGGTACCGCGCCAAACTGCGGCCACCCGTACATTTGGGAAGGGCGGCCTCGCTGTAATACACTCTTGACCATCATGTTGCGCTGCTTGCCGTTGTTACCAATTGCGCTCGCGTCTCTACTCTGGATGCCTCTCCATGCGCAGCGGCCTCCGAACTTCGTGCTGATCCTTGCCGACGATTTGGGCTACGGAGACCTGTCCTCCTACGGCGCTCTCGCGCACCGCACCCCGCACCTCGACCGCATGGCCGCCGACGGCATCCGCCTCACCGATTTCTACGTGCCGGTGCCATTCTGCGGCCCCTCCAGAGCCACCCTGTTGACTGGCCGCTATCCCTTTCGCAATGGATTGGTCGTAAACCCCTCACCAGATGCCGGACGAAACGACGTCGGCCTGCCCCAGTCGGAGATCACGATCGCCGAAGCCTTGAAGCCCTTGGGATACGCTACCGCTGCGATCGGGAAGTGGCACCTCGGCCATGTCGAAGAATACCTGCCGCGCACGCAGGGCTTTGACGAGTACTACGGCATTCTCTACTCCAACGATATGAGACCAGTCCAACTGGTTGAGAACGAAACTGTAGTGCAGTACCCGGTCCTGCAATCGGAGCTGACCCGCGATTACACTCGCAGGGCCATCGATTTCATCAGACGGCACCGGGACCAGCCGTTCTTCCTGTATATCCCTCACGCGATGCCGCACAAGCCGCTCGCCGCCTCGGATGACTTCTATACCCCGGAGACGCCGAGCGACCTGTATAGCGATGTCATCCGGGAATTGGACTGGTCGGTGGGACAGGTCTTGTCCGAATTGCGCGCGAGCGGCCTCGAGGAGGACACTCTCGTCTTCTTCACGTCTGACAACGGTGCGACTTTCGGCGGCGACAACGGCGGCCTGCGGGCCATGAAAGCGTCCAATTTTGATGGCGGTGTCCGCGTGCCGGCGATCGCGCGATGGCCCGGCCGGATTCCACCGGGCCTGGTGTCGGGGGCAGTGCTGGGGTCAATTGACGTTTTCCCGACAATCGTTCGCGCGGCAGGCGCGCACCTGCCAACCGACCGGGTGATCGACGGGAAGAACATCTTGACCCTCTTGGAGGGCAGCGCCGAAGCCTCACCGCACGAAGCCGTCTACGCTATGGGTGGGACGGAGCTGAAGCTGATCCGGTCCGGGCGTTGGAAGCTGCACGTCCGCTCTCCCCAGCCTGGCTTCCGCTGCCTGGAGGACGCGAGCGGTTGGAAGGACCCGCGCGGTCCGGACGGCGTCACGATCATCGCGCAATTCGAGCAGGCCGATCCCACGCAGTGCCCGGGAGTCCAAACCGGTCCGGCACCCAAGCCGCTGATGCTGTTCGACATGGAAGCGGACTGGTCCGAACAGCGCGATGTCGCTTCAGACCATCCCGATACTGTCCAGCGTCTCAAGGCGATCTTCGACCGGATCGATGCCCAAGTTCCTGCAAGGTTTCGGACGGGCTCCCGAGCGCCGAAGCTGCTGCGCCTTCAAGGCGGAGAACTGCGCTACGACCGAGCGATCGAGCCGTCGTCAGTGGACTAGTCTGGTCCGATCTCGATCTTGAGTGGTTCGCGCCCTGCAGCCGGGCTCCGCGATACGAGGCGCACAGAGAATCAGAGTCCGGACAAGTCCGCAGGGGTCCGGCTCCTCGCCCTGTCCAATAGCCCCGTAGTCGGAATTCGCGGGTTTCCGGGATTGCCCGCTGCGGTGCTGTTCAGGGCGTCCGGCGTTGCGTTGGGCCAGCCGACTGGGTGCAAGCGCCCCGAGCCGGACCGTCTGACGCGAAGAGAATGCTTCAGGCGGGATCGGCTGTCCCGCCGACGGTACGCTGGCCGCGTTCCTGGATGGCGATTCTGGGGAAGCGGCGAGCGCGATAGATGGGACGGTCGCAGGATGAGCGCCAGACATCCGGCCGAGCGGAAGGCGGGAATGAGCCGAGTGGGGGCGCACATGATGAGATGCGCGATGGCGTTAGCATGGCTCCCGATCTCATGCTCGAACTCGCACGCAAGGCGGCGGAACTCGCGGTGGGGCGAATCGATGGACTTCCTGATGAGGATGCTTGGGACGGAGAGTTCCGCCCCATCCTCGGCGAGCAACGTGTAGTCGATGGGGCTTATATACAATCCTAACCAAAGCAACCAGCTCTGCTTGTAGGAAAAACCTAGGCAATCCATCTATAACTCATTGATATCGCTTGACGTCCGGCGCTGTATTGGTTACGATAGTATTGTTATGAGGGCGCGCAGGATCACGATCATCCGGGACCGGGCAAGGCCCGCCGCAAGGGCATTTCCATCGTTCAGCTGATCCGGCTATTCCCAGACGATAAGTCCGCGGAGGATTGGATTGCCTCGATTCGCTGGCCGAACGGGGCGACCTGCCCGCATTGCGAATCCACGAACGTCCAGTGCGGGGCGCAGCATCCGAACATGAGCTATCGCTGCCGGAAGTGCCGCAAGTTCTTCTCGGTGCGCACCGGCACCGTCATGCAGAACTCGAACCTCGGCGCGCAGAAATGGGTGCTCGCGGCTTACATGCTGACAACGAATCTGAAGGGAGACTCCAGCATGAAGCTGCACCGGGACCTGGACATCACGCAGAAATCGGCTTGGCACCTGGCGCATCGCATCCGCGAGACCTGGGAGCGGGGCGAGGGGCTGTTTGGCGGACCCGTCGAGGTGGACGAGACCTACCTGGGCGGCAAGCGCAAGAACATGCCGAAGCATGTCCGCAAGGACCTGACGGGGCGGGGTCCGGTCGGCAAGACGGCGGTTGTGGGGGCCAAGGATCGCGCGACGAATCGGGTCGTGGCGAAGGCCGTTGAGGGCACCGACAAGGAAACGCTGCAAGGCTTCGTCAAGGACTCCGCGGACCCGCACGCGACGGTCTATACCGACGAGGCCGGTGCCGACGAGACGCTGCCGTTCGAGCATGCGGCCGTCAAGCACTCGGTCAGCGAGTATGTGCGCGGCAAGGCCCACACCAATGGCGTGGAGTCGTTCTGGAGCATGCTCAAGCGCGGCTATGTGGGGACGTACCACAAGATGTCCCCGAAGCACCTGCAACGCTACGTGAACGAATTCTCGGGACGGCACAATGTGCGCATGGCGGACACCTTGGAGCAGATGGAACACAGCATGCTGCGGATGAGCGGCAAGCGCCTGCGGTACCAGGATCTGAAGCGGGCGAACGGTCTGGATTCCGGGGCGCGGGAAATGGCGCTATGAGCGGCCCGCGCCACACGGAGTCTCAGCGCACTGCGGGCTGGCCCGTGCGCTGAGACTCCGCCGCCATCCCGCCACGACCGTCCACGGCGGGAAAGGCACTCGGATGCACGCGTGGCCGAGTCCTTGCCGGGGAAGTCGCTGGCGCCAGGGATTGTTTAAGGATGGACTCCATGACCAAACCACCAGACAAGCCCAAGCGACCGCGAGGCCGTCCGGTCAAATACCCTATGCCCGAGCCGATTCCCGACACTCCCGAGAACGTCATGCGTGCGTTGCTGGGAGCACCGCCCAAGGGCGAGAACGACTGGGACTACAGCCAGCGCACAGGACGGAAAACCAAGCGCCCGTAGCCGATTGCAATGAACTGTAAATTAGTTGCTTTGGTTAGGATTGGCCGGGTGGCCACGGGCAGTTACCCGCCCGTGGCTCCCACAGATCCGGACTTGCCCAATTCGAGCATCCGGCTCCTCGAGCTATGGAGTCGCTGCGCGGCGGTGAATTCACCCCGTCGCGCACCCGCTGGCCCAGAAAGGCCAAGTTCGCTAGCTTCGCTTGTCGTGTTGAGATGACTTCTCGGCTCGATGTCCTCGCCATCTGTCCCTCGCAAAGCCCCACAGCCCGATCCGCCGCTTCCCTCCGCCGGGTCCCCTGGTGGGTTCCCCGACTTCCCCGGTACTATCAGCGGACTCCGACCCCTCCCCGCCCGTCCCGCCTCGCTTCGTTGCCTTCGCTCGGCGGTACCACCGGTTGCCCCGTTCGCTCCCCGGAGCCGGGGCGCTGCTCCGGGGCCTGGGCCACTTCTACCGCGGCGCCCAGGCCGCCTGCTTACGGTGGAGACGGGGAGGTCTCCCAAGTTCCTGGGCGACCCTTGCCTGCATGCCCTGCTCTTCGACCCCGGCGGACCGCTCGCATCCGGCCACTCCGATGCGCGCGATGTTGCCTTCCGCATATATAACTACGTCGGCTCCGCGTCTGGGCTTTCGAGGCTCAATCACACGGCCTACAGGCTCCCTGTGTACGCTTCGCAGCCGGGGTCGCCCCCGCACCACGCAACACTCGGTTCCGGCTGGTGGCCAGCCTTGGCCGGTCAGGTCCTGCACCTGCTGGGTCGCTAAGAAGGTTTCCGCCCTGCTTGTTTCCTTACATAGCTTCCTCCTTCACCAAGCTTTGCTTGGCGCAATATATAAGCCCCATTTTTTGCGCAGCGCGTGGGAACGCTGAGCCGGGCCACGCGCAAGAGCTTGATCCAACGGGGCCACCCGCAGGCGAGCCTCAGCCTGCAATGCCGGCTGCTGGGGCGGTGCCGCTCGAGCCTGTATTACCGTGCACGGGAGCCGGATACGGAGACCCTGGCGCTGATGCGACGGATCGACGAGTTGTACACGGCGCATCCGTTCTACGGCAGCCGGCAGATGAGCGGACATACAGGACCGCCTTGCGTTCCCGGTGATGGCGTTGGATCTTGTCAGACATCATCGCTATCCTCGTCCCGCGGCATCTCGCCGGACTGGTGCCGGAGATGTGCCAGAAACAGGCGCGTCAGCAAGGCGGTCGCTCGCCGACGCGTCTGGCTCGGCAAGCTCTGCCATGGAGGCGTGTTGGGCGGGTCGCTGCCGTTCGGACGAGGGAACAGGGGCAACTGGGCGGGCTTCCGCCGGGATGGGTGCATGATCGGCTCCTGGATTGCGGTCGCAAGACAACAAGTCTGCCTGACCTTCAAGAACCTTCGATGGGGGACCGGGTTCGCGCCCATCGCCGCGGACGGCCCTGTCCAGCAAGCTCCGTAGCGCCTGGAGCGCAGTCAGGTCGACTTGCGGACGCTCCAGGCGACGAACCATCGAGCAGGCTCGCCGATCGAACATCCACAGCGGCACTTCCAGAGGTAGGCAGGGCTCACAACCGACCAGCCGGCAATGGGCCGCAGGAACACCGCCCCTTTCCACCATGCGGTCAAAGAAGACATCCCGCCCAGTCCAAGGGTGGAACTCGTACAGAACCCTGCCATCGGTGCTGTGGGTGTTCGAGAGTTGAGTTCTATAACTTCGAACGGCCGCATTCCGCGTTGGGAGGACGGACGCCGTGGGAAGCGCTGCAGACGAGAGGGGGTGTGACATGAAGCCGAAGGTGCGATTGAAGCGAGGCAGCCGGGGTTGGTTTGCCGCCGGCCCGGGCTTCGAGCGAGCGCTCGGTCGGCTCAGTGACGCGGCGTTCAAGGTGTTCGCGTACGTGTGTCTGCGGGCCGGGCGGGCCGACGGCTGCCTGGAGTTCGAGCGGGACGGGCTGGCCCGGGAGGTGGGCAAGAGCCGTTCGACGCTGGGACGCTGCCTGCGCGAGCTGGCGGCCAAGGGGGTGTGCGAGTGGGAAGCGGCGCCGAACCAGCACCGTCGCTCGTGGCTACGGGTGCGCCCGGAGTACTGGCCGTACGAAGTCCAGGCGGAGGCGG
The DNA here is from genome assembly GCA_965248305.1 of Bryobacterales bacterium. GTDB lineage: Bacteria > Acidobacteriota > Terriglobia > Bryobacterales > UBA6623 > VXMF01. The sequence continues at coordinate 3,164,525 of OZ252099.1, read as the reverse complement.
CCGGCCAGGAGCCGGATCCGCAGAGCCTGGGCCTGGACGCCAGCGCGTATGTCGCCGAAGTCCGGAGGATGTTCCGGAAGCCGGCGTGCGTACAGGGCCTGTTCGGGCCGGCTGACGAGCGCCTGGCGACGGACTGGCACCGAGCAGGAGTGCCGCTGGAGACGGTGCGCCGGGCGATTCTGCTGGGCAGTGTCCGCAAGTCGATGAGCCTGCTCGATCGGCCGGGTGGGGAGCCGGTGCGCAGCCTGCGCTATTTTGCCAGCCTGCTGGAGGAAGTGCGGACGGAGTCGTTCCCGGCAACGTACTGGCAGCACCTGGAGTTCAACCTCCGCCAATGCGAGCGGCTCGGGGGCGACCGACGGGGGGAAGCACCCGGAAGTGCCTGTCCAGATTTGGAACAGGCAGACCCGTCCGGAGCAGTCCGGCAACCCTCATCAGCAGCCGGGAAAGCAAGGAAGGAGACGGGATGATGATGACCGGGTATTGAGGTACAATCACTGCGGTCGGTAGTTCAGAGTAGTAGCGAAGTCCACCTTAAATTCACCGATCAGCTGTCTAAACAAACCGGACCACCGCATGCAGGTTCAATCCGTCCGGCTGTCGCGACAACGCAAGGCACAATCACCCCACAGAGCTCAAGTCGCGGACACCCAAGGTTCCTTGTAACTACATATTCATCAACAACCTATGACCGGTCCTAGGTTCACGAACCGGACACTAGTAATAGCCGTGCTCCAGTTTGCCATCCAACGCACTACGGAATCCAGCCGTGGCCGGCACGTCAATCACTCCTTGCTCAAGGTCCGGCCCGACCAGTGGCGGGATACCGTCCGATAGCGACCTGAATAGCTCGAAAGCATCCGGGCGTTGGAAATCGAGCGCGACTGTGATCGGGTATTGACCGCGCATCGGCCGGAAGAACGGCAGCGGGCTGTAGTTGATCCGAATCCAGTCCGAATTTCGGTGCGGTCGTCGACACGGTAAGCGATGCAGGCTCTGGGCGAGAGCAAGCATTTGCTGACCTCGATATCAGCGGTCCTCGGAGTGCTACCGCGATAGCACGGCCCTATAGACCACTTCGTAGCGATCGACAAGCCCGGCCGGCCGAAAGTCTTCGGCCCGTCGGCGCGCCCCGATTTTCAGCCGTCCGTGCTGTTCCCTGTCGGCGAGGATCTCCGCTGCCTTCTCACCCATGGCCGCCACCTCCCCTACTGGAAACAAGTGGCCGGCCTCGCCTTCGGTCACAAGTTCCGGCAAACCGCCGACATTAGAGGCGATCACGGGCACGCCACAGGCCATGGCCTCCAAGGCGGCCAGTCCGAAGCTCTCCTGCTCACTCGGAAGCAGAAAGAGGTCTAGCTCCGGCAGCACCTCCGACGCATCCTGCTCGGAGCCTAGGAATTCGATCCTGTCCAGCAGGCCCAACTCGTCCGCCACCACCTTTACAGCCTGCAAGTCGGGACCGTCGCCGATCATCAGCAAGCAAGCGGGAACGTGCCGCACGATGCGGTGAAACGCCTTGACGACGTCCGGGACGCGCTTTACCCACCGAAAGTTCGACAGGTGCCCCACCAAGGCCTCGTCTCCGCAGGCGAAGCGGGACCGCGCGTTGCCGTCGCGATTGGAGGGCGAGAATCGCTCCAGATCGACGAAGTTATGGATCGTCGTGACTTCGCCTTCGAAGTTGAAGCGAACCTTCACCTGCCTGGTAAGGTAGTTTGACACGGCCGTGACTCCATCGCTTTCGAGCAGGCTGAAGCGTGTGATCTCGTAGAAGGAATCATCGAGTCCGACCAAAGTGATGTCCGTACCGTGCAGCGTGGTCACGATCTTTGGCGCGCGGCGGCCCAGCATCTGGCAGCAGAGATACGCGCTCACGGCGTGCGGGATTGCATAGTGGGCGTGGAGCACGTCAATCGGCTCTTCGCGACACAGCGCTGCCAGTTTCGTGGCCAAGGCCAAGGTGTAGGGCGGATACGTGAACAGCGGATACCGCGTGACCGGCACTTCGTGGAAGCGAACCCGCGGATGGGGCGTGGAGGCTCGGACCGGGCGCCGGTGGCTGACGATATGGATCGTGTGGCCTCTCTCGGCCAGCGCCATGCCAAGGTCCGTGGCCACGACCCCACTGCCGCCCAGAGTCGGGTGGCAAATGATGGCAACCGTCAGCGGTCTTTCCATGGCTCGTTGCTGAACAGCCCGACGAGATCGTGGACTGGAATAGGGACTTCACTGGTGAATGGCTCGCCGTAGGCGACGCCGATGAGCGAGCCGTAGTACGCCAAGGTCGCTTCGATGGACTTGAGGAATCGTGACGAGGCCAGGCGCACCGGGAAGTGCGCGGGCTGGTCGACGCCGAATTGCGATTCGTACACCCGGACAGCCTTCATTCGCTGTTCGAAGACATCCGAAATGTCGACGACTAGCTGTGGGGCAACGGCCCGGCTGCCAAAGTGCTGCAAGAGGGCCTTGGGTCTCCACGGCGGGCTGCCCGGAGCATACTTCCTCACCCCGCACAGAAACAAGCTCTGGCGCAAGAGCTCGGCGGTTGCCATGTGATCAGGGTGGTGGTCCTCGCGGGGAGGGCCGACCACCACCTCCGGCATCAGATCGCGGACGGTCTCCACGATCAGCCTGCGGTTTGCATCGGTGTCGCGCAGGTGACCGTCCGCGAGCCCCAGGTTGCGCCGGTGCGCCAAGCCGAGGATATCACCCGCACGGCGAGCCTCGCTCAGCCGCGTTTCTGGCGTTCCGAGGCTGCCGGCTTCGCCTCGCGTCAAGTCAACCACGCCCGTCTTCCAGCCCTTGGCCGCGGCCACCAGCAGCAGGCCGCCGCAGCACAGTTCGGCATCGTCGGGATGGGCCGAGAAGACCAGGAGGTCGCAGCCCGGATCGGACTTCGCCATACCCAACTAGCTTAGCCAGTCGGCCGATCCCGACCATTCGCCCCTCGCTCGCCCGTTTGGGAAAGAATACTCGAGGCGCGATGCGGTTCGCTGGGCGAGCGGCGCGGCGATGGCGACCATGTTCCTGCCGTTCAGCGTCAAGTTTGAAGTTTGGTCGCATCCCGCCGAAGAGCCGCTGGCGACGCTCTTGCTGTGACGCACCGGCCGGGAAGTGACCACCTTCGGCCTGGCCGGCGGCAACCAGATCCAGTGGGACCTGCCCGGCGATGAAGCCGTGCAGGTCGTGGTAAAGGCCGTGCGGGCGGGCATGACGTACCTCGAAACCGCCAACAACTAGTTCCTCAGCCAAGAGACGATGGGCATGGCTTTCGGCATCCTGAACCTCAAGCCCGGCATTGATCACAGCCTGTGGGTCCGCCTGTTCCGGGCGCTGCACGCGGGGCTGGCCCGCAAGGGCTGCACGAAGCGCTACGACAAGGTGCTGGAACGGCTGGGACGGCTCAAGGAACGCTACCGGCAAGTCGCCGGGCAGTATGACATTGCCGTCGAGCGCGGTAGCGGCCAGGCAATGGCAGTGACTTAAGCTTCCGAGCTGCGACGGCGTCCCCTGGCGGCGGGTTTTCGAGATCCTAGGCAGCTAGCAGCCCGTTGATAAATTCGGGGTCCGAGCAGGGATAGTGGCTGCGGCGCGGTGAGGCGAATGACGGCCTCTCAGCCGGAATCTCAGCAGATCTTGGACAGATCGTGCCCCAATCGCCCTGCAATGCCCGGAAAGCGGTCCAGAAGCCGCGAAATCGCCGTTCTCAGGGCCGCAAAGAGCGCAAATCGTGGCCGACTGCCCTGTCCTTGCAGGCTCCGCGGCGTACCGCTCCCCGTCAGCCCCCGCATCAGCACTCCGAGATTGTATCCGCAGGCGTGGATTAGCACCCGCTTCCTCACGTTGTCCAGGCCCCGCAGCCACAGCCGCCGCATTCCCCCCGTCTCGTACATGTGTGCCATCGAGCGCTCCGCCTTCTCCGTCCGCAGCTTCGACAACTCCTTGCCCTGCGCGCTGCCCGCCCGCTCCTCGTTCTCTGCGTACCGCCGCCGCTCCTCGTCCTTGCCCTTCCAGTTGCGCTCCGGCCCCTCCGGCACTCAATGGCACTGAAATAGGCTAGTCGGAATCTAGATTTCTCAGCAGACCTCCAATGCGTTGATTCGAGTGCACTTGCAGATTCTCTTGAAGGATCGCAACAATCCCCTTGACATGCGAGCCCGGATTTGGGATGGTAACCAAGAACAGGTTCCTTGGTGGCTGTCATGGACCCCCGCATCGAGAAGCTCAAGTCCACTACCTTCTTCGGCAGACGATTCACGCGCCGGCAGATCGCCGATATCCAGCAGACGGTGGCCACGTTCCCGGCCCTGAGCCGCCAGGAACTGGCGGAGACGATCTGCGAGCACCTCAACTGGCGCACGGCCGCTGGCGGCAACCGAGTCGCGACCGCCCTGGGCCTGCTGGAACAGCTGGAGCAGGCCGGCATCCTGACGCTGCCGCCCAAGCACACGCAGAACCTGCGCCCGGGACCGCGGCAGCCGGTGGCCGCGACCCCGCGCACCGCTCCCCAGCCGCTGATCGCGACCAGCCTGCGGGCCCTGCAGCCGCTGTGCCTGCAGCTGGTCGAGCAGCAGGAGGACACCCAACTCTGGAACGAATTCATCGAGCGGCACCACTACCTCGGCTACCGCCAGCCGCTGGGCCCGCACCTGCGCTACTTCCTGCTCGACCGGCACGGGCGCCGGCTGGGCTGTGTGCTGTTCAGCCAGGCGAGCCGCTCGCTGGCTTGCCGCGATGAGTGGGTCGGCTGGCCTGCCGGGGAGTACAAGAAGCACCTCGACCTCGTGGTCGGCCAGCCGCGCTTCTTGCTGTTTCCTTGGGTGCAGGTCCCGAACCTGGCGAGTCACGCGCTGGGGCTGGCAGCCCGCCAGCTGCCGACGGACTGGCAGCGGCGCTATGGCACGCGGCCGGTGCTGCTCGAAACCTTCTGCGAAACCCCGCGCTTCCACGGCACCTGCTACCGCGCCGCCAACTGGATCCATCTCGGCCAGACCCAGGGCCGTGCCGACGCCGGGCGCAGCCCCAAGGATGTGTATGTCTACCCGCTGACGAAGCCGTTCCGCTCGATCCTGCTGCACGGGCCGCGCCCGCAGGCCCGGCGACGGCCGCCGCCGGCGGCGCAGCCGCAGGCCCCCGACGCGGACTTCGTCGCCCTCTGGCAGGGCCTGATCGGCGCTCTCAGCGCCATCGCCGCCGCTCACGACAAACTCTGGCAAGTGCGCAGCCGCGTCCTCAACACGCTGCTGGTGATGCTATTCGTGTTCCGCCTCGTGTTCGCCCCGCGCCGCCAGGGCTACACCACGACGCTGTCCCAGCTGTGGGCCCAGTGCCGCGCCCTGGACGTGCCCCTGCCGCAACCGCAGCCGGTCTCCGACGCGGCCATGTGCAAGGCCCGGCCGCGGATTGACGCCCAGGTCTTCCGGCAGTTCCACGCCGAGATCCTGCGGCGCGCCGACCAGCCCGGGCCGCTCTGGCTGGGCCACCGCGTCTTCGCCGTCGACGGCTCCAAGCTCAACCTGCCGCGCCCGCTGGCCGCCGCCGGCTACGACCAGCCCGGCCCGCACGCCCACTACCCGCAGGGCCTGCTCAGCTGCCTGCTGCGCCTGCAGTCCCGGCTCCCGGTCGACTTCGACCTCTTCCCCCACCGCAACGAGCGCGCCGCCGCACTGGCCCATCTGCAGGCCCTGGCCGCCCCCGACCTGGTCGTCTACGACCGCGGCTACTACTCGTTCGAACTGCTCTGGACCCACCGGCGGCGCCGACTGCAGGCCGTCTTCCGCCTCCCCCGTAGCGTCTGCCCCGCCATCGATGCCTTCATCGACGGCGACGGCCCCGACACGCTCGTCACCATCCTGCCCGGCCCCGATACCCTGCGGACCCTGTCCCGCAAGTATCCCGGCACGCACTGGCAGCCCCTCCCGCTGCGCCTCGTCAAGTACACGCACGCCACGACCAAGTACGTGCTGGGCACCACCTTGCTCGACAGCCGCCGCTACAGCGTCGCCGACCTGTCCGACCTGTACCACGCGCGGTGGGGCATTGAAGAGATGTACAAAATAAGCAAATCGTTCCTGGAGGTCCAGCAGTTTCACGGCCGGAGCGAGCGCCTGGTGAAGCAAGAGTTGTTCGCCCATTTCAACTTGATTGCGATGACCCGGCCGTTCACCAACCGGGACGCGGAGCGGTGCCAAGCAGCCCGGCAGCCGGACGGCAAGTCGGCGCCGCAGGCCAACTTCAAGCACAGCCTGGCCGCGCTGGCACAGCATCTGGAGGGTCTGCTGTTGCGCCACTCCGCGTATGTCGGCGAGACACTCGAACGTATCTGTGCGTGGGTCGGGACGGGTCGGCGCAAGCCGCGTCCCAACCGCTCGTACCAGCGGCGCTCGCTGCAGCCGGCCCCGAAATGGTCCCGGCGCAAGGCGGCGACAACCTAGCTGCTTCGATGCCAACCCCGATGCCCTTGACCTGAGTGCCCGGAACCTGCAAAACGGACTGCCCTCAGGCCCCTCCCCCTTAAGTTAACCTGATTACCGAGGACTCTCAGCCGCATTTAGGAGCCGGAAATTTTTTGGATTCGGGCTTCGATCCGGTTGACTTAAATCGCTGTGGAATGTATAATAAATATCTGATAACAAAGGAGTTCTACATGCCTAAGAACCACGTCCAGTTCCAGAAAGGACAGAGCCTGCGCGACTTCCTCAAGCTCTACGGAACCGAGCTGCAATGCGCCCAAGCGGTGTTCCAAGCGCGCTGGCCGCAGGGCTTCCGCTGCCCCGCCTGCGGCTAGCACAAGGACTGCCAGCTGCACACCCGCAAGGTCTTCCAGTGCATCCGCTGCCAGCGGCAGGTCTCGCTGACCGCCGACACCGTGTTCGAGCACACCAAGCTGCCGCTGACCACTTGGTACCTGGCGATCTACTTGCTCACGCAATCCAAGAATGGCATCTCGGCGATGGACCTGCTGCGCCAGTTGGGCGTGAGCTACAACACGGCTTGGATGCTCCAGCACAAACTGATGCAGGCGATGCGCGAGCGGGATGACAGCCAGCCGCTGGGGGGCCTCGTGGAGCTGGACGCCGCCGATCTGGGCGGGGCAGCCAGCGGCGGCAAGCGCGGTCGCGGCGCGGACCGCAAGACGCCCTTCCTGGCGGCGGCCCAAGTCACTGAGGACGGGCGGCCGCAGCGGCTGCGGCTGAGCCCGGTGGTTGGTTTCCGCCGCCGCGCAGTGCAAGCCTGGGCGCAGCAGCACCTATGGCCGGGGACCATCGTACGGGCGGACGGGCTGGCCTGCTTCCGGGGGGTGCAGGCGGCCCGCTGCACGCACCAGCCGCGCGTCACCGGAGGTGGCAAGGGCAGCTGCGAGACGCCCGGGCTGATCTGGGTGAACACGCTGCTGGGCAACGTCAAGCGGGCGATGGACGGCACCTATCACGCCTGCGCCGCGCGTTACGCGGGGCGCTACCTCGCCGAATTCGCCTACCGCTTCAACCGCCGCTACCAGCTGGTCGATCTCGTGCCCCGCCTCGCCTATGTCGCCGTGCGCACTCCGCCCCTACCCTACCGCCTCCTAACTTTGGCTGGGGCTGGTGCGTAATCAGGTAGGTATAAATGTTGACCTTTCTTCTAGCCGTCGGCCTGCCTAGGGTCTGCTTGAGGCGTCGGCGTCTTGTGGTCGACCCCGGCCAGGCAACTCGTGGGCGCTGAAGACCGCTCTGGGCAGCATTGGCTAGGCCCGTTCGCCGGCGGACTCTTCCCAGGCTTGGAGAGAGTAGGTGCAATACACGACGGGCTGGGCGCATCGCGTGCAGATGGCGCCCCTTAGCCTTCGGTTCCGCTTTTTGGCCCAGCCGCATCGTGGGCACGATGCGATGTACTTGGGTGGGGCGAACTCAATGTCATGGCAGCGATCTCCCGAGCATCCGATAGCCCGGGCTGCGCTCTTCCACGTTGCGTCGTGATTGTGCTTGGGGCCAACGATCGCGTGGGCGATCTCGTGCAGAATCGTGTTGCGGGTCTCCGCGTGTGTGGCTTGCAGGCAGTACAGCCTAGCGAGGCTGATCACCTGCGTGCCGAAGGAACAGCAACCTGCGCGCCGTGAAGCGTTGTCGAACTGGAAGCTCCAGCCGCTCAGGGAATGCTCGGCGATGAGTTGTTCCGCTAGCGCCGCGCAGGCAGCTAGCCGCTCCGAGTCACCATCCTCCAAGGCCGATCCGACCGCTGTGAGCAGCCTGTAGGGGACCCGGAAAGTCCCGTCGTTGCAAACGACATTCGCATACCTCGGCCCGGTGTTCGCGATGACGCCGCAGAGCGTAGCGGACCGGTGGGGGAATGACACCTCGAGTCCGGGCCGAAACCCTGCCATTTCCTCGTCGATGCGCAGGCTGACACGTTTTCGGGTACCGCGCTTATGTTTGCTTAGCAACTGCCACAGAACCCGAAACTCTTGCCCGCTGTGCGCTACGACCAAGGCATGCCGGGTGGTCTTGCGGGCGATGTGGCCTTCTTCGATGCCATTGGGACCCTTGAACTGGACCGGCGCGTGAATCGGGAAGTCCTTGGCGCCTGACATGCCGTAGCCCAACTATACGGCACAATGAAGATTCGACCTCTTGTCATTTGTACGTCAGTTAGGAGTGTGGGTGGCGGGGGCGGCTGCCTTCTTAGGACCTTGGGGGGTCTTCTTCATTGCACTAGCGGATAGTGCGTTCGTGCCCATGCCCCAAGGTGTGGATGCCCTGCTGCTAGCTCAGGCGATAGCCACCCCTGAGATCGCTCATCTGGCCGCCGGACTGGGTGTGCTGGGGTCCTTAATCGGCAGCGTGGTGCTGTACTTTCTCGCACGCAGGGCGGGCAAGGCGATGCTGGAGCGCCGGCTGTCGGCTGCCGGCATTCACAGGCTCAGCGAATTGGTCGGGAAATGGGGAGCCGCCGCCTTGATCCCAGTCACGATGATTCCCATGCCGATGCCGATGAAGCCGATGGTCTTGGCCGCCGGGATCTTCCAGATGCCGCTAGCGTCGTTCTGCCTAGCCGTGGCGGTCTCGAGAATCGTCCGCTATTTCGGGGTTGTGTTCCTTGCGATGCGCTACGGCGACAGGGCCTTGGAACTCGCCGCAGACCATCTGCACTTGGCGATCGTCGGGTGTGCCTTGTTTGCCGCGCTTTTCGTCGGCGTCCATCAATTGTCTACGCGCTGGCTGAACCGCTAGACTCCCTGTTTCGGCGTGTGGTTCACGATTGAGTCAAGATTCGGTGTCGGCGCGTTGCCCTCGTCGGTCTGAGGCAGAGCCTCGCTAGCACTAGTGGATCGTTAAGGTGATTTTCGGGTATATCAACTCGCGCGGCGTCAATCTGCAAATCCGCCGAATGCGCCAGTCCATACCGTGCTGGTACCTGCCGACGCCAGTTGGCCGAACGGCGATTTCGCATCGCAAGGTTTCAGGTCGCCAATGCACCTACCGCTCCGCCGTTGGAGTCATGGCACCCGGCCTGTTCTCGTTGATCTCTGGCCGGATTCGCCGCGCCGCGAACACGGCCTGGCGGTCCATTGTCATCACCATCCGCGTCGGCGCGGAATCCTATGCCGCGGAGCGACCAGCCTCGCTCCGGGGCGCTGATCGGAAGGCCTCGCTAGAGTTCCCGGATTCTGGCAAGCAATGCCTCGCCGCTGCCGCAAGTCAGTAGCAGCACGCACACCTCGTCCAGAGATTCCTCCGACTGGACCGTGCCCAGCACCGTTGCCATCGCGGCAGCGGACGCTTCGCCGAATTTGTGCCGTGCCATGTTGACTAGGATTTCTGTGCGTCCCTCGGTCCGTCCCTCTGTGCGTCCCTCGCTCCGTCCCTCTGTGCGTCCCTCGCTCCGTCCCTCTGTGCGTCCCTCGCTCCGTCCCTCTGTGCGTCCCTCGCTCCGTCCCTCTGTGCGTCCCTCGCTCCGTCCCTCTGTGCGTCCCTCGCTCCGTCCCTCAGTCCGTCCCTTGGCCAGTCCTTTGGCCAGTCCTTCGGCCTCCGCCGCCTCTCGAAAGTTGTCCTCCCACGTCCTCATTTCACCCTCCAGCGCCTCGCTCAATTCTCGTAGGCCCGCGCCCGCGGGGAGAGTCCGTTCCGACTGCCACCCCGCCGGCAGCAGCACCTTGATTATCCATGTATTCAACACCCGGCGCAAGTCCGCCCAATCCTCTCCTGCCAGCCATTCCCCCAGCAGATCGACCTCGAGCCTACCGTCCGCCAGCGACTGCGCCCGCTGCAGCCGGAACACCGAGTCGGCGACGTTGCGGAACGCTCGTTCCATACCGGGACTGCGCCACGCGTCCACCAGCAGGTAGCGCATGTGGATGCCGAACGGGACCAGCCCCGGCACCGTCTGGTCAAGCAACTCGTGCACTTCCTCCGGTGCCGACCAGGCCGGCTTGCCGGTGTAGATTACGATCGGCAGCAGCTGCGGCAGGCGCCGCAGCCTGCGGGTCTCCTGCTGCGGCAGCAAGCCCCGGTAGAACTGCCCGACATAGTTGAGCATCCGCAGCGGCATCGTCCAGTCGGGGCTCGACTGGAACTCCAGCATGACGTAAACGTACAGCAGGCGGCCCGTCTGGGTCCGCACCTCCCAGATCATGTCGTTCTCGCTCTGGCTCAAGCCGTCGCTCACATGGCGGGCCGCGACCTGCTTCAGGCTGGCCATGTCCAGCAGGTTCCCGACCTCGTTGGAGGCGAATCCCCGCAGCAGGTCCTCGACCACCCGCGGGTGCCCGAACACCAGGCGGTAGATGCTGTCGTGATCGGGTCCGGGCATGGCGCTTCCGGGCGCGCTGCGCCCTGCTCCGCAACATAGCACCATCCCGACGCCGGGGGCTCGTCTGCGGGGCCGTTGCGGCCTCGTCGAGGCTATGTGGCGAAGCTGGCGGCCCGTGTCCAGCGTGGCTGTTGCGGGGCCGTCGGACGGCCTCTTTCGTATCTCGCGATTGCGAGCGCGGCAGCAAGTGGTGTGACCTAGCAGCGTTGGGAGACAAGCCTCGCCTGGTCCAGTGACGCCTGCGCATCCCGACGCTGGGTGGTCCGGCATCCGAGGATCGGCTACGTCCGCTGCAAGCTCCAATCGCCTACCCGAAGATCATGCCATGACGGGGCACTAGTGGTCCCGCACAACTACACGCCAGCCCCTTTACGGGTTTGGGGGCAGCATCGGCAGATCGTTCGGAATGGTGAAAACGCTGGCGTTCAGCGGGCGGTTGACTTCGTAGCTGCTCGCGTACAGCTCAAAGACCCGGTCTCCATCGCGCTCGCGGCGAATGACCCACGGCAACAACGCGTCACCAATCGGCCGGTAGCGGGAGTAGACCGATTTTTCCTCATAGGGGATGCGCGTCTTGGGATCGCGGCGCAGGTATTCCTGCTGCATGGGCAATCCGTCGGCCTGCCGCAGAGAGAGCGTGATGGCCTCGCCCTCTGCGTCGACGATATCGACCGCTTCGCACGGCACGTTGTCGATGATCTCCGCCCCCTTGTAGTAGTAGTACAGCCCGGGCTCGTTGCGCCGGTAACGCAAGAAGTAGAAGATGTCGCGACGACTCGCCTGCCGGTAGCGCTCCATGTAGTCCTCGGGCTGCGGCACGGTTCCGCGGTACGTGACCTCGTATCCCGTGCCGTTGAGGAACAGTGCATAGTAGTCGCCCTTTTCGGTGTATACCTCGCGGCGCTTGAGCGGCAGCCAGTCGTCGCCGGCGTCCGGCCGCATCTCGTCGAACCGGTCGTAAATCGTGATCCGTGCCTGGCCGCGAATCTGCCGGTTGTAGAACGAGTACGCTCTACCCGCCCGGACCTGAGTTTGGACGTCGAGGAACTTCTGGCCGCCGATGGCATCGAAGGCGTCTCGAACGAGCCGCTCACCCTTCTCCTGGCGGGTCTCCGCAATCAAGCTGGCCGCGACGGCCCCGCCCGCCAGCAGCGTCCTTCGAGTGATCATGAACTGTTAGCCCCCCGTGCTCCACTCGGTATTGTTTCATGCCGCAAGCCGCCCGGCTGCATTGGGTTATTCTGCGGAAGACTCCTGATGTCGGTGGTCGCGACTTCGAGCAATGACGGGCGCGTCGAGCAACTGCTCGGGCAACTGAGGGGGCATCTCCCCGAGCGTGGTATCGCTAGGATCCCTCGATTCCTAGATGCTCTTCCGGACCCTGTTGGGGCACTGCAGCGCCTGTTGCAGTATTGTGTCCAGGCTCCGCAGGATGCGCGCCCCGATGATTTCGACGGCAAGGCGGTCTATGCCGCCCTAACAGTCTTCGGCAACAGCCGTTACCTCTCGAACATGTTGCTGCAACGCCCGGAGATGCTGCGCTGGGCACTGGATCCTTCGAATCTCGAAACAACTGCGCCCGCGGGCGAGCTTCGCTCAGAGATCGGGTCGTTCTACGCCGATGCGACTGATGCTGTGGTGGCATTGCAACTCGCTCGCTTCAAGCGCAAGCAGATGCTACGGATCGCCATGCGCGACCTGCTCGGATTCGCCCCTCTCGCCGAGACTGCATTGGAACTCTCCACCTTGGCTGATGTCCTGATCCAGGGAGCCCACGATCACATTCGCCAGCAGCTCGTCCATCGTTTTGGGCGACCGATTTGCAACACCGGGTCCGCCGACATCATTTGCAGCTTCGCGGTAGTCGCGCTGGGCAAGCTAGGCGGCGCTGAACTCAACTACAGCTCGGACATTGACCTGATCTATATCCACACCGGCGACGGCAGGACGCAGGGGCCCGTGGTCATGTCGAACAGGGATTTCACGCAGACGCTGGCGAAGCGGCTAACGGCCCTGCTGTCGATGGTGACGCAGGAGGGCTTTAGCTACAGGATTGACCTGCGGCTACGCCCCGAAGGCAACGCGGGCGAACTCGTCATCCCGATTTCCGCCGCCGCCCAGTATTACTATCACCGCGCACGCGACTGGGAGCTGCAAATGTTGCTCAAGGCGCGCCCTGTTGCCGGAGACCGGCAATTGGGCCGTAAGTTCCTAGAGGTGGTCACGCCTAGGATCTACCAAACGACGACGGACTTCTCCCAGATCGAAACGCTGGCGGAGACTCGGGATCGGATTCAGAAGGAGCGCAGGTCGCGAGACGCACTGGCGCTGGACGTCAAGGTGGATCCGGGCGGCATCCGCGACGTCGAGTTTCTCGTCCAGTGTTTGCAGCGGCTATACGGTGGGCAAGACAGGTTCTTGCGCAGCGGCGGCACGATGTATGCCTTGCATCGACTGCGGGAGAAGGGCTATCTCGAGGCGCGCGATTACGCCAAGCTGTTCACAGCCTATCGGTTCCTGCGCACTGTCGAGCATCGGTTGCAGCTGGCGAACAATCAGCAGACCCATCAATTGCCGACCAACGACGAAGCCGCGTGCCGGGTCGCGATCCAGATGGGCATGGGGCGCAGCGCAGAGGCGCCTGCGGCCTTGCGGGCTGAGATCGAGGAGTATTGCCGCGCGGTCAGGGAGATCTATGACCGCGTGATTCGCGGGCAGCAAGCCACGGCAGCTCGGGCCATGATCAAGGCTCCGGAATCGGCCAAGCCGCGGCTACAGGGCAGGCAGGAGGGCGCGTCTCCTGTGGCGTCGTCGATTTGGCGGGTTCACCTGCCACGGCTGCAGCAGCATTCAGCGCCGCTGGCCGCGAGCTTTGACGGTATCAGCCTGCGCTGGGGGAACCGCATGCTGGAGCAGTTCCTCGAGCGGATTCTCCAAACCCCCGCTGCCTTGGAGGTGCTCGCGAACCATCTGGGATTGGTCCCGCGGATCGCCGAGTTGATGGAGTACAGCAACCACTTCGGCGCGTACCTGTTGCGGTTTCCGGAAGATCTCGCTGTTATTGCTGAGGACTGGAAGGCAGCGCCTCAGCTGCAGCGCGATGGCCTTGATCGGATCTTGGCGACCGACCAAGATCCCGACGAGACGGCGGCCGCGTTGCGACGGTTCTTTCGACGTCGGATGCTGTCCATTCAGACCCGCAGCATCTGCGATGGCGACAATGTCTTTTCAACGCTTTCAGACTCCAGCGATCTGGCCGAAGGCATCCTGCACGCAGCCCACACCTTGGCGGTTCGCGAAGCCGCGGAGCAGTCGAATCAGCCCATTGAACCTGCGGATGTAGTGCGGGTCATTGCGCTGGGTCGCCTCGGCATGCGCGAATTCGATTTCGGTTCGGATGCAGACGTGGCGTTTGTGATTCCCGACGGCGAGGCGCCAAGGGCAGAGTTGTGGACGCAGGTTGCCAATCGGATCATCGACATCATCAGCAGCTATACAGCGGACGGCCAGATCTTCACTATCGATGCACGCTTGCGACCGCTAGGCCGCGACGGCCCGCTAGTGCAAACAGAAGGCCAGTTCTTGACATATTTTTCTAGCCGAGCCGAATCCTGGGAGGCCATCACCTATATGAAGGCCCGTCATGTCGCGGGCAATGCCGAGGCAGGCCGGGAATTCCTCGCAAGACTGCAGGCGGTGCTTTGGCAGCATTTCTCTCGGCAAGAGGAAATCGCGGCGCTGCTGGCCCAGATGCGGAAGCGCCTCGAATCGGAGCAAGGCACGGCCAAGCCTCTCAAGTCGGGCGCTGGCGGGTATTACGACATCGACTTCGTGCTGCTGTATCGTCGGCTCCGCCGAGCCGAATCCTTCTATGAGTCGTTGAACACTCCGCAGCGGATCGAGATCATCCGAGAAACCGACCCGGCCTTCGGACCGCAGCTCGATGTCCTGCTCGAGGCGACCACGGTGCTCCGCTCGCTCGACCATGGCGTGCGAGTTTCTGCGGGAAGCTCCGCCCATGACCTGCCGCCGACCGAATGGCAGCGCGAGCTTCTCGCGGAATTGGTCTCGCGGTGGCTCCCGGAATCGCTCGTAGGGCGTCCGCTAACCGAGGTCGTGAGCTCGATTCGTACCTCTGTGCGGGCTATCTTCCGGGAGGCCTTTGAAAGCGTCGCGTGAAACGTTCCACGTTTCTGTGAACAGCGGCTGAAACTGCGTAGGCGATGGCCTGCTGACGACCGATGAGCCGGACTCAGCTCGTGACCAATCCTGTACAATGGCGACGTGATGAAAGCAATTATCTACAGCCTATGTGCCCTCTCGTTGGCAGTCACCGCGGCAGCCGCGGACGATCGCGAATGGGTCGATCTTTGGGACGGCTCGACGTTCGAAGGCTGGCAGCTCACTGCAGAGAACCAGAGCACCTTCCAGATCAAGGATGGCTCGATCGTCGCCCAAGGGCCTCGCGCGCATCTGTTCTACGCTGGCGAAGTGAATGGCGCAAAGTTCCGCAATTTCGAGTTGAAGGTTGACGTGCTGGCCAAGAATAACTCCAATGGCGGGATCTACTTCCACACCGACTACCAAGAAACGGGATGGCCGGAGAAAGGGTTTGAGGTCCAGGTCAACAATACGTTCAACCGAGACCCGCGCAAGTCGGGGAGCCTGTACGGCGTGGCAGACAACTTGGTACGGCCGGCCGATGACGACGCATGGTTCACCGAGCACATTGTCGTCCAAGGGAACACCGTCAAGATTTACATAAACGAAGACTTGGTGACGAATTGGGTCCAGCCTGACGACTGGGACGGTCTCCGACCGCTGTCCAGTGGGCGTGGCCAGAATGCCCCCTTACGCAAGCTCGATTCGGGCACATTCGCGCTTCAAGGCCACGATCCCGGCAGCATCGTCATGTACAAAAACATTCGCGTAAAGGTTCTCGATTAAGCGCTTTGCGCGGGAGCGGGCGACGGTAGGGCGTCCAGATGGACTTCGCGCAGGAAGTCAAGGCAGCGGCCGACATCATCAGCGTGGTCGGCGCAAACCTTCGCCTGAAGAGGCAGTCCGGGGATCGCTACATCGGGCTTTGTCCCTTCCACTCGGAAAAGACGCCTTCGTTCTCGGTTCACGGAGGGTTGCAGATCTACAAGTGTTTCGGCTGCGGCAAGAGCGGGGACGTCTTCAGTTTCCTGATGGAGCTCCAAGGGCTGAGTTTCTTCGAGGCATTGAAGGTCTTGGCCGAGCAGCAAGGCAGGGAGATGCCTCGCAGGGACGGCGGGCCGGGAGCAGACGCCGCGGCGCGAACTAGGGAAGCCCTGCTGTACATCCACGACCTCGCGCAGGGTTTCTTTGTTCAGCAGTTGCGATCTCCGCGGGGTGCCGAGGCAATGCGCTACCTCGCCGATCGTGGACTGGAGGCACCGGAGATCGAGGAATTCGGCCTTGGATATGCCCCGGGCGGGGACACCCTGCTCCGATACCTGAAGACGAAGCGCCTCAAGCGCGGCCATGTGCTGGAATCAGGCCTGATCGGCAAGTCAGACCGCGACGAGTCGGTGTTCGAGCGCTTCCGCGACCGATTGATGTTTCCGATTCACTCCGATGCCGGCAAGCTGATCGGATATGGTGGCCGCAGCCGACTGGCCGAAAAGCAGCCCAAATACCTGAATTCCCCTGAAACGCCGATTTATCGCAAGAACACCGTCCTGTACAACATCCACCGCGCTCGGACGGCCATGCGGCAACGAAACCTTGCGGTGCTCGTTGAAGGCTATATGGATGTGATTGGCGTCTGGAAGGCTGGAGTCCGCAACGCCGTGGCGACTTGTGGGACAGCGCTCACAGCCAAGCAGATCGGAGTCATTCGCAGGCATTGCGACACCGTCGTCGTGAACTTCGATTCGGATTCCGCTGGCCAGGCCGCCGCCGAACGTTCCGTGGAACTGTTGTTGCGGGACGGCATGAACGTCCGCGTGTTGGAACTGCCTGGGGGCCTAGACCCCGACGAGTATTGCCGCGAGCACGGAGGGGACAAATATCAGCAGGAGCTTGAGCAAGCCCCAAGGTATTTTCACTGGCTGCTGGACCGCTCGCGCACCCTCTTCGATCTCGATACCGCCGACGGCCGGACTGCGGCTTTCGAGCGCTTGCTGAAGGCGGTGGTCTTGCTGCCGGACGAGGTGCAGCGGGCGACCACGGTCACGGACCTGGCCGAGCATATCGGGTTGCCGCAAAGTCTGGCGCTGAGCAGGCTGCGCAGCAAGACCAATTCGGGGGATCGGTCCGACACGCTGCCAGCACCGCCGCCCGCCACCCTTTCCCCAAGCGAGCGATTGCTGATCGTGCTCTTGATGACGAACGAAGCGGCGCGGGTCGAGTTCTTGGAAACGGCCCACGAAATCGCTGAAAAGGGCCTGCCGAGCCGGCATATCCTAGCGGCCATGCGAGCGGTCAAGAAATCCGAGGATCCGTTCCGCTACGAAGCCGTCGAGGGACGGTTGGAAGGGCCGGAACGGGAAAGGCTGGCACGGCTGGTATTCGAAAAGGACCGCCCGGACCCGACCGCCGCTGAGGGCAGCGACCTAGTGGCTGCGCTCGAGCGGCACACCCTGGAGGGCCAGTATCGCGACTTGCTCCGCAAGATCGGCCGCACAGGGCGTGCTGACAGCTCGGATGTCGACCTGCCCGCCATGCTCAAGGAGAAGTTCAAACTCGAGCGAGCCCTTGGGCTAGCTGGCGACGCGCGAGTCTGATCCGCCATCGCTGGCGGCCGCGGCCGCCGTATCGGAGGGCTGGGGCGCAAGCTTCATCTTGCGCTGGATCCTGAGCTCACGGTGATGCAGTTCATCTGATGGCGCGTAGCGCTGGGCGCTGCGAGTCATTTGCAGCGCGCGTTCAAGATCTTTCTCGCGGTGCTCGTAATGCTTGGCGAGTTCCACAAAAGCGGCGGCCCGATAGATGTTGCTGACCCGCGACAGGTCGCGCAGTAGCTGAACCTGGGCGCTGTGGTGGCCAGCCCGCCGCTCCATCTGCGCGCTCTCCCACAGGGCGGGGAACAGGCCGCTGGCGGGGAGGCCTGCTTGGATGGCCTTGCGATAGAGCTCCAAGGCCTGGATGTCGTCTCCGAGCTTGCTCACCCAGCGGGCGAGGCCGCGCAGGTCCTCGCCGTGTTGCAGCGGCGCCTTTTCCGGAGCGTCGAGGTAGGTCAACAGGACTGAGCCGAGGCAGGCGAGAGAAACGATGTCCAAGACGTTGTGGTGGAACACCGGGCCCAGGCCAGCAGCATCGCCGGTGCGCAAATGGTCGAAATAACGCTGCGGGATGAGTGCCCCCGGCACGTCACCTTGCCGCTCGACACCTAGGACCTCTGATTCCACAGTGGAGAGGCGGCAGTCGGGCAGGCGGTCCTTCCATAGGCGTCGCGCGGGGTGCAGCAGATCTACGTGGCCCATGCGCGCGAACGGATTTCGCTGGCGCTTGAGTCGATAGCGCGTCTCAAGCAGGGGCACATCATAGGCCTTGCCGTTGAAAGTGATGACGGTGTCGTAGCCGGACAGATGCTGGGCGAGCGCCTGCAGCATGGCCGGCTCCTCGTCAAAGTCGCGCATGAAGAAGAGCTGTACCCGAAAGCCGTCAGCCTCGATCATGCCAACGCCGACCAGGAATGCGCAGGTGCCGGTGCCGCCGGCCAATCCGGTCGTCTCCGTATCCAGGAAGATCCATCGCTTGGGATCGCTCGACTGTACATCGTCGTCGGAGACGGCGCCAATCGCATGGGCGGGCATGGACTGCAGGCGACTGATGGGCAGGCTCCCATGGGATCGCGAGTTGGGGTAGAAGTGCCCTTGCAATAGGAACCGCCCCAGGGATGTCACCTGTTCCTCGCCTTCGATGGCTAACTGCGGACGCTGCGGCGTCCGCACCTGCACATGAGCCGACCGCAGCGCAGCTCCGCTGGATGGCTCGATGTGCCGATTGATGCGCCGCCGCAACGATTCGATGTCAGGTTGTGAGATGGCTTGCATGGTTTCCTCTCAACGCTCGCTCATGCCGTGGCCTGCGCAGGCTGCTCTTGGCTGAGGGCCTTTGCCAGCA
Organism: Bryobacterales bacterium; assembly: GCA_965248305.1. GTDB lineage: Bacteria > Acidobacteriota > Terriglobia > Bryobacterales > UBA6623 > VXMF01. Next base: position 3,145,640 of record OZ252099.1, on the reverse strand, counting down.
GCAGAGCCACCTCCTTGGCCTTCGCACCCACCTCGCCGGGAGCACCCACACAGCTGGGGCAGCCTGACGAGCAGGGGCAGGATTCCAGCAATTCCCCGGCCTTCGCGCCCAGTGACTCCCGCAACCGGAATAGCGGCTCGCTTTGGCCGATGCCGCCGGGATAGTTGTCGTAAAGGAAGATCTCTGGGTCCAGCAGCGCGTCCGGGCCGGATTGGGAGTTCAGGCCGGATACGCCGAGGTCTCGTGCATCGCACATCAACATGAGTGCGCCGACCGTGCGCAGCACGTTGCCAAGCCCGAGCAGACCGTCCCTCCTCTCGGTGCTTGAATAACTCAGCGAAGCTAGGAAATCTGTCGGGAAATGGAGCCAGAAGGCCGTGGTGTGCATCTCCTGCTCCGGAAGCGAGAGCTTGCCGTCTCCGACGTTCTCGTTGGTATGGAAACGGATCTTCTTGAATCCAACGACGCGGCGTGTGATCCGGACCTCTCCGTGGCTTGCGACCGAGGGTCCCAAGCGGTCGTCGTCGAAGCCCTCGAGCGGCTCCACCTGGACGTGTTCGATGGCGTCGGTGTAGTAGCCACAGTCGACTTGCTTGACATATGCCTTGCGCTCGTCGTACTCGAATCGCTCGACATGGTACAGGCGCCCCTCGTGCATGTAGATCGCTTTTTCGTGCAGGCTTGTGAGGGCGGCGGGGAAGGCAACCTCTCCGATCACCTTGGACGCGGCACTGATGTCAACGACGACGAAGTTGTCGCTGGTGACCTTGCGCAGGCTGATCGCGTCAGCCGGGTAGGCTTCTGAAGTCCAGTGCCAGGCGTTGCCTGCGTGATGGACCACGCCGGACTCCTCCAAGAACGCGCACAGCTCGCCGGTCGCGTGCGGCCCGAATGCCTCACCGTCTTGGACAGGCAGCTCGAATGCCGCGCACTTGAGATGGCTCACGAGGATCTCAAGGTTGTCCGGATTCACGTAGGCGTGTTCTGGAGACGCTTCGAAGAAGTACTCGGGATGCTCCACGACATACTGGTCCAGCGGTGCCGATGAAGCGACGAGTACGGCGATCGAAGAGTCGTTGCGGCGTCCCGCCCGTCCGGCCCGCTGCCACGTGGATGAAATCGAGCCCGGATAGCCGGCGAGCACAACGGCGTCGAGCGAGCCGACGTCGATCCCGAGTTCCAGCGCATTCGTGGCGACCACGCCCAAAACCTCCCCGCTGCGGAGCTGGCGCTCGATTTCTCGCCGCTCTTGGGGTAGATAGCCCCCGCGATACCCGCGCACCGACGCGGACTTTCCGGCCCGGCGGCCAAGGGCCTCCTTCAAGTAGCGGGTCAGCACTTCGGTAGCAAGGCGGTTGTTCGCAAACACGAGGGTCTGACGCCCCCGCTCGAGAAAGATCTCGGCCATGCGGCGGGCCTCGTTGATGTAGCTGCGCCGGATACCGAGCTGCTGGTTGACGACGGGCGGGTTGTAGAAGACGAAATGCTTCTCGCCAGATGGTGCGCCGTTGTCATCGACAAGGGCAAACAGCTCTTCGGTTAGGTTCTGGGCAAGCTCTTTGGGGTTGGCGATGGTGGCGGAACAGCAAACGAACTGGGGCTTGGAACCGTAGAATGCCGCGATACGCTTGAGCCGGCGCAACACATTGGCGAGATGGCTGCCGAAGACTCCGCGGTATGTGTGCAACTCATCAATCACGATGAACTGCAGGTGCTCGAAGAAACGCGCCCAGCGAGTGTGATGCGGCAGCAGGCCCGAGTGCAGCATGTCCGGGTTGCTGAGCACGACATTGGCTCGCCGGCGGATGGCTCGGCGCGCATCCGAAGGCGTGTCGCCGTCGTAGGTGTAGGCCCGTATGTCGGGCCCCAGTGCGTCGCCGAGCAGGTTGAACTCTTCCAACTGGTCCACCGCCAATGCCTTGGTGGGGAACAGATACAGCGCACAGGCCGACGCATCCGAGGCGACTGCGTTCAGGACGGGCAGGTTGTAGCACAGCGTCTTCCCGCTGGCGGTCGGCGTGACGACAACAACGTTCTCGGACGCCGAGATCTTCTCGAAGCTCTGTGCTTGGTGAATGTAGAGACGCTCAATGCCTTTGGCCGCCAGAGCTGCCCGCAATCGCGGGTCGATCGAATCGGGGCAGTCTGTGAATCTTGCATCGCGGGCTGGCTGCGTCCGAATGGCTGCAACTGACGAGTCGGTTCCCTGATGCAGGGCTTCAAAGCGCGCGATTACGCCCCCGAGCGAGTTGTCGCGGGACCTAATCGGACTCCGTGGTTGCTGGACAATCGCGCCATGTGGCTGCATGGTGTCCAGAGTTGGTTCAGTTTGTGTTTCCATTGATTCGCTCCACTTTCTTTATGATTCTATATCATGATCTGATTTGTTCCATATATATTCGTTCGTAAGATCAATGCATGTCAAGCGGATCTGTCGCTGCCAAAGGCAGGATCGTGCTCGACTGTGCGACCATTCTGTTTCGGTGCGAACGTGATACTGACAGGACTGAACGTATTCGAAACAACGCAGTTGGGCGGGAGAGCGGCGCTGCGTCGAGCGTGCGCAGCCCAGCGCTGGGCTGCGCTGGCCGTGCTCTTGGTAGCCGTCGGTGGTTCTGCCATGGCCGGACCGGCGTTCAAAATCACCTTCTCCACCCAGGCCCGCGGCCACGGACGAGTCTGGAACGGTGGTGTCCCGGATACGCCCCGCCTCCGTGGGATGCTCGGCTGGCACCTGCACGATGATGACCAACTGCGGCCCCCCGACAGATGGGACATCCTGACGCAATCGGTCGGCAACGACGTGGCTGCGCCGGGTGTGATCCTGTCCCTGAACGGCCCTGAGATGGTTCCTTTCCAGTTCTTCACTCGTCGCGGAGACACGACTTTCACCCCCGCAGACGTGCCTTACGGCGAGATCTACAGCCCACCCGGCCTAGGCGGCGATGTGACGATCGAGCGGGTGCCGGATGCGCTGGTGGTTTCGTCGAACGAATCCGAAGATGATGACCCCGCGATGCTGCGGACCCGTAGTGGCGAATACTGGCTGGCATGGGTCTCGTTTCGGACGCTGCGTCGCGAAGGTGATTACCTCGACGGTGCGGATCAAGTCTTGGTCGCGCGGAGTTCAGATGGTCGGATCTGGTCTGCGCCGACGGCCGTTACACCGCCGGGGGACCATTTCCGGGTCAGCTTGGCAGAGGATGGCCGCGGACGGGTTTGGTGCGTTTACGGACTGCAGGAGGATCTAGGCACGGGAAATTTCGACATCTATGCGAGGAGCCTTGAGGATTCAGGGTGGTCGTCTGCGATCCGCTTGAGCGACGACCCACGCCCCGATACCTTTCACGATGTCGCAAGCGCTGCAGACGGAGGGATTTACGTGGTTTGGTCCGGATTCAGAGATGCGCCGGGAGCTGGCCCGCCGCAAAGCGATATCCTGATGCGCCGCTTCGATGGCAGTACATGGGGGCCGGAAGCGAACCTGAGCGACTCGGCGGAAGACGACTGGGAGCCCTCCGTCGCAGTGGATTCGAAGGGCCGAGCTTGGGTGGCTTGGGATGCCTATCGCACGATGGGGTACGACCTGCTAGTCCGAGCTGTTTCCGGCGACGACACGGGGGACATCGTAGAAGTGTCCGCCACTCCGTTCGCCGAGATGAAGGCAGACGTGGCTGTCGACGGAGCGGACCGTGTTTGGGTTGCTTGGGAGGAGGGCTCGCAGAACTGGGGCAAGGATTTCGGCCACCAGAACCCGCGCCAACGCATCAATCTCAAGCAGGGTTCTCGGCTGTACGACCCCAAGGGTGCGCGCACCCCGCGAATCGCTGTCTTTGCGGACGGCCAGTGGAGCCAGCCGAGCCGGCCGGTGACGGCGGCGGCGGCGGCCTACTTGCGGAAGGAATTGTTTCAGAATCCAAGGCTTGCCGTGGATGCCGACGGAGACGTGTGGGTTCTCTTGCGCCACCAGTGGCGCGCGACGGGACGCTTCGGCGGGCACTTCTTCGACTCTTACGCCACCACGTGGGCCGCAGACGCGTGGATTACGCCGATTCTCCTTACCGGCAGCACAGGTCGGCAAGACGCGCTGGTCAGCGCTGTTGCGGCTGACGGCGGCTCTCTGTTTGCAGCCGTCGTTGGCGACGGGCGCCGCATGCCGGTAGGCTTGCCCAGACGAAACGACATTTCGGTGATGCGGATTGATGGTCGCTATATCAAAGGGGCGCGCGGACCGGCCCGACTGGAACCGTTCCAGCCCAGCGAGGCGGTCGGCTACCGCCCGACGCATCCGGATGAGACGGCGGACATCGAACGCATTCGCGGGCACCGCGTAGACGTGGGAGGGAAGAGCTGGAAGGTTGTGCGGGGCGACTTGCACCGCCACACCGAGATCTCGATGGATGGCGCGATCGACGGATCCCTGTATGACGCGTATCGCTACGCTCTGAACGCGGCGCAACTCGATTTCCTCGGAGTGAGCGATCACAACTATGGCCAGTGGCTTGACACCGACGAGCCGGACTACCCGCAGTCAGACAACGCATTCCAATTCTGGAGGACCCAGAAGTCGGCCGACCTCTTCCATGTGCCCGGCCGCTTCACCCCGCTCTATGGCTACGAGCGGACGCTGAACTTCCCCTTGGGGCATCGCAACATCTTTCATGCGCAGCGGGGCGTGTTCAGTTTGCGGGTTCCCCGACTCCATGTCCGCGAGAAAGCTGAATTGATCGACGACGATCCTCCGCAGCTGTGGGCATACCTGCGCCGCACAGGCGGTATCGGCATTCCGCACACTCCGGCGACCACCATGGGCACCGACTGGAAGCGCAGGGATGACGAAGTGATCCCTGTGACCGAGATTTATCAGGGCGACAGGAATTCATACGAGACCCAGGGCGGCCCGAGGGCGGCGACTCCCGAATCCACTGGGCCCGGTGGGGCTGGCCGACCGCCTCACCAGAGAGGGTTGGTGCAGAACGCCCTGGGCGTGGGGTATCGCATGGGCTTCATCGCCTCGAGCGACCATTTTTCCACGCACATCTCGTATGCCAACCTGATCGTTCCCGACGGCGTGACAACCAGGGAGGACCTGCTGGATGCCTTCCGGAATCGGCGCACGTACGCATCGACGGACAACCTCGCCGTCGACTTCCATACGGCGGGTGTGCATCAGGGATCTGTCATCAGGTCCTCAGAGGCGCCAGTCTTTGACGTTCGCGTACGGGGCACGGGCCCGATCTTGAAAGTAGAGGTGGTCAAGAATAACCGCGCGGTCTACACGTATCAAGGGGAGGGTGCGCGCGAAGTAGAGTTCCAGTACACCGATTCGGAATTCGGGGATTCGTCGATGGGCCCGACCGCGACGATCACAGATTGGTCGCGCCCGGAAACAGGGATCCGTCCGCGGCCGAATCCCCGCGAGAGCTTTTACTATCTCCGCGTCATTCAAAGCTATAGCGCCGAGGAGCCGGGCAAGGAGGGTGAGGTGGCTTGGTCCTCGCCAATCTTTGTAGAGTCCAATTGAGGGCTGGCAGCCGTTAGGACCGGCCTTCAGCCGGTCCTGCTGACATCCTGCTGAGCACTGTCTTCCGAACCTTGCCCATGGCGTTACGGGGAAGGTCTTCGACGAAGACCACATGCTTGGGCGATTTGTAGCTCGCCAGAGACGCTCGACAGTGGCGGACCAATTCCCCGTCGGTGATGTCCGCATTCTTGCGGACGACAAAAGCTGTCACAGCTTCGCCCCACTCCGCGTCGGGGACGCCAACGACCGCGCATTGTTCCACCGCAACATGTCGGGCAAGCACGTGTTCCACTTCAGTGGGATAGACGTTGAATCCGCCGCTGATGATCAGGTCGGTGGTGCGGCCTTTGAGTTCGAATCGGCCACGCCCGTCCTGCTGGCCCAGGTCACCTGTTCGAAACCAGCCGTCCTCGGTGAAGCAGCGCTGGGTCTTTTCCGGATCGCGCCAGTAGCCCGAGAACAAGTGCGGCCCCTTGGTCTGAAACTCCCCGACAACGCCCGTTCCCACTGGCGAGGCGGTTTCCTGATCCACGATCCGCATCTGCACGCCTGACAGCGGCAGGCCGACTTGCCCCGGAACCCTGTCCCCTTCGATCGGGTTTGACAGCATGATTCCTGTTTCGGTCATGCCATAGCGCTCGACCACGCGATGCCCTAGCTGGTGTTCGATAGCCTCGAACACTTCGATCGGAAGGCGATCTGATCCGGATGTGAGGAGCCGCATGTGCCGCAAGTCGACCCGCCTATCCCCGAGGCTAGCCAAGATGCGGCGATACATCGTCGGCACAGCCATGAATACCGTGCATGCTCCGTCTTCGAGATCCCGGAGGATCGATTCTGCCTTGAACGACGAATGCACGATGCTTGTCGCGCCGGCGTGCAATGCACCGTGCAGGGCGACGAGCAGCCCGTGTACGTGGTACAGCGGTAGACCGTGCAGGAGCACATCTTCGGAAGACCATTGCCATGCGTCCCCGAGCATGTCCATGTTGGCGGTGAGACTGCCATGGGACATGCACGCGCCCTTCGGCCGGCCGGTGGTCCCGCTGGTGTAGAGCATCAACGCTGGATCATCATGTGAAAGCTTACCTTTAATTTGGGCTTGATCAGGAACGGGAAGGGAACCGGCAAATTGCATCACGTCGATCGGGATCATCGGCGTGCTGGTCTTGCCAAGCCCGTCAGAAGGCATCGCGTTCCTGCTCGGATCGCGGCCGATGATCAGCACTCTGGCCTCGGAGTCCCGTAGCAAGTATTCGAGCTCCGGCACCGAGTAGGCGGGATTGAGGGGCATTGAGACGGCGCCCATGCTGCACGCCGCTAGGTGCAGTTCGACTCCGGCGAGACTCTTTGGCAGGCAAACGGCTACGCGATCTCCCGGAAGCACACCGTGCTGGGCCAGCCACGCTGCGGCTGCAACTGTCCTGCGGAGCAGCGATTCGTAGCTGACGGTCTCGCTGGCGTCTCCATCACGGAATATGATCGCGGCCTTGGAGCCATGCGTGAGGCAGTTCGCGCGCAGGCGGTCTATGAACAGCATCTGGTGGACGATTCCCAATACCCCGAGCTTGGCCGGCGTCTCACCATCTTCGCTATTTCGGCCAGTCAGCGACTAGGGCTTGGCCCAATACATGAAGCCGTCCTCTGCGCCGACGAGTAGCTCGAGACGTCCGTCGCCGTCCCAATCCACGGTCGTAGGGCTAGACGTGTGTCCCGCTAGCTTGGTCTCCGACAGCGGACCCTTGTCGTGGAGTTGCGCGCGCCCGTTTTCGACGCCGGCGTTCCACATCCAGCTCGCACTTGTGCTGTTGACCAGCACGTCCAGCCTGCCGTCGCCGTCCCAGTCAACGACATCGATTTTGCGACGGCCGCTCTTACCGGCCCAGCCCGAGTTGAGCCTGAGCACTCCTGCGGTGTCGTTTTGTGCCCGGTGCTGATTGTCATATTCCGAGCTCGGCAGGGCTTCGAAGATCCTCTCGCCGGGCAGTAGGGTGAGCCTTTTGTCGCGCTCGACTCGCCGGAACCAAGCTAGGTAGCCTTGGTGGTCCAGCATTACCAAATCCATCAATCCGTCGAGATCCCAGTCCACAGGAACGGGGCGCGTGCGCCACTGGCTCACCATTTCGAACTCGGTCGGATGCCACCAATTCCAAGCCGGCTTACGCGGTTCGCCTTGCCAGTCGATGCCAACTTGTCGCTCCGCGTCGAACCGAGGTTCCTCGGCAGTGCCGACATTGCGGTACCAGACAATGCGTCCCCAGATCGAGTTCGCCACGATATCGAGAAGACCGTCCCCGTCCCAATCGGCAACCCCGATCGTGGTGTATCCCCACTTGGCCTCGCACGGACCTTGAATGGACCCATTCGGCCCCGCTTGGATGCGAATGACCTCTCCGGCGGCGCGCACGAGCTTGGGCGCAGCGAAGCGAGGCGGGTAACCTCCTAGGTTCTCGATCAGGCCGATGTAGCCGGCCGTGTTACCTGCCACGATGTCATCGTCACCGTCGGCGTCCAAGTCCACTCCCTGGGGCGTGATCAATGCTCCGAACTTTACGAATTCGGCTTGTTGCCGAAAATACCGGGGCCGGGCGAAGATCGGCAGTCCAGACTTGATTGCACCAGTGTTTTCGACGAACGCCACCCGGCCATCCTCATCGCCGACGATTAGGTCGATGTCTCCGTCTCTATCCCAATCGAGTGAGGTCGGGGTGATCATTTGTAGGTCCATCGCCAGTGGCCCTCCGTCGCTCTCCAGCCGACGGCCGGCCGCGAGCCGCGGCTGATTCCGAGTGCCCGTATTCTCGAAATAGGTGAATCCGTCGAGGAACTCGCCGCAGAGCAAGTCAAGATCTCCGTCAGAATCGAAGTCGGCCAGGTTCGGGCTGGGCATCCCGTAGACATCGACCGGCGTTCCGCCTGCAGTGAGCTTTTGGGGTTCGGCATAGGTCCCGTCTGCCTGACTGATGGCTAGGTACACATAGCCGTGGAGGGGGCCGTTCGTCCACTGGCCTGTCTCGTCAAACGCGTCGTCCCAGCCGTAGTCGCCCCAGTCACCCACGCCGATCAGCAAGTCTAGGTCGCCATCGCCCTCCCAGTCGGCCAGCTTCCACTGCTTCGCCCGAATCCGTCCCTTCGAAGAGTAGACCGCCTCCGTGTCGACGCTGATCTTGCTTGGCTCGGAGAATGATCGCTCGCGGAACAGCTCGTGCCTCTCGCCCGGAGTGGTTATGGCTGGGGCGTGACCCTGATTGTGGGAAATCTGCGCATTCGTGCGGTATTCGCCGATGCGTACCCCCGGCAAGAACGTCGGCATCGGATTCCCAGCACCCTGCTGAGCTGCATTCTCGAAGAAATAGGTCCCCTTGTAAGGCAGGCCGCCGCTCGAAACCACCAGATCGAGGTCGCCGTCACCGTCGAAGTCCATCGGCAGCGGCCACGCCCAGAGCCCCACGCCCAGGTCAACCTCGAGGCCTTCGTTGTTGTAGCGGACTCGCGTGAGTTCGGCGGCGGCCAAGTGCGCGCACAGAGTTGCTGCCAGCAGCCCGATCGCGAATCGCGTCCTGCCGCAGCGGCATTGAGTGAGCTTTCGTGCAAGCCAAGTCGCTCGCCACCCGCAGGTGGCCGGACGATGGCCTGAAGCTGCCCGGCTGGCCTTACGCCAAATGATTAGAACCCAGATGCAGAGTGGCACGTTGTCAATCAAGTGGGTCAAAGTCATGCCCGCCGCCACTGTCACTGGCGTTTGAACTCAATCCACCACGTGCAGGGCGCGCTGTTTGCGTGTCATGGCGAGCTAGTTCACTATAGTCGCACTCCCCGTCTTAGCAAATGCTCGAAGGCGTTTGCTGGATTCCTGACGGATGCACAATTCCGGAACACATGCCTCCGGACTTCGTTGAGGAATTTCCTTAGCCCGCGGCGCTGCGACTGCTTGCCAACCGCTTCCGGCCAAGGGTTGGTCGCCCGAGCTTTGGCACTCGGCCGGGTCCGCCTCGGCTGGGTGTGTGGGTCCCAGCCCGCTGGAGATCGAAGATGACCCGGAAGCGTAGTCTCTTGCCTACGGCGCGGAGTGGTCAAATTTCGGCATAGCGTGGGGTGACCGGGGGGTTGCGTTCGAGCACCCGCAGGTTGCCCGCCGGTCGGCGGTGCCGCGCAACCTGACTCCGCGCTTGCGCGTGAATGCGCGTGGTCTGTATCGGACACCTTAAGATTAGACTTGTAACCGATGCGGTGCTGAACTGAAAGCGTGTGGTGACACGCGCCGGGAGGTCCGGGATGTGCGGTGCTTTTGCGCCGAACGCTTGCAACGCTGGTCAAGTTCCCACACTGGTTTTCGAGTGACCAAGGGTCTGCTTCGCGGGAGCGTGTAGAACCCGAAACAGGAGGCGGAATTGAGCGCTCAGTCGATTGAAGAGATACATCGCGAGATCGTCGACGAATTTGAATTTCTCGACGACTGGATGGACCGCTACCAGCACATCATCGACCTAGGTCGCAAGCTGCCAGAGTATCCAGAGGAGCTCAAGACGGATGATTGCAAGGTCAACGGATGCCAGGCACAGCTGTGGCTGCGTTCCGAGAATCGGGACGGCCTGCTTTACTTCCAGGCAACCAGCGATGCGGCCATCGTCTCCGGCTTGGTCGCGATCTTGCTGCGGGCATACTCTGGCTTTGCGCCGCGGACGATCTTGAACGCCGGTCACGGGTTTATCGACGAGATCGGTTTCACCAAGCATTTGAGCCCGACTCGCGGGAATGGGCTCCACGCCATGCTGCGCACTATTCGTCAGTACGCGGCCAACGCGTGCCAAGGCTAGCTGCTTGCCGCGGAATCGCCCGCCTGCCCGCCAGCTAGGTCCTTCACCGGTTCGATCCGCCCGGCGATCAGGAACGTCACCGCAACTGCGGTCGGCGTTAGCATGGCGACGCCCAGCAGCACGGCCCAATAGCTACCGGTCGTGTCAAGGATCCATCCGATCGCTGCGTTCGTCAACACGATGCCCGCGCTCCCGCCGGTGCCGGAGAACCCGAATGCGGTACCGACATACGAAGGTGGGAAGAAGTCAGTCGGAAGGTTGAGGAAGTTGACGGAAGCGATCTTGAAGCCCAACGCCCCCACGCAAATACTCGCCATCGCGAGCCCGATGGTGGGCGCGTAAGCTACCGCGTCAGAATTCGGTTAGGGATCGGGAAATTGTTGATATAGCGTGAGTTAGACCCACCCAAGTTCTGTATACTCTGCCATTTCCCCAGTACGGGCCGGCCGTTAGCCCTTGATTTCGGGCGAAATCCCATCCTCTGGTGCTGATTCCCGGCCTGATTGTGGCGGTGTATAAGTAGCTTTCGCATATGAAAGTTATACAATGCCATCATGCCCGCGCGCTCCCCCGACCTGCTCGTCCCCCTGCTGGCTTCCGCCTCCCCCGTCACCCTCGATCAGCTCCAAGCCGCTCTCGGCCAAGCCTCCCCACGCACCACTTTCCGCTACCTCCGCCAGGTCCGCCACCTACACAGCTATAACCACAACGGCCGCTTCTACACCGACCGCGACCCTTCCCGCTTCGACCGCTTCGGCCTGCTCTCCATCGGCGACGTCCACTTCTCCCGCGATGGCTCCCTGACCGCCACCGTCCAGCGCTTGCTCCGCGAATCCGAGGACGGCTTCACCGACCAGGAACTCCGCGACCTCCTGCACGTCTCCGTGTACCCCTTCCTGCTCGCCGCCGTCCGCCAGCAGCGCGCCCTCCGCGAGCGCCTCGGCGGCGTCTACGTCTATTTCTCGGCCGATCCCCCGACCGCCGACCGGCAGCGCCGCGCCCGCCAGACGCGCCTCGACGCCCGCCAGGCCGCCGACCTGGCCGGCACGCTGGACCCGGCCATCATCATCGCGGTGCTGCTGGTGCTGGTCCGCCATCCCGGCTCCCGGCCCGGGCAGGTGGCCCGTCGCCTGCAGGCTCGCTCCCCGCCCGTCCCGCTGGGGCAGGTCCAGGCCGTGTTCGAGCGCTTCGAGCTCCACCGGATCGGCGAAAAAGGGGGGTCTACTGCCTCCTGACGCTGCTGCTGGAACAGGCCCGCGACGCGGGCTGGTCCGGCGACTGGATCGCCCGTGCCACGCTCGTCGGCGGGGCTCCCCCGGGTGTCGATTTCGTCGCCGAGCGGCACCGGTGCTCCCACTGCGGCCGGCCCCTGAGCCCGCAGAAGAGCAAGACCCGCATGCTGGTCACCCTGGCGGCCGGCACGCTGCGGGCGCGCGAGATCCGCAAGCACTGCCGGCACTGCGCCTCCCGGCCGGTCGCGGTCTCGCAGCAACTGGCCGGCCTGGCCCCGTCCGGCCAGCGCTACGGCTGGGACCTGATCGTGTGGGTCGGACTGGCCCGCTATCGGCGCCACCTCCAGCGCGAGGAGATCCGCACGGCCCTGGCCCGCCAGGGCCTCTCCCTTTCGGCCGGTTCCGTCTCCGCGCTGTGCGATCGCTTCCTGGCGGCCCTGGAGGCTCTGCATTGGCAGTGCGCCCCGGCCCTGCGGGCCGCCCTGCCCCACGGCTATCCCCTGCACATCGACGCGACCTGTGACAAGGGCCGCGGCGGCGCGTTCCGCTGTTTGGACGGCTGGACCGGCTGGGTGTTGCACGCGGTGCGCATCGGATCGGAGAACGAACGCGAACTGCGCCCCGCCGTCGAGCGCACCGTGGCCGCCTTCGGCGACCCGGTCGCGATCATGCGCGATCTGGGCCAGGCGGGGGCCAAAGCGGTCGCCGGCTGCAGGCGGCGGGGCGTCCCCGACCTGCTCTGCCAGTACCATTTCCTCGCCGCCGTCGGCCACCGGCTGCTCGATGGCGGCTACGCCCTGCTGCGCAGCCAGATCTCCCGCAGCAAGGTGCGCTCCCGCTTGCGCGCGTTGCTGCGGGCGGCCCGTTCCGACGAGAGCCTCCGCCCGGACCTGCCCGCCCTGCTGCTGTGGGTCCTGGAAGCGGAGGGCCGCAAGCATCTGCCGTATCCCTTCTCGCTGCCTCACCGGGACTTCCAGCGCCGTTGCGGGCAGTTCCCCGCCGAGCGGGACCGCCGGCTGCCGCGGCCCCGCTCGCGCTCCGAGCTCCGCCTGCTGAGGCAGGCCGCCGAGGCCCTGGGCGAGTTCGAGCGGCTGGACCCGCAGGGCCGGGCCAGCTCCCGTCTGGAGCGCGGCTGGACGGTGTTCTGCGAGTTGCGGGACGTGCTGCGCCTGTCCGACCAGGAACTGCCGGGCGGGCCGCGGCCGGCCCCTTCCGCCCCGCTCCAGCCCGAGGCCGCCGCCGCCCGGCTGCAAGCCATCGCCGCTGACTTCCAGCGCTACCACCAGGACCTGCGCCAGCGGGTCGCCGCCCGGCTGGCCACCGACGGGCTGGGGTCGTTCCAGCCCGAGTCCATCGTGCTCAGCTATCTGGACCGCTACGGCGAGGGCCTGGTCGGCCATCCCGTCGCCCGCGATGCGGCGGGCCGGGCCGTGGCGATCGTCGATCGTACCAATAACGTGATCGAGCAGTCCTTCGCGGTCGCCAAACAAGGCCTGCGCCGCCGGCTGGGCCGCACCCATCTGGGGCGCGACTTGGAGGACCAGCCGGCCCAGGTCGCCCTGGCAGCGAACCTGAAGCATCCGGACTACGTGCAGGTGGTGTGCGGCACGCTGGACCAATTGCCCCGGGCCTTCGCCAAACTGGATCGTCAGGAACCGATCGGACCGCCCCGCTTGCTGCGAACGAACCGGAATGCGGAACTGCGTCGCCGGAACCGGGCGTGGGCGAAGGACGCCCTGCTGCGTCCGCCTCTACCCCCCGCGAGCCACTCTCAAACGCCCCCGGAACTACTGGTTTCTAACTGAATCCTGACGCGGTAGCGCGTAAGCGGCGCCAATGCCAGCCACGGCTGCAACTGCTGCAACGCACAGCACCGTCTTCCGCGCCCGGTTTACGGACCAACCCCGCGCGATCAACCATGCCGTGACCCCGGAACCGGTCAAATCGCCCAATCCCGAGGCCACGAATGGTATCCAAGCCAGGAGCCCTATTCCAGTCAAGTCAAGCCCTTGCTCGCGGGCGAGGTATTCGGGAATCCAAAACGCGTAGAAGCCCCAAGCCCCGGCGCTGATAAACCGTCCCATGAAGCCGGCCCACGCCTGACGGTAGCGGACCACACTGAGCCACGGAACTTGCTTGGCTGGAACTGGCTCAGGGACACACTCGGTCATCCGGATGTTTCGCGTCACGGACATCCAGAAAGGCAGTAGCAGGAAGCCCATCAGCCCAGTCACGAGGAACGCTGTCCGCCAGCCCCACATCACGGCCAGCCAGCCGACGATTGGTACAGCGAGTGCCGATCCGAGGCTGCTCCCGAAGTTGACGATCCCAACCCCGAGCGACCGTAGCGGGCCACGGACTTCATGCGCGACAGCTTTCATCCCTGCTGGCCAGACTCCACCCTCGCCAACGGCTAGGAGCAAGCGACACAGGGCCAAGGAGCGAAAACCGGTGGCGGCCGCGTGCAGCGCTCCGGTCAGCGACCACCAGATGATGTACAGGGACAGAGCCCGCCGGAAGCCCAGCAGATCGGCCAAGCGTCCGCCCACGCTGTACATGATCATGTAGGTGACCATGAAGCAGTTCACGACGAGCGCGTACTGGCTGTTGGTCATCGCGAACTCGTCCCTCAGCGTGGGAGCTAGGACGGAAATCGCGATCCGGTCGATGTAGCTGGTTGTGGTGGCAGCCAGCAGGATCAACAGCAGCGCCCAAGGCGCGCGAGTCCGTGGCTGGTCGCCCGCTGGGGCTGGGCCGGGGTGCATCTGGCGATGTGCGTCCTCAGCTGCGGGCCAGCCGCCAAGCGGGAACCTATCATAGTTGAAATCTGCCGATAGGTAACGGCAGACTATTTAGCTTGGACCTGCATTCCGGCTACAGCGGCGCGCTTGATGGCATCAGAGTCGTTGACCTCGCTGGGTCGGTGGCCGCTGGCTACTGCGGCAAGCTGTTCGCCGACCACGGCGCGGACGTGCTGCTGGTCGAGCCGCCGGAGGGGTTTCCGACGCGCCGCTTGCCGCCATTCGCTCCGGGCGTCGCCGTGCCTGAAGCCAGCGGGATGCACGCCTACCTGAGCACCAACAAGCAGAGTGTCGTGTGCACTGAAGAGTCCGCGCTGAAGGCTCTTGTTTCCGGGGCTTCACTGGTGATTGACGATTGCGTGGGCGCGGAGCGCCCCATGCAATCGGCGGAGCTAGCGGCCATTTCCCCGAATTCTGTCCTGCTCTCGATCACCTGGTTCGGGCAGACGGGGCCGTATCGGCACCACGCCGGCTCTGACGGCGTATGTCAGGCGCTCACTAGCCAGATTGATTGGCTCGGCGATCCCGGAGAGGCGCCAGTGATTCCGGCCGGGTATCAGGCGCAGATGACGGCGGGCCTCACGGCATTCATCGCTGCCATGGGGCAAATCCTAGCCCGCGAGCTGGGCACCGTGTCTGGATGCGACCATCTCGACGTGTCCGTTCTCGAATCGAACATCTGCTTCACCGAGATCGAAGCGATGCGCGGGTTCGCCGGCAAGCCCACGCGTACCCGTGCGGGTGTGAATCGCTTTCGAGCGACGTATCCGCTCGGTGTTTATCCGTGCCGTGATGGCTGGCTCGGAGTGACCGTCCTAACGCCCGCGCAGTGGGATAGCTTTTGCCGTTTGCTCGGGTTTGACGACTTGGCGCGAGTCGAGCGCTATCAACAGGGTGCCGAACGTCTGCGCGATGCGGATCGCCTTGACCGCTTGATCGCCGCGCGGGTCGCACGAGACTCCGCCGCCGACCTTGCCCGCAAGGGGCAGCAGATGCGAATCCCGTTGACGATCGTTCCAACCATGGACCAGCTCTTTAGCATCGATCAATACGTTGACCGGGCCGCATTTGCGGATGTTTCCCATCCAGACGTCGGTGCGTTCCCGCTGCCTGTGACGCCTTTCCGCCTGTATGGCGCGCCGGCGTTGCGCGGCGGAACGGTCTCTCGGTTGGGAGCCGACACCTATGCCGTACTGAATCGCATGAGAGAGACGCAATGAGCCGGCCCTCTTTCTTGCGTGGCTGCCGCATTGTTGATCTTTCCATGGGATGGGCAGGGCCGCTCGCCACGAGGCACCTCGCAGACATGGGTGCCGAGGTCATCAAAGTCGAGTCATGTACGCGGTTCGATTGGTTTCGCGGCTGGGAGGGCAGCCAACGCTGGATTGATGAGAACGGGGCAGAGAAGCATGAGCCCTTCAATGCCCTGAATCGCAACAAGCTCGACGTCACCCTCGATCTTGCCTCCTCGCGAGGCCGCGACCTGCTGCTGCGGCTCGTAGCCATCGCCGACGTGGTGATCGAAAATTATGCGGCCGAAGTCCTGCCGAAACTTGACCTTGGCTATGAGGTATTCAAGGCGGTCAAGCCTGATATCGTCATGCTCTCGATGCCGGGTTTCGGCAGCACCGGTCCATGGCGGACGCACCGCGCTTACGGGTCCACAACCGAGCAGGCGGCCGGGCTTCCGCACCTGTCGGGGAACCCGGAGCAGCCGCCAACCATGGTCCACATCGCCTTGGGCGACGCAGTCGCAGGCCTGAACGGTGTTGCCGCCCTGCTCGTCGCGCTCCGGCACCTCAAGCGTACCGGCGAGGGGCAATTCGTCGATCTGTCGCATTCGGAATGTCTATTCCCCCTGGGGTCGCACGGCATCGTAGAGCAGAGCCTGACCGGATCCCCGCCGCCTCGGTTGGGAAACAGATCCAGGCATGCGGCCCCGCACGGGACGTTCCGCTGCGGCGATAATCGATGGCTCGTCGTCCAAGCACTGGACGAACGCCACTGGGCGGGCTTGCGCGATATCGTCGGCGAACCAGCAGCCGGCTTCGGCTCGCTTGAGGACCGCCTAGAACGCTTGGGCGAACTGGAAGAAGCTATTTCTGATTGGGCAGGCCGGAGACCCGCAGCGGATGCGATGGCCGCTCTGCAGCGAGGCGGCGTTCCCGCCGCAGTCGTCGAGGCTTCAAGCGACCTTACCGAGAATCCCCACCTGAAAGCTCGCGGGTTTTGGCAGTTCCTGGACCGCCCCCACATCGGCATCCATCCCAACGCCGCCGCCCCCTACCGCCTGCAGGACGGCCCGCTTGAGATCGACTGGCCCGCTCCGACCTTGGGCCAACACAACCACGAAGTCTTAGGAGGGCTGCTGGGCCTCGCCGATGGAGAGCTGGCTGTGCTTGAGCGAGACGGTATCATTGGCACCCGTCCCCGCTTGCGCGGAGTTGCAGACGCATGAAGCTTCTGATCGCCAACCGCGGGGAGATCGCGGTTCGGATTGGCTCGGCGGCCAGCGATCTTGGCATCGAATCAGTCGCGGTCTACTCCGAGGACGACGCCAGATCTCTGCACGTTTGCAGGGCGGATTCGGCTGTTGGGCTAGATGGTGTCGGCGCCCTCGCCTATCTCGACCAAGAGCAGATTCTTCGGGTTGGGAAGGACAGCGGATGCGATGCGGTTCATCCGGGCTACGGCTTTCTCAGCGAGGACGCCGAGTTCGCTCGTCAATGTCTACGCGCAGGGTTGGCGTTCGTTGGCCCGACTCCGGACGCTCTCTCACTATTCGGCGACAAGGCCAAGGCTCGTTTGCTGGCCGAAGATCTTGGGATTGCGGTGGTGCCCGGCATATCAGAGCCAGTTGGAGTTGACCGTGCCCGGGAATTCTTCGCGTCCCTGCCTGCTGGCTCGTCCGTACTCGTCAAGGCGGTCTCCGGAGGCGGGGGCCGGGGCATTCGCTTGGTTGCCGAAGCCGACCAGCTCGAAGCTGCGCATTCGAGAGCGCAGTCCGAGGCGCAAGCGGCATTTGGAGTGCCCGATGTGTATGTCGAGCGATTCGTGGCCGGTGCTCGCCACGTCGAAGTGCAGATCGCCGGGGATTCCAGCGGCGGGCTGGCATGTTTCGGTGATCGGGACTGCTCGCTGCAGCGCCGCAATCAGAAGATTCTAGAGATCGGCCCGGCACCCAGCCTGCCAGACGATGTCCGCCACGGCATCGTGGTCGCGTCGCTCGCCCTAGCGGAGGCGGCGAACTATCAAAGCCTCGGCACGTTCGAATTCTTGGTGGAAGGTTCGAATTTCTATTTCATCGAGGCCAATGCCCGCTTGCAGGTGGAGCACACCGTGACTGAGGAGGTGACCGGCATCGACCTGGTGCAATTGCAGATTCGGCTCGCCCGCGGCGAATCGCTCGATGCGCTGGGTTTCTCAGCGCGATCCGTCGCCGCGGCGCGAGGCATTGCGGTTCAAGCGCGGGTGAACATGGAAGTCATGCTGCCGGATGGTGCCGCGCAGCCAACCGGTGGCACGCTCGAGGCGTTCGACCTGCCGGCAGGGCGGGGCATCAGGGTAGACACTTTCGGCTATGCCGGTTTTCGTCCAAGTCCGAATTTCGATTCGCTCTTGGCAAAGGTAGTCGGCCACGCCCACGATGGCGACCTCTCACGCGCCCTCAGGCGCACTTCTAGGGCGCTCAGCGATTTTCGGATCGAGGGCTTCGAGACCAACATCCCGTTCTTGCAGGCGCTGCTCTCGCACGCAGACGTCTCCGACTGGAATGTGCATACCCGCTTCGTGGACGAGCAGATCGAATCGCTGGCTGGGTGCACCCCGCTCCAGAAGCGCTTCTTCGCCTCTGCCGACCCAGCCGAGACCGCGGGTGGAATAGCGGGTGCCAGGGTCGATCCGAACGACCCCCTAGCTGTTCTCTCCTACGGCAAAAGGCCCCGTGCGCGGAGTTCTGACGGACCTTTGCCACAAATGCGCAAGGATGGCGGCCAGCAGCTCAGCGCCGCGATGCAGGGAACCATCGTCAGCGTCGAGGTGGCCGTAGGCGACGAGGTCGGCCCGCAATCCTTAGTGCTGGTCATGGACTCGATGAAGATGGAGCATGAGATCCGGGCCGGGGCGAGCGGAATCGTGCTCGAAATCAACGTGGCTGCGGGCGATACGGTCTACGCGGGCCACCCGCTCGCATTCATCGAGGAGCGGGAGATTGAAATCGAGAGCGCACAGGGCGCTGACAATGTGGGATTGGACTTCGTTCGGCCTGACCTTGCCGAAGTTCAGGAACGTCACGCCGTCACGCTTGATGCGGCTCGCCCCGATGCGGTGGAGAAGCGTCGCCGAACCGGTCAGCGCACCGCTCGGGAAAACGTGGAGGACCTCTGCGATCCAGAAAGCTTCGTTGAATACGGCCAGCTGGTGCTTACCCCTGGCAGTGGACTCCTCAGGGACGAAGTGATCCGAAAGTTTCCCGCTGACGGGATGATCACGGGCATTGGCAGTGTGAACGGGGCGGAGTTTCCCGGCGAAGCTTCGCGCTGTGTCGTGCTGGCGTATGACTACACCGTGCTGGCAGGCACCCAAGGGGTTCTGAACCACGTGAAGACCGACCGCATGCTGGAGGTTGCCACCAAGTGGCGTCGTCCGGTCATGCTCTTTGCCGAGGGCGGCGGTGGCAGGGCTGGCACGGGGGGCAAGCGCGAGGGCGGCGGAGCGACCACAGCGGCGGGCCAAGGGCGGTCCGACGACATGTACCGGCCGCTCGACACACCCACCTTCGCCACACTGGGCAGCCTGAGCGGGTTGGTGCCGCTTGTTGGGATCACGTCGAGATTCTGCTTCGCCGGAAACGCGTCCTTGCTGGGCTGCTGTGACGTGATCATCGCGACCGAGAATTCCAGCATCGGCATGGGCGGACCGGCGCTGATCGAGGGCGGGGGTCTTGGCGTCTTCAGACCGGAGGAGGTCGGGCCGATGGAGATTCAGGTCCCCAACGGCGTCGTTGACTTGGCGGTCAAGGACGAAGCGGAGGCCGTCGCGGTCGCGAAGAAGTATCTGAGCTATTTTCAAGGCGCAGTTCAGACGTGGGAGTGCGCCGACCAACGGTTGCTGCGTCGCATTGTCCCTGAGAATCGGCTGCGTGTGTACAGCATTCGGGAACTGATCGGAGTGCTTGCTGATTCCGACAGCGTCCTCGAACTCAGGCCAAGGTTCGGCCCGGGCATGATCACCTCCTTGGCTCGGATCGAGGGCCGGCCTGTCGGGATTATTGCCAACAATCCGCAGTTTCTCTCAGGAGCGATCGACAGCGACGGCTCCGACAAGGCGGCCCGATTCATGCAGCTGTGCGACTGCTTCGACATTCCCGTGGTGGTGCTCTGCGACACACCGGGAATGATGGTCGGTCCGGAGATCGAGCGGACCGCGCTGGTGAGGCATTGCAGTCGCCTGTTCGTGGCGGGTGCGAATCTCAGCGTTCCGCTCGTCACGATCATCCTGCGCAAGGCATACGGCCTTGGTGCGCAGGCGATGGCTGGAGGGCACACCAAGAGACCGATGCTTACCGTCGCCTGGCCCACTGCAGAGCACGGAGGAATGGGGCTCGAAGGGCAGATGAAGCTGGGATTCCGGAACGAGTTGGCGGCCATCGACGATCCTGAGGAGCGCGCAACGAGGTACGCAGAGCTCGTCGCGGCGGCATGTGAGCGGGGCAAAGCGCTCAATGCCGGAGTCGCGTTCGCGTTCGACGACGTGATCGATCCGGCCGATTCGCGCCGCTGCATCACCGGCGCGCTTGGGTCTGTGCCTCGCGCCGCTCCTAGACTTACGAAGAAGAGACCCTACATCGACACTTGGTAGCGGCTATGTCGAGATTCCCAGCGCAGTGCGTCGCTCGAAGACGGCGGCCTCGAGCAGGGCGTGGACAGCCTGGCAGGCAGCATCGTCAATGCTCTAGGCGGAGTTCAAGTTGAGCTTACCTGACGGCTTGGCGATGCATGGAGATGATCCGGAAACCTTCACCAAGCGCCTTGCCAGATTTGCGAATGCGGCGAACGTGTCTGCAAAGGCAGAGGCCAGCGGTTGATGATGCGAATTGAGGGCAGCGTCAAGATCTCGACGCCGGAATCTGCACCTCAATACCAAACCCGATTCCCTACTATTGGCATCCAATCCCGACCCAAACGGGGCTGGCCAAGGCGGCCCAGCGGCCGGTTCGCCAGTCTGACTTCGTCCCTCGGTGGTCAGCGTCTCCGCAACCGGCGATGCAAGCCAGTTCAGCCCAGCGCATTGTCGTCATCTTCTCTGAATAGCTCGACTAGGCGGGTGTTGACGTTATCGTCTGCCCGGCCCGCACAACGCTTGCTTCGAAGCCTCTCCGCCGTGAGTACCCAACATACTGAGCGTTATGCCGTAAGTGACTGTGTGATAGATATTTCTTACCTACATTCCAGCGCCTAAGCAGGCCAGAACATCTTGAAAAATCCATGGCATTCCCGTAAACAGTACTGGAATGGAATCAGCCCCCGAAACCCGAAGAACCAAGCCCCGCGGCCCCCACTCCCACAAGGCCCTCTCGGCCGCCTTCGTCCCTGCCGCCCCGCCCGGACGGCACACCGACGGGAATGGCTTGTTCCTCTACGTACAGCCTACCGGAACCCGCAGCTGGATCCAGCGCCTCGTCGTCCGGGGACGCCGCCGCGAACTCGGGCTCGGCAGCGTCCATCTGGTCTCGCTCGCCGACGCCCCGCGAGCAATGGCTACTGCGGTGCCCTGATGACGAGCCGCCGATCCTGATCATCCAGGGGCCGCTAGAGCGCGTCGAGGCGCTCACAGTCCTCGTTCGCTTGGCCGCGATTGAGCGCGGGTTAGCTGGGTGGCTTGCCGGCTGTTCCAGAGAACTTCGTCGTCGTCCTCCCATAGTGGGCCTATAATTTGGCCATGAAGATTGCCAACATCGCCGAGTTCAAAAACCACCTGAGCGCGTACCTCGACGCCGTGGCGAATGGCGAAGAGGTCGAGGTGCGGAAGCGGAACACGCCGCTCGCGCGCGTCGTGCCGATCCGCGCATGGGCGGGGAATCGAACGGTTCTCGGATGCGGCCAAGGCACGGTTGTCGTTAGGTCGGATCTGACCGACCCGATGATTCCTCCAGAGGACTGGGACATGCTGGGAGATGCCCCCTCGTGACGGTGGTGCTCGACACCTGTGCCGTCATCTGGGCCATCAGCGCCCCGCACAACTCCCGGATCAAGCCACGCGGCTCCTGGCGGCAGCGGAGACGGAGGTGTGCGTGTCCGCGATTAGTTGCGCGGAAATCGCGTGCGCGGCTGAACGCGGGCGCATCGAACTGGATCGGCATTGGCGTCTCTGGTTCCGCCAATATGTGGAGTTGAACGGCTGGACGGTCCTACCGATCGAGCTCGAGTCCGTCGAGGAAGCGTACGGGTTGCCCGCGCCGTTCCACCGTGATCCGGCGGACCGGATTATCGTCGCAGAAGCCCGGAGGCTGTCTGCTGCTGTTGTCACGGCCGACGCCCGGATCCTGAACTATCCTAACGTGAAGGTAGTGTGGGGGACGTCACGGCTAGGCTAAACGCTCCGCTCGGTACGCTCGGAAGTCCGTCCTCGGCACCCTCATCAGGATGAGCCACCCACACGACACTGACGACGGCCCACGGGGCAACCTCGCGGCTGGTACCGGCCTTGAGAGCCACGATCCCACGAGACTGAGCGGGCTGGCCATTGGGGGATCGCGGGTGTCGAGGTCGAGGGACGACCGTTCACTGCCTTGAGGATGTGCAGATCGATCGGTACAGGGTGCGCGATGATCTCGTTGAAAAACTGCTCTCCGAGCTGGATCGTGCTGTCCTATGACGCGGATTGGTTGGGGTGTTTCGTATCCCGCCAGAACTGGGTCCGATCGGCCACGTACGAGCTTATGCTCGCGTCCCGCGCGCTGTCCGTAGTGATCTCAGGGAAAAACAGATATCCGCAGTAGCTGAAGTCAACTCACGCTGCGTCGTGCATTATCAGGGCCAGTCATGTTTTCAAGCAGTGAGACCAAGTTGCCCTACGACAACCTGCCGCACCCGCTCAGGGCGAGGCTGCACGATGGAGGTCTGCGCCACATGATGAGAGAACGCTCATACAAGTTCCGGCTTCACGGAACGGAAGTCGCCTAACCCTTCAGCTCCGCAAGATGTCGGTGGGCGAGAGCGGCAGCATTGAGGATCGGACGGGTTTCCAATTCGGCCGATAGGGGTAGCGAAGGCATTCTGTAGATTGGCCGCAACATGTGAGGACACAAAAAGAGAGGCTTGGTTTACCGTGACGGAGAATTAGTGTCAAGGTTTCGAGGAATCCTTGACAGGACACGCCCAAATAGCGATTCTCGGCATGGCGCTTTCGTTCAAGGGGCGGTACTGCAGATGGCTTGAGCGGCTAGGATAGGAGTGACCGCTCGTCGGTCTAGCCCGAGACGATGAGTTGCGCCGTCCCCGCTGGGTGGTGTTTCGGGGCTTGATGCAATCCGGCGTTCGCTAGCCCAATCTGGTGTGTCGCACCACCCCCGGCAGCGAGCCCGCATGAGCGGGAAGTTGGCCTGCTGCACTAGAAGTCCGTGGAGGCCAGCAGTTAGGTCGACCACTGGATGAGGGGCTAACTTTCAATTTATCAGCAACTTATGGTAGGTCAGCAAGACGCCATGATTCGCGGGCCCGCAGCGTAGGAATCACAAACTCGGTAAACTCGGGCGAGTGGATGCATCCAACTGCATGTGCCGGACTCGCGAAGGCGCAGACGAACGCAGGGCAGTGCTGGAGTCCCGGGGCAGGACATGACGCCGCTGAAAGAAATTCGATCCCTAGCTAGCAAACAGCTCAGGGACTACGACGCACGCACGCCCGGCACGGTATTCGCCGAGAGCGATTTCAAGCTGGCGGTTGAAGACGCGTACCTCTTGCAGATCGAGACCGTGCGACTCCGGACTGCAAGGGGCGAGTCGATCGCCGGATTCAAGATCGGTTGCGTGAGCCCGGTCGTTCGGAGCCAACTCGGCATCGAACACGCCGTCTTTGGGCATGTCTTTCAGAGCGAGGTCCGCTCCAGCCATGCGTCGTTGGCAGGGGATGAATTCTGCGATCTCGGAATCGAAGGCGAGTTTGCGGTGATGCTAGCCGAGGATGTGCCGGAACCAGATGTGCTGCGCGACTGTCCGCAGCGAATCGTGGGCGCGGTGTTTCCTGTAATCGAGTTACACAACTATCTGTTCCGGGGCCCGGCTCCGTCGGCATCCGAAATCGTCGCAAACAATGCACTGCACGCTGGGATCGTTGTTCCTGAACAAACGATATCGCCCGGTTCGTTCGACCGCCTCGACATCCGCGTAGTGATCGGCGACAGAATCGACGAAAGCGCCAGCGTCAATCCGCTGGAGACGCTCCACGAACTCGCCTGCAGGCTGGCGGCGTTCGACATCGGGCTCACCGCTGGGCAGATTCTGCTCGGGGGCTCGCCCTTGCCGCTCTACCCTGTCGGCCCGAAAGAGCACATCCGGGTCGAGTGTCCGGGCGTTGCCGTCGTCACAGCCTCGGTCCAGTGAGTGCCGCTCGGCGAACGCCTCGTAACGTTAGCCGGCGAGATCTTCGGCAGCTTTATCGCTGGTGGCGAAGCTCTCGATTCCCATGCCCATGCGCTGCAACAGGGCAAGGTGGATATTGGCCAGATTCATCGCTTCGGCGTGCTTGATCACGGCGCTTCGCCCTGCTCCCGAAACTTATATTGCAGCACGCAGGCTTAGCTCGCCCAGAGGCATTGCCAAGTGCAGGACATTAGCGTGGCAAATGTGGTGGTCTGACCATCTATGCGAAGGATTTAATTCTCTCTACGCCACACGGAATCCCGGCGGTCGATCTCTTGCAAATGGTCCCTTGGCCTTGAACTGCCCGCTGGGTCGTCAACTTCGCTTCTCGTTATTCGTCCGTTCTGAGCGTTCCGAGGGTGGTGGGAGGCGTGTCGGCAAGGGCCGCACTCGTCCGTTGGAGGCGTCGTCAGTAATCCAGCAGATAGTTGAATTTGACGAAGAACGCGTGCGTTTCGAGGCGCCGCTCTACGCTGTGCGGATCCAAGTAATCCCGCATCAGCATGCCTGTGTTGTAGACCACGAACAAGCCGGTGCTAGACGTGGACAGCAAGCCCAGCCGAATGTTGTGCGACAGCTGATTGGTGCGGTTGCTGTATTGGCTGAGCGTTTGAAAATAGCTCTTGGACGTAATCGACCAGTTGAATCGCAGGGTCGCAAGGTCGGTATTGAAGGCCCCGACTGGCAGGTCGATCATATTGCGTGCCCAAGTCAGGGTCCAAGTGAGGTTTTGCCCCTTGCGAACGCCCCCGGACAGACTGTAAGTCGTTATGTCTCCGTCGTAGAAGCTGCCCACCGCAAACGATCCGCCGCCGAATATCACGGCGCTGGGGTCGCTCTGGAAATTTGCGATAGTCTCGCCGAACTGATACTTGCCCACGGGGACGTTCACGCCAGGAAAGACTCTGAACGGATTCCGTAAGAGCTCGAAGTTGCGGTTATGTGCCAAGCCGAGCCGCCCCCCGTTCTGCAGCCTCGAATCCAAGTGGTAGTGCTCGAAGCCGGACTCCTTCTCATTCGTCCCCAAGGTGTACCAATGCTGGAAGAATGCGTGCGGCTCGATTGTCCTCCAAGCGCCTTTCTTTGGGTAGTAAGTGTAACGATATGAAACACTTGGCTTGCGAAATCTCACCCGTCTCACAAATCCGACTTCGGGATTGAAGTTCTCTCCGACCTCCAGGTAGCTCACGCTTACCCGGTGTGTGGCGTCGTCGTAGTCGAATCTGCTCGAGTAGGCGTGCGAACTGCCCTCTAGGCCGGGTGACTGCGTGCCTGCCGCGTAGCTGAACCAATTTCCGTATTTGCCGATGCCGATGTTTGCATCCGCGCCGAACGACCGGTTGTACTCGCGCGAACCCTCCCGATTGCCGACGGTCTGTCGGTTAACCGCGATCAGCCCCACCGAACTGCGGTTGGGCAACTCTCGGCTCACCCGGCCCACAGAGTAGTTGTTGGCCGGGCTTTGGCCCTCGATGTCCCTCGTCTGCATGTTGAGCAGGCCGACTTGGTACTTGCCGACCTTGCCGCTGATCCGTGCGCCCGCGTCGATGGGCACCTCGCGGCGGTTTTCGTCCAATCCGATGCGCCTCGAGAAGAAGACTTCGACTTCGCGCGGTGAGCCGAACTCAAAGAAGCCCGAGTTCTCAAGGAAGAATGGACGCTTCTCTGGGAAGAAAAGGTCAAAGCGCGTGAGGTTGATCTGCACGTCATCGACCTCGACCTGCGCAAAGTCTGTGTTCACAGTGCCGTCTAGGGTCAGTCCCGGAGTGAGGCCGTACTTCACATCAAGCCCGCCCGTGATCTTGCGATCAGTCCGGCCTTCGTCAAGCCGGAAATCTTGTGAGAACCCCCCAACCACGTACGGCAACAGTTTGAGGTTGCGGTGCGCTCGGGCTTCGATTCCGCTCAGCTTTCCAGCAATCTCGACTTGGGTGAACTCAAATGCTCGCGATACCGGGGACCAGAATGAGAGCTCGTTGCGACGGCGCAGGTTTCTCGAGATGTTGAGACCCCAGGTCTGGTCTTTGCCGGGCTTGTACCGCAGGGTTTGGAACGGAATCGAGATCTCGCTTTCCCAGCCCCGTGCAGTGACCTGCGAACGGACCGTCCAGACTGCGTCCCAGTTGAGGTTGAAGGCCGCCGCTCCTGCCCGCTGTGCTCCCCCGCCGCCGGCCCCGCCAGCTCTTGCCGGCCCGCCCCCGGATCCCCGCGTCTGGCCAGCCTTGGTCACCTGGGCGTCGAACTCGACGCCTGTAGGGCTGGTGCCGAAGACGAACGCATTCTGGCCGTCGTTGTAAGCGTCGATCAGCAGCTGGATCGAGTCTGTGTCGATTAGGCTGCCGTCGCGCCGGTTCTGGGTGACTACGATGTGCTCCGGATCGCTGTCAAAGCAGATGATCCCGAAGTACAGATTCGCGTCGTCAAAGGCAATGCGCACCTCGGTGCGCTCCGTTGACAGTGCCCCTTCGTCGGGGTTCTGCTGAATGAAGTCGGTTGCCGGATCGATCCCGTCCCAGACGGACTCGTTGACTAGGCCGTCGACCTCCGGCGCTGTGTCAACCTTGGCGGCCCGCACCATCGGAACGGAGCTAGGAACAGTCTGCGCGGTGGCTGCAGCGCCGAGGCAAAGCAGGCCTAGCGTTGCCGAGACCCTGACCCTTGCCAGCAACGGTGCCGGACCGCCGGGAAAGCAAGATATTGGGGCCGTGCCTAGCATCAGGCGAAATCCAATCGTCTCACAAGTCGGGTGGTTCGCAGATTGCGGACGGCCGGCGCCCAGCTCGCGGGGCGGGGCAGAGCGGTGGAACGGCCTCGACTGAGATAAGGGTTCTTGGCAGGCGCCGAAACGAGGACTGCTGCCGGCATCGCAGCTATGATATTCAACGGTTCGCAAGCGGGTATGGAAGCGCCCGCGGCAAGCTTGCGTGGCGCGGAAACCAAGGCTCTCTCGGCGCGAGCTCATTGGGCTCTTGCGGTTGTGGTGGCGGACCGGAGCCGGAAGACACTCGAGACGGCCCTGATGCGAGATCTCCCACAGTCACCTCCGCGTGCTGCGGGCAGCGCCACGGCAGCCAATCCTCAATGTGTCGTGCTTCTAGCGGGGCTGACCCTCGCCCTTGCCGGTGCGTGCGAACTTGGTGGGGGCCCGGAACGCACTGCAGTGCCACCACCCAACGTGGTCGTTATCGTGGCCGACGATCTCGGCTACGGCGACATCGGGGCAAACGGATCCACGACGATCACCACCCCTCACATTGACGCGTTGGCCCGGCAGGGGGTTCGGTTCACAGACGGCTATGTCTCGGCGGCCGTGTGCAGCCCCACGCGGGCGGGCCTATTCACCGGACGCTCTCAGAGCCGTTTCGGCTATGAGTACAATCCCACGGCGAACTACGCCAGGGGGCCTGACGCGGAATTAGGACTTCCGGAGGATCAGCGGACGCTCGGCGACCTGATGCGGGAGGCCGGCTACGCTACCGGACTAGTCGGCAAATGGCATCTCGGTGTTCTCGACCAATACCATCCGTTGAACCGAGGGTTTGACGAGTTCTTTGGAATCCTCGGGGGCGGTACGAGCTACATCGATTCAGCGGCCCCAGGGGCACATTCGTGGTCGGGCTCATTTTCCGGGGATCGGTCAAGTGCGCACGACGCCCGCGAGATCATGGACGGCTTCAAGCTCGTCAAGGTCGAGGAATACCTGACGGATGTGTTCGCGTCCCGGGCCGTGGACTTCATCGACCGGCATGCGGAAGAGCCCTTTTTCTTGATGCTGACGCCGAATGCTCCCCACACCCCCATTCAGGCGACACAGGAGTACGTCAGCCGCTTCGAGCACATTGAGCGGCCGGGCCCACGTCTATTCGCCGCTATGGTGGCGGCATTGGACGATGCGGTCGGGGATGTCGTGGCAGCTCTTGCCCGGCACGGACTCGATCAGAACACACTTGTGGTGTTCCTGTCCGACAACGGCTGCATCAACTATGCATCTGACGCTATCTGCACCAACACGCCGCTCAGCGGTGCCAAGCGGTACCACTTGGAAGGTGGGGTCCGCGTGCCGTTTATCGTCAAATGGCCGGCGGGCCTGCCGCAAGGCGCAGTGTACGAGCACCCGGTGATTTCGCTCGACCTGTTTGCCACGTTTGGTGCGGCCGCCGGCGTCGATCCGAGCAGGTCGGGTAGCCCGGACAGCGTCAACCTGCTGCCGTACCTGCGCGGCGACGTGGACAGTGCGCCGCATGAGTTCTTGTTTTGGCGCTCCGCCCCGAACCTGTCCGTGCGCTGGGGGAAGTGGAAGATGTGGAAGGTGGACCGGGCAGATCTCAAGGCCGAGGATCTGGGCGGTGCCCGGCTGCTGCCGGAAGTCGATTACCCCGCTATTTCACCGCACGGCCAGATGACAGTGCTCTACGACCTGTCGGTCGATGTGGCGGAGCGTGAGAATCTCGCCGACGCCCGGCCGGAGATTGTCGAGCGGCTGGAAGCGGAGCTTGCCGGGTGGGTACAGCAGCTAGCCGAGCCGCTGTGGACAAGTCGACGATCCACGATTGACGAGCTTCACGGCCAGATGGTGCAGCTCTACTTCTGAGCGCTCGAGGCTAGTCCCCGGAGGCTGGTTGGGGCGTCGATTGCGGGCCACTCGTCCGCCAGATCCGTCGGCACCAAGCTCCAAAGTCGTCGAGGATGACGTAGTAGGTAGGCAGCACGATCAAGGTGAGCGCTGTCGAGGCGATCAGTCCGCCCATTACCGTTCGGGCGAGCGGGAAATAGCTCATTCCCAACAAGTTTCCGTCTCCCCAGGCGAGCGGGATCAGCCCGACGATCGTGGTCGCGGCAGTCATGCAGATCGGTCTCAGGCGCTCTTCGCAGCCCCGCAAAATGGCCTCTCGCCTCACCAGACCCCCCCGGCGAAGGTGGTTGATGTGGTTGAGCAGCACGATCCCGTTGTTCACCACGATTCCGATCAGGATGATGACCCCGATCTGGGCCATGACGTTGAAGGGCGTCCCCGTTAGGAGCAGGAAAGCGACGATTCCGACCACGGAGAATGGTAGCGAGAGCATGATCGCGAACGGATGGAGCACCGATTCGAACAAGGCGGCCATCACGAAATAGACCATCACCAGGGCGAGCATCATGCTGAAGAGGAAGTCATCAACATCCTTGTCTTGCTGCTGCGTGAAGAATCCTGGACTCCAGCTATATCCCGGCTCGTAGTGGAGGCTGTTCAGCGCGGCCTTGACCGCTAGTCGCCCATCCTCCGTCCTCTGGCCGCGATACACCGCTTGTATCTCGGTGAAGGTTCTCCGGTCGTCGCGAGTCACCCGAGAGGGGACGCGATTGAGCTGCAGGTCGGCGACGTTGCCAAGCAGGACCTGCTCGCCGGAGTTGGAGCCGCCCACGACCACAGACTTCAGATCCTCGATGCTCTGCATATCGGCCGGATCGAGACCAATCCAGAGTTCGACCTCGCCATCCGCAGTGCGGAAGTTCCGCATTCGGCGTGAACGGACGGTCATGCCCAGCACTTGTGCGACTGTGCGAGGGGAAATGTTGTACTTGCGGGCGATGTCGCGGCGCAGGCGCACGCGGATCTCGTCGCTGGCCCCCGATACGTCGGTGAAGACCTCGCTGATTCCGTCGGTCTCGAGCAAGGCTTGCCGGGCTTGCCGGGCCAACTCCCGCAGTTTCGCCGGGTCGTCACCGTAGATGTTGGCGCTGATCCGGTTGCGGTCATCGCCGCCTTCCTGGCCCAGTTCGATCCTCGCTCCCGGAATCTCGGGAAGCGAATCGTTGACGGCCTTGCGAATCTCGCCTATCTCGCCAGGGGAGATCTTCTCGGAGTCCAGAAAAGCCCTCGTCCAGGCCTGATTGTTGCCGTAGGCGCTGGAGGTCGACTTGAGCTTGAACCTGTCGGCGTTTGCGTGGAAGAATTCTTCCACTGGCACGACAAAGTCTCGCTCGATCTTTGCGTAATGGTAGTTCTCGGAGAATTCGTATTCCACCCGCAGGGACGACACGGCGCGAGCATCAGGGGAATTGTCCGGAACCACGTTGACCAGCGCCCAGATGGCGATGCCTAGCAGCGCCGGTACCGCGACCAAGCCAACCATATGCCTGCGGTCAAGGTGCCAGCTCACAAGCCCGAGGTAGCGTTGCATCTTCGAGCCACTAACGGTGAGCGCCAGAGGGATACGAACGTGCGACAGCGCGAACCGGGCCGGTGCGGCGAGCGCATTCCACGCCTTTTGCTCAAATGCCGACACCCCGTCCGCCCGTCCGCTCAGCAGCCTTGCGGCGGCCAACGGGATCAGCGTCAGCGAGATGAACAGCGAGCAGAGCAGGGCAAAGATGATCGAGATTCCCGCATGGCTCAGCATGATCGCCATCTGCGATTCGGTTTCGAACAGCAGCGGGACGAAGATGATCATCGTGGTAGACGTGGCTGCGATGACGGCGACGCTGACCTCGCCCGCCCCGAATCGCGCGGCGCGGGCGCGGGACTCGCCCTGTTCCAGCTTCTGAAAGATTGACTCCAGCACGACGACGGCGTTGTCGACGAGCATCCCTGCAGCGAGCATCAGGCCCATCATCGAGATGATATTCAGGGTATTGCCGTTGAAGTAGAGCAGCCCGACCGCCGTGAGCATCGAGAAGGGAATCGCCATCCCGATTGCTAGGCTTGCGTCCAGCCGTCGAAAAAACGCGAACAGGACAATGACCGCCAGGATCGCTCCGTAGCAGCCGGCCTTTAGCAGCTCCCCCAAGCCGTTTTCGATTTCAGCGCCGGAATTGTGCCACCAGCGTGCGGCGAGCCCGCCCATTGACGGGTCCTCCGCCCATTCGTCGAAGGTCGCCATCACCTGGTCGACCACGTCAACCGTATTGGCCGCGGATGTCTTCTGGATGATCAGCCCGACCGCGTAGCCGCCGTTTTGATGGCGTCCGGAATTGCGCGGGCGTTGGTCGAAGATGACTTCAGCGATGTCTCCTAGCACCAAGTTGTGCTGGCCCACGGGGAAGCTGGCGATGTCCTCGACCGAATCGAGCGCTCCCTTGGCAATGGCCGTGTAGCGCTGCCCTCCGTCGGAGACCCGTCCAAGTGACAGATTGAGGGCCGAGCTGTCGAGGGACTCGAATAGAGCGCCAACGTCCACCCTGTGTCGCTTGATGTCATCGATGCGCAGATAGATGTCGATCTGCTTGCGGTCAGTCCCCCACAGCTCCACATTGCCCACGCCGGGAATTCGTTCCAGAGGCTTCCTTACCCGGGTGTCAAGAAATTCGAAATCGGTGCGCAAATCCCGGTCCGCCGTCAGCGTGGCCTCGAGGATCGGAATGTCGTCGGTGCTGAAATTGAGGATCGCAACCTGTCGCAGGTCTTCGGGTAGCTGGTCCTTGATTTGGTCGATTTTGTCCCTCATGGCGGACCGCAGCATCGACGTGTCAGCACCCATGCCGCACCAGATCTGCAGTCGCATGCCGTTCGACCCTGACCATGAATTCATGCGCTGTACGCCGGGAACGGTGGCAAGCGCCTCTTCAATGGGCTTCGTGATCGATTCGAGCACTTGGTCAGGCGTGGCGTTGAAATAATCCGCCATGACGAACATCACGGGCGCGTCCAGCTTGGGTACCAGCATCAACGGGATGCGCCCGACCGCAATCGTGCCCATGACCACGATCGAAACGAAAATCATGCAGATCGTGACCGGGTTGCGGATTGCCAGAGCTGCGATGCGCCCGCCAGAGGCCTCGGCCGGAGTCTCGCTGACGGAGTCGGTCATGTCAGTTCTGGGTCAGCGGGCGGGCGTGGTCGATGGCCGGCGCGGGACTATCGCCCAGCGCATCGCTGTAGGCGCGCACGATCGGCTTGCGATCGACGAGGTCGTAAACGACCGGAATCACGATCAGGGTGAACGGAGTCGATGACAGCAGCCCTCCGATGACAGCAACTGCCATCGGCATCCGGACTTCATCGCCTTCGCCCCACCCGAATGCCATCGGGAGCAATCCCAGCAATGTCGTCAGCGATGTCATCAGAATCGGTCGCAGCCGGACCTGCCCGGCCTGCAGTAGCGCTTCTCGCTTGGGCAGGCCGGTCGCGCGCAGGCGGTTCGTGTAATCGACCAGAATGATGCCGTTGTTGACTGCAATTCCCGCCAAGACGACCGCCCCTAGGAGCACCACGACATTCAGAGTGATTCCCGTCACGGCCAGCATGAACACCACGCCGACCAGTCCCAGCGGAACGGTGAGCAGGATGATGAACGGATGCAGCAATGATTCGAACTGCGAGGCCATCACCAGGTAGACCAAGAACACGGCCAGGGCCAGTGCAAACGTCAAGCTACGGAAGGAAACCTCGAGTTCTTGGTTCTGGCCCCCGATGCTGGCGGTCGCGGACACCGGCAGATCTTGCCGCAGATCGCCGAGCATCTCCCGAATTTCATCCGATGCTCCGCTTAGGTCGCGCCCGCTGAGGTTCGCGCTCACGATGGCCGCCCGCTGGGACCGGATACGGCGGATCTCCGCCGGACCACGCCTCACCTCGACATCTGCGACTTGGGTGAGTCTGATCGGGACAAATGGCCGTGGGGCGCTTCTTTGGGGACCGGAAGCCTGGTCCTGGCCCCTCTGGTCCCCCCCCGCACGATTGCCTGCTTGCGCTGCCTGACCAGCGTTGTTCGAGCTTTCCTGGTTGCCGCCTGCCGCCCGCCGGGGGGAAGTGTTGATCACCATGTTTTCAATGTCCGAAATGGCATTGCGGTCGGGCTCGTCCACCTGTACGAGGATGTCGATCTGGCGGTCCCCCTCGCGATATCTGGAAGCCACGTTCCCCCTGATCTTGTTGCGGAGGATGTTCGCGACCTGCTCTTCCTGCATGCCGAGACGACTGAGTTTGCGACGGTCGAAACGAATCTGGATTTCAGGATTGCCGAGGCGCGTCGTGGTGTCGATATCCCTGAGCCCTTCGATTTGGGCCATCCGGTCGGCGATCAATCGAGCGGCCTCCCGCTGGTCCTCGATCTCATAGGCGTAGATCTCGACTTCGACCGGGGTCTTGAAACTAAACAGCGCCGGTCGCTCGAAATTTGCCTCCGCCTCCGGTATCGCGGTGATGATGGCCCGGATCTGCTGAATTACATCCTCCTCGAGTTCGTCGTTGTCGCGGTCTTCGAGCACGACGTGGAGTGTTCCCAGGTGCTCTTGGAGGTCGCCGCTGGCGAACTGATTCTCGTGGCTGCCGCCCACGCTGGAAAAAACGGTCGCGACGCCCGGAATGGCTCGCGCCCTCGATTCGACCTCACGCAGGACGCGATCCGTGGCTTCCAGCGGACGACCCTCCGGAAGCGCGATCTCGAACGAGAATTCACCCTGTGATAGCGGAGGGATCAGTTCGCCGCCCAAGCCGCGAAGCAGGATGCCGGCGAGCAGCACCGAGCCGAGCACGCCTGCCATGACTGTGGCCCTGTTGTCCAGTGCCGCCTGCAGAGTCGCGGCATATTCGGATGAAAGACGGGCAAACCCCCGTTCGAACATGCTCAGCAGCGGAGCAGCCAGCCGCAGCGCCGACGAGCTCAGTGCTCGGAGCGCCCCGCGCACGTCCGTGACAATGATCCGCGGCGCGTCGACAGCGATGAATTTGACGCTGTCCGCAAGCCATCGCGGCAGCCGGCCGCTTGCCGGATCGCTGGACAAGTTCGCTGCCACCTCGACGTCGGTGCGCATTCGGGCCGCGAGCAGCATCGGGATGACCGTCAGCGCGACCGCTAGCGAGGCGAACAGGGCAAACGTGATGGTGAGCGCTTGGTCTCGGAAGAGCTGTCCCGCGATACCTTCGACGAAGACGAGCGGCAGGAACACTGCAACCGTTGTCAGCGTTGAAGCAGTCACGGGCATCGCCACCTCGCTGGTGCCGGTATAGACGGCCTCGGCGAGTGGTGTGCCCGGCCGACGGTGGCGATGGACTGCCTCTAGCACGACGATCGAATTGTCGACCAGCATGCCGACACCCAGAGCGACGCCCCCCAGCGACATGATGTTGAGCGTGATACCGGATTGGTACATTGCTGCGAAGGTCGCCATGACGGAGATGGGGATCGAAACCGCGATAATCGCGGTGCTGCGGCCCTCCCGCAGGAACACGAACAGCACCAGGGTCGCCAGCAGTCCGCCAACAAGTGCCGAGGAAAGTACGTTGTTAACACTGCTCGTGATGAATTGCGACTGGTCGAACACCACTGAGGTCTGCACGCCCTGCGAGAAGGTTGGCTCCTCGCTCATCGATTCCAGCAGTTCCGCCACGGACCGGGATACGATCACGGTATTCGCGTCGCCTTCCTTGTAGACCGCCATTTCGACACTCTCACTGCCGTTGAAACGGGCGATGATGTCGCGTTCTTTGGAGCCGCGCCAAACGTGCGCGACGTCCCTCATGAGGATCTTGCGGCCGTCCTGATCGGCCACGACAATTCCGCGGACTTCGTCCACGGAACGGAATTCGTTGACCATTCGGACCATGTAGTTCATGTCGAGGTCGTAGAGGCTACCGCTGGCTTGGTTGAGGTTTTCTTCGCGCAGGATGTTCGTCACCTGCGTGATCGAGAGCCCTAACTCAGCGACCTGACGCTCGTCGATCTCAACCCGAATCTGCTCTTCGCGTCCGCCAACCACCTTGACGGCGGCCACGCCCTCAACCGCTTCAATGCGCTTGCTGAAGTCCCGGTCGGCGGTATCGCGCAGTCCGGCCAGCGTCAGCCCGCCATGCACCTGCACCCGCAGGATGGGATCGTTGGCGGGATCAAACCGCAGGATGACAGGGCGTTTGGCGGCTTGCGGGAATTCGATCAGGTCGAGCTTCTCGCGCACGTCCACGCCGGCCACGTCCATGTCTGTGTTCCAATTGAACTCGAGGACCACCTCAGATTGGCCGGGGCGGGAGATCGAGCTGATGCGGTTGAGACCGCCGACAACGCCGACTGCTTCCTCCACGGGACGGGTTAGCAGCGCCTCGACCTCTTCAGGGGCCGCGTCCTCGTAGTCGGTTTGAACCGTCAGCGACGGGTAGGAGATCTCCGGCAGCAAGTTCAGCGCGAGCCGGTCCAACGAGACGAAGCCGAACAAGATCACCGCCGTCACTGACATGCAGACAGTGACGGGGCGACGGATCGCTACTCGCGTGATGTGCACGGATTTGCCATTCAGCTCGATTGGGCGGACCGAGGGGCGCAGCTCTCGGCTAGTTGGCGACCGTTCGCGTCCTGTCGCCGTCCTTGAGCTTGCCTTGCCCGGCGATTACGACCATCTCACCGGCTTCCACCCCGGAAGTGACCTGGATCACGGTCTCGTCTTGGTAGCCGAGCGCGACAGCGCTGCGCCGCGCCGTATCATCGGTTCCGATCAAGACGACAAATGTCTGGCCGTCTTCCTCGATAATCGACTGCTTCGGGATCAACACCGCATCTTCGTGTGTGTGGGTCTCGATCTCGACCCGGACGAATGCGCCGGGGCGAAAAGCGGGGCTGGGGGGATTGAAGCGCACCGTCACCTTGACGGTTCCGGTTTCCTCGTCAACGACGGGGCTGACACGCTCTACCGTGCCGGTTGCCACCTCCCCGTCGACGCTACCTAGCTGTAAGGTAGCGGTCTGGCCCGGCTTGGCCTCGTCGGAATCGTCCTCTGGTACGTGCACGTCAGCGTACAGGGGCGAAAACGCTCCGAGCTTGTAGAGCGTGTCAGAGGTGCGGATCGACTGCCCGAGTTCGACTGTGCGCTCGGTGATGCGGCCGGTAAAGGGAGCCGTGATTGAGGTCTGCGAAATCTGCAGCTCGACTTTGCGGATCTCGGAGTCCAGCTCACCCTGCCGGATACGGTTCTCTTTCACCGAGGATTCGACGGCCCTCAGTTCATGCACGAGGTCGTCGATCTCGTGCCGCTGGACGGCGACTTCTGATTCAGCGAGTAGCCCGAGCGCCAGCGCTTCCTCGTTCCGCTCGAGCTCGGCTCGCTTGTTCTGCAACCTGGTGTCGGTCTGCTCGGAGCGGATGCGCGCGGATTCAAGTTGGACTTTCATTTGTGCGAGGCGCTGCTTCGTCAGCTCGAGGTCGATCTGTAGCGCGCGGTCGTCAATCGAGCACAGGACCTGCCCCTCCTTGACGTAGTCACCCTCCTCCACGCGCACGTCGGTGACAAGACCGGACGTCTGCGCGGCCACCGCCACTACGCGGCGGGCGCGCAGGTTTGCCGTGGAGCCCATCAAGTGCGAGATCGGCCCGCGCACTGCGACCTCGGTCGCAACGGGCACGCCCTCGCCTAGCAGCGACTCTGCAGCCGTCGCGTCATCGCTGGATCGCTTGGCTGCAAGCCGCGTGCTGGCGAAGTAGGCCCCGATAGAAAGCAGGGCGACTGCCGCTAGGGATAAATAGGTCTTGCCGCGGGTAGACATTGGCGTAATACTCGTGGACCGCTAACCGCGCCCCAACCTAATTGGACGCAGCGGGTCTCTAGTTGGTTAACACCCGGCGAGGTGCCGATGTTTCAACGGAATACCGTTCTACTTTGAGTATGGGCCCTACGCCGTGGCCTCGCCGAGAGAGCGTGTTTCCGTTTGCGGTGCAAAGGCTTGGCCGCACTTGGCTGTTGGGCAGGGTTTCACTGGGGGGCGGGCTTGCTACGATTTGACAGAGCTCGGGCCAATGTGCGGACGATTCACACAGGATGTAGAGGCCGACGACCTAGCCGCTCTCTACGAATTGGATTCTGTCGGGGTTCAAGCGGACATGCGCAGCCGCTGGAACGGCGCTCCGACGCAGGCGTTTGCCATTTGCCGAAATAGCGCACAGGCTCGACCTGAGCTGGCGATTCACCGCTGGGGCTTGATTCCGGCCTGGGCGCGGGACGAGAAGATCGGGGCCCGGCTCATCAACGCTCGATCCGAGACGGTGGACTCCAAGCCGTCGTTTCGCAATGCGTTCCGCCGCCGACGCTGCCTGGTGCCGGCGAGCGGCTGGTTCGAATGGCAGCAAACTGCTGCGGGAAAGCAGCCGTGGTGGATTTCGCTTGGAGGCGAACCATTCTCGTTTGCAGGTCTCTGGGAGACGTGGGACCGCGGCGACAGCCCGGTGCAGTCATTCACGATCCTGACTTGCCAGGCCTCGCCAGCCATGGAATGGCTCCACCACAGGCAGCCGGCTATCATCCCTCGCGTGCACTACCAGCAATGGCTCGATCCGTCCGCTGCCGAGCCAGGCTTGCTGGCGCTAGCTCGAACGCCGCTTGCTGGTCCCTTTGATTGCAGGCAGGTCAGCACCGAGGCGAACAGCCCCAAGAACGATTATCCGGAACTCTTGGCTGCGAGGTGAGTCGGCGACGCGCGTAGCCGGCTCCGATGGCGGCGTGCAACCGTGTCGGTACCGCCGATTGGCAGGCACCTGTTTCCGGGGCGTCCCTACATTATCAGCGGCGGGATTTTCTCGGGCATTGGCAGGCCTGCCTGCTTCATCAACTCCAGGGCGTTACCGCGCATTGCCGGTCCACGCTGCAGCTTGTAGTCGAAATACATCTCGCCTTCCAGGAAGAGGTCCCTGAAGTGGACATTGGTAATGCGGTCCGAATTATCTTCGGCCCACTGCGTTACGTTGCGGTCATGCGTTGACAACACCGCCAGCGAGCCGTCGCATCCCAGCAGAAACTCCGAGAGCGCGACCGCTCCAGCATACCTGTCGTAGGAGTTCGTTCCGGCAAAGAGCTCATCGATGAGCACGAGTGTTGGCCGGCCCTTGCGGACGCTCTCCAGCACTAGCCTGATCCTGCCCAGCTCGGCTGCGAACCGAGATTCGCCGCGCCGCAATGAGTCCTTGACCCTGATCGAGGCAACGGTCTGCAGTGCCGAAATCGTCATCGCACGGGCACGGACCGGCGCTCCGGCGTACGTGAGAGCCATGCTCACCCCGATTGTGCGTAGCAGCGTACTCTTGCCCGCCATGTTAGCCCCGCTAACCATGAGGATCGAACGCTGGCCGTCAAGCTCGACATCGTTCGCCACCGCGCCGCCGGGCAGGATCGGGTGTGCCAGGCCCTCAGCCGTGAAGACAGGTTGTTTGTCCGTAATTGCCGGAAAGCTGTACTGCGGATGTTCGAAGGCGAAGCAACTGAGCGACGAGTACGCCTCGAAACCGGCGATCGCCTCGATCCACATGGGGAGGGTGCGCCCGTGCTTCGCTTTCCACCGCTCCATGGCAAGCGCTGCCTGGGTTTCGTAAAGCACCAGCGGTCCGAAGAGTCCAACCAATTGGTTTCGGCGGGCTTCGAACAGGTTGATGATGCGGCAGAACTGGCCAAGCAGGTGGCTGGCCAGTTGATCAGCGCTTCGCAGCTTGTCTGCGAGATTGCGCAGGTACGGCGCCTGGAAGTCCCGCTCCTCCAAGACCTTCACTAGTGACCGCAGTGCGGTGAGGTCTAGATGGATGCGCTCGGCTTCCACGCCTTGCCCCGTCATGAACTTCCGACCGATTTTCCAGAGTCCGAGCTCGGCTAGAAATGAGCCGCCCAGGGCAATCGAGCCTGCGGGCGTTGGGCTGAAGGCCAGCAGCAGCAACAGGATCACTACCATGCAACTCGCCAAGAAGCACATGACAGGAAACCAGCGGGGGACCTCGACAGGGTCCAGCTCGGCCCAGCGCCGGATTTCCTCAGTCCGGATGTAGGGGACTGTCATCGACCCCTCCACATAGAGTCTCTCGCGCAGATCGAGTTGGGGTTTGAGTTCCTTGACGGCTGCTTGGCGCTCTAAGATGACCTCCTTCGCGGCGGGCTGCAGCAGCATATCGGCGAGAGCAAGCACGCCGCTGCGTGTGGAAGCGATGTTTAGGTAGTCGATCAGGCCGCCCTCGTCGATGATGTCTACATCGTGGGCAAACGGGTGATCTTCCGGCAATCGAATCGCGTCCGTGCTCCCTGGCCCAGGCTTCCGCTTGTCGCCCAGCACGGGCCTGGCGTAGAGCATCATCGCCTGGAGGGCATAGGCCTTCGCCTGTTCGACCTTCGTGAGCACCCGAGTCGAAGCAAGGAAGGCTACCACCAGTGCAGCAACCGCGTGCCAAGTGAAGTCGGGCAGGGCAGTCTCGACCCACCACAGCAGAGCCAGGCTGATGCCAGCTGCGACGAGCCTCGCGTTACCGAGCCGTCGGTGGCGCTCTCTCAATTGCTTGAACTCGCGGTGGCGAGCAAACAAGCGTTCCTCGCAAATCTCAGGAGGGCCCATTCAAGAATTCCATCGTCGTTTGTTGGCGTTGCGGCGATCACTACTGGCTGGGCGAAGAAGGGTTCGGAAAATCTCGCAGGCGAGCCATGCGCGACGAGCCTGCGCGAAGACCGAAACCCTGTGAGAGTGGCTGGCTGGCCCTGCGAGATGCTTGCTCCCCCCCACTCAGGCACCGGACCGAATGTGCGGCCTAGAGGCGGCCGCTTGTGGGGCTGCATCAGAGGAATGGCCGTTAGGCTCGCTGCTGTCGTCTTCGCCGCGGGCTTCGTGCCACTCGGCTGGATCGAAGCCCCAGAAATTGCACACGAGCAAGCGCTCGCTGGTCTCGAGGGCGTCTCCTACTTCGAGCGGCTTGGGTGCGCCATCAGCGCCATCCTCGAATTTTTCGCGCGACGTGCGCCACAGCTCATAAGGTGTTTCGGCAGCGACTTCGGGACCATCCTCGTAGTGTGACCTGCGTAAGACGAACGGCGGCGTTTGAGGCCCCTGCACACGGAACGCCTCGCCCCTGCCCGGAGCAAGGTATAGGATTCGGAAGCTGGTCATCGCACTACGCTCTCATTGTGCCTGACGCTGGCGCCCAATACAATCACGATGAAAATGTTTCACGTAGGCCGGCTTCTCTGGCCATCGAGCGCGACGGTGGCGGTTCATTCGCCGTTCTCAGCACCGTGCGGTGAGTGACCCGGGAATCCCTAAGCATCGCCGCGACCGCGTAGCAGAACCCGGCCAGGAACAGCGCGATGACCGGCAGACCGAGCCAATGTCCGATGTGGATCGCGATCCCGAGACAGACTGCGAAATATCCCGCCGCGACCAGATTGGCCAAGACGCGCCAGCCGCCGCGCCGGCCGTAGACCCGCCGGGCCTCCGCTGCTGCAACTGCGTGGGCGGAGTATTTGGCGGTGCGCTCGAACACCGAGTGGGAGCCGAAGAGCGCGCCGAAGACGGCCCTGGTGTTGCTGATAGCCAGGGCGATGCCCGCGGCCACCAGCAGCGGGATCAGGTGCAGGTGGCGATACACGCCGCCGCGCCCGACTTCGCGCTGCGCGAGCGTGTAGAAGCTTGACAGCGAGCAGCAAGTCATCAGGAATGCGGGCAGATCCAGCCACAGCAGCCTGCCTTCCAGATTCGAATGCCGCAACAGCATAGAGGGGAGGATCAAGACGGCCAGCAGCAGCATGAACGGGTACGCGATGTTCCCCGAAAGGTGCAGTACGCCCTCCAGCTTGATCCGGGCGGGCTGGCTTGACCTCAAGAGGTCCGGCAACAGCTTGATTCCGGTTTGAACTAGCCCTTTGGTCCAGCGGTACTGCTGGATCTGGAACGAAGCCATGTCGGTCGGCAGCTCCGAGGGTGCCTCCACCTCTGGCGTGTACAGGAATTTCCACCCGCGTAGCTGCGCCCGGTAGCTCAGGTCGGTGTCTTCGGTCAAGGTGTCGTGCTGCCACCCGCCGGCATCCTCGATCATTGTTCTGCGGAGGATTCCGGCAGTGCCGTTGAAGTTGAAAAAACGCCCGGAACGTGCGCGCGCGCCGTGCTCAAAGACGAAGTGGCCATCTAGCAGCATCGCTTGGAGCTTGGTCAGCAGGGACAGCCCGCGGTTGCGAAATGTCCAGCGCGCTTGGACCATGCCGACATGGGGATCAGCGAAGTGGTGCACGATCCTTTCCAAGAAGTCCGGCTGGGGCGTGAAGTCGGCGTCGAACAGAGCGATGAATTCGCCAGTCGACTGGCGCAGCCCAGCTTCGAGGGCACCGGCCTTGTATCCGATTCGATCGCTGCGGTGCAGGTATTCGATGGGCTCTCCCGCTGCCCGCTTCGCCCCGACAATTCGCTCAAGCAGCGCGGCCGTCTCGTCAGTCGAGTCGTCCAAGACCTGAATCTGCAGCAAGTGCCTTGGGTAGCGCAGGGCGCAGATCGCGTCTACAAGATCTGCGACAACGAACTTCTCGTTGTACACCGGCAGCTGGACCGTGACTGTTGGCAGGGTCCGGAAACGGGTCTTAGGCGGTCCCTGGACGCGGTCTCGGTGACGGTAATACAGATAGACCAGAGAGTAGCGGTGCAATCCGAACAGGCTCAGGATTGCCATTAGCCCGAAGTACGCGCCCAGAACGAGGGTATCGAAAATGCTCATCTGCGTTACGCTTGGGGGGACTCTTGGATCCTACGGCTCAGGGATTGGCCGAAAACCCTCCGTCTGCCCCATCCACAAGGACAATCGTTCTGGGTCTTGCGATTTGCGCCGCCCTCATCGAAGTTGGACTGCTGGCGGTGCTGCGATTAGGCAGGCCGGCTAGCCAAGTCCCAGAATTCATAGCTTACTACCTCTTGGTTTCGGTCGCGTATGTGGCGGCCTGCTGGTTGGTCACTCGGAACCTCGGCGCGTTTCGCCAGCGAACGGCGCTGCGCTGGATCTGGGCGGTGGCGCTACTGTTTCGGCTGACTGTGCTGCCGCTGGATCCGAGCCTGTCCGAGGACACCGCTCGCTATCGATGGCAAGGGATCGTGCAGGATGTCGGAGGGGATCCTTATGTAGCACTACCCGAAGAGGCGCGCTGGGAGAGCCTGCGTGATGCCACCTGGTCGAGAGTCTCTTCTAAGGACAAGCCGTCGGCGTACGGGCCGGTTGTGGAGCAGGTGAACCTCTGGTTCTACCGCCTCATAGCCCAGTGGGACACCGATCCTTGGACCCAGGTTTGGCTGTTCAAGCTTCCCTTTGCGTTTGCCGAACTCGGCGTGGGATTGGCGTTGATGGCACTGCTGGCCGCCGCCGGCCGTCCGCCGGCTTGGGCGCTGATCTACTTGTGGTCGCCTCTGGCGGTGACCGAATTCTGGATCGAGGGGCACAACGACTCGCTGGCCGTTGCGTTCGTCGTGGTGGCCTTGGCGCTGTCCTTGCGAGGCCGATCGAACTGGGCACTTGTCTCGTTGACTGTCGCCACGATGTGCAAGTTCTGGCCGGTGGTGCTGATACCCTTTCTGCTGCTGACCCGGAGAGCTGGCAGGTGGCGAGTCCATTGGTGGGGTCTGCTGGCGAGTGTAGTGCTCGGTCTGGCCCTGTGCCTGCTCTATTGGCGCAGCTTCACAGCGGTCTTGAGCGTGCTGGAGGGCTTCGCCGCGGGCTGGCGCAACAACGACAGCCTGTTTGCGGTGTTGCTGCGCTTCACGGACGGCGATCTCGAGTCTGCGGCGCGGGCAGGCAAGTGGATCTTGGTCGTATTCGTGGTCGGCCTGCGGCTACTGCGACTCCCTCCCTGCGCCGGGGAACTGGCCGCCATCTGTGCCATGCTCCTGTTGTCCGCGAACTGCTTTCCCTGGTATCTGAGCTGGATGCTGCCGCTGCTGGCAGTGCAACCAATCCCGGCCCTGCTGTTATGGACGGCCTTGGTCTCGCTCGCCTATCACCTCATTCCGGGCTATGAGGCCAACGGAGTGTGGGAGTACGACAGGGCCTTGGTCGTGATGGAGTATGTCCCCGTGCTGGGCTGGCTTGGAGTGCTCGGCGCCGGCATGCTTCGGGGCTTGCCCTTCCGAAGAGAGTCCAGAGCTCGGGCTTGATGCGGACTGTGCTGTGTTAAGACAGACAGAAGGTTCCCAAGAGCAGCGCCCGTGCTGCGCCGCTGGGTCCGCAAGCGTGTGCGGGCTGTTCTTGCACAGAGGATCCCATCACGTCTCCGGCGGCCAGAGTAAGGAGCAGAGCGCAGATTCGCAGCGGAACGGCATCTCGAGAGGCCGATGAGACTGTCTTGGAATGAAGTCCGGGCCCGCGCAAGTGGGTTTAGCCGAGCGTGGAAGGGCGCGGGCTATGAGAAGGGCGAGACGCAGAGTTTCTACAACGATTTCTTTGGCGTGTTTGGCGTGCAGCGCCGATCGGTGGCGCGCTACGAAGAGCACGTGAAGAAGCTGAACAATCGGGCGGGCTTCATCGATCTGTTCTGGCCGGGGGTTCTGCTCGTCGAACAGAAAAGCGCGGGCAGGAGCCTGGCCAAAGCTTACGGACAGGCAGGGGAGTACTTCGATGCCTTGGCGGAGCACCAGCGTCCGCGCTACATTCTCGTGAGCGATTTCCAGGCCTTCGAACTGCACGATTTGGACATGGGGCAGAGTGTGGTCTTCGAGTTAGAGAATTTCCCCGACCACGTGGAGTCGTTTGGCTTCATCCTTGGCGTGCAATCCCGACATTTCCGGGATCAGGATCCTGCGAACGTCGAAGCGGCCGAACTCGCCGGACGCCTGCACGATGCCCTTCAAGAGGCCGGATACCGTGGCCCAGATTTGGAGCGGTTCCTTGTGCGAACCGTATTCTGCCTCTTTGCCGACGACACGGGCATCTTCGACCAGCGCGACATCTTCTCGACCTTCGTCGAAACCCGCACCCGCGAGGATGGTTCTGATCTTGGTCCGTGGCTGGCCCTCCTCTTCCAAGTGCTTGAGACACCGGAATCGCAGCGAGTTTCGACTTTGGACGAGGACCTAGCTCGATTCCCATTCGTAAACGGCGACCTGTTTGGCGAGCCGATCCGTATCCCCTCCTTGAGCTCGGCCATGCGGAATCGGTTGCTCGACGCTTGCCGTTTCGACTGGTCAAACATTTCCCCGGCTATTTTTGGCGCGCTTTTCCAGTCAGTGATGGATCCCGCCGAACGGCGCGCCCAAGGGGCTCACTACACGACCGAGAAGAACATCCTGAAAGTGATCGGTCCGCTGTTTCTCGACGATCTCAAGGCGGAGCTGGCGCGCTTGAAGTCCCGCAGGGACAGTCGCAAGGGGGCGGCGCTGGTTGCCTTTCAGAAGCGCCTCGGAGAGCTGACGTTCTTCGATCCGGCCTGTGGCTGCGGGAATTTCTTGATCATCGCTTACCGGGAATTGCGCTTGCTGGAAATCGAGGTGCTGCGCGCGCTGATGCCGCGGCCGGGCAGCGCTGGTCAAGGCGTGCTCGACGTCACGGTCCTGTCGGTGGTCAATGTCGATCAGTTCTACGGAATCGAGCTAGGGGTGTTCGCCGCACGCATCGCGGAGACCGCGCTGTGGATGATGGACCACATGATGAACAATCTCCTGAGCTTGGAGTTTGGTCAGACCTATGCGCGCATCCCCCTGGAGGTCTCGCCCCGCATCGTGCAGGGCGACGCGCTGGAGCTGAACTGGCGGGAGCTCTTGCCGCCTGAGCGGTGTTCGTACCTGCTGGGCAATCCGCCGTTTGGGGGGTTCGTCATGCGAGACAAGGACAAGCAGAGGCGGACGAGGGCCGTTTTGGCCGATCTCGGCGCAACCGGGTCGCGCTTGGACTACGTTTCAGCGTGGTTCCTTAAAGCGGGTGCCTACTTCGAGGGGCGGCGTGCCCGGATGGCATTGGTGGCGACGAATTCAATCGTGCAGGGCGAGCAGGTGGCGCAGCTCTGGCCAGCGCTGTTCGAGCGGTACGGCTTGGAGATCTCGTTCGCGCACCGCACGTTCGCCTGGGGCTCCGACGCGCGGGGCATGGCGCACGTGCATGTCGTGGTCATCGGGCTGT
Source organism: Bryobacterales bacterium (assembly GCA_965248305.1). Classification (GTDB taxonomy): domain Bacteria; phylum Acidobacteriota; class Terriglobia; order Bryobacterales; family UBA6623; genus VXMF01. The sequence continues at coordinate 3,100,837 of OZ252099.1, read as the reverse complement.
GCGACGGCAAGACTGCGCCGCGGGGTCGGAGGCTCTTCCGATACGAGGATTCGACCAGGGAATCTGCAGAGGTCACGGTCAGCCGCATCGGACCGTACCTGACCGAGTCCGGTCACCTGAGTAACCCGCATCTCGTGGTGGAGAGGAGCCGGAAATCGATTTGCGGACTCCCTAAGATCGTCGTCGGGACCAAGCCGGTCGACGATGGACATTACATCTTCGACGGCGGACAAAGAGAGCAGTTCCTGCGGGGAGAGCCGGACGCGGTTGATCTGATGCGACCGTTCGTCGGCGGGTACGAGTTCATCAATGGCGCGGAGCGCTGGATCCTGCTGCCCTCGGCTGCTGCTCCGGCCGTCGTCAGGGCGCTGCCGCACGTCATGAGCCGCGTCCGGGCTGTGCGCGAATATCGGTCGACACGTGCGGGCAACCTAGGGCGGTCGTTGGCGGACCGGCCCGCGGAGTTTCACGTCAGAGTCATACCGACGGCGCAGTTCTTAGTTATTCCAGAGGTGAGTTCGGAGCGTCGGCGGTACGTTCCCATTGGGTATTTGAGTCCTCCGGCAATACCGAGCAACCAGCTGCTGGTGATAGAAGACGCTCCGCTGCACCTGTTCGCCCTATTGACTTCCGCCGCGCACATGGCTTGGCTGCGACATGTTGGCGGACGTTTGGAGAGCCGCTATCGATACTCCGGTGGCCTCGTGTACAACACTTTCCCGGCACCGCCGGCCGACGCGGACCTGTCTGCCCTGGAGCCTCTGGCCAATGACGTCCTCGACGCCCGGACGGCCCACCGGGACGCGACCCTCGGAGACTTGTACGAACCCGATCTGATGCCGCCGGACCTGCGCCGGGCGCACACTCGCCTCGACCGAGCTGTGGATCGCCTCTACCGTCCGGACGGATTCGATTCCGAGCGAGAGCGGCTACGGCACCTATTGGCGGCCCATGAATCCGCGCGGGGGCCATTGGCGGCAAAGATGCAGGGCAAGCCGAAGAGGAAGCGGACGAGAGCTCGTTCAGAAAGCGCCGGCTGAGGAAGATTGATCGGCCGTCAGATCGGGTGACCTGCGGGGCGTGTGACCGCTATTGGAGGTCAAGACGCCAATTCGGCGGGATGCACGCTGATCATCCGGCCCATGCGACCTCGATCACGAAATTCGACAATTCCGTCGATCTTGGCGAAGAGCGTATCGTCCTTGCCTCGGCCTACGTTCACGCCAGGGCGAAACTTGGTCCCGCGCTGCCGGACAAGGATGCTGCCGGACGTGACTAATTGCCCTGCAAAACGCTTCACGCCGAGTCGCTTGGAATGCGAGTCGCGGCCGTTGCGTGATGTGCCTTGGCCTTTCTTGTGCGCCATTTCTGCTCCTAGATGCCCACCGGCGCTATGCGCCTGAAATCGACTCGATCCTGACCTGTGTGTACGCCTGCCGGTGGCCCATGCGCCGCCGATACATCTTACGGCGCTTGAACTTGAACACGTCGATCTTCCGGCGGCGCCCGTGACCGGCGATTGTGGCCGAAACGCTACCGGCAGAGTCGGGACCGGCTCGCAGGGTGCCGTCCTCTCCGGACACTGCCATCACCTCGGTGAACTCGATGGTGTCGCCGATTCCGCCGTCGAGCTGTTCAACCCGGATTTCGTCTCCCGGCGAGACAATGTACTGCTTACCGCCGGTCTGAATGATTGCGTACATGGAAGGTAGTCCTATCAGGGAGAAATAGCCGGGCGACGCTCTAGCCCGGCTCCAAGTTCAAGTATAAGTTGCCGCCGATTCGTTGGTCAACCAAGATTTGGCACTCCTGTATCGAATGCCTTGAGCGGCGCGGTCGTTCCAGTCGCCTCGCACTGCGGCCGTGCATGCGAGCCTGCCGGATTGGGCGGTCGCGGCTAGCTAGATCAGGTGCCGCGGAGTGCAGTGGCCAATGCGCCCGTGGAGCCACGCGAGTAAATTCCGTAAGCGGATCCCGTATACTCTCGTACCATCCATGCGAAGGCGCCTCTTTGATGAGATCGAGGTTGGCGAGAGTCACGAGACTCCCGGCACCACCGTCACCGACTGGCATGTAATGAATTTCGCGGCTGTGTCGATGGATTTCTTCGAACTGCACACCAACGAGGAGTTCGCTCGCAAGACGCAATTCAGACGTCGTGTGGCACATGGACTGTTGGGGTTGGCGATGGCTGACGGCCTGAAGCACCGCTCGACATTCCAGATCGAGGCGATTGCCTCGCTGCAGTGGTCGTGGGAGTTCGCGGCACCGATCTTTATCGGCGACACGATCCGGGTGCAGCTGCGCGTGGTGGAAAAGCGCCGCTCAAAGTCAAAGCAAGATCGCGGAGTCGTGACAGTAAGGTACGAGGTCTTGAATCAAGACGACGAGATCGTGCAGCATGGGACCAACAAGGTTCTGGTCAAGACCTGATGATGCTCTGGCGCTGCGATTCTCCGCACTCGACACGTCTTGGCATGAACGCCGAAACCACGCTGTAGCGTCGTCTGGCTTGCGGCGACCGACCCACGAAGCACATGGCAATCGCAACCCAAACTCTCGAATACTCCGACGGAGACACGCAGCTGAAGGGCCAACTCGCTTGGGATCCTGCTTTGGCGAAGCCCTCGCCGGGAGTCCTCGTGGCACACACCTGGGCTGGCTGCGGCCCCTTCGAGCGTCAGAAGGCTGCGGCGCTAGCAACCCTCGGTTACGTCGCGCTCGCAATCGACATGTACGGGGATGGCATCGTTGGGAGCGGACCCGACGAAAACGCCAGGCTGATGTCGGTTCTGATGGATGACCGGGCGCTTTTGCAGCGGCGGATGCAGGCCGCGCTGAACGCGCTGAAGGACCTTGAGTCGGTTGACGAAGCCCGGGTGGCTGCGGTCGGCTATTGCTTTGGGGGCCTTTGCGTCCTCGATCTGGCCAGATCAGGGATGCCGTTCCGTGCGGCAGTGAGCTTTCACGGACTGGTCAACCCACCGGACGGGCTCGAGACTGCCGATATTCAAGCGAAGGTGCTGGTGTTGCATGGATGGGACGACCCGATGGCAAAACCTGCCGCCGTCGGGGCGCTGGCAGCGGAACTGACTCGCGCTGGAGCTGACTGGCAAGTCCACGCCTACGGGCAGACCATGCACGCATTTACGAATCCTGCCGCGAACAACCCGAGCATGGGTACGGTCTACGACGGGGACGCAGATAGGCGGTCTTGGACGGCAATGCGCAATTTCCTGGACGAGTGCTTGGGTACCGCTTAGTCGAGCAGGGTTCGTCTACCGCTGTCGCCGACGGGGAGTCAGCGGATCAGCGGCATCCCAATGTGCCTTGTAGACCAGTGGGCGGCGCTGGTTGGCCTGGTCGGGATCGAACCGAGGGTTTGGCATCGGCATTTGCGCCCCAACGGATACACGCCAAGCGGCAAGCTCGTCTCGCATCGCCGTCGCCGTCGCCTTTTCCGCCGAAGCCAAATCAACGGCTTCCGCTGCATCATCCGCTAGGTTGTAGAGCTCCACGTGGGAGTCTTCGAAGAATTCAAGCAACTTCCAGCCATTCTTGCGGATGGCCCCAACTGGTCGCGCTCCCGCGTTGGAGTAGTGCGGATAGTGCCAGTACAGGGACTCGCGATCCAAGCTGCCGGTGCCTTGTAGCAGCGGCAGCAGGCTGACGCCATCGACCGTGTGATCGGTGATGTCGGATGCGCCAGCGATTTCAAGCATGGTCTGGTAAAAGTCGACGCTGCTAACCGGGGTAGGCTCAACCGTGCCGGCCTGGACCTTGCCCGGCCAGCGCACAATCAGCGGTTCCCGAATGCCGCCCTCCCACAGGTAGCCCTTGCCCGATCGGAACCCACCGTTGAACGCTCGGCTCGGCACGCCCCCGTTGTCCGAGAAAAAGAAAACTATCGTATTCGAGCTCAGGCCGCGCCGTTCCAGCAGCGCGAGCAGTCGGCCAATGCTCTGATCGACGCCCTCGACCATCGCGGCATAGACCGCGTAATTGCGTCCTGATGGGTCAGTCTTGCCCGCGTAACTGTCGATGAGCTGCTGCTTGGCCTGGATCGGCGCGTGCACCGAGTAGTACGACATGTAGAGGAAGAATGGCTGCTCTGAGCTTTGTTCGATAAATCGCGCGGCGGCGCCCGTCAGGGCATCGGTCAGGTAGTCTCCGTCTTGTGCGCCGGGAACCTGAAGGAGTCTGTGCGGGGCGAACATGCTCCTGTGGGACCCCCAATGCCCGGAGGCGAAACTCGCGGCGAAGCCGCGTCGCTCCGGAGCGTAGTCCCCTGCGCCAAGGTGCCACTTGCCAATGCAAGCCGTGGCGTAGCCGGCCGCGGAGAGCGGCTCCGCGATCACTGTTTCGTCAAGCGGCAAGCCTAGCGGCAGATCAGGCTGCAGGGTCTTGGCAAAGGGAAAGACGTTGCCCGGCAAGTACTGGGTGATTCCGGTTCGGGCTGGCCAGCGTCCGGTGAGGATGCTGCCTCTGGTAGGCGAGCAATTCGGGGCAGCGGCGTAGGCGGCGGTGAATCGCATCCCCTCTCGCGCGAGCCGGTCGATGTTGGGGGTGTGATGGTAAGTATTGCCGTAAGGGCCGATGTCGGCGTACCCCATATCGTCGAGAAGCAGGAAGATGATGTTGGGCCGCTCAGATTCGCGAGGGCCGGATTGGCCGTGGGCAGACTGACCTAGGGAAGCAAACAGACACGCACTAACGACGTGCAGGCAAATTTTGGCAAGCACGGGGTCACTGTACCAGCCGTGGCTCGGCATTCGCGCCGCCGGCACCGCCATAGGTGGCCCGCCCGCGTGCCGGTCTTGGGCCTTCCGAGCCTCGAGGCGAGCGCGGCCGGCTCAGGTTGCCCACGGGGGGAGTGCCGGCAGCAGCGCCTCGAACTGTCGCATTCTGGCGGCTTGATATTCCCCGGCGTAGGTACCGTCGAAGAACCGGTCAAGGGCTTCGTCGCAGAGCCGGTCCCAGGACTCTTCCTCGTGTTCTGGATTGATGGGAAAGAACAAGCAACCCGTCGCTTCGGCTGCTTTGCGGTCGCCCGGGGCGTCGCCGATCATGAGTCTCTTGTCCGCGTCGTAGTGCCCGCCGCCCGCCATCGCCTCAAGGTGCTCGGTCTTCTTGCCGAGTTCCTGGCCTGCAATGAGCTGGGGGTAGTGAGCGATTCCGCTTTCATCCCATTCCCGCTGCAGTGCCTCGCCGGGGGTTCCCGAAACAACCACCAAGTCCGCCGCCGCCACGATCCGGTCAAGAGTCTGTTGCACCCGTGGAAACGGGGGCACACCGAACACGATGTCCTTGACGGCAGCGTTCACTGCCAGGCTCCAATCCATGGTCAGGTCGAGCAGAGGATGCGTGAACTGTTCGCGGTAGGCCTCTAGCCCGGCGTTGCTCGGGGGGAATTCGGAGTCGATAAACGCTTGCAGAGGAGCGATATCCGGGATCTGAATGCCCCGGGCACCCGCCTCCGGCCAGTCTTCCAATAGCTGCAGCGAGCGGACGCAGACCGGAAACCGGTTCATGCCCCGCGACTTGGAATACAGGTTGGCGAACTCCCAGGCGCGCCGGGCGTACTTCGATGCCGCTTGCAGCCGCCAATGCTTGATGAACATCGGCGTGAAGCACTCCTTGTGCTTGATCTCCATCGAGTCGAACACGCAGCCATCGGAGTCGAGACCAACGAAAAACTCGTGAGAGGGCTGGAAGTCTTGCAAGGTTGCCATGTCTGGTGATCCGGGCTTATGCAACTGTTCGATCGGGGTCTAGCGATTCCATTGCGTATGGAAGACGCCGTCCTTGTCGAGCCGCCGGTAGGTGTGCGCGCCGAAGTTGTCGCGGAGGGCTTGCAGGAGGTTCGCAGGAAGGAACTCTGAGCGATAGCTGTCCAGGTAGGCCAGCGTCGCCCCGAGGCAAGTCGTGGCGACGCCGCTGCGGTTCGCAATCGCCACCACCTCGCGGAGATCGCCTAGCGATTCGTTCACAATCGGCGTGAACGAGGGATGCAGCAGCATGTTTTCCATCCCAGGCTGTTCCGTGTAGGCCTGCTTGATCGGGTCGAGCAGCTTGGAGCGGATGATGCAGCCTTCCTTCCAGATGCGCGAGACCTCGGCGAGGTCAGTGCCGTAGTCGTATTCCCTAGAGGCGGCCTGAATTAGGTGCAGTCCCTGTGCATACGACGCGATCATCGCCAGATGCAGGGCGTCGTGCAGGACCTGAACGAGATGCTCCGTGTCGCCGTCGTATCCAGCAGCGGGTGGGTCGATGACTGCTGACGCCTCGAGGCGGGCCTGCTTGAGGCCGGACAGAATGCGGGCATTGACTGCCTGCGAGAGCGTGGGGATCGGGACCCCCAGATCAAGCGCGGTTTGAGCGGTCCACTTGCCGGTGCCCTTCTGCCCGGCGGTGTCGAGAATCTTCTCGACGAGCGGGTGTCCAGTGTCGGCGTCGCGCTTGGCCAGACACTGGGCCGTGATATCGACCAGGAACCCGCCGACTTCCGGGGAGCCAGTCCAGCGCTGGAAGATCTCTTGGATCTGGGCGGTCGGCAGGCCCGCGGCGCGCCGCAGGATGTCGTAGACCTCGCAGATCAGCTGCATGATCCCGTATTCGATGCCGTTGTGGACCATCTTGACGTAGTGCCCGGCGGCATTGCGGCCGCAATAGGTGACGCATGCGCCGTCATCCTCGGTCTTCGCGGCGATCTTATGGAGGACTGGCGCGATGCGCTCGTAAGCTTCGCGGTTTCCGCCGGGCATGATCGACGGCCCCCACAAGGCTCCTTCCTCTCCGCCGGAGATGCCGCAGCCGACGAAGTGCAGCCCTTCGTCTTGCAGGCGCTTCGCGCGACGATCGGTATCAGAAAAGTGGGAGTTGCCCCCGTCAATGAGTACGTCGCCGGGCTCGAGGTATTCGAGTAAGGCGTCGATCACCCGATCAGTGCCTGCCCCAGCGGTCACCATTAGCAAGACGCGCCGCGGCCTGTCGAGCAGCGACACGAGTTCCTCGATGGACTGGGTCACTGTCACGTTCTTGCCAGCGGACTCCTCGCGCATGCGCTGAGCATTCTCGTCGCCGCGATTGAAGGCGACCACCGGGAACCCGTTGCGCTCGATGTTGAGCGCCACGTTGCGGCCCATGACGCCGAGACCGGCGACACCGAAGTTGTCTGTTGGCATTGGAGCTATTCCTTGGTAAGCGCTTCCGATGTCGCGCCTGAATTGGGATCGGCCTAAGGGGCCGCGCAGTGCGCCCAAAGCCCTGCGGATGCCCGCGAGAACCGCTGGGTCGCTCACGCAGCCGGGCTAAAGTCCTATTGTATTCAAACCGCCCGAAGCGATGCACGGCTGACGCGCCAAGGGCAGCGGCCGTGCCGGCACGTCAAAAGAACAGGTGTACGACCTGCCCGTCGATTTGATGCAGCGTCGACCGGAAGGCCGGCCATGTAGGCTCGCCCATCTCGGCATTCCAGGCGGCTAGGGCAGCTTCGAGTTCTGCCACGATGTCAGGGTGCTCGCCGGCGACATTCGTCTGTTCGCCGATGTCCCGCGAAAGGTCGTACAGGAGCGTCATTTGTCCGTGAGGCGAATCCTGCGGCCAAGCCTGCATGGGCAGCCGCGACGCCGCCTGGTCCGTCACGGCGCTCATGTCGAGGTCACTCTTGTTGACCTTCCACAGCTTCCAACGTCCCTTGCGCACGGCGATGTTCGGCTTTGTCCGCCAGAACAGGAGTTCGTGGGGCGCCGCGTCGGTTTCACCCCGCAGATGGGGCAACAGGTTCACGCTGTCCTGAGCAGTCGCTGGCGAGCCGACGGCGGCGGCGATGGTCGCAAACAGGTCCAATGAGATCACAGGCTCGCCGTAGGTCTGCCCCTGGGGCAGGCCCACAGGCCACCTGGCGATGAACGGGATCCGGATTCCGCCCTCCCAGTAGTAGCGCTTGTTCCCGCGCAGGGGGCCGTTCGAGCAGGAGTCGTCGATATAGCCCGCGCAACCGTTGTCGGACAGGAACACGAACAGCGTGTCCTGTTCGAGACCAAGCTGCGTTAGAGTTTCCGTGATCGCGCCGACATAGTCATCAACCGCTGCCACCATAGCCGCGTAGATCCGCGTGCTGTCCTTTTCGATGTGTCGGTAACGGTCAAGGTACTCCTTTGTCGCCTGCAGCGGCGTGTGCGGGGCGTTCGGCGTGAGCATGAGGAAGAAACGCTCGTCCTGGTGACGCTCGATGAAATCGACAGCCTTGTCGCGGAACACGTCGGTCAGGTATTCATCCACCTCCACAGGGTCCCAGCCGTCGTAGATTGCGTTGGCCTCCGTACGCCCGGTTGGCGCATTGCTGGCGGGCCAAGATTCCACTCCGTCCATCCGCGAATCGATATACGTAGACCCTCCAGCCAGCATGCCGTAGTACTCGTCGAAGCCCCGGCTCAGCGGATGATGCTCCGTCTGCTTGCCAAGATGCCACTTTCCGATCAGGCCGGTGGCGTAGCCTTGCTCGCGCATCATGTCCGCGATCGTGACCTGCGCCGTCGATAGGCCCATGTGGGTGTCGCGTCCCGCGATGTTGTACTCGAATCCGTGGCGCTGCTGGTGTCGGCCCGTGTACAGTCCTGCCCGCGAGGGACTGCAGACAGCGGCCGACACGTACCCGTCAGTGAGTCGGACGCCCCGCTCGGCGAGGGCGTCGATATGCGGCGTCCTGATGACCGTGCCGCCATTGGCCCCAATGTCGCCCCAACCAAGGTCGTCAGCCATCATGACGATCACGTTAGGGGGGGATTGGCCTGCCTCTTGGGTGGGCTCTAGCCCGCAACCGCCAAGCGCCGTGACGGCAAGTAACCAGAGTGTGAGTCTCATAGCGCCGCCATTCTAGCCAACGAGTCGAGAACGAACCCAGGGCAGCGCTGACTGCATGAGGTCAGGGTGCACGGCGGCCCCTCGTGCAGTGCTGGGATGATCAGCCGCCGAAAAGCACATGCCGGGCAACAAATTCCGGCCTAAATTCGGGTATTATGGCGTTGAATGGCACAGGACAAGCGCAGGAATGCCCGGCTGACCCAGCCGCTGGTTCGGCGGAATGGAACTCTCCAGCCTGCTACTTGGGACGAAGCGATGGATGTGACGGCGAAGGCCTTCCAACGCGCGATTGATTGCGGTGCGGAGAAATCCTTCGGGATGTTCAGTTGCTCGAAGGCGACCAACGAACTCAATTTTGCGGCCCAGAAGTTTGTCCGCAGCGTGGTGGGCAGCAATAACATCGACAGCTGCAACCGTACTTGACACGCCCCGAGTGTCGTCGGTCTGGCGACAGCGTTCGGGGCTGGCGGCGGCACCACTTCCTATCAGGAAGTTGAAGAGACTGACCTGATTGTCCTCTGGGGTTCGAACGCACGCGACACTCATCCGATCTACTTCCACCACGTGCTGAAGGGCATCCGCAACGGTGCGTCGCTGTACGTGGTCGACCCAAGGCGCACGAGCTCGGCGCAATGGGCGGACCGCTGGCTGGGACTCGATGTTGGAACGGACATCGCACTCGCGAATGCTGTCGCGCGCGAGATCTTGGAGGCCGGGCTGGAGAACCGGCTGTTCATCGACCGCGCCACAAGCGGATTCGAGGCCTACAGAGCTTCTGTGCAGCCGTTCACTCTCGAATTCGCCGAGCGGGAGACGGGGGTTCCGCGGGATGCCATTCGGGATCTCGCCCACGCATACGCAAAGGCGCCGAGAACCCAGTTGTGCTGGACCTTGGGCATCACCGAACACCACACGGGCGTAGACAACGTCCTGGCGCTGATCAATCTCGCACTGCTCACCGGGCATGTCGGGCGCTACGGGTCTGGCCTTTGCCCGCTGCGGGGACAGAACAACGTCCAGGGCGGCGGCGACATGGGTGCGATCCCAGACCGGCTGACTGGATTCCAGCACGTAGAGAACCCGGACTGTCGCGCGAAGTTCGAGGCCGCTTGGAAATGCGCGATACCGCCAACCGCGGGGAAGCATATCAGCGGGATGTTTGAAGCGATGTATGCCGGCGAGCTGAGGACTCTGTATGTGCTTGGCGAGAACCCGGTCGTTTCCGAACCTGAGGGCGGGCACGTGCGGGCGGTGTTGACCGGACTGGACTTCCTCGTGGTGCAGGACTTGGTCCTGACCCAAACCGCAGAGCTTGCAAGCGTCGTGCTGCCCGCGATGGCTGGATGGGCCGAATCCGAGGGGACGGTCACAAGCAGCGAGCGCAAAGTGCAGCGGGTGCGTCGTGTCGTCGAATCGCCGCCAGGGACTAGGGATGACATGGGAATCATATTCGAGCTCGCAAGACGCTTGGGCCACGATTGGGGTGAGCCAGACGCCGAGACCGTCTGGAACGAATTGCGTGGACTGAGCCCGATGCATGCCGGCATGAGCTACGCCAGACTTGAAGAACTCGGCGGGATTCGCTGGCCGTGCTACGACGAGTCACATCCGGGCGAGCTGTTCCTGCACAGTCGGTTGTGGGCCGATCCCCGGATCGGCCCGCGCGCCCCGTTCTCGGTCGTTGAGGCCACGTCTCCGGTGGACGCGCTCGACGATTCCTTCCCGATCCGCCTTACAACGGGGCGCAGGCTCGACTCGTACAACACGGGAGTGCAGAGCGATCAGTTGGAATCCCCGCTGCGGCGCCGCGAAACCGTGGACATTTCCCCGGAGGACGGAGCGCATCTCGGGGTGACGGAGTTTGAGCCGGTGCGCGTGAGTTCTCGGCGCGGCTCTGTCGTGGCACCGGTCCGGATCGATCCGGGTCTGCGGCCCGGGCTCGCGTTCATGACGATCCATGCACCCGACGAGGTGAGCACGAACGATCTCACCTTAGAAGCTGTCGATCCGAAGTCAGGGGTGTCTGAGTTCAAGGCCACCGCGATCCGCATTGATATAATGAGCGACCCGAAGATGGGCGACCCGGCGGCACGTGTCGCTCCGCGAATCCGCAGATAGGGCGGCATTATCGCCGGTCGAACCGTAGTTGGCGGATCCGCAGGAAAGAGCCGGTAGCCCGTGGACCTTCATTGCACCTCTGATGCGCCAAGCGGTCACGAGCGGGAAGCCGTGGATGCGATTCTCGGCGCCCCGGAGTCGCACTGGTTTGGCGGGGCCCGAACCCAGCAGAGCACAAGGACATCGGAATGCGGGCATCGCACAGCTGGCAGACGTCACTTGTTGTTGCCTGTCCTGCATGCCATCCACGAGCGCGTCGGCTGGATCAGCCGGGGCGCACTCAATTACACGTGCCAGAGGCTTGAAGTCCCGCCCGCGGAAGCGTACGGCGTCGCGAGCTTCTATGACATGTTCTCGCTCGAGAAGCGCCCTCGAATAGTGGTCCGGGCCTGCGATGATATCGCCTGCCAAGCCAAGGGAGCCGATCAATTGTGCTCGAACTTGGAGCAGCTCTGGGGACCGCCCGGAGACGCAGCCGACACGCGCGAGTGTGGCTGGGTGCGCAGCCCCTGCCTAGGCCTTTGCGAAAGAGCCCCTGCGGCGCTGGTGGCCGGTGCCGGGGAGCAGCCTTGGAACCAAGTGGTGGCACCCGCGACTGCAGATGCAATCGAAAAGGCTTGCGCCGCAGGCACGCCCGAAACGTCTGATTCGCGGTCAGCAGCGGACTCAGTTCCCCAAGCTGGCGAGCCGTCTTTGCAACTGCTGCGTAGGATAGGCTCTCCGCGTGCCTTGTGCCTCGATCACTACCGAGCGGACGGCGGCCTCGCAGCGCTTGAGTTGGCCCTCAACCGGGGGCCCGAGTGGGTACTCGACCAGGTCGAAGCGTCAAATCTCGTCGGCCGCGGCGGTGCGGCGTTTCCGACAGCGCGTAAATGGCGCGCGGTTGCCGAGGCGTCGGGCACCAAGTACCTCATCTGCAATGCAGACGAATCCGAGCCGGGCACCTTCAAGGACCGGGTTTTGATGGAAGGCGATCCGCTAGCCCTCGTCGAGGCAATGGCAATTGCCGCATTTGCCACGGGTTGCGAGCGAGCCTATGTTTACGTGCGAGGCGAGTATCCGGCGGCGGCCGAGCGGATGGAATCCGCGATTTCTGATTTCGAGGCGGCAGGACTCCTCGGTCGAGCGTGCCCGATCGAGATCCGCCGAGGAGCAGGCGCCTATATTTGCGGGGAAGAGACGGCACTGTTCAATTCGATCGAGGGGTTCCGCGGCGAGCCGCGCAACAAGCCGCCCTATCCGACGGAATCCGGCCTCTTTGGCCGGCCTACGTTGGTGAACAACGTCGAGACGCTGGCCAATGTCCCACCAATCTTGCTCCACGGCGGGTCGGCCTTTGCAGCCGTTGGCACGCAACGATCCTCCGGGCCCAAGCTCTTCTGTCTCTCTGGGCACGTCGCAAGGCCCGGACTCTACGAGGCTCCGTTCGGCGTCACGGTGCGAGAGCTCATCGAACTCGCCGGCGGGATCGCTGGTTCGGGCAACCTGCAGACGGTCTTGGTAGGAGGGGCAGCCGGGAGTTTCTTGGCCCCTGGAGAAATCGATGCCCCATTCACCTTCGAGGGCATGCGCGCCATCGGGGCTACCGTGGGATCGGCCGTGGTCATGCCGTTCGATGACAGCGTAGACCTCGGCCTGATCCTGCTCCGCATAGCTGAGTTTTTCCGGGACGAGAGCTGCGGGCAGTGCGTGCCCTGCAGGGTGGGAACGGTGCGCCAGCAGGAGCTCTTGAAGCGGCTGCGATCAGGGCGCTTGATTGGCAGCGTGCAGCAGGAGCGGATTCTGCTCGGGGAGATTTCGCAGGTTATGCGCGATGCTTCGATTTGCGGTCTGGGCCACACCGCCGCTAGCGCCGTCTATTCGGCCCTGGAGCGATTTCCGATATTTAGCGGGAGAGCCCAGTGAACGACCAGAACCAAGCAGATGCCCCAGATCTGAGGACTCCCGTCCCGCGCGGCCCGATTCCAACCGTCCCGGAGTCGAGGCCTCGTGCAATGGTGGATGTGACCGTCGACGGGCAAGTGGTCTCGCTGCCGGAGGGGTCCACCCTGCTCGATGCATGTCGGCAATGCCGAATCGACACGCCGACGCTGTGCTACGTCGAGAGCCTGACACCGGTAAACGTTTGTCGAGTCTGCGTGGTGGAACTCGAAGGCTCGCGAACGCTCGTGCCGGCCTGTTCGCGAAAGGCCGAGGCCGGCATGTCGATTCGAACTGACTCCGAGAGGGTTCGGTTGAGTCGGCGGATGGTGCTGGAGTTCTTGGCATCCAGCACAGACGTCTCGATCGCGTCCGAGCTCAACGCCTACGCGGAGCAATACGCCGCCGACCCGGGCCGCTACGGAGAACGGGACGTTGCAGCGGAATCAAAGAGTCAGCCGGTCAAGGTCGACAACGAACTGTACGTCCGGGACTATGCAAAATGCGTGCTTTGCTACAAGTGCGTCGAGGCTTGCGGTGAAGATGCCCAAAACACATTCGCCATCGCGGTGGCAGGGCGGGGCTTTGATGCGCATATCGCCACGGAATTTGACGTGCCGCTGCCCGAATCGGCGTGTGTCTACTGTGGGAACTGCATCGCTGTCTGCCCGACCGGTGCCCTGATCTTCAAGACGGAGCATGACCTACGCCAAGCGGGCGAATGGGATGAGGACCGGCAAGCTGTGACTGACACCATTTGTCCATATTGCGGTGTCGGCTGCACCCTGTCGGTGCATGCTCAGGACAACCAGATCGTCAAAGTGACATCTCCCGTCGATCAAGAGGTGACGTCAGGCAACCTCTGCATCAAGGGGCGCTTCGGCTGGGACTTCGTGAAGCCTGTCAAGAGCGCCGATGACGGCGGGGCTGCGGAAACAGACTAAACCGCGATCCTCAGGCACGACTGGAGGCGCCATCACCCCTGAGGCAAAACGCCTAGAGCCTCGAGCTGGCGGGACTTGCGGGCGTAAGATGTCGGGTATGAAGAGGATTCTGGCTGTAGGTGTCGTACTGCTGGCAATGATCGGCCTGTGGCACGCATCGGACGGACCAAACGCGCCCCAGTCCATTGCGCTAGCTCAAACCTCCGCATCCGAAAACTGTGTTGAGTCCACCAGATTAGTGATGGAGCTCGGGGCCGGTGACGCAGCGGAGACCGACTGGAGCGGGACCGCGACAGGGTGGGTCTCACCCGGGAGCGCCTCGTGGACGGCGAAATCGACCTCTAGCCCGCTCAAGCTTGCCGGGGGAGGGAAGTCGCCGAGGGTGCTTCCGGTTGCGGTGGACTTGGAACTACCCTCCGGGCCGTGCGGGGAACAAGCCGGGGCGGACCGCTTGATCCAAGTCCAGACCGCGCAGGGTGGCTTCGAGGTCGCTCCGGGTGCGCTGGTGATGGGTCGATCGGTGTCCCGACTGAATGGCCGGGTCGAGATCTCGCTGGTTCCGGTTGACGCGGCTGTGGCTGCCACGAAAATTGAGGAGGACTTCCCACACTGCGTTTCGCTGGGAGAGGGCTCAGTGCTTTGCGCTTTCGTTGCATACGAGCCGGGCAGCCCGATCGACGAAGCGAAGGCGCTGGCTGGCGAATTCGACTCGATTGAGTTCGACGGCAATGGAGATCGGGTTGTGCTGGTCCGCCGGACGAGCGCGGGCTGGAGCGCCCCCACCTACGCAACCTCCCCCGGCGGTGACGTGTGGAGGCCTGTGGTGATGAGTCTTCCGGATGGAGGAGCCGCAGTGCTGTGGTCTGAGCAGCGTGCTGGCAACTGGGACATCTACGCCCGTACATACTCCACGGAAACCGCGCAGCTAGGGGCTGAGCGCCGACTGACAACACACCCGGGGAGCGATTTCAACGTAGTGGCTAGCCGAGGCTATTTCGCCTGGCAAAGTCGTCGCCAAGAAGGGTTCGACATATTCGCGAGCCAGCTGGACGGTTCGCCGGTACGTGTGTCCACTAGCGCTGCCAACGATTGGCGCCCGTCACTTGCCACTGATTCGAGCGGGGGGGCTTGGATCGCTTGGGACACATACCGTTCCGAGAATTACGACGTATATTTGCGGCACTTCGACGGCACCAGGCTGGGTGAGCCGATACCGGTCGCGGCCTCGCCGCGCTTCGAGGCGCGCGCTTCGGTGGCGGTCGATGCGATGGATCGCGCCTGGGTGGCCTTCGAGGATTCCGACGAGGGCTGGGGCAAAGATGCCGGTGACCGGTGGACTGGCAAGCAGGCTTCCCCGATGTATGTCAACAAGAACATCTTGGTTCGGGTGTGGGATGGCACCTTGCAGCAAACGGCTCTGGCGCCGACGGCTCCGACGGTGGATTACCTCCACGACGATCCCCGGGTCGCGACCAGCCAGCGCAACAAGATCAGCATTCCTGCCATGACCTTCGACGGGGCCGGACGGCCGTGGGTCCTGTATCGAAAGCACCCCTTGCAGACGGGACAGGGAGAACGCTGGCGCAGCTTCGGCGCCTACTACAGCCGGGGGGCTTGGTCGGCCCCCATCCCGCTGCGATCCTCGGACCATCTGCTCGACCGGCAGCCTGGACTCGCCGAGCTTTCCGACGGAAGCCTGCTGGCAGTGTTTGCTGGCGACAAGCGGACACAGGCTCGCAATCGCAAGGACAGTGATCTGTTCGAGGCAAGACTGATGACCGACGCTCCAGCTGCCGAGCCCGAACTCGTGGCGGTCGATGCCAGCCAGCCCCGCACGTCACGTACGCCCGTGCACCCTGACGAGGCCCGCCAGATCGCGAGCATCCGGGAGCGGCGCGTTGAAGCGGGCGGCCGCACATTGCGTTTCTTGCGGGGAGAGTTCCACCGGCACACTGCATTTTCCTCGCACCGAGACTGGGACGGTCCATTCGAAGAGGTTTGGCGGTATGGCCTTGACGTGGCCGGTATGGATTGGATCGGGGCCGGGGACCATGATTACGCTGTCGGGCACGCATATCTGTGGTGGCTCCAGCAGAAGGCCGGGGACATTTACAACGCAGCTGGAACGTTTAGCGCCATGTACACGTACGAACGCAGCGTCAGCTATCCCAGCGGGCACCGCAACGTCATGCTGCCGCGGCGGGGCATCCGGCCGCTGCCGCGCATGACCGGCAGGGGCCTTGTCAATGGCACCGAAGCGGAAGGATCGCCGGATATTCAGAACCTCTTTGCCTATCTGCGACATTTCGACGCGATCTGTTCCTCGCACACGTCCGGAACCAACATGGGCACCGATTGGCGGGATGGCGATGTCGAAGTAGAGCCGGTCGTCGAGCTCTTCCAAGGGCACCGCCAGAGTTACGAGGTGTCCGGCGGCCCCCATGCCGCGACCGGCCCGGACGACACGATTCAGGGCTATCGCTCGGCGGGCTTCATCTGGGAAGCGTTTCAAAAGGGCAGGCGGCTCGGGTTTCAGGCGAGCAGTGACCACGTCTCGACTCATATCAGCTACGCCATCGTGCTGGCCGAGGAGAACTCACGGAGCGGAATCATTGATGCATTCAAGCGTAGGCATTCCTACGCCGCGCACGACAACATCGCCATGGTTGTCCGTTCAGGCGATCATCTGATGGGAGACGAGTTCAGCACGAGCTCACCACCCCGCTTGCAGATCAGCACAATCGGAACAGCGCCGATTGACAGTGTCGAGATTATCCGGCAGGTCGGCTTGCAAAAGCCCACAGTCGTCGTTTCCATGGAGCCGAAGACCGCCGAAATTGACTTGGATTGGTCCGACCCGGCTGCTGTGGAAGGCGAGTGGAACATGTACTACGTGCGCCTGAAACAGCGCAACGAAGCCATGGCGTGGGCAAGCCCACTCTGGATCCGCTACGAGCCTTGATGGTCTGTGCCACCGGCAGGCGTCAGTAGTGGGTCAACTTGCGAAACTCTTCAAAGCGCTCCTGTAAGCGTTCCTTGCTCAAGTCTCTCAATCCGTTCACGCCAAACTGCTCGCAGCAAAAGCTCCCCGTTACAGAACCGTAGATCATCGCGCGACGCAAGTCAGCGGTTCCGCCGCCGTCACTGTCGCGGAAGTCCTGACTGGCAAGGTAGCCCATGAAGCCCCCGGCGAAGGCATCGCCGGCTCCGGTTGGATCCACCAGGTCGTGGAGTGGATAGGCGGGCGCGATGAAACACTCGTCGCCATGGAACAGCGCGGCTCCGTACTCACCGCGCTTGATCACTACGGTTCCGGGGCCCATCAGCTGAATCGCCTTGGCGGCTGCCCTCAAGTTTTCCAGGCCCGAGATCTGGCGGGCTTCGTCGTCGTTGATGAGAATCGCATCCCAGTCGCTGACCGTGCGAGCCAGCTGCTCGGGCGTGCCTTCGATCCAGTAGTTCATGGTGTCGCCGGCGACAAATCTGCGCGCTCTGGCTTGTTCCAAGACCGAGGCCTGCAAGTCCGGGTGGATGTTGCCGAGCAGGATCTGCGAAGTGTCGGCATACGATTCAGGCAGGCGCGGATTGAAGTCGGCGAACACATTCAACTCCGTGACGAGCGTATGGCGCTCGTTCATATTGCGGGAATAAACCCCCTGCCAGTAGAACGTCTTGCCGGCAGCCCGCTCCAAGCCTTCGAGATCGATGTTGCTGCGACGCAGGATGGCTTCATCTTCGGGGGCGAAGTCGTCGCCGACGACGGCGACCAGGCGCACGTTTGTGAAATGGCTTGCCGCCAGCGCGATATACGATCCGGCACCGCCAAGCACCCGATCGACCCTACCGCGGGGGGTCTCGATACCGTCGTAGGCGACGGATGCAACTACGAGTAGTGACATTGGGAGGGGGCTAGGACTGCGCTAGATATACTTGCCGGCAAGCAGCCCGTACTTAGCGCGTGCCCGGGCGGAGACGCTGCTGCGGTCACTGATAATGGCGTTCTTGAGCGCGGCAGCGTAGGGGCTTGGTGCCTCGGGGATGTTCTTTACCGCTTCCACGGCCACTTGTTGAGCATGGGCGGCGTTTTGGGTCAGGCATTCGATCACCGTGTCGACTGTCACGGAGTCGTGATCCTGATGCCAGCAGTCATAGTCCGTGACCATCGCGAGGGTGCAATAGGACATCTCAGCTTCGCGTGCAAGTTTGGCCTCCTGCAGGTTCGTCATCCCGATGATGTCGAACCCCCAGCGGCGGTAGGTGTTCGACTCGGCCAGCGTCGAAAAGGCCGGTCCCTCCATGCAGCAGTACGTCCCCCCTCTGTGCACCGTGACGCCGACCTTGCGGCAGGCCTGTTCAGCCACATCCGCAAGGGTTGAGCAGATCGGGTGGGAAAACGTGACATGTGCGACCAACTCGTCGTCAAAAAAGGTCGAGACCCGGCCGCGCGTGCGGTCGAAGAATTGGTCGGGCACCACGAAATGCAGCGGCTCAAGCTCCTCGCGTAGGGATCCTACGGCGCTGAAGGAGAGCACATACTCGACGCCAAGCTGTTTCAGGCCATGAATGTTGGCGCGAAAGTTGAGGTTCGAGGGCATGATCCGGTGCCCGCGGCCATGGCGGGCCAAGAAAGCCACCTCACGGCCCTCGATGCGGCCAAGAACGTAGGCGTCGGAGGGCTCGCCCCAAGGCGTGTCCACGGGCACTTCTTGGCGATCTTCGAGCACGTCCATCGCATAAAGTCCGCTCCCACCAATGATTCCAATCCGGGGGCGCATGAATTCTCCATTGTAGTGGACCGCCCCTCCGGAGCTGGGCTCAGCGGGCTCCCCTTGCTCTCACTGCGCTCGACGACGACAGCGGGACGGGCTGCCGTTGGTAGCCTGAGCGATTTGACTGACGATTGGGCAATGGCTCGGGGGAAAGACAGCAACTGACTTGCAAGTTGATAGCTTCCTCAGAGGCGCGCACGCAACGCTCTGCCATTGCTAGGGCAGATCGCCATATTCAACGTCTAGAGAGTGCGCTCGGCCCGGCTCAGGGCCTTGTAGTAAAGCACTCAGACTATTCCCCAACGATTTGGGGGCTTATGCCGTACCAGTATCTGGCTGCACTGTTCGGCAGCGAGTCCGCCTTGCGGTGCAGGTTTCCCAGCGAGAGCAACAATGCGATGCAGCGAACGTTTCCAAAGGCTCTTGTTTGCTGCGTTTCGAACGATTGTCGTCAGGCAACCGCGACGGCACAGCGTCTGGCGCCCGTAACCGAGCGTGCCATACTTGAGGCGCTTCCCCCTTTACGGAGAGCGCGTTGTATTCATCGGTTCGAATTGAGGGTTACCGCGGCCTCGACCCGTTTCGGATGCAAGGGCTCGGCCGCGTCAACCTGCTCGTAGGGGCGAACAACTGCGGTAAGACCTCGATTCTGGAGTGCATCGAGTTGCTGCGGTCGTCCGGCGCCCCGAGAGTGTTGTCAGACATTGCGCGGCGTCGGGGAGAATGGGGCTACTCGAGTGACGAGGATCCCAGTGCTCCTCTCGGGGCTCGAACAGATTGTCTCGATGTGTCGCATCTCTTCGCGAACCACGACCTGCGTGGTCGGATTCGTGTCGAGGCGGACCGTAGCAGTGACATCGCTGCAGCGGGTTGGAATAGCACAGTTACGGTGTACGTCGAAGGCCCGACCGTTCGCGAGTACGACGAAAGGGTTGCGGAAGTGCCGGAGGGCGCCGAAGACGAGCGCCTTGGCCTTCACCTCGAGTGGTCAGATCCGGATGACCACTACAAGTTAGTTCTCACCGACGAAGGACTGCTGCTCCGGCCTCGACTGCCAATACGCCCACGAAACAGTTCGAGCCAGACGGTGCAGTTCGTCAGAACCAGCGGCATGACAGCGGCTGACGTTGTTCGCACATTCAGTAAGTTCGTCCTCACACCCAAGGAAGAGGCCATTACGCAAGCGCTTAGGATCGTTGAGCCGGCCATCGAGCGTATTGCGCCGGTTGCAGACGACCGTGGCCGCTTTGATCGAAACGCGCCCGGAGGCGTGGTACTCAAGCTTCGCGAATTTGTCGACCGCGTCCCGATCGGAAGCATGGGCGACGGAATGTGGCGGATGCTGGGGCTCGCGCTCTCACTTGCGAACACCGAGGGTGGGGTCCTGTTGGTCGACGAGATCGACACCGGTTTCCATTACTCGGTGATGGAAGACATGTGGCGGATGATCAATAAACAGGCGGGCACGCTGTCGGTCCAGGTGTTCGCCACAACCCACAGTCGCGACTGCTATGAGAGTCTGGCGGCAATTGCGAAATCCGAGCCCGGCGACGTAACGATTCAAAGGATCGACCGGAGCCGCAACGAAGCGGTCAGGTTCAGTCGCGAGGCCATCCTCGTCGCCGCCGAGCGCGGCATAGAGGTTCGGTGAATTGCCCACGAGGAACCATGCCCGGAAGCTCTTGGTGGAGGGCAACACGGACCGGGGCGTAATCGCCGGCTTAATGGAAGCAAACGGTGTCCCGTAGTCCGATCCTCCCGATTTTCCGGTATTCATCGATTCGCGTGGGAGCGTCGACGAGATCCTGAAGCCGGGAGTCCTCGAGGCCGAATTGGGAGCCTCGGCCCTCGAAGCTCTAGCCCGAGTTTACCGAGTTGGGCCGTAGGATTCCGGCAAGGACATTGATTCCAAGAAGATAGAGGCAGCCCGTTGTATGACCTAACAGTGGGCCGTGGATCAGATTTCGTATTCCTTGAGGCCTAGGATTGCGTGGAGTTTCTGCTGCTCGGCGGTCATCTTGGAGAGCGTTGTCTTGAGTACAGGCTCGCCGCCCTCCTGCCGGGCCGGATATAGCACGTCGACTTCCCGGATCCCGCCGAGTTCGTCGAGCAGCGCCGGGATCGAGCGCTGCACGCCGTGGCGGCTCAATTCCCGCTGCAGCAGGGCGCACAGCGTCAGCGCCAGCACGCAGCAGAACACATGCACCTCGATCTTCTGGTCCGTCCAGTGGTACTGCGGGCGGATCGCGATGCAGTCGGTATCCTTCAGCTGCCGGAAGGCGCTCTCGACATGGTGCTGCGCGCGGTAGCCGCGCACCAGTTCCGCGTCGCTCCAGCCGGCGTTGTCGGTGAACAGCAGGGTCTTGCCCAGCAGTGTGCTCTGCAACTCCTCCCAGGCCTTGCGCCGGAAGCGGTAGCGCACCGTCGGCAGGCCGTCCGCCTCGCCGACCTCGACCGCGAACAGGTCCCGCATGTGGCGCGCCTGCAGCCAGCGGTCGACCTTCTTGCGGGTGGAGGCGACACTGGGCTTGCGACCGCCGCGCAGCTTGCCGTCGCGCCAGCGGCGCAGCTGCCGCTGCAGGCCCCGCAGGCGCTGCTTGCGCTTGGCGGTCTCGCGCAGCAGGGTGCGGCCCTGGGCGTCGAACAGCGCCTGGTTCCAGGTCACCAGCACCGTGCGCGCGGTTCCGAAGACCTCGCGCTGGGTGCGCCAGGCGCTGACACCGGCCAGCCCGTCGGCCTCCAGCGAGCGCAGTTGCTCGGCGGGGACGGCCAGCAGGTCGGGATGCTGGGTGGGCACGAGCGATCCGATGAAATGGAACGGGCCGCGCTCGACCTGCTCGAGGTTCTCCCGGGAGTTGTTGCCCTTGTCGAAGACCAGCGTGACGCTCTCGGCGGCACCGGCGATCTCGCGGCAGCGCCGGGCGAGGTCGGCGGCGAGGCTTTCGAACATGGGCGGGTCGGGGCGGTTGCCGGGATCGGTGCGATGCAGCAAGGGCAGGCGGAAGTCGGCCGAGACGAGCAGCGCGACGCCCACGATGCGCAGCGACTTGCGGCCCTCCTTGCTGTGGCCGCGCTGGGCCAGCGAGGAGCGCTGGTTGAAGGAGTCGATGTAGGTGAAGAAGTTGGTGGCGTCGAACAGCACCTGGCGCAAGTCGACGCCGAACTCGCGGGTCATGGCGGCGACGAGGTCGCGTTCGACGGCCTGGATCGAGTCGGAGGAGACGCGGTCCATGTGGTCCCAGAAGCGCTGGCTGGAAAGTTGGGAGGAGCGGACCGGGAGCAGTCGCTGCAGGACGGTGGAGTCGAACCAGGGGGCGAGGGCGGCCTTGGAGCCGGGGGCGAGGCAGCGGTTGAGGACCGCCGCGAGCAGATAGGTGCCGACGGAGGGGCCGGAGCCGCGCTTGGGGACGTGGCGGTCGATGTGCTCGGCAAGCCGGAGGCGGCGGGCGAGGGCGAGCAGGGCGGCGCAGGCGCCGAACTCCCGCACGACGGCCTCCCGGGGTTGGGCGCCGGAGTCGGGAGCCTGGAGTTTCTCGATGATGCGGTCGGCGCGGCCCAGGTAGGTCTGGGAGACGATCTTGGGCTTGCCGTCGACGCGCTGGGAGACGCGGGCGTAGTAGTAGGCGTTCCCGCGGATGATCTTCTTGAAGAGGCTGGCCATATTGTTAGGTCATACAATAGCTTTGATCGAGGCAGTAAGTCAAGGGAATGCAGAATATAACATCAATAATATCAACGATATCAGTGATCGAATGGATCCGGACAGTGCGTCAAACATGTTAGGTCATACAAAATCCGCGGCGACTTCACGGACACTCCAAGCGGACGCTCGGAGGACAACCCCCTCTATATCAGCGAGTTACGCGAAGTAGACTGAGGACGCCGATGTGCTGGGTAGATGCTCCGCTATTGCGAACTCGGTAAACTCGGGCTAGGGGTCGTTGTCGATGCGAACGGTAACGCTAGCACTCGTTGGGATCACCTCAGAGAATGGTGCAGTAGCGAGTTCTCGGATTTGCCGGTCCAGATTCCCGCCGAGGGCTTGGAGGTCGTGCATTCTGGAGGCTCGCGGTTCTGCATCTGGATCATGCCGGACAATCGGTTGACAGGAATGCTCGAGGACTGGCTTGTCCGACTGATTCCGGAGACGTCGGGTCCTCTATACGAACTGGCCCGAGATTGCGTTTCGGAGTCGAAACGTCAAGGTGCTCCATTCAAAGAGGTCCACCGGACGAAAGCGGAGATTCACACTTGGCTTGCGTGGCAGGATGAACCCGGTTTGCGACTTTACGATGCCGTAATTCACCGAGTGCTGGACCCTAGGCGACCCGAGTCAGAGCCGTTCGTCAACTGGTTTAGGAGCCTCTTTCGCGTGTAGACCCCGTGGCACTCGCAAAGCCGTCGCGGCGACGCACGGAACGCATAGAATGCCAACCTGACGCCGCTCGTGAAACCCGGGAGGCAGTGCTAGCAGTTCCCTACGATAACCTGATTTGCTTGCCGCTTACGCCGACAGCCCCTAATCTCCGGTTAAGGTTTGGGTTCACGCAAGGTGAGGCAGATTTCGGGTCCGAACGCGAACGGAAGATGAACTCCCGGTGGTTGGAGACGGCTGCGTTGCGCCACAAGACGCTGCCGGCCAGCGGCCGTGCGTTGCGGCTGCGCTGGGGCCTGTGCCCGCGCACCTAGCCCCTTGGGAAGTCCGCGACTGCTTCCTATCGCCGCGTCCTAGCCAGCCAACTCCCCTTAGCCGGGCGGTTCCAAGCACAACCACGCCTCCGCCAGGTGCCCGGCTTGATAGTCTGGAATTCCCGCAATGGATCGCAGCTTAGTCCTATTCGTGGCGCTCGCCTTGTTCTGCGTGCGCGACGCCCGCTTGCTTGCCTCTAGGCGGCGGCTCCTGATCGCTTACGCGTCGCTGCTGCTCGTCACCGGCGGTGCGTGCGGATTAGTGGCTGAGAACCTGTCCGCGACGCAAGCGTTGGAACTGCTGGGTGACGCGCGTTTCTTGGCTGCTGCGATTGCTCTGCACGCGCTGCTGGGCTATCTATCCGCCTGGCGCAGTCGGAGTGGGCGGCCCGCCGACTGGATTTCAGTCTTGCCGACACCCGTCTCTTGCGTCGCGGCGACGGGAGCCGTGCGGTTTGCGTTGATGCACTTGGACGGCGTTAGCGGCCCGGTCGTCGGCGTGCCGCTCGGCCTCTCTTATGGCCTTGTAGCCGCTCTGCTCAGCCTGCGCATAGGTGCCAGGCCCGACTCCTCGGGAGCCCTGCGGTTTTCAGCATTGACGCACGGCAGTGCGTTGCTGCTGGTCCCCGCTTCGGCCACGTTGGACAATCCACTGGCAACTCAGCCCGTGGACTGGCTGACAACAGGGTTGCTGCTCGCCTCAGTCGCCGCCCTCATTGCGGGCTCGTTCGCATGGCACCGACTGCGACAGCGATAACCTACTCTTGCCAGGTGATGCTGAAAGGCGGCGTTCGGCTGCACTGGATGCTCTCGGTCATTCCTGCTGAAATCGTCGCGCAGGCGGTGTCAGTCGCAGTCCGGACGGCCTCCTCCTCGGTTGTTCCGGACGCCGTTGCGCAGTTTGACCGCCCTTGGAACTGCATGCAGACCTCGCAGGTGAACTGGCGCAATCCCATCGACGAGTACACGATCACCGCAAGGACAACCCCAATGAACACTATTGCGGCCAAGACCGGTTTTGACATCTCGCGCCCATTGTAGCGACGGCACCGCTGCAGCCCCCAAATCCCACCGCTGATTCTTTGTCGGGTTGAGGGGTGTAGTCGCTCTCTGGGTGCCTGAACACGAGCGCCATGGCGGTCTGAGAAGGAAAATCGAGCCCCGGCCTGGTGTCCAAGGATGCCCGATGGGCCGAGCAGCGCCGGGCGGGGCTC
Source organism: Bryobacterales bacterium (assembly GCA_965248305.1). Taxonomy (GTDB): domain Bacteria; phylum Acidobacteriota; class Terriglobia; order Bryobacterales; family UBA6623; genus VXMF01. The sequence goes on along the minus strand of OZ252099.1, from coordinate 3,076,318 downwards.
CCGCTATCGGCCCCGGGCGCACAGAGCGGCCGCTCAGCCGGCCGCGGTCGGCCGGATGCGATGTCTCAGCGGTGCCAGTCCTGCTAGGTTTCGCTCAGTCGCAGTTGCAGCGCCTTGGCGCGGTTGCCGGCGGAGTAGATTTGCGCCTCCGGCACCGTCTCGAACTGCGGCTGCGACAGCAGCAACGCCAGCGCCAGGTTGTTCAGCGCCGCGTTGTTGGCCGGACCGGGGCCCGTGCGCACGCGGCTAGCAGCCTCCCCGAAGACCTTGTCGCGGCGGTAGTGGTTGGCGCTCTCCACTCGCCAGTGGCCGCGCTGCAGCACCCGTAACTCGCGCGCCGAGGCAGCCGCCGGCGGCAGCGAAGTGATGCCGTAGCTGTAGCTGCGCTTGACCGCGCCACCGCGCCGCGCCCAGCGCTCGTGCGTGATGCGGTAGGCCTGCTGCGCATGCGGGAACGGCAGCAGTTGCGGATGGGGCCTGAAGACTTGGCTCGAGCGCTTCTCTAAGTCGCTCTGGCGCGAGGGCTTCCAGCCAGCTTCCGCCCAGCTGCGCGCCGCGCCCAGCTCCCAATTCAGCCCGCTCAGGGTCGCGTGCGTCAGCTCGCAGTTGCCTTTGATCCGCACCATGCTGTGCCCGCCGTGCGGTTCCACGATCGCCCGCTCGGTCTCGCGCCCCGCGTGCCCCGCGTCCAGCGTCACCGTCCGCGCAGGTCCACCTCTTCCAACAAGGCCCGCTAGGCCGCCTGCTCGCCGCCCTCCTCGCGGTAGCTGCGGCTCGCCACCGGGACGCCCGTGCGATGGTCCACCAGCGTGACCGTCGCCCCGTGCTGCCCCGTCGCCGACAGCCGGTTGGCCCCGCGAATGCGCTTGCCATCCCCCGCCCGCGCCGACGCCGCCACGCGCGGTTGCGTCCAACGCTCGAGCGCCCGTTCCAGCGAGCCCGGGGCGGTCCGCTCCATGACCCGCTGGAAGGTCGTGTCCGAGGGTGTCACGGACTCCCCCGTGGTCGCGTCCCGGCGACAGCCCAAGGCTCCTAACTCCTCTGCTGTCAATGTCTTCGCATACGCTTCTGCCGCCCGCCCGCCGACCCGCCCGGCCTCGCCAGCAGCTGCAGCGCCAGTACCACGGCCAACCGATGCCGTCTCCCGTGGCAGCTCCGGCTGTCCTCCACCGCCTCCAACTGCGCCCGCAGCGAGCGCAGTTCCGCCGCCGGGTAGCGCACATCGACCGCCCCGCAAGCCCATTCCGGCCGCTCCTGCGGATCCGCCAGCCGCGCCTGCGCCCGCGCCCGCAGCGGATCCACCAGCATCTGCTTGCGCTGCCCGTGCTTGTCGGTGGACTGCCCGTTCGAGCGCGCAGACCCCTTGCGCAAGCCCAGCTGGATCCAGTGCGCCGCCACATAGACCGTGCCCCGGTACAGCTGCGGATCCACAAACGTTTCGGCGAGTTCAATGGGAGGCCCCCAGCGCTGTTGCCAGTCCCGGCTCAGCCGCCGCAGATGCATCCCCAGCACGCGCGAGGCCAAGTGCTGCACGCCCGCCCCCTCCGGCAGCACTGAAAACCTCGTGTGATTGGCGATCAGATGCAAGCGCCGGAACTGCACCGCCTTGTGCCAGCCCAGCCAGCGGGCGCGCGGGCGGCACTGGAAGACCCCCGTCTGCCAGCCCACCAGCGCCAGCCACTCGCCCTCGTATTCCGCCACATAGCGCAGCCCGCGCCCGGCCAACTGCTTGCACCCCAAATCGTGGTGTTTGGCCATCAGCGCATCCCAGCGCGGCCGCTCGTGCGGCTGCGCCAGCCGCAGCACCACTTGCTTCAGATCCGGAATCGTTGTGGGCGTCTCCTGCTCCTGCATACCCCATGCATACACGAATCCGGCCAAAATAGCCAGCCCCTCGCCGATCTTGTTGTGCGAATGGTCACACCCCCCGATAAAGAATCAGCCGTGCCCCAAATCCCGAGGATCGCAGGAGCGTCAGCGACTCAACTCGCCATCTATGATGGAGGGTATGGCTGCGCTGCAGGAGAACGCCAAAGCACCGGACTTTACCCTAGCTGATGCCGATGGCGCCGACTTCAATCTCTATCAGGCACTCGGCGCCGGTCCAGTGCTGCTCACGTTCTTTAAGACCAGTTGTCCGACCTGCCAGTACGCGCTGCCGTACCTAGATCGGTTTGGGGAGCTGCTGGCTGATTCCGGTGCCACACCAGTCACGGTCTCGCAGGATACGCCCGCGGAATCCGAGCGCTTCAGTGTTGAGTACGGCTATGCCACCAGACAGGTGTTCGACTCTGAGGAAACTGCTTTTGCCGTGTCCAACGCCTATGGCCTGACGAACGTCCCGACCGTGTTCCTGGTAGAACCGGACGGACGCATCGGGCACACGATGGTGAGCTGGTCCAAGTCGGACGTGGAGGATCTCGCCCGCAAGCTGCGGGTCAACTCCCCATTTGGGGCGAATGAGGACGTGCTCCCCTACAAGCCCGGTTGAGGATCGCGAAACTAGCTCCAGTTCGGAGCTCATTCTTGCTCGTCGGTGCGTCCGGCCAACCCGACCGGATTCTCATGGACCCGCTCCCTGCGTCCGTGACGTAGCGTCGCTGCTAGGCCCACGGACGATTCGCCGAAGCGGTCCCGCAGCACGTCGACAGCTTGGAGCGCCTTCGCCCACTTTTCCTGCCGCCCCGAGTCGAATAGATCCTGCTGCTGGTGCGGCGCGTGTTGCAGCGATCCAGCATGCACGCCGAGCAGGCGGACAGCACGCCCGGGGGTGTGGTGCCGCGCATAAAGGGCGCGAGAAGTCTCCAGCAGCACGGTGTCCAATTGCGTCGCCTCATCCAGCGTCTTGGACCTTGTACGAGTGGAAAAGTCCGAGTAGCGGATCTTGATCTGCACCGTCTTCGCCCATAGGCTGTGCTCGCGCAGGCGTCTGGCAACCAGCTGGGTCAGCTTCGCAATCGTTGCATTGATCAGCACGGGATCATTGGTGTCCTCGCGAAATGTCGTCTCGTGGCTGATGGATTTCGGATCGCTGCCTGCAGAAAATCCCGGACTGAACCAAGCTCCGGCGTCGAGGCCGCGCGCCTTGCCCGCCAGAGCCGCCCCTTGCTTGCCTAAATGGGCCTCTAGAAAGTCATCTCCCCGGCTCGCAGCCTCTCCGATCGTGCGAATTCCAAGCGACGCAAGCTTATCGCGGGTGACCTTTCCAACTCCGGGAACTCGGCCGACTTCGAGCGGGGCTAGGAATGCACGCTCCGTCCCGGGCTGGACCAGCAGAATTCCGTTTGGCTTTGCCAACGCTGAGGAGACCTTCGCGATCAGCCGGGAAGTCCCGATGCCGATCGAACAGGGCAGGCCAGTGTCAGCCTTGACGTTTTCGTGCAGTGCGTGAGCTGCCTCAAGGGGCGGTCCCAAGAGTCTCTGGGTCCCGGTCAGGTCTAGGTACGCCTCGTCGATGGAGGCCATCGACACCACCGGCGAATACCGCTCCAGCGTTTGCTTAACCAGTCGCGAGTAGCGCAGGTATTGCGCTGGATGGCCTTCGATGAAGACCGCCTCGGGGCACCGTCGGTAAGCTTCGCTAAGAGGCATGGCCGACCGTATTCCGAACTTGCGGGCGGCGTAGGACGCGGCCGCTACAACCCCGCGTTCGTCCGGTTTTCACCGACGACCACGGGACGGCCCTTCAGCGCGGGGTCAGAGAGTTCCTCTACGGACACGAAGAACGCGTCCATATCGACATGGAAGATCACCCGGCCTGTCGTTTCGCCTGTCCCCATGGCCGACTAACGTGGTCATTGTATGCGATAAAAAAGCGAAGGCCCAAGGCCGTTGCTTGCGTAATCCCCACCCTCGTGGTCGTCTTGATCTCGACCGACGGGTATACGTTGGGAATGCGGACCGTCAATGGATCCAGCATCAGATCCGCGCCGTACAAATCCATTCCGATGGCCATTGCCCGTGTCAGCTTTCCCGGTCCGTTCGCGATCTGGGTGGTCCGGATGCCGTGCTTGCGCCGCGAGCGCATTGTTTCGGTACCGCACACCGGTTGCAAAGAACGGATGAGCACGCAGCCCGGAACCCCATCTGGCTCCGCAACCACGTTGAGGCAGCAGTGCAGGCCATAGACCCTGTATACGTAGGCATGCCCGGGAGGACCGAAGATCACCCGCGTCCGGGGCGTGATGCCTGCGCAGCTGTGAGCAGCGAGGTCATCCTGTCCAAGATATGCTTCGACCTCTACGATCATGCCCGCAAGCAGGCCGCTGGGGGAGCGATGCACGAGCGTTGCACCAAGCAGATCCCTGGCCACGGTCTCTGTGGGGCGCGCGTAGAAGGATCTTGGGGCTACGTGCGTAGAGGCTAGCACCTCTTCCCAGCCAAGCTCCGGCATGGCACGATGTGGTGCCCTAGGCCGCTAGGCCAAGGCGACGCAGGAGTGCTTCCGGGTCCGGGTCTCGGCCCATAAACGACCGAAACAGGTCTTCGGGCTCGACGCTGTCGCCCTTTTCCAGGATGTTCTGGCGGAACGCGCTGCCGGTCTCGCTGCTGAGGATTCCGTCCATCGCGAAGCGGGTAAAGGCATCTGCATCGAGCATCTCGGACCACTTGTACGAGTAGTAGCCCGCTCCGTAGCCGACCGGGCTCGCGAACAGGTGAGTGAATCCGGCGACCATGGCATAGTCGGCGGGCAGAACAGACGGAGCGTGCGCTTGCAGGATGTCTCTGGAGTACCGGATTACGTCGCCATCCCGATCGGGATCAAACCTGGTGTGCAGAGAGAGGTCCAAGGTCGCGAATCCCAGTTGCCGCATTTGGGCATTTGCACTCCGGAAATTCTTTGCTTTCTTCATCTTTGCAAAGAGTTCTTCAGGAATCAGATCACCCGTTTCGTAGTGCTTTGCGAACATGTCGAGTGCTTCGCGCTCCCAGCACCAGTTCTCCATGATCTGTGAAGGCAGTTCCACCCAGTCCCAGGCCACGTTGGTCCCCGCTAGGCTCTTGACCTCCACCTTGCTCAGCAGATGGTGGAGCAGGTGCCCGAACTCGTGGAAGATCGTCTCGACTTCGCGGTGCGTCAGCAGCGCCGGCTTGCCGCCGGCCGGGGGCGTGAGGTTTCCGCAGTTGAGGCCGAGATGGGGCGAGAACCCGTTGCCGGTAGGCTCGCCAGTGATCAGTGAGTCCATCCAAGCGCCGCCCCGCTTGTTCTCCCGGGGAAAGTAGTCGGTGTAGAAAGAGCCGAGATGACTGCCGTCCGCGTCCACGATGTTGTAGCTGTCGACGCGCTCGTCCCACACCGGGACGCCCTCACGCCTCTCGATGCGAATGCCGAATAGGCGCTGGGTGATCTCGAACAGGCCATGCAAGACGCCTTCGTACGGAAAGTAGGGGCGCAGGTGCTCTTCGTCGAAGTCATAGCGCTCCTTGCGGAGCTTCTCCGCTCGATAGCCGACGTCCCAAGGCTTGATCTCGCCCCCGCTGAACTCGAACAGGTCCTCGTTCTCCCAGTTAAAGGCCGCTTGGGTGCGTCGCCTGAGTTCGGTCACAAACTCCCAAGCTTTCGCCCCGGACTTCGCCATGCGGTCTTCCAGCACGAGATCGGCAAAGTGGGTGTAGCCCAACATCTGCGCCTTTTCCCGGCGCAGACTCAGGATCCGACCGATGTTCTCCCGGTTGTCGAACTCTCCGCCTGCAGACCGGCGCGAGAACTCCCTGTACAGCGTTTCCCGCACTCCGGGGTCATCAAGGTAGGTCATCACAGCGAGGTAGCTCGGGGCCTGCAGAGTGAATCGCCAGCCTTCTATGCCTTTGCGCTCCGCACTCTCTTTAGCTGCTTCGATCGCGGACTCAGGCAGGCCAGCTAGTCCTTCCGCCTCGGCGATGGTCAGATCGAAGGCGTTCGTGGCGTCTAGGACGTTCTCTGAGAATTTGGTGGTCAGGCGAGCTAGCTCGACATTGATCTCCAAGAGTCTGGCCTTGCCGTCGCTGTCGAGTTCGGCTCCGCTGCGGCGAAATTCGCTCAGTGTTTTCTGTAGAAAGCGTCTCTTTGTTGGCGAGAGCTGGCCAGCTTCCGGAGACGATGCGAACCCTTGGATTCGCTTCCAGACGCGCTCGTTCAGCGGGATGCCGGAGAAGAAGGCGCTGACGCTCGGCTGAACGTTGTTGAATGCCGTGCGAAGCTCCGGATACGTAGCGACGGTCTCCAGGTGGCCGACCACACCCATCGCGTAGCCAAGCTTTTCGCCTAGCGCTTCCAGCGCTCCCAAGGTGTTTTCGTAGCTGGCAGGAGACGTCTCCTCGATCAGTGCCTCCAGCGAGGCTCGCGCCTCGGCTAGCAGCTGCTCGATAGCAGGTTCGACGTGCTCAGCGCGGATTCTATCAAAGGGAACGTCGAATTCGATCTCGACTAGCGGATTCGTCATGGGACCTTGAACTCAGGGTATCAACGTGGTCGGCGACGCTGCGCGTGCCTTGCCAGATCTTTCCTGACGGTGTTCCTGCTCCGAATCGGGCATCGTCCGCCGGTGGTGTTCGGATCCCGCCCGGCCTCGGATTCGCTGACGTGCGGGTGTTGTGCGACGTGCGTAGCTCGGCATTCGAGCTGTGTGCCGCCAGCCTCTTCGAGTTGCTTCGGGCGTACCTCAAAATTGAGCCGGCAACGTCATTTGATGCAACGCCTTACTGAGGAGTGCTGCTGCTGCCCGACTGTGGGGGCGGTATAGGTGCGTAGACATCCGCATCAACGTCTATCGCGGGCAGGGGAGCGAGGCATCCGTTGGATCCTGCGGTCCCGCCGCAGCTGTCGAAGACCTTGTAGACTCTGCCGGTTCGCTTGTTGATCAGGTAGACGTCTCCGAAGATAGAATTGCCGGGTATCGCGCCGCTGTGCGACTGGCCTCCAGCTGCTCCGCCCCCCGTTCCGGCGACGCGCTGGGCGATCATCTCCCAGTCAGCTCCTTCCGACGCCCCTTGATCTGCAGAGACGCCATCTGTGGTTTGTGCCGAGACGACCGCCAGCAAGACCGCCACCGCCACGAGCATCCATAAACTGATCTTAGTCATGATTGCTTTCCTCCAAGAAAAGCTATTGTATCATGAGTTCTGAGAAATTTATACTAGATTTACAAGGGTACAGCAAGTCTCAAAATGGAGCCTCTGGCTCGTGGGCTAGACTGGCGATCGCGTATCCAGGTCAGGCGAGCTGAAGCTGTAGGTCGATGCGATGACGGAAGACTCGTTTTTCGAACCCCAGAGGTAGCAGGTTTCTCGTTCTCGAGCGATGGTGGTCACGTGCCCCTTCCGTGGCCAACGGGAACAAGCGGTGTGTGGCCTCTCATCATTGCCCTCCGATCTGCGCCCTTTGAGTCGACTGAACTGGACGGAAAGTTCGCGCACACTAGAAGGAGTGTCATCCCTCGCATTCACGAAGGCCCACGGGGCTGGAAACGACTTCTTGATCGTCGACCGCGAGAAGCTATCTGGTCTTGGTCTGGACGAGCATGAATTCCCCCGGCTGGCCATCAAGATCTGTGACCGACAGTTTGGCGTGGGAGCCGACGGGCTTGAGGTCGTCGGTCCCGCGAAAGCTTGCGGCGCCATCGCACTGGCACACCTGTGGAACAGTGACGGCAGCGAGGCCGAGATCTCAGGCAACGGCACGCGGTGCGTCGCCGCCTATCTGACGCGGAGTGCGGATGCTCCCGAACAGTTCTCGATCGAAACGGGGGCCGGCGTGCGGGAGATCGAGAGAACCTCGGCCGAGCATCCGTTTTACGAATTCCGGATGACCACATCCCAGGAGGCGTGCCGTGTACTGGAAAGCGAACTGACGCTCGAGCTTGGCGGGAGCAGGCACGTGGTGACCACGGTTGATGTTGGCAACCCGCAATGCGTGTGCAGGGTCGACTCACTTGGATTTGATTGGCGAGCGCTGGGGGCCGCCATCGAACGGCATGCGCGATTCGCCAACGGCACAAACGTTTCCTTTGTCAAGGTCGTTCTTGGTGATGGCGGGCTTCCGGCGCTGGAAGTTCTGTTCTGGGAGCGGGGAGCGGGAGCGACGCTCAGCTCGGGCACAGGATCCTTGGGTGCGGCTGTTGCAGCTCGACACAGCGGGTGGGTTGGGGACCGTGCGCGCATCCTCACCCAAGGCGGGGAATTGTTCGTAGATTGGGATCGCGGAATTCGCTTGACAGGTCCCGCCAAGATCATTGCGCAGGGTAGTTTCGAAGTCGAATAGGGCATGCGCCCCTTGGGTGGGGCCGCGCTGGCGGGCACGCGTCGGCTGATCTGTCACGCTAAACGGCATGCGGCTGCCAGTCTCTCTGCTTCTTTTTGCAACCGCGCTAGCGGCGCAGGTGTCGGGCGACGGCGTGCTCACGCAGGGGCTCGCCACTGAATCCTTCTCGTGCGGTAACCTCGCTCGGGAATGCTCTGGTCCAGCCCGGCGGTTCATCGAGGCTCGCTGTGGGATCGTGGTCGGCGAGGACGGCGCCCGGATCCAAGTTCCGACCGTGCCCGCTGAAGGACCTGATCCGACCGACCTGTACAACGACTGCAGCGGCGCTGGGGACAACCCCGCTCATCTCGAAGATCTCGAGACGGTCGAGATCGACGCCGAGGGCACGGAGGTCACTGGTTATGTGTTCGGAGATAACTACTACGAACTCTACGTGAACGGCAGTATCGTGGCCCGGGACCCGATCGGATTTGTCCCCTTCAACTCGGGCGTGGTCCGGTTCAAGGCCAAGGGGCCGCTGACGTATGCGGTGAAGCTTGTGGACTGGGGCACACACCTTGGGGTCGGCATGGAGTACGACCGGTGGAATGTCGGGGATGGTGGCTTTATCGCCGCATTCAGCGACGGGATGGAGACGGGCGCCAGCTGGAAGTGCCGTGCGTTCTACATTAGTCCGCTGGACGACCGCAGTTGCGTCAAGCCCGGCCCGGACAGCTCGGCCTGTCCGGAGAGGCCGACCTGCGTGGAGCGCGATCCGACTACCTGCCGCGCCTTGCATTTTGCCGTGCCGGAGGATTGGGCGTCGCCCGATTTCGACGACTCGGACTGGTTGCCCGCCTCGACCTATGCCGCCAGTCAGGTGACCAACCAGCGTGCGTACAGCGGATATGTGGAGAAGTTTGCCGGCGCCGATTTCATCTGGTCGCGCAATCTCGATCAAGACAACTTAGTGCTGTGCCGGGGACAGGCGTCCACAGCGCAGTGAGCGCCTCCGGAATTGGGAGACAGTGCTCCGCTTGAAGCTACTCCTCGTGCTGCACGGCGGTTCCGTCGACAATGCGCAGGCCCCGTCGGCCATTAAGAATCGCGATGAGGTCTTCGCCGATGAGTTCCACTGCCCGGGGCTCGATCAGACCGCTTGCTTCTAGGGACTCCGCGTCCTCGAACTTGCCTCGCAGCAGGTCCAGCATGCTGTCGTTGTCGACCAGCATGCGAACGGGGAGGTCGTGGCTGGCCGCCAGCGTGTTGAGAAAGCATCGCAGCACGACCAGTGCTGCGGATTCAGTCTGGGTCGGTTGTGGCTTGCGCCCGGCGACCTGGTAATCATCTGGCTTGGAGGCGAGGCCCTTCTGGATCGCATGGATGACCCGCTCTGCGCCCCTCTGGCTCTTGATACCGCCCAGTCCGCGAAAGTCGGCGAGTTGCTCTACCGTGCTCGGACGCGCCGAAGCTAGCTTGACCAGAACCTTGTCCTCAGCCACCCACTTGCGGGGAATGTCTGCGCGCTCTGCCTCGCGTTCGCGCCACGCGATCAGCTCTCTCACGACGCCGAATGTCGTGACATCGAGCCGCCTGCCGTCGACAATCTTCCGTGCCACTGCATCGGGGTTAAAATGGGCCACCGCGAATTCGCCGCCCCGTGCCGACAACTCCAAGGCCCAGTCGGTCCGGCCCAAATCACCCAGCCGCTCGCTAAGGATGTCGGCAGCTCTGGGGAGGTGCGACACGTCCTCGACGGCATACTGGAGCATCGCCGCGGGCAAAGGCCGCTTGAGCCAATTCGTTCGGCTGTATCCCTTCTCGATGTCGACGCGGAGGAGTTTGTAGAGCAGCGTGGAAAGACCAATCTGCTCGCCCATGCCCAGCAGCGCGGCGGCAGCCGCGGTGTCGAGCACCGGTTCTGCGATAACTCCGTAGGTGCGGTGCAGGCAAATCTGGTCTTGGTCCACCGCGTGCGCGACCTTGAGCGTGTCCGGGGAAACGAAGACGTCCAACAGTGGTTTGAGCTCTCGCGGTGACAGGCGCAGCGGGTCAATGATCCACGAGTCTTCGGGATCGGCCACCTGAATCAGGCCCAAATTGGGCGAATAGGTGCGTTCCCAGAGGAATTCGGTGTCAAAGGCAATCAATCGCTGGCCTTCGAGTCGCCGAGCCAACGAATTGAGTTGCTCGGGGCTGTCGATGTAGGGAATGCTGCCGGCGGACGAGTTGGTCTTAGGTTGGGGCAAGTCGGCTTTAGTCCGTTGTGTCAGATGTGACTGAACTTTCAGCGTAGCACTGGAGAAGTGCGTGTCAAAGCGTGCAGCCAGGCCGACCGGCCATGTGACCCAGGTCGATCGAGGACGCAACAGAAGTGTTTCGGCCTAATGCCTGGGCGGGCACAGGGACTGAGCCCGCACCTGACTGACGCTGATAGCCACGGGTGGTCCCAGCGCTCTAATTTCAGCGAGAGATTGCGGGATGGGGCAATCACTTCAAGCGGGCGGATGCGGCGGCGTGAAGCGGCCGGTGGCTCTCTTGGCCAGCCAATCGGAGGAAGTGCCGAACCCGCTCAGAATTGCGGCACCGACGGCGATATTCCACAGCATGACCAGAACGAACCATCCAATGAGCGGGATGATCTGGATGCCGATCATCAGCACACTCGCAGCCAGAGTGGCCAAGATTGGCCGGAGCCTTGGTAGCAGATTGCGACCGATCCCGAAGGCTAGGCCGCAATATCCCGTGGCGGAAACGACGAGGAACACTACCAGGACCGGAAGCGACACGGGCAATAGCATGGACATCATCAGGACGATCACCGCCAGGGCGAAGCACGTGCCCACTCCGAGCAGAAAGCACATGGCGGCGTTCCCCGTGAAGGCGTCAGCAATGATTCGCAAGCGATCGGTTCCGAGCAGCGCGTAGCCAATCGCGTTCAGCGTAAGCAGGGCCGCGAAAATCATGAGGACGATCGCTAGCAGGCCCCCGACCAATCCGGACAGAATTATCCGGCCGACGGTGTTGCCTCCCAGATGATCGATCGTGCCCCCGACGGAATCCGGTGACAATCCGCTGTGCGTTCCGATTACAGTCCAAACGTCCCCTCCGACCCGCCCGTCCTGCTCGGCCAGCTCGATGGTGCTGATCACGGCGATCAAGTTGCCCACGACATTGTTCAGCAGTCGTAACGTGCCTGCGACCACGAAGGCGTTGCCACCAATCGAGCCCTCTGAAACTCCCGTGCCGCCGATCACGATGGCGTCTCCATTGATCGCCCCGCTGTTGTCAAGCTGGCCCAGAACTAAAAACACGCTGTCCTCGACCACGCCCTCGACGCGAATCGTGCAAGCGATGCAAGTTACCTGCCGCAGTGTTCCCCCCGGTTCGACATGAATGGATTCCAAGATAGCGAAGTGCCTATCGGCGCCATAGGCTGCAGGGGAGACAAAGGAGGTTCCGCTGATCGCGACCAGCGCGAGCAGGGGCAGGACGCGGGGCCAATTCACGTGCCTCATCCTACACCAGCCCATTCGCTTGCAGGCGCATGTTCTAGAACGCAGAACAACCCCGCCGGGACCCGCGCGACGGGCGTCAACCTTGCAGTTGCAAACACGCGAGTCCGAGAATCAAGCGGCGCAGCCCGAGGTCCCTGCCGCAGGGGTCATACCACTCGCTTGGAGAGTGCGCATCGCCGCCGCGGCCACCAGAACCGATCGCGACTGCGGGAATTCCCGCAGCGAGAGGGATGTTGGCATCCGTGGAGGAGCATTCCAATTCCGAAGATATGCGCAAATGTGAGTCAACCGCCCGGATGCAGTCCGCCACCGGATTGCTCAGTAGCGCCTCCGCCGCGGGGCGACTCCCGATCCGAAACAGGTTGAAGTCGATTGAGGAGTAGTTAGACTGCGCATTCTCGACTGTCACAGCGGTGCGGGCCGAATCCTCGACGATCTTCGCCAACCTCCGGATTTCATCCTCGTTCTCTGACCTTACGTCGATCTTTGCTCGTGCGAGGCAGGGAATGGCGTTCACGGTTGTCCCACCCTCGATCACAGCCACTGTGAGGGTCGCCCTGGGTCTGCTCGGGAGTTTTGCCTGCGTCATGAGGTTGATCGCACGTGCCAGGGCATGCACGGGGTTCGCGCGCCCAAAATCATTCCAGCTATGGCCACCGCTGCCCTCGATTACCAGTTCGAATCGTTCGCTGCCCAGCGCGGCGTGAGTGATGTGGCTGAGAGACGAACCGTCAACCACCAGGTAGCGGTCGATCTGGCCAGCGTAGGGCGAATTCTCGGCGAGATAGCGAATCCCCCGCAGGTCTCCCTCGCCCTCTTCTGCGACGTTCGCAACCAGCAGAATGTTGCGCACCGGATTTGCCACCAGCGGGCGGGCCAGTATCTTGGCGAGGCCGACCAGCGCGGCGAGGCCTGTGCCGTTGTCCGTTACGCCGGGCCCCCTCATCGTTCCGAATTCGTCGATCTGGATTCCCTCCGGTCCAGTCGGCGCGAGGGTCGTGTCCATGTGCGCGGTGAGGGCAACGAACGGCAGTTCCGGAGAGCTGACCAGCGGGACGACGACGTTTCCCGCGTCGTCGATTTGCGGCTGGTGTCCTAGGCCTGCGAAGACGCGCCAGAGGTGTTCGGCCCGATCTCGCTCCCGGAATGTAGGGGCGGGCACGCGACAGACAGCGAGGTGCTGTTGGTTGAGCCAGGCGAGTTCGCGGTGCGTTTGGCCCAGGGCACTCCGGACGCTGTCTAGGTCAGAGACCGTGTCGACGCACTGCGGCCAGGTAGCATCGAGCTGGTGGCGTGCCCGGTTCAAGTGAAGCGATTCCACCAGCACAATCTGGAGTTTAGCAGCGCCCGCGCCCGAAGACCGCGGACGGACTGCAGGATATATAGTCAGTTGGTTGCGTACCAGTCCGCCAGGTAGGCGGCCGCTCTCGATCACACACTAGACCGAACTGTAGGGTGCGGGCTGCCGCCCAAGGGCGTAGGCTTACACTCGTGGAAACACCGACGAAGATCACGTTCAGTTTCAAGAAGGACGACAACCACCGCCTCATCCCGGTGAACGGCGTCTGGGGGGCGACGCCCCGCGGTGACATCAGGGTAGACTTCTTCCACGAGTCCCAGCTGCTACCGGAGGTGATCACGCACGCGGTGACACCGGACGGCCAACTCGGGACGGAACTCGAGCGCACGCCACCGAGCACGTCCCAGCGCAAGGTCTTGGTAGGCATGGTGCTCTCCGCAGAACTAGCGGAGAGCACCGGGCGCTAGCTTCAGGAGAAGGCGCGCGAGGTCCGTGAAGGGATGAGGGAGAAGGGGGCGGCAACGATGCGCGAGATATTCTTGCGAACCACTGAACCGACGACCGATTCGCTTGTCGCAATACCGCGCATAGGCCCTACTACGGCCGATCACCACCTGTGCTGGCGGTTCCGCGATGCGGCGGCCGACCGGGCTCCGCTGCACACTGAGCCCGTCTGGATCGATGATCTAGGCGAAGCTGGCTACCGTATTCTGCAGCCAATTCCCGTAAAGATCTGTAGGGTCGGGATCGGAGACTGCGAAGCGTCGTTCCACGAGGCGAACATCGCGATGTCTGGCAGCGACAGCAACGATGCCTTTCAGGCCCTCGTGGCTGAGATCCTAGACACCTTCGACGCGCTTCCCAAGGAGCAGAATTTGGGGCCAGACGCGGCTGAGCAGCTCCGGTTCCTCCGTGCATAGATTGCCAGGACATAGCCTGCTCACGGCCGATTCGGCAGTCGCGATCGCCAACAAGCTGGAGGCCGAGATCTCAGAGGATCGCAAGCACACGAATGTTGTGGTACGAATTCACGGCACTTACATCGGGCGCTTCGCGATCCGGCGGAACGCAAGCGCTGGACAAAACTACATCCCCGGGCAGATCTACGTCACTATGAGGGAAGCTCTTGCCTGGCTCGCTGCAGCCTCTACAAGGAGGACTACGAGAGGATCCTCAAGGACCGAGGAAAGCTGCCCTCTGGCCCCTGATTCCCGATCTGACGCCCTAGCGGCTGGATGCGGGAGTCCTGTTGAGGTGCTCGACGGGCTCAAGACTCCTTGTCTCCCGCTAACGTTGGCGATTGAGTCAAGTTCTCGACGCGATCAACTGCCCATCTCGTAGGTCTGAGGCGGAGCCTCGCTAGGATTGCTCCCATCGAAAGCAGGAGGGCGCGCAGTACGGGCGGAATGGGAGCACACTCCAGAAGCGGCGATTATCGAACACAGAGGCGGGAAGGCCTCGGGGCTTCCCGCCCACCCCGATAGGCTGTACGCCATGGGGCGGATCCTAGCCTCCCTCTCCCCCTCGCGGCCCTGCTGGCATCGCCGCCCGCCGGGCAGCTCCCCACAAGCTGCAAACGAATTCGTTTGGCTGGAAATCAACTAGCTCTGAGAGCAATCCTGTCTCCCCGTGACAGACCGCTCCGGCCGCGGCCCCGCACCGGGAACGACGGCAGAAGTTCGCTGACGCGGTCCCGCCGCGGCGGCTCCCACCCCTTGCGAATCCTTGCGAATCGGCCGCGGCCTCAGCGCTTCGAGATCTTCTCCAAAGCGTTCGCGATCCGCTTGTTGTCCTTGGCGAGCTGTGAGTAGTCGGTCGCCAAGTCGTGTACATGCCCTTGCAGCTGCTCGACCTGCGCGCGCAAGGCCGTCACTTGCCCGGGCAAGCCGGCGATCCGCCCGGCGGCACTCCTCTGCTCCCGCTCCTCGATCCGCATACCCTGCGCTCACCCAAGCTTTAGCCGGGGATTTGGGGCAGGCCCGCCAGTTCCCCGCAGTGCTAAGTTTAAATTGTGGGAATGTTCGACCTTAGACACCAGCGAGTTAGCCTGCGCGGCGCGGCTGTTTCGATCCTGTTGCTGATGGCGGGGCTCGTGACTGGCAGCGGCGGCCTGCCTGCGGCCACGTACTCGGCCGATTGGGCATCACTGGACTCGCGGGCCACGCCGGAGTGGTTTCTAGACGCAAAACTCGGGATCTTCATTCATTGGGGTGTGTACTCCGTCCCGGCTTACGCGTACCCGGATTCCTATTCGGAGTGGTACTGGCATTCGCTCAGGGCTCCGCTCAATGGCAGCAACGAGCGACAACGGCGCAATTCGATGGCGACCAGGGAGTTCCACAAGCGGGTTTACGGAGAGGAGTTCCGCTACCAAGAGTTCGCCCCGCAATTCAAGGCGGAGCTGTTCGATCCGGCCGAGTGGGCTGAGCTATTCCGCAAGTCGGGGGCGCGCTACGTCGTGTTGACATCGAAACACCACGATGGGTTCGCGCTGTGGCCCAGCGAGGATGCTAACCGGACGTGGGGCAGGCCTTGGAACAGCGTTGTCACCGGGCCGCGGCGCGACCTCTTGGGAGATCTGGGCGGGGCCGTCCGGGCTGCCGGCCTGAAGATGGGCTTCTACTACTCGCTCTACGAATGGTTCCATCCGCTTTGGTTGACGGACAGGGACCGTTATATCCGGGAGCACATGATTCCGCAGTTCAAGGATGTCGTGAGCAATTACCAGCCCTCTGTCATCTTCAGCGACGGGGAGTGGGATCTGGAACACGAGCGGTGGCGCAGCACGGAGCTGCTGTCTTGGCTGTTCAACGAATCGCCCAGCCGCGACGAGGTTGTGATCAACGATCGCTGGGGCAAGGGCATTAGGCACCAGCACGGTGGGTACTACACGACGGAGTATGGTGCTGGCATGGCCGACGATTCGCATGCGTGGGAAGAAAACCGGGGAATCGGGCATTCCTTTGGCTACAACCGCAACGAACCCATCGGCAACTACATGACGGCAAAGCAGCTTGTCTGGGTGCTAGTCGACTTGGTCAGTCGGGGCGGGAATCTGCTGCTAGATGTCGGTCCTACCGCTGACGGCCGAATACCGCTGCTGCAGCAGGCTCGACTGTTGGAATTGGGTGCGTGGCTGAGCATGAATGGCGAGGCCATCCACGGCACTCGACCGTGGAAGACCTCGGCGCAGTGGACTGGAGGCGAGCGGCCGGTGCAGCAGTACAAGCAATACCGCCAGCAGTACGACATCCTAGAGATGGCGGGCATGGAGGCCAATGCTGGAATGGCCCGCAAAATGGTGTTTTTCACTCGCAAGGGCGAGGATCTCTACGCGATCACGCCCGGCTACCCGACCGGCTCCTTGCTGCTTGAGGGTGTCTCGGCACCGGACAGCTCCCGTGTCACGATCTTGGGTTTGCCCGGTGAGCTAGGTTGGAAACAGATGCCTGAAGGCTTGCAGATCTCCGTCCCGAGCATTGCCCCCGACAGGCTCCCGGCGCGCCACGCGATTGCATTCAAGGTCGAGGGGGGCGCGGGAGCGTCGGAGTAGGAACACGGCGCATGGAAAAGAAATTCGACGTTGTCGGCGTTGGCCTCAACGCCACGGATACGCTGTTGCTGGTGCCCCAATTCCCAGCCTATGGGGGCAAGGCCCCGTTTGTGAGGGAGATCCGATCCCCGGGGGGCCAGGTTGCCAGCGCGATGGTGACGTGCGTCAAGCTCGGACTCAAGACGAAGTACATCGGCAGTGTCGGCGATGACGACGGCGGACAGATTCTCATCGAGAGCCTGCGCGAAGCCGGAATCGACATCTCGGACGTGCAAATGCGGGAAGGCTGCCCAAACCAGTCCGCTTACATCGTCATCGACCAAACTACGGGCGAGCGCACGATCCTGTGGAAGCGTCCGGATTGCCTTAAGATTGTTCCGGAACACATTGCTCCAGAACAAATTACATGTGCGACACTTCTGCACATTGATGGGCACGACACGGCGGCAGTGGAGCATGCAGCGCGCATCGCCAGCGAGCACGGAATTCCTGTGACGGTTGATGTGGACACAATCTATCGCGGTTTCGACCGCGTCTTGCCGTACGTGGATTACTTGATTGCAAGCACGAACTTCCCGGTCGAATGGACAAGCCAGCGAGATCCCTTCCTAGCACTGGAACTCATTCAGAAGGAGTATAGGATGAAGGTCGCAGCCATGACCCTGGGCCCGCACGGCGCCATGGCACTGGCAGGCGGCCGCTACTACTACTCGCCCGCATTTGTCGTGAACGCCCGGGACACCACCGGTGCCGGCGACGTGTTCCACGGGGCGTTCTGTTACGCGGTGGTGAAGGGTTACTCGACCGATGATGCGCTCGAGTTCTCCAACGCCATGGCCGCGCTGAACTGCAAGCAGCTCGGTGCCCAGGGCGGGATTGCCACCGCCGAGGCGGCTCGCACGCTAATCGCGCATGGAGAGCGGCGGGCGAATGCAGACTTCGCGGTACGGGCGGAGGATGCCTGAGATTCCAACAGTGCCATGATCCCGCTTCGAGACTCCGCGCCACGCAGTGGCATCCCGTTCGTGGCTTGGTCGCTGGTCATCGCCAATGTGGCGATTTTCGTGTACCAGTACTTCGTGCTGGACCCTCGCCTGGGGCAGCCGCTGTTTCTGGCGTCCTTTGCGGCGGTGCCCGCGAATATCGGCGGGGCGCTCATCGGGAACGAACCGCTCGTGGGCAGTTTGCTTCCGGTTGTGACGTCGATGTTCCTGCATGGCGGCTTCATGCACTTGATCGGGAACATGTGGTTCCTGTGGATTTTTGGTGACAACGTCGAAGACGACCTAGGCCACATGAAGTTCCTGCTGTTTTACATCTTCTGCGGGGTCTTGGCGACGTTCGCGCACTTCCTGGCGGCCCCGGGCTCTCGCATCCCCCTCGTTGGCGCGAGCGGTGCGATTGCAGGCGTGATGGGGGCCTACCTGATACGGTTCCCGCGGTCCCGAGTCACGGTGCTGCTGCCCCTTGTGATCATCTGGACAACGATTCGCGTGCCGGCTTTCGTGATGCTGCTCTACTGGCTGGCCATCCAGGTGCTCAACGGAACCTCGAGCGTGAGCGGAGGTGGCGTCGCGTGGTGGGCGCACGTGGGTGGATTCGGCGTCGGCGCCCTCGTGGCCGTGCTCACGAAACGGCGTCGGCCCGGGCTGGGAATTGTGTGACCCGCACGGGTCTGACGGACCAATCCGATCGCAGCGACCGGGGCCCGTCGCGGAGTCGCCGATGCGGTTCGCTTCGCGCGAGCCCCCCGGCGTGATACCGTGCGGAGCGTGAAGTCGTTCGCCATCCTCCTCGGATTCCTGCTGCCGGCGGCCGCGGTCGCCAAACCGCCGAACATTGTCCTCGTCATGGCCGACGATCTGGGCTACGGCCATCTGGGTTCCTATGGCCAGAGCAAGATCAAGACGCCAAACATCGACCGGCTGGCCGCGGAAGGGATGCGATTCACGGCAGCCTATGCGGGATCGACGGTCTGCGCGCCTTCGCGGAGCGTGCTGATGACAGGGCTGCACGGTGGACACACGCCAGTTCGGGGCAACCTCGGCGATGCGCACCTGCGAGATTCGGATGTAACGCTGGCGGAAGTTCTGAAGGGGGCGGGCTACGCGACGGGCGGGTATGGCAAGTGGGGTCTCGGCCTGTCGGACAGTCCAGGGCATCCCTTGCGGCAAGGTTTCGATGATTTCCTGGGCTACCTGCATCAGGTGCACGCGCACTTCTTTTATCCATTCTGGCTGACGCTCAACCACGGTCGAATGCTGCTGCGCCTGAATGAGAACGGCGGCAGGGGGCAGTACTCGCACGATCTGCTCTTCGAGCGTGCCCTCGAGTTTGTCCGAAAGAATCGCGACGGGCCGTTCTTCTGCTATCTGCCGGTCACGATTCCGCATGTGGAGTTGGCGGTCCCAGCCGACTCGCTAGCGGAGTACCTCGGCGAATTCCCTGAAGTGGGCGGAGGGCAGGAACGTCGGATCGGCTACATCGTCTCGCCAAATCCTAGGGCGACTTATGCAGCGATGGTTTCTCGTCTCGACCGCGATGTTGGCCGGATGCTGGAGTTGCTCGAGAGTCTAGGCATCGACGCAGAGACCGTTGTGATCTTCAACTCGGACAACGGCGCGCAATCCCGTTTCGACGTGAGCGAGGACTTCTTCGAAGCCTCGGGGGGCTTGCGCGGCTACAAGGGCTCTATGTATGAAGGCGGGCTGAGGTGCCCGCAGATCGTGAGATGGCCGGGCCGCGTGCAGGCCGGGACTGTTAGCGACCACGTGACCTACTTCCCCGACATGATGCCGACCTTCGCGGAGCTTGCCGGGGTCGAGTCGCCCCCGACCGATGGGATCTCCATTGTTCCAACGTTGGTGGGCGGTGCAAGCCAGCGCCAGCATGATTGGCTGTACTGGGAAGTCGTATCCGGAGATAGCGAACTGCGCGCACGAGCCGCGCGCAACGGGCAGTGGAAGTTTGTCCACCGTTCGATGGATAGCCCCGTCGAACTATACGATCTCAAGGCGGACGAGACGGAGACGACCGACTTGGCTTCCGCACGCCCGGAGCTTGTCGAAACCTTCAATGCCTGGGTCGGCGAGAATCGAACGGAGCCCCCAGATCAGCCGGCGCGCTCGGCGGTCAGTTACCAGGACTACGTCCAGCTAGCGCCGGTCGAGCCGGCGGCGCTAGGCAGCCGGAATCGCCGACGAGAATGACCGGGGGCATTCAGAGTCCCCCGCACCAACCATTGGGCGCGTGGCGTCCGCGCGTGTTCAACTGAGTCGCGCCCAACAGCGCAAGTTAGCGTTTTGGCGGCTGTCATACTTGAAGGCTGCATGGCGCGGGTCACGCTGTATTCCCGACCGGGGTGTCGGCTTTGCGATCATGCGAGGCTGAAACTCGAAAGTACGGCTCCCGGGGTTGTAATCGAAGAGATCGACATCGATTCCGATCCTCTGCTCTGCGAGCGCTACGGCCTGCACATCCCCGTTGCAGTCGCGGGTAATCAGGAACTGTTCCGGCATCGCTTCGACCCCAAGTGCCTAGAGCTGCTGCGAGACGAGTGAGGTGCAGGGACGATGACGCAACTGAAACGCCCCAAAGAGTACGCAGTCGAGCTGGCGACATCGAACATTCGATTCGGTGCCGGCGTGACGCGGGAGATCGGTCCGGATCTTGCCGACAGGGGAATTCGGGATGTGCTGCTCCTGACGGATCGATACCTTCTGGACCTCCATCCGGTCCAGACGGCACTGGCTTCGCTCGATGACGCGGGAATCCGCACAACAGTATTTTCCGAGGTGTCAGTCGAACCGACCGACAGCTCGTTCAAGGCGGCGATCCGGGCGGCGAACGAAGCTCGTCCGGATGCGTTTGTCGCTGTTGGTGGCGGCTCGACGATCGACACAGCGAAGGCGGCCAATCTCTATTCGACCTACCCGGCGGATTTTTTGACATACGTGAACCCGCCGATCGGTCAGGGCGTCCCGGTGCCGGGTCCGCTAAAGCCGCTGTTCGCGATTCCGACCACGGCTGGCACAGGCAGCGAGACGACGGGAGTCGCAATCTTCGATCTGGTGGAGATGCATGCCAAGACTGGCATCGCCGATCGCGGGCTCAAGCCGACGCTGGGACTGCTGGATCCCGACAACACCCGCACTCTGCCCCCGGCCGTGGCCGCGTCGACCGGCCTTGACGTCCTGTCCCATGCGATCGAGTCCTACACCGCGATCGATTTCCGGACTCGGGCTGCCCCGGACCGCCCGAAGTTCCGGCCGGCATATCAAGGCGCAAATCCAATCAGCGACCTTTGGGCGCTAGAGTCCTTGCGCATGGTGCGGACTTACCTGCCCAGAGCCGTGGCGGACCCCTCTGATGACGAGGCTCGCGGCATGATGCTGTTGGCAGCGGCATATGCCGGCATAGGTTTCGGGAACGCGGGAGTTCACCTGCCACACGGAATGTCATATCCGGTATCGGGCATGGTGCGAGACTTCCGCATGCTCGGATACCCCACCTCGCATGCGATGGTGCCGCATGGAGTGTCGGTGATTCTCAACGCACCAGCCGTGTTTCGATTCACAGCCCCAGCCAATCCACAGCGCCACTTGGAGGCCGCTGCTGCGATTGGCACCGATGTGTCAGGCGTCGCCCCTGAGGACGCTGGGACGGTCCTCGCCGACGCGATCACGGGATTCATGCGGGACCTTGACGTGCCGAACGGCTTGGAGGCGCTCGGCTACACCGCTGCCGACATCCCGGGCCTAGTCCGGGGCACCCTGCCTCAGCATCGTGTTACGAAACTGTCACCCCGGGAATTCTCGGACCGGGACCTGGCCGGGATGTTCCACGACGCACTGAGAGCTTGGTGAGGTGGGCAACGATCCAATCGCGGTTTCGGGCTCGCCTGCGAGGCGGGGGACTAGGCTCGCCGCTGCCGGGCGAGGATCGCGGCTCCTTGGCTGACCACGCTGTCGCGAAGCTGGGATCCCTCGATCGTATAGCTGAGGCGGAAATATGGCACGACGTGCCTCGCCGTCTCAGCTCGAATCAGGTCGAGCAGACGCGGCGTCGAGTTCCCAAGGCCTCCGCCGATGACCACTCGCTCGGGGACGAGCAGATTCACCATGGCCCCGAGCGCACGCGACAGGCTCTCGGCCGAGTACTGCACGACACTGCCTGCAAAGCGGTCACCGGCCTCCCACGCTTCGATGATGCGATTGCTGCTGATGCCGGCCGGGTCGGCATCTGGAAACAGGACAGACGAGCGCCACAGATCGCCAGACCTTTCTGCCAGCACATGGCAGAGCTTGCTCAGGCCGGGCCCAGAGCACAGCGCCTCGACACAGCCCTTGCTGCCGCAACAGCAGTCCGGACCGTCCGGATCCACGACAACATGGCCGATCTCAGCTTCCCCTAGGTCGCCCAACTGTAGGATTCTGCCATCCAGCACAAAGCCGCCCCCGACACCTGTCCCAAGCGTCACGTAGAACAGCGAGCGCGCCCCTAGGCCGGCGCCGAAATGCGCCTCTGCCAGTGCAGCCAGCTTGCAATCGTTCTCGACAAACACGGGCACGCCAAATCGACGCTCGAGTGCACTGGCGACGTGGACCTCATCCCAGCCCTCCTCGTGCAGGCACAGGTGGGGACTGTTCGTGGAGCGGCGGACCGTGCCGCCAAATCCGAAGCCAACCGCGCGCAGATTATCGCGCAAGCTAGGTTCTTGAGCCAGCAGCTCTTGGGCCGCGGCGACGATGCGCTCTAAGCTCTCCGGAGCCCGGTCGCCGGCACTTCGTCGAATGGCCGCGGTCTTGATGACCCGCCCGTCGGAGCCCGCCAGGGCTGCAACCAGCTTCGTGCCTCCGGTCTCGAAGCCCAAGTACGCCGACTCGTGTGTCACGTGTGCTTGCCGACCCATTCGATCATCGCTCTAAAGGCCCTGCCGCGGTGGCTGTGCTCCCATTTCAGCGGGGCCGGCAGGCAGCCGAAGCTTTTCTTCACGGGCGGATAGTAGAACAGGGGATCGTAGCCGAATCCGTGTCTGCCGGAGTGCCGTCGCAGGATCAAGCCGTCGACGGTGCCACGGAAGGTCTTTGCATGGCTTCCGTTGTGCAGCAGGGCGATCGCGCAGACAAAGTTGGCGGAGCGCTCCGCCCTTGGCAGACCCTTGAGCTTGCTCAACAGGAGCTTGTTGTTCGCTTGGTCTCTGGCGGCCGGACCGGCGAAGCGGGCCGAATAGATCCCCGGAGCACCGTCCAAGGCGTCCACTTCCAGTCCGGAGTCGTCCGCAAACAGCCACTCTGCCCGCGACACGCTGTTGTAGCAAAGTGCCTTCTGTAGGGCGTTGGCTTCGAAGGAGTCTCCGGTTTCCGGACAATCGACGGGATCACAGCTGCGGATGGCGATCTGGCTGCCTGAAGCGAGCTGAAACTCGCTCAGCTTGTGCCGATTCGAACTGGCGCAGAAAAGCTCGAGCATCTTAGGAAAGGCTCACAAGCTTGCGCTGCGCGGAGATCAGGGTCTCGATACCGCTCTCGGCGAGACGCAGCTGGTCGTCGAACTGCGCCTTGCTGAACGTCCGTCTCTCTGCGCTGGCCTGCAATTCTATGAACTCCCCGGAGGAGGCCATGACCACGTTCATATCGACCTCTGCTCGCGAATCTTCGTCGTAGCAGAGATCCAGTAGCGGAACGCCATCTACGATTCCAACGCTGATCGCACCGACGTAGTAGCGAAGCGGAGAGGCGCGGACGGCTTCGAACTTAACGAGCTGCTGCATTGCAAGCGCCATCGCCACCCATCCACCAGTGATCGCAGCAGTGCGCGTGCCACCGTCCGCTTGGATCACGTCGCAATCGACGATGATGGTGCGCTCGCCCAGCAATTCCATGTCCACTGCAGTCCGCAGCGAACGTCCGATGAGTCGTTGGATCTCGGATGTACGCCCCGATGGCCGGCCCTGCAATCCTTCCCGTGGCTTTCTGGTGGATGTGGAACGTGGCAGCATCGCGTATTCTGCCGTCACCCATCCTTGCCCGGTGCCGCGCAGGAAAGCAGGCACCCTCTCTTCCACCGTTGCGGCGCAGATGACCTTGGTGTGCCCAGCCTCAATCAGGGCCGAGCCTTCCGCGGTTGCTAATACTCCGGGTTGGATTCTCGTCTGCCTGCCCTGATCAGGGTGTCTGCCGTCGATACGCATCAGAGTCCATTTTCGCTTATCCGCGAATCCGCGAATCCTCGTTCGCGCCAGGCGCTACGCGTGCCGTTTTGTGGCGAGCGGAAAATGGGCGGCAATCAGTCCTCGGCACGATCAGTCCACCGCTGATTCTTTATCGGCGTGAAGGTGGTTTGTCGCTCTCTGGGTGCCTGAATACGAGCGCCATGGCGGCCTGGCAAGGAAAATCGAGCCCGGTGTAGGGGCTCGGATGATTCTGGCGTCCAATGCTCAAATTCCTGCCGCGGCAGTAGCGCAGGTTGTTTCACTTTGATCCGCTGCTACGCAACAGAACTGGGCGCAAGACTGCCTGCATCGCCTATAAACAAAACGACTTACGGGACTTACCACGGAGCAGCTGTGCTCGGGTTCAAGTGCTTTCCAAGCGGTTCCGGCGCAAGCTAAGGCGAGAAAAATGGCCGTTTCCGGTCAGGCTGAACCGAGCTCCAACACCCGCTCTGCTGTCCACGGATGCCAGTTGGGCCGAGCACCGCCGGGCGCGGCTGCCGAACTCGGCCACCGGCGCGCAGAGCGGCCACCCAGCCGGCCGCGAGCGGCCGGCTGCACTGCCGTAGCGGCGCCAGCGCTAGGATGAGGGGCGCAGCAGCAGTTGCAGCGCCTCCTCGCGGTTGCCGGCGTAGTAGATTTGCGCCTCTGGCACCGTCTGGAACTGCCGCTGCGCCAGCAGCAGCGCCAGCGCCAGGTTGTTCAACGCGGCGTTGTTGGCCGGCCCGTGGCCGGTGCGCACGCGACTGGCATCCTCCCCGAACGTCTTGTCCCGGCGGTAGTGGTTGGCGCTCTCCACCTGCCAGTGGCCGCGCTGCAGCGTCAGTAACTGCTGCGCCGAGGCAGCCGCCTGCGGCAGCGAAGTGATGCCGTAGCTGTGGCTGCGCTTGACCGCGCCGCCCAGCCGCTCGCACTGCGCGTGCGTGATCCGGTAGGCCTGCCGCGCATGCGGGAACGACAGCAGTTGGGGATGCGGCGTGAAGACTTGGATCGAGCGCTTGTCCCAGCCCCGCTGGTGCGAGCGCTGCCAGTCCGCTTCCTCCCAGGTGCGCTCCGCGCCCTGTTCCCAGTCCAGCCCGCTCAGGGTCGCGTACGTCTGCTCGCAGTTGCCCTTGATGCGCACCAAGATGTGCCCGCCGTGCTGCTCCACGATCGCCCGCTCGGTCTCCCGCCCCGCGTCCAGCGTCAGCGTCCGCCCGCGCAGGTCCACCTCTTCCAACAAGGCCCGCAAGGCCGCCTGCTCGCCGCCCTGCTCACGGTAGCTGCGGCTCGCCACCGCGATGCCCGTGCGATGGTCCACCAGCGTGACCGTCTCCCAGTGCTGCCCCCCAGCCGCCAGCCGGTTGGCCCCGCGCATGCGCTTGCCATCCCCTGCCAGCGCCTGCGACGGCCCCACCCGCGGTTGCATCCAGCGCTGGATCACACGCTCCAGCGAGGCCGGGTCGGTCCGCTCCATGGCCCGCTGGAAGGTCGTGTCCGAGGGCGTCACGGACTCCCCCGTGGTCGCATCACGGCGACAGCCAAGAGCTCGTAAGTCCTCTGGCCTCAATGTCTTCGCATACGCTTCTGCCGCCCGCCCGCCGGTCCACCCGGCCAGCTTCGCCAGCACCAGCAGTGCCAGCACCACGGCCAGCGGATGCCGTTTCCCGTGCGCGCTGCGGTAGTCCTCCACCTCCTCGAGCTGGGCCCGTAGCGAGCGCAGCTCCGCCGCCGGATAGCGGATGTCGACCGGCCCGCAAGCCCACTCCGGCCGCTCGCTCGGATCCGCCAGCCGCGCCCGCGCCCCCGCCCGCAGCGGATACACCAGCATCTGCTTGCGCTGCCCGTGCTTGCGCGTGTACTGCCCGTTCGAACGCGCATAGCCCTGGCTCAAGCCCAGCCGGATCCAGTTCGCCGCCAAGTAGGCCGTGCCCCGGTATTTCTGCGGATCCACAAACGTCTCGGCCAGCTCCAGCGCATGCCCCCAGTGCTGCTGCCAGTCCCGGCTCAGCCGCCGCAGATTCATCCCCAGCACGCGCGAGGCCAAGCACTTCACGCCCGTCCCCGCAGGTAGCACTAAAAACCGCGTGTTGTTCGCGATCAGATGCAAGCGCCGGAATTGCACCGCCTTGTGCCAGCCCAGCCAGCGGTCGCGCGGGCGGCACTGGAAGACCCCCGTCTGCCAGCCCAGCAGCGCCAGCCACTCGCCCTCGTATTCCGCGACATAGCGCAGCCCGCGCCCCGCAAACTGCTTGAATCCCAAATAGTGGTGAGCGTCCATCAGGCGATCCCAGCGCGGCCGCTCGTGCGCCTGCGCCAGTCGCACCACCACTTGCTTCAAATTCACAACCTTGGGGGGAGTCTCCTGCGCCTGCATATCCCAGGCATACACGATTCCGGCCAAAATAGCCAGCCCCTGGGCTATATTCTTTTGCGAACGGCTACACCCGCCGATAACGAATCAGCCGTGACGATCAGTCCTCGGCAGGGAATTCGGAGAGCCGAGTATAGTACGCTAACCCTAGTATTTCCTTCTGTCGCTGGCGCGCGTCCCTGTATGAATCTACCCAACATACTGACGCTATCGAGGATCTTCCTCGTGCCGTTGCTCGTAGCCGTCCTGCTACGCAAGGATGCTATCGAGCTGGACACGGGTTGGGTGGTCTTCACACGCGAGGCGATCGCGCTCGGCATCTTCCTTTCTGCCGCTTTCACTGACTTGCTTGATGGGTATATCGCCCGCCGCAGGCGTCAAGTCACCACATTTGGGAAACTGCTAGACCCGATAGCTGATAAGCTCCTGGTCTCCGCAGCCCTGATCTCTCTGGTAGAGCTAGACCGCGTCGCCGCATGGATGGTGGTCCTCATCGTCAGCAGGGAATTTGCCGTCTCTGCGTTGCGGTACTTAGCGCTGACCGAAGGGATCACGATTGCGGCAAGTGAGTTCGGCAAGATCAAGATGGCGGCTCAGGTTGCTGCTGTCTCGTTGCTGCTGCTAGCGCCCCACTCCCCAGTCGTCGAGCAAGCCGGCTATATCGTCTTGTGGCTGGCGATCCTGATCAGCGTATGGTCGATGGTCGATTATTTTCGGGCCTTCTGGCAGAGGCCGGCCGATGAAACCAAGATCGACGCTGAAGTGGACGAGGTTGTTGTGATCCGCAAGAATCTGCCGCAAGCGGAGAATCGCCCGTAGGTTCGGGGCGGGGCGATTCCGGCCCGCGTGCCTGGATATCAGGCTGCTCTCGCTGGTCCGGACAGCTTGCGGAGTGTGCTTCGAAGTGGCAGGCACCAGGAGGCTGCGGCCGGGGGCGCTCAATGGTCCTGCAAGGTCGCACTGCCGGAATTGTTGGGATGCTCTTGCGCAGCAGCCCGCCACGACAGCAATAGGGCGCGGGAAGCCTGAAGGCCAACCTATCGTGCGGATTCTTGTGCGTCAGCGGAGCTTGCTGACGGCTTGGATGAAGTTCGATTCCAAATTGTCGAACCAGACTTGTTCGGAGCCTTGGTGCTCCTCCCGGATGTTGCCGGTACTGTCTACGAATAGGACATACGGATAGTAGATGCGGGTCATCACCGAGATTCCGGTGATCCGGGAGAATGCATCTCGTGAGGACAGTGCGATCGGAAAGCTGGCCCCGAACCGAAGTGCATAGTTCCGCAGTCCCGCGTTGTCCACGCGATTGAGGCTAAGGCCGACTAGCTCGAGCCCGGATTGATTCAGTCTGCGGTAAACCGGATCGAGTCGCTGCGTCACCTCTTGGCAGTGGGGGCAGTCCGTTGAGAGGAACATCAGTACGAATGGCTTGCCCTTGAGCCCGTCCAGCGACACTTGTCGGCCGTCGAATGAAGTGACCTCGAAGGGCTGGACCGGCCTAGGGTCGGCCCAGCCAGTGGCGGCGATGGCCAATGCTAGGAGGGAGATGCTAAATATTCGCGACATGATTCGTTCCTCTTGTTCGATCACAATGGCAGACCTTCTGTGCTTCGCAGCACGTCGCCGTCGAGTTCCAGCACCACGCGGCCGGTGGCGGAGACCCCTTCGCAGCGATCATTGCCCTGATCCACGAGGTCCAATCCTTCCCACTTCCTTTTGCAGATCTGCCGATACAAATGATAGTACTCTCTCGCTGTTGCGGCGTCGTCCCAGCGAACGGCGTACCTTAGCAGCGCCGTACGCGAGCGCCTATTCTCCAGGACCTCGAAGCGCGAGCCCCGCCAGCGGTCCAGCAAGTCGTCCCGATCCTGCTCGCCCAAGTGGTGGTCGAGTAGTATTCGATGGTCGAGTTGGCCGAAGGTACCGTCATAGACCCGCTTGAAGCCCTTGGGGATCGCTTCGTCGGAAAGCTTGGGTTGCGGCGGATCGACGCCGCGGACGTACAGGTCTGGCTGCAGGATCTGTTGGGTTGTTGCCGGAGGCTGTTCGAAGACCCTTTTAAAGCCCTCAACTCCGAAGCGTCTGATCAACTCGTCTTGAAATAAGAGACCGTCGGTGTAGGGAAAAATCAAGACTTCTCTGAAATACAGCGGCGTGCTGTCGTACACCGGGAACTGCTCAGCTTCGAAGCGCGTGGCACTCGCAGCCGCGATGGCCAGCAGGCGGTTACCTTCCAGCGAACGCCCGGATTGCCGCATCGCCCATTCCGTCATGACCCAGGAGGCTTGCCCCTCCATGGCGGCCAGGCGGGCGAGCTGGTGCTCGGACCCACGCGCCCCATTGACGTACTGGAGCAGGTTGAAGTTGTGGTCATCCACCGCGTGGACGAGTTCGTGCAGCAGGGCGAACTCGAGGGCGTCTGCCGGAGCCCAGTCTGCAAGGTACAACTCGCGCCGTTTGAAGTCGTACAGTGCCCAAGCCTGCTCGCTGAGCAAGTCCAGCACGGTCTTGGCGTAGTCAAACTCATCGGGAACGAGATCAAACAGTCTCAGGAAGAGCAATTCGCGCTCCAACTCTTTGGGCTTCTGGCCTTCCTTCATCCGCGATTCATAGAGCTTGCGGAATTCCGTTTTGGAGATGGTCTTGTGCCTGACCGGCCTGCGCGGCCCGAATCCCATGATCTCTTGCAAGTCCTCCAGCATGGAGTCGACCTGTTCGAATACGGTCAGTGGAGTCGGGGCGTCTCCATCCGCACCCTGGGAAGGGGCGACGGCTAGGGGGATTGCCAGAATTGCCGCAAGGCAGACACACCTCGCGCCCTTGGCCACGACGTGGCTCTGAACTGGGCCATTGGCTTCGTGCATATCTCGCTTAGAACCCGCGGCGATCGGCACACATCGGGCTCGGTAGCCCAGTCGCCGCGCAGATCTGGGCCGCCCGGCGAGCTAAGGCTGAGGGCCTTCCTGCTGGGTGCCTTCGTCCACGACCTCGCCGAATGTGATGACCGACTTTCCTTCGAACTTCTTGTAGTCTTCGTACTTGATGATCATGCGGATCTTTTGCGGCCCGGACTTGAACGCAAGTGTGTCGTCGGCCCTGGTGTAGACGGGAAACCAGTAATCGTCGTCGATTTGATCCCGGTAGGTCTCGAAACGCGGGAACTGCTCGTCCTTGTTCCTGCCGAGCACACCGACTCCTTTGCCGTAGGTCTTGACGATCTGGAGCCCGAGCTGGTCGACCCAGATCTGGCCCTCGAAGTACCGTTTTCCCTTGACGAGCTTGATTGGCTTGACCGAGAACATGTAGGTGTCGATCTCATCGACCAACTGCTCGCCCAAATAGTCGATGCGATATTCCCTTGCGTTGTCCCGCGTCATCACGAATGGCTGCACGCTGCGC
Organism: Bryobacterales bacterium; assembly: GCA_965248305.1. Taxonomy (GTDB): domain Bacteria; phylum Acidobacteriota; class Terriglobia; order Bryobacterales; family UBA6623; genus VXMF01. The sequence goes on along the minus strand of OZ252099.1, from coordinate 3,046,764 downwards.
AGGTCCTCCATGTCACTTGGCGTGAGAATCAGGTTCTTGAGCGAAGACGGCGGGGCGAACACAACTCGCTCAAGCCGTTTGCCGGCAGTGCCGAACAGAACGTCCTGCACAACTTCCCACCGGCCGCGAACACCCCCCGAGGAGTCGTACTCCAAGATCTTCACAGACTGGCGATAGGTGTACGATTCGCGAGCCTTGGAGAACTCGGTCTCCTTGTCGATGAAGCTCTCGATGATCTTCTCGACCGACGGACGGGCGTCGCTCTCAGCGGCCACCGCTGGTAGCGCAACGAATGCGAGCAATCCTACAAGGGCAGGGAACTGAAGGGATGGCACTGGTCGCATGGCTGCTCCAATTGTACAGACGCAACCGCGACCCCGGGCTTAGCAGAGTCAGTCCGCCTTCGTCGGCTGATCGGGGCATACCGCCCTCGAGGCGTCGCATCGCCGGCCACAGGCCTTGGGTACCATGGTGCTAATGTCAGCCCGTGCACCAATCCTGCTCATCGCCCTCGCATCTGTGATGGGGGCCGCCGTTACTCCGGTCCCCGACAGCGTGGTCTTGGAGACGGTCGAAGGCGCCAAGCCGCGCAACGTCGTGTTCGTCCTCTCCGACGACCACCGCTATGACGCGATGTCGTTCATGGATCACCAGTTCGCCCGAACTCCGCACATGGATGCCATGGCCAAGAACGGCGTCCACCTCAAGAACGCCTTCGTTGGGACCTCGCTGTGCTCGCCCAGCAGAGCCTCCATCCTGACCGGTCTATACACGTTCCGGCACCGTGTCATCGACAACAACCGGATGGTGCCAGACGGCACGCTCTTTTTCCCGCAGTACCTGCATAAGGCTGGGTTCGCGACTGCCTATATCGGGAAATGGCATATGGGTGCGGCGGACGATTCGCCGCGGCCCGGATTCGATCATTGGGTAAGTTTCCGCGGCCAAGGGCACTACCTGCCGCCTAGTCCGGACTACACGCTCAACGTCAACGGTGAGCGGGTCAAACAGAAGGGCTACATCACCGACGAACTCACCGATTACGCGGTTGCGTGGCTGTCGGAACAAAAGCCGGCGGAGAAGCCGTTCTTCCTTTACCTGTCCCACAAGGCCGTGCATGCCAACTTCACTCCCGCGGAACGGCACCAGGGCACACTCGATGACGCGCCGTTCTCGCGGCCGAAGAGTGAAGCGAACTCGCCCGAGAACTATCGCGGCAAGCCGCGTTGGCTCAGAGATCAGCGCAATAGCTGGCATGGCGTGGACTTTCCCTATCACAGCGACCTCGATGTCGAGCGTTATTACAAGCGCTACAACGAAGCCCTCAGCGGTGTCGATGACAGCGTCGGGCGGGTCATGGCGAAGCTCGCGGAGATGGGCATCTCCGATGAGACGCTGGTGATCTACATGGGCGACAACGGCTTCATGTTCGGCGAGCACGGGCTCATCGACAAGCGTGTCGCATACGAGACCTCCATCAGAGTGCCGATGCTGATGCACTGCCCGGACTTGTTCCGTGGGGGGACTGTCGTGGAACAGGTTGTCGCGAACATCGATGTCGCTCCGACAGTCTTCGCAGCGATGGGACTCGCGAAACCGCCGCACATGGATGGCCAGAGCTTCCTTGCGCTGGGCCGCGGCGAAGACATCCCTTGGCGGGAGTACTTCCTCTACGTCTACTACTGGGAAAAGAACTATCCCCATACCCCGACGCAGTTTGCGCTGCGCGGAGACCGCTTCAAGTACATCACGTACTACGGCCTCTGGGATACGGACGAGCTCTACGACTTGCAGGCCGATCCAGGCGAGACCACTAACCTGCTCAATGTCGCCGCTCATGCCGCGACGGCAAAGCAGATGGAGGCGAGCTTGTACGAGATGATGGCCGAGCTGGGGGGGATGGATATTCCGCTGAACGCACCTCGCGGTAGTTCTCAAAACAAGCGCCTGCAGCGGCGCGGCGGAAAGACATCCGCGGACTTCCCTGAGCACATGGTGCTGGACGAGCCACAGCAGCGAAACTAACCACAGCCACTGTTGGTGCTTGGCACCGCGTCAATATCGCTGCCGTGCCAGAGTGCGCCAAGCTGTCCGCGGCTTGGGTGGCACTGCCCGCCTAGCAGCACCCAACAGCCGGCTGCGGTCGTGCCATGTTGCCCATGCCGTGCCGATGGCCCGAGGGCGGTGTCAGGTGGCCCGAGCGCCCCTGTGCTAGCATTGCGGGACTCTATGGCTTCGACCGTCCCACAGGATCCCTACCGCTTACATCCTGAAAACGTTAGAGCGGCCCCGAGGGCGTTCGGCGGGATCATCCGGCTTGTCGGGCCAGGATTGATCTTGGCAAGCTCGATCGTGGGCTCGGGTGAGCTGATCGCCACCACCGTGCTCGGAGCCGAGAACGGCTACGTGCTGCTCTGGCTGATCATCTTGAGTTGTCTCGTCAAGACCGTGGTTCAAAACGAGCTGGGTCGGTATGCCATCGGCACAGGACGTACGACGCTCGAGGCTTTCAATGACGTGCCGGGACCGCGATTCAGGGTCTCGTGGCTGGTCTGGATGTGGTGCCTCATGGTTACCTTCACGCTGTTCCAGGTCGGTGCGATGCTTGGGGGCATCGCGGAAATCCTGAACCGGGTCGTGCCAAGCGTATCCATCGTGGCATTCGTCTGGGTGTTGGCTGGCCTCTCTGTGTTGCTGCTGATTGCGGGCAAGTATGTGATTGTCGAGCGGGTGGCAATGGGGCTCGTGGTTAGCTTCACGCTGCTGACCGTCAGCTGCTGCTTCCTATTGTTCAAGCTGCCCCAGTACTTCGACTGGGGCGCGGTCGCGACCGGGCTGACGTTCCAGCCTCCTGAGGGGGGGCTTTCGACCGCCGTTGCCGCATTCGGCATCACGGGCGTGGGAGCAACCGAACTTGTGATGTATCCCTACTGGTGCATCGAGAAGGGGTACGCGCAGTACGCAGGACGCCGCGACGACTCGACGGGCTGGACAGGTCGGGCGCTAGGCTGGATCCGCGTGATGGGCTTCGATGTCCTCTGCTCGATGATCATTTACACGTTCGCAACGATCGCGTTCTACTTCCTCGGCGCCGGTGTGCTGAAGGGCATGGGGCTCATTCCAGAGGGCTCGGAGATGGTGCGGGTGCTGTCTAGCATCTATACCGAGACGCTGGGTGACTGGTCGCTGGGATTGTTCATGGTCGGCGCCTTCGCCGTGCTCTATTCGACAGTCTTCGCATCGACGGCGGCACATTGCCGCGTTTGGGCTGACTTTGTCGGGACGCTCGGCGTCTACGACAAATCGAACTACCAGATGAGGCTGCGGGCAATCCGCATTTTCGTGGTCCTCCTGCTGGTGGTCCCTTGCCTATACTTCATGTGGATTCGCGAACCGGTCCTGATGGTCAAGATCGGTGGCATCGCTCAGGCCATCATGCTGCCGGTGATTGGCGGCTTCGCCATCTACCTGCGCTACAAGCGGATGCCGTCGAGCATCCTGCCAAAGGCATGGATCACCTTGATGCTCTGGGTTTCGGCCAGCCTGATGGCGCTCTTGATGGGCTATTCGGCAATCGATAGGATCTTCTGATCTGGTCCAACCGATTCATGTTGGAGCAACCGTGCCGCATGCAACGCGGCTGTTGGCTTGGTCGCGTTACGGACCAGCCTCGGACAGTGCGGGACGGGACCACGCCCGACGCCGGAACAGCAAATCACTGTGTGCCTTAAAAGCAGCACAGTCAATTACATACACGCCTAGAGCTAAAGAGTTATTGAGACCAGGCGAAGAACTTCCGGAAACTCTGCCGTGTATCCGTTCAACACGTCCGCAGGGGCTGGCCTGGACGGCAACACTGGCCGGCTGGGTGACCATGCCGCATGGCCAATCCCTGCTAGCGCTGGACCAAGAGACTGACTGCCTCATCGAGCCATCCAGATTCCCAGTGGTGCGCTCGCTGTGGCCCGTCCCTGTACTCGTGCGGAAGCTCTAGTTCCTCCAAGAGCTTGTGCATCGCGACATGATGTGCGCGAAAGGCCCCGAAGTATCCCGTTAAGACCAGCCTGCTTGCGCCGCGCAAGAGATCCGCCCGCCGCCGTACTAATTCGGAAACCCGATACGTCTCGAAATTTTGCTGGGTTCCGAAAATGGGCCCCATCCCATACTGGTCAGGCTTAGCTTGCATCAGCGGTGCATCCCAGGCCGCAGCTCGGGCAAACAGCGACGGATGGCGTAACAGGAGTGACCACGCCCCCCAACCTGACTTTGAGAAACCCACGAGCAGGGTTTCGCCTGCTGAGGAATCTGTGTCGTACTCACGGTCTAGCAGCGGAAGCACGTCTCCGAGAATGTAGCTTTCCTGCCGGAGGCTTTGGCTTGCCGGATGATCGGCGTACCACGGCAGATCCGAGAAGGTTGGCAGCGCGACGATGAGTTCGTGGCTATTGGCGAGATCCGTCCGCCGGATCTCGGCGGCCGGATCGCCCCAGCGGGTCTCGTCCGCTGCTTCGACAGGCAAGACCAGCAGCAGCCTGCGACGGGAGCCGGGCGCGGGATGGTCTGGCACGAACACGCGCACCGTGGTCTCGCCGGCTTGCCGCGGACTGCGCAATCGGTGGATGGTCTCCTCACCTCGGGCCACGCAGGGGTTGGCCACTGCGACAAGCATCAAGAGTGCCAATCCCGGGCAGCTCCGACACGCTCGGCCTTGGCGGGAATCCAAGCCCTGAGGTCTGCTACGCCCTGACAAACGGCTACCCACGCTCCTGGCTATGGCATCAGTCGTTCCGGGAGCCACAGCGCGATTTCGGGAACCAACGTTACCAGTACTAGTGTCGCGGCATTGGCGGCTAGGAAGGGGGCAGCCCCCCGGAATATGCGCCCGATGTCTAAGTCTGCAATTGCTGCGCACACATTCAAGCAGGTGCCTACTGGGGGCGTGCATGCGCCCACTGCGAGACCGGACACCAACAACACACCGAACAGAATCGGGGAGACTCCCAAGCTTTCCAGCGCAGGCGCGAAGACCGGAGTCAAGAGCAAGATCGCTGGGCTGACATCGATAATCGTGCCAGCGGCCAGAACGATGAGATTGACCAGCAGGAGTGTCCCAGTCGCTCCCAAGCCGAGATCGACGACGAATCCAGCGATTGCTTCTGGTACCCGTTCGAGGGCGAGGATCCAAATATAGGCCTGCGAAAGGGCGATCACGATCATGATCTTTGCACTGGTGAGCGCGGCTGAGCCCAGGCAATTCCAGAACAGCCCTGGCGTCAGCGCCCGCGTCAGTATGAATCCCGCCAGCGCTGCGTACAGGACTCCCAGGGCCGCCGATTCGGTCGCCGTTGCAATTCCAAGGACCACCGCACCAACGATGATCACGGGCATCAGCAGCACCGGGATTGATCGCACCAACCGGTTCGCGGCCACAGCGAAGGTGATGTCCTCTCGCTCCCCATCGCCCTGGGCAAGAATTCGGACTAGCAGCATTTGCAACAGCCCTACGATGATGCCCGGGAAGACACCGCCCAGAAAGAGCTTGCCGACCGATTGCTGCGCGACGACGGCGTAAAGCACCATCGGGATGCTTGGCGGGATCACCATTCCCATCGTCGATGACGCCACAGTGATCCCTGCAGCCACTTCCTTGCGGTAGCCGCGCTTCTCCATTTCTGGAATCAGCACCGAGCCGATTGAGGCAGTGTCCGAGGCGGATGAGCCCGAGATGCCGCCAAATAGCATGCTCGCAAGGACGTTGACCAAGCCCAGCCCGCCGCGGAAACGCCCCGCTAAGAGCATGCTGAGGTCGATCAGCCGAGACGTGATCTGCGCAGAGTTCATCACTTGGCCCATCAGGATGAACAAGGGCAAGCTCATCAGTGCATACGAGTCAAAGCCGGCCAGCAGGCGCAGAGGCAGCATCAAGACCAGCTGCGTGTCCGCCAGCACGACGTAGAGCAGCACCGAGATGCCGAGCGAGTACGCAATCGGAACGCCAACCGCGATCAGCGCGAGCAGGCTCAGCAGCAGGAGGAAGATCAACGTCCGATCTCCTCGCGTAGCAGGACAGCGAGCTTTGTACAGCAGTACAGTACGGCGAGGCCGCAGCCCAGCGGTACGCTGACTTGCAGCACGTACCGGGGCACCTGCGTGACGGGCATCGGGATGTGTCCGGTGGTCCCAATCCAGATCAGGCTGCTCAGGAGCACCACCGCGTTCAGGATCGCGACCAAGCCGAGCGAGGTGACGTCCAAGGCAAGCTTGGCTCGTGGTCCCACACGCTGGGAGAGCAGGTCGACACGGATGTGCTGCTGACGTCCGACGGCGACGGCAGCGCCGAGGGAAGAGAGGTAGACGAATACCACCGTTGCGGTCTCATTAGCGCCGACAACGCCGGAATGCAACGCATATCGCATGACGACGAGCGACACGAGGACCAGAAACATGGCGAGCAGGCCAGCCGCAAGGACCGCCTCCAGAGTGACGGTCAAGCGCCGCTCAAACGATCGAATGGTCACGGCCTTCACTCGCCTCTCGCCGCCCGCCGGGCCGCCTCGACGTCCTCCCAAGTGAAATAACCCTTCGAGATGAGAATGTCATAGACGGGCAGCGCGGCCTGCCGGAATCGTTCCAAGGCTTCGCCCTCAATCCAGTTTGTTTCAAGCACTTCTGACAGCTTGTTGATGTACTCTTGCTCGCTTTCCCGGTTCATCCGGTCGCTATATTCGATCGCTTCGCGGGCGGCGCCGTCAAAGAGTGGCTGAAGATCCAACGGTAGGGAATCGTACCACGCCAGATTCACGATGAACGGGTCTGGGCCGGTCATGTAATTCGAGATGCTGAGATACTTCTGGACTTCGTGCACACGCAATTCCCACAGGTTTGATGGCGCGTTGTCCTGTCCATCGATGACCCCTGTCTTGGCCGCTTGGTAGACCTCGGTAAACGGGATTTCTTGCGGATTGGCCCCCAAGACTGTGGTCAGGATCACATTCGGCTCTTGCGGGGGAACGCGGAGCTTGAGGCCCCGAAAGTCCTCCGGGTCCCGTATTGGTCGCACGCTCGTGGTATGAGCGCGGAACCCTTGCGAAATGCCGCATGCCGGCACGTGGTATCCGTTGCGGCGGCCCTCCGCGTTGAGCCTGGCCGTGAAATCGCTGTTGACCAATCGCAACGCCTGATCCCAATCCTCGACCAAGAACGGCAGCAGGAACAGCGTGTACTTGGGGCTGACGTCAAAGAACAACCCGCCGCGTGTACCCTGCAGGACGTTCAGCGCAACCATGTCCATGAGTTCGCGCTCGCGGCCGAGGCTTCCGCCGAAGTGATTCTCAACCTGAATCCGTCCGTCGGTGCGGGCTTCGAGGATTTCCTCGAAGTACGTCATCGAAATGCTGCGCGGGTGCTGCGCTGGTTGCGCGTTGGCGTACCGGAACAAATGGGCTTGCTGGGGCGCGCTGCAGCCGCAGGCCCCGGCCAGGACCGCGGTCCACAAGGCTATGCGGAGGTGCTCACCAGAGGGCATCAGGTCTTGGTGTCTATCCCCCGAGGTTCAAATCATAGACGGTCTGCTCACCGGCCAAGTAGATGAGATTTAGCTGGATCCCGTCGGGGCCAGCTCCGGCGTGGGATGCCTTCCGGTGGAATCCACCCGTTCGTCCTTGGATGAACAGCGCAGAGGAATCGCCCGACCAGCGCATCCGGAAGGACCCGGTAGCGTTCCCGTCGTGTTCTCGCAGGCTCAGCACGGCGGGTGCATCTGCGCTGCCGACCTGCCACGCGTGGATGCTGTAGTAGCCCGCCAGCAACGCCCCCGATCTCAACAGCGCGGCCCGACGGCCGTCGGGGGAGACCGTGACCGAGTGCCCTGGCATCAGAAAGCGCCATGTGCCGGTTGCGTCGGTGTCTCCGTAAAGGGCGGCTTCTGGTCGGCTCGAGGTGTCGAACCAGCTGGCCACGTATCTGCGCAACTTGCCCGATGGTGGGATTGCCCAAGGATTCCAACGCACGTAGACGAGGCCGTCTGAGGTCCACTGCGGTCGCGCTACGATGTGCCCCCTTGGAATCGGAACCTCGCGCAAGCGCTGCTCGGAAGAGGAAACATACAAACGCTGGCGCGGCAGCCGCCCTGCCGGCGCTTCAGTGAGGTAGACCGTTCGCTCGCCGAGTTGATGGAACCAAGCGACTTTGCCATCAACTTCGGTGGGGAGAGCGTCTTCGCCCATTTGATCCGCGATCCCGGTAGTTGGTGTCTGAGACTCGAACTCGAGACGGTATGCGTCCACCTCGGCGGTAGGCGGCTTGAATTCGGGCAGCAATTCTTCCATGCCCGAGCCCCAAGTGCCAGGCCCCATCACTGCGATACAGGTGCTGTGCAGAGCGAGCGCGGGGAATGCGACGGCAGTTAGGACTGCGAAAACCCACCTGCGACTGCTGCTTGAATCCGGCATACCCGCCCCGCCTCCTCGATCATCGCAAACTCACGCAGATTCGCTGGAAGTCTGCGCGAAATGATTGAGCGGGCCCTGTCCTCGACCCAACCCGGGGGCGGATCGGATGGCTTCGGTGACGAAGCGCTTTGCCTCATGCACGGCCGCGGGAAGCGGCCGCCCGAGGGCGAGCAGCGCGGCGATCGCAGCCGAGTAGGTGCATCCAGACCCGTGGGTGTTCTGCGTGTCAATCCGCTCCGAGCGATATGTGCGCACCTCCCCGTCCACCCACAGCAGATCGATCGCATCTCCGGCGAGATGCCCGCCTTTCACCAGAATTCTGCTGGGACCTAGCGCGGAAATGAGTTCGGCGGCTTCACGCATGCCGTCTAGATCCTTGATCTCCCGCCCGACTAGCGCACCGGCCTCGTGCAAGTTGGGCGTGACGAGAAAGCAGAGCGGGAACAATTCCCGGACCATCGCTTCGATGGCAGCGTCCGTCGAGAGCCTGTCACCGTGCGTGCTGACCATTACCGGATCGACGACCAACGGGACGTCCGAGGCTCGCGCCCAATCAGCAATAGCGCTCACGATGGCCGGGTGTCCGAGCGCGCCTGTCTTGCCTGCGAGCGGTGGGATGTCCCGCTGGACACAATCCAGTTGCGCTTTGACAATGGCCGGATCCAGAGCTGTGACCGACTCGACTCCGCAAGTGTTTTGCACCGTCAGGACCGTCGGAACGGCCATTCCGTACACGCGGAATTGGTGGAAGGTCTTGAGGTCCGCTTGTAGTCCCGCGCCGCCGGACGGGTCGGAGCCCGCGATCGTGATGGCGACGGGGCTGGGCGGCGCCAAGCCTGAGTCTAACACCGGATCATTTGCTGGCACCGGGCTCCGTGGCGTGGTGGCACACTGGGCGGCATCCGAAGCCTAGGCTTCGAATGCGCTGGCTTCGTGTACCATTCTGTGAGTGGGATGGCACTCCGGCCTCGGTCTGGAATGGCCAGTCGCAGCCACCTCAGGTCAGTGCCCGCCCGTCTTGAGGACCTTGCAAGAGGTTGGCCATCATGTTGCTCCACGAACCCATCCCCTCTAATCGCTGCGGCGCAGCTAGTCATCGGCGCGACCGCTCGACATGGTCCAAGTCGGCTTGGCTGTCCCTGGCCGCGCTCTTGGTCTTCCAGTCCTGCTCATCCTCAGTCGGTCCGGGTCAATCAGGCTCGATCGACCAGCCCAACATCGTGATCCTGCTGGCAGACGATCTTGGCTGGACCGACGTGAGCTTCCATGGCGGTAACATCGCCACGCCCAACATCGACCGGATCGCCGCCGAAGGGGCGGAATTGGCACGCTACTATGTGGCCCCGGTCTGCTCTCCCACCAGAGCCGGCCTGCTCACTGGCCGCTATCCAATCCGCTACGGCGCAATGCGGGCGGTATATCCTCCTTGGCGCGAGGGTGGACTGGATACCTCCGAGTGGACCATCGCGGACGTGCTGGCCGAGGTGGGCTACAGGCATCGCGGTGCTTTCGGCAAGTGGCACTTGGGGCATTCGGATAAGAAATACCACCCGTTGCGCAGGGGGTTCACGGAATTCTACGGCCATTACAACGGTGCCATCGACTACTTCACGCACGAACGCGAGGGGGAGGTCGATTGGCACGACGGGTTTGAGCCCAGCAGCGAGGAAGGCTACACGACGGACCTCATTGCCGCCCGCGCGGCCAGCTTTATCCGGGCACATGCGGGTGATGCCGAGCCATTCCTCTGCTACGTGCCGTTCAATTCGCCCCACAGTCCGTTCCAAGCCAAGGAGGAAGACCTTCCGTTGTTTGAACAGCTGCCTCCGGCGAGGGGGTTCTTCGAGGGGCTCGAGGGGGTCAGCATGGCGGCCAGCCATGCGCGCCGCCATGCGAACCGCAAGATCCTCGGTGCCATGGTGCATTCCCTCGATCAGGGCGTGGGGATGATCCTCGACGCGATTGATCAATCTGGCATTGCGTCCGACACCGTCGTACTGTTCAGTTCCGACAATGGTGGTGTAGCCGGCATCGGCGAGAACACGCCCCTGCGCGGCGCGAAGGCCAGCGTTTTCGAGGGCGGGATCCGGGTCGCGGCAGCCGTGCGCTGGCCAGGCGTGATCCCACTCGGGCAGAAGCTTAATGTCCCGCTTGCCAACATCGATGTCATGCCGACGCTGATGCGCATTGCGGGTGTCCAGCGGCACACGGGCAAACCGCTCGACGGCGTGGACATGTTGGACGTGCTCACGGGCCGAAAGCAGGCACTGGACCGAGAGCTGTTCAACTACATCGGCCAGCAGGGAACACACGCCGAGCAGATCTCGTACATGACGAATGACTGGAAGATGGTCGTGCTTGGACCGGACGTCACCGACGACACTGCGGATGACTCGCTGAGGACGCGTTTTCTGTTTAAGATTTCCGAGGATCTTGGGGAGGAACTCAATCTCATCGATGCGAATCCAGTTCTGGCGGAAGCGATGTATCAGAGGATCAAGGAATTCCGCTCCCTGCAACCAGAGGAAGGCGTGCCACCGTACGCGGCGGGCCGGGACAGTGGTGACTTCAAGGCGCCGCCGCTCTGGCTGATGCCAGGTGAATGACCGTCGTCCGGTCTGGTGTGCGGCCTAGCCGCGCCGCGGCCGGAGCAGGCCGTCGAAGCCCTGCTGCTTGAGTTTCTGCAGCCGAGAATTCGCCCGTTTGGCGTCTCCGCCGACAACCAGGACCCGGTAGCGCACAGCCCCTGCTTGGTTGAATTGCCCCACGGACGTCTTGTGCCCCTTGCCCCGAGCCTTGGCCGCAAGGGCGTTTGCGTTTGCAGCCTGCGAGAACACTCCGATCTGGACGTCAAACCGGCCCGCTTGGCGTCCTGAGGGTGACTTGGCGGACGCAGCCGCCCGAGGCGTGCCCCGGGGCGGGCGAATCTTCGTGAGCCGAACCTTGGCGATGCCCGGGCCGACCATCCCAATCTCCGCTGCGGCAGCTTTGGAAAGGTCGATAATGAGGTTGCCAACGAACGGGCCGCGGTCCGTTATTCGAACGCGGGTGGTCTTGCCGTTGGAGAGATTCTTGACGTTGAGCCAAGTTTCGAACGGCAGCCTCTTGTGTGCGGCCGTCGGCTTATTCATGTCGTAGGTCTCGCCATTGGCGGCGGTGCGTCCGTGATACGGAGGTCCGTACCAACTCGCAATCCCGGTCTGAGTCCAGCCGACCCTGGGGTTGATCGGTGGCGGCAGCTTGACCTTCTTAATGCGGCGGCCCCCACCGCACGCCCCGAGGAGCAAACAGGCGATGAGGGCCGCGCTGAACGGGAGCAGCCATGAGTAGCGCTGGTGCCGCATGGAGGATCGCCTGGATCTGACGTGTGCTACGATGCCGCCTTCGTGAAGCGCGCCGGTCTGGTCTTGTCTGTTGGAGGACTGACGATGCTGCTCGGATCCTTGGCGGCCCAACTGTCCGGAAGCATTTCGGCGAGCGGCGCCCTCCTGGTGCTGGCGCTGGGGCTGCTGGCCGTGCGCTTCCAGATCCATCCTAAGCTCAATATCATCGCATTCACGTTTTGGGTGTTCACGATGACGTGCTGGGCGATGTACTTCCCCGCGCACTTCGTGTCGTGGGGCGGCTTCCCCTTGGGGAACCTGATCACCCCTTTGATCCAGTTGATCATGCTTGGCATGGGCGCGACTCTCAGCCTGGGGGATTTCGCGAGGGCCCTGCGCATGCCGCAGGCCGTGCTGATCGGCATGGTGCTGCAATTCACGGTCATGCCCTTGCTGGGCTGGACAATCGCAGTTGCATTCGGCTTTCCAGGCGAGATTGCCGCTGGCGTCATTCTGATTGGATCCTGCTCCGGCGGCGTAGCCTCAAACGTGATGGCATTCCTCGCGAAGGGAAATGTGGCGCTGTCGGTCACGATGACTGCGTGCTCGACTCTGATGGCACCTTTGCTGACCCCGCTCGCGATGCGCTTGCTCGCTGGCCGCTTTATCGAGATTGAATTCTGGGAAATGATGCGGGCGATCATCGAACTGGTGGTTTTGCCAGTCGCCGTCGGGTTGCTGTGCAACCGGCTGCTCTCGCACCGGCGTGACATTCTTGATCGGATTCTGCCGGGCGTCTCCATGGCTTCGATCTGCTTCATTCTGGCGATCATCGCTGCAGCTTCTCGCGATGACCTCCTGACCAGCGGCGCGGCGCTGCTGGCAGCTGCGCTACTCCACAATGTCGCGGGCTACGGCCTGGGATACTTCGCGGCTGGTCTTTGCCGGCTGCGCGAAACGGATCGCCGCACGGTCGCCTTCGAGGTCGGGATGCAAAATGGAGGTATGGCTGTCGGTTTGGCTACGAATGTGCTCAAGAGTTCCGCAGCTGCCTTGGCTCCGGGGATATTCGGTACGTTCATGAATGTGACCGGGTCTGCGCTCGCATCGTGGTGGCGGGACCGTCCGGCGGACGAGCGACCGTGAATCTTGAGTTAGAAGTCTTTCGCAACCTCTTCCTCTCGATAGCCGAGGAGATGGGGATCGTGCTGCGCCGCACTTCGTTCTCCGCCAATATCAAGGAACGCCGCGACTATTCATGTGCGCTGTACGATGCGCAAGGTCGCACGGTTGCGATGGGTGACCACATGCCGGCCCATCTCGGGGCGATGCCGGCCTCTGTGGAAGCAGTCACGAACGAGTACCAACCCAAGGCCGACGAGATTTATTTCCTCAACGATCCTTTCAGAGGTGGGACCCATCTGCCTGATATCACGTCTGTTTCCGCGGTGTATGACGACTCATCGGATCAGCCCCTGTTTTACCTTGTGACTCGCGCTCATCATGCGGACGTCGGGGGTATGGCACCGGGCTCGATGCCGTTGGCGAAGGAGATCTACCAAGAGGGCCTGCGCATCCCGCCGGTCCGCTTGGTGCGGGATGGAGAGTTCGATCCCGCGCTGCTCTCCATGATTCTCGCCAACGTCCGCACGCCGGACGAGAGGCTGGGTGATCTCAGCGCGCAGGTCGCCGCGCACCGAGTGGGAGAGCGCCGCCTGCGGGAGGCTCTGGCGCGACACGGCATCGAGGAAGTGCAGCGCCAGATGTCGGCCCTGCAGGGCTACGCCGAGAGTGTGATGCGGAGCAGGCTCGAGGCGATCCCGGATTGCGATTGCGAATTCACCGACTGGCTGGATGACGATGGGTTCGGGTCAGATCGGATAGCTATCCACTGCCGGCTGTCGATCCGGGGATCGGAAGCGATCGTGGACTTTCGAGAGTCCGCCCCCCAGACGCAGGGCGGCGTGAATGCCAACCGCGCAGTGACCACCTCTGCGGTGATGTATTGCTTCCGCTGCATCGTTGGATCCGATACGCCTTACAACTCTGGAACGCTGCGCCCAATCGAGATCCTTACCCGTCCGGGAACCGTCTGCGATGCGCTGCTGCCTGCCAGCACAGCGGCGGGAAATGTCGAAACGTCGCAACGTCTTGTTGACACCCTGCTTGGCGCTTTGCGACAGGCCCTGCCAGGTGAGCTGCCCGCGGACAGTTCGGGCACCATGAACAACATCAGCTTCGGCGGGACCGATTCCAGGGATGGCCGGCCGTTCAGCTACTACGAGACCGTGGCCGGCGGCATGGGCGCTTGGACCGGCGCTGATGGGCTGAGCGGTATTCACACCCACATGACGAACAGTCTCAATACGCCGATAGAGGCGCTCGAACAGCAGTATCCCGTACGAATTGCAAACTATGCGCTGCGGCGGGGTAGCGGAGGGGCGGGCTTCCGCCGAGGCGGGGACGGCGTGGTCCGCGAATACGAATTCTTGACTGACGTGTCTCTCGCGATTCTGTCGGAGCGGCGCAAGCTGGCTCCGCGGGGAGCGTGCGGGGGCGAGCCCGGGACTCGCGGGCGGAACACCCTCAACGGTAGCGAGCTGCCCTCAAAAGGGAACTTCGAGGTGCGCAGCGGGGATCGCTTGCGCATCGAAACCCCTGGCGGCGGAGGCTACTTCTCAAGCAAGAAGTTGCCTACGAACAAAGCGTCAATTCCGGAGGCATAAAAGCTCCGCACGGCGGACCGAGGGTCGCTGACCAGCGGCTCGCCGAAGAGGTTGAATGACGTGTTGTAGAGTACCGGCAGGCCGCTGACGCGGCCAGCCTCCTGCAGCAATTCCCAGTAGAGCCGGTTATCGGCCTTGCTGACCACGTGCAGGCGAATCCGCTCGCTGTCGAGCAGTGCGGACCCAAACGTCTTTCTGTGGGCCGGCTTGACCCGCGAAACAGTCGCGAGGTAGCGGGACGCCGGACGGGTCTCGAAATACTCGTCGACTGCTTCCTCAGGGACGGACGCTGCGAACTTGCGGAACTTCTCACGCCGCTTGATGTAAACGTTCAAATTCTCGGTGGAATAGGGGTTTAGGGGAGAGGCCAGGATACTCCGATTGCCCAGTGCCCGCGGGCCGAATTCGGTCCTGCCCTGAAACCAGGCCAAGATCTGATCCTCGGCAAGCCGCTCGACAGCCGAGCCGACCAGTTCCGCATCCGTCAGCAAGTACCGGAAGTTCAGCTTGCAGTTCTCCAAGACCTGGCTGATCGCTTCGCTGGAGTACTGCGGGCCGAGGAACAGGTCGCCCAACGGCACGCGCTCGGTCCTTTTGAGTACCTTGTGCCAGGTGTGATACACGCCGCCAATCGCAGTTCCGGCATTCCCGGCCGCCGGCTGCACGAAGACTTCCTTGAACCTGCCGCTCTGTTCGAGAGAGTCCACCAGCAGCGCGTTCATTGCCACGCCCCCTGCGAGGCAGAGGTGCTCTGACTCACCGGCCAGCTCCAACACGGCGTCTGCGACCGCAGCATGCACGCTGGCGGCAAGGTCTCGCTGCATGGCATCCGAGATGGTTTCCGACGGGTTTAGGCCGAGTGCTCCGTAAAACTTGTCCCCGAACCCTCCATGCGTCGGACGCGCAGGATCGAAGTAGCTGTGGTCAAGGGTCGGAAGGCCCCGGGTGCCAGCACCCATCATGGCGACAAAGAGCTCCCGGAACCGGGGCTCGCCTGCTAGCGACAGCCACTGGACCTTGTGCTCCTCGCGCCCGGCGCGGAAGCCGAGCAGTTCGGTCACCCGACTGTAGAGCACAGCGGGGGAATCGGGGGCGTACAGATCCTCGAGCGATTCCAATTCCGAGCCTTTGCCGCGCCACACAGCGCCGCACCGCATATCGCCTTGGCGATCCAGCGTCAGGACCTTAGCCTCGTCGAACGAAGACGCGAAGTATGCGCTGGCGGCGTGAGCGTCGTGGTGATCCGTCACCACAATGCGGGCATTCGGAAACAGAGACCGAAGATGAATTTGGAAGGTGTTGTCCACTCCGCTACCCAAAGGGCGCACGAGAGGCACGCAGTCCACCTCGGCAGCGGTGGCGCCGGCAAGGGCAAGACACGCATCGATCGCACGGCTGGGCAGGCCGCCTCTGTGCGCCTCGCGGGAGAGCTTTTCCTCCTCGACCGCGGCAAGGATAGCCCCGTCCCGCATGATGGCTGCCGCGCCATCGTGCAGCCAACCTCCAATCCCAAGCAGCAGCATCGTGCGAAACCCTGTTGCGAAGTCTATACCGCACGCAACCGACGGACGGTGCGATCTTTGCCGATAAGCGTGAAGACGCGAAAAGCGCTTGGTCCGACGGCCTGGCCCGTCAGCGCGGCCCGCGACCCATTGATCAGCAGCCCCGCTTTGACTCCTTGCTCCTCGGCCAGCGAGCGGAGTTCATGCTCGACGGAGTCCTGGGTGAAGCTTTGGGCAGCCTCGAGCCTGTCCGCAAGTAACCGCAGCATCTCGCGGACCCGGTCTTTATCCAACTTCGCGAGGGCCTTGGCATCGGTCTCAAAGTCGTCTTGGAAATAGGCTCGGCAGCGAAGCTTGAACTCAGACAGCAAGTTCAAGCGCGAGCGCAGGTCATCGACGGCCCCCAAGAACCATTCTCGGCGGCTTCCGGCAAAGTCGTCATCCCACCAGCCTGCGTCGCGCAAGACCTTTTCCACAAAGGGGAGCAGGTCGGTGGCGGGCATCGTGCGCAGGTGCTGCCCATTCAGCCAAACAGCCTTGGGATCGACCTGGTCGGAACCGCCGTCTGCGCCGAATTGAACCGTCGCATTCGTCCGCAGCACGCCCTCGATCCGAAACGCCTCGCGAATCTCGTTGATGGTCAAGATTTCACGGTTGTCCTTGGGCGACCAGCCCAGCAGGCTCAGATAATTCACGAATCCCCCGGGTAAGAATCCCATGTCGCGGTAGTTGGTGACGCTCACGACAGCCCCGTGGCGACGCTTGGAGAGCTTTGCCCCGTCCGGCCCCAGCAGTAGCGGAAGGTGGCCGAACTGGGGCGGCTCATAACCGAGAGACTCCAACAGCAGGATGTGTTTGAAGGTGTTCGCTAAGTGATCCTGGCCCCGGATCACGTGGGTGATCCGCAAGTCTGCGTCATCGACGCTCGATGCCAGATGGTAAGTCGGCTGACCGTTGCTGCGCAGTAACGCGAAGTCCTCTATATCCGCGAATTTACGAAACTGGCGGCGCAGAACGAGATCCCTGAACGCCACGCCATCAGCGCGTTCGCGCGGGACTCGGAAGCGGACGACGAAGGGTTCGCCGGCAAGTGCACGACCGTCACTCTCAGCGGCATCGATTTCACGCATGCCGGGATTGCACAACCAAGAATCGTTCCCCGTGCGGTCGGTTGGGGTTGCGGGAGTGAAATCGCGGTATGCGGCGCCCTTGGCAAGGAGAGCATTTGCGGCCTGCACGTGCAACTGTCGACGGTCAGACTGAGCATGCTGCTCGTCCCATGGCAACTGGAGCCAGCCCAGCCCGTCGAGAATCGAGCGCAGCGATTCCTCGCTATTGCGCCCCGTGTCGGTGTCGTCGATGCGCAGGACCAATTTGCCGCCTGTCGAGCGGGCAAAAAACCAGTTAAAGACGTAGGTTCGCGCTCCACCGATATGCAAGAACCCGGTCGGCGACGGCGCAAATCGAACGCGGTTCATAGAAGGGGATAGGGGACCGTTTGAGCTAGGCCGGGTCCCGCTGCAAGACGGCTCTTCAAGTATATCCCGGATGGTGCACACGGCTGCTGGAGTAGTGATTTTGAGCGCTTTTCCTCGCATGAGCACACTTCGCGACGGGCTCGCGCGGATCCAGGCTCGGCCGCGAGCGTGAGATGCGGCGAATTGGGGACTAGGGCAGATTGCCCTGATCTCATGCGCCCCGGCGATTCTTGACAGCGTCGCCCGGCAGCGTTATTCGGGCACGATCACGATCTTGCCGAAGTGCTGCTTGGCCGCCATGCGCTCGTGCGCGCCGCGCACGTCGCTGAGTGCGAACGATTGGTCGAGTACAGGTTTGAGCAGTCCGCGCTCGAAGAAGCGCAGTAGATCGTAGAGTTCCCCCAACGTGCCCATGTACGAACCGTGCAGGCTGAGGTGCTTGGAGAAGAGATGGCCCAGATTGAGCCGGGTCTCAAAGCCTGTCGTGGCCCCGCAGGTCACCAGACGGCCCTGGCGCGCCATCGATGCGGTGGAGTGCCCGAAGGTAGCGGCCCCCACGTGTTCGAAGACAAGGTCGACTCCTCGCCGTCCGGTTATCTTCTTTACTTCGTCCTTGATCGACTGCTTGTAGTGGTCGATGACGTGGTCGGCGCCGATGGCCTTTGCCTTTGCCAGCTTGTCGTCCCCTCCCGCTGTCGCGATCACGCGGCAATGGAAGAGCTTGGCAATCTGGATTGCTGCAATTCCGACTCCGCTCGAGCCACCGATCACAAGGACATCCTCGAGCATGCGAATCTTGGCGATGCCGACCAGCATGTGCCAGGCCGTTAGAAACACGAGCGGAACGGAGGCAGCCTCCTCGTATGTCAGGTTGCCCGGAATCGGGATCGCGTTGGCTTCGGGTATCGTGACGTACTCGGCATTGAGTCCGGGGTAGACCGCTCCGAACAGGCCATAGTCAGGAGCTGCGTTGTCCACTCCGTGCGCAGTCGCATGCCCGGGGGCTCGTGTGCGCCCTGGCGCGACCAGAATCCGCTCCCCCACCTTGGCGCGCTCGCACAGTTCGCCAACTTCGACGATCTCACCCGCCGCGTCGCTGCCGAGGATCCATGGAAACCCCAACTTGAGCGTCGGCAGCCCGTCACGGACCCAAAGATCGAGGTGGTTGAGCGAGCAGGCGCCGACCCGTACGAGGACCTCGTTCGCTTTCGGGCGGGGATCAGGGGCGTCCTCGTAGCGGATCACTTCGGGACCGCCACACTGATGGATTCGGGAAGCTTTCATGGCTTGCAACCAGATTCAGGGTTGGCCTCCGATTATAGCCACGCACGTCCATGTTGCCCTCAGCACTTGCGTTCGCCATGCTGAAAGCTGGTGCAGGTAGCGGATCTCACAAGGGGCCTGAAAGCGTGTGAGCCTGGTTCTCGGCAATTCTCGGGCTACGCCCGCGCACTGGCCGAGGCGGCCTTTTCGGCGGACAGGACCAAGGCTCAGGAGGCGACGGAAAAGGTCTGTTCGGAGATCATCGAACCATGGGCGGATCAGTTCGAGCCTTCGCTGTGCGAGTCCTACGCGTGCTTCATGGCAGAAGTGCTTTTCGCGCCCGGCTCACCGGTTGCGGAAGACCTGCGGGAACTGGGCTTTAGCGGCCCCGGGCCCCTGCTTGACCGCCATCGCGACGTTTGCGCGGTCCCTCCTAGCGGCGAGCTGGAGTGTGCTCGCGTTAAGAAAGTGGCGGTGCTTTCTCGGGTGACCTTGGGCGCGGATGTGGCGGTGACTAGACGGATCCTTCAATTCGCGGCTGTTTCGTTCCCATCAGCCGAGATTGAATTCATCGCCCCCAAGAAGAACGCCGACTTGATCGTCAGGGGCCATCGTGTCGGCCACAGGCCGGTTGCCTACGGCCGGAACGCATTGCTGGCGGAGCGCTTGGTGGCGTGGTATGCCGTTCTGGGATGCGTTCGGGATAGCATTGCAGGATTTGGTTCGCACGAATGGCTTGTCATCGATCCGGATAGCCGACTGACTCAACTGGGACTCCTGCCGGTGGCAGACGACAGGTTTTATCGATTCTTCGCGAGTCGTTCCGACGGCGTGGACCGATCAGCTCCCCTCGGCGACCTCGCCGAGGACTGGTGCCGCGCAACCTGGGGCGCTGCCGCGGGGGCCGCCGAGGCGCTCCCGATGCCTCGCTCCGCATTGGGGGGCCTTGAGCGGATCGATGGCAGTGGCAGGCCCGTCGCAGCTGTCAGCTTCGGCGTCGGAGGTCGTGAGTCGAAGCGTCTCGGCGGGCGATTCGAGGATCGGTTGCTGGACCTCCTCCGCCGGCGCAATTTCGTCATTGCCCTTGACTACGGCCTGGGCGCGAGTGAAGAGCGGGTAGTCGACGAGCGGATCCAGGCATTCTCGGGCAGCGTGGGCCGCTTGGGCCTGCCCGGTTCTGGCGCAGCCAGCAGTGCGGATCTGATGACATGGAAGGGCAGTCTTTCAGGGTTCGGGGACTGGACAGCGGCGGCAAGCCTGTACATTGGCTACGACTCGGCGGCCGCGCACATAGCGGCGGCGCACGGAACTCCAGTGATCGAGGTTTTCGCAGGCGCGCCGAATGAGCGCTTCCGCCGTCGATGGACGCCTGCGGGAGCCTCGCCGGTGCAGGTGATTCCAGTCGAGGGCGTAGTCGACGAGCCACGCGTGCTCGCTCAAATCGACCGCTTGATAACCGGCCTCGGGTTGCCGGACGGCGGCGGCGGCTGGTCGATGGGACTCCTGCCGAAATGATTGGTCTCGACGCGGGCAACAGCCTTGACCGCCCGCCAACGGGCGTTGCCGTGTACGCGCGCAACCTCAGCAGGGAACTGGCAGAGGCGCATCCGGAAGAGCGATTTGGCTGGTACTACCGGAGCAATCGCTATCTGCGGTCATACGGCTCACGCCTGCCCCGGAATGTCCGACGTCGGTTGCTGGAGGACCTGCCGTGGCGGCTTGGTGCGGGTGCCTTGCGGGCTTTCCACGGCTTGAACCAACGTTTGCCGACCGGAGGCCGAGTGCCCAAGGTGGCGACGTTCCACGACTTGTTCGCGATCACCGGCGAATACTCGACGCCGGAGTTCCGCCAGCGCTTCACCCGCCTCGCGCACGAGACCGCCGAACGCGCCGACCACATCATTGCGATTTCGGCTCATACCGCCCGGCAGGTCGCAGAGTTGCTGGACTACCCCAAGTCCTGCATTACCGTCGTGCATCACGGTGCCGAAGCGCTCGCGGTTCCATCTGCTGGCCAACGCGCCGCGATCTTGCGACAGCTGGGTGTATCTGAGCCGTTCGTCTTGCACGTCGGCACAATTCAATCGAGGAAGAACATCGAAAGGATCGTCGCGGCGTTTGAGTCAGCAGGGACGGGGCATGACCTAGTTCTGGCGGGAGCATTCGGCTATGGTGCCGAGGCGATTCAAGAGCGCATCGAGCAGAGCCCGGCCAGACCCCGGATTCGCATCGTGGGCCACGTTGACGACGACGTGCGGGCCAGCCTGTATGTCGCGGCAGAGGTGCTCCTGTTCCCATCGTTGGAGGAAGGCTTCGGACTTCCCGCAATCGAAGCGTTTCGTTGCGGCCTTCCTGTGATCACTTCAAACGTCTCGGCGCTGCCAGAGGTCACCGGCGATGCCGCGGTGTTGGTCGACCCACTCGACGGAGACGAGATTTCCGGGGCACTGGAGAGCGTGTTGAGCAGTCCCGGGCTCCGATCGGAACTCCGCCGCAAGGGCGCGGCAACAGCCACGAGGTTCACTTGGAGACGCTGCGCCGACGAAACTTGGAGTGTCTATGGCCAACTTGGCCGCGTGTGAAGTCCCGCTGCATGAGAGGCGGGATCGGTGATTTCGGATCGCGTGCGATAATTGCCACAAGAAACCGCTTCGCCTAGCAGGTCATCATGACCGCTTGGGCTAATCCACTTGGCCGAGAGCTCGGGAGGGGTGGGGCTAGCGATGATGGCATCCAAACGCAATTCAACTGACCGAGAGGACCAGGCTTCGGCCTATGTGCCGCTGGTCTCGCGACTGCCGCCAGTGCTGCTCGCTTGGCTGATCCCGGGTGCCGGCCACTACTATCTGAAGCGCCAGTGGCACGGTGTCGTGTTGCTGGGGGCAATTGCGGGCATGTTTCTCGCCGGTCTCACCATGCAAGGCCGCATGTTCACGCCCACGGACGGGGACTTGTTCACCACGATCATGACCTACGGGGGGTGCTTCGGGGATCTTTGCAACGGGGCGCTGTACTTTGTCACCGTTGGGCTAGGATACGAGCAAGAAACAATGCCCGGGGCAGCGCACGACTACGGGACGAAGTTCCTCGTATGCTCGGGCTTCCTGAACCTACTCGCCGTGGTTGACGTTTACGAGATCGCGTCCGGGAAGAGGGCCAAAGCCTGATGTTCACTCCGTCTCACCTGCAAGCGTCACTCTTGTTCGCGCTGTTCGCGTCCACCGTTATGGGGATCGTGGGACGCTCGACCGATCGGGATAGATTGCAATACGGCCTCTATTGCTTCGCCTACTTTGTCGCCGCAATCTTCGTGCTGGGATGGCTGATGCGATTGGGACACGGTTAGTGGCGCCGCTCGCGGCGCGCCGTGGCGCGCGAGTGGCCTTCTACGACTTCGACGGCACGCTGGTTTCGGGCAACGTCGTCACGCGTTACCTCTGGTTCGCGAGGCACCATCCGCGCAAAGCGGTAGCTGTGTGGCGGTATGCCAAGGCAGTGCTTGGCATTCCCGTCTGGCTCATACTCGACGCCTGCTCCCGGCGCCTCTTCAACGTCGTTTTCTTCCGGCTGTACCGCGGCTTCAGCGAAGAATGGCTGCGCTCGAGAGCAGTCGATCTGTTCGAGGCCCAGATCAAGGCAGAGCAGTTCAAGTATGCGAAGGAACGAGTGGCCTTAGACCGCGCGGCCGGCTATCACACGGTGCTAGTGACAGGTGGGATTGACATCGCGGTTGCGCCTGCGGCAGAGTATTTTGGATTTGACGACATGCTGGCCAATCGCTTGGAATTCATCGATGGGGTCGCAACCGGGGAGGTCGCGGAGACCCTGCTGGCGGGCGAGGCGAAGGCAGAGGTGCTCAGGGATTACGCGTCCGCACATGGATTAGATCTCAAAGCTGCCCGAGCGTACTCGGACAGTGGCTCGGATCTTCCGATGCTCCACGCTGTGGGTATGGCCATCGCGACAAATCCGGATGCGGGGCTTCGGAGGGCCGCCCAAGTGAATGGGTGGGCCACTCTCGATCTCAAGCAGTCGACTGAAACAGTCCACCCATTCGGATCGGCCGCGTCGTTTCGTTCTCGCTCGAGCGCCACTGACACCGCGCCCGAGCGGCAGGGGGCTGCGAAACGGGTAGACTCAGTGCAGAAATGACGGAACTGCGCCACTCCTCGACGTGGGCCAACCCGGCCGTGTTCGGGGAACCCGCTCCAAATGCTGTCGGGCGAGCCGCTTTGGTGCCCGACAACGGCTGCGTTCGGGAATTGAGCGCCTCCTCCGCCGACCGGCTGCTGTGGTATGGCGAGGATCTGATTCGAGCGAAGTTGCCCGCAGGCACGAGGGTGGTATATCCGAAGCCCGCAATTCCCGGCCTGCCGGATCGGGAGACCGCCATTCGCTTCGCCCTGGATCACCCGGAGCAAGCTGAACCGCTGAGAGCTCAGCTAGAGGCCGGCAAGAAGGTCACGATCGCAATCGATGACATCTCCTTGCCCCTGCCGAAGATGAACCAGCCGGACCTTCGCCAGTCGGTCCTCACTGTGTTGCTCGACATGCTCAGCAACGCGGGGGTGACCGACGTCGAGATCGTGATCGCTAACTCGTTCCACCGGCGGATGGAGCCGTTTGAGATCCGCTGGAGCGTTGGCAGGGCGATCTTCGATGCGTATTTCCCGCATCGCCTGTATTGCCACGATGGTGAGGCTCCGGATGGGATGGTGGAGCTCGGCGAGACGGAGCTCGGCGAGAGGGTGCGGATCAACCGCAGAGCTGCTGAGTCGGACCTGCTCATCTACATCAACATCAACCTGGTCCCGATGGACGGCGGCAACAAGTCGGTCGGGGTAGGTCTCTGCGACTACGCCGCGCTCAAGGCGCATCACAATCCGGAGACGATCCGGGCCTCGAACTCGTACTTCGACCACACACAGTCACCGCTGACCGACTCATGTAACCGCATGGGCCGGGTCGTCAATGAAAAGCTCAACGTCTTCCACATTGAGACGGTGGTTAACAACCAGATGTTCGATCCGCGCATGAACTTTTTCATCAAGCCGGAAGATGAGTGGACTGCGCTCGACAGAGCCACGTTTCGCACGGTTCAGGTCGGGCTGCAGTCCCTGCCGCGCAAGGTCAAGCGCAAGGTGCTGTTCGCAATACCGGCGCCCTACGAATTGATCGCAGTGCACGCGGGCGCGACCGACGCCGTCCATGCCAAGACGCTTGCCTACAACTACCAGCAGTACTGTGTGCCGGTCGACGGCCAGGCCGATGCGGCGCTGTTCGGTGTGCCGTTCATCTGTCCGTACAACGTCAATGCGCCGATGAATCCTATCCTGGTCCGCTGTCTGGCGCTGGGGTACTTCTTCAACATGTACCGGGGCGCGCCCATCGTGAAGAAGGGGGGCGTATTCATCCTTACGCATCCCCTCTATAACGAGTTCAGTCCCTCCCACCACGCCGCCTATCACGAATTCTTCCACCGGTGTCTGACCGAAACCACAGATGCGGACGACCTGCAGCGCAAGTATGAGGAGGAGTTTGCCTACGATCCCGAGTATCGGGGGATGTACCGTCACGGCTACGGCTATCACGGGGTCCACCCGCTATACATGTGGTACTGGGCGGAGAACGGCGCGCGGCACTGCGGGCAAGTGATCGTGGTCGGCGCCGAGGATCGGGAATCTGCAAGGGTGATGGGCTGGGATTGTGCCGATTCCGTCGATCAGGCCCTCGAGATGGCGCAGGGCTTCCTCGGCAAGAAGCCGAGCTTGGCGCATGTACATATACCGCCGATCAACATGGTAGACGTAGCGGTGTGACCACTCGTCAGACTCTAAGTCCAAGCTCAAGAGCATTCGTGGAAATCGATGGCAGTCGAGCGCGAGCTCGCTTGCGTTCTGGTCCAAACAGCGCGTAGGCATTCAGAACCCGGGGCGCTGGAAGTAGGGCTAGTATCGGCCGGAGTTTGTGCCATGGAGCGTCACGGTGTTGGGACGCTGGGGCGGGAGGGCGTCCGGCAGTGCGGGGTCGCGGTCCGCGGTGCTTGCCATGGCGTTGGGCCGGCAAGTGGCCGGAGCCGTCGGCAGGCCTTGCGCAGCCACTTGATTTTTTCGGCGCAGCCTTCGATGGTGGGAGTGGGCAAGCCATCCAGCGGTTGCGGGCGCCCGCTGCGCCCGGAGGCGCACCTGTTCGTGACGGTGTGCTGGCGTACCGGCTGGTGCAGGTGATCCAGACGGGCTTGCCGGAGGGCGGGGAGCAGGCGAGCTGGACGACGCTGCGGGGACGATTGGCCGGGCAGCACCGGGTGACGACGGTGACCCGCCGGGCGGACGGGCGGACGCTAATCGTGTGCAAGGCGACCCAGGTGGAAGCGGGCCAGCAGGCAATCTACGACGCGCTGGGCGTCTCAGCATCTCCCGGCAGGGTTCGCAAGATAATCGTGGAGGCGGCTGACCGAGGGAGGAATTCACCGAATGTAGTGCGAGACGCCAGATTTCGAACTGGCAACCAGCTGACTAGAAGGGGATGGCGGCCGCTGCTGCCAGTGGCGTTGCCACTAGGAGCTTGGCGAGCGCACGCTAGTTCATTCCGCAGGCGGCTCGCCAGGACCTTGCTGAGCGGCCACCGCGTGGGGCTCGTCTGCAGCGGACATCGACTTCGATCCCGCGCGAGGCACCCCTGCTGTCATCGCCTCCAGCATTCCCTCGCTACGCGCAGTGCGCTGGGCGATGCCTGCCAACGCCTTCACAAGCTCGTTGGTCTGGGCCGTCAGCAATTCGAAAGATCTGTCACTCCGCTTCAAGGCTGCCTGGAACGCCTGCTCCCGCTTCTCGGCCTCCTTGTCAAAAAGCTGCTTGCGCTCCGCCGCTTCCCGGTCAATGTGCGCGGTAAGCTCCCGGGTCACCCGCTCCCGCTCCGCCGCTTCCCGGTCAATGCGCTGCTGGCGCTCCGCCGCTTCCCGGTCAATGCGCGCGGTAAACTCCCGGGTCACCCGCTCCCGCTTCTCGGCCTCCTTGTCGCTACGCTCCAAGGCTGTCTGAAACGCCCGCTCCCTTCTCTCAGCCTCCTTGTCGATCCGCTCCCAGAGCATCTGGAAGTCCCGCCGGTGCCCGACTTGCCACCTGTACGCGAGCGTTGCCAGCAGCGCGAGAATAGTAAGCAGGACGGCGAGTGTCGGCGCCTCGGCTGCTACCCATTCCGCCATTGCTTCTACGCTACACCATCGGCGCGTATAGCGCCGGCGCATGCCTAGCGACCGGACAGACTTAACACAGAGCGGGGTTTCAGTGTAGAACAGGGGTAGTGCGGGTTGGTCTGCGTATGTTCAAGCCGGAGACGGTGCACTGGCTGCGCCGGGAGGTGCAGCGGGGCGAGCTGTCGCGGGCGGCCTTGGGGCGCGGGCTGTGCGAGCAGGACGGCTGGCGCAACCGGCAGGGCCAGCTGTGCGCGGCCTCGGCGGGGGCCGCGGAGCCGCAGACGGAATTCGAGGGTTCGCTGACGGCGCTCGGCGCGGTGCGCCTGAGCCTGGCACGGACGCCGCAGCAGCGCCAGCGGTGCGCCCGGTTGCTGCAGCAGGATCATCCGCTGGGGGCGGGCCGGGCGCCGGGCCGCCGCCTGGTGTATCTGGTGGAATCTGAGCGCGGGGCACTGGGCGTGCTCAGCTTCGTGGCAGCGCCGCTGCGGCTGGGGCCGCGCGACCAGCACCTGGGCTGGGACGAGCGCACGTGCGGAGCGGACATCGAGCGGATTGTCTGCAACGACCGCTTCTTGCTCCGGCGGGGCGTGCAGGTGCCGAATCTGGCCTCGCACGTGCTGGGCCAGGCGGCCCGGCGGCTGGCGGACGACTGGGAGCGGTTGCACGGCGTGCGCCCAGTGCTGTTGGAGACGTGCGTCGACGGGTCGCGCCCGGGCACCAGTTACCAAGCAGCGGGCTGGCAGTGCGTGGGCCGCACGCAGGGGCGGCCGCCGGGCGCGCTGGGGGCGGAGGTGGCCCCGAAGGCGGTCTGGCTGCAGGGGCTGGCGGACGACTGGCGGGAGACGCTGCGGCAGCCGCCGGAGCGGAGCTTGGGGCGCTTCCCGGCCCTGGAATTGGGCGACGAGGCGCACTGGTCGCAGCGCGAGTTGCTGCGCTCGGACCTGCCGGACGGGCGGCTGCGGGAGCGCCTGCAGGGCATGGGGCAGGCCTGGGAACGGCACCCGGGCGCGCCGCTGTCGGCGATCTTCCCGCAGCCGAGCGAGCACCGCGCGGCGCGGCGCTTCTTGCACAATGACAAGGTGACCGCCGCGGACATCCTGCAACCGCATCGCGAGGCGCTGCTGGAGCGGCTGCGGGCAGACGCGAGCCAGACGCTGTTGTTGGTGCAGGACACGACGACGCTGAACTACACGAACCTGCGCCGCAGCGCGCGCGGGCTGGGGCCCTTGCAGGACCGTGCCAGCAGTTCGCGGGGACTGTTCGTGCATGCCAGTGTGGGGTTCACCGCAGGGGGGCGCCCGCTGGGGGTGAGCGGGCTGGAGCAGTGGGCGCGCCCGGAACAGGATCCGGGCCGGACGGGGGAGCACGAGAAGGAGAGCGCGCGCTGGTTCCGGGGGTTTGCGCAGGGCGCGGAGTTGGGCCGGCTGGCACCGGGCAAGCGGGTGGTGGTGGTGGGCGCGACCGCGAGAGCGACATTTTCGCACTGTTCCAGCGGCAGGCGGCGCAGGCGGCCGAGGCGGGGTTGTTGGTGCGGGCGCACGCGGGGCGGCAGCGCAAGGTGCAGGCGCAATGGTGCGGGGAGCCGAGGCTGCGGGAGCTGGCGGCGCAGCCGGACTTCGAGAAGCCGCTGGTCAGCGGGCGGCAGATCGTGATCGATTCGCAGGGGGGCAAGCGGGCGCGGCCGCAGCGCACCGCGACGACGGAGCTGCGCATCGGGCAGGTGCAACTGCAACCGCCGAAAGAGCAGCCGGGGGCGGCGCCGCTGGCGGTGTGGCTGGTGCGGGTGCTGGAGACGGACCCGCCGGCGGGGGAGGCTGAGCTGGAATGGCTGCTGGTGTCGAGCGAGGGGGGCCAGACGGCGGAGTGGGCCGAGCGGATCGTGGGCTGGTACGAGGCGCGCTGGAGCATCGAGGAGTATTTCCGGGTGCTCAAGAGCGGGGCGCACAGCGAGGAGCGGCAGTTGCGCGATGCGGCGGCGCTGGGCAAGTGCCTGGTGTTCGACGCGATCACAGCCTGGCAGGTGTTCAGCCTGCAGCGCTACGCGCGGGAGGCGCCGCAGACCCCGGCGGCGGCGGTGCTGAGCGCGGACGAGCGGGCGGTGGTCGAGCGGGTGGTGGTGGCCGAGCGGCTGCTGCCGCCGCGCGAGTGAATATTCTGATTGAAAAGGGTCAGTGTTCTGATTGAAAAGGGTCAGCGTTCTGAATGAAAAGGGTCACTCGCGTGGTCGAAAGATCAGGCGGTGAGAGCGTAGCGACAACGGCGGGCAAGCGCGTCGTCCTGTTCCAATCCGGACAGGAGGACACGCGATGCCAAGGCAACCGATCGCAATGTTTGAAATCAAGGAAATCCTGCGGCTGCACTACAGCGCAGGGCACACGCAGCGGGAGATCTCCCGCGCCACTGGAGTGAGCCAGTCGGCCATCCAGCGCCTGCTGGGGCGGGCTGGTCAGGCGGGCCTGGGCTGGCCGCTGGCCGCGCCCGCGCCCAGCGACGCGGAACTGTACGCGCAGTTGTACCCCAAGGCTGCGCCGCCGCGCTACAGCCAGCCGGACTTCGCGCGGGTGCAGGCACAGTTGCGCCGGTACAAGCACGTCACGTTGGAGCAGCTCTGGGGCGAGTACCGCGAGCAGAGCGAGCCGGGCCAGAGCTACAGCTACAGTCAGTTCTGCGCGCGGTACAAGCACTGGCGCCAGAGTCAGGCCCAGGAGGTGGTGCTGGTCCAGGACCACGTGGCGGGCGAGAAGCTCTTCATCGACTATGCCGGCGAGACGGCGACGGTGCATGAGGCTGGCGGGAGTTGGGAGGCGCAGATCTTCGTGGCCACGCTGGGCGCGAGTGCGTACAGCTACGTCGAGGCCAGCCGCGGCCAGGACTCGGCGAACTTCCTGGCGGCGCACGTGCGCGCCTTCCGGTTCTTCCAAGGGGTGCCGCGCATGTTAGTGCCGGACAATTTGAAGGCCGCCGTGGAGCACGCGGATCGGTACGAACCGAGCATCAAGCGCAGCTACGCGGAACTGGCGCAGCACTACGCCACGGCAGTGGTGCCGGCACGCCCTCGAAAGCCGCGGGACAAAGCGGTCGTGGAAGGGGCGGTGCTAGGGGTGGAGCGGCAGTTGCTCACACCGCTGTTGCGGCAGCAGCGCCGCTGCAGCAGCCTGGGCGAGCTGAACGAGGTGCTCTGGGCGGGCTTGGAGGCATACAACGCCAAGCCGTTCCAA
Source organism: Bryobacterales bacterium (assembly GCA_965248305.1). GTDB lineage: Bacteria > Acidobacteriota > Terriglobia > Bryobacterales > UBA6623 > VXMF01. The sequence goes on along the minus strand of OZ252099.1, from coordinate 3,017,609 downwards.
AAGCGGCCGGGCTCGCGCCAGAGCGTGTTCGCAAGCGTCGAGCAGGCGGCCTTGGGGGCGCTGCCCGAGCGCGACTACGAGTACGCGGAATGGCTCCACGCCACGGTTAACATTGACCATCACGTGAGCGTGCAGCAGTGGCACTACTCGGCCCCGTGGCAGTTGCTGCGCCAGCAGGTCGACGTGCGCCTCAGCGCGCACAGCGTGGAACTGCTGCAGGCCGGCCAACGCGTGGCGCTGCACCGCCGCAGCCATGCCCAGGGCGGCTACACGACCAGCGCGGAACACCGTCCCAAGGCCCACCGGGAGCACTTGGCCTGGCCGCCGGAACGGCTCCTCGAGTGGGCCGGCAAAGCCGGCCCGCAGACCGCGCGGCTGGTGCGCGAACTGATGGCCAGCAAGCCGCATGCGAGTGAGGCCTACCGTCCCTGCCTGGGCATTATCCGGCTGGGCAAGCGGTATGGCACGCAGCGCTTGGAGGCGGCCGCGACGCGCGCGCTGGCACACGGCGGGAGCAGCTACAAGTGCGTCAAGCAGATCTTGCAGCGCGGCCTGGACCAGCAGCCCGGCGAGCCGCCCGCGGGCGCGGCACACGTGCCGGTGGAGCACGCCAACATCCGCGGGGCGGAGTATTTCGCCGCTCCGCCGGCGCGCGGCCAGGGCGGCGGCGCAGACTCCGGGGAGGACGAAGAGCCATGTTGATCGAGCCGATTCTGGAACAACTTTACGAGCTGCGCCTGAATGGCATGGCGGAAGCCTTCCGGCAGCAGCTGGCCGACCCGAGCGTCGCCGAGCTGAGCTTCGAGGAGCGCTTCGGACTGCTGGTCGATTCGCAACACAGCTGGAAGGCGAGCCGCGCTTTGACGCGCCGGCTGGCGCTGGCCAAGCTGAAGCTGCAGGCCGCGCTGGAGGACATCGACTACCGCCACCCGCGCGGTCTGGAGCGGGCCCGCTTCGTCGGCCTGGCGCACGATTCGCGCTGGGTGCGCAACCAGCAGAATGTGATCCTGACCGGCCCGGCCGGGGTGGGCAAGACGCATCTGGCGTGCGCCTTGGCGCACAAGGCCTGCCGGGACGGCTATAGTGCGCTCTACAAGCGCACGGCGCAACTGTTCCGGGCGGTGCAGGCGGCCCACGCCGACGGCAGCTTCCCACGGCTGCTGGAACGGCTGGCGCGCACGGATGTACTGGTGCTGGACGATTTCGCGCTGACGCCGCTGAGCGACAGCCAGCGGCGCGACCTGCTCGAGATCTGCGACGACCGCTTCAACCTGCGCTCGCTGGTGCTGACCAGCCAGCTGCCGCCGGCCAGCTGGCATGCCCAGCTGGGCGATCCGACCATGGCCGACAGCATCCTCGACCGCATCGTGCATGTGGCGCACTGCTTCGCCCTGGAGGGCGAATCGCTGCGCAAGACGCAGGGTGCCCAGCGGCTGGCAGCGGACCAGCAGGAGCGCGCGGCATGACGGACTCCAGCAGCGTACAAGCACCGGCCCCGGGCGGCTGCTGCGCGGCCGGGGAGGGCTTCGAGCGGGCGCTGGGGCTGCTCTCCGACGCGGCCTTCAAAGTGTTCGCCCACCTGTGCCTGCGCGCCGCGCGGGCGGGCGGCACGCTCGAGTTCGAGCGCTCCCAGCTGGCGCAGCAGGTGGGCAAGAGCCGTTCGGCGCTGGGACGCTGCCTGCAGGAACTGGTCCGCGCGGGGGTCTGCCGGATCGACCCTGCGCCCAACCAGCACCGCCGCTCGCGCCTGCGCCTCTGCGCGCCGTTCTGGCCCGCTGCAGCGCTCGCGCAAACAGCCGCGGCGGAGGCCGGCGGCGCTCCCCCCAGCGCGGCCGCCAGCAGCTCCGCGGCGGAGTACGTAGCCAGCGTGCGGGAGGCCTTCTTGCAGCCCCGCTGCGTGCAGGGCCGCTGCAACGCCGACGACGCGCGCCTGGCCCAGGCGTGGCAGCGCTCCGGGGTGTCGCTGGAGACGGTCCGGCGCGCCATTCTGCTCGGCTGCACGCGCAAGTCGATGGCCCTGCTCGGCCAGCCCCGAGCGCAGCCGATTCGCAGCCTCAGACTTCGTTACATCGGAACTCTCTGCAAAGAGGCCTAGAGCCTCGTAACTAGCTGCTGGGTCAAGCTTTCACGCTCCCTCCCCGGCCGCATCCGGACTTGACTTGCGCCCCAGAACATGCTATTTTGAATGCATATGTATTCGCCCGCCAAACTGCCCGCGCCCACTGGCCTGCCCGCCGCTCTGCCGCTCCAACCCCCGCACGCCACGCCCATCAGCGCGCGCCTCAGCATGCTGCGCGAGGGCGACCGCGTCGTCTACTTCGTGCACACCGACCCCGTCTGCTCGCACACGGCCGACCACAAGCTAGAGCGCAATCTCTGCCTGGCCCGCTTCGCCCTGTTCGGCCTCGCTACGCAGTCCGAACTGGCCCGCGCCCACGGCATCAGCCAGAGCACCGTCTCGCGCGCCGTGCAGCGGCTGCAGGTGCAGGGTGAGCTTGGCTTCGCGCCCGCCCCCAAGCCGCGCCGCCCCTATGGCATCGTGGACCCCGCGCAGCTGGCCCAGGCCGCCCGCATGCTGCGGTCCGGGCTCAGCCTGTACCGCGTGGCCCAGCAACTGGGCGTCTCGCAATCGACGCTGTGGCGCTACACCCAACAGGGCTTGCTACCGGCCAGCCAGTGCCTGCCACGGCGCCGCGCCGGCGCGCCCGCCGAGCGTGACAGTGACGCTCAGGGAGCGGGCCCGCAGCCCGGCGGCGCGGCGCCCAGTGCGCCGCCGTCGGCGGCCCCCGGCAAGGAAGACCGCAACCGGCGTGACGCCGCCGCCCCGCGCGGCCGCGCGGCGCACGACACGGCGGGCCGCGTAGCGGCCAGCCTGGGGGCGCTCGACGGGCGCGCCCCGCGCTTCGCCGCCGCCGCGGCCGTCAGCGGGGGCGGCGTGCTGACCGCCCTGCCGAGCCTGCTGCAGGCCGGCCTGCTGCGCCACCTCGACCAGCTGACGCTGCCCAAGGGCTTCTACGGCCTGCAGTCGCTGCTGCTGCTGTGGGCCTTCCTGCTGCTGGGCCGGGTGCGTTGCGCCGAGCGGCTGCGCTACCAGCAGCCCGGCGAGTGGGGCGCCCTGTTGGGCCTGGACCGCTGCCCCTGCCCGCGCACCCTGCGCCGCCGCACGCACCAGCTGGCCGCTGCCAAGGGGCTGCCGGCCTGGGTCGGCTGCCTGACCCAGGACTGGTGTGCAGACGATCCGGAGGCCGTCGCCACGCTGTTCGTCGATGGCCACGTGCAGGTCTACAGCGGTCAGGGCCGGCTGCCGAAACATTTCGTGACCCGCCAGAAGCTGGCCCTGCCGGCCTCGGTCGGCTACTGGGTGCACGCGCTGGGCGGGGCGCCGCTGCTGTGCTTGCACCGCCAGATAGACGCCGGCATGGTGTCTGAGATCTGGAACGGGATTGTGCCGCAGTTGCGCCAGCTGGGCCTGCTGGCAGGCGCTGGCGCACCACGCCTGACGCTGGTCTTCGACCGCGAGGGCTGGAGCCCGCGCCTGTTCCGCGAGCTGCGCGCGCTGGGCATCGCGGTGGTGACTTGGATCAAGGGCTCGCAGGCGCAGCGCTGGCCGGATAGCGACTTCCGGGAGGCCGTCATCCCAGTGCGCGCCCCGGGCGGGTCGGCCCGCCTGGAGGGCCAGCTGGCCGAGCGACCGTACGATCTGGGCGCAGGCTGCCAGGCGCGCGAGATCCGCTTCTGGATCGACCGCCGTGTGCGCGGCACGGGCCAGCGCGGCCAGCCGCGCAAGCCGCTCGAGCTGGCGGGTCGGCCGGGGCCGGACCAGCGCCAGCCCGCGCTGCTGACCACGCATCCCGACCTCACGGCCGAGCAAGCGGCGGGCCTGCTGCGCTCGCGCTGGACGCAGGAGAACTTCTTCAAGTATCTGCGCGCCGAGTTCGGCCTCGACACCCTGCCCGAGCATGCCCTGGTGGAGGTCGAGGCCGACGCCTGGGTCGTCAACCCGGCCTGCCGCACCATCGGCAAGGCGCTCAAGCAAGCCCGCAACTCGGTCGGCAACCTGCGCCGCAAGCTGGCCCTGCAAGCCGACGCCGGATCCGCCCCAGCGCGCGCGCTGGAAGCGCGCATCCAGACTTGCGACCAGACCATCCAAGGCCTGCTGCTGGCACGCAAGGTGACCGACCAGCACATCTTGGCCGGCGAGCTCTCGCCGGAGGCACGGCTGCAGGCCCTGCCCCAACCGCTGCGCCTACTGCTAGACACCCTGCGCATGCTGGCCTACCGCGCCGAAACAGCGATGACGACCGCGGTTGCGCCCGCGCTCGACAATCCCGACACCGCCCGCAGCCTGCTCAAGTCGCTGTTTCAGGCTGACGCCAGCCTGCACCCTGACGAGTCAGCCGGGACCCTCACCGTGCGCCTGCTGCACCAGCCGACCCGCGCCCAGGATCGCGCCCTGGCCCCCTTGCTCGACGAGCTCAACCGCACGCGCACCGTCTTCCCCGGCACCCAACTCCGTTTGGTGTACCGCATGCTGTCGGACGACCTGCCCTGCTCAGCCTCCTCCCAGCCCACCCCGGCCAACCCCAAGCCGCCGCTCCCTGCATCCAAACTATCCAAACCAAATGAAACGGTGTAACGAAGTCTGAGCCTGTACTACTTCCAAGCGCTGCTCCAGGAGGTGCTCGCCGAGACCTATCCGCGGTCTTACTGGCAGCACCTGCGCGACCACTTGGAGCGTTGCGAGCAACGCTGGGCGCAAGCTGAACGCAGTGCCGCGCCGCAGCCTGCTTGCCCGAATCTGACCCCGGCAGAGCCACAGCCGACGCTGCTGGCCGAGGCCACCACACACACAGGAGAAAGAGAATGATGATGATGAACTTTCACCCCTCGCAGGGGGTGTCGATTGACGGAGGTGCCGCTCTCATGGCATGCTAGAGCCCGCCAGCGTCGCTTCGCTCCGAGGTGATTCTTTTCCTTCGGAATGCTGACCCCTTTCGGCCAGAACGGTGACCCCTTTCAGCCAGAACGGTGATGCCTTTCCTCCGGAATGCTGACCCCTTTGGCCAGAATACGCAGCGAGCGGGGCCAGCCGCTCGGGCCGGACATCCGCACTTGGGTGGTGTTGCTGGCGCGCATGGCGGGCTGGCAGCCGAGCAAGCGCCATCCGCTGCCGGGCAACGAAGTGCTCTGGCGGGCGAACGTGCAACTGCAGATGATGGTGCGCCTCAGGCAAGCGACGCGCGGGCCTTAGGCACCGCCCGGGCGGGCGCGCAAACCCAGCGCCTGGCGCGGGAAAAGTGCTTGCGCGCGGCAGCGCTGGAGTGGCCCAGCGGGCGCATCCGGGACGCGTTGCCGAACGCCTGCACGGCTGCGGATGATGCCGGCAGCAGGGCGGGGTTTTGCTCCGGCAGGAGCGTACCAGAGTGAGCAATCCCGCCGCCCGGCCGCCAACACAATTCGGGATGCTCACATCCACAGACACCGGGTGCCAAGCAACGACCCTTAGCAGCGCCGGTTGTGCCCCGCAAGTGGGCGGGCGGGGACTGGCTGCGGAGCGGGACTGGCGGTTGACAGGGGCCGTGCTGGTTTTCGGTTCAGCTGGACCGGAATTGGCCATGCTTGCTCGCATCAGACTGCGCCGAAGCAGGTTGGGCATCACTCTGATCCGCGCACAGCTGCTTCGTGGTAAGTCTCGTAAGTCCCTTGCCTATAGGCGATTTCAGGCAGCCTTGCGCCCAGCTCTCTTGCGGCAGGAGCGTAGCAAAGTGAAAACACCTGCCTGACTGCCGCCGGACGAATTCAAGCCTTGGACGGCAGCATAGTCCGAGCCCCTACAGGCCGCATGCGGCCAACGCTCTAGCGGCGATCATCGCCCGCCACTCGCTTCCGGGCAGCGAATCGCAGTCAGACAGCCAACGTCCCTGCCACTGGCATCCCTCAGGCAATTCCTGATCCAATCAGTCGTCCTCTAGCCGTCCGAATACTCCGTATCAGCGCAATCAAGCGACGATCCTGAGTCAATCAGGTCCGGTCGCTAGGGCGCATGCGGTGGCCGCGATCCGTCTGGTGATGCTGACGGGCTGCCGGCGCAACGAAATCCTGACGCTGCGCTGGGACGATGTCGTGCTCGACCCCGGCGAACTGCGGCTGCGCGATGGCCAGACGGGCGCGCGGGCGGTTCCGCTGTCGCCTTCGGCGCTGAAGCTGCTCGCGGCGTTGTCGCGAGTTACGGGCTATCCCTGGGTGGTACCGGGCCGCAAACCGGGCACACACATGCTTGAGCTCGAAGGCCTGTGAAAGACCGTCCGAGAGCGCGCCGGCTGGAGCATCTCCGGCTTCACGATCTCCATCATTCGTTTGCCAGCCCTGCGCTGGAGCTCGGCGAAAGCCTGCCCATGATAGGGAAGCTGTTGGGCCCTACGAAGATCGAGACGACCGCGCGCTATGCGCATCTGGCACAGGATTCCGTCCAGGCATCGGCGGCTCGGATCTCTGCGCGCAGCGGCGCGGATATACAGCCCGAAGCATCCGGACTGGATACTGGGGCCAACCGAGGGGAAGCGTATAGAACACCCAACATCTCGACCACCTTGCAACTGGGGGTATTCGCTTCACCAGCGCGTACTCTTCAGCGGCCGTACGTTCGCCGACGAGAGCCGCTTGGATGAGTGGACGCTACCCAGTTCGTCTCCACTGCACAGAGCACAGCAAGGGGTCCAATCCAAAGGACAAGCTGCTGCTCCAGCCCGAGTGGCACGAGCCGACCTCGACCTCCAAGTCACGACGGCCGCAGAAGTCTTTAGGCGCACTGGTAATCGAGCGGCGCAATACGGCAAGTTGCACTTGAGCCAAGACAAGCGACCACCAGCTAGTCAGTCCTACAAGCCTGATAAGGCAGGGCTTTGACGACGTATTGGTCGCCACAAGTGTCCGGCTGGAAGTGCAACAGAATTAGGCATCTCGGTACTGACGGCAGGACGACCTTCGATGGACGCGGTCATGGCTCCAAGAAGGTCCCAGAGAGATCTACAGTGACCAGGCATATGATGTCGATCTGTTGCCAAAGATTGAATGTGCCCTTCCTGAGGAGCTGATCGACGAAACAGTGGCCGCAGCAATTGAGGCCGCTCGAACGGGAACTATTGGGGACGGCACGATCTTCATCTCAGAAGTCCCAGCAGCGATCCGGATTCGCTGTGGCGAGCCCTGCGAAGATCTGCCGTGACAGTCGCCGAGCAGTCCAAGCGACCCTCGGCCGGGGCGCCGTATGCTGCCTCTCGGCTGCAGCCTACGCGATAGGAAATTTCTATCGGGACTATGCCATGGGCCCTGCCGTGGGTCTGCTTAGGCACAATGCGTGATGAATCCCCAGATGGAGTGTTTGCCCTGCAAGGAACCAAAGGCTTGCCCTGCGACGCGGGTCGCTATGGTGGTGCGCTCGCGGATGACTTGCCGTGCTTCTTTTCGGGAGGTGCCCGCTTTGGGCCCTGCCAAGTTACGGGGAATTCGGAAGGAGTGTTGAGATGAGAAAATTCATCACAGTTTGCTTAATGCTGATCGGCTTGATGGGGCTGCCCGTGTCGGCGGTTGCCCAAGACGGAATTGATTCGGGTGACAACGCCTGGATCCTGACCAGTTCCGCCTTGGTGCTTATGATGACGGGGCCTGGCTTGGCCCTGTTCTACGGAGGTCTGGTTCGCCAGAGAAACGTTCTGGGGACCATGATGCAGTCCTTCGCCATGATGGCGATGATGACCCTGCTGTGGGCGATATACGGCTACAGCCTGGCGTTTGCCGAAGGCAATGCGTTCATCGGGGGCTTTGACTACGTGTTTCTGAACGGTGTCGGTATGGAACCCAACGGAACGATACCGCACCTGACGTTCATGGTCTTCCAACTGATGTTTGCAATCATCACGCCCGCGCTGATCAGCGGGGCATTTGCAGAGCGGATGAAGTTCTCGGCGATGCTCCTGTTTATGGCGCTGTGGGGAACGGTCGTGTACTTTCCGATGGTCCACATGGTCTGGGGCGGAGGCTTCATGAGCGGCGACGGAATGGTGCCGACCCTCGACTTTGCAGGCGGAAGCGTGGTCCACATGTCGTCGGGTGTCGCCGCCTTGGTCATTGCCCTGTATCTCGGCAAGCGCAAGGGGTATCCATCAAAAGCGATGCGGCCTCACAATCTGACGCTGGCGTTTGTTGGAGCGTGTCTGCTCTGGGTCGGCTGGTTCGGGTTCAACGCCGGTAGCGCGCTCGCTGCCGACGGACTCGCCGCGGCCGCATTCGTCAATACCCATTTCGCGGCATCCGCCGCGGTGATGGGGTGGTTGGTCGTGGAATGGCTGCGAGACGGCAAGCCCAGCGTTCTGGGCGGAATTACCGGGGCGGTCGCCGGCCTCGTGGCAATCACGCCTGCATCGGGGTTCGTCAATGCAATGGATTCAATCCTGATTGGCTTTGCGGCAGGCTTCGTCTGCTATGTCGCAGTGGCGGTGGTCAAGGCGAGATTCGCTTATGACGATTCCCTGGACGCGTTTGGTGTCCACGGTGTCGGCGGCACCGTAGGGGCGATTCTGACGGGCGTGTTCGCCCGGACCGCGATCGGTGGCGCGGACGGCTTGCTCGAAGGCAACGCCATGCAGTTTACGAACAACGCCATCGGGTGCGTGATCACTTGGGTTTTCTCGGGGGTAGCGACCTTCGTTATCCTGAAGATCGTTGATCTGCTCATTGGTGTGCGGGTGACTTCCGGCGACGAATCAGTTGGTTTGGACATCTCACAGCATGGCGAAGAGGCCTATAACTAGCTCTAGCTGACAGGAGGAAATGAGAAATGAAGAAAATCGAAGCTGTCATACAGCCATTCAAACTGGACGACGTCCGCGAAGCGCTGAAGGGAATTGGCCATGACCGCGTGACAATTTACGACGTGCGCGGCCACGGACGGCAAAAGGGCCACAAGGAGATCTACCGCGGCCAAGAGTACGAGGTAGACCTGCTCCCGAAAGTGAAGCTGGAGAGTTACGTTCCCAACGACCGTGTCGACGAAGTCGTGAGCACCATCGTCGAGTCGGCACGCACAGGCAAGATCGGGGATGGCAAGGTGTTTGTCTCGGACATCGCCTCCGCCGTTCGCATTCGTAGCGGCGAGACCGACGACGACGCGCTCTAGCAGCGCCTAGCCGGTGGGCGACGCCGATCTTCTCGCGAGAGAATAGTGTAGCGGCCGGGCGGACCTCGTGTTCGCCCGGCTTGGCTGCGCCGCTTGGGTCTTTGGGCTTGCTAGGGCGGGAAATCATGTCAACTCTTTCCACCCACCACGTGCAGCAGATGGAGCGTGTAAGCTCTGATTTTTTCGAGGACGGTGATGCGCTGCGGGCCGTTGCAAGGCGGACGAAAACTGTAGATGACATCGTTAGCGGCCGGTTTGACGAGATATTCGGGTCCGTAGCGGGCGTAGCTGCGGTAGCAGTTGGGGGGTACGGTCGCGAGGAACTCTTCCCGTTCTCGGACGTAGACCTGCTGTTGTTGTTTGGCAGCATGCGCGATGCCGGTCGTCGCGAAGAGTTGATCTCGAATCTGATCGCATCCCTCTGGGATTCAAAGCTGCACGTCTCGCACTCTGTCAGGACCCCCCGTGAGTGCACCAGCCTGGCCCGCAACAACACTGGCCTTCACATCAGCCTGCTCGACACTCGCTTTGTGGCAGGTGACGAAGCCTTCGTCGCCGAGCTTCAGGGCAGGATGCTCCCGAAGTTCTATCTGCGCGAGCAGAGGTCGTTGATTCGCTCGTTGATCCAGAAGGCACGGGTCAGGCATCGCTCTTTCGAAGACACCCTGTACCACTTGGAGCCGAATATCAAGGAGGGACCGGGTGGGCTCAGGGATTTCCAATTCGCATGCTGGGTGGCACAGCTGGAGAACGTCCAGCCTGGTCGCGTGCCAAGCACTGACGAGTTCCTGCCGCGGAACTCCGGGTTAGGTGTCGAGGAGTCGAAGCGCTTCCTGTTCGCTGTGCGGTGCTATTTGCACTACTACTACGGCCGAGATAGCAACGTCCTGTCGTTCGACATGCAGGACTCGATCGCCCACGACGGCGCCGGCAAGGTTTACGACGGCAGTGGCGGCGTGGCTGACATGATGCGCGTGTTCTACCGCAGGACACGCTCGATCTATCGGCTTGCGATGCGCCGCATGGACGAATCGGCGGCACCGACCAACGCGCTGGTCTCGATTCTTCGTAAGCGCAAGTCCCGCTTGTCGAACGTGGATTTCGGCGTTAGCAATGGCCAGATCTATTTGAAAGACCCGCGCGTGTTGGAACACCGCCCGGAGCGAACCCTGCCGTTGTTCGAATTCCAGGCCCGCCATGGGCTCCAGCTGGCAAAGGAGACCGAGCGCCGAATCCGAGAGCAGCTGCCACTGCTACGCGAGCACATCGAGTCGAGCGCGACCCACTGGGCCCCCTTGCGCCAAATCCTGCGCCTTCCGCACACGTTCCGGGCACTCGAGGCGATGCGCGAGTCAGGGGTCCTGTACACGTTGATCCCAGAATTCGAATTGGTGGACTGCTTGGTCATTCGAGACTTCTACCACCGCTACACCGTGGACGAACACACGCTCGTGGCTATTCGCGTGCTGAAGGAACTGCCGGAGGCGAAGCTTGAAGGGGATCAGCGGTTTGCCGGTTTGCTAGCCGAAGTGGAGAACGTCGAACTGCTGCATCTTGCGCTGCTTTTCCACGATCTCGGTAAAGGCGTTCAGGGGCGGCCCCACGAGGAATCGAGCGCCGAGATGGCTGCCGATGGAATGCAGCGACTCGGGTTGGATGATGAATTGGCCAGCGCCACAGTGATTCAGCTCGTCGCGGATCACCTGAAGATGTCCGAGGTGATGACCAAGCGTGACCTGAATGAGATTTCAGTCCTTGAGGAATTCAAGCGGCAGGTCAGAACACTTGAGCGGCTCAAGCTGCTCACGTTGATGACTTATGCCGACACCGTCGCAGTGAATCCGTCCGCACAGTCTCAGTGGCGCAAGGAACTGCTGTGGCGGCTCTACCGGGGGACGCACTTGATCTTTCAACGCGACCACGGCGACAAGCGGATTGCCAAGGATGCCAAAGCGGAGTGTCTGGAGCTTGCTGCCAGCATCGAGGAGAGGCAGCGCATGAAGCAATTCCTGCGGGGCTTCCCGGAGCGCTACATCCGCACTCGCACACCGGAGCAGGTGCACAAGCACGCTCGCATGGCCGCCGCCTGTGAACCCGGCCGTGCCACGGTCAAGTGCGCGTGGAACGAAGGGCATTTGGAGATCTTGGTGCTGTCCGCTGACCGACCGTTCCTGTTCGCGTCGCTCTGCGCCGGTATCACCTCGTCGGGAGGCGACATTGTGAGTGCCGAGGCATTCGCCAACGCAGATGGTCTCGTTCTGGACTCGTTCCGTGTGACCCCTTCGGCCGGTGGGGAACTGCGCCTCATCGAGGCCCCGAACCTGGAAGACCTCGAGCGGAAGCTACAGCGGCTCGCAGAAGGCACGTTGGATGCATCGGCTCTTCGGCAGCGACGGGCTCGCATCCCGTACAGCAAGCGAAGCGGAGAGCCGCCGCTGGTGTCATTCGACAACAACACTTCTCAGCGGGCGACCATCTTCGGCGTCACTACGACAGATCGCAGTAAGTTGTTGTATGACCTAGCCAGTGTTATCTCAGAGCACGAGTGCGACATCGACGTCGTTCTGAGTCACACGCAGGGCAACATGGCGCTGGACACGTTCTACGTCCGGAGTGGGGGGCAGAAGCTCTCCCACGAAGATTCCAAAGCCCTTCGGCGGGAGTTGCTTAAGGCGTGCGAGCCGGGCTGGGCGCACTGACCGGCCTGTCGTGGGAGTCATCGGGAGGAGGCTCCTCCAGATCGTCCTCCCGGTAGATCCGGTCCATGACCTTGACGACATCCCGCAGAGACAGATCGTCTTCGACCGTGAGGAGGTGGGCACCGGATTCGACGGCGAGCGTGGCTGCTACCGCCAGGCCGGCGGCCCGCTCCACAGCGCTGGCCTTCACGGATTCCACCAAGAAGCGTTTTGCCGCGAGCGTAACTTGGAGACCTTGCGCGGGCGGTCCGAGGCCACGGAGGTCTCGCAATAGCTTGAAATTCTCGTGTCCGCGCTTGCCATGCTCGAGTCCGGGGTCCAGGACGATGCGCAGGCGCTCGATGCCAGCCTTGTCGGCACGCAGCAGGGAAGCGCTGAAGTCGGTGCGCACGTTCAGCTCGAGATGCGTTAGCGGCGCCAAGCGCGGCCATTGCTCCGGCGTGCCGCGCATGTGGCCGAGAATCAGCGCAGCGTTGGTTTCATTCACGGTGGGTGCCATGTCCTTGTCAAAGGCGAGTCCGCTGAAGTCATGCACGATCGACGCGCCCAGATCGATGACCTTCTTGGCAGTCTCCGCATTGACGGTCACCACGCTGATCGGCCGGCTGAGGTTGGCAGCGAGCTTTCGCAGTACCGGTACCAAGCGCGAGAGTTCGTCGGCGGGCTCCGGCATGCCCCATTTCGCGCTCGGCTGGAGAGCCTGGAGTTCAAGGATCTCTGCCCCTGATTCCTCCAGTTCCAGGGCCTGATCCAGTACAGCGGAGGGGTCGGGCTTCTTGTTCCGACCTCCGCGGTCGAGACTGAGCCGAACAGTCAAAAAAGTGGTGACGCCCAAGGTGACTTGCTCGTCAGGCAAGCGCCAGAGTGCTTTTGTGCGTTGAAACGCCATGATTTATCCGAACTCGAATCCCGCCGTAGCGTAGATTTGCCCAAGCTGCGCGTGCGGTGGTTGGACGCGGGTTTCATGCAAGAGCATGCGCGTCAATTGCCGAACCGGGCGAAAGCCTAATTCGGACGCTAGTCCCCGGGCTGAACTGTTGGCGGGAAGCAAGTCCCAGATGACTGGTTGATTTTCCGTGCCTTCGAGAAGCTCTCTGAGCATCTCGGCCGCCCGGCGCTTGTCCGTCGAGATGCAAGGGCCGATGAACCGCGCCGAGGAGCCGGGACGGGCAAAGGCAAAGCCGGCTTCGCTGGTCGTTCCGTCAACGGTCGAATCCCGGCAGAGATCCCGGAGGAGGTGAGAGCGGTCGTAACCGCAGGCCTGCCGGTCGATGCCCTCAAGCATGCCCGAGAGTTCCACCGGTTTTTCGGCTCCCCGCTGTTCACCGGGGGATGGGACTGCTCCAGCCACTCGCTCCCAGCGCTCGATTCGACTGTCATCGGCAAATCCAAGCTGCGCGTACAGCGGGTGCCCCATGGTCGTGGCATCAAGACCGCAAATCAGATTGCCACAGTCCCGTAGCCATCCTAGGGCATGCTGAACAAGTCCACGCGCCACACCCATTCGGCGAAAGGCTGGCAGCACCAGCACCATCCCGATCCACGCCAGGTCCTGTCCGTGACGCAGAGCGGTGGTCGACCCCACGACGGAGCCCCCGCGTTCGTCAACGAAGCAGCCTTCGGGGTCGAGGCGCAACAGTCGTTTCCAGTCGTGCGTAGTCTGATTCCAGTTAGCTGCCGCCTTCAGACGCATCGCGCTGGCGATGTCGCCAGAGCGCATTCGACGAATCATTGCCCCCGCCGCCCCCGTCGATAGTAGCCAGTGGCAGCGATGACGATGGCGACAGCGAGTGCCAGCCAAATCATGGCTGCAAAGTCGCGATCATATGCCTGGGCGCCGAACGTCGTGCTCATCAGCAGCGCCGGCATGCGCGCAGGCACGCTGAGCACAAGGAAACGGCCTAGGCTCAGCGGCGTGAGGCCGGCTGCGTAGCACATCGCGTCTTTGGGGGCACCGGGCAGCAGGAACAGCGCGAAGATAGCCAAGTGCCCCTTGCGCGATTGCATTGACTCGTCAATGCCGGAAAGCTTCTCAGCGCCGACCATCTTCTTGATCATCGGGCGGCCAACTGCTTTCGCAATTCCGAAGTCGACGGCCGAGCCAAACAGGATGCCGATGATGGAATACAGGACGCCCCAGCCAGCCCCGAAGACGTAGCCAGCGGCGAACTGAGTGATTTCACCGGGAATTGCAAAGGCCACGACCTGTAGGAACTGGATCCCGACACAGATGAGCGGACCAGCGATGCCGGGACGGCGCATCCACTCGACAAGTTGCTCGTGCTGCAAGAGCGGCTGAATCCAGCCACGCAGCCATGCGATGACGAGTAGGGCCGCCAAGGCAACTCCAGCGATAATCGCCAAAGTTGTCGGGGACGGGCGCAACCGGCGCCCGCCTGACGCAGGCTGCCCCATACCGTATTCTATCCGCTATGGGTTTGCATGAGCCGATGACGCTCGTGACCGACTACGCGCTGGGCCTGCTCAGCGCTGTGCTCGCTGTCCGAATGCGTCACCGAGGGTTGGCCCAAAGCAGGTCCCAATGGTCGGCGGCTCTGTGCGCTTGCGCTGTTGCCGCGTTTGCCGGGGGAACGTACCACGGCTTCTTGCCTTGGATGGATGAGCGGGTTGCCGCGGTGTTGTGGCGGCTGACTCTGCTGGCGATTGGATTTGCCGCCTATGCAGCGAGCGTTGCGACGGCCCGAGCGCAGCTGCCGGGGCAGCTGCAGGGCTTAGTGACGTGGGCAGCGAGAGTGAAGCTGGCCATCTATGCGATCGCGGCGATTTCCAGCGGTGCGTTTTCGGTCGCAATCGTAGACTACTCGCTGTCGTTCGGGTTCGTGCTTGCAGCCCACTGTTGGACATGGGCTCGAACCCGAGACAAAGCGGCCCTGACGGTCATCTCCGGAGTGGTGGTGAGTTTCCTAGCCGCCGCGATTCAGGCAGTGGGGATCGCGCCGCACGAGTACTTCAATCACAACGACCTGTACCACGTGGTGCAGATGCTGGGAACGTGGCTGCTCTACCGGGGGGCTCTACACTCGGCTCGGCCGGGCCCGTAGCCTATTCGACCCAGCCGTGCGCGTCTTGGACGCTCACCATGACGGCGAGGATATCGTTCCAAGTCTGGGGCTCCAGCATCACCTCGTTGGGAAACATGCAACCATCCCAGCAGATGTGGCGACATTTCCGCGTGAGTTCGCCGTTTCTGTCACGGAGCCAGTAGCCGGCATGACGAGCGATGTCGAGCTTGCCGTTCGGGTCGTCAGCCTGGCAATGCCTGCCCGTCCGGTCATGGCTGCCGCTGCCGAACACTGTGCCGTCATTCTGGGCGACATGGAAATCGTTCGTCCATGGCCGCAGGGCGTCGGTGAGTTGTTCTAGGGCGCCGTCCAGCAGGGTGCCGTCATCCCATGCGAAGCCCGCCGGCAGGAGGGCGTGCTCCGGGGCGTTGTAGCCCAGTGTGTACAGGAGCGTGTGAGCCATATCTGCCTGAAAGCCCAGCCTGTCGTCATTGACGCCTTCCAGCACCTCAAGCATGTGCTTCCAACTGTGCATTCCGCCCCAACAGATCTCGCCCTCGGCGGAAAGCCGCTCGCCGTGATCAGCGGCGATGGCTGCTGCTTGCCGGAAGGTCTCGATCACGTTTGCGGTATTGCCGGCCGGGTCATTGGCCCAGTCCTCGACGCCGCTCGCCGTGTCGATGCGGATCACGCCGGAGGGTCGCATGCCCCATTCCGTGAGCTTGCTCGCGATGCGGCAGGCCTTCGTGACAGCGGAAAGGAATGCTGCCCGACCCTCTCCTGGGTCGATGGCAGCGCCACCACCCGTAGGCTCCCACACAGGCGCAACGACGGTGCCGAACACGAGGTCGCGGGCAGAGAGCTTGTCAGCCCACTCCTTCAGCCCGTCATCATCGATGTCGATGCTGATGTGCGGCTCGGATAGAAAGAGGTCGACGCCGTCGAACTTCCGTCCGTCGGCTTCAGCGTTGGCCGTGAGATTGACCATGGTGTCAAGGTCTATCGGCGGCTCTGCGCCAGGGCCATCGCCGCCCTTGCCGACGACTCCCGGCCAAGCGGCGTTATGCAGTTTGGGAAAGTTGTTGCGTACGCTCATGCTGAAACTGAATCAATAATATCTCACGCTGCAGACGACGGCATACGCAGTGCGCGCTGCGGTGGCAGGTCGGTGCGGGCGGCCGCGATTGCTGGCCGCCCGCACCGACGTGTTCGGTCAGAACTCAAATCGCAGCGAGACTTGCGCAAGCCGCCCGCTGGAACCGACCAAGACCCCGTTGACCCGTCCGAAACCGCCCCGGCCGCGGCGCAGTTCCGGGTTGGCGAACGAAGGCCTGTTGAAGAGGTTGTAGAAATCGCCGCGGAGCTGCAGCTTGTGCTTCTCTGTGAATTCGAACCACTTGTGAACCGAGAGATCAAACCCGTTGAACCCGGGTCCGCAGCAGAGGTTCCTGGGAGCCGATCCGATGAGGCCCGCGCCGGGTGCCTCGAATAGCGACGGGTCGAAATAATTGTTGCCTCTGACATTGGAACGCCAATCCGAAAGGCGCGAGACTGATCCCAGCAGATTTGGACGCTGCACATGGGCGAAGGTGTTCGAGCGGTTGGTGTTCTCAATCACGCCGAACGGTACGCCGGTGCGGAATTCGGCAATCATGCCGATGCCCCAGCCGCCGATCAGGGCGTCCAGCGCGGCACTGTTCACGGGAAGCGGACGATTCTTTCCAACGGGAAGTTCGTAAACGATGCTGCCGATGAAGCGATGGCGCACGTCGTTTCCGGACAGTGATTTATCGAGATGGCGCAGGGAGATGTGCTGATACCCGTTGCCGACCTCGCCTCCCAGCTCCGTCGCCGCTTCGACATCGTCGAGAAACTTCGACCATGTGTAGTTCAGCAGGAAGTTCATCCCGCCTGAGTAGCGCTTCTCAGCCTTCACGTTCATCGAGTGGTAGGCGGAATTGCCCCAGGCCGGGCTCTCGTGCCACACCGCATTAAACTGCGGGAACGGACGTAGCGACTGGGCCTGGTTGTCCGGCCCGCGTCCATTCACCAGCGGGATCATGTTGAGGTTGACGTTGGCGCCACCGAGGTTGTGGCCCACGTTGCCGATGTAGCTGATTTCCGTCAGCAGTCGGCCCGGCAGTTCCCTTTGAATGCCAAGGTTCCATTGCTGGTGCATGCCATTGTGCTGGTTCTGCTGGAAGAAGTCCGGCGCGAGGCGCGGCCTGCTTCCGATCGGCACGGCACCGAACGCGGAAGTGAGTTCTTCGCGCTCGACCGCGGGCATCCCGTCGCTCAGCGCGAATGCCTTGGTAAAGCCGCCGTCGGGCGAAGAGAACGAGCCACTTAGGCTGAAGCCGTTGAAGAGCGTGAACGGGACAGCGCGTGCGTACATGCCGTTGTAGTTGATGCCGTAACCGCCCCTGACGACAAATCCGTTGGCAGCTTCCCATGCGAAGCCGACCCTCGGACCGAGATTGTTGGCATCGAAATTGTGCGCGTACTTGCTCCGGCCGTCGCGGCCCGAGAACGTAACGACGCCGGGGCAGTTGCAGACCGGGTTCGTGACCGTCGGATCGAAACCGCTCTGCCGGTTGTCCTGACGTTCCCAGCGCGGCGTGTCGAGTTCCCAGCGCAATCCAATATTGAGCGTAAAGTTTGGCGTGACCTTCCAGTCGTCCTGGACGAAGAATCCGAAGTAGTCAGTGCGGCTTTCCAGAATGTCCGCATCGATCAACGTGCCAGAGCCGACATGGCCAAGCAGCAGCTCTGCGAGTCCGACTCCCGTGGCACGGTTGCCGAAGCTGAATCGCCCCCCGGTCGCCGAATTGAAGTCGTCGACATTCATGGCGAAACGCCATTCTCCGCCGAAGCGAATCTGGTGGTTTCCGGCGACCCACGTGTAAGTGTCTACAAACTGCCAAGTTTCGATCGGTGTCTGGATCCTCTCGTGATTGCCCGCGCCGAGCGCTGTGAGCCCGTTGACGATTATGCGTGGCGAGGCCTCCGGATTGACGCCGCCAATGTTGAGTTCTCCGTTCTTGCCTGCAAAGCGACCGGCGGAGCGGTTGATGTGCAAGCGGCGTCCCCAGTTGATTCGCACGTCCTGGATCAATGTTGGCGAGAAATGGTGGATCCAGGCGCCGGTGACGTTGGTGTGGCGGTTCGCTCTGGTCCCAGCCCGCGGGTCGGCGAACTCATTCGGGTAGACAGCGGCGACTACCAGCGGGTTGCGAGAAAACTGGAAGCGACCATAGACGCGGTCATTGTTGCCAAAGTTGTGGTCCAGCTTGACGGTGTAGAAATCTTGCGTCAGGGCGTTCGATGCATTGTTCACGAAGTTGTTGGCAGGAGCCTTGGAGAGATCGCCGCCCACGTTCGGGGCCGGATACCAACTTGCGATCTGCCGCCCCAGTGCATCGATCCGGCTTGCTGGAATGCGGTTGTTGCCGAATACCTCCCCGTCGCTCAGAGGGTCCTTGAGTGCCAGTCCTGCGCGGTTTGAGAAGTCCCCGCCCACCTCAGGGACATGGGGCACGTCATCGCTGGAATAGGTCACCCCGTTCCGCCGCCGGCCGCCTTCGTAGTTGAAGAAGTAGAAGGACTTGTTCTTTGCGATCGGCCCGCCCGCAGAGGCGCCGAAAATGTTGTAGCGGAGTGGCGCCTTGCCGGGAGCGAAGAAAGTTCGCGTGTCGATCGCTTGGTTGCGGAAGAACTCGTACGCTGCGCCGTGAAAGTCGTTTGTCCCGGAGCGGGTCGTCATCACGATGAAGCCCCCGCCAGCCCGTCCGTACTCCGCGGAGTAATTGCTCTGCTCCACTTTGAACTCCTGGAGGGACTCCGCAGGAGGGTTGAGGCCGAGTTGAGCGATGCCGAGGGACATGTTTTGGATGACGGTCCCGTCGAGTGTCCACATCTGGTTGCGGGATCGCCCCCCAGCCATCGAGAAGAAGGGCAGCGCCTCTGCGCCGCCCTCATTGCGATATGTGACATTGCCGAGCAATCGCACAAGCGAAGCGCTGCGACGGCTAGCGAGCGGCATGTTGAACACGGTGTCTCGCTCGATGAACTGCCCCACGGTCGAACTCTCAGTTTCGAGAAGGGGCGCTGCTGCTTCAACCTGGATCGTTTCGGTGACGTCTCCGATCTGCAGCTCAATGTCGACGCCGCGAACGGTGCCGGTCTCGAGCACGATGCCTGACTGGCTGTGGGTCTTGAAGCCCTCGAACTCGCAAATAAGTTCGTATTGGCCGGATGCCACGAACGGGAAATTGTAGCTTCCGGACGCGTTGGTCTCGGTCTCAAGAGTAACTCCGGTGTTGATGTTCGAGACCGTGATCCTAGCCCCCGGGATCACGGATCCGGTGTCGTCCGTGACTGTCCCTGTGAGTCGCGTCTGCGTTTGCGCTGCTAGCGGCAGTGTGCCGACCATGAGCGCGATCGCGAGCAGTTTTACGATTGTTATGGATCTCATGAAATCCTCCCCACCCAAGTATGACTGCGGATTAGGTACGCCGCTCCAAAGATTCTATCACCAGCCCAATCCTGAACGAAGCGGCCGCATGACTCACCACGATTGACGAGCACGACCGATAGGCCAAGTGGCCGTTCGCGAACGGCCACAGTATCAGTCGGGAGGGGAGATCGTTAGCGCTGCCGCTGCTTCGGTCTCCTGCCTTGCTTGGGCATTGAGAAGCTGGTACTTATTCATCGCGGCTCGTGCCTGGTCGCGCATTCCCAAGCGTTGGTAGGCCTGGGCAAGCTGGTAATGCACGCTGCCATCGGTGTCGGTTCCTAGGGATGCGCGCAAGTGTGTTGCGGCTTCCTCGGGCCTGCCGATCGACAAGTAGGAACGACCTAGATCAACCCTCGCGGAGGGCCCGCCATCCGGCAGTGCCACAGCGGCCTCTAGCAGTGGAATCGCTTTCTCAAATTCCTGTTGCTCCGCGAAGATCCCTCCCAACATGGCGGGCCACCGCGGATCTTGGGAGTCGGATTGGAGCAAGCGCTCAAGCAGCGGCAGCACTTCGTCAAAACGTCGTGCGCGATACAGGAGTTCAGCCATCTGCCGCTCCAGGCCCGGGTCCCCGTGGCGGAGTTCCAGCGCGCGCCGACAGGCGTCTGCTGCATCGGAGTACTGCGCTTGGGACGCAAGGATGTCGGCAATCAACTGCAGTTGGTTGAAGGATTCTCCCAGCTCACGCAGCCCAGCAAACGAGCGTGCGGCGAGCCTGGCATGTGCTCGGGCTTTCCAGTAGAGATCTTCGGAGGACGCAGCGGATGGCACGGCAGAGGCCGCATCGAACCGTCCGGCCCTAAAGTTGCACTCGGCGCTGGAGGAGGACGAGCAGTCGGTCAGGGGCAGGGCTGTAGCCCTGATTCGCTCGACCGCGGCCCAATCCGCGTGTCCGGATCGCTCGTATAGATCAGCCACTGCCTCGTGGTCATGGCGCGTGGCCCTTGCTCTGGCGAGAGCTTGGCGGAACAGGAATAGCGCGCTGGGGTATTGTCCTGCGGTCAGGCGGGCGTGGGCAAGCAGCCGCAGGATATGTGCGGACTCGGGATCGCGCTGCTTCAACGCTTCGACCACTTCGGCTGCCAGCTGTTCGTGGCAGCGCACGAGACCGGCGAGCGGGAAGGGGTTGTCCGCGTCTTGCTCCCGTAGGGACTGCCATGTTTGAGCGGCTTCGGCGAAGTTGCCCACCGCTTCGAGCGCGTCCCCGAGCAGGGCACGGGCAAACGGATGCTCTGGGTTCAATCTCGCCGCTTGGCGGAGCGGGTCGACGGCTTCGGCGTATTGGCCTAGCCGTGACAGGCTCGCTCCGAGAAAGAAGTGCGCCGGAAATGACGACGGCATCGCCGATGCTGCGGTCCGAAGTGGTCCGACGGCTGCCTCGTCGCGGGCGCTGAGGTGCAGCGCCATGCCCAGATTGGCCTGCAGTGACGGCTCGGCGGGATAGCTCTGTGCTAATTGCCCATACAGCTCCGCAGCGTCAGCGAAGCGCCTGTCCGCCATGGCTCGGCTAGCATTCTCGGCGATGGCGGCCGGATCGCTCTGGGCGGCAGCGCCGGACACAATTGCGACAATCAGAACGGCTCGGGCCCCGGCGATCTGCTTGTGCTTGTCCACTGCCCCTCCGGGCATCTTCATGTTGGCATCGCTCGGGGACGCGCTTGCGTGTGCGCACACAAGAGAAAGGGCCTGCCCGAGGGCAGACCCTTAAGCTTGCTCGGCGTGGCGGCTCTGGCTAGAAGCTGAACCGCAGGCCGATGCGCGCCACGCGCTCGCCCGAAGCTGAGGTGATCGTCATAAAGCCTCCGCTGTTCACGCTTCTGTTGAAACCCCCGAATTGGGGCGTGTTGGTGAAATTGAAGAATTCCGCCCGGAATTCAGCCTCCGCAGTTTCTCCGATCGGAAACTTCTTGAAGATGCTCAAGTCGAGATTCGTTACTCCCGGAGCGTCCAAGATGTTACGTCCAGAAGTTCCGAAGCGCTGCTCCGTCACTGGCGCGAACGCTGACGGGTCGTAGTAGTGCTGGCCCGGCCCGACACCGCCCAGTTTGGTGACCGGGCCGACTTGGTCGGCGGTCTGCCTCGCGCTAGCCGCGTTGAGTGAACTGCCGCTGGCGCGAATGGTTGTGGGTCGACCTGTAAACAGGGCGACGATCCCGCTCACCTGCCAGTTACCTAGGGCGGTCCCGATCGCCGTGTTGTTGTTCCGAAGGAACGGCAGGTCATACACGAACCCCATATTGAACATGTGAGTCCGGTCGTAGCCTGCGCGTGCCCGGTTGCGATCGAACACGTCGGGATGGTCCCACTCAACTCCGGCCCAGCCTTCGTCATCGGCCATGTTGATCGCCTTAGACCAAGTGTAGGCACCCTTCAGCATCAAGCCTTCCGATAAGCTGCGGTTGATCGCCAACTGTAGCGAATGGTAATCGGAGTCTAGGTAACTGTCCCACATGTTGATGTTCGTTTTGCGCCCGGTGATCGCGGCGTAGGGGCGCCCCGCGTTACCCTCGCCAGGTCTCGAAGCGTTGATATCTTGGTCAGCGAGCATGTCGACCGACTTCGTGGCCACGTAGCCCAGCGAGGTGATCACGTCGCCGGGCAGTCTGCGCTCGACCGTGAAGTTCCACGACGCGATGTACCCGCGATTCAGCTTGCCCTCGTACGGGCTGCGGAAGCCAGCGGTCAAAGGCACTTCGATCACGCCCTGGTCGACGTCCGGACCCACCACCGGCGGAATGCCGTCCGACAGGCTGCGGAAGAGGGTGAAGGTGTTGTCACGCTGGAAGTCGAGTGCGACCGTGATCGGGTATTGGCCGCGCATGGGGCGCGAGAACGGCATCGGGCTGTAGTTGAGACCGAAACCGGTGCGAATCACGGTGCTGTCGTCGAGGCGATAGGCGATTCCCGCACGGGGGGAAAGCAGGCCACTGCTCACCTCGATGCCCGCGTTCTTTGGAGTGCCTCCACGCCCGCCCATGTACATCAGGTTGGTCGCGGGGTCGTAGCGCTCAATACCTTTGCCGCCGGCGCGCGACATCAGCGGGTAATATTCATACCGCAGTCCGAGGCTGACGGTCAGCTTCTGAGAGGCCTGCCAGCGGTCCGTGATGTAACCCGCGAACTGCCATTCGGCACCAGTCGCGAGCACGTGCTGGATCGCCTTCCGCATGCGGTGGGACTCCCCGAGCAAGAAGGCTGCATATCCGTTGTACTGGCCGGGTGAAGCGTCGCCTTTCAGGGCTGTGATGTCACTGTTCTCGAAGTGAATGTTGCCTCTAGGCCCGCCTCCGAGCTCCGGCTGCCAATGGACGAGCTTGAGCAGGATGCCATCAAAGCCAAACCGGATCTGGTGGTTGTCCTTGATCCAGGTGAAGTTCTGGCTGGTTGTCCAGTTCTCCTCTACGCGCTCGAGCGGTTGCCAGCCCGGTGACCCGAACGCCGTATACCCGGTACGGATATTCGGGAAGCCCTTTTGACGAGGGTCAGGCCCGCCGATGCCGGGGATTCCAAGGTTGAAATCCTGGCCGAAATCCGTAGGTGTGACCGTCTGGTCCTGTCGCCAGAAGCCGAACACGCCGTCATAGAGCAACGTCGGCGAGAACGTGTAGGTGTGCCCGAAGGTGGCGAGGTTGACCAACGTCTCAGCGTTGCCGGGGCTGCCACCAGGTGCGGGTCCGCCCGCCTCGCCGAAAATCGGACTGCCCGAAACAGGCGCGTCCATCAATCCGTGCTTGGCCCACAGTGCGTAGTTGCTGCTGACATTGAAGTTGATCTTGGTGTCGTAGTAGGCCCGGTCGAAAGGCGGCGCATCCTGCGAGTGGAAGTTGTTGTTCGTGCCGGGCTGGTTCGGCTCTGGGTAGTAGCTCTGTACTTTTAGCGCGATGGGGTCTTGACGGTGCGCCGGAATTGTATTGTTGGCGAACGCCATCCGTCCCGTCCCGTCCGGATTTCCTGTGTACGGGTCGTAGATTGTGTCTGCGTACGCGCTAAAATCGCCCATTTTCTGGTCCAGCGTGGGCACTTCGTCACCCGTGCGGACACCCGCAACTTTCTGAGCGGTCTTGTCGTAGCTGAAGAAGTAGAACACCTTGTTCTTCTGGATCGGCCCGCCGACGGTTCCGCCGTAGTTCTTGAAGTAGCTCTCGGGAACGCTCGAGGCGAAGTAGTTCGTCGCGCGCATTTTGTCGTCGTTATAGAACCAGAAGGCCGAGCCGTGAACCTCGTTGGTTCCGGACTTGGTGACCACGGTTGTTGACGAGCCGCCGGAAAGGCCCTGCTCTGCTTCGCCCGAACCGGTGGTGATGCTCACCGTTTCGATCGTCTCGGCCGGTGCGATGTAACCGGCATGGTGCGGCAGCCAGACGTTGATACTGGCGGCACCGTCAATGCGCGTCACGTTGTTGTTGCGGTTCGTGCCGTTCACGTTCGTGCTCAGCGATCTCGCCGGTGTGTCAAGGATCGAGTTCTGGAACCTCGCCGGTGTGGCGCCGGGGACCAGATTCACCAAGCTCTGGTAGTTCCGGAAGTTCGGCAGCGGGAAATTCGTGATCGCCCGTTCGGTGATTTCTGAGCGCGTGTCCGCCTTCTGCGTCTGCAGCTGTGCGGCCGACGCCTCGACAGTGACCTGTTCCGTCACTTGGCCCAGCACGAGGTCCACGTCAACTTGGCTGACCGAGTTGGCTGTCACTGTGACGCCGGTTTCGGTGTGAGTGCGGAAGCCCTCCGACGTGATCGCCACGTCATAGCTTCCGAGCTGAACGTTGACCATGCGAAATAGCCCGTCGCCGCCGGTTGAAGCAGTCAGCTCCAGTCCGGTTCCGAGATTCACGGCACTAACCTGCGCGCCGGGAATGACCGCGCCGGTTCCGTCTGAGACGGTGCCGATGATCGAGCCGTACAGCACCTGCGCTGAAGCGGGGGCTGCGAGCCCTAGCACCAGCACCACGATTGCGCCTGCCAAGACTGGCAGGCGACCAAAGCATTGAAGCATGACGGAATCCTCCATAACGTCAATATGTTGCCGACCCCGTGTTTCCGGCGAGTCCCCTTGTTGGTTCCTGCCCACAGAGCTTATGCCCTCAGTGTAAGAAGACAGGAGCAACGCATAGTGGAAACTATTGCACGGGGCGGGCCTGATGTCAAATTCATCAGCAATGCTTCAGCAATTCTCAGGATGGCGGGTCTGGCTCGTGTGGGATGGAATTGGCGGGCGTTTGTGCGTGCCCTAGGGAGGCAGTTGCGGCAGGGCTAGGGCGGCTCGGAACGCGGGCCGGGGTGGCCGGGCTGCCCTGCACTGGCAGTGGCGGGCGCTGGCGTAGCAGGGTCTCGAACAGGGCAGTCCAGTTGCAGAAGCAGAACCACTCCGTGAGAAAGCTCAGGGTCGCGAAGAAGTTGCGCCGCGTGCCGGCCTGCGCCCGGCCTTGCCGCCACAGGTCGGAGACGCAGTCCTGGACCGCATGCAGCGCAAAGGCGAACAGGTTCAGCGTGGCGAGCAGGTTGGCCAAGCCCTGGCTGCCGTGCCCGAAGTTGCGCTTGATGTTGTCGCCGTGGCGGGCCAGGCAGTTGAACCCCTCATGCTCGATCTTCCAGCGGGCTCGTCCGGCCCGTGCGATGTCCGCCACGTTGTCAGCCGTGACCTCCAAGCTGGTGAAGAACGTGTTCGTGTAGGTGCGCTCGCCGTTGCGCTCGATCGCGAACTCGACCCAGGCCCCTTGCACGGCGTCGGCACCGTCGCGGACCGGCAGCCCGTGCATCCAGCGGAAGCGCTGGAGCTCGACCCGCTTGTGCCGGTTGCGGGTCTTGATCCAGCCGCTGGAATGGATGAAATCGTCGTGCAGCAGTTCGTACAAACGCTTGTGGGAACTGGGCTGACAGACGAACAAAAAGTCCGCCCCGAGCTCGCGGACCAGCTGGCACAGGGGCTGGCAGCAGTACAGGTCATCGCCGAGAAAGACTGGCCGGTAGGGGCGTAGCTCGGCGCTGTGGGCGGGCAGCCAGCGCTTGGCGGCGTTGCGCTCGCAGTCCTGTTGGCGTTGCTCCTCGGACAGTTCCGGCTGGTCTGCGGCCGGGTCCTGCTGGGGCTGCACGAACTCCGGCATCAGCGGCAGGACGCGGTTGTGGCCGTCGGCGACGACCGTCGCCGAGAGCATCGTATGGAAGTACTGCTCGGGCTTGTGGGCCCCGACATGGCGGACAGAGCACTGCGCGCAGCGGATCGCGTCCGCGCAGTGGATCTGGAGGCCGTCGAGCGCGACCAGCAGGCGGCCGCCGAGGCGCTCGAAGGCGGCTAGGGCGCCCTGCTCGCGGACGGTGCCGAGGCAAAGCGGGCACAGTTCGGCGAAGTGGGCGGGGTCCACGCCGTCGAGCAGATCGCGGATCCGGTTGTCGCAGGGGATCTTCTGCACGCCGAAGAGCGTGTGGCAATTGGAGCGGGCGGTTGCCTGCTGCATGCGCCGCTGGAATTCGAGGAAGGAGGGGGCTTGCAAGAAGAACACCGCGAGGGCGCAGGAAGCAGCGTCGGCGGGGGCGTAGCGCGTGTTGCGGCCCCGGCGGGAATCCGGCAGCGCAGCGCCGGCCCGGCGGAAGGCGTCCAGCAGACCGTCCAAAACATTGTCCATTCTTCATGTATTGAACAATGCGAGTCGCTGTGTCAACTGTGACCGCCCTAGAATCAGTTGCCCATCAATCTGGAGACCCAAAAATCGACCCCCGAATCCCTAAAATGAGAATTGCTGGCAATGCTTGGCCTGTTTCGCCCCTTGGGCACATGGTATCCGAACAGGGCGGACTCGGCTGGCCTTCGTCGGGCCGGACTGCCTGGCCCCAACTGGGAGGCGCTGCCCTCAAGAATCGGGTGCTGGAGCGAGGATTTCTTCTAGGGTCGCCCTAACGGGCACGAAGTGAGATAGACAAGCGTTTTACCCTGAAGTTTGCTTTGCTTGCCCCCTAGGCGCGCCTTTTTCTTGGCATCCCTCGCCACGGCAGCGCTCGGCGTAATCGCTCCGGCGCAGATCCGCTTCGATGCTGTTTCCGGCGACGCCGGTATAGGATTCATCCTGCATCACGCGCCGACAGAGCGAAAGCGCATGATCGAAACCATGGCCGGTGGTATCGCAGTCTTCGACTACGACGGCGACGGTCGACAGGATATCTACTTTACAAATGGCGCGGCACCGGAAACGCTGCAGAAGGACTCGCCACGCTATTTCAATCGTCTCTACCGCAATGATGGCGGCATGCGCTTCGCAGATGTCACTTCAACCGCCGGGGTCGGCGGGCGGGGCTTCTCGATGGGTGCGGCGGCGGCCGATTTCGACAACGACGGCGATTCCGATCTGTTCGTCGCCGGCGCGTTTCAGAACAGCCTCTACCGGAACCGTGGCGACGGCACGTTTGAGGACATCACAGCGGCATCAGGGATTGCGAGCTCGGAATGGGCCGTTGCGGCCGTGTGGTTTGATTTCGATGGGGACGGGTTCTTGGACCTGTTCGTGGTCAATTACGCCGACTGGACACTCGAATTTGATCGCTACTGCGGCGATCGTGAGCGCGGTCTGCGCGTTTACTGCCACCCGCAGTATCTGACTCCGATCGCAAACCGCCTGTACCGAAATCTTGGCGAGGGTCGCTTTGAGCCGATCGGCTCGCGGGTCGGGCTCGGCAGCTTCAAAGGCAGGGGCATGAGTGCCGCAGCGGCTGATTTCGACGGCAACGGACGGCAGGACGTGTTCGTGACCAACGACAACCTGCCTAACTTCTTGTTCCTGAATCAAGAGAACGAAACCTTGGTCGAAGATGCCTTGCTCGCAGGTGCGGCGCTGCTCGACCATGGGCGCCCTGTGGCTTCGATGGGGGTGGACGTGGGTGACTTCGACGGCGACGGCACGGCGGACCTGGCAGTGACCGCACTCAGCAACGAGACCTATCCGCTGTTTCGTGGGGAGCGCGACGGAGTGTTTCGTGACGCCACGGTATCTAGCGGTATTGCGAAGGCCTCAAGGCGCTATGCCGGCTGGGGCAACGCGTTCGCCGACTTCGACAACGATGGTCGGTTGGACCTGTTCACTGCGAATTCGCACGTGAATGATCTGGTAGAGCATTTCGAACCATTCACGTACCGGCAGCCGAACACAGTCTTCCGCAACACCGGAGACACGTTTGCTGAGGCGCAGGAAATCGGCGATCCCGCGGCCCATCGGGGAGCAGCGGTTGCGGACTTTGACGACGATGGCAGGCTCGACGTGGTCGTCAGCGCGCTCGGCTCGCGAGCGCAGCTTTTGCGAAACGTCTCTGGGAAGCAACGCGCCTGGCTAGCGTTGCGACTCACGGGGACTACTTCGAACCGAGACGCGCTCGGTGCACGCGTTCGCGTCGCGGGGCAGACTCGCTGGATGAAAAGCGCCGCAGGCTATGCCTCATCTACCCTGCGGCCAGTGCATTTCGGCCTGGGGGCACGCCGGGAAGGGGTGAGCGTGGAGATTGGATGGCCCAGCGGGCAGAGCCAAGTTGTGCACGATGTCCCGCTGAATCGAGTCACCGACATTAGAGAGCCCGTTAGATAGCGGGGGTTGCTGGTAAAGTCTCGTATCCGCACGGCCGCGTCCATTGCACACTTACTCCCACCTCATCCAGACCGCATGGTTGAGGCATGCCCTCAATCGCCGAGGACATGCGGTGTCTGTCTGGTTTGTCGCGGGCTCGTTCATGCCCGATGTCCCGCTGTTCCTGCTAACGGCTTGGCACGCACTTAGCATTCGTTGGGGCGATGACCCAAGTGCCAGGCTGTTCGGGCGCGAGTATGACGAGCTCTATTTCGGCGATCCGGTGTGGATCGTTGGGCACAACGTCATGCACGCTCCGTTGTTGATCGCTGTGGGCGCGGCGTTGGGCCTGTACCTGGCCAGGCGGGATGGAAATAAGGCTTGGCTCCGGGTGTTCTGGTTCTGTGTCGGCTGTGGCCTGCACCCTGCCTTCGATATCGCAACGCACTACGACGACGGTCCGCTGCTGCTGTTCCCATTCGATTTCCAACTTCGCTCCGCCAGCCCGATCAGCTACTGGGATCCGCGGCATTACGGTCGAATCGTGATGCGGATCGAGCACCTGATTGACCTCGCGGCCGGTATGGCGCTGTTGTGGGCCGCGTTGCGAAGCCGTAGACGCCGCTTGCAATTGCAGCGCATTTCCGGTCAGACTGACTGAAATCTGCGTCCTCGCTCGCGGGGGAGCAGTCTTGAGGAGTTCATCACAATGTCGCACTCAGATCCGTCGGCTAGCACCACCCGCCGAAACGTACTCGGCTATGGTGCCGCAGCCGCCGCGACGGCGGCCGCCGCCTGCGGCTCCGGTCTCTCAGACGGGGCCGAAGAACCTTGGACGCGAGCGGTCAATGGCAGGGTCCGCCATTCTGTCTGCTTGTGGCCTTTCGAAACCTCTGAGTGGGCCTGGGATCTGGGCACCACGAGCGGGCACGCTGTCAATCTAGGTCTCGAAAGCGTGGAGTTGCTTGCGCCCGACCAGTTCGCAGCCGTGCGCGAGCGCGGGCTGACGTGTGCCATTGCCAGCAATGGCATGCCGGGCCCGCCCTTTGTGAAGGGGCTCAATAACCCCCGCTATCAAGCCAACGTGATCGAGCTGACCAAGCATACGATGGACGCGTGTGCCGAAGCGGGGATACCGAGCGTGATCGCCTTCAATGGCTACAAGTGGAATGACGCCGAAGACCCGACGAGCGGGGAGATCTCGCTAGAGGAGGGGGCCCTCAACACAATCGCAGGGCTGAAGGAACTCGCGGCATACGGCGAAGAAAAGGGCGTCACCGTGTGCTTGGAGATGCTGAACACCAGGGATGACACGCACCCCATGAAGGGCCACCCCGGGTACCAAGGCGATGACATCGAGTATTGCGCCGACATCATCCGCGAGGTTGGCTCTCCGAGGGCGAAGCTGCTCTTCGATATCTATCACGTGCAAATCATGAATGGCGACGTCATGCGGCGCATCCGCTCGATGGCCGACCTGATCGGCCACGTGCATACGGCAGGCAATCCCGGTCGGAACGAACTGCACCTACAGCAGGAAATCCACTACCCGTCGGTGATGGAGGCGCTGGTTGAGGTCGGCTACGAAGGCTATGTGGGGCACGAGTTCATTCCAACTCGCGACCCGCTCGACTCACTAGCGCAGGCAGTCCGGCTCTGCGACGTGTAGAGCGCGGCAATTCAGGCCTAGCTGCTGACCGGTGGGCGGCTGGGAATTGTCGCTAACATCAAGAAGGCGGGATTGGTCAGCAATGGCGGGGCGGACACGTGTTGGAATTGTCGGGTTCACCGGCTACAGCGGGGCTGAGCTCCTGCGCATTCTGAAGGCCCACCCTGCGGCCGAGCCCGTGTTGCTCGAGCACCGCGCTGTCGCGGCTTCGGAACTGCCGGTGGGCGAGGATACGCCCCGAATCCCCTTCGATGCTGCGGCTCTGGCCGGCGAAGGCCTAGAGGTTGTGTTCCTTGCCACCTCTCTTGATGTGGCGATGGAGTCCGCGCCCCGAATTCTGGACGCGGGCATCCGCTGTATCGATCTCAGCGCGGCGTTTCGCTTGCGGACCACAGCCAACTACGAACGTTGGTACAACGTCAAGCATTCCTGTCCGGAGCTGCTCGACGAGGCAGCCTACGGACTACCCGAATTCTTCCGGGAGATGGTCAGGATTTCGCGCTTGATCGCCAATCCCGGCTGCTACCCAACGGCCGTCAACCTCAGCCTCAGGCCACTCATCACAGAAGCTGTCTTGGATCGATCCGCAGGCGTGGTTTGTGACGCCAAGTCGGGTGTGAGTGGGGCCGGGCGCAGCCCGTCTCTGAAGACGCATTTCTGCGAGGTGACCGAAAACCTGTCGGCGTACAGTGTGCTCAACCACCGGCATGTCCCGGAAATTCTGCACACCACGGACGTTGACGAACACGAGCTGAGCTTCACAGCCCAGCTACTCCCGGTGCATCGAGGCATCTTGGAGACGATCTACGTCCGCACCGCGGAGCAAATGCAGTGGGACGACCTACGCGCGACCTACGCGAAGTACTACCAGCATGAGCCGTTCGTCCGCATCTATCCCGAAGGCCGGCTGCCGGATCTGCGGGGTGTTCAGGGAACGAACTTCTGCGATATAGGGTTTCATGTCGACGCCGAGAGCCGCCGGGTCGTGATTGTCGCCGCCATCGACAACCTGGTGAAGGGGGCTGCCGGCCAGGCTGTGCAGAATATGAATCTGCTGTTGGGCTGCCCGGAAACTGCTGGGCTGCTTGACGACGGAGCCTCCCAGTGAAGCTGCTCGTCAAACTGGGTGGCACATTACTCGAGTCGGAGCAGAGCCGCGTCTCGCTAGCCCGCCAGCTCCATCATCTTTGTGCAGAGGGCCACCGCGTGGTGGTGGTCCACGGAGGAGGGAAGCGGTTGAGCCGCTACCTGGCCGGCCTCGATCACAAGAGCGAATTCCGCCAGGGCCTACGCGTCACCCCGCCCGAGATCATGGATGCCGTGCTGCGGATTCTTGCAGGGTCTGTTAACCGCCAGCTGGTCGCCGAACTGCAGGGCGTGGGTGCCCGGGCTGTGGGCCTGACGGGTATTGACGCCGGGACTGTCCACGCGTCGCAGCTCGCGCCAGAGCTAGGGCTAGTCGGCAAGGTCGAGCGCGTGGACCCTGCCTTGCTCGACATGCTGACCGAAGGCGGCTTCCTGCCGGCGGTGGCTTGCGTTGCTGGCGGCGAAGCAGGTGCCATCTACAACGTCAACGCTGATCAAATGGCCTCTGCCTGCGCTCGCGGGCTCGGAGTGGGCCGATTGCTGTTCCTGACGGATGTCGGCGGCGTGCTAGACGGCAACGGCGAGCGGATCTCGAAGCTGGCAGCGGCGGACGCCGAAGCCCTGATTGAGTTGGGAGTTGCTCAGGGTGGCATGGAGGCGAAGCTTCGCGCAGCGATCGACGCGCTTCGCGGCGGGATCGGCCAGGTCTCGATCGTCAACGGTCACGAGCCCGAAATCCTCGCCAAGGCTGTCCGCGGCGAGGAAGTAGGCTCTGCATTGCTCCCTTAGAGGCCCGCCGAGCAGCGCTGGCTCAGCCGGTCGCGAGCGTGAAATTCCGGTACGCCAGAAAGAACGCCACCGCTGTGAGCGCGATCGAGCCGATCGCTACGCCTTTCCACGCGGCTTCTTTGGTTTGGTCATGGCCCGGCGTACCGCAAAGGTATGCGAAGCCGAATCCCGCTATCAATCCGCCAAAATGCGCCGCGTTGTCAATGGCAGGGAACAGGAACCCGAAGATCGCGATGAATATGATCCAGCGCTTGCCGATGGACTGCAATTGCGAGTTGAAGCTCATGCGCCCGAACGCGTACAGGGCTCCAATCAAACCGCAAATCGAAGCCGAGGCTCCGATGGACAGAGAGTTGGACCACATGGTGCTCACGATGAAACCGCAGACCCCTGTGACCAGATAGAGCGAGAGAAAACGGGTAGTGCCGAAGACCTCTTCGGCGACCGGTCCAAGGTTGAACAGCGACATCGAGTTGAATGCGATGTGCATCAGCCCGCCGTGTAGGAAGTTCGCCGTGATGAGCCGCCACCACTCACCGTGCAGCAAGATCGAAAGCCTGTACTTGCCGCCCAGCAGGAGCAGCACATTGCCATCAATGCTGCCCATGAAATTGGTTTCGCCGGTGAAGCGCGAGGTTAGGATCCAAGCCGCGGCGAACAAGCCACCGTTGACGAGCAGCAGGATCATTGTGCTGAAGCTGATCTGCTCTCCAGCCCCTCTAATACGCTCTTCGCGGCGAAGACGACGCCCGGCGGTCATGGGCAGGTCGACTCCGCAATACTGGCAAGTCTTGTCTTGGCTATCTATGAACGCCCGGCAATGAGGGCACATGCGCGGCTTCGGCATCTGGGAACTTCCATCTTGTGACGCGGGCGAGGTGAATGCAACCTACCGACCGAATCTGATCGAGTTTGGGCAGGGGATGCCCAAAGGAACCGATGCGTGCTCTTGCGAATACGCACCGCGCCATCGCACGTCGTCGCAAGCTATGCAGCGAACTTCAGCCGTGTGTTAACTTGACCAATGCGTGATCAGTTAGACTGGTTATAGTGACTGGTTGGAACTTGTGATGCGCACCATACAAGCTACCGAAGCCAAGGCACGCTTGGCAGAACTCCTCCGGACGGTCGAGCGTGGCGAGACCGTGACGATTACCCGGCATGGCGAAGCGATCGCGCATGTGATCCCAGTGCGAGCGGGTGAGCGTACCGACCACAAGCAAGTCGTGGCCCGCTTTCGCCGCCGCCGTGACGAATGGCAACCCGGTGGCATGTCCATCGACGATATTCTCCTTGCACGCCATCATGGTCATCGGCTGTGAGCCTTTTCGTCCTCGATGCCTCGGTCGCCGTGGCCTGGCTGTTGGGTGAGGAGACGGCATCAAGGGCTGAGAGGGCGTTGGTGCGTCTGGAAGACGATGAAGCACTGGTCCCGTATCTATGGCATTTGGAACTGCGTAATTGTCTTCTCGTCGCGACGCGGCGCGGACGGTTCACCGCTGACAGGCCGTCGGAGTGCCTGAACGCTTTGCGCGACCTGCCCGTCCGTACCGACACAGAGCCCGATCTGACCCTGGCTTTCGTCTTGGCCGAGAAACACGGATTGTCGTTCTACGATGCTGTATATCTGGAACTGGCTAAAAGACACACCGCGCCGATTGCAACGCTTGACAAGGCTCTCGCTCGGGCCGCAGGCGCCGAAGGTTTGCCCTTGATCTGTTGACACGCTGCTCCGAATCCGCAAGAGCTGAGATCTCCCGATGACAATTAGTTCAGAAAACTATTATCAGGGCGAGTTGGTGGCGTATTGAGCAGCGCGGGGCTGCAAATCCCGATGCTGCCAGAGAAGGCCCAAGGGCACGGCCTGAGGCCGTTGATCTGGAAGGTGGTGCGCAGCGTGGCGCGGCCGACGCGGCGGCGGCCGAGGGCTTCCCAAGGGGCTCGGTGCGGGGTCACACGACCCCAGCGCAGCCGAAACGCACGGCCGCTGGCCGCCAGCGGGATTCGCTCGCGGATCGAACGCCGTCGGGGCATGCAGAACGTTTCCGGCAGCGTCTTGCGGCTCACCGCAGGCGTCTCCAGCCACTGGAGGTTCATCTTCCGTTCGCGTTCGGCCCCGAAATCCGCCGATCCTACGCCCACTCAAGATTTAACCGGGGATTTGGGCCATGTGTTAATCTCTCGCAACGGACGCCCCACCGATGAGTATTAGGCCTCGCATTCTCACGATTGTTGCAGTGCTTGGGGCCCTGCTCCTGGCCAGCGCCGGAATCGCTCAATCGACCGGACTATCGAATCCATATCGCATGGTCGCGGGTTGGGCGAAGATGCTCGAGGGGCGTGGCCTTGGCACCGCCGGCGGTGCCAGAATCGACGCCGACGGCAAGCACATCTGGGCAGGAATTCCCTGCGATGCCGCGGAACTCGGTCACTGCGGGAACCAGTGACCGCATCCAAATTTTCGACCAAGAAGGTGAAGGCATTGCTGAGTGGTTTCAGGTCCGGCGACCGAGCGGAATCTGCTTCGACGCTAACGCCCGCATTGATGTCGCTGACTCCGAATCCGACAACGCCCGAAACCCAGGCTGGGAGCTGGGTATCCGCGCCGGTGACGCCGCAACAGGCTCGGTGGAGTCGTTCATCCGATATCCGTGGGGCGACCCCAGAAATGTGGCCGGCCCCGGCGCTGAGCTGGTCGCCGCAGATAACGCAGGCAACCTCTATGGAGCCGAGCCGTGGCCGAATGTGTTGCCAAAGTATCCCGGCGTACACCCCTGGGGCTTTTCCCAGGGTGTTGATTCTGAGTGGCACGGCTTTGGTCGGCAGCCGAGGCGGGAGTGTGCGAAATGGGAGATGACTTCCTGATTGGCATTGACTTGGGCGGTACGAAGATAGCCGCTGCAGCGTTCGACATGAACGGATGCCGGCTCGGCAAGATTGCCAGGCTCCCCACGATGGCCAGCATGAAGCCCGTCGTGACCTTGATGAACCTGAAGCGAGTTGTGAAGCAGGCACAGGTTGAAGCGGGCGTAACTGGAGCGCCCCGGGCCATTGGGATGGGAAGCTCCGGTCCACTCGACATCCGGAATCGTGTCCTGCAGGATCGCGACTCCCTGCCGAGCTTGGTGGGGTTCGGAATCGGGAAATACTGCCAGCATGAGTTCGGCGCACCTCTCTACTTGGAAAACGACGCCTCTTGCTTCGCCCTCGGAGAGGCGTTGCAGGGGGCTGGACGGGCCAAGGAGATCGTGCTGGGCGTCACGCTTGGAACTGGGTTCGGTTGCGGCATCGCAATCAATGGCACGATCTATTCGGGAGCCACAAGCAATGCGGGGGAGGTGGCCTATTGCCGAGTCGGCGATGTGGATTTCGACCATGCCGGTTCGGGGAATGCGGTTGTTGTCGAGTACCGCAAGCGGGTGCAGACCAGTGCGAGCGAATCACTGACCGCGAAGCAGGTTGGAGATCTCGCCGATGGAGGGGACCCAGCCGCTTTGCGGGCGTGGGAGGCCTACGGAGAGGCCGTCGGCACGGCCATCGGGACGCTGTGCTGCGTGCTTGATCCGACCGTGGTCGTGTTAGGCGGCTCGGTGAGTCGTCGTTTCGGTCTGTTTCAGGCCCAGCTGTCGGAATCCGCGCGTGCGATCCTGCCTCCAACGTCGAGAGATGCGTTCAGCATCGAGCTCTCTCACTTGGGCGATGCGGCAGGGGTGACAGGCGCGGCGGAATATGCGCGCCGCATGCGCCGCATTTAGTCGATCTGGATGCTCGGCAGAGCCAATTCAGTAAACAGCGTGTGCGATAATGATCTAGAAGGAATTGATCATGGCAAAGCACGACAGCGGCGGAAATCTCACGTGGTTTCTCGCCGGCATCACAGTGGGTATAGCAGGGGCGATCCTATTCGCTCCGAAGACTGGCGAGGAGACGCGCAAGTCTATCGTGGATGCCACGTCGAAGGGCCGTGAGCTCGCCGCTGAGACGAAGCGCCAGGCAACGAATTTCGGGCGCGAATTGTACACTCAGGGCCGCGAATTCGTAGAAGAGATGAAGCTTCCCGGCAGCGCGGCCCCAGACAGCGACGTGGATTCCGGCGACAGCAGCGCTCCCAGCGAGGGAGACAGCGCCTAATTCCCGGCATTGCGTGCGACCGGTTCCGGACCCCGGACGTTCAGCCCGAGAGTGGGGCCGGCGTGGGATCGATTGGTTGGTTAGAC
This sequence comes from Bryobacterales bacterium, assembly GCA_965248305.1. Lineage (GTDB taxonomy): Bacteria > Acidobacteriota > Terriglobia > Bryobacterales > UBA6623 > VXMF01. Next base: position 2,981,895 of record OZ252099.1, on the reverse strand, counting down.
TGATAGGATCGTCGGGGCGTAGCGCAGCCTGGTAGCGCGCTTGCTTCGGGAGCAAGAGGTCCCGAGTTCAAATCTCGGCGCCCCGACCATTCTGTCCTTCTGGCGCTCCCGAGCAATCGAGACTGTGGACGGGGCCTTGGTTTCGACTCCCCGGTCGGCGATCAGGACTCGATAGTTGCCGTGTGGTGTTGACGAGCGAGCACTCATATCGCTATTGTGCCGCTATGACTCGCAAGCAATTTCTCGCGTCGCCCCTGGTCGCAGCTGGCGCGGCGGCCGCTGCCACCGATCCCGACAAGAAGTCCCGCCGGGTCAATCGCGCGATCGAACTCCTCGAAGCTGGCCAGACCATCTATTACACGGGAGGCCGTGGCGGTTACGAGCAGGGCAAGCAGTCGGCCGGCACCAAGCACGATTACATCAATTACGAGATGGAGCACGGCGCGCTGGACTTCAGTGCGCTGAGAGGATTCATGCAGGGCCTCGTGGACGGCGGCCCGACCCGGAGTGGGCACCGGACTCCGGCTGTGATCGCTACGCTGCCAGTTCTTGGGATCGATGAGATGCACATGCGCGCAAACTTCTGGGTCGTGCAGCAGACATTGCTTTGTGGTGTCCATGGCATCCTGCTCTGTCACGCTCGCGAACCAGACGCGGTGAAGTGGATGGTTCGCGCAGCGCGGTACCCCAACGCCAAGCCCGTTGTTCCCGAACTCGGCGAAGGGTTGCTCGGCAATGGCAGCCAGGGATTCCCCTCGGAGATCTGGGGGGTTTCCAGGGAAGAGTACATGCGCAAGGCTGATCCATGGCCGCTCAACCCGGAGGGCGAGTTCCTGCTTGGGCTCAAGATCGAGGACAAGTATGCCCTGGCCAACGCGGACAAGGTTGCAGCCGTTCCGGGTGTCGGATTCGCAGAGTGGGGCCCGGGAGATATGGGCCTGTCACTGGACTTGCCCGACGGCCACGGTCCAAACCGCTCGCTGCATCCGCGCATGCGGGAGGCGCGAGCAACCGTGATGAATGCCTGCAAGGCCAACAATCTGCCATTCCTGAACACCGTCCGCGAGCATGATGTCACCGAAATGATCGACGAAGGTGTCCGGATCGGTGCCGGAGCGAACGAAGCGACCATGGCTAAGGGCCGCAAGTACACGGGCCGCACGATGCCGTGGTAGAGCGTCTGCTCCCCGTCAGCGCGATTCTGGCTGTCGCACTTGGTGCTTGCGCACCGGAGAGCGCGCTGCTAGAGTTGCGCCTTGGTCACGTCGCCTCTCCCGGCTCCCTGACGGCGATTTCGGCGGAAGAGTTCGCTCGACGGGCGAACGACCGACTCGCCGGGCTGGCTAGGATCAGCGTGTTCGGCTCCAGCCAGCTGGGCGACGACGAGACGCTGCTGATCAAGCTCAAGTTGCGGACGGTCGACTTCTGTGTGCCGTCCACGATCATGTCTTCGGCGGTGGGCTCGTTCGGACTGTTCGAAATGCCCTACTTGGTGCAAGACCGAGCCCACATGGCCCGCATTGAGCGGGAGATTGTCTGGCCGCGCCTCGCCCCGGACGCAGCGATGCGCGGATACGAGCTGCTGGCGGTCTGGGAGAACGGATTCCGCCACATCACGAACGACTTACGGCCGATCCTCCTCCCGGCAGACCTGAAGGGGATCAAACTCCGGACGCCCCGGGGCCGCTGGAGGGTGAGGCTGTTTCAGACCCTCGGTGCCAACCCGACCCCCATGGCACTGTCTGAAACCTTCATCGCCTTGCAGACCGGCGTGATCGACGGACAGGAGAACCCGCTGAGCCAGATTCACAGTCAGAAGTTTCATGAGGTCCAGCGATTCCTGACCTTGAGCTCGCATGTGTACACGCCGGCCTACCTGCTTGCCGGGCGTGAGCGCTGGCAGGCGTTCCCGGAGGAGATCCGGGTAGTGCTGTCCGAGACGGCCCGTGAAGTTCAGCAGTTTGTGTACAGACAGGCGGAGATTCTGGAGAGTCAACTGCTGGCTGACTTGCGCGAGGCGGGGATTGCGGTGAATGAGTGCGACCGCGAGCTGTTTCTGGAGGCCGCTCAGCCACTGTTTGAGGCGTTTGCCGAGGATGTGCCGCGCGGCGGGGAAATGATCTCGAGGGCGCTTGCCCTAGCTTCTGTAGAACAGTGATACTAGCCGCTTGGTGACAAACCGTCTGCGCGTGGCCTTGAGCCGCTTTCTCGAGACCACTGTCGTTGGCATCACGGTTGCGCTCGCACTGCTGGTGGTCGCGGGCGTAGTCAGCCGAAAGGTCGGATTCTCACTAGTTTGGTATGACGAGGTCGCAGCCATCCTGCTGGCATGGCTCACCTATTACGGCGCCGCATTAGCGGCGCTCCACCGCGCACACTTGGGCCTGCCGAATCTCGTTCAACGGGCTCCGGCACCAGCGCGTAGAGTGCTGCGGCTGCTGCGGGAATGCGCGATCATCGGCTTTTTCGCGCTTGCCGCGTGGATGGGCATTGACCTGCTGTCAGTGCTGGGGGGCACATTCCTCGTGAGCCTGCCATGGCTTCCTGCGAGCATCGTCTATTCGGCGATTCCGGTCGGGGCGCTGCTCTTCATCGTTGCTGAATGCTTGGTGGCAATCGAAGCGTGGAAACAGGAGCAGCCCGCATGACGCTGCTCTGGGTATTGCTGGCCCTGCTGGCCTTGGTGCTGGTCGACGTCCCCATCGCTGTGGCGCTCGGCGTGGCTTCGGTGGTCGCAATGGCGATGGACACGGGCCTCAGAGACCTGCCGAATGTGCCGCTGACGCTGTTCGACGGTGCGGTCAAGTTCTCGCTGATTGCGGTTCCGCTGTTCATACTGGCCGGGGCGATCATGAACGCGAGCGGTATCTCGCGCCGGCTTATCGCCCTGACTTCCTCCCTGATCGGGTTCGTGCGCGGCGGGCTGGCAATGGTGACGATCGGCACGTCGCTGTTCTTCGCGGAGATTTCAGGATCCGCCGTTGCTGACGTGGCTGCGCTCGGGTCCGTCTTGATTCCATCGATGAAGAGGGCCGGGTATTCCAAGGAATTCGCAGCGGCTGTCACGTCCTCGGCATCTACGCTGGCCGTCATCATTCCGCCTTCGATTCCGATGATCCTCTACGCCGTGATGGCGGGAGCGTCCGTCGTAGAACTGTTCGTCGCGGGCATCGTCCCCGGTCTCGTGGGGGGATTGCTGCTGATGGCTGCGGCCTACCGCATGGCGCTGCGCCGGGGATTTCCTACGGATACGGCATTCGAATGGCGGCGGGTCTGGATCTCGTTCCGTGAGGCAGCCTGGGCGCTGCTGCTACCCGTCATCATCCTGGGAGGGATCTTTTCGGGCTGGGTAACAGCGACCGAAGGTGCTGGGTTGGCGGTTCTGGCCGCGGCCGTCATCGGCGGATTAGTCTACCGCGAGCTCGACCTGAAGGCCCTGCGCAACGCAACTGTCGAGGGCGGCATCCAGACAGCCGTGGTGATGCTGCTGGTATCGACGTCAGCGTTGCTCGGAGAATATCTAACCTCCACCCAGGTGCCCCAGCGGTTTGCCGAGCAACTCTTGGCTTTCACCCACAGCCAGTGGGCAATCCTGCTGCTGCTGAACGTGTTCTTCCTCGTCATCGGATTGTTCCTGCACTCCGCTGCGGCGATCATTCTGGTCGTTCCGGTCGTGATGCCCTTGGTCCATCAGGCGGGCATCGACCCGGTTCATTTCGGGTTAGTGCTGACGCTCAACTTGGGGATCGGCCAACAGACACCGCCTGTGGCTAGCGTGCTGCTGACTGCATGCTCGATCGCCAAGGCACAGGTTTGGGATGTGAGTCGAGTTAACGTCGTATTTGTGGGAGTGCTGCTGTTCGTTCTGCTGCTGGTGACCTACCTGCCTGCGATCCCGATGGCCCTTGTGCACCTGTTTTACCGTTAGCTCAGCTGCTGAGCCAAATTTGGCCTGGCCGCTGCCGGCTACATTTCCAAAATCGCTGCGCCCACGAGGATGCCGTGGTAATCGAGCTGGTGCAGTGCGATGTAGTTGGTCGCCCGCCATCATGCCGTTCATGCTGATCTTCGCAGCCCACACGGTGCCGAGGGCGACCAGAGCCAGCACCCCGGCAACGGATCGGGTGCTAGTTATGGCACTGCTTGCAGGCGTGCTCTTTGGAAAGGGTCAGCAGCTTTGCCGCAGCCGAGCCGTGTGCGTCGTGACACATCCCGCAACTTGCCAACTCGTGCGGCTCGTGGCTATGCGTTCGAATGAACGGCTCTTCGGCATGACAGCTCTGGCACCCGCCACTGAATCGGAAGCGCCCGCGGCGGCTGATGCTGTGGCAGTGAGTGCATTCGGTTACGACCGGAGGATGGTCGACATAAGCCTTGCTATCTGCGCTGGGAGGGGCGTTCCCCGTGTGAAAGACCACTTCCTGAGTTCCCGCTGGGGATTCGAGGCGCAGAACGTGCTTGCCCGGTGACAGCTGGACTCGAGCGCGCTGGATGCCTGGAAAGGGCTCGTCTGCTGCTAGCGCTTGCCCGTCTAGCACCAGCTTGCCCGCTTCGGCCTTGGCTATGACCTGAACGGATGCACCTTGCAACCAAGTTCCGTCGGCAGGCTTGAGGATGCGGGCGTCGTCTGCTGGATGACTGGGGCCGGGCAGTGCAAGCAGCGCTGCGAGAGCAAGGATCCTATAGCTGAATCCGGCAAATCGCCCCGGCATGCTTGCTCAAGTTGTCCTTGTGGCCAGGCGCGATGCCTGCGTCGCAATAGTAGAGCGCCCCGTTCCACCAGGTCATGCCGTGCGGATCGGGATCAGAGCGGTCGAGTTGAACTCCCTCGAGCACACGCCCAGTTCGGATGTCGAACTTCAAGGCGCGGTAATCGTTCGAGAACATGCACCAGAGATGTTCGCCGTCCCAGCCCATGCCATGGGGTCGGCCGAGGGGTAAGTCGAAGTCATGGAAAGTGTTCAAGTCCGCGTCCGCCTTGACGATCTTCAAGGGCCGGAACTGTGTGATCCAAAGCGAGTCCTTCGCCCAGAGCAGGCCGTGCAGCCCGCCGCCAGTGGGTGTCTGGTAGTTGACCACATGCTTGCCGGTCTTGGAATCAAGTTTCACAATGCGCCCGCCTTGCGTGATGTCATGCGGGCGGCGCGGGCGCAGGATCGGTGGGCCATTGGCGCCCATGAATACGAATCCATCGCCGGCAGCGATACCGCTGGTGTTCGACGATTGTGTCTCGTACTTGGCGAGTGGGCGGCCTGTCTCCCAATCGAGCAGGCATGCCCGGTCGGTGATTTGCTCTCCAACCCAGAGCCCGTCTGGCATGGCCTCCAGCCCGTTCGGGTGGCCGTCAGGCGATTGGAACAGGATTTCGACCTTCTTGCGCCGCTGGATCGGATAGGAACCCGCGTCGTCCGCGGCAGCCTTCCACGCGCCTACCAGCGTGGCCAGGCTTGTGCCGCCTACCGCAGAAAATTCTCGTCTTGTCATGGTTGAAGTCCTCCTTCGTATGACCAATTGCGCGTTCGGACCAGCGATGGGTCGATGTCGGCGATGCGAGCTACGCCGGACATACCCATGTCCAAGGCCAGCTCGGTCTTGAGCAGCTGCAGAACGCGTGCAACTCCCTCTTGTCCGTAGCATGCAAGCCCCCACAGGTATGGGCGCCCGACGCCGACGGCGGTCGCCCCGAAAGCAAGGGCCTTCAAGATGTCCGTGCCACGGCGGAAGCCGCCGTCGACTAACACTGGGATCCGGCCATTCGCAGCGGCAACGCACTCCGGCAGGGCTTCGATTGTTGACCCGGTGTGGTCAAGCTGCCTGGCGCCATGATTGGACACAACGACTGTATCCGCCCCCACCTCGACTGCTTTCGTCACATCTTCCGCGATCATCAGGCCCTTGAGCATGATCTTGAGATCTGTCATGTCTCGGAGCTGCTTGACAGTATCCCACGTGGGGGTAGGGAATAGTCGCCCGGGATACTCGCCAGTGATCCATGTGGGGTCATCCGGATTCCTGATGAGATTCCCCTCAGGGTCGCGGGGGATTACGCCGAGATTGCACCAGTTGCGGACCAGTCCGTGGTGGATGGAACGCTCGCGGTGGGATACCAGCATGTTGTCGACCGTGAAGCAAATCCCGGTACAGGAGGAGTCTTCGAGTCGCTCGACGAAGTCCTGCATCGCACTCTCGTTACGAAACTGGCCTCCCGTCGTGTACTGCCACCAATGCAGCGGGGCTTGCTGGGTCGACAGGTAGCCCTCGACGCCGCCATTGCTAATGTACATCGCGTTGTGAATGGCAGCGCCCCGGGCGGTCTCCTCCTCACCGCCGCGCCAGAAGCAATTCTTGCCGCCAGCCGGGCAGACATAGATCGGCGAGTCCAGCTTCCGGCCGAGCAGCTCGGTGGAAACGTCGATCTTGTGGACATCGGTAAGGAACTTGGGGCGCAATATGATCCGGCGAAAGGCAAGCCGGTTCTCTCTGAGCGAGATCTCGTCCTTGCCACCCTCATCCATGTAGTCGAAAGCGACCGGATCGAGGAGCCTGCGGGCCAAGTCGCGGAAGTCAAAGACGTTGGCGAGATTCGCTGAGTCGCTCAGTTCTGGCTTTTCGATCTCCGCCAACAGCGGCGAAGCCAACACAAGAGCGGCGAGCTGGCGTAGCGCTTCTCGCCGGTGAAGGGCATTCACCATTCCGCATGAAACCTACCACCGACTGGCATTGATGTCAATGTCGGCGCGGTGTCAACGTCCGTAAGACCCTCATGCAGGACGAGCCTGCCAGGGCGGGCACAGTCATCTTCAAGGAACGACTGTGACTCCGCACTGACGGGCAACTGCCAACAGCGCTCGGTCCTTAGAGCCGAGCGGCAGACTCCGGCGCAAAGCAACCTCAAGGTAGGTGGCATCGTAAACGGAGAGCCCATGTTGCTCTGCCAGTGTCGTGGTCCGGCCAAAAGCACTGCGAGGATCATGATCATCGACAGCTAGAGCCAGGGCCGACAACCCGTCTAGGGCTTGCCGTCGCTCGGCAGTCGTGATCAACTTGCGACGCTGCGCGGCGAGCAGTCCGTTAGAAACCTCAAGGAACCATAGGGACGGGACGACAGCGACCGTGCCCGACTCGACAAACTCGAGCAGGGTCTCCGATGCGGGGCTGGCCTGACAGGGGTAGACCCAAGCGAATGCTATGGATGCGTCCAGAACAAACGCCGAGATCACCGGCGTCCCTCCCCGATCAGGGATCTTACCTCTCCGTCATCAAGCCCCGGCCGGGAACCTCGCCGCTCGGCAATCGAACTACGGAGAGCTCGAAGCGTGCCTACGGCTTGGCGAACATCCCGCAGGTCTCGGCCGTTTGCCGGAATGATGCGTGCGACTGGCTTGTCGTATCTAGTCACGACAATCTCCTCACCCTTCGCCACGCGCTGGAGGAGCATGCCGAATCGAATCTTCGCCTCAAGCGCGGTCACTCTGGCACTCATGGTCTTCTTTCGAACTACTGACTAGTCAGTGGTCAGAATAGCATGCGGCCCTGACTTGGTCTACGGCAAGTCATTCCCGACTCCTACTTGAAGCGGCTCGGGGGATCGCCAAGGCGGCCAGTCAACCTTCCGCCAGTCTCCACGCCTCCGCTAGGCAGATTCGAGACGGTTGGCGCGACTTGGCAGCCTGAGGCCGAGCGCAGGCTACGGGGGCGGAACACCGACTCCACGTCCGTCAGTCGCGCGCAGGTGTGACACATCCGATCCTCGTTCCCGGTGCTCAGGCGGTGCGCTTCCGGATGCATCGGATTGTCCTCTCCGTCCCTGCCCCCATGAGCAATTCAGATTTCGTATCGAATTTGCAGAACGAAGCATCTAGTCACCCTTCCGACTACCCCTCTTGCAATCTAGATTTCGAATCCACTTGTCTTTCTCGAGGTATTCAATAATCCCCTCTGCAAGCGCCTGGAGCGACTGGGTCTTATCGAGCGCGGTCAGTCTAATGACATCCGGTTTCAGAAGCTCGAGGAAAGCCTCGTCGGCGTTTCCTTCTGCCACCGCCGCTATGGTGCCGGAGCTTGAATTCCCCACAGATCAGCCCTTCCCCAGCCACTGAAACTCACCGGCCAGCACCCAGCTCCAGCCGCGGTACTTTTACATCCGTCCCCGCCTCACGCCACCCGGTTTCCGTGACCAGGTCGCGATCATGGGCCGGGCCCGACGTAACTTCGTCAGGCGATCGATTCCAGCCGGGCCCGCACAATCTGCAACATCTGATCCTGCATCGCCGCCGCCTGCTCAGTGGCACCGGCAACACCCGGCACGCGCAGGGCCTCAATCGCCTGCCCGAGGGCAGCCCGCACGGTTTCTATCGCTTCTTCCGCCGTCGCGGCCCGCAGGCCAGCCGTCGCGGCCAGTCTCCGGAAGTCCGCCCGGTCGAGCCTGTCATCCTTTCCGTTGAGCTTCAGTGCTAGGCGGTCATGCCTAAGATACGGAAACACCCGCGTCGTCACCGCGTCATAGAGCGGCGCCATCCGTACCTCCCGGAACTGCGCCGCGCCGGGATCGGCAATCTTCAGGAGTGCCAGATTCTTCATATGCATGTCGCCGTCGGCGATCAGCCACGCGAACAGCGCACGCTTGAACAGGATCAGCAAATCCTCTTCTGGCGCTGTGGATAGCGGGCGGATCGCGCGCGCTAGCCGCTCAATCGTGCCGTCGTACTTCGCGCTTGCGGGCAGATCCATCACCGAGCACAAATCCTCCAGCGCGATCAGCCGACGGTCTTCCAGACTCACGCGAACATCGAAGCGCTCGATAAGCAGCGCGGGCGGCATGTCGTCCGGCATCGCGACTAGCGCCGCCGATGGCACTGCGAACCCGGCCGCCCGGCCCAGCTCCATCGCCAGCCATTCCACAACGGGCAGTGTTTCAAAGCCGCCGGTTCTGGTCGGCTTGAGGATATGGGTGAAGGGCTTCTCTGTCGCCGGCGAGAGCGTTCCCCCAATGTCTAGGTACATCGGCGCCTTGATCTGCACGCCGGAGAGCCGCGGTGTGTCGGCGCGCCGATACAGCCGCGCAAGATTCTGCTCAAAACTCTCTTCAATCGCGCCCCGGCCTGGTCCGGCATAAGTCCCGGTGAAGACACCGCCCGCACTATTCCGCTCCAGCGGCGCGAGCAGCACATCGGCTGGCAATCCCGACAACTCGCCGAGGCGCTCGACGATTGTGATGTTCGACATGTAGCGCTTGCCCGAGCGAAGAGCGGCACGCTCATTGGGATTGCGCAGAATCTTCTCAAGCCAACCCTCCGGCAGCAACGAGGCGATCAATGCAGGCAGCTTTCCAGGTGTGGTTTGCCGCACAACCGGCGGCCCGCCATCCCCCGAAGGGCTCCAGCGCCACTCCAACCCGTCGTGGCGCAAGTGCCCTATCGGGGTGCCATGCCAAGCGACGATCAGATCAACCTGCGTTTCGTTGCGCGCGGAAACCGCTGATGCCGCGATCCGGCTCAGCAGGAAACGCTCCGCCTGCTCCCCTTCCCTGTACCATTCGTTCTGGCGGGCTAGCGCCCAGACGGCGTCCGCAGTGGCCTGCGCGTCGCCGTACTCCTCAATCAGGCGCTCCTTCATCGCTGCGCGCATGTTCTCGTCGATCGAGGCGGCATGGTCGCTGCGCTTGCGGAACGCTTCTAGAAAACGCTGCCACACCGAAGAGACGTCGATGCGGATCTCCCCCATCCCGTCATCGATCACCGCAGCGTCTACAGCCGGATGCGGCGGTGCCTGATTCTGGACGATCTCAAGTGCCCGGATGCGTGTGCGCTGGTTGCGGCGTCCGCTGATGTAGAGGTGACCGTCGCGAGTGGGCCCGAGCAATACGGCGCTGGCGGCGGACAGGTAGGTATGCGGATAGAGGTAGCGGGCGATCCGTACGGAATGCCCGAGCACAACCGCATTGATGTCATCATCCGCATCGACGTAGACGCCGCGCATCAGCTTGACCAGCTTGCCAGTTTCGGCACCGTAGTGACTGCGGTCCTTGTCGATCGTCTCGCCTACTAGGTGAAGGGCCATTTTCCAACTGTCCCGTATGTGATATACGCGAAAGTAGCACAACGACGGTCCACTGGCAATAATTCTTCCAACTTTCCCGTATGACAAACACGCGAAAGTTGGAATTCCGCCGCTCCCTCCGGTCTGACGCTGCCCAGCGAAGAGCAGCGGGACAACTCCGACCGGCCGCGAGGTCGCCACTGGGACGCCGCGGCACGCGATTGCACGCTCAAGACCGACTACAACTGCGTCAGTCGGCATGCCTCCAGTCGCAACGACTCCCTCAGGAACACACACCGACACTTGACGCGACTTGGCGGCCCGGTCCCGAGCGGAGGCTGAAGCGAGCGAAACACCGATTCTAGGTCCGTCAGCGGCGCGGACGTGTGACAGACCCGCTCCTCGTTCCAGTCCGTCATGTTGGTGCCCGAGAAGCGCGCTCCCGCATGCAGCGGCTCGCATTCTCCCTCTTGGCCATAGCGAATCCAGATTAGGCAGCAGCTCCAGCCAAAGTCAGGAGGCGGTAGGCCAGCGGAGGAGTGCGCACGGCGACATGGGCGAGGCGGGGCACGAGATTGACTGGCTGGTAGCGGCGGTTGAAGCGGTAGGCGAATTCGGCGAGGTAGCGCCCCGTTTAACGTGCCTCGCAGCTGCCCTTGCCCTTGCCGCCACCGGTGACGCGTGGCTAGTGTGTGCAGCCAATGTCCCTGACATAGACAAGACCTGCGCCCTTGGTGTCCGCCACGGGCGTGTGACGGCTAATCCGCGATGCTGGGGCCACAGCCGCCGCTCAGGTGGTTTTCTTGCGGGCCTCTTCTAACAGGCGACGAGCGCGCGTTGGGTTGTACACGCCACACGGGCAGAAGCGGGCGAGCGTGGCGACGGCCTGATCCGGGGTTCTCCTGCCTTCCCTCACCATGTCGAGCATCTTGCGGGCCATGTTGAAAGACACCATCCCGTGACCACACATCGTGGAGAGTTCGAGTATCTGGCTGTTGGGCAGAAGGTCGTGCGGATCCGTGAAGCCCAGTGAATACTCGACGCTGTGCCTGGGAATACCGCAGCACTGCGCCACTTCTTCTGCTCCAGACACCGACGTGCTGAGGTTGACGGAAAGTCCCAGATCGGCCTCCACGACTTCCTGCAGGCATGCCACGGCCTTCTCCTTGGAATCGAACACGGCCGCGGCTGTGCCGGGCTTGGCCACGCCCTCGATGACGCCTTCCCAGTCTGGGGACAGGTCCCTATTCCAGTGGGCTCTTGGGTCAAGGTGCCGTTCCGGCCGGAAGCTGCCACGATTGCCATTGCCCATGTTGACTGGACCGTGACCTGCGCAGATGCGCAGGAATGCCTTCTGCTTCTCGACCGCGCCCTCGTCATTCTTACCGGGGGACGGAATGCAGAACAGGATGAAGTCATCCCGGAACGAATCAGACAACCCGTACCGGTGCAATGTGTTTGTCATGCGGCCCCCACGTTCGTCAACCTGCCAAGCCCCAAGTTTGTCTTAGCGCGTTCTTGACCGTAGCCGAGCTCGACGAGGACTTCGGACAGGCGCGATTCTTCACCGTCCTCGTCGCAGCGGGTAGAGATCCCGACCGCGGTCACCGTGTCTAATTCCAAGTTTACGTATTCCACAGTGGAGAGCACGGCGTCGACTTGATCCAGCGTGGTCTTGATTTCCACGATGCCAGAAAGGATCTTCTCGTCGAGAATGTCCTCTCGGAGTGTGCCGGCGGCTTTATCCGTCATGAGGTGGCTGATCGGGTTCTTGGTCTCAAAGCGCACGCCTAGCTGTGCCAGTTCCATCGTCATCACCTGAATCTCGCGGAACCTCACGCCGACCCCCGGGCGTCCAAATTCGATCGTGTACCCGACCTCCCCCACGCTCACGCGCGGGTTGACGTCGTTGGTCTTGACTTCTTCGGTACCACGTCCCTTGATCCCGGTGGACTTGTGCTCCACGACCGGATCGGAAAAAATCTGGCGGATCAGGCGTGGCATCTCCAAGTCGTTCATCACGAACGCCGCGGTCGGGCACACGTCGGGTTCCGGCTCGAACCGGAAACGGAACAGCTTAGCGACCTTTCGGACTGTCCGCACTATTGACGGGTTGAGGTGCTCTTGGCTCATGCCTCTGAAGCAGGTGCCACACTCCACGCACTGATCCTGATTGATGGTTGCCCGTTGGATGTCAGGGTCGACGTAGATTGCCCCCATTGGGCAGACCGGCACGCAGTTTGCACAGGCCACGCATTTGTTGGTATCGATCAGCATTGGCAGTGTCCGGGCTCGACCAGAGAGACTTCGTCGCGGGGCAGCTATCGAACCCCAGCGATTAGCGCCAGCCGAACTCCTGCGATGTAGCTTACCAGCCTCTGTGGAACAGATTCGACCGGCAGCACACCGGCCGACTGCGGACCCTTGTCGAGAAACCCGAGCGGGTGCTCGGGTCCGTGCTAGAATTCGTCCGCAATGAAGCTCCGCGTAGCTGTACTGGCGTTAGTTGTGCCCCTGCTCGCAATGGCACAGGGCATGCTTGTGGTCAAGAACGTGACACTGATCGACGGTTCGGGCGGACCGCCGACCATGGATGCGTCTGTGCTGGTCGGGGGTGGACGCATCATCCTGATCGAAAGCGGAGGGACGCTTGTGGTGTCGGACGGGACCGAGGTTGTCGATGGGGAGGGGAAGACGCTGGTTCCGGGCATCATCAACCTGCATGGGCATGTTGGGTTGACGAAAGGACTAGTCCAAGCGCAAGAGTACTATACCAGAGAAAATGTCATCGATAACCTGAGGACCTACGCGTCTTACGGTGTGACGACCACAACCAGTCTCGGAACAGATATGAGCGCAGTGATCGGTGTCCGGGACGCCGTTCGTGCCGGTGATTTGCCGGGGCTCGCCCGTGTTCAGACTGCACTGCAGGGCTTCACGACTGCAGACGGTTACCCGACCCACGCGCCCGGGGTGAAGGGTCTCGCGATCGAAGTGGGCTCGGCCGCTAGCGCGCGAATGCACGTCGATCGGCTGGCCGAGGCTGGCGCGGACATGGTCAAGATGTGGGTCGACAGCCACCACGGCACATTCAAGAAACTACCGCCCGAAATCTTCGAGGCAATCATCGACCGGGCCAGCGGGCACGACATCGTCTCAGCAGCGCATTTATACGAGCTCAAGGACGCGAAGCGTCTGGCGGGCGCCGGCTTGGACCTCATCGCACACAGCGTTCGCGATGCCGAGGTTGACAGCGGCCTGATTCGTCGGCTGCTGGCCCGGGGCATCACCTACGCTCCTACCCTGACGAGGGAGCTGTCTACGTATGTCTATGCGGATTCGCCGGACTGGCTGGATGACCCCTTCTTCACCGACGGTGTCAGCGCCGACGTGATCGAGGGCCTGCGCACCGCCACGCGCGAGGCTCAGATAGCGGACCCCGAGCAGCAGATCAACCGGAAGAACCTTCGCATGGCGCTAGAGAACCTCAAGAAACTCGCGGACGCTGGTGTCAAGATCGGTTTCGGAACCGATAGCGGCCCGCCGGGACGGTTTGCCGGATATTTCGAGCACATGGAGGCCGAATTGATGGTCGAAGCAGGCCTGACTCCGATGCAGGTCATCGTCGCGTTCTCGAAGAACTCATCCGAGGCATTGCGGATTGACCGCCACTTCGGGACGCTGGCAGAAGGCAAGGTGGCCGACATGATCCTGTTGAACAGCGATCCTTTGGACGACATCCGCAACCTGCGCGATATCCACGCGGTATTCATCGCAGGGCAGCCTGTAGAGCGATAGGCCGGGTCAGGCGGAGTCAGTGAACGTCCGGCCGAGCCACACCACCCGGCCAACGACATGGACCTGCGCGTCGAGGGGCTCGACGGGGTATGAGAGGTTGTCGCTCACGATCAGCCAGTTTGCGCCCTGTCGGCGAAGTCTCTTCACCAACAGCTCGTCTTCCCGGCGAAGCGTGTAGATGTCGCCATCTCGAAGTTCCGGGGCGCGCATGTCCAGCAGCACGCTGTCGCCGTTGTGCAGCGTGGGCTCCATCGAGTCTCCACGAACCTCGATGACCGCAAGCTCGTCGGCAGAAAGGCGCTGTTCGCGCAGCCACTGCTTGTTGAAACCCAAGTAGCCTTTCACCTGTTCGTCGAGCACCGGAGCCCCACTGCCAGCGGCTGCCAGCACCTCGTAGCGGGGCGCTGATACATACAGCGCACTCTGGTCGATTTGCGTTGGGCCCTCCTCGGATTCTTCGGCTATGCGGCGAGCTGCTCTGGCAAGCCGGTCCAACTCGCCGGCGAGTTGCTTGACGGTGACGCGAGAGCCCGCCGGAACCCGTGGGGGCCCCACATAAAACTCCAAGCCCAGTGCTTCGCAGACTTCTGCCAGGCGTCGGCTGCTGGGCGGCCGACCCTCGAGGATGTATCGCAGCGCATTGATCGAGAAGCCGTGATCCTTCGCGAAGCGGCTGGGGTTGGTGCCCTTGCGATTCAGCGCCTCTTGGATCGCGTTAATGATGTCGGTACTGCCCGTCACTCTATGGGTAGCATATCATATCCATATCATCACATGCCATTCTCTACGGACTAGGCAAATTCAATGTTGGAGAGGGATGGCGGATAGTCGCAGATTCGAGAGGCGGGAGTGGTCTGGAAGGACGGCAATGAGCCGAGCTAACAGAGTGGGCCATAGCGCTGAGGTAGGCATATGAGCACGTGCGCGGTCAGATAGCAACTGCACGGATCGAATCAGGCCCACCTGGGCACTGGCCGGCACACCGCCCTGACTCGCCAGCGGGAGTTTCGCACCCGGCGAATAATTTCAGCTTCCCCGAGACCGCCCGCCACTCCGGCCCGGAGATCCCGAATCTCGACGGGCCGGAGATCAGCCACTTCCAGCACTTCATCTCCTGCGCCCGCTCTCGCAATCGCGAGGATCCGATTTGTGATGTTGAGCAGGGCCACTGGTCAACCTCCCTGTGCCACTTGGCGAACATCTCCTATCGGGACGGCCGCAAGATCGAGTTCGACCCGGAGGCGGGATCGCGTGCGGGCCGTTTTTTTTAACCAGCCCGGTGCCCACCGTCAGGGCGGGAGGCCGTAGCCGGCAAATGGTGAGATTGAGGTCGAGGAGCTGGCGCGACAGCTGCTGGAACTCGCGGTAGGCGGCGACCTCGCGTTCGGCCTTGCGGCGGGCGGGCTCGTCAGGCAGGCTCTCGGAGACGGTCTTGCCCTGACGCTTGTAGGTGAGGCGCCAGTGCGGGCCGTGACCGGGCTGGCCGGGCTGGTGGCAGTGGCAGGCGGGCTTGCCGCAACGCCCGCTGGTAGCCGAGATCGACCCGGGGCGGAAGTCCCCCAGCAGGAGGAGGCACCTGAGCAAGGCGTCGCGCTGGGATTCGAGATCGGCGAGGGGGGCGGTCATGGGTCTTGTCCTTGCGTATGCGATACGTAAGGAACGGCAGCGCTGCATTAGCAATACCAGAATCCCTCACATTCTTGTCGTGCACCCCGCGAAACTTCGCGCATTGATTTGTTACGTCGTGCTTCCTATCGTGACGCTCGGAAGCCGTGCGGCGGTTCGGGAACTGTTTCCTCAGGTGCGCGGCGGGCGCTGACGCTCAAACGCCGCTCGGGCTAAATGCCGATTGCACAACGGCATTCATCGCCCGACAGCTTGAGCGGTTAGGAAGCGGGATTAGGACGTCCTTCGGCGCGCTGGTCTCACACCCCGACCCAGGCTGGGAACGCGAGGTGGGCCATCACGTGTCTTGATTGCAACGGTTCGGTGAGCCATCGGCCGAGACCCAAGCCATACCGCCTTGGCTGTTGCATCCGTGGGTAGCTACAGTACGAGTCAGATGTTCGGCCAGTGCCTCGGCATCGATCTGACGACTGTCGCGCAGTCCGACAGCGAGGCCGGCCCGGTCTCTACCCACCGGCAGCTTCAGTACGGCCTCATGTGGAGTGTCGCGAGAGCGATCGCTCTCGCGGCCACAATTGCCGGGCTCCCTTCGACCGTTCAAGCGCAAGGCATGGCCGGAGGCGGGCGTTCCATGGCAGCGCCCGCGTTTCGGTACGAAGGGGCCCTGCCGGCAATTCAATTCGAAGACATCGCCAAGGACGCAGGCCTCTCGTTCCGGCATGTCGCAGCGAACCCCGCTCAGAAGGAATACATCATTGAGACGACCGGCAGCGGCGTCGCACTTCTCGACTTCGACCAAGACGGCCTGCTCGATGTTTTTCTGGTCAACGGCAGCCGCTGGGGCGAGGATCCTTCCAACGCACTCTCGTCCAACCGGCTCTTTCGCAATCTGGGCGGGCTCAGCTTTGAAGACGTCACTGAATCCGCGGGCTTGATCCGCGGCGGTTGGGGCCAAGGTGCCTGTGTTGGCGACTATGACAACGATGGCCTGCCCGATTTGTTCGTCACCTACTACGGCCCCGACGCGCTCTACCGGAACCGGGGAGACGGATCGTTTGAAGACGCAAGCAAGCAGGCCGGCATACCCGCAGATGATTGGCGGTGGAGCACAGGTTGCGCCTTCCTTGACTACGACCGCGACGGCTTGCTGGATCTCGCGTTGGCCGACTACATCGAGTTCGACCGCGCCACGATACCCAAGGTCGGCGAGAATGAACTGTGCGTCTATCGCGGGCATCCTGTCGTTTGCGGGCCCCGCGGACTTCCCGGTGGGACGAACGCGCTCTACCGTCAGATTTCGCCAGGCAAGCTGGTCGATGTTTCCGCCGAGAGCGGATTCGACGAGCCGAGCGGGTACTACTGCTTCTCCGTGCTGACCGGAGACTTTGACGAAGACGGCTGGACCGATGTATACATCGCTTGCGACTCCACCCCGAGTATCCATTTCCGCAACAACCGCGACGGAACGTTTTCCGACGAAGGTCTGCTGTCCGGCACAGCGCTCAACGCCGACGGCCGCGAGCAAGGCGGCATGGGAGCCGATGCCGGCGACTTCGACGGCGATGGCCGCATGGACCTAGTCAAGACCAACTTCGCCGACGATATCCCCTCGCTGTACCACAACGAGGGCCTAGGGCTGTTCACCGATCAGTCCGTCACGGCGGGCTTAGGGGTGAACACGCACTTCGTGGGTTGGGGAGTGGCGTTCCTGGACATGGATCACGACGGTCGTCAGGATCTGTTCATGGCGAACGGCCATGTCTACCCCGAAATTGACAAGGTCGGCGGAAAGAGCAGGTTCCTACAAACCAAGAATGTCTACTGGAACACCGGCCTAGGTGGATTCGTCGACGTTTCGGCACAGGCCGGCCCCGGCATCAACGCGCAGGAGTCGGCCCGCGGAGCCGCATTCGGGGACTTGGACAACGACGGCGACATCGAGATAGTGGTTAACAACCTCGATTCGACTCCGAGCCTGCTCGTGAACCGCGTGGAGGCGGCCCACTGGCTTCAAGTGCGACTGCGCGGCGTTGCATCGAATGCGGACGGCCTGGGCTCCGTCGTGCGAATGCGGGCGGGAGACCTAAGCCTCGTCCGCGAATGTCGAAGCGGCGGCAGCTTCCTCTCGAGCAACGACCCGCGCCTTCACTTCGGACTCGGCGACAACAAGCGCGTGGAGCACCTCGAGGTGCGTTGGCCCACGGGGCGAACGGAGATCTACGGGGCGACGACTGCTGATCGTGAGATCACTCTTGTGGAAGGTCAGGGCACTCCGGCCTCGGATGGCGAGCGGTGATGCGCGCGAAGTGGAAGCTGGGATGCCTCGCGATGCTTGCGGTGCCGGCGCAAGCACAGGAGTCCGCCCACGCCGGGTCCGCCGCCTGCGGCGTCTGCCATCCGCAACAATACGAGAGCCAATCAGCAAGCGGTCACGCCCGAACTCTGGTCCAGGCCGACGCGCATCCCTTCGCCGAGAAGTTCCTGCCGCGGCAACCGCTTCGACAAGAGCCGCGATATCGCTTCGTCTACTCGCTTGATGAATCAGGATTCAACGTCGCCATCGATGATGGCGAGTACCTCCTGGACCTGCCGCTCGAATGGGCATTCGGCGCGGGCGCTCACGGCGTTACGTTCGTGAGCCAATCCGATGAGCGCAACTACGTGGAGCATGCGTTCAGCTACTATGCCAAGGCAAACGGACTGGCAATTACAACCGGCCACGAATCGGTGCGCCCGGAGACGCTGCACCAGGCGGCTGGACGGCCCTACCGAGCGACGGCTGACGAAATTGGGCGCTGTTTCGCCTGCCACTCGACCGGAGGGATTTCCTTCGGCCGAACCGGCGGGGTAAGCGTGCGGGAACTTGGAGTCCGCTGCGAGACCTGCCACGGGCCGGGTGGCGACCATATTGCAGCCCTCTCCGCCGGCGACCGTCTGACCGCGCGGCTGGCCATCGACAATCCTAAGCGCCGGAGCCCTGCGGAACTGAACGAATTCTGCGGGGACTGCCATCGCCGCCCCAAGAGCCCCTCCGCCAACTTCGATTTCCGGGAAGCTTGGAATGTTCGCCACCAGCCCCCTTACCTAGCCCGCAGCCGATGTTTCCTTGACAGCGGGAATCTATCCTGCCTGAGCTGCCACAATCCCCACGAGGACGTTCGCCGCGAGGATGCTGCGTATTACCGGAGCAAGTGTGTGGATTGTCACATCGGTGGCACGCTGGAGCCGGCCTCCGCCTGCGGCGCGGTCGAACGAGTCGATTGCGTGGAGTGCCACATGCCGGAGGTAGAAGTCGGGGATCATCTGGCGTTGCGCAACCACTGGATCGGCGTGTATGCCGAGTCCGACAAGACGGTTCCCTCTCGTTAACGCGAAGACCTGAAGAGCTGCCGCGCCGGTCTCGCAGGCCGGCAACATCCGACGCACTGTTGGCGCCATCCCAAACAAAGCGGTGACGGTAGTGTCCGGTCCCGCCTGACCTGAACTCGCCATTTGTGCCCAAGAATCGATTGATTCTCGATTCTTCTAGACCCAACTTGCTCCGGATACTTTCTGGTTAGGTGGAGCGTCATCGCGGCGGCCCCCAGCCCATAAGCATTTTGATTTGAATGGCTTAGCCCGGTATCCGCGGCCGACCATACCTGATCTGTGCCGTCTTGGACCTGTTTCAAACCTAATTTCCTAGTCATACAATGCACATTACCTCCTCCTTCGCCAGGCCCCCCCTACCACCTCCTGCGCGAATCCTACTGGGTGAGTATTCTCCCTAATCCCCGGTTAAATCTCGGGTGATCGCGGGGTCGGCGGATTTCGGGGCCGAACGCGACCGGAAGATGAACTTCCAGTGGCTGGAGACGGCTGCGGTGCGCCGCAAGACGCTGCCGGAAACGTTCTGCATGCGCCGACGGTGTTCGATCCGCGAACGGAATCCGCTGGCCGGCCAGCGGCCAGGCGTTCCGGCTGCGCTGGGGGCGTGTGCGCACGCACTGAGCCCCTTGGGAAGCCCTCGGCCGCCGCCGCGTCCTAGCCGTCCAACTCCGCTGTTAGCCGGGCGGTTCCAAGCACAGCCACGCCTCGGCCAGCCAGCCCAGCCGCCGATTGCTGCGGGCGAACCGCAGCCGCAGCCTGCGCCCGCTCCGCGTCAGCCGCGCCACGCTGCGCACCACCTGCCGGATCAACGGCCCCAGGCCGTGCCCTTGGGCCTCCTCCGGCAGCATCTGGATTTGCAGCCCCCGCAGCAGCAATTGCGCCAACTGCCCGCACAGGTAATAGGCCTGGTTGGCCCCGTACGACTTGCACGGCGGGTGGTGCAGGTTCAACTCCCGCAGCGGTCCCTTGAAGGCGTTCTCCTGACCCTGTTTGGCCCGGTGCCGCCGCACCAACTCGGCCACAGGCAGATCGTCCCGGCTCACCAAAATGAACGAGTAGTGCGGCACCAGCAGGGGTTGCCCGTCCTCGTGCGTGCGCCGGATCACCACGTACACTTCCGCCCGCGCCCAGCCCGCCGGCCGGTAGTACAGCAACAGCGCCTCCCCCTCCGCGTCCAGCGCCGTCCAGTCCTGGTCCGCGTACTCGCAATCCGCCAGGATGCGCCGCAGCGGCCCCTGCTTGCGCCCGTCGGTCAGGCTGATCGAATAGTCCCAGCCCCGCGCTGCGCAGAAAGCCACCAACGCGCCCCGGTAATCGGCGTGGTCGGCCCGCAGCCACACTTGCTCGCCGTTCCGCAGCAGCGGCTCCACGTCCTGTTCCAACTGCTCGCGCCAGCCGCCGCCCACATCGCTGCCGCCCGGCTGCAAGCGGGCGCTGACCCACAACACGCCCACGAACACGGAGTGCAGCCAGTACTGCCGCTCGCCGTTGTAGCCCTTCCCTGCCTGCTCGAAACAGCGCCCCGCGACCTCGATCCCGGTGCCGTCCACGAACACCGGCACATAGCCCAGCTCGCGCTGGTAGCGGCGGATCCAGTGCCCCGCCAAGCGGCCGCACACGTGCCGCACGCAGGCCTGCAGGCCCGCCAAGCGCAACCCGCCCAGACGCGCCAGATACTCGCCCAGGCGGCGGCTGTCGGGCACGTTCCGCAAACCCGTGATGCGCCGCGCCGCCGGATCGCCGGCGAGGCTGTCGACATCGCTGAGATGGCCCCCGCCGGTGCAGAAGGAATAGATCAGCGACAGCAGCATCTCCTCGTCCCGGCAGCCCCGGCGGCGGCGCTTGACGCGCACTCGCCGGGCGAGTTGGCAGGGCAGGTCGATCCAACTGGCCAAGGTCGCCACCAAGGCCAGCCCGGCCGTTCCGGTCAGTTTTTCGTCGGTGACGGCAAAGTCAATCTTGGGGGCTTTCGAGCATGGCATGATCTACTACATTTCACCAAAAAAATGGTCTCGGTGACAGGCTCCGCGGCTTCACTCGGGGGTGAATTGCCGACCACCCGGCCAAGCACCTCCATCCCGTTATAAATACATGCCTTCGCCCGCTAACAGCGAAATCTTATCCGGGGACTAAGGGTATTCTGGTTGAAAAGCATCAGCCCAAACTCGACCCGGACGTGCCGTACGTGAGCTTCCCCGCGGTGCGCTTCGCCGCGCAGGTGCGGCGCGAGGTCACCTGCAAGAAGGACGGCCGGCGGCGCCAGCCGGAGACCGTCTACCTGCTGACCAGCCTGGGGCCGGAGCGGGCGACGCCGCAGCACCTGCTACGGCTGAACCGCGCTTACTGGGGCATCGAGAACCGGGTCCACTACGTGCGGGACGTGGCCTTGCGCGAGGACCACTGCTGCATCCGCAAGGGCTCGTTGCCGCGGCTGCTGGTGGCCTTCGCGAACCTCTCGATCTCGATCCTGCGGCTGCTGCGGACGCGGAATATCCAGCGTCGCATGGGGCAGCTGCGCCTGGATCCGAACGCGGACGTTGCCCCCCTGCTCGGCTGAATCCGCCTGGCCCGCTTGGCGCGCCTGTCGGCCGGGGCCCTGGTGTGCCTGCCCGGCCCCGCTGCGTTCCCATCCCAGCGCACGGGTGCCTGTCCGCCTGCTGCAACCCTCTGGCCCACCCACTCGCCCGGCTCATTACCGTACTTTCACACGACTGCCCGCACCGCGAATATGCGCCTAATCCGCTCTCCACACAAAACATTGAATTTGCCTGCTTTGGAGGGTTTTGATATGCTCTATGCTTCAATCTAGCCTTTGGACGGTGGGATTTGCGTATAGTTCCGGCCGAACCAGCAACAGGGAGATTTCAATGAAACTAAGATCGCGCGGCTGCCGCCGCTGCTTGTGGGGCGTGATAGCCGTTATGTGCTTCTCGTCGATGGCCTTTGCGCAAGGCATTAGCCGCGGGACGATCACCGGAACTGTGTCCGACGCGACCGGCGCGGTGATCCCAGGCGTCACCGTGACCGCGACACATACGCAGACCGGCACCACACGCATCGTGGAAACCAACGCGAACGGCGTCTATGCGATTCCATCGGCACCCGCAGGCGCCTATGACGTGGTTGCCGAAACAAGCGGCTTCGATCGCAAGGCCCTCCGCGGCATCGAGCTGCAAGCTGAACAGCGAGTCGGAGTCGATATTGTGCTCGAAATCGGCGAAATCACCACCACGGTTGAGGTCACGGGCGCGGCGCCCGTGCTCGAAACGGAGAGCGGCGAGGTGAGCACGCTGGTCAGCCAAGTTCAGGTCGCCGAGATGCCCATCAACGGTCGAAACTGGTCTCAGTTCGGGCGCCTGGGCGCCGGAGTGATTGCACAGAACACCGACTCGCGCGGACTCGGCCAAGAAGGCAACCCGCTGCTGGCGGTCCACGGCGGCCGCACGGACAAAGTGCGGTACGCCATCGACGGCATCCAGAACATGGACACAGGCGGCCAGCGCGGCATCAATAACTTTCCGCCTCCCGAGGCGATCGCGGAGGTCAAGTTCCTGACTAGCAATTTCCGAGCGGAATCAGGCAGCTACGGAGCCGGCGTTGGAAACATCGTGATCAAGGGAGGAGGCCGGGAGTATCACGGCACACTCTACGACTTCTTGCGCAATGACACGATGGATTCAGCCAATTTCTTCGCCACCGAGGCAGCTCCGCTCAAGCTGAACCATTACGGGTTTACGGTTGGCGGGCCGGTCTCGCTGGGCGGCTACAACCGAGACAAGAGCAAGACCTTCTTCTTCTATTCGCAGTCCTTCTACGCGCGGAGAGGACCGTCCTTTGTGGGCGCGACACTGCTCGCGCGGACGCCGACGGCGGAGATGCGGCTAGGCAATTTCACCGGCCAATCCACCATCAGGGATCCCGACAGCGGCGAGAACTTCCCGAACAACCAGATACCAGCGACCCGGATCGACCCCAACGCCACCATACTGCTGGACACCTTCTTTCCGCTTCCCAACCGTGTGGGAAACCAAAACTGGATTGCGCAGCCCAGCCAGCCGACCGACTACCACGAGGAACTCGTTCGCGGGGACCACAACTTCTCCGATAACGTCCGCTTGATGACCCGGTACATCCAAGACGATTGGTTCCAAGGCCAGGCGAAGGCCCTCTGGTCCGCGCAATCGTTCGACACGATCCGATCAGAGTATTCGAAGCCGGGGAAGAATCTAGTATCCAGCCTGACGAACATCATCAGCCCAACCTTGGTGAACGAATTCACTTTCGGGCTGTCTTGGAACACAATTCACCGTCCCGCGCTGGGTGTCGAGGAGCGGCCCGCCGGGTTGAGTATCCCCGAGCTGTTCCCCGGCAATCCGGGAAACAAGATTCCCGACATCCGCCTGACGCAGGGGTGGGGGAGCATCAGCGGATCCAACGTGCCGTACGACAACGGCAACCCGATGCTCACCTTCCGCGACGACCTGTCGAGCCAGAAAGGGAATCACAGCCTCAAGTTCGGCACTGAGATCCTGCGCATCCGAAAGTGGAACGACAATTCCACCCGCCCACAGGGGGACTTCCAATTCAACGGCGGAAAGACAGGGCATGCGGTCGCTGATTTCATCCTGGGCCGTGCCCGCACTTACAGCGAGCAAGAGGGAGAGAACGTTCCAACGAACTGGGTGGCTTGGCAGGTCGACTTCTATGCTCAAGACGACTGGAAGGCCACCCAGAATCTCACGATCAACTATGGAGTGCGCTGGTCGTCGTTCCAAGGCGTCCTCGGAGCCGAGACCAGCGGTCTGTTCTCGTCGTTTCAGCCGGCACTCTACGATCACTCCCAAAGCGTAACCGTGCAATCCAACGGGCAGATCGTGGCGGGAAGCGGGAATCTGCTCAACGGTTTGCTAACGCCGGCTGATCCAAGCGCTTCTGCATTCGGTGGCGACGACCTATACCGCCGCCAGTACAATGACTTCGGCCCGCGTCTCGGCATCGCCTACAAGCTCGGGGACGGCACCGTAATCCGCACCGGTGCCGGCGTTTACTACGGTCCGGGGCACATAGGCCGCAGCAGCTTCCAGCCGCCAATCCTGCAAAACCCCCTGCTGTTCGACCCGCTCCTTGGCAATCCAGCCGGCGGAAATGCCGACATCCTTCTTCCAAGCAACGTGAACGGTCATGACACGGAGGGGGACGCTACGCCCAGCTACCAGTGGAGCTTCGGCATCCAGCACGAAATCTCCCGGAACACAGTCCTCGATGTCACATATGTCGGGAATCGAGTCACGCACCTCGGAATTCGGCCCAACCTCAACCGGCCGGCACCTCGCGCCGACCGCGGCAACATCAACGCCGACAGGCCCTTTCCGGGGTTCGGAAACATCCTCTGGCAGCAGCCGGCGGCGACTTCGAAATACCATGGCCTCGAACTGACCCTGAAGCGGCGTTTCGCTCAAGGCTTCATGTACGAAATGGCTTACACTTTTTCGAAGAACTTGAGCCACGGCGACAACGTCGGGGACACGGTCCAGGACCCGCGCAACCTCGCGGCCGAATGGAGCCTGTCCGATCTCGACCGCACCCACCTGTTCATCTCGAATTTCCTCTACGAACTGCCGTTCGGTCGTGCGCAAAACACAGTCGCTAAGAAAATCCTGGGAGGCTGGGCGCTAGCCGGCATCGTCACTTTCCAAAGCGGCATGATGGGGTCGGCGTCGCTAGCAGGCGATAACGGCCGCGTGGGCGGCGGCGGACCGCAGCGACCGAACCTCGTTGCCGATCCCAACGCCGGTCCCAAGAGCCTTGGCGAATGGTTCAATACCGCAGCGTTCGCGCAGCCGGCGCGGGGGACGTTCGGCAATTCGGCGAGGGCGAACATCCGCCTGCCGGGTTTGTCCAACTTCGATCTGACGCTAGCCAAGAATGTGGAGATCAGCGAGCGTCTGCGACTGCAGATTCGCGGCGAGCTCTTCAATGCCTTTAACCATCCGCAATGGAGGGGCGTCGCTTTGGGGTTCAACAACTCCGCATTCGGCCGTGTGACAAGCGCCCACGACCCGCGCATCATGCAGTTGGGCCTGAAGTTCACGTTCTAGGCCTGCGGCTGGCCGTGCATTTGACACGGAGGACCAAGGTGAGGGAGATGCGGGCGCTCGGAGGGGCCTTGGCTTGGGTAGCCGTCTTGATGTGGGGGGCGGTCGGAAGCGCTCAGACCCCGCCGAAACCAGGAGTTCCGGCCAAGAGGGCCTATCAAGCGATGAGCGAGGGCGACGTCGCGGGGGCCGCCGCGGCCTTCGCGGAGGCTCTTGCCGGCGAACCCAAGAACGCGCGTCTGCACAACGACCTAGGCTCGGCCTTGCTTCGGCTAGAGCGCTACGAAGAGGCGCTGTCCCACTTCAAAGTCGCAGCCGAGCTGCTGCCGGAAGTTCCCGAGATCCGGCGCAACGTCGCGCAGGCATATTTCCAAGCTGAGCGCTATTCGGAAGCCTCCGACGTTCTCGAACAATACCTCGCGGCGCGCCCCCAAGACGGAGGGGCGCGCCTGCTGCTCGCGTTGATCTACTCCGTCTCCGACGACCCTCAAGCATCGATTCGACAGCTCGAACGGCTCCGCGCGGACGGTAGCGACGAACTGGCAGTGCTGTATTCCCTTTCCTCGGCCTACGCACAAGCGGGACGCCCCGCTGACGCGCAAAGCGTCGTCGAGGAGATGTTCCGCAAGTACCCGGATACCCCGGAGTTGCGCTTCATGCTGTCCAAGGCGCTGGAGGCACAGGGCCAAATCGAACGCGCGCTCGAAGAGGTCGACCTTGCATTGGCAGCAAAGCCCAGTCTGCCTTCGGCGCGATTCCATCGGGGCAAAGTGCTGTCGGTGCTGCAGCGAGACGAGGAAGCCGAAGCGGACTTCGACCTCGCGCTCGGGGCCACTCCCGAGGATGCCGAAATCCTCATCTACCGCGGTTCGGTTCGCGAAAGACAAGGAAAGGGAACGGAGGCCGAAGCCGATTTCCGCCGCGCGATGGAACTCGCGCCGGACGATTACCGTTCCTATCATCAACTCGGACGCCTGCTGTATAGACTCGGGAATGCAGCTGGAGCGCTGCCGCTTCTGGAAAGAGTACTCGCACTGAAATCGGATCACACACAGAGCCACTACCTGCTAGGCCGCACACTGCTGCAATTGGGACGGGAAGATGAGGCTCGGAAATATCTGGGCCGGGTTCGCAAGCTACAAGACGACGAGCGCAACGAGCTTGAATCCCAAGTCACTATTAAGAAGTAGCCGACGGGCTTTATCGATGCCGCTGAAGCCCGCCAAGTCCACGGTCCAATGGTCCTTGCGGAGGTGCTGCGTGTCCCGCATCAATCCGCAATCAGGTACGTCGCCGCGCACTGAGCAAGAAATGCGATGACCGATCACGGATAGGACAACGTGAACCGCTTCCGCACAACTGAGCCAAGCCAGGGCGTGGCACCGGCGATGCCTGAAGGCCAGTGACGATCTCCGGCGACAAACGGACATCCAGCTGCAAGGATCAGGCCGCCACTCGCACGTTCGAGCCTCGCGGTTGACACACTCTGATCCTTGCCGATCGAAATGCGCGATCCATTGCCGCGGGCGGATGTCATCAGCTGATGTCCCAGGGTATCCCCGGTGGTTTGGAAGCCGTTGCGGTCCACATCCACGTAGATCGGATTGGTATAGGCGACCGGATGCATCTCGCCGTAAGGATTCAGCCCCCAGCCCTGCTCGATATTCGAGTTCTCGCCAATGGCAACCACGATCAGGTGGGCGTCCTGCTGGAGCATGACGCGAATCGTTTCGTCGAGAGTCACCACAGCGTCCCTGAACAGGCCGGGGACCTCGCTCTTCCGAAAGTTGTACTGCTCGGGCTGGCGCCCGTTCACCAAGACCTGCACACGGTCGATCTCCAGCCAGTTCGTGATCATCATGCGGCCCGCCTTCGAGTTGCGGACGATCTCCTCGTGGTCGATTTCGGCTGGGCGATCTGTCGAGCTTGGCACGTAGGTCCGCCAACCACCGACACCGTTACCGAAGATCCGGTGACGGCCACGCACCAGACTCGGCGGCCCTGATTCAGCATCTGCAGCCACCCGAAGGTGCGGTTCGCTCCGCTGCGCGTGTTGTAGGCCGGGTTGAGGTTGAGGATTTCGGCGCTCCAGACTTCCGCCGCGTCGATCAGCTCTTCGAATCCCACGAATCCGCCGTCCTCGACTCCGTCGCGTTTCCTGTCGAAGAATACGGCACCGACGTCGGGGTGATTCGCCCGCACCCAGCGATCCGGCCCGCCGCCGAACTGCCGGATTCGGTTGCGGGCGTTCACGGCCGGATCGATGCCGGAGCCACCCGCCATCCTGAGAATTGCTGGCCGGAAAGCATCCTCCTTGACAGAGTAAGGTAAATAGTATAGATTTCTGACATGAACGTCAAGCGACGTCCGAACGCAAGGGATGCAGTCCAATGACCGGAATCGCCGACAAGATCATGCAGATGGTGTCCGTCCACGATAGCGGAAGGTGGGTGTGCACGCCGAAGGACTTCCTGGATCTCGGCAGCCGCGAGGCCGTCGATCAGGCCCTGTCGCGTCTCGCCAAGGCGGGCCGGCTGCGCCGGGTTGGCCATGGCTTGTACGACGTGCCGAGGATAAGCAGTGTGCTGAATGGTCCCGCGCCGGTCGATCTGGATGCCGCCATTGCGGCGCTGGCACGGCGGGATGGCGTGCGGATCATGCCGGACGGACTGGTAGCCGCGAATCAGCTGGGCCTCACCAACGCGGTGCCCGCGAAGGCCAGCTACGTGACGGATGGCCACTCGCGGACGCTCAAGATCGACGGACGAACGGTCCGGTTTCGGCACGCCGGTCCGAGCGTCATGCAGTGGACAGGTAGACCCGCCGCGCCGGTGGTTCAGGCGCTGCGGTGGCTGGGTCCCCGCGCAGCCGCAGACCGAGAGATCGTCTCGACGCTGAATCGTAATCTTCCCGACAACGTGAAGTTCGACCTGTTACACAACAGCCGCGCTCTGCCCGGGTGGGCATTGCCGTTGGCTCGCAGCATCGCGAGCGATCTGGCCGTTGCCGCATGACTGGAGGCTTCGACTCGCTCCTCGCCCTGCCGGAGCAGGACAGGCGGGATGTCTTCGAAGCGGCGGCGTCCCGCCTCGATACGTTGCCAGGCTACGTGGAGAAGGACTTCTGGGTCTGTCTGGTGCTCGACGCGCTGTTCAACCGGCGTCCCGAGGGGCATCCGAGACTGCTCTTTAAGGGTGGGACGTCCCTGTCCAAGGCCTTCGGCCTCATCAACCGGTTTTCTGAGGACATCGATCTCGTGGTGTCCCGCGACCGTCTTGGCTTCGAAGGGGAGCGCGATTCGACCGTCGCGAGCCGGCTGTCGAACAAGAAACGGGCTGCACTGTTCAACGAACTCAGGTCGGCGTGCAGCGGATACATTCGTGGAGCCCTGCGGACTGCTCTGGCGAGTCGGATCGACGAACTCTCGGCTGCCTGTCAGATCGTTCCGGATGAGGGCGACGTCGACGAACAGACGCTCTTCATCGAGTACGCCACCCTCTTTCCAAGCGGCGGCGTCACCTATCAGCCCATTGAAAAAGTCGGGTTTTTGATGGCGGAAGCGGGTTGGGCTTCCAAGGCCATCCGTAGAGTCTCAGGCTGCGACCGAGTGAATTTCACGCGAGTTTCGCAGCAATCGCGCCTCAAGGCCCGGAAACGGGCCAGAATTGCGTGAAATGGCCGTTTTGAGCGCCGATAACAGCACGGCAGCAAGGCGGGCTCCGCTCCCTTGCAGGCTTCGTGGCGTACCGATCCCCGTCAGGGACCGCATTAACACGCCCAGATTATGGCCGCACGCGTGGATCAGCACCCGCTTCTCCACATTCGCGCGCCCCCGCAGCCAGACCCGCCGCAGCCTCCCCGTCTCGTACATGTGGGCCATCGACCGCTCGGCCTTCTCCGTCCGCAGCTTCGCCAGCGCCTTGCCCTGCAAGCTGGCCGCCCGCTCCTGATTCTGCTCGTACCGCTGCTGCGCCGCCGGCTTGCCCTTCCAGTTGCGCTGCTGCCGTTGCGGCTCCGGCACGTACGACTCCGCACCCGTCGCCGCGACCCGCTCCAGCGTCGCGTCGCTGTGATAGCCCTTGTCCAGCACCACCTTCTGCGGCGCTTGCCCCTGGGCTGCCTCCACCGCTGCCAGCGTCTTGGGCAGACTCTGCGGGTCGCCCAGATCGGCTTTCTGCACCGTCACCGCCACCAGTGCTCCGCTGTCCAAGTCCACCGCATGCTCGGCTTTGTAGGCCAGATCGGTCGTGCCGCCCTTCATCTTCGCCACCCGCGCGTCGGGGTCTGCCGGACTCTCCCACTCCTCGTTCGACAGCGTCTTGCCCTTGCGCTTTTGGTCGAAAAGCAGCAACTCCTCGATGCTGTCAACCGACTCGCCCGCGGCCCGCGCCAAGCCCTTCACGAAGCCTAGGTAGCTGGCCCCGCTGTCCTTGCGCCGCAGACTCTGCAGGGCCGCGTTGGCCTGCAGCGTGGTGGCGTCCACCGCGATCTGCTGACCGCGCGCCAGGCCCGCTGCGCGCAACTGCTCCAGCACCCACTCGAACACCGCCACGTGCGCCTCCAGCGAGATCCGTTGGCGCGTGCGTGCCAGCGTCGAGTGATCCGGCGTCGACTCGTGCAACTCGTAGCCCAGGAACGCGCGCAGACTGAGACTGTCGCAGGCCTGCAGCGCGATGCGCCGCTCCGAATCGCAGCCCATCAGGTAGCCCAGCAGCATGCGGAAATACACACCCGGCGGCAGCGAGGGCCGCCCCTGCCCGGCGATGTAAAACGGCGCGCAGGTGCGCTCCACGAACTCGTCGAAGCCCAGCTGCTCCAGCACCTGGGCGAGCTTGTGGAAGAACGGCGTGGTCGGTGCTACGGGTAGGTCGTCGGCCATCAGGAACAGAGGCGGCTGCTTGATCTTGCGGGTTCCCATGGCCATACAGCGATTATATCGTAATTCAATGGATCAGTGTTCTTGAATTGCTTGGAATTTGAACTCCCAAGAGCATTTCGCGGCGCGCGATGCGAGCACACCCCGGCAGGACTCGCACAATCCATGTCTAGGAAAACCTGCCGACCGCCTCGCCAGCCGCACCTCGTCTCAACTATCGAAGAAACCGCGACTTTTTCAACGGGCTGCTATGTGTCGCCGCGCGTGAAGATCGAGGCGGGAGCGAGGTCGGCGCTCGAACCCAGTCAGGACTGCAGGGTCGCGCCCTTCATCGCCGACGAGCTCCCGGACTGGTCGTTTGCATCGGAGGGCATTCGGGTGATTTCGCCCGAGCGCACCTATTGGGAAAAGCTGTTGATCCTGCATGGTGCGCATTGCGGATACCGGGACGCCGGGCGCCTGCCGGCTGACAAGGACCGCATTTCCCGTCACTACTACGATGTTGCAGTGATCACGGCGACGGAAGTCGGCCGTTCGGCCCTGGTCGATACCCATCTGCTGGATGCGGTTCGGAACCACAATCTGGTCGCGTTCCGGCAGGCCTGGAAGCGGTTCGAAGAAGCCGTTCCCGGATCTGTGAGAATGGTTCCTCAAGCGGAACTGCGCACGGTGATCGAACGGGATTACCGGGCCATGCAGGGCATGATCCTGGGCGAGGCCCCGGACTTCGGATGGGTCACGGAACAGCTTCGAGTTGCCGAAGCTGCAGCCAACGGAACCTGAACCAATGGCCAGGGGGAGCCCGGAATTCGATTCTGTAGGGTGGTACATCAGATTGACTGACCAACTTCATGCGGCCGCCTTTTTTCGACTCGTCTTGTGCGCGCCAGTTCTGAGTGTGCGGTCTGATCGACGGGAGGATGCCTGATGGACGTCTTCGCGTTCCGCGATGAACTCGTTGCGGACTATGAACGCTTCTCCCGGAGCTTCACGACCATCCGGTCGGATGACATCCGCCAGACTGTCGATGGAGCCTACGCCGGCGGCCGTTTCTGGCCCGCGCCGCTGATCTAGCTAAATCCCAATTTCGTGGTGGGCGGGTACATCGACGATTTCGTCTCGGACGGCACGCTCGACGAGCGATGCGCAAAGATCGCCCGACTTCACCGTTCTTGAAGATCGAATTTCCCTAAGTGATTGAACAGACGTGACTTATGGGCACCTTGGAATTCAGTATGGCACCACACGATTGGCGTTTAGTCAGTTCTGCCGGGCGGCACCCGGCTCCGCCGTCACCCGCCTCTGCCGATGCAGTTGGGGTGGCCAGCCCAGCGTGGTGGCGATGTGGGCCGCCTGTGGTGTCGGGCGGGCGTGCTGCCGGGTCTCGATCCAACGCCCGTCCGCGCGTTGCAGCGTAGTGGTCTGGCGCACCCAATTGGCCAGCTTGTGCCGCAGGGTGGTCCAACTATCATGGATGCCGGCCGAGGCCAAGCGCTGCCACACGAGGTGGATCGCATGGTACGCCAAAACCGCGACGAACAGGTGCGCCCGAATGCGGTCCCGCTTGCTGTGGTAGATCGGGCGCAGGCCCACTTCGCCCTTCAGACTGCGGAGGGTCGCCTCAATGTCGCTGAGTTGCCAATACGTGCGCACCACGCGCTCCAGGTCCCAGTCACAGTGACTGGTGCGCAACAGATAGGTCCCCGCTGTAGCCGAGCGCTGGGCGTGTTTGGCGTTGCAGTGCCACACGACGGCGGCGGCCAGCGGCGGCTGGGCTTTGCGCGGCCGACTGCGCCGGGGCCGCTGCGCTGCGGCTGCGTCTGCTGCGTCGGATTCGGGAACTTTCTGGGTGACCGTGATGTGATATTGGCCCGCCACGGCTTTGTGGCGCTCCTAGATGCGTCCGAGGCGCTCCAACACGCCCGCATAACGCTTGGTGCAACCCGCTTTGGACAGCGCGGCATGCAGTTGGCGCAGTTCCTGCTCGAAGCGTTCCCGGCGCTGTGCGAGCATGCTGTCCTCTTTCGCCTGGCGGCCCTCGCTCCAGACGCACAGACGCGTTTCGGCGCTGTCGCTGTCCAGCGAGGTACCTCCAAGATGACTACCTTGTTCCCATCCGCATCGAGTTGCAGGAATCGGTACTCGATGTCGGGTTCCAGCAATCGCGACAGCCAAGGCACTAAGTCCTCGTTGCCCTTCTTGGCACGCTGCGGATCGAATGTAGTTCCAACGACTTCGTGGTTCCCATTTCGCACGCCCCGGACCAAGTAGCCCTTCTCTTTCCCACATAGTGCAGCCGAGTTGGCAAGAGCCGAAGTGTTCTTGCCAATCATATTCCTGATTACCGAGGACTCTCAGCCGCATTTAGGAGCCGGAAATGTTTTGGATTCGGGCTTCGATCCGGTTGACTTAAATCGCTGTGGAATGTATAATAAGTATCTGATAACAAAGGAGTTCTACATGCCTAAGAACCACGTCCAGTTCCACAAAGGACAGAGCCTGCGCGACTTCCTCAAGCTCTACGGAACCGAGCTGCAATGCGCCCAAGCGGTGTTCCAAGCGCGCTGGCCGCAGGGCTTCCGCTGCCCCGCCTGCGGCTAGCACAAGGACTGCCAGCTGCACACCCGCAAGGTCTTCCAGTGCATCCGCTGCCAGCGGCAGGTCTCGCTGACCGCCGGCCCCGTGTTCGAGCACACCAAGCTGCCGCTGACCACTTGGTACCTGGCGATCTACTTGCTCACGCAATCCAAGAATGGCCTCTCGGCGATGGACCTGCTGCGCCAGTTGGGCGTGAGCTACAACACGGCTGGGATGCTCAAGCACAAACTGCTGCAGGCGATGCGCGCGCGGGATGACAGCCAGCCGCTGGGGGGCCTCGTGGAGCTGGACGACGCCGATCTGGGCGGGGCAGCCAGCGGCGGCAAGCGCGGTCGCGGCGCGGACCGCAAGACGCCCTTCCTGGCGGCGGCCCAAGTCACTGAGGACGGGCGGCCGCAGCGGCTGCGGCTGAGCCCGGTGGTTGGTTTCCGCCGCCGCGCAGTGCAAGCCTGGGCGCAGCAGCACCTACGGCCGGGGACCATCGTACGGGCGGACGGGCTGGCCTGCTTCCGGGGGGTGCAGGCGGCCCGCTGCACGCACCAGCCGCGCGTCACCGGAGGTGGCCAGGGCAGCTGCGAGACGCCCGGGCTGATCTGGGTGAACACGCTGCTGGGCAACGTCAAGCGGGCGATGGACGGCACCTATCACGCCTGCGCCGCGCGTTACGCGGGGCGCTACCTCGCCGAATTCGCCTACCGCTTCAACCGCCGCTACCAGCTGGTCGATCTCGTGCCCCGCCTCGCCTATGTCGCCGTGCGCACTCCGCCCCTACCCTACCGCCTCCTAACTTTGGCTGGGGCTGGTGCGTAATCAGGTGAGAGTCTGTTCGTGCGCCGCACTCGCACCCTGCCCATGCCCCAGATCTCGCACTTGACAACTGTAGGGTGGTTGTGGCATGTCTAAAGCATGCTCGACCAACATTGCATTGCGGAGACCCTCTCGCACTCAGAGGCCGTGGAGACCCTGCGGGTGCTGCGGACGCAGGCTGGCGACACCAGCCGGAGCGCGTTCGCCCGGCACGTGTGCCGGGAGTTCGGTTTCGTGAACAGTCGCGGCCAGCCGCAGGTGGCGAGCTGCCAGAAGGCCTTGCGCAGTCTGCACAGCGCGGGACGCATCGATTTGCCGGCCCCGCGCCATGGCGGCCGCGCCGGTGACTGCCGTCCGCGTCGGCTCGGCCAGCCGGTCCCGCCACCGCAAGCAGTTCCGCCTGCGGCGGGGGCGGTCGCCGGGCTCAAGTTGACCCTGGTGACGAGTCCGCAACAGCGGCGGACCTGGAACGAGCTGGTCGCCAGCGAGCACCCGCAGGGAGCCGTGCTGCACGTCGGTGCCCAGCTGCGCTACCTGATTGAGTCCGAGCACGGCCTGCTGGGGGCGCTCGGCTTCGCCGCCGCGGCCTTGGCGGTGGCGGCCCGCGACGAGTGGATTGGCTGGGATGCGCAACTGCGCCGCAAGCGGCTGCACCGCGTGCTGGGCCTGAGCCGCTTCCTGATCCGTCCCAGCGTGCGCTGTCACCTGCTCGCTTCCAAGGTGCTCGGCATGGTCCGGCGGCGGCTGCCGGAGGACTTCCTCCAGCGCTATGGCTACCGGCCTGCCCTGCTGGAAACCTATTGCGATCCGCAGCAGCACGCCGGCACGTGTTTCCGCGCCGCTAACTGGACCTGCGTCGGCCAGACCGGCGGGCGCGGGCGTTTCGCCCGGCCCGGCCAGCGCGTGCCGGTCAAGGCCATCTTCGTCTACCCCCTGCAGCGCGACTGGCGGCGCCTGCTCGGGGCCGCCGCAGCGCCGCCCGGCCAGCCGCTGGGGCCGGCCGACGGGCTGGCCCTGGACGAGTTCGCGGCCAACGAACTGGGCCAGGCGCCGCTGGGTGATCTACGCTTGTCGAAGCGGCTGGTGCAGACCGCGCAGATGCAGGCCGCCGCTCCCATGGCCTCGATCCCCGCCGCCGCGCAGGGCCAGCGGGCCGCCGTCAAGGGCCACTACCGCCTGATCGACCAGCCGGACGACTCGGCGGTGACCCCGCAGAACATCCTGGCGCCGCACCGCCAGCGCACGCTGCGGCGCCTGCAGGCCGAGCGCACGGTGCTGTGCGTGCAGGACGGCACCGAGCTCAACTTTGCCGAGCATCCCGGCTGTGCGGGGCTGGGCTACATCGGCAAGAACAAGCGCTCGGAGGGCACGCTGGGGCTGCACATGCACTCGACGCTGGCGGTCAGCCCGGAGGGCATCCCGCTGGGGCTGCTGCACATCCAGTACGACGCGCCGGACGGGCAGGCGCAGCGCGGGCGGCCGCTGGAGCAGCGCAAGACCTTCCGCTGGATGCGCGGGTTGCGCGACTGCGCGGAGGTAGCGGGCCAGTTGGCGGGCCCGCGCCTGGTGGCGGTGATGGACCGCGAGGCCGACGTGCAGGCGCTGTTCGCCGAGCAGCGGCGGCTGGAGGGAGTCGAGTTGCTGGTGCGGGCCAAGCACAACCGCGCCCTGGGCGCGCCCCGGCCGAAGCTGTTCGAGCACATGCGGGCACAGCCGGTGGGGGGCCAGTTGGAGATCAAGGTGCAGCGGAGTTCGGCGCGGCGGGGCACGCGCCGGCAGTCCGCCAGCGCGCTGCGCGCGGCGCGCACGGCGCAGGCCGAGTTGCGCTGGCAGACGGTCGAGTTGCCGGCCCCGGCGCGCGGCGAGGCAGCGCTGCGGATGCAGCTGGTGCACGTGTGGGAGCGGGCGGCGCCGGAGGGGGTGGAAGCGTTGGAGTGGTTCCTGCTGACGACGTTGCCGGTGGCGTCGCTGGCGGATGCGGAGCAGGTGCTGGAGTGGTACCGGCTGCGCTGGCGCATCGAGGACTGGCACCGGATGCTCAAGTCCGGCTGCAAGGTGGAGTACCTGGGGCACCGCACGGGGCAGCGGATCGAGCGGGCGGTGACGATCAAGGCGGTGATCGCCTGGCGGCTGGCCGCGATGACCCTGCTGGGACGGGAGACCCCCGAATTACCGAGCGAGGTGTTCTTCACGCAGATCCAGCTGCGGGTGCTGCGCCACTTCGCGTCCAAGCGCGGGCTGGCCGCGCCGGGCAATCTGGGGCTGGCGGTGCGGACCATGGCGATCTTGGGCGGCTACCTGTACCGTGCGCACGCTCCGCCGCCGGGCCATCAAAAGATCTGGGAGGGCTGGACCCGCTTGACCATCATGAGCGAAGCCTATGAGCTGAAAGACTACTTCGAGCCGCCCGCCAGCGCCTCTCAGGATGAGCCCGAATCGTGACTTGTGGGGCAACGGCAGCTCGCACCCGCTCCCGCGACGGCAAGTCCTACTTCACTTTCCGCCTCGTCCGCTCCCAGCGCGTCGGCGACAAGGTCCGCCAGCGCACGCTCCTCAACCTCGGCAGCCATTTCCCCATCCAGCAGGACCACTGGCGCACCCTCTGCCACCGCATCCAGCGGATTCTCGACCCCCGCGCAGAACTGCTCGAGTGCGACCCCGCGGTCGAGGCCGAGGCCCAGCGCATCGTCGAACGCCTCCTGCGGCACGCTGTTCCGCTCGCCGATCCCGCGCCGGATCCCATTCCCGCGCCGGATCCCGACCCCGCGCCGCAGGACTCCCGGCAGCCCGATTTCCAGTGCGTCGACGTCGACTCGCTCAAGCTGGCGCGGCCGCGCTCGGTCGGCGTCGAGCACGCCGCCCGGTGGGCCGCCGAGCAGCTCGGCCTGCCGGACTTGCTCCGCGAGCTGGGCCTGTCCGGCCCCCCGCGCCAAGCCGCGCTCGGCCTGCTCGTCGGCCGCATCGCCGCCCCCGCTTCCGAACTCGCGACCTGGACCTGGCTGCGCCAGCGCAGCGCCCTCGGCGAGCTGCTCGGCGGCGACTTCGAAACCATGGGCCTGAGCGCCCTCTACCGCGCCAACGACCGCCTGCTGCAGCATCGTAAAGTACTGGAAACCAAGCTCTTCCAACGCGCCATGGGCCTGTTCGGCCACCAGCCGACGGTCACCCTGGTGGACCTCACAAAGACCTATTTCGAGGGCGAGGCCAAGCTCCAGCCCAAGGCCCGGCGGGGCCGCTCGAAGGAGAAGCGCAGCGACTGCCCGCTGCTCACTTTGGGCCTGGTGCTGGACGGCAGCGGTTTCGTGCGGCGTTCCGAGGTGCTGGCGGGCAATGTCGCTGAGAGCGGCACGCTGGCCGGCCTGCTCAAGGCGCTGGAGGCACCGCCGGAAGCGGTGGTGGTGATGGACAAAGGCATCGCAACCGAGGAGAACATCCAGTGGTTGCAGGCGCAGGGCTGGCGCTATGTGGTGGCGCGCCGGGAGCGCAAGCGGGAGTTCGACGCGGATGCGGCAGGGACCGTGGAAACGGCCTCGGGGACGGGGCTGCGGATCTATCAGCGCCAAGACGAGCAAGGCGAGACGCGGCTGTACTGCGAGTCGGAGCGGCGCAAGCAGAAGGAGACCGCAATCGTGGAGCGCGCCGGGGAGCGCTTGGAGAAGGCGTTGGGGAAGCTGCACGCGGGGCTGTCCAAGCCGCGCAGCACGAAACGGCTGGAGAAGGTCTGGCAGCGGATCGGGCGGTTGCGGGAGAAGTCCCCGAAAGCCTCGGCACACGACCAGATCCAGGTGGAGGCGGACGCGCAGGGCAAGCAGGCGGTCGCGGTGACGTGGGAGCGCAAGCCGGCCGGGAACTCGATCGCCACGCATCCGGGTGTGGGCTGCCTGCGCACGAACGTGACGGAGTGGGACGCGCAGCGTTTGTGGAGCACGTACGTGCTGCTGACGGACTTGGAAGCGGTGTTCCGGTCGCTGAAGAGCGAGCTGGGGCTGCGGCCGATCGATCATTGGAAGCCGCTGCGCTCGGAGGCGCACCTGTTCGTGACGGTGCTGGCGTACCAGCTGGTGCAGGTGATCCGCACGCGCCTGAAGGAGGCTGGGGAGCAGGCCAGCTGGACGACGCTGCGAGGGCGCCTGGCCGGGCAGCAGCGCGTGACGGCGGTGTTCCGCCGGGAGGACGGGTGTACGCTGCACGTGCGCAAGTCAACCCAGGCGGAAGCGAGCCAGCAGGCAATCTACGACGCGCTGGGCGTCTCGGCATCGCCCGGCGGGGTCCGCAAGATCATCGTGGCGGCGGCCGATCGATCGAAGAATTCACGGAATGTAGTGCCAGGCGCCAAATCTTGAAGCGGCAACTAGCTGATTATAAGAGACTTGCAAATATGGGTGACAAAGATGGGCTAGGTTGTATGTAAGCGTTCGAGCGGGCCGTGAATAGAGGACGTTGAGAGGGTGGAGGGAGGGTAGAAAAAAAACTGGCTTGAAACGCTGGACACCGGACATGTGTTTATGCCAGCCTAGCGAATATGCAGTTGGGCGGGCAGCCGGAAGCGCAGGGAGGGTTGGTGTGGGCCCCGGGCTTCGACTGGCGGCGGGAGCGGGTGCCTGCCGAGGCGGTGGCGTTGGTCGAGGCGAAGCAAGCGGCGCATTCCTGGCGGAGCATGCACGCGCGGGCGAAGGAGCGTGTGGCGCAGCGTTGGGGGCAGTGGCGGGCAGCGGAGCGGCAGCTGGCGGATGCGCGGCGGCAGATCGCGCAGTTGGCCGGGCGGGTGCGGGAGTTGGAGCAGGAGAATGCGGGTCTGCGGCAGCGCCAGCAGGAGCTGCTGAAGACGCCGTTCGGGAAGCGGAGTGAGAAGCGTCAGGGCGGCAGCGCCGGCGGGCCGGGACAGCCGGGGCCGGGCAGTGCGGGCACCAGTCAGGGGCCGCAGCGGTCGCGCGGGCCGGCCTGGCGGTGCGGGAGGAGTGGCACGAGCCGGAGGCGGTCCAGCGCCAGTGTCTGGACTGCGGGCGGCCCTACCGCCGCAACGGCGCGGCGGTCAGCGACCGGATCGAGATCGAGGTCAAGGCGCACGTGCGGCGGATCCGGCGGCCACGCTACCGGGCCGCATGCGAGTGCGCGAGACGGCCGGGGCAAGCGGTGCCGGAAGTGCTCGCGCCGCTGGAGCCGACGCTGTTCCGCGGCTCGGGCTATGGCCTGAGCGTGTGGGTGGCGTTCCTGATGCAGGTGGATTGGCAGCGGCACCCGGCGCGGGCCTTCGAGCGGGAGTGGGCCGAGTTCGGGGTGCGCCTGCCGGCGGCGACCCTGCTGGGGCATGTGCCGGATTTGCTGACTTGGTTCGAGCCGCTGGCAGAGGCCATCGGGGTGCACCAGCAGCAGGCGCGGGTGGTGCCTGGGGACGAGACCTCGTGGGTGGTGCATGTGCGGGCGGAGGCCGACGCGAACCCGCGCTGCTGGCTGTGGGCGTGCCTGAGCCGGGACGCCGTGCTGTTCCGGGTGGATCCGTCGCGCAGCGCCGTGGCGGCCGGGCAACTGTTCGGGGCCCTCGGGCGGGACCGGCGGGTGGTGCTGGTGTGCGACCGCTACTCGGCGTATGTGAAGTTGGCGCGGGAGCACCCGGGACAGTTCGAACTGGCGGTCTGTTGGGTCCACGTGCGGCGGGATTTTGTGACGCTGGGGCGCAAGCGGCCGGATCTGCAGGCATGGGTGGAGGGGATCGTGGCGCGGATCGGCAAGCTGTACCAACGCAACGCGGAACGGCTGGCGGCGTGGGACCCGGAAGGTTGTCCGCAGGGGCAGTCCGAGCAGTTCCAGGCGGCGCAGGAGCGTCTGGAAGCGGAGTTCGAGGCGCTGTTCGAGCAAGCGGGCAAGGAGCAGCGGGCCCTGAGCGCGGCGGCGGGGAAGCCGCCGGGCGGCGGCCCGCCGGACCCGCGCTTGGGGCCGCTGCAATCCTTGTTGAAGCACCGCCAGGGCCTGACGGTGTTCGTGGCCAAGCCGTTCGTGGCGATGGATAATAATCCCGTGGAACGAGCCCTGCGGCGGCCCGTGATCGGGCGCAAGCTCAGCTTCGGCTCGCACAGCGAGGGCGGGGCGGCCCTGCAGGGCGCGCTGCTGTCGGTGTGCGCCACGCTGGATCTGGCGGGCCTCGACCTGCGGCGGTGGCTGGAGGCGTTCCTGCGCGAGTGCGCGGGCCTCGGGCCGCAGGCCGTCGTGGTGGATCCTCAGGCCTGGCTGCCGTGGGGCCTGCCCGCAGCGCGCTTGCGGGAACTGCAAGCGCAGGGGCGCTCCAGGCACGGGCCGGCCCCGTGAGCGGCTGCCTGCGCTACTGCGGCCGGGACTTCCCGGCTGCCGAACTGGAGCTCATCCGCGCGCTGATCGCGCAGCGCGACCCGCCCCTGTTCCGCACGGCGCTGTCGCGGGCGGTCTGCGCGGCGCTGGACTGGCGCAAGCCCGATGGCGGCCTCAAGGAGATGAGTGCGCGCGTGGCCCTGCTGCGCATGCAGCGCGACGGCCTGCTGACCCTGCCGCCGCCGTTGCGGACCGTGCCGCGACCGCAACCGCTGGCGCTGTCCCCGCGCACCGCTCCGCCCGGCCTCGCGCCCCTGCCCGTCTCGCTCGCCCAAGCCCGCCCCCTGCGCCTCTCCCTGCTGCGCCCCGCCGATCCCCGCAGCCGCCTCTGGAACGAATTCGTCGAGCGCTACCACTACCTCGGCTACAAGCCCCTGCCCGGCGCCCAACTGCGCTACTTCGTCTACGCCGCCGACGGCCTCCTGCTGGCCCTGCTCGGCTGCGGCGCCGCGGCCTGGAAAACCGCCCCGCGCGACCGTTTCGTCGGCTGGGATGCCGCCACCCGCCAGCGCAACCTGCCGCTGGTCGTCAATCACGCCCGCTATCTCATCCTGCCCTGGATCCGCCTGCCCTGCCTGGCCTCCCATCTGCTCGCCTGCCTCCAGCGACAGCTCCCCGGCGACTGGCAGCAGCGCTACCAAATCCGCCCCGTCCTGCTCGAAACGTTCTGCGAAACTCCGCGCTTTGACGGCACCTGCTATCGCGCCGCCAACTGGATCCTTCTCGGCCAGACTCAGGGCCGCGGTAAACTCGACACCCGTCACCAGTACAACCAGCCCGTCAAGAACGTCTTCGTCAAACCCCTCTGCCCCGACTGGAAAGTAATCCTCAATCGCTAGTTCCCCAGCCGCCCTTCACGGCCCGCTCGAACGCTTACGGTTGTATGACCGGAGCAGGTCGGCGCGACTTTGCTCGGACACTAGTTCGCGAATCGTTTCCTCCACCTCGGGCGGGAGCACTAGCTCCTCTAATCGTCGAGTCGGGTTCTTCTCCACCACGAATCGAGAGTCGGTTAGTCTCGCCGACCGAACGTCTTTCGTGGAGCGACCGTTCTCGACCTCAAGTTGGGCAAGAAGGCGATCAGCCAGAATCGTGTGGTTCTTCGCACGCTCGTCGGCGGCCAACGCTTCTACTGTCTTCCTGATTTGCGCCTCGTCGCCCCGCCGACTCGCTTTGACCAGATTTAGGATCAGGCCT
Organism: Bryobacterales bacterium; assembly: GCA_965248305.1. Lineage (GTDB taxonomy): Bacteria > Acidobacteriota > Terriglobia > Bryobacterales > UBA6623 > VXMF01. The sequence goes on along the minus strand of OZ252099.1, from coordinate 2,941,149 downwards.
GCTCGAGCCATGATTAGTCAATAGCCTCAGCGTGTGGCTCTGTTGCAAGCGGGCGGGTTTCCCCTGGGTTCCAGCGTCTGGCCCGTGATCGCGCGTAGAGCGGATTAGCCTCCGGGGCAATGGCGGCTGTCAGGATTCGTTTGGAGGGAACACGCCACAGCACCTCGACAACAAGGGCATCCGCACGGACTAGAGTCTTGTTTTTCCGCGCAGGCATCATCGACCGGCTCGTACCCTCCCATTGATATTACCCGCAAGGCGGAGCTCATGCCGCGGGGGGCCGGGCTGCAAATCACCGGCAGTGGCGCTCTCTCGGCCGGGCGCTTTCTTAACAGGGTCTCGAACAGGGCGGTCCAGTTGCGGAAACAGTACCACTCCGTGAGAAGGCCCAGGGTCGCGAAAAAGCTGCGCCGCGTGCCGGCCTGAGCCCGGCCCCTTGCCGCTACAGGTGGGACGCGCGGTCTTGGACCGCATGCAGCGTAAAGGCGAACAGGTTCAGCGCGGCGAACAGGTTGGCCACGCCCTGGTTGCCGTGCCCGGATTCAACCTGTCTTGGCGGCCGGGCGCAGTCTTACCCGTGTGCCTGCGGCCGACGGATCAGCAGCAGGCCGAGCCGGCACTCGGGTACACTCGGGCGATGGATTTCCAAGCAATCGACCTGACCGTCCGCAGACATGTGGCGCACGTGGTGCTGAACCGACCTGGCACCGCCAACGTCATTAACGCCGATGTAGCCCGTGAGCTGATGCTGGCTGCAATCGAGTGCGACGAGAACCCGGATGTACGAGCCATCTTGATTCGGTCCGCGGGTGCGATGTTCAGTGGCGGCGGCGATCTCAAGACATTCGTTTCCAAGGGCCAAGGCTTGCCGGCATACCTGAAGGTGACCACCACCTATCTGCACGGGGCTATCTCCCGATTCTCCCGCCAATCGGCGCCTACAGTCTGTGCAGTGCAGGGCTTCGCGGCGGGGGGCGGTTTTAGCTTGGCGATATCGGGCGATCTTGTGCTCGCTTCGGAATCCGCGAAGTTCACGATGGCGTATACCAAGGCCGGCCTGACACCCGATGGCGCCTCAACCTACTTTCTTCCGCGCCTGGTAGGGCTGCGCAGGGCGATGGACTTGGCCCTGACCAATCGCGTGCTCTCCGCTGATGAGGCGCTGACTTGGGGCTTGGTATCGAGAGTGACGCCGGATGACGAGTTGGTTTCCACGGCCGAGAACCTCGCACAAGAGCTTGCGGAAGGGGCCACATGGGCCCTCGGCACGGCGAAACGGTTGCTCCATGCCGGCTTCAACGAGTCTCTCGAGACACAGATGGAGATGGAGACTCGGGCAATTGCCGACTCCGTGCGGACGGCCGATGGCCGCGAAGGCATCGCGGCATTCGTGGAAAAGCGTCGGCCGACTTTTACCGGCTGCTAGCTGTCCGGCAATGCAGGGGAGCCAAGATGTCCTGCTGGGCGCACCTGCTTGCTGGCGTCAGGCACTACCTCAGTCACGCCAGCGCCGCTCGCGCAACTCGCAGAACATTCCCGCCCACGATCTTCCGTATCGTCTCGTCCGAGTATCCCGTCTGCACCATTCCAACGGTGAATAGCGGCCAGTTGGTCCACGCCAAGCTCCGGGTCATCGATGGCGTCGTCACAAAGTCATCGTCTGGCCACAGAGCGGCGAACCGCGTGCGCCCGGGTGGTCGCCGGGGAACCTTCCGTGCTTCCTCGTCGGTGTACTGGGACCTGTAGGCGACATCGGTGCCGATCGCGACATGCTCGGCTCCAAACTTCTTCACCGCAAAATCGATGTGATCGAGCAGGGCTTGGATGTCGCCGGTTCGCCTCAGGAACCGGGAAATGCAGCAGATGCCCACATAGCCACCGGTGTCCGCGATGGCTCGGATAACGTTGTCGGGCTTGGAGCGGATATGCGGATGCAGGCTGCCGCACGTTGTGTGGCTGGCGACCATCGGCTTCGAGGATTGGCGCGCTGCTTCCAAGCTGGTCTGCCACCCTGAATGCGCCACATCGACGATCACGCCGACGTGGTTCATCGCGGAGACCGCCGCCCGCCCGAAATCACTCAGGCCACCGTTCGCCGTTTCGGCGCAGCCGTCCCCGAGGCGATTGCGCCGGTTGTACGTGACATGCATCATGCGAATACCGAGCTGGAAGAATATGCGGATGTAGCGCAGCTCGTCCTCGACGGAGACCCATTGCTGCGTCAGCGGCACGCCATTACCGGTGAAGTACAGGCAGCCCTCTCCATCGGCGTGAGCTTGCACGACATCCTCTGGCGTGACGGTTCTGCGCAGAACACCGCGTAAGTGGTCGGTGAGGTAGGTAAAGCGGGCCAGCCGCTTGATCAGGCGCAACGGATCGCTGCTCTCCTCTCCGCAATTCTGGAAAATACAGGTCATCCCGGCAGCATTCCAATTACGGATGAACTCGTCGCGTTCCTTGGCGACCGTAGCGGCGCGGGTCATAGTCATGTCTTCGCGCTGATCCTGTAGCTCGCTGTCGGAAGCTCCCTGTTCCATCAGGTCTCGAACAGCATTGCCATCTACTGCTGCTCTGGGGGAGAAGCCGTAAGCATCGAATACCAGCGATTCTCGATGCAGGCGCAGTCCGTAATCAAGGTCTCGCTGGCTCGGCTTCAGGATATCGAGGGCGGCTTGGCGGTCGCGCTCGATCTGGTCGGTGGTCTGGGAGCGAAGCTGTGCAGCGGCGGCGAGCGAGCCCCCGGTTGAGATGAACTGGCGTCGATTCATGGGTACATCATCGCCGCAATGTCCCAGACTGAGCCAGCGGTCTTACGAAGTCGTTGCGCAAGGCCTCGATACGCTGCCGGCTGCTACAACCCTCGATATGGTCGTTGACCAAACCCATGGCTTGCATAAAGGCGTAGGCTGTCGTCGGGCCGACGAAGCTCCAGCCGCGCCGCTTGAGGTCTCTCGCCATTCCGATCGACTCGGGTGTCTTCGCCAGCGAGAGCAAGGTAGCGTGATCCAGACGGTCAGGGCGGGATGTGGCGATCGGCTCCCAACTCCAAAAGAAGCTAGCCAGCGAACCGAATTCCTCTGCGAGCTCGCGCGCCCGGCGGGCATTGTTGATGGTCGAATTGATTTTCCCGCGATGTCGGACGATTCCCGGGTTAGCGAGTAACCGCTCCACGTCAGCGGCGGTGAAGGCTGCTACTCGTTCGAAGTCAAATCCTGCGAACGCTTGCCGAAAGCTCTCGCGCTTGCGCAGGATCGTCAGCCAAGATAGCCCGGATTGGAAGCCCTCTAGGCAGATCTTCTCGAACAGCGTGCGATCATCGGCGGTTGGTGCGGCCCATTCGTGGTCGTGATAGGCGGTGTAGTCAGGGGTCGCCGAGCACCAGAAGCAGCGATCCTGGCGGTCCGGCCCACGGAACAGCCCCGATTCCGGCCTTGGGTCTTTGGTTGGTTCAGTCATAGCGAAGGGTAGATTACCCGGATAGCTTGTCACTGTTGCAGAGTCACCGCTGGGGAGAGCGCTACAACGCGTAATTCCGCTTCGAGGCGTTCAACATCGTCAACACGCCGCGGTTCAACGAGCCGGGACGGTCGCTTGGCGGCAGGAACTTCGGCGTCATCTCGAGCCCCGGCGCTCCGCGTTCGCTGCGGGTCGGGCAGCAGTTCGCATTCTAGATCGGATGCTCCCTAGACGGCAGTTCCCGTGTCAGGGCAAGAACGCCGCGCGACGCCTGTCGGTTGCAGGCGGGCCTTCAGCCGACTGGGCCGACTAAAAGGGCCCTCGGCACCCGCGCGCAGCCTAGGTAGGACCGCCCTCCTGCTGAAACCCTCATGAATGCCTCGGGCGCTCGCCTAGGGCAGGATGGTCATCCCTGGGCAGCGTGACCGGCCTTGAGGCGTTTGTCTGTCTCCCCGCGACCGGCAGATTGGAGAGCGGGCGCCGCGTGGTCTTGGCCAGAAACGTCCGGAGTGGACCTCGACTCCTGGCAGAGTGGCAAGGGCCTTCAGACAGCCTATTGCTGGCTGGCGCCTGAGGATCGAGCTTCTCCGAGACCCGCGCAGTAAAGTAATGGAGCCGGTCGGTCGCCCAATCCCGGCGAAGCAGAGAAGGTCGGCAAGCCCGACGGGATTGAGGCACTTGAAGGGTTTGCCCCGTAACGTCCCCTAATACAGGCTGAGCCCGTCAAGATAGACTCTCGCTTTCGTGTACGTCGCTGAAAATGGCAAGGGCTGCTCCAGAGAGCAGCCCTTGAGCCGACAGCATGCTGCCGACGGGTAGCTAAGGGGATCTTACAACGATGCATTCGCCCCCGCAAGGGAACGAACCTTGCAACGAACCCTGAAACCCTCATGCCATCGGGGCGAGCGCCCGATGCGATCATGAGGGCTTCAGAGCAACGATCGGGGCATCACCGGCCAGTGTGACCGCTGGTGCAGGTTCCCGAGTGATGGCTGATAGGATCATGGGGATGGAATATCGCTTGCTGGGGCGTCCGGAGCCGATCGGGCGCTCATGCCGGGAGCTTCCGCAGTTTCGATGCTTGATCTGGCGTCTGCTGCCTTGCGTGGCCGTCTTGACACTCTTGCTCGGGGGCTGCCGAGAGGATCCGGGTCTGCCGCCTAGCTTGCAGATCGTCACAGAAGGAGGGGTCAACGGAGCCTCGATCTTGCGGGATGGAGCGCGGATCGCGTTTTACGGCGATCCGAAGGGGACCCTGCCGGGAGCCGAGCGAGTTTTCCTCACCCACCACCGCAGAGATGTAGCTTGGGCTGGGCTGAGCCTCGCTGCCGGCGGCGCGGCGGTGGTTGCGCCCGCCGCGGAGTTGCCCCTGATCAGCAACGCGCAAAGGTTTTGGCAGGAATTTCTCGGCACGCGGTTTCACGACTACGCCCAGCAGTCGACCAAGATTCTAGGCTCCGACTTGCCAGTTCAAGATCCTGCAAGCGGCGGCCGTTCGTTCAAGTGGCGGGGCTTGACGATCCGGGTCATCGACACGCCTGGCTATACCAGGGGAGCGGTGTCCTACCTTGTCGATCTGGACGGCAAGCGGATAGCCTTCACGGGCGACTTGATCTATTCCGGCGGTAGGATTTTTGATCTCTACAGCCTCCAGGATTCGATCGAGGAGACCGAGACGCGCGGTTACCACGGGTATGCCGCTCGCTCAGCGGATTTGCTCCAGAGCCTTCGCAAGGTGCTGGCCGAAGGACCAGACATCATCGTGCCCGCCCGCGGCCCAATCCTGTTGAATCCGGAGGAGGACATCCAACTCCTCTCCGACAGGATCCAGCGCCTGTTTCGTGCGTACTTCAGAACGGATGCTCTGCGGTGGTACTGGGGCGAGGAAAATCTCTTGGCCCGCGCTCGCCGGATCCTCGGCCCCACCGAAATCGATTGGATGCCGATGGCCGTGCGGCTGCGGCAGACGCCGCCTCGCTGGTGGCACAAGTTCGGCACGTCGAGATTGCTGGTGTCTGATACAAAGGCTGCCTTCCTGATTGATTGCGGCAGCAAGGCTGTGATGGATCAGGTCATGCGGCTGAAGCGTCGCCGCGTGTTCACACAGCTCGAGGGGATCTTCGTGACGCACTTCCACGATGATCACACGGACTTCGTGCAGGCCATGGCCTCCCAAGAGGGTGTCCCGGTCTACGCCGGCCAAGAGATCCAGGACATTCTGGAGAACCCGGAGGCGTATCGGATGCCGGCCATGACCGACCGTCCGATCCGTCCTGTAGTGGCGCTGACCGAAGGGCAGAGACTGCGCTGGCATGAATTCGAGTTCGAATACACCTACTTCCCGGGGCAAGCGATCTACCACGGAGGCTTGGACGTACGGCGCGACAACGGGGAGCGCTATTTCTTCATCGGTGATTCCTTCAGCCCGTCGGGCCTCGATGACTATTGCTTGCTCAACCGCCACCTCCTGCATCCTTCTCTAGGCCACTTCCGCTGCTTGGACAGAATTTCTCAGATGGAAGGTGACTACTGGCTGGTGAACCAGCACATCGACGAGGTCTTCCGCTATGACGCCGAGCAGTTGGGCACCATGCGCGAGGTCTTGGAAGCGAAGCGGGAGATCATCGCAGAATTGGTTCCTTGGGAAGACCCGAACTTCGGGATCGACGAGCAGTGGGTGCGTTTCTACCCGTATGGGCGAGAGGTTCGAGGCGGGCAGGAATTCGATCTCTATGGGATTGTGCTGAACCACCTGTCGGAAGCGCAGACGTTCCGCATCGAACCGCAGGTGCCGGAGGGTTGGGCATGCGTGCCACGCGTTGCCGAATTGCATGTCGGGGCCAGGCAGGAAGGGCGCGTCAAGTTCAGCCTGACCACGCCTGAGGGGAACCCCGGGACTGCCTTGATTACCGGGCACGTTTCCTTCGCAGAACACGACTTGCGGCACTGGATCGAGGCTCTGATCACCGTGCGGTAAACTCCGGGTTCAAATACGAATAGACGATGTGAGGTCAAGCACTACACTCACCCCGTAAAGAGCGCATCAATAACCCAACCGTCGGATTGGTGACGCCGGAGACCAATCAGGACGTCGGCGTGCGCCGTGCTAAGGCACTGGCCCCCAGCGGGTGCGAAACCCGCCCGGCGAACTGTCGTTCCAGCCGGAAGCAGTCGGAGCGGCTCATGGAGGTAACGACATGGACTGAAGCACTCTGATGAAAAAGGGTCGCCGTTGGGCGACTCAGCGAGCACGCAGGCCGCAACCAAGTGAACGCCGAGCAGGCCTCGAAAAGATTGATGCGGAGGCCGACCCGCCGTAGACACGGGGAAGGCTGCCAGCGACCGGGAAGCGAGCGACGCGCGCACCGGTCGTCTCCGCCGGGGTAGTGGCGGCAGCATGCGTGTAAGAGGGGGACGGAGGCAACACGGGAAGCCCCGTCGGTGGCGCGCCCGCGCCAAACCGGGAATCCGCGAGGAGCAGCCTGGGCCGGCGGGGTGGCGGAGAGGCTGGTAGTACCGGTGAAGCCGGGTAATGCCGGGGGATGGGAAGGGGCCTCAGTTCGAGAGGGACGCAAGCAAGGGGAAAGGGATCATGGAGACTGGTGAAGACCTACAAGCTCCGCATACGGTGCGGAGACTCCAGACGGCGTTACATGCGAAAGCGAAGGGAGACCCGGGCTTCCGGTTCTACACGCTCAGCGACAAGGTCGGGCGAGAGGATGTGCTGGCCGCTGCGTGGCAGGCAGTCCGCCGGAACGGCGGGGCCTGCGGAGTGGACGGCGAGACGTTCGAGCAGATCAAGGAGCGGGGCGTGCAGCGGTGGCTGGGGGAACTGGCGAAAGAGCTGCGGGGGAACACCTACCGACCGCGCGCGGTGCGGCAGGTGTTGATCCCGAAGAAGCAGCCGGGGAAATTCCGACCGTTGGGCATACCGTGCATCCGGGACAGGGTCGCGCAGACGGCGGCGATGCTAGTGCTATCGCCGATCTTCGAGGCGGACCTGCAAGCGGAGCAATATGCCTACAGGGAAGGCCGCAGCGCGCTGGACGCAGTCCGGCACGTGCATCGGCTCCTAAACACCGGTTACCGGGAAGTAGTGGACGGCGACGTATCGAATTATTTCGGTGAGATCCCGCACTGTGACCGAATCCGGTCGATCGCCCGGCGCGTGAGCGACGGGCGCATGCTGGGCTGGATCAAGATGTGGCTGGAAATGGCCGTGGTAGAGGACGACGGGAAAGGCGGCACGCGCCGCACGAACCGGGCGCGCCGGGAGCGGAAAGGGACCCCGCAAGGTGCTCCGATCTCCCCGTTGCTCAGCAACGTCTACATGCGGCGCTTCATCCTAGGTTGGAAGCAGTCGGGCCACGCCCGACGCTACGGCGCGGAGATCGTGAACTACGCGGATGACTTCGTTGTCTGCGGCAGAGCCCCGGCGGAAGCCATGCGGGCAACTGTCGAACGGATGATGGAGCAACTGCGCCTACCGGTCAACGCGACGAAGACCCGCTGCCTGCGATGCCCGGAGGAGCCCATGGAGTTCCTCGGGTACCGCATCGGACGCAATTACAGCCACAAAACGGGCCGGGCCTACATCGGCACGCGCCCGAGCAAGGCTAGCGTCCGCAGCATCTGCCGCAGGATCAGTGAGCTGACGGAAGCGAGACACGGGCTGCTGGAACCGGAACTGGTAGTGGGGAGACTGAACCGGGCTATGCTCGGCTGGGCGAACTACTTCCAACTGGGACAGGTGAGCCCGGCGTACCGCGCCATCGATGCTCATGCGACCAAGCGGCTGCGCCAGTGGCTGTGTCGGAAACACAAGGTGAGGTCCGGGCAGTACGTGCGCTACCCGGACAAGCGGCTGAGGGATGACCTCGGCCTCACACGCCTTTCAGTGCGAACGGCTAGTTTCCCGTGGGCGAAGGCATGATCTCGTCCGAGAGCTGGATGCTGGAAATCGGCATGTCCAGTTCGATGAGCGGGGAGAAGAAACGTGACTACGCGAGAGACTGAGGCACCGGCGATAAGCGAAAGCGGCCGGCAAACTGCTACTCCCTCACGCTAAGGTAGGCGCGCTTCTCCTCGACTCTACAAGAAGACCTACGCCCACGACCTTCATCTCGACCCGCAACTGCAATGGGCTGGGAAGAGGTGGTCTATGCCACGTGATGACACGGCATATCGGTTGGACAGGCTGGTTGCCACGCGTGATGCTGTGGCCTTCGCGGAAGGCATGTCGCACGCCGGATGCGTACGAGACAGGCGGACTCACATTTTCATTAAACGATTTAGAATCTTTCTGTTACATCTATGTTGAAATGTATTTAGCGAATGTTCTTGGTCAACCTGAATGGCTCAAAGGAAGTAAATCGCCAATTGGTCGTCCTCGAGCGCTGCGGGGCCAAGCGTTTCATCCAGCTGACTTCGGATCGCCTCCATCGTGGCGTCTGGGATCCCGCCGAGCCGCAGGACCCGTTTGTGTACCAGCAAGTCGGTTCGATCAAGTGATTCCAAGCTTCGAGCGAGGAAACTCTGAGTTCGGTATTTGTGGATGGTGACTGTGCGAAATCCTAGTTCGCGCAGGCGTTCGACGTCGATGGCCACATCGGCGGCCGGCACACCGGCGAGCGCGCTCAGGGTCGGCTCTCCGGCAATCGCGGCCGCAATGGTGGGGGGGTAGGTGGCAAGGTAGCCGCCACCGATCGGTCTTCCATGGACTGTCTGCGCAACCATGTTATGCACCGTGCGGTTTCGCTGGTGGAACGGGATGTCGAGCACGGCCCCTGGCCTGTCGGCCACCTGCTGCAGCAACGGTGAGGTCGCGACCGTTTGCAGGGGGTACGGAAGCCAGCTGTACTCCGCGAGAATCAAAACGGCCGTCAAGGGCAGTGCCCATTTCGCCTTCGTGCCGACATGCTTCCACCCGAAACCTGCCATGACCGCAAGCCCGAGGCCGGCGACCAGCATGAAGCGGTTGGCGACGCGCAAGTTCTCGAGCAAGGGGAGTGCCCCGAGCCAGCTGAAGGGCATGTAGTCGGCGGCCAATTGCTTACCGTCCCACAGCGGGTCCACTCCTAGGGCGAGAATCAGGCCGACCAAGAAGAGCGCTAGCCAACCGTAGGACCGGCGGGACCCTTTCCAGACGCCGAACGCCGCAAGGATTAAAGGGATGAACCCGAGGTAGCAGACGAATCCGGCTGCTCGGTAGTTCCGCTCCACGTATCGGTCGCGCACCCAGCCCTTGAAAACTGGGTTGGCGTACGAAGCGGTGAACAGGTAGCTGGCGTCGATGCCACGGGGGACAGGGTCCTTAACGTAGTAAGAAGACCCCTCGGCAATCGATGCGGCCAGCGGGACTAGGAGCGGGAGCACGAGCAATACCGCCATTGCTGCGGCTGCTGCCGCACCGGTGACACAAACCCGCCAGCGGGCACGATTTCGCCACCAAATCCAGATCATTACCGGCACCACGATCAGTGCCAGCTTGAGGCCGAGGTGCCAGCTGCAAAGCGCATTCAAGGCAAAACATGCGCCAAAGGCGAGTGCGTGCGGCATGCTCAGCGAGCGGCTCCAACGCAGCAAATAAAACAGCGAGAGCGGGATGAACTGGATAGAGGAGAGGTTCGGGTGCTCCAGCGTCTGCTCGACGAGATTCGGGAAATAGGCGAACACGAGGCCGGCAAGGAAGCCGGCTTGCGGGCTGCCGGTGAGGTCACGCACCAAGAGATACGTACCGAAGCCCGTCAGCGTCAGAGCCAAGATGACGCAGAAGTTATAGGCTGCAGCCTCTCCGAACGCTAGGTTCACCGGCATTGCAATGATCTGGTTGAAGGGCGAGTGTGTGTGGAAGATCAAGTCCGTCCCGCCGGGATAGAAAAGCATGGGCGAGTGCAGCGGATTTGCCTGCGCCAGCAAACACCACTTCCACCACCAGAAGTTCCAATAGTTCTGCCAGATATCCCCAGATCCGGCCGGCAGTGCGCTGCGCCAAGACACAGCCAGTGGAAAGGTCATCAGCAGCGTGAGGGCGAGGTACAGCGAAGCGGCAAAGTAGCCATTTCGCAATGACCACGGTCGGGAATCGGAATTATCGGCAGGCATTTCTAAGTGCTAGGGGACTTCGGAATCGCTCAGACTGCTATGCATAGAGCGGCGGCCGTCTCATCGCACGCTCATGCCCGGCCATCGCGTTCATCCCGGGTATCAATATCAATCCAACACCCTGCAATGGCACATTCCTACAACTAATTCATCGTAGCCGTTTCGCAGTGGGCCAGCGGGTCGTCGCGGCGTCCGCCTGGGAAATCCTGATGCCGGAGCTGATCGATTGACTGAACCAAGGCAGCAATGTCTATCCCGTGTTGGTGACCGGACGCGTTCGAGCCGACGGCGTTGAGGTCGACGCCAGTTCCGGCAAGCGTGGCGACAATGTGCAGTCACCACAGTAGAAGCCACACACATGGCGCATCATCATAGGGCAACGGCGGACGGTTCCCTTACGCTGCTTCGATTGCAGCAACGGCGCAGGCAACGGCATGGACCAAGCGCCGATGCTGGCAATGCAACCACCGAGGGTCATTCTGGAACTGCCACACGAACCCCACCGGGCAAGCACGACACCACACAGCACGAGATTCGCTACGATCTGACAGCGACGGACCGAACATGGCGGACACATCCAAGCGAATCCCACCGCGTTGCCCCATGATCCGGTCGCTGCTTTGGTTCATAGGTGCTGTCGCTTGGCTGGTTCCGCCCTGCCTTGCGCAGGATGACCTGCACAGCACGTCATTCGTGATGGACGCCCATGTCCACGTGATGACCCGTTCCCTGCTCGAGGGACTGGACATCGGCGAGCGGGTCCCTGACGGACATGTTGACGTGCCCCGTCTGGCGGCAGGCGGCCTCGATGCAGTCTTCTTCTCCGTTTACACCCCGGAAGCCTACTATCCGGCACGCTACGAAGTGAAGAACACCTTCCGCGTGGTGTCCCTCGCTCTCGACCAAATCGAGCGGAACAGCGACCGGATCGAGCTTGCCCTCGACGCGGGCGACATCCGACGCATTGCCGCAACCGGAAAGATCGCCGCTTTCCTCGACTTGGAGGGGCCGTTTGACCTTGACGGTGACCTGCATGTGCTGCGGGCCCTGTACCGGCTGGGCCTGCGCTCCGCGCAACTGACCGCGCACAACTTCACGAATGAGTTTGCGGATTCCTGCTGTGACATCCCCAAGTGGGGCGGTCTAAGCGAGCGCGGTCGCGAAGTGGTCCGCGAGATGAACGGGCTCGGCATGGTGATCAACGTCGCGCACGGCTCGACCGAGACCATTCTCCAGACCGTAGAGGCCAGTGAGGATCCGGTCGTCTACACCCACGGGGGCTTCCGGAGCATCATCGACATCGAACGCCTGATTTCCGACGAGGCCGCGAAGGCGGTTGCCGGCAAGGGCGGCGTGATCGCCGTGCAGTTCGGAAACTCGTTCAACAACCCCGAGTACTTCAAGTGGAGGTTCGACGGCCCGCTGGTCGCCGACATTTCCACGAAGCTTGGTCGCTTCCGCCCAATGTCGATCGCCGAGATCGATGCAGTCGTGGCCCGGGGCCTGCCCTTCGTGACGGACGCTGAATCGGTACCCGAGCAATACCGGATGGGCATCGATCAGCTGGCGCGCAACATCGACTTCGGAGTCCAGCTAGTCGGCGAGGACTACATGGCCCTCGGCTCCGACTTCGATGGCGGACCACTGCTGCCACGCGAGATGCGCGACGCGAGCGACTACGGCGAGGTCACGAAGGCGCTGGTCCGGCTCGGATACGGAGAAGAGAGGATTCGGAAGATCCTGGGCGGAAACCTTCTCCGGGTGATAGATGCTGTCACTGGGAAGTGACCGACCGGCATGCCGCAGCGTGACGGCGGATGCGCCGCGGCGCAAGAGGCTGGCTTCAAAGGTCCGACGTGTCCACCACGTACAGGTTGATCCGGCCGCTCTCCTCGCTGGTGTAGAGGAGTTTCGAGCCGTCGTGGTTCCAGACCGGCCTTGGCTCGTTGAGGTACTGGCGTGGCGGGAACCAGATCCCCCAGTTGCGGAATGGAAAGCGTTCGTCGGCGGGCTGCTCGGGCTTGGATCCGAGCGGAATCGTCACGAGCTGGGTCATCGACCCGTCCTGGAGATTGAGCAGTGCCAGCCCGTTCCCCATCCTGCCTCCGTAGCAGTCCGTGACAATCAGGTGCGGCTTGAGCGGATGGTATGACGGGTGGCCCGCCGGGACATGCTCGCCATCGAAGGCCTTGCTTGTCTCGCCCGTCTCCACGTCGGCTTCCACCAGCCACTGCAGGTTTGTCCTGGAGTCGTGGCGGACGAACAGGACGGCCTTGCTGTCGGGGCGCCACGTTGGATGGTGCAGGTCGTCAGCCAGCCAGCGAAACGATCCATCCCGAAGTCCGTACACGAAGATCTCCACCAGCCTCGGGAATGTCTCCCGCGTCCTGTGAACGATCATCAGCCACTCGCCGTCCGGGCTGAAGCGGGTGTTCTGGAGTTGCGAGGCCTCGTCCTTGATCTCGGGGCGGTTCGGCGTCAAGTTCCGAGCCTGCGCCAGCGTGACGAGCTGCCTGTAGGATCCGCTCTGCAGGTCCATGACCCCTTGGTGCTCCGCATTCCCGCACGACAGCAGCGTCCCGTCGGGGCTGAGACGGCTGCAAGGGACCGGCGTGTCCACGCACTCCACCTCCTCGCCTGCGATCCGGATGCGAGCCATGCAGCGGCGGCCCGGCTCCCGGGACTGGAAATAGACGAACTCCCCGGCCGGTCCCCATAGTTGGTTCGCGCCCGTGTGGTAGTGGCCCGACAGCGGGCCCACCAGTTCCCGCCGGGCAGATCCGTCCGCGTTCATCACGACCAGAGCACCCGGATAGCGCCCGGTCGCAGTCAGCTGCTCGACCGATTGGTCGAACTGGAAGAACACGATCTGGTCCCCGTCCGGTGACCATGGCGACACAAAGTAGTAGTGATGCGTCTCGTGGCGCGGGCTCGCGTAGCGCACGATTTCCCGGTCGGTTACGGGATCGCGCAGCCGCTCCACGGTCGGCTCTGGCTGGGCTCCCGCCAGGGCCGGGAGCCAAAGAGCGAGAATTCCGAGCTGGGCGATCGGGAGTTTCATGCCTGAAGCATCATAGACCCGCCGCAGGCCGCCCGGGTTGGTGACGGGAGAGGACATGGTCATCCCGCGGCGGTTCTAGCGCTCGCTTGTCCAGGCCTTCCAAGTCTGGGTCAGGGTCGGCGAGCCGGAGTAACGCTGCATGGAAAGGACAAGACGCATCCCGGCTCCCGGCGCGAGATCGACTCGCAGGGCTCTGGAATTGATCGGCGATGTCCTGTCGCCGATGCGAAGCGCGGTGAACTCGTGCTCGCGGTATCCGCCTGCCTGGACGATCAGCGATCGGGGCGCGATCGGATCCAGGTTGACAAGGGTGACGGTCACGGAATCGTCGGTCAGGCTCTCCACAAGAGCTGCGACGTCCTGGGGAAGGCCCCCTCTCCGAAGCTCCAGATCGAAGTAGCGCAGGCGGGAGTGCAGAGCCCAGAGCTTTCCGCCCGAGAAGTACCCGCCGATCGTGAGCTGAGCGAGGTGGTCCGTCGTTGAGGGGACGATGCCAAGCAGCCAGTCGGCCAGTCTCGTCTCGGCGGTGGTCGGATCGTCACGCATGCGCTCGATGCGGCTCCGAATGTGCTCGAGATCCTGCCGAAGCGCCCGGACGGGGTAGCTAGGGTCGTTGCCTTCCAGAAACGCGATCCACCCCCTGTCTCCAGGGATTCGGGCGAGGTCCCTCTGCTCCATCGACCAGAGGTAAATCTCCGTCAGTCGGTCGAGGAACAGGTTGGCCGTGTAGTGATAGAACTCAGGCTCTCCCTGGAACTGGTAGCCGCGAGGGTCCCCGTACATTTGCGGCAGCATCGTCCGTCCGTCGACGGTCTTCCTGTGCTCGTACAGGATGTCGATCTGGCGTCGCAGCACATCGATGTATTTCGCATCGCCAGTGAGCAGGTACGCGTTGGAGAATCCCGGCCAGGCGCCGGCAGTGACTGTGTTGCGGTGCGCGACGCGCTCGATCTCGCCGTCGAAGATCGTGAAGTTCCAGCCATAGGTGCCCTTCCACCACTGCCCCTCGTACTCGCCGCCCGGCTCGCCGTCAAGTCCGACGTTCGTCGGGATCATGCCGCCCGCCTTCGCGATCCGCTCCAGCCACGCGTCGATGTACTCCAGTACCCACTCGCGGAACCTGGCCTCGCCCGAGAGCATGTATGCATTCAGCGCGAGCAGCGTGGCGCCCATGTTCAGGGGGTGGTCACCGACCGAGTCGAGGTATTGGTCGCAATGCGCCAGCATCCGCGGGTACCAGGCCTCGAGGTCGAGCAGGCTCCCGCGACCGTCGGGGCTGTGCAGGATATGGAACCGGCCCGGCACGGGATCCCCCACCCAGTCGTAGGTCGTCGCCTTGCGCAGCATCGGGCCCCGGCTGCCTGTCCAGAGGCTCCTGATGACCTTGCGGACGGGGTCGTAGTTAGGTGCCAGAGGGTCCTGGCCCATGTACATGTTTGCGAAACGCTTCATACGGTCGACAAAGACTGTCCCCTCGGGGTCGGAGAGCCCGTACAGCAGGAAACCCCGCATGCCCTCGCCGGTGTGGAACCAGTCCGACTGCGTGATGAATTCCCGTTCGTAGGCTCCTTCGCTGGCCAGCTGGGTGAGCTCGGTCCTGAGTTCCCCGTACTGCGCCAGATGGCCCTCCAGCCCCTTGCGGTACAGCTCGAGCACGCTGTCAGACCCTCCCAGCGCATGCAGCAGCGTCCAGTTGTAGTACGTCTCGATCGCGTCGTCGGGGCCGTCGAGCGTGCCCCACCTCGGAGTGTGGAGGAGGTAGCCGCGGCGGTCCATATACTTCGCGGCAAACTCCTCGACCGCCCTCGAATTGGCGTCCAGGACCTCGCGCTGCAGCAGGGCCCACTCCGGAGGCGGCATCGGAGTGTCGACGGACACCACGGGCACCTGGGCGTGCACCGCCAGCGCCACCATCGTCAGGAAGCCGGTCAGTCGGAGCATCGCGCGGCCCTGTTCTGGCGGGATCTCAGCCCACCCGATAGTTCTCGATGGCGTCTCTGTCGAGCGACACGCCCAGGCCCGGCCCGCGGGGCACCTCGTAGAAACCGTCCTTCATCTCGAACGGCTCGAGCATCAGGTCGTGCTCCAGAACGTGCGTCACGCTGATCGCGTATTCGATGCCCGGGAACGCCGCGGCCTGGTGCGCCTGAAAGACCTGGTTGACCCCGCTCGAGATGCTGTGCTCGACCCACAGCGGAATGCGCGTTTCCTCTGCCATCAGCGCCCGCTGCACCAGAGTTCGGCCCATCGGCTTGCCGACGACGAAGGCGTCGAGCAGTCCCTCCCGGATGAACGGCATCGGGTCGGCCGGCATGTGCTCAGTCACTTGGAGCAAGGCCTTGCCCTTCAGCCGGCGGTAGTCGTCGATCCGCTCGCGGGCGAAGGGCGATTCGATCGCGAAGTAGTGATGGAACCTGGACAGGCGTTCGCAGAAATGGAGCGTGCGCCCGACCGAGCCCCACCAGGCATTGGCATCCACCCAAACCCGCATGTCCCGTGGGATCACGTCGCAGATCGCCTCGGCCTGCGCGATCGGGTCTTCCCACGGCCGGGCCTTCACCTTATGGACCCGGTACCCGAGGTCCGCCCCGCGCTTCGCCTCGGAGGCCATCAAGTCCGGAGGGAAGCACTGGCTCCACCAGGTCTGCTGGATGTGGGTCCTGGTCTGCGTCGCAAACAGCTTCGCGACCGGCAGGCCGACTGCCTTGCCGAGCAGGTCATAGATCGCGACGAGGATGCCGCCTAGCCGGTCGTCCAGCATGTGCTCCCATGGCGACGATCCGACCAGCGATTCGAGGATCCTCCGGGCCGACCCTGCCGGCATGTCGGCATCCCCGATCCCGACCAGGCCGTCGTCCGTGAACAGCCTGACAATCACGGGCTCGTAGTGCGTCTGGAAGCGGCCCTGCCGGAAGAAGCTGCTCTGCCATGCCTCCCGCACGTTCGCGTCCATGGGAACCCGAGTCTGGATCAGTTCGTACCGGGCAATCCGCTGCTTGGAGGCTCCCGGCAGGCGGATGCTGAGGCCTGCCAGCGCGGAGGCAGCGATGCTGCCTTCCCGAAGGAACCGGCGGCGGCCGAGCGGGGCATGCATGATGGAGGCGCTCCTACTTCCGGGCCGTGACCGTGATTTCGATGCGGGCCTTGCCCACGAGGCTGGCCACCGCGACCGTCGTTCTTGCCGGCCGGTCCTGCTTGAAGTACTGCGTGTAGACCGAGTTCATCTTCTGGAACGTGGAGATGTCCGTCAGATAGACCTTGACGTCCACCGCGTCGGAGTAGTCGTAGTCGGCGGCCTTGAGAATGATGCCGATGCGCTTGAAGGTCTGGTGAACCTCATGCTCGAAATCCTCCGGGTATTCCCCTGTCTTGAGGTCGGAGCCCGTCTGGCCCGCGCAATACAGCGTGTCCCCGACCAGTACTCCCGGGCTGAAGGGCATGCCTTCCCGGAATTCCGGCGGATAGATTACCTTCTTGTCGGCCGCTGCGGCGATGGTCACGGAGGCGACCAACAGGGCGGTCGCGAGCAGTCTGGTCATGGCGGAAATCCTCCTTCTGGGTGCTTGGATTCTAACGCAAACTCCCGGATAGGCAGCCTTAGGCGTTCGATCCTGCGATCGTAAGCCGGCCTCAGGCCGCGGACGCTCCAAGGCGCCGTCCAGGACCTTGACGACCGCCTTGATCCGGTCCTTCTCGCGACTGACGTAGTGCGCACGTCACCCGATGGACATGCTGAGCGTTCCGGGAGATCGCCGACGTCTTCCGCAAGGTCGGCCGCAATTTCCAGCGCACCTGACACAGGTCGAGCCGAGATCCCATTCGGGCGCAGCCGTCTCGCGGCTCATCCGCTAAGTGTCGGTTCCGCAGCCGCAGCACCATGCCGCTGGGCCATTCAGGAGCGACCGGAGGGCTGTTCGCGGCACCGAACGAAGATTCTACGCGCCTCGACCGTTCCACTTGGCACACGCCATCCACTCGGCGCTTTGAGGCCGCGCCTGCTCTCGGGACTTCAACATGGCTTGCAAGGTGCGAGCACCGTTGGTTGACAGCGGTCGGACTGAGCACCTACCGTTGTCCCGGATTGGCTCGATGCCGGCTAGCTCGTTGGATCCAAGCAAATGGGAACGCTCCCGGGCCCTGCTGGAGCGCGCGGCTCGGTCTCTACCCCAGGGGGTCAGCAGCCCCTTCCGCGCCGCCGCACCCGTTCCGCTGTATTTCGGGACCGCCGCAGGCGCTCGCCTTACGGACGTCGACGGCAATGAGTACATCGATTTCGGCTTGGCGTGGGGGCCCTTGATTCTAGGGCACGCCCACCCCCGGATGGTCGAGGCGCTTGCAGGGGCGGCCGCAAGGCCCCACATCTACGGCGCCCAGCACGAGCTGGAGCCGGAGGTTTGCGAGCGGGTTCAGCGGCTGGTGCCATGCGCCGAGCGGGTCGCTCTGACGTCGAGCGGAAGCGAGGCTGTGCAACTCGCCTTCCGGCTTGCCCGGGCCTGCACTGGTCGCACCGCCATCCTCAAGTTCGAAGGCCACTACCACGGCTGGATGGACTCCGCCCTGCTCAGCTACAAGCCTGACGCTGGGTCGGTCGGACCACGCGAGGCGCCGGATATCTGCCCCGGCTCGCTCGGGCAGGTTGCCAATGCGGCCGAGAATGTCGTAGCGGCCTGCTGGAACTCCCTCGACCTGCTCGAGGCCGCGCTGAACCGGCACCGCGACCGGATCGCAGCGGTCGTGATGGAGCCGGTGCTCTGTAACAGCGGCTGTCTCCTGCCCAGGGAAGGCTACTTGCAAGGCGTGCGCGACCTTTGCGACCGGCACGGAAGCCTGCTGGTTTTCGATGAGGTGATCACGGGATTCCGCATGGCGCTCGGTGGCGCGCAAGAGGCATTTGGCGTCATTCCCGACATCGCCACGCTTGGAAAGGCGCTGGGGGGAGGCGTCCCGATCAGTGCCGTCGCGGGCAGGGCGGAGATCATGGACATGATCAGGCCGGGGTCCGTGTCCTTCGGTGGGACGTTCAACGGCAATCCTCTGTCGTTGGCCGGGACGAAAGCCTGCCTTGAAGCGCTGGCCGAGAGCGACGGTGCAGCGCTGGAAAGCGCCAACCGGGCGGGGACCAGGATCATCGAGGCACTCCGTGGTCTCGGGGAGCACTACGGGATCGATCTGACACTCACGGGCTTCGGAGCGGCGTTCTCGATGCACTTTACCTCTAGGAAAGACGTGCACGACTACCGCGACACACTGGAAGATGACCGGGACACGCTGGCTGAGTTCCTCCGAATCGCGCTGGACGAGGGTCTCCACTTGCTGCCGGACGGCCGGTTCTATGTCTCCACGGCCCATAGCGACAGCGACGTCGATGACGCCATTGCCGCGCTTGGTCGAACGTTCGGGCGGTTGGCTGACACAATCAGAAGTTGAAAAGCCGCGCTCCCTTTGCGGGTGCCAGTACTCAGGCGACTCCGTCGGTCCGCATTCCGTGCAGGCGAACTATGGCGAGTCTGAACTTCGAATGCTGTCTCGCAGTCCAAGTGTTCGCCGGCAAGAGTGGCACTCCGCGCGCAGAGCGCGGAGCGGAACCTGGCTGAATTCCAGCACAGGTCCAATCGTCGGTACGCCTGTCGCGCCACCGCAGCGGCTGCTGCTGGTAGCGGGGACCGCCGAGCCGCAAGACCTGGCCTGCGACGGCCTGACAGGTAGGCGGGAGTCTCACCCGACGAAATTGGAGACGCGCGGGTGATTGCGGCGCGCGACAGCCGGTCGGCCCGATACCGGTGGCGGGCACCCAACCCGCTTGCGGCCATTGCGAAGTCAGAAAAGCTCTCTACCGGTTCTAGGTCTCAAGATACAGTCGAGCGGATGAAGCGTTACTCCTTGTGCTTGTGGCCCGTCCGTTTGTTTCTTCGTCAGGCCTCTTGGCTGCAATCAGGACCACGCTTTCGCGCTCTCGGACCTGCGGTCAGGGCAATGTCTCGACTACTGCTGCGTCAATGATTCTGCGATTCTGCGTTAACAGTGTCGCGCCGAACACCCGGGCGGTCGCCACAAGGATTCGGTCGACTGGATCGCGGTGAAAGGAATTGGGCAACGTGGCCAGTTCCGCCGCAACGGCCGGGGAGATGCCGTGCCGCCGCACCAGTGGCGGAGCGACCGCCTTGTCGAGCCACGACCGCAGGGGAATTGTCAGCTCGATGCGACCGAGGGAATGCAGAGTCGCCACTTCCCAGAGCGAAATCTCAGATACAAGCAACGGTGATTCAGCGCTGGCTGACGCGACGACTTCCCGCTGGGCCGATGAAAGCCGATCGCTGCCGTTGAGCCACCAGACCAGGACATGCGTGTCGAGAAGCGCCGTCATGGCCTGAGGCTGTCCCAGTCTTGTTCCGGAACCGCTGGTCCAACAATGTCGCCGGTCACGACAACCGTACCCTTGAGCTCCGACTGTGCATACTCGGCATGAGTGCGGCTTGCGGGCAGCAGTTCCGCAACGGGCCTACCGCGCTTCAGGATGACTATCCGCTCTCCGGTAGCCTGTACGCGATCGAGGATCGCCAAGCAGCGTGCTTTGAAGTCGGAGGCGTTGACAGTTTCCATATGACTAGTGGTAGAGACCAGTCAGATTGTGTCAAGCCAAATGAACCGGCAGCACCGCGGGAACGCCCGATGGACGGTCCGATCGTGGGAAGTCGAACGCTTCCTACACGGCATTGACGCTAGCGATCGTGCCTCCTCAGGTTCCTCAGGTCGCACTGGCAACGGAATCCGCGGAACCGGCCGTCATCCCGGATGGGCGGCGTAGGCGCTGCCGGCCTCTGCTCCTCACTGCCCGTCCAGATAGACCGGACGGCGTTTATCTCGCTGCATTTCCTCATCGAAGCGCTGGGCGATACCGTCCAGCCGCTCGACGATCTCCGGACGCTCGGACGCGAGGTTGCGAGTTTCTGCGCGATCGGCGTCGAGGTCGTATAGTTCTGGTTCGTCGCGCACTCTGTGATGGCGCTCGAAGAGTTCGGGGTTTTGCAGGTACCACAGCGATGCCGACTGTTCCGGGGGCTCGGCCCGGCGGATAAAAAGCTTCCACTGTCCGAGTCGGATCGCTTGCAGCTGCATGCCGAAGTAGTAGAAGAAGGGTTCCTCGGGGAGCAAGTCTGTCTGCCCCAGCAACAGATCCGAGATCGACTGGCCATCGATGACCCTGTCGCCAGGAGTGTCCGCGTCCGCCAGTTCGGCCAGGGTCGGCAGCAGGTCGAGGATCGAGGCTTGCTGGCTTGTCTCGCTTCCCGCGGCGATCTTCCCGGGCCAGCGAAAGATGCCTGGCTCTCGCATACCGCCTTCGAACGTGGTCCCTTTGTTGCCTCGCAGCCCGCCGGCGCTTCCGCCCGAGCTGCGCTGCTGGAAGCGGTTGCCTCCACGTGTGGGGCCGTTGTCCGATGTGAAGACGACAAGCGTCCTCTCGTCCAGGCCGAGCTCCTGGAGTGTCCTCAGCACCTCTCCCACGCTCCAGTCCATTTCCTCGACCGTGTCGGCGTACAGTCCGTGAGGGGAGCGTCCCTCGAATTTCTCAGAGGCGTACTGTGGGTTGTGCGGGAAGGTGTGCGGGAAGTACAGGAAGAATGGCCGGTTCCGGTTCTCTTCGATGAACCGGACAGCCCTCTCGGTGTAGCGCTGGGTCAATGTGTGCTGGTTGACCGGAGCCTCCACGACTTCATCGTCTTCCAGCAACGGTAGTTCCCAGAATGCGTGCTGCGCCCTGAGGACGGAGTCGGGCTCCCACTTGAGCATGTCGTTGGAGTACGGCAGGCCGTAGAAGAAGTCGAAGCCGTGGCGCTGGGCGCGGAACGGCTTGGGCCAGCCGAGATGCCACTTGCCGATGGCTGCGGTGGCATAGCCTGCCTCCGACAGGATCTCCGCGACGGTGATCTCATCGGGCGGAAGGCCCGTCAGCTCGGTCGGGAACAGTACGTACGGCACGCCAGCCCGTACCGGGTAGCGACCAGTCAGCAGGGAGGCTCTTGACGGGCTGCAGAATGGAGCTGCGGTGTAGAAGTCGCTAAACCGCATCCCCTCCGCTGCCATGCGGTCCAGATTCGGCGTGCGGATCTCTTCCGACCCGTAGACGCCGAGATCGCCGTAGCCGAGGTCGTCGGCAAAGATCACGACGAAGTTCGGCTTCTGGGCCACTGCCACATGGGCCGAGAGTGCAAGCAGGGCTGCTAGGCAGACCCGGGTCAGGCTGGGCCACTGCCGAGACTCGGACAATCGCATGGAGGCCGACCTAGGCAGGCGTCTTTCCGAATAGTGCATAGGGGTTGTCATGTAAAAGCATACGGAAGAGTTCCAGCGCGTCCTCCATCGAACAGGGGCTTTCGCTGACGCTCGCGGCAAGGACTTGCGCGACATTTCGCCGAGGAACCTTGACATGTGCATGGCTGAGCTCGGGGTGTCGGTAATCTCGGCCGCAGCCGAAGCTCTTCTTGTTGCACGGAACACTCTGCAGCATGTCGTGCAGGGTGTGCTTGACGCGCTGGGCGAGATGAATTGAGCCCAACAGAGGTCGGTATGACCGATGGGGAAGACCGTGGCGGTCGCAGTCGCCTCCCCTTGGTGGGGGTAGCTCATGTAGAACAGGTCGCACTTCACTTGCGAGAACAGGAAGAACAGGTTCGTCGGGTGGGTTGGCTTGGAGTTGTCGCGGAAGTTTCCGTTCCTGGGATGCAAGCCGGCGTGGACCTAGACTGGCGCGCCGTGCGCCGCCGTCAGTCTGACCAGGTAGTGGAAGATGGAGTCTTCCATTAGGCGGGACAGGCGCTCCTCACGCGACTGGAATCCGGCAGGCGGGGGGCGTCCCGAACCGAGCAGGCCATCTCCGCCGAGGTAGTGAGACGGGCACAGAACTCGCGATCAAGTCACGGCTGGCAAGCAGCGGTTCCAGCAAATGAGGGGTCCGGCAGCCCCGCCTGTACTCCGAGATGGCCGAGCGGCTATGCGGGAGCAGGCCGGGCAGCAGCCGGGGAAGGCGATCGGGGAGCCGCCCGAGGAGCCCTCGGTTCCGGGAATCATGGCCGGCCAGAGAGGACCGAACTAGGGGGGCTCACAAGTGGTGACCTTGGTATCTGGCGGGGAGGTGGGTACCGCGGCCGCGCCAAGGGTTGCTGTAGGGACAGGGCTGGTGGCCGGGCATCGAAAAACCGCAAGCTCACCCAAAACGGCTGCCGTTGGACGAGTCCGATGCCGTGGTATACCGTGAGGATGTGAGCCAGCAGACGCATCCAGAGGTCTGGCAGCCGCTCACCGGTATGTCGGCTGGTGCCCACGCATGGGCATTTCCCGGCTACGCCAGTATCGCAGCTGAGTGGAACGATGTTCAGGAGGCACTGAAGGGCCGAGAGACGCCACGGCGCTTTCTGGGCGGCTGGCTGGCAGAGCGGGCTCGTGAATTCGCAATCGAGACCGGGCAGATCGAGGGCCTGTACACGCTACGCCGCGGCATCACCGAGCAATTGATCGCAGAGGGCTTGGCCGGCGTGGTCGGCTCGCACACGCTGGAGGGCATCAAGGACGGAATGGTCAAGGGGCTGCTGGAAGACCAGGAAGCGGCCTTCCATATGCTGTTCGGCGATGTCCCCGACGGCGTCGGGCTGACCCAGCATAAGATCAGGGCATGGCACCAGTTGCTTACCCGCCATCAGGAAACGGTGACCGGCCTGACGATAGATGGTCGGCGCGTGCAGGTCGAGTTCAACCAAAAAGGTCATTGGAAGGTCCGTTCGAACAACCCAAGGCGCCCCGACGGCGTGATCCACCAGTACTGTCCGCCCGAGCACGTCCGGGCAGAGATTGACCGGTTCATTGAGCTGCACGGACGGATCGAGGCCGGGCGATATCCCGTGGAAGTCGAGGCCGCCTGGATGCACCACCGATTCGTGCGGACGCATCCGTTCCAGGACGGCAACGGTCGTGTCTCGCGGATGCTGATGGCCTACGCCTACGTGCGGCGTGGACTACCGCCTCCGGTGATCACACACAGGCGGCGAGATGAGTACATCGAAGCGCTGGAAGATGCTGACCGGGGAGAATTGCGGACATTCAGCAATCTGTTGGGGGGGTATGCGCTGCCCACCTTGATGGCCGGTCTGGCCATCGGTCGCCGCGCAATCGCAGGTTATCTGAGCCGACCGAACTGCAACGGTGGCCGCACAGTGGGCGACCGCTACTATCCGCCTCTCGAGTCTGACCAGAATCCCGGCGAGGATAGCTGACCGGACCGGCATTCTGGGAATGCTGACAGCCACCCGGCTTACCCTCCACCAAATCGGAGGCACTCTACTGTCGGGCCAACTCTGGGTTCGTACAGGCGCAATTGCGCGGAACTAACGGAACTGAATCTGTCTCGGCCCTGACCACTGCGCTTCCTCGTTTCCAGTTCGGGGTGCAGTTGCGTGCTGCGATGCAGCAGAGGGATCGGGCTTGCAGCGGTACCCGCAACCCGAGCCGTCCCGCTCGCGGTGCACTGACATCAGCCGCGGCGCTGGCAGCCGAAGCTGGTAGGATGACTGGCGGTCATGGACCTGACTCGCCGCGCATTCACGGTCGGCTTGGTGCCGGGCCTGGCAGCCGCACAGGGCGGTGGGCTGGATCAACGTCCGGTGTTCCGTGCCGGCGAAGCCGGCTATCACACGTTTCGCATCCCCGCACTTCTGCCGACCGAAGGCGGAGCGCTGCTGGCGTTCTCCGAAGGTCGCCGCCTCGGTCGAGGCGACAGCGGCGCGATCGACTTGGTGTTGAAGCGCTCCACAGACTCGGGCTTAACCTGGTCGGAAGTTCAGGTTATCTGGAGCGACGGGGCGAACACTTGCGGGAACCCGTGCCCGGTCGTCGATAGCCGAACCGGGCGGATCCTGTTGCCAATGACATGGAATTCTGGCGAAGATCACGGACGCGCGCTACACCGCGGCACCGGGACAGGCACCCGCAGGGTGTTCCTGGCCTATTCCGACGACGAGGGCAAGACCTGGTCAATGGCGCGCGAGTTCACGGGGCAGGCCAAGCGGAAAGATTGGTGGTGGTATGCCACTGGCCCTGGCGTCGCGATTCAGATTCGAGACGGTGAGCATGCGGGAAGGATCGTTGTACCGGCGAATCACACTTCGGAGGCGGACGGATACGCAGCGCATGCGATTCTCTCGGACGACGGCGGTGAGAACTGGAGGATGAGTTCCGTCATAGCGCCGGCCTGCAACGAGAGCCAGGTTGTGGAACTCACCGGCGGGCGGCTGATGATGAACAGCCGGAACCAATCCTTTAACAACGAGGAGCGCACCGGCTACCGCGCGATCGCATTCAGTTCCGATGGCGGCGAGACCTGGACTCCGCCGAAACCTGATGCGCACCTCGGTGATCCTCAGGTCCAGGCCAGTCTGATCCGATACTCTTGGCCCGGCGAGGACGGACCGGGCAGGCTCCTGTTTTCAAATCCTGCGCCGCCTGTTTCGAGAGAGCGGGGCCAGCGAATCCGCATGACGGTACGCTCAAGTCTGGATGACGGTCAGACTTGGCCAACCGAGCGGTTGATTCACGAAGGCCCCGCTGCGTACTCCAGCTTGGCGCGGCTGCCTGACGATTCGGTGGGTCTGCTCTACGAAGCCGGGGCCAAAGGGCCTTACGAAGCCATCCAGCTGGCACGTTTCTCGGCTGACTGGCTCGACCGCGGGGCTGCCTGAAGCGAGCGTGGTCGGAAGCGGCACCAACTGCGGCCGAGCTCTGCAGGGCGGGGGAGTCCGGCACCGAGTGATGCCCGGACTCGCCCGGCGATTCGGTACGGCACTAGACGGAAAGCGGTTGGGAAAGGGTCCGCTGACACCGGATCCGAATCAGCAAATCATTGTTTTTCAACGATGTAGCGAGGTTGGGATTATGGAGCAATCTACTGCTTCCGGCTGGAACGACAGTTCGCCGGGCGGGATTTGCACCCGCTGGGGGCCAGTGCCTTAGCACGGCGCACGATGTTACGAATTCTGAAACCAGGCGGCCCACCATCGCGTCGCTGCTCAAACTGGTTGGATACCGCACGGCAGTGATCGGGAAATGGCACCTCGGCTATGGAGCCCGCAAGACTGACTACACCAAACCACTCGAGCCCGCTCCGGTCATCCGTGATTGTCCACAGCGCGGACGGCAATTTCGCAATCCGCGAGGGTCCTTGGAAGTACGTCGAAGGTAAAGCCAGTCCCACGGCGAGGCCCGTGTCACCGCCGCAGGAACTCGGCCGTCTGCTCTACCATCTTGGCGACGACCCGGCCGAGCAAGAGAACCAAGTAGAGGTTTATCCGGAAATCACGGACCGTCTTGTCGTAGGTCCAAGGTTTGCCTGCGCTCCGAGTTCGTTCGCGCGAAATGCATGGCGCAGATCCCTCCGTAGCGGCCTATACTACGGTTGCGCCAAGCAGCGAGGACCACTGGAAATGACCGGACTGTTGAAGTGGATTAGGGATTCTCGCGCGGGCTTGACCCGACGGGGACTGTTCCAGACCGGGGGCTTGGCTGCCCTGCTCGGAGCCAGCGGAGGGGCGGGGAAGGCCCGCGCCGCCTTGGAAGTCGGGCCAGGGCTCTACGAGTCGGTCGGCGTCAAGCCGGTGATCAATTGCAAGGGCACATTCACCATCATCAGCGGCTCCCTAGTGCTGCCGGAGGTTCGGCAGGCCATGGCAGAGGCCACCAAGCACTTCGTACATATTGACGAGCTGATGGACGCTGTGGGTGCACGGATCGCCGAAATCACGGGCGCGGAATCCGCGATCGTGACCGCTGGTTGCGCCGCGGCCCTTGCGCACGCCACTGCCGGCGTCATTGCGGGAGGCGATCCGGAGAAGATCCAGCGCCTGCCGGACCTGGACGGTCTTCCGAACGAGGTCATTGCGCCCGACTATTCGCGGAACGTCTACGACCACGCGATCCGCATGGTCGGAGTCCGGATGGTAACGGTCGGGAGCCTGGAGGAGCTGGCGAGTACGATCGGGCCGCGAACGGCGATGGTCATGGTCTTGGCGTCGTCGAGCGACACCGGCGAGTTTGGCCTGGAGCCAATTGCCAAGCTGGCGCACGAGCGCGGTGTCCCGGTGCTTGTCGATGCAGCCGCCGAAGGGCTTTCAATTCCGAACGTTCACCTCAAGAGAGGTGCTGACCTAGTGGCTTACAGCGGCGGAAAGGCGCTACGAGGGCCGCAGAGCGCCGGCCTCCTCATCGGCAGGAAGGACTTGGTGCGCGCAGCGTGGACGAACTCCGCGCCCCATCACGCCGCAGGCCGGGCAATGAAGGTCGGCAAGGAAGACGCCATGGGCATGCTCGCCGCCGTCGAGATGTGGGTGCACCGCGATCATGACGCCGAGTGGAAGACCTGGCTGGAATGGTTGGAAGAAATCTCGGACAGTGTGAAGCGTGTCGACGGCGTGACCACCGAGGTGCTCCAGCCATCCGGACTATCGAACTACTCTCCGAGGCTCGAGATCACCTGGGACGGTGACGGGCTCGGGATCTATGGCGCCGAGGTCGAAAAGGACGTTTGGAATCACGACCCGCGGATCGTTCTCGCGCGCGGTTCTGGCACGCGGCGAGAGGGCGGACAATCCACGGTGTCGGTGATGCCGTGGCAGATGTCTCCCGGCGACGCAACAGTGGTGGCTGAAGCCCTGTATCGCAAGCTCTCAAACCCGCCGAGTCGTCCCGCATCCAGCCCGCAGAGGCCTCCCGCGCAACTCGACGGCGCCTGGGATGTCGAGATCGCATTCGCCGGTTCCCCGGCTCGCCACTCCATCTATATCGAGCAGTCAGGGGACAACCTCCGGGGCTCGCACCGGGGTGATCGAACCGGTGGTGATTTGAGCGGATGGGTCGAAGGCGACCGCGTACACCTGTCGAGCCGGCACCGCTGGGAGGGATCTGTTTTCGGATTCTCGTTCGACGGCACGCTGCGAGGCGCCCGAATCGAGGGCGAGGTCGACATGGGAGAGTACTTCACAGCGCAGTTCTCTGCCACGCGTCACGAGTATCGCGGGCCGGCTCGCCCGTCGCGGCCGCAGAAGAACATCTGACCGGCCGATGAGCGGCGCGCCTCGCATCGCTGTCGGCGGGATCCTGCACGAGTCGAACACCTTCTGCGCCCGGCTGACAGGCCTGGATGCGTTCAACTGGCGCGCGACCTGTCGCGGCGAAGAAATCGAAGCCGAATTCGGAGACGCCGCCCACGAGGTGGGCGGGTTCTTCGCCGGAGCCGGCGAGCACGGCCTCCGGCTTGTTCCCACGCTGGTCGCGAACGCCGTTCCGTCGGGAACGGTCGCCGACGAGGCCTTCGAAGCGCTTGCGGGCGAGCTTATTGAGCGGGTTCGCGGCGCGGGCCGGATCGACGGCGTCCTACTGGCGCTGCACGGGGCCATGGTGACGCAGAGCCATCCCGACGCCGACGCCGAGGTCCTGCGCAGGCTCCGACGCGAGCTGGGAGCGGAGCTGCCGATCGTTGTCACCCACGACACTCACGCCAACGTAGCGGCCGAGGAAGTAGAGCTTTCCTCTGCTCTGGTGATTTACAAGGAAGTGCCGCACGTGGACCAGCGCCAGCGCGGGCGGCAGGCCGCATCGATCATGGCGAGGATCACGGGAGAGGGTGTCCGGCCGGCACAGGCGATCGAAAAACCGCCGATGCTCTACAACATCCTGTTCCACGACACCACCAAGCCGCCGATGCTGCCGTTGGTGGAGGAACTCAAGCGTCTCGAACGCGACGACCGACGGATCCTGGCGGCGAGTGCCGCAGTGGGCTACCAGTACGCGGACGTGCCGCAGATGGGGCCGAGCATCGTGGTCGTCACCGACGGAGATGGCGGGCTGGCGCGCCGGGAAGCGCGTCGCTTGGCCGACTTGATGTGGGGTCACCGGCGCGAGATGGTCACCGAACTTCCTGACGGCGGCGAAGCCGTGCGCCGGGCCATGCGAGCGGAGCGCCGGCCTGTCGTGCTTGTCGATCTCGGAGACAACATCGGAGGCGGATCTGCGGGCGACGGAACGACCTTGCTAGCGGAATTGGTCAAGCAAGGGGCGTCCGGTTTCGTCGTGCCGATCTACGATCCGGAAGCGGTCAAAGAAGCCTTTCGCGCAGGGGTTAGGGGCCTTTTCGATGCCGAGGTCGGCGGCAAGACGGACGGGCTGCATGGAGATCCGGTTCGGATACGGGGACAGGTGAAGCTGCTCTACGACGGGAAGTACACCGAGACGGCCGCCCGGCACGGTGGTATGCGCTATCTCGACCAAGGGGCCACTGCTGTCCTTTCGGTCGGAGATCCCGCCCAGCGCGAGCCGAGCTTCGTATTGCTCAACAGCGAGCGCCATCCGCCTTTCAGCTTGGGTCAGTTGACCAGCGCCGGGATCCAGCCGGAACAGTTGCGAGTCATCGTGGTGAAGGCGGCCGTCGCCTTCCGTGCGGCCTACGAGGCGGTTGCCGGCACGATCATTCCAGTCGATACGCAGGGACTCACCGCCGTGAACCCGAGGCGTTTCGTCTACGAGAGAGTGGATCGCGATCTATTCTTGACAGGTCCGGTCACTGCCAAGTAGCCGCCAGGGTTGGCGACCAGCCTTCCATTGCGGCCGGAGTCTCGCAGCAACGCCATTGTCCCCGGCGGCAGCCTGCTACGCCGGCTCACTTCAGTCCCTGCGACCCGGTCGAAGGGCGGCTTGTGCCGCCTGCCACCTGAAGACCAGGTGCTTGGGGCCTGTCGCCCCCCCATTCTGTCAGCGAACTTGCGGATGCGGTGATCCCTGATCCGACTTCACCGTTTTTGAAAATCGAATTTTCCTAAGTAGTTGACCAGACGGGCTTATTGGCAACCGGGATCGCAGTATGGCACCACACGATCGGAGTTTCTCCAGTTCTCCTAAGCGGCGACCGGCTCCCCCGTCACCAGCCTCTGCCGATGCAGTTGGGGCGGCCAGCCCAGTGCGCTGGCGATGTGGCCGCCTCGGTGAGGGGCGCGCGTCCTGCCGAGTCTCGATCCAAAGCCCGGCCTCGCGTTGCAGTGTAGTGGTCTGCCGCACCCAATTTGCCAGCTTGTGCCGCAGAGTGGTCCAACTATTGGGGGCTTGGCGATGGCTCCAAAGGCAGTCGCCGATGCTGTACAACTGAGCCACGCGCAGCCAGCCCGCTCGGACGAGGGGCGCAGCATGCGCGCGACGACGAGTCTAGTCCGTGAGGTTGCAGGCAGGGCCAACCGGGGCTTGGAGGCACGGATTGGAGGACGGAACGGATGGACTCGTTCCGCCCGAAGGTTGTGCGGCAGATCGCGCGAGGATCTGCAAGGCCTTACTGGAGAAACATAATGTGACAGGCCGAGAACCTTCCCAAACCGAAGCCTCGGCCGGGAGGAAAGCCCGATGACCGCTCCCAACTTGCTCAGTCGACGGCAGGTGCTTCTGGGGTTCGGGGGAGCCGCACTCCACGCCCAGGACTCCAGGCCCAAAGTTGCGGCTATTGTCACCGAGTTTCGCCATCGCTCGCACGCGGACGTGATTTGCACGCGGATACTTGACGGCTACTACCCGAACGGTCGCCGACAGGAGCCAAGGACGCGGATCGTCTCGATGTACACCGACCAGGTACCCCGTGACGACATGAGCCGTGGCTTTGCGCACCGCAAGCGCTACACGATCTACCCCACAGTCGAGGGGGCGCTGACCCTGGGTGGCGACCGGCTGGCCGTCGATGCGGTCCTGCTGATCGGTGAGCACGGGGACTATCCGGTTAATGAGCGCGGCCAGAAGCTCTATCCGAGGCACCGTCTGTTCCGGGAGATCGCCGACATCTTCCGCAACGCCGGCCGCAGCGTGCCCTTGTTCTGCGACAAACACCTATCGTACTCATGGGACAAGGCCAAGCAGATGTACGACTGGGCGCGGGAGCTGACGGTCCCGTTCATGGCCGGGTCCTCGATTCCGGTGACCGTGCGGACTCCGGAACTGCTGATACCGAGTGGCGCGACGATCAAGCGAGCGGTCCAGACAGGGTACGGTCCGCTCGATGCGTACGGATTCCATACCCTCGAATCGCTTCAGTGTATGGTCGAGCGGCGCTCGGGCGGTGAGACCGGCGTCGCGTCTGTCGAGATGCTCGAGGGAGATGCAGTCTGGCAGTGGCACGACGGTCGCGGAAACTGGTCGAAGCCCCTGCTGGAACAGGCACTTGCCCGGGATCCGGCGGGGGCTCTTGGGAGCCGGTGCAGCGACTCGGCCGTCTTCGTCTTGAAATACCGCGACGGGCTGGAGGCCGCTGCCTACATGCTCAACAATTGCGTGCGCGGCTGGAACTTTGCGGCCGAGGTCGACGGTAACGTGCTTTCGAGCCACTTCGGACAGGTTCCCCAGACTCGCGAGTTACCCCATTTCGACGGCCTTACCCATTGCATCGAGGAACTGTTCGTCACCGGGCGGCCGGTCTATCCGGTCGAGAGGACGCTCTTAACGACGGGAGTGCTCGCCTTCCTGTTCGACTCGAGGGAGCGCAAGGCCAGGGTAGACACGCCAGAACTGGCATTGACGTACTCGGCACCCGCGGACACGTACTTCCAGCGCGCCTGAGAACGGTCGGGCCGGGATCCGGTGCGGGATGCTCGTCAGGCCGCGGCCGGGGCGACACGCCGCCACCAGCGGTCGGTTTTATAGACCCAGCAGCCCGCCCAATGGCGGAATCGCGACTTGGCTAAGGGCCCGTCCTATTCCTCCTGGATGCCCCGGTCAGCGGCTCGGGCGCGACGTTACACTTGTTGGTCGAGGCCCGTTAAGTGGATCCGGAGATCTCATGAAAGAGCCTGCCTCGATGACTCGTCGCGGCCTGCTCGTTGCCGGTGCGGCAGCGGCGGTTGGCACCGACTGCGAGGTCGTTACCTCCGGCGAGCGACCCGTCGCCGGAGGCACCTACGAGCGTCTCGGCGTGCGCACGTTCATCAACGCTGTTGGCACGGTCACGACATTCAGTGGGACACTCATCCGGCCCGAGGTCAAGGACGCAATGGAGCTGGCGTCGCGGAGCTTCGTTCGCATCCACGATCTCCAGGAAAAGGCCGGCAAGCGGCTGGCTGAACTGACGGGCGCCGAAGCTGCCTTCGTGACTGCGGGTGCTTCCTGCAGCCTCTGCCTTGCCACCTGCGCCGTAACTGCGGGCGACGACCCGGAGAAGATGAGGCCGTTACCGGATCTCAGCGGGATGAGGGACGAAGTCATCATCCAGAGCATCCACCGGACCTCGTACGATCACGCCTTCCGGATGGTCGGGGTGCGCCTCGTGGAAGTGGAGACCGCGGAGCAGATGCGGGCGGCCATCGGCGACCGGACGGCAGCGTGCGCCTATGTCCAGAGCCACCATACGCTGGGCGGGAAGATCGGTCTCGAGGAGTACACGCAGATCAGTCACGATGCGGGGCTGCCCGTGATCCTGGATGCGGCAGCAGAACTGCCCCGGCCGAGAACCTGCGGAAGTTCGTGGGCATGGGAGTCGATGCCGTCGCCTTTAGCGGGGGCAAGATCAGCCGGGCCTCCAGGCGGCGCAATTCTGCCACTTCGCGGCTCGCAGCCCCGGTTTCCGAGGATTCACATCCCCGACTCGTCCGTGATTCCTTCGCGGGCTATTCTATTGCCGGATCTGCCTAGCCGCTGATCCATTGATTGGAGGTCCGACCATGGAATCGAGGCGGGAATTTCTTGGCCATCGTCTGCTAGACGCCGCTGCCCTCTCTGCGGCGGCAAGCTTGCCGGCCGGGCTGGCGGCTCAAACCGGGAAGGCCGGCCAGGTTCGCATCGGAGTGGTCGGGGGAGGCTTCGGTTCGCAGTTCTATTGGCACGAGCACCCGAACTGCACGGTGGCCGCCGTGACCGACTTGAGGGCTGACCGACGCGACAGGCTTGGCACGACGTATCAGTGCGACGCCGTCTACAACTCGCTGGAAGAGATGCTCCGGCGTGCCGAGGCTCTGGACGCGGTCGCCGTCTTCTCTGGCGCGCCGGACCACTTCCGTCACGTCTCGATGTGCATGGAGCGCGGCCTTCACGTCATCTCTGCCGTGCCTGCGGTGATGACACTTGAAGAGGCCGAGCGGCTCCGCGATCTCAAGGAGCGTACCGGGTTGCGGTACATGATGGCCGAGACCAGCTATTACAGGCAGCCCACCATCTACGCCCGCAACCTACACGCGGAAGGAGGGTTCGGGGAAATCTTCTATTCGGAACTTGAGTACTACCACGACCGCGGCGATCTTGATGCGCTACTGACGAACAAGTCGTCGCGCTTCTATGAGCCCGACGGTTCACGTTCGTGGCGCTGGGGCCTTCCTCCGATGCACTACCCCACCCACTGTTTGGGCCACTTGGTCGGCGTCACGCGCGAACGCATCGACCGCGTTTCGTGCCTCGGCTGGGGAGGCGAGCACAGCTGGCTTCAGGACAACCGCTACGAGAATCCGTTCTGGAACCAGTCCGCGTTGATGCGTACCGACCGGGGCCACATGGTGCGATGCAACATCTTCTGGCTGGTTGGAGGTCACGGAGAGAGAGCTCGCTGGTTCGGTGAGCGGGGTTCGCTGCATATGTCGGTGGGAGGCTTGCACGACGATGCGTGGCTGCCCCGTTCGACAGCCCTCGACCGTCGCGAAGGAATTGAGACCCTCGACATCCCGGATTACTGGAAGAGTGAAATGCTCCCAGCTGCGATGCGGCACGGGAGTGGGCACGACGGCAGCCACGTTTTCCTCGCGGCCGAGTTCGTCAACGCCCTGATCGACGACCGCGAGCCCGCGATCGATGTCTACGAGTCTTTGGCGATGACAGTGCCAGGCATCGTGGCGCACGAGTCGTCGCTGAAGCAAGGCGAGCAACTCGCTGTGCCGAGCTTTGACCGTCACGTTTGAAAGGTCGCCAGCCTGGATCGCCTGGAGTTCTTGTCGGCCGGATGAGCCGGGCTTCGCCGGACAACGGTGCGGGTGCGGCCCGCTGGGAGTCGATGCGCCACTTTGCGCGTGTAGATTGTGCTTCGCACAGGGAACGCTCCAACTCCAAGCCTGCGATTGGACTCACGATGGGCTCACCGATTGTGGTGTCAGTCCGCTGCCGGGGGCAAGCTGGTTTCAGGCGGGTAGTATTCCAGTAGCGCCGACTTCCCGATCATTTCGATGAACCGTACGATCCATTCGACGCCATAGATGTCGGTCAGCCTAAGCGGCTGCTCGAGGTTGAATTGAACGGGTTCCAGCTTGCCCTCGTCGATGGCGACGTCATTCGTGTATAGATACATGCGGTCTAAGCCGTCTAGGATCGGATTCAAGCGGCCCGACAGCATCGGGAGGTGGCCCGTCCCCCCGGGGAACACAATCGAGCCTCCCGTTGGCAGTTCCGCAAGCTGAACGGAGAGTGGCTGCGGCGGATGCCAGCGATGGGAAACAGAGGCAAAGTGATTCGGTGCCGCGCAGAAGACGGTGATCGGTAGCGGAGCGTAGAAGCCGAAACTAGCCCTCCCGAACGAGTCGGTCGACGCTTCCAGCCAGGTCTTGTTGGGGAAGAGCGCCACGACCTGCGCGCCGGCGAGGGGCTGGCCCCCAGCCGAGACTGTCACGGTCCCCTCGATTCCCTCCACCGGAGGCTGTGCCGATGGCATCGTCAACCTCAGTTCCGCTCTGCCAATCAGCTCATACGTCGGATCCTGCCCAGCAAGTCCGCGCGTTTGCTCATAGATGATGGGGATACCCTCTCCCCGCTGTTCCATGAAGTACTGTCGTTCGCCCGCCCCGTGGATTTCGCCGACAGCGAGCATGCGCAGCAGCGACGCGATAGTTTCGTTGCGTGTGACCTGGCGAAGTTTCATGGCCTCGATCGGCAGCGTGTTCGGCAGGGAGCCTGGCGAGTAGATCTCGAGCCGGTCATCGAAGATGAACATTCGAATCCTTGCACGTTCCTGCGAGTAGTCTCGATGGACAACTGCGTTGACGACTGCCTCGAACACCGCCCTCGGGCTGAATTGGGGCGTTTCCACGCGACCGGGCACCTTGCGCGCTGAAACCCGGGTGTTGCGCTGGGCGAACTTCACCGCCTCCCGGATCTGGAGGTCGAGTGGACCGCTGATCGATGTTGCGTCGAGTTGGCCGGCCCTGCCGAGCACCGTGCCCTCATAGCGCGCCGATTCGATCATGGCCCCGGGAATGAACCGATCCGGGCGCTCGGTGCAGAGGAGAATCCCGGCAATCGTCGCGCGGGCAATACCGGCGTCGTCGTCTCGCAGTAACCCTAGCTTGGCAAGTTGCGCGTCACGAGGCTCGGTGGTTCGAGAACTGAGAAAACGACCCGCTAGCGAGTCGCCGAGCGTGTTTCGGCCTGTTCCGGCAACGATCGCTTCGTCCGGTCCGAGCAGGCCCGCCCGCCCGCGCTGCTGAAATAGGCGTTGCAGTGCCTGCGACGACAGTTCTCGCTTCGAGCTGCCTTGCCTATGTAGGTATCCTCCTGGGCTCTTGTGCACGGTCGTCCCCGCGTCCACTTCCACGACGAGCACGGCCCCGCGCCCCGGTAACGCGAGCCGTTGGGTGACGAATGCCAGTGGAGGCCGGATACTGTCAGCACAGACTTCGCTCACGAAGCCTTCCAGCGTATCCATCTGCTCCGGGCCCAATACCTGAACCCGCCTGGCGTCCGACACGCCGAAAACCAGCGTTCCTCCGCTGCCGTTGCCGAATGCAGCCAATTCATCTGCGATGTCATTCCGTCGCGGTGCTGTGACCTTCTCGCCCTTGAAGAAAATCTCCTTGAATTCGACAAGGCTGTCCTCTCCGAGTTCAATCCTCTCCAGAAGCTGATCGCTGGTCCAGATCATCAGGGCTCTCGTCGCGTAGGAGACACCTTCAGCTTACGTCTAAGCATGGGCGAATGAAGACTTGCGGAGTCAGCGCCCGCTCGCGGTCCAACTGCAAGCTGCGGAATTCGAGAGGCTGCTGTGGGCGCGCTAGCAACTCCTGAGGTCAAGATCCGACGATGCCGATGTCGCCATCGCAAAGTTGATCGGTACTCCGGGCCTAGGTTCATTCGAAAATTGCCAGCCCTTTCAGTCGTAGACAGTTACGCCAAATCAACCCGTCAGTTTACTGCAAGCAATCCGTTTGGGATCCACTCCCAGCAGGAGGAGATCTGTCCCCCTAGCGGAGTCTGCTTGGTCAGCAGTTCGAATTCGTGTGGATCGTCCCTCGGGAGCGCTGCACGGATCAGCGCCAGCGTCCCCGCGTGGTCCAGCAGGGTGCGCGAGCTCTGAGATGGCAGCCCTTTCGGGTATCCACTTGCCGGCTGCATTCGCCTCGTAGGCCTGCGAGACACGTACCGACTCTTCTACAACGCCACCGCCTCACCCGCACGATGTCGATCCGATCCAGCCGCGTTTCTGCCTTGATCCTCTATTGCCGCAGCGAGCAGCGCAGCTCGTCCTCCGCCACCGCGACGTCGAAGATTTCGCCACGTTGGTGCTAATGTTGGCCGCGTGTCGGCCCACCAGCTCGTTGACCTCGTGCCTTCAGTCGATGTAGAGAAACTCGTTCGAGCTGACGAGCATGTGCGCGAAGCTTTCGACTGAGCGTGCCAATTCCTCCTCCTCGGAACTGTTTGCGCGGGCGAACAATCTCCGCTCCCTTTCCAGGTGTTCGGTCGCAAGCTCGGTTTCTGCCTGCGTCGGCTCGCGGGACAGCGTGATCTCGTAAGCGGCTCGGATGATTGGCTCCAAGCCGCTCGAATCGCCCTTCGCCATGTCCATCGCGCGGCGGCCCACGGCCGCCGCATTCTCCATGACGAACGCGCTGTTCATCATGGTCAGGGACTGAAGCGGACTCGACGAAGGGACCCTGTTCGTGCAAGTCGTGTCCATGTTCGGGAAATCGAACGATGTCATGAACGTTGACGACCAGGTCCGCCGGGCCAGAAGGTAGACACTGCGCCTGTTCGCGCCCTCATCGACCGGCAACTGGAGGCCGTCCGGGCGGGCATCCAGCATGACTGGCGGACCGTTGGGGGTCAGGTCGAGTCGGCCTGCCACCGAAAGAATCGAATCGCGGAGGGCCTCGGCCTCCAAGCGTCGTAGTGGCCTTCGCCAGAGCAGTTGATTGCCGGGATCCTTGATGTCAGCTCGCTCGGCCGATGGGTTGTCCGTGCGCCGGGAGGACTGCTGGTAGACGGACGAAAGCATGATGAGCTTGTGCAGGCGCTTGACCCTCCAGCCGTGTTCTATGAAATCGACGGCCAGCCAGTCGAGAAGCTCGGGGTGCGAGGGCGCAGCACCGTAGCGCCCGAAGTTGTCCGGCGTCGCGACGATGCCTGTGCCGAAGTGATGCTGCCAGATCCGGTTCACGACCACCCGCGCGGTCAGGGGGTGCTCGGGGCCGGTCAGCCACTCCGCAAGCGCTAGGCGGTATCCCATGGTCTTGCCGACGCGGTTCGGCGACGGAGCGGCCAGGCAGTCGTCGCCCTGTTTGCAGAGGATCTCGAGGAATCCGGGTTTCACGCCCGGTCCAGGCGATTCGACGCTGCCCCGCTGGAGCAGGCGGATGACCGGCAGCTCGTCGCCATCCCACAGTGCCCGCACCTTGTGCAGTTTATGGCGGTAGCCGCGCCAGGTCTCGAGCTCCTCTTGGAGACGCGACAGTTCTTCGCCGTCCAATTGGGAGACTTTGGAGTTGATCTCCTTGTCGGTGACCTTCACGGAAGCGCCGAACTTGCTGACTAGGTATTTCTGAACCTCTGTCCTGCCCTCAGCGTCCGTCGCGAGAGCGACGCGCAGATCGTCGCGGATGACACCCGGCACCGCTTCGAGCTTGTCCTCGGTCAGCTTCGTGCGGTAGGGAGCGCGGATGGAGTCCATGCGGGCCGTCAGCTTCTCGACCTCGGCAGCGACCTCCTTATTGTGCTGGTCGACCTGCTCCTTCTCGGCTGCCGAGACCGTGTAGAGATGGCGATTCTTGGGCTGAATCCATTGCGACGGGTTGTAAGCCGGCGATAGCAGCGCCAAGAACCGGTAGTAGTCCCGCTGCGGGATGGGATCGAACTTGTGGCTGTGGCAGCGGGCGCAGGAAAGAGTCAGGCCGATCGAGCTGCGCGCGACCTTGTCGATCAGCGCGAAGAGCATTTCGTAACGGTCCACGGGACGGTCCGAGATGTCTTCGTCCGTCGCATCCAGGACGGTGCGAAGGTAACCCGTGGCGGTCAGCCCCTCAAGCGTTTCCGGCGTGTAGCTGGCCGCCTTGCGCCAGTCATGGAGTTCGTCGCCCGCGAGCTGCTCGGTGAGGAAGCGGTCCCAGGGCTTGTCCCGGTTGAACGAGTCGATCACGTAGTCGCGATAGCGCCACATGCCAGGAGCTAGGGTCGGGTTCTCGGCTCGGAAGTCCTTTCCCGCAGTGTCGACATAACCGGCTGCGTCCAGCCAGAAGCGTCCCCAGCGCTGGCCGTACTCGGGTGAGTCGAGCAGGTGATCGATCAGTCGCTCGAACGCGCCGGGATCCTCGTCACCGAGAAAGGCGGCAGCCTCTTCCGGAGTCGGTGGCAGGCCCCACAAGTCGAAGTACGCACGGCGCATCAGGGTCCGCTTCGATGCCGGTGTGGACATCGAGAGACCCTGGCGTTCCAGTTGGCGCAAGACAAAGGCGTCGATTGGGGTCTGCACGCGCTCGCGCGAATTCACCTCGGGCGCAGCACTGTGAACCGGCGGGCGGAACGCCCAGTGCGCTCGATCCTCCTTGGTGATCTCCGGTGCCTCGGCTTCGGTCAGCGCCCTGTCGAGCGGATTTCCGAGATCGACGTAGTCGGCGAACGAGCCTTCGTCGATCCATGATCGGATCAGCTTGATTTCGTCACTTTCCAGTGGTTCCCCGGCACCCTCCGGCGGCATCGCGCCGTTCACCAGCTGGCGAACTAGGACGCTCTTGTCCGAAAAGCCCTCGATCACGACCGGACCGTGCACTCCGCCGCGCAGCACCGAGGGCAGAGTCGAAAGGTCCAGGCCGGACTGTGGCTGGTCGCCGCTATGGCACGCGACGCACCGCTGGGTGAGTAGCGGCTGGATCTCTTGTTCGAACCGGGCGATCTGCCGCTGCGCGGCTTCGGGGATGTCGTCCCCGGCCTCGGACTGAGCTCCGCCTTCGATCCACCGTCGTATCGTCTCCACGTCGCCTTCGGGAACCTTGCTCTTGAAGGCCGGCGGCGGCATCTCAGCCTTCGACACCTTCTGGAACAGCCGACTCTCATCGGGAGAACCTTTGTGAATGACCGGGCCGTTGAATCCGCCGCGCAGGACGGACCGGGCCGTGCGGAGGTCGACGCCCAGTTCGGGAGAGCTCTTTCCGTGGCAAGTGAAGCAGTAGGTCGAGAAGATCGGCAGCACATCCTTCTCGAAGATCGGAACGCCGTTGGCCGGGCCCGATGCGGCCGCGGCAGTGGCCGCGAGCAGGGCGATACACAGCGCGAGCATCATCCGGCGTGAACCTCGTTCGTGAGGATGTCGCCCACGACGCGCGCCCCGGTGACCGTGACGTCGGACGGCGTTTCCAGCCGGCCCGCATGAGGGTAGACAGTCTGGCGGTGGTTCAGGCCGAGTTGGTGGAGCACTGTCGCGGTCAGGTCTGGAACGCTGACCCGGTTGGCTACGGCCTTGTAGCCAAAGTCGTCAGTCTCTCCGTACGACAGGCCGGGCTGGAAGCCCCCGCCCGCGAGCCAGAGCGTAAAGGCATTGCGGTTGTGGTCGCGTCCGTCGTTCTGCTGGGTTGTCGGCAGCCGGCCGAACTCGCCGGCCCACATCACGATCGTCTCGTCGAGCAGGCCGCGCGCCGCGAGGTCGGTCACCAGCGCTGCCGCGCCCTGGTCGGTTTCCGTGGCGATCACCGGCATGTTCTTGCCGAGTTCGTTGTGGTGATCCCACGGCTGGCCGGGCTTGGTCGTCACCTGCACAAAGCGGACGCCGGCTTCCACGAGTCGGCGAGCCATCAGGCAGCGGGTGCCGTAAGGCCCCCGCACCGGATCGTCGATACCGTATAGCTTCTTGGTGGCGTCGGACTCGCTATTGATGTCGAGCACGTCCATGGCCTCGACCTGCATCCGCGCTGCGAGCTCGAAGTTCTTGATCCGGGACTCGAGCTCGCTCTCGCCGGGGCGTTCGTCGAGATGCAGCTGGTTGATCCGTGCCAGGTAGTCCAAGCTCTCGCGCTGGACTCCTGGAGGCAGCGGCCGAACCGGCTTGAGGTGGTGAACCGGCGAGCCGGTCGTGGCGAATTCGACGCCTTGGTAGAGCGCTGGCAGGTAGCCGTTTGCCCAGAGCTGCTTGCCGCCGATGGTGTAGCCCTTCGGGTCCCGGAGGACCACGTATGCCGGCAGGTTCTGGTTCTCCGTCCCGAGAGCGTAGGTGATCCAGGCACCCATGACCGGGCGGCCCGGAAAGATCTTGCACGTGAGCAGCATGTTCAACCCCTCGAGATGGTTGTTGTGCTCGGTGTGCGTCGACCGGATGAAGCACAGTTGGTCGACAATCTCCGCATGGTGCGGCAGGACTTCGGAGACATCCATGCCGCACTCGCCATGCTTGCGGAACTCGAACGGCGTCGGCAGCAGGGTGTTGGCGTTACCCGGCTGGTGGATCTCGACGCCGTCCGGATGGGGCTGGCCCGCGAAACGCGCCAGCATGGGCTTCGGGTCGAAGAGGTCCATCTGGCTCGGGCCGCCATTCTGCACCAGCTGGATCACCGCCTTGGCGCGGGCAGGGAAGTGTCCCTTGCGGACCACGAGGTCGTTGTAGGTGCGGACCGGGGCGGCCGGGGCGGCCTCGGCCAGCAGGTGAGCCAGCGCGATGCCGCCGAAGCCGAGCGGGGTCAGTTGGAGAAGCTTACGTCGAGAGAGCAATCCGAAGGTCCCGCAGACCATGCGCAGAACCACCGTATTCAGGTTAGTCCAAAGCCACTGCCGGTGTAAACGGTTCCGGGAATCTGACTTTCGTTCCCAGTTGGATAAACCAACTTCGACTTCAAGGCGCGAGGGCAATCGACTGCCGGCCTCGCGGCTCGTGCAGGAGGGTTCGACAGTTCCCCTGGAAAGCCCGAGACCTGTCCGGTGGCGCCTATTCGCTCGCCGGGAGGAATTCCTTGCGGATCTTGGCGACGACCGTGAAATGGGGGTCGACCACGTTCGCGATGTCGTACTCCAGCGCATGCCCTAGCAGCAAGGACGAGCCCCGCTCGTCGAAGCCGTACTCGGCCATCAGCCAGTGCTGGAGCTCGGTCGTGGCGTGCTGCAATGCCTGCAGGAGAGGCCTGGCACTGCCGAGCGTCATGATGTGATCGTCTGTCTCCAGCCGCGGCCACCCGATCGTGCCCTCCGTAATCAGGTCTACCGTGAACTCGACGTCCATCGAGACCTCGAGCGCGTTCCCGACAACCTCCCCGTCACCCTGCCGCGCGTGTCCGTCGCCTACGAAGAGCAGCGCGCCGGGTTCAGAGACTGGCAGCATCAGCGTTACCCCGGCAACCATGCCGTTGTAGTCCATGTTCCCGCCGAAGGCGCCCGGTGTGCTCGTTGCCACGGCCTCTTTGCGCGCGGGCGCGACCGCGACGCATCCCAGCATCGGCCTCAGCGGCACTTCGATTCCCTTGGGCTTGATCGTGTCCGAGACGACTCTAGCCACTTGGCGGGCCTTGTCGATCTCCCATGTCTCGGTGGTCTGCTCTCGCTCGGCCTCGTGGCGCAGGTAGGACGGATCGGCCGTGTAGGGCGCAAGGACGCTGCTTGACCAGGCGGTCGGCCGGCTCGGTTCGATCTTCTCGAAGCGCACCACAAGCACGTCGCCAGGCTCGGCGCCTTCCACGTAGAAGGGACCGGTCTGTGGATTCGGTCGCTCGCCGACTTGCTGGTTGTGAGCATCGAAACCGCGCGCGTCGATGGTCTTCGTGATCACCCGGTCGCCCGGCTTGATCGACAACACTGGCTTGTGGGCGAAGGAGAACGTGTTGTGGTATTCCGATGGCTCGAAGCGGTGGGTTTCCCCAATGGCCGACTCGCACGCCACCATCGAGATCATAACGAGAAGCGCGACCGACATGAGCATAAGAGGTTGACCTGCCGCCGCGATTATATCCACCGGAAGGGGCGCCACACACACAAAAAAACGGATCGGGCCCGGGGCAAGGTAGCTCCGGGCCCGAATCGTGTGCCGTGGACCCGGCCCCGAAGAGGGATCGGCCTACGCCCGGCGTGCCTGCCCGCTTAGGCCAGAAGCCCTTTCAATACCCGTCCAACGGTGTCGGTGAGGCGCTCGTGCCGACCCTCGTGGAGATACGTCAGCGCATCCGAGTCTAGACCCATCAAGTCCAGGATCGTGGCGTGGATGTCACGCACTGGCTTCGAGGAGATAACAGTCAGTGATGCGGGCATCGTCGAGGTCAGGAACTTGGATCGTTTGATCTACGCCGACCGACACTGCCTAGGACTGCCAAAGGCAGAGGTGGGTGGCGGCGATTCGCGTGCATAGAGTCGCTACGGCCCGCGGACCGGTCATCCGGGCCGTGCTGTTGTCGATTGGCACTGAGCGGGCGTACCGGCTGGCGGCCGACGCGGCCGTGATCGTCTGCTGCGTCGACAACGCGGAGGCTCGCGAGGTGTTGAGTCACCTCGCTTATGCCAACTGCATTCCGTTGATCGATGGTGGGGTTCTCGTTGAGTCGAGGGAACGTCTGCTTTCCGCTAAGTGGTGCGTTCACTTGGTCGGCCCCGACATGCGATGCTTGCGTTGCCGCGGTCAGTACACCACCAGTGATGCCCGAGACGAACGGTTGGGTATCAGGCGTCGCGGGCGCTACATCAATGATGCCGTAGGGAATGGCCCAGAGCCAGGGCAGAACACGATCGCATTCTGCAATGTCGTAGCGGCCGAGGGAATCCGGATGCTTGTGCGCTACTTGATTGGGGAGGATTGGTGGCATGACAGTGCCACTGTTGCCGGCCAGTGGTCGTTCGAACATCGGTTCGTCGAAGCGGAAACCGAGCCGTTTGAGCATCCCGGCAGGTGTGTTGGGATCTGCGAGTTTTCGAATGAGCGTCTCGGGCTCGGTGAAGACGGGAGACCGAAGTACCCGTTCGCTGAAGAGTCAAAAGAGAGCTGGCGCGGTAGGGTGATGCACTGGTACCAGCGTGTTCGAATGAAGGTGGGCCGTGCGGCTGAGGCGGTACGGCCGTGACGTGTGGGCGACACCAGCTCAGGCCACTGGCCCGGTCGCACCTCTTCCGTCGCCGCACTATGCGGAACCATTTGGTCTTGGAAGCGAAAGTTCGGGGCCGCGTGCTCTGGTGCTCTTCATCGGAGACGTGGGTGATTGAGTGACATCGGGCACGTGGATGAAGTGCGTTTCTCGATCCGATTCGCAATAAACTGTTGTACGAGGTCAATCTTGCCTGCTGAACTTTCCCGGAGAGTCTTCATTGGTGCCGCCGGCGCGGCAACGGGTGCAGCAGTGGCGTCCAGCCAACTCCCGACCCGCACGTTCGGAAAGACAGGCGAGCGGCTGCCCGTCCTGGCAATCGGATGTGGAAACCGCCTTTGGGCGGGCTACCGTACGAAGGATCGCGGTCTGGAGGCCCTGGAAATGGCCCTCGCTTCAGGGGTCCGATACTTCGACACAGCACAGGCCTATGGTGACGGGACCAGCGAGTCATGGGTCGGGGAGGCGACCCAGGCACGACGTCACGAGGTCTTCCTGGCGACCAAGACCAGATCTCGGACATACGACGAAGTCCTATCAAGCGTCGAGGCCAGCCTGAAGAGGCTCCGAACCGACCGTCTGGATGTGCTCCATATTCACAGTCTGCGGTACCAGGACGACCTGGATCAGATCGAGAAGGGCAGGGCAATCGACGCACTGCTTCGGCTCCGCGATGAGAAGGCGGTTCGGTTCATCGGCGTCACGTCCCACGCCGATCCCGAAACGCTGGCCGTGGCGCTCGACCGCTACGATCTCGATTGCACCCAAATGGCCTTGAACGCGGGCCTGCAAGGCCGCAGCCCGGATGGGGCGGGCTACTGGAAGCGGGGCGGCGTTAGCGACATGTTCGGGGAGCCTCTTCCACCTCGGCCGAGCCCGGGCTCGAGCTTCGAGGACGTAGCGCTCCCGGTGGCCGTTCGAAAGAACCTCGGCATTGTCGGCATGAAGGTCACCGCCCAAGAGGGCCTCATAGGCCAGGGGCGGGAGAAGGCGAGCGCGGCTGACCTCCTTCGCTATGTGCTCTCCCTGCCCGTCTCGGTCGTGACGATCGGCATGCCGCAGTTGCACATGATCCGGGAGAACACAGAATATGTGCGCTCGTTCCAGCCGATGAAGTCGTCAGAAATGCGGGAACTGTCAGGTCGACTGGCCGATGCCAACAAGGCAGCCCTCGACCATCACTTCCATCATCAGCACGAGGACGCCTGACCGTCCCTCATTGACCAGAGGGTTCCACTGGGTGGCCACCGCGGGGTGAATCCGGTCCGCACCGGGTCGAATTTTGCGGCCCGGTGGCCCACGCCAAGGCGGCGGTGTGCATGGACCGCGTGGGACGGTGCAGCATGCCCGGCAGGCCGGTCTATCCGAGCAGCTCTCGTGTCGATTCCGCCGGGATCTCCACGATCCGATCCAGCAGGCTATGAACCGGCTACGGAATGGTGGACGACTGAGAGCGCTGTGGGCGCCGCTACTCTGGAAGGGGCGGGAACATGATGTCAGAGGAGATGGGGGAATGCAGCAGCATGATCAGAGTAGTCAGTTGGAACGTGGGCAAGCGCCAGGAACCATGGCGCGAACTGGTCCGGATGGCTCGTGATGGTGACGCGGACCTGGCGCTCTTGCAGGAAGCGGGAAGTCCGCCCGGCGACGTGGTGGACCGGATCGAATACGA
The DNA here is from genome assembly GCA_965248305.1 of Bryobacterales bacterium. GTDB lineage: Bacteria > Acidobacteriota > Terriglobia > Bryobacterales > UBA6623 > VXMF01. The sequence goes on along the minus strand of OZ252099.1, from coordinate 2,896,565 downwards.
CGACCAGGTGTTCTGGAACCGCCACTTGTACGACCGGTGGCCGTTGGTCGTGAAGCTGTCCGATCGAGTCACGCTCAGGCCGTACCGACAAGTTCCCCCGATCAGCGAACTCGGGGAAGATGCCATCGGCGTTAGTGGCATTGGTACGATCGCCGCTGCGAAGGTAATCCCACACCATCGTGAAGAGGACGCATTCGTGGCGATCTCGATGTACGCACGGTGGCTGAAGCCGCATCCGTCTACCGGAAGCAAGTGGAAGATCGGCTGCTCGGATGCCTCGGCACATCGGATACTGTCAGACCTCTCGGCGTTCATCGGGCACCACGACCCTGGGAAGCACAGGATTCTGGCTGCGGGCGATCTGAACATGTTCTACGGGTCGACCGGTCGGAAGCTGTCGATGCCGGAACGGGAGCGTACGGTGTGGGATCGGATGCAGGCGCTGGGACTGGAATTCCTCGGCCCGCAGGAGCCGAACGGTCGGCGCGCGGAATCCACACCTGATGATGTCCCGCCTGACACGAAGAACGTGCCGACGATCTATTACCCAAAGGGTGGGCCGGCAACCGCCCGCAATCAATTGGACTATGCCTTCGCGTCGCGCGGCTTCCACGACAGGGTCTGCGTGCGTGCGATGAACGGTGTCGAGGAATGGGGACCGAGCGACCACTGCCGACTCACGATCGGAGTGAACACCGCAAGCTGACTGCGGCTGACCAGGCTGGCACTTCCCGCAGACGCTGACCGGGGTTCTTCGATTTCGGTGCACGATCTCGGCTGGCGTTGGGTTGATCCATTTGGGGCTTTCGTGTAGGCCCCCAAGGGGTCGACGAAGCTGCCGAGGGCGTGCGCGATCGCCTCGCGCAATTCCCGCTCGGTTTCCGAGCCGACTCAGAGCCCATGCAGCACCCAGCCGCTCGGGCCGTCCAGGCACACGAGCGTGCGGCCCTCGCCGCTGTCGCAGGTGGCGTCGATGTGCCGGGGGTAGCCTCGGTGTTCATGAGTGGCTGGGGAAAAGGCCGATCTGGGTTAATGGCGTCCGTGGCTCCGAGAGTTGGTCAGGTCGGCAAGGCCGCCTTAGCCGTGTGGTCCTTTCGGCCCGCGAACGTCGTTTGTGACTGCACCGACATCCTTCAAGACGCTTACAGGAGCGACGCCGAGGTGCGGTTTGTCCAGTTCAGTCGCGAGGGTGAAACCCGAGGCTCGGGCCGATTCAAGCGGGGGCTTTTTGGGAGCGGCAGTGCCTCCGAAGAACGCTAAATTCTCGTGCGGTCAGCGTTGGCGGCTTCCACATCGATCGCGTTGAACTTCAACAATTCCTGTTCTCATCTAGTGCCACATGAACGGCCTCTCTGCTATTTCTGCCGAGCAGCACTCGCTGCGGTCCGCGAATTAGCGCGGAACGAGATGCAGTTTACGGTGTCCTCAGAGCAACCGCTCGGTCCTCTCTCCTGTGAGTGAGGAACCAGCCGTACAGATCCCAGCCTTCATACACGCGGGTCCAGACGTTGTGGCCCAAGTCCTCGTGAACGGTGAAGCGAACGGCGGGATGGCCCGCGGCCTCCAGGGCCGTCACGGTCTCCAGCACCCGTTCGGGACGCACCACTTGGTCCCGCCCTCCCTGAAACACCCAGATCGGCGTCTTCGCGTCCGCAATCCGATCGACCCGGCTGGGATCCCCTGGACCGCAAATGGGCGCGATCGCCGCCCACCGTCCCGGCTCTGCCATCGCAAGGTGCCAGGTTCCGGCACCGCCGAAGCTCAAGCCCGTCAAGTAGACCCGATCCTCATCGCCACGGAACTCGCCAACGGTCGAATCAACCATTGCCAACACTTCGCCCTCCATCCTGCGCCAGCTGTCTCTCGGTGGCATGTCCGCGTAGGCCGGAACACTAGGGTCCGTCACTCGCGCCATGGGCTGGGTGGAGCGGCGACCACGCCGGCGCGGCGGCGGCGGGCCGTCTTCGATTCGCTCGGGCGCGGGTGCATTGGAACTGCCGCGTGGTCGGTCAAACAACGGCATCTGCGGAGAAATGATGATGAAAGGAAGGGCGCGCCCCTGGATCCATGCCTCGCCAAGCGGGCCGTGAACCAGCACTCGGTCGAGATCCTCGCTCGCGTCTCCACGCTCGCCTCCGCCGTGGAGGAACAGGATCACCGGCCATCGCTTTCCCGGTTCCGTGTGATAGCCAACGGGCAGGTACACGAAATACTCACGGCGCTCACCCGTGACTTGGCTGTCGTACCCTCTTCGCAGCAGCTGGCCCTGGCTACGGCCTTCCGTTTCGGCGGCGGCCTGCCCGCCGACGGAGACCAGGGTGACCGCCAGAACCAGGCAAGTGCCGATCAGGCCGCATAGGGCTTTTCTTAGGGAGGTCTTGCGAGCGTTGACCGGCATTGGCGAGCGTAATCGTCGCATACTTGGCTAACTCAGGGCCGCGTCAATTGCTGAATTTACTCGGCTTGGCCCCCACACTGCGAGGGCGCATCGCGACAATTCGGAGGCCTGTCAGCATAACTGTCGCCAGGCTGCTTGCGCCTCCGCACTGCTGTCGCGGCCATGTCCGCGGAAGGTGGGGACGCGAGCCATCCGAGTTGACTGATATGAATTGCGTGCGTCCTCGCATGCGAGAACCACAAGGTCGGGAGACTATTGCGTCGTTGGGGCGCTATGATCTATCGCGGATTGGGAAGCGCCGAATTTCAGACCATGCGCTGCTTGTTGATTCCCCTCATCGCCGGGCTCCTTGCACTGGCACCGATAGCCGGGGAGGAACTCGTCGACGGAAGGCGCTCGGTGGTGCTCGAAGGGCGCGAAGCACGCCTCGTCGTGGACATTCTCGGTGGTTCGATTGTCGACTTCCACCTGCTCGGCCATGGCTTGAACCCGCTGCGCTGGGCGAACGACGGGCCGAGCGACCAGGCCCGGTCAATGAGCCACTTTCTCTGCCTTGACCGTTGGGGGCTCCCTTCGGAAGCCGAAGCAGCCAATGGCATGCCAGGGCACGGTGAAGCCACCAAGGTGGCCTGGGCCGTCCTCGAGCATGGGCCCACAAGTGTTCGCATGTCCGCTGACCTGCCCATGGCGGGCCTCCATGTGGAACGGCGACTTGATCTCGCTTCCAACGGCCCTTGGTTCTACGCCGTCGAGACCGTGACGAATCGCAACAAGCTCGGGCGCGTCTACAACATGGTTCAGCATCCGACTCTCGGGCCGCCGTTCCTGGACGAAACGGTGGTGGTCGATTCCAATGCCGCGAAGGGCTTCATGCAGGGCGGGTCCATGCCGAATCCTGAAGAGCCATCCGTGGTTTGGCCGAATGCCCTCAAGGATTGGGAATCCGTCAACCTCCGCCATCTCACCGACGACCACGATCCCAATGTGGTCTCCTATGTGATCGACGGCGACATTGGCTGGGTCACCGCGGCCAATGCCGCCAAGGGGCTGCTGATCGGCTACGTGTGGAAGACGGCCGAATATCCCTGGCTCAACCTGTGGCGCCGCGTGGAGGATGGCAGGCCCTTGGCGCGAGGCCTGGAGTTCGGCACGACCGGGCTGCACCGGCCGTTCCCCGACCTGGTGAGGAAGGGGCGGATCTTCGGGCGCCCGATCGTCGAGTTCCTCGACGCTTCGGAGAGCGCGACTCGATCCTTCGTTGGCTTTAGCGCCACAATTCCCGAGACCTACCGGGGCGTGGCCGAGGCAAAGCTGCACGGACGAGTTCTGACGCTCGTCGAGCGGGAGAGCGGCTCGGCACTGCAGGTTGCGATGCCTGAGGAATTCCGTCCCGACTGAGACCGGTAGCAGCTACTTCGTCGCGCCGCTGATGCACCGTCCCGGCTCGACCTAAGTGGACAGCCCCGCAGCCTACCGGACCTCGCGGATGGCCGCCGTCTCCGGAGAATAGCGAAAATCCATTCCGCGGCGAACGCCCGTCGCAATGCGGAGTGGTGTCCAGGGAAGGTCGTTCTGGCGGTTCCAGGCACGCGTATCGGCGCCCGAAGCCGACAGCCCAATCGCCGCAAGCGTTTCGGTTGCCTTCTGTTTCAACTCGCTGTCCATCCGGAAACGCAGCACGGAACCATGCTTGCTCAAATTCGTCTCCTGTATCTCAATTGAGACGTGACAGATTGGCGCCTTCCTTCCAGGCAACCTTTCCGCTGCCTGCAATCCCGCGAAACGTCTGGAACAGCTCTTCCCGCCGCTCGGTGTTCACCTTCCCGCCGCCGTCGGTGTGCTTGCAGTCGAACTACCCGAGGCTGTCGGCGCTTCGGCATGTTGCTCACTGAATCCCGGCCCGGAAGTTCCCAACTGACTCGGATGTTCGCAGCGCACGATTGTAGATGGCCAGCCTTTCGATGGTGCCGCTGAGTCTCGGTGCGATGCTTAGCGTCGGCGCGCCATTCGTGTCATAGAGGTCCGGGCTCAGCCGGCCCCACCCGAACTGCCGGTATTCGCCGCCGTCAGCGATCTTGCCGTCCACCACGAAGCTGATGATGTGCGGCCCTCCGTCGACGATGGCGCATAAGTGGTGGAGAGTCGCCGGCTGGATCATCCCCGGATCGCAGTCCCACCTGTTCTCCGAACGCGCGTCGTTCACGCTGAGTTCGATCGTCCCCCGGTCGGACACCGTTAGCCTCCAGCCCCGACGGTCCCGACGGCGGGTCGTTAGTAGGGTGTCGTTGGCTCGCACCTGCCTGAGGCGGAACCAGACCTCCACAGTAAACCCCGCACGTGTAGGGCGGGAGCGGTGTCCGTCCAGCACGCGCAGTTCCGGTAGCCGGGGCATCATAGCCTCACTCGGCATTGCTTCGCCCGGAGCGGGCAGTTCGAGTGCAAGGCCGCCCGTCGCTCGGCTCCGGGAATCGAACTGGTTCCAAAGTCCTTCCAGTAGCTCCGGCTCGACTTCGTGAACTCGTGCGACGGCTTTCTCCGTTTCCGAAATGTAGTACCTCTCGTTCTCCTCCACGAAGTCTGGATAGCTCATCCTCGTATACGGGTCGTCATGGTAGAGGGCGATTTCAGGCTGCGTCCAGGCGATCACCTTGCCGTTCGGCGAGTCACGCTCCACGCCACCGCATAGCCAGGCAGGATTGCGGTCCCGATACCCCATGGTCCGGCGGTCCGGGCGCTCCCGGATGAACCGTCCGCCATGGTTGTGGAACCAGTACAGGTAGCGGCCGTTCGACGCCCTCCACGCAAAGGTGGCAGCACGTGGATGCTTCATCAGCCGTCCGTCCGCGAATCTCTTGTACTGAGGTGCGTCCCATGACCTGCCGCCGTCGCGGCTGTAGGTGTACACGGGATGCCCGTCGATCGAGCGGTAGACGCAGTACAGCGACCCGTCACTCAGCACGGAATAGCTCTGCTCGCCCGCGATCGGACCGCCGCCGGCTGGTGTCCTGAGCCCAATGTCGCCCTTCGGCAGGGTCTCCCAGTGGATGCCTTCGGGGGCCATCTCGGTCAGGATGTTGTCGCTGCGCAGAAGCGTGCCCTCGTTGGATGTGAAGAAGCCCTCGCCGAACCCGCCCACCTTGGTGAGGGGCACGTATCCCGAGCCGGCGTGCGAAAAGGCCTTGCCCACGTTCCAGAAGAAGCGGACCTGGCCCTGGTACGCGTTGTTTCGGTCGATCTCGAACTCGCGAACCGGGATCGTGTAACGATCACGCGACCACGAAATCCCGCCGTCGTCGCTGTACTTGAACACGAAGTATCCGAGGCTGTCGACCCGGCGGCACCATCCGTCCGGGTATGCCGGTTGGTCTGCCTTGACCTGCCGGATGTTGTCGGTGTTGTGGTTGTAGAAGATGTAGACGCGACCTCGTGGCGTCTTCAGCATGACGGCGTACGATGCTTCGGGGCCGTCGGCGGGTTCCACGAGGACGGGCTCGCTCCAAGAGCGGCCCTGGTCACGGCTGCGGAAGGTCACGACATGCTGGCCCTGCTGCCCCTCGCGGCCGGATCCGACCGTGGCGCAGCACAGCCATGCGCCGTCGTCCAGCTTCACGATGTAGGGCTGGTCCGCGTAGGTGACCGAGTAGATCTCCTGCCCGTTCTCGATGTGGCGTGCATCGGGAATCGGGCCGGTTGCAGCTCGCTGCAGGTGAGGCAGCGCGAGCGAATGGGCCAGCGTGACCAAGACGCCGCGGCGGGTCAAGGGTAGTGCTGGGGTCATTCGTAGCTCTCGTACCGGCAATACACAGCGAGCGGATCGTCCTTGTCAGGCGAGGCGTCCACCCGGTCCCACATCCAAAAGTCCCAGAACTCCGGGATAGCCGGGTCCAGCGGCATTTCCCAGTGCTGGTGAGTGATCCCCGACGGTAGGAGCTACCGTGTTCCTTGTCAAGCGGATTGACAGGGGAGAGCGGTGACGAGGAGCAATGGAGGCGGGTTTTCGCCACCGGGGCGGCTGGGGTCCGTGGGCTGGGCGGCAGCGGCTTAACGCGGCCAGGGAGGATATGCGCACCGGGCCCGAGAGCTGCCCCCGATTCCAGCCGGTCCGCATGGTCGGATGCCCCAGGACGCTGTGTCCCCGGCCAGTGCAGCAAAGACAGGAGACGCGCTGCGGCGCGCCAGCTAAGTGCCCAACGGCCGGGCTAGTCGTTGAGGAGGCCCTGCTCGAACACTATGTCAACAGGAATGTCAGCGTCCTCCAAGCGGTCGAGATCGGATTCCACAGATTCGTGGAGAACTCCCGCTTCCGCTAAGAAATCCGTCGCCCGAGCATAGTCGCCATCGCCCTGCAGACGAAGAATCTGCTCCGCCAGCAAATCGACAGCGGCTCGCATCTTGACCGGGTCCACCCGGTAGGTCCCGCTGCTTTCAGCACGAGTAAACGCCTGCTCGCGCTGGAAGAAATTGAAGCTGAGTGTGTTGGCTCTGCCGTGGGCGCTGGACGCTCCAAATCGGACCGACCGGAAGATCCCTGCCAAGAACGTCGTGTAGTTGCCGACCAGGCCCTCCGCGGGCAACTCCCCGGCGTCGGTCAGCCTGCCGATGAGATGCAGGCCAAGAATGTCTGCCTTGGCTTCTTCAAGGGCTGACGAGGCATCCTTGAGTGCTTCCCGCACGGTACCCTTGCCGTCCAGTGTGTTCTTGATCCCCAACCCGTGGGCCACTTCGTGGAACATTGTGTTTGTGAAAAACGCGTCGAAGGAGATGTTGGCTCGCTGCGTCGGGTCAATCAGCACGTCGGCGATAGGCAACAGGATCTTGTCGAATTTCGCGCGCATCGCGTTCTTGAGTTGCAGCCTGCGAGATCCCTTTTCGAGTTGCACCTGCTCGTCGTTGGGCAGGTTGATGGCGATCGTCTTGGCTCCGGCGTTGCAATCCCCGGCATAAAAGACCACATCGTAGGCGTTGAGCTGCGAGTCATCGCCGGGCTGCTCGGATTTGTACTCGGGCGGGACGGGCAGGCCGTTCTGGAGTGACGGCAGCATTGCCGAGTACTTGGCGAGCCGCGAACTCCACTCCTTGTCTTTGATGAGCACGTACGCTTCGAATGCCGCCTTGGCCCCGAACAGGTTGTCTTCGTACGACTCGATCGGGCCGATGACCAGATCGATATCGTTGTCGCGCATGTCCATCCAGGCAAAGTCGCTTGGCTGGTAATCACTGGACTCGAGCGCGTCGGCCCGCATTGCTAGGTACTTGCGGAATCCGGCGTCGTCGGCCATCGAGGCGGCCTGGCGCAGCAGCGCTGCCGCGGACGCAAGTTCATCCTTGAATGCCACGTGGTATGGAACTGCGATCAGCTTGCCGTCGTCATCCCGGCGCACCAAGGTGTATTGACTGCGCAAGCTGGGGTCAGCCTCTGCAGCCTCCTCAAACTCCAGCTCGGTCATGCCGGTCGGGTAATAGTTGGCACCCTCCGGCTTCGGGCCGAATCCAGGGATGAATGGGCTGTTGTTGTCGAGACGGTCCCAAGGACCGTAGTTGATTTCGGCGAACCTCCGGGCGCTGGGATCTTCAATGCTGCTTAACAGGGATTCCTTGTCGCCGAACGCTTGGCGCCAGAACAATCCGTCCATAATCTGTGCGGCCTGGCCGAGCACAGGCAGCATCGCGCGCTGGGATTCTGAGAGACCGCTTAGATCAGCATCCAGTTTGACGGTGACATAATCGTCCAGCATTGCAGCCCAGTCCATGGCGGAATCTTCAACCTCTTTCTCAGTCGCAGCACAGCCCCAGAGGCACGCGAATGCGATTACCGTTGCCAGCCTAGGCATTGCCTCACTGTAACGCAGCGGATCAGCGGACCAGCGGCGGTGGCCGCGCCTAGCGGAGCACGGGAAAAGGATTCCTTGGCTGTGTTAGTTCCGGGTTTGCGGGCTCCGCCAAGGCCGGCTTGCTGCCCGTCACATACAGGGCGCCGACGTCCTGCAGTCCTTGGCGTTTGGCCAACACCGCAGGAGCCTTGCCCGGAGAGATAGGTGAGTCATCGGGTATGCGGTCAGTTGAGATGTCTTCAAAACCAACGTCAGCAAACACATCGACCCATTGGAGCGCGCTGAGTCGGTGCAGAGCCAGGCCGGTCTCTTGGTCCCAGCCAGCGGAGAACGGGTTTTCTTCGTAGTAGTTGATCAGGATGTGGAACGACCCTCCGTGTGCAGCCACCCTGAACATCTCCCGGGCGGCCAAGCTGGGGTCTGGCCAGTAATAGGCAGACTCGATGCTTACGATGTGCGTGAAGTAGTCACCCGCCCAGGGGATCTCCTCCGCAGGGGCGGGAGCGAACAACACGTTGTCCAGCTCAACGCTCGCGAGCCTTGCCTGCAGGATCATTTCATGGGAGAGGTCGATGCCCAAGACGGCTCCCTGGGGAACCCGCTTGGAAATCAATCTGACGGTCCAGCCATCTCCGCAGCCGATGTCCAGCACGCGGCCATGAGGTGTCATCGTGATGCGCTCGAGCATGCATTCTGTGAGGCGCTTGTGCCGGCGTTCCATGCCGGTCGCGGTGCCGTCGCGGACCCACCCGTCAAAAGTCCGGGCGATCGCCTCGGCGTGGCGGTATCTCCCGCCGCTAGGGGTGTCTATGCTCATGAGATCGTATCTGCCCGCTTCGCGCTCAACGCAGCTTCAGGCAAAGACCGTCCTCGCTTGAAAGAGCTTGGCTCAATGTCACGTCCGATCCGCCGAGAGGGGTCTAAGCGCTGTCGCTTGGCGGATAGGGCTGGAATGCGGCCTTCCGTCTCTCAATGAAGCTTGCTGCACCTTCCTTCACGTCGGGGCGTCGGAAAGACTCAACCATCTCTTCTAAGGCCACTGCGGTTGCCTCGCTGAGACTTCGCGTGTAATCGCCGTAGACTTGACGCTTCATCGCCGCCATCGAAGCGGGCGAGCAATTTTCGGCTAGATCCCGTGCGTACTCCATAGCCGCCTCAAGGAGGTCTCCCTTGGCAAACGTAGCGTTGACCAAGCCCATGCGCTCTGCCTCCTCTGCCCAGATGCCCCGTGCCGACAGCAACAGATCAAGGGCTCGCGCCTGTCCCACCAGCCGGGGCAGCAGCCACGAAATCCCGTATTCGGCGATCAATCCCCGCCGAGCGAATGCGGTTGTGAGCTTAGCCCCGGCTGCGGCGAATCGGATATCGCAGCACAGCGCATGTACCAGGGACACGCCGGCGCAGGCGCCATTGATGGCGCAGACGATCGGCTTTGGGATCGAGAGCGCATAGTGGACCGGGCGTCCGGGCTGGCGGATGCGGTCGATCGTGTGCTGTCCCGAAGATTTTAGCGCTTGCACGTCCGCGCCCACGCTGAACGATTTTCCTGCCCCGGTCAGCACGATCGCACGCACTTCGGGGTCATCCCGGCACCTGTCCAAGAGCTCGAAATAGTGGTCGCGCATCGCTGGCGTCAACGCATTGTTGCGCTCAGGGCGGTTAAACGTCAGCAGGGCGACTCGCCCGCGCTTTTCAAACTGCAGGGATTCTGGCATCGCGAAAGAGCCTATTCTATCGCCGCCAAGGCCCGCGGCGTGGCGCAATTCCCGGACCGGAGAGCGCAGCGCCTCCGGTTCAATCAGATCAAGCTCGCTTGGATGCGCTGGCGGTGCTCACTGCGCGCAGATGCCGAACCGGCACAGGTTGGGGATTTTGACGGTAAAGAATACGATGCACATCTCGTCCGTGGTGCGATCGCCCCAGCCCACTGGAATTGGCGGGCTGTTGGGATTCCACGGGTTGGAGGCCGAATTGTCATAGATCGCGGTAACTTCAAGCCGGTCTTCGGCCTGGAATAGAAGCGGCTCGACGTAGCTGTATGTGTCCTGCCAATCGAAGTCCCAATCGTCGATGCGGATCATCGGTGTCCTCTCCCCGGAAGGGGAAACCTTGACCATCTGGATTTCCTTGCCAAGCAGGTGCATGTGGGGCAGGACCCCAATGATGTCGGCCGGGAAGACTCCCGCGAGCGACAGGATACCGCGGATCAGCGGATTGCTGATCAAGCCGCTCAGGCTGTCAAGGCTGAAGCTGGCTGTGACCTCATAGCGCTCCTGGCCGGGCGGAATCTCGAAATTGGTGTTGATCGCCGCAAGCACGATCACGTTGTCTTCCACGGGCTCGTCAGAGAAATGCAGGCCAATGCGGGTGCTGTCGGCTTGCTCCGTACCGTCCGGGTGGTAGTGGAGCTGAATCGCGATGCGGGAACCCGGGCGGATCATGTAGCCAGATCCTTCGGGCAGCGTCTGCGGGCGCTGGCCCGGCGCCCAGCCGCCCAAGATATACGAATCCGCGGCCGGGTTGAATCCATCGAAGCCGATCTTCGCGCTTCCGAAGCACTCGTATCCCGGCTTGCCGTCGGTCGAAGCCGCCGTGAGTGCCGTCGATTCGCCCTTGGGATCACCGAACAGGATCAAGTGGTGCACGATCTGAGGATTACCGGGTTGGACCTCTACCTTGGTAATGTGCCGGGGTGTGATGATGTCCGAGGGAAGCTCGACGCTAAAGCACCTGTACTCATCGTCGCCGTGCGGGTCGGGCGCGAAGCTGGGTGTGTCGAGCACTAGGTCGGGTTCACCGAGTGCCCACTCCTCGTTGAAGACCAATGGCTCGGGCAGGTCCTCCGGTTCACCCTCGGGCGCACCTGCATCCACCCATCTCGCGATCAGGTTGATCTGCGAATCGCTCAAGTAGCGCGCGCCCATGAATTCGCCGTAGCCGGGAACCGGCTTCCAGGGCGGCATGAATTTCGATTGGGTTGCTTGCTTGATCGAGTGCGCCCAGTCCTTCGCTGATTGGTAGTCGAGCAGGGAGAACGGCGCAACCTGTCCGGGACGATGACAGCTCTGGCAGTTGCCTTGAAACAGGCGGACGATCTGATTGCTGAATGTGATCGCCTCTCCCGTCGATGGCGAAAAGCTGACTTGCACGGGATTCGCAGGAATTCCGTTGGCCGTCAGCTGAATATCGACGAGCTGCCGCTGCGCCAGCCCGGCCGGCAGCGGGCCCACCATGACCCGGTCAATGCCTTGAGACGTTTCTGTGGCGACGTCGAGGCGAGCCGGCACGTTGATGCCCCCGACCGATACGGCGAGGGACGAGGCACTCCGAATTCCTGTTCCGCGCAACGACAGGTGCAGTTCGCTATCTGTGGCGGCGGGATTGAGCGGGATCGGCTCGTGTGCTCCGCGGCTATGGTTGAAGAACGAAACGTCTTCGGTGGTCGCTGATCCATCTACAAGGTTCACTCGTACCGCCGTAGCCTCGGCTAGTCCGCCCCCGCTACCAGCAGCAGTGAACAGACCGGGGCTAATCAGACGCACCGTAAATTCACCGTCAGCCACTTCCAAGCCGTATCGCATGACGCTAAGGTGCGTGGTGCCGGCGGGCACAGCGGGGACTAGGATGACAAGCCGCCTTGGTTCGGCTGCGAAAATGGCCGCGGTGTGCTCGGCTCCGTCCGAGCCCGTGATCACTGCGGTGTAAGCCGCAAGTTCCGCTTGGGGGACGCCGTCGGGCGCCTTGACTGTGCGCGTGTCGAACTCACCAGCCAGAACGGCTATTGAATTCGGCGCGACCGGGGCCGCTTGGTCAAGACTTGCCGCGGAGAAGACAGCGATGTCCCCTTCATGGGCCAGCAGGACCGGCACGAGGACGATGGCGCAAGCCAGCGCCACAGCCGCAGCTGGCGGCCGAAATGCACGCCACTTACCGAGCATCTGTTCCAATAGTAGCCTCTCAAGCACTAAGTTGCGCCTGCGCTAGAGTTCCGGGTCCCTCGGTGTCCCCTCATGGAACGGAAATGGGCGTGACTGTAGCGGTTCCGAAATCGCCTGCAGATCGACCGCGGCCGCCCAGCCATGCTCGCAGCAGTCCCTGCGGGAGGGGGCGTGGTACGCCGTGTTGCCTCAATGGCCACAAGCACAAGACCGATCATTGGAAGGATCCTGTTGATCGGATTTGATATCAAGCCACCTAAGAGGAATTGGATGTCGCTGCGCTCGAAGCTCGTGCCCGTGCAGGTGCGACCTGCTCAGGGGTCTGCTCGCGCACAGAAGTGGTGTCGGCGCGTCCGGGCAGGCGAGGGCCGCCCCGTGCCCTCAGAGCCTTGCGATAATGAGTTACATCTGATGGCGCGCAGCCCCCTAACCTACGCCGCCGCCGGCGTCGACATCGAGGCGGCGGACAGCGCCACGGATCGGATTCGGGAGCTCGCTAGCCGAACGTTCAATGAGAACGTCCTGACGGGGATAGGCTCGTTCGGGGCTGCCTATTCACTGGCGGGAGCGCAGCTGACAGATCCCGTGCTGATCAGCTCGGCGGACGGAGTCGGCACGAAGCTCAAGGTTGCCTTCGCGGCGAACCGGCACGACACTGTGGGCCAGTGCTTGGTCAACCATTGCGTCAACGACATCGCTGTCCAAGGAGCGACGCCCCTGTTCTTTCTGGACTATTTTTCCGTGGGGCGGCTTGACCCGCAGGTTGCGGAACAGGTGGTCAGCGGTATCAGCCTCGCGTGCCGCCAAAACGGCGTCGCCCTGATCGGCGGGGAGACCGCTGAAATGCCGGGTATCTACTCAGATGGGGAATACGACCTCGCAGGGTTCATCGTTGGAGCTGCGGAACGGTCTAAGCTCTTGCTAGGCGCTGATGTCAGTGTCGGTAGCGAGCTGATTGGCTTGGAGTCCACAGGCCTCCACACGAATGGATACTCCCTAGCGCGAAAAGTTTTCTTCGAAGTCGCTGGCTACCGGGTGGACCAAGAGATCGCTGGCTTGGGCCGAACTGTGGGCGACGAACTGCTCAGCGTGCACCGCAGCTATCTGAAGCCCCTGCGCGCGCTGATGGAGGCCAATTTGCTGCAGGGCGCTGCCCACATCACCGGCGGTGGCATCACCGACAACACTCCGCGCATGCTTCGAGACGGGCGCCAGGCTAGGATTCGGACCGACACGTGGGAGGTCCCGGCCGTCTTTCGGATCTTGCGGGACTTGGGGGGCATCGAGCCTGCGGAGATGCGCCGCACCTTCAACATGGGCATCGGAATGATCGCGTGCGTGCCGTCCGGATGCGCCGTCAAGGCGCTCTCGGTCCTAGCCCAGAACGGTGAGCGGGCAATCCAGATTGGTGTTGTCGAGGCTGGCGACGGGGGAGTGATCTACGAATGAAGAAGCGTCTCGGTATCCTCATTTCCGGCCGTGGCTCCAACTTCGAGGCGATCGCCGATAGCATCGAGGCTGGCACACTTGACGCTGAGATTGCGATTGTCATCAGTAACAATCCACAGGCAAAGGGTTTGCAGCGAGCCAAGGCTCGTGGACTCCATGCGGTGTGCGTGCGGTCCCGCGCCATGGAGCGCGAGGTTTACGACCGACTGGTGGTCCAAGAACTCCGCCAAGCGCGGGTTGACTTGGTCTGCCTCGCCGGGTTCATGCGCTTGCTGAGCGCTTACTTCGTTGAAGAGTTCCCGCAGCGGATACTCAATATCCACCCGTCGCTGCTGCCGTCCTTTCCGGGCTTGGAGGCGCAGCTGCAGGCATTGGAACACGGCGTGAAGTACACCGGCTGCACAGTGCATTTCGTCGACGAGCGCCTTGACGCTGGGCCAGTGATCGCCCAAGCGGTCGTACCGATCTTCGACACGGACGGCGAAGACGCACTGGCCGCCCGTATCTTGGAGCAGGAGCATCGCATCTATACGGAAGCGGTCCGCTTGGTGCTCAGCGGCGAGTATCGCATCGAAGGACGGCGCGTCTTGCGAACCTCATGACGATCGACGAGCAGCTCGACTATCTGCGCAAAGGCTGCGCGGAGCTTATTTCCGAGACGGAGCTACGTTCCCGGCTGGAGCAGTGCGCCCGCGAGGGCCGCCCGCTGCGGGTGAAGGCTGGGTTCGACCCAACGGCCCCGGACCTACACCTGGGGCATACGGTCCTGATTCGCAAGATGAGGCATTTCCAGGACCTGGGCCACACCGCGATCTTCTTGATCGGTGACGTGACCGGTCTCATCGGAGATCCGACCGGACGAAACGCCGCGCGGCCGCCCATGACCCGCGAGGAAATTCTCGAGAACGCCGAGACATATAAGCAGCAGGTATTCAAGATTCTCGACGAGGACAAGACCGAAATTCGATTCAACGGTGAATGGCTGCTTGAACTCGGTACACTCGGCATGATCCAGATGTGCTCGAATGTGACTGTTGCACAGTTACTTGAGCGTGAAGACTTCACGCAACGCTATAAGCTAGGCAAGCCAATCGGCTTGCACGAATTTCTCTACCCTCTCACGCAGGCTCAAGATTCGGTAGCCCTGCGCGCGGACGTCGAACTTGGCGGAACGGACCAGAAATTCAACCTGCTCCTCGGCCGCGAGTTCCAAGCCGCCCACGGCCAGCCCCGTCAGATTATCGCCACCGTGCCGATCCTCGAAGGGCTTGATGGCAGTCAGAAGATGTCGAAATCATTGGGCAACTACATCGGCATCTGCGAGCCGCCCGAGGTGATGTACCGCAAGGTGATGCAAGCGTCCGATGAGCTGATGTTTCGCTACTACGAGCTGTTGACAGATGTATCGATCAGGGAGATCGAGCGGCTCAAGCGGGGAGCGGCCGACGGCTCGCTGCATGCGATGGAACTCAAGCATGACCTCGCGGCAAGCATCGTGGCTGACTTCCACGGGCCTGACGGCGCCGCCAAGGGGCGGGATGCCTTCCGCAGGGTGGTGCAGAACAAAGAGGTCCCCGACCAGATGCCGGAGATGAGCCTGCCAGACGAAATGCGCGGTGCCGATGTGATCCGGATTGACAGGCTACTGCGCGCGACCGGTCTCGCGCGGTCCGGTGCGGAAGCGAATCGTAAGCTCCGAGAGAATGCCGTGAGCGTTAACGGAACGAAACACCGCGAGATGAGTTATGAGGTGCCGAGCGGAGTTTCAGAGCTCGTGCTGAAATTCGGCAAGAAGTGGGCCCGCGTGCGCCTTTAGCCGCTTGGCCCCGCCGGTCGGCGAGATTCGGCCGGACGGCTCCCACAAACGTGCGCGGGACGGTAAAAACCAGGTTCTCGATCTTGGCAACAGGGCAGGGAGGGCCGTAAATTCGCCGTAAATCCTGGCTCAAAAGGGGCGGAACGATTTCCATCGCTGGTACACTTTTGGCGGTGATGCGGACGCGGGGATTAGCTGCTCTGTTTCTGATGGCGGCATTGCTCGCCGGGCAGTCTGTTGCGCCCTCTGAAGACGTGGTCGAGGACTCGGGCCTGATCATCGCGACCGAATCAAACCTCGCGGTCGTGCCGCTACATGTCTACAAGAAGAAGGGCTCGATCGGAGGGCTTGGCGTCGAGTCGTTCGAGCTGCTTGAAGACGGCGTGAAGCAAAAGATTGCGTTTGTGGAAGGTCCCCCAGCGTCCGACAGCGACATCTCCGAAGAGCGCTCGATGCCGGTCGAGATCATCTTTCTGATCGATGTCAGCCATAGCGTCATGAGACGGGGCCTACTCGATCCCGCGGTCGTGCGATCTAGCCTGCTTGAGGGACTCCGCGAAAACGTCACGATTTCGATTTATGGATTCGCTGAAAAGCTCACGCGATTCAGCGGCCCCACAAATGACATCGACAAGTTGAAGAGAGCGCTTGATATGGCCTATGCCGCCGAAGATGGCCACACTCTCGTGTACGAGTCAATTGTGGGGACGCTGCGCGACGTGGGGAGTCGGAAGAGTAACGCCTCTCGAATAATGCTGGTGTTTTCGGACGGGATGAGCACCACGGGCTTAGGCTGGAACTGGGCCGCCCAAGCCTCCCAGATCTTCGGCGTGCCGATTTATCCCGTGGTGTGGGGCATCAACAGATCATCGATCGGGCAGCGCGCGCACAGGGCCCTCGTCAAGGGAAGGGTAGGCAGGCCCCATTGCATCGTCCAAGCTCGGGTCGCGGCACCATGCGAGCGAATGACCAGGAGTACCGACAAGAGCAGTTCGCCAATCTTGCGGCGGAGACAGGCGGGTACAGCTTCGACATGAAGTACAACAGCGCCAAGGCAGTTGGCAGCATCTTCACTTCCATCGCTCAGCTGGTCGAAACCGAGTATGTCGTGGGGTACTACCCGCAACGGGCAGGCGACGAGCCCACTACGCGGTTGGTCGAAGTGCGCTTGAAGGATAAGAAGATTGGCACGCTTTACGGCGGCCAACGCATGATCGTTCACTGAGAGCAGCGACATCCGGGTGTCTTGCTTGTCGGTCCCGGCTAGTAGGTTGCCCTGAGATCGATTCCGTTCGAGGCTGGTTTGGGCACGGGCTGATCGTGATGCACACCGCCGACGCGCCTGCGCAGGCAGTTCATTAGTTGCGCGACAGCACGTTCATCCAAGGCACGACATGGACTTACACCCAGCAGCTCGTGTGACACGACCTGCAACTACAGGTGTAAGTGATTGCCTGCCTAAGTGTTACAGCGTGATGTGTCACAGAGGGTGTCCTCGACGCGTAAGTTCTGCTCCGCCCGCCTTACCTGCTCGAAGTGCACCTGATAGGCTCGGGTTGACAACGTGGCTACTAGTTGCTACCTTACAGCGCATGAGATCGGTTGGAATAAAGGTGCTCAACAACCGTCTGAGCGAGTACGTTCGGCTGGCTTCATCCGGCGAGACCGTTCTGGTGACAGACCGTGACCGGGTCGTTGCGGAAATCGGGCCGCCGAGGGAATCCAGGAGCCCGATACTTGCCGATGCACTGTTAGCCGAGGCGGTGCGCAAGGGCTGGTTGACGCCGCCGGTGCTGCCCTCCGGGCAGCTTCCAATTGCGGAACCGGTTGCGTCACTCCGAGACCTGCTCGCTGAGTTAGAGGGTGACAGAAGCGACCGGTGATCTACATCGATACCTCCGTTGTGCTTGCCCAGCTGCTGGCCGAAGACCGCCGTCCTCCCGCCTCGCTTTGGGGAGAGACCATGGTGGCCAGCCGGCTGATGGAGTACGAGGTCTGGACCCGGCTGCATGCGCGCAAGCTTGCCGATTCCCACGGCGAGTTAGCCCGCAGGCTGATCGGAAAGATCGCGTTACTAGAGCTTGCTCCACCGGTGCTTGAACGCGCTCTGGAGGCCTTTCCTGGGGCTGTTTCCTTGCGCACGCTCGATGCTTTGCATTTGGCGTCATGCGAATACCTGCGCAACCAAGGCCAATCGATCGCACTGGCCAGCTACGACAAGCGGATGATCGCCATCGCTCGTGCCATGAACATACCCCTCTTTGACCTGGAAAACTCCTAAACCTGCGCCGAAACGTTCAGGAACAGGTCCCGGCTACCTTGAAGCTTGGCAAGAGAAATCTTTTTTGCAATAGGTTGTACTAACGTCCCCAGCGCTATTTCGATATGAATCCGTCGAACGGAGTGAATCGGCCGCAAGTTCCCGATAACGATCTCGATGATTTGCCGCCAATTGCTCAGGAGTTTGCGGCCGTACGCCGCGGAGAACACGAGCGCATCCTGCGCGCAGGCAAATGGAAGGACGCCATTCAGGCCTACTTGGCGTGCAGTAGCTTCGCGGATGCTAAGGCCGGGCAACTGGTCCGGCGCTCGATGAGAGCGAACACGCTGACAACACGATCGTCGTCTTCTGGAGCGACCATGGCTGGCACCAGGGAGAGAAACGCTACTGGCAAAGGGCACTCTTTAGCAGCGGGCCACTCACGTTCCGATGATTTGGCTCGGGCCGGGCGTCGCGCAACCCGGAACGCATCGCTTGAAGCCGGTCGAATTATTCGACATGTGCCCTACGCTGGCTGATCTCTGCGGCCTGATGCCGCCGGACACGCTAGAGGGAGTGAGCCTCCGGCCCAACTTGAGAATGCAACGCGATCGAAGCGACCGGCCGTAATCGACTACCAGCCGGGCAACCACGCTGTCTTGACCGAGAAGTGGCGCTACATCCGCTGTCGCGACGCAACCGAAGAGCTCTACGACCCGGTCAACGACCCCAACGATTGGCGCAATATCGCCGACCGGCCCGATCACGCCGCTCTGAAACGCGAGCTGGCCGAATGGATGCCCAAATCGAGCGCCGAGCCGGTTCCACAACGTGACGAGTACGATTTCGACTTCGATCGATATACGTTCCAGCTCAAGAGTTAGGGGTGACGATGGCAGGCATTCGTTCGACATCCGTCGGATGATGGCCGATGCCATGGCCTACCGTTCGCCGCGCAATCTGCCCGTGCATCCGTGGCACTCAGAGACTGGAGTGTCCGAAGGGGTCTGGAGGGAATGGACCGTGCCTGGCACTCTGCCGCGGGTTGGCGTCGCGACGGTCAATGTAAGCGATCCGCGGCAGGTATTCAAGGCGCTCAGGGGGATCGCCGGTCGATTGGAGTAGCTCAGCCCCGTGCGGCCAGCCATGCCCGGACCGTGGATGGCCACCAGGATGGAGCATTCCCACCCATGCAGCCGCGGCGGTCCTCCTGCCTGACCCGCCGGCAGCCGTAGATCATTGGCTGGGGCTACACGCGGCGCCCGGGCGGAGCCGACCCGGAAGGGCTGGAATGGACGGGGCTGGAGCTACGTGCGTAAGCGGATGCATGCGGGAATGTCGTTCTGGAAGGCCAGTCGACAGACAGGTGGCCCTGTTGGGGAAGAACGGTCTAGGGCGCCAAGTGGTCCGGGCGGCTTGCCACCGTTGCCGCGATGATCCGTGCCACGTGGCGCTCAGTGCGTCGATCGATCAACCCGCTTCGGTGCCGATGATCTCGGTGCGGCTGGCGGGCATCGTTCCCTCTCATCCCACGGGCCGCAGGCACTGCCGCTGCTTCCAACGCGGCGGGTCATTCTTCGCTTGTGTCCCGGGATGGCCTGCGGATTGGATCAGCGCGCTTCGCTAGCGGAGGCGATCACGCCCAACTTAGACCACTCGTCGAGCTGGTTCTTGATAGCATCCGCGGCGGTTGCATCGGGGCTGAGCTCGAGAAATCGCCGGAAGTGGGTTGCGGACGATTGAAACTCCCCGTTGTTCGCATAGGCGGACCCCAGGAACTGGTGGGCCTGCGGATAGGTGGCCGTCGCCCCTCTCTCGACCAGCTCCAAGGCCTTCTCGATGCACTGCTCGTTATTTCCGGTGCGCAGGTATGCGCCGGCAACATAAAATCTGACGTCGTCAAGATGGTTGTTAATCCCCAATGCCCTCTCCCCCATCTCGATCGCGCCGGCTAAGTCGCCGGACCCGACCAGCAACGGCACGATGCGCGGGTACACGGGATAGAGATACGGGTCGCTGACCACTGCCTGTCTGTACGCGTCCAGTGCAGCCTCGGGCAGGCCAAGGCCCTCCCGGACCTGACCCAGAAGTCTCCACGCGGCCGCGAAGCCGGAGTCCGCTCCCACTGCGGACTCCAGGCGCGTGGCTATCTTGGAAAGGTTTGGGCGCGGTTTGCCGACCTGCTTAAGGGCCCATTCGTACGACTGCACGGCCTTCTTTGGTGCGCGGGCAATCGTGGGGCTGATGGCATGCCCCAGAATGCCTTCAACCTTCGTGAGCACCAGCTCGCCGACGTCGGGGCTGTCGAACATCGAGCGAATACCGAGCTGGACCTGGGATGATTGATAGCCCGGAAGCTCGGCGCGGACGATGCAGTTGGACAGGTTGACAACGCCGAGGTGGTTGGGTTGGGGCACGCCCGCAGCGCGGCCTGAAGCCTGCGTGGCGTCAACGAGCCCGCTGCCCCTGCCCGACAGTTCGATGTCGAATTCACCATCGGGCCCGACCTGGTCGGTGGCGCGAGGAAAGCCGCCACAGACGAGTTCTATTACTGTCTCCTTGGGCACCATCCCAGCATTGGTCATCAGCACGGACCCCGAAATGTACGCAGTCATTTCCGGGTCTGGCGGAACCAGGGGTTCAGCGGTGGGATTCCTCCCCAACTGGGCTACCAGCGACTGCGAGAGAAACGCCGTGACCGCTGCTACAACCAAGACTGATCGCGTCGCTGCCATGGATGTGTCCTCCTGCCCCTCCCCCCTTGGACCACTCTCGGCTCGGAAGCGGCACTCGGTAGCATGGTCTCCGCCACTTCGGACACGGGTCCGAATCGGGCCGGAGCAAGCGGCGACCTGTGGTGATTATAGACCCTCGGCTCGACCGGCGGACTCTCGCCCGCGCTAGGTTCAATGCCTCGTGACGCCCATCATTCTCTGAGGGTCCGACATGAGCTACTTGCAACCCTTGTGACATCCGATATGCCATGTGTCTTGAAGACCCCTACTGCCTCGACTGGGTATGCTCGTCCTGCTGGTGCGCGGTTAGCATAGCCGCTCGCTGGGACGAACCTTGCAGAAGCTCTTCGACGGCCTGAAGTCGGTTCTGGCGCAAGCTCGGTTCACTATGCGGGAGGTGCGTGCACAGCCCCAGCAGGCGCAGGATTGGTACCGGTTGCGCTGGCGAATCGAGGACCGGTACCGCGTGCTCATGTCCGACTGCCAGCCCGGGATCGTACAGCCGCTGGCGGTCCCCGACCAGGCAGCGCACGATCGCGCAGAAGTCCAGCAGCGTGTGCCAGTCACGGCCGTTGCGAGCCAGCCGCGAGGCCTCGAGAGAGAGCACTAGCCCGACCTCGCCTCGGCAGACCGCTGCGACCAGGCCGTCGAATCCCCGCCGCTCCACGCCGTCATCGGTGACCCCCTGGTCCGCGTCGATCACTGCCACCGTGCCGAAACCCAATTCCCGCGCATGGTCGGCCAGCGCGTACTGTAGCTTCTAGCGCTCTACGTGGTTGCGAACCTGGAAGTCGGACGACTGGCGCACGTAGACGCAGGCCTTGCGCCGCAGGTGATCCGCCTTGAGCAGTCCGCGATCAGGCGCCGTCATGCGGGCCTCCCTCGCGAGGGCTGGAGGCGGGCTGGCGCAGCACCGCCGCGACCAGTTCCGCCAAGGCCGAAAGGACGGCTTGCCGCAGCTCCAGCACGAGCCGGATCCGGGGCAGGGGGTCGAACAGGGACTGCTGGCGACTCGCCCGCTTGCGATGGTTCATGGGATTCTCCTTTCCCCTCGGACGGCGGCGCGCGCCGGAACACCGACACTAGGTCGCGCAGGTGTGCCAGCGCCGCCGGGGACAGGCGCGGAACCTCCTGCACAGCCCACTGCGAAGCTTCCGGGGCCGTCATCCACTGGGGTATGGATACCGCTTGCCTTGCGCATCGGCAACGATCAGGGTCGGGTTGCCGCGCTAGGACCAGCGTTCCAGCCGGGTCACCTGCTGGCCGGCCAGCGGATGGAAGCGGTAGTGAACCGTGACGTCATCGCCCCTAATGTGTGGTTTGTGTGGCTGTCTTACAGTCGGAGCGGCTCATGGAGGCAACGACATGGACTGAAGCACTCCAATCGGGAATTCGGCCGGAATCAGCGGTCGCAACGGTGCTCTGAGAATCGCACTAGGCCGGATCACGGTGCATATGCTCCCCCAAGGCCGTCTCTTACGACGTAAACAGGGACGCCAAGAGCACGCCGAGGCAATCCAGAATTCGCGTAAGCCTATGAATCTAAATGCCTCGCAAGCTTCAATGAACGGCAAAGCCCTCATCGAAAAACGGAGGTGCATTGTGACAAATCCTTGTTTCGTTGGCTCAAGCAACATCTCCGCATCCAGCGGTTCCTCGGCACTTCCGAGAACGCGGTCCAGACTCAGATCTGGATCGCGGTCAGCGTCTACGTGCTCATCTTGAGCATGACGGCGTGCCGGTGATGGCCTAGGGCGCGCGAAACATTAGAGCGAGCGCTACTGTATGTTGCGGCTTCGCGGGCGAAGAAGGCAGCACTGGTGCTGAGCTATGGGAAGCAGAGCAGTTTTCTCAGTAGTTAAGGACTTCAAACGCCCCACTTGACGAGTTGTTCGCAGCCCACTCTTCGCCGCTTTCACGAACCTAGCAGTAACTTACGGAAAGCGGTGGCGCTCCCCTTTGTCTGGCTGTTCATGCGACCCGCCAATCAGTCTTGCAATTGATCGTTTCGTGGCGTAGGGTAGAAATAGTTTGGGTTGTTCTACCCGAAGAGTGATCATGAGCCTGAATATCAAAAACGACGAGACCTGCTTGCTTGCCCGGGAACTGGCGCTATTGACGGGTGAGACCATGACTGGCGCAATCACCGTCGCGCTGCGCGAACGCCTAGAGCGCGAGAGGCACAGTCGCGCTGCGGAGACTTTGGCCCGCGAGCTGGGTGCCATCGGAAGGCGCTGTGCAAGCCTTCTGGGATCAGGACCTTCGTCCGTAGAGCATGGCGACCTGCTTTATGACGAGTGCGGGTTGCCAAGGTGATTATCGATACGTCTGCTGTCCTCGCTGTCTTGTTCCACGAGCCGGACGCGAGACGCTTCGAGAATGCGATCGCCCATGCGTGGCCCCGTCGCATGTCCGCAGCCACGCTGCTTGAAGCGGCAATGGTCGTCGAAAGCAGAGGCGGAGCTACGGCAGGCCACGAGCTTGATGTATTGCTGGAGAAGGCGGAGGTTGAGTTGGTACCTCTTACGCTCGAACACGCCTACGCAGCGCGGCACGCCTGGCGGCGATTCGGCAAGGGCAATCACCCAGCAGCACTGAACTTCGGAGATTGCTTCGCATATGCGCTGGCCAAGACGACCGGCGAGCCGCTACTGTTCAAGGGGTCTGACTTCGCCCGTACCGACATCGAGGCGGCTTAAGCAGTACGCTGGACCACCAGCGAATTAAGACGCCTGAAGGCCCGATCACACCCTATGATTCTGCGCAGGAGGCTGACTGTGAGGTCTCGCTTTCTATCTCTCCACTGACCCTCAGGACGAGCGGCCCTTTAAGTTTGCTCGAGTTGGCTGCGATCAGCCGCCCAATTGGCAATATCGCGCGGCCGCGGGAATCCGTCAAGACCGGTAACGTGGCGCCGTCGCCCAACAGGCCAACGGTTGCATCGGGCTCCAAATCAGCCCCCAGCAGCGATTGGACAACAACCTGTTTCCCCGCTTCCGCCATAGCGAATACGTAGAGAGTCTTCCCATCCTCCGACTGCGTGAACCGCAAGTCGTCCGCGTCCAGTGTCGCGTCGACCGGCTCTCGCCCAGCGGCGGTCAGCCCGACCGACTTCGCACGGGGACGTGAACCATGACCAAGACCGCAGGCACCTCTGCCCAGGTGTTGTTGGATCGCTAGAAAGGGAGCGGAACGATCACCAGTCAGACGGCCACCCTCCGGGAGTGTGCCCGTGTGCGCGAGTACATCGTGCCGCCTGAATGGATGTTCGCGAGCGACGGGTTCAGCAGGGTGTATGGAGCGGTCAGGTTCGGAGGCGGTGCGTGCTCTAGCCACCTCGGGCGCGATCTAGGCCCTAGGACTCGATACCGAGCTGTGCGGTCGAAGGAGAAATTCTCGTAGCTGGAAAAGGTCTAGTCGCTGCGGGCGTGCGACACTGTATGCGCCTAGGCGAGCCTGAACCCCGCGAAGAAGAGGGCCAACCGGTCCTCTGCTGGGTGTAGGGTCCGCCCGAGGTCGAAGAGAGCGGCAGGACTGGAACAGATCGACTGCCATAGGGGCGAACTTCATGGGCTGCGAGCACTTGAGGTCGTCGGCCAGTGGACTAAGTGAGACTGCCAAGTCTAAGGAATGCGATTTAAAGTCCGTACCGGAATGTGGAGGGAAGCCGATGCCAATCGATAGAAGGGAATTCTTAATGGCGCCGGGAGTGGCAATGGCCGCCGCGTCAACCGCAAGTGCAGCGGGAGGCAAGGTGCGAGCGGCAATTTTGGGTACGCAGCACGGCCACGTCCGGGGCAAGCTCCAAGCGATGCTGGACTCGCCCGACTTCGAGGTCGTCTGTATCTGCGAGCACGATCCGCAAGTGCAGAAGAAACAGGCCGCAGATCCACTGTACAAGGGACAGACATGGGTTTCTGAGCAGGAACTTCTGAGCGACAAGTCCGTCGATCTCGTGGTCGTCGAGTGCAAGCCGTGGGAGGCCATCCCTTGGGGCCGCAAGGTCATCGATGCGGGCAAGCACCTGCATCTGGAGAAGCCGGCGGGAGATACTTACGCCCCGTTCGTTGAACTCGTGGACGCGGCCCGATCAAAAGGTCTGCTCTTGCAGAAAGGGTGGGTGCTGCGAGGGCAGCAAGGCATCAATGCCGCAGTCCACGCAGCCAAGCAAGGCTGGCTCGGCCACGTCCACTTGGTGCGGGCCACCATCAACTCAGACCGCGACCAGCCCCAACGCCACCTCGAGGCACGCTATCCGGGCGGGGCCATGTTCGAACTGGCCGGACACGTAATCGACCGCGTCTTGGAATTCACTGGAAGGCCCGACAAAGTCCACACTTGGCTTCGCCATGACACTGGTGCTGATGACGACCTGAAAGACAACACGCTGGCTGTGCTGGAGTACGACGGTGGCTTGGCGCTGGTCTCGACAACCGCCCGCATGTACGGGTCAGGCGATCATCGATCCTTCGAAGTAATCGGCACTGACGGCAGCTTCATGGTCCAGCCCCTGGGCGGAAATTCTGTGATGAAGGTCGCGATGCGTACTGCGCGCGGGCCGTACAAGCAAGGCTGGCAGACGGTCGAACTGGGCCCGCAGCCGCGCTACACAGCTGACTTCGAGGAGATGGCGAGGGCTCTGCTGAGCAGGACCCCGCTGAAACACTCATACGACCACGAGCTGCTCGTCCACGAGACCCTGCTTAGGGCATCAGGCGAGATGGCGTGACAGGGGGGGAATATCGTGATGCGAGATCGGATCGAACCGTCTAGGCGGAAACTCTTCCAAGCGGCGGCGCTGGCGCTACCGCTGAGTGCGGTGCGCGGCACCGCCGCCAACTCATCCCCAACTGTAGCCTTGATCGGCTGCGGAGGCCGGGGAGGATCGTTGTCGGCCGCACTGCTGGAGGCCACCGATGCCAAATTAGTGGCCATGTGTGACCTCTTTGACGAGCAGATCGCTAAGGCCAAGCAACGGATCGGACTGCAGTCACCACGCGAATATAACGACCTGCACAAGCTGCTCGCCACTGACGTCGACGCGGTCATCATCGCCACGCCGCCGTTCTTGCATGCAGAGCACTTCGAGGCCGCGGTCCAAGCGGGCAAGCACATCTATATCGAAAAGCCCGCCGCAGTCGATGTGGAGGACTGCAAGCGGATCATGCGCGCCTCGGATTCAGCCGATCGGAAGCTGAACATCACCATGGGCTTTCAGCGGCGCTACGCCGAGGTCTATCAGGCAGCCAAGAGGGCGCACGACGATGGCGCCATCGGGGAGATCCGCATGGCCCATGCGCACTTCCTGAAGACCGGCTCGAGTGCGCGCGCTTCCAGCGAGCGCATTCCGCCCTCGACCGAGATAGAAAAGATCCAGCAGTGGCATGTCTGGAAGGATCTTGCCGGAGACCTGATCGTCGAGAACAACGTCCACTGCATCGACATCGTGAATTGGTTCATCGGCGGGCATCCACTAAGTGCGGTTGGCCGAGGATCCAAGACAGGGCAGCGCCCTGGCGACATGCGCGACAACAACAACGTGGTCTATGAATACGAAGGAGGCGTCCTGGCATCGCTGGCCGGATCCACGCTGGGTTCGAACAACTATAGGGAGGTCCACGAACAGTTCTTCGGCGCCAATGGAATGATCGAGACGTCGGAACTGGGCTGGCGGCACTACCGCGGGCGCGGCGACGAGGTAGTGCAGAAACCGAAGCGCGGGAACACCCTGGATTCCATGGCAGCCTTTGTGCGCCGCATCACCGAGGGCAAGCCCGAGAACACAGGCGTCAGGGGTGCTGAGAGCACGCTAACCGCGATCCTCGGCCGTATGGCGATGGACGCTCGCGGCGAGGTGACCTGGGACGAGATGATGAACGGCTAGCGGCTGTCAAAGGGGCAGACTGCGGCGCGATTCGAGTTTTGCGGCGCGTGCACGCGGACGGAGTTTGGAGTCCGCAAACGGTCCTTCCGGGCCTGCAGAATCACGCCTGAAGCAGGTCTTGGAGCGGGACTCGGGTTGTCGCTGCGGTTCTGCCAAGAAATCTGCACCTCTTGAAGCTTTCGTAATCGGGCCGGCTCGTACGGTGGAGAACATCGCCCTCGGCTCCCCAAGGGGCTAGGTGCGCGGGCACACGTCCCCAGCACAGCCGGGACGCACGGCCGCTGGTCGCCAGCGGGATTCAGTCGCGGACCGAACGCCGTAGGTGCATGCGGGGCGTTTCCAGCAGCGTCTTGCGGCGCGGCGCAGCCGTCTCGAGCCACTGGAAGTTCATCCTCCGTTCGGGTTCGGCCCCGAAATCCGCCTACCCGGCGCCCACCCAGAACTGAATCGGGGATTTGGGGTCCCACAGAATCGCTACGGCAAGGTGTTTTAATGGGACTTCGCGTGCCTCGGCTCTTCAGTGTCAAGAATTTCGGGTGTCGCGCCACACAGGCCGACGGCGCGGGGATCGCAGCGGACCTCGCCGAACGCGGCCTGCAGAGAATCAGTGACCATGCCCGGGCAGACGTAGTCGTGGTGAATACCTGCACGGTGACGGCTGAAGCCGACCGTGACGCCCGCCAGTCGATCCACCGCATTCACCGGGAAAACCCCGACGCTGACGTTTTGGTCACGGGCTGCTATGCACAGCGGTCTCCGGGCGCACTAGCCGAGATCGAAGGCGTGAAATGGGTGGTCGGGAATTCCCACAAGCATGCGATCGGCGAACTCGTCTCGCCGCGCTTGGTCCACATCGCTGGCACCGGCCAACAGGCGCATTCCTACCACGGGGAGATCACGACTGGCACCAAGCTTGTCGGCGACATCTCTGAGCTGCGCACGTTGGCAGCCACCCCTGCGTGGGACACCTTGGGGCGGAGCAGACCCAACGTGAAGGTCCAGGACGGCTGCAACAACCGCTGCTCGTTCTGCGTGATCCCGTCCGTCCGGGGCCGGAGCCGCAGCGCTACTGCGGAATCGGTGGTCTCCGAGATTCGCAGCTTGGCGGACCAATTTCCGGAGGTTGTGCTCACCGGGATCAACCTAGGCCGCTGGGGCCGCGACCTCGATGGAAGGCCAAGATTCGTCCAGTTGTTGAGGGACATCTTGGCCGAGACTCCGGTGCGCCGGATCAGGCTCAGCTCGGTCGAGCCGATGGATTGGAGCGATGCGCTGCTGGATCTGATGGCTTCGTCGTCGCGAATTGCCAACCATGTCCACATCCCCCTGCAGTCCGGTGCGGACTCTGTGCTGCGCCGCATGCGCCGGCGTTATCGCGTACGGCATTACGAAAGCCGGATCGCGCTGGCCCGACAGACGATGCGGGATGCCGCCATCGGCGCGGACGTGATGGTTGGTTTCCCCGGTGAGACCGAGGAGGAGTTTGAAGCAACACGGGCATTTATCGAGCGGATGCCCTTTACCTACCTGCACGTGTTCTCGTATTCGTCGCGCGCCGGAACGGGGGCCGCTAGTCTTGGCGGTCAGGTCCCCAAGGCCGTGAAGCGCTGCCGCAATCGCACGCTCCGCGAATTGATCGACCAAAAGAACCTCAGATTCCGACAGGGTCTCGTCGGCCGCACGATTCCAGCCGTCACCATCCCATCGGGGCGGGGAGGAATGCGCGCACTGACCGAGAATTTCGTTGAGATCGATTTGCTTGGTGAGCCGCCCGCTGCTGTCCGCCTGACAGACGTTCGCATTGACAGTGTCGATGGAGTTCGCACCACCGGCACGTGCACCTACTAATTCGCATCCCCCAGCGACCGCACCGCACCGCGGCGTTGGCGTATGATTCTCGCCATGCGTGTGGATGACTCCGCCGAGGTTCGGGCTAGGGCTGGCCTGCACTTTCCTCGCTGGGAAAGCGGGGAATTGCCGACTGCCCCGCACTTCACCTGGACGCAGTGGAGGATCCTGATTGGGCCGGGTCTGCTGCTGGCCGGAAGCGCCATTGGTGGCGGAGAATGGCTCTTCGGCCCGATCGTAACGGCGCGCTACGGCGGCCAGCTGATGTGGATCGCCGCTATCAGCATCCTGCTGCAGGTCAGTCACAACCTGTGCATGATGCGCTACACGCTCTATAGCGGCGAGCCGATTTTGGTCGGATTCTTCCGCACAAACCCGGGCCCCAAATTCTGGGTGTTCTTCTACCTTCTGCTTGACCTCGGCGGGATTTGGCCATATCTGGCGTCGAACGCCGCGGTCCCCTTGGTCGCCGCGTTTCTCGGCGACTTGCCGGGACAAGAGCACGCTAGCACCCTGCGCTGGGTCTCCTACTGCGTCTTCTCGGTTGCGTTCCTGCCCCTGATCTTCGGAGGCAAGATCTACAACATGGTCGAGAAGGTGATGGTCACCAAGATCGTTCTCGTCTTGGGGTACTTGGGCTTTGTTTGCGTGTTCTTGGTGAGCTGGGACACATGGGTGGCGGTGTTTACTGGATTTCTGAAAGTGGGTTCGATACCCGATCAAGAAATCGACTGGGCGACGCTCGCCGCCTTTGCGGCGATCGCCGGCATGGGCGGCATCACCAACACCAGCTTTTCCAACTACGCACGTGACAAGGGCTGGGGCATGGGGCCGCTGGTCGGGGCGATTCCAAGCATGGTCGGAGGCAAAAAGGTCGAACTGGCCCACGTTGGCAGGGTCTTCTCTCTCAGTGAGGAGTCGCTGCGGCGCTGGAAGGGGTGGATGCGGCACTTGCTCAGAGACCAGTTGGGCATCTGGTTTGGCGCATGCATCATCGGCATGGCGCTGCCCTCCATGCTGTCTCTTGAGTACATCGCCGGCGCTGAGGTGGAGGGGCACGCGGCTGCGGCCATGACTGCTCGGGGAATCGCGGATCGGTCTGGAGAGGTGTTTTGGTTCTTGACCTTGCTCTGTGGCTTCATCGTCCTAGCGCCTGGCCAGATTTCAGACATCGACAATATCGTGCGCCGCTGGACCGAGGTGATCTGGACTGGGAGCAAGCGTGTCCGCCACCTCGGGGGCAACGATGTCAAGTTCATTTACTACACAATCATGGCGCTGTATTTCTTGTGGGGATTGATCGCGTTGCGGCTGACGCCGGATCCGCTCTTTCTGGCGATCGTAACCGGATCGCTGCGCAATCTCGGACTCAGCGCGACGGCCCTGCACGCTCTGTACGTGAACCGCAAGCTGCTGCCCGAACCACTCCGCCCACCGATGATCATGCAGGTGGGGCAGGTGGGCTGCTTCGTGTTCTTCTTGGGAATTTCTGGGATCGCGTTCTACCAGCAGATTGGCCGCTTCTTGGCGGTTTGACGGAGCAGCGGCCAGCCCCAAGCACGCTCATGGATCCCTCGCGGTTCAAGCCCCCGGACTCGAGTGTCCGGTTATGGTCCTGTCACTGGCAAGACCAGGTGCGAGGGCCGAGTTGCCGAGTGATACACGGTCTGCTCGGCAATCTCTGGGGTGTCGCTCGTTCCATACGGCTTGCCATTGTTGAGATTCCTCGCAAACTGCGGGAAGTGGCTGCTCGTGACATGGACCCTGATCCGGTGCCCTGCTTGGAACCGGTTGGCAGTGCCAATCATGTCAATCTCGAGTGCGTAGGCTTTGCCTGGTTCCATCAAAGCTTGGCGTTGAGTGCCATTGCGATGACGAGCGCGCAGGATTCCCTCTGCCACGTTGATCGCCCGGCCATCCGGATACACGTCGATCAACTTCGCCACGAAATCGGTGTCGACGGCAGTCGAGGAAGCATGCAGCACTAGCTTGACCGGACCGACCACTTCAACCGGGTCAGCGAGGACCTCGGTGGTGTATACCAGTACGTCCGCCCGATGCTCGTTTGGCCGCTGGTCCCTCGGACCTGAGGGCGTCGCTACGCCGCAGCAGTTTGCTCCGCCCAAGCTTGGGACGGGGTTGCCAGGATCGTAGCTATATCTATCAGAGGGGGCTTCTCCGACAGGCGGGGTCCAAGACAGAGAGCCGTCGCCACTCGAGCTGTTGGCACTGCCACCGCTATGCAGGTACAGAGGCGTGTACTTCGCACGAGCAGGCGGGTATTCGTTCTCATAGAGCCAGTCGTTGCGTCCCATGAGAAAAATCTTCACCGGCGGTTCGTCCAGCAACCCGTTGGCGATGCCCTTGAGCCAGTAGTCAAACCACCGCAGCGCCAATGCGTTGGTATCCACCGCGGCCGCTTCGCCCCAGTCCATCTCGCCAACCACCTGCGAAACACCGTGCTCCCAAGGCCCAATCACCATTTGGCTTCCGCGGCGCGCCTCGTCCGTGGCTCCGAGCGTGCTCACTCCTGTGTAGCCGCGCAGCGTGCCTTGGGCGAATATGTCGAAAAACCCACCCATGGTGTGGACGGGCACGGCGATCTTGCCGAAATGCTCTTCCACGTTGAGCACCTGCCAGTATTCGTCGTAGTCTGGGTGTGCCAGCCAGTCCTTGTAGAATTCCGCATTGCGACCGACCAAAGCCTGCATTTCGTTCAACGGCAAATGCCAAATCACCCTGTCGTAGGCGATGCCGTCAGGGCCTTCAGCCATCGTGTGTGGTCCGGGGTTTTGCATGATGCGGGACTCTTGGCGGACAGGTCCCCAGCCGAAATTGAAAGCCAGCCGCCAGCCACCGTTGACCGTTATCCAGTCGTGATAGATGCTGGTCGACGCGACACGGGGGAAGATCGCCACCAAGTGCGGTGGTACGGCTTGGGCGGCGCGCCACTGCACGTGCCCGAGATACGACCCGCCATCCATGCCCACCTTCCCGTTCGACCACGCCTGCGCGGCGGCCCACTCGATCGTGTCATAACCGTCTTCAATGTCATCGCGAAACGGTTCCCAGCGTCCTTCGGACTCGTGTCTCCCGCGCACGTCCTGATAAACGTACACATAGCCACGGCGGGAAAAATACACAGCGCTGGCATAGGCGGCCGGGGAGCGCTCCGTGGAGTATGGTGTGCGCGACACGATGACCGGATACTGGCCTTCCTGAGCCGGCCGGAAGACATCGGCATAGAGGATTACACCGTCCCGCATTGGCACGGCCACGCGGTTCTCGACACGGATGTCGTTGCGGGGTGGGGGCGAGGTCGGGAACTCGAAGGCATCCATGGAACCCACGCAAACGATGGATGCAGCGCAGGTCATGACAGCCTTCGCTAACAGATGTCGAGTCATTGCCTGGTGAGATTGCGGCACGATGTATCCTCCGATAAGCTTGCGCTGCTCCGGCGCGGCTCCGCTATGCATGGAGCCTACGCAATCATAGCCATCTTGTCGCTCTGCAACGTTGGTTCTGCTCCGCAAGGTCGTGGTGGTAGACTTTGCGGCAATGGTCCGGTGCTGCGAAGGCAGTCGGTGGTCCGAACAAGTCGTGCTTGAGCGGTAGCAAGGCGACTGCTGGCTGCTGCTAGGTCAGTAGCAGGGGACCACGAGTTTGGTCACCGATATCCGGACACACCGCCCATCGGATCAGGATCGGCGATGCGGAACATACACTGAGGAAATGTCCAAGGAAGCGTCGCCAGACTATCCCATCCACAATCTCATTTCGCAGCGCTGGAGCCCCTACGCCTTCTCGAAGCGGTTGATACCCAGCAGGGACCTAGCTTCCATCTTTGAGGCGGCGCGTTGGTCCGCCTCTTCGTTCAACGAGCAGCCTTGGCGCTACATTGTTTCGAGTCGGGACCAAAGCGAGGATTTCGAGAAGATCCTCAGTTGCTTGCTCGCTGGAAATCAGATGTGGGCGAAAGATGCCTCGACTCTCGCCCTCGGATGCACGCGCACAAGATTTTCCCGGAATGACAGGCCCAACCGTGTCGCGCAGCACGATCTCGGACAGGCCTCGGCAAACCTCTCACTGGAGGCCACCAGTCGAGGGGTCAGCGTGCATCAGATGGCCGGGATCCTGCCAGACAAGGCCAGGGAGATCTTCGCCATTCCGGACGAGTTCGAGGTGGTTACGGGATTGGCTTTGGGCTATTGGAATGGCCCAGATACTGGAGCAGCGGAGCTCAAGGCACGAGACGAGAGGTCTCGGAATCGCCGACCCCAGGGCGACTTCGTGTTCGGCCCTGTGTGGGGTGAGCCCGGCCCAAAGCTCGGAGAATAAGCGGGGCATTGGAAGCGGGCCGGTCCGCGGAAAACGCGACGGGCTTAGTCCGTAGGGTGGATCCGCTGTCAATTGAGAATCCTGCACTGCTGGCAGTTGAACCCTCATGGTGGGTGTGCTGCTCGACCCGAACCCATGAAACGTTAGGTCTGCCAAACCCCGCGTTGGCGCGGCGCTTGGCGGATTTGGAATGCCAGGTCGCGGAGGAGAGCAGAAGGTCGCATCTTTTTTGGGAGTACATCGAATAGTGACCAATGGCCCATTGGGACTGGCGTAACCGTTCGGGCGGGCCGCGGCGGGGAGTTGGCAAGGGCAGTTGTTGCCGCCGAGCGCTACCGAACGGGCGGATGCCTCGAGCGGCGATAGAATTGCGCGAGGCTGAAATGGCGGTGCTGCGATGCTGTTGCGGGCTCGCTGCGGCGTTCAACGCGCCGATGTGATAGCTTGGAAACAATGGCGGAGTGGCTCACAGCGTTGGCACCCGTACTCGCCGTCCTGATTGCATTTTTCGGGCTCCTGGCAACGCTTGCGTACAGGTGGCTTGTGGGGCACCAGCGGGACACCCAGCGGCTCATGGAGCGGCTTGACAAGGAGGCCGAGAAGCGGGAACGGAGCATCGCTGAGGAAGCCGAGAAGCGGGAACGGAGCATCGCTGAGGAAGCTAGGAAACGCGAACAGGGTCTCGCTGAGGAAGCCAAGCAGCGGGAACGTGCTTTCGAGGCAGCCTTGGAGCGGAGCGAAAGAGTTTTCGAAGCGCTGATGGTCGAGATCAAGGAGGTTGCCAAGGAGTTGGCGGGCATCGCGCAGCGCACTGCGCGCATCGAGGGAACGCTGGCGGCGATGACAGCGGGGGGGCCTGGCGCGGGAGCGAAATCGCTGTCCGCTTCGGACGAGCCCCACGATATGGCCGCTCAGCAAGGTCCTGACGAACCGCCCGTGGAATGAACTAGCGCCGCTCGCCAAGCCGCGGCTGGCAACGCCACTGGCGGCAGAGCGGCCGTCATGCCGCCTGTATCCGGCCGCCGCCCTGCAAGCATCGATCGCGTCGGCCCTGTGCCACGAGTCCCCGTCCCTGATTCGTGCGGCGACTGCGGCTCGCCGCGCTCGCCCCAGCCTCCCGACCGTTCCGACGGCACCCGCAGGCCACGGCTATTCCGAACGATTACGGAGTGGCGGCAACCCATCTACTTCGCGGACTTATTGAAGTCCAATCCGTCCCGCTTCCTGGGCGTTGACGTCACAAGCGCATTCGCCTCGCCTCTAACGTGTCCGAAATCCAGTCGCTTCGCTCCCTACGCTGAGCCTCTTCACCACCCGAAGACCGGATACTTGGCCTCTTTGCATTGAATTGTGGGAGGGAGCGCTGACAAGGATTGCAGGTGCTACTTATCATACGAGTGCGTCTGAGGTGGGTCGCCGAGCGTCTCACCTTGGGGCTCGCCACCCCAACAGCTCAGTCGCTTTTCACCCCTCTGCCAGAGCCTGCAAGAGTGACGCGCAAAGCGAAGAGTGTTGTATCTCTGCTAAATCGACGAATAGGGGGCTCCCGCGCAAAGCTGGATGCTCGAGAAACATCAGGGGCTCTGCCTGCCATCCTTTGCCCCCCAGCGGGGTAAGCACTGAATGTGGATCACAATGTAGGTACAGGTCGCAAATGCAAGGTGACGAAGATAACTGACCTGGAGGCCGGTACCGCCGCCGAACAAATACCGGAGAAAGTTAACTTCACGAAAACCAACACCAGTCTCACAGACCACCTCAAAATGCAGCTAGAAACCGTTTGATCGGGCCTCCCTACTTCAAGTTTTTTGTTCGATAGCAGAAAGGTTGTTGTTCTGGGACCGGCCCCAACAATGCACGTGATGCTGGTAAGATTTGATCTGTCCGGGAACTGAGCGGTAGACGCCGGGCGCACGAATCGGAGATGGCTATGAATGAGAAAGAATTCCTTAAGCGATTGAGCCCGCCGTCTGATGAAGATTTGGTCGCAGGCTTGGCGCTAGTCCCCCAGCACGTCAGGGATGCATTACCGAGAACCGGCGAGTGCCGTGACAGGGCACCTCGGATCGAGTTATATGCACCATGGGGCGTCGGAGCCTATGCCGGTTGGCGTTGGCACGTGATATCGGTCGACCGTGCCGACGACAATATTGCATATTGCCGTGTGCAAGGGCTCTTTGATGAATCTGGTGCCGTCCACTTGGACGACATCGCATCGATCCGCGGACCGAGGGGTCAGCGCGTCGTTCGTGTCGAAGGACACACCCAAGGCTCGACAGGAGCTTCGAGTCCGCTACCCAACGACTTGACACCGTCTGCACGGCCGCAGACGCGCAGTCCCGACAGACACGGTCGCGAATTCTGGCAGTCCGCAACGGTCGAGGATGCGCTGCTTTGCATCCGTGACGAGGCCGAATGCGACGAGCTACAGCTGCAGGCCGCAAGTCATAGCCCCAATCCGTCGGTGATCGAAGCAGTCTGCAAGGCCGGTGCAAACGTCCAGTCGGTGGACCAGAACGAGAAGACGGCCCAGCACCAGGCGGCTTGATTCAACGACAATCCCGCAATCATCAGTACCCTGACAAGTTTCGGTGCGGATATCAACGCACGGGACTGGGAAGGTCGGACTCCGCTGCACGATGCGGCTCAGTTCGCTCATGAGCCTGGCATAATCAGAGCCCTCATTGAGGCAGGGGCGAACGTTAACTCTAGAGCCAACATAGGACAGGATTTGGATGGAATAGCTTCGGGAGCGTCGCCGCTTTCCTTGGGAGCCGGCACCAGCGACTGCTTGGATGTCATCCGGGCATCGCTCGATGCGGGTGCTCATATCAATCAATGCGACGCATATGGCCAGACGCCACTCCATGAGTGCACGGGGAGAGAAGATCCTGTCGAGCTCATTGAGCTTTTTCTCAAAGCCGGCGCGGATCTCGATGCCGAGACTACCAACGGACACGCTCCCCTTAACACTGCCCTCCTGGCTGGCAATACAGAAGCGTACGACGCGCTAATAAGTGCTGGTGCTAAACCCAATGCAGAGATGCAGCGGTGGGTGCAGGAGTTTGAGAAATTCATGGAAAGCAGTGCTTACGGTGAACGGCCACCCACGGTTAGTGACGACTAGGTCGAACGTTCAAGTTTTTGAAAGATGATCGGCAAGGTTCGGGCATCAATCGGCGAGCGCGTTCGCTCGCTCGGCCAACTGCTTCGCCGGAAGTCGTTATGGCACGCCGTCCTCCTCTATTCGACCCGAGAGATCGTTTGTCAGCGCATTCCCGGCTACACGCCTTACGCGGTCAAGCATGGCCTTGGGAGCAGGCTTGGCCGGGTCTGATCACTTCGGTGCTCGAAACAGAGTGGAAGCCGTACTTGGACGGAAACCGGGAATTCGACGCCGCAATAAGGGCGCTTGCCGACAGACTCGCAGTCGATCCATAAGGGCTGCTGACGCAGCCCATGCTAGACGACCGCACCAGTTCAGTCCCCATTCCAGATACTAATTGGTGGTGGAATGCGCGATCATTGCATGCAATCCAGCATTTCGACAAGCACGCGAACCTAGGAGGACACGTAGATGGCACGGGGATTCTCGAGACGGCACTTTTTCTTTGGCAGCTTGCTGGCAGGATCGATTCCAGCTGGCGGCTGCGGAACCGTCCCCTCGCTCAAGGCGCTGGGGTACAAGTCGCCAAACGAAAGGCTCAACATAGCCGCCATCGGTGCCGGTGGCAGACCGGCCCTCGTGATGGCGCAATGCGAGACGCAGAATATCGTGGCCCTCGCCGACGTGGACTGGGAACGCGGGGCCGTAGGGTTCGCCTACTGGTCGAAAGCTGCGAGGTACAAGGACTATCGGGTCATGCTCGACAAGTCCGGCAAGGACATTGACGCCGTCGTAGTCGGCACTCCCGACCACATGCACGCCGCTTGTGCGTTGGCCTGTATGGAGGCTGGAAAGCACGTTTACGTTGAAAAGCCGCTCACCCGCACGGCTTGGGAAGCACGTTTTCTCAGAAAGGCCGCCGCAAAGTACGGCGTCGCGACCCAAATGGGGAATCAAGGCTACTCCCACGACGCAACGCGTGTTGCCTGCGAGATCCTGTGGTCCGGCGAGATCGGCGACGTGACCGAGGTTCATGCCTGGACCCGACCTGCGGTCTGGCCGCAAGGCATGCGCAGCCTTGCGGCACCGAGCGCGGTGCCTGAGACGCTGGACTGGGATCTTTGGCTCGGGGGTGCCGCCGAGCGGCCATTCACGGCCGGAGACGACAACTATCGGCAGTTCGCCGACGCCCGTGCCGAAAGAATGGGCCGAGTGCGGCTTCCGCCAAGGCCTGGAACGGCCGCGCCGGGTTCAGCCGGTGCAGATGCAGGCCCGTCGCGGCCACGAGGGGGCGGGCTCGACCCGTCGAAATACGGGTTCTATCTGCCGTTCAATTGGCGTGGTTTCCACGACTTCGGCTCCGGCCTGATCGGCGATTGGGGAATCCACATCTTGGGACCTGCGAACTGGGGGCTGCAACTGGGGCCAGACAGCCTGCTCAGCGTTGAGTGCGTCCACAAGGACTCTTCACCTCCGTTCACGTTCCCGGACGAACTCACGCTGCGCTACGACTTCGCGGCGCTACGCAATATGCCGCCGGTTTCGGTCTACTGGTACAACACAAAGGGCGATGCCTACCTCCCGGAGGGTATGACGGCGGAACAGGCCCGCAAGATCGATGGTCAGGGGCCGCAAGTCGGCCCGGCGAGGGGCAGGCGCGGCGGGGGGTTCCACGGGCCGGAGCAAAACAGCGGTTACAACTGCATCTTCGCAGGCTCGAAGGGGTATCTCGGCACTAACGGCCGGGGCGAAGGCGTCGGATTGCTGCCCGGTTCCAGATGGGCCGACTACAAGCTGCCGCCGGCGTATCTTGCGCGCTCTCCCGGAGCTTCCACTGGCAGCAACACCACCGCTCACGTGAATGACTGGATTCGCGCTTCGAAGGGCGGGGCACCGGCTTGCTCCAACTTTGACTTGGCTGCGCCATTCACGGAATGGCTAGTGCTAGGAGCAGCCGCGGCCCACTTTGAGGGCAAGCTGATGTGGGACAACGAGGCGGGTGAGTTCAGCAACAACAAGCAAGCGAATCAGTGGGTGAGGCCTCGCTTCCGCAAGGGGTGGGAACTCAGCTTGTAGCCGATTGCCGCAGCTGCACGCGCGCCGGCGACAACACCGTCCCTCGCCCCGCATTCAGGATCGGCGGTTGCGGCCGCGATGCATGTGCGAGCGGGTGGTGAATGTGATACCTGCCGACTGCAACGCGCTCGCATCGTCGGCGGCCCTAGACATCACGCTTGTCGGGCACACACATTTCCAAGCGACCTCGCTTGGTGCCGCCGACCCTGTTCGGCAAGGGCCTGCGGCATCTGGCGACACTGGATGAGACTTGGATTGCGTTGCTAGGCTGGCAAGCAGCCGCCCTCAAACTGACGGCCCGCGACCGCTGGATCGGCTGGTCGAAGCAGCAACAGCAGCGCCGCCTGCACCTGCTTGCGCGACGTATGCCTCTGCCCGGGCCATGCAGCAGTGGGCGCCGGCAAGATGCCGAGACGCTCGCTCAAGCTCTTCCCTCTGGCGGTCGCGCGGGGCATTGCTCGATTCAATCGCGATACGATGGCTGGTGCATTTGAAACCATCTGCTTGGCAGTTGACAAGCCGGTGATCCGTCTTCGCCCCAATCGGGGCCTCGCTGGATCAGTGTGCAGTTATACCAAGTGGCTGTTGGGAGCAAAGATGCGACACAGTGCCCAATTGCGACTCTCCTGCCTGCTCGTAGCGCTCGTTGTAGGAATGGGCTGCGAAGATGCTGCTCGATCGGTAGCCTCGCCGGCTAACCCCGGTCCACGCCCGCCCAATCCAACCCCAACACCGTGGATCACGGCAGTGAACCCGCATGAGGGCTTCAATGACGAGCCAGCTCTGGCAAAGGCGGACTCCGGCGATATCTATGTCGGCTGGATCAGCTTCCGAGAGGGGGCAGATTCGCTGGTTGTGTCGCGCTACGCCCATCAGGGTGACCGGTTTTCAAGCCAAGATCGCTGGACCGTGCTTGGCGGTGAGGGCACCTATCTTCTCGACTTGCAGGCAGTCCCGACGCAGTCGGGTGCTTTCTTCACGTTTGCTCAAGAGGTTGACGGCGACTGGGACGTGTTCGCAGTCTACGTCGACGCAGACGGTCCGGCGCAGGCCGTGCGTATCGCCGCCGGACCCGAGACACAGATCAAGCCTTCCGCCGCCTGGTCTGACGGCACTCTGTTTGTTGCGTGGGAGGCTAACCCTGACTCTGAACGCCAGATCCACATGGCCTCGCTGCGCGACGGAACCGTGTCAGAGCCGGAACTCGTGAGTTCAGAGGGCAACTCGCATTACGGTCCGTCAATTGCCGTCACGTCGGACGGCCAGGTCAGCGTCGCTTGGCACAGCTATCGGGAGCACAACTACGACGTCTACCTGCGTCAGCAGTCCGGTTCGGGACGATGGGATGCAGTACGGCGCCTGACAACTGCGCCAGGAATCGACCGGCATGTGCAGTTGCTGCCTAACGGTGACGATCTCTGGATTCTCTACGAACACGCCAGCATGGAACAGTACTTCGTCGGCAGAACCAACGAGCGGCACTTGGTTGCGGCGAAGATCACAGAGCGCGGACTTGAAGCGCCGCCGGACTATTGGACTTCTTCACCGCTGGCGGTGAACCGATCCGAGGCGGGGACCGCCGTGTTCGACGCGCTGGGTCGTTTATGGATCGCCTACCAACAGCCTCGCGAGCCGCGCGGCAGCTGGTCGGTGCAGGTGGTCGGGTACACGGGGGATGGCTGGATCGGGCCGAGGGGGCTCTCCCAACGTCGCTCGATGGATCGCCCCGCGCCCATCGCCATCGATGGGGATAGGCTGCTGTTGGCATTCCAAGCGGACAATTTTTCTGACACCTGGTCTCAATCCGACCCGGATTTCACCGACGGCGCCCGTTCTCAGATTCTGCTGGCTTCCATCGACACAGGCCAGGCACCGCCACCGGCGGCGTCCATGCGGCTCGGCACGCTCGCGGAACCCGATTCCCCATTCGATCCCGCAAGCTTGCACGAAGCATACGGGGAAGACGCCGAGACAATCTCGATTGAATATGGCGGTGAGAAACTTTACCTTTACTATGGCGAGCTACACGAGCATTCGGACATTTCGATCTGCAATCGCTGCGGCGACCAGTCCCTCGATGAGAACTACCAGAGCCGCCGAGACTTGAACCGCCTCGACTTCGTCGCGATGACCGACCACGGATACAACATTGTTCCGTACCTGTGGAACTACTCCGCCAAGATGGTGCGGGCGAATTACGATCCCGGCAGGCTCGTGACTTTCCTTGGCGAAGAGTGGACATCCAGCTTCGAGGACTACGACGCAGAGCGCCGGTGGGGCTACTACGGTCACCGCAATCTGATCTTCCAGGACCCCTATTTCCCGAAGTGGTGGAGCGCGTACAACGGTGACACGCCTGCGGATCTGTGGGAAGAGCTGCGCAGCATGGGAGCGGATTTCGTGCAAATACCGCACCAGCTTGCCGATACTGGCAATGTCCCGGTTGACTGGAACTACGCTGACGAGGTGGCCCAGCCCGTCGCGGAGATCTTCCAAACGCGTGGCTCGTACGAGTACCCCGGGACCCCGCGGCACGCTCGCAATGCGACCGGGGAGCGGGGCAACTACATCCAGGACGCTTGGGCGCAAGGACTCAAGATTGGGGTGATCGCAAGCCCCGATCACGGCGGCGGGCTGGGCAAGGCCGCGGTGTGGGCAAGGGACAAGAGCCGCTCAGCCATCTTAAAGGCGATCCGCGCGCGCCGGACATTCGGCACGACCGCAGCCCGGATCCGGATGGACTTCCGGGTCAACGGAAGTCTGATGGGGGAAGCCGCGCCTGCAGCGGATGGCCCGGTCTCGATCACCGCAGACGTGCGTTGCCCGGGACCGATCGACAAGATCGAGATTTGTCGCAACAACGAGTTCATCTATGCAACGTCTCCGGAGGGCCGTGAAGCGCGGATCGAATTCATCGATCAAGATCCCATGGAATCGAGCTATTACTACCTGCGTGTGCTGCAGGAGGATGGCGAAATTGCTTGGTCCAGCCCCGTTTGGCTCGGACACTAGCGGGTCATCAGCGGAAGCCGTCTCACAGTCGACTTCCGCATGGCAAAGCCAAGGCGCAGGCCCACAGCCGGACAGCCGTGGCTTGCCGGGGGTTGATCAGGTGCTGTTGAGGAGCTTCGGCTTTCGCCTGTTTGATGAAACCGTCCGGTCCCTTGAACTCACAACTCACAAAAGTTCTGGCGGGACAGTGGGAACTGTTTGCCAGGCCATTGCGGCCCGAACAATGCACGCCCTCATTCGATGTGCCATGGCTCAGCACAACCTTGTGAGCTGCTGATCGGATTCTGCACGGCCGGAACGCAGGTGTCCGCTTGATGAGCGACTGGGCCTCCGCTTATCGGCAGATCAAACCAGATCCGTCCCGACCAAGTCCTCGCGAATGTCGCCAAGATCCATTGGGGAGCTCAGATGCACAGTGCCGTCGGGTTCCCCGCCGCAGCGCGGTTGCGATAGAGTACAAAGTCCCCGAACAACCTGCTGCGGCTGTTCAGAATGGGGCAATCGGAATGGTGGTGAAGACATGCTGACTAGAAGAAGCTTTGTGTCAATTGCTGCGGCGCCGCTGGCACTGCGGCGTGCGATGGCCGAGTGGCCGAAATTTCGCGGCCCAGACTCAACAGGAGTGCCAGCCCTTGAATCTGGCCTGCCGGACACCTGGAGCGCTGCAGAAAACGTTGCCTGGAAGGCAATCATCGGCGGTAGTGGATGGTCTTCGCCGATCGTATGGGGCGATAAAGTATTCCTCACGTCGGCAAGAGGGGCCGCCATGGCAGGCACTCCGGAAGGTGGCTTCTACCAGGGCGCAGTGGAGAGCCCCAAGCCGGACGATGAGCACCGCTGGCTCGCACACTGCTTGGACCTCGGGACGGGTGAGGATCTTTGGCGTACAGAATTGCACCGCGGGGTGCCCTTGGTCGGGCGCCATCGAAAGAACACGTACGCCTCGGAGACAGCCGTCACAGACGGCGAACTGCTGTTCGCGCATGTCGGGGATATGGGGACCTGGTGCCTTGATTACACGGGCAGGGTGGTGTGGTCGAAATCGTGGAAGCCCGTGAGGACCCGCTGGGCGTACGGCACTGCCTCGTCACCGGCACTGCATGGCGGACGCCTCTACATCACCAATGACAGCGAAGACCAGTCCTATCTGGTGGCATTGGACAAGTCGACGGGACGGGAGATTTGGCGCAAGCAGCGCGAGGAGCCCACGACATGGTCGACACCGTTCATCTGGGAGAGCGGTGAGCGCACAGAGATCGTCACCATGGGGCGGAACAACCTACGCTCCTACGACACCGACGGCACCGTGCTGTGGGAGTTGAGCGGGCTGTCGTCACTGGCCATCCCGACGCCGTTCGCCTCGGGCGGGCTGCTGTACGTGACGTCTGGCTACATGAACAGCCAAGAGCGACCGATTTACGCGATCCGGCCAGGCGCATCCGGCGATATCACGCTGGCGGAGGGCGAGACATCCAACGACTACATCGCATGGAGCGTGCCGCAAGGCGGACCGTACCATCCTTCCGGATTGGTCTACAAGGGCTATTACTACACGCTGTTCGACAGAGGATTCTTGACGTGCCACGATGCGAGCACGGGAGAGGAGGTCTATGGCAAGCAGCGGATCTCGCGGGAGTCGGTCAACTTCACCGCGTCCCCGTGGGCTTACGAGGGGAAGTTGTTCTGCCTTGATGAATCGGGCACTACGTTCGTAGTCGAAGCCGGCCCGGAATACAAGCTGCTGCACAGCAACGAACTGGGCGAAATGTGCATGGCCACGCCGGCAATCGTGCGGGGCGGACTCTTGATTCGCACGCACTCGAAGCTCTACAAGATCGCGTCCTGAGGAGCGCGCGCCCTGGTCGGCATGTCCATCCGCCCGGCGCTTGCAGTCGCAAACCTCGCGACTCTGAGGCCACGTTCGAGCGTGACCTCTGCCACCAGAACGTCGGCACCCAGCCAGTCACACGGCGGATTTTGCCGCCCCGGCTCAGATCTCCAAGCTCCAAGGGCTGCGGTACGGCTTTGATAGAGAGCCGTTCGCTTCGTCGTCAGACACAAACCGCTCGCTGGCCGCATCCCACTGGAGAGAGCGGCCCAGACGGGTTGCGATGTTGCCCAAGTGGCAGAAGACAGCCGTGCGATGGCCGATTTCGAGATCGGCGTTGGGGCGCTCGCGGCTCTTGACGCAGTCGAGGAAGTTGCGCATGTGGTGAGCGGTCAGTCCCCGTGACGCGTTTTCGGGGAAGGAGTCGCGGTCCTCCGCCATGGCGGGATCGTTGCGCTGCCATTTCTGGCCGCGAATCGAGTATCCGCTCCGGCCGAGCTCAAGATCGCCCTTTGTGCCGTGAAACACCAGGTAGGATCCGCGAGTCCCGTTCAGCTCGCGCACCGACCATGTCAGCACCCCTCCCTCAACCTCGTACAGTACTTCTTGCACGTCCGGCGTCTCACCGTGGTCCTGGATGGCGAAGCGCCCGCCGCAGCCGGACACAGTGCGGGGTGATTCGCACCCCATGCCCCACCGTGCGATGTCAATGTTGTGCGCGCCCCAGTTGGTCATCTGACCTCCCGAGTGATCCCAGAACCAACGGAAGTGGTACAGCCCTCGAAGAGGGTTATACGGTTTGTGCGGGGCTGGCCCCAGCCACATGTCGTAGTTGAAGTCGGCCGGTGGAGTGGTGTCCGCAGGCGTCCCGAATCCAGGCATCGAGTTTCGCTCGAATCCTGCCTCGACGTGGTGCACAGCGCCGATCTCCCCAGAACGAATCAAGCTGACGGCCTCGCTGTAATGCGGCCCGGAGCGCTGCTGGCTGCCGGTCTGCACAATCCGGTCGTGCCGACGGGCGGCGTCGAGCATTGCCCGCCCCTCTGCGACCGTCAGTGACAGGGGCTTCTCGACATACACGTCCAGGCCGGCGCGGCAAGCCATGACCGTCTGGATCGCGTGCCAATGGTCAGGCGTCGCGATTAGCACTGCGTCCATCGGGCGGTGCTCCAGCAGATCACGGAAGTCGCGATAGGCCTTCGCCCGGCCCTTCGATGTGCTCAGGGCGCTTTCCAGATGAGGCTCGTAGACATCACAGGCGGCGACGGGGTCAGCGTCCGGCTGGGCGAGGGCTTCCTTCCAGATCTGGCCGCCTCGGTTTCCGGTACCAAGGATGCCGAGCTGTACGCGATCATTTGCGCCTAGGATTCTCTTGTAAGAAGCCGCTGCGGCGGCGGCGGCGGTGAATAGATGTCTGCGGTCCATGAGGGGAGTGCGGAAGCGACAACGCGTGGGCCGGCGTCTAGGCAATCCTAGGTTATCCCAGATCCGAAGGACCAGGTCAGGGTGCGCGGTTTCCATGGCGCCCCTCAGGGAACCGCCGCCAACGCTGCCAGAACGACCAATTGCGGGGTATCATGCTGAAACCGGCGCGCTAATCGAATCGACGACACCGAGCAATTCACATGTTCTACCGGATGATCCTGGTCCTTGCTACTACGGTCGCCGCCCTTGGGGCGGATCGGCCCAACATCGTCTTCGTCTTCATCGATGACATGGGGTACGGAGACCTGAGCTGTTACGGCAACACCGACATCACCACCGCCAACATTGACCGGCTGGCTGCAGAGGGCGTGAAGTTCGAGCAGTTCTATGTCGCTTCGCCAATCTGCTCTCCGTCGCGGGTCGGCATTACGACCGGTCGGTACCCAGCGCGGCATATGATTCATTCCTACCTAAACTCCCGCCAGCGCAATCGGGAGCGCGCCATGCGAGATTTCTTGGACCCCGCCGTGCCTGCGGTCGCACGGACATTCCAAGAGGCGGGTTATGCGACGGCGCACTTTGGGAAGTGGCACATGGGTGGGGGGCGTGACGTGGACGACGCCCCGCTGCCACAGGCATATGGCTTTGACGAGTCGCTGGTGTCCTTCGAGGGCCTTGGTGACCGCATCCTCCCGCCCGGCGGGCTCTCCGAGCAGAGCAAGAAGTTAGGCAAAGGCGCGATCCGCGATGTGCCGAAGCATGAGATGACGGAGATCTATGTGGACCGGGCAATCGACTTCATGCAAAGGAACCGCGACAGGGCCTTCTATATGCACGTCTGGCTGAATGACGTTCATGACCGGTTTTCCCCAAAGGAAGAACTTCTCAAGAAGTTTGCGCGTTTTG
Source organism: Bryobacterales bacterium (assembly GCA_965248305.1). Classification (GTDB taxonomy): domain Bacteria; phylum Acidobacteriota; class Terriglobia; order Bryobacterales; family UBA6623; genus VXMF01. The sequence goes on along the minus strand of OZ252099.1, from coordinate 2,851,712 downwards.
CGGCTAATCCATACAGACAGCAGTACTTTGCGGTGATCGATGAAATGGACCGCCAGCTGGGGCGGCTGTTTGAGGAGGTCAACAGCCTCGGTCTGGACGAGCGGACAATCTTGGTGGTAGCGAGTGACAACGGCCCGACGGCCTGGCGGCGATACTACGACGAGGGATTCGACCCGCCCGGCAAGACGAACGGGTTGAGAGGCCGCAAGTGGAGTTTGTACGAGGGCGGCATCCGAGAGCCGCTGATCGTTCGCTGGAAGGGCACCACGCCCGCGGGCCAGACAAATTCCAAGACGGTGGTGAGCGGGGTCGACTTGTATCCGACGTTCTGCCGACTGGCCGGGATCCAACCTCCAGCGACAGGCCTCGATGGCGTCGACATGAGTACGGCGTTTCGGGGGGAATCACCCCTTCGCGAGAGGGCAATCTTCTGGGAGTACGGTCGCGAGCCGAGCTACTTGCGTCCGGGACTGGAGTCGGATCGCAGCCCTGCGCTAGCCGTGCGGGACGGCGACTGGAAGCTGCTGATGAATCCTGACGGCAGCGCCGCAGAACTCTACGACTTCCGCCAGGGCTTCGTCGAGGCTAGCAACGTGGCCGCGACAAACCCAGACGTCACCCGGCGCCTCAAGAATTCCTTGGCAACATGGTGGAAGTCCATTCCGAAGGTACTGTGAACCGCTCATGAGACCCATCTTCGACGGCCACCTCGACATTGCATGGAACGCGCTCTCCTTTGATCGAGACCAACTCCTCGAACTGGACGAAATGCGGGCCAGGGAAGCGGGCATGTCGGGCGAAGCCCGCGGCAAGTGCACTGTCAGCCTACCGGAGATGCGCAGAGCCAACGTGCGTGCTTGCCTCGGTACGGTCCTGTGCCGTGCCCTCCCGGATGAGCTGCCAGAAATGGATGCGAACATCGGCGAGATCGGTCAGCGCAACCACGGCCCGGTAATTCTGCGGGAAGATCTGGACTTTGCGAACCAGACGATAGCCAGCTCTATTGGGCAAGGCCAGCTCGCATATTACCGCCTGCTGCAGCAGCAGGGACACCTTCAGCTCATCCGCTCTGCAGAGGAGCTTGAAGCGCTCTGGGCCGATCCAGACGCTCCCCTGGGGGTAATCCTGAGCATGGAGGGGTGTGACCCCATCATCGATCCGAGCCAAGCGGCTTGGTGGTATGAGCAAGGCCTCCGCACGGCTTGCTTGGCCCACTATGGGCCGAGCGCATACGCGATGGGAACGGGCGGCGATGGACCGTTGACTGGCAAGGGCAGGGAATTGCTGCGGGAGTTTGATCGCCTCGGGCTAATTCTGGACCTCGTGCACACTGCGGACACGGCTCTTGAGGAGGCGCTCGATCTCTATTCGGGGCCGGTGTTTATCAGTCATGGGAACTGCCGGGCATTGGTGTCGCACGATCGTCAGATCAGTGATGAGCAGATCCGAGCCGTTGTCAGGCGAGGCGGTGTGATTGGCGTGGTAATGGATGAATGGATGCTTGTGCCGGGGTACGTGCGTTGTGCCAGCGGACGTCCGAGGGCAACCCTCGAGACCGTCGCACACCATATTGATCACATCTGCTTGATCGCAGGAGATGCTGAGCATGTTGCGATCGGCAGCGACCTGGATGGAGGCTTCGGGACGGAACAGACGCCCGTCGGGGTCGATAGCATCACCGACCTTCAGCGCATCGCTGAAACCCTGGGCCGTCGTGGCTACGACGACTCAGCCATTGAAGGTGTCCTGAGCGGGAACTGGTTGCGATTCTTTACGGCGAACCTACCGTCCCGCAGTTAAGTCACGGTGTGCCTGGCCGACCAACGGACAGGTCATCCTCCTAGCACGGAAAGGAGCGGTTTATGCCGCGCCGCGAGCAGCTTCAAGCGCCGCTTCGTAATTGGGGTGCTCGCCGACTTCAGCCACGTACTCGGCGTGGACGATGGTGTTGTGCTCGCTGACGACGAACACGGCTCGCGAATGGATCTTGAGCGCGTCGATCATCGTTCCCCAGGCCAGTCCGAAGTTGCCGTCCTTGTAATCAGACAGAGTGGTCACTCGGTCAACCCCCGCAGCACCGCACCAGCGTTTCTGGGCAAACGGAAGGTCGCAGCTCACGCAATACACCGCGACGCCATCGAGATTGGCGGCCTCATCGTTGAAGCGCTTGATCTGGAGGTCACACACCGGCGTGTCGAGGGACGGAACCACGTTGAAGACACGCACGCCGCTGGTGTCCCCTAGCGTGACGGGGCTCAAATCGGTGCCTGTCAAAGAGAACGCCGGCGCGGCGTCGCCGGCAGAAAGCTCATCGCCCTGCAGGTCAAATGGATTGCCCTTCAATGTGGTTTGTCTGCCCATGTGTGTATCCTCGGTCTAGCTCGGAAGCGGACTCTTAACCTACCAGCAAAGCTGCGGGCGGGTCAAATCCTGCGGGCCCGCGTCGCAGCGGGCGCACGTCGCGGCCGTAAATGGCGTAACGAGTACAACATCCGGGAGCGGTGCCAAGATCGCGCAGCGAGGCTGCTAGGCCTGCGTCCAACTCTGCTTGCCTGCCTCGCGGCCGCCGCACTTGACGATCCCGAAGGACTCACAATAGATTCAAGAGAGGAAGGGAACCCAAACACCCGCTCGAGATCTGTCGGCCCGTTCGCCGCCTCGACCTGACAACACCATGCCTAGTTCAACTGAAACCCGAAAATTCGAAGCCGAAACGAAGCAACTGCTGGATCTGATGATCCACTCCTTGTACACGAACAAGGAGATCTTCCTGCGGGAGCTCATTTCCAATGCCTCCGATGCGCTTGACAAGCTCCGTTTCGGCGCGCTGACCTCGCCGGATCTGATGCCGCAAGGGGAGGAATTAGAGATCCGCCTCGACGTCAATTCCGATAAGCGCACTCTGGCGATCCACGACAACGGTATCGGCATGTCGCGCAAGGATGTGATCGACAACATCGGCTCGATCGCTCGCTCGGGCACCCAAGAGATGCTCGATAAACTCGGCAGGAAGAAAAGCACCGATGCGATGCCCGATCTCATCGGCCGCTTCGGCGTAGGCTTCTACTCCGCCTTCATGGTCTCCGACCAAGTCACGCTGGAGACGCGCAAAGCCGGAGCGAAGACCTCGACGCTGTGGCAATCTGCGGCCGATGGCACCTATACGCTCGCCGCTGGCTCGAGGACGAAGCAGGGAACCAGCGTCACGTTGCACCTGAAGCCAGTCGACCAAGAGGGCGGAATCGAGGATTTCACCAACGAGTGGACGATTGCGAACGTAGTCAAGCGCTACTCGAACTTCATCGCGTACCCGATTCGCCAGCAGGTGCGGCGAGAGAAGCAGGACACGGACGAGAAGGGCATCGTCAGGCCGGACGGCAAGGCCACGTTCGTGTTCGAGGACAAGACCCTCAACTCGATGAAGCCGATCTGGACCCGCGCGGAGTCCGAGGTCTCGGACGAGGAGTACAACGAGTTCTACAAGCACATCACCGACGACTGGAAAGATCCGTCCCTGCACATCCGCTTCAAGGCTGAGGGCGTTTCCGAATACGAGTCGGTGGTCTTTGTCCCTGCAGAGCCCCAGCCGGATCTGTATGTTTGGGGTTCCGAGTATGGCCTGCAGCTCTACGCTCGGCGGGTGATGATCATGGAGCGCTGCGATGCGGCTCTGCCCCACTTCCTGCGCTTTATCCGGGGTGTGGTCGATTCGTCGGACCTTCCGCTCAACATCTCCCGCCAGACGCTCCAGGAAAACCGGCACCTCGCGCAGATCAGGAAGTTCTTGGCAAAGAAGGTGCTGGACGCACTTGCCAAGCTCCAAAAGGATGACGACGAGAAGTATCTCGAATTTTGGGGCAAGTTCGGCCGCGTCCTCAAGGAGGGCATCGGCACTGAGGCAGAGCAGAAAGATCGAATCGTGCCTCTGCTGATGTTTGAGTCTTCGCACGATCCGGAAAAGCTGACCACCCTTGCCGACTACGTGTCGCGCATGAAGGAGGGGCAGGACTCGATCTACTTCGTCACCGGCGAATCGCGCTCGATCGTGGCGAATTCGCCTCTGATCGAAGCCTTCATCAAGAAGGACTACGAGGTGTTGTTCCTGACCGATCCGGTCGATGAATTCCTCGTGGAACGCCTGCACGACTTCGATGGCAAAGCGTTGAAGTCGGCGGGGAAGGGAGATTTGGATCTCGGCCAAGACGATTCTACCGATGACTCGGAAGCCGACCGCAAGGATCAAGCACAGCGCTATGGCGACCTGTTCGGGCTGCTGGGCAAGCATCTTGAGGAAAACATCAAGCAAGTGCGTCTTTCGAGCCGGCTCACGACTTCACCGGCGTGCTTGACCGTGGACGAGCACGATCTGAGCCCCCAGATGGAGCGGATGCTCCGCATGGCCGGGCCGAACGCCCCGAGACAGAAGCGGATCCTAGAGGTAAACGGCTCGCACGATGTTGTCAGAGGACTTCAGGAGCGCTTTGAGCAGGACAAGACTGACCCCGCGCTGCGCGAGTATGCTGAACTACTGTACGGATATGCGATGCTTGCCGAAGGGACGGAGATCCATGATCCTGGTCCGTTCACCAGGGCACTCGAAGGCGTGATGATGCGGGCGATGCAGGGAACGGGTTCGCAGGCGTAGCCATGGACCGTGACGGCGCGCAAGCCCGGTTCGCAATCGGCGAGTTGGTCCAGCACAGGCTTTTCCATTACAGGGGCGTGGTGTACGACGTTGACCCGGTGTTTAGCGGCACTGAGGAATGGTACTCGCAGATGGCCAAGTCCAAGCCTCCCAGGGACATGCCCTGGTACCACGTGTTGGTGCATGGAGCCACCCACCAGACCTACGTTGCCGAGCGTAATCTCGACAAGGATGATGCAACGGACCCGATCCAGCATCCGGGAATCGAGTATCTATTCGAGCGGCTGGAAAACGGCGTCTACGTTCCGCGCAGCAGAGTCCAGTAGCCCATCGTCGAACGCAACTGAGCGTTGCAAGGCAATCACGGCACCTGACTCTCGAACCATTCGATAGCCCGAGCGATGGCGCCTCGCACGGGGACTGGCTCGAAACCCAATTCGCGTCGGGCCTTGGTGCAATCGGCGAACATCTGGCGACGCGCCATCCGCACGCCTTCCATTGGCACCGCCGGGGCCGAACCGGATAGCGCCGACCAGCCTGTGCTGCACGCGCCCGCGATCCAAGCTGCGAAGTACGGAAGGCGTATCCGCGGCGCTGGGCGGCCGCTGATTTCCGCCGCGGTTTCAAGGATCTGGCGCAGCGACAGGTTTTCTGATCCAAGCAGGTACCGTTCTCCGGGAATTCCTTTTTCAGCGGCCAGCCAGTGTCCCCGCGCAACGTCCCGGACGTCAACCAAATTCAGGCCTGTGTCGACGTACGCTGGCATCCGACCGTTCAAGAAATCGCTGATGATCCGGCCTGTCGGAGTCGGCTTGAAGTCAGCTTCCCCGACCGGGGCCGTGGGGCTCACGACCACAACCGGCAGGCCGGCGGCGGCATACCTTAGCGCCTCTTGCTCTGCGAGGAACTTGGATCGCTTGTAATGGCCGGTCATGTCGGCCAATGCGGACGGCGAGGCTTCTGTCACCGCGGAGCCATCCGCAGCAGGCGCGATCGTGCCAATTGAACTCGTGTAGACGAATCGCCGGATGTCGGCACCGCTGGCGGCCTCGAGCAGGTTCTGCGTACCGCCGACGTTGGTCTCATAAAGCCCGGCGGGGGTCCTGCTCCAAAGTCGATATTCGGCCGCGACGTGATAGATCTCGCGGCAGCCCGCAATGGCCTCGGCAACGGACGCCCTGTCGCGGATATCCCCAACGCAGATCTGTGCGTCCAGGCCTGCCAGTGTGGACCGGTCGCTCGACGGTCGCACGAGCAGCCGCAGCTTCTTGCCGTGATTCGCCAAATAGCGAGCGACATGGTTGCCCACGAAACCGGTGGCCCCAGTGACTAGAGTCATCGACCCGACCCTCGCCCCACGGCTTTTCCGACGCGCAGACTACACTGGGGTGTTGAAGGAGATCCATTTTGCATTTCAAGTACACCCACATGGCCTTGGTAGGGGCTCTGGCAGCCGGATTGCTGGCGTGGTCTTGCGCTCCAAGCGAGACAGCGCCGGAGAGCATGCGATCGATCGAGACATCGGAGTTCGGTTCGGTCGACGGTCAGCCTGTCACGCTGTTCACTCTGACGAACGCCTCAGGTGCAAATGTCGGCATCATCGAATACGGAGGCATTGTAGTCAGTCTGCAGGTGCCGGATCGCGACGGCAACCTAGGTGATGTCGTCCTGGGATTCGACACGCTCGAAGCCTACGTCGCCGATACGCCGTTCTTCGGGGCAATTACCGGAAGATATGCAAACCGCATCGCCGGCGGCAAGTTCGAGATCGATGGAACGACCTACGAGCTGCCCGTGAACAACGGCCCGAACTCGCTGCATGGAGGCATCAAGGGCTTTGACAAGGTCGTCTGGAAGGGCGTCGCGACCGAATCCGGTGACGGTGTCGAACTGACCTACGTAAGCCAAGACGGCGAGGAGGGGTATCCGGGCATGCTTTCCTCGAAGGTGGTCTACACCTGGACGGACGACAACGAGCTACGCATCGACTATGAGTCGAGCACTGACAAGCCGACCGTGATCAACCTCACAAACCACTCGTATTTCAATCTCAAGGATGGCGGGGCGAGCCCGATCCTCGATCACGTGATGATGATCAACGCGGATCAGTACACGCCCGTCGATGAGACGTCGATTCCGCTCGGCGAAATCGCCGCGCTCGACGGCACACCGCTGGATTTCCGCGCGCCAACGGCGATCGGCGCTCGCATCGGCGAAGAGCATCAGCAGCTTGGGTTTGGTGCCGGATATGACCACAACTACGTTCTGAACAGCGAAGCCGAAGGACTGGCGCTTGCGGCAACGGTCTCAGAGCCTTCAACCGGCCGGGCGATGGACGTGCTCACGGAAGAGCCCGGCGTGCAGTTCTACAGCGGAAACTTTCTCGATGGCCACCACATCGGCAAGGCTGGCGTGGCGTATGAGCACCGCAGTGGCTTTTGCCTTGAGACACAGCATTACCCCGACTCCCCGAACCAGCCCGATTTCCCGTCAACGGTACTGCGGCCGGGCGAAACCTACGCCACCACGACCGTTTATAAGTTCTACGTGAGGTGAGGCTGTGAAGTCCTTGTGGATGTTTGGTTTAGCGACCCTTTGCGTGCCGGCGTATCCGGCCGACGACCTGCCCGCCCCCACAGGTGACGCGATTGTTGAGGCGCAGGCTCGTTTCGAGCTGCTGTACACCAGACCCGAGACCGGCGAGGAAGGGTTGACGGAAGGTCCGGCCGTTGGACCTGATGGCTCGATCTACTTCTCCGACATTCGCAGAAGCGAGGATCACGGTCGAATCCACCGCTTCGACCCTGTGTCGAAGCGCGTGGAGGTGTTCGCCGACAACAGTCACAAGTCCAATGGCCTCACGTTTGGTCCGGACGGCTACATGTACGCTGCTGAGGGGGCCGATTATGGCGGTCGGCGAATTTCGCGCTGGGACGTCAGCGCGAAAGAGCGCACCTTGGTCGTTGACAGCTTCAGGGGAAAGCGCTTCAATTCGCCGAATGACATTACCGTTGACGACAAAGGAAACTTGTATTTCACGGACCCGCGATACCTCGGGCATGAGGCGCTCGAGCTGGAGCACAGAGCGGTTTATCGCGTCACCCGTGAAGGCAGCATCGTGGAGATCACTCGCGACCTCACCAAGCCGAATGGACTGGCGCTGAGTCCAGACGGCCGAACGCTCTATGTCGCCGAGACCAACAATGGCGGCGACGGAATGCCCGGTGTCGAGCCAGGCAACCGCGGCCCTATGCGCATTTACGCCTTTCCGCTTGGAGCGGACGGCTTAGTGGCCGAGGATAGGCAGCTCTTCCATGATTTCGGGCCCGAATTCGGGTGTGACGGCATGACCGTCGACGAGCACGGGAACCTTTATCTGACCGTAAGGGAACCTTCGAAGCCGGGAATCCTCGTGCTGAGCCCAACAGGCGAGCAGGTGGCGTTCCTGCCCACGTCCAAGGGCGTGCATTCGGAGGAGACACCTCTCACCGAAGGCGAAGCCAGAGCGTTGGAAGAGCCACCTGGGACGCCGACCGGCCTGCCGAGCAATGTGGAATTCGGGTTAGGCGAAGGTGGTAATTTCCTCTACGTAACGGTGGATCAAAGCTTGTACCGCATCAAGCTGAAGGTCCGCGGCTACCATCGCCAGTACCGACCCTGACCGAATCAGCCGCAATCGAGCATTCCGGGGTTGCGGCTAGATGGACTTGACCCCTCCCGCGCCGGAGGGCACTGGCGTCTACTGGAACGCGCCCTACGAGGCGCTGGATGACCCTGGGGTTGTTACGAGATGGTGGCCAGTTGAACTCGCGGTAGGGGCAAGTGGCTGCGGTGGTGTCTGTCCGGTAGCTCCTGCCACCTGTGGCGTGCTGTTTGAACCAAGCGATGCCATCTGCATCCAAGCGCAAGCTGATTTGGTGCTTGACTGACCCGTAGAGCACGGCTGGCCTAGAATCCGCCCAATCCAATGCTTCGGGAATGTCCGCTGTGTCGACCCAATCGTCAAGCAGTTCCGCAAGCGCCTCGAGTTCGTTGTTCTGAGCCTTGATCAGACCCTTGGCATTTCCCTTTTCCACGCGCTCTTCGTCCTGACTTCGTTGCTTTCGGGGCGCTAATGATCAGCTTCGGGCCAATCGAGGACTGCCGCTGCCTATGCTAGCCTGAGGGTGCTGTCGGCCCCCACAGATACGGGTGAGTCTTGACGGTGTAGCGGAGGGGCGGAGATGCTAATCAAGATCGGCCAAGGATGGGAGCTTCCCGAGCGCGAGGCTACGCCGGAGAACTTGTTTAACTCACGGCGAAAACTGCTTCAATCGATTGGACTTGCAGGAATTGGCGGTCTGCTGCCAAGCGCACTCCTTGGCGCGACCGATGGCGAGGGCCTCTACCCCGCGCGGCGCAATACGAAGTACACGCTGGACCGGCCATTGACAGCCGAAGCGGCTGCGATTGGGTACAACAACTTCTACGAGTTCACCCTGGATAAGCAGCAAGTTCGACACCAGATCGATCAGTTCAAGATCGCTCCCTGGCAGGTCAAGGTCTCGGGCCTGGTCAACAACCCCAAGACGTACGACATCGACGACTTGGTGCGCCGCTTCCCACTTGAAGAACGGCTGTACCGCTTCCGCTGTGTCGAGGCCTGGTCGATGGCCGTGCCGTGGACAGGGTTTCCGATGTCGGCGCTGCTGCGCGAGGTCGACCCGAAGTCAGATGCCAACTACATCAGGATGGTCACGGCATTCCGCCCAAGGGAGATGCCGGGAATCCTCTCGCAGCCGCACTATGACTGGCCCTACGAGGAAGCAATGACGCTCGGTGAGGCCATGAACGAACTGGCGCTATTCTGCACCGGCCTGTATGGCAAGCCGCTGCCCAAGCAGAACGGAGCGCCGATCCGTGCGATCATCCCTTGGAAGTATGGGCTGAAGAATATTAAGTCGATCGTGGAGATCGAGGTCACGAAGAAGAGGCCGCCGACGCTGTGGAACAAGGCAGCCCCGACCGAGTACGGCTGGTATTCCAACGTGAATCCGCAGAAACCGCATCCGCGCTGGTCACAAGCCGAAGAACGCGTCATCGCACTGGGGCCCAGCGGTTCGCTGGTGTACTCATTGCGGCCGACGCTGATGTACAACGGCTACGAATCCTTCGTCTCGGACTTGTACACAGGGACAGAGTTCTGAGCACCGGGTCGGCCCTCCGCACGTTGCGCACTGTGCTTGGCGGGCCCGCAGGCAGGTCCTGCGAATAATGATGGCCGATTGGGAAGAGGATACGGTTTACGACGACAGCGATTCGCTGGAGTCTGGCGAATGGACGCCGTGGCGGACGGTGACTCGGATTGTAGCCTTGGTGCTGCTCTTCTCACTCTTGGCCGGCATTTCCCTTGCCCTGCGCGGCATCGAAGACATCTTGGTCGTCATCGGCATCCTGCTCGTAGCGGCGCTGGTTGCAAAGATCGCTAAGAAACAGCGACAGGCGGAAAATCCGTACCGATCAGACGACCGCCCGGATATCCGCGCCAACTGACGCCTTGCTTACCACTGCAGGGCTTCTCTCGAAAGAGGTCGCCCCGCTATTCGAGCATCCGATCGAGCACTGCCGAAAGCCGTTGTTTGGTGGCAACGTGCGCGGTCTCGACCGCTAGATTCTTCCACTCCATCGGATCGGTTTCGTGATCGTAGAGCTCTTCGCTGCCATCGCCGTAGCGGATGTACCTCCAGCGATCCGTTCGAATGGCATGATGCTGGCCTTGGCGGGTGGTCAAGGCGGGCGCGCTCCGTGGCGCGGATGGATCTTGGAGCAGCGGCAGCAGGCTCTCCCCATCTAGGTCCGTTGGCGGGCTCAACGTTGTCAGCGCTGCAAGAGTCGGGTAGATGTCGACAAGGCTGACAGCTCGTTTCGACACGCTGCCCGGCGTCCCGATCCCCGGTGCGCGCACGATCAGCGGCACGCGTGTCGCCTCTTCCCAGAGCGTGCTCTTGTGGTATTTCTGCTTCTCCCCGATGTGGTAGCCATGGTCAGAGAACAGGACGACGATAGTGTTGGCGGCATACTTGCTCGCTGCAAGTGCGTTCAGCACGCGCCCGATCATGGCATCTGCGAACGTCACTGACGCCAGATACCCCCTAGTCGCAGATTGCAGTGCATTGTGCTTGCGGATCATCGCCTCGTAGCTGTTGGGGGAACGCACGTGCCGCTGCGCAATCTTGGGAATGTCGTCGAGATCTGAGTCGAGAATCGTCGGCAATTCCACGTCGGCTAGCGGGTGCTCGTCAAAGTACTCGCTAGGCGCATATTGGGGATCGTGGGGCCGGTAGATTCCGATCGCCAAGAAGAAAGGCTTATCGTGTTCGGCCCGTAGCTGCCGCACGGCCCATCTTGAGATCTGGCCGTCTTCAGTCATGTCTGCCTTGAAGTCGATCGGACCCCAATCCCAATGGTGGTTGATGCCGTTCCTGTGCGTGTCAATCAGGACAGGCGCCAGGGGCAGTTGAATCGTCTTCGCCGGAAAGCGCTCGTCCCACGCTTCTGGCTGGCCGAACCCGCCCCGGCCCGCATACGGTGCCCCTTCGGCGTGTGTCAGCGCACCACGCCAGCCGCCGTGATTGGCATGGAATATCTTTCCAGCCGCCGCTGTGAAATACCCATTGCGGCGGAAGAACTGGGGCAAGGACTCAGATCCCCGCAACGAGTCGAACTTGCGCCAATCATCCATATTGCCGACCACGCCGGTGGTGGTCGGCCGCTTGCCGAACAGCAGTGCGGTTCGCGAAGGATTGCAGAGGGGCGCCGCACAGTGAGCGTTTGCGAAGAGGATGCCCTGCTTGGCCAAGCCATCAATGTTGGGAGTCTGGGCTTGGGGATGGCCCGCCATGCAGCCCACCCAGTCGTTCAGGTCGTCAACGGCGATCAATAGGACGTTAGGCCTTTGCTGCGCCAAACCTGAGATGGCGGTCAGCAGGCCAAACATCAGAGCGAAGCGAGTTGACATCGCCCCATTCTAGGCCCCCTCCGACTCGCCAAGGCTGGTGGGTGTGGTTCCGAGTCCCCGATTCAGGGACAGCTAAACTCATAGGGGATGGCAAATCTCACACGCCGCGACCTGCTCGCAGGATCGGCCGCTGCACTCGCAGCGGCCTGTAGTGGAGGCAGGGAATCGACTCCTAGCACGGCGCCGAACATCCTGCTAGTCGTGCCCGACCAACTGCGCTACGACTGGACCGGCCTGAATCCAACAATTGGCGTTCGCACTCCGCATCTCAACGCCTTGGCGGCGAGAGGCGTTCGTTTCGATAACTGCTATTGCGCGTCTCCGTTGTGCGCTCCCTCGCGGGCCTGTCTGGCGGGGGGCAGGGAATACGACCGCTGCGGAGTCCCAGACAACGCCCTCAACTACCCGCTCGATCAGACGACGTACTATTCGCTGCTCCAGCAGTCCGGGTATCACGTCATGGGGTGCGGCAAGTTTGACTTGCACAAGCCGGAACCAAGTTGGGGCGTGGAAGGCCAGCACCTGCTTCCCGAATGGGGCTTCTCCGCAGGAGTCGATAGTGCGGGGAAGTGGGACGCAATCCGCTGGGGGATGGATGAGCCGTGCGATCCGTACACGGCGCACCTGCATGATACCGGGCGTGTCGAGATCCATCAAACGGACTTCGAAAGACGCCGCGAGATCGGAACCTTTGCGGCTACCTTTGCCACGCCGCTGCCAGAAGAATCCTACTGCGATAACTGGATTGCTGCGCAAGGCGTGCGCCTCTTGCAGCAGGCCCCGCAAGGTAAGCCGTGGCATTTGGCGGTCAACTTCGCTGGACCGCACGAGCCGGTCGACATCACGACAAGCATGGAGAGCCTCTATCCCGACGTCGATTTCGCGCAGCCCAATCGCAGCACCGAGTTCACTCCCGAGAAGCATGTCGAAATCCGCCGCAACTACGCTGCCATGATCGAGAACATCGATGCTTGGTTAGGCAAGCTCTTGGAGGAGGTCGAAGCTCGGGGCGAACTCGACAACACCCTCGTGGTCTTTACAAGCGATCACGGTGAGATGCTGGGCGACCATGACTTATGGATGAAACGCGTTCCGCAACAGGCGTCCGTGGGAGTTCCGCTCGTGGCAGCTGGTCCGGGCGTGCGGGCGGGAGTTTCGACACGCGCGCTGGTCAGCATGATGGATCTAGCTGCGACGTTCATAGATTACGCCGGAGCGGAAGTGCCCTCAGACATGGACAGCCGATCGCTGAGACCCGTGCTGGACGGGTCCTCGGAGGATCACCGCGAGTTCTTGCTGAGCGGATTCAATCCTTGGCGCTGCATCACGGACGGGCGACTGAAGTTGATCCGGGGCTATCCGGGCGGGAGATTGCAGGGCGCCACCGGGTTTCCGGTTTATCCCGAAGGGGATACTACGACCGCTCCGATGCTGCACGACATCCAAGACGACCCATTCGAGAACCGCAACCTCGCCGAGGGTGCGCCGAACGACGTGGCGAGGCTGACAGCAGAACTTCACGCCCTGCTCGGCGTTGCGTGAGGGTAGGCAGAATGCGTATACCCACTGGCAAGTACACTCGGCATATCCTGCTTTGCGCCGATCAATCGAATCCCAAGTGCGCCCCTCGCGAGATCAGCGTCCCGGCCTGGACAGCGTTGAAGGATCGACTGCGCGAACTGGGCTTGGCGCAGGGTGATGGCTGCGTTTTCCGATCCAAGGTGAATTGTCTGCGGGTCTGTGAGAACGGTCCGATCGCCGTGGTCTATCCCGATGGCACGTGGTATCACTCGGCAAGTGGAGTGGTGCTAGAGCGCATCATTGTCGAGCACCTACAAAACGGCAGACCAGTCGAAGAGTACATCTTCGCCAGAAATCCGCTGCCAGAGCCCGGCTAGACCCTTACAAGCGCGAACTCTTTCGTGCGGTTGAGACCGGGAACGGCCGGAAGTTGCCTAATCGCCGATCTTTTACCTGCCAGCCGGCCAATCAGCGGCTGCGAAGGACGATTGCGTCTTCACTTGGGAACTCGTCGGGCACTGGGTAACTGACCGTGCCGGTTGCCAGCCACTCCGCCGCGCGGATCAAGCTTGTCTGGAAGCCCACACAAAGCACGCGGTCGGGAATTCCGATGTCGCTCTTCCAGATGTGTCCGAACGACGAACTATAGACCCGCCCCTGACCATAGGACACTACCCATTCGAGCGGCCAATACCTGTCGGTTGCGATGTGACGGCCGTAAGTTAGCACCGTCAGTTGCTCGGCCGGACCGCGTGCGTACGTGTAAACCTCGATGTCGGGAGTCAGCCATCGTTTAGGAGTGCCACGCGTGATTGGGTGGTCGGTGAGCTGAATCACGACAGTGTCCTGGCGGGGGCCATGGCTGGTGCGCTCGCCCTGGCCGGCTGGAATGCGCCGGATTTCGCCGTCGGGATCGAGTTGTAATGCTGGGCCATGGTCTTTGTTGCGCCACCCGATGCCAATCATGCGATCGTATTCGGGCCAGTGCGCGAAGGCGTTGTTCGCCGAGTGAAAGGCCAGCAGGCCCCCGCCGCCCCGCACGTAGGCCTCCAAAGCGCGCTCGCCGGGCTGCGGCCAGCGCAGCTCGGGTCGGCCAATGTTGTTCCAGCTGATGACGACGACATCATAATCCGAGAACTGCGGACGCCATTGTCCCCAAGCCGGGTCGTCAGGCTCGCCGGGCGTGGTCGTAACCGAGACCTTGAAGATGCCCGTCCCCGTGAGAGTCGCTTTGATGAAGTCGGTTGTCTTGCGCCAGTCGTGATTGCTGACCCCATCGACAATCAGGGCGTTGATCTGAGGTTGAGCTGTGGTTTTCTGGGCCATGCTTGGTCCCGTGGCTAGCAACAGACCGGCTGCGGCTAGGAAAAGCGACCGCCAAGGGTTTGGGCAAGCTTCGTCGGAGCCGGTGGTGCGGGTGGCCAAGATGTTGCAATTGTAGCGCCGAACGAAACGAAGGCGGCTCTCTGTGCCTTTGTTACCTCTGTGCGGTCACGCTGACTACGGTGTGATCCCGAATCTTGAGGAGTGAATAGAGATCGGAGGCCCCGCCCCGCTTGACAAAGCGGTGAGCGCGGATCAGACACGGATAGATCTGGCAGCTCCCGTGGAAGGTCGCAAACATTGGGCCTTCCGCACGCTCAAGTCGACCGACCCGCCTCGCGTGGATGCGATCGACTGGGACGAGGCCCGTGCGCCCTTACCGGAAGCAGTCGTCGGAACCGCGCTCTAGCGGCCGAATTGGAGGCAATCGAGAGCGCGGCTGAGGAACGGGAGGGCTACCTCTGGGTCGCGGACACCCTGGAGAGCTTCCGGGACCGGTTGAGAGCGCTGGCCGAGGCGGAGGCAATCCTGCAGCGCATGTGCTCGCACCCGCACCGTGTTCCGCTCAAGTGGGCCAGCAGCAAGCACATGCGGAACGTGATCGCCGCCTTAACCTACCAGAAGAGGAGGATGCCCTATGCGCAAAACGCGGGCAGCGATAAGAGCGCCCACTTTGCCGGCTACGGCAGCCGAGCGAGAGGAGTGGGGCAGGCAAGGTCAGGAACAGATCATGGCGGTCATCGAGAGAATGCGTCTTCCTGAAGCGATGGAGGCACTCAGACTGCACGATGAGTTCACACAAAGATGCATCGTGCCGAGGTTTCGCGACAAATTTCCGTCCACGATCGACTCGTTCTGACGACTTGTGGATCTGGGGCGTAGCGAAGAGAGTCTGCCCTCGTTGGAGGGCATGATTGCAGACGAGGCGGTGTTGTCAAAGGCGGTTGTTACAGCGGGGCTGACCGAAGGGCAGAGCCTCTGCGAAATTGATATTGAACTTCAGAATGTCATGATAATCTGAAGTACATGTTCAATCGTCGACTATCGCTGCCGGAAGCGGGCACAGAGACGTTTTTCCTCTGGGGGGCCCGGCAAACTGGCAAGAGCACACTGCTCCGGCACTGTTACCCGGACGGCCGCTGGATTGACCTCCTAAAGAGTGACGAATTCCGGCGCTACACCACGCGGCCCGAACTCCTCAGGTTTGAGATTGAGGCGGATCGGGTAGGCGACGACCAGCAGGTCGTCATTGACGAGATCCAGAAGGTTCCCGCCCTTCTCGACGAAGTGCATTGGTTGATGGAGAACCGTGGCCTCAGCTTCGCTCTATGCGGTTCCAGCGCCCGGAAGGTCCGCCGTGGGGCGGCAAACCTCCTTGGCGGACGCGCAGTGCGATACGAACTGCGTGGACTGACCGCGGGTGAATTGGGGAGCGATTTTGCCTTGGACCGAATGTTGAATCGAGGCTACCTGCCGAGAGTATACGAATCTAGTCGAGCTGAGAGGCTCCTTCGCGCCTATACAGCCGACTACCTAAAGGAGGAAATCGCTGCCGAAGGCTTGGTCCGCAATCTGCCGGCCTTTTCCAACTTCCTCGATGCGGCTGCCCTGAGCGACGGCAGCACGGTCAGCTATACGAACATCGCTCGCGATTGTGGCGTATCCAACAAGTCCGTCAAGGCGTACTTCGGAATTCTCGTGGACACGTTGATAGGGCGCTGGCTCCCTGCGTTCCGCAAGCGCGTCAAACGACGACTGATCTTAGCGCCGAAGTTCTATTTCTCGGATGTTGGTGTTGTCAACCAACTCGCCCGTCGCGGTGCCTTGCAGCGTGGATCGGAGCTCTATGGCAAGGCGTTGGAGAATTGGGTATTCCACGAACTCAATAGCTTTGTCGCCTATACGGAGGTTGACAGAGAGCTGACATACTGGCGACTTCCCAGTGGTGTTGAGGTCGATTTCGTTCTCGGCGACATGGAGGTTGCGGTAGAGGTCAAGGCTAGCTCCCGGATCCGAACAGGGCATCTCAGAGGGTTGCGGTCCTTGGCAGAGGAGCATCCGCAGACCCAGAACCGTATTCTCGTCTGCCTTGAATCAAGGGCTTGGCGGACAGAAGACGGCATTGACATCGTTCCGGCCGAAGACTTCGCCCGGCACCTGTGGGAGGGGGCATTGACGCAGGGGATGACTTGATTCGGCGACTCGACGCAACAGCAGGCTGGCCTCCTCGAGTCGAACTTCGGAGACGGCGCTTGGGTACTTGCCCTTTGGTCGTGGCCATGGTTACCGACCGATTCCTTTCCCAAAGAGTCCGACCTAGCCGAGGAAGTCTGGGATCCCAGATCAGTCCAGCGGAGGCTCGATTTCGGCGTTGATCCGATTCCACTGCTGGCGCAACTCGGTCACGTCCGGTTGATCGGCGTCAATGACACCATGGAGTGCCTTTCCGCCCAGCACTAGGGGTGCCTCTTGCGCTGGCAGCCATGCTGCAAGTTTCCTGATCTGCTCAGCCAAGCATGGGTCACCCGACAGGTTTTCCCATTCCTGGGGGTCCGTGTCATGACGGTAGAGTTCCCTGGAATGGGTCGCAGATCGGGAGGAGTGGCGGTGTCACATAGGCTCGGGTTGGCAACGTGGCTACTAGTTGCGACCTTATAGCGCATGAGAGCGGTAGCTTCCGTGTTGGCTGTCAAGCAGATATCCGGGCAGATGTGTTCTGCAAGGGCGATTTTCTTGGATTTCTCTGCACATGGTGAGATTCGGTGAGGGGCGGCGGTGGGTGCTGCTCAGGCGGCGGCCGGCAACTCCCGAGCGGGCGGTTCGCTTTGCCAGCAGCGGTCCTCGCGCAGCAGCGCAGTGAGCAGGCAAGCGAGCTTGCGCATGACGGCGACCATGGCGACCTTGTGCTCCTTCTTGTCGGCGATCAGGCGCTGGTAGCAGGCCTTGCAGGCGGGTTCCCAGCGGGTCGCGGACAGGGCCGCCATGTAGAGGCTGTGGCGGGGCTGGGCGCGACCGCCGCGAATGCTGCGGCGACCATGCTGTTTGCCCGAGTCTTGGTCGAACGGCGCCAGGCCCAACAACGCGGCGGCCTGGCGGCGACCGATGGTGCCCAGTTCGGGCATCTCGGCACACAGGCAGGCGGCCGTGACCGGGCCGCAGCCGGGCACCGACTGGATGATCTCGGCGCGGCGCGCCAGGGCAGCGTCGGCGGCGATACAAGTCAGCATGCGCTGCTCGCAGGAGCTGATGTCGGCTTGCAGGCCATTGCAACTGTCAGCGATGCAGGCAGCCGCCTCGGGGGCGAGTTCGGCGCGCAGCTTGCGGAGGGCGCCGAGCTGTATCACGAGCTTGCGGCGCGCGGCCAGCAAGTCACTGAGCAGCTGCAGGTGATCGTCTTGGGGCGGGGTCGCCACGAGGCTGTCAAGCTGGCCGAAGCGGGCCAGCATGGCAGCGTCGACGCGGTCGTTCTTGGCGAGTTGTCCGAGGGCCTCGGCGAAGCGCCGCGAGCGCAACGGGTTGACCAGCACGGTCTCCAAGCCGGCCTCGAAGACAGCGCGGCTGACGCCGTGCTGCAGCAGCCACTTGCGCAGGGCGCGGCGGCCGCACTTGTCATTCTTGAAGTGGCGCTCCAAACTGCCCTCGAGGATGTGGGCGTCGAGCCCGGATTTGCCGACATCGATACCGGCGATTACGGTGGGCTTGGGTGGTGTCATTCCTGCATTCCTGTCCTTTTGCGATACGGGGCTACACCCACGCTTCCGTTGAGGTCGCGCAGGAATTGCTGCGACGGGCCGACCAAGCTACCGCACGGACCTGAAATCCGAGGGAAAAACGGTCCGACCCGTCGCCGCCTCGGGGGCCTTGCAAGGCCCCCGAGGCGACCTCCCCCCGCTGGCGAGGGGAGGGATCCGAGGCCTGCCGCTGCGGTGGCTTGCGCCACCTGCGGCCTGCCGTTGCCCCACAAGTCACGATTCGGGCTCATCCTGAGAGGCGCTGGCGGGCGGCTCGAAGTAGTCTTTCAGCTCATAGGCTTCGCTCATGATGGTCAAGCGGGTCCAGCCCTCCCAGATCTTTTGATGGCCCGGCGGCGGAGCGTGCGCACGGTACAGGTAGCCGCCCAAGATCGCCATGGTCCGCACCGCCAGCCCCAGATTGCCCGGCGCGGCCAGCCCGCGCTTGGACGCGAAGTGGCGCAGCACCCGCAGCTGGATCTGCGTGAAGAACACCTCGCTCGGTAATTCGGGGGTCTCCCGTCCCAGCAGGGTCATCGCGGTCAGCCGCCAGGCGATCACCGCCTTGATCGTCACCGCCCGCTCGATCCGCTGCCCCGTGCGGTGCCCCAGGTACTCCACCTTGCAGCCGGACTTGAGCATCCGGTGCCAGTCCTCGATGCGCCAGCGCAGCCGGTACCACTCCAGCACCTGCTCCGCATCCGCCAGCGACGCCACCGGCAACGTCGTCAGCAGGAACCACTCCAACGCTTCCACCCCCTCCGGCGCCGCCCGTTCCCACACGTGCACCAGCTGCATCCGCAGCGCTGCCTCGCCGCGCGCCGGGGCCGGCAACTCGACCGTCTGCCAGCGCAACTCGGCCTGCGCCGTGCGCGCCGCGCGCAGCGCGCTGGCGGACTGCCGGCGCGGGCCCCGCCGCGCCGAACTCCGCTGCACCTTGATCTCCAACTGGCCCCCCACCGGCTGTGCCCGCATGTGCTCGAACAGCTTCGGCCGGGGCGCGCCCAGGACGCGGTTGTGCTTGGCCCGCACCAGCAACTCGACTCCCTCCAGCCGCCGCTGCTCGGCGAACAGCGCCTGCACGTCGGCCTCGCGGTCCATCACCGCCACCAGGCGCGGGCCCGCCAACTGGCCCGCTACCTCCGCGCAGTCGCGCAACCCGCGGATCCAGCGGAAGGTCTTGCGCTCCTCCAGCGGCCGCCCGCGCTGCGCCTGCCCGTCCGGCGCGTCGTACTGGATTTGCAGCAGCCCCAGCGGGATGCCCTCCGGGCTGACCGCCAGCGTCGAGTGCATGTGCAGCCCCAGCGTGCCCTCCGAGCGCTTGTTCTTGCCGATGTAGCCCAGCCCCGCACAGCCGGGATGCTCGGCAAAGTTGAGCTCGGTGCCGTCCTGCACGCACAGCACCGTGCGCTCGGCCTGCAGGCGCCGCAGCGTGCGCTGGCGGTGCGGCGCCAGGATGTTCTGCGGGGTCACCGCCGAGTCGTCCGGCTGGTCGATCAGGCGGTAGTGGCCCTTGACGGCGGCCCGCTGGCCCTGCGCGGCGGCTGGGATCGAGGCCATGGGAGCGGCGGCCTGCATCTGCGCGGTCTGCACCAGCCGCTTCGACAAGCGTAGATCACCCAGCGGCGCCTGGCCCAGTTCGTTGGCCGCGAACTCGTCCAGGGCCAGCCCGTCGGCCGGCCCCAGCGGCTGGCCGGGCGGCGCTGCGGCGGCCCCGAGCAGGCGCCGCCAGTCGCGCTGCAGGGGGTAGACGAAGATGGCCTTGACCGGCACGCGCTGGCCGGGCCGGGCGAAACGCCCGCGCCCGCCGGTCTGGCCGACGCAGGTCCAGTTAGCGGCGCGGAAACACGTGCCGGCGTGCTGCTGCGGATCGCAATAGGTTTCCAGCAGGGCAGGCCGGTAGCCATAGCGCTGGAGGAAGTCCTCCGGCAGCCGCCGCCGGACCATGCCGAGCACCTTGGAAGCGAGCAGGTGACAGCGCACGCTGGGACGGATCAGGAAGCGGCTCAGGCCCAGCACGCGGTGCAGCCGCTTGCGGCGCAGTTGCGCATCCCAGCCAATCCACTCGTCGCGGGCCGCCACCGCCAAGGCCGCGGCGGCGAAGCCGAGCGCCCCCAGCAGGCCGTGCTCGGACTCAATCAGGTAGCGCAGCTGGGCACCGACGTGCAGCACGGCTCCCTGCGGGTGCTCGCTGGCGACCAGCTCGTTCCAGGTCCGCCGCTGTTGCGGACTCGTCACCAGGGTCAACTTGAGCCCGGCGACCGCCCCCGCCGCAGGCGGAACTGCTTGCGGTGGCGGGACCGGCTGGCCGAGCCGACGCGGACGGCAGTCACCGGCGCGGCCGCCATGGCGCGGGGCCGGCAAATCGATGCGTCCCGCGCTGTGCAGACTGCGCAAGGCCTTCTGGCAGCTCGCCACCTGCGGCTGGCCGCGACTGTTCACGAAACCGAACTCCCGGCACACGTGCCGGGCGAACGCGCTCCGGCTGGTGTCGCCAGCCTGCGTCCGCAGCACCCGCAGGGTCTCCACGGCCTCTGAGTGCGAGAGGGTCTCCGCAATGCAATGTTGGTCGAGCATGCTTTAGACATGCCACAACCACCCTACAGTTGTCAAGTGCGAGATCTGGGGCATGGGCAGCCTGCGGCAGACCAACGAGACGTACCCAAGTCCTAACTGGGGATCCTGTCTCCGGCACACTTCCAAGATAAAAGGAATAAAGGGGGCTTATATGCCAAAGTGCTCAGAAACGGAATCTGGCGGGAATGTTCCGGGCAATCCGAAATGGCGAGATCCTTGGCCCACGTCATTGTGTGCGCCATAGCGCTTCCATTGAATTTCGTTGCGAAAATCCTGAGGTTCGAGGATCGCGTCCATCACCAGCTTGAGATTAGTGGCTGGCCGCGGGATCGCAATTCAGGTACAGGCTTCCCGTTGGCTTGAGCAACCGCTTCATTTCCAGCAGGCGAACGGCCCGCATGACCAGCTCGGACTGCCTGCCCTTGCCCTGCGCGCGCCCAGCAGCGTCAATGCTGCTGGCCAGTGCGGGTTCCCTCTCAGCGATCCAGCCAAGCCATGTCCAGTCCACCTCGCTCAGAGTCCACGTGGCCTGCAAGGCCGCTCCTGCCGCCTCTGAGCCTATGGCAGCCTCGTAGGGGCGATTCGTGTTGCAGGGAGGGTCCAAGCAGAGCAGCTCTGCGCTCTCGGAATTCATGCCCCGCAGGACGTCCGGATTGTCCCTGGTCAACAGCCTGCGCTGCTGAACGTGCGGCTCCGCCATCCTCGTTCCGTTGCTTGCGCGGCAGCCCGTAGGCGAACATGCGCCGGACGGCCTGCTGGACCGGCAGGTGGATGCTCAGGACGCGCGTTTCCGGTCGCCCTGGACGGTTCCGCTTGGTCCTGCGCACCAGCTGGCTCATGCCGTCAGCCTCTTGTACGTGAGCACCTTGCCATCCATGTGACGGACCATGTGTCCCAGCTGCTCCATGGTATCTAGGCTGCGGATGCCGGCCCGTCCGCTGAACTCATGCAGGTACCGATGCAGGTGCTTGCCGGTCATCCGGTGATAGATGCCGTAGTAGCCGCGCTTGAACAAGGACCAGAACCCCTCGATGCTGTTGGTGTGGATTGCGCCGCGCACGTACTCGCCCGCTCCGTGGTGCACCGCGTTATGCGTGTACTCCCGCAGCTTCCCATAGGCACTGGACCCGTCCGTGTACACCGTGGAACCCGGCTCGACCGTAGCCTCCACGAAGCCTCCCAGAGTCTGGGCATCCGTTGCCGGAACCGGCTTCGCTACCACCTTGCCGCCACGCTGCTTGGCACCCACAACCGCCGTCTTGCCGACGCTTCCGCGACCGGCCTTGAGTTGCTGCGAGGCGTGCTTGTTGCGCTCCTTGCCGCCGAGGTAAACCTCGTCGAGCTCGACGATGCCGCTGAGCGGCGCCGCGCCGTCCCTGAACACCTCGCGGATTCTCTGCAGCAGGTGCCAGGCAGTCTTCTGCGTGATGCCTAGCTCGCGATGCAGCTTCATGCTGGAGATGCCCTTGAGGTTGGTCGCCGCCATGTAGAACGCCACAGCCCATGTCTGATAGCCGAGCTTGCTGGACTGCATGATGGTGCCCTTGCGGACGCTGAAGCGCTTGCGGCAGTCCTTGCAGGTGTACGGCATGGACGGATGGGACGGGCACTGTCCGTGGTTGCCGGAACGGCAGTCCGGGCAGGTCGGCCGGTGCTTCCAGCGCAGTTCCTCAAACCACCTTTCCGCCGTCGCGTCGTCGGGGAACTTGCGCAGCAACTCGATGATCGTGAGGCCCTTGCGGTCCGCCCGCCCAGGCCCCTTGGGGGTATGGTTGCTGGGTCCCCTCATGAGCATTATCATACCACGAACTGCAAGTGAAATCAAGCTCTACTGCACTGGTTCTACAAGTTGTTAAATGCGTTCTGCCTGTACCGAACATTCCCGCCAGATTCCGTTTCTGAGCACTTTGGCATATAAGGCCCGAATAAAGGTACTCAACAACCGTCTGAGTGAGTACGTGCGGCTGGCGGCATCAGGCGAGACCGTTCTGGTGACAGACCGTGACCGGGTCGTTGCGGAAATCGGGCCGCCGAGGAAAACCAGGAGCCCGATACTTGCCGATGCACTATTGGCCGAGGCGGTGCGCAAGGGCTGGTTGACGCCGCCGGTGCTGGTCTCCGAGGAGCTTCCAACTGCGGAATCGGTTGCGCCACTCCGAGACCTGCTCGCTGAATTAGAGGGTGATAGAAGCGAACGGTGATCTAGCTCGATAGCTCCGTTGTGCTTGCCCAGCCACCTTATGATTTAATGTGTCCCATGAAAGCCGAAGAGAGCCTGCCGCCAGCGGCTGCCTATGCCCTGCAAGAGGGCCAAGCGCTGACCCTCGGCGCGGGCCTGAGCCTACTGCGCGATGGCGAGAACTTCGTCTATCTCCTGTTCACCCAGCCGTTCGCCTCGCTCACCCGCGACGACAAAGTCAGCCGCAATCTGTGTCTCGGCCGCCGCGCGCTGTACGGCCACGCCACGCAGGCCGCGCTAGCCGACGCCTTCGGCCTCAATGCGCGCACGGTGGGGCGGGCCAAGGTGCGCCTGCAGCAGCGCGGCGAGAGCGGCTTCGTGCGGCCGCGCAAGCCGCGGCGGCGGCACGGCATCGAGGATCCCGAGGTGCTGGCCCGGGCTGCGGAAATGTTGCAGGCCGGGCAGAGTCTGTACCGCGTGGCCAAGCAACTGGGCGTGAACTGCTCGACGCTGTGGCGCTACAGCAAAGAGGGCCGCCTGCCCGCCAGCCAGTGCCCGCCGCGGCGGGCTGCCAGCAGCGCGGCCGGGTCAGCGCGCAAGGCTGCGGCGCTGGTCGAGCGCTTACAGCTCCCAGCCGACGGCCTCGCAGCCTCACCCAGCCGGAGTCTCAGCGAAAACTCGTGACAACTTTAATCGATCGGCGTAACGAAGTCTGATATTGAACACGAGCCCGGCTGACCTCTGGCAGAGGACCGAACGCATGACACCGCGGCCTACGCTGAAACGCTGGCCGCCTTGCTGGACATCCCATCCTGTATCGGCTATCACCTTCGCGGAGCGCATTTGAAGAAAAACGCACGACGCTACGGCTTTCGAAACGCACGCAATCAGCTCGAGCGCCACGTCTCAGAGGTGGCCCGCGCCAACCGAGCCACTACGGCTCCCTTCATGGAGGACGCCAAATAGATTCCCGTACGAGAACGGCACGTCCCGCTGCGACGAGCGACTCGACCGACTTGGTATTCACGGGGTCCGGAGGAAGATTCGGGTGGACTGGCACAGCTTCCGAGCAATATTGGTGGCCTTAGCGTGTTGACGTAGTCAGCCCCGACTTGCAACACTCTCGGCATGCGACGCCTTCAGTTTGTATTAGCCATCTCTCTAGCCTTGCCCTCGCTGGTCCTGGCAGCTTCCGGAGAGGTCAAGCGCTATCTGTACCTCAGCATGCCCGACGGTGCGCAGAAGGAAGGGCGCTCCAAACCCGGGATTCTGGTTTTCGACATCGACAACGGGCACAAGTTTGTCCGGCGGATCGATATCCCGGTGTTCGAGGAGGGATTGCGCGGATTCGCCGGAAATCTCGAAAAGCACAGCGTCTACTACTCTTCGACCAACCATCGGCTTGGGCGCTTCGACCTTGAGACCGAAAAGATCGTCTGGGAGAAGGTCTACGACGCCGGCTGTGACCGCTCGTCAGTGACCTTGGACGGCAAGAAGATCTATGTCCCGACCGGCTGGTGGTACAAGGGCGAGGACAGCGGGTTGCTCGTCGTCGATGGCGAGTCCGGAGAGATCATCAAGCGCATCAAAGTTGGCACCGCGGCCCACAACAGCGTCGTCAACCTGTCCGGCACCAAGCTCTATCTCGGAACCACGACGACGCTGTCCGTGTTCGACACCAAGGACGAAAAATTGCTCATGCAGGTAAAGGACGTTGGCGAGCGCGGAATTTTTCCGTATACAATCGACAGCCGAGAACGCTACGCCTATGTCTGCCTAGGCAACCACGTAGGGTTCGATGTAGTGGACCTCAAGGCCGGCAAGGCAATCCACCGTGTTTTCGCAGGTGAGGAGAAGATCCCGAATCGGACCCACGGCGCGGGTCTGACCCCTGATGAATCCGAACTCTGGATCAGCGATCAAAAGGGCCAGAAGCTCTTCATTTTCGACGCGACCAAGATGCCCCCGGCCGCGAAGGGGCATCTCGAATTGTCCCAGGGCGGGCATGGCTGGGTAGCGTTTTCCCTCGATGGCAAGTATGCGTGGAGTCACACGCCGGACGTCTTTGACGTCAAGACCAAGAAACTTGTAGCTACCCTACGCGACGAGAGCGGTGAGCCGGTGAGTGGATCGAAATATGTTGAGGTCCATATGCAAGACGGCAAGGTAGTCCAGATCGGACACGAATTTGGACTGGGGCGCAAGTACACCGACTAGCGCAGTTTGAGTAACTCGTCGGCAGGCCAATAGGCGGTCCTGCCTGCGTGCTCGCGGCGTATTCGACCCACTTCAGCGGGCATGACAGGTCCGACGCTGGTTCCGAACCGCTTCCGCGTGTAGGTTGCGAGCGCGGCCACATCATCGTTCGACAGCACTCCGCCGAATCCTGGCATCTCTCGGTCGTAGACTCTTCCTCGAATCTCGATTCGCCCTGTGATGCCGTGCAGGATGATCCTCACAAGGCGCTCTGCAGGGCCATTAACCCACGGGGAGCCAGCTAGCGGTGGCGCCTCGCCCATTCCTTGGTCATCGTATTGGTGGCACGCTGAACAATAGCTGTCGAATAGGCGCTGGCCGTCGCTGGCTGAGGGCTTGGCATGCTGCCCTGCGGCGCGCTCCGCTCCGGCCACCAGCACCAGCACGAGGAACAACGCACCACAGAGCAGTCGGCTCGCCATCGTGCTGAGCCGGTGCCCAGATTCTCTGAAATCGGTTACGGAACGAGTCTCCAACATCCTGAAACCACGATATTTATGACACTTCGCTGTGTGCGCTGATCCGCTCGCCAGACGCGCAGTAGGATCAGCCTAAGCTCATCAGGAATCTCCGGAACTCATCCACGTCTCGGGTTTGACCAGAAAACGTCGCAGCGACCGAGCCATCCGGTCTCAACAGGGCATAGAAAGGTATGCTCACCGAGCGGAAGCGCTCCACTTGGAACGCTTGATGTTTCTCGCTGGCCTCGTCAAACCCGTCTGTGTACAACTCTACGAGCACAACGTCGCGCAACAGTTCCGAGACCTCGGGCCGGGTGAACATGTTGGCCTTCATCCACTTGCAATTCGAGCAGGCATATCCAGTGAAGCTGACCAGCAATGGTTTGCTCGTGTTCATCGCAGTCGAGGACGCGCCCTCGTAGTCATCCTTGATCCAAGACAGCGAGCCGTCCCCCGCTGATGCAAACCCTGACTGCGTCGACTCCGGAATATGTGCTTCCAACTCGCCAAGCGAACCACCGAACATGCCTGGCAGCAAGCTCAGCGCAAGCGCAAGAAACGCCGAGCCGATGCCGAAGCGTGGAAGCCCGATCGATTGTGGCGGACCGTCGTCACCCAGCTTGACCAGTCCCCATAGATACAGCGCTGCGGCGGCGAACAGAACGATCCAAATCGCTAGGAAGCGCTCTCTGGTCAGGATCCCCCATCCGACGACCTGGTCGAAATTTCCGAGGTACTTCAGCCCGACCGCGACGATCACGAGACCAGCCGTCCTTTTTGAGATCGCCAGCCACCCACCGCTTCCGGGCAGCCTGTTCATCAGGGCAGGGAACAATGCGAGGACAAAAAACGGTGCCGACAGGCCCGTCGCAAAAAGTGTCATGCCGAGCACGGGATAGATCAGCCCCCCCGATGCGACCGAACCCGCAAGCAGCGAGCCTATGAACGGTCCGATGCAGGCGAACGAAGCAAGCGTGAACACTAGGCTCAGCATTAGGGTGGGTAGGATGCCCGTGCCGGTCGAGCGCTCGCTCGCGCCCGTGGTCCAGCCGCTCGGCAGAACGATCTCGAACGCACCGAGCATGCTGAGGGCGAAGAAGACCATCACGCACGCGATGAACAAGTTTGCCCACGCATTAGAGCCGATCTGGCTAAGCCCAAAAGGACCTAGCGCAGCGCTCAGGGCACCACCGAGCGTCGTGAACAAGACAATTACGCCGAGGCAAAATGTGCCGGCCTGTCGTAGAACGGCACCCCACGGCCGCGCTCCGCCACTGAGGAAGGACCCCATGTAGATCGGGATCATCGGAAAGACACAGGGCGTCAGGATCGCAAGAAACCCGAACCCCAGCGCTAGCAGTGCAAAGCGAATCAGGCCCTGATCCTCCGCTTTGAAGTTTTCGGGGTCAGCGGATGCAGCTGGGGTTCCGCTGGGGCGCGGGCGGCCCACCTCGTTGACCTTGGCGGGCTGGTATCCGTCCGGCAATGCGGCGGTCAGCGGTGCGGCGGATGGAACAATCGCTAAGTTGGCTGACGCGCTCTTGCGCTTCGGGGGCAAGCATTGGCGGTCATCGCACGCCCCATAGCGGACCAGCGCCTCGATCGCATGCTCTGCCGCGCTGTCCTGCGCGTCCAGGTCCAGCTCGATCAGGAATTCTGCCTCGGAGGTGTACCACTCGACATCCGCCTGAAAGTTCGGGTCGAAGACGACCTCCGGATCCGGTTGGTGTGCCCGCCATGCCGCGACCGCCTCGGAATCAGCGATCGCAAGGGCCAAAGGGATGCCCTCTGGGGTCGTTGTCGAGTAGATATGCCAACCATCCTCGATCACCGCAGTAAGGCGGGCTAGTACCGTCGAACCGGGAGGGGCCTCCACGGAGTCAAATTCGAGGCGCCATTGCACCGGGTCGTAAATCTGTGCCTGCATTGTCACTCCCAACACCAGCGGGAGGACGAAAGCTAGGGTCTGGCAAGAGCGTGATATAGGCAGACGAATGTGCATCTTGTGTCTCAAAGTTCAGAGCAAGGCTGAAAGCCTCTACACCATCCTAGCCATGCGAGGATACGCCCAGGCGATAGTCCGGCAATCTCGCCGAAGGGCTACAAGGATTGCTTGACATCAGTCTAACCCTGCCGGCCAACTCTAGACCGTAGTTCCCCTGGCGGCCTCTCTCATAAATTGGCCGTTAACGCAGTGATTCGACTTGCTTTCCCGGTCCGTCAAAGGGGTCAGGAGATTCGCTGGTGTTCCCATGGAATGGCAGTTCTGGGAAGTTATCTCGCCTTTAGAATCGGCATACCAAGGCTTGATGGATCATGAGGTTCCCATGTGCGTGGAGGTCGTCCCCGATCGCAGCCCCCTCGCGCAGAGCCGACGCGCTTGCAAGAGCGCGCGCTCGAGCGCGTCCGTCCGGTCCCAGGCGACGACACCGCCGATTCCTGATTCGCTCCGATATATCAAGGGCTTCCGACAGATCATCGCCAGGAACTTTGGTTTAGCCGCCGTTCCACTGGCCGCGGTTCGCGGCACCTCTGAAAAGAAGGAACTCGCGCAAGACCCTACGGTACTCGTCGATTCCAACCTCGCGATCACAGCAAACCATCATGAGGCAGCCGTCGCTACGAAAGTTGCCATCCCACTGCTGCAGTTCCGTGTCGTTCCAAGACAGATCCAAGCACTCCAGCCTGTCGGAGCTGATTGAGTCGAAGTAGGCACGCAAATTTACATCCGTCTCGTCGGGAGCCAAGACGTACGGGGCCTCCTCAAAACTAGGTCTCGGCATCTGCAAGCTTCAAGCGACGGTCTGGTTCCACCATGAGCCAGAGCACCGCGCTGACCACATAGTACGCGGCGGAGACCAGTAGGGGCGGCTCCCAACTCCCTGTGCGCTCTACCATTAGGCCGATTAGCCACGGGGCTAGCGCACCGCCAATCTGTCCCAACGAATTCATCGTCCCGGAGACCACCCCGGCGGCAGGCCCGCCGATGTCCATGCAGGTTGCCCAAGTCACCGCCAAGATCAGTTCGGCGGACCCGAAGCTCAGGCCGAGGAAGACCAATGCCAGCGTGTCGTTGGCGACGGTAGCCGCGAGGGCCAGAAATACCCCTGCTGAGAGCAAACCGCTGATCGCTGGAATGCGGCGTGCCGCCCGAATCCCCAGCGTGGGAATGAGTCTGTCGCTGATCCAGCCCCCTAAGAGATTGGCTACCGCCCCAGACACCAACACCGCCGCTGCCATCGGGCCAATTTCCGGCAGATCGAGCCCGCGCGCCTGTTCAAGGTACGTGGGCAGCCACTGGATGTAGAAGTAGAGCCCCCAGGTGTACCCCGAATACATGCCGCATAGCGCCCAAACGTTCCGGCTTGTCAGCAGCACCCCCCAAGGGACGTTCGCTTCCCGTCCGGAAGCAGCCCGGTGTTCGCGGATCAAGTTCAGTTCAGCGGATCCGACAGAGCTCTTAGCCTCGGGCGTGTCCCGAAACCACGCGCTCCACCCCACGGCCCAAACGATGCCGAGCACGGCGAAAATCCAATAGACCGTGCGCCAGCCGTGCGCGGTCATGAGAGCGATCACGATCCACGATGTCATCGCAAAGCCGACCCGACTGCCAAACATCACGATCGACTGTGCTCGGCCAAGCTCGTGGCGGGGAAACCAGCGTGCGATCGCAGAGGTCGCACCCGGAAACGCGCCAGCCTCGCCACAGCCGAACAAGAAGCGGATCACAACTAGCGCCCGGAAATTCCATGCAGCGCCCGTCAGCGCCGTGAACACCGACCACCAGATCACGATCCTGGTCAGCATCAGCCGGGCACCGAAGCGGTCAGCCAGCCACCCTCCCGGAATCTCGAACAGGACATAGCCCAGCACGAACCCGGAACCGGCCAGCCCGATCTGCTCAAGTGACAGTCCTAGTTCCTCCGACATTGCCCCAGCCGTAGTGCTGAAGCAGACCCTGTCGAGGTAAGTGATCAGCATCAGGACGAACAGGAAACCCAGCGCGCGGTACCGTACGGACACGATTTGCTAGCTTACGACACGCTGGGTCTGCAGGCTGAAGTCGCGCTCAAGCGACGCTGCGCTTGAGCAATCCGGTACCGGAACTTCGGAAAGTAGCGAACGTCAGGTCGCGCATCCCTGCCAGGCGTGAGCACATTCTCAATGGCGGTCTCGACGATGTTGCATTCCGGTTCGCTGATGGAGTCTCGGTGGCCAGCGAACGGACGGCCGAGCAGACGCTCGTAAAGCAGCACGGAGTAGGGAATACCCAATGTGGCAGAGTTGCCGTAGCGCGCTCCACTGCCTCCTAGCCGTTCTCAAACTCGGGAAACTCCACGAATCCGTTTCCCTTCGGCATAACCAAGAACTCGGATTCGAGACAGCCGAGCACAGCATCGACCTAGATGTCGAGATTGGTTATTACGCCGTCGAATCCAACCTCATACGGGAACGGCATCGGCTAGCTCCTCGTCGAGTTCCAAGGAAGGTTCTGGGTAGTCCGATCCCGACGCTGCGGGTTCCACAGCGGACGCACTGTGCGCAAGCCCGTCCGGATCGCCGTACGCCGACATCGTAGCTTTCAGCGCGGTGAGCTTGTCGGTCATCGAGCGTGTCCGGTCCCATGCGTTGCGGTGCTCCCAAATTGCCATCCGGGTCAGGTGCCCCAGCACAATGCAGCGCGTGTCGCCGTGGGTCGACTTTCGCCCGGCACGGGTGAGTTGTGCCAGATCCTCACCGACAATTCCGGCGATCTCCTCGGGCCTAGAGAATAACCGGCTTCCGGGAGCATTGCCAGGGCTCTACATACGAAAACGGTGTCGATGATTGAAGAACTCGTGCCGTGAATGTGGATGGAGCCGCCCATCTCGGCCGGGCACGGCAGTGCCGCCGAGCAGACCATGCCGGCGTCCAGGATCGCCACACCGACAGCGGTGTATGCCTCTATCTTGTTGTGGTGGTAGGTGAACACGAGCGGGGCACCCGGCTTCAGGGCAGCAGCCATGCGCGAATAGACCTCAGACAGCCCCGTGGCGAAGTGTTCAAGGCCGCGATTCTGGGTCACGTTACCGGTGAGTTCCCCTGAAGATCGCAAGGAGCGCTGGTCGAATCCCTCGGTCTCGTGCCCGACGAGATTCCGCAGCCAGACATCGCAAAAGTCCATCAACTCCCCGTATTGCACATTGCCGAAATACGGCGGATCCGTGAACACGGCATCAAGACTGGCAGGTGGAAGCTGGCACTCGGTCGCGCTCGCGCACCGAAGGGCCACACGGCGGCTACCGTTGCCTCGCCGCTGACCGATTCGTTCGCCTGCGATCGGAACCCGGACTTTGCGTCGTCCGTCGTGCAAGACCTTGTAGGGAGCCTCGCCGTAACGCTTCGCCTTGATGAACTTCGCCACGATGTTTGACCAGCCCCCCGATCCCACATTCGAGCCGGTGCCGGTAGCGATCCCTAGTAGATTGGATTCGCATTGCACAAGCCCGACCGGAAAGCCATGCACGGAGAAAATATCCAGTGCTTTCAGCGTCGTCGCATCGTATCGGCAAAGCATATTCTGGTAGCGCAGCAGGTTCGAAAGGTTCGTTGCCAAGGCTCGGCACAGGCGAGGATCCTCCGTCTCTGCAATTAACTGGCAGCTCAGTTCCAGCCCGAGCAACTGGCGGGCATTGAACATATCCCGGCAGTGGGTATAGCCCCAGCGGTGCAACCGACCCGTCTCGTCGCCTGGCAGGATGGCTTGATCGGGGACG
Source organism: Bryobacterales bacterium (assembly GCA_965248305.1). GTDB lineage: Bacteria > Acidobacteriota > Terriglobia > Bryobacterales > UBA6623 > VXMF01. The sequence goes on along the minus strand of OZ252099.1, from coordinate 2,820,266 downwards.
AAACGGGGCCGGAGCTGTTCCCACTGGACGCCTGCGGCAGCTACTCGGGCTAGATCCGCCACGTCGGGCTTCTTGAAGAAGCGTCCGTTGTGCGCTGCCTTCCTAGTCAGGTTGTAGTACTCAATCGCGAAGAGGCGGTGCACGAGGCGGCGACGGAGAGATCCAGGATAGGTATTGGTCTGTCCGCAGCTCGGGCAATCACAGCGCCCGCGCCGCGCGGGCCCGACGCACTTCAGAACACTGCCGCAGCCGACGCAGCTACCCGGCTTGCGACGGTCTTCGACTTCATTGAGATCGCCGCAGGCGCAGCAGACCAGCACGCTCTTGGGGTGTCGCTGATTCTCGGCCAGCACGTAGCCGGGAAACAGATCCATGCGTCTCCCGCACCCGGCGCATTCAAGCGTCTTGACCCACAGAAAGGACTTCACGGGCACGTCGGCGTCTCCGTAAATTGGGCACGACGTTCGGTAATGGCGGTCGATCTTGCCTCTCAGCTCGTTTATCAGCGCGTGGGCGGCCCGCTCATAGGCCGGTACGTCAAGGCTCTCAAGTTCCTCACGGACGATCCAAGTCGACATCGGATTGATGTCGAAACCATCGATGGCGCACCCGACACGATTCGCCTCAAAGACTGGTGTTCCACCCCCCATGAAGGGATCGGCAATGCGCTTGCCGGCGAAGTCGTTTGAACGGTAGAAGAGATCTTGTAGGCGGGCGCGGCCGAACTCCGCGAGGATCAGGCCGCGGAACAACGTGACCGGTCGGCGGGCGAACCACTTGTGAACGCCAATAAACGGGCGATAGGTCTGCTGGACCTGTTTCTCGCGAAGCGCCATGGCAGCGATCAGCGAGACATCAAAGTCCTGCTCAATACTCACTACCGTCTCACCCTAGCCGATCCGGCGGCGCCAGTCTCTCCAGATGCTTCACAGCATCGCCCAAACTACGAGAGCACGCCTAACCTGCCGACCGTGGCTCGATCATGCCTGATCTCGTGCGGGTTCTGGGGCCAGACCTCTGGCAGGCGGTTCAACACCACAAGGAAATCGACCGCGGCGAGAAACTTGTTCGATTCTTCGTATGTGTGAGCATGTCTCTACAGACGGGTCTAATCGACGAGTCGACGTTTCGAGAGACGGCGCATATTGTGATCCGGAACAATCCCTTGCAAGTCGGCTTCGCGCTGCGAGAAGTGCTGGACGAGTCCGACCTACCGTGCAAACAAGTGTGGAGAGAATTCGTGCGTCCATGGCTTCATCGCTTCTGGCCGCGCGAGAAGACACTTAATACCGGCCAGAGTTCTTCGGCACTTGTGGGGGTTATCATGGCAACGGGAGATGCATTTCCGGAAGCGGTTGACTGGGCGAATGGCTATCTGATGGCATTGAACGACCGACAGATCAGTACAGTCTGTTACCACAAGAAACGTGGAAGTCACATCCTCGGGCGGTCGCTGCCCTGCTGCACCGCATCGTCCCAGAGGTCGGCATCGACCCGTGGTCGAGGGCGTCTCTCGCGGATATGCTCAGGACCTTGCGGGAGTTGGACGCAACGATTCCACACGATTCCAGGTTCTTGGAACTGGAGCAGCGGGCCGCGCGGTGAGATCAAAGATGGTTACTGCTGTGTCGGAGGCTTTCGGGCAAAAGCGGTCGGGACAAACGGTATCCTGTTCCGCTAGGGGTTGACGGCATGAGGATGAAGAATCTCGCGAGCCGTATCCGCCTCGGCGAGGATGGAGGACTCGAACTCAAGGAAGTCCACTTCAAGAACCGAAAGGTCGAAGGTCCAAAGCGAGCGGAACTCGCGGACGAATTTGCGGCGTTTGCGAACTCGCGGGGAGGCCTGTTCGTCCTGGGAGTTAACGACGAGACCCGAAGGGTGACCGGAATTCCGCTGGACCGACTGGATGCCGTGGAAGACCATGTCCGGGAGGTCTGTAACGATTCGATCAAGCCCCCACTGGAGGCGGGAATCTATCGGCGCGAACTACCTGTGTCGTCGGAACCCGGACTCGGGCAACCGAGCGTTTCGAAACCGGTCCTTCTGGTCGAGATCCCCCAGAGCCTCTTTGTGCACCAAGGTCCCGGAGGTTACTTCCGTCGCATTGGCAGCTCCAAGCGCAGGATCGAACCGATGGCCCTACAGCGTCTGATGATACTGCGGGCACAGACCGGCATCATGAGGTTCGACGAATGCCCGGTTTCTGGGACCAAACCTTAGGATCTTGATATGTACTCTGCCGAGCGCTTCGTGAGCGAGGAAGCCGACATCGAAGTTGCAGTGCGAAAGTTGGGGCTGATCGTCGAGGATGCCGACGGTGTAGAACGGCTGTCTGTAGCTGGCGTCCTGATATGCACCCCGGAGCCGCAGCGATGGCTGCGCGCGGCGTACATTCAGGCGGTTCTCTACGCAGGAGAACGGGTGGATGAGCACTACCAGACAGACGCTAAGGATATTTTGGGCCCGCTCGACGCGCAGGTTAGCAAAGCGTTCGACTTCGTCCGTCGCAACATGCGCATCGGCGCTGCCAAGCGTCTGGGGCGCGAAGACGTCGCGCAGTATAGCGAGAAGGCTGTATTCGAGGCCTTGGTTAACGCGGTCGCCCACCGGGACTACTCCATCGCTGGGAGCAGGATTCGGCTTCACATGTTCGCCAATCGGATTGAGTTGTCCGTGCCTGGTGGATTGGCAAATACACTGACCGTTGACGTGCTCCATCTCCGCCAGGCAACGCGGAATCCGCTCGTCGTTTCCCTCTTGGCAAGGTGTCCGTCGCACCCCGAGTTTCCGAGGCAGAAGCTCATGGAACAGCGCGGTGACGGCGTTCCCAGGATTCGCAAAGAGACGCAAGATCTGACCGGACGCCTTCCCGAATACTCCCTAACGGGCGACAGCGAACTGCGTCTAGTTCTGCCGGCAGCCGAGCCGTTCTAGTCTCGTGCCAGCCGGGCCACTCCAAGCGTAGCTGCGGACCGACCCCCAGTCCGATATTTCATCAAGTTTGGGTAATAGTGACGTGCGGCTGACTCCTGAGGTGGTGCCGCAGCGTTTCATGTCATCGGGGCGAGTGCCCGAGGCGATCATGAGGGCTTCAGCAAAAACATGGTCTCTGTGATAGGCTCCGTGGCCCCACCCGGAGGGTGACTTGCTGACCACCCGGCCAAGCACATCCCTCCCGTCAAACATACATGCCTTCGCCCTCTAACAGCGAAATCTTATCCGGGGACTAATGCGGCCTGCTCGGGCATTGCCGTAATCTGCCCCTTGTCAAGGTATCTGCTCTCCTTGGCGTATTCCCTCGCACGAGGGTCGTGCGTGACCATGATGATGGTTTTGTGGTGTTTGCCATTGAGCGTCGCCAAGATGGTGAGCACATCGTCGGCAGAGGCGGCATCAAGTTCGCCCGTTGGTTCGTCCGCCAAGATGATGGCAGGGTCTGTCACGATCGCTCGCGCAATCGCGACGCGCTGTTCCTGGCCCCCAGAGAGCTGCTGAGGACGATGGTCCAGCCGGTCGCCCAGACCGACGATTTCAAGGGCAGTACGCGCGCGCTGCAGGCGTTCCTTCCGCTTTAGGTGTGTCAGCAGCAGGGGCAGCTCGACATTCTCGAGCGCGGTGAGCACAGGAATCAGGTTGAATGTCTGAAAGACGTAGCCGATGTTCTCGCTGCGCCACCGGGCCAGCTCGCGTTCAGTCATGTCTCCGATATCGGCCCCTAGGACTTGGATGTGTCCGCCGCTCGGACGGTCGATGCCAGCCACCAGATGCAGGAGGGTCGATTTCCCCGATCCGGAGGGTCCCATCAGGCAGAAGAATTCGCCCTCCGGGATGTCGAGCACGATGTGGTCGAGCGCGCGGACGGTATAGTCGGCGCGGACATACTCCTTCAGCACGTCCTGAAGTGAAACTGCAATGTTATTGCTCATAATTCGATTCGCTCGACTCGGTCACCGTCCTTCAGATCGTCTGGCGGTGAGACGATCACGTCTTCGCCGCCCATGAGCCCCCGCTCAATCTCGACCTCATCCGCCGTCGCCCGCATCACACGCACGGGCCTGCGCACGGCCTTACCTTCCACGAGCAAGAAGACGCTGTTGCCATCCACCAAGGCGGCAGACGGGATCCGCACATGCGGCGTCGCTGCGGCCACCTCTGCGCCTGCCTCGCCCTCGGATGGCGCCAGGAACGAGACGTTCGCATTCATCTCAGGGCGGATCAGCGCGTCAGGCTCGACAACCTGCACCTTGACCTGCACGGTTGCCTTCTGCCGGTCAGCCTCGGGAGAGATCTCAGCGACCTCGCCCGCGTAGTCTCGATCGCGATACGCATCCGTCGCCACCACCGCGCGCTGGTTCATGAAGATACGTGCGAAATCATCCTGGCTGATATCGAGCTCGACTTGGATGTCATTCAAGTCGGCCATGGCGACCACATATCCCTTCGCACCGCGCTCGCCCACGAATCCCGTGGTAACCAATTCGCCGACTTCTACGTTGCGCTCCAGCACGGTCCCGGTGACAGGCGCCTTGATTACAGTTGCATCGACGATCGTGCGGTTATAGTTGACCATTCCCTCCGCCCGCTTGACCTCGGCCTTGGCAGAATCAATTTCCTCTTGGCGTGGTCCGATCTCAAGCAGTTCCAAGGTCTTGGCCAGCGATGCGACTCGATTCACCAGCCCGTCATGCCGGTACTTTGCCTGATCGAACGCAGAGCGAGAAATCAATGCCTGCTGGTAGAGGCGAGTCGACCGTTCGAATTCGATCTCAGCTTCCTTGAGCTGAGCTTTCGCCTCGGCAAGGTCTGCTCCCGCGCGCTGGATCTCCTCCGGCCTAGAGCCAGTCTCAAGTTCCCGCAGCCGGGCTTTTGCCGCCTGCAGCGTGCCGGTCGACTCCAGCAAGCGCGCTTGGTACTCGTCGTCCTCGAGTCTAACGATCGGCTCGCCCGCGTTGACCTTGTCGCCCTTCTCGACGCCCATCCACTTGACCCGGCCCACGACCTTCGAGGCGACCTCGATCCGGTAGTGAGGGACCACGTAACCGGCCGCCTGCAGCACGACCGCTTGCCCGGAAGAGCCGGCCTGCGGTGCCGTGACCCTATACGTAGCGACCTCTGTCGCGGCGAACAATGCTCCGCCAATCCGCCAAGCGGCGATGGCTGCCAGCACAAGAATTCCCCCGACGATCCAAAGGGTGGAGACCTTGGCCCGCTGCCGCTTTCTCGGCTTAGAGCGATCAATCTTCAGACCGTCAAGCTCGCGATCAAACTGGCGTGGCTCAGGCATAGCGATTCGTTAACCGTCACCGAGCGCGTGTAGGACTTGCTTGCGGGCGGCCAGCCACGACGGCAGAAAACCACCGAAGATCCCCATCATTGCGGCAAAAGCGAACCCGGCAACGAGGTATTCGGTCGTCACGCGGAACTGGAAGCTTGTCTCGGCGAAGGTGACGAAGTTGCCGATCCTGCCCTCGAGGCCGTTCATCGGCAGCACCAGCAGGCAGCCGAGCAGCCCTCCAAGCAGCGACAGCAGAAGTGATTCCAGCATGAAGCTTACGAGAATGCTGGTGCGCGTAAATCCGAGCAGTCGCAGAATTCCGACCTCGCGCGCGCGGTGCGCGACGGCGGCGAACATGGTGTTCATTGCGGCGAAGCAACTGCCGAAAGCCATGATGACTGCCACAAACGTACCCAGATAGCGCACAGGGGTAGCAGAGACCATCTGCTTCGCGTAGTATTCGCTTTCGCGCTCTGCTTCGAGCCCGAGGCGCTGGTCGTCAGCTACGAGATTCTGCAGCGCAGTGGCTGCCGCGTCATCCTGCGCTCGCAACAGAATGCTGCTCCTGGTACTGCCGCGACCAAGGTCCGGCCCGGCCAAGTTTGCGTCGACCCAGATTTCGCTGCTAAACGAGGACTGGCCAGCAGAGAAGATGCCAACGACCTCCCATTCGCCGCGCCCGAAATAGACCTTGTCGCCAATCGAGGTGCCCGCACGTTTGGTGTGGACGCCGCGCCCCACCACCATCTCCCGCTTGCCGGTCTCGAACCAGCGCCCGTCCGTGAGCTCGACCATGCGCCGCATCTTGATACCCATCGGCGGCAAGCCCCGGACGCTGATGTTTGCAACCGAGGTTGGGTCGCCTCGCAACGGCAGGTTAACCACCGAAAGGACTTCGTGCGAAATCATTGGCTCGCCATCCAATTTCGCAATGGCAGGATTGAACCTGAGCACGTCGAAGGAGGCCTTGTCGACGACGCTGACCAACTCCGCCGTCGAGCCTTGCCGCATCACGATCAGATGTAGCGGGTCTCCGCCCACCTCAAGCGCGGTGCGGAGCCCCTCGACGAGCGTTCCGATACCCAGCAGGACCGCCACGGTGAGGGCGACGCCGAGGGCCGTCATGATTGTCGTGGTCTTGCGGACGATCAGATTCCTGATGTTGTATGAAATCGGGATCAGCATGGCAAGGTCCCCTGACTCACCCGGTATGGCGCAAGGCGTCAACGATGTTCGTGCGGGAGGCTAGCGTGGCAGGAATCGCAGAACTGCCGATGCCGACCATCAGAGCCATAGCAAAGCAGGCGGGAATGCCCCACGCGGGCAGAACGAACCCGGAAAAGAACTGCACACTCACTTCGCTCATGATCGAGGTCACGGACATTGTCATCACGACACCTCCCGCACCACCGATGAGCGATATCAACAAGGCCTCGCCCAGTACCAGCCCCAGCACTGAGTTTGATTGGAACCCGAGCGTCTTGAGCACGCCAATCTCGCGAGTTCGCTCTCTGACCGACATCGCCACCGTGTTCGCGGAAACCATGAGCATGGTGAAGACGATCGCGCAGGCAATCACAAGCAGGAATAGCTTTACGTTGCCAAGCTGGGAAATAAAGGCTAGCTGGAATGCAGCTTCCGTCTCCGTCTTGGTGGGCTCCGGGGAATTGCGAAACATGTCATCGACCGCCATCGCAACCTTGGACGCATCGTCGGCGGCACGCAGGCGAATGGCAAACACCCCGGCGAAGGACCCGCCTTCGGCTCTCTCCCCGAGTGCCTCCTCCAAATATTTGTAGTGGAAGAACGCTTGGAAGTCGTCTGGCCCCTCGAAAATCGCGCGGACAGTGAGTTCCGGGTCGAACGGGTAGATGTCCCCTTTGATGGTTATCCGCTGGCCCAGTTCCAAGCCGACCTTGTCCGCTACCGCTTGGCCGATCGCAAGTCCCTGCCTGTCGCGCTGAAATGCCTCGAGTTGGTCTGGCGGCACGGTGTATTCGGAATAGATGTTGAAGATTTCCTCTTGATCGACCGCGAATCGCGGGAACATGTGCTCGGGCCGCTGATCAATATAGATTCCACCGAACCAGTTCATGGGAACGGAATTCACGACACCGTCGATCTCGGCGATGCGACTGCGATAGAAAAGTGGCAATGGTTGTGTCAGCGACACCTTGTGACGGGTGACTAACCGCAGCGCCGACTCTTCGCTGGTCTCTCTGTCATAGAGCATTCCGTAGACGGAGATTAAGCTCCCGATTAGAAAAACCGAGATAGACGTGCTCAAGATGGTCAACACTGACCTGCGCTTGTTCCGGCGCAGGTTCTTCAGCACTAAGATCAGGTGTTTGCCCATAAGTGCGGGAAGCGTAGGGTAGCTCGGCAGGGATCCCAGCCGCGTCGGCGTGTCAGCAGCCTCGGGAAGATTCGCTCCGGGGTCTACCTAGCGCCGGGTTGCGTTTATCATCGCACGCACAGCCGCCCCATCCAAACACTCACTATCCGCCTTCCCAGCGATCCGCTGCTGGCAGCGAGGCGACTATGCTGAGCCGCGTGCGAGCTGTAGCGGTGGTCTGCGATTGCGAGTAAGCTGATTGTGCTCGAGGTGTCGTCTTGAAACCATATTCGCTGATTTCCCGTCTTGCGCTGGCGCTAGCCGCGCCAGCTTGCCTGTGGGCCCAAGCCGAGATCTCACTGCAGCCACTCGCCCAGCAGGTGCGCAGGCTCGAGCAAGGCCTGGTCTACATGGGCCAGCCCCTGTCAGCAGACGCGGCCAAGGCCATTAGCGCCGCAGTCGGGATGCCAGACGAGCAGGAAGCCGTCGCTGAGATCCAGCGCGTCCTAGACGAGTTGGTCTTGGTTCAGGTCGAGATCAATCCGGAAAGCCGCGTGAAGGTGCGCCAGGGCGCGGCCGATCCGGCTCTGGTCGAGCACGGAACTAGGCTCTTTCTCGTCAAGGTGCTGAATCAAGCAGGCGTTACGGCTCCCCTACGGGTAATGAGCCCGAACAGCGGGCCAACGTCGCTGCGGTCGCGCGGCGAGCACGAACCGGCAATGGAGCTGGGCCGGGACGAAGTGCGCGAGCGCTGGGCCGAGATTTCGCTCTATCAGAACCCGCCGATGGCTCCTCGTCTCAGCGGGTTGCCGGTGGAGTACGAAATCCTTCAGGTCTACAGCCGAGACAGAGGCCAGCGCTCGGCCAAGATTTCGATGGACGTCGGCCAGGGGACGCAGGACATCGGCTTTCGCAACGACATGCTGGTGGCCTTCAACATCGCTCCGACACGCTCGATCCCTTTGCAGGTGCGTGACGAAAACGGCGCTTCGGGCGTCGCCTCGTTCGTCATCAAGGATCGCCAGGGCAGGGTATACCCGAATCCATCGAAGCGCCTCGAGCCCGATTTTCCGTTCCAGCAGCAGGTCTATCGTTTCGACGGGGAGGACATCCGCCTGCCGGATGGCTACTACACCGTCGAGTATGGCGGCGGCCCCGAATTCCACACCCGCACGAAGGAACTCCCTGTCGATGCCGCGAACCCGCCGAACATCGCCGTGCAGCTAGAGCGCTGGATTGACCCGTCGAAGTATGGCTGGTGGTCCGGGGACCACCATGTGCATGCATCGGGCTGCGCGCACTACAAGAACCCCACCGAGGGGGTTGGGCCTATGGCCATGCTGCGGCAGATTCTGGGCGAGAATCTCAACATCGGCGCGGTCTTGACCTGGGGCCCGTCCTGGTATTACCAAAAGCAGTTCTTTTCCAGCATCGACCACCCGCTTTCACGGGCCGATCGAGTCATGCACTACGACGTCGAGGTTTCTGGCTTCCCATCCAGTCACGCAGGCCACCTTGTGCTGCTCGGCTTGAGCGAAGACGACTATCCAGGAACTACCCGCATCGATGAATGGCCGTCGTGGGACCTTCCCGTCCTGCGGTGGGCCAAGTCGCAGGGCGCCGTGACCGGGTTTTCCCACTCGGGCTGGGGGCTCCAGATCAGTTCCGAAGAGCTGCCGTCGTACGAGATGCCCGGCTTTGATGGCATCGGCGCGAACGAATACATCGTCGATGTCACGCATCCAGGTGTCATCGACTTCCTCTCCGCCGTGGACACGCCGTATTTCTGGGAGATGAACGTCTGGTATCACACGCTTAACGTCGGATTCCGAACCCGGATTTCGGGCGAGACCGATTTCCCTTGCATCTATCAGGAGAAGGTCGGCCTGGGCCGTAGCTACGTCAAGCTCGATGACCTGAGCTACGCCGGCTGGGTCGAGGGGATTCGGCAAGGTGCCGCCTATGTCAGCGATGGCAAGAGCCACCTAATGGACTTCGAGGCCGGCGGTGTGGCTCTGGGATCCGGCGAGCCCGATCTAAGCGTCAGCGCGGGCGACGAGATCGTTGTGCGGCTGAAGGCCGCTGCGATGCTTCCGCAGCATCCCGATCCCCGATTCGACGGCCTAGCACCCGATGCCAAACCCTATTGGGACGTGGAGCGAGCACGGATAAAGGGAACTCGCAACGTACCGGTGGAACTGATCGTCAATGGCCGGGTCGAGGCCACCGAGACAATCATCGCCGATGGCACTGTTCACGAGCTCGAGTATTCAATCCGCATCCCCCGCAGCTCGTGGATCGCCGCTCGCATTCCGATGTCGTCGCACACCAACCCCATCTTCGCGACGGTCAGCGGCGAACCCGTCAAGGCATCGAGACGCAGTGCGGAGTGGTGCTTGGCCGCAGTGGACCAATGCTGGTCGCAAAAGGCTCCGCTGACCCGCGAGTCCGAACGAGAGGAAGCGCGCGCAGCGTATGAACACGCCCGGCAGACCTACCGGCGACTGATCGCCGAATCACCAACCCCTTAAGTGAAGCCGTGAATCGAACCATCTGACAGCAAGCTGGTTAGCGTGCTGTCGCACCACCATCAATGACCATTGTCTGGCCGGTGATCCAGCTGGATTCATCCGATGCCAGAAACAACGCCATGCCCCCAATGTCGCTGGTCTCGCCAAGCCGCTTGATGGGCTGGTTGGGCGGATACGGCGCCTGTTCGTCAAGATTTTTCCAGAAGAACGAACTGAAATCAGTCCGGACCAAACCCGGTGCGATGGCATTGACCCGAACGCCGTGCTCGCCCCACTCGTAGGCCCAAGTGCGGGTCATCATGATCAAGCCAGACTTGGTGAAGCTGTAGAGCAGGCCCTCTTTCTGGGGTCGCAGACCGGCGATCGAGGCAATGTTGATGATGGATCCACCGCCCTTCTCGATCATCTTGGGCACGGTCAGGCGGAGAAACCTCACAGCAGACAGCACGTTGATCTCGACCATCTTCATCACAGCTGCATCGGAAACATTCAGTGACGGCCCCTGCTCGAGGTTCGTCGCACCGTTGTTCACCAAGATGTCAACAGCGCCGAACTCTCGCTCTGTCTCCGCTACGGCTGATTCCACCTGATCCGCCTTGCCGATATTGCACGGGACGATCGCGATTCGTCCCGGAAGTGGCGAGAATTCCTCGGCCGCCTGCCGGAGGTTGTCAACCTTGCGACTGGCGATCATCACGTCCGCCCCCGCCTCAACGAAGCGCCGTGCGATCTCCTTGCCGATCCCACGACCCCCACCTGTCACTAGCGCGACCTTGCCCTCAAGACTAAAGCTCATTCCTAGGGATCCTCCTTTCAGCAGAATTCCACACAGTATCACGCTCGCTGGCCGCGCTTGTCGGGGCGACAGAGGGCGCGTGGCCTTGCGGTCGCCTGTTGGGGTCTTGGCGGCTCGATTCCGTCCAGATGCCGAGGGCAGGCCATTGGGGCGTTCGCTACAATCGCTGAACCGCGCAAGCCGCCTACATGAGCTCGGAACCGATCACGACCCCAGTTCGCGAGGCGCACCGCTTTGACGAGCGGGCACTCACGGATTATCTCGGCGACAAGTTGGAGGGTTTCGCCGGGCCATGTTCAATCCGACAGTTCGAAGGCGGGCAGTCGAATCCAACGTTCTTAATTGGCACTGCCGCACAGCACTATGTCCTGCGGAAGAAGCCTCCTGGGCAGTTGCTGCCTTCTGCGCACGCCGTGGAGCGAGAGTTCCGCGTGATGCGGGCCTTGGCAGAGACCGACGTACCGGTCTGCTCAATGCTGCTGATCTGCGAAGACAGCAGCATCATCGGAACTCCGTTTATCGTCATGGAGCACGTTCAAGGGAGGGTCTTCCACGACCCGACGCTCCCGGGCCTCTCACCTGCGGACAGGGCCGCGGTCTATGCCCACGCCTGCGAAGTCTTGGCGGCGCTCCACGCGGTGGAGCCCAGCCGAGTAGGTCTGGCCGGGTTTGGCAAGTCAGGTAACTATTACGCCCGCCAGATCAGCCGTTGGTCCCGTCAATACCGAGCATCCGAGACTCAGGAGATCCCGGCGATGGACCGTCTCATGGAGTGGCTCCCGAAGAACATTCCGGCATTTGAGGAAACCCGTGTCGTCCATGGAGATTACAGGTTGGGCAACATGATCCTGCATCCCACCGAGCCGCGCATCGTAGCGCTGCTGGACTGGGAACTGTCGACGCTTGGAGACCCGCTTGCCGATCTGGCCTACAACCTGATGACGTACTACCTGCCGAGCACCCGGCATTCCACGCTGGCGAACAATGACACCACCAGCACTGGAATCCCGACTCGCGACGCGCAACTCAAGCGTTACTGCGCACTAAGCGGTCGGGATGCGATGCAGCACTGGAACTTTTACCTGTCCTTCTCGATGTTCCGGTCTGCTGCGATCGGACAGGGTGTGTACAGGCGTGGCCTCGATGGCAATGCCAGCTCGACGACCGCCCTTGAACTCGGTCGAGAAGTAGCATCCACAGCCCGGATCGGGTGGGCCGTGGCCAACGACGAGCCACTCCCTTAGCGATTCCTGATTACCCGGGAGTCTCAGCCGCACTCAAGCGTTACTGCGCACTAAGCGGTCGGGATGCGATGCAGCACTGGAACTTTTACCTGTCCTTCTCGATGTTCCGGTCTGCTGCGATCGGACAGGGTGTGTACAGGCGTGGCCTCGATGGCAATGCCAGCTCGACGACCGCCCTTGAACTCGGTCGAGAAGTAGCATCCACAGCCCGGATCGGGTGGGCCGTGGCCAACGACGAGCCACTCCCTTAGCGGGGCGCTACCTCGCCGAATTCGCCTACCGCTTCAACCGGCGCTACCAGCTGGTCGATCTCGTGCCCCGCCTCGCCTATGTGCCCTGCGCACTGCTCCGCTGCCCTACCGGCTCTTAACTGTGGCTGGAACTAATGGGTAATCAGGTAGCGATTTGCCTGGAAGTCCATGTGAGATACGGGAGAATCTGCGCCGAAATCGACGGGCACGCCGTGCGTGCCCATCTCGATCCACGCTCCGTCGAAGTGCTTCCACATAGCCTCTGCTGGCTCATCCGTGTGGCTGACTGGCATCGACAGCGTTTCGTGCGGACAGTGCAGGTGAGCGAGAATCGCGAGAACCGTTTCAGGCGGCACAACCTCGTCGCGTCGCCCGTATCCCGCGATTGTCGGACATTCAATCAGGGGCGCGAAGTTCATCGAGTCAAAGTAGCTCAGGGTCTGCATGACGAGTGCACGATCAGACGGGTTGGCGTCTAGATAGCGCCGCACCTCGACTGCGCTGCCGCTCACCACTAGGTCAAGCCGGCCTTCATGCCAGCCAAACGTAGGTACACCGATCGCCAGGACGCTGGCCTTCTGCAAGACAGCCTCTGCCATCAGGGCCAGCGCCCCGGAAAAGCTGAACCCATGAAAGACCGTGCGCCCGGTTCGGCTCCCAAATAGTGACGCTCCCACCTGACTCGCCCTGACGTAATCGCACACGGCTCCCCGCAGGACGTATTCCTCGGGTGCGTCGATGCCGGTGAGCATGTATCCCCAAGGCGAGCGGTCGGGAACGGCGCGGAGCGAATTCCCGAAGCCGCGAACGTCGAAACCAATGACATTGAACCCGCTCAAGGCCCACAGCCACTGGCGGGCGACCCTGCCCCCATAGCCGTGCGCATGAATGACCAGCGGTCGCGGCCTGTCATCGTTCCACCCGATGGAGTATCCGCTCAGCCTGACGTTCCCAAGCGACGAAAATCGCAGATTGCGGCCGTTCAACTGTGCATACGGTTCGAATCTGGTGGGTTCGGACTCGATCTGAGGCGCGGTTGCCGCTAGCTCTCCCACCGTTTCCCGCCAAAAGCGGTGGAATCCGTGGGGGGTGGTCAGCGAAGGGCTTGCTGTGAACATCGTGTGCATTCGAGCGAACAAGCCAAAGGGCTAGATTGGTTTGATTGACGGGGGGCGATCAGCAAAGAATCATTTGATTGACCCGATAGAAATACAGGCGGGTAATCCTGTAATGCTAGCATTCGAATCGTCGGCAGCGGAAGTGATTCGCCGCTCCGCAATGTGCCTGCGGGTGGGCCGACGTAAACATCTGTGCAAGCTCCGGTTGATTTGCTCAAGGAGTCCCGGTTCTTCGACGGCTTCGAAGATGCTGACCTTGCCGCACTGGCCCGCGACTCGAGTCGGCTGACGTTTAGGACGGGCGAGTGCATCGTCGAGGAGCGCAGGCCCTCCGACCGGCTCTACGTCTTGGTCTCAGGCACGGTCGAACTCTCGTTTCGAGCACGGCCTGAAGCGTACGAGACGGACCCTCGAGTGCCCGAATCGTCGGATAGCATCACGATCCACCGGATCAACGAGCCGGGCTCACTAATTGGCTGGTCGTCTATGGTCGAGCCTTACCAGTGCCGGGCCACCGCAACGGCTCTCGAGCCAACCCGGGTCGTAGCGTTTGAACGCCATCTGGTTGAGGCGCATTGCCAGCGCCGGCCCGAGTTCGGGCTGAACTTTATCCGGCGCATTCTCTGGGCCTTGGGAGACCGGCTTGGCAGTAGCCGAGCGCAGCTAGCGTTGCGGCGGCAGTCGCCCGAATCCGATCGCGTTCGCGAGTTGCTCTCCAAGGAGGGCGGGATGCTGGCCATGAACTCGCCGCTCTACAAGGTCCCGATCTACCTTGAGAACCGCCTGACGGCTGCGGATGCATTCGACACGGTCGACTCCATTGCGAGTACTCAGAATTCCGCGGAGCGCGAACTGGCCCTAAAATGCCGTCGAATGATCGCCGGGGTAGAGCGCGAGGCCAAAGTGTTTCGGCAGCTCCAAAACATCTACGACGCCGTGGCACAAGCTCCGGACTCCAGCGGGCCCGCAGAAATCCGCAGGACGTGCTGTGAGGGGTTCAAAAAGCTCTACGCGCTGACAGATTACCGGATCGAAGGCTGGGAAAACCTGCCGGCCAAGCCTGGTTTCATCGTCCTGATGAACCATCTGTCCAACCATCGGGAGAACACGCTGCCGAACCAGTTTCAGCTGACTCTCGATACGCATTTCATCAGCGCCATGATCCTGTACGAGCGCTACGGCGAGCCACCGGTTCGAGTGGTGCGCCAATCGGAGCCCGACCAAGATGGGCACAGACGGTACTTCGATCGGCTGGGGTATATCACCGTGGCATCCAGTTTGCCGCCGGTATCTGGGGCAGACGCCCGAGACTACGTGGCAGAAGCGCGAATGCGCTTCGTGATGGACTCGCGCGCTGTTCTGGCCAGCGGGCAAAATCTAGTCATCTGTCCGGAGGGCGGTTCGACGACCACCGAATCGTCGCCAATGGGCTTCCGCGCCGGCGCCTTCCGCATTGCTCACGGCGGTGATCCGGAGCCCCGTCTGGTCCCGATCGCTGTTGTCAATTTCGACAAGCAGATTGCGCGCAACCGCTTAGCCGCGAAGATCTTCCCGGCGATACGCCTATCCGAGGCGGTTTCGCCGTCCGCCCCCGACAGCGTCCTGTATGAGTACATCAACGGCTTGCAGCGCCGGTTTCGCGGGTTCGTGCAAGAAGCCAGCCAACTGGCTGCCTAGCGCCATGAGTCTCAATCAGCCCTGTCGTGATAAGTCCGAAAGTTCCTTGGAGATTCCGGAAATGGGGATTGCGGCTGAGTGTGGCCCTCAGGCACGACCAACGTGGGCGCGAGCGCGAGGCCTTGGGCTCGGTCCGCTCGATCACCGGGATCAAGCCTCCCACCATTCCAAACCTGTGCGGCCATCGCCGCCAGTTGCGGGAACCGTATTGATGGATGCCTCATCGCTGAAGCACCGAGGATTCTCGGGTGAGCGCGGATCAATCGTCTGAATCGGAATCACTGCGAGGATCCGCGTCAATCCGATACACGAACTTCGTGGCGGTGAGGAAATTCGCGCAGGCACCAAGGATGACTCCGCAGGCAAAAGCCAATAGGCGTTGCCGGTCAAAGAAGCCCACCGTCTCGGTCAGTGCCAAGTAGGCACCAACATTCACGCCGAAGCCCAGCAGGCTGCTGCCGACAAATTCGATCCACTGGCGAACCCAGGGGCGCTTGGGGCGATCCTCGAAGGTGACGCGCCGGTTGAGCCACCAGTTCCACGTTGCAGCTGGCCAAAACGACACGAGGCGGGCGATCTGGTGCCCAAATCCGATCGACTGCAGTCCCCAATAACCCGCGATATCAATCACAAATCCTGTCATCCCCACTAGCCCGAACAGCCCGAGCCGCACCACACTCCCGAGCTTGAATTCATACAGTCGGCCAAGGTGCCGCAGAAACTTCAGCTGCTCGCGGAAACTCATCTTGCTGCTTCCGGCACTGCGGCCCGGAAAGTCGATTGTGTGCTCCTCAACCCAACTGTCCCCCGACGATGACTTTGAGGCCCACCTTGCAGCCAGCGGGCCTGGGCATTCGTCGTTTCGGGGGGTGCCCGCCGGTGAGCCGCGCAAAAACCCGACGCAGGGGCGGAGCACTCCACGACCAGCGGTGTCGGCGCGCAGGCCACTCTGGAGTTGAGCAGCCGCCCGGAACTCCAAGCTCCGTCGATCAATCTTCTTGGCAGATCGAGACTGCCAAGCGCCATTTCGCAATCTCCTTCAAGAGCGCCCAATAAGCGCCCGATGCGCTCCGGCGGATGAGGCAAATCGGCGTCCATGACCACGATCCACTCGGGTTTCGCGAGCTCGACGTCTCGGAGAACGGCTAAGGACAGGTCGCGATGTCGCCCCCGTCGTACTTCTAGGCGAACTGGCAAGCGCTTGGCCAACTTTGCCGCCACACTTTCGATGGCACTGCCGGAATCATCGTCAACAATGACCAACTCCCACTCGATGCCCTGGCTGGACAACGCGGCATCTGGCGGTTCGCCAAGGCAGCGCTGTCTTCCGCTTTGCGAAATGCCGGCACCACCATCGATGCTGAGGAGCGGTGCTGCCTGTTGGAGCCGTTCATCGCTCACCGGAATACATCAGATTCGCCCAATTCTGGGAGGCCGCCTGACACAATTCCAGTCATCGACACACTCTAAGGCCATTTTCAGATCAAGGCAAGCCGACGGCTGCGGTGCTCCAGATCGCCGCAAGGTCGAACGGCGGACAGCCCAGGGCTACGCTCCGGAGTCGTTGGTGATATTCGTCGATGGCACTCCCTGATGCAACGGGCCAGTGTGGCTCGCTTTGCCAGCCTTGCTGCTGGTGGGGCAGCAAAAGACTGACTGCCACAGGGCTGTGCACCATCTAAGAAGAGATCAGCCCTAGTAGGGCGATTCTGATCAAATATCGCAATTGGGCGCCGATTCGGCGCACGCTGGAAGCGCCGCAGCGGGACCGGCTCGGCACCGGATGGCTATGGCCTGACACGCGCACCAGCGCGGGATTCGCCGTCTCGGTCAAAGTGCTCGTCCACGGCGGCATGCCCGGCTCAACCACATGGAACAGGCGTCCTCCGGCCTAGACGGGCGCCGGCCTAGGACGTTCTAGCCATCGGGAGGCCTCTCAAATCTGCTCGCATGCGATTTGCGGGCGCATGATCAAATAGACTCAAGGTAGCCCGTGCGCCACACCTTCCGGCAATCCAGCATGTCTTCCGGGTTCGGGATGCTGCCCCCCACGCCCCAGGCAATCAAGCGTCTACTCTGGGCAAACTTCATTGCCTGGTTTGCATTCGCGGTCGCCTATGCCATCGGCCTCAGGCCAATCATCGGCCTCTTCCGCTGGCTCAGCCTCACGCCGGACTCCTTCATCCGGGGAGCATTGTGGCAACCCCTCAGCTACATGTTCCTCCACGATCCAGGCGGCCTGTGGCACGTCGGCCTCAACCTATTCGCGCTGTGGATGTTCGGCGGCACTCTGGCGCGGGACTGGGGCAGCAGGAAATTCCTGCACTTCTATCTCATCTGTGGCGCTGGTGCCGGTTTGGTGGACGTCGCGGTCCGCCTGATGACCGGAACGGGCGGAATCGCCACTGTTGGAGCATCGGGCGCGGTGCTCGCGGTGGTGACGGCATTCGCTGTGATCTATCCCAACACGCCGATTCTGATCTCGTTCATCTTGCCTGTACCGGCCTGGGTAGTGGCCGTCGCCTATGCAGCCATCAATCTGCTGGGGGCGGTGCAGGACTTCGCCCGCGGGGGGAACCCGACGGCAACCGCATTCACCATCCACTTGGCGGGAATGGCACTGGGCTATTACTTTGTGCGTCGCCGCGCCGGCCTGCCAGACCTGTTGCTTTCCTCGTGGAACCCGCAGGCTCGTCTCAGACAGTGGCAGCTCAGGCAGGCCCGCAAGAAGTTCGAGGTCTACATGCGCGATCGCGAGGACAAGAAGGGGCCGTGGGTGCAGTGACGGGAGGGCGAACTGGTGTCTGCGGAGGCGCGCGTTTTAGCCTGCACTGCTGCACTCGCTGTGGGAGCATCTGCTAGACTGTTGATACATCAACATGGCACTCTTCAAACCGCTCGCGGCTTTGTTCCTAGGACCGCTAGGTATGCAAGAGCTGCTGATCATCCTCCTGATCGCTCTCCTGATCTTCGGCGGAAAAAAGATTCCCGAGTTGGCTAGCGGACTGGGCCAGGGAATTCGACAATTCAAGTCATCGCTAAAGGGCGACGAAGATGAAGCGTCGGGCGAAACGGCAGATGCAGCCAAGAAGTCCTGAGCCGCTGGGCCACTCGAATCGGTAACGGCAGCTGACTCCGAGACGTCACCCCGAATTCGCACTAGCTTGCGGAGAAGCCCCGCATGACGCCGATCTATTTGTGGCGGCGCACAAAACCGGTTAACGCTAAAATGTTTCCAGCCCTAGCGGCTTGCCCCCTGTCGACGCGGACCTAAGTTGCCGCAAGACACCGCAGGCTCGCTCTCGGCTCGTAGCGCAGGCACGGTGACATCGAGCCCCATCCATGTAGTCGGAGCTGGACTGGCTGGCCCGGAAGCCGCCGCGCAGATCGCCCGGCACGGCTTGCCCTGCGTGCTCCATGAGATGCGCCCGGGCACCCGCACTCCGGCGCACCAGACAGACGATCTCGGCGAGCTAGTCTGCAGTAACTCCCTCAAGACCGAAACGCCCGGCAGCGCTCCATGGCTGCTCAAGGAAGAATTGCGCAGGATGGGCGCCATGTCGATGCGAGTAGCAGCGGCAGCGCGGATCCCCGGCGGCACCGCTCTCACCGTCGACCGCACTCAATTCGCGACAGGCATCACGCGCGAAATCGAATCGGAACCGCTGATCGAGATCGATCGAAATGAGGTCACGGAAATACCGGTTGATTCTGACGAAGTCTGGATCATCGCTACCGGTCCGCTGACGAGTGATGCGCTCGCCGAATCGATCGCGTGCCGGACGGGGAAGGATCGCCTGTTTTTCTACGACGCGATCAGCCCGATCGTGGACGCCGAGACGATCGACATGTCGGTGGCGTACAAGGCTTCTCGCTACGGCAACTCCCTCGATGGCAGCGATGACTACGTCAACTGCCCGCTCACGCGGGATCAATACGACCGATTCTTGGCCGCCTTGCTGGAGGCGGAGCAGCATCACTCGAGCGATTTCGACAATCCGAATTACTTTGAAGGCTGCCTGCCCATCGAGGAGATCGCCCGGCGCGGGCCAAATACGCTGCGCTTCGGCCCGATGAAGCCTGTTGGCCTGCGCGACCCCCGGACCGGACAGGGTGCCTACGCCGTGGTCCAGCTGCGCCAAGAGGACGCAAGGGCGGGGTCCTACAACATCGTCGGTTTCCAAAACCACCTCAAGTACGGTGCGCAAAAGCGGTTGCTACGCATGATTCCGGGCTTGGAGAAGGCCGAGATCCTGCGCTACGGACAGATCCACCGCAACACCTACATCAATGGTCCCGCCTTGCTACGCCCCACGCTGCAGTGGAAGCAGCACCCGAATATCTTGTTCGCAGGCCAGATTTCAGGAGTAGAGGGTTACGTGGAATCCATCTCGACCGGTCTTGTTGCGGGCTGGAACGCAGCGCGCTTGGCAAGCGGGGAGGCCCCGCTCACGTGGCCGCTCGAGACTGCTCACGGCTCGCTCTGCCGCTACATCTCAGGAGCCAGCCCGGACAACTACCAGCCGGCCAATATCACCTTCGATCTGCTGCCGCCGCCGTCGGCAGAACTGAAGCGGCAGTATCGCAGGCAGAAGAGGGAACGGCGCATGCGCCAGTGCGAACTTGGCCTCGCTGCGCTAGATGAGTTCTTGCATGTCCATGAAGCAGCAGCCTGACAACAGCATTGCCGCCGCCTCGGTGCGATTCCTGGCAGCCCTGCGAGTCCGCAACGCATCTTCCAACACAATCCATAGTTACGGCAAGGATCTGGCGCTGTTTGCCGGCCACTTCGCGCGGGCTGCCGAGCCGTCCCCTCCGGTCGGGTCGATCACGCAGATGATGATCCGGGGGTTCATGGCGGACGCTCGGGACCGGGGAC
This sequence comes from Bryobacterales bacterium, assembly GCA_965248305.1. Lineage (GTDB taxonomy): Bacteria > Acidobacteriota > Terriglobia > Bryobacterales > UBA6623 > VXMF01. Next base: position 2,800,157 of record OZ252099.1, on the reverse strand, counting down.
TGGCGCAATCCACGCTCGCGCGCCGCTTGGCAGCATTGCGGGCTTTCTTCGACTACCTGGTACAGGAGGAAGGCTTGCCGAGCAATCCGGCGCGTAGCGTCGCCTCTCCAAAGATCCCCAAGAAACTCCCGACCGTGATGGCTGCCGAAGACACCAACCGGTTGGTTGATAGCGTTTCGTACGACAGTGAGCGCGACCGCTTCCCGGACAAGGTTGTGCGAGACCGATTGATCTTCGAGCTGCTCTATGGAGCCGGCCTGCGGGTTAGCGAACTCGTCGGCCTAAACCTATCAGACATCGACCGGTCAGAGCGCTGGATCGAAGTGCGCGGCAAGGGTCGCAAGGAGCGGCAGGTGCCATACGGGTCGAAGGCGGCTGAAGCGCTAGAGCGATTCTTGGAAGTACGGGCAAAGCTCGAACCGCCCGCTAGCGAGACCGCGCTGCTCCTGCATCGCTGGGGCGGGGAATTGCGGCGTCTGACCACACGCAGCGTCACGGTCATTTTGAAAAAGTACGCGCGGGCCTTGAACGGCGATCCGTCAATCCATCCGCACTCGCTTCGCCATGCGTTTGCGACGCATCTGCTCTCCGAGGGGGCCGACCTGCGAGCAATCCAAGAATTGCTGGGACACGCCAGCCTGTCGACAACGCAGAAGTACACGCAGCTCTCCATGACGGAGCTCATGCAAGTGTATGACTCGGCTCATCCAAAGGCCTAGCGCCGCTTTCGCGGCCTAGCATCCGCGCTACAGTGGAATGTCTGACTGGCGTTGAGGGGCGTCCGCCTCCGCGCAGGGCAGGGGATTCATCGTAGGGATGCCAAAACGGACGCTCTTTTTGAATCCGCCGTCATACGAGAAGTTTGACGGCGGAGCCAGCTCGCGTTGGCCCGCGACCCGCGAAATTGAGTCTTACTGGTATCCAGTCTGGCTCTGCTACCCCGCCGGGATGCTTCCCGACAGCATTGTGGTCGATGCGCCACCGCACAAGGTCACACCTGGCGACGTCGCAGCGATGGCGGGCGAGTTCGAGTTCTTGGTGCTGTTCACCTCCACTCCAGGGTTCGCCAACGATTGCCTGCTTGCCGAGTCGATGAAGGCGCTCAACCCGCGGCTGGAGATCTGTTTTGTAGGGCCGCATGTCGGCTCCCGTCCTGTAGAGAGCTTGCAGGCTTGCGCCGCGATTGACTTCGTAGTCCGCAAGGAGTTTGATTTCCAAGTCGTTGAGTTTGCACAGGGTAAGCCGTATCGTGAATTGGGAGGCGTGAGCTACCGTTCCCCACAAGGCGAAGTCATTCACAACCCAGACGTATCGCAGGTCGAGGACTTGGACGCGCTGCCCTGGGTCACGCCAGTCTACAAGCGCTGCTTGGACGTGGAGAGGTACAACGTACCGTTCCTCAAGCACCCCTATGTCTCGTTCTATACCGAGCGTGGATGCCCCGCATTATGCACGTTCTGCCTCTGGCCGCAGACCATTTCCGGACACCGCTGGCGCATTCGCTCGGCAGACGATGTTGCCAACGAGGTTCGCTGGACGCTCGAGAACTTTCCAAGCGTCAACGAAATCTTCTTTGACGACGACACCTTCAACATCCGCAAGGACCGCGTCCTTGAGTTGTGCAAGAAACTCAAGCCCCTCGACTTCACCTGGTCCTGCACCTCGCGCGTGAATGTTGACTACGAGACGCTCAAGGCTATGAAGGCAGCCGGGTGCAGGCTCTTGATCGTCGGCTACGAATCCGGAGACCCGGAGATCCTCAAGAACATCAAGAAGGGCGCAACCGTGGAGCGCGCCATCAAGTTCACCCGGGATGCCCACAGGGCGGGCCTGACGATCCACGGCGACTTCATCGTTGGCCTTCCCGGTGAAACACGGGAAACGATTCGTCGATCACTCGATTTCGCCAAGCGACTTGACACCGAAACAATTCAAGTCTCGGTCGCTCACCCGTACCCGGGCACCTCATTCTTTGACCAAGCACTCGCCAACGGCTGGCTGACCGACGACTCGATGACCGATTCAGCAGGGCACCAGCTGCCCAACATACGCTACGCAGACCTGGACCAGAAGGAGATTCTGCAGTGGGTGGAGCGGTTTTATGACGAGTATTACTTCCGTCCCCGCGTCGCCTGGCGAATCGTTCGGAAGGTGATTCTAGATGGCAAGGAACGACGTCGGCTGACCAAGGAAGCCCGCGAGTACCTAGCGCTGCGTGCCAAGCGCAAGCAGTTCGCCGCTGAAGCTAGCCACTGAGCGTTCGCAGTTCCATGTCGTGAGCCGTTCGCGCTTGCACGGGAACAAGCTTTGGGGAGCAGTTCCACAATATCTGAGGAAAACCTGTGGAAATCATTGAGGAGTCTTCTGGATTTTGATCTGGAAGTCATTGATAACTATAGACTTTCTGATAGGGAAATCAATTGTGGAAATCCGGCTTCGATGAGGTCGGGGTCTGATTACTGGGCAGCTGTGCCCTTGGCTGCGAATCGCTCGATCAAGAACATTGCAGCTGCCACCGCGGCAAGCGAAACGGCCAAGCTGTCCACCACAGGGATGGGGATCGCCACGCTTGTCAGCACCGTCTTGGGGATCGCGATGAGAATGCCCGCGATAGCTTCGCCGGCAATCAGGCCCGACGCGATCAGCAGGCCATTGTGGCTAGCATCTTCAGAACGATTCTTGAGGCGCTGCGAGATCAACCCACCCAGGAAAATCGGGACCATCAGTGCCAGCGGAAGGTAGATGCCGACCGCCACCGGCATCACGTGTGCGCGGAAGCGGCTGCCTGCGCGCTCAAGGACGCCGTCGAGAATCACAATGCCAACCGCGATCAGCGCTCCGATCCACACCATGTTCCAAGGCAGGTCGGAGTCGCCGAACAGGCCCTCCGCAATTGACGCGAACAACGTGGCCTGCGGGGCGAGCAAAGCGCCTGGACCGCCCGTGCCGATCCCATAGGCGCTGTGCAGCAGTGTGAGGACTGGAGCGATCGTGAACACTGGCACGAGGATGCCGACGAATTGGGCCAGTTGCTGCTTTCGAGGGGTGGCGCCGACCAGTTGCCCGGTCTTCAAGTCCTGCGAAGTGTCCCCGGCCGTTGCCGCTGCGCAGCACACAATGCTGGCAACGCCTAGAGCCCCGAGAATCCCGGCCGTTCCGGACATGCCAAGGATTAGCAGGACCACTGAGGAAAACATCAACGCACAGATCGTCATACCGGATATGGGGTTATTCGACGAGCCCACCAAGCCACAGATGAAGCTAGAGACAGCAACAAAGAACACCGACGCGATGAGCATCACGATGCCGGCGGTCACAGCGATCGCAATTGAGCCCGTGACGTTCTGATAGAGCACGAAGGTCCCGGCCGCAACGACGAGGAAGACCCCTCCAACAACCGAGGTGGGCAGATCCTGGTCCGTGCGAGGGGCAATCGATCTGGCGCGGCCGATGCCGCTAGCGATCTGACGCATAGCCTTCGCGACTCCGCGTCGAATCTGCCACATCGAGGAGAGCCCGCCGACGATCATCGCCCCGACACCCATATAGCGAATGTGGCTGCTCCATGCGCCCCACGCGGCGTCCATTGCCGAGCCGTCCGGGAGCGGATTCTGGAGGTAAAAGAGCGGAATAGCGATGACCCACGCGATCACGCTGCCGGCGAGCACGGCAACACCGATCTCAATCCCGACGATCACTCCGACGCCAAGCAGGGCTACAGACACGTCAGTGCCTGCGTAAAGCACGGTGCCGGCGAATCGCCAGGCATATTCGGCCGTGCCGCGGAAGACACCAACCAACCCGATGAGCGACTTGAACACCAATCCTCCGCCGAGCGCGGACACGATTGAGAACATCGGACTGCCGCCGGCCTGGCCAGCCTCGAGCACCTTTGCGCAGGCGACGCCCTCGGGGTAGACCAGATCCTTGTCCTCGACGATCAGGACGCGCCGCAGGGGAATCATCAACAGCACACCCAGCAGGCCGCCAAGCAAGCCGATTAGCGACACCTTCCAGAACGAGAACTCTGTCCAGACGCCCGCAATGATCATGGCTGGGACCGTGAAGATGATTCCTGCGGCCACGGCTTCGCCCGCCGACGCCACGGTCTGTACGATGTTGTTCTCGTGAATCGTCCCGCGCTTCAATAGCCCCCGCAAAATCCCCATCGACACGATTGCGGCGGGGATGCTCCCGGACACGGTCATGCCCGCGTATAAACCTAGGTACGTGTTCGCGGCAGTCAGAACCGTACCAATCAGCAGCCCGATCACGATCGCCTGCAGTGTCAATTCGCGGGTGGGGTGGGACTGGATCAATTTGGCGCTCGCAAGACACCCCGCCGGATGTCGGGATTGGTCAACATAGCACAGGGTGAAATGGCACCCGCCGGCACATCGTTGGCACGATTGGTGGGCCAATCGCTCGTAGCGACGCCGGTTGCCGAGGTCAGTTTCGTACGGTCTCAGTGCTGCGAATGGCGAGCGTAATCCTCAGGCTGGGCTGAGGCCAGAGGCTTGGGACCGACCGCGAACCGATAGGTCTTGGCTGATTGAACACTTCGCCTGTGGCACACTTCTGTGCTGCCGAGTACAATCAATACCTTTGAAAACGAGCAGGCCATTTCTTGTTGGAATCGACCCGGGCTGGGGCGATACGTTCGATTCCGTGATGCGGGAATATGTCCGGGAGTACTTCGATGCCCGGCAAGACATCCAATGGGAGGTCATGCCAGCGTCAGCTGGAGAGGTCGCGCCGCGAGACGTGATCGATCAATACGACGGAGTCGTGGTCCTGGGCACCAGATATGACGTAACGAGCTTCGCCGGGGTCCGCCGCCTGGCATGCATATCGCGCTGGGGTGTGGGCTTCGATGCGATTGACATCGTGGCCGCCAGCGCCGCTGACGTCCTGGTTTCGCTCACTCCCGATGCGATCAAGCGCGCGGTGGCGGAGGCGCAGATCGCACTGATTTTCGCGCTAGCGAAGAGATTGCCGGATCTCGACAAGCGGACCCGAGCGGGACTCTGGCGCACCGATCTGCCCATTTTTGGAGTCGATGTTGTCGGCAGAACCCTGTCTTCGGTCGGGCTCGGTCGAATCGGCTCTGAAATGTTCAAGATTGCGCGCGGGATCGGTTTCGGACGGCTGCTGGCGTATGATCCGTACTGCCCGCAACACTTGGCCGACCAGTGCGGTGTAGAGTTGGTCGGACTCGACACGGTCATGTCTGAGGGCGACTTCGTCACTGTGAACGCCTTCCTGAACGCCGAGACAAAAGGCATCATTGGCTCGAGGGAATTTGCCCGCATGAAGCCGACCGCGTATTTCGTCAACACGGCACGAGGCCCGATCGTAAACGAGGCCGCTCTGGTGGAAGCCTTGCAGGAGCGGCGTATCGCAGGTGCCGGCCTCGACGTCTTCGAGGTGGAACCCCCATCGAAGGACAATCCGCTCTTCGCCATGGACAATGTCATCCTGTCTCCGCATAGCATGGCTTGGACACAGGAAGGGATGGCGGGAAACAGTCGCGATGCCTGTCGCAACATCGCGCTAGTCGCTTCCGGCGAAGTGCCCCCCTGCCTAGCAGATCCACGGGCCGCCGACCAAGCCGGTGTGCAAGCGAAGCTTGAGCGATGGAGGAAGCCTTGAAACCCAATCGAGTCCGCATGTCAGCATCCAGCCGGAATATCTCATTCGGGCATATGCTGATGGAATTTGACACGCCGGGGATCGCGACGATTTGCGAGGCGGCTGGCTTGGACTTCGTGCTCATTGACATGGAGCACGGTCCTCTCGAGATCCCGCAGGTCGCTAAGCTGATCGCGTGGTTCAAGGCCACTGGCATCAGTCCCTTTGTCCGCATTCCGGCATCCGAATACCACTTCGTGTCACGCGTGATGGATGCCGGAGCGCACGGCATCATGGCCCCAAACGTTCGCTCGGCCGCACAAGCCCGCTTGCTCAACGACGCCATGCGCTACGCTCCGGAAGGCAACCGCGGCCTGGGCTTGGGAACCGCGCACAACGATTTCGTCCCCCCGGACCCGCTTGCGTACATGGCGGAAGCGAATCGCCGCAATCTCCTGATCTGCCAGATCGAGAGCGCTGCGGCTCTGCAAGAGCTTGACGAAATCGCCTCCGAACCAGGAGTCGACTGTCTCTGGGTTGGCCACATGGACCTCACGCAGTCCCTCGGGATTGTGGGGCAGTTTGGACACCCTGAGTTCTTGGCCGCCCTGCGCAATGTGGCGGTCACGGCCAAGGCACACGGGCAATTCGCGGGCATCCAGCCGGGTAGCTTGGAGCAAGCTCGCTTCTGGATGGAACTCGGCTACAACCTGATCTCATACCGCACGGACATCGGCATCTACGGATCCGCGCTCGCCGCCGAAATCGACTCGGTGCGGCACGTGGCACCGTAGCAAGGAGGGTTCCGCTGGGTTGCCACGATCCGATTCCGTCGCCAACCCGAAGCGACCGAGACCCAGCAAGGCTGACAAATTGGACGAGGGCTCAAATCATGCTGGGTCAAGTACATCCGCAGGACACCTGCAGCCAGCACTGATCCCGATTGCCGCAGGTGCGTGCCTTGCGCGCAAGGTTCGTGGGAGCTTGATTCGGAGTCTGAAGCAGTCCGGCTCTGTGGCATGATGAACCCGTGGGCGACCTAGCGCGGCTATTCCGATACGTCCGCCCGTACTACGCACGCATTGCTCTCGCGGTCGTCCTAATGGCCGTGGTGGGAGCAAGCTACGGCCTGTTTGCGTTATTGCTCGAACCGCTGCTGGATCGTTTCTTGAGCCCCGTCCCTATCGTCGAGCCAATCGAGCTGATCCGGTTCCCGTTTTCTGACTGGAGCTTGATGCTGGACGACCTCTTGCCGGTTTCGATGACCGGGGCGTTTGGCCTGTTCTGTGCCGTCTTCCTAGTGGTTTCCATAGCCAAGGGGGCTTGCGACTACACCGCTAGCTATCTGGTGAACTACGCCGGGTATTCAGCGGTGCGCGACATCCGCAACGAGATGTACGACGTCGTCCTTCGGCAGTCTCCGGCCTTCTTTCAAACCAAGCACACGGGAGAGCTGATCTCTTCGTTGGTCAGCGACATCGAGAAAATCCAGTCTGCCTGCTCACACTTTCTCGCCGATCTGATGCGGCAGCTGTTCACGACCTTGGCGCTGCTCTTCGTGCTGTTTCAGCACGACCCGCTTCTCACGGCCGGCTGCATGGTGGTGCTGCCGCTCGTGTTGCTACCCGCCTCGCAGATCGGGCGAAGGCTGCGCAGCACATCCACCAAGGCGCAGGACCACTTGGCTCAACTAGTCAAGGTCATGCAGGAGACGATTTCGGGAAATCGCATCGTCAAGGCCTTTGCGATGGAGGACTTTGAAGTCCGCCGTTTTCGTGGTCACGCAGACCACCTCTTCAGCGCGAGCATGCGCATGGTGAAGCAACAAGCTATCGTCTCCCCGCTAATCGAGGTGCTCGGGGCGGGCATGATCCTCTGCCTGCTGATCTATGTACGGCTCAAGATCCTCGACGGCGAAATGACCGCGGGACAGGTGGTGAGCTTCATCGTGGCCCTCGTCATGCTGCTGCAGCCGGTCAAGCGGCTGATCGGCATCCACAACATCTTCCAGCAGGCCCTCGGTGCGGTTCAGAGGGCCTTTGCGTACATGGACCATCCGCGGGACGTGGAGGAGGCCCCCGATGCACGCGAGCTCGCGGCGGTCCGAGAGTCGATCGTGTTCGACCGCGTCAGGTTTTGCTATCCGGGCAGTCCTGACGAGGCAGCGCTCGACAACATCAATCTGCACATAAAGGCTCTTGACGTGGTTGCCCTTGTCGGCCTAAGCGGGGCGGGGAAGACGACTCTCATGAGCCTCTTGCCACGGTTCTTCGATCCCACCGAGGGCTCGATCCGGATCGACGGGCAGGATCTGCGCTCCGTGACGGTCGAGTCACTCCGCAAGCAAGTCGCCATCGTCACCCAAGAAACCTTCCTCTTTGACGACACGATCTTCAACAACATCGCGTACGGGCAGACCGACGTCGACCCCGAGAGGGTCTACGAGGCTGCGTCCGCCGCGTACGCGGCATCGTTCATCGAGCAACTCCCCGAGGGTTATCAGACCAACCTCGGCGAGCGCGGCCAACGCCTCAGTGGCGGCCAGCGCCAGCGGATAGCAATCGCGAGAGCCCTGCTGAAGGATGCGCCCGTCCTGCTGCTGGACGAAGCCACGTCACATCTGGACAGCAAGGCCGAGATTCTGGTTCAGCGGGCACTCTCGAACCTGATTCACGGACGCACCGTCATCGTGAGCGCCCACCGGCTGTCAACCATCCGTTCAGCTGACGCGATCCTGGTGATCGACGGCGGGCAGATCGTGGCTCGGGGCACGCACGGGGCACTCCTGAAGACGTGTGATCTCTACGGTCGGCTGGTCGAGTTGCAATCGGTCGAGGCGTAGCCCCGACCAAGTGCTCATTAGGCGTCAGTCGCCCAGGACAGAGCCAGACCCCCGGAAGAGGGCGAAGCCAACGCCCGCCTTACGCTACACTGACGTAGCGGATTGGAATCGCTCCAAGCCGAGAACCGTTGGCCCTTTAGTGCTCGGCCAGCGATCCCCCTGGCCGATGTCGATCGTGTTGGTGATCTCAGCTCCATCGGGGACGGGGAAGACGACCTTGGTCAAGCGGCTCCTTGGGTCCGAGACGCGTCTCGACTTTGCGACGTCAGTAACCACGCGCCCGCCCAGAGCGCAGGAGGTCGACGGGCGAGAATACCTGTTCATTTCCGAACAGCGGTTCGAAGAAATGATCGCTAACGACGAACTGCTCGAATGGGCAAATGTGTTCGGGCATCTTTACGGGACGCCGCGGTCGGCTATCGCACTCGCGGAGCAGCGTGGTGCCGACATACTACTAGACATTGACGTGCAAGGTGCGGCATCATTAAAGGAGAAGCTCCCTAAGGCAGTCTCGGTCTTTATCCTTCCGCCCTCGCGCAACGCGTTGGAGCAGCGGCTGAGGATGCGCTCGTCTGATGAAGACTGCGTGATCGAACGTCGCTTGGGTGAAGCGTCTCGGGAAGTCGGGCAATACAAGGCCTACGACCATGTGGTCGTCAACCGAGACGTTGACAGATCGGTCGAAGCGCTTCGTACGATCCTGTTGGCCGAGCGTAGTAAACGGGGGAACATGGAAGACCAGATCGAGCCCATCTTGATGGGATTCGGCATCCATGATTCAGAGGTATCTGCATGAGCGATTCCCAACAAAAGGTGTTTGGCGATTATGAAAAGGGGCCGGACCAGAAATGGACGATCCCAAACGATGAAGATCGCGGAGTGTACCGCTTCATCTTGGCCGCCGCGCGCCGGGCCAGACAGCTGCAGAGCGGTCAGCGGCCACTGATCAAGACGACACTCAGAAAGTCAACTAAGATCGCGATGGAAGAGATCCGTTGCGGCGCGGTTGAGGTGGAGATCGTCGCGGAAGGCGAGCCTTGGCCGCCACAGCCCTCGGCGGAGACGGCTCCAGGCATGGATGCGCTTGGACCCGTGCCTGATCACTTGAACTCGGCGTCAACCGCACAGGGAGTGATGGGCCGGGACTGGGATCGGTCCGAGACCGTTTCGACAGACAAGCCTTCTGACAAACCGCGCGTTGTTGCTGCCAAATGACGCTGTCAAACATGCCATTGGCGGCTGAACGCTCGCCGACGCTCTAACCCGGGATTCCAGGCATGAAGACGCTGCTGGCCGTCGGCTTGGCGCTGGTGACATGTGGACAGGCCCAAGATCTAGGAGTCGAGGATTGGGAACCTCGCTCGACCCTAGTGGTCAAGGAGCATCCCGTGCCCCGCGCCAAATTCCCGGTAATCGACGTACATAGCCACCATCGGAGTTCGACCTCGGCAGATCGCCTCAACGAGATCGTAGCGGAGATGGATGCGCTCAACCTCGCGGTCTTGGTGAATCTCAGCGGGGGCCATGGGGAGCAGCTGCGCGACACGGTGCAGAACTTTCAGCGACGGCATCCCGGGCGGTTTGCCGTATTCGCCAATCCGGACTTTGAAGGCATCGGAACGGCTGGCTGGCCGCAGCGCGCCGCCCGGCAGCTGCAGGCGGATATGGAAGCGGGCGCGCAGGGGCTCAAGATCTTCAAGAACTTCGGGATGAGCGTGCGCGATCAGGGCGGAAGGCGCGTCCCGGTTGACGATCCTGCAATGGAGCCCCTCTTCGCCGTCTGCGCCCGCCTGAAGATTCCGGTGCTGATCCACGTTGCCGATCCGGCGGAATTCTGGGCCGAGCACGACGCCAACAACGAGCGGTGGCTGGAGTTAAAGCTGCGGCCGCGGCGCAAGCGCAACTCTCCGCCGAGCTTCCAAGATCTGATCCAAGAGCGCGACCGCATGCTGGAGCGCCACCCGGATGTGAACTTCATCCTGGCCCATATGGGCTGGCAGGGACATGACCTGCAGCAGCTTGCCGAGCTGTTTGAGAAACATCCGAACGTCCACGTGGACATTGCGGCGGTACTTTACGAGTTGGGCCGGATCCCTTTCAGCGGACCGGCGTTTCTGAACAAATACAAGGACCGAATTCTGTTTGGAAAGGACTCCTATCAGCCCAGCGAGTTCCCGTACTACTGGCGGGTGCTGGAAACGAAGGACGAGTATTTCGGGTACTACCGGCGCTACCACGCCCACTGGCGCCTGTACGGTCTGGGTTTGCCCGACGAGACGCTCGAGCACCTCTACTGGAAGAACGCCGTCCGCTTGATACCGGGCATCGATACGAGCTTGTTCGAATAGCTTCGTCGATCAACGCCGACGCAGGCCTTCAAGGGCCAGCACTTCGATCAAATCAGCGACGGCCGCTGCGTCCCTCAGGTCAGCGGTTTCAACAGCTGTATGGGCGTACCGCAGGGGGAAGCCGAGCGGTATGTTGACGGTCTCGAGTGACATGAAGACAGAACCGTCATTACCGCCGGCGGTGACACCGAACTGCAGTGGGATGCCGTGGCGTTTCGCCAGCTCAGCGACACGCGCCACCTCCGGCCGGGAGGTCATGCCGCTCTCGTCAATCGCCCGCATGACAGCCCCTTCACCCAAGCGAGCATAGGCCAGCGTCCGGACCTCCAGCGGGCTCTGCGAGGTCACGAAGGTGTCAATGGCGTACACCCGGGCAGGTACCGCCGTCTTCGCGTAGTGACGAGCTCCCTGCAGTCCGGTCTCTTCCTCGACGGTAAAGACAAATTCCACCGCTCCGGTCGCCCGCCGGACCGGCCCTGCAAGTCGCCGCATCCCTTCTAGCAGTGCCGCGCAGCCCAGTCGGTCGTCCAAGGACCGCCCGCTGACGCGATTGCTCAGAAGCTGGCGGTAACGCTTGAAGGTAGTCGCCGTATCTCCCTCGCGCAGGCCTTTTTGCTTGAGTGCGTCGCTAGAATCCTCGCCAAGGTCGAGTCTGCCGTCATTCGTCATCATCGCGTCGAGGGATCCGAAGCTCCCGTGCACCAAGCTGGGCTGCCAAGCGAACAAGCGTTGACTGCCGCCTCCCTTGGATCTCACTGAAACGCTGCCGTTCGGGGCTATCCGCGTCACGCTGTACCCAATCTCGTCCATGTGGGCGATGAAGGCCGCTTCAAGCTTGTCGCCGCTCCCAACCCGCACGATCAGGTTGCCCCGGTCGTCGGTCCTTATCCCGCTCACCGCGTAGCGCGGCACGAGCTCTTCCAGCAGGGCCTTCACAGGTTGTTCCTTGCCGCTGACGCCCGGGGCTTGAGTCAGTTGCATCACCATCTGCTCGAGGGTGTCCCGTGGCTCTTGGCCGTTGGACTGGTCCGTATGGCGATCCGGCAGTTCATCGGGCGGGGGATCGGCGTGCGCTCCAATCAACAAGCCCAGCAAGCGCGCGATTCCGGACAGTTCGCTCTCTCGCACCGCCTCCGCAGGTGTGGCCCCGTTTCGAACCCCAGGCAGGATGACGACGCAGTTTTGCTGCCCCGACAAAGGGTTGCCACCACTAAATGGGCCAAACGACGGCGAATGGGAGCGTCTGCGCTCCAGACGCAACCCTACCTTCTCGGCAATTCCCACCAGATCATGCAAAAGGTCGTCATTCGCCTCATCGCAGGGCGCAACGGCCGGGCCGGACCCACCGTTCGGTGCCAACAACACAATTCGCTCCGCAGCTATGGAACCTAGAACACGAGCCAACCCCGCGCTATGCGGGTACTGCTGCGTGACGAACGCCAGAGTCACTGTGCCCTTAATGTCCGCGCCGCGCAGGCGCTTGCCGAGCTCGAGTTGGATGGCAGCCCCGCTGCGGCTCGAAATCCAAGGGGCTGCGGTCCATCCGTCCCCTACGACCGCCACTCTCTTGTCGAGCGTCACGCGGTCCAAGATCTCGACTCCCGCCGTGCTGACCTCGCGAGCGCTGCTGGCCCCGATATCGACGTACAGATCCGTCGTGTCGTCCCGGCGGGATCCTCGCAGAGACGCGAAATGCACTGACGGAGCCGCCACCACGCCCGGCAGAACGCGACCTGAGCGGGTTGAAACGCGCACGTGCTGGCCAAGGAAATACGATTCCAGCCGCGGTGCGAACGATCCACCGGCGAGAGAGCGGAGGTGGAGGTATCCCTCCTCGTGGATCCCCGACACCGCAAAGCCCGGTTCGTCAACGCCTGCGATCAAGAGCGTGCGCGGCGCACCCTGGCCAAACTCCGCTACCAGCGATCCGGCACCTCCGATGCTCTGCGCGCCCCCGACACGATTGGCAATGAATTGGATGATTCGGCTCTCGTCGCCCGGTGCGCCGTCAAGCGCTGCGAGGTCGGCCAGGTCTGATCCAGCCGCTGCGACCCAAGCGAGTAGGGTCAGGCAGACAGTCCGGGCAACGCCAGTGAGGCACGGAAGCGGAACGCCCTTGCGATCGCTGCGATTGCCAAGGATGGCTCCCGCGACCGCAGCGCGCCGGTTGGAGCGGGGCAGTCCGCGAGGCCAGAAATCCGGCATCGTGCGCCTCTCAGCCGGCTACGCTAGCGAGGGCTTCCTCAAGCTCGCTACGCGCATGGACGTCGCCGGTGCGATGCGAGGCTGCGATTCCTTCCTGGTAAATCGCCCGCGCTTTCTCTGCAAGGTCCAAACGCTCTAAGACCTTGCCGGCGTGATAGTAAGCCGCCTGATAGTCAGGATCCCCTTCAAGGATGCGCCCGAATTCGGCGAGAGCCTTCCGGTCCTCGCCACGCTTGACAAACTCGTGTGCCAGCCCGTAGCGAGCGAAATGATTGTCGGGATCCGTCTCGAGCATTCCCCGGAGGGCAACAATTCGATCCATAGCGGACAGTTAAGCATACAATGCCGGGGGAAGCCCGAGCACGAGTACACTGAAGTCGCGTGGCGTGCGTGTGCTTCGAACCAACCGCCCCGATCCAGTGGTCCCGCTGGCCCGGCAAGTTTAGACCGCCTCTCGGGCTGCCTTACGCAGGCATTTGCCGGGCAAGCCAAAGCGACCGTTATCTTCCGGATGGCGAGCTGCTCTTGCTGGCGTGCAACGTAGGGTATGCGAGGGGCCGGTGCGAGCGCGTCCCGAACGGTGCCCCGGACGCGGCTAGATTCGCTCCCGCAGGCCATCGGGCGGTCCGGTGGGTGCTCGAACGGGATCACGTCCCGGTTGCCCACGGGGTCGCCGAACCAGGGACTTCCACTGGCCGGGGAACCGTTCTGGACCGTCAGGTGGAAGCCTATCGAATGGCATCTGATGGGCCGCTTGGGAGCGAAGCCCACCCACCGGAAAGTCGGCGCGCCTGATCGCAGCCAGAGCGTTTTGACGGTTGTGCGCGCAGGACCCTCCGGACCTGCGCACACAACCCCTAAGTCATTGGGTGCACGACACTATGTTTGGATTTCGGCTTGGACGCATGGGTTTTCGGCCCGTTCAGCCCAGAAGTCCTCGTAGGTGCCGCTGAGAACGCAGCTGCGTAGGGCGAGGATGGCGTTGGCACCGCTGACAGTCCAGTACATCCCCGAGCGCTTGAGGCGTCCGACCACCGTGCGGCAGCCGGACTCCACCACGCCGGAGCCCACGCACAGGCCCTGGGCGCGGTACTCCGGGTCGCGCATGCGGCTGCGGTTCTTCTCGATGTAGTTGGCGCACTTACCGGCTTGCTGGCAGGTGTCGGCGTGGGCGCGCAAGGTGGCGCGCAGGCCGTCGATGCGGCCCTGCTCGAGGTCGGCGCAGCGGGCGTCGGCCCAAGGCTCGACCAGCGCCTTGTCGTGGGCGCAGAGCACCTTAGCAAGCTCCCACAGCTGCTCCTTCGCGGGCCAGAGATCGACAATCTGGATCGCGCCGGGGTAGTCCTCTGAGGCGCTGCGCCAGATCCAGCTGGCTCCGGCCCCCAGGCTGACGCGCCGGCGAGCGAGCGGGAAGCCCCGTCGCTCGGCCTCGCGACGCATGCGCCGGGCGAATTCGGACGGGTCCGGATGCGTGTCGCGGCGGGCGGCGCTTTCGATGGCGGCGGTGTAGCTGACCGCGCCCGGGTCGCGCCCGGGACGGTGCTCGTCGTCGCGCGACTCGGCCGTCCAGACGACCACCAGCTGGACCTCGCGGGTGCGGGCGGAGCCGTCGGGCTGCTTGCCGGGGCGCCCGGCCGTCTCGCTGGCCCGGACCGGGCCGCCGGTGCCGTCGACGCCGAGATACGCCGTCGGGGCGGGAGGTGGTGCCGGGGCGGGCGGAGCCTGCCGCGCAAGGGCGGCCAGCTGGCGGCCGAGGGCCTCGGCGGTGCGCTGCACAGGCTTGGTGCCCACGCGCACGCCGGCCAACTCGTCGAGCAGGCCGCTGGCTTGCGCGAAGCTGACGAGGGCGACGGCCGAGCCGGTCAGGCGGGTCACGCCCGGGGACAGATCGGTGCGCGCCATGCCCAGCGCCCGGTCGCGTGGGAAGAAGCCTTGGCCGCAGGCGGAGCAGTGGGAGTAGGCGCGCTGGAGGGTCAGCCCGCCCAGGACGGTCTCGCAGGTCTTGGCGCGCCGTCCGGCGTAGCGCGCCGGCTGGCCGCAGGGACAGGCTAGGGCCGGGCCGCCGTGATCGCTGCGGTCGGCGTTGCAGCGCCATGCCACGGCTCGCGCTGCCAGTTCCAGCGCCCGCTGGCGCAGGCGGGTCTCCAGCGCCTCGAAATCGACGGCGTCCGCCGCGCCGGGAGCTACGAAGCGGGCGAGTTCGGCTTCGATGGCGAGGGCGAACTCCTGCGTGCACGCTTTTTTTTGCCTCGTTCCGGGTGTCGGTGCCGGCCTGAGGCAAGCGGGCGGCGGCGAGTTGCTCGCAGACGTCGACGAGTTCGGCGGTCAGGCGTCGGAAGCGCTGGTACTCGTCGAGCTGGGATTGGACGGTGGTGGCGGCGGCGGACGGCAAGGAGCGGGAGGTGCGCTTGCCATCGAGGTTGCGGACGAGCAGGAAGTCGGGGCCATGGCCGGGATCGCCTTCCTGCCAGCAACGGCAGGTGGGGGTGCTGCACTTCATGTAGCGGTGGACGAGGGAGCCGGGGCGCATGTCACCGATGGCAAAGAGTTCAGCGAGGATGCTGCGGCGGTTCTGCTCGAGGGTAGGGATGGGGGGACCAGTTGGCATAGCGCCGCCTTGCTTTAGCTATACTTGTTAAAGCAAGGCATGTGCAAATCCCGCCGAATGAACGTCGTCGGAACCCAAGCCCATCAAATCCGGGCTATCTCACCACCATGTCATGCACCCTAAGTCATTGCTCAGGTTGCAGGTTTGCGGCGTTGGCGCTAAACTCGGCTAAGGGTTCCCCCCTCTGGAGTGACAGATGCCTGACGGCGCAGCAACACAAAACAAGCTCGATCGGCGCGATTTCGCGAAGGGCGCGGCGGCACTGGGCGTAGCCGCGGCGGCTGTGAGCCAAGGCCCGCTCGTGCGCAAGGCCAAGAGTGCCGAAAAAGTGGTCAAGTACGCCATGATCGGACCCGGTAGCCGCGGAAGACGGCTACTCGAGCGCCACTTGGTGCATATGGAGCACGGTGAATGCGTCGCACTTTGTGACATATACGAAAAGAATCTCGAGCGGGCGCTCAAGGTCTTTGACGGCACGCCCAAGGCCTACACCGACTACATGGAGTTACTCGCCGACGATTCCATCGAGGCCATCTTCATCACAGTCCCCCTGTTCCTGCACTTTCCTGTCATGAAAGCCGCGCTGGAAGCGGGCAAGCATGTCTTCTGCGAGAAGTCCCTGGTGTTTACGCCGGCGGAAGTTCACGCCCTGCGAGAATTGCACGAATCTCGTCCGAATCAGATCATCCAGGTCGGGCTGCAGAGGCGTTACAGCAAGCTCTACGGGCGGGCAAAGGCTCTGATCGACTCCGGGGCGATCGGGGATGTCACCCACATCCAGGCCCAGTGGCACCGCAACACGAACTGGCGCCGCAAGGCATCCGAGGAATTCGAGGACCAATTCAACTGGCGGTTGTATCGCAAGTATTCCGGAGGGCTTTGCGCGGAGCTGATGTCCCATCAGGTCGACGTGGCCGACTGGATCCTGGACCAGCACCCGGTGTCTGTCATGGGCGTCGGCGGCTTGGACTATTGGAAGGACGGTCGTGACATTTACGACAACATCCAGCTGGTTTTCGAGTATCCGGGCGGACAGAAGCTCCAGTACAGCTCGATCATGACGAACCGCCACATCGCTGGCCGGCGAGTGCCGGGAGACGGCTGTCGGGAGACGATCCTGGGCACTGACGGAGCCATCGAGCTCACGCTCATCCCGTATGGCGACGGGATGCTCTATCCGGATGTTATGAAGGTCAAGATGGCAGATCAGGCCAAGGAGGCGAAGGACGGCGAGAACTGGGTTGCCGGTGCAACGGTCGGCATGGACACCGCTGAGCAGGGAGATGGCTTCCCGATCGATCCCGAGGCGGTCGATCCGACTCAGGTGAGCTTCATCGAAAAGGAGATCTTCTTCGCACGGACGTGGGCCTACAACAAGGGAATTCTCCGGCCCGACGAAGATGTCGATCCAGAGTACGCCGAGCTCTCCAGCTTCCTGAAGGATGTCGCGACAGGATCGCGGCCCCGGGCAGATATCGCCGTCGGCCTCCAGGACTCCGTAGCCGTCATGCTGGCCAATCTGGCAATGGACGAACAGCGCAAGGTAGCGTTCGCGGAAATCGATCAGATGGGTCGCGACGGGGTCGAGATGACGTCGTCTGGGGACGCGAGGCGAGGCGACTAGCCCGCAACGCAGCCTATCAGCTAGGATTCGGGCCGCCCGGCTTCTTGCCGGGTGGCGGGGCCATAATGGTCAGCACCACGAGGTTTCCCGGACCCGGATTCTCCAGCGCGTGCGGGTCGCCCTCCGGAGCCAGCACGAGGTCCCCGGCCTTGATGCGTTCGACTCGGCCCCCGACGGTAACGTCGCCGTGGCCTTCGAGCACGAGGTACAGCTTGTCCTGTCCGGCGTGGGTATGCAACTGATGTGCCTGGCCGGGCAGGAAGCAGTTCAAACCGGAAAAGAGCTGCTGTCCGGAAAGTAAGTCCGCCTTCGCCATCTTCAGGTCGGAAAACACCGCCCGCTTCGCCACGGCGCGGACGATCATTGCGATTCGTGAGCCACTTGGATCATCTGGCTGAATCGACGCGTTTGCTCTGGCGTCAGGTACTTGGTGATCCGTTGGTGCGCTTCCAACTGGTTCCACTTGAGTTCGCCGAGAAGCTCTGCCTCCTCCATGATCACATCATCGAGGATCGCCTGAATCTGCTCCATCTGACTCGGATTGAGGGACAGTTCCTCGGCAAGGCCTTGGAGGCTCGCCTCGATGCGAAACTGCGTGCCGCGGTCCTCGGAATACCCTTCGATTAGATTGGAAGTCAGCAGCCCCGTCGCGAAACCGCAGAAAAAAACCAACGCCAGCACACCTATGGCGCGACCGACAGCAGAGGGGGAGGACTGCTGCACTAGCGTCTAGAGCCTCCCGATTCCATAACAGCCGCTAGCATCGAGCTGCGGTTCAAATCTATGTCGCAACCCAACCGCACGTTGCAGTAGTCGGCGCTCTCGGGTGGCTGCGCGAGCACAGTTTGCGCGATTTGGTCGACACTCGGGTGCGCAGATGCTTGGTAGGAATTGGCCGCGAATAACACGAACAGCCAGCCGCAGGCGACGACAGCGACCCGCCTCAGGACCAGGGGTTGGAGCAGAATATCCCACAGCTGGGGCGAGCGCTTGGACTCGATGTCCCCCAAGACCCTCTGGTGGAAGCCCGCCCTCGGCCCAATTCCGGCGTCTGCCGGTACGTCAAAGGAGCAGAACATGCCTGAGATGTTCGCCATCCGCTCAACGGATTCGCGATCCCGCGGACGTCGCTCCAAGCACTCTTCGAACTGCCGGCGGTCGTGTTCGCCAAGCTGGCCCGCTAGATAGGCCTCCAAGTTCTCGACTAGGAATTTGTCCATCACACTGTCCCCTTGCCAGTAGCCCTTTCGCGCATTCTACAAAATTCTTCCCGGCGAGGCCACATCCATTCGCTCCGCGGCCTTGATCAATTTCTTCCGCGCTCGGAACAACTTCACCTTGATGGTGTTCTCGTTGATCCCCGTGTCCGCAGAGAGCTCCTCGATAGTGAGCCCCTCGACTTCCTTGCGGAACAGCAGCATGCGTTCCTCAGCCGAGACGTGCTCCAGAAGCTTCATCAGGTAATCGCGCCTCGATGCCTGCTCGTCGGCTCCTGGCCCGCTATCCGCCGCCCGGACAGAATCCTCGACAACCCCGGCGGCATCCTCTCCCATGTCGCCCTCGAAAACGACCCGACGATTCTTTAATCGCCGCAGGTAGTCGTAGGTCTCGTTCATGGCGATCTTGTAGATCCACGTCGAGAGTGACGAGCGCATGTCGAACTTCTTCATGGCGAAGAAGACCTTCGTGAACACCTGCTGGGCGACGTCTTCCGCGTCGATCCGCCGGCGCACCATGCGAAGCGCCACGCTGTACACCATGTTCTGGTGCTTCTGGACGATCTCTGCGAACGCCGCCTCGTCACCAGCCTTGACCCGGCGTACGATGTCTGCTTCTGAAGCGTTGTCGTACGACACAGAGTGGTTCGAGCGTGCCCCACTGAGATGGGCCACGGGGCTACGTTCCCCTGCGATCGCAGTCGTCAATCCAGTCATGTGAGCCTATTTGACGCACGACAGACGAGAGCGGTTGCAGTGATGGTGCAAGAAACTGAGTTTATCGTTTATTCAGATCCGGATGCGCAGCGTGCTCTGGGAGCCGGCCGGAAGCGAGTGTCCAGGCGCCACCCTCCGTCTGGTGCGGTGCAGTCGGCGAGCCAGCGAGCGCGTAGCGATTGGTGACAGATCGGCAAGGGAAACCGATCGGCCGAGCGCGGCAGGCAGGAGCCATGGCGCCATGGCCTGTGGGCCGTAGCCCAGCCCGCACCCTCGAGAGGGCAGGGTTTTCCAACTGGGCGGGAGAAGCTTCCGCTAGGCCCGGCTGTCCACCCGCTGAAATAGGATTACCCGCCGCCCTGGAATCGGCTGCCCAAATCGCCTGGCAGGCTGAAATTTGCTCGTGAGCAGGGTGTTTGCGAGGCGGCGGTGGAGACCACCCTCCAGTGGCTCATTGCTCGCAACAAGGTAATCGTACACGTCGCCATGCGCATCAATGTAGGCCACGACCGTGATGTTCCCGGCCACTGGGTACGGTGACGGCAGAGTCATGATCGGTGCACTGACGACGGGACTGGCAAGGAAAAGCAGCGGCACGTCATCGGCATGGGCCACCGGTTCCATCCAGAACGCGGAAAGCAGGACCGGCACCATGACGAGCGCAAGCGAAAGCCCCCCCAAGACGGGGATTGCAATCGGACGGAGCATGTTCCCAAGCATTAAGCGCCTGCGATCCCAGCGCATCCGAGGACGGTCGCGCACCAGTGCCTCAATCGAAAACGCGCTCAGTATCCGCACCGTCATGGTCTGGGGAGGCCACACCTTCGGCAACTCGGCCAGCAAGCCGCCCATTGTTTCCGCGCCCTCATACCTTTCATAGCACCGAGCGCACCGGGCTAGATGCCAGCGCAGCACGCTTGCCTCAATGGAGTTGAGGGAGAATTCGACATACCGGCCGAGCCGGCCCAATACCCAACGACAGATCATAGCTCTACTCCAACTGCCACCTGGCACCTTGCGGCACCACCGCGGGTGCACATCGCAGCAGATAGCGCTTCAATGCCTCACGCCCTCGCAGGATTCGAGATTTGACTGTTCCCAGCGCCACTCCAAGCGTCTCAGCGATCTCGCTATAGCTGAAGCCCTCGATGTCCCGCAACACCACCGCCTCCCGGTAGCGAGGATCCAAGGCCCGTAACGCCTCATTCAAGATGTCTCGATGCTCCCGGTTCCAAGTCTGCTCGAACGGCGTAGGACCGGTGCATCGGAACCGCCCGGACAAGGCATTCGCAGCATCCCGCATCGAAGACTCGTTGACTTCCCAACGGCGATGCCTCGAGAACCAACGCCGCCGATTCGACGATTCGTTGGTCGCAATCCGATAGAGCCAGGTCTTGAAGCTAGAGGACTCGCGAAAGCTCTCCGCGTTGCGGAACACTTTCACGAAAACATCTTGCGTGACATCTTCGGCATCGGCGGGATCGTCGATCAGCCGACACACAAAGCTGTAGACGGGACTCTGATACCGACTCAGCAGCAGCTGATAGCTCGCGGGGTTTCGAGACTTGAGGCCGCTGACCAGATCCGCGTCGGGGTCTGCAGCAGCGGACAAGCTGCGCTGGGTGGGCGTAAGGTGGGACACTCCGCTGTCCGAGCGGCTTCAGGCTAGCAGGTTGACCGGAGCCATGGTGCCGTCCTCGCAACTCTTGGATGATTGGACACCATTCGACAGAAATTGTTCCAAGCAGGGGCCGCAGAATCGCCTGCTTGGCGTCACTGGAAACTCTTCGGATGACCGGATCCAAGCCCGCCCGAGCACGGCAGGGCTGTCGGAAAGCGGGCAGGAAGGCTCGGATTTTGCTATAATTCACAGAGCCCGTCGGGGTCAAGGATCAATCAGCGCGCCTGCGTCGGAGCGCAGAGATCCAGCTGGTCAGTGGACAAGCTGGCTTTGCCCGACTTGCAAACCGCGCGTCGTAGGCCCTAGGCGTATCCCGGAAAGGGTCCGGCTGGCGACACCCAGTCCGTCCCAGTCGAAGTAGCGGCCCGTCGAATCCCCATGGCACGAGTAACAGATAAGCATGATCCGACGACAGTTGAGGGACCGACAGAGACAGAGCAGAAAGCGGCGGCCAAGCCCGCCCCGAGATCACGGAAAGCAAAGGCCTCGCCCAGTGCTGATACCCCCAAGTCAGCCACCAAGGCCGTCAAGCCCGTAGCAGGCGAGTCGACTGCAAAGGCTTCTAAAGCCAAAGCTCCTAAGCAAGCGGCCGCAGCATCAGGCGAGGCTCAGCCAGCGAAGGCAGCGGCAGCCAAGGCGGCTCCGCCAAAGAAGAGCGCAAAGCAACCAGCTTCGCCACCCAAGAAAGTGCCGACTGCGAAGAGGGCACTCGCGAAGGAAGCGCCCAAACCCAAGGGTTCCAGAGCGGCGCAGGCAGCTCCTGCCAAGAAGGTGAGCAAGCGGGCTCCTCTGCCGGGGCCGGAAATCAAGCGCGCACCAAAGAAGGCCCCAGAAAAGATCACCACTCACGAGAAGCTCGAGTCCGCCGAGAAGAAGGGCACAGCGGACGGCCGCCGACCCCTTGATGGCATCCGCGTCCTAGACCTCAGCCGCTTGCTCCCGGGTCCGTATGCCAGCCACATCTTGGCCAGCTTCGGAGCGGAAGTCATCAAGATCGAAAAGCCCGGGGAAGGGGATTACATGCGTGACTACGCTCCGCAATCCCAGGGTGTCAATGCCACATTTCTCACCATCAACCGAGGCAAGCGCAGCATTGCGATCGATCTGCGACAGCCCGCGGGCCAAGAAGTCTTCCGCGCTCTCGTACGTAGGTCTGACGTTGTCTTGGATGGCTTCCGGCCTGGCGTGATGGATGAATTCGGCCTCGGTTACGAAAATCTGCGCAAGCTGAACCCCAAGCTCGTCTATGCGGCCCTCACCGGGTATGGGCAGACTGGCCCGAACGCCACGCGCGCGGGCCACGACCTGAACTATCTCGCCTTGGCCGGAATGCTCGACCTGCTGGCCGACTCCAGCGGTGTCCCACTGGTCCCGGGAATCCAAATAGCGGACGTCGCGGCCGGTGCGCTGCCGGCCGTAATTGGCATCCTGCTGGCCCTGCAGCATAGACAAAAGTACAGAGCCGGGCAATTGGTCGACATCTCGATGTTCGACTCTCTGCTCGGCCTGATGCCCGTGCAAATCGCGAATTACACCGCGACGAAGCGCAGGCCGAAGCGTGGCCACGAAAGACTGTTCGGCAGATACGCTTGCTACAACATCTACCCGGTCCGCAACGGACGCTTCATGGCGGTTGCCGCACTGGAGCCGAAGTTTTGGGCAGCACTCTGCAACGCCATAGAGCGGCCGGACCTCATCGAAGATCAGTACGCTGAGGGCCACGCCCAAGAAATCCTGATTGCTGAGCTGACGCGAGTCTTCCAGAAAAAGCAAACTGACGAATGGATGGAGATTTTCGGCGACGCGGACGTCTGCGTCACGGCCGTCCGAGAGATCTCCCGATCGGTCCAAGACGACAGCGTTGCCCAGCGCGGCTTGATCACGCCGGTTCGCGGCAAGGATGGCGAAGTCTACGAGCAGCTTGGAGTGTTTCCAAAGCTGACCGAAGCGCCGGGCTATATTGCGGGCGATGCCCCGGCTCGCGGCGAGCACACCCGTCAGATTCTAAAGTCGCTGAAATACTCGGTGAAGCAAATTGACGAGCTGCTCGCGACCAAGGTCGTGGAAGAACCGACTTCCGAATAGTTTTGCTGGGTTGCAGCCGACCGACAAGCCTTAGCCGGCGGCGGCAGCCGTTAGTGCTCGATGCAGCGCCGCAACGAACGTGTCAACGTCAGAAGTCTCGATGTTGAGCGGCGGACTGATTCAAACCACGTAGCCATATATACCGCCGCGACCGATGATCAGGACTCCCTCTGATCGTGCGCGTTCCATCAGGAGCGCCGCAGCGTGGGTTGCTGGCTCTTTTGTGCCACGGTCTGTCACCAGTTCGAGCGCTTGCATCAGCCCCATCCCTCGCACGTCCCCGATCAGCGAGTGCTCCGCCTGCAGCGCCCACAGCCTCTGGGCGAGATAGCCGCCGACCTGGCTGGCGTTTCGGAGCAGGTCGTGCTCTTCGATGAAGTCAAGCACCGCCTTCGCCGCCGCCGTAGTCACGGGATTTCCGCCAAACGTCGAGAGCGTGAGGTGACGCATCGAGTCCGCAATTTCGGCGCGTGCAGTGGTCGCCCCGATGGGCAGGCCGTTACCCAACCCCTTCGCCATGGTGATGACGTCCGGCACCACATCGTAATTTTCGATCCCAAACCATTTCCCGGTCCGCCCGCAAGCGGTCTGCACTTCGTCGCTGATGATGATTCCGCCGTGGTCGCGGACAATTCCAGAGACTACCTTGAAGTACTCTTTTGGCGGTGTGATGAAGCCTCCCACGCCTTGAATCGGCTCGGCGATAATGCCCGCCACGTCGCCCGAAGTGGAGGTCTCGATCAATTCCTTGACATCCTGCGCGCAGGCCAGATCGCAGGACGGGTAGGTCTTGCCGAAGGGACACCTGTAGCAATAGGCATTATGTGCGTGGACAATGCCCGCCTCGAGTGCCGCCGGCCCGCGCCAGATGCTTTGCCCCGTCAGCGCACGGCCACTCCCTGTGCGCCCGTGGTAGCTGTGGCGGAGGGCCACGATCTCCGTGTTTCCCGTATAACAGCGGGCCAGCTGAATGGCAGTTTCGTTCGCCTCCGAGCCGCTATTGGTGAAGAAGGACTTGGTTAGCGGGCCACCCGGAGACAGCTTTGCAATCTTGCCCGCGAGCTCGATCTGCGGGCGGGTAGGGAAGAGTGTAGAAACATGCTGCAGGCGATCGACCTAGTCATGCACGGCACGGTTTACCCGCTCGTTCAAATGACCCACGCTAAGTGTGACGATGCCGCCGAAAAAATCAAGGTATTGCCGCCCGTCAGAATCCCAAACGTACTGGTTCTTCGCGCGTTCAATGACTAGCGGCTCGTCAAAGTAGTGGAATACCGCAGGGAAGAGGTACTCCTTGCCAGCCAGAATCAGCTCATCACGATCCTTGGTGTCGGCTGCCACTGCTTGTATTGTCCGCCCTGAGGATTAGCACCTTGGCCAGTCTTGCACCCGATAGTCTCGCATCCACGGGCCCGCCACAGCCGGCGCCTCCGCCACCTAGTTGGCTAGCGCCCCAAGACTTCGGCCAGCAGCCCGGGTTCGTCAGTGATGATGCCGTCGACGTTGAGCGCCAGCAATCGGCGCATCTCGGATTCGGCGTTGACCGTCCACGCCAGGACTTGGAGGTCTTCGTCGTGGACCTCCTCGATGAGCTCCCGCGAGGCGAGGCGGAACTGGGGAATGACAAAGTCGATCGGACTGTTGTGCCTGAATTCCTGGTCCTGCGTGCGATTGAAGATGAATCCGAGTTGAACGTCGGGCAACAGATCGTGAACCTTGTTCAGCATCTTTGTGTGAAATCCGCTGATCATGGTCCGGCTGACATTGCCGTATTCCTTGATCATCCCGATCGCTTCATCTTCAAATCCCGGCTCCTTCAATTCAATGTCCAAGAACGCCCGACCCGCAAACTGCTTCAAGACCTCTTCAAACAGCGGAATCTGATAGCCGTCCCCGAGATCGCGGAAGTCCGCAAAATCCGTCAGCGGGACGGAGCGGGCCCCCGCAACTGAACTATGCACCACGATCAGCTGGCCGTCGCCAGACCTCCGTACATCGAGCTCCACGCCATCCGCGCCCCGCTCGAGCGCAAGTTCGAATGCCGGAATCGTATTCTCCGGACGCCCCTTGGCTCCGCGGTGACCGATTATGGTTGCTTGTTGCATGAGTCGCTACCTTGAATTCTGTCAACCGAGGTTGGTTGACTGCGCTGCCGGAAGAAGTCAGAAAGAACAGTTGGGGCAATCGCGCGCCCATGGCCGCCAGCGGAAAATCATGAGAGAAGCAGTATTATACCCGTTGCTGCGACGGCGCAATCAGACCGGGATGCAAGATTCCTGCGCATCGTAATACCCGCGACATTGTGAATGGTAGCACCGGGGTCGAATCAGCTAGAGTAACTGGCAATGGCTGAACATTTCAAGCGCCGCGCTATGCTGCAGGGCGCCGCCGCTGGCATCGCGGCCGGTGCCGCCTTGGCGCAATCGGCACGTGCCGCACCCGTGCCTTTCTCCGACTCTCTGAAGATCACCAAGCTCGAGACGTTCCTCGTCAAGCCCAGAGGGCTGTTCTTGAAGATGCACACCGACGCCGGGCTAATAGGGCTCGGAGAGCCGATCGTCGAAGGCCGCGCAGCAACCTGCGCGGAAGCGATTCGCGAAACGGAGCCGTACTTGATCGGCAAGGACCCGCGCCGCGTCCAACACCACTGGCAGGCTCTCTATCGGCATTCGTTCTATCGCGGCGGGCCGGTCTTGACCAGCGCGCTGAGTGGACTGGAGCAGGCGATGTGGGACATTGCCGGACAAGCGGCCGGGCTGCCGGTGTACGCCATGCTCGGCGGCCCAACGCGCGACAGGGTCCGGCTCTACAAGGGCGGCACGTCGCCCGACACGATACGCGCGGACATGGCGCAGGGCTTCACGGCGTTCAAGGTCGGCCCGTTCAAGGAGCGGCCCGCTCGAATTGTCGAGAACAAGGCCTTCATCGAGAAATCGGCGGAGGCGTTCCGGGCATTGCGCGAAGCTGGCGGCGACGAGGTGGACATCGGCATCGATTTCCACGGGGCGATCAGTCCGCAGACCGCCAAGCTGCTCATCAAGGCGCTCGAGCCGTACCAGCCGATGTTCATCGAGGAGCCGATCAACTGCCAGAACCACGACATCATGGCCGAGATCGCTCACGGCACCCATCTGCCAATCGCCACCGGCGAGCGCGTATTCACCAAGTGGGGCTTTCGCGAAGTGCTCGAGAAAGGCGCCGCCTCGATCCTGCAGCCCGATCTCTCGCACTGCGGGGGCATTATGGAGGCGCGGGTCATCGCCGGAATGGCAGAGTCCTACTACGCCGCCATGGCCCCGCACAACCCGCTGGGTCCTATCGCCACCGCCGTGTGCGTGCATCTCGACGCCTCGATTCCGAATTTCATGTGCCAGGAGTTTCGCTCCCTCGGGGAGGGGTACTTCAAGGAGCCCCTGCAGTTCGACAAGGGGTACGTCTCACTGCCGACCAAGCCCGGCCTTGGCGTCGAGATTGACGACGAGGCCATCGCGGACAAGATCGACCACGACTGGACGAATCCAGAACCGTACGATGCCTTTGACGGCGCGGTCGTGGACTGGTAAGGCCGCCGCGCTTCGTCAGTTCCAACGCGACAGGGCTCTCAAACCCGCAATTGCCACGCAGCTGAATCAGCTTTCACGACGCAAGGGGTTGCATAGTAGGGAGTTATGCACTAATCTGAATTCAGTGGAGCGTCCGGTCAAACTGACACATTGGTTAACATAATCTATGTTATCGGAAAATATATATCGTGGCTTTTCGGCGCTTTGCGCGCTGCTTCTGGCGGTGTCTGCCATCGCTTCCGTGCCCATGATTCGCGGCACCCTCGTGCCGCCAGTCGATGGAGAGCCGCTGCGCCTGGCGCTCTCAAGCGGTGCAACTGTCGAACTCGTGTTGGACGAAGGCCTCGAGCTCACCATGCGCGATCCGCAACTGGCGAAGCGGGTCTGGGAGCTGCGCGGCCAGCGCCAGGACGATGGGCGCTTTGCGGCGGAAAAGATTTTCACCGTGAAGGACGGCGAGCTGCACCGGGTCACGTACTACTGCGAGATCTGCCACATCACGACACACGAACCCGGCCTCTGCATGTGCTGCCAGGGTGACACGGACCTGCGTGAGCTCCTCGGCGAATAGCCCGACAGAAGCTGCGATATTCTGGTCAACCGTTCATGACCGCTTCGCCAGTCCCGTCATACTCCGCGACCCTAACGCAGATCGACGGCGTCGAAATTGCTCGGCTCACCGGGCCCAACCATGTCGCCGTGTCCATCGCGCCGAAGCTCGGCAACAACGCCTTTGAATTCCTCGTCAACGGCAAGAACGCGTTCTGGTTTCCCTACGACTCGGTCGGCGACTTCGCAGCCGATCAGAACCTGTGCGGCAACCCGTTTCTCGCTCCATGGGCGAACCGGCTAGACGAGCACGCCTTTTATGCCAACGGAGTGCGGTATGAACTCAACCGGGGCCTGGGCAATTACCTGCTAGACCCCGAGAACCAGCCGATCCACGGGCTCCTACTTTATGCGACCGCTTGGGACGTGATCGGGGTCCGCTCCGGGCCGGACTGGGCTCAGGTGACAAGCCGACTCGATTTCGGGCGCTTCCCGATGTTGATGGCGCAGTTCCCTTTCGCCCACAGCATCGCAATGACATACACGCTCTCGGGCACGAGCCTTGAGGTTCGCACGGTGATCACAAACCAAGCGGCCGAGACGATGCCGCTCTCAGTCGGATTCCACCCGTACTTCCAACTGCACGACAGCCCCCGGGACGATTGGCGGGTCCATCTTGCAGCGGACAGCCTCTGGGACCTCAACGATCGCTTTACGCCGACGGGGACGAAATCGCCCGTCACACGGACATTTCCGCGCGCCGCCGAACTGCCGTTGCGTGGTGAGTTTCTCGATCACGTCTTCGGAGACTTGCAATTCGACAGCGGCGGATGTGCGCGGTTTCGTGTGCAAGGGGCGCGCGAGCAATTGACAGTGTCCTACTTGGAGGGTTTCCCGGTTGCTGTTGTGTACGCTCCAACGGGCGCTGGGCAGGACTTCATTTGCTTCGAGCCGATGTCCGGCATTACCAACGCCTTCAACCTCTCGCAACACGGACTGTACGGGGACCTTTCGCAGATCCCTCCGCACAGCTCGTGGACGGGGCGATATGAAATCTCGGTCGAAGGGTTCTAGAGGGGCCGCTGACGGCCCGGTGGACGAAGCTCTGAGCCAGTCCCGTGAAGAGGGCTTAGCTCGCGCCAAGCGGCCGGAGCGCCCGACCTTGGGACAGTACAGTCCCCGAATCGAATTGCGAGCAATCGCCGCCCGCGGCGGAACTGAATCCTGGTGCCCGTGGCCAATGCTTGCGATCAAAACAGGCGAGCTGGCGTGAAGATCTGCGCTTTGGTGAGGTTGGTGATGGTGATTCGTCCCACAGCTTGGCCGGCAGTTGCTTGAACCGATGCTTGGTCCCCGTTCCCAGCGATGCAAGGGTGAGCGAGAGAGCCGCCAATGCTCGGGGCATCCGGCGGGAGCGAACCTCGATGAAGGCCAAAATGGCGTCCGAATCCATCATTGTTCCGATTCCAGTCAAGCTCTGGCGGCTCCGACCATGGCCTGAGGAGATTTCCATAAGATATTGAAAACACACCCTTTCTATTTGCCAGCGGGCAAAACCACACCCTGCCGATCTCTACTGCGGAGCGCAGCTTGGACTAGAGTCAGGCACCTTGGTTCCCTGCCCTGCGTTCGGCCGCGGGCGATCAGAACTGGAGCTGCAGCGTGAATCGAAACGCGCGGCCGTCGTTGAGCGTGTTCGTAATCGCGCCAAACGTCCGGGACGCCAAGTTGGGATCCGGCTCGGCGAATTGAGGGTGGTTCAGGACATTCAGCGACTCGCCCCGTAATAGAATCGAATTCTTGCGCGGCAATAGGATGCGCCGTGACAGCGCCATGTTGACGTTCCAAACGCCGTCCTTGCGAAAGGTGTTCCGCCCAAGGTTTCCCCCGGGATCTGTCGGCTGAATGAACTCGAATGCGCTCCTCCGCAGCAGTGCTCGGGATGTGTCCGGGTGGTTGATGATGCTGCCGAGGATCGCTGTGTCCGCTAGGTTCGGCCGATCACTGCCCGCGCCATCCACGTTTCCGATTCCAGGGGAATCTGATCCGGAGCGAATTCCGAATGGCGTGCCGGCCTTCCACAGCACGACCGAGCTAGCCTGCCAGCCCGCCATGATCCAGCGCAGTCCGCGGGGCAAGCTGCGGCCGCGAACCGCGTAACTGAGGCGAAACAGGGTGGCATGGGGCTGGTCGAACTCACTGACGCCCTTCATATACCCCCACACGTCGAATTCATTGGGGCTCCGTGCCAGTCGACCGTCTCGCTCAACCGCGGTGTTCGTATAGTCAGACGCCAGATCGATCGCCTTGCTCCACCAATACGAGGCCTCTAGGTTGAGCCCCGCCCAGCTCGGAATTCGGAATGTCACCTTGGCTGCGTCGAAGTACCCGATCGACGCGTTCAGCACCTGCAGCACGTCGAAGTACCGGGAGTCGGCTCGGCGCAAGTTGATCGTGCGAGTGATCTGGGGGATCCCTGGCACCGGCTGGGCCCTGTTCGTATAGCGCTGGTTGAGAAGGCGGTGGGACCGGCTGCCAACGTAACCGAGCTCAAGCGTCCAGTCCGGGCGTGGTTCCAATGTCCACGAAAAGTTGTACTGATGCGAGTACGGCGTCGACAGTTCGGGGTCGAGGTTATACCGTATGCTCCTCGCGGTGGGATCGAGATCTGCAGCGGACAGGCCGCCCAAGGGATCGATAAGATCTGGAGCATTGACAACGACGGTCAAGACGCCGGGCGTGTTGAACCTTGACTGCATGAACGTAGCATTGAAAAGTTGGCCGTACTGCAAGCCGTAGGCCCCCCGCAACACACCCCATCTGCCGCGCGGATTGAACGCGAAGCCTAACGAGGGGGCTAGGTTGTTCCAGTCGCCGTCGTAGGGGACGTGACTCAGTCCGTTGACTTCGCTGGGACTGCCGACCGGTTCGTAGCGCAGGCCAAGCTGCAGAGTCAGGTTTGGCCTGACCTTCCAACTGTCGTGCAGGTAGGCCGCGGAGGACTGGTTGCGAAATCCCCGATGCGCGTTGCCAACGGCGAAGCGGAACTGACTCGGCGTCCCGGCGAGCAGATTCTCTACGGCATTCCTGTCGAAATCGGCTCGGAAGCTGAAGGTTCCTCTATGGTTGTTGCTTTCGAACCCATTGACCTGCTTGCGCAGTGTCTCCACGCCCACAACCAAGCTGTGGCTGTTCGCACTGCGCGCAACTCGCGCGCCGTATCGGAACATGTTCTGCGCCCTGTCGATCGGCATGCTGCTGCTCGGACCGATCGACTGCAGGATGCGGCTGAAGAGATAGAACGCGCCCAAAGACGTTTCCTCCGGCACAAGCAGCGAGCCGATGCGCTCAAATTCCGCCGTGACATCCATCGTTGTTAGCGGGCTCCACGAGCGGCTCCAGGTCATGCGGGCGCTATGGTTCTTCGTAGTTGTGTCCGGGTTTTGGCCGCCGACCAGCTGAAACGCCTCCACGTGCTGAAGTGTCACGTTATATCTGAGCGCGATACGATTGCTTCCTAATGAGTTATCCAGGACAGTGCTCACCCTGTCGTTGTGGATTTTCTGCGGTGCGTTCGTATTCAGCGCGCGCTCGTTGATATCCGTTCGGTTCGGCAACTCGGCGGGGTAAGCCCCGATGATCCGCTCCGCGAGTGCCCGCTTGGCCGGGTCCGCCGTCGTGGTCACCCGTTCATCCGCAGCCGGCACTAGGACATTGCCATTGACCTGGCCGAATAGCCGCCTTTGGCTCATCTGCAGCGTGAACGCTGACTTGGACCCGATCGCCGCCCCGAACTTCAGTCCATAATCGTTCGTGCGGGCCGGACGAACGTCGCCCACTTGAAAGAACGAGCGCGCCGATAAGGCGCTGTTCTGGTGACTCCAGAAAAGCTCCCCGTGGACGCCGCTCGCGCGTGACCTCGGCAGGTGTAGACTCGGCTTGGGCGACCCGCCATATTCCAGCCCGAAGAACGACTGCTCGGCAACGAAGCGATCCACGATGGTCGCCGTTGCCCCCATGCGTCGGAGCAACTCCTTCAACACGTTGTTGTCGATCAATGTCAGGCGCACGTTTTCGTTCCTACGAGCCTCGCCCGACTCCGCGTCGACCTCGCCGAGCAAGTTCAAGCGAGTCCGCTCGCCAGCATCCCCCTCCGCGGGTTCAACGGAATCTTCTGCTAGGGCTGCCGGCCGCTCAACGCTTTCCGTCTCAGCAGCAGCGGCTTTAACTGCCGAACTGGGAGGTACTTGCGCCGCGCAGAGTGCTGCGCAGGTCAGACACAACAGCAGCGACAGCAACGGTCGCTGCAAACGCCCTCCCGCGACTGCGCTCATGAACATCGTGATCGCCTAGACTGGAACCATCATGACACGACGCGGTGCGCTTCTGGGCTTGGGCAGTGTGCCTTTCACGCGTGCTTTGTCCGTCGCCGCCACGGACATTGCAGTGATCGAGAGCTTCGCTATCTACACGGCGCTGGTCGGCCGGAGGTCATGGGTGTTGATCGAGTTGCGCACCGCAGATGGCCGCACAGGCCTCGGCGATGCATCAGCCAACGAGCAGGTTCCGGCCAACGCTGCCACCGTTGCGAAGGAGGTCTTTGAGATCATCCGCGGGCGCAGCCCATTCGCGATCGAGCGCTTGCGCGAGGCAGCGATGTCCGTGGTGGCAGGTGCCGAGCCGCGGCACAGGCGACATACGGTCGCGACCTGTTCTGGGATCGAGCAGGCCATGTGGGACCTGCAAGGCAAGGTGCTGGAACTTCCCTGCTATGAGCTGTTTGGCGGAAAGCTTCGCACGGAAATCCGCAACTACGCCAACATCAACCGCGCCACGCGCGGCGAAGACCGGACGCCAGATGGCTTCGCGGCAAACGCCCGACGAGGTGTCAAGGCCGGCTTCGATGCGTTTAAGTTAGCTCCGTTCGATCACATTGCGCGCGGCGAGACAGATCGGCAAAGATTTGCGGATGGAGTGCTCAGAGGGATTGCTTTCGTCGAGGCCGTCAGAGAGGCGATCGGCCCCGAGCGAGACCTTCTGATCGATGGTCACAGCCGGTTCGGTGCGCGGGATGCGATCGAAGTCGCATCCAGGCTGGAGCCGTTCGATCTCTATTGGATGGAGGAAATGTGTGCGTCCGCGGAGGATCTAGCCATCTTCAACGAGGCGGTCGATGTCCAAAGCGCTGGCGGCGAATCACTCTGGGGTGTGGGGCAGTTCTTCGCATATATTCAAGCTGGTGCAGTCGATGCCGTGATGCCGGACGTGAAGTTCTGCGGTGGGATGTACGAGCTGAAGAAGATTGCGGCAATGGCAGAGGGGGCCGGCCTGCTGGCCTCGCCACACGGGCCGGCAAGTCCAGTGGGAAACATGGCAGCGGCGCACGTCTGCGCGACCTTGCCGAATTTTGACATCCTCGAACTGGCCTTCGGCGAAGTACCGTGGCGCGCCGAGACAGTGATTCCCGCTGAGGATGTTCGGAACGGCTACCTGACAGTGCCCGACCGACCGGGGCTCGGGTACGAAATGAACCCGCTGCACTGGGCGCGGCACGATGCCTGATGCGCTCGGAAACGGGCCCGCCTAGTGTCGCTTGAGCAGTTCCTCGAGTACGTGCAGGACGGTAGCGAAACTGCGCGCCGAGAGCTTGTCGACTGAATCTTGGGGCGTGTGCCAGTAAGAGTTTCGCGGGCCGTAATCGAAGTCAATTAGGTTGAGGCTTGGTGTTCCAACCTTCAGAAACGAAATGTGATCGTCCTGCACATACCCCCAGTCCTCGGGAAACGACCTCCCGTAGCCGAGCTCGGTTGCGATGGCCCAAACCGTGTGCCGCAATAGCCGGTCCGAATTGCCCTCATAAAGCAGTCGCAGATCAGCGTCTCCGATCATGTCCACGTTCACTAACGCTCGGATCCGCTGCACGGTTCCATCGGTCGCCCAGTTCCGGGCCAGCCTGCGACTCCCATAGGTGTGGTCGGAGTCCTTCCATTCGACGACGCTTTCCTCCCCGTCGAAGAACGCCAGCCAGACCGGCCCCAGGCCGGCCCGTTCGATGCGCTCGGCAAGCACCATTAGCAGCGCGGCGGATGAGCCACCGTCATTCGCGCCGACAATGCCCGGCTTGTTCACCGTGTCGTAATGTCCGGACACGACCGTGACCGTGGCGGCTGACGCGGAGCCGAAGCGCGCAACAATGTTGCGCATCGGGATCGCACCCTTCGGTGTTGCCGCAAGGAATGCGTCGACTTCGACGGTGCAGGAGAGCTTGCCGAGCGCCGCGGCGATCATCTCGGATTGCCTGCGGAGTTGGGCCGAGCCCGCTGGCCGAGGACCTAGCTCGACGAATCGCCGAACCCAGTCCATGGCACGCTCGCCGGCTTGCATATAGTCCTTGGGCGGCTGGGTTGGAGTTGCTTGCTGCGCGCACGCGATTGCTGCAGACAGTGAGATGGCAGCCAGGATACAGATCGATCTCACGCGTAGCACTCCGCAACCCGCCGATGCAGGTCGCGGCACTCGAGGATGTTCAATTCCCTGCCCCGTCGTCATTCGTTGCGCCTCAAGCGCTTTGGCCGATAGGCCGGCCGTGATGCTCGCCCGACCCAACTTCATCGCGGCAAGCCTCAATTAGGATGACTGATCCTGCACCGCTCGCCGATTCCAGCCAGACCAGCGGTACGACAGCGAGAGCCAGCAGGCTGTAGAGCAAATCCTTCGCCCATCTTACGGCGTCGAGGTCTTGGACGCCCCTAAGTCGGCGAAAGTCCGGATCCAGCCACGGACACAAGCTGGTCGCAAGCCCCATGGCGGAGGCCACCGTCGAGAACTGAGCCTTTCTCAACACCTTGAAGCCGCATTGCTTCAGGAGCTGTTCAATGCTCTCTCGATCGAAACTGACCGGATGACGGGGGATATTAAAACCAGTCCACCTATCAGCCAGCAAGAGCGCCTGCCAGGAGTCTGCATTCGGGACTTGGATCACGACACTGGCCCCCGGGGAGAGCAACTCTCCCATCCCGGATAGGACCGCTCGTGGATCGCATTCGCGCTCGAGCACATGTACGGCTAGGATCATTCGAAGCGAATCCGGGGCGAATCTGAGAGTTTCCAGAATGCTAAGCACGGTCGGAAATCCCACGCTTGGGTGAATGCCGCTACCGGCAGGGGGGCCGGGATTGCAATCCCCGACGGAGACCCCCCGCGCCGTGAGGGCAGCAGCGAGCAGCCCGCCGCCACTGAGGTCGACCACAAAACCCTTGTCTCGCAGACCGCGTTGCACAAAGGCTGCCAACGGGCTCCATTTCAGACTACCGATCCCGCGTGCGAGCCGACTCTGGGCAGGTGGCGGCAACACGTTGCGACGTGAACCCGCGCTGGGATCGGGGGACGCGCTTTCGGTCGGCGCATGGTCGAGACGAATCAAGGCACATTCACAGCACTCGATGACTCGATAGGTCTTATCTGGCGACCGCAAGCATCTGTCCGAGCCGACGAACAGTAGACTTGATGAGCCGCTACCGCAGGATGGACAGTTGCTGGCGCTCTGCAGCACTCCGCCTTGACGATCTGAGCTTGGCTGTGGCAAGGGCTACTGCAGAAAGCGCACTGAACTCGATTGGTGTTGCCTTCCGCTCCGCCCGTGCTAGGGGCTGAAGGAATTCACCCCGGCCAGTCCGCGGCCCGCAGCGAAAGAGCTTGTGCAGGTCTGTCCGAGTTCCTCTTTCAAGGTACCCGATCTGCTTGTGGGCGCGAATTCGAAGCCTCGCGCTGGAGCGGGTGCCAGCCCAGAATGCTGGATCGACGTGCGCCAGCTGTCACTCTGGGGGGCAAATCAGCAAGCCCCCTGCGGTCCCGCAAGCGCGATGCCCTTCGGTCTCATACAATCGAAATTGGTGACAGAGAATCAGGGGAATGCGATCGGCGAGCAACTGCGGGCAGCGCGGCTCGATCAAGGGATTTCCTTTGAGCAACTGGTCACCCGCACCAAGATCAGGCGGCACTTCTTGGAATCTCTCGAAAAAGGCGATCACGGGCAGTTGCCGAGCAGTTTATGCGCCATCAATTTCCTGCGACAGTACTCGGACGCCTTGGGTCTGAACACAGACAAGCTCGTCAAGGCATTCCGAGACAGCACTTCCAACCTCGATGGGAAGCCGGCGCGGTATGTCGACGATGTGAAGATCGGCGGAGGGGGCATTCCCTTCAAGAAAGCTCTGTCGCGAACAGCCGGCGCGGGCAAAGACTTCGCCGGCCGTCGGTCGAACCTAGTGATAGCCTCCGCTCTGATCGTGGCGGGCTCCATCGGCTGGTGGTCCCTCGGCTGGGCGGCCAGGCAATTCAAAGCCCCCTCCGATCAGGCCGCCAGCGCGGAACGCAGCTCGCCCGCACAGTCTTCTTTCGGTTCATCCGATGCGTCAAATCAATCCTCTGGCTCCCGAGCCACAGCCACGTTCGCCACCGCAGATGGAGCCCAAGTGGACAAGCCGATGGAATGGCCGGCCAGTCCGATCCAACCAGCCCGGTCGTCCAGTATCGACATGATCGATATCGAGATCCGCGCGGACGCTCAGGTCTGGTTGCGGTTCTTGGTCGACGGCGGCAACGCACGGGAAGCAACGCTGCAGCCCGGCGAGCGACTGCATATTGAAGCAGCTGATCGCTTGGAATTGACCGCGGGCAACGCGGGCGCCACCACTCTTTTGCTAAACGGCGAGGTGCAGGGCTCGCTCGGCACCGTAGGCCAAGTGCGGCATCTGCGGATTACCCACGACGGGTGGCAACCCGTCCCCCCGGGTGCGTTCTAGCCGGACACGGCAGCTTCTCGGCCAAGCCACTGCTCGGTTGGGCATTCACGGTCGGCCCCAATTCCGCAGAATGGTCCGATGGACAGCGCTCCTTCGAACTGTGCACAGCTATCCGGCTGTCCAAAGGATCGCTTAGCCGGCTTTCGCCCGGTCCAACACCCTGCCCCTTAATCCCGCTACAATTTCGTAATGGTCGGCGGCGGCTGCGCCGTTGCCGGACCCCGCCTGCAATGCCATCGAATCGTCGCCAATTCACCCAGTTCCTAGCGGGCGGAAGCCTAGGCTCTCTTGCGGCGACTGCCCTGCCCGCCGCCGAGGCTGCGAATCGTACAGTGATCCGCAAGGTGGACGTGCTTCCAGTCGGCATTCCATTCCGCTCGGCATTCAAGATCGGAGTGGGCACCGTGGGCGACAAGGGCAAGCCGGGAAATTATGTAATGGTCCGAGCCGAGACGGACGACGGACACGTCGGCTGGGGTATGACCAATACCGTTCCGGCATGGTCGTACGAAACGATCCAAGCTGTTGTGGGTACCCTCCGCCACCATCTCGCTCCGATGGCGATCGGCCGCTCGCCATTCGAGTGGAATGCGCTCAAGCAGCAGATGGACCAGGCAGTCCGTCCCGCAGTGAGCAACGGTGCTCCCTTTGCCAAGAGCGCCTTGGAGATCGCTTTCCTAGACCTAGCCGGTCAGGTAGCCGGCGTGCCGGTTCATCGGCTGCTGGGCGGCAAGCTCCGGGACACCGTGGAGCTGTGCTACGCCGTCAGCATCGACTCACCAAGCGCGATGGCCGAGGAGGTCTCTCGCTGGCCGGCCTGTCGCTGCTTCAAGGTCAAGGTCGCTGGAAACGCCGATGAAGACATTGAGCGTCTGCGGGCTATCTTACTGGCAAGGCCAGAGATCGACGTGTGGCTGGACGCAAACCAGTCCTACCAGTCGATCCAGCTTGAGAGATTCCTGGCCGCCCTCGGAGAATTCGACAACATCCGCTGCTTCGAGCAGCCCGTTCGTAGCGAGGATTGGATGGGGCTCAGGCGCGCGCGCGAAAGGAGCCAGTTCCCCGTCGCGATCGACGAAGGCTGCTTTTCCTCCTTCGACGTGGCGCGTGCAGCGGAGATGCGCGTCGCTGACCTAGTGGTCTTGAAGGTCTCCAAGAGCGGCGGCGTGACGAACTGCGCGAAGAGTGCCGTGGTTTCGGAGGCGCACGGTCTCGGGCTGCTCGGCAGCGGACTGACCGATGCCGGCATCAGCCTCATGGCGTCGGTCCACCTGTACTCGACGCTCGATCTGCTGCTTCCTCCCGAATTGAACGGCCCGCAGTTCTTGGTGGACCTGTACGCCGAGCAGATCGAGATGGACGGCGTGCATGTCAAGGTGCCCGACACGCCCGGGCTGGGAATCCGCGTGCCGGAAGATCTGGTGCGGGAGAGCCTACTCGACATCGGCTGAGGGCGCCGACATACCGCGCGACGCAGCACCGGACCTCAGAGCTTGCGGATCAGCGTGAGTCCGTCGCCAACGTGCAGCATGACCGACTCGACGCGCTCGTCGGCCAAGACGTGGTCGTTGAACTCGCGGATGCCAATGGTCTCCGCGTCTTGGTTTGCGGCGTCCATCACCCGGTTGTGCCACATGACGTTATCGAATGCCATCAGCCCGTTCGGCCGCAGCTTGGGCAGGAGCGCCTCGAAATAGCCGACATAATTCGCCTTGTCCGCGTCAACAAAGGCGAAGTCGATCGCAGGCTCGCTTGGAATTGCCGCCAGTGTTTCCAGTGCCGGCGCTAGCTTCAAGTCAATCCGGTCTGACAGCCCGCTGCGCTCCCAATACCGCCTTCCGATAGATGTCCACTCCTCGCTAACGTCACAGCAGACGAGCTTGCCCCCTTGGGCCAGTGCGGAAGCCATGCAGATCGCGCTGTAGCCTGTGAACGTTCCCACTTCGACCGCTAGCCGGGGCTCCAGAGCGCCGACCAAGACTCGCAGCAGCACGCCCTGTTCCTCCGAGATCATCATCCCCGCCCAGTCGCTGACTTCGGCTTCTGTCGCCCGGCGCAAATCGCGCAAGACACTGTCCTCAGACGCCCGGTTGCGGAGCATGAATCGGCATAGGTCCTGTGTCAAGGCCGTTATCTTCGCCATTGTTCGAGCGTAGCGAATGCACTGCCGCCGAACGATCGCTGCTGGCTGAATGTGGCCGAACAACGATCATGGACAGCTTCCGGGCGCAATCGCTACACTAGGAGAACGAGGGATGTTGATCCCGGCACCGTTTATTTCGTTCCTGGCCAAGGAGGTCACCAAGCGTCTGGCTGCGCAGACGTGTGTGATCAAGGAGCAGGAACGAGTCTCGAAAGACTTTGAGGAACTCGTCCTTGATGAGCTCAGCCTTGAGGACGAGATCAACGCGGAAGCGCGCGCACTTCTGTCGCAGTACACCGAGTACATGCGGCACCAGGACGTTTCCTATCACGACATGTTCAGTAAGGTGAAGCGGAAGATCCTCGCTGAACGAAAGGTGGTGTCAGCCGCCGCCGGGGGCCGTGGTCCACGGGACATGAAGATCTCGCGCGACAAGGTCTTGGAAATTTCGCACAAGATGGCAGGCTTGCTCCCGCGCATTCCGGGCACCCGGCTGAACATGGGGTGGAACGACACCCGGCTTGAAATTCAGCGTCACCTGACAGACATCCTCATGCTGGAAGCCAAGAGTGACCGCTTGGCGAAGGAGAAGATCACTTCCCAGCAACGCGAGATCCCCGAAGGCAGCGAGGAATGGCAGGCTCTCCATCGTAATTACTACGAGGACGAGCTCAAGAAGTACGGCGTCTACCTGCAGCGCGAGATCCAAGACCCCTCGTCCTAGTCCGCCGGCCGGGAACCGGTCCTCGTGGCTGGGAGGCCCGGCTTGCGGCCCGCCCCGGAATTCCCCGCACCCATCAGGTATCAGCGATGTCCCGTCCCTTGCTTGTGATGAAATTTGGCGGCACGAGCGTGGGCTCGCCGCAATCGATCGCTCGCGCAGCGCGGCTCATTGCCGAGCAAGCGCGAGAGCAGCGGGTTGCCGTGGTCGTGTCCGCCGCGGCGCAGATAACCAACTTGCTGCTGGCGACCTTGGAGGCCGGCGAGCGCGGTGACGCAGCCGCAGTCGAGGCCAACCTAGTTCGGATCCGCAACACCCACCTCGCAACCTGCTCTGAGTTGTTGCCCCCCGAGCGCAGCTCGGACGTGGCCCAGCGAATGGAAGAGATTCTGGACGGTTTTGCAAGGGTTGCGCGAGGGATGCTGCTCCTGCGGGAAAGACCACCTCGCGCGGTGGACAAAGCCGCTCCGACAGGTGAGCAATTGTCGGCCTTGCTTTTGTCCGAGGTGCTGGCCGCGGCCGGCACGCCCTCGGCACCCCTGTCTGGCGTCGACCTGATCGTCACTGACGCGACGTTTGACGGCGCGCGCCCGTTTCTAGAACAGACCACGCCCAAGGCGCGGGCGGTGCTGTGCCCGGTCCTCGACGAAGGCGTGGTCCCAGTCATCACCGGCTATAACGCCGCGACCCGCAATGGCATACCCACAACACTTGGCAGGGGCGGCTCCGACTTCTCCGCTTCGATCATTGCCGCGGCCCTGCGCGCGGACGAGCTCTGGATCTGGACCGACGTAGACGGAATCCTGAGCTGTGATCCCTCGATCGCGGACGATGCGAGGCTGCTCGCGGACGTCACCTACAACGAGGCTGCCGAACTCTCCTACAACGGGGCCAAGGTCCTGCACCCGCGGACGCTGGCACCGCTGGCCGAGATGAAGATCCCGGTCCGGATCAAGAACAGTTTCAGCCCGGAGCGGCCGGGCACATGCATCTCGAACCGCCAGGTCGAGCAACCAGGTGTCCGCGCAATCACATCGCTCTCGGAGGTGGCTCTGATTTCCATCGAGGCCACCGGCCTATCGCTGTCAGGCGCGCAGCTGATGGCCCGGGCCTTGGAATCGGCAGCCCATGCCAAGGTAGAAGTCCTGCTGATGACCCGCTCCAGCTTCCGGCAGAATTTCTGCATGCTCGTGCGCAGCGGAAACGTGGGAGCACTAGTTGAAAGCTTGCGCGAAAAGCTGGCCTTGGAGCTGGCTCACGGCTACTTGCGGCCCATTGACGTCGATCACAGCGTAGGACTGCTGGCAGCTGTCGGCGAAGGTATGCGCGGCACGCCCGGTCTGGCCGGCCGCCTGTTCACCGCAATCTCCAGGGAGCATGTCAACATAATCGCGATTGCTCAGGGCTCCAGCGAACTCACGATCGCGATCGTCGTCAGCGAGAAAGACTTACGCACAGCTGTTTCTGCGATCCACAGCGAGTGCCGACTCGGCCAGCCGGTCGGGATTACGGCCTGAGAGCACCCGCGGATCAGGCCCTGCTCAGCGCTCCACGCTGCGCCCCTCCTGCTTGTAACGCTCCAAGAGTCGCTTCATGCTGCGTGCCCGCTCCTGCGCGCTTGCAGCGAGGTTCGTCGTCTGGGCTGGATCGTCGCGCAGGTTAAACAACTCCACAGCCTGGTCGTGATCTGAGACCATCCGCTGTTGCCGAAACCACTCCGGCTCGCGATTGCGCCCCCTGCCGTTGCTGTCACCCGTAGGGTTGTCGATTAGCACCCAGTCCCCTTGCCGAATGCCGAACCAGCCGCTCGAGCCGTGATGCACCGTCGCCTCGCGCACATCCGAACTTGCATCTCCGCCCAGCAGCGCATCAGTCATGTCATAGCTGTCCTCCGCCGCATCGTCAGGCAGTTCGAGGCCCACGATCGCCGCCACTGTCGCCATGATGTCGGTCAGGCACAGCACCGAGTCTTGGACTGCGCCGGCTGGGATCCTAGCTGGCCAGCGCGCCAGGAACGGCACGCGGTGGCCGCCCTCCCATACATCTCGCTTCAGGCCGCGCAAATCTCCCATGCTGGCGTGACGGTACTCCAACATGCGCTTGTAGGCGTCGACTTCGGGGCCGTTGTCACTGGTGACGATGATGAGCGTGTCATTCGCATTCCCGTTGCGCTCGATTGCCGCGAGAACCTCCCCGACCGCCCAGTCGACCTCTGCGACGAAGTCCCCATAGAGCCCTGCCGAACTCTTGCCTCGAAAGTCTGGATTCGGCACAACGGGCCGATGTGGGGCCAACGGTGTGAAGTAGAGAAACCATGGCTTCCCCGCCCTAGCAGCCCTGGCAATGAACCCCACCGCCTCTTCGGCGAAGCGAGGCAACATGCGCTCGAACTCGAAGCCCGGAGCCTTGGTGCCCTTGTTGTTGTTGCCACCCATCAGGTGAGCGGGCAGATGCGTCAGGTCGAATCGCTGTATGGGCCGCGCGAGGATGTTCCCGTTCTCCACGAATGTCCAGGCCGGCTTGGCGAGACCGAACGAATAGGTGAAGCCGTGCTGCGCGGGTCCGTCCAGCAACGGATGCGTCCAGTCCACGTTTTCGACGGTCTGGTTGGCCGATTCGTCCAGTAGCCTCCACCGATACCCCAAGTGCCATTTGCCGACAGCGGCAGTCTCGTAGCCCTGCTGCCGCAGCATCTCCGCGATGGTCAGGCGGTCGGCGGCGATGAGCGGCGGCGAGGCACCGTTCAAGACCCCACTCTTGAGCCACGTCCGCCAAGCATAGCGACCCGTAAGCAGACCATACCGAGTTGGCGAGCAGACACCATCTGGGGAGTGGGCATCGGTGAACTTGATGCCTTCAGTTGCGATTCGATCAAGGTTCGGCGTCGGAATCTTTGACTCTGGGTTGTAAGTGCCCACATCGCCATAGCCGAGATCGTCGGCGAGAATCACGGCGATATTCGGGGCCGCACCTACCGGTGTCAAAACGGCGCTGGCGGCCAGAAGGCTCAACATAAACAAGGGCATCGAACCAAGAATAATGCATTAGGGCAGAATGGAGTTAGGAGACCCTTGCTTAGTGCGGTTTGAACTTTATGTAGCTCAGCGGTACCTGCGTGCGAAGAGACGGGAAAAATTCTTCTCCATCGTGACCGTAATATCCGTTACCGGCGTGGCGGCCGGCGTAGCAGCACTCATCATCGCGATGGCGATCAGCAATGGATTCCAAGCCAGCCTTCGTGATCACCTAATCGGCGCCAGCTCTCACATCAACTTGCTAGAAGAGAGTCCGGAGTTTGGAATTGAGGACTACGAGGCGCTGATGAAGGACCTGAGCAGGCTTGACCACGTTGAGGCAGTCTCGCCTGCCCTATACGGTGAAATGATGATCACCACGCCCCTGCGCGCCAAGGGCTGCTTTCTCAAAGGCGTCGATCCCGAGGCAGAGGATCGCGTGTCACAGTTGCTGTCAACGATCGTGGAGGGTTCCTTCGACGGACTCGAGAACGCGGATGGCGAGTTTCCCGGAATCGTGCTCGGTAGGAGGCTGGCCGACGCAATCGGCGCGCGGGTTTCAACAATCGTCACAGTCCTGAATCCTCAGGGAGAGATGACGCCGCTCGGCCGCATCCCTGCATTCAAGCGCTTTCAAGTCGTGGGCATCTTCGAGACCGGGTTCTTTGAGCTCGACAATCACTGGAGTGTCTGCTTGTTGCGCGAGGCCCAGCGTGCCCTTTCCTTAGGAGACGTCGTCAACTCGCTCGAATTCCGCTTGGACGACCTCGCGGCCTCAGACGAAACCGCTGCGGCAATTCGGAGGACGGCGGGCGAGGGCTTCACGACCAGCACATGGATGGAGCGCAACCGCGTCTTGTTCAACGCGCTCGAGACCGAGAAGCTCGCCACCGCGCTGATCATAGGCATGGTCATGCTCATCGCTGCGCTAAACATTCTGATCTCCCTGGTGATGATGGTCGTCGAGAAAACCAAGGACATCGCGATCCTGAAATCGATGGGGGCGGCCCAGGGCCAAATCCGCAGGATTTTCATGTGGCAGGGCCTTTTGATCGGCATTGTGGGCACCGCGATGGGAGTGGCGGTCGGCCATCTGGCCTGCTGGGTCTGCCAACGCTATAGACTGCTCCCGCTTGACGCGGAAGTGTACGGCTTGGCATACGTACCCTTCGCCCCCCGTCCGCTGGATGGCCTATACGTGGCGCTGGCAGCGATTCTGATCAGCTACTTCATCACGATCTACCCTTCTAGCAGCGCGGCACGGGTAGATTCCGCAGAGATACTCCGCTACGAGTGAACCCGGTTCAGGCGCTCTGGGAGTAGGTCCCTAGCGTCGTTGCGGCCAAGGGACTGTAGGGCCAGCTCAAACCACAGCCCTGCACGGCGGCCGCGGCACCGAGGCCGCGCCCGCCGAGGGCTGTCTTGTCGGCGGGACCGTTATTCCGGCACCGTCGGGTCGACCTTGCTGCCGGCTTCCGGCTCGCCTCCGTCCGTCGCTCCCACCGGCGGAACGGTCAGCGGAACCAATCCGATGTTCTCGCCGAAGCCGCCGGTCAAGTCGCCGTCGAACAATTGCGCAGCGTCATCGGTGTAGCCCGGGATGTCTGTGAGGTACTCCACTTCCGGCACCATCTTGTCCACCATCTTGTCGGGTTCGTCCTCACCGGCAATCCGGACCCGCTGGTGCACTTTGAATCCGGTCCCTGCGGGGATTAGGCGACCGACAATGACATTTTCCTTCAGGCCGCGCAGGTTATCGACCTTGCCCGCCACGGAGGCTTCTGTAAGCACCTTGGTGGTGGTCTCGAACGACGCTGCCGAAATGAACGAGTCCGTCGACACCGCCGCTTTTCTGATTCCCATCAGCAGCGGACGTCCCTCGGCCGGCTGTGCGCCCCGGGCCACCACGTCTACGTTGGTGCGCCGGAAGCGGAACTTGTCCACTACCTCGTCGACTAAGAACTCGGTGTCGCCAACGGACTCCACGAGAACCCAGCGCATCATCTGGCGCACGATCACCTCGAGATGCTTGTCATTGA
Organism: Bryobacterales bacterium; assembly: GCA_965248305.1. Classification (GTDB taxonomy): domain Bacteria; phylum Acidobacteriota; class Terriglobia; order Bryobacterales; family UBA6623; genus VXMF01. The sequence goes on along the minus strand of OZ252099.1, from coordinate 2,756,366 downwards.
TGCCCACGCCCTGGACGCGGTAGACATCCTGGATCTCGTTCACCAGGTAGCGTTGCAGTTCGCCTTCGCCGAGGATCTTGAGAATGTCCTGCGGATCGCGCGGGCCGTCCATCAACGGCTCGCCCGCCTTGACTGCCTCGCCTTCCTGAACGTTGATGTGAGCGCCGCGAGGAATCTTGTACTCTTTTTCCTCTCCGCCCTCACCGGATACGGTGATCTTGCGGTGCCCTCTGCTGAGAGCGCCGTAGCTCACCCTGCCGTCGATCTCGGAAATGATCGCCGGTTCTGGTTCCTTCGGCCTCCGGGCCTCGAACAATTCCACGACTCTGGGCAAGCCGCCCGTGATGTCCTTGGTCTTGGTAGTCGCCCGCGGAATCTTGGCCAGCACATCGCCCGCTCTGATTTGATCGCCGTCCCGCACCATCAGGTGCGCGTTGGTCGGAATCAGATATCGGCGCAGCGCAACACCATCCGGCCCTAGGATCTCAATGCGCGGTTCTCCAATCCGCTGCCCGTCCGGAGCGTCGGTGACGACCCATTGCGACATTCCCGAGACTTCATCGACCTGCTCTTGCAGCGTGACGCCTTCTTGCAGGTCGTGGAAGCGGCACTCGCCCTCAGATTCGGTGAGGATCGAGAATGTGAACGGATCCCACTCCAGCAGGACCTGGCTGCGGGTGACTGCTTGGCCGTCTTGCACATGCAGCCTTGCCCCGTACATCACTGGGTAGCGCTCGCGCTCCCTGCCCTTGCCGTCAGCAACCGCGATGCTGCCGTTGCGGCTCATTGCCACGAGCTTGCCGGTCTTGTCCTGAATGGGGTTAACGCCGAAGTACTTGGCAAACCCGTCTGACTTGGCCGTCTGCTTGGACTCCTGGCCGACCCGCGTGGCCGTTCCACCGACGTGGAACGTCCGCATTGTCAGCTGCGTGCCGGGCTCGCCGATCGACTGCGCGGCGACAATCCCGACAGCCTCCCCGCGCTCCACCAAGCGACCGGTCGCGAGATTGCGGCCGTAGCAGAGCTGGCAGACGCCAAGCTCCGTCGCGCAGGTTAGGACCGAGCGGATCTTCACCTGATCAATGCCGGCGGCCTCGACCGCCAAGGCCCGGTCTTCCGTGACCTCGTCTCCGGCCCGCACGACGGGCTCGCCCTCATAATCGGTTGCGTCATCAGCCATCACGCGCCCGACGATTCGGTCACGCAGCGGCTCGCGAATCTCGCCCGCCTCAATGAGCGCTTTCACGGTGACGCCGTCGCTTGTACCGCAGTCTTGCTCCGCGATGATCACGTCCTGGGCGACGTCGACAAGCCGACGTGTCAGGTAACCCGAATTGGCCGTCTTGAGCGCCGTGTCGGCGAGTCCCTTACGGGCACCGTGTGTCGAAATGAAGTACTGCAGGACGTTCAGCCCCTCGCGGAAGTTGGCGGTGATGGGTGTCTCGATGATCTCGCCGCTAGGCTTGGCCATCAGTCCGCGCATTCCCGACAGCTGCCGGATCTGCGTTTCCGAACCGCGCGCGCCCGAATCGGCCATCGCATAGATCGGGTTCAAGGCCCTGGACTTGCCGCTCGACGACTTCATTCCCGCAAACATTTCTTCCGACACGTTGTCGGTCAGCTTTGACCAGATCTCAATGATCTTGTTGTAGCGCTCGCCATGCGTGATCGCGCCGTCCAGATACTGCTGCTCGACCTTCATGACCTCCTTCTGGGAATCGCCGACCAGCTTTTCCTTCTGCTCCGGAACAACCATGTCGTCAATGCCGATCGACATGCCTGACAAGGTGGCGTATAGGAAGCCGACATCCTTGAGCGCGTCAAGCATCTCGACCGTCTTCTCACGTCCCAGCTTCTGGTAGCAGAACGACACCAGATCGCTCAGGCCACGCTTCTTCAACAGGCCGTTGATGAACGGCATCTCCTTCGGCAGGCAGTCATTCAGCAGAACCCGGCCGACGGTGGTTTCCAGATGCTGCTTCGTATAGAAGACAGCCTCGGTCTGACGAATGTCCTGGCTATTGTCCGCAAGCGTCAGATCGATCACCGGACCGCTGTGGTACAGCTTGATCGGTGTCCGAGTCTCGACATCCCCCAGGTCATATGCCAGCAGGACGTCGCGGTCACTGCTAAAGGACCGGCCTTCGCCCTTGGCACCCGTATGCGCCTCCGTCAGGTAGTAAACCCCCAGCACTATGTCTTGCGACGGCGTTGCGATCGGCATGCCGTTCGCTGGCGACAGGATGTTGTTAGCGCTGAGCATCAGCACGTGCGCTTCAATCTGGGCCTCGGGTGATAGCGGGACATGCACGCCCATCTGGTCTCCGTCGAAGTCAGCGTTGAATGCTGTGCAAACCAGAGGATGGATCTTGATCGCCTTGCCTTCCACCAGCACTGGCTCGAATGCCTGGATACCCAAGCGGTGCAGCGTCGGCGCCCGGTTCAGCAGCACGGGATGATCTTGGATCACACCGTCGAGGATGTCCCAAACGATGGCGTCCTGCTGCTCAACAAGCTCCTTGGCCTGCTTGATGGTGGTGCAGTGACCGCGTTGCTCAAGCCTCTGGTAGATGAACGGCTTGTACAGCTCCAGAGCCATCTTCTTGGGCAAGCCGCACTGGTGCAGCTTGAGCTCCGGTCCGACAACAATCACCGAGCGGCCCGAGTAGTCGACCCGCTTGCCCAGCAAGTTCTGCCGGAACCGACCGCTCTTGCCCTTCAGCGTGTTGGCAAGCGACTTCAGCGGGCGCTTGTTGGCGCCGCGCAACTCGTGGCCGCGTCGACCGTTGTCCAGCAATGCATCGACCGCCTCCTGCAACATTCGCTTCTCGTTGCGCACGATCACATCTGGGGCGCGCTGCTCTAGCAGCCGCTTCAGACGATTGTTTCGGTTGATCACGCGCCGGTACAGGTCGTTGAGGTCGGACGTGGCAAACCTGCCGCCGTCGAGTGGCACCAACGGGCGCAATTCCGGCGGAATGATCGGAAGCACGTCCAAGATCATCCACTCGGGCTTGTTGCCCGACTTCCGGAACGATTCCACGACCTTGAGACGCTGGGCAGACTTGCGGCGCTTTTGCAGCGATGTCTCCACTTTCATGTTCTGGCGCAGGTCGTCCGCGAGCTTGTCCGTGTCAATCCTCTTCAGCAGCTCCTTGATGGCCTCCGCACCCATGAGAGACGAAAACTCCACTTGCTCGCGCTCTTCCGCCTTGTCATCTCCCGAGAAAACCGTTCCCGGGGGCAGCGTGGACGGGTCCGCCGACTCCACCACAACTGAAGCCTCGTAATACAGCACCCTTTCCAGATCGCCGACCCTGATGTCCAACAGCAGCGACAGGTGGCTTGGCAGCACCTTGAAGTACCACACGTGAGAGCATGGCGCTGCCAGCTCGATGTGACCGAGGCGCTCGCGGCGCACTCTGCTCTGGGTGACTTCCGTACCGCACTTTTCGCAGATCACCCCGCGATGCTTCATGCGTTTGTACTTACCGCACAGGCACTCCCAGTCCTTTTCCGGACCGAAGATTGCCGTGCAGAACAAGCCATTGCGCTCGGGCTTGAAGGTCCGGTAGTTGATTGTCTCCGGCTTGGTGACCTCGCCGAACGACCAGCCCCGGACCTTTTCCGGAGAGGCCAGGCCGATCTTGACCGCGTCAAATTCCGGAACGGCAGCAACCCGCCGCGACGCACTGGTATCGAACGGAGCTTGCCCGGCGAACCTGTCCATGGCCGGGCTCAGATCCCCAGGCGGCAGCGGTGCCGGTGCAACACTCGGATCAAACAGGTTCAGCTCAGCGTCGTCGCTGCCCGACCGCTGCTTGTTCACCAATTCCACGTCCAGGCACAGTGCCTGCAGTTCGCGCACGAGCACATTGAACGATTCCGGCAGTCCGGGATTCATGGCCGATTCGCCCTTGACGATCGACTCGTAAATCTTGGCCCGCCCGAAAACGTCGTCCGACTTGACCGTCAGCAGCTCGCGCAAGATGTGCGCCGCGCCATAGGCCTCGAGCGCCCACACTTCCATCTCGCCAAAGCGCTGGCCGCCGAATTGGGCCTTGCCACCCAGCGGCTGCTGCGTAACGAGCGAATACGGTCCAATCGAACGCGCGTGGATCTTGTCGTCTACGAGGTGATTCAGCTTGAGCATGTAGATGATCCCGACGGTCACCTGCTGCTCAAACTCGCGCCCAGTCACACCGTCAAAGAGCTGTGTCTTGCCAGATTCGGGCAGCCCGGCCGTCTTGAGGTGCTGCTTGATGAGCCGCTCGCCGGGGCCTTCGAACACGGGCGAAGCGAACTTCACGCCCAGCGCCCGGCCAGCCCAGCCTAGGTGGGTCTCCAAGATCTGGCCCACGTTCATGCGTGACGGCACGCCCAGCGGGTTCAGCACGATCTCGACAGGACTGCCGTCCGGCAGGAACGGCATGTCCTCTTCCGGCATCACGCGGGCGATCACGCCCTTGTTGCCGTGCCGACCCGCCATCTTGTCCCCCGCGGAGAGCTTTCGCTTCATGGCGATGGAGACCGTCACGGTCTTGAACACGCCCGGCGACAGCTCGTCGCCCTGCTTGTGCTTGGCGATCTTCTCGTCCGTCAGCTTCTCGAGCACATCAATCTGCCGAATGGTCATCTGCTCGATCGAGTCGATCACAGCCTCGTGATCCTCGACCGATCCAGACAGGCGGAGCCGCTTCAGGTCCCGGGCGCGCATGCGGTCGAAGTGCTCGCGCACGAGCGCCTCACCCTCTTTCGCCAGCCGCCGGTTCGTCTTCTCGTCGTGCAGGTCGGCCAGCACAACCAATCCGCCCATGAGAGCGGTCAGCCGCTCGGCGCGCTGATCGTACAGGATGCGCTTCTCGTCCTCCAGGTTCCGGTTCAAGCGGTCGATTTCCGTCGCTTCAATCGACTTGGCTCGCGCGTCCTTCTCAAGGCCCTTGCGCGAGAAGATCTTGGCGCCCACCACGATTCCGGACACACCCGCCGGGCAGCGCAGCGAAGCATCCTTCACGTCGTCGGCCTTGTCGCCGAAGATGGCGCGCAACAGCTTCTCTTCCGGGGTCAGCTGCACATCGCCGCGAGGAACCACCTTGCCGACCAGAATGTCATCCGGGCCGACAGTCGCGCCGATGCGGATCACGCCGCTCTCGTCCAGATTGCGCAGGAAGCCCTCGGCAATATTGGGGATGTCGCGCGTGATCTCCTCGGGGCCGAGCTTGGTCTCGCGCGCTTCGACCTTCAATTCCTCGATGTGGAGCGACGTGTAGTAGTCCTCCTTGACCAGCTTCTCGCTGACCAAGATGGCGTCCTCAAAGTTGTACCCGCGCCAGGGCATGAATGCCACCAGCACATTGCGCCCGAGCGCTAGCTCGCCGTTGTCAGTGCACGGGCCGTCCGCCAAGACCTGGCTCTTGGCCACGCGGTCTCCCACCTTGACAATCGGCTTCTGGTTGATGCAGGTGTTCTGGTTCGAACGGCGGAACTTGATCAGCGGATAGATGTCAGCGCCGACTTCGCGCGAAAGTTGCTCGTCGCGGGCGAAATCCTGCACCCGGACGATGATGCGCTCGGAGTCGACCGAATCCACGACGCCGCTGCGCTTGCACAGCACGACCGCGCCGGAATCACGGGCAGTGATGCGCTCCATGCCGGTGCCTACGATCGGCGAATCGGCGCGGAGCAGCGGTACCGCCTGGCGCTGCATGTTCGATCCCATCAGGGCCCGGTTGGCGTCATCGTTCTCCAGAAACGGGATCAGGCTCGCCGCCACCGACACCAGCTGCTTCGGGCTCACGTCCAGATACTGGATCTCAGCGCGCCGCTTGAGCTGGAAATCCCCAGCTACCCGGCAGTTGGCGAACTCCCGGTCGATGTTCCCGTCCTCATCGACGGCAAGATTGGCCTGAGCGATGACGTGCTTGTCCTCTTCCCATGCCGACAGGTAGGAGCAGTGCGTTTCCCACTGCGCCGACTCCAGGCCGGCGGCCAGATTGTGATTGGCCTCCTGCGCGCTTTCGCGCCGTACCACGTCACCCTGCCGGAAGCCCGTGTCGCCGGCATAGGTGATGGCCACTTCCTCAACGATTCGGCCGTTCTCGACCTTGCGGTAAGGACTCTCGATAAAGCCGTACTCGTTGATCCGAGCGAAGCACGACAGCGAGCTGATCAGGCCGATGTTGGCGCCTTCCGCGGTTTCGATCGGGCAGATCCGACCATAATGCGTCGCATGCACGTCGCGCACGTCAAAGCCCGCACGCTCTCGCGAGAGGCCTCCAGGACCAAGTGAGGAAAGCCGCCTTTTATGAGTGATTTCCGAGAGCGGGTTAATTTGGTCCATGAACTGTGACAACTGTGACGAACCGAAGAATTCGCGCACTGCGGCCATCACAGGCTTGGCGTTGATCAAGTCGTGCGGCATCGCGCTCGACATGTCCTGGAAGGAGGTCATGCGATCCCGCATCGCCCGCTCCATGCGGATCAGCCCGATGCGGAACTGGTTCTCCAGCAGCTCTCCCACCGACCGTACGCGCCGGTTGCCCAGGTGGTCGATGTCATCTGTCGTGCCGATCTTGCGCCGGAGCTTGAAGAGGTAGGTGATTGTGGCGTAAAAATCGCTTGCGTCCAGTACGCGGCGATCCAGCGGCGTCGCGTCCGCCTCGCCATGCAGCTTGATGTTGAACTTCATGCGCCCCACGCGCGAAAAGTCGTACTTCCGGCTGTCGAAGAACATGTCCTGGAACAGCTTCGTCGCGGTCTCGCGTGTAGGCGGGTCGCCCGGACGCAGGGTGCGGTAAATCTGCAGCAGGGCCTGATCCCTGGTCTTGATCGTGTCCTTGCGCAGCGTTTCCGAGAGGACGGATCCGCATTCGTCCGCCTCGGGGAAAATGACTTTGAAGGAAGGAATTCCCGCCTCGATGATGCGCTTCAGCGCGGCCTGGGCCACCCTTGCGTTCGCCTCGCACCCCTCGATCACCTCGCCGCTTTCCGCATCGAAGAGGTCATCAGCGAACACCGCCTCGAGCAGGTCCTCGGGAGTGCACGGCAGCATGTCGAGGCCGGCCTCCTTCATCTGCTGGATCAGACGGGGATTGATCTTGCGTCCCTTGCGCCCGAGTTCCTTGCCGCCCACCACAACCGAAGAGGCGAGGCGCGTCCCGACGAGGCTCTCGGCGATGTGACGGGAGAGGTTCCCTTCCGGATCGAGCTGGATGGTGTCAACCTTGTAGAACTGGCTGAGGATGTCGGCGTCGGACTCGAGGCCGAGGGCGCGCAGGAAGATCGTGCCGAGGAACTTGCGCTTGCGGTCGATCCGCACCTGCAGCATGTTCTTAGCGTCGTATTCGAACTCGATCCAGCTTCCACGCGAGGGAATGATCTTGCCAAGGTAATAGGTCCGGTTGTTGGACGATTCGAAGAAAACCCCCGGAGAGCGGTGCAGCTGCGAGACGATCACGCGTTCGGTGCCGCTGACGACGAAGGTCCCCTCTTGCGTCATCAGCGGGATCTCGCCGAAAAAGACCTCCTGCTCCTTGATGTCCCGAATTGACTTCAGGTTGGCAGTACCGTCCTTTTCATAGACTGTGAGCTTGATCGTGACCTTCAAAGGCGCGGAGTAGGTCATGCCTCGCCGCTTGCACTCTTCGGTGTCGTACTTCAGCTTGAGCCCGACAGGATCGCCGCACTTGTCACAAAAAGTCACGCTGTTGGGCGTGCGGCGGCCGCAGTGATTGCAGAGAATTTCTGGCAGACCCTTGGGGTCGGTTTGAATGATCGCCCGGCAGTGCTGGCACTTGGTCCGCAGGTGCGACAGTCCTGTCTGTGCACCGCACTTGCAAGCCCAGTCCCCGATCGAGTACGAAACAAACTCTAGCGTGCTCATCTCCCGGAAATCCGAGATGGGGAAGACTGACTTGAAGACCGCCTCTAGCCCGGAGTTGTCTCGCTCACCGGGTAGTCGGTCCATTTGCAGGAATCGTTCGTACGATTCCTGCTGCATGTCGAGCAGATTCGGGATTGCGATCGCCGAGCGGATCTTGGAGAAGTCGTGCCTCTCACCAACCATCGAGCCGTTCGCCCCTTGAGCCATGGATTCGTTCACAGTTGCCACTTTCTTGCTGCCTCGGACAGCTCGTCAAACGTGCCCGGCCGCCACCGAGCACTCGCTGCCGCTCTTACGCGGCAGCACACGGAAACGCCGCAGCCAGTGCAGGGCGCACCTGTCCCCTGATCCGGCGATTCGCCGGCACACGGGTGCCCCTGACCGGTGCAGCGCACCAAGTCTTGGCAAACTCTGTCTCGTTTGGACCAACCGGCCGCCACCATCCCAGCAAGCCGGCCGTCCCGGCGTGCCTTGCCTCCGCACGGGGGGCGCCACAGGCATGCGCGGGGCTCGCAGGTGCGCTTCGCGCCTGTCGCGAGCCGGAATCCGCCACAAGCCTACTTCACCTCGATTTCGGCGCCGACCTCGGTCAGCTTCGCGCCAATCTGGTCGGCCTCTTCCCGCGGGACATTCTCCTTGACCGCCGCCGGCGCTCCGTCCACCAGATCCTTGGCCTCTTTCAGGCCAAGTCCGGTGATCTCGCGCACAGCCTTGATCACTTTGATCTTCTGAGTGCCGATGCCCGTCAGCATGACCGTGAATTCCGTCTGCTCTGCGGCCGCCTCTGCACCGCCGTCAGCAGCTGCGGCCGGAGCCACTGCCACCGCCGCGGCTGCGGAAACGCCCAGCTCCTCTTCGAGCTTCTTGACCAATTCTGCGGCCTCCATCAAGGTCATCGCCTTGATGGATTCCGCAATTGCACCAATGTCTGCCATCCTACTCATCTCCTTTGCGTGATTTCAAGCGAAACTTCGCATCCCGACAGCGCCGGGACACACCCCTCGCCGGGGGCTACCCGTTGAATTTCTGCTTCTCCACTCCCTGCTGCAGCACAGCCGCAACGTTGCGGCCCGGCGCGCTCAGCACGCTCAGTAAGCGTTGGGCCGAAGAGTTGATCATGAAGAGCACCCTGACCTGCAGGCCTGCCTTGTCGGGCAGCTTCGAGAGCTCATCGAGCTGATCCAAGTCGACCGCCTGGCCTTCGATGACGCCAGCAGTGACCGAAAACTTTTCCGATTCCGCGGAGAATGCGACCAGGGCCTTCAGCGTGCTGATCAGGTCGTCCCCAAGGAACGCCAGAGCCGTCATGCCGCGCTGGCCGGCGAGCGTCGCTTCGAAAGGAGTGCCCTTCGCCGCCAGATGCGCCAGACGGTTCGCCACGACCCGGTACGAGCCGCCGACGTCGCGAATCGCGCCTCGCAGCTCTTGGTCGTCAGACACTGTGAGACCCTCGAACTTGCAGACCACGATGGCCGGGCTGGCCGCGAAGCCGCTCCTGAGCTCTGCCAGGATTTCCAGCTTTTGCGCCTTGGTCTTCATCGTTTCCCCGTTATCCAACGAAGTCCGCGAGATTGAGCGCCAGCGACGGACTCATCGTGGAGCAGATCGAGGCCTTCATCAGGTAGCGGCCTTTCGCGGCCGAAGGACGCGCCTTGAGCACGGCTCCGATGAGCGTGCCAGCGTTCTCCTCGAGCTGGTCCGAATTGAATCCGAGCTTGCCCACGGGAGCATGGACCACCGCACCACGGTCGACCCTGAACTCCACCTTGCCGGCCTTGACTTCCGCCACGGCCTTGGCCACGTCGAACGTCACCGTGCCGGTCTTCGGGTTCGGCATCAAGCCGCGCGGCCCCAAGATCCTGCCCACGCGTGACACCACCCGCATCATGTCCGGCGTCGCCACGACGGCGTCGAAGCCCAGCCAGCCCTGCTTGGCGATCTTGTCGACAAATTCCTGGCCACCGGCGAAGTCGGCTCCCGCCTTCTGGGCTTCCGCCAGCTTTTCGCCCGCTGCAAAAACCAGCACCTTCTTGTCAACTCCGAGTCCGTGCGGCAGGACGACCGTCCCGCGCACCATCTGGTCTGCGTGACGGGGATCGACGCCGAGATTCAAATGCACCTCGACCGTCTCGTCGAACTTCGAGATCTTGTTCTTCTGGAGCAGCGGTATAGCCTCGTTCAAGGCGTAGGGACGCTGCTCAAGCTTCTCCGCGAAAGCGCGGTACTTCTTGCCTGCCATGTGCCACCTTGGTGCAAGCGACCAACCGAGCGCAAACGCCGACGGTCTCCCACGGGTACGGAACCCCTATTATACCACCTGCACGCCCATGCTGTTCGCCGTGCCGCGCACGCAAGCCATTGCTTGTTCCACGGAGTGGCAATTCAAGTCGGGCATCTTCTGTTTCGCAATGTCCTCGAGCTGGGCGAGAGTGATCGTGCCCACCTTGTTACGATTCGGCTCGCCGGACCCCTTGGCGAGATTGGCCTGGCGCTTGATCAGCACCGCTGCAGGGGGTGTCTTGGTAACGAAATCGTACGAGCGGTCTTTGTAGAGGGAAATGACGACCGGGATGAGCAGCCCCTCCAGTTCCGGATTCGAGGTGCGAGCGTTGAAGTCCTTGCAGAACTGCATGATGTTCAGGCCCGCTTGGCCCAGCGCGGGGCCGACCGGCGGCGCGGGGGTTGCCTTGCCCGCGACCACCTGCAGCTTGACCTGCTTCACGATAACTTTCTTGACCGCTTTCGCCATTGATGAGCTCCTTGTGCCCGCTGCCCGCTGCGCTGCCTAGCTTCCCTTCGTGACCTGGAAGTACTCCAGTTCGACTGGCGTGCCGCGCCCGAAAATCGTGACCATGACCTTAAGCGTGCTGCGGTCGGCGTTGACTTCTTCGACCGTTCCCGTGAACCCGGTGAACGGGCCGTCGACAATGCTGATCCGATCGTTGCGGGCGAACGCCATGCGTGGCCGCGGATGATCCTTCGATCTCTCCTGACGGTGCATGATCTGGTTGACCTCGTCAGTGGTCAGCGGCGTCGGCGTCTGCCCGCCACCGACGAAACCGGTCACGCGCGGCGTGTTCTTGACCGCATGCCAGAGGTTGTCGTCCAGATCGAGCTGTGCCAGCACATATCCGGGATAGAGCAGGCGCTTGTTCGTGACCTTCTTGCCATTGCGCATCTCGACCACGTCCTCGGTCGGGATCAGAATCTGGCCCACCCGGTCGTCCATGCCAAGCGCCTCGACGCGCGAGCGGAGGCTCTCCTTGACCTTGTTCTCAAACCGGGAATAGGTGTGGATGATATACCACTGCAGGTTGCTCGGGGCCGCCGGCTCGAGGCCTACCTCGGGCGATTCCTGCGCTGTTTCTGCAGCTTCGCCGTTCGGCGACATGTTGTCCGATTCCGCCATGCCTAACCCGCCTGCGCAAATGTTTCGTAGACCAAGCGCTGGCACCACGCCAAGATGTAATCGACGATGCCGAAATACAGCGCGAATGCGAAGACAGTCACGAGCACGACCAACGTCGTAGAGCGCACCTGATCGCGCCCCGGCCAAGTGACGAGGCGAAGTTCGCGCATGACGCCGTCCAAATAGGTCCGGGCGCGCACCGGTAGGCTGCCCTGGGGCTTCGCCCTGTTTTTGCTCGCTTTTGCCATGACTGTACTGTCGTTCCGAACCGGCTCCTAGTTCGCCCCGTCCCACCCGCCACGAGGCGTGGCAGGGGCGGAGGGAATCGAACCCCCATTGGCGGTTTTGGAGACCGCTGGTTTACCGTTAACCGACGCCCCTCAATTCCTAGCGACTGCTTCCAGCTTACTTCATCTCGCGATGCAGCGTGTGCTTGCGAAGCCTCGGGGAGTACTTCATCAGCTCAAGCCGCCCGGAATTCTTGCGCTTGTTCTTGGTCGTGGTGTAGTTCCTGTCCTTTGTGACAGTGCATTGCAGCGTGATAGTTTCGCGTGCCATGAGTCCCTCCTTGCCCGCTCTACTCGACGACGGCGGAAACGGTGCCCGCCCCGATGGTGCGACCGCCCTCGCGGATCGCGAAACGCAGGCCCTGCTCCATGGCGATCGGCACGATCAACTCCACTTCCAGCTCCACGTTGTCGCCCGGCATCACCATCTCCGTGCCTTCCGGCATGTGTGCCACGCCCGTCACGTCCGTCGTGCGGAAGTAAAACTGCGGCCGGTACCCGTTGAAAAACGGCGTGTGCCGCCCACCCTCGGCCTTCTTCAGCACGTACACCTGACCCTTGAACCGCGTGTGCGGCGTGATGCTGCCCGGCTTCGCCACCACCTGGCCGCGCTCCACCTCGTCCTTGCCCAAGCCCCGCACCAGCAGCCCGACGTTGTCGCCCGCCTGCCCCGAGTCCAGCAGCTTCTTGAACATCTCCACGCCCGTGATCACCTTCCTGTGCGTGTCCCGGATGCCTAGGAACTCCATCTCCTCGCCGACCTTCACCTGGCCCCGCTCGACGCGTCCCGTCACCACCGTCCCGCGCCCCGGAATCGAGAATATGTCCTCGATCGGCATCAGAAACGGCCGGTCCACGTCCCGCTCCGGCGTCGGTATGTAGTCGTCCACCGCCTGCATCAGCTCGTCGATGCCCGGCTGCGCGTCCGCCTCGCCGTCCAGCGCCCGCAAGGCCGACACCCGCACCACCGGCACGTCGTCGCCCGGGAAATCGTACTCCGCCAGCAGCTCCCGCACTTCCAGCTCGACCAACTCCAGCAGTTCCTCGTCGTCCACCATGTCCACCTTGTTCAAGGCCACCACGATGTACGGCACGCCCACCTGCCGCGCCAGCAGGATGTGCTCGCGCGTCTGCGGCATCGGCCCGTCCGTCGCCGCCACCACCAGGATCGCCCCGTCCATCTGCGCCGCGCCCGTGATCATGTTCTTGATGTAGTCCGCGTGCCCCGGGCAGTCCACGTGCGCGTAGTGCCGGTTGGCCGTCTGGTACTCCACGTGCGCGGTCGCGATCGTGATGCCCCGCGCGCGCTCCTCCGGCGCGTTGTCGATCGAGTCGAACGAGCGCACCTCGTTCGACGGGTCGTGCTTGCTCAGCACGCGAGTGATCGCCGCCGTCAGCGTCGTCTTGCCATGATCGATGTGCCCGATCGTGCCCACGTTCACGTGCGGCTTCGAGCGATCAAACTTTGCCTTTGCCATCTGTTTCTTTCCTCTTTTGCTGCTTACCGGAGCATGGATCCGAATGTCCCGAGATCTGGTGGACGGGGAAGGATTCGAACCTTCGTAGGGCGTAGCCCGACAGATTTACAGTCTGTTGCCTTTGACCGCTCGGCCACCCGTCCAGTTAACGATGCGTCGGTTTGCGTCCCTCGTGGAACCAGGCAAGCACCGATACCCCTAGGTTGCGGCACCAATCACACTGTGAAAACGAAGGTGCCACCTCGCTCTTCGGACGGTGCGGCAACTCTTTGCATGATACTGCATCTGTCCGAGTGCCGCAACAGTAGGCGGACTCGCTCTAGGAGGACTCTCCAGACACGTCACTCGGCACACGAGCATGCCGGTCACGTCTCGGCTGCGGGCACCCGGGATCCGCCGCGCGCTTGAGCCGGTTCAGCCAGCCACGGGGCGCTTCAGCTCTGCACCGAGTCGAGCACCTCGAGCAGGATGTCGTCTTCGCTGCGACCGTCTGCATGGGCGTCGAAATTGAGGATGATCCGATGCCGCAGCGCTGGCAGCGCCAATTCACGAATGTCCTCAACGCTAACGTGAAGCCGCCCCTGCATCAAGGCACTGACGCGCCCGCAGAGCACCAACGCCTGCGCACCGCGCGGCGAGCTCCCATACCGCACGTAGCGCCGCGCTAGGGCGTGCTCCGTACCCGGACGCGGCTGGGTTGCCATGACCAAGCTGATCGCATAGTCGCGCACGTGCGGCGCCACCAACACCTGCGAGGCTGTGCCGCGAAGTTCGAGGATCTGCTTGCGGTCAAGGACCGCTCGCACCTCAACCGGCGTGGTCTCCGCGGTGCGATCGACGATTGAGGTGAGATCTTCCCGCTCCGGGTATTCCACCAGCAGCTTGAGCAAGAAGCGATCCAGTTGCGCTTCTGGAAGGGGATATGTCCCTTCCATCTCGAGCGGGTTCTGGGTTGCCATCACCAAGAATGGCTCCTCGAGCGCGTACGTTGTGGTACCGCTGGTGACTGTCTTCTCTTGCATAGCTTCCAGCAGAGCTGACTGGGTGCGTGGGGTGGTGCGGTTGATTTCATCGGCCAAGAGCAGGTGGGCGAAAACCGGGCCGCGCTCGAACCGCAGCGATTTCGCCCCGGACTCACTGGTGTCCATCACGACGCTGCCCAGAATGTCAGCAGGCATCAGGTCGGGGGTGAACTGGATCCGCGAGTAATCCAGGTGCAGTGCCTGCCCGAGCGTGCGCAGCAATGTGGTCTTGCCGAGGCCTGGAACTCCCTCGAGCAAGACGTGCCCACCAGCCAAGAGTGCATTGAGCACCCCATTCACGACCCGTTCGTGGCCTACGATCACTCGGTGGATCTGGTCACGAACCTCGTCAATCTGCTCAGTGGCAGCCTGGAGCATCGATTCTTGAGCGACCATCTATTCGGAGTTCCTTCTCAGCGTGTCGAAGTAGTTCTGGATATAGGTGCGATATGGTCCGGGAATCTCGTCCCGGGTGACCGCGCCGCCACCGTCAGCATGCGAGGTGGAACGCTGATTGTACGGCACGCTGGCTGATTGTTCCGCCAGTCTGGTTTCAATCGTTACCTCCCCGGTCATGTTCTTGGCCCGTTCCATATAGAGTTCCTCAAGCGCTCCGAGTACTTCCATCTGCTGCGCCTCGGCCAACTCCTTGTCGCCATCGCTCGTGCCAGCCGCCGAAGCGTTCTCGCCACTGCTTTGGTCCCCGCTGCTGTCTTCACCGCTTGTGCTGCCGGCGGAAGCGGTCTCGCCGGCCTCGGAGCCGAGCTCCCCGCCTTCCATCGAAGCATCAGCCGTCTGTGAGGACGGATCCTGTTCCGCGTCGCCGGAATCTGCGGAATTGCCCTCGGACGCCGCTTCCTCCGTGCTCCCACTTCCCTGCTCTTGCCCAGACTCCGAGTCCGCGGTCTCGGTGGATGCCATGTCCAAGGTTCGCAGCATGTTTTCAAACGCTTGCTTGAGCTTGTCCAGCAAGCCCTGCTCTTCCTCTCCCCAGTCATCGCCACCCGGATCGGGCGGCATGTCGCCCTCTTGCGATCCCTCACCGATCTGGTCGCTATCCACGGCGACATCCTGCAGCATGCCGTCCGGTGCCTGTTCCTCGAGGGGCAGCGTGATCAATCCCTCAACCTCTGGCATCTCGCTAGGCGTGCCAGCCGCTTCGTCGGACTCTTCCTCGGGAAGCACGACATGATCTGGCTCGAGATCGGCCTGCGGGCGCAGCAACAGGTCATCCTCGCCCAGCTCAGGCAAAGCATCCGGCCCCGGATCCATGCTGGCAATCTGCTGCGGCGCGGGAGCATTGGGCTCGGGCTGGTAGCCAAAGAGCGTCGAAAGCAGCAGTGAAGCCAGCGGCGGCTCGAAGGAGACTTGCGGCTGCACGCCAATACGGAGGCTGAAGAACAGCACTGCCGATGCCAGCAAGAGCAAGCTCGCGCGCTGGGTCGGCGGAACGGTGCGCGGAAACACGCGCTGGGGCTGGATCTCTGCAGCCGATTTGGCCGCTGACTCGTACTGGGCAGCCGCCACGTCGGCAGACCTCGTGCCAATCCCTGCGGTCCGGAAGTGATAGGCCGTCGATAGCGCGTCAGACAGCGCCTCGTGGGAATCAACGCGCTGGGCGACCGTGTAGTCGTCCGGAACTTCGGCCGAATAACGTCGTAGCGCGGCCCAAATCCCCAAGCCGGCAACCAGCGGCAGCGTGGCAAAGGGGAAATAGCGCGTACCCAGCAGCAGCAGGCCGCAGACACCGGTCAGGCAAACAGCGAGCACCAAGAAGCACTCCTGCATGCGAATCTGCCTGACAATTCTGACGCGACAAGATTGCACCAGAGCCTCGACGAGGCCCGGAGTGGGATCGAATACGGGCATAGGCCAGGCGGCCGAAGCCGAACTTGATTATATTCGGACTCACCACTTCGGAATCAGGCAAGCCGAACCAGCGCCTGCCTTGGCGCGGTTTGTTACACTCCCCCAAGTCTTGAGTCGGCACTTGATGACTAGGCTGTTTTCCTACCTCGCCATCGCTCTGGCAGTCGCCTGCGGCAATCACGCGGACGCCCAGGGGGACAATGAGTTGCTGCAAGACGCCCTAGTGGCGTTACGGTCGGGCGACTCGAACAGGGCGCTAGAGCTCAGCACCGACCACCTTGAGCGGAACGGAACTCCGGACCCAGCGGCGTTCTTGATCCGGGCTCAGGCCCACACAGGTCTTGAAGATTACCAGTCAGCGGCGCAAGACTACGAGCAGCTGGCGACGCTCGAACCTGAAAGCGCCCAAGTAATGCTCGAGCTGGGGGCGGCACACTTCCGAAACCAAGACATGGAAGCGTCGGTTCTGGCCTTTGACGAGGCAATCCGGCTGGCAAGCCACATCCAAGCCCAGCTGTGGCAGCGAGGGATATCGCAGTACTACGCAGGCCGCTTCGATGATTGCGCCAACCAGTTCGAGATCCACCGCACGGTGAATCCGCAGGATGTGGAGAATTCGGTGTGGCATTTTCTCTGCGTGGCAGCATCGAAGGATTTTGATAGCGCCGTGGATGGGCTGATTCCCATCGACCGGGACAGCCGTGTGCCGATGATGGAAGTCTTCGCACTGTTTGGAGGAAAAGAAACAGCAGAGGGGGTGCTCCACGCGGCCGAGCAAGCGGGGACTCGCGGCACGGGGAACGGCCCCTCCTTCTATGCGCATCTGTATCTCGGGCTGTATTACGAAGCTGCTGGAAAGCACGCCCTGTCAGCCCAGCACATTGCGCAGGCCGTGCGCTCGAAGCAAGCCGGAAACTACATGTGGCAGGTAGCCCGCGTGCACCAGGCGCTCCGCACGAATCCGGCAGGAGCGCGCTGAGGCCGATGCCGTCGCGCCCGGGCGACCGCCCGGTCTGTCGCGGCTGGCCGTTCCAGCACGCGGCCGAGATAGTTCGGCCGGAATTCGCGCCTAGCCGTGTGCCCATCGCCGGGCGTCGCAGAATCGATTGGATGCTGGCGATTACACCCCGACGCAGCGCTTAGTCCACAATAAATGCCAAGGTCTCAGCCATGGCTGCGAAGACTCCTAGCTCAACTCAGTTCGAAGCCGCCCTGATGGAACCCTCAGATGGGAACGGCGTCTTCGAGGCCAACCGGGTCACCAAGACATACGTGATGGGCGAGGTTTCCGTCCACGCGCTCCGCGGTGTGGACCTGCGGCTTCGGGCTTCCGAGTTCATTGTCCTGCTGGGTCCGTCGGGCAGCGGAAAGTCGACTCTGCTCAACATACTTGGCGGCCTAGATGTGCCAACTTCCGGCACTGTCTCGTACCGAGGACGCGACTTGAGCGGCGCTGACGATGCAACCAGAACTGCCTATCGACGAAACCATGTAGGGTTTGTCTTCCAGTTCTATAACCTCATCCCGAGCTTGACCGCTAACGAGAACGTCGCACTGGTGACCGAAATCGCCAGGGACCCGATGCCGTCCAAGCAAGCCCTCGAGATCGTGGGGCTCGGCGACCGCATGAACCATTTCCCGGCCCAGCTTTCGGGCGGTGAGCAGCAGCGAGTTGCGATCGCGAGAGCCATCGCGAAGCGGCCTGACGTACTCCTGTGCGATGAGCCGACTGGTGCGCTGGACATATCTACAGGGATCGTCGTGCTTGAGGCGATCGAGCGGATCAACCGCGAGCTTGGCACAGCGACCGCCGTGATCACGCACAACGCCGCCGTGGCCTCGATCGCCGACCGGGTGGTGCAGCTGTCGGGCGGGCGGATCGTTGCCGATCACGTCAACGCAGCGAAGATCCCGCCGAGCGAGCTCAGCTGGTAGGTCATGAACGCGCTCAACCGCAAGTTGCTCCGCGACCTTTGGCGCATCAAAGGCCAAGCCCTCGCGATCAGCATGGTCATCGCCGTCGGCGTGCTCATGTTCATCATGTATTTGAGCGCCTTCGACTCGCTGCAGCTCACCCGCAGTTCCTACTACGAGCGGCAGCGCTTCGGCCACGTGTTCGCTTCCCTCAAGCGTGCCCCTCTGATGCTGCACAACCGGATCGCCGCCATCTCCGGTGTGTCCCAAGCAGAAACCAGGGTGGTAGTCGACGTGGCATTGGACGTGGACGGCCTCGACGAGCCGGCCACTGGGAGGCTGATCTCAATCCCTGAGCGCCAGCGCGCGATTGTCAACGACATTGTCTTGATTCGCGGACGCTACATAGAGCCCGGCCGATCCGACGAGATCATTGCGTCCGAGAACTTCGTGGATGCGAATGGGTTGGACATCGGAGATACCGTGCGGGCCATTCTCAACGGGCGGCGGCGCGAACTGGAGATTGTCGGCGTAGGTCTGTCGCCCGAGTACATTTACACCATCCGTCCCGGCGAATTGATCCCGGACGATACCCGCTTCGGCATCTTCTGGATGGAGCGCAGGGCGCTCGCGGCGGCGTTCGACATGGAAGGGGGCTTCAACGATGTCACGTTGCTGCTGATGCCGGGCACGCAGAGCGAGCAGGTGATCCAAGAGCTTGATGAACTGCTCAAGCCTTATGGGGGCTGGGGCGCGATTCCCCGGGATCTGCAGCTGTCCCACTGGTCGATCGAGAACGAGCTCCAAGGCATGCAAGTTGCGGGCGTGGCGGTTCCGCTGGTGTTTCTGGGCGTCGCCGCGTTCCTGCTCCACATCGTGCTGCACCGCATTGTGGCCGTGCAGCGCGAACAGATCGCAACCCTGAAGGCTCTTGGATATCCCAACCGCTCAATTGCCCTGCACTACACCTACTGGGCTTTGGCCATTAGCCTTGGAGGGAGTGTTTTCGGCACTGTTGCCGGTGCACTGCTCGGCCAGGGAATGCTGGGAATGTACAACCAGTTCTATCGCTTCCCCGCCCTCACGTACCATCTGGAGCCTGACGTAGTGGCTGGAGCGGTGGTGATCGGCATCGTCGCCGCGGTCTTCGGCGCGACCTCTTCGGTGCGGAAGGCCGTGCGCCTGCAGCCGGCCGAGGCGATGCGGCCGGAGCCGCCCGCGAAGTACACGGTCAGCGTCGCGGAGCGGTTCGGCTTGCGCGGGCTGCTGTCCCAGCCAGCTCGCATCATCATGCGGAACATCGAACGCCAGCCGGTTCGTTCGCTGATCACGATTGGCGGACTTTCGTGTTCGCTGGCGATCCTGATCGTCGGAGTGTTCATGATTGACTCCATCGACGTCATGATGGACGTGCAGTTTCGGGTTTCCCAACGGCAGGACCTGCAGGTGTCATTCGCCGAGCCGATCTCCCCTGCTGGTTTGTATTCGCTGCAGCGGCTTCCTGGCGTGATCGCATCCGAGCCCGTGCGGAGCGTGCCCGTCAGGCTGCGGGCCGGGAGCCGCGTTCGTCAGCTGGCGATCATTGGCATGCCAGCCTCCGCCCAGCTGTCCCGCGTGATCGATGTGGAAACCATGCGCGAGGTCAGCCTAACCCAGGACGGCCTTGTCTTGACAGCGCGCCTGGCAGAGATCCTGGGCGTCCAGCCGGGGGACACCGTAACCGTCGAAGTGCTTGTCGGAAACCGCTCGATCCGGGAAATCGCGATCAGCGGCATTGTCCACCAGTACATGGGATTGTCGGCCTACATGGAGATCGGCGCCGTGCGCAGGCTCCTGCACGAGGGCAAGACGCTGTCCGGCGGATATCTGACCGTCGACTCGTCCTTCCTTCCGGCCATGTTTCAGACCATCAAAGAAACGCCGGCAATAGCGGGTACCAGCTTGAAAGCGGCGGCGATACAGTCCTTTAACGACACCTTTGCCCAAAACCTCGGCATTATGATCTTCTTCAACGTCTTGTTCGCGTCCATCATCGCCTTCGGCGTTGTGTACAACGCCGCCCGCGTGTCGCTCGCCGAGCGCAGCCGCGAACTCGCGAGCCTACGCGTGATGGGCTTCACGCGCAAGGAGATATCTGCAATTTTGCTGGGAGAGCTAGGGGTACTCACCCTGCTTGCGCTACCGTTAGGATTACTGCTTGGCTACGGGCTTAGCTCGCAGCTTGTGAAGGCGCTGTCGACTGAACTCTACGTGCTCCCATTCGCGGCCAACCCATCGACATACGCTTGGTGCGCCTTGACGATTCTCGGCGCGACGGCAGTCTCGGGCCTGCTCGTGAGGCGCAAGCTCGATCACCTCGATCTGCTGGAAGTCCTCAAGGCAAAGGAGTAGCCCGGCATGAAGATCCGACCAACGCGAATCCTTGTCTGGCTCGTGCTCGCGCTCGTCGCCGCCGGCTTCTATTTGGCATTCCAGCCCCAGCCGCAAGAGGTCGACTTGGCAATCGCTGCGCGCGGACCGTTGCAGATCACTCTCGACGAGGAAGGCCAGACACGGGTGCGGGATCGCTATGTCGTCTCTGCGCCGCTCGCAGGCAAGGTGCTGCGCATCGAGCACGAGCCCGGCGACGAAGTTCGCGCCGGTTCGACTGTGCTGGCCCGGTTTCAGCCGTCAAGGCCGGATTTCCTTGACTCGCGAACGCGTGCGGAGGCTCAAGCGCAAGTCAAGACAAGCGAAGCTACGATCGTCCGGACAAACGTCGACCTAGACCGCGCCAAGGCGGAACACGCTCACGCGCTGGCGGAGTTGACAAGGCACGAGCAATTGCACAAAGGCGGACTGATGGCCGATGATCGCCTCGAGTCGGCGCGCTTGCGCGGGGCGACCGCGACGGAGTCGGTCAGGGCCGCCGAATCCGCGATCGTCGTCGCCAAGGCCGAGCTCGAACGCGCGCGCACCAGTTTGATCGAGGCTGGTTCCGACGAAACCGACCCGCGCGACGTGATCATCCTGCGGTCGCCGATCAACGGCGTCGTGTTGCAACGCCTGCACGAAAGCGAAGCAGTTGTGCCCTCCGGTGAACCGCTGATTGAAATCGCGAATCCCGAGAATCTTGAGATCGTGTCGGACATGCTGTCGATGGATGCCGTGCGGATCGGCCCCGGCGACCCGGTGCTCATCGAGCAATGGGGGGGCGAGAGTGCGCTACAGGGGACCGTCCGCAGAGTGGAGCCGTTCGGTTTCACGAAGATTTCGGCCCTTGGCGTTGAAGAGCAGCGCGTCAATGTGATCGTCGACTTCGAGGATGCCCGGGCCGCGTGGGACGAGCTAGGAGACGGCTATCGTGTTGAGATCCGCGTCATCATCTGGGAAGAGGCCAACGTATTGAAGATCCCCTCGAGCAGCCTCTTCCGCCACGGGGACCAGTGGGCTGTCTACACCATCGACGATCTGGCGATGGCGAGACGGCGCGAAGTCGAAATCGGTCAGCGAAATGCGCGCGAAGCCCAAGTGCTGGCAGGCCTGCAAGCAGGTGATCCCGTCATCGCCTATCCGGGCGACACAGTCAACGACGGCTTGGAAGTCGTCGAACGCGTACAGTGACGCCGGCCGTACACGTCGAAGAACGGCCCGCTCGCTACGCTAAACTACAGTTAGGCACAGGCCTCCAGCCGTTCTTGCACCGACCGCATCCGATTCCCCAACGTCGGCTCAAAACAGGCGGCCACACGCTAGTGCGACGCGGCTCGAGACTTCCTCAGCGCTGTGCGAGGCGGTTCCCGCCACTTTTCGACACAGCGTTCCACTAGGACCAGCCCAGCAACTCATGCACGTCCGCAAGAGCCGCTTGCTCACGCCCGGACCCACGCCCCTGCTGCCATCGGCAGTACGGGCCATGGCGGCCGCAGACCTACACCACCGCACGAAGGAATTTCGCGCCGTCTATAGCGGGGTCATCGAAGACCTCCACTATTTCATGGGTACCGAGAACGGCATCGCCCTGTTTTCCTCCTCCGGCAGTGGCGCGATGGAAGCCGCTGTGTCGAACCTGTTCTCCCGCGGGGACAAAGTCATCGTGTGTGTGGCAGGAAAGTTCGGCGAGCGCTGGGTGCAGATGGCGCAGGCCTTCGGACTGGACGCACGCGTCCTGAGCAAGCCTTACGGGGAGTCCGTGCTGCCAGAAGAGTTGCACTCAGCACTGCGCGAGCACCCTGATGTACAGGGCGTGTTCGTTCAGGCCACGGAATCCTCGACGGGCATCTCCCACGATGTCGAGGCGATGGGCCGGATGGTCGCCGCGACTGATGCCATCTTCGTCGTGGACGCGATCACCGGACTTGGCAGCAGCCGGATTGAAATCGATGCCTGGGGACTCGACGTCGTGATCGGCGGCTCCCAGAAGTCCCTGATGATTCCGCCGGGGCTAGCGTACTGCTCGGTGAGCGAAAAAGCGGCGCGCCGGTCTGAAAACGCCACCAACCCTAACTTTTACTTTAATTTGCGCAAGCATATCGCAGCCGGACCCCTGGGTGACTCGCCTTGGACACCAGCGTCCTCGCTGATCTTGGGACTTGCGGAGGTGCTGCGCTACATTCGCGAGCTCGGCCGGGAACAGCTGATCCGCAACGCCCAGCTGCTCGCCGAGGCCGCTCGCGAATCGGCGCAGGCGGTTGGTTTGGAACTCTTCGCCCGAAACGCCATTCCCGCGGGCGCTGTGACGGCGATCCGCGCACCCGCAGGCATCGACTCGGGCGAAATCGTGCGGGGCTACAAGGACGGGTTCGAATCGATCATCGCCAACGGGCAAGGTTCGATGAAGGGTGCGATCTTCCGCTTCGCGCACCTGGGGTACTTCGACTTCCACGACTTGTTCGCCACCATCGCCGAACTTGAGGTGATCCTTCACAGGTTGGGCCTCGATATCGAGTTCGGCACCGGCGTGCGGGCTGCGCAAGCTGTTTATTTGAAAGCACTTGAAGCACAGGACGGGGACGCACGATGACTGTCTTGGTAGCGGATGCTGTAGACGCTGCGGCAATCAAGATTCTCCAGGTGGAGGAGGCGTTCGACGTCATCGTCTCGAATCCGAACGACTACGAGTCCAATCTCAGCAAGGCCGACGCATTGATCGTGCGCAGCGCGGTGAAAGTCACGGAAGACGTGCTTGACCGGGCACCAGCGCTCAAGGTGATCGGGCGAGCGGGCGTCGGAGTTGACAATATCGACTGCGACGCCGCTACCACGCGCGGCATCGTGGTGATGAACACGCCGGGCAGCAATGCGACCGCAGTGGCCGAACACACGCTGGCGCTGATGCTCTCGCTTGCGCGATCCGTTCCCACTGCCAACCAATCCACCAAGTCCGGCCGCTGGGAGCGCAAGAAGTTCCAGGGCAGCGAGGTCTTTGGCAAGACGCTCGGAATCATGGGCCTAGGCAGTATCGGCCGCCAAGTCGCCGCACGCGCGAAACCCTTCGGCATGGACGTGGTCGCCTATGACCCGTTCGTGTCCATCGACGCGGCCAAGGACAGCAGCGTCGAGTTGCTTGAGCTCGACCCCCTCCTGGCCCGGGCGGACTACATCAGCCTGCACCTCTCGCTGACGCCTGAAACTATACGCATCGTCAACGCCCAGACCATCGCAAAGATGAAGGACGGCGTCCGCATCATCAACTGCGCCCGGGGCGAGCTGATCGACTCGGCCGCCCTAAATGCCGCGATCAAGTCCGGCAAAGTTGCAGGCGCTGGACTGGACGTGTACGAGACGGAGCCACCCGCTGATTCAGCACTGCTCGCTCACGACCAAGTGGTGGCGACGCCCCATATCGGCGGGTCCACCGCAGAGGCCCAGGCAAAGGTCGGCATCAACATCGCGGTGCAAGTACGCGATTTCCTCAAATCTGGCGTCGTGGTAAACGCCGTGAACACGCCCTCCGTGAGCGTCGAGCAATACGGCAAACTGGCACCTTACCTGAAACTTGCAGAGCGACTCGGCTCGTTAGTCGCGCAGACATCCAAGGGCCACCCGGTCCGCGTAAAGCTGACCTATATGGGGGGATTCGGCGAGGCTGACACAGCGATGATCCGCAACGCGGCGCTTAGCGGGATCTTGAATTGCTTCCTCTCCAGAAAGGCAAACTTGATCAACGCATCGCAGGTTGCCCGAGACCGAGCGATCGGCATCAGCGAGGTGCGACGGGGCCGAGCACACTTCAGCGATTCCCTCAAGCTGGCCCTCAAGACCGAGGACATCGATCGGTCGGTCGAGGGGACCGTGTTCCCTGATGGCTCGCCAAGGCTGCTGAGCATCGATGGGATCTACGTCGAAGTGCTGCTCAGCGGGTCGCTGCTCTACGTTCGGAACGAAGACGTGCCCGGCGTCATCGGGCGCATCGGTACCGCGCTCGGCGAGGGCGGAATCAATATCTCGGACTTCGCGCTAGGCCGAGGCAAGCTGGTGTCAGGCGATGAACCCGCGGAAGCGGTAGCATTCGTGCGCACCGACCAGGCGCTGAATGCCGCGGTCTTGGACCGGCTCCATCGATTGAATGCAGTCACCTCCGCCAAGGCGATCAATCTTTAGCAGCTCCGTGCCGCGGTCACAGGACCGCTCCGTGGTGAGGGCCTAAATTCCGAAGCGTCGGCTAGAACTTGACGCCGCGCTGTTGCAGTTCGTCCAAGACTCTGTCAACACCGCGCCGGTTCATGATCTTGATCCCTTTGGCGCTAATGCGCAGCCTGACCCAACGCTTGCGCCGTGGCGACCAGAAGCGCTTGTCCTGCAGATTGGGAAGAAATCTCCGCTTCGTCTTGTTGTTCGCATGCGAGACGTTGTTGCCCGCCATGGGGCGCTTTCCGGTGACTACGCAAACTCGTGCCATTTTGTATTCCGAAATGGGGATCTTATCGCGACTCAGCGCCGACTCGTGCAGCGAGAAGTGCCAACTCGGCAGTCTCGTTTCCCTGCATCAAGAATAGCACAGGGCCTGCGACCGCCGTCACTCCGGCAGGTGACGGCGCCAGAAACTTGCCTGTCAGGCTTCGCCGGCGCCCCGCCCTAACCCTGGGCAAGGGCCCAGCATTAACAACGCAATGGGGATCCCGACGGCAGGTAAAGCCGTGAATCCCCAAAGGACCATCTCGAGTCCGATATGGTCGGCCAGAACGCCCGCCAGCGGCACAAACGCGATACCGGCCAGTCCCCAGCCGAACCCCATCATCAGCGCGGCAGTCGTGCCGGCCTGCGACGGCACAAGCTCTCGAGCCATCACGATATTCACCGGAATCGTCGAAAGCAGCACGGTCCCACCGATGAACAGCGCCAGCAGTGACAGCCAGCCGTCCGTTATCAGGAAGCATGCCAGCAAGGGGCCCGCGAGCGCACACGACACGATGGTCACAGTGCGCCCACCAAATCGATCCGCCGCCGTCCCTCCAACGAAGGACCCGACCGAGGTGCTCGCGAAGAACACCGCCAGCGCGACACTGGCCGCCTTGAAGTCCGCCCCGCGAACTTGGACCATGTAGAGCGAAAGATACTGGACCATCCCGACTTGGACAATTGAGCGCAAGACTACCAAGGAGTAGTGGGCCATCAAGGGCTTGCGCTGACTCTTGAGCGCGACCCAGTCCACGCCCCGCTTTGTCCTGCCCGATTCGATGACGGGCTTGGGCACCCTCCACAAGAGCAGCGGCGTTGCCACAACTACCGGGATTGCCGCAAGCCAGAGCCGTTCGTACCCAAACCGCTCGATCACCGCTGCGAGATAGAGTGGGCCAGCGCCAAGGCCTGCCGTGCCCGCGGTGATGAACACCGCCGTCGCAATTCCCGTGCGGCTGCCGCCCAAGTGTCCTGCCTGGCTGGTGCTGTACGGGTGGAACGCGGCGACGCCCATCCCTCCGAGCAGGAGCAGCCCAATGACGCCACCGAGGCCGGTGGTCAGCGAGGTCGCGGATAAGAACACCGCAGTGGCCAGCGGACTCAAGACTGTGAAGTGCCGACTGTGCAGGCGATCGCTCAACAATCCGAACGGCAGCTGCAGCACGGACGAGGAGAACATCCAAAACCCGCCCAGCAGGCCTGCATAGGCCAGTGTCAGGCCGTACCGCTCGGCCAGGATCGGCTGGATTGTGGGCAAGGTGGACGAAAAACAGTCGACCGCGAAGTGAGTGACCAGCAACAGCAGGAATGCCTCGCGCGTGCGTGGCGAAGACACCTGTGCCTTGCTCGCTGTTCGAGCGACGCTTGCACTGGCCTGACCCGACCCGGTTGCGTCGGACACCGCCAAACTGTGTTTCATCGTGCTAACGGTGCACGCATGTGCATCCCTCCGTGACAGACGCAGGCCGCGCTGATGCCGCGACCGCTGCCTATCCGTGGTCCGGAAGCTTCCAGCCCGTGGGCAGGCTGCATGCTAACCGGTAGTTGACAGCGGGAGTCGCTGCCCTTCTCTACGTTGGAAGTTTGTCCCAGAGGCCAGTCCGGATCTCGTCCAAGCGGTGCTCGGCCGCGTCGCGGACGTATTGGTAGTGGTCCTCACTCGCGACGCGCTCGAGTTCCGGTTCGTCAGTCATGACCTTGACCACCTTGCGACGGATCTCCTCGTCACCCGACTCACGCAGGAGCCGGGCATAGTGCGACTGATCAGGATCAAGTGCTCGCAGCACAGCCAGCGCCTCGTGGCGCACGAACCATTCGCTGTCGCGGACGATGACGTTGGCCAAAGTGGTCGGGTCGGTCATGCCTGAGACCGCTTCCATACGCACATCTGCGTTGGAATGCTTCCATTGCGGGCGCAACAGATCTAGTAAGCCCATGCCACTGATATACCTAGGTTGGCTGGAAAGCTCACTCGCCGTAGCTGATGCGCCAGATCTTGCGACCGCCGTCATCGCTGACCAGCATCGAGCCGTCCTTCAACTGCAGCAGGCCCACCGGGCGGCCCCAAACCTCTCGCTGGTCGGAGCCAAGCATCCAGCCGGTCATGAAGTCCTTGGGACCCGACTGTGGCCGGCCATGCTTGAACGGGATGAACGTCACGCTGTAGCCGACGCGCTCGGAACGGTTCCATGAGCCGTGGAACGCTAGGAACAGCCCACCGCGGTATTCTTCCGGGAACTGCGTGCCCGTGTAAAAGCGCGTGTCCAGCACGGCGACATGTGCGCCGAGGAGCACATCGGGGTACAACGTGCTCTTGACCTTGTCCGGTGCAACGTCCTTGTGCCGGGGCTCCTCATGCGGGCCGTTATAGGCGTAGGGCCATCCGTAGAATTCGCCCTGCTTGACATTGACTAAGAAGTCGTTCGCGATGTCGTCCCCCAAACCGTCGCGTTCCTGCACCGCAGCCCAGATCTCCTCGGAACCGGGATACCACTGGAGGCCGATGATGTTGCGCAGCCCCGTCGCCACGGTCTCGTGGCCAGTGCCGTCAGGGTTATAGCGGTGCAATGCCGCGCGGACCGGATCCTCGCCTAGATCGATGTTCGAGCCCGAGCCGACGCTGACGTAGAGCTTCGTGTGGTCCTCGTTGAACAGCAGCGAACGCGTCCAATGGCCCTTGCCATGTCCTTCGTACGAGATGATCTCCTCTCCCTTGCCGGCCGTCATGGCCTTCGAGTCGTAGACATAGCGCTTCACTGACGTGGGCTCTGCTACGTACAGCCACTGCTCGTGCAATGCCAGGCCGAACGGGCGATCCAACGCCTCGATTAGCTTCTTGGTCTTGCCGTCGGCACTCACATACACCGCGCCGTCTGGCTGATTGCGCGATCCCGAGTCCGAAAAAACCAACTCGTCGTTCGGGCCCAGCAGCATGAACCGCGGGCGCACGAAATCACCCGTCAAGTACTCTTCAATCTTGAATCCCTCCGGCAGCGCCAGCTTCGAGCCGTCCGGACGCTCGACCACGTTCGGCCGATTCGTGGCCGACTCTGTGTGGAACGGTTCCGGGAGGCCCTTCCAGTTGACTGGCTTTTTGGACTCTGCGGCGCCTAAGGCCACGAGCAGGACTGCGGAGACGGAAAGATTTAACCAAGTGCGCACGGCTATTAGGTTAGCGGATTCGGTGCTGATTAGCACCACCAGATTGAGCCGCTGCAGTGAAATCGACCTAGTGGCTGCCGTCAGCGAGGGACTGCGACCTCGTTCGTTCTCTGGTCGGCTGGCTGTTCCGGCGCTTCGGGCACATTGGTGCTCGGCAGCCACTGGGCCATGGAGTGTTTGGTGTCGGCGTACAGCTCGTCAGCGGCGAGATTGGTCCATTCCATAGGGTCTACGCGATGGTCGTATAACTCCTCCGAGCCGTCGGCGTAGCGAATGTAGCGGTAGTCTTCCGAGCGAACTGCATGATTCATCCTGCCGAATGTGGTCACAGCCGGCTGCCACGGCGCTTCGGGATTGCGCAACAGCGGGACTAGGCTGCGACCGTCGAGCCCGCCCTCAGCTGCCAGCCCGGCGAGGTCCAGCAGGGTTGGATAGACATCCATCAGGCTCACCGGACGTGGCGACACCGCCCCGGCTCGGGTCCCTTCCGCGAGCCCCGGCGTGCCCGCCGGGGCGGAGATCATCAGCGGCACCCGCGTGGCTTCCTCCCACAAGGCAAACTTGCGCCAGTGATGCTTCTCGCCCAGGTGCCACCCGTGATCTCCCCACAGCACGACCACGGTGTTGTCGGCGTAGTCGCTCTCATCGAGTGCATCAAGCACCGTGCCGAGGACTGCGTCAGCGAAGCTCACTGACGCCAAGTACGCCTGCACCGCCTCCTTCCACTGGCCGTGCTCGACAACGCTGGCGTGGTCACGCTCCGGACGGGCCATCCGAACCCCCGCTTCCGGCACGTCCGCAAGATCCCGGCTCAACACGCGCGGCAATTGAACCGATTCGACCGGGAACCGCCGGAAGTAGTTGCGCGGTACGAACCAAGGCAAATGGGGGCGGAAAATGCCGCAGGCCAGAAAGAACGGCTTGTCGTGCTTCTCGCGAAGCTTGGCCGACACCCATGCCGCGACCTTGGCATCGGACATTTCGTCGGCCGCTACATCCAGCGGTCCCCAGTCGAACCCACCCGTCCCGGCGATTCCATTCGCCGGACGGCTCGGCGGATTCGGATCCGCATCTCTCTGCTGCATCTTGGATGGCCAATACTCATCCCAAGAGGGCGGGTCGGGATAGACTCCGTGATAGATCTTCCCTGCCCCTCCAGCCCAGTAGCCGTTGCGCATGAACGCCTGCGGGAGAGTCACCACATCCGGCATGGCCGGGCGCCACGCCTGGCGGTTGTTGTAGATGCCGGAGCGGTACGGCGCTACACCGGTCATCAGCGCAGCCCTGGACGGATTGCAGGATGGGGCTGCGGTGTAGGCTCGGGTGAACAGCGTGGAGCGCCTAGCGAGACGAGCGAAGTGAGGGGTCTTGGCCTGCGGGTGCCCGCCCATTGGCTCGATCCAGTCATTCAGGTCATCGACTGCGATGAACAGAATATTCGGAGGTTCTGCCGCCATCGCCGTCGAAGCCACGGCGAGCGCAAACACCAAGCAGAGCGTTTTCATGAGGCCTCCATTGTAGATTCAACACCGTCCCCGCCGGCTGCTGTCTCGCCGCTCGAGGTGGAAATGAGCAGAGCCGCCAGCACAGTCGCAAGGCACCCGAGTGGATTCAGCCACAGGAAGGCCAAACCGGGGAAGGCCCACTTGGTCACCCAGACCGCTACCAAGCCAAAGGCCGTGCCCCAGAATGCGCCGTTCGCATTGACACGCCGGAACAGGAATGCCAGCACGAACACACCCAGCATCGGCCCGTAGAAGAGGGATCCGACGATGTTGACGGCCTCGATGAGCGACCCCAGTTGGCCACCATAGCTGGCAAACGCCGCAGCATAGGCGGCCCAGCCCAGGGTTGCCCAGCGCAGGGCGCTCCGCGTCCCCTGCTCCCCGACTCCCGGGCGGATGTAGCGGGCGTAGTGGTCAACGACGCTGGACGTGGCCAGCGAATTCAACTCCGATGAGATCGTTGACATGGCAGCTGCGAATACCCCGGCCATGATCAGCCCGATTAGACCGGGCGGAAGATAGCCCAGCACGAACGTGAGGAAGATGTAGTTGGTGTCGTTATAGCTGCCGGGCCCACGCTCTTGCTCAGCAAGGGAGATTGCCTCGCTACGCGCCTCGCGCAGCCCTCGATCGGCAGCCGCAAACGCCTCTTGTTCCAGCGTTCCGCCGCCGGACGCCATGAACCGCTCAGCTGCCCCGCGCCTCTGGGCAAACGCCTCGCTGAAACGACTTTCGATGCGTTCCAACTCGGCCGCCTCAGTCTGTTCGAGGCGCGCCCTCTCGGCCGGATGGAACAGCATTGGCGGAGGTTCGAACAGGAAGAAGACGAACACCAGCACACCGGTCAGCAAGATGAAGGCCTGCAACGGCACCTTAAGGACCGCATTGAACAAGAGGCTGACACGGCTGTGGTACAGAGACTTAGCTGTCAGATAGCGCTGAACCTGCGACTGATCCGTCCCGAAATAGGCCAGGGCGAGGAACGTAGCTCCGATCAGGCCCGACCAGAGCGTGTAGCGGTTGTTCCAGTCGAATCCCGTGTCGACAGCGTCGAGTTTCCCAACAGTCCCGGCCAGGGCCAAAGCGTCTCGAATCGAGACCCCGTCCGGCAGGCCATACACCGCCCAGCCAAAGGCTACGGCAATGCCGGCGAACATCACGGCCATCTGCACCGCATCTGCCCACATCACCGCGCGAATGCCACCTAGCACGGTGTAGATCGCGACGAGCGTGACCGTCCCAAGAATCGTGGTCTGTTCCGGAAACCCCAGGATGACCGACAGCGCCACGGCCGGCGCGTACAAGGCCAAGCCAACGCCCAGGCCCCGCTGCACAAGGAAGACGGCGCTTGCCAGGGTACGGGTCTTCACATCGAAGCGACGCTCCAAGTACTCGTATGCTGTCCGCACCCCTGATCGATGGAACGCCGGTGCGGCGAAGGCTGAGATCAAAACCATCGCGATCGGGAGGCCAAAGTAGAACTGCACGAACCGCATCCCGTCCGAGTAGCCTTGGCTTGTCGTGCCGATGAAGGTGATCGCGCTCGCCTGTGTGGCCATGATCGACAACCCGATCACCCACCAGCGCATCTGCTTGCCAGCAGAAACGTAAGCGTGAACCGACTGGTCTTTGCGCGAGCGGCTCAAGCTGTAGCCGACGATTGCGGCGAGCGAAACACCCAGGACTAACCAGTCGACCGAACTCATCGCGCGCTACCTAGGAATTGCGTAAGCAGCCACAGGCCCCCGATCCACGCTGCGAGGTGCGCTAGCACTGCTATATAGATCCAGTTCCAAGGCCGCGAGTCGTCGGTTGTTTCTGGATTTGCGTCCTGAGCGAGTTCGGCTGATCCCTGCAACGGACTATCTTACCCAGAGCCAAAGGTCCTGCGCACTGCGCCCGCTCGCGGCTACCGAGTCTGCGCTCCGGGCCTGGCAGCGGCGATCGTTTCGGGGAACGCGATCCTCTGAAAGGCTGGCATTTCGTGCATCCCGCCGAAGGCTTCCTCCGCCGCGACCTTGCGCGGCCCGCCGAAGCCCTCCTCCAAGGCTCTACGAATGTACAGGATTGCTCGGTCCCACAATTCGACACCGGCGTACGCCTTGGCCATGAAGTAGTAGTACTTGCCGCGATTGGCGACGGAACGCTCCTGCAGCAAGGTGCCAAAAGTCCCACGGCTCTCGAACACGTTGGGATCGAGTTCGAGAGCGGCCAGGTAGGCCTTTGACGCTTCTTTGAATTTCCCGCGTGCGAAATACGACGTTCCAAGGTTGCTGTAGATCGACGCCGAGTAGGGCGACAGCTTCAGCGCCCTCTTGTATGTCCGGATGGCCCGGCCGTAGCTGCCCTGCACGTGGTGGACCGTGCCGAGGTTGTTCAGTGCCTGACTATAGGTCTTGTCGATCCTCCAAGCGCGCTCGTACTCCCTGCGGGCGTTGCCTAGCAGCAACAGTTGGTGATAGGAGATGCCCAGCTTGTTCACAAGCCTGGCGGAGTCGGGCGTGACACGAATTGCCTCCTTGTAGGTGTCGCCCGCCTCGCGGTACATTTTCCGCGCCATGTAGATGTCGGCGCGCTTTTCCGGGCCTAGGTCCCTGGCGGCCGGATTGGGCAGGTCGCGTTGCTTCGTGCGGTCGATCAACTGGCCATGACCCACTGCCACAGAGGTCGCTGCGATCAAAATTGTCAACAGCAACCGGTCAGCACCGTACATGGCTCCCTCGCAGCTCTATTGAAGCACACGCATCGGGAATTGTCAGGCCTGACCCCGCTTCGAGGGGCCGAATTGGCCCAGCAGATCCGGTGCGGGCGGGGCGACCTTTCGGGCCGTGTTCCGATACCCCCATTTCCCTGCTGACTGGATCAGCCTGCCGAGCGCAATCCGGCCACCTACGCTTCCTCAAGCCGCTCCCACATCGCCTGCAGGTCTGCGATCGCGAGCTGCTGCGCCCGGAGGCCTGCGAGCGGGTCTGAGGCTAGGCGAGCGAGCGGGTAGAGCCCCGACAGGTTGTTCTTTAGCGTCTTGCGCGGATGCCGGAAGCAGGCGCTCACGAACGCTACCAGGGCATCCGCTGGAGGATCCTTGCCGAGCGTGAATTGAACTACCGCGGACTGGACCTCCGGCGGGGGTGAGAATGCCCCCGGGGACACCGTGAACAGCGTCCTTGGCTCGCTGTGCAACTGGCATAGGCAGCTCAAGAAGCCGAAGGCCCTGCTTCCTCCGGTCGCCGCAACGCGATCGGCCACTTCCGCCTGCATCAGAAAGGTCGCAGATCGGAACGAGCCGTGCGCAGCGAACACCGCCCGCAGGATGGGAGAAGTGATGTAATATGGAAGGTTTCCAACGATAACGCACTGATTTTGCTCAAATTCAACCGAAAGCGTGGCTAGGTCAACCTTGAGAATATCGTCCACAATTACCGTCAGGCTCGCCGGCGAGCCACACTGACGCGGCAATGCAGCCGCAAGATGCGGGTCGATCTCGACCGCCACCACGCGACCAGCGACTCCCAGCAGGTGCTTGGTCAATTC
This sequence comes from Bryobacterales bacterium, assembly GCA_965248305.1. Lineage (GTDB taxonomy): Bacteria > Acidobacteriota > Terriglobia > Bryobacterales > UBA6623 > VXMF01. The sequence goes on along the minus strand of OZ252099.1, from coordinate 2,723,428 downwards.
CCCTCGCCCCGGCCCAATTTCTACGACCGTGTCGCCGGGGGCTGCAGCCGCCTCTGCGATTCGGGCCAGCACCGCATCGTCCCTGAGGAAATGCTGGCCCAGACTGGGGCGACGGCGCACTTGGTTGAGTGTACGCGTTCCCCGCTCTGCCGGCCAAGGACCGCGACAGTCGCTGCTGTAGACTAGAATTACATCCGCGGTCGGGGCGGCGGACTCGCGATCAGGAGGACTAGGACTTGGACGAGCAGGAAGGCTGTCTGCGGACCATTACGGTCGAAGTTCCCTGGGAGACGGTAGCAAAGCAACGCGATGCTTACATCGCTGAAGCCTCGAAAAGCGCCAAGGTGGCAGGCTTCCGCAAGGGCAAAGCCCCCGCTGCAGTCCTAAACCGATACTTTGAGAAAAAAATCGAGTTGCTGCTCTCGGAGGACTTCGCTATCCATCATGTCCTGATGGAGATTGCCCAGCGCGATGTTCATCTCGCGTATGGCCCGGCGATCCGAGACTGCCGCTTTAGCGAGGGCAAACCGCTAGCGATTGACGCGACGTTCGAAGTCTTCCCCCGCTTCGAGCTCGGCGAGTACGAAAACCTAAAGGTCGTTCACGAGCAAGCAGAGATCACGGATGAAGACGTGGAGGAGCGCCTAGAGCTTTTGCGCCGTGACCACGCCTCCTACCATAACGTCGATCCCAGACCCATTGAGGACGGCGACACCGTGCTAGTGCAGGCCGAAATGTACGATCGCGAGGGCAATGCGATCTATGAGCACGAAAAGATGCATGTCGAGATCGACGATTTGCTCACACCTTTCGAATTTAATGCTGCGCTGAGGGGACTCGAGCCAGGTGCAGTAACAGACTTCGACGTGGATTTCCCGGACAACATGCCCATCCCGGACCTAGCCGGTCTATCGACAAGGTGCCATGTCACTGTGCTCCAAATCGTGCGCCAGGAGCTACCGGAGTTCGATGACGAGTTCGCAAAGGACGTCGACGACGAACTGCAGACGCTGGCAGATCTGCGCGCGAGGGTGCGCGAAGTGATGGTTTCCACGTCCGAACGAATGGCCGATCAGGCCACTCGGCAAACGGTGATCAACCAGCTAGCCAGAACGCATCCGATGCAGCTGCCGCACGGTTACCTGGCGGAGCAAATGCGGCGGCGCTATGAGGAGATGCGGCAGGGGGCGAACGGCAGCATAGATCCCGCGGAGCTCGACATGCTGCCAGTTCTCATGACGATCCAAACTCGCGCTGAGCTGGTGCTCGACCGCATCGCGGACGTCGAGGATCTCACCGTCTCACCCGATGAGATAGAGCAGCAGATTCAAGCATATGCCAGCTCGGAGCAGATCACGTCCGAGGCTGCGAGGAAGCAGGCTGAGGATTCCGGCCTGATCCCTGCATTTGTCACAGAACGGCGAAGACGGAAGGCAATGCAGCTCGTGATCGACGCCGGAAAGCCGGCTGAGTTGGCGCCCGAGGAAGAATTGGATGCGGAAGCAACACCCGTCGAGCAATCTAGCCAGACCAATGAGGATTGAGCATGTCCAACATCTCTGAGCCGCGCGCAAATTTAGTTCCCATGGTCGTTGAGCAGACCAGCCGGGGCGAACGAGCGTACGACATATATTCCCGGCTGCTACGCGACAACATCATCTTCGTCGGCTACCCGATCGAGGACGCCATCGCCAACCTGATCACGGCACAGCTGCTGTTTCTAGAGGCCGAGACACCCGAGCGGGACATCTGGCTCTACATCAACTCGCCGGGCGGATCGATCACGGCCGGGATGGCAATTTATGACACGATGCAGTTCGTCAAGCCGGACATCACCACCGTGTGCATCGGCCAAGCGGCTTCCATGGCCGCAGTGCTGATGGCTGCGGGCGCGCCGGGCAAGCGCTTTGCGTTGCCCAACTCGCGGTTCCTACTGCACCAGCCATCTCTGTCCGGACTGGCCGGGCAAGCCACAGACATCGACATTCATGCCCGCGAAATCCTCCGCATGCGCAACAACCTCAACATGTTGTTAGCCGGGCACACCGGCCAAGATGTTGAGCGTATCGAGAAAGATGTCGAGCGCGATTTCATCTTGGATGCCGACCAGGCCAAGGCCTACGGCTTGGTGGATCAAATCATCTCCAAGAAGTAGGTCCTGCCGCGGTCTTCATGGGCCCGCCAGCCACGGCTCGCGCTGAGCTTGCGGCTGCTCGGACTTTGATACGCTACTCCAAATGAGAGTCTGGCAGGTCACGCACTACGGCGAACCGGAAGAGATGACACTGGCGGAGGTCGATCCGCCGGTACCGGGCAAAGGGCAGGTCCTGATCCGCAACCGGGCGTGCGGATTCAATTTCTTCGATCTCCTGCAGTGTCAGGGAAAGTACCAGTCGAGGCCAGAATTCCCATTCACCATCGGTGCCGAAGTTGCGGGCGTGATCGACCAGGTGGGGCCCGGAGTGGAAGGCATTGAACCAGGGCAGCGGGTGGTTTCCCTGCCCCGCGGCGGCGGATTCGCCGAGTGCACCGTCGTCAGCGCATCGAGAGCGTACCCGATCCCCGACGGGATGTCGTTCGAGCAGGCAGGGGCCATGCCGGTGGTGTATCAGACATCGCTGTACGCGCTCAGCCACCGAGCCAAGCTGCAAGCGGGCGAGTGGCTGCTTGTCCATGCGGGGGCGAGCGGGGTGGGAGTGGCCGCCATCCAGCTCGGCAAGGCGATGGGCGCTCGCGTTATCGCCACGGCCGGAAGTGACGCCAAGCTAGAGTTCTGCAAGCAGCAGGGCGCCGAGCACGCGCTCAACTACCGCGATTCGAGTTGGGTGGATGCTGTGAAAAGCATCGCCGGCAAGTTCGGCGCGGACGTAATCTACGATCCTGTCGGTGGCGATATCTTCGACCTATCGACAAAGGTGATCGCTCCCGACGGGCGCCTGCTGGTGGTGGGTTTCACGAGTGGGCGAATTCCATCCCTGCCAGCGAACCGCGCCCTGCTCAAGAACATGTCCGTCGTCGGAGTCTTCTGGGGGCGCCACTGCGACGAAAACCCGGGATACATGCGATTTCTCCACGACCGGCTGGTCGGCATGTTCCAGGAGGGCAAAATCGACCCCCCGGTCGGGGCAACGTACCCATTCGAATCGATTCCCCAGGGGATCCGGGATCTTGCCAACCGCAAGGTACGCGGCAAGGCCATTGTGAAGATCGACTGAGACCAGCCGCTCGGCCCGCGCTAGCCGTCGAAGGCGAAGGGCACGGGCACAAAGCAGACCAAGAAGATCACCAACAGCAGCAGGGCCACCCGCGCTCTCGCTCGACCTAGGGGCACGGAATCATTCGTTGTGGGCGCGTGGCGGATTCCGGTGAAGAAAAGCAGGAGAAGCAGCAGCGCATACTGCGCGCCGGTCATCGCGCTGACCACCACGAGCGTCACAAACGCGATCAGCGCCACACGGAAACTGCGCCGCCCGAACACCGCATACGAGACATGCCCGCCATCGAGCTGTCCGATCGGGATCAGGTTCAGGGCGGTGACAAACAGTCCAACCCAACCTGCGAAACCCACATCGTGCAGCATCAAGACCATGCCTTCCCCACCCGTACCAAACAGGACCCTCTCGAAGAGGTCAAATAGCAGCGGGTCCCCGAGTTCGATGCCCAGGCCCCCCTCTTGCACGGGAATGCGCTGCGAAAGCATCACGCCGATCAAGCTGACCGGCACAGCCACCACGACGCCGGCAAGCGGGCCCGCGGCCGCGATGTCGAACAGCGCCCTGCGATTCGGGATGAAGGGCGACATGCGGATCACAGCGCCCATGGTTCCGAACAGGAAGGGCGCCGGTATGAAGTACGGCAATGTGGCAGGCACGCCGTGGTGCCGGGCGGCCAGGTAATGCCCGAACTCATGGGCGGTGAGGATGGCCATCAAACACGCCGAATACAGGGGCGAGACAAACCAGCTGGTTGATGCGACGGTCGCGCAAAACAGGGCTACATTCAACCAGATCCGGGGCCTTGGCAGCGCACCAACAGGACGAGGCGTGGCTCGGCGGGGAAATCTCCAGCCCGGCCGCTGCTCGAGCTGCGGGCCGAGGTTGCCAGTCGAGCCCGGGTCCGCACCGACGCGCGATCTCAGATCGCGTTCGGGTGGCAGCCACTCGGACTCTGCCGGGGGATCACGGAAATCGTCAGGCAAGCGCTGCCCCGATTCAAGCCGCAGCTGAACTCTGGGTGTCCAACAGGCTCATCCACCCATAGCGATCTTTCGCCGCACCGGCGGTGATAGCCAGGAATTCTGACTGGAGATGTTCCGTAATCGGCCCCCTGTGGCCGCTGCCGACATCGATTCTATCTACCGAGCGTATCGGAGTTACTTCCGCCGCGGTGCCGGTGAAGAAGAGCTCGTCGGCAATGTAGAGCCACTCCCGCGGGATCGCTTGCTCCCGCAGCGGGTAATTGAGATCGGCGGCGAGCCGAATGATCGAGTCCCGCGTGATCCCGGGCAGCACTGACGTGCCGAGAGGCGGCGTGTAGATGATGTCATCACGGATGAGGAAGATGTTCTCGCCGCTGCCCTCGGAGACATAGCCGGCGGTGTCCAGCGCAATGCCCTCGGTGTAGCCATGCTGGTTGGCCTCCATCAGGATCAACTGGGAGTTCATATAATTGGCGGCCACCTTCGCGATTGCGGGCAGCGTGTTCGGCGCCATCCTCGTCCAAGACGAAACGCAAACGTCGACACCCCGCTCCAGAGCCTCGGCGCCGAGATAGCGACCCCACTCCCAGCAAGCGATGTAGCACTCGATCGGATTGTCCAGCGAGCGCACGCCGACATCTCCGAAACCGCGGAACACAATAGGCCGGATGTAGCAAGAGGCCAGGCCGTTGATCGTCGTAACGTCCTTGCAGGCTTGGGCGAACTCTTCCTGCGAGAATCCGATGTTGTCCATCCGGTAGATCTTCGCGGAATCGAACATCCGCCGAACATGTTCCGGCAGGCGGAAAATGGCAGGCCCATTGAGCGTGTCGTAGCAGCGAATGCCCTCGAACACACTGGTACCGTAATGGAGCGCGTGCGCTAGGACATGCACGTTAGCGTCGTCCCAGGCGATGAATTCGCCGTTGTGCCAGATCTTGGCTGTCGGCTTGATCATAAAAGTGCTTTCAACTACCCTTTGCCTCTAGTATCGCATCCACTCTGGCATGTGTCCGGCTACGTTCCGGACACCCGGCGCGGGCAAGGCCGCAGTGCCAAGCCATCGGCCAATTGCTTACACTGAATCGCTCATGAGCCTTGTTCGGCCCCGAATCTTCCTGGTGGACACATTCGGGCTAATTTTCCGCGCATATTACGGGCGCGCCCGCTCGGGGGTCGGCGGATTGCGGACCTCCGCGGGACTGCCCACAGAAGCCATTTACGTCTTCAACAACATGCTCAAGCGCCTACTCGATGACCACCAGCCCGAGTATGTCGTGGCCGTTTGGGAGGGGCACGGGCCAACGTTTCGCGAGAAGCTCTTTCCGCAGTACAAGGCCAACAGGGACGCGATGCCCGAAGACCTCGCGCTCCAGCTCCCCTACATCCAGCGGCTCCTCGAAGCGTGGGACATCGAGGTGCTTTCCGAGGACGGCTTCGAGGCCGATGACACGATCGGGCTACTGGCAAGCCAAGCAGTCCAAAGCGCCATTGACGTCTGCGTCGTGTCTTCGGACAAGGACTTGATGCAGCTCGTGCGCGAGGGAGTGTCACTGCTCAATCCAATGAAGGACACGCTCTACGAACCGTCCGGCGTCGAGGAGTTTCTCGGCGTCAAGCCAGACAAGGTCCCCGATTTCCTAGCCCTCAAGGGCGACTCGGTCGACAACATCCCGGGCGCACCCGGGATCGGGGACAAGGGTGCCCAGCAATTGATCGCCGAGTACGGCGACATCGAGGGAATCATCCAGCACGCTGGCGAAGTCAAGCGCAAGACCTATCGCGAAAGCCTGCAGAACCATGCCGACCAGATTCGCCTGAGCAAGCGCTTGGCTACGTTGGACACTTCGGGCTCCCTGCAGCTCGACCTCGCGGCGGTCGAGCGGCGACCTGCTGACAGGTCCACGCTGGTCAGCTACTACCGCGAGCTCGAATTCACGTCCCTGGCGAACCAGATGGAGACCCCCAGTAGCGAAGCAGACGCCAAAGTCGAGCTACGAACCTTCGAATCCGCCACCCAGTTCGACGAATGGCTGGCCGCCGCATGCGGGCCGGTCGCGATCGCCCTGCTGGGTGGCGAAGGCGGCGAGGCGGGCGGACCCATCGAGATCGGCCTCTCGGCTCTGGACGAGGAGGCCTGGCGGCTCCCGCCGGACCTCGTACCGTGCGTGAAATCACTGATCGACAGCGGAGAGCACGACATCTGGGTGCATGACTGGAAATCCGCAATCCATGCGTTCGGCAAGATCGGAATCGCATTTCAGAGGGCGGCCGACGACACCATGCTGATGGCATTTCTCGCCGACTCCAGCAGGACCAACTATTCGCTGGAGAAGACCGTGGAACGCCGCCTGGGCACAACGGCCGGGTCCGATGCCGCGCTGGCCGCAAGCCACACTCGCTCGCTGCGGGACGCGATCCAGCCTGACATCGAGCGCCTGCAACTGCGCAACATCTACGAGAAGATCGAACTGCCACTAGCCCCCGTGCTGGCACGCATGGAATCAGCGGGTGTGCTGCTCGATTCGGATGCCTTGGCAGAGTTGTCAAAGCGGCTCGCCGAGGGCAGCGCGAGCCTGCAGCGCGAGGTGCACGATCTAGCCGGACAAGAGTTCAACATCGGCTCTCCCAAGCAACTGGGCGAGCTGCTGTACGGCAAGCTGGGGCTGCCGCAGCCCCAGAAACGAGGCAAGACCAAGGCGCCATCCACCGCGTCGGATGTGCTCGAGGGCTTGAAGGGCAAGCATGAAATCATCGCCAAGGTCCTCGATTGGCGGCAGCAGACCAAGCTGAAGAGCACATATGTCGATGCCCTGCCCCGGCTGGTCGGCAATGACGGCCGAGTTCACACGACCTTCAATCCGACCGGCTCCGCGACTGGCAGGCTCTCGTCGGCAAACCCAAACCTCCAAAACATCCCGGCCCGGACGCCGCTCGGGCGCGAGATTCGCCGGGCATTCGTGGCACCGCCGGGCTGGCAATTCGTCTCGGCGGATTACTCCCAGATCGAACTTCGTGTCCTGGCACACCTTTCCGGGGACCCCAATCTAATCGAAGCGTTTCGCAGCGGCGAGGACCTGCACCAACGCACTGCCTCCGAGGTGCTGGGCCTCTCACCGATGTTCGTCGGCCCCGAAGAGCGGTCCCGGGCCAAGGCGGTGAATTTCGGCATCATCTACGGGCTGAGCGCCTTCGGATTGGCGAAACAGCTCGGAATCCCCCAGCGGGCTGCGCGCGAGTACATCGATCTCTACTTCCAGCGATACAGCCAGGTCAAGACATTCCTCCTGGCCACAATCGAGCGGACCAAGGCAAACGGGTACAGCGAGACGCTTTGGGGCCGGCGCCGACCAGTGCCCGACCTGGACAGCAAGAACTTCAGCGCCCGCGGCATGGCGGAGCGCATCGCCGTCAATTCGCCCATTCAGGGGACGGCGGCAGACCTTATCAAGCAAGCCATGCTGAGGACCGACGCAGCGCTGCAGCGAGCAGGGCGGCGGGCCCGCATGGTGCTCCAGATTCATGACTCGCTGCTGATTGAGACTCCCGAGGATGAGATCGCAGCTGTCAGCGAGACGGTGAAGACCGAGATGGAGGCTGTCGAAACCCTGCAGGTGCCGCTGGTCGTCGACGTCAAGATCGGTCCAAACATGCGCGACCTGCACTGAGCGTAGGCGGTCGGGCAGGCTCAGGCAGCGGACCGAGCGCCGCCCCCGCGGCGTAAGCTCAGCGCCCTAGCGGTAGGCCCTGGTGACCCATTCGGCCACCACGCAGGGTTTGGCTGCGCCCTCGATCTCCACTCTGACGCCCCAAATCGTCTGAACACCCCAAGGATGCTCATCGACCTGCAGCGGCGAAATGTGACCGCGGATACGGCTGCCCGCAGGCACCGGTGCCGGAAACCGGACTCGGTTCAGTCCGTAGTTGATCCCGTGCTTGAAATCTCCCGCCACTTTCACGGTGCCCATCATGATCGGAGCTAGCATCGACAGGCTCAGGAACCCGTGCCCGATGGTGGTCTTGAACGGCGATTCGGTTGCCGCCCGCTCGACATCCACGTGGATCCACTGGTGATCCTCGGTGGTGTCGGCGAAGCTATCGATGCGGTCTTGCGTAATCTCGAACCACTCGCTGACGGCGATTTCTTGGCCGATATTCGCAGTCAGTTCCTGAATTGGTACTTGTCGCGCCATGGCGTCGATTGTACCGGATGGCAGGCCGGCGCCACTTGCGGCGGCAGCGCGCCAGCCCGATCTGGCCGCCCGCCCCGAGGTGCCCTCGCAATGGACTCGCTACAGCTTGTTCACCGAGTTCCCGCTAATCGTGTACAGCAGCGAGACGGCGATCAGGATGACCCCGTTGATGGACAACACGCTCTGCGCGCCGATCTTATCGGCGGCGAAGCCGCAGCTCAGGTTGCTGAGGGGCATCACGCCGCGGAACGCCGTGTTGTGGACACTCATAATGCGCCCGCGCAAGTCCTCGGTGAGGTTGAGTTGCACCAAGGAAGTGATCATCGTGAACACCGCAAGGATGGCTCCGCCCGAAAAGAGCAGCAGCGGCATCGCCGCCCACAGTTGGCTCACGAGAGCGAAGGCCACGACGGTGACACCTAGAAATAACTGCATATCCAAGGCCTTACGACCCTTTCTTGCAGTATCTCCTAAGCTTGCGACGAATAGCGCTCCAAGAACTGCGCCGACACCCAGCACGGCACCTACACTTCCGTAGCCACCTGCATCCAGACCGTAGACATCCCGCGCAAAAATCGGCAGGAGCAGGTTGATCGGCACGCCGCAGAATGCCGTAACGACGGCCAGCAACATCAGGGATCTCAGGGCGGTGCTGCCGTGAATTGCGCGGAATCCCTCGAGCAGGCTGCGAAACATGTTTTGCTGCCCGGCCCGCCGCACGAAGGGAATGCGCAGCAACAGGAGCGACACAATCACCGCGAGAAAGCTGATGGAATTCATGAGGAAGCACATCGCCGGGCCCAAGAACTTGAACACCGCACCGCCGATCGGCCGGCCGACGGTCCCGGCTAGGTTGAACTGGATGGACAGCAGCGCGATCGCGTTCGAAAGATGCCGCTTCGGCACCAGCGACGGCATCAGCGCTTGGTAGGCCGGCCCTCCGAACGCCTGTCCGAGACCGGCGAGGAAGGCGGCCGCCAAAATGTGCCAGACCTCGATTCGGTCCGCGAAGAATAGAATCGCTAGGCCGAGCGATGCGGTCATCTGCAGGACTTGCGAGCCGATCAGCAGGTAGCGCCTGTCCATCCGATCGGCCAACACTCCGCCGAGTACCGAGAAGAGCAGGATTGGCAGGCCATTCAGGAACGCAGTCAGGCCCAACAGGCTCGCCGATTCCGTTTGCTCGTAGATGTACCAGCTCTCTGCGGTCTGCGCGACGAAAAAACCGGTGGTCGATGTGAATGCACCGAACCACAGCCAGCGGAAGTTTCGATACTTGAATGACCGGAACGTGCGAAGTGCAAGTCCGATTTTGCGCTTCCTGCGTGTGGGCTCCATTGGTGGGTCCGGCGACCCGCCCCGGACGGTCACGGCCGCTGGCCGCCGACACATCATCTTTACACAGCGAATGCCATCCGAATCCAAGAGCCATAGGGTTTGCACTTTTTCTTTGGCTCGGGCGCGGCCAAAGCATGCAGGCAAGCCAGCAAAGCCGCTCGTTTCGCCTAGGCAGTACAATTCAAGGGCGCACTGGGGACCTCTGGGATCAGCACCAGCATCGAGCGAGTCCCCCCTAAATAGCGCAACCACCGAAGATCACTGGGATACCCGCACATATGGAACAAGCCAGCCTGCAACCCTCCGACCAGCACCCGAAGGGACTCTACGTCCTGTTCGCGTCGGAGGCTTGGGAGCGATTCAGCTTCTATTCGATGCTCTCGCTGTTTACGCTCTACCTGCGGGATGGCGTAGAGGGCTTCGGCTGGACGGAAGCCGAGGCCACCAGCCTGTACTCGTGGTACCTGACCTTCGTCTACGCCAGTCCATTCGTGGGTGGACTGCTGGCGGATCGCTACTTGGGCTACCTCCGCACGACGCTGATCGGTGCCGTTTTTTTCGTAGCGGGACACTTTCTGCTTTCGTTCCACTCGATCACCATCGTGTACCTGGCCCTGATTTGCCTCATCATCGGCAACGGACTGTTCAAGCCGAACGTGTCAACGATGGTTGGGAACCTCTATCCCGACGGCAGCCCGCTGAAGGACCAAGCTTTCGTGATCTTCTACTTCGGGATCAACGTCGGCGCGTTCGTCGCGCCGGTGGCAATGGAAGTGATCAAGCAATCGGCGGGCTACCACCCCGCGTTCGCTGTGGCCGGCCTCGGCATGATCGTTTCGCTGTTCACCTTGTACTGGTGGCGCGACCATGTGCGCAACGTTGACGCACCGCCATCCATTGAAGGCGGGGGGAGCGCCCAGGTCAGCGCGCTCTCGAAGGTGCCGGAATCACGCCGGGTGATGGCGCTGCTGGTGATCTACCTGATCGTTGTAGTCTTTTGGATGGCATTTCACCAGAACGGGTCGACGCTTACCTACTTTGCGGACGACAACACCGCCTGGGACGTCTCGGGGACAATCGCCAATGCCATCAATCCCGCCTGGATCCTAGTGCTTTCCTTCCCGCTGGTGAAGTTCTGGGGTTGGCTGGGCAAGCGCGGCCTAGAACCTTCAACTCCGACCAAGATGTCCATCGGCATGCTGCTCACGGGCCTGTCCTTCTTCGTGCTGTACGCGGCGGCGAAAGTTGGCGAAGCATCCGTGGTCGGTCCCGACATGTACGCGTACAGGGTCTCTCCGGCGTGGCTGATCACTTCATACGGCATCGTCACGCTGGGCGAGCTGCTGCTTTCTCCGATGGGGCTTTCGCTGGTGTCGAAGGTTGCACCGTTCCGGCTGCGTGGCATGATGATGGGCGGCTGGTTCGTGGCCACGGCGGCCGGGAACAAGCTGACGGCGATTGGAGTCTATTGGACCCGTTGGCCGCACTCGGCATTCTTCGCCATCCTCGGACTGATGTGCGTTGCGGTGGCCGCAGTCTTGGCTGGCCTGCTGAAGCCCCTCAAGAAGGCCATGCCCGGCGTCTGAGACGGATCTCACCGCCACGACTACAGCGGGCCGCAATCCTCCAGCGGCGGGCACGCAGGAGGCGGAAGCAGGTTTGGCCGACCTAGCCTTCGGCGAGGACCGGCTTGTGAACCATAGACAGGACCGCTCCGCAAATCATCATCTTGACCATTCCGTACCCGAACCAGCTGAGCGCCATTGAGTAAGGAACGGGCATCACGGCATAGGTGTTGTAGGCCATGGGGGTGACCACGAAGAGTCCGATGCAGAACCCGTACTTGACGCCCTCCATGATTCCCTGCCCCTTGTAGGTCCAATCGAAGATATAGACGAATATGAACGACCACAGCAGGCTCACCACGACGACAATCCACAGCATGGACATCATCTCCGCTTCGGGGCGCCAGGCCTGCGCCGTGGCTTCGTAGGCTGCTCCCATCAATAGTTCGTGGGTGATGAAGTCGAGCACTTGATGCACCACGAAAACGACGATCCCGGAGATCAGCAGATTTTTCTTGTTCATTCAGTCCTCCTTCAGAGTGCTCTGCGCCGAGCCGCTGGCAAGTCGCGGCTAGCCCGCGATCAGCATAGCACCGGGAGCCAAGCAACGCTGGCTCAGGTCTTTCCGGTCCAAGGGTTGATCTAAGGGCTGCTCAGTACATTGCGATCTGGTTTAGCCATGACCAGACCGCCGAGCAGGACAGTTGCCGCCAGACTAGAGCTCCGCGGCCGGGATCTCGCTGGCCGGTCAGCTAGGCCGCAAAGGCACGCCAACAATGTCGGTCACCTATGGACCGGGGATGCTCCCACACCATCGGCGGAACGGATGCCGCCCGCTGTGGCGTGCTCTGATGCCGCGCTGCCGCTGGCGCTTGGAGCGCGGGAAGCGCTGTCATCCGTGCTACTATTGTTAGAGTTAGGGTGTCGGCCAACTGAGGCAGGGCACATCAAGCCGGGGGGCGTAGTTCAGTTGGTTAGAACGCCGGCCTGTCACGCCGGAGGTCGCGAGTTCGAGTCTCGTCGCTCCCGCCAGCCCCTCGGGAAGTTCTAGCTTGATGTCAAGTTTCGCCTTGCTCGACGGAACCCTGAGGTTTCTCCATGAGGCAAAACACCATCAAGGCCACGCTGCAAGCGGGCGGTTCTGTTCTCGGCACGTGCATCTCTGATTGTTTCAACCCCGAAATCGTGATCGCCGTCGAGGCGGCGGGGCTGGACTTCTTCTTCATCGACAGCGAGCACGCTCGCACGAGCTTTGACGACGTGCAGTCATTCGTGCGGGTCGCGAAGTCCACAGATGTCGTGCCCTTGGTACGGGTCCCCCAGTCGGAGTACTTCTTCCTCGCGAGGATGTTGGACGTCGGCGCGATGGGGATCATCAACCCGCGCACCGAGTCTGTCGAGGAAGTCCGCAAGATCGTTGGCGCGATGAAGTTTCCTCCGCTCGGACGACGCGGATACGGATTGCGAAGCATCGTGACCGACCTGAACTTCAAGGGTGCCGCCGCCGAAATGGAGTCGGCCAATCGGGAATCGATGGTCATCATCCAGATGGAAACCCAGCCCTGCGTGGACAACATCGAGGAAATCGTTGCGGTCGAGGGCGTGGACGCGACCATGGTCGGCCCGTTCGACCTGTCGGTTTCGCTGGGCATCCCCGGCGACTTCGAACACCCGAAGTTCTGGGCCGCTTTCGACCGTATGGTCGCGGCTTGCAACGAGGTGGGTGTCGCGCCAGGCGTGCATTTCGGCAATACCAAGATGCTGCAGCGCGCCCGCGAGCACGGCGCGCGCTTTCTCGTGTGCGGCACCGACATGTCGGTGCTGCTCAACGGATTCCGGTCGATCCGCACCGAGATGGAAACCGCAGCTCCGGAAACTGCAGGCAAGGCCGGCGGATACATGTAGGCCCTTGCCGCATGTTCCGGACCATTTGGGCAGCTCGGGAGGTGAACACGTGAAACCCGTTCGTTGGGGCATTCTCAGCACGGCCAAGATTGGCCTCGAGAAGGTCGTCCCGGCCATGCAGAAGGCCGAATCCTGTGACATCGTCGCCATTGCATCCCGTGACCGCGGCAAAGCGCAACGGGCGGCCGCGACTCTCGGCATAGCCAAGGCCTACGGATCCTACGAGGAATTGCTCGCAGACCCCGAGATCGAGGCGATCTACAACCCGCTGCCCAACCATTTGCACGTACCGTTGTCGGTGCAGGCAGCGCGCGCCGGCAAGCACGTGCTGTGCGAGAAACCACTCGCCTTAACGGCCAGCGAAGCTGGCGAGTTGATCGAGGCCCGCGACCGTGCCGGAGTCTTGATCCAAGAGGCCTTCATGGTGCGCTACCACCCGCAGTGGCTGCGAGCACGAGAACTGGTCCGGCTTGGCAAGATCGGCGAACTGCGATCCGTGCAGGGCTTCTTCAGCTACAACAATCTGGATCCCCAGAACATCCGCAACATAGCCGACATTGGCGGTGGCGGACTGTACGACATCGGCTGCTATCCGATCACGGGCGCACGCTTCCTCTTCGAGGCCGAACCGACGCGCCTCGTGAGCCTCATCGAGAGAGACCCGGATTGGGGGATCGATAGACTGACTTCGGCCATCCTGGAGTTCCCTACGGGGCACGCAACATTCACGTGCTCCACGCAGATCACGCCTTACCAGCGCATGCAGATCGTCGGCACGCAGGGGCGCATAGAGATCGAGATTCCGTTCAACGCTCCTGTCGACCGGCCCTGCCGGCTGTTCCTGGACGACGGCAGCACCCTCGGAAATGCTGGCGTGCAGGTCGAGGAGTTTCCCGTAACCGATCAATACACTGCCCAAGGGGAAGTGATCTCGAAAGCGATTCGTAACGGCGAGGACCTCGAGTTCCCGTTGGAAAATGCGGTTTGGGGCATGCGCATCATCGACGCGGTGTTTCGCTCCGCCGAAACCGGCAGATGGGAAGCCCCTTGATGCGAGTGTCAGCGGACTAGCACGATCTCGGCAAGGTCCCTGATCCTGTCGTTCCCGCTCGCGGCCCCATGGCGTCGTCTCGGAGCGCGTGGCAAGGAGCCCTCCACGCCGGCCAAGATGACTGTCGGCATGCTGCTCATCGGCATGTCGTTCTTCGTGACTTTATGTGGCCGCCCGGCTGGGCGAGACATCTTTCACCGGACTGGAACCGGATGCCTACAAGGTGTCCACCGTCTGGCTGGTCAGCTCATACGGCGTGACACTCAGCGACCTGTTGCTGACTCCGATGGGCCTCTCCCTAGTGTCCAAGGTGGCACCGTTCCGACGGCGCGGGATGATGATGGGCGGCTGGTTTGGTGCCACGGCAGTCGGCACCAAGCTCACGGCGATAAGCGTCTACTGGAGGCGCTGGCCCCACTCGGCGTTCTTCGTGGTGCTCGGACTGATGTGCGTGGCGGTCGGGGAATTCTTGCCGTTCTGCTCAAGCCGCTCAAGCAGGCCATGCCCGGGTTCTGAGGTCAATCGCCTGCCCTGCCGGCCTCGCACCGCCAGACAATTGCAAATAAGCTATAAATCCGCCTCTCTCCCGCTGGGCTCCGAGCAGATTCGGTGATATGCTGCTGGCCGGAGGCTGCGCTTGGCGGAAGCACCTAGTGCGTCGGAAGTGCTGCCAACTTGCGGAACTTGCAGCAAGGCCAATGCACTCGGGCCCTACCATGACCGGTAGAGCCGAGATCCTAGGGCACTTGGCTTGGGGAATTCCCTCCGACCGCGGATTCGCGCGGCCAGCAGTGGATAGGTAGGGGGAATCATGACGTTCAGAATCACGCTCGCAGTCCTTTCGTTAGGGCTTCTTGTTGCTGTTGGCGCGTTCGGTCAGGCCACAGGCCTGATCCTCGGAACGGCGCAGGACGGGTCAGGCGCCGTCATTCCGGCCGCGGACGTACTGGCTATCAATGAGCTGACCGGCATCGAGCAGTCCGCACAAACGGATGCCCAAGGGCGGTTCAGCTTTCCCCGCACTCCAGTCGGGACCTATCGCGTGGAGGTGCGGAGCGACGGATTCCGCACATTCTCGTCGGGGACATTCCGCCTCACTGCTGACCAGAGCCGGCAGGTAACCGTAACGATGGAGATCGGTCAGGTGACCGAGGTCGTGACCGTGGAAGGAGCGGTCGCGCAGGTCGAGACGTCGAACGCCACGCTGACGGAGATCATTGACGAACGCCGCATCACCGAGCTGCCCTTGAACGGCCGGAACCCGATCCAGCTCATCATGCTCGTTCCGGGCGTGAACACAGGGCCGGGCGGCGTGATCTCGCAGTTCGGGGCATTCAGCGTCAACGGCGCGCGGGCGCAGTCGAACAACTACATGCTCGACGGTGGCGACAACAATGACCACCAGGGCGGAGCGCCGATGATCGTGCCCAATCCCGATTCGCTGGAAGAGTTCAGCATCCAGACACAGAACTTCTCTGCCGAGCACGGCGGCGCGATGGGCGGCGTGATCAATGCGGTCACTAAGTCCGGAACGAACGAGTTCCATGGTAGCGCCTTCAACTTCCTGCGCAATGACGTGCTTGATGCCGCCAGTTTCGATGCAAATCGGTCCGGCGTTAAGAAGGGCAAGCTGCGCCGGAACCAGTTCGGAGCGACGCTCGGCGGCCCCATTGTCAGGAACCGCAGCTTCTTTTTCTACTCGTTCGAGGGGACGCGCACGCGGCAGGCCCAGGCATACCTCCACAACGTGGCGACGGACTTGGAGCGAGGAGGCGATTTCTCCAAGACCCGCAACGCTCCGAAAGACCCGGACACCGGGGAGGCCTTCCCGAACGCAGTCCTTCCCATGAACCGCTGGAACCATGTCGCCCCCAATTACCTCCAGGCCCTGATTCCCACTGCAAACGTCGTCAACACACGGGGCGACGGGACGCTGCTAGGCCGGATCGGTTTCAATCGACCGGACAATCCGGACCGTGATCAGCACATCGCCAGAGTCGACCACCAATTCACGGACATGCAGCGAGGGACGTTTCGGCTTTTCCGGAATGTCGATGACAGGTTCCGGGCGGCCAACGTGCCGACCCTGACCCAGAACGAGGGTTTCAAGAACTGGAACCTACAGGGCTCCCACACATGGACGGTCTCGCCGACCCTTCTGGGTGTCGGGAGGTTCACGTGGAACCAGGTCGACCAGCTGCGCGGCGGCAACCCGATCATGTTCGACGGCCAGATCGCAACGTACGAGACCCTCGGTGTCAACGCGCAGCGCGCAGCGCCGTTCAGCCCGGAAGAGCAGGCTGTGACATGGCGCGGCTCGGTCCAGGGCTTCTGGAATCTCGGGCAGGTGAACGTGCTCAATACCGACCGCCAGACGTACCACGCTGTCTATGACTGGTCATGGACCCGTGGCGGCCACATGATCAAGTTCGGCGGGGACTACCGCCGGTCGAAGAGCGACCGGCTGACCAACAACCGCGTTGATCCGCAGTTCACGTTCAACGGCAATCGGAGCGGCAACGCTCTGGGAGACTTCTTCCTTGGCTTCCCGTCGCGCTTCGTCATGGGTTCGCTGCGCATCAACCGCATTCGCAACGTCGGAAACAACCTGTACATCCAGGACGACTGGAAGGCTCTGCCGAATCTCACGGTCAGCATGGGGCTTCGCTGGGAGCCCTATCACCAGTTCCACTCGGCCGACGACGAACTGTCCGTGTTTATCCCCGGCCAACAGTCGCCTTCCTACCCGCAAGCCCCGCCCGGCCTGCTGTACGCTTCCGATCCGGACATCCCGAGGGGCGGCGCGCCGAAGGACTGGAACAACTTCGCTCCCCGCATCGGCATCGCCTGGCAGCCCACGGCGGACGCCAAGACCGCGATCCGTTTCGGATACGGCCTCTTCTATGACATGCCGCCGTTCCACTCGCTCAGCCAGTTTGTCAACAACCCCCCGTTCTCCATGCAGTTCGACAGGCGGCAAGCCGACCTCAACTCGTCCGGGGCCACCTTCGACGAGCCGTTCCGTGGACGCGCCAATCCGTTCCCTTTTAGTCCTCCGGGCACGGACCAAGAGCGAAATGCGTTCGAGTTCGTCACTCCTATTCTGTTCGGGAGAAGTGTCAATCCGAACTTAGTGGCGGGCTACAACCAGCAATGGAATGTGAACGTCCAGCAGGAGCTTCCACACAGGATCCTGGCTACCGCGGCGTACATCGGCTCAAAGGCGTCCAACCTCCCAATGGTGCTCGATATCAACGTCAGGCCAGCGCGCAGCAGCGGGCGTCCCAACGTGCGGCCACATTCGGACTTCAGGGCAATCCGGGAATACCAGTCCATCGCCTACAGCAACTACAACGCGTTTCAGTTCACTCTCAACAAGCGGATGAGCAGCGGGTTCTCGGTCCTCGCCCACTACACGTGGTCGAAGACCATGGATCTATACGCGACGAACGACCAGTTCAACCCCCAGAACATCGAGGATCTCGACGCGGAAAGGGCGCTTGCGAACTTCCACCACGCGCACAGGATGGTCGCATCTTTCGTCTGGGACATCCCGTCACCCGTGAGCCGCGGTCCCGGCAAGTGGCTGCTGGGCGGCTGGCAGGTCAACGGGATCTACTCGGCCCAGACCGGCGATCCGATCAACATCTTCCACGGACGTGACATCGCCGGCACGACAATCGGACGCGGGCAGCGCCCCAATCTTGTCGGGGATCCCCTGTCAGGAGTCAATCGAAGCAGGGACAACATCGTCAATGGCGGTGCTTGGTACAACGTCGATGCGTACGCCTTGCCGGATCGGGGGTATTTCGGGAACCTGGGCCGGAACACGATGATCAGCCCGGGTGACTGGAATCTCGACCTTGGACTGTTCAAGAACTTCAATGTTTCGGAGGGTGTGAAGCTTCAGTACAGGTGGGAGATGTTCAACTCACTCAACCACGCCAACCTGACCAATCCGGTCGGCCGCATCATCAGCGGGACCGCCGGCGAGATCAATAACCTGACCGGACCGAGAATCATGCAGATGGGCCTGCGGGTCGAGTTCTAGCTCGAGGCACTGCCCGTTGGATCATTCGCTCCACCCGCTTCGGCCTTGGACGACCAGGGACGGGCGGGTGGGCCTGCGGGGCGTCATTTCCCGAAGAACAGCCAGCCGATCCCGCGGCCGGCGGAGGGCATCGCAGGAAATCACCGGCCCGCGCCCGCGAGGACTTCCGTCGATCTGCACCTCGCTCGGAGATGCCGTTCGGGGAGTCCGAACCCCGGGGGATCGATAGACTGACTTTGGCCATCCTGGAGTTCCCTACGGGCCACGCAACATTCACGTGCTCCACGCAGATCACGCCTTACCAGCGCATGTAGGTCGTCGGCACGCAGGGGCGCATAGAGATCGAGATTCCGTTCAACGCTCCTGTCGGCCGGCCCTGCCGGCTGTTCCTGGACGACGGCAGCACCCTCGGAAATGCTGGCGTGCAGGTCGAGGAGTTGCCCGTAACCGATCAATACACTGCCCAAGGGGAAGTGATCTCGAAAGCGATTCGCAACGGCGACGACCTCAAGTTCCCCTTGGAAAATGCGGTTTGGGGCATGCGCATCATCGACGCGGTGTTTCGCTCTGCCGAAGCCGGCAGATGGGAAACCCCTTGATGCGAGTGTCAGCGGACTAGCACGATCTCGGCTAGGTCCCGATCAAGATGCACGCAGTACTTGCCGTCTTTCGGATGCAGCCAAATACCTTGCTCGGGGCGAACGTTCGGAAACTCTTCGAAGGTTCCGTGCAGCACTCCGCCGGTGTCCTCGACTTCGGGGCTCAGCGGGCCGATGTGCAGGTGGGCATGGCACTGCGTGCGGAAAACATTGCTATTCTGCGCTAGCCCCCAGCGTCCTGGATAGAGCTCTTCGGCTCGCTGCGCCGCGCGCCGCCACAGCTCGCTGCGCGACACCGCTGACAGGTCGGCAGTGGACTGGTATCCAGCTCCGTGGGCCTTCGGCAGGGCCAGGTAGCGATTCGGCTTGTGCGGGTTGATGTCCTTGAGGAAGTAGATCTCGTCACTCGCCGTCTCGGCCGTCCCGCACAGGCTGCAGACTCGGCTCTCCAAACTCTCGACCCTGGAGTGGTCGCAGGGACAATCCACGACGGGCATCGGCACCAGCGGTATCAGCCCGCAGCAGACCAGCACAGCCAGCTGGATCAAGCGCAAGGGGCGGAACCTAACCGATCGCTTGCCTGAGCTCTTGACTATGCTCCTCATCGAATAGCTTGCTGTGACACCTGAGCAGGAACGCGTCAGTCATACCGGCGACATAATCGCACGCGAGCTGGTGTGCGGATTCGGTGCCCAGTTGCTCGACATAAGTGTCAGGCAGCGATCTGGGATGCTCGGCATAGTACCGAAACAACTCGATCAGCTTGGCGCGGTAGCCCCGCTCGCGACCCATCCTCGCTGACGGACGGTAATATCCCTCGAGCAGAAGCGCTCGGAGACTTCGGATGGTTGAGGCGGCGTCCGGGGTCGTTGCGGCAATGCGCGTCTCATGGTGGCGCACATCCTCCCACGTCTGCACACCCGCCTGATCGGCCGTTGCGCGCGTGCCCTCGATCAACCCCCGCACCAGCCCACCGATGAGCCTGCGCTGGGATTCGTTCAGGACGCGGCGATCCGAGATGTGCGGATGCCCCTGGCGCACATTGGCGTGGAATGCGCAGAATGCCGGCACGAACTCGCAGATATCGTGCACTGTCAGGAACTTATCGGCAACTGCGTCCTCAAGGTCCGCGCTCAAGTAAGCAACCTCGTCGGCAAGGTCGATGAGCTGGGCCTCGAGCGTCGGGCGCAACTCGGGGAAGTAGTCCTGGTAGAGGGGTTCCGCTGGGTCGAGTTCCCGGGAATGCTTCAGCAGGCCCTCGCGCACCTCAAACGTCAGATTGAGGCCACGGAAGGCGGCATAGCGCTGTTCGAAGTGCTCGACGATGCGCAGCGCGTGAGAATTATGGTCGAAGAACGAGCCGTACCGGCGCATTTCCGCGTCAAGGGCGGCCTCTCCGGCATGGCCAAAGGCCGGATGCCCCAGATCGTGCGCGAGCGCCAGCACCTCGACTAGCTCCACGTTGAGTCCGAGGGCAGTCGCGGCCGTGCGCGCCACCTGAGACACTTCGATAGTGTGCGTTAGTCGTGTTCGGCTGTGATTCGAGTTCGGCAGCGTGGCGACCTGCGTCTTGCCTGCCAGCCGTCGGAAGGCGCGCGAATGGATGACTCGATCTCGGTCATGGTGGAAGGGCCCGCGGTAAGAATCGTGATCCGCGGGCTCGAAGTGCTTCCGCAGGCGCGACCGCTCATCTGGAAAGCGGAGTCGGGCTAGCATGGGGCTCCGAATGGTCAGCTACCGTTGCCCAGCATCTCCATCAAATCCCCCGCGAGAGAACTTGCAGGGCCATTCTCTTGCTGAATGGCAGACAGGATGTCGCGGGCCTGTTGCGGATCGCTGTCAACCAAGGTCCGTGCCACTTCGATCATGGCTCGATCCTTGAGCACCGTCCTTGTCGGACTCTCAACAACGGCCTGGAAATGTGCTCTGGCTGCTTCGGCGTCCCCCTCGGACAGCAGTAGCCCGCCCAATGCCATGCGCGCTAATGCGGGATATTCGTCACCCTCGCCTCGCATGGCCTGCTCGAAGTGCGCGCGCGCCTCGACCGAGTTTCCCTGCTCGCGATCCAGAAGACCCGAATAGTACATTGCGCCCGTAGCTGCCGACGTGCCGGTATAGTCCAAGGTGACCCTGTCTAGTGCACGGGTCACTTCCTCGACACGCTCCTGCTCCGAGGAGAATGTCTCGACGCCCGGAATGGCCTCCTGGCTAACGACCCCGCTGTAGAGAGTGGTCGCCTTGAGCAGAGCTGATTGGGACTCGAGTCCCCTCTGGCGAGCGTATGTCCAGTAGCCGACGCCACCCACTAGCGCCACCACGAGGGCTACGCCTCCGGCGATGAAGTGCTTGCGGTGCGATGCGACGAATTCGACCCGATCACTAACCTCCTCGACGAATCGGTCACGCTTTAGATCCTTGCGACGGAACCTTGCCAATGAATCACCCAACCTTCAGCGCTGACAGACCCTAGCAGAGACGCTGCGCTTAGCTTCCATTCTAGCCTGACCACATTGACCGCCCCATGGCGGTTGCGACGATTCAGAAGTGGCAATGCGCTGAATCTGAATACCTAGCTGTCTCAACGCAATCTTCAGCAACCCGCACACTGCGAGACACGAGTTTGTGACGAGATCTCAGTCTTTGTTTGAGCGGGCCAGACTCGATCGAGTCGGAAGCACTCGCCCGAATACGGACCCGGTAGCCGGCCATCTTTTGCGACAGCGCGAGAGAATCGCAACAACCGCGCACGGATAAATGTAGGACCGTTGGTCTAAGCGATCAAATCCTTGACAACCTGCCCATGCACGTCCGTTAGGCGGAAGTCCCGCCCGGCATAGCGAAAAGTGAATCGCTCATGGTCGAATCCCAGCAAATGCAGAAGCGTCGCGTGCAAGTCGTGGACGTGGACCTTGTCTTGCTCAGCCCGGAAACCGAAGTCATCCGTCGCGCCGTGAACATACCCTCCCTTGACACCGCCCCCAGCCAGCCACATCGAGAATCCATAGGAGTTGTGATCCCTGCCATTGCGGCCCTCGTTTGCTCCGAACGAGGTGAGTTCGACTACCGGCGTTCGACCGAATTCCCCGCCCCAGATCACCAGTGTGTCTTCGAGCATCCCGCGCTGCTTCAGATCCGTCAGCAGGGCTGCAATGGGCTTGTCACACTGTCCAGCAAGCTTGCGATGGTTCGCCTCTACCTCACTGTGAGAATCCCAAGGCTGTCCAGCGCCGTGCCACACCTGAACAAAGCGCACCCCCTTCTCAAGCAGTCTGCGCGCAATCAGCATCTGCCGCCCGTGCAGAGTGTCACCGTACATGTCCCGCACGGACCCTGGCTCGCTGCCAATGTCAAACACTTCCGAGGCTTCCATTTGCATGCGGAAGGCCAGTTCAAAGGACTGGGTTCTGGCCTCGAGCAGCGCGTCACCATTGCGGCTTTGGGCGTGAGCGCGATTCAGCCTGCCTAGCAGGTCGAGTTGCCGGCGCTGTTCATCCTGTGTCGCAAAACCACTGCCGACATTGGCAATCAGCTTCTCCGGAGTGCTGTAGCTCGTGTCGATATGGGTGCCTTGGTAGGCTCCCGGCAGAAACGCCGAACGCCAGTTCTTGGCACCCCAGATCGGATACCCTCCCGGACAAAGCACCACGAATCCCGGCAAGTTGCGGTTTTCACTGCCGAGTCCGTATGTGAGCCACGACCCGAAACTCGGGCGCGACTGCTGGGTCGTGCCCGTGTTCATCATCATTAGAGATGGCCCATGGTTTGGCACGTTCGTGTGCATGGACCGAATGACGCACAGATCATCGACGTGCTTGGCAACCTCAGAAAAGATCTCGCTGACTTCGATCCCGCTCTGGCCATGCTTCTGGAATTGAAATGGCGACGGGAAGGCGGCTCCGGTCTTGCGCTCGGTTCTGAGGTGAATGGGCAGTGGCTGACCGGCATACTTGGCCAACTCAGGCTTGGGATCAAACGTGTCGACCTGCGACGGGCCGCCATTCATGAAGATATGGATCACCCGCTTCGCCTTCGCAGCGAGCGGAGGCGGTTTTGGCGCTAGCGGGTCAACAGAATCGTAGCCAGATGCGCACTGGCCAGACTCGGATGCGAGAATCGCCCCGAGCGCGCACGAGCCCATTCCCATCGTTGCGTCACGCAGAATCGCTCGCCGAGATAAGCCGGTATTAACTCCCACACCCATTGCAGCCTCCGCCAGCAATGATCTCCATTTGCTAGTGCGGCTACTAGACATTCTACAACGACGCTCCGCCCGTGGGCGGGCCTGGCAAGGGCTACCTTGCCTTGCAGGGAGGGCACGCCAAGCGGCCTTGCTCCAAGCCTCGCGCGAACCTATGCGGTACAAGGCTTCGGAATCTGACGCCAGAGGCGAAAATGATGGCAACATCTGCAGGTCTCTGCGCAGGGTTTGAGTGCCAGCAGTTCCAAAGCGAGGCAGACACTTGGCCCCGCTCAGCGGAGGGCTGGCCTGCATCGCAAGTTCGCTCGCAGCCCCGCAGCGGCATGCGCGATCGTGCTGAGTGCCGCGATCGCTTCAGCTCAGACGTCCACCGGCCAAATTGCGGGAACAGATCTCGACCAGTCCGGCGCTGTCATTCCCGGAGCTGATGTCGAGATCACCAACACCAAGACGAGCGAACTCGCCAGACGAGTCCAGTCCGACGAGCATTGTCCGTCGGCAACATCAACGCAGGCGTGATCGGCGGGACGGCGCAGGACAACCGACAACCTCAGTGCGGCCTCAAGTTCCTGTTCTGAAGCCGTCGGAAACCGAGGCGAATCGGCACACGGCTGGCTACCGGACGGTCTCCGAACCGAACACCCCGCCATGCGAGGCGAGACGCCACGAAAGCCGAGCTAGTAAATCTGCTGTGTCTCCGCAACAACACGCTCCGGCGGGAGCACGCCGTTAGCGAGCATCACACGCTTGAGTGCGTCTATCGTCACCTGCGACGGCTTGAAATTTCCGAACCGGTACCCAGTCGCAATCGTCAACGGAGTCCATCCGAATCGGTTCGCCCGGTTCCAAATCTCGATGTCAGCGCCGTTGGAGGCCAGATACTCGACCACCTTCGGCAGATTCTTGTAGGCCGCCCCGTGCATGGCCGTTTCGCCATTTTCGTCCACCGCATTAACATCCGCTCCTAGATCGATCGCTAGCTTCACGGCCTCCAAGACTTCCGACTCTGTGCCGGCATCCTCACCCGGCGAGCGCGTTCCAAGCCCGGCCGCTGCCATGAGGAGGGTGCTGTTCTCAGCATTGCGAGCCGTCGGGTCAGCTCCGAGGTCTGCCAACGCCCGCATCAACTCCACATCAGCGCTATGCGCGGCAAGGAAGAACGGCGTCGCGCCAAGCTTGTTGAGGCGGGTATTCCCCAGATTGATCTTCTTGGTCAGCCGCGCTTCCAAGTCCGCGCCGCGCTCGACGATCTCTCTTACGAATTCGATGCTTGTCATTCTGCCAGACCCGTCCGGCGGCGGGTCATTGTCACCCACGCCCGGCTTGCGGACACGAGCGATGGCGTGCAGCACCGTGTAACCGGGCCTCGCCGAGTTTGGGTCGGCTCCCCCATCCAAGAGCTTGGTGGCGAGTTCGAAATGAGCATTCTCCACAGCGATCAAAAGTGCGCTCGCGCCAAACGGGGGTGCCCCGGAGTAGCCGCGGGCTTGACTCATCACCCCGGGTGGTGGGCGAATCATGTCGTTCGGGTCCGCACCTGCTTCCAGAAGTACCTCTAGTGCCTCGATCCGACCGTTGCGGGCCGCGAACAACAGGGGTGTGAATCCAGACCCCAGCCGCATGGTGATGTCGGCACCTGCGCCAATCAGCTCGCGCAACACCTGCGCATGGCCCTCGGCAGCCGCCCACATCAGAGCCGTCTGGCCCCTGATCGATTCCCTGGCATCCACCTCAACTCCGCGAGCAAGCAGTGCCTTCACAACCGCCAGCCTGCCCGTCCGAGCCGCGGTCATGAGCACAGTCTCACCACCCCGGAGCTGCTGGTGCGGGTCGGCTCCGCTCGCAAGCAAGAGCTCAGCCATCGGCCCCGATCCATTGGTGCAGGCCAGGACCAGCGGAGAGATCCCATAGCGATTGAGCACGGCCGCATCGGCGCCGGACTCAATTAGGAGCCTTGCCGTCTCAATATCGTCGTAGTAGGCGGCCCAATGCAGAGCGGTCATACCGTCTACTTGAGCTGCGTTCGGGTCGCTACCACCGTCCAGCAGGCTGCGGACTGCATCCTTCTGGCCCCGCTCGGCTGCGTCGGATACCACAGGCCCGCTACTCGCCCCGTACAAGATCGCGACGACTGCGAGTGTCCCGAGAGTGAGTTTGCCCGTTCGATGCACCAAGTTGCCCATGGCTATTTACCCGTTCCCACAGAATCAGATGCTGAGGGGCTCTGCCAGCTCCTCCACCTTGCCCCTGCTGTCCCCGAATTGATCGACATGAATGCCGATCCTGTCGAGCAAGGTTAGGTGCAGGTTTGCCAGCGGCGTTGGCTCCGAGTACTTGATGTGCCGGCCACCGGGCCGGCCGCCACCGTCGCCGCCAGCAACGATGATCGGCAGATTCGTGTGGTCGTGAACGTTCGGATTCCCCATGCCGCTTCCGTACAGGTAGGTCGAGTGGTCCAGCAAGGACCCGTCACCATCGGGCGTTACGCTCAGTTTTTCCAGAAAACCTGCGAATAGCGAGACGTGGAAGCTGTTGATCTTAGCCACCTTGGCGATCTTCGCGGGATTGTTGCCGTGATGCGTAAGCGGATGATGAGGTTCGGGGACTCCGACCTCTGGATACGTCCTCGTGCTGGTCTCGCGCGCCAGCTGAAACGTGATAACCCTTGTGATATCAGCTTGCAGAGCCAACACCTGCAGATCAAACATGAGCTTTGCGTGATCGGCGTACTGTGCTGGCACGCCCGCTGGGCGGTCGAGATCGGGGAGTTCGCGCTCCGTGGTCTCCGCCTCGGCTCTCTGGATGCGCCGTTCCACCTCGCGGATAGAGTCTAGGTACTGCTCGACACGTGCACGGTCTGCCGGCCCCACCTCTGCGTCGAGGCGCGCCGCATCTTCCATCACCCAGTCCAGTAGGCTGGCCTTTCGACGCAGCGCCGCACGGCGGTCTTCGGCCGACCCGCCCTCACCGAACAAGCGCTCGAAGACGATCCGCGGATGCGCCTCGGCCGGCAAGGGAGTGGTTGGGGATGACCACGAGAGATTGTTCTGGTACACGCAGGCGAAGCCGTTGTCGCACTGCCCGACCATCGACATCAAGTCCATCGCCAGCTCAAGCGATGGCAGCCGCGTCTGCTGGCCGACTCCCTTCGCCGCGATCTGGTCGACCGTCGTACCGAGGTGATAGTCCGTGCTCTCCGTCCATTTCGCCTTGGCCGCGCTCAGGAAGCCCGCATTGGACGTCGCGTGGGTGCCCGGATAAGAGTTCTTCAACTCCATGTTGGTCAGCACAGTGACCCGGTTCACCACCGGGGCCAGCGACGAAAGAGTAGGCGAGAGTTCGCCCAGATCTGATTCTCCCGGAGGCGTCCAACGGGAGTGATCGCAGCCCATCGGCATGTACACGAAGCCCAGCCGCTGCGGCGCTGCGGCCGGGGTCTTGGCCAGCGCAGTCAGAGACGGCACCATCGCATCCAGCAGCGGCAACGACAGCGCGGCACCGGTCCCTCGTAGAAACGTCCGGCGCGGCAACGCCTTTTTCCTGATGATCATTGTGATTTCCTCATGCGGAACGGTGTGCTCTGGGCTATGCCTACGATCAGCGAAGAAAATCGATATTCGCTTTGTTTGGCCGCCCTGACGATCCTGCGGATGGCAGGAGCGTCGAAGTACTCCACACCTCGTCCCAATCCAAATGTGAGCAGTTTCTCCGTGAGTGCGCTGGCAAAGAGCTCCGGCCTCGCCAGCAGGGCGCGTTCAAGGCCTGCGACGCCATCGATCTCGGTGCCATCCGCCAATTCCCCTGAAGCGTCGACGGGCTGTCCACCGTCAACCTCTCGCCAGCGCCCCACTGCATCGTAATTCTCAAGCGCGAAACCAAGTGGATCCATCGGGTTATGGCAACCTGCGCAGGCCGGATTGGCGCGGTGCTCCGCCAACCGCTCGCGCACGGAGAGCTTGCCCGAGATCGTGTTGTCCTTCAGTTCGGGAACATTCTCAGGCGGCGGTGGCGGCGGCATTCCCAGGATGTTTTCCAAGATCCACTTGCCGCGAATCACGGGCGACGTGCGAGTTGCATACGAGGTCACAGTCAGGACGCTGCCATGTCGCAGGATCCCGCCGCGCACGCTATCGTCGGCTAGATCGATGCGGCGGAAGCGTGTCCCGTAAACGTTCGGGATGCCATAGTGCTTGGCCAGTCGCTCGTTGGCAAAGGTGTAATCGGCCCGTAGCAGGTCTAGGATGCTGCGGTCCTCCCTGAGGACGCTCTCCAGGAAGAGTTCTGTCTCGGCACGGAACGCGAGCCGGAGGTTGTGGTCAAAATCCGGAAACGACCTCATGTTGGGCCGGATCGCATCCAGATTGCGCAGGTGCAGCCACTGAGCCGCGAAATTGTCAATCAGCGATTTCGAGCGTGGATCGGCCAGCATACGTCTGACTTGTTGTTCCAGGCCCTCTGGGGATCCCAACTCTCCGTTTTCGGCAGCCGCCAGCAGTTGTTCGTCGGGCAGACTGCTCCACAAGAAGAAGGCCAGCCGCGAAGCCAACTCAATGTCGCTCACGCGATAGGCTGTACCCGGCGCGATCCCAGCGGGTTGCCGCTCGATTCGAAACAAGAACTGCGGACTCACAAGGATCGCGGACAAAGCTCTTTCGATTCCGGCCTCAAATCCAGCAGGCGAATCCACCGCCGCCCGCTCCTGTCGGAAGAAACGCATCGGGCCGACCAGGTCTCGGGCGTTCACCGGTCGCCGGTACGCTCTCCGAGCTAGGCTGCGCACGATCTCTTCGGCACATGGCTCTTCCGCATCTGCCGTTCCGGGTCGGCAAACGAAGATCCGCTCGCGGCTTGCAGTAGCACCTGGTCCGGTGGAAGAGAGCGGACCTATGATCGTGAGCGAAAAAACAGCAGGCTGCATACGCCGATGCCGATAGAAGTTGAAACGAGCTTGGTACGGCTGGCGCTGGGTCTCGATTAGCACCGAGGCGTCTTTCAGGAACGTCGCCGCAATCTCGTGCTGGCCCGCTTTCACACTTGCGCGCGCGATGAGATGGCTGTCTGCATTACGCTCGTCGTCGCCCTTGGGCGGCGGCTTCACGTCGAACAGCGTTAACCGGGTCCGGTCGACGAGCAGTTCCATTTGGTGCGGGCGCGTGAGGCCTTCGATGTCCTCGTTGCGGTCTCGCGCCAGCCGGACCGAGAGCTCGTACTCGCCGTCTACCGGAAACGTGTATGGCACGAGCACCCCACCGCGAGTGCCGATCGGGAGGCCCGGAATGTGTCCTTCTTGCGTTAGGTCGGGGGGAACACGAATGGTCTCGGCATCGGGCAGCCGCCCCGGTCTCCCGACCGCGATCCGGCTGATCTTCTCCGCCGCAGAGACATATCGCTCCAACAGCATCGGCGGAAGGTCGCCCACGGTGATGTTGTCAAAACCATGGCTGGCTGAATCACTAGGAAGCAGCGAGTCGACCTGCACGTCGACGGCGAGAAGATCCCGAATCGCATTGCGGTATTCGGTTCGATTCAGCCGCCGGAAGGTGTCCGTGCGGCCCGGTTCGTGAGCTTGGCTCGCTGCATCGTCAAGCGCCCCGGAAAGCTCCTCGACCAGCGCACGGTAAACCGCGTCATCAGGCTTCGGCAGCCCCATTGGCGGCATCTGGCGCCCGCGCAGCTTCTTGACGACCTTCTCCCACGATTCGGAATGTTCTGCCAGATCGGTAGAATTCAGAAACTCGAGATCCAGTCCCGCAGTCTGCGTGGAAGTACCGTGGCAGGCCACGCAGTATTGGCTGGCAACACCACCGAAGGTGGCTGAAACTTTCGCCGCTGGGGCCGCCTGACAAAGCGGAGCTCCGGCTGAAACCAGCAGAAACATTGCCGCCAGTCGGCAAGGCACCCGGCGAGCTAGGATGCGAATGGGGCGCTCCATGCAGCTATCGCTGCTCAGATGTTAGCACTGCGACTTCGAATTCGATGCGCAAATGGTCGGCGTCCGTACCAAGACTTGGGATTAATCCCTGAAAGCGAACTCGTTTGTCATAAGCAGCGTTTGCGCGTACTGCTCAAACGCATTCAAGGGTTGCTCCAATGGTTGCGGGAATTCGTCCTCCGAGTTCCAAACCCGAGGCACCATTCCGGCCTCCCGCTGTGTCGCCGCGAGCACCTCCTCGAGACGAGGAGCCCACCGGAACTGATCCGACTCGTAGTCATCGCGGGAGTCCACTACGAAATCCAATCGCTCGCCCGCTTCGACTTCAAGATTCTTCAGGGCGGTCTCCGCCTCGATTCCCTGCACTGTCCAGCTGGCAAGAATGCCTTGCCTGCTGGAGACCAGCCAGCCGCGCACGCCGTTCGACCATTCAAAACGCTTGGCCTGCTGGCCCATCGTGTGGCTCAGAGTGCCTGTGATCGCCACGCTCATCGCCCGCGGGGCCGACCAGCGGCGAACGACCGCTTCGTCAAGGCCGTCGCCGGGGTGCCCACCTGTCGCTGTCATGCTCGCCCTACCTGACTCCCCCGCGGCGAGCATCGGCGTTGGCTGCAGCCGCTCATCAATGCGGTAGGCCATCTCCTTGAAACCACTGGTGGCTCCGGCGGCTGGGTCAAGGCGGGCGGTCCCATAGGACCAGCTATGTTCCGTCGCCGATGGCACTGACGAATCGGGTGCCTCGCGCGCGGTTTGCTCGACAAACTCAATACCCGCTTCCAGCTCGCTAGGCTCGGCCGGCCGGCCGAGCACTTGCCGGTGGATTCTTGCGACGCAGTTGGCTGCATCCGCACACTTGGTCGCCACCGAGCGCGCCTGTTGAGCCAGGAACGAACTGTTCATCAGGAACAGGGCTTGTTGCGGCACTGTCGTAATTTGCCTGCGGGGCGAGTGCTCCTCGGGATTTGAGAAGTCAAACGTCCGCATCAATGCGGAGGGGCGCTCTCTGGACACATACGCATAGACCGTCCGCCGAGGGGAGGAGGGCGTTGCCTGGACATCAAAGGGAGGGCCCCCGACTGAAGTCTCCAGGCGCTCAGACACCGCGAGCATGGAATCCCGCAGTGCCTCGAAGTCCAGCCTGATCCTCCGCTGGCGCCACAGCAGGAGGTTATCGGGATCTTCCGCTGCCCCGGAACCGTTCGCCGAGCTGGCCTGCTGGTATGCCTTAGACAATGCGATCCGCCGAATCAGCTCCTTCACAGACCAATCGCCCGCGATGAATTCGGTCGCGAGGTAGTCCAGCAGTTCGGGATGCGATGGAGGGTCGCCGCGCACCCCGAAATCACTGGGTGTTCGGACGAGTCCCTCGCCGAAGAGGTGCCCCCAGATTCGATTCACCATGACCCTCGCGGTCAAGGGATTCTCTGGTGTCGCGATCGCCCGGGCCAGTTCGAGGCGGCCACTGCCGGACTGGAATGCCTCGGGTCCTGGCAGCGCCGACAGGAATCCCCGCTCGACTTCCGCACCTTTGTCGTGTTGATTCCCCCGCACGAAAATATAGGACGGTTGCATCTTCTTGGCCTCGCGCACCACCGCGGCATGCCTCGGGCCGCCCCTGAGCGACCAGTCGTACATCACCGCTTCGTACTGCCACTTCAAGGCCTTCATGACGTTGCTGTCACCCTCGTTCTGGACCCACCAGAAGTCCTCGACAGGGATATCGGTCGGAGACCCATTGCCGCGCAAGGCAAGTCTCAAAGCCTCACGTTGCGGATCTGGCCAGCGATAGACAGAGTCGGCCTCGACCATGCGCTGCGCGACGCGCAGCGCCCCACCCGGCTCATTCAATTCCATGAAGGCATGCACAGAAGGGCCCACCAAGCCGGACAGGTAAGTGCGCCAACGATCCAAGACGTAACGGTTTAGGTCCTTTTCCTTCGACAGGGCTTCAACGTCCTGGTTCGACATGGCCCGGGAATTCCAGGCCGCCTCCAAGTAGCGGGCAAGAATCTCAGGCTTGCGGAACTCTCTGACGTGGTCCGGGAGCCGTTCTTGCGGAAAGCGGTTCAGCCAGGCCCGGCGCATCGCCAGCTTTTGCCTGAAGAATTCCGTGTTCGGCCCCTCAGGTAGATCCTCGAGCGGAACCGGTTCAAGCGCATCCGGCGAATTGAGGAAGACACCATATAGCGAGTAGTAGTCGTCTTGGGTGATGCGATCGAACTTGTGGTCATGGCATCGAGCGCAGGAAACGGACAAGCCCAGGAATCCGCGGGTGACAACATCGATCCTGTCGTCGATGTTCTCTGGAACATCTGTGGGGCGCACCAAGTTGATGCCAACCGTGAGCAAGCCCAGAGCGGCCAAGTGGCGCCTGTCACCTTCCATCAGATCGGCTGCCAGCTGGCGCTCTACGAATTTGTCATATGGCATGTCCTCGTTAAAGGCGTCGACCACCCAGTCACGATAGGTCCAAGCGATCGGAAACGGACGGGATTGAGCTCCATCGTCCGAGTAGCGAACGACGTCGAGCCAATACCGGGCCCAGCGCTCGCCAAAGCGATCAGACTCCAGCAGGGAGTCCACTAGAGCCTCGTAATTGGCGGGGCTCGGAGCGTCCGCAAAGGCATCGGCATCTTCCGGGCTGAGCGGCAAGCCGGTCAGGTCGTAAGAGATCCGTCGGATGAGCGTTCTCGGCGCGGCCCGCGGGGACGGCTTGAGTCCGCTCGCCGCTAAGCGTGCCTCGACGAACCGATCGACTGCAGTCTGCGCCCAACCCGTGCTTGATTGCGGCGGCTCCGCTTTCTGCGGTGCCACGAACGACCAATGCGCTGGTGCAGCGGGCTCTGCTCCATACAGGCCATCGGCACCGGGCACCGGAAACGGGGCTCCCATGCGAATCCACTCCTCGATGTAGCCGATTTGCACTTCCGAGAGAGCCCCGGTGGGGGGCATGCGAACGCCTTCAGTGGCTTGCAGGACTTGAGTTAGGCGGCTCTGGAGTGGATCTCCTGGCATGATGGCAGGACCACTCTTGCCACCCTTGAGCAGCGCGGCGCGAGAATCGACGCGCAAGTCAGCCTGGGGCATCGGCGTCGACCCGCTATGGCAGGCATAGCAGTGCTCCGCGAAAACCGGGCGGACGTGCCGCTCGAAAAAGTCCGCGGCCTCGCGATCAGCGCCAGAGACTCCGATCGATCCGGCAAGCAAGAGGATCGAGAGTCGAATCAGATGAGCGTGAAGGGACATTCCCGCGCCGCTCAAAAGTTTACCAACTAATTTTTTGATTCCTGAGCGGACAACTCTAATGCCAGCAAATTCCAAGGTCAGCCAACGGCCAACAAACAGATTCTTCGCCCCTGCGTTAACCACGGAATCAGCAGTGCGCTTGCCGCTGCAAGCAAAACGGATCGAAGTCTGATGCCCTAGTCGCAGCGCGCCCACACGGCTATCCAAAGCCACCGGGATCGGCGAGCCAGTCTTGGCCAAGCCGAATGGTGGCGTTATCGCAGATTGGCAGCGAAAAACTCCAGCGATCGGTCCCACGCCAACTTCGCCGCCGCCTCGTCAAAACGCGGTGTCGAATCGTTGTGAAATCCGTGGTTTACGCCGGAGTACATGTGCGCCTGGTAGGACTTGCCCGCCGCCTTGAGGGCGCTCTCGAAGTCGGACCAGCCCTCATTGATCCGGCGATCAAGCTCTGCGTAGTGCAGCAGAAGCGGTGCGTTGATCTTCGACACCGCATCAGACGGTGGCTGCCTACCGTAAAACGACACCCCTGCCGACAGGTCAGGGATTCGCACGGCGAGGGCATTCACAACGAATCCGCCAAAGCAGAAGCCGACAATCCCGACCTTGCCAGTACAGTCCGCATGCCCTTGGAGATGCCCGACAGCGGCCGCAAAGTCCTCCACCAACTTGTCCCTGTCTAGCTCCGCTTGCAGCCTTCGCCCGTCGTCGTCATTGCCGGGATAACCTCCCTTTGGGGTGAGTCCGTCCGGAGCCAAGGCGAGATAGCCAGCCGCCCCGAGCCGCCGGGCCACATCCTCGATGTAAGGATTCAGCCCGCGGTTTTCGTGCACCACGACCACCCCGGGCAGTTTGCCCTGCCCCGCGCTCGGGCGCGCCAGGTACCCGCGTATCGCGCCGTGGCCCTGGGGCGAGTTGTATTCGATGCGCTCGGTGCGAATCCGTGAGTCGTCTTCGGGAACCTGCTGCGCAAGGGCGTAGTTCGGGCTCAGGCTAGCTAAGACAGCTACCGCACTGGTCCCGGCTGTGAACGGGCCGGCCTTGTCGATGAATGCGCGCCGGCTTAGACCGCCATGCACGTACGCATCGAATAGCCGCAGCACTTCGGGGTGGTAGTTACCCGCTTGGTTGCGTTCCATGGGATCCCTCCTGTCTCGCGATGAATTCTCACGTCCTAGATAGTCTTACCCGGGTGGCTTGGACGGCGCGGAATCTTCCCGCGCGTGGAAGTGGCCCTTCGTGATTTCAGTTCCAGACTCTAAGTAGGCGTCGATCATCCCGCCAAGCTCTGCAACGACATCCGGATGGTCGGCCGCTACATTGGTCAGCTCATCGGGATCGTCAGCGCGGTTGTACAACTGGGACTCGTAGTCGTAGCCCAGCTTGTCCCTGTCGATGATCTTGGAAAACTGCCAGTCCTTGGTACGGATGGCACCGATCCACCCGTAGCCCTGAACCAAGGCTTCATGAGGGCTGGGCTCGCCGTCGACCAAACCCCAAAGGTTCTTGCCCGTTGCCCGCGGCGGGGGATCGAGTTCCAGCAAGTTGAACAGCGTCGGCATGACATCTGGGTGGTGTATGAAGCCCGACGCCCGGGTTCCTGCCTTTTCCTTGCCTGGCAGGCGGACGAGCAATGGGTTGTGCGTCACCTGACGGCGAACGCGCTTCGGCCCCTTGAGGAATTCCCCTTGCTCGCCAAGCAGTGCGCCGTGGTCAGAGAAGAACACCACCACAGAGTTGTCGAACAGTCCGAGTTCCTCGACCGTTGCCAAGATCTCGCCCAGCCAGTAGTCGACGCACATCGACTCGCCGGCATAGTTCGCCCTCAAGCGGTCAATGCCTGACTGCGGTATCTCGATGTCGGAGTAAGGCGGTTCCCACCACGTTGGCCCGGTGGCGTTCGGCATGTACTCGTCCAAGAACCGCTTGGGGGGGTCCCACGGCTCGTGGGGGTCGAATGCCTCTAGGTGCAGGAAAAACGGTGTCTTGTCGTGATTCCTTTTGAGCCAGTTGATCACCTTCTTGGCGGTTAGCTCGATGACTGCCTCGCATTCTGTCTCGTATCTTGCGCGGTTCGCCAAGAACTGCCGCATGAAGTCGGGGCGGCCGGGGTCCATCTCCAGCCAGCGGTCCCAGTACTCCCGCGGATAGTGCTCAGGGACAATGTCCTCGTCGCGCAACTGCATCGGAGCCTGGGCGTAGGAGTCGACCTCGTGTCCGCGCTCCCACTCGTAGCAGTTGTAGCCGCGGTGGAAATTCTTGCCCGGTCGTTGCAGGTGGGGGATGTCAGCGATGAACGCGGTCTGGTAGCCCGCCTCGAGCAACGTCTCGGAAACCGTCTGGTCCTCGTAGTAGAGTTCGTGCCATCCCGGCGTTTGCACCGGCTCGTGCTGGTGGAAGTAGTGGTACGGGACGATCCTGCGGCCGGTCATGAGCACCCGCCGGATCGGGATCGTGGGCATGCCCTCCGGATAGCAGTCCTCAAAGACCACGCAGTCCTCGGCGAACTTGTCCAATCTCGGGCACTTGACCAGGCCATTCCCTCCGTAGGCCTGCAGGTTGTCCGCCCGGAACGTGTCCGTGTTCAGGAAGATGAGGTTCTGGCGGTTGCCCTTGCCGCGTTGGTTGGGCGGGCGTTCCCAGATTCCGCCTGATATGGCGGAATCGGCCGGGGCCGCGCAGGCACCCAGGCCCGCTGTGGCCCCCACAGCGGCGGCAGACGATGTGCTCGCTAGGAAGCCTCGGCGAGAGAGGTTGTCCGGTTTGGTCTTGGCCATATGAGCGAAAGCCTACCACAGGCAGTTGCGCCTGCACTTTCCACGATTAGGGGTCTTCCAGATGGAACAGATTGCTGCCCCAGCCTGGAGGCAGTTGGCCATTGGATTCTAGGCACGGCACGGGCCAGGCTGTAAGCGAGCAACGCCTCCGAACGACAGGAGAAGCGGAACCCTCCAAGCTCCCAACGACAAGGTCTATGCAGGCAGGAAGGTGAAGCACAGTGCGCCGAAAACGACCCACAGCACCACCCAAACGTAGTTGTAGCCAATGTATATTCGAAAATCCATCCGCGCGATGCCCGCCGCAATCACGGCCCAGAATGGGGACACTAAGTTGCCGACATGATCTCCAACGCTGAGAGCGAGAAGGCCCCTCTGCGCGGTCACGCCGACGGCTACTGAGGCCTTCGTCGTGATGAATCCTTGAATGACCCACTGACCACCGCTCGACGGAACGAACACCGACACGACCGCGGCGGAGAGCAGCGTGAGCAGCGGGAACGAGTGCTCATTGGAGATCGCCGCGAAGTAATTCGCAAAATCGGTTCCGATCGAGGTGTGCTGCAGCAGGCCGGCAACCCCTGCGTAAAGGTGGTACAGCACGATAACCGGCCAAGCCGTGACGACCGCACGCGGCAACGAGCGTGTGAAGTTCAGCACGCTGCCGTGCAAGAGCAGGCCCAGGGTCAGCAAGATCGTGATCAGCGAATTGAGCTGCAGCCCTCCGCCCTTGACAGCCACGTGATATACGAGCCACCCGAACAGGGCCGCCGTAAGCACCGCGCAAGGCCATCTGCTCGCCTCAAGGCGCTCGGCGAATCGATCCGACGGTGGTGGCGGCTCTTCGGGACTAGCGGCCGCGTTGAGGGTCTTCTCTGCCAATTCGCAAGATTCTGGGAATAGCGAGATCGGCCGCGCCTTCTTGGGCATCAGGATCCGGGCGAGGATGAACACGCTAGTGAGGTATATCGCGAGATACGCCAGCGTGGCTGGAGCCCAGATCGTCGTGGCGAGCGGCATTAGCCCCGTCTCCTCCTCCAGGAAGTGCCCGGGCGTGTTCATCAGCAAGGGCGCGCTGGCCGAGAAGCCGAACTGCCAGATTGCCCCTGCCGCCGCGTTGCACGAGAGCAGGAACGGAAAGTCGACGGGATGGCCGTTGCGCTCTGATTGGCGGGCGTAGGTGACAGCAACTAGCGGAGCTAAGGCAAGGCTGAGGCCCCAGAAGCAATAGGCGAGGCAGCACGTGGTCGCCATCGATAGTGCGATCGTCTGGCCTTCGCTGCGCGGGAGACGGGAGAGCACGTGAATCATGCGTCCGAAAAACCTGGTCGAAGCCAGCGCCGACCCCAGCACGAGAATCAGCGTCATCTGCATCGTGAACGGCAGGAGCATCCATAGGCCCACGTAGTACGCATCCAAGATCTCAAGCGGCGTGTTACCGATCCAAAGCGCGGCAATTGCGAGGACGACCATCAGAACGATCGCCATCGTCATAGCGTCGGGAATCAGATCTCCAATCGTCTTCGCAACCCTGTAGAGCCTGTCCTGCTGGAAGTCTTCTAGTTGTGCGGTGAGCTTTTTCTGTTCAGGCGACATTCGATGGCTCTGACCTCATCTGCGAGAGTATACAGAATTCAGCAACTCTCCAATGCTTCCGCGTTCGAACCTGCCATCAGCGACCGGTCCACCGCAGCATCTTAATGGCCCCGATCCAGCTCAAGGTGACCTACGATAGCGGGCGTGTTGCGATAGGGTCTGCTGCTGAGCAGGCAATGCCGTGGCTGAAGCTTCCGTTTGGAAGAATCGGTGCGAGACATGAATCGGCGCAGTTTTCTCCAGGGCTCCAGCATGTTGGCAGCCGGCTTGGGAGCAGGCACGCCGGCCGCTGGGCAGGCAACGGGCAGCGCGGCCACGGATGCAGGGGTGGGAAAGATGAAGATTACAGGCCTCAGAACAATCTTGCTGGACAATGTCCGGCCTTACATCGGCCACCCGAAGTGGCTCTTCATCCAACTCACCACGGATGAGGGGATCGTCGGGCTGGGCGAGCGACCAACGGGCGGCATTCCCAACCTGACCGCGCAGATCCACTTGCTGAACGACCTGTGCGAGCGCTTCGTCATCGGCCAGAGCCCCTTCGACATTGAGAAGATCTGGCAGAGCATGTATACCAGCCATCACGACTACCGCCATCCTGGATTACATGCAGTCCCGGCGTTTTCTGCGATCGAGATGGCCTGCTGGGACATCGTTGGCAAGGCGACCGGCCAGCCTGTCTACAACCTGCTTGGCGGCAAGTACCACGACCGGCTGCGCGCATATGCCTACATGAATACCCAAGGAGTTTGGGAAAACCCAGAACTGGCCGGCGAACGAGCTGTCGAATTGGTAAGAGCCGGCAACACCGCCTGCAAGCTGGACCCATTCAGGCCGATCACGGGGCCGCCCCGCGACTACTCGCTAAAGACGATTCGCCATGTGGCCAAGATCTTCAAGGCAATTCGCGACGCCGTGGGAGACGATCTTGAAATTGGAATCGGCACGCACGGGCAGTTCAGCACGGCCGGTGCAATTCGCGTCGCGAGCATCCTCGAAGAATTCAACCCGTTTTGGTTCGAAGAGCCCGTCTCACCGGAGAACGTCGATGAAATGGCGCGGGTGGCCGCCCATACGAGCATTCCGATTGCGACTGGCGAGCGCTTGGTGACCAAGTTCGAATTCTCAGAGGTGCTGGAGAAGCAGGCCGCCCAGATCATCCAACTTGATGTTGGCCAATGCGGAGGGATCTTGGAGTCGAAGAAGATTGCCGGCATGGCCGAAGCGCACTACGCCATGACCGCCCCGCATATGTATTGCGGTCCCGTGGCGGCTGCCGCAGCAGTGCAGCTCGACACTTGCTCCCCGAGCTTCCTCATTCAGGAATTCAATAGGAACGATCTCCACAGCGAGATTTTGATGGAGCCGATCAAGTTTGAGAACGGCTTTATCACTCCACCGACTGGGCCCGGCCTTGGAATCGAACTCAACGAAGCAGTCGTTAGCAGGCAGCTATCCGGCTGAGCTGTCGGCGATGTGCACGTCCGCTTGCCCGCAGCCGCAGTAGGCCAAGCTGGCTCTAGCTTTCGGGGTCGCCCTTGACTGCCGCAGTT
The DNA here is from genome assembly GCA_965248305.1 of Bryobacterales bacterium. Classification (GTDB taxonomy): domain Bacteria; phylum Acidobacteriota; class Terriglobia; order Bryobacterales; family UBA6623; genus VXMF01. The sequence goes on along the minus strand of OZ252099.1, from coordinate 2,685,226 downwards.
CCCAGCGTGTTCCGGAGATGCGGCCCAGCTTCCGGTACACTGCGGTCGATGAGAATCGCTCCCGTCTGCTGCGTAGTGCTGCTGGCAGCATCGACGTGCAGTTCCGAACCCTCGCCACGGCCGAACTTCGTCGTGATTTTGGCCGACGATCTGGGCTATGCAGATATCGCCGCCTACGGCAGCGAGCGCAATCGCACGCCGCACCTCGACCGCATGGCGGCGGAGGGCCTCCGCTTCACTGACTTTCACTCCAACGGCCCGATGTGCACACCCACGCGCGCGGCACTGCTCACCGGGCTCTACCCGCAACGCTTCGGGGAGCAATTCGAAAGTGCCCTTTCTGGGATCGACGACTACGACATCGGACTCCCGCACGACGCGTTGACAATAGCCGAGGCACTGAGGGAAGCCGGATACTCGACTGGCATGTATGGAAAGTGGCATCTCGGCTACCACCCGCCCTTCATGCCCAATGACCAAGGTTTCGGCGATTTCCGGGGCTTAGGCAGCGGAGACGGCGACCACCACTCACACATCGACCGATCGGGCCGCAAGGACTGGTGGCACAACTCCGAAATCAAGATGGAGGAGGGCTACGGCGTCGAATTGATCACTCAGCACAGCGTGGACTTCATCGAGCGGAACCGGGCCGGGCCGTTTTTCCTGTACGTGGCGCATCTGGCAATTCACTTCCCTTGGCAGGGTCCAGACGATCCCGGCTACCGCGTGGAAGGCGGCAACTACCACAACCTCACGAAACTGGGAGAACTCGACACATTCGATGTCTCCTCGCAGGTGACCAAGATGGTGGAGGCCGTTGATGACAGCGTCGGCGAAATATTGCAGGCGCTACAGGCAAAAGGCTTGGCAGACAACACGCTGGTGATCTTCACATCGGACAACGGCGGGTATCTCACCTACCAAGGCGGGTACCACAACATTTCTGAGAACGGCCCGTTGCGGGGCCAAAAGACAGATGTCTACGAAGGCGGGCACCGCGTCCCCACAATCGCTTGGTGGCCGGGGCGCATCACGCCCGGTGTGAGCCATCAGCTTGCCGCGACATTTGACATCTTCCCGACTCTGATGGAACTTTCCGGCTCTGACGCCCAGCATCATGTTGACGGCACGAGCCTGCTCCCAGTCCTATTCGCCGAGGGGTCGCTTGGAGCGCGCTCGCTCTACTGGAGAATGCGGTCGGACGCGGCCATTCGAAAAGCCAATTGGAAGTTAGTGCAACACTCGAATCAAGGCCCGGAACTCTATGATTTAGCAACAGATCTTGGGGAATCAGCGAACGTAGCGGATGCAAATCCTCAAGTGCTCGAGGAACTCTCAGAAGACCTCGCCGATTGGAGCGCGAAGATCAATTCTAGCCGGCAATAGAGCGGGGCTACCCTCACGCAAAGTCAGCCCCCGTGACGATGCGCCGCTCATCGATGCTGATCCATGCACCGTAAGCCAGCTTGCTAGCCTCCATCGCCAGGTCGATGTTCAACAGCGGCTCAGAGCGGTCGCGAACGGCCCGGAAGAAGTCCAGGTACATCTCCTCCTCCATCCTGCGCCGGCCCTGCTCGACTTGACCGAGGTCTAGATCCCTCGGCTCAGCCCCGACTGGGCGCACGACGGCCTTGCGAAAGTCATACTGGAGCGACCCTGAACTGCCCGTGATCGTCATGTGCCACTCGGCGCCCGGGGCGCATCCGGAATAGGTGTGCTCCACTCGGACATCGCCGAATTCCGCGATCACCGAGATGTTGTCCTCGGTGCTGCGCTCCGGCCAGCGCATCGCCCCGCCGGTGGCCGCGCAGTAGGTCAGCGGCTGGCCGATCATCTCGTAAAGAAACACGTACGAGTGGATCGAGAACTCTAGCAGGCTCGAGCCGGCCAGCGACCTCGCGTGGCGCCACGGCGTCGACTTGCCGCTTTGCGGGTCCTGCGCAACCCACGTCCGGGGATGCCAATCCCCGCGATACTCGTTGAGCGCCAACAGGTACGGCTTGCCGATCACCCCGGAACGAACAGCCTCGATGATCTTGCGGTAAGCCGGATTGAAATAGCGTTGCATGCCGATCGTCAACACCTGCCCGGATTCCCGCGTAGCCTCGACCACCTGCATGGCCTCCTGATAGTTGAGGCCTATCGGCTTCTCCAATAGCACGTCCTTCCCCGCCCTTAGAGCCGCGATGGCCATTTCGGCATGCAGGAAGTTGGGCGCTGTGATCACCACAGCCTGAACCCGCTTGTCGGCAAGCAGCTCTCGGTAGTCGGTGTACAACTCGGCCGCCGCAGCCGGCCCAGACTTTGCTGCCCGCATGCGATCGGCTTCGACGTCGCTCAGCGCGGCAACTTCGACGTTTCCGAGTTCTTGATACGCCTGCAGGTGTCGCCTGCTTCGGTTCCCGAGTCCGATCAGTCCGACCCGCGGGGGGCCCTGGGTCTGCGCCGCGGCGGAACTGGCCCAACCCGCGGCCGCAACGCCGCCCATCATCAAAGATCGCCTGGATACGCTGTGTCCTGTGTTCATGGTCTCGGGCAATCCGGCCGCCCTGTTGGCCTATTCTCGCAGCTTAATGCGGGGGTACCGGGCATGTCTAGCGACCGGACCTGATTGACTCAGGATCGTCGCTTGATTGCGCTGATACGGAGTATTCGGACGGCTAGAGGACGACTGATTGGATCAGGAATTGCCTGAGGGATGCCAGTGGCAGGGACGTTGGCTGTCTGACTGCGATTCGCTGCCCGGAAGCGAGTGGCGGGCGATGATCGCCGCTCGGGCGTTGGCCGCATGCGGCCTGTAGGGGCTCGGACTATGCTGCCGTCCAAGGCTTAAATTCGTCCGGCGGCAGTAAGGCAGGTGTTTTCACTTTGCTACGCTCCTGCCGCAAGAGAGCTGGGCGCAAGGCTGCCTGAAATCGCCTGTAGAGTCGAGGAGAAGCGCGCCTACCTTAGCGTGAGGGAGTAGCAGTTTGCCGACCGCTTTCGCTTATCGCCGGTGCCTTTCTCGCGTAGTCACGTGTCTTCTCCCCGCTCATCGAACTGGACATGCCGATTTCCAGCATCCAGCTCTCGGACGAGATCATGCCTTCGCCCACGGGAAACTAGCCGTTCGCACTGAAAGGCGTGTGAGGCCGCGGTCATCCCTCAGCCGCTTGTCCGGGTAGCGCACGTACTGCCCGGACCTCACCTTGTGTTTCCGACACAGCCACTGGCGCAGCCGCTTGGTCGCATGAGCATCGATGGCGCGGTACGCCGGGCTCACCTGTCCCAGTTGGAAGTAGTTCGCCCAGCCGAGCATAGCCCGGTTCAGTCTCCCCACTACCAGTTCCGGTTCCAGCAGCCCGTGTCTCGCTTCCGTCAGCTCACTGATCCTGCGGCAGATGCTGCGGACGCTAGCCTTGCTCGGGCGCGTGCCGATGTAGGCCCGGCCCGTTTTGTGGCTGTAATTGCGTCCGATGCGGTACCCGAGGAACTCCATGGGCTCCTCCGGGCATCGCAGGCAGCGGGTCTTCGTCGCGTTGACCGGTAGGCGCAGTTGCTCCATCATCCGTTCGACAGTTGCCCGCATGGCTTCCGCCGGGGCTCTGCCGCAGACAACGAAGTCATCCGCGTAGTTCACGATCTCCGCGCCGTAGCGTCGGGCGTGGCCCGACTGCTTCCAACCTAGGATGAAGCGCCGCATGTAGACGTTGCTGAGCAACGGGGAGATCGGAGCACCTTGCGGGGTCCCTTTCCGCTCCCGGCGCGCCCGGTTCGTGCGGCGCGTGCCGCCTTTCCCGTCGTCCTCTACCACGGCCATTTCCAGCCACATCTTGATCCAGCTCAGCATGCGCCCGTCGCTCACGCGCCGGGCGATCGACCGGATTCGGTCACAGTGCGGGATCTCACCGAAATAATTCGATACGTCGCCGTCCACTACTTCCCGGTAACCGGTGTTTAGGAGCCGATGCACGTGCCGGACTGCGTCCAGCGCGCTGCGGCCTTCCCTGTAGGCCTATTGCTCCGCTTGCAGGTCCGCCTCGAAGATCGGCGATAGCACTAGCATCGCCGCCGTCTGCGCCACCCTGTCCCGGATGCACGGTATGCCCAACGGTCGGAATTTCCCCGGCTGCTTCTTCGGGATCAACACCTGCCGCACCGCGCGCGGTCGGTCGGTGTTCCCCCGCAGCTCTTTCGCCAGTTCCCCCAGCCACCGCTGCACGCCCCGCTCCTTGCTCTGCTCGAACGTCTCGCCGTCCACTCCGCAGGCCCCGCCGTGCCGGCGGACTGCCTGCCACGCAGCGGCCAGCACATCCTCTCGCCCGACCTTGTCGCTGAGCGTGTAGAACCGGAAGCCCGGGTCTCCCTTCGCTTTCGCATGTAACGCCGTCTGGAGTCTCCGCACCGTATGCGGAGCTTGTAGGTCTTCACCAGTCTCCATGATCCCTTTCCCCTTGCTTGCGTCCCTCTCGAACTGAGGCCCCTTCCCATCCCCCGGCATTACCCGGCTTCACCGGTACTACCAGCCTCTCCGCCACCCCGCCGGCCCAGGCTGCTCCTCGCGGATTCCCGGTTTGGCGCGGGCGCGCCACCGACGGGGCTTCCCGTGTTGCCTCCGTCCCCCTCTTACACGCATGCTGCCGCCACTACCCCGGCGGAGACGACCGGTGCGCGCGTCGCTCGCTTCCCGGTCGCTGGCAGCCTTCCCCGTGTCTACGGCGGGTCGGCCTCCGCATCAATCTTTTCGAGGCCTGCTCGGCGTTCACTTGGTTGCGGCCTGCGTGCTCGCTGAGTCGCCCAACGGCGACCCTTTTTCATCAGAGTGCTTCAGTCCATGTCGTTACCTCCATGAGCCGCTCCGACTGCTTCCGGCTGGAACGACAGTTCGCCGGGCGGGTTTCGCACCCGCTGGGGGCCAGTGCCTTAGCACGGCGCACATAGGCAAGGGACTTACGAGACTTACCACGAAGCAGCTGTGCGCGGATCAGAGTGATGCCCAACCTGCTTCGGCGCAGTCTGATGCGAGCAAGCATGGCCAATTCCGGTCAAGCTGAACCGAAAACCAGCACGGCCCCTGTCAACCGCCAGTCCCGCTCCGCAGCCAGTCCCCGCCCGCCCACTTGCGGGGCACAACCGGCGCTGCTAAGGGTCGTTGCTTGGCACCCGGTGTCTGTGGATGTGAGCATCCCGAATTGTGTTGGCGGCCGGGCGGCGGGATTGCTCACTCTGGTACGCTCCTGCCGGAGCAAAACCCCGCCCTGCTGCCGGCATCATCCGCAGCCGTGCAGGCGTTCGGCAACGCGTCTCGGATGCGCCCGCTGTGCCACTCCAGCGCTGCCGCGCCCAAGCACTTTTCCCGCGCCAGGCGCTGGGTTTGCGCGCCCGCCCGGGCGGTGCCTAAGGCCCGCGCGTCGCTTGCCTGAGGCGCACCATCATCTGCAGTTGCACGTTCGCCCGCCAGAGCACTTCGTTGCTCGGCAGCGGATGGCGCTTGCTCGGCTGCCAGCCCGCCATGCGCGCCAGCAACACCACCCAAGTGCGGATGTCCGGCCCGAGCGGCTGGCCCCGCTCGCGCGGCGGCAGCAGCCGCTCGGCCACCACCACCCGCTCGACCACCGCCCGCTCGTCCGCGCTCAGCACCGCCGCCGCCGGGGTCTGCGGCGCCTCCCGCGCGTAGCGCTGCAGGCTGAACACCTGCCAGGCTGTGATCGCGTCGAACACCAGGCACTTGCCCAGCGCCGCCGCATCGCGCAACTGCCGCTCCTCGCTGTGCGCCCCGCTCTTGAGCACCCGGAAATACTCCTCGATGCTCCAGCGCGCCTCGTACCAGCCCACGATCCGCTCGGCCCACTCCGCCGTCTGGCCCCCCTCGCTCGACACCAGCAGCCATTCCAGCTCAGCCTCCCCCGCCGGCGGGTCCGTCTCCAGCACCCGCACCAGCCACACCGCCAGCGGCGCCGCCCCCGGCTGCTCTTTCGGCGGTTGCAGTTGCACCTGCCCGATGCGCAGCTCCGTCGTCGCGGTGCGCTGCGGCCGCGCCCGCTTGCCCCCCTGCGAATCGATCACGATCTGCCGCCCGCTGACCAGCGGCTTCTCGAAGTCCGGCTGCGCCGCCAGCTCCCGCAGCCTCGGCTCCCCGCACCATTGCGCCTGCACCTTGCGCTGCCGCCCCGCGTGCGCCCGCACCAACAACCCCGCCTCGGCCGCCTGCGCCGCCTGCCGCTGGAACAGTGCGAAAATGTCGCTCTCGCGGTCGCCCACCACCACCACCCGCTTGCCCGGTGCCAGCCGGCCCAACTCCGCGCCCTGCGCAAACCCCCGGAACCAGCGCGCGCTCTCCTTCTCGTGCTCCCCCGTCCGGCCCGGATCCTGTTCCGGGCGCGCCCACTGCTCCAGCCCGCTCACCCCCAGCGGGCGCCCCCCTGCGGTGAACCCCACACTGGCATGCACGAACAGTCCCCGCGAACTGCTGGCACGGTCCTGCAAGGGCCCCAGCCCGCGCGCGCTGCGGCGCAGGTTCGTGTAGTTCAGCGTCGTCGTGTCCTGCACCAACAACAGCGTCTGGCTCGCGTCTGCCCGCAGCCGCTCCAGCAGCGCCTCGCGATGCGGTTGCAGGATGTCCGCGGCGGTCACCTTGTCATTGTGCAAGAAGCGCCGCGCCGCGCGGTGCTCGCTCGGCTGCGGGAAGATCGCCGACAGCGGCGCGCCCGGGTGCCGTTCCCAGGCCTGCCCCATGCCCTGCAGGCGCTCCCGCAGCCGCCCGTCCGGCAGGTCCGAGCGCAGCAACTCGCGCTGCGACCAGTGCGCCTCGTCGCCCAATTCCAGGGCCGGGAAGCGCCCCAAGCTCCGCTCCGGCGGCTGCCGCAGCGTCTCCCGCCAGTCGTCCGCCAGCCCCTGCAGCCAGACCGCCTTCGGGGCCACCTCCGCCCCCAGCGCGCCCGGCGGCCGCCCCTGCGTGCGGCCCACGCACTGCCAGCCCGCTGCTTGGTAACTGGTGCCCGGGCGCGACCCGTCGACGCACGTCTCCAACAGCACTGGGCGCACGCCGTGCAACCGCTCCCAGTCGTCCGCCAGCCGCCGGGCCGCCTGGCCCAGCACGTGCGAGCCCAGATTCGGCACCTGCACGCCCCGCCGGAGCAAGAAGCGGTCGTTGCAGACAATCCGCTCGATGCCCGCTCCGCACGTGCGCTCGTCCCAGCCCAGGTGCTGGTCCCGCGGCCCCAGCCGCAGCGGCGCTGCCACGAAGCTGAGCACGCCCAGCGGCCCGCGCTCCGCTTCCACCAGGTACACCAGGCGGCGGCCCGGCGCCCGGCCCGCCCCCAGCGGATGATCCTGCTGCAGCAACCGGGCGCACCGCGCCGAGCGCCGTCAGCGAACCCTCGAATTCCGTCTGCGGCTCCGCGGCCACCAGCGCCGGCAAGGCCTTGCGGGCCGAGGCCGCGCACAGCTGGCCCTGCCGGTTGCGCCAGCCGTCCTGCTCGCACAGCCCGCGCCCCAAGGCCGCCCGCGACAGCTCGCCCCGCTGCACCTCCCGGCGCAGCCAGTGCACCGTCTCCGGCTTGAACATGCGCAGACCAACCCGCACTACCCCTGTTCTACACTGCAACCCCGCTCTGTGTCAATTCTGTCCGGTCGCTAGCGGGCATGTCGTTGGCCAAGCATGCAGGTGGTACAGTGTGCATTAGGGCTGCAAGCCAAAAAGCGCTCGCCAGTGGCCTTCAAACGTCGAAGGTAGGCTTAGGGCGGCACCTTCGGATCTCGCGAATAGCGATGCCATCCACCCAATCAGCGGCTGAGTTTGAGCGCATCGCCCAAACGAGTGAGGCGCACACTGCAGAATCCGGCCTAGATCCGCGAGATCCGGACACGTTTTTCGTCGAGCTCGAGCAATACCAGGGGCCGCTTGACGCCCTCTTGGATCTCATCAAGACGCAGAGCCTAGACATTTTGGACATTCCGATCGCGCTAGTCACCAAGCAATATCTCGAGGCAATTCGGCGCGCGGAATCGCTCGACATAGAGTTGAACGCAGAATTCGTCCTAATGGCCGCGACGCTGATCCATATCAAGTCCAAGGCTCTCTTGCCGACACCCCCGTCCGTCAACGAAGAACCCGCCGAGGATCCCCGCCAAGACTTGGTAGAGCTCCTGCTTGAGCGAGAGAAGTTCTTGCAAGCCGCGCAGATGCTCAACGAGCGGCGCGTGATCGAAGAGAACGTCTGGACGGCCGGAGCGGCCGACGCGCTCGCCTCAGGCGATGACGACTCGGCGGAGCTACAGGTGAGCTTGTTCGACTTAGTCCAGACCTTCGGCGAAGTCCTGCAGCGCCTCGAGTGCCAGCCCGTCGTGGAGCTTACCGCTGAGACCGTCTCGGTGGCAAGCCGTATCCGCTACCTGAAGAACTTGCTGCAAAGCGACGACCAGCCCATTCGTTTGCGCGATGTTCTGCTGCGTCAGGCGGGTGCTCGCGCGGTCATCGCTACGTTCCTCGCAGTGCTAGAAATGGTGAAGGCTCAGGCGGTGGAACTCCTTCAGAATGAATTCTTTGGCGAGATTGTCATGCAGAAGCACTCGAAGTTCGATCAGGCGTTTCGAAGCGGTGAGCTTATCCCCGCCTCAGATTCCGAACTGGAGTATTCGCAGTGACCGAGGCCATCGTCACCTTTCCCGAGCCGGGCGAGTCCAGCAGCAAAGGACCCAAGCTGGACCAGCGGCAGCGTCTGAGTCTGCTGGAAGCCGTCATCTTTGCGTCCGAGGAACCCGCGACGATGGAGCAGCTGGCCAAGGGCCTCGGCCTACCGCAAGAACTGCTGCAGCAGGATCTGGACGCTCTCTGCGAATCCTTCTGCTCCGAGGTTCGCGGCGTCGAGATCCGGGCTGTAGCCGGAGGCTTCCGCATGTCCACCAGGCCGGAGCACCACGAAGCGGTCAGGGCTTTCGCGAAATCCCTGCAACCGCGCCTGAAACTCTCTAGGGCAGCACTCGAGACGCTGGCGGTTGTGGCTTATAGGCAGCCCGCGACGCTGCCTGAAATCCAGGCGATCCGTGGGGTAGTGAGCGCGAGCGGCGTGATCCACACGCTGTTGCGCCACAAGCTGATCGCGACGGCCGGGCGCAAGAAGGTCATCGGCAGACCAATGCGCTACAAGACAACCGAAGAATTCCTGCTGCACTTCGGGCTCAACGACTTGACCGAACTGCCGACGCTCAAGGAAATGGAAGAGCTCAACCGGGCTGCGCTTGCCGAGGACGGCCGGTTCGCCCAAGAGTCCGGCGCAGCGGGCGACGAGACCTCGGTGGCCGATGAGGGCCCCGCCCACGGCGCCTAGCGGCCTTTGCTAGCCATCGGATCTGAATTGATCCCCTTAAGGAACACGTACTGCTATGCCTGAACGTCTGCAAAAACTGATCGCCCGAGCCGGAGTGACGTCTCGCCGCAAGGCTGAAGAGCTCATTACTGAAGGCCGGGTCACGGTGAACGACGAGGTTGTCCGAGAACTCGGGGCTAAGGCCGACCTCGTAACCGACAGCGTACGGGTCGACGGCAAGACGCTGCACAGCAACGAGACCAGGCGATACCTTGTGCTCAACAAGCCCAAGGGCTGCATCACGACCACGGATGATCCCGAAGGCCGACCGACCGTGATGGATCTCCTCGGGCCGGAGGCCTCCAAAGGACTGTTTCCTGTCGGACGGCTGGACTACAACACCGAGGGGCTGCTCATCTTGACCGATGACGGCGACTTCGCAAACCACATACTTTCCGCGAAGAACAAAGTCCCGAAGACGTACGAAGTCAAGGTGAGCGGGCAACCACCAGAGGAGGCCATCCAGAAGCTCCGCGACGGCATCAAGCTAGATGGGCGCATCGCAAGGCCCGAATCGATCACGATGGTCCGCAGAGCCGACAAACCCTGGTATCAAATCACCTTAGTTCAGGGCCGTAACAGACAGATTCACCGAATGTTTGAGCGCATCGGCGTTCTCGTCGAAAAGATCAGGCGCGTCCGCATAGGCGGTCTCACGCTGCGGGGGCTCGAACCGCGCCAGATTCGCGAGTTGCGGCGCGCCGAAGTCCAGCAACTGCTGTCCCCGAACCAGGACTATGCCTACCGTGCAGAGGAAGGGCGGCGGTCGCAGACCGGCAGGGAGCGCCCCCGGCCGCACCCCGCACGGCACAGGGCGGACCGATCTCAGAGTAGGCGCCCAGCGGCGGGGCCTCGGCGGCGCGCAGGCCCTGCGCAGGGTCGTCCCGCCAAGTCTGGGTCAAGACGCCCCGCCAGGAGCGAGGACCGCCGTCCCGCCAGGGGCGAGGACCGCCGTCCCGCCAGGGGCGAGGACCGCCGTCCCGATCGACATTCTGAGTCTCCGCGAGACAGCGCACGGGCCGACCGTCTTAGGCAATCAGGCAAACCCCAGCGATCACCAGGGCGGCGCCGGCCCACCGGCGAAGGCTCACCTGCTCGCGCAAAAGCATCCGGGCGAGGAGGGTCTCCAAGGCGTAGCCAAGCGCCGTCGCGGGAACCGCGAAGCTCACGTCCCGGATCGAAAGCAAAGCCATAAAGCCAACGAACGAAACAGCATAGGCCACCAAAGACAGCAAGAACCAAGAATTGCGGAATGCAGCCGCCGCAAATTCGGCAAGGGCACCTCGGCCCAGCGTCTCAGGAGCACCCTGCAGGCGCATGCCATGAGCTTTCAGCAGGTCCCCGAACACGCCGCCTGCCACCACTAGGCACAGCAGGAACCCCGTCACCGTCGTGTCCCCCTTGTAGCCGCGGGAGTGCCGCTGACGAAACCGACCCCGCATGAGATCAGCGCAATGCCAATCCAGCGCGTCAGTGTGATCGACTCGTCCAAGAATGCCACGCCCAGCGCTGCGACCAAGACGTAGCCGATCGAGGTCACCAGCAGCACGTAGCTGAGATCCGTCCAACTCAGCAGAAGGGTGTGAGCTGCGAAGAACAGCACCAGCAAGCTCGTCCCTAGCAGCACCCAAGGATTAGCGAGGCTCAGCACACCGGCCGACACGAGGGCTGCCGGTGAGTATGAGCTGATGTCGCCCACTTCGCGCATTCCGTAGCTCAGGACGACATTGCCGACGGCGTTGGAAACAATGACAATAGTGAGGAGGAGCCGGGTCTTCCCTTCCAAGCGACGAGTCTACCATCGGGCCTCGCAGGGGCAGGCAGTACCGCTCGCACTCCAACACTACAGGCGTGCCCGGAATGGCATGTCTGGGCAACTTTGGCATGGAACCCCTATACTAAAACTGGCAACCCGCTCAAAAGCGGGAGCCGGAAAGGGGGGGGCGTACAGGATTCGACGAGATCGTAGTCACTGTTTTGAGGCATGCCGGGTTCCGAGCTCCCGTAAAACGATCGGATCGCAATAACTGCCAACAACACGCAGTTTGCCTACGCTGCCTAAACCTTAGGTAGCCGCCCCGGCCGACGGGCTCGCACGTTGGTTAGGGGTGTAATTTTGCGAGATGGGTTTCAAGACTTCCGCCTGGAGTCTTGCGGCCGAGATTAATCAGGCTGGACCACTGTCGGCTTGTTCGTTCCCAGTCAGTGGTTAAGAAACTTGAATGGACTAAGCATGTAGTCTCTTCTCGGTGGCCTTTTTCGGACGCGGGTTCGATTCCCGCCGCCTCCACCACTCCTTGTAGTGCACCATGGTCACGTGTGTTCCAATTAGTTCCAGGTGAGTCTCATAAGTCACTGAGTATAAGGAATTTATAGACTTACAGCAAGTCTCCCAAGGATTTGCATCGGTAAGCGTTCGAGCGGGCCGTGAACGGCGGCTGGGGAACTAGCGATTGAGGATTACTTTCCAGTCGGGGCAGAGGGGTTTGACGAAGACGTTCTTGACGGGCTGGTTGTACTGGTGACGGGTGTCGAGTTTACCGCGGCCCTGAGTCTGGCCGAGAAGGATCCAGTTGGCGGCGCGATAGCAGGTGCCCTGGAAGCGCGGAGTTTCGCAGAACGTTTCGAGCAGGACGGGGCGGATTTGGTAGCGCTGCTGCCAGTCGCCAGGGAGCTGTCGCTGGAGGCAGGCGAGCAGATGGGAGGCCAGGCAGGGCAGGCGAATCCAGGGCAGGATGAGATAGCGGGCGTGATTGACGACCAGCGGCAGGTTGCGCTGGCGGGTGGCGGCATCCCAGCCGACGAAACGGTCGCGCGGGGCGGTTTTCCAGGCCGCGGCGCCGCAGCCGAGCAGGGCCAGCAGGAGGCCGTCGGCGGCGTAGACGAAGTAGCGCAGTTGGGCGCCGGGCAGGGGCTTGTAGCCGAGGTAGTGGTAGCGCTCGACGAATTCGTTCCAGAGGCGGCTGCGGGGATCGGCGGGGCGCAGCAGGGAGAGGCGCAGGGGGCGGGCCTGGGCGAGCGAGCCGGGCAGGGGCGCGAGGCCGGGCGGAGCGGTGCGCGGGGACAGCGCCAGCGGTTGCGGTCGCGGCACGGTCCGCAACGGCGGCGGCAGGGTCAGCAGGCCGTCGCGCTGCATGCGCAGCAGGGCCACGCGCGCGCTCATCTCCTTGAGGCCGCCATCGGGCTTGCGCCAGTCCAGCGCCGCGCAGACCGCCCGGGACAGCGCCGTGCGGAACAGGAGCGGGTCGCGCTGCGCGATCAGCGCGCGGATGAGATCCAATTCGGCAGCCGGGAAGTCCCGGCCGCAGTAGCGCAGGCAGCCGCTCACGGGGCCGGCCCGTGCCTGGAGCGCCGCCCCTGCGCTTGCAGTTCCCGCAAGCGCGCTGCGGGCAGGCCCCACGGCAGCCAGGCCTGAGGATCCACCACGACGGCCTGCGGCCCGAGGCCCGCGCACTCGCGCAGGAACGCCTCCAGCCACCGCCGCAGGTCGAGGCCCGCCAGGTCCAGCGTGGCGCACACCGACAGCAGCGCGCCCTGCAGGGCCGCCCCGTTCTCGCTGTGCGAGCCGAAGCTGAGCTTGCGCCCGATCACGGGCCGCCGCAGGGCTCGTTCCACGGGATTATTATCCATCGCCACGAACGGCTTGGCCACGAACACCGTCAGGCCCTGGCGGTGCTTCAACAAGGATTGCAGCGGCCCCAAGCGCGGGTCCGGCGGGCCGCCGCCCGGCGGCTTCCCCGCCGCCGCGCTCAGGGCCCGCTGCTCCTTGCCCGCTTGCTCGAACAGCGCCTCGAACTCCGCTTCCAGACGCTCCTGCGCCGCCTGGAACTGCTCGGACTGCCCCTGCGGACAACCTTCCGGGTCCCACGCCGCCAGCCGTTCCGCGTTGCGTTGGTACAGCTTGCCGATCCGCGCCACGATCCCCTCCACCCATGCCTGCAGATCCGGCCGCTTGCGCCCCAGCGTCACAAAATCCCGCCGCACGTGGACCCAACAGACCGCCAGTTCGAACTGTCCCGGGTGCTCCCGCGCCAACTTCACATACGCCGAGTAGCGGTCGCACACCAGCACCACCCGCCGGTCCCGCCCGAGGGCCCCGAACAGTTGCCCGGCCGCCGCGGCGCTGCGCGACGGATCCACCCGGAACAGCACGGCGTCCCGGCTCAGGCACGCCCACAGCCAGCAGCGCGGGTTCGCGTCGGCCTCCGCCCGCACATGCACCACCCACGAGGTCTCGTCCCCGTACACCACCCGCGCCTGCTGCTGGTGCACCCCGATGGCCTCTGCCAGCGGCTCGAACCAAGTCAGCAAATCCGGCACATGCCCCAGCAGGGTCGCCGCCGGCAGGCGCACCCCGAACTCGGCCCACTCCCGCTCGAAGGCCCGCGCCGGGTGCCGCTGCCAATACACCTGCATCAGGAACGCCACCCACACGCTCAGGCCATAGCCCGAGCCGCGGAACAGCGTCGGCACCAGCGGCGCGAGCACTTCCGGCACCGCTTGCCCCGGCCGTCTCGCGCACTCGCACGCGGCCCGGTAGCGTGGCCGCCGGATCCGCCGCACATGCGCCTTGACCTCGATCTCGATCCGGTCGCTGACCGCCTCGCCGTTGCGGCGGTAGGGCCGCCCGCAGTCCAGACACTGGCGCTGGACCGCCTCCGGCTCGTGCCACTCCTCCCGCACCGGCAGGCCGGCCCGCGCGACCCGCGCATGCGCGCTGGCTCCCGGCTGCCCCCCGCGCGACCGCTGCGGCCCCTGACTGGTGCCCGCACTGCCCGGCCCGCCGGCGCTGCCGCCCTGACGCTTCTCACTCCGCTTCCCGAACGGCGTCTTCAGCAGCTCCTGCTGGCGCTGCCGCAGACCCGCATTCTCCTGCTCCAACTCCCGCACCCGCCCGGCCAACTGCGCGATCTGCCGCCGCGCATCCGCCAGCTGCCGCTCCGCTGCCCGCCACTGCCCCCAACGCTGCGCAACACGCGCCTTCGCCCGCGCGTGCATGCTCCGCCAGTAATGCGCCGCTTGCTTCGCCTCGACCAACGCCACCGCCTCGGCAGGCACACGCTCCCGCCGCCAGTCGAAGCCCGGGGCCCACACCAACCCTCCCTGCGCTTCCGGCTGCCCGCCCAACTGCATATTCGCTAGGCTGGCATAAACACATGTCCGGTGTCCAGCGTTTCAAGCCAGTTTTTTTCCACCCTCCCTCCACCCTCTCAACGTCCTCTATTCACGGCCCGCTCGAACGCTTACGGTCTGCACGTCATTGCGAAGCAGCGGCGTCCCGGTAAACCCAATGAATACGGCACCCGGGAGCAGCGCCTTCATCGTCTTGTGCAGGCGGCCGCTCTGCGTGCGATGGCACTCATCCACAAAGATGAACAGCTCGCCCACGGCCGGGCTCGGGCGCTGCTGCAGCTCCTCGATGAAGGCATCGAAGTCCGCTACGCCTGGCCTGCCGAACTTGTGAACCAGCGAGCAGAGCAGCCTCGGCTTCGCCTGCCCGAGCTGGGCCATCAGGTCCGCACCGCTCTGCGTGCGGTGAATGGTTTCGCCGCCCTCGTGAAAGACCCGCTCTATTTGCGCGTCCAGCTCCTCGCGGTCCGTGACGACGAGCACGCGGGCATGTGGCAGATTCTCCAAGATCCACCGAGCCAGCAGCACCATGACCATACTCTTGCCGCTACCCTGCGTGTGCCAAATGATGCCCCCTCGGTAATCGCAGGCGTGCTGTTGGGCCGACTTGACGCCGAAATACTGGTGCACGCGCGGCAGCTTCTTCACACCGCCATCAAACAGGACGAAGTCGCGCATCAACTCGATGAGCCGCTCCTTCGCACAGATCTTCAGCAGGTACTTGTCGAGCTTGTAGAGCGTGTTGTCGGTCTCGTCCTCCTTCCAGGCGAGGAACATCTTCTCGGGCGTCCCGATGGTGCCGTACCGCAGCCCCTCGGCGTCGTTGCCCGCGAACACGACCTGCACGGTACTGAAGAACCAGGCGTTGAACTGGGGCTGCTGATTGGAGATGAGCTGACGGATACCATCGCCGATACTCACCGCGCTGCGCTTGAGCTCGATGACGCCCACGGCGAGTCCGTTGACGTACAACACAAGGTCCGGCCGCCGTTCGTGCGGGCCGGTCAGCGTCACTTCCTCGGCGACGGCGAAGTCGTTGGCTTCTGGATTCTGCCAGTCGATCAGCCAGATCTTCTCGGTGTTCTTGCCTGCGGCCAGTTTCACGTCCACGCCATAGCGCAGCAGGCTGTACACCGCAAGATTATTTTCATAAAGGCTGCGCGTGGGGTTGTTCGCCTCGCGGCCCAGCAGATCGAGCGCGCGGTCGATCTGCTCAGGTTTGTGTCCCAGATTTGCCAGCCAGTCGCGCAGCAGCCCTTCCTCGATCTGGCGATTGGCCCGGTCGGACCAATCACCCACGAATCGGTAGTCCAATTCGTCCCGGAACAGCGCGATGACGCGGTCCTGGGTGGCTCGCTCTGACTTGCCGATGTCGCTCACTGGTAACCCTGACAGTCCTGTTCGATCATCCTCAACGGCTCACCCTTCAGGCACAGTCTGATGGTCTGGATCAGCCGCTCGTAGCCCTTCGAGTCAAGCTGCGACCAGCCCCCGCGCGTGCATCCAGTATCCGCCGATGACATGCCTTGCAAGCGAGCTCAATATCACATCATCGATGAGTGGGTGCCGGCTCTTCAACAGAGCGTGGGCGTGGTGCCCGGCGGAGACGAACCGGGACTTCAGGCAAGAGTTGGTGGGTTTCGACGTGCCGCGGTGGGTGAAGGTCAGGCTTCGACGCGTCGCCTGGCTCATCACCAGCTTCCTCCACGCCCGATGGCGTTCGATGCGGTCGGGCCTCGCCGGCTTATTCACCAGGCAGAAGATGCGCCGTGTCCGGCTGCCAGGCCGCCGTTCACGCCCATCTGACTGACCACGGTCGATCACGCGGCGGCCCCCCTCGCCGAGGATCTCGACGGCGACGTAACGCTTGAAGTCGTCGATGCCCGTGAAGCACCGGAACCCTGCCTCACTGGCGAGGGCCAACGTCTGCCTTTCCTCGTTGAGCAACACTGCCACGGGCTGGCTCAGCTCCTCCTGGATGCCGTTGGGCCACACGAGATCGAAGACGGCCTTCTGTTCGCCGGACTGCGGGTCCGAGAAGTCGTAAGCCATCACACCGCGGGGGAAGCGTGCATCCTCCATCCACTCGTTCAGCGATTTCAGCTGTGCCTCTTCCTCCTCGCTCGAAATGCCACCAGGGACACCGGCCGGCACAGGCGCGACCGCCGCCCCACTCGCGAGCCACCGGGTGTCGCCATGCAGCAGATCCTCCATGCGCCGGTTGAGCTCCGCTGCCAGCAACTCCTTCCGAGCTTCGAGGAAGTCCCGAAACCGTTCCAACTTCCAGAGTGCTGGGTCCATCGGGATCCATTGTGACGCCAAGCCGCCGGGATGACGTGCCTCGAACTTCGGGAAGTATTCCTCCGGCAAACGGTCGCTGATCTCTAGGTTCGTTTCCTTGGTCTGGAAGCAGAAGTTCGCAAGGGCGTTGACTTCCGGGCGCCTGTATTCGTACTTGCACTTGTAGAGCTTGGCCTTCGGGAAAATGTGGTGCACCTCCAGGCGACTCATCTTGCCGAGCAGGCTCGCCTTGAGCGCCAGTCCGGTTCCCCAGTCCTTGGCTTCTCCCATGCGCGTAAGCAAGTACAGCACCGGATAGAACCGCGCGCCGAGGCTCCATCCGGTGAAATGGCCCGGTTCGGCCCGCAGCCCTCCGTGCCATAGCCGCAACTGCTCCAGCAGCTTGTCAAGGCCGCCGCCGTTGCCTTCGAGCGCGGCGAGGTCTTGGTCGATGTAAGACTCGGTGGAGCCGGAGAAGCGGCCCCACATGGCCGCCTGTACGAACCAGAAGAGCAGCTAGTCGCGTTCCTTCTCACTCATCGCGCCACGCTGCTTAGCCCGGCGCTGGTCGAGATAGCGCGCCATCACCGGCACGCCGAAGCGGCCAAAGAACACCTGGTCGTGGTCGAGACCGAGCCGCCCGCCGATGAGATTGAGGCTTGTGTCGATGTGTTTCGTCATGCGGACGAGCGCGTCCTCTACCTCGACCGCACTCTTCTCATGGAGGTACTGGAACTTCGCCTCTCCGGTCAGCACCGTGTTAACCGAGCGCAGCAGCCAGTCGAGCGTAAACTGGTAGCCGGCGTTGTTCCACTTCTTGAGCCTGACCTTCATCGCATCGCGCCCTTTAGGCCACTCAGCGCAGATCTTGGCGAGAGCAAGGTCGCCCTTGGAGAGCTTTGTGCCGCCGCTGTTCACCCGGTTGAAGATGTTGACCACCACATCGAGCGATTTGTCCGCGCCGGTGACTTCCTCAACATGCAGGTTCAGGTCGACGATACCGAGCAGCCGGCTCAGGCGCCCGACGTAGTCGCCGACCTTGGGCGCCAGTGCCGGCTGCGCCGTGAGGCGCGTGACGAAGTCGCCCAGCCCGGCAGTGCCCTTTTCCATCAGCTCGGTCACGTCGATCCACAGCGGATCGCCCTTCATCTTCACCGGTTGGTAGAACCCGAATGTCTCCGACTCCAGATGAAAACGCAGTCCCGTGAACGCCCAAGCGTTGCCATCGAAGAACTGTGGCGCCCTCCCACGCACCACGCCGTACAGGGAGGTCATCCGCTGCTGGCCGTCGAGCAGGAGCTTCACAACCCCTGGGGCAAGCGCGCCGTCACCACGGTGCGTGGCGGTCTTCGACTCGGTGGCCCACACCAAGAGCCCGCCAACCGGCTTGTTCTGGGAGGGCCACATCAATCGGAGCGATCTCGAAGAACGGTTCGGAATATCGACGCCACAGGCTTCGGTGGACCTCAGACACTACAAAGAGTTCGCCGGCGCAAACATTGAATACAACGCCACACAGAAGCGATATGTCGCCTCGAAGGATTTGAGACCCCACTTCCTTCGGGTGTCCGCCAATCGCCTGCTGATTCAGCTTCGCGCCTGGGTGAGCGCAGTCCTTCGGCGTGAGGATCTATGGTTCAGCGAAATACCGCCGACCGACGTTGCACCCGAGATCGGCCGTGATGTTCGTGTCGAAGTGCTGCGCCGAGTGCTGGAGGCCATGCGGACAGGACAGGCTCTATCAGTCCGCTACCAGTCGCTTACCAACTCACGGTGGCGAGACATCGCCCCGCACGCTATCGCGTTTGACGGTCATCGATGGCACGCCCGCGCATTGTGCTGTGAGCGTCAAGAGTTCCGGGATTTTGTACTAACGCGCATAGAAGGGTTGGGTGAATTGAAACCCGTCACCTTTGATCCGGAGCATGATCTCGAATGGAGCGGCACAGCCCGATTGAGACTCTGCCCCCATCCAGGCCTTACTGAAGAGCAAAGCCAAGCCATCCAACGCGACTACGATATGCGCGAAGGGGTTCGCGAAATAGAGATACGCCTGTCGCTAGCGTACTACTTCATTAAGCGCATGAATCTCGACCTCGATGACCTCGAGCCGACTCGTGCTCAAATCAGACTCGCCAATCTTCCCGAAGTCGAGGCCGCCATCAAGTACGCAAGAACCGCCTCGAGGAAGCTAGCGCAGATGCAGCCATAGTTCTCTCGACGCGCTAGGTCTTCGTAATCTGGCACCAATCGGTCACCGCTTCTTGCTGGGAAGGACTCGGTAACCACCTTCGATAAACGAGCGGATCCCGGTCCTTTTGGAGACACCCGCAGATGTTCGCTGGATCTCGGGGGAGCCGCTTCCGTGTCCGGCCACCGTCTTGGATCTAGACGGGCCCATTGACGCACGAGACGGCGAATGCGGATGACAGGATCCTCGACGGCCGCGCTTGGAAGCAAGTGTCAGCCGCTCGAGGAGATCGCTGCGTTTGAACCTCGTGATGAGTCATTAACGGAAGGTGCGATCTTCGTGATTGCGCTCACCGGTCGTGGCGACTGCTTGGAACGTACCGGAGATAAGTCGAACCCACCACCAGAGCGCACGTAGAGGATGCAATCCCCGCCCACTTCACACGAGACTTGGTGTACCGACTCTCCCTTCGAGCAGAAATAGCTGCCCGGTTCCAGGTCCGTGACGTCATTCTTGTCTGGCTCCTGGTACTCCTGTCGCCCCTCGACCGCCACAGCATGGAACGTCGAACCGTGACTGCGCATCATTCCAATAAAGCCAGCCGGTAGCTTGACCAAGGTCCCGCTCGGCTGATCGTCGTTCGGGTTGCCCCAGAGAACGGCTACCTTCGGCCCATTGGCGAGGGTGGGCATTCCGTCCGGCTCGACCCACACAACGTTCGAAGCGTGTATCGAAGTCGCCTTAGCCTCGTTGTTGCTCGCGTTCTCGACAGGCAGGACATCGTACAGACCCGCAACCGGAGCCCACGATGCGCTGAACTCCCGAGCGTTGGTGCTGGTTGATGGCACTGAGACCGTGGCTATTGCAATTGTGGACAGCTGCTACACCCCAGGGAGACTCTCGACGAAGCCAAGCGCCAAGCTCAAGCGGGGACAGGCATCCCAGCTGATCGCATGCTGATTGCGGCGACTCATACTCACACCGCCCCGCCCCCGGCTCCGGGCGTTGGGCTGCGTGGACCCGAACCGGCCCCGAGCGTCCAAAACGAAGAGCGGTACTCCCGCCAACTAATTGATGGCATCGCCGCGTCGATCACCAAAGCCTTCGAGCGACTCGAGCCTGCCGAGATCGGGTGGGCCAGCACCGAGCTTGCGGACGAGGTGTTCAATCGGCGCTGGTTTATGAAGGAGGGAACTATCCCTCCAGACCCGTTTGGCGGCACGATCGACCAGGTGCGGATGAACCCTCCCGCCGCCAGCCCAGATCTCGTCAAGCCGTCTGGGCCCGTAGATACTGAGGCCGTAGCGCTCTCGATAAGGTCGGTCGCGGGGCAACCGCTTGCCGTTCTAACCAACTAATTCCCGCACTACGTCGGGAAGATCCCTGCGGGAATGGTATCGGCAGACTACTTCGGAGAGTTCTCGCGTGCGATCACCACGCGTTTCAATGGCGGCGACGGTTTCGGAATTATGTTCGACCGGACCGCAGTGCGGCCCGGCTGGGTGTGGGACTACGACACGGCACTCGAGGTCGCGCGCGGGATGGAGCGCTACAACGCGCGCTGGCTCGAAGAGCCCTTCGACGGACACGACCTCGAAGGCCCGGCCCGGCTGGCCGCCGAAGTCGATATCCCCATCACCGGCGGCGAGCTAGGTAAGAGCATCCACCAGTTCCTGGCCTTCTTGACTCACAAGACCTACGACGTGCTCCAACCCGACACGCGGATTTGCGGAGGCATTCTCAACGCCCGTAAGATCAGCATCCTTGCCGAGGCGTTCCACGTCCCCTGCATACAGCACGGTACGCAAGGCCTGTCGCTCGCCGGCTACATCCAGGCCGGCTGCGCGATGCCGAATTGCGAGTACCAGGAAATGATCGGCCAGCCGAACTTGCCTGAGGAGCAATGGTCGCCGGCGTTGAAAGTCTTGCGGACCAAGCATGTCTTCGAAATCGAGGACGGGTACGTGAAGCTGCCTGAGATCCCAGGATTGGGTCTCGATGTCGACGCCGACGCTCTTGAAGAGTTTCGGGTTCGCTCCTAGTCAGAGCGCGTCGCTAGGCATCGAATCGTCTCGTTCCACGCGCGGTCGGGGCCGTCACACTGGCGGGAGCCCTCCATGGAAAGCCCCTGAGCCCCTCTATGGTCTTCACAGCGCCGCAAAGAAGCTCTGGTCAACGCAAAGAATCCGCATCAGGTGTTCTCAGCGTGATAGCCAACTACAAGATCCTTTACACTAAATCCCGAAAAGATCGCCGACCTGGTGGCTTACCTCAAGAGCGTCAAATAGCGATTGATTAGCATCACCGACACCCACGGCCCCGACACGCCGCAGCCCCGACACGCCGCAGCCAAGGAGGCGCCCGCTATGAACGAATCGAATTCCCCATCAGGCTTGCCCCGGCGCGAGCTGCCCCGACGTGACCTGCTCCGCGGCGCCGCCGCGACCGCCTTGGGGCTATCGGCTGCCACCGGCGCGAAACAAGCCAACGCTCAGTCACGCTCCAACCTCGTCAGCCAAGAAAACGCCAAGCCTGGCACGCGCGACTGGTTGCTCACCAAGACACGCACCGTCCCTGGGAAGGTGAATGTGCTGCCCAGCGGGCGCAGCACGTGGATCGAAGGCTACTGTTCCGCGAACAGCGTACGGGCCGGCGAGACGTTGCAGGTCATGGTCAGCACGAACCCGGTGTCCGCGTTCAAGCTGGAGATCTTCCGGACGGGCTACTACAACGGGGATGGCGCCCGGCTTGTCAGAACGTATGAATCGCTTCCAGGCGTCGTACAGCCGGAACCGTCCATTGGTGAAAACTACATCCGCGAATGCCAGTGGGAGCCTTCGGTGGAGTTCGAGATCCCCGACGATTGGCTCAGCGGCGTCTACCTGGGCAAGCTGACTGCTGAGATCAGCGGGATCCAAAGCTACGTCATCTTCATCGTCCGCGATGACCGCCCCTGCGACTTGCTGTTCCAGTGCAGCGAACTTACGTGGACCGCCTACAACCGCTGGCCAACCGACTATTGCATCTATACAAAGCATGAGGGACGCCCCAGCACGACCGCGCCCAGCGGCACGGTGAGCTTCGATCGTCCTTACGCCTTGTTCACGCACCCCGTCAACAAGATCGAGAAGTCAGGCGGTTCGGGCGAATACTTGCCCTGGGAGTTCCCGTTGGCGTTTTGGCTGGAGCAGCACGGGTACGACGTCTCCTACATCTCCAACATCGACACGCACGCCGACCCAGCGGGCTTGCTGCGTACGAAGGGTTTCATCTCGGTCGGCCACGACGAGTACTGGACCGAGGACATGTACGACAACGTGATGCACGCACGCAATGAAGGCGTGAACCTCGCGTTCCTGAGCGCCAATGCCGTCTTGTGTGTCGTACCGCTACATCCGTCCAGCAGCGGTAGGCCTTATCGCACCACGCGCCGGGAAGGCTGGTTCTTCCCTGAGCAATCCGAGTTCGGCGACAGGGGCCGGATGGAGTCGCCCTATGAGAAAGGGTTTAAACCCACCTTGGGGCGCGACGGCGCCCTGCTGATGGGAGCGCGGACGACCCCGCCCGTCAGGGGCGCCGGCGATTGGACGTGCGCCCTGCCGGAGCACTGGCTGTTTGAGGGGACCGGGATGAAGAAGGGGGATTCGGTCAAAGGCCTAATCGGCTGGGAGTGGCACGGCGCCCCGATGATGGACCTGCCCGGCATGCAGATCGTTGCCGAAGGCGAGACGCGAATCAATGGAAAGCAGCCGGGCCACTACACCGCTACGATTTACGACGGACCCAAGGGCAACATCATCTTCAATGCCGCGACCATCTGGTGGGCCAACGGTCTGTCGAGCCCGCCGGGTCACGCCACTCCCGTGAGACACGGGGTGACGCAACAAGGGGTAGACGAGCGAGTGCAGCGAATCACCCACAACCTGTTTAGGCGCATTGTTGGTCAAAAGGCTTGAGCCAGTTTGCTCCCGAAAGGAATCTGCAATGAAAACAAAGATGCGGAAACAGCCAAACGATCAACCGAGCGGGCTCCCTCGTCGCGACGTCATCAAAGGCGTTGCAGCGGCGGGATTGGGATTGTCTGCACTCGGGCGCGGCCCGAACGCCGCCCGAGCCGCATCGGATCTCATTCGCCAGGAGAACGCCAAGCCCGGTACGCGGGACTGGATGCTCACCAAAACAAACATCACCCACGTCGAGCCGGACTCTTTGTGGCGTTCTCCCGCGATCGAGGGCTACTGCTCCGAGACGAGCGTTCGCGCCGGCGACACATTGAAAGTGATGGTGAGCACGAACCCCGTGTCGGAATTCGATTTGGAAATTTTCCGGACCGGTTACTACGGGGGAGACGGCGGGCGGAGCATGAAGCGGTTCCGTTCATTGCAAGGCAAGACTCAACCCGATCCGTCGATCGGCGCCGACCGCCTGCGCGAATGCAAGTGGGAGCCGTCAGTGGAATTTGAGATTCCAGACGACTGGTTGAGCGGCGTCTACCTCGGCAAGCTCACTGCCAAGAAAGAGGGCCTACAGAGCTACGTCATCTTCATCATGCGAGACGACCGTGCCTGCGACCTGCTCTTCCAATGCAGCGACATGACTTGGGCCGCCTACAACAGCTGGCCGAATAACGAGTTCTCTCTTTATCACAACGACAAGAATGGCTACACCGGATACAAGAAAAGGAAAAAGTGGAGTACCGATCCCAGCGACACCGGGTGGGTGAGCTTTGACCGTCCCTACGCGCAGTACTGCCAGGATCACCTGATCGACAGACCCTCTTCGGTGGGTTCGAGCGAATTTCTTCTTTGGGAATTCCCTCTTTCCTATTGGATCGAGCAGCATGGCTACGACGTGTCGTACATATCAAACGTCGACACGCATACGGATGGGCCGGGACTACAGCGCGCAAAGGGCTTCATCTCAGTGGGGCATGACGAGTATTGGACGCGCGAGATGTACGACAACGTCAGCGCGGCCCGTGACGCCGGGGTCAATCTCGCGTTCCTAAGCGGCAATTCGGTGTGGGGCGTTGTGCCCTTACTGCCCTCCGCGGAGGGCCAGTCCTGTCGGGTGATTCGACGGGAAAGCCATTTTCTTGGCGAGAAACTCGCCCAGATGTTCTACAAGCGACGAGGCTTTGAGTTCAACAACCAACCGGGACCGGACGGGGCGCTGCTCATGGGTGGACGGACCGGCGGCGTCGGCGGCGGCGACTGGGTTTGCACCAAGCCCGATCACTGGCTGTGTGAAGGCACGGGCATGAAGGAAGGCGACGCAATCAAAGGCCTCGTGGGCTGGGAGTGGCACGGCTATCCTCTCCTCGACCTGCCCGGCATGGAAGTCCTGACTCATGGTGAGACGAAAGCCGGCAGAGCGCCCGGAACGCCTCATGAAGCAACGATCTACGACGGCCCCAAAGGCAACGTCGTCTTCAACGCCGGGACCATCTGGTGGGCGCAAGGTTTGTCATCGCCCCCAGGCCACGTGCTTCCCGCCCACAAGGCCGCTCAGCCGCAAGGTGTGGATTCGCGCGTGCAGCGCATGACGGAGAACTTGTTCAAGCGATTCACAGCATAGGGAAGGGAACGATCGTGGGGAAACTTGCAGTGAAGTTTCACAGGGGGCCGCGATGGTCGCCTTAGCCGCGCTGGTCCTCGCTCTGCTCTCGTCTCCCGATGCGGTTCAGGGACAGACCGACCGACCCAATGTCCTCTTCATCGCGATCGATGATTTGAATGACTGGACGGGCGCCCTTGAGGGCAACCCTCAGGCCCGGACGCCGCACATGGACAAACTGGCTTCCAAGGGCATGGTGTTCACCAATGCGCACTGCGCGGCTCCAGCTTGCGGTCCTTCAAGGTCTGCCCTTATGACTGGGATGCGCCCTTCGACGTCGGGTAATTACGTGAATCAAAATTCGTTCACAAAAAACCCCATCCTGAATCGCTCGGTGCTCTTGACTGAGTTGTTGCAACAGAATGGCTACTATGTAGCCGGCTCCGGCAAGTTGTTTCACGGCGCTCATTTTAAGAATGAAGTACAGGGTCGGGGCTTTGATGACTATTACCCGAGTAAGACGCAGGACCTATTCCCGTTTATAGACAGATTCGCATCTCCGAGACCTCTCAATGGGATGACGAAGGGAGTCGCAAGATACGCCGACTGGGGCCCCTATGCTCCCGATGTCACCCTGGAGGATATCAACGATGGGAAAACTGCGAAATGGGCGGCAGAGACACTGCTGGGAGGTGAGCTGAAAGAACCCTTTTTTGTAGGCGTCGGCATCTTCCAACCACATCTGCCCAACTACGCACTTCAGGGATATTTCGATCGATTCCCTCTGGATGAGATAGAGATCCCGGAAGGCTACCTGGAAGATGACTTGGAAGATGTGCCTGCAGCGAGTTCAAAGCAGCGGCATATTGCGTGGGCCAAGGCGATCAGGGCTGCGGGTCAGTGGAAGCACGCCATTCAGGCTTACCTGGCGTCCAGTGCCATGACCGATGAGCTGATTGGTCAGATGGTCGGGGCGCTCGAGAAGTCACAGTACGCCGACAATACGATTATTGTGTTGTGGAGCGACCATGGCTTTCAGCTGGGTGAAAAAGAACGTTGGGCAAAATACTCCCTCTGGGAAAGGGCCACGCGGGTCAATATGAAGGGAACGACCTCTCTGTCTTGAAAACCAACAATGCTAAGAACGTACACCACCAAGTCATGGAGCGGGCCCGCAGCCCGGCGGCGCGGCGCCCAGTGGGTGGCGCCGGGCGTGACCACGCCTGGCTCGACCACGGCCAAGCCGGCGAACCTGCTGGATATTTATCCGACCTTGGCCTCACTGACTGCAATCGATCCGCCTGAGGGACAGCTGGAAGGGAACGACCTCTCTGTCTTGATGAAAGACCCTGACGCCGCCTGGGACAAAGTCTCTTTGACTACCTTTGGCTTCAAGAATTACGGCGTTCGCTCCGAACGGTATCGATATATCGTGTACGAGGATGGCTCGGAAGAACTGTACGACCACCAAGTCGACAAGTGGGAATGGCACAACCTCGCGAATGATCCTGAATACGCGGCTATCAAAACCAAGATGCGCAAAGCGATCCCCACGCATCATGAACCCATTGGCGCTATGCAATGAGCCCAACTGACCATGATCCCGAGCGCCAGGGCCCAACAAGCTATCCAGCGCGCTATCCATCCGAAAAGAGGACACACCATGAACAAAGCGGCCCATCAGCCTGACGAACTGCCTCGCCGCGATGTGCTCAAAGGCGCGCTGCGGCCGGCATGGGATTATCAGCCCTCGCGAACATCCAAACAAATGCCGCCCAGGCGGCAACGGCTTCCGGTTCTAAAGCGATACGAAAAGAAAATGCCAAGCCCGGCACGCGGGACTGGATGCTCACCAATACCTACATCGACCCGGATACCTAGTGGCGATCCCCGCGAAGAGCGCCAGCCCTGACCTACGGGAACCCATTGAGAGCCATTTACGAAAGGAGTAACATCATGAATCAGAAGCGCCACGCACTGAACTGTGGAGAGAGTTCCTTCGTGACGAGTCGATGGGTGAAGTGCCTGTTCCCTATGGCCCTTTTGCTCACAACCGGCTCAGTCTACGGTCAGGCCGCAGCGCAGCCTTCACCGCCGATTGTCGTTCGAGACAGCAACAAGGTGGTCCTTGCCCACAAAGAAACTGTCAGTTTCGTCGGTAGCGAGTGGAAACTCGATTTTTACCGCAATCTTGGCTACAACGCCGGCCTGTCGGGCAACTACACCTTCCTTGTCGCGGAGCCCCTGGACAATCCTGGCGCTGAGGCCCCGCTGTGGGTGTATCTCCATGGAGGAGGCATCGGCTACTTCGACGAGCAGGGCGTGTACCACGCGACGGGGAATCAGACCCAGGACACGTGGAATCACGAGGAGACCTTTGAGGGCCTCCGGAAGATCGGCCTCCGCCCCATCATCGACAAGAACGGGCAGCCAATCGATAACACGGTCACCCGACGCATCAAGGAAGGATACCGCCTGCTCGTGGTGTCCATGTCTGACCACGACCTGTACCTCGGACTCGGCACGCCGTACCCCAACAACCCCAAGGGCGGCGAGGTGAACGGCCTCCAGGCGACGATGGCCGCTATCGACTACACGGTCGCGAACTATCCGACGACCCATGTGTTTGCACACGGAACTAGTGCGGGAGGGCTCGGCGTGTGGGGACTGGCCGTCGGATTCGCGGCCGACGGGAAGCCGCTGACGGGCGTCGTCTCGGACTCCGGCCTAAGCACGCCGCGGAGCCGGTTGATCTTCGCCGCATTCTCCGGGACGCCCAGGTACCCTTATGCCGCCGACTTCGACTTTGATGGCGTAGTCAACAAGATCGGGGCCTTTGCCGATCATAGGTTTCAGTTTCATCCCGAAGCGCAGGTGAGCGCCGGCTTCGATGACGTGCCGGCACTCTTCATCGCCGGCAAGGCTGATCCGCGGGCCTTGGGCGGCAATCAACCGCCGATCGCCGAAGCCGCGGCCGCCGGATTGAATAATGTCGACTGGGTATACGACGGGATCCGCCAGGCCGTCGCCGATCAGCCCGACAGCCCCCACAAAGTCTCGGTTATCGATGGCGCCGGCCATTCGCCGACCAATAAACCGGGCGTGGCCAACGACATCGTCGACGACTTCATCAGTCAGGTTCTGTTGGCTGACCCGCCGCATCCGTTCACAGCCGGGCGAACAGCCCTTAAGGCCCCGCCCCGTTCTGCTTCGGCCGCGCCGAACTTGATCGAGCAAGAAAACGCCAAGCCCGGAACGCGGGACTGAATACTCACCAAGACGCACGTTGGGACTGATAGGAGACGTCAGCAATGAAGCAGTCAAACAATCAGCCGAGCCGGTTCCCTCGTCGCGACGTCATCAAAGGCGTCGCAGCGGCCGGCTTGGGCATGTCGGCTTTCGGGCCGGCGACGGGCGCTGCCCGAGCCGCATCCGATCTCATTCGCCAGGAGAACGCCAAGCCCGGCACGCGGGACTGGATGCTCACCAATACCTGCATCGACCCGGATACCTGGTGGCGTTCCCCGCGAATCGAAGGCTACTGCTCCGAGGCGAGCGTGCGCGCCGGCGACACGCTCAAGATCATGGTGAGCACGAATCCGGTTTCGGAGTTCAGCCTGGAAATCTTCCGTACCGGCTACTACGGCGGCGACGGCGGGCGGCTCATGAAGCGGTTTGATTCGCTGCAGGGCCAAGCCCAACCCGATCCGCCGATCGGCGAGAAGCGCCTACGGGAATGCAAGTGGGAACCGTCGGTCGAGTTTGAGATTCCCGACGACTGGTTGAGCGGCGTCTATCTAGGAAAGCTCACCACGAAGAAGGTGAGCGGAGCCTATCAAGGAAGACTCACGGCTAGGAAGGAGGGCCTGCAAAGCTACGTCATTTTTATCGTGCGTGACGACCGCCCATGCGACCTGCTTTTCCAGTGCAGCGACATGACCTGGCAGGCCTACAACAGTTGGCCCGATGACAGGTGGTCTCTCTACCACAACGACAAGGAGGTCTATAACCCCGCTGGTAGGAAAAAGTGGAGCACCGACCCGAACGACACCGGGTGGGTGAGTTTCGACCGCCCGTACGCCAATTTCTGCCAGGACCATCTTGTAGATCGGCCGTCTTCGGTGGGTTCGGGTGAGTTTCTCCTGTGGGAATATCCGCTGTCCTACTGGATGGAGAAGCAGGGCTATGAGGTGTCCTACATATCGAACCTGGATACGCACAGATACGGTCCACGACTACAACGCGCGAAAGGTTTCCTTTCCGTGGGCCATGACGAGTATTGGACGCGCGAGATGTACGACAACGCCATCGCGGCTCGCGACGCAGGCGTCCACCTTGCGTTCCTGAGCGGCAATGCGGTGTTCGGCGTGGCGCCCTTGCATTCTTCCGCCGAGGGTCAGCCCCACCGGATCATGCAACGCGAGAGCTTTTTCGTCGGCCAGCGGCCTGGGGTCACGTATCCAATAGCGCCAGACGGGGCGCTGCTCATCGGCGGACGTCACCAAGGCCTCGGCGGAGGCGACTGGGTCTGCTCCAAGCCTGATCACTGGCTGTACGAAGGGACCGCTATGAAAGAAGGCGACGCCGTCAAAGGTCTACTGGGCTGGGAATGGCATGGCCATGCCGCTCGCGATTTGCCCGGTCATGAAATCCTGGCGACGAGCAAGGCGGTCGACACGAGAAAGAGGTCCTATACGCCTCATGCCGCGACGATCTACGACGGGCCCAAGGACAACCTTGTCTTCAATGCCGGAACGATCTGGTATGCGCAAGCTCTCTCATCGCCTCCCGGCCATGTTTTGCCAGCAAATCGGTTCGCCCGGCCGCAAGGCCCTGACTCGCGCGTGCAGCGCATGACAGAAAACCTATTCAAGCGACTTACGGCATAGGGAACGTAACGATCATGGTGAGACTTGCAGTACGTTCAGCCGCGATCTTCGCGGCGTTGACGCTGGTGGAGGGCGCCATGCAAAAAAGACATCTAAGCGCCTCTGCAACCGTCCCAGCCCGATTCCGCTCAACATTCGAGCGCATGTTCTTGGGGATCACAGCCTGCCTCCTAGCGCTCGCCTCGTGCTCGGGAACCCTGCCCGCGCAGTCGCCGCCGAACGTCCTGTTCATCACGGCCGACGACCTCGGGCTTCAACTCGGCTGTTACGGCGACACCGTCATCGAAACACCCCAGCTCGACGCCTTCGCCGCCAGCGGAGTCCAGTTCGATGTGGCCTACGTAGCGCAAGCCTCCTGCAGCCCGTCACGCAGCGCCATGTTCACCGGACTCTACGTCCACTCCACCGGCCAGTACGGACTCACCAACGGCACCCCCTTCGCCCTGCACCCCCATCTCGAGGACGCCACCATCCCCAACATCCTCAAGCGCGCCGGCTACCGAACTGGAATTATCGGCAAACTCCACGTCGCCCCCGGCGCTTCGTTCCAGTTCGACTACCGACAAACGAGCTACGTCGATGCCCGACAGGTGAAGCTTGTCGCCGAGCGCGCCTCCGAGTTCATTACCCAGTCGGGCGACCAACCCTTCTTCCTGATGGTGAACTACACCGACCCGCACGCCTACCGTGGGCGCGACCCCCAAACCAACCAGTTCGGCGACTGGGCCTTTCTTGACCGCGTCGATGGCATCCCCGAAACCCTTGTCGAGCCGAGCGAAGAAAGCGTCCTGCCGTTTCAACAGATCGACTCGCCCGAGCAGCGCGAACGCGTCGCCGGCTACTACAACGAGGTCAAGCGACTCGACATCGGCGTGGGCTTGCTGCTCGAAACGCTCGAGCGTCATGGGCGCGCCGACAACACCCTGGTCATCTTCATCGGCGACCACGGGCCCCCGTTCAACCGCGGTAAGACAACGACGTATGAAGGCGGCCTCCGAGTCCCCTTCCTCGTTCGCTGGCCGGGCGTCTCGAAACCGATGCGTAGTAGCGCGATGGTCTCGACCGTCGATATCCTGCCGACGATCCTCGACGCCACGGGTGCGACCTCCGGCGTCGAAACCCACGGTCGGTCCCTCCGCCCCGTGCTTGAAAGCGCCGATGCACAGTGGCGCGAGTTTCTCGTCGGCGAGTTCCACATGCATGGCCGGCCGTGGTTCCCGCGGCGAGCGATCCGCGACGCCCGCTACAAGCTGATCCACAACCTGCTCGCCGACACCGCTCGGCCCTTGAGCAGGATCGACGGCGACATCGGCTATTCCACCTCACGCGAAGACCGCTACACCGGAACTCCTGTCCGGACGGCCTTCGACACCTACGCCGAACCGACTGAGTGCGAGCTCTACGACCTGGCAAACGATCCCTGGGAATTCAACAACCTAGCCGGGAACTCCGACCACGCTGAAGCCGAGCAACGCCTCAGGGCGGCCCTCGAAGCCTGGCGTCAAGAAACCGACGACCCTACGCTAGACCCTGCCTTTCACGACGAAATCAAACGGCAACTCGCCGCTGACTAGCCGAAAGGATAAACAGAAATGAATGTGACGACCACCGAAAAAGCCGCCCCCCTCATCCTGCTGCTGTTCCTGTTCTTTCTCGCGCTGCCGGCGGAGGCCAACGAAGAGGAGAAGAAGGCCACAGTACGCGCTGCCCACGAGGCCCTACCCGAAGGCTCGCGCGTTGACGACCTCGGCATCACCGGTCCGGTGCCCGTGGACCACCCGGGGCGCCGCTACCCGGCGACTCACGACTTCCCAACCGGGCCCGACATCGGCGAACGGTTGCCCGACTTCACTCTGCCGAACCACAACGGCGAGGCGGTCGACTACCATGCCGACCGAGGCGATTCGAAGTCGGTCGTCGTCTTTTTCCGATCGGCTGTGTGGTGACCGTACTGCCGCACGCAGCTAGTTGAGCTGCAACAAGCCCTCGACATTTTCACCGCCGAGAACATCAAGGTCTACGGCGTCAGCTACGACGCTCAGCAGCATCTCAAGCAATTCGCCGACAGGCACGACATCGCCTTTGACCTTCTCTCCGACTACGACTCCGAAGTCATCAAGCGCTTCGGCATCCTCAACACCACCATCGATCCCGACAGTGACGTGATTCACCGGGGCACGAATCGCGGCTTCTATGGACTGCCGTTCCCTGGTGTCTACGTCACTGACGCCGAGGGCCGGGTGACCGAGAAGTTCTTCCATCGAAACTTCGCCACGCGCACCTCCGCTGGCACCATTCGCAACTCGGCGATCGGCCGCATCCTTTCGAAGCACGAGACGCCGATGGCCGAGCTCAGCGACGAACACGTCAAGGTCTCGGCGTTCCTAGCCGACGAGGCGCTCAGGTTCGAGTCCGAGAGCACGGTCTACGTGCGCTTCGAAGTTGCAGACGGGTACCACATGTATGGCGCCCCACTGCCTGAAGGTTTCATCGCCTCGACGGCAACCGTGGCACAGACGAAGGGCGTGCGGATCGGCGAACCGAAGTATCCGCGGACGACGGCACGCGAGTTTCCCGCGCTCGGCGTCACGCTCAACGTCTACGAAGGCGTGACCGACGTCGCCATCCCGGTAATCCTAGGGTCGGAGATCCTCGACTGGTCCCTGCGAGACAAGCCCACCGAGATCGAGCTACCCATCGAGGTTGTCTTCCAAGCCTGTAGCGAGAAGGTTTGCTTCCGACCGCAGCGCAAGCAGCTAGTGCTCAAGGCGCCGATCGGTTCGCATGTGATGCCGACCCGCAACCGTAGAGGCCGGAAAAAGCAGGCGCCTTAGTTGATTCTGGGGAGATCGGAGCAAATGTTGAATTATCCAAGTCACGACACGCCGAGCGTGCTCGATCGGCCGCACAATGCCTCGATGCGGTACTTCTTGGCGGCCGTCGCGATCGCATGGTGCGCCTGCTCCGCGCCGGATCCGCCAGGGCTCGCACACCTCAGCGTCCCCGAGGGCTACGAGGTCGTCGTTGCAGCCGCGCCGCCGCTGGTGGAGCGGCCCATGATTGTCGACATGGATGACGCGGGTCGGCTCTACGTAGCCGAGTCTTCGGGTTCCAACGCTCCTGTGGAGGAGCAGCTCGCCGAGAAGCCCCACAGCATTCTGCGGCTCGAGGATCGAGACGGGGACGGCGTTTACGATTCGCGGACGGTCTTCGCCGACAAGCTGATGCTTCCTGAGGGTGTGCTGTGGACCAAGGAAGCGGTCTATGTCACCGCGCCGCCTGTGATCTGGAAGTTGGTGGACGCCGACGACGACGGCGTCGCCGAGCATCGCGAGGTTTGGTACGACGCCAAGACGCTGACCAACTGTGCGAACGATCTGCACGGTCCCTACGAGGGCCTGGACGGCTGGATCTACTGGACCAAGGGCTCCTTCGCCGAGCAGACGCACGAGATCACCGACGGCTCGACGCTGGTCACCAAAGCGGCGCACGTCTTCAGGCGGCGGCCCGAGGGCGGGCCGATCGAGGCAGTGCTGACCGGCGGAATGAACAACCCGGTGGAGGTCGCCTTTCTGCCGACGGGCGAGCGCATGTTGACGTCGACGTTCTTGCAGTTTCCGGAGTTGGGGCGCCGCGACGGCGTCATCCACGCGATCTATGGCGGCGTGTATGGCAGGGTGCACCGCGCAGCCGAAGCCCATCCAATGACGGGCGGGTATCTCGATCCGATCTCGCACCTTGGGCCGGCGGCGCCGGTAGGGTTGGCTGCGATCGAGTCCGAAGCGCTTGGGTTCGAGGGGACGAACCTGGTCTCGACGACGTTCAACACGCACAGGGTGCTGCGGCATCGGCTGTCGCCGAGCGGCGCGACGTTCGAGAGCGAGGACTCGGACCTGCTGGTTTCCTCGGATGCGGACTTTCACCCGACGGACGTGATGGAGGACGCCGACGGGAGCCTCTTGGTAGTCGATACCGGGGGCTGGTACAAGCTCTGCTGTCCGACGTCGCAACTCGCCAAGGCCGACGTTCCCGGAGCCATCTATCGGATACGCCGCAAGGGGATGACGGCGGATGAAGACCCCCGCGGGGTCAAGCTTGCTTGGGACGTTGCGGCCTCAGAGCTAGTCGACAGGCTAGACGACCCGCGGCCCTTCGTGCGCGACCGCGCCCTGCGGGAGCTCGGGGGAATGGGCGAGTCGGCTGTACCGGTGCTGGCGACTGTCGACGGTTCGGTCACGGCGAAGAGGAATGCGGTTTGGGCGCTCACGCAGATCGACGCGCCCGAAGCGCGCGCGGCGGTGCGCCAGGCGCTTGCCGACGAAGACGAGTCGGTGCGTCATGCAGCCGCGCATGGCGCATCGGTTTGGCGGGATGCGGAGGCGACGCCGGCGTTACTGGGTTTGCTGGAGCAGTCGAAGCCCCTAGCCCGCGTTGCGGCCGAGGCGCTGGGGAGGATCCACGAAAGCGAGGCGGTAGGCGAGTTGCTGGCGGCTGCGGCGGATGCCGAGGATCAGGTCCTTGCTCACTCGCTGACGTTCGCGCTGATCGAGATTGCTGATCCCGAAGCGACCCGCACGGGACTGCGTTGGGCATCCGCGCGTACGCGACGGGCAGCGCTGCTGGCGCTCGATCAGATGCGGCCGAGTGCATTGGAACCGCGCACGGTCGTACCGCTGCTCACGTCCAATGACGAGCTGCTGCGCCAGACGGCTTCTTGGATCGCGGGGCGACGACTGGAGTGGGGCGCGGAGCTGGCGAGGCCGTTTGAGGCGCGACTGCGGGCGGGCGAGGAAGCGGTTGAGGACCAACTTGTCCGATTTGCCGAGTCACCGGAAATCCGCTCCGTTGTGGCGCGCGCTGCCGAGTCGGGCTCCCCGGCTTCCCGGCGTATCGCGCTGAAAGTCATGTCCAGAGCGCTGCTCAAAGAGCGACCTAAGGAATGGGACAGTGCGCTGACTCGCATCCTGCGTGAC
This sequence comes from Bryobacterales bacterium, assembly GCA_965248305.1. Lineage (GTDB taxonomy): Bacteria > Acidobacteriota > Terriglobia > Bryobacterales > UBA6623 > VXMF01. The sequence goes on along the minus strand of OZ252099.1, from coordinate 2,650,860 downwards.
GCGACCGGCGAGACCGCCGAGGCCGCCGTGCGGGCGGCCAATACGCTCAAGCGGCCGAGCGATCAGTTGCGCAGATCGCTGCTAGCTGTTTCCGAGAACAAAGGCCTGGGGCCCCGCACGCGGGTCGAGGCGCTCGAAACCGCGCTGTCAGACGCGGAAGCTACGCCTTCGTCCGCCTTCGCGTTCTTGGTGGACAGCCTTGCCGCCGACCGGGACGCGGACACGCGCGCGGCCGCCGCTCGTGCGCTCGCTGGTGTTGCGCTCGACGACGCACAGCGTCTCGAGTTGGCCAGGGCGCTCAAGGAGACGGGACCGGCGGAGCTCCCGCGGGTTCTTGACGCGTTTGCTTCCGGAGGGAGCGCCGAGCTTGGAGAGGCTCTGCTCGCATCACTCGAGCAGAGCCGTGGGAGTCCGGGGTTGCAGCCCGGAAGCGTAGAATCGCTCTTTGCGGCGTTCCCGGAATCTCTGGCAGAGCGAGCAAAGGCCTTTGCCAATTCGCGGGACGCCGATCGGGCCGAACAAACCGAGCGGCTCGAGTCCCTGCTGGCGTCGCTTCCCGAGGGCGACGTGCGTCGCGGTCAGGCGGTGTTCAATGCTGAGAAGACAGCCTGCATCTCGTGCCATGCAATTGGCTTCCAGGGTGGCAAGGTCGGGCCTGGCTTGACCACGATCGGCCAGATTCGCGAGCGGCGCGACCTGCTCGAGGCGGTGCTCTATCCCAGCGCGTCGTTCGTCACCAGCTACGAACCGGTGATCGTCCAAACGCAATTCGACATCCACAGCGGCGTCACAGTGGAGGAGACCGAGGACTGGATCGTACTGGCGACGGGCGCCGAGGAACGCGAACGGATTGAGCGCTCGCAGATTGAAGAGGTGCGTCCCGGGAGAGTATCGGTAATGCCTGCGGGTCTCGATGCGGAGCTGAGTACGCAGGAGCTGGCCGACTTGCTGGCATTCCTGGAAGGCACGCAGAGGGGCCCTTCCTAGGCTCACCTAGACCAAGCGGCCTTCCTGCAAGGATAGATCTCGGGAGCGACCTCCCCGAAAGGCCCGGCTGTGCAAGCGAGGGGCGTTTTCGGGGGGGGGTCGCTCCCGCCCCGCGGTCCGTGCGCTCAAGGGGTCCCATCCGTCCCGGCCATTTGAATAACTCGCTGCTAGGCAATGAGTTAGACTAGCCCCCCTTGTTGCGCTTGGCGGATCTCAGTCGCCCCGGAGGTCGTGCGCTGACATGATTTCCCCGCACGAGCCGTGCGCGGCCTCGGCACTCTTTTCCCGACGCTCCAGATCACAAGGGCGCTAGTTGGGAAAATTGTTGGAAATCGACCACAGATGATCTCATAACTCTTGCTATATCAATGAGTTGTGCTAGGAGTTGGATTCCCGCCGCCTCCACCAACCCCGTTCGCAGAGACAGCCGCCACGGATAACGTGTAAGACATTCATCTCTAAACGACCACGGGCTGAAGGTCGGTGGGTTTCTTGACGACTGAAAATCGCGGAGGCGGCTAAAGCCGCCATACAGGTGCCCGGCTTATGGCGACTCGGGCGCGATCTGGAACCCCTCCATATACACATCCCACTTCTGGCTCTCGATGTACTCCCGCACCGTGTCCTCGTTGACCGCATTGACCCAAGCTATGCCAGAAATGGCGATCCATTCATAGATGGAACGCGGCAAAGCGCCGCGGGTGATGTCGTACAAGTCGACCAAGCGATGCTGTGTTTAATCATCGCCCGTGCATTGAGACACCCCCGCGACGTTAGAGTTGTGGTCGTCGCCTCCTAACAGGGCGACGTGATCGGCGCTAATCTGCTCGCGGAACGAATTGGGCACATCGTCCCATACGAAGAAATCAACCCGGAAAGGCAGGCTGCTCTCCTCGAACGCCTCACGCAAATCGCCGACCCGACGCCGCTGCTCCCGTGTAGCGAAGACGACGATGTCGAGGTCGGATTGAGGCCGGGAAATCCACTTCACGCGTGACCGGTACGCCCAAGCGGCCGTGCCCGGCAGGTGCCCCCCGGAGCACCGCCAGGACCGTGTTGCGCTCCTCGGTCGTGATGTCGAGGGCTGCATCTACTCCCACGGCCTACCACTCATGGTCTGATAGAGGCCGATGGCGTCATCGATGAAGTTCGGCACCAGCACGAGGCAGGCCTTGGCCTTCTCCCCATCGTAGTCATGGGATGTATCGATGCGGGCTTCGGCGTGCCGGAGCCCCTGCTCCACAGGCGCGGCGAGCAGGTCGTTCTCGTGCGCCAGCCTGAAGACGGGCTTGGGGCTGTTGGGCGTATCGGGTAGGCCGAGGGCCTCGATCAGATACCGCTTCAGCACCTTCCACAGGCAGTCGTAGCAGGTTTTGAAACGCCGGATGACGGATTCGGCGATGGCCTCGCGGTCCAAATCGGACAGAGTCGGATTCCCTTGGCGGTAGTTCTCGTTCTGCTGCTCCAGGCGCTTGAGCGACAGCCGGAACCTGCCGTAGTCGATCATGTCATGCTCGTGGCGGGAGCGGTCAGTTGGACGTGCGGCACAGAACAAGGGCGTCGACAACCGTCGCTGGTTCCGCAGCGCCGGCAGAAGCCTCGCTCGGCTCTCCGTGCTGCCCCACCCAGTGGTCCATGCCAGTGTTCAACGCAATCCGCTTGACGGAGATCTGCTCTGGCGACAGATCGTCGTAGCCATCCTCATAGCCGTTGACGACCACGCGCAGGCCGGCGGGGTAGCCGCGGAGAAGCTGGATCATCTCACTGACGGTCATCGGCCTTCTCCTCTCGCCACGATCCGATCCGCCTTCATCATAGCCGCTTGCGGGTCACGCCGAACCTGCGGGCGGCGTCCACAAGGCGGCCTTGACGCTCCTGCGATTGTCGACTGTACCCACGTCTTTTACCGCTCGCGCCGTTCGTGCCGGTGCGAGCAGGACATGCTGCGGCCGGCTTTGGCCCCTAATCGACTTCGGTATCTCAGTCCACACGAACAGGTTCGGGCACCCGATACTCGACCAGTGCCGAGCGGCCGACGATATCGAGGATTCGCACGAGACACTCCGTGCCGTTAGCGTCAGTCAGACGCAACTCTTCGCCGGGAACGAAATGGACGGGCTGCTGCCTGCCCCGGGCTATGGCGATGTTGGACGCGTACAGGTAGGTGCGATCCAACCTGTCACGTACGGGATTCAGGCGACCCTTGAGGCCAGGGAGGCGGCCGGCGGCCTCCGAGAAGATGACGCTTCCGCCCCGCGGCAGGACGCTCAGTTCCAGCGCGAGCGGGCCGCTGGAAGGAAGCCAATCCTGCACCATGCAGGCTGCGTATCCTGGCGCCGCGCCGAATACGGTCATCGGCAGTTCCGTCGTGTACAGGTCGACGGTGGCCTCACCGTTCTCGTCTGAGACCGCCTGCTTCCAGGTGTTGTTCGGAAACAGGACCAGCACGTCTGCCCCCGGCAGCGGCCGCCCCTCGGTCTTTACGGCCACGACCGCGCGGATGGAGGTCACGTCTTGCGGTGCCGCGGGAATCACGAGCAGGACTTCCGCACCGTCGACAAGGCGGTATTGCGGCGGCCTGCCAGATAGCTCCCGGGTCTCGCGCTGAATGATCCGTACACCGTCCCCGCGGCGCTCCATGAAATAGAGCCGGTCCGCGGAGCCGAGGATGTCCCCAACCCCCATCCGACCCATCAGGGAGGCGATGGCTTGGTTCCGCGTCGCCTGCCGCAACTCCATGCTCTCCAAGGTCAGCGTGTTGGGTAGTGCGCCGGGAGACTGGATCTCCAGGCGGTCGGCGAACATCGACAGGCGGATGCGCTTGCCGCGGATGCCGTAATCGCAGTGCACCACGGCGTTCACGACTGCCTCGAAGATCGCATTTTCGCTGTACTGCGGCATGTCGATCCGCGCCGGCACCTTGCGGGCTGAGACCTGCATGTTGCGCACGGCGAATGCGACTGCGTCTGCGATTTGTCGCTGCAGGGGACCCGTGATTTCCTGCGCGTCAAATTGGGCTGTGGTGCGGTCCGCCCCGCGGTACCGGGTCGCCATGATGGCAGCGTTCGGCAGCCACCGCTCCGGGTGCTGCGAGCACAGCAGCACGCCGGCGACTGTCGCGCGCTGGACACCCGACTCGTCGGTTGCGAGCAGCGCATGCTTGACCAGCGCCACCTCCGGTTCAGCTACGCCCTGGGCGCTCAGCAGCGGCATCCAGAGCGCCGCGTCCAGCGTGTCGAACCCGGTCTCCGGCACCGGCTGCTCGTCGAACCAGAGATATCGACTTTGTGCCCGCCGTTGCGCGAGCCGCAATCGCTCGTCAGCGGTCATCTGACACCTAGAAGATCCGACCCGGATGAAGCTACGCCCGTTGTGCTCCTGCAGAGCATCACCCTTGGCCACATCGACTAGTAGGAAGGCCCCGCCGTCTACTTCCCGGTGATGGACTTCGATGTGGACCTGGGGTTCGATGCTATCGGTGCTCGCCTCGACCAGCAGATGCTCCAGAGCCGCCATCTGCGGACGGGACATCCCCTGGATCTGTCCATCGTCCGTGACGCCGCACAGCAGCGCGCCGCCGTTCGCGTTGGCGAATGCGGTGATCTCGTCGGCCAGATCAGCCCGGTCGGGACTGGTCAGGTGGTTACCTGATAACTCGATCTGCTTGAACTCCCAGCGGCTGTCCTCGCCCAGTCGTAGCCGCTGCCGGATGTCCTCGTACCGCGCCGTCACTCGTCGCCCCCGAACCCCATCGCCTGATCGACGGTGAGGCCGATGATCGACTGCCTTGCCTGCCCCTTGGGGTGCGCCCAGCGAGCCTCCGGCGGCACCCAGGAGATGTTCTCGGCTATGTATTCGTCCCGGTCCTCGGCGGCGCCCTCCCCCCACTCGGCGATCACGGCCGCGCGGCGTTCCTGGAAGGCTTCGGAGATGTACTTCAGGAAGATCAGCCCGAGCACGACGTGCTTGTACTCGGCGGCGTCCATTGAGCCGCGCGGGGCATCGGCCATCGCCCACAGTTCGGCTTAATGACCGACTGTGGCACCGCCCGGCTGCGCTGCTGCATCCTCTCGTTGTTTCCACGGTTTTCCCCGCGCCATGCGCCGCTTTTCCTGCTTTCGTGACACGGCCGATGAAACCGCCCGACCGCGATCCGATCCGCCTTCATCGTAGACGCTTACGAGTCACCCCGAACCTGCAGGCGGCGTCCACGCGGCGGTCTTGACGCTCCTGCAACTGTCGATTCTGCGTTCTATGGACGAAGATGAATGTCGATGGACAACTACCGTCCGTTGATGCGCCGGTAGCGGCCTCTAGCTGCTGCCAAGTTTGCGGCGAATCACCTCTGCGCTGTTCTTGGCCAACAGCTCCGAAGACTCCTTGGAGAAATGTACGTTGTTCGGCCTTACTTGCGGAATCTTTGCAGCCTTGATGAAGGCATTCATGTCGTCGACTTCGATGCCGTGACGAGAGATGACCTTCGCCGCAGCCTTGTTGTACTTTGGCAGATCTGCGGGATTTCGCCCCGACGCTCCGTTAGGCACAGGCGTCGTGGGCCTCCAGATCAACCTGGCCCCGGTCTGCTTGAGCCTCACGACCAGCTTGTCCAAGTTCGATGCATACTCTTCCAGGGCGCTGACCTGCTTACCCTTTGGGGGCAATTCCAGCCCTCCATCTTCATCCACGTACTTCAGGTCATGCAGGCCCCAGTTGAAGTGGATCAGGTCCCATTTTCCATCTCCGAGCCACTCATCGATCTTCTCCAGTCCTTTCCAGGTGTGCGCACAATTCTCGGGCGGCCGATGGACATTGGCTACGCCCTTGAGTGCAGCCCTCAGTGGAAGTGTGTAGCCGATCGAGATCGAATCGCCAATGATGAGCACCCTCGGCAGGCTTGGATTATCGGTTACCGGCTGGAACTCGGGTCTCGGGGCCTGCTGTGCGGCCACAGTCGCAACCAAGAGCCCGCAGACGGCAAGGACTTGAACCACGCGTCCGCAGCCTCGCCGACCCAGCTCAGTGTTTAGGCTGGATTTGCGCATGTCGTTAATTCTCCCTCTCGGGTGCTATTCCCCGCCCTAGACGGCCGCAGGTGGCAGAGCGGCGCTCCAGCCATCCCGCAGTATTTCGGCGAGACGCTCTTGAGTTGCCTCGCGTGCCGCCCCGCTCGCCAGATTGTCGCATTCCTTGGAGTCGTGAGCCAAGTCGTACAGGTCGGACTGTGGCATTGCGTCGCCCTTCAAGGGCGTCCATTCGATGAATCGATAACGTGCGGTCCGAACCGAGCGCCCATGCGCGCCCTTTCGAATTGCATCAGAGGCCTCATGATGGGTTTGCCGCTCACCCCCCGCACCCATGGACCGTTAGGTCAGTAGGGGGGCCGCGTTGGCGCAGCCCCTTGCTCCTGCTGCAAGTTCAACTGTCCACCATCTCGCAAGCATCCCAGTCGGCGACTCACCATAGGTGCTCAGCGCCACGTTGAGGTCGTCCACGACGACGCAGAGCGGATTGGGGAGTTGATCCCCTTCCGTATCCACACTGTTCGAGCACGCTCTCCAAGAGAGGAGGGAGCAAGCGCATCCAATAAGAGTTGACTTCAGACCGAGCATCGAAGGCAGCGATGACTCCGCATAGCCCGGCGCCAGCGCCGGGCCGAAGCAATGGCCTCGACCATATGGCGGAAGGAATCCGCACCGCAATCCCACTTTCGAGATTGCGACCATAATGGATGATCGGAACGAAGGATGTTGGGAATCCTTGCGTGCAAGCCAGCTGGCTCGTCATGGGCAAGCCGCCCACTGGACGTGTCAGCCGGAACGACTGCGATCATTCCACTTGAACTCTAGGCATGTCATGGCTCGCAAACTGAAGTCCATCTTTCTTATAGGCCCAGCCGGGCGGCTTGAAGCACTCCTGGAGGAGCCCGAGCCTCCCCAGCGTATCGAACGGGCGGTTGTCATCTGCCATCCCCACCCCCAGTACGGCGGGACTATGCACAACAAGGTCGTCTATCGCATGGCCAAGGGTGCGCGGAGCGCGGCAGCGGCAGTTCTGAGATTCAACTATCGTGGCGTAGCAGCCAGTTCCGGTACCTATGACGGCGGGCGAGGCGAGCAGGATGACCTGCGTGCCGCGATGCAATATATGCACGAGCGCTATTCCGGAATCCCTCTCGCAGTCGGGGGATTCTCGTTTGGCTCGCGAGTTTCGTTGCGGGTTTGCTGCGGAGACCCAAGGGTCGAAAGAGCGATTGCGGTCGGCACGCCAGTGGATCGCAGGGACTTCAACTTCTTGCGTGCATGCGGATGTCCGAAGCACTTTGTGCACAGCACCCGCGATCAGTACGGCTCGCGCGAAAACTTGGAAAAAGTCTTCAAGCTCGCCGCCGCTCCGAAGAAGATCACATGGGTCGAGGCGCAGGATCATTTCTTCGCAGGTGCCCTAGACGAGCTTGAGGAGGGCGTGCGCGACGCGCTTGCCTGAATAGCATTCCGATGAAATTCGCGATCTACGGGGCTGGCGCTGTCGGATCCTTCCTCGGGGCCCGGCTGATCGAAGCCGGGCATGACGTGCATTTGATCGCTCGGGGGGCCAACTTGGACGCGCTGCGGAAGAACGGACTGCTGGTCCGCAGCGAAGTGTTTGGCGAACAGCGGTATCAGGTCCATGCGACAGACTCGCCGGCTGAGGTCGGCCGGTCCGATTACGTAGTTCTGGGCGTCAAGGCCAGTGCCTTAACAGCGATCGCTCCCCTCGTTGGCCCGCTAAAGGGTCCCCACACGACATTCGTATCAACGCAGAACGGCCTGCCCTGGTGGTACTTTCACGGCGTTGACGGCAATGAGCCCCCGATCACCTCCGTTGACCCGCAGGGAGTGATTTCGCTGCATATTCCCGGCCACCTTGTCGTGGGAGCCATCGTCTACCTGTCCAGTTCCCTGGCAGGTCCCGGCAGCGTCGCGCACACCCAGGGAGTGCGACTGCCCCTGGGAGAGCCTTCAGGCGGGCGTTCCGAGCGCGCACTTGCGCTTTCGTCGGCACTTCGCTCCGCCGGCATCAAGGCTCCGGTCCGCAACGACATTCGGCATGAACTGTGGGTCAAGCTCCTCGGCAACGCGGCATTCAACCCGTTGAGCGCACTGACCCGCAAGACGCTGGCCGAACTGCTTGCCTCACCACCTGGCCTGCGGTTGACGGAGGCCATCATGGATGAGATTCGTCTGGTCGCCTCGGCCGTGGGCGTGCAGATAGCCCTGTCCAACGAACGCAGGATCGAAGGTGCCCGCGCAGCGGGATACCACAAGACATCGATGCTTCAGGACCTTGAGCGAGGCCGCGCTCCAGAGTTGGATGCGCTGCTCGGCTCGGTGATCGAACTCGCCCACAGGTTCCACGTGGATGTACCGACCCTGCGCGCGGTCGATGCGGCGTCGAGGGTGCTCTTTGAGCAGCCGCAGGGGCAAAGCAGCTGATGCGTAGCCGGGCATACATCTGCTGCGAAAGCACTGGCCGGTCCGTGCTTCCATAGAACAACTACCATGCGCTGGGATGCCCCTCAAGTCCGGGAATTGATCGATCTTGCGCTGCGCGAGGACATTCGCGACGGCGACGTCACGACACTGGCATGCGTTCCCTCTGACGCACCTGCCAGCGGCTACTTTCTGGCGCGCCAGGATCTGACACTCGCAGGCACGCAGTTGCTGCCGCTCATCTACGTCCACGAAGACATTCAGATCTTGGCATCCGACGGCCAGAGCCTGCGCAATGACGAACGCTTTGCGCGGGTTAGTGGCTCGGCCCAGCGACTGCTCACGCTGGAGCGCACCGCTCTCAACCTCTTGCAGCGAGCTTGTGGCGTTGCGACGCGGACCGCGCGTTTTGAACGAGCGATCGAGGGCACCGGCTGTACGCTCCTCGACACCCGCAAGACCATGCCGGGGATGCGCATGCTCGACAAGCTCGCCGTCCGCGCCGGCGGCGGCACCAATCACCGCCTGGGTCTATTTGACGCGATCCTGATCAAGAACAATCACATCTCGGCAGCTGGCGGAGTCCGGCAAGCAATCGAACGCTGTAGTGCGTCAGAGCTACCGGTGGAAGTTGAGGTGCGCACCTTCGAAGAGCTGTCGGAAGCACTGGATTGCGGGAGCCGCCATTTGCTGCTGGACAACTTCACTCCGGAACAGGTCGCAATCGCCGTGAAGCAGATCAATGGCAGGGCCAAAGTCGAGGTTTCTGGAAACGTGATCCTTGAGACAATCCGGAAGTACGCCGAAGCGGGCGCGGATTTCGTCTCTGTTGGTGCGCTGACGCATTCGGCGCAGGCTGCGGATATCAGTTTCCGGCTGGAATAACGTAGAGGATTCTAACGTAGAGGATTCTTTGCTCGGCGACGCGGCAGGCGGGTGCGTGAATAAGGGCCGATTCGGAGAGGAGGACGAATTATCCGGATTGAGATCCCGACCGGGTCAGCAAGCGCATTCTGCGGGGATGCAGATGTCCTGCTGATACTTCGGCTGCAGTAATCCGATCCACCCGGGGACAGGCGGAAGTCCTATCCGCAAGCAACCTCATGATGGGTGTGCCGCTCAGCCCGCACCCATGAAACGTGAGGCCAGTCAGGATCCGCGTTGGCGCAGCGCCTGGCAGATCTGGAACGCTAGCCCATCTTTGCGATCCATATTCACAAGTCCCTTATAGTCAACTTGTTGCAGCTTTGGAATCTGGCGTCTGGCAATACATTCGGTGAATGCTTTCGTCGGCCGGCCACCTATACGATGATCTTGCGGGCCCCGCCAGGCGATGGCGAGACGCTCAGGGCGTCTTAGAGCGCCCGCTCCAGCCGCAGCCGCCTGCTTCACCCAACGCTGCACTGAATCCCGCGAAACCCAGAATTCACGGGCCAGTTCCGCCCCGGCCAATCACCGACCTGTACTCGATTCACGACCTGTTCCCGGAATTCCTCCGGGTACGCCTGCATATAGGCATGCTTGCTCATCGCTTGGGGCCTCCTTGCTCACCGCTCACTCGGGACAGCAGCCCCTGCCTACACAAGTTGCCTCAGGCGTCCACGAAAACGCAGCCGCTCCATGTTCAACACGCGTCGCTTCTGTGGACGACCGCGACACAATGACGTATTCGGTCAGATGGCGGAGATATCGGACCAGAGCAATCCGGCCGGCTCGGTGCAGAGATCTGTGTTCACGACTCATCGGGTTGGCTCTCTGGCCTCGCACTCGACACATCGCTCGACAAGAGCTAGCACTCCCCTCAATCCGGTGGTCAATCTGTCGCCACGCTGGGGGATACTAGAGGAACAGTGCTCACCGAATACTTGCGCGCTGCCATGCGTAGAGCAACCTTCGAAGTCATTGAGGACGACGGCTCGTTCTACGGTCGGATTCCAGCACTCGAGGGAGTCTGGGCGAACGCCTCGGAACTGGAAGATTGCCGCGCGGAACTCGAGCAGGTCTTGGAAGAGTGGCTGTTGCTTAGGCTGTCGGAACGGCTGTCCATCCCCGAGATTGACGGGATTGATTTGACGGTGCGACGAGAAGTCGCTTGATGCCGCCGGTCGGCCCGATCAAGCGACGCGATCTGATGGCCGGCCTGCGAGCGTTGGGATACCTTGGCCCGTTCTCTGGCAAGCGTCACCAATTCATGCGCCGAGCCGAGCGAACTGTCAGGCTGCCAAATCCACATCGAGGCGAAATCAGCCGTGGGCTACTGGTTCGAATTCTAAGTGAGGCAGGCATCTCACGTGAGCAATGGGAATCAATCTGATCTCAGCCATTCAGGGAGACAAGTCAGGCCTCGCATCGCAAGAACAGCGATAGCACTTGGCTCTCATGGAACTCAAGACGTTGCAGCCTCAAAGCTTCGAGAGCAGTCGATTTCTTCTCTCGTCTCAACTTTGACACCTGTGAGATTCCACACCTCACCGAAATGGTCGTAGCAAGGTGTTTACTGGAGGCCCGGGTGATCGCTGACTGACTCCAATCTTCAAGGCGATGCGATACTTCCTGCAGAGGCGGACTGACTTGCAGTGAGGTTTGGCCCCAATTTTGTCCCAAGCGCACTAACGACCACCGACTGAAAGTCGGTGGGTTTTTGACGACTGAAGGTCGTGGGGGCGGCTAAAGCCGCCTTAGCGGTGTCCGGCTCAAGGCGACTCGGGCGCGAGGGTGTGTCAGATAAAGCGTGTAAGCAGCAGGGATGCCATTGGGTTCAACTCACTTTTCGTAGTATGTCTCTGATCAGGATGTCAAGCTGATTGAGTGCCTGAAGTGGTGGACAAAGAAAACACGGATGAGTTCGTCACTTCGATTGAGCGAGAGTATCGCGAATCGTTGATTCTTGCTTCGGTACTAAACATTCCCGCATCGTGAACGTGCTGCCGCCCAAGATTCCGAGAACAGCCTGACCGCAACAACACTAGATTCAAACTCGACCGTGCCAAAATCGGAACGAGTTACGCCTGACTCGACTGCGAGTATCCGCAGCACGCACGGGCCAGCCCAGCCATGACAGAAACAATCGCGGTCCCTGTGTGGGTCTTGGCATTGGCTGCCTTGATCGTGCTGTGGTCCATCCTTGACCACCTGCTGATTCCCAGCACCCGGTGGTTTTTCCGGCGGCGGATCAACCGGATCGTAGATGAAGCGAACACCCGCCTGCAGTTTCAGCTTCCGGCATTCAAGCTGACTGAGAGAAAGATCCTGATCGACCGCTTGGCGTCTGATCCGGAAGTCATGCGAGTGGTTGAGGCTCAAGCAGACGAGACTGGCACCCCACGAGATTTCCTGCGGAGCGAAGTCGAGCGCTACGCGCGCGAGATCGTACCTTCGTTCAACGCTTACGCATACTTCCGGGTCGGCAATTACCTCGCGCGCCGAACCGCTCAACTGCTGTATCGAATTCGCCTGGGCTACGCTGATGACGACGCCCTGTCAAAGATCGAACCCAACGCGAGCGTCGTGTTCGTCATGAACCACCGCAGCAACATGGATTACCTGATCGTTGCCTTCATGGCAGCCACCCGCACGGCACTCAGCTATGCCGTCGGCGAGTGGGCCAAGGTTTGGCCGCTGCAAACCCTCATCAGGTCGCTAGGGGCCTATTTCGTCCGTCGGAATTCCCGCAATCCCCTCTATCGCCGGGTGCTGGCACGTTACATTCAGATGGCGACCGAGGGAGGAGTTGTGCAAGCGATGTACCCGGAGGGGGGCCTCAGCCGGGACGGCCGCCTACGGCCGCTCAAGCTTGGACTGATCAGCTACATGGTCTCGTCATTCGACCCCGCAGGGAATCGCGACCTCGTGTTCATTCCCGTTGGCATCAGCTATGACCGCGTGCTGGAGGACCGATCGCTTGTTCGAGAGTTGGACGCGGAAGCTGGATCGCGCAGCATGCGTTTTGTCGTCTCGACGTTTCTGAAAGCCGTGGCACACAACCTTGGCCTGATGCTTCGGCAACGCTGGTACCGTTTCGGATACGCATGCGTAAACTTCGGCACGCCGATATCAATGCGGTCCTATTGTCAGCAGAAGCAGGTCAATTTTCGCGGCTTGAGCAAGAAGGATCGCGTTGCCGCCATTGAAGGCCTGGGGGAAGAATTGCTCGCCGCGATCGCGTCTACGGTTCCTGTCTTGCCAGTGTCGCTGGTGGCAACCGTGTTCGTCCGCCATCCCGGGCAAGCCATGAGCGCACTCGAGATGAAGGCCAAGGTGCAACCGTTGATCGCCGAGTTGGAGCATCGACAAGCTTATGTCCATATACCGAGAGCTGATCGTGATTACGCTCTGACCGTCGGCCTGCGCATGCTCGTGCTGCGGCACTTCGTTACGGAGCGGGAAGGCCTGTATCGCGCCAACGCCGACGAAGCGCCGATGCTGCGCTATTACGCCAACGGGATCGAACATTTCTTCCGGCAGTAGCCTTGAACTGCCATTCCAGAGATGTGAGCCGGGCAATCGGTCGCGTATCGTCCGATCTTCCGCCCCAAAGAAACGGCCCGCGCGATCCAGAAGGAAGTCGTCCTCGAAGTCGTGCGATTCCTGCACGCCATCGCTGCGCGCTGGCGCGGTCTTCCTGGCCACCATGCTGAGCGAGAACGAGGAGGCGGAGCCTCGCGTTCCCCAACGGAGCACCTGCGGGGAACATGCGCATTGCCAACTCCCCCTCCCAGACACCTCGTGACCCTGCTCGGCCGAGTGGTGCTGCAAATGCTGTCTTAGTGCTGCTGCTGGCGCTGGCGGCAGGGCCTCGCTGCTTGGTGACGTAGAGCCGGAGATGGTCTCGCCCAGCGTGCGACGGATGCAGGCGGCGGTCGGCAGCACCGTCCCCGTCGCCAAGGGCCATGTTCGTCTGCGCACCCGCCGAGCCCCTCCCGTGACCATCGACGCCGGGCTACGTTTGCCGCTAGAAAACTAGCTTCAACGCCATTTGAACCTGCCTAGGTGCCCCCAGCGTTCGGACAACTCGTCCGAACGCGCCGTTGGTTACGGTCACCGGCCCCCCGCCGATGGGCACACCGAAGACCGGTGTGTTGGTGAGGTTGAAGAACTCGGCCCGCAACTGCACCATCAGCTTCTCGTGAACTTGGAAAGCCTTGCTCAAGGAGACGTCAGCGTTGGCGATGCCGTCCTGCCTGAGATCATCCATGTATCGCGGAGCCGTGCCTTGTTCGAAGCGGGCAGGCGCGGCGAAGGCGTCCGTGTTGAACCAGCGTTCGGGCGTCGGGTTGCTGAGCCTGGGGTCCGCCACAACGTTTGCGCGCTTTACGCCATAGCCGAATGCGCCCAGAGTGTTCGGAGCCCGAATATTGATAGGGACACCCGCGCTGAACCGGATCGTGCCGGCGACCTGCCAGCCGCCAACGACCGCGTCGAGTGCTCGGCTCATGTTGCCTCCGATTGCCTTGCCTTTCCCGAAAGGGAACTCCCAGACGAGATTGGTCACGAAATCGTGAGGAAGATCGTGTGCGCTTACTGAATAATCGCTGGACGGGTCGAACACATCGCGGAACGCATCGCTCACGAACCAGCCTTGGTCCTCCGATGCGTTGTCCTCCGCTCTCGCCCACTGGTAGCTGCTCAGGATGGTCAGGCCTTCGGAGAAGCGGCGCGTGAACTTGATATACAACGCGTTGAAGTTCGAGGTGGCGCCCTTGCTGCTGCGGGCAACATTGACGTTGTTGAACTGTGGGTGCAGCCGCAGGAAACGGTGAAGCGGCGCTGTGCTTCCGCTCAGTGGGCCCGACGAGATCTGGCCGAAGAAGGGGTTGGGCACCCGGTTGTTCAACTCCTCGCCCATACTCAGGTGATTCATTGGAACCTGGTTGAAATTTCGGTTGGAGCCCCAAGCGAACTTTCGGCCTCGATTTCCGGAGTAGCCGATCTCAAAGACCGACCCCGGGGCAAGCTCATACTGAAAGTCAACGCTGAAACTCTGCACATACGGGGTCGGGTGATCGCGCGGCCAGGCGTTTACGTTGGCGCCAAGGGCGGTCGAGAGGCCCAACGCTGTCCCAGTTGGCATGTCGGGACCGTTCGGCCACGGATTACTGAGCAGGTTGACCGGAATCACCCCGCCCGGATTGGTCTCCCACGTCGACCTCAAGTCAAAGCCGTCCATGCCGCTGACACCGGACTCGATGTACGTTTGCGAATAAGAGATCCCGTACCCGCCACGCATCACGAGCCTGTCAGTGAACTTGTAGCTCAACCCTATCCGGGGTGCCCAATCCTTCGTGTCTAGCGCCGTGATCCCGCGGTCATTCCCATCTGTGAAGTTGAGTCCTCCGCGGACTGGGAATCCGGCGGCCTCTCCGATCGGGTTAGGAACATCAAAGTCGAAGAACGCTTGCCGCTCGTAGCGTTCGCTGCGCGGGTGCTGTTGCTCGTAGCGCAGCCCGAGCGTCAGCGTCAGATCCGGGCTTACCCGCCAGGTGTCTTGCGCGTACCACCCGGCGTACTTCTGCGTAAACGCCGGGTCGCCCGAGAATCTAACGCTGCCGCCACCCACTCCCAGCAGCAGCGAGGCTACCGAGTTTCCGACGACGCCGCTGTTGCCGACAGCCACAGGTCCCGTCGTCGGGCCTCTGCCAAACGAAAGCTCGGGCGTGCGGGAATCAATGAAGTTCCACTGGATAGCCTCGAAATTGAACCCAAACTTGAAGCTGTGATTGCCACGCTCGTAGCTAACATTGACCCCGCCGGTGTGAGTTCTGCGAATATTCTGAAACAAGCGGGCACGTCCAATCGTTGCGTACTCGCGTAGGGCGTACTGCCCTAAGTTTTGATTCTGGAAGTGATCGGCGTAGGACTGCGGGTATCCGAGGTCCGTCAAGCTGGTCCCGTCCACATTTGGAATGGGATTCGCGAAGCGATGGCCGCCACCGGTGCCAACGTTGACGTTGATCACCCAGGTCGGCGAAGGAATAATGGTGTTGCTCCAGCTGACGTTGTAGAATGGCTGGCCGTTCTCGAATCCCGTGTCGGCTCCGTTGTCGAAAAAGCGCGGGTTATTGTTCAGCAAGTCAGACCTGCTCCAGCGCACGAATGAGCTGTACCTCTGGCTCTTGGACCAGTCGACTCGGGTGTCGTAGCGATCGACTTCTTGCCTGAAAGGGACCGTGTTGAAGTAGTTGTTCACGTTGGTCACGCCGACGCCGTCCCGCGTTGGGTTCGGATATAGCTTCAGGACGTTCAGCGCGACCGGGTCGAAGCGCGAAGCTGGTATGACGTTGCGCTGGAAGCGGTCGCGTACGAATCCGGCACCATCCGGGTTGGCCCGGGTGGTGAACGGATCGTAGATCTCTTGCAGCGAACCATTTCCGTTGAAGCTTTGCGAAAAGTCGCCATCGCGTTCCAACGCCGGCGGCATCGTTTGAACGGTAGTCCGAGCGGACGGCAAGCGCATGGCCTCGTACCCGAACAGGCCGTAGATCCCGTGCCTCTTCCACACCGGGCCCGAGATGTTTAGCCCCCGTTGATCCCGCTTGAATTCCGGCTTGGCGTTCCCCGCCCGGTTACGCTCCCACTGGTTTGCGTCCAGATTGTCGTTGCGGTGGAACCAGAAAAGTGAGCCGTGAATCTGGTCGCCGCCGCCTTTGGTCACCAGACTGACGACGCCGTTGGCAACCTTGCCGTACTCAGCGTCATAAGTATTGCGTGCAATCTGCATCTCTTGAACGGCGTCCACCGAGGGCGTCCCAAACGTCGCACCCCAGTCGCCGCCCTTGTTGGTGACGCCATCGACGTTGACCGTGTTGCTCGCCTCCCGGCCGCCGTTCATCGAGAAAAGGCCGTAGTCCTGATCGCTCACACGATCTTGGAGCTGCGTTCGCCCGCTACGTGCGAACATCGAAATCACCCCGGCGTTGGCGTGGACGAGAGCGAGCGGATTGCGAAAGTTGATCGGCAGTTCGGAAATCTCTTCGGTATTGAGCGTGTTGCTTTGATTAGCGGACTGCGTGTCGAGAACAACTGCCGCGGCAGTGACCTCAACCGTTTCGGTGACTTCGCCTAACTCGAGGGTCGCGTTGACCTCGGCGTCCTGGTTGGCTTGCAGGCGAATCCCGGTCCGCACGAATCTCTTGAACCCAGCAGTTGATACGGAGAGCTCGTAGCTGCCGGGCTTGAGCTGCGACAACGTAAAGCGGCCTTCCGCACCGCTTCCCTGCTGTCGCTCTTCTCCGGTATCGGAATTCGTCAGGACCACGGTGGCCCCTGGGATGACGGCACCGCCAGGATCCATAACCAGCCCGGTCAGGCTAGCAGTGGTCAACTGGGCGGAGCTGTAGGAGACGCCTAGGTGGATGAGGAGTGCGATTACTCCGATACGCTTCACAAGACCGTAGCAATGCATGAGCAAGAACCTCCTGAATCGGTTCAATTTCCAGTTCGCTCAGGACGGTACAGCCGGTCCGGAGTCTGTTCGGTCTAGGCCGCGGTGTCCGCTGCACCGACGAGCGACGTGCGGAGCGTACCACGATGTGGCAGACGCCGTCAACACTCGGGCAATCTCTTCCAATGATGAGTTTTCGTGTCTGGTGTCAAGCGATGCTGCGGAAGCTTCTCGCAGCGGGCACGGTTTGCCGCGAAGCGTGGGCATCTCGCAGTCTCAGGTTCAGCGCACCTTGGGAGACCTAGCCGCCGTGGAGCGGATTGCTGGCATGCTCGCCCACGAGCAGTTCGAGAGCCGCCGGGCGCTGGGCCGGCGCATCTGCGCCGAGTTCGATTTCCATGATCGGCTCGTCTGGGAGCGACGATCTTCGTGGGGGCGCAGATGCGCTACCTAGTGGACTCGGCGCACGGCTGGCGGGGGGCGCGCTGGGCTTCTCGGCGGCGGCACGCCGATCGCTTGCCTTGACGAGACGATCACCCGCGTGGCTGTCGAACCGCTCCCCCTCGGCATTGCCAACTGGCGCGATGAGCTTGCGCCGGCCGGTGAGACCACTCTCGTTTTTCGCGATAGTGCTTTCGCCGACGACGTCGCCAAGACAAACCTCGCAGCAATCCTCGGCCACCACGGCGACCGCAACGCGAAGCCTTACCCGGCAAGGCAGGTCCGCCGGTTGATTCTGAAGTGCAGACTGGGGAGGTACGACTGATGCACAAGTTCGAGATCATTCTGTATTGGAGCAATGAGGATCAGGCCTTCGTCGCCCAAGTCCTCGAGCTGCATGGCTGATGGCGACTGTCAGGAATCGGCTCTCAAGCATGTCAACGATGCGATGCAGCTCTGGATCGATACGGCGCGTGAGTGCGGCGATCCTGTGCCTCAAACCTAGGGCGAGCGCCTGACGCTCGCATAGCCGCAAGCCGCAAAGACTAGGCCGAAGCGCGTACTCGCCAACCGAGCAGCTACGGTTCGAGCCCGACCTCGGTCTCCTGAGCGAGGCGGTGGATGCCGTCCGCAATCTGTTCCGCGGTCAACAGATCTGCCGGACCAAGTTCACCGTCACAGCGGACTCCCCTGCGGCCCGGGCCCGGCTCGACTTCGCCGGAGGACCAACTCGGCGTCGGCAACCGGCTGACCCTGCCCGACGAGGCCTTCTTCGAGGACCTGAAGGACACTCAACTGCGCTACGTCGTGCCGCCGCCCGACTCGTTACCCGCTGACTTCGCCCGTGAATCGGCCAAACTGTCAAATCGCCCTAGTGTCGAGCCATCTGGATGGTCTATTGTATGGACGGAGCCCTTCTCCGGGGCCAACAATGCCCGCGGGGCGGACAACACTATGATCCTTCGTTGGGGGGCAATGGGCTTCCTGCTCTCAGGCTGGCTCGTGGCGGCCGATCCGAACTGGTCGCAGCAGGATCTCGAGTTCTTCGAGCGGCAGGTCCGGCCAGTGCTGGCCACGCATTGCTCGTCGTGCCATAGCGAGGCCAACGCCATGTCGGGGCTGCGCCTCGACTCCCGTGAAGCGGTGCTGGCCGGCGGCACACGGGGTCCGGCAGCTTCGCCGAACCAACCGGACGGAAGCCTGCTGATCCAAGCGGTCCGCCACGAATCCCTGAAAATGCCTCTCGGAGGCAGGCTCTCGGACACGGACGTTGCCTCCCTGCAGGAGTGGGTCCGCCGGGGCCTGCCATGGCCCACGGAACAAGCCAGCGACCAAGCGTCCGCCGTCTCGCAGGGTTACGCGGCGATGCGACGCGAGCACTGGGCGTTCCAGCCGGTGGCGGATCCGCCCGTGCCAGCGGTGGAATCCGAGCATCCGATCGACCGATTCGTCCTGCACGCTCTGCGGCAGGCTGGCCTCACGGCAAACAGTCCAGCAGGACCCTCGACGCTGATTCGACGACTGAGCTTCGTGCTGACAGGGCTTCCGCCGGTCCCGTCCGACGTCATGGACTTCATTGCAGACCCGTCTCCCAGTGCGTACGAAGAGGCAGTTGACCGGCTGCTGGACTCCCCTCATTTCGGCGAGCGCTGGGCGCGCCACTGGATGGACATCGTGCGGTTCGGCGAAACCCTCGGGAATGACTGGAACTACGAGAACAACGGAGCCTGGCTGTATCGCGACTACCTCATCCGGGCCTTCAATGCAGACGTGCCGTATGACCAGCTTGTCCGCGAGCACATAGCCGGCGACCTGCTAGACAGGCCCCGGCTAGATCCGAAGGGCGAAGTCAACGAATCCATGATCGGAACGTTCTTCTACCGGCTCGGGGAACAGGGACACGACGACTGCACGATGTTCCGGGAGGTCCGCACGGACGTCGTCGACGACCAGATCGACACCCTTGGCAAGGCGTTCCAAGGCCTGACAATCGCTTGCGCCCGGTGCCACGACCACAAGCTGGACCCGATCCCCACTGCAGACTACTACGGCCTGTACGGCGTTCTGGACAGTTCGAGGATGGTGACGCGCACTGTCGATACCCATGCTCTCGATGCCGGTCTGAAGTCACAGATGCGCGACCTAAAGGCGGTGATTCGCACCGGGCTCGCCAACGCCTGGCTGGTGGACACCGAGGCGCTGGCAGGCCACCTGCTTGCGTCTCTTGGAGAGATCGGTCTCGGCGAGAGGCCCTCTGATGCTGGTTCTGCACTGGATCCAGAGCGCGGGGAACACATCCAAGGCCTGATTCAGAAAGGCGAGCTGGGCATCGAAGACCCCCTAGTGGCGTGGGTAGAGCTTGCCCGGCGGCCGCAGCAGGGCTCCGGCGATTCGCTCGAAGCGGTTTGGGACGATCTTGTGACGCGGTACGAGAACCGACGTCGCTGGAACGCCGCCTTCAACAGGGACTCGTTCGATCTGATCGCGGATTTCGGCACGGGCGAAATGTACGGCTGGCACGCGGAGGGAAGGGCTTTCGAACCGGCAATTGCCGCCAGCGGGGAATTCGCTATCTCTCCGAACGGACCCGGCGTCGTTTCGGGCATCTTCCCGGCCGGCGTCTACACGCACCTCGATTCGGAGAAGTTAAACGGCGCGATCCGGTCGCCGTACCTTCCGCGGGACAGCAAGTACCTCAGCATCCAGGTGCTCGGCGGCAAGCTGGCGGCTTGGCGCACCGTACTGGACAATTGCATGCTTAGCGAGCGGTACGCAGTCATCGACAAGGACACTCTCGGATGGATCAAGATTCCTCTCAGGGACGAGCACGACGAGTTCCGGATCTACGCCGAACTCGTGACGAAGCACGATAACCCGCGCATCCCGGACCGGCCGGATCGATTGAAGGGCGTGACCGAGGAGCAGATCGCGGAACCACGGTCATTCTTTGGCGTGACGAAGGCCGTGCTCCATGACTGCGACGAAGCGCCCCGGGACGAACTCACGCACATGCGCAGGCTTTTCGCACCCGGGCCGCCTGCGGATATCGCATCCCTGGCGGCAAGATACGCGGAAATCTCCGAGCGAGCGGTTCGGGCGTGGAGCGCCGGAACGGCAACCGATGACGACGTGCGCTGGCTCGGCTTGCTTCTCGAAAGCGGGCTGATTGCCAATTCCAAGTACTTGACGCCTCTCCTCCGAGAGTCGGTGGATGCCTACCGAGCGCTCGAGCGGCGGCTGGGCGTCCCAAGGGTCGTCCAAGGGATGGCCGACCTGGACCCGGGCCACGACGCCCCGATCCTTAAGTCCGGCGATGCGAGCGACCTCGGAGAAACCGTGCCACGAGGTTTCCTCTCGCTGCTGGAAGATTCGGAGCCCGGCGGCCGTCCGCACGGGAGCGGGCGACGCGAGGTCGCCGAAATGATCGCCAGCCCGCGGAACCCGCTGACTGCTCGGGTGATGGTCAATCGAATCTGGCACCATCTGTTCGGGAGGGGTCTGGTTCCGACGACCGATAACCTCGGCCGCTTCGGAGAGCGGCCGGCGCGCCCCGAACTCCTCGACCACCTAGCCAGCCAGTTCATCGAGGATGGCTGGTCCATCAAGAAGACGATTCGTAGGATCGTGCTGTCCGAAACATTCCGCCAGGCGAGTGACAACCGGCCGGAGGCGCTGGAAGCGGACCCCGGCAATGACCTGTCCCATCGCTACCCCGCACGTCGGCTCGAAGCAGAATCGATTCGCGATTCGATTCTCGCCGTCTCAGGCAAGCTCGACCGGGCCCTGTACGGCCCGAGCATCCATCCCTATCGGGAGAAGCCCAAACCGTACAGGAAGCTCCTGTCCGGCCCTCTGGACGGATGGGGACGCCGCAGCATTTACTTGAAGGTGACCCGCCACGAGGGGGCCGCACTCCTGGAGGCGCTGGACTTCCCTGCCCCGGCCATGGCCAGGGGGAAGCGGGATGTCACGAATGTCCCGCGACAGGCGCTGACAATGATGAACGACCGATTCGTGGTCAACGAAGCGCATCACTGGGCAAAAGCACTGGTGGAGAAGCCTGACGAAACCGTCCTATCCCGCCTACGCTCGATGTACCTTGCGGCACTCGGACGGCTGCCAACGGAGCGCGAAGCCGACAAAATGAAGGCCCTTGTCTGGGAATTCGCCGACTTGCACAACGAGCCGCTCGATGATGTGCTGGTCGCCGAGCCGGTGTGGGCGGATGTCGCCCACACGATCTTCAACCTGAAGGAGTTCATCTACATCCGATGAGGCACTCCGCATTCGGCCCGGGCTCGAAGACCTGGAGGGGCTCGCCGTGACGGGCAACCAAAACGTTGCAGGACGGCTCGTCCGCAACCGTTCCCGGCGCGAGATGCTCGGCTCGGTGTCGATGGGATTCGGAATGACGGCCCTATCGGCACTGCTGGCGGATCCCTCGTACGCCGGCCTTGTAGCGACGCCGGGCCCGCATCACGCGCCCACAGCCAAGAACGTGATCTTCCTGTTCATGACGGGTGGGGTGTCGCACTTGGACACGTTCGACCCGAAGCCAAAGCTGGCCGAGCTGAATGGCAAGAAGGCCAATCTGGACAACTACACGGCGGGGCCCAACCGGAAGTGGCTGGGAAGCCCGTGGAAGTTCCAGCGCCACGGCGAGAGCGGGGCTATGGTGAGCGACCTCTTCCCGCACGTTGCGACATGCGTCGACGAGTTGGCCATCGTCAGGTCGATCAAATCCGACTTCCCGTTGCATCCGCGCAGCAACATCAAGCTGCACACGGGCCGGAACGTCGGCGGGTACCCGAGCCTCGGCTCGTGGATCACCTACGGCCTCGGAACCGAGAACCACGACCTTCCTGGCTACGTGCTCCTCGACGGGGGCGCGGTCCCTCCGGGCGGCATCGAGAACTTCTCGAGCGGGTTCCTCCCGGCGAGCCATCAGGCAACATCCGTCGCAGCGGACGGCATCCCCATCCGCAACCTGGCACCGGCGGATCCGGACCCGATCCAGCGCGCCAAGCTCGCGGCAATCATCGAGCAGGACAGGAATCTGGCCGAGTCCCAAGGCGGAGACGACGCCATCGAGTCAGCCATCAGGAACTACGAGCTGGCATACCGGATGCAGTCCCTGCTCCCGGACGTTCTGGACCTGAGCAAGGAGACTGCCCAGACCAAGCGGGCCTACGGCCTGGAGGCCGACGAGGAGGAGGCCCGGCGGTATGCGACGCAGTGCCTGCGCGCCCGGCGCCTGATCGAGGCTGGCGTGCGGTTCGTGGAAATCACGTGCGCCGAGGTCTACGGGGGGAATAACGGCACCTGGGACCAGCATACCGACCTGAAGAAGGGCCACGAAGGGAACGCGAGAATCACCGACCAGCCGGTCACAACGCTGCTCAAGGACCTCAAGGCCCGCGGCCTGCTGGACGAGACCCTCGTGGTCTGGGCGACGGAATTCGGGCGGACGCCCGACACGGGCAATGGCGACGGCCGGGATCATCACGAGAGCGGGTTCACGATCTGGATGGCCGGAGGTGGAGTCCGCAAGGGGCTGGTGTACGGAAACACGGACGAACTCGGCGTACATGCCGTCGAGAACGTGATGAGCGTCCACGACCTGCACGCGACAATCCTGCACTTGGTCGGACTGGACCACGAGAGGCTGACATATCGGTTCGGCGGACGAGACATCTCCCTCACCGACGTCCACGGTCGCGTGGTCCACGACCTGATCGCCTAAGGCTGGACGCCTCCATTAGTGGCGTGGCAAAGCACGCTGTTGAGCTTTGTACGATCTGATGACGGGCAAGACTCGCCAACACGTCGGCGACCATGGTAATCGGATGCGGCATGCCCGGTTGAGCGTCTGATTGATAAGGCACGAAAGACACATCGACGGAAACCGCGGAGGCGGGTGCCTACCCCGAATCCGCCAGCCGTCCATCGCCGCAAGCCCGTCAAAGGCTCGGCGGTCGCAGTCGCGGGCCTGACCGTCGCAGCTCTTAAGCTGACAGCACTTCTCCTGTGAAATGCGGGGTGCTGGGGAGGCGCACCTATTGCGGGTATCAGATACACCTCCAGGGATGGACGTCGCGCCCCTCGGAGCGGCGTCACATCGCGTGGCTGGACGTCCCGCGCCGGGAGAGGGTCGACTTCGCGCAGCTGGATGCGCAGGCGCTGGAAAGGCACTTCCGCAACCCCAGACCCATCTGCCCATGAGGTGGGCCCTGACTCACCTACGAGCGCGCGACCACGCCGAAGGCACCAGGGCCGAACAAACTGCTTCCAATCTGCAAGCGATTGACGGCACAACGGATGGGCTTCGTATACCGTTGTTTCTGCCGGAGGCAGATCTGGACCCGCTAGCGGAATGGACTTCTCTTTCAATATGGCGAGAGCAGTCGTGATTCCGAGATTGGCTGCAGTTTCGTGGCTGCTTGCCAGCATGGCGGCCTGCGGGGCGCCCGAGACAGCGCCGGAAGACCGGGCCTTGCGAACAGCTGCTGGCACCCGTCACATCAAGGTCTATTTCGAGGAGGGCAGGTTCGGCGGCTGGCCTGCGAACCACGGGATTTGGATCTGGGGAAACGAGATTCTCGTGGGTTTCTCGAAGGGATACTACAAGGACCTCGGCGACCGGCACCACATCGACAGGGAGAAGCCGGAGGCGCACATGCTAGCCCGGAGTCTCGACGGCGGCGAGACCTGGGCGATCGAGGACCCCGCGACGCAGGGGTACTTAATTCCGGAGGGCGACGCCCTGCACGGCACGGGAAGTCCCGGCCTCAACGTCCCGGCACTCATGGAGAGCGACGGAGGGATCGACTTCGCCCATCCCGACTTTGCCATGACCCTGCGAACGGATCGTGTCGACGCGGGGACGGGACGATTCTTCTACTCGTATGATCGCGGCCGCACGTGGGCAGGCCCGTACCGCTTGCCGAACTTCGGGGCTCCCGGCATCGCGCCCCGCACCGACTACATCGTCAACAGCGAGACCGACTGCATGATCTTCGTCACAGCTGCGAAGTCCAACGCCGAGGAGGGGCGCCCCCTGTGCGCCCGAACCACTGATGGCGGCAAGACTTGGAATCGGATCTCTTGGATCGGCCCTGAGCCGAGGGGGTTTTCCATCATGCCGGCCTCAGTGCGGCTGTCACCTAGCGAGATTCTGATCGCGACCCGTCACAGGGACGGGCCACGACGATGGATCCAAGCGTATCTCTCAAACAACGACGGCGCGAGTTGGAACGACCTGAGCACTCCGGTTCCGGATGCGGGCATCGGCAATCCTCCCGCGATGATCCGGCTTGCAGACGGCCGGATCTGCCTAGTTTACGGGTACCGTGGGGAACCCTACAGCATCCGAGCCACGCTGAGCGCCGATGGCGGGCGGACTTGGGACAACGAAATGCTCTTGCGAGCCGATGGATCCAGCCGCGATATCGGCTACGTTCGCGCAGTGCAGCGACCAGACGGCAAGGTGGTCGCCGTGTACTACATCAGCGACAAAGCAACCGGGCCGGAGCGCTACATCGCCGCCACGATCTGGGATCCCGACGGGGCGTAGGGCCTCGGTCCGGAAGGACAAGGACCCTTCCGGACTCCGCCCCGCCACTCTGGCGGTTCCCGGAGATGGCATTAACGACCGGTCTTCCAGCCGGTCTGCGGCCGAAAGGCTGGCGATCGACCCAATTGCGTCGCCGATCCCGGCGAGCCCGAAGCGGTCGAACACGGCCTGCACTTGTGCCAGCCGGATGGGTGGGGAGTGGACGACGCAGGCGCCGCGCCACCTCTGCTGGCAGGGATCGAGGATGGCGGACCAGCACCAGCAGCACCTCAATGATGACGTCCGGCTGGAACGCCGCGGCCAGCTCGGACGAGCGGCTGGCAGCGCGGCTCGCCTGGCGGGCGCGCAGCTGCTCAGCGCCAGTCTGGGGGGCGGCGGAGAGATAGACATAGACGCCGCCAACGCGCTCGCGGCGGGCCCGTCCCTGGCGCACGGCGGCGAGCAGGAAGGGATGCACGGGGACGTGCAGCAAGGCCCTGAGTTGCTTGTCGGTGCAACCGTCGGGGGAGTCTTCAACCAGGCGCTGGACGGTGGTGGCGAGGGAGCCGTCGCGGGAGAAATGCACGGCACCGAGCGAGAACAGGCCGAAGCGGTCAAAGCGGGCCGGGTCCCGGGCGGTGTAGAAGCGGCCGTTGTGGTTGTAACTGCGCAGGTAGCGAACTTGGCGGAGGTAGCGGAAGGTGGTCCGGCGGGACGGCTGGCCAAGGGCATTCTGGAGTTGCTCGAGGGTGACATGGAAATCAAAATACAGATTTCGCCCCCTTTGGAGGGTCAATGGCTCGTTCTAGCGAAAGGACTTACGAGCGATGCGAACCTGTTCCACCGCCGTGCAGCTCAGTCAGGATTCTGGCGCTTCAGTCGATCTTCAATATCGGCTGGGGAGTGCCGTTCCCGTCGCGCCGGAGATTCGATGCGGAATCAGTTCCCTGCAGCCGGTTCGGTGACTATCAAGACTCGATTCAGCCCCACCAGCGCAACGGCCTGGACGGTACCGCTGGGCCAGGTGACTTGGATCTCCTGAGGAGTCGGGGCCTCGCCGAGGCCGAAATGGACGGGTCCGAGCGACGAGGATGCGTACCCGATGCTGGACGTCAACATGGCGACCTGGCTTCCCGCCCGAACAGTCGCGCCGATCCCGTCCGTGTTGCTGGCAGTCCCGACCAAGCGAACCCCGAGCCACTGATGCCGGGACGGACTCTCGTTCCGCCAGAGTTCCGCGCGGCTTCCCAGGGACGAGACCACGACGTCGACGCGGCCGTCGCCATCGAAGTCCGCGAACGCGGCTCCCCGGTGGACAGCCGGCTCGAATGCCGCTGCGGAGTGGGACACGTCCTCAAACGCGCCGCTTCCGGTATTCCGGAACACGGCGTTAGGCTGCCGGTAGGAAGCGCTCTCGAATGCTTCGGCGAGGTCATTCACATGCGACGTCGCCACAAACAGGTCTCGCAGGCTGTCGTTGTCGAAATCCACGAATCCATTCGCCCATCCACTCTTCGAGACGGTGAGCGCATGCAATCCGCTGAGAGCCGTGGCATCCTCGAAGAGACCGCCGCCGGCATTGCGAAAGAGCGGGAACGTCTGGCGATTCAGGGCCGTGACATGCAGGTCGGGCAGGCCGTCATTGTCGTAGTCCCGGAAATCCGCACCCATACTTGAGGTCGGAGTGCCGTCCGAGGGCAAGGCGACCCCGGCGAGAAGTCCGATCTCCTCGAAGGTGCCGTCCCCGAGATTGCGGAACAGGAAGTCCGCCTCGGTGTCGTTGGCCACGAAAGCGTCCACCCAGCCGTCGAGATCGAAGTCGGCGAACGCCACGCTCATGCCCTTGCCGACATGCGATCCGATCCCAGAACTGGCTGAGACATCCTCAAAGGTGCCGTCGCCACGGTTGCGGTAGAGCGAGTTCGGGAGGCCGCCGAAGTAGGTAGGGCTGCAGTAGATTCGCAGTTCCCGCTTGCGATCGCCGCAGAACCGCTCCCGCTCCGGCGCCCAGTCCAGGTAGTTCACCACCATCAGGTCAAGATGGCCATCGTTGTCGTAGTCGAACCATCCTGCGGCAACCGACCAGCTCGAACTTCCGATCCCGGCCTCGGCCGTCGCGTCCGAGAACCGGCCGTCACCCTCGTTGCGGAACAGCGTGTTTGCGCGGACGCCCGCCACGAACAGGTCGCTGTCCCCGTCATTGTCGTAGTCGGCTGCCGCCACACCCATCGAGTAGCCGCGTCCCGCAACTCCAGCCTGCTCTGTCACGTCGGCGAAGCGCATGCCACCCAAGTTGCGGTACAGGCGATTCCAGTGGCGCTCGCCTTCCTTCCGAAGAGACTGGCTGTCCGCACCGTTCACGAAGTAGATGTCGGTCAATCCGTCGGAGTCGGCGTCGAACGCCGCGACTCCGCCCGTGACAGCCTCGATCATCGGTTTTTCCGGAGTCGGCCCGCTCTCGAGGACGAAGTCCAAGCCGGCGTCCAGGGAGACGTCTCGAAAGCGAATCTGGCCGGGAATGCCCTGGGTCACGAGCCCGGCGAGAATGGCGGCCAGGGCTGCCTGAGCGCCAGCTCGGCCCGCGAGCCTAAGGAGGAGTGATCTCATTGGCCCACGGCCCAGGCGGTCCCGCAGCAATTGCTGCCCTCCGGCGCTCTAGCGCGGCGCGCGCATCAGCCGGACGCCCGGCGGCCTGGTACGCACGGGACAGTTGGAACAGCAGGCGCTCGTCTTCCCTGCCCTCAAGGGCAGCTTCCAAGTGCGGGACGGCGTCGCTGCCGCGGCCAGCCCGGAGGTGGGCCGTGGCCAGCGAAACCCGCGACTCGCGGTTGCCCCCTTCGCGGAAAACGGACTCTTCCAGCAGGGGGATCGCCTCGTCAACGCGCCCGAGAGCGAGCAAGGCGGCACCCCAGTAGTAGGGGCCAATGGCCGAATCCGGACGCTGTTCCAATAAGGCCTCCCCCACTCGAATCGACTCCTCGTGGAGCCCCGCGGCGTGCAGGGACCGCAGCAGGCCATGTCGCAGGTCCGTGTTCGCGGGTTCGAGCTCAACCGCCCTGCGCCAGACGCCGGCGGCTTCGCGGTGGCGGCCCGCAAGATCCTCGATCATTGCCAGTAGCCGGTAGCTGGATGCAGACGGCGGAAGTGCGACGAGCTGCTGGTGGGCCTCCCGCGCCTTGAGGCCGAATGCCCTCGCCCTCCAGTACAGGACCTCCGGCGTTTCGCCCCGCTCGCTGTCGGACAAGATCCTGTCGATCTGGCCAGACTCGAACCAGCAGCCAAGCTGCCGCTGGGCGCACGGCAGGTCCAGTGGCACCTTGGCCCGCTCGGCGTCCGCCCAGTCCGGTCTCCCTGTTTCGGCGTAGATCTTGGCAATGGCCTCGTGCACTCTCGGAACTGCAGGGTTCACTGCGAGCGCAGCCCTGAAATGCCCGTAGGCAGCGCGGAATCGCTGCTGGGCGGCGGCCGCGTGCGCTAGGAGCAGATAGCGGTATTCCGACCGCGGGGCAGTCTGCTCCAATCGTTCCGCCACCTGGCGTGACAGTTCGGCGTAGCTTAGGCCCAGACCGAGCCAAGCCCTTGTGTTAGAAGACGCTTTCGAAACCAAGATCTGGAACTCGGCCGCTGCAGGAAGGGGCTGGTCGCTTCGCAGCAGCGCGTCGGCGAGTTCGAGACGCGCATGGTCATCGCTCGGTGCCGCTTGCACCGCACGCCGTAGAGGCTGCACGGCCTCGGCGGGATGGCCCAGCTTCTGGTGCGAGAGGCCAACGAGCAGCCATGCCGGACCGTGGTCGGGTCGGCTCTCGAGGAATTTGCTGAGTTGCAGAGTCGCTTGGGCGTATTCTCCGGAAGAGTACAGCGCCAGGCCCAGATTCAAGGCGAATCCGGGTTCGTCCGGGTACATTCCGGAGAGCTGCCGGTAAATCCGCTCCGCCCTTGCGAATTCGCGGTTGCTCATCGCCGCACTGGCCTCTCGTGCAAGAGCGGGCGGATCGGCTACCTGCCCGACCGCGGCACAAGCGACGGCTAGGGCTAGAGCGGCCCTTACGATTCGAATCGCCGCCATTGGTGAAGAGTATAGGAGCAATCCAGAGTCCGACAGAGCCACCATCGGCGCGACGAGCGAATCCTGCAGCCCGCGGAGTGCGTGGCGCATGTCAGGGCCTGCAGCCGAGACCACGAACTCGGCGGCGAGCGCGGTGCGGCGGGCAGGCATGCACCAAGGCGGGGGCTGACCGGGCCCTACGGTCCATCGGCACCGAACTGCAGGGCGGCAGCGTCACAGGCGACGGGGCATACCGGCTCAGCCCCTGTACGAGTCCGCTGCCCGGATCAGGCTGATCAGATCTCATACCCACCCATCCAGACAAGACGCCATCGGGGTGAGCGCCCGGCGGGAAAAAGGGGCCGTGATCGTTAGCGGATCGCGTGCATGGCGAGGAGTAGCCTCGGTGCCACACGCAGAGAACATCCCCGCCCCAGATGGTCGGCAGCGAGGGGGCGGTGGGGGCACCTTCGATGATCTGGATTCTCCGCCGGTCACCGGACGCCGAGCACAACCTTCTTGTCGTAACCCGTCATTTCCAGATACCCTTTGCCCTCGACAGACTTGCCGGATCGCTGTCCGGAATATTCGACCGGGCCTTCCCAATAGACCGGCGTTCGTATCGACTCGCTGACGATTTCTTGCGCTTCCTGAAGGGGCAGGACATCCAACGCCAGTCCAATCCGTCGGACGTCGATGCTCCATTCAACCGGATACTCGGCCCCGGTCTTCGGACTCCGCCACTTTCGACCGGGCGCAAGCTGGAGATCCTGGGATCCCAGTGTCAGGCTCTGTCCGTCCGGGTAAACAACGGTGCCGCCAGAGAACTCGCTATAGCGACCGTCATCCAGGCGCAGACCGTAGAGCATAAGGTCAACCCCGTCATCGAGCTGAATGCTCATCCAGTCCCATCCCGCTAGATCTGCTGCGAGGCCCTCGGTGAAGAACTCGTGGTCCATCCACGCCTGCCCCCCTACCTCGAAGACTTCCCCCTCCAGCACCAGTGTGCCTTGCGCTTGCATCCGCGTGAACGATGTGTAGTGCGAGGCTTGACCGTCGCCCCCAGCCTTGCGGCTGACTCCGTCCTGGCCGTGAATCACGACTGGCTTGAGCGGCTCAAGCCTGAGCTCAACAGAGGCATGCTCGTCGCCCGCCCACAATCGCTGCGAAGGCGCCACCGGATCGCCCGGCAGATACTCCACCCTCCAATTCCCGTTCCAGATGGCACTGTCGGCCACAGATGCACCGGCCAGGCCGGGCCCGCTGCGATTTACCCGCTCGCGGAAGTACAGTTGTCCAGCTTCCACGTCAGTGATCGCAAAATGAGCCACATAGACATTCTTGAGGTCCCATGCCGTCTCGGTCACTGCGTCCGATTCCAGGCCCGCTCGGAAGAAGGTCAGCTCGAATCCGAACGAACGCCCGTCACCATCACTGAGGTGCCCCGTGTAGTACCACCACTCCGCCCCGAAATCGCGGTGCTCGAAATGATCGCGGGGAAATTTGAATTCGTATCCTGGCCCGGCCTGCTCGAATGCAGTGGCGGACACCGCCGTGAGGACGACCAAGGCTGTGCTCGCAAACTTCATCGTCTCGGTTTCCGCAAGTACCCGACCGGAATCAGCGCGGTCTCACCCGACCGACTCGTCGGAGACAAGCCGCCCATCTTTGAGCGTGAGGATGCGACCAGTCTCGGCCGCAGCCTCCAAGCTGTGCGTCGCCATCAAGATCGTCGTGCCCAGTTCTTCGTTCACCATTCGAAAGAGCCGCATGACTGTTTCGGAGGTGTGCGTATCGAGGTTGCCCATCGGCTCGTCGGCCAGCAGCAGCGCCGGTCTTGGCCCGAGCGCGCGTGCAATCGCCACTCGCTGCATCTCTCCGCCCGAAAGTTGGTGCGGAAACCGGTGACCAAGGTCAGCCAGACCCACCAAGTCCAACAGGTCCGTAGCACGCGTACGCGCCTCCGAGCGCCCAGCAAGCTGGAGCGGCAGCTCGATGTTTTCCAATGCGCTCAGCGTCGGGAACAGGTGAAAGAACTGAAAGACGAAACCGACGCGATCGCGACGGACCCGAGTCATTTCGTCATCGCTGAGGTCCTTGGTTGCGAGGCCCTCCAGCAGGACCTCGCCGCTCGTCGGCGTGTCCACCGCTCCCGCAAGGTTCAGGAAGCTGCTCTTGCCGGACCCGCTGCGCCCCACAAGCGCCACGAATTCCCCGCCATCCACATCAAGCGTGATGTCACTCAAGGCCAGCACAGATCGCCCGACCAAGTTGTAGTCTTTCGTCGCGCGCTGAAAGCGCAGCACCGGAGTCGATCCGGTCGGTACCTCGGCACCTGTGATGCTGTCTTGGGTCATGCGGAGCTCTTTGATCCTCTGTAGCGCTTCATTCCTCGTGCAGCACGTCGATGGGGTTCTGCGTTGCAGCCACGTGCGCCGGATATGTCCCGGCTGCCAAGCTAGCCGCGAAGATGGCGGTCGTCGCGGCGACCAGCAGCCCGATCGGCCAGTGAAACTGAATGGTCCAACCGAAGGACTGCTTGTTAATCACCTTGATCAGCACGACGGCCAAGCCCCCTCCCAGAACACACCCGACCGCGTTAGAGAGCAGCCCCAGCATGCCGGCCTGGGCCAGCACTAACCGTCGGACCTGACTCTTCGTCGCGCCGATCGTGCGCAGCAAACCCAACTCCGCTCGACGATCAATCACCAAGGTCAGAAAGGCACCAGCCATTCCCAGAATCGCCACAAGCAGCGCCACCGCCCCGATGGCATCGGTGATCGCGAACGTGCGGTCAAACGACTCCGTGGCCACTTCGCGGAGTTCGCGGTTTCGTAGCACCTGCAGGCGGCGCCCGGACACGGCTCGAATGACCTGCTCGCGGCCTGTCTCGATATTCACGCCCGGCGAGAGATAGACCGCGATGCCCGTCAGTCTTGTGTCCGGCAGGTAGTTCATGAACAGATCGCGATGCCCTACGAGGTAGCCTTGCTCCGCTGAATAGTCGTGATACACCGCTGCAACCTCGAAGGTCTCGGCACCATTGCCGAGCGGCAAGGTGATGGTGTCACCGACGTGTACGTTGTGCTTGCTGCTGAACGGCTCGCTCGCAATCACGCTTCGACTAGAAATCAGGTGCTGGGACACCGTCTCGATGTCCGGCCCCTCGAGAATCTTGATTCGGGACCGGCTTGGGTGGATTCCGAAGTCGACAAGAGCAAGGGTCGCCGGCAATCCGTTGTAGCTCATCGAGTATCGACGGATTCGATCAACCAACTCGACCTCGGGCAGGGATTCGATCGCGGTCGCGGCTTCCTCGGCGATTGTGGCACCTTCCTCTACGGCGATCGCCAGCTCAGCTCGGACATAAAGATCTGCCTGCAACCGATTGTCCATCCAGACCATTACCGTCTCTCGCAGGCTTCCCACCATGATGCCGACGCTGACTATCATTGCCATCGCCGTAGACAGCGCCGCGACGATCACAGCGGTCCGGCCGAGGGATTCGGCAAGGATGCGAGAGCCGATCATCGCAGCGATGCCAAACAGCTTGAGCAATGGAGTGGCAGCCAGGCGCAGGCCCGCTTGCGCCACTTTCGGAACCAGCAGGGCGGCCGACACGATCAGGCCCAGAGCCGCGGCAAAGCCCGCGTAGGGCACTCGTTCCCACGCCGGCACGAAGCACAGTGCCACAGACACCAAGCAGCAGACTCCCGCCCACCTAGCCAGGGCTCCGCTCGCGGCCCTTGCGTCGTACTGCTCCCGCCCTCTCGCCATCGCTTCGGTGGGCGGCACGGACGAAGCTTCGCGGGCAGGCCACCAAGCGGACAGGACCGACACACCGACTCCGGCGCACATAGCCACGGCGATCGTCTCAGGCTGAACGCTGAGTTCCCCCGGACTGCCGCTCGCGTACAGGGATTGCACGGTTCGTCCCATCAGCTGCACCGCTCCGACTGCCAGCGCGCGCCCCAACACCAATCCCAGGATTGAGCCGGCTATTCCAAAAATGACACCCTCACCCAGAAACCCGGCATAGACCATCCGAGACGACATGCCAATAGCCCTTGCGACACCGATCAATGACCTCCGGCGCACTACCCGGACGGAAATCGTGTTGAAGATCAAGAACGCGCCGACGATCAGCGCGATGTAGCTGATCACTTGAAGGTTCCAGCGGAAAGAGTTGAGCAGCTTACGGCTTTCTCGACTGCGGACTCCAGCTGCGTTAAGAGCTGCAGCCGGTGGTAACCGTGACCTGATGAGCGATTCCAACTCTGGCGAAGCCCCGGACGGGGCATACACATAAATCCGGTCAACGTAGCCGACCCTGTGCAACATGCGCTGAGCCAGCGCGATATCCATCACAACCATGCTGGAAAGGGATCCCGCCCCATCCTCCGACTCGGCCAGCAGGCCCCGCACTGTGATCGTTTCCAGCCGGTCGTCGATGGCCAGATCGACGCGCTCCCCCGGCTCTAGCCCCGTAGCTTCGGAGACCCACGCCGGCTGCGCGCTGACCAGACCCTTGAGGTCTGACTCCGACAGTGCAATGTCTTTCGACAGCGTCTCGTCACCCACAAGATCTACGCCGAAGAGCGGCACTCTTTCGCCCGTCTGTTGCAATGTGGCAAACCCCTCGACGCGAGCCGAGAAGCTTAAAGGGGCTTGGAGCCTCGACAGCTCGCCAAACGCTGTCTCGGGAATGCCACCCACTTGGCCGATCTCGTAACTCGCACTTTCGTGCATGGATTCCATCGAAGACTCGAAGGATCCGGCAGCTGCGTCGGCGGCCATATCGATCGCAATAATGACCGCAACGCCAATCGCCACGCACAGGACGGTCAGCAGACTGCGGAACGGCTCGCGGACCAGCGGCCTGCCGATCAACCGGTAAAGGAGCCGTAACTGATTCATGGGGGCAACCGGCACTCGGGTAGGAGTCCTAGCGACGGCACGGTAGTGCGCCATCGCCCGGCACAAGGTCCAGCGTACCGGACGCCCCACAATTGTTGAATCGGGCCAGACCCGCAGGCTGGTCGCTCTTAACGCTCGATGTAACTCTGCGCCGCATCTTGACCTACCGAATCGGGTGGCCCGGCCGTCGCAACCCCCTGCAAGGTCGCTATATTGAATCTGGTCGGGCGGCCCCTTGGCAGGCCCGCGCAGTCCAATTGCCCGTGATCTGCGAATTTACTGTTCGAAGCGCAGCCGGATTCGCCGGTACGAGATTCGTTGCGGTCATCCTAGCCGCGCTGACCATGGGCCTCGCGGTACCGGCGTTCTGCGCAGAACCGGAGGTCGACTTCGCCAAGGAGCTCTACCCGTTGCTTGAGGCGAAGCACTGTCGCGCATGCCACAGTCCCTCAGGTGTAGCGTCAGGCACCCGGCTGCACTTTCCGGAATCTGGAGCTCCGCCAAGCTCAGTCGAAGCATTCGGCCTAGGTCTTGCGACACTCGTGGACCGCAACGACATCAGCCAATCCTTGCTGTTGCTCAAGCCAACGAACACGATTCCCCATACGGGTGGACCGCTGATTGCGCCAGACAGCGAGGCTTGGCGGCTGCTGGCCCAGTGGGCGGAGCATCTCGCCAGCCGGGTTGCCCCTAGCGAGCAACAGCCAGCAGAGCCTGCCCGCCGCCCCGATGAACCCATCCGAAGGCTCACCCACGCGCAATACGACAACACTGTCAGAGACCTGCTGCAGGATCGGACCCGGCCGGCCCGGAGCTTTCCCGCTGAAGACTACGTGGATGGCTACACCAATCAAGCCTCCGCCCAAGCGATTACGCCGGCGCTCGCAGAGACCTACGCGCGGGCAGCGGAGAAGCTGGCACGCAACGCTTTTCGATACGGCGACGAGACTGGCCTGCTACCGTGCGCGCCGCGCGGGGTGACCGACAGGGATTGCGCGATCGCCTTCGTCCGGGAATTTGGAGGGAAGGCCTTTCGCAGACCGCTTAGTGACGACGAGGTGGAGGCGTTCACCGGGTTGCTACTTCAATGGGCCGCTGAGGGGGATGATTTTCTTGCCGGGGCGGCCGCCGCGGTCGAGGCGATGCTGCAGTCGCCACACTTCCTGTTCTTGGTACCCCAAGCGAGCGAGAGCCCGACCAAGGCTTTTGAATCTGCCTCAAGACTCTCATACGCCTTGTGGCACACCCTGCCAGATCGAGAACTGCTGGTAGCCGCGGAATCAGGCCAGCTCGCGGCCGAATTGCAAATCGAGATGCATGCCAGGCGCATGTTGTCCGACGCGCGCGCGCGCGCTGCCTTCGATAGCTTCTTCGCGGATTGGATGCGCTTCGACCGGGTGCGCGACACAGTGAAGGATCGCAACCGATTTCGCGACTTCGGCCCGGAAGTGGCGCAGAGCATGACAGCCGAGTCCCTGCAGCTATTCCGCCATCTGGCATGGAGCGACCAAGACTTTCGCGAGTTCTTTACGGCTCAATACACGTTCGTCGACGACTTCCTGACGAGCGTCTATGGCATGCCTGATCCTGAAGTCCCGTTCGGCAAGACCCCCTACCCCGCCACCTCGACGCGTGGCGGCATCCTCGGCCACGGCACGTTTCTCGCCCAGACTGGAAAGCCAGTCAACACTTCGCCCACCGAACGGGGGCTCTTCATTCGCGAGCACTTTCTCTGCCAAGCGATCCCACCGCCTCCGCCCGGCGTGGATGCATCCCTACCGCCCCTCATGCTTGGGGCACGCCCGATGACAATCCGGGAGACGATGGAAGAGCTCCATGCGTCAGAGGAGGTGTGCGCCTCTTGTCACAAGCTGGTGGATCCCATTGGCTTTGGCTTCGAGCACTTTGACACGATTGGGGCATACCGCGAGACGGAGTCCGTCCGGGTGGAACCGACCCCGCAACAAGAACGCCAAGGCGTCAAGGCCTCAACACACTCGCTAGCAATCAATGCTTCCGGATATGTGGCGGGAATCGAAAATTCTGCCTTCGGATCGCCGCGTGAGGCAGGTCGCATCCTCGCGCGGTCGGAAATCTGCCAGAAATGCATCGTTAGGCAGGTCTTCCGGTACTTGTATGGCCGGTCGGAAACATTACACGATGCGGAATTGATCGATCATTCCTATAATCGTTTCGAGCGCTCGGGATTCTTATTCCGCGAACTGGTCTTGGGATTGGTCGTCACGGAAGAGTTTCTCGGCACCGATTGGAGCAACTAGGCATGCCGACTCAACCGCTGGCCCGACGCTCATTCCTCAAGGGACTGGCCGTGGGCGGAGCGACGGTGCGCATTGGCCTGCCGCCTCTGGCCTGCATGTTCAACGCTTCGGGCACCGCTTACGCGGCCCGCCCCGAACCTCGCTCGGGGAGCGACAAACCCGAGACACGCTTCCTGCTGTGGTTCAACGGCAACGGGATTCCGGAGCGCTACTGGATCCCGCGCGACGAAGGGTCCGAATACGCCCTCACTCCCTGCCTCGCTCCGCTTGCCAAGCTGCAGAACGACGTCCAGATCCTATCGGGGCTGGACAATCCCAATGGGCAGACGAGCGGTGTTGGCAACGGGCACCAGCGCTCGATGAGCGCGCTGGTCTCGGGGACGAAGTATACCGGAAGGGGCACCGGAGCACCTTCGATCGATCAAGTCATCGCGGCCAAGATCGGGTCGGACTCGCGGTTCCCTTCCTTGCAGATCGGTGTTTGCCAGGAATCGTTTGGTTCCAGCATGCAGCGCAACATGAGCTGGAGCGCCAAGAATCGCGCGCTCCCGCCAGAGGTCATTCCGCAGAAACTGTTTGACCGCCTCTTCGGCAAGCTGGATGAGGGCTGGGCCAATCGCAAGCGCAGCGTCCTAGACGTGGTCCGCGGCCAAGCTCAGCAGCTCCAGAGCAAGCTAGGGCAAGAGGACTCGCGGCGCATCGACGAATATCTGACCTCGATCTTCGACATGGAGCGTGCCATCTCGGAATTTCCCGAGGAATACGCCAAGAACGTCGAAGAGCCCCACGCAAGCGGCGACCCGCGCGATTATCCGCGCATTGCAAAACTCCAGAGTGACCTCTTGGTGCATGCGTTCGCATCTGGACAGACTAGGGTCGCGTCGTACATGCTGACGAAATGCCAGGGCCTCACGCGCTTCCCGTGGCTCGGTCTTTCCTTTGCGCGGCACCATGAATACTCCCACCTGGGAGGATCTCATCGCCAACGTCAGCAAGAGGTGATGCGAGACATCTGCCGCTGGCACGTCGAGGAATTCGCCTACTTGGTGGCGAGGTTGAAGAGCGTGCCCGAGGGATCAGGCACATTGCTCGACAACTGCGGCCTGCTATTCATCCACGAGCACGCTGAAGCAAACTTCCACAAGAACAGCGGCGGAGCCGTGATCCTTGCGGGCCGTGCAGGTCAGCTCAAGCCCGGCCACCACTCCCGGGTCACCGGAACTTTCGGCGATCTCTATCGAACCGTCGCAGCGCAAGTGGGGGCTCCGATAGACCACTTCCCGACCTCGTATGGAACGATACCGGCAGCCACCGGCTGAGACCGCCGTTCCGATCCTGACTAGCGAATCAATTCCCGCCCGGGCTGCGCGGCTAGGTACTCCGCTACGGCATCTGCCCCCAAAGGCGTCCCAGCCGCCACGATACGGCGGATGTTCGGATGATGCTTCAACGCGAGGAGACCCGCATCGCCGAATCGGGTAAACGAGACATCGAGAACCTTGAGCGACGCAAGGCCGGCGAGCGCGCGCCCAGCCTCGTCATCGATGGAGCTTATGTGGGACAGGACGAGTTCCTCGATCAGGTTCAACCCCTGCAAGCCCCTGATTCCCTCCGCGGTTAGCACTGACCGCGACACGTTGAGCGAACGAAGCTTGGTCAGCCGGGCCAGCTGGACGGCACCGAAGTCCGTGACCCTAATCGCACCGCGCAAGCGCGGCACTCCACTGCTTACGGCTGCGACATATTCCTGACTGGGTGCCGCTAGGTTGAGAGCCTCGAGACCAGCCAATACTCCGACATCGTCCAAGTTCAGGTCCGTGATGGTCACGGCCCAGATACCGCTGTCGGTGACCTGCGCTCCGCTCAGATCCAGTTCCCGCAGGCGCTTGAGCGATCGCAGGCTAGCGACTCCAACCTCGCCAATCCGGTTCCCTCCGATAGCCAATGTTTGAAGGTTTGGCAGCGATTCCAAGAGCTCGATCGAAGGATCTCCAATCTCGGTGATGCCGATATCCAAGGACTCCAACCGCTGCAGCTCAGTGAGGAACTTCACCCCGGAATCGCTGATCTTAGTGCCCCGGATATTGAGCCGCTCCAAGCCTGCGGCACCGCGCAGGTGCGATGCACCGGCATCGGTGATGTGCTCGCAGAAAAATAGGTCCAGCTCGCGCAACTGCGGAAGTGTCGCGACAATCTCCAACGCACTATCGCTCACGTGGGTCTGCGCGAGCGCAAGGCTGGCAAGGCTGCCCATGCCTGCCAGACGCTGCAGATCGACATCGCTGACCCAACTGCGGCTCAGGTCGATCCCCACGACTTCCCCGTCGGGGCCGTGACGGACGGAGCCGCCAAGGTCCTGCACCCAAGGCTGTATGTCAGCCGGTGCCGAATCCGCAGCAAGCAGGACGTTCACAAGGGCGGTAGCGGCCAGCACTCGCAGGTGACGCGGCATCGACCCTACCTGCGACGGGTCGGCTGGGCCGAATCGCGATCCCAGACGATCGAACACGCCGGCAGCGCCGCCCGCAGCGATTCCACGCCCGCTTCGCTCACAAGGGTGTGGTACAGGTTGAGCGAGCGCAATTCGCCCAGGCCGGTCAGCACACCGGCAGCGCCGTCGTCCACATCGGTGTTGTCAAGGCTCAGCTCCTGCAGCCCACTGTTCGACGACAGCGAGGCGATGCCTTCAGTCGAGACCTTTGTATAGTCGAGTCTCAGCCGTCTCAGGCTTGTCAGTCCACGCAATGCACGCGCTCCCGAATCATCGATGCGGGTGTTTCCCAGATCAAGCTCGGCCAGCTGCGTGAGGCCAGTCAAGGGCTCGACACCGGAACTCGTAACGTTTGTGAATGCCAGCGATAGCCGCCGGAGGCCGGAGATAGAGGCAAGCGTGCAGAGCCCGTCGTCGCCGACCCGCGTGCCAGTCAGGCCGAGTTCCCTAAGGTTGGGGAGGCTGGCGAGCCTGTCCGCTCCGTGATCGCTCACCTGCGTGTAATCCAGGTCAAGAACTTCGATTTGAGACAGGTCGGCGAGTTCAGCCAGATCCTCGTCGCCCGTGCTCGTACCCCGCAGCGAGAGCAGGCGAAGCTTGTGCAAGGAAGACAGTTGCGCTAAGCCCGGGCCTTCTACCAATGATTGGTCCAAGATCAATGAGCGCAGCCCGAGCAGCCTTCCGACCTGCTTGAGTCCAGCGTCTGTAATCCGTGTGTTTGCAAGATTTAGCGATTGTAACTTCGAAAGCTCTGATAAGGATGCCAAACCCAGGTCGCTCACATCCGTCGCGCTCAGGTCGAGCTGCCGGATCGAGTGAAACTGCGCTAAGGCGGCCAGTTCGCGGTCTCCGATCGACGCTGCCCTGAACGACACCGAAACGGCTCCATCCGGATCAACACCGGCATTCCCGCCAAGTGCCCGAACCCATTCCGCCAACCCGTCGGGTCCGCTTCTGGGCGATTCCACCAAGTGTTCGGAAGTGGCGGCAGGAGCGGTGTCGACGAACAGCACATCAACCCCCGGTTTGGCTGCGCGCAAGTCGGTGACTCCGGCCACAGTCACCCGGGTGTAGCGCAGGTCCACTTTGCGCAGGCTCGGCAATGCCGCTAGCCGAGGAATGCCGGCGTTCGTGATGCGCGTCCGGTACAGGTTCAAGTCAAGGAGGTCAGCCATTCCGGCAAGGTGTTCCAGACCAGCATCAGTGATGCTCGCCCCGCGCAGGTTGAGCACCCTCAAGCGAGCTAGGCTCGCAAGGTGGGCAACACCGCCGTCGGAGAGCTCTAGATCCGCCAAGTCCAGTTCCTCCAAGCCTGGAAGCTTGACCAAGCTTGCGAGCCCGCCGTCCGTCACATAGGTGCTGCGCAAGCGGAGGGTCTTGAGCCGGGGCAGCTGCGCGATCCGTCGCAGGCCTTTGTCGTTGACGTCCGTCTGCGTGACGTCGAGCCGCTCTAGCTTCTCGAATGCCTCCAAATGCGCTCCGGTCACTCGCGTGGACTTCAGCTGGAGGGAGCGCAAGCTCTTCAGCGCTGTGAGCTTTTCGATCGCATGATCAAAGACCCTGATGCCCTTGAATACGCTCATGAAGTGGTGACTGAGATGCAGCGATTCGAGAGACTCCATGCCGGCGAGCACTGCCAGCAAGTCGCTATCGTCCACGTTGCCCAGCTTTCCGCAGCAGACTGGGTTCCACATCGTGCCGGGAAGAGCAAGGCTGCGAAGACCGTCCAGAGGCGCAAGGCGCTCCAGATCTCGCGGATGGACAAGGGTGCCAGTCAAAATGACATCCCGGATAGAGAATGCGCCGCCGGGCAAGTCCGCAACAGTGCTGATTTCGGTCGCACTGCCTTCGACGCGAATCTTTCCCCCTTGCGATAGGATCCAAGCCGCCGCCCCAAGCTCACCGACCTGCCGTTCGTCGGCCACCGCAGGGACGGCCAGAGGCACCAGCAGGAGCGACCAAAGAAGCGCTCTAGAGGTTTCCATCATGCAACAACGGACACTTGGGCAACTGCCGCGAGGTCGAAGCCGCTACCGCATCCTGCGCTATTGTACCGACCGCCCCAGGGAATCGAGGGACTTTCCCCCAGCGACCTCCCCGCCCTACGCGGCGATCTAGATCAATTCGTGATCAGTACCGCAGACAAACGTTTCGATTCCGAGCTTCCTAAATGCGGCAACCTTCGCACTGAGCGCAATTCTCGCGGCCGGCAGGTCCGGGGCGTAAGCCACCTGGATGTGATTCGACTTGTGGCGCCCCATCATCCTGTCGCGGCTGACTCCCCGAGTGACAGCGTGCATGATCGGCCACTGCGGCGTCGTGATGTTCCAGCGTCTCTCAGTTTCCTCGGCGGGCAACTCGACAACCTCGGCTAGGCCCAGATCTGCCTTCAGACGATCGTTCTCGATGAAGATTCGGCTCCAGACTACCTCTCCGGGCTTGCTGACACCCTTGACCGTGCCCCCTCCCAGTGGAAAGTACATCGGCGGCTGCCGCTCGCTCACGGCTCCGGAGTACTCGCCGATCAAGTGCTTGGGCGGGACAGACCCCGAGATCTCGAACACCCAGACGAAGCGCTTCTGGCCCGCTACCGTGTAGGACTCGCCGTAGCGCAGGTCGTGCAGCGTCGTCTCCGGGTCGTAGCCGAGCCTGGTCCACACCCGGTTCGTGATCAGGGCATCCAAGCCCGCGCACTCGTCGACTTCGTTGAAATGCGGCATTGCCTGCCCTTCAAACAAGACTCTGCCGTCCGCGCTGCGGGCAGGCGGGCGGTCGACGTTGTTGAGCAGGCCTTCGACGAGATCTGAGGCCGGGCAGATATCCTTCAGGCCCTGCTGGTACTGGATACCGATCGTGTCACAGCCAAATTCATCCGCGATGCGCAAGGATGCGATGTACATCTTGCACTGCGTCAAGACCTGCGAATCGGTGAGCTCGGTCGCCTCGTCTTCGCCAGTGTCGAAGCGCATGCCCTTCGCATCGAGCCAATCACGGACGTCCTGGGCTTCGGCATCGCTCACTTGCTGCATCGCCGCCCAGAGGGCCGACTGGCTCAGGCGCTCCTTGAATACGCCGGTTGCATTCAGCAAGTGATCCGGAATGATGGCGTTGTACATCCCCATGCAGCCTTCGTCGAAGACCCCCATGACGGCCTTTTGCGACCGCAACTCACCCGCCGCTTCATGCCCGACGAGCATGGCCTTGTGCGGCAGGGCTAGATCTTCCGCGGGATGCACGTGTGGGGCACGGTGCACGACCCTGTCCCCGTTGATCCAGGTGCGCAGCCCGCCCAAGAAGAATTCATCGGTGAAGTCCTCGCTCCACAGCGTCGAGTACTCGACACCCGCCTTGGTCAAACTTCCATTGAGATTCAGCATGCCCACCAAGCCAGGCCATTGCCCGCTCCAGTTCGCGACAGTCAGGATGGGCCCCTCGTGGCTCATCAACCCGGCGAGGATGTGCTGCGAATACTGCCACACTGCCTCGGCGACAACGAGCCGCGCGTTGCGCTTGATGGACCGGAACACTTCCAAGCCCCGCTTTTGGCTGTCAATGAAGCCATGCTGCTTAGTGGCGTCGTACTCGTGCGCTCTGCGCACATTTCCGCCGACGCTTTCAATCGCCGCAGTCAGGCGCGCCTCCATCTCTTGCTGCGCTTGCCAGCACATGCGGTTTGCGGACAATCGAAGGTCGCCGTTTGCGACCAAGAGGATCTCTGTAGCCATGGTTTCGAATTGTCGCAAACTTGCTCAGTAGCGGTTGCGCCGGGACCGAGATCAACGTGGACTGGGCCGTTTCAGCCGATTTGACGCTACTCAAAGAATCTGGGGCGGAATTCGGCCCATGCGGTGATCAGAGCCCTGCATGGCCGCTCGGTATGCCGGATGCCGGCGGCTCAGGACTGCTGCTGCAGATACCGGGCACCATGCTCGTTTCAATACACTAGTCCGCATGGACCCGCTTGCGGACAGACCCAGAGTCGGGAGCATTCGCTCCCGGCTCCACAAAATCATCTTCGGCGTCCGAACGCCGGCCGGGGCAGCCTTTGACATAGGGTTGCTGGTGGCGATCCTCCTCAGCGTGGCATGCGTGATTCTGGAAAGCGTGCCCGAAATCGAGGCCGGCTACGGCCCCGAGCTGCGCAGTGCAGAGTGGGTGTTCACCGTGCTGTTCACGATCGAGTACGCGCTCCGGCTCTGGACTGTCAGGCATGCCCGCTCGTATGCGTTCAGTTTCCTCGGCATCGTAGACCTGCTCGCGCTGCTGCCGACCTACCTGAGCGCGATCTACGCCGGGTCTCAGTCTCTTGCAGTCGTCCGCGGCGTCCGACTGCTGCGAGTGTTCCGGGTGCTGAAGCTGGTCCGCTACGTCCACGAGGGCTCAAGCCTGATCAAAGCACTCCGGGCTAGCCGTCAGAAGC
Organism: Bryobacterales bacterium; assembly: GCA_965248305.1. Classification (GTDB taxonomy): domain Bacteria; phylum Acidobacteriota; class Terriglobia; order Bryobacterales; family UBA6623; genus VXMF01. The sequence goes on along the minus strand of OZ252099.1, from coordinate 2,607,879 downwards.
TTATCGTGTTCGTATCCGCGATGCTCTGTATCGCGGTGACCTTTGGCACCTTGATGTACCTGATTGAGGGCGAGGGATCGGGCTTCACCAGCATTCCAGCCGGCGTCTACTGGGCGGTGGTCACGATGACCACTGTCGGGTACGGAGATGTCGCGCCCAGTTCGCCGCTTGGAAGGCTGCTGTCGGTTGCCCTTATGATGCTCGGTTACTCGATAATCGTGGTGCCCACGGGCATCGTCTCAGTGGAGCTTGCGCGAGCTGGAGCGGCTCCCAGCGGCGGGACAGCGTGCTCCAACTGCGAGTCTGCGGGCCACTCGGCGGACGCCAAGTTCTGCAGGATTTGCGGCCACGCATTCTGAGGCGAGCCCGGTGAGAGACTTGCTCGCGCTGAACTTGAAGGCATTGCGGCGCTGGCAGTTGCCGTTGGCGCTGCTCGTCGCAGCCTGGCCCACCGCAGCCTTGGACGACAAGCCCAATTTCGTGCTGATCGTGACGGATGACCAGGGCTGGTGGGACGTCGGCAGTCATGGCAACAAGGACATCGAGACACCGAACCTCGATCGCCTCGCCGCCGAGAGTGTCGAACTGACCAATTTCTACGTACAGCCGGTCTGCGCTCCCACCCGAGCGGGCTTGCTCACCGGGCGCCATTACCTCCGGACCGGCCTCTACAACACCCGTTTCGGAGGGGATACGCTCCACGCCGATGAGGTCACGCTGGCGGAGGAGCTTCGGGATGCCGGTTACAGGACTGGCATTTTCGGGAAGTGGCATCTTGGCGAATACCGCCGGTTTCACCCGGACCAGCGCGGATTCGATGAGGCGATCTTCTTGTCGGCTGGACACACGGAGCGGTACTGGGAGCCAGATGCGCTGCTCAGGAACGGCGAGCCAGTGCACGTGCGGGGACACATCACGGACGTGTTGACTGACGCGGCATCCACCTTTGTGCGATCGGCTGGGGAAAAGCCGTTCTTCGCAATGCTGACGTACAACGTCCCGCACTCGCCGCTGTTCGTTTCGGACGCCCTGCATGAAAAATACCGAACCAAGGGGGTGGATTCCCGCGACGCCCGGATTTACGGCCTCGTTGAGCAGTGCGACAAAGCGATCGGTCGCTTGCTGCGGGATATCGATGCGGCGGGCTTGCGCGAGCGCACTGTGGTCATGTTCATGAGCGACAACGGCGGTGTGAGCCGGCACTACCGCGCAGGGCTGCGCGGCGGCAAGGCTTCCGTCTACGAGGGCGGAGTGCGCTCGCCGTTTTATGCGCGCTGGCCTGGCAAGTTCGAAGCGGGGCGGACGACGCGTGCCAGAGGATCCCACCTAGACGTCTTCCCCACCCTGCTGGAGCTTGCGGGGGTGCAACTCCCAGCGAATCACGACTTGGACGGGCGGAGCTTGGTTCCGCTGCTGTTGGGTCAATCCGACGAGAGCCCGCACGAACGCCTGTTCCACATTTGGGACCGGCACGCGCCGAGCATCCGTTCCCGCTGGGCGGTAGCGGGCCCGCGCTACAAATTGATCGGAACTGAACTCTATGACCTCGAAGCCGACCCCGGAGAAGAGCGCAACATCGCCGACATGGAACCGGAAATCGCCGACCGATTGCACCAAGAGTTTGTCGCCTGGCTGGCAGAGGTAACGGCGGGCAAGGTGTACGAGCCTATACCGGTGCCGGTGGGCGATCCCCTTGAAGATCCGGTCGACCTGTGGCCGAGCTGGGCGCTGCACAAGGGCAGGCACGCAAGCGTGACCCAGCCCTACCACCGGGATCCGACACCTCCAGCCCCGCTGGGTGACCAGCCCGTGGAGGAGTCCACGGTCTATACGTTTGGCGCCTACTACTGGGACACCATCGAGGGGTGGCGCGAGCCTGGGGAAGCCGCGGTCTGGAAGATCGATGTCACCCAAGCGGGCATGTACGACATTACCCTCGTCTACGGTTGCGACTACGCCGACGCTGGGGGTGAGTTCGAGGTGAGCGTCGGCGGCAGCCGCCTGCGACAAACCGTACGCCCTACCCCCGGCAGGACATTCTTTGAGCCGCACTGGATCGGATCCTTGCAGCTGCCAGAAGGGCCGACAACGTTGAGCGTGAGTGTGGTTTCCGCCGAGGGCCGGGAGCTCATGGCGCTCAACCGCATACGCATCGGGAAGCGACCCGAGCCCTCCCGCAAGTAGTGTGTCGGAATCCGCCCAAGACCGATCATCCAAATCGATCTTCGGTCACTTGGACCCGCCCGAAGCTCTTGCACACCGCTGATCAGGGCACCGCGATCTCCGGACTCAGCGAGCCGCACGCGCCTGATAGACCACCTCGCCACTTAGGTAGGTCTGCTCAACCTGAATCTCTTTCACTTCGTCGATGGGGCATTCGAGGATGTCTCGATCCAGCACGATCACATCCGCCAGTTTCCCGACCTCAAGAGAGCCTTTTTCCTTCTCCGCGAACGTGATGAAGGCGTTGTTGATCGTGTACAGCCGGATCGCATCCTCGCGGCTGAGCCGCTGCGCGGGCTGCAGCACCTGATCGGTCCAGCGGGGCTGCCGAACCATCGTGATCCACATCCCGAAGAACGGATTGTAGGGATTGATTGAACGCATGCTTCCGACTTTCTGCATGTGATCCGAGCCGCCGCCCACAATCACCCCGGCTTCCTGCAGGCTTTTATAGGGCTGAAAGAAGCTTAAGCGCGCCTCCCCGAATTGCTTGAGCAGGGTTGCTCCGTCTCTTTCAAGCCAGGCCGGCTGCAGGTCGGCGACGATCCCGATCTCGGCCATGCGCTCAATTGCCGCAGAGCTCATGAAGTTCGAGTGCGTGATGCTAGGCCGCATGTCCCGCACGCGGAATTCATCGTTGATTTCGGCATAGGCGTCAATCAGCGCGTGCACGGCCCCGTCGCCCACCGAGTGTGCCGTCGGCTGCAACCCGTGAGTGAGGGCGAGTCGCGTGATCGCGTAGGCCTTGCCGGGCTGCACGAAACGCAGCCCGCGATAGGTGGGGTCGGTGATCGAGTACACCTCGCTGACTCCCCAAGGCTCGCGCATGTACGCGCTGCCGGTCAGCATCCCGCCGTCCATGAAGAACTTGATGCCGCGCAGCCAGAGCATGGGATCGTACCGATGTCTGGGATGGCGGGCAACCTTGGAAATCGCGGCTTCGATGTCTTCCAGAGGATCCTGGGCGTTAATGGCAAAGCTCAGGAACAGGCGCGCGGTCAGCTGGCCAGTGCGCAGCAGGTGCTCGTAGAGCTCGACGGCTTCGGGGCTCGCGTTGCGATCCGCAATGCTGGTCAGGCCCGCTTTGTTGTAGGCGGAAATCAACTCCCTGACCCGACGGCGTTGGTCGTCCATGCTGGGCTGCCGCTGGCTCTCCCTGAACTGGATCAGGTGAGCGCCGCTGCGAACGATTCCGGTCGGGTTGCCGTCTCCATCGCGCTCTATCCTCCCGAGCACGCCCTGCGGAATGCGAAATTCGCGGTCAATCCCACTGAGTTCGAGCGCCAGAGAATTCAGTGAGGCATCGGGTCCGGTGCGAAAGTACGCCGCGTGGTCAGGGGCGACGCTGTCCAGCTCTTCGCGGGTCGGGTAGCGCTGCTCGCGCAGACGAGTGATGAAGACCTGCTGGAGCCGAATCCAGCCTCCCTTCGGCACGACCCTCACCCTCTCGCGAAAGTACTCCAGCACATCTGCGATGGTGTCCATTTCCGGCACGTCATGGTCGAATTCATACAACGACGCTCCCAAAGGGTGGGTATGCGTGTCGATCAGTCCCGGCAGCGCAGTCCTTCCGCCGAGATCGACCAACTCCGTGCGCGAATCCGCGAGAGCGCGCAGCTCGGGTCCGGCGCCAAGCGCAACAATGCGGCCTTCGCGGATCGCGATGGCTTCGACAATGGAGAATTCCTCGTCGACCGTGACGATCTTGCCGTTGTGAAGAATTAGGTCCGGAGGGGCCGCCACAGCTTGGGCAAAGACCCCCAACACCAATAGAGCCTTGAGCAGTTGGAGCAAGATGAAACGATCCTAGCCTACTAGAGAGCGCGCCGAGCAAGTGCAATGCCGACGATGGTTGTGGGCGAACTCAGGGATGTGACCCGCAACCCAGCTTGGGAGGCCTAGCGGAGCGTCAAGGTATGATTTTCGGGTAGATCGACCGGCGACGTCAATCTGCAGCCAGTCCGCTGTGCTGGCACCTGCTGACGCCAGTCGGCCAGATGGCGATTTCGCATCGCAAGGTTTCAGGCCGCCAATGCGCCGACCGCGCCGCCGTTTGAGTCATGGCGCTAGGCCTGTCCTGGGTGAGTTCCGGACGGGCTCGCGACTGCCGGATTCGTCGCGCCGCGAACACGGCCCGGCGGTCTATTGCCACCAGCATCCGCGCCGACGCGGTATCTCATGATGCATAGCTCCCAGCCTCGCTCCGGGGCGCTGATCGGAAGGCCCTGCTAGAGCCCCCGGATCCTGGCAAGCAATGCCTCGCCGCTGCCGCAAGTCAGCAGCAGCACGCCCACCTCGTCCAGGGTTTCCTCCGATTGGACTGTGCCCAGCACCGTTGCCATCGCGGCAGCGGACGCTTCGCCGAACTTGTGGCGCGTCATGTTGACTAGGATCTCGATCCGTCCCTTGGCCTCCGCCGCCTCTCGAAAGTTGTCCTCCCAAGTCCTCATTGCACCCTCCAGCGCCTCGCTCAATTCTCCTAAGCCCACGCCCGCGGGGAGCGTCCGTTCCGACTGCCACCCCGCCGACAGCAGCACCTTGATTATCCATCTCTCCAACACCCGGCGCAAGTCCGCCCATTCGTCTCCTGCCAGCCATTCCCCCAGCAGATCGACCTCGAGCCTTCCGTCCGCCAGCGACTGCGCCCGCTGCAGCCGGAATACCGAGTCGGCGACGTTGCGGAACGCCCGCTCCATACCGGGGCTGCGCCACGCGTCCACCAGCAGGTAGCGCATGTGGATGCCGAACGGGACTAGCCCCGGCAGCGTCTGGTCAAGCAACTCGTGCACTTCTTGCGGCGCCGACCAGGCCGGCCTCCCGCTGTAGATTACGATCGGCAGCACCTGCGGCAGGCGCCGCAGCCTGCGGGGCTCCGGCTGCGCTAGCAAGCCCCGGTAGAATTGCCCGACGTAGTTGAGCATCCGCAGCGGCATCTTCCAATCGGGGCTGGATTGGAACTCCAGCATGACGTAGACGTACAGCAGGCCGCCCTTCTGTGTGCGCACCTCCCAGATCATGTCGTTCTCGCTCTGGCTCAGGCCGTCGCTGACATGGCGGGCCGCGACCTGCTTCAGGCTGGCCATGTCCAGCAGGTCCCCGACCGCGCTGGAGGCGAATCCCCGCAGCAGGTCCTCGACCACCCGCGGGTGCCCGAACACTAGGCGGTAGCTGCTATCGTGATCGGTTCCGGGCATGGCGCTTCCGGGCGCGCTGCGCCCAGCTCCGCAAGATAGCACCGTCGGGACGCCGGGGGCTCGTCTGCGGCGTGGCGCTCGTGCGGCGGACGGAAGCGGTGGCCGGTCACCTCCCCGGTCGGCTCCGGCCCGGGCTTGCCTGCGGGAGTGTTGCGGCCTCGGCGGGGCGGCGCGGCGAAGCTGGCGGCCAGTGTCCAGCCTGCCTGATGCGAGGCCGTCGGACGGCCTCTTTCGTTTCTTGCGATTGCAAGCGCAGCAGCTAGGGGGTGCGATTTGGCAGCTTTGGACGTATTCATAACTATCTTGGAATCAGTCTCTTGCAGATTCATGGTTACCACAGTTACGAAGACGAGCTAGTGGCCGGTGTGCGGGCGGCGAGATTTCGGGCGCAGTCGCCAGGATGCGCTGACTCTTCACAAGCTGGCCGGCGCAAACGCCACAACTCAGGCAAAACATCGTGTCGGCTGCAGCGCCCGGGGCTTAGAATCAGTAAGAACGACCGATGGACAAGCCCCGGATCGGATACGCCAGAAAGAAGCGGATACGCCAGATCACCATTGGTGTGGGGGCGCTGATTGGCATCACTGTCTTGGCCTGGGCGCTCACCAAACTCGAGCCGTCCGCGCCTAGCGTCGATTCCGCCGTCGTTTTCGCCGACACCGTCAAGCGCGGTGAAATGCTGCGGCAAGTCCGGGGAATCGGCACTCTGGTGCCGAAATCGATTGTGCTGATCGCGGCGGGCGACGCGGGGCGCGTCGAACGCCGCCAGATCCAGCCCGGGCAGCCGGTCCAGCCTGGCACGATCTTGGTCGAACTGAGCAGTCCGCAGATGCAGCTAGAGTACTTGGATGCAGAAGCCCAACTCAGGGGAGCCCAGGCTGAGTTGGCCAACCTGCACGCACAACACGAGGACGCGCGACTTACCCAAGAATCCGTGACCGCCGACATTGAAGGGCAGTTTCTGCAGGCCAAGGCTCAATACGAGGCCGAGCTACAGCTGTCAAAGGCAGGCCTGATCGATCAAGTGACGCTTGCGAAGTCCCTGGTCTCAGTGGAGCAGATGGAAAAACGATTCCACTTGGAGCGCGCTCGCGAAGAAGCGCGCAAGCCATCAGTGGAGGCGCAGCTAGCAGCCCAGAATGCACGCATCGAGCAGCTGAACGCGCTCGTCACGTTCCGCCGGGAAAAGCTTGACAAGTTGCGGGTCCGATCCGGAATGCGAGGGGTGCTCCAAGCAATGCAAGTGGAGGTCGGCCAACTCGTGGCCCCCGGCGATGTCTTGGCGCGAGTATCCGATCCGACTCAGCTCAAGGCAGAGCTGAGGATCCCCGAGACGCTCGTCAATGATGTCGTTCTCGGACAAACCGCCCAAGTCGACACGCGTAACGGAGTGATAGCCGGCGAAGTCGCGCGGATCGATCCCGCAGCGGTTGAGGGGACGGTGCTGGTCGACGTGGAACTCAAGGACGAGCTGCCGCGCGGCGCACGACCCGATCTGAGCGTAGACGGCACGATTGAACTGGAGCGGCTAGATGACGTGCTATACTTGGGGCGGCCGATTCACGCGCGGGAAGACAGCGTGATCGGGCTGTTCAGGGTGGCAGAAGACCAAGTTCACGCCGTGCGAGTGCAAGTGCAAGTCGGGCGGATTTCGGTAAGCACGATCGAGATCCGTGCAGGACTTGTGGAGGGCGACAGGGTCATCCTCTCGGATATGTCCGCGTGGGATGCCTATGACCGGATCCGGTTGGATTGAGCCGACACCTGATGATTCCAGCCAGACCAAGAGATTCGCCCGGGCAGTTGTTAAGCCGGGCTAACCGACACCTCTTGAGGCGATGTGGCGAAGCATCGGGGGCTGCCAAGCTAGATCACATCTCGGACTGGGCTGAGCTTCCCACCTAGTGAACGACCGCCGACTGGAAGTCGGTGGCTTCGGTTGTCGACTGCACGTCGATGTGGCGGCTAAAGCCGCCTGAGAGGCGCCCGGCTGTACCCGGCTCAAGGCGACTCGGACACGATGACAGGCCGCTCCGCCCACCCTAGTCATTCACATTAGATACATCCCCTTACCTACTGATATACAATATGTTATACGCCCTAACGTCAAAGTTTATGGAACAGCCTTGAGCCCGCACAAAGAGCTTCGCCAATGCCAAACTCACCAGCGTGGCGCTGTCGTCGCAAGTGTGAAGGCGTGGAGCGCCTTTGGAGCGCCGAAGACAACGCGGAAACGTTGCGGTGTCGCTAGCGCAAATCCGAGCGGCTGGGGCGCAGCTTGGCAAAGTCAGCCCCTGAAATCACGTAGTACCAGTCCGCGAAGCGCACCCCCAGCTCATCTGCGAGTTCCTTGCCTTTCTCCGCGTCGCCCTCGTATTTCTTTGCACGGTCCTCGCTGAAATCAACGCTGATCATGAGGTAGCGGCGCTCGCCCTCAGCTGCGCCGGTGGATCCATCGTCACCTCCCGATGGCTCGGACCCACCCCTAGCGATCTCGCCAAATCGGAGGGTGTAGCGCAAGCCGTCCTTGGACTCAACCAGGAGTTCACCCTCGTTCGAAAGGATCTGGCCGGTGTACGGATTAGGAAAGAACCCCTTACCCTGCAGTGAACGGAAGTTTTCCATTGTGGGCTGGATGCCAGCCTTGGCCTTGAGATCCTCGCTGAGGCCCTCTGGCTTCGGCTGCACGTCGACGATCCGCAGATTGTCGAGCGACGTCGTGAGACCGGTCACGGTCTCGGAATTCGGCTCGCGCCCGCCCAACTGCCACTTGCTGTCCTTCTGCGTCAAGCTCGTCTGCTGCCGGTTCTCGACCCGTCCAAGTCGCTCGTTGATGGTGTAGCTGTTGATCTCGATGCGACGCAGGTCGAACGGGGAGACTTTTAGCAAGTCCGTCTCGATCCAATCCTGGAAGCGCGCCGAGACATCGGCCTCGGTCTTCACCTCATAGGTGCGCTTCTGGCCCGGAACTCGCAGGAACCGGTAGCCGCGCTTGTCCTCGACCTCCTTGCCCACGATGAAATCGGCCAGCGCGTTCCCGTCACCGTCGAGAATCTTCACGCGCTTGCCCCGCCCTGCCAATGAGCTTGCTTGGTCGGCGAGCGGGTCGACAACAGCGAACTGCGCGTGGTCTTGGGCTAGATCCGAGACAACCCTGTCCTTCCGCAGTTCGATCAGCGCAGCCGCTGTCGTGGCCAGCCGCTCCTCGGCATCGGCCGGATAGCCGTGGTGCGAGGGGATCACCCACTTGTTGTCCGTGAACTCCACCTTGAGGGGCGTGGCGGTCGCGGTCGCTTCGTCGTAGTCAATGACCTCGATCGCCCGTGGAGCCTGGGGATCGGTGAAGTCCGCGAAGAACAACTCCCCAACGTCATCGAAGATGTCCGGTGTCGACTTGCTGGGATCGACAACTACCGCGGCCGTCGCGATCACCACGGCGGCCATCACGAAATAGAGGGTTTTCGTCGTTTGGTTCATTGTTCAGTGGTCTCCACGAGGCGGTGCCGGGCAACGCCGATCTGCTCGCGCTCACGCCGTTTGATTGACACGAACAGGAACAGCAGGAAGGCCGGCACGGGTGAGAGCACAACTGCAAGGAGCTTATGCGTGTTCTGGATCGCCCGCACCGCGGCCTCCATGTCTCCGCGGGCCGCTTCGATGAGCCGCTCCTTCTCGTCTTCGATATTGCTGCGCGCTACGGTGAGCCTGCGATTCTCGATGCGCTCCTGATTCGAAATCATGATGCGCTTGGTCTGCGCGTCTAGGTCTGTCCTGTCGCGCAGCGCTTGCACCGCAGCATCCAAGCGCGCTTGGGCGGCGTTCAGCTTCTCTTCGGCTGCCTGTTCGGCGAGACGCGTCTCCTCGAGCCGGTCTTCCTCATAGGTGCGCGTCTGCGCTTCGACTCTCTCCAGCGTGCGGTGCTTGCGGCGGCGCTTCCGCAACGCGATGAAAGAATCGTCACCGGCAAGCCGGTCGACCGCATTGAGCAGGAACGTCACGTTGTCGAAGTTCAAGTCGTTCACGCCCTGCCTGCGCAACTCGAAGAACTGCTCGCCAAGCATGTCGGCGTCTGCGATCACGATGGCGTGTACCGGATTGCTATCCCCTTGGGAGCTTACCCGCGCTGCCACGATGTGGCTGTCTTCATCAGGGTCGTGGGGCACATTCGTGGCGAGTTGCGCCCCGAACACCGACTGCTGCACGAGTCGAAACCACTGCGTCGTGCCAGAGTCCGCACCTGTGCGCAGCAGGGGCATGAAGTCAGCCGTGGCGTCGTCGCCCTCCGCGGCCCGCAGCACTCCGGCGTACAACAGCACCGCCTCCTGAAGCCCCGAGGTCACGGGCTCGTCTTGGTTGAATGTGCCTTCATAGCCGTTGCCCTCGCCAAGGAAGACGACTTCCTCCGGCAGATTCCGGAACGTTGGATGCGGATTGTACTTATCCCAGGCGATGCGATCCGTGTCCCAAATCACCCCCAGCGCATCCATCAGCGGCTTGGTGTCCGTCGGGACCCGCTGCGGCTGGCCCTGCTGAAACGGGCTCGGGGGCAATTGCTGCGGTGACGACGCAATGTCAAAGGCAGGTAGCGGATCGACTACCAGCAACACCGGGTTTCCGGCCTTGACCCAAGCGACGAGCCGGTCCATTCCATCGGCCTGTAAGGTGTTCGGCAGCACAGCGACTAGCACGTCGAGATCTTCTGGATAGTCGGTCTCCGCTGGCACCTGGACCACGTCGTACTGCTTTTCCAGTTCCGACACGATCGACCAGCCGCGGGCTTGCTGGCGCGTTTGGAAATCGAACCCTCCGAACAGGTTGACGCCCGTGCGCAGGACGCCGACCTTCTTGCGCTCCGCGTTCGCTACCACGCGCACCGAGCGCATCAGCTCGTACTCCACCGGCAGGCCCGGATCGAGGAACGGGATCACGAATTCCTCCCCTCCCGAACTGAACACAAGGCCGAAGAAGATTTCATCGGGACTGCCCTGCGTCTGGTATATCGGCGGGACGGGCCGCGACCGGATATTGAAGCGCTCCCGCGCTTCCCGTGACTCGGCAGTGAACTCTTCGGTGGCGATGATGTTGGCGTGAATCCGGTCCCCTCCACGCGAATCGAACTCGCGTAGCAGCGAAATGACGTTGCTGCGGGCCTGGACGTACCGACGAGGCACGTCCGGGCTAAGGTAGGCCTGAATGAAGACAGGCCGCTCGGAATCCAGGCCTGCGATCAACGCGCGAGTGTCCGGGGACAACGAGTGCAGGCGCTCGGCCGTGGCGTCGATCCGGCCGCCCAGACGACCCACGAGGATAGTGGTGCCCGCAACCGCGACCAACAACGCGACCCCGCGCACGGCGTAGTGCCGCCCGAGACGCGGCGCGTCCTTGCCCGTGGCCCAGTGGCGCCGCCCTAGGGCCGCCACGTTCAGGTAGAGCATAGCCGCGGCGAAGCCTAGGAAATAGAGCTTTCCGGACAGTGGAATCACGCCATCGGAGAAAGCCTGGAATTGTTCTACGAAGGAAAGGCTTTCCAGCAGGCGGCGCAGGCCCCCGCCGACGATATTGCCGGCGTGTTCGATGAAGACGGGCACGGCGCAGAACACCGCCCCGAGGATGTAGGCGACAGTGAGGTTCGCGGTTAGCTGCGAGGCCAGCATGCCCAGCCCCAGCAGCGCCGCTCCCATCAGCCAGTAACCCGTATACGTCGCGAATAGCAGCCCTAGGTCCGGGCTGCCGAGAAACAACAGCACGACCACGTGGCTCAAGGAAAACGCCAAGGCCACCGAATACACAGCTAGGTACGCCGCATACTTGCCGACCACGATCTCCAGATCGGTTGCGGGCAGGGTGAGCAGCAGCTCATCGGTCCCGTGCAGGCGCTCCTCTGCCCAGGCCGCCATTGTCAGCGCAGGCACGAGAAAGATCAGCAGATAAGGAAAGTAAACGTTCAGCGTCTCGAGGTTTGCCAGATTGCTGGCGAAAAACGACTCCTGCCAGAACGCTGCCACGGCGCTCAAGAACACAAACAATGAAAGAAAGACGTAGCCTGTGGGGCTGCTGAAGTACGAAGTCAGCTCCCGGCGCAGCACCGCCTTCGAGACGTGCCAAGACTTGTTCATTGCGTCCCTCCTTGGTCTTGCGCCGCCCGGCCGTTCCCGCTAGCGCCCGATTCCCCATCCATGTCGGCAGGCGGGTCCGCGCGCTGCTGGGTCAAGCGGTAGAACGCCGTCTCCAGTCCTTCGCCCGCGGCCATCTCGCCAGGGGTCCCATCGAACACGACCCTGCCCTCGTTGATGATCACGACCTGATCGGCGACGGCTTCCACCTCGTTGAGGATATGGGTGGAAATCAGGACGGTTTTCGAATCGCTGAGCTCCCGGATCAGCGTTCGGACTTCCTTGATCTGGTTAGGATCTAGGCCCGCGGTCGGCTCGTCCATGATCAAGATGTCCGGCTCGTGCAGCAGCGCCTGGGCCATGCCCACACGCTGGCGATAGCCCTTCGAGAGCTTGTGGATCGCCTTCTCGAGCACCCCCTGCAGATTGCACTGGTCGACGACCGCATCAACTCGCGATGACAGCGTGGCGTTGTCGAGCCCGCGAGCCTCGCCGAAGAAGCGCAACAGCTCAAGCGGTGTCATCTGCGGGTAGAGTGGCCCATTCTCCGGCAAGTAGCCGATTTTCGAGGCCGCCTCGATGCGGTGCGTGGCAATGTCAAGGCCGGCGATGCGCGCGATCCCCTTGGTCGCTTGCAAGAATCCGGTCAGGATCTTGAGCGTCGTGGACTTACCCGCGCCGTTCGGTCCGAGAAACGCCGCCACCTTCCCGCGCGGGACCTCGAATGACACGTCTTGGATCGCGGCGAACGCTCCATAGAACTTGCTGATCTGAACGGCCTCGATGGCGGCCGAACCCTGTGGGTCAGTCATGGTTGATGAATTTGTCGCCGCAGCGCCTCATGCAAAGGCACGTGTGGGGTGTCGACGTTGCCTAGCGGGACCATGCGTCCAGCGCACCACCCACCTCAATTAACATAACGAACCGCCAGATCCAATTCAACCCAGCCCGCACCTGCCCACAACCGGCGTCCGTGCCAAACATCGCCATCAAGCCGGACAATCCCTCCCTCCGGCACACGCACTGCGGCTGAATGGCACGTCGGGTAAAAGGCGGTCAGCCGCCTGACGGGAAGCCATCCCCACCGTCTGGGCGATCGCCACGGATGGCGGCAGGGGCCTAAATTCCCCCCTGATGCCCGGCCGCCGTGTACACTGGACTCGACGGCAGGCGCAAGCTTGGAACAGCAAGACTTGGAGCCGACGTTCTGAGGATGTCGCTGGCATTCGTGCTGTACCGAGTCAGTTGCTCGCAAGAGCGCGGTTCGAGGCTGCAACCAAGCCATCGAAACAACGCCGACAAGCGTGCTCAAATGCATTCTGACGACTGGAGTCCTACTGGCCGCAGCATGTCGCGCAGGGGTCGGCTTGGGATCGAAGCGTCCAAGGAATCCGGCACCGCTTGCACGCCCGGAAAACAAACGCCGACAACGTCGACAGCAGGGAGTCTCGCATGCCGCTAACACGAAGGATCTTCCTTGGCGCGGGTGCCGGAGCACTTGCCCGAGCCCAGCGCATCGCCCCCAGTGATCGCATTACGGTGGGCATGATCGCTGTCGGATCGAGATCGCATGAACTGCTGGAAGCTATCAAGAGGGTGGATGGCACCGAGATTGTCGGCGTCTGTGACGCCTATACCGGCAGGGTCGAGCGAGCGGTCGAGCGAACTGAATCCAGGGCTAAGAACTATGCCAGCTACAAGGAGATACTCCTAGATCCCTCCATTGACGCGGTAACCATCGGCACGCCCGACCACTGGCACAAGCAAATGGTTGTGGAAGCCCTGCAGGCTGGCAAGGACGTGTACTGCGAAAAGCCCCTCACGTTCGCGGTCGACGAGGGCTTGGAGATTGCGGCGACGGCGGAGAAGACCGGCAAGATCCTGCAAGTGGGCAGTCAGGGTATCAGCAGCGACGGCACTAAGGTGCTGCGCGACTGGGTGCAATCCGGCAAGCTCGGCCAAGTCACGATGATCCGAGCTGCCTACAACCGCAACAGCGCCGGAGGCTCTTGGATCTACCCGTTGCCGCCGGACGCGTCACCCGAGACGGTGAACTGGGAAGCCTTCCTCGGTCCGGCGCCAAAACGGGACTTCGACTTGGAGCGCTTCTTCCGCTGGCGCTGCTACAAGGAATATTCCGGGGGCATCGCAACCGATCTGTTCGTGCATCTTTGCACCACGATCCATTTCGTCATGGGGGCCGTGATGCCGGCCGACGTGATGGCGATGGGGGACCTGTACCGCTGGACTGATAGCCGGAATGTCCCCGACACGCTCAACGCGCTGTTGCGCTACCGAGAGGGATTCACGGTCAACCTCAGCTCGACCTTCAACAGCCGAGCGGACGGCGGATACCTGTTCCAAGTCCTTGGCACTGAAGGCGCCGCCCAACTTTCGCGCCGCGACCTGACGTTCTATCCAGACCCGGGATACGACAGCAACGGTTGGATCGTCAGTGCGTGGCCGCAGGCACTGGAGGACCAGTACCACCGCACCCCGGAGGGAAAAGCCGAATTGCGACGCCCGGTCGAGCCTAAGGAAGAGGTCTACCGCGATGAGGGCCCACCCTCGACAGTGGCACACTTGGCGGACTTTTTCTCTGCGGTACGGAACCGCGGGGGCAATATCGAGGACGCTTGGGTCGGACACCACGCAGCATCGTGCGCTCATCTGATTAACGCGTCAGTGGAAAGCGGGTCAGCGCTGCATTGGGACTTTGAGCAGCATTGCACTGCGACGTGACCGAAATAGATCCCACGACAGTTTAAGAATACTCTGTAAACCCAGAATTTCAAGGGAGTTAACACGATGAATCAAGCCGGATACAGCTGGTTGTTATTCGCCATGATGACAGTCTCGTGCTGGGGGCTGTACGGCATTTTCCTGCACAGCGGCCAAATCGGCATGGGGGATCCGGTCAACGGACGCTACAAGGCGTTTCTATTCGTCGGGATAGCCTATTTTCTGGTGGCCGTGCTGGCACCGATCGCGATTCTCGTCGCTACCGGGGCGGACTGGAACTACCCTCCGCGCGGAATGGCACTGTCGCTGATCGCGGGGACTGTCGGCGGATTGGGCGCTTTCGGCGTACTGCTGGCATTCGGCGCAAAGGGCACGCCAGCGGCGGTGATGTCGATCATCTTCGCGGGTGCGCCGATCGTGAATGCCATTGTGTCAATGGCATTGCATCCTCCGGCAGGCGGGGTCGGCGGAGTCCGGTGGCAATTCTTTGCGGGCATCGCATGCGCCGCCCTAGGCGGATGCCTAGTCACCCTGTACAAGCCAAACCCGGCACCGCCCAAACCCGCCGTGTCAGAGTCGGCCCCGCCACCCGCCTCGGTTTCAACGGCAACCTCGGGGGCTGCTCGTTAGCTGTCCCAAAGTCCGGCTCAAACGCCGCCCCGCCTCGACGTACGAGCCATTGGCCCAGCCCCTGCCCTGCGCAAGCATCCAGCAACGATGTCGCCCCAACTAAGCCGGCAGCAGAGCTCAGACATTGCCGGGGGGGCGGTGGGCGGAGTCCTAATGGGACTGGCCAACTTGGTGCCAGGCGTATCGGGCGGTACCATGCTGCTCGCAGCGGGCATCTATCCGCAATGCATCGAGGCCATCGCCAAGGTGACCACGCTGCGCCCGGATCGCAATTCCGTCATCTTGCTGGGGTCGGTCGCTGTTGCCGCCGCCGTTGTGATTTTGCTGGTCGCCGGCACCATGCGTGAGCTCGTCTTGGAGCATCGCTGGATGACCTACAGCGTCTTTCTGGGAGCAACGCTCGGCGGCGTGCCCGTTCTGGGGCAGCTGATCGGCAAGCCAGGGGCCAAGACGTGGGGCGGTTTCTCGGTGGGCCTGGCCTGCATGGTGACAATGGCTCTTGTGCCAGCCGGGACTGGCACGGGGGAGTCTTCGCCGGCCTTGGTGCTCTTCCTCGCGGGTCTGGGGGCGTTCGCTGCGATGCTGCTGCCGGGCCTCTCAGGCAGTTACCTGCTCGTGCTCAGCGGTCAATATGTACCAATTCTGGGTGCCGTGGACGGTGTCAAGGAAGCGATCTTCGCCGGCAACGGTCTCCAATGGCCGATGCTCGCCGCTCCAGTGGCGGTGCTGGTGCCGTTCTCTTTCGGAATGCTCGCCGCGCTCGTGGGGATGAGCAGCTTGATCAAGTTGCTGCTTACACGCCAGCGGTCGCTGATGCTCGGCTTCTTGCTGGGGTTACTCGTTGGTGCCGTGCTCGGCCTGTGGCCCTTTGCGTCACCGGAGTCGTCGTTCGCCCTGCCCGAGCCACTCCAAGGCATTGGGGCGCTGGCGCTCGCAGGAGCGGGATTCCTCGTGACCTTCGCGATCGCACGCCACGGGGAGGCCGGTTCCCCGCCCCCAGGGGCTTCACTATGATGGTCTGAATGCCCGCCTCTGACAAAAGGCACCCAGGGTGGGCCGAAAATCGATGAACGCACTCCAGTTGGTCGCCCCGCAGAGGCTTGAGATGGGCGTGATTCCCGACCCGCCGGATCCGAGACCGGGAGAGGTCTTGGTCCGCCTGCACGCCACTGGGGTCTGCGGCAGCGACATGCATACCTTCAGCGAGGGTGCGGTCGCGGGTTTGCACGCGGACTATCCGTCGGTTCTGGGCCACGAGCCGTCTGGCGAAGTCGTCGAGGCTGGCCCGGGCGTGACCGACCTTGCTCAGGGCGCGAGAGTCGCAGTCGAGCCTTTCATCGTGCGCGCGGAGTGCGAATTCACTCGAACGGGCCGTCAAAACCTAGCCATTGCAAGCGAATTCATGGGGCGGGACATTCCCGGCGCCTTGCGCGAGTACGCCTTGCTGCCCCGGCGCAACCTGATCGAGATCCCCGACGGCATGACCTTCGCAGATGCAGCCTTCGTCGAACCGCTCGCGGTCGTGCTGCATTCGTTCGAGCTAGCCGAGCTGCGCATGGGAGAGACCGTCGCAGTCATCGGCACGGGGCCGATCGGGCTGATCGCCGTCGCCGTGGCCAAACTGGCCGGCGCGTCCGTGATCGTGGCCGCGGATAGGCTGGAACATCGCCTCGAGCGCGCCCGCAAGCTCGGAGCGGACATTGCGGTGAACGTCGATCAAGACTCTCCGGTCGACGCGGTGATGGACCTGACCGGCTGTGGAGCGCACGTAGTGATCGATGCCGCGGGCAAGGCCGACTCGATCAACAACGCCATCGCCTGCCTGCGTCCCGGGGGGCGGATGGTCCTCATTGGCATCCCGGCGGAATCACAGGTCCCCGTGAATCTGTGGACGGCTTTGGACAGAGAGGCGCGCATCCATGTCCAGAAACGTTCGAACGGCAATGACCACGACGCGCTGGAATTGCTCAAACGCGGCCTGATCCACTCGGGCGACATCATTAGCCATCGATTTCCGATCGAGAAGGGCCAAGAGGCATTCGAGACCATGGCGGCGTACAGCCAGGGCGTCATCAAGCCGCTCATCGAGTGGTAGGGGAAACGCCTTTAGGGGCATCAAATTGCGGGCGCATCGATTACCTGGACATTACCGTTCCTGATCACGTGTGCCCCTCAGCCCTGGTCTTGAGCTAGGCATCAACGGACTTGCGTTTCGAAATGCTTAACTTGAGTCGCACCAGAATGCATATTAACTATCTGAATAGAAAGTAGTTATTCATTTCAGAAGAACCCTGTCCGGCCCCGCCAAGGCCAGAGCCTTCCGGAGTTCCTCAAACCCGGACCCGGCGGAACCGACCACCGATGCGAGCAGGCGCTGCGCCAGGCGCAAGGTCTTCCAGTGCATCCGCCGGAACCACCAAGCCTCCGTCACGGCCGGCACCGTGTTGGCCCTCACCAAGCTCCCGCTGACCACTTGGTGTCTCGCCATGTAGCTGCTAACGCAGGCCAAGCACGGCGTTTCGGCGAGCCAGCGCAAGCGCCGGCCGGACCAACCGACAACACAGTCTGGATGCGCAAGGATCAGTTGATGCAAATCCTGCGGGAACGCGATGATGCGCAGTCGCCGGGCGGCACGGCGGAACTCGATCACGCCTCTCTGGGTGGCGCAGCGCCGGGGGCTGGGGCGATCGCGGAACCGCGCGTAACGACGCCGTTCGTGGCCGCAAAGAGGATGGCCCCCGCCCGGCCTACGAGGCCGTGCGCACCCCGCCTCTTGCGTATGGCCGGCTAACCGTGGCTGACACTCATGGGTAATCAAGTTGCCTCTTGCCGCGGCAATTCAGCGGCGAGAATCGCTTAAACTGGAAGGAATCATGCAAACCTCCATGTCTCGACGTCTATTCGCTGCATCCGCAGCTGCGGCACCTGCAATGCTGAGCGCTCAGGCCGCCGGCAGTAAGGTGCAGGTCGGCTGGGTCGGCCTCGGCAACCGCGGCGGCAAGCACATCCGCACGATGATGAATGTCTCCAGGGACGATGCCACCATCAAGGCGATCTGCGACACGTTCGCACCCCGTCTCGCCAAGACCAAGGATGACGTCATCAGCCACCAGGGCACTGCCCCGGAAACCTACGACGACTACTACAAGATGCTGGCCGATCCCCAGATCGACGCTATCTTCATCATGACGCCGGAGCACTTGCACCGCGACATGGCGCTAGCAGCCTTGGATGCGGGCAAGCACGTGTACTGCGAGAAGCCCCTGTCGCACACGATCGAGGAAGGCTTCGAGATCGTCAAGGCCGCCGAGGCCAGCGGGAAGAAATTCCAAGTGGGCACGCAACGGCGCAGCTCGAGGCTGTACGCCAAGGCCCGCGAGATCTATGAGTCCGGCGTCTTGGGCAAGGTCGTCTACGCTCGGGCCTTCTGGTATCGCAACAGTCCCCTGACCTTTCCGGCGTGGCGCTATAACATCCCGGCGGATGCGGAGCCGGGTAACACGGACTACTCCAAGTTCCTCGGCGCGGCCCGCGCGACATCGTTCAACAAGCAGCGCTATTTCCAGTGGCGGCTGTACTGGGATTACTCGGGGGGCATCTCCACGGATCTGCTGGTACACCAGACAGATGCCATCCACATGATCACTGGCAGGCACTACTGTGAATCCGTGATGTGCAACGGCGGAATCCACTACTGGACGCAGGACGACCGCGAAGTGCCTGACACCGTCACGGCCGGATTCGAATACGACGACCACTTCCATATCAACTACAGCGCCGCCTTCAGCACTTCTCGGTACGGCTACGGCGAGCAACTCTGCGGTAGCGAGGGCACGATGGAAATCATGAACCTGCGCTACCTCAACGTGTACCCGGAACAGTCCCGCGGCCTGCCGGAGACGGTCACTTCCCGACCTGAGATGCATTTCGATGCCCGCGAGGACTTCAACGAAAGCAACTCCACGAATGACCACATCAAGAACTTCATTGACGCCATCGCGCATGGCGCAGACTTGAACTGCCCGGCCATACTCGGTCACGAGGCTGCAGTGACAGGCCATCTTGCGACGATCTCCCTGCGTTCGAACAAGAAGGTTTACTGGAACCAGCGAGAGGGCAGCTACCACTTCGGCTAGGACGACCCGGCTGCGCACCCGGCCGCCGCGCGTATGTCCCCGCGGCGGCCGTGTTTCGTCTCGCTGGCGGGTCAGCTGTCCCTCAGGGACGTGGTCCCCGGCGGCGGCATAGTGCCAGGGGCGGCTGTAACGGTCGGTGCCGCCAAAGCTAGACTATGGACATGATCCACCTGCCCGCCCTGCGCTGGGGAGAACCCTACGAGAGCTTGGACACCGTGGAAACGGTGCATTTCGACACTGGCGAACCCGTCGCAGAAGTCAGCCAGGTGCTTGCCGGAATGGTCAAGCGTGACCTGGGGCTCTCCCCGCGCGCCCAAGCCGCCCTGCGCGCAGAATCCCCGGCCCGGATCATCGAGCGGATCCAACATGCCGGAGAACTGTTTGAGAACGCGGAACTGCCCTTGGGCGCGGGCAGCCAGACACCGGATGAGTTCATCCACCAGCAGTCGTCCACCACCGGCCTGCCCGAATCCATGTGCCGGGCCAACATGGCCAAGCTGGTGGGCGTGTGCAGAGAAATGGGCGCCATTATGGATTCCCTGACCCGCGGCTTGGACTTTGACGTCCTCGCGCGCGGGTACGGAGTCGACCGTGCAGGGCGGATGTTGAGCTACCACGCCAACACTGACATCCTCGGCGCGGTCCTGCCGAGCAACTCGCCCGGAGTGCACACGCTCTGGCTGCCCGCCATCCCCCTCCAGGTGGGACTGTGCCTGAAGACAGGCTCCCAAGAACCCTGGGCACCGTATCGGATGGCGGTCGCCTTGATCGAGGCGGGCATTCCCAAGGAAGCGGTCTGTGTATATCACGGCCACACAGTTGGCCAAACGGTCGTCCAATGTTGCCGCCGCTCCATGGTCTTCGGCGGGCAGGCGACGATCGACCTGTATGCCGGAAACCCCGGCGTGCAGGTCCATGGACCGGGCTACAGCAAGATCCTCGTCGGCGAGGATGCGATCGACGCCTGGCCCGATTACATCGACATGATGGTGGATAGCGTCTTCCTGAATAGCGGTCGCAGTTGCATCAACGCCTCGTCGATCTGGGTGCCGCGCCACGGGCGCGCGATCGCCGCGGCGATTGCCGAACGTTTGTGCGACATCCGCCCCAAGGATCCTCGCGATCCCGAGGCCTCACTGGCAGCATTCACGGTGGCAGGTGTGGCCGAAGCAGTGTCCGGGCTGATCGACAGTCGCCTCGCGGTCGGCGGAGCGACCGATGTCACGGCGGAGATGCGCTCCGACCCACGCGCGATCACGCGGGAGCATTGCTCCTACCTGCTGCCCACCGTGCTGCATTGCGAGTCCCCGGAGCATCCACTCGCGAACAACGAATTCATGTTCCCGTGCGTGAGCGTGGTTGACTGCCCGGAAGAGGAAATGCTCGGGCGGATCGGGCCCACGCTGGTCTGCACGGGGATCACGGACAATCCCGACCTGCGGAGGCGCCTGCTGACCTGTCCCACCATCGACAGGTTGAACATCGGTCCGGTTCCGACGGTCAAGCTGAATTGGCTGCAACCTCATGAGGGCAACATCGTCGAGTGGCTCTACCAGCCACGGGCATTCCAACTGCTGGCGTCGTAGGTCGGCGCAGCGGAGCCTGGGCACGGGCCCGCCACGGCCTGGGCGGCTCCCGTCCGGAGGATCTTGCGTTGCCTGAGTCTTGCAGCCAAATGGGGTTTGTCGCCCGAGCGCAGCAGCGATTGGAGTACGTCGGGGCAGCTGCGCTGCTGACGGTCCTGCGGTACTTGCCTCTGCCGCTAGCCCTGGCCGCCGCCGAGCTAGCCGGCCACGCCTGCGGGCTGGTCGTACCGAAATGGCGGGCCGTGGCGGACCAAAACCTTCGGCGCGCCCTGCCAGAGCTCGACGCTTCTGCGCGACAGATCATCCGTCGTGGCGTATACAGCAACCTCGGCCGGGTGGCGCTCGCCCTCGCCAAGCTGCCGGCGTGGTCTGCGGGCGAGATCCGGAAGCATGTGGAGTTTGTTGGCCTCGAACACTTTCACAGCGCAGCCGCGAAAGGGCACGGCGTCATGCTCCTCACTGCCCACTTAGGCAACTGGGAGCTTGGCGCGCTGGCCCACGGGGCTGTCGTGGGGCCCATCAGCGTCATAGTACGCCCGATTTCGAACCGCCTCGTTGACAGCTTGGTGGAATCGCGTCGGCGCGCCCACGGAAACCGCGTGATCAACAAGCAAAAGTCGGCACGCGAAGTGCTGAAAGTATTAGCCGCGAACGGCACGGTGGGAATTCTAGCTGACCAAAACGCCTTGGGGGACGAGGCCGTATTTGTCGATTTCTTCGGCATGCCAGCGGCGACGAACAAGGGATTCGCCCAGTTGGCACTGCACTCCGGGGCAGCTGTCGTGCCAGCCGTGGCACGCTGGAACGCCTCGTCCAAGCGCCACGTGATCGAGTACGGGCCTGAGATTCCGCTCACTCGGACAGACATCTCGGCGAACGATGTGGTCTCCAACACGCAGCGCTTCCAGCGCGCGTTGGAGGACAGTATCCGCAAGGTCCCGGAACAATGGCTCTGGATCCACCGCCGCTGGAAGGCGCAACGCCCGCAAGACTCGCCTTCAACCTCCGCCAAGGGCTGAGAGAATCGCTATACTGTTCGCAGCAAATGCCCTTCCGGTTCTGGAATCCTAAGATCGGATCTCGCATGCGCGCTTCCGCTAGTCTTTGTGGTTGCGGCGCAGTGCTGCTGGCTGCCTCGGCCTTCGCGCCGGGACTGCCTGCCGCTGAGGGGGAGACGACCAGCGAGCGAAGCGAAGCGTACTACCACTTCGCGGTGGGCCACCTGTACCACCAATTCGTCAAGCAGTTCGGGCGGGCGGAATACGTCGACCGGGCCACCAAAGAATACGAGCAGGCCCTCGAGCGCGACCCCGGTTCGGTCGAGATCCGGCTCGAGATGATGGACCTGTTCGCGGGCACGAGGCGCCTTCCCCGGGCGGTCTCCCTCGCGGACGAGATTCTCGCCGACGATCCCAACAATGTCGCTGTGCGCAGATTGCTGGGCAACATTTACCGCAGCTTCTACGCAGATACCCAGCGGACTCCGAACAGGGAGTACCTGCTGAAGGCGATTGAGCAGTTTGAGCGCCTCGTGGAGATCGAACCCGACGAGGCCAGCAACCACCTTGAACTGGGCCGCATGCAGGGCCTGGCTGAAGATTACGATGCGGCCGCGGCAACATTGCGTCGCGCACTCGAACTCGATTCCGAACAATCCGCCGCCCGGGCCAACCTAGCCTACATCCTGCTTGAGGCGGGAAAGCTTGAAGAAGCGATCAAAGAGCTCGAGCAGGTTGTCGCCGATGGACCTTCGAGCCTCCAGCACATCAACACCCTAGCCAATTCATACGAGCAGATCGGCAGGGCCGAAGATGCAGCCAAGTTGTACGAGCGTCTGCTCAAAGAAGGCGGCAATTCGCTGGAGGCGCGCCAGCGCCTGGCGGATAATCTTTTCCGATCCGGGCAGTTCGGAAAAGCGCTCGAACACTACAAGACCCTCGCTGGACTCGACCCGCAGGGGGCCGAGACGTTCGTGCGGATCGCGGCGATCGAAAGGGCACGCGGGAATATTGCCGATGCGTGGGAGGCGCTGGAGCGCGCCCGCCAAATCGATCCCGATTCGCTGCAGGTCCAGTTCGAGGCGGTCAATCTGCTAGGTGCCGAGGGCAAGGCGGATGAAGCCATCAAACAGCTGCGCGAACTCCTGGACGCTACGCGGAAGGATGAATATCCACCCAACGACCTCCAGCGACGCCTGATCCTCCTGCAGCGCCTGGGCTCGCTGCAGCAAAATGAGAACGATCCCGCGGCAGCAGTGAGGACATTTCGCGAGATCATCAGCCTCCAACCGGGACTCAAAGCGCGCGTTTGGATCGAAATCGTCGAGACATGGCGGCGTGCGCGCGACTATCAGCGCGCTGAGCAGGAAGCGCGCGACGCGGCAGACGAATTCAAGGACGACCCCGTGCTCGCGACCTTGCTCGCGAACATCCTGTCCGACCGCGGCAAGACTAAGGAAGCGGTCAAAGCCGCTCAGCGCATGGCCAAGGTCGGGGTGGAAAAACTCGACGTCCTACTGACAGTCGCGCGCATCTACGAAAAGGCCCGCCAGTTCGATAGGGCGAAGCAACAGATCGACGAGGCCAGCGAGCTGGCGGATTCGGACGA
The DNA here is from genome assembly GCA_965248305.1 of Bryobacterales bacterium. Classification (GTDB taxonomy): domain Bacteria; phylum Acidobacteriota; class Terriglobia; order Bryobacterales; family UBA6623; genus VXMF01. The sequence goes on along the minus strand of OZ252099.1, from coordinate 2,584,648 downwards.
CGCGCGAATCGGCGTCCTTTTCGCCTACGGTTCGATGCACGAACGCGCCAAGGACTACGAGCAGGCCGAGGCGAAGTTCCGGGAACTGCTCGCCGCCGCGCCTGACAATTCGAGCGCCCTAAATTACCTTGGCTATATGTTCGCCGATCGTGGGATGCACCTCAACGAGGCGCACGACATGATCCAGCGGGCCCTGGATCTCGAACCCAACAACGGTGCTTACCTCGACAGCTTGGGGTGGGTCTACTTCCGCCAGAACAAGCTGGGGCTCGCCGCCAAATTCCTCGAGCGCTCCCTTGAGCAGTACAAGGACGACCCGGTGGTGCATAGTCACCTCGGCGATGTCTACTTCAAGCAAGGACGAATCGCCGACGCCAAGCGACATTGGAACCGGGGGCTAGAGGAGTGGAACCGCTCCGCGCCCGCGGATCGCGACCCCAACGAAGTCGAAAGCCTGCGGCGCAAGCTAGCCGAGTTGGAGATGTCGATGGCCGACGAGGAGCCGGGCAGCAAGACCAAGAACAGCGTGAAGCGCTAGCAAGAAGCTGGTGCCCACCAAGGGTGCCCCCTGGAATTGCCGGACGGGCGCGAAAGGAAACCCCCAATGAGGATCTTTATTGACAGCGCGAATCTGGATGAGATTCGCAATGCTGCATCCTACGGCATCGTGGACGGCGTGACGACCAACCCGTCCCTGATCGCCAAGGAAGGTCACGAACACCACGACCAAATCCGCGCGATTTGCGGAATCATCGACGGCGACATCAGCGCCGAAGTCGTTTCGACCGATGCCGATGCGATGGTCGCGGAGGGGCGTGAGCTGGCGAAGATCCACGATTCGGTCGTCGTCAAGATCCCGCTGATCCGCGAAGGCATCAAAGCCGTCAACAGGCTCACGAGCGAGGGCATCCGTACCAATGTCACGCTCTGCTTCTCGCCGATGCAGGCATTGCTCGCTGCGAAGGCCGGGGCGTACCTCATCAGTCCGTTCATCGGCCGCCTCGACGACATTGCCCACGAAGGCATAGGCCTGATCGAGGAGATCGTCACGATCTATGACAACTACGGCTACGCCACGCAGGTGCTCGCCGCTTCGGCCCGCGGGCCGCTGCACGTCAAGCAAGCTGCCCTGGCCGGCGCCCATGTGAGCACCCTGCCGTACAAGGTTTTCGACCAGATGTTCAACCATCCCCTGACGGACATTGGCCTCGAGAAATTCTTAGCCGACTACAGGAAGACACTCACAACCGCGTAGGGGGCGCACCCTACTGGGAGAGGATTCTGAGCGCCGACATGCCGGGTGAACGACAGCAGGTGCCCAGCAACGTGCGCCGCTCGGTAATGCTCGGACTGTTCCTGCTGTCCGTCATCACCTATCTCGACCGCGTCTGTATCAATTCCGCAGCGCCGGAAATGCAGCGGGACCTAGGCCTGTCGAATGCCCAGTGGGGGATGGTCGTGGGAGCGTTCCTGGCAGCCTACGGACTCTTCGAGGTGCCGGGCGGCTGGCTGGGCGACCGGTTCGGGCCGCGACTGATCCTGACCAGGATCGTGGTCTGGTGGTCAGGCTTTACCGCCCTCACCGGTGTGGTGCGCAATTACACCCAGCTGCTGATCGTGCGCTCATTGTTTGGAGCGGGCGAAGCTGGCGCGTATCCAAACACGTCATGCGTGGTATCCCGGTGGTTTCCGCCGCAGCAGAGGGCACGCGCACAGGGCATCGTATTCATGGCAAGCCGGCTTGGCGGGGCGTTGTCCCCCCTGCTGGTGCTTCCGTTGATCGCGAACTGGGGATGGCGCAGTGTTTTCTACGTATTCAGCGTTCTGGGCATCGTCTGGGCGGTTTGGTGGTGGAAGTTCTTCCGCGACTACCCAGCCGAGCACACCAAAGTCACTGACGGCGAGATCGCGATCATTGGCGCGGGCTCAAAACGTCTGGGCCACGTGCCCCTGGGTGGCTTGCTCACGAATTCGAACTTCTGGGCAATCCTCGCCGTGTACCACTTCTTTTGCTACGCCTCGAACTGGTACTTGTTCTGGACGGCGAGTTACCTTTCGTCAGCAAAGGGGTGGCAGAGTTCGGAGCTGGCCGCATACACCGCCCTGCCCTTCCTGCTTGCCGCCGGCGCCGACTGGGCGAGTGGGTCGCTAAGTGACCGCTTGGTCAATCGGATCGGACTGATCTGGGGCCGTCGGATCGTGGGAATGGCCGGAATCGGAACAGCGGGAGCGCTGATCCTGCTCTCTCTTGCCATCGAAGACCGTATCGCGGCCAGCATTGTACTGGCACTTGGGTTCGCCGCCTCGGACGTGATGCTTCCCGTTGTATGGGCAGTCTGCGTGGATGTCGGTCGCGAGGCCGCGGGGACCATCAGCGGGGCGATGAACACCGCCGGTCAGATTGGCGGCGTCATCATGAGCATCGGATATGGGGCCCTCGTTGACACCTACGGCTGGAACTTCCCCCTTGCCCTCATCGCCGGCTCGTGCTTCGTGTCGATGCTGCTATGGCTCAAGATCGATCCGTCCAAGCCGTTGCTCAAAGCGCACTCCTGAGCGCTGCTACAAGTCTGGCCTCCGGTGCTCCGGCGCTGTGCAACGATATTGCCGATGTTCAAGTCCGTCAAGAACGAAGTCTGGGCCTTCGACGCCGAGTGGGTGCCGGACCCTCAGGCAGGCCGCGCACTATACGAGCTGTCGGATGAGATGGCCGACGAAGCAGTTGTCACTGAAATGTGGCGCAAGAACGGTGCCACGGAGGAAGTCCCGCAGCCATTCCTGAAGCTCGCGATCAGCCGCGTGGTCTCAATCGCGCTGGTCCGTCGAACCGAGCGCGCCGATGGCAAGATCACAGTGGATCTGCGGTCCCGCCCGAAAGACCCCAGTAATCCCGAAGACTGTAGCGAAGGATCAATTCTCGGGGGATTCCTCAACAGCGTCGGAATGCTTGGCCCGCAGCTGGTTGGATTCAATTCGGGCGGCTCGGACCTACCGATCTTCATCCAACGCGGAATCATCAACGGAATTCAGGCGACCGGGTTTTGCACGAGGCCAGACAAGCCGTGGGAAGGCCGCGACTACTTCGCACGTGACAGCGAGTGGAACATAGATCTCATGACCGCCATTGGCGGCTGGGGCAAGGCGCAACCGTCTCTGAAGGAGATCGCGCGCCAGTCTGGAATCCCGTGCAAGTTGGGCGAAATCGACGGCGGCGGCACCGCGAGGGCCTGGCTTGACGGCGATCTCGCCGGAATTGTTCGATACAACGAACATGACGCTTTGACCACATACCTTGTCTGGCTGCGCGTGGCGCATTTCGCAGGCCACTTTACGACTGAGCAGTACCAGGTGGAGCAAGCTCTGCTCCGCACGATGCTCGAGCGACGAGCCGCGAAGCCCGGAAACGACCATCTGGCAGAGTTCATCAACGCGTGGGTCGGCCCTGCGGCTGAGTCTGAAGACCGTTAAGTCAACGGCCGCTCCCGACTCCGCATTTGCGGTAGCCCAGCCTCCCCCATCCACCCACTGCGCCCTTGGCCGGGCCGCGAAATGAGCGCGTCCACATGGCCGTGAGGAATCCGAATGGGCGGCCGGCTGATCGCTATATACGCGAGCTACCGGGAAGGCTTTGCACCGGTCGCGCGATCTGCTGCGGCCCGCGACAGGCTGAAGAAACAGCACGATCTGGAAGCATTGGGGCTTGAGAAGTGGTCAGCATGCTCGTACACTCTTAGGGGGGGGCAAGGGACCTAGGCACAAAGTGCCGGGCAGATTCCCCGAAATCAGGAGGTTTTAGATGCAAAAACTACTTGTGTCACTGTTGCTGGTGACCACTGCCGTGTTCGCCCAATCCACAACCGGCGAGATCGCCGGAACTGTGACCGACCCGACCGGGGCCGCTGTTCCGGGCGTCCAGATCACGTTCACGAACGAGAACACCGGAGAAGTGAAGGAGCTCGAGTCCGGGGCGACCGGAGACTACCTAGCCACCCAACTCCAAGTCGGATCCTACAAGGCTTCCGTGCAGTCCGACGGTTTTCGCACCGTAGAGCGGCCCGGCATCGCTCTGTCGGCGCTCCAGAGCCTGCGCGTCGATTTTGTCCTCGAACTAGGGCAACTGACGGAGACAGTGACGATCACAAGCCAGGCCCCGCAAGTCGACACCCGCTCTACGCAGATTGGCATGACGGTCGATGACCGGCGCATCAAGGACCTGCCGTTGAACGGGCGCAATCCACTCGACCTGGTCCGGCTCGTCCCCGGCGTGCAGCGAGTGAGCACGACGATCCGGCCTTCGTTCGGCCAGCAGAACATGAACATCAACGGCGGGCGGCACTTCTCTGTCAACTACCTGTTGGACGGAGGCTCGATGAGCTACTTCCACCGCGGGCAGGGCCTGATCCTGCCGCCGCCGGACGCCGTGCAAGAGTTTCGCGTCTCCACGACCGGCGTGACAGCGGAATACGGGCGGGGCTTCAGCGTCATCAGCGCTGTCACTCGTTCGGGAACGAACGACTTTCACGGCAGCCTGTGGCACTTCCTGCGCAATGACACGCTCGATGCCCGCAATTTCTTCTCGCGCACCGTGCCCAAGCTGAGATTCAACCAGTTTGGCGGAACGGTCGGCGGCCCGATCAGCAAGGATAGGTCCTTCTTCCAATTCACGTACCAAGGCCAGCGCATCCGCGAGGACCGCCTCCGAACAGCGTTTCCGGCAACCAAGGATGAACGACTCGGCATCTTTGCTGGAGCCGACCCCATCAAGAACGCGGACACGGGAGACCCATTCCCGGACAACCGGGTTCCGGCGAACCTGATCGACCCTGTTGCGGCCCACATGCTCGAGGGCTGGGTCCCGCTGCCGGATCGATCTGACGGAAGCTTCGTCACGCAGGTCAGCCAGCCCAGCGACGACAACCAATACTTGACCCGCATCGATCACAACCTGACCAACCGGAACAAGCTCAACTTCCGCCTCTTCTACGATCACAACGAGGGAGCGGACCCGCTGCGCAATGCCGACTTCATCAACTACGGCCCGAATCCGCGCTTCAACCGGATGCAGACCTACACGCTGGAGGACACGCAGCTTTTCAGTCCAACGCTGGCCAGCACGATCCGGCTGACTTACACGCGCTTCAACTATCAAGAGAGCATTCCCTTCGACGATGACCTAGCCGATTTCGGCGCCACCGATTTCAACCATGCCGGAGGCGTGGTCAAGAGCCGGCCCTTGGTGCGGATCACCAACCGCTTCAGGCTCGGACCCGGACGCCACCGCCAACGGCTGTCCCAAAACTACGCGCTCTCGTGGAACATGAGCTGGCTCAAGGGGAACCACAACATGAAATGGGGCTTGGACACGCAGCGCAACCAGTTCCTCTATCGCGATAACCGGGCCACTGGGAGCGAGTGGCAGTTCACGGGCAATCGCACTGGCTTGCCCATGGCTGACTTCGTGACCGGCCGTGCGCGGCGCATTCGACAGGCATCCCCCATCGAGTTCGACCACCGCTACATTCAGTCCGGGATCTTCTTTCAGGACAGCTTCAAGCTTCGCCGCAACGTCACCATGACGTTGGGCGTCCGCAACGAGTTCTTTCCTCGCTGGGAAGAACAGCAGAACCAGCAGACGGCCCTCGTCCCCGGTGCGCAGTCCTCGTTCATCGGAGATGCGCCGTCGGGCTTGATTTGGCTGTCTGATGCGCAGTTCCCCTACCAGGACAGCCTCGTCAACATCGCTCCCCGGTTCGGCGTCGCGTGGGACGTCTTCGGAGACGGAAGAACTTCGATTCGCACCAGTTATGGCATTTCGTATGATCCGCTCACAGCGGAGATGGCGGGCGGCGTCCAGGCACTGCAACCGTTCGGCGCCTCCGTGGACATCAACCAACCCTATGCCCTTTCGGCCCCCTTCCGGGGGCATCTCAACCCGTTCCCGTTTGTCTTCAACCCCAGTGACCCGAACTTTGTCTTTCCGATCACCGTTCCCAAGGGTTTCGCGACGGGCCTACGGAACCCTTACATGCAGACCTTCAACCTCACTGTGCAGCAGCAGGTGACGGACAACCTGATGGTCGAGATCGCTTACGTCGGAAACGTGGGGCGCAACTTGACGTACAACCGGGAGCAAAACCGGGCTGTCTACGACGAGGGGGCGACCGCCGGCAACACCGACGCACGGCGCATTCATCAAGGCTTCGGCAGCATTGGCCAGCTCAATAGCGGGGCTTCGTCTGTGTATAACAGCCTGCAACTCCAAGTGCAGCGACGCTTCAGCCGCGGCCTTACCTTCCAAGTCGCCTACACCTACGGTCGCGCCATCGATGAAGTCCTCACCAGCTCAGCGTTTGCGACGGTCACGCAGAACGGCTTGCAGGATCCCAACAACCGCGCCCCCGAACGCGGCCGGGGAGACTTCGACATTCAGCAGCGGCTGGTCAGCTCGATCCTGTTTGAGATCCCGGGCCCGAAGGGCGGCGTGGCGCGCGGCATTCTGGGTGGCTGGGAGCTTGGTTCCATCTTCACGGTTCAGGAGGGAAGGCCATTCCACGTTGACGCCGGCAGGGACCGCTCGCTGACAGCGGTGCGGCATGATCGCGCCCAGATCGTGGGCAATCCGCATCTAGCTTCGGATCGCACTCGCGGCGAGAAGATTTTCGAGTGGTTCGACAAAGAAGCCTTTGCTCTCGCTCCGGTGGGCAGCTACGGCAACTCCGGACGCAACAACCTCCAGGGTCCTGGGTCGATCGGCTTGGACATCTCGCTCAGGAAGAGATTCCGCATTACAGAGGGCCACTCCGTTGACTTCCGAGTGGACTTTTTCAATCTGCCCAACCACCCGAACTTCGGGACTCCGCGCAGGGGCAGCGCGACTGACCGTCGGCTGGGCCGGATCACCGGCGCCGGTTCTGGCCGCATTGGCCAGTTCTCACTGAAGTACGCCTTCTAGAAAACGCCTCCTCACACCGCTGGGGCGGGAGAAATCCCGCCCCTTTCCGATCGGGGATCACCGGCACAGGGCCGCTAGGCCTAAAGCGGGGGGCACGCCAGCGCAGCGCGTGCTGGCAAACCGGGCGGAGCAACCCGGAGCGAGGCCATCTTCAAGAGCGACAGCCCGCGGCCGAGCTCCAGCAGCGTTCAGCCCTCAAGCACGACGGGGACGATCAGCGGTTGGCTTTGTCTAGATGTCTTGCGAGCGAGGTAGCGCCTGCACTCGTCGCGAATCTTCTCTTCCATGAGGCCGAGGTCACGCCGCTCCTCTTCGCTGCTGAGCCTCACCGCGTCGCGAATGACCGCCTCAGCCCCATTGAGCATTGCTTCCGAATCATCGGATACGACGAAGCCGCGATCCAAGATCTCGACGTCCGCGGCCTTGCCCGACCTCTCATCGATCGTTACGACCGGTACGAGCACCCCGAACTCTGAAAGCCGCCGCCTGTCGCGGATCGCCCCATCGTGGACGACCTCACTCTTGGTCCCGGAATCAATCAAGCGATGTCCCACCGGAACTTTGTCTGGCAGAATTCGCGCCCCGAACTCGTCGACTTGGAGCACGCATCCGTTCTCGAGCACGAACGTGTCCTGCAGGTCACTGCCGCGAACTTGCATCGCCAAGGCCTGGTGCTGGGCGAGCTGCCGGTACTCACCGTGGATTGGGACGAAATAGCGCGGACGAACAAGGTTCAAGATCAGCTTGAGCTCTTCGCGACAAGGATGCCCCGAAACGTGCAATCCCGGACAAGTGTCGCCGTAAAGCACGGTGGCACCCCTGCGATAGAGGTGGTCGATGACCTTGTAAATCGGGCGCTCGTTGCCGGGAATCATCTTGGCGCTAAACGCCACGATGTCGCCTTCCTCGATGTCCACATGGTTGTGCCGCCCGACCGCGGCACGGGTCAAGGAAGAGCGCGGCTCTCCTTGAGACCCGGCGATGATCGTGACTCGGTCACGTCGAGGATATGTCTGGATGTCTTGCGCTTGGACAAGCGTGCCCGGGGGGATGCGCAGAACACCGAGATCGCTCGCGATGTTGCAGGCGCTGTCAAGGCTCCTGCCGACTAGCGCCAGCTTGCGCCGGTGTTCCACAGCATGGTCGACAATCTGCTGGACTCGATGGATCGCCGAGGAGAAGCAGGTGAAGAAGAGCGCGTGGTCCGCTCTCATAAAGATGTCATCCAAGGCGGAACCAACCGACTGTTCCGAAGCGCTGAAGCCGGGCACGTCGGCATTGGTCGAATCCGCGAGGAGCATCAGCACTCCGCGCTTCCCGTAGTCGGCAAAGGACTCGAAGTCGAAGATCCGGCCATCCACGGGCGTTTGGTCGATCTTGAAATCGCCTGTGTGCAACAGGTAGCCCAACGGTGTGGAAATCGCCAGCGCCAGGCACTGCACGGTGCTGTGCGTGACGTGGATGCCCTCCACTGTGAAGCGCCCGAGGGAAAGCTTCTCGCCGGCTTTGATCGTTGTCAGGCGCGGGGTCTTCGGCAGTGTGAACTCAGAGAGCTGCTTGCGCACTAGGCCGAGCGTGAAAGCTGTCCCGTAGATCGGCACATCCAATTGCTCCAGCAAGTACGGGACACCGCCGATATGGTCCAAGTGGGCATGCGTCAGCACCAATCCGACAAGCTTGTCCCGCCGGGCTAGAACGTACGACAAATCAGGGACGATGGTGTCGATGCCGTGGTGGTCGGGCCCTGGAAACAGGACGCCAGCGTCGATCAGGAGCATGTCGTCGCCGGACTCCAGCGCCAGCATGTTCATACCGAATTCGCCGAGACCGCCTAGGGGTATGATTCGTAATTCTTTGCTCAATTCGAGTCCTGCGCTTAGTTTCACGCTATCACAGCCTGAGAGCCTCCATCCTGCGAGCGACCGCTAAACAGGTCCCTTAGCGCGGAGGGGATTGGGCTGGGAAACGCAGCACTGGGCAGCAGTTCAGCAGGAATCTTCCGGCGAGATGCGCGACCGCAATTGTCGAGTGTTTGAGAATCGCAGTTAGCCACCGCCGGTCGACCGCGCATGAGCACCAGCGACCGACGCTAGCCAGAGTCGCGGCATGGCGAGGGCGGGCACAATTAGCACCGAGCGGGACTCCCGCACCAGCCCGACGCGACGATCGCAGCGTCCTATTGTCGCGCGTAGGGCCACCAACTCGCCAACGTTCCGTCTGCACCGCCCGCTCCTCACAACTCGTCCGGGGATAGACCTACTTCCATCCGCAGCAACGCCGCGCCCAGCGTCTTGCCTTGCGCGTCAGCCCGCAGCGACAAGGTGCCGCCACCTCCCAAGGCTCCATGCAAGAGAAAGTTCAACGCCGAGATGTTCGGCAGCTCAAATCGCTCGACGGGCCCCTTGCACATGCGCCCGAAATGCTCTTTGACGCGCTCCGCCGTCACCTCGCGGAGCAGTGCTGGATAGTGGCGGTCATGTCTTGCAATCAGCCCGACATTCGCAGTGTCGCCCTTGTCGCCCGATCGGGCATGGGCGATTTCAATCAGACGCACTCGCACAATCCAGATTCTACCCACACGCTCGCGCCAGCCAGTTCCCCGCCCGTCACAAGGCGAGCATGCGGAACCCTTCAATCCCGACACCGAACTCACGGCCAGCACCCTCGACCCTCGACCGCATCGCCTTGAGGGCTTCGGACTGAAACTCGGGCGAGTGCCATCCCTCAAAGCCGTTCAGCTGGCTGATTTTCCGCGCCTCCGGCCGCGTGGTCGCGCCATATCGCTTGCCCTCGCGATTGTGCAAGGGGTCCGCAACGACGCCGCGCTCGGTGCAGGCCAACGCCAGGTCCGCCAACCGGACTGGGTCACATGGCAGGATCGGTGCCAGCGTACAGTAGACGGCGATACCCGCATCAGCGAGCCCGCGAATTGCTTGCAGCCTGGCCTCGATCGGCTCGCAGTGAGGCTCGTATAAGCGGCGGACATCCTCCCGATCCGTAGTCACAGAAAAACTGACTCGCAAGCGAGTCCGCTGAGACAGCTGCTGGAGCAAGCGAAGGTCGCGCAACACCAAGGTGCCCCTAGTTTGCAGGACGAAGGCCTCCGGGGGCTGCCGAGCAAGAATCTCTAGGATTTCCGGCATGATTTGGACATCGCGCTCGGCGACTTGATAGGGATCCACCAGGGGCGAGCAGTAGATCACTTGGGATGGGCGAATCTGACGCCTCAATAACTGCGCGGCATTTGACTTGACGGTTGTGTGGCGGCCCCAGCGCTGCCAGTCAATGGGCTTGAGTCCCCCATAGATGCCTAGCGTCGGCACGTAGCAATACGTGCAGCCGTAGAGGCAGTTGCGTGCCGGTGTGAGGGAATGCGTGAAGCCGGCCGCCGCGATAAATCCGCTGGTGCGGCTCAAGATGCCGCGCGCCGGCTGGGAATAGACCGGATGCGTGCCTCGCGATGGACCAGCGCCGACCGATTCCAAGGTTGTCAGTGGCGACTCCTCTCCCATGCTTCGCCATTTTAGGCGGGTCGCGATGACGCGCTCTCGAGCGGATCAGAGCGGGCCACAACACTAGAGCCGCCACACTCGCAACCCAGGCCAATCCAAATTCGACATTCCAAGCCCACAACGGCGACAATGGAATCGTCTGGTCTCCATTTCTGCATGCCTGAAGCTGAGAACACTTCGACAGACATCGCGCCGCAGGCTGTGCCTCAGACGAACGAGGGCTTCGAGGCTTTCGAGAGAGGCGGGCAGCGTCAGACGCTGCGCCAAGTCCTTTCCAAGCCAGTCACAATCGTGGCGATCGTTCTCGGTCTGGCAATTATGGTCTTTGTCGTCTTCCTACAGCAGGATCCCTCCGCGCTCACCTTGGAGATTCCCGAGCTCCGTTACGAGCTCTTGCCGAATGACGGCCTTTCTGAAGGCGTCCCGATTGCGATCCGCATGGGGCACCTGATGGTGTTCCAGATCAGCGATCCGGTAGCGGGCGGCGGCGGGGCCACGCGGGCGAAGCAGATCATCACCAACCTGACCCTCGCACTCAATCAACTCGTCGAGAATCCTCCTCGGGTGATTACGATCGAGACCGGGGTAGATGCAGACAGCCCCGTGATCGTCCAGAAGGAGTACACCGACTCCGATCTCTCTCTTCAAATCGTGCAAGTCACGGCAGGCGACTTGGCGCTCGCCAAGACCGACGACGCCAAGCTCTTGGCCCGATTGTGGGCCGAGCGTCTCACTGACAGCCTGCGGCTGCTCCTGTTCGGCGAGCCTCCGGAATTCTCAAGGGACACACTCTTCGGTAGCGCCCTCGACACGCTGTACGTCAACGCCATGAGTGCGGAAGGCAGCTTGACGACAGATGCTTTGAACACTGCGTTTGAGGGGCTCCCCGTCGACCTGCAGCGTGCCCTCACAGAGGCGCCCTCCTTGCCGCTGCCCGGCAGCGGGCCGCCGAACGAGTTGCAGGGCGCGGCGGCCGAGAGCGGCAGCTAGGGCTCGCGGGACCGGCGCTTCGCCAATTTTGCCAAGACCGCGCCCCGGGCTTGGTCAAGTTCCGGGACACGCATAACGCGGCACAACCAGTAGACGACCCCCACGCCCAGCGGCACGGACACCAGCAGGACCGCCAGGCGCCCCACAAACGTACCTTGGCCCATGCCGGCCTCGACGAGCCAGGCTGACACCCAGCAGCAGGCGCCCATGACAGCCGACGCCGCGCTGATCTTGACCGCTCCAACCAGCAGGCGCCTGCCCTGGATCCCCTGCACCTTGGATCGCATGAATCCGAATAGGAGCAGGAAATTCAGCGTCGCTACGAGCGAGGTCGAAAGAGCCAAGGCCCAATGGCCCAGGCCCAGAATTTCGATGAACACATAGTTCAAGTTGAAGTTGAGACCGATGGAGATCAGGGACACAACCATCGGGATGCGCACGTCATCCAGGGCATAGAACGCGGGTGCCAGCACCTTCGTGGAGGCATAGCCGACCAAGCCCAAGCAATAGAACGACAGGGCGAGGGCCGTCTGGTCGGTATCGAAGGCCGAGAACTGACCGCGCTCATAGACAACGCCCACCAGCGGACGGCTCAGGACGAAGAGCCCCACTGACGACGGGATCGTGAGCAAGAACACCAAGCCGAGCGAACGCGACAATGTTTCGCGGAAGTCGTCAATGCGTCCGGCCCCAGCCTCCCGCGAGATGACGGGCAGCGTCGCCGAGGCAACTGCGATCCCGAATAGCCCCAGCGGAAGCTGCATGAAGCGGAAGGCGTAGACCAGCCACGACACGGGACCATCAATGATCTCTCCGGCGGCGTCGGTCACCCGCGAAGCAAAAACGCTGTTCACCATGACGTTGACCTGCACCGCGGCGGCGCCGATCGCAGCGGGTCCCATCAGGCGGAGCACCTGGCGCACACCCGGATCCGCCGGATTGAAGTCCGGGCGAAAGCGAAGGCCAGTCCGGCGCAGGCTCGGGATCTGGCATGCGTACTGCACGACTCCGCCCAGCAAAGTGCCGACCGCCATGCCCACGATGGGCTCGAAGCCGAGTTCCTGACCGACCACGAACCCGAGCAGTAACCCCGCGCCCACAGACGTGAGATTGAAGAACGTCGACGACAGCGCGGGGATGCCGAACTTGCCGTGCGAGTTCAGGACGCCCATCGCCTTGGCTGCCAGCGCGATGAAGAGCAGGAACGGCATCATGATCCGGGTCAGAAGTACCGTCAGATCCAGCTTGCCCTCGATCGCCGCGTAGCCCGGAAAGAGCAGCTCTACAATGCTGGGCGCGAAGACGGCCCCGATCAAGCAGATCGCCGCCACAAGTGGCACCAGCAACGTAGTGAGCCGGTTGGAGAGCGCGTAAGCGTCCTGCTCACCCTTTGCGGACAGCGACTGCGAATACGTGGTGACGAACGCGGCCGACAGCGCACCCTCTGCCAGCAGGTCACGGAGCAGGTTGGGAATCCGGTACGACGCCACAAATGCGTCGTAGACCATGCCGGCACCAAAAAGGCCCGCGAACGTGACTTCGCGCACGAGGCCCGTGATCCTGCTGAGGAATACGGCGAGGCTGACGACGCCCGCCTTGCGCACTACCTGAGCATGGGCGGAATCCGCGTCGGACACAGAATTGCAGCGTAGACGAAGATACGCCCGGCCGAATGGTCAGACGGACTCCAAGTCGGCGAAAAACTAGCGTATCACCGTCGGGCCTCGATCATCATCGGCCGTCGATCGCCGTCGCTAGAGCTGGGCGAAGATAAAGCCCCAGATGTCGGCCCACTCGTCGACAATCTTGTACAGGGGCTTGCCGCTCCCGTGCCCTGCGGCAATCTCGTAACGCAGCAGGATCGGCGCTTTGCTAGAGGTCGCTGCTTGCAGCCGCGCCACCATCTTGCGCGCGTGCATCGGATCGACGCGGGAATCCGAATCCGCCGTATAGATCAATGTCGCGGGATACGCTGCGCCGCCTTGGACACGGTGATACGGAGAGTACGCGTGGAGCCAGTCGAAGTCGTCAGGATTCTCCGCAGTGCCGTACTCCGAGACCCAGAGCTTGGCCATGCGGAACTTGTCATAGCGCAGCATGTCTAACAGCGGGACCCCGGAAACCGCGGCCCGCCATAGATCGGGCCGCTGCGTCAGCGCCGCCCCGACCAGCAGGCCCCCATTGCTGCGTCCGTGAATCACGAGGCGATCCGGGTCCACATGATTCTCGGCCTTGAGGTATTCGCCAGCAGCGATGAAGTCATCGAACACGTTCTGTTTGTTGCCTAGCATCCCGGCCCGGTGCCATTCCTCCCCATACTCGCTTCCGCCCCGCAGGTTCGCGATGGCGAGCAAGTTCCCTGCCTCAATCCATGGAAAGATCCATGTCGAGTAGCTTGGCGTCAGGGCGATGTTGAAGCCCCCGTAGCCATAGAGCAGTCCCGGGACGGTGCCGTCCGCAGGCGTGCCTGGCTTGGCAATCAGAAACATCGGAATGCTGGTGCCGTCCTTGCTCGGGAAAAACACCTGGCGAACCTCGAACGCATCCGCATCGACAGGCGAGTCGACCTGACCCCAGACCTCCGGCTCTGTGTCTTGAGCGTCGATGCGGAACACGGTCGGTGCACGCACAAACGAGCTGAACATGAAAAATGCCTCGTCGCTCGATGGTTCCGATGTAAACCCGCTCACCGTGCCGAGCCCCGGCAGTTGAATCTGGCGCTCGTCGCCACCGTCAAGATCGTACGAATGCAGTTCCGAGCGCGCATCTCGCATGCGACCCACGAACAGACGGTTCCCGGCAACGCTCGCAAACTCGATCACAGCATCGCTCTCCGGGATGATTGTTCTCCAGTTCTCAGGACCCGGGCGACGCAGGTCCACGGCCATGACCCGGTAACGCGGAGCGTCAGCATTGGTCAATAGATAGATCGTGTGGCCGACGATCTCCCCGAAATAGCTGAACTCCCCATCCTCGGCAATCGTCACGGTACGGCCCGAGGCGACCTCACGGACGTATAGGTGATTGCGACCCCAGCCGAGGAAGATGTCCAGCAGCAGGTATCGCTCGTCTTGGCTGAGCATTCCGTCAGGAATGTGTGCCTTCTCGAGTCCGTCTCCGAATACGGCGGGATCCTCCTCGTAGCCGCGCCCGAGCTTGTGCAGGAAGACGCGCCGGTTGTAAAGCTCTTCGCCAGGACCGATCGAATCGACGTCGGCCGGGCGCGAGTAGTAGAACCCCGAGTTGTCCCGCAGCCACTGCGGATTGGCGAAGCGGACCTTCGGAAACACATCGTCCAAGTCACCCCCGGACTCGATGTCCAGGATGTACATGGTGCTCGTTTCAGTGCCTTCCGTCGATTTGCCATAGGCCAGCAGCTTGCCGTCTTTGGACGGCACGTACCAGTCGATCGTCGTCGTGCCACTGCCGCTCATCGAGTTGGGATCCAGCAGCGCACGATCTGCGCCGTGGAGTGCCTCCCGCATATAGACGACAGGCTGGTCTTGATCACCCTCCCGGCGGGAATAGAAATAGCGGCCACCGGCCTCTGCGGGCGTGGAGAGCGACCCGGAAGACAGGATTTCGGCCATCCGCGTCCGCACGGCTTCGCGCATTGGAAGGCTTTCCAAATAGCCGCGGCTATAGTTCGATTGGGCATCGATCCATGCGCGGGCCTCGGCCGTATCGCTTTCCTCAAGCCAGCGGTAGGGATCCTGGACTTTGACTCCGTGAAGGTCTTCTTCGATCATCCGCACTTCCGATTCCGGTGGAGGGCCTATTGACGGGCCGCCACAAGCGGTGATTCCGGCAAAGACAGCCAGCGACGCCGCTGCCCACGCAAGCATTGAATGCATTGGCCTATCGTAGCCCGCCAGCGCTGATTGCACACAATTCACGAGGCGATTCCCACGGTGCCGACCCTTGCCGAGGAATCGGCCGTGCGCCGCGTTAAAGCGGGTGCCAGCGAGGACGCGCAAAAGGTTTCGACGCCATTCCTCTTTCCTCCGGGATCCTCTGGCCTGCGGTAGGCATCGAATCCAGGGCTGACTGCAACTTGTTCCGCACTGCGATCCATGCTCGGTTGGAGGGCGACAACGGGGATTCTTCGTTCGGATCCGAGCGCAGATCGAACAATTCCCCCGTTCCATACAGCTTGTATCGCTGATCCCGGACATACAGCACTTCGGGGTGCTGATAGGGCGTTTCAAAGCTCTCCGCGAACGGTCTCGGGAAGTAGTAGGTATAGAGCCACTCCCTAGGCCGGCCGGCCCGCCCCTGCAGGCGATCCCAGAAGCTCATGCCGTCCGCGTTGAGCTGCTCGGGGAGCGCGAGGCCCGTCGCTTCCGCCAGTGTCGGCAAGAAATCTGAAAAGTCAATCAGATCATCCAGCACCCGCCCGCCTGGGATCAGACCGGGAGCGTTGACCACGAGCGGTACGTGCGTCCCGGCATCAGTCGGAGCCCCCTTGTCGCCCGGGATGGTCGCGCCGCCAAGCTGCGAGTCCAGCGTGTGGTGGGTTCCGTTGTCGGACGTGAACACGAACACGGTGTTGCGCAGCAGACCTAGCTGCTCCAGCTTGTCCTGAAAGCGTCCGACGATGAGGTCGGTGTAGGCCACCATGTCCTCGAAGTTACGCTGCTCGTCTTGGGATTCGCGGTCCTGGGAGTGCGGCGTCGGCAAGAACGGCGAATGCACCAGCGCCATGGGGTAATACGCAAGAAAGGATCGCTCTCGATTGGCCTCAATGAACTCGAGCAGGAAGTCCGTGAAGATATCAGGCCCGTAGTCGTCTTCCTCTACCTCGATGATCTCGCCATCGCATTCGATGGAAGGATTCCAGAAGCGCCGGCGCTCGGTGTTGCCCGTGTTCCACAAGCAGTACGTGTCAAACCCGTCCCCGGCAGGGACGCCTTCGGTGTTGGGGCTCCCCTGGAGCTGCCACTTGCCGGCGACCGCGGTGGCATATCCAGCCTCGCGGTAGAGGTCAGCAATCGTGTATTGGTCCGGCAGCAGCGTGCCGAAGTCGGCGTAATTCCTGACATTGCTCATGCCCGTCATCAGCGACACACGGCTCGGTGTGCACAGCGGTGTCGAATAGCAATTCGTGAAGCGGACGCCACCATCGGCGAGCTTGTTGATCCTCGGCGTTCGGTACTGTCGGCTGCCGTACGCACCGAAGCACTCGTAGCCGACGTCATCCGCCATGATCAGCACAACGTTTGGGGGACGCTCCGCCGCCCGCACGGCCGTTGAGGGGACCAGCGCCAGCAGTACAGCAATCAGCAAGTGCATCGCTGCAGCCGAGTATAGCGATCCCTATTCCCGCACCCTGCACACGCTAAGCACAACTCTGGCTACTCCTCAGACGGGTCTTCGGGCAGCGGTTCTAGGCCTTCGATCTCATCAAACGTGATCGTCGCCTCCGCTGTGAACTTGCGGTACAGGCGGAACTCCAGCTCGTTCCTCGTGAGCAGCCGACCGGTCCGCACGAACGCTTGGGCCTTGAGCGGTAGCAAAAAATACTCGCCACTGAGGTCAATGAAATCAAAATCGAGACGAGAGCGCGCCTCTTGCATCGGGAAATCGCGTGGGAGTCCCCGAGCCTCCATCACGATGCGAAGGACACGGCCGGATTCTTTGCCGATGTAGACCAGGCCTGTATAGCCTGACCGGATCGTACGCTGATCCTGCCCGCTGGATCCGCCGCTAGTCAGCGTCCAGTTGGATCGGTCTCGAGGCACTTCGACATTGAAGACATAGACTGGATGGCCCCGCAGCAGTGAGTGCCGCGCCCAATCAAACTGGGCGTCGGTCGAATACGCGAACAGGGCGTCGAGGATCGTGCCAAACTCGCCCGTGCTGGTGGTC
The DNA here is from genome assembly GCA_965248305.1 of Bryobacterales bacterium. Taxonomy (GTDB): domain Bacteria; phylum Acidobacteriota; class Terriglobia; order Bryobacterales; family UBA6623; genus VXMF01. The sequence continues at coordinate 2,567,326 of OZ252099.1, read as the reverse complement.
CCGCCGAGCTCGGAAAACGCCTTTCCGGTCGGCCTGCCGTTCACGCTGAGGTTCTCGTAGTCCTCTCGCCCGTCGAAATAACTCACGCGCGTCTTGATCTCGTCGTGATTCAGCCAGTCCATTTCCGTGCCGGTCGGATCGAAGAACCGCCTAGTCAGCTGCAGGCAAACGTAGTTCGGCAGCTCGTCTGTGTACGCCTGCGCCAGCTTGCGGGCCTTTTCGATAATTTCCATCTGCCTCTCGGCCGACGGCGGCGGAGGTTGGCGCAGCTCGTCCCTGACGGCAGGTTCGATGGGAGCCGGTGCAGGCATGCGTTTCGTAGCCACCTGCAATTCCTCCAATGCCTTGAGGGTCTTTGGCCCAATTCCCCAGCCCACGAACTCCTCGACCAACCCATCGGTGATCTCGAACCCGACCACCTGCCGCTTCAAATAATCCGCGACATCCTTGTCCCTGAGTTTCTGCTCGACCGAGGATTTAATGAACTGCCTGAGTTGGCTGTAGCTCAAGTCCGCCTGAGCAGCGAGCACAACGGCCACAGACGCGAGGACCAATATCTTGGCAGTTGTCCTCATGGGGTCATTCTAGCCATTGTTTCCGGCGACATGCAGGCCGACGGGCAGCAACATCGAGCTAAACGGAACGCAACTGGGGCTTTGATAGAGTAAGCCTTCTCTAGGGGATACATGCGATACGAGATCGAGGGCGACAATCTGGAGATCATCCGACTTCAGCTCGAGCCTGGCGATGATATTTTCGCCGAGGCCGGCAAGCTGATTTACAAGACGCCCCAGGTTGAGTGGCGCTCCAAGATGCGCGGCAAGGGTATCGCCGGCAAGCTGATGGGGGGCCTGAAGAGCAAGCTGACCGGAGAGTCTCTCTTCTTCACCCACTTCTCTTGTCCGGTCGAGGCAGGAGAGGTCGGATTCGCGGGTGATTTTCCCGGACGAGTGCGCCCGCTCCACCTAGAGGCCAGCCGGTCTGTGCTGGTGCAACGGGACGGCTTTGTAGTGGCAGAGTCCAGTGTCCAGTTGGACATCGCCTTCACCAAGAAGCTGGGCGCCGGGTTCTTCGGCGGCGAAGGCTTCATCCTGCAACGCCTGCGTGGACCGGGAATTGCCTTCATCCATGCCGGCGGTGACTTTGTCGAGTTTGACCTCGCGGAAGGCGAAACGCTGCAGGTCGACACAGGTAGCCTGGTGTGCTTCGACGACACAGTCCGGTACGGCGTCGAGATGGCGGGCGGGATTGCGGTTTCGCTGTTCGGTGGCGAAGGACTGTTCTTGGCAACCCTGACGGGTCCGGGCAAGGTCGTCCTCCAGACGCTGACACTTAACAAGCTGCGCCGGGAGCTGAGCGTCGGGCAGCAGCAGTCGTAAGACCCGGCAGCACCCGAAACCGGATCGCGCGCAGCTGCACTGGCACGCTCGCAGGGCGCCCGGGCCAGGGTCAGAAGCTGAGCGACAGGCTCGAGAAGCCATTGTGGGAGCGGTACCCGCGAATCCCAGCAAATCGCTCTGCGTAACCGTAATATTGCCAGCCAAGGTTCCACGAAAGGTTTTCCTTCAGGCGGATCGAAATCCGTGCTTGAGGTGACTGATACGTCATCGGCAGACCCGACACTAGGTCCGCCCCAGACCTGAGGAATCCATCCCCGCTGCCCGCCGTGTCCTTGGTCAGCGAATACCTAGTCGAGAGCGTGAGCCGCTTGGTCGGCAGCACCCTCAAGCCAAGCGACAGGACATGGATGCTGCTCGCATAGACGCTCCGTCCACGGTCTGGCAGATCTCCGAGGTCGAACAGGTTCAGGATGCCGGAAGACACGTCCATCTTCAGCAAGCTGTAGGAAGCGTCCAGAACCGTTCCCGAATCCGGGTCCACCCAACTAGCCTGCAGCCCTTGGGCTCGGCTCTGCGAACTGTAAGCGAGCAGTTCCGTGGGATTGTCGTTGGCCCGGTTCCGGAAGAAGCCCCCGACGGAGACATCATTCCTCCTCCAGCGCACGCGGGCAGACTGATTGTGAAAGCGACGCTGGCTGGTCGGCGTGAGCGGCCGGTCTGCCCGTCCGACCTCGAAATCAAATGACGCCCGGACTCCGGCGGCCGGGAGCCACCTGACACCGCCGGCAGCAGAGCGGATCTTGTTGTCCTGCGCCACCAACTCCCGGCCGAACTCAAAGTCCGGAAACCTCAGGGCTTCGCGCGAGCGAATGCGCCGAACCGAAAATCGATAGGCTCCGAAGACGCTGACCTGTTTCACCGGTCGGAAGCTGGCCTCGGTGGCGTTTGACAGCCTGCGGATGCCAAGGTGATCGAACCTCAGGAATTCGTTTCGGTACAGGCCAGTCTCAAGAAACGCCGCCTGGCCGTCGATCCGGGTGTTGTGAAACGCAATCGTGTTGGTGACGGCCAAGCCCGGTGACGCAAACAATGACACGGTTGCGTCGCCCGAGCTCTGGTGGCGATTCGCGTCGCCAACAATGAACGTGTCGCGGTAGGTTGATGCGCTGGCCGCCGGATCGGGCACCGCAAGATTCTCAAGCAGCGCGGAGCCTCGATAGCCCCCGGAATAGACATAGCGGGCGGCGAGGCCCAGCCAGCGGTTCTCGCGGGTGCGCAGCGCAACGGTGGTCACCGGCGTCCTGCCGTGAAACGGGTCAGAACGGCTGAACGCCTCGACCGGCTGGACATTCGGCGCCAGCGACGGCAGTTGCGAGGCATCATCGGACCTGCCTGCCTCCCTGTAGATGTCGACGGCGTGGATGACCGTCAGAGCGAGGCCTGCAAACCGCGCCGAGAGGCCGGCGCGATACTGGTTGCTGCTCTGCTCCAGGTCCGAGCGATACCGCAGGAAGTTCCGCGCGTCGAAACCCCCATCACGGTTCGCTATCGCCTCGGACGCGAAGCCCGGCCCAGAGCGCTGGTTGCGGTCGAAGCCGAGGATCCCCTCGATCCTGCCCCCGGGCCGAAGCGTCACCTCATGCGTCTGGAGTGTGCGGCTGCTCGCGAGCCCGTGCTCGCCGCGCCAAAGCGTCGGCAGGCGATTGTGGTAGCGGACCAAGCGGTACTGCAGGTCGTACCGGAACCAGCGATTCTTCTCCGCGCGCACCGTATGCGTCTGGTAAGGATCAGCCAAGGCCCCCGTTGACCGCAGGGAGAACTCATCGAGCAGCCCCTTGCGATCCAGAGAAGTCAGGCGGACACGACCGCTGAAGAGCCGGATTCCGTTGCCGTAGTTGACTCCCGCGCGGTAGAGGTCGTGGTCCCCCCCGACTTCCGCGAACCGATATCCGGCCTCGAACAAGTTCGCAACGGCATAACTGCCGACCTCCTGAGAGCGCGCCTGTTGGTCGGCTAGCGACGCCACCGGCTGCTGGGAGATGGCCAGTGACGGAAGCAGCAATGCGACGAAACGAAGCTTCATCTTCGGAACAGCTGGTCGGCGTTCGAGCCGTGGATCCGCGAGTGGCACACGACGCATTCCCGGAATGAGGGGTCAGCCAAGTTGTGGAATCCCCGTCCGGGGCCAATGATGCCGTCACCCCTGGGACCAAAGGCTTCGATCTCGTTGTGGCAATCCAAACACAGGGTGAACACGACCGGCCGAGCCAGCAGCCTCGCATTCGTGCTGCCGTGGGGGTTGTGGCAGCTCGTGCAACCCTCGACGCGCACGGGCGGATGTTCGTGGACGAACGGTCCCCGCTTGTCGCTGTGACACTTCGTGCACGGCTGGCCATTTCCGAACGACTGCGTGACCATGCGCGGCGAATGCGCCGTCGCCCATGTAGGGATCGGCGCTCCGTGCGGGTTGTGGCAATCGGTGCATACCATGGCCCCCTCGTTGACGCGGTGCTTGAACGGCATGTCGAAGCGCGCCCGGATGTCCTGGTGGCATCCGTAACACAGCTCTCGCTGGAGTCCCGCTAGCAGCTGTCCCACCTCGTGCGGGCTATGCATGGAATGGCAGCTCGAGCAGCCCACTTCAGCCGTCAAGTGCGCGGAACGGCGAATGTGCATTTTGCCCAAATCCCCGGTATGGCAGACCAAGCAGCGGTCCTGCGCTGCGCTCGGGCTAAGCTCGGGAAACCGCACGATCTTCTGCTTGTCTGCGGAAATGGCGTGCAGCCCTCCGGGACCATGGCAGCTCTCACAGCCGGTTCGCTCAGGAGGCTGATTCCCGACAGCAACGGAATTGAAGTGAGCGGTGCGCCGGAACTCATCCGAGATCCGGGGATGGCATCCCTGGCAGACCTGGGTGCCGACGAACGGGTTCGTGGCGGGAAGTGGCTGCTGCGCAAGCCCGGCGACAGCGACCAGCGCTACCAACAAGATCGCTCGGAATCGACTCATTGTTGGCCAGCGCGCTGCCGCGATAAGAATCCGCACTCTCGCCAGGCTAACGACACCCTCCTAGCAAGGCCGGGCCTCGGAAGTCGCCCAAGTGTCATGCGCGCGGATGGCCGCAAGCGAACGGTACTCGAACAATACCACGGCTCAGCGCGGCAACCGGCATGCTGCTCGGCGTGCGCCACCTGAACTCGCTGCCGGGGCTGAGTGGGGGGCATCCGTTGCCCCATGAGTGCCCGCACCAAACCGGGAGAGAAATCCGCTGTAGCGAAATCCGCCTTAGTCCCCGGACAAGGTTTCGCTGTTAAGGGCCTAAGGCACGGATTTCTAACGGGATGGAGGTACGAGGCCGGGTGGTCGGCAATGCACCCCCGGTGTGAATCCGCGGAGCCTATCACGGAGACCATGTGTGTGCTGGCAGGTAGTAGATCAGGCCCTGCTCGGAGGCGCCAAAGATGGCTTTGCCGTCACCTGCGGACAACTGACCGGGACGGCCGGGCTGGGCTTTGGTGGCGAGCCTGGCCAGTTGGATCGACCGGCCCTGCCAACGCGCCCGGCGGGTGCGCGGGACCCCCCGAGTGCCCGCGCTGCTAAGCGGGCGGCAAAGCCATGGCCGGAGCCCTTGCCGAGCGACGCATGTGATCGCGAGCACAACAGATAAGCCGGGGAATGGGCCGATCGCCCGGCCTGGCCGGGGCATTCGATGGGACCAGTCGGTCCGATCGGCAGGTCCTAGCGCACGGATTCGGAACCCTGTGAGCGCCAACAGTGAAAGCGCCCTCAGGCCCGGAAGCAGCCCTTGGAACTGACTCGGCGTCGATTGCCCGATCGGCCTTCGCGAAATTCCGCCTTAAGGACTTCGGCTGGGCTTAGGACTGGGTTGCGGGTGGGTGGGTGACTGCTCGATGAACGTTAGCGCAAGACACCCTCGATGGCTCACGCTCCTCCAGCCCGAGCAGAAGCGCGGCGACCGGACGCATGCGGGCACATCCATGCACGAGCAGAGGGGTGGTGGCCCATGCGTATACTGGAGTCGGGATGGGCAACATCAACACAGAAATGTATCAGGCGCTGAAACTGGCGAACGTTCCGGAGGAGCAGGCGATCGCCGCCGCAGAAGCCGTCGCACGGGGGCAAGACGCCGCCACGAAATCCGATCTCACGGAGTTCGCGGCTCGACTGAGCTCCCAGATGGACATCGGCTTCGCTGAGTTTCGCAAGGAGACCAACGAGCGGTTCGAGGGGATCGACGAGCGGTTCGAGGGGATCGACGAGCAGTTCAAGAAGATCGACGAGCGGTTCGAGGGGATCGACGAGCAGTTCAACCAGTTCCAACAGCAGTTCGCTGAGCAGCGCAAGGAGTCCCAACAGCAGTTCGCTGAGCAGCGTAAGGAGTCCCAACAGCAGTTCGCTGAGCAGCGGCGTAAGGAGATGAAGGAGCTGCGCAAGGAGAATGGCGAGGGGTTCAGCAAGCACGGAGCATCACTCGCCGTTCTGAAGTTTGCGGTGATTACGCTTGGCTCGGCCATCCTCGCCCTCTTGATCAAGCTCGTGTTCTTCCCCTAAGTTCCTGGTCTAGGCGTAACGTTTACGATCGGGTCAAGTGCAGGCGGCGATCGAGCAGCCCTCCCAGCAGCGATCGATCCCGTGGTCGAAGCGCTCCGCGGCCCTGGGCAGCGGCGTGGAGTGGGCAGCGGAAGCTTCGAAGACCGTAGACAGGGCCGGCCAATGCCGCGTTGCCGCGGCCAGCACACCAGCGGAGATGCCCCAAACCAACGGTTGGGTATCAGGCAAGGCGGGCGCTACATTAGGACGCCATCGAAGATGGCCCGGAGCTAGGCCAGCACACGTTCGCGTTCTGCAATGTCGTAGAGGCCGAGAAGACCGGGCGGCTTGTGCGTTGCTCGAGGAGGATTGGTGGCACGGCGCTGCCGCTGCTGCTGGGCAGTGGTCATCCGAACGTCGGTTCGTCGAGGCGGAAGCCGACCCGTTTGAGCATCCGGGCAGGTGCGTTGAGAGCTGGGACGTCGCGCATGGGCATCTCGGGCCCAGCGCGGGCGGGCGAAATACCCGTTCGCACGCGGCCCCGAAATCCGCCTCCCCTGTGCCCACCCAAGCTTTAACCGGAGATCTTGGAATGCTATAGGCACGTTCATGCCGGAAATCTGCTATACTCCGAACAGGCCAAGCAGAATTGGAATGAGGAAGGAGACCTGAACCGAGCATGCCACTCGCACCTCAGGCAAAGCAAGAACTGGTTAAGACCTACGGAGCCCACCCAAAAGACGTTGGCTCCTCACAGGTTCAGATCGCGGCTCTCACGCATCGCATCTTGGAGCTCACTGAGCACCTGAAGATACACCGCAAGGACTTTTCGTCCCGGCGCGGACTTCTCAAAATGGTTAGCAGGCGACGAAGCCTGCTCCGTTATCTGAGCAGGAAAAATCCTGGCGAATACGTGAGGGTGGTGGAGGCCTTGGGGCTTCGTGGCTAGTGCACGCTAACCCAAGACCAGCCATCAGGCATGCGGCTGACGGAGCACGTCAGCTGGAAATCACTGTCCCTGCCGTCGCAGGGAATGCCACCCTAAATTGCACGGGGCCCCGAGCCTTCGCGATGTCGCGAACAGCTCTGACAGTGGCCGTGCATCTTCCCTAGCTAATCTCTCGCGAGGCTGCAGAGATGCTTCCAGCCGCAGTGGCGGAAGCCAAAGAAGGAATACCAGACAAATGAAACACACAGTAGAGTTCGAGCTCGACGGGAAGACCGTCTCGCTCGAAACAGGCCGCCTAGCCAAGCAGGCTGGCGGCGCAGTCGTCGTACGTTGCGGCGACACCCAAGTGCTCGTGACGGCCACTTCGGCCGCCGACCCGCGCGAAGGCATCGACTTCTTTCCCCTGACTGTCGATTACAGGGAGTACACGTACTCCGCAGGCCGGTTCCCGGGGGGGTACATCAAGCGCGAGGCGCGCCCGACGGACAAGGAGACCGTTACCTGCCGGCTGATTGACCGGCCACTGCGGCCGCTCTTCCCCGCCGGCTACAAGAACGAGACCCAGATCATCGGCTTCGTGGTCTCCAGCGATCCGACCCATGACCCCAGTGTCTACGCAATGCTCGGAGCCTCGGCTGCGGTTGCCGTGTCCGACATCCCGATCGTCCACACCACCGGAGCAGTGCGCGTTGCACGACTCGGAGAGGACGAGTGGGCTCTGAACCCCTCCTACGAACAGATTGCCAACGCAAGTGTGAACATCACGATCGCTGCCGCGAAGGACGGCATCGTGATGGTGGAAGCAGACGCCAGCGAAGCTGGTGAAGACGCCATGCTCGAGGGCATCCGGCGGGGGCATGAAGCCTGCAAGCAGATGATCTCCGCGATCGAGGAGCTAGCTGCCAAGGCGGGCAAGCCCAAGCGCGAGGTCACCGCTCCGGAGTGCGACCAAGCGCTGCGCGACGAAATCGAAGCCAAATGGGGCGACCGCGCCGAAGCGGCCCTCGACACCAGCAACAAGGACAAGCTCGCAAGCTATGGAGAGTTCCGCGCCATCAAGAAGGAGATCAAGGGAGCTTACGCTGAAGACTCGGCCAAGCTCGCCCAGGCCTCCTCGTTCATGGATCCGTGGCAGGAAAAGCTCTTCCGCAAGCAGGTCTTTGACCTCAAGCGGCGACCCGACCACCGCGAACCCGACAAGATTCGCCAGATTACCTGCGAAGTCGGCGAGCTGGCACGTGCCCACGGTTCCGCCGTGTTCACGCGCGGCGAGACGCAGGCTCTGGTTTCCACCACCCTCGGTACTAAGGTCGACGGCCAGCGCCAGGAACGGATCGAGGACGCGAATTATGAGAAGACTTTCATGGTTCACTACAATTTCCCACCATTCAGCGTTGGTGAAACTGGCTTTATGCGTGGTGCCGGACGCCGCGAAATCGGCCACGGACTGCTAGCTGAGCGTGCATTGACGCCGGTGATCCCGGACCACGAGAAGTTCCCGTACACGATTCGGATCGTCAGCGACATTCTCGAGTCCAACGGCTCCAGTTCGATGGCAACGGTCTGCGGCGGCACCTTGTCCATGATGGACGCGGGAGTTCCGCTCAAGTCTCCGGTCGCAGGAATCGCCATGGGCCTCGTAACCCAGGATGACGACTTCGTGGTGCTGACGGACATCGCAGGCGCCGAAGATCACTACGGGGACATGGACTTCAAGGTTGCCGGTACCAAAGAGGGGATTACGGCGCTGCAGATGGACATCAAGCAGCCCAAGGTCAGCCTCGCGGTGCTGGAAAAGGCGCTCGGGCAGGCACGCAAGGCCCGCCTCGAGATCTTGGACACGATGCTTGCCACACTCGACGCCCCGCGCGAGAAGCTGGCCGAACACGCCCCGCAGATCACTCAGATCAAGATTCCCGAGAGCAAGATCCGGGACCTGATCGGGCCGGGCGGCAAGACCATCAAGGGTCTCGTCGAAGAGACCGGAGCGACGATTGATGTCGATGACGACGGCACCGTCAGCATCGCGTCGTCTGATCGTGCGAAGGGCGCACTGGCCATCGAGCGCATTAAGGCCTTGACTGCCTCTCCGGAGGTCGGCAAGGAATATCTCGGCACTGTCACCAAGATTGCGAACTTCGGCGCATTCGTCGAGATCTTCCCTGGCACGGAGGGACTGCTTCACATCAGCGAAATCTCGGAGCAGCACGTGCGGGAGGTCAGCGACGAGCTCAACGAAGGAGATCAAGTCCTGGTGAAGTGCTTGGCCTTGGACGGCAACAGGATCAAGCTCAGCAGACGGGCGATCCTACAGGAACGGCAAGGGACTGGAAACGGTGACCAGGCGCGTTCAGACCAAGGAGGCTGGCGGCGAGGAGACCGAGGAGACCGAGGAGACCGCGGAGACCGAGGAGCGCCTCGCGCGCGGTCGGGACGAGACCGCGGCGGCGACAGAGATGATAGACGCGACCGCCCAGGCGGCGACCGATCGTTCCGGGGCAGAAGGTCTCCACGAGGCCCGCGCCCTCCAGACCGAGACCGCGGCTGATTGCAGCGGGCTACTGCCCAGCGGACGTACGGGTAGCGCGGTTCATCGGCGCCGTCTCCTTGTGCGGGCGTGACCCAGTAGCCCCCTGATCCCAGTCGATTGAAACGGACCCTCGCGGTGCTTGGCACTGCGAGGGTTCAACTATTTCCAAGAAAGACCCGCACACACAACCTCTTGGGCTGCGGGCTGGATTGCCAGAACCAGTCCACGCAGAGCCTGTGCGCGAGATCAATCGGCTACCCGCTGACGGTTCGCTTCCCCGCCCCGATGCAGGCAGGTCCCCTAAGCAGCAGATCGCGTCTTGGGGACAAGCCGGCCGGTCAAAGCGAACCCGGCCGCGCCGGCCGGCCAGTCCGGCGCACACTGCGCAAGCGCTCCTCCAAGATCATCCCTTGGTGGAATCCGGTGATTCGCAGCCGGCTGGGATCGGAGCCGAGCGCCGCGCGGGGCGCAAGTCCTACTAGCTCGGAGCCAAGCACTCCCGCACCCAGCTTGGCGGCTTCCTGAGTCACTGCGTCGAACACGAGGTCTAGCGGAGTCTCCGCGGGCTTTGTGATGTTCATTGACACTTGGACCCTGTCAACAGAAGCGAGGCGCATTCCCAGGGCCTTGACACCGGGCAGCCCTCCGGTCGATTCTCGAACGGCTCTGGCGACCTTGTTGGCCACGGTCACATCACAGCCGTCGAGCACGACGTTAAACGCGACCAGCGGTTCCCTCACGCCAACGCAGCAGGCTCCCGCAGACCGGTGCAAATCGGGTCCTCCCACGTCCGGCCGCATATCCCCGTCTGACGTCAACCGCGCGAGGCGTTCAAATCCGACCCTGCGGATTGACTCGAGTCGCACCCTGTCTGGATGGACTGCCGCACGGCCGTAGAAGTACACCGGCAAGCCTAGTTCGCCCCACAGACGCTCTCCGATAGAGTGCGCTGTCTCGACGCAGGCTTGCGGGGACACTCTGCCCAGGGGAACCACAGGGATGACGTCCAACGAGCCAATCCTAGGATGCGTTCCGCTGTGATGAGTGAGGTCGATCGTCTGCACCGCGACCTCCGCCACTGCAATGATGGCCGCCTCGATCACGTCCAGCGAAGCGGCTAAGGTGAGCACTGACCGATGGTGGTCGTGGTCGCTGTGCCTGTCCAGCAACGCAGCGCCAGCCCCCTTGGCTGCCCGTTCAAGTCGGTCCAGCGTCGAGGGATCCCGCCCCTCGGAAAAGTTCGGCACGCATTCCGCCCACTTTGGCATGTGGCCCCTACCTGCCATTGTCGCCGTCCTGCTTGGATGACTCCGGCCAGTACTGTTTACACTCGGGTACACTCGAACAAGGAGATCGGCCCGTTGCGTGCTGCAGTTCCCATACCCCTTGCCGGCGTGACGGTGGCATCACTGCTGGCTTCGATGTACCTGATCTTCGTCTGGGTGCCGATGGAGGCCACGATGGGCCCCGTGCAGCGCATCTTCTACATTCACGTCTCGTCGGCGGCCATCGCATTTCTCGGATTCTTCATCGGTGGTGCTGCGGCCACTGGATATCTGGCGAACCGCGCCAACAAGCTGGACGATTTGTCGGTCGCTTGCAACGAGGTCGGCCTGCTCTTCGCATGCGTGAACCTGATCACGGGCTGTCTGTGGGCAAAACCGATCTGGGGCGTCTACTGGGCCTGGGACGCTCGTTTGACCTCGATGCTGCTCCTCGCGCTAATCTACGCCGCATACCTGATCCTGCGCCAGTCAATTACAGAGCCGGGCCAGCGTGCCGCAGTTTGCGCTGTGGTGTCGATCTTCGGCATGGTTGACGTACCGATCGTGTACATGGCGAATCGCTGGTGGAGGACGCAGCACCCTGCCCCGGTGCTCGGCGGGGATGGCTCGCTCGACCCGCGCATGACGTTTGTGCTGTTCTTCACAATGTTCGCTCTCGGGCTCTTGTTCTGGTGCCTGACACGTCAGCGACGCAGGCTGGAAGCGCTTCGCAGGGCAGCCGACGCTGTCCGGCGCGAAGTCCATGCGCTGGCTTGACCCAAGAAAGGAATCGAAGGTTTGGAACCCAATTTCAAGTGGCTGTGGGCAGCGTTCAGCATCGCCTGGGCGCTTCACATCGGCTACATACTCCTGCTCTCGGGCCGTACCCGGAAACTGGAACGCCAGCTTAGGGACCTTCAAGAGCACCTCAAGCAAGTCGGCTCAGCAGATCCGTAGTCGGTCCGCTGGTCCTCTCCCCCCTCACATGCGGCCCGCACCCGTCGGTGCCTGACTGTCGCTACTGCGGTGCTGCAGGGCGAAGTGTCTTGGCACAAGCGCAATGGCACTGCAATAGGAGAGACAAGATTCAGGTGTGCGAGCTGGAGGCAGCATCGAACTAACACCGCATCTCGCCTTTGCGGGTGTGCGCCAGTACTGTGCGTTATGGCGGACTCGCAGCGTGGCCGCTAGCGTCCTCCTCGTCGCCGCATTCGGCACTGAGCTGGTCGCCGTCGTCGCCGTCCGGATCTTTGGAAACCTCCACTGACCTCTACAGACCCCGCCGCCTAAGGGCGACGCCCACCTGGCGCTAGCGGCCCTTGCAGCGTTGCGCCATGATTCGCCCGGCACGGGCCAGCTCCGGGTCCGGCTCGAAGCGCAGCTCCGCTCGAGCTCTCTCGCCGTCAACGGTTAGGCTCACCACGATTTGGGACACGAGCGCCGACAGCATCCAGTCCGGCTCCAACGGCTTGACGGACCACTTGGCACCAAGGGCCAAAGCGCTTCGCGATCGCAACGAGCTATGTTCCGCGCCGCCCCTTCCGAGCCCGACGCGGACGGGGATTTCTTCGGCCCCTTCCCTACCTGCAAGCGCCGCGAAGAATGCGAGCAAGCCCCCGTCGGCCGCGGTAACGATCTTCCGGCTCGCTTCGTCGGCTTCTGGCTTGGCATCCGGATGCAGCGGAAACTCTAGGTGGGCCGCTAGCTGCTGGCTGCCCCAGGTCCCACCCGGTACGCGGCAGGAAATCACGACGTCGGACATCAGCCGGATGTCATCGCCCCGCTCCCAGTCGATCGCTCGACGGCCGGGAAGTTGGAGGCGGTAGCCCGCGGCAGTCCATCGAAGCGAGATCCAGTACCCGTCATCTGAGACGCTGACGCCGTCGACGTGCCACAGCTCGCCAAAAGGCGGCGCAGCCGCTCGTGCCAGCCCGAACGCGCCGCCCAGCGCGAGAACCGCAGCGATCGCTAACGCGCGCATCCTCCAGAGGGTCGCGGCGCCCGCCATTGCGACGCCGAATCCAGCGACAACGCGCCCTCGGGAGCGCTGGCGGAGGCGTTGCCGGGCAGATTCGCCCTTTGGGCCGATCTCTATCCCTAGGGTCTCCATACCTCGATTCCAGTCGAGCCGTCGCGGAAAGCGTTGGTTTGTGCGCAGTGCCGCGCACCGTCGAATCTGGCCAGCGCGCCGCCTGAAAGCGTAGTAATAAATCGACTCAGTCCCGCGCTGTTTGAACGAAATGATAAAGAATCGGGCCAGACATTCAACAACCACCAGCGCTTCCGCGAGACCTGCTATCGCGCCGCCAACTGGCAGTACATCGGCCTGACCCGGGGTCGCGCCGAAGCTGGGCGATGCTCGCGGTGGGGCACAAGATCCCCCACATCGCCTACGCGATGCTGCGCGGCGAGTCACCCTATGTCGACCCGAAAATCGACTACGACGCCTTGGTCGCCAAGCGCAATGGCCCGCGCTGGTGGCCAAAGCCTTGCGCCTAGCGATCACAACTCAGCGGCGCCGGCGGCGTATGGCTGGGCCGCAACAGGGGGGTCTGCGCCGGGCACAGGTGGCTTTCTGGGCAAAGAAATCGCCGACTTGGATCCGAAAAAATCCGTCGGTAGTGTCCGGAAGCCATCGAGGCCGTCTCAGCGCGCCATCACGTTTCCATCGAGTCCCTGCGGACCCGGCAGATCTTCTGACAACCCATTGGCGCCCAACACTGGCAGGGCCAAGAGGCAGCCATTTACTCCGTCGTCACCGCAATCGTCGAAGACCCGATACGTCTTGCCTGTCTCCGTGTTGTACATCCATGCTGATCGCTCGACAGCCCAGCCAGTGCTGCCTGGGCTTCCAGGAATATTATTCGAACCGCCACCGCCACCCGAACCACCCGTTCCTGCGACATTTCCGCCGAACATTCGCCAAGGTCCGGCGCTGGACTGTTCCTGGTCCGCATGTACCTGTGCCGCGACGATTACATTCCCGCCTCCCGCGAGCCAGCCTGCCAGCAACAGTGCGACTGTCAGGAGTATGAGTTTTCTTGAAGTCATGGTTCTCTCCCAATTCGAGCATTCCGTTCCATGGCCCGGCGAAGGTGCCGGGCCATGGAACCACTCACCTGGAAGCAGGGGCGTACTGTCTATTCCCCGTAGGGCTGGGAAGCTACTCCTTCCCCGGGTTGACTGGCTCTGGTGTTCAACAAGAGGCCCGACGCACGGGCATCCAGATGAATGGTTCCTAGCGCCACATTAACACATAAACTAGGTGTCATACAATATGAATTGACTATTACAGAGATCTTGAAGATGATCCCTCATGACTCCTTCCGTGGCATTGGATATAGTCCTGAAAGTGGATTCATCATCTGCCCAGTCCAAAACCACGGACTTTCAGTCGGTCAGCTTTCAGCAGGCTGTTGGGGGATGGGCGGGCGGCCTAGACTGTGGGGATGCCGAGTATCCGACGGGTGGGCACGCCAAGTACGACATCAGGTATCACTTGGGACGCTGTACTGCCCGGCGATCTGGTCGCGCATGTCGCGCATGCAGAGGCCGCTGGCGAGCAGCGGCAGGACAAGGTTGTCGAAGCCCTCCAGACGCCGCAATTAGGGCTCGAGCAGCTGCGGGCGGAAGCTGCCCTGACGGTCGTGGGGCACCGCCAGCCGCACGCTCCCGTGCTCGGGAATCCATAGTTCCATTGGGCTCAAGCGGAGAGCTCAGACCACTTCAGGCACCACCCATGGTGCCCTGTAGTCCCGCTTAAGCAACGTGTTCGCACCGAAATTCCCGACGAAGCGCTCGTTGTCGGGATTGAACAGAAGCTTGTCTCCAGTGCGATAGGAGATGTTTGCCAGATGGCACAGCGCAGCTGAGAGATGCCCTTCCAGCACGTCGCAGTTCAGGTCGCTAACGCGCCTGCTCATGACGGCTTTCCGGAAATTCTCGAAATGCAGGCCCGTGGTGTCACCTCCCGTAGATTTCATGCTCGGACCGGGCGAACGCTTCTCGCCTAGGTAGGTCTGGTATCCCCTGCCCGAGATGGTCAGGAAGCCATCGCTGCCGAAAAACAGCACGCCGACCGTATTCGCGCCTCCACCCGAGTCCTCCAGCAGGCGGCCTTCCCCTCCCGTGATCAGGCCCCTAACCTCGAACTGCAGCATGCGGTTGCCGTAATCGAGTGTCGCGTGCTGGGTGTTTGGCGTTTCCTGATCATCGTCGTAGACATAGTGTCCGCCAGCCGAGTGAGCATGCTCGGGCAGATGGTCGATGCCGAGCCCCCAACGCGCGACGTCCATTTGGTGCACACCTTGGTTGCCGATGTCACCGTTGCCGAATGCCCAGTGCCAATGCCAGTTGTAGTGGAACCGATTCTGCTTGAACTCATACGGCTGAGCGGGGCCAAGCCAGATGTCGTAGTCAACACCGGGAGGCACCGCGCTCACCTGCGTGGCACCGATCGACTTGCGGCGCTTGAAGCAGAGCCCCTTGGCCATGTAGACCTCGCCGATCACGCCTTCGCGAAGCTGTTGAATGGCTTCGATCTTGAACGGAGTAGAACGCGACTGCTGGCCGACCTGCACGATCCGCTTGTACTTGCGGGCCGCTTCAACCATCTTGCGCCCTTCCCAGATGTTATGGCTTGCCGGCTTCTCGCAATACACGTCCTTGCCTGCCTGGACCGCCCAAATCGTCGATAGCGCGTGCCAGTGATTGGTCGTGGCCACCGTGACGACATCGATGTCTTTGTCTGCCAGCATGTCCCGCAAATCGCGGAATTCCTTGGGGGTGCCCTGCTGGAACTGCTTCGTGTAGGCTGCGGCCTTTTCGACGACCGATTGGTCGATGTCGACGACTGCTGCGACATTCATGCCGGAGTTGTTGGCTACGGCGCGGATATGCGACTTGCCTCGCCCGTTCACGCCGATCACCGCGGCCTGTAGGCGGTCGTTGGCACCTAGCACGCGGGAATACTGAGCTGCGGTGAGCGTGGCCACGGTCGAGCCAGTCGCAGATAGAAACGTTCGTCGGTCCATAGCGGTTCTCCTAGTTCCGCCCCTGATTGTAGAGCACCGCAGCGCGCCCCACGGCGGCGTCATCTGGACTTCCAGCGCAGAGCAAGCCACCGTGAACTCCTGCGGCGCTCGGCACGCAACCAGAAGGCGACCCGCTGGTTGAAGGACTGCCCCGGGCCAGTCATGCGTTCAGCGGTACGTCGAAGTAGGCCAGCGCCCACTCCCGCATGAAGCGCACTCGCAGCGGCAGGATCTTGTAGAGCATGAATTCCGGATTGTCGATCGAGCCCAGGAAAGCGCGCAGCAGGGGGTTGCTCTCCCAAATCCACCGCCGCACTTGCTCGTCCAGCACCAACTCGGCCGTTCCCTCGATACGGACCTGATCATGGCCCTCATCCAGATAGCACAGCTCCACAGCGGAATTCGCTTCCAACTCCAGCGTTTTGTGCGAGCTCCGCAATGAAGCGACGTACACCGTGAACTCTTCTACAGCCACGGGTGAGACGGGCCGCAGTCTCGGTCGCGTGCCGTCAACGCTGGCGAGCATGGGAAACGGAGCGCGCGCCATTGTCGCTTGCGCCAGTTCCGCCAAGCGGGTCGGGTCCACTGGCACGGGCTCTGGTTTCATGCTGGTAGTTTAGCCACGGGGGAACGAGGCACCACCACCAGAGACGTACGGGGGCAGTTGGTGCGAGACAACTTACAATGGTGCCGGATGGGCCTGCTCGGGATCCTCTTCGCCCTCGGGGTGGCGTACGCCCTTTCTTCGGCCCGTTCAGAGGTCAGTCCGCGCATCATCGCCTGGGGCCTAGGGTTGCAGGCACTGCTCGCCGTGCTGGTTCTGCGCACCCCGTTCGGTCGAGTGTTCGAAGCATTCGGCCACGGTTTCAACCGCTTCATCTTGTTGGCCGAAGATGGCACGGGCCTTGTGTTCGGCGATCTGGGTCGATCCGAGAACGGAGTTGTATTCGCTTTCCAGATCCTGCCGTTGATCATCTTGGTGTCCTGTGTTTCCGCGATGCTCTACCACCTAGGCGTGATGCAGAAAGTTGTGGCTGGCCTAGCATTCGTCATGCAGAGGGGCATGCGGGCCAGCGGCGCGGAGTCGTTGAACATCGCGGCGAATCTGTTCTTTGGACAAGCAGAGGCACCGCTCACGATCCGACCTTACCTCGACAAGATGACTCGATCCGAGCTGATGACGATCATGACCAGCGGGATGGCGACGGTCTCCGGTGCCATGCTGGTGGCCTACGTGCAGATTGGTGCCGCACAGCCCGAATACCTTGTGACGGCGGTAGTCATGACCGCCCCGGCCTGCCTCATGCTGGCCAAGATCTTCGAACCTGAGAGGGGGCGGCCAGAGACAATGGGCCGCATCCCAAAGCAGTCGACTGCACGAGACCGCAACGTCATTGATGCCGCCGCGCGCGGCACCAGCGAGGGCCTGAACATCGCGTTGCAGGTCGGAGCCATGGTGCTGGTGTTCGTCGCCCTGGTCGCTGTGATGAACGGCGTCCTTGCGGGTGTGAAGGGCGTGCTCGGCATTGCGTGGCTGCCGAGCAGCATCCAGAGCGTGCTTGGACCGGTATTCGCTCCTGTGGCGTGGCTGCTCGGCGTCGCTTGGGAGGATGCGCCGACGGTCGGCAATCTCCTTGGGACTCGGATGGTGCTGAACGAGTTCGTCAGCTTCGCCGAATTGGCCACCATCAAGGACACCCTGCGGCCCCACTCGTTTCTCGTGGCCAACTATGCGCTATGCGGCTTTGCAAACATCGGATCGGTCGGTATTCTGATCGGAGCGCTGGGCGCCATGCTGCCCAAACGGCGGGCGGAACTGGCCGGCCTAGGGTTGCGGGCGATGCTGGCCGCGACCCTTTCTAATTTCATGACGGCGGCGATCGCAGGGCTGATCGCGTTCACGCCGATCCTTGATTCGTGAGTCCATTCATGCAAATCGACATGCAGTTGATACTTGAGCTACTTGCCAGCTTCATGATCGGCTCGATTCCCTTCGCCGTCATCGCGATGTGGGGTTCCGGGACCGACATTCGCGACGTGGGTTCGGGCAATCCGGGCTTCAACAACGTTCTCCGCTTCAGCAAGCAGCGCGCCTTGATCGCGCTGGCGGGCGATTTCGGCAAAGGCCTAATACCGCTCCTACTCTTTTTTGATTCTTCCCAGCAATTCATCAATTTCGCGTGGCTGTACGGGATGTGCACGGTGTTCGGGCACTGCTATTCACCCTGGCTGCGATTCCAAGGGGGTAAGGGGATTGCCACCTCGTCGGGGGCAATGGTCGGAATCTACCCTCCGTTAGCCGCCGTCTCCCTTGTATTCTTTGTCGTGGTCCGGGTCTTGAGCAGCAAGTTTAAGGTCCACGAGCGCGGCGCCTGGGCCTCGCTGCTCACTTGGGTCTTCTTTACCGCGGTTGTGCATGTGCAACTGGGCATGCCGCATACGAAGTATGCCGCGCTCATGACCCTGTTCTTGGTGTGGAGACACAAGGCGAACCTCCGCAGGATGCTGCACCGCTGATCGAACCGAGTAGGTGCTGCGCCCCCATTTGGTATCCTGCCCATCCATGGCACGCAATCCGAACTACTGGCTGGTCAAGTCGGAGCCGTCCAAATATTCTTGGGACGACCTAGCGCGAGATGGCTGGACGTACTGGGACGGCGTGCGCAACTACGAAGCGCGCAACAATCTGCGCAAGATGGCTGTGGGCGACCAACTGCTGTACTACCACTCCAACGAAGGGACAGCGGTAGTGGGGATAGCCGAAGTCATTAGGGCGCACTACCAAGATCCGACCACCGAGGACGATCGCTGGCTAGCGGTGGACATCAAGCCTGTCATGGCCCTGAACCGACCAGTGACACTGTCCGAAGTCAAGGGCGACCCTAGATTCGAAGAGATGCAGTTGGTGCGAAGGGGCCGACTGTCGGTCTGTCCCGTTACCGAAGCGGAATACGGCGCGATCCTAGCGCTGGGCGGGCTTGCCCAAGACAGTCCCTAGGGGATGAGGCCGGACTGTTGCCACGGCTGCTTGGCCTCGGGCCGGCGGGCGCCTAGCTCAAATGAAATCCCGCGTCAGTGAACGACCACGCGCCGACCGCCGTAGAGCGTGCCGAGCTTTTTGTTGGTCAGGCGCACCTCCACGCTGTGGCCGGTGAGTTCCTCGTCCACCGAACTTGGGTAGTAGCCCACGACGTACTCTGTCTCGGCCAGCGTGGAGAGCGATCCCAAGATTTGGCGCATCACCGTGCTGTTGATCACGTCCAAGTCGTAACTGCGCCCGCCCGTCCGCCGCCCGAAGTCTGCGAAGACTCTTTGCAGCTCCTCCTGCGCACGCGCGTTCGATTTCCTGTTGATATCTCCTTGCGGCTGCTGACGGGGCCCAAGAAGTGGGGGCTCCGCTCGCTGGTTGTTGCCTGGGGTCGGCTGCCGTCCGAGGCCGAATCCACCGCCCAATCCCTGAGACCTCTGGACAACCTCATCATGCCCTAGGACGACCGGATAGAGCGGGATTCCAAAGGCATTCGCCGATTGAACAACCAGCTCTCGGCTTAGCTGCGTCGTGCTCTGGCCGTCCGAAAATACGACCATCATGCGCGAAACGTTCGCGCCTCGGCTGGTCGCGTCCCGCGCGGTCTGCATGATCGCCTCGTAGATGCGGCTGCCCAGGCCCTCCTCCTCAAAGACCCGATCAAGCGCCCGCTGCAGCGTTGCGAGGTCGCGGGTCGGCCCCGTGTAGCGCTTGAGGTCTTGCGCAAAGCCGTACACCGAGATCATGACATCGGCCCTCAGCTCTTCCAGCATCGCGCTCCGCACGGTGGTGAAGTCGAGCAACCCGCGGACCGTCACGCTGAGGCTGTTGTCGATCAGAAGGATAATCTCGGTTGGGACAACGCGGGAAGCTTCAGGTTGCCCTGGTCCGGCCGGACCCTCGACGAACGCGATCTTTTGCGGCTTGCCGTCCTCAAACAACTCGAACGATTCGGCGCCAAGCCCGAAGACCGATTTCTTCTTCTGGTAGACATGCAGGGGAACGACGACGAGGTTTGATTCAGTGGTAATGACAAAGCCTGTGTCCTCGACCACATCATCGGCTGGTTGGCCGATCGCAATTGCGGCCACCAGCAGGATGACCAAGGCTAGTCGCAGAAGCTGGGACATGGATCTGCCTCGTCTCTCTCGCTATCACACCGAGACACGCTGCCGTGACCCGTAGGACAGCCAACCCAATGGAGTATAGCAAGGGCACGCACGGATACGGTCGTGTGCGCTAACGCCCGGCTGCAAAAACTCAGCAAGAGCTTGGCCTTGACCCGACAGGCTGGGCACGTCACAAGAGCCCCCGACTGACGATACTCGATCCGTCGAAATCTTCATCTTTGGGTGTGTTCCGGGGACTTGCTCAGTCCGTCGGCATGCGCATCTGCGCACGACCACCTCGAGTCGTCGCGCCCTGCCAGTCGAGCGCAAAGAGGTCCAGAAGTTCGCAGATCGTGCCTGCCAGCGTGAGTGCGGTAAGATGATCCCACAGAGAGTAATGGGAACTTGCGACGGGGCGGAAATCGCATCCCTCAGGGCCCTGTGCGCAAGTCCGTAAGCAGCTGAGGCAAACATGAACAAGCACGAACAGGTTTCCCGGAGAACCTTTCTATCAGGGGCCGCATCCACTTCACTTGGCATCACGATCATCCCGGCATCGGTGCTGGCCAAGCCGGCCCCCAGCGACCGCGTGAACTTCGGTCACATCGGCCTTGGTGGCCGCGGACGACGCTTCCTGCGACCGCTCACGCATCTGGACCAGAAGGTCGTGCCGTGGGAGAACCTCGGCGGTGCCGGTGACCGGTATATGCGTCCTGCACTTTCCACCGCGCTATGCGACGTGGACTCGAGCCGGCTGGACATGGCCGCCACGATGGTCGGGGGCAAGCCTCGACTGTTCAAGGATTTCCGAAACCTGCTTGAGATGAAGGACTTGGACGCGGTCTTTATTGCCTCACCCGACCATTGGCATGCACTCATGACGATCATGGCGTGCCAAGCAGGCAAGGATGTGTATGTCGAGAAGCCCGCTGCCAAGACTGTGGAAGAGGGTCGCGCGATGGTCACCGCAGCCGAGCGATACGGCCGCGTGGTACAGGTTGGCTCGCAGGGCCGCTCGCAGGAGGCCGCCTACTACGCCAAGAATTACGTCAACAACGGGCAGATCGGCACTGTCAGCGAGGTCAAGTGCTGGCACTACGAGAATCCGCGGGGCACCTGGACAGCGGACGAGGAGGCCCCTCCGAGCCTGGACTACGAAAAGTGGATCGGCCCAGCGAGACCTGTCCCGTACAACAAGACCCGCACGCACGGGAGCTTCCGCTGGATGCTTGATTTCGGCGGCGGCCAGATTCGCGACCGTGGCGCACACGTGATGAGCGTGGCGCAATGGATCATGAACGCCGACAATACCGGACCGGTGAGCGTGGAAACAATCGGTGAGCCTCACCATGGCGGAATCTACGACACACCGAAGCTCATGGAGGTGACGTACAAGTTCAAGGATCCCGACTGGACGCTGATCTGGGCGCAGCCCGGTGTGCCGTCGCAGGAGCTGGATGCGCAGTACGGCGCAGTCTACTGGGGCGACAAGGGACACGTTACCGTGACGTACGGCGACCGGAACACCACCGACACGGATCAGAAAGCGAAGGACTTCGAAACTCCCTACGGAGGCGTTGAAGTATTCAAGAGCCCCGGCCACGGCGAGAACTTCGAAGACTGCATCCGGACCCGCGAGAAACCGATCATGGACATCGAATCGGCGCACCGCGTGTCAATCCTGTGCATCCTCGGCAACATCTCCCTGCGGCTCCGCCGGAAGCTGGAGTGGGATCCGATCAACGAGATCGTGAGGAATGACGAAGAAGCGAACCGGATGCTCAGCCGGCCCGGCCGCGGTCCTTGGCACCTTTAGATGAGGATCGGCAGGATACAAAGCAAGCCCCAAGCAACCCACGATGGAGAGAATCTCGAAATGACCCAGCTTGACACCAATCCGGCTTCCGACACGCGCGCCTTCAAGGCTGCCGCTGTCGCGGCCTCCCTCGCTGCTGCCAGCATCGCCGCCGGCGCCGAAGCGGAGGACAAGTTCCTCGCAGACATCCGCAACGATGACGAAGATGTCAATTACGCAGCATGGTCGACTGCGGACGAAGTTGACCCTAGCGTTATCCCAGCGCTGGCGGAACTGTTGACGTCCGAGAAGCTGAACGTGCGCAGGGCGGCCGATGAGGCGCTCAAGAACATCGTCCATTCGGTCGGCAAGGTGATCAACGCCGCAAGCCTGGGTGCCAACACAGGCCGACCCGACGACCCCGGACGGATGGACAGGCGGCAGACCGTAGTCATGCAGCTCCATTCAGTGATCGCGGGCAAGGGCCACCAGACTGGAAAGGCCACGGCGCTTCGTCATCTGTCGCTGATCGGTACGACAGATGACGTGGGAAAGCTCGCAGGGCTGATCCATGACCCGCAGCTACGCGAGGAGGTGGCGTTTTGCCTGGAGCGCATCCCGGGCAAGGCGTCCGAAGAGGCACTGCTTGGCGCAATTCCGTCCGCTGCCGACGATTTCAAACCGCGCATCCTCGCGGCACTTGGGCACCGTCAGGCCGACGAAGCAGCAGCCGCCTGCGTCGAGGCCATGGGGTCTGCGGACATACCTGTCGCCATGGCAGGAATGAAGGCTTGGGGACGCATCGGTACGTCCGGTGGGCTGGACCCAACCTTCCCGGCACTCGACGCCCTCAGCAGCTGGCAGAAGATCGAGTTTGATGACAGCCAGCTACGATTTGCCGCTGCCCAGCTGGAACGGGGCAATCCGGACGAGGCCAAAGCGATCTATTTGGAGGCTCTGGCACGAGATGAGGAACACCTGCAGTGCGCAGCGATCATCGGCCTAGCCAACATCGGGACTGCCGAGTCGGCCGCCGCGATCTTCCCCATGCTTGATAGCGATCACAACACGGTTCGGCTGACGGCGCGGCAAGCTTGGGGAAGACTTGCAGGCGACGCCGGAGCCTGAGGCAAAACAAGCTGCCGCGCAATAGGGCGTGGGTGCTAGCGACATCCCTATGTAGGGATCTTACTCCCTGACGCGGCACTAAGCAGCCAAGCGGAACTGGGCAATCCATGCGCAGTGGAGACTCAGCCAAGTCCCCGCTCACGCTTGTTGCGGGCGAGAGCATTCAGATTCAAGTGACGCCCAAGGCACCCGCTAACCGCATCCAGTCAGCAGCCTTTCCGGACGGCACGCGCGGCTTTCGCGTGTGGGTCACGGCTGCCCCCGCCAAGGGTAAGGCAAACCAAGCGATGATGCGCTTGCTAGCTCAGGAGCTCGGAGTCCCGAAGTCGGAGCTCTGCATCATTCGAGGCGAGACCTCGCGGAAAAAGGTAGTCCAGGTCCGGCCCAGAAGCTGACCCACGTCAGGCGCGGCCCTCGCTTTGTCAGGCAAGGAAAAAGCCGGCCCATCCAACGGATAGGCCGACTTGCGGGGTCTTGGATGCGGGAGAGTCGCCTAGCACGGGGCTCTCGGAGGTATCCCAGGGTATCGGGGAGCACACTTAACACATTGAATCAGTGAGGATTACCGGATTTTGTGGTAGATAGCAGCGCTGTTCAACGGTAAGCGTTCGAGCGGGCCGTGAACGGCGGCTGGGGAACTAGCGATTGAGGATTTGTTTCCAGTCGGGGCAGAGGGGTTTGACGAAGACGTTCTTGACGGGCTGGTTGTACTGGTGACGGGTGTCGAGTTTACCGCGGCCCTGAGTCTGGCCGAGAAGGATCCAGTTGGCGGCGCGATAGCAGGTGCCGTCAAAGCGCGGGGTTTCGCAGAAAGTTTCGAGCAGGACGGGGCGGATTTGGTAGCGTTGCTGCCAGTCGCCGGGGAGCTGTCGCTGGAGGCAGGCGAGCAGATGGGAGGCCAGGCAGGGCAGGCGGATCCAGGGCAGGATGAGATAGCGGACGTGATTGACGACCAGCGGCAGGTTGCGCTGGCGGGTGGCGGCATCCCAGCCGACGAAACGGTCGCGCGGGGCGGTTTTCCAGGCCGCGGCGCCGCAGCCGAGCAGGGCCAGCAGGAGGCCGGCGGCGGCGTACACGAAGTAGCGCAGTTGGGCGCCGGGCAGGGGCTTGTAGCCGAGGTAGTGGTAGCGCTCGACGAATTCGTTCCAGAGGCCGCTGCGGGGATCGGCGGGGCGCAGCAGGGAGAGGCGCAGGGGGCGGGCTTGGGCGAGCGAGACGGGCAGGGGCGCGAGGCCGGGCGGAGCGGTTCGCGGGGACAGCGCCAGCGGTTGCGGTCGCGGCACGGTCCGCAACGGCGGCGGCAGGGTCAGCAGGCCGTCGCGCTGCATGCGCAGCAGGGCCACGCGCGCACTCATCTCCTTGAGGCCGCCATCGGGCTTGCGCCAGTCCAGCGCCGCGCAGACCGCCCGCGACAGCGCCGTGCGGAACAGGGGCGGGTCGCGCTGCGCGATCAGCGCGCGGATGAGATCCAGTTCGGCAGCCGGGAAGTCCCGGCCGCAGTAGCGCAGGCAGCCGCTCACGGGGCCGGCCCGTGCCTGGATCGCTCCTGCGCTTGCAGTTCCCGCAAGCGCGCTGCGGGCAGGCCCCACGGCAGCCAGGCCTGAGGATCCACCACGACGGCCTGCGGCCCGATGCCCGCGCACTCGCGCAGGAACGCCTCCAGCCACCGCCGCAGGTCGAGGCCCGCCAGGTCCAGCGTGGCGAACACCGACAGCAGCGCGCCCTGCAGGGCCGCCCCGCCCTCGCTGTGCGAGCCGAAGCTGAGCTTGCGCCCGATCACGGGCCGCCGCAGGGCTCGTTCCACGGGATTATTATCCATCGCCACGAACGGCTTGGCCACGAACACCGTCAGGCCCTGGCGGTGCTTCAACAAGGATTGCAGCGGCCCCAAGCGCGGGTCCGGCGGGCCGCCGCGCTCAGGGCCCGCTGCTCCTTGCCCGCTTGCTCGAACAGCGCCTCGAACTCCGCTTCCAGACGCTCCTGCGCCGCCTGGAACTGCTCGGACTGCCCCTGCGGACAACCTTCCGGGTCCCACGCCGCCAGCCGTTCCGCGTTGCGTTGGTACAGCTTGCCGATCCGCGCCACGATCCCCTCCACCCATGCCTGCAGATCCGGCCGCTTGCGCCCCAGCGTCACAAAATCCCGCCGCACGTGGACCCAACAGACCGCCAGTTCGAACTGTCCCGGGTGCTCCCGCGCCAACTTCACATACGCCGAGTAGCGGTCGCACACCAGCACCACCCGCCGGTCCCGCCCGAGGGCCCCGGACAGTTGCTCGGCCGCCACGGCGCTGCGCGACGGATCCACCCGGAACAGCACGGCGTCCCGGCTCAGGCACGCCCACAGCCAGCAGCGCGGGTTCGCGTCGGCCTCCGCCCGCACATGCACCACCCACGAGGTCTCGTCCCCAGGCACCACCCGCGCCTGCTGCTGGTGCACCCCGATGGCCTCTGCCAGCGGCTCGAACCAAGTCAGCAAATCCGGCACATGCCCCAGCAGGGTCGCCGCCGGCAGGCGCACCCCGAACTCGGCCCACTCCCGCTCGAAGGCCCGCGCCGGGTGCCGCTGCCAATCCACCTGCATCAGGAACGCCACCCACACGCTCAGGCCATAGCCCGAGCCGCGGAACAGCGTCGGCTCCAGCGGCGCGAGCACTTCCGGCACCGCTTGCCCCGGCCGTCTCGCGCACTCGCATGCGGCCCGGTAGCGTGGCCGCCGGATCCGCCGCACGTGCGCCTTGACCTCGATCTCGATCCGGTCGCTGACCGCCGCGCCGTTGCGGCGGTAGGGCCGCCCGCAGTCCAGACACTGGCGCTGGACCGCCTCCGGCTCGTGCCACTCCTCCCGCACCGCCAGGCCGGACCGCGCGACCCGCGCATGCGCGCTGGCTCCCGGCTGCCCCCCGCGCGACCGCTGCGGCCCCTGACTGGTGCCCGCACTGCCCGGCCCCGGCTGTCCCGGCCCGCCGGCGCTGCCGCCCTGACGCTTCTCACTCCGCTTCCCGAACGGCGTCTTCAGCAGCTCCTGCTGGCGCTGCCGCAGACCCGCATTCTCCTGCTCCAACTCCCGCACCCGCCCGGCCAACTGCGCGATCTGCCGCCGCCTGCCGTTGCCCCACAAGTCACGATTCGGGCTCATCCTGAGAGGCGCTGGCGGGCGGCTCGAAGTAGTCTTTCAGCTCATAGGCTTCGCTCATGATGGTCAAGCGGGTCCAGCCCTCCCAGATCTTTTGATGGCCCGGCGGCGGAGCGTGCGCACGGTACAGGTAGCCGCCCAAGATCGCCATGGTCCGCACCGCCAGTCCCAGATTGCCCGGCGCGGCCAGCCCGCGCTTGGACGCGAAGTGGCGCAGCACGCGCAGCTGGATCTGCGTGAAGAACACCTCGCTCGGTAATTCGGGGGTCTCCCGTCCCAGCAGGGTCATCGCGGCCAGCCGCCAGGCGATCACCGCCTTGATCGTCACCGCCCGCTCGATCCGCTCCCCCGTGCGGTGCCCCAGGTACTCCACCTTGCAGCCGGACTTGAGAATCCGGTGCCAGTCCTCGATGCGCCAGCGCAGCCGGTACCACTCCAGCACCTGCTCCGCATCCGCCAGCGACGCCACCGGCAACGTCGTCAGCAGGAACCACTCCAACGCTTCCACCCCCTCCGGCGCCGCCCGCTCCCACACGTGCACCAGCTGCATCCGCAGCGCTGCCTCGCCGCGCGCCGGGGCCGGCAACTCGACCGTCTGCCAGCGCAACTCGGCCTGCGCCGTGCGCGCCGCGCGCAGCGCGCTGGCGGACTGCCGGCGCGTGCCCCGCCGCGCCGAACTCCGCTGCACCTTGATCTCCAACTGGCCCCCCACCGGCTGTGCCCGCATGTGCTCGAACAGCTTCGGCCGGGGCGCGCCCAGGACGCGGTTGTGCTTGGCCCGCACCAGCAACTCGACTCCCTCCAGCCGCCGCTGCTCGGCGAACAGCGCCTGCACGTCGGCCTCACGGTCCATCACCGCCACCAGGCGCGGGCCCGCCAACTGGCCCGCTACCTCCGCGCAGTCGCGCAACCCGCGGATCCAGCGGAAGGTCTTGCGCTCCTCCAGCGGCCGCCCGCGCTGCGCCTGCCCGTCCGGCGCGTCGTACTGGATTTGCAGCAGCCCCAGCGGGATGCCCTCCGGGCTGACCGCCAGCGTCGAGTGCATGTGCAGCCCCAGCGTGCCCTCCGAGCGCTTGTTCTTGCCGATGTAGCCCAGCCCCGCACAGCCGGGATGCTCGGCAAAGTTGAGCTCGGTGCCGTCCTGCACGCACAGCACCGTGCGCTCGGCCTGCAGGCGCCGCAGCGTGCGCTGGCGGTGCGGCGCCAGGATGTTCTGCGGGGTCACCGCCGAGTCGTCCGGCTGGTCGATCAGGCGGTAGTGGCCCTTGACGGCGGCCCGCTGGCCCTGCGCGGCGGCGGGGATCGAGGCCATGGGAGCGGCGGCCTGCATCTGCGCGGTCTGCACCAGCCGCTTCGACAAGCGTAGATCACCCAGCGGCGCCTGGCCCAGTTCGTTGGCCGCGAACTCGTCCAGGGCCAGCCCGTCGGCCGGCCCCAGCGGCTGGCCGGGCGGCGCTGCGGCGGCCCCGAGCAGGCGCCGCCAGTCGCGCTGCAGGGGGTAGACGAAGATGGCCTTGACCGGCACGCGCTGGCCGGGCCGGGCGAAACGCCCGCGCCCGCCGGTCTGGCCGACGCAGGTCCAGTTAGCGGCGCGGAAACACGTGCCGGCGTGCTGCTGCGGATCGCAATAGGTTTCCAGCAGGGCAGGCCGGTAGCCATAGCGCTGGAGGAAGTCCTCCGGCAGCCGCCGCCGGACCATGCCGAGCACCTTGGAAGCGAGCAGGTGACAGCGCACGCTGGGACGGATCAGGAAGCGGCTCAGGCCCAGCACGCGGTGCAGCCGCTTGCGGCGCAGTTGCGCATCCCAGCCAATCCACTCGTCGCGGGCCGCCACCGCCAAGGCCGCGGCGGCGAAGCCGAGCGCCCCCAGCAGGCCGTGCTCGGACTCAATCAGGTAGCGCAGCTGGGCACCGACGTGCAGCACGGCTCCCTGCGGGTGCTCGCTGGCGACCAGCTCGTTCCAGGTCCGCCGCTGTTGCGGACTCGTCACCAGGGTCAACTTGAGCCCGGCGACCGCCCCCGCCGCAGGCGGAACTGCTTGCGGTGGCGGGACCGGCTGGCCGAGCCGACGCGGACGGCAGTCACCGGCGCGGCCGCCATGGCGCGGGGCCGGCAAATCGATGCGTCCCGCGCTGTGCAGACTGCGCAAGGCCTTCTGGCAGCTCGCCACCTGCGGCTGGCCGCGACTGTTCACGAAACCGAACTCCCGGCACACGTGCCGGGCGAACGCGCTCCGGCTGGTGTCGCCAGCCTGCGTCCGCAGCACCCGCAGGGTCTCCACGGCCTCTGAGTGCGAGAGGGTCTCCGCAATGCAATGTTGGTCGAGCATGCTTTAGACATGCCACAACCACCCTACAGTTGTCAAGTGCGAGATCTGGGGCATGGGCAGCCCGCCGCGCCTCCGCCAGCTGCCGCTCCGCTGCCCGCCACTGCCCCCAACGCTGCGCCACACGCTCCTTCGCCCGCGCGTGCATGCTCCGCCAGTAATGCGCCGCTTGCTTCGCCTCGACCAACGCCACCGCCTCGGCCGGCACACGCTCCCGCCGCCAGTCTAAGCCCGGGGCCCACACCAACCCTCCCTGCGCTTCCGGCTGCCCGCCCAACTGCATATTCGCTAGGCTGGCATAAACACATGTCCGGTGTCCAGCGTTTCAAGCCAGTTTTTTTTCTACCCTCCCTCCACCCTCTCAACGTCCTCTATTCACGGCCCGCTCGAACGCTTACGGGCAACGAACTCAGGGCGGCGTGCAGTGACTATATACGTGGCGAGTTGCAAACTGCCCTTGCAAGGTGGATCAAAGAAATCGCGGACGGTTGCCAAGTCCGTCCGGATGAGGGTGACGTCGACGGACAGACACTCATCCTCGAGTACCGCACCCTATATGCGAGTGCCCATTTAGCTTATTCCGACTTCACCGCCAAAACGGTGAAGTCGGGGCAGGGCCCGGGTGTGAGCTAGCGCGTCACACGTCCGGCGTCGGTCGGG
This sequence comes from Bryobacterales bacterium, assembly GCA_965248305.1. Lineage (GTDB taxonomy): Bacteria > Acidobacteriota > Terriglobia > Bryobacterales > UBA6623 > VXMF01. The sequence continues at coordinate 2,538,477 of OZ252099.1, read as the reverse complement.
TGGCGCTGCGCTTCATGAGCACCGTGAATCCTTCCTGCTCGAAATGATGGTCGTTGGTCAGGATTTGCGTGATCGATTCGGCCTCCATTACGTTCATGGATGCGCAGTCTTGGAGACTGTATTCCTTGTCACCACGCGCCTCGTAACGATCCAGTGCCTTCGTGAACGACGACCTCGACTGGGGTATCACGCGCACGTTCGAACCCGACAGCATCGCGCGCACCGTTCGCGTCGCGGCCGAGCGAACACGCGGCCCTCCCTTAGAGAGCGCCGCGAGGAATTCAGCCAGCACCTCGTCGGTAGTCACGAGCTCGACTCGTCCAAGTCGCCGCCGCGCTTCCTGGGCCGCTGCGCGCCACTGATCGTTCGGGATGGCTGAGGCTATCCAATAGACCGTGTCGGCGAATACTGGCCTCACGTGCGATCACTCCCGTACAGGTAGTCGTCGAGGCGTTCGGTAAGGTCTTCAGGAAGCCCAGCCCAGTCGTCGGCCGTGACGGCCTTGAATGCGTCGGCAATGACGTTCTCGATCTCGATAGTGCTCTCTTTGCCGGACGGAGCATCAGCGCCAATGATGTTTCGGACTGCCTCAACGATCTCGCCCGAATTGGTCCGGAACCACTCTTCGCCAGGCAGGTCGTTCAGCTTCTGTCCTCGGCTCCTGAACCAGGCGTGCAGGAGAGCCTCCCTTTCCCGCGCCTCGCGCTCATCCGCACACCCTAGCCGCAGCAGGTAGCGCGGCCGTTCGGGAAGGTTCTCTTGAAAGTCACTCAACCGCCGTCTAAATCCGTCAGGTCCTGCTTTGCCGATTTTGATCGGCCAACGATCGTCGGAAGTCGCCTGATACCGCGGCAGACACCATGCGTACACCTCACAGGGTCCTGCGCCGATCTCGTGCTCCGGTGCCGGCGCGCCCCCCCTAGAGGCATCGCTCCCGGCATTGCCTCGATCCTCCACATCGACGGCCTGCTCGGTCGCGCCGTCGAAACCGAGAAATCGATATCGCGCGCGCATCTCCTTCCGAAAGGGGCTGGCGGAACCAGACAGCCACTTCTTCACCACGCTAACCACAGCGGCCTTTGGGGTGTCGTCATCCCCACCACGCTTGACGAACTCGGCCCGCAGCTTCTCAATGATGTCATCGCGTCTATAGAGCTTGCCCTGCTCGAATAGGCCGGACTCCTTGCACAATTCATGGGCAACGGCCGTTCCGAATCGGTCCTTGACCAGATCACCTACTAGATTCATTGAACCCTCCAGTCCCTAATATAGCACGTTAGGTCCTACAAGTCAATATAGTCCAATAGGACTCCGTGCCGATGAGGCTGGAGTGTTCGGCGTGGCGGGTCGGGCGAGGGAGCACGGCCGGTGGGTCTTGTGGCCGTGCCGGTCCGTTCTCGGGCCGAACGCATGTGTTCGGCCCCAACTACCACCGGCCGCATCGACCGCGGGGCCTGAACCGGCGCAGAGCTGGAGCATCTCTGCGCGGGGGGCGAGGGGCATAAGCGCAAACCTATTGGATCTTGACCAAATACTCCGCAAGGTGAGGTCGATGCTTGCGAGGGTTCTCCCCCAGTCTCTCCGAAATAGTCTGCCATGAGGAGAGCATCTCAGCCAGCGGTATCGCCGGTTCGATCGCACGTGGTACTTGGATTCAAACGAAAGCGAATTCACTCCAGACGCCGCGGGGTCGCTCCGGGTCCCAGTTCGAAGTTCCAGGGAAACATGCCGCTAGGGTTGTGGATCAGCTTCTCGACCAGCAGCGCTGCCAGCAGCTTGCCGCACAGCCAGACCTTGGCGCTTTCGTCGTGATACTTCGGCAGCCAGCCCAACTGGGCCAGCGACTTGAAGCGCTTGGACCGATTGGAGATCGGACAGTCTGGACCAAGGCGCTTGGCATGGCGGAGGATCGTCGATCTGGAAGCCGGTGTCCGCGCGGCGACCCGACGGGTCGAACCGGTCGCCGCTGCGGTTCCTCCTCGCCGACGATGCCGGCGCTAGCGAGGCGATCATGACGGGCCTTTATCTTCGCGAAGTGCTCGATCGCAGTCTCGTCGCGCGGGTCCTCGTGGTACCGCCGACCGGCTTGGTCGGCAACTGGGAGCGCGAGATGCGCACGCTGTTTCGTCTTCCGTTCGGAATTGTCCACGGTGCCAATGCCCGCCCCTAGAACCCGTTGGTCGGGCCGGAAGGCGATGATGTCATCGTCAACCTCGATACCCTTTCCGGTGAACGCATGGTCGCGCGGATGCGCGAGGCGGTAGCTCCGGCTGCCGCGCACCCCTACGATCTCGTGGTGTTCGACGAGGCCCACAAGCTGGCCGCCGATCGTGGGCGGAACTTCTACGTCCGCAAGACCGACCGTTACCGCCTCCCCGGGGCACTGGCCGGCTTGCCCTTGGACGATGACCGATGGCGGCTCGGCTGGTCGGCATCTAACATTCTGCTGCTGACCGCGATGCCGCATTTGGGCAAACGCAGAAGGACTTCGCTGAAGTTTGCGAGCTTATTCAGGGTTTGTTTGAAGAGACCCTGCGCGAATTGAAGGGATCGAAGATGATTTTCAGGCGCGACCGTTGGCGAAAGATGGATTCCGAAATACGGAAACGGATCGCCAGCTATTTCTGCGGCTGGGTTGGTCAGAGAAAGCACCGTCTGATCGTCACGGCAATCGATCGGACGAAACTGAAGGAAATCGAGAAGGATGGAGATTCGGCCGAACGCCGGGACGAATGGCTGGCCGCGGAACTGCATGTGGCACTTCAGATTCAGAAGGCGAATCAAACCAGCGGCAACAACATGGGCACCAGCTTCTTGACCTTCGATGACAACAAAATTAGGGCAGACATGCTCAGCAACCTGATCTGCAAGACGCCCTGGACCAACGACTGCTACGGCAGGCAAAAGAGCTAGGACCCGCTCAATCAGATCACCGATACGACGTTCTCAATCAAATCGCACCACGCGGGCTTGGTCCAAGTGGCTGACCTGTTCGCCTTCATTTTCCGCCTTTACGCGGAGATCGAAGACTACGACGCAGAAGAGGAATGGCCCGTCGAGAAGCCGTTGATCGACGATTATGTGAATTCGCTTGCCGGGCGGAGTCTCCCCAATTCTGCGCGACGGCCGGCGCGCACCGGAAACGACGCCGCGAAATGGTCCAATGGGATCGCTCCTCCTTCCCTGAAAGTGCTCGGATAGAGCATATGGTCGCGCAAAGCAAGATCTTGATCATTGCCGGGCCGAACGGCGCGGGAAAGACGACCTTTGCCACGAAGTTCCTGCCGAACGAGGCGGATTGCCCGAGCTTCGTCAATGCAGATTCGATCGCGGCGGGCTTGAGCGCGGCTATCATGTGAAGCTGTTTTTCCTGCGGTTGCCGACGCCGGAAATGGCGATTGCCCGTGTCCGGCAGCGGGTTTCAGAAGGCGGGCACGATGTCCCCGAGGCGGTCATTCGTCGGCGGTTCGCTTCGGGATGGCGCAACTTCGAGCGCGTCTATCGGGACTTGGTCGACGAATGGGCAATCTATGATAATTCCGGGACCGCCCCGGTCCTGCTTACGGAGGGAGAGAACCGATGACACCGCGGAAGTCAGAAAACAAGAAACCGGTCGAGCACGCCCGCGACCCGGACCTTGCCCGGGCCGAAACGGCGATGTGCAGAGCCGCCGAACGTGCCCGTCGCCGGGCCGCGGACCGCGGCGTCGCCGTTGCGATATTCGAGAATGGCAAAATCGTCTGGGTGAAGCCAAATCGCGAATCGCCCTCATAGCATCAGCCGCGCTGCGATACGCAAGGCGGAAGCGAAAGGGAGCCGACGATGGTGGACGTCGACGTGAACCTCAAGGTCCAGGCGTTCGACCTGCTCGTGAAATATACCGCCAGCGGCGTCGTGTTTTATTTCTATATAATCTGTCATCTTTTGCCGAATTACACCGTCAGGGGGAAGGGAGGAATTCCCGCATAGAGTCACTACTGCAGGACAGGAATCCTTCCGGTAGTATTTGATAAGTGCATTGTAGTGAACACCTTGACGGCTTCTGAGTCCTGCCTTCTGTTCCATGTAGATCCGTTTTCCCAACCATTTCGTGACGGCCGAATCTGGGACATATCTAACTAACGAAACAATCTGGTGTTCAACACCCCGGCGCGCGAGCTGACCGAGCGTGTGGCAGCGGCCAAGCGCGAGCTGCGGCCTGCCGTTTACCCATAAGTCTTGTTCTTAGACAGCCTCTGATAGAGTTTGCTGTCTTGGTCGAGACGGAGACTCCGTTCGCAGGCTTGCACGATAGTGGCCAGCCGGGTGTAGCCTTCCCACAGGACTTGGTGGCCCGGGCCCGCATAGCGCTTGCGCTTGAAACCCAGCTACCCGCCCAGCATGGCCGTCGTCAGCAGCGCCCGCCCGATGTTGTCCGGCCGCGGCAGCTTGCGATCCTTCGCAAAGTCCTCCAGAGCGGCGATCTCGATGTCGGAAAACAGCGTCTCGGCCGGCAGTTCCGGCGTGTCGCGGCCCAGCAGCGTCATCGCCATCAGCCGCCATGCGATCACCGCGTTGATCGTCACCGCCCGCTCGATCCGCTCCCCCGTCCGATGCGCCAGGTACTCCACCTTGCAGCCCGTCTTGAGCAGCCGGTGCCAGTCCTCGATGCGCCACCTCAGCCGGTACCAGTCCAGCACCTGCTCCGCGTCCTGCCGGGACTGCACCGCCAGCGTCGTGAGCAGGAACCACTCCAGCCGCTCGGCCCCCTCCGGCTGCGTCTCCTCGCGCACGTGCACTAGGTTCAGCCGCGCCGCCGCGGCGGCCTTGTCCGGGTCCGGCAGTGCCACCGCCCGCCAGCGCAATTCCACCTGCGCCGCCTCCGCCCGCACCCCCGCGAACAGCTTCGGCACGTCCTTGCTGCGCCCCCCCGTGCTCCGTCACGCTGGCCGGGTTCAGACCCAGCTCGATCCCCGTGGACGCCGTGTCGTCGTCGACCGCGTCGTCCACCGCGGTAATGGTGGCCGTGACGCTGCTCTCGCCCATCGACAGGGTGAGCGCGTAGGGCGAGGTGAGCGCGTTCCCGTTCGCGTCTGCGACCGTGAAATCGGTCCCCGCCGTCGCGGACCCGCCATCCAAACTGAGATCGATCGTCTGCGCTGCCGCGAACGTCACCCCGCCGGTGCTCACCGTCACCGTCGCAGTCCCGGCGGCCTCCGCGATGGTGGCCGGAGCGACGCTCACGGCCCACTCCGGCACGTCGTCGTTCACGATGGTGACCGTCACCTCGTCCGTGGCGCCAGGGAACGTGATGAACGGATGAGACGGATCCGTGATACGGGCACGCTCGACGACGACAATGATGGTCTCGTCCGGCTCAACGACCGCGTCGTCGATGAGCGTGACGGTGAACGGCTCGGAGGCGACCCAGCGGCCGGACTCCATCTGGAAGTCGCCGGGCGTGAAAGTGAACAAAGGGGTCAACCCGACATAGTCGCCGTCTAGAGCACTTGCCGTGCCACTATCGCTGTAACCGCCGACTTGGAACTCCAGGTCGTACTTCTCCGTATTCGGGCCCGTCGCCGGCAGCTCCGCCACCACCGTGACCGCGACCGGGCCCTCGTTCTCCGCGACCTCAGGCTGCGCGACCTCAATCTTCACCGTCAGCGCCGCACCGGTGGTCGCGGAGTTGAATTGCGAGCGAGCGCCGGCGCCCGCCGCGTTCACCGCCCGCACCCAGTAGGTGTAGAACGTCTGCGCCCTGACGTCGTAGTCGTCCAGGGTCGTCGGGTCGCGGAGGATGGCCGAGCTCGAGTTGGTCCCGAATGCCACCGTCTCCGCGGTTGTCCAGGTGCCGGATGGCTCGCTGCTCTCCTTGCGCTGGTACTCGTAATGGGTGATGGCGCTGGCGCCTTCGAATTCAGGCGCCTGCCACGCCACCGTCACCTTGCCGGTGCCCGCTATCACTCGCACGTCCCGCGGCGGGCCGGGGGTGGCCGTGGTCGTGGTGGCGGAGGCGGAGTCGGACGCCGAGCCGGTGCCGACGGTGTTGATGGCGGAAACGCGGTAGTGGCGGGTCGTACCGGCGACGAGGCTGGTGTCGGCGTAGGAGGTGTCGAAACTGCCGGTGTTGGCCACCAGTTCCTCCCAGGGGCCGGAGCCGGCGCCGGACCATTCAATCCGGTAGCCGCTGATGGCGCGGCCGCCGTTGTCAGCCGGGGCGGTCCAGGCCAGATCGATCCGGGTCTGCCCGGCGGCGGTGGCGCCGAGGCCGGTCGGGGGCCCGGGGGCGGCCGGCGCCTCCGTGGAGTTGTTTTCGAGCGTCCGGGTGAAGTTGGCCACGTCGTTGCCGGCCTCGTCCTGGAGGACGATGGCGTCGTCGCCGGCGGTGGGGTCGATGTAGGTCACGACCACGGTCTGGCCCTGCCGGATCACGGGCGCCAGAGAGAGCAAGACAAACTCGTTGTCGGAACTGCCAATTCGAGCGAGATTGATAGCGACAGGGCTGCCGTCGGCGGTGAGCCTGAAGAGGCTGGCGGAAGGCAGGTTGTCGACGTCCAGATCCTCGCTGAAGATCAGGTGCACGGCTGCGCCGAGGTCCTCAGGGCCGGAATAGGCGGAGGTCAGGGTCGGCGGGGTGGTGTCGGCGCTGGTGGAACCGGTGCCGGCAGAGGACCAGGGCCCGTCGCCCTCGTCGTTGGTCGCGCGCACCCGCACCTGATAGGACGCGTTCGCGTCCAGCCCGTCGATGGTGGCCATCGTGTCGGCCACGGCCTGCGGGCCGTCCGTGAAGGGCCCGCTGGTGCCCTTGCGGTACTGCAGATCGTAGCTGTCGATGTCCGGCTTGCCGGTGTTGTCGGGCGCGGTCCAGCTCACCGAGAGGCTGTCGCTGCTGCCCGAGACGGGGGAGACCGTGGGCGGGTCGGGCGCCAACGGCGGCTCCTCCACGTCGGTAAGTTCGATCTGCACAAAAACGCCGTCAGTTCCTCCGTTGGCGTCGTCCACCCTGACCTGGACGATGAATGACCTCTGCCCCTCATAGCTGTAGGTCACGCCCGACCTCGTCCTGAGCTGCCCGGTGAAAAGGTCGATGTCGAACGACGAGCCGTCGGTCCCCCCGCCCTGCAACAGGCTGTAGGTCAGGGTGTCGCCATCGGCGTCGGTGGCGACCACCGGGTCTCCGATGTCCAAGCCCGGGGCGCTGTTCTGGGGCATCGACACGTCGGGAATGCTCTCGGGGAATTCCGGCGGGGTGTTTACGACGTTGTTGGCTACTTCGTGAGCGGACGCGATGGCCGCGGCGGTGTTGCCGGGCAGATCCTGAATCGCGCTGCTCCTCCCCGTGGTTCCGGAATAGCCCATGCGCACCGTCTGGCCGGCCGTCACGGGGCTCGCAAGGCTGAGCGTCGCCGCGGTGCCGCTCGCCGCGGCGCTGCTCACGGCGCGCGCGCTACCTGCGACGCCGACAGTGAAATGGCCCGGCGCGAGGTCTATCGCGGCCAGTTGCTCGTCAAAGGTGAGAATGACGGTCGCACCATCGACCGAGGTCTCGGCGCTCAGGAGCATGGGGCGCACGCCGTCCACCTTCTGGTCTGGATCGGCCGCCTCCGCAGCGTGGGTCAGCGTCGCGGCCGTGCCCCCCGCGGTGATCGTGCCCCCGTTGAGCGTGAGCGCGTCGGCGTCGATGGCAAAGCCGTCCGTGTCCTCGTCGTTTCTCACCACCCGGTAGACGAATCTCAGATACCCGAAGCCCTGGTTGTAGTCGAAATCCGCCATCCGCGTCTCACCACCGATGTTCAGTGCGAGCTGCGGGTCGGCGGTCACCGTCACCTCCTCGCTGAACCTCACGTCCAGACGGATCCTGTCCCCGATCCTGTAGGTGTCGCGACCGGTGCTGCTGGTTCGACTGGCGTCGCTGAAGATGTCTATCCTGTCAATGGTGGCAGGATCAGCCACGAGGGCGTTGTTGATTACTTGGAAAGCGTTCGAGATGCCCGGGGCGAGGTTGCCGACCAGATCCCGAATCGCCTGGCTCCTCAGGCCTGCGAAATAGAGCAAGGTCACCGTCTGGCCGCCCGCCACGGGGCTCTCAAGGGTGAGCGTCGCCGCGGTGCCGCTCGCCTCGGCGCTGCTCACGGCGCGCGTGATGCCTGCGACGGTGACCAGGAAAGAAGTCCGCGAGAGGTCTGACGCAGCCAGTTGGTCGTCATAGGTGAGAATGACGGTCGCACCGTCGACCGAGGTCTCGGCGCTCACGAGCATCGGGCGCACGCCGTCCACCTTGTGCTCTGGATCGTCCGCCTCCGCAGCGTGGGTCAGCGTCGCGGCCGTGCCCCCCGCGGTGATCGTGCCGCCGTTGAGCGTGAGCGCGTCGGCGTCGATGGCAAAGCCGTCCGTGTCCTCGTCGCCGCTCTGCACCTGGTAACGGAAGCTCAAATTCCCGCCGCCATAATCGAAATAGAAGCCCGCCTGCCGCGTCTCGCCGCCGATATTCAGTGCGAGCTGCGGGTCGCCGGTCACCGTCACTTCCGCGCTGAAGCTCACCGACACATCGATCCAGTCCCCGATCCGGTAGGTGTCCAGCTGGCCGGTGCTGCTGACTCGGGGGGGGGAGCTGTTGATAAAGAAGTCTGTAATAGTGGGGGTAGTTGGGGTTTCGACGCCACTACTCGCGGTGATGCTCACCGAGACGTTGTCGCCGCTGGACCAGGAGATGCCGGGGAAGGTCCACTGCACTACACTGCCCTGGTCGAAGCCGTCCGCGAAGGCGAAAGCGGTGCCATCCACATTCAGCGTGAAGGAGTCGGCGGCGGTTCCGAGTTCAGCCGTGAATGCCACCGTCATGAACAGCGACGCGACGGTGAGTCTCGATATTGTGTAGGTGACGTTATTGTGGGAGAAGTCGTCACCGCTGAGGATGCCGGAGTTGGAGCACTCCATCCCTGTAAAGCCGTTCCAGCAGCCAAACTCGTCGATCGTAATCTCCTCCGGGGATAGCGTCGCGGACCAGATCTGGGTCTGGGTCTGGGCCTCGGCAGGAGCCGCAAGAGCGAGGAAACCGGCGACGGCGAAAAGGGCCCTGGCGGCGGCTCCGGGACGGGCTCGCCGGGGGCCGGCGGGAGGGCTTGGAGGGGATTCGTTACTGGATAGGTGAGTTAGGTGTGCGCCGGTGTGCGCCGGTGTGCGCCGGTGTGCGCCTTTGGAGAAGAACGGACGGCAGTGCCTTGGGTTGATCCATGCATGTAACGCTTTGTAATCGAATATCGTAGCAGATACGAGCGCTTCGACTGCGATGTGCTACTTGGCGCCGCAGCCGCCCGTGGCGGCTTATCGCGCTTCCCCAGCGATTTGCACCCCTTCTCAGTTCAGATCCGTCGCCGCCGAACCGAACGCACAGTCGAAACCAAGGGGGATTACATCGGAAATTGACCCGCGATGCTCGCCAGCTCGCGGATCGCCCTATCCCGTCCATTGCGGGGCCACGCTGGGCAGGCCCTCGCCAGACCGCACCATCGCGGTGGCCGTGCCTCCGTGCTGGCCATGCCTCAACCGGCACTGCATCCTGACTGGCGTCAGTTGGAATCAAAAGGGTCGGTAGCCACCTCTGCATCTCACCTTCAGGAATCCCTCTCGATCCGCCCTGAACTGCCTCTCAGTGCGTTTCGCGCCTGCGGACGCACTCTCGCCCGAGTCGGCTCCACGACACCAGGAAACGGGCTCGATCGCGGTGCCTGGGCTTCGCAGGGTTTGATTCAAAGCGTTTCCGCGGGCGAGGCCTGGGTCCTGCAGCACGCGGATTCGAAATCGGCTCGCCTCACGATCATCGAGTGGAATCTCCCGGAAGAGCCCGCTGCCCGGCCGCTCCCGCGGCCCCCCGATCCAGTGGCAGGCTCCTGCAACGATGCGTTTCCGCGAAGATCCCGGCCAGACCGCACCACGCCAGGACGCGAACCGAGCCCGGTGCTGCACTTCGTCCGCAAGGCGCCAGTGCCCAAGGTCAATTCCGGCATGGCCGGGATGCGATGCGGTCGCAGCCCGTGCGCAAGCCGATCAGTCCCTTGCCCGAGTCGCGCAAGGATTCCACGGTCACCCGTTTCAGGAGAACAGCGGCAAGTCCTCCGTGTCATGGAGCGGGAATCGCGGGCCGTCCGCTGTGTTCTCTATCCCCAGATAGCGGCGCAGCGCCTTGCGAGCGTGCTTGGGGTCGATCAACGTACCGCCGGCATTACAATCCAGTGGGGCCCCGGGCCAAGACAGCGGAAAGAGGCCACCCCTGATTCGCCGGTCCGCCGCTCTCGATTCCCGATGGTGACGGTGGCGGCCGCTATCGATGGAGCCGAGGGGTCCAGGAGCTGAAGATCGAGACACCGTCCGACCGCAGCCGGTTCTTCCGGATCGCTGCTCTGTTGAGCGAACGCCGGGAGCGCCACCACCTGCAGGAGCAGGGTAGTCAGCCCGCAGCAGCAGCGCAGCCGATTGCTTGTCACTCCGGATGCACGGGCATTGCCGCGCTTCGTGCCCCGTAGCGCCAGGGGATACTCATTGAGGGTTTCCGCGGCGTCGGTCGCGTCAAGCACACTCTGGCCCAACCCCCGCTCCCGTTCGACATCTCTCACACCGGTCGGCACACTCACTCCTCCTCACTCCTGGAACGTCTCGATAAACTCAGTTCGGGCACAGTGCCCGACCGTCAGATCGAAGCGGTTACGAACAGCAATCAAGGCCAGTATCAGTCGATCAGCCAGTCCAGGACCCGCGGTTGCTGTCAGGATTTCGGGCCGTGCGTGCGTGCCTTCATCCATCGCCGGTCTGGCGCCTCACTCGTCCCCGGCCGCGAACGTCGTATCCGGGTCGAGGCGCATGGCCTGGTCGAGGTCGGACCAGATGCTGCCGCTGTCAGAGCAGGCCTCGATCCGATAGCCGCTGATGTCAGAGCCTCCGTTGGAGCAGGGGGCGCTCCAGCTGAGGTTGATGGCAGTTCGGCCGCTGGCGATGGCGGTCAGGCTGGCCGGAACCCGCCCCGGCCCTTCGCCAGCTCGTCCTGCAGCGCCGGCAATGCAAGCAACCAGTGGACGCGCATATCGCCATTTTGACGAGTCGGCTCGCCTCAGTCCTGGCCGAGATGAAGTTGCTGTCAGCGGGGCACGCGTCTTCCTGGCAACCGCTGGGATCTGTCTGATGGAACCCTGCCTAGCTAGTCGATGCTCATTCGGACCAGTCCTTCCAGTGCGTCGATTCCGGACTAGAAGATGCTGCCGAAGGAGTAGTTGAGGCGGGCATAGTAGTACCTGATTCCCTACTACCTGCATCCAAGACTGACCTAAACGGGGCTGACCAAGGCGACCCAGCGGCCGGTCCGCCAGTCTGACTCCGTCCCTCGGCGGCCAGCGTCTCCGTAGCCTTGAATTGCGAGGTTTGTTCGTATTAAATCGCTGATTCTATTGACTTTGGGCGAATATATTGCGATAATTATGGCTAGAGAACCCTCTGCTATGCCCAAGAACAAAGTCCAGTTCCAAAAAGGCCTCAGCCTGACCCAGTTTCTCCAGGACTACGGCTCCGAGGCGCAGTGCGAGCAGGCCCTCTTCGCCGCCCGCTGGCCCGACGGCCTCAACTGCCCCCGCTGCGGCGGCGCCCGCTTCTGCCGCCTCTCCACCCGCCGGGCCACCTTCCAGTGCAACCACTGCAAGCGCCAGCTCTCCCTGCTCGCCGGCACCGTCTTCCAGGCCACCAAGCTGCCGCTGAGCATTTGGTTCCTTGCCATCTACTTCCTCTCCCAGACCAAGAGCGGCATCTCGGCCCTGGAGCTGGGGCGCAAGCTGGGCGTCAACGACAACACCGCCTGGCTGCTCAAGCACAAGCTCATGCAGACCATGCGGGAGCGTGATCAGCGCTACCGCCTGGCGGGCACCGTGCAGCTGGACGACGCCTATCTGGGCGGCGAGTACCCCGGTGGCAAGCGCGGGCGGGGCTCGCCGAACAAGACGCCGCTGCTGGCAGCCGTGCAGGTCACCGCGGAGGGCCAGCCGGTGGTGATGAAGCTGAGCGTGGTCGACGGCTTCCGCACGGCCGAGGTCGCGCAGTGGGCCGCGCAGAACCTCCAGCCCGGGACCACGGTGCACACGGACGGGCTGGCCTGCTTCCAGGGGCTGGAGGCAGCGGGCTGCGAGCACAAGCCACACGTGACGGGCGGCGGCAAGCAGGGCTGCGAGACGCCCGGCCTGGTCTGGGCGAACACGATCCTGGGGAACGTGAAGCGCTCCCTGGACGGCACCTACCATGCCTGCGCGCCGCACTACGCGGCGCGCTACCTGGCCGAGTTCCAGTACCGCTTCAATCGCCGCTACGAGCTGGCGGCGCTGCCGCGCAGGCTGCTGAAGGCGGCGGCCACGACGCTGCCGTTGCCGCGTCCGATCCTGCTGTTGAGCACCGTCTAACGGCCGCGGCTGCCGCCAGCCCAATCCACCGGGCGTTCGACAACCCGGCTGCGCGTGGGACAGGCCGCCGGCACTCCCCGGGGACCATCAGGGGACTGCCCGGGGGACCCGGTTGCGACCGATACCACTGGCTGCCAGTGCATCTCGTGCCTAGCGCCTCTCCCCCCTGCCTGCCGGCTTCGCGCCAGCCACCGAAAATCCACAAGCCCACCCCTTCTGGCGCTCTACTGGGATGCGGATAATAGGGAATCAGGTAGTAGTATCCGCCGCTCAGGCCCCACGGGGTGAACTGGCTGTAGGGGAGGCCGAAAATCTCGGCGAAAAGGTCCATCCGCTGCGAGAAGGTATCCAAGACATTCTGGCCGCCGAACGCCAGCGTGACCTTGTCGGTGACCGAGATGCTCGCCTCCAGGTCGACAATGTAGCGTCCGTCCAGGATCGGTGCGTCGGCGCCGCGAACGAATCGGGCGTCGAAGTGGTCGACCCACGCGCCGAAGTAGTTCAGGCGGCCCAGCACGCCCACCCGCCCCAGCTTCTGGTTGATGGCGGCATTCCAGCGGATCCGGGGCACGCCGCGCTCCAGGCCGAGCACGTCGCCGACGGTGAGCAGATCCGACCCTTCCGTCAGTTTGGTATGCGTGTAGTTTAGCGTGAAGCTGAACTCCGTCTTGCCGCCCAGCCCCGGCGGCTCGTAGGTCGACACGAGGTCGATTCCCTGGTTCCGGCTCGAGAAGTCGTTGATGAAGAACCGGAAGAAGGCCAGCGTGCCAGCGGAGGCGATCCCTTCCGACAGCAGCAGCTCGCGTTCGTCGTCGGAAAGGGTGAAGGTTTGCGACAGGGCGAGGCGGTTGGAGACGTCGACGCGGAAGTAGTCGGCGGTCAGCGTGAACGCTCCGGTGTCGACCACCAGCCCGGCCGTCGTGTTGACCGACGTCTCGGGTTCGAGGGGCTTGCCGCCGCGGAGTTGCGCCGCCCGGAAGGTGGAGGGCACGTTGGCGCTGTCGACCAGCTGCAATGTCTCCGGGTCAATGGTCGTCTGCACGTTGAGCGTGTTCTGCTGGCCGGGCGTCGGCGCGCGGAACCCGGTGTTGGCGCCGCCACGCACGGAGATCGTGTCGGTCAGCTCGTAACGGGCCGACAGCTTGCCGTTGGTCGTGGAGCCGAAGAGGTCGAAGTGCTCGAAGCGGACAGCGGCGCCGACGGTCCATCGGTCGACCGGATCCCGCAGCTCGAGGTCGCCGTAGACAGCGACATTGCTGCGATTCCAGACCCCTGTGGTGTAGTCGGGAAATCCGGGGAAGCCGTTGGAGCCGGAAACGAAGCCTTGCGCGGCATACGGTCCGACCTCCCAGGACGGCTTTCCGCCGGCGCCGATCTCGAAACGCTCGTTGCGCCACTCGGCGCCACCGGCGATGTTGACCACGCCCGTCGCGGCATAGGAGACATCGAAGTTGAGGTTCACGTCCTCCTGTCGGTAGAGTCCCGGGTCGAATTCCCGCGGCGTGTCGAGTCCGAGCGAGGCGTTGACGGTGTTGTTGAAGAAGAAGTCGGACTCGTGGGCACCATAGCTGGCGCTGGCGTCCCAGATGAGGCCGTTGGCCGCGACCCCGCGTACGCCGCCCACCACCGACATGTCCCGGACCACGCCGCCGAACTGGGGCGTGAACCCGCCTGGGGCGATCTCCTGGAAGGAGAAGCAGTTGGGATCCGCGAACACCTGCGCCAGGGCCGCCTGATCCGGCACGTTGCCGGTGACCCGCACCGTGGGGCAGTTCGCCGATCCGTCGACGATACCGTCGCGGGCGTCCAGGACATCGCCGATCAGCAGCGTGTTGCCGTCGTCAAGGCTGTAGATGTTGGCCCGATTGTTGGGATTGCGGAAGTAGAATCCCTCTGTCACCTTCTTCTTGGCGAAGTTGGTGTGGCCGTAGAGCTGCAAGCCATTGGAGAACAGGTGGCCGAAGTTTGCGAAGAACTTCACTTCGTCCTCGATCATTGGGTTGCCCCAGATCTGCGCCGGGTCGGCCACGGCCGTGTTGCCGGCAGCGATGAGGGCTGCCGCGTCGGCACGCTGCACGCTGCGGTTCGTCGGGTCGGCATTGCCGTACTCCACGCTGAGGTTGGCGAACCCGCTCTCGCCGAGCGGCAGCCCGACGTTGGCGGCGATGGTGTACGCATCGCCGTCGCCCGCGCGGTAGGTGCCGGTGTTGAACTCCACGCTGCCTCCCTGGCGAGCGTCCTTGAGCAGGAAGTTCAGCACACCAGCGATGGCATCGGAGCCGTACTGGGCCGACGCGCCGTCGCGCAGCACCTCCACTTGGCGCAGCGCGATCGAGGGAATGGTTGAAATGTCCGGGCCCTGCGCGCCGTCCGTCACGCCGGCGAACCAGGCGATAACCGACGAGCGGTGGCGGCGCTTGCCGTTCACCAGCACCAGCGTGTGGTCGTGCGCCAGGTTGCGCAGGCTGGCCGGCCGCACCAGCGTGGCCGCGTCACTGATGGGATGCGTGGCGACGTTAAACGAGGGGATCAACGTGCGCAACTGGTAGTCGAGGGTTGTGGAGCCCTGGCTGACGACATCCGCTAACCGGATCGCGTCGATGGGGACCGGAGATTCGGTCACGGACCGCGGCCGCGCACGACTGCCGACGACAACCAGTTCAGTCTGCAGGAACAACTGGAGCGTGATGGTGACTTTACCCTCCGATTGCGCCACGGTGCCTTCATGGACCTGGAAATCCTCCGCCGACACGATGACCCTGTGGGGCCCCGGGCCAAGACCGCAGAAGGAGGCCACCCCTGATTCGCCGGTTTGCTGCTCTCGATTCCCGATGGTGACGGTGGCGGCCGGTATCGATGCAGCCGAGGGGTCCAGGATCTGAAGATCGAGACACTGTCCGACCTGAGCTTGTTCCTCCGGATTGCTGGTTTGTTGAGCGAACGCCGGAAGCGTCATTACCTGCAGCAGAATCAAAACCAGCCACAAGAAACAATCAGGACGAATAGTCGTTTCAGATCGCACGGGCATTGTCGTTCTCCGTTCCCCGTGGCACCAGAGGATACCTCATTGAGGGTTTCCGTGGCGTCGGTCGCGTCAAGCACACTCTGGCTCAACTGCTGCTCCCGTTCGACAATCATTACACAGGTCTGCATACTTACTCCTCCTCACTCCTGGAACGTCTCGATAAACTCAGTTCGGGCACAGTACCCGACCGTCAGATCGAAGCGGTTACGAACATCAATCAAGGTCGAAATCAGTCGATCAGCCAGTCCAGGACCCCCGGTTGCTGTCAAGATTTCGGGCCGTGCGTGCGTGCCTTCATCCATCGCCGGTCTCGCGCCTCACTCGTCCCCGGCCGCGAACGTCGTATCCGGGTCGAGGCGCATGGCCTGGTCGAGGTCGGCGATGGCTTCGTCGTGCCGGCCCAGTTCCGACTTCGCCAGGCTGCGGTTCAAGTAGGCCCCGGCATTGCGCGGGTCCAGGCGAATCGCCCGGTCGTAGTCGGCGATCGCGCCCTCGTACTGCCCCTGCTTGGCCTTGAGATCGGCCCGTTCCAGCCAGGCATGGGGGTGGTCGGGGTCGAGGCGGATCGCCTCGGTGCATTCGGCGACCGCTGCGTGGTGCTGCCAGGGGTCGGGGACGGCGCCGCGTGCCGCGGCCACGCCCATTCCCGCCTGCGCCGCGATGGCCCGGAACTTGGCATGGGCCCAAAGCCCGCCGATGCCGATCACGATGCCGAGGACCGCGAGCACGGTGCCGTTGGATTCCTGCCAGCGGCCCATGCGCTTCTCGCGCTCGTCCAGCAGGTCGCTGCGGAGTTCGTTCATCTGCCGCTGCATCTCGACGATTGCCGTGACCTCAGGACGGGGGTCCCGCTGTGACCGGGCGGATGCCGGGACTGCTTCGCGGGGTTGCGCAGGTGCGGCGGGATCTGGCGTTGCGGCCGCGAGCGTCTGGGCGCGGGCGTCCCCGCTCGAGACGCGGAAAATCCGCACAGCAAGGGCTACTGCTGGTCCTCGCCGGCATCCGCCTCCCGCGTGTCGTAGTCCGGCTCGGGGCCGAAACTCGTCCACTCCTCGAGCCAGTTCTCCGCGCCGAACGCTCCGATGTAGGCGGCCCCGTCCGCCGGCCGGAGAGCCGCCGACCCGTTGCGCGGCCGCGGGTCCGGATTCGCGCCGTAGCGGATGTCGAGCAGCCACGGGTCGCGCTCCTCGTACGCCACGTGCGCCTCGATCCCGGCCGGCAGCTGCGCGCCGCCCCCAGCGTTGCCGTGCAGGATCGCGCTGCCCAGGCTGCTGACGCCCGCCGCCAGCCAGGACGCGGCGTTGCCGGCCGCCTCCAGCGCCGCGCCCGCGAACCGCGTCACCACCACGTCGCGGCCCCGGAAGGTGGCCCCGCCCTCCAGCCGGATCCCGACCAGAGGCGATCCATGCTCGCCCGCGCGGTCCCCGCCGACCACGGTCGCACGGTACAGCGAGGGCACCGCCGGGGGCCCGCCGTCGCCGCGGCCCGCGATCCCGGCGCCCAGTGTAGGGAGGCGGATTATTCTGGCAGTAGATAGGGGTTTTTCCTCGCACTGCGTTGACGCCAAATCAGTTGGAAATCAGAATAATCCGGGAATCAGGCAGGCGGTTTGAGCCGGGATTTGCAGTAGCGGGCTAGCGGACGGAGAGATTCCGCGCGGGGCGGGTGGCGCTATGGCCCCGCGCGGGTTATCAATAGGTGGCCCGCGCGTGCAGACCGCCGTGGTCGGAAACCAGCAGGTAGCGCAGCTGGGGGCCCACGTGCCGGGCCGCGCCGCGCGGATGCTCGCGTTGCAACAGCTCGGTCCAGACCCGCCGCTGGTCCTTCCCGATGACCTCGACCAGCGCCAGCCCCTGGACGAGGTCGGCCCGCGCGGGCACGTCCGCCGGGGCGGGCACGGGCCGACCGAGACCGCGCGGCTGGCAGGGCCGGCACCCGTGGCGGGGCGCGGGCAGCTGGATGCGGCCGTGCCCATCGAGGGCGCGCAGCGCCTTCATGCAGCCGGCCAACTGGGGCCGGCCGCGGGCGTCATGGAATCCGAACGCCTGACAGACCCGACGGCCCATCTCGGTCCGGCTGGCGGAGCCGGCTTGAGCCAGCAGGTCCTGCAGCCGATTCATCCCGTCGGGGCTGGCGAGTGTGGAAGCAACCTGATTTTGCTCGTGCATGCCCAAGGAATGGCACAAGACAAGTACAAAAGTCGAGTCCTGCTTTATGGGGCAACGGCAGCCCGCTGCAGCGCGGCGCGCTCGCTGACCAGGCGTTCTTCGGCTAGGCGCAGGGCCAGTGACCAGAGTTCGAAGCCAAAGGCGCTGGCGCGCTCGGCCACCGCCTCCGGTGCACCGTTAGCTGGGGGGGCGGGGGCGGTCCGGCGGGCCACCTTCCACTCGCGCAGAGCGGGGGAGAGGTCGCGGTAGCTGCCCCCCACCTCCGCACGCAAGGCTTCCAGTGTCGGCTTCGCACCGGCCTCGGCGAGGCGATCCGCCGCCGCGAAGATCTGTTTTTTGGTTAGTGGCATTGCTGTGGCTACCGTCAGCCTGATAAATGGTAATGGTAGGGTAGGGTAGCGTGTTATCAATATCTATACCATACCAACGCCGCCCTGCCCTGCCACGCGGAGCGCCTTGCGGACTGGCATCCCAGAGGGGCCGTTCGGCGCGGGGATTTGTCGATTTAATTCGATGCCGGATTGCTGAAAAACCAGACTAATCCGGTACCGAAGAGGGCTTTCAGGCGCACTGTCGGTGACCGCCGTGCGGGTGCGGCGGCGAACCGGGCTAGTCCCCTACTAAATCTATGACGGCCCGGTCAAGATCGGGCAAGCCGTGGCGCTCCGATCCTACAGTCGGGCAGTCACTCGCTTGAGTTGGCTCAAGAAGAGTGCCTCCTCCTATGGCTTGGCGTTTGGGCAACCGCGCCAAAACGACCCGCTCGCTGATCTCAGAGGACTAGACAATCCGTTGACCACGGAGGATCTAGAAGCGCTGCAGATCCGCCTTGAATCGCAATTTGCTTGAGTGTCCCGGTGCCGAGTGGGCGGGCACCCTTGTCGATAGAACTAGACTGTCCCAGAGATCATCCGGCTCTTCGGCATCGTCATTCGCATGTACGTGGGGGTCGCAGGCCCGCACCACAACACGCCGCACTTTCACGCTTTCCATCAGGACGATGTCGGTGTTTTGAAGATCGACCCTATTGAGCTGCTTTCGGGAGGCCTGCCCCGAAGGCAGCGCCGTCTGGTCGAAGCATGGGGGAATTGCATCAAGGTGAATTGAAGGGTGCTTGGAGTAAATTGCAGGAAGGACACTCTCCGAATCCCGTCGAGCCGCTAAGCTAATCCAACAAATCACGCAATCCATCGCGTCACAGGAGTGCGGATTGTCGGAGAGTACATGCTTGAGGTGGAATTTGCCGACGGCGCGCGGCGGAATATCGACTTTCGGCCCGTGATGGCCGGCGAGATGTACGGCCCTCTACTTGATCGGTCCTTGTTCGACAAGGTGAAGGTGGACCCCGAAGTTCACACGCTTGTCTGGCCCAATGGAGCTGAATTCGATCCGGCGACGCTCCACGACTGGCCCATCTACGAAGAAGCTTTCCGTGAACGGGCGAAGCAGTGGGACGCGATCACATCGGTGGAATCCAGTTCCTGAAACGGGCGTTCTAGAAAACTTGTTTTTGCAGAAGCGATTCTGATCTAGGCGTGGTCTCGTGTATGTTCTGTTGGCGAACGCAGGTCACCGTCTTCCTCTTGGCGGCGGTTACCGTGGCGGAGATCTCCAATGGATTCTCAATGCTGAAACGGACGGGCCTAACCTGCGGGGACCATCTATCGAGTTCCTGGCGCGGCGTGCTCCAAGCCTTGAAGAAATCGAACGACAGATCAGAAACCGGCTGATACCAGCTGCGACACACCAGGAGGGGCTAGCGAAGACATGGAGTTGGGGCATGTGTCTATCCCGAGAGCCGTTCGCGATGTTGGGCTAAGCGAGTCGGCGGCGGCGGTACGGACGCGTTGCGGCCTGCACCAACAGGATCGCAGGCAATGGCCTGTATATCAACCACTGGCAGCAGACCAAGAGAGGTGGCGATCCTCTGGCGCCGCCGCTCAAGGAACCGGACTGGACGGCGGACGAGAACGCGCGGACGCAAATGGGGTCGCGCCGCGCTCACCGGAACCTTTAGTGCAGGAAGCAATGCCGTGCTAGGGACGGACGCACTTTCCTTGGGTTTGTAGCGTCTACGACCTGCAGCACGGAATCAAGAAGTCCAAGGCAGCGGTAACTGCGAAAAATGGATTTCCTCAAACTTCAAAATGGCAATCCTCGCGTATCGAAATCCTTAGTAAGTCTATTGTTTCCAACGAATCAGAGTGGTTCAGTGGTTGCGGGGGAGGGATTTGAACCCTCGGCCTTTGGGTTATGAGCCCAACGAGCTACCAGACTGCTCCACCCCGCACATTCAAGGTAACAATCTGGGACACCTAAGTCAAATCGAGAATGTATTGTTTGTATTGATTCGGCTTGGCTGCCTTGTTTCACCCGGGCGCTTCTGTCTTTGTGCCCGGGGCACCGTTCGGCGACAAGCAGCAGTCGTTCGGGCTGCTAGCGTTTGACGATCCCTTACGGCAGCACAGGCAAGTCTAAGCCAGACTTCATTACGTGTGTCTCACTAAGACTGCACCATGCAGATCACTCGGCCATCCTCCACTCGGGAGGTGCCTTCCAGCCCTCCGGCGCGGGGGCCGTCATCGGCGGCACGCCGCCGTCGCTGCGCAGGGCCCGGAATTCGTGCAGTTGACGAAGCATCGAACGGACGCGCTCGGGTTCGAGGCGCGCCAGGTCCACTCGCTCAAGGGGGTCGTCCGCCAGATTGAACAGCTCGATCTTTTCCGGCAGCATGGTCCTCTGGCGGGCGGGCAATTCCGGGGGTGTAGCGTCGGCAGCAGTTGCCCCAAGAATCGGGGGTCCCACGCGAACGATCTTCCAATCGCCGTCAATCAGAGCGAGTTGTTCGGCGTTATACCGTTCGTAGTAGGAAAAGAGACGCCGTTCCAGAGGGGTCCGCCGACCTGCGATCACGTCCCATACGTCCTCGCCATCCAAGGCCTCTCCGGGCCCACCGGAATCCCCCAGACCAGCAACGCGCCGCAAGGTCGGCCAAACGTCGATGTAGCTCATCAGTCCGCTAACCTTGCGCCCATTGCCTTCTAGTGCGCGCGGCCAGCGCAGCGCCGCCGCGACCCGCGTACCGCCTTCGTAGACAGTTCCCTTCCCCGCTCGTAGCGGCGAGTTGTCGGCAAGTGCCTGCCCGCCGTTGTCGCTGGCAAACCACACCAACGTGTCGTCTGCGACGCCGGTTCTGTCCAAAGCGTCGAGAATCTCTCCGATCGCCGCATCCATCGCAGCCACCATCGCCATGTAGATGCGCCGTTTCTCATCCGCAACAGCAGCAAACGGTGCCAGCCATTGGTCCGGCACCTGCAGCGGAGTGTGCGGGGCATTGAACGGCACGTACAGGAAAAAGGGCTTAGCGCTGGAGTGGCGGTCGATAAAGCGAACCGCTTCCTCAGCAATGAGGTCGGTCGAGTAGCCATCGTCGTAGTTGGGATCGAAGCCGCGATGCCAGTCCAACTCTCCCTCCCGGTGGTGGGTGTAGTAGTCGATGTTTCCGTTAAAATGCCCCACGAACGAAGTAAAGCCCTGATTTAGCGGGTGAAATTTGCGGAAGGCATGTCCGATGTGCCACTTGCCCGCCATGCCGCGCTGCTTGTACCCTGCCCTGGCCAGCATCTCGGGCAGCGTTTCCTCGGCTGCCGGGACACCGACATCGAGAAACGGCCGGCACACGGCGCGCTGCATGCCGAACCGAATCGGATAGCGACCTGTCATCAAGCCAGCCCTTGTGGGAGAGCAGACCGGACACGCGTAGAATCGATCCAGCTCGACTCCCTCCGAAGCGATCCGATCAACACTCGGAGTGGGAATCTCGCCGCCGTGGTAGCTGACGTCGTTCCAGCCCAGATCGTCGGCGATGATCAGCACGATATTCGGCTGCGCTACGACTAGGACTTGCCCGCACAAGATCAGGGCGCCAAGGGCCAGAATTCTGCTCACGTCTTCAACTCTACCGTCTAGGCCACCGGCGCCTCAGAGTCGTGCATGCGTTGCTCGACGAAATCCACGAGCTCGGCGGTGCAATATGTCGGCGGCCGCACATCGAAGACCGGATGACTGCTGAGCAGGCTAGGGTCGAATCCGGGCCAGCGCGGTCGTGCCCCGGGCCGGTCCGACACGACGAACGCGTCTGTCGAAGACGCTAGGCGAGCGGCGCTCTCCTTGCAGTCCGGCGTATCCAATCGTAAGACCGAGAGATACACGTCTGGTGGTATGTATTCGACGATGCTGTTGGATTCGAAGAGCACATACCTGCGACCCGCCAGCGCTGCCGTGATTGCAGGCAGCGCGGCTGGGAGCTGTCCTAGCGCCACCCTGACCCAGAGCACCTCTGCCGCCCCCGCAGCGAGCATCCGCGCCGTGTCGGTGTCTCCGCCCGCGCCAGACTCCACGGAAATTTCAAAGGGACATAGCGGATTCTCCACAGCGCAGTCGCAAGGAGACCCGTCGCTGGAACAGATGCCGTGACCGAACTGCGTGAGCTTGATTGCGGTCCAGTTCAGGTCTCGAGTCGCGGAAATCAAAGACACGGCGAGCGATGTCTTGCCCACCTCACGGCTGTTGCCTCCGATCACGACGGTCTTCATGAGCCTTCGAGATCCTCGATCTTTGCCCGTAACCGCTTTAGCTCTTTATACATCTGAGGTAACCGATTTACCAGAGCGTGACGGTTCAACTCCTCTCGAATGGGTCTTGCCGGTGTACCCCAGTAGGACTGCCCCGCAGGCAGGTACTTATCTGGCAGCAGACCCCCCTGGCCTCCAAGCTGCACCCGCGCTCCGATCCTAGCGCGATCCCCGACCCCCGCTTGCCCACCTAAGACGGCGTAGTCCTCTACCACCACACCCCCCGAGAGCCCGACTTGCGCGGCCATCACAACGTGGGATCCGATCTGACAGTTGTGGCCTATGTGGACGAGATTGTCGAGTTTGGTCCCGGGACCGATGCGAGTGTCATCCAATGCCCCGCGGTCAACGCAGGAATTGGCACCGAGCTCGACATCATCCCCAATCTGGACGCCGGCCACCTGGGGGAACTTCTCGTAGTGGTCGTCCTCAAACACAAGCCCAAAGCCGTCGGAGCCAACGACGGCACCACCATGCAAGACGACGCGGTCCCCCAAACGGGCGTTGCCATAAACGATTGCACCCGGATGCAGGCGGCAGTCCTGGCCCAAGACCGCTCCGCTCCCCACGAATGCGTGTGCCCCTATCACCGACCCTCGTCCAATACTTGCGCCCGCCTCCACGACCGCGTGCAGGCCAATCACCACGCCGTCGCGGGCCCAGGCTTCGGTATCCGCACTGGTAGACTCGTCGCCGCCCACCGAAAATTGCTGGTTTCCCACCAGCGAGCGGAGCGCTCGGGCGAAAGCCCGCCTAGGCTGGCGGACACGAATCAGCGTGTAGCCGGCAGCCTCTGTCTCCACGTCCGCAATCACGCAACCAGCCCGAGTGGCGGGCATCTGGTCATCGTTATGCTTGCGCTGCCAGAATGCCAGCTGATTCGGCTTTGCCTTCTCCAGAGTGTGTCCCGAGTCCAGTTGCAGGTCGGCGTTGCCGATCAACTCGCCCTGCACCAACGCTGCGATTCCTTCGGCGGTCATGAGTCTTCTCTAGCAGTTTCGCAGCACAATCTGCTGTGGTGGAGAACGCAGCCCCGCAGGCACTATCCTACAAGCATGAGGATCTTTGCGCCCCGCCGATGGGGATTGCTTCTAGCCGCAGGTCTGCTCTCGTCAGTGGCCGCCTTCGGGTGGAGCGAGCAGGGCCACCGGATCATAGCATTGGCCGCCGAGGAGCAGCTCAGCGACAACGCTAAACGCAGGCTGGCCTTTCTGCTCGGAAAGAATGGCCGTTTGGTAGACGTGGCGACTTGGGCCAAGGAAATCGTCCAAACCCGCCCAGACACAGAGGCGTGGCACTCGATCACGATCCCGCAGGGCGCAGAGACCGTAGACCTGTCTCGGGACTGCCCTGTCGGCGACTGCATCACCGTGAAGGTGCGCGACTGCATCGGGATCGTGCGCCTGGCGATCAAGCCCAGGGAGGAGGTCGTCGAAGCGTTCAAGATGCTGGTCGGCCTAGCCGCCGAGCTGCACCAGCCGTTAATGAGCGGCCACCCGCCAAGCGAGGGCAAAGACGACCGCGAAGTCGTTGTCAGGGGCACCGACATGTCGCTATTCGAGGCTTGGGACGGGGGCCTGCTGGCCAGCATGGGACCGGAGGAACAGGTTCTGGCGAAGGTGCGCGAGAGAATCGTCTCCGCAGACCGAGATGCTTGGACCCAAGGCACACTGCGCGACTGGACATGGGAGAATCACCGGGTCGCCAGAGACAAGATCTATCCGTCAGTTGGGGAATCGGAAACGACCGTGCTTGCAGGCGCGGCCCTGGATTCTGCGTCAGAAATCGTCGTTGAGCGGCTGGCCAAGTCAGCGGTCCGCCTAGCGGCAATGCTTGACGACATGTGGCCCTAAGGTAGCTGCGGTGAATCCACACCTGCGTGTTCCGTTAGACCTGGCTCCCTACCCAACTGCGGGATCAGGCACCGTCTGGGTGTTTCTGGCTCGGTCATCGGGTCTTTCGGTGGATACTCGTGCTTCGGTTGCCAGCCCATGGTCTTGTCAAGCCAGAGTTGCGGATCGACCCGAGCGCCATTCCGGCCAAGCGCGAACCTAGCCTTCCTCCACACGATCCCCAAATGACCAGCTTCGGCGACGGCTACATCCTCTCCTCTGGCCGGGACGGCCACAAGCGCCTCCGAGTCCTCTGTAAAATCCACGATCCGCTCACCCGCGGTGTGCTGCTCGCCGCGGGCTTGCACCGAGGAGCGGCATTCGCGGATTTCCCTGTGGATTGGGGTACGTCTCTCGCTCGGTCGCAACGCGCGGTGTCAGCGTCATCAGCGCTGACCTGAACGAAGAGCACTTGAAAGAAGCCTCGAGGCTGGCTCGGGAGGGGTGCTGGAGAACATCGAGTCAAGTGCGGGAGTGTCTATGACAGCGTCCTGCCGTCCGAGAGCCTTGATTTCGCCTACTGCCTTTTTATCCTGTCTCACTTGAACCGGCCTGTCGCTCCCATGCGCTCAATGGCCGCATGCTTGAAACTAGGCGGAAAACTGATCTGCGAGGAACACGAGCTAGCGACCATTTGCCCTGAGCCTGCCTCCAAGCCCTACGAGGAAGCAGTCCGCCGGATACTCCAACTCGCCGATTGCCGTGACCTCGATTATCGGATCGGATCGAAGATCGCTCTGCATCCGAGATCGATCGGAGTCGAGGAATTGGCTTTGACGCAGCATCGCCGCAGTCCCCGCAACACGGCCGTGGAAAGAGTTGCAACTACGACACGACCCGAGTAGGCTGCAAGGGTCCAATAGGAACGTCACGAGGAAACGGAGGACCAAACATGCCACTGACACGCCGACAAGCCCTTGGCACCGCCTTGAGCGGCTTCGCCGCACATCGAGCCTCCCACGGCGCGACGCGTCTGGGCGCCGCCATCATCGGAACGGCGCATTCCCACTCTCTTGGCCATCTAGAGGCGATACGTGAGTCCGAGAACTACGACTTCGTCGCAGCGGCCGAGCCTGACGGGAAGCTTCTCGAACGAGCGCGAGCCAATCCGCGTTGGAATGGCGTCCGCTGGACTTCGGTGGCCGAGATCCTGGCCGACGACTCAATCTCGATGGTCTGCGTGGAAACGGACCCGCTCGAGTCGCTCGCGTACTCTCTGGATTGCGTGAGAGCCGGCAAGCACACGAAGATCGACAAGCCTCCCGGCGTGAACATCGACCTGCTCCGGCGGATCTACGACGAGGCGCAGGACCGCAACCTGGTCGTGCAGATCGGCTATGTCTTTCGCTATAACCCGGCGTTTCAGTTGGCGTTCCGTGCGATCAAGGAAGGCTGGCTGGGGCCCGTCCGCTCGGTAGTCGGCCAGATGAACGACATGCTGTCGCCCGAGGGCAGAAGGCGTCTCGACCGGTATCCCGGGGGCCAGATGTACGAGATCTGCTGCCACATGATTGACGCGCTCATTTGGCTGATGGGCGAGCCCGGGCGGGTAAGCTCTGTCCTGCGCAAGTCAAGTCCCGAGCTGGACCAGACCGAGGACGACGTGGTGGCTACGTTCGAATTCGAACCCGCCATAGCAACCATCAAGAGCCACGCCCGGGATGGTCATCGCTACTTCTGCATCTTCGGCGAGCGCGGCTCGATCCAGATCGACGATCCCGACCGCCCCAAAGTGCGATTGACGCTGAGCGAGCCACACGGCAGCTTCAAAGCAGGCACGCACAACATACCAGTAGGTCCTTCCCGGCGCTACCTGCCCGACCTAGACGACTTGGCGGGAGCTATCCGGGGAGGACGCTGGGTCGAGCACTTCACCGCCGAACATGACCTCGCGGTTCAGCGCGCCTTGCTGCAGGCCTGTGGCATGGGCGTTTGATCACGACGCTGCAGCCCGGCCATCACTGAGGCAAGAATCAGGGTGCTCTCAGAGTTACTCGCGTCCGACCACGGGAAGTCCTCCCGGCTGTTGCATGACGGATGGCGGCCGCTTCCAGCAAAGCCCGGGGAATCGGGCGAATTCCCCATCCATGGTTACCCATTCCGATCCCGATCCGATTGCCAGTGCCGCGAGATACGCGTCCGGAACCAAGTTCCCCGGGGCCGCTGCTTCGCGGCACAGCTGCAAGAATATTGACCAGTGGCGATGTCCCGGAGCAACCGGCAAGCAATTGTCAAGGCTCCGGATGCGGTTGGCGAACGCCAGGGCTTCAGTAGTCGGAGTGGGGATCCTGAACGGCATGTCGGCCGGTGGATTGGTCGCCATTTCCCTGTCCTTATTCCTCGAGATGACCCAATCCCGGAGCCGGCGGGTCGAGATGCCCGCCGACATCTCGGCCTCCCCAAGGTCGTGGAATTCCTCAACAAGTTTGGCAGCGATTACGGCTGGTCGGCCTCCACGATGGACCGCATCCATGCAGCAACCGAGGAGACCCTCCTGCCGATGCTCCAGACAGACCAAGACCATGAGCAAGATAAGCGGCAGCTGCTGCTGAATGCGCGCAAACAGGACGGCAGGGTAGTTCTGGAATTCGTCGCTGGTTCTGGGGAAGAGAACCTCCAAGGCCGGATTGCCCTGCTAGGGGATTCGACGACGCAGGCGGATGTCGAGCAGAAGATGTCGTTGCGGCTGTTGCGGCACTTCGCCTCGTCGGTGCGTCACCAGCAGTTCCACAACGCCGACATCGTGACGGTTCAGGTGGCCATCCGCTGACCGACGCGAAACGTGACGATCCTGCGGAGCGGCAATGTGCGATCGAGCCCCTACGGATCACTCCGGGGTGACGTTTGACGGGGCAGGACCTGCTCGCGAGATCCGAGCCACTGGTACAGTAGCCCCTGACGGGGCTGGCATTGCGACGGATTCGCTATTCCTGCGCGATGAGCCTGGACGGATACATTGCCGGATCGGGCGGCGAGTTCGACTGGATCACTATGGACCCTGATGTCGACTTCGACGGACTGTTCGATCAGTTCGACACGTACCTGATGGGCCGGCATACGTTCGAGGTCACCGGCGGGCGGGACGAGTCCCGGCCCGGCTCGCGGACTTTCGTGTTCTCGCGTACCCTCCGACAGAGCGACTACAAGACTGTCACAATCGTCGGTGCGCACTGGAAGCAGGTCGTGCAGTCGCTTCGCGAAGAGCCGGGCAAGGATATCTGGCTGTTCGGAGGAGGCTCGCTGTTTCGCAGCCTGGCGGAAGCGGGTTTGGTCGACACAGTGGAGGTCGCGATCGTCCCAACGATACTTGGCGGGGGCATTCCGCTCATCGCCGGACCGGCCGGGCAGATCCAGCTGACGTTGACCGGCCAGAGGACCTTCGAGAAGACCGGAACCGTCAGTCTGGCGTACGACGTGAAATAGTCCGCCGCGTTCCCGGGTGGGACCTGCGATTCCTGCACGACAGCTTCTACAGCCGTCGCTCCTGCGTCAGACGCTATCTCGGTCCAGCAGGCGTCACGGTTGGGCGTGCCGCTTCTTGGGGACGGACGGCGTCCCGATTTCGGCTTCGGCGCTATTAGTCCGCTCCGTGATTTCAGGAAGCTGCCCGCCCTCGTCCAGCACCGCCCGGAACCGACCGCTTCGCTCGGCCGGAGTGGAAGGGAATCCAACCCGGACCGTTGCCGGAACCAATGACGAGGGCGCGGGTAGGCTCGGCACGTCCCCGCGTCCCACCAACTCTTCGTCACGGTAGACAGACACGTCGAACGAGTTGGCCGCCAGCGATCCGACATTGTGAATCGTCACGTCGATCCTCTGGTATTCCGGCACGAAGCGGATGTCCTCCTGCGACAGCGCCAGGTCAGCCGAATGGGTACAGCTCCTCCAGATGGGGACGCACGTCGCGCGGGCTCAGGCCCCGGGCGTACAGCGCGATCACTTGCTCGTCGAAGCCGTCAAGCAACTGGTCGACGAGTTCCTCTGGTATCTGTTTCATGGGGCTGCCTCCTTCTCTCGATTCAAGCACCTACCCATTTACGCAGTTCATCTGACGCACCCGAGCATGCAGAACGTTTCCGGCAGCGTCTTGCGGCGCACCGCAGCCGTCTCCAGCCACTGGAAGTTCGTCTTTCGTTCGCGTTCGGTCCCGAAATCCGCCGACCCTGCGCTCACCCAAGACTTAACCGGGGATTTGGGGTCTAGGACCATTCCTGCGTCGCGCTAGACCGTGCGAAATGCTCCGCCTGATCCTGATCGCTCTCGCGTCCCTTATGTTTCTCCGTCCGGTGGCAGGCGGGCAAGAGGCCCCGAACCGATCATATCGTTTCAATCTGTACAACATCTGTGCGCCGATGGACTGGTCATTGAGACGCCGCCGGACCACGCGGCTGCTGTCGGCCTCACCACGGCGCAATTGGAGGCGCTAGCGGAGAGTCGGTTGCGAGCAGCTGGCCTGTACAAGGCCGATGCCTTGACATTCCTGCATCTGGTCCCGAGCCGATACGCGGTCCAACTACAGTACAAGAAACCCGTTATCGATGCTGTAAGCAGGGAGACCGCATTGATTCCGACGTTTTCCAAGGCGGCCGAGGTACGCGACGGCACAGCCGCAGGCGTCATGCTGGAGGTTTCGAAGCTGCTGGATCTATTCTTGGTCGAGTATTTGCGGGTAAACGAATCCGCGGGCGAACAGGCTGACCCGTCGAAAGGCGTTGTTGGCGACGACGCGGTGAGTTCGCCTCGCGCTCACGTCGAAGAGAAAGCCGCGGCGAGCGCCAAGGACCGCCAAGGGACTGAGCGGACGGGAAGCAAGGGTGGTATGCGCAGGGGTCACATGTGGCCGGACCTCGGCGGCGATGTGCCTGAACCCAAGGTGAACCGTTTCGGCGGCGGGGTGACGGCCCCGAGGGTGCTGTCAAAAGTCGCACCCGAGTATTCCGAAGAGGCCCGGAACGCGAAGCTCGAAGGCACTGTCAGGCTCGCCATAGAGGTCTGGGAAGACGGCAAGGCCCACAACATCCTCGTGCTGGGCAGTTTGGGCATGGGTTTGGACGAAAAGGCAATAGAAGCCGTCGTACAGTGGAAATTTAAACTTGGAACAAAGGACGGCAATCCAGTCAGAGTTGCGGCGGAGGTACACGTTAATTTCAAGCTCGTCGTAAGACCGCGTAGCCATTGAAACGACACCGTCGACCGCCTGCTGCGCGTGAACCACAAGTGCCTCCCCTCCACCTCCCCCACCGAACGCAACGCCCATTTCGCGTTCATCGACCGCCTGCGCCAGCACTGAGCCGGACACCACATCCCGGCCAGCAGCATCGATTCCGAAAAGAAAGAGCTCGTCGGCCGCTCCCGCGATGCCGGGGCCTGCTGTGAACCAGCGCCCGTCCCGATCAATGACCACGACCTCCGCTCCCTGACCACGGGCCTGGCCGTCCCCGACTGCATCTACGACACTCTCGCTAACCGCGGCTCTGGCGGCGTCGGCGTCTCCAGCGACACCGCCTTCTTCGCCGTGACAACCTCAGACACTCGTCAAGAAAGTTGTGTTTGGCATGATGTTGGCGCTGGCTCTCACAGCTCTTTCTCGAAGCTGGATTGGAACATGGAGTTGAGGGCGGGGAGCGCGGAAAGGGTGCAGTGGGCGGGGGCCTTCCAGCGCTTGGGGCCTAGCGTTCCCGCAACCCAGACTGCGAAATCTGGCAGGCTCTCTCCCGCGGAACTGACGGCTCCGTAAAGACAAGTTTTACGTTACTCCCCACTCAAAAGGTCAGTAAGGCCCAAAGAAAAGGGGGTTGGACCTGGTCATTCACGGAGGCCAAGGAGGCCTTGCTGACCGCGTCCTCATCCGCAGCTGAGGTCGAGGAGTGCCTTTCCGGGATGAGAGCCGTTGGTGAAGATGATCGAATCTTGGTCGGCCACGTAAGAGTTGACCAAGTTGTCGCGCGGAAGCCTGCATGACCTCTCGGCCTGGGGCCTGAGACCGGGTCGGGGACCACAACGGCAGTGCGGGTAGGATGGGACACAGAGATTCGCTGAGCATCCAATCAATCCACCGCACAATGTGACGTTCAGTTGGCAATCCACGACAACTCTTGCAAGTGACTTTCGGCCCTGCACATAAGGAGAAACCCCTCGAGGACGCTGCGACTGCAATTCGCAGGATTCCAGACGGTGCTTCTGTAGCAATCGGGGGCTCAGGCGCCGGTCACGCGATTCCGGATGTCCTGCTGCGGGAGCTCGGCGAGCGGCATCGGACGACCGGATCTCCCACCGGGCTGACGCTGATCCATCCCTTCGGAGTCGGCGATCAGCAAACAAGGGGCCTGCAGCAGGCGGCCTGTCCCGGGATGTACAGCCGGGTGATCGGCGGACACTGGTCCATGGCTCCAGAAATGGCCAAGCTAGCGGCCGAAAATCACTTCGCAGCGTACTGTCTGCCGGCCGGCGTGATGGTGCAGCTATTCCACTGCGCGGCCGCGGGAAGCCCCGGCTGGCACTCACACGCCGGATTGGACACATTCGTTGATCCCCGGCTCGAGGGCGGGCGCCTCAATGCCAAGGCGACCGAGGACCTAGTCGAATATGTCGAGTTGGACGGCAAGCCGTGGCTGTTCTACAGGACTCTCCCGATAACCGTTGCGCTCATCCACGCTTGGCAAGCCGACCCCAGCGGAAACCTGTCCATGAGGCAAGAAGCGGGGCTTTGGCACAACTGTGCTCTGGCCCAAGCGGCCAAGGCGTCCGGCGGGCTCACGATCGCCGTCGTCCGGGAAATCGTGCCGGAGGGCTCGATCGATCCTCGCTCGGTGTGCGTGCCGGGCTGCTTCGTCGATGTGCTCGTCGTCGATGAGCAGCAGGGGCAGACTTATCAAACAGACTTCGAGCCTGCCTTCTGTGGCGAGAGCAGGATGCCGGAAGACGGCTTCCCGACCCTTCCCTTCGGGCCGCGCAAGGTCATTGCCCGCCGGGCAGCTGCAGAGCTCACTCCCGGAGCGGTCATCAACGTCGGCTTCGGCATCCCCGACGGCGTGATCGCCGTCGCGCGCGAACAGGGGATCGCGGATCAGGTGACCGCGACCATCGAGCATGGCCAGTTCGGCGGTGTGCCCGCCGGCGGATTGGACTTTGGAGCGGTCTACAACCCCGACGCCATCCTAGAGACGGGACACATGTTCGACTTCTATCACGGGCGCGGTGTCGACCAGACGTTCCTCGGGTTTCTCCAGATCGACCGTCGTGGAAACGTAAACGTCAGTAAGATCGGGTCGCGGATCATTGGCGTCGGTGGCTTCATTGACATCGTTCAGAAGGCCGACAAGGTTGTATTCTGCGGCACCCTCTCCATCCGGGCCAAGACCGCCATTGAAAACGGCGAATTGCGGTTGCTATCGCCCGGAGCCCCGAAGATCGTAGAGCGGGTCGCCCAGGTCACCTTCAGCGCGGACTACGCCAACAGGATTGGCCAAGAAGTGATCTATGTCACAGAAGCGGCTGTGTTCCGACTGGGAGATGAGGGGTTGGTCTTGGACGAGATCGCCCCAGGAGTCGACCTTGAGCGGGACATCATGCCCCAGCTAGGGTTTCGGCCCGCTGTGCATCCGCAGTTGCGCAGGATGCCCTCCTCGCTCTTTTCCCAAGATCGGCTTCGGGATTCAATGTTCCCGGGGTTCCGCCACATCAGCCGGACATGAATTGGCGGCACACCCTTGGGGGACTCCCAAGCCGCTTGTGACGCGTTCTCTGGAGGATTTACTTCCCGGGGCGGCACTTCGGCGGAATCACCAGCTATTGCTCTAATGCAGCCACGCCCGGGAGGATCTTTCCGCCAAGGAATTCCAGCGAGGCACCGCCGCCCGTCGAGATATGAGTGATCTTTTCGCCCACGCCGGCAGCACGGATCGCCCGCTCGGAATCGCCGCCGCCGACAATGCTCACGGCTCCGCTAGAAGCCTCTTCTACGGCTCTTGCGACTGCGATGGTCCCGGCCGCGAAGAGCGCGAATTCAAAGACACCCATCGGTCCGTTCCAGACGATCATTTCCGCTTCGCCGATGATCTGTTGATAGCGCTCGACCGTCTGCGGCCCAATGTCGAGCCCCATCCAACCATCCGGCACACTTCCCTGCACCGTTCGGCTCGGACCGGCGGCGCTGAACTCTTCGGCGATCACGTGATCAACCGGCAGCACAATCCTGTCCCCGGCGCTGGCGAGCAGGGCTTGTGCCAATCCCACCTTTTCCTCTTCCACAAGGGAGGCACCGATGCCCAATCCCTGCGCCTTCAGGAAGGTGTACGTCATCGCTCCTCCGATCAAGACCTTGTCTGCGACCGTCAGCAAGTTACGGATCACATCGATCTTGCCCGAGATCTTGGCACCGCCGATAATCGCGACATAGGGATGCCTGGGTGCCGATGTCGCCATCGACAGGTATTCCAGCTCACGCTGCATGAGCAGGCCTGCTGCCCGGGTCTCCAGCACGTGGGCCACCCCGACAGTCGAGGCGTGCGCGCGATGAGCGGCGCCGAAGGCGTCATTGACGTAGACATCAGCCAGAGCCGCCAACTGACGGGAGAAGCCCGGGTCGTTGGCCTCTTCCTCGGCGTGGAAGCGCAAGTTTTCCAGCAGGCCCACCTCGCCGGGGCGCAGCCCACGGGCTAATGATTCGGCTTCTGGACCAACGCAGTCGGATGCGATCGCAACCGGCCGCCCCAGCAACTCTGACAAGCGGTCAGCCACTGGACGAAGGCTCATCTTCGGGTTGGGCTGGCCCTTCGGGCGGCCCAAGTGCGAAGCAAGCAGTAGCGACGCATTCTGCTCCAGAATCGCGTGCACGGTCGGCAGCGCCATGCGAATCCGCGTGTCACTCCTGATCGTGCGTCCGGTGTCCTTGGCGAGGGGGACGTTGAAGTCCACCCGCATCAAAACGCGCTTGTCGCGCAGCTCGATCTGGTCAAGGGTTCGATAGCTCATCTCAGGCAGGAGGCGGCAGGCCCTGGATGCCCGCCGCACCGATACCAGCGCTCAGGCCGCCAGCTTCGTAACGAGGTCGATAACGCGATTTGAGTAACCCCACTCGTTGTCGTACCAAGCCAGGACCTTGACCATGTTCCCGCCGATGACCCGTGTCATCGCGCCGTCCACGATCGATGAATTGGCGTTGCGCATGAAGTCGCTTGAGACCAGAGGCTCGTCCGTATACGCCAGAATTCCGCGCATGGACCCCTCGGCCGCAGACTTGAACGCGCCATTGATTTCTTCCGTGGTCACCGAGGACTTGAGCTCGGCAACGAGGTCGACAACCGAGACATTGGGCGTGGGGACGCGGATCGCAAACCCGTCGCACTTGCCCTTCAGGTCCGGCATGACCAAGCCAATGGCGGAAGCCGCCCCGGTGTTGGTCGGAATCATGTTCAGGGCCGCAGCGCGCGCCCGGCGCAGGTCCGGGTGGGGCAGATCGAGGGTCCGCTGATCGTTCGTGTAGCTGTGCACTGTCGTCATCGTCGCCTTTTCGATCCCAAACTGGTCATGCAGGACCTTGGCGACCGGTGCCAGGCAATTGGTCGTGCACGAAGCGTTAGAAATCACAGTGTGGGAGCCGTTGAGCTGGTCGTCGTTGACGCCTAACACCACGGTGATGTCCTCACCCTTGGCGGGAGCTGAAATGACGACGCGACCCACGCTGCCGCCCAAGTGCTTGGCAGCAAGCTCACGCTTGGTGAATAGCCCCGTAGACTCGACGACGATCTCGGCCCCTACCGAATCCCAGGGGATCTGTGCGGGGTCGCGCTCTGAAAAGACCTGGATTAGCTCGCCGTCTACGCTGAGGCCGTCGTCGTTGGCAGAGACCTCTGCGTCGAGGTTGCCCAGTACCGAGTCGTACTTGAGCAGGTGCGCGAGCGTCTTCTTGTCGGTAATGTCGTTGATCGCGACGATGCTGACTTCCGAATTGTTCATCTGCGCACGGAAGACATTCCGACCTATGCGCCCGAATCCGTTAATCGCTACTTTTACAGCCATTTTGTCTGCAGTCTCCTGTCGGTTTGAAGTGATTGGAATGCCCGAGCCCGACATTCCGGCATCGCGGTACGGTACCCGCATCTCCGTCGGCAGCAGGGCCTGACAGCCGCAACAGCGCACTCTCTGAGACCGCTCGCCCTTCGCGTAACGACGTCTCGCGCAATAGTGGCCGTCTCTTCGATCATACCCGACTCCCAAGCCACTTCGGATGTACGCCTCCGCGGGAACGCCTCGAGACGGCTGCGGCCCGCCGGCCCGCCTCGCACCGGTCGGCTCGCGGCCGTCCCTTTGGCCAAGAGCCGACGTCGGATTTGGTATGTCCGCCGCCCCGTGCGATAAATGAAGGAATGCCCGAATTTCCGAAATCCCTCACCCATCGCGCGGCAAAGGTACGCCTGCTGCTGATGGATTGCGACGGTGTCCTGACCGACGGCACGGTCTTTTTCCTACCGACACCGGATGGCTCGGTGACCGAGACCAAGGGCTTTGATTGCCACGACGGGATCGCCCTGCAGTGGATCCGAGACGTAAACATCGACACCGGCATCATCTCCGGTCGTGGGGGCCTAGCCGTCCAAGTCCGTGCCCGATCACTTGACATGCGCTACTTGGTGGAAGATCGCACGGACAAGCAGGCGTCCTTCTTGGAGCTGATCGACAACGCCGGACTAAAGGCCGCTCAGGTGGCCTATGTCGGCGATGACCTCACTGATCTGCCCTTGCTTCGGCGCGCAGGTCTGGCGGTGGCACCCGCAAACGCCCGCCCCGAAGTTCAAGATGCGGTCCATTGGGTCACCCCTTCAAGCGGCGGTCATGGTGCGGTTCGGGATGTCATCGAGCTCATTCTCAAAGCCCAGGGTCATTGGGAGGGGATACTGGCTCGCTACGGTGGGTAGGTAGCGCTGCCAGCGACGGGAAGACGCCGACGCCGGTCCCCGGCCCTTCGCAATCTTCCGAACTCGGCCGCTACGGCTTCACGCCCTGCTCAGGCTTTTCGAGAGGCTGGGGCTTTGGCAGGGGCTTCCGCGGCAGCTGCTCCTCTCGATTCGCGGCGTGATAGATAAACGAGGCCACGATGATCGATGCCTGGATCAGATCACCGGCTTGAGCACGATCATAGGCGTCCATGTTGGAGTGGTGGCTCCGGGTTTCGTATTCGATCCGATCTTGGATGAACTGGAATCCCGGCAAGCCGACGCTATCGAAGGAGAGGTGATCCGTTCCGCCGGTGTTGCGGATGCTGAGGGTCGAGGCGCCCATATCGCGGAACGGGGTCAACCACTGCGAAAATATCGGTCTCACGCGGTCATTTCCCTGCAAGTACACTCCCCGGATCTTGCCGGTGCCGTTATCGACGTTGAAATAGGCTGAGAACTTGGAATGCATGTCTTCCAGCTCCATCGTCTCGGGGTTGCCGAAGTGCTTCTTGACATAAGCCTTGGAACCCAGCAGGCCCTGCTCCTCGCCACCCCAGAGTGCGATGCGAACCGTCCTAGCCAGCGGCAGGTCAAGCGCCTTCAGGATCCGCACAGCTTCCATCATTACTGCGCATCCCGCACCGTTATCGGTCGCGCCTAGCGCTGCCGCGGTCGAGTCGAGGTGACCGCCAAGCATGATCAGCTCATCTGCTTTCGTGCTCCCCGGAATCTCCGCAACGACGTTGACCGAGTCTAGGTCGTCCTTATAGATCGTCGTTCTCACTTCCGCCTCGATCTCGGCGCCGACCCCTCTGTCAATGAGCCGGTAAATCCGGTTATAGTGCTCGGGCGTGAGGGCGATCGAGGGAGGCGGCAGGGTGTCCTCTACGTAGCGATTGCCTGCCCGTGGCGGGAACACTGTACCCCCGTCGCCGCGGGCCGCCGGATGAATCACGAGTGGGACTTCTTCCGAGACTAGGAACGCGTTGAGCTTCGACTGCACCTTGCGACGCTCCTTGGAGCGATACTCGCCGAACCAGCTAGGGGCCTTGGTGAAGAACGCCCGGCGATCCTCGGGGTCTTCGGGAATTGCCAGTTCGGGATCCAAGTAATCGATCGGTGGCGATGCCGGCCGCGCCTTGGACAGCTCCTGCAGATCCGTACTCGAATGGCGATGCAGTGCGGGCCGGGATTGGGGCCGCACCTTCTTGGGCTCGGCAATCATGACGATAGCCTTGGAAAGCTTGCCCTGCCATGCGGCGATGAACTCGTCCACCGCGCGCGCGTCCCGCCCGAGCCGGCTGTCTCGCTGCAGCGGTGCCAGCACTGGCTGGCCAACGAGCTTGCCGTCCGTCGATGGGCTCCAACCCAATGGGACGCCGATCAATTGCTCGTATTGAGGCGAGATCAGGTGGGCCGAGAAGTATTCGCGCGACCAGCCCTGTCCGAACGGCCCCCACTTCTCGCGCGCAGCATTCTTAAGTCCCCATTTCTCAAGGCGTTGTGCGGCCCATTTCGCGGAACCAGTGAAGCCTGGCGAGTTGGTGACCCGAGGTCCGTAGACCTCCACGAGATGGAACAAGTGATCCATCACCTGACTGTTCTCTTGGGCCTCATGCTTGATTCGGCTGACCACTTCTAGGTCAACGCTCTCTCCAACCACCAACCCTGGGACAAGCAGAACTGAGAGCAACAACAGCCGGTGCATGACCTCAGGCTATCAAAGCCAGTGACCATATCGCCGCCCGCTGGGCGACTAGCGTGTCGCGATGCCACCGCAGCCGCACTGCAATTCGCTCCAGCGGTCTGGGAGAGCAGCGCGACGCCATGGTGGCATTGCTCCGGGGCTGCGGCGAAACCTCAAGGCTTGCTGGGCCGATAAGGGCCGGGCTGCCACACGACCGACCGCCGCACTCCAAAGCCTGCTAGCCGACATCAAGACGATCAAGGCTCGCACGGCAGACGCCTCTCGCAGCACCGCCGCCCGCGCTTGACGCTGATTCGGGAGTGTGACGGTTTCTTCCATCACAAATCGCGATTCCCTAGATCAATTCGGCACGGCCGTTCGGAGTCTGGCAAACTTGAATTTTTGCACCGGACCCTGCATTCAGGTTCAGTAGCAGCTATCCCGTGAAGATTTCGGTACCCAAGGAGACACGTGCAGGCGAGCGGCGCGTTGCACTGGTCCCGAAAGATGTGATGGCGCTGCGAAAGCAGGGCGCGGAGATCCTGATTGAAGCAGGAGCGGGCAACAGCGCTTTCTTCGAGGATGCAGGGTTCGAAGAAGCGGGTGCAGTCGTCGCGACCCGTGCGCAAGCGCTCTCGGATGCCGACCTGCTCTTGACGGTGAATGGGATATCCGCTGACGAGGCGGCCATGGTGAACCCGGCCGCGATCGTCGCCGGATTTCTGGCGCCGCTCGACGATCCGCAGGCAATGCAGTCCATCGCTAGCCGCGGCCCGTCCCTAGTCTCGGTGGAAATGATCCCCCGGATTACGCGCGCTCAGGGCATGGACGCTCTGAGTTCGATGGCGATGATTGCCGGTTACAAGGCTGTGCTACTCGCCGCCCAGCACGCGCCCTGCCTGTTCCCGCTGATGATGACCGCCGCGGGGACGCTGACACCGGCAAAGGTCTTCGTGATCGGGGCCGGCGTGGCCGGCCTGCAGGCGGCGGCGACTGCACGTCGGCTGGGCGCGGTGGTCGAGGGATACGATATCCGGCCAGAGGTTAAGGAACAGGTGGAGAGCCTTGGCGCCAAGTTCGTCGTGCTCGACGTTGGCATGGAGCGCGCGACCGGCAGCGGCGGATATGCCGCCGAGCAGTCGAAGGAATACTACCGGCGGCAGCAGGAAGCGCTGGGCGAACACCTTGCGGGCGTGGACGCCATCATCACCACTGCGGCGGTCCCTGGGCGCAGAGCTCCAATGCTGCTACCGCGCGAAATCACAAATCGCCTGCGACCCGGTACGGTTGTGGTGGACCTAGCCGCCGAACGCGGCGGCAACTGCGCGCTGACCGTCCCGGGCCAGGTCGTCGTGCGCGATGGCGTGACCATAGACGGTCCGCTCAACCTGCCTGCGACGGTGCCGGCGCATGCCAGTCAGATGTACTCGAAGAACATGCTAAACCTGGCCTCGCTGCTGATCAGCGATGGCAAAGTGCAGCTTGATCGGGCGGATGAAATCGTAAACGGGGCGCTCATCACGACAGGCGGAGAAGTCGTGCACCCGATGGTGAAGGAAGCGCTGGCCTTGGCAGAGGCGTAGGCGGGGCGGATCTCATGGATGCTTTCTTGGTCTCCATCACAGTGTTCGTGCTGGCGGTGTTTGTCGGGTTCGAGATCATCACCAAGATCCCGTCCACGCTGCATACGCCGCTCATGTCTGGATCCAACGCGATCTCCGGCATCACAATCGTCGGAGCCTTGGTAGCCGCCGGTGCCGGCGACAACGATGTTGCGAAGTATCTGGGGTTTGGGGCGGTCGTGCTTGCGACTGTCAACGTGGTGGGCGGCTTTCTGATCACAAACCGCATGCTGGCCATGTTCCGCAGGAAGAAGTAGGGCGACCATGGGTGCCAACCTGATCAACGCCGCTTACCTGCTGGCCGCAATTCTCTTCATCCTCGGCCTTAAAGGCCTGACATCCCCGCGAACTGCCGTCCAGGGCAACATGCTCGGCGCGATGGGCATGCTGCTCGCGACCATCGCCACCCTCGCTGACCGGCAAATCGTCGAGTACCAGACCATTGCCGCCGGCATCGCAGTCGGCGCCGTGATCGGCGTGATCTGGGCCATCAAGGTCCAAATGACGGCGATGCCCCAATTGGTCGCTGCATTCAACGGGTTCGGCGGAGGCGCCTCGGCGCTGGTGGCCGGAGCGGCCGCGTTCATGCCGGGGACTGTCGAGGGGGTGCCTTTGATCCAGGTGCATATCTCGATCGCACTCTCGGGCTTCATTGGTTCTGCGACACTCAGCGGCAGCCTCATCGCTTGGGCGAAGCTGCAAGGCATCCTCCACTGGCAACCGCGAGGCGTGGCGCTACGAGTTCTAAGCACGGGATCTGCGCTGGCCGGGATCTCGCTAGGAGTGGCCTACGCCCTCGACTCCGAAGCGCTCTGGGCGTTCGGCGGCTTGTGTGCCGGAGCCCTGATCTACGGCGTATTGCTGACGGTGGCTGTCGGCGGCGCTGATATGCCCGTGATCATCGCCCTGCTGAATTCGTGCTCGGGCCTCGCCGCCGCCGCGACCGGCTTCGTGCTCGGCAACGACGTACTGATCATCGCAGGCTCGCTGGTGGGTGCATCGGGATTCATCCTCACTCAGATCATGTGCAAGGCCATGAATCGCTCCCTGTGGGATGTCCTGCGCGGGGATTTGGGCGAAGCTGCGGCAGCCAGCCCGCAAGGGGATGTCTACGCGGGACGGACCAAGAGCACAAGCCCGGAGGAAGCCGCGCTGCTGTTCGACACCGCTCGCATTGTGACCATCGTGCCCGGCTACGGCATGGCGGTCGCCCAAGCCCAGCACGCGGTTCGAGACTTTGCCAACCTGCTGGAATCGCGCGGCACCGAAGTGCGCTACGCCATCCATCCGGTTGCTGGCAGAATGCCCGGCCACATGAACGTCCTGCTTGCGGAAGCGGATGTCCCCTACGGCAAGCTCTACGACATGGACACGATCAACCCGCTGTTCGCCGAGACGGATGTTGCGATCATCCTCGGAGCCAACGACGTGGTCAATCCAGCTGCCCGTGACGAGCCGGGAAGTGCGATTTACAGCATGCCCATTCTGGATGTTGACAAGTCCCAGGTCGTGCTGGTCGTCAAGCGCAGCCTCAGCCCTGGATTCGCCGGAATCCCCAATCTCCTGTTCACGCGCGACAACACGCTAATGCTGTTCGCAGACGCCAAGAAGGCACTTCAGGATCTCAGCCGCGAAGTTCGGGACCTATAGCGCATTCGAGGCATTTCCATCCGCCCGGGGGCAATCGGGAGCGCGCTGTCCCACGTAACTCTCCACCACGAATTTCAGCTCATAGGTTGGGCGCGGACCCGGCGCGAGCGGCATCGCTATGATGGCGGCAGCGCCGCTGCCTGCGCTAGAATGCCGTCCATTGTGGTGGTTCTTCGTCCGTCTACGCTCCTCTTCGCCGTCGCGATCACGACTTCAGCCGCCTCGATTGAGGATCGCTTGGCGACCATGTACCGCCACCATCCTGCGGCCGATTCCAATAGCGACGGGAAGCTCACCGAACAAGAGGCCATGGCGTTCGTCAGTGCGGCCAGCGGTCGTAGCGGGAACCGCGGTCCGGTGGCCGGATTCCCTCAGATCCTCGATATCTACGACGGACGCACCTTCCAAGGCATGGACTACCGCCTCGCACCGCCGATCGACACCGAGCCCGGCAAGCGGTATCCATTGATCCTCAGTCTCCATGGGGCGGGCGGGATCGGCGATGACAACCGCTCGCAGTTCCGCTCTTGGAACGGCCCGATGGCGCGGCCCGCGTGGCGGC
The DNA here is from genome assembly GCA_965248305.1 of Bryobacterales bacterium. Lineage (GTDB taxonomy): Bacteria > Acidobacteriota > Terriglobia > Bryobacterales > UBA6623 > VXMF01. The sequence continues at coordinate 2,497,884 of OZ252099.1, read as the reverse complement.
GCTCCTACCCAGCGTTCGTGCTCGTGCCGCAAGCGAAGCCGGGGGCGTTCTGGGGAGAGAGGACCCGCGGCCGCGGGCTTAACAACGTCTATGTGAGGAATCTGCTTCCGGTAATCTTCGAGCTAATCGATGAGCTCGTGGACCGATTCCCAATTGACGAGTCCAGAATCTACGCGCTCGGGGCATCGATGGGCGGGGCGGGCACTTGGGAAACCATCGCGGCCCGTCCGGATCTGTTCGCCGCAGCAATTCCCGTCTGCCCGGGCGGCCGGCCGCTTGCCGACGTCTCATCGCTGGTGGACCTCCCTATCTGGGCGTTTCATGGCGACCAAGACCAGACTACGCCCGTAGCGAACTCGCGGACAATGTTCCAACTGTTGCAGGCTGCGGGGGGCATCCTCAAATACACCGAGCTTCGCGGCATCCCACACAGTTCTTGGATTCAAGCGTTCAGCTATCGCGGCGACGACGCGGAGCGAGGATTTCTCACCAAGTACAGCAGTGAGAGCGTGGATCGCACCGATGACGTGTGGGACTGGTTATTCGGCCAGCAGCGCTCGTCGGCTGGAAGACCCGCAGAGTAAAGCCAAGCCATCGCATAGGGATCCCTGCCTGGCTGGCGGCCTGCGCGAACGGCTTGATGAGTGCCGGGCCTACCGGATCAGGAACAATTCCGCTTGCCGCTCATGCAGCAGCTGTGCGCCGTCCCTAGTGATGACGACATCCTCTTCAAGTCCGATGTGGATCTCGCCGACATCCTCGTACGGGGCGTAGATGATCGGCTCGACCGCGAAGGTCTGGCCTTCTTCCATCTCCAGAAACACCGTAGTACCGTAGCGCTCGGGCCAGTCCGGGCCTAGCAGCGGTCCCACGTCGTGGACCACGAAGCCGATTGCGTGCCCGGTGCCGTGCGGAGGGCCTTCATAGCCGGCGTCCTCGAGCGTCTTCCGCGCGATCGCATCGATCTCGTTACCCGACACGCCCGGCTTCATCGCGGCGATCTGGCGGTTTGCAGCGCGTCGCGCGGTATCCCACATGTGCTGGATCTGTTCTGGTGCAGCCGTCTCTCCAGGTCTCAGGACATATGCCGTGCGCTGCAGGTCCGTTGAATAGCCCTGCCAAGTGATGCCGAAATCAATTCTGACCAAGTCGCCCTGCTGGATCACCCGTCCGCTCGGGTCGGCATGGCCCCTCGATGGCCCGGCAACAACGCTAATAAACGGCACCGTGGCGCCAAGCATGGCAGTGCGTGAGCGCAGGTATACGCCCACATCCTGCTCGGAGGTCACACCGGGAGTGATGACCAAGCGCGACAGCGCTTCCCGTATAAGCGTGTCGGTGTGCCTGGCAGCCTCGCGCAGAAGATCGACTTCGCTCGGTAGTCGCCGACCGCGGAAAGAGGCGACCAGCGGTTCGGAGGACACGAATCGAGAGGCGATTTCCTCCCCCAAGACCTCCTTCAGGTATGCGTGCATCCCGGCCGTGAGCCCGTCCGCGATTGGCATGTCGCGGGAAACATTCACCGCGATCCGCGCCGGGTCCAGATCGGTGACGAACTCCTTTAGATGCGGCTTGATCCCCTCGCTCTTGTAGCTGAGCACCTCGTCATAGATGCCCGTCTCGGCGAGCGGTGTGATGTCGTAACTGGCAGCGATGGCGGTCTTGCGGAGACCTTTCCGAGAGCGATCGAACAGCAACGCCATGCGAGCCACCGCGTCGCCGCCGCCTAGGTCTTCCGCCAAAGGATCCTTGGCCTCTTCCCTCGTAAACACAAGCCAGAGATCGATCTCATGCGCTTCCATGGCGGAGGGCAGGAGCTTCTCCACTCGCTCCAGCAGCACGGCCTCGCTCGCGGCCCGGGATGGCGGTGAGCAGACCGCGGCCATTGCCACGATCAGCCCGAAGATTGCGGGTCTCCACATGAAAAGGCATTATATGGCAGCGATGGGAAGCCCGATCCCGCAGCCGACGGGAAAATGCTCTCGGGAGTTGCCGCCGACAAGGGTCTTGCTTGGACTTCGGGGTTGGCAGAGGAGGCGCTCGGGCACGGCCGTTGGCCTGCCCGGTCCCTTGCTATGGCTGCCACCCCTCCGGCTCCCGTAGGCGATCTTCGACTGGCGCCGCCCTTCCGACTGGGGGGCAATAGCCAGCCTTGCGGCGCTGTGCGCGCTGATCACGCTGGGTGGCTAGCGCGACACTCAGCGCGACCAGCTGGGGCCTCGTCGCCGGCCGCTCCGGATCCCAGAGTCCGTGCCACGACCAGCGTTGAGCGCGATCGCGACGCCGGACGGCCAGACATCCGCTCGCGGAAACTTGTCCCGCTCGAGATCATAGGCCGCAACGTGCTCGACCAGGTAGGGGCAGTCATCCGGCAACTTCGCATAAGCCGCCCTCTGGAACGGCTCGACGCTCTTCGCGGCCGCCGGCACAGGCCTCGGAAAGCAATTCCGCGTACGCACCCTCCCGATCCGGGTTGGCACGCAGAGCCGCCATCTGGAGACGAAACGCACCCGCGCCTCCCGGCTCTTGGGGAGAGCAGGCGGTGCACTCTTGCCGTGCTCGATCGCCAGCCGAATGGCGAGGCATGGATGATGAGATACGGTAAGACGATGCCCTCCTTGGTGGCCAGAGACCGGTCTTGCATCTGGCATCCGTTCACTCAGATGAAGACTGCGCCGGACCCGATCCCGATCGTGGGTGGCGCCGGGGCGTACTTGGTGACCGAGGACGGGCGGCGCCTCCTTGACGGCATCTCGTCTTGGTGGGTCAACGTGCACGGCCACTGCAACCCCAAGATCGGTCAAGCGCTGGCGGAGCAGGCGCAGCGGCTCGAGCACGTCATGTTTGCCGGCTGCACCCATCCGCCGGCGGTAGAGCTTGCCGAAAGGCTGCTCGCCAAACTGCCGTCCAAGCTCACCCGCGTCTTCTATTCGGACAATGGCTCCACCGCCGTCGAGGTCGCGCTGAAGATGGCCTACCAATACTGGACCAATCGCGGCGAATCCCAGCGGCGGACCTTTCTCGCGCTCAAGCACGCCTACCACGGCGACACCGTCGGCGCTATGTCGGCCAGCCACGATTCGCTGTTTACGGCCAGCTACGCGCCACTTCTGTTTCGCGTGGAGCGGGTCACGGTGCCCGAAGACTACCTAGCATCCTTGGACCCATCGAACGACGGCAGCGCCAGCGAACCGCTGTCTGAACTCGAATCCCTGCTCGAAGCGCGCGCATCGGACATCGCAGCGGTCATTGTCGAGCCCATGCTGCAAGCAGCGGGGGGCATGCTGGTGTGGAAGCCAGAGATGCTCCTGAGGTTGCGGGAACTGTGCGACGACTACGGGCTCCTGCTCATCGCGGACGAGGTGATGACAGGCTTCGGGCGCACGGGGAAAATGTTCGCGTGCGAGCACGGCCCGGTCGAGCCGGACCTGATGTGCATGTCCAAGGGTTTGACGGCCGGGTATCTGCCGCTGTCGGTCACCGCAACCTCGAACGAGGTGTATGAAGCGTTTCTCAGCGATGACCGCAGCAAGACCTTCTTTCACGGTCACTCCTTCACCGCCAACCCGCTCGGTTGCGCCGTCGCGCTCTGCGGCCTGGACATTTTCGACAACGACGACGTAATGACCCGAATCGCAGGCATCGAAGCCAAGATGCGGTCTAGGCTGGAGAGCTTCATCGGCCGAGATTGCACGAGAGACGTCCGCCAGATCGGAGGAGTGGGGATCCTAGAACTCGAGACTGGCGGCCAAGGATACCTAGCGGACATCGGCCCCAGAATGGCGGAAAAGTTCCTTGAGCGAAACCTGCTGCTGCGCCCGTACGGAGATATCGTCTACTTCATGCCGCCTTACGTCGTGTCCGACGAGGAGATCGACTGGGTCTTCGACCAGATCGAGGGCGTGGTGGCCGAAGTCATGCCAACTCCGGCATGAACTGCCTGGGCGCAGCGCGGTCAAGCGCCAGCGTCCGGGAGCCGGTGTTCAAACATCGAGAGCCGATTGCTGCCCACTTTGACAACTCGCACCTTGGCCAGCGTGCCGTAGCGGTCAGCCAGTTCCAATTGCCTCCCATGCTGGGCTATCACGACTTCAGCCGCCTGCGCGGATAACGCTTCCAGCGTATGCGCATATTCGCGTACAGCGTCGTACGGCGGTCCGAGAAAGTAGATGTCGGCATCAAACTGGCCGAGCGCCTCGCGGACTTGAGCGCGGCGTATCTGAGCCTGATGCGAAGCTCCCATGGTCTCCAGATTCTGCTCGATTACAGCAGTAGCGCGCGAACTCGACTCGACAAACACTGCCTCTTTCGCGCCCCTGCTAAGCGCTTCGATGCCCACGGCGCCGGTGCCGGCGTAGAGGTCCGCAAACACCCGGCCTTGAATCCGCATTTGCAGGATGTCGAACAACGTCTGGCGCATCCGCCCGAGCATCGGGCGCGTGGCCGTTCCCTCCAACGACCTTAGCGGGCGCCCGCGAAACTTGCCTGCAATGACCCGCATTCAATCCCTGGCCTCGGATCCGGCAGCCCCGGAGGGCGGCCGACGACAGCCTATGCCGATCGTTCCGCCGGCCGCGAGGCCGACATCACACCCTTGACGATCCGTTCGACTGTGTCCTTGCCGCGCCGGAACCCTTCCGAATAGTGCTCCAGCTCGGCCAAGCGCCCGATCGGGCTGCCTTCACGAAACCAGTGTTCCAAGCCCTTGCCAACCGCGTACGTCCCGGCAAATGCAATTAGGGCCTTCGACAACACGCCGCAACCGCCGGGCATCTTCGAGGCCGCCTCACGGGCGAGAGCTCTCCAGCCCAGGGCAGCGGCCAGGATCGAACCAATTGGAAGGCTCTGCCTGTCGTACCCGACGGCCCGTCCGTGGGCGGCCGCTATCAGGAACGAGAGGCGAACCTGGTTCATGGTCAAGAAGGCGGTATCGGAGGCGAACTCCCCCACGGCCCAAGGCAGGCTCAGGACAGACGGGACTATGTTCGGGAGTGACGTCGCGGCGGTGAACAGCGTGTTCTCCTTCGCACTCTTCCAGATGAGACGCTCGCTGACCGGCCCTCGGAATCCGGGGAAGTTACGCGCCAGCGGCAGCAAAAGGTCGTCGGTCGCGTCGTCGTCCAGCAGGCTTCCCGCCGAGGCCCTTGGATCATTCGGATCAAACCGGAAGAAGTGCGACGGATGAGGAATCCCAGCCTCGGAAAAACCTAGCGTTGCGCGCGGGAAGTCCGCTTCATCGGCAATCCAAACAATCCCCTTGCCCTCGGCAGAGTGCGGTGGGGGAAACAGAAATTCCTGCACGTCGTCGGCGAATTCGTCGTTGGAGGCAAGCACGCCGAAAGTGATCGGCTTGCGCGCCACGGCACGCACCTCACTCGGATTGAGCATCCGAAGGGCAGACCCTACCTGAAGAAAGAACGACTTCGCCACAGGAGCCTCATTATAATGCGCAGCTGTCGCGCGCCTTGGCGCGCAGATCTGGCCTCGCTTCGCTTTGCGACTGGGCCAGCACCTAGAGCCCCGGGGAGATTCTGGTTAGCCTGAATTGCGCGCTTCCCGCTCACGGCGGCACCGGCCACATCGGATCCGAATCCCCCGGAGGCGATGCTGGAGACCGAGCGCCAACAGATGCAGGTAGCGACGTTGACGTTGTCGCGGAACTGACCCGCGCACTGGCGCGGAGCTTGGACCTTTCGGCGTGCGCCGAATCCAGCGGAGCACCCAAAATAGAGCCCGGACCGATAGACGGCGACCAACGCTAGGCCCCTCCAGCCTGCCGGGAATCACACCAGCCAGCTGCTGGATTATGCACAAACCGGCGGGCGTCGATCACGCCATGGCCGAGCTTCTTCCAACTGCGCCGCGAGTCGGAACAAAGTCCCCTCGGCACCAAAGGCCGCCGTGAATTGGACTCCGACAGGGAGTCCGTCAGCCGTCCAGTGCAGGGGTACCGAGGCAGCCGGCTGGCCCGTCGCATTCGCCAGTTGCGTGAATGGCACCCACTCTCGAACGCGTCTGGCATAGGGGCGGATGGCGGTCTCGCCGGGAGCCGGGTGGAGGAATCCGAGCGGCGGAGGAGGCGCAGCGAAGACTGGTGTCATCCAAATATCGACTTGCTGGAAGAACCCAGCAAACTGGCGCCCCACGAGCTGTAACTGCGCAACAGCCCGGACGTATTCGGCACCGGTCAACGCCGCTCCTCGCTCGCCGTACTCCCAGGTGGCCAACTCGACATCGGAGTCGGCGAGCTCGCGTCCGAGCTGTGCGGACATCTGCGCCAGTCCGGCTGCCAGATTCGAAAACCAAACTGTCGTGAATGCCGCCCTGAATGCCCGATCATCGTATTGCGGGGCCGCCTGCTGGACATCGTGGCCAAGGTCAGCGAGCAGCCGCCCCGCCGACTCGACCGCCTCGACGCACTCGGCATGCACCGGTGTTCCAGAGGGGGATTCTGTTGAGAAAGCGACGCGCAGCCTGCCGGGGGCTCTCCGCGCCTCCTCGGAGAAGCTCCTATCGACAGGCGGGGCGAAGTAGGGATCGCCCGCATCGGGCCCAGCAGTGGCGTCCAATAGCGCGGCGCTGTCTCGGACAGACACCGTCAATGCATGCTCGACCACCAGCCCACTCATCACATCTCCGGCATCAGGGCCCAGCGGATTGCGCCCCCTCGTTGGCTTCAGGCCGAAGAGCCCGCAGCACGCAGCCGGAATCCTGATCGATCCCCCGCCATCGCTACCGTGGGCCATGGGCAGGCAGCGTGCGGCGACTGCGGCCGCAGCACCTCCGCTCGACCCGCCTGGAGTGCGTCCCAAGTTCCACGGGTTCTTGGTCGGCCCGAACGCATGTGGCTCCGTGGTGGCAGTCAACCCGAATTCCGGCGTATTGGTCTTGCCGACGCAAATCAAGCCCGCCCGCTTGTGCCGCTTTACGATCTCGCTGTCGTAGGTCACTGGTATGTCGCGAAGCAAACCACACCCATCGGACGTGGGGACGCCGGCGTAGGCAGCGCGAATATCCTTCAGCAAGAACGGCACGCCCGAGAAAGGGGCTTGCATGTCAATGCTCTGCTTGCGTGCCTCCTCCCTGGCGATCTCGAACATGGGCGTGTTTACGGCGTTCAAGTCCCCGTTGGTGCGCTCAATAGCGTCAATCGCCGAGTCCACAAGCTCCGACGGGTGGATCTGCCCGTCCTTAATCAACTCGCTGAGCCCGATGGCATCCAGATCCAAATCCTCTATCCGCAGTGGCATCCCATTCATGGTAGCCAGCAAGCCGGGCCCGGCACGCAACCGTGTGGGCACGCTACGGCTCAACCACTAAGGCCATTGATGCTCCATCGATGGCGTCGGTACCCGAGATCGTTGTGGTAATCTCTGAATGGATTCAGGCATGATTCTCGGGAGGCCTCTAGACCGGCGCGTCTTTCTGCGGAATTCCGGCGCGGCGGTCGCGTTACCGTTTTTAGACGCGATGGTGCCCGCTTTCGCGTCCACGAGGACGCTGGCCGGCGATGCGCCCACACGCCTCGCATTCGTGTACATCCCCAATGGGGTGATTCAGGAAGCTTGGACGCCCGCAACCGAGGGCAGCAGCTTTGAATTCACGCGCATTCTGCAATCTCTCGAGCCGCACCGAAACGACCTACTGGTGCTATCCGGCTTGACCCACAACAACGGCCGCGCACTGGGCGACGGCGGTGGCGACCACGCCCGGGCGGCGTCGTCGTTTCTGACGGGGATCCACCCCAAGAAAACGGCTGGAGCGGATATCAAGCTTGGTATTTCCGCCGATCAGGTCGCGGCCAATGCCATCGGCGACCGCACCAGATACGCATCTCTCGAACTTGGCATCGAACCCGGACGCTTGGCCGGCAACTGCGATTCCGGCTACAGCTGCGCCTATTCGAATAGCATTTCCTGGCGTGGCGAGAAAACGCCAAACCCTCCGGAAATCGATCCGAGCTTACTGTTCGATCGCATGTTTGGGGAGTTCGAAGCACCGCTTGGCCCCGTCGCGCGAGCGCGCCGCGAAGCTAGGCGGCGGAGTGTCTTGGATCACGACCTCGAGGAGGCGAATAGGCTGCGCAGCACCGTCGGGCCGGCGGACAAGCAGAAGCTTGACGAGTATCTGTCCAGCGTCCGCGATGTGGAACAACGTATCCTCAACAGCGCGGAACTGGGCGAGGAAGCAAAGCCCGCGATGGCTCGTCCGCAAGGCGTGCCCGCGAACTACGCCGACCATGCACGATTAATGTTTGATCTGATGGCGCTGGCGTTCCAGGCCGATCTGACGCGGGTCGCCACGTTCATGATGGGCCGAGAGGGCAGCAATCTCACCTATCCCGACGTTCAGGTTCGCAGTGCTCACCACGGCATGACACACCACCGCGGCGATCCAGCCAAGATCGAGGACATCACCAAGATCAACGTCCACCACGTCGAGCAGTTTTCCTATTTTGTCGAGAGGCTCTCTGCAATTGAGGACGGCGGCGGGCGGCTGTTAGACAACATGATGGTGGTCTACGGGTCCGGCATTGCCGACGGCAACCGGCACACGCATCATGACCTTCCGGTCGTGGTCGCAGGCAGGGGAGGCGGCACACTCCATCCCGGTCGGCATATTCGTTACGCCAACGAAACGCCGATGAACAATCTGTACCTGTCGCTGCTGGACCGGGTCGGGGTCCAGCCCGAGACTCTTGGCGACGGCACAGGAAAGTTAGACCGCCTCAGCGACATCTAATCTGAGGAACATCCTCGACCCGAGCGCTCCCCGCGGACGCCCGCCTTTTGCTCTGAAAGCATCAGCACATCCAGTTCGCAATGTCAGACGCCCAGCGAGCCGCCAGCAACTCCGCGCCACTCGGAATCGTGCTGCTTCAACTCGGCGGGCCATCTTCGCTGGAAGAGGTCCAGCCCTTCCTCGAAAACATCTTTCAGGATCCTGAACTGTTCGATCTTCCGACCCCGGTCTCGCTTCGATCATGGCTCGCCAAACGACTCTCGACATGGCGGGCAAAACAGGCCACTCCCTTGTATGCGGCGATTGGCGGGCGATCGCCAATCGGTGAGATCACCTCTCGCCAGGCCGAAGCGCTTGAGCAAGTGATGAGCCAAACGCTTGAGTGCCGGGTGTTCGTGGCGATGCGTTACGGTACCCCGACTACTGCAATGGCTGTCGAAGCCGTTCAGAACTCGCCATGCAACCGGCTCGTGTTGCTCCCCCTGTACCCGCATTATTCGGCAGCCACGACCGGTAGCTCGCTGCGCGACTGGGAGCGGAAGGCAGAGGAGAACGGTCTGGAATTGCCGACCGTGACAATCGCTTCGTACTATTCGCTCCCCGCCTACATCGCGGCAATTTCCGAACGCCTACGGGAGGCCCTTGGTAGGTTTCCCGCACGGTCGGAGCCTCACGTCGTGTTCAGCGCGCACGGCTTGCCGAAGAAATTCATCGAGCAAGGCGATCCCTATCGCGACCAGATCGAGGAAACTGTTCGCCTATTGGTGCGCGACTGCAGCTTGGGCACGCGCCACACACTCTGCTATCAGAGCAGGGTCGGCCCGCAGCGATGGCTCAAGCCCAGCCTCAAGGAAACCCTGCGGGGGCTTGGGCGGGCGGGCACCAAATCGGTGCTCGTCGTGCCGGTCTCGTTCGTGTCCGACCATCTTGAAACCCTGTCCGAGATCAATATCGAAGCACGCAAGATCGCAAATGCCTGGGGCGTGCGTCACTTCGAGACGATGACAGGGCTGAACGACGGCCCGGCATTCATCGCGGCCCTCGCTGAACTGGTGACCAGCTCTCGATGAACCTCCGCTCGGAGTCAGCGCGCGGCTACTGCACCCCGGCAATCTCGACGACAACGTTCCACAAGATCTCCACGTAGTCTTGGAACGGCTGCACGTACAAGTACTCGTTCTTGCCATGGATACCGCTGGCAAGATCCCATTCCGGCCTTGCCGGTCCAAACCCGTAACTGGCAATTCCGGCGTCGCGTAGCTGCGCCGAGTCAGTCGCCCCGGTAGACATCGTGGGCAGGATCGGGACACCGGGATACATGCGCTCCAAGACCGCCTCGAAGCCGACGAAGACATCGGTGCCCAGTGCCGATGGCTCGTGCGATGGGCGCGTCTGCGGATGCGGCACCAAGTCGACGGCCGGCTCGTCCATAATCCGCTTTAGCAACGTGAAGAGCCGTTCGGGATCCTCGTCTGGCAACGCCCTGATGTCCACCGTAGCGTGCGCTTCTGAGGGAATGACGTTCTTGAGATAGCCGCCTTGCAGGATCGTCGGCACGATCGACGTGCGCACCATGGAGTGATAGACGGGGGACAGGTCTCGTAGTCGCTCGTAATCCTCGGCGGTCGGATTCTCGTGCAGGATCGCCCGGAACACTTCCGCCTTTTCAGGCTCGGAAATTTCAGCCAGGCGGGTAAAGTACTCGCGCGTCGTCTCGTTTAGCCGAGGCGGCATTTCATGTTCGAACAGCCGCGCCACTGCGCGGGCAAGGGCTCCGATCGGGTTGTCTTTGAGCGGGATCGAGCCGTGTCCAGAGGTTCCCACGGCTTTCAAATCGATCCGCCGGGGTGTCTTCTCGGCCGTCTGTATCTCGAAGCGCGAATAGTCGCGATCCCGATTGAAAACACCCTTGCCAGCTTCGTTGATTGCAAATTCGGCGTCGATCTTGTCGCGGTGTTCCTCGAGCATGTACGTGATCCCGAGAACGCCCCCGGCTTCCTCGTCCGCCACGCCCAGAAAGATTACGTCACGGTCCAAGGGCGTCTGCTGGCGATGCAACTCCAGCAAGACGTGAAACGATCCTGTCACGACGCCCTTGTCATCGGACGCGCCCCGGGCATACAGGATGCCCTCCTTCACCTCGCCGCCGAATGGATCGAAGGACCATTCCGCGCGTTCTACCGCCACCACGTCAAGATGGCCCAGCAGCAGCAGCGGACGCTTGGACCCGTTGCCCTTGACCCGCGCCACGATGCTGGCCCTGCCGGGTGCGGATTCGAATATCTCAGAGGGCACGCCCTCTCCCGCGAGCTTGTTTTGCAGGTAGCGGGCCGCTCGAATCTCGTTACCGTCGGGCTGCGAAGTGTCCAACTGCACCAAGTCGACCAATGTCGCCAAGGCCTCGGCCTTGACGGCTGGCCAGTCTGGCTCGGCTGCGGCAAGAGGGATGGAAAGAGCGAGGAGACCAGGGGCGATTCGTTTGAGCATTGCAACCAGCTTATCCGCATTCCTGATTACCCATTAGTTCCAGCCACAGTTAAGAGCCGGTAGGGCAGCGGAGCAGTGCGCAGGGCGACATAGGCGAGGCGGGGCACGAGATCGACCAGCTGGTAGCGCCGGTTGAAGCGGTAGGCGAATTCGGCGAGGTAGCGCCCCGCGTAACGCGCGTCGCAGGCGTGATAGGTGCCGTCAATCGAGCGCTTGACGTTGCCCAGCAGCGTGTTCACCCAAGTCAGCCCGGGCGTCTCGCAGCTGCCCTTGCCGCCTCCGGTGACGCGCGGCTGGTGTTCGCAACCGGCCGCCTGCACCCCCCGGAAGCACGCCAGCCCGTCCGAGCGCACCAGCGTCCCCGGCCGCAGGTGCTGCTGCGCCCAGGCTTGCACTGCGCGGCGGCGGAAGCCGACCACCGGGCTCAGCCGCAGCCGCTGCGGCCGCCCGTCCTCGCTGACTTGTGCCGCCGCCAGGAAGGGCGTCTTGCGGGCCGCGCCTCGACCGCGCTTGCCCCCGACTGCCTCCCCGCCCAGATAGGCGTCGTCCATCTCCACGATGCCCCCCAGCGGCTGGCTGTCGTCCCGCTCGCGCATCGCCTGCATCAGTTTGTGCTTGAGCATCCAGGCGGTGTTGTAGCTCACCCCCAACTGGCGCTTGAGGTCCATCGCCGAGATGCCATTCTTAGATTGCGTGAGCCAATAGATCGCCAGGAACCAGGTGCTCAGCGGCAGCTTGGTGTTCTCCAACAGGGTGCCTGCGGTCAGCGAGGCCTGATGCTTGCAGCGGATGCACTGGAAGACCTTGCGAGTGTGCAGCTGACAGTACTTATGGTAGCCGCAGGCGGGGCAGCGAAAGCCCTCCGGCCAGCGCGACTGGAACAACGCTTGGGCGCATTGCTGGTCGGTTCCGTAGAGCTTGAGGAAGTCCCGCAGGCTCTGTCCCTTCTGGAACTGGACTTGGTTCTTAGGCATAGGCAACTCCTTTGTTGTCAGTTACTTATTATACATCAAACAGCATTCTAGGTCAACCGGATCAAGGCTAGAATCTACAAATTCTCGACTCCTAAATGCGGCTGAGACTCCCGGGTAATCAGGTCCGCATTTGCCAACCTGCGGTGCTCACGGAGCCTGGTGATCCGTAGCGCAGCACGCCAGCCAGCAGCCCCGACCTCAACAAGATTCCCCTTGGCTCCCTGGTGGATTTCCAAGACGCGGTGCGGGAGTCGAGTATTCCCATACTCGCTACATGTTGCGGTCCTGCTTCGGGAGGCTACAGCTCGTTGTTAGGCAGCCCAGGAGGCTGTCTTGCAAACCTATACCAGCACCCCGTTGGCGAAAAAGGGGAGGGTCGCCGCGTATGGTGCGTACATGCAGGGTGTCTCGGCCCTGCTGGCGGCTGGCAAGCTATCGGCCGCTGAGCACGAATTCCTCCTCGCCCTGCCGGTCCACGAGGTCGACGAGGCGGGCCGAATAGTGCTCTACCTCCCGTCGGCCGCAGATGCCTCGCGCCCGGTCTTGAACCGGCTTGCCATCCATCTCCGTGAGACCGGGATCTCCGCTGGTCTGGGCCGCTCGCTGACCGCCCCGCAGCAAGCGGGGAAAAGGCCCTCCCCGCACCGGGTCGGACGGCCGAAGCAGAAAGTGCTCTATCTGCCGGGGTTCTTAGCGTCGGTGACCCTGCCCCACAGCAGAGTGGCCGGATCGGAGTTTAGCCGGGTCAACGGCGACATCCGCCTGTCGCTACTCGCGCCGGAGACTCCTAGCCTTCCCTACGGCGTGTACCCGCGCCTTATTCTCATCCACCTGACGACCAAAGCCCTCCTACAGCGAGAGCGCACGTTCTACGTGGGCGAATCCGCCAACGCCTTCCTTGCCCTGATGGGGATAAAGGACAGTGGTGGAGCCACCGGGGCGTCGACGAGGGCGCGCGACCAGTTGCGCCGGCTCTGCCTCACCTCATTCGCATACCACGACAAGTCTCAGGATCGAGGTCGGAATATCGTGCTCGCAGACAAATGGGTGACATGGCCTGGTCGCGGAGTGCAAGTGACCTTGGGAGAGCGCTTCTACAGCCTTGCGAGATCGGGTTCAGTGCCTCTCGACACAGCCATTCTAGACGGCTTACGCCGGTCCCCACTGGCGCTGGACGCATACGTCTGGCTCACCTACCGGGTGGCTAGACTCAACCGGGAGACGGTTATCCCGTGGCGGTCGCTCGAGATTCAGTTCGGTGCCGAGTACACCCGTCCAAGGAATTTCCGACTAAAGTTCCGACGGAGCCTGGAAGCGATCAAGGAATTATGGAACGGGATCGAGGCCGAGCCGCAAGAGAAGGGCCTGCTGATCAGACCCTGCGCTCCGTCTGTGCTTAGCTGGCTCGAGCGCTGTGCGCCAAAGCCGTGAACCACAACTGACGCCTCCGCATAAACGGTAGCGCTTTTTTTGTCCGCATAAACGGTAGCGCTCCCCCGCATAAACGGTAGCGCAGCTCCGCATAAACGGTGGCGCGTTTCCGCATAAACGGTAGCGCCCGCACTATATACCTTCTCCTGTAGTTACCTCTATTTGCCTGTAGTCTTTACCTGTAGGATGCGCGTGGGCGATCGAAAGCAGAATTCGAGGGGCTTGGGTCTCCGTCCTTCCGCCAGCTGCCGCCGGGAGCGAGACGGGGTCTCCATGGACCACAGCGGGCGGCGCGTTGCGCCGGGAGAGAGCCCCGTCCGGAACGACAACCCCTGGCCGGACATCCTCGCTCTCGCCGATCCGGGCGGGGCGGCGATCGAAACCCTCCTCAATGTCCTGGCGCTGCGGCGGCGGCCGGGAGCGATCCCGCCGGGGTGATCCGCCGCGGCCTTGCGCGAGTGCGGTTCGGGCGCGACCATCGCCGTATGCCGAGACCTCGAATCTCCCGTCCCATGGCGCGCGCCCTGCGAATCCCCGCCCTCCTGGCCGTCACCGCGGTCACGGCGTTCGCGGCGGCGGCGAATCCCTGGGAGAACGCCATCAACAACATATCGACAGCGTTCACCGGTCCCATCGGCCGCGGGCTCAGCCTGGTCGCGATCGTCGTCACCGGCCTGATGTTCGCCTTCGGGGAACCCGGTGGCAAGAAGGCCCTGGACGGCGTGCTGTTCGGCCTGTCCATGGCCATCGGCGCAGCCGGCTGGCTGACCTGGCTGACGACCTGATGGACCACGACCGGCGCAGGAAGTGGGTTGCCTCCCAGGCTCTCAACCGGCCGCTGATGATCGCCGGCTGCGAGCGCACCTGGTTCATCCTCAACGGCATCCTGGCGTACGCCTTGTACACGGCCACCTACAGCCTCGTGTTCGGGGCGGTCGTGGGGGCCGCCGGGTACGCCCTCGGCGTGGCCGCCTGCCGGGAGGATCCCGCCATGCTGCGCATCATCAAGCTCGCCCAGCGGTACAAGCCGCGCTACGACCCGGGCAAGGCTGGTCGCAGGACCGAGGTTGACCTGGTCTGATGCCAGGCTCGGCGGCGGCAGCGTTCCGGAAAGCGCGCGAGGAAGCGGGATCGCTCGAGGCGGAGATCCCCTACTTCGGCTGGCTCGATGACGGCCGCACCTGCCTGACCCGGCGGGCCGAGCTGGTCACCATGGGGCGGCTCACGCCCTGTCCGACCGCCGGCCTGCGTCACGCGCAGATCTCCGCCGTCGTGGAGCGCTGGGTGCGGGCACTGGGCCAGCTGGACGAGCGCACGCGCCTGTCGCTGTTCGTTCTGCGGCGGCCCCTGCCCCCGGCGGAAGCGGGCGAGGAGGGAATCGCCGGCGAGTCGGCGCGGGCGCGCGCGGCGCACCTGCAAAAGAGGCTCTCCCAGCTCGAAATCTGCGTCGCGTGGACACGGGACCCGCGCCTCAAGCCGGCCCCCCTCGGGCAACGGCGCGCCGGCCTGGCTCGAACGCGTCCAGGCCCTGCTGCAGCCGGACCGCCGGACGGTCTGGATCCGCAGCAACGTCGAGGACGCCTGCGTGCGGCTGCGGCAGGACGTCGACGCCTACTGCCGGCTGGTCGAGGACCTGACTCCGATCCGGATCCTCGGGCCCGACGAGGCCACCCGGATCCTGAGCGAGCTGGTCAACCGTCCCGGCACCCCCGCGCCCGCCGCGCGGGGCTCGGGGCTGCACTGGCGCCTGGCCCAGTCCGAGATCGAGGCGGAGCGCCGGCAGCTGCGGATCGGCGGCGAGGACGCGCTGGTCTATTCCCTGGTCGAGCCGCCCTCGGAGGCGGCGGCCGACCAGCTGCGCGAGCTGCTGCAGCTGCCGGCCACGATGACCGTGTCGTGGGAGTTCCGCAGGCTCCCCACCGACAAGGCGCGGTCGCGGATCGCCACCGCCCGGAAATTCTTCTTCGCGAAGCGCTTCGGCATGATGGCCCACGCCCAGGACACGGCGGGGACAACCTCCGCCATGCTCGACGAGGCGGCCGACACGGAAGCGGCGCGGCTGGGCCTGGCGCAGGCCGAGCTCGAGGCCGACGGCATGCCCTACGGGGAACTCGCGCTGGGCCTGACTCTGCACAGCCCGCTCGAGGAGATCGAGCGGCACGATGCCGCGGTGCGGCGCATCTTCGCGTCCTGCGACGCCAAGGCCATTCGCGAGAGCTACGGGCAGCTGGCAGCCTACTTCGCACGGCTGCCCGGGGCGGCGCGGGCGAACCAGCCGCGCCCCCTGCTCGTCTCCGCCGGCGTCGCGGCGGCGGCGACATCGGGCACACCCTGATCCTCGGCCAGACCGGATCGGGGAAGAGCTTCCTGCTGAACTTCCTGCTGGTTTCGGCGGTGAAGTACGGGCCGCGCGTGTTCATCCTCGACCTGGGCGGATCCTACCGGCCGCTGACGCAGCTGCTGGGCGGGGACTACCTGCAGCTCTCGCCCGACCCGCAGGCGCCTACGCGGGTGCGGCCGTTCTCGTTGCCGCCGGGAGAGCGCACCTTCCAGTTCCTCGCCGGCTGGGTGCGGCGGCTGCTCGAGCTGGACGGGTACGAGACGTCGGGCGGGGACACCACCGAGATCCGCAAGCTGGTGGAGGACCTGTACCGGTTCCCCCCGCCGGAGCGCAGGCTCGGGTCGCTGGCGGGCTCGCTGCTCAACCGGATGAAGCCGGCGATGTCGCGGTGGGTCGGCAACGGCACCTGGGGCGCGGTGTTCGACAACCCGCCCGCCGCGGGCGCGGAGGACGCCTGGGGCGAGTGGCAGGTCGTCGACCTGGTCGAGGCCGCGCTGGGCTACTACCTGGAGAAGATGCGGCACGAAATCGACGACCCGTCCGTCCGACCTGGGGCGCGTGAAGATCGCCGTCGTCGACGAGGCCTGGAAATTCCTCAAGGACCCGACCGTCAGCGCGTACCTCGCGGAGGCTGCCAAGACCTGGCGGAAGAAGAACGCGGCGTTGCTGCTCGCCACGCAGTCCGGGGCGGACCTGTCCCGGGCGGACACGGCCAGGGGCCTGCTGGAAGCGACGCCCACGCGGCTGTTCCTGGCCAACCCGGAATTCCCGCAGGAGCTGGCGGAAACCTTCCAGCTGACAGCTGCAGAGGTGGACCAGGTCCGGGGGCTGGTCCCGAAGGAGGAGATCTACCTGCGCCGGACCGGCGAGGCCGAGGTGCTGCGGCTGCACGTCGACCGGCGCTCGTACTGGCTGTACACGAGCTCGGCGCGGGATGCCGTGAAGCGGGCGCGGGCGATCGAGGAGCACGGGCTGTCCGGAGCGCTCGACCGCCTCGCCAGGGGGGAGTACTGAAAATGACGAAAGTTCCGACGAAGAAGGTTGTTCTCGCGGCCGTGTGGGCGCTGGCGGCGATCCAGATCGCGGGGGGTGCCGAGGCGCGCAGGGTGCGGCTGGACTCGCTCGACGAAATCATCGAGATCCGCGCGGCCGTGCGGCACACCACGGTCATCGCGCTGCCCGCGGACGAGCTCATCGCCGACTTCGTCGCCGGCGACACCGAGTTCTGGCAGCTCAAGGGGGAGGCCAACATCGCCTACCTCAAGCCCCAGGCCAAGGGCGAGAAAACGAACGTGGCGCTCGTCACGCGGAGCGGGAACATCTACTCGTTCCTGTGCCGGGAGGGCGGCGGCGAGCCGGATCTGGTGGTGCATGTCGAGGTCGGCGAGCCCGCCGATCCCGGCGGGGGCAAGATCGGCTCGCCGGTCCACCAGCCGGCCTTCGTCGCCGCGTCCGAGGTCGCGGGCTACGCGGCCGCGGCCCGGGAAGCCATCGAGGACGCCTCCAGGGCGCGGGCCGCGGCGGAGCGGACGATCGAGGAGCAGGTGGAGGCCTTCCGCTCGGCGTACCCGGGCGCGACGAAGTTCGAGTACAAGCTCGACGCCAAGGCGCGGCGGGACCCCTTCAGCGTCGTGGCGATGTGGAACGACGGCCGGCACACCTACCTGCGCAGCGCGGCGCCGGAGTCGCCGGCGATCTACGAGTCCCGCGACGGCAAGCCGAGCCTGGTCGAGTACGAGCTCACCGCGGACGGCCTGTACGTCGCGCAGCGCGTCCTGCGGGACGGCTGGCTGCAGATCGGAAAGCAGCGGGCCGACTGGGTCTACCTGCCGGCCAAGGGGCTGCTGTGAGCGGCTGGATCCGGCGGCCGCGCAACCCCCTCGGCACGCTGCCGAAGGGGGTGATCAACAAGGTCGGGATCATTGGGGGGGCCGTGATCATGGCCCTGGTCATCCTCACCTCGCCATCGAGCGACGAGGAGGGCGAGGCCGGCGCTGCCGGGGAAACCGCCGCCGACGAGGCGATCAGCGAGCAGGCCGTGGGGGGCGCGGCGGTCGTCTCGCCCACCTCGGCGGCCATCGCGCGGCTCAAGGACCAGGCCGCCCGGTTGCAGGCGGCCCGCGAGGCGGACGAAACGGCGCGCCTGCAGGCGGCGACTGCCGGCGGCGGCCTGCCCGGGCGGCCGGCGGCCGGCGCGCAGGGACCCGTTCCGGGCCTCTCGCCCGGCAGCGGTCCGGAGCCGGACACCCCCGAGCGGCAGCTCAGAGAGGAGCTGCGGCTGGCCCGGATCCGGCGGGAGCACGAGGCCCTCTCCTCGCCGGTGGTGGCGTTCTCCCTGCGGCCGGGGGCGGATCCGGCCGGGGTCCCCGCCGCGGAGGCGGGCATGCCGCCAGCTGCGAGGACGGCGCCCGCCCCGGTCGCGGCTGCCGGTCCCGGCGAGCTTGCCGAACTGCACGGGCTGGCGGGCGCTGCTGGCGTGCCCGAGCCGGCCGACGGGGCTCCGACGCCGCCGACGCCGCCGGACGACCCTCCGGGCTGGGAGCGGATCCTCGAGGGCCAGATCCTCGAGGCGGTCCTGGCCACCCAGCTCCGGGGCGACTTCCCCGGTCCCGCGCTTGCCATCGTCTCCGCCCCCCTGTGGTCCCGGGACCGCCAGCGTATCCTGATCCCTCGCGGCACCCGCGCGATCGGCCGCGCCGAGGCCGTCGGGGACTGGCAGCAGGCGCGCCTGGCGGTCTCGTTCCACCGCCTCGTGTTCCCGGACGGGCGCTACATCCGTCTCGAGTTCGGGGGGCTGGACCAGGCCGGGGCGTCCGGGCTGCAGGACCGCGTGAACCGGCACTACCTGTCCACCATCGGGGCGGCCGGCGCCGTGGGCGTGATCTCCGGACTCACGCTGCGCGGCTCCCAGCCCTACGCGGGCGGCAGCGAAGGGGCGCGCGCCGGGGCCGGCACCGGCATGGGCCGCGTCGGCGAGACGATCCTCGACCGGTACCTGAACAGGCTGCCGACAGTCACTATCCGCGCCGGGCAGAGGCTGCGCGTCATCTTCACTTCCGACGCCCTCGTGCCGCGGCCGGCATTCCAGTTGCATTCCACTTCCAGGAGGACACCATGACCAAATCCAGGCGCAAGCGCCGCACTCTGGCCAGCGCGTTTGCGGCCGCCCTGCTGCTGGCGGGCAGCGCCAGCGCGGGCTTCCCCACCTTCGACATCGCCGCGTTCGGGCAGCGCGTCCATAACGCCATCACCAACAACGCCCAGCTGGCGGGCATCGCGTCGCTGATCACCAACACCACGACCATGATCAACACCCTGGATTCGCAGCTGAACCAGGCCTTCGAGTTCGCCGAGGGGCGGATCGGCGCCCTCGCGAACTGGAACCAGATGTTCCCCGTTGCCACGGTGCTGGGTGCCCCGGGCCAGGTCCAGGGCTGGATCAGCCGGGCCGGCCAGGTCCGGACCCGCGCGGAGCAGCTGGCCGCGGGCTTGCTGGCCCCGCTGCCGACCGAAGCGGACATCCGCGGCGCCTGGGCGTCGGCGCCGGTGACGACCCCGATCGGCCCGCCGGTTGTCGCTCCGCCCGCGGAAACGCGGGCTGACATCGGCGCGCGGGTAGCGCAGGAGCTTGCCGATGTGATCGGAAGGCTCGACGCTCTTACGAGCGCTAGGGCCGCGGCGGCCGAGCGCAACGCGCAACTGCTCGAGGACATCCGGCAGAGGCTGGAGGGCATCGCCGCCGACCCGGGAGTGTCGGCCACGGCGCTGCAGCAAAAGCAGATCAGCGCCGCCGCGGCCAGCGGCGACCTGCTGGCCGCGCAGCTGCAGCTCGCGGCCCTGCAAGAGGAGCTGGCGGTCGAGGAAGCGGCCGCCCAGCGCGAGGCCGTCGCCGCGCACCAGGCCGCGGCGGTGGCCGGGGTCGAAGCGCCGTTCAACGGCACCGCCGCGATCATGGCCCGGTACGACGCGGCGGGGGCCGACAACGCCTTCACCGCGCCGCAGCTACCGGCCTACTAGCGGGGAACTCGTCTTTCAGGCAAGCGGAGGAGCGCAATGCAGGTCGACCTGAGCCCAAGTTTGGAGTTTTGGCCCGGTTCTCAGCTAGAATCACTTGCCGAAAGCCCTTGGACCGGCCTATTTTCCCCTAACAATCGCCTGCACAGCGTCTTGCTGGCTTGGATTCTGCGTCTTTTCCCGTTTTTTGGCGTATCCTGCTCAATGTGCTGACCACGTGCTGACTACCTAGGTTGACATACTTGGATTTTTCCGCTAGCATGGGGCTATGTTCGTCCGGCGCGTCCAGACCCGCCCCCACGGCGCTGCCGGCGGCACCGCCTTTTATCTTGGAAGTGTGCCGGAGACAGGATCCCCAGTTAGGACTTGGGTACGTCTCGTTGGTCTGCCGCAGGTGGCGCAAGCCACCGCAGCGGCAGGCCTCGGATCCCTCCCCTCGCCAGCGGGGGGAGGTCGCCTCGGGGGCCTTGCAAGGCCCCCGAGGCGGCGACGGGTCGGACCGTTTCCCCCTCGGATTTCAGGTCCGTGCGGTAGCTTGGTCGGCCCGTCGCATCAATTCCTGCGCGACCTCAACGGAAGCGTGGGTGTAGCCCCGTATCGCAAAAGGACAGGAACGCAGGAATGACACCACCCAAGCCCACCGTAATCGCCGGTATCGATGTCGGCAAATCCGGGCTCGACGCCCACATCCTCGAGGGCAGTTTGGAGCGCCACTTCAAGAATGACAAGTGCGGCCGCCGCGCCCTGCGCAAGTGGCTGCTGCAGCACGGCGTCAGCCGCGCTGTCTTCGAGCCCACCGGGCGCTATCACCGCCGTCTGCATCAGTGCCTCTTCGAGGCCGGCTTGGAGACCGTGCTGGTCAACCCGCTGCGCTCGCGGCGCTTCGCCGAGGCCCTCGGACAACTCGCCAAGAACGACCGCGTCGACGCTGCCATGCTGGCCCGCTTCGGCCAGCTTGACAGCCTCGTGGCGACCCCGCCCCAAGACGATCACCTGCAGCTGCTCAGTGACTTGCTGGCCGCGCGCCGCAAGCTCGTGATACAGCTCGGCGCCCTCCGCAAGCTGCGCGCCGAACTCGCCCCCGAGGCGGCTGCCTGCATCGCTGACAGTTGCAATGGCCTGCAAGCCGACATCAGCTCCTGCGAGCAGCGCATGCTGACTTGTATCGCCGCCGACGCTGCCCTGGCGCGCCGCGCCGAGATCATCCAGTCGGTGCCCGGCTGCGGCCCGGTCACGGCCGCCTGCCTGTGTGCCGAGATGCCCGAACTGGGCACCATCGGTCGCCGCCAGGCCGCCTCGTTGTTGGGCCTGGCGCCGTTCGACCAAGACTCGGGCAAACAGCATGGTCGCCGCAGCATTCGCGGCGGTCGCGCCCAGCCCCGCCACAGCCTCTACATGGCGGCCCTGTCCGCGACCCGCTGGGAACCCGCCTGCAAGGCCTGCTACCAGCGCCTGATCGCCGACAAGAAGGAGCACAAGGTCGCCATGGTCGCCGTCATGCGCAAGCTCGCTTGCCTGCTCACTGCGCTGCTGCGCGAGGACCGCTGCTGGCAAAGCGAACCGCCCGCTCGGGAGTTGCCGGCCGCCGCCTGAGCAGCACCCACCGCCGCCCCTCACCGAATCTCACCATGTGCAGAGAAATCCAAGAAAATCGCCCTTGCAGAACACATCTGCCCGGATATCTGCTTGACAGCCAACACGGAAGCTACCGCCTCGTCCACTCCCAGCGCTGCGGTGCCAAGGTTCGCCAGATCGTCCTCGCCCATTTCCCCGCCGGCCTCGATCGGCGCGTCGCCCGCCCCCACTGGAAACGCCTCGCCGCCGCCGTCCGCGACCAGCTGACCGGCCAGCGTCCGCTGCCCGACCCCGACCCCGATCCGGCCGAGCGCGAACTCGCCGAGCGCATCGCCGCCGAGGCCAGCGCCGTCGCCCCGCTCGTCCGCCGCCGCCTGCGCGACGGCGATTGCGACCTCGGCTTCCAGATCGCCGACGATCCCGCACCTGCACCCCGCGAGCAGGCGCTCGCGCTGCTGCCCTCCAGCCTGCGCCAGACCGACGTGCGCGAGGCCGGCGCGGCCCGCCTGCTCGCTGGCCAACTGGGCCTGCGCGAGTGCCTGCAGCAGGCCGGACTACGCCCGCGCCACGTCCGCCTCGGCTGCGCCCAGATCCTCGCCCGCGCCCTGCATCCGGCCAGCGAGCGCGAGACCCTGCGCTGGCTGCAGCACGACTCCGCCCTGCCCGAACTGCTCGGCCTGCGGCCCGCCGACCTCGCCTCCAACTCCCTCTATCTCGCCTCCGACGCCCTCTGGCAGGCCCGCGACCAGATCGAGCCGACCCTCTTCGCCCACGAAAGCAAGCTGTTCCGCCTCGAGCCCCGCATCATCTTCTACGACCTCACCAACACCTTCCATACCGGCCGGCCCAAGCACCCCTACGCGGCGCGCGGCCGCTCCAAGCAGAAGCGCCATGACTGCCCGCTGGTCACGCTCGGCCTGCTGCTGGACGGGCAGGGTTTTCCGCGGCGGTCGGAAGTGCTGGCGGGCAACGTCGGCGAGCCCGGCACGCTGCAGGAAGCGGTCCGGCGGCTGGGCGCGCTGGCCGGGGAGCGCCCGACGGTGGTCTTCGACGGCGGCATCGTGCGCGCGGAGAACCTGGCTTGGCTGCGCGAGCAGGGCCTGCACTGGATCACGGTGGAGCGGCCGCGGCGGGCGGCCCCGGAGCGTGCCGCGGACACGCAGTGGCAGAGCGCCGGGGGGCATCAGCTGCAGATCTGGCGGCTGAGCACAGCGGAGGCCGGCTTGGCGGCAGGAGCGGCGGCGGAGCGGCCGGAGGCGGATCCAGGTGAGGAGGCCCGGCTGTGCGTGTGGAGCCCGCAGCGGGAGCGGGACGAGCAGGACTTCCTGCAGCGGCGGCGGGCGCGCTACGAGGCGTGCCTGCAGGCGCTGCACACGGGGCTCAGTGTCAAGGGCCACCTGAAGGCGTACGCCAAGGTGCTGCGCAAGTTGGGTCGCTTGGAGCAGACGCACAAGCTGGTGGCGAGCCAGTACAAGGTGCGTGTGGAGCGCGGCGAGAAGGGCCGTGCCAAGGCCGTGCTGTGGGAGCTGGGGCCGCGTCACGGGCAGCGGGACCGGGTGCAGGGCACGAGCCTGCTGCGCACCAGCCGGACGGACTGGGACGACGAGCGGATCGTGCGGGAATACTGCCGCCTGGCGGACATCGAGGCGACGTTCCGCTCGTTCAAAGAGGAGCTGGGGTTGCGGCCGCTGCACCACAGCCTGGGCCAGCGCGTGGCGGGTCACCTGTTCATTACGGTGCTGGCCTACCACCTGGTACACGCCCTGCGCTACCGGCTGCGGGCCGCGGGCGTGACGTACAGCTGGCACTCGATCCGCGAGCGGATGCGGACGTGGGTGCGCCTGACGACGACGATGCGGACGGCGGAGGGGCAGACCTGGAGCCAGCGGCAGGACGTGGACCCGAACAACGAGCAGGCGCGCCTCGCAGCGGCGGCCGGGCTCGCGTTCCAGCGTCACCGGCGCACGATTCCGCTGGACTGGGACGCGCTCAGGGAACAGTCAGGAGATATCGCCAAGGATCACAAAGTGTAGTGACCGCAAATCCGTTTCGCGGAAATCCGACTCAATGAAATCAATGACCTACAACTGCATCTGCCGAAAAAACTCCAAAGTTGGGTGAGCCGAGCCCAGCAGATCCACTCGAACGATCCCGGCGCGATCAAGGCCATGCTGGACAGCCTGACGGAGGACCTGCTGGCCGACATGGCCGCGCCCCTGCTGGGCGCGGGAGAGCAGATGTGGGAGGGCCTCGCGGCGATGGTCATCGTCTGGACCGGGGTGCGGATCGCCTTCTCCGGCGGCGGCTTCTCCGGCTGGGATTTCGTGCGGCTGGTGACGGCCATCATGGTCCCGCGGGCGATCCTGTTCTACTACGACACGCCGATGCCCGTGGGCGGGCTGACCTTGCCGGAGGCGATCGTGGGCATGGGCTCGTGGGTCGCCGACATGGTTACCCGCGACAGCTACTCGTCGACCTGGAGGTGGCTCGGGGCGTTCGTCACGCGGGCGTTCACCGAAGCGATCGCGTCGGCGAGCGACTGGGGCATCTTCTGGATATTCAACATAGGGGCGATCGGCGGCAACCTGATCGCCGGCGCCGTGCTGGCGGTCCTGGCGGTGTTCATGGCGATCGTCTCGCTGCTGCTGGTGCTGTTGAGCTACGCCCAGGTGATCTGGGCGCAGTTCGCGATCGCCGTAGCTGTCGCCCTGGGGCCGATCTTCGTGCCGTTCCTGCTCTTCGAGCCGCTCGCTTTCCTCTTCTGGGGGTGGCTGCGGACGCTGCTGACGTACTCGCTGTACTCGGCGGTCGCCGCCTGCGTCCTGCGCGTTTTCCTGGCCGCCGTGCGCGCGGCCAGCGACGGCATCTGGGAGTCGCTCACTCCCGACCTGACGGCCCTCGGCGCGGCGCTGATGTGGATCGTGTCGTATATCGCGCTCGCCCTGGCCGGGATCCTGGCCACGTTCAAGATCCCGGAACTGGCGTCCGGCCTGGTCTCCGGCAGCGTCAGCGGAGGCGGCATGCTGGGAGCGCTGGCGGCCACCGCGACGGCCGACAAGGCGGCTGTCATGGTCAAGGGGTCGGCGGCGCTGCGGGGCGGGCGATGAGCCGGGCCCAGCAGGTCGAGCGGGACCGCCAGCAGGGCCGGGGCCGGGTGCGTGCGTCGCGGACCGGACACCGCCGGGAACACGATCCGCGACGCGAGCGCGTCAGCTTCGCGGCGCGCCAGGCGCGGACCCTCGAGGATCTCGGGATCTACCGCTGCGCGGCCGTGGCGGACATCGCGGCCGAGCGCTTTGGGGGCCATCCCTACGCGGCGCGGCGCGGGATCGACGAGCTGAAGCGGCGCGGCCTGGTCGAGGAGTTCTCCGCGCGGGGGCCGAAAGGGCGGGCGTTCAAGGTCCTGCACCTCACACAGGCCGGCCGGCGCGAGGCCGCCGGCCAGCATCGCGAGCAGCTGGATCCCGGGCAGCGCTACTGGGGCGGTCGCGTGAAGGCGCGCGAGGCATCCCACGAGGCCGCGGTCTACCGGGCCGGGCGGGAGGAGTGCCGCAAGCTCGAAGGGGAAGGCGCAACGGTCCAGCGGATCCGCTGCGACTCCGAACTCAAGTCGGCGGTCGCCAAGGCCGCGGAGAAGGCCCGCGCCCGGTCCGGGCGCGAGGCGGCCGAGCGGGTCAAGCAGGCGGCGGCGAAGGCGCTGGGGATACCGGTGGTGGACGGCAAGGTGATCTATCCGGACCTGCAGATCGAGTACGTCGACGCGGAGGGGCGAGGCGGGCGCATCAACGTCGAGGTCGCGACGGGACACTATCGCGCCAAGGAGATCTCCGCGAAGCTCGCGGCGGGGTTCCGCATGCACGCCGCGGACGGACGCGCGCGGCGCAAGCTCAACCTGGCCGCCCTCGAGGGTAGCGGAGGCGGAGGAGGCGGCGGCGGCCGCAGCGGCGACGGGGGGCTCCTCGAGCTGTGATCGCGCATCTGCAGGGCCGCGAGAAGGCCGTCGAGGAACTCGGCTTCAAGCTCAGGGAGGCGGAATGGATCGCGCTGGTCGCGCTGCACAGCGGCGTGTTCCTGCGCTCGCAGTACGGGCGGTTAGTCGGGGGGGAAGGCAGCACGGTGCGCATGCGTGCTCTGCGAATCGTCGAGGCCTTGCAGCTGCGCCGATACGCCGAAGATTTCGAGATGCCGGAGATCGGTCGGGTCTGCCGCCTGAAATCCCGGCTCGTCTACCGCGCCCTCGGCGCCGAGCACATCCGCCACCGCAAGGATGCCGCCCCGGGCACACTGCTGCGGCGGCTGCTGTCGCTGGACTTCGTCATCGGTGAACTCGGGTCGCCCTGGCTGCCCACCGAGCCCGAGAAAGTGGCGGCGTTCGAGGCGTTGGGAATTAATCGGCGGATCCTGCCCAAGCGAGTCTATGGGTCAAGCAATGGCGGACGGACGGTCCGCCCGTTCGGCTGGAAAATGCCGGTCGCTTGCGGGGCCGGAAGTGCGCGGTTCGTCTTCGTGGACATCGGTGGGGAGACGTATGACGAATTGCTCTCCTGGGGTGCGGAGCATGCCCCCCTGTGGGCTGCGCTTGCCGAGCGCGACATGCGCGTGGAAGTGGTCGCAGTGGGTGTTTCCGGTACGCGCTTGACGGGGGTCGGGCGCATCCTGGCCCGGTGGCAGGAGCGCGGGATTGAGGGACCTGTCGGGCGTATGAGTGACGCTCAAATGGACGAACTGGAGGTCGTTGAGCGAGCCTTGGCTTCGCTCGACGAGGCCGCAATGTCCCAGTGGGGCGGGCTGAACGGCACTATCGATCGGGGCGCCGAGTTGCAACGGCGGAGGAATGATTCCCGCCAGGCCCGGCAGGACAGCGTTCGACCGGACGGGGTTCAAGCGCTCTTGGCTGAATTGGGGTGGACGGAGCGCTGAGGTGGGTGTCGTGGTAGTTCGCGCTGTGACGCGGGGATCTCGGGCGTGTCACGGTCCTACAGTCCTCGGCGTCACACGCATTGGCCGCGCAGCTGCTTGTGGGCGGAGGACTTGCAGCGGCACCGCCGCCGTCTGGTGGCAGTCGAGGGGGTTGGAAAATGGTAGGAGCGACCCCCCCTTTCGGGCCCTGCGGACTACCACGGGATCGTCACTGCGTCACATGATCCCGCGTCCGGGGGTCGCTCCTACAAATTCATCCCTGCGGGAAGGCGTGCGCCGCGCCCGGGGGGCGGCGCGATGACGCCGCGATCGCTGGCGTGGGCGGCCTTCGGCACGGTGGCTGTCCTGGCGCGCTGGCGCTTCTGGCCCTGGCCCGCTCCCGGGGAGGCGCCGGCGCTGGACCTGGTCGCGGTCTACGATCCGGCGCTGTACTGGCTGTTCTGGCTGTGGGGCTGGGCCTGGCCGGCGGCCGGCGTCGGCGTCGCGGGCTCCTTCGCCCTGTCGGCCTGGGATGTGTGGGGGCCGCGCGGCGGCCCAGCCGCTGTCCGCGGCACGCTCCCCAAGTGGCCGCTCAGCGGCGGGGAGGCCGAGCCCGCCATCGTCATCGGAGAGCAGCACCACCCGGTGGATCCCGTCGAGGTCGAGCGGCCGACGTGGCTGACGGTCCCCGCCGCGGGCCTCTTCACCGGGACGGCTGTTTTCGGGGCCACGGGATCCGGCAAGACGGCCGCCTGCATGCGGCCGTTCGTCGCGCAGCTGTTCAGCTGGCAGGCCGCCGATCCGGACAAGCGGGCGAGCGGCCTGGTGCTCGAGGTCAAGGGCGACTTCTGCCACCACGTCCGCGCCATTCTCAGGGCCTGCGGGAGGGAGGGCGACTACGCCGAGATCGGCATCGGCGGCCGGTGGCAGTGGAACCCGCTCGACGCGCCCGAGGTCGATTCCTATTCGCTGGCATACCAGCTCAGCTCGCTGCTCAACCAGCTCTTCGGCAAGGGCAAGGAGCCGTTCTGGCAGCAGGCCTCGACCAATCTGCTGCGGAACCTGATCGAGCTGCACCGCATCCACAGCAGCGGCTGGGTGACGCTCCGCGACCTGTACCGGTGCGCGATCGACAGCGGCCTGCTGAACAGTCGGCTCGTGCAGGCGCAGGCCGACGTGCGGGAGGAGCCGGCCATGCGCGTGACGGTCCGGGCGGAGGACTTCGCTCCGCGGCTTGCCGCCCTACAGCGGTTCGGGCCCTGGGCTCGCGAGGGGGACAGTCTCTCCGCGGCCATGACGCGCGGCCTGCTCGACACCCTCGAGGAGGCGGGCATCGAGGCGCGGCGCGAGCGGCCCTCCCGGCCGCCTGTCGCTGCCGACGCCGACGGGCGCCTCGCCGCGTTCGAGCTGTGGCTCGAGAAGGACTGGCAGAATCTCGATGGCAAGCTGCGGACGTCAGTCGTGGAGGGCGTCTCGTCGTTCCTGGGGATCTTCGACCAGCCGGAGGTCGCCCGCGTGTTCTGCCCCGGCCCGCCGGCCGTCGGCGAGGTCCCGGAGGAAGGGGCGACGTTCAGCGGGGTCGTCCCCGCGCTGCTGCAGCCGCTGCCCCGCCTGCGCGAGCTGATCGAGAACGGCACGGTGCTCTGCCTGAACATGCCGGCCGGGACGAGCCCCGCGCTGGCGCGCGCGGTCGGCGTCATGCTCAAGGGGGCCTGGCTGCAGGCGGCCGGCTGTCTTCGTCGGCGACGAGTACCAGTCGTTCGCGACGGTCGGCGAGGACGAGCCGCAAGGAGACGAGAAGGCGTTCCCCCTGACACGCCAGTCGCGGGTGGTGCCGATCGTGGCCACGCAGTCGATCTCTTCCCTGAAGAGCGCGACGCGCGGCGATGCCTGGAAGACGTTGTTGCAGTCGTTCCGGACACGGGTGTTCCTGACCTCGGCCGACCCTGACACATCCAAGGCGGCATCCGAGATGTGCGGCACCGTGGAACGCCTGAAGGCCAGCTACAACTTCAGCGAGAACACCTCGCAGGCGGGCGTTTCGCTGCTGAGCGGCAAGGCCGGGGGCGCCCGTGCCAGCATGGGCGCCGGCAGGTCCTACCAGGGCCGCCGCGAGCCGCGCTTCCACCCCAACGACTTCGAAGCGCTCGGCACCTGCGAGGCGATCGTGATCCCGTTCGACGGCTACAACGCGATGGCCGCCAGGCGGGTGTATCTCAAGCCCTATTTCCTGCCGGCGGACAAGCCTTACTGGCAGGCGGTCCGCGAGGGCGCGCTGGGCGCGAAAGGAGACAACGGATGATCGCACTGCAACGCGAAGGCCGCGGGACGCCCGCGGCGGGAGGCCCTGATGCCGGCGCTTGACCGCGTCATGTCGCTGCTGCCCGAGGTGGTACGGGAGGCCTTCCAGGACGAGACCGTCAGCGAGCTCATGATCAACGGGCCCGGCAAGTACTTCGTCGAGCGCGGCGGGGGCCAGCCGGCCGAGGTCGCGGCCCCGGGGCTGACCGCCGAGGACATCTACGCGGCCGCGATCCATATCGCCCGGCCGCTCGGGCTGGAGGCCGGCGAGAAGGTCCCGATCGTCGACGCCCGGCTGGACGACGGCTCGCGGGTCGCCATCGCGCTGCCTCCCGTCGTCCAGCACGCGGCCATCACCATCCGCTGCTTTGGGGGGCGGCAGTTCAGCGCCGAGGATCTGGTCGCGGCCGGGTCCCTGCCTGCGGCCGTGTACGAGGAGGCGGCCGAGCACCTCCGCGCGCGGCGGAACATCCTGATTGCCGGCGGGACAGGGAGCGGCAAGACCACGCTGCTGCAGGCGCTCGCCGGAGTCATCCCGGACGACGAGCGGATCCTCGTGATCGAGGACACGACGGAGATCCAGCTCCAGGCGACCAACCTGCTGCAGATGGAGGCGCGCGAGCTGACCGGGTCCGGGCTGTCCATCCGGGACCTGGTCAGGGCCTCGCTGCGGCACCGGCCGGACCGCCTGATCCTGGGCGAGGTCCGCGGGGGCGAGGCCGCGGACCTGATCCAGGCGCTGAACACGGGCCACGGGGGATCGTTGAGCACGATCCACTCCAACGACGCCGAGAGCGCGCTGGTGCGGCTCGCCTCCTGCGCCCTGCAGGGGAGGCGAGGGAATCGCCTGGCCCGTGCTGTGCATGCAGGTCGCCCAGGCGATCGATTTCGTGGTGCATGTCGAGCGGCGGGACGGGCGGCGCGGAGTGTCCTCGGCCGTGCACGTCCTGAGGGCGCAGGGGGACGGCTGGGAAACGCGGCGCTTCTGGCCGCGGCCCGGGAGGTGATGGGCGGCCATGCCGGGAGAGGAACGGGCGCTGCAGCAGTTCGCCGACATCGTCGCGGAGAAGATCGTTGACGCGAAGCGGGCGGAAGAGCTGCGCAAGATCGTCGCCGACCACCAGGTCTGGCTCCAGACCGGCGGGCAGGATGGCCGCAAGGCGGACCTGCGGGCTTCAACCTCGAGCGGCTGAACCTCTCGAACCTGGACCTGTCTCAAGCCGACCTGCGCGGCGCGCGGATGGCCGGGGCACGGCTCGACGGCGCTACCCTCGAGCGGGCTGACTTGCGAGGGGCGAACCTGACTGCGGTGAGAGGGCTTGAGGTCCGGCTCGGAGGTGCCAACCTGGACGGGGCCAGGCTGGTCGACGCGAGATTGCTGGGAGCTGATTTGGGGCGGGCCACTCTCCGCGAAGCCGTCGCCTACGGAGCCCGCTTCACCGATGTGCGGATGTCGCACGCCGACTTCTCCAACGCCGACCTGGGAGCGGCCGACTTCAGCGGGGCTGACGGCCGCGCGGCGGGGTTCGACGGAGCGCGGATGTACGGCATCCGGGCCGTCGGGACGGACTTCTCCGAGGCGCTCTTCCAGGCCAGCGGCGGCCAGCGGACGGACCTGCGCCATGCGGACCTGCGCAGCGCGCCGTGCTTGAGGCCGCCTCGATGCGCGGCACTAACCTCGGACAGGCCGATCTCACCAACGCGCGGATGGCGCGCGCCAACGCGGCGGGGGTCAACCTGCACCACGCCACACTGGAAAACACCGACATGCGCGAGATCCGGGCGCGGGGGGCCGTGCTCGCCGGGGCCGACTCGCCCGAGCGGCGGGGGCCGGACCTGACCGGCGCGGACCTGCGGGAGTCCAACCTGGCCGGGAGCCGGCTCGCGGGGGCGCGGATGGCGGGGGCCAAGCTCGAAGGGGCCAGCCGGGACGGCGCGAAGCTGCCGCGATCGGCCGAGCTGCCCGAGCGGGCCAGGACGCTGCCCGGGCTGGACCGCTAGCGGCTCGAAGCGGGCGGGCCCATCGCGCGGATCTTTACCGCGGTCCGTTCAGCCCGAGCCCCGCGGCCGGCGATGCTTTGCCACTGGACCGTCTTCTGGTCGGCCACCCTGGTGCGGACCTGCTTGTCGCGGCCGAGCAGGTTTCCGTCCGCATCGTAGACCTCGACCTCGGCCAGGTACTTCCCGAGCCGTCCGTAGCGACCGCGATTAATCATGCCCGTTGCATCATCGAGGGCGAATCGGTGGTCGCAATGGAACTCGCCCGCCGCGTCCTGCTCGCCGTCGACCAGGATCCGGTAGCGGACCAGCGGCAGGCTCTTGTCGCTGTCGAACTCCGGATCCAGCAGGGGCGGGTTCTGGAACAGCCCCGGGTAGGGGTCGCTGAGGTGCTCTTTCCTGTCTCGTCCGAACATTGCGTCTCCAGTGTCGGTTCGGACGTACCCGGTAGGATCTGGGTTACCTCCCCCGCGCGTCCACGGTGGCAGCGGCCGCACTGCGGCCGTTTCAGAGGCTGTCGGGGCTCGCCGGTCCTTCGCAAGGGCCTTATACTGCACTCGTCACGCAGCCTGTGGCCTCGGGAGGGTCGCAACCGGGTCTCGGGGCCGCTCGTCACGCTGGCCATGCTGAAACTGCTAGAGCGCGGCGCGAGCGATCGTGCCTGACCGGCTGCTCTGCCGCCGCTGCGGGACGGCCCTCCGCGTCGACTGAGACTCTTCGCCATGAGGGGATCTTCCCTGGAGTTCCGGCTCGGGGCACGCTCTCCGAAGCCGTTTCGAGGCAGCGAAATCGGTTAGTTGCAACATTTGGACCGCGCGTCCAGGTACGTGCTTCAATTGGAGGACGAGCAGCCTTGGGAAACATGAAGCGGCCCCCCACGCGACGGGACGAAAGGCGTCCCGACAACGTCAAGAGGCGATTGCTGGCTGCACCAGCGGACGAACTGCTCGAACATTTGCTGAGTTCGGTTAGCTATAAGGGCAGCGAGAAGCACAAGATGCATCCGCTTGCATTCGGGCTGAGCATCTCAGGAGGCTCGAAGGGCGACGCCACACTTTGCGACGAACATGCGGGGTTCACCAGCGACAAGGCCCGCACTATTCCGGGACTGGTCGAGAGAGGCCTGCGAGCGGGCCTGGTGGGGCACGGAAACCTGATCTGGACAGTGGGCGATGACGGCTGGATTTTCGAGGGACGCCCAACGAACGTGGTGACTTCCGAATATCACGGATACCCAGTGCTGGATTGGGAGTCGATCGCACGTCCGGTCTACAACCGATATAGTGAGTGGGCTCACACTTCTGGAAGCAAGCGGGACCGTATTGCCGCGGAACAGTGCAAGAGCAAGTACGGGTTCTGAACCAATGGCAGGGCTGGAAATCATCGTAAAGGAGCTGGAAGAGCAATCTCCCACTGAGATTCGCCAAGTTGGAATCCAAGCCGATGGCGAGTTTCTGACTAGACTGTTTAGGGTTTCGAGCAATTGCGAGGACACGTTCCTGCACGCTCCTCCATCCCATCTGGCCTTCTGGATCCTCGACAACTGGTGGAGGCTCTTTCATGAGCCGGAACCCGTCGGCGCGATCACTGCCGAATGGCTCTTGGCGCACGAGATGTCCTCGATCGGAGGCGGCTATGCCTGGCCTCCGATCAGATTCTGGGGAGAGGGGGACCAGGTGGGGATCCGCACGCAGCCGCGGTACAGGGATTCGCCTGCACCGGTGAAGTTCGAGGCCAGTTACCTTGGCTTGATTCCGTCTGTCGATGTTGAACAGAGCTTCGACAGGTTCCTGGAGCGCGTACGCGAATTCGCCACGAATGACTCCGATACATTACTTGATCTCCATCAGCAGGCCCGCAGAGAGAGAGAGGATCCGAATCTTGCGATCTGGAGGACGATCGAAGCCAAACTTGGCTTCGATGTGGATGAAGCCCCTATCCAACTGATGGAACGGCTGGACAAGTTTGTCGACGAACTCGGCCAGGAGGCGGTCAGCGAGGCTTGCATTTCGCACCAGGGAATTGGCGTCGCGCAGGCACTCGAGGAAGGACTAAGGGCGGTTGAGAACTCGAAGACGAAGGTTGATCTATCGAACGCGATTGCCTCAGCTCGATCTCATTCAGCTGAACCCTCCGACCAGGCTTTCGTGCCTGGCGCCAGGGTGCCCCCGTGGAAGCTAGCTGAAGAAGCCGCGGGCAGGTTGCGCGAAAACCTTGCGGTTCCCTGCGGTCCGATTCCGAACGGGCGTCTCCGGGATCTTCTAGGTGTGAGCACGCAACGCTTCGATCACATCCGCAGCTTCCCATCCATCCCCTACGGGATCCGCCGTCGCGACTCGGACCACGGCACTAGCACTGTAGCCCTTAGCGCAAACTGGCCCGAGGCGAAGCGATTCCAGCTTTGCCGGGTGCTGGGTGATGCGATCTGGTCGGGGAATGACCGGCTCGGACTAATCTCCTCCGCCAAGTCGGTTCGGCAGAGATTCCAGCGGGCGTTTGCGCAGAGTTTCTTGTGCCCGTTCAGTGACCTGCTCGATTTCATTGGGACCGCTGCACCGACACCTGACGACGTCACTGCGGCAGCCCAATGGTTTCGGGTATCGGAGCGCCTGGTTCAGACGACATTGGTGAACAACAGAGTGATTGACCAAGAGCGGTTCGAGCAAATGGTCGCGGCCGGGTAAGCGCCTGACGCCTCGTACCGCAAACGCCTGAGGCTGTTCCCGGGCATCGCTGCTGCAGCTCGGCGTGCCGCCGAGTCAGGATCTTGCCCTTCGCGTTCCCGCGATGCGGCGATCGTCGAACGCATTCCTCTGCTCCGGACACCTTTGTTCTTGCCCCGTTTTTACGCAACCGCGAGTCGGTTTGAAGGTGAGACGCTTGCTGGAAAGAAGATCGGGAGAAGCGTTGAGAGGCTGGAAGAATCTGGCACACGATTTGGAAGGAGCAGTGGGACGCCGCTGAGGCGACCAGGATCCGGAACGGACCTGAACTTGCCTTCGACCGCGTGTGCAGTGCGGTAGATCGGACGGCTGACGTTGCTGCCGGTCTTGCCACCGCCCAGCTCCCGTACTGTCAGGATCGTTGCGGCGCACGAGAGGCATCCAGTTCCCCGAGCCGGGTGTACAATCCGGGGCATGACGACGCGCATCCTGCTTTCCGTTGCGCTGGGCCTGACGCTGGGCGGCAACCTGCCGGCGCAGCAGCCGGGCGACTCGGACTACGAGCCCGATCCGCAGGCGGTAGACGAATACGAGCGGCTCGGAGAGGAGGAGGGCTCCGACTATGAACTGGACGGTGATGCCTTCGACCAGGCGGCGGACCAGGCCGGGCACAACGCGCCGCAGGTGGTTCCTCCCACCGGGAGTGAGATCGACGAGTTCCGCGCGGGGCTGGAGGCGCACTGGGGCGGCAACCTGCCGGCGTTGTTGGCGTACCTCAACAGCATCGACCCGGCCGGCGGGGACAACCCCGAGCCCCCCGGCGAAGGGGCCGCGGCCCACTGGGAGCCGGACGACGACTACGACGAATTCGGCATTCTGATCGAGTCGGCCGAGGAAGAGCGCGCGCGGTGGCGCGCGCGGGTGGAGCAGAAGCTGCGGCAGCTCTCCCAGAGCTACTAGCCCCGGCGCCGCGCTGGACTCCGGCCGCCGCCCGGGATACCCTCGCGGCTTGAGGCCGGGCGACTACATTCGATCCCTTTTCGACGCGCGGGACCGCGTCGCGCTCGTCGCGATCCCCCGCGGGGAGGGCGGCGGCGACGTCGTGCAGAAGGTCTATTCCGCCGAGATCGTCGCGGCCGATCGCACGCAGGCCTGGCTGCGGCACCTCAACGCCGCGCGCCACGACCTGTTCCTCGGGGTCAATCCGGTGCGCCCGGGCGCCTGGGGCCGGACGAAGAGCGCGATCGGCGACGTCATGCGGGTGTACCTAGACATCGACGAAGACGGCGACCGGTCGCTGGCGCGCATCCTCGCCGACGCGAAGGCGGGCAGGCTCCCGCCGCCCACCCATGTCGTGCACTCCTCGCCGGGCCGGTTCCAGGTCCTGTGGAGCGTGCCGCGGGGCGCGCTCGACCATGGCCGCGTCGAGGCGCTGACGAAGGGGCTCGCGATCCGCTACGGCGCCGACACCCAGGTCATCGATGTCGCCCGGGTCCTGCGGATCCCGGGCTACAGGAACTGGAAACGGGGCGGCACGCCCTGCGCGCTGGTGGCCTCCACGGGACGGGTCGCGCAGGTGCCGGAGTTCCCTTCCGACCTGCCCGTGCCCGTTGCGGCGGCGGCCGCCGCTTGGAGCCCGGCGCGATCCGCGGGGGGTGACAGCTCGCCCAGCGGGCGGGACTGGGCCTGGGTGCGCGGCGAGTTGCGGGCGGCGCGCGATCCGGAGACTCTCGTCGCCGAGTTGGCCGGGCGCAGGGGTGACAAGCCGCAGCCGCTTGCATACGCTCGAAGGACGGTAGACCGGGCGGTCGAGTCGCTGCGGGCCGAGCGCGAAGGGCGCTCCCGGCGAGCCCGCTGACACCTCGCTCCCGGGGAAGGAGAACGATGCCACAGAACCATGCGAATCGGAAGCGCGGCCGCCAGGCACCCGCGGCGCCGGGGCCGCCCGCGCCGGCGTTCATCGAAATGGACCCGGACGAGGCAGCCGAGTACGGAGCGTTCCGCGACGACGTCGATCTCGAGGACGTGCTCGAGGCCGCGGACCTGCCCGAGGCCCAACCCCGGGAGGACGACCGTGGCGTATAAGGCGCGGCGGGGCGGGCAGGGCCGCTCGCAGGGGGGCGCCGCCGACCGGCTGCGGCGGATCGACGAATATCACCGGCAGGTCGCCGGGCGGCTGATCGAGCAGATCGAGAAAGGCACCGCGCCCTGGACCCAGGCCTGGGCGCCGGGCGAGCAGGCCCTGCCGGCGAACGTGCAGACCGGCAAGGCCTACCGCGGAGGCAATTCCGTGTGGCTGATGTCCGTGGCCGAGCAGCGCGGGTACGGCGACCACCGCTGGGGCACCTACAACCAGGTCAAGGGCCTTGGGGGGCAGGTGCAGCGCGGCGAGACGGGGACGCGGATCCTGTACTGGCACTTCGAGGACCGCCGGGCGGCCAGGGACAGCGAAGGACGGCCGGTGCGGGACGAGAAGGGCGCGACGGTGTACGAGACGCGGGCGCTGCAGTCGCCGCGCGTGTACACCTACAACGTCTTCAACGCGGAGCAGTGCGATGGCCTCCCGCCCCGGGCGGAGGGGCGCCGCCCCTGGGCGGGGCACCCCGAGGCGGACCGCGTCCTGAAAGGATCCGGGGCGCGGATCGAGCATGCGGGCGGGGACCGGGCGTTCTACGACATCCGCGGCGACCGCATCGTCCTGCCGTTCCGCGAACGCTTCCCCGAGGCGGCGGGCTACTACCAGGCGGCGCTGCACGAGCTGGGCCACTGGACGGGGCACGCGAGCCGGTTGAACCGCGCCACGCTGCAGGAGGGCATCGTCGAGGGGCCCTACTCGAAGCAGTACGCGCGCGAGGAGCTGCGGGCCGAGATCAGTTCGATGATGACCGGGGACCGGCTCGATCTCGGGCACGACCCCGCGCGGAGCGCCTCCTACGTGGGGCATTGGGTCAAGGCGCTGCGGGAGGACTCGCGCGAGATCTACCGCGCGGCCAGGGACGCCCAGGACATCAGCGACTTCTTGATGCAGCCGGAGCGCGACCGCGTCGCGGAGCGCGAGGCGGAAGGGCGGGAGGCCGCGCCGGCGAAGGCGCTCGAGCCCGTCGCCCGCGACGCGCCGGTTCCGGAAATCCCCGCGGGCGCGATCCAGCGGCCGAGCGCGGGGGAGCCGGGGGACCAGTACCGGCTGTTCCAGCGCACGCGCGAGGACGACCGTTCCGCACCGGGACGATAGGGGGAGGCGGATGAAACCGATCGCGAGAGGGATGCTCCAGGGCGAGCGCCGCTGCGGGATCGAGCGGCGGTCGTCTTGACGTCTATACGGATACCGACATGCGAACCGAGATCGCGACTGGCGTTACCACCGGGTCGGGGTTGTTCGTCAGCTTGCAGGAGACCGCCCGGCCCGCGACGGGCTCCCCGAACCGCTCGCCGGGCGGGAGTGGGCCTGCCGGGTGCGGTGGCCGAATAGCCCTTGATCAAGACTGATCTTCTAGGCCGTTACCTCGAAGGCGTCCTCCTCGACTTCATCGGCCTCGGACTTCGCAGTGAACAGATCAGCGAGATATTTCTGGTACGTACTCTTCAGGTGTTCGAGAGATGAATCCCGATCAGGCGTGTAGTTCAGCCTTTCCTCGAAGAACCGAAGGCGCGCCTTGCAATCGTTTACCTGATTACCCGGGAGTCTCAGCCGCATTTAGGAGTCGAGAATTTGTAGATTCTAGCCTTGATCCGGTTGACCTAGAATGCTGTTTGATGTATAATAAGTAACTGACAACAAAGGAGTTGCCTATGCCTAAGAACCAAGTCCAGTTCCAGAAGGGACAGAGCCTGCGGGACTTCCTCAAGCTCTACGGAACCGACCAGCAATGCGCCCAAGCGTTGTTCCAGTCGCGCTGGCCGGAGGGCTTTCGCTGCCCCGCCTGCGGCTACCATAAGTACTGTCAGCTGCACACTCGCAAGGTCTTCCAGTGCATCCGCTGCAAGCATCAGGCCTCGCTGACCGCAGGCACCCTGTTGGAGAACACCAAGCTGCCGCTGAGCACCTGGTTCCTGGCGATCTATTTGCTCACGCAATCTAAGAATGGCATCTCGGCGATGGACCTCAAGCGCCAGTTGGGGGTGAGCTACAACACCGCCTGGATGCTCAAGCACAAACTGATGCAGGCGATGCGCGAGCGGGACGACAGCCAGCCGCTGGGGGGCATCGTGGAGATGGACGACGCCTATCTGGGCGGGGAGGCAGTCGGGGGCAAGCGCGGTCGAGGCGCGGCCCGCAAGACGCCCTTCCTGGCGGCGGCACAAGTCAGCGAGGACGGGCGGCCGCAGCGGCTGCGGCTGAGCCCGGTGGTCGGCTTCCGCCGCCGCGCAGTGCAAGCCTGGGCGCAGCAGCACCTGCGGCCGGGGACGCTGGTGCGCTCGGACGGGCTGGCGTGCTTCCGGGGGGTGCAGGCGGCCGGTTGCGAACACCAGCCGCGCGTCACCGGAGGCGGCAAGGGCAGCTGCGAGACGCCCGGGCTGACTTGGGTGAACACGCTGCTGGGCAACGTCAAGCGCTCGATTGACGGCACCTATCACGCCTGCGACGCGCGTTACGCGGGGCGCTACCTCGCCGAATTCGCCTACCGCTTCAACCGGCGCTACCAGCTGGTCGATCTCGTGCCCCGCCTCGCCTATGTCGCCCTGCGCACTGCTCCGCTGCCCTACCGGCTCTTAACTGTGGCTGGAACTAATGGGTAATCAGGATCGTTTATGACCTGGCTCCAGGTCTTGACCCAGATGGTGATCCGCTGCTCCTCGTCCTGAAACAGGATGCCCTTCGCCCGGTCCTTCTGGGAAACCTTGCGGGCCACCACCTGGTCCACGTCGTTTGACACCGCCCAGAAAACCCACTTAGCCGGAACGGATCGGAAGCGCTCATCGTCTGCCACCGCGAATGCATAGCTTTCAATCTGCGCCGCAACCTCGGAGTCAATCTTGACCTTGGGCCGTTTCAGCTCGACGACGAGATGCTCCCGATCCTCGGCGCCGGCGAGTTGGATGTTTCGAGAGAACATGAGATCAACGATGCCCCGCGAGCCGTCTGCGCGCTTGACCGGCGTGTCAATCTCCACCTCCCAGTCCTTGACCTCGATGTGCTTCTTGAGCACTTCGGTCAGTGACTGATCGTCCACGGACAGGTGATATTGCTCTCCGAACATCCAGGAGTTGGCGGCCACGATTCGGTGAAGTTGTGATCGTTCTCGAACCCTGTTCTTGAGGTCCTCATCGAAGACGAGCGTTTCGAGGCCGCGCAAGAATTCGAGCCGGTCGGCGACGAGGCGCGACAAGCTGATGATGGCCGCCAGGGTGGTGCGATCTAGAAGTTCAGCCAGCTCTTTGCGCTTTTCCGCAGGTAGGTCCAGCACTTCATTAACGATTCGTGCCAGATCGGCCGGAGCATGCTCCACGGCTTGGCGGAGCAGGCGGAACTGGAAGCGCTTGGTTTTCTCATCCGAGGTCGAGAAGTCGGGTAGGTAGGTGTTCACGTTAAGGGCAAGGACGTTGAAAACCTCGCGCTCGGCTTTCTCGACGACGTTCGTCGGCTCGCCCCCGTAAGGGTAGATTTCCTCCTTCCGCCATTCCTCGACCAATCCGGCGGCCTTTTCGGCGGCGCGCTTGCGGAAGTGCTCGCGTATAACCCCCTTAGCGGCATTGAGACAGCGAACGGCTGCCGCGTCCATGTTGGCCAGGTCGAGCATGTTGGAGGCGAGAAGCTCTGCGAAATAGTCGGATTTCAGGTAAGCGGTGAACTCGAAGCCCGGCGCATGGATGCCAGGCGACGTCTCGTCGATCGGAAACTCATTGGCATCGCAGAAGAACAGCCGCCGCTGCACCTTGATGCGCCACTCCACGATCTCCAGCGAGACCGGGAGCTTCTTGCCATCCGTTGTCTCAATCTCCGGCAAGCCGTAGGAGGTCGACAACTCCTCGACCGATCGAGGGTCGAGCGCTGTGCCGCTGCAGACGATCCGGACCTTCGGATACTGCCGAAGGTAGAGGGCGAAGATTTGGGCAAGATCATGGACAGCGGTGTCGTTGCGCAGTGAGCGGAACTCGTTCTCGGGCTGCGATACCGTGACGGTGACTCCCCGACCCGCCCCATCGGTGACGGGGGCTGCGGCGCTGATCTCCACGCGACGCAAACGATCCGCGATCATAGAAATGCGGTAGCGCTGAAGGGCACCCGAAGGGTCAGCGGCACGAACGTCCCATTCAACGACGCGGCCAAGAGAGAAGGCGCGGAATCGCCCCCGCCCTTCCTTGCCGTGGAGAATGCGATTTTCTTCGTTGGAGTGGGTGCGCGATTGCTTCCATGACCCACCCAGACGCGAGAACAGATCCTCCGCTTGGGCATAGGGGATTCCGTGCCCGTTGTCCGTGACCTCGATAGCCTCGAGTCCGTCCAAATCGTTGTTAATCAGGGTTACGTCGATACGCGTCGCGTCCGCGTCGACCGCGTTCCAGATCAGCTCGGCGAGCGCTAAGACTGGCTTCCGAGTCTGCGCTATGCGCGCGAGATGATCATCCTGAACCTGTATCTCAAACGCCTTGGCTGTCATGCGGCCCACCTTGCCGAGAGCACCTCGGCCTGTTGCAGGACGGTCTGCACGGCGGCGTCCTGAAGGTCCGGCGGATAGCCGTGTTTTCGTAAAATGCGTTTGACCAGAATCCGCATTCGCGCCCGCGCCGACTCCCGGTGTTGCCAGTCCACGGACGCATTGCTTCTCAAGCCGTTCAACAGCTCGTGGGCGATGACACGGAGGTGGTCGTTGCCCATGACCTCGACCGCGCTCTCGTTCTGGGCCAGCGCATCGTAGAAAGAGATCTCTTCCTGGCTTAGTCCTTCCTCCTCGCCGCGTCGGTGCGCGGCGCGGATGTCCTTGGCGAGCTCGATCAGCTCCTGAAGAACCTCCGCCGTCGTGATGGCATTCGTGTGGTAGCGCGCGATCGCCGCCTCCAGGCGGTCGGAGAAGGCCCGGCTCTGCACGACGTTGACGCGGCTCCGGGAGTGTATCTCGCCGTTGATGAGCTTGCGCAACGCCTCCAGGGCGAGATTCTTCTTCTCCATCCCCTGAACCTCGGCGAGGAATTCGTCGGAGAGGATGGAGATGTCCGGCGTCTCCAAGCCGGCGGCCTGGAGAATATCGACGATTTCGGTCGAGACGACGGCGCGGCTGACGATCTGCTGCACGGCGAGGTCACGTTCGGCGGAAGACTTGCCCGCGCCGGGCGTGCTTTTGGCAAGGGCTGCTCGGACGGTTTGAAAGAACCCCACCTCATCGCGGATTTCGTGTGCCTCGTCGCTCGCCGCCGCAAGGGCAAACGCCTTGGAGAGCGCCAGCAGAGCATTGCTGAAGCGGCGATGCGCCCGCTTCTTGCCTTCCTCGGTCGACTCATTGGCCGCTTCGCGCTGCTGCATATCGAGAACCCACTCGATCGCACCGGCAAGTGCCACGAGCCGTTCCTGAGGGGACCCGGCTAGCCCCGTCCGGTAGTCGAAACCGTGGAACATGTCGCTCACGATCTCGTGCTTCTCCAGCATCACCGCGACGGCCTCGGCCTCGTCGATACCGGCGTATTCCCGGTCCTCCCGCGAATACTGGCCGAGCGCCGATTTCAGGTTCTGGGCGATGCCGATGTAGTCCACGATCAGCCCGGCGGGCTTATCGCGGAACACCCGGTTGACCCGCGCGATCGCCTGCATGAGCCCGTGCCCCCGCATGAGCTTGTCGATATACATCGTGTGCATGCTCGGCGCATCGAAGCCGGTCAGCCACATGTCCCGCACGATCACCAGCTTCAGCGGGTCGTCGGGGTCCTTGGCCCGCTTGGCGAGCAGCTCCCGGCGCGCCTTGCCGCCGATGTGCCGTTGCCATTCTTTCGGGTCCGAGGCCGCACCCGTCATGACGATCTTGATGACGCCGCTCGCGTCGTCGTCACTGTGCCACTCCGGGCGCAGCTCGACGATCTCGGCGTAGAGCGCGACGCAAATCCGGCGGCTCATGCCGACGACCATGGCCTTGCCGTCCATGCCGACGACGCGGCTCTCGAAATGCTCAACGATATCCCCGGCGACCAGGCCAAGGCGCTTCTTCGTTCCGACGACGGCCTCGACGTTTGCCCATTTGCGCTTGAGCCTTTCCTGCTCGCCCTCGGCCTCGTCTTCAGTCAACTCGGCGATCTCCTCGTCGAGCTTCGGCTTCTCGTCGTCATCGAGTTCGATACGGGCGACGCGGCTCTCGTAATAGATGGGAACCGTCGCGCCGTCCTCGACGCCCCGGTTGATGTCGTAAACGTCGATGTATTCGCCGAACACGGCTGGCGTGTTCACGTCCTCCTTCTCGACCGGCGTGCCGGTGAATCCGATGAAGGAGGCGTTCGGCAGGGCGTCGCGGAGGTACTTGGCGAAGCCATAGGAAATCGCGCCGGTCTTGCGCTCCACCTTGGCCCGGAAGCCGTACTGGCTGCGATGCGCCTCGTCGGCGATCACGACGACGTTCCGCCGATCGGTCAGCACCGGATAGTCGGTCTCGCCACGCTCGGGCGAGAACTTCTGGATGGTCGTGAACACCACGCCGCCAGACGGGCGGGTCAGGACCTTCTGCAAATCCTCGCGGCTGTCGGCCTGCTGCGGGGTCTGGCGGAGCAGATCGCGGCACATGGCGAAGGTGCCGAATAGCTGATCGTCGAGGTCGTTGCGGTCGGTGATGACGACGACGGTCGGGTTCTCCATGGCCGGATGCGCGATAATCTGCCCGGCGTAGAAGGCCATGAGCAGGCTCTTGCCGGAGCCCTGGGTGTGCCAGATGACGCCGATGCGGCGATCGCCTTCGGGGCTCGCGGCGGCGATCGTGCTCTCGACCGCATGGCGCACGGCGTGGAACTGGTGATACCCGGCCACGATCTTGACGAGGCCGGAGCCCGTGTCGCCGAAGACGGCGAAATCCGGGATCAGGGTCAGAAACCGGGTCTTCTCGAATACGCCCTCAATGAGGGTGCCGAGTTCCGGCGCACCCTTCGGCGCGACGGCGGACCCGTCCACGGTGCGCCAGGGCATGAACCGTTCGAGGTTGGCGGTCAGCGAGCCGAGGCGCGCGTGGAGCCCGTCCGAGGTCACGAGCGCGGCGTTCGTGCGGAACAGGGACGGGATCTGATCCTTGTAGGTCTGGAGTTGGTTGAAGGCCCCTTCGAGGGTGGCGTTCTCGTCGCCGGGGTTCTTCAGTTCCATTACGGCCAGGGGAAGGCCGTTGACGAACAGCACCACGTCGGGGCGCCGGTTGTGGCCGTGCTCGATCACCGTGAACTGGTTCACGGCCAGCCAGTCGTTGGCCTCCACGTCGGTGAAGTCGATCAGCCGGGCGACATCCCCGCCGATGCTGCCCATCCTCGCGGGCGACCTCGACCGGCACGCCCTCGATCAGATAGCGGTGGAGGCGGCGGTTCTCCTCGATGAGCGAGGGGGTCTCGGTCTGCTGGACCTTGCGCAGCACCTCCTCCAACGTCTCGACTGGCAGGTGCGGGTTGAGGCGTTCGAGCGCTTCGCGGAGCCGCTTGGTCAGGAACACCTGGTCGTAGCTGATGCGCTCGGGCGTGGGGCCGTCCGGAGAAATGTCCGGTCCGTGCAACACCGCGTACCCGAGCCCGGCAAGCCATGATAGAGCGGCGTCTTCGACGTGGCGCTCCGAGAGCTTCATCCTGCAGCCTCGCCATCATCGTCGGCATTTGATGCCTCGGACGATGTCTTGACCGCCTGTTCGGACTGCCAGTCCCCGTAGGTGGCGTTCGAACCGCTGACCTTCCAAGAAACCCTGCCGTT
This sequence comes from Bryobacterales bacterium, assembly GCA_965248305.1. Taxonomy (GTDB): domain Bacteria; phylum Acidobacteriota; class Terriglobia; order Bryobacterales; family UBA6623; genus VXMF01. Next base: position 2,454,603 of record OZ252099.1, on the reverse strand, counting down.
GTCCGGCCTTCCGAAAATCACGGCTGACGCAGCACTGGGACTCCGAAATGCAACATCCTCAGCAAAGCGCACACGACCCTTGTCTGCGGGCATGAGTTTCCCTGACTTGATCAACTGAGCGTGCCGTCTTGAATAGCTGTGGTCAGATGTGCTCGACCAATCCTTCGCAGCATCGGACCCGGCCAGGACAACAAACTCGCCACCGATTTCGCGCGCTTGGGCTTCGAGGCCCTGTGTCTTGCTTGCCAGCCGGAAAAGAGGTGCAACATCGGCTTGTCCGGGCTTTTCGGTAGCGTCTATCGTCGTCCGCGCCGTGGCCTTGCGTAGGCGCATAAAATCGAGACCGAGGACGGGAAGGATCAGCCGAAGCTGATCGACAAAGAACTCCATATCCGATGCATCGGCCTCAGGTAGAGCGACAGGGGGCGGGGCTGTCCCGTTGACGACAGTGGCGGTGCCAGCGGCATTCGCAATGGCAATCAGCCGGGACTCAAGATAGCGTGCGTGCGCCTTGGTGATGTTCTGGTCCTTGCTAGTCACGACGCAGGTGCGTTCCCAGAAGTCTTTCTTCTCATCCTTGTTGTGCTGGACGAGGCGTTTGCGCACATTGTCGCTTTCGCCGATGTAGAGTTGCAGCGTGTCCGGGTCCTCGGGATCTGGTCCCGTGAGGAAATAGATGCCAGTTCGGTCGAGCTCCCGACGCTTGAGAAAGGCGGGCAGGCCGCTGCGCGATCCGGCCAACACATGCCCTGTCCAGTTCATGATCTCGGCTGTGATGAGGCCAGTAGCGGTTCCATCCACCAAGAAAAGACGAACGGATCTTCCCAACGGCGAACTCATGCGACTGCCTCCAGCCCCTTCTCGGCCTCGGCAAGGCGGATCTCACCGGACATTAGCTTTGGGAGGAGGAGGTCGCGAGCCTGGGTGAGGGTTCTGCTCTCGGAAACGTTCTTCCTGATGCGTTCGTCGAGAGGTGCGACTTGGCTCTCAAAAAGCGCAACGATCTCTGGTGTCGGCTCCATGACACTTAGGGCTTCGAATTGCTTTTTGTTGATTGCGCCAAATACCGTGCCGGTATGTTCGTACTGCTTCAACTCCTGCTGTATCGCCGATGCCGAGTAGTAGGTGAAGGAGCGTGACCCCGACGTATGACGGAGAGCTGCAACTCCCCGCCCGGCACAGCATTTCTCCCACGCCATGTTGATGTCGCCGACCGGCGCGCGAACGCTCACGAGAGTATCGTCGCGCTCTGCGATTCTGGTCGGTGCAGTGCAGTACTTGCGATTCTCTGGATACCGGAACCCAAAATTCGTCCGGCCTTGGAAGAAGGGCAGCCCTTCTCCGAAGTCGTTATAGGTGCTCCCCGGAGGGGATTGCCCCATGGTTAGGCGGAAGCAATCGCCAACTGTCCCAGCCCGCCATCCGACCGGCTTGTCTTCGTCGTCGAGGGCATCGGGGAACAGGTCCCAGAGGTCGAGGGCGAGGTAGGGGGCGCGGCCTTCCGCCTTGGCGCGGGTGGGGCCGAAATCGACGAACCAGTCCTTGAAGATTGCCCGCGCCATCGCCTCCAGCGTCGCGTTCATCCGGCGGTTTAGCTCGATCTTCTCTTGGACTGGGCGAACGAATGAGACGATCGCTATTTGCTCGACCTCGTTTGGCAAGCCGACCGCCATGTTCTTGAAGTCTTGCAGGGTTACGTGGCCAAGCCCGGTGGTCTGCTTGTTGCGCGCAATCTCCGCAAATCGCGGGCGCAGCCAGCGCAAAAGGAAGAATAGAAAATCTTCGTCCACTCCTTTGTGCGGCGTCACCTTGTAGATGTGCTGGTTGAGCCATCCTTCGGGGCCTTCCCAACGGGAAACGTCAATCGATGTGTCTGGATTGCCCGACCAAGAGAAGAGCATGTCGCCACTTTTCACAAACACGCTCTCATCGTAATCACCGTCGGTGAACTTGGTCTGATTTGTAATGCCAGACTTCAGCTCAGCGATCTTGATCACAGGTCGGCCTGTCTCGGAGAAATTTATGTTTTCCTGATTACCCATTAGTTCCAGCCACAGTTAAGAGCCGGTAGGGCAGCGGAGCAGTGCGCAGGGCGACATAGGCGAGGCGGGGCACGAGATCGACCAGCTGGTAGCGCCGGTTGAAGCGGTAGGCGAATTCGGCGAGGTAGCGCCCCGCGTAACGCGCGTCGCAGGCGTGATAGGTGCCGTCAATCGAGCGCTTGACGTTGCCCAGCAGCGTGTTCACCCAAGTCAGCCCGGGCGTCTCGCAGCTGCCCTTGCCGCCTCCGGTGACGCGCGGCTGGTGTTCGCAACCGGCCGCCTGCACCCCCCGGAAGCACGCCAGCCCGTCCGAGCGCACCAGCGTCCCCGGCCGCAGGTGCTGCTGCGCCCAGGCTTGCACTGCGCGGCGGCGGAAGCCGACCACCGGGCTCAGCCGCAGCCGCTGCGGCCGCCCGTCCTCGCTGACTTGTGCCGCCGCCAGGAAGGGCGTCTTGCGGGCCGCGCCTCGACCGCGCTTGCCCCCGACCGCCTCCCCGCCCAGATAGGCGTCGTCCATCTCCACGATGCCCCCCAGCGGCTGGCTGTCGTCCCGCTCGCGCATCGCCTGCATCAGTTTGTGCTTGAGCATCCAGGCGGTGTTGTAGCTCACCCCCAACTGGCGCTTGAGGTCCATCGCCGAGATGCCATTCTTAGATTGCGTGAGCCAATAGATCGCCAGGAACCAGGTGCTCAGCGGCAGCTTGGTGTTCTCCAACAGGGTGCCTGCGGTCAGCGAGGCCTGATGCTTGCAGCGGATGCACTGGAAGACCTTGCGAGTGTGCAGCTGACAGTACTTATGGTAGCCGCAGGCGGGGCAGCGAAAGCCCTCCGGCCAGCGCGACTGGAACAACGCTTGGGCGCATTGCTGGTCGGTTCCGTAGAGCTTGAGGAAGTCCCGCAGGCTCTGTCCCTTCTGGAACTGGACTTGGTTCTTAGGCATAGGCAACTCCTTTGTTGTCAGTTACTTATTATACATCAAACAGCATTCTAGGTCAACCGGATCAAGGCTAGAATCTACAAATTCTCGACTCCTAAATGCGGCTGAGACTCCCGGGTAATCAGGTATGTTTTTGAACGCAAGGCCATTTTTCCACCGCGCAAGGCCGAAAACCGTCGTCCGCTCCCAATGATCAGCGCCAACGTACTCATACATTTGGCGTGACCTCCTCCAGCTTCTTCTGGATGAGGACGGTCAGCTTGTCAGCCTCGGCGAACTGCTCGACCAAGGTTTCCTTCAACTCCGTGAACCGCTCCTCGAACGGCACGTCGTCTGCCTCCGCCGCCGCCGCGCCGACGTAGCGACCCGGTGTCAGAACGTGGTTGTGCTCCCTGACCTCCTCCAGCGTCGCGGCCTTGCAGAAGCCCGGTTCGTCCTCATAGGCATCCGCGTCAGGCTCCCCGCGCCAGGCGTGGTAGGTCCCGGAGATTCTGGCGATGTCCTCGTCGGAGAACTCCTTGCGGGTCCGATCGACCATGTGCCCGAGCTTGCGCGCGTCGATGAACAGGACCTCGCCGCGCCGATCGCGCCAGCCGTTGCCGGGGTTCTTGTTGCGGGCGAGGAACCAGAGGCAGGCGGGAATCTGCGTCGAGTAAAAGAGCTGGCCGGGCAGGGCGATCATGCAATCCACGGCGTCGCCCTCGACCATGTTGCGGCGGATGTCTCCCTCGCCGGACTGTGCCGACGACATGGAGCCGTTGGCGAGCACCACGCCCGCCGCGCCGTTCGGAGCGAGGTGATGGTGGATGTGCTGGAGCCAGGCGTAGTTGGCGTTGCCCACCGGCGGCACACCGAACTTCCAGCGAGCGTCCTCGCGCCGCCGGTCGCCGCCCCAATCGGAGATGTTGAACGGCGGATTGGCGAGAATGAAGTCGGCCTTGAGGTCCGGCAGCTCGTCCTTGTGGAAGCTGCCCTCGTTGTTCCAGCGGATGTCCGCGTCGATGCCGCGCACCGCGAGGTTCATCTTGGCAAGCCGCCAGGTGGTGTAGTTGCTCTCCTGCCCGTAGATGGCGATGTCGCCGATGCGACCGCCGTGCTCCGCGACGAACTTCTCGGACTGGACGAACATGCCGCCGGACCCGCAGCACGGGTCATAGACGCGGCCCTTGTAGGGCTCCAGCATCTCGACCAGCAGCCGGACGATAGAGCGCGGCGTGTAGAACTCCCCGCCACGCTTGCCCTCGGCCCCGGCAAAGCCGCCAAGAAAATACTCATAGACCCGTCCGAGGATGTCTCTGGAGCGATCAGCCTCCTCAGCCATACCGATGCCGCTCACGAGGTCGATCAGCTCGCCGAGCATGACCTTGTTGAGCGCCGGGCGGGCGTAGTCCTTGGGCAGGACACCTTTGAGCGAGGCATTGCTAGCCTCGATCGCCAGCATGGCGTCGTCGATGTCCTTACCGATCGAGGGCTGCTTCGCCCTGGCCTGTAGACCTGACCACCGGGCCGCCTTCGGGACCCAGAAGACGTTTTCGGCGAGGTACTCCTCCGGATCCTCCGCGTCGGCCAACTTCTCCTTGAGCAGCTCGGCCCGCTTCGCCTCGAAAGCGTCCGAGATGTACTTGAGGAAGATCAGGCCGAGCGCAACGTGCTTGTAGTCGGAGGCCTCCATATTGCCGCGCAGCTTGTCCGCCGCCGCCCAGAGCTGCGCCTCGAAACCGAGGTTGGCACCACTGTTGTTTGCCTGTTTCGCCATCCAGTCACCACCCGTTTCCTGCAATGAGGGATCCGCATTGCCCGCCGGCTATTCCTACTCCTCGACCGGCTTCGCCGAGCTGACGGGCCGGCCGTGCTTGTCTTGCGACCGCATGCGCGGCGCACGACGCGCGCGCGGATGCGTTCGAGCGGTTTGCCGGCAGGTTCGTCATCGGGACCTCAGGACAGCCCGTCATTGTCGAGTTCCCGTTTTTCATAGACGGTCGCGATTTGCCAGCCGTCCCAGATATAGCAGAGATGCCGCTCTTGCCGGGCGTTCGAGAGAAGGGGCGGTGGAGCTGCCGGACCCGGACAAGGCCGCCGCGGCGGCGCGGCTGAACCTGGTGCACGTGCGGGAGGAGGCGCAGCCGGAGGGGGCCGAGCGGCTGGAGTGGTTCCTGCTCACAACGCTGGCGGTGCAGTCCCGGCAGGACGCGGAGCGGGTGCTGGAATGGTACCGGCTGCGGTGGCGCATCGAGGACTGGCACCGGGTGTTGAAGACGGGCTGCAAGGTGGAGTACATGGCGCATCGGACGGGGGAGTGGATCGAACGGGGGAGTGGATCGAACGGGCGGTGACGATCAAGGCGGTGATCGCGTGACGGCTGATGGCGATGACGCTGCTGGGCCGCGACACGCCGGAACTGCCGGCCGAGACGCTGTTTTCCGACATCGAGATCGCCGTCCTGGAGGACTTTGCGAAGGATCGCAAGCTGCCGCCGCCGGACAACATCGGGCGGGCAGTGCTGACGACGACCATGCTGGGCGGGTATCTGGGCTTCAAGCGCAAGCGCTGCGCGGGCCCGGCTACCAAGTGCGGTGGGAAGGCTACACCCGGCTGGCCACCATCGTGCAAGCCTGCGAACGGAGTCTCCGTCTCGACCAAGACAGCAAACTCCATCTGAGGCTGCGTAAGAACAAGACTTGTGGGTAAACGGCAGGCCGCACCGGGGGCCGCGCAAGAGCGTCTGCAAGTGTTGCCAGAACCTTCGCTACCGCGCGGGGCTGTCTCCCACCCAGGTCGAGTTCGACCGCATGGGCGCGGCGCAGCCGCGAATACCGCCAGCGCTGGCAGCGCGGCTCCGGGTGCCGTGGATGGTCAGTGGGCGGACCCGCCCGGGCCCCATTCCGCGGCGCGGTCCCGCCGCAGGGCCGCGGCCAGGTCCCGGTCGTGCGCGGCGCCGTCCTCGTGGAGGCCCCGGTCGATGTGGTCGACCTTCCGGCCGAGGTCTCCCAGACCGGCCTTGCGGGCCGCCCAGTGGATCGCGGCGAAGACGCTGGCCAGGGCCGTGACCGCCGGGGCGGCGATGGCCCATCCGTGCTCGCCCAGGACGAGGCCCCAGTAGCCGGTCAGGTAGTCCAGCCGGTCCAGCAGCAGGATGGCCGAAACGCCGCCGATCACCAGCGTCAGGCCGGTCGCCACCTGCCAGGGAACCACGGGCCTAGCCCCCCGACGACACCGCCCGGTCCTCGGCGTAGTAGGTGATGGTCAGCCCGATCGGGTTGGTCGTCAGCTCGTAGGGGTCGACGTCGCGGAAGACGAACTGCATGTTCGTCGTCCAGCGCTCGCGGGCGACCTCCCGCGCGTTCAGCCGACGCACGACGTCGTAGTCGGCGGTCGCCTCGTGGGGCTCCTCCGGGCGCGCCAGGATGCGCAGCACGAGATTCTCCACGGCGCGCTCCTCGCGGATCACCCCGGCCGAGAATTCCGCGATCTCCTGCTGGTGCGCTTCCGCGGACGCGGCGGCCAGGCTGCGCTCCAGGAATGCCAGCGAATGCGGCCAGCGCTCCCCGACTGTCGCGAACCGCCGCGAGTAGTGGTCGGTGACAAACTGGCGCAGGAAGTACTTGGTGGACGGGTGCAGGGGGTCGTTCTGCCAGGTCAGCGCCTCGTAGTCGAGCGCCTCGGCGCGGCCGATCTCGTCGACGCGCACGAACACCGGCTGCAGGGTCCGGCTGGCTGACCGGCACCAGCCGGTCGACAGCGCCAGGAGCAGGACCAGCAGCCCTCCCGTGACGACCCGGAGGTAGCTGGCGTTGCGGCGCTCGGAGTCCCAGATCTCCGCGAAGTCGCCCGCCGGGTCGGTGCCACGCTTGGGTTCGCTCACGCCGGATAGCATATCGCAGGCCGGCCGGGGTGGGGTCAGCCGGGGGTCCCTGGCGCGGCGAGATCGCCGCTGGAGGCCATCGGCCGGGCCTGCACGCCGGCCTCACGATCGGCCTGCCCGGGCAGCACGGCGGCGGCGTCCCGCCGGCACAGCGCCACCTGGCGGTGCATGTCGGCGCGGTAGGCCCGCGCGGCCTCGAACGCGGCGCGGGCGAGCTGGCGCTCGTGGCGCTCGCCCAGCGCGGCCGCCTGCAGGGAATGCTTGCGCTCGAGGGCCTCGGTCCACTCGGGGCCGGTCGCGGGGTCGCCCTTCAGCGCGGACTTGACCGTCCGGATCCCGCCCCGCCCCCGGCCGAGCGCAGGCGCAGCCACCACCAGAGCCTGCGCAGGCGCAGAGGGACTCTCGAGGGCGCGGCCTCCAGGGTGGCCTGGAGCCGGCTTTCCCGGTGCTTCTGGCGGGCCAGCACGCGGCGCCATTGGCGGCTGTGCTCGGTCTCGATCGCGGCGAGCGATGTGTCGAGGCGCAGCAGCAGGGCTTCCCAGCTGGCGTCTTCCCGCGCCCGCCACAGGCCGTCCGCCGTCTCGTCGACGTCGTCCTGGCCCTCCGCCTTGAGCGGCCACTGGCAGCGCAGGATGCCGGACGCCTCCAGCGCGCGCCGGCGGCGTTTCGCGCGGGCCTCCGTCAACGGGAGGCCTCCGGAAGCGCTCGCTCGGACCGGTCAGGCACGGCAGTGCCGATCGTAGCACCGGGACCCTGGAGCCCTGCGGCGCCGGAGGGCGGTTCGCGGGCCCTCTTCCGCGGCTGCGGCGCGCCGCGGGCTTGTGGCCCGAACCGTTCCGGGCTAGCCTCGAATGCATGGCACGCACCATCAACCAATCGTTCCTGCTGGGCAATCTCGGCGGGGACGCCGAATTCCGAACACTGGCCAGCGGCGAGGAGCTGGCCACCCTCCGGCTCGCCACTTCCCGCAGCTACCGCCGCGCCGACGGGGAGTGGGCTGACGAAACCGAATGGCACGACGTCGTCGTGTGGAAGGCGGACCGGCTCAGGGATCACAGGGACCGTCTGCGGAAAGGGGACCAGGTCCACGTCGCCGGGCGGCTCCGCACCCGGAGCTGGGAGGACCGCGAAGGGCACAAGCGCCAGCGCACCGAGGTGGCCTGCTTCGCCGGCGACGTCATCCTGCTGGCACCGGCGCAGGCCGGGGCCGGGGCGGACCCCGGCGAGGGGGCCGCTCGGGAAGCGGGTGCCCCGTCTCCGGGGGGCAGCGATGACAATATTCCGTTCTAGCGGGCCCGGCGAGTCGTGCGCCCGGGCGACGGGTTCCCGATGACATCCTTCCGTCATTCCCGGCCCGACCCGGGCCTGGTCGCGAGCGCGCTGGTGCTCGTTGCCGTGTGCGTCGTCGTGGCTGGGCTCCTGGCGTATGCCGGCTCCGCCGCGGCGGGGGCCTGCAACGCCGCCTGCGCCTGCGGGGAGGCACCCCGGTGAGGGACATGGAGGTGCGCATCGGCGGCGAGCGCATGGTCGGGCTTCGGGGCGGAAGCCTCGTGCGCGCGGATCTGGAGATCAGCGCCGCCGCCGAGCACTACCGCCGCGCCTCTGAATTCCTGGCAACGCAGGCCGAGCGGGGCCGGGCTCCCTGGATGGTCGAGCGCGATGGCAGCTACGCCTTCCCGGAGGGCATCGCCGGGCGGCCCTGGACCGGGGCCAACGCGATTTGGCTGGGGGCGGCGGCCGACCGGCGCGGCTACTCCGATCCGCGCTGGGGAACCGCGGAGGAAATCGCCCAGGAGGGCGGCCGGGTGCGTGCCGGCGAACGCGAGACCACCGCGCTCCACTGGCGCTTCGGCGGCCAGGACCCCAGAACGGGCGATCGCTGGGAGACGCGCGTGTTCCGCAACCCCGTCTACAACGCCGAGCAGTGCGAGGGCCTTCCGTGCCTTGATCACGTCGGCACCGTCTGGAGCCACCGCCCTCCGGTCGGGAAGATCCTGGCCGCCCCCGGGATCGATGTCTCGGCCTCCGGCAGCGCGCGCTACGACCTCGGGCGGGACCGCATCGAGCTGCCCGATCCGGAGCGGTTCGCCAGCCGGCAGGCCTACTACCGGACCGCCATCCACGAGGTCGGGCACTGGACCGGCCATCCTTCCCGCCTGAACCGGCCCACTCTGGAGGGCGGGCTCGCTGGGGGCCTCGGCTCGCGCGAGTACGCCCGCGAGGAGCTGCGGGCCGAGATCCACTCGTACCTGACGGGGTGCCGGCTGGGCCTGGGCCACGACCCCTCCCGGCACGCCGGCTTCGCCGCCGAGTGGGCCAAGGCGCTCCGGGAGGATCCCCGCGAGATCTACCAAGCCGCCTACGGCGCCGAGCGGATCTCGCGCTACGTCACCCCGAGGGTGCCCGAAATGGAGCCAGCCAGGCGGGAGGCCTCGGCCGGCCGGGACGCCGGGCCGGCCCTTCCGGTTCCGGAGCGCGAGGCGGGCCGGGGTCGCTGATATGCTGAACGCGATGCCTACCGGATACGAGCACCTTTCCGAGGATGAGCTCTGGGACTCGCTGTCCTGCCACGAACTCGACTCCGACGGGATCGCGCGGACGCTGGAGTTGCTTGCGTCCTTCCCGACGTTCACCGAGAAGGACGCCGAGGAATGGGGCGCCATGGAGGACCCCGCCGCCGAGGCGGCGTTCGAGAGCCTCGTCAGGGGGCGGGCCGGCAAGGACTCGGCGGCCTGACCGCAACATCCGGGGGCGCCCCGCGGCGCGCTCTTCCCCTGCGGCGCAGCTGTAGCCCCCTTGTGGGCGGCGGGGCCGTGGCGTAGCGTTGAGGGATGCAAGCCAAGCGCTACGCGGTCTACCGCCTCCTCGATCCGGCGCGCGCGATCGCGCTGGAGCGCTAGCAAGTGCCAGCCGGCTTCGGGACCCACCCGCTGACCCCGCTGCCGCCCGTTGCGGTCGGGGCGATCCTGCTGGCGGAAGGCTATGCCAGCCTCGCGGCCGAAATCCTCGCTCTGCGGAGGATGGTGCCGTGGGCCGGCAGCGCCGTCTCTGTCACCGCCGTGCTGCTGGCGGTCTACCTGGCGGCGCTGGCCGGCGGCTACCGGCGGGGCGGGCGGCTCGCGCGTTGCGCGGATCCCCGTCCGGGCCTCGCCATCCGGCTGGCCGCCGCGGCGGCCTGGGCGGCCTTCTGGCTGAGCGGCGCGGGCACGCTGCTGGCCTTCGGCCTGCCAGTCCCCGCGATGGCGCAGGTCGCGGTCTACTGCGTGCTCGGCATCGCCCCGATCGGGTGGCTGCTCGCGGAGTGCGTCCTCTTCGCGCTGGCCTGCTCGGCGCGGGGCGACGCGGCCCGTGCGGCTGGCGGCGTCTTCGCGCTGTCCACCTTTGGCAATGTGGGCGGGGCGCTGCTGACGACATTCGTGCTGCTGCGTTTCCTGGGCACCGCGGCGGCGACCATCATCCTGGTCGCCGCGCTGTGCCTGGCCGCCCTCGCGGCGCACCGGCGCAGCTTTCCCGCCCTGGCACTGCTCGTCGCGGCCCTGTTTCCCGCCCTCGACCTGTGGATCGAGGCGACCGAGTACGTCGAGCGCAACGCCTATGCCGACTACCGCATCGTCGAGCTGGACGGCGGGGGCCGCATGCTGGACGTCTCCGGGCAGGCCGCATCGAGGCCCGACGCCGGGGGCAGGGGGTGGGCCTATGCCGAGCGCGTCGAGAAGACTCTCTGCGAGGCCGGCGAGATGCGCGTACTCGTCCTCGGTGCGGCGGGAATGACCCTGGGCCGGGGCGCTCCCTGCGCCCTGGATGTCGCGTTCGTGGACATCGACCCGGCCCAGGCACGGATCGCCGGGATCTTCCTGCAGGCGGCTCCGTCAACTTCCGGCACGTTCTCCGCGGCCGACGCGCGCGCCTTCCTGCGGAACGACCCCGGGGGCTGGCCGGCAATCGTCGTCGACACGTACTCCAATCCGCGGACCTTGCCGCAGCACCTGCTCACCGTCGAGTTCTACCGGCCCGCGCGCGCGGCTCGCCACGGGCGGCTCGCTGTACGTGAACCATCTCGCGTGGCCTGATGACGAGCTGTTCCGGACGCGGGCGGAGCGGACGCTGCGGGCCGTTTTCGCCGACTGCTCGACGTGGCCCGTAGGAATCGAGGAGGGGCGCGGCTGGCACGCCGCCGGCGAGGAGCCTGGCAATGTGCTCTTCCGGTGCCGCAAGAGCACGCACGACGGCGACCGGGCGATCTATTCCGACGCGGTTCCGCGAGCTGACCTGGACCGCTCCCTGCGATGACCGACGAGTGGTAGTCCTCCCTACCCACCGCTTCGCCATCAGCGGGCACAAGGGGTACGTAACCGTGGCCACCGACGAGCACGGCCGGCCCGTCCTGCTGGAGATCCGCATGGCGAAGGCCGGCGGGGTGCTCAGGGGCCTGCTGGACGCGCTCGCCGCGAGCGTCTCGCTGGGGCTGCAGCGCGCGCTGAGATCGCCGCCCGGCTGGCTGGACGACTTGGATCCGGACGAATAGATCAAGACGCTCCATTCCGCAGGAGGCGCTCGCGGCGGCAGACCAGACGTGGGGGCCCAACTGGTTACCGCCAACTTCGTGGCATCGCAGCAGCGTGGGAGTGTGGCAGGCACCGCGCCCCTAGCTAGGCGACCAGATCCGGGATAGACTCGGCAGTGTCGCGGACGCAATGTACACGATCGCACTGATAGCCCCGAAGGGAGGCACCGGCAAGGCCACTTTGGCCGTCCATGTGGCCGCTGCCTGACGACGACTAGAATTGCCGCGCGCCAAGGTAGTTGTCGCTAGCCAGGTTATACGTCCTAGATTCACAGTCAATGGGACTGCCGTATGAATAACCATAGTCTGCAAGGGTAGGAGGCGACTACGGAGAGCGCGGTCCGCGATCGGGAGTCCAGCGTGGAGCCGAACGGTCGGCTGGACGCCAGGCGCGGTTACCAGCGGCGACTCAACGTTGCCGAAGGCCGTGACAGTGGGTCTGGCGCTCCGAATGGGCAGTGCGAGCGGCGGTGGACACCGTGGTAACGTAGTTCCAGAAGGGTGTCGGCAAATTCTAACAGAGGACAGAACAATGGAAGAACGCAAGGCGGGATTCGAAATAGTGATTGCGGGACGAAGTGTGAAATGGCCTCGGACCGAGATCAAATACGAGGAAATCAAAGAGGAGTGGGACAAACTCAGTCCCGACCGGACGATCGTGGGTAATCCAGCAATACATTACACGAGGCAAAACGGGGAGAAAGGCATCCTGTTACCAGACGAAAGTGTGAAAGTTGAAGACGGCTTTAGCGCGCAGGTCGACCCGGCACACTTGTCATAGGCATAGACCGGGAAACCCCGACCGGAGATTGCCGGCCGGAAAGAAAGATAGTGACAGGATACGAAGACCTGCTACGGCAAGAGGCACGGCGGCGTGGGTGGACGATCGAAGTGCACCAGAACCGAATCTCGCTCGGGGAGGTACCGTATCGAAAGAAGAACGGCGAGGCAGGAAGATGTCGAATCTCGGCCGAGACGCAAGACGACGGGCTGAGCATGAAGGCGCCAGAGAACGCAGGCGGAGCAAGCCACGCTGCGATGCTAAGCGGGGTTGACGGGGGACGTGCATACCAAGCAACTGGCGAACCGATAGGGAATGTGCTCTGGACAGACAAGACTAGGGAGTGCGTGATATCAATCAAACGCGATGACGGAGAATACGCGAATGCGTGGCACGCTCTAGCCGTCTACGCGGCGAGAGTCGCGGGAGACGTCGGAGGAGAACAGAGGGAACAAATCGAAAAAATCTTCAGATTCGAGATAGAGGGTGAGGATGCCAGGGACATGCAAGACTGGCGAAGTCGGGCAAGGGGGCAAAACATAGGGATCGTGGGTCTTGGAGGTGTAGGGCTATGGATCCTGGATCTGATGAGCAAGACGGACGTCAGGAAGATCAGGATCTGGGACGGAGACGAGATCGAAGGACGGAACCTCGTGCGAGCGCCTGGATGGGCAAGTCAAGAAGCAATTGGCGAGAACAAGGCTGAGTACTTTGGAAAGCGGTACGAGCGAATGCGGACGGGGATTTCGATCCGTGGAGAATACTGGCGTTCCGACGAACCAGCCGACACGTTTGATGGACTGGACTTCGTGTTTTTGGCGGTTGACAAGACGGAAACACGGACAGCGTTGTGCGAGAAGCTCGAAGAGGAGAAGGTACCGTTCATAGATGTCGGCATGGGAATCGAGCGCCTGGATGGGCAAGTTCGAGGAAGCTGCCAGGTCTTTTTCTCGGGAGACGATCCAGGGCGGTGGCGGAAAGGCATTCCGACCGCCGAAGGGGCGGGAGACGAGGATTACCATGCATTGCAGCTGGCCGATCTGGGAGCGTTGAATGCAGCCTTGGCAGTCGGAATGTGGCGGCGACACATAGGGCAGTATGAAGAAGAGACGAAGGACTGGCTGGTCCGATACCGGATCGAGAACAACGACCTGCTGAAGAAGACGGAACAGCCATGAGACGGCGTATGACGTCGGTGATCCCGGAATTCGTCGAGTACATCCCGGCGGATGGGAAGGATCTGGTTCCGGGACTCGTGTACATCAGTATGAAGCACAAGACAGTTGTACACCTATGCCCGTGTGGATGCGGACAGCTCTCCGAGTTCATGCTGGACCCAATCCGATTCCGGATGGAGTATGACGGTATAAGCGTCACGTTCGACCCATCAATTGGCAATTCCAACCTAAAGTGCCGCAGTCACTACTGGATCCGCGAAAACCGTATCTGGTGGTGCGAGCCGATGGAGGATTGGGCAACGAAACTGGCTGAGGGAAGGGAATTTGCTAGAGCGCTTGACCAGCGTAAGGCGGACAAGAACAATAGGAAGACAAGCATCGGAGATTGGTGGACAGGTGTTGTGAAGTGGTGGAAGAGGTGAGCGTTGAGTCGATGGTCTCGCCAGCGATTGAAGCGGCCGTCGGCACGTCCGGCTGTTGTGACCCCGCACCGCTGGGCGGAACCCCGTTTGACGACTTCTGCGCTGACTTGGGAAACACCGCCGCCGCGCGTAGCCTTGATCCGGGTCGAGCAGCGGGAGAGCGGCCTTTTACCGTCGCTCGACTGGACGGAGGACGCTCCTCCCGCATCAACTCCGAGAAGCGTTCCCGGTCCTCCCTGCTGTCCGGATCGAGCGAGCACCAGACCCGATCGCGGGCATAGAGCCGAACTGTCGGCTGCAAGTCCCTGATCAATGGGACGAGGTCCCGCAGTGTGTCGCACCAGGCTCGTTGTTCGTCGCGATACAGGGAGTCGTTGTCCCTTGCGTCGCGATGTTCGCAGAGTTCCATCCAGAGCCTTGTGGAGAACCCCAAGAGGGCCATGTCCCCGTACACGGAGAGCGCGAGCTTCCGCGGACCCGTAGAGTGCTGGCTCTATTCGAACTCGACGATGAATCCGGGATTGGGAACCCAGTAATCACAGCCCGCCAGCACGTCCCTTCTTACGAACTTGCCGATGCGGCAGGGCTGATCGGACTGCTGCCTACCCGCCGTAGGCGTTAGCTACTCTCCCACCTGAGTAGCCACTGCCCACGCCTCCCAAGCCATACGGGCTTCTCGACAGGCTTCCTGCCAGTCCCGATCGCTGATGTGGTTACCCATACCGCACCGCATCGCCTGCACTGCCGCCCAAGCAGGCCGCCCACGCTTGCATCAACTCGCGCCACCCCACGCACCGTGCCGACAGGAATCGGGCCTTGTCACCCCTGCGCACCGGGCGGCGCGGCAGCTCTACCGTCTCGGGGGTGTGTCGCTCGAAGTTGAGGCCGAATGCACGCCGCCCGGACAGCGCCTCCAACTCCCGCTTCAGGTCGTCAGCTAGCTGCGGGTCTTGCGTCTCGACCTGCCGGAGCAGGTTGCTCACCCTCGACACGAGTGGCTCCTTGGTGGTTCGATCCTAGTCCTGATTTGGCGGGTGGGGCCGGTATCCGTGCAGGCGCCTCGGTTCTCGTGGCCTCACGTGTAGAAGGTCCCGATGTAGTAGCAGCCATGTCGATTACCAACGCCCTGTTCCTTCGTAAGGAAGGCTACGGAGTACGTCGATTTCGACACGAAGACGTGTGTCTTGCCGCTAAGGCATTCGAAAACGATGTCCCCGGCCGAGTTTTGGGTGATCGTGTCCCACCCGTCGTAGTAGGTGAGATCGGATGAGGGAGCCTCTCCGACCACGATGATCGTGGGGTCGATCTTCTCCAACCAGTCCTTGGGTACGCGGCCGCTCTTACGGCCGTGATGAGGTGCGAACAAGACTTGCGAGGCCTCGGGGGCGACGGCGCCCCTGATCTCCTCCATGAAATCGGTCTCAAGGTCGCCCATCCACATCACACTAGCTCCGTCTGGGCGGCGGTAACGGATGATTGGCGAGATGTTGTTGGGGCTACCGCCTTCTTCAGCCTGCTCAAGGGCATCTTTGAAGTGCTCGTTGGTCAGGATTGGCCAAAGGATGTTGATGTTCGCCGAGTCGCGCGTCTCGTCGGACTGGTTCATCCATCTGCGCTTACATCCGCGCTCCAGGTAGAACACCTTCTTGGTGTCGTCGCGGAGGCTCTTGTAGCGTTTGAAATCCTCGGTCTCTTCGCTCTTCGTGGCCTTGTTCTTAACGACGTAGAAGTTCACGATGCCAAAGCGATCGTCGTAACTCACCAAGCCCGACATGTGGTCCTGATCGGGGTGGGTGGAGATGAACCGGGAAATCCCCTTCCCCGTGCTTTGGTCCGCGATCTCGTCGAGGATCTCGTCCTTACGATCGCTCGGCAAAGAGCAATCGATAACGGAAAAGTTGTCCGAGTCGTGTCGGATGTAGAACATGTCGCCGTTACCCACGGCTAGGGATTTCACCATGCTCAAGTCGGGGTCTCCAGGTCGAGTGCTGCCTCCAGGAGGTATCGAGCGTAGCGGTCGGCGGTGATGCGAACAGTCGTCGAACGAACCCCGATCAGCCACCCGAGGGCAACACAGGTGTTGAGAAGAGTCAGACTTCGTTACATCGGAACTCTCTGCAAAGAGGCCTAGAGCCTCGTAACTAGCTGCTGGGTCAAGCTTTCACGCTCCCTCCCCGGCCGCATCCGGACTTGACTTGCGCCCCAGAACATGCTATTTTGAATGCATATGTATTCGCCCGCCAAACTGCCCGCGCCCACTGGCCTGCCCGCCGCTCTGCCGCTCCAACCCCCGCACGCCACGCCCATCAGCGCGCGCCTCAGCATGCTGCGCGAGGGCGACCGCGTCGTCTACTTCGTGCACACCGACCCCGTCTGCTCGCACACGGCCGACCACAAGCTAGAGCGCAATCTCTGCCTGGCCCGCTTCGCCCTGTTCGGCCTCGCTACGCAGTCCGAACTGGCCCGCGCCCACGGCATCAGCCAGAGCACCGTCTCGCGCGCCGTGCAGCGGCTGCAGGTGCAGGGTGAGCTTGGCTTCGCGCCCGCCCCCAAGCCGCGCCGCCCCGATGGCATCGTGGACCCCGCGCAGCTGGCCCAGGCCGCCCGCATGCTGCGGTCCGGGCTCAGCCTGTACCGCGTGGCCCAGCAACTGGGCGTCTCGCAATCGACGCTGTGGCGCTACACCCAACAGGGCTTGCTACCGGCCAGCCAGTGCCTGCCACGGCGCCGCCCCGCGCTTCGCCGCCGCCGCGGCCGTCAGCGGGGGCGGCGTGCTGACCGCCCTGCCGAGCCTGCTGCAGGCCGGCCTGCTGCGCCACCTCGACCAGCTGACGCTGCCCAAGGGCTTCTACGGCCTGCAGTCGCTGCTGCTGCTGTGGGCCTTCCTGCTGCTGGGCCGGGTGCGTTGCGCCGAGCGGCTGCGCTACCAGCAGCCCGGCGAGTGGGGCGCCCTGTTGGGCCTGGACCGCTGCCCCTGCCCGCGCAGCCTGCGCCGCCGCACGCGCCAGCTGGCCGCTGCCAAGGGGCTGCCGGCCTGGGTCGGCTGCCTGACCCAGGCCTGGTGTGCAGACGATCCGGAGGCCGTCGCCACGCTGTTCGTCGATGGCCACGTGCAGGTCTACAGCGGTCAGGGCCGGCTGCCGAAACATTTCGTGACCCGCCAGAAGCTGGCCCTGCCGGCCTCGGTCGGCTACTGGGTGCACGCGCTGGGCGGGGCGCCGCTGCTGTGCTTGCACCGCCAGATAGACGCCGGCATGGTGTCTGAGATCTGGAACGGGATGGTGCCGCAGTTGCGCCAGCTGGGCCTGCTGGCAGGCGCTGGCGCACCACGCCTGACGCTGGTCTTCGACCGCGAGGGCTGGAGCCCGCGCCTGTTCCGCGAGCTGCGCGCGCTGGGCATCGCGGTGGTGACTTGGATCAAGGGCTCGCAGGCGCAGCGCTGGCCGGATAGCGACTTCCGGGAGGCCGTCATCCCAGTGCGCGCCCCGGGCGGGTCGGCCCGCCTGGAGGGCCAGCTGGCCGAGCGACCGTACGCTCTGGGCGCGGGCTGCCAGGCGCGCGAGATCCGCTTCTGGATCGACCGCCGTGTGCGCGGCACGGGCCAGCGCGGCCAGCCGCGCAAGCCGCTCGCGCTGGCGGGTCGGCCGGGGCCGGAGCAGCGCCAGCCCGCGCTGCTGACCACGCATCCCGACCTCACGGCCGAGCAAGCGGCGGGCCTGCTGCGCGCGCGCTGGACGCAGGAGAACTTCTTCCAGTATCTGCGCGCCGAGTTCGGCCTCGACACCCTGCCCGCGCATGCCCTGGTGGAGGTCGAGGCCGACGCCTGGGTCGTCAACCCGGCCTGCCGCACCATCGGCAAGGCGCTCAAGCAAGCCCGCAACTCGGTCGGCAACCTGCGCCGCATGCTGGCCCTGCAAGCCGACGCCGGATCCGCCCCAGCGCGCGCGCTGGCAGCGCGCATCCAGACTTGCGACCAGACCATCCAAGGCCTGCTGCTGGCACGCAAGGTGACCGACCAGCACATCTTGGCCGGCGAGCTCTCGCCGGAGGCACGGCTGCAGGCCCTGCCCCAACCGCTGCGCCTACTGCTAGACACCCTGCGCCTGCTGGCCTACCGCGCCGAAACAGCGATGACGACCGCGGTTGCGCCCGCGCTCGACAATCCCGACACCGCCCGCAGCCTGCTCAAGTCGCTGTTGCAGGCTGACGCCAGCCTGCACCCTGACGAGTCAGCCGGGACCCTCACCGTGCGCCTGCTGCACCAGCCGACCCGCGCCCAGGATCGCGCCCTGGCCCCCTTGCTCGACGAGCTCAACCGCACGCGCACCGTCTTCCCCGGCACCCACCTCCGTTTGGTCTACCGCATGCTGTCGGACGACCTGCCCTGCTCAGCCTCCTCCCAGCCCACCCCGGCCAACCCCAAGCCGCCGCTCCCTGCATCCAAACTATCCAACCCAAATGAAACGGTGTAACGAAGTCTGAGAGTAGTGACGAAGGGTACCGGTAGAATGACACCATCGGTATGCCATCCGTGAAAGAGGGACCATCCCGAAGCCACCAGCGCGAGTGCGGTGATCGCAAGGCCAACTGGCTTCAGGCCGAGCAGATTTCTCCGAAATCCGTACTCGATGTTGCCGTTGTAGACGAGATGGAAACGTTCAGAATCGCGGGTCAGCCGACGAATATCATCAACAGCTGAGCCATAGAGCTCGAGTGTCCGCTCTCGATCCGCTTTTTCCTCTTCGGCCGTAGGGACCCTGAGTTCCAACGCTCGCAATTGGGCATGGATCCGCGCGCGTGTGGCAGGGTTGAATTGCTCGTTGTCGTGTCGCAGGAATCGCGTTGTGGGCGGGCCGCCCCAGGAATCCCACAAAGCCGGCTCCAGCCGCTTCCCGAAGTCCGAGGCGACTTGGCTCATGAAATACGAGAGCGGCAGGAAAACGATGGCCGACGCCCCGGCGAGCGGCAGGTTCAGCCCTTCCGGGAGAGTCGCGGCGACCGCTAGCACGGCCGGTGCGGCCGTGAGGTACACCGGTAGAACCCGTGCTCCCCAAGTGTAGCGATCGAGCTTGAAGTCCACCCTTAGTCGAGCCCAAGCCTGCGTCTTCCCCATTCCGCTGCGGCTCTTTCCTGCATCGCCTGCCAATCCGGGAACTGGGTCACGCTGGCGACAAAAGCGTCCCATTTGGAATCTGGGATCGCGGCGAAATCTTCGGGCGTCTCAACCGTAAACCCACTCGCATCGAACATCTCTTCGAGGGTTCGGAAGTCGGTGTACCTTGCCATGAACCCCGGTGGGCACAGCTCGCTCAGGGGAACCGAATGCTCCCCATCCAGTGCTCGCGCATTGTCAGCCATGCGTCGAAGCCTGCTCTTGAGTTGGTTCAGCCCCCTTATGTCGACCTTGAACTGCATGGTGCTGCCCTTCTGCTTGGGTGCGTCTCGGACTCAATTATAGCCCGAAGGTCATCCTCCCCGGTGATTCGGACAGGACACCCTGTATCACCAGTCGAGCCGCGCACCGGGCTGAGCGACTACCGCTCGATCGGTAGCCGGATGGGCGGCTCCGGCTGAGGGTATTCGGGTGGGCGCGGGTGCCTTGGCGGATAGTTAGCGGATGACATAGCGAGTCACTCCTTCCTTTCGGGGGATGGAGAAAATGGAACCGTGGTTTACCGGATCCCGGAAGAGTGTCAATCCCTCCACAACACCTTAGGGGATATGCGCTCACAAACCCCAACGGATGGTTGCGTTAGATGCAGCCACCTGCTTGGAGATCTACCGGCCCTCCGGCGCACGCGTAGGCCTCCCAGCCTCTCGAGGAGGCCTGACGAGATCAAAGGCGCGTGACGCTACCGCCCTCGGCGACGCCTTCACTCCTCTCCGCCCCCTCTCCGGCGGTCAAATCGCCGCTGCGCTGAGCACCGCCCGCTGCCAAACGGAGTCCCAAACGGGGGTGGTGCCGGTATCCGGGCAAGTCCAAGGTCCGACCGTTCCTGAGCATCATCGAGTCTGCCCGTGCCACCTCGAGAGTCAGCCTGACCGCGAAGCGCTCTCGGCGCGGACTCGACACTGGATACATGTTTGATAACACGGTCTCGACCCGGTGGGGCCTCCTTGCTCCCCGCCCTCTCGGGACAGCAGCCCCTGCCTACACAAGCTATCTCATGGTAACCATTCAGGTTTCGGGGCGCTACAGTTAGGCTCTGCCGCAGAACCACGAGAGTAGCGCAGAGGCAGGCGAACCGGATTTCGTCGGCAACCGCAACGCTGAGGCAAAGGAGTTCCGGGGTAGCCGGAGGAGCAACCGGTCGGCGTCGGTGGAGCGGGTGGCTGGCGTCAGGCAGGGCTCGATGGGCAAGCAGAATATCGGCTGAGCACTTGACATTGACTTGGCCTCGGCAACCTTGCCATCGTAGGATCGGGCGGTCAGCCCGGTCGTTGTGGGCAGGACGAAGTGCAGCAAGAAAGGACAGCCAGTCGGGGGGCGGCCCGCGTGCGCTCACTGTGAGCAACTCCAACGCGCACTCGACGCTGCACAGTCCGACATGCAGGCTGCGCAGGAACGGGAGGCCGAGCTGCAAGCCCAGCTGGCGAACCTGCAACGTAAGCGTTCAGATGGCGAGGCGGAGGTCGGCTGAGCCGATGTTGGGGATGCCCGAGGAGGCGGGCATCTAGCGGGAGCGCGCAGGGCGTGTGGGTCCGAGCAGGACCGTCTGCCAGTCCCGCTGCAGCGGATACACGAAGACCGCCTTGGGCGTCTTCGCTGGCGCCGTGCCCCAGGCACCGCGCGCCTGGGTCTGTCCCAGATAGTGCCAGTTCGAGGCCCGGTAGCAGGTTCCCTTGTGCTGGTCGCTGACATAGGTTTCGACCAGCACGGGCAGCACGCCATGGACGCGCTGCCAGTCCGCGGCCAGCTGGCGCAAGCTCAGCCCCAGGACCTTCGACGCCAGGCATTTTACGCGCACCCAGGGAAACAGCAGGAAACGGGCTTGCCGCACAACCCGCTCCAGCGGCCGGTGGGGCTGGTCCTGCCAGCCGATCCAGCGGTCCCGCACCGCCAGGTAGCGGGCGGCGAAGTCGTACAACAGGCAGCCCAGCAGGCGCCCCTGACGGTCTTCGAGGAAGTAGCGCAGGTGGGAGCCGATGGGCTGGCGATAGCCCAGTGGATGGTAGCGTGCGAGGAATTCGTTCCCCAGGGCGGCCTCATCGCGGCCGCTGACGAGCCGCAAGCGCAGCGGCTCGAGCTGTGGCAGGGGGCCGTCGAGCGGGGCTTGGGGCGCACTGCGCTCGCCCAGCGAGAGGGGCCCTTGGCGGCCCCGTCCGGGGCCTTGGCGGGCGGGCAGGGCCAGGAGCGAGAGCCGTTCGAGTTCCTCCAGCAGACGCAGCGCCAGTTGGATGCGGTTGCTGCCACGAGGGGTCTGCCACCGCAGGTGCTCGCAGACGGTGTGGCCCAGTTCGGTGCGGCTCAGCAGGGGCAAGCTGGTGACGATCTCCTGGATGTCCGCAATCTGGCTCCGTCGCAGGCGGTGGCCGCAGAAGGCGGTCGAGGCCAGCCGCACGATGCGCGGGTCCAGCGCGGCGGCGGAACGGGCCATTCAGGCCGCCTTGTCCAGCTCGGTGTCCCCGCTGCTGGCGCCAGACGGGATCCAGTCCACCGGGGCCTTGCTGAGTTGTTCCCGACGCTGCTCGCTCAGGCGCCACGGCAGCCAGGGATCGAGCTGTTGCGGGGCCTTGTTGCCATGGCGGGCACAGGCCGCCAGCCAGTCCAGCATCCAGGTATACGGGTTCAGGCCCGCCAGGCGCACGGTCGCGAGTACGCCGAACAGCAGACCCGCCGCTCGCGCACCGTCCGGCCCGCCCGAGCCGAAGCTGGTGTAGCGGGCGATGACCGGCCCCCGCAGAACCCGCTCCGACAAATTGTTGTCGAGCGGGATGCGCGGGTCCGCCACGAAGCGGCTCAGCGATTCCCGGTGACTCAGCAAGGCCCCCAAGGCCCGTCCTTGCGCATCCACACGGGCCAACTCGGCACCGTGCTGGCTGCGGCCTTGGCCCACCTGGTCGAGCAGAATCCAGTCGAGCTTGCGATCCCCGCCCTCTTCCCGGGCGCGCTCGAACAACTCTTCCACTCGCGCTTGCAACTGCTGCTGGAGCGCCTGGAACGCCCCGCTTTGCCGCTCCAGCGGTTGCTGCGGAGCCCACTGCTGGAGCCGCTGTCGGTTCAGCTGGAACAATGCGCCGATGCGCTCGACCCACTCCTGTGCCCACGCCTTGAGTTCCGGGTGACCGGTGCCGGCCCGCACGAAATTGCGGCGGATATGCACCCAGCAATGGGAGAGCACCACCAGGTTCGGAAACTGCTTGGCAAAGGCCTTGTACGTGCTGTAGCAGTCACACACCAGCACGATCAACCCGCCCTGGCCGACCAACGAATCGAGCAATTGCCGGGCGGAGTCCAGGCCCCGGGTCGGCAGGATCCGCATGCGGACCGTGTCGCCGGCCAGACAGGCCCACAGCCAGAACTTCGGCTTGGGTCGCCCGCGGGGAGGCGGGTCCTTGTTGTCGTCCTCGCTCGGGGCCAGCCACTGCACTGGCCAGGAGGTCTCGTCGGCCTGGGCCACCGGCTGCTGCTGTGGATACTCTCCGATCGCCGCATCCAGCGGTTCGAACAGATGCGCGAGCCGCCGCAGCCCCGTTGACAGCGTCGACTGCGGCACGCGCAGTCCCAGTGCCGCCAGATCCCGGGCGACCGCCGCCTGCGGACGGAACAGCGCGTAGACCTGCACCAGACACCAGGCCCACACACTGGTGCCCAACTGGCTGGTGCCCAGCCGGGGAGCCGGCGGGGCGATCACCGGCCGGGCTGAGCAACAGTCGCAGTCCGGACCATAGCGCTGGCGCACCACCTTGCGCACCAGCGCGTTCCAGACCAGCTCGTACAACCAGCTGATCTTGTGCCCGCACGGCACGTAGGCGGTGCCGCAGTCCGGACAGCGGCGCTCCTGCTCGGGCACGTCCAGCCACTCGAACACCACGGGCAGGTCGGGCCGCTGCTCGCGCGGCGGGGTCGGCGAACCCGGTTCCCGCCCGCGCTTCCTGCGCGGCCGGACCGCCGGATCCTTGCTCGCGGCCGGATCCGGCGCGGGCGTTTCCCCGGCCGCTGTCTCGGCGGCCGACGGGTCGGCAGCGACTGTCGCCGTGGCGGACGGGTCGTCCCCGCCCGCTGGCGTGGCCTCGCTCTTGCGTCCGAACAGCGACCGTTGCAGGTTCGCCAGCTGGGCTTGCAGCCCAGCCTCCCGTTCCTGCGCAGCCTGCAAGTCGGACTGTGCAGCGTCGAGTGCGCGTTGGAGTTGCTCGCAGCGAGCGCACGCGGGCCGCCCCCCGACTGGCTGTCCTTTCTTGCTGGACTTCGTCCTGCCCATAACGACCGGGCTGACCGCCCGATCCTACGATGGCAAGGTTGCCGAGGCAAAGTCAAGTGCGCAGCCGATATTTTCTTGCTTGCCCATCGAGCCCTGCCCGACGCCATCCACCCGCTCCACCGACGCCGACCGGTTGCTCCTCCGGCTGCCCCGGAACTCCTTGCCTCAGCGTTGCGGTTGCCGACGAAATCCGGTTCGCCTGCCTCTGCGCTACTCTCGTGGTTCTGCGGCAGAGCCTAACTGTAGCGCCCCGAAACCTGAATGCTTACATCTCATGTGTCCTCGAAAACGCAGCCACTCCCCTTGTTGACCGTCTTGGCACGGCGGGATAGCTGATCGCGCAACGTCGGATATGCGTTCGTACTACTGGCGGAATGGGCCAGAAAATTTGCATTTATTGGGAAAAACGACGATCAGACAAGGTCTCGACAAGAGGCCAGAAAGTAGCTGGCGGAAGCGAGAACGGCTGGCAGTCGAGTCTGATCACTCTCTGGTCAAGGAAAGGGCGTTGATCCACTTCTGCAAGTGCTCCGCGTTGTGCAGCGCGCCTTCCTCGGCCAACCGAGGGAGACCAGCCGCAACTACGTGTTCCAGGAACTCCTGGCGCTCCTGCTCGAGACGGCGAATGGATTCGTCGAGACCGAGCCCTACCCACGCCTGGATCTCCTGTGATCTGCACAAGACGGAGTGTCGCATCAAGGAGTGGTAGTCAAGGTCCGCAGGTGATTTGCCCCCACACGCAGCGCAGCTGCACGCTGCTAGGAAGGGATCAAACCGCCACAGTTGGTACGCGAGTTCCTGCGAAACGTAACGGTGGACAACGGGGAGGTAGTAGCGGGCGGGCGGAGGCCCAGACTGAGGAAGTTCCAAATAGTTACGGTATTCCCCGAACCCGATACCGTGGCACGAGCCACCTAGGCCGACGCTCGACAGCAGCACACTGAAGAAACCGCCGTAGATCGCGAAGGTTCTTTGTCTGGCCCTCGCAATCGCGGTCGCGTACTCAGCGAGGACGGTCTCCCCGGTCTGCAACTCGTTCAAGGATGACACCCAAACGCCAACACGGTCCCCCTTGACGTCGGCTAAGAGCTCGCCGAGATATCGAGCTTCCTTAGCGGCGACGACCTGGACGCAGTGGCCTCCTCCGAGGTGGTGCTGCGTTCGGTCAAAGAACCTGCGCGAAATCGCCCACCACGGATCTTCGCGTCCCTCACAGATCGTATACGGTGGAATCACGTACTTTGGACCCTTGGCGTCCTCGGGTACTACAGCTTCGTTCAGCCTCTTGGCGTACTTGTCGAACTTCGCGCTCGCGGAGTCGCGGTAGTCTGCGTTGAACTCTGCCCAACGCTTGGCGATATCGTCGATAAATTCCCTACTGAACTTCGCGACTGAGGGTTCTTGTTGTGAAACGAGGTCAGGTTTTCCCAGGATTGCAGCCAGAGCTCCGTGAGACTTCTTCGGCGCAGAAAGAGGTTGCAGAAAGAGCGGGAATCGCGGGTCGATTACGTAGGGTATCTGCGCCTCCGTAGCCGAGAGCGTGAGGGCGAAGCCACCGGTTCCTTCGCGTTGAAACGCCGCGACTGTACCGGGGATCATGAGCCCGGTGAACTGACCAGCCAAACGGCGCACCGTTTGTTGGTCCGAGGCCCCGTAAGTCAGGTAGTGCTCGAACTCAACGTCGAACATGGTCCATTTCCATCGATCGAATCGCAGCCACGAGACGTTGCCGCAACGTCCGCCTTGGGGCGTATGTAGACGAGCGTTGAATTACTTGGGTCGACCCATCTCGTCGTAGCAGGATGAATCCGACACCAACTTCTTGAGCTAGCGTCTTGTTGATCTGCATTGGCTCACTTTCCGTAACCACATAGCTTCGATCAAACGCTAGCTTGTTGTACGCAGCCTGTTGGATCGCACGCCTGTTATCGCGAATCTTGAGTTCGTAGGCGGTCGTGCGCCCAGAGCGGGTAAGGATCGCGAGGTCCACTCTCCGACCCATCCAAGGGAGTTCCCGCGACACGATCGTGTCTTCTCGCAGCCAGCGCTTCGCCTTCAACCACTCTAATAGGGGCCTTTCCATCCTGCGTTCTCCCGCGTTCGTTTCAGGCATTGCTCCCCCGGGGGGACGACAGGATGTCCGCATGCGTCAGCCTCTCGTGGTGCTTACGATAACGCCACAGAGCTGATGCTAAGGTGAACGCAGAAAATACGAAGAGCACGCAGCCGATCCATCCGATCAGTTCAAGAAGGGTGTGTGACCAGAATCCCCCGAAGCCAACGAGGAACAATGCGACGCCAGAATCAGCGACGACGAGTCCCCAGAAAAACACACTCGGAATGCTGAGCAGCTTGTTGTAGCTTCCCTGTATGCCATCCCTGGCGTCGATCAGCTGTTGAATCCGTTTGACGCTCGATAGCAGCTCCCCTGGGTCGGCCACTACATGAGCGGGTTTGAAGCTAACCCCGGTGCCCAACAGATCGTGGATGCTCTGTTGCAACGTACGCAATTCTGTCGCAGCGCGCTCGCTAAGACCTGCCTCGGCGACTCGGACCCTGTCACGCCATTTCTGTACTAGCTCACCGCGCAAGCTCGTCGTTCTGACTATCGCTCCGGTGATGGCAACGAACAGAACAACAGGCGATATGACCCGTACTAGTTCCACACCCTCCACGCTACCTCAGGATCTCGTCCTTAATCAGAGAGTTCGTCGTGAAGTCGGGGTATTTCTTGTAGACGTAGCGGATCAGTTGTCGCAATGGGAGCGCACCGAACCTGGTCTTGAACTCTTCGAGCCGCTTCTCCGTCAACGGAGGAAGTTCATCGATCAGCGCCTCGTAGTACTTCCGACCTCGCTCGGTGAGGGCGAAGTTCCGTGTCGCGTACGGATCAGCCGGTTGCGTGCCAACGACCTTCTCCGCTTCCCAAGAATCCTCGCGCGAACTCGCTAGCTCAGCCGAGTCCTCTAGGAGGCCTGCGGCGACAAGGGTATCGACAGCCTGATAGACCTTTCCCGAGAAAGGCCCGAAGTTGTACGCCTCAAAGTCGGCATGCTCCGTCAGCAGGTCTCGGAGGTCAGTCTCGTGCTCGACTAGGAAGATTAGTTTTTCGAGGCGGGTGATGCCATCGATGCGGCCATGGCGCGCGAGCGAATCGGAGGGGGCACCGAGCAGTAAGACAATCGCGTCGTCAACCTCAACAGGCATCGCTTGCATACCGATCCTCCTCCGACAAGAGTGTACCAGTGAATGGCCCCGCTGCAGTGCCTCATTCCACCCGCATCGAGCGATGTGCTCCTTGTGCGAGTGTGGCAAGATCGCCTGCGCAATCCCGTTGCTTTCATACTCAGACTTCGTTACACCGTTTCATTTGGTTTGGATAGTTTGGATGCAGGGAGCGGCGGCTTGGGGTTGGCCGGGGTGGGCTGGGAGGAGGCTGAGCAGGGCAGGTCGTCCGACAGCATGCGGTACACCAAACGGAGTTGGGTGCCGGGGAAGACGGTGCGCGTGCGGTTGAGCTCGTCGAGCAAGGGGGCCAGGGCGCGATCCTGGGCGCGGGTCGGCTGGTGCAGCAGGCGCACGGTGAGGGTCCCGGCTGACTCGTCAGGGTGCAGGCTGGCGTCAGCCTGAAACAGCGACTTGAGCAGGCTGCGGGCGGTGTCGGGATTGTCGAGCGCGGGCGCAACCGCGGTCGTCATCGCTGTTTCGGCGCGGTAGGCCAGCATGCGCAGGGTGTCTAGCAGTAGGCGCAGCGGTTGGGGCAGGGCCTGCAGCCGTGCCTCCGGCGAGAGCTCGCCGGCCAAGATGTGCTGGTCGGTCACCTTGCGTGCCAGCAGCAGGCCTTGGATGGTCTGGTCGCAAGTCTGGATGCGCGCTTCCAGCGCGCGCGCTGGGGCGGATCCGGCGTCGGCTTGCAGGGCCAGCTTGCGGCGCAGGTTGCCGACCGAGTTGCGGGCTTGCTTGAGCGCCTTGCCGATGGTGCGGCAGGCCGGGTTGACGACCCAGGCGTCGGCCTCGACCTCCACCAGGGCATGCTCGGGCAGGGTGTCGAGGCCGAACTCGGCGCGCAGATACTTGAAGAAGTTCTCCTGCGTCCAGCGCGAGCGCAGCAGGCCCGCCGCTTGCTCGGCCGTGAGGTCGGGATGCGTGGTCAGCAGCGCGGGCTGGCGCTGGTCCGGCCCCGGCCGACCCGCCAGCTCGAGCGGCTTGCGCGGCTGGCCGCGCTGGCCCGTGCCGCGCACACGGCGGTCGATCCAGAAGCGGATCTCGCGCGCCTGGCAGCCTGCGCCCAGATCGTACGGTCGCTCGGCCAGCTGGCCCTCCAGGCGGGCCGACCCGCCCGGGGCGCGCACTGGGATGACGGCCTCCCGGAAGTCGCTATCCGGCCAGCGCTGCGCCTGCGAGCCCTTGATCCAAGTCACCACCGCGATGCCCAGCGCGCGCAGCTCGCGGAACAGGCGCGGGCTCCAGCCCTCGCGGTCGAAGACCAGCGTCAGGCGTGGTGCGCCAGCGCCTGCCAGCAGGCCCAGCTGGCGCAACTGCGGCACAATCCCGTTCCAGATCTCAGACACCATGCCGGCGTCTATCTGGCGGTGCAAGCACAGCAGCGGCGCCCCGCCCAGCGCGTGCACCCAGTAGCCGACCGAGGCCGGCAGGGCCAGCTTCTGGCGGGTCACGAAATGTTTCGGCAGCCGGCCCTGACCGCTGTAGACCTGCACGTGGCCATCGACGAACAGCGTGGCGACGGCCTCCGGATCGTCTGCACACCAGTCCTGGGTCAGGCAGCCGACCCAGGCCGGCAGCCCCTTGGCAGCGGCCAGCTGGTGCGTGCGGCGGCGCAGGGTGCGCGGGCAGGGGCAGCGGTCCAGGCCCAACAGGGCGCCCCACTCGCCGGGCTGCTGGTAGCGCAGCCGCTCGGCGCAACGCACCCGGCCCAGCAGCAGGAAGGCCCACAGCAGCAGCAGCGACTGCAGGCCGTAGAAGCCCTTGGGTAGCGTCAGCTGGTCGAGGTGGCGCAGCAGGCCGGCCTGCAGCAGGCTCGGCAGGGCGGTCAGCACGCCGCCCCCGCTGACGGCCGCGGCGGCGGCGAAGCGCGGGGCGCGCCCGTCGAGCGCCCCCAGGCTGGCCGCTACGCGGCCCGCCGTGTCGTGCGCCGCGCGGCCGCGCGGGGCGGCGGCGTCACGCCGGTTGCGGTCTTCCTTGCCGGGGGCCGCCGACGGCGGCGCACTGGGCGCCGCGCCGCCGGGCTGCGGGCCCGCTCCCTGAGCGTCACTGTCACGCTCGGCGGGCGCGCCGGCGCGGCGCCGTGGCAGGCACTGGCTGGCCGGTAGCAAGCCCTGTTGGGTGTAGCGCCACAGCGTCGATTGCGAGACGCCCAGTTGCTGGGCCACGCGGTACAGGCTGAGCCCGGACCGCAGCATGCGGGCGGCCTGGGCCAGCTGCGCGGGGTCCACGATGCCATCGGGGCGGCGCGGCTTGGGGGCGGGCGCGAAGCCAAGCTCACCCTGCACCTGCAGCCGCTGCACGGCGCGCGAGACGGTGCTCTGGCTGATGCCGTGGGCGCGGGCCAGTTCGGACTGCGTAGCGAGGCCGAACAGGGCGAAGCGGGCCAGGCAGAGATTGCGCTCTAGCTTGTGGTCGGCCGTGTGCGAGCAGACGGGGTCGGTGTGCACGAAGTAGACGACGCGGTCGCCCTCGCGCAGCATGCTGAGGCGCGCGCTGATGGGCGTGGCGTGCGGGGGTTGGAGCGGCAGAGCGGCGGGCAGGCCAGTGGGCGCGGGCAGTTTGGCGGGCGAATACATATGCATTCAAAATAGCATGTTCTGGGGCGCAAGTCAAGTCCGGATGCGGCCGGGGAGGGAGCGTGAAAGCTTGACCCAGCAGCTAGTTACGAGGCTCTAGGCCTCTTTGCAGAGAGTTCCGATGTAACGAAGTCTGATACTTGTCTAAGCTTGGCAGAAGATTGTTCACAACGAAGCTGGCTGGGTCGAACCGTTCGCCTCACAAAGGCCTTGTTGAAGGAATCGGAGCCCCCACGACAACATGGGCTGAAGCCATCCAACGGGAACGCCTGCACCGCGCGTCCCAAGGTCTCGCGGAACTTCATCGAGAGGGGTGGCAACGGCACCACGTCACGTCCGCACTTTGCACATGATGGGAATGTTCACAATTCGTATGAAGCCCTGAACCACCTTATGAAACTCGCGGCCGAAGGACTAGTTGGATTGAGCACTCGAATTCTTAGCGCAACGCCTGCGATTTGAGCTGGAGGATCTTGCCAAGCTATCCAAGTATAGAGCTGCGCCTTACGAATGTGCGTATCTCGATAGCCGCAACCATTGCTCGGCGGCCGGAGCGTAGGCTTCCGACTGGCTCGCCATGGCGTAGGCGATGTCCCGGTGAATGGCCGGGTAGATGCGCCGCTTGTCCTGCTCGGCTGCCGCTGCCAGGAGGCTGTCGGCTTCCGCCTGTTTCTCGTCCGTCCGGGCGACCATGCGGTAGGTCCGTGCCAACGCCCACAGCAGCCGGGGGTCGTTGGGCCGGTACTTGCTGTTGTAAGTCACTTTATTTCGTTGAATCGTCACGCCATTAATCCGCTGGCGGATTGTGTGAGAATCGATCCAATTCGAAACATCCGCTCTGGCCCAAGTCCAGATAAGCCATTTGAAATCTGCGAGGTACGAAGCGCATCCCGCACTTCTCTTCTGCAGCAGACGGAATTGTGCGACAAATCGGGCTGTCACTGAGTGGGTAGCAATGTGAGAAATCGTGACGGAATATTGTGAGATACAACACTTGCGGGCCTTTTTCAGGAGGCTAACTGCCAGATCGTGACGGTCGCTGCGTTCGGCCATGAGCGTGCCGGTGTCCCGCATCAAGCCTGAGATGACGCTGCCGAAGCGCGGGCTCTCGGAACGACCGCCGACATCTGCGCGCTGGCCGGGGTCCGGGCGGCCGTCGTGCTGAACCAGGCCCCGTCGCGGGGGCCGCTGCCGGAGCAGGCAGCGGCAGCCATCACCGGGCGCGGCCTGGAAGTCGCCCCGTGCCGGAGTCGGCGCGCGCGTGGCGTTCCAGCATTCGCTCACCAACGGGCTCGGCGTGCTCGAACACGAGCCGGCGGGCAAGGCCGCGTCCGAGATCCGCGAACTCTTCCGCTGGGCCCGGATGCGCCTGGAGCGCTAGCGGCGGATAGGAGGGAGGCCTAGCCATGCCGAGGAAGACGAATTCTCTAGCGGACGCCCTGCGGGGCAGCGCACAGCCGGAGCCGTCGCCGAAACGACCGCAGGGAAAGCGCGGCCAGCGAGACGGAACCACGAGGCTAGTCGGCGCCCACTTCGCCGAGCCCGTGCACCGCCAACTCCGCGTGCTGGCCGCGCAGGAGGGCCGCAGCATGCACTCCGTGCTGGCCGAGGCGCTGAACGAGCTGTTTGCGAAGTGGAAGCTGCCGCCGATCGCCTAGGCCCGGCCCCGACCGCCGGGGCGGGGCCGGGCGACTGGAGCGAGTGCGGCCGGAGATCCGCAGCGTCCACAGGGCCGCGTTCCGGCCCTAGCCGGCGTGGGCCTGTACGCGGCCGCCTGGGAACTCGTGCTCCGCTCCGCGACGGACTGCACGACGGATCGAGGCGCCCCTCGGCCGAGTCAGCGAAACGATCCTTTCGGCTACCCTGCCATCCCGCTGGTCGCGGGACTGCTCTTTGCGCTCGACCGCTGGATGGCTCGCCGCCCAGGCGCGAGCCCCGAGGCCGCTGATGACCGGCTGCGCGCCTTGGGGTGGTTCAGGGGGTGGGACGTCGAGCGCGGGGGCGTTAGGAGACCGAGGGTGCTTGCCAGTCGGATGCCGCGCGGCTAGCGTGGGTTCTATGGCAACCAACGTATCGAGAGACCTTTTCGGTATGGGCGCATGGCCCCCGGGGTGCTTGAGGCTTGCGGCCCGTGCCTGAGCCAACGGCGCAACGTCCTCGTGACCGGCATCACCGGGGCAGGCAAGCCAACCCTGCTGCAGGCGCTGGCACGCCTGCTCCCGTCCAACGAGCCCGCGCTTGTCCTGGACGACTGCGAAGAGCTGGACTTGGACGGTCCGCTCCGCGAGTTTGTCCCCCTGCGGCGCGGCGACCCTGCCGAATCGCCTCGCGAAGCCGTGGCGCGAGCGCTCCGGGACTCGCCCAGGCGCCTCGTTTTCGCCAACGTGTGCCCTCCCGAGGCCGGAGAGGTTCTGCGGGCACTAGGCGACGGCCGCCATCACGGTAGCTTGCTTGCGATAGGTGCGACCTCGGCCGAGACGGCACTCCGTCAGGTCGCGACATGGAGCCTGGCGGACGGCTTCTCGTGGGAGGCCGCTTGCGCCGCCATCCCCACGGCGATCGACGTCGTAGTGCGCCTTGACCGCGAGGCCAGCAGTAGTCGCCGAGCGGCGGAGGTCTACCGCGTGGAGGCGGGAGAAGGCGGCTGGGCACTCCGACCGGCCTGAGCTGGCAGACAACTTCGAGCGATTCCGCGATGAGGTGGTAGGGCGGATTCCACACCGGGGTGGCGTGCTGCGCGTGGGAGAGGTCCTTGAGTGGCTCGCCCGGTTCCGCGACGACGACCGGGCCAGGGAGGCTGTGTCGCGGCCTGACGACGGCCCGGAATAAACCGGTCCCCTGTTAGTCGTCAAGCAGTTGCGACGCGCAATTGCGGAGAGAGCGGCAAGGCGAGCTTGGCCCGTAGTGCCCGTCGCGAAAACGGACGGTTTGTCCGTATCCCCCGGCACACCAGCTGGCTGGACGACCTGGGTCCGGACGAGTCGATCAAGACGCTCCATTCCTCAGGAAACGCCGATGGCGGCAGACCAGACGTGGGGGGCCAGTTGGCTGCCGCCGACTTCGTGGCATCGCAGCAGTGTGGGAGCGTGGCAGGGCCCGCGCCCCTAGCCAGGCGGCCGCATCCGGGATAGACTCGGCAGAGTTGCGGACGCAATGTACACCATCGCACTGTTAGCCCAGAAGGGCGGCACCGGCAAGACCACGCTGGCCGTCCATGTGGCCGCCGATTTCGAGGGCGCTGGCGGCTCGGCCGCCCTGGTCGACCTCGACCCCCAGGCCAGCGCCGCCCTCTGGGGCGACAAGCGGGGGCGCTCCCCGTTCGTGGGCGCCGTTCCCGCCGCCCGCCTCGAGGCTGCCCTTGGCACCGCCCGCCACTCCGGCGCGGGCCTCGTCGTGATCGATACCGCCCCGCACTCCGAATCCGCCGCGCTGGCTGCGGCCCGCGCCGCCGACCTGGCCCTGGTCCCGCTCCGCCCCGGACTGTTCGACATCGCAGCCCTGGACGCCACCGCCCGCCTTTGCGCTCTCGCCTCGCTTCCCTTCGCGGTCGTACTGAACCAAGTCCCGCCGCGCGCGACTACGGGGCCGCGGTCGCGCCGGCCCGGATCGGGGCGCGTGCCGCCTTCGCGCACTGCCTGCCCCTGGGCCTGTCCGTGGCGGAGGCGTACCCCCGCAGCAAGGCGGCTGGCGAGATCCGCACCTTCGGAGCGTGGCTGCGCCACTACATGGGAGACCGAAATGCCTGAGACTGACAACCCCTTCGCGAGCGTGCTCTCGCGCCCCGACGGCGAGACAGCCCCCCTTCGCCCCGCCCTTCGCGGAACCGCGGCCCCGGCACCGTCACCATCGCCGGCCACTTTTCCCCGGCCGTCCACCGCCAGCTGCGCCTGCTCGGCGTCATGCAGGACCGCACTGTCCAGTCCCTGCTCGGCGAGGCACTCAACGAACTCTTCCGCAAGCACGGGAAGCGCCCCATCGCGCGGGAGTAGGCCTGGGCCCCGGAAGCAGCGGATCGGGCTTGGTCGAACTGCGATCTGCAGTTCCGGTCGGCGCCACCTCGACGATCCACGCCAGCACGGCCGAGGATGCGCTGATACGGCTGGCCCCCTGCGCGCTGATTCAGGAGGGCTAGGCCGCGATGCCGTGGCCGGCGCTGGCGGCGATCGTGGGGGGGGGGGGGGCACAGTGTGCTGCTGCTGAGCAGCAGCGGGAGAGGAGCTAGCGACCGGGAGTGGTCGAATGAGGCGGCAATGTTGACGCCGAGAGTGGTCTTGTCTGTGAGGCACTACGGGGCTACTCGCGCAATCGTGTGCATGGTGTCCGCAATACTGTCGAGTCTATCCCGGATGCGGCTGCGTGGCTAGGAGCGCGGGTGGTTCCAAAACCCCAAGCTGCCACGCTGCGGCGGCCGGCGGGCGCTCCGGGATGCCTAGGAACGGTCAGGGCGCTCGCCGCTGGCACCTTCAAGGAGGTCGGCGAGCCGGGCGGTGTTGTCGGACACGAGACGCGCCCAGCCTGGAACGGAACCAACGGCTCTGTACAGGTCCGCATGCGCGGCGAGGCGGGGATCGTCGGTCTCAACGGCGACGATGACGTTCTTCGCCGCACGGGATCGAGGGGTGCCGGATAGGGAAGCCCATGCCCACTCCAGGTGGCGGAGCCGTTGCTCGGGATCCACGACTTCGGCGATGCGTCCGTCCTCGAGCCGGAATCGGACGCGGCCGGTGCCGACCGCTTCGACTCGCGCGGGAAGGCTCGCGGAGATGCCCAAGTCGAGATCGTCGTGCGTCCAGCGGACACGGTCTCCGGCGCGAAGTTCCAGGGACTCGTCGCGGAAGACCTCGACGCCGCCGACGGCTGCGGCGAGCGAGCCCGGCTTCCAGTGCGTGACTCGGCCGCCTGGGCCGGTGAGGTAGACGACGGATGTTTCCGCGTCGACTGCCGCCACCGTGCGTTCGGAACCCTTGCCGACACCGAGCCTCTTGTAGGGGCGCAGGAACACCGCCGTGTCGCCCGGCAAGTAGCTCGCCGGGTCGGCGAGCGCGGCACGGCTCAGGTCGACAGGCACCAGCCGCCGGCCCCGCCAGGCGGGACCGCTCACGGCGCCTTCCCGGACGAGGCCACTGCGGATCGCTGCGTTGATCTCCTGACGCAGTGCGGGGCTCTGGGCCAGCACTGCGGTCGCCTCGCGCTCAGTAGCGGGCAGGGCCAGCCACAGTGCCGCGGCGGCCACGGCCAGACGCTCCAAGGGTACCTCCGAGACGTGATCGCTTAGCTTGGCGAACGCGGCGCGGACGGCTACGGCGAGGCGGGCACGGGCCGCCTCGCTCCAATCGGCCTCGCGGCGGCGGTCGGCCTCAGTCATGACCGCCGCCGGCATGCCGGCGCGTAGCAACTGGGTGAAGGGCCCGCCCCAGTGAGCGTCTTCGGATCCGTTGCCGTCGCCGAGCAGGACAAGTCGGGCGACGCGCAGCGAGGCCGCGACCCGCAGCAGGTCGCACATTTGCGCGCTGGAGAGGTGCGAGGCCCGGTCGACGACCTGCAGCGTGCGATCAAAGGAGGCTCGCAGTCCTTGCCGAACGCGGGCGCTGACCTGCCCCGCAGCAACGAGGGCGTGGCGGGCGAGGAAGTGGGGCAGGGATTCGCTTCTGATTCCGGAGGCGCGCTGCAGGGCGCGCGCTTCTGGATCGGACAGGGCGAGGCCGATCACCTGACAGGCTGCGGTTTCGGCAACTGCGCGCAGCCTGTCGAGCATCGGGGCCTTGCCGGAGCCCTCAAACCCTTGCAGACCGATGACCCGGTCCCCGGAGGCAAGCGCAAAGGCGAGCGCCTCGCGGCGCTTGCGGAAGAGGCCGCTGCCGCGCAGCAGCCCTCCCACGGTCGTCAGCCGCAGCAGGGCCCGGGCGGCACCGAGCCCGGCGCGCATCCAGGCGATGGACTCGGACTCGGCGGCGATGGCCGGGTCGTAGGTCCAGTGCGGGCCGCGGCGGAAGCCTTCGGCCGGAAACAGCCGCCGGTCGGCGCGCAGCGCCCGGATCGCGGTTTCGGCCTCTGTGACTGTAACGGCACCGGGCTCGCGCCCGAGGGCGACGACGAGCAGGGCGGCATGGGGAAACACGACGTCGCGCTCGCCGAGGCCGCGCACCGCGTCCCGGACGGCTTCCGCCGCTCTGGCCGGCGCGCTGCCGGGCTCGGTCAGGGCTGACGCCCGGCGGGCCTGCGCCTCCGTGATCAGGGCTGCCGGGCGGAATCCCAGACCTTTGGCCTGCAGGGACCATGCGCGCCGGGCCTCTTCGCGGGTCGTGTCGCGCTTGCCGGAGCGCGTCACCAGCGCGGCTAGGCCTGTCAGGCCGGGCCGAGCGCCCAAGCCTCCCGGGCCGGGTCCGGCAAGCGCCGCCTCGATCTCAGCCCGTCGCGTCGAGAAGGCACGGACGAAGTCCCGCGCCACGCCGACGATCTCGAAGCGCCCGTCGGCGTGGGTCCGGTCGAGCCGGTATCCGAGTTCACGGAGGCCCCGCGCCAGTGCGGCCCGATAGATCGCGCCGACGGCCAACTTGGAGTTGTAGAGGCCGTCGTTGACCATGGTCCGCCACTTGCCCTCGGGGCAGCGGACCATGTTGGCGACGACGCAATGGGTGTGCAGCTGGGGATCGAGGTTGCGGGAGGTGTCGTGACGGAAGGTGGCGGCGACCATGCCCTGCCCGCCCGCGCGGACGATCGCGCCGGTGGTGCGATCCTTGAGGCGGGTTTCGACGGCGTTGGACTCGATCCACTCCAACGTGGCACGGACCGCCTTCTCGTGGGCGGCGACGATTCGCCCGTCGCCGCCCACGAGGGCGAGCAGGGAGACGGACTTGGGGGCGGAGAGGGTGATGTCGCGGCCCGGGCGGTGGTTGACGTTGCCGTGCCGGTCGCGGCGGCCAAGGCGGGGACCTCCAGGGACGCGGCCCTCAAGCACGGCCTTGAAGGGCGCGCGGTCGACGGCGCCGGAGAGGCCGAGCGCGGCGGCTCCGCGGCCAACCCAGGCGCTGGCCTCGCGGTGGGCGGGATCGCCGCGGGCGTGGTGGCCGTCGCGTTCGTAATAGGCGACGCCGTGGACGGAGGAGAGGATCTTGCCGATCGAGGCGACCATGGTGGGCTTGCTGTCGGGACCGGGGAGAACCCGCCGCTGGTCTCACCATACATTACAAAAAATTTGCAATTGTCCGGCGCTTGTGCGAGTCGGCCGGGGCCACGGCGTAACGTCATTAGAATGTGGGCCTTCCTTTTCCGGTAGTCCAGGGGTGCGGAAAAAGGCCGAGAGTGAGGACTGGTGAGGCGAGATGTCGCTTTCCGGCGAGTGCTCATAGGTCGATTGAGAGAAAGCTGTCCCCTTGCCGATATCAGACAGTCAGGACCCGTCCCTGCTTGAGTGGTCGCGAGACGCCGTCCGTTTGCGCTCGTTTTCCGGCTAGCGCCTAGCGCAGAAGCGATGGCTCGGATCGAAGGCAATGGAGAGCCCAACCAAGGTCTTCGGGGGGACGGACATGGAATTCCTGCTACTAGAGGGCTCTCCCCCGAGCTGGTGGCCTTCGCTCAGTGTCCGACCTTGCGTTGATTCGAGTATCTATAGCCGACGCCAGCACTCTAACCGTTGTCATCAAGTGAGTAGACTGAAGTTCGAGATTCGCATTCGCACCCTATATTTCTTGGCGCTGGGTGCGCTGGCCTTGATCGGTCTGCACTATGCCGGGGTGCTATTGGAGGTGGTCGCCGGGGGCCTTCTCGGTGTGGTCTTCATTTTGGCCGCCCTTGCGGCGCTCATTTGGACAGGAGCCATGAACGATGCAACGCGGGAGGTCGAGGCCCAGGAAGGGTGGCTGAAAATAGAGGCGAGCAGGACGAAGAAGGACCTATTGGTGACTCCGTCAGAGCGTGCTGCTGCAATTCGTAGTCGGTTCGCGACGAATCGGCGGCATGCGATTCTCTTGGCTTGCTGTGCTGTGGGCCTCTGGGGGCTCGGTTGGTCGGTCGCTGCGATTCTTGGAACTCCACTTCAGGACACCTTCCGGAGAATCCATGCTGAGGAATTTGTGCCTCTAGTCTTCGGCATTGCGTTTCTCTGTGGTCTCTGGCTTGCGTGGTGGTGTTGGGTTTGGCTTCGAGCTAGGTTTGGTGGGGAAGAAGCAAAGCATCGCCTAGGACTGAAGTATGAGCGCGGTACAGGTGCTAGGAAGAACTACACCAAGGCAGCGCGGTGGTATCGGGAAGCCGCCCAATTGGGTCACTCCGACGTGCAAGAGCGTCTCGGCTTCATGTACGAAGTCGGCCTCGGTGTCGATCAGGATCGAGGTGAAGCGGAGTTCTGGTACTGCAAAGCGGCCGAACAGGGCGGTCCGAAAACTCAATGCCGACTCGGTGATCGATACGCCCAGGGCGATGGCATCCGGCAGGACTACATTGAGGCGGCGCGCAGCCTGGACCGGCGGATCCGGATGAGTCCCGACGCGGCGCTGGCTTGGGTCGGAGATGCCACGGGGCAACGCATCCGCGCCCTGGTCGCCGCGGCCTGTCATGCGCTGGCGTCCGCAGTTCCGAAGACAGTCCCGAAGAGTTACACAGGCTTGACAAGGCCGATACGAGGGACGGGCTGGCCAGCCTGCAATCGCTGGCAACCCTGGGAGCCCCGTACTCGGTCCTGCTGTACGAGCGCCTCCTGGGCCGGCCGTTCGCGGCCCACCGGGATTCCGTCAGCGAACTCGTGGGCGACGTCGTGGAAAACGCCATCGAGGCCGTCCTTTCCCGGGCCGGCATCACCTATCGCAAGACCAAGCGGGCAGAGCAGCTTCGCGGCTTCGACCAGGCACCGGACTTCGTGATCCCGAGCGAGTTCAATCCGAGGGTCGTGATCGAGGCGAAGCTTACCGAAGACGACGGCACGGCCCGAGACAAGGTCACGCGCGTGCACCATCTCGGAGAACTCAGCCTGCAGCGGCACCCGGACGGGAAGCGGTTCGAGGAAGTCGCCTGCATCGCCGGAAGAGTGTTCAAGGTGCGCCGGGGGGACATGAAGAAACTGCTTCGCTCCACGCGAGGCAAGGTCTTTACGCTGCAGAACATGCAGCAGTTGGTCGAGCACACGCGCCTGGCCCAATTCCGTTCCCGCTAGCCGACCCCTATA
This sequence comes from Bryobacterales bacterium, assembly GCA_965248305.1. GTDB lineage: Bacteria > Acidobacteriota > Terriglobia > Bryobacterales > UBA6623 > VXMF01. The sequence continues at coordinate 2,416,434 of OZ252099.1, read as the reverse complement.
TCGGGTCGGAGGGTTACCCGCCATCCCGCGTGTATTACATTCTTCAACACGCCTGCTCGTCCTCGGAGGCCGAGCTTTCTCTTGATGGCTGACCGGTACTCAGTACGTCCGCCCGGCCAGTTGCAACTGATCTTGGACCGCATCGCTTCGGGGTAGAGGTTCTGGCGCTCCAGCCTGCTATTGCGGAATCCCCCCACCCATTCTGCTATCTCGCCCGCACCTCTCCAAGGTACTCAAACCAAGTGGTCAGCGAGTCCTCGGCTGTCGTACACGAACCAGGCGGATCTTCGCCTGCCTTCTTGAGTTCACCCCGCAACCGGTTAGCGAAATCTCTCGCATCGGACCCTAGCAAGCCTTTGTTGTATTCCTCCTGTTCGTCTGCTGTCCAAGGCTCACAAGCCTTCCTCAACCTAAAGTACGTGTCGTCGATCCTTCTGCGACGATCCTCTTCCGCTCTTCGCTTCGCAGTCAGCAGACGCACGAGCCATTCCCGATTCAAGATCACAATCCCTCCAGCCCCGGCCGCCATGAGAAAAACATACATCACCTGCAGTATTCCCGGGCTCAAGCTAATAGAGCCGATCATTTCTGGCCTAGCGGATACCAAGGAGCGAACTAGGCCAAATAGAGAGGCCAGCCCCTCTGCAGCAAGGAGGACATCCAAGACCGATTTCCACCGCTTCCGCACCCGGGCATGATAGCTAAGTGCCTAGGCCGGTCCTCGAGGGAATCGGCTCAACCTCGACTGACCCAACATACCGATCATCGAAAGGCTATCCCGGTCTACCACTCCTCGTAGCTCCGTACCAGGTTGCAAGGAAAACGACCAAGTAGAAGGATCGCGAAGCCGTTGCTGCTCAGAACCCTGCCGTCTATGGAATGCCCTTGATTACCAAACATGGGTGAGCAGGTCGAAGCCAGATCTGGCCCCTATCGCTTCCGGCAGTCAGCCCTTGCCCTGCACCACCGCCTCAACTTCACCGCCTGCTGGATCCTCGTCTTTAGAGATTTGAAAGGCATCCCCTTCTGGGGCAGCAGACGGCTCGTTCCGAGTAAGTTTGTTCTTGAGGGATTTACCCCCGCTTGACAGTCCGGGGATCGGTCGGTTACGGTATGCATAGCAGGTGTGTGCAGCAGGCCCGATATGTTCACTCAAACTGTTAGAATGAAAGTAGGGCACACCGGCACACCGGCACACCGGCACACCGGCACACCGGCACACCGGCACACCGGCACACCGGCACACCGGCACACCGGCACACCGGCACACCGGCACACCGGCACACCTAACGCACCTATCGAATAGCGAGTCACCTCGAACTCGTTTCCGACTCCCGGCCAAGCCGCTCACGGGAACCTTCCTTAGGGTTGCCTTAGCAGGCATCGTAGCCCTCCGCACTCCGGTCCGGCATGCCTTAGCTGTCTCCGTCGGCCAAGTCTTTCTCATGGGAGACCTGGTCTTCTCCCTGCACCGCCTAGGCCGCGTTGTCCGCACGAGGCAAACCGTCACCATCCCTTACAACGACCCCACACACTGGGGATCGGGGGAAGCTGATCTCGCCAATCCTCAATGTCGGCAAGACGGCGGGAGTGGCGAGGAGCGTGGAACTGTTTCCGCGACTAGGCGCGCCGGAAGTAAGCAACGGCGGGATCAGGGATCCAGCAGGGCTGAAGGGGACCGTGGGGCTGATCTGCTTGGTGCTCGCCACGCCGCCGAGGAACTGGCCGACTTCCTCAAGGCTGGGAACTACCGACAGCTTGCGGGGCTGCCTAGGGATGGGCAGGACGTCGGGGATGTCCCAATCCCTGCAGAGGGTGACCCCGTGGAGGAAGCACAGGGGGGAGACCGCGATGCCGGTCGAGCCGGGAGCGAGTTGCTTTTGGATGGCCAGGAAGACCCAGTAGTCACCGATCTGCTCGGGGCCGAGCCGGTCCGGGGACTCGCCGAAGTGGTGGGCGAACAGCGTGACCCGGCAGAGGTGGCTGGATTGCGTGCAGTGGGACAGGTTGCGGGTCTGCGTGTCCTGCGACATACGGCGGCAAAGATGTGGCAATGGGAAGTCTCCACCGCGGAAGCGAGTGGGGTGTGCGGCTAGGGGCAGCGGACACATGCTTTTGCAACGCGAGCATCCGAGAAAACCGGCGTCTGCGGGCGCGGCCGGAAAACGGTTCTATCGAAGAAGAAGGATCCTTCTACCTCTAGTGCCGGTGAATCTCAGACTAATCTTGCTTCTTGTACTTTTGGTTAGTCTCTTAAGTCCTACCGCCATGCCACAGAGTCCTGTCCTTGACATGACGTTTGGCGATCTGACCGATGGCTTGAATAGCGGAGCGATCTCATTGGATCAGGTCCGACGTGCGGGATTGGAGGTGTTCACACGACCAGTCACTTCTTCGCGGGGCTATGGAGACGGCCCGTTCGAGCCGGGCGAATTGCCCCCCTATGCTCCGGGGAACCGGCCGACACTGCAAGGCAACGGCACGTTTCTCCGTGTTAACGGGCTGGACGCCCAGAGCTGTAATGAGTGCCACACCATTGTCAGTCATGACACCGTGCCACCGACACTCGGAATCGGCGGTGTCGGAGGGCTGGTCCAGAATGCATTCATCAACCCGACCCAGATTGACGTTTCCGATGGCTGGCACACTGTCTCGGGCAGGGATGGATCGGCTGACTTCAACGGAAGATTCGCTAACCCTCCCTTCCTATTCGGCGGTGGGGGAATAGAGCTTCTTGCCAAGGAAATGACTGCTGACCTGCAAAACCTGCTCAAGCAGGCTAGGTCAGCTTCTCCAGGCACGATCACTTACCTTCTCACCAAGGGAGTTTACTTCGGATTCCTCAGGACCGTGAAGACCGGGGTCGTGAGCCTTGACCATGTTGACGGCATCGGATTCAAGGAGAATGCTGGCAGGAGGGCCGAGGATGTCTTGGTGGTCAGGCCGTTCGGACGCAAGGGCGAGAACTTCAGCATGCGGGACTTTGACCGGGGTGCGATGGCCTTCCATTTCGGCATTCAGCCGACAGAGGTCGTGGGCCGGGACACAGACGCTGACAGAGACGGGATAGCTAACGAGATCACTGAAGCTGCCATGACAGCCTTGCATGTCTTCGACGTGACAAATCCGCCGCCGATCATGGAGATGCTGGATCCGGAGGCCGAGGCTGGATTTCTTGCCTTTCGGAAAATTGGCTGCTCAGGCTGTCACCGTCCGGTCATGACAACTCGATCCAGGTACCTGCCACTTGCTCATCCGGAAGTGCCTCAGAATCCTTCCGAGAACGTCTATTTTCTGATCGACCTTGTGGATGTGGGATTTAGCCCTGCACCGACAGGCGGCGTCTACGTTCCCTTGTTCGCGGATCTAAGACGCCATGCCATGGGACCCGGCCTTGCCGAGAATTCCCATGACGAGCACATCCGTAATGATGAGTTCACAACAGCGAGGTTGTGGGGTGTGCGGGACACCGCACCCTATATGCACGACGGACGTGCCCTAGACATCCGTGCCGCGATTATTGCCCACGGAGGCAAGGCACAGAGGGCTAGGGACCTGTTCCTAAGTCTGGAGCAGGAAGACCAAGCCACTGTGATCCATTTCCTCAAGAGACTCCGCACTCCAGACAGCCCGAACCGGGAACTGCTGGAACTGGTCGCTGAGTAGACCCAGGATGTTAGCCAAGTCGAGCCCCTTGCAAATTCCGGAGCAGAGCATGACGTTTCGATGGGCCATGGGGCTGCGGTCCCTCGACTGGCGGTGGCCGGCGATCACAGCGATCCGGAACTTCCGCCATGGAACAGTTGTCGGCACCTTGCCCCGGAACACGAAGAGCCACTCAATTGGAAATAGGAATGAATGCTGCTGCGGTTGTCCATGGGTAAGAAGAAAAAGTGCGCCGGTGACGGCGACCGCGAGCCAATCCGGAGCGAGCGTGTCGATCCAGCCGGGATCCGAGGTGAGCTTGGCGGAATGCGCCAACGTGATCACGGTCACGGCCGAGGACGGCACGAGGACGAAGACCTATGCGGTGACGGTTACCCGGAACGAAGGGTCGGGGGCGCTGACGGCGCGGTTCGTCGATATGCCGGCAACGCATGACAGCCTGACAGCGTTTTCGTTCCAGCTGCGGTTCAGCGAGGAGATCCAAATCGGCTACAAGACGCTGCGTGACACGGCGTTCAGGGTGACGGGCGGGTTAGTGACGAAGGCGCGGCGGCTAGTGCCCCCATCGAACCGGGACTGGGGGGGCACGGTGCAGCCGACTTCGAGGGGGAATGTCGAGCTGGCGCTGCCGATGACCAGGGACTGCGCAGCGTCCGGGGCGGTCTGCACGGGCCGTCGCTGGCCTGGGTGCATGTCGGCGGGAGCCGGGTCGAGGACCTCGGGCCGCTGAATGGCCTGCCGGGGCTGACAGTGGCCGGGCGGGACGACGAATGACGACGGCGGGCGCAGAAGATCCATTGAGCCCGATCAAGTTGTCCTATGCCCACATGACGCCCGTTACCTCGCTGCGAGAGAGCGTGACGATCTATCAGGCAGTAAGGTCCTGCTCTCAGGGGCTTGGACCGCGGCTCGGTCCGAAAGGACAGCGGGACCGAGCAGTGCTGATTCCAGGCACCCTGTGGCGGCGGTTCGCATCGGTACCTCGCAATGCCAGGAGCCAGCGAGTCCTTCCCCTGTCTTGGCGGACGATCTTCTCTGAGAGGCTGCGCATGCACCGGCCCCTTGAGCTGTGGTTTCCGTCCCGGACATGGGACCGGCGTCGTGGCTGTCGCTGTGGCCGCTTGGGAGCAACTGGCAGCACCCGAGGGCATAGACCCACACTCACCAGCAGCGCCTGGAGAAGCTCACCCATCGCCTCTCGACACCCGCCGGCCCGCCAGTTCCTCCAACGCGGCCGTCGTCGACCTGCAGCGGCAGATGAACGAACTCCGCAGTGACCTGCTGGACGAGCGCTCGTGGTCCTCGGCATCGTGATCGGCATCGGCGGGCTCTGGGCCTATGCCAAGTTCTGGGCCATCGCGGCGCAGGAGGAAATGGGCATGGCCGCGGCGCTGCAGAGCCAGGCGCCCCAGCCGAGTCCGCTGCTCGTGGGTGCCGGGCCGGGACCCGGCGACCCGGCGGCGATGGGGCACCACCCCGGACCCCCGCGACCCCGTTCCCGACCACTGGGAGCACCAGGAAGCGCTCGCCGAATGCACCGAGGCGATCCACCTCGACCAGGCAATACGCCTCGACCCGCCCACCGCTGTTGCGGACGGAGAGACTTGCGGAGTGTGCGGCACGCCCGTCACCTGGGGTCCCGGCTCGCCTTGTCCGGACTGCGGCGACATCGGGCTCTGAAGTACGCCCCCCGCCTCTCGACATGCCGCGCCGCCCGCGTCAAATTGAAAGGAATGGGAAACGATCAGGGCGCCCCTTCCCTCGCAGGCAGCTGGGCGCTGGAGTGGATGCCGGCTGAAACGCTCGAAGAGGGGCTGGAGGCGCGCGAGATCCTCGCGCGCGGCTGCCCGGCCGGCCTGATGGTCCACAAGCGCGCATCCGACCGGAGGAGGAACGTCCTGCTCGGGCCGATCGGTGCGGCGCTGGGCTCGCCTCCGGGATGGCTCGAGGATCTGGGCCCAGGCTTAGCGATCAACACGATTCTCACGGCAACGGCGCTGCTGCCGCCGGAGGACCTCGAGGAGGCGCTCTCTGCCTGGGACGGCTTGGATGTGGCCGACGAGTGACTGCTCTGAGAAATCGTGCCGAATTGAAATTGGAGGTTCATATGCGACAAACGACAAATCTGTATCCGATGAATGGAGGGGCCCCTGGGCAGGGGTTGCGACTGCCGGCACCGGCGACTCTGCCCGTCACAAGCGCGGCGCTCCCCGCTGCTGCCGGGCACCACGCGATCACGGGCGCCACCCTCTTTCCGGCGCGTCAGCGCCCCCTTGTGGGTACCGTATCCAAATCGATCGGTTTGGCGACACCTCCGAAGGCCCTTCCAGAAGCGCACTTCGGCGCCCCCGTAGTGGTGCCAAAGCCCTCCTGGAACTGCATCGCTGCCAAACCTTGCACGGGGGTGATTTAGTGCTCGTCGGATACGCAAGGGTTTCCACCGGCGGCCAGGACCCGTCCTACCAGATCCGGGCGCTCGAGGGACGGGGCTGCGAGAGGATCTTTACCGAGCGCTGCTCCGCCCGCGAAGTGAAGCGGCCCCAGCTGAAGGCCACGCTCGACTTCCTGCGTAAGGGCGACTCGATGGTCGTCTGGAAGTTCGATCGCTTGGCGCGGTCGGTCACGCACCTGATCTCGCTCGGTCGCGAGCTTGAGCGTCGAGAGTGCCAGCTAGTCTCGCTCACCGAGGGGATCGACACCACAACACCCGGGGGGCGGCTGGTGTTTACCATGTTCGGTGCATTGGCGGAGTTCGAGGTGGCCCTGAACCGGGAGCGGACGGCGGAGTCCTATCGGGCTGCCCAGGCCGCCGGGAAGCGCTGGGGGCGCCCGTCGCCATTCCACGATCCGGAGAACGTGCGGGTTGCAAGAGTTTTGCTGGCCGACCGTAGCGTCCCGAGATCCGAGATCGCCAAGCGGTTCGGCGTCAACCGGAACGTGATTTACCGCTGGTTTCCGGGCGGCGATCCGGACGCATTCACCGGGGAGCAACATGGGAGGAGCGCCGTATGACGGTAGCCGAGGCGTGCACGACGTACCTCCACGAGCTCGCTATGCGGAACCGCCGCAAATCGACGCTTGCCAGCTACCGGTCCCTATTCCGGCAACTGGAAGCATTTGCCCGAGACGCCGGCATTGAATACCTGGAGGGGATCGACAAGAAAGCAGTTCGCAAGTGGCGCGAGCAATGGGATTGCGCACATAGCACCCAGCGCAGACGACTCGCCCAGCTAAGGCCTTTCTTCTTGTATGCCAAGGACGAGGAGTGGATCTCGATGTCGCCGTTGATTGGCATCCTAAGCCCCAGGTCCGACGCCCGTCCCACGATGCCTCTCTCCATTGACGAGCTGACAGCGCTGCTGGCTGCGTCGAACGCAAAGCCCAAGGAGCAAGCGCTCCTTCTCACCCTGCGGTATTCCGGCCTGGCGATTGCTGACGCCGCCACGCTGGCGCGATCCTCGGTGCATGCCGGGGGAGAGCTGGTCTTGCGCCGGTCCAAGAGCGGCGAGCTCGTCACGGTCCTCCTCCCGGTGGAAGTACTCGCGGCTCTGGACGCGATTGCTCAACCCGAGAGGGCTCACTACTTCTGGACGGGGATATCCGCTCCTGCCACGGTAGCCAGTTACTGGCGCACGCGCCTTCACGCGGTGGCGGTCGACGCCGGCGTCGAGGGATTTCACCCACACCGGCTCAGGGACACCTTTGCAGTCGAGCTGCTGCTCGGCGGGCTGGCCATGCAGGATGTCAGCACGTTACTGGGACACAGCAGCGTGCGCACCACGGAGCAGTACTATGCGCCGTGGAACCATGCGAGGCGCAGCCGTCTCGTCTCGCTGGTCAGGGAAGTTCACCAGCAGGACCCACTCCTGCTGGCATTCACACCAAAGAAACCCGCAGGGACCGTTGCCGCGGCCCCTGCGGAGGCTAGCTTGGCAACGCGCATCGCCCCCAAGCCAACCCGACAGGCTCAAGGTAGCACATGATGTACTTTGTTTTCCACGTACTCGTGGAGGCAAGAGACTGGGCCCGCCTCCCCGAGCCGTTTCACCGGGCAATTGAACAGGACTATGTGGTGTTGGTGTCTGGCAAGCCGGACGCTGATCGCGTGAGCCGCTGACGCTACCGTACGACGCCTCGACTTCAGCGCGGAAAGGTAGAATTGCGTGCTCGGCAGGGGATCGATTCATCCGCCCGGTCGCGCTCTTGCCGGCTGAACCTGAATCGTCGCCAACCGCCCGTGACAATCAACTGGGAGCGCAGCACTCCTGACTCACGTTGACTGCAAGTCTCTCTGGATGAGAGTCGGCCACTGGCCGACTCGTCACTCGGTACTTGAAACCCAAGGCGTTGGCGTCAGGAAAGAACCTCTTCCATCAGCACGCCGCCGTTTATGGTCGGACGCTCGGCGCGCCCGTTATGAAGATATGTCACGCTCAGGTGGTTCAAGCCGAGCATGTGCAGCATCGTGGCGTGAATGTCGTGAACATGGTACGGCTTGCCAACCGCCCGGAAGCCGATCTCGTCAGTCGCTCCGATTGTCCGGCCTCCGCGGATCCCGCCGCCGGCCATCCAGATGGTGAATCCCCAGGGATTGTGATCGCGACCGTACTGCTCCGGAGCGGATACGAGGGAATTCGTGTCGCTGAACGGCGTGCGCCCGAATTCCCCGCCCCATACAACCAAGGTCTCTTCCAGCAGCCCTCGGGTCTTTAGGTCCTTGAGCAGGGCAGCGATCGGCTTGTCGGACACCCGGCACCACTTGGTGTGGTTCTCCTCCATCTTGGAATGCGCGTCCCACCCGCTGCCACTGCCGCAATACACTTCCACGAACCGCACGCCGTGCTCGACAAGGCGGCGTGCGAGCAGGCAGTTGGTGCCGAACTGCCGTGTCGCTTCCTCGTCCATGCCGTAGAGGCGCTTGGTCGCCTCGGACTCCTTGTCCAGCTCGACGGCGGTCGGGGCAGAAGTCTGCATCCGGTAGGCGAGCTCGTACGACTCGATGCGAGCATCCAGCTCGTCCTCCGCCGGCCAGTTGTCGGAGTGGATGCGGTTGATTTCCCGCAGCAGGTCCAGCCGGCTGCGCTGCTGCGCGTCCGTGACGTTGCTCGGGGGCTGCAAGTCCAGAATCGGAGGGCCTTCCTTCCGGAAGTGCGTGCCTTGGTAGGAGGCCGGCAGGAATCCCGAACCCCAGTTGGTCGAGCCTCCCTTGACGACCTTGTCGTCCGTCAGCACGACAAACGCCGGCAAGTCCTTGTTCGCCATGCCCAGGCCGTAGGTGGTCCAGGCTCCCAAGGAAGGCCGGCCGGCGAGAATCGAGCCGGTGTTCATTTGTCGGTTGGCGCCGACATGGTTCACGCCGTCGGACCAGCAGGACCGGATGACCGCCATCTCGTCCACATGCTCCGCGATATGCGGGTACCAGTCCGAGACCCACAGCCCGCTCTGGCCGTGCTGCTTCCACTTCCGCTGCGAGGCTACGAGCGGCATACGATGCGACCCCGTCGCACTCGTGACTGGAAGATTGAATGACGGCGGCGTGACCTGACCTGCGAGCTTCTCGAGCTCGGGCTTCGGATCGAACAGGTCAATGTGGCTCGGGCCGCCTTCCATGAAGAGCCAGATGACAGCCTTCGCCCGCGGCGGGTGATGCGGCTGATTCGCCGCCGGGGAACCCGTCGGCGCTGCCAGTGCTGGCGACACAGCGCCCTCAGAGGCGAGCAGGTGCGCCAGCGCGATGCTGCCTAGGCCGCTCCCGGTACGCGACAGGAACGTGCGTCGGGAAGGCCGGGCGGCTTGAGCGCGCCGGAGATCTGCCTTCGAGGGTTCCATCCGCATCAGAGACTGTAGACGAACTCGTTCGAGTTCAGCAACATCAGGCAGTAGTCGACGAGTGCGGCGGCGTGCTCCGGTGACACTCCGGGCGGGAGGGAATCGGGCATCGACGCGGGCTCGGCCCCGTCGGGCCGGTCGGACACGATCCGCGCCTGGCGGTCCAGGAACGTGAGGGCAACATCCTTCTCGCGAGGGCTCGGGACTCGCCCGTAGGCCAGGCGGGTTGCAAGGTCAACCTGCTTCGTGGCGCTGGAACCGGCGAACTCAAGGACGCGCGCGGCGAACGCCCGCGCCCACTCGGATGGCTCCTGGCCGTTCAGCAGCGACAGGGCCTGGGGAGCCGTCGTGGTGCGACTGCGCCTCGCGCAGGATTCATGGGTGTCCGGGAAATCGAAGGTCGCGAGCAGCGGGAGGGGCATGTTCCTCTTCACGAAGACGTACACGCTACGCCTCCGATGATCGGCGGCTGAACGGGTCTGCTTCCAGCCCCCAATCGGCACGGGCACACCATCGGGCAGCGGCGGGCGGACGCTCGGCCCTCCGAAAGCGGGGTTTAGCAGGCCGGCGACGGAAAGGGCTGCGTCGCGCACGACCTCGGCTTCCAGGCGCCGCGCTGGGAACTTCCAGAGGAGCTTGTTAAACGGATCACGCACCTTCGCCGTCTTCGACGCAACGGCGCGACCGGCCACTTCCGTCGGCTCATCCGCAGGCTTCGCGGCCTGGCGATACGTGTTCGAACCCAGGATCAGCCGATGGACATGCTTTACGCTCCAGCCGCTGTCCACGAATTCCGCTGCCAGCCAGTCGAGAAGTTCGGGATGCGTGGGGCGCTCGCCCATCATCCCGAAGTCGCTGGGAGTCGCGACGATCCCGCGCCCGAAGTGGTAGTGCCAGATGCGGTTCACCATGACCCGCGCGACCAGCGGGTTGACCGGGTCAGTGAGCCACCTGGCGAGAGCTGTGCGCCGGCCCGTGGACCGACCGCCCGCCGGCGGGACCACGCTCGCGGGCCCGGGGTCGAGAATCGAAAGGAAACCTGGCTGCACTTCCTCGCCGGGATTCGTGTAGAGTCCGGCTCCGAGCACATGGGTCGCCGGTGGGTTCGGACTGACGTCGTAGATTCCCATCCCGCGCGGCACGTCGTCCGGCTTGAGGTGAGCGAATTCCGCCAGTTCCGCCTCGAGTTCCTCGAATCGCTCCTTGGCCTCTCCCTTGACCTTGCTCGCGCGGCTCCGGAATCCCGGGTCCAGGTACGGCTTGGGCTCGATCGGGCACGTACCGCAGACCTTCGTGCCGAGAAGGCTGGCCATCCATTCCTGGTTCGGGCCCCGCTGATCGGCCGGGGTCTTGATGGCCTCGAGGACGTAATCCGGGTAGCGGTGGAGCAACTGTTCTGCCGTGAAGTTCCGCAGCGGCTCGAGAAGCTCGTACATTTCCTGCCAGATCGCCGCTGTCTTCTCTTCCCAGAGCGCCAGCTTGCGCTCGTACTCCCTGAATTCGGCGGCAGGGACCATCGGCACGAAATCGTCGTGATTCACACTTGCGAAGAAGGCCTGCAGACGGTAGTAGTCTCGTTGCGTGATCGGATCGAACTTGTGGTCGTGGCACTGGGCGCAGTTGAAGGTCAGCCCCAGGAACGTGGAACCGACGACGCTGGTGATATCGTGGAGTGTCTCCTGCCTGGCCAGCAGCAGGTCCTTCTGGTTCGGTTCCTCGGCGTAGTGCCGGTTGAAGGCCGTTGCGAGCGTGGCATCCGGGCGATCCGGCCAGAGCTCGTCCCCCGCTATCTGCTCCTGAAGGAACCTGTCGTAGGGCTTGTCGGCATTGAAGGCGTCAATGACATAGTCCCGGTAGCGCCAGGCGTTCGGCCGTGAGATGTCGTGCTCGAAGCCACCGGTCTCCGCGTAGCGCGCCAGGTCGAGCCAGTGCCGACCCCAGCGCTCGCCGTAATGGGTCGAGGCCAGGAGGCGCTCGACGAGGCGCTCGTAAGCGCCCGGGGAATCGTCTGCGACGAACGCGGACACGTCGGCAGGCGAGGGAGGCAGGCCGGTTAGGTCGAGGAAGACCCGTCGGATCAGGGCAGCCCTTTCGGCAGGAGGAGACGGCTCCAGGCTCCCGTCGGTGAGCTTCGCCAGCACGAAGGCATCTATCGGGTTGCGAGCCCAGTCCGTGTCGGGAATCGGTGGCGGACTCGGACGCTCCACCGGCTGGAAGGCCCAGTAGGCGCGCTGCTGGGCGGAGAACGAGACGTTGTGGGCGGGTTCAGCGTAGACGAGGGCCGCTCCGACCATAAGGAGCGGCAGGACTCCCAGCGTGGGTCCGAAACGTAAGGGCCTTGTTACGGTTACATCGGGCACGGAAACGCATCCAGCCGGGGAGGCGGCTGCGCCCAGTGTACAACGCGGGGTGGATGGTGGCCAGTAGAAATCGCTTCCAAAGGGGGTCTCGCAGCCCTTGATGCCGCAATGTAGAGCCGCGTGCGGCCATGTCGAATCAGAGCCCTGAAGATGGCCTGATTTGTCGGCTGTGTCAGAAATCGCCCCGCCCGAGGCCCGCCGCCAGCGTCCGCAGGCCGCCGGGCGGCCCTGCCGGATGCGTCTGGTCTAGTACCTGCGCGACACTACCACCTACACGGTGGCCATCACGCTGCTGGGCCGCGCGCACTACCGCGTGCGGACCCGGCCGACCTGCTATCACATGACCGTTGGGGGGCGAAGCCCTCTGTACAAGATCTGGCAACATCGTCTCAACCATCGAAAATCCGACCTTTTCAACGGGCTGGTTAGCCGAGGGTTGTTATTCTTGGGGCGCGGCACGAGATTGGCTAGCCAAGCCCGGCCGCACCAAAGTCGAGGAATTCATGGAAATCACCCGCTTGTACCGATTGCTAGGCGTCGCACTGCTGGCCGTCCCCCTGTGTGCGCAGCCGGTCCTCAAATCCATTCAGCCCCATGGCGGGCAGGCCGGTAGCGCCGTGCGCCTCGTGCTCAAGGGTGATCGCCTCGGCCCGCTGCCACGACTGCACAGCACCGCAAATTTCGCGGCGACCCCACTGACAGGCCCGTCCGCTGCCAGTCAGATGCTGCCGAGCGAACTCGCCTATTTGCTCGAAGTCGACAAGGATGCGGCTCCCGGAGTTTACCCGTTGCGCATTGAGACTTCCGAGGGTATTTCTAACGTTCTGCTATTCACTGTCGGCGTGTTCCCCCAAGTCACGGAGGCGGAATCGGAGCCTGCGGATGAGGTGGCCTCAAACGATTTCCGCGAAACCGCGCAAGAGATCAAACTGCCCGTTACGGTGGAGGGACGCCTGCAAGGACCCGAAAGGGACGTGTTCCGCTTCCGCGCGACGCAGGGCCAAGCGATCGTGGCGGAAGTCTCGGCCCGCAGGGCTGGGTCGGCCGTTGATCCCCACTTGGAACTGCTCGACAGCGCCGGCTTGGTCCGAGCGCGAGCGGGCGACGCGCCCGGCCTAGGCGTGGATGCCAGGCTTGCGTTCACGGCCCCGCAAGACGGCGACTTCTTCGTAGTGGTCAGGGACGAGCGCTTCAGCGAGCAGGACCAGAACTTCTACCGCCTGACGATTGGTGAATTCGAGTACGCCGACACGGTGTTCCCGCTCGGGTGGAGTAGAAACTCCCCGGTCCGGGTGGAATTCTCAGGAGGAAATCTCGATCGTCCAGTGCAGGCCGAGCTGGATCTTTCGCATGTCCCAGCAAACGCTAGCGAGACACGGGTCCGAATACCAGCAACCCCGTCGTCGATCCCATTCCTGCTCAGTGACGGAGAGGAAGCGCTTGAATCCGACGGAAATCGGTGGCTGTCCGATGGCATTGTGATGAACGGACGGATCTCGGCGCCCGGGGAGACGGACACGTTTCGGCTCGCGGTCGAAAGCGGGGAGGAGTGGGCCTTTGAGCTGCGTTCCGGGGAACTCGCCAGCTCTTCCCTGTATGGTGTCCTCACAATTTCTCAGGGCGATGAGATTCTGGCCGTGGCCGGCAAGCATGCCGGCGATCCGAATCCATACGTCATCACCTCGACCAAGCAGACGGCGACCTATCCCTTCGTCAATCTCGCGGTCCCGCCGGGTGTCAACGAAATCACCGTCTCGGTCGAGGACCTGCTCGAGCGCGGCGGCCCTGCTTTTGCGTATCGCGTCGTCGCGCGCAAACAGGGCCCGGACTTTCTGCTGGCGCTCAACGAACCGTTCCTGAACATTCCTCGCAACGGCTCCGCGGTCCTCACCGTAATCGCAGAACGGCGCGGATACTACGGCCCGATCGAACTCTACGTCGCCAACCTTCCAGATGACCTGGGGGGCTCCGGCGGGCACATCGCGCCGACCTCCACGCTGGACAACACGCTCGCCCGCTTTGAAACCGGCAGCCTGACGCTGACAGCACAGGCGGGCGCCGAGTTACGCCGCCTGAATCTGGTCGTTCGAGGCCGTGCGGTTGCGGAGGGCAAGCGGCATCTGGACCGCCGCGCCACCGGTCCGGGCATTCGTGTCGGCGTCAAAGGCGACAAGCAGCGCGCTGTCACTGCCGAATGGCTCGGATTCGACCTCCCGGCGCGGATTACTCCCGACCAGCCCGCCGAGCTCTCGTTCCTCACCGATCGTCGACTGCGGGTGGTCCACGGAGGCAACGGGACGGTAGCAAAGTGGGCGTACACCGCGCGCAGGCCCGAGGTGACGGTGACACAGAAGGTCGAGATACCCCGCAACACCGGCAGCCTACGACTGCGCCGAATTGGAGACGACGAAGCGACCGAAGCGGGGCAGTTTCGGATGTTCACTCACGAGCGGACGTCACTCGGAATGGTGAACTTCAACCTGTCGGCCCAGGTCAAGGTCGGCGACCGCGAAGAGACCGTAATCTCGCAACCATTGGAGATCGACGTCGTCGAAGGCTACAAGCTCGCGGAGCCGCCCACCGCGCTCTCGCTGGCGTCAGGCGGCGAGGGGCTGTGGCATGGCTCGATCTGGCGTGACGCCGAATTCCGGCGCGCGGTCACCGTCAGCGCGACCGACCTGCCATCGGGAGTCCGGTGCGAATCAGCGGAGTTGCATGAGGACCAAACCGCCTACGAGCTGCGCTGTGAAGCTGCGGACGCGCCGCTGGGCGAGTACGAGGTCGAGATCCGGGCCGAATCGGTGCTCTCAGACGAGGGCACGACCCCCTACGTCGTGGACCCAGTCAAGGCAAAGCTGACGATCAGCAGGTAGGCATCCGTCAGAGCTGGAAGCCGCCCGACGATTGCTCAACGCTGGGGATACACCCGACTTGTCCCACGGGCGAGGCGAAGCTTGAAGTCACTGGCCTTAAATGGCGGATTTATTTCGACTTCTGAATAGGACTGCAGTTGGTAGTCGTCCGAACTCCGACCATATATTTTCAGCCTGACCGGCTGCCAGTGGGTGGCCGAGATCCACATCTCGAGCCTCTGGTTATTGAGTTTTCCATTGGGATCCTTGGGCTGGAGTTCGAGCCTTACCGAAGCATGCCCGGAAACATCGTCGTCTCCTGCCAGGGTGATGTCATAGTGTTGTCTGAGATAGCTTCCGGCTGTGCCGAAGCCAAGCAGCAGGGCATTCTCAAGCTGCGCCTGCGACCCACTCAGGTCGTACTCTTCGACAGTCTTGATCTTCGGCTTGTAGAGTTCGGCACGGGTGCCTTGAACCGAGAGGTAGTAGGTGTTCGGTCGCTCGAAGGACATCAGCATCGAGACGCTGCCCTTCGAAGAACGACGTACGGCAATCTTGCCGAACTCCGCGCTCCTGTCATCGACCAAGGACATGTATCGAACCCGCTCGAATTGGGCGCGCAGGCCGGTCCACTTGGAAGCAGCAGCGTCCATGCTGGCCAGCACTGCGTCGAGATCGGGCGGAGCGGGCAACCCGGTCGGGGCCAAGCTGATGCCTGCGATCAGCAGGCCGGCCAGGCGCAAGGCGCAGCGATATCCGCGCGCGGTCGGCATGGGGGACGGCATGACGCTAACTACTGACGGCCGGGGGTCACTGGTTGTCCGTAACGACATCATCAGCCGCGTCTGGATCGGGCCGGGGTTGGGCGAAGACTAGGTAGGCCTGCACGTTACCCACCTCATCGCGAGCCGGCTCAGTTCGGATGATGCGCAGGTCCTCTCCGCTGTGGTTTAGCAGCAGAGTGTTCAGGCGCTCGCTTGCGCCTTGCGGATCCGCACGGTCCAGCGCGCCTGGGTCGATCCAAAACACCCTTGCATCGGCGGTGGGGTACTCAACCTCGTGAACCACCGCCTGGCTCGGACGGTCGTTGAACAGCACACTGGGCGTCGCGAATATGAACACGAGAATGAGCCCAACGATCACGTCGTATTGCCATGAGCCGCGCGGAAAACCCCAAAACACTGCCGGACGCAGGCGCACCCAAAGCCGTCCAAACATGTAGTCAGTGTATCCTATGATTAGAGGATTCGACCGCTAGGGCGGCTCGAAAGCAGATCTAAATGGGCCTCCTGAGGCGCATCGCAAGGCTCGCGGCTCACAGCTCGATCCTGCCGGCCCTCGGGGCCGACGAAGACCCGCTGATCGGGGGTCAAGCGGTCATGGAGGGTGTGATGATGCGCACGCCGCAGTCCTACTGCGTCGCGGTGCGCAGGCCGAATGGCGAGATCATCACCAAAGAGGAGACCGCCACGCGCCTCTCGCAGCGCAGCAAGTTTTGGGCGTTGCCGCTCGCGCGCGGGTGCGGCGTGCTGGGCCAATCGATGACGCTGGGCGTGAAAGCCCTTAATTTCTCGGCGAGCCAGGCTGTCGAGAGCGAGGCAGGCGACGATGACGGCAAGACCGAGGAGCTGCCAGGCTGGATGCTCGGCCTCAACATTGCGATTTCGCTCGGCTTCTTCATCCTGATGTACAAGCTGGTGCCGCTGCTCGCGACCAACCAACTGCAGGAATGGGTCCCCGTGCTCGACAACCAGGTTGGATTCAGCTTCGCAGAGGGTGGCATCCGCATCGCGATCTTCCTTACATTCCTGCTGGCGCTCTCGCAGATGAAGGACATCCGGCGGGTCTTCGAATACCACGGGGCCGAGCACAAGGTGGTCTACAACTACGAGTCGGGACAGGAACTCACGATTGAAAACGCGCAGCGCTTCACCACCTTGCACCCACGCTGCGGAACAAGCTTCCTGATGGTCGTGATGCTGGTCGCGATAGCGGTCTACGCATTGGTGCCCTTCGAGGGCTTCATCGGCCCGTTCCTGGCGCGCATCGCGCTCTTGCCTCTGATTGCAGGGATTAGCTTCGAGATCATCCGCTACACGGCGAAGCGGCGGCGCGGAGTGTTCATGCTAATGGCGCACCCCGGTCTCTGGCTGCAACGCGTCACGACAAAGCAACCGGACGACAGCCAAGTCGAAGTGGCGCTCCATGCCCTGACAACGGCATTCGAGTTCGAGCGACGCTCGGGCGGAGAAGCAGTCGTCGCTTAGCGCGCCGAGGGATGCGCTATGGCGCCGGGCGACATCCGTCGCCGCGGCGGAAGAGGAGTTGACGCAGGGGCAACGGCTGGAGATCGGAAATGAGTTGGCAACGGAGCATTGAAGGGGTCGAGGTGCGCTTTGAGGATCTGTCCGCAAAGCTGGCCGATCCGGCGCTGCTAGCCGACCAGAAGGCGTATCAGCAGTACGCCAGACAGCACTCGGCGATCTCCGAGGTCGTGGAGAAATACCGGTCTTGGAAGGACGCCGACAGACAGATCGGCGCAGCACAGGAGCTGCTCACGGAGCCTGACCCGGAAATCGTCGCGATGGCAACCGACGAAATCGAAGAACTGCGCGGAGCGCAGGTCAGGCTGGCCGAAGAGATCCGCCTTTTGCTGCTGCCAGTCGACCCGGCGGACGCTAAGGGTGCCGTGCTGGAGATCCGGGCCGGCACCGGAGGTGACGAGGCTACGCTGTTTGCCCTCGAAATCTATCGGATGTACTGCAAGTACGCCGAGGCGCAGTCTTGGAAGATCGAGGTCACCACCCGGAACGATTCCGAGGCGGGCGGACTGAAGGAGCTGATCGCGCTCGTGAGAGGCTCGCGAGTGTATTCGAAGCTCAAATACGAGAGCGGCGTCCACAGGGTGCAACGCGTACCGAAAACGGAGTCCCAGGGCAGGGTCCATACTTCGGCGGTGACGGTGGCTGTCCTGCCGGAAGCCGATGAAGTCGATGTTGGGATCCAGGAAAGTGAGCTGCGGATTGATACGTACTGCTCGTCCGGGCCGGGTGGGCAGTCTGTGAACACGACCTACTCGGCAGTTCGGATCACGCACCTGCCCACCGGATTGGTAGTCACTTGCCAAGACGAAAAGTCTCAACTCAAGAATCGCAAGAAGGCCTTGCAAGTGCTGCGATCCCGGCTGTACGAGATCGAGCGCGAGAAGCAGCACTCGGAACAAGCGCAGCAGCGGCGAGCCATGGTGCGCAGCGGTGACAGGTCGGAGAAGATCCGCACCTACAATTTCCCGGAGATGCGCATTACCGATCACAGGATCGGATTGAAGGTCCATCAGCTCACACAGGTCTTGGATGGTGCCCTCGATGTGCTGATCAAGCCGTTGACGACCGCCCAGCAGGCCGAGGAATTAGCCTCCCAAGCGGCCTGACCCATGCGGCGCCTGCTCTCCAAGCGTCCTAGCTGGCTGCGATCTGACACGGGGGCCGTTCGCGCGGTTCTGGTGCTAGCGTCGATGCTGGCAGCCGGCTTGGCGGCCGGCGCTCCGCTCGAGCGCCAACTTCCGGCGGAAGAGGTTGCTGCCGGATTCGAATCGTTGTTCAACGGCACCGACCTTACGGGCTGGGACGGCGATCCGGCTCTGTGGTCGGTGCAGGAAGGGGTGCTGGTCGGCTCGACGGACGCACGGCCCCTGACTCAAAACTCGTTCCTTGTCTCGACTAGGGAGTACTCCGACTTCGTGCTGAGGTTCGATGTCAGGCTGCGCAATGGAAACAGCGGCATGCAGTTTCGCAGCGAGCGAACTGACGGCTGGACTGTGCGGGGCTACCAGGCCGATTTCGCAGGGGGCAAGGGCTGGGGCAACCTGCATGACGAAGGCCTGCCACGGGGCCTCATCCTGGACGGCTGGCAACACAGGGCCGAGCACGTTGTCAGTCCGGACTGGAACCAGCTTGAAATCTATTGCACGGGGCACCGTATTCGGATCTCAATCAATGGAGTGGTCACCAATGACGTGCTGGACCCCGGTTCTCTCAGCGGTGTTCTAGCCATGCAATTGCATCGCGGTGAGGCCATGCGGGTGGAATTCCGCAGGGTTCGCATCCGGACGCTTGGGAACGACTGAGCATCACCTCGCCCATGCCTCGGCAATCGCTTACTCGAGCAGGCGGTTGAGTGTGTACGCAGCTATGGTCGTCACGAGCGGCTCGCCGTTCCGTCCACGGATCGATGACGGGCGCAAGTCGTACAGCCAGCCTTCCTTGAGATCCTGCACCCGCAGGGAAACGCGCAATCCGTCGGCGGAAACCCGCGCTTCTGTCACAGGGACGGGGGTGATCTCCGTCTTCGGGGAACCGTACTTGGCGTGATAGAGGTAGTAATACCTCGTCAGCGAGTAGTTGGCTGGGATCGTCCCTGATTCACTGTCGATCGGCTGCGTGAACGTCAGGTCGAACCCATGTTGCGTCAGGCGCATGGTCAGGATGTCGAGTGGGGTCTCGCCCTGCCAAACGATTCTTTGCAGCCCCTCGGTAGAGCCCCAAATCCGAGAGGTCTGCGCGACGTACAGGCTCCGCCCGTCGGGCGAAAACGCGAGCCGGTTGTTGGCCATGCGCAGGCCATTGCCGTCGACGAACAAGAAGGCGGCGCCCTGGTATTCGCCTCGCACCCGCTGCAGGTCGACCCGCAGTACCCGGGGGTAGGTCCATTCAGCCACGAACAGCTGGCCGGCATAGGGGCCGAACCCTCCGCCTGTGAGATCAAAGGCCGGGCCTGCGGTGGAGCCACCCATCTCGCCTTGCGGAAACAGGATCGCTGGCCGCTTGCGCCGCTGGTCGAGCTGTGCGACATCGGCTTCCACAGGGTCGGTCCCTAGGAACTCCGGATGCCAATGCAGGGATGCTGGATGACCGTGGAAGGCCCCGTCCGTGACATGGTGCAAGGGGGAAGTGCCAACCCAGTCCCCTTGGTTGTCCGCCACGAAGATCGCGCCGTCGGGACCCGCCACGATGCCGTTGGGCTGACGAAAACCGCACGCGAACGGACGCACGGACCCGTCAGTCCGCACTTGCACCGCGCACCCGCGATACGGCACCGGCGAGTAGTGGCCGATCTTGTTCACCTTCCCGCTAGCCGGCTCGGCTGAGGCGCGCGGCCGTCGTGTGATCTCGCCGCG
Source organism: Bryobacterales bacterium (assembly GCA_965248305.1). Classification (GTDB taxonomy): domain Bacteria; phylum Acidobacteriota; class Terriglobia; order Bryobacterales; family UBA6623; genus VXMF01. The sequence goes on along the minus strand of OZ252099.1, from coordinate 2,396,551 downwards.
GACGGGTGGCCGAGGGTCTGCATTGCCTGAGGCCAAACCCAGCGAGACGTACAAGTTCCCTTCCCTGTCGCGGATTGGACCGGCGATGAATTCGTGATAGTTGCCCGAGAGGCCCCAGCCGTCCGAAATCGTCTCGAACAAATCGGCCTCTCCGTCGAGATCCGTGTCGGCCACGCGAGTCAATTCCGGCACTTGCGCCACGAGGAACTCGCCCGGGGTGTTGCCTTTTGCGATCCCCAGAGGTGTGTGCAGACCCTCGGCAAAGCGACGCCAGCGATTCGAGCTCGGATCGAATGAGTAGATGTACCCGCGTCGGAAGGCCGCATACAGCCTGCCGTCGTGACCGAACGTTACCGCCGAGATTTCAGCTGCGATCCCGCGCGGTCCAGGGACAGTCTCCACCCGGTAGGCGCTGCTGGGCACTTGGGCGCTAGCAACCGCCGGCCAGATTAGTGCCGCCGCCAGCGCGAGCGCGAAATTCGCGGCGCAGCTTCTAGCGGGCGACAACCGAGACCTCGAATCGAATGTTCTGCCCACTGGGTATCACGAATCCGTCGAGTGTGGATCGAATCTCCACACCCGCTGTCGGAGTGGGCACGAACCACATGGGCTGGTCCACATCCGGAATCCGAAATCGACGAACGATCCCACCGTCTGTCACGGCGATTTGCTCGTGGACGTCAATTCCGTCGAGCTGGTAGTGGAATTCGGGCACTGACTCGACCAGGCGGTAGCCTCGAAAACGCCGCTGCGGAATTCGCTCCCTCTCGCCCACGCGTATCGGGGCAGGCCCTTCCCGAAAGAACACCTCCCCCACGATTGCCGCGGTCTCGGTGAGGTTGGTGGCCCGGCTCTTCTTGGTGAGCAGCGTCCGGGTCATGTCCACGAATCCGCCCCGCCACACGTAGCGTAACCTTGATTCCCCGGCGTCGAAGCAGTACGACACCCCTCCCGGGAGCCCGACTGCAATCGCCGCTGGAGTAGCTTCGGGCATGTCCCAGCGGATCACAATGGCGCGGTCCTGCGGAACGGGTAGGGATTCTCCGCCGAGCGAGGCGTCAGCGCGCCGAAATCCGAAAGGCGGCGGCAGATCCGGGGCAGCCGCGAACGCCGCCCAGAGGTCGGTAATGGCTCCAGTGGTCTCAGGTGTTTGCCCACCGCCGAAGTAGCTCGGCATGGAAGTGCCCGCGAGGATCCTCGGCGGATCGCGCATCCAGCGATCAAACCAAGGCCGGCGCAAGCGCTGGGCGACGTCAGATAAATTCGGGCCGTTCTCGCCTAAAGCGGGAAATTCGCCCCAGCCATGGCAGCCGACACAACCCATGCCCCCCTGCGCGCCATCCACGCCGAGCATGTCCAGTCCGTGCGAGGGATCACCGGGCTGTGCCTCTGAGTCCGATTCAAAGGGGTCGACACCGCTGGCTTTTGCCAGCGCACCGGCTAACCACCCGGCGTGTGCCCCGCCATAACTCGGCATGCGCAGCTCTTGCCAATCCAGCGCGCGCGACCCGGAGCTGATCGCCTGCTCGATCCAGCCGACCTTCAGTTTGCGCCCCACGCCGGTCAGTGGCGGGGCTTGCTCGGCGATCGCGCCGGTGGGCATTGCAGCGTTGATCTCGTGGCAAGCGTTGCAGCGCAACTGCTGCAGACGGCGTGCGAGGTCGTATGTCGGCGCAGGTGCCACATCCGGGCTCGCCCGATAGCCGTCGACAAACTTCCGCAGTGCGTGACGCTGGCCGTCGCTGAAGCGATAGCGTGGAAGCCCGGCAGGCACCGTTGCGGCAAGGCACCCTTGTCGCGAATCCAGCGAGCTCAGCGTCGGCGAGTCGCCAGAAGGATCGAGTCCTTCCAAGCTGTGGCAGGCCAGGCAACCCGACTGCGCAACGAGTTCCCGACCGTTCGCGACATCGCCGCCAGCAGTCTGGCGTTCGAAGGACTCGTTGCGGGAGAGCGCCAAGAACTCTGCCAGCTCGAGCGCTTCCCGCTCACTCAACCGAAAGGACGGCATCCGACCTGCCGGAGAATGCCGCAACGGATCGAGGAGGAATTGCTGGAGACGTCCGACAGTCAGCTTGGATCCGAGCCCTGCAAGCGGGAGGTTAGATCCATGGCATGCGGCACAGCCGAATGACTGGAATGTCGTCCGGCCGCGCTCCGCCCGGGTCTTGTTCGGCGATGCCTCTTGGATCGGCGCGGCGGGGAGCGAAGCCAGAAACGCCGCGACATCCGCACGCTCCGCGCTTGAGAGCATGGTCGGCATCGTTGCCCACGGTCGGAACTCTTCGGGCGCATCCAGCCAGTGCCGGATCCATTGCGGCCTGACCCTTCCGCCCAGCCCCGTCAGGACAGGTCCAGGCCTGTTGTGGATGGAGCGCGAATCGGACAGATGGCAATTCGAACAGCCGAGATCTTCGAACAGTGCCCGGCCGTCGACATCGTTCGTGCCAGCGGGCTCGTGCTGGAAATAGCGGGACGGAATCGGCTCGCGCGCGAATCCGGGCCCTTCCCATTCGACAGTCAGCAGCAGCGCGCCCGGAGTTCGTGCCTGCCGGAATTCGAATCGATGCGACCCAGCCTCCAGCCGTACGGGCGACGCCCCTACATTCTCGCCATCGACGCGGAGCGACCCCGATGACACGAAGAAGCGGTGTTCGCCGGAGCGTTGGATCGAGAGCGAGCCGCTGAACAAGATTCCAGCAGCAGACGAGCGCGGCGTGAATCCTTCGCCGGGTCCGAGAAACAGCTGGGCCGACGGACGCGGAATCGTGATACCGCCGCTGGTCGATGCGAGGCCCGGAGCCGCCTCGAGAGCGGCAGGGGCGGAAACGATGGACGCTCCCAACAGCACTAGCGGGGCCAAGCGCATTGCCGATCATCTTATCCTGATCAGCCGCGACACGGCCGCTGCCATGCAGAGCGCCAAAGACCCGCATCCTGGCTTGCTGCGGCCAACTCTCGAGCGCAGTTTGCTCGGCGCAGTGGTACCATTCTCGGTTAGGAGGACAGCAGAAATGTCCATTACACGGCGGGATTTGTTGGCTGGCGCTGCCATTGCCTCGGTCGCAATTCCGGGCCTGAGGGCCCAATCGAACGTCAAGCACTACGTCCGCTACCGGCATGGCAAGGCTCGGGGATTCGGCGAACTTGAAGGAGACACGGTTTACCCCCTTGAGAAATCCGTGCTGGCAAGCCGCGAACGCAAGGGAGACAAACTTGCCTTGGCAGACGTGAAGCTCCTGTATCCGGTGCGCTCCCCGAAAGTCTTTGCGGTCGGGCTCAACTACAAGAGCCACCTCGGAGACAGGCCTGAGCCAAAAAACCCTGAGATCTTCTACAAGCCGACAACCTCGCTGCAGAATCCGGGCGATCCCATTGTGATCCCGCCGGGCTCCAATAACACGCACTACGAGGCCGAGTTTGTCATCGTGATGGGCAAGGCCGCCAAGCGGATCAAGGAAAGCGAAGCTGCCGACCATATTCTCGGCTATACGTGCGGCAACGACGTTTCCGAACGCGATTGGCAAGGTGGCGACCTCCAGTGGTGGCGCGGTAAAGGCTGTGACACGTTCGGGCCGATGGGTCCGTCGATCGTGACCGGCCTCAATTACATGGAGTCCGACATTACACTGCGTCTCAACGGCGAGGTCAAGCAGCAGCAAAAGATCAGCGACCTGCTGTTCGGGCCGGAGAAAATCGTCAGCTTCATCAGCCAGTACGTGACGTTGCAGCCTGGGGACTCGATCTTCACCGGCACGCCAGGATCGACGAGCGCCATGAAGCACGGCGATGTGTGCGAAGTCGAGGTCTCGGGCATCGGCGTACTGTCAAATCCCGTCAGGCGCAGCCGCACCTAGCGGACCCTGGCACTTGCTGCGGCCCATCGGTGCCGTCCATGTGGCCTCGGGCCGGCATCGGTGCCGCGCGGCCTGCGGGCCGCACGCCCACCCTCTCGCGTTGACCGATGCGGATTCTCGCCGGGGCCGCAACAAGCGCTACGACCCCGCCGACGCCGCTTCCTGCCCCCTCGCGGTCTCCTTCTTCCAAGCCCCCTCCTTCCTCGAATTCCAGCGGCGCATGCAGCGGGAAACCTCCCGCTCCAATTGCCACACGCTCTTCGGCGTGCAGGCCATCCCCTGCGCCAACCGGATCCGCGATCTGCTCGACGGTGTGGACCCCGACCGCTTCGCCGAGTTGTTCCCCCTCTGCCTCGGCGCCGTCCGCGAGCAGGGTGCCCTCGCCGCGTTCGAGCGCCTCGGCGGCCGCCTGCTCGTCGCGCTTGACGGCATCCAGATCCACTGCTCGGACTCGATCCGCTGCGCGCAGTGCTCCATCCGCCATGTCGGGGCCCACAAGACCGAGCAGTGCTTTGCTGCGAAACAGGCCGACACGATGGGCACAACTCCCCTGCACGCGCTCAGTTGCCATAAGCGACCGCCGTGCGGAGTGCGCTCGCCGAACGCTCAAACTCCGCGGCGATCCGGGCAGCCCCGATCTATGGCCCGTAACCGTCCGCTGATTCTAAGGCAGGGCGAACGCACTCGGATATCGAACTCAATCTTACAAGATCGCATCGGAAGTCGGCGGGCACTCGCCGCGGCGCTGTGTTTCATGCCAATCGGGGTGAGCGCCCGACGCGATCATGTGGGTTTCATACAATGCTCTCGGCGACGGTCGTCGCCGACGGCCACAACCGCGTCCTGCCGCTGATGCCGGAGTTCGTCCAGACCCAGCAGGACCCGGTGGCGGCCCAGCCGAAGCTGTCCGAGGAGCAACGCAAGCAGGACTGCGAGCGCAACTGCCGCCAAGCGCTGGCTGCCCGCCCACAGCGCCGAGCTACGCCCCTACCGGCCGGTCTTTCCCGGCGACGACCTGTACTGCTGCCAGCCCCTGTGCCGGCTGGTCCTCGATCTCTGGGCGGACTTCCTGTTCGTCTTTCAGCCCAGTTCCCACAAGCGCTTGCACGGGCTGCCGGTCTGCGACGGCGACGACGCCGTCCAAGGGGCCTGGGTCGAGTTCGCGATCGAGCGCAACGGCGAGCGCACCTACACCAACATGTTCTTCACCAGCCAGGAGGTCACGGCTGACAACGTGGCGGACATCGGCCGCGCCGGAAGGGCTCGCTGGAAGATCGCGAATGAGGGGTTCAACTGCCTGGCCCGCCACGGCTACAACATCAAGCGCAACTTCGGGCACGGCAGCCAGGGCCTGGCCAACCTGCTCGCCACGCTGAACCTGTGCGCCTTCGCGCTGCATGCGGTTCAGGACTGCGTGTCCGACCTGTGGCGATAATGCCGGGCTCGGGCCGGCACCCGGCGCAAGTTCTTCGCGACCCTGGGCTTTCTCACGGAGTGGCACTGCTTCCGCAACTGGACCGCCCTGTTCGAGACCCTGTTAGGAGAGCGCCCGCCACCGGCCGATCCCCGGGCGGCTGCGATCGCGCCGTCCTATCGCAACCTGCAAGCCATGCGGCCAGCGGCGGGTGTTCCTCCGGAACCGTGCGGCAGGGGTGCGCCTCGCCAGACCCGACAGCACGCCACGGCCAGTGCAGTGCAGCCCGGACACCCCGGCCCGCGTTCCCAGCCGCCCTAGTCAACCCGCAACTGCCTCCCAACGGCACGCACAAACGCTCGCCGGTTCCACCCCACACGAGCCAGACCCGCCATCCTGAGAATTGCTGCGCCGCGTGGGGGACAGTGGCATGCCCGTCACCGGGGCTTGTATGATTGGTGAGCCAGCGCGCCCGTCGTGGGGCGGATGAGGCTGTTGCCGATTTCCGCCCTGTAGCCTCGCGTGTGTCCGGACCCATTCCAACGGTTTAGTCTGCTTGCGGCGCAAGCGCGGAATTATGCACACAGTCCTTGTCACCGGAGCGAGCGGGTTCCTCGGCAAGCACCTTGTCCAGCATCTGCTGGAGAGTGACCCCCAGATCCGAATCATAGCGTTCAGCAGGACGCGCTATCCCGGCGATGGCGACGGTCGGGTGGACAGCGTGACCGGCGACATCACTAAGGCTGATGATGTCTCCGCAGCCGTGGCGGAGGCGGACGAGATCTATCACCTAGCAGGTGTGGTCAACCGTTCCCCCTCCGATCACTGGGCCTTGTATAGCACCCATGTCGGCGGGACACGAAATGTATTCGAAGCAGTGCTGAAGAGCGGTCCCCGGCCCTGCGTCGTAGCATCATCGTCTGGCACTGTGGCGGTCAGCCGAGAACCCGAAGTGCATACGGAGGAGTCCGGCTACAAACAGTCCATCCTTCATGACTGGCCTTACTACTTGAGCAAGATCTACCAAGAGAAGCAGGCCTTTTGGTACTGCGAGCACCGGAAGCTGCCGATCGTGGTCGTCAACCCGAGCCTGCTGCTCGGTCCAGGGGATGATCGCCTGTCGTCGACCAACGATGTGCGCCTGTTCTTGAAGGGACAGATCAAGGCCGTGCCAACCGGAGGCCTGAACTTGGTCGACGTACGAGACGCCGCGGCCGCCGTCGCAAGCGCAATGCGCAACGGCAGAACTGGCGAGCGCTACCTGCTGGCGGGCGACAACCTGACCTTTCAGGAATGGATCGCCCAGACGGCGCAGGTCGCCGGGGTGTCTCGCCCGTCATTGCGACCTAATGAATCCCTAGCGCGATTCGGCGCCGCCGCGTTACGGCAGATCTATCCTTTATTCGGGAAGAGATTCGAACTGGACGACGCCACAATCCGGATGTCATCGCTGTTCTGGTACTGCGATGCGGGCAAGGCGCGACGGGAACTGGGGCTCGTCACTCGAGCTGCGGAGAGCACCTTGAGGGACACGATTCAACACTTGCGGTCGTCAGGCGCGGCCTAGCGGGAGATTGGCGGAAACAACATGGCTGGAATGAAGAGCGCAACGACGTTTGAGGTGCAGCAAGACTTACTCGCGATGCTGGAGGATGCCGCAGGCCGGTACAACCTAGCCAGCCGCGACAAGGCTCTGCGATGCATCCTTGACTATGTCGCGAAAGACGGCGACTGGGACGAGATTTTCGCCAAGAAGCGCTGCCTCCGATGTGGCAATCGACCGGGCTGGACCAAGACGGACTGAGACCCGTCGATGGGCGTACCGCGCTTCCGACGGCCTTGTGTCATATTGAACCCAAGGGCCGCAAGCGGCAAGGCAATGCGCAGCTGGCCCAAGTTGCGGCCGGTCTTCGAGCAGCATCTCGGACCGGTCGACGTGCGCTTCACAACGGCTCCCAACCACGCCACCCAACTCACGCGCGAGGCGCTGAGTGACGGCGCGGATCTTGTTGTGGGAATGGGCGGGGACGGCACCCTGAATGAGGTTGTGAATGGATTTCTAGCCGACGGCAAGGCGGTCTCAGCTGACGCCGCGCTAGCCCTATGTCCACTCGGAACCGGCGGGGACTTCAGGCGGACTGCCGCCATACCGGCATCTCCCAGGGAAGCGATCGCGGCGATCGCCCAGCGTCCGCTCCGGCGGGTTGATGCGTGCAGGGTTTTGCTGAGGGGTTACGACGGCGCAACTGTCGAACGGTATTTCATCAATACCACCAGCTTCGGCATGGGGGGCGAGGTCGCTGTCACCGCCAAGAACAATTTTCTGACGCGACACTCGGGAAAGGGCGCCTTCCTGTGGGCGACGATCAGCTCGTTCCTCAGCTATGGCGCCAAGCAGGTGCAACTGGAATTCGACAGCGTGGAGGAAGAGCCGGTCCGGATCATGGAGGTGGCGCTCGGCAACGGTGCATACCAAGGGGGCGGCATGATGATTTGTCCGCTCGCCAAACTCGACTCCGGTTCCATGGAGATCTCCGTCGTAACCGAGATCGGAATCTTTGGATTCCTAGCTGCGCTCCCGTACCTCTATTCCGGAAAGGCCTATTCGCACCCGAAGTGTCGACACTACAGGGCGCTACATGTCAAGGCCGACTCCACCGAGCTGGTCGCGGTCGAAATCGACGGCGAAGCGATCGGCAGCTTGCCGCTGGAGGCCAAAATCCTGCCGTCTGCAATTGCGTTTGCCGGGATTGGCGACGCTGGCTGATCGCATACGACAAAGCCTGACCACGAGGCACTTTCGCAGATTCGGATTCAGTGCCGCAAGCCTCGTGGCACGGCTCTGATTGGACTGCCCGCGCCTGGCGACAGATCGCAGGGAATCGGTTCGGGCACATGATAGAATCGGCAAATAGGGGCTTCGTAACGTTGCATTCCGATCTTTCCCTAGCTCTGAGGATTCAGGCGCTAGATCTGCGAATTGGTGCGCTGACGGGCGAAATCAACGGTCTGCCCAAGCGCATTGCGATCGTCGAGGCTCGGCTGGCCTCGCACAAGCAGGAGCTGGCTGATACCGAGGAGATTCTCGGGCAGAACAAAAAGCAGCACCGACAGCTCGAAGCGCGGGTGGAGGACCTCAAGCGGAAGATCTCACACCTGCTGGACCAAATGAACAGCGCGAGGACGAACGAGCAGTTTCGCGCCTTCCAACACGAGATCCAATTCTGCAGGGACTCCGTCGACGAAGTCGAAGAAAGCATCCTCGCCAAGATGGAGGAAGCCGAGAGGCTTCAGCACGATGTGTCAGAGGCTGAGGCCAGCCTGAAGGTGGAAAGCGCCAAGGTCGCCTACGACGTGGAAATGGCGCGGGCAAGGATCGAGTCTGATCGGCAGGAGCGCGAGGACCGCCAGACTGAGAGACAGGTGTTGATCACTGAGATCGATCCCAAGACACTACGTGCATACGAGCGCATTCGCAAGGCTCGCGGCACAGCCGTGACCAAGGTGGTGGGCGAGAACTGCGATTCGTGCCATGTCCGGCTCAGGCCCAAGTTCCTGCAAGACCTGCGTCAACTGTCGGACGGCGTACTCACCTGCGAGAGCTGTGGCCTGATCGTGTACTTCCCGGACGAAGATGAGGGCGACGTCCCGTTGGAAGACCCTGCCTTCAACACCGCTGCCCAGCCTAGCGCTTGACTGAGCCGTCCATGGCGCTATCCATCCTGGGCGAAGACGAAGCCCTGTTCTTCGATTCGGTGATCGAATTCGCCGAAAAAGAAATCGGCCCGCATGTCCGCGCGATGGATGAGGCGGGCGAATTGCGCCCCGACGTCATCCAGCAATTGTTCGAATTCGGCCTGATGGGCATCGAGGTCCCCGAAGAGTACGGCGGTCAAGGCGGCACCTTTTTTGATGCCGTGCTCGCCGTCCAGGCGCTGTCGAGAGTTGATCCGTCGGTGTCCGTCGTGGTCGACGTCCAGAACACCTTGGTACTCAATGCCCTGCTCCGCTGGGCTACCGACGAGCAGAAGCACAAGTATTTGCCGCGATTGACCCGTGACACGGTTTGCAGCTATGCCCTTTCCGAAGCTGGTTCTGGCAGCGACGCCTTTGCGATGAAGACGCGCGCGGATCGAGTCGAGGGCGGATTTGTCCTCAACGGACGCAAGCTGTGGATCACCAATGCAAGAGAAGCAGGCCTGTTCCTGGTGTTTGCAAACGCCGATCCCGCAGCCGGGCACCGGGGCATCACGGCTTTCTTGGTGGAAAAGGGAGCGCCGGGATTCGCCGTCGGCAAGAAGGAAGACAAGCTCGGCATCCGCGCGTCCTCGACCTGCGAGCTACTGTTCGACGACTGCTTCGTGCCAGCGGACAACGTGGTTGGCGAGCTCGGCAAGGGATACAAGATTGCGATCGAGACGCTGAACGAGGGGCGCATCGCGATCGGGGCGCAGATGCTGGGAGTTGCCGAGGGGGCCTTCGGGCATGCGCTGGCGTACATCGGAGAGCGGGAACAGTTCGGCAAGCGGCTGGCCGAATTCCAAGGCATTCAGTTCGAAGTGGCGGATCTGGCCACCCAAATCGAAGCAGCGAGACTGCTCGTCTGGAACGCCGCCCGCCTGAAGGATCGCGGCGAAAACTTCCTGCCCTCGGCCGCAATGGCAAAGTACTATACTTCAGAGATGGCGGTCCGGGTGACCGCCAAATGCGTTGACCTATTCGGAGGAGTCGGATTCACGGCAGACTACCCCGTCGCCAAGCTGTACCGAGACGCGAAGATCGGCACCATCTACGAGGGCACATCGAACATGCAGCTTCAGACCATAGCGAAGCAACTGCTCGGCGGGTAGGTCCTGGATGCAAGGCGAGGATCCGTTGGCAGGAGACATGCACACAGCCCCCACATCCCAATTCGCATCGTCGCCGGGCCGCTGGCAGTATTGGCGGTTCCCGGTGTTCGCCGGGGCCGGATTCTGCGCCCTGCAGATCGCGCTGTTCGCCGTTCGGTTTGGTATCGGCGATCGCCACGGGCAAGGAGGCATGTCGTCGAGAGATCTGCTCGGAATGCTGTCCGGCTTAGGCCTGTTCTTTCTTGCCGGACTGTTGGCAGCCCTGCTGGTTCGCAGATTGTTGCAAGGCTCGCGTGGCGCTTGGCGCAGATGCCTGCTGGTCATCGCTGTCATCGCCACGCCGCTCTCCGTTTTGCTCAGCCTAGCGGGTGGGCTGCTCGGACCGCCGATGGTCGTGGCTTATGCTCTGGTGCCCTATCTGCTGCTCGTCGGAATCCCCGCACTTGCTCATAAGATCTGGCGGTTATCGACCCGTAGCGGACCTTCAGGTGGCAATCAAGTGCCCCCGGGATCTCCAACCGGCCCCTAGCTTGCCTTCGCTCCTCGCTCGCAAGCCTACTGGAGGATGCGCAGGCCCAGCAATGAACTACTCCGTTAGACGGGCAGCGCGACGAGCATGCGGCTGAGGATTCTCGCCTACGCAGCATCGGTTGCATCCGAACCAAGCGGGCCGCTGGGAGCACAAGCCGGCCGAGCAGATCGCCGCAACAGCATCGCTACTGCCCGCTGGCATGCAGGATGACAGTCCGCCGGTGCGGACGACGCCGGTGCTCGTAGAGATAGATTCCTTGCCAGGTTCCGAGGGCGAGCCGACTGCGGACTACTGGGACCGCCAGGTGTGTTTGGGTCAGCACGGTCCGAATATGCGCCGGCATGTCGTCCGGCCCTTCCGCCGTGTGGCGGTACAGGCGATTGTCTTCCGGAACCAGTCTTGCGAAGAATCGCTCGATGTCCTCCACGACGTCCGGGTCGGCGTTCTCTTGGATGGTCAACGATGCCGAGGTGTGGCGGATATACACCGTCAGCATGCCAGTCTCAATTGAGAGTCCGCTGACCCACTCAACGATCGGGCCCGTGATCTCTGACAGCCCCTTGCCACGCGTCTCGACATTCAGGGATTGAACAAATTGTTTCATTGGAGGCACATCCTTCGCTTGTCTCAGGCCATTCCCGGATTCCGCCACCGGAAACCGGACGATTATCCACAAGCTAGCAGGTGTCGCCCGAGCGGCGGGTCACTGGATGTCTAGGCATTGCGGGTGTGAGGAGCGGGCCGGGCCCGCAATCGTCGTGACGCGGGTTGCGCAGCGCGGTACACTGTGCCCTAGATTGGTCTTGCGAAGACGGAGAACCCAATGAAATCAAGCCTGCTGATCGCCGCTATAGCCTGCGCCACACTGTCTGGCCAAGCCCGCTTGGAGGTCCAAGCTCCGCAGCGGGAGGTGAGCCCCTACGTGCTCGAACGGCTCAGCGAGCCTGACCAAGCCTTGTTCGACAAGCTTGCCCGCGCTCCGCTCGAGGCGGTCTGGTCGCTGTTGGTGGCAAAGGGCTACGAGCATTGCTTCATCAATGAGCTCGACGCCTTGCACCCTGATCGGCGGCTTGTGGGTCGCGCCCGCACCATCCGCTATCTGCCGACCAGACCTGACCTTCGAGAAGAGATCTACGCACAGCGGAAGCAGCTCAATTACGTCTCCGCAGAAGAAGCGCAAGCCGGCGACGTGCTCGTGTTCGACGCCGGGAGCGACACGCGCTCTGCGGTGGCCGGGGAGATCACTACCGTTCGCTTCTTGGCACGAGGCGGAACCGGACTGGTGGTCGACGGGGCGCTCCGCGACGTACCCGAAATCGCAGGGATGCCGTTGCAGGTCTACCAGAGGCGCGGCCAAGCCTCGTCCGTGAGACCGAATCTGATGAGTGTGGACTACCAAACGCCGGTGCGGATCGGAAACGTCACCGTGCGACCGGGGGATCTATTGCTCGGCGAGCGCCACGGCATCCTAGTCATCCCTGCCAGCGTTGCGAACGAGGTCTTGGATGCGGCACTCGCCAAGCAAGACCTCGAGAGCTTCCAACGCAAGCTCTTGCTCGAAGGGCGCTCGATCTACGGAGTGTATCCGCCCGACGACAAGACCAGGCAAGAGTATGAGTCGTCCAAAGAGCGCGAAGGCAATCGCTGATCGCCTGTTTCGCGCGATGCTCTGCACCCGGGATCGACACGCATAGCGATTCGAACGGCATGGGCGCAAACGCATCGCCTTATCATAGTGTTGCTTTAACATGGGCCTCAATCGTAGGCAAGGGTGGCATCGCTGAGGCTGTAATCCCTACCCAAGCGGGCAAAGAGAGCCGACCACCGCACATCAGGCCGGTTTGGAAACAGCCAACTGCGGGGCGTGGCCCAGCGACCGGCTCCAGTCACTTCAGGGGAGGTCGAATCAGCGTTCCTTCAGGCCAGTCGCAGCTAGGATCATGCTGGGATAGACCAATGTTCGCAAGCACGGCCAGACCCGGCTGGACGGTGCCACCCGCGAGCGGGTCGTGGCGGTCAATGCACTGGATCGATTTTTAGACGAATCCGAAGAGTGGCGGGAATGCGACGACCACGAACGCCGCCCATATGGCGTAGACCGGCAGATAGCTGGTCTGCCACCGCTCAAGCGCGGAGAACGCTCCCTGTCCGCGCAGCAAGCGTGCGTACAGCCACGCAGACCAGGACAGATTGACCAGCAGGATCAGATTCTCGCCCAGAGCCGCCACCTTGTTCGCACTGAACCCGAATTCCGAGATCCGCGCGGTGATTGCCGTAAGGGCGACGGCATCAACCACCAGAGCGCAAAGCACAAGCAATAACTGCAGCGCGTCAAATCCGTCTGGCTTCGCCTGAGGGTTGCGTGCCGATACGGAATACAGCAGAAGCCCGAGCACGAGCACGAGCAGCAGATCGAATCCGATCAGCACGTCGCGCTCCACGTCGATTCCGTGTCTGGTCCACGCCATCGTTCCGAGGAATGCGAGCAGCACTGCGGTCAACAACGGAGTGAACAGGCGGGTCAAGACCGGTGCCATGTTCTCGATCACACTCTGCTTCGCCTCCACCAACCAGGCTGCAACGATGAGCGCACCAGCCGCCCCGCAGGGCAGCAGCCAAGTCTGAGCCAACCACTCGGCATCAAGGCCGATCGAATGGAACATGCCCATCGTGAAGCCGGTCAGGACGCCGCCGCCCAATGCGATCAGCACGTAATAGATCAGCAGCTCGCCGGAAAACCGGACGAAGTTCATGCGGTGGGCGCTGCTGGACCATTTGCCCCCTGTGTACGCAATGCCGACCACCAACCAGAGTGCGATGGGAAGGTGCAGGATCGCCAGAATCTCGTTCGCACCCTGCGATTCGAATGGCAGCAAGTTGACCAGCACCGCTGCGACGACAAACGCGAGACCCGCCAAAGCGCAGGTCGCAGTGGGCAGGCGCCGTTTCCAGGCAAAGTAGCCAGTGAGGGGAGGCAGCACGAACAGACTCACGTTGCGCAGGTACGACCCCTCCGTGCCGTCGGCCAGCCCAAGGCCGAACATCAGCGGGACCTTCGCGGCGATAGCTGCGACGACGGCCAGCGCCACAACGACGATGGCCTCGGTGCGAACCGCTGCCTTGAGTTCTCCCGAGGCAGTCTCGGGCCTGACAAGCTGCTTCCAAAGCCGCTCGGAATGCTCTCTGGCGAACTCGCGCGTCAGCGAGTCGATCTCACCGATTCGCTTGACGGACACCAAGAATGCTTCCTCCTCAGACAACCGGGCGTCGACCAGTGCTGACACCTCATTGCGCAAGTGGTCTTCCAGCTCGTCCACATCGACAGCATGAACCTCCCTGCGGCGCAGCAAGTAAGCTCGCCACTCCGCGATCTGTACATCCAGATCATCGGGCTGGTTGGATTGGGTTGTACTCATGGCTCCCTCCAGACAGTGTCTATGCCTCGCCGCCCGCTTCAGGTGCCGCAAACCACAGGGCGCGCAACGTCGCGTCGACCATTTGCCACTGGCGCCGCTGCGCGGCGAGCTGTGCCCTGCCCTCCTCGGTGATGCGGTAGTACTTGCGGCGGCGGCCGCTCTCCGAGGTACCCCACCGGCCATCGATCTGCCCGAGCCGCTCGAGGCGGTGCAGCACCGGGTACAGCATGCCGTCTGTCCACTGCAGGTCTCCCTGCGACAGTTCGCTCACGCGCTTGAGAATCGCGTACCCGTAGCTCTCGCCCTCGGCCAGGATCGCTAACACGAGCGGAGTCGCAGACGCAGCGACCAAATCCTTGCCGACGTTCATTCGCTGCAATCTCCGGCATGAAGCGCGTCACTGGCGCGAATAGGCATAGAGGTATTATACATGATACTGCTATGTATTAAAGTCGGGCTCGCCAATCGGAGCGGGCGGTCCCCGCTGCCGTTGTCAAAACGCGAGCGGCAGCTTACGCTCCTTGCGGCCCGTCCCGCGCAGGAACGAGAAATCACAGCCCTCGTCCGCCTGCAGCACCGATTCGAGAAATAGTCTCCCGTATCCCCGGTCATGGTGTCGCTCGCGCGGCTTCCACTCGTCTCTTCGCTGCTGCAGCTCTGATTCATCGACCAGCAGGTCCGGAATCCCCAAACCCAGGCTCGCCGCTTTGCCTTTTCGGGCCAAGGAGCTGAAATGAACCGAGAGGCGGGCGGCGCACGCGGGGCCGGCACGCAAGAGCTGCTTGCCGGCTCGACGAACGCCGGCGTGGGGGCTGCGCTGACCGGCACGTTCACGATGCTCGTGGTGATTGCGGCGCTGTCGCTGGGCTTCGCGCTGTTGTTCTGAATGCCACACGAGGGGACGGCCCGCGGCCGGTCAGCCTGATCTCGAGCGGCGTGTCATGCTGATCCTGAACTTTTTGCTTGGCGCGGGGACGTTGGAGTTGTCGACCTTCATCTCGAAGTCCGGCGGATGCATCGTCACGTCGACCTCGTGGAGCATGGCCGCCAGATTCAGGGTCAGCTGGGTCTCGGCGAAGCTGCTACCGATACAGCGGTGCGAGCCCATGCCGAAGGGCGCGTAGACCCCCGGCACCATGTGTTCTCTTCGCTCGGGCGCATAGCGGTCGATGTCGAAGCGCTTCGGATCCGGGAAGTATTCTGCGCAGGCGTGGGGAAGGGTCGTGGCGACAAGCACATCGGTCCCGGCCGGGATCGTGTAGCCGGCGAACTCGAAGGTGTTGATGGCCCGTCGCGGCGCGACGGGCACCGTGGGGTACAGTCGCAGCGCCTACACTCCAGCCACGTGCGGCGGATCACATCCATCTCGTCCAGCCTCTTGGCCGTGATGTCGCCGTTCCCAAAGAACTCGTCGGCCTCGGCACGTGCGCGCTGCAACAGGCCGGGGTCCTTCAGCGTGGCGTGGAGCATGAACGCCCCGGTGGCGGCCGCTGTGTGAACGCCGACCATGAACGGACCAAGGCAGGCAGCCATGAGGTCGGGTTCGGGCATGAACTGGGGGTCCTTGCGGTGCAGCGCAAGAATGTCGTCAATGGTGTCGGGCTCCTGGTCGGCGCGACGCTCAGGTGTGTGAGCCCGCTGGATCTCCATGTACAATTCCCGAACTCGGGCCGTGGCGCGTCGCATGCGTGGCGTGCGCAGCATGAATCGGGGCAGCCGCCGCAGGGCGGTGACCGCTATCATCCTGTCGAGATAGAAGATCACGTCCTCCATGTAGGGCTTGGCAGAGGTGTCCGCGCAGAGCCTCCCGATCTGCTCGGTGACGACGTGCTGGAACACTTGCAGTGCCGACATCGCCCTTCCCTCGGGAAAGTCCGCGATTGTGGCTCCCGCGATCCGGGCGGCCTTGCCGAGGCGGTCCCGGAAATAGCCGCGGAAGTAGCCCGGCGTCAGCGTCTTGCGCAGCCGATGGTGCTCGCTGCCGTCCATGCTCACGACGACTCGGTAGGCGCCCATCCCATTGGCGAGACCGTGGAAGGCGTCGAAGGAGGTGAGGAGAGCCCTTCCCTTCCGCTGGAGGAGCAGATTCGCCTCCGGCCCGGCTAGGATCGTCAGGTCGTTGTCGAGCGCCCGGATGCGGAAGACCGGGCCAAGTCGGCGATAGTGTTCCACCAGCCGGCTCATCATGTCTCCGGCCAGACCCACGGCGTGGCCCACGACGGGAATGCCGCCGGGGGCCATGGGTATCGCCGATCTGGCCCGGGCCACGGATTCGGGAGCCTCCAGGTGCACGGGACACGCGGATGTGCTCGGCGACCCCGTGCTGCGAATGGCTGCGGCAACCGCACGCCCGAGCAGTTCTAGTGTCCCGAAGAGCTCGATCCGCTCACGCGCCTCGGCCATCTCTGCAGGCGTGAGCAGGCGTTCGAAGATGTCGCAGGCGTCCACAAGAGCGATCAGCATGGCGTCGTGCGGCGCCGGGATGTCCCCGCTGAACAGGATGTTCATCAGGCGTAGCTGCACGTCGCGGCTGCCCTCGCCGTCGATCATCGGATACCTGCGCGTGCGGCCGACCCGTACCGCCAGAGACAGCAGGCCGCCTACATCGCTTGTCAGGATGCCGCGCTCGCCCAACCGGCGAAGGGCGGTATCGCGCACTCTGTCGGCGACTTCTGGCTTGGCGAACCGCTCGATCCAGTAGGCGGCATCCCGGGTGTGGTCGGCGTGGGCGATCATCGCGAGCCATGGATCGAGGATCTCGTCGCCCAAGGGGGTTGCGTTGACCAGGGTCAAACTCTCGAGATCGGTGTCGATGCGGTCGGCCAGGGCGAGATCCATCAGCAGCGCACCCGCGAAGGCACACCGCATCGCTCGGTCGGGCACGGTGGCAAGCCCGCCTGTCTGCTCGTCCACGAGAAGGAGGAGGAGCTCCTCGGAGAAGGTAAGCGATCCTCTCATGGCTGTTGTCGGTTTGCTCATCATTAGGGCATCCAATCTTCGGGTGCAGGCTACCGCGATCCTCCGGAAGGATCAAGCGTCCTTGTGGGACCGGTGCGGGCAGCTGCGGGGACGGTGCGCCCCGGCCGGCCGAATGCGGAGTCTCGGGGCTGGTGCGGGCCAGGGTGGCAGCCCGTGGGGCTTTCGCGGGCCGTCAAGGCTGGTAGCCCCACTCCTTGACGGCGAAGCCCCAATGGCGGTCCACCTTGTCGATGGTGGCCTGGTCTTGTTCATAGCGGTTCTTCCGGTAGCCCTCCAGCGACCGGGCGTACTCGCCGACGGGGCCCCGGGCCTCGTCCCAGCCGGGGAGCTCGAGCTGGGTGTACGTGTGCTCCAGAACGCCCATCGGGTCGGATTCGAGGTCCTCGAAGCGCACCTCGACGAGCTTGTTCTTCGGGATGGCCGCACGGTCGCGCATGTAGCGCCGCATCGTGACGACATAGTTGTCGAGGAATGCGGCCTCGAGCCGGTTCCAGTCGAAGCGGCGCAGCTGCGTCGTGGGCACCATGGTTCGGTACAGTCTCTCAGTCGACGAAAACACCTCGTAAGGATTGCGCATGATGAAGACGAACCTTGCGCTGGGAAACATGCTGCGAAGCAGTGCGGTGCGGCCCAGGTTCGTCGGGCTCTTCAGCACCAGGCGGCGGCCGCCGAAAGCGATGGTGGCCTTACGGAGGACAATCTGGTACTGCGTCGTCCACTCCTCGAGCTCGGACGGATTGAGGCGCATGGTGCCGTACCTGCCCGTGATCTGCTCCGCCCGGTCGGGGAAGGACAGGAGGTGTGCGGGCGAGAGGTGGGAGATTGCGGCCAGGGCGACCTCCTCCTCCTGCGGCAGCCTGAGCGAGAGGGCCATGTTGTCCATTGGGCGCTTTGACGGAACCCGCTTCACAATCAGGCGCTCGAGCCACTCGCGCGCGACCAGGAAGAAGGGCGATGCAACGGCTTGGAAGGTGGTCACGCATCCGAAGGCGGGATCGTGCGCCATGAGATTGTGAAGGTGCGTGGTCCCGCTGCGGGAGAACCCGTGGACCTACACCGGCGAGTGCCGGATATGGGTCCGGGCCACGCGCCGCCCGTAAACCATCCGTTCGGCCAGACGCAGAGGCGTGGTCAGCACGCTGGTTGCCAAAATGCCCGCGAGCCTGCGCCGGAACTCGGGCGCGGGTCCCCCGTGCTCTGCGAGCAGCCTCCACCAGACGGTCGGCGGGGCCACAGCGAAGATGTGCGGCTGATTATTGGGAGGGGGGGCGGCCATGAGTCTTCCCCGTTTCGTTAAGTTCCGGCTCGGGAGTGCGGTGCTCGCGGCGAGCGCGGGCTACTTCGCGTACCCGAGAGGGTCAAACCAGCTCCTCTGCGGACATGCCGTGCAGCCCGGCCGAGACGGAGAGCGGCGGACGGACTGCGAGGGATAGGACAGTGGAGATCGGATCGGGGCGGGCACGTACTGTGCAAGCCGTTTCCAACACGGAGATGAGGATGAACGGGCCGGTGGGAGAGTGCGGGGCGAGGGTTGATGGAGGCATCGGTTGGCGCATTATGGCGCATTATACTGCTATGTATTTAAGTCGGGCTCACCAGACGGGGCGGGCGGTCCCCCCTGCCGTTGTCAAAACGCGAGCGGCAGCTTACGCTCCTTGCGGCCCGTCCCGCGCAGGAACGAGAAATCACAGCCCTCGTCCGCCTGCAGCACCGATTCGAGAAACAGTCTCCCGTATCCCCGGTCATAGTGGTCCTCGCGCGGCTCCCACTCGTCTCTTCGCCGCTGCAGCTCGGCGTCATCGACCAGCAGATCCAGCCTCCTTCCAGCCGTGTCCAAGCGGATTTCATCCCCGGTCTGGACAAACGCCAGCGGCCCTCCGACGGCCGATTCGGGCGTGACGTGCAATACCACTGTCCCGTAGCTGGTGCCACTCATCCGCGCGTCGGAGATGCGGACCATATCCTTGACGCCACGCTTGAGGAGCTTTGCGGGAATGGTGAGGTTGCCGTACTCGGGCATGCCTGGTGCGCCGATCGGTCCCCCGTTCTTCAAGACCAGCACGGAGCTAGGATCCACCTCCAGGTCTGGCGCGTCGATCCGGTTCATGAAGTCCTCGTGGTCTTCGAACACCACTGCCCTGCCGGTGTGCTGGAGCAATTCGGGTGTCGCGGCGCTCGTCTTCATCACCGCACTGCGAGGACAAAGATTGCCATTGAGCACGATCGTCCCGCCCTGGGCTTGCAGCGCGCACTCCCTTGGCAGGATGACCTCCCGGTTGTGGCATTCCGCGTCGCGCACGTTCTGCTCCACCGTCTGCCCGGTCACGGTCATGCAATGCCCGTGCAGCTGATCCAACAGATCGTTCATCACTACCGGGATGCCGCCGGCGTAATACATGTCTTCCATCAGATGGGTTCCCGATGGCTGCACGTTCGCGATCACCGCGGTCTCGCGCGAGATTTCGTCGAAGCGCTCCAGCGGGAAGTCGATGCCTAGGCGCCCGGCCAGTGCCTTGAGGTGGATGATCGCATTGGTGGAGCCGCCGATCGCCATGTCAACGCGGACAGCATTCTCAAGAGCCTCGCGCGTGATGATCTTGGTCGGACGCAGGTCCTCTCTGACCATCTCGACAATGCGCTCACCGCTGCGGTGGGCAATTTCGTAGCGCCTTGAATCGACGGCCGGAATATTCGCGCATCCAGTCAAAGTCATGCCTAAGGCCTCGGTCAGACTCGTCATCGTCGATGCCGTGCCCATGACCATGCAGTGTCCCGCGGAGCGAGACATCGCGCATTCCATCTCACACCAGTCCTCCTGGCTGATCCGCCCGGCCCGCAGTTCGTCCCAGTAGTGCCAGACATCAGTGCCGGAACCGATCTCCTTGTTTCTCCAAATGCCCTTTAGCATCGGCCCGCCCGTGACAAAGATCGAGGGCAGGTCCGCGCTGGCCGCCCCCAGCAGTTGTGCCGGAGTCGTCTTGTCGCAACCGCATAGCAGCACGACGCCGTCCATCGGGTTGGCGCGGATCGATTCTTCGACGTCCATCGCCATCAGGTTGCGAAACATCATCGAGGATGGCCGCATGAATGGCTCGCCGAGCGAAATGGTGGGAAACTCGAGCGGAAATCCGCCGGCCGACCAGACACCTCGCTTGACCGCTTCAGCGACCTGGCGCAAATGAGCGTTGCAGTTGGTCAGCTCGGACCACGAATTGCAGATCCCGATCACCGGCTTGCCGGTGAACACGCTCCCCGGAAAGCCTTGCGATCGCATCCACGAGCGGTGCAAGAATCCGAGCTTGTCGTTGCGTCCGAACCACTCTTGCGATCGCAGTGCTGAGTGCTTACCTGACATGTGCGAGCCATTATATGCCGCCGCCATCCTCTCGAAATCGCTAGCGGCAGCTACCTGCTGCGTGTGTGGTCGGATTGAGAGCCGTTGACGGCTGCCTATCTTCGTTGCCGAACCGGGCTTGCGCGGCTATAGTGGGTCCGGGCGAGGAGGACTCCCACGATGCCAACCGACTTGACACGCCGCAATTTGCTGCGAAACAGGCCGACACGATGGGCACAACTCCCCTGCACGCGCTCAGTTGCCATAAGCGACCGCCGTGCGAAGTGCGCTCGCCGAACGCTCAAACTCCGCGGCGATCCGGGCAGCCCCGATCTATGGCCCGTAACCGTCCGCTGATTCTAAGGCAGGGCGAACGCACTCGGATATCGAACTCAATCTTACAAGATCGCATCGGAAGTCGGCGGGCACTCGCCGCGTCGCTGTGTTTCATGCCAATCGGGGTGAGCGCCCGACGCGATCATGTGGGTTTCATTGGAGGGGTCGCCGCAGTCGCGGCCGCCGGCCAGACCAGAGCACTTGCCAAAACCGGTGACGGCCTCCTGCCCACCCGGACACTCGGGCGCACCGGCGCAACACCCTCGATCCTAGCCATGGGGTGTGGCAGCCGGCTCTCGATGTATGAGCAGGAGGACAAGGCTGTCGAGGCGCTGAACCTGGCCCTCGACCTAGGCGTCACCTATCTGGACACCGCACAGTCGTACGGAGGCGGAAACAGCGAGATCTGGGTCGGCAAGGTGATGGCGCATCGCCGCAATGAGGTCTTCCTTGCGACCAAGATCGCGTTCCGCGATTACGACCAGGCCATGCGCCGTACCGAGGATAGCCTGAAGCGCCTGCAGACGGACCAGATCGACCTCGTCCACATCCACAGCTTGAAAGGCGAGGATGACCTAGCGGTGATCGAGGCCGGCTCATTGAAGGCGTTGATGGAACTACGCGAGCAGAAGGTCTGTCGCTTTGCCGGGATCACCAGCCACAGCTATCCCGATGTGCTCGCCAAGGCACTTGAACGCCATGACTTCGATTGCACGCAGATGGCGCTGAACGCAGCGAAGCAGGGCCGCAGCGAAAACGCTCAAACTCCTGTCGATCACATGCCGGAAGACAGCTTCGAAGCGGTAGCCCTTCCGGTCGCGGTGCGAAAAAAGATGGGGGTCCTGGTCATGAAGGCCACCGGCCAAGAGGCGCTTGTCGGCGACGGCCCGGGCAAGGCCGGGATCGCACGCCTGCTGCAATACGCGCTGTCTCTGCCCGTCACCTCAGCTGTCGTTGGCATGCCGACACTAGAGTTTCTCAGGGGAAACGTTACCGTCGCCAAGAACTTCCAGCCGATGGCACCCGCAGAAATGGACCGGTTCTCCAAGGAATTGTCCACTGCAAACAAACTTGCGATGGATCACCACTTCCACTGCCACGAAGACGTCTGAGCACCCTATCGAATGGCCCCCCTCGGCTTGTACTGGTGGGGCAGAGGTGCGGCCGTTGCCCCAGCTGGCGCTTCAGCCGCCCAAGCTGATCATCTCTAGCTTGCGGGTCGAGTCCGGGCTGTAGCCTTGTTCGGAGGAGATCGCAGCTAGCCGTTCATCGGAGTACCGGTCGGTTCTTTGCTGCCAGATCAAGCCGATCCGCTCGCGCAGCTCCTCGTCACTCGCGCCGGATCGCAGCATTGATTTGAGATCGTGCCCGTGGGTGGAAAACAGACAGGTGACCAGGCGGCCGTCGGCGGTCAGCCTAGCCCTCGTACAGGCTCCGCAGAAGGGCTCGGTCACCGAAGCGATCACACCGAAGAAGCCGCTTCCATCCAAGAGCCGATACCGCTGGGAAGGAGCGCTGCCCCGCGGGTCTCCATCCTGCTCGAAGGGGCGTTTGGCCGCGATGCGATCAAGAATCTCGGCCTTGCTCACTAGCTTGTCCGAGGTCCACTGGTTGACGGTGCCCACGTCCATGTACTCGATAAAGCGGACTTCGAGTGCACGCTGGCGGGCGTAGTCCAGCAGATCCAAGATTTGGTCGTCGTTCACGCCGCGCTCGACCACAGCGTTGAGCTTGAGCGGGGCCAGGCCCGCTTCGGTCGCGGCCGCGATCCCGCGCAGGACGGTCGACACATCGCCGCGCTGAGCCATCCGGGCGAACGTATCCTGATCGAGGGAATCTAAGCTGATCGTCACGCGGCGCAGGCCAGCGCGTCTGAGATTCGCCGCTTTGCCGGCGAGCAGGGATCCGTTGGTCGTGAGACAGATATCGTCAATGCCGTCGACCGAGGCCAACATGGCGATGAGATCTTCAAGGTCGGCCCTGAGGAGCGGCTCGCCGCCGGTGACGCGCAACTTGCGGACGCCCAACCCGGCGAAGATCCCCACGAGACGGCCGATTTCTTCAAAGCTGAGGATCTCGGCACGGGAAATCCAGTCATATTCATCCAGAGGCATGCAATAGGTGCAGCGGAAATTACAGCGGTCGGTCACAGAGATCCGCAGGTCTTCCAGCGGCCGGTTATGCCTGTCGATCAACATCACGAGCCCGATATGGTCATTGTACTGGGAGTGGTCGCGCTGGGCATGCGTCGCCGGCGCTGGCGCCTGCTCGCAGTCCTCGAATATTGCTGAGCCTTACGCATCTGCAGCGTCGATCTAAGCATCCGCTGGAAGGGCATTTGCGGGAACCGGGACGCTGCGGTGTTCCGTCAATCCGCTCAAAGCATCTACGCCCGCGCTATCATTAGGTAGCGGCCATGATTGACGTCACGCCAAATGCGACTCGGAAGATCCGGGGCATGCTCGCCAGCGAGAACCCCGGCGGACTCCTGCGTCTCGGTGTTATCGGAGGCGGCTGCTCTGGGCTGCAGTACAAGTTCAAGTACGAGCGGTCTGCCCGCTCAAACGACAATGTCTGGGACATCGAGGGCGTGAAGCTCTGCGTGGACCCGAAGAGCTTCCAGCACCTCGATGGAATGACGCTCGACTATATCGAGACAGTGCTGGAGCAGCGCTTCCTGTTCAAGAACCCGAATGCCCACAAGAGCTGCGGCTGTGGGAAGTCTTTCCAAGTCTGACCGAGGTACCTGCCACATGCGCAACAGTTCGGGTACGCGGGGCGGCTTCTGGGCCGGAGCATAGCCTGATGGAACGACTGCCTTACACACGGTGGTACGACACGTTCAATCGAGCGTCAGGCGATCTGTATCCCGGTCGCTACACACGGGAATACACGGCCACGCTCGTGGAAGCCGCCCGCAAGGTCCGTGAATTAGCCGAGCGCAAGCAGTCGCTGATCGTCGCGCACAATTACCAGTTTCCCGAGTTGCAGGAAGTCGCCGCGGAGGTTGGCGATTCGCTGGGGCTGAGTCGCTACGTGGCGCGGCAGACTGCTCCGCGCGTAGATTTCTGCGGCGTTTGGTTCATGGGCGAAACGGCCAAGACGATCGTCGGTGACCGGACCAAGGTCTACATGCCCGACAAGCCCGGATGCTCGCTGGTGGATTCAATCGACCACGCCCGCGTCCGTGCTTGGAAGCAGAAATGCCCTGACGGTGTCGTGATCTCATATGTCAACACGGATGCGGCCACGAAGGCGCTGAGCGATTACATTTGCACATCGAGGAACGCTGCCCAAGTGCTGGACCACGCCGCGACCCAGAATCCCGGTCGCAGAATCCTGTTTCTGCCGGACAAGTTCCTAGGGTCCGTCTCGATCGCGCAGAGCAAGGTTGTGGACGCAGCGCTGGTGGACCTGTACGACGGCTGCTGCCACGTACATGCCAAAATCGGCGAGACCGCGCTGGAAGAGGCGTTCGACCGGCATCCCGAAGCCCAGTTGCTGATTCACCCAGAGTGCGGCTGCGCATCGCACTGCATGGCCAAGGTCATGCAGGGCAACTCTCCCTACCAGCAGGCCTTCTTCCTCTCTACAGAGGGCATGGTCCGCCATGCACAGGAATCTAGCGCTAAGGAGTTCATCGTCGGCACCGAGATGGGGATGGTCTACCGCCTGCGCCGTCAGATTCCAGACAAGATCTTCCACCCGGTTAGCTCCGACGCGGTGTGCGAGTACATGAAGATGAACACGCTGGAGAAGCTGCTCGATTCGCTGGAGCAAGATCGCATCGAAGTCATAGTCGAGCCCGAGACGGCCCGCAAGGCGCAGCGGGCCATCGACCGCATGCTCAGCATCCAGTAGCCCAAACAGGGCGACCGCCAATCTACGAGGAGACAGAGCTCGCTCCGCACAGCGGGACTGCGCTGGCAGCAACGGGGCCCCAGCCTCTGCGGTCAGGGGTGCTTCGGGGATGGCGACCGGCACCTTCCTGTGCACTCATGTTCCCGGCGGCAACCGTGACAGCGGACACTTGGCAAAGACCCGCTCTTACGACGGCAACCGGGGTTCCCGTGTGCGAAACTCACAGCGAAGTACCCCAGATGCCATCCAGAATCACTGCCCTTGCGTTGCTCACCATCCTTGCCGTTCCCGCGGTCCTGCACACGCAAGGCCGGATTCCGTTGCGTGGGACTTTCGACGACCGGCTGGCCAAGGTCGAAGAGCGGCTAGCCGCAGTGGAGGACCGCCAGGCGACTGACGAAGAAGATCGAGCGCGGAAGGAGAGGCCGACTCGCCTGACACTCGAATCCGAGGCCAAGCTCGACCGCCTGGAGGTCAGAGTGATCCAACTGGAGACCAGGCCATCCGACTGCGAATGTGACAGCATTGGCCAGCGCGCTCTCCTAGAGCGCATCCAGTCCTTGGAACGACAGCTGGCTCGCGTTAGATCTACGATAAATCGGTAGAATGGAGCGCTATGCGACACCTAGTCACCGCGGCCGCCTGCGCCGTCGCCCTCGCCGCCTGCGGGCAAGGAATCACCTACTTGGATGAGGCTAGGCAGGCCACCGGCGTAAAGGTCGGAGAGGTCACGCAGAACTCCGCCATCATCTGGACACGCATCACGGCTGCGGCCGAGCGCAGGGCAGATGGACAGCCGATCCGCGGACGCCCAGAGAAGACCGAGCCAGGAGCACCGATCGAACAGCTCGACCCCGCTGACATCCAGGGATCGGCGCCCGGCGCTGCCGGTCTCATGCGGCTTCGCTACGACGATAACGTGAACTTCTTCGAACCGGTTGAGACCGAATGGCTTGAGGCCAAGGCCGAGAATGACTTCACCCATCACTTTCGAATTGATGGTCTAACACCTTCTACCGTTTACTATTTCGAGGTTCAAACAAGCAGCTTGGGCGGAACACTTCGACACAAGTCCTTGAATGGGCGCTTCGAAACGGCTCCGCCGGCCGATCAATATGCCGACGTCACCTTCACCGCTGTCACGGGACAGTCCAACCGCGATAACGACGCTCCCGATGGCTACAAGATCTACAAGTCCATGTTGGACCTGACTCCCAAGTTCATCGTGCCGACCGGCGATACCGTCTATTACGACAGCGACGCGCCGCTCGCCACATCAATCGATTTGGCGCGCTTCCATTGGCACCGCATGTACAGCTTCCCTTCCCTCGTCCGTTTCCACCTGAGCGTGCCGGGCTACTGGGAGAAGGATGATCACGATTCCTACCACAACGACAACTGGCCGGGAATGTCGCGGGAGTACATGGGAACGTTCAGTTGGGAGCAGGGCTTGCAGGTGTATGCCGAGCAGGTTCCGATGAGCGACCTGCCCTACCGCACCTTCCGATGGGGCAAGGGGCTGCAGGTGTGGGTCGTCGAAGGGCGTGACTTCCGCTCGCCCAACAGGGCGCCCGATGGCCCGGACAAGAGCATTTGGGGCGACGTGCAAAAGAGCTGGCTGATGGAGACCCTGTTGGCCAGCGATGCGGATTGGAAGGTTCTGGTCAGCCCCACACCGATAGTCGGCCCAGACCGCTCGAACAAGTCTGATAACCATGCAAACACAGCCTTCCGTCACGAGGGCGATGAATTCAGGAACTGGGCCAAAGAGAATCTGCCTGAAAACTTCTTCATCGTCTGTGGTGACAGGCACTGGCAGTACCATTCCGTGCATCCGGGCACGGGAGTCCAGGAGTTTTCCAGCGGACCTGCCACGGACGAGCATGCAGGGGGCACCCCCGGCGAGGACAAGCAATACCACCGCTTTCACCGGGTGGCAGGCGGTTTTGTTTCCGTCACCGCAACGCAGGAGGCGAAATCTTCCAACATCGCCTTCCGCCTGCACAACGTGGACGGAGGCGTGGAGTACGAGTGGTCGAAGTCGAAATCCCTCTAAGCACGGCCGGAAGGCATGGTTACAGAGCCGCGCGGGGTCAGACGCCGCCGTGTTGGAGTCCGAGCGCGCGGGTGATCCGCGAGAAGACGCCGGAAATCGTCGCACTTGCGTCAATATGCACAAGCGTGCCGAGTTCCTCGTAGATCCTCAAGATCGGCTCTGTGCGCTTGTGGTAATTGCGCATTCTCCGGTACAAGACTTCTGGATTTGTGTCTGCCCGCTTGGTATAGCCCGAGCCCCAGCCTTCCTTGCCTCGCTGAATCACGCGCTCGAACACAGCTTCGTCCGGCGCGTCAATGTAGACGACCCGATCCATGTCCCAATTCTGCCGCAGGAAATCCGCGTGCGCCTTGGTCCGCGGGAACCCGTCCAGTACAAAGCCGTAGTTCCAGTCGTGCTGCTGTAGGCGCCTGCGCACCAACTCCATGACGATCTCGTCTGGAATCAAATTGCCGGAGTCGAGGATTTCCCGAATCCGCGACGCGAGCTTAGTCCGGTGATCGATGTGCCACCGAATGATTTCGCCCACCGAAATTTGCGCAAAATCGAAGCGCGTGGCGAGCATGCGGCTCTGGGTTGACTTGCCCGAGGCCTGTGGGCCGATGATGACGTACTTATGCACGGAAACTCGGTTTCTAGGCGCCGAAATTCCGGCCGCGCCAGATTCGAGTCTATCGTACCTAGCAACCCAAGCCGCGCTCCGAGCGGAGCCCCGACGGGCCAATTCGGTCGACCCCCAAAGGGACTGGGATAATCGAGAATTCGCCGGAAATGCCCAAGCTTACAAAAGGATTGCCCAAACTTGCGGTGCTGGGAGCGGGGGCTGTGACTGCGAGCCGCCACCTGCCCGCCCTCCGTGCCCTCGGCGGCCATGCCGCCAGCGTGTTCGATCCCTCTCCAGAGGCGGCCAGAGCTTTGGCAGAGGACTTCGACATTCCGCATGTGGCATCTTCGGCCGAAGCAGCCATCGCGGACGAGGAGGTGGAAGCGGTCTTGATTGCGTCCCCCAACGCATTCCATCGGGAACAGGCTGACTGTGCATTGGCGCTGGGTCGTCATGTGCTTTGCGAGAAGCCCGCGGCACTGACTCTTGAAGATGCCCAAGCCATGTCCGCGGCGGCCACGCACGCCGGCCGTGTCCTGCAACTGGGATTCCACCACCGCTTCAGCGCCGAGCAGAGCTGCGTGAAAGGCCTGATCGAGCACGGTGTGCTAGGCGAGGTCCGCGCTTTCAGCGGAGTTATTTCCGAACCCTTGGAGGTCATTCCCGGGGGCTTTCAAAACTATCGGTTCGATGCCAAGCAGGGTGGCGGCTTCACGCTCGTTGACGTGGGCCAGCACCGTCTCGATCAAATCCGCGATCTAATCGGAAATGTCAGTGCGGTCTCGTGCGAGATGGCATCCGTGCTGGAAAACCACAATTTGGACGACAGCGTCATCCTGACGCTCCGGATGGAGTCAGGGGCCATCGGGTCGCTGAGCTGGCACCGGTTTTCGCGCGCCTTTACATCGCCTCTGATGATCTACGGGACGAAGGCGACCCTCGGTTGTTCCGCATTCATCACTGGCCCATTCCAATCCGCCCCGGTTTCGATATTTCTCGACGAAGATCCCGAGGCCGCACTCCCAGCGGAGTACCTCGCCTGGACGCGGCCCGCCCGTTGGTGGGGCAAGTTAGATCCGGGCTGGGTGGATATCTGGCCGCCTCGCCGGAATACGTTTGAACTGCAGTTTCTCGACTTTTTCAGCGCCGTGCGAGAGGGCACAACCCCCGCCGCCGACGGGATCGACGGGTATAAGGGGCTTGAAATCGTACAGGCTGCGTACCAGTCCTATCAAGAGCAGCGCACGGTCTCACTCCCACTGGATCCTAAGTTCCATTGCGAACCACCCGCGTGGTAGAAGCGCAGCTGGACTGCAGCTACAAGCCGCGGACTTCGACCAGGCCGTCGGTCGAGAACGTATCCCCCTCGTCGCCTCCGAGCGGGACACTGAGATTCGCTTCGACGCTGACACAGCTTGCACTGTCACACGCCTGAGCTCTAACTATCACCTCAGCTGCCTGGCCCACGGCTCGCTCCACTCTTGCAGCCAGGACCGAAGTACCTTCAAAACCATAGGAATACCACCGCAGTTCCGGCTGGGAGAAGTCCGCAGGCTGGGTCTGATACCACGGGCCTACCACTCGCAGGCCGCCGGACACCGACACTTCCGTGTTCTGCTCGACTCCCAGCGACATCTTGCCCGCAAGCGCCTGCTTAGCGCGACGCTCGTTGTCCATGGCGTAAACATGCCAGCCTTGCTTCGCGCTCACTTCCACCACCAGGTGATCGCCAGCCAGCTTGGAGCGGCAAGTTACCAGAGCGGTCCCTCTCCCATCGGTCGCGTCAACGGGCACCGACCAGTCACCGGCCCAGAGGCTCCCCGCTAGCGCTGCCGCAACAATAGATCGCAGTAACAACTTCACTTTCGGAAGCTCATCCTGCTTGTCTTGAGTGTCATCTCGAGGCGCTCCTCTCCACGCAGCACGCGCAACGTCATCTCGGTACCCGCCTGCTTGCGCAGCTTGATGTAGAGTTCAGCCGTGGTGGCAATTTCGTCTTTGGTTTCGTCGTCGACTCTGTAAATGATGTCACCGGGCTGGAGTTCGTGACTCCCCAAGAGCTCAGCCAGCGAATCGATTGACTCCACTCGGCTCGCAAATCCAGTTGAAGCCAAACCCAGAGTCGCCTTTTGGCCGCTAGTCAGGGCAGCTGAGCGAAAGTAGACGCGCGGATCAACGGACAGATTCCTGTAGGTGAGGTCCGTGTACCACCAAAAGTCCGGGAGTCCCACCTCGAACTCGTGGAGCGCCCCGTCGCGCTCCACCGTGATCTCGATCTCGGTTGCGCTATGGGGAACCCTGCCGTACTCCCACTGAAAATCGCCGAATGTCCATACAGCGACGCCGTTCAGTTTGCGAATCACGTCGCCAGCACGCATGCCTGAGGTGGCGACGGCTCCGGTCGCCGCTGCTACACGCAGTCCATTCGGAACATCGAGATCGATCCCGATCTTGCCAAGCTCCGGTGAACGATACAGGTGCCTGAGCTTGTCCAGGGTGCCGTCCCGCTCACGCTGGACATTCTCCAAGTCACCGACCAAGTGACACTCCACGCAGCGTCCTCTACCAGTCGTGCGCTGATACAGGGCCGGGATGTCGCGAGGGTATTTGGCGGGAGGCATAGCGCGCTTGGGGAGCTTGCCGGCCTGATACAGGCTATGCAACGCGAGGCCTTTCTCCAGGGCAAGTTCCAAGCTCTCCAGATCAAGGTAGGAAGTCGCAGACTGGGTATCCCTTCCGCCGTAACGAAGATAGATCTGCTCGTCGGCATTGAGCGCGAAAAAGTACAGCGTGTTGTAGCGGTCGTAATCGAACAGGCCGATATTAATGCCGTCCAGCCGAGTGATCCGGGCGGTCACGTACCGCTGCAGCAAATCGCCCCGCCTCGTGTTTTCCTCGGTCAGCACCACCTGTGCGTCAAATACCCTGCCGGCCCTTCAAGGCGCGCAGCGGTATTCGAGGAATATCGGCTTGCCCGTCCTCCGCGCCTCCTCGATGGCCTCGTCGTAACTCTCAATCCACGTAACAGCCTCCCTGCCCTCGGCAGATCCGGCCAGCATGAGCAACGCAACACCAAGGAGGGCTTTCGTGCCCAAGCCCTTGGCGCGCCGGCGGCACCTGGACACGTAGCCCTTTAGATTCATCTCAGACACTGGCGCTCACCTAGGCATGCACACTTCGCCGCCGAGGGCGGCTATCGGAATCGCAGCGGATTGCTTGCGGCCAAGTCCCCAACCGCAGCTGGCCGTCCTCGATAGGTACCGGAAGCAAAGGCCTAATCACACAGGCGCGTAAACGGGCGTAGCTGTTACCGTCGCCCCATGCCTCGTTGTGGTGGTAGTGGCCGCTCATGGGAGGGATTCGCTCCAGCGCTTCCCGTCGGTCCGGCACCGCTCCTGGCTCAAACTCAATCGTGGCCAAGCAATGATGTCTGCGAATCCCCGGGCCGATATCGAACACTTCAACTCATCACTCCGACCCGCGCGCCTGCGTCGCCTCAACCATAGCGGCGAGCAATTCGCCCTCTTCATTTTCCGACACTGTCCGCAAGTCCAGTAGCAACTGGTTCTTCTCGATACGGGCGACTACCGGAGGAGTGTGGCGGCGCAGCCTACTCTCTATCGTCGCAGCCGTCAATCCGGCCCGGCCCGAAATCGCAACCAGCGCGGTGGGCATGCTCTGCATCGGCGTGGAGCCCCCGCCAAGCAGCGACTCGCCGGTGACCACCTCGGCGTGCCCCACACCAGCCCGCGCAAGGCGCCTGACGAGCTGCTCCGCCCTCGCGGCGATCTCTTCGACCGGCAGCCGCATCAGGCGCAGCACGGGAATTTCGTCCTCGCGCCCGCAAACGTAGGCTCGCAGCGTCTCTCCGAGCGCTGCGAGCGTCAGCTTGTCAACCCGTAGGGCGCGAAACAGCGGGTTGCGCCGGATGCGGGCGATCAGGCCGGGCTGCCCAGCGATGATGCCGGCCTGTGGGCCACCCAACAGCTTGTCGCCCGAGAACGTGACCAAGTCCACCCCGAGCTTGATGCTGTCGACCACGGGGGGCTCACCCTCAAGTCCCACCCAGCCAGCTTCGGCGAGGCAACCGCTGCCCAGATCCTCGACCAGCGGGATCGACGCAGACCGGGCCAACTCGACCAGCTCGGCAAGCGCAGGCCTGCCGGTGAACCCGACCTGCTTGAAATTGCTCGGGTGGATTCGCAGCAGAGCTCTGGTCTGAGCGTTAATCGCCCGTCGGTAGTCTCCAAGATGCGTGCGATTGGTCGAGCCGATCTCGCGTAATCTAGCCTGGGACGCCTCCAAGATGTCCGCAATCCGGAACCCGTCCCCGATCTCCACCAGTTCGCCCCGCGAGACCAAAACCTCGCCGTCCCGCGCCAGCTCGTGAAGGACGAGGAAGATGGCCGCGGCGTTGTTATTCACCACCAGCGCCGGAGTACCCAGCAAGGTCTCCAACAGCGCACCGCAATGCACATCACGCTTGCCCCGCTTGCCCGCGCCGATGTCGTATTCGAGGTTGCAGTAGCGACCCGCGACTGCGGCGATCGCCTGCGCGGCAGCCGCACCGAGCGGGGCGCGGCCCAGATTTGTGTGCAGGATGACGCCAGAAGCGTTGATGACCGGTTGCAGGCTTGACCGACCCAAGCTCTCGACCGCAGCGGAAACCTTGGCCTCGACGGCGGGCACTGGCCCCGAATCGGTCAGCGGTCGATCATCCAACACTGCGGCTCGAACTTCATCGATCGCGTGTCGAACGAGTTCGGCCACCCGCGCCCTTGGCAAGCGATCAAGCCACGACGCGGCCGCGTCGGATTGGAGCACTTGCTCCACTCCCGGAAGAGAGCGGAGCAAGGCCGAGCGATCAATCCCCGCCACTGCATTCATCTAACCAGCCTGTGCACCCGAACGGCAAGCCGCCAGGTCGCAGATATACTTGGCATGTGACGCGCAGATCATTCATGCTCTCCGCAGTGGTCGCCGCAGCGGCACCGCTGCCCTTCCGGGCCATCGACACCCACATTCACCTGTTCGACCCGAACAGGTCCGGCGGGATCCCATGGCCAAGCGCTGACGATCCGATCCGATCCAAACCCACCTACCCGGAGCGCTTCCGGTCCGTGGCTAGCGCACATGGCGTTGCCGGTGCGGTCGTGGTCGAATGCAGCCCCCGGATCGAGGACAACCAATGGGTGCTGGACATCGCAGCCAAGGATTCGTCGGTCGTCGGCCTAGTCGGCTTCCTTGATGCAGGCAAGCCCGGATTTGGCGAAGACCTTGAGCGCTTCTCCAAGAATCCGCTGTTCCGCGGCATCCGTTACGGCAACCTGTGGGGACGCAGCCTCGCGGAGCAGCTCAGCAACCCGCAATTCATCCAAGACATGGGTCTGGCGGCCGAAGCCGACTTGTCGCTGGACACCGCGAATCCCGATCTCGGGCTGCTCGAAGCCATGCTGCGCCTCGCTGATCGCGTGCCCGAACTGCGCATGGTCGTCGACCACCTGCCCAAGATCCAGTTGGCGGCTGCGGAACGGCCTCGCTACGAGGGCATCCTGCGGGAATTCTCGGCACGCCCGCAGACCTACGTCAAGATATCGGCGGTCCTGCTGAGGCGCAATGGCAACGTGTCATACGATCTCGACGACTACCGCGGGACGATTGACCAGATCGCCAGCGCCTTCGGAGAAGACCGGGTAATGTTCGGCAGCGACTGGCCGAATAGCGATCCGCTCGGCACATACGCCCAGGTCTTGGGCATCGTGCGCGAGTACTTTGCGACAAAGGGCCGTGACGCCCAAGAAAAATACTTCCGCCTGAACGGCATGGCCGCCTATCGCTGGGTTGAGCGCTAGGGGTATCAGCGACTGAGGCCAGGGCCGGTCGCGTCCGCTCAGCGCAGGGTCGTGAGTGCGTGCCGCAGTGCCGCAGAATGGTAGCGTCGTGCGATTGTTTTCTGCTATCCCCGGCTCTTGGGCACTTGCCGCCACCGCCCTGCTACTGAGTGCTCCGCCGGTGGCAGCCACACCACCCCATCTGGCGATCTTCCTCTCTGACGACCACGGCGCGATCGATAACTCCGCCTACGGCGCACGCGACATGCGCACCCCCAACATGGCGCGCTTGGTGGCTGAGGGACTGCTGTTCGAGCAGGCATTCGTGAACTCGCCGGCGTGTGCCCCGAGTCGGGCCACGCTGCTCACGGGCTTGTACCCTGCCCGGCACGGTGCCGAGGCGAACCATGCCAAGCCGCACCCGGAACTGCGCATGCTGCCCTCCTTCTTGCAGGCCCTCGGCTACGAGGTTGTGGCGTTCGGCAAGGTGTCGCACTACCGCTACACCAAAGACTACGGCTTCGACCACTTCGCGCACGACACGTTTCACGATCACGCCGCGGTCCCAGCCGCCCTGGACTGGCTGGACAAGCGTGACAGCGATCAGCCGCTTTGCATTTTCGTCGGCTCGAACTGGCCCCACGTCCCGTGGCCAATGGACCAGACCATGTACTCGCCCGCCGAAGTGCTGCTGCCGCCGACATTCATTGACACGCCTGAGACTCGCGCCGCACGAGCCCGGTATTACGCAGCGGTTGAAAAGATGGATACCGAGCTCGGACAGGTCTACGACAAAGCGCGAGCGGAATTCGGCGACAACATGTTTTTCCTGCACACCAGCGACCACGGCCTGCAAATGCCGTTCGGGAAATGGAACCTCTATGACGCAGGCATTCGAACGCCCATGATCGCGGTCTGGCCCGGGGTCATTGAAGCTGGAATCCGCACGGCCGCAATGGTCCAGTGGATGGACATTCTGCCGACTCTGGTAGAGCTGGCGGGCGGAGCCCCTCCCGAGGACATTGACGGAAAATCCTTCGTTCCAGTCCTGCGCGGGGAGACTGACACGCATCGGAGCGAGATCTACACAACGCACAGCGGTGATCGCGATTTCAATGTCTATCCGATGAGATCGGTGCGGACAGCCGGCTGGAAGTACATCCGCAACTTGCATCCGAAGTTTCAATTCGCCTCCCACATCAACCGTGGTGGACTCAGGTCGGGCAAGCGTTACTGGCCGTCGTGGGAGCAGGCTGCGAAGCAGGACGACGAGGCGCTGGCGATCGTGGACCGCTACCGCAGGCGCCCCGGCGAGGAACTCTTCAATGTTGCTAATGACCCTCACGAACAGCACAACCTTGCAGAAGATCCGCGCTTCTCGGAGCAACTTGCATCGCTGCGTGTGAAGCTAGACCACTGGCTTGGGCAAACCAAGGATCCCCTGACCGTGTTCGGGGACCCGCTCATGCTCGGGGAAGAGGCTACGCCGCTGCCCTAGGCAACACGAGTTCTAGCGGAGGTGCCGCCGCATCGCTGCCCACGGGCGCGACCGTCTGTAGTAGATTGTGGCCGTGATCCGCCCGCTCTCGATCTTGCTCACCGGCTGCCTGACGGCGCTAGCCCAACAGCCTGCCCCCCGGCAGACCAATGTCGTCCTGATCTATATCGATAACGTCGGCTGGGGCGATCTTGCCTCCTACGGCAACCCTGTGATCCGGACACCCAACATCGATCGCTTGGCGTCCCAAGGAGTTCGGCTCACCGATTTCTACATCCCAACATCTTCTTGCTCGCCCTCCCGAGGCGCGTTGCTGACCGGCCGGTACCCACATCGCAACGGGCTGACGCGCCAGCTTTCCGCCCAAGAAAACTGGACCGGCATCGGCCTGCCGCATCGCGAGAAGATCCTGCCTGAATTCATGCGGGAACATGGCTACGCTACCGGTGCCTTCGGGAAGTGGAACATCGGCTTTGCCGAAGGCAGCCGCCCCACGGATCGGGGCTTCGACGAGTACATCGGCTGCATTTCGGGCAACTGCGACTACTTCACGTACTCGTATAACGGCCGCCTCGACATGCATGTGGGGACTGAGCCGGCCCGGCTCAGCGGCTACACGACCGACATCTTCGCGGATGCCGCGGCCGACTTTGTCCGGCGCAATGCCGGCCGCCCGTTCTTCCTGTTCGTTCCGTTCAACGCGGCCCACTACCCGAATCCCAGAAACAAGGCTCCCAGCCAGCCGTTTCGCTGGCAGGCGCCGCCGGAGTTTTTCGAGGCCTATGGGTACGCGCTGGACACGGACGTGGCGGAACAGGGGTACCACGCGGTCATGACCGCTCTGGACGCCGGCGTCGGCCGGGTGCTGGAGCAGATCGACAAACAAGGCCTGGCGAGCCACACGCTGGTGATCCTCGCATCGGACAACGGGGGGTGGATCGGGCCGCGCAGACCGGAATTGGAAGTTGCATCCAACGCGCCATTCCGAGGCGGCCGGACAACCGTGTACGAAGGCGGCGTGCGCACGCCGTGCATCATCCGCTGGCCGGGCCGCCTGCCACGCAACGCGGTCGTGCGCGAACCGCTGGTCAATATGGACCTGTTCGTGCTGGCCTTGCGAGCAGCCGGGATCGAGCTTCCGCTCGACCGGACAGTCGACGGTCGCGACCCTGTGGCCGTTCTGCGTGACGGGGCGCCGTCCCCCCACCGCAACATCTACTTCCGCTATCGCGACGTGAGCGGCATGCGCAGTGGACGTTGGAAGCTGATCAGGAACGCGCCCGACGCGCCACTTGAACTCTACGACCTGTCGATGGACTTCGCCGAATCCCACGATCTGGCCGATGCGAATCCTGATGTGGCTAAGCGGCTCTGGGAAGAATTCGAGGACTGGCAGACTTCCGTTGGTCAGGAATTCTGATTTTCGGCTTCCTGTCAGTCTGGGAAAGTGATTCGGGTGAGTTGGAGTACGAGTCTACGGCCCAAAATCACCCGAGATAGTCGATTTAAGTCCGAGATGGCCCCGACGATCATGTTGACGTCCAGCCGGGCGCGCTGATTGACGTCGAGCAGGAGCTCTGGAAACGCCCATGCCCGAAAGCCGTCGGCAGTCACGCGGACGGAGTAGCGCCCCGTAGAAAGGCGCGGCAGAGCGTAGTTGCCGGTCTCGTTGGACGCTGTCGCCCAAGAGACCCGGTCGAGATCCTCGGCCTCGACCTGCGCTCCCGCGATCACGCCTCCCGACGGGTCCGTGACGATACCAGTGATGCCCGCGCTGACCTCCTGAGCGTGGAGAGCTGGCAGGAAGCCGATACACAGCGCTGCCACCAGGACGGCCGGCTGCCACCGCACCCGGCTGAGGTTATGGATTGAGTTCATTTTCTCTTCCTCCTGACCTTTGCTCGGCCCGTGCGTCTCGAACTGGCGCGTGCTCACCCCAATTGCCGAAACCCGAAACCTCGGTGAGCATAACGTAACGTAGAGGATTCTTTGCTCGGCGACGCGGCAGGCGGGTGCGTGAATGGGGGGGTAGGAACTCGGCGGCCGCGGCGGTGAGCAAAGAATCGGATGGGGGGAACCGCAGGCTCAGATTGTCGCTATGGGTATTGCTTGAGCGGGGCAGGGTGTGCGGAGCGGTAGCGAGGGCCTGTGGCGAGGCAGGCAGGCAGGGGCGCTACCTCGCCGAATTCGCCTACCGCTTCAACCGGCGCTACCAACTGGTCGATCTCGTGCCCCGCCTCGCCTATGTCCCAGTGCGCACTGCTCCGCTGCCCTACCGGCTCTTAACTGTGGCTGGAGATAATGGGTAATCAGGAAATCTAATTACTTTTCCTGATTCCCTACTACCTGCATCCAAGACTGACCTAAACGGGGCTGACCAAGACGACCCGGCGGCCGGTCCGCCAGTCTGACTCCCTCCCTCGGCGGTCAGCGTTTCCGTAGCCTTGAATTGCGAGTTTTGTTCGTATTAAATCGCTGATTCTATTGACTTTGAGCGAATATATTGCGATAATCATGGCTAGAGAACCCTCTGCGATGCCCAAGAACAAAGTCCAGTTCCAAAAAGGCCTCAGCCTGACCCAGTTCCTCCTGAACTACGGCTCCGAGGCGCAGTGCGAGCAGGCCCTCTTCGACGCCCGCTGGCCCGACGGCCTCAACTGCCCCCGCTGCGGCGGCGCCCGCTTCTGCCGCCTCTCCACCCGCCGGGCCACCTTCCAGTGCAACCACTGCAAGCGCCAGGTCTCCCTGCTCGCCGGCACCGTCTTCCAGGCCACCAAGCTGCCGCTGAGCATTTGGTTCCTTGCCATTTACTTCCTCTCCCAGACCAAGAGCGGCATCTCGGCCCTGGAACTGGGGCGCAAGCTGGGCGTCAACGACAACACCGCCTGGCTGCTCAAGCACAAGCTCATGCAGGCCATGCGGGAGCGGGACCAGCGCTACCGGCTGGCGGGCACCGTGCAGCTGGACGACGCCTATCTGGGCGGCGAGTACCCCGGCGGCAAGCGCGGGCGGGGCTCGCCGAACAAGACGCCGATGCTGGCGGCCGTGCAGGTCAGCGCGGAGGGCCAGCCGGTGGTGATGAAGCTGAGCGTGGTAGCCGGCTTCCGCACGGCCGAGGTCGCGCAGTGGGCCGCGCAGCACCTCCAGCCCGGGACCACGGTGAACACGGACGGGCTGGCCTGCTTCAAGGGGCTGGAGGCAGCGGGCTGCGAGCACAAGCCACACGTGACGGGCGGCGGCAAGCAGGGCTGCGAGACGCCCGGCCTGGTCTGGGCGAACACGATCCTAGGGAACGTGAAGCGCTCCTTGGACGGCACCTACCATGCCTGCGCGCCGCACTACGCGGCGCGCTACCTGGCCGAGTTCCAGTACCGCTTCAATCGCCGCTACGAGCTGGCGGCGCTGCCGCGCAGGCTGCTGAAGGCGGCGGCCACGACGCTGCCGTTGCCGCGTCCGATCCTGCTGTTGAGCGCCGTCTAACGGCAGCGGCTGCCGCCAGCCCAATCCACCGGGCGTTCGACAACCCGGCTGCGCGTGGGACAGGCCGCCGGCACTCCCCGGGGACCATCAGGGGACTGCCCGGGGGACCCGGTTGCGACCGATACCACTGGCTGCCAGTGCATCTCGTGCCTAGCGCCTCTCCCCCCTGCCTGCCGGCTTCGCGCCAGCCACCGAAAATCCACAAGCCCACCCCTTCTGGCGCTCTACTGGGATGCAGATAATAGGGAATCAGGTTACTTTTTGCGATCGAGACTATTGCAGAATTGAATGCGTGAGAGTAGACTCTTGGCGATCAACGCGTTGTCCCGGTTGCGAGCGGTACAAGAGGCAATTAGATTCCATTGGCGATGCCTACGGAGCGAGCCGCCAGTCTGCTTCCCTCCGCAGCCGTCCTCGAAACCTCCGCTCACTCGCCCCACCATCGAACGCTTCCGATGGCGCATCGCCTGCGGCCCCACCCGGCCGATGATGCGCTGCGCGAGCGCCTCCCGTTGTAGGTTCTCCCGCCGCTACGGCTGCCGATGCGGTTCGCGGTCAGTGAGCGGGGGGAGGTGACTCTCGTCCCGGACGGCCTTGCTGCTCGGGATATTCGACTCACCGCACCGCAGCACAGTCCAGATGTCAGCCCATCATCTCGCCCCAATCGACGCATGTTGAGCGTCGTTTCAAGATAGAGATGTATAAAGGATACGGAAACGGCACTTAATGCTATATTCAAATGACGTTATGCCAAGAACTCACCACCCGCCGCCGGCATCGCGTCGCGCCGTCCTCAAGTTGGGTGCAGACATTCGAGCCGCACGGCTCCGCAGGAGGCTACCGATGGAGATCGTCGCGCAGCGGGCCGCAACCTCGCGCCTGACAGTCGCACGGATCGAAAAGGGTGACCCGGGGGTCGGCATGGGCATCGTTGCCGCCGTCCTGCAAGCACTTGACCTTCTGGATCGTTTCGAGAACGTGGCGGACGCCAGCACCGACGAGGTCGGCCAGTTCATCGCGCTGGACGAGTTGCCCAAGCGCGCCAGGCTACGTCGGCTCAGTGGACCCCGCAATCATGGCTGACATCGAGGTGTATCTGGCTTCGGGTCGTCATTGCCCGAAGGTCGGCCTGCTGCGAACCTATCCGGCGCGGGGCAAGGAGAGGGTGGCCTACGAGTATGACACCGATTGGACTGCCAGCCAGGACAGCTTCTCCCTGGATCCATCGCTGCCGACCCGGCCCGGAATCTTTCGCCCGTTGCGGAATCGAATCATGTTCGGGGCAATGGGTGACTCGGCTCCCGACACTTGGGGGCGCACGCTAATGCAGAGGCAGGAGTGGCGGGCCGCCAAGCGCCGAGGCACGGCAATCCGTTCTCTTCAGGAAACCGATTTCTTGCTAGGCGTCGCGGACTTTGCCAGGCTTGGCGCACTACGCTTCAAGCGAGTCGGAGAGCGCGCGTTCCAAGCACCCCTGGAGACTGGCGTTCCCAGCACCCTAGCGCTCGGAGCGCTGTTCGAGGCCACTGAGCGGGTGCAGCTAGACGAGGAGACTGACGACGATCTGATTCTGCTGCTCGGCCCAGGGTCGTCTCTTGGTGGGGCAAGACCGAAGGCGTCAGTCACCGACATCGAAGGGAACCTCTCCATCACCAAGTTTCCCAGGGTCTCAGACGATTACTCCCAGGAGCGGTGGGAAGCGATTGCAATGGACCTAGGGGTGGAAGCGGGTATCCGCACCGCATCACATCGCGTCATCGACGTTCTGGGTAAGCCCGTGTTTGTGTCGAGACGATTCGACCGGCGAGGTGAAGCTAGGATTCCGTTCATCTCCGCACTGACCATGACCGAGCGCCGAGACGGGGAACAGGGCAGCTATCTCGAGATTGTCGACGCGCTGACGCGGCACGGTGCGAACGCGAAGTCCGACCGCGTCGAACTCTTTAGGCGCGTCGCCTTCTCGATCCTGATCTCGAATACAGACGACCACCTGCGGAATCACGGATTCCTACGGCTGTCCCCGGGCGGGTGGACGCTATCTCCCGCCTACGACATCAACCCTACGCCTAAGTACGTCAAGCCTCGAATCCTTTCGACCGCTATCGACCTAGACAATGCCACCTGCTCGATCGACCTACTTCGGTCCGTAGCGGAGGAATTCTCCTTCGGACTGGCAAGGGCCGACGCGATCATTGCCGGTGTCGCGAGGATCACGCGCAACTGGCGAGCGGCAGCGGTTCGCCGGAATGCTTCGCCAGCAGAAATCGACCGCATGGAAGGCGCATTCGAGCACTCGGACCTGGAGGATGCGCTCGCGCTCTCCGGCTGAGACCAGGCATTCCCATGTGGACTCGGCACCCGTCATTCGCACCAAGAGAATCAGTCACTCGCGCAAGTGACAAGGGGATCTGGACGCCTTCGGAAGGCATTGATTCTATAGCCTGACCATGTCGGCACGTGTTACCAATTTGGACTTAGTGGTGACCGCCTCCCCCGCGTTGCATCGCGGATTTCAGAGCTTTTTCACGGAGTGGTTTTCCTTCAGAAACTGGACCGCCCTGTCCAAGAGCCTGATATTATGGGCAAGATGCAAAGCCCTCTAACAGGAACAGGAACCATGCCAATGTATCGAGCAGCCATCGTCCTCGTCGCCTTCGTGACCGCCTTCCCAGCCGCGGCCCAGATCTTCCCTGACAAGAACCTAGAAGCCGCTGTCCGCCAGTACGTATTCGAGAAGCGCAACTCCGAGGATCCGATCACTGCCGAGGATGTTGCTTCCATCTCGACGATCACGGCCCGCAGCAAGGGCATCAGCGATCTCACGGGTCTTGAGCACTGCAAGCGGCTGATGCTGCTTGAACTGCCAGGAAACGAGGTCTCCGACCTGGCGCCTCTGGCCGGCCTCGATCTCCTGCAGAGTCTCACGCTGACGGGCAATCAAGTCGAGGACATCTCGCCTTTGGCCGACCTAAAGCGTCTGCAGTACATCGAACTATCCGGCAACAATGTCCAAGACATCTCCGCGCTGTCGGGGCTGGAGGCGCTCAACTCCGCCTATCTCTCCGGCAACATGATCAGCGACCTCTCCGCCGTGAAGGGACTGGCTAAGCTGTGGACCTTGGATGTGGCGGATAACAAGGTCAGCGACATCAGTCCAGTGGCATCGCTCACCCGACTGTCCTCGCTGATCCTCGACAACAACAGCGTCTCGGACCTCAAACCACTGGCTGGCCTCACTTCCCTGCAGCGGCTATCGCTTCGCAGCAACAAGGTCTCGGACATCGCGCCCTTGGTGGAGATGGCCGAAAAAGACATCGCCGGAGACAGCCGCTTCGCACGCTACTGGGCGGTGTCACTCCAAGGCAACCCACTGGGCAAGAAGTCCAAGGAGGCCCACGCAAAGGCCCTCCAGAAGTATTCCTTCCGGATCGAGGTCTCGGACGAGTAGGCTGCGTAACTCTCAGCTCAGGCGACACGAAATCTGGTCAACGCGTCGTCGTTCAACTCGATCCGCAGGCCGGGGTCTGGGGGAATGTCCAGCATCCCGTCGGGCGCGATTCGCATGTGCCGTAGCAGGCCGCAGGAACCTCCTGAGGGTTGGCATGTGTTCTTCTCGACCCCGGCCGCTCTGCCCATGACCTCGCCAACTAATGGATGGGGGCGTTGATGCACCCTGCGTCGCGAGGGGCTGACATGAAACACAACTGGCGTATCTGGGGACCTGCGGGCACAACTCCCCAAACCCAGCGAACCGGGGTGGCTCGCGGCGATATTCAGCGCTGTTCCCGAGCTTGGCTCACGCGCGGAGCCAGCAGACACTCCAAAACCTCTGAACCGATTTTGTTGAAAAGCACGGCGGTGGCAGCGCCGCCAAGAACTCCCGCCGGTCCAGCAATGTACAGCCCAAGAACCCCAGCAGCGGCACTGCCAGCTTTCTCCGTACCTGCTCAAACGAGTTTCTGTACCTTGCTTTCGTTCGCTGACACCTCGTCAAATCCCCCAGTGTCCCTGCCGCGAGATAGCGGTTCTGTGCCAGTAGCCATGTCCGCCGTCGAGTTCAAGCTCTGCTGTCATTCCTGCCGCGCCAGCCGGAAGGCGGCCATCTCCTCATCATTGCGAACCAGCAGGACGCCATCGACTAGCGCCGGCTGGCTCCACGTCCGCCCTGCGATCGTTGGGACCCGCGCGAGCTCCGTGAATCGCTCTGCGGACGCATCGACCAGCGCGAGCTCGCCCTGTTCCGACACGATCAAGAGTAGGTCCTGATCCGGCAACAGCAGAAGCTGGCCGCTGCCGTAGCGCCCGCCCTTCCATTGACGTTCGCCGTTCGCGAGGGCGATGGACGCAAGCAGGCGGCCGTCGAAGCCGAAGGCATGGCCATCGTGCACAACAACGGAACTGAACGAGGGCTTGAGCCCAAGCGATGTCCAACGCTCCTCGGTGACCCATCCGCCAGCTTCGCGCGCGATAGCGATGCGGCGCGTGCCGACGGGAGCGGCGGCGCTGTTGATCATGCTGAACAGGATGTCGCCGTCCGCGATCAAGGCCGGCTGCACGATGCCGATGCCTGGCCACGCGTGCTTCCAGAGAAGCACGCCGTCGGTCGGCGCGACGCTGATCAGGCCGTCGCTTGCCAGCAGCAGAATCTGCGCCACGTCCTCGATCCTCGTCAGGTGCGGCGAGCTGTAGCTCTCCCCGCCGCTCGGGCCGAGCCAGCGCAGCTCGCCCGTGGCGAGGTCGTAGGCTGCGAACGCTCCGGCGTAAACGATGACGATGTCCTCGGCTACCAACGGCGAGTTGACGAACGCCCACAGCGGGCGCTCCGCGCCAACATCGGCTGCTGCATTACGGGACCACACTAAGGCGCCGCTGGCCGCATCGAGCGCATTCAGGATGCCGGTGGTACCGAGGGCGTAGACGCGCCCGCCGCCGAGCGCCGGTGTGGCACGGGGACCAGCGCCGACATGCGCGTCCCAGAAGCGGGTGGCGTCGCGGTGCCTCCACACCGGCTCGCCGGTGGCGACATGATAGGCAGAGACCATCTCGTACTCGCCGCGCTGTTCCTGGGTGTAGAGCAGATTGCCGCGCACCGCGAAGGACGACACACTTGGTCCGATCGGCCGACGCCACAGCTGGACGGGGGGTGACGCCACCCAGTCGGCATCGATCCGCGAACCCCGGACGACACCGTCCCGCCCGGGCCCTCGAAGGCCCGGCCACTCGGCGTCCTGGTGCGCCTCCTGCCCCCTCACCACCGAAGAAAACGGCGGTGCCGCCGTCGAATCCGCATCCGCCGCATTCGCCAGAAGTCGCTCCTCGGCGGTCGCCGACCACCGCCACGCAAATTCCGGCATGCCGTCGCCGGTGACTCCATTGCTTCGAACGAGCGCCCAAGCGCCGCTGGCGAGCACGATGGTCACGACGAGGGACGCGCGCCGCGCGCCGGAGGCGAGGCGACGACTCGCGACCGCCCAGACGACGAGCGCGAGGCTCAGGGTCGGGACGGCGTAGATGAAGAACTGAAACCCCAGGTTCCCCCGTGCAACCGACTCGTCGAGGAGGTGCGGCGTCGCGATCAGAGCGACGGCAATCAGGCCGACGGCGCCCCAGCGCTCGACGCGAGGCGCCCGGCTGAAGAGCGCCCACCAAGCGATGATTGCCGCCGCGCCGATGAATCCGCTCAGCACAGCGACCACGGCGGCCCACGGCTCGGAACTCAAGTGTGGAGCGCCGAACCAAGTCAATGCCAGCAGTCCCCCGGCCATCACGCCGGGCCACAGTCGATGCCGCTGGCCGGGCCGTGGACTCGTCTGCGCCGTGGTCATGGCGAATCGCGATGCCCCAGGCGTGGTGCGCCAAGCTGCGCGTTCAGCGACAAGGCGGCAGCCAAGCTGAGGTCCTTCCGGGAACCATTGGGGCGTTGGCCGCCAACAGATCTTTCGAGGCGTGGCGGGGCAGTGCTCATGATACTTCCGTATTCCGCTCGACGCAGAGCGATCACCTGCGTCCGCACCTCGGCGATCGGGGCATTGACCACGTAACGAGCGCTGATGACGGCGCTGCTCCCGATCTGGGCTTCGGCCGGCCGCCGTGGTGGCGTCGCCCGCCGGGTGGTCGGACCGGAAGCACTGGGGCGATGGAGCCGGACGCGATGGCCTTCGAGGGCCTGCCTTGACGCGGCCGAGGTCGAGTCGCCTGGAGCGGCTCTGCCTTCGGTCCGCCGCGGTGGCGGTCGTCGGCGCGGGGAAGCGCCCTGCCGCGACTGCATCTGCACCGCACCGATGGTCGGCCGGTTGCGCGGATGTATCATCGGACGTCGCGGCGTGGGGATTGTCGCTTGGCCGTTGCGAGATGAAGCATATTTGGGAGACAAAGCGATGAAGCCGCAGTTCGAAACGACACAGCTCGAAGCGCAGCCCATCTTGGGCATCCGAACGACCGTTTCGCTGAGCAAGATCGGGAGGGGCATGGGCGCGCTGTTCGGGGAGGTCCACGGATACATCAAGCAGGGCGGCGGGCAATCGGCGGGAAGGCCGTTGGCGATCGACCACTCCTCGCCCGGGGATACCGTCGACCTCGAATGCGCGATTCCCGTCGTTTCGACAATGG
Organism: Bryobacterales bacterium; assembly: GCA_965248305.1. Taxonomy (GTDB): domain Bacteria; phylum Acidobacteriota; class Terriglobia; order Bryobacterales; family UBA6623; genus VXMF01. The sequence continues at coordinate 2,351,897 of OZ252099.1, read as the reverse complement.
CCGGTGCAGGCCGCGTTCCGGCCGACGCACTTCCCGCAGGCTCGGCGGCGACCGTCACCCACGTTGGCCCCCGACACCCTTTCGCAGACTTGGGCGGCGCTGACGGCGTGGATGCAATCGCAGGGCCTCGAAGGCGTGGGCACGCCCTGGGATGTCTACGTAACAGACCCGAGCACCGAGCCGAACCAGTCGAAGTGGCGCACGGACATCTTCTTCCCCGTGCGTCGATCCGTCTCCAAGTGTGTCGAGATGATGTCGTAGTGGACGCGCAGCGCCCGCAGCCTGTCCGGGTACGCACCGAGCCCCCGCCGTCCACGCAGGGCGGCGCAACGCGCCCGTTCCTGGCTGCTGTCGTTGCGATTGCCTGCGCTGTTTCTGCCAGCGCGCAATCGATTGTCGTAGACATGGGAGGTAGCAGGATCGGCGACTATGTAGTCGTCAGTCGCAGCAACGACCGTTCGAGCGTCTGCGACGAGTACGTTAATCCGAACGCGTTGCGCGTGCCCGGGTGTGCGACACCGGACAGAGGCGTCGGCGACGGGTGGTCGGCGCCCTTCTCGGGTGGCGGTGGCCTACTGGCGGGAGCCGACGTCGAGTTTGATATCGCCGGGCCGTTGAAGCTCGCCTTCGACTACAGCCGAGTCCAGGCGGTTTTTGATCAGACCGTTGCATCCACCGATGCCCAAGGGGCGGACTTCGAGAAGCTATCGAACGAGCTGGATGTCGGCCAAGAGAGTCTCGGCACATTGCGGACGCACGGCGTGAACGGAGTCCTCCAACTGTACCCGATCCGGAGCGGCCGTATTCGGCCCTACGGCGGAATCGGTCTCGGCTTTGCGGCCATGAGTGCGGACTTCGGATGGAATTGGCGGCGCAGCACTGACCCGCTCGCGATCACGACGGGGCAGGATCAGTCGAACTTCGACCAGATTCGCAGGAATCTCGCCGGCACGGCTAGCACTGGTACGGCCCTGTTCAGGAAGAACGTGCATGCGTTCGTGTATGTCGCGGGTGTCGATTTCGCGGTCAGCGATCGCTTCAGCGTGGGCGTTCGCGCCAGACGGATCCAGTACCCGTCGGTGGAAGTCGGGCCGTATGTCGGCGAGACTCTGCGGGGTCACGTCCCGAACTTGCGTCTGGATGGCAGCGAGCCCGTAGCCGCATGGTCGACGCTACCGGGCACGGGCGTGGATCAGGTGAGCGTGCTATTGAAGTACGACCTGCGCAAGCGCAAGTAACCTCGGTGCAAGTCCGAGCGCGGGCGGCCTGCACAGGCCCTGCGGCGAGCACGAAGGTCGCTGCGCTTGTGGCCGGACGTGGATGTCCGGCCGGGCACGTGCGAGCAGGGCCCATCGATGGCGCCCTTAGCGCCGAAGGGGCTGGAACCCGCTTCAGCGAGGTCCGTGATTTCCGCATCGGTATGGACTCGGACGATCAACGCGTCCTGACAGGAACCGCACAGCTCGCGCCCAAGCTCGGAGCGGACATAAATCGCTGCAACGTCGGTTATCTTCATCGGTGAATGACGAGCCGCTGGGGTCGAGGGCGCGAGACCGACCTCAAAGCGCGCACGTCGAGCCTGACGAGGAAACTTCAGCGGACTGCATTGAGAATTCCGGGTGCGAGGTCCGTTCTCGAAGCCAACATCCTCGCCCTAGAATTACAATGGAGCCACGAGTCGGACTCGAACCGACGACCTGCGGTTTACGAAACCGCTGCTCTACCAGCTGAGCTATCGTGGCCGCGCGGAAGTGCTCATGACAAGACTTCCTTTCCCTAACCTAGCACAGGCTTTCGGGTGGTATCTTCGGGGCAACGAGGCCGTACCTCAGTGCTGATCGATTGCATTGCGGACGAGGTTGAGGTGTCGTGCGGACGGCGTTGCAAGAACTGACGCTTGTCCGTATTCCTGCTTGCCGCTGTGTGCTCGCCAACACTCCGGGCTCAGGACGGATTCGCCTTCTCTAAGGCTCGCCACTTCCTCGACGCCTATTGCCAAGGCTGCCACACGGGCAAAGCTGCGCAAGGGGTGTTTCGCGCGGACGAACTCAGTGGCGAGGAATCCTTTCGCCAGCGGCCCAAGGCTTGGCTCTCGATAGCGGCCCGCGTTTCGACCAGTGAAATGCCTCCCCCTGGGGACGAACTGCCTGCATTCGATGATCGACTGGCGTTCGTCAGCTACCGCTTGTCGGCTGTCCCGTTACTGAGCACAGCCCCTCATTGTGGTTGCTCTCTGGCAGCGTCTTGACCGCCACCAGTTGATCGCTTCCGCGTGAATAGCCGAAGTGGCGAGCCCGCGCCGCATGCGCTTGAACGCCGTGGAGAGTAAAACCGACGACATCGTCACCGGAGTCTTCGAACAGCACGTCCGAGCCGGCCCCGAGATCCGTCAGGGGTAAGCGTTCGAGCGGGCCGTGAAGGGCGGCTGGGGAACTAGCGATTGAGGATTACTTTCCAGTCGGGGCAGAGGGGTTTGACGAAGACGTTCTTGACGGGCGGGTTGTACTGGTGACGGGTGTCGAGTTTACCGCGGCCCTGAGTCTGGCCGAGATGGATCCAGTTGGCGGCGCGATAGCAGGTGCCCTGGAAGCGCGGAGTTTCGCAGAACGTTTCGAGCAGGACGGGGCGGATTTGGTAGCGCTGCTGCCAGTCGCCGGGGAGCTGTCGCTGGAGGCAGGCGAGCAGATGGGAGGCCAGGCAGGGCAGGCGAATCCAGGGCAGGATGAGATAGCGGGCGTGATTGACGACCAGCGGCAGGTTGCGCTGGCGGGTGGCGGCATCCCAGCCGACGAAACGGTCGCGCGGGGCGGTTTTCCAGGCCGCGGCGCCGCAGCCGAGCAGGGCCAGCAGGAGGCCGTCGGCGGCGTAGACGAAGTAGCGCAGTTGGGCGCCGGGCAGGGGCTTGTAGCCGAGGTAGTGGTAGCGCTCGACGAATTCGTTCCAGAGGCCGCTGCGGGGATCGGCGGGGCGCAGCAGGGAGAGGCGCAGGGGGCGGGCCTGGGCGAGCGAGCCGGGCAGGGGCGCGAGGCCGGGCGGAGCGGTGCGCGGGGACAGCGCCAGCGGTTGCGGTCGCGGCACGGTCCGCAACGGCGGCGGCAGGGTCAGCAGGCCGTCGCGCTGCATGCGCAGCAGGGCCACGCGCGCGCTCATCTCCTTGAGGCCGCCATCGGGCTTGCGCCAGTCCAGCGCCGCGCAGCCCGCCCGCGACAGCGCCGTGCGGAACAGGGGCGGGTCGCGCTGCGCGATCAGCGCACGGATGAGATCCAGTTCGGCAGCCGGGAAGTCCCGGCCGCAGTAGCGCAGGCAGCCGCTCACGGGGCCGGCCCGTGCCTGGAGCGCCGCCCCTGCGCTTGCAGTTCCCGCAAGCGCGCTGCGGGCAGGCCCCACGGCAGCCAAGGCCTGAGGATCCACCACGACGGCCTGCGGCCCGAGGCCCGCGCACTCGCGCAGGAACGCCTCCAGCCACCGCCGCAGGTCGAGGCCCGCCAGGTCCAGCGTGGCGCACACCGACAGCAGCGCGCCCTGCAGGGCCGCCCCGTTCTCGCTGTGCGAGCCGAAGCTGAGCTTGCGCCCGATCACGGGCCGCCGCAGGGCTCGTTCCACGGGATTATTATCCATCGCCACGAACGGCTTGGCCACGAACACCGTCAGGCCCTGGCGGTGCTTCAACAAGGATTGCAGCGGCCCCAAGCGCGGGTCCGGCGGGCCGCCGCCCGGCGGCTTCCCCGCCGCCGCGCTCAGGGCCCGCTGCTCCTTGCCCGCTTGCTCGAACAGCGCCTCGAACTCCGCTTCCAGACGCTCCTGCGCCGCCTGGAACTGCTCGGACTGCCCCTGCGGACAACCTTCCGGGTCCCACGCCGCCAGCCGTTCCGCGTTGCGTTGGTACAGCTTGCCGATCCGCGCCACGATCCCCTCCACCCATGCCTGCAGATCCGGCCGCTTGCGCCCCAGCGTCACAAAATCCCGCCGCACGTGGACCCAACAGACCGCCAGTTCGAACTGTCCCGGGTGCTCCCGCGCCAACTTCACATACGCCGAGTAGCGGTCGCACACCAGCACCACCCGCCGGTCCCGCCCGAGGGCCCCGAACAGTTGCCCGGCCGCCGCGGCGCTGCGCGACGGATCCACCCGGAACAGCACGGCGTCCCGGCTCAGGCACGCCCACAGCCAGCAGCGCGGGTTCGCGTCGGCCTCCGCCCGCACATGCACCACCCACGAGGTCTCGTCCCCGTGCACCACCCGCGCCTGCTGCTGGTGCACCCCGATGGCCTCTGCCAGCGGCTCGAACCAAGTCAGCAAATCCGGCACATGCCCCAGCAGGGTCGCCGCCGGCAGGCGCACCCCGAACTCGGCCCACTCCCGCTCGAAGGCCCGCGCCGGGTGCCGCTGCCAATCCACCTGCATCAGGAACGCCACCCACACGCTCAGGCCATAGCCCGAGCCGCGGAACAGCGTCGGCTCCAGCGGCGCGAGCACTTCCGGCACCGCTTGCCCCGGCCGTCTCGCGCACTCGCATGCGGCCCGGTAGCGTGGCCGCCGGATCCGCCGCACATGCGCCTTGACCTCGATCTCGATCCGGTCGCTGACCGCCTCGCCGTTGCGGCGGTAGGGCCGCCCGCAGTCCAGACACTGGCGCTGGACCGCCTCCGGCTCGTGCCACTCCTCCCGCACCGCCAGGCCGGCTGTCCCGGCCCGCTCTGACGCTTCTCACTCCGCTTCCCGAACGGCGTCTTCAGCAGCTCCTGCTGGCGCTGCCGCAGGCCCGCATTCTCCTGCTCCAACTCCCGCACCCGCCCGGCCAACTGCGCGATCTGCCGCCGCGCCTCCGCCAGCTGCCGCTCCGCTGCCCGCCACTGCCCCCAACGCTGCGCAACACGCTCCTTCGCCCGCGCGTGCATGCTCCGCCAGTTGCGCCGCTTGCTTCGTGTAGGGAGGCGGATTATTCTGGCAGTAGATAGGGGTTTTTCCTCGAACTGCGTTGACGCCAAATCAGTTGGAAATCAGAATAATCCGGGAATCAGGCAGGCGGTTTGAGCCGGGATTTGCAGTAGCGGGCTAGCGGACGGAGAGATTCCGCGCGGGGCGGGTGGCGCTAGGGCCCCGCGCAGGTTATCAATAGGTGGCCCGCGCGTGCAGACCGCCGGGCCGTGGTCGGTCCTGACTTGCAAGTTCGGTTTCCCACAGACCTGAGCGACGAAGAGTATGTTAGCCAGCGGGCCTGGAACGACGCAACCGCGCCGGACTGTCGGTGGTGCGGGCCGGACAAGTGCAAGCTGGCGCCGCACGGGTTCTATGCGCGGGTGAAGCCACCCGGGACGCTCATCCGGCGGTTCCGTTGCAAGCGCAATGGGCGCACAGTGAGCGCTTTGCCCGACTGCTTTAACGCGCGCATGCCGGGCTCGTTGGATGAGCTGGAAGCGGCGGCGCGGGAGGCGGCGCGGGCCGCCAGCTGGAACGCTGCCGTGGAGAAGCTGCGCCCGCCCGGGCAGGGCCGCCCGGCCAGTGCGGAGCGCTGGCTGAAGCGGCGGGTGCAGTGGGTGAGCGTGCTGCTGGTGGCGGTCAAGGGGCTGGCCCCGGAGCGGTTCACGGGAGTGGAGCCGACGCTGGCGGGATTCGGGCAGCAGCTGGAGAGCGACAGCGTGCTGCGGGGGCTGCGGCAAGTGGCGGCAAAGCACCTCCAGAATCTGCCGGCTCCGGTGGGTTTCCGGCAGGCGGGCGGGGTGAGTGCGGCCTGGCCCGGCTGCTGGCGAAGCTGGCCCGCCTGGACGTGCTGGTGGTCGACGATTTCGTGATCGCGCCGATGGCGGAAGTGGAGCGGCGCGACTTCCTGGACCTGTGCGATGACCGCTACCGGCTGCGTTCGACAGTGCTGACCTCGCAATTGCCGCCGACCCGCTGGCACGAGTTGGTGGGCGACCCGACCCTGGCCGATTCGATCCTGGACCGGATAGTGCATAACGCGCACCGCTTCGAGCTGCGCGGCGAGTCGCTGCGCAAGGTGCGCGACCGGGCCGAGATCGCGGCAACGAACGGGGGTGCGGCATGAGCGCGGACTACCGGTGCAAGGCCGGCGGCGGCTTCTTCGCCGCCGGCAAGGAATTCGAGCGCGCGCTGGAAGCCCTCGGCGACGGGGCCTTCAAGGTCTACGCCTGGGTCTGCCTGCACGCCGACCGCGCCAGCGGACGGGTCGCGTTCGAGCGGGCCGGGCTCTGGCGCGGAGGCTAGGCAAGAGCCGCAGCAGCCTCGGACGCCATCTGCGCGAACTGGTGCGGGCCGGTGTGTGCGAGCTCGCGAACGCCCCGAACCAGCACGCTGGCTCGGTGTTGGTCGTGCGGGCCGCGTACTGGCCTTACGAGGCGTCGGGCCCGGTGGTGGGGGACGGGCCCGGCGCTGGCGTGCAGGACTATGTCCGCGCCGTGCGCGAGGCGTTCCTCGCACCCGTCTGCGTGCAGGCGGGTTTCGGCCCCGCCGATGAGCGCCTGGCCCGGACCTGGCAGACCCACGGCGTGCCGTTGTCCACGGTGCGGCGGGCGATCCTGCTGGGCAGCGTGCGCAAGTCGCTGTCGCTGCTCGGCCGCGATGGCGGGCAAGCGATCCGCGCGCTGCGGTACTTCGAGCCGCTACTGCTCGAAGTGCAGCGCGAGCAGTTCCCGGAATCCTACTGGCAGCACTTGGAGCACAACCTGCGTCGCTGCGAGCAGAACCTGCGGTCTCCGGTCGGCACGGGTCCGAACCGGCGTGACGGGCAAAGTCATGGTGGCGGGTAATGGCAGGTCTTACCAATACCACTACCAACCCTGCGCGGGAGGTCGTGCCTGGCCAGATTTGGCACAGGCAGAGTGCGGGAGCCACTCGTCCCCTCGCGGCATAGGGAGAAGTGGAAAGGAGAGAAAGCATGATGGTGAATAATTCTTCCCGGTACGCTGGGAATCCCCTTGACGGAGGCGCCATGGGCAGGGCATCCTGAGCGTGTTAGCGTCGCTTCGCTCCGAGGTGTTCAAATTGAATCGGAACAGCTGTTCAAATTAAACCGGAACGGCGTTCAAATTCGTCGGAATCAGCAGTTGGGCTCGGAATTCCCGTTTCCCGAACGCGTTGCATGGGTAGGCGTGGCTTTCATGCCAAGGGATTGGAAGGATCGGTTCATGTCCGCCGATTCATCGTGCGGCACCGTGGATCTCGATTGTACTTGTACGAATAGAAGGGACGGTCACCCTGCACGTCAGGGCCTGGCGCCGAGCGTGTCGCCGCCGGTCGTCCAGGGGATCTCTGAAGAGGCGCACTCAAGTCTCATTGGCCACAACACACACCGATCGCATCGCTACAGCGTGAGTCGCGACGATCCACCTAGGTGGATCTGGAGCATCCTGGGTCTCTGGCTCCGTTGTCCCGCAAGGGCGAAGCAGCACCTCGGAGCTCATTCCGTCGCGGCATTGCAGCTGCAGCAGCGTCTCGCCGAAGAGTGAGATGGACTCAGTCCCTGGTGGCGCGGTTGACTCGTCAGGGCACCACGTCCCGCGAAGGGCAAGTCTCAGCGTGTGCTCCTTGGCGCGTTGGAAGGCGAAATGATTGGAGGTATAGTTCAGGCCGCGAGCGACGATGTCGTTGTTGAACTGCCATCCAATGTCCGGGACGCTCGCTGCGAGCCGCACAGGTTTCAGTTCTTCTTCCTGGTCTCCGGTCCCTGCTTCAGTCTGCGTCTGGGTTTCCGTCATGGCGTCTTCCTGCTCTTGGACGATCACCGCCGCAGGTTGGTTGACGATTCGCACCAGTTCGTCGTCCGGTGTTTCCACCAGCTCGTAAAAGGCATAGGCTTTGATGCTCTGCTGTGGAAAGCTCACCAGGTGAATCCCAGTGTCGTCCAGCACCTGGTAGTAGGCTGAGGGGTCGGACGCTAATGCATCCAGCTTGGTGGCATCTGTGTCGGCCGGGATCACCACATACTGATAACTGTTGCCATCGGGCTTGAGTCCGTGATTGAGGTAGGCCTTGGCATAGGCCCCCTCGGTCGTCTCATGGTTTTCCGTCATGCTCTCCTGGAGTTTTCGGGATACCACAAGTTTCGCGGTGCTGGCCGCCAGGAAGTAGCTGTTTCCGACGCTATCGGTCATCTTTACCGTGGTGCCTGCCGCATGCTCAACCGAGGTCTCGAGGCCGGTCAGCTGCTCGCCGTTGACCTGCGTGGCGGAGTTCATGTCCTCCAGGTATGTCTGAAAGAGCGTGGTGTGCGTTTCGTCCGCTTCTGTGCCTCCCGAGATGTGACTCCCCAATGCCAGGACTTGATCGCCGACAAAGAAATAGCTCTTTCGGGCGCGCAGGTCTGTCGGAGCGGTAAACGGGACAGCCTCCAGGTCTTGCACGAAGAAACCGTTGTCACCCAGACTGACTCCACCCACGAAGGTTTTCGTGTTGTAGTTCCGGTACGTGTTCCGCTGTACGATGCCTTGCTCCCTGCGCGACGCTTGCACCACCGTTTCCCTCCGCTGCTCAATGGGGTAATGGCTCGCGGTCGTTCCTGGCACGTGGTACCAGTCCCAGCCGGTGAACAGGGCGTAGCCGGACCCTTGGTCGCTGACGGGGTCGCCCGCGCTGAAGACTGTCAGCGAACCGTATGCCCAGTTCTGGCCGAAGTTGTTCTGGCGCGTGTTCAACGGCCCTTCGTAGTCCCAGAAATACTGGCTGAAGCCCTTCGCGGTCACCAGCCAGTCCCCTCGACGGAAGAAGCCCGCCGCGGCGTAGGGCTTGATCCATGTGCCTGACGGAGGCTCCGCCGCAGCGATGTTTTGGTTCTGCAGGTCCTTGATCAGTCGATAGATACCGAGGCCCCGGATCGGAAGTCCGCGCTGCCCTTCGTAGTAGGGGTTCTGTCGTTCGTCGGAGAAGAAGTAGTCCTCGTCGAAGAATTCCCCGAAACGGGCCTTCATCTCCAGGTCATCCACTCCATCGGAGTGGGCAAGGAATGCCATCGCCTTGGAAATCGCGCCGGAAATGCCCTCTCCGCTGCCCCGGATCAGGCGGCCTCGCAGCGCTGCGGAGGGCAAGTATTTCTGCACCATCACCCGATAGCTGTCAAGCGCCAGCTTGAGAGCTTCGACGTTTTCGGTCTGGTAGAAAGTCGTGCCCTTCAGCAGGTAGAGCAAGCGGGCGAAGGCCTCGAGGGCGAACGGGCTGTACGCGCCCACGTACGCGGTGCCGTGGTGAAACCCCGTGCCGTCCGGCTTGATCGTCCCGAAAACACCTGGCTTGATCGCGATGTTCGTGTCGATGACGTTATACAAGATGGCAGCCATCCTGCTCCGCTCGGCGGAATCCTCGATCAGCAGGTAGTATGGCCAGAAATAGTCAGCGAAAAGCCGGACGCCATCCGCGTTGAGATGATACTGGCGCTCGATGTCGGTGGGATCGGCGTAGCCAACAGCTGCTTCCTCCCGCGCGACCTGGAAGAACGCCCTGTACATCGTGCCGTGATTGACCACCAGATTGCGGACAACGGCTCGGTACTTTGCTAGCAACCCGGCCTCGGCGAGAGCTTCGCGCATCAGGAAGACACCCTGGATGTATCCCCCCAATCGCAGGGACACCTCGGAGAAATCGCCGGAAGTTCGGACGAGGCCCTGTGTGAGAGCCTCCGCGCCCGCGTTGCCCGCGTGATCGGGAAGCCACGCATCCTCGGTGAGCCCGCGACTGTAGCTGTAGTCAAGAATCGAGAGGCAAAGCTGCAGGACGGACGCGTTCTGGTAATACGGGTTCGTCTCGTCGGAGGTTCCGGGGGTGTGGTACGCGAACGCCAGTCTCGGGAGGATCCCGTTGAACAGCTTGTGGAAGTCGCTGTTGGCGTCTTCACGCGCCTCCCGTTCCTCGTCCGTCTCCTCCGTATCGCCGCCCAAGCTCGAGACGAAGTAGGCGAGCTCGCCCCGGCGCTCGAACGGAAAGGAGCCGGCGTCGCGGACCGCCCTCTGGAAGTTCGTCAAGAGACTGTCCTCGAACGCCGCCTTGGCAGCGTCGGAGCTCCCGTAGTCGGCGGACTTGAAGAGCAACAGGCTCTCGTACTTGTCGATCAGATCGTCCAGGTTGCCGGAATTGGCCTGAACCGTGCCTGCCAAGAGCAGGCAGAGGCAGGCGAGAGAAGCACCCAATTGCGATGCCCGACGTGCCGGGCGAGTGTCGGACGGTTCGCAGGCTCCCGGTAGCTTCCGTGTTGGCTGTCAAGCAGATATCCGGGCAGATGTGTTCTGCAAGGGCGATTTTCTTGGATTTCTCTGCACATGGTGAGATTCGGTGAGGGGCGGCGGTGGGTGCTGCTCAGGCGGCGGCCGGCAACTCCCGAGCGGGCGGTTCGCTTTGCCAGCAGCGGTCCTCGCGCAGCAGCGCAGTGAGCAGGCAAGCGAGCTTGCGCATGACGGCGACCATGGCGACCTTGTGCTCCTTCTTGTCGGCGATCAGGCGCTGGTAGCAGGCCTTGCAGGCGGGTTCCCAGCGGGTCGCGGACAGGGCCGCCATGTAGAGGCTGTGGCGGGGCTGGGCGCGACCGCCGCGAATGCTGCGGCGACCATGCTGTTTGCCCGAGTCTTGGTCGAACGGCGCCAGGCCCAACAACGCGGCGGCCTGGCGGCGACCGATGGTGCCCAGTTCGGGCATCTCGGCACACAGGCAGGCGGCCGTGACCGGGCCGCAGCCGGGCACCGACTGGATGATCTCGGCGCGGCGCGCCAGGGCAGCGGCGGCGGCGATACAAGTCAGCATGCGCTGCTCGCAGGAGCTGATGTCGGCTTGCAGGCCATTGCAACTGTCAGCGATGCAGGCAGCCGCCTCGGGGGCGAGTTCGGCGCGCAGCTTGCGGAGGGCGCCGAGCTGTATCACGAGCTTGCGGCGCGCGGCCAGCAAGTCACTGAGCAGCTGCAGGTGATCGTCTTGGGGCGGGGTCGCCACGAGGCTGTCAAGCTGGCCGAAGCGGGCCAGCATGGCAGCGTCGACGCGGTCGTTCTTGGCGAGTTGTCCGAGGGCCTCGGCGAAGCGCCGCGAGCGCAGCGGGTTGACCAGCACGGTCTCCAAGCCGGCCTCGAAGAGGCACTGATGCAGACGGCGGTGATAGCGCCCGGTGGGCTCGAAGACAGCGCGGCTGACGCCGTGCTGCAGCAGCCACTTGCGCAGGGCGCGGCGGCCGCACTTGTCATTCTTGAAGTGGCGCTCCAAACTGCCCTCGAGGATGTGGGCGTCGAGCCCGGATTTGCCGACATCGATACCGGCGATTACGGTGGGCTTGGGTGGTGTCATTCCTGCGTTCCTGTCCTTTTGCGATACGGGGCTACACCCACGCTTCCGTTGAGGTCGCGCAGGAATTGATGCGACGGGCCGACCAAGCTACCGCACGGACCTGAAATCCGAGGGGGAAACGGTCCGACCCGTCGCCGCCTCGGGGGCCTTGCAAGGCCCCCGAGGCGACCTCCCCCCGCTGGCGAGGGGAGGGATCCGAGGCCTGCCGCTGCGGTGGCTTGCGCCACCTGCGGCAGACCAACGAGACGTACCCAAGTCCTAACTGGGGATCCTGTCTCCGGCACACTTCCAAGATAAAAGGTGGTGGTGTCTAGACGGTGTCATTGCGCTGAGTGCGGGGTTCCCGCGGCTGGGACCAGTCGAATTGGTCGGCGCGGCTGGCACTCGGCGGGAGCGAATGGGTTGGTTCGCACGCTTAGATTCAACAAACGGCATGGAGTACGCGCATTGCATATTTTCATGTTTGCCTGCTCTTACTCTAGTCGATCGTCCCCTCAGCCTTAACGCAAATCTGTATGCCGGCTGTGTTCGGGTTGTGGAACTGCTTGTCGCTGGCGGGACCGTTCTAGAGATCACGGCCAGGGTTTCAGCATGTCATTCGCTTGCTATGCCTGTATCGGCATCCTTGACAAGGGGCCAAACGGACATCAGGGCGAAGGCCCGCCGAACCGGTGCCCCACGATCCTTTGCAAGTCGCACAATTCGGCGATTCGGTAGGCCTGCGGCGCATGTCGTGAACCAAGCCGACGCCGTCGCCAGCTTGGTGGCGGTGGCATCGCGGCTAACGAGAATGGTCTGCTTGTGGAGGTGGCTCGACGGGTGCATGACATCATTTTGATCCCGGCCTGATTTTGCGGGACTGACCTTGGAACTCCTTGTGCTTCCATCGCCGAGGGGCTAGCGACCGGACAGGGTTGACACAGAGCGGGGTTTCAGTGTAGAACAGGGGTAGTGCGGGTTGGTCTGCGTATGTTCAAGCCGGAGACGGTGCACTGGCTGCGCCGGGAGGTGCAGCGGGGCGAGCTGTCGCGGGCGGCCTTGGGGCGCGGGCTGTGCGAGCAGGACGGCTGGCGCAACCGGCAGGGCCAGCTGTGCGCGGCCTCGGCCCGCAAGGCCTTGCCGGCGCTGGTGGCCGAGCTGGGTTTGCAGCTGCCGGCGGCGCAGCCGGGCCCGCCGCGGGGGCGCGGGCCGGCCGCGGCGGGGGCCGCGGAGCCGCAGACGGAATTCGAGGGTTCGCTGACGGCGCTCGGCGCGGTGCGCCTGAGCCTGGCACGGACGCCGCAGCAGCGCCAGCGGTGCGCCCGGTTGCTGCAGCAGGATCATCCGCTGGGGGCGGGCCGGGCGCCGGGCCGCCGCCTGGTGTATCTGGTGGAATCTGAGCGCGGGGCACTGGGCGTGCTCAGCTTCGTGGCAGCGCCGCTGCGGCTGGGGCCGCGCGACCAGCACCTGGGCTGGGACGAGCGCACGTGCGGAGCGGACATCGAGCGGATTGTCTGCAACGACCGCTTCTTGGTCCGGCGGGGCGTGCAGGTGCCGAATCTGGCCTCGCACGTGCTGGGCCAGGCGGCCCGGCGGCTGGCGGACGACTGGGAGCGGTTGCACGGCGTGCGCCCAGTGCTGTTGGAGACGTGCGTCGACGGGTCGCGCCCGGGCACCAGTTACCAAGCAGCGGGCTGGCAGTGCGTGGGCCGCACGCAGGGGCGGCCGCCGGGCGCGCTGGGGGCGGAGGTGGCCCCGAAGGCGGTCTGGCTGCAGGGGCTGGCGGACGACTGGCGGGAGACGCTGCGGCAGCCGCCGGAGCGGAGCTTGGGGCGCTTCCCGGCCTTGGAATTGGGCGACGAGGCGCACTGGTCGCAGCGCGAGTTGCTGCGCTCGGACCTGCCGGACGGGCGGCTGCGGGAGCGCCTGCAGGGCATGGGGCAGGCCTGGGAACGGCACCCGGGCGCGCCGCTGTCGGCGATCTTCCCGCAGCCGAGCGAGCACCGCGCGGCGCGGCGCTTCTTGCACAATGACAAGGTGACCGCCGCGGACATCCTGCAACCGCATCGCGAGGCGCTGCTGGAGCGGCTGCGGGCAGACGCGAGCCAGACGCTGTTGTTGGTGCAGGACACGACGACGCTGAACTACACGAACCTGCGCCGCAGCGCGCGCGGGCTGGGGCCCTGGCAGGACCGTGCCAGCAGTTCGCGGGGACTGTTCGTGCATGCCAGTGTGGGGTTCACCGCAGGGGGGCGCCCGCTGGGGGTGAGCGGGCTGGAGCAGTGGTGTAGGGAGGCGGATTATTCTGGCAGTAGATAGGGGTTTTTCCTCGAACTGCGTTGACGCCAAATCAGTTGGAAATCAGAATAATCCGGGAATCAGGCAGGCGGTTTGAGCCGGGATTTGCAGTAGCGGGCACTCGTCGGGCATCCCAATGCTGCTTCCACTTGTAGTACAAAGTACTGGCCGTGTTTCTGTTCCCTCCCCGGGCCTCGAACCGCTCGATGACTTCGCCGCGCTCGGCGCATCGACCCTGCTCGTGCGTGACCTCGTCGGCAATGTCCCAAACCTGTCCGGTCCTAGTGCCCGGCAACGGCCGCTCGGAATCCAATTCTGTCTGTTGTCCTATGTGCGTCACCGCATCGTCCTGCACCGGTGACACCTCAGCTCCAGCGCCGTGATCGCTCCCGATGGCGTTGTCCGATGGCACGTCTGGAGAACCTGTGATCGCGGCAGGAAACTCCCCAGCTTGACTGACGCGGAACACCGTTCGCGGCGACCTGAGCGTGCGCTGGAACGACTCGTCGAAACTCGACCGACTGAGTGGTGTCTCGGCCCAGTTGACGGCTCGACGATTCCGATAACCACACTCATCCTCACCCCTGAAGGCGACACAGGGACCGACAATGCGACCGTAGCGCAACGATTCACGGTCGGCGGCGGGCGTGATTATATGGTCCCCCTCGCCCATTTCCAGACGAAAGGCCGCCAGTTGGCCGAGCTCGTTCGCGATCTGACCGGGAAGCGCATCTGGATACTCGACTTGGTAGGTGCGCCGGATCCGGTCGAGGGTTTCGACGGACGAGAGATCGAACCACCCCACGGCAGCATAGCCGCCGGAGACGAAATGGTCAGCATACTTGCCGCCGGCGGCGCGGACCACCCAGACCTTCGGGACCACCGTCCCGGATTCGACATCCTGGATCGCTGCTTGACCAGTGCCTGAGCTAGTGCTCATCATGTCCGGGCGCATGACCAGTCTGAACCGAGGTCGCTCGAGTGTCGAACTCTGAATCATGCTACCACCGCGCTCAGCCGGAACCGTGGGATTGCTGGGCGGCGGTCGGCGACACGACCGGCAAGGGGAGCGCCCGGTCCCGATCTGTCCTCGGACAGTGCTCTTGGTTCGCTGGCATTCGATTCAAAACGAGGGATGGAACGCGGGGAACAAACTCCCAAAGAATCTGCAAGATACCGTTTTTCGATATGCTACAAGGGCTTTACATTGGATGCCCCAGAATCCCGGCACGACGCTCTTGCCTCCCGGCTGCCCTACTTCCTCTGGGGAAGCCTGCCCGACGAACTGCTGCTTGACGTGGCAGCGGCAGGGCGAATGGACGATCCCAAGGCGCTCAATCGCCTGGTACCGCGCATGCTGCGGGATCCAATGGCGCTCGAATTCTTCGCGAGATTCACCGAGCAATGGCTGCGGATCAGAGGGCCTGCAGGCACGCACGGGCCTGACCCTTTGCTGTTCCCGGAGTATGGCGGTGGTGCCGAGCTGCGCGGCGACATTCGATCGCAGCCCGTCTTCTTCTTTCCTGATTACCGAGGACTCTCAGCCGCATTTAGGAGCCGGAAATGTTTTGGATTCGGGCTTCGATCCGGTTGACTTAAATCGCTGTGGAATGTATAATAAGTATCTGATAACAAAGGAGTTCTACATGCCTAAGGACCACGTCCAGTTCCACAAAGGACAGAGCCTGCGCGACTTCCTCAAGCTCTACGGAACCGAGCTGCAATGCGCCCAAGCGGTGTTCCAAGCGCGCTGGCCGCAGGGCTTCCGCTGCCCCGCCTGCGGCTAGCACAAGGACTGCCAGCTGCACACCCGCAAGGTCTTCCAGTGCATCCGCTGCCAGCGGCAGGTCTCGCTGACCGCCGGCACCGTGTTCGAGCACACCAAGCTGCCGCTGACCACTTGGTACCTGGCGATCTACTTGCTCACGCAATCCAAGAATGGCCTCTCGGCGATGGACCTGATGCGCCAGTTGGGCGTGAGCTACAACACGGCTTGGATGCTCAAGCACAAACTGATGCAGGCGATGCGCGAGCGGGATGACAGCCAGCCGCTGGGGGGCCTCGTGGAGATGGACGACGCCGATCTGGGCGGGGCAGCCAGCGGCGGCAAGCGCGGTCGCGGCGCGGACCGCAAGACGCCCTTCCTGGCGGCGGCCCAAGTCACTGCGGACGGGCGGCCGCAGCGGCTGCGGCTGAGCCCGGTGGTTGGTTTCCGCCGCCGCGCAGTGGAAGCCTGGGCGCAGCAGCACCTACGGCCGGGGACCATCGTACGGTCGGACGGGCTGGCCTGCTTCCGGGGGGTGCAGGCGGCCCGCTGCACGCACCAGCCGTGCGTCACCGGAGGTGGCAAGGGCAGCTGCGAGACGCCCGGGCTGATCTGGGTGAACACGCTGCTGGGCAACGTCAAGCGGGCGATGGACGGCACCTATCACGCCTGCGCCGCGCGTTACGCGGGGCGCTACCTCGCCGAATTCGCCTACCGCTTCAACCGCCGCTACCAGCTGGTCGATCTCGTGCCCCGCCTCGCCTATGTCGCCGTGCGCACTCCGCCCCTACCCTTTTATCTTGGAAGTGTGCCGGAGACAGGATCCCCAGTTAGGACTTGGGTACGTCTCGTTGGTCTGCCGCAGGTGGCGCAAGCCACCGCAGCGGCAGGCCTCGGATCCCTCCCCTCGCCAGCGGGGGGAGGTCGCCTCGGGGGCCTTGCAAGGCCCCCGAGGCGGCGACGGGTCGGACCGTTTCCCCCTCGGATTTCAGGTCCGTGCGGTAGCTTGGTCGGCCCGTCGCATCAATTCCTGCGCGACCTCAACGGAAGCGTGGGTGTAGCCCCGTATCGCAAAAGGACAGGAACGCAGGAATGACACCACCCAAGCCCACCGTAATCGCCGGTATCGATGTCGGCAAATCCGGGCTCGACGCCCACATCCTCGAGGGCAGTTTGGAGCGCCACTTCAAGAATGACAAGTGCGGCCGCCGCGCCCTGCGCAAGTGGCTGCTGCAGCACGGCGTCAGCCGCGCTGTCTTCGAGCCCACCGGGCGCTATCACCGCCGTCTGCATCAGTGCCTCTTCGAGGCCGGCTTGGAGACCGTGCTGGTCAACCCGCTGCGCTCGCGGCGCTTCGCCGAGGCCCTCGGACAACTCGCCAAGAACGACCGCGTCGACGCTGCCATGCTGGCCCGCTTCGGCCAGCTTGACAGCCTCGTGGCGACCCCGCCCCAAGACGATCACCTGCAGCTGCTCAGTGACTTGCTGGCCGCGCGCCGCAAGCTCGTGATACAGCTCGGCGCCCTCCGCAAGCTGCGCGCCGAACTCGCCCCCGAGGCGGCTGCCTGCATCGCTGACAGTTGCAATGGCCTGCAAGCCGACATCAGCTCCTGCGAGCAGCGCATGCTGACTTGTATCGCCGCCGACGCTGCCCTGGCGCGCCGCGCCGAGATCATCCAGTCGGTGCCCGGCTGCGGCCCGGTCACGGCCGCCTGCCTGTGTGCCGAGATGCCCGAACTGGGCACCATCGGTCGCCGCCAGGCCGCCGCGTTGTTGGGCCTGGCGCCGTTCGACCAAGACTCGGGCAAACAGCATGGTCGCCGCAGCATTCGCGGCGGTCGCGCCCAGCCCCGCCACAGCCTCTACATGGCGGCCCTGTCCGCGACCCGCTGGGAACCCGCCTGCAAGGCCTGCTACCAGCGCCTGATCGCCGACAAGAAGGAGCACAAGGTCGCCATGGTCGCCGTCATGCGCAAGCTCGCTTGCCTGCTCACTGCGCTGCTGCGCGAGGACCGCTGCTGGCAAAGCGAACCGCCCGCTCGGGAGTTGCCGGCCGCCGCCTGAGCAGCACCCACCGCCGCCCCTCACCGAATCTCACCATGTGCAGAGAAATCCAAGAAAATCGCCCTTGCAGAACACATCTGCCCGGATATCTGCTTGACAGCCAACACGGAAGCTACCGCCTCCTAACTTTGGCTGGGGCTGGTGCGTAATCAGGTCTTCTTTTGCGAAGTGTTCCGCGAAAATCGCTCATTGCTGAATTTTCTGCCTCTGACGGGACCGTGCTCACGAAGCCTTTGAGTACTCGCCTAGACCTGCCGTTGGAGAAGAAACAGGACGGGAAGAATCCGAACTGGATGGACCTGCCGGCCGGGTCTGGGCGCGGAGGCCTGCTCGGAATGCCCGCGATTGCGGTGGTCGGATCCTCGTGCATTGTCGAGAGCGAGAGCGAGGCAAGACACTTCGGCTCCTTCGAGGTCAAACCGCGACAGATCAGCGGAGCTGGGAATCCGACGCACGGGTCGCATGAACCCTGAGGGGAATCCAGCACCGTTCCATTACCCTCGTTGTTGGGGCGACAATGGAAACTGCACGCATGGTCAGAGCCGGGCAACGAACGGGCAATGCGGCGCTGTTGGGAACACTGTGGAGACAACCATGCCTAGAATCCTGCCCAAGTTGATCGAGTCGTGCAAAACATTCGCAGTGTCGCGGCGATCATCCCTGCTGGCCTCCTCACCAATGGTGGCCCGGATGGCCGCGGTGCTGGCCTTGCTGCTCGTCGCCAAGGCTTCGGCCTTCAAGCCTCAGCCTGTCTATGCCAACAAGGCCATCGTAGTCACGGCCGAACGCCATGCCACAAAGGTCGGTGTCGATGTCCTGCGCGCCGGGGGCAACGCAATCGATGCAGCAGTCGCTGTGGGTCTTGCCTTGGCGGTGACCGAGCCCAACGCCGGCAACCTCGGCGGCGGGGGGTTCATGCTGATCCGCCTGGCCGATGGCCGCTCGACATTCATCGATTTTCGCGAGCGAGCACCGTCATCCGCGAGCCGCGACATGTATCTCGACAAGAACGGCAAGCCTACGGCAGACAGCCTCGTCGGCTACCGGGCGTCCGGCGTGCCGGGTACGGTACGCGGACTGGCGCTGGCGTTGAGCAAGTACGGGGTCAAGACTTGGGGCAGCGTGGTCGAACCGGCCCAGCGGCTGGCGCACAACGGCTTCGAAGTGACCTGGGATCTCGCCCGGTCCCTCAGGTCGAGCAGCCGCCTTTCCAAGTTTCCGGAATCGCGTCGTGTCTTCCTCAACGGCGACCAGCCATTCTCCTTCGGCGACGTCCTCAAGCAGCCCGATCTGGCGGCAACACTCGACCGCTTGGCGCGCTTGGGTCCCGATGAGTTCTATACGGGTGAGACCGCACGGCTGATCGCCAAGGACATGGCCGCACACGGTGGCACTATTTCAGCCGCTGACCTAGGCGCATACCAGCCCGTCGAGCGTCGACCTGTCGCCGGGACTTATCGCGACCACGAAGTCCTGAGCGCCCCTCCGCCCAGCTCGGGCGGAGCCGGCGTAATCCAAATCCTCAATATCGTCGAAAAGTTCGACATTGGCGCAACAGGAGCTGGGTCGGCCGCGACCATTCACATCGTCGCCGAGGCGATGCGGCGCTTTTTCGCGGACAGGGCGCGATTCTTCGGTGACACGGACTTCGTCGATATCCCGCTCAAGGGCATGCTCTCGAAGACCTACGCGGCCCAGCGCCGCAAGAGCATTCGGCCCGACCGCGCCACGCCGAGCGTGGATCTGGGCAAGAGCCGCCCGTCGGCTTACGAGAGTGACGAGACAACCCACTATGCTGTCGTGGATGCAGAGGGCAATGCCGTAGCAGTCACCTACACGCTCAACGGCGGCTACGGGTCGGGTGTCACCGCGCGGGGCACCGGAGTGCTGTTGAACAACGAAATGGACGATTTCACGGCCAAGCCGGGCAGCCCAAACACCTACGGACTGCTGCAAAGCGAGAACAACGCCATCGAGCCTGGCAAGCGCCCGCTCTCCGCAATGTCTCCGACGATCGTGCTTCGGGACGGCGAAGTTCGGCTCGTGCTGGGAGCGCAGGGCGGTCCGACGATCATCACCACGGTCACCCAAGTGCTGTTGGATGTTGTCGACTTCGGTATGAACGTCCAGCAGGCAGTCGATTTCCCGCGCTTCCACCACCAGTGGATGCCGGACCGGCTATACATGGAGCCATCGGGAGTTCCCGCCGAAACACGAGAGCGCCTTGAATCGCTGGGGCACAAGCTAGATTTCGGGCGCGCACTCGGCCACATCGAGGCGATCGAGTCGGGCTCGGGCGTGTTGATGGGTGCCGCCGACTCGCGGAGCGAGGGTGTCGCGGCGGGATACTGATACAGCCACTTGTGCTCTCACCGCTTGCATTCCTAGAACGCCACGGCAGGCAGTTCCCTGCTTGGAGCCTGGACGAATCACGGGCGTACACGCGCAGCCTGACCATGGGGCACTACGAGAACTTCGCGGTGGCGAGCCTGCTCGTGCCGAGGCGGCTCCGCCAAGACTACTGCAACGTCTACGCGTACTGCCGCTGGGCCGACGACCTAGGCGACGAAACCGGCGATCCCGAAATGAGCATCGAACTGCTCGAATGGTGGCGCAACGAATTGCTCGCAATGGATAGGCGAGGGCCATGCCATCCCGTCTTCGTAGCGCTCAAGGACACGGCGAACAGACACGGGCTTCCGCGTCGCGACTTCGAAGACCTGCTCAGGGCGTTCGTGCAAGACCAGATCAAGCAAAGCTACTCTAGCTACGATGAATTGCTCGAATACTGCCGCTACTCGGCGAACCCTGTCGGACGGCTGGTGCTGCGGCTGAATCACTGTCAAGACGAAGTCCTGTTGGATCTGTCGGACGCAACCTGCACGGCACTGCAACTGGCGAATCACTGGCAGGACGTTGGCAGGGACTGGCGCATCGGGCGCGTGTACATGCCGGACGACGTGATGCAACTCCACGGTTACAGCCGCGAGCTGCTCGCAGCCGATGTCGCCAGTGGCACCGCGTCGATGCAGTATCGCGAGACCCTGCGCGATCTGGTACGACGTACAGCCGAGCTCTTCGACGCAGGATTTCCGCTGGCCGACAAGCTGACCGGCCGTCTGAGCGTTGAGATCGAGCTGTTCAGCATGGCGGGCCTAGCGGTATTGCAAAAGATTCGCGCGCAGGGCTGGGATACCATCGCCGATCGCCCGACAGTCAGCAAGCTGGACCATGCGACGATGCTCGCGCGGGCCCTAGGACGACGACTGCTACGCACGCCACTTGCCAAGCCAGAGGCACACAATGCCCTCGATTGAAGAGTCCTACGCCCACTGCCGTCGTATCGCGCGGTCGCGGGCCCGGAATTTCTTTTACTCGTTCGTCTTGCTTCCGCGCCCGCAGCGCGACTCGATGTGCGCAATCTATGCCTTCATGCGAGAGGCTGACGACATCGCCGACAACGAAGATCTGCCACTGGATGTACGCCACTCCGCGATTACCGCTTGGCGTCGCAAGCTGCGCGATCACCTGAACGGTTCCGGCGAGGATGATGTGCTGCCGGCGCTGTGCGACGCAATCGAGCGCAATGCGATCCCGCACTCGTACTTCTTTGAACTGCTCGACGGCATGGAGAGCGACCTGACCGGACAGGTCTTCCGGACGTTCGATGAGCTGTACCACTACTGCTATCAGGCCGCCGCCGTCGTGGGCCTCACCACCATCCACGTGTTCGGTTTCGAAACTGAAGCTGCGCTGAGACTCGCGGAGCGCTGCGGCATCGCCTTCCAGCTGACCAATATCATGCGCGATGTCCCGGCAGACGCATCGATGGGACGTGTCTATTTCCCGGAGGCCGAGCTTGAGGATTTCGGGCTGAGCCGGCACGAGTTGCTGGCGGGCACCGTGAGCGCATCCGACGAGCGCTTTCAGAGGTTCATGGAGTTTCAGTGGGAGCGCGCCGAGGGTTACTACAGGGAGGCAGCCGGGCTGATCGCACTGACCAGCCCGCCGAGCAGGGCCGCACTGTGGGCGATGATCACCACCTACCGCGGAATTTTGCAGCGCATTCGGCGGGCTCGATTTGACGTCTTCGGCCCCCCGGTCAGCTTATCGACCGCCACCAAGGTTTCGATCGCGGCACGGGCATTCTTGCTGCGCGCCACCGGAGGAGTCCCATCATTCCCCGCGTGAAGATCGTCGGCGGCGGCCTAGCAGGTCTAGCGGCTGCGGCAAAGCTCGGCGAAGCCGGGCTGGAAGTCCATGTGCACGAGGCCCGCACATTTCTCGGCGGGCGGGCAGCCTCCATTCCGCTCAAGCCGGCCGATCCGAGCTCGGATCGGATCGACAACTGCCAGCATGTCCTGCTGCGGTGCTGCACGTCGCTGATGGACTTCTATCGCCGGTGCGGTGTGGAGGACAGGATCCACTTTCACTCCGCGCTGCACCTCGTGTGCGCGGACGGCACCCGTGACACAATCCGGGCGGATCCGCTTCCAGCCCCCCTACATCTCGCCCGCTCCCTGCTGCGCATGCGAGCGTTGGACTGGCGGGACAAGCTGTCGATCGCAAAATGCCTGCTGGCCGTGCAGGCGGAGAGACGCAGGGCAGATCTCGACTCGATTACGTTTGCGAATTGGCTGCGGAGCAAGCGTGCGACGAGTCGCTCTGTCGCCCGGTTTTGGCGGCCGTTCATTGTCAGTGCGCTGAACGAGGAACCGGAGCGCGCCTCCGCCCTGCCTGCCTTGCAGGTCTTTGGCGAGGGCTTGCTCGGGAACCGGACCAGCTACGAGGTCGGAGTCCCTGCGGTGCCGCTCGACGAGCTGTACTCCTCGGCTCTGGCGGGCCACTTAGGCCTCTCGGTGCGTCTGCACCTAGGCTCCAAGGTACGGCAGATCGACCCGCTGGACGGCGAGGCCGATTTTTACATCAGCGCCGTCCCGTTCGACCGGGTTGCCCGGCTGCTGCCCGATCTCGGCATGGACAGACAACTGGAACAGTTCCAGACTTCTCCCATCGTCGGGATCCACCTTTGGTTCGATCGGCCGATCACAGAAGTCGCGCATGCAATGCTCGTGGATGGCGAGGTCCAGTGGATCTTTCACAAGGGAGGGGGCTACTACTTGGGTGTGGTCAGCGCGGCGCGCAGCCTCGCAAGCGCCACTTCGGCCGACATCGTGAGCCTTGCGCTGGGGGAGTTGCGAGCAACCTTCCCCGAAGCCAAGCGGGCCGAACTTCGCGACAGCCGGGTCATCAAGGAGATGCGTGCCACCTACTCTGCAACGCCCGGCCTAGAGCAACACAGACCAGGTCCGGCGACACGCTGCCCCAATGTGTTCTTGGCAGGCGATTGGACCGATACCGGCTGGCCCGCCACGATGGAGGGTGCCGTGAGGAGCGGCTACAACGCAGCCGCAGCGGTACTGGCCAGCGCCTAGAGCGCACTGCAGACGCAATCCGTCAGGACTAGAATGCTAGCCGCAGGGAGAATTGGAACTGTCGCGGGTCAAAGGCCGACGTGAACGAGAATGGCTCCGTGACCGGGCCGGGGCGTCCCGTCGGCCGGTCTGGAATGTCTTCCGCCTGGAGGCTGCCGACGATCCCGTTCACTCCCTTGAAATTGGTGCGATTGAGCACGTTGAATGCCTCCGCGACCACTTTCAGATCGACTTTTTCCGATAAGGGGAACGAACGAGTCAGGCGGATGTCCATGCCGAAGAAGGCTGGGCCCACGCCTACATTGCGTCCGATCCCCCACGGGCGATGGGTGTCGGTGTGGCGGTCGCCAATCGTGTCATAGCCTGCGTTCAGATTAAAGGGAGCGAATGTCCGGGCCACCGTGATGCCGGAAAGCGTGAAGTCGGAGAGGATGTTGTGCCCGAGGCCGCGCCCCTTGGCCGACTTCCAGGGAGATTGGGCGACGACGTGTGCGACGAATCGATGTCCGCGGTGGTAATGCGAGAGCGCGAGCTCGTTGCGAGCGTCCCAGGGCAGGTGCGGCTCGTAGGAAGAGTTGTAATCCGTGTTCTCGTCAATCGCCTTGCTCCACGTGTGGTGGGCCGAGATCGTGAATCCACGGGAAAAGCGCTTCTTGAGCTGCAGGATCATGGCGTGGTAGTACGACCTCGCCCAGCTGCCATAGACGTTGTCTTGATAGACCAGGGGCTTATCGAATCCGATGATCGGCCTGCCCAGCTCATTGGTGCCCGCTTCGTACGGGTTCGGATCCAAGGGCCGGATTATCTTGATGCCGCGGTTGAAGTTGTACGCCACGGACATGCCGTAACCGCCCACTTCGCGCTGAATCTCAAAGCTGCCCTGCTGCGCGTAGGGGTTCACGGTATCCTCGGCCACGCGGAATCCAGTCTTCAACGGATTGCCGGGACCCGGTTGGATGCCATGGATCGCCAAGTCTTCGATCTGGATTGATCGCTGTCCAAGGATCCCGCGCTGTTTCAGCGATCCATAGATCTCAGCCGATGTCACTGGCTGTCCCGTCAACGCGCTGTTCAGGCCCGGTGCTCCCGTAAGGGGCACGAAGACTTGGTTGATCCGAGCTTGGTCGCCCAGCAAGTCGTTAACGAACGCGATCTGCCCATCGATGCGGGCGAAGTAGATGCCGAAGCCACCTCGAACGACTGTTTTGGGGTCTGGACTCCAGGCGAAACCGGCCCGAGGCGCGAAGTTATTGTTGTCCCGCGGAAAGTGTGTCTTGGGCTCTAACTCGTACCGTAGTCCCAGCGTTAGCCGAAGACTTGACGTGACGCGGATCGAATCTTCCGCAAAAAAGTTCATCCGGTTCGACCAGCCAATCCAGATGGGATCCCCGAATCCCTGCTGATAGACGATCGGCAAGCCGAGCGCGAACGCCTGAATGGCGGAAATCGGTGCATCGACGACGGGAATCAGCGCACTCTGCCCGGCCGCTGCGAGAAGGCCCTTGACGGCGTTCGAGGTTCCGGGCGCCACTCCTAGGTCGATGACGTTGGCGAGCGGGATCGCCTCGCCAAAGATGAATCGGCCAGAGAAGAACGTCTCTGACCGAACCGAGTCGCGCACCGGGTTGTAGTCGACCCCGAACTTGATCGTCTGGCGACCGGAGAGCCGCATGAAATTTTGGCGCACTTGGAAGACTCGCTCGGTGACCCGAGTCGGCAGGATGAAATCTCTCCCGAAGAGCCCGAATCCACTGATGTCGATCCCAGGACCGTCGGTGTCTGTGGGGTACGTGCCAAAATCGTGATACCCTGCCCCGACTCGCGTCTCGCTGACCCACTGGGGATTAATCACGTAGGTGTCTCCGAGCGCGACTGCAAAGTCCGTGACGCTGGTGTTCTGGCCTCTGCTGCGGGCACTGAGCGCGCCGAATTCCGTGCCCTCCCCTTCCTGCCCCGTCCAGTTCGCACGGAAAAAGATATCCTGATTCCCTATTATCTGCATCCCAGTAGAGCGCCAGAAGGGGTGGGCTGGTGGATTTTCGGTGGCTGGCGCGAAGCCGGCAGGCAGGGGGGAGAGGCGCTAGGCACGAGATGCACTGGCAGCCAGTGGTATCGGTCGCAACCGGGTCCCCCGGGCAGTCCCCTGATGGTCCCCGGAGAGTGTCGGCGGCCTGTCCCACGCGCAGCCGGGTTGTCGAACGCCCGGTGGATTGGGCTGGCGGCAGCCGCTGCCGTTAGACGGCGCTCAACAGCAGGATCGGACGCGGCAACGGCAGCGTCGTGGCCGCCGCCTTCAGCAGCCTGCGCGGCAGCGCCGCCAGCTCGTAGCGGCGATTGAAGCGGTACTGGAACTCGGCCAGGTAGCGCGCCCAGTAGTGCGGCGCGCCGGCATGGTAGGTGCCGTCCAAGGAGCGCTTCACGTTCCCTAGGATCGTGTTCGCCCAGACTAGGCCGGGGGTCTCGCAGCCCTGCTTGCCGCCGCCCGTCACGTGTGGCTTGTGCTCGCAGCCCGCTGCCTCCAGCCCCTTGAAGCAGGCCAGCCCGTCCGTGTTCACCGTGGTCCCGGGCTGGAGGTTCTGCGCGGCCCACTGCGCGACCTCGGCCGTGCGGAAGCCGGCTACCACGCTCAGCTTCATCACCACCGGCTGGCCCTCCTCGCTGACCTGCACGGCCGCCAGCATCGGCGTCTTGTTCGGCGAGCCCCGCCCGCGCTTGCCGCCGGGGTACTCGCCGCCCAGATAGGCGTCGTCCAGCTGCACGGTGCCCGCCAGCCGGTAGCGCTGGTCCCGCTCCCGCATGGCCTGCATGAGCTTGTGCTTGAGCAGCCAGGCGGTGTTGTCGTTGACGCCCAGCTTGCGCCCCAGTTCCAGGGCCGAGATGCCGCTCTTGGTCTGGGAGAGGAAGTAAATGGCAAGGAACCAAATGGTCAGCGGCAGCTTGGTGGCCTGGAAGACGGTGCCGGCGAGCAGGGAGAGCTGGCGCTTGCAGTGGTTGCACTGGAAGGTGGCCCGGCGGGTGGAGAGGCGGCAGAAGCGGGCGCCGCCGCAGCGGGGGCAGTTGAGGCCGTCGGGCCAGCGGGCGGCGAAGAGGGCCTGCTCGCACTGCGCCTCGGAGCCGTAGTCCAGGAGGAACTGGGTCAGGCTGAGGCCTTTTTGGAACTGGACTTTGTTCTTGGGCATCGCAGAGGGTTCTCTAGCCATGATTATCGCAATATATTCGCTCAAAGTCAATAGAATCAGCGATTTAATACGAACAAAACTCGCAATTCAAGGCTACGGAAACGCTGACCGCCGAGGGAGGGAGTCAGACTGGCGGACCGGCCGCCGGGTCGTCTTGGCCAGCCCCGTTTAGGTCAGTCTTGGATGCAGGTAGTAGGGAATCAGGAAAGATATTGTGGCCATCCTTGAGCGTGTGATCCGCGCGCGCGAGGAGCTGTTGGCGCTTCTCGGAAAACGGGAACACTCCGCTGTTCTCCTCAAACAGTTCCCTCACACCGGGGACGTTGCCCGGAATCAAGGACGCTGCGAGTTGGCCCACCAGCGGGCGCAGCGCCGGCGAAGCTGCGGTGAGGACGTCAGCCAATTCCTGCTGGGCAGGCGGCAAGGACGTCAGGAACGAATCGTCAGCGAGCAGCGGCACGATCAGTGACTCGTGGCGGTCCAGCCGCTCGTACGCAGTGAAGAAGAATGTCTTATTCCTCTGGATTGGCCCGCCGACAGATGTCCCGCTCTGGGCCCGCGTGTAGGCGCTCTTGCTGGGATCAAAGTAGTTGCGGGCTTGGAAGCGACGGTTCCGCACGACTCCGAACAAGCTCCCGTGAACCTGGTTCGAGCCCGCCTTGGTAATGATATTCACCGTTCCGCCGGGAGCACCGCCTTGCTCCACGGAGAACGTGCTGCGGTTGACTTGGAATTCTTGGACGCCTTCTTGGCTGATCGAAGAGCGAACGCTGCCTGAGTTGTAAAGGTTGTCGAGGCCGTCGATCATGAACGTGTTGCTGCGGCCCGCGCTGCCGCCGATTCCAAGCCCGGATGTCGGCGTGGGGGCAATGCGGCGGTCGGTCGCGTTGGCAATGTAGTTCGTGTTGACAACGCCGGGGGTCAGCAGCGCCAGATCAAGATAGTCCCGTCGGTTGATCGGAAGATTCTCGATACGGACTGAGTCGATGTGGTCGGACTGGTGGACTCGTTGCGGTTCGATCGCCGTCCGCTCGCCTTCGACCGAAACAACCACCTCATCCTGTGCAGCTGCCACGGCCAAGCTGGGCGAGATCATCGCCGTCTCTCCCACCAGCACCTCAAACCCTTCCACGGTCATCGGTGCGAAATTCTGGGCATCAAATCGCAGCGAGTAGACGCCTGGGACTATGTGCGTAAACACGAATTCGCCGGACGCAGTCGTCTGCGCTGACCTCTCGCTTCCGCGTGCCTCATCCACGGCCGTGACGGTGACGTTCTGAATCACGGCCATCGACTCGTCGTAAACAACGCCCTGGATCGCTCCAGTGTTGGTCTGGGACAGCGCCCCCAACGCCACAGCGAGCATGGCGCCCAACAGCACTACTGGCCTGAGCATCCCGAGTCGTTCGATTGAGTTGCAATGGTCCATGCAGGTAGACCTTCAGCGAGGTGTCTCGCCAAGAATTCAAGTCTATACCAGACCGGCGGAGCTTGCGCCCGTCTGCGTGTTCACTGGAGACTTGGCATTGAGCCAGACTGTGGCCGTCAGGCCGTCAGCTTCAGCTTGCCTAAACTGGAAGAGGCGCGGTTGCCGTAGCAGGCCCAGCGAACGGTGGCAGCCGGGTCAATCAGCAAACAGGATGGACGAGCAGATCAGCGATCCAACGGCGTGGCAGGATGAGATCGACGAGGCCCGCAACCGACTCAAACCGTACCTGCATCCGACACCCGTAGTCCGGTCGGACGAACTCAGCTGCGAACTGGGCAGAACCGTCCTGTTGAAGCTGGAATCCTTGCAGCCTGTTGGCGCATTCAAGGTGCGCCCGGCATTGAATTCCATGCTGGCGAACGCCTCGGTGTGCAGGTCAACGGGCGTTGTGACCAATTCTTCGGGGAACTTCGCCCAAGCGGTGGCCTACGCCGCGGCAAAGCTCGGCGTGGACGCCACGATCGTCATGATGAAGGGAGCATCTGCCTTCAAGCGAGAACGGACCCGCGCATTCGGCGGCAGCGTGGTGCTCTGCGACGACAGCTTCGAAGCGCGCTTCGAGGCCACTGAACGGCTCCGTCGAGAGAGCGGACGCCTCCTGCTGCATCCGTACAATTCCCGCCCCACCATCGCTGGCGACGCCACGCTGGGCTTGGAGCTGCTCACGCAAATCGAGGGTGACTTCAGCCTGTTCGTACCGGTCAGCGGAGGTGGTTTGATCGCCGGTATCGCCTTGGCCGTAAAGGCCGCTCGTCCCGGCTGCCGCATCTTCGGTGTCCAAGCAAAGGCCAACCCATCGATGAAGCTGTCCTTGGAACTCGGGCGTCCCACGCGCACCGCGCCTGCACGGTCGCTGGCCGACGCCCTCACGGTCTTGGAGCCTGGCTCGCGGACGTTTCCGATCGTCCAGCGCCATGTCGACGATGTGCTGCTGGTCTCGGAGGCAGACATGGCCTCTGCAGTACGGTCCTTGGCCGTCGAACAAAAGCTTGTGGTCGAACCCGGAGCCGCCGTGACCGTAGCGGCGGCGCGCGCAGCGGCGCGGAAAGATGGAGCCTCGCCTGTCGTCTGCGTGATTAGTGGGGGGAATATCGCCCCTTCGACGTTCCGAGAGCTGCTCGCGGGGCAGACGGAAAGCCCCGTGGCCTAGCGGTAGTTTACTGAGCAGCGAGAATCGGCAATTGTAACGTACTGATTCCCCGGTGGTTAGGGGGCGGTGGGCTGTATTACCCACCGTCGGGTCTGAGCAGCTCGTCGAGTTGCAGTTCGTCCGCCAGAGCTTGCTGCGTCAGCGTCTGTTTGGAGTTGACGGTTGCCACCCGGGGCGGCCCTTTCGTGCCTTGGCGCGGGTACAGCAGGTCGATGCGTTGGATCTGCCCCAGTTCCTGCTGGAGTCCCTCCATGGTCAGGGTCGGCCAGGCCGGCCGCACCTGGCGGTGCAGGTACTGCAGCAGCGAGACCCCCAGCAGGCAGTAGAACGCATGCACGCGGATCTTGGAGTCGGTCCAGTGGTGCAGCGGCCCCCAGTGCAGCCAATCGCCGCCCTTCAGGCCGCGGAAGACGCGCTCCACATGCTGCTGTCCCTGATAAGCCGCGGCCACCTGAGCGGGTGCCCAGTCGTGCCGGTTCGTCACCAGCGTGGTGCGTCCGAAACGCTCCTTGAGCAGGCGGTGCAGCGCGGACGTGTCGATGGCGAAGCGCAGCTCCCAGCTGCGGTCCGGGTTGCGCTGCAGCTCGTAGCTGAGCACCGTGGCCACGAAATTCGGCTGCAGCCAGCGCTGGATCCGGCTCCGCAGGCCCTGCTCTGTGTGCCGGTCCTGCGGCTTGGAGAGCTGCCGTGCCAGAGCGCGCAGCTTCTGCGTCGCCTTCACCAGCGCCGCCGAGACGCTGTGGAACTGCTCGCTGGCGAAGCCGGCCGAGTAGCGCAGCACGGCGAGGTACTCAGCCCCGTGCACGAGCGTACGCTCGCCAGCGACGCTGACGCCGGGCTCGCCGGGCAGCGGCTCGAGTTGCTCGAGCGGGCGCTGGCGCAGCGCCGCCGGCGCCTGGCCCCAAGGCAGCGCAGCGATCCAGCCCAGGCCGCTGGCCTGCAGTTCCAGGGTGTTGGCCAGAGCCGCGCTGCCCTTGTCCAGCACGAGGGTGACCGTCTGGCGCGGGATGCCGGCCCCGTCGAGCAGGCGCGTGATGCGGCTGAGGCAGGCCGGCAGTTCGTCGCGGTCGGAGACGTTGCCCGGGTAGACGTGGTGGCCCAGGCTCAGGCCGTGCTCGCCGTCGAGGGCGTAAGAGAGGCCGATCTGCCGCAGGTCGTGGCGCTTCTGCTTGTTGTGGCCGCGCTGGGCCAGGGCGGAGCGGGAGTTGGTGGTGGCGATCCAGGTGGGGAAGTTGGCGGTGTCGTAAGCCAGCACGCAGCGGCTGACCAGATCGCGCTCGCGGAAGGCCCGCAGCAGGGCAAGTTGAGCTTGCTCGAGTTGGTCGGGGCGGGGCTCGCGCAGGGAGTCGCTGACGTCGATCGCGTCGAAGTGGTCCCAGAAGGCCTGGGAGCTGAAGTGCTTGGGGGCGAAGCCCCACAGGTCGGGCAGGACGGAGCGGCGGTACCAGTCGGCGGCCGCGGTCTTGGGGCCGGGAGCGCAGATGCGGTGGAAGGCGGCGAGCAGCAGGAAGTGGGGGATGGCGGGACCCTTGGCGGGAGCGGGCCAGACGGAGAGGAGGGCGTCGAGGGCGCCGGAGCGGCGGGCGGCCTGCCAGAGGGCGGCGGGCAGGCCGCAGTCGCGGGCGGTGGCTTCGAGAGGGACGGGGGCGGTCCTGTCCTTGACGAGGCGGGCGAGGTGTTCGGCGGTGCCGAGGTAGGTTTGGTGGGTGATGCGGGGATTGCCGTCAACGCGGCCGGAGGTGGCGACGTAGTAGTAGGTCTTGTTGCCCTTTTTCTTGCCGATGATGGATGCCATATAGGGTAATACTAACACTAGAGGAGTGGCCATGCAAGCATTATTTACCATGAATATAGGGAAAATCAGATATAGGGTAATACATAAATCCGGCAGGATGCGGATTCAAAACCGATTTGGTTGCAATGACTTAGTGGAGCTAGTGCCTACGCCGGAGCGGAGTTTCAGTAAACTACCGCTAGCCAGGACCCGCTACTCGCGCCCACCTTGGCGGGCCCGGAGACTGCAGACCGCCGACACAGAGCAAGCAGGTTTCTAGAGAAGCCGTACAACTGAACTTTCGGGGTTGCGTTGCGCGTGGCTTCCCGCCGCCCTAGCCCATCATTGCCACCGATATCTACAAGTCCCTTATCATCAGCCTGTCACAGCTTCGGAATCTGGGGTCTTACACCTGCCCATCCTCGCGCTCCACCAGCCGAATCTCCCGCACACGAACGTCGGCAGGTTGTACACCCGGCTCAGAACAGTGCGCAACGGCAACGGCTGCCTCCTCCCTTCCCTGGAATGGAACTCCCCGCGCGCCGCGGCGGTAACCCTCAGTCCTCGGATGAAACTCCACTACCGCAGCAGGAAAGACCTGATTGTCACCCAGTGATTCTGGGAAGGTGGCGGAAAACTGAGCAGATAGCCGCCTTCCATGGCGAATACTTTGTCGATTATCGGAATGTCCGAACTGCGGACTTGTTTCTTGACTGCGTGTCCAATTATCAGCACAAGTCCAGTGCGGACAGCCAAGCCTTGACCTGGCCGAATTCGTCCTGCTGCCACTGATCGGCAGTACGCTCTCCGAGGAGGTCGGAAGTCTCGACGAAACGCCTCACGCTGGTCGGCCCGAAGTCATCGACGTAACGAAAGTTTTCCGAAATTCCAAGATAGCCATTCTTGGCTGTTGCCACCTCCAGAAGCGGAGATGTCGCCGCGACGAGGGCCTCTAGGCCGCCCGGAAAGTTGCGAACGCAGTAGTAGATGTCGTAGGCGTCCTTATGTTTCAGCCGGTTTCTCACCGCGTAGCCTTTCATTGCCAACAGAGCGGGAATTGATGCGACCACGATCCGTACGCGATTCCCGGCTCCGTCCGGCATCTTTCCTTCGATGTGAATAACCTCGTTGAACCTGAGCGCAAGATCCGCGCCATCGGCGCGCTGCACTGCAAAGTTACTGACAAACGGCGTGGCGTTTGGCGCGATCTCGGCCTCCCGTGGTATTAGGAAGTCGACGACGACGTCAATGTCGGGCCCGCCGTCACAGGCGCTAACGGTACGCACGAGCTGAAAGCGGCGCAGACTTCCCCGCTGGTGGTAGTCGTGCCTCTGAAGGGACTCGACAAGTCGGGCGTACTCGCCATCGCCAAGCGCTTCGGAGTCGAGGCTGAGATCCACGTCCACAGTGCCGACATGGGGCATCTCGGCTTCCTCTAGCAGCAGCCAAGGGACTGCCCCGCCGATCACCGCAAACTTTCCGTGAAAGCTGCCCAGAATCTGACCGATCTCGAGCAGCACAGATCTGACCGCTGCCGTGGTCCTGTCATCGTAGTCGGCGGCATGTTGGGGTTCTACCGGAGCCATGGAAAGAACTCCTCAGCCAAATGTGCAGCGGCTTCACGCTGTCGCTCATTGCCATTCCAAAGATCGAGATAGGTAATGATCGGACCGGTACAAAAGATACCTGAACTAGGCTCGGCGGCGCCATCGAACAGACTGTCGTCGAACGGTTCGCACAATACGACATTCGGGCCGATTGGCGCGGGCGTCAACTCCAACACGTCCCGGAGTAATTGCGTCCCCTGTTCATCTGCGTAGAAAGCATGCGTGCCATCTCGGGCAAACGGGGCGAGCCACCCGGCGGCCGAATTCAACGAGTAAATTACTCGTGGACCGTGTCGATACGGATTGAGCTTTCCCCGTAGCCGCTTGTCTAGTTGCGTTCCGTGGAAACGCGTGTATTCCTTAATGCGATGTCCTCGCGGCCGACGATAATTCTCACGCCACGTTTTCAGCAGCGCATCCGGGTTGACCAGCACGACCCCTTCATCCCGTTTCTCAATCAACTCCCGCGAGAGTAGGGCTTTACGCACATTGCTTACGTGGCCAAGGCTTGTCTGGGCTTTCTCGGCCAACTCGACGACCCGCCAAGGCCGACCTGGGTCACGGAGCATGACACGCAATATGGCGGCCGCCTTCGGGGTGAAGATCGACCGGAGCGAGCGAGTCTCGGACTTCGGTTGGACTGCTACGGCCCGATCAATATAGACATCGCCGAACGAGAGATGCGCGTTTCCCACAAGGTCGAGATACGCCACATCACAATCCGTGCAGATCACCCGCGACCTGCCCATGCCCCAGATCTGGCACTTGACAACTGTAGGGTGGTTGTGGCATGTCTAAAGCATGCTCGACCAACATTGCATTGCGGAGACCCTCTCGCACTCAGAGGCCGTGGAGACCCTGCGGGTGCTGCGGACGCAGGCTGGCGACACCAGCCGGAGCGCGTTCGCCCGGCAGGTGTGCCGGGAGTTCGGTTTCGTGGACAGTCGCGGCCAGCCGCAGGTGGCGAGCTGCCAGAAGGCCTTGCGCAGTCTGCACAGCGCGGGACGCATCGATTTGCCGGCCCCGCGCCATGGCGGCCGCGCCGGTGACTGCCGTCCGCGTCGGCTCGGCCAGCCGGTCCCGCCACCGCAAGCAGTTCCGCCTGCGGCGGGGGCGGTCGCCGGGCTCAAGTTGACCCTGGTGACGAGTCCGCAACAGCGGCGGACCTGGAACGAGCTGGTCGCCAGCGAGCACCCGCAGGGAGCCGTGCTGCACGTCGGTGCCCAGCTGCGCTACCTGATTGAGTCCGAGCACGGCCTGCTGGGGGCGCTCGGCTTCGCCGCCGCGGCCTTGGCGGTGGCGGCCCGCGACGAGTGGATTGGCTGGGATGCGCAACTGCGCCGCAAGCGGCTGCACCGCGTGCTGGGCCTGAGCCGCTTCCTGATCCGTCCCAGCGTGCGCTGTCACCTGCTCGCTTCCAAGGTGCTCGGCATGGTCCGGCGGCGGCTGCCGGAGGACTTCCTCCAGCGCTATGGCTACCGGCCTGCCCTGCTGGAAACCTATTGCGATCCGCAGCAGCACGCCGGCACGTGTTTCCGCGCCGCTAACTGGACCTGCGTCGGCCAGACCGGCGGGCGCGGGCGTTTCGCCCGCCCCGGCCAGCGCGTGCCGGTCAAGGCCATCTTCGTCTACCCCCTGCAGCGCGACTGGCGGCGCCTGCTCGGGGCCGCCGCAGCGCCGCCCGGCCAGCCGCTGGGGCCGGCCGACGGGCTGGCCCTGGACGAGTTCGCGGCCAACGAACTGGGCCAGGCGCCGCTGGGTGATCTACGCTTGTCGAAGCGGCTGGTGCAGACCGCGCAGATGCAGGCCGCCGCTCCCATGGCCTCGATCCCCGCCGCCGCGCAGGGCCAGCGGGCCGCCGTCAAGGGCCACTACCGCCTGATCGACCAGCCGGACGACTCGGCGGTGACCCCGCAGAACATCCTGGCGCCGCACCGCCAGCGCACGCTGCGGCGCCTGCAGGCCGAGCGCACGGTGCTGTGCGTGCAGGACGGCACCGAGCTCAACTTTGCCGAGCATCCCGGCTGTGCGGGGCTGGGCTACATCGGCAAGAACAAGCGCTCGGAGGGCACGCTGGGGCTGCACATGCACTCGACGCTGGCGGTCAGCCCGGAGGGCATCCCGCTGGGGCTGCTGCACATCCAGTACGACGCGCCGGACGGGCAGGCGCAGCGCGGGCGGCCGCTGGAGCAGCGCAAGACCTTCCGCTGGATGCGCGGGTTGCGCGACTGCGCGGAGGTAGCGGGCCAGTTGGCGGGCCCGCGCCTGGTGGCGGTGATGGACCGCGAGGCCGACGTGCAGGCGCTGTTCGCCGAGCAGCGGCGGCTGGAGGGAGTCGAGTTGCTGGTGCGGGCCAAGCACAACCGCGTCCTGGGCGCGCCCCGGCCGAAGCTGTTCGAGCACATGCGGGCACAGCCGGTGGGGGGCCAGTTGGAGATCAAGGTGCAGCGGAGTTCGGCGCGGCGGGGCACGCGCCGGCAGTCCGCCAGCGCGCTGCGCGCGGCGCGCACGGCGCAGGCCGAGTTGCGCTGGCAGACGGTCGAGTTGCCGGCCCCGGCGCGCGGCGAGGCAGCGCTGCGGATGCAGCTGGTGCACGTGTGGGAGCGGGCGGCGCCGGAGGGGGTGGAAGCGTTGGAGTGGTTCCTGCTGACGACGTTGCCGGTGGCGTCGCTGGCGGATGCGGAGCAGGTGCTGGAGTGGTACCGGCTGCGCTGGCGCATCGAGGACTGGCACCGGATGCTCAAGTCCGGCTGCAAGGTGGAGTACCTGGGGCACCGCACGGGGCAGCGGATCGAGCGGGCGGTGACGATCAAGGCGGTGATCGCCTGGCGGCTGGCCGCGATGACCCTGCTGGGACGGGAGACCCCCGAATTACCGAGCGAGGTGTTCTTCACGCAGATCCAGCTGCGGGTGCTGCGCCACTTCGCGTCCAAGCGCGGGCTGGCCGCGCCGGGCAATCTGGGGCTGGCGGTGCGGACCATGGCGATCTTGGGCGGCTACCTGTACCGTGCGCACGCTCCGCCGCCGGGCCATCAAAAGATCTGGGAGGGCTGGACCCGCTTGACCATCATGAGCGAAGCCTATGAGCTGAAAGACTACTTCGAGCCGCCCGCCAGCGCCTCTCAGGATGAGCCCGAATCGTGACTTGTGGGGCAACGGCAGCCCGCGACTGCGGGGACAGGTAAGCGCTGGCAAGCATCGGAATCCAACGCTGGCCCATCTCAGTGTGACCGAATTGCTGTAAATGGGCCACATATCCCTTGAGCTGAAAGACGCCGGAACGAACATGGCGGGGGGCCCCGTCGGATTTGACTTCGACAATCAGTTGATAGCTCGTGCCGCCATGACTGAATTCGATCCTTCCATCGATTTGAAGGTTGTCTGCAATCTTATGCTGATATTTCACCGGCCCGACTTGAACGCTGGGCACAGTACCAAGCAGATCCTGGGCAGCGTCCACGGCTCGAAGTTCCGGTCGCTTCAATCCTTCTACGCGTTTCATCAAGTACTGAAAATAGCATTTACAGTGAAAAAATCAAGCGATTTCATCAATAAGAGATGTTTCAAGATGTGGCGAAAGCACAGAAATCGGAGTAACTTGTTGAATCCGTCTTGGTGACAAATTGAAGGTAACCATTCAGGTTTCGGGGCGCTACAGTTAGGCTCTGCCGCAGAACCACGAGAGTAGCGCAGAGGCAGGCGAACCGGATTTCGTCGGCAACCGCAACGCTGAGGCAAAGGAGTTCCGGGGTAGCCGGAGGAGCAACCGGTCGGCGTCGGTGGAGCGGGTGGCTGGCGTCAGGCAGGGCTCGATGGGCAAGCAGAATATCGGCTGAGCACTTGACATTGACTTGGCCTCGGCAACCTTGCCATCGTAGGATCGGGCGGTCAGCCCGGTCGTTGTGGGCAGGACGAAGTGCAGCAAGAAAGGACAGCCAGTCGGGGGGGCGGCCCGCGTGCGCTCACTGTGAGCAACTCCAACGCGCACTCGACGCTGCACAGTCCGACATGCAGGCTGCGCAGGAACGGGAGGCCGAGCTGCAAGCCCAGCTGGCGAACCTGCAACGTAAGCGTTCAGATGGCGAGGCGGAGGTCGGCTGAGCCGATGTTGGGGATGCCCGAGGAGGCGGGCATCTAGCGGGAGCGCGCAGGGCGTGTGGGTCCGAGCAGGACCGTCTGCCAGTCCCGCTGCAGCGGATACACAGACTTCGTTACATCGGAACTCTCTGCAAAGAGGCCTAGAGCCTCGTAACTAGCTGCTGGGTCAAGCTTTCACGCTCCCTCCCCGGCCGCATCCGGACTTGACTTGCGCCCCAGAACATGCTATTTTGAATGCATATGTATTCGCCCGCCAAACTGCCCGCGCCCACTGGCCTGCCCGCCGCTCTGCCGCTCCAACCCCCGCACGCCACGCCCATCAGCGCGCGCCTCAGCATGCTGCGCGAGGGCGACCGCGTCGTCTACTTCGTGCACACCGACCCCGTCTGCTCGCACACGGCCGACCACAAGCTAGAGCGCAATCTCTGCCTGGCCCGCTTCGCCCTGTTCGGCCTCGCTACGCAGTCCGAACTGGCCCGCGCCCACGGCATCAGCCAGAGCACCGTCTCGCGCGCCGTGCAGCGGCTGCAGGTGCAGGGTGAGCTTGGCTTCGCGCCCGCCCCCAAGCCGCGCCGCCCCGATGGCATCGTGGACCCCGCGCAGCTGGCCCAGGCCGCCCGCATGCTGCGGTCCGGGCTCAGCCTGTACCGCGTGGCCCAGCAACTGGGCGTCTCGCAATCGACGCTGTGGCGCTACACCCAACAGGGCTTGCTACCGGCCAGCCAGTGCCTGCCACGGCGCCGCGCCGGCGCGCCCGCCGAGCGTGACAGTGACGCTCAGGGAGCGGGCCCGCAGCCCGGCGGCGCGGCGCCCAGTGCGCCGCCGTCGGCGGCCCCCGGCAAGGAAGACCGCAACCGGCGTGACGCCGCCGCCCCGCGCGGCCGCGCGGCGCACGACACGGCGGGCCGCGTAGCGGCCAGCCTGGGGGCGCTCGACGGGCGCGCCCCGCGCTTCGCCGCCGCCGCGGCCGTCAGCGGGGGCGGCGTGCTGACCGCCCTGCCGAGCCTGCTGCAGGCCGGCCTGCTGCGCCACCTCGACCAGCTGACGCTACCCAAGGGCTTCTACGGCCTGCAGTCGCTGCTGCTGCTGTGGGCCTTCCTGCTGCTGGGCCGGGTGCGTTGCGCCGAGCGGCTGCGCTACCAGCAGCCCGGCGAGTGGGGCGCCCTGTTGGGCCTGGACCGCTGCCCCTGCCCGCGCACCCTGCGCCGCCGCACGCACCAGCTGGCCGCTGCCAAGGGGCTGCCGGCCTGGGTCGGCTGCCTGACCCAGGACTGGTGTGCAGACGATCCGGAGGCCGTCGCCACGCTGTTCGTCGATGGCCACGTGCAGGTCTACAGCGGTCAGGGCCGGCTGCCGAAACATTTCGTGACCCGCCAGAAGCTGGCCCTGCCGGCCTCGGTCGGCTACTGGGTGCACGCGCTGGGCGGGGCGCCGCTGCTGTGCTTGCACCGCCAGATAGACGCCGGCATGGTGTCTGAGATCTGGAACGGGATTGTGCCGCAGTTGCGCCAGCTGGGCCTGCTGGCAGGCGCTGGCGCACCACGCCTGACGCTGGTCTTCGACCGCGAGGGCTGGAGCCCGCGCCTGTTCCGCGAGCTGCGCGCGCTGGGCATCGCGGTGGTGACTTGGATCAAGGGCTCGCAGGCGCAGCGCTGGCCGGATAGCGACTTCCGGGAGGCCGTCATCCCAGTGCGCGCCCCGGGCGGGTCGGCCCGCCTGGAGGGCCAGCTGGCCGAGCGACCGTACGATCTGGGCGCAGGCTGCCAGGCGCGCGAGATCCGCTTCTGGATCGACCGCCGTGTGCGCGGCACGGGCCAGCGCGGCCAGCCGCGCAAGCCGCTCGAGCTGGCGGGTCGGCCGGGGCCGGACCAGCGCCAGCCCGCGCTGCTGACCACGCATCCCGACCTCACGGCCGAGCAAGCGGCGGGCCTGCTGCGCTCGCGCTGGACGCAGGAGAACTTCTTCAAGTATCTGCGCGCCGAGTTCGGCCTCGACACCCTGCCCGAGCATGCCCTGGTGGAGGTCGAGGCCGACGCCTGGGTCGTCAACCCGGCCTGCCGCACCATCGGCAAGGCGCTCAAGCAAGCCCGCAACTCGGTCGGCAACCTGCGCCGCAAGCTGGCCCTGCAAGCCGACGCCGGATCCGCCCCAGCGCGCGCGCTGGAAGCGCGCATCCAGACTTGCGACCAGACCATCCAAGGCCTGCTGCTGGCACGCAAGGTGACCGACCAGCACATCTTGGCCGGCGAGCTCTCGCCGGAGGCACGGCTGCAGGCCCTGCCCCAACCGCTGCGCCTACTGCTAGACACCCTGCGCATGCTGGCCTACCGCGCCGAAACAGCGATGACGACCGCGGTTGCGCCCGCGCTCGACAATCCCGACACCGCCCGCAGCCTGCTCAAGTCGCTGTTTCAGGCTGACGCCAGCCTGCACCCTGACGAGTCAGCCGGGACCCTCACCGTGCGCCTGCTGCACCAGCCGACCCGCGCCCAGGATCGCGCCCTGGCCCCCTTGCTCGACGAGCTCAACCGCACGCGCACCGTCTTCCCCGGCACCCACCTCCGTTTGGTCTACCGCATGCTGTCGGACGACCTGCCCTGCTCAGCCTCCTCCCAGCCCACCCCGGCCAACCCCAAGCCGCCGCTCCCTGCATCCAAACTATCCAAACCAAATGAAACGGTGTAACGAAGTCTGATACACGAAGACCGCCTTGGGCGTCTTCGCTGGCGCCGTGCCCCAGGCACCGCGCGCCTGGGTCTGTCCCAGATAGTGCCAGTTCGAGGCCCGGTAGCAGGTGCCCTTGTGCTGGTCGCTGACATAGGTTTCGACCAGCACGGGCAGCACGCCATGGACGCGCTGCCAGTCCGCGGCCAGCTGGCGCAAGCTCAGCCCCAGGACCTTCGACGCCAGGCATTTTACGCGCACCCAGGGAAACAGCAGGAAACGGGCTTGCCGCACAACCCGCTCCAGCGGCCGGTGGGGCTGGTCCTGCCAGCCGATCCAGCGGTCCCGCACCGCCAGGTAGCGGGCGGCGAAGTCGTACAACAGGCAGCCCAGCAGGCGCCCCTGACGGTCTTCGAGGAAGTAGCGCAGGTGGGAGCCGATGGGCTGGCGATAGCCCAGTGGATGGTAGCGTGCGAGGAATTCGTTCCCCAGGGCGGCCTCATCGCGGCCGCTGACGAGCCGCAAGCGCAGCGGCTCGAGCTGTGGCAGGGGGCCGTCGAGCGGGGCTTGGGGCGCACTGCGCTCGCCCAGCGAGAGGGGCCCTTGGCGGGCGGGCAGGGCCAGGAGCGAGAGCCGTTCGAGTTCCTCCAGCAGACGCAGCGCCAGTTGGATGCGGTTGCTGCCACGAGGGGTCTGCCACCGCAGGTGCTCGCAGACGGTGTGGCCCAGTTCGGTGCGGCTCAGCAGGGGCAAGCTGGTGACGATCTCCTGGATGTCCGCAATCTGGCTCCGTCGCAGGCGGTGGCCGCAGAAGGCGGTCGAGGCCAGCCGCACGATGCGCGGGTCCAGCGCGGCGGCGGAACGGGCCATTCAGGCCGCCTTGTCCAGCTCGGTGTCCCCGCTGCTGGCGCCAGACGGGATCCAGTCCACCGGGGCCTTGCTGAGTTGTTCCCGACGCTGCTCGCTCAGGCGCCACGGCAGCCAGGGATCGAGCTGTTGCGGGGCCTTGTTGCCATGGCGGGCACAGGCCGCCAGCCAGTCCAGCATCCAGGTATACGGGTTCAGGCCCGCCAGGCGCACGGTCGCGAGTACGCCGAACAGCAGACCCGCCGCTCGCGCACCGTCCGGCCCGCCCGAGCCGAAGCTGGTGTAGCGGGCGATGACCGGCCCCCGCAGAACCCGCTCCGACAAATTGTTGTCGAGCGGGATGCGCGGGTCCGCCACGAAGCGGCTCAGCGATTCCCGGTGACTCAGCAAGGCCCCCAAGGCCCGTCCTTGCGCATCCACACGGGCCAACTCGGCACCGTGCTGGCTGCGGCCTTGGCCCACCTGGTCGAGCAGAATCCAGTCGAGCTTGCGATCCCCGCCCTCTTCCCGGGCGCGCTCGAACAACTCTTCCACTCGCGCTTGCAACTGCTGCTGGAGCGCCTGGAACGCCCCGCTTTGCCGCTCCAGCGGTTGCTGCGGAGCCCACTGCTGGAGCCGCTGTCGGTTCAGCTGGAACAATGCGCCGATGCGCTCGACCCACTCCTGTGCCCACGCCTTGAGTTCCGGGTGACCGGTGCCGGCCCGCACGAAATTGCGGCGGATATGCACCCAGCAATGGGAGAGCACCACCAGGTTCGGAAACTGCTTGGCAAAGGCCTTGTACGTGCTGTAGCAGTCACACACCAGCACGATCAACCCGCCCTGGCCGACCAACGAATCGAGCAATTGCCGGGCGGAGTCCAGGCCCCGGGTCGGCAGGATCCGCATGCGGACCGTGTCGTCGGCCAGACAGGCCCACAGCCAGAACTTCGGCTTGGGTCGCCCGCGGGGAGGCGGGTCCTTGTTGTCGTCCTCGCTCGGGGCCAGCCACTGCACTGGCCAGGAGGTCTCGTCGGCCTGGGCCACCGGCTGCTGCTGTGGATACTCTCCGATCGCCGCATCCAGCGGTTCGAACAGATGCGCGAGCCGCCGCAGCCCCGTTGACAGCGTCGACTGCGGCACGCGCAGTCCCAGTGCCGCCAGATCCTGGGCGACCGCCGCCTGCGGACGGAACAGCGCGTAGACCTGCACCAGACACCAGGCCCACACACTGGTGCCCAACTGGCTGGTGCCCAGCCGGGGAGCCGGCGGGGCGATCACCGGCCGGGCTGAGCAACAGTCGCAGTCCGGACCATAGCGCTGGCGCACCACCTTGCGCACCAGCGCGTTCCAGACCAGCTCGTACAACCAGCTGATCTTGTGCCCGCACGGCACGTAGGCGGTGCCGCAGTCCGGACAGCGGCGCTCCTGCTCGGGCACGTCCAGCCACTCGAACACCACGGGCAGGTCGGGCCGCTGCTCGCGCGGCGGGGTCGGCGAACCCGGTTCCCGCCCGCGCTTCCTGCGCGGCCGGACCGCCGGATCCTTGCTCGCGGCCGGATCCGGCGCGGGCGTTTCCCCGGCCGCTGTCTCGGCGGCCGACGGGTCGGCAGCGACTGTCGCCGTGGCGGACGGGTCGTCCCCGCCCGCTGGCGTGGCCTCGCTCTTGCGTCCGAACAGCGACCGTTGCAGGTTCGCCAGCTGGGCTTGCAGCCCAGCCTCCCGTTCCTGCGCAGCCTGCAAGTCGGACTGTGCAGCGTCGAGTGCGCGTTGGAGTTGCTCGCAGCGAGCGCACGCGGGCCGCCCCCCGACTGGCTGTCCTTTCTTGCTGGACTTCGTCCTGCCCATAACGACCGGGCTGACCGCCCGATCCTACGATGGCAAGGTTGCCGAGGCAAAGTCAAGTGCGCAGCCGATATTTTCTTGCTTGCCCATCGAGCCCTGCCCGACGCCATCCACCCGCTCCACCGACGCCGACCGGTTGCTCCTCCGGCTGCCCCGGAACTCCTTGCCTCAGCGTTGCGGTTGCCGACGAAATCCGGTTCGCCTGCCTCTGCGCTACTCTCGTGGTTCTGCGGCAGAGCCTAACTGTAGCGCCCCGAAACCTGAATGCTTACAATTGAAGTCCCGAGGGTTCGGGGTAGCTTCGTTACGTGAAAGCGGACGGGTGCCGGCAGACATTGTTAACGCATCGCAAGGTGAGCCGGTCTCAAGACATGGGTGGTGAAACCAAGCCTGAATACTCGCCACGGCGGCTCGAAATCTCGAACTCCCCAGCGACGTCCTTGACGCTCTACCCGCTGGTCTGGGCCAGCTTCGCGATCTGCTCCCGGAGTTTCCTCTGGTGGGGTTTGTGGCTTGTACGTTCTCGCATATTTGATGTACTGCTTCGACCCCATCTCGTGCCCACCTGCTCCTATGCTCGTCCAACGTATCTCAAACCCTCCTCTGAATCGCGGGCACTCCACCGCAGGCCCGTTTCCATTCACGTTCGCCTCTCCGTGCCGACGGCCAGCGAGCCAGCCGTCAGGATGTGAGCGTCGGAACTTGCGCCACCACCACTCAGAAGAAGCACGGTCGCGATCTGGTTTACGCGACAAACCGAAGCCGCACTCCGGAGGCGGAGGCGATCTTAATGACCGTGCCGAGCCTCAGACTTCGTTACATCGGAACTCTCTGCAAAGAGGCCTAGAGCCTCGTAACTAGCTGCTGGGTCAAGCTTTCACGCTCCCTCCCCGGCCGCATCCGGACTTGACTTGCGCCCCAGAACATGCTATTTTGAATGCATATGTATTCGCCCGCCAAACTGCCCGCGCCCACTGGCCTGCCCGCCGCTCTGCCGCTCCAACCCCCGCACGCCACGCCCATCAGCGCGCGCCTCAGCATGCTGCGCGAGGGCGACCGCGTCGTCTACTTCGTGCACACCGACCCCGTCTGCTCGCACACGGCCGACCACAAGCTAGAGCGCAATCTCTGCCTGGCCCGCTTCGCCCTGTTCGGCCTCGCTACGCAGTCCGAACTGGCCCGCGCCCACGGCATCAGCCAGAGCACCGTCTCGCGCGCCGTGCAGCGGCTGCAGGTGCAGGGTGAGCTTGGCTTCGCGCCCGCCCCCAAGCCGCGCCGCCCCGATGGCATCGTGGACCCCGCGCAGCTGGCCCAGGCCGCCCGCATGCTGCGGTCCGGGCTCAGCCTGTACCGCGTGGCCCAGCAACTGGGCGTCTCGCAATCGACGCTGTGGCGCTACACCCAACAGGGCTTGCTACCGGCCAGCCAGTGCCTGCCACGGCGCCGCGCCGGCGCGCCCGCCGAGCGTGACAGTGACGCTCAGGGAGCGGGCCCGCAGCCCGGCGGCGTGCTGACCGCCCTGCCGAGCCTGCTGCAGGCCGGCCTGCTGCGCCACCTCGACCAGCTGACGCTACCCAAGGGCTTCTACGGCCTGCCGTCGCTGCTGCTGCTGTGGGCCTTCCTGCTGCTGGGCCGGGTGCGTTGCGCCGAGCGGCTGCGCTACGAGCAGCCCGGCGAGTGGGGCGCCCTGTTGGGCCTGGACCGCTGCCCCTGCCCGCGCACCCTGCGCCGCCGCACGCACCAGCTGGCCGCTGCCAAGGGGCTGCCGGCCTGGGTCGGCTGCCTGACCCAGGACTGGTGTGCAGACGATCCGGAGGCCGTCGCCACGCTGTTCGTCGATGGCCACGTGCAGGTCTACAGCGGTCAGGGCCGGCTGCCGAAACATTTCGTGACCCGCCAGAAGCTGGCCCGGCCGGCCTCGGTCGGCGACTGGGTGCACGCGCTGGGCGGGGCGCCGCTGCTGTGCTTGCACCGCCAGATAGACGCCGGCATGGTGTCTGAGATCTGGAACGGGATGGTGCCGCAGTTGCGCCAGCTGGGCCTGCTGGCAGGCGCTGGCGCACCACGCCTGACGCTGGTCTTCGACCGCGAGGGCTGGAGCCCGCGCCTGTTCCGCGAGCTGCGCGCGCTGGGCATCGCGGGGGTGACTTGGATCAAGGGCTCGCAGGCGCAGCGCTGGCCGGATAGCGACTTCCGGGAGGCCGTCATCCCCGTGCGCGCCCCGGGCGGGTCGGCCCGCCTGGAGGGCCAGCTGGCCGAGCGACCGTACGATCTGGGCGCGGGCTGCCAGGCGCGCGAGATCCGCTTCTGGATCGACCGCCGTGTGCGCGGCACGGGCCAGCGCGGCCAGCCGCGCAAGCCGCTCGCGCTGGCGGGTCGGCCGGGGCCGGAGCAGCGCCAGCCCGCGCTGCTGACCACGCATCCCGACCTCGCGGCCGAGCAAGCGGCGGGCCTGCTGCGCTCGCGCTGGACGCAGGAGAACTTCTTCCAGTATCTGCGCGCCGAGTTCGGCCTCGACACCCTGCCCGAGCATGCCCTGGTGGAGGTCGAGGCCGACGCCTGGGTCGTCAACCCGGCCTGCCGCACCATCGGCAAGGCGCTCAAGCAAGCCCGCAACTCGGTCGGCAACCTGCGCCGCAAGCTGGCCCTGCAAGCCGACGCCGGATCCGCCCCAGCGCGCGCGCTGGAAGCGCGCATCCAGACTTGCGACCAGACCATCCAAGGCCTGCTGCTGGCACGCAAGGTGACCGACCAGCACATCTTGGCCGGCGAGCTCTCGCCGGAGGCACGGCTGCAGGCCCTGCCCCAACCGCTGCGCCTACTGCTAGACACCCTGCGCATGCTGGCCTACCGCGCCGAAACAGCGATGACGACCGCGGTTGCGCCCGCGCTCGACAATCCCGACACCGCCCGCAGCCTGCTCAAGTCGCTGTTGCAGGCTGACGCCAGCCTGCACCCTGACGAGTCAGCCGGGACCCTCACCGTGCGCCTGCTGCACCAGCCGACCCGCGCCCAGGATCGCGCCCTGGCCCCCTTGCTCGACGAGCTCAACCGCACGCGCACCGTCTTCCCCGGCACCCAACTCCGTTTGGTGTACCGCATGCTGTCGGACGACCTGCCCTGCTCAGCCTCCTCCCAGCCCACCCCGGCCAACCCCAAGCCGCCGCTCCCTGCATCCAAACTATCCAACCCAAATGAAACGTAGAGTCGAGGAGAAGCGCGCCTACCTTAGCGTGAGGGAGTAGCCGTTGGCCGACCGCTTTCGCTTATCGCCGGTGCCTCAGTCTCTCGCATAGTCGCGTTTCTTCTCCCCG
The DNA here is from genome assembly GCA_965248305.1 of Bryobacterales bacterium. Taxonomy (GTDB): domain Bacteria; phylum Acidobacteriota; class Terriglobia; order Bryobacterales; family UBA6623; genus VXMF01. The sequence goes on along the minus strand of OZ252099.1, from coordinate 2,307,116 downwards.
CTCATCGAACCGGACGGGCCGATTTCCGGCATCCGGCTCTCGGACGAGATCATGCCTTCGCCCACGGGCGACTGGCCGTTCGCATGGCAAGGCGTGTGAGGCCGAGGTCAGCCCAGAGCCGCGTGTCCGGGTAGCGCACGGACTGCCCGGACCTCACCTTGTGTTTCCGACACAGCCACTGGCGCAGCCGCTTGGTCGCATGCGCGTCGACGGCGCGGTAGGCCGGGCTCACCGGTCCCAGCCGGAAGTCGTTCGCCCAGCCGAGCATGGCTCGGTTCAGCCTCCCCACTACCTGCTCCGGTCCCAGTAGCCCGTATCGCGCTTCCGTTGGCTCACTGATCTTGCGGCAGATGCTGCGGACGCTGGCCTTGCTCGGGCGCGTGCCAATGTAGGCCCGGCCCGTTCTCGGGCTGTACTTGCGTCCAATGCGGTACCCGAGGAACTCCATGGGCTCCTCCGGGCATCGCAGGCAGCGGGTCTTCGTCGCGTTGACCGGTAGGCGCAGTTGCTCCATCATCCGTTCGACAATTGCCCGCATGGCTTCCGCCGGGGCTTTGCCGCAGACCACGAAGTCGTCCGCATAGTTCACGATCTCCGCACCGTAGCGTCGGGCGTGGCCCGACTGCTTCCAACCCAGGATGAAGCGCCGCATGTAGACGTTCCTGAGCAACGGGGAGATCGGAGCACCTTGCGGCGTCCCTTTCCGCTCCCGGCGCGCCCGGTTCGTGCGGCGCTTGCCGCCTTTCCCGTCGTCCTCTATCACGGCCATTTCCAACCACATCTTGATCCAGCCCAGCATGCGCCCGTCGCTCACGCGCCGGGCGATCGACCGGATTCGGTCGCAGTGCGGGATTTCTCCGCAATAATTCGCTGAATCGCCGTCCACTACTTCCCGATGTCCGCTGTGCACCAGCCGATGCACGTGCTGGACTGCGTCCAGCGCGCTGCGGCCTTCCCTGTAGGCATATTGCTCCGCTTGCAGGTCCGCCTCGAAGATCGGCGATACCACTAGCATCGCCGCCGTCTGCGCGACCCTGTCCCGGATGCACGGTATGCCCAACGGTCGGAATTTCCCCGGCTGCTTCTTCGGGATCAACACCTGCCGCACCGCACGCGGTCGGTCGGTGTTCCTCCGCAGCTCTTCCGCCAGTTCCCCCAGCCACCGCTGCACGCCCCGCTCCTTGCTCTGCTCGAACGTCTCGCCGTCCACTCCGCAGGCTCCGCCATTGCGGCGGACCGCCTGCCATGCAGCGGCGAGCACGTCTGCTCGCCAGACCTTGTCGCTGAGCGTGTAGAACCGGAAACCCGGGTCTCCCTTCGCTTTCGCATGTAACGCCGTCTGGAGTCCCCGCACCGTATGCGGAGCTTGTCGGTCTTCGCCAGTCTCCATGGTCCCTGCCCCCTTGCTTGCGTCCCTCTCGAACTGAGGCCCCTTCCCATCCCCCGGCAGGACCCGGCTTCCTCGGTACTACGCGCCTCTCCGCCACCCCGGCCGGCCCAGGCTGGTCCTCGCGGATTCCCGGTTTGGCGCGTGCGCACCACCGACGGGGCTTCCCGTGTTGCCTCCGTCCCCCTCTTGCAGGCATGCTGTCGCCAGTACCCCGGCGGAGCCGACCGGTGCGCGCGTCGCTCGCTTCCCGGCCGCTGACAGCCTTCCCCGTTACATCGGCGGGTCGGCCTCCGCATCGACTTTTTCGAGGCCTGCTCGGCGTTCATCTGATTACGGCCTGCATGCTCGCTGAGCCGCCCACTGGCGACCCTTTTACAGCAGAGTGCTTCAGTCCATGTCGTTGCCTCCATGAGCCGCTCCGATTGCTTCCGGCTGGAACGACAGTTCGCCGGGCGGGATTTGCACCCGCTGGGGGCCAGTGCCTTAGCACGGCGCACGGTGTAACGAAGTCTGAGCCTGGGGTCCCGGTGTACTGATAAGCCCCGGGAAAGGCCCGCGCGATCGACTTCGGCAGGACGTGCAATTTCAGATACGCCGCCCTGCGCCGCCGCCACGTTTCGAAATGCTTTCATCAACAGTCGGGGGTCTCCTTCGAATTCTTCGATCGCGGCGTTGAGGTAGGCGGCGATGTCTTGTGGAGTCCTGAGATCGTCGCTTGCTCTGTGTTCCTTCACTGGCATTTTCGTTTCACCTTGCCACTCGGCAAAGTAGTCCGTGCCATCTTCTGCTACGTAGGGGACTACGTTGACCAAGTGTTCAATGTAGCCAGTTGACTGCAAGATGTTGCGTGGATCAGCAGGGCCTATTCCTTCATTCGCCAGCGATTCAACGCCTCGCCGCCCGTGCCTCCTCCAGTGTCGTGTCCGCTACGAATCGTTACCTATCTCTCGAGTCGCTCATACCGTATCGGTGTCACTGAGAGCGGCTCTTCAGGAGTCGTGCTGGTTGCGCCGCGTGTCCTCGGCACTCCCGCAGCAATCTGGCCCTGATAGCGGATGCGTGGAATGGCATCGCCCCTGATGCGCTGCAGGGTAGATGGGGTCGCAAGGCTTTTGGAAGCGCGCCGCGCTGGCGTCCGAAACCCGGCTGGGCGGCTGTGGGACGCGCGCCCCGGCGCGGGCCGATCGTGTGAATATCGTGGGACGGTTTAGGGGCCTTGAAGATCTTGCTTTCAAATAAAGTATTTACTTGCAGTATCTTAGAATGTAGACATGGCGGGCCCGGAGGGATTCGAACCCCCGGCCTGCCGCTTAGGAGGCGGCCGCTCTATCCAGCTGAGCTACGGGCCCATTGTCGTCTTCATTCTCGCACGGAGGCAGCAATGCCAAACGCCGAATTGATCTCTCGGCTCATTAGCAAACCTGATTCCCTACTACCTGCATCCAAGACTGACCTAAACGGGGCTGACCAAGACGACCCGGCGGCCGGTCCGCCAGTCTGACTCCCTCCCTCGGCGGTCAGCGTTTCCGTAGCCTTGAATTGCGAGTTTTGTTCGTATTAAATCGCTGATTCTATTGACTTTGAGCGAATATATTGCGATAATCATGGCTAGAGAACCCTCTGCGATGCCCAAGAACAAAGTCCAGTTCCAAAAAGGCCTCAGCCTGACCCAGTTCCTCCTGAACTACGGCTCCGAGGCGCAGTGCGAGCAGGCCCTCTTCGACGCCCGCTGGCCCGACGGCCTCAACTGCCCCCGCTGCGGCGGCGCCCGCTTCTGCCGCCTCTCCACCCGCCGGGCCACCTTCCAGTGCAACCACTGCAAGCGCCAGGTCTCCCTGCTCGCCGGCACCGTCTTCCAGGCCACCAAGCTGCCGCTGAGCATTTGGTTCCTTGCCATTTACTTCCTCTCCCAGACCAAGAGCGGCATCTCGGCCCTGGAACTGGGGCGCAAGCTGGGCGTCAACGACAACACCGCCTGGCTGCTCAAGCACAAGCTCATGCAGGCCATGCGGGAGCGGGACCAGCGCTACCGGCTGGCGGGCACGGTGCAGCTGGACGACGCCTATCTGGGCGGCGAGTACCCCGGCGGCAAGCGCGGGCGGGGCTCGCCGAACAAGACGCCGATGCTGGCGGCCGTGCAGGTCAGCGCGGAGGGCCAGCCGGTGGTGATGAAGCTGAGCGTGGTAGCCGGCTTCCGCACGGCCGAGGTCGCGCAGTGGGCCGCGCAGCACCTCCAGCCCGGGACCACGGTGCACACGGACGGGCTGGCCTGCTTCAAGGGGCTGGAGGCAGCGGGCTGCGAGCACAAGCCACACGTGACGGGCGGCGGCAAGCAGGGCTGCGAGACGCCCGGCCTGGTCTGGGCGAACACGATCCTAGGGAACGTGAAGCGCTCCTTGGACGGCACCTACCATGCCTGCGCGCCGCACTACGCGGCGCGCTACCTGGCCGAGTTCCAGTACCGCTTCAATCGCCGCTACGAGCTGGCGGCGCTGCCGCGCAGGCTGCTGAAGGCGGCGGCCACGACGCTGCCGTTGCCGCGTCCGATCCTGCTGTTGAGCGCCGTCTAACGGCCGCGGCTGCCGCCAGCCCAATCCACCGGGCGTTCGACAACCCGGCTGCGCGTGGGACAGGCCGCCGGCACTCTCCGGGGACCATCAGGGGACTGCCCGGGGGACCCGGTTGCGACCGATACCACTGGCTGCCAGTGCATCTCGTGCCTAGCGCCTCTCCCCCCTGCCTGCCGGCTTCGCGCCAGCCACCGAAAATCCACCAGCCCACCCCTTCTGGCGCTCTACTGGGATGCAGATAATAGGGAATCAGGTTAGCAAATGAAGGGCTTTGTTAGGAAACTGATGGAAGTGATTGAAATAAGGACTGTTGACGAACACGATTGAGGCGATCCGAGAACGCTGCGACGCTGGGAGAGCGGACCCGGCGAACCTAGTATTCGCCCTCCAATTCCAACACGCTCGCGCAGCCAAGACGGGTCTAGGTCGAGCCTGTGCCGACTGACCGCGACGTGCCGCTGGGCACGCCCTTCCGCCGCCGTCCGACAGTCAGGCGAGGATCTCTTTGACGACTCGGCCGTGAACGTCCGTCAAGCGGAAGTCCCGTCCGGCGTAGCGATAGGTGAGCTTGGTGTGGTCGAGCCCCAACTGGTGCAGCATGGTCGCGTGGAGATCGTGCAGGTGGACCCGATTCTCGACCGCCACACCGTGCTCGTCGCAGCGCCCGAACCTCATTCCGCCCTTGATGCCGCCGCCTGCCATCCACATGGTGTATCCGCGGTTGTTGTGGCGCCGGCCGTCGCTCTTGTCGTTCTGCTCGTAACTAGAACGCCCGAACTCCCCGCCCCAGACAATCAGCGTCTCGTCCAGCATTCCACGCTGCTTGAGATCCGCGATGAGTGCGGCGATCGGCTTGTCGGTCGCGCCCGCAGTGTCCTTGAGCCTCTTGCGCAGATTGTTGTGGTGGTCCCAGCCACGGTGCCCCAGCTCGATGAATCGGACGCCCTTTTCCGCCATCCGCCTGGCCAGCAGGCACTGCGTGCCAAACGTGCGCGTTTCCTTTGCGTTGAGGCCGTACATCTCGCGAACGCTTTCGGGCTCGGAAGCCACGTCCATCGCTTCGGGAACGGCGGACTGCATCCGGAATGCCAGCTCGTACGATTGGATCACGCCTTCGATCTGATCGTTCCGATCCGTCCGGTCCAGCAAGTCGCGATTCAGTTCCTGCACGTAATCGAGCTGCCTGCGCTGCGCGGCCAGGCCCATGCTCGAATTGCGAATGTTTTGCACCGGGTCCTGGCCTTCGGCGATATTGAGCCGCGTGCCTTGGTAGCTCGCTGGCAAGAATGCGGATCCATACAGTCCCGCGCCTCCGACAGGGGGCGGATTCATCGTCACGAATCCGGGCAGGTCCTGGTTCTCGGTCCCAAGCCCATAGACAGTCCACGACCCGATCGAGGGGCGCACGAAGGTGATGCTGCCGGTGTGCGTGAAGATCGTCGCCTGGGGGTGCGCCGGCGAGTCAGTGTGCATGCCATTGAGCAGGCACAGCTCGTCCGCATGCTGGCGCAAGTGCGGGAAAGAATCCGAGATCAGCAGCCCGCTCTGGCCGCTGGGCTTGTACTCGAAGACCGGCGGAAGGATCTTGCCACCCTGCGTGCCGATGGCGAGTTCCATCTCGGAATGCTTGCCGCCATACTTTACGACGTCTGGGTTGTAGTCGAACGTGTCGTGCTGCGAGGGCGCTCCCTGCATGAAGAGGAAGATCACGCGCTTCGCCTTCGCATCAAAGTGTGGCGCCTTCGGCAGCAAGGGGTTCTCACTCCCGTTGGCTGCCAGCGTGTCCAGTGCGGCCACGCCCGCGAAGGCGGTGTACCCAAAGCCAGCCGCCGCATGCCTGAGAAAGCCCCTGCGGCCCTGCAAGATTTCCGACATGATCGTCCCCCTTGTGCCTACCACTCAATTGCGGTAGCGAAACTCCGCGCTGTTATACAGCGCATGGTAGATGCGCGTCCAAGCCTCGTGCTCCGGATTCGACGAGACCGCGAGCAGCGTCGATTCCGCCCCGCCGCCCTGAGACTCGTACCAGGCGCGCATGTTGCTGCGCGCTGCCGAGCGTTCTTCAGCACTCAGCCGGCGCCCCAGCGCCGCCTCTGTCGCTTGTTGGACGAGGTCTCGGCGCACTGACCCACCGCCGCCCCGGAAGGCGCTCGCAATCGCGATCTCCGAATCGGCGGCGCCTGCGCCTGGCTCTCTGGCGTCTCCGAATTCCATGGCGGCCGTTATCTCTGCGGCCTCGGCGCTGCGATCAAGCATCGCACCCAGCAATTCGGCCATCCATGCGCGCGCCGCTGACCTGTCAGCCTTGACGGTTTCCTCCGAGGTGAGTTCCCTCGATATCTCGCCTACCCGTCTGACAGTGCGGTCTTCCTCTGCGCCGCTTGGATCTCGGGACAAGACCTGACGGAACGCATGCCGTGCACGAGCCCGGTCGTCCGAACGTGACGCCAAGAGTCGCTCGGCAGCGATCAAAGAATGCGAACGGACAAATCTGCTATTCATCAAGAAGAGCGCTTGGCTGGGGCCTGTCGTCACGTCACGCGCCCCGTGCGTCTCGCTGGGCTCTGGAAAGTCGAATGTCTCGAACAACCGACTCCCGAGGTTCCGCACAACAGGCACAAACACGCTGCGGTAGGGGTCCTCGGTATCCCACGGGCGCAGCAGTTTGCTGTTCAGATTGAGCAGCTGGTTCGGGTCGAACTGCGACACCGGCGACGGCGGTGGCGGGCCTGTCTGCAACTCACCGCTGACATACAAGACCGAATCGCGCAGGGACTCCGCTTCCAAGCGGCGAATGTTCGCACGCCAAATATGGTTGTTGTCAGGGTCCTTGGCGAAGTTGCGCCTGTCGGTCTGCGTTGAGAGCTGGTACGAGCGACTAAGAACGATCTCCCGGATCATGCTCTTTACGGACCAGCCGCTGTCCACGAACCGGACCGCCAGATAGTCCAACAGGGCTTGATTGGTGGGCTGCTGCCCCGAGGAGCCGAAGTTGTCAACGGTGGGCACAATGCCTTTGCCGATGAGTTGGTGCCAAATCCTGTTGACCATCACACGGGAGGTCAAGGGGTTGTCCGGGCGAGTCAGCCAATCGGCCAGTTGCATTCGTCCGCTGTCGCTTTCCGCAATGCTCGGAATACTCTCGGTGTCGGGATACAAGACCTGCACGAAGCCGCGCTGCACCGGATCGCCCAGCGTATGCGGGTCGCCGCCGATGTTCACGCGCATCGGTACGGGCTGGGCAGCGTCAACCACCCCCATGGCAAGGTTCCCGGGCAGCGGCACCTTGGCAAGTTCTTTGACGATCCTGCGGCACTCAGTCCTGTCCCGCTTCGCCCCGGCAGCCTTGAGTTCATCCCAGAGGCGCTTCCGCTCGGCCCTGAACTCGTCGGCTTCGGTCCCCGCATAGTCTGGCACGCCATCCAACTCCACCATGCGCTCCACGCGGAAGTATCCGGCGTTGAAGCGAGGCCTGCGCAGCAGACCGTTGCGCACGTCGGTGCTGCGATAGATCCCGGCCAGGGCGTAGTAGTCCGCTGTCGGTATGGGATCGAACTTGTGGTCGTGGCAGCGGGCGCATCCAACGCTCAGCGCGAGCATCGAGCGGGACGTGACGTTGATCATTTCGTCCGCGATATCCATTTCGAATTGCTTTGGATCGGGCTCGTTGAGGTCGTGCGCTCCGAGCGCTAGGAATCCCGTCGCGATCTGGTTCTCAACCCGCTCTTCGGCGGTGCTGTGAGCCAGCAAGTCGCCGGCGATCTGTTCCCGCACGAACCGGTCATAGGGCTTGTCCGCGTTGAACGACCGGATCACATAGTCGCGATAGCGCCATGCGAGCGGGAATGGGAGATTGCGCGTGCGGCCGATCGTGTCGGAGTAGCGCACCACATCGAGCCAGTGGCGTCCCCAGCGCTCGCCAAAACGGTCTGATTCGAGCAGCCTCTCCACGACCTTGTGCACAGCACGGTCACTGTCGTCGGCGAGAAAAGCGTCCAACTCGGCTACCGTCGGCGGCAACCCGGTCAGATCGAAGGTCAGGCGCCGCAGCAGGTCCGATTTGCTCGCCCCGGGGACCGGCCGGAGGCCCTGCGCTTCCAGCCCGGCCAACACATATTGGTCAATAGTGCCGCGCGGCCATGCTACATCGCTCAGCGGCGCAGGGGACTGCTTGCTTGGAGCCTGGAATGCCCAATACTCGCGGCCCTTCTCCAAATCGATCGTGCTCGCTTGGACCTTGACCTTGACCTCACGGGGATCGGGAGCGCCCATCTTGATCCATGCTGCGAAGTCCTGCACAACCTCTTCCGGAAGCTTGCCAGTGGGGGGCATCCGCAGAGCGCCGTCGTAACGCAAGGCGCCGAGGATCAGACTGGCGTCCGTGTCAGCGGGAACCACCGCGTGCCCGCGCTGGCCGCCAGCGCGGATGCCATCGCGGGTATCGAGCGACAGGCCGCCCATCCGCGTCTTGGCGTCGGCCGAATGGCAGGCGTAACAGTTTTTGGCGAGTACGGGGCGGATCTTGTTCTCGAAGAAATCGAGCCCCTCTTGCGAGGGAGTCTCGGTAGCGAGGGCTGCGGAGACAAGCAGCAGATGCATCGCGATTGAAGTACAGGCGATTGCCCTCATAGCGCCACTATAGATAACGCACCGAACAATCGCAACCAGCTCTTGCAAGCCGTCGGCAGCAAGACTGGGCTCCATCCACCTGCCCGCGATCAAGCAGCGGGTAGCCGATCGACCAGCACGTTATACAGCCACGCGATGACGAATCCCGCGATGAAACCGTCGATCAATCCGTATGCCACGCTCAGGGCGATATCCGCTCCAGTCCCGGAGCCGGTAATCCCGGGGTAGATCGAGGCCATGAACGCGAAAAACTGCGATCCATAGGGCGGAAACAGCGCATGACCCAGGCCGATGAGCCCCATGGCACACGCCCAAAGGATCGCCAGGGTCAGCCCCAGTGCAGTACTCGAGAGTTTCATGTTCCTCTTTGCAGTGCTGCGCGGCTCGTGCAACTCAGCCGCCCGGAGCCAAGCCGCCACAGCAACCGCATCATCTCATGCAACCGCACGCATCCGCGGTGAGGCACCGTGTCCGCAACCAGACCTTCCGCGCGGGAGTTCTGGGTGCGGATCGCTGCTATATGCTAATCCCATGTGCAGTCCGCCCCAAGCCTGTTTGCGGACGGTGGGTTGCGAGGCACCTTTGAGATTCGAGTCGCTGCGAGCTTTTGGGATCGGCGGCGGTGCCCTGCTCTGTATACTTGCCGTGTCCTCGAGCGCTTTCGCGCAGACATTTCAGGGCGGTGTGCGAGGCATCGCACGGGACGCTAACCGAGGCGTCATTCCTGATGTCCAGCTGACCCTCCTCAACGACGATACCGGCGCTTCCCGCGCCACGTCGTCCAATGCATCCGGGGAGTACTCGTTCGCTAATGTGCAGCCGGGGGCCTACACCCTGCGCGCGGAACTTGACGGTTTCGCGCCCTCCGTGCGGGAGGGTCTGCTGGTCGGAATCTCCACCTTCTTGGTTTCCGACGTCACGCTGCAGGTCGGAGGCGTTGAGGAGACCGTGACGGTCACCGCGGAGACGCCTCTGATCGAGAATGGCACGGCGTCGGTTGCGTCCACCATCGACCGCAGGCAGATCGAGGCCCTGCCGTCCCCTGGCCGCAACATATTCATCGTGGCGGTGACCACACCCAACGTCGTGCATACCGGCAATCCCGTCTGGGTGAAGCAATCTGACCAAACGAACTCTTCCCTGCTCTCGCTGGGCGGCGGCCCGCTGCGGGGCAACAACTACACGGTCGACGGAGTCTCGATGACGGACCTACGCAACCGCTCGGTGATCATCCCCATCTTCGAGGCGGTCCAAGAGATGAAGGTGCAAACGAATACGTACGATGCCGAAATGGGCCGCACCGGAGGCGGCGTCTTCAACACGATTCACCGCAGCGGCACGAACGACTGGGCGGGCAGCGCACTGTATCAGTTCCGACCGGGCGAGCTGAACACCTTCTGGCGGAAATTGGCCTATTTCCAGCAACGAGACTTCGACAGCGGGCTGCTCGGCCAGCAGGATTTCGGGGACGCTCCGTACAACCTGTTTGGCGGATCGTTCGGTGGCCCGATCTCGCCCGGGCGGACCTTCTTCTGGCTCGCCACCGAAGGCTATACCGATCACGCGATCGGCAACACCACGGTCACCGTGCCGACCACGGCCGAGGCGATGGGCGATTTTTCACTAAGCGGCAGAACGATCTATGACCCCTTCAGCCGCAAACCCGACGGCGACAGGCTGCCGTATCCCAGCAACCGCATTCCGGCCAGCGCGGCCGATCCGGCCGGCGCGGCACTGACGGAATTCCTCGCAAGACTGGGGCCGGGCGGCCAGATCTCGACCTCAGGAATTCAAATCGTGCGGGCCATCCAGACCACCGGAAACGTCAACCATGCCTTCAGCGATAGCTGGCAGCTCTCCGGGACCTATCTCTACTACCAATCCCAGGAACCGCTGTTCGGCCATTACCAAGACCTGCTGAACTCCGATTCCAGCCCGGACTTCGGCATTGGCGCTTCGACGCTCGGACGCACCGTCCACGCGTTGGCGCTCAACAACACCTTCATTCCCTCCGCCACCTCGGTGCTGACTCTGCGCTACGGACAGACGTACTTCGACGACTCTTGGAGCAATCCGGCATTCAGTCAGGACCAGATCAGCTTCCAACTGGGGATCCAAGGGAGCTTCTTGGACAAGCTCTACGCGCAAGAAGCGTATGAGGGGCAGTTCCCCAAGATTTCCGTCGCGGATTTCGGTGACAGTGGGAACACGCACGGCGGGCTTAGCAACGACGATGTCCAGTGGCTGTCCCGCGAGGTGAGCGGAACCTTTGGTCTGTTTGTCGGGAACCACACGCTGAAGTTCGGCGGGCAATGGCGGCGCCTCGGACTGCACACAGTCAGCTTCGGCCACGGATTGGCGCTCAACTTCGCCAAGAAGTTCACGCAAGGCCCCAATCCGGCACATCCCGACACGGGAACGGGAAGCGCCCTAGCGGAGCTGCTGCTGGGCATTCCGGATAGCGGCACCGCAACCCTGGCTGTCCCGGCAGACTTGCACCTGAATTACTTTGGCGGCTTTGTGCAAGACGACTGGAGGGCCACCTCGAAGCTTGTCCTGAACCTCGGGCTCAGGGTCGAGCACGAAACCGGCATTAGCGAGGATGGCGACAATTTCGCGGTTGGCTGGGACCGCCAGAGCGCCTTTCCCGCGCAGGTCGAGCTTCCGTCCGAACTCGACGGATCGCTGCCTGGATTCCCGCTCAAGGGTGGGCTGATGTATGCCGGGATCGACGGCAACCCCACGCACCAGTGGAACCCTCCGCCGATCAAGCTTGGACCGCGGCTAGGGTTCGCGTACTCGCTGAACCCCGCGACGGTCCTGCGCGGCGGATTCGCAGTCTTCTGGGCCCCGTACGCCATCCCTGCCGGCACTGGGGCCTCAGAGATTGGCACCTACGGCTACACAGCGGTCACCAACATGACGGCCAGCCTGGACGGTATCACGCCACCGGGGGTGAGGGCGGCGAATCCGTTTCCGAATGGGATCCTCGACCCGGTGGGCAACGCGAACGGCCGCCTCCAGAACATCGGCGGAGACGTGTACTTCAACGACCAGTACCGCGATTCCCCCTACATCCAGAAGTGGTCCTTCGACCTGCAGCGCGAAATCGGCAGGGACGTTGCGGTGAAGCTGGGCTACGTCGGCAGCCGAGGGACCAACCTGCCCATCGGCGGAACATTCAACTCCGTGGTCAACATCAATCAGCTCGCGGATCCATACTTGGCGATCGGCGATCGGTTGAACGAGCAGTATTCGAACCCCTTCTTCGGCGACTCGCGGTTCGGATCGTTCGCGGGAGAGCGGACGCTCCCGCTAGGGCAGTTGCTGCGTCCATTCCCCCACTTCCGAAACGTCTACGCCCGCCATGTGAGCGCGGGCAAGTCGCTCTACCACGCGCTCCGCTTCGAACTGGAACGGCGCTTCAGCCGGGACTGGGGAGTGCGGGTGAACTACACCCAAACGACGCACAGCGACAACATCTACGAGGCCAACACAATGCTGGAAAGCTTGACCGAAGCGGTCTACAACACGCCAGACGGATGCGCGTTCGGAAAGTGCCCGGTGCTGGAAGCCGACTACTCGCTTTCGCGGCTGCACGCGCCGCACCAAATCAACCTGAACCTCATGTACCAGACCCGGAGCAACAACAAGCTGCTGGGCGGATGGGCGGCCTCCGTGGCGACAATCCTGCACAGCGGCTTTCCGCTCGCCATCACCCAGAACGAGAACCCGCTCAGTGCATACGGCTTTAGCCACCAGCGCCCGGCAAACGCCCAGGTTACCGCCGGCGGCGATCCTAGCAGCAACTTTGATCGCTACGTGACGGCAGGTTCGATTGCAGCGACCGACGGCCTGCAACTGAGCCAGGCGCCGCACACCACCGATGCAGTTCGGAGCCCCGCACTGGTCAACTGGGACGTTTCCTTCGAGAAGACGACCCCAATCCTCGAGGACCTGACCCTCTCTGTGCGGTTCGAGTTCATCAACCTGCTGAACAATGTCAACTGGCGCGGCCCTCGGACGGTCTACGGGTCCGACACCTTCGGGAGCATACCTGGAACCCGCGGATTCCCGCGAACCTTCCAGATGATGACCAAGATCGTCTTTTGACCCAGCCCGGCCGTTGGCAAGCGTGGGCACGCGTCGGCACCCGTGGCAGACAACTGCGGCTGAGCCCTCAGGAGCCCTGCCGGGATACGGACTGCCCTGCCAGCGCGGCGAACGAACCCTGCGCCGCAAGCTAGCTGCGGCCGAGCCTGCCAAAGCGCCAATATGCCGTGGGCACCACAAGCATGTTCAGCAGCGAGGAGCTCAACAGGCCGCAGAGGACGACGAGCGCGAGCGGGGCGTGAATCTCGCTTCCCGTCTCGCCCAGGCCCAAGCCCACCGGCAGCAGCGCGATTCCCGTGGACAGGGCGGTCATCAGGATCGGGGCGAGGCGCTCTGAAGAGCCACGAATCACGGCCTCCCGAAAATCCAACACGTTCTCCTCGGCGATCAAGTGCTTGATGTGCGAAACGAGCATGATGCCGTTCCGCACGGCGATGCCGAACAAGGTGACAAATCCTATCAATGAGGCCACCGACAGAATGCCGCCGCCCAGAAAGACTCCGACCACGCCGCCGACCAGAGCGAGGGGTAGGTTGCACATCACGATCAGTGCGTCGGCGACGGAACGGAATGCCGTTACCAGCAAGACCAGAATTCCGATGACCACCAGCGCTCCCAGCAGTAGAATCCGGCGTGTTGCCCGGGCCTCGCTCTGGAACTGGCCGCCGTACTCAATCCGGTAGCCGGCGGGAAGCGCCACTTGCTCTGAGATGCGGCGCTGAATCTCGTTCACCACGCCGCGCAAGTCACCGCCAGTCACATTGCACGACACGACGATTTTCCGTTCGACATTCTCTCGGGTCACGACGTTTGGACTGCGGTCTTGGCGGATGTCAGCAATCGCGGACAAAGCCACCTTCACGCCAGCCGGAGTATCGATCATGGTCTGCCGAATCGTCTCCAGGTCCTCCCGCATGTCCCCTGCGTAGCGCACCACAACCGGAAACGGCACCTGCCCCTCCAGCACGGTGCCGACCTCAAGCCCGACAAACACCGTCTGCAGAGCCTGCGCCGCGGTCCCTGCCGGCAGCCCATAGCGGGCGAGGTCATGGCGGCGGAAGCGCACAGTGACGGTCGGCACCTCCGCTTGTCTTTCCGCCGCCAGATCTACGACGCCCTCAATGCCGGTCATCGCCTGCTCCGCTTCGGCCGCCAGCGCCCGCAGTGTCCCCAGATCTTCACCGAAGATCTTCACGGCAACGCTTGAGCGGGTTCCTGACAGCATATGGTCGATCCGGTGGGAAATCGGCTGGCCGACGTTGACGTTTGTCCCGGGGACCAAGGACGCCCGCGCGCGGATGTCAGCGAGGACCTCCTCTTTGGGGCGTCCCTGCATTGCCAGCCGCACGTCGATCTCCGAAGACTCGACACCCTGCAAGTGCTCGTCCAGCTCCGCCCGCCCGGTCCTGCGTCCGGTCAGTGTTACCTCCGGCACTTCGAGCAGAAGGCGCTCCAAGGCAGTGCCCAGCTGGTCGGATTCTTCCAGGCTCGTGCCCGGAACCGTGATTGCGCTGAGGGTCAGGCTACCCTCGCTCAACTCGGGCAGGAACGCGCCTCCGGCCCAGCGCAAGCTTGCGACCGCTGCGACGACCAACAGCAACGACAAGGCCAGTATCAGGAAGCCATGGCGGAGGCTCCAGCGCAGCAGCGGCTCGTAGGATTTCCTGAGCAGTCGCACGAGAGCGGGTGAGGCTGCAACCCGTGTGCCCCCAGCCCTAGGCAGCACCAGCGAGCACAGCACCGGCGTGATCGTCAGCGCGACGACGAGGGACGCGAGGACCGCGATGATATACGCGATGCCCATCGGGCGCAGTAACATGCCCTCCACGTTCTCTAGCGCGAACAGCGGAACGAAGACCAGCACGACAATCAGCGTTGCAAAGAGGATGGAGCCGCGGATCTCGCTGCTCGCGCGATACACCACTTGGATGGCCGAGGCGCGCGCCTCGGCTGGAACCGCCCGGTTCTGGCGGAGACGGCGGACGACGTTTTCGACGTCGATCAAGGCGTCATCGACGAGGGCGCCGATGGAAATCGCAAGGCCACCCAAGGTCATACCGTTGATCGAGAGCCCCAATGCGCTGAGCCCGATGAATGCCGCTCCCAGGGAGAACGGAATCGCAAGCAGAGCGACCAGGCTCGCCCGCGGATTCGCCAGGAAGATGACTACCACTGCCACGACCAGCAGCCCGCCAAGCGTCAGCGCTTCTTCGAGATTCGCAATCGCGGTCTCGATGAAGTCGGCCTGGCGGAAGACATCGTGCTGGATGCGGATCCCGCTCGGCAGGCTTGACTCGATCTCGCGCAGCTGAGCGTTGACCCGTTCCGTCAAGTCGAGGGTGTTGACGCCTGGCTGCTTGCGGATGCCGACCACAACGGCAGGCTCGCCGTTCACCGAGCCCTCGCCGCGCTTGAGCGCCTCGCCGATCTGCACCGTGCCTAGATCCCCGATGAGCACGGGAATCGCATTCGACGAGCGGACCACCGCTCGTCGAATCTCGTCCAGGTCGGCAAAGCGGCCGATTCCCTGAATCAGGTACTCCTGTCCGCCGTGCTTTCGGAAGCCTGCGGAGGTGTTGGCGCTGGCGTCGGTGAGAGCCTGCTGGACTTGAGTGAGCGAGACCCGGTATGCCTTCAGCTTCTCCGGGGCGAGCAGGACTTGGTATTGCTTCTGCCCTCCCCCGATCGGCGTGACCTGCGCGACGCCCGGAATGGCCAAGATCCGCCGGCGTACCACCGTGTCCGCAATCGTCCGCAGTTCCACGGCATCGTGCTGGCCTGAGCGCAGGGCGATGAACAGGATCTCGCCCATGATGGACGAGATGGGCCCCAACACCGGGTCGCGGGTCCCCGGCGGCAAGGCCGCCGACGCTAGGTTCAGGCGCTCCGCCACCGTCTGCCGAGCGCGGTAGATGTCCGCGCCCCAGTCGAATTCGGCCCAAATGATCGTCACGCCCAATGCCGTAGCGGAGCGGACTCGCCTCACTTGGGGAGTGCCGTTGAGTGCGGTCTCGAGCGGAAACGTAACCAGCCGCTCCATATCTGTGGGAGCCATGCCGGGATGCTCCACGATCACGGTCACTGTCGGCGCGGTAAGGTCTGGCAGCACGTCAACCGAGAGCTGGGTGACCGCATAGCCTCCCCAAGCGAGCAGCGCGGCGGCGAGAGCCAGCACCAGCGCCCGGTTTGCCAGTGACCACCGGATCAGCGAATCCACCATGGCTCAGTGCACATGTCCGTGTGCCGGCGCTTGTGTCGACATTGATGCCAAGCGCACCAGATACGCTCCCTGCGAGACGACGCGCTCGCCAGCGGAGAGGCCCTCGACGATCTGCACATCCGCGCCGCGGCGGTTGCCGACCGTGACAGGGCGCTGATCGAAGGACTCGCCACTCACTTGGACGAAAACGATTGGGCGCCCGGCGTCATCGATCAGCGCCGCATTCGGGATCGTCGGCGCTTCGATCGACCTCGACGTGAACAAGCGGAGGAAGGTGGACTGCCCGATCGCCAGTCTCTGCCGCCTGTTGTCCACCAGATACGTGGCTTTTAGCGTGCGGGTCTCGGGATCCACGACGCTAGCGGTAGCCACCAATTCTTGGACTGGCAACACAACATCCTCTTGCGCAAGCTCGACCTCCGCTCCCTGCAACGTTCGCAGCACGGATGCCTGAGACTCGGGCAGCGCAGCGGACACGTGCACCGTGTCAGTGGCGGCGACTTCCAACAGGACCTCGCCCTCCTCGACATGGGCTCCCTCGGTCGCGAACACGGAAGTGACGACGCCCGCGAGATGCGCACGCACGAAAAACGACGCGGCTGACTCGCTGTGCGGGGCATCGCGCCTTGTCGCTTCGTAGTACGCCATGCGCTCCTCGGCGGCTGACAAGCGAGCCTCGGCAACTGTCTGCTGGGCATTCGCCTCCTCTACCCGGCGTGCCGGGATGGCTCCTACGGCGAGCAGCCGCTCAGCTCGCTCCCGTTGCCTTCCGGCCGAATCCATCGACACCTTGGCCTCGTCGATAGCGAGCTGGAGGGAGCTGCGATCCAGCGGACCGGCCCACAGCGGCAGGATGGCCCCGAGTTGCTCGCCCTGCCGGACTTTCGTGCCCAGCGTCGGGAGCTTGATAGAAGGCACAAGCCGGCCGGACACGGGGGCGGTGACAACCATGCGTCCCCCGCTGCGCGGCTCGACCATCGCGGGGACGCGCAAGCTCTCCTGCATGGACGTCGACCCGACAATCTGCGTCGCAAAGTCCAGGGTCCATTGCTGCTCCTTCAGGAACGAGACGGCTCCGCTCTCGCTATCGGCTCCCGCCCCGCCGCTGAAATCGCCCGGGGCCGCTTGGCTCCCGTACACGGACACGGGGCCCAAGGCGTGCGAGTCCTCCAGCGACGCTGAGCGGACCCGTATCGTCATCGCCGGCTGGCCCGAGCGCGCCGGGGTGACATCGACGCCAAAAATGCCCGGCCTCGACGGACTACCCACGCTGAATCTCTCCACTGCTCCGCCGCCATGGTCCAATTCCACAGCGACATTTGCCTTCTCCAGCGGCCGGAACGAAGCCAAATCGGTCAAATGGACCGCGAAGCGAGACACCTTGCCGGCTTGCAGCATCGGATACTCCACGAACAGCTCCGTCTTGGGCGACCATCGCGTGACAGCAACTGAGGGCCGGGGCTCGGGCTCGGCGGCTGGCGGCGGTTGGTCTGGCGGGCCTCCGCAGCCCGCCAACAGCAGGACGCTCGCCACAAGAAGCACCTTCATGGCAACAACTCCTTGGCAACGCTGCGATCGAATTCGACCTCCGCGAGCTTGGCGGCAGCCTGCAATTCGAGTCGACGAAGCTTCGCCTGTTGGGCAACTCGATAAGTGCTGAGCAGTTCGAGAATTCCCAGCTCTCCCTCCTGATGCGCGACCTCGGCGATTGCTAGGAGTTCTTGCGCCCGCTGTCCGCCGTGCATCTGATAGTTCTGAGCGATCTGCCGGCGGAGTCGCAGCGAATCGTGGGCCGCGCGCACATCCGCCAGGATCTGGCTCTCCAGCACCCGGCGCCGAGCACGGGTGCGGTCTGCTTTGGCTTCGGCGAGTTGCCGGTCGATTTGCCCCTTGTCGAACAGCGGCAGGTCTACCGAGACACCCACCACCGGGCCATTCAGGTAGCGGCCTCCCGCATCCGCCCTCTTCACCCCGCCTGAAACGACCGGGTTGGGGATGCGCCGGCGGTGTGCTGCCTCGCCTTCGAGACGAAACTGCTCCAACCGCTCCGTCTCGCCACGGTAGTCGCTGCGCCGGGCGAGACCGTCTGCGAAGGCGTCTGGCAAGGGCGGCAAGGGATACCCCGCATCGAGCGTGCCGTCGGCAGAGAGCGCATCGGGCCGCACGGCTTCACCGAGGTACCCGGCTAGCTCTGCCCGGATCGCGGCAAGCATGGCCTCGCTCTCGGCAGCTTCTGTCTCGCGCTCGAAGACTTCTCGCTCGGCCTGCAGGCGATCAAACTTCGACCCTTCTCCGGCAGCCTCGCGCTCCCGCAATATGCGCAGGACCTCGTGTAGTTCGGCTATGCTCTCACGGATCAGTTCACGGCGCTGCTGAGCGTAGACAAGTCGGAAGAAGGAGCGGCGCAAGCGAGCTTCGACCTGACGCAAGGCGTGGGCTGCGTCCGTCTCGGCCACCCTGATCGCGGTGTCCCCGGCTTGCCGCAGCAGATTACGCCGCCCGTTCACGGCAAGAGCTTGCTCGAAAACAAAGAAATCGGTGCGGCCGGCCCCCTCAAAGGTCGCGCTCACAGACGGGTTCGGATACAGGTTGTCGCGTCGCGTGCTCACACGCACGACATCGACGCTTGCTTGCAGCTCGCTGTGATAGGGACTCTGGCGAAGCAATTGCAGCGCCTGTGGCTCTGTCAAGCCCTGAGCACTAGCGCAGGTTCCCAGCCAGCACGCCACCGGGGTGATCCGAATCAAGAATCGTGCTTTCGCAATCATGGTTGGAACTCGTCTGCAAAACCCTTCGGCGATCGCAGCGTAGCAGTCTTGCCCGCTGCATAATGATTCCGACGCAATCCGCGCGAACAGACCCATGCAATCGGCGGGCTTGGTTCGGCACCGCCGCTTGCCGGCTACCTGCCCACTGCGTTCAGCGAGCCCAGCCGGGGCTGCTCCGTCGGGCAGCGGCCGGCGCTCACGCTAGTCCTGCTGCGGCAGCACTGTGACGGCCGAATTCAAGTACGCCAGAATCTGTTCGACCACCGCTGAATTGTCAGCCGCAATGTCCACTTCCTCACCGATGTCTTTGGTCAGATCGAACAGCTCGAGCGGCCTGTCCGGCCCTTCCCGCACCGCCTTCCAGCGACCCCAGCGCACAGCCTCGGCACCGCCCGGCGTGCCACCCCAGTACAGGAATCGGTCCTCGGCCGGCACATCGTGCCCGAGTAGGAACGGCAACACGCTGGTGCCGTCGACTCCGCTCGGGACATCGAATCCCGCTAGCTCAGCTGCTGTTGGCAGAAAGTCTGCGAAGTACCACGGAACATCGCTCACCGTCCCGCCCGGAATCTGGCCCGGCCAGCGAACGATCATGGGGACGCGAATGCCGCCGTCATGCAGGGTCCGCTTGAAACCCTGTAGCGGGCCGTTGGAATCGAAGAAAAACGGATCGTTGCCACCCTCGGCGTGCGGGCCGTTGTCGGAGGTGAAGAATACGACCGTACGCTGATCCAGGCCGAGCCGCTGCAAGCTGCTGAGAACCTGTCCCACACCCATATCCATGCGAGTAATCATCGCCGCCGTGCCCTTTTGCGGTCCGGGCCAGTCCAAGTCTTGGTACTCGCCGGCGTCAGGCACCTCCATGCCGATGCGTTCCAAATGATCGCCGAGATCGGCATCCACGTTGGTCACGCCAGGATCCCCGCCGCCATCGCGGCCGCCGGCTTGGTTGTTGGCGTGCGGAATCGTGAGAGCCAGATACAGAAAGAACGGGCCGTCAGCGTTGGACTCAAGCCACGCAAGCGACTCCTCCATCAGCAGGTCGTGCGAGTAGTCGACTCGCTCGGTCGCTACGCCGCTCATGCCTAGGTAGCGCTCGGAACGATGCACGACATTGCGCAGCGGCACGCGATCGCCGTTGCGCATCAAGAACTCCGGATAGAAGTTATGGGCGTGCCCTTGACTCAGGTAGCCGTAGAAGTAGTCGAAGCCTTGGCGCCACGGGGCACCAGGCGAGTCTTCCATGCCCAGCCCCCACTTGCCGATCAAAGCGGTTGCGTAGCCCCGCTCGCGCAACAGCTCGGCGACCGTCACATCTTCGTCCCACAGACCGGGCGTTCCGTTCGAACGCACCCGCGTGTGCCCGGTGTGCTGCCCTGTCATCAGGACGCTGCGGGATGGGGCGCAGACCGTGAAGCCGGCATAGGCGTCGGTGAAGCGCATGCCCTCGGATGCCATCCGGTCCAGGTTCGGCGTGCGGATCTGCTGCTGGCCATAGGACCCTAGATCGCCATATCCGAGATCATCAGCAAGGATCCAAATAATATTCGGGGGTGTCTCGGCGTCGGCGGCGTCAGGAGCAGCCGGACCGCACGCCGCGCCAGCCAGCACAACGGCGACCAGCGCAGTCCAGATTGCGTTGCTGCGAACCGGGCTCAGTGGGAGTGGCGATCGGGGTGTGTGGCTGCGTCGCATGACTCGAATCAGAGGCATTATCTCAAGCGCTAATCCGGGTGGCCAGTCCGCCCCACCGCGGACTTGGTAAAATGCCGCCGCAATGGGAAATTCTGTCGACCGCAGGACCTTTCTTCGAGCCGCCGCCGCGACGACGGTTGCCGTGGCCGCCCGTCCTGCGGCCCAAGCCAAGACCGTCTCCTTCAACCGGCCCGACTCGCTCTACCACGGGGACGAGTGGGAGACGCTCAATCCGGGTTACTGGGGTATCCAAGACAAGGCCTTGCGCCGCCGGATTCACAGCTTCGGCGATCGTGCTCGCAACACTGGCTTTCCGTATCACTACGAGACGCACGGGGACCGGCGGGGCGGCTTCAGCATGCCTGTCGACTACGACCCGTCACTTCCGAGCGGCTTGATCTGGCACCGCCAGTGGCGGCTTAGCGGCAACTACAAGCTCCGCATCGAAGGACGAGTCATCGCGGCGGCTCACGGCCCGCTCGAGGGCGATGACGCCAGTTGGCAGATATACCAGCCAGGCTACGGGCTGCTGGGACTCGCCTTTGGCTCGGCCACTTTGTACGAGTCATTTGATATGGGCGGTGAGAACGGCAACGCCGCTTGGATCGCGGCTTGGACAGACGACGGCTACTTTGGCATCCGAGAGCACGGCACGGGGACCGTGATGGCGCTGGAGCGTACCCCTGCACCGTCGCCAGGCGACCGGTTCGCCATCGAGGTTGAGGTGACCGGCAGCGATGCGGCCCGTGCCACCGTCACTGCGTCGCTGTCGATCGAAGGCACCGGGACGGTGGCTACGGTCCAACTGGAGAACGTCAACCGCTCCAAGCATCTCGCCGGTTTCGCGGGGGCGGCCGGGAGAGGCCTGCTGGACTTCCAAATCGCCGCGTTAGCGATTGAGCCGGGCGAGAATAGCCCTCTCGACCCACAACTGAACGAGTGCCACGTGTGCTATGCGCTCGGTGACACCCTGCACCAAGTCGGCGATCAGTGGCAAGTGCGGTTCATGGCGCTGCTGCGCAGCGACGGAGAGCAGGCCGAAGTCCGCGTCGCCGATTCGCCGAACCCGCAAGGGGGGTGGGAGTCGGTGCCCGCGGCGGGAACCGCGCCGATTGTCAGCAACGACTTCCGCCGCAGCACGGCAGTGCTTGACGCGACCCTGCCCCGCAACCCCGCTGAGACAGACCTCTACTACACGATCTGGAAGGACGGCCAGAACGTCACGGCCGACCCGCGCCTGGGCAGCGACGCGGTCGGGATCGGCACCGGGCAGGTCGGCAAGGTACCCTCGGCCGGCGATTACGTGGGTAGGCTGCCCCGGTTGGCAGCCCCGTACAAGCTCTGCGGGCTTTCCTGCCACGCCATCCATGGGGGCCGGCCAAACTTGCCGGAGGACGGGCCCGGCCAAGGATTCTTCGTCCATGACCAGCCGACGCCGATGGCGTACCAGCACCTTGAAGACTACGGTTTCCAAGTCATGATGTGGGAAGACGACGTGTGGTACATGGAGCTGCTGCTGTACCCGCCGTCTCCCGACGACGCGTACAAGATCGTGACGACGACGCTGTGCGGTCCGACCACGCGCTGGCAGATGATGCGGCACTGGAACACGATCAATCCCGGTGACCACGACTACGGCATGGACGACGTCAAGGGCCCGGAGCAGATCGCCATTCGCGCGCACGAAGATCTTGGCCAGGATCGCGACTACATGCGTCGCAACTTCCAGATCGTCCATCACCTCGTGACCGGGGACGAAGCCCCCTCGGCAACCGCCAACCCCAAGAAATGGCGGCGCTGGAAGATGCCGAACCGAGATTTCAGCCTGCTGATCCTTGACTCTCGGTTATGGCGTTCGAGCCAGGACACGAATATCTGGGACGACCAGGGCTGGGGCCAGAAGAAGAGCCTCTACACGCGTAGCGATGTTACCCGCAGCCTGCTGGGCGAAGAACAGTTCTCGTGGCTGCAAGAGACGATCCGGACGGACTCCTCGCGCCTGATCTGTCTGACCGGGATCAACGGCATGCACACGATCTGGACCGGGGACGGGAGACGTCCGGACGCCACGACGGAGCTAGGCGAGCGCGACCGCGTGGCGGCAGACTATGCGGGTTGGGTCGCAGCTGGAGCGAGCCGTGTGCTTGAGGTGCTAGGGTCTCGCGATGGGGTCGTCAGCGTGTACGGAGATGTCCATGTGGGCATGATTCTGCACAACCTTGAACACCGCGTCTACGAATGCTCCTTCGGTCCCATCGGGCGGAGCGGCGGCCGAGGCGTCAAGGAAGGCTTCGGCCCGCTCATGAAGGATTTCGACGGCCGCGATCTTGAGATCAAGGCGCTCTATCACCAGCGCTATGACACGCCAGACCTGCGCAAGGTCGACGGGCCGTTTTATTGGAATTTCCTCGAAATGGAATTCGATCCGCGGGGAGAGGACCCGGAGATCGGCTTGCGAGTGCGCAACTTGGTGGACCCGCCCGACGAGACGCCGCGGGGCGGAGGGTCCGTGCAGGCCGAGGCATCTGGCACGGGCCGGGCGCACTCATGCTCGCTGCCTGCCGTTAAGCTGCTGCCAAATGCGGACGTGCTGCTGGCCTCGCTGGATGGCCGGCCGGTGCGCGGTGCGCGGACGCTGGAGGACGGCAGCCTGCCGATTCGGGGGCTGGTCGGCGTCGAGCCCGGCGCAACGATCCTGGCGACAGCGCGAACCGCAAAGAAGGTGGTGGCAAAGGAGATCGTGACAGTACCGGCGACGGGATAGCCGGGCTACCGAGGCGTGCAGTCTTCCGGCACGAACGCTCTCATCGGCTCGATTTCGATTTCTTTAGAATCCGCTGGACGGTCATTGGCGACAGCCGCTCGGCCAAGCCCAGTTCCACTGCGCGCTCGGCGAGCAGGCGCACCGTCCAGCGTCTGTGGCCGGCCGGCGCTTGCGAGCAAGCCAGCGCGATCAGCTGCGCTTGAAAGGCACCGTCGAATTTCACCTCGCGCGGCTTGCGCTGCCAAGGCTGGCGGCGCAGTGCCGCCTCCAGTCCCTCCTCAACGAAGCGTCGCCTGAGGTGCTCGACTGGACGCGCCGTGACTCCCAGCGCCTCGGCCGTTCGGGCGACTGTCCAGCCCGGCCCGTCCGGTCCCCGGTCGCTAGACCCGGTGCTCAGACGTGCTCTGGCGCGCTTCCGCTGCCGGGCGTGGAGCGGGCTCCGCAGGCCTCTTAGAGCTTTGCTTGGAGGTCCTTGAAGGGCCGATCATCATGCTCATCGTCCGGCCCTCGATGCGTGGCTGCGTCTCAGGGGAGCCGAACTCGGCGAGATCTCCCGCCAGTTCCCGCAACAAGCGCTCGCCGATCCCCGCGTGGGTGATTTCCCGGCCCCGGAAGAATACGGTCGCCTTCACCTTGTTGCCCTCTTTCAGGAAGCGGACGGCATGGTTCTTCTTGAAGGCGTAGTCATGCTGGTCCGTGTTCGGACGGAACTTGACTTCCTTGACCTCAATGCGGTGCTGCTTCTTCTTAGCGTCGTTACGCTTCTTCTTCTCGATGTAGGAATACTCCCCGTAATCGATAACCTTGGCCACTGGCGGCTGCGCAGTGGGAGAGACGAGGACTAAGTCCAGGCCCAAGTCCTTTGCGCGGCGGATGCCCTCATTGGTCGACATGACCGAGGTCTGGCCATCGGGAAAGACAACCCTCACCTCACGGGCACGGATTGTCTCGTTGACATTCTGTCGTCTGACCCTACGAATCGGGCGGTAACGTCGTCGGAAAATAACTATCCTCCTTGGCTGCAGCGCTCAAGGGGTCGCCCAGCGAAGAAAAAAGAGACCGGCGTGCCTCGCGACACCCGATCTCCAACGCTCATTAAAGCTGTCAGTCCTGCCCCTAAAGCAGCCCGTCCGTGAATTGAGCGAACTGCTCACTCTCTGCAAGCAACCCCATAGTAGCACGAAGCTCGCGAGTCAATGATTGATTCGCCGTGCGAGATGGGCGGTGAAGCACTGCTGGCTACCTGATTGCCGACACAGGCCCGGGGGTGCCGACGTTGCTGTGAATCCTACGCTGCGGCGCGGTCCTCCCAGTACTCGTCGACGCGATTCGAGAGTAGCGGTGAGCGGAGGGCGATGATCGAATCGGCGCCTTCCACTGTCCAGAGCATCCCCGAGCATTTCAGGCGGCAGCGGTTGACAATCTGCGCTGCCTTGCCTAGCATAGAGATTCCCCGCAACGGCTTCCCGCTTTCCTGCCCATGATCAAGTCAGACCTCGTAGACTGCGTGACTGCCCGCACCGGCTTGAGCAAGACTCTTGCCCGCATTGCGGTCGAGACGATTCTTGAAACGATGAAGGCCTCCATGGCCCGCGGCGAACGGATCGAACTCCGCGGATTCGGCGTGTTTGACATTCGCCCTAGGAAGACCGGCATCGGTCGCAATCCCAAGACCGGGGAAGAAGTGCGCATCGCACCAGGCAAAACTGTCCGGTTTAAGCCTGGCAAGCACATGCAAGCCATCTAGGCCCTCGCTCGCGAACGGGCGGAAGGCGCGGGTGGGAGGAAGCCTGTCCCTGCAGGCGTCACGAGAACGCTTGGTTGGTCGGCGTGATGATCAATTCGGGGATGCAAGCCCTCGGGTGGAGCGTTGCAACTAGGAGTGCGGCCTCCGCCACGTCCTCCGGCTGCAGCATCACCGCGCGCTTGGCATCGGACGGAACCACCGGCCGCCTGTCGAGAATCGGGGTGTTCACTTCACCGGGGCAGATGACGCAAGATCGGATCCCGCGCTGCCCCTCTTCCAAGTGAGCGGCCAAGCTGAGAGATCGCGCTCCGTGCTTGCTCGCGCTGTAGCTCGCGCCCCCGAGCACCGAAGTACGCACTCCGGCTATGGAGGACACTGTGATGACCACCCCGTCCCCACGCTCGCGCATACCGGGCAGCACCGCACTCATCAAGTAGAAGGGGCCGCTCAGGTTGATCCTGATGACGGTGTCGAAGTCTTCCCTGCTGAGCTTGTCGAGTGCGCGATGCTGCACATTCGTGCCGGCGTTGTTCACGAGGATGTCGACTTGGGGGATTTGTTCTAGCGCCCACTCGACCATGGCGTCGACTGCTTCCGCGTCGCCGACATCGAGCGCGTAAGGGTGCAGACGCTCTGCGGCTTCGCCCGCGGCCTCGCGGGCCCGCTCGAGCTTCGCCAAGGTCCGCCCAACAGTTACGACTTGCGCTCCTTCCGCGGCATAGCAGCGGGCTACCGCCTCGCCGATGCCACTTCCGGCGCCGGTCACGATGGCGCCCTTGCCCTTGAGTCTCATAGTCCTCCCAACCCCGCGCCGGCCCACGGCGCCTATCCGTATCTTAGCCTTGCATGACGGGCTCTCGTAACCGGGTGTCCGGATCCAGAGTCCCGATCGTGAAACCCGTTGGCGGCAATTGTGATGTGAATTCGTTGTAAGCTGCAAAGAGTTGCGCCGGAGCGGCGCTTCTAGTCCGGGGATCTACGAGGTCTGGGCCGAACAATCCTACGCTCGGCAAGGTGCCTATAATGGCGAAGGATCCGTATGCAACAGAGCATCTTCGTCATCGAAGACGATCAAGATCTTTGCACACTGCTCGAATATAACCTCGGCAACAGCGGTTACAAGGTTGATCTGCTCCATCGCCTGGATGGCGCGCTTGATCTGGTTCGAGAAAAGCAGCCGGACTTGATCCTCCTTGATGTCATGCTGCCAGATGGCGATGGCTTCGAATTCTGTCGGCAGCTGCGCGCCAGCCCGCCTACCGCCGGCATCCCTATCCTGTTCCTAACCGCCCTCAGCCAAGAGGCCGACCGCGTGCTCGGCCTCGAGATCGGCGCGGACGATTACATCACCAAGCCGTTCAGCCCGCGCGAATTGCTGGCTAGGATCAGAGCTCATCTTCGCCGCGGCACGAACCGGGAGCACCCCAGGTTTATCGAGGCAGACGGCCTGAGCATCGATTTTCCGGCTCGACAGGCAAGTCTGGCCGGCGAGCCGCTCGACCTGACTGCGACCGAGTTCGCGCTGCTAGCATTCTTGGCCGTGAACCCCGGCAAGGCGTTTACGCGAAAGCAACTGATTGCACGGGTATGGGGTGGACGCATCCACATCACTTCGCGGAACATCGACGTGCACGTGCGGAGGCTTCGCGAGCAAATCGAGGAAAACCCCAAACGCCCGCGCTGGATCCAGACCGTGCGTGGCTTCGGCTACCGGTTCGACATCCCATCATGACTGCTCGAATCTTCCTCAAGCTTGTGCTGGTCACCATCTTGCCGCTGTTGATCACCGCCGTCGCCGTGCTGCTGTTGGTGACACGGATCACCATCGCCGACCTTGAAAGCGGCCTCGAGACCAGCCTTTCCGAGAAGGCACGGCTGGTCGAAACAACGCTGCAGGGGCAGCCGCCCGCGGAGTACCAATCCAGCGTGGTGGACTTTGCGCGTCGCGCCCAGGCCCGCGTCACGATCATCGACGCCAGCGGAAACGTGCTGGCCGACTCGGAAGCGAACCCGGATCAAATGGAAAACCACGCAGGCAGGCCGGAATTCGTTGAATCCCTCGAGGGGGAAACGTCCACTAGCCGACGCTTCAGCAGCACGGTCGGGAAGTTTTTTCTGTATGTTGCGGTGCCCATGGAGGGTGGCGGCGCCGTGCGGCTGGCACTCCCGCTCGAGGAAGTCAACGCACTGGCCAAGACAAACAGGAACAGCATTGCGGCTGTGATCCTGTTTATCGTGGCACCCTTGGTCCTAGCAACGGCTTGGTCGGCACGTCGCATTTCTACGCAGCTGTCAGACATCGTCTCCCTCTCGAACGCGATCGCCGAGGGCGATTTCGAGACAGGCGATTCGATCCCCAAGCGTGGTGACTTGAGCGAGCTCAACCACCTCAGCCACAGCTTGCGGGCGACCGCGGGCAAGCTGAGCGCCAACTTTCTCCAGCTCCAAGAAGAGCGCTCGCGCTTTGTCGACGCCGTGAACGGCCTCGGCGAAGGCATCCTGGTGCTGGATCGCAGGGGCCGGATTGTTCTCCACAATCCGGCGGTCAAGCTCATGTTCCCTGACGAGGACCTGTCGGTCAACACCCCGCTCGATGGTTGGATCAATCAAGACATTCCAGCGATCTTCAAGGATGCCGTAGAAAACGGCCGGCCATGTACGGCCGAACTGGCGGTTGCATCGCCGACGCAGCAGTCATGGCGGGTATCGTGCGCTCCGATCATGAGTCGGAAGGGCAAGATCCAAGCGGTCGCCGCAGTGTTCCACGACATCACTGAGCTTGAGCGGGTCGACCAAATGCGGCGTGACTTCGTGATGAACGTCTCGCACGAGCTCCGCACACCCCTAGCGTCGATTACCGGCTACGCGGAGACCCTGATGGACGGAGCGATCCACGACACCAAGAACAATGAGCGGTTCGTGAGAATCCTCTGGCAGAACGCACGGCGCCTTACCCAGCTCACATCCGATCTGATGACGCTGTCCCAGATCGAGGTCAAGACTCGCGAGTTCGAGTTCGTGCCGCACTCAGTGGCCGACATCCTGCGACTCGCCGCCGACGGCATTGGCCCAGTATTGTCTCCGAAGTCGCTCCGGTTGACCGTCGATCCCGCTGCGGACAATCTCTCGATCCGCTGCGACGCAAGCGCTGTCCAGCAAATCCTCTCCAACCTGCTCGACAACGCTGCCAAGTACACTCCCGGTGGCGGGAGCATTTCGCTTGGCGCGGTCGAAGGGCCTGGGATGGTCAGCTTCTTTGTCAAGGACACGGGCATCGGAATCGATCAGAAGCACGTGCCTAGACTGTTTGAGCGCTTCTACCGTGTCGACACTGCGCGCTCTCGGGAGCTTGGCGGCACGGGCCTCGGCCTAGCAATCGTCAAGCACTTGGTCCAAGCCCACGGCGGGGCGGTCTGGGTCGAAACCGAGCCGGGCCAAGGATCAACGTTTTGGTTCTCGCTGCACGACAAGATCGGCCCGCATCGGATCAAATCGGTTGAGCGCGACACGGGGCAGCTCTCGCTGGCGATTCATTGAGGTGTCCGGCAATGCTGCGCCGCCGGACGCCTAGCGGGGGAGCAAGCTATCATATCCTACGGTTGCCGCTGACCTTGCGAGCAGCGCTAGAAGCCATGACGTGTCGACCTACCAACCTCATCCTCGCTGCCTTCGTGGCAGCCATGGCGCTGTCCGCCGCCAGCCCCGCAGACCGCTTCGTGCCGATCTTCGATGGCGTTTCGCTGAAGGGCTGGGACGGCAATCCGAAGCTCTGGAGCGTTGAGGACGGCGCGATCGTCGGACGCACGAGCCCCGACGATCCAATCCCCGCGAACTCCTTCCTGATCTGGCGGGAGGGCGAGGTCGACAACTTTGAACTCAGGCTCGAATTCATGATCACGGGCGGCAATTCAGGGATCCAGTTCCGCGCGATCGAAAAGCCGAAGGAATGGGGGCCGCATATCATGGGCGGCCTGCAGGCAGATTTCGAGGCCGGCGAAAGGCACACTGGCGGGCTGTACGGCGAGCGATCTCGGGGGATCCTCGCGCGACGAGGCGAAAAGGTGGAGATCGGCGCCGACGGCAAACCCATCGCCGTGGGCAGCGTAGGGGACCCTGTCGAACTCCAATCCCATATCGATCTCACTGGCTGGAACAGCTTCCACGTCATCGCTCGCGGAAACCGCTACATCCACAAGATCAATGGACATGTGATGGTGGACGTGACCGACAACGATCCGGCAGCGCCGACATCTGGCCTGCTCGGGCTGCAGGTACACCGCGGGCCGGCCATGACGGTCAAATTCCGCAACATCGAACTCAAGCGGCTAGAGATGACGGCTGGCGTGAAGAAGGTCGTATTTATCGGGGGCGTGAAAAGCCACGGCTACGGCTCGCACGAGCACACAGCTGGGATCAAGCTCCTGATGGACGCGCTGAACCGCAACTTCCCGCAAATTCACTCGGTCGCCTACTTCGACGGCCATCCCGACGATCCAACCGCGCTGGACAACGCCGACGCAGTGGTCCTGTACAGCAATGGCGGGTTAGGGCACCCTTGGCTGAAAGCGCTCCGTGAAGTTGACCGGCCGGCTGCCCGGAAGGCGGGCATTGGCGCGATTCACTTCGCCGTGGAACTCCCGCAGGGTGAGCCGGGGCAGAAATTCCTAGATTGGGTGGGTGGCTATTTCGAGCGCTGGTGGTCGGTGAACCCGCATTGGACGATCAAGGCACCCAAGCTGGCCAAGGCCCATCCAATCACGAACGGCGTCGAGCCCTTTGAGCTCAACGACGAATGGTACTTCCACATCCGCTTCCGAGCGGGCATGCAGGGCATCACGCCGATCCTGCAAGCCGTGCCGCCCAAGGAGTCGATGAATCGACCGGACGGGCCTGCCTCGGGCAATCCCTATGCCCGGGCGGCCGTCAACAACGGCGAGTTGCAGACGCTGATGTGGGCCAGCGAACGACCGGGCGGCGGCAAGGGCTTCGGCTTCACCGGCGGACATGTGCATTGGAATTGGGCACACCCCGGTTACCGCAAGCTCGTCCTGAATGCGATCGCCTGGATCGCAGGGGCCGAGGTTCCCGAGAGCGGGATCGATTCCGGGCCGTATGCGATGGCTGACCTGCTGGCGCACCAAGATTACGCGCCATGGGGCCGGTACGACCGCGCCGAAGTCGAGAAAATGATCACTGGATGGGTGAAGTAAACTCCTATAAATCGTTCATTTGTCAGATTTTCCCAATAGTTCCATTTCGAGTATCCGGGCACCTCGGAGAATGCCGCCGAACGAATAATTCGCTTCGTGGCAAGCGTATTCATAGGGGCTTATATACAATCCTAACCAAAGTAACTAATTTACAGTTCATTGCAATCGGCTACGGGCGCTTGGTTTTCCGTCCTGTGCGCTGGATGTAGTCCCAGTCGTTCTCGCCCTTGGGCGGTGCTCCCAGCAACGCACGCATGACGTTCTCGGGAGTGTCGGGAATCGGCTCGGGCATAGGGTATTTGACCGGACGGCCTCGCGGTCGCTTGGGCTTGTCTGGTGGTTTGGTCATGGAGTCCATCCTAAAACAATCCCTGGCGCCAGCGACTTCCCCGGCAAGGACTCGGCCACGCGTGCATCCGAGTGCCTTTCCCGCCGTGGACGGTCGTGGCGGGATGGCGGCGGAGTCTCAGCGCACGGGCCAGCCCGCAGTGCGCTGAGACTCCGTGTGGCGCGGGCCGCTCATAGCGCCATTTCCCGCGCCCCGGAATCCAGACCGTTCGCCCGCTTCAGATCCTGGTACCGCAGGCGCTTGCCGCTCATCCGCAGCATGCTGTGTTCCATCTGCTCCAAGGTGTCCGCCATGCGCACATTGTGCCGTCCCGAGAATTCGTTCACGTAGCGTTGCAGGTGCTTCGGGGACATCTTGTGGTACGTCCCCACATAGCCGCGCTTGAGCATGCTCCAGAACGACTCCACGCCATTGGTGTGGGCCTTGCCGCGCACATACTCGCTGACCGAGTGCTTGACGGCCTCATGCTCGAACGGCAGCGTCTCGTCGGCACCCGCCTCGTCGGTATAGACCGTCGCGTGCGGGTCCGCGGAGTCCTTGACGAAGCCTTGCAGCGTTTCCTTGTCGGTGCCCTCAACGGCCTTCGCCACGACCCGCTTCGTCGCGCGATCCTTGGCTCCCACAACCGCCGTCTTGCCGACCGGACCCCGCCCCGTCAGGTCCTTGCGGACATGCTTCGGCATGTTCTTGCGCTTGCCGCCCAGATAGGTCTCGTCCACCTCGACGGGTCCGCCAAACAGCCCCTCGCCCCGCTCCCAGGTCTCGCGGATGCGATGCGCCAGGTGCCACGCCGATTTCTGCGTGATGTCCAGGTCCCGGTGCAGCTTCATGCTGGAGTCTCCCTTCAGATTCGTTGTCAGCATGTAAGCCGCGATCACCCATTTCTGCGCGCCCAGGTTCGAGTTCTGCATGACGGTGCCGGTGCGCACCGAGAAGAACTTGCGGCACTTCCGGCAGCGATAGCTCATGTTCGGATGCTGCGCCCCGCACTGGACGTGCGTGGATTCGCAATGCGGGCAGGTCGCCCCGTTCGGCCAGCGAATCGAGGCAATCCAATCCTCCGCGGACTTATCGTCTGGGAATAGCCGGATCAGCTGAACGATGGAAATGCCCTTGCGGCGGGCCTTGCCCGGTCCCGGATGATCGTGATTCCTGCGCGCCCTCATAACAATACTATCGTAACCAATACAGCGCCGGAAGTCAAGCGATATCAATGAGTTATAGATGGATTGCCTAGGTTTTTCCTACAAGCAGAGCTGGTTGCTTTGGTTAGGATTGTATATAAGCCCCTATTCATAGGCTCGATTGGTGGTCGTCGGCCAAGCATACTCCCCGCTCCACGGGCCCGTCCAGACTGCCGGGTCTTCGACCCGGAACCGATACTGCAGCGAGTCTGCGTCAAGCCGCGTGAACCATTCGGTCACGCGCAGATCGCGGGACGCACCCGACAGTGACGGCGTGTCGTTGAAGTTCGTTGTCTCAACCACCAGCGTGTCGCCCTCCCAGCGCGCAACCGAGTCGCCTAGCCAGCTACGCACATCTTGCGGAGCGTGCTCGGCATTCAGGCGGATGATGCGGACATCGTGGACCATCTCGACCAAGATCATCACGTGGTCATCGGTCTGCACGATCCGTTTGACATTGTTGTAAGACACGGGCAGCACCGGCGGTCCGGCCGTCGATCCGAAACCCAGCAAACAGCGCTCCGCCAGCGGCCGCACTTCCGGATCGTCGTACGGGCCGCGCTCCAAGCCTTCCTTGATCCACCAAGCGACACCGGTGTTGGGCCGCGACAGCTTGGCCTTCGCCGCTGCGCGCTGCTTCGCCGCTGCGGTCATTTCGGGACGGCGGCCGTTCTCAGGGTCGGTAATGATCGAGGTGCGCCACGTCCCGTTGAGCTTGAATCCGCGGCTGCCCCTGTCGAGCCAGAAGGAATTGTAGCCGCCGACATTGCCGGCCGAGCCAGGCGAACCGTCGCCCCCTACAGGAGGAGCCGCTCGGTCCGGATCGGACGGGGCGTTCCTGCTCGCCTTGCGCTCCGCTTCACGTCGGGCGACCGCAGCCGCCTCCTCATCGGTCAGGTTGAGTTGGTTCCCAAACTCCTCTGGGCGTTCGAGCGGAGTCAGCGTAGCGATGTCATAGGTGCCCGACAAATCCGGGTGGCCCGACGGCGTGCGCGGGATCTCTCCGGCTACCGCGACAACGCATGCAAGAACCCCGACCGCACCAATTAATCGGCTCACCATTAGAATCTGTCCACCTTCCTTGGGAGCTCACTTGACGCCACTCCGAAGGATGGCGCGCAGGGCACTTCCTCGCGCTGACCATCCGCCCGAATTGGCCCGCCTAGCCAGATCGGACGCTGCCTGCCGGGTCGACCCGGCAGGCGACTTGAGCCCGACCGAGTCAAAGCCGTCGCAGCCACACCTGATAGCCAGCTTGGCGCTAGGGTAGCACCCGGTGAGTTCACGCACCCAAACCGTCCCACCAGGAGTCTGCGCGAACAGGGTCCTGCTGCCAGAACAAGTTCGCTGTGATCCAGAAATCGTGCCGCCGGAGCACGCCGGAGCTGCGGGCGGAGGCAGCCAAGCAGGGTCCACTATGCTGGTTGGGTGACCGCAATCGCAGAGCTCATGAGCGCGTTCGCCTCGTTTGCATGGGGACCGGTCGTGCTCGTGCTCCTCGTGGGCGGCGGATGCTACTTCTTCTACTGCTCCCGGATGATTCCATTCCGGCACATGGGCCATGCGGTGAAGATCCTGCTGGGGCATTTTGACTCGCCAACCGATACCGGGCAAGTCACGCACTTCCAAGCGCTGAGCAGCGCGCTCGCCAGCACCATTGGAATGGCCAATATCGCAGGCGTCGCAGTCGCGATTCAAACCAGCGGGCCTGGCACTGTCTTCTGGATGTGGGTCTGCGCCATCGCCGGTATCGCTACTAAGTTCTTCACCTGCTCGCTGGCGATCCAATTCCGCGGCCCCGACAGCCGGGGAGAGATCCAAGGTGGACCGATGTACGCGATCGTTCACGGCCTCGGATCGAGTTGGAAGCCCCTCGCCATGTTCTTCTCGATCTGTGCTCTGTGTGGCACGTTGCCGATGTTTCAGGTCAACCAGCTAGTCCAGATCTCGCGTGAGATAGTGGCGCTTCCGCTAGGTTGGATTCGCGATCCGTCTGACGCTTGGATGTTCAATCTCGTGTTGGGCCTCGTGATCGCCTTGACAGCCGGAGCCATTCTCGCCGGGGGCATCCAGCGCATCGGAAAGGTCGCCGCCAGGATGGTCCCGGCGATGGTCGTGCTCTACATGGCTTGCACGGTGGCCATCCTAAGCTTGAATTTCGCCTCGATCCCTGCTGCCTTCCAACTGATCCTGAGCGACGCGTTTACGGGCCAGGCCGTGGCCGGCGGGGCCGTCTGGGCAGTGATCGTGACGGGGGTCCGGCGTGCCGCGTTCTCCAACGAGGCAGGCATAGGCTCCGAAGCCCTGGCCCACGGCGCAGCCAAGACCGAAGAGCCGATCCGCGAAGGCCTCGTGGCAATGCTGGGACCCGTCATCGACACCTTGATCATCTGCACGGGCACCGCGCTGATCATCCTCTGCACCGGCACTTGGACGAATACCGCGATGGAGGGCGTCTCCGTCACAGCCAGCTCCTTCGAACAAGTACTGCCCGGCATTGGCACTTACGTGCTCTTCATCTGCATACTCTTCTTTTCGTTCACGACGACGCTGTCTTGCGGCTACTACGGCGAGAAGTCGCTCGGTTTCCTGATCGGCGCAGAGCGGAAGTTTGTCTACAAGTACATTTACGTGTCCGCGATCGTGATCTCGGCGATGACCTCGCAAGCCGCAGTCTTGGACTTCGTCGACGGCATGTACGGCTTCATGGCGATTCCTACGATGACGTCGAGCTTGCTACTCTCGCCCCATGTCATGAAGGAAGCACGCAGGTATTTCAAGTCCCTCGAGTCATAGTCTGCCCCGCCCCGGACTCTGACACGCACGCTCAAGACAGCACGAGGCCGGGACACGATCCTTGCGCCAGTCGGGCTTGGTGGAGCTGCGGGGTCAAGCTGCAGATTGCCCGGCCAACAGCTCTGTGCGGACCGGCGCTTTCTGGTGCGCAATCGCTCGCTGCCGGGCCTTGGCGAGCGCCGGTCCTCGATACGAAGCGTCGTACATACAATGGACTTGATGAAGCGCCACCTAGCGACGCTTGTACTCATCGCAGCCACTGTCCTACCAGCCCGTCCCCCCAGCATCCTGCTAGTCGTGTCCGACGATCAGGGGTACATGGATCTGGGCTCGATGGGAAGCCCGGACATTCTGACCCCACGACTTGACGCACTCGCGGCGGAAGGGGTGCGCCTCACAAGCTTCTACTCGGCGTTTCCCGTCTGCACCCCCTCTCGGGGAGCACTGCTGACAGGGCGCTACCCACAGCGCAACGGCACCTACGACAACTTCCGCAATGATCGGGTCGATGATGGATACCGCTATCCGCCTCACGAATACGCCCTCAGCCCGGAGCGCATCCTCGGCATGGACACGCGCGAGATCCTGCTGGCCGCTGTGCTGTCAGAAGCCGGCTACGCCACTGGCGTGTTCGGGAAGTGGGACCTGGGTTCGCTGCATCGCTTCCTGCCTCTGCAGCGCGGCTTCGACGACTTCTACGGCTTTGTCAACACAGGCATCGACTACTGGACCCACGAACGCTACGGCGTGCCGTCAATGTACCGACGCAACACTCCGACGCAGGAAGACAAGAGCAAGTACACGACGGATCTGTTCGAGCGCGAGACACTGCGGTTCATCGACGAGTACCGGGCGGAGCCGTTCTTCGTCTATCTGTCCTACAACGCGCCACATGGCGCGTCCAGCCTCGATCGCGGGATCCGTGGATTTGTTCAAGCTCCGGGCAAGTGCTTGGACCTATACCCTGCCACCGACAGGCTCGACGGCGAACGCCGGCAAAAGTTCATGGCGTCCATCACCTGCATGGACGCCTCAATCGGCAGGGTGCTAGACCGTCTCGACGAGCACGGGCTGCGCGAGGACACGATTGTCATCTTCGTCTCCGATAACGGCGCAGGCGGCGGCGGCGACTCAGGCCCGCTGCGAGGACGCAAGGGGCAGATGTTCGAAGGTGGCGTGCGGGTCCCCTTCCTGATGCGGTGGCCGGGGCAGATCGAGCCTAGAACCGTGTCGGACGAATTCCTGACCACCCTGGAAGTGCTGCCAACCCTCGTGCATGCGGCGGAAACCGCCCTGCCCGAGGGCGTGCGCCTCGACGGATTCGACATGCTCCCTGTCCTGCAAGGCAAAGCCAAATCCGACCGCGACACAATGTTTTGGGAACGGCAAGGAGACTACGGCGCCCGGGTCGGCAGCTGGAAGCTGGTTAGCTCGCGACAGGGCAGCGGACTTTTCGATCTGTCGGAAGACCTTGGGGAGAGGAACGATCTCAGCGACGAACTTCCCGAGGTGCAGCAGCGACTTGTGCGGTCCTACCGCCGATGGGTGCGGGAGATGGACGAGGCCGAGCCGCGGGGGCCGTTCAAGAACTACTGACCGCTGCGCGACACGCGAGCACGGGCCGGATACACTGCAAGCTGACAGGCGATGGCTGCTTCCAGTGACCGGCGGCCCGTGGAGATCAACCGCCACGGTGCCCATGACATCGAGATTCGCTGGAATTCCGGCGAAGTTGGCGTCTACCCGGCTCGCTTCCTAAGGGGCCAATGTCCCTGTGCAACGTGCGTGGATGAGAATACCGGCAAGCGCATCGTGACCGAGAACTTGCTGCCAATCTTGGTGTACCCGACCAAGATCGAGCCGGTCGGACGGTACGCGATCCAAATCTTCTGGAGCGACAGCCACTCCACCGGGATCTACACCTGGGAGCGCCTGTACGAAATGCTGCCCAAGGTCCGCGAATTACAAGTCGGCAGAGGGGCGAGCGGCTGACAGCGCGGGAGCCTGGCGACACCATCGCCGGGCCAATGGGAAAGGCGCGTAGACGAGCACGAACATCCCCAATGCGATGAACTCAAGTGTGAGGATGTACCACGGCCACGGGGCGAAGAAGAACGGCGAAACGGTGCCGGAGGGCGGCGCGGACAGGTACATGTAGTTGGACCCGACGAAAAAGTTGAGTGCCGCGATGCCCGCAGCAAAGAGATTGAGCCAGGCAAACGCTCGCAGGAGCCCAGCAATCGTCGGACGCATGCCCAACCCCCAAGTCGCAAAGAGCGTGCCGACAACAATCCCGGAGTGCGCGGTGAAGTACTGAAAAAAGCGAAACTCCGGATAAGGGGCATCGAGCTCCCCCGGCGTCAGGACAGCATTCGCTGCGCCGACCAAACCCCAGAAATAGGCGATTTCGTACGTTGCCTGATTGCGGCGCAGCAGTGTCACCGCCGTCAAGAACACGGCGATTCCGCAGACATGCAGCGGCAGGCGGTGCTCCGCAAATCGAAGCAGACCGACATCGCTAATGCGGGCGCTCCAGCCAGCCACCTCGTTGAGCAGGAGCACGCCAGCCAAGCACCAGGCGATCACCGTGCCGGCCGCTGGAGAAGCCGATCGACGGGCGACCCACGCGAGCGGAAAGGGCAGGACCAGCGTCAAGCCGATCGCAACAAGATGCGGGGTGCCGAAGTTCTGAAATTCCGCGATCGGCACGCCAAATCAGCCCGGCCGTCACAGATTCGCACAGGCGCAGCCTCTCGGCCGGAATGCGCGATTGGAGCCAGCCCCCGGGGCGAAGGCTAGGCCCACCGTCCCTGCTTGCCCTCTTCGGCAATGTAGTCGGCGGCCCTGGCCGTGATTGCCATCATCGTCAGGGTCGGGTTCTGGCATCCGATCGACGCCCATGCAGCGCCGTCGGTCACGAAGACGTTCTCCACGTCGTTGGCCTGTGCCCACGTGTTGAGGACCGACTTCTTGGGATCCTTGCCCATCCGCGCGGTGCCGACCTCGTGAATGCAGAACCCGCCCACCGAATGCCGGCCTGTCATCCGCACATCCTTGTGTCCGGTCGCCTCGAGCATCTCCGCGGCCTGCACGCGTGCGTCGTCCCACAGCGCCTTGTCGTTGTCCGACCAGTCAAAGTTGATGTCGAGCGTGGGGATTCCCCAAGTGTCGCGCCGGTCCCTGTTCAGGGATACGGAGTTCTCGTAGCGCGGCAGGCATTCACACCACGCTCCGAAACCCGAGCCCCATTCGCTGCCTTCGTGGACCGCCTCTTTGAAGCTCCTGCCGAAGCCCTTGGCCCCGAGATTGAATCGCGGCGAACTGCCGCCTTGGTAACCGTAACCCCGGATCATTCCGTTGGTGTGGGCGCGGTCGATGTTGCGGAATCTCGGCACGTACATGGCGTTGGGCCTGTCCGGCGGGCCGACCCAAGGCTTGGCGTCAAGCTCGGGCATGCGCCCGGCGGCCCCGCCCTGGTAGATGTGATCCATCAAATGGTGCCCAAGCATCCCGCTGGAATTGAAGTCGAGGCCGTAGTCCGCAGAATGCATCATCAGCCGTGTGGACTCCAGCGTCGACGCACACAGGACGACAATCTTGCCGCGAACCTCGCGGGGAAGCCGGGTCGTGCGGTCAAGGTAGGCGACTCCCGCGGCCTTGCCTGTGCGCGGATCTCGAGTCAGATGGCTCGCCACGGCGTCAACCACCAGGTCGCAATTGCCCGACTCCAGCGCCGCCTTCAGCGTTGTCGTGGGGCTGTTGTAATACGAGTGCGTGACGCAGCCCTGCTCGCAGGGACCGCAATAGTGGCAGGGCTGGCGGCCGTTCAGCGGCTTGGTGATGATCGCGGTCCGACCGATCGTGGCAACCCGCCCCATCGTGGACCGGAGCCGGTTCCGAAACAGCGTCTCCCCGCAGTTAAAGGGCATGGCCGGTTGAAACACGCTATCGGGGAGTTGGTCGAGACCCTCGGCGATCCCGCCGATGCCGATATACCGCTCTACTTTTTCGTAGTACGGCACCAGATCGGCGTACTCGATCCCCCAGTTCTCGCCGTAGCCGTCGCGATCCGCACAGCGAAAGTCGATGTCGCCCATCCGGTAGGACTGGCGGCCCCAAGACAGCGACCGGCCGCCGAGGACCCGCATCCGGATCCAGTGGAATGGCTTGCCGCCGGGCGTTTGGTAAGGATTGCGGACATCGTCGACGAACCACTTGTAGTTGGATTCGCGACAGGCGTACACGAGTCCCTGGACCGGACGGTTCCGCATCAGCTCCGGGGCCTTCGGGATCCCGCCCACATAGCGCGATGAATTGCCCCGGTACTTCAAGTCATAGGGCATCACATGCTCGGTGAAATCCGCGTCCGTGATCTTGGGGCCGGCCTCGAGCACGCAGACCTTCAGACCTGCGGCGGTAAGTTGCCAGGCCGCGACTCCGCCCGTAGCGCCGGAACCCACTATGACTACGTCGTAAACGTCCCGGTCCCGGGCAATCGTCTGTAACATCTCGCCTAGTCTAGCAATTGGCTTAGCCGGGCGATTCAGAACTCCCAGCGGAGCGCGAGCTGCACCTGGCGCGAAGCGGTGCTCGTCGACGTCACTCGTCCGGCGCTGCCGATCCGAGCGCCCGAACTAGTGAACAGCGCGCGTCCCGAAGGCACTTGGAAATTGGGGTGGTTGGTTACGTTGAATGCCTCCCCGCGCAGCTTGAGACTCTGGCGCTCGTCGGAGAAAAGCGTCTTGTGCACGGCCAGATCGAGCGCAAATATGCTTGGACCGCGTAGCGTCCCGCGGCCGAGATTGCCGAGATAGCCGGCCTCCGGCAAGCTGAATGCCCCGGCGTCGAAGTATCGGGCCGGATCTCCCAGAACGATGTCGGGAGCCGAGCGACCCTGGACCAAGTCGGGGCGCTGCCCGACATCACCGAAACCGGGCCGCAGCCGCGCTCGGTCGAATCCGACGCGCGGGGCGAATGGCGTCCCGGACAGCACTTGTCCGACGCCATGCACCTGCCAGCCGCCGAGCACCGCCGCCAGCGCGGAACCCTCGCCGCGCCACAGGTCGAGCGAGAAGCTCCCCGCCACGACGTAATCTTGGTCGAAGTCCGATAGCCCGCGGTTGGCTCGGTAATCCCAAATTGTCGGCACCTGATCGCTCGCCACGAAATCGTTGAACGTATGGTTCGACGCCTCGTCGATGGAGCGGCTCCACGTGTACTTGCCCCGTATCGAGAGCCGATCGTCGATGCGGGTTTGCAGGCTGAACGTGATGCCTTGGTAGAAAGAGTTGAACTGTGTCCTGCGCAGTCCGATTCGCGAGAAGGCGGGGTTCACGTAAGGGCTCCCGGCCGGGAAGAAGTAGCGACCATCGCTCTGCACTTCGGGAATCGGTGAGTTCGCGTTGATCAGCTGACCAAACAGGTGCACGCCCCGCGCGCCGCTATATCCGGCCCTGATCACCGTGCTGGGAGTGAGCTGGCGCTCCATCGTCGCTTGCCACCGAGCCACGTAGGGCTGATTCAGGTCATAGTCCAGTCCGTCCATCGACGTGGATGGATTGCGGCCCTGCGCCGCTTGGAGGATGTCGGGGAAGCCCGGGCGCCCGAAGACCAAGATGCGGTTGAACAGAGGGGGCGTGCGCACGCCCGCAATCGTCAGCTCACGACTGCCTAGCTGGTCGTAGAAGATCCCGAACCCGCCCCGGGCGACGGTCCGTCCGTCTCCCACCGGGTCGAAGGCTACAGAAATCCGCGGGGCGAAGTTGTCTTTCGATGGGTTCTGCCACAGCGGCCCGCCGACAGTGGTCTGCGCGTCATTGACGAAATCGCGCAGCACGGCGATCTTGCCGTTGACCTCGGTCGGTGTCGAAACCGCCTCGTAGCGCAAGCCGGCGTTCACGCTGAACACTCTGAACAGTTTGAATTCGTTCTGGATGTATCCGAAGAACTGGTTGTAGCGCCAGTCGCGGACCGTGTCCGAGCCCGGCTGCATCACCTCCGCGATGCGCGGACGAGCCTGCAGCAGCAGGGCCAGGGAATCGAATGTATAGGAGCCGACGGCGCTGAGGTCCGAGCGCTGGTCGAACCGCACCCGGTCATAGCCCGCACCCATTCGCAGGGTTCCCCGCCCCGTGGCGCGGACCAGCGACGCGCCCATCTGGTAGCTCTCGAGAATGAATCGCCGCGGCCTGGCGCGAGCTTGGAAGCCGCCGAGATTGCCGAGTCCGTTGACCGTGATCGAACCCATCGGCTGGCCGTCGACGAAGGACAGCGCTGCCGGCACGGAGGTCGTGCTGTTCTCGAAATTGTCAACCCGGCTGAAAGCGGCCCGCCAGGTCGTCAGGATCTTGGGCGAATGCACGCGCCTGAGCTGAGTGTGCAGAAAGTGGTCCTTGGAATCGAAGCCGAAGACCCACAGGTCCATCGAGTCCGGCGTGCGGCTCGCGGCCTCATCGAACGTGTACCGCGCGGAAAGCTGCGTGGCCGCATCGAGAAGCAAGTCGACCTTGCCGGACGCGAAGGTCTCGTCAGTGCTGTCCGCCAACTGGCGGATCGAAGCCGCCGTGCCGTCCCCAAAGTCCCGGCCGTTCGCCAGCGGGTACAGTTCCAGATACGGGCGGACTGGGCCCGCAACTGGAATCTCGGTGTCGGGCAGGCGCCCCAAGCGTGCTTCCGCCGTCGGCACGGCGGGCCGTGCCGTGCGGGCCCGGCGCTCCCGCAGTCCCTCGTAATTGGCGAGAAAGAAGGCCCGGTCCAATTTGACCGGCCCACCGAGCAGCGCGCCGAAGTGATTGCGCCTCAGCGGCGGCGCGCCGGCAGCCGGTGAATCGAAGTAGTTGCGCGCGTCCAGCGCGTTGTTGCGGAAGTACTCGTAAGCGCTGCCGTGAAACTGATCGCCACCCGAACGGGACACTGCGGTGAACACTCCGCCCGCGGTGCGCCCGTACTCGGAGCTGTATGGATTCGTCACCAGATGGACTTCCTGAATCATCTCCAATCCAAGCATGTTTCCCGAAGCGCTCGCCGGCGATGCCGATGCGGCGTCGTTCACGTAGACGCCGTCTAGTTGAAAGCTGTTCTGGTTCGGCCGCGAGCCCAGCACCGAGATCTGCCGTCCGATCCCCTGTGCCAATCCGACGCGCGCGGAGGCGGGCAGTGTCGCCCCGGGCTCGAGAGCGGAGAGCTCGAACAAGTCGCGGCCGTTCAACGGCAAGTCACGCAAGCTCGCCTCTGGCACGAGGCCGCCCCAATCCGACGCGATAGACGACACCAAGGCGAGATTCCCCGCCACCTCGACGACATCCTGAGCCATCCCCAACGCAAGGCGTACGTCGTACTGCGCGATGCGCCCGCTCATCAACTCGATCCCGTCCGCTTCAACCTGTCTGAATCCTTGGCGGACGATCGAAACCGAGTAGCTCCCCGGTTGCAATTCCGCCACGGCGTAGCGCCCGTCATTCCCCGTCCTGACGTTGCGGACCGCGCCTGTACCGGCTCGGGTCACGCTGATCTCGGCGCGGGGCACAACGCGCCCCTGTGGATCGGTGATCGTACCTTTCAGTGTCGCGTCCGACTGAGCCTCCAGCGGCACGGCACCGAGCGCGAGCGCGGCCCCCACCGCCACCGCCAGCCAGCCGACCCGCAAACAGTTCCAAGCCGACGCAGAACGCTGGCAATCAGGGCCACCGCGGCGGCCGCGGCCTGCGTGCAAACCGTGCGTCACTTGACTCGCCTCATCGTCCATTCACGCATATCGCCGTCGGCAGAATGGCTGTCGCGCAGTACGAGCGTGTCCCCGGACAGCTCCAGCTCGCCGGGGAACGAGCGTCCCTCGTAGTACGCCGACAGCGCCGCGACGTTTGTCCGGACGACATTCTTGCCGTCCCACTCGAAGCGATACAGCCCCGCTCCGATCGGCTGCTGGCTTTGGAACTCCTCGGGAGTCATGTCGCTGACTGACTTGGTGAGCTTGGGCCGATTCTCTCCCGCCACGATCACCATCTGGTAGGTGTCCCC
Organism: Bryobacterales bacterium; assembly: GCA_965248305.1. Classification (GTDB taxonomy): domain Bacteria; phylum Acidobacteriota; class Terriglobia; order Bryobacterales; family UBA6623; genus VXMF01. Next base: position 2,264,665 of record OZ252099.1, on the reverse strand, counting down.
GAACTGGTGGTACTCGCGCCGATAGGGCTGGTCCTCGCCCTTGGTGAGATTGCGCACAGTGGCCACTTCCCACAGGCCCTTGATGCCAGGCTCGCTGCCAGGCTCAGGCGAGCCCCCGCATGAGGCTGCAGCCGCGGCGATGATCGCGACCGCCAGCAGGGCCCCAGCCGCGGGCACGCGGGTCACCAAGCCAGAGCCGCGGCTGGACGGATCGCTACGGGGGTATCGAGGCATGCACTCATTACAGCGCACACGGCACGCCAATGAAAACGCAGCGTGCCCAGCCGCTATATAATCGGAAGGTTCCGGCGCCTGCCAGGATGGCCCAACGCTCGTCCAAGACCCCTGTAATGCAGCAGTATCATGCTGCGAAACAGGAACATCAGGGCTGTCTCCTGTTTTTCCGCCTCGGCGATTTCTTCGAATTGTTCTTCGAAGACGCGATCATCGCCTCCCGCGATCTCGAGATCACTCTGACCAAGCGGCGGGACGGCACGGGCGATCCGATCCCCATGTGCGGGGTTCCGGCCCATTCGGCGGACGGGTACCTCGCGAAGCTGCTGCAGAAGGGCCACCGTGTCGCGATCTGCGACCAGGTAGAAGAACCCAAGCAGGCCCGCAAGCTCGTCAAGCGCGAGGTGGTCCGGGTCCTGTCACCCGGCACGACCAGCGACCTGAACCTGCTCAGCGCCGGCCAGAACAACTATCTGGCGGCGGTCCACGAACGAGATGGCATAGCCGGTCTGGCCTACGTCGATGTCTCGACCGGCGAGTTCCGCACAACACAGCTACAACCATCCGAAGTCGAGGACATGCTCGAGTCGCTGGGCGTCAAGGAAGTGCTGCGCGGCGAGGCAGATTCCGGCCTAGGCTTCAAAGACCGCGGCGAATCCAGTCGTCCCGAACCTCGCTACACGGTCACCGGCATCGATTCGTGGGTCTTCGATTTCGACTACGCCGAGCGGGTGCTGCTCGACATGTTCGAGTTGCACAGCGTAGATGGGCTCGGCCTCGCCGATAAACCCCTCGCGGCCGCCACAGCGGGAGCGCTGGTGCATTACCTGCGTGAAACCCAGAAGTCCGCCCTAGCCCATCTTGACCATCCCGCCTACGTCGAGCAGACCGACTGGATGGTCCTTGACCCGCTCACGATTCGCCACCTGGAACTGTTCGATCCGCTCTACCAAGAACCTCAAACGACGCTGTTGTTCACTCTGGACCGCACCGCCACGTCGATGGGAGCAAGGCTACAGCGGAACTGGCTGCTGCGCCCGAGCCTCGATCTGGGGGAGATAGAACAGCGGCTGGAAGCGGTCGAGAGCCTTTGCGGCGACACCATCACCAGAACCGAACTGCAGCGGGAACTGAAGCAACTGCACGACATCGAGCGCCTAGTCGCGCGGGTCACGCTGGGCTCAGCCGGGCCTCGGGATGTGTACAACCTCGGCACGTCCCTCGGCCGCCTGCCAAAGCTGCGCGATTTCACGGCCAACGTCGCCGGACACCGGGCAGCGGCGCTGCTGCGGCGCATGGACGCTCTGGAAGATGTCTATGACCAGATCTCGGCGACGATCGCCGCAGAACCGTCGCTTGCCATCGGCAGCGGCGGGTCCATCGCCGAGGGATTCGACGCCGAGCTCGACGAGCTGAGAGCGATCCAGCGGGACAGCCGCAGCTATATCGCCAATCTGGAGCGGCGCGAGCGGCAGGCGACCGGAATCGAGTCGCTAAAGGTGCGCTTTAACAACGTTTTCGGGTTTTTCATCGAAGTCTCAAAGGCAAACTTAGCCAAGGTTCCGGACCGGTTCGAGCGCAAGCAGACGCTGGTCAATGCCGAACGGTTTGCCACGGTCGAATTGAAAGAGCTCGAAGCTAAGGTGCTGGACGCGGAGGCCAAGATTTCGGAGCTGGAGACTGCGATCTTCGAGCAGCTGCGATCCGATGTCGCGGCGCAGGCGCGCCGAATTCGCTCGTGTGCTGCGGCGATCGCGGAAATCGACGTGTTCTGTGGCTTGGCCCAAGTGGCGGTCGAGCACAACTACTCGCGGCCGAGGTTTTCGGCCAATGGCGAGATCCGCATCGAGGGCGGACGCCACCCGGTCGTCGAACGCATGCTCCAGCGCGAGCGCAGCGAGACGTTTATCGACAATGACGTCCATCTGGACGGAGACGAGCGCGTGGTCGCGCTGATCACTGGTCCCAACATGGGCGGTAAGTCGACCTACCTGCGCCAGACCGCCCTGATCTCTGTGATGGCCCAGAGCGGGTCGTTCGTGCCGGCGAGGACTGCGTCTCTACCCTTGATCGACCGGATTTTCACCCGCATCGGCGCGAGCGACCATGTCGCGCTAGGGCGCTCTACCTTCATGGTCGAGATGACAGAGACAGCCCAAATCCTGAACACGGCCACCGAGCGCAGCTTGGTCCTGCTGGACGAGATCGGCCGCGGCACGTCGACCTACGACGGATTGGCGATCGCCTGGGCCGTCGCCGAATTCATCCTGAACACGGTCCGGGCCAAGACCCTATTCGCCACGCACTACCACGAACTGACCGCGCTGCCGAGCTCTCACAAGGGGATTTTCAACCTGCACGTTTCGGCGAAGCAGGCTGGGGACCGGCTAGTCTTCTTCCGTCGCATCGAGCCGGGCAATGCCGACCGCAGTTACGGCATCGAAGTAGCCCGGCTGGCGGGCCTGCCGCCGGCGGTTGTGGCTAGAGCCGGGGAGGTGCTGGCCCATCACGAGCAGGCCGAGACCACACCGGACGGCCCGCCGCCGCAGCGGGTAGCGACATCGGAGCCCGCGCCGTCTCGGATCGAGGCGCAACTCCGCGATCTTGACGTCGACCATATCAGTCCATTCGAGGCTCTATCCCTGTTGCATGAATGGAAGTCCGAGCTGGATCACTGAACATCCGGTATTCCCGGAAGCTGCGCCCGGTCCAGGGTTGCGCGGAGTTCCACACTACCTGTGCATAGCTCTCGGGGCGTTGCCGGCTCTTTTCGATGTAGCGCTCGACGTCTGTTCCTGGTACCGGCCGCTGCACGTTCACATAACGACCAAGCCGTTCTTGATGGCGGGACCCGAAGCCTGCGGTGCGAACGCATCCGCCAGGTGCCACAATGATCCCTGTGACGAAGGCCCCCGCCTACACTGCGATCCTGATCGCGCTCAGCGTGGCCTCCCTCTCTGCCCAGACTGGGGTGGAGACCCCCTGACAACAACATCTCCGCCAGCGCCGTTAGCACGCGCGCAGCTCTCCAGACCTTCGTTCAATGCGCCTATGAGTTCATCAAGGAAGTCGGCTTCGAAGAGGCCAGCCGCTCGTTCCATGAAGACGAGCGCTGGGCGAGCCCGTCCGGCGAGGTCTACATCTTCGTCGACGAACTTGCCGAGACCGGCTCGGAGTCCAGATCCCTGGTCTTCCAGCCCGATCCCTCCAGGGTGGGTCAGTATTGGGAGCCTTATGTGAGCTTTGGCAGCGATCTCTCGGCGGAGCAGTTCCGCCTTGCCAAGAACTTCGAACGGGGCTGGGTCTACTACCTGACCGACTGGGGCTTCGAGACCAAGCTCTGGCGCCCGAAAGCCGGCTACGTGATCCGCGTTGAGTGGGAAGGCATCGACGCCGTGGTGGGCTCCGGCATCTATCCGACTGACACGCTAGGCACCTGCGCCAGCGAAATCGCAAATGCGACGCGCTTGAATGCCAACCCGTCCGTCGACGGGCTCCAGAGATTCGTGGATTGCGCCGCATCCGAGATCGAAGCCAAGGGTTACTTCGCCACGCCGATTCTGGAACGCGATCCCCGCTGGAACGCAGGTTCGGTCTATCTATTCGCCATCAATCCCGCAACAGGCGAGCAGATCTTCCCGGATCCCGGCGGGCACCGTGAGTTGGCCGGGGCCGGCACCGGTGCCGACCCGTTCGATGGCCGCGATATGGTCGCGGTCGCGGCCACCTTCGGAGAGGCGTTTCTCTACTACCATTCGATCAATCCGGCCAACGGTCGCATGGAGCGCAAGGTCACGTTGCTCAAGCGCACGGTCGCGGGAGGGATTCCGCTGCTCATCGGATCGGGCTACTACAAGGGTCAATGAGCGACGGCAGAGTCGAGCCGAGACAGCCATCGCGGATTCCCCCGCCGCTGTAGGCAAGGCTATCCCGCGTCGGCCGCGACGAAAGTTCCGCCGCATTATTCGCGGAGCGGCGCTGCCGGTTTGCTACGCTGAGATTTCGGTTCATAGGAGGTCCTCGATGGCTGGTTTCCACACACTCACGTTCACAGATTCGGATTTCGACGCTCAGGTCTTGAATTCAGATCAGCCCGTGCTGGTCGACTTCTGGGCGATTTGGTGCGGCCCCTGCCGACAGATGGCTCCCGTCATCGACTCGGTGGCCGAGAAGTACGCCGGCAGAGTCAAGGTCGGCAAGCTGGACGTAGACCACAATCCGGGAGCCGCCCAGCGGTTCAACGTGCGTGGCATTCCTACGATGCTTCTGTTCAAGGCCGGCCAGCCCGTCGAGCAGATCGTCGGCGCCGTGCCCGAACACAAGCTCGTTGACAAGCTCGACTTTCACGTAAGCTGACCGGCTCCCAACTGTTCCCGGCCATCCGCGCAAACTTGGCGGAGAAGTCGGCTAGACAGCGCGGTCAGCTGGTTCCGCCCGCCCCACATTCCGCCGTGAACGTCCATCCCCAGACATCGCGCCGTGAGTTCCTGCGCAAGGGAAGCATCTCGCTCCCTGCCCTCGCCAGCACTGCGCGCGCGTTCGGGCAGGGTTCAGGTCTGTCGACGGGACCGCTCAACGTACTGCTGGTATTGGTCGACGACCTGCGGCCCGAACTGGGCTGCTACGGCAGCCCCAGAGTAAAGACGCCCCAGATTGACCGCGTCGCTGCCAACGGCGTGACCTTCCTGCGCAGCTACTGCCAGCAAGCGGCGAGCAACCCCTCTCGCACCTCGCTGCTGACGGGCCTGCGTCCGGACACTACCCGGGTGTACGACCACCAGACACACTTTCGGGGCTCAGCCCCGAATGCTGTGACGCTCCCGGAGCAATTCCGGCACCACGCCTACGAAACCACCGCCTTCGGCAGGGTCTTCGAATCGCCAGCCCTCGACGACCGCAGGTCTTGGAGCATTGCGCCGTGGAGGCCGGGCGGGCCGGCGTGGCGCAGCCCCGAGAGCGAAGAGTTGGCCAAGACCCACTGGAACGAGCTGAGCGGCTCAGGCTGGCGCCTCCCTGGCAGCGCTCCGGCTGAAGACGATGGATCGCCAAGCTCTGTCGGCAACGCGGATTCAGGGGCCGCTAGCTGGAGCGTATCCGATTCCGCTGAGTCCGACTTACCAGACGGACAGACCGCCGCGGCCGCGGCCTCAGCGATCCGCCAACTCAGCCTCAGCGATCGCCGGTTCTTTGTCGCTGTGGGCTTCCGGCGACCTCATCTCCCGCTGGTGGCCCCGCAGGCCTATTTCCAGCTCTACGCTGCTGGCAAGTCGGACGCTCCCAACTCTCCCGAGCCGCCCCGCGACGCCCCGTCCTTCGCCCTGCACGGCTCCGAAGAGATCCGCCGCTATAGCGATATTCCGCGCGACGGTCCCATCCCTGCTGCGAAGGCTCGGGAGCTGATCCGGGCGTACCGGGCATGCGTGAGCTTCACCGACGCCCAGATCGGCGTGCTGCTAGAAGCATTGGAAGACTCCGGAATCGCAGACAAGACCGTGGTCGCTGTCGTCGGCATCAGCGGGTCGCATTTAGGTGAACTCGGACTCTGGAACAAGAATTCCAACTACGAGGCCGCTACCCACACCCCGCTCGTCGTGCGCGCGCCGGGGCAGCGAAACGCGGGACGCAAGAGCGAGGCACTCGTCGAGGCGGTAGACTTGTTCCCCTCCCTGTGCTCGATCTGCGGCATCCCGCAAGCGGCCGGTATGGAGGGCTCGAGCTGGCGCGGCATCTTCGACGATCCCAAGCGCCTGTGGAAACGCGCGGTTTTCAGCCAGCACCCTCGCATCATCCCGAGCATCGGCCCAGGCATGGGCTATTCCATGCGCACGGTTCGCCATCGCTACACCGAGTGGTCAGGCATCGACAGCCCCTACAGCACCGCCGAACTGTATGACTACAAGGAGTCGCGCTACGAGCTGCGCAACATTGCTAACCGGCCGCAACACGTGTCGCTGGTCAACGGGCTCGCGCACATGCTGCGTGAAGGCTGGCAGGGCTCGCGGCCACCGACAGAACTCCCGAGCGGCGCGCGAGCGTGAGCGACCTTTGACTCGCCGGCAAGGCCCGGCCACGAGGATTCAGCGGCCGCTGCCCGGACCAAGGCCCGCATAGTCGGCAGGGTTGTCGATGTCGAGCAACACTCCCCGATCATCGGTATCCACGAAACACGCTCGGGAATAGTGCGCGCGCACGACGTCCTGTGGGCTGCTGTCAGCGTCGAGGTCGATCAGCTGCGCGGCGACGGCTTTCGAAATCATGATCGGATGGCCGCGCGTGCCTCCGCAGCGGGGGATGACCAAGGGCGCGTCAGCGCTCGCGGCAACTGCGAGCAGCCGATCCAACGTGCGCCCACGCACTGCCGGGTGGTCCACCAATGCCCACAAGATCCAGTCCACATCGCCGCCCGCCGCGGCCAATCCACACTGTAAGGAAGAGAGCATCCCGCGGTCGTATTCGCGGTTGACCGCGACCTGGAGTCGCGGGGCCTCGGGCAATGCCTGTTGGATGCGATCGGCGTTATGCCCCAAGACCGCCACGACCTTGTCCACGCGTGGGAGCAGGAGGTAGATCAAACGCTCGAGAAAACCACGCCCCCTGTATTCCAACAGGGCCTTGTCGCTGCCCATTCTGGACGAACGGCCGGCGGCCAGTACGAGCCCAGCAGTGCTCACCGAGTTTCGGCCAGAGTTTCCTCGGCGCTGACTGGCTCGACCGGAGTGGCCGCGGCGGCCTCAAGCGCCCGCGGTACACCGTCCACGAAGATCGATTTCGACACCGGACTCCATCGGTCCTGCGAATTCCTACGTCTCCGGATCATCTCCGCTACCACTGCGACAGCGATTTCCTCCGGTGTCACCGCGCCAATGTCGAGTCCCATGGGGGCATGGATTCGCGCCAGCCGGTCCATCGACATGCCTTCCTTGCGCAGGTGCTTGGCAACTTCGAGCGTCTTTCGCTTGGAACCGATCATGCCGACGTACCGCAGCGGCTGCCCGACCGCCCAGCGCAGCACGCGCATGTCGTCCTTGTGCCCGCGGGTGACGATGATGGCGTAGGTCGCGTCATTCGCGGGCAGCTTGGGAAATACATCCTCGTATTCGGCCGCGATGACTTCAGCGGCCTCGGGAAACCGCTCGCGGTTGGCGTAGCTGTCCCGGTTGTCGATGACGGTCGTGGAAAATCCGGCCAGCGTCGCAACCTTGGACAGGCTCTTCGAAATATGCCCGGCACCGAAAATCAGCGCCCGGGGAACGGGCAGCACTGGTTCCACGTAGACGTTCAGCTGTCCACCGCAAATGAGGCCGTTGTCATACGCGGCCTCTTGGCCGAGATTGAATTGCAGCATGCGGGCCTTCTCGCTGTCGATGACATCGCGTGCCGCCTGCCACACCTCTGCCTCGGTGCAGCCACCTCCGATGGTGCCCACCATCGTACCGTCTTGGCGAATCAGCATCTTCGCGCTCTGGAAGCTCGGGATCGAGCCGGCGACCTCCACGATCGTGGCTATGGCGCACTTCTCGCCGCTTCGCCGCAGCTCCACAAGTTCCTCATACACATCCATCGGGCGAGGCATGCCCCTCATCATATGGGACTTCTAGCGCGCATTCACAATTGACGCCCGATTGAGTGCCCACATTGACGAGGCCTGAGGACGCCTCTCGGCCGTGCCTGACAATGGCGCGAAGCGCCCCGAAACAGCAGCCGCGGCATCGAGCGGGCCGCGTCTATTCGGTGATTCCGAACCACTGGGAGTAGATAATCTCGTACCGGCCCGATTCCCTAATGGCTAAGATTGCTCGGTTCACCGGCTCCCGCAGCGCGCTGCCCTGCTGGAACGCAAATGCGTATTCCTGACTCTGGATCATGGGTCCAGTCACCGTGACAGAGTGATTGCCGTCCTCCCGCGCGAAGTGCATCAGCGGAGAGCTGTCGAAGATCACGGCGTCGACCGATCCCGCCTGCAGCAGCCGGTATGCCTCTTCGATCCGATCGACCTCGTGGACCTTCGCCCGGTGCTGGTGCGCAATGTCCACGCTCGTGGTGCCAGCCACGGTCGCCACCGCATGGCCGGCGAGATCTTCCGGCTCCGCGAACCTGACCTTCAAGTATTCCACCATGAGCCCCGAGGATAGTTCCGCGACCGCAACGCCAAAGAGAGCAATTCCGATCACCATCACGAGCAAGGAGACGAACCGCCCCAGCCACCGGCGCGGAGTCACATCGCCATATCCCACGGTTGTGATCGTGGCCAAGATGCACCACGCGGCTTCGAAGATGCCGGGGAAATACCGCGAATCGATTGCTCGACTACCGCGTTCGGCCAAATACAAGATGTGCGAGCACAGAATCACGAACCCCAGAAGATAACCTAGCGGAACAACCACCTCGTCGGTGGACACCGACCGAATCACTCGCATGATCGCTGATTCCCGCTCGACCGAAGTGAGAATCCGCAGCCCGGCATCGATGTACGCGATGCTGAAGTCCATCTCGATCTCCCGGGCGTGGGTGATGCTGATTCCCGCCACGCCGACATCGACTTCGCCGCTCTTTATGGCTCCCAGTAAATCCGCGAAGTCCATGAGCTGAAAGGTCGACTCGACCTCGATCAAACTGGCGACCTCGTTCCAGATGTCGATATCGAAACCTTCCACCCCCCCATCGCCTTCCATCACATGAGGGGGCAACTGCGCTACCCCAACGATGATCGACTGGGCTGGGTCAGCGGCGCCCGCCAACGGCTGCGCCGCGAGCACAGCTACAGCGAAACTCGCTCGAACGGATGCAGCACCCATCTTCCCGGCGCGAGGCCAGAACGCCGCCAGCAAACGCCACGCGACGCTGGCGGCGCTCAAGTGCATGCGACCGGGCGTCGTTGCGGGCGGTGCGATTGGGGAGTCAAGCGACAGGGCAGCCACTATTCTGCCATGAGCTTGATGGGGGGCCGGTTTGATCCGACACGCTGGCGCCAATTCGTCGAGAACCCGCACCCAGGCGTCGGCGCTGCGCGGCAATAGACTACGGTGCCCGGCAGCCTTGCCAGCCAGCCCACTCCGAACACAGCGCTTGGATTCGCGCACCCGCAAGCTCTGAAGCCGGAGCTTGCGCTGCCCATTGCTCGCGCCCGGCCGCCAACGGTGCTGCCCGAATCCGCCAAGCGCAACCGCGGCGTGGGCGGCCGCTAGCTTGGTGTACATTGGACTTAACCCCCCTGATTTTGCCCCCTTCATGCAATTAGAGAAAGCCTACGACCCCTCGCAGATTGAGCCAGCGTGGGCAGAGTGGTGGGTTAGCGAAGGTCTGTTCCAAGCCGACGCCTCCTCCACGAAGCCTGTCTTCTCGCTGGTCATCCCGCCGCCCAACGTAACCGGTGCCCTGCACATGGGCCACATGTTCGAGACCTCGCAGGTCGATATCACGATGCGCTGGCAGAGGATGCGAGGGCGCAACGTGCTTTGGCTACCCGGTACCGATCACGCGGGCATCGCGACCCAAATGCTGGTTGAACGGCAACTGGCCAAGGATGGCATCTCGCGCAGGGAGCTCGGCCGCGAGCAGTTCCTCAAGCACGTGTGGGACTGGAAGGAGACGTACGGGGGAAGAATCGTGGGACAGCTCAAGCGCGTAGGCGCGAGCTGCGACTGGACCCGCGAGCGTTTCACGATGGACCCGGGCCTGTCGCGAGCCGTTACAGAGTGCTTCGTGCGCCTGTATGAGCGCGGTTTAGTCTATCGCGGCGAATACATGGTCAATTGGGATCCCGGCACGCTCACGGCAATCTCAGACCTAGAGGTCGAGTACGAAACGCAACAGGGCTCCCTGTGGCACCTGCGCTACCCGGTCGAGGGTGCCGCAGGCGAATTCGTGGTGGTCGCGACAACGCGCCCCGAGACGATGCTGGGCGACACAGCGGTCGCCGTCCATCCAAACGACCCCCGCTACCGCCACTTGCATGGCGGCTCGGTAACGCTGCCCCTGGTGAATCGCAGCCTGCCTGTCATCTGCGATGACTTCGTGGACCCCGAGTTCGGGACCGGAATCGTCAAGGTCACGCCGGCCCACGATCCCAACGACTTCGCCGCCGGCCAGCGGCACGGGCTTGAGTGCATCACCGTGCTCGATGAGGAGGCCCGCATCAACTCCAACGGCGGCACGTACGAAGGCTTGGATCGGTACGCGGCCCGCGCTCAGATCGTCAAAGACTTAGACGCGTTGGGTTTGGTCGACAAGATCGAGGAGTACACCAACAACATAGGACGCAGCCAGCGGTCTGGGCTGGCAGTGGAGCCCCGGGTCTCCACGCAGTGGTTCGTGCGCACGAAGACCTTGGCGGATGCGGCCATCGAGGCCGTCGAGACGGGCCACACCCAGATCTCCCCGAACCAATGGCAGAGAAACTACTTCGAGTGGATGCACAACATCCGTGACTGGTGCATCTCCAGGCAATTGTGGTGGGGCCATCAGATTCCCGCCTGGCACCTCGATGACGGATCGTTCGTGGTGGCCCGCAGCGAGGAAGAGGCGCAGGCCGAGGCGGCGCGGCGCGGCCGCGCGGTGACGCACCGCGAAACCGACGTGCTGGACACGTGGTTCAGTTCCGGCCTGTGGCCGTTCTCCACGATGGGCTGGCCGGACGAAACACAAGACCTGAAGGCCTTCTACCCCACTGCCCTGCTCAACACAGGCTTCGACATTCTCTTCTTTTGGGTTGCGCGCATGATGATGCTCGGCATCGCGATGACTGGCGAGGCCCCCTTCCGCAAAGTCTTCATCCACGGCCTCGTGCGTGATGCGGACAAGCAGAAGATGTCCAAGACGAAGGGCAACGTGATCGATCCGATCGAAATGACGGAGCGATACGGCACCGACGCCGTCCGCTTCGCCCTAGTCGCCTCGGCGGGGCAAGGATCCGACGTGGTCCTCAAGGAAGAACGCATCGCTGGCTATCGCACGTTTGCCAATAAGATCTGGAATGCCCTTCGATTCGTGGGCATGAGCCTTGAAAAGGCCGGGGCCGACGTGTGGACACCGGAAGACCTCTCCGCGTTCCGCCCGCTCCCGGACGAGCAGACTGGCGAGGTTTCACTCGCCGATCGCTGGATCTTTTCGCGCTTGCGCACAGTCGCCGCAGAGGCCAACGAGCACATCGAGAAATTCCGCTACCACGAGGTAGCCAGCACCCTATACCACTTCTTCTGGCACGAATTCTGCGACTGGTACATCGAGTTCAAGAAGCTGTCCTTTGTGGAAGGGAATGGGCTGACCAACGGTTGGAAGAACATGCTGGCGGCCTCCGAGACATCGCTGCGCCTGCTGCACCCGGTCATGCCGTTCATCACCGAGGACCTGTGGCAGCGACTCAGCGCCAACACGGCCGGCCGTGGCAAGTCGATCGCCCTCGCTGAGTATCCGCAGCCGGCGGCTGCGGACGACGATCCCGCTGCCGAGCGGCAGATTGCGATTCTCCAAGGCGTGGTGACCGCAGCCCGCAACCTGCGCGCCGAAATCAACCTGCCCCCGAAGGACATCCTCGACGGGACTGTGTACAGCGAAGACCGGATCGTCCTAGACGTGGTCCGCAGCGAGAGCGAGGCGCTGCGGCACCTCGCGGGCGTGCGGCTGGCGGGCTTAGATGGAAAGGCAGCCGCGGGCCAAGCAACGGGACACAGCGCTGACTTCGACCTGGCGATCATCCTGCCTGAGGAGCGCAGGGTCGCGCTTCGTGCGAAGCTCGAAAGACAGCTCGGCTCACTAGAAAAGGCAGGCTCTGGCGCCCGAGGGCGGCTCAGCAACCAGACGTTTCTGGAAAAGGCGCCGGATCACGTGGTTCATTCGCTGCGCCAGAAACTCGGCGAGTACGAATCCCAGATCGAGCGCATCCGCAACACACTGGCCGGAATTTGACGCCGAACCAGCCAAGCGTTATCAAGACTTGGAGGCCACTCGCGGCTCCTGCATGAGCCGCGGATCGGTCACTGGCTGGACGGCGATCACATCCCCGGCGCTGAGCCCGGAGCGGACCGTGACTTCCGTGTCGCTACGCTCACCCACCAGGACCTTGCGCTGGGCGAACTTGCTGCCATCCTGCACCCACACGACATTCTCACCGTCGAGATCTTCGAGCGCTGAGCGCGGGATGACCAGGGAGTCGTCTTCAGCACTCACGATGATATCGGCGCTGGCAGAGAGGTCGGGCCTAATGCGGTCGTCCTGAGTGATGAGCTCGATCTGGATCGGCACCTGGCGAACCCAGTCACCGCTCGAGCCTCCCCGCGAGCCTCCCCGCGAGCCTCTTCCGCCGCCGCCTCCCGAAGAGGCCATCGCCCCGATCGCGGACACCCTACCTGCGAAGCTCACTCCGGGGTAGGCATCCAGCATGACGTTGGCAAGAGAGCCAAGTTCGACTAACTGAGCGTCGACTTGGTTGATGTCTGCATAAACGGCCATCTGAGACAGATCGACGACCCGCAGGAAGGTCGATCCGGGATACACGGTATCGCCCTCGGAGGCCTGTGAAAAGGTATCGCGCTGGAACATCGTTTCAACTACGACCAAGCCCGAGACGGGGGTGCGCAAGCGCATCTTGTCCATATCCGATTCCGTTCGCGCGAGCCGCCTCTCCTCTTGTTCGACTTCGATTTCGTAGAATCGCCGCTCAGCGTTGTCGGCGACCCGGCTCAGCCGAAGCTCTTCGGTCATCTGTTGCGCGGCAGCCTCGTCCTGATCAGCCTGCAAGGCGAGGATTTCCGCTTGGATCTTGGACCTGACCTCGGCAGTGCCCAGTTCGAGTTTCGACTTCTGAGCGTCGGCCACTGCCCTACGATGACTCTGCTCCAGGGTCGCCGATGAACTCATTAGGACGGCAAAGCGGCTGGCAGTGCGGCGGCGCGTCTGCGCCAAGCCGGACAGGTACGTGTCCATGATGTCCTGTGTGCGCTTGGACTCAAACTCCGCGACGACCGCCCCAGCTTCGACCATGGTGCCGGGCTCTGCCAGCGACGCGATCGTGAGACTGCTACCGCCGCCGCCGCCACCGCGATCCCTGCCACCGCGCATGCGCGGCGCGCGAATCAAGGCAAAGTTCGTTGCGCCAAGCGTGCCGCCCGCCCGCAAGGTGGCCTCGAATCTTTTCGACTCCACGGCAACGGTCGTGACGACAGCAGGCCCCGCCGCTCCCGAACTGCCGGGCCCGCTCTGTAGCGACTGGTAAAGGCCAAGGCCCAGAGCAACTCCGGCGACGACAAGGGCCATCACACCCCAACGGGGCAACTCACGGCGCGAGGGACCTCTGTCTGGCACCAGCACGGGCTTTGGGTCGGTCGCAAGCGACCCGGCATTGTCGATTTCTCGTTGGCGCAAATCGACTACAGCTCTTCCACGGTTCATGAGACTCCCAATCTATTCTGCTCTAAAAGGCGTATTTAATCCTCGTAGTGTCGCCCAAATGCACGCGTCGCGGTAAAGACTATGCAAAGGTGCGTTGCGGACTGCCCGCCCCGACTCGACGACAGCTCTCAATACCTCGGGAGCCTGAAATTCGGCCGGCGGCCGCTAGAACGAGCGGATTTCGAGACCAACGCCCGACCATGCTGCTTGCGGCGTCGTCAGGAAGCGGGCTTATTGAGCGAACACTGGCTGGACCCAGGCACGGCGTCCTGTCGAATCGCTGACCGCTGCACGGACATATCCGTCAGCCGCCCTGAGCTGATAGGTCGCTTCGAGCCCGGTCGCTCGGTCAAGTTCCCGACCGCCGGGGCCGATGAACCGCGTCAGGTACTTCTCATCTCCCCGGGGCAAGATGCGCAGTTGGATCCGTCCGCCATCGGTCTGCAGGCTATCCAACTTCACCCCGGTCGAAGCGTAGAAGTCACCACGTTCGACGGCGTCGATGACCGCCCCCTGCGTCAGCTCGGTGGCCCGCACTTCGATCCACCCACGGCCGGGATTCGAGCGCTCCGGTCCGAACTGCTTGAACTCATGCGCATCATCGACGGCGATTCCGTAGATCTCGCGTCCCGCGCTGAGGGCATCGTCCCACATCGCTTCCAACCCCCATTCGTCATTCGTGTCGCCGATGCCATTGAAGACCTCGAAGAGCTTGAGATTCCGCGCCTGCGTGAAGACCTCCGGCTCGATTGCCCAGCGAAAAAACGGATGATTCAACGACGGCACGGCCCCGTCCTCGCGGATGCGGTCAACAGTGCGCTGCAGCGTCTCGAGAACGCTGGGGCCGGAGGCCGGCTCAATCACCGAGCGCAGACCAAAGGCGTTAACGTGCACGGGCGCGCCCCGAAACCCGGTTGTGACCTCCTCGCCTGTGATCAAAAGGAACCGTTCGCTTGCGCCGAAGATCGCATCGAGGCCCTGCGGGTCGGTGAAGTAATTGTGATCCGTCAGCGCTAGGAAATGGTATCGGTGCTCCTTGTACCATCGCGCCACTGCATCGGGCGAGCTGTCTCCGTCGCTATTGATCGTGTGCGTGTGCAGGTTGCCTTTGTACCAGTTAGACTCCGGTGTCTGGCTCGGCAATGCGCCGCTACCCAAAAGCCAAGCGAGGGACAGCCCTGCGATCAGGGCAAACCGGACTATCGCGATACGTGACACGACCTCAAGCTACCACGGACCCTGACCATGGTACGAACAGCATCAACGCGCGGGATTCTCGTACCAAACAACCCCGAGCTCGGAGCCTTGGTAGCCACGCTGGAGATACGGCCCCTTCTCTTCGAGCGTGACCACGTCAAGGTCGCCGTCCGAATCGAGATCGAGCAGTTGAATCAGGTCGAAAATAAACCCCTCCGGGCCACTGATCGAGCGTGGCAACCAGCTGGACCGTGTCGGATCACCTCCGTGAGCCAGCCAGAAGAGGCCGATCCTCCCATCAGATGCGTCGGCACAGGACACGACGACATCCAATTGCCCGTCAAGGTCGATATCCCCCGCTGCAACCGCCTTACCCACTCCGGCATTCGGAGGCATCTCGATCCTGTAAGCCTCCCAGCTCGGTGGCAGCATCCGCGTCCGGCGATGGAAGCGAACAGGACCTTGCCTAGAGGGGAATAGCACGTCATCCATACCGTCGCCGTCCAGATCTGCGATCGCGTTGTGCATCGCCTCGATGCTGCCCTTTGGGCCGATGCGATGTTCGGTCCACCGGCCCGCAGCTGCATGCTCCGCTCCCGGGTGTTCGAGCCACAACGCCCCGCGGCCTGCACCCCTGCGATCTGTCGCAACGATGTCATAGTCGCCGTCCATGTCCAGATCACTGTGACGAATCGTCATGACCCAGCCGGCGTCGTACAGCGGATGCAGACTCCAGGCAGAGAGATCACGCGGGTCCGGCGGAGCTTGAAACCAGCCGATCAAGCCGTCGGGATCCTTGGAGCCCACGATCAAGTCCAGTCCAGCCTCGCCATCCACCTGACCGGCAAGCGCGAACATCCACCTCGTAACGCCCGACGCAGCGGGCAACTCGGCGGTCAGCCACGCCCCCGAATCCAAAATTCGGGTCGGGTCGGTCGGCCCCCAATGGACAAAGATCGATCTTGTCTCGCCCTCGCACGAACTCACAACGTCCATTGCCCCGTCCGCATCCAAGTCAACGAAGAACGCATCTTCCGGATCGCCTACCTCACCGACGGTCACCGCGGGCCAAGGATCTCTCAGACCACCTTCGCCCGGATTGAGATACACCCTCACCAAGCCCCCTTGCTCCCACGGGGAGACGATATCCAGATGCCCGTCGCCGTTGATGTCGCCAACCCGCACACCGTCAGCCCCGACGGAAGAGGCGTCGATGGTATGGCGCTGCCAACTCGTCTCAGACCACGCTTGCTCGCTCGGGCCGACCGCATCGCACCCGGCTGTCCCAGCAGCGAGCAGGACGAAGGCCAAGAGCCCAAGATTGTAGGGCGCGGGACTGTCGGACAGTGGAGCCGCTGGCGATCCATTTCGATCTGGGCGGAACTGCCGATCAGACACGACCGCAGTCGGCCTAGCAAAGCCTGACCGATACATGTGGGGTATTGCCGAGATATCTTTAATTCTTACTTCAATATAATCCTCCATTCGTGAAGTCAAGCCGCGATATTTGGACGCCTTCGAAAAGGATCATAGCGTGATCGGGTTTCGTCTGCTTGCCACACCGCCGATTCCCAAGGACCGCAGTCGGCTATCAACGATTTGGACCGTGGCGTGATGGTGAGGAGGCCAGGCACGCCGAATTCCTACTGCTGGCGGCCCGGTGGAGCAGCCAAGTGGCAGACAATGCCCGGACAGAGCGATCAGAACGCCCGCACTCTGGGTCGGCTCGAAATCAGAACCGGAACGTGTACTGCAGTTTCGTCGCCAATCTCGAATCCTGCTGGCGGAAGTCGTAGAAGCCTCCGAGTTCCTGCACCCAGCCCTGGCCAAAGATGAAAAACACGTCGTTCCCAGGCTTTAGGGTCCAGCGCACGCGGCTCTGCAGCCCCAGATTCCCTGAGCGGTTGTCGAACTGGACCAGGTTGGAAAGCGATATGAACGGCGAAACCGCGTAGTTGATCTGCGTGCTGAAGATTCTGGCAACGAAATTCCCCTCCGGCAGCTGCGCGAATGTCTGATTCGAATTGAGACTAATCGAAAACTTCGGAGGAAGCTGGTAGCGCAAGCCGGTCTGGAGCGTCTTGGCGGTCCCCGACCAAAAGTTTCCGAACGTCAGGCCGATGCTTCCCTGCAGCTTGCGCTTTTGCGCTGATGTGAAGAAGATTCGCATTGGCGTGAAGCGGTACTCACCCGCAGGCAGGATCACTCCCGGGGAGATCTCGAAGGGCTCGAACAAGCGTTCGTAGGTCGGATTCAGATCCATCAGGCTGTGCAGGGAATCTCCTGACAGCAGATGCCAGTCGACAAGCGTGAAGTAAAGCTTCCAAGTTTCGACGAGCCCGTTGTCAAGTCGAGTGAATCGCGTATAGAAGACGTCGTGGAACATCTGCTGAATGCCGGATGACGGCTTCGGGCGCGGGTTGAAACTGGCTCCCACCCGCAGCATCCGCACATTCCTGCGCTGCACGAAGCCAAGTTCGGGGTCGAAGTTCTCTTGGATCTCCCGCCAAATTAGCTGGCCTTGGAACTTGTCGTTGGGATAGTGCGCCGCAAATCCATAGGAGGCGTTCTTTTCACTGACACCGTCCTTGTTGGTCTTGAGACCCCAAGCGTTGACGACCATGTTCCGGCCAGTGCCCAAGAAATCAGAGGTGGCCAGGCGCATGTCCACGCCGGCTGTGCTGCTGAAGGAAGCCCGCGGTGGGGCGTCAACGCCTCCGCTGTATAGTGCCCGGGCGGGATCGCCTCCCGTGAAGATCGCTCCAACGTACGACTGCTCAAAGAAGTTCTGCCTGATGCGCCCGACGAACAGATTGTTGTTGTCTACGCCGGGGACATCGCGAGTGCGCACGTTGAGCACGCCGACCTCGGTCCGTTTGACCTTGCCGGTGAGCTTGATGCCGTAGTCGATGGGCACCTCTTGTCCGCCCAGCAGACCAACTCGGCGGCTGAAGAATGGGAAGATTTCGGCCCCGGTGTTGGGAATCCCCCCTGGCTGATCGACTCCGGTGGTGGCGAAGTTGAAGACCCCGGCATCTTGCAAGAAGAAGGACCGCTTCTCGGGAAAGAAAATGGAGAACCGTGTCAGGTTGATCTGACGCGCATCTACCTCTGTCTCGCCGAAGTCTGTGTTGACCGTCGTAGACAGCCGCAGGCTGGGGGTCAGGTTGTAGACCAGGTCCAAGCCTGGCTTCAGGCGAACGACATCGTTCCCCGTAGGACCCGAGTGGAGCCAGCGCTGCGCAATGAACGGCCGGATATCGAGGCCCACGCCCTGCTGGAGTCCCTCAAGATTGGTGATCTCGCCCGCTTCGGAAACTTGGAAGAACTGCGTCTGGAAACGTGCCCCGGTCCACCGGACCTCTTCCAAGGTGCGTTGGACGATGCGACTGATGTTGAATCCCCAAACGGTCTCGCCGGAAGGAAAGCTCAGGCTCTTGAACGGGATGGAGAACTCAGCGCTCCAGCCCTCATCCGACCGCTTTGTCTTCACGATCCAGATGGCGTCCCAATCTTCGTTGGTCTCGCCGTTCGCGAAGACCAGGCCGTCAACTAGGGCACCGTTCGGATTGGTGGAAAAGTAGAAAGCGTTGCTTTGGTCGCGGAAGGTGTCGAGAATGATGCTGATGCGATCATCCGGGTTGAGGCTGGCGTCCCGCGCCATTTGTGACGCCAGCACACGGTCCGGGGAGGAGTCGTAGCACATCACGCCGATATAGAGGTTGTCCTTGTCGTACAGCAACCTCACGTCGGTCCGCTCGGTAGGCCTTGCGCCAGCCCGCGGGAGTCTTTGCACGAGCTCGCCGATCGTCGGCGTCTGGCGCCACGGGGCCTCGTCAAGCGAACCGTCAATCACGATCGCCGAGCTGACCGCCGTCGCAGGTGCCGAGCGGGTTGGCTCGGCTACGCCACCCTGCTGCGGAGCGGCGAGACACCAGATTGGTGCCAGGATGAATTGCAACGCCCAGATCGCTACAAGCCGGAGGACGAACTGCCAGTTCTTGGGTAAGTGGAAATTTTGCAAGCTAAGGCTCCAAGCCTGAATTCATTCGGGGCAAACCCCGCCCACTCGCCCCCGATCATGCGATCGGAGAGTGAATCGGCGGACTAGATCCCTGATGCGACCCCTACTGTGCATCTGCCGCGCGACTGCGCCCGACCAAGCAGCGGCGTTGGCCAGATTTCGAAACTGTGGATGCCGAGTATTCTGGCACACTTTTCCGGAAATTCTGGCATGGCGATCGCTTTGATGCAGAGGACACCCACGGCGTGGTGTCCGGTCTGCCTTCAGCACGCCCGATGCTGGCACCGGCAAGATCTGAATCCGGCCTGCGGAAGATGCAAAGTTCAGGTGTGCCGGCCATCAGCTCAGCGCTGCACCTAGCGACCGGACCCGATTGACTCAGGATCGTCGCTTGATTGCGCTGATACGGAGTATTCGGACGGCTAGAGGACGACTGATTGGATCAGGAATTGCCTGAGGGATGCCAGTGGCAGGGACGTTGGCTGTCTGACTGCGATTCGCTGCCCGGAAGCGAGTGGCGGGCGATGATCGCCGCTAGAGCGTTGGCCGCATGCGGCCTGTAGGGGCTCGGACTATGCTGCCGTCCAAGGCTTGAATTCGTCCGGCGGCAGTCAGGCAGGTGTTTTCACTTTGCTACGCTCCTGCCGCAAGAGAGCTGGGCGCAAGGCTGCCTGAAATCGCCTATAGGCAAGGGACTTACGAGACTTACCACGAAGCAGCTGTGCGCGGATCAGAGTGATGCCCAACCTGCTTCGGCGCAGTCTGATGCGAGCAAGCATGGCCAATTCCGGTCCAGCTGAACCGAAAACCAGCACGGCCCCTGTCAACCGCCAGTCCCGCTCCGCAGCCAGTCCCCGCCCGCCCACTTGCGGGGCACAACCGGCGCTGCTAAGGGTCGTTGCTTGGCACCCGGTGTCTGTGGATGTGAGCATCCCGAATTGTGTTGGCGGCCGGGCGGCGGGATTGCTCACTCTGGTACGCTCCTGCCGGAGCAAAACCCCGCCCTGCTGCCGGCATCATCCGCAGCCGTGCAGGCGTTCGGCAACGCGTCCCGGATGCGCCCGCTGGGCCACTCCAGCGCTGCCGCGCGCAAGCACTTTTCCCGCGCCAGGCGCTGGGTTTGCGCGCCCGCCCGGGCGGTGCCTAAGGCCCGCGCGTCGCTTGCCTGAGGCGCACCATCATCTGCAGTTGCACGTTCGCCCGCCAGAGCACTTCGTTGCCCGGCAGCGGATGGCGCTTGCTCGGCTGCCAGCCCGCCATGCGCGCCAGCAACACCACCCAAGTGCGGATGTCCGGCCCGAGCGGCTGGCCCCGCTCGCGCGGCGGCAGCAGCCGCTCGGCCACCACCACCCGCTCGACCACCGCCCGCTCGTCCGCGCTCAGCACCGCCGCCGCCGGGGTCTGCGGCGCCTCCCGCGCGTAGCGCTGCAGGCTGAACACCTGCCAGGCTGTGATCGCGTCGAACACCAGGCACTTGCCCAGCGCCGCCGCATCGCGCAACTGCCGCTCCTCGCTGTGCGCCCCGCTCTTGAGCACCCGGAAATACTCCTCGATGCTCCAGCGCGCCTCGTACCAGCCCACGATCCGCTCGGCCCACTCCGCCGTCTGGCCCCCCTCGCTCGACACCAGCAGCCATTCCAGCTCAGCCTCCCCCGCCGGCGGGTCCGTCTCCAGCACCCGCACCAGCCACACCGCCAGCGGCGCCGCCCCCGGCTGCTCTTTCGGCGGTTGCAGTTGCACCTGCCCGATGCGCAGCTCCGTCGTCGCGGTGCGCTGCGGCCGCGCCCGCTTGCCCCCCTGCGAATCGATCACGATCTGCCGCCCGCTGACCAGCGGCTTCTCGAAGTCCGGCTGCGCCGCCAGCTCCCGCAGCCTCGGCTCCCCGCACCATTGCGCCTGCACCTTGCGCTGCCGCCCCGCGTGCGCCCGCACCAACAACCCCGCCTCGGCCGCCTGCGCCGCCTGCCGCTGGAACAGTGCGAAAATGTCGCTCTCGCGGTCGCCCACCACCACCACCCGCTTGCCCGGTGCCAGCCGGCCCAACTCCGCGCCCTGCGCAAACCCCCGGAACCAGCGCGCGCTCTCCTTCTCGTGCTCCCCCGTCCGGCCCGGATCCTGTTCCGGGCGCGCCCACTGCTCCAGCCCGCTCACCCCCAGCGGGCGCCCCCCTGCGGTGAACCCCACACTGGCATGCACGAACAGTCCCCGCGAACTGCTGGCACGGTCCTGCAAGGGCCCCAGCCCGCGCGCGCTGCGGCGCAGGTTCGTGTAGTTCAGCGTCGTCGTGTCCTGCACCAACAACAGCGTCTGGCTCGCGTCTGCCCGCAGCCGCTCCAGCAGCGCCTCGCGATGCGGTTGCAGGATGTCCGCGGCGGTCACCTTGTCATTGTGCAGGAAGCGCCGCGCCGCGCGGTGCTCGCTCGGCTGCGGGAAGATCGCCGACAGCGGCGCGCCCGGGTGCCGTTCCCAGGCCTGCCCCATGCCCTGCAGGCGCTCCCGCAGCCGCCCGTCCGGCAGGTCCGAGCGCAGCAACTCGCGCTGCGACCAGTGCGCCTCGTCGCCCAATTCCAGGGCCGGGAAGCGCCCCAAGCTCCGCTCCGGCGGCTGCCGCAGCGTCTCCCGCCAGTCGTCCGCCAGCCCCTGCAGCCAGACCGCCTTCGGGGCCACCTCCGCCCCCAGCGCGCCCGGCGGCCGCCCCTGCGTGCGGCCCACGCACTGCCAGCCCGCTGCTTGGTAACTGGTGCCCGGGCGCGACCCGTCGACGCACGTCTCCAACAGCACTGGGCGCACGCCGTGCAACCGCTCCCAGTCGTCCGCCAGCCGCCGGGCCGCCTGGCCCAGCACGTGCGAGGCCAGATTCGGCACCTGCACGCCCCGCCGGAGCAAGAAGCGGTCGTTGCAGACAATCCGCTCGATGTCCGCTCCGCACGTGCGCTCGTCCCAGCCCAGGTGCTGGTCGCGCGGCCCCAGCCGCAGCGGCGCTGCCACGAAGCTGAGCACGCCCAGTGCCCCGCGCTCAGATTCCACCAGATACACCAGGCGGCGGCCCGGCGCCCGGCCCGCCCCCAGCGGATGATCCTGCTGCAGCAACCGGGCGCACCGCTGGCGCTGCTGCGGCGTCCGTGCCAGGCTCAGGCGCACCGCGCCGAGCGCCGTCAGCGAACCCTCGAATTCCGTCTGCGGCTCCGCGGCCCCCGCGGCGGGCCCGGCTGCGCCGCCGGCAGCTGCAAACCCAGCTCGGCCACCAGCGCCGGCAAGGCCTTGCGGGCCGAGGCCGCGCACAGCTGGCCCTGCCGGTTGCGCCAGCCGTCCTGCTCGCACAGCCCGCGCCCCAAGGCCGCCCGCGACAGCTCGCCCCGCTGCACCTCCCGGCGCAGCCAGTGCACCGTCTCCGGCTTGAACATACGCAGACCAACCCGCACTACCCCTGTTCTACACTGAAACCCCGCTCTGTGTCAACTCTGTCCGGTCGCTAGGCGCTGCACCGTGGGTCGACATCAGCGGGCAGGGTTCTCATACCAGATGACGCCCAATTCGCTTCCTTGGTAGCCCTGGGCGAGATATGGTCCTTTTTCTTCGAGAGTGACCACATCGAGGTCTCCGTCGCCATCGAGGTCAGTCAATTGAATCAAGTCGTAGATGAAGCCTTCGGGTCCGCTGATCGAGGTCGGTGACCATTGCGGTGCCGTTGCTTCGCTCGCGCGAGCAAGCCAGAACACCCCCACCTTCCCTTCCGTGGCGTGCTCGCAGGCCACGACGATGTCCCGAGTGCCGTCGATATCTAAGTCCGCCACCTTGACGGCCTTGCCCGTGCCGGTACCCAGCGGCATCTCGATCAGATGGGTCTCCCAGGTCGGCGGGCGCTGGCTAATGCGCCGATGGAAACGCAGTGGCCCGTCCTTGACAGCCACCAGCACGTCGTCCAGTCCATCGCCATCGAGGTCAGCGACGATATTGTGCATCGCTTCGTGGTCATCGACCGGCCCGATGCGGTGCTCGGTCCATGGGTCCAATTGCGCGCGACTCTCGCCCGGATGCTCTAGCCACAACGCGCCGCGCCGGACGCCGTACCGGTCGGTCGCCACGATGTCCAAGTCCCCATCCAGGTCCATGTCATGCGACCGGATCGTCATCACCCAGCCGGCGTCGTAGAGCGGATGCCACTGCCACGCCGAAAGATCGCGAGGATCCTCGGGAGACTGAAACCAACCGATTTGCGCACCGTCACCCTTTGACCCTGCGATCAAATCCACGCCGTTTCGGCCGTCGACCTGCGCGGCAACCGCAAACATCCATCTAGCGACCCCGCTGGCTTGCTCCAGCTCCCCCGTGGTCCAGGCGTCCGGGTCCAACAGCACCGACTGGTCGGTCGGCCCCCAATGCACGAACACCGACTTCGTGTCGCCCTCGCACAAGCTGACGACGTCGGTCGCGCCGTCGCCGTCCAAGTCAACAAACAGAGCGTCTTCGGGATCCCCCACATTGCCAACCGTCACGGCCGGCCAGCGGTTCCGCAACGCCTCCGGACCGGGATTGAGGTAAACGCGGACCACGCCTCCCTGCTCCCACGGCGATGCGATGTCTAGACGGCCGTCTCCGTTGATATCGGCAAGCCGGACGCCGTCGGCCCCGAAAGAAGAGTCGTCGATCGTATGCCTTGGCCAAGCAGCGGCGGTCCAATCGGGCTCGCCCTGCGACCCGCAGGAAATAGCGAGGCCGGCCAGCATCACGGCAGGAAGGATGATCGCGCTCTGTTTCGGGCCCACGCCGCTATGCAGTCTACCTTCCCGCGACTCGCTGCGCGCCGGCACTAAAATGGGCAGACCATGCACTGGATCCTCGTGATCGCCGCGCTGATCGGCCTGCCCCTGCTCGCCAAGCCCAACGTCGTACTCATCATGGCCGACGACATGGGGTTTGAGTGTATCTCGGTGAACGGCGGAACGAGCTACTCCACGCCCGTCTTCGAACGGATTGCCAAGCAAGGGATCCGCTTCTCGCAATGCTACTCCCAGCCGGTGTGCACGCCGTCCCGGATCAAGATCATGACGGGCAAGTACAACTGGCGCAATTACCGCCGTTTCGGCCATATGGAGAAGGGCCAGACGACGTTCGCGCACCTGATGCGCGACGGCGGATACGCAACCGGCTTGACCGGCAAATGGCAGCTGTGGGGCGGCCCTGACACCGCTGAGCATCGCAGCGGCACGACACCCGCAGAGGCTGGATTCGACGAGTACCTGCACTGGGCCTACCCATTCGAGCTCACCGAGGACGAACTCCGCCGCTATGCTGCCGTGGGCGCGCCCGGGAGTCGGGGGACTTCCAGATTCTGGCATCCGGGGCTGATCAAGAACGGCGAGTACCAGCACACATCAATGGAGGACTACGGGCCGGACATGTTTTCCGACTTCTCGCTCGACTTCATCACCAGACACAAAGAGGAACCGTTCTTCCTGTACTACCCCATGGTGCTGACCCACAGCCCGTTTGTCGCCACACCGCACAGCGAGACGATCACCGAAACAACGATGTTCAAGAGCGACACGGCATACTTCGCCGATATGGTCGCGTACACGGATCACTTGGTTGGCCGGCTCATTGACCACTTGGACCGGCTGGGCATAGCGGACAACACGCTGGTGTTGTTCACCGGGGACAACGGCAACCACCGGAGCCTGACGTCAATGCTGGGCGACAGGCTGGTCAAGGGCGCCAAGGCCCTGCCGGAGGACGCTGGCACGCACGTCCCGATGTTCGCCCTGTGGCCCGGCCACACGCCGCCGGGGCTCGTATCTGACGACTTGATCGAGTTCAGTGACTTCTTCGCGACCCTGGCTGATCTGACCGGCTGGGACTACCCGGTCGGCGAACATTTCGACGGGCGCAGCTTCCTGCCGCAGCTGCTCGGCGGGACCGGCGATCCGCGGGACTCGATCTTCGTCCACTATGACCGCGACCCGTCGCAGCAGAAGGTCCCGTTCCCACGAGTTCGCTTTGCCAGGACGAAGCGATTCAAGCTCTACGGTGACGGGCGCTTCTTCGACGTTCCTCACGACTGGGAGGAGCAAAACCCAATTTCAGATGCCAGCTCTGTGCCCGGCGCAAGTGGAATCAAAGCGCGCTTGCAGCGAGTCCTGGAGGCCATGCCGGCGTGGCATCCGGATAACAGCGGACTGGAGTAGCGGGTATCGAGCTCAGGTGGATTCCAAACCTGGCAGCAGAAGAGGCGCCTGCCCGGCCTAGCTCAGGATTGAGCGATTCGGGTCACTGACTCGCCGCTCACCCGGGTCCGCGAAGGCCGGCGCTCAAGCCGCCCCTAAGGCACGATCAAGCGCTTCAACGAAGAAGTATTCGCCCCACATCACCGATTCCCCAACTCCGAGCCCGAGATTGAGGTGATAGATCCCCTCCTTGAGGATCCCTTCCCAGCCGGGGGTCTCGGACGCGAGATACGGTGGCTGCGACAGGGTCAGCAGCACCCGCCGCGCCGCTTGGTCGTAGAGTATCCCCTTCGCGCTGTCCGGTGTGAGTTTGGCCAGCCGGAACAGGCCTGCGGCCGTGATGGCTGCCGCAGAGGTCTCGTCGCGGCGCTCGCTTGCGGGGGCGTTGAAATCCATCGGTGTGACGCCATTGGCGGACACGTTTTGCAGGAAGTAGTCAGCGCATAGCTCGGCCGTTTGCAGGAAGCGAGGGTCGCGCACCAGCTTGTACGCCGAGGTGAACCCATAGATCGACCACGCCAGCCCCCGCGCCCAGCACGAGTCGGATCGCCAGCCCTGCTGCGTCGACTGCCGAAGAAATTCCCCGGTCTCCAAATCATAGATGCCTTCATGCGAAGAGCTTCCATCCCCGCGGACCAGCACGCGCCCGCTCGTCAGGCTGTGCTTCATCGCGACATCCATCAAGCCCTTGTCGCCGGTCTGCAAGGCTGCGTAAAAGATGATCCCGACATTGGCCATGATGTCGATGAACAGCGACTCGGGCCCCATGAAGGACGACATGTACTGGCCCTTCTCCTTGAACCGCAAGGCGAGTGTGCGCCCGGCTTGGATCACGATGTCGTTGAGTTCGGATTGTCCGGTCAGACCGTACCAGCGGTGATAGGTGGACAGGAAGATGAACCCTAGGTCGTGGACATTGCGATCCATCTTGCGAGGCTCTAGGGGCTCCGTGTAGCCCCGGGCTAGATCCATCCAGTCCTGGCTCCCTGTGCGCTTGGCGAAGATCCACATCATACCCGGAAGAAATCCATCGCACCAGTGCGTCCAAGCTGCTTTGCCGTGCCGCCAGCGACCCTGCTCGGTGTACATCGGGTAGAAATCGGGATCTCGTTCAACAGTCGCTCGCACCTGCCGCTGGGCAAAGTCCATAGCGGCTTGGTAGGTCTCGCGGGCGCCATCGAGAGTGGTCAGTTCCAACATGGAATGACACAGTGTATCAACGCCCGCCCTCCGCGCCGAGAGGCTACGCTCACACCGTCCGGGGCTCGTCGGTCACCGGTCCACAATGAGCACGGTCGCGGAAGAAGGACTCAATTGCGTCAACTTCGCCAAGGGTTCCAATCTCGCTTGAGGCGCTATGGCTGGCGCCAGCCAGGCACGCAGGCAGATAGCACCGTCAGGCACTCCAATACGCTTGGCTGCGGGCCGTACCGGCCGCGATTTCCGGCCTTCTACCCGCCAGATTTTCTAGAACCGACACCGGCTGAGGGGTGGAACTGGTATCAGCTATGCAGTCCACGATCTCCGCAGCCACCAGTTCGTCTCGGGATTCGGAGTACACTTCCGACCGATCAAAGCCGGGAAGTTCGGCCTGAACTAGCGGCGCAGGCCATACGCCGGGGCCGTCGGTCAGCGCCCCTTGCTAAGCGGAATCTCAAAGTAGAACAGATCTCTGCCGTTCGTGATGTCGTAAACGCCTGAAATATAGGCGGACGCTCCAGCCAGTGACCCGTCCTTGCCAGTCCAGTAATACAGGAACCCGCTCGCCGTGCTCTTCGGTGTCACGATCGGCGCCAGAAACTCGCTCTCTGTGATTTGCGGACGGTTGAGCGGTCCTTTTTGCACACGCGTCTTGTTGAGGCCCGGCACCCCGGGAATCGTCCTGCGCGTGGGCTGGTGCCCCTTCGGATTGAACCCGGCCAGATCCTCGCCACGGATCGGTTCCAAGCTCTCGCGGTCCGAGGTGAGGAAGCGGACCTGCAGATTTTCGAGCGAATAGGAGTTTGTGCCGGTGTTGGAGACCACCAGCAACAATGGCGTGACGCCGTATTCGTACGGACGGACCTTTCCGAACGCACTTTGCTGGTCCTTGTCGGATTGGAAGGCTTTGACCGCCACGATCAGGTCGCCCTGCTTCTGCTTGGCAGGGTACTTGTCAGCTGTCTTGGCGCGGAACGGCTTCTGAGCGAAGGCCGGACCGAGCGCGAGTGCAGCTATCAAAGCTGCCAGAAATAATTGCCGTCGCATGCTTGCTGCCATAATACCCATCTGCTAGCCGTCGCTTGATTTGCTTCCTCTACAACCTGCTTATTACGCTCTTGGCTCCGCTAGCGATTCCCTACTGGATCGTTCGCAGCCTTGCCAAGGGCCACTCGTTGAGAAGCCTACCCGAATCGCTCGGAATGCTGCCTGCCTCGATTGGTACGACCACTCGGGACTCGGTTTGGTTTCACGCCGTATCGGTGGGCGAGGTGCAGTCATCGCTGCCGCTCTTGAAACGGCTTCGCCAGGCCCTGCCCGCCGTTCCGATCTACGTAAGCACCGGTACATCAACGGGCCGCAAGCTGGCTGAGAACCAGCTGCAGCACATCGCAGACGGAGTATTCCGCGCGCCCCTCGACCTGCACTGGTGTGTTTCGCGAGTCTTCGACCGGCTCCGGCCACGCCTTTTGATCGTGGCGGAAACAGAGTTGTGGCCGAACTATTTCTTCCAGGCCAAGCGCCGCCGCATCCCAGCGATGATCGTCAACGGGAGAATCTCCGACCGAGCGGCTCCGAAGTATCGGAGGATGCAAACCCTGTTCGGGCCGACCCTGCGCTGCGTCGATATCATCCTGGCTCAATCGGAAACGGATCGACAGAGATTCATCGCCACCGGAGCGCGCCCATCTGCAACTGTCATCGGCGGCAACCTCAAGTATGACCTAGAGGCCGGCGAGACCGGCGCTGCGCTGCCCCCTGACTTACGGGACTTCATCGACCATCTCGACCCCGACGTGCTATTCGTCGCCGGCAGCACGCGTGAAGGCGAGGAAGAAATGCTCGTTCCTAGCTTGCGAGCGCTGGCAGAGCAGACGTCCGGCGCGCTTGCGATCGTCGCTCCGAGACACCCGCACCGCTTCGACGAGGCAGCCCAGGTCCTGACGGCCTGCGGACTACCAGTGCTGCGCCGGTCGAGGCTGGAGCGCGCGCCCCGACCAAGCCTGCCCGCTGTGCTGGTACTGGACTCGCTGGGAGAGCTGGCGGCGCTGTACGCTCGCGCTGACTTAGTGTTTGTCGGCGGTTCGCTAAACGGCTGGGGCGGTCACAACGTCCTAGAACCGGTGCTCCACGGCAAGCCTGTCATCGTCGGCCCCCACATGCAGAACTTCCGGCGGATTACCGCCGACCTGCTCGGCGCCAGCGGGATCGCCCAAGTGCAGACTCCGGCGAAACTGAGCGCAGCGCTCTTGCGGCTCGCCGGCGACGCTGCGACGGGCCGAACACTGGGGTTAGCTGGAAAGGCATTCGCGGAGTCCCAGCGCGGCGCTACCGACCAAGCCGTGAGCGAAGCGGCGCGCCGCTTCCGAGCCGCGGCGCCCCTGCAACCCCCTTCGACTGCTGCCTTGGTCACATTAGGCCTGCCTTCCGCTGTTTGGTCTGCGGCGGCGCTACTACGACGCCGGGCTTATCGCCGAGGCATCCTGACCAGCCACTATCTTTCGACCCCGACCGTGTCCATCGGCAACCTGACTGTCGGCGGAACCGGCAAGACCCCGACAGTTGCGTGGCTGGTCGAACAGCTCGCCAGCAGCGGGCATGCAGCCGCGGTCTTGACACGGGGCTACGGTCGAGACCAATGCGCGCAGATTCAATTGATCCAAGCGGGAGAAGAGGCCGGCCCGCGCATCTGCGGCGACGAGCCTGCGATGCTCGCGCGCCGCTTCGCCACGACCGCTCCGGCAACGCTGCTGGCCGTGGGTGCTGATCGACATGCGGCAGGCCGACTCGCAGAGAAGCGTGAAGGGATCGCCTTCCTCATTCTTGATGACGGCTTCCAGCACATGCAGGTGCGCAGGTCGCTCAACATCGTGCTCGTCGCCAGCAGCCATCCGTTCGGGAACGGCCACACCCTGCCGCTAGGCAGGCTGCGCGAGCCGGTCTCCAGCCTCGCAGACGCAGACATCGTGATGATCACTCGCAGCGCCCCCGGCTGCCTGCAGGAGGCGGTTGAGGCCGCAGCGCGGCAGGCGAATCCAGATGTCAGGATCTTTCACTCGAGGATGATTCCTAAGGACCTCATCAACATCGAGAATGGAGAGATCGAAGCGCTTGACACGCTAGCCGCGAAGCGAGTCGCGACATTCTGCGGGATCGGAAACCCCGGCTCGTTCCAAACCCAAGCGCGCGAGCTTGGCTACAGCCTGGTCCTGGATCGCGCATTCCGCGACCACCATCGCTACAGGCAGCGGGATCTGGACCGGCTCTCGAGAGATGCGCACGACGCGCGCGCCGAAGCACTGCTCACGACGGCCAAGGACGTGATGAATCTGAGCTCAGCGGCGCGTCTCGATATTCCGGCCTACGCGCTGAGAATCGACCTAGAGGTCGACAATGCCCAGGAATTGCTGGACTTAGTCCTCCAACTGCGCGCCGGATAGCGTGCCGGTCGATGCCGCACGCTACTCGGCAATGCCGCCTTCGGTCATTGCCATAGGATCCAGCAGTCGGTCGAGCTCCTCAGCACTCAAGTCCGTATCTTGGGCGGCAACTTCCTTGACTCGGCGCCCCTCGGCATATGCCCGCTTGGCAATCGCAGCGCCCTTTTCGTAGCCAATCACCGGATTGAGCGCGGTCACCAGAATCGGATTCCGCTCCGCCAGCGCTCGCGCCCGATCTTCGTTCGCGACAAAGCCAGCTATAGCCTTGTCCGCCAGGACGGCAGCCGCATTCCCGAGCAGACGGGCACTTTCGAGCAGATTGTGCGCCACGACCGGCAGCATGACGTTGAGTTGGAAGTTTCCCGACTGGCCGGCCACGGTGATCGTAGTGTCGTTTCCGATCACCTGGGCACAGACCATGGCGACCGCTTCAGGAATGACGGGGTTCACCTTCCCGGGCATGATGCTGGATCCGGGCTGCAGCGACGGCAGAGCGATGTCGGAAATCCCGGCGATGGGTCCGCTATTCATCCAACGGAGATCGTTGGAAATCTTCATCATCGCGACGGCGGTCGTCTTGAACTGGCCGCTCAACTCGACGGCTGCGTCCTGACTCGACAGGCTGACAAAGTAGTTTCGGCTGGAAATGAACGGCAGGCCTGTCTGCCGGGACAGTCGCTTCGCCACGCGTGGCCCGAATTCCGGATGCGCGTTCACGCCCGTACCGATCGCGGTCCCGCCAAGCGCCAGCGGTGAAATTCGCGACAGTGAGGTGCGTATCCGCTGGTCGCATTGCGCGATCTGCTCTGCCCAGCCACCGAGCTCTTGGCTCAGGCGGATTGGCAGCGCGTCCATCAAGTGGGTCCGTCCCATCTTTACGACGTCATCAACCGACTCCGCTTTTGCGACCAGTGCCGCCCCCAGCTGCCGCAAGCCCGGCAGCGTCACCGTGGCGGTTTCGAGGTAAGCGCTGACGTGAATGGTCGTCGGGATCACGTCGTTGCTGGACTGCCCCATATTGACGTGATCGTTCGGATGGACCGGCGACCCGAGCTTCGCGCTGGCCACGGTGGCGATCACCTCATTGGCGTTCATGTTGGTCGACGTCCCTGAGCCTGTCTGGAAAATGTCGATCGGGAACTGGGTGTCGTGCGCCCCCGTGGCCACCTC
This sequence comes from Bryobacterales bacterium, assembly GCA_965248305.1. Classification (GTDB taxonomy): domain Bacteria; phylum Acidobacteriota; class Terriglobia; order Bryobacterales; family UBA6623; genus VXMF01. The sequence goes on along the minus strand of OZ252099.1, from coordinate 2,233,790 downwards.
TTCGGCGGCCGCTTGGATCGCACTCGACATGGCTTCGTCCATCAGGCCGAGGTCGTGGTTCACCGCAGCTGCGGCGGATTTAACGAGGCCGAGCGCGCGAATGAAGGTCCGCGAGAAGCAAAGGCCGCTAATCGGAAAATTATCGATCGCGCGCTGTGTCTGGGCCTTGTACAGCGCATCTTGCGGTACCCGCACTTCCCCCATTGAGTCGACTTCCACGCGGTATTCCGTGTCGCTTGCCATCACCCTCCAGCGTATAGCAGTCGGACAGTGACCGAACCACATCCACGTCCCAGGCAAATTCAATGTTTGGGCCGGAGGGCCGGTAGGCGCATTGTTCAGGGTGCGGGAGTCGTGTGGGCGGGCGACAATGCGCCGAGTGGGCAGGGTGGGTCAACGCGCTGGGGCGGGCAGCGGAGCAGCTGCGCGGGCGGATGGCAACTGCACGGCGCGCGGCAGGCGCGGCGGGGCCCTGGCCGACCAGCCGACCAGCCGGGCAGAGGGGAGGGGGTGCAGGCGGTGCAGCCGAGGAGCAGGGCGACGGCCTGGTTCGGGTGCAAGCGCAGGTGCGCCATGCGCCGTTTGATATTCGGCGTTTTCAGCAGCCGTAGCAGCGAGATCGCGAAGTTGGCGAAGGCCGCCAGCAGACGCGGCAGGGTGCCCTTGCGGATGCGACTGTGGTCCTCGCGCAAGGCCACGTCGCGCACCCAGTGGATGCGATTCTCGATCCCCCAGTAGCACCGGTTCAGCCGCAGCAGGCGGCGCGGCGGCGCCTGTTCCGGCGGCAGGCTGGTCAGCAGGTAGACGGTTTCGGGCTTGCGCTTGCGACCGTCCTTTTTGGATTCGACCTGACGTCGCAGTTGCGCCACGAAGCGCAGCCCGGGGAAGTCGACGTAGGGCACGGTGGGATCGAGCTCGTCGGCCACGCGGATCGAGCGGGTCTCGATCCGGCCGTGCTCGCAACTCAGGCTCTGGTGGGCCGACAGGCAATCCCAGTGGAAGCCCTCGTGCACCTGCGCAAGCACGTTGGGCTGGTTCGCCTTGACCGTGAACACGAAGTCGAGCCCGAGCCCGAGCAACTCCTGCGCGGTGCCGCGCTGGGTGTGCAGCGCGTCGGCGATGACGCACATGCCGGAGTCGGCGAAGGTCCGTGCCAAGGCGCGCAGCGCGGCCCCTTCGGCATCCTCCTTCTGCCCGCTGAAGCCCAGCTGGCCGACCACGGTGCCGGAGTCGAGGTCGAGCGCCGAGAGCTGCTGCTGGGCGGGCTTGTCGAGCAGCACACCATCCGCGCCCAGATCGCGGTCATAGGAGCCGCGCAGCACCTTGCCATCCATCGCGATGGCCCGCAGCGGTGCCTCTCCATCCGCGCTATCCGCTGGATTCCCCAGCACTTGCGCGGCTGTCCAAGCCGCCAGCAAACGCTCCACCTCGGCGGCGTCGATGCGCTTGAGCAGATCGTGCCAACTGCTGATGCAGGGGGCCTCGTAGCGCCCGGTCTGCGGGCGCCGCCGGGAACCGACCGCGGCGAGGGTCTGCTGGCTCAGCGCCCGCCCGAAGTCGCTCAGCTCGGTCAGTGTCCGACAACCGGCCAAGCGCGATCCAAGCAGGATCGCCAGCGCGGTGCGCATCGGATAGCGCAGGCCGCGGCGGCTGCGCGTGTCGGGGACTTGGTCGAGGAAGCTGCGCAGGGAGCGCCATTGAGCATCGTTGAGCATGAGCCGGGGTTGGTGTGGCCGCCAGGCGGGCTGCGCCCGCGCGGCCGCGAGTTGCTGCCGCGCGTCGCGCCGCAGCGGGTAGACGAACACGCGCTTGGGCGCGCCGTGGTGCAGATAGCCGATCGCGCCGCCGCGCACGCGCCCGAAGCCTTGCGTGGCGCCGACCTCGAGCCAGTTGGCGGCGCGGTAGCAGGTTCCAGCGAAGCGCGCCGGATCCACAAACGATTCGGCCAAGAGCAGCGCGCTGCCGTGCAGGCGCTGCCACTCGCGCGGCAGTTGGCGCAGGCTCAGGCCGAGCACGCGCGAGGCCAGATGGGGGCTGCTACCGGCCTCGCTCAACAGCAGGAAACGCGACTGATTGGCCACCAAGAACAGCCGCTGGCGGCGCTGCAGGGAACTCCAGCCGATCCAGCGGTCGCGGGCGGCGCAGTGCAGCGCGGCGGCATGCCAGCCGATCAAAGCCAGCCAGCGCTCGCCGTGCACGGCGACTTGGCGCAGGCGCTTGCCACAGAAGTTGCGGAAGCCGAGATAGTGCCGCTCGCGCATCAACTCGTTCCAGCGCGGCTCCTCGTCGGGCCGCACCGTCCGGACCCGCACCTCGCGCAGCGCAAGCGCGTCCTGTCTCACTTTCCGAGTTATCGCACACCCAAGACCGGTTTGTCCAGTCCTCCTCCGTCCTCCTTTGTCAACCAGCCCTTGCTAGTGAACATTGAAAAGCCCTGCCCCACGTCCGGGCCGGAAACGGCGCTTTCCGGACAGCTCAACTCGCACTCCTCTCCTGTCGCGGGAGCCCCGTGATATCGACAATTTGGCTCGAGCGCTTGACAAGCGATCCTTTTGACACGATATTTGTCATAAGAAGCCGCTGGCATGAAACTGCGGGAACTTTCGGAACGGATGGGCATCGCGCCAAGACAGGTGCGGTACTTGATCGCCGAGGCATTCATCCCTCCCCCCAGCGGGGGGCGGGCTCACGCCGAGTACGGCGAGGAGCACGTGACTGCGATCGAGCGGTACGTGCGCCTCAAGCAACTCGGATTCACGCCAGCTTCGATTCGGGTCCTGCTGCAGGCCCGCGAAGGCGCGCCATTCCCGGTCGCGCCCGGCATCACCTTGGTGGTGGCGCCGGACGTGTTGGGCTCTGATGCGCCGGTAGAACCGATGTTGCAGAAAATTGACAGTCTCCTCCGGGAGATCTTGAACAAGGACGGTGAAACAAAATGATTGCTCAACAGACCGCAAGACAGGTAATTGACCCGATATCGGCCTTCGTCACTGAGGCCCGCGCCAGCGCCGGAGCGGAGCCCGCCCCGCTGGTTGCCGTGGATATCTACATCTCCATCGTCGGTGGATTTGCCACTGTCGATGTCAAGCGAACGTACCGCAACTGCGGCCAGAAGCCCATCGAGGCCATGCTCAGCCTCCCCGTGCCTGTCCACGCAGCCTTCTTCGGGCTGACGGCGACCATTGGCAAGCGAATCCTCAAGGCGGTCGCGCAGCCGAGGACCGAGGCGAGGGACCAGTTCGAGACCGCAATCGACGAAGGCAAGACGGCCGTCCTGCACGAAGAGCTGCTGCGCGGCATACACTGCCTGACCGTCGGCAACTTGGCGGCGGGTGCCTCGATCGAGGTCACCACTCGCTGGGCCGAGACGCTGCGCTGCACGGGCACCCGTGGTCGGCTGCGCATCCCCATGACCGTCGGAGACGTGTACGGGGTCTCCGGGCTGGCTGACGTTGACGAGCTCGCCCACGGCGGAACGATGCCGTCGGCGGCGCTGAGGATCCGTCATGACGCCGACTCGGCCAGCCTGGCCGGAGGCGAATTGAAGCCGTCGTCCGGCGGGTTCCTGACAACGGTCGTGCCCTGTGATGCCCCGGTCGACATCGAATTGGACGGATGGAAGCCGGGCTGCGTCCAAGGGCGCACTTGGGACGGGCGAACAGTGACCCTGCGAATCGACCCCTACCCAGAGGGAAACGAGAGCATGGACGTTGCGGTGCTGGTCGACCATTCCGGTTCCATGGGCGGGCACTGCGAGGGCTGCACAGACGTGCCGCTCAGCAAGCACGAGGCGGTCAAGCTCGGCCTGCGTGCTTTTGCGCGGCAGCTTGGAAAACGCGACCGACTCACACTGTGGCAATTCGACCACACGTGCGAGCCCATCGGGGACGGTGCGCCGGTCGGCGCGGCGGGCTTCTTTGAGCTGACTGGACAATTGAGTCAGCCGAGGGGCGGGTCCGAGATCGGACGGGCCCTCCAGCGAGTCTGCGAGGGGAGGCATGGGCGTGACATCCTGCTCATCACGGACGGCCTGAGCTATGCGGTGGACATCCAGCGCCAAGCCCGGGCCGACAAGCGCGTCTTCGTCGTGCTCGTAGGGGAGGACAGCCTTGATGCGACCGTTGGCCATCTGGCGGCTTTGACGGGCGGAGACATGCACTTCAGCTTCGGGCCGGACGTCGATGGCACACTCAGCGCAGCCGTGCAAGGACTGCGGGCGGGGCGGGCTCCCGAAGAGCCGCTTACGATAGCTGCGAACGGCCTGCCCCGGCGGTTCCTTGCCTCCAGAGGCAATGCAAGCATCGAGGCCGAATGGGCCGAGGAGCCTTCCGAAAGCCGCCGGGACACGCTGTCCGAAGCGGTGGCGGCCTTCGCGGCGAGCCTGGCCCTAGCGGCTCTGAATGAGGATGACGCACTTCGGCTGGCAATCGGGGAGGGGCTGGTCACACATCTGACCAGCTTGGTGCTGGTGGATGAAGATGGACCGCGCACGAGCGGCCTGCCATTCACCCGGAAGCTGGCTCCCCCCTCGCCGCGCACGGGAGCGCTCTACGCGCGGGCGGGCGCGCCTCGGCACGGCTCGGTCTTGATGTCATTCGCCAGCCAACAAGTGCCCACAAGACCCCGGCGAGCATCCCTAGGGGGCGGCGTTGATCGCTGGCCGGTGATCTCGGCTCGGCTCGACTGGTGCGGCAACGCCGATTCGCTGGCACAGGGAATCATCCATGAAGAATTGCCGTGGGCCGCTGAAGCACTCCGCGACCTCGCAAGCGACCGAGGCCTCCAATCGATGGCGGCGAAGATCAGAATGGATCCAATCTGCTTGGCCATTGCCGTGGTTGCCCATTCCATCGCCCCGCAAAACCGCCACGCGCGTCGAGTCCTGCGGCGCTTGCTCCGTGATGTCGACCAAGAACTGTTCGACCGCTGGGTGTTGGCGTTCAATCCCGGCTCCGGCAGGCAGCCGTAGCCGGCTTCGAGCTTGGTCGTCACGCGTGGTGGACCTGGTCGGCATGCCAGCCACCACGCGATCCTGGCCGGACCAACGATCAGCCCGTCGGGAATCCTTGAGGGGGCCGACCAGGGATCATGGGCGGGACTGTCGGCCTCTAGCGGTAGTTTACTGAAACTCCGCTCCGGCGTAGGCACTCGCTCCACTAAGTCATTGCAACCAAATCGGTTTTGAATCCGCATCCTGCCGGATTTATGTATTACCCTATATCTGATTTTCCCTATATTCATGGTAAATAATGCTTGCATGGCCACTCCTCTAGTGTTAGTATTACCCTATATGGCATCCATCATCGGCAAGAAAAAGGGCAACAAGACCTACTACTACGTCGCCACCTCCGGCCGCGTTGACGGCAATCCCCGCATCACCCATCAAACCTACCTCGGCACCGCCGAACACCTCGCCCGCCTCGTCAAGGACAGGACCGCCCCCGTCCCTCTCGAAGCCACCGCCCGCGACTGCGGCCTGCCCGCCGCCCTCTGGCAGGCCGCCCGCCGCTCCGGCGCCCTCGACGCCCTCCTCTCCGTCTGGCCCGCTCCCGCCAAGGGTCCCGCCATCCCCCACTTCCTGCTGCTCGCCGCCTTCCACCGCATCTGCGCTCCCGGCCCCAAGACCGCGGCCGCCGACTGGTACCGCCGCTCCGTCCTGCCCGACCTGTGGGGCTTCGCCCCCAAGCGCTTCAGCTCCCAGGCCTTCTGGGACCACTTCGACAAGATCGACGTCAGCGACTCCCTGCGCGAGCCCCGCCCCGACCAACTCGAGCAAGCTCAACTTGCCCTGCTGCGGGCCTTCCGCGAGCGCGATCTGGTCAGCCGCTGCGTGCTGGCTTACGACACCGCCAACTTCCCCACCTGGATCGCCACCACCAACTCCCGCTCTGCCCTGGCCCAGCGCGGCCACAACAAGCAGAAGCGCCACGACCTGCGTCAGATCGGCCTCTCCTACGCCCTCGACGGCGAGCACGGCCTGAGTCTGGGCCACCACGTCTACCCGGGCAACGTCTCCGACCGCGACGAACTGCCGGCCTGCCTCAGCCGCATCACGCGCCTGCTCGACGGGGCCGGCATCCCGCGCGAGACGGTCACCCTCGTGCTGGACAAGGGCAGCGCGGCTCTGGCCAACACCCTGGAACTGCAGGCCAGCGGCCTGGGCTGGATCGCTGCGCTGCCTTGGGGCCAGGCGCCGACGGCGCTGCGCCAGCGCCCGCTCGAGCAACTCGAGCCGCTGCCCGGCGAGCCCGGCGTCAGCGTCGCTGGCGAGCGTACGCTCGTGCACGGGGCTGAGTACCTCGCCGTGCTGCGCTACTCGGCCGGCTTCGCCAGCGAGCAGTTCCACAGCGTCTCGGTGTCGCTGGTGAAGGCGACGCAGAAGCTGCGCGCTCTGGCACGGCAGCTCTCCAAGCCGCAGGACCGGCACACAGAGCAGGGCCTGCGGAGCCGGATCGAGCGCTGGCTGCAGCCGAATTTCGTGGCCACGGTGCTCAGCTACGAGCTGCAGCGCAACCCGGACCGCAGCTGGGAGCTGCGCTTCGCCATCGACACGTCCGCGCTGCACCGCCTGCTCAAGGAGCGTTTCGGGCGCACCACGCTGGTGACGAACCGGCACGACTGGGCACCCGCTCAGGTGGCCGCGGCTTATCAGGGACAGCAGCATGTGGAGCGCGTCTTCCGCGGCCTGAAGGGCGGCGATTGGCTGCACTGGGGGCCGCTGCACCACTGGACCGACTCCAAGATCCGCGTGCATGCGTTCTACTGCCTGCTGGGGGTCTCGCTGCTGCAGTACCTGCACCGCCAGGTGCGGCCGGCCTGGCCGACCCTGACCATGGAGGGACTCCAGCAGGAACTGGGGCAGATCCAACGCATCGACCTGCTGTACCCGCGCCAAGGCACGAAAGGGCCGCCCCGGGTGGCAACCGTCAACTCCAAACAGACGCTGACGCAGCAAGCTCTGGCGGACGAACTGCAACTCGACGAGCTGCTCAGACCCGACGGTGGGTAATACAGCCCACCGCCCCCTAACCACCGGGGAATCAGTACGTTACAATTGTCGATTCTCGCTGCTCAGTAAACTACCGCTAGTAGTAGCTGTAGGCGTCTCCGGCGGCCATGATCAGGTCGGCTGTATTCGTGAGCCGCAAGTAGGTTGCGCGCATCCTCTGGCGCAGATATCCCTCAGGGTCCACCAAGTCTGGAATGTGCATTTCGAAGATGGCCGAACCGGCCATCCGCCGAAGGCTCATTGCCAGCTGGCCCGCTTCTTGCCGCGTGTAGTAGACGCTCGCGAATGGAACGAGAGCGGAAGGATAGACAACATCATTGAGGATCGAATCATAAACCGCCGAAACGCGGGTGATCTCGGAGGCAAGACTGCTGGCCAAGGCTTGATCCCCGACCAGAGTGGTAACAAGCCAGTTGTATTCCAAAGCTGCCAAGCCTATCTCAAGAGAGGTGAGCCTGCCAGATCCGGTACTCACTGGAGCGAGGCCATTCAACACGTCCTCAGCCGTCTGGAACGCCGACAGCGGCACCTCTCCAGAGTCTCCGAAGCCCTCCCGGATGCGATCGACGGCGAATCCCTCGGTACCGGTCAGGACTGGGACTCGCGGAATCGCAGTGACTTGCTTCAGGGCTTGTTCGAACGGCGCGGGAATCCGTTCGGCCGCGGTCCCGGCCACGGATACCGTGACGGCCGCAATCATGGTGATTATTGGGTGGTACTTCATCTCTGGTGCCTCTGCAGAGCTTCCGTCCGATCAGTGCTCAGCAGCGGTTGCCCCGCTCAAGGGAGCCACTTCGGTCGGAAGACGACTGGCCGCTACAGTCATACCACCTATTCGCACGGCGGCGTTCACTTCCCGGCACTTGGTGGATCAGCGACAGATTCCGGACCTCACCGCTCTCGCCCGGGTCTGCGCACGTGCTGTCGGTGCTGCCTGAGCAGCGCGCCGTCACCTGATATTGCGTGCCTCGGGGACCATCCGAACCAACATCCACTATGCTCTTAACTTCGGCTCGAAGTGCTGGGTAATCAGGGTCGGTTCTGCAGGCCTACTTGTGTCTTGATCAAGATAGTTGATCCTGAAAGAGATCCATCTCTTCATGTCCTGACCTTGTGAGTCTGAAGTTAGAGACCATGCTAGTCCTGATGACAACGGTCTCGATCTCCGAGCTAAAGGCGAATTTCTCGCGCTTCATCCGCGAGGTTCGCCGGGGAGGCGAGGTTCAGATCCTTCATCGCGGCACGCCGACCGCAAGGCTTGTCCCACCTGTTGCGGGGGACCACCGGGAAGTCCGAGAGCGGATGATCAGCCAAGGCCGGCCGAGGCAAGGCAAGGCCGGAGCCGCCGCTGTTCTAGGCGAGCCGCCGCTGGTGCTTCCGGTGAGCGTCTTGGAAGCATTGGCCGAGGATCGGAATGACCGGCTGTGAGGTAGTGGGACCCTGCTGCGCTAGTGCCGCTGGTCGTCGCTGGGCCTGCAAGCAGCTGGGTTCGGGAGTGGTTGGCCGAAAACGAACAAATCATCACATGAGTGTGGCCCCACACTGAGATCGTCAGGGCGATTGAACGTCGAGCACGAGAAGGCTCATCGTCGCGCCTGCAGCGCCGCGAAGTGCTTGGGCGTTTCGAGGCCTTGGCCAGCCTTGGGACGGAGTGACTGACGTACTCGCTGCTCGGTCCCGGGCGAATGCACTGTGAGCACGGCATCCGCTACGTGCCGCCGATGCGGGTCAACTTGGTAAGGCGCTGTTGGTACCCGAGCAACTGGCTGGGCCGCTCAGGTTTGTCGGTCTGGACCAGCGGCTGTCACTGGCGGCCGAACTGGAGGGCCTTGGCGTGACGTAATTCCATAGGCCGTCCCCCGGGCTCCCGTGTTGGGCGTGATCTGTGTGACCCGGGCTGAGAACCCATCGTGACAGTCGCTCCAGGCTGCATCGGCGTTGTTGTCGTCGCAGTGCGATTCCTTGGGTCCACAGCGAAACCGCTTCTGAACTCCAAACTGCTCCGTCTTGCTGCTAAGGACTCGCGCCCAAGCAATTCATCCAGTTAGTGATCTTGGGAAGAGTCTGTGATTCCACTCTCCATGCAAGCTGTCACGCTGCAGCGAAAGACTCTTGATCTGCTCGGCCGTGACGTTCCGCCCAGTCGCGTAGCTCTTCTCGTCCAGCTCGGATCGCTAGGTGCAGGGACTCGGATCATTCAGGCAGTAGATCGGGGTCTTTTCTCGAACTGCGTTGACGCCGAATTGGAAATCAGGGCAATCCGGGAATCAGGCAGTCGGTTCGGGCCGGGATTTGCAATAGCGGGCTAGCGGACGTGGGGCATCGAAAACGAGGAAATCTTCTATAAAATGAAACAAAACTCAAACAGATATCGTCTACAATAAGAATTTCAAGCGCGCACCATCGCATTTCTTGGTTTGGACTGCACCCATGGAACATGACAGCAGCTATCGGCTCTTGTACTCGCACCCGCGGCTCGTCGAGGATCTGCTCAAAGGCTTCTTGGACGAGCCGTGGGTCAAGGACATCGAATGGTCCACGCTGAAGCTTGAAGAATCACAGCATGTCAGCAGCAGTCTGGACCAGCGCCGGAACGACCTTGTCTGGCGCATGTCCCTGAAGGGCGGCCGATCGCTATTTGTCTATCTGATGCTGGAATTCCAGTCGACCGTGGACTGGCACATGGCGCTGCGCCTGCTGACCTACCTCAGCTTGTTCTACGAACGGTTGGTTCGCTCCGGCAGCCCCAAGCGGCGCAAACTCCCCGCGGTGGTTCCCGTCGTCGTGTACAACGGCGTCAGTCCTTGGAGCGCGAAATTGGATGTGCACGAGCTGGTCGAGGAGTCGCCTAGCGCGATCGCTGACTACCACCCAAGACTACGCTACAAGCTGATCGAGGCTCGTTCGTGCGGGGAGTTGGACGACTCCCGGCAGAATCTCTCCGATGTGATGTTCCGGCTGGAACGGGCGAAGACGGAAGCAGACGCAAGGAGGGCCGTTGCGCTCTTGCAGCAGTGGCTGGAAGCGGGAGAGCATGCTAGGCTGAGGCAGAATTTCTCGCAATGGATTACCCGAGCGGTGTTGTCGGCGCGCGTGCCGGGGACGCATGTACCAGAAGCCCGGGAATTGGCGGAGGTGATGAAGGTGTTGGACGAAGAGATGGTTCCTTGGACGGAGCGCTGGAAGGCGGAGGGCATGGCGAAGGGCATGGCGAAGGGCGTTGCCCAGGGGCGCCAAGAGCAGCTCATTCGCATCGTGCACTCGAAATTCGGCGAAATCGTGGCAGACAACTTGGCGGCGCTGCTGCAGCCGATTAGCTCAGAGAGAGTCTTGGATGAGCTTACCGACTGGGTGATTTCTTGCCGCAGCGGCGAGGATCTGCTAACGCGCGTTCGCCACGGCTAAGCGCTAAGTGGCGTATCGGCGGAGCCCCCTGAGGCATGGAGTTCCGAAAGGGGGTTCTGTGCTCGGGGTTGCCAGCGGCTGGTCGGCCCGCTTGGATTGACCACGGGGTGCGGCGTAGTGGACGGTCCAGCCTCAACAGCTCTCTGGCGCCGCTCAGGAACCGTGGTCGATCGCGCTCGGGCAAGCGGCATTGGCCGGGCACATCCTAGGCTCAGCGAGGAACAGCTCTTGTCCGGCCGCCGCTAGCCCGCACGTGATCATGGCCGCGATTACGCTCCCGGACTTCACGTAGCCTCGGCGGCAGAACCATCCCAACGCCGCTGTCGCTGCATACGACCTCTTCGGGAAGCCCGCTCGCCCGAGATGCACGGCCCCGAACAGCAACGCCGCGAGTCCTTGCGCCAGCATGGGCCTGCCCGTGGACGCAGCGGTCAGGTTTTGCACGTGCTCGCCCAGACTAGGCCGGGGTCTCGCAGCCCTGCTTGCCGCCGCCCGTCACGTGTGGCTTGTGCTCGCAGCCCGCCGCCACGCCCTTGTAGCAGGCCAGCCCGTCCGTGTTCACCGTGGTCCCGGGCTGGAGGTTCTGCGCGGCCCACTGCTCGACCTCGGCCGTGCGGAAGCCGTCTACCACGCTCAACTGTTGTTCTCCAAGAACTCGTCCAGCCGATCACCTGCTTCCAAGTATTCCATCCGGTCGCGTAGCGGCACCCTCGTCCCGAAAAACACCGGCGTAGCACCGAGGACATCAGGGTCGCTGGGGATCAGCGTGTCCGTCATCGATTGCTCTGCCTTCCAATGCTCGACCATGCGGTATCTTGGTGTGGCGGGTTTGGGCCGTTGTAGCCTTCAATCGAGGAGGTTTTGATTGGACGCCAACAAGCGGAGATACGCAGAACTGGTGGGCGGGTCGGTGCAGTTCGTGATTCCCGTGTTTCAGCGAGATTACAACTGGACCGAGGAGCAATGCGAGCGGCTCTGGGACGACGTCGAGCGAATCGGTCGAAGGCGATCACTTCTTCGGCCCGGTCGTGTACATCTCGACAAAGGGCCATGGCGCCGCGTTTACTAGGTGGCTGCTCATCGACAGCCAGCAGCGTATGACAACGGTGTCCCTGCTGATGGCAGCGCTAAGGGACCACTTGAAAGAACAATCGTCGTCCGATGCGGCCTCCGGCGCTGCCAAGATAGAGCACAACTTCCTGATCAACACCTTCGAGAGAGAGGGTCAGCGCCGCAAGTTGGTGCTCAGGGAACGCGACGACCAGACGCTGCGTTGGCTTGTGGACGACACACTTGTGGACGACACAGAGGAGCCGATCGCTGGCGGAAAGTCTGCAAGTGTCGCCCAGAACTACCAATTCTTCCGAGAGAAGTTGCGGGGAGGTGCCGATCTGGACATCATCCTCGCAGGTGTGGGAAGACTTGCGGTCGTCGACGTACGGCTGGAGCAAGGGAAGGACGATCCTCAGCAGATCTTCGAGAGCCTCAACTCCACGGGCCTAGACCTGACGCAAGCCGATCTAGTCAGGAACTATATGCTTATGGGCCTGGAGGAGGCCGAGCAGACCAAGCTGTATCGGCACTTCTGGCGGAGAATCGAAAGGTTGTATGCAGGTAGCGCAGCGCAACTCGACAACTTCTTACGGGATTTCGTGGCGTTGGATGGGCGGGCGCAGAAGCAGGGACGGATAGATCAGGTTTACCCGGCGTTCCGCCTCGCCTTTCGGGATCGCAAGGCTGACCCGGCGCTACTGGAGAAGCTGCTGAAACGGATGGTGAGGTACGCGCGCTATCACGCAGCCTTCGTGATGGGAACCCGTGAATTCGCCGAGTTCGCCGACCATTTGGGGAGGGTTCGTGCGCTGGCGACAACACCAGCGATTCTAGTGATGCGTCTGCTGAACGCCTATGAACAGGCAGACATAACGGCGGCAGACTTGAGGGCAGCCCTCGATTCGATCGAGAGTTACCTGGTGCGACGGGACGTCTGCGGCCTCCAGACCCGCTCATATTGGCAGCAGTTCTCTCGGTTAGCGTTCGCTCTGGCTATGGACGATGTCCTAGGGTCCTTGGCGGTGAACTTCCACTGGTTAGGGAATACGAACTACGCTTTCCCGACCGATGGAGAATTCCGCCATGCGCTGGAGGGGGAGGAGTTGTACGGGCGACAGATTTGCCGGACACTGCTCGAACGCCTTGAGAACGGGCGGTCGAAGGAAAGGACCGACACCAGCAGCTACACCGTCGAGCACATCATGCCGCAGAACGAGAACCTCCACCCGGACTGGCGGAAAACGCTTGGCGAAGACTGGAAGAGGACGCAGGAGAAATGGCTCCACCGCCTCGGAAACCTGACGCTGACCGCGTACAACCCTACATATTCCGACAAGCCTTTTGAGGACAAGAAGAGCGTTCCGCACGGTTTTAACGACAGCCCACTGCGACTGAACCAGTACGTCGCCAAACAGGACAGGTGGACACCGGAGGAGATGTGTGCGCGAGGTGCGCTCCTCGCCAAGCAAGCGCTGGAAATCTGGTGCCGTCTAGAGGTGTCCGAGGCGTCGTTGCGCCGGGCGAAGGTCAACAGGTTGCGGGACCTTCAGGAGGACGTGGAGGTAACGAGGTCGGGTATGGACGATGTGGCGCTGGAGGTCTTTGACGAGTTCCGAAGTCGAATGCAGTTGCTTGAGAAGACTGTAATTGAAGTTGCGACACCGAAGTCGGTGAGTTACCACAACAGCAATGCGGAGTTTGTTTGCGAAGTGCTTCCCCGGACTCACCGACTACTGGTGCTGTTCGGTATGGACATAGGGGAGTGCGTGTCCTGCGACCTGCACGTCCACGATACCGGGGATTACAAGTTCACACCCTACGCGCGATACGATGCGGGCTGTTTCGTGGATGTCCATTCGGTGGAGGACGTAAGCTCCTGTGGGCCTCTGGTACGGCAGGCGTTGGCGACTTCGATGGATTGACTCGCGTTGGACCAAGCGCGCATTTTCTGAGTGGAGCGGCCGCACAAGAGAAAAGGAAGGCACTTGAAGGGAGACGGCTCAAGCAGGCACAGGTCCGCCTCTCGTGGCCGAGCACGACCGCCACTTGGACTTCGATCTCCAAGAGAGCCGGCGGGCCCGGAGATGAAAAAGATGCGTCCATCGGGAGGGCGAAGGCGGGCCATGTCCCCGGAAGTCGTGTAAGAGTGCTCGCCCCGTCAGATGTCGCCCAGTGGAACTGCGGTGTTCGCTGCAGTCTTCGCGCTGTTTTTTCTGATCGCAGAGCCGTTCCGCCCGCGCGGGCGTTGAGGTCCCTCCTGTGCCCCGTCACGAAAACGGCCGGCCTCTACGATGGAGCAACGTGATTTGCCGCGGCCGCCCACCCGACCTAAGGTCTGTCCCTGGCTGCTCCGATTTCAGCGTCGGAGACGCGTTATCGATGGGGACTCGGATGCAGCCGACCTCATGAGGTTGATCCTATGGCGGGTGGGCGAATTGGGCCTGCTCCGAGGCTCCTCAATCCCGCCTCGACATCGAATTCTCTGAGTTCCTGTCGCTTGTCCACTTCCGGCACAGGTGGATGTGCCGGAAGCTTGCAGAAATATCGCAGCACGCTCTCTCCTTCGAAGATCTGCCAGTCATACCGGTCGCTATAGTCTGGACCCCCCAAGATTTCCAGTCGATCGCCAAGTTCATCCCACCTCCCAGAATTAATTCTCACCATACACCAGTATCTGTAGGGCTCGATATTTCGCCGCCGATGCATCCGCCAGCTGTTTGTATACGTGGACGGATCGAAGTTCCCTTGATGGGCAGCGTGGACCATCTGGTTGCATCCGTAGATAATTTCATGCAGACACTCGATGCTTACAGTGGGCATAGTTTGGCTGTTCGCATCGGCAATGGGGGAGTAGCGCCAGTCGAGCGACCCGATACGGTCAATTCCCCTCTTGTTGGGATCGCCGTCTAGGTTTCTTATGAAATCGTCGAGTGTCTCGAACGGAAATGAGCCCATGCCCTCTGCGGTTGCCTTGTAGTCGGAATAGTATTCACGGAGAACACCCCTGTCCTTGGTCTCGAACTGATCGAACAGATCAGACAGGGAGTGCTTAACCGGAACCTGCTTCCCGCGCATGTAGAGCAGGGCCTTAAAGGACTGCTCCAAGAGCGAGTAAGCCGCGACGACGAAGCCCCATCCTTGGGCCATTTCGTATTCCGGCATCAAGTCCCGAGTCACCGCGGGGCTTTCTCATATTTAAGCTTTTCGTGCTTTAGTGCGGCGTCCAGCCACATGAGGATCCGCAGCGGCTTCTTGAACTTGATCTTCTGGGAATCTTTCATTGGGGTGCTCTCCGTTCAACCTCGTGGCCCGCGCCTCCGTTATTGGATGAGTGGGTAGGGATAGAATCGTTATCGAGGTGCGAATCCTAGAGCCATATCGAGCGGGTGCCATCGGTGGCCACTTGAACGACACTGCCCGCCCCCCGGGGGACAGTTCAAGGCCCATCTCTGAGCTGTCCATCGCCCTCTGAGGGCGCTCGAATGGAGACCTCCCTGACCTCGCCCGGTCGGACTAGAGAGATGGCCTTGTTGATCTCACGGGTGCGGAGGCGGACATCGGGCCAAGCGGTAGCGAGCAAGACCACGATTCCGATCGCTCGCCCCGCCAGGTTCTGTTGGTAGCGAAGGTTCTGATCAGTCGTGACGAACACCTCGTAGCCACCGCGTTCCGCCAGGTCGAGCAATGCCCCGTTGTCCTTGTCCGACCAGCCTTTCTCGGCAAGCGTGTCCACGGTGTGCTCCTGAAGGTAGCGCCGCAATGGTGCCGGAGTCCCTTGATCGAACAAGACCCTCAATGCGCCACCGCCGCGCGCAGGGCCTTTGCCTCGTGTTCGAGGACGATGCGGACCTGTTGCTGATCCACACCGGGGAACCACTCGACAAACTCGTTGATACTGGCACCACGGGCCAGATTCTCGTAAAGTGCCAAGAGTGGAATCCGCGTGCCCGTAAAAACCCACGCACCGCTTACTTTCCCCGGTATGCGTTCGACGGCGGCACAGGTCTCCCAGTCAGTCATCTTCGTCACCTCGCATTTGAGAACTATATTTACATTCTGATCCACATTCAGTTTCCGACACCGCCTAGGAGTTTCGAAGCATGGATGGCAGATCCGCTGATGCGTCTCGAACATCCAGCCTTGCGGGGCTGCCATCGACAACCAGAGGCGTAAGGCCATCGCACCCAACTCTCGCTATGCGTCGAGTTCTTCCAATCGCAACTCTTGTGTTCGCGACGCATTGGTCACCGTATCGAATGATAGCAAGCTGCGCCTAGGGCGGTTTGGTCACTTTGCCGCACTCAGAACCAGCGGCTATGGGCTGGGTTCGGCTTTACTCGCCTTGCGCTAAGAACGGCAACTTCTCGTCGATGAAGGCCTGATCTCGACCGGGAGTCCGATGCGGGGAATCCGCAAATCCGGCCCAACGAGCGGGGAGGAGAAGCGAGGCTATGTGTGAAACCGCGCAACGCCTGCTTCGCTACCCGTGCCTTGAACGCCGGGTAGCCGGGACAACTATTGCAGCTGACCGAGCGTAGGGCACGGAACCTCAGGCGACCTCGCCCGACAGTCGCTACAGTTCGACGAGCTCGCCACCGTTGAGAATTGATCTGCGCGCTGCCTCGCAGACAGCCTCGTTGTAGCGGCTGTTCCCTGCCGTGGCCACGATTCCGGCGGCTTCGATCTCGGCGATGACGGCCTGCCGGCCTGCGAGAGACGCAGCTTGGCGCTCGACGCGCAAGGCCTCTCCGACGATGTGCCGGACCGAGCGCACTCCATAGCCGGTTGGCACCAAGCCAGGCGTACCCAAATCCTGATACAGGAAGTAGTCCGGGCTCGGCTCCGCGTACTGCGTCGCGCCCGGACCGGTTCCAACATCCGAGAAGCTGTAGGCGATCCCGCGATATTGGTCCGAGTGCTCCAACAGACCACCCCTGCCGCTGCCAGTGCAGTACAGCGTCATGCCTTGCGTGTTGGGCCCGGGCGCGGCATCCGGGAAGCTCAGCGAATTCTGGACGTTCAGGCAGGCCCCGTTCTCCCAGAGCACGCGGGCATCCGTCCACAGGTACCCCTGAGCCCCATTGGGAAGCTCGTCAAGCAGTCCGTAGACCGAGACGGCGGACGGCAGGAGGCCAGTGATGAAATGGACCAAGTCCACGTAATGGCACCCGATGTAGACGAACGAGTCGGTTGCGTCGGCGGTGAACCAGTTCTGGAAGTTGGAGTCCCGGTAGTGCCACTTTTCCATCAGTCTTGCCGTGCCCAGCTTGAACTCCCCGAAGTCCCCGCTGCGATAGCGTTCCCTAGCCATCAGGCTTCGGGGGTCGAATCGCTTGTGATACTCCACCGCCACAAGCAGGCCGCGGTCGCGGGCCTCGCGCTCGATCTCTTTCGCGTGATCGACGCGCAGGACCAAGGGCTTGACGCAGCACACGTGCTGGTCCGCCCGCAATGCATCCAGGACGACCTGCCGGTGAAGCTGGTCCGGTACCGCCACGACGACTACACTGCGTGCTGGCATCTGGGCGAGAGCCACCTTGAAGTGGTCGGGCCGCAGCTCGTCTGGAGCTGACCTGTGATCCAGCACGGCCCTCAGGCCGACATCCGGAAACGCCCGTCGCAGGGCGGGCGCAGCTGCCAGCGCTTCGACCGAACGATTCCGCTGAGAGCAGACCGACACCTCGCCGATCACGCCCTCCCGGCGCATCTGCAAGAGCGTGGGCAGGATCTGATCATGCGCGATCATGCCCGCGCCGATGAGCAGGACGGGTGTGTCTGACCCTTGCGGCACCCTACTTCCCTCGCCTCCCAACCGTAGATGGCGGCCGTTTCAATACGATCGTCGCGATGCCCTCGAGCACGGCTCTGAAGTAGGCTTGCTGCCGCCGCGCGACCTGCCATGAATCGTCAAGAGCTGCGCTGTCCGGCAGTCCGTACTCGAACGGGAAGCGATTCGCTGTCGCACCTGGCACATAGCTCCAGCCTGCAGCATCTTCCAAGTAAGCCTTCGCGATCGATCGCTCCCGCGCAAGCTCGGCGTTCGTAGCGGCCGAGCCATTGCTGTCGCTCACCATCAGGACGGGCCTGCCGTATTGCTTGAAGCCCCGCGAGCGGGCCAGCTTATCGGCCTGGCTGCGGCCGTTGCCTTGCAGCAAGACCACATCGCACAGCCGCGCCAGCGAAATCGGGTAGAACATCCCCGAGCCGCTAGAAGCTCCGATGGGCAGGCTGAAAGAGGCGTGCTGAAACTGCTCGCGCACGGTGCGGATCAGGACTTCGACGAAACGCGGCACGAAGCGGCGGTGGTCCCAGCGCCCTTCCGGCTCGTCCCAAGCATCGGCGACATCGATGATCACGTTGCGGGAATTCCGTTCGATCAGGTGCCGCGCTACATTCGCGGCCCCGGCAGTGATCGCCTCGGGCGATGACAACACCTCGTCTTGGTCTTGCTGGAACAACACCAAGCACACGACGAGGCCCCGGGCGTTGGCGGCCTGCAGCAGCCGGTCCAGCCTAGCCATCCAGGCGGGTTTCAGTGATCCGTCCGGGTTGTAGGCGCTTACGAGAGCGCCGGACTTCTCGCCAAGGTCGGCGCTGGCGCCCCGCTCCACACCGTTCGAACCGCCCTCGTAGCCGGGATCGCCACCTTGGAGGCTCACCACGATGCCACCAACGCCGTGCTGCTTGTAGAGATCCAGCTTCTCGATCAGGCGATCCGTGTTCGCGTCGGGATCGAATGAACGCTCGCTGAGCCATTCGTCGTCAAACACAGCCTGGGTGACCCGCACCATAGCGAGGCTTCCCCGCACCTTGCCGCGAAACGGGCCCCCCTGATAGGTCTGGCCCCACTGGGACGCAGAAGTGCTTCGAACGTAGAACCGATCCGCCCCGTAGCGGGGTCCGAGCATGGATCCAGTGGCAATCTCGATGCCGGATGCCGGCATAGCAAGAGCCGCGATCAATCCGGGCAGCAGCGAGTAGCTGAAGAGCAACGATAGCCGCATGCGGATCCTAGAAAAGACGCCGGAATTGGTGATAGTAGCACGAGCCGCCGACGCCAGCGATGCCCCGGACCGGCACCTACGGTATCGGAACAGAGATCGCCTCAGGCCATGAATCATCTTCAATGATAATGTTTTAGTCATTCATCGCGGCGAGCAGCGGCCTAAGCTGTTGCACACTCTGGCGACCCTAGCAAGCTAGGCGTATTGGAATGGGTGCTCTTGCCAATCTAGCCCAGAATCTCGTTTAGGACGCGGCCTCCCGTGTCAGTGAGGCGCTTATGGCGGCCTTCGTGAAGATAGGTCAGAGCGTCTGGGTCCAGCCCCATCAGATGTAGGACGGTCGCGTGTAGATCGCGCACGAAAACCGGCTCGTCGGCGCAGCTCAGGCTGAATTCATCCGTCGCACCGACTGTTGCGCCGCCCTTGATACCAGCGCCTGCGAGCCAGCTGACCATCGAATGGCGGTGGTGGTCGCGCCCGACGCGGCTTCCGTAGGCCCTTCGCGCGATGAACGGGGTTCGGCTCATTTCCGTGGTGAAGACAATCAGCGTCTCATCGAGCAGGCCGCGGACCTTCAAGTCCTGGAGCAGGGCTGCGATTGGACGGTCGACTTCTTGCACGCGGGCCGGCAGCCAATCACGGATCTCCTTGTGGTGGTCCCAGCTGTAGACACCGTTCTCCCAGCCGTGCACCAGCAACGAGTAACGCACGCCTTGCTCAACCAGCCGGCGCGCGAGCAGGCACTGCCTTCCGAATGGCTCGGTGATCGGGTCGTCTAAGCCGTATAGCTTGCGAATCGAGCGCGGCTCGCTGGAAAGATCGACGACTTCCGGTGCATGTGTCTGCATGCGGTACGCCAGCTCGTAGGCAGCGATGCGAGCCTCGAGCTCATCCGCGAAACCGCGCCGCTCGGCATGTTGTTGGTTTGTCCACTTCAGCAGGTCAAGTTCTCGGCGCGCCTGCTGCGCAGAGACCCCCGACACCGGATTCAGATTTTGGATTGGCGGACCCGAGGCGCGCAGGAGCGTCCCTTGATACGAGGCGGGCAGATATCCGCTCTGCCACACGGCGCTGCCGTTGACCGGCCCGCCCCGCCGATCGTGAAGCACCATGTATCCGGGCAGATTCTCGTTCGCGCTGCCAAGGCCATAGGCCACCCACGCCCCGACCGAAGGGTTGCCGGCGAAGACTGACCCGGTCGTCACATGCAGCGTAGCTGCCGAGTGCAGCGGGGAATCCACCTCAATCCCGTGAACGAATGCAAGCTCGTCTGCGACGCCGCCGAGATTTTCGAACATTGTCGCCATCTCGCGGCCGGATCCGCCGTGGCGCCGAAACTCAAACGGACTGCCTACGGCAACGACGTCCGACTTCACGTATGCGTCGAGCTGGGTCGCGAGGCCGGGCAGCACGGGCATCCGCTCACCGTCGATTCTGTTCAGCTCGGGCTTGTTCTCGAATGTGTCGACTTGGCTGACACCGCCGGACATGAACAAGAAGATGCAGTTCTTCGCCTTGGGCTTGTGGTGCGGTTGCTTGGGCGCGAGCGGATTCGCTGCCGCAGCATCCTCTGCAAGCAACGCCGCCAATGCGAGACCGCCTAGGCCGTTGAAACTCGACCTCAGCATCCGCCTGCGTGACGTCGGCTGCCCCGTCTGCAAGTCAATCAACATAGACAAACTCGCTGGCGTTGAGCAGCACACGACATACCGCGACCAGTCCATCGCTGCGGGCGAACTCACCGTAGCGCTTCAGCTCCTCGCGAGACGGATGACGCGCGAATGCCAGTTGGAACGCCCGGATGACTTGCAAGCGCTGATTTTCACCCGCTTCCCGGCGCAAGCGCGCGGCAAGATGCTGCGCTTCCTCGGCGACGAGGCGTCCGTTGAGCAGGGTCAGTGACTGAATTGCCGTCGTCGACACCTCGCGTTGCTCCAAAGAAGTCTGCGGCACCGGTGCATCGAGCATCTCGAGTAACGGCAGCGCCAGCTGGCGGCGTTGGAAGACGTAAATCGACCGCCGGCGCGAATCGGGTCCGGCGCTGGGTTCCCAGGCCGGCCAGTTCTTGACAAACATCTGTTCCTTCATCGATTCCGGGAGGCGCGGGTAGACTCCCGGGCCTCGCATCGCTCGATTGAGCCGTCCACTGACCGCCAATATGCTGTCCCGGATCACGTCGCCTTCCAAACGTCGTCGCGGCATTTGGGAAAGCAGCGCATTCGCCGGATCAAGCTTGGCAGCCCGCCCGGAGAACTGCAAGGAGCCTTGCCGATAGGTCGCGGAATTCAGTATCAGCCGGTGCATGGCCTTCACGCTCCAACCGCTATCGACGAACTTGAGTGCCAGCCAGTCGAGCAAGCGGGGATGGGTTGGCCGGATGCCATTGTTGCCGAAATTGCTCGGCGTTGCGACGAGTCCACGTGCGAAGTGCCCTTGCCAGATGCGGTTCACCATCACGCGGGCGGTCAAGGGATTGTCTGGACTAGCAATCCACTGGGCCAGCGGCAGCCGCCAGCGGTCGATATTCCCCAGCGCATCAGTTGGCATCCCAAAATCGTCGGACGCGCCGGTCACGGCACTCGGAAACCCGGGTCTGACGCGCTCGCCAAAGTTGTCCACTTCGCCTCGGTTCCGCACGAATTGCACGGGCAAGCCGGGGCTGTATGGAGCTTCTCGGGCGTTCTTCACCGTGTGAAGCTTGGGGAGATGGCGTTCGACCTGACGGCGGTACACGCCCATGTCCCGCCCCCCACGAAAGCCGTCGACGAAGCTCAGCAGTCGAATGTACTCGGTCTTCTCTGCCAAGGTGAAGTTCGGTTCGTCGCGGGGAACCACTCCGTTCGCAACCGCGTCCGTCAGCCGGGCCCGCAGCACTGCGGCGTTTGCAGGGTCCGGGTCTTCCCCTTCGCTTGCGAGGACGCCGCGCAGCTTCAGCAATAAGCCGGATTCATGCTCCTCATAGCGCTTGCGGGCATCCTTGAGCCGCTGCTCGGCCTGGCGGCGTCCGGTCGCAGCCAGGGTACGCGTCGCTTCCTGCGTGAAATCGGCCTCGACGTCGTGGTTCTCGATCGGCAGGAAGAAGGCTTGAAAGCGATAGAAATCCTTGGTGGGAATCGGGTCGTACTTGTGGTCGTGGCATTGGGCGCACCCCAAGCTCAGTCCTAAGAAGACCGATCCGACCGTGCCGGTCAGCTCGTTGAGGTGCTGCTGGCGAGCGACCCGACGGATCTGGCTCTGTGGGGGCGAGCCCAGACGCAGGAAACCCGTGGCGACAAGCTTGTCCGGATCATTCGGCGCGAACTCGTCCGCGGCCAGCTGCTCCTTTACAAATTCGTCATAGGGCTTGTCATCGTTGAACGCTTCGACAACGTAGTCTCGGTAGCGCCAAATGTGGTAGAGCTCGCGATTGGCTTCTCCGCCTGTCGAGTCTGCATACCGCGCTAGGTCCAGCCAGCGTCGCCCCCAGCGTTCGCCATAGCGCGGGTCGTCGAGTAAGCCGTCGATGAGGGCTTGGTAGGCGAGCGGCTCTGCGTCTGCAAGAAACTCTGCAGTCTCCTCTGGGCTCGGAGGCTCACCGACAAGGTCGAAGTAGACGCGCCGCAGGAGCATGTAGCGGTCAGCGCTTGGAGCAGGCTCGAGTTCGTTTTCCTCGAGCCGGGCAAGGATGAAATGGTCGATTTCATTGCGCGCCCAAGACTCCCGTTCCACCTTGGGAAGCGTCGGGCGCACGGGATGCCGGAATGGATCCCAAGCGACCGCATGCGAGGTCTCCTCAAGCGGCCGGTACTGCTCGATCCATGTCGAAATCGCCTCAACCTGCTCTGCCCCGAGCGGGGGCTTGCCTAACGGCATTTGGGGAGCCAGCTCGCCGGTCAGCGCTCGCACCAAAACGCTGCGTTCAGGATGGCCGGGCACGACTGCGGGACCGTGTCGGGCACCGCCCGCCAGCAGTCCCTCCAGAGAAGTCACAACCAAGCCGCTCGTTTGGCTGTCCGGTCCGTGGCACGGCAAGCAGTTCTGCTCAAGCAACGGCCTAATTTCTGTGGTGAAACGATCCGGTGTCTCAGCGGCCGCGCTAACGATGACTCCGATGGCAGCGAGTGCCCGCAGCACAGTGAGCAGCACCTCTCGTCCGCTGCGCAACGGCCCTTTAGCCTCTCGTCCCGGAGAGGATGCACTACTGCACGCTAGGTCTCTGAGTTCGCCCTCGCCTCTAGAGCGAGCGTCAGGGGCCAAGCTGAATCGTTCGATGCTCATCCGTCGGCTCGATTGTACTCAGAGCCTACCCGGGCAAGGGTACCCAGGCGGTCCGCATTGCCCAGCGACCCCGTTCCCAATGGCAACTTGAGGCCCGATCGCGCTTTTCGCGGTGCACCTATGCGGGTCTACAAAGTTCTGCCGGTAGGCCGCGCAAGACAATCAGCGGGCCGCGTTGAAGTCACTCACGCCTCCAGTGCTTGAACGTGGTTGGATGCGGACCGTGCGGCCATTGGGATCCGCGTTATCCCAGCCTTCGCTGATCGCCACGACCTCCTGGCAAAACTCGTACGCCGCCCGCCCTCCTCGCGAGCTAAGCACGCCGAGAATTGCACCCTCCTGGAGGTGGTGTCGGCTTGGCGATCCAGCGCCGGTAGTTTGGTAAACTCCCTTTCAGTCGATTCCAATTGAGGGAGACTCTCACGCATCATGGCTAGACCCGTCACATTGTTCACCGGCCAATGGGCCGACCTGCCTCTTGAAGTCCTTGCGCCGAAAGCCGCGTCGTGGGGCTACGACGGCTTGGAACTCGCGTGTTGGGGCGACCACATGGACGTCTCCAGGGCCGCGACCGACCTAGACTACTGTGCACGGCAAAAGGGAATTCTGGCCGACAACGGCCTCCAACTGTTTGCCATCTCGAATCATCTGGCAGGCCAGCTGGTTTGTGACCCGAACAACGATTCGCGCTCGGACGGATTCGCACCGGCTGAGGTCGCGGGGGATCCCGAGGGCAAGCGGCAGTGGGCCGTACAGGCGGTAAAGGACACCGCCCGAGCGGCCAGCAACCTAGGCCTGAAGGTCGCCAACGGCTTCACCGGTTCTTCGATCTGGCACATGCTCTACAGCTTTCCCCCCGTGTCAGACGAGATGATCGACGAGGGATTCGCCTACTTTGCTGAGATGTTCAATCCGATTCTGGACGTCTATGACGAGGTCGGCGTGCGCTTCGGCTTGGAAGTGCATCCGACTGAAATCGCGTTTGACATCTACACCGCGCACCGGGCGCTTGAAGCAATCGGCCATCGGGAGGCGTTTGGCTTCAACTTCGATCCGAGCCACTTGCACTGGCAGCAGGTCGACCCTGTGATCTTCATTCGTGAGTTCAAGGACCGCATTTACCACGTGCACATGAAGGACGCGGCGTTGCAGCTCGACGGGAAATCCGGAATCCTGGCGTCCCACCTGAACTTCGGGCAGCAAGACCGTGGCTGGGACTTCCGCTCCCTCGGGCGCGGCGGAGTTGACTTCGAGGAGATCATCCGTGCGCTCAACCATATCGGCTACAACGGTCCGCTTTCGATCGAGTGGGAGGACAGCGGGATGGAACGCGAGGCAGGCGCGGCCGAAGCCTGCGATTTCACTAAGAACGTCGACTTCGCACCCTCAACTCGTGCGTTTGACGCCGCGTTCGAAGAGTAGCCCCAAGAGCGGAATCCATGCCCATGGCCGTCGCATAATCCGGATCACCGCGATGGTAGGCTTGGACGGACGTACCGAAGCGCTGCCGGCATCTGCGGTAACTTAGACGCACGACTCCGAGGACAGGAGCGCACGCAACAATGCCTGATTCCCAGCTCAGCGCAGGTCCCGATTCCAGACCCGCCCGAAGGGAAGCGCTCGAAGCCACGCTGTTGTGGGCGATCGCCTTGGTCGTGACTGTCGGCCTGTCGACCTGGCTGGGCTCGATCCGCGTTGAGCCCATCCTGGGCGTGCCCGGCTGGGTGGCCTACGGAGTGTTCGCCCCCTGGGTCCTGTTTTTCTTCCTCCACCTTCGATTCTGCCGCCGGCGCGGGCAAGACGGAACGGAGTCATAGGGTCGATGTACGAAGCGACTCCGTCGGCAAGGCTCGCCTTCGCCCTCTACATCGCGCTGACGTTTCTGCTCGCATACCTAGCCCGCAGGCAGTCCAGCGGAGGAGGGTTCCTGCGTGAATTCTTTGTCGGAGGCCGCACGATCGGGCCATGGGTGCTGGGCTTGACATGGATCGCCACCTCCGCCAGCGGCGGAACCTTCATCGGCGCCCCATCCCTCGGCCACGCCAACGGCTGGTCGGTCATGCTGTGGATTTCGGGCTATATCGTTGTCGCTACGGTAGGCTTCGGGCTGCTGGGCACGCGCATCGCCCAGCTTGGTGAGCGAACCGGCGCGCTAACGTTCCCTGACCTGCTGCGCGACCGTTTCCGAAGCAAGGCGATTGGGGCCATCTCAGGGATCGCGATGCTGATCCTGCACACGAGCTTCATCACCGCGCAATACATCGCCGGTGCCCGGGTTCTCGAGGTTGCGCTGGGAGTTCCCTACGTGTGGGGGGTCGCGAGCTTCGCCGTGGTGGTTGGCTTGTACACAGCCTACGGAGGCTTCCGGGCAGTCGCCTGGACCGACAGCTTCCAAGCCATCGTGATGCTGGTGGGCGTTCTGCTCACAGCCGGATTCGGCCTTTACCGAGTCGGCGGGATGCAGGCGCTGCATGACGGCCTAGCTGCGCAGTCGCCGGCCTTGCTGACTCCAACCGGGCCCGATGCTTTCCTGCCGTTCTCCGCTGCCATCTCGTTTTTCTTCGTGTGGCCCATTGCCGTGGCCGGCCAGCCTTCGCTGATCACCCGGTTTCTGGCTTGCCGGGATACCGAGTCCCTGCGCCGCGCCGCGATCCTGATCGGATGTTACGTCCTGCTGCTATACCCTGCAGTGATCTTCGTCGGAATTCTCGGTCGGGTTCTGGTCCCCGAACTCGCAGCCAGCGACCACGCCATGCCAGCCACGATCGTCGCCGCCGTGCCGTCGGCACTGGCGGGGCTCGTGCTGGCCGCGCCGATGGCAGCGATCATGTCGACGATCAGCTCGTTCCTGCTGGTGGCTGCCGGAGCGATCGCGCGGGATCTGTATCAGCGCAATGCGCGAGGTCCGGTCAGCGACGGACGCGCCCGCGCTGCCACGCACGCCTCGATCGCCGTAGTCGGACTGGTTGGCGGGCTCTTCGCGCTGCGTCCTCCGGACTACTTGCAGTACATCGTGGTCTTCTCGGGAACAGGCTTGGCAGCGACGTTCTTGTTCCCTACGCTCTTGGCGGTCTACTGGACTCGCATGAACCGCAACGGGTGCATTGCTGGAATTCTGACAGGTTTCCTATCCTTTGTTCTGCAATATGCAGTCTATGGCACGCGCAGTTTCTTCGGCCTCGATCCCTTCGTGTGGTCGCTGGCTGCGTGCGCGGCGGCTTGCGTACTAGGTTCGCGGGTGGGAACACCCGAGCCGCGAGTGGTGCTCGCCAAGTATTTCGCAGACGCAGAGCTTGGGCCACAGAATCAGCAGCATTAGGTCAGCTCGACAACGTGCGTATTCTGACCAATGGAATCAGCATACTGACGGAACAGAATGATCTCGGAGCGGAGCGACGCTGACGGGCTCCAGCGTGCCACGAGAGAGGCACCTCCGTCAATCGACACCCCGTGCAAGGGGTGCGAGTTCATCATCATCATTCTCTTTCTCGTGTGGGAGCGGTGGCATCGGCCAGCAGCGCCGGCCGCGGCTCTGTCGCGTCCGATCCTGATGTCGAGCGCCGCCTAACGGCAGCGGCTCCCGCCAGCCCCGCCGCAGGGCGTTTGACATCCCGGCTGCGCGTAGGACAGCCCGCCGGTGCGCCCCGTGACCGTCAGGCGACTGCCAGAGGGATCCGGTTGCGACCGATCCCGCTGGCTACCGGGGCACCGCGGGCCTGGCGTCTCTCCCCCCCGCCTGCCGGATCGGCGCCCGCCACCGAAAATCGACAATTCCCTCTTCGAGCACTTTATCAGGTTGCAAATGATATGGAATTAGAGATACTTACATCACTTATGCAGAAACTTAACATCTCAATCGCGCACCCAGTGCAAATGAATCCGCCTGTACAGCGGGCAAAACCCGGTACCTCGGTCGAAGCCTCACGCCAGATCGACTCATCGGTGCAGATTCGCCAATCCGCCACTACCGATCTCAAGCCCTCAGGTCCAATGGCAGAAACGTTGCTCGCCGAACATCCGCAGCTCTTCGCTCCTATCGGGATCGGAAAAGCCTGTGTAATGCTGTCGAACGGAAAGACTCTCCCCGTTCCCGGCCAGCAGGTCATCATGAACCTTGCTAACGGCATGCCGATCTGCCACGTGAGCGATCAGTACCAGCTCGTGCCGAATGAGACCGCGCTTGGGTATGCGTTGATCTGCTGCCGTGAAGCGTTCGGGACGAACGAATCGGAATGGAGAATCGCCTCGGTCCAGGCACCCACATCGGGCAGCCACTGCCAGATAGACTTGGCGCACAGCATCAAGATTCTGGATTTTTCGTTGGTCGCAGCATCGGACGTGCCGGACGTCTACCGTCCCTTTGTGCGTATGGTCAATAGCTACGACCGCAGCCACGCATTTTCCGTGAGCATCGGATTCATGCGCAAGGTCTGCTGCAACGGGATGGTGCTGGAAAAATCGGCCATCCGCTTCCGCTTTGACCACAGGAGGAAAGATATCGAGGAGCAAATTCGCTCCGAGGTCACACAGGGTCGCTTTCGCAACTTCCAAGCGCAGTTTATCGCCCTCGTGAAGCCCCTCCGCAGGTGCCAAGTCCCGCGTACGCTCTTCCAGCCGATCATGCGTTCGGCCCTGCGAATTGAAGAGCCCGACGTGGTCGAGCGGGCAGACAGCGACCACTGGGCCAAGCTTGGTAAGAAGGTCGAATCCCTTTGCAACACATATGCCCACGATCTTGGGGAAAACGCCTATGCCGTGATGAATGCCGTGTCGGACTTCGCGACGAGACCGACCGCAACTGCGGTGGTCCACCGCAAACAGCACACATTGCAGTCGCTGGCCGGAGCCTGGCTCTCTGACTTCAGCGCCAAATGCGCAAGACCCGGTTTTAGGTTAGAAGACTACGTGAAGGCCCTCGAGCGGGACTGCGAAGACCGCCGGGCCGCCCGCCAGCAGCGGGAGGCGGCTGCCCTGCCCCGTACGCACGTCGCGAGGCCTTAGCCTTCCAATCGCGTTGCGCAGTCTGTGCCTAAGTGCGGTCAGGCGCGCGACGCGAACTGCACGAGGGAGAGGATGCCGCTAAGGGCTAGCTCCGAACTAAAGCTAAACTTAATTAAGGTGATTTTGAGTTTAACTTGAGATTGGCTCTGTGGGAGCACGGCAAAGCTTCGACAGAATTCACCCCTGTCCGCACTCTAGACCCTCTCCGCTGCGGTCATGGCGAACTGGAGACTTGGATGCTGGGGCGTGACGCGATCGCTGCGCTACCGTTGGCCAGCGGCGCGGGCCGTGCCAAACTAAGCGGAAGATGGCGTTTGACGATGCTGGCAATCGCGAGCGGGTAAAGCTACTGCGACAGCGCGGCGTGGATGTCTGGGGACCTGAGCGCGTATACGTGGACGAAAGCGTCGATCTGAGCGCGATCGAGGCCGGCGCGGTGGTTCGCCAGGCCACGCTGTCCGGACCGAATCTCACGATATCCGCCGGCGCGATTATCGGCACATCCGGCCACGCCGAAGTGGACGATTGCCAGATTGGCCCCGGCGCGGAACTCGGCTCCGGACTGTATCGCGGCGCGACCTTCTTGGCAGGAGTGAAGATCCGCGGCTTCGCTGAGGTCCGCCCGGCCACGCTACTCGAGGAGAGCGTGGACGTGGCGCACTGTGTCGCGCTGAAGAACACCACGGTCACGGCCTGCTGCGTCGCCGGGTCGCTCATCAACTTCTGCGACGTGTTCCTCAGCGGCGGCACATCGAGAACAGACCACACCGAGATCGGTTCCGGTGCGATCCATTACAACTTCGATCCCCGCGGGGACAAGTGGGGCAGCTTGCTGGGGGACATTCGCGGCGTGCTGCGGCGTTCGGCCCCTGTATTCGTCGGAGGCCACTGCGGGCTGGTCGGGCCTGTTGAGGTCGGTCTCGGGGCGGTCACAGCTGCCGGTTCGACGATTCGTAGGGATGTGGCCCCGAACACCCTGGCGGCCATGTCCGGAAGGGAGGCCTTTGTCGCGAACTTCGACCGCAACTCCTACGGGAGCCTACGGCGGGCATTCTTGGTGACCGGCAAGTTCGTGGCCACCCTTCGTGCGTTGGATGTTTGGTATGCCGTTGTCCGGATTCCTCATGCCGACCGCCGGGACAGAGCACTCTACGAGGCCGGCCGGGTGCGGATCAAGGCCCAGCTCGAAGAGCGCATCGCTCGCTTGGGCAAAGTTATCGACAAGCTTTCGACCAATACCGCATCACAGCAAGGCTCGCGGATTCCGGGCGAGCCCCACGCCGAACACTTGCTGTTGATCAAGAGCTGGGATCGATTCCGGAGCCTCTTGGAAGAGCCGCTTGATCCCGGAACTGGACCCGATCGATTCATAGAGGCCTATGCCAGCGCCCGAGCGGCCGGCCTAGGACATGTCGCGTCCGTCAAGGCAGCGGAAGGCCACGCGGCAGACGCCGAGGCTTGGCTGGAGGGGTTGGTCGCAGGTGTCACGAAACGAGCGGCCCAGTTGCTTGGGCCTGC
Source organism: Bryobacterales bacterium (assembly GCA_965248305.1). Taxonomy (GTDB): domain Bacteria; phylum Acidobacteriota; class Terriglobia; order Bryobacterales; family UBA6623; genus VXMF01. Next base: position 2,204,543 of record OZ252099.1, on the reverse strand, counting down.
CTGAATGCGACAAAGCCGCGAGCTTGGCTCAGTTCCCCGTGCTAGGCTTCCAAGCATGCGGTTTCCAGTGAAAGCGGTTGAATCTCGACGCCGCGAGCCATCGTTTTCGACCATCCGAGCTCCCCGCCACGCGCTCGTCCAGATCGCGTCGGCAGCCCTGTCCGCGGTCCTGGTCGCGGCGCTGCTGGCGTGTGGCGGAGCCGGTACAGGCGAGGAACCGTCTGCGGAGCAACCAGAGCGCGGGCCCCGCACCCAGCCGGGCACCGAGATGGGACTGTACGCGCCGGGCCAGCACGATCTCTACGACGGCAGGTTCGTGATCTCAGGAGGTCGAATCCACCAGACGGGAACACTGAACGACGAGAGCCCCTGGGACCACATGGGCAACGATGGCACGAATCTCCGGCCCGTCGGCGGCACGGCCGAGATCGATGTCGACGAGATCGCCAACACGGGCACGTTCCGCGCCGAGCTCGACCTCCCCGAGGGCAAGTATGTCATCAACCTAGAAGAGATCAAGGAATTCTCCCCTTGCCAGGACGGGGGCATCGCAGCCTTCCTCTTCGAACACGGCGACTCCGGCTGCGGCGATGCCAATTGGCCCAAGAGCCTGCTCTACGTCGCGGGCTGGGGCATGGGATCGGCCACGCTCGACGGCGAGCCGCTCTACGACAACTACGAGATCCACTTTATGGTGACGCAAGGCATGCGTGATCGGAACCTCGTGGCGCACTATCCGCTCGCTCCCAAGACATCCGAGGCCGGAGCAGTGAATCCAGCGCTGCAGCAGCTCGACTTCTACATCCGCAGTCCAGAAAAGAATGCAGCGAATCACCCCACTCGCGAGGTCTTCGATCACTTTTTCGCGATGGAGGTGACTTGGAAGTAAAGCGTCCTGCCTCGTGCAGACACCGTCATCGTGCGCGTGGCCGCGCCACGCGCGCGGCCTTGACGTATGCGCGCTGAATAGGTCAGCCTGATTGAACTGTGCTGAACCGATTTCCCTACATCCTTGCGACTGCCCTAGCGGCTACCGCGTGCAGTCCGTCCGCCGACTCGGGCCCTTCCGGCCCGAACATCGTCCTGGTCATGACGGACGATCAGGGCTGGGCACAGTTGGGCTCCCACGGGGACCCGATCCTGGAGACCCCCCGGCTCGACGCCATGGCAGCCGAGAGCGTCGAGATGACGCGTTTCTATGTCTCGCCCGTCTGCGCTCCCACGCGCGCAGCGCTCATGACCGGGCGTTACAACTATCGCACCGGCGTGGTCGACACATACCTAGGCCGGGCCATGATGGATCCAGCGGAAGTCACCGTGGCGGAAATGCTGGGTGACGCGGGCTACCGCACTGGCATCTTCGGCAAGTGGCATCTCGGCGATAATTACCCGCAACGCACAGTCGACCAGGGATTCCAAGAATCGGTGGTCCACAAAGGCGGCGGCATCGGTCAGCCATCCGACCCGCCGGGTTCCGACTACTTCGACCCGATCCTATTCCACAACGGCGAGCAGAAGTCGTTTAGCGGCTACTGCACGGACGTGTACTTCGACGAAGCGATCCGCTGGATCGGGGACGGTGCCGGCGCACCGTTCTTTGTGTACATCCCGACGAATGCCCCGCACTCGCCGTACTTGGTACCGGATTCCTACCGGGAGCCCTATGCGGAACAAGGCCTCTCTGACAAGGACGCCCGGATCTACGGGATGATCACCAACATCGACGACAACGTCGGGAGGCTACTGGATCATCTAGATGCACAGGGCATTGCCGGCAACACGCTCTTCATCTTCATGACGGATAACGGCCCGACGACCCGGCTATATCACGCCGGCCTGCGAGCTCAGAAAGCCAGCGTCTACGACAACGGCATCCGAGTGCCCTTCCTTGCTCGCTGGCCCGACCAGCTCTCCCCGCGCAAGATCGACACCCTCGGTGCGCACATCGACGTCACGCCGACGCTGCTTGCCGTAGCAGGCGCAGGCGACCCAGTCGACGCGCAATTCGACGGCATCGACCTGTTGCCGCTCTGGAAAGGCGAAGTCGATTCATTGCCGGAGCGGACCTACTTCGTCCAAGCGCACCGCGGCAATGAACCCCAACGCTACCGGGCATTCGCTGCTGTCGAGCAACGCTACAAGCTAGTGCAACCGCTCAGCTTCGGCAGCCCAGCCCCACCCGACGCCCCGCTGGAACTGTACGACCTGCTCGAAGACCCGGGTGAAGCAACTGACCTCGCGGCGGACATGCCAGAGGTAGTTGAACGCCTCAAAGCTGGCTACGACCAATGGTTCGAGAGCGTTTCGGCAAGCCGCGGCTATCACGCAGTGCGGTTCGCGATTGGCAGCGATGCGCAACCCCATGTGACGCTGACGAGACAGGACTGGCGGATGGTGACGGCGGATGGCTGGGGCCGGGATCAAAACGTGCTGGGGCGCTGGGAGGTCGAAGCCATGGCAGGAGGCCCGTACGAAGCCACGATCACCTTCGCGAAGCCTGTGCCGAAGGCGGGCGTGGCCAAGATCACCTTTCGCGGAACGGAGCATTCCGTCCAAGTCGCGCAGGGTCTGGAACGGGTACGCTTTGAGGGACTGATGCTAGAGCTTGGCGAGGGCGCGTTCGAGGCCAGTTTGGAAATCGATGCCGAACAGCAGGGGGCCTGGCAAGTCGATCTTGCCCGCGAGTGAGCTCGCTGCAAGTCTCCCAGTCCGGTAAATCGCTAGAGGTGGAGCCTGTCCGAGATGGCGACTGGTGGCCGTCGTGCGGCCCGACCGGAAGAGTCGTAACGCTCGGCTACTGTCCGCCTATACTTGGATACTGGATTTCCACAACCGGTGGAGGGCCGAGCGTTGGCGTTGGCGCCGATTGGTGAACGACACCCGATCGACGATCAAGACTTCCAACATATCGTCAAATTCGAGAACCTGCATCGGTTCGACTTCGATCCAAGCAACGGCGGTCCAACCCTCAACAACGCGTTTTTGGACCAAACGAGGAAGATCGACACCAACTTCGAGCGCCTGCACGAGCGCGCCAAGACGACGCTGGGCAACTAGTTGACCGCGGGCATCCAAGAGAGCATCAACCTACGTGTTACGTGAAATTGCTGCCGATGAGCAAACCGCTGGTCCCCTTCCGCAAGGGGTGAGTGTGGCGAGTAACGCTTCGATTTTGTCGACGGCCTCGCCCCAGCCGGCGATCGCGCTGCACAAGATGGTTCCGGTCAGGGCGTTGGCCATTATCCTGACAGCAATGGCCACGGCGTCCTACAGGCTCCCGTCGGCACTTGAGTATTCCGAATTGACAGCGGCACAGACGCTGCCGGTGGCGCTTGCCACTCGCATCACTGGAACATCTGTCGATTACAAGGAAAGGCTCAGAGAGCGGATCCGCTCCATCATGATCGAGGCGGAGAACGTTGGAGACGGAGTACCGCCGTCCCCGGACGCCATCAACGACGCGCTTCGGTTCGTGGATCTGCTCCCAGCCGACTCCCAGGTGCCCCACGTTTCGGTCGCCGACGACGGCGAGATCAACTTCTTCAGGCGCGGGGACGGAATATTCGTTGACATCGGGTTTTTTGGCGACCGCCGAATCCATTACTACGCCTGTGTGGAAAGACTGGGAATTGACCTGGACGGGTCGCAACCGTTCAGCGGATGCTCACTACCGCGCGATCTCGTTGTCCCCATCACCACCGGCTGAGATGGGCGACACCCGACAGTCCATGGGGCGCGAGTGTCCCAAAGAGGCGACTGCCCGCTCCGTGGGTGGTACAAGATGTGTACTCGACCAGGAAAAGTTGGAGCGCTTCCGGTATCGGGACGACCATCTCACGGCAGACGGCCTGCTGGCGCCCGCAGCGTTGCCGATCAGTGACCTGCTTGACTCGGCACGAGAGGGACTTCCCGTGGGGCAGCCCGTCCATCTGACGGCCACGATATCCGTTGCCTGGTCGCGGAGCACGAAGAGAAGACGCCGGCCAACAGGTTCAGAGGTTGTGGAGTTGCGGTGACCGCGGACGTGAGAAATCTGCGCACGCACGATGGCCGGCGTGAACTGTGCGTCGTGGACGACGCAAGGGATGGATTCAACGCTCACGCCCTTGTACAGTTGGCGAATCCGGGCGCGTACTGCAGGGCATCGGTCCGACGCGTGAGGAAACGGTTGATCGACCGAATGGCCTCCCATCCGGCGCGGACATTCTGAACTGGAATACTCAGCCGTCGCGCGCTTAAGCGGTCTGTCAACCGCTTACCGGGCCTGCTTGGTTGTCACCCAGATTGGAGACGACCATGCCAGCTGACCATCGACCTGTTGCACCCGTACGTAGTAGTAATTCTCGCCGAGACTCGCTTCGGCGTCGGTGAACTCGAAGGAAACGTCGCGGTCGAGGTTCTGCAGCGTATGCGCAAACCCTTGGTTCTTGATGATGTCGATCTGGCGGATCGGCATGGTGCCGATCACCCGCACTGACAGGCGAAAATCTCCGGGCACGGTGACAATGTCACCCTGCAGATACTCCTCGTCTCCCGCCAGCAGCCGGTAGTCCAGCACGATGTTGTCAGTCGCGCCGTAGGAGTGGCGCTTGCGCATGGCGTCCAGCAGGCCTTGCCTGCTCGAGTCTTCGGAGATGGTGCACGCGTAGGAGATATGTGTCGAAACATGATCCGAAGCTGCCTAGACTCCCAGCTTGTAGCCTTTTGCCCAAGCGTTCCAGACAAATCCGGCTGGCCGGAACCCGCCCGGCGCGGAACGAGGGTTGCCCGTGATCGCTGATCGCGGCGCCCCCTCATACTCCGCTGACACGCGATCGCCCTGGTAGATTTCCACCAAGGGCTCGACCTCGGGGTCGTTGTCCCGCCAATCCGTTCCCATGTTGGATGCCGAAGTGTGGGAGATGGCTATGCCGTCGTTCTGCTTGAGGTATTGGTAGAGATCCTTGGTGCCAACCGGCTCGGGGTTCGCAAAACGTTCTGTGACCGCTTCGGTTGAGAACGGAAACAGACGTCCGAATTCTTCCCGCGAGATGCGGAACGGACGCACGCCGCGCTTGGCAAAAATGATGTTGCGGTGTCCATGGGGGTACGGCACGCTGCGCTCGTAAGCGAACAGAGGGATGAAGCGGCCGGGCAAATGGAATGAGTCGGCGAACTGCTGCAGCAGGAAATCGTGATACTCAACGTCCGGGCCGCCCAGATAGTTGTGCTCGGAATTGGCGTAGAAGTCGAGGCTCGCCGCGTCCAGCGCGTAGCGATAGGCTTGCAACAGGGAGCCGTCGTTGTAGCCGTCCATGGAAAACTCCGTGTGGCGATGCGTGTCGCCGCGATAGATCTTGTATGTCTTTCCACCAGACTTGATCTCATAGCTGCGGATTCGCTCAAGATCCTGCGCTTCGTTCGGATGTAGCGGGTAGACGGTGATCTCGGGCTGGGTCCGCGGGCGCAGGCCCTCCCCGCCCTGCCGCGCAGCGGCGGGGATCTTGGCGACATAAATATCCGCCCGCTCCGCCAGCATGTCCGCCCAGTCGCGGTGGTCGGTCGGCCAGGCCGCGACTACCGCTCCGTCGCTGCCCGTCGCGAAGCCGCTGCGCACGTCCAGGCGTCCGGTGCTATTCGGGAAGTGGACGGGGTCGCCCCATGCTCCGCCAGTGAAGGGCACGCCCCACAGCTCCCAAGTCGCATAGAAGTTGTACATGTCCGAAATGATGTCTTTCATGCGCGGATTGCGACGCCGGAAAAACACCCAGATCCCACCGTTGCCGTCAGCTTGGATCGTCGGGGAATCGCTCCTGTCTCCCTGGAAATTTGCGGGCAGCGCCGCATCCAGCGCGACAGTCGGTTCCAGCCAGCTCTCGCCGTCAAGCACGGCGACCGGCATCCTGCGCCACTCGTAGAGCCTGGTGCCTTCGTGCTCGAGCCCGAAGCCGTCATCCTTACCCCATTGGGTGCCGCTCTCGCTCCAAGCCGCCCACAGACGGTCGTCTGAATCACAGGCGATCGTGACATGGGCCTCGAATTTCGGAGTGTCGGCAAGCGGACTGGTGGCTTCCCAGCCGTTTCCGTTATGGCGGCGCGTGAGGATGTCGTAGTTGCCCTTGTCGTAGGAGTTCCACGCGACATATACATTGCCGCTGCCATCCGCGGCAACCGCCGGCTCCCAGTCGTTGGCTGGCGACGCCGAAACGCGCTGCTCGTCTGACCAGCCCTCGTCGCCATGGCGGCGTGCGAAAATATCGGACTGGCCCGCGCGAAATCCCTGCCAGACCAGCCAGACGCTTCCGTCCGAAGCGGCGGCTAGGTTGTGATACAAATCCGGCTGCGGCGCGGTGGTGAGACGCTGGACAGCCGACCACTCGCTGCCAGATTGGCTCCGTGCGTACAGATCTCGATTTCCGTCGACCTGATCTGACCAGACCACCCAGACCCTGCCGGTCCCGTCACGTGCCAATTTCGCGAGGAAGATGTCCCCCGGACGGTCGGTGACCGTCTGGACCTCACCCCAGGACTGACCGTCATAGTGGCGCAGCTTGACTTCGTTCGCCCAATCCCGAAACGCTACCCAAGCGACCCAAAGCTGCCCATCCGGTCCACTCGCCACGGACGCGAAGTCGTTCTGGTGCTCGGGGCCAGAGAGCATTTGTGTGGTGAGCGTCCTCGTTACGACCACCCTGCCCCCGAGAAATCGTTGCTGTCGGCCCCAGGCCAATTCCCTCAAGTTGAGGCGGAAGCTCCCCTGCTCAGTCTGGAACGCTACCCGCGCGCGGCCCTTGCTGCGGATGTCGACGGCAAGCCCGGGGCTGAAGATATTCACGGGCAGCCCGTCTACCGGCTGCGGCTTGGGTGCGGGGTACCAGAAATTCGGCCCCTGCCGGGAAGCAAGCTTCCAAGTGCTGCCCTCGATGCTCTCATTCCGGTGCGGGCGCAGGCTGGTGAGACCCTCCAGTTCCCCGCCGAACACCGACAGGCTGCCGTCCCAAGCGGCAGGCTCGGCGTCACCTACACCAAGCTCGACGCGAATCGACACCAGCAGGCCCCCAGAAGCAAGCAGAGCAGGCGAATCCGGATCCCCAGCATGCACGCAAGAATACACTAACCCCAAGCGGCCGAGTCAGATCGCAAGTTCAGCGGTTTTGCAGTTGCAGCAACGCCCTACGCGCCGCAGCGTGTTCCGGCTGGCGTTCCAGCAGGCTCCGCAGGACCTCCCGCGAGCTCTCGAAGTCCCCCCTGTCCGCGTGGATTCGCGCCAGATTCATGTAGAACGTGTCGAAATCGGGCACTTGCTCGATTCCGTAGCGCAGCGCAGCAATGGCATCACCTATTTGCCTGGATTGGAGATACAGGACCGCGAGATTGTTAATCGCTTCGGCGTGATCACGCTGGTTTTCGATGGCCTGCTGAAATAGTACGCGCGCTTCCTGCAGCCGGCCCTGCTTGGCCAAGATCAACCCGAGCTTGTTCGCCGCTTCCGCGTCTGCTTGGTCGAGTTCCAGAGCGCGGCGCAAGAGGCTCTCGGCCGAACTGGCATTACCCAAGCGGCTGTGAGCCTGCGCCGCATTGATCAGCGCGTACGGCAAGTCCGGATTCAGGTCGAGAGCGCGCTGGAAGTGCTCCGAGGCCGTGAAGAAGTCCTCGCGGGCCATGGCGAGCCCGCCAAGATCGTTCCAGAGCTGCGGCGATCCGGTGTCGATCGAAGCCGCTCGCCTGAGATTCGTCTCCGCCTCCCCTAGGTTCCCCGCTTGGAGCTCGATTTGGCCGATGGCCAGCCATGCCTTGAAGTTCTCTCCCGTGCTCGTCGCCGCCTCGCGGAGATACGGCAATGCGAGTTGCGGGTATCCCGCCTGCATGAAAGCGGATCCCAGCCGGAAGTGATTTGAGGTCGACTATCTGGAACGGCACGGATGTCGGACGATGGGGCAGGTCGCCGTCAGTCAGGACCAGAAACCCTTGGTCCGCGTGCTCCGGCAGCGGCAGCGCGTCCATGAGCCACGTGGACTCGAATTCCTGGCTGTTGTCTGGCTCGATCGGCTGCTGTTGCCCCGGCCGCGTGGCGGGGCGTTCGACGCGAACCCGCTCTGGAGCTGCGTCCCCCTCGCGGATGCGATACCGAAACCCGGCTTCGAAGTCCTCAAATTCCTGCCTCTCGCCAGAGGGCCAAAGGATTGCCACGCGCCGCGCCGAGGCTTGTTCCCCGAGGCCGAAATGCAGCCGCTTGGTGTGCTGGGAAATGTAGCCTGAGCCGGCGGAGAGCACACGTGCCGAAACGCCGCCTGCGGACTCGACCCGCACAATTGCCCCGATGGCGTCGCGGTTGGACCGGGTGCCTTCCAACTCGATGACAAGAGCCTGGCGCTTGCCCGCCGATTCGTTGCGGAAGGCCAGAAGTTGCGGCCCCAAGCGGCTCTTCAGGAAGATATCGGGCCGACCGTGACCGTCGAAATCGGTGACCGCGAACGCACGGCTGTCGGCTGCTCGATCCAGCCCAGACACGCCCGAGATGTCGCGGTACCGCCCGTCCCGACGGGCAAGGAAGACGTTCGGCTCGTTACCGTTCCAACTGTAGTCCTCCCGTACCATCTGGTTGAGGCAGTTCCACCCGGTCTCGTAACCGGGCACGGGCCGCTCCTCTGCGGGCGACTCCGCCACGACCCTGCGCCAGAAGAAGCTGCACAGGTCCTTGTCCGGAGAGTGCGTGATCATCCCTGCGGTGACAAGGATCTCGGGCGTACCGTCCAGATCGAAGTCGAAACCGTCCCCCGACCAAGACCAGCGCCTCATCTCGACTTCCTCCCGGCTCCCGGCGTAGTCGAATGATCCGTCCCCGCGGTTCCGGAAGAGCGAGTTCCCCTTCGTGTGCCCGTGGAATGCGGCTGGCGAGGCACCTGCTCGGATCGGGCCGAAAGACGGGTCTCGGGCGACGCGCTGGCCGGCCGCGGTCCACATGTTCGTCACGTACAGGTCCAAGCGCCCGTCGCCGTCATAGTCGAACCACGCTGCGCTCATGCCGGGGCCGATGTCCTCTACTCCCTTGCTCTGAGCAATGTCCCGAAAGCGCCCACCGGAATACTTGTAGAGGTTGTTTCGTCCGAAATCGTTGGCGACGTACAGTTCCGGCCAGCCATCCTCGTCGTAATCGCACCAAGCGGCGGCGAAGCTGTAGCGGTCGTTGTTCTCGCCGAGGCCCGAGTCTTCCGTCGCGTCCTCGAAGAAGCCCTCCCCGTCACTCCGCAACTCATTGCGGAATAAGAAGTTCGGGGGACCGTTCTGGGCGTCATGATACGGCGCGGGGTAGCGGTACTGATCCTCGCTCTGAAAGTACAAGTACGAACACAAGTACAGGTCCAGCTTGCCGTCGCGATCGAAATCTGCCGCCGCCATACTCGCGAAAGTCCCCTGAGCGCTGTTGCGGAATCGGAACGCGTTCTCGCGGTAGCGGAACCGACCGGTACCGTCGTTGAGAAAGAGCAGCGGCCCGCCCGCAGTGAGCACGACCAAGTCCTGAACGCCGATGTTGCGCAGGTCAAGAAACAAGGCCTGGGCCGTGTTGTCGAGCACTCCGACACCAGCCTGTTCCGTGATGTCCTGCCAAGTACCGTCGCTCTGCCTGCTGTAGAGGCGATTCGGCAGGCCGCTCGGCTGGCACACATAGAGCTCGTCCCAGCCGTCGCCGTCGCTGTCGCCAACCGCCACGCCCTGGTTTCCGTAGACGTCGATGCCGCAGGCCGAGTCAAGCCTGGACCTCCAATACGGGATGCCCCTGGCAAGCTGCTCGCGAAAGCTCGCAGAGGCCCCGAAGAGTTCCGCCGTCGCGTCCGCGAACAAGGGTGCCGGGGACCGGGCCAAGGTCTCCTCCAGCGGCTCGAATCCAGCGAGCCGGCCGGACCGCCAAGTCATCCGCCAGCGGCCCACCCGGTACTCCAGGCCGCTCTGGGTCTCGGACGCCACTTCGAACCGCACCAGGTCATCCGGCAAGGCATGGAATTCGGCGCGCCTTACCTCGCCAAGCGAGACAATCCACCGCTTGAGGCCCGCGCCGAAGTCCTCTTCCATGTCGCCAAACTCACCTACGAGGACTCGCTCCGCCTCGGCATACCGCAAAGGCATCGGAGACGTTCCTTGGAAGCCCGCAGCTAGGGGCAGATCACCGCTCGCAAGCATCGCGTCCAGAATTCGCTCGATTTCCACACCGCGCTTCTCGAGCTCGAAAGTGTCAACGGCCGCATCCACCAGTTCCCGCAAGTCGGCGCACGGGCCGGGCTCGCGAAAGCGGACCGGGAATTCGTCCGCCGCTGCCAGCGGCGAGGGGCGGAAGGCGGCCCCGGCCGCCAGCCAAGCCAGAAAGTCACGTCGCCCAGCGCGCGTCACCGCTCTGCTCCGAGTCCCGGGTATGACCGCACGATCAGCACCCAGCGGACGTAGCGTAACGATTGGAGCAAGCGGAGCACTCAAGCCTACTGCGGCCTCGCACCCTGCACGCGCTGCTCGAACGCAGAGATCGCCCTAGCCAGATCTGATGGCCTGCGCAGCCTGTATTCCTTGCCGTCCATCGCCTTTACGAGATTGCCCATCGCGCCGGTCCATGCGTAGCGCGAACCGTCGAAGAAGGCCGCGGTGGCGCCCAGACCGCGATAGCTGTCCCGGAGTTCACGGGGAAGCTGCTTGCCGAATTGCAGATCGTGACCAAGGAACACAACTCCATCCGGTCTCTGGGAACCTTGCAACTCGCGGCCGAGCATTTCTGCGAAGAAAGCCATCTCACTGCCCCGGAGCAGATCGCGGTAGTCCACCTGGTCAGGGCGAAGCTGTTGGATCACCCTGCTGAACGGGGCGAAATCGACACCAGGCGCATAATCCTGGCGGGCGATAACTCGCTGGTCCTCAAAGCTAAAGACCACCACCGAGAACTGGTTAAAGTTCGGGCTGCGCGAAAGCTGGCGCAGCGCTGCGATGTGGGGCAGCAAGTGGAACATCCGAGGGCGCGTCACCCGGCCTCTCCGACCCAGAATATCCAAGCTCACGAAGATCTTGAGCCGCCGGTCCGAACGCAGATGCGGACGGTCGATCGCCTCCTCGCGCCGAAAGAGATACATCGCCGTGTCCACGATCTCGCCAGGCGCGAGCGTCAAGTCTACGTTCCGTTCCCGGCTGGACAGCTTGGCCTTGAACTTGCTGACTCCGCCGCACGAGCGCCCCTTGGAATCTCGAATCACCCATGCTGTGCGATACTCGCCAAGGCCGACCGAGACGGCGCTCGGGAAGTTCAGGTCGCCCCTGGTCCCCTCAGGCACGATCTGCCCTGTCCGCAGCCGATGCGAAATTCGTTTCGGCTCTCCGGGTGTGCCGTTGATCGGCTCGACCTTCATGAACACTATGATGTCAGCCGGTTCGCCCCAGAATTGCTTGACAGGCAGCGAGAACCAATGACCGGCGACAAAGCGAAACTCGAAATCGAGCATGGGTTGCATCATCGCCACCTTGCAGCGGAGCGGTTCTTCTGCCGCAGCCTGGGCCTGCACCTGCGCGGGCACGGCAAGGGCGCCAAGTATGAGAAGCTGCAGCAGTGACCGCATCCGGAATCGGCTACAGCCCCAGAATATCAACCTAGCGGAGCTAGGCCGCTGTTAGAATAGGGCTTCCGTGGGGCGGCCGCGGACCCTCCGCGCATCTTGCCTTCCCAACTTCCGGCCCCAAAGGTCTGGCCCGTCGCTGAGGGCGCATGGCAGATCCGATTGCCCCTGCCGTGGGCCTTGGTGAGCGTGAATGTGTTCTTGTTCCAATGCCGCGACGGCTACCTGCTGCTCGACACTGGCATTCGTTCGGAAGACTCGCTGCGAGCGCTAGAGGCGGCGCTGCGGAGCCTTGGGGTGCAATGGAGTTCGATCAAGGAGATCTTGGTCAGCCACCTGCATCCTGACCACGTCGGCGCCGCCGCCGAGATTCGCAGGCGCACCGGCGCTCCCGTGCGCATGCCGTTCGCTGAGGCCGACCTGGTGAGGCCGCTCGGCCCGCAGCGCCAGTATTTCGGCGAAGCGGCCGCGTTCCTGCTGGCGCACGGCGTGCCGGAAGAGCATGTCCATTCGATGCGCCAGCAGGCGGCCGCCGGCGCACATACGTTCGAACGCATCGATGTCGATGACGGCATTGCAAGCGGCGAGCGCATCGCGTTCGCCGGCGGCAGCCTGGAGGCGGTACCCGCCCCGGGACACTCTCCCGCCCAGTTGTGCTTCTACTGCGCGCAGCAACGGGTACTCTTTTCCACGGACGCGATCCTGCCGAAGGTCACGCCTAACATCGGGGTCCACTGGTTCTACCAAGACAACCCCCTCGGTGATTACCTCCTCACGCTGGAAGCACTGCACGGGCTGGATATCGACACCGTCGTACCATCCCACGGCAAGCCCTTCCAGGGCCACCGCATCTGGATCGAGAACACAAGACGCCATCACCACAGGCGCTGCACATCCATCCTCGACGTACTCGGGGAAGAGCCGATTCACGCGTACGATGTCGCCGGGGCCATCTGGGGTGAGGATCGGAGCCTGCTTGATCGTCGCTTTGCCATGGCTGAATCGCTGTCACACCTGCATTTCATGGCGCTCGATGGCCGGGTCGAAAAGACCACCGTCGACGGGATCGCCCACTGGGCACGGGCCTGAGCGCAGACCTCTGCCGACCTACAATATCCACTTCAAGTGACAACCTATCGTGTAATCGCAGACGGTCCCCTAGACCAGACCGTACTTGGGTTCGCAGGACCCGACATCGAATTTCTCCCATGGTCGCTGGCTGTTGCCGGCGATCCCGAACCAGTTGACGGCATTTACACCTACGGTCACCCGCACCTCGACGGCGCGATGCTAGACCGCATAGCGGGGGTCCGGGTGATCAGCAACTACGGCGTCGGCGTCGATCACATCAACGTCCCAGACGCGTCCACACGAGGTATCCCGGTCGGGAACACGCCCAACATTCTGGATAGAGCGACCGCGGATACCGGCTTCGCGCTCCTTCTGGCCGCCGCTCGCAGGGTGGTCGAAGGGGACCGCTTCGCGCGCTCACCGGAGTTCCTCCGCTACGACCCCGGCTACATGCTTGGCCGCGAAGCGCATTCCAGCACGCTGGGCATCATCGGGCTCGGCAATATCGGCCGCCAGGTCGCTCGCCGGGCGCGCGGCTTCGACATGCGCGTGCTCTACCGAAACCGCACGCGTCGGCCCGCGCAGGAAGCGGAGCTCGGCGTCGAACATGCGTCCTTGGACGCATTGCTAGCGTACTCGGACTACGTGATGCTGACCTGCCCGCTGACCGACGAGACACACCATTTGATCGACGCTCGGGCGCTGCGAAAGATGAAATCGACAGCGTCTCTCGTTAATATCGCCCGTGGTCCGATCGTCGACACGCACGCCCTGTATGAAGCACTCCGCGACGGGGGAATCGCCAGCGCAGGGCTGGACGTGACCGATCCCGAACCCCTGCCGCGGGATCATCCTCTGCTGGGCCTGCCGAACGTCACGATCCTGCCGCACCTCGGAAGCGCGACGATCGAGACGCGCCGGAAGATGGCGCAAATGTCGGTCGAAAACCTACGGCTGGGCTTGCTGGGAAAACCCCTGCTGCACACGGTCGAGCCCTGACCTTCCGCGGATCCAGCCAGCTGGCAGGCCGTCAGAGGAGCGCTTCGATCCTCTGCACTAGGTCGTCCTCTGCCATGAATCCCGGATTGTATAGGCGAACGATCCCGCCGCGGTCCACCAGTACCAGCGTGGGAGTCGTGCTCACACCGAAGTCAACGAAGTTCTGAGCGCTCAGCGGCACTGGCAGACTTCGGAGCAGCGGGTTCTTGGCGACGTGGGTATTCGCGATATAAGCGCGCTCTGCTGCAGGATCAACGTCGCGTCCGCCCTCAACATAGCCGTAGAGCTGAGTCGGGGCGACGAGGCGCAGCCCCTGGTTCCTGAATCGCCGCTGCAGTTCCGTCAAGACGGGCTCTTGCGCGGCGCAATCATTGCACCAATGTGCCCAAAAGAAAACGAGCGTGACGTTGCCTTGCAGACTGGTTGCATCGAAGCGCTGCTCGCCCAGCCATTGGCTTGTGTCCAGTGCTGGCATGGGCTTGCCAGCCAAGTCCAGCAGCAAGAGGTTCTTGTTGAGCCGGGTCTCAATGGCCGAGCCGGCGTACTTGCGCAACTGGTCTCGCAAGAACGAAACGGCCTGTCCGCGGTCATCCATTGCGGCATAGAACTTGGCGCGCGTTTCGATCGCCGCGCCTGTCGCGATCGCAATTGGCGAGTTCGGCTCCGTGCCTAGCGGGCTGCGCTCGAGAAGTCTCTCGCAACCCTCCAGGGTGCGCTCGGAGAACTCCGCGGCCAGATCCCAATCCGCGCCGATCGCCCCGGCCCTGGCGACCCACGACATGGCCTCCAACCATTCCGCGCCGAGCATCTGCCCCGTGGGGCGATTCGCCTCGAACAAGGCCTTGGCCCGGGCGGGCTGCTTGCCGAAAGCCAAAGCCTTGAGATCCTTGGTGGGGGGCTCGCTGGCGAGCGCGCTCGGCGGCGCCGAGCTCAACGCGAATGCCAAGATCGAGAGAAACAGTAACCGCATAGAAGTGCCGACGGGGATGGGGGCAACACTTAGGTTACCAACACACCCGATACACTGGGGGAGTATGCTGAACTACCCGTCCTCGCAGGTAGCCCTCGTCACCGGGGCGTCACTTGGAATCGGGGCGGCGACCGCCAAGGAACTCGCGAAGCGGGGCTTTGCCGTCGCTGTGCACTACAACAGCAGCGAGAGCGAAGCGAGTGGGGTCGCGACGTCAATCGAGGCGGACGGTGGCCTGGTAGCCATGTTTCAGGCAGACTTGGGCGAGGCCGAGCAGTGCCGCCGCCTCGTCGACGACGTGATCGCGCATTTCGGACGGATCGATGCGCTGGTCAACAACGCCGGCTCATTGATCGGCCGCCGCCATCTCGCTGAGATCGACGAAGAGTTCTGGCGGCGCGTCATGGACCTCAACTTGGCGAGCGTGCTGTGGGTCACGCAAGCCGCGGCCACCGATATGCGCAAGCGCGGTTACGGCGCGGTGGTCAATCTAGGCTCGATCGCGGGCCACAACGGCGGCGGGCCGGGCGCGATCCTATACGCGACCGCAAAAGCAGCTGTGACCGGCATGACAAAGGGATTGGCGAAAGAGCTCATCGCGGACGGCATTCGCGTCAACGCCGTCAATCCGGGCGTGATCCTCACGCCGTTCCACGAGCGGTTTTCCAGTGCGGACCGCATGCGCGACATGGTTTCGAACATTCCGCAAGGCAGGGCCGGAGAATCAGCCGAGGTGGCCAGCGTAATCGGCTTCCTTGTAGGTGATGCGGCTTCGCACATCGTCGGCGAATCCATCGAGGTCAACGGCGGGATGCTGATGGATTAGGGCCGCCCCAAGTGGCGGGATGACCGTCCGGGCGACCGCGGAAAGTTCAGGAAGCCGCCGCCCACGCTGGCGACAGCGTCCGCAAGCGGTCCACCGTGGCGGCTAGCGCCTCCAGCAAAGCATCCACCTGCTGTTCATCGGTCCCCCTGCCCAGTGAAAAGCGCAGGGTTGACTTGGCCTGCGTGCGGCTCAGCCCCACGGCCGAAAGTACATGCGATGGCTCGACCGCCCCACTTGAGCAGGCCGACCCGCTCGAGACTGCGAATCCCGCCAAGTCCAGCGCGATCAAGAGTGGCTCCGACTCCACGTGGTCGAACCGAATGCTGGAAGTGGTGGGCAGGCGCCGAACGGTGCCAGCATGCACATGCGCCTGGGGGATCTTTCCAAGGATTCCCTGCTCCAAGCGATCCCGCAGCCGCGCAACCCTCTTGTTTTCGGACTCCCGGTCCGCTCCGGCGAATTCCGCCGCCGCCCCAAGTCCGACGATTCCCGGGACGTTCTCCGTGCCCGGTCGACGATCCCGCTCGTGGCTGCCGCCATACTGCACTTTCTCGAGCTGCAGGCCGCGACGCACGTACAACGCTCCGGCCCCCTTCGGGCCGTAAATCTTGTGGGCGCTCAAGCTAAACAGATCCACTCCCAGCTCGTCGACAAGTGTTTCGACCTTGCCGAAGCTCTGCACGCCGTCGGTATGGAACCGAACGCCCGCCGCTTGAGCGATCTGAGCGATTTCCCGAATCGGCTGCAGAGTGCCCAATTCGTTGTTGGCGTGCATCACAGTGATGAGAACGGTTTCCGGACGCAGCGCGGCGCGGACGTCGTCCGGCACGATCAGACCGTCGGCACCGGCCCGGAGGTAGGTCACCTCCACGCCCTCACGCTCCAGTTGCTGGCACGCGTTCAGCACCGCCGGATGCTCGATAGCGGTGGTGATGATATGACGGGACGGCGCCGCGGTCCGGCGCGCGGTGCCAAACACCGCTAGGTTGTCCGCCTCCGTGCCGCCGCTCGTGAATACGATGTCGCGAGCGTCACATCCGAGCTGTGCGGCGACCTGCCGGCGCGCGCGCTCGACGCCCAGCCGCGCTTCCTGGCCGAAGCTGTGCAAGCTGGAGGCGTTTCCGTATGCCCCGCCGTAGTGGGGCAACATCGCCTCCAAGACCCTTGGATCGACGGGTGTCGTCGCGTTGTGGTCGAAATAGCAGCGTCGCACCGGTCGGCACCTACGCAATCAAGTATACGAAGCATCCGGGCCTACCGCGTCAGAATTCGGTTAGGGATCGGGAAATTGTTGATATAGCGTGAGTTAGACCCACCCAAGTTCTGTATACTCTGCCATTTCCCCAGTACGGGCCGGCCGTTAGCCCTTGATTTCGGGCGAAATCCCATCCTCTGGTGCTGATTCCCGGCCTGATTGTGGCGGTGTATAAGTAGCTTTCGCATATGAAAGTTATACAATGCCATCATGCCCGCGCGCTCCCCCGACCTGCTCGTCCCCCTGCTGGCTTCCGCCTCCCCCGTCACCCTCGATCAGCTCCAAGCCGCTCTCGGCCAAGCCTCCCCACGCACCACTTTCCGCTACCTCCGCCAGGTCCGCCACCTACACAGCTATAACCACAACGGCCGCTTCTACACCGACCGCGACCCTTCCCGCTTCGACCGCTTCGGCCTGCTCTCCATCGGCGACGTCCACTTCTCCCGCGATGGCTCCCTGACCGCCACCGTCCAGCGCTTGCTCCGCGAATCCGAGGACGGCTTCACCGACCAGGAACTCCGCGACCTCCTGCACGTCTCCGTGTACCCCTTCCTGCTCGCCGCCGTCCGCCAGCAGCGCGCCCTCCGCGAGCGCCTCGGCGGCGTCTACGTCTATTTCTCGGCCGATCCCCCGACCGCCGACCGGCAGCGCCGCGCCCGCCAGACGCGCCTCGACGCCCGCCAGGCCGCCGACCTGGCCGGCACGCTGGACCCGGCCATCATCATCGCGGTGCTGCTGGTGCTGGTCCGCCATCCCGGCTCCCGGCCCGGGCAGGTGGCCCGTCGCCTGCAGGCTCGCTCCCCGCCCGTCCCGCTGGGGCAGGTCCAGGCCGTGTTCGAGCGCTTCGAGCTCCACCGGATCGGCGAAAAAGGGGGGTCTACTGCCTCCTGACGCTGCTGCTGGAACAGGCCCGCGACGCGGGCTGGTCCGGCGACTGGATCGCCCGTGCCACGCTCGTCGGCGGGGCTCCCCCGGGTGTCGATTTCGTCGCCGAGCGGCACCGGTGCTCCCACTGCGGCCGGCCCCTGAGCCCGCAGAAGAGCAAGACCCGCATGCTGGTCACCCTGGCGGCCGGCACGCTGCGGGCGCGCGAGATCCGCAAGCACTGCCGGCACTGCGCCTCCCGGCCGGTCGCGGTCTCGCAGCAACTGGCCGGCCTGGCCCCGTCCGGCCAGCGCTACGGCTGGGACCTGATCGTGTGGGTCGGACTGGCCCGCTATCGGCGCCACCTCCAGCGCGAGGAGATCCGCACGGCCCTGGCCCGCCAGGGCCTCTCCCTTTCGGCCGGTTCCGTCTCCGCGCTGTGCGATCGCTTCCTGGCGGCCCTGGAGGCTCTGCATTGGCAGTGCGCCCCGGCCCTGCGGGCCGCCCTGCCCCACGGCTATCCCCTGCACATCGACGCGACCTGTGACAAGGGCCGCGGCGGCGCGTTCCGCTGTTTGGACGGCTGGACCGGCTGGGTGTTGCACGCGGTGCGCATCGGATCGGAGAACGAACGCGAACTGCGCCCCGCCGTCGAGCGCACCGTGGCCGCCTTCGGCGACCCGGTCGCGATCATGCGCGATCTGGGCCAGGCGGGGGCCAAAGCGGTCGCCGGCTGCAGGCGGCGGGGCGTCCCCGACCTGCTCTGCCAGTACCATTTCCTCGCCGCCGTCGGCCACCGGCTGCTCGATGGCGGCTACGCCCTGCTGCGCAGCCAGATCTCCCGCAGCAAGGTGCGCTCCCGCTTGCGCGCGTTGCTGCGGGCGGCCCGTTCCGACGAGAGCCTCCGCCCGGACCTGCCCGCCCTGCTGCTGTGGGTCCTGGAAGCGGAGGGCCGCAAGCATCTGCCGTATCCCTTCTCGCTGCCTCACCGGGACTTCCAGCGCCGTTGCGGGCAGTTCCCCGCCGAGCGGGACCGCCGGCTGCCGCGGCCCCGCTCGCGCTCCGAGCTCCGCCTGCTGAGGCAGGCCGCCGAGGCCCTGGGCGAGTTCGAGCGGCTGGACCCGCAGGGCCGGGCCAGCTCCCGTCTGGAGCGCGGCTGGACGGTGTTCTGCGAGTTGCGGGACGTGCTGCGCCTGTCCGACCAGGAACTGCCGGGCGGGCCGCGGCCGGCCCCTTCCGCCCCGCTCCAGCCCGAGGCCGCCGCCGCCCGGCTGCAAGCCATCGCCGCTGACTTCCAGCGCTACCACCAGGACCTGCGCCAGCGGGTCGCCGCCCGGCTGGCCACCGACGGGCTGGGGTCGTTCCAGCCCGAGTCCATCGTGCTCAGCTATCTGGACCGCTACGGCGAGGGCCTGGTCGGCCATCCCGTCGCCCGCGATGCGGCGGGCCGGGCCGTGGCGATCGTCGATCGTACCAATAACGTGATCGAGCAGTCCTTCGCGGTCGCCAAACAAGGCCTGCGCCGCCGGCTGGGCCGCACCCATCTGGGGCGCGACTTGGAGGACCAGCCGGCCCAGGTCGCCCTGGCAGCGAACCTGAAGCATCCGGACTACGTGCAGGTGGTGTGCGGCACGCTGGACCAATTGCCCCGGGCCTTCGCCAAACTGGATCGTCAGGAACCGATCGGACCGCCCCGCTTGCTGCGAACGAACCGGAATGCGGAACTGCGTCGCCGGAACCGGGCGTGGGCGAAGGACGCCCTGCTGCGTCCGCCTCTACCCCCCGCGAGCCACTCTCAAACGCCCCCGGAACTACTGGTTTCTAACTGAATCCTGACGCGGTAGATCCGGGCCGTTTGATCCGATCCAGGTTGCTGGAACGGAGCGCACGGCGAATGCGGGTTGCAAACAGAGTCCCGGAGCGTAACAATGGACCGTGATGGGGCTCCGCATTCTGGCCACTTTTCTGGCTGTTCCCGTGCTGTTGACAGCCTCAGACCTGGCCGATCAGGCTAGCGCGATCCTTAAGCAGAACTGCCAAATGTGCCACGGGGCGGCGATCAAGCAATCCGGCTTAGATCTGCGGACTCGCGAAAAGATCCTGACCGGCGGCGAGCGCGGCGCAGCAGTGGTTGGCGCGAATTTACAAGGAAGCTGGCTGTGGCGGCTAGTGTCCCACCGGACAAAGCCGCATATGCCTCCGGGCAGCAAGCTGGCCGACGAAAAGCTTGAGGTTTTGCGCAAGTGGATCATGGCTGGTGCTCCGATGCCGGAGGGTCCGCTGTCCGACGAGGAAGCGGAGCGGCGCGAGGCGCTGAGGCAGCTCGAAGAGCGGCCGATCACTGAAGAAGAGCGCGCTTGGTGGGCCTTTGCTGATCCCGTCCGCCCCGCCGTGCCCGGGGACGGCAAAGGCTATCCAGTGGACGCTTTTCTGGCCGCCAAGCTCAGCGAGGAGGGCTTGGTGAAGAGTGGCGAAGCCGCCAAGCGCACGCTCGTCCGGCGCCTGTACTTGGATCTCACAGGCCTGCCGCCGACGCTGGAGCAAGTGCGCGCATTCCTCGCCGACGATGCGCCCGACGCCTGGCCGTCGCTTGTCGACCGCTTACTGGATTCGCCCCAGTACGGCGAGCGTTGGGGACGCCACTGGCTCGATCTGGTCCACTACGCCGATTCTGGCGGGTACGAGCGTGACTTTGACTGGCCGACGATGTGGCGCTACCGGGACTATGTCGTCAACGCATTCAACACCGACATGCCCTACGACCGCTTCATCAAGGAGCAGATCGCGGGCGACGAGATCAATCCAGACTCCCAGCAGGCCAATGTCGCCACTGGCTTCTTGCGCATGGTGCTCGACAACAACGTCAAGGACGAGCGCACACGCATGGACGAGCTTGACGACAATGTCGCCACGTCGGCACAGACATTTCTAGCGGTCACCGCACAGTGCGCCCGCTGCCACAACCACAAGTTCGACCCGATCCCGCAGAAGGACTATTACCAGATGCAAGCGGTCTTCTTCTCGACCAAGGAGACGGACTATCCGCTCGTAGCGCCGGAGGCTGTCGCCCGCCACGAGGAATTCAACGATGAGATCACGGAAGAGCAGAAGCCGCTGAAGGCCCGCTTGGCGGAATTGGAAGAGCCGCACCGCAAGGCCTTGTTCGAGGCGAAGCTCGACGAGCTGCCGAGTTACTACCGGGTGGCCTGGGAAACACCCTCAGAAAAGCGCAACAAGGCGCAGCGCCTGAACGCTCGCCAAGTGGACGCGCTCTACCAACAGATCCAGATCGGCGACATCTTGGCTCGGATGGACAGCGACGACGTCTCCGAACATCGAGAGACGCAACTGCAGATCAAGGCTCTCGAAGGCAAGCGGCCTGAACCCTACCCGACTGCGCGGACCGTGACCGAGGACAGTCGCGAGGCGCTGCCATCTTACTTCTTGCACCGAGGGGACCCGGGTTCCAAGGGATCGCTGATGGAACCTGGCGTGCTCACCGTGGCGGCCAGAACCCCGCCGGTTTTCGCCACGCCGGAGCCGGAAGTGCGCACCAGCTGGCGCCGGAAGCATTTCGCAGAGTGGATCGCCTCAGAGGACAACCCGCTAACCGCCCGCGTGATGGTCAATCGCGTGTGGCAGCATCATTTCGGCGAGGGCATCGTCCGCACTCCGAGCAATTTCGGCACGACGGGCGTCCGTCCAAGCCATCCGGAACTGCTGGACTGGCTGGCAATGGAGTTCATCGACAGCGGCTGGTCCGTCAAGCACATGCACCGGCTGATGGTCACATCGAACGCCTACCGCATGGCCAGCCGGGACCTGCCCGCGAACCTCGCAAAGGACGGCGACAACAAGTTCTTCTGGCGCCAGAGCCGCAACCGACACGAGGCCGAGGTCATTCGAGACCAATTCCTGGCCGTGGCGGGCACCCTGAACCTCGGCCAGGGCGGCCCGGCAGTGTGGCCCTACATCGACCCCTCGCTGTTCCAGTCGAGCACCGACCGGACTTGGCCGGGGCTGGCAATCGGCGATCCGCAGAGCTGGCGGCGAAGCCTCTACGTCTTCTCTAAGCGATCCATCCGCTATCCGATGTTCGAGGCGTTCGACCAGCCGGACATGGTCACTTCTTGCAGCCGCCGCACGCGCTCCACAGTGGCGCCGCAGGCACTGCTGCTGATGAACAACGCCGACGTGCTGCTGCATGCCAAGCACTTCGCCCAGCGGGTTGCGATCGAAGCGGGTCATGATGCTCCAGCGCAGGTCAAGCACGCGTTTGAACTGGCCCTGTCGCGGCCACCGAGCGAGAGCGAGATGTCCAAGGCGCTGGCCTTTGTCGACAGCACACCGACCGGCCTTGTAGACCTTTGCCAGACACTGTTCAACCTGAACGAGTTCCTGTACCGGCAGTAGCGGTCCCGACCGGTGGGTCCGCTCGGGTCAGTGGCCCGTGGACCCGAACCCGCCTTGTCCTCGCTCGCTCTCATCCAACGATTCGGCGAGATCCCATTGGATGCTGGCGTAGCTACTGATGATCAGCTGCGCAATCCGGTCCCCGGCGCGAACGACATAGGGTCTTGCACCGAAATTGATAAGGGTCACCTGAAGCTCGCCACGATAGCCCGGGTCGATCGTGCCGGGACTGTTGAGGAGTGTCAGGCCATGTTTGCGAGCCAACCCGCTGCGCGGGCGGACCTGTCCCTCGTAGCCCGGCGGAAGCTCGATGCAGATCCCGGTCCGCACGCTCCTCCACTCCCGGGGCGGCAGCTCGGTCTCCTCGGCTGAGCACAGGTCCATGCCGGCGTCTTCGGATGCGCCGTGGGCATACGACGGCTCCACCGCGGAGGCCAGCAACTTCCGATATCGAAGTGTCAGCTGCTCGGGCATAAAGTTAGTCAACATAGCACGGCGCTTCCCCAGTGCTTTGACCACGAAGCCAATTTGTGCTGGCATTCGGGTGCGAACCCGCATCCTAGGGCGCGGAGCATCGCCTTTCGCCCAACTGCCTCGTAAGAAACCCCATCAGGGTCCGCGTGCTTTCGTCGCCGTCGACGCCAATGCAGGTGTCGAGCGGCGTGTGCGCCTGCCCCTCGCCTCATGCGAGGACGATTCGATGCCTGCCTCCCGGTGCTTCTTCTCCATCGGCACCACTTGTTGGTGCGTGACCGCACGGCCATCGGAGCCGAGCACCCGGAATGCAGGAATGGCCTTGCCGCTATCAACGTGATGCCAAGGTGAAACCGGTATCCAATCTGGCGGATCTGTCCGGAACGACTGGATCTGGGATTTGCCTGCGGCTCCATCCGCAGCGGCACGTTGAGCAGTGCCGTGTCGAGCGCAGCGACACCGCTAAGAGCTCCGAGGGACACCCTCGCTGATTCCGAAGAGTCGAGGAACTCATACAGCGTGTAGAAGCCCGAGATGCGCTGACGCTTCAAGAAATCCTAGCTGATGCGATGAGCCAGGTCTGCGAGCGATTCCTCATGGAGGCTGAAGCCGATGAACTCATCGAGGGTTGTGAACCGGGAAGTCTGGGCGCACCGGCGGCTAGGTGGCTGAAGCTTGCATCGCCCGGGCCGGCTTGGTGCACAAGCCCGGCGATTTTCGGGCGCGGCTGTTTGCTGTCGCGCAACGTGGGGAAGAATAGGATGCCCGCAATGCTCCCGCGTCTTCCTTCGATTGGCGCCGAGGGACTCCTAGACGAACTCCTGCGCAAGGGGCGGGCTCAGTGGCCACCGTTCGATCCTGCGGAACTCCCGTTTGCGAGGCGATTCGCTGCAACGGGGGGCGCTCGCGCAAGTGCCAGGGAACTGAGGACATTGCACGACGGAATCCTCGCATCG
Organism: Bryobacterales bacterium; assembly: GCA_965248305.1. Classification (GTDB taxonomy): domain Bacteria; phylum Acidobacteriota; class Terriglobia; order Bryobacterales; family UBA6623; genus VXMF01. Next base: position 2,181,148 of record OZ252099.1, on the reverse strand, counting down.
GCGAGCCGCTGCGGGATGGGGGACGAAAGTACCCGCAACGAACATGCTCAATTTGATTGCGATGTGGGGGTATGGCTTGCCCAGAACGACCTAATTTTCGACGGGGCAGCGCTCAGAGATGAGTTCTGGTCATTCGTCGGGATTGTGGTTGCCTCCAATGTGGTGCTTTGGCGCTTCGGAACTTCGAGGGAGCGATATCTCGGGGGCGTACGCAACACCTTCCAGCGACTGTGGCTTCGTGCACGGGTACTCGACCGTGGTGCGGGCAGCGAAAACCGCTGGCAGCTTCTTAATGACCTGACGGAGGATGCGCTGGTTCAGATCATGGAACGTCCCAGCATCGGTGCCGACCCCCTTCTCGCACGGTCCCTTGCCGAAGCGTGGGTCGGGGCCGCCGTGCGTTTCAGGAAGTCCAAGATGGAGGGGGTAATGCGCCGCGCCACGCTGCGAGTGCGGGTTCAGAATGAGATTCGCAGCTTGGCCAGTCTCGACAGTTACAGCCTCGCCTCGATTCTTGATGCCTTATTCGATGCTGCAGCGGACGACTCGGCAGGGAGCGCAAACGGCTCCGCTTTAAGCAACGTTCACGGCACGGTGCCGTCCAGCTCCATCCCCGAGGAAGACAAGATGCTGTACGAGCAACCCAAGGGGGAGATCAGGCCCTTCCCCAATACTGCGACAAGACCCTGACACGCCATAACGGGAAGAACTATCCAGCCTCCGTTTCCGAAATAACGTTACCAAGAATTCGGGGCCAAGGATCCAGTATGGCTTCACGATGGGAATCGCGTCACCGCAGCTGACGGACCAGCTGACGCACTTCATCTATGAACTCCCCCAAGGTCTGGAGCTCCGGACGAACCTTACTCGGAAATTTGTCATGCAGCGGTGCCGGAACAACGAGTTTGACTCCAGAGTCGACCATTTCCTCGTGCTGCTTCACCGACACACCCTCCTGAACAGTCAGCAGGTGTGTGTATTGAATTGGGCGGTCAGCCTCATTCACGACCTGCCTCCACCGATCCCTGCAAGTTGTCTTCACTGCAAGCATACGGAGTTGCTCGGCGGGAAACATCGGATCCCCGAATGCGTCCGCCGTGGGAAACACGAAGTCCGGCCTCCGCCCACGCGGTGTAACCATTTGGTATGCGAAATGCTGGTCCTCTATCAGCCCCTCCTCCATAAAGATCGCGCGAGCGTGGATCTCGAGAGACATACCTGATCGAGCCTTGCGGCGCTGCAAGATCGATTGCGCAAGAGCAAGGAACGTTTCCATTTTGGCGAATCCCTGCCTGATTCTTGGCAGTTCGACCGCTTTTTCAACGCTTCGGAACAGATTAAACTCGCAACTTCGTCGCTTCATGATCCGCTTGTCGGGAGGAAGCGAGTCATACCCCCTCAATTCCAGCGACTTCCGGGCGAATTCCGCCCCTGAAGGGTATTCTTCGAGCCATTCTGGAGGGATCTCGCTCGGCTCGAGCCAGCAGTCATTAGGCACCCTCCGGGAGGCGAAGTCCGATACTGTGTCCGGGTGCGGGATCCGGACCGTACTAGCACCAGGCTCCACCGGACCGATCCGGTCTTCTAGCTGGTCCTCCTCTGATTTGCTGCGGCAGACCCAGACATGGCAAACAAGCTCATTGTCCGGAGTGGCTTCGGAGAATGCAAAAAGAACCAAGGCCCCGGTACTTTCGGGATCCAGCAGCGCCGACGCACCACCGCCGAGCCCGGTCATCCTCGTCTCGTTTCGTGTCCCGGAATGGAACTTGTTGTTGTACCAGATAGCCCGCACTTGCCGGTGATCGTCGTGGGAGTCGATATAGAGATCGAATCGTGCATCCGGATTCAGCGTTTCTGGCATGTTCAGGACCGGGAGCAGGCTGAACAGGAACTGCTTCGGCACGTACGGCCCTGCCTGATGCGTTCCGTTTGCGAGCGTGTCGTTGCCCGAAAGCCGCTTCAAATACCAGTGCACACCCCGACCCGAATGCTTGGCGAGCCATTCCTGCACGTCAATCGGCATCGGATGACTCCCCCATGAGTTCACACTCACGGTCGCTGGACCTTAGCCATTGCTCGGCCTCAACTAGATACTTCGTGCGGCCCTTGAAGGCGCATTCCCAGATGACCAGAACACAGCACCGAGCCGCCGAGAATCGGTCCAGGTTACTGGCGTTCCGCTCTCTATTGCTATTGATCTTCCGCCTCCAGAAGTTCGGCGTAGATGCCGGCCACTTGAACAAGTGACAATCGTGACCAGGCCAGGAGCATCCGTGCGCGAGAATCCCCGCACGGCTCTGGGGGGCAACCAAGTCGGGCCTGCCCGGTAGTCTGCGATCGTACAGTCGATAGCGGAAGCCCCGGCCGTGAAGGCCTCGCCGCACGACCATTTCCGGCCGGGTGTCCTTGCCGCGGATGCTGGACATGATCCGGCTGCGGACAGAAGGGTTTACTACGTCAGTCAAAGAGCGGAAGCCTCCGCTGACGGAAAGAGATGCCCGCAGGCTCCGGTATGTCAAGCCACGGAGCCATGTGGCGTGCCACCGCCTCGACACAAGGCACGACAACGGCATTGCCGAACTGTTTGTAGGCTTGAGTGTCCGACACGGGAATCTTGAACGGTTGGCCGCCAAGACCGTCGAAACCCATGAGACGCGCGCACTCCCTCGGAGTCAGCCGCCGGGGATTGCCCGACTGCTGCTTCAGGAGAATTTCTGAGCCATCCTTGTAGTATCGAGCGGAAAGCGTTCGGGACACGTTTTCCGGCCCGACCAGGCCGAATCCGAAGCCGTTCCCGGCAGCCCTATGTTTCTCCGCATAGGACTGGAGGTAGCTCCACAGGTGGTCTGACAAAGTGTACTTGTCGGCGACTCGTGCTTCCGGTCCGTGAGTGTACGGGGCCTCCGCGTCCTCGGACCCATCCTCCGGGTGGAGCACCGCGCTTAGACTTGGCCCGTTGACTGCACCGGGAACCTCAAGGTCATCGAAAGTGAAGTCATTCGGGTCCCGGAATCCCACGACGAATATTCGCTCCCGATGCTGCGGCACCCACGATTTCGCATCCAAGACCTTCCAGTGCACCTGATATCCCAAATCCTCAGCCAAGGTCCGATGGATGGTCTGAAACGTCCTGCCCTTGTCATGGTTGACAAGATTCTTCACGTTTTCGAGCAGGAACGCGTGGGGACGGCGGGCGTCGATGATGCGCGCTACGTCGAAGAACAGGGTCCCCTGCGCCTCGCAGCGAAAGCCGTGAGGCCTGTTCAGTGCGTTCTTCTTCGAGACTCCCGCGATCGAGAACGGCTGGCACGGAAAACCGGCGAGCAACACGTCGTGCTCCGGAATCTCGTCGACATCGACCTCGGTGATGTCTCCGGCAACCGTGTGGTCGCAATCATAGTTCGCCAAGTAAGTGAGCTTTGCGAAGCGATTCCACTCGCTCGTGTAGACACACGTCCCACCAAGGGGTTCGAATCCTCGCCTCAGTCCCCCGATACCCGCGAACAGGTCGACGAATCGGAACGTCGGTTGTTCTGGAGTTGGCGAACGACCATCATCGACGACACTGCGCAAATAGTGGAACGCGGCCCTGCGTGGCACACTCTCGCCTCGCTCCCAGCGATAGACGGTGCGGGCAGAAAATCCCAAGCGCTCGGCGAGTTCCTCAATTGAGAGGTTCGCCCGTCCGCGGAGTCGGGAGAAGTCGGAATCACTCGAATCGGTTCGCATCTGGAAGCCCGTCGCTGGGTGTATTCTTGACATTACGGCAAGCACTGTCACTTCGTCAAGCGAATCCTCGTCGTCCAACGATTTCAAGGAAGAGCTGTTCGTAAGTTGTATGTATTTATCCTAACATCGTTTCGTATATGGAGGATGGATTCCATGCGAAACGACGCATTCTAGGCTTAGTTGACCCAAGCTGACAGACTCGCCACAGAGCAGTGCGGGCGGGCACTTGCGGCCCTCAAGCTAGGCCGCAAAGCTGCCGTTTCACTAGACGCCGTCGATCTGCGCGTGGACGAGCAGTGGCGCTGCCCACACTACCAAGCCCGTGGCGCCATGGCGGCTACAGCCCTCCGCCGCCAAAGAGCGCTCGGCGGAATGCTGCCATTTCTTGGCAGTGGGGCACCACCACGACATCGCCCGCAAACGCCGAATGGTTCCACGTGTCGCCCTTGATCGTCAGGGTCCGTGAGCGGCCGGTGCCTGACAGCTCACGGCCTCAAAGCGGGGAGGCCTCCCTGATGATCATGCCGGTCCGCGCCTGAACGCCATCGGATCTTGCGCCAAGCTGCGACACTTGCGCATCAGCACTTCCAGAATGTGTGATCCCCCGAGAATGAATTGGACCCAGCGGCGATCCGAAAGCTCGTCCCACGCTAGGCCTGGCCACGCACAGATCCGAGGATCATAAGAAAAGCTAGAAATAGAGCTTCAAGCCCAGTTGCATCTCACGATGAGAATTCCCGGCGTTGACCACGCCGAAACCGGATTGTCCGACCTGGTCTCTGGGATTGTTGAATTCTGGCGTATTGAAGCTGTTGAACGTCTCGAACCGGAATTGAACCCTGAGGCGTTCACTGATCTGGGTGTTCTTCGACAGGGCGATGTTGAAGATGTGCGGCGTCCCCGGGCCCAAGGTGCCTTGAACCTTGCGGCCGGCATTGCCGAGCGTGAACGGCGCCGGTGCTTCGAATCCCCCCTCGTTCGTCCACAGCACTCCGCGCCGCCCGCCCACGGCCGGCTCGCCGCGATTTGGATGGTCCGGATCCCCGACGAGGTTGGCATACAGCGTCGCGTCGGCCGCATTGTCACCCTTAACGTCTCGGGCACCATTGAGCACCGTCACGCCGAACGGCGAACCGCTCTGGAACGTATAGATCCCGGACACTTGCCAGCCCCCGGCGATTTTGTCCAAGGGACCGCTCAAAGAGAAGCGCTTGCCCTTCCCGAACGGCAGCTCGTACACCGGGCTGAAGACGATTCGGTGAGGCGCGTGATTGCCGGAGAGCGACCACTCGGAGGCGAAGTCGTAGACGTTCTGAAACCAGTCGTGATCGCCTAGGGAGGCAGCATTCTCGCCTACGAACGGAGCGTTGTCGTACCACCGCGCGAACGTGTACAGGAAGATATACCCGACGCCCCGATTGAAACGCCTCTCGGTCTTGAATGTAATCGCCTGGTAGTCTGATCTGAAGAAATTCGGATTGTTCATCCGGACCTGGCCGGTTCCTCCGTACTGCGTGAATGGCTTGAGCAGCCGTTGGGTCTGGTTTCCGAACTCGTTCGTTCCGACCCGGGGCAAGTTGTTCGGGTGAATCTGGTTGACGTTCATCCTGCGCAGGTTGACCTTCTTGGCGAACTTCGCGTAGTAGCGCACTTCGAAGAGTTGCTCTCCAGCTTGGTGTTGGAAGGTCAGATTCCAATCGAAGGCGTACGGCGTGCGGTGGTTGATATCCACGTAGTCGACACGCCCTTGCACGAACTGGGTGCCCCTCGTGCCGAAGTTGTGGGTCAGTTCCGATACATCGGGGATTTGAAGGAATGTCGCAGGCATCCCGTCCTTGAGCAAGGGGACCTGCCCGCCGCCGATATTGCCGGCCCCACCGAACCCCTGGCTCCCCGTCTGGAGCACGTTGCCGTCGTAGTTCCCGCCGAACATGACCGCGAACCCACCCCGGATGACGGTGTTGCTGCCGCTCCCAGGCTTGTGGGCGAAGCCGAATCTAGGGCCGAAGTTGTTGCGATCAGCTCGAATCGGATTTCTCGGGAAGCCGTCGCGTCCGGCGAAGAAGAATGCGCCCGTCTGGTCATGCCGGATTCCGTTCGTTCCGGCCGCGGGCAAGGGCAACCCCGGGTCCCATCCAGTGACGCGGTCGGCGACTTCGAAAAACGGGCCCTCGTACTCGTAGCGCATTCCTAGGTTCAGAGTGAGCTGGCCGTTGACCCGCCAGTCATCCTGGAAGAAGCCAGCCACGTATGACGAGCGGCGACCGAAAGACGGATTCGCTTGGACGCGCGCCCGGTCTGCCTGTCCGAGGAGGAACGATGCCAAGTCCGACCCAGTGCCCCCGATGACGCTCCCGTCGGGATTGAGCCCACGGGTATCGGTGTTCGCGAAGTCGAAGGTGCCCGATGCCGATTGGCGACCTAGCTCGCTGCCCTGGTACTTGCGGTAGTCGACGCCAAACTTGAATGTCTGGGACCCGCTGACCTTCGTGAAGTGGAAGGTGTATTCGAAATTCGTAAACGCGAACAGCCTTTGATGGCCTCCCGCCTGTCCCAGACTCGTGAATCCCGGATTCCCGCCGATGTTGAACCGAGGGAAGGCATCCTTCCCAACTCCCGCGAGTCCAATCTGTGACGCGAGATCTTCGTCGAGGTTGTGACCCTGGACATGATTGCGATAGCGGAAGAAGCCCGCCGTGCCAGTCATGAAGAAGGTCGGCGTGAACAGCTTCGTGTAGGACAACAGGATGTTCTGCTGGCGCTGCGGGAAGCGAATGGAATTCGGGTCCGCCGTCCCGAAGTCCGCCGAGGGCTGCACGTCGTCGTTCACGGGCAGGAACAGGTTGTACCGGAAGGTTAGCTTGTTGTTGGGATTGAGCTCGTGGTCCACGCGCATCGTATGGCTGGTGCGACGCAGCTCACGCGGCAAATTGCTAACCCAGTTCCCTTCGTTCGAAACGTCAACCTCCGTACGGTTTGCATTGGGCAGGAAGGCTACGACGGCCTGTGCCACCGGATCCAACCGATCGCGGGGAATCACGTTGTTCGCGAATTGGACCTCCCCGCCCCGCCCGTTGGCAGTCAGCGGATCGTAGACCCTGCGGAGCTGCCCGTTCGACTGGAGCATCGTCGACAGATCCCCTGCTCGCCACGCGGGCAATCCTATGCTGCGGACCCGCAGGTTCTCGAGATTCTGGATGGTGATGTCGTAGTTGTAGAAGAAGAACGCCTTGTTCTTGGCGATCGGCCCACCGACAGTGGCCCCCGGCACATTCCGCCGCAGCTTGGTCTTGCTCCGGGCGTCCCATCCGCGGGCGTTCAGCGCGTCGTTGCGAATGAACCAATAGCCCGAGCCATGGAACTCGTTGGTGCCGGACTTGGTGGTCGCGTTCATGAATCCCGCCGCCGAACGGCCGTATTCCGCCGTCGGGGCGTTCGCTTCAACTCGCACTTCCGAAATGGCGTCGACCGGCGGACTGAGTTCGGTTATGGTCGCGCCGATCCCGGTTCTGCTGTTGACGACTCCGTCGAGGAAGACCCCGGCGGAGCGCGTTCGCCCGCCCGCAATCGTCACATCGCCGCCGCCGGCGCGGTTGCTGTTCCGCATGCGCTGCGCGCCCGGAGTCAGATCGATCAGGTCAAATACTTCACGGTTTACTAGCGGCAGCTCCAGCACGCGCTTGTTCTCAACTACCGCCGCAAGAGAGCCGCGTGATGTCTCCACCAGGGGGCTCGCCGCTTCCACGGTGACCGTCTCCGTCAGCGAACCGACTTCAAGGACGGCATCGTGGGTCATGACACTGCCCACCTCCAGCCGCAGACCACCAACAATCCGCGGGCGAAACCCGTCCGATTCCATCCGGATCGAATAGGTGCCGGGTCTGACGCTAGGCAGGTAGTATCAGACTTCGTTACATCGGAACTCTCTGCAAAGAGGCCTAGAGCCTCGTAACTAGCTGCTGGGTCAAGCTTTCACGCTCCCTCCCCGGCCGCATCCGGACTTGACTTGCGCCCCAGAACATGCTATCGTGAATGCATATGTATTCGCCCGCCAAACTGCCCGCGCCCACTGGCCTGCCCGCCGCTCTGCCGCTCCAACCCCCGCACGCCACGCCCATCAGCGCGCGCCTCAGCATGCTGCGCGAGGGCGACCGCGTCGTCTACTTCGTGCACACCGACCCCGTCTGCTCGCACACGGCCGACCACAAGCTAGAGCGCAATCTCTGCCTGGCCCGCTTCGCCCTGTTCGGCCTCGCTACGCAGTCCGAACTGGCCCGCGCCCACGGCATCAGCCAGAGCACCGTCTCGCGCGCCGTGCAGCGGCTGCAGGTGCAGGGTGAGCTTGGCTTCGCGCCCGCCCCCAAGCCGCGCCGCCCCGATGGCATCGTGGACCCCGCGCAGCTGGCCCAGGCCGCCCGCATGCTGCGGTCCGGGCTCAGCCTGTACCGCGTGGCCCAGCAACTGGGCGTCTCGCAATCGACGCTGTGGCGCTACACCCAACAGGGCTTGCTACCGGCCAGCCAGTGCCTGCCACGGCGCCGCGCCGGCGCGCCCGCCGAGCGTGACAGTGACGCTCAGGGAGCGGGCCCGCAGCCCGGCGGCGCGGCGCCCAGTGCGCCGCCGTCGGCGGCCCCCGGCAAGGAAGACCGCAACCGGCGTGACGCCGCCGCCCCGCGCGGCCGCGCGGCGCACGACACGGCGGGCCGCGTAGCGGCCAGCCTGGGGGCGCTCGACGGGCGCGCCCCGCGCTTCGCCGCCGCCGCGGCCGTCAGCGGGGGCGGCGTGCTGACCGCCCTGCCGAGCCTGCTGCAGGCCGGCCTGCTGCGCCACCTCGACCAGCTGACGCTACCCAAGGGCTTCTACGGCCTGCAGTCGCTGCTGCTGCTGTGGGCCTTCCTGCTGCTGGGCCGGGTGCGTTGCGCCGAGCGGCTGCGCTACCAGCAGCCCGGCGAGTGGGGCGCCCTGTTGGGCCTGGACCGCTGCCCCTGCCCGCGCACCCTGCGCCGCCGCACGCACCAGCTGGCCGCTGCCAAGGGGCTGCCGGCCTGGGTCGGCTGCCTGACCCAGGACTGGTGTGCAGACGATCCGGAGGCCGTCGCCACGCTGTTCGTCGATGGCCACGTGCAGGTCTACAGCGGTCAGGGCCGGCTGCCGAAACATTTCGTGACCCGCCAGAAGCTGGCCCTGCCGGCCTCGGTCGGCTACTGGGTGCACGCGCTGGGCGGGGCGCCGCTGCTGTGCTTGCACCGCCAGATAGACGCCGGCATGGTGTCTGAGATCTGGAACGGGATTGTGCCGCAGTTGCGCCAGCTGGGCCTGCTGGCAGGCGCTGGCGCACCACGCCTGACGCTGGTCTTCGACCGCGAGGGCTGGAGCCCGCGCCTGTTCCGCGAGCTGCGCGCGCTGGGCATCGCGGTGGTGACTTGGATCAAGGGCTCGCAGGCGCAGCGCTGGCCGGATAGCGACTTCCGGGAGGCCGTCATCCCAGTGCGCGCCCCGGGCGGGTCGGCCCGCCTGGAGGGCCAGCTGGCCGAGCGACCGTACGATCTGGGCGCAGGCTGCCAGGCGCGCGAGATCCGCTTCTGGATCGACCGCCGTGTGCGCGGCACGGGCCAGCGCGGCCAGCCGCGCAAGCCGCTCGAGCTGGCGGGTCGGCCGGGGCCGGACCAGCGCCAGCCCGCGCTGCTGACCACGCATCCCGACCTCACGGCCGAGCAAGCGGCGGGCCTGCTGCGCTCGCGCTGGACGCAGGAGAACTTCTTCAAGTATCTGCGCGCCGAGTTCGGCCTCGACACCCTGCCCGAGCATGCCCTGGTGGAGGTCGAGGCCGACGCCTGGGTCGTCAACCCGGCCTGCCGCACCATCGGCAAGGCGCTCAAGCAAGCCCGCAACTCGGTCGGCAACCTGCGCCGCAAGCTGGCCCTGCAAGCCGACGCCGGATCCGCCCCAGCGCGCGCGCTGGAAGCGCGCATCCAGACTTGCGACCAGACCATCCAAGGCCTGCTGCTGGCACGCAAGGTGACCGACCAGCACATCTTGGCCGGCGAGCTCTCGCCGGAGGCACGGCTGCAGGCCCTGCCCCAACCGCTGCGCCTACTGCTAGACACCCTGCGCATGCTGGCCTACCGCGCCGAAACAGCGATGACGACCGCGGTTGCGCCCGCGCTCGACAATCCCGACACCGCCCGCAGCCTGCTCAAGTCGCTGTTTCAGGCTGACGCCAGCCTGCACCCTGACGAGTCAGCCGGGACCCTCACCGTGCGCCTGCTGCACCAGCCGACCCGCGCCCAGGATCGCGCCCTGGCCCCCTTGCTCGACGAGCTCAACCGCACGCGCACCGTCTTCCCCGGCACCCAACTCCGTTTGGTGTACCGCATGCTGTCGGACGACCTGCCCTGCTCAGCCTCCTCCCAGCCCACCCCGGCCAACCCCAAGCCGCCGCTCCCTGCATCCAAACTATCCAAACCAAATGAAACGGTGTAACGAAGTCTGAGTATGTGCCGTCCCCTTGGGTTTCGACCGTGCTTGCGGTGCCTCGTTCCTCGTTGGTGATCTCGACGGTAACCCCGGGAATCACGGCACCCGAGTCGTCGGTCACGGTTCCTAGGATCGTGCCCAATGTCTGAGAGTCTGCGGGACTCGCAAGAAAACAAAACAAGGCGACCGCACTGAGCAGACGGGCAGCAGAATGGCGGGACATGGGGAGGTCCTCCTTGGGTTGGCCTGAACTTGGACGTTGCTAAGAGCGGCCACAGGTTACCGCTGATTCCGCACGGAATCAAGGCAAGTTGACGGTGAAATCAGGTTACCGACCCGAGGCTGCAATATTTCCGCCTCGAAATCCAGAAAGCTTGGCCGGCGAGCCTCCGCTGCTCTGATCGCAAGCAGATAGCACAGGCCACCTGCAGATCGCCTCGCCAGCCGCAACTGGTCTCACCTATCGAAACTTCGACCACCTCATTTTTCGACGGGCTGCTGGCCTTGACACTCCTGCCAGCCATTGATTCTATTGCACTTTGATTCGGAGACTAGTGATCACTCTTCACTATTGCCACATTCAACACAAGTAACTTCATCATCCACTTCTGGAAGTTACTTAGACGCTTGACAAGCGAGTGAGAACATCCCTCGATTCAGCAACGACACCTGACTAAACCCGATATCGATGAGAACGTCACCGGCTAGTCCACACGTCGCATCCGCCAACCGACTACAGGTCAACCACAATTCGTACAGCAAGCCCCAATCAACGGACACCCAGCCAAACGAATTCGAACCTTGGGAACGCGAAGAACACTAGGCTCTCGCCATCTGAACCAGCTATAGGTCCTGTATTCGCCGATTATCGGACACACAGGAGGCGCGCCGGCACCGCCGGGAAATAGCCTGTTCCCCGGTCGGGAAGCGCGGCCAGCTTCGCCGCGGATAGCTGTAAGGCATGTCCGGCGTCTCCCGGCGCCTGTGCTTGGGGCGGACTGGTAGACGGCTTGCGCTGCCCTGCAGCCCGACCGCGGCACCGCGAGGCGCTTAGAACGCTGCTATGCGCGTCGAATTTCGCCAGAATGGCCCGATTTGGGCGTTTTCAGCGGACTGGGAATATTTTCCTCACGGATCGCTCCAGAACGCGAGCAAGGGCCGTTTGCGCCCCATTACGGGGCATCCTGGGAAAGCTGATGATCTAGCCGAGCAGCCGAAACAGGATGCCGATGATGGCTACAGCAACGGGCACCATCCACAGCAGCATGCGCAGCTTTGTGTCGAGAGCGGTGAGTTTGGCGTCCTGTTGCGCGCTGAGGGCGTCGAGCTTGGACTCGAAGCGGGCGATGAGGTTGGCGGCTGCCATGTTGAGGACCCCCTCTAGTGCATTGTACGCGTCCTCGGGGCTGAGGTCATCTCTAGAGAGGGCGTGCAGGACGGCTAGGGAGTCGGGATCGGCGGGGGGAGTGGAGGTGGGCACGATTTCAGGCTACCCTGCGTGTGCGCCCGGAAAGCAAGAAGCGGGCGACGCTGGGGAGCGCCCCGCCGAGGGATACGGGAGCGGCGATGACCGAGGCGCATGTCCATCAGGCCCACAAGATGTAGGCCGTTCGCCGGCAGGCTGGATTTAGGGTAGTGCGCTACCTAATCAGCGGTGCGCGATTAAGTGCCTCGCGTCGCTGCAGCCTGCTACCTTGCGCGCGGGGCGGGCTTCCTCGAGCGCGCCTTGGAGGCTGCGGGCGGGCACATCCGTGAGCTCGAGGACCGGATTGCCTTGCTGCGGCAGGCCGGTTGGGATGAGCTGCTGCCGCATGGCCAGGGCGTGGAACAGGCCGACGCCGATCTGCCGAACGAAAAAACCTGTGACCGTTCGCTGTCTGAACAGTCCTAGAGGGTGGGGACGCAAGCAGCCAGACGGGAGTACCCATGAAACAGACTCGCTCGGCTGCTGCAATCATCTTCGGACCACTCGTTCTTTGCTCGGCCGCCGTCACAGGTGGCAGTTCTTGCGGAAACTGCAACATCTGCGTCGAATCAGAATGTACGAACTGGTCATAGCGAATGGAGGGGAAGATGCTACGTATCCTTACTTTTCCCAGCGTTGCGATCTGTGCGGCCTGCCTGCTAGCGAGCCCGCTCAGATTCGATCAGACTCTCGTGGCTCACGGCCAGCGAGCAAGCCTTGACGGCCGCGACTTCGGTGACCAGCCGGTGCCTCGGTACCAGTCCGGCCACTTGTTTTCCGTCGATGGATCGCTCAGTTCCATTTGGGTCGAGTCTGTCAGCGGCACCCACCCGGGGCCGTCCCTTGATCGGGCCATCACGTTGCCGGACAGTACCCAGGTGCTGGTTGATGATGTTGCGGTTTCGTTCGACGGGGACATCGCCGTGAGCACCGACGCTATGGACCGGCACGGTCGGTTGGTGTCAGTCATCGCCTGGCTGGCTGCCGACGGCTCGCATCGTTCGCACGCCACCATTTGCGCCCTCCGGCATCGGTTTCACTGCGGACGGGTCATTGTGGGCGGTTGGAATCGAGAAACTGGACCGCTCAACCGCGCATCCATCCCACAACCTGCTGCGCCATTACGATGCTGCCGGCCCTCTGGTCCGCTCGCTCCTCCCTCGATCGGAATTCTCCTACGATCACTGGCATCCTGCCCCTCGTGCCTTGCTGGCTACCTCCAGACACTATGTCGCATTCATCTCCCGGGAAGCGCGAACCTGGACCCTGGTGTCGAGTGCGGGAATCGTTACTGCTCACGGAGATCTGAACATTCCCGGAAAGATGAGAATAAACTCCGGATCTGTCACGGATTCCGGTCGCTTGTTTGTGAACTGCCATGTGGAGAATGGCCCGAGATCGTACCTGTTCGAAGTCGGGAACAGGAGCACGCCGGATAGCGTCATAACCACCGAACTCCTTCCAGCCGAGCAGTTCCGGTGCTTGACAGGATCGGACCGAGAGAATCTGGTGTTTCTCACCGAGGCGAAGGGTCGAGCTCCGGAACTCGTCTGGGCGATTATCGATTGAACCCTGCGATTCGTAGCTGACGAGGCCGATCAGCGAACCAGCGCGGCGCGAGCAGGGAGTGCACCCGTGGGGGCAGCGGTTTACCGTGCTTGGAGGTGGGCATCGAGGCGGTTCCTTAGCATCCTGACGGCGCGTTCGAGGCGGGTGGAGACATTCGAGGGAGAAATTCCGAGGCGGCGGGCGGTTTCGGCCCTGAAAAGGTCCTGACCGAAGCGGAGTTCGCAGACTTCCCGGTAAGCGGCGGGGAGCGCGGCGACCATCTCGCGGAGCAGGCGGATCAGCTGCTGCTGTTGGGCCAGCGCCTCGGGATCGAGAGATGGATCCTCGAGGTCGGAGGCAGGGTCCTGAGTCGCAAGGGAGAATTCGCGACGGAGGTCCAGTGCGCAGTTGCGGAGAATGCTGCGGACCCAAGAGCAGGCCGGCGAATCTCCACGGGAGGTGCAAACCTGCTCCAGAACCCGGACCCAGCTTTCTTGGAGGACATCCTTGGCAAGGTCGTTATGGCCGGCGATGCGTCGGGCCAAGGGCAGGAATTGCCGAGAGCAGCAAGCCACCCAAGCTTCCCGGCCGCCTTGCAGTCAAGCAGCGGACACCTTCGGGAAGCGTTCGCGAGTTGGGAAGGCAGAACGCGGAGCTTTTCGTCCATTCGGCCGGCGATCAGCGGCCACCAGTGGAGCGAGTTTGGGCACGTTCACGAGTTGCCGCGCTACGCTGGTCTCTGTGGCTGACCTTCCGGTCCCTCTCGACCGCGATCTCCTGCCCCCGGTAGAGTTGTACTGGCTTGGTGCCGCTGATCCCGTACTCCGGCGGGAGCCGTCTTTGGTAACCCTCACCCGGGAGCCCGGGGGCGAAGGAATGCAGCCAGGGGCGCTTGTAGCGGCTCTGGACGCACCGGATGCAGTTCGCATCCAGGCAGCGGGCGTATCTCATTGCGCAGTCGTCAGCGCAGCTTTGCCTGCCGACATGCACCTCACTGCAGCAGTTGTCCCGGCAGCCCCTGCAGGTCAACTCGATAGCCGGAACCGGTTCCGGCAGAACTGCAATGGCAATACCAGCCAGCAGCAGGAGCTTCGTGATGGTCGAGGCCATACGCCTAAGGATAAATGTAAATTCTTTGTAATGCAAATCTTGTGCTCGCGACCGTGCAGGGAAGCTCGTAGGGCCCGGCAGGAACAGCCCCGGTTCCGCCCTCAGTGGCCGCGATCAAAATCTGGCCCCGGCCGCTGGCGCGACTAGGCACGGGACGGCCACCTCGCCGTCCAGACCGCCTCGAAGACATTTACCGGGTTCTGTCAGTACCGGGAACCGTGACTGATGCCGGCAAGTTGAGCGACGACCTGACGCGGGGCACTTGGGCCAGCATCATGAAGCACGGCGGACTGAAGGGGGAGTGACCAGACCAATGCGCTACACGATCGTCATCGAGAAATCGCTGAGGAACTACGCCGCCTACGTTCCGGACCTGCCTGGGTGCGTCGCCACCGGCGCTTCCGAGGCGGAGGCGGTCCGCGAGATCAGCGAGGCCATCCGGTTTCACATCGAGAGCTTGCGCGCACACGATGAGCCGGTGCCGGAGCCCCGCTGCACGGCGACTGTCGTCGATGTGGTCGCTCCCGCTGGGTGACGCCCGCTTCGAGACTCCATTATACGAGGCCCTTGAGCTGCTATATGGCGGCCGAGTTCGAGGCAGTGCGGCGCGAGCTGCGCTTGGTGCGCTGGACGCGGAGGGGGAGGACCAGACGCTGTAGCTGCTGTACTACCGGCAGGCGGGCTGGGCGCGGGCGGGATTCGGTCCCGGATCGAACGCCGTCGGAGCATGCAGAATGTTTCCGGCAGCGTCTTGCGGCGCACCGCAGCCGTCTCCAGCCACTGGAAGTTCATCTTCCGTTCGCGTTCGGCCCCGAAAATCCACCTACCCTGCGCTCACCCAAGATTTGAGCGGGGATTTGGGGTGTTACGATAAGTCCCAAGGGCAATGATCTCTGCTACGGCATTCCAAGCGAGCTTAGTCCGTTTCCATGTCGCCGGAAACACTCTTGCGGCACATAGCCGGAGCCATCACAGCCCTCAACTCACACCATGGCTGACGAGTTGACAGCGGCTCCAGTAACTCCCTCCTTACCGAACGTGAGGGTTTCGGTGTCCGATTTTGGGCCCATAGCCAACGGTACTGTTGAATTTCGACCACTGACGATTCTAGTAGGACCTAGCAACACGGGCAAGACATACCTGTCAATCTTGTTATACGCCCTGCATCGCAGTTTATCAGGATTTCCAAGACATCCTTTTGGGAACAACTTCTACACGGCATCGAATGCCAACTTTTCCGATGCTCTTGACAAGCTTTTCATCGACGGAAGACCCTTAGAATCTTCGGATATTCCGACTGATGCGAGAAATCAGATAAACGCCTTGTTATCGGACAATGATTTCTATGGTAATGATATTGCGAGCAACTTGAAACACTGCTTTGATCTTGATTCCGTTGCCGACTTAATCCGCTCTGCAGATCAATGTCATCTTGCAGAAATTTCTATCGACGTTAGTAAAAACGGTCATGATCTCTGGGGGTTAGATATTGGATTGGATAGACAAGAGAAAAAATCGACACAAGATCCATATGATTCAGAATCCGGCGACGTCGACGAAGACGACGTTATCAAAGGCATTAGTACAAAGGGTCGTGTTTACGATATGACTCTAATATCAGGGGACTGGGCCGCACATAAATCACGAATGAGCAAAGAGATTCATAACCTTCGAAATGCGTATAATGCTGGCCGTACGTCGGAAGAATTGACTGATTTTATGTTTCAGATCACTGCACCTTGGACAGAAAATGAATCGGTTTATTACCTGCCAGCTGCCAGAAGTGGAATAATGCAAAGCCATCGATTGATTGCGAGTGCACTCATGGGTCGCGCAACACGTGTCGGCTTGGAGGCGTTTCCTGAGCTTCCTGTCTTGTCGGGAGTGCTTGCGGACTTCTTGCGGCACCTAACCGTATACGGTGATTCCTCGGTAAGACATAAGAAGACAATGAATCATCTTGCCAGAGACCTAGAAAGTCGGGCCTCAGACTTCGTTACATCGGAACTCTCTGCAAAGAGGCCTAGAGCCTCGTAACTAGCTGCTGGGTCAAGCTTTCACGCTCCCTCCCCGGCCGCATCCGGACTTGACTTGCGCCCCAGAACATGCTATTTTGAATGCATATGTATTCGCCCGCCAAACTGCCCGCGCCCACTGGCCTGCCCGCCGCTCTGCCGCTCCAACCCCCGCACGCCACGCCCATCAGCGCGCGCCTCAGCATGCTGCGCGAGGGCGACCGCGTCGTCTACTTCGTGCACACCGACCCCGTCTGCTCGCACACGGCCGACCACAAGCTAGAGCGCAATCTCTGCCTGGCCCGCTTCGCCCTGTTCGGCCTCGCTACGCAGTCCGAACTGGCCCGCGCCCACGGCATCAGCCAGAGCACCGTCTCGCGCGCCGTGCAGCGGCTGCAGGTGCAGGGTGAGCTTGGCTTCGCGCCCGCCCCCAAGCCGCGCCGCCCCGATGGCATCGTGGACCCCGCGCAGCTGGCCCAGGCCGCCCGCATGCTGCGGTCCGGGCTCAGCCTGTACCGCGTGGCCCAGCAACTGGGCGTCTCGCAATCGACGCTGTGGCGCTACACCCAACAGGGCTTGCTACCGGCCAGCCAGTGCCTGCCACGGCGCCGCGCCGGCGCGCCCGCCGAGCGTGACAGTGACGCTCAGGGAGCGGGCCCGCAGCCCGGCGGCGCGGCGCCCAGTGCGCCGCCGTCGGCGGCCCCCGGCAAGGAAGACCGCAACCGGCGTGACGCCGCCGCCCCGCGCGGCCGCGCGGCGCACGACACGGCGGGCCGCGTAGCGGCCAGCCTGGGGGCGCTCGACGGGCGCGCCCCGCGCTTCGCCGCCGCCGCGGCCGTCAGCGGGGGCGGCGTGCTGACCGCCCTGCCGAGCCTGCTGCAGGCCGGCCTGCTGCGCCACCTCGACCAGCTGACGCTACCCAAGGGCTTCTACGGCCTGCAGTCGCTGCTGCTGCTGTGGGCCTTCCTGCTGCTGGGCCGGGTGCGTTGCGCCGAGCGGCTGCGCTACCAGCAGCCCGGCGAGTGGGGCGCCCTGTTGGGCCTGGACCGCTGCCCCTGCCCGCGCACCCTGCGCCGCCGCACGCACCAGCTGGCCGCTGCCAAGGGGCTGCCGGCCTGGGTCGGCTGCCTGACCCAGGACTGGTGTGCAGACGATCCGGAGGCCGTCGCCACGCTGTTCGTCGATGGCCACGTGCAGGTCTACAGCGGTCAGGGCCGGCTGCCGAAACATTTCGTGACCCGCCAGAAGCTGGCCCTGCCGGCCTCGGTCGGCTACTGGGTGCACGCGCTGGGCGGGGCGCCGCTGCTGTGCTTGCACCGCCAGATAGACGCCGGCATGGTGTCTGAGATCTGGAACGGGATTGTGCCGCAGTTGCGCCAGCTGGGCCTGCTGGCAGGCGCTGGCGCACCACGCCTGACGCTGGTCTTCGACCGCGAGGGCTGGAGCCCGCGCCTGTTCCGCGAGCTGCGCGCGCTGGGCATCGCGGTGGTGACTTGGATCAAGGGCTCGCAGGCGCAGCGCTGGCCGGATAGCGACTTCCGGGAGGCCGTCATCCCAGTGCGCGCCCCGGGCGGGTCGGCCCGCCTGGAGGGCCAGCTGGCCGAGCGACCGTACGATCTGGGCGCAGGCTGCCAGGCGCGCGAGATCCGCTTCTGGATCGACCGCCGTGTGCGCGGCACGGGCCAGCGCGGCCAGCCGCGCAAGCCGCTCGAGCTGGCGGGTCGGCCGGGGCCGGACCAGCGCCAGCCCGCGCTGCTGACCACGCATCCCGACCTCACGGCCGAGCAAGCGGCGGGCCTGCTGCGCTCGCGCTGGACGCAGGAGAACTTCTTCAAGTATCTGCGCGCCGAGTTCGGCCTCGACACCCTGCCCGAGCATGCCCTGGTGGAGGTCGAGGCCGACGCCTGGGTCGTCAACCCGGCCTGCCGCACCATCGGCAAGGCGCTCAAGCAAGCCCGCAACTCGGTCGGCAACCTGCGCCGCAAGCTGGCCCTGCAAGCCGACGCCGGATCCGCCCCAGCGCGCGCGCTGGAAGCGCGCATCCAGACTTGCGACCAGACCATCCAAGGCCTGCTGCTGGCACGCAAGGTGACCGACCAGCACATCTTGGCCGGCGAGCTCTCGCCGGAGGCACGGCTGCAGGCCCTGCCCCAACCGCTGCGCCTACTGCTAGACACCCTGCGCATGCTGGCCTACCGCGCCGAAACAGCGATGACGACCGCGGTTGCGCCCGCGCTCGACAATCCCGACACCGCCCGCAGCCTGCTCAAGTCGCTGTTTCAGGCTGACGCCAGCCTGCACCCTGACGAGTCAGCCGGGACCCTCACCGTGCGCCTGCTGCACCAGCCGACCCGCGCCCAGGATCGCGCCCTGGCCCCCTTGCTCGACGAGCTCAACCGCACGCGCACCGTCTTCCCCGGCACCCAACTCCGTTTGGTGTACCGCATGCTGTCGGACGACCTGCCCTGCTCAGCCTCCTCCCAGCCCACCCCGGCCAACCCCAAGCCGCCGCTCCCTGCATCCAAACTATCCAAACCAAATGAAACGGTGTAACGAAGTCTGGGCCTTGCTTGGCACCATTGAGCAGCGACGAGGTCATGTTCAAGGATATCCCTCATTCGTATATCGGCCAAAGTCTGGCGATAACAAGAATTATCCTACCTGATTCCCTACTACCTGCATCCAAGACTGACCTAAACGGGGCTGACCAAGACGACCCGGCGGCCGGTCCGCCAGTCTGACTCCCTCCCTCGGCGGTCAGCGTTTCCGTAGCCTTGAATTGCGAGTTTTGTTCGTATTAAATCGCTGATTCTATTGACTTTGAGCGAATATATTGCGATAATCATGGCTAGACAACCCTCTGCGATGCCCAAGAACAAAGTCCAGTTCCAAAAAGGCCTCAGCCTGACCCAGTTCCTCCTGGACTACGGCTCCGAGGCGCAGTGCGAGCAGGCCCTCTTCGACGCCCGCTGGCCCGACGGCCTCAACTGCCCCCGCTGCGGCGGCGCCCGCTTCTGCCGCCTCTCCACCCGCCGGGCCACCTTCCAGTGCAACCACTGCAAGCGCCAGGTCTCCCTGCTCGCCGGCACCGTCTTCCAGGCCACCAAGCTGCCGCTGACCATTTGGTTCCTTGCCATTTACTTCCTCTCCCAGACCAAGAGCGGCATCTCGGCCCTGGAACTGGGGCGCAAGCTGGGCGTCAACGACAACACCGCCTGGCTGCTCAAGCACAAGCTCATGCAGGCCATGCGGGAGCGGGACCAGCGCTACCGGCTGGCGGGCACCGTGCAGCTGGACGACGCCTATCTGGGCGGCGAGTACCCCGGCGGCAAGCGCGGGCGGGGCTCGCCGAACAAGACGCCGATGCTGGCGGCCGTGCAGGTCAGCGCGGAGGGCCAGCCGGTGGTGATGAAGCTGAGCGTGGTAGACGGCTTCCGCACGGCCGAGGTCGCGCAGTGGGCCGCGCAGCACCTCCAGCCCGGGACCACGGTGAACACGGACGGGCTGGCCTGCTTCAAGGGGCTGGAGGCAGCGGGCTGCGAGCACAAGCCACACGTGACGGGCGGCGGCAAGCAGGGCTGCGAGACGCCCGGCCTGGTCTGGGCGAACACGATCCTAGGGAACGTGAAGCGCTCCTTGGACGGCACCTACCATGCCTGCGCGCCGCACTACGCGGCGCGCTACCTGGCCGAGTTCCAGTACCGCTTCAATCGCCGCTACGAGCTGGCGGCGCTGCCGCGCAGGCTGCTGAAGGCGGCGGCCACGACGCTGCCGTTGCCGCGTCCGATCCTGCTGTTGAGCGCCGTCTAACGGCCGCGGCTGCCGCCAGCCCAATCCACCGGGCGTTCGACAACCCGGCTGCGCGTGGGACAGGCCGCCGGCACTCTCCGGGGACCATCAGGGGACTGCCCGGGGGGACCCGGTTGCGACCGATACCACTGGCTGCCAGTGCATCTCGTGCCTAGCGCCTCTCCCCCCTGCCTGCCGGCTTCGCGCCAGCCACCGAAAATCCACCAGCCCACCCCTTCTGGCGCTCTACTGGGATGCAGATAATAGGGAATCAGGTTATCCTATGAGTCGTGTCTCATCAATGGTGACAGAGCTAGCTCCAATAGTTTTGTTTCTTCGTGGGTTTGTAGGTCGTTGGGACACACTTATTATTGAAGAACCTGAGGCGCATCTTCATCCTGCAGTGCAAACTGAAATTGCCGTGACTGTGGCTCAACTAGTTCGATCTGGCGTACGAGTTGTAATCACCACGCATAGTGACTGGTTCTTAAAGACGATTAGTACTCTCATCCTTGAAGGGAAATTGAGTGATCATGATGGGGTTAGGTCTTTCCCTAATTCACTTCGACCTGCCGACGTTGGTGTCTGGTTATTTCGTCAGGATGATGCGGCTGGAGGCTCAGAGATCGAAGAAATCCCATTTGATCTACAAGACGGGATAGAACCTCAGGATTACAATCATGTTGCTGAAGTACTTTACAACAAGTCCGCAGACCTCCAAAACCGACTCGGGGATATTTCATGTCTACCAAAGAGATGAGTTGGCGAGAAATTTTTGAAGGAGTCCGAGATAAGGTAGGCGACGAAAATCTTAACAGCTCCTGCAGTCGAGATGGATGTCAAGTGCATTTGACGTGATATCCCTCCCCAAAGAATCATCGTTGATTTAGATCGTGCATTTCAAGGCAATAGAATTCAGGGAAGCAGGTGTGATTTCATAATCTTCTTGTTTATCGAATCTAGGCAGACGATTGCTATTATTCCGATTGAACTGAAGAGCGGCCATATTGGCGCTTCTACTGTGTCAAAACAGTTGACAGCTGGGGCGAAATTCGCGGAAAAATTTGTACCTCGCTCTGTAACATTTATCTGCCGACCGGTGCTTTTTCATGCCAAGCGGATACACACAGTAGAATTCAAGAAGCTCAATTCTGCAAAGGTTGATTTTCATGGACGGTCCACGACAATCTCCACGGCTCACTGTGATCGTAGGAGGAATCTCGCCAATGTTTTGTCAAGCCTTTTGGGTTGAACGGTCCAATCGACACTATTTCGTTAGATTGGGATCCCCGAACTCGCACTAGGATCTTCTCCGGGCCGCCATCGACTCCTCAACAGAACTCATCATTGATAGGTTGAAGGGGTCGCCGATGGCAAGGGATTTCTTCAATCAAGAATTGGTGCCGCTAGGCTAGAAGCACAGGATCCAAAAGGGGACTTCAGCTACGCTGCAGGTGAAGAGGTACTCTGGCGACGACTTACCACCGAGCCCTACACCTAAGCCGCAAGAGCTTCAGCGGCCGCCCTGGCAACTCTTATGGCTCGACTGGTAGTCCGCGTCGACAAGTGCGGTTATTGCGGCGTCGACTTCCCAGTTTCCGTTCAGATACGGCTTCCACTCTGTTGCGTGCGGCCAGCGGAAGGCCGTCGCGGGCCTGAACCAAGTAGCGCAGTTGGGTGCCGGGCAACTTCTCGTTCCCGAGATAGTGCCGAGCGCCGGACTGTGCGGGCTGCGTGCGGCCCCCAACCAGCGCAGATCTCGCGTTTGGAAGTGCGCAGTGCCTAGCGAGGCTCCGCCTCAGACCGACGGGCTGAAATCCCGAGTGAAGGAGGCTTCGAACCTCGTGACCGCCGAACACCTCGCCCAGCGTGCCGCGGCCTGCCGTTGCCCCACAAGTCACGATTAGAGCTCAGCCTGAAAGGCGCTGGCGGGCGGCTCGAAGTAGTCTTTCAGCTCATAGGCTTCGCTCATGATGGTCAAGCGGGTCCAGCCCTCCCAGATCTTTTGATGGCCCGGCGGCGGAGCGTGCGCACGGTACAGGTAGCCGCCCAAGATCGCCATGGTCCGCACCGCCAGCCCCAGATTGCCCGGCGCGGCCAGCCCGCGCTTGGACGCGAAGTGGCGCAGCACCCGCAGCTGGATCTGCGTGAAGAACACCTCGCTCGGTAATTCGGGGGTCTCCCGTCCCAGCAGTGTCATCGCGGCCAGCCGCCAGGCGATCACCGCCTTGATCGTCACCGCCCGCTCGATCCGCTGCCCCGTGCGGTGCCCCAGGTACTCCACCTTGCAGCCGGACTTGAGAATCCGGTGCCAGTCCTCGATGCGCCAGCGCAGCCGGTACCACTCCAGCACCTGCTCCGCATCCGCCAGCGACGCCACCGGCAACGTCGTCAGCAGGAACCACTCCAACGCTTCCACCCCCTCCGGCGCCGCCCGCTCCCACACGTGCACCAGCTGCATCCGCAGCGCTGCCTCGCCGCGCGCCGGGGCCGGCAACTCGACCGTCTGCCAGCGCAACTCGGCCTGCGCCGTGCGCGCCGCGCGCAGCGCGCTGGCGGACTGCCGGCGCGTGCCCCGCCGCGCCGAACTCCGCTGCACCTTGATCTCCAACTGGCCCCCCACCGGCTGTGCCCGCATGTGCTCGAACAGCTTCGGCCGGGGCGCGCCCAGGACGCGGTTGTGCTTGGCCCGCACCAGCAACTCGACTCCCTCCAGCCGCCGCTGCTCGGCGAACAGCGCCTGCACGTCGGCCTCGCGGTCCATCACCGCCACCAGGCGCGGGCCCGCCAACTGGCCCGCTACCTCCGCGCAGTCGCGCAACCCGCGCATCCAGCGGAAGGTCTTGCGCTCCTCCAGCGGCCGCCCGCGCTGCGCCTGCCCGTCCGGCGCGTCGTACTGGATTTGCAGCAGCCCCAGCGGGATGCCCTCCGGGCTGACCGCCAGCGTCGAGTGCATGTGCAGCCCCAGCGTGCCCTCCGAGCGCTTGTTCTTGCCGATGTAGCCCAGCCCCGCACAGCCGGGATGCTCGGCAAAGTTGAGCTCGGTGCCGTCCTGCACGCACAGCACCGTGCGCTCGGCCTGCAGGCGCCGCAGCGTGCGCTGGCGGTGCGGCGCCAGGATGTTCTGCGGGGTCACCGCCGAGTCGTCCGGCTGGTCGATCAGGCGGTAGTGGCCCTTGACGGCGGCCCGCTGGCCCTGCGCGGCGGCGGGGATCGAAGCCATGGGAGCGGCGGCCTGCATCTGCGCGGTCTGCACCAGCCGCTTCGACAAGCGTAGATCACCCAGCGGCGCCTGGCCCAGTTCGTTGGCCGCGAACTCGTCCAGGGCCAGCCCGTCGGCCGGCCCCAGCGGCTGGCCGGGCGGCGCTGCGGCGGCCCCGAGCAGGCGCCGCCAGTCGCGCTGCAGGGGGTAGACGAAGATGGCCTTGACCGGCACGCGCTGGCCGGGCCGGGCGAAACGCCCGCGCCCGCCGGTCTGGCCGACGCAGGTCCAGTTAGCGGCGCGGAAACACGTGCCGGCGTGCTGCTGCGGATCGCAATAGGTTTCCAGCAGGGCAGGCCGGTAGCCATAGCGCTGGAGGAAGTCCTCCGGCCGCCGCCGCCGGACCATGCCGAGCACCTTGGAAGCGAGCAGGTGACAGCGCACGCTGGGACGGATCAGGAAGCGGCTCAGGCCCAGCACGCGGTGCAGCCGCTTGCGGCGCAGTTGCGCATCCCAGCCAATCCACTCGTCGCGGGCCGCCACCGCCAAGGCCGCGGCGGCGAAGCCGAGCGCCCCCAGCAGGCCGTGCTCGGACTCAATCAGGTAGCGCAGCTGGGCACCGACGTGCAGCACGGCTCCCTGCGGGTGCTCGCTGGCGACCAGCTCGTTCCAGGTCCGCCGCTGTTGCGGACTCGTCACCAGGGTCAACTTGAGCCCGGCGACCGCCCCCGCCGCAGGCGGAACTGCTTGCGGTGGCGGGACCGGCTGGCCGAGCCGACGCGGACGGCAGTCACCGGCGCGGCCGCCATGGCGCGGGGCCGGCAAATCGATGCGTCCCGCGCTGTGCAGACTGCGCAAGGCCTTCTGGCAGCTCGCCACCTGCGGCTGGCCGCGACTGTTCACGAAACCGAACTCCCGGCACACGTGCCGGGCGAACGCGCTCCGGCTGGTGTCGCCAGCCTGCGTCCGCAGCACCCGCAGGGTCTCCACGGCCTCTGAGTGCGAGAGGGTCTCCGCAATGCAATGTTGGTCGAGCATGCTTTAGACATGCCACAACCACCCTACAGTTGTCAAGTGCGAGATCTGGGGCATGGGCAGCCCGCAGCTGGATCTGCGCGAAGAACACCTCGCTCGGTAATTCGGGGGTCTCCCGTCCCAGCAGTGTCATCGCGGCCAGCCGCCAGGCGATCACCGCCTTGATCGTCACCGCCCGCTCGATCCGCTCCCCCGTGCGGTGCCCCAGGTACTCCACCTTGCAGCCGGACTTGAGCATCCGGTGCCAGTCCTCGATGCGCCAGCGCAGCCGGTACCACTCCAGCACCTGCTCCGCATCCGCCAGCGACGCCACCGGCAACGTCGTCAGCAGGAACCACTCCAACGCTTCCACCCCCTCCGGCGCCGCCCGCTCCCACACGTGCACCAGCTGCATCCGCAGCGCTGCCTCGCCGCGCGCCGGGGCCGGCAACTCGACCGTCTGCCAGCGCAACTCGGCCTGCGCCGTGCGCGCCGCGCGCAGCGCGCTGGCGGACTGCCGGCGCGTGCCCCGCCGCGCCGAACTCCGCTGCACCTTGATCTCCAACTGGCCCCCCACCGCCTGTGCCCGCATGTGCTCGAACAGCTTCGGCCGGTGCGCACCCAGGGCGCGGTTGTGCTTGGCCCGCACCAGCAACTCGACTCCCTCCAGCCGCCGCTGCTCGGCGAACAGCGCCTGCACGTCGGCCTCGCGGTCCATCACCGCCACCAGGCGCGGGCCCGCCAACTGGCCCGCTACCTCCGCGCAGTCGCGCAACCCGCGCATCCAGCGGAAGGTCTTGCGCTCCTCCAGCGGCCGCCCGCGCTGCGCCTGCCCGTCCGGCGCGTCGTACTGGATGTGCAGCAGCCCCAGCGGGATGCCCTCCGGGCTGACCGCCAGCGTCGAGTGCATGTGCAGCCCCAGCGTGCCCTCCGAGCGCTTGTGCTTGCCGATGTAGCCCAGCCCCGCACAGCCGGGATGCTCGGCAAAGTTGAGCTCGGTGCCGTCCTGCACGCACAGCACCGTGCGCTCGGCCTGCAGGCGCCGCCAGTCGCGCTGCAGGGGGTAGACGAAGATGGCCTTGACCGGCACGCGCTGGCCGGGGCGGGCGAAACGCCCGCGCCCGCCGGTCTGGCCGACGCAGGTCCAGTTAGCGGCGCGGAAACACGTGCCGGCGTGCTGCTGCGGATCGCAATAGGTTTCCAGCAGGGCAGGCCGGTAGCCATAGCGCTGGAGGAAGTCCTCCGGCAGCCGCCGCCGGACCATGCCGAGCACCTTGGAAGCGAGCAGGTGACAGCGCACGCTGGGACGGATCAGGAAGCGGCTCAGGCCCAGCACGCGGTGCAGTTGCGCATCCCAGCCAATCCACTCGTCGCGGGCCGCCACCGCCAAGGCCGCGGCGGCGAAGCCGAGCGCCCCCAGCAGGCCGTGCTCGGACTCAATCAGGTAGCGCACCTGGGCACCGACGTGCAGCACGGCTCCCTGCGGGTGCTCGCTGGCGACCAGCTCGTTCCAGGTCCGCCGCTGTTGCGGACTCGTCACCAGGGTCAACTTGAGCCCGGCGACCGCCCCCGCCGCAGGCGGAACCGCTTGCGGTTGCGGGACCGGCTGGCCGAGCCGGCGCGGACGGCAGGCGCCGGCGCGGCCGCCATGGCGCGGGGCCGGCAAATCGATGCGTCCCGCGCTGTGCAGGCTGCGCAAGGCCTTCTGGCAGCTCGCCACCTGCGGCTGGCCGCGACTGTCCACGAAACCGAACTCCCGGCACACGTGCCGGGCGAACGCGCTCCGGCTGGTGTCGCCAGCCTGCATCCGCAGCACCCGCAGGGTCTCCACGGCCTCTGAGTGCGAGAGGGTCTCCGCAATGCAATGTTGGTCGAGCATGCTTTAGACATGCCACAACCACCCTACAGTTGTCAAGTGCGGGATCTGGGGCATGGGCAGCCCGCGGCGCGGTCGCAACGGTTGATTCACAGAAACCACCGGGCTGGTTTCTGTGAGGCCGTAGCCTTGGATCACGAGCAGGCCGATTCCGGACCAGGAGAATTCAGTTTCGGGATCCAGCTTCGCGCCCCGGACCACGAAGGCCCGAAAGCTTGATGGGTGTCCGGTGACGCCACCAGCGGTGCAGCGGCCCGCCCGGCTTTGCCCGGAGGATCTTGGGCCCAGGATGGTGCCGCTCGATGTCAGTAGGCAGGCTGTCAAGGAGGCGCGGCACGCTGACGAGAATTGAAATCCGCTCCCTCCCAATTGTGTGGCGGATCGCAGCGGGGCGGAGCCCGGTCATAGCGGCCACTGAGCCTCCCCGCAGAATGAGGCATGAAGATGCCCATAGACTGTCCAAACACATGGCTCAGTGGCGAAAGGTCAAGGATCCGAATCGGCTGGAAAGGTCCGGCCCATTTCTTGTAACGATCGATTTCCTCTCGAATCGGGTGTTGTTTTTCACACACCGGCGTACGTGAAACAACGCTATTCCGTGGGGACGCAGTCCGATTGTTGCAAGTAGCTCCACTACCACAGGAAGAGCGAGGGCGGTGCTCGAAGGACCCGCAGCGGCTGGGTAGTGGCTCCGCATCTGCGACCACCAGATGCTGCGTAGTGGAGACGGTCGAGGGGTTCCGCCTCCGCCACAGCGTCTCTGGGAGTAACCCGCTTTGCACCTCATCCAAAAACGATTCAATTCGAAAAACATTCCCGCTGTTTGCTGCGCAACAGGCCGCCGCGATGGGCACAACTCCCCGCTACGCGCTCACTTGCCCTGTGCGACCGCCGTGCGAGGTGCGCTCGCCGAACGCTCAAATTCCACGGCGATCGGGGCAGCCCCGATCGATAGCCCGTAACCGTCCGCCGATTCCGAGGCAGGGCGAACGCACCCGGATATCGCACTCAATCCTACGAGAGCGCATCGGAAGTCGGCAGGCATTCGCCGCATCGGTGTGTTTCATGCCATCGGGGCGAGCGCCCGAGGCAATCATGAGGATCTCATCGAAATGGACAGAAATCCAACGCCAGCGATGCCCGGAATTCGTCGACGTGGCATGCTCGTACGGCGCTTGCGATCCCGCCCAGCAGCGCTTGGCGAGCAGCAGCATGCACACAGCCAAGATTGTCTACTGGGAAGAAGGCGGCTCCTGGATCGGGTATTTCCAAGAGTTTCCCGACTACTGGACCCAGGGAGACACACTGGAAGACCTCGAATCCCACCTCCGCGATCTCTACACGGACCTCACGAGCAACGAGCTGCCAGGAATCCGTAGGGTGGCCGATATCGCTGTCGCGTGAAACGAACCGCGCTCGTTAGACGGATCCAAAGAGGCTGGCTGCGTGCTGGTTCGGCACGGTCCCAAGCATGACTGGTACGGCAATCCTGGGACGGGTGTTTCCCAGCCCGCACCGCGAGCTCAGGAATCGCCTCGCCAAGCACATTCTCGCGAAGCTGGATTGTCGCTAGTCGGGCAGGGCCGACGTGCCAACAGCGATTACGAGCCCGGATCCCCTTCCGCACTGCGCCGATATCGATTACGAGGCCGACTTCGCGGACGGACACTCCGTCCGCATCCGCGCCCACCTGCAGCTGAGGCCGTCCGGTGCGCCGACAACGGTTGCGCTGCTCAGCGATGAGCACGAGTTGTCATGTCAATTTCGAAGTCGAGATAACTTCCCAGAAATACCATTCCATGGGAACACCAGCGCAACTCCTAACCCCTTGGAGTGGACGGGGATGCAAGTAAGATCAATGAGTTAGAGGCCAATATATGGGAGAGGCCTTCAGGGGAACTTCGGCTTGAGGAGCACGCGGACGCTGGACCGTGAGACTGCGGAGGTCATCAAACGTGAGACCTACGCCGACATGGGAAGAGCGCAGAGTACGCGCACTTGGATCCGTTAGCTCCACACGGGCGAAGCGGGCGGCTGGGGTGGCCAGACGACCATCGCTGGAACTGCCTCGCTGGCGGGCTGTTTTCTGGTCTACACGGGCTTGATGCTGAGTTGGCGAAGGTTCCGGGATTGGCAGAAGCACGCACAGCAGGAGAGTTGACAGGCGAGCCGTGTTGAGAGCGCCGTCCAAGCACGACACCTCGGCGGCGTGCCAGGGTAGCACCTAGTAGTAGTCGTGCGACTGCACCCCCAGGGCGGGCGTGCTGAGCGACCTCAGCACATCCACCTTTACGGCAACCGTACCCTCGGCGATCTGCAGGATTCCTTCCGCCAACAGGAACGGCTCGTTCATCGCCGTGAGCCGATGGGCCTGAAACACCTGCGGCGCTAGGATCAGGTTCGACACTCCCGTCTCGTCCTCAAGCGTCACGAAGCAGAATCCTTTGGCGGTGCCCGGGCGCTGCCGCGTGATGACCGCTCCCGCCACCCTGACACGCTGCCCGTCCTTCGAGCCTTCGAGATCACGGGATGACAGCACACCCATGCTTGACACTTCTCCACGCAGGTAGTGCATCGGATGCTTTCCAACTGTCAGCCTGGTACCACGGTAATCAGCCTCGAGGCGTTCCAGCGGATCCATGCGCATCAGAGGCCCCGGTTCGGGCAGCTCGTCGTGCTGCCCGTCAAAGAGCGGTCCTTTCGGGCGCCAAACACTCTCCACCTGCCACAGCGCCTCGCGCCGGTGAATCCCCTGCCCCAGCGAATTGAGCGCCCCGATCTCCGCCAGCACATCCAGCTCGTTCTTCATCAGCCGCACGCGCCGGGCAAAGTCACCAATCGAACGGAACGCTCCCTGCCGAGTGCGGGACTCGACGATCCTCGCAGCCGCCTCGGCCCGCAGTTCTCCGACATACATCAACCCCAGACGGACACAGGAAGCGGTTCCGGTCACCGGGCCTGCCGCTGGCGGCGGCATGTCGCCGACCACGCAGCTCAGCTCCGATTCGTTCACGTCGATCGGCAGCACGCGCACGCCATGCCGTTGCGCATCCTTGACCAGGACGGCCGGAGAGTAGAAGCCCATCGGCTGGCAGTTCAGCAGGGCTGCCAGGAATTCAGCCGGATAGTGCGCCTTCAGGTACGAACTGGCATACGCCAGCAAGGCAAAACTCGCCGAATGCGATTCAGGAAAACCATACAACGCGAATGACGAGATGGACCGCACGATCTCGTCTGCGGCGTCACCCGCAATGCCGTTGCTCGCCAGACCTTGGCGGAGCCGGCTTTCGAGCTCGCCCATGCGCTCGACCGAGCGCTTAAAGCCCATCGCCCGCCGCAGCTGCTCGGCCTGACCGCCGGTAAAACCGGCCGCCGTCATCGCCATGCGCAGGAGCTGCTCTTGGAAAAGCGGCACGCCCAGCGTGCGCTTCAGGATGGGCTCGAGCGACGGGTGAGCATAGCGGACCGGTTCGCGCCCTAGTCGGCGATTGATGTAAGGATGCACCATGTTGCCTGTGATCGGGCCCGGGCGGATGATCGCCACTTCAACAACCAGATCGTAGAAGCAGGCGGGCCGAATCCGCGGCAAGGTGGCCATCTGGGCGCGACTCTCAATCTGAAACACACCCACGGTGTCCGCCTGCTGAATCATTCGATAGGTCTCGGGATCGTCTGCAGGAATCCCGGCAAGATCGAATGAGCCGCCGCGTGACCGGATGATCTCCGTCGATTCCTCCAGCACGGCCATCATTCCTAGTCCGAGCAGGTCGACCTTGATGATGCCGAGGTCAGCACAGTCCTCCTTGTCCCACTGCACGACGACACGCCCCGGCATCCGCGCCTGCTCAAGCGGCACCACAGAGTCGAGACCCCCCGAGCAGATGACCATGCCTCCGGAATGCTGGCCAAGATGGCGCGGCAACCCCCGAATGTCGAGGCAGAGCCGCAGCCAGTGGGCAATGCGGGGGGCGCTGCGGTTCAGGCCGGCTTCCTCGGCCTGGGCAAACAGTTCGTCGCGGCTGTCAACATATTCGAACCCGCTGACACACTTTGAGAACCGCGCGATCATTTCTTCGGGAAAACCAAGCACCTTGCCCATCTCGCGCACGGCGCTCTTGCCGCGGTAGGTGATGACATTAGCCGTCATGGCAGCCCCGCGTGCCCCGTAACACGCATATACATGCTGGATCACGCGCTCGCGCTGGGCTCCGGATGGAAGGTCGATATCGATGTCGGGCCACTCGCCCCGCTCTTCCGAAAGAAACCTCTCGAAGAGCAGGTCCATCCCGACCGGATCCACCGCCGTGATGCCCAGCGAGTAGCAGACAGCCGAGTTCGCCGCCGAACCGCGTCCCTGGCACAAGATGCCGTTTCGACGGGCGAACTGCACCATGTCCCAGACGATCAGGAAGTAGCCTTCCAACTGCAGCTTGGCAATGACTGCCAGCTCGCGGTCGATCTGGCGGAGCGCCTTGTCTCGGTGGGGCGCTCCGCGATAGCGCTCGGACGCGCCGCGCAAGGTCTCCCGGCGCAGGAAAGAGTCCGCCGTCTCGCCCGGGGGCAAGGGATAGTGCGGGAATTCATAACCTAGATCCTCCAGCGTAAAGTTGAGCCGCTGGCCGAGTTCGGCGGCGTGCTCAACTGCTTCCGGCAAATCGGAGAACAAGCTCTCGATTTCTTCCGGAGGCTTGATATATCGCTCGGCACTGGCGTCGAGCAGCCGTCCGGCATCGTCAAGCTTGCGCTTGAGGCGTAGGCAGGTAAGGGCGTCGTAGAGGGGCTTGCGGCGCGCCGCGTCGTAACGCACGCCATTCGTGGCAAGCAGGGGCAGGCCGTGTGCGCGAGCAAACTCGATGCGGTCTCGGTTGGCGCGCTCCTGCTCGCGGATCAAGTGGCGCTGCAGTTCGACGTAAACGCTCCCGTGTCCGAAAATCCCGCGGATCGCGTCCTCGTCACGCAGGTCGTGCAATAGCACGACAAGTCCCGAGCTATGCTCCTCGATATCCTTCCAGCCCGCCCTGCCCTCGCCCTTCGGCGAGCGCAGGTTCATGCGGGTGAGCAGGCGGCAGAGGTTGCGATAGCCGACGCGACTCTCGACCAAGACGGTCAGCCTCCGGTCCAGCATCGCGTTCTGGGTTCCTTTCTTGGCTTGCGGCTGATCCAGCGAGATCTCGCAGCCAACGAGCGCACGCACACCTGCCGCGCGCGCAGCTTGGAACAACCGCGGCGCGCCGGAAACCGAGTCACGGTCACACAGCGCCAATGCCGCATACCCTAGGTTCGCGGCGGCACCGACCAAGTCCTCCGGATCCGAGGCTCCTTCCAGGAAGCTGAAGCCTGACGCGCTGTGGAGCTCAACGTACATGCCCTCTATTTCAACCGCCAACGAGATCCTAGCTGCAGTGTACTGATTTAGAGAATAACATGCGTATGAATTAAATTATATAACAAATACATAGCGATTATTTTACGATTATACTACATTCGATGTCATTGCGCATGCCAACAAGCCAGACAGTGCCGTGACCTGCTTCAAGGCTTCGTTGCCGCGCAGGCACAGCCCCTCCCACGTCAACCAGGATGCGCTGGATCGGGCACAGAACCTGCGCCGATCAATCCATGGCAGCCTTGCATCATCCATGGCTGGAGATTCATCCAAACATCGACAACAAAATGTCTTGTATGCAGTTTTAACTTGATATTAGTGATCTATATAGCATTATTATGTTGATAAAAGTGTAGAGACAGGGCTCCGCCATACCACTCCAGTTTCGGCAAGGCCCTGTCAGGAGCCCCCACATGTTGCAACGCTTGTTGATGGACGAACTGCTGGCATGGAAGCGGCAACGTCTCCGCAAACCGATGTTGCTCGATGGCGCCCGTCAGGTCGGCAAGACCTGCCTGATCGGCAGCATCTTCGGGGCGAGCGAGTTCCGGAAGGTCCATCGGCTCGACTTCCGCGAGGAGCCGGGTCTGAAAGCCCTGTTCGCGGACAGCCTTGCCCCTGCCGCAGTTCTCGCAAACATCGAGCTTTGGTTTGACACCTCTATCGACATCGAACGGGATCTCATCTTTTTCGACGAGGTGGGCGAATGCCAACCGGCCCTCGATTTCCTGAAATATTTTGCCGACTCCCTGCCGCACGGATTCGTGTGCGCCTCCGGTTCCAACATTGGCTTGCTCGACTCCTTTCCGGTTGACAAGGTCGAGCAACTGGAGCTATTCCCCCTGTGCTTCGAAGAATTCGTAATGGCATCGCGAGAACCCAGGCTGCTGGAAGCCTTCCTGGAGCGCCGCAAAGACCAAGCAGCCCATCAGAGGCTCTGGCGGCTCCTGCTCGACTACTACTTCGTCGGCGGCATGCCCGAAGCCGTCGTCCATTGGTTCGACGGGCCCGACAGTATTCGGGACCGGGTCGAGAGCGTTGCGCGGATACATCGCGATCTTGTCATCGGGTTCGAACGGGACTTCGGAAAGTATGCGGGCAAACTCCCCGCACAGCACATTGGCACGGTCTTTGCCAGCGTGCCACGCCAGTTGGCAGCCAGCCAGGATGATTCTGTGCGCCGGTTCAGATTCGCAGGAGTCATCGAGCGCAAGCGACGCTACAAGGAGTTGCGCAGTCCCATCGATTGGCTTGAGGCAGCGAAACTGACCCGCAAGTGCTACCCCATCCCGGCCAGGCCCACAGCGCCGCTGATGGCACAAGCTCGGGAGAACATTTTCAAGCTGTATCTGTTCGATGTGGGGCTACTCGGCCACATGCTCGGCCTGACGTACGCCGACCAGCGTGCCCAGAACATCAACTACAAGGGCTATCTCGCAGAAAATTTCGTCCAGACCGAGCTGAGCGCTCGCGTGGGCTATCCCACGTTCGGCTGGGAGCAGGCCCAAGCCGAGGTGGAGTTCATCCACCGCTGCAGGGACGGAGAGATCATCCCGGTCGAGGTAAAGAGCGGTTCTCGCACGCGCGCCCGTAGTCTGAGATCTTACGTGGAGCGATACAAGCCCCGGCGTGCGCTGAAACTCTATGGAGGACTAGAAACAGGGCAGACCGGCTCTATCCAGACGTGGCCGTTGTATCACGCGCAGTTCCTGCGGGACCTCTAGTCTTCATCGCGGCAGACCGCGCAAAGCGAAGACATCGCGCCGGGCCGGATCGTGTGCATTAGCCACCGCAAGCGGCGCTGGCTCATACTGGCCTAGGGATGCGCGCAGCAGACCAAGGTCCGCCGCGGCCTTGCGCTTCTAGGTGCTAACTGGGCTCAGATACACCTGATGCGTCCCGGCGATCTCTTGCACCGCCTTGCCCCCGCGCCACGCCTCAAGCGCTAGCTAGGTCTTGAAGCTGCCATGGCCGGAACCTAGGCGAAGCTCCTTACTGACCGTCCTGCGGGCCGCCAGTCTGCTTGATCACGCTCATCGCCGTCGCGATGATCGACGACACGTCAGCCATGTTTGCCGGCAAGATCATCGTGTTGTTCTCCCGCGCCAGCAAGCCAAGCTTCTCGACGTACTGCTCTGCGACGCGCAGTTGCACGGCTTGAAAGCCGCCGGGCGCCTCGATCGCCGCGGCCACCGCACGAATCCCCTCGGCCGTAGCCATCGCAACGGTTGTGATTGCAGCGGCCTCTCCCTCGGCCTCATTGATCTGCTGCTGCTTGTTCGCCTCGGATTCTTTGATGACCTTCTGCTTCTCCCCCTCCGCGGTGTTGATGGCCGAGTCACGGTGGCCTTCCGAGTCCAGAATGGTCGCGCGCTTTTCTCGCTCGGCCCGCATCTGTTTTTCCATGGCCTCCAAGACGTCGCGCGGGGGATTGATGTTCTTGATCTCGTAACGGAGCACCTTGACGCCCCAAGGCGCTGTCGCTTTGTCCAGCTCGTCGACGATCTGCGTGTTGATCTGGGCTCGCTCCTCGAACGTCCTGTCGAGTTCAATCTTTCCGATCTCGCTGCGCAGCGTGGTCTGAGCGAGCTGAGTGATCGCGAAGAGGTAGTTCCCGATCCCATACGAGGCACGCTGGGCGTCCAAGACCTTGAGGTACAGAACTCCGTCCACCCCAACTTGCACGTTGTCACTCGTGATGCAGATTTGTTCCGGAATGTCCATGGCCGCCTCTTTCAACGAGTGCTTGTAGCGGATAGTATCGAGAAACGGGACCAGAATGTGAAACCCGGCGTCGAGAGTACCGGCATACTTTCCAAGTCTCTCGACAACGAATTGGCTTTGCTGGGGCACGACGACCGCCGTCTTGGCAATGATGAGGACGGCCAGCAAGACCAGCGCGCCCACTGCAAAAAGACCCATATCCATTGCTCAATCTCCTTTGAGTTCGGTTAGTCGGGCCGGACCCACAGGGTCAGCCCTTCAACTTTTTCTACCAAGCACGACTGATCGGGACCGAGAGGAGTCTCTCCCGCGTTCCTCGCGTTCCACGTGCTCCCGCGCAGTTCAGCCTTGCCCATGCCGCTTGGAACGATTTCGTCTCGCACCCAAGCCCTCTCACCCACCAAACTATCGATTTCCACGTCGGACGCGCCGGCCTGCATCTTCTTCAAGAGCGGGCGGCGGAAGGTCAGAAGCGAGACCATCGACAGCACGGTGAAGAGTACGCCTTGCAACCAGAGAGGCTGGGCCAGCCCGGCAGCAGCTAGCACGCCAGCCGCCAAGGCTCCGCATCCGAAGAAGAAAAGGTAGAAGCCACCTGGCGAAGCCAGCTCAAGAGCCAGCAGCACAAAGCCCGCCACAACCCAGATCCACCAATCCATACTCAGTCCAGAGGCACAGCGAACATCGATTCCATGACTAGTTGGTCACGGGCCCGCCGCATCTATATCGTAGCGGTCTCAGCTCCACGGGTCCCCGGGCGCAACTTCCGCCCAGTCGAGTTGATCGCTCGCGCAGCTTACCTGCGCACTCGGCTCGGAGCAGCTCCGGGCCGAGGTGGAGCTCATCCATCGATGCCGATGCTCCCTGCATTGGTATAGCGGCCGTGATCGACCACAGCCGCGCATTGCCGACATCAGTCGTATTCCCCCGCAAGAAACCACTCCCCCGTCGTTCTCTCGCAGCAGGCCCGGTACAAGCGCCCGGCGACTTCGATGTCCCATTCTTGGTATTGCCAGCCGTCCGGTGTCCACCATTCGCCGGAAACGCGCCACGGCCCGGCGCACGCCGTCACGGAGCCGCGTGCATCCTGCGCTTCGACGCGTGCCGGGCGATCCTCGATCAAGGTCACTTCCGCCGGACGGGACGGGCGAAAGCAGCGGAAGACCAGGGAGCTTCTCGGGGGAGGCGATGCTGTAGGCGGGCAGCTCTGTCCATGGCGCTCCTGCAGGTGCTTTGCTGGTCTCGTCGCAGCCAGTCCTGGAGCTACAGCGACCAGCGGGGACTTGGGCACGGCCCGGCGCCCTGCACTAGGCTTTTCCTTTGCGGGCCGGAAGGCCTCAAGAGTGGCCACTCCCGGCCGATACGTATCCGGGACAGCCGGCGCGCCGACCCGCTCGTCCCCCACAATGCCGGTAAGCCGAGCCAGGGTCACCGCGAGGTCCTCAGGGTTCGGCAAATCCGTTGCGAACAAAGACTGCTGCACCCGGCGACGCCCGGTGGGCTTTACCAACACACGCACGCCTTCGATCGCACATCCCGGGGGATGCGTCGCCAAATCAGTCCGCACCAACGTTAACAGAGTGCGTGAATCGCTCAGAGGGTACGGCAGATCAATGGTCCGCTCACACACCCCGCCACCAACCAGCCGCAGCTGAGTGGTCAGCCTCTCCGCCGCTTGGTCTAGGCCATGCAGTCTGAGACAGAGTCGGTCGAGCAAGCCGGACAGCGTGAGTGCAAGAGGCTCGATCTCTTCAATCTCCCAATCGAAATCCTCGCCTAGTTCCAGCAGTTCCGGCGGCTGATAGGGCCGCAGTGCCGAGCCTTCTTCGCCGCGCGCCAACCTGGCCATGCGAGCCCCGCAACTCCCGAAACGCTCCGCCAACTGCTCTTCTGGCAGCCGCGCCAGCTCTCCGATCTTGCGCACACCCCAACGTCCGAGAGTCTGGATCTGCTTGCTGTCCAAGGGCAGCGTGTCGAGCGGCAGCTCGCACAGGAAACCGGCCTCCTGCCCTGGATACACATGGGTGACGCCGACCTGCGTGCGCGCTGCGCACAGGGAGACAAAACGATTTCTAGAAACGCCGACATTGGCGCTCAGACCGAGCCGAGCCACCCCGGAGGCGAGATCAGCGGCCGCAGCATACGGGCCTCGCAAGCCTCCGAAATCAAGCGCGAGCAATC
Organism: Bryobacterales bacterium; assembly: GCA_965248305.1. Lineage (GTDB taxonomy): Bacteria > Acidobacteriota > Terriglobia > Bryobacterales > UBA6623 > VXMF01. The sequence goes on along the minus strand of OZ252099.1, from coordinate 2,144,632 downwards.
CTGGAGAGACATCCTCGAACCGCGGGGTCGATCTCTCCGCTAGTCCCAGCAACAAGATCTGCACCTGTCGCTCCTGCTCCGCGTCACGGTCAAACACCCGCAACGGGCCGGACTCCCTTGCAAGGCTGTACCGAGCCTGTGCCGCCGCCAAAGCCATGCCCTCGCGCACTCCGCATGCCTTAGCGGCAGCGTCTGCGGAATAGACGAACCGATTGGGCGATTTCCCGCAAGTGACTACCGCCGGCCGGCTGCGGTCTTCCGCCCTTTGCAGCACGGCCACCGGGAAATCGGGAACGTACAGCGACGCGTACAGGGAGGCGGTTTTCACAGTCGCGTTGGAAGCACTTGCCGTCATGACGCCCGGCCCCCTGTCATGACGCCCGCTCCATGCGCTCTGTCCTTGACAACTTCGGCCCGAATGCCGATCCCGCCAAGCAAGCCGTCCCACTCCGTACGCTCGCGGCAAAGCTCCAACACCATGTCCGCGGCACTCCCCGTCAAGTGCTTCTCCGCGAGCACGATCAACGCCGTCGAGGAGCCCTCCAGCGCATGCTTGAGCCGCATCCACGGGCGCCTTTGCCACTTGCCCAGTTCGCGTTTCTCGAGTCCCCCAAGATCGACCGCGACAACGCCGAAGCCTCCCGCTGAAACGATCAAGTTCGCTGCTCGCCAAGCTCCATCAGGCTGCACGAGCCCCCTCTCCTTGCTTCTAGGCCGCCCACTGCCCGCCTCACCACAACGGACCCACAGCAAACGTTCCAGCACGACCCCGGCCTGTTGGGCCGAGAGCTGGTCAAGGCAATCCGTGGCATCGACATACGCTGCGATCTCATTCGCTTGGGTCGAGCGAGCCAGCGCCGCCAGCACTAGGCCCGTCCGGCCGGATGAACACATCCCCGTGACCTCACTGATCGCGCCGCGCGGAAGCCCGCCACCGAGACGGGAGTCTAACTGCTTGATCCCGCTTGGCACAGGCAAATACCGCGGCAGCCCCTGCTTCGGCAGGGTTTGAGCGAACCCGCAATCACGGATCAGATCCTTGATCGCTCGGATATTCTTCGCGGATGGGGGCGCAGGAATCATATTCGCTTTTTGTTCGCTATCACATGATGCCACAGATCTGCCCAACGCACAAGTGCTGGGAACTATTCCTCTGGAACGCCCTCCGGAAGCCGGTCAGTGTTTCAGGGGGCAGTTTCCGATGCTCGCTCCGGAGCCGGACATTTGCGGGCCACTCTGGACTAGAGAGCACAGGGGGGACTTGACTTTTATAGATAACCCTTATACGTGTCCAGAGGACACGTATAAGGGTTATCTCAGAATTAAATGGAACCAAGATCGCATCCCCGAAAACTAACCCGTGCAGGTAGCCATCTAGCTGAGCTGCTGAGCTGCTGGGGGGAAACGGCAAGCCGGTTCTCACCTCGTTCGAGTTCTTCCGGATTATCTGGCGGATGTATCGCGAGTCGTCCGGCAAGAGGCTATATCTGCGGAGCAACACACCGGGCCGAGGCGACTATCTCCGCCTGAAATCGAGCCTACGAGAAGCAGGAGTGATCGGAACTGACCGGGACTACAGAGCACGCGTCATTCGAGTGTTAAGCATCTCGGACCTTCCAGCGGAAGACATTATCTGTCTCGTTGACCCGACGTGCTACATCTCCCATCTCTCCGCCATGCAGCGATGGGGGCTCACTGATCGAAGCCCGGAGGCCTTGGTGCTGACGCGCCCTGACCGCAAGACTGCTGCCGAACGGCTTCTGGCTTACAGGACGGAAGCCCTAGGCGAGGCCCAAGCCAATTCCTTCCCCTTAACGATCGTCGGACATCCCGCCAATGTGCGGGGCCGGGTTGTCCGTATTTGTGAGAGTAAAGCCGCAGCCGCAGGCGCGTTCCTGAAGAATCAGGGGAGTGATGTCCGTCTTTCAACAATCGGACAGACCTTCCTCGACATGCTCCAACAGCCCGATCTTTGCGGGGGTATGTCTCACGTTCTCGATGCTTGGGAAGAACACGCGGAAACCTATCTCGACGAAATTGTTGCCGCAGTTGACACTGCCACAAGCGGGCTCGTCAAAAGCCGCGCCGGGTGCATCCTCGAAGAGCGCCAAGGCTTGCATCATCGCGGCATTGAGCGCTGGAAGGCATGCGGCCAGCGCGGCGGCAGCCGCAAGCTTGATCCGGCCAAAGACTTTGCGCCGCCCTTTTCCGAAACATGGATGATCTCGCTCAATGTCTGACCCCATCGCCTACTAGCAGCGCCAGACAGTGGAGATAACCCTCAATGCCATCGCAATGACAGCGCCCTTAAAGGCAAAGATGTTCTTGAAGAGCGGCATCCTCATGGGCCTCGCCTATGACAGTCCAAGGCAGACGCCTGACATCGATCTGACGACTGTCCTCGTGCCCGAAGGCGATGTCGGTGACAAGGTTCGAATGCTGCTGGACGCAATGTTCCCGCGGGCCGCCGCTGCGCTCGGTTATGCCGGCCTCATCGTCAAAACCCATTCGGTGAAGCCCCAGCCAAAGGCGAATTTCCCGGATGCGAAATCCCCTGGCCTGAAGGTCAAGATCGCCTCTGCGAAGCGAGGGACAACACAAGAGAAGGCACTACAGGAAGGGAAAGCCCCTGTCGTGATTGACGCCGATATCTCGTTCAATGAGCCGTTGCTGCAGATCCAAGTGCTGGAACTAACCGGCGGCCAAGAGCTGTGTGCCTACGGCCTTGTCGATCTCATCGCGGAGAAATATCGCGCAATCCTTCAACAAGTGCCGCGCAATCGTTACCGGCGACAAGATGTCTACGATCTAGACCGGCTGATCGCGCGCAACGAGATTGACGATGCGCTCCAGGCACAAACCCTCACTGCCTTGGTTGTGAAATGCGAGGCACGTCAGCTCAAGCCGACGCATGTATCCCTCGACGATCCTGAGATCAAAAAGCGTGCTGGTGCCGACTGGCGGACGATGGAGTTGGAGTTAGGCGAGGTGCCGGATTTTGAAGGTTGTTTTACGCGTGATTCAGAGATCTATCGAAACCTGCCATGGCGGACCCCATAATGGGGCGGCGCATGCCGGACAGCCTAACAGGACACTTTTCAAGAAAGTAGTGTGTGGGTCGTCGCTTGCGCCGCCCTGAGTGGCCTGGCCTGACGGTGTCCAGTCCAACCTCATGGATTCATCAACAGGTTCTCAAAGACATGTGCTTGGTCCCGACACCCCACGGCAAGGTCAAGATCACCGTCCAGATCAACATCCCCCAGCACCGCCTCGTGGGCCGGGCCGGTCGTCTTCACTGACCAAGCGGGCTCTGACGCGAGGCGTCCGCCTTCGTTCAAGTACAGCGACACGCTACCCCCGTCCGCATAGTCCGCGGCGATTACGTCCTGATCACCGTCTTGATCGACATCGCCGAATTCAAATCCGTGAAATGCAGATTCTGTCGCGCTCTTCCACAGGATCTCAGGCGCAGAATCGCCGTCATTCACAACCAGTTGCAGGCTCGTGCCGAGTTCTCCGCCCCACGGCCCCTTCGCGCAGAACAGCTCCAACCGCCCGTCGCCGTCGAGATCTCGCCAGTAAAGCCGCTGTGTCCATGGATACTCCACATCTTCGAGAATCGTCGTTGGGTCGTCGAAACTCCCGCCGGAGTTCCGGAACACAACGATCTTGCCGGCCCGGTATGCGGCAGTGATGTCGAGATCGCCGTCGTTGTCGTAGTCGGCAAAAATAGCGGACTCGGAGTACTCGTCGTGGCCGAGCTTGCGGGAGACCTGCCTCGCTGGGGTGCCCGACTCGTTCACGAACAACGCGACGCCATTCACCGGCTCGCCCGCGGCCATGACCATATCGAGATCCCCATCGTCGTCGAAGTCACCGAAATCGATCTGGTTCGCGTTGGCGATGATGCCCGTCTCCCAGTCCGGGGCTGCGTTGAATTCTCCGGAACGATTGAAGTACAGGGTGCAATGGCTCTCGTGCGTGCCCGCCAAGTCTGGCCAGCCGTTGTTATCGAAATCGAGGACATCAATGTGATCGCAGTCTGTCGTCTCGTTGGACTCCCAGAACGCGTGCTCCTCGATTTCGCCTCCCTCGTTCCTGTAGGCAACCCAGCGACGAGGGTCGGGCGCACTCGTGACGAGATCAAGGTCCCCATCCCGGTCAATGTCGAGCAAGCGGGCAATACCGTCCCCTCCCGACACAGCGGTGCCGCTACTCCAGACCGGCTGGTCCGCGAAGATCACCAGGTGAGCGACATTGGCCTCGCGATCGGAGCAACCCATCTGCAACACGATGGCCGCCGTGGAAACCAGAAACAGCGCGGCACTTCTCATGGTCAATCCCCCGTTCATGCGCGACTTCGCAGCACCTGCCCTATCGAGCCCGGTGCCCTGTCGCAATACGGTGACGATTGTACCCCCCAGCATGGGCGCGGACAGGCCGTGACCGGAGCATCCGGTCCGGGAAGTGCTGCCGGAAACTTGGCTTAGAAGCGGGCGGAACCGATGCCCTGCAAGGCTCCTGCCGGGCATGGTGCGGAGAGGGGGACTCGAACCCCCAAGGGATTGCTCCCACTAGCACCTCAAGCTAGCGCGTCTGCCAAATTCCGCCACCTCCGCATTATTGCGCCGGCTCGCGGGAGCAAGCTGGAGCCCACCGCGGCGCGCTTGAATCTATTGACCGCCTTATTCCTCTTCGGTTCCAGCCGGGGCGGCCTCTGGAACTGCCGGAACAGGGGTTTCTGCCTCGACAGGAACGGTGTCTTCCACCTCTGTCTCCGTGCCGACACCGCTGCGATCAATCACCGACTGACTGGCGATGGTGCGCCCCTGCCAGACTCCCAGGGTGATCGAAGTGAGCATGAACAGGACGGCCGCAGTGGTCGTCGCTTTGGACAGAACCGTAGCAGCACCGCGCGGACCGAATGCAGTCTGCGAGCCCATGCCGCCGAACGCACCAGCCAGATCGGCCGCCTTGCCGCTCTGCAAGAGCACCACGATGATGAGGAAGAAGCTCACAAAGATGTGCAACGTCGTTAGCAGAATGACCATCTCTTCTCCATTATGCCCATAGGCCAGAGCCTATGCGCGGATCAACGCCGCGAATGACACCGGGTCCAAGCTCGCGCCGCCCACCAGGCCCCCGTCAATGTTGGGGCAATCCAGCAGACCCCGGAAGTTCGCGGGCTTGACGCTGCCTCCATACAAGATGCGCACGCCAGCAGCGATAGAGTCACCGAACCGGCCAGCCACCAGCCCCCGGAGCTCCTGGTGGGCAGCCTCGGCGATTTCCGGAGTCGCAGTGCGCCCGGTGCCGATCGCCCAAACCGGCTCGTAGGCTAGGATCAGTTTCGCGAACTGCTCTGGCTCCAGCGCCCCTACCCCGGCGGTGAATTGTTCCCTCAAGACCGCTGCGGTGTTCCCTGCCTCGCGCTGCTCCAACGTCTCACCGACGCAAACGATCGGGGTCAGGCCGGAGGCAAGTGCCGCAAGTACCTTCAGATGCACGGTGCCGTCGGTCTCACCAAAGTACTGCCGACGCTCGCTATGGCCGATGATCACGTGGCTACATCCAATCTCAACGAGCATGCCAGCCGAAATCTCGCCCGTGTAGGCACCGCTCGCCTCCCAGTGCAGGTTCTGCCCGCTGATACGGATGTTGGTATCGCTGGCAGCCGCAACACCGGCCGCTAGCGCGGTAAAGGGCGGGGCGATGACGATTTCGCGATCTTCGGCGGCGCTGGCAGCGGGCCCGATGGCCTCCACGAATGCCGCCGTCTCGGCGGGGGTCTTGTGCATTTTCCAGTTACCGGCAACGACAGGTGTGCGCACAGAGTCCCTCCTCATGCTTCCGGACTAGGGAACCCGCCGGCCCGTGGCGCTGGGCTCAGCGGAATTTTCAGGATAATACAATCACGGAATCGGTCCTTTTGCACCCCCCGCATTGGAACGGTGAACCTTGATCAGATTCGCCCATTTCCGGTCAAGATAAGCCTTGTACCAACAGATGCCTACGAGTCCAAGTGCCCGTCACACGCGATCTGGCACAACGTACGGCTTCCGGTATTCCCTCCGCAGCAAGCGGTTGGCTGCCTCATCGCCGGGGAACGATTCCGTCTCAGGATCGAAGACGAGCTTCCGGCCGGTGCGGAACGAAATGTTTGCCAAATGGCAGAGAGAGGTCGACAGATGCCCTTCTTCGATCTCGCAGTGCAAATCGTCGCGCTTGCGCGAGCGCACGCAGTCGATAAAGTTCTGGAATTGGCTGACTCGCTCTTCCTCCAGCGTGGGAATTGGCGGCCCTGCCGCATATTCCATCTTGGGGAAGCTAAGATTCGTCGTGCGCATCGAGACACCCGATGGCGGTTCGGGCCGATCTCCAGGCGTGAACAGTCCTCGCGTGGCAGTCCAGTCGTCGACAGAGGCTACATAGCCTTGTTCGGTGTAGAAGAACATGCCCATCCGGGTGCCTCCGAACGTGGGGCTGTACAGGGTGGTCGCGTCGATCTCAGCCAGCGTGCCGTCGGCGTACTCGAAGGTGCCCACTTGTACGTTCGGCACCTCCGCATCCGAGTCCTGCCCGAACTGCCCTCCGGTACAGTGGATCCGCACCGGATGAACGCTTTTGCCCAAGCCCCACCTAACTACGTCGAGCGAGTGGACGCCGTTGTTGCCGACCTCGGTCGTGGAGGTGTCCCAGAAGAAGTGCCAGCCATAGTGGAAACGGTTCATGGTAAAGGCGCGATACGGGGCTGGACCAAGATAGAGATCCCAGTTCACGCCTTCAGGAATCGATGACTCTTGCACCCGGCCGATATTGATCCGCCCGCGATCGACGATGGCCTTGGCTCGGTACGCAGCGCCGAAACTGCCGCTGCGAACGAAGGCGACCGCCGAGCGAGTCCGCAGACTGCTGCGCCGGTTTAGGCCAACCTGCACCATGCGGTCGTACTTGCGTGCCGCCTCGACCATCTTGCGGCCCTCCCACAATGTGTAGGAACACGGCTTCTCGACGTAAACGTCCTTGCCGGCCTGACAAGCCCAAATCGTCATGAGTGCGTGCCAGTGATCGGGAGTGGCGATGGATATAGCGTCCAGATCGTCTCTCTCGACAAGCTTCCGGATATCCGTCTCGGTCTGCGGCGTGTAGCCGCCGATCTGTTCGATCTCAGCCACGGCGTCGGGAAACAGGCGCTCATCGACGTCACACAGATAAGCCACGCGCACGCCGGGCATCCGCGCGAACTCCCGGATGTGAGTTCTGCCGCGGTCTCGGAAACCGACCACGCCGATATTGACGGTGTCGCTCGGGTTTGCCTGCGCCCGTGACGGGCGCGGACCTGGTGCGGCCGCCAAGCCGACACCCAAAACTGCTTGCTCTACGAAGCGTCTGCGGCTTGTTGCCATCAGAATATCCTCCCCCCGTCGTTCTACGACTAAGCGAATCTGGCGGTCAGACTAGTTCCTCTCGCCGAAACAGTACAGCGCAGCGCGCGTGCGGAAGTAGATCCGGCCCGGTTCGATCGCGGCAGTTGCAAATACCTCGTCGCCGAGATCATTCGTCGACAGTACGTCCCAATCGCCGGAGGCCCGCAATACGGTCACCTGCCCTTCTTCGCTGGCTACGTACACCTTTCCGTCGGCCGCGACCGGCGAAGCCCAATAGCGCCCCAACGCTCCTGGCAGTCGTCCCTGCTTGTAAACCGCCCCGGTCTGCGGATTCAGACTGGTCAGGATGCCTCCGTCTTTCACCAAGTACAGTACGTCTCGATACAGCAGGGGCGACGGGACGTTGGGGAGCGCCTTGCGGTACTGCCACACTGTGTTGGATGCGGTCAGGTCGCCGCGACCGCCCAAGCGAATCGCCAGCAAGGCATTGCGAGCAGCGAGCCGCGCCTGTGTATTGTTCCAATCTCCCTCATCGACGAATCCGTCGCGGTCGAAGTCAAAGTAGCTGCTGAAGCGTTCCCGCATCATCGGCAAGAACGCCTCTTCCTCGGAAAACCGGCCGTCGGCGTCGGTATCATGCTGCGCCAGAGCCTCGCCATAGGGCGGTAGCTGTTCGTTGACGCGATTGCCGGTCGATGACCAGCCATGGACGTAGAGCATCGCGCCATCGGTAACAGCCAGCGACTTCACTTCGAAGGCGATCCCCCGGACCCACCAAAGCTTCTCCCCATCGTCGAGCGAGTAACCGCTCACCTGATAGGCCCCGGGCACGATCAGTTCCGGGGGGCCGCCGGGCGGCCGGTGCACGCTCGGCGTCGCGAAGCCACGGGTATATTCGGGGCGCTCGGTCTTCCACACGACCTCTCCGCTGTTTCGATCGAGGGCGACCATGAACGAGCCGCTGTCTTGATCGCAGACTAGAAAAACCTTGTCGTCAGCTACGATCGGCGACGACGCCATGCCCATCCAGTTATCAAAGGGCCCCAGGGGAACCCGCCAGCGCTCATTGCCGTCGGGACCGTAAGAAAGCAGCCCGTAGTCGCCAAAGAAGACGTAGACGTTCTCTCCGTCGGTGGCCGGGCTGGGCGAGGCCGGATGATTGAATCGATTGAGCGCTGATTCCCGGCTGCGCGGCGCTTCCCGGCGCCAAAGAACTCTCCCGTCCTTGCGGCGCAGGCAAATTGTCAGCAGCTTCTCTCCATCGGCAGCGGTAACGAATAGCAGGTCGCCCGCCAGCACCGGGGATGAGTGGCCGGCAGGCAGGCTCGTCTTCCAGAGAACGTTCTTGCTGGCATCGAATTCGACAGGAACATTGGCAGCTTCGAACGCGCCGGATCCGTTGGGACCGCGGAACTGCGGCCAGTCGGCCACCAAGGCTGGAGCGAGCCCGACGGCTAGGGCCAGGGCCGTCAGCAAGTAAACCATCTCAGCGGGAGGAGTCGAGTTCCCGAATTCGAATTTCGCGGAACATGATGAAGTTGAACTGATCGTGTAGTTGTAGGCCGATCGGCCCCGTCTTGGGCCGGTCCGGATCGCCGGGATGTTCGGCGACAATTACGCCGTTGACCCTTACCGTGATCCGATCGTTCCGGGATTCGATGTCAAAGGAGTTCCACTGGCCGTCCTTCTGGATGCCGTCTTTGGCGGGGACGAACGTGTAGAGACTGCCGCTGGGGTTTCGCGAACCGCTCCGTCCGTTGATTTGCACCTCATAACCGTTGTGGGCGGGAGTCTTTTCGTAATCGGCAGGTTGCGTGACGGCAAATTTCGCGCGGGTCGGGTCGCGGATCGAAATTCCGCTATTGCCCGGGACGCGGACCCAGTATTCGACATGCAGGTCGAACTCGCCATACTCCTGCTTGGTGTAAAGCCAGGACTGCACTCCCATCCAGTCCTCGAAGTCCTGCTTCGAAATAGTTTCTGAAGAGCCAAACAGCGCATCCACCGCCGGTCTGCGGTATCCGATCAGAGTTCCGTCTTCCGCGACCCTCCAGATGCCGTCGCCGAAAGCCTCCCACTGATCAAGCTGCGGCGTGATGAGGTCCGTCCAGTCGGCCGCGACGACGATCGAAGCCGTCGAGAATAGAGCTAGCAGCAAGGCTGGCAAGCGAAGCAATGCCGTGGTTCGGCTTTGTCGAAAGTTTGTCGGCATAGGGCTATTCCGGATTCGCCAGAGATATTCTCGCACGCGGAGCGGGTAGACGTTCGCTTAATTCGGTCCGGCTGAGTTGCTGGACCTCCGTGCCTTGGGATCCACGCAAGTTCGGCGGACCGGTGTCAAGCTGACCTGATCTCGTGAGTTCGAAGCCTCGATCCAAATGGCCAAGGGATCCTCCCCTGCTGTGCGACGGAAACCACAGTCGAACCGGATAAAGTATTAAACCTCAGTAGTTTGTATGCATTGTCCGAGTGATTCTCCGTCGTTACAGAGAGTCATTTGCTAATCGCAATAGCGCAGTAAGCAGGCTGGCCCCCGTTTGCCACGCCCAATACGATCCCCCTCAGCGCTGGCCGGCTCGGCCGCCGCTCCCAGCACGCCGCCCGCCACCGCCTTCCGACGATCACTCCGCTGGATCGTGATAAGCTCTAGCCGCGCGAGCCTTCGGCTGGCCGGACCACAAGATAAATCCAGTGCGAATCATTCCATCGCTGATCGTCCTCGCACTCCTCTGCGCTTGCAACGTCGCACCCGGCGACGACGTGTCGGGCCACGAACAGGTACTGCTTTGGCCGAGCGGGGCACCCGGCGCGGAGGGAGGCGAAGCTGCGGACCAGCCGGCGCTGACCATTCATCTCGCCACGCCGGAGAAGAACACGGGCGCGGCGGTCGTGGTGAATCCGGGTGGCGGATACCGCATTCTCGCGTCGGACCATGAGGGTTTGCAGGTCGCGCGCTGGCTGAATTCTGTCGGTGTCAATGCGTTCGTCTTGCGATATCGGTTGCTGCCGAAGTACGGTTCGTCGCTCGCGCTGCTCGATGCCCAGCGGGCTGTCCGGTACGTGCGGTCGCGGGCGCAGGAATTCGGAATCAGCCCTAGCCGAATCGGCGTCTTAGGATTTTCGGCCGGAGGACATCTGACAACCGCGGTCGGGACGTCGTTCGATGGCGGAGATCCAGATGCGAGCGATCCGATCGAGCGGGTTAGTTCACGGCCCGATTTCTTGGTGCCTGTTTATGCCGTTGTGACGGGAGCATTGCTACGCGGGAACGTTGAAACATATAACGACACGGCGGCCGATGTGACGGAATCGACGCCTCCAGCATTCTTAGTTCACACACACACGGACCCGACGGTAACGCCCAAGCACAGCATTGCCTTCTATCAGGCACTGCTTAACGCAGGTGTGTCGGCCGAAATGCATATCTTTGCCCTCGGTCCGCATGGCACAGGGCTGGCGCCGGGTGACCCCGACCTTGGACAGTGGCCCGCTCTGCTCCATGGCTGGCTGCGGCGCCAGGGATTCTTGACAGATGCCGAGCGCGTGGAGGTTAGCGGCAGCGTACTTCTCGACGGGAAGCCGCTTTACTGGGGTTGGGTCACATTGATACCGGAAGACGCCAACAAGCCCCCGGCGATGGCTTATATGGGTAGGCAAAGCGAGGGAATGTTCAAAATCGAGGCGGAGGTCGGTCCCAGTGTGGGACGGCATCGCGTGGAAGTGCATCGTGTTGCGAACGATTTCTCAGCTCCGACCAGCGGCTCGTATTCGATTGAGAATGCCGAGCTGTTTACGAAGGCATCTCCGGCCGGGGACGACCTAGTCGCACAAATCGTGCCCGGCTTGAACGAGCTGAACATCATCGTCGCTACGCAATAGAGAACGTCCTCTCGCGATCTGACCGGGATTGCCGAAACGGTCATCGGGCAAGCTCGGCTTCGAAATCCCCGCGGCGACCCTGCACCGCCTTGCGCGGTGGGCGCTCCTGCGATGGTGCGGCATGGCGGCTCGCCTGTCCCGCGCCCCCTCACTGCTGGGTCTTCGGGAAAATCGACGGGGCGCTGGAAGCCCTGACACGCCACCTCTGTCTTTCTCCGACAACGCTCTCCGGCCCGCCGATCCAGCCCGACGCCTACCGATGCGCTCCGAACGCTGTACACAAGTGGCCTGATCTTTCTCATTTCTAAGGCCTGCCTGCCCCCACCTCACAGTCCTGAAGATGCTTGCTCAGCGGAGCGGGCCCTGTCACGCGATCGGCGTGTCTTAGAATGCTGGACTATGGTTCTCTGGATCCCACGCTATTTCCTGCTGCTCCTACCGCTTCTAACGGCTTGCTATTCCGCCCCGGAAGAGCGCTCGGCCCAGCCGAACGTCGTCGTATTCGTGAGCGACACGCACCGCTGGGGTGCCATGTCCTTCACGCAAACACCAAATGTCGAGACGCCGAACCTCGACAGGCTGCGCATGCAAGGCGTTTCCCTAGACCGACACTATGTCAACTTGCCGATCTGCACCCCGTTCCGGGCGATCCTGATGACCGGTCGGTGGCCCTACCAGCAAGGCCTGATGGCGAACCACATGTCGCTCGCCGAGCGAGTCGACCTGCCCGAAGGCGAGACCACGCGCGGCACCCTAGCCTGGGCGTTCCGAGACGCGGGTTACGCGACCGGTCATTTCGGCAAATGGCATCTGGGCGGGCGCGACGCCAGGCCATTCGGATTCGACAAGTCCATCGTGTGGTCCGGCACAAACAATCACCGCAGTTGCCGCTATTCGATCGACGGGGCCGAGAACGTGCGGTGGCAAGGGCTTTCGAATTCGACGACGACCTCCGAGCAGGCGTTGGATTGGATCGAGCAAGCGGCCGGCGGCGACCAGCCTTTCTTCGCCATCATCTCGGTGAATCCGCCCCACGGGCCATTCCATGACGCTCCGGACGAGAAGCAAGCCCTGTATCCAGACCAAGAGGCCTTGCCCTTCCATCCGCTCGACGTGACGCGCGATTTCGAGCAGCATCGTGACTACCACGCGCTGATCAGCGGCATGGACGACGATGTCGGCACTGTGATGGGCCGGCTGGACGAACTCGGCCTAAGCGACTCTACGATCCTCGTCTACACGTCGGACCTCGGCGGTATGACCGGAATCGACGGCGTCTCCTACGGTCAGAAGCGCCACCCAAATGACGAATCCGCGAGAATCCCGTTCCTCGCTCGCTGGCCCGGGCGGATCCCCTCGGATGTACGGCTGGACACGCCCACGTCCACGATTGACGTCTTCCCAACGCTGATTTCGCTCGCCGGCCTCAGCGATGCCGATCTAGGCCCGTCGGCGGACTACGCCAGCTCGCTGCCCGGAACCGATCTATCCGGGCTGTTACGAGGGGAGCCCGACGCGGCTCGGCCGGACGCGGTCTTCTTGGCGCACCCGTCAAACATGAACAACGGCGGGAGCCGTCACGAGATCATCTGGCGGGCCGTCGTCACCGACGAATTCACGTACGCGGTTACCGACAGTGGCGAGCATCGGTTGTGGGCCAACACGGACGGCTACCAGCAGGACAACCTCCTCGAAGATCCGGCGTACTTAGACGCAAGGCAAAAGCTCTGGTCCCGCTTGGACCGATGGATGGACAAAGCCGAACGTCCGTTCTACGACAATTGGTTTGCCCTGGCCGCAGAGGATGAAGTCGCTTCATGGAACGCCGAGCACGGACTTGAGGCGCACGGCGCCGACCGCGATGTCGGACGCACTGCGGTATTCGACCTAGCGGCGTCCAAGCCGCGCTGACCGGCCCCGTCAGGCTCCCGAGCCTATGGCAGCGGCGAGGGCATTCCCTCGGCTTTCCAATTCGGATTCTGCAGCAGGCGCCACGGGTTGGTGAAGGGATACTCGTCCCACGGCGTAGCGCCGCGCTGGCGCGGATCATCATGCTCCTGGAGATATGCGTTGAGCCTCCACAACAGGTCCTGCTTAACCTGCGTCATGGCTGGGTCAGCGGCGATGTTGTGCAATTGGTGCGGGTCCTTCTCAATGTCGTACAGCTCCTCGGCCGGTCGTCGGCCATAGGCCATAAGGTAGTAGGGGCGAATTTTCTCGTCCAGCGCGTTCGCCATCAGAAACGCCTTCGTCACTCCCCGATCGACGTCACCAAAAAAACCCTGCGGCGGCGCGTTGTAGTCCGGGTCGCCGGCTGGCCACCGGTTCGGCTCGTAGTTGCGGATGTAGGAGTACTGGTGAGTGCGAATCGCACGCATCGGATAGCCGACGCCGCCGCGCCGGGCAATTGTGTGGCGCTCAAAGGCCGCAACGACAAAATCCCTCGATGCGTCAACCAGGCCCGACTGCTCTGACCGCGCGATGCGCCACAGGCTGCGGCCTGACATCACGTCGGGCACTGCCACGGCTGCAGCGTCTAGGATCGTCGGCGCGATGTCCGCCAAGCTGGCGAGGTCGTCGACCTTGCGCCCGCCGGGAATCATGCCGGGCAGGCGCATCGCGAGCGGCACCTGGATGCCGGAATCGTACAAGTTGCACTTGGAGCGCGGCAGCGGGTTGCCGTGGTCGCTGGTGACGATCACGAGGGTGTTGTCCAACTCGCCCGCCTCCTCGAGAGTCTTCAGGGCCCGCCCGAGATGATTGTCAAAATGCTCGATCTCGATCCCATAGTCGAGGATCTCGGCGCGCACCTCCGGATGATCTGGAAGCGCGCCGGGCAAGCGGGCGTCCGCCAGGTCCTTACCAGCCCGCTGCCAGGCTCCGATGTCGTAGCGCTGGTGCGGCTCGGACGTGCCCAGCCAGAAGAAAAACGGCTTGTGCTTGTCCCGCTTGGCGAAGAACTCGTCGAAATTGGCCGCGTAGTCTAAGCGGTTCAGCCCCGGGCGCTGATCCTCGGCGGCGAGTTCGTGCGATGTGACCGTTGTGCCAAAGATGTCCCGGTCCCAGCCCTCTAGCCTGCCCGGACTCCAGGTCTTGCCGGTCGCGCCCAGCTCGTAGCCGGCATCCTCGAGGAGCAGGGTGAAGACGGTGAACTTGGAGCGCAGGATGCCGAGCAGGATCCCGCCTTCCTCCAGTTCCCAGATATTGCGGCCGGTCAGGATCGCGCTCCTCGAGGGAGCGCAGGAAGGGGCGGCTGTGAAGGCGTAGTTGAACAGCACGCCCTCGCGCGCGACGCGGTCGAAGGCTGGGGTCTGATTGGCGATGTCGCCGTAAGCCCCAGCATGCATAGCCGACTGATCATCGGAAATCGCGAACAGGATGTGGGGGCGGTCCGGCTGCGCCAGCGCGGCGCTGGCTAGGGTGATGAGCAAGAGCAACAGTCTAGGCATGGCAGGTTGAGTCCGCCTCATTATGGCAAGGCGCAGGGGGCCAGCGTCCCGCTCGGCGGGCGGCTTTCAGCGGGTGCTCCAGCCCACCCCACGGGGCAGCCCGCGGCCAAAGCCGGGCTGGGCCCGGGATTCTTGCCGCGACGGCGACAATCCCCGGGGCAAAGGGCGTGACTGCGCGAAATCAGGCCCGCTTTGACGGCAATGGAACCAACCCACTGGGAGATAATGTGTTTGATGCGGAAAGCCTCTTGACAGCGGGCGAGGGGGGCGTGTATGATTGCTCTAATCTGTTATAACAGATTTCAAGAAGGAGGCCAAGAAATGCTTCATCACTGGTTGCGCCTAGCGCTCCTCGCACTGTGCGCAATCCCCATCGCGCTGGCTCAGCAGAGCACCGGCACCATCGCGGGAATCGTGACCGACCAGCAAGGCGCGGTGATTCCCGGAGCGCAAGTCGAGGTGCTCAACACCCAGACCAACGCGCTATTCAGCACCTCGTCCAACGAGAACGGACTGTACGTGGCACCCGGCCTGGCGGTCGGCGAGTATGAAATATCGGTCGAATCCGACGGCTTCCGCCGCAGCGTGCGCTCGGGCGTCACGCTACAAGTCGGCCAGAACGCTGACATCAACGTAACGTTGGAGATCGGCCAGGTGACCGAGGTGGTCGAGGTGGTCGGCGAGGCTCCGCTGGTCGATACGGGGGGTGCGACCCTCGGCGAAGTGATCGAGCGCAAGCGCGTGTCGGACCTGCCGATCAACGGACGTGGCGCGCTGGCCCTGACGATGCTGACCGCCGGCGTGATCTCGAACGCCGGCCCGACCAACTCGGGCTTCGGCGATCGCGGCATCCAGCTGTCCTCCGTGTCCATCAACGGCAGCCCGAACTCGATGAACGCGCAGATGCTCGACGGCAACAACAACATCCTGAGCTACGTCGGCGAGGTGGGCGTGCCGATCGCAGTCGATTCGGTGCAGGAATTCAAGGTGCAGAGCGGCACCATGTCCAGCGAATTCGGCTACACCGCGGGCGGGGCGATCAACCTCGTGACCCGCTCGGGCACGAACAGCCTCCACGGCACAGCCTACGAATTCCTGCGCAACGACGTGCTCGACGCTAGGAATGCCTTCGCCCGCACCAGGCTGCCGCTGCGTTACAACCAGTACGGCGCGTCGGTGGGCGGGCCGCTCATTAAGAACCGCACGTTCGGCTTCTTTAACTGGGAGGAGTACCGCCTAGCGCGCAGCAGCCCGCGCATCCGCACCGTGCCCATCCCCGAATTCCTTGAAGGTAAGTTCGGCAACCTGCGCAATGCCAACGGCGTCTTGATCCCCCTGTTCGACCCGAACACCACGCGGCCGAATCCGGACGGCGGGGGCTTGGTGCGCGATCCGTACGCCAACAACAGAGTCCCTGCCTCTGAGTTCGATCCGGTCTCGCGAAACGTGATCCCGTGGTACCCCGCACCCAACAAGCCTCCGTCAAACCAGTACACCTTCAGCCAGAACTTCCAAGACGCACAGGTGAACCGGGTGAACTGGTCCCAGTGGAACCTCAAGATCGACCACCGCTTCGGCGACAAGAACTCATTCTTCGGACGTTATACGTCGGCGCGGCACCAGCCCTCGCGGAACGATGTCTTCACGGATCCCAACGTCGGTCGCAATCGATTTGACGACCAGACCAACCGGAATTTCGCATTCTCCGACACGCACACGTTTTCTCCGACGCTGATCAACAACCTGCGTGTCGGCACCAGCCGCCAGCTCTTCCTGTTCGAGACGGTCGGCAATTATCTGGGCTACGCGCAGAAGATCGGGTTGCCTGACAGCATCCCCGGGGATCAGGTTCCACAGTTCGCCGTCAGCCCGTACCCAACGATCGGCGGCGGCGCGCTGGGCAAGCGCAGTTCACTGAACTGGGACATTCAGGACATGGTCACCATGATCAGCGGCAATCACACCTTGAAGTTCGGCGTTAACGCCCGCGACCTGTACGGCGGCAACCGCCAGGGCGGTGCGCTATCCGGTTTCTTCAGATTCGGGGGGCTGACGCAAAACCCGCAAAGGACTGCGGGCACTGGATTCAATCTCGCGCAATTCCTGACCGGCGATGTGACGAGTGCGGGGATCGACCGGATCCTCGGCAACTCCTGGCAAGGCTTCAACTGGAGCGCCTTCGTGCAGGACGACTGGAAGGTCAGCCCGCGGCTGACGCTCAACCTGGGGCTGCGCTGGGACTTCCAACAGAAACCGTACGAGCGACATAACGGCCAGATCAACTTTGACCCCGGTTGCACCGAGCCGGGTAGCGGGCTTCCCGGATGCACGGTGTTCGCCGGCTTGGATGGCCAGCCGCGGACATTCATGGACGAGGATTACAACGACTTCGGACCGCGCATCGGTTTCGCCTACGACCTCACCGGTCGGGGCAAGACGGTGTTCCGCGGCGGCTACGGCGCTTACTATGCCTCGATCTTCTTCCGCCGCTTCACCGGGGACATCAACCTTTTCTCGCGCACACGCACCAATTATCGGACATCCACGCCCGGCGAGAAGGCGTTCCAGCTCTCGGACGGTTTCCCGTATCCGTTTGCCGAAACTCCGGGTGCGTCGGCCGGCCCGGGCGCACGGCTTGGCCAAGCCGTGACCCTGCGGGAGTCGGACCACACCACGCCGATTACGCAGCAATGGAACGCTTCGGTCCAGCATCAGTCGGGTGATTGGTTCTTCGACATTACCTATGCCGGCAACAAGGGCAACCACTTTTCCGCGAACGGATACAACCTCAACCAGGTGTCGCCCGATACGCGTAACCAGTTGCAGCAGTCGCTGAACGACCGCGTGCCGAATCCGAATGCAGGGCTCGTTCCGGGCGGCCTCGGAGGGAAGACGATCACCTACGAGCAATCGCTGAAGCAGTACCCTCACTTCAGCGCGGTCAACATTCTGAATCCGCGCATGGGCAACTACCTATCGCACCAGCTGCAGTTCAACATCAAGCGTCCGCTGAAAGACGGTCTGCTCTTGCACTTCGCGTTCACTGGGGGCAAGAAGATCAGCGACTCGACCCAAGTTCCCGTGGACTTCGGCTCGGTCGAGCAGACGAACGAGAACAGCTACCAAGACGGCTTATACGACCGCCAGATCCAGCGCTCGATCGATCCGACCGATGTGGCCAAGCGGGCGGTGATCAGCCTGCTGTATGCACTGCCCTTCGGCCGCGGCTCGACGGGCGGTATCAACAAGCTAATCGGCGGCTGGCAGGTCAACTCCGTGGGAGTCCTGCAGGACGGACTGCCGCTGATCATCCGCGGAGCGTCAAACTTCCAGGCGAATCGCCCGAACTCGACCGGCAAGAGTGCCAATCTGAGCAATCCTACGGCGTCGCGCTGGTTCGACACCAGCACGTTTGTCAACCCGCCCGATTTCACATTCGGCAATGTCGGCAGGGCGTTGCCCGATGTGCGTGCTCCCGGCACCGTGAACTTCGACCTGTCGCTGATCAAGGACACGTACGTCACTGAAAGCGTCAACGTGCAGTTCCGCGCGGAGGCCTTCAATTTTTTGAACCACGTGAACCTTGGCGGGCGTGGGAACGCCCCGAACACGGCCTTCAGGCCCGGTGCCGACGGCCTGAACTCGTCCGCCACATTCGGCACCATTACAAGTGCGCGCGACGCGCGCGTGATCCAATTCGGCCTGAAGATCATCTTTTAGCCGACAACGAACGGAGGCGTAGCCATGGCACTGAGCATCGGGCATATCAAGCTGACCGGGGGACAGACCCGGGTCACATGGCTGGCTTGGGGGGCACTCGCGGTAGGCGCGGTGCTCGCCGCCGCTCCGGAGGGTGGGCCGCGGCTTACGCCCGAGGCGGAGGCCCAGGCCGAACGAGCCCATCGATCAGTCGAGCGGGCAGGCCCGTCAGCGGCGCAGGTCGCCGAGGCGGTCACTTCTCAGGCGGCCCGGCTGCGCCCGGTACCCGCCGCGAACGGGCCCGCGGCAATCCGCAACTTCATTGACGAGGCCCTGTTTTCGAAGATGGCCGCGGCCGGCGTGCCGCACGCCGGCCCGGCGAGCGACGGTGAGTTCCTGCGCCGCGCATATCTCGACTTGATCGGACGGATTCCCACGCTGGAAGAAGTCCTGGCTTTCGAGGCAGACGCGGGAAATGACAAACGCGGCCGCGTAATCGACAGGCTGATCGACGGGGAGGAGTTCGTCGAGCGCTGGTCGTATTTCTTCGAGGACTTGTTCCGGGCGGGCAATCGCATGGGGCACGGCAAGAACCTGTTCCGCTATTGGACGCGCGAATGGTTGAGGTTGGACAGATCGTACGCGGACGTGGTGACCGACCTGCTCACGCAGGGGGGCAAGAGCAGCCACTCGTCTCCCGGCGCGCTGTATTTCGCCCGCGACTTCGTCAAGGCCAAGGATGACCCGGACGAGGCCGATGCGCACGACTTGGTCAACCGCGCCGACGCGGTCGACGAGTTCACGATCACCTACGGAAAGGTCTTCCTAGGCCTCAACCTAGGTTGCATCTCGTGTCACGACGGGGTCAATCACCTAGAGCAGGTCAACCTCTATTTGACGGGCAAGAAGCGCGAGGATTTCTTCCGCCAAGCGGCCTTCTTCGGTAAGACCCGCATGATCATGAACTGGGAGAACGGATTCCAGGCGAACACCGAATACACGGTCGACGATGTCGAGCCCGGCTATCCGACCCTCAGCGAAAGCATCGTGCGCGTTCCGCGCACCGGCGGACCGAACGCTCCGAAGTTCATCCTCGACGACAGCCCGCCGCTCCCGGGTGAACTGCCGCGCGACGCGCTGGCGCGCTTGCTGACTGGCCACATCCAGTTCGCGCGGGCGACCGTGAACCGGATCTGGGCCGAGCTGATGGGCGTGGGCATCGTTGAGCCCCTCGAGGGATTCGACCTGACCCGCTACTACCCGCGGGATGACCTGCCGGCTGGATGGACGGTCCAGCCCAGCCACCCGTATTTGCTTGACGATCTCGCGCGGGGCTTCCAACAGAGCGGTTTCAGCTTCAAGCACTTGGTGCGCACCATCACGAATTCGAGTGCCTACCAGCTCTCTTCGCAGTTCGACGGTGAATGGAAGCCGGCATACGGGCGCTACTTCGCCCGCCGCAACGTGAAGATGCTGAGCCCGGTCCAACTTCACGACGCGCTAGTCACGGCGACAGCCGTGCCGGGTGAATACGCGAAAGGCAGCGATGAGCCGGTTGAGATGGCCCGCCAGCTGCTAGACCCCGCCTATGTCGGCGCCGAGGTGGCGGAATTCCTGCGAGCTTTCGGCCAGCAGAGCCGCGACGAATTCCCTACCCGTACGCCGGGTTCGTCTCTGCAGGCGATGCTGATGATGAATTCAAGCACGGTGCTGGAGCGCGTGCAATCCGACGGGGCAGGGCGCGTGGCCGAATTGCTGGGCAGCTTCGCCTCTGACCGCATTCTGGCCGCCGCAGCGTGGAAGGCGGCCACCGGATCGGATCCAACGCCTGGTCAGGCCGACGCCGCGATACGCCGTGGCATCGTCGAGAAGCTCTACGTATCGACACTGTCCCGCCGTCCGCTGCCGGGCGAGATGGACGTGGCCCTGAGCGCACTGAGCGCAGATGTCGAGCAGGGTGCCGAGAACCTGCAGTGGGCTCTGCTGAACAAGCCCGAGTTCATGTTCAATTACTGACCCGTCTGACAATGGAGAAAACACCATGCGTACTGTTCGAGACCTAGCCCCGACCCGCCGCGACACACTGCGCCTAGGTGCGGGCAGCCTGCTTGGCGGTATCGTCGGCGAGGGGTTGTGGCCGACCCGGGCACGCGCCGCGGGCCGCTCCAATCCGCGCGGCACGGCACGCTTCGCGATCATCGTCGAAGCCGCCGGGGCCATCAGCCACGTGGACACCTTCGATTTCAAGGAAGACGCCGGCACGCAGGCGGACTTCGACGTCCGGGAGGTGCGGAAGGGGCTCTACATCCCGCATCGGCTGTTCCCGCAGCTCTCTGAGCTGATGGACAAAGTGGCGATCGTGCGTACGTTCAAGAGCCACGAGGTGGTGCATTTCCGGGGCGAGTATTACACCCGGGCTGGCAGGCCGCTGAACCCCGCCCAGGCGGCAGAGATTCCGCCGGTCGGCACGGTCGTCGCTGCGGAGCTGGACTCACAGCGGCGCGAGAGCGATACGTTCCCTACGTACGTCAGCTGCAATCTCGGCAATGTGGCATTGCCAAGCGGTTTTTTCCACCCGCGCTTTTCGGGTCTTGATATTGACGCCGGGGCCGGTGCGAAAAGCGTTGCGGCGTCGGGCGAGGCACTGCGGCTGCTGGAGGAAAGGTTCCGCCTGCTCGGCGACCTCGAGCGAGCGGTCCAGCGCGAGTTCGGCGAGCGCGGGCCTGCGATGAGCGCCTTCCGATCGTTCCAGGAGGAGGCCTATCACGTGCTGGGCGACGCCCGCTGGCCGCAGGCGCTGGAGATGGGTCAGGCGGACATGGAGCGCTACGGCGACAACGATGTGGGTCGCGGATGCCTGCTGGCGCGGAACTTGGTCACGACTAACGCGGGCACGCGCTATGTGCACGTCAAGCACGGCGGCTGGGACCACCACAAGCGCATCTACGATCACGACGCGACGAACAACCACTACAAGCACTGCAACGACTTGGACAGGGCGCTCTCCAATCTGATGCGCGACTTGGAGGCAACCCCTTCGCCGCGCGACGCCTCGAAGACGTTGCTGGACGAAACGATCATCGCGGTGCCGACCGAGTTCGGAAGGGTGCCGGGGGCGCTCAACCTCGTGCACGGACGCCATCACTACAACGAGGTCTACATCGGCTTGTTCGCCGGCGGCGGCATCCAAGGCGGCCGGATTATCGGCCGCACCGATGCGGCGGGGGAGCATGCCTTGGAGACCGGGTGGAAGTACAGCATGCAGCCGAAGACCGAAAACATCGTGGCTTCGGTCTACTCGGCGCTAGGTATCGACTGGCGCAAACAGTTCACGAACACTCCGTCCAAACGGGTGTACCGGCTGGTCGACCCGCTTGGCGCCACCGAGCCCTGCATCGACGACGAAATCGAGGAACTGTTCGTCTGATGCGGCGGAAGCGTTCAGCCGGCCTGCTGGCTGGGCTGACCGCCTGTGCCGCGCCGCTCCTGTCGGCCGGAGACGGGGGCGGGTCGGCGGCGGAGCCACCGGTCGGCATGGTGTCAATCCCGGCCGGGGAATTCACCATGGGCCGGACGTTTTCGACTGACGACGACGAAACTGGCATGCGCCCGCTGATCCTCCGCGATGACCGCCCCGCCCACACAGTCAAGATCGATGCCTTCTGGATGGATGCCGCCGAGGTCACGCACTCGGCGTACGCGGAATTCCTAGCAGCAACCGGGCGGCGCGCACCATACCACTGGCTAGGCGGCGAGATGCCGGCGCGATTGGCCGACCACCCGGTCTACAGCGTGGATTGGGAAGACGCCCAGGCGTATTGCCAGTGGAGGGGCAAGCGACTGCCAACCGAAGCCGAATGGGAGCGAGCGGCCCGCGGCGGCTTGGAGGGTGAAAATTACCCATGGGGCAAGGGCAAGCCAAGCCGCAGCGCCGCGCGCTATTCGACCCCAGAGGGTGCGGCCCCGGTCGCGCAGCACCCGGCGAACGCTTTCGGTCTGCATGACATGGCGGGCAACGTAGCCGAATGGTGCCAAGATCGGTTCGAGCGGACCTATTACTCCACGAGTCCGGCTGAAAACCCGCAAGGCCCGGCCGAGGGAATGTACCGCATCATCCGCGGGGGCGCTTGGTCCGACGGCCCCAACCGCATCACGGTATTTTTCCGGAACTGGGCGCGTCCGAACCAACGCACGCCCAATCTCGGGTTTCGCTGCGTGAAGGACACGCCCTGATGGACAGCGGCTCAGGGACCAGCCTTGCTCGGCGACAGATCCTGTCCGCAGGACTAGGCACAGCCGCGGCTGCGGCCTTGCAGAACCGGCTCTTCGCTTCCGGCAACGCGCCGCTGCGGATCCAGAGCGTTGAGCCCATCGTCATCCGCAGCCCGCGCGGCGACAAGCCGCCGGACTGGTATTTGGAGATGCCGCCCGTCGGCAACGCGACCGGCGGGACCGGCCTGTGGAACCGATTGGACCACGCTTCGCCAAGCCGCTTTCGCGGCGCGACCCAGGCGACATTGGTGAAGATCGAGACGCGTGAGGGGCTGGTTGGCTGGGGCGAGTGCCACGCGCCCGCCGCGCCGCGCGTACATGCGGCGGTGATCAGCGACCTGCTTGCGCCCATCTTGGTCGGCCAAGACGCGCGGCAGGTGGAGCCGCTGTGGGAAAAGCTCTATTCCAGCCAGCGGCTGCGAGGATACGCGACGGGATTCTTCACCGAGGCGATCGCGGGAGTCGACCTGGCTCTGTGGGATCTGCTCGGCAAGTACACCGGCCAGCCGCTGTACCGAATCCTAGGCGGCAAGTACCGCGATACGGTGCCAACCTATGCCGGCATCGGGGGCCCCACACCTGAGGCGCTTGCCGAGAATGCGCGTGCGCAACTAGACCGGGGCTTCGCCGCAGTCAAGATGGGACTCAGCAAGGGGCCGGGCACGGCGAGCCTGGAACGCGTCGAGAAAGTCTCCGAAGCGATCGGCGACTCCGGGCAGTTGCTCTTGGATTCGCTTGGAGCGTACAAGACCCATGAGGCGCGCGCCGTCGGCGCGCGCCTTGACACCCTAGCCAACATCGGCTGGTGGGAGGACGCTCTGATGCCAGAGGATCTTGCGGGATACAGCGAGCTCAAGTCTGCCCTCAAGACACCGCTGTGTGCGGGCGAAACGCTGTCAAACCGCTTCCAGTTCCGAGACCTGTTCTCAGCGCGCGCGGTTGACATGGTCAACCCGGACCTATGCCGCGCCGGAGGCATTAGCGAGTGCCGCCGGATCGCAATCTTGGCTGATGCGCACGGAGTCTTGTTCTCTCCCCACATCAGCACCGGAACAGCACTGTACTGGGCGGCGTCCGTCCATCTCGCAGCGCACGCCCCAAACACGGTGATCATGGAGGGCGGCACACTGCTTGAGCGGCCTTTCGGCAACGCGCTGCTGAGCGAGCCGCTGGAATCAAGCCCAGGCCGGGCAATCGTGCCGGAGGGTCCCGGCATTGGCGTTGAATTCGACGAGCGGGCACTTGCCCGGTATCAGGTGGGCTGACGATGGCGACCAAGCCCATGCCAAACATCCGGTGGCGCATCGCAGCGCTGCTGTTCGGCGCAACCGTGATCAATTACATCGACCGGCAGACGCTCTCGGTGCTGGCATCCGAGATCACGGCGGAACTCGGGATTTCCGACATCGAGTACGCACAGGTGGTGCAGGCCTTCTTGATCTGCTACGCGGCGATGTACATGGTTTGGGGCCGGATTATCGACCGCTGGGGGACGCGCGCCGCGCTGGCCGCGTCGATGGTCTGGTGGTCCCTCGCAAACGCCGCACATGCTCTATCGCGCAACGCGATCGGGCTGGGAGCGTGCCGAGCATTGCTTGGCATGGGGGAATCCGGCAACTTCCTGGCGGCCGAGAAGGCCATCTCGGAGTGGTTCCCGCCGCGGGAACGCGGCTTCGCGAACGGCTTGGTGAATGCGGCGGCTTCGACCGGCGCAATTATCGCGCCGCCGCTGATCGTCCTGATCTTCACTCAGTGGGGCTGGCGCATCGCATTCGTCGCAACTGGCGCGGTCGGCTTCGCATGGCTCGCTTTTTGGCTGCGCTGGTATTGGGTGCCCGCAAGGCACCCGCGAGTCACCCCCGAAGAGCGGGCGCTGATCGATCCGGACTCCGCACGCCCGGTTCGGGGGAGCATGCGTTGGGCCGAGTTATTCGCCATGCGGCAAACTTGGGCGCTGTTTATGGCGCGAGTGCTGGCTGACCCGGTCTGGTGGTTCTATCTGTTCTGGCTGCCCAAGTACCTCAGCGACGAGCGCGGATTCTCCATCGTGGCGATCGGGCTGACCAGTTGGGTACCGTTCCTAACCGCCGACCTCGGAGCGATCACGGGGGGCTGGCTTTCGGGCCGGTTGATCAGCCGCGGCATGGATCCAGTTCGGGCGCGCAAGTGGGTCATGCTGCCCGCCGCAGCGGTGATGCCACTCAGCCTGGTCGTGCCGGCCAGCGATTCTGCTGTCGTGGCCGTGGCCGCGATCTGCGCCGTGACGTTCGCCCACATGGCATGGAAGACCAATCTGATGACGATGACCAACGACATTTATCCGACGGCAGTTGTTGGTTCGGCCGCCGGAATCGTCGGCCTTGGCAGCTCGCTGGGGGGCGTGATATTCACTGGGATCACAGGGTTTGTCGTTGAACACTACTCCTACAGGGCAATCTTTGTCGTAATGGCCTTCCTGCATCCCCTGGCGCTCGGCGCCCTCCATCTGCTGACACGGCGCGGCAGCAAGGCGGAGGCCCCTGCATGAGTCAGCCTCGGGAACGCACGGCAGCGAATACCGGCCGGCCATCGCAGCCGGTCGAACTGCGTCGTGTCGCACGCCGCAGGATCTCCGACTACGTCTACGAAGAGGTGCTGCGAGCCATCCTCGAGAGCCGTTTTCAGCCCGGTGAGCGCCTCTCGATCCCGGATCTGGCGAGCGGAATGGACGTGAGCCAGATGCCCGTTCGGCAAGCGATCGACCGCCTCAGCGAAGAGGGCCTGGTCGAGGTCCGGCCGCGCAGCGGGACCTTCGTGGCGCAAGCCGACGAGCAGGACATTGCCGACACATTCGATCTGCGCCGCGCGCTCGACCAGTTGGCCGCAGAAACAGCGGTGGTCCACGTGTGCGACAAAGACATCGTGGAATTGCGCGACCTAGTGGAGCGCATGGATGAGTTCGCAGCGCGGGGCAGCGACGGAATGCAGAGCCACGACCGATTGAACTGGGAGTTCCACCTGCTCATCGTGCGCCTGTCGGGAAACGAGAAGCTCTACGAGATGTACCACCAGCTGAATGCTCATCTAAAGATCGCCAGTGTGCATGTCTCGAATCGTGACTGGGCCGTGCGCGTCCCAATTGCACAGCGCGAGCATCGCGAGATGGTCCGGGCGCTTGGGAGCCGAGACGCAACCTCCCTTGCCAGCACCCTAGCCACGCATGTGGAACGATCCAAGAAAGCGCTCATTAGCGACATTCGCGCCGGTCAGGCCGAAGCCTCCGGCGTCCGTCGGTTCCGTTAGGTGACCTTGATGCACCAGTGCTTCGCAGGCGTGTTTCCAATTCTCGCGACCCCATTCGCGGATGACGGGCAGATTGACATGCCGAGCCAGCTGCGGCTGGTCGATCACCTGCTGGAGCAGGGCGTTCACGGATTGGGTGCGTTCGGTAACGCAGGCGAGGGGTACGCACTGCTACCGGGGGAGAAGCGGACTCTGCTTGACGCGATCGTGCGCCATGTGCGCGGCCGTGTTCCCGTGATTGTGGGTGTCGGCGCAACCGGAACAGCGGCAGCCATGGAGGCCTGCCGCGAAGCGGAAGGCCAAGGTGCGCAAGGCCTGATGGTGCTTCCGCCGTACTATCTCAGGCCAGACGCAGACGGGCTGCGCTTCTTCTACGCCTCAATCAGCGACGCAGTCGGCATCCCGATCATGGTCTAAGACGCCCCCATGCTCTCGCAGGTCAATATGCCCGGCCCGCTACTAGCCCGGATGGCCCAGGAAATCGAGCATGTCGAATACGTCAAGGCGGAAGCGCCGCCGACGGCTCCGAAGATCAGCCGAACACTTGAAGCGGCGAACGGCACACTCACGTTGTTCGGGGGATTGAACGGACAATTCCTAATCGAAGAATGCCAGCGGGGAGCGCGGGGAACCATGCCAGCAAGCGACATGGCTTCGCTGTACGTGGAGGTCTGGGCTGCGCTCGAGGCCGGTGACGAGGGTGCTGCATGGGACTCTTTCCTCCGTGCGCTGCCGTTGATCCGATTCGAATTGCAGCCGGGGCTGGGCGTGTCGGCAATCAAGCACAACCTAGCCCGAGTTTACCGAGTTGGGCCGTAGGATTCCGGCAAGGACATTGATTCCAAGAAGATAGAGGCAGCCCGTTGTATGACCTAACAGTGGGCCGTGGATCAGATTTCGTATTCCTTGAGGCCTAGGATTGCGTGGAGTTTCTGCTGCTCGGCGGTCATCTTGGAGAGCGTTGTCTTGAGTACAGGCTCGCCGCCCTCCTGCCGGGCCGGATATAGCACGTCGACTTCCCGGATCCCGCCGAGTTCGTCGAGCAGCGCCGGGATCGAGCGCTGCACGCCGTGGCGGCTCAATTCCCGCTGCAGCAGGGCGCACAGCGTCAGCGCCAGCACGCAGCAGAACACATGCACCTCGATCTTCTGGTCCGTCCAGTGGTACTGCGGGCGGATCGCGATGCAGTCGGTATCCTTCAGCTGCCGGAAGGCGCTCTCGACATGGTGCTGCGCGCGGTAGCCGCGCACCAGTTCCGCGTCGCTCCAGCCGGCGTTGTCGGTGAACAGCAGGGTCTTGCCCAGCAGTGTGCTCTGCAACTCCTCCCAGGCCTTGCGCCGGAAGCGGTAGCGCACCGTCGGCAGGCCGTCCGCCTCGCCGACCTCGACCGCGAACAGGTCCCGCATGTGGCGCGCCTGCAGCCAGCGGTCGACCTTCTTGCGGGTGGAGGCGACACTGGGCTTGCGACCGCCGCGCAGCTTGCCGTCGCGCCAGCGGCGCAGCTGCCGCTGCAGGCCCCGCAGGCGCTGCTTGCGCTTGGCGGTCTCGCGCAGCAGGGTGCGGCCCTGGGCGTCGAACAGCGCCTGGTTCCAGGTCACCAGCACCGTGCGCGCGGTTCCGAAGACCTCGCGCTGGGTGCGCCAGGCGCTGACACCGGCCAGCCCGTCGGCCTCCAGCGAGCGCAGTTGCTCGGCGGGGACGGCCAGCAGGTCGGGATGCTGGGTGGGCACGAGCGATCCGATGAAATGGAACGGGCCGCGCTCGACCTGCTCGAGGTTCTCCCGGGAGTTGTTGCCCTTGTCGAAGACCAGCGTGACGCTCTCGGCGGCACCGGCGATCTCGCGGCAGCGCCGGGCGAGGTCGGCGGCGAGGCTTTCGAACATGGGCGGGTCGGGGCGGTTGCCGGGATCGGTGCGATGCAGCAAGGGCAGGCGGAAGTCGGCCGAGACGAGCAGCGCGACGCCCACGATGCGCAGCGACTTGCGGCCCTCCTTGCTGTGGCCGCGCTGGGCCAGCGAGGAGCGCTGGTTGAAGGAGTCGATGTAGGTGAAGAAGTTGGTGGCGTCGAACAGCACCTGGCGCAAGTCGACGCCGAACTCGCGGGTCATGGCGGCGACGAGGTCGCGTTCGACGGCCTGGATCGAGTCGGAGGAGACGCGGTCCATGTGGTCCCAGAAGCGCTGGCTGGAAAGTTGGGAGGAGCGGACCGGGAGCAGTCGCTGCAGGACGGTGGAGTCGAACCAGGGGGCGAGGGCGGCCTTGGAGCCGGGGGCGAGGCAGCGGTTGAGGACCGCCGCGAGCAGATAGGTGCCGACGGAGGGGCCGGAGCCGCGCTTGGGGACGTGGCGGTCGATGTGCTCGGCAAGCCGGAGGCGGCGGGCGAGGGCGAGCAGGGCGGCGCAGGCGCCGAACTCCCGCACGACGGCCTCCCGGGGTTGGGCGCCGGAGTCGGGAGCCTGGAGTTTCTCGATGATGCGGTCGGCGCGGCCCAGGTAGGTCTGGGAGACGATCTTGGGCTTGCCGTCGACGCGCTGGGAGACGCGGGCGTAGTAGTAGGCGTTCCCGCGGATGATCTTCTTGAAGAGGCTGGCCATATTGTTAGGTCATACAATAGCTTTGATCGAGGCAGTAAGTCAAGGGAATACAGAATATAACATCAATAATATCAACGATATCAGTGATCGAATGGATCCGGACAGTGCGTCAAACATGTTAGGTCATACAAAATCCGCGGCGACTTCACGGACACTCCAAGCGGACGCTCGGAGGACAACCCCCTCTATATCAGCGAGTTACGCGAAGTAGACTGAGGACGCCGATGTGCTGGGTAGATGCTCCGCTATTGCGAACTCGGTAAACTCGGGCTAGTGTCCGTCGGGGTCATCCGGTCCGCGGCAGTGCGGCACCCGACGCGTTCGCTGGACGATGCCGGCCTGCGCGAGCTCGAGACATTGCGGGCGCTCGTCTGGCCAGCCTGAAGCGCATGCCGGCAGAGCGCATCGCGTCCATCGAGACCTTCTCGATCCGACTGCCTCGCGACACAGCAGCCGTGCGGGGCACCGCGGGCTCTCCCACGAAGCTTTCCAGCGGCCGCTTCGACTATCGCTGGTCCGAGACCAACGGGGCGCTCTACTCGGTGAACTTCGAGGCCGCCTTGGTCAAGCTGACCTTGGCGTCTGGTCTGACAGGTTGGGGCGAGGCGCAGGCCCCACTTGCCCCGGATGTCGCCTGCGTCATCGTCGACCAGTTGCTGCGCCCGGCCATAGAGGGAGCACTGTTCGACGGATCTCCGGAATGCATCGCCACGCTCCGGAGCCGCATGTATTCCACGATGCGGGTCCGCGGTCAGACCGGTGGATTCATGCTGGACGCAATGGCAGGCGTTGACATCGCGCTGTGGGACTTGGCCGGTAAGGCTCGGGAACGCCCTGTCGCGGCACTGCTAGCTGGGTCCCCGCCGCAGCGAACGATTCCAGGCTACCTTTCAGGATTGCCCGGCACCAGCAATGAAGAGCGCGTCGAGCGAGCGCAGGAGGCTTGGCGCACGGGATTCCGGATTTTCAAGCTGTTCTACGATCGCACGGAAGCGGAACTATTCGACCTCATCGACCGCCTGCAGAGTGCGCTAGGCCCCGAATGCTCGATCGCGATTGACGCCCTTTGGAGGCTTGCCGACGCCGACGCCGCCAGGTTCGGGCGGAAACTCGACGAACGCGGAGCTTTGTGGCTCGAGTGCCCGCTGCCGCCGGAGTCGGCGGAGGCTCACGCCCGTCTCGCATCCGAGATCCGCACGCCGATCGCGCTGGGGGAGAGCTATCGCTCCAGACATGAGCTCGCCCCGTTCCTCGAACGAGGCTGCGTGCGGTGGCTGCAGCCGGACCTAGGCCGCTGGGGTATTACCGAATCGGTCGCTCTGGCACGCCAGAGTGGTCCCGACATCCGCATCGTGCCGCACATCAGCATCGCCATGGGACCCCAGATTGCGGCGGCCCTACACTTCGCCGCAGCCTCGCACAATGTAGGCCTCGCCGAATACAACCCGGCGGTATTCTCGGTTGCCAACCGCTTTCTCGCCGAACCAATCGCCATGACTGGAGCGGAGTACCGGGTGCCGTCGGCACCGGGCCTGGGCGTGGAGATCGATGAAGCCGCAGTGCCGGAGGTCGCCAGCAGGCCGGTGCTCCGAGCGGTTGCCGACCTAGGCTGAATCGCTGCCGAGCTGTGCCCAGCAGGAGAATCAGGAGAGCGCCCCGATACCGGCTGGTGCCGAATTGTCCAGCCCGGCAGCCGGCGCAGCTTGCCCACCTGCTTGCCGCCCGTCCGGCATTTTCTTGCGTCGAATTCGAATTGAGTGCATCAAGCCGACGAGAGCTCGGTATATGGAGAGATTCCGCGGGCTCACGCAGCCTCTCTGATAAGATCGAACCGGCATTTCCGGGCGATCAATGGCAATTCGGTATCTTCTCATCATGGCTTTCGCTATCTCGGGCGTTATGACCGCAGGCGTGCGCCCTATTCCCACAGCGGGGCGCTCGGCGGTTGTCGCTCAAAACGGGATGGTCGCTGCGGCTCAGCCGCTCGCCTCACAAGTAGGGCTGCGGATCTTGCAGCAGGGTGGCAACGCCGTGGACGCCGCCGTGGCCACGGCGGCCACCTTGGCCCTCGTCGCTCCCATGATGACCGGACCTGGCGGGGACGTTTTCGCCCTTGTGTACATGTCCGAGACCGGCGAGTTGGCCGGCCTGAACGCAAGCGGTTTCTCCCCTAAGGCGGCGAACGTCGACTTCTTCAAGAGCCGCGGACTTGACCGCATCCCGATCAAGGGCCCGTTTTCCGTAACCGTGCCCGGGGCTGTCGACGGCTGGGCGACATTGCTCGAAAAATACGGCACCATGACGCTGGCGCAGGTGCTCGAGCCCGCCATCGAATACGCCGAGAACGGTTTCCCGGTGTCGGAGATTTTCGCGTCCAATTGGGCCGGCAACGGAGCGCAGTTCGAGGACGATCCTGAGTTCGTCCGCGCCTATTACACGGATGGCAAGCCACCGGCTCACGGTGACGTCTTTGTGAACAAGCCACTCGCTTGGACGTATCGACAGATCGCCCGCGGCGGGCGCGACGCCTTCTATACGGGTGAAATCGCTCGCAAGATCGTCGAGCGGCTAAACGGCTTGGGCTGGCCCCTGACCGAGGAAGACATGGCTTACCAGCGTTCCGACTGGGTGGAGCCAATCAGCACGACCTACAAAGGCCACCGCATTTACGAGCTGCCGCCAAACGGGCAAGGGATGGCGGCCCTTGAGATGCTCAACATCTTGGAAGGCTTCGATGTGAAGTCAAAGGGGCACAATTCGGCGGAATATCTGCATCTATTCATCGAGGCCAAGAGGCTGGCGTTTGCCGATCTCGAAGCCTGGCTGGCAGATCCGACCCGCGCTATGCTGCCCATCCCGGAAATCATTTCCAAGGACTACGCCCGTCGTCAGCGGGAGCGGATCAATCCGCAGCGCGCCGCCACGAACGTGGACTCGGGAATCGACGGCCCGGTCAAGTGGTTTGAAGGGTCAGGCGATACGGTCTACTTCACCGTCGCCGACAAGGATCGCAACGTCGTTTCGTTCATCAACAGCATCTTCCACGGTTTCGGCTCGGGCCTAGTGGTGCCCGGCACCGGCATACTGTTGCAGAACCGAGGCGCCCTGTTCTCGCTCGATCCTGAGCACGCGAACCGGATCGAAGGCCGCAAGCGGCCATACCACACGATCATTCCGGCGATGGCCTTCAAGGATGACAAGCCCTGGCTCTCGTTCGGCGTGATGGGCGGAGACCTGCAGCCGCAAGGGCACGTTCAGGTGCTCCTGAACATGATCGAGTTCGGCATGAACGTGCAAGAGGCCGGCGAAGCGCCGCGGGCCAGCCACAGCACGGGAAGTGGTGTCGGGCTCGAACGGGGAATAGACCCGAACGTTGCAGCCAAGCTGATTCGCATGGGGCACAGCGTCCAGACGGCGGGAGCAATAGGCGGCTACCAAGCGATTCAGATCGACTGGGAACGCGGCGTGTTGCTAGGCGGAACCGATCCCCGCAAGGACGGCATCGTGGCCGCTTGGTAGGCCGCGCATTCCGGCGGGCGTACAAATCGGGCCGCTTTCAGGCCCTCACCGACACCCGACGGTAGAGCGAGCGCTGCGCTAACAGATCCGGGCAGCGATCGTACAGAATTCACTGTCCCGGGGCGAACTTTTGCACTCGCTGATTCTTAATCTCGCTCGTGAAGATGTTGCCCGCCGCATCAACGCCAAGCTGATGAACGAAGCTCAGGTCGCCCGGCATCCGGCCATTCTGGCCGAATGCGCCGAGCACCTCGCCGGCCAACGTGACCTTCAGGATGCGATCGTTGTGGCCATCAGCGATCAAGACCGTCTGGTCGGCCTGCATATCGAGGCCCCATGGAGAGCCCACATGGGTCCATTTTTCCAAGAACCTGCCATCCTCGTCGAAGATCTGCACGCGGTAGTTCTCGCGGTCGCCCACGTAGACGCGACCCTGCCCGTCAACAGCGACTGAATGCGGCAGGTTGAACTCGCCGTCAGCGTCGCCCGCCTTGCCCCAAGCCGTGATGTAGCGACCCTGTTTTGAGAATCTGACAACGCGCGAATTGCCGTACCCATCGCTGACATAGAAGTCCCCGTTTGGGGCGAACGCAACGTCGGTCGGGCGGTTGAAGAGCTCATCACCCTCCCCCGATTCGCCGCGGCGGCCGATCACCATGCGAACGCGGCCGCTGGGATCCATCTTCAGAACTTGATGAGTGTCGTTGTCGACGGTCCAGATGTTTCCGTCGGGATCAACGCGGATTGCGTGGGGACGGATGAACATGCCCTCGCCCCAAGACCGCACCAAGCGACCATGCGGCGTGAACTCCATGATCGGGTGCTCTCCACGATGGAACACGAATACGTGGCCCCTTCCATCCGTCGCGACTCCCGCCACCTCGCCGAAGTTCCAGCCCGGAGGCAGCATCGGCCAACCTGGATCCACTGCGTATTCCAGATTGGCGAAGTCCGACTCTGCCGGAGCGGGCGACGAGCCCACGGTGAAAGCGCCGACCAGCAGCACCGTCAAACTCAAAAAACGCAGGTGTTGCATCATGCCTCCCCCTAAAAAACGTCCGTTCGAACTACAAAACCGCCGACACGCGCAGGCACGGCAACCTTCTTCGTAGAGGTTAGTCGATTTGACGGGCCCGCGTCCGGCCCCGGCGTCCGCGATTTCGCGCTGTCACGCCAGCCCCCGCCCGTCAGTGACGAAAAACTGGCTGCCAAGATGTCCCCCCGGGGTGCGTTGCGGGAACCCGCTAGGCGAGCAGGCCGTTCTGCACCTTGCCGCTGACGTCTGTCAGCCGGAAGTCGCGGCCCATGAACCGGTACGTGAGCTTCTCATGATCGAAGCCCATCTGGTGCAGGATCGTTGCCTGGAGATCATGCACATGGACCGGATCTTTGGTGATCTTCAAGCACAGCTCGTCCGTCGCGCCGTGCACGTGTCCACGCTTGATCCCGCCGCCCGCCATCCACATGGAATATGCCGTCGGCTGATGGTCCCGACCGGCGTTCGCCGCTTCCTCGGGCTTGCGGATCTCGACCATCGGCGTACGACCGAACTCTCCGCCCCAAACCACCAGCGTCTCGTCAAGCAAGCCTCGCTGCTTGAGATCCTTGAGCAACGCGGCGGTGGGTTGGTCGGTCTCCTGCATGCGCTTCGGCAGCTTCTGGTTCAGGTAAGTGTGGTCGTCCCAAGACGCGTCCATCATCAGCACGGTGCGAACGCCGCGCTCGACCAACCGTCGCGCAAGCAAGCAGTTCGTGGCGTATTGCCGCCGATGCGCGTTGTCACTCTCGATGCCGTACATCTCAAGCGTCTCGGGCGACTCATTGCTAAGGTCCACCAAGTCGGGGGCTTCGGTCTGCATGCGGAATGCCAGTTCGTAGGCGCTAATTCGCGAGGCGATCTCCTCATCACCTGTATGGTCGTAACGGATGCGATTCATATGATTGACGAAACCGATCGTCTCCCGCTGGATTTCGTGCGTGACCCCGGGTGGGTTCGTCAGGTACAGGATGGGGTCGCCCTGATTTCGGAAGAGCGTCCCTTGGTAGTGCGAGGGCATGAATCCAGACGAGAAGTTCGTCGTGCCCCCAGACGTTCCCTTGCCCGAAGTGAGGACCACAAATCCGGGCAGATTCTTCGATTCGCTGCCCAACCCGTACAACAGCCACGACCCGAGGGTTGGCCTGCCCGGAACGGTCGCGCCGGTGAACAGCAGCAGCTGCCCCGGGTGGTGGTTGAACGCGTCACCGTGCATGGATCGGACCAAGCAGAGCTCGTCCGCCACCGAGCCGAGGTGCGGAGCGAGCTCGGACAGTTCCATGCCACAATCTCCGCGCGGCTCGAACTTGAACTGGCTGGCCATTACTTTGGCAGTGGGCTTGATGAATGCCAGGGTAAGGTCCTTGGTGATGGAATCGGGCAGCGACTGGCCATCCCAGCGTTGTAGCTCGGGCTTGGGGTCAAACAGCTCGTACTGGCTCGGCCCGCCCTCCATGAACATGAAAATGATGTTCTTGGCCTTGGGGGCGAAATGCGGTGCCTTGGGTGCGAGAGGCTCGGCCGCGGTCAAGCCGTCGGCCGCCAGCAGTTCGGCCAGTGCCGCGATGCCAACGCCGCCCGCGGCACTCCGCAGGAATTCGCGGCGCCGGAGGATGGCTGCAAAGTCGTCGTGCTCCATTGCGGACGGCCCCATTGTACAACCGGAGGTAGGTGCCGCCGCCGGTCGTGGCGGGCTTTCACTGCCATGTTGCTAAGCGACGAGGATCAGGGGCCGAGAGGCCATCCAGAGGGGGTCCCTGCCCGATCCCGGATACGAAGCCGGCCGACGATGTCGGCTGGACAAGCGAGCGACGCGATAGCCCGCGCTCAGCCTTCGGGATAGTCCTCTCCGGCAGCGCTTCGAGCGCAGGAAGCGTCCCACTGCCGCAATTCTGCCTTCATGGCAGCAGCGACATCGGGGAGGTTTTCGACGAGGTTGTCCCGCTCGCCCGGATCGACAGCCAAATCGAACAACATGTCCTGATCGGCGCGCTCCTCATCGAGAAAGGAAAGCAGCTTGTAGCGGTTCCCGATCAGCGCGTGGTCCGGAGACCCGAAACGCGAGGTCATCCCTCCCTCACCGCTATCGGGGGTCTGGAATGCGATCGGCCGTTCGCGGCGCTCCATCGCCCCATCGATCAGTGGCAGCAAATTGACGCCGTCGACCGGCCGGTCGTCGTCCGGCTGGTCCACACCCAGCACGGCAGCGACGGTCGGAAAGTAGTCGCAAGTAGAGCAGGGAATGTTCGACGATTGGCCCGGCTCCACCCTCTCGGGCCATTCGAGAATTCCCGGGACGCGCACACCGCCCTCGAACAGGCTGCGCTTGCGTCCTCGCAGTCCCCCGCTCGAGCCGCGGTTGTTCCGGACTTGTGGCGTCCTGCCCTCGGGGCCGTTGTCGCTGCAATACCAGAGCATCGTGTTGCCGGCGACGCCGAGCTGGCTAAGTTCGTCGCGAAGCCTGCCGACCTGCTCGTCGAGAGCTGTGACACACCCGTAGTAGTGCTGCTCGCCTTCACTGAAGTCCGCGTATATCGCCCGATGCTGCGGACCGGCCAGCACGGGGCTATGGGGCGTGTGGAACCAAATCACCGCGAAGAACGGAGTCTGGTCCGCAACAGCCTGCTGGATAAAGGGGATCGCGCGATCCATGATGACCCTTGAGTCGTCCCCGTCCAGATTCTCGGTGGCGAATTCGCCGGGCCCCGTCCAATACTGCGAGGGAAACGCCTGATCCTTCATCGGGTCCCAAGTCGGCATCTGCACCTCGGCGGAGAACGATTGGTCGAAGCCGTGCTCCCAGGGCGGAGCATAGTGATCTGGCTGGCGGCCAC
The DNA here is from genome assembly GCA_965248305.1 of Bryobacterales bacterium. GTDB lineage: Bacteria > Acidobacteriota > Terriglobia > Bryobacterales > UBA6623 > VXMF01. The sequence continues at coordinate 2,108,680 of OZ252099.1, read as the reverse complement.
CGCGACGGCCATCGTCCTGATCGTTCGTGAGGGTCCCGAGATGCCACTTGCCGAAGTGTCCCGTCGTGTAGCCCCGCTCCTTGAGCAGCTCAGCGAGGGTAACCTCCGCTGCTTTCATGTGGCCGGCGTTCGCCGTTGGCACGCCGTAGCGGTAGGGATGCCTGCCAGTCAAGGCGCTCCCCCTGGTCGGCGAGCAGACAGGCGCCCCGGAATAGAAGCGATCGAATCGCAAGCCCGCCCGGCTCATCGCGTCGAGGTGCGGGGTCTTGAGGAACGGATGGCCGTTATAGCCGGTGTCGCCCCAGCCCTGGTCGTCGGCCATGCACAGGATGACGTTCGGGACGGAGGCTCCGGTGTTGGATGGCCCGGCCTCGCCGCATGCAGCTAGCGGTGCCAAGGCAAGTGTCGAGCGCAGCATGAAATCGCGACGATTCAGTTCAGTCATGGGCTTCCCTTCGGGGATTATATACGTGTTTTCAACACATCCCGGACATGATCGAGAACATCGCTCGGGCGATCATGGCAGGGCCTCCCAAGAAGACCTGGGACTTCCTGAAGACATCGAATCGCAAGCACTAGCGCCACGAGTTAGTCAGGCGGGCTTTGGGTAACACGTACTATAAGCCCCATCGAAAACGGCTGCACCAACTGGTAGGCACGGAGGAACTCATGCGACGAAGTCCAGTAATCGGGGTCGCGGTCATTGCGGCGTGCCTGCTGGCCCTGCCGGGCAGCTTCCAAATCGCTGTCCACGACGTTGCCGTCTCGTTTGACGGGGAGATCGCAGCGGTGGTCAGGGCGGCGGATCGGGAGGGGCGGCTGGCATCGGCGATCGCGTGGCTGAACGAAGACGGATCGGCGATCCGGGTCGTTCGGACGTCGCCGTTCGCGGCGGTCAGCATCGGCTTCACGGCCGACGGGTCCCTGTGGGCAGCGGGAGTGGAAAAGGTCAGCAGGGATGCAGCACATCCTTCCCACGACATCATCCGGCAGTACGACCCCGAGGGGAGGCTGGTCGGGCCCCTGCTCTCGAGGGCGGAGTTCTCGCAAGACATCTGGCACCCTGCCCTCAACTCGTTCCTGGCGACCTCGCGCAACTATGTCGCGTTCGTGTCCGAAGAGGCTCGGACCTGGACCCTCATCTCAAGCGCGGGGGTCGTTGTCGGCCATGGTGAGGTCGGCCCTCCCGGAGACTGCCGGATCATTCGCGGAGCGGTGACGGACTCGGGCAGGGTGTTCATTAATGGGGATCATCGAATGACGGCAGGCACATGATCTGGGAGGCCGGAAGCGGATTCCCGAATACCGAGCAGGTCCCGGAATCCAAGCTCGCAGGCCATCTAGCTGGTTCTGACGGCGAGAGCCTGGTGTTCTTCACGCTTCCGGGACTCGAGTTCGCTGCGGCGGAGTCGCAGCGCCGCAGCGAGCATGCTGGCGCAGGGCGGACGTGTAGGCCGCGAGCGTGTTCTCCGCCTTCGAGGCCCGCACCAGGCGCGCCGCGGGCTCGGAAACGGGGGCTGCCGCCGGCGCGAGCCCGCTCGGGGCCGCGTGGACGGACGATCACGGCTCGCCCGGCAGGCCGCCGACGCGGGCAAGGCCGCCAAGCAGGCTCGCGGCCTCACAGCCGGGGCCGTGGCAGCCATCCGCGGCAGCCTCAGCGGCTCGCTCGCCGACTCCGCGTCCGCCGCCCTCACGATGGCCATCGTCTCGACACTGGCCGACGCTGGCCTGCGCCGCTCCGAGGCCGCCGCCCTCGCGTGGGCAGACGTGCAGGCCGACGCCGACGGCTCGGGCCGGATCGCGATCCCAATGTCGCTGACATAGATAAGACGGCAGCCGGGTTTTCTGGCGGGCGTCTAAGACTTGGATTCAGAAGCACTTACAGTGTTTTCTGAGCGAGCTCAAAAAATCCCTTGACATGGTGGGCTGGATTTGCCATGGTAGGCAAGTACCGGTTTGCTGGAAGCTGCCATGGATCTCCGCATCGCCAAGCTCAAGTCCACCACCTTCTTCGGCAGGCGCTTCACACGGCGGCAGATCGCCCAGATCCAGGAAACGGTGGCGACGTTCCCGGCACTCAGCCGCCAGGAACTGGCGCAGACGCTCTGCGAGCACCTGCGCTGGCGGACCGCCGCCGGCAAGCACCGCGTGGGGGCCTGTCTGGGCCTGCTCGGGGCACTGGAAAAGGCGGGCATCCTGACGCTGCCGCCGAAGCGCGAGGCGAAAACGCACGGGCCGCGCAAGCCGCTTGCGCTCACCCCCCGCACGGACCCGCAGCCGCACATCCAAGACCGCCTGGGGGTGCTGGCTCCGCTGCGCCTGCAACTGGCGGAGGGCCCCGAGCAGACGGCCCTGTTCAACGAATACGTCGAGCGGCATCACTACTTGGGCTATCGCCAGCCGCTCGGCCCACACCTGCGCTATTTCCTGCTCGACCGGTACGAGCGCCCGCTGGGCTGCCTGCTGTTCAGCCAGGCGACCCGCTCACTGGCCTGCCGGGACGCGTGGGTCGGCTGGCGCGAGGGCGAGTACAAGCAGCACCTCGAGCTCGTGGTCGGCCAGCCTCGCTTCCTGCTGTTTCCTTGGGTTGGTGTCAAAAATCTGGCCTCGCATGCGCTGGCGCTGGCCGTCAAGCAGCTGCCGCAGGACTGGCAGCGGCGCTATGGCTGCCGACCGGTTCTGCTCGAAACTTTCGTGAATCCGGAGCGCTTCGGCGGGATCTGCTATCGCGCCGCCAACTGGCTCCGCCTAGGCCAGACCACGGGCCGCCCCGATGAGGGCCGGACCCGCAAGGACGTTTACGTGTACCCCTTGGCGAAGCACTGCCGCGAGATCCTGCTGCACGGGCCACGCGCTCCCAAACCCAAGCCGCGCCGCCCGCCCCGCAGACCGCGGCCTTCGTGCGCCTGTGGCAGGACCTGATCGGCGCGCTGCATGCCGTCGCCGCCGCCCACGACTTGGACCAGCTCGGCGCTGAGGTCCCGGAAGCGGCGGAAGGTGTCCACCTCGCGTTGAGCCTTGCGCAGTTGGGCTGGATCGGAGAGCGTGTCTTGGACGGTCTTGCCATCGATCTTGCGCGAGAGTCGCATCAGTGGGCCGTGGCGGGCGTTCTCATCGCGGGCGCAGGCGCAGTTGGGCTTGCCACAGCAGCGGAATTGGGCGTGGATGGAACCGGGGCGGAAGTGACCGAGTTGGGCGATCTCCAAGATGATCTGGGAGCGGCGCTCTTCCAAGGCAGGCAGGGAGTCTGACATGGCCAACCTCACTCTGTGTGTCGTACATACACGCAGACCTGCAGGGTTCAACCAGCGATTCAGCGTCTAGGTCACAGAAATGTCGCGCACCCTCCTCCTTGCCAAGGCTTGCCCCGGCGCAATATAATCCCCTATAGGATGAGTAACGAAGGGGCGTCGTACGGACGCTTGGAAAGGCTCTTGGATCGCGTCGATTTCACTTGGCGAGCTAGCGCTACCAAGCTGACGTACATCGCGGAAAACGGCCTTTGGATGAGCCGCTTCCGGCCGGGCGGCCCGCACGGGCTGTGGATCGCCGGCCACTTGGCGTTCTACGAAGGCGGCGCGCGCAAGCTATATCAGGACCTCGATCAGAACCCGGTGGGACACTGGAAGGACCTCTTCGCAAACGGCAGCGTGTGCCGCGATGACCCGGGTCAGTATCCCGATCCGTCGAGCATCTTTGCCGCCCTGCAGCGCGGCAGGGACGAGAACCGCGCGAGCATTGCGCTCCTCACTGAGGCCCAGCTGGACAGCCCGGTGACCAACGAGCGGCTAGCCATTAGGGACCTGCAGTCGCAAATCGAATTCATGGTGTGGCACGATTCGCATCACGGAGCCCAACTCGGGGCAATCGTGAACAACCACAAGGACGCTCAGGCCGCCTAAGCGTTGGCGGCGGTTCCTCCGATCTAGTCGATTGAGGGCTTTAGGCCTTCGTTCCAGTAGATCTTCAAGTTGTGTGTGGCCCGGCCAGACGCCACGATATCGGGTCTCCCATCGGCGTTTAGGTCCGCAACGATCAGGTCCTCGGTTGCCATCCCGCCCCAGTCGACGATCTGCACGTCACCGCTGTCAGGGTCATAGACTGCGACCCCGGGACGGTCATACGGCATACTGCCCTTGAGCCGCCACCCAAAGGCGAGTTCCTGCGTCTTGTCTCCGTCAAGATCCGCGGTCCACAGCGCGTGTCCGCCATTGAGTCGACTGACGGCCACGGTGCGCTTCCATGGCGCCAGCGGATTCTCTGGTTCCCGGTAGATCACGATATGGTTGGCGTGCCAGGGCTCGACCGTGGCGATGTAGCGCTTGCCCGAAGCAAGCATGCCCGGCTTGATTTCGCCTGCGCCGCGGATCGACTCTCCCTGAAACCCGGTTCCAAGCTTGCTCTTCGTCCACTGTCCGGAGTCATCGCGATCGAGCAGGTGGATGCCTTCGTAGGAGGCGACCAGCAAGTCCTCCCCGCCGTCTTGATCGAAATCGAGGATCCAGAAGTTATGGACGATGTGGAACGTGTCATCGATGACTTCGGTCTTCCAGGGCGTGGCCGCTGGCCGGTCCGAGGGGGTCATCGCAAGCAGTCTGGCTCCGTTCCCGACCCAATGTCGTGGTCCGCTTGTGCCGCGTCCGTGAAGCGGCGCGACAATCAGCTCGCGCTGTCCATCGCCATTGGTGTCGGCCCATCGCATGCGGTGGGTTGTCGGTTCGTTGCCCAGCGCGTGCAGGGTCCACTCCGCATCGGCGTCCTCGGTCCGCTGGATCCACTGCAGCGTCCCGCCGCCCTCGGTGTCACTCGGCCGCCAGGCCGCTCCGATGGCGAACTCCGGCTTGCCGTCGCCGGTGATATCGCTGGCTGCGATGGCGACGTTATCGGCCTCGGTCTCGCCGTCGAGGACAACGTGCTTGTCCCACCCGGGGTTGCTCCACCAGGCGACTTGGGTCTCACTCAGGGCAACGATGTCGAGATCACCGTCCGCATCGACGTCTTCGCACAATACGGCGTAGCCGATTCCGAGTTCGCCCTCGATTTGCTGGTGACGAAATTGGATTTCGCCTGAGCCGACGCTCACCGCCAGCGCGCCTAGCGCCGCGCCGAGAAATAGATGCTTCATGGCGATAGCGTAGCAATGGGATGCGGCGGTGTCCTGCTGGCTTTGCGCGCCGCCGCCTACGGTGACTTGGGGAGTTCTAGAACCTGGCCGTCCGCAAGCAGCCGATCCCGCAGGGTTGTGTAGTCGAGATCCTGCACGGCCACGCCGTTGTCGATGGCCAGCGCGGCTGCGGTGGCCGCCGACTGGCCCAGGATCATGAAGACTGGTTCCATGCGGATCGACCCGAACGCGATGTGCGAGGACGATAGGCAGACAGGTACGAGAAGATTGGTGGCTTCCTCTCGCTTCGGAGTCAGGGATCCGTATGCGATGCCGTACGGGCTCAGTGGCTTGACCCCGATGTCACCCTCGTTTTGCACGAATCCGTCCGCAGTGACGTAGCGCTGCACGTGGTGCGAGTCCATGGCATACGAGCCCATCCCGACAGGCTTCGGCACGGCACGCTTGGCGAGGCACTCGTGCTCGGTCATCACGTACTCCCCACGGAGGCGGCGGGATTCGCGGATGTACAGCTGGTGGGGCCAGTTTGCGTTGTCGACGAATTCGTCGCGAGCGAGCCCCCACTGTGCAAACTCATCGCGGACATCCGCCGGCACACGCACGTCGTTCGCCAAAAAGTACAGCAAGCCTCTTTGATAGGTCTCGTGTTCTTCCACGATCTTGTCGCGGAGTTCGTAGGATCCATCGGGGTAGGCATAGTTCATGCCGATGTTGTCAGTGCTGAACGGACCGTGGTTGTTGGTATCGGTCTTGCCGTTCGGGATCGGGTCAAACTTTCGAAACGTCTCCCTCCAGCCCTTCTCGAACACCCGCAGGACCAGCTCGTATTGGCTGGGATCGTAATCGCTCGGCTTTGCAAACGGCACGCGATTCTCCGGAACCCTTGTGAGGCACAGTCGAAAGCAGTACGCCTGGATGCGGTCGTCAGCCCGTCCGTTGGATCCGGCTGGTTCGGCGCTGATACGCGCGAGCAGGCCGCTCGACGGATCGTCCGGTTCGATGTAGGGATCGACGCTGTTCGGAAAGAAATGCCCGTGGTGACGGGCATCCTTCTGCACCCCGGCCCATTCCTCGCCATAGGCGTCGGAGCCTTCGCGCCCGACGCTGTACGAGATTCCCGCCGCCGCCATGAGGTCGCCTTCGTAGGTCGCGTCGATAAACATCGAGGCGGCAAATCTCAATCCGCTGAGAGTGGTGATGTTGCGGATGCGACCGTCTTCGACAACGACTCCAGCATCCCTGTCCAGCCATTCCTCCCGGCGCACGTCGATCGAGTGCTCTTGCACCAGTTCCTCGAAGACCTTCTCGGCGACGTGCGGCTCGAAGATCCACATAGTTCGCCGCTCGCCGTCGACCGCGGGCGTGCCCTGACCTCGGTTCCCATAGGCGGCGCGCTGTTCCCAGGCCCACGCTTCGGGGTTTTCGTAGTGCAGCCAGATCCGGTGATAAAACTCGCGGGCAAGGCCGCCAATCACCGCCTTGTCCCCGGTGTCTGTCCAGCCCAGACCTCCCGACGAGAGGCCTCCGAGATGCAGCTCGGGCGCGATCAGGACGACCGACTTGCCCATTCGCTTGACCTGGACTGCGGCCATCACGCCAGCCGATGTGCCGCCATACACGACCACGTCGTAGGTTGCTGACGGCCCGTCGATTTGCTCTGCCGGCCCGGCACCGCATCCGCTCAGGCAAGTGATGAGGGTCAAGAGCACGGCCAGCCGACCGCCGTCTTTGAGCCAGTTGGAACAGCGTCGCACAGCTTGGACCATCAGCGGCTCAGCACTGAGCCAGTTTGGCTTCGAAAGCGGCCACTGTCCGACCATGCCGGATGTGCCGGCCAGGAGACAGGATGGCAGCCATGGCCAAGACCAAGGGTACGCTGCGGACGCGAGAGTTGCAAACGATGATCTACAGTGGGGACACGTCGAATTCGGCGTCGGTCAGGTTCCGGCCCAGCGCTGCGACAGCATCCTCGTGAACCGCGTCAAGCGTCCTCCGAGCACCTGTCGGGGATGTCGCGACAGTGGCCGCCACGAGCACGCAGTCCTGGCGGCTATTCTGCCCCGCCACTTCGGCTAGCGAGATGTTGTGGCGTGCCTTCAGCCGGTCCTTGAGCGAGCGGACGACCTGCCGCTTGTCCTTGAGCGAGCGAGAGTGCTCAACACGGATGCGTAGGCACAGCGTTCCCAATTGGCATTCCATAGCCGCTCAGCCGTTGCGAACAAGCACGCTCAGACACCGGGTTGGAGCATCTGCCAGAAAACTGTTCGCTGCCTGTCGGAGCGAGCGATCCAAGGCGGCATCGCGGGCTAGACGGGAATCAGGTCGTTGATGTCCTGAGCGATCTCGATCAGCTTGAAAACCTCGATCTCGTCGCTCTTCTTGATGTCGCTGTACCGCTCGAAGTGTATGCCGCACTCTTGTCCGGCACGGACCTCTTTGACATCGTCCTTGAAGTGTCGCAGTGACGCCAGCTTTCCGATGTGAACCACGACATTGTCCCGCAGTAGGCGCGCAGAGGCGTTGCTTTCCGCCACGCCTTCCTCGAGCATGCAACCGGCAACCGTGCCGACGTTGGTGATGTTGAAGACTTCCAACACCTTCGCGCGACCAAGGAGTTCTTCCCTGTGAATCGGCTCCAGCAGTCCAGCCAAGCCCCTCTTCAACTCGTCGACCATTTCGTAGATGACCGAATGCAGCCGGACATCGATGCCCTCGTGATCGGCTAGCGCCGCCGCCGATCGCTCCGGGCGCACGTTGAAGCCGACGACGATCGCATTGGCCGTGATTGCCAGCAGGACGTCCGATTCCTTGATCGCCCCGACTCCGGAATGGATCACCCTCACCTTGACCTTGTCGCTGGTCAGCTTGGCCAGGGTATCCCGCAGCACCGTCGCTGATCCTTGGAAGTCAGCCTTGAGGATAATCGGCAGCTCTCTGGCTCGACCGGCTGCGATCTGCTCTTGGAATTGCTCGAGCGACAGGCGAGCGGTCTGCGCCATCGCCTGCTCGCGGGCCTTTTCCTCGCGGTACTCGACGATCTTCCTGGCACGTTCCGTGTCCGCGATCACGGACAGCTGGTCGCCCGGTTCGGGCAGGTCGTCGAGACCGAGCACGACGACCGCTGACGACGGGCCGGCATTGTTGACCTTCTTCCCACGATCGTCCATCAGGGCACGGACCCTGCCCAAGACTGCACCGACCACGAATGTGTCCCCCACCCGCAGCGTGCCGTTCTGGGTCAGGACCGTGGCGACCGGTCCCTTGCCGCGGTCGAGCTTCGCCTCGAGCACGACGCCAATCGCGGACCGCGCTGGATTGGCTCGCAATTCACGCAATTCGGAGACTAGGCTGATCATCTCCAGCAAGTTCTCGATGCCCTCGCCGGTCTTGGCCGAGGCATGGCAGAAGATCGTATCGCCGCCCCAGTCCTCGGGTACCAGCCCGCGGTCGGACAATTGCTGCCTGACCCGATCGGGCTCGGACTTGGCCAGATCGATCTTATTCACTGCCACGATGATCGGGACTTTTGCTTCCTTGGCATGGTCGATGGCTTCGATCGTCTGCGGCATGACGCCGTCATCGGCCGCAACCACAAGCACGACGACGTCGGTGACCGAGGCACCTTGCGCGCGCATCTTCGTGAAGGCCTCGTGTCCTGGCGTGTCAATGAACACGATCCGCTTGTCGCCCTGCACCACGTGATAGGCGCCGATCGCCTGGGTGATGCCGCCGGCTTCGCGCCCCGCGACGTTTGTGGACCGGATCTTGTCGAGCAGGGACGTCTTGCCGTGATCGACGTGCCCCATGATCGTAACGACCGGAGGACGGGTCTCGAGATCCTCGACCGCTTCGTCCTGATCGATGTCGAGCACGGCCTCTTCTTCGAACGTCAGTTCCTCGACCGTTGCTCCAAAGAGGGCGGAGATCGACTTGATGTTCTCGAGTTCCAAGGGCTGGTTGATGGTGGCGAATTGGCCTCGTTCCACCAAGACCTTGATGATCTGGCTCGCCTTGATGCCGAGCTTTTGGGCGAGTTCTTTCACCGAGGTGCCTTCCGCCGCGAAGATCTCGGTGTTGGCCGCCTTGAGAATTTCAGCCTGGCGCTTGCGCTGCTGGATCTTGTTTTCCGCCAACGTCTCGAGGTCGCGCTTGCGCTGCTGCATGGGACGCGGACGACGTTGCCCCGGGCCACCTCTACCCGGGCCTCCGGGTCGGCCGGGTCCGCCGCCAGGCGGGCGCCCTGGAATGCCCGGACGCATCCCGCCCATGCCCTGGCCCGGGCCTCTGTTGGAAAAGCCGGCCGGCGCGCCAGGTGTGGGCGAGGGGATGCCCGGCATGGGCGATGGCTTGTGGGTCCTTTGGACGATGGGCCGGCCCGGCATTAAGAAGTTGATTCCGGTGGCCGCCTTGGGGTGGGGGCCGCGCCCGATCGGGCGTCCAGCCGTTCCGCTGGCGCTCGGTATCCCGGGAGGCCGGATGGGCCGGATGGGCCGGATGGGCCGGATGGGGCCGGATCCTGTCAGATTTCTCTTTGCCGGGCGCGTGGGCTCGGGTGCTCCGGGCAGAGTTGACGCCTTCGGCTTGGCCGTCGGAATCGCGGGTGCCGAGCGCACCGTAATGGGCGGTTTCGGGACCGCCGGTGGGGGGGGCGTCAGACCTGGCATTGCGGGGGCTGGCGTGCCGATCCGCGTGGGCATCGATGACACCGGCACGCTAGGCGGAAGTTTGGGGCTCGGGGGCTGTCCGGGCACGATGCTCGTTGCGGGCCGCGCGACTTCCGGTCCCAATTCCGCGACGGACGGAATCTCCGGCTTGAAATCGCCAGCGTCAATCCGGTCCGCAGCCGGAATCACTTCCTTTGGCCTTGGCTTCGATACTGCTGGCGCGGTTTTTGCAACTGGGGGCGATACCGGCGCAGGTGGCCCAGGGGGACGGGGTTCGGGCTCGGCAGCCGCAGGCTGGACGGCTGGCTCTGCCGCGGGCTGGATGGGCGGACGCAGGCCTCCGCCTAGCGGCGGCCGGAACGCCGTGCCGCCTCCGCCTCCGATCTTGATCGTCGGGCGAACCGAAGCTGCCGAGTTCCGCCCGCTAGGTCCAGCTGACAGCCCGACTGCTATGCGCTGTCGCTTCGGGCGCAAGGGCAACTCGAGTTCTGAAGCCATCGCCGGCTGGCGACCGGTGGCGGTCTTCTGGCGGATTCGTTCGCGGACCTTGCCGACGTCCGCCTCATCCAACGAGCTGGAGTGGGACCTTGCCCCCTCGATGCCGAGGTCAGACAAGGCGGCGATGATCTCGCCTGACTTGACCTCCAACTCCCGCGCTAGCTCATTGATTCGAATCGTTCTGCTCCTGTTGCACCGGCTCTTCGGTAGTGATTGCTAGCGCCGGTTCGGCATCCGATGCCTCCCCAGCCGTGAGCAATCCCTCGTCAGCGGGAGCCACGCTCTGCTGACCGTCCAAGGGGGCCCCAGCCCCATCGTCCGGACCCCTGTAAACGTTCATTCTACCAAAGCCTTCCAGTTCCGCCACGTCGAAGTCCACATCCTCTTCCTCCGCGTCGACCGCGTCGGCAAGCTCGGGCGCTCCCGGTAGGACGGCGGCTACGTCGGAAGCCTCCTCGGCCGCTTCGGCGCCCTCACCGTCCGCTGCGCGCTCGGCGGTCTCGTCGACATCGACGACGTGCACGGCGCCGGCCATCCGGGCCAGCCGCGCGTAGCACTGGTTGACTGCAAGCTGGATCCGCTCGACGAGTTCAGGGCCCACGCTGGGGATTTCGATCAATTGTTCCGGAGTCATGTCCGCGAGGGCTTCGAGGGTGCCCGTGCCAGATTCCACCAAGCGGTCGATTAGGCCCTCGCTGAGGCCGTAATCTATGAGCATGCTCACGGGAGTTCCTCCACCGCTGATTGCGGCGATCGCCTCCTCGACGTCCTTGCGATTCTGGTCTTCGCTCTTGATGTCGATACGCCAGCCCAGCAGCTTGGCCGCCAGGCGCACGTTCTGGCCCTTCTTGCCGATGGCAAGGGACAGCTGCGTCTCGTCGACAATGACCTCCATGTGGTGCGTTTCGGGGTCGAGGACGTTGACCCTTGTGACCTTCGCCGGGCTGATCGCCCAGCGGACCATCTCAAGCGGGTCCTCGATGTACTCAATGATGTCGATCTTCTCGCCCCGGATCTCGCGGATGATCGTCTGCACTCGCATGCCCTTCATGCCGACGCAGGCTCCCACCGCATCCACGTTCCGGTCCCGCGATCTGACGGCGATCTTCGTCCTCTCGCCGGCTTCACGCGCACACGCCTTAATCTCCACGGTGTTGTCGTAAATCTCCGGCACCTCTTGCTCGAAGAGCCGCTTGACAAGCTCCTCGCTGGCGCGCGAGGCGATCACGGCCGGCCCACGGCCGACTTTCTCGACGGATTTGATCACGACCCGGACCCGCTCGCCCGGAGCAAAGGCCTCCAGCCTCGACTGCTCGCGCCGCGGCATGCGCGCCTCGGTGCGGCCCAGCTCCACGATCAGATCTTGACCCTCGGTACGCTTGACGGTGCAGTATTCCATCGTTCCGACGCGGCTTTCGAACTCTTTGCAGATTGTCTCCCGCTCGGCCTCCCGCACCTTTTGGAAGATGACCTGCTTGGCCTGCTGTGCCGCGATGCGTCCCAGCGGGGCGGTCGGCAGCGAGAAGCGGACTTCGTCGCCGATCCTAGCCGCCGGCTCAACCCTGTGTGCTTGCGCCAGGCTGACTTCCATGGATGGATTCGCGACCAGGTCTGTCACCGTCTTCACCGCGAATACATCGACGCCACCGGTTCCGGCATTGATCTCGGCGATTAGGTCTTCGTCGCTCTTGTAGTACTTGCGGGCAGCGGCCAGCATCGCATCCTTGACCGCCTCGAGGACGATCTCGGCAGAGATGCCCTTGGTCTGGCTCAGCTGCTCGATTTCCAGTGAGATTCCCTTCGCCATAGCTGTTCCTTCGCCCTAAGGGTGTAATCCCTAAACCTCAACCACCAATCGTGCCAGTTCGATGTCGGAGAAGGAAATCTGCAGCGATTCGCCGCTAGCCGTCCTTAGAGACACCGCGTCGGGCGAGCTCTCTTCGATGCAGCCCGTCACGCTGCGAGCGCCCTCGAGCGGCTCGCGCATGCGCACTCTTGCCTTCTTTCCCGCGAATCGCGCAAAGTCCGCTGGTCTCGTGAGCTTCCGATCAAGGCCGGGCGACGACACCTCAAGCGAGTAATTGTCTGGCACCAAATCCTCCACGTCCAACGTGGCCGAAAGCTGGTGCGAAACGCGCTCGCAGTCGGCATGGGTGACTCCCGCCGGCTTGTCGATATAGACCCGCAAGATGCCCCCTCGCAAGGCGCCCTTCCACTCGGCATCGACCAATTCCAGCCCCTCGGACGCAACTATCCGCTGGGCCATCTCTCGGACCTTTAAGACGATCGAATTGCTCTGCGACGCCATCTGGCTCAAGGCACAAAAAAAGTGGGCCAAAGCCCACTTTCGGTTATTGCCGAAACTGCGACTGCAAATTATTTTACTCGCTTTTAGCTTTCGTCGCAAACGCTCCGCTGCGAGGTTTCGGGCCAACGCCGCGGGCTAGAATGGCCTTTGATGCCTGAATTCGCAACAGTAGGCCGGATTGACCGGTTTGATGCCGGGCTAGACGCCCTAATCTCTCCGACCGCCAGCATTGAATTGCTGGATGTCGGGTTCGCCTGGCCCGAGGGGCCCGTCTGGGACACTCGCGGTGGGGACCTGCTCTTTTCCGACGTCCCGCGCAACACGATCTTCCGCTGGAGCGAGCAGGGCGGCACCCGAGCTTGGATGCACCCGTCTGGCTACACCGGAGTGGCCTACTACGGGAAGGAGCCCGGGGCGAACGGCCTGACGTGGGATGCGGAAGGGCGCCTGATTGCCTGCGAGCACGGCGATCGCAGGGTGTCGCGATTGGAGCATGGCGGAGGGAAGCTCACAATCGTTGATTCGTACCAGGGCAAGCGACTCAACTCCCCGAACGACCTGGTCCTGAGTTCCAGCGGTGACCTCTATTTCACAGACCCGGCCTACGGACTGCACTATCGGTACGATGACCCCGCGCGCGAGCTGCCGTTCTGCGGCGTGTACTTGGTGCGGGCCGGAGAGCGTGAGGCGCTGCTGCTGACCGATGAGCTCGAGAATCCCAACGGCGTCGCCTTTTCGCCGGACGAAAAAGCCCTGTACGTCACCCAATCGAATCCCCGCAGGGCGATTGTGATGAGCTACCCGGTGCGTGCCGACGGTACGCTCGGAGCCGGCGAGGTGTTGCTTGACCTCACGGAGCATGCCGCAGACAGCCCCGGCTTGCCCGACGGTATCAAGGTGGACAAGGCTGGCAACATTTTCACGACCGGGCCCGGCGGCGTGTGGGCGGTCACAGCGGGCGGGCACATTCTGGGCCGGGCGGCTACCGGCCATCGCATCGCAAACCTGTGCTGGGGTGACGACGGCTCGACGCTGTACTTGTGCTCGGGCGATTACCTGTGTCGGCTCCGCACTCTCACCGAGGGCCGCTTGCCGGGACCGCTAGCGTAAGGCTCGCTGGCAACCCGCGGGGGCGCCTACACAACCGGGTGGATTGCCCGTATGTCGAGCTTAGCGAGGGCCTCTTTCAGCTCCTCGAAGTGACGCCCGTCTCGGAATGTGCCGATGATGGCTCCGCCGGAACCCGCGAACTTGGCCGTGGCCCCGGCATCGCGCGCGGCCTGGACCATCTGCAGGTTTGCAGGGCTGATCTCGCACACGCTCGCACGCAGGTCGAAATTCGCATCGATGAGCTCGCCGAACCGCTCGGTGTCCCCGGCGACCAGCGCGTTTCGCCCCTCCGCTGCCATCGCGGCCCACTGGGCCATCGCGTCTTGCACCGCTGGGTCGCCCGCATCGTAGCGCTGGCGCAGGCTGGTGTGGAAGATCTCGGTGCCCTCGCTGAGATTCGTGCGGTACGCGACGTACAGGTTCGGCAGCAATGTGCTGTCCATGACCTCGTAGTTGCCGTAGCCTCTTGAGGCCATGATCTCGCGATTGAAATCCATGTAGATCAGACCGCCATAGACTTGCACCACGCGGTCTTGCAGTCCTGCCGAAACCCCCAGTTCCTTGGTTTCTGTCTCTAGCGCCATGTTGGCTTGAATGGGCAGCGGGATATCCACTTCGTAGAAGCTCATCAGCGCTCGCAGCGAGGAAATGATGATGGCTGAAGACCCGCCCAGGCCGAGGCGCAGCGGGATGTTGGACTGGTACTCGATCGTGAAGTTCCGGTCGTGGAGTTCGATGCCTTCTCGCGCGCAATAGTCGCTGAATCGCACGATCAGCGCCAGGATGATGCGGATTCCGCCGTAGTAGCCACGCCAGCGGGTGTGCGCCCGGAGTTCCGCGAGATTCTCCCAGACGGGGATGTCGGCGTCGGACGGACGGATCTCAAGCCTGGCGCTGGGATAGAGCAGCGTGCGAGATCGAAAGTTCTTCAGTGTTAGGGCAATTGTCTTGCCGAAGTAGCCGTCCGAAGGATTGCCCAGCACACCAGCCCGGGCGTATGCGAGGCTTTCGATCACGGAGCAACTATTCGGATGCAACCACCGGAATGCTCGAGTGGTTGTCGGTGGAAGTGTCACTCGGCATCAAGAGCCAACAGACCAGATAAGCGACAATGCCTGGAAAAATAGGCGGCAGCAGCGCCGCCAGTGCCCAAACGATGCGGATCACCGTGACGTCCTTGCCGAAGTAGCTGGCAAAGCCTCTGCAAACACCGGCCAATGCGCGGCCCTCATGCTTGCGTCTGCAGCTGCGGGCACCCATGGGAGACGAGTTTCTCCCAACCGACTGCCCGCATTTCCTGCAGAACGAATCGTCTTCTTCGATCTCGAAGCCGCACTTGTCGCAGAACATTGCCTGCTACGAGGCTAACCCAGATCTGCCAGCCGAGCAAGTTGATGTCAAGGCAAGGCCAAAATGCCCGCATTCCGCCGGCGCGGTCACACTCCCTTGCGGTGCCCATCCCTCTGCCTATGGCCAACCCAGCTCTGTCCCCAGCGCAACATAGAGTGTTTCAGGCCAGTTGCGAGGCATGTCGCCTCCGTCGGGCGACCGATGTAGTAGGGTGTTGTCATGCTGCCAGACGGGTTCGCCGGAGTTCCGGGGCCACGCTTCCTAAGAGAGCCTTCTGCCGTGCGGTTGCTTGCGACGGTCGGCGTTGTCTTTCTTCTCTCGGTCCAAGCCGCAGCCCAGACGCGTGGTTCGCAACTCCAGCCGATTCTCGAAGAGCCATTGATCTCTCAGGACGTCGTGCGTTTCCAGCTGAGCCGGTACTTGATGGACCGCGTGCCGGAATCGCCCTCCCCGTCGAGCTCTGAAGAATGGACCAGCGAGGCGCAGGCCACCCGCGAGAAGCTGCTGTCGACCATACTGCGAGGCTGGCCCCGCGAATGGACCCAACATCCTCTCAACGCGGAGGATCGGGGATTCGTGTCCCACAAAAGCGAAGGGTACAGGATCCGAAAGCTGCGCTTCGAGGTGATCCCGGGCTTCTGGATTGCGGGCCTCCTCTACGAGCCGGCCAGCCCCGAACTGCCCGCTCCCGCCATTCTCAACGTCAACGGCCACATTTACGGCATGGGGAAGGAGATCGAGTACAAGCAGAAGCGCTGCATCAATCACGCCCGGCAGGGCATCTACGCCCTGAACTTAGACTGGCTCTATTTCGGCGAGCTGACGCATCCGGAGAATCAACACTGGTTCGGCGCGCATCTCGATCTGGTGGGTGCGAACGGGATCGGCCTGTTCTACCTAGCGATGAAGAAGGGCCTCGACTACTTGCATGGGCACCGGAGCGTGGATCGCGATCGGATCGGCATGACCGGGCTATCGGGGGGCGGCTGGCAGACGGTCCTGCTGAGCGCGCTCGACGAGCGGGTCCGGGTCGCCGTGCCAGTGGCCGGCCACTCGTCGCTCGTGTCCCGCATCGAGGACTTCGGACCCGGTGATATCGGGGACTGGGAGCAAAAGGGAACCGACTTGCTCTCGGAATTCGAGTACACGCACCTAACGGCGTTGATAGCGCCCCGGCCCCTGCTGCAGATCCACAATGCCGAGGACATCTTCCGGTCGCATCGCGTCAAGCCCGGAACCTTTGACGCGTTGGCCCCGATTTGGGATCTGTACGGCGCAGGGAAGCATTTCCAGTTCCACGAGAACTTTGACCCGGCCGACCACAACTACGAACTCGACAATAGGCTGCAGGCTTACCGATTCTTCGCGCAGCGTTTCGGCCTACCGGAAGTGGAACGTGAGGCTCCGGTGGGGGCCGAGCTGCGCAGCGCTGCCGACCTCGAGGTCGGCCTGCCCGCGGACAACCTGACGATGCTAGGAATCGCCAAGAAGCTCGCGGCCCGAATAGAGCGCGAGCAGATGCCCGCCGGGCAGCAGGCGCTTCGGTCCTGGGCGGGGGAACAGCGCCGCATCCTTCGAGAGACATTGCGATACGCACCTCTTTCCGTGGATCGCGCATGGTTCCTCACTGGCACCAGGATGAAGGGGCTCGACACGCGCTCGTACCGGTTCGATTTCGACGACGGGCTCAGCGCGACAGGCGTCCTGCTTCAGGCGATTGACGAAAGCGCAGCCGCGCGGCCGACCTCGATCATCCTTCACGATCAGGGGCGGGCGGCTGCCGCGGAGGCCGTTTCGGCACGTGTGAACCGTGGCGAAAGAGTGCTGGCCGCGGACTTGATTTTCACCGGTGACGTCACCCTTCCCGGACGCGCCCCGGAGCGCAATATCCAAGCGCTCGCGGCGGTCGGGGAGCGTCCGTTGGGAATCGAGGCCGCGCAGCTGCTTGCGCTGGCGGAGTGGCTCGGCAAGGGTTCGAGCTTGGAGACTTTCGGACCGCGGAGCCAGATCGCCGCTCTGGCTGCCGTGGCGCTGTCGCCCGATTCGTTCTCAAACGTCGTCAACCACGAAGGCATGCAGACCTTAGCCGATCTCCTGGGGGCTCCCGTTCGCCATCCGGACGCTCCGGACCTCTTCTGCTTCGGGCTGCTGGGCCAATTCGACATCGATCGCTTGACCGCCATCGCTGACAACTGACCGAGGGTGAGCAGGCTGGCCGCGACGGCTCTCGCTTCCGGCGGCGCGGACCTGGCGAGGCAGGATCGATCAGCCCGACACCCTTCGCATTCGACTTGCCGCTAGTGTAGGGTCCCGTTAATCAGTGATGTAAGCGATGGCGGATCCCCACTTGGGCAAGGAGACTGGCATGGCACGCGGACGGAAATTGACCCCGTTATATCTGGACGAGGAGCAGCGCGAGCTTGTCGCGCGGGAGGTGATTACGGGACTTCCAGCTGTCACGTGTTCCCCAAGTGCTGGTCGAGGCCGCTCGGCCGCAGTCCGCGGTCAGCGCAGGTCGGTTGGCAGAATCTTGGGCTGCCTGCCGGCGGCGACGGTGATCTCGTAGAGCAGCATCGAAGCCCTCTCGATGGGCCACACGTCGGCTGTCGAAATTGCAGTGCGTCCACCGTCGTCGATCGGGTCCGGGTCGGCGCCGCGCTCGGCAAGGAACCGGATAATCTCACAGATCTCGTCCTCGCTCTCTCGAAACGAAGTCAGCGTCACCGCTGCATGCATGACTGTGCGGCCGATCGAAGTCTTTGCCGAAAGATCACTATCCAAGGTGTAGGCGTACTGCACAAGCGGCACGTTGGAGCTGCGCACTGCCCGCATCATTAGCGTCGCGCCGTCCTGTGTGCGGGCGCTCGGATCGGCCCCGGCCGCGACGAGTTGCTGCACGACTTCGAGATGCCCGCCGAGGGCCGCTGCCAGTAAGGGCGTGTCTTCGCCGTCTGGGCGCCGGAGACTTCTATTCGGTCCTAGGCTGTCCAGCGTGGCGGTGTGGCGGTTGGGGTCGGCCCCCGCCGCGAGTAACACCGCGACCGACTCCCAATCGCCGGCCTGAGCCGCCGCATAGAGCGGTGTTCTGCCTAGCTTGTCCGGTGCGGAGAATTTGGAGTCCGCTTCAAGCAGCAGTGCGAGGGCCCCGGAATGCGCGTAGGCGGCGGCGATGTTTGCCGCCAGGCTGGCGTCAGATGCCGCCATGTTCGGATCGGCACCCGCGTCTAGCAAGATGCGCATGGCTTCCAAGTCGTTTCCGGTTATCGAAAACATCAGCGCGGTAAAGCCTTCTGCCGATGCAGCGTTGACTGCGGCCCCGGCCGCAACCAGCGTGCGGACCGTGTCAGTGTTCCCGTCAGCTGCCGCCCACATTAGCGCTGTCTGTCCACCACTGGCCTCGCGCGAGTCCGGATCCGCGCCCCGGCGGACCATCTCGGCAACCGCGTCTGCGAGGCCGGCACCTGCGGCAAGCATCAATGCGCTCTCCCCGTTCCAGCGGCTGACGCGCGGATCTGCCCCCGCTTCCAGCAGCATGCTGACCATCAGGGCATCACCATTCGAGCAGGCCAGAGTTAGCGGCGTGTCCCCATACGCGCTGCTGATATTGACATCCGCGCCTGACGCGATCAGGCGCTCGACCGTTTTCAGGTCTTGGAAATGAGCTGCCCAGGCGAGAGCCGTTGCGCCGTCGGGCAGAGCGGCGTTTAGGTCTGCATCACCGGCGACGAGCTTCGCAACCGCTACGGCGTCACGCTGCTTGACCGCGTCGATCAAGCGCTCGTCGGCCGCGGCAGCACCCACAGCGAACGCCAAAGTGCAAAGCGAAACCGCTTCCAGCCGCTTGTGACGGCGATTCCGGAGCACCGTCTGCCCTTACCCGTGCGTGAGGCCTTCCAGCCTGCCGGTGCTGTCGCCCAGCTTCTCGGTGGGTGCACCCGCTAGCTCCAGCAAGCTTAGGAGCAGATTGTTCATGGGCGTCTCGCGCGGGAAGCGCAAGTGGCGGCCGCCCCGAATCTGCCCGACTCCGCCGCCGGCCAGCACGATCGGCAGATCGTGGTGGAGATGTTGGTTGCCGTCGGAAATCGAGCTACCGTAGACCATCATCGAGTGGTCCAGCAGCGTGCCGTCCCCGTCCTGCGTGGACCGCATCTTTTCAAGCATATAGGCAAACATCCTCACGTGATGCTTGTTGATCTGGATCGTCTTGTCGATCTTCTCCGGGTCATAGGAGTGGTGCGTCACGGAGTGGTGGGCGTCGGGCACTCCGATGCCGGGATAGCTGCGCCAAGTTCCCTCGCGTCCCATCATGAAGGTGGTCACGCGCGTCAGGTCAGCCTGAAACGCCAGCACCTGCAGGTCCATCATCAGTTGCGCGTGGTCTGTGAAGTCGTCCGGTATCCCGCCGGGGCGATTGACCTTCGGAAGCGGCTGGCTGCTCTGCGCCTCGGCATGGCTGATGCGCCGCTCCAAATCGCGAATGGCCTCAACATACTCTTCGAGCTTGCGCCGGTCGGCCGCCCCGAGGTCCGAGCGCAGCCGCGCCAGGTCCTCTCGAACGAAGTCGAGAATTGTGCGCTGTTCCCGCAGCTTCGCCAGCCGCTCCGCCGCGTCCGTGCTTTCGCCGTCGCCAAACAGCCGCTCAAAGAGTCGCCGGGGATTGTCCTCGACAGGATTGGGCGTAGTGGGGGTGCGCCACGAGATCGTGTTGGTATATGCGCAGCTATACCCGGAGTCGCAGCCGCCGGCGACACTCTGCTCCTCGGTGCCAGTCTCCAGCGATGCGAACTGTGTCTGCTTGCCCAGCACCCTTGCGGCGATCTGGTCGGCAGAGACGCCGGCCCGGATACCGACACCCTCCGTCTTGACCGGCCGCGCCCCGGTCAGGAAGGTCGCCCCAGCTCGGGCGTGGTCGCCTGGACCGTCGCCCCCCGGGCGGCCGTTCAGCTGGGCCAGTCCGCTTAGCACGTTGAGCTGCTCGCGAAACGGCTCCAAGCCCTTCGTGATCTCGCTGAATTCGAAGTCCGTCCCCTCACCCTTGGGCGTCCACTCGCCCTTGAGATCCATGATGCCGTTCGGCACGTACACGAAGCCCATACGCGGTGCCGGGCTGGCAGCGCCGATTCGCGAGGCGCCTCTGGCAGGGACCATCGCGTCCATAAAGGGCAGGGCGACGGTCACTCCCAAGCCCCGCAGCACCGCGCGTCGCGACAGCGACTTCTTGGTCACGAATGTCATTCAGTGCCCCTTGTCATTTGGAAAGGCATGCTTTTCGTCACGCTCAGGATCAGATCGGCAAGGCGGTATTCCGAGCGCTCCGCAGCGCGCACGATGGATCGAACCGTAGGTCTATCGTAGTACTCTAGCCCCCTGCCTAGGGCATACGTGAGCAGTTTTTCCACAACAGTTTTCGCAAAAGCGTCTTTGAGAACGGTCGTAAACACCTGTTTTAGCTCTGCGGGACCGCTGAAACTGACTCCGCCGGGCAATTCGCCGGAAGCGTCAATCGGGGCTTCGCCGTCGGTGTCACGCCACCGCCCGATCGCGTCAAAGTTTTCCAGGGCGAAACCGATCGGGTCCATCCGCACATGGCAGCTGGCGCAGGTCGGGCTCTGGCTATGGAGCGTCATCAGCTCGCGGAGGGTGACCTTCTCGCCCTCGGGTGCCGCTTGCTCGAGTTCCGGAATGTCCGGCGGCGGTGGCGGCGGAGGCATGCCGAACAGGCTCTCCAGCACCCACTTGCCGCGGATCACCACCGAGGTTCGGTTCGGATAGGAAGTGACCGTCAGGACGCTGCCCTGGCCAAGCAGACCACCTCGCCGCGGATCCGTCAAGCGCACTTCGCGGAACTGCGAGCCGTAGACCCCCTCGATGCCGTAGTGCTCTGCCAGTCTGCTGTTTAGAAACGTGCGGTCCGCGTCTAGCAATTCGAGCACGCTGCGGTTGTTCCTCAGTACGTCGGCGAAGAAGAGTTCTGTCTCCCGCCGCATCGCGAACCGCAGATCCGCGTCGAACTCCGGGAACAGTAACTCGTCGGGCTTGACACTGGCCAGCTTGCGCAGCTCCAGCCACTGGCCGGCGAAATTCTCCACCAGCGCAGATGCCCGCCGATCCGCCAGCATGCGGCGGACTTGGCGCTCAAACTCGGCGGGGTCGCTCAACCGTCCCTGCTCTGCGGACGCCAGCAAGTCCTCGTCCGGCAGACTGCTCCACAGGAAGAACGAGAGCCTCGACGCTAGCGCCGTGTCGCTGACGCGGCGGGGTCCAGCCGGCGTCGTCCCTGCACGATCCCGCTCGATGCGGAACAGGAAGCTGGGCGAAACCAGCAGTGCCCGGATCGCCCTTTCGATGCCCGCTTCGAATCCACCGTCCGCGCGAGCAGTCTCATAGATCCGCAACAGAGCACTTGTGTCCCGGTCATCTACTGGCCGGCGGTAGGCATGTCGAGCCAGGCGGCTGAGTATCTCCCGCGCGCAAGGGCCTTCCTCAGCAGGCGTCTCGGGATAGCACGAAAAGATCTTGCGACGGCTGCGGGTCTGGCCGGGGCCCTGCGTGTCGAACGGTCCTTCGATCGAAATCCAACGGACCTTGAATGGGGCGGCAGCATCCGGCAACTGGGCAAGTTGCAGACGACTCCCGTCCAAGCGGATATCGAGAGGCGGATGCGGCCTCTTCGGCACCTCGGTGCCGTTCGGCGCTGTGCGCTCGGCGCGAGGAGACTCGCCGAGGAAAGCCAGCACCAGTGTGCGCATGCCCGCATCGACCGTCAGCCGCACTTCGCGGTGTTCGTAGGCCGTGCGTGAATCCCCTTGGTCGAGCGCGGTGGCGATGACGTAATCGCCTGTCAACGGGAAGAAATATCGCAGCGCGGCACTGCGACCCGATCCCAGCGGCATATCCGTGAGAGACGCGGTGGCGTGCCCCGCTCCGCGGAAGCCCGTCTCTCGATTGCGGACGAAGATGTCCTTTTCGGGCTTTGAAGGTCCCGTCCCAAGGGCCATGCGGCTCACTCGGCGCGCCGCGAACATGTACCGGTCCAGCAGCGCCGGCGAGAGCGACAGCACATCGGCAATGTTGTCAAAACCGTAGCCGGAATCGTCGCCCGGCAGCATCGCGCTCAGGTCTAGGTCCAGGTGCAGGAGGTCGCGCACCGCATTTGAGTATTCGGCGCGGTTCAGGCGATGGGCGGGCAGGCGGCCCGGATCCGGAGCGGCGGCGGCCGCCTCGTCAAGGGCGCGCTCAAGGTGGGCGACAAACTCTGACCGGTCACGCGGGTCCGGCGCGGGCGCATCGGACGGAGGCATCTCGCCCGAGCCGACCTTGCGGAGCACCTTTTCCCACACAGCTGGCACATCGCCCACGCTGGCTGGATCCAGGCCTTGCAAAGAAATACCGGCAGTCTTGAGCGTGTCGTTGTGACAAACGACGCAGTATTTCTCTTTTAGGGCTTGGCCGGTGCTTTCGGCTGCCCAGCACGGGTATACGACTAATGCGCCAGCGGCGGCAAACGCTGTGCTGAAGCGGAATGAGGCCAAAACGTCCATCGTAAGCGGAACTGCTTGGAATTGCGAGCACTCAGAGGATCGCTCTCCGGCTCACTCTCTCTAACATACGCGGTGAATATATCCGCAATACGGCAAGTTGAGTCCTGTATCCGATCAGCGGAATCCTCCTCCTCGGCACGCCAGTGCCCTTGCATCCGTTCCGCCGTACGGGCATAACTCAGATTAAACAAGCTCTGTCGATCAGCCTCTGGTTGAGCGACGCTCGACTTGCCTCGACCGGCCAAGTGGGGCGGCGATGCGTCGCGCTGAGGGCTGCCCAGCGCCGCTGCGCTGCCGGGATTCCCGCTAAACCGCCGAAGCCACGGGATTCACGCAGTTGCCAGGCCGCTCGCCCAGCGAGGCGCAGGCTAGGATCAACACTACCCAGAGCACCTGTGCGGCGAGCAAATGGATGATCTGCAGCCAACCGGGAGCCGCCAATCCGACGTTGGCAAAGCCGATCATTACCTGGATCGCCACCATATACAAGGCCGCTTTCGCCCAGCGGTTGGAGCCAGCTTCGCGTTCCAAGAGCCAGATCAGATACGCAGCCGCAATGACTGCCAACGCGGGATGCAGCACCCGGAGCCTGACTAGGAAGTGATTGCCCGCAGTCAGGTCGTCGCGAATCTCGGCAAACAGACCCGCGCCGACGGTGACCTCCCGGGGAAACAGCGTGTCGCCCAGAGCCGTGACCGCGCCGCTCATGGCGGTCGCGACAACCAACGACAGCGCGATCGCAAAAGCAACCCTGCGATGCGTTAGGAACCCGGTCGGCGATCCCTTGCCGGAACGCCACGCGGCCAGAGCCGCGAAAGTCGTCAGGGCTAGGGTATTCGTCAAATGCAGGGCGATCACGACAGCTCTGGCGATCGAGTCGTCATCAGCCACCAACTCGCCCAGCACCAAGCCCGCGCCGATGGCACCCTCGAAGACCACGAAGAGCAGCGCGACGGCAATCGCGCGCGTGACGCCGCCCCACCGGTAGCGCATCCAAGACCACGCCAAAAGCGCCAAGCCGAACACGCCGCAAAGCCCGCTGGTAACACGGTGGGTGAATTCGATCACGGTGGCCGTGGAGGGCGATGACGGAACGACCTCGCCGTGGCAGGTCGGCCAGTTGCTGCCACAGCCGTCGCCCGAGTGGCTGATCCGCACCCAGGCGCCGAAGAGTATGACGGCGATCAAATAGGCGAGGAACAGCCAGGCTGCGACCGTGAACCCTGTGTCGCGCCCGCGCACCCGATCAGGACTCCAAGACCAAGAGCAAATCCTTGGATTGCACCTGGCTGCCGGCCTCGACAATGATCTCTTTGACCTTGCCCGCCTTGGGCGCGTAGATAGTGCTCTGCATCTTCATCGCCTCGAGGGTGAGCAGCTTTGCATTGGCCTCCACTTCGTCGCCAGCAGCGACGAACAAGCCCGTGACTAGCCCGGGGGTCGGTGCCCCCACATGGTCGGGATTGCCACTCGCAGCGCGGCGCGCAGCTGGGCGCTCCGCCTGCAGCGAGCGATCCCTCACCCGGACTTCGCGCGGCTGGCCGTTGAGCTCGAAGAACACCGTTCGCGTGCCGTCCGGCTGGGCATCGCCACAGGTGAGAAACTTCACGATCAGACGCTTGCCTGGTTCGATGTCGAACACGCACTCGTCGCCCTCGTCAAGGCCATAGAAAAACACCGGCGTCGGCAGCACTCCTACTTCCGCGAACTTGCGGCGGGTTTCAGCGAACTTGGCAAACACGTCTGGATACAGCAGGTAGCTCAGAGCGTCCGCCTTCTTCGCTTTGCGTCCGAGTAGCTTGCTCGCCGCCCTCGCGGCTTCGTCGATGTCGGCGGCTGGCAGTGTCTCCCCTGCCCTACCCTTGATCGGCTTCTTACGGCACAGCAGAATCTCGCGCACGTCCTCCGGCCAGCCGCCGGGCGGCTCGCCTAGCGACCCGCGCATCATGTCGATCACCGAATCCGGAAACCCGACGTTGTGCTTGGGCGGGAGCTTGCGGACCTCGTCACACGTCATGCCGTTGGTGAGCAGGAACAGCGCGAGGTCGCCCACGACCTTGCTCGAAGGCGTCACCTTGACGATGTCACCGAGGAGCTGGTTGACATCGGCATACATCTGCTCGACATCGCGCCAACGCTGCGCCAGGCCCATCGCCGCGGCCTGCTGCTGCAGGTTGGTGAACTGCCCGCCCGGGATTTCGTGGGTATACAGTCTGGCGCTGCCGGACTTGGGAGCGTTGTCAAACGGCAGGTAATACGTGCGGACGGTCTCCCAGTACAAAGCGCAGTCACCAAGCGCATCTGTGTCCAGACCCGTGTCGCGCGGCGTACCCTTCAGCGTGCCAACCAGCGTGTTGAGATTCGGCTGGCTCGTTGAACCCGACAGCGCTGCCACGGCAGCGTCCACCACGTCGACGCCGGCCTCCGACGCTTTCAGGAGCGTCGCGGCATTCAAGCCGCTCGAATCATGGGTGTGGAAATGCACGGGCAAGCCAAGCTCGCCGCGCAGTACCTTGACCAGCTCGTATCCCGCGTAGGGTCGGCAAAGCCCAGCCATGTCCTTGATACCGAGCATGTGCGCTCCCATTTCCTTGAGCTGGCTAGCGAGGTCAAGGTAATAGTTCAAGCTGTACTTCGGCCGCGCGGGATCGAGGATGTCGCCGGTATAGCAGATCGCCGGCTCGCAGACTGCGCCGGTGGACCGCACGGCGTCCATGGCCACCCGCATATTGCCCATGTCGTTGAGAGAATCAAAGATGCGGAACACATCGATGCCCTCCCGCGCGGCCTCGATCGTGAACTCGCGCACGACGTTATCCGGATAGCTCGTGTAGCCGACCGCATTCGAAGCTCGCAGCAGCATCTGGAAGCAGATATTCGGCACCGCTTGGCGCAATACGCGCAAGCGCTCCCACGGATCCTCGTACAAGAACCGCAGCGCCGAATCGAATGTGGCCCCTCCCCACATCTCAAGGCTGAACAAGGTCGGGAGCCGCCTCGCGACAGCGGGAGCCGTGGCCATCAAGTCGTGTGTCCGCACGCGCGTGGCAAGCAGCGATTGGTGCGCGTCTCGAAATGTCGTGTCCGTGATCAGCAAGCGCTGCTGGTCGCGCACCCACTCGCAGAATTTCTCCGGGCCGAGCTCAAGCAGGAGCTGCCGCGTCCCGGGAGCCGCGTCCAAGCCCGGCTCGGCAGGCACCTCCGGCGGGGGGTCGAACCGAGTCGGCCGGTCCTTGCCCGCCACCGTTGGGTTGCCATTGACGATCGTGTCCCCGATGTAGCTCAGCAAACGGTTGGCGCGGTCCCGGGCCCGACGGAACTGGAACAGCTCCGGAGTCTCGCCCAAGAAGCCGGTCGTCACATCCCCGCTCCGGAAGGTCTGGTGGTTGACCACATTCTGGAGGAACTGGATGTTGGTTTTGACGCCCCGGATGCGAAACTCCCTCAGTGCCCGGTCCGCCTTGGCGCAAGCTCGCGGCAGCGTGGAGTCCCACGCGGTGAGCTTGACGAGCAAGGAATCGTAAAAGGGGCTCAGCACCGCGCCCGGGTAGGCCGCGCCGTCCAAGCGGATGCCGAGGCCGGCCGCGGTTCGATACGCCTGGAGCCGCCCATAGTCTGGCGCGAAACCATCCGAGGGGTCCTCTGTCGTGATGCGGCACTGGATCGCAAAGCCGCGCCGTCGGATTTCAGCCTGTCGCGGAACCGCCAAGGGCTGCTCGTGCAATCGGCAGCCCTGGGAAATCAGAATCTGAGACCGCACAATGTCGATGCCCGTGATGGTTTCGGTCACGGTGTGCTCGACCTGGATGCGGGGATTGACCTCGATGAAATACCAATCCCCCGTGTCCGCATCGACGAGGAACTCAGCCGTCCCGGCATTTCGATAGTGCGTAGCGCGGGCTACGCGAATCGCGGCACCGCAGATCGCTTCGCGCAAATCATCAGCGAGATTCGCGGCCGGGGCCAGTTCCACCACCTTTTGGTGACGCCGCTGGACGGAGCAGTCACGCTCCCACAGATGAACCACCGATCCGTGGTTGTCGGCAAGGATCTGCACCTCGATGTGCCGGGCCCTCGAGATGTATTTCTCTAAGAACACCGAATCGTCGCCGAACGTGCGCTGCGCCTCGGTCCGGGCCTCCTCGATTCGCTCGGCGAGCTCCCCCGGGACCTGCACGACTCGCATGCCGCGCCCTCCGCCCCCGAATGATGCCTTTACGATCAGGGGATATCCGATCGATTCTGCTGCAAGCTTCGCTTGCTCTGAGTTACCAGGGACAAGTTCTGCCCCAGGCACGATCGGGACGCCAGCCTTTTCGGCAATCTTGCGCGCCTCGGTTTTGTCTCCGAGGCTGTCGAGCAGATCAGGGGTCGGCCCGACGAACGTAATGCCCGCTTGGGTGCATGCGCGGGCAAAGTCGCTGTTCTCGGAAAGAAAGCCGTATCCGGGATGGATCGCATCGATCCCCCTATCCTTCGCCAACGACACAATGCCCTCGATATCGAGATAGGCCGCAACCGGCCCCTTGCCGCCACCGATCTCGTACGCCTCATCAGCCTTGAACCGGTGCAGGCTCAGCCGATCCTCGTTGGAGTAGATCGTCGCAGTGCGCAGTCCGAGTTCGGTCGCAGCTCGCATGATGCGTATCGCGATCTCGCCTCGATTGGCAGCCAGCAGCTTCTGCATGTGTTCCTATGCTCTAGGCTATCAACGATGGCAGCGCTGTCGAAGCCGGAGGCTCTGGCGTCCCGGCAACAGTGGGAACGAAGTGGGGGCGTGGTGCAAGCGGCTTCATTCCGCTGCTCCAAAGGCGATGTCGCCGACTCTCACTACAAGAATCTCTCCGGTGGAGAAAAGGCGGGGTTCGACATCCTCCTCGACGTGTTCCTGAAACGGGACGAGGCCAAGGAGGCGGTGTTCTGCATTGGCGAACCGGAACTTCATGTGGCAACCGGCCTTCAGAGACCGCTGATCGCGTCGGTCCTTAAACTGCTTCGGTAGGCATTGCAGTTGTGGCTCGCGACGCATTCGATCGGCGTCGTCAGGGAAGCGTACAAGATGCTAGTGAACCAGCCGGGAGAGGTGTTTCTGGATTTTTCGGGTCGGGACTTCGCTGGACCACTCTATAACGCCCAGCATGCCCAATCGGGTGTTTTGGGAGAACACCTACAAGGTCGCCATCGATGATCTTTCCTCCCTCGTCGCACCACACCGTGTCGTCATATGCGAAGGCAGCAAGGACAGGCATGTGAAGGCATTTGACGCACAATGCTATGACGTGCCAGCGATTTGGTGGATGATTTTAGATACGTTGGGCGAGGATCGGAGCAGGTCGGCACGGGGTGGGGTCGAAGGTGTACATCAAACATGCGGAAACGTACAAACCACAAACCCTACCCGGGGGAATTCCGGGAGCAGGTCGTGAAGTTGGCCCAGACCAGCGGGCGGAGCGTCAAGGACGCCGCCGAAGAGTTCGAGATTTCGACAGCCTCGGTGCGGCGCTGGGTGCGCCAGGCGGAACGCGACCAAGGCATGCGCAAGGACGGCTTAAGCACGAGCGAGCGGCAGGAACTGGCCAGGCTGCGGCGCGAGAACCGGAAGTTGCGCATGGAGCGGGAAATCCTGTCAAAAGCAGCGGCTTGGTTCGCTCGGGAGGCCGAAGCGAGCCCGTCCGGGTCTTCGCATTCGTGAAGGCACACCAGAAGGCATTGCAGTTATCCTAACCAGGGCCAAAGAGGCCAAACTATGTTTTACACACGGCTGATCCTGTCTTCTCTCCTTCTTCTGGCCGCTGCCGGGACGGCTGCGGCAGCCCCCGTAATCGGGATCCGGAGCATGAAGAACGGCATTTCGTTCGCAGACCCGCCCGGAACGGTGCCGCGGGGCGGCATCCTCAACATCCTCGGTGACGGACTGGCCGCAGAGGATGTCGCCGCCGACACCACCCCCCTACCGACGACGCTCGGGGACCCCGCCGTTCAGGTCCTGATCAACGGCACGGCGGCACCGCTTTTCTTCGTCTCCTCGAAACAGATCAACGCGCAGATACCCTGGGAGATCCCCGCCGGCCGGGTGGAGGTCGTGGTCAGCGTTGGGGAGGAAAACAGCGAGGCGACCTTTGTCCAGGTAGCCAACCTCAACGTGACCCTGATCCTGGACGGCGAGACGAACGCCCCAATTGCGCAACAAGCGGCCCCGCCGGCGAGTTCGGCCCAGATCACGCTGGGCGGCCCAGGCGAGCCGCCGTCCGCCACGGGCGTCGTCCTGGACGGCGAGATGCCCATCGCTCCTGGCAGCGTGATCGATGTTTTCGCCGCCGGGATTGGCGAGACGACGCCGCCGCTCGTGACGGGCTCGGCCGCCGCTGTGGACACGACCTACGAGATGACCGCGCCGCAGCGGGCGTTCGTCGGCGGCTTGCCCGTCGAGACGCTGTCCGTCGCGCCCACAGCGGAACTGGTCGGCGTGTACAAGATGACGCTCACCGTTCCGGAAATGGCCGGGAGCACGGGGGTCATTCGCTGGGTGTCGGGCAATCAGGCAGGTTCGGGCGTGATGGGGCCGAGGGAAACGCCAATGGCGCGGTACATGGCCGTGCCACCGGGAGTCACGTTCGCCAGCCGGGTCCAGATGAGCCATCTCAACCCGTACTTCGTCTCCCTAAGCGGGGACGTGGACGAAATCCAAGGCTGCTATACGGACGTGCATCTCATGGACTTCCGCCGCGACTCGGTAACCCCGCTGACGGACTGCATCTTCCCGTCATGGCCGAACGCCCCGAACCCCAATAACCAGTACCGCCCGTTCGAGGCCCCGGCGAACAGCAGTGTGCTGGCGGCGCTCGTCGCACCGCCAGGCGTTCTCGCGGCGGGACTCTCCGATCGCATGCTGCTGGTTAACACCGTCACCGGGATCCCCGACGCGGTCCCCATCGAGGGCGGCGCGGACCGCCTGCGGGCCGGCTTCGGAACCAGCAGCACTCTGCGACTGGAGCGGCCCGACGGCGAGTCCGGGGACGTGGTGGTCGATCTCTCCGGGGCCGCGGTAGGCGAAGCCGCGGGCGCGGCCGCGGCGTTGCCCGTTCCGCTGGTCGTGGACAACCTGAGGTTCTTTGTCGCGCAGAACCTGAACTTCCCCGGAGGGTACCGGCTGCGCTTTCTGGAACCGGGAACCGTGGAGGAAGGGGGGCCGCAGGCGGTCCTGTTCGACTCGGACGCGAATGTCGTGGCGCAGGTGCCATTCCCCGAGGGCTGGGGTCCGCTCCTGCCTCCGAGGCGGCTGAACGCGAACGGGGATCCGATCGGCGGGCTGTCGCTGGCTCCGGTCAGCGGGGGATTCGCGGGCCAGACGACGGCTTACGTGGGCGGGCGCAAGACGGACCGCACCAGCGACGGCGTCGTGATCTTCGAAATGACCCCGCCGCCCGCTCCAGCGCCGGATGCGCCAACAACTCCGGCGGCAACCGCGACGTTGACGGCGACAGCCGTCGAGTTCCCGGTGGGGGCCTTCGCGGCTAACTGCACCAACGCGGTCCGCTGGCTGAGGGTCCCGGCGAACCGGTCTCTCGCGATCGTAGGCACCGGCGAGGAATTGCACGAATTCGCCGAGCCGCGCGAGGGCCGGCTCTGCGCTGGCGACCGGGTGCTGCTCTTCAACACCGAATCGCAGGAAATCCTCCAGATCACGCCCTCAAACGGCGAGACGTTCGATGCTTGGCTGAAGGGCACCGTCAACAGCTACCTGTATTTCGGGGACGGCATGCGGCAGCTGCCCTACAAGGCATCGACGAAGATCCATGTGCTGGATGTCACGAACGGCAATCTCGAGAGCATCGATTTTCCGAGCGATGCGGCGGGGAACCCCGTAGGCATACCGTACAACAACCGGCTAACACAGCACATCTTCGCCGAGAGCAAGCTAGTGGCGCTCGCCACCGTCGGCGAGACGAGGACGAACAACCAGGGCGCCCTGCTGCAGCCGTTCCCGGGCGACGCGGGACTGCTCGTGGTAGATCTGGAGCGGATGACCGCGACCCACCTGGCGCTTCCCGATGGATTCGATCGGATCGAGCCGGGCAACTTCCAGCTGGTCCAGCAGGGCCGTCGCCCCTTCGGAATGATGCCCCTGATCGGACGGGCGTTCGCTAACGTGCGGCGAACTGGCGCACCTCCGGGAACGGGTATCGTCACCTGGGACGTCACCACGGGCGAGGCGACTGAGGTCGCGTTGCCGGCGGAGGCGTACGCGACGGTCCGGCCGCTGGGAGGACAGGGCGCAAACCAGAGGCCTTTCGTGTGGGGCCTGAAGCCAGACTCCGGATCGTTCGCCTTCGGCGTTTACAACCAGGCCAGGGACTTGATCGGCGTGGCCGTGGTAGGTCCCTAGCGCGGGCTCGCCGGAGCACCGGGGAGGGGGCCCGGCGCCCCGGCGCTTTCCACGAGTTCCGCAGGCACCGCGGACACGACCCAGGAGTCCGGCTGCAAGACCACGGTCGGCACGCGCTTGCAGCGCTTCGGGATGCACTGGACAGTCCAAGGTGCCAATGTGCCGTCGCTGCCGTGCGCTGCTGCATCCTCAGCGGACTCTACGAGGAGTTCCGGGCTTACCCGAACCAATTTGCCCCTAGTGCGCATGTTGTTGTCCCTCAGCGCTCAATGGCTGCCAATCCGCGAAGAATCAAAATGATGTCGAGCACCCCATTTCATGGAAATACAAATACAGGTTTCGCCCTTCTTGGAGTTTCAATAACTCGTTTTAGCAAAAGAAGTTACGAGCGATGCGAGTCTGTCCCACCGCCGTGAGGCTCAGCGGAGAACCATGCATCCCCGGCGATGCGCGCAATTCGCATGTCGACGACACTTGTTGCGTTGCCGTATCTCGGAGATGGAGCACAATCCTGTTGGATCGATCAATCAATACAATGGTGGCGGTGCCCTCGGTGGTTCCGACCCTAGCCCTTCTGTTGGCGACGCAAGCCGTCGCAGGCAGCTTCACGGACGATGTCCAGCCCTTCTTGACAAAGCACTGCGTGACATGTCACGGAGAGCAAATGCAGATGGCTGAGCTGCGCTTGGACCAATTCTTAGACGAGACCGAAGCACTGCGCCAGCCGGCAATCTGGGACGACGTGATGCGGATGACCGCGGCGGGCAAGATGCCACCGCCCGGAAGCGTGGCCCCGTCGAAAGCGGAGTTGGTGGCGGTGGCTTCGTGGATCGAGAGCCGCCGCGCAGCCATGGCGCCCTACCGCGTCAGGCAGGCTCAGAGCGTGACTGCCCGGCGGTTGAACCGCTTCGAGTACAACAACACCGTCCGAGACCTGCTGAGCGTGGACCTGCGCCCGGCCGACTCATTCCCGGTTGACGATTCCGGCTACGGCTTCGACAACATCGGCGACGTGCTGTCGATATCCCCACTGCTGCTGGAGAAGTACTTGGATGCGGCCGGAAAGCTGGCCCGAGAGGCCGTCTGGGACAGTCCGCGCTCGGCAGAGCCGACGCGGTTCCGCATCGAAGCCGCCCGCGACGCGGCGAACACCGCCGCCATCGGCTGGGTCTCACCGTTCACTGCCGATGGATCGATCCAGCTGCAGTTTGAGTTCCCAGCGGCCGGATTCTACGACCTCGCCTTCAGCGCAACGGATCGACGCCAGCGGTCGGAGGACGACGGCCAGTACTTGCCGGACATGCCGCCGCCCCCGCCACGCATGATGACAATGCGCCTCGACAGCATCCGGATGGCGACCAAGGCGGTCGAAGCGGCCCAGTATTTTAACCGCAGCGAGCGCGTCAGACACCGTATCGAAGCCGGGGAAAGCGATATCTGGCTTGGATTTATCGACCAAGACGGCGAGCCGATTGACCCGAACTCGGAGTTCTCGCAGCGCAAGCTCTGGGTCGACTACTTGGAGATCAGCGGGCCGTACGAAGCCGAGCCGCTGCCGTTGCCGAAGAGCCACCGCAAGATCATGACCTGCCATCCCGAAGGGCAAGAGCCGTGGCAACCGTGTGCGGACCAGATTATCGGGCGTCTTGCGCTCAGGGCCTTCCGGCGCCCTCCGAGCGAGTTAGAAATGCAACGCCTATTCGGCTTGGCCGGGCAAGCCATGCATGACGGCGAGACCTTCGAGGGAATGATTCAGACCGTCCTGCAGGCTGTTCTGATCGCCCCTCAATTCCTGTTTCGGATGGAACACGGTCCGGCACCGCGTGACGCCGATTCGGAGACCATCCTGATCGATGACTACGAGTTAGCCTCAAGGCTGTCGTACTTCCTATGGAGCAGCATGCCGGATGATGACCTGTTCGATGCCGCCAAGGCTGGACGGCTGCAAGCCCCCGAACAGCTTCGCCTACAGGTCCGGCGGATGCTCGCAGATTCACGTTCGGCCGCCCTAGTAGAGAACTTCGGGGGCCAGTGGCTGCAGTTGCGCAACCTGGCACAGGCGCAGCCCGACTCGGAGCGCTTTCCTGATTTTGACGAGGACCTGCGGCGGGCGATGGTGCGCAAATCAGAATTGTTCTTCGACAGTATCTTGCGCAAGGACCGCAGCATCCTCGACTTCCTCGACAGTGATTTCACATTTGTAAACGATTCGCTTGCACGGCATTACGGCATTTCAGGCGTCGATGGACCGCACTTCCGCAAGGTGCATCTGACGAACGGGCAGAGGGGCGGGCTGCTGGGGCAAGCTAGTGTACTCACGCTCTCTTCGTATCCGACACGCACATCGCCGGTATTGCGAGGCCTGTGGGTTCTGGACACGATCCTAGGACAGAGCCCGCCACCGCCACCTCCGGACGTGCCTGAGCTCGAGGTGCCGGAAGGCCCGCTGAGCGGCACGCTGCGCGAGCAGCTCGAGGCGCACCGATCCAACGAAGGCTGTATGTCCTGCCATCTCGTCATGGACGCGATCGGGTTCGGGTTGGAGAACTACGATGGCATTGGCAGGTGGCGGACGAGTGATCGCGAACTCCCCCTTGACACATCCGGCACCCTTCCCGGAAACCATTCCTTCGAGTCCCCCGCGGAATTACGCCAGATCCTGCTCTCGACCGAGGCCCGGTCGTTCAGCCGGACATTGACCAAGAAGCTGTTGACCTATGCACTGGGACGAGGAGTCGACCGCCACGATAATCCGGCGATCGACCGAATCCAGCAGCAGCTCGAAGCTTCCGATTACCGCTTCTCGGCACTGATTGACGGGATCGTGAACAGCATGCCGTTCCGGGCGACTGCCCCGATCCCCCAATGACCGGATTCGGCTGTGCTTGATGGTCCGGAGCGCTCAGATCTTGACTTGGCATCGCAGAACGTAGCCGTACGGACGAGTCTGCCGCAGCCTGCCGTTGCCCCACAAGTCACGATTCGGGCTCATCCTGAGAGGCGCTGGCGGGCGGCTCGAAGTAGTCTTTCAGCTCATAGGCTTCGCTCATGATGGTCAAGCGGGTCCAGCCCTCCCAGATCTTTTGATGGCCCGGCGGCGGAGCGTGCGCACGGTACAGGTAGCCGCCCAAGATCGCCATGGTCCGCACCGCCAGCCCCAGATTGCCCGGCGCGGCCAGCCCGCGCTTGGACGCGAAGTGGCGCAGCACCCGCATCTGGATCTGCGTGAAGAACACCTCGCTCGGTAATTCGGGGGTCTCCCGTCCCAGCAGGGTCATCGCGGCCAGCCGCCAGGCGATCACCGCCTTGATCGTCACCGCCCGCTCGATCCGCTCCCCCGTGCGGTGCCCCAAGTACTCCACCTTGCAGCCTGACTTGAGAATCCGGTGCCAGTCCTCGATGCGCCAGCGCAGCCGGTACCACTCCAGCACCTGCTCCGCATCCGCCAGCGACGCCACCGGCAACGTCGTCAGCAGGAACCACTCCAACGCTTCCACCCCCTCCGGCGCCGCCCGCTCCCACACGTGCACCAGTTGCATCCGCAGCGCTGCCTCGCCGCGCGCCGGGGCCGGCAACTCGACCGTCTGCCAGCGCAACTCGGCCTGCGCCGTGCGCGCCGCGCGCAGCGCGCTGGCGGACTGCCGGCGCGTGCCCCGCCGCGCCGAACTCCGCTGCACCTTGATCTCCAACTGGCCCCCCACCGGCTGTGCCCGCATGTGCTCGAACAGCTTCGGCCGGGGCGCGCCCAGGACGCGGTTGTGCTTGGCCCGCACCAGCAACTCGACTCCCTCCAGCCGCCGCTGCTCGGCGAACAGCGCCTGCACGTCGGCCTCGCGGTCCATCACCGCCACCAGGCGCGGGCCCGCCAACTGGCCCGCTACCTCCGCGCAGTCGCGCAACCCGCGGATCCAGCGGAAGGTCTTGCGCTGCTCCAGCGGCCGCCCGCGCTGCGCCTGCCCGTCCGGCGCGTCGTACTGGATGTGCAGCAGCCCCAGCGGGATGCCCTCCGGGCTGACCGCCAGCGTCGAGTGCATGTGCAGCCCCAGCGTGCCCTCCGAGCGCTTGTTCTTGCCGATGTAGCCCAGCCCCGCACAGCCGGGATGCTCGGCAAAGTTGAGCTCGGTGCCGTCCTGCACGCACAGCACCGTGCGCTCGGCCTGCAGGCGCCGCAGCGTGCGCTGGCGGTGCGGCGCCAGGATGTTCTGCGGGGTCACCGCCGAGTCGTCCGGCTGGTCGATCAGGCGGTAGTGGCCCTTGACGGCGGCCCGCTGGCCCTGCGCGGCGGCTGGGATTGATGCCATGGGAGCGGCGGCCTGCATCTGGGCGGTCTGCACCAGCCGCTTCGACAAGCGTAGATCACCCAGCGGCGCCTGGCCCAGTTCGTTGCGCGCGAACTCGTCCAAGGCCAGCCCGTCGGCCGGCCCCAGCGGCTGGCCGGGCGGTGCTGCGGCGGCCCCGAGCAGGCGCCGCCAGTCGCGCTGCAGGGGGTAGACGAAGATGGCCTTGACCGGCACGCGCTGGCCGGGCCGGGCGAAACGCCCGCGCCCGCCGGTCTGGCCGACGCAGGTCCAGTTAGCGGCGCGGAAACACGTGCCGGCGTGCTGCTGCGGATCGCAATAGGTTTCCAGCAGGGCAGGCCGGTAGCCATAGCGCTGGAGGAAGTCCTCCGGCAGCCGCCGCCGGACCATGCCGAGCACCTTGGAAGCGAGCAGGTGACAGCGCACGCTGGGACGGATCAGGAAGCGGCTCAGGCCCAGCACGCGGTGCAGCCGCTTGCGGCGCAGTTGCGCATCCCAGCCAATCCACTCGTCGCGGGCCGCCACCGCCAAGGCCGCGGCGGCGAAGCCGAGCGCCCCCAGCAGGCCGTGCTCGGACTCAATCAGGTAGCGCAGCTGAGCACCGACGTGCAGCACGGCTCCCTGCGGGTGCTCGCTGGCGACCAGCTCGTTCCAGGTCCGCCGCTGTTG
The DNA here is from genome assembly GCA_965248305.1 of Bryobacterales bacterium. Classification (GTDB taxonomy): domain Bacteria; phylum Acidobacteriota; class Terriglobia; order Bryobacterales; family UBA6623; genus VXMF01. The sequence goes on along the minus strand of OZ252099.1, from coordinate 2,072,731 downwards.
CGGACTCGTCACCAGGGTCAACTTGAGCCCGGCGACCGCCCCCGCCGCAGGCGGAACTGCTTGCGGTGGCGGGACCGGCTGGCCGAGCCGACGCGGACGGCAGTCACCGGTGCGGCCGCCATGGCGCGGGGCCGGCAAATCGATGCGTCCCGCGCTGTGCAGACTGCGCAAGGCCTTCTGGCAGCTCGCCACCTGCGGCTGGCCGCGACTGTCCACAAAACCGAACTCCCGGCACACGTGCCGGGCGAACGCGCTCCGGCTGGTGTCGCCAGCCTGCGTCCGCAGCACCCGCAGGGTCTCCACGGCCTCTGAGTGCGAGAGGGTCTCCGCAATGCAATGTTGGTCGAGCATGCTTTAGACATGCCACAACCACCCTACAGTTGTCAAGTGCGAGATCTGGGGCATGGGCAGGCCGCAGCCGATGCGCCCGTCTCCATGAACACCGCGGCTGACCGTCAGCGAGACGGTAGCGTCGGACCGCGTGAAGTGTCGCACCTCGAACTAGCGCGCAAGCAACGGCGGGACACTTGGCGACTGGAGACGCCTGCACGAGCTTGCCTTGAGGATCTCGCGGCGCGGAAGCGCCGCCTTGTCCACACACCTTAGATGGTTGTTCAGGCGGGTCGTTCCCAGCTGCCAAGCAATCGTGGAACATCGCCTGCCCGGGAGGCCGTCCGGACACGACCCAGACCTCCCGCGGTAAGATCGACGGCCGGCACGGCCATCGGGTTGGGTAATGGACTTACACCTCCGAGCTGTCGATCATGCTCGGTACGACAGAAACGGGCTCCGGCGTCCGCCGGAGCCCGTCGTAAGACAGCGATGGATGATCCCGCTAGAACGTGACCCGAATGCCGAATTCCATCACGCGGCAGCCTCCATAGGGACCGTTGATCCGCCCAAAGGCTCCGCTGCCCACCGAGGTGTTTGGCAGCCCGAACGTCGGCGTGTTCGTCACACTGAACATCTCCGCGCGGAGCTGCGCCTGCCAGCGCTCGGCCCAGTAGAAGTTCTTAGCGAGCAGGATGTCCCCGTCGAAGAACCATGGCCCGCGGATTCCCGGCAAGGTGCGGGACGCATTGCCAAGGGTGAATTCCTCCGGAACCTCGAACGCGTCTGTGTTCAGCCACTTGATTCCATAGATTGGAGAATCGCTTCCCGGCACGCCCGCCGGTTCGCCTTGGTTAGCCGACTTGAAGTCAGCTCCGGTCACATTGGGACGCAGAACGTGCCCGAACGTGAGGTCGCCCTTGATGCTCGGCCCATTATTGACGGTCGCGCCGATGTAACCGCCACTCTGGATCGTGCCGATGCCAGAGATCTGCCAGCCGCCAGCGATGGCATTGAGCACCGCCGGCCACTGCTTACCCCAGCGGCGCCCGCGGCCAAACGGTAAGTCAACCAGCGGAGCTATGACTAAGCGATGGGGCAATCGACTGGCCGAGCTTGATCGTTCGCTGCGGAGGTCGTAGACAGTCTGGGGATAGAAGTTGTTTCCAAACGTGTCTAGATTGCCGATGAACCGGATGTTGTCAATCCACTGCGTATGGGTATACGCTATCGTCCACCCGAGGCCGTTCTGGAAGCGCTTCTCCGATTTGAAGGTCCCAGCCCAATAGTTGGATATCCCCCAGTTCGGCGACATCAGCTGAATCTGATCGGTGAAGCCCTGCCAAGCGGTCCACGGTAGGAATCTTTGCTCCCTCTCTTTGGCAGTCACGCCAGCCGCATTGGCGGCCTGCAAGTCGTCCGGATGGATTTGGTTGATGTTGATGTTGTTGAAGTTCTGGTGGCGCGCCAGCGACCCGAGGACCGCAAACTCCCATAGGACGTTCTTCCAGCGGGTCTGCAGCGTCAAGTTGAAGTTCTGGGAATACGGCAACTCGCGGGCCTGATTCCAATACTGGATGTTCGCCGTCGGGAACCGCGTGCCGACCGATCCGAATCCGCCATTCAACTCGTCGTCTGGAATGTCGTCCAAAGCACCAGCGGGTAAGCCCTCACGCAGGACCACAAGCGAGTTGCGCCGAGCGAAGATGTTGTCGAAACCAGCTCGGCCGGGCTGAATCGAATTGCGGTCATACGGATTGCCGAAAAAGATGCCGAACCCGCCGCGCAGCACCATCGAGGCATCCTCCTTTAGCTTGTAGGCGAAACCGAACCGCGGCGCGGCGTTGTTCCAATCCCAATCCCAGAGGTACTTGCCGGTGCCGTCCCGGTTCGGGAACAGCACCTTGCCGATGGCATTTTCCGCAATCCCGTTCTGGCCAGCAAGGGGGTGTGGACAGTACTCGCAGAATCCGTTCATGCGACCGCCGACCTCGCAGATCGGAGTCTCGGTCTCGTACCGCACACCGAGGTTCAACGTAAGTCTGGGAGTTACCCTCCAGTCGTCTTGGAAGTAGCCGGACCAGTACTTGATGCGCTTGCCGATCGGAGCTGCCACTCGCGCTGTCACGGTCCTGATGCGACCGAGGAGTAGGTCGGCCATGGGAATACCCGTATTTGCATTGCCATTGCCTCTAGCACCGCGGTTCCTGGTGAACCATCCGTTGGCAGCCCAAACCCCCGAAGGGTTCGGCCTAGCCGTCTCATTGCCATGGAAGGACGTATACTTGCCGCCGAACTTGAGCGTGTGGTTGCCTTCGATCTTGGTGAAGTTCGCCTCGTAGTCGAAGTTGGTGAACGCGGCGACGCGCCTGGCGTAGCCGCCCCCGAGAGAGGTCATCGGAACTCTGCCGTTGAAGTTGAAGCGCGGAAATGACTCCCCGCCCTTCTCCAAGCCGGGAATTCCGAACAGCTCGGCATAGTTTGTCTCGCAGCAATCTGAATTCCTGTTGTTGATATAAACGCGGTTGAAGCCGATGAGCGCTGCCACGAAGAATTGCGAACCGAACGCGTAGGTATTGTTCAGGCCCCAGTTCTGGCGGACTTGCGAGTTATCGCTTCCGTTTGGGTCGGCTGGGCCGTACCGTTCCGTATAATCGCTCCCCGCCGAGTTCTTGCTGATGATGGCGCGCAGCCAAGACCGCCACTTGTCGGTAAAGACGTGTTCGAGCTTGGCAGTGAAGTACGTGCGGGTGGTGTTGGCACCGACGTTTTCCACCCAGTTGCCGGCTAGGTTGTTGGCGTTCGTTGGAACGCGGCCGGGAGTCGGGTCCGGGAGGTAAGTGAATGCCTTCACCGCGATCGGGTCGAATCTTGACGCCGGAATCTGATTGTTCGGAAACCGCTTGGCAAACCTTGGTGTGGTGGCCGAGCCGCCGGTTGCCGTGTCCGGATCGAAGATCGGCACATGCACGGGCCCGCCGCCCGTGCTCCGGTTCGCCTGCGAGAAGTCGCCCTGACGCCATTCGGGAAGACCGACGCTGCGCTGGCGTGCGATTGTGCGGGGGTTAAAGAAGAGGTCGGAGTTGACGAAGAAAAACGTCTTGTTCTTCACGATGGGTCCGCCGACCGAGATACCGCCCTGGTTCCGACGCAATTTGTTCTTGATGGGGTTGCCGTCGGCGTCAAGTGTCTTGCGCCAGTTGTACGAGTCGAAGACATCGTTGCGCATGAATTCGTAGAAGCTGCCGTGAAATTCATTGGTGCCGCTCCTGGTGACCGCCTGGACGACGCCGGCGGAGCTTCGCCCGTATTCCGCACCCATCGAGTTGACTTCCACCTTGAACTCCTGCATCGAGTCAATCGGGGGCACCATTTCGATGTTCTGGACACCCAAGCCACCCCGCGTGTTGTTGACTCCGTCGATGTAGGATCCTGCGGAGCGAGTTCGGCCGCCCCCGATGGAGATGTTGCCGTTCCTCGACCGGTAGGCGCCTGGCACCAAGTTGACAAGGTTGAAGATGTTCCGTCCGGCGAGCGGCAGTTCCATCATCTGCTTGATCTGGACCGCCGACCCGACAGACCCGGAAGTGGTCTGCACCTGCACCTGCGCGGCGCTCACTTCGACTACCTCGCTCACCGCGCCGATCTCCAGCACAAATGACTGCTGGATCTCTGACGCAACGTTCAGGCGGATGCCTGTCACCTCAGCGCGTTTGAATCCCTCGGACTCAGCGGAGATGTTGTATTCGCCGAATGTGACGTTCGGCACGTATGTACACGCCGTTGATGCCGGTTTCCGAACTCGTCACCACACCTGTCTCGGCGTTGACAATTTCGATCTTCGCCGCCGGGATCATCGCCCCTGTGCTATCCGTCACCGTGCCGTTAATGGTTCCCCCGGCCCCCTGACCAAACGCCCGCGAGGGCAGCAACAACAAGAGGATCAGTCCCTCCGTCAATTGGATGCGCGATCTTGAAAAACGTTCCACGTTTGCCTCCTTCTTGATTGGACTGTTCGGCATGCAACCTCCAAGCTGCCGTTACAGTGGGCTATCAGAGCATATGACCACCAGTCGCCTCCGGAGCGCCGGGGAAGCGTCGCCTTGGAGAGATCGCACCACGGGTGTTTTTATCCCCGAGGTGGTGGGGCAAGCGCAGCACCCCTGTGGGCGTTTCTGTGAGACCTGTCCGCGCCCCGACTTCGACACCTTCAAAATCCTGACTATGGGGTGGTCCGCCCCTTCCCGGCAGCCGCGGCCATGGCGGCAAACTCGGTACCAGCGACTGCTGTTTGTCGCCAACTGGAGGACGGCAGGAAGCATTCCATGGCAGCGAAGCAGAAAGCGTGCAAGAGACCGGCCCGCGAGGTGCTCGAGATTATCGGTCTCGACATCGGCAAGTGCCCTGTCCTCGTCGTGGGCATGGACCCGGCCGGTCAGGTCATGCTGAAGGAGCACCGCGGCAAGCAGACCGTGATCGAGGCAGCCGCCGGCCTGCAGCCCTGCAGCATCGGCAGGGAGGCTTGCAGCGGTGCCCACTTCCCCGGTGGCAGCTGCGAGGGCAAGGCCATGACGTCAGGCTCATGCCATCCAAGTACGTCAAGGCCTACGGCAAGCGCGACAAGTCTCGTATTACACAATGCAGCTCTTCGTGATCTATGGCCTTCCGCCCAGCTGCTCGGGGATTGAACAGCCAATTGCTCGACGGCGATTGCTGACACCTGCGACTGAGGCGATTGTACGTGCGTGCTCGTTGACGCGGTCGACCGCATTCCCGATTCACGGGTCATCCTGTCCTGGCCCGGGCCGCCTCCCAAATCCTGCTTGTACATGGCGAAGGTGCGGCCCCGGAGCGGATGACTGCTCGGGGCACCGCGGCCACGAACGGCTAGGTCGGAGCACACTGGACCCAGCTGTCAGCTAGCTGCCATCGGCGCGGCCAGCGCCCTCGCTCACCACCAAAACCGTGTCCGCATTGACCCCTTCGATCCGGTCGATCGTGCCACTGGGCCACCGGACCTCCACGCTGTCAACGAGCTCGGTTTGGGCCAAGCCGAAATGCAACCGCAAGTCGTGTGCCGCTTGGTAGCTGCCTCCACCCGTGCGCTGGGCCGACTGCGTCAGTCCGCCCGCCTCCACGATCACGAGCGCGCCGATGCCGTCACGATTCGAGTCTGCGCCGACAAGTCTTACCTGCAACCAGTGATTCCTGTTGCCCCCATCGTTCCGCAGCAGCTGCGGCTCTTGCCCGTTGTTCGCGACAAACACATCGATGTCGCCGTCATTGTCATAGTCGGCGAACGCCGCCGCCCGGCTCACTCGCGGCTCCGCCATCGCTTCGCCGAGCTGCGCCCCGATCTCCTCAAACCTCCCTCCGGTGTTCCGGAACAGCAGCTTCCTCTCGGCGTATCGGGTCCCCTCGTGGAACAGATGGATGTTATCGAGCACGTGGCCGTTAGCCACGAATAGATCCCGCCAGCCGTCATTGTCGTAGTCGATAAACCCGGCTCCGAACCCGCTCAAGTCAAACGTCTTGTAGCCGATGCCGCCCTGAAACGTCGCATCCGAGAACACCCCTCCCCCTTCGTTTCGGTATAGCCGGTCAAACTCGAAGTCTAGGTGGGCAACATAGAGGTCCGGCCAACCGTCATTGTCGTAGTCGGCCGCGTCGACGCCCATCCCAGCCTCGGCCTGCCCGTTCTCGCCGAGGGCCACGCCCGCGACAAACGCCACATCTTCGAACGTGCTATTGCCGAGATTGCGGTAGAGGAAGTTCTCCATTGAATCGTTCGCAATGAACACATCCAGCCAGCCGTCCAGGTCGAAGTCAAAGCAGACGACTCCGAGACCGTTTCCCGCCTTGGAGCCGAGCCCTGATTCCCGCGAGACATCCTCGAATGTGCCGTCGCCGACGTTGCGGTACAACGTCGGCTCCTGCCCGCGGTACTTGTTTGGATGGCAGTAGGAGCGGTATCCCGGGCGGCGCTCGCCGCAGTGGGAGTTGTTATCCGGACTCCAATCGAGATAGTTCACAACAACCAAATCAAGCAAGCCATCGTTGTCATAGTCGAACCAAGCGGCGCTCGTGCCCCACTTGCCGCGGTTAGCCACCCCGGCCTCCTCTGTAACATCCCGAAAGCTCCCGTCCGCCTCATTTCTGTAGAGCATGGACCGCCCGTATCCGGTGACCGCAAGATCCGTGTCCCCATCGTTGTCGTAATCGCCGGCCGCCACACCCATTGCGAACAGCCCGGCGGCAGCGATGCCCGCAACCGACGTCATGTCAACGAACGCGCCGGTCCCTGTGTTGCGATATAGCGCGCCTCGGATTGCCTCTGACGGTTCGAACGCTCGCGTGGCTGCGCTGTTGGCAATGTAGAGGTCCAAGGAGCCGTCGCCATCGTAATCCAGCCAAGCAGCACCGCCGCCCATGGTTTCGATCAAGTACTTATCCGGTGAAGCGGCGTTTTCGTGGACAAAGGCAATCCCGGCCTCCTGAGCAACCTCGCTGAAGTTGACACCAAGGGCACCGCTCAGTCCGTCCGGCTGGTGTGGCACCTGTGCCCAACACAATCCCGCCAATAAATGAATCCAAGCCGTGGTCGGAACCAAGACCCGTGCAATCGAGGCTCGCGCCATATGCGGGATGTGTCTACAAGTGTAGCCCGGCCAGGCCAATCGAGGCGCGGCCGAGCTTGCTGTCGATTCGCAGAGTTAAAAGACTATCTTGACGCCGAACTGAATGTTTCGCGCGCTAAAGGTGTTGGTCACGCGCCCGAAGGCACCGCTCTGCAGCGAGCCGTTCAACGAGCCGAGATTCTCCTGGTTGAAGACGTTGAAGAACTCGGCGCGGAAGTCGACTCGCCCGCTCTCGCCAAGCAGCGGCAGAGGAAATTGCCGCAAGATGTTGAAATCCGTGTTGTTGTATCCCGGATTGTTGAAGGCGTTGCGGGCAAGCGTTCCGGGGCGCACGGTCTGGGGTTTGGGAAAGTCACTCGCCTGGAATACGCCGTTGATGTAGTCATCCTTGCTCACGCCGCCGAGCGACTCGCCGAACGACGGCGTGTCGGGGCGGTCGTTGTTCCGGCCGTCGGCATTGAAGTCGCAACCGGTGTTCCCGGTCATGTTCCCGTTGGCGTCGAACACGGGCGCGAAGGGCAGCCCGCAAGACACGTTGAAAGGCGATCCGGTCTGCAGGATCGTGGTAACACCGACCTGCCAGTTCCCGAGAATCGCCTTGGCCGCGCCACTCCGCGCCGGCGCGGGGATGTCGAAAATCAAACTCATGGCGTACTTCTGCCGAACGTCAAAGCGAGACCGTCCGCGATTCAGGCTCATGTCGCTGAGTTCCACCAAGTGCTCACCTGAAAAGCTGCTACCGGTGTCAACAGCCTTGCCGAAGGTGTAGGCGCCTTGGAACAGCAAGCCCCGAGAGAAGCGCTTCTTGAGACTGGCGTTCATGCCGTGGTAGTAAGACTTGCCGTTGTTCTGCCCATAGAGGATGTTGCCGAAACTCGGGTTCAGGCGATTCAGCCGACCGTCGAGAAGATCACCGGCGAATCGGTTGACCTCGTAGTTCTGGTAGAGCTTGGTTCCTTGCGAGCCAACGTAGTTCGCTTCTAGCGCCCAATTCCTACCGAGCGCATATTGGACGCCGAAGAACCAATTGATCGCGTACTGATTCTTCAGGTCCGGCTCCCAGATCTGGATCTCCGCAGGCACGCCGATCAGTCCGCCGCGCTCGTCCAGCCCCACCTGCAGGTTCGGCGGGCGGGGGAACATCCACGGCGACTCATTCGTACTACTCAAGCCGTAGACAGGCTTGGCGTCCGTCTGCTTGCTGACGCTCGCAACCGCGAAGATCGGCAAGCTGGTGCAGCAGTCGCGATAGAACTGCCCCCCGGGGCGGTCATAAAACATACCGCTGCCCGCACGAATCGACATCTTGCCCTGCCCGGTGGGATCCCAGGCGATCCCAAGGCGCGGGGCGATGTTGTTCATGTCGGTGGATGCCAAGGGCGGGCCGTGACGCACGCCGACGTCGGCAATCCGCTCCGAGAAGCTGCTGCCCCCGCGGAAGTTAGCTCCAACGAAGATGTTGTCTAGGTCGGTGGGGATTGGGAAGGCCTCCCACCGCAGGCCCCAGCTGACCGTCAGATTGGGGCGCACCTTCCAGTCATCGTTGACAAACATGCCCCAGTTCGTGAAGCGCGGCCGGAAATCGAACCCGCGGGCGTCGCCCGTGGCCGGGTCGAAACCGATGTTCCCGTGGGAGAACGGATCATCCAGCGCGAAGTCCCAAATGCTGTTGAAACCGTAGTTCGGGCGCTCCCAGACCGCCGCGAACAGGGCTCCGGCACCGGGGCAGCCGCTGTCGCAGTTGAAGTTACCGCCGAACTTGAACGAGTGCGATCCCTTGTTCCACGTGGTCACGTTGCGCCACTGCTGATTGTTCTGGATGAAGACCGCGTCCGAGAAGCCCTGGCCGTAGCCCTCGATTCCCGGCACGCTGATGGCGGGGATCTCGCCGCGCCCGATCGGCGCGTCACCCTCGGCGTGCTGCCACGACCATGACGCCTCGTTGATGAGGTTCGTCGAGATGATGCGCGTCCAGTTCAGGTTCGCAAACGCCGTCCACTGTTCCTGCATTTTCGTGAAGGCCGGGTAGACAGAGGGGCTTCCGAACAACACCTGCTGGTTGGTCGTGCGAGCGACGCTGCCGTAGATGCGGTCCTTGCTCTCGTTGAAGGTGTGGTCAATGCGAATCGACCACTGCATGCCGTCGCGCGGCAGCGTCTGCGCGAACGACCCGCGCTCGGTCACGGGGAAGTCGCACGGCAGCGCTCCGATGGGAGTGTCGATAGCAGCGCTGCCGCTGCAGTCGGATCCGACCAAGGCTCCAGCCGTCTGGTTGACTGACTTGTTCTCCAAGAGGTCCGGAAATTCGGTCATGATCATGCTGCCAAGGTTGTTGGGATACCGCTCGCGGGCCAAGTTGGCAAATTCGCGGCTGACCACGGTTCTGCTGTAACCAGCCCCCACGCCCGATCGCAGGATGTCCATTGACGCGAACGCGAAGGTCCGGTTCTTGATGATCGGGGCACCCAAACTCCAATTGGCCTCGTTGCGGCGAAACACAGGCACGCCGCTGGTCTGGAACCGGTTCGGCTCCTGGAGCCTGTTGTTGGTGTGGTACCAGCCCACCGTTCCGTGGACCTCGTTGGTGCCCGACTTCGTGATCACATTCACCAGCACGGACGAATTGCGCCCGTACTCGGCCGAGAAGTTGTTCACCGATACACGCAGCTCTTGCACGGAGTCCGCGTTGGGGTTGTGATTGACCACGCCGCCACGCGGGCTCGCGTTCACCGAAGCGCCGTCAACGTTGAAGCTGTTCGATTCGGCACGCTGGCCGTTGCCGCTGAGGTTCACCCCGTACTCCGCCGAAAAGATGTCGCCGCTCGCCTGGGCGTAGGCCTGGCCACCTCCCGAAGGCAGCCCCACAACGCCTGGGGTGAGGACCACCAATGTCATGAAGTTACGGCCGACCAGCGGCAGATCGGCGACTTCCATCTCCTCGATCTGGCCGGAAACCTTGGCCTCGCCTGTCTCAATGAGCGGCGGTGCCGAGGTCACGCTCACCGTCTCGGTCGTAGCGCCGAGTTCGAGGGCGATGTTCAAGGTGGTGGTCTGGTCCACTTGGAGGGTGATACCCTCCTGCACATAGGTTTGGAAGCCCTCGGCAGTCACGGTGACCTTGTAGGTGCTCGCGGCGAGCGCGGTGGCCCTGTAACGGCCGACGCTCGATGTGCTCGAGCTGCGCGTCGACCCGGTGGAGGTGTCCTCGATCACGACTTCGACGCCGGGGATGACAGCAGCCGCGGGATCTGTGATCGTGCCCTCCAAGACGCTGCTGAACTGCGCGGGCAGGCACAGTGCGAATACCAGCAGGCAAAAGCAAAGCCGGGCAATCTGCCCGGCTCGTTGCAACGCTGCGGGCCCGCGCGGGCCCGCGATACGGTCGTTCATGCGCATAGATAAATCCTCCCGATTCGGACCTGTGTAGCCGGTGCCGCACCCAGAAAAGGAGTGCCGCCAATCTCGCTACCCCGCCGGATTCTGCCCCATTCTACGATGCTCGGGGCCTTTGTCAAGGACTGGCATTCTAAACGCTGTAAGCTAAGTGCGGTCGGATTATCCGCCAGCTTATGGTGCCTCTGTCTGGCAGATCGCGCAATTCTCGGCTGTTCGACCTGGCGGCCCTTCCCTTGCTGTGCTGCGTCGCGGTCGGCGCGCCACAAGCTGGCGAATCCCCGCGCGAAACCTACCAGCAGGCCATGTCGCTCATGCAGCAGGGCGATTGGAAGCGTGCCGCCGCGCTCCTGCAGGATGTTGTCCAAGCAATGCCGGGCAATGCCCGACTCCACAACGCGTTAGGCATCGCTCTGTCTTCCGGCGGGGATCGGGATGCCGCGGCGGTGCAATTCGAGCGGGCGCTAGAGCTGGAGCCCGACTACGCCTCCGCGCTTAAGAACATGGCACTGCACCAGATGTCGAGCGCATCCCCCAGTGCCGCGCAACCCTACCTCGAGAAGCTGCTGGCCTCGTCGTCGGACACTCCGTTCGCGCACGTTGGACTAGCAGAAATCGCCTTCGCCAAGGGCGAATTCGCCGCGGCGGCGAGCCACTTTTCCCAAGGCGGCGATCTAGTGGCCAAGAATCCGGGTCCGCTCATCAAGTACGGCCACTCGCTGGCCCAGACCGGCCAACGCCCGAAAGCAGTCATCGCACTCCAGAAGGTACCCGCGACAGCGCCGAAGGAAATCCACTACCAGGCAGGCCTGCAGTTGGCGGCCTTAGAGGCGTTCGAATCGGCGGCGCTGGCCTTCGAACGAGCCGCAGGCGGCAGCACGGACGCCTACGAGCTCGGGTTCAACCTAGTCTTGGCGTACGATCGCAGCGGACAACCAGAGCGCGCCGTGGGCGCCGGAGAAGCATTAGCCGCCAAAGGGTATCGGACAGCCGAACTGCGAAACCTGCTGTCGCGCGCGTATGAGGCAAGTGGCGACACACAGAGCGCCTACGACGCGCTACGCGAGGCGACCGAGATCGAGCCGGAGAGCGAAGCGAACTACATTGACCTCATCGCCCTATGCTTGGACCACGAGAATTTCGATCTCGGGTTGGAGATTGCCGACATCGCGGTTGATCGCGTCCCACGCTCCCACCGGATTCACCTGCAGCGCGGCGTTGCGCTCGCGATGAAAGGCCGCTTCGATGACGCAGAGGACGCGTTTAGCGAGTCGTCCTCGCTCGCGCCGGACAGAAACCTTCCGGGAGTCGCCCTTGGGCTCATCTTGATGCAGCAGGATCGCCTGCCGGACGCCATTCGGGTGCTGCGCCGCCGCCGCTCGCAAGCGAAAGACGACTACATGGTCCACTGGTTCTTGGCCGAGGCGTTGCAGCGCTCCGGGGTCGAGCCTGGGTCCCCTGAAGAAGCCGAAGCCATCGGGGCACTGCGGACGTCGATCAAACTGCGACCGGACCTGTTTCAGTCACGCTTGCTGATGGGCAAGCTGCTGGCACGGCAAGGCAATCTTGGCGAAGCAATCGACCATCTCGAAAGAGCCAGGGAAATCGATCCCGCAGACGTATCGGCGACATACCAGCTCGCGCTGGTCTACCGCAGTGCGGGCGATTCCGCGCGCGCCAAGGAGCTGCTGGCAGTGGTGGGCAAACAGAAGGCACAAGATCGAGAGCAGTTCACCAAAGGCGGCCTGCTGCGGATCGTCAGGGAGGGCACCCCCTGAGTTCCGAGCGGCGTGCCAGCCCCGCGCTGACCGTCCGGGCTTTGCGCCAACATGCGATGGCCTTCAAGCATCAATTCGCCAAAGTAGCGCCGTGGCTGCTCGCGGCCGGTATCGCCACGATTCAGCCGGACGGCCTCCTCGCTCAGGCCACAGCAGCCGAGGCCGACGCGGCAACCTACCGGGAGCGGGGATTACGCTATCTCGACGAGGGCAGCCCGCAAGCTGCGCTCGGACAGCTCTTCGCCGCTATCGAGGTGGATCCAGCAGACAAGCTCGCCCACCATGCCATCGGACAGATCCAAGCGGACCGCCGCCAGTTCGCTCGCGCGATCAGTCATTTCGAAAAAGTGGGCGAAATCGATCCGGATTTTGCCGAGGCGCACTTCCACCGGGCGATGGCGTTGGATCGCTCGGGGCAGCCGGGCGCCGCAATCGCTGCATACCATGAGGCGTTGCGAGCGGCCCCGGACTCGCTTCCAGCTCGGTACATGCTCAGCGCGGCGATTCGAAAACGAGGCGACACGCGGGGAGCGGAGCGGCTGCTGCGAATGATTGTCGAGCAAGCGCCGCGTTTCGCAGAAGCTCGCTTCAACCTTGCTGCCCTGCTCCAGCGCGACGGCAAGACAGAAGAAGCGGCCGGGCAGCTGCGCGCCGCACTCGAGATTGAGCCGGGGAACGCGCAAGTCCTGCTGGCCTTGGGGATTGCTCTGGCCGAGCTGGAAAATCTCACGGAGGCGGTCGACGCGCTGCGCAAGACAGTTGAGATCGACGCGGGGAATCCCACTGCGCATTACAACCTCGGCCTGGCATTGACAAAGCTCGGCGCACTCGATGAGGCAATGGAGCAGTTCAAGGACGTCCTTGAACGGCATCCGGGCCACAGCGACGCCCGGAGGGCGCTAGGGGTCTGCCTGCAGCAAAGCGGCGACCTGGCCGGAGCCGCCCGCGAACTACGGCTCGCCGTCAGCGCAGCCCCGAGCGACTACGATTCGCGGAACACACTCGGCACAGTGCTAATGAGGCTCAAGGACATCGATGGCGCAATCGCGCAGTTCCAGGAAGCCATTCGCTTGAACCCCACTCTCTTGAAGGCACATCGAAACCTTGCGCAGGCTTACCAGCGCGCTGGCCGCCCAGACGCTGCCAGCGGCGTCACCGCGAGGTCGGTTGAAGTCGCTGACCTCCAGGCGCGCCGAAGCAGGGCGATACTGCTAGCCCAGCAAGGAACGAGCCTGCTTGAATCAGGCGCAATCCCGGAAGCAGTAGAACTGCTGCGGGAAGCCACGAATTCAAGTCCGGACTACGAGGATGCCCACCTTCGCTACGGAAGCGCTCTGCGGCTGGCCGGAACTGATCCGAAAGGGGCGCTCGACGCCCTGCGACGCGCCCTCGAGCTGAACCCGCAACGAGCGGAGGCACACTACGAGGTGGGCCTAGCCCTGGGCGGAGCGGGTCGCGCGAATGAAGCGCTCAGCGCGTTGCGGATCGCGGTCGATCTGGCACCGAGCATGGTGGGCGCTCAGCGCGCGCTAGGGCTCCTAGCGCTCGAATCCGGAGAATTTCCAACGGCGCTAGCCGCTCTCAGCGCAGTTCTTGCGTGGGTGCCCGGCGATAGCGAGGCACGGGCCGCGCTGGAGCAGGCGCGCCTTGGTGTGGACGACTAGCGCGACCGCTTGGCTTCAGCGCAGTTGGAAGTCTGCTAGACGGGTGCAGGAGTCCTCTTGCCGAGTACGACAGGATAATCCGCGCCAGTGGCAGAAGGCAGGTTCGCAGGGCGTTCGTGATAGGTTTCGTAGGCAAGCACAGCCATTGCGATGGCTTCCTTTGCGTCGGTCTTGATCCCTAGAGCGTCGGTAGGCCGAATCTTCGCGTCAGGCAAGGCGTCACCCAGAGGTCCGATGATCGCTGGATTCCGCCAGCCTCCGCCGGAGACGAGCAGCTCGTCGACGGGCATTGCTGGCCGGACAATTCTCCCAATCCCGAGCACGATGCTGCGCACCGTCAGTTGTGCAGCCGTAGCCATCAGCGCATCCTGATCAAGCCCGCGATCTAAGAGGCGTGTGACAAAGTCCGCCCCGTAGCGCTCCCGGCCCGTGCTCTTCGGCGCGGGCTGGGAGTACCAAGGGTCTTGCAGCAGGTCTTCAAGCAGGGCGTCATCCGCAATCCCGCCGAGCGCCACGCGGCCGTCACGGTCAAAGCGCTCCGTGCCGTCGGTGAATCTCTCGACTAACTGATCCATCACCATGTTGCCGGGGCCGGTGTCGAAAGCAATCACCTTGTCAGCTTCGGCCCCGGCAGGCAAGGCCGTAAGGTTGGCGATGCCCCCGATGTTCAGGGCAATGCGATTGATCGTCTGATGCCGAAACAATAGGTAATCGACGTAGGGAACCAGGGGTGCACCTTCGCCACCCGCGGCGATGTCGGCTGGGCGAAAATCGGAGACCACCGGGGTGCCGCAAGCGCGCGCGATGCAGGCGGCTTCGCCGATTTGCAGCGTGCTGGAAACCTCAATCCCGCACAGCACTGCCGACTCCCCTTGGTGGTAGATCGTCTGACCATGTGAGCCCACTAGGTCCAGCTGGCTAGCCGCTATGCCCGAACGGGCACACGCTTGGAGTACGGCATCACCGAAGATCTGTCCCAATAGGAAGTTGAGCTGACTGATCCTTGAGGTGGAAGAAATCGCGTCCGAAACGCTGAGCACCTCCTCACGAACGCCTTCCGGGAACGGAATCTCCCAGAACGCCAGTGGTCTGACGTCAAGCGAAAACCGCGCTCCGTTGAGTTCAACAAGCGCGACGTCGATCCCGTCGACTGAGGTCCCGCTCATGATTCCAGCGACTAACATCGTGATTCCAGCCTATCGCCAAGCACCCCAGAGAATGCTGTGTCAGCCTCGATCGCAGCTAACAAACTTCGTTGGCGAGAGGAATCGCCTTGATGGGCCTTGTGCCTGCCGACACAGTCCCCCAAATGGAATTCGGTGTGTTGAGGCTAAAGTTGGCCTTAACCTGCCCTGCGCTCCTATCGACCCATGATTTGGTCATTGCCGCTCTGCGGCCCGCAACGCTCACTCGGTGGCAATAGATTCTGATAGAGCGTCGAGTACTTCGAAGTCTGCGGATACCCCTCTGAGTGCGTCCGCAATCGCGTGCGGCGCAAAGCCGGCCCGCGCCAAGGCAGCGTACAGGCGAGCGAGCTCACGACGGTCTGTGATCTTGGTGCCTTCAAAGCGCTCCCCTAGTTTGCGACGCAGGAAGTTCCTCGCGAGCTCGGCCTCATCTGCATCTTCGTAAGCGTTCGCAACGACCTTCTCGGCAGTCCCGTCTTCGACGCCGCGCTGGCGCAACTCGTTGAGCACCCGATTTTTTCCGAGTGCCGCGTAGTCTCGGCGAAACTCGCTGTAAGACTCCGCGGTTCGTTCGTCGTCCACGTATCCGTGGCCCCGCAATTTGTCGATCACGCCCCGAACGTCCGCTTCATCAGCGCAGCGCCGCCCGAGCTTCGCTTGGAGTTCGGCCACCGTGTGCGGACGGCGGGCAAGGGCTCGCAGAGCGTACTGGTAGAGCGCTTCTGCGGCGAGCTTGCCGACGTTCCCAGCAACGCGAGCCATCGGCACCATCTTAGGTCAGCGCTCTTGCAAACAGCGGAAGGGGCGCGGGTCTGCCACGGCGGGGCCCACGCGCAGGACTCGGACCCTGTTCGCCGCCTACATACAATGGGGCGATGCGCGGCAGCATGGGAGCGCGACTCGGCGCAATGATGTTCTTCCAGTTTTTCGTCTGGGGGGCTTGGTATGTCGGCGCACCTTTGTATCTCGTCAAGATCGGATTCGGCGGCAGCGACCTAGGCTGGACCTACGCCGTCGGCCCGCTCGCCTGCATCCTGTCGCCATTCTTTGTCGGCATGGTCGCCGATCGATTCTTCCCAACGGAGAAAATCCTGTGTGCCCTGCATGTCCTGGGCGGCGGCTTCATGTTTTTCGCGGCCTCGCTGATGGATCCGGCCGCGCCAGCTTGCCCTTCCTACATAAATTGGGCGTTCCTCGGGCATACGCTGTGCTACTTCCCCACCCTGGCCTTGACGAACTCCCTCGCGTTACACCATGTCAGGGATTCCAAGAAGGAATTTCCGCTGATTCGCGTGTTCGGGACGATCGGCTGGATCGTAGCCGGCGTGTCCCTAGCGTGGATCGGCTGGGGTGATCGCCTTGAGATGTTCCAGCTCACTGGGGCAGCCGGAATTCTCATGGGACTCTACTGCCTCTCCCTACCGCACACCCCGCCACCCTCGAAGGGCAAGAGCACATCCTGGCGGGAGCTGGCCGGTTTCGACGCATTCGAGCTGCTCCGCAAACCGTCCTTTGCAGTGTTCATCCTCAGCACATTCCTGATCTGCATCCCCCTGGCGTTCTATTTCCAACTCGCCGCCAAAGCGGTCCAGCTGGCCGGGATCGCGGACGTTACCCAGGCGATGAGTTATGGGCAGGTCTCGGAGATCCTCTTCATGGTGCTGATGCCTCTGTTCTTCCGGCGTCTAGGCGTGAAGTGGATGCTTGCGCTCGGAATGCTGGCCTGGGTCCTGCGATATACCATGTTTACCCTGGGCACATCCGACGCGGTGATCTGGATGATGTACGGCGGGATCATCCTGCATGGCATCTGCTACGACTTCTTGTTCGTGACCGGCCAGATATACACGGACCTGGCGGCGCGCAAGGAGATTCGCGCGCAAGCGCAAGGCATGCTCGTCCTCTTCACGCTCGGATTGGGAATGCTGGTCGGGGCAGGGGTCGCCGGAGTTTGGGAAGAAGTCAACACGCCGCAGCAGACCCGGGTCTTGAGCGAAGAGGTCCAGCAGATTGGCGCCGAGCTAGCACAACTCGAGGCAGCCAACGCCCCCCCAGAGCAGATCCAGCAGCTTCGCAGCACGCAGGCAAACAAGCTGAATCAAGCACAAAGCCTTATCGACTGGCAGGCAATCTGGGGACTTCCAGCAGTTCTGTCCGCGCTGGTTCTGGCCTTGTTCGTGGCAATCTTCCGAGATCGCAATGCGACTTCATAGTCGAGCCGTCCAGATGCCAATTCGCGAGACCACTTGCGAAGCGATCTGATCCGCCGCCCGCTATGTCGCAGCGAAAATGTGGCACGAAGGCGTCATCGCCGCCGGGCAATGCGGGAAGACCTAGCCAAAGCGACGGAAGCGCGCGCACCAATGCCATGCGCGTCCAGGATGCGCTGACGCGGGCCAAGGCTGAGATGACTCAATGGTGCCTCTGCAATTTGCCCAGAAAATCGAGCAGAAACTGGCTGCCATCGGAGGGGACAGCGACACCCCCATCCTCATCGCGGCCGGATCCGGCAGCCGAGCATGGGGGTTCCGGTCGCCAGACGGGGACTGCGACGTGAGCTTCCTGTACGTCCGACCGCCGGATGATTATTTGGCGATCAATCCGCGTGCGGGATCGAGGAAACTCATGTCTCGCCGACATTCGCGCGGCCATTGAACGCGAACCCGCAATCAGCGCCAAGATCGATGACTTGACCGCACAAGAGTCAGCAACCCGTGAACTCGGCACCGTCTCTCGACTGGCACGGCTCGACCGATTGATCGGGCCGGAATTCAGCGCTACGACGCTAGCAGCACGTCCAAAACACGACCCCACGCTGGCAAGCGTCGCGAATGCGATCTTCGGCGGTGTCGTTCTCGCCAGCACATGGACGCAACAAATCGCTACGAGGAATCAAGCTCGAACCGCAAGGGGCGAGACAGGCGGGCCAAGCAGAGCGATGCCCGCGCTATTGCCCTTTGAGCTCGCCAGCCAGTGCTCGAGCGGCATCGCTGGCCAGCCTCGCGGCGTGCTTGGACTCGTTGGGCAGGCCGCCCAGCGCGGTTTCCACGGACTCTGGACTGAGACCGTCCAAATCCGCCACACCACGCCCGACAAGCAGATCCGTTAACACTGAACCGGCCGCGATCGAAGCGGTGCACCCGCGCACCTGAAACCGCACGTCCCGGATGCGACCGCCGTCAACTTCGGCTGAGATCGCCATGATGTCGCCACAGATAGGGTTCTCAACCGTCACGGTCACCGCGGGCGGGTCCAAAGTTCCAACGCGACGCGGGTTGCGGAAGTGAGCTAGCAGGGTGTCGTTGTACACGGGTGCGTACGCTCACTCAGCATCCAAGCGAAGCTCCGTGGCGCGGTTCTTGTTGTCGACAGTACGGAAGACAAGCTCCTCGCGCATGTCCAACAAGTGCTTCGGAATTTCAAACCGAGCGGCCAGCAAGCCGCGCATCGACTCGCCCGGCGCGAGGTATCGATTGTCGATGAGCGGCTCGTCGCCCATGCCCCCTAGCGCTGGGTAGTACTGGAACAGCTGCTGGATATCCCACACGCTAAGGATGCGCCCCTTGCGAATGTTCCCAGACTCCTCCGTGACATCAATCTCCCTGAAGTTGATCGCGATCTCGTAGTTCGAGGTGTTGGATGCCTCGAAGTTGACGATCGCGACTGAATTGGATGGGTCCATTCCGAGTGTGCGGACTTGCGTGATCCGCCCGTCAAGCCGGGGCGTCGCGCCCCAGTTGTAGAAGATGATGGCGCCGGCAACGATCAGCGCACCCAACAAGCCACCTCCGGCGCTGGTTCGATTCCATGTCATCGGCGTGTCTGAAGCCCGCGTCTCCGAGTTGATCCTATCGTGCCACAACCGCAGCGACAGCCGGCACTGACCGGGCGTACCGGCGCAGGCAGGCGATTGAGGCCTCGGATTCCCACTTTGAGGGCGCTAGCGAAGAGCAGATAATGCTCGCGTTCTCCCCACGAGCGCCGGTCGCCAACTGGCGCAACCCAGCGTTGCCGAGGTTACTCATGGCAGTCCGCCAGAACCAAGACGACTCCGTCGGCGCTGCCGCGCATGCCCGCCTCGCCCAACCACGGCCTGCGCGTGTTGAACACGGTAGTTTCGAGTGACGGAAGTGACAGCTCTTGCGCCCTCCTTGCGGCTGGCGCCGGCCTGCTAGGCTGGCACGGTGGCCGTGCCAAGAACCAATGCCAGAGGCAGGTAGCACCCGCAGCGTGCATTGCGAAACATGAGGATTCGCTAAGTCGAGCAGGCTCGGTAATCGAGCGCAGGATCTAACCCGCACGTGGCCTACGAGCTCTCGTCAAGATTGGAAAACACGGCCGTCTTCCAACCGGGATGCACGGTAAACCCGTGCTTTTCGAAAAAGCCCGGCTCGCTGGTCACAGCCAGCATTTGCTGAACCCCCCGTTCCTGCGCTCGCCCTCTGCATGCCTGGACCAACTGCGCAGCGATGCCCACCCCTCTGAAATCGGGATGCACGGCCAGGCTGCGCACCTCTGCCAGCCGCTTTGAGTAAATCTCCAAGGCGCAGCAACCGACCACCGCCCCCTCAATTTCTGCAACGAAAAACGATGGGATCTCGGGCAGATCGGACTGCAGCAGTTCATTGGGAAAGAAGGCGACCAATTCCTGGATCCGCGAGATCTCTCCCGCCCGGGCTGACCGGATCCGGACTTGGCTACCCGGCGTCTGGCTCGCCATGCCTTCAGTGTCACCGACGTTGATCATGATCGAGTTGCTTGAGCGTGCGCCGGCATCCGCCGCCGGCCGCTTGCAGTCGAGGCCAAGGTCACGCCGGGGCGAATAATTCGTCGGCAGAGGTCACGGGCCGCTCGCACTGATAATCCCGGCACAAGTAGGCGGTGGGCTGACCGCCAACGAGCCCCCTGCCGGAAAGCAGCGCGATCCGCTCGGTGCCTGGCGAGTCAGGCCCGTCCGCGCGGGCCACAACAGTGTTCGGCCCATAGCGACGATGAACCTTGGCGAGCATTTCCCGGGTCGGAGGATCATCGGCCGGCCCGATGATCGCAACTTCGTCCCAGCCTCGATGCCACGCATCGAGCCCGCACCACATCAGCTCCTGCTGGAAGATCGTGCGCAGCGATCGGTCGACGAAGGTTTCCAGGATCGCTCCGGCCTTCTGCCGGTAATCCTTGCGGCCGAGCAGGATGGACAGCTTCTGGAGAACCAGTGACATCACGGAATTCGCTGAAGGCGTTGCTCCGTCATGGGCGGTCTTGCTGCGCACGAGCAGCTCTTCGTGATCCGAGGCAGTGAGAAAGAACCCGCCGCCTTGCTCGTCCCAATAGAAATCGATCAGTGTGTCGGTAAGCCGCTCGGCCTCTAGCAGATATCGCGGCTCGCCGTTCCATTCATAGATCGCAATCAGGCCCCACGCCATGAAGGCATAGTCGGTGCTGTATGCGGCAAGACGCGCCTGGCCCTTGCCGTAAGTCGCCATCAGACGACCGTCTAGCCGCAGTTCGCGCAAGACAAAATCAGCGGCCTCCACCGCTGCGGCGCCATAGCGCGGGACGTCCATCGCGGATGCCACTCGCGCCAGCGCAGAGATCATCAGCCCATTCCACCCGGTGAGCACTTTGTCATCGAGACCAGGGCGCGTTCTGCGTCCCCTCAGTTCCAGCAAGATCTCTCGTGACTTAGCCAAGCTCGCCTCCACGTCAGCGCGGGAAATGCCGTCCAGCCGGGCGAGCGTCTCCGCCGGGCGCACGACCTGCAGCACGTTCTTGGGACCGCTGGGGACGTGCGCATCCCCGGGATGCATCCAATTGCCATGCTCGGAGACGTCGAAATGGGAAGCGAACAGCCGCGCAGCTGCCCTGCCGAGGGCATCCTCGATCTCGCCCTTTGTCCAGATATAGAACTTACCTTCCTGGCCTTCGCTGTCAGCATCCTCGCTCGAGAAGAACGCTCCGTTGGCATCGCGCAGGTCACGCAGGACGTAGTCACAAATCCCGCAAGCGCGATCTGCGAAGAGTGCCTGCTTTTCAGGATCTTCCGAGGCCTGCCAAGCGTCCACCAGCGCCGCTGCAACCAGCGCCTGGTCGTAAAGCATCTTCTCGAAATGCGGGACGAGCCAGCCGGGATCGGTGGCATAGCGATGCAAGCCGCCGCCGAGATGGTCGTAGATCCCGCCCAGCGAGATGCGTTCCAGGGTTAGCTCGACCGCATTGCGGAATCTTGACTCCCCTGATGACTGGAAAGCGCGCAAAAGCAAATCGAGCGACATGCATTGCGGGAATTTGTTCGAGTTGCTCGCGATGCCGCCGCGCGAGTGGTCAAACGACTGGTACAGCGTCCCGGCGGCTCGCTCGACTTGCCCCGGACCGGGCAGCGATTCCGCCTCCGGCTCTTGGCGCATCAGCTGGCGCACGGCGTCGGCCGCCTTGCCGGCATTCAGCAAGAGCTCGGCTTGCTCGCCCTTCCACTTCTGCTGGAGGAAGCGCAGCAGCGTGACGAAACCTGGCCGTCCGTAGGCGTCTTCCTTCGGAAAGTACGTGCCGGCGTAGACGGGCCTCAGGTCCGGGACGAGAAACACGCTCATGGGCCAGCCACCGTGCCCTCCGGAAAAGAGCATGGTGGCTGCCATGTAGATCTCGTCAATGTCGGGGCGTTCCTCGCGGTCCACCTTAATGGCCACGAAATCTTGATTGAGGATCGCCGCGACGGCCTCCTCCTCGAAGGACTCGCGCTCCATCACATGGCACCAATGGCAGGCGGCATAGCCGATGCTGAGAAAGATCAGCTTGTCCTCGCGCCGGGCACGCGCGAGCGCCTCTTCGCCCCACGGATACCAGTCGACCGGATTTTCGGCGTGCTGCAGAAGGTACGGGCTGGTCTCGCCCGCTAGCCTGTTGGGCATCGTCAGCAACCTTTACCAGCGAAGCGGAGGCACCCGCGACTGCACGATCACAGCCTCACCGTCTGCATCTAGAACGAAAGCCCTACGATGATCTCGACGTGATTGCGCAGGGCGTTGGCCAACCCGATTTCGAACGTCTTGTTCTGCCAGCGCATGTAGCGCCCCTCGACACTGAGCTTGAGATTGATGTCGTCGATCAACTCGAAGCCGATGCCGCCCACCAAGCCCATGGTCCTGTCCATCGCCACGTCAGGGGTAATGTCGAAGAACTCGCTGTCGCCGCCATCAAGGCTGCCGACCTCGCGGTTTGCCTTGGCATTGCGCACCAGGCGCATGCCAGCGCCTCCGGAAATGAACGGTCGAACGCGCTGGCGTGGCCCGTTCAAGTAGTAACGGAGGGTCAAAGGAATGTCCCAGTGGTTCGCCTCGGTGACGACGAATTCGTTGGTGAGGAGCTGCCGGGCGCGAGTCGCCGTCTCCCTGCGTTCGACGCGAGTACCAGTCCTGAAGCGGATACTGTGCGCGATCAGGTCGACCGTTACGCCCCAGCGGGGCAGGAGGTTGACCTGCACACCGGCCCCGACACCCCAAGAGTCCTGCTGAGGTACGGAGGTGGCCTTGAACAACGTGGCCGGAATCGTCGCCGTGCTGGTCTGTTCGTCGTTGCCCTCGGTGATCTGGGCGGTGACGTGGTAACCCACGCGAGCGCCGACGGCGAACCGCTCGAATTCCACCCTCGGGCTGCGTCTCTGCTGGGACTGGTCCTGCTCCTGCTGGCCATGCAGACCGACAGGCAGCACGCCTAGAACCGCCAAGCCCAGCAAGGCACAAAAGCATCTACTGCTACGCATGATTCGTTGTAATGACCCTTCTTCGTCCGATTCGCACAAAAGTCCGCTTCTCAATTCAGGTCCGCTATCACTGGGGCGTGATCAGAAGCTGTCAAGCCGTCTACCTTCTTGCGATAGTCTCGATCAACTCGCACCGATGCAAGCCTGTCAGCCACGACCTGTGTGCCGAGCAAAAAGTCGATCCTGAGTCCATGATTGCGATAGAACGAGCTGGCGCGGTAATCCCACCAGGAGAACATCTGCTGGTCGGGATGCTTGTGCCGGAACAGATCGAGCAACCCCCACTTAAGCAGGTACGCAAAACGCTCGCGTTCGGATTCTGTGTGAAAGATGGTCCCGGCCATGCGCTCGCCGCCCCACGAGTCGATCGCTTGCGGGACGACGTTGAAATCCCCGCACAGCACAGTCGCTTCGGACCGATCGTGGTGGGATGCAATGTGGCTCGCCAGAGTGTCGAGCCAACCCAGCTTACGCTCGAAGTCAGGGTGCTCAAGATTCTTGCCGTTCGGCACGTACACTGTCGTGAACCGCAGGCCCGCGACCTCTGCGGTCAGCAGGCGCGATCCGAACTCCTCTTGCCCGGGCAGGCCCACCTGCCTCACTGTCGCCGGCTGTCGACTCAAGATTGCCACTCCGTTCCAAGCCTTTTGGCCGTGGGTTATCGCGCTGTAGCCCTCAGCCTCGAACTCAGCCACAGGAAACTGCTCGTCGAGCATCTTGAGCTCCTGCAGGCCCACGATGTCGGGCTTTCTGGAGCGCAGCCAGTGCAAGACATAGTCGAGCCGCGCACGCAGACCGTTCACGTTCCAAGTGGCGACCCGCAATTTCCTATTACAACATGCTCGGAGTAGGTCTGGCAGGAGAATCCGCTGGCTTACCCGACCTGCTCCCAGCGCTTGCTCTCCGAGGCACGGCTCGCAGCGTCCAAAACCTCTTGGTTGCGCACGCCGTCGTGGAAGTCCGGATGGGTCGGCTCGCCCGCCGTCACTGCCTGCAGCCAGTCGTAGATCGTGTGGGTAAAGCTGTGCTCGTAGCCCAGCAGGTGCCCGTCGAACCACCAATTGTCAGCATAGGGGTGTTTGCCCAGTGAGCAGGCGATGATCTCGTGGAAACCCTGCGCATCCGGCTGGTCATCCAGCGAGTAGTACCGGAGATTGTTGAGGTTCTCGAGATCGAAGCTGATCGAGCCTTTGCTGCCGTTGATTTCAAACGTGTTGTGGTTCTTGCGCCCCGGTGCGAACCGCGAAGCCTCAAGCGTGCCGATCGCTCCGTTCTCAAACCGCACGCAGAGAGCGGCGGCATCGTCCACGGTCACATCCGCCATCTCGCTGGACCCCGCCGCCACCGCGCGCCGCTTGATGAAGGTCTCCGAGGTCGCCGCCAATTCGGCGATCTCGCCGCAGAGATAACGGCCGAGGTCGATTATGTGAGCCCCTAGGTCGCCCAGAGCGCCGCTGCCGGCCTGCTTGGCGTCAAACCGCCAGACCAGTTCCAGATCAGATGACACCGCCCAATCCTGCAAATACCGCGCGCGGAAGTGGAAAATGTCGCCGACTCGACCGTCATCGACCATGCGCTTGGCAAGCGCGACAGCCGGCACACGGCGGTAATTGTGCATCACCAGATGCCTCACGCCGGCAGCTTCGACCGCCTCGAGCATGATCCTAGCGTCCTCGATGCTGTTGGCCAGCGGCTTCTCGCAGACGACGTGCTTGCCGGCCTGCGCCGCCGCGACGACCATCTCGCGGTGCATGTGGCCAGGTGTCACGACATCGATGATGTCGATGTCATCGCGCGCGACCACCGATTCCCAATCCGTGGAGGCCTCCTGCCATCCAAACGCTTCCCTCGCCTGCTCGGTTTCTTCCGGATTGCGCCCGCAGATCACGACCTGCTCGATCTTGGGGGCGTCAGCGAAGTACATGTTGACGTTGCGGTAGCCCTGGCTGTGGGCCTTGCCCATGAATTTCGTGCCGAGCAGGGCGACTCTGTAGCTCTGGCGCTGCCCGCCTGCTTGCTCTTTGGGTTTCAAGAGGTTCTCTCCAATCCTTCGTTCGCTGGGAAATGCTCTACAGGAACATTTCCTCGTCGGCAGAAATCCGCGCGGGATCCTGATGGCGGCTCCCGCTCAGGCTGCGCATCGCTGCCGCAATGCCAGCACCCAGGGCGCGCAACTGCTTGGCGGGCACGCGGACGGCCTGATCGAGCGCTTCAGCCGCAGCGTTGATCCGCTCCAAGACCTGCTGGATGGTCGCGTCCACGCTGGCGGCGTTCCGCTGCGCGACCGACGCGAGCTCGCTGAGCGCTGACTCCACGTGCAGCGACTGCTTCTGTGCGTTCGCCGTGAGAGCGTTCAAGCGCGCGAGCAACTCGCCGGACTGTTCCGTGAAGTGCCGCACGGCTTCTTTGGTGTCCTCGGCAGCAGGCTGCCATTCAGCGAAGAAGTCAGCCGCGCGCGTCTCGATCCTGCGGACCGACTGCAAAGCGAAAACCGCGCAGCACGCGATAACAACGATGGAAATCGCGAAAATCCCACCGACCACCGCGGCGCCAAGGAGGAATTGCGACTCGCTCATTGCATACCTCGCTGCTGATGCACTGGCCCCGAGCTCTCGGCCCGGCTATTCAAGATCGCCGACTGCTTGGCGGTATGCCGAAACGCCGGCTTCGAGAGCCGATTCCCAGGTGTCTCGCTGCGTCTCAACGACCTCTCGCCCCCTGTCGCAGAGCACTTCCGCAGTCTCGCGCAAAGCCTCCCGGGTCTCATCTCCCCGCTTCGGCGCGAGCAAAAATCCAAGAATGGCACCGACACCGAGGCCCGTGACGAAGCTGGGTAGGCGATTGCTGGCCATTAGAATGTGTCGCGACTATTGGTCGCTCCCCATAATTATAACCCCGACATCGGAGCGCCGTGCCGGTCCAGCACGAACGCGCTGCAGTCCGGCGTATGAGTGCAGGGCATGGTGGCAACTTGAGCGCGCACCATGAATCAGTCTACAATGTTGCCGGTGCGAGCCATCATCACGACCCTTGGTCCGCTAGTTGTCGCGGCGGCTGGCGCGGCCGCTCCCGGCGCGGCGCAGCCTGCGAGCTATTACAACGAAGTTCGCCCCCTGCTGCAAGTGCATTGCTCCGGCTGCCACCAGCCGGCCAACAAGCTGAGCGGTTTGGACATCACCACGTACGAGGGAATCCTCCAGGGTGGCGCAAAGTACGGCAGCTCGCTGGCCAAGGGCGCTCCGGACAACAGCCCGCTCGCGAACCTCATCAGCGGCAAGCTGGAGCCGCGCATGCCGATGGGCGGCGCAGCGCTCGCCCCAGAGACGGTGGAATTGGTAACTCGTTGGATTCGCGAGGGCGCGGACGACGACACGCCCGCTGAAGCGAAGGCGCCGCAAGCCCCTACGGAACCGCCACGGTACACCCAGGCGCCGACCATCACGGCGATGTCATTCTCCCCGGACGGGACGCTGCTAGCCGTCGGCGGATTCAAGGAAATCTT
Organism: Bryobacterales bacterium; assembly: GCA_965248305.1. GTDB lineage: Bacteria > Acidobacteriota > Terriglobia > Bryobacterales > UBA6623 > VXMF01. The sequence goes on along the minus strand of OZ252099.1, from coordinate 2,046,486 downwards.
AGTGCATAGGGCGGACGGGTCCGCCATCGAGGCCCGCCTGCTCGGACGCTCGGACAAGATCCATTCGATCGATTTCTCGGAAGACGGCACGCGCCTCGTGGCGATCGGAGGCACGCCAGCGCTCTTCGGTGAACTGCAAGTCTGGGATTTGCAGTCGCGCGAACTGGTTCGTTCCGTGGCCGCCACGTCGGACACGCTGTTCGCTGGCGATGTTTCTCCGGACGGCAAGCGCGCCGTGTTCGGAGCTGCCGACAAGACCGTCCGCATGGTCGACCTGGAAACTGGCGAAGAAGTTTTCAAAGCCGGACACCATGAGGATTGGGTGCTGCAATCGGTCTTCGGAATCGACGGCAAGCGGATCGTTTCGATCAGCCGCGACCGCGCCGCCAAGCTGGCGGATGCCGGAACCGGAGCATTCCTGGAAAACGTGAACTTGCTGCGCGAAAAGCTCTATGCTGTCGCGCGCCACCCGCGCCGCGACTACGTGCTCGTCGGTGGCGAGGATCGCGTGCCTTATCTGTACACGATGGACAGGCCGCGTGCGCTGAAGATTGCGGACGATTCGACGCTGATCCGCAAGTTCGAAGAGCAGGATGGCAAGATCTTCGCCTTAGCGTTCAGCCCTGACGGATCGTTGGCGGCGGTTGGCGGCGTCGCGGCCGAGGTGCCCGTGTACAACACCGAAACAGGCGCGCGGGTCGCGACCTGCAGGGGTCACGACGGCGGCATCTTCGTGATCGCCTTCCACCCCGACGGCAGCCGCCTCGCGACGGGCGGCTTCGACGGGGTAGTCCGGATCTTCGACTCCACGACTGGCGAGCAAGTGCAGTCCTTCGTACCGGTCCCCGTCGAGCAAACCGAGGGCGCTGACGAGGCCCGGGAAGCAGGGTGATCTGATGGCCCTCGCGAATCCCAGACGGGTGACGCTGGCCGCTCTCGCGACCATCCTGGCGCTCCCGCTGAGTGCGAACCCAACGCTCACGAAGGTAACGCCGCCAGGGGGCCAGCGCGGTGCCGCCGTCCGCTTGGTGCTGGCCGGCAGCGGACTTGCGGGCAAGATCAAGATCCACTCCGAGATCCCGGGGTCGCTCACCGAGCTGAGCGCCGTGTCGGCGAACCGCCAGTTCCTGCTAGAGATTGATCCGGAGGCCGCGCCGGGCGCGTATCCGATCGCGGTGGAAACCGCAGCCGGGCGCACGAACACTTGGCTGTTCAGCGTCTCAGCGATGCCCGAAACCGTTGAGGTCGAATCCCAGCGGGCGCGTGCACCCAAAAACGACAGCATGGACAACGCCCAAGCGATCCAAGCGCCAACGGTTGTCAACGGGACGCTCGGCGAGGCCGACCGCGATCTCTACAGGATCGCTCTCGAGGCAGGCGAGCGGATTTCCTTTGCAGTCGAAGCCAGGCGCCTGGGGTCGGCGATCGACCCTGTGCTGGCCGTCCGCTCGGCGGACGGGCACCGGATCGCCACGGCCAACGATTCTCCGGGCGCCGGCGGTGACGCCCGCGCAGCATTCAGCGCGCCGACAACTGGCGACTACATCGTGGAAGTGCATGATGCCCGGTTCAGCAGCCAGAAGCGAAACAGCTACAGGCTGCTTGCGGGACCGCTCGAATTCGCCGAGGCCATCTTCCCGCTGGGCTGGCAAGCCGGCCAAGCCGTCGAAGTCGAACTCTCGGGCGGCACGTTGTCGACCAGCGAGAGAGTCAGGGTGGACGGCCGGCACGTGGCGCTGCCCGGGACTCGCGGCGGTCTGCCGCTGCCGTTCCTGCGCGGCGAGGGACCCGAGACACTCGAACCCGCGGGCAGGAAGCGCCGGCGACTCGTCGAGGGAACTGTGATCAACGGTCGCATCAGCGCACCCGGCGAGGTCGACAGCTACCGGCTCAAGGTCCGCCCAGGCGAGGAATGGATGATCGAAACCCAGGCGGCCATCCTGGGCACGTCCCAGCTCTACACGCTGCTGACCATGCGCGACCAAGATGGCAACAAGCTTGGCTCTGCGGGAGATCAGCCACCCGAGGAACTGCTGTCAAACATCTCGATTTTGGCCGAGACATTCGGCGACCCGGCGATCGGCTTGCGCGTGCCGGAAGGCGTCAACGAATTGGAGTTCAGCGTGGAAGACCTGCTTGGGCGTGGCGGCCCGGGCTTCGGCTACCGCTTGGTCGCGCGCCGCCACCCGGCGGACTTCATTGTCCGGCTGGATGACACGCAGCTCAATATTCCCCAAGGCGGAAGCACCAGCGTGGCGCTAACGATGGACCGACGGGGCTACGAAGGGGTCGTCACGATCATCGCCGACGGCCTACCCCCAGACGTGTCCGTCGAGGGGGGCAATATCCCGGCAGAGTTCGGTGGGATGACCACGCAGCGGCAGTCGCTGACGGGGCGATTGATACTGACAGCGTCCGCAGATGCGGCACCCGGCCCCATCTCGCTGTCCCTGTACGGCGAAGGCAGGGCAGCAGACGGCCAGCTCATACGCCGTCCGGTGATGACCTCGGCGCTGTTGACGCCCGTGGCCGGTACCAACCAGCGACCGGTCAGGATTCCGGGCATGACGGGAAGAATCGACGGCACAGTGGCCGGCACCGGGCCGGCCAGCATCGAAGTCCTGTCTGAGCGGTCACTGCGCCTTATCCAAGGCCTTCAGCACAACATCCGCTGGGCCTACAAGACCCATGCCCCAGGCGTACAAGCCCTGTCCCCGGTCAATGTGATCAACGCTCCTTCCGTCGCCAACCTCAGGATTCTTGGCGAGGCGAAGATCAAGGTCGGCGACGAAGAGGGGTCGTTCGAGATGAACACGACGATGGGCACGCCGGCCATGCGCTTTGACCTGGTGCTGCAGGCCCGCGTCCAGCACGAGGGAATGGTACGCCAGATTTTCTCGCGAGCGATCACCGTCGACATCGTGCAGGGGTACGAGGTCGGCGGACCGGGCGCGCCCGTCACTGTCCAAGCGGGCAGCGAATTCGAGCTTTCCGGGAGCTTTTCCCGGCAACCGGAGTTTGACTCCGCAGTCGTTCTGGAAACCATCAACCTGCCCGCCGGCATCTCTTGCGAGCCGCGCAACATCATCGGCAGCCCAGACTCCTATGCTCTGCGTTGCAAGGCCGGGCCAGCCGTGGAAACGGGTGAGTATCTCGTCGAGATCGCGCCGAAATCGGTGCTCGCTGGCAGAGACATAGAGGCGGTTCCGTACAACATTCCCGCTGTCGAAGCAGTCCTAGTGGTGGAAAGCGGGGCATAATGGTGTTGCACCTGCTAGGTGCACACTGAGGAGTTCGTTCCAATGAAGAAGGTTTCTGTCCTGACCGCGATCCTGGCGCTGCTAGCCTGCGCGGCCGCGCCCGCATCCGCCGCAACCGCCAGCGAGAGCCGCGTCAGCTTCCTGCGGGACGTGATGCCGATCCTCAACAACACCGGCTGCACGGGGGGAGCCTGCCACGGAAGCGCCAAGGGCAAGAACGGCTTCAAGCTGTCTCTACGTGGCTACGACGCTGAGTTCGACTATCGTGCCCTGCTTTTCGAAGTGTCCGGCCGGCGATTCAACAGGGCCGTGCCAGCGGCCAGCCTGATGCTGTCCAAGCCCACCATGCGCGTGCCGCACGAGGGCGGGATTCGCTTCGAGGAAGGGTCGGACGCATTCAACACCATCGTCGACTGGATTTCCAACGGAGCGCCGTACGGCGATCCGAACTCAGACACCGTCGCCAAGCTGGACGTCGAGCCGCGCGAAATCCTCCTCCCGGAGCCGGGCAAGACGCAGTCCCTCAAGGTCACCGCCCACTACGGTGACGGCTCGACGCGGGACGTGTCGAAGCTTGCCGTCATCGAGAGCAACTCGACCAGCACCGCCACGATCGAGGAGTCCGGGGCAATCCTCGGAGAGCGGATCGGCGAGGCGGCCATCATGGTGCGCTACGAGGGCAAGTTCGTCACCGTGCCGCTGACCGTGCTGAACCCGGCCCCCGGGTTCAGCTGGCAGCAACTGCCGGTCAACAATTTCATCGACGAACACATCGACGCAAAGCTCCAGAAGCTGCACATCCAGCCGTCTGGCCCAGCCGACGACGCGGTGTTCGCGCGGAGGGTGTACCTCGACCTGACAGGGATTCCGCCCACGCCGGAGCAGGCGAGCGCCTTCATCGAGGATCCAGACTCGTCGCGGGCGAAGCGCAAGCGGTTGATCAACGAATTAGTGGGCAGCGGGCCGTACGTGGACCATTGGTCGCTCAAGTGGGGCGACCTGCTGCAATCCAACCGCAAGCACCTCGGCGAAAAGGGCATGTGGGCCTTCCGCCAGTGGATTCGCGACGCGATTGCCTACAACCAGCCGTACGACGACTTCGTGCGCGAACTGGTCACTTCGGTGGGCAGCACGTTCCAGTCCCCTGCTGCCAATTTCTTCCGTGTGAACGATGACCCGAAGCTAGCCATGGAGACCACCACGCAGCTGTTTCTGGGCGTGCGGATGGTCTGCGCGCAGTGCCATGACCACCCCTTCGAGCGTTGGACGCAGAACCAGTACTTCCAACTCGCGGCCTTCTTTGCGGCGGTCGGCATGAAGCCCGGCTTTGACAGCGATGAGCAGATCGTTTACCTCAAGCGCGACAACAACGAATTCCTGCACCCGAAGACGAACAAGGCCGTCGACCCGGAATACCTGCTGGCATCCGCCGGCATGCCGGCGATCGGCACTTTCGGGGACAGCCGCGAGGCGCTGGCTCAATGGCTGACTTCCGAGCGGAACCCGTACTTTGCGAAGGCGATCGTGAACCGCGTGTGGAGCTATTTCTTCGGGCGCGGGATCATCGAGCCGGTCGACGACATCCGCGGGTCCAACCCCGCCATCAACCCTGCCCTGCTGGACGCTCTGGAACAGGACTTCATCGCCAGCGGCTTCAATCTGCAGCATCTGATCCGCACGATCGTGAGCTCAAGGACCTACCAAGCGGCGATGGAAACGAACGACTGGAATGCGGGCGACGAGATCAATTTCTCGCACTTCCAGCCCCGACGGCTGGCAGCCGAGTCGCTGCTGGACGCGATGACCATCGCTACCGGCTCGCGGCCGGACTATCCGGAAGTGCCGGAAGACTTCAGCGCGCAGCAACTGCCGGACCCGCATGTCGACACGGGCGGGTTTCTCAACATGTTCGGCAGGCCCGAGCGGGAATCGCCGTGCGAGTGCGAGCGGCGCAACGACCTGAGTCTGCCGCTGGCGATGAGCCTCGTGAACGGCCCGACGCTGGCGGACGCGATCGCCCATCCCGAGGGACGGATCGCCGAGGCGATTCTGGCCGGGCGCAGTGACCGGGAACTGGTCGAGGAGCTTTACCTCGCGTCGCTTGGACGCATGCCGACCCCGTCCGAGATGGACGCGGCCATCACTCATCTCGGCAGTACGCCTGGTCGGGCCTCCACGGCGCAAGACCTGCTCTGGGCCTTGGTCAACTCGAACTCGTTCCTGTTCAACCGCTAGCTGCTTCTGTCAAGGCCGGCGCTGGGGCCGGGAGTTGCTCCGCAACAAGCTCCGCGACGTCGACGACACGGATGTCGTCGCGCCGGGCGTTGCCGGCGGCGTCCCTGAGCATGATCGGGCAATATGGGCAGGCGACGGCGATCGTGTCAGCACCGGTCTGCTGCGCTTCCTCAAAGCGCTTGTAATTCACGCGACCACCCGGCAGTTCAACGCTTTCATCCGCGATATACAGCTGTCCCCCGCCCGCTCCGCAGCAGAACGTGCGCTCGGCGCTGTGGCGCATTTCGACCAAGTCCGCCCCGACCGCTCGGAGCACTTGCCGGGGCTCGTCAACCACGCCGCGGCCTCTGGCGAGATAGCACGGGTCGTGCATGGTCACCTTGGCCGCCGTAGACCCGAGCGGGAGCGATCCCACCACGCTCGCCAGCAATTCCGTGTGGTGCACGACCTCGATGCCCAGCTCTTCAAACTCGGCCTGCTGCCGATAGTCGACATCGAACATCCGGGCGCAGTGCGGGTCGCACGTCACGATCTTGCGCACGCCCTTCGACCGCAAGGACGAGATCACCCGCTCGGAGAGTTCCATGTATAGGTACTCGTTGCCGGCGCGGCGGGCAGGCTCACCGCAGCATGTCTCGCTCGAAAGCACCCCCCACGAGAGCCCGGCGGCATCCAGGATTCGCTGCATCGCCTTGACCACTTCTTGGCCGTGGGCGTCGTAGCTGCACCCGCAACCCAGCCAGAGGAGCCATTCAGCCGGAGCTTCGTAGGCCGGCAGGTCCGCAGTATCGACCAGCTTGCGGCGCACTTGCTGCGAAGCGCCCCAAGCGTTGTGCGGCGAGCGCTCCATGGTCGTGAACATGTCCGACAGCCTGTCGCTGCTCGTGCGCCCCTCACTCACTAGGCCCCGTCGCAAGTCAAGGATCTTGAGGCCAACATGCTCGATGCCGACAGGGCACGCCTGCTCGCACGCGCCGCATGTAAGGCACTGGAAGAGATCTTCTTCGCTAACCCAGGCCTCGCCCTTTGCCACGAGCTCCTCTTCCGCGGCAATGACGTCAGCACCAGCCAGAAGCCCCTGCTGGAGCTGGAGCACGATCTTCTTCGGATCGAGCGAGCCCCCGATAAGATTGACCGGACAGTAGTCCGTGCAGCGGCCGCACTCTACGCAGGAATTGACATCCAGAATGTCCTTCTGGGACAGGTCCGAAAATGCCAGCATGCCAAAGTCATCGTCATCTTCGTCCCGCAGCGGGCGCATCGAACTCGTGACGTTGCCGCGAAAGAAAATTGCCACAGGGCCGAGCACCAAGTGCAGGTGCTTGGAGTTGGGGATGAGCCAGAGCATGCCGAGCAAGGCGGCGGTATGCGCCCACCAATTCGCTCGCCAACCCGCCGACGGAGGATCCAGCAAGCGCCAGTCCACCAAGTAGGTCACCATCAGCACGACGATCAGAGCGGCAACCAAAGCTGATGTCAGCGACAGGTGTGCGCCAAGGGCGCGCGGGCGCAAGACAAACCTGCGGAAGCTCAGGCCGACGATTCCAGCTAACACCGCAACCGCCCACGCAGCCGCGAAGGCGCTGTACCATGAGTGCCCGCCGGGGGCTTCAGCAAAGCCTGAGAAGCCGACGGCGAAGTGTTCCAAGCTGACCCAGGCGAAGGCAAAGAAGCCCCACATCACCAAAGCGTGCAGCACACCGGCCACCGGACGCTCCCGGATCACACGGGTCTGCAGGACTACCTCGGCAAACACGGTCCAGAGCCGACTGCCCAGACGATTCCAGCGGAGGTTTCTTTCCTTTGCGCGGAGCATCGGTGCCAAGCGCTTGGCAACGATGGCGACAAAATATGCCAGGCTGGCCAGAGTCGCCACGACAAGGACGGTCAGTTCGATCACAGCAATGGATCATATCGCGCCCCGCCTGCGTTACCCCGACATGCCGATACGGGCGTAGGGCGATAGGCGTATACTGGCACCGCAATGGCAGTGACTCGACGAGAATTCTTCGCCAGTGCCGGCGGCCTCGCAACGCTGGCATCGTGCACCTCGATCCCGGGACCGCGCAAGGCGTCAAGGCCCAACTTCTTGTTCTTTTTCCCAGACCAGCATCGCTCCGACTGGGTGCAGTGGAATGACGCGGTCCCGATCCCGACACCCAATCTAGCCGCTCTCGCCGAGCGCGGCGTATCGTTCGAGAACGCAGTCGTCGATTCCCCGGTTTGCGGCCCATCCCGGGCGTGCCTAGCTTCCGGGAGCGTGTACGAACGCTGCGACGTCGTCAACAACCGCGACAACTTCCCGCTGGACCGCACCACGTACTACAAGGCGCTGCGCGATAGCGGCTACCACGTCATGGGCTGCGGCAAGCTGGACCTCCACAAGGGTGACCGGTCGTGGGGCCTCGATGGCAGGGGCAGCATGGAAGCGTGGGGCTTTTCGGACATGGTGGACAACGGCGGCAAGGGCGGCGGAGGGTCCGCCTACCAAGCAGAACCTGTTGGTCCCAAGGATCCGTACTACGCCTACCTAGACTCCTTGGAGCCGCCGCTCGGAGCGACATGGGCTGGGGAACTCGAACGCTTGGGCCAAGTCAAATGGAACCAGATCGAACGCAGCAAACCCGGAGAAGCTCTGGACGACCTGCTCAGGCGCGAGACATGGTGGGGCGAGACCGTTCCCGTCAAGCTCCCCGACGATGCGTACTGCGACAACTGGATCGCTCGGAACGGCCTAGAATTGCTCGGCGGCGCCCCCGAAGGCAAGCCCTGGCACCTCGTGCTGAACTTCGTCGGTCCGCATCCCCCAATGGATATCACTGAGAGCATGGCCCGCGGCTACCGAGGCCCGGACCGCGTGATCGACAAGTTCGAGCAGCCACATCACTATTCAGGGCCGTTCCCCCCCGAGCAGCACATTCGCATTCGCCAGAACTACGCGGCAATGATCGAGAACATCGACCGCTGGCTGGGGGTCTTCGTGGACACACTCAAACAGCGAGGGGATTTCGACAACACCGTGATCGTTTATTCGAGCGACCACGGCGAGATGCTGGGCGATCACGGGCTGTGGGGCAAGAGCTTCCCATTCCAGCCATCCGCGGGGGTACCGCTCTGTATCGCCGGCCCGGGCATTCGCGAGGGCTTTCAGAGCGAGGCGATGGCGAGCCTGATCGATCTGACAGCTACGTTTATGGATTACGGCGAAGCCGGGGCGCTGGAATTCCAAGACGGGCAGTCACTCCGCCCGGTGCTCGAAAGTGTCAGCGATGATCACAGGGATTTTTCGCGATCGGCGCTGCGGATTGCTTCCGGGCCATGGCGCTTTGTCCAAGACAGGCGGTACAAGCTCGTCGAAGGGTTCGGCCCGCAGAGCATACAGTTGTATGACCGGGAGGCAGACCCGCTCGAGAACAACAATATCGCCGACGCCAAGCCATCGGAAGTGACACGTCTGGCGAAGTTATTCGTGAATGCCTGATCGCCGTCGACGCGCGCGAAACAACGGTGTCCAGCCGGCCTGCGCCGCTCCAGCAGAAGTCCAATGAAGCTCTTTCGATTCGCCCTACCCATCCTTTGTGCCGCCGTCGCGCTCAGCCAATCGGAGCGCCCAAACATCGTCATCGTTTTCGCCGATGACATGGGATATGGCGACCCGCAAGTCTACAACCCACTGTCCAAAGTTCCTACGCCGCACATCGATGCGTTGGCGGAGCGCGGGATGCGATTCACGGACGCCCACACCGCGTCGTCGGTCTGCACTCCCTCACGCTACGGACTCCTCACCGGGCGATACCCGTGGCGCTCGCGCCTGCCTACGGGCATCGTGAACAGTTGGGGCGGTCCCGTCATCGACAAGGACCGGGTCACGCTGGGCAAGGCACTGCAAGCGCAGGGCTACCGGACAGCGTGTATCGGAAAGTGGCACCTGGGCTGGGACTGGCCGCTATCCGAGGGCGGCTATCTGTCGGACGAGCTGGAAGGCGTCAATGTCGGTAGGGATTACGAAGCCTTCGGACGCAGGGTCGACTTCGCCAAGCCCGTGCGGGAGGGACCGGTCACGCGAGGGTTCGACTACTATTTCGGCGACGACGTGCCAAACTTCCCTCCGTACGCCTTCATAGCAGACGACCGCGTCCTAGGCAACCCCAGCGACCGGATGCCAGCGCAAAAGGGTCAGCGGAGCGGTCCCATGATGCCCGGCTGGGACCTGTGGTCGGCACAGCCGACGATTACCGCAAGAGCGATCGACTGGCTCGAGGAGCGCGCGGCAGACCCGACCACTCCGTTTTTCCTGTATCTGCCCCTGCTCGGCCCGCACACTCCGATCGTGCCGAACGCGGAGCATCGGGGATCGAGCGAGGCCGGGCCGTACGGTGACTGGGTCCATCAAATGGATGCGATCTTGGGCAAGGTCGTGGCAATGCTTGAGCGAACCGGCGCGATCAAAAACACCATCGTGCTGTTCACGTCAGACAACGGCTCGCCGGCCCGCAGCGGCATCGGTGCAATGGGAGCCACATCAACCGTCACCGAGCTCTACTCTCATGTGCCCAACGCACCATGGCGAGGCCTCAAGGCTGACGCTTGGGAGGCCGGCCACCGCGTTCCGTTTGTCGTGCGCTGGGACGAAAGCATCGTCCCGGGATCGATCGCGGACCGCACGGTCTGCCTGACAGACGTGTTCGCCACAATCAGCGAGATCGTGGGGTTTGAGATGCCCGAGAATTCCGGAGAGGATAGCTTCAGCTTGGTGCCACTGCTTTTGGGACGCGGCACCTTTGGCCGCGAGCAGATCGTGCATCACAGCCAACGCGGTGTGTTCGCGATCCGCAAGGGAGGTTGGAAGCTGATCTTGGGCGATGGGAGCGGGGGGTTCTCGGCACCTGGCGGAAAGGCTCTCAAGCCTGACGAAGACGGTCGCATGCAGCTCTATCTGTTGAGCGAGGATCCGCGTGAGCGCCGGAATCTCGATGCGACGCGTCCTGACATCAAAGCAGAACTGCTGGCGGAACTGCTCCGTCTGCAGCAAGCCGGGCGCTCGCGCTAGCCTGCGGGCGCTGATGGACGAATCCGTCTGCCGCCGCGAGCGGTGCCAGCATCGGATACACTGGGGCTTTCATGGACCCCCAGTTGCTCGCCCTTGGGGGCCTATGGTACGTCGCTTTCCTGCTCTCCCTGACCTGCCACGAGGCGGCCCATGCCCTGGTGGCCTCATGGGGTGGTGACGACACCGCCGCTGCGGGCGGGCAGCTCACGCTAAACCCGATTCCGCACATAAGGCGCGAGCCACTTGGCACCATCGCCGCCCCCGCCATCACGTTTGTGCTCAGCCACTGGATGCTGGGGTGGGCGTCCGCCCCCTACAGCCCCCTGTGGGAGCACCGGTACCCGCACCGGGCAGGCTGGATGGCCTTGGCCGGACCAGCCGCGAACCTGTTGCTGACGCTGCTGGCAGCGGTATTGATCAATGTCGGGCTCGCAGCAGGCGTGTTCAGCATCCCTGCCTCAATATCGTTCTTCGAAGTCATCGAAGGCAGCGGGGATTTCGCGCCCATCGCCCAGTTCCTGAGCATCCTGTTCACGCAAAATCTGCTGCTGATGACCTTCAATCTGCTTCCTGTGCATCCCTTGGACGGCAACACGGTCCTAGCGCTGTTCATGCCTGAGGGTACGGCGCGACGGTGGTTCGACATGACTCGCGACCAGACCTTCGGCATCTTGGGGCTAGTTTTGGCTTGGTACGTGTTTGGCGAAATCTTCTGGCCGGTGTTGCGTGTCGCAATTCGCCTGCTTTATTGGGTCTCTTAGGTCCCGGCCATCGTTTGAAGGCTGAAGACGGACGGATCCAGGAACAAGATGTCGCTGGACTCCGCCGGTCCGTGCAAATTGAGCGGACCTTCGACCGTCCGTGGCAGAGCGCGGTTAAGTGCGGTACGCTCGCGCCTGTGAGATTTCGAACCGGAGCGTGCGTCGGGTGACTAAGCCGCACGCGATGTAGGTGCACTACCGGTTTCCATCTCACGTAACGCTCAGACGCTCCTCGATCGGGTCTATAGCTGGCACTGTGTGGAACGAAGCAACCCAGTTCTCTTTGCCCATGAACGGTCGGAGCCCTGCGTCCAGAACCGGAACCAAAAGCCACCGAGCTAATATTTGGCCCTCGCTCGACTGACCAACTGAGCCGAGATTCACACTTCACCTCGCTTGCCTTGGAGGTCACACTTGTCAAGAGTGTTGTGTTTGGCGGGTGTACGACTATGTCGTACACCCTCACGTTTCGGACTACTTGAACATCAAAGGCGAAGCAGTCGCCGAAGTTCAGCCCGGCGGGGTGGACGCCTCTACCCCATTGGGCATAAGTCTCGGCGACCCGCCGAGCCACCGCCGACGAAACGCTTACAATTTCAAGGCCGAGCCCATCTACGAGCGCGTTCATTACGAAGCCGAGGCCCCGCCCGCACGGCTGATTCTTTATCGGGGGGTGTGACCATTCGCACAACAAGATCGGCGAGGGGCTGGCTATTTTGGCCGGATTCGTGTATGCATGGGGTATGCAGGAGCAGGAGACGCCCACAACGATTCCGGATCTGAAGCAAGTGGTGCTGCGGCTGGCGCAGCCGCACGAGCGGCCGCGCTGGGATGCGCTGATGGCCAAACACCACGATTTGGGGTGCAAGCAGTTGGCCGGGCGCGGGCTGCGCTATGTGGCGGAATACGAGGGCGAGTGGCTGGCGCTGGTGGGCTGGCAGACGGGGGTCTTCCAGTGCCGCCCGCGCGCCCGCTGGCTGGGCTGGCACAAGGCGGTGCAGTTCCGGCGCTTGCATCTGATCGCCAATCACACGAGGTTTTCAGTGCTGCCGGAGGGGGCGGGCGTGCAGCACTTGGCCTCGCGCGTGCTGGGGATGAATCTGCGGCGGCTGAGCCGGGACTGGCAACAGCGCTGGGGGCCTCCCATTGAACTCGCCGAAACGTTTGTGGATCCGCAGCTGTACCGGGGCACGGTCTATGTGGCGGCGCACTGGATCCAGCTGGGCTTGCGCAAGGGGTAGGCGCGCTCGAACGGGCAGTCCACGGACAAGCACGGGCAGCGCAAGCAGATGCTGGTGGATCCGCTGCGGGCGCGGGCGCGGGCGCGGCTGGCGGATCCGCAGGAGCGGCCGGAATGGGCTTGCGGGGCGGTCGATGTGCGCGACCCGGCGGCGGAACTGCGCTCGCTGCGGGCGCAGTGGGAGGCGGTGGAGGACAGCCGGAGCTGCCACGGGAGACGGCATCGGTTGGCCGTGGTCCTGGCGCTGCAGCTGCTGGCGAGGCTGGCCGGGCGGGTCGGCGGGCGGGCGGCAGAAGCGTATGCGAAGACATTGACAGCAGAGGAGTCAGGAGCCTTGGGCTGTCGCCGGGACGCGACCACGGGGGAGTCCGTGACACCCTCGGAGACGACCTTCCAGCGGGTCATGGAGCGGACCGCCCCGGGCTCGCTGGAACGGGCGCTCGAGCGTTGGACGCAACCGCGCGTGGCGGCGTCGGCGCGGGCGGGGGATGGCAAGCGCATTCGCGGGGCCAACCGGCTGTCGGCGACGGGGCAGCACGGGGAGACGGTCACGCTGGTGGACCATCGCACGGGCGTCCCGGTGGCGAGCCGCAGCTACCGCGAGGAGGGCGGCGAGCAGGCGGCCTGGCGGGCCTTGTTGGAAGAGGTGGACCTGCGCGGACGGACGGTGACGCTGGACGCGGGGCAGGCGGGGCGCGAGACCGAGCGGGCGATCGTGGAACCGCACGGCGGGCACATCATGGTGCGGATCAAAGGCAACTGCGAGCTGACGCACGCGACCCTGAGCGGGCTGAATTGGGAGCTGGGCGCGGCGCGCAGCTGGGCGGAAGCTGGCTGGAAGCCCTCGCGCCAGAGCGACTTAGAGAAGCGCTCGAGCCAAGTCTTCACGCCCCATCCGCAACTGCTGCCGTTCCCGCATGCGCAGCAGGCCTACCGCATCACGCACGAGCGCTGTGCGCGGCGCGGTGGCGCGGTCAAGCGCAGCTACAGCTACGGCATCACTTCGCTGCCGCCGGCGGCTGCCTCGGCGCGCGAGTTACGGGTGCTGCAGCGCGGCCACTGGCGAGTGGAGAGCGCCAACCACTACCGCCGCGACAAGGTCTTCGGGGAGGCTGCTAGCCGCGTGCGCACGGGCCACGGTCCGGCCAACAACGCGGCGCTGAACAACCTGGCGCTGGCGTTGCTGCTGTCGCAGCCGCAGTTCGAGACGGTGCCGGAGGCGCAAATCTACTCCGCCGGCAACCGCGCCAAGGCGCTGCAACTGCGACTGAGCGAAACCTAGCAGGACTGGCACCGCTGAGACATCGCATCCGGCCGACCGCGGCCGGGTGAGCGGCCGCTCTGTGCGCCCGGGGCCGATAGCGGGAGCCCCGCCCGGCGCTGCTCGGCCCATCGGGCATCCTTGGACACCAGGCCGGGGCTCGATTTTCCTTCTCAGACCGCCATGGCGCTCGTGTTCAGGCACCCAGAGAGCGACTACACCCCTCAACCCGACAAAGAATCAGCGGTGCCCCGCCCGTCGCCCACGATCAGCGCCTCAGCCAGCGTGGCAGCGGAAATTACGATCCGGTCGTTTGTAGCCAACGGCTCAGCGCAAGGCGCTGCCTCCGGTTCGTCCAGCAAGATCGCCATCAGCGCCGAGGTGTCGACCGCGATCATTTCGGCAAGCCGTTGTCGTCATAGAGGAAATCCTGACTGCGGGCGGCACTGGCACCCGGCAGTCGCTTGCCCCTCGCGGCGGTCTGCATTGCGGCGATCACCGCGCGCCGAGCATCGGCATTGGGTTGCCGCAGCACTGGCACCAGCTTGACTGTCGCCTGGCCATGGCGTGTGAGCACAACCCCGTCGCCCGCTTCCGCACGGCGGACAAGTTCAGTCAGTTTTCCCTTCGCCTTGGAGACAGAGATCCGCATCGGCCCACTGCCGCAATCGAATAATCGACATGCCCAAATATAGACCAAGAAATCGTCCATCTCACGCCCGCCGACGCATCTTTCGACGGCATCAGCCTCGCGCAGGCCTTGAGTGGAGCGGAACAGGATCTGACCGAGCGATGCTGGTCGTGCAATCCGGCGAAGTCTTCGAGAAGCATCGGCATGCCGCGGCGATGTGGAGCATCCGGCTCGAGCGCCCCGGTCGCTAGCGGTTCTCGCTGCGTCGCTGGCCGCAGGAGTCCGGCATTTCCTTGCGCGATCCGGCGGCCGCCATCAGCGCCGAGAAGCGTGCCAGGGTTTCGGGATTCGAGAGCGTGGAAGGAATCCGGTGTTGCTCATACAGGCCCTAGCCTCGATTTCCAACTGAAGTTGTTCATGTGAGAGATTAGCGGGTTTTCCGGCGTGAAGCCTATGGGCGATAAGTGCTTTCTCACGACAAAGTACATTGATTTATAGAAGTTTGCATGCAATAGCCACTGTGATATGACAAGGGTTGTGAAATCGTCTCCCGGATCAGGTGGCCCTCCAGACTGGCTGCGCTCACCGCGCTGTCCGGCAGGCATTCGTTTCCGAGTCCGTCAAGAGCGATTCCCGCTTGCACGGGGTAAGCTCTTGTATTGACTCCGGTTAACCAAAGGGTGAGGGGTACTGCCACCCTGTCGCGGGCGGGCCGCCACAGGCTGGCCAAGGCCTGCCCGCTGACCTTGCGGGCCCGCCCGACCCTCTGCCCAGTGCCTGCAGCGCCCCCCTGACGGCTTTTCCTTGATTGCATATTAACTAGTGTGGCGCATTCATGCTAAAATGCATTAAGACATGCAAGACCCCGCCAGCCGCTTCCTCACCCCCGAAAACAGCACCCAGCGCAGATACGAAGCCTTGCGCGCGCTCTTCGTCGACAAGCTGTCGCTCGCCGAGGCCGCCAGCCGCTTCGGCTACACGCCCGGCACCTTGCGCAACCTGCGCGCCGCGTTCCTGCACCAGCCCCACCGGCCGTTCTTCCTCCCCGACCGCCGCGGCAAGCGCCAGCCGCTCCCCGGACCCGACCGCGACCAGCGCATTCTCGCGCTGCGCAACGAGCGCAAGCTCTCCGCAGACGAGATCGCCGCGCACCTCACCGCCGCCGAAGCCCTGCCCGTCAGCGCCACCACCGTCGCGCGCGTGCTCAAGCGCGCGGGTGTGCCCAAGCTGTGGCGGCGCAGCGCCTCCCAGCGCGCACAAGGGGCTGCTCCTGCGCCAGCCCCCGTCGCCGACCGCCGCGAGCTGGACCTGTCCCCCCGCCGCCTGCGCACCCAGTTCGGCGGGCTGTTCCTGTTCGCCGCCGACCTCGCCCGGCTCGGGCTCGACGAGCTGCTCCAACAGCACGGCCTGCCCGGCAGCGCGCTGATCCCTCCCGGCTGCGCCTTCCGCTCCCTGCTCGCCCTCAAACTGTGGGGCATTGGCCGACCCTCCCGGGTCATGCCCGAAGCCCTCGACGAGGGCCTCGCCCTGTTCGCCGGCCTCAATGCCGTCCCCCAGCGCGCCACCCTCAGCGAATACTCCTGCCGCGTCGACCCGCGCCTGTGCCCCGCCCTGATGGACGCCTGGCACCACGCCGCCCGCGGCCTCGGCCCCGACCTCGGCGGCGGGCGCTCCTTCGACCTCGACTTCCACACCATCCCCTTCCACGGCGAAGACGCCCTGCTCGAACGCCACTACGTCTCCAAGCGCAGCCGCCGCCAGCGCGGCATCCTCGCCTTCCTCGCCCGCGATGCCGACGCCCGCCTCTTCGCCTGGGCCAACGCCAGCCTCCGCAAGGCCTCCCAGAACGACGAGATCCTGCGCTTCGCCCAGGCCTGGCGCGAGCGCACCGGCGCGCTGCCCGCTGAACTCGTCTTCGACTCCCGCCTGACCACCTACGCCAATCTCGCCCAGCTCGCCCAGCTGGGCATCGCCTTCCTGACGCTGCGCCGACGCACGCCCAAAATGGTCGCCGAACTGCTCTCCCAGCCCGCTGCGGACTGGCGCAAGATCACCCTCTCCAACGTCGGCCGCATCTATCGCACGCCACGCATCCTCGAACGTCAGCTGCGCCTCAAGGACTACCCCGGCGACATCCGCCAGATCGCCATCACCGATCTCGGCCACGAGAAGCCCACCTTGCTGCTCACTAACCAGCTGCACGAGCCGGCCGCCCGCCTGATCGACCGCTACGCGCGCCGCATGGTCATCGAAAACACCAGCGCCGACGCCATCGACTTCTTCCACATGGACGCGCTCTCAGCCGCCGTGCCCATGAAGATCGATCTCGACCTGCAGCTCACCCTGATGGCCAGCACCCTCTACCGGCTGCTCGCCAAGCGCGTCGGCAACGGCTTCGAAATCGCCCAGGCCAGCACGATTTTCCGCAAGCTCGTGCACTCCAGCGCCAGCATCGACATCACTCCCACCGAGATCGTCGTCAGCCTCGCGCGGCGGGCCCACAACCCGCTGCTGTTGGCTGCTGACTACGCCGCAACCCGGCAACCCATCCCCTGGCTTGATAACCGCACCCTCAAAATTCGCTTCTCCTGACTGCGAATTGGTCACATTCTTGCTGCCCCGTGGAAATCGAGGCTAGGGATGGCACAGCAGGAACCGGCTTGTTCAGTCCAAATCGTGTGTAAACGGCAGCGCGGCAGTGCCGGGACGGAACGGATGGGATCCATGGTGGCCGCGCCCATTGCGACCAGACTAGACAGCAGCACGCAGATGCTGGAGACTTACGGGATTGGGCTTGAGCCCATCGGCAAGCAACCTGCCGCCGGGCGTGAGAGAGCCGTGCCAGGCTCCGGCGCGTCGCTAGTAGTCCGGCCCTGCCTCGGGTGGCTTCGGAAACTGCCGGATTGGCGAGTAGCGGATATAGTCATCCCAGATGTTTCCGTTACCCGTGGCCCGTGGATCGCCCGTCGCAGCCAAGTAGGCTTCGAGTTCCGCTCGCAGCTCTCCGACCAGGCCGGCATGCTCAGCCTTGTTGGCTAAGTTGTCCAGGCATCCGGGATCGTCGGCTAGGTTGAACAGCTCGTCTGCCGGCCGCTTGCCGACTGCCAACTCGAGATACTTGCCGATCGCTTCGTCGTCCCTGCCCTCGATCAGTCTCGTCAGCGTTGGCGAGCCGTCAATGTCGTGATAGGCCATGTGCATGGCTTCCAAGCCCTTTCCGTCTGAGCGGTACTTCTGCGGGGCACCGGCCGGCCAGCGCTGGGGCTTGAAGTTGCGGATGTACAGATACTCGGGCGTGCGCATCGACCGCTGGGGATAGGTGCGGTTGTTCCAGCGCGATGACGAGTGTCGCTCCCGGCCCGAATAAGCGCGTGTCCGGCTGGCATCGACCGACCCGTCCTGCTGGGACTCCAGAATCTCCCTGATGCTCCGGCCCGCCAAGGCAGACGCGCCTCCGGGGTGGGCGACGCCTGCCACATCGATGATCGTCGCCGTTAGGTCGACGAATTGCACCAGATCTTCGACAGACCGCCCGGGACGGCCGGGGCCGGGCCAGCGCACCGCCAAGGGCATGTGGATGCCGTAGTCGTACAGGTTGGCCTTAGCGCGAGGAAACGCCATACCGTTGTCGGAGGTGAAAATCACCAATGTGTTGTCGAGCTCGCCCTGCTCTGCCAGATAGTCCAGAATCCGGCCCACGTGCGAATCGAACCATTCGATCTCGACGGCGTAGTCCAGCAGGTCCTCCCGTATCTCGGGCGTGTCCGGCAGAAACAGGGGTACCTCGGCATCCTCGAGACGCTTGCCTGCGCTCTTCCACGAACCCTTCTCGAATCGACGGTGGGCCTCGCTCCCGCCCACCCAGAAGCTGAAAGGCTGGCCCTCGTCCTTCGATTCAAAGAAGGCCTCGAAATTTCCGGCGTAATCCCAATCCCGCATGCCGCTGTACGGCGGGTCAAGGCTCCTTTCCAAGAACGCCGGACCGGCCGGATTGCGCATTCGACCCGACTTCTCCCACCTGCCCGGTCCCCACGGCTTTCCGGTGTAGCCGATGGCATAGCCGGCATCCTCGAGCAAGTCCTGATACGACACGTAGGCCTGCGGGAACGAACTGGCGTGGGTCCCTGCTTGCTCGATCATCCAGATGTGCCGCCCGGTCAGAAACGCGGCGCGCGTCGGACTACACCCGGGTGCCGGCGCATAGGCGTTGCGAAACATCACCCCCTCCGCCGCCACGCGGTCGAACGCTGGCGTGGTGACCATCTTGGAGCCGGCGGCGGAAACATGCGGGTGCGAGACGTCGTCCCAGATCGCGAACAAGATGTTCGGAGGATCCGATGCCGGCCCGGCCGAACAGCTCAGCAAGACAAGACAAGACAGCTGGAAAAGGATCGTGCGCCAGAGCATCGAATGCAGTGTAGCGAACGCCGGACGGGCGCGGATAGGCGCGATTTCGACGCCCAAGAATATATAGTGGAATTCAGTGGCTCCGAACTGGTTGTTATTGGGCGCGTTGGCGCTATCGGTACTCGCCGGCAGCGGGCGGGCCGATGACCCGCCAGCAGATGCACTGCTCCGACAGGGGTTGGTTGCACTACAGGCCCGGGATCTCGCAACCGCCCAGCACTACCTCGAACGGACAGTCGAGCGAGCCCCGAACGAAGCCCGCGCCAGAATCGGCCTTGCCCAGACGTATCACATGCTCAACCTGCACGCGCAGGCATCCAGGCATGCGGCCGAGGCTGCCCGCCTCGGGCGCGATGACCCGCTGATTCAGCACGCGTTGGCGATGTTCTACACCGATTATTCGAACTGGGCCGAAGCGGCCGAGTGGGAGGAGAGATTCGCGCGCCAGTCACAGGGGGACCCAGCAGCCTATTTGCGGGCGATCTCGCTCTATCTGCAAGCAGGCTTGCCGCGGCGCGCCGCGGAAGTAGGGCGGTCCGCGCTGGAATTGGGCAACTCGGCAGAGCTGCACAACGTGCTCGGCAAAGCCTACGCGATGGCCGACCAGCCTGAGGATGGACTGCGCCACTTACGACTGGCGGTCGAGGCAGGACCCTACGAAGAATCGATGCACTACGATTTGGGGTATTTTCACCTGTACCGGCAGGACTTCGATGCCGCGGCCGATGCCTTCCTAGCGGGACGCAAGTATTTCGACAAGAGCGCGAACCTTGAAATTGGTCTTGGTATCGCTGCATACGGCCAACGCAGATTCAAGGAGGCGGTCGATCGATTCCTGCGGGCCGCCGACCTTGCCCCAGCGATGGAGCAGCCGCACGCATTCCTCGGGCGCTTGCTGCAGCACGCTTCGGATCGCTTCGACGAAGTCACAGAGCGCATGCATCGGTTCCACACCGAGCATTCGAAGAACCACTTCGGTCCCTTCCTGTACGGCCAGGCCCTGCTGGCCGAGATGGGGCCCCGCCGGGATGCGGAAGCGATATCCGGCATCGAGGCGCTGTTGCGGGAATCGATCGAGCGCAAGGAAGATTTTTGGGGATCGCATTACGAGCTTGGCGTGCTGCTGGAGAGAAAGCGGGACTTTCCGGCTGCCGAGCAACATTTGCAGCGGGCCGCCGAACTCAACCCAAACTCATCGAAGCCGCACTACCGCTTGGCCCGCGTCTATCAGCGGCTCGGCAAAGCCAAGGAAGCCAAGCGCGAGCGCGAATTGCACAAGGAGATCACTGAGCGCGAGCGGCAGGCCATGCGCGCCAGTGGCATGCCCAAGGGCCTCGCGGGCCTCGGCGGGAGTGCGCCCTAACCGTCCGGCCGCGTCACTGCAACGCCCGACCTGATCGGGAGTTGTTCGACAATCTGGATACCGAAGCCTTCAAGTCCGGCAACCCGTCGGGGCCGGTTGGTCAGCAATCGGATCCGGTGCAAGCCCTGGTCCTTGAGGATCTGAGCCCCCAATCCAACGCGGTATTGCGATCGCGAGCGTCGCCCGGCGGTCGAAGCCGACGCGAGCTGCGGATGCGGCAGGATCAGGCCTTTCCCGCTTGGCACCTCCTCCAGCCCAAACCCGAGCGACCCATGGTGCAGATACACCAAGACGCCGCAACCCTCTTCGGAAATCATCCGCAGCGAATCATGCACCTGGCGGTAGCCGGGATTCGCCTTGGACCCGAACACATCGCCGAATAGATCATGCGAATGCATCCGGACCAAAGGTGATTCGACGGTCGCGACATCGCCTTTGACGAGAGCCATGTGGATCTCGCGATCGAGATCAGTGCGGTAGGCGAACACGCGAAACTCGCCGAATTCGGTCTCGATCATGCCCTCCCCCGCCCGATGGACGTAGTTCTCGTGCTCGAGCCTGTATCGAATCAGACTCGCCACTGTCAGCATCTTCAAGCCGTGCATTTGGCAGAACTCCAGCAAATCGGGAACACGCGCCATCGTGCCGTCGTCATTCATTACCTCGCAGATCACCCCGGCCGGAATCAGGCCGGCCAGGCGCGCCAAGTCGACTGCGGCCTCTGTCTGTCCAGCTCGCACCAAGACGCCGCCCCGCCGCGCCCGGAGGGTCTGGACGTGCCCGGGCCGCGCCAGATCGGAAGCTCGCGTCGAGGGTGCGATCGCCACCCGGATCGTGTGTGCCCGATCACCAGCCGAAATTCCTGTGGTCACTCCTTCGGCCGCATCGATCGGCTCGCTAAAGGCAGTGCCGAACATCGAGGTATTGCGCTGCGAAACCAGCGGTATGGCGAGATGGTCGAGGCGCTGCTCCGTCATCGCGAGGCAAATCAGCCCGCGCCCATGGGTCGCCATGAAGTTGATGGCTTCGGCAGTGGCATGCTCGGCGCAGACCGTGAGATCCCCCTCGTTTTCGCGGTCACTGTCGTCTACGACTACGATCAGCCGACCGCTGCGAAGCTCGTCTAGCGCCTCCTCGACGGATACGAAGGCCACAATCCGATCTTATCAGGGGACTCGGCGGCTAGCTCGGCCGACAATTGCCGGCGGCGATTCCACGCCGGCATGTACTGAATCCAAACTGGCACTAACAGCCAGAGGTGTGTATACTGTCAGCCTAGTTTCGAGAATGCATTCTAGCGCAGCACCAGCCTACTTTCCAGAAAAACCTGTGCTACGGCTCGCCACCGCAGCCGGCCTCGCCGTTGCGCTGCTGGCAGGCGCCGCGATCTGCGCGGCACAGTCCACAACCAAGCGCGATCCCGACAATCCTAAGGAGGACGTGTCCAAGATCGGTGACCGCGGGGTGGGCGGGGCGTTCAATTTCTACACCCTCAAGGCCGAGCAAAAAGTTGGCCAGAGAGCCGCTGAACAGGTGGAGAAGACCAGCAAGATACTCGACGATCCCGTGACGGCTGAATTCATCAATCGGATTGCGCAGAATCTCGCGATCAACTCAGACGCCAAGATCCCGGTCATCGCCAAGGTGATCGACTCAAGTGTGGTCAATGCCATGGCTTTACCGGGCGGCTACATTTACGTGAATTCCGGATTGATCGCGTTTGCCCGGGATGAAGCCGAACTGGCCGGGGTCATGGCGCACGAGATTGCCCACGTCGCGGCGCGCCACGGCACGCGCTCAGTGTCGCGGGCTCAGACCGCGAGCCTCATCGCGAACGTTGCGATCGCACTCTCAGGGGAAAAGGCGAACGCTGTCTATGCAGGAATCAGCGCTGCGCTGCCACTGACCTTTCTCAAGTTCTCGAGGGCGTTCGAGAAGCAAGCCGACTTCCTCGGCGTGCAATACCTTTACGCCACAGGCTACGATCCCCTCGGCATGGTTCGATTCTTCGAGCGTCTGGCGTCCGCGGAAAAGGCCAAGACCGGGACGCTCGCAGCCCTGTTCAAGTCCCACCCGCTGTCCAAGAAGCGGGTGCGGCTCGTGCAGACGGCTATCGATGAACTGCTGCCCGATCAGCCGTCATATAGCGTGACCAGCAGCGAGTTCGATCAGATCAGGGTCAGATTGCAGGCGCGCCAAGATTGAGCGAGCCGAGCCCCGATGCCGAGGCTTCGCGCAGAATCCACTGTCGGGCAACTCGGAAAATCGGCTCCGGCCAGCCCAGCTGGTGTCGCGCGGAGGCATCGACCTGCTGCAGTGCTTGATCCGATCTGGGCACAGCGTGCTACGCTGGTGATTCGAGGCTTCCCGGTCCGTGCTGCCCGGGTGTCGCCGTTTCCGAAGCTGCGTCCGCGGCTCGTTCCCTGCCCACCCGGGCAAAACCAATGTCCGCAATCAATGACCTAAGGGCACTGGAAATCTTGGACTCCCGCGGCAATCCAACGCTGCAAGTGCGGGCCGAGCTGGCCTCCGGCTGCGCAGCGTCCGCACGAGTCCCCTCTGGCGCGTCCACCGGGATCAACGAGGCCGTCGAACTGCGTGACGAAGACAAGAGCCGGTACGCGGGCAAGGGTGTTCGCAACGCAGTCAACAACGTCAACAGCGAGATCCTGCGGGAGTTCCAAGGCTTTGACGCAGGCGACCAGAGGGCCGTCGACAACAGGTTGATCGAACTGGACGGAACCGACAACAAGGGCCGTCTCGGGGCGAACGCAATTCTAGGCGTGTCCATGGCCGTTGCCCATGCCATGGCGTCCGAACAGGGGGTCCCGCTGTACAAGCGCTTGGCAAGCCGCGAGCGCTACACGCTTCCCGTACCGATGTTCAACATCATGAACGGCGGCCAGCACGCGGACAACAATGTCGACATCCAAGAATTCATGATCCTTCCGGTGGGCCTGCCCACATTCTCTGAGGGACTGCGGGCTGCCACGGAGACGTTTCACGCACTGAAGGGCATCCTGAAATCCAAAGGGTATGGCACGGCCGTCGGCGACGAGGGAGGCTTCGCACCTGAGCTGAAGTCGAACGAGGAGCCGATGGAACTGCTGGTAGATGCCATCGGCAAGGCCGGCTACAAGCCCGGACAAGACGTCTTCATTGGCTTGGACGCCGCGGCGAGCGAATTCTGCAACGGAGGGGTCTACGTCTTCGACCAATCCGACGGAAGCCGCCGGTCGGCGACAGAGATGGCGGCGATGTGGCAGGACTGGGCTGCGCGCTACCCCCTGATCTCCTTGGAGGACGGATTCTCCGAGGTCGATCACGCGGGCTGGAAAATCGGCACCGAGCGCCTGAGCGGCAAGCTGCAGCTGGTTGGCGACGATCTCTTCGTGACGAACCCGAAGATCTTCCAAGCCGGGATTTCGGACGGGCTGGCCAATTCCATCCTGATCAAGCTCAACCAGATCGGGACTGTGACCGAAACGCTGGACTGCATCCAGATGGCCCGTGACAACGGCTACACGTTCATCATCTCGCACCGTTCCGGCGAGACCTCCGATACGACGATCGCCGATTTGGCAGTCGCCTGCGGAGGCGGGCAGATCAAGACTGGCTCGACCTGTCGCAGCGACCGGGTGGCGAAGTACAACCGCCTGCTCGAAATCGAGGCAGAGCTTGGGTCTCAGGCCGTATTTGCGGGCGGAGCAGCGTTCGAAGCGTGGTTGTAAGCATCAGTGCTTGTTCCATTGAGAAAGGTCTCGATACGACACTAGTCAGCACTTGGCCCCACCTGCGGTGCGGAATTCGCCACACTGATCGGTGCAACATCAGAGCTAAGCGCGTCCAGTACTCAGATGCTGGCCTTCGGTTGTGGAACAATGGAAGTTCTTTGGAGAAGTGAGTGAATCCGGACGTCCCCGAGTTGCCTAGCATTCCCGCTGCAGACAAGCCTGCCGCGCCGCTGCAGCACCTGCCTGTGGAAGAACCACAACACGAAGAGATGCTGGCCCCAGCGGAAGAGACCCTTGCAGGGGCCGGCCTAGTACCGCACCAGCCTGCACCTGCGGCCCCCGAGCCGCGGGCACACGCCGTGGCACAGCAGGCCTCGCCGACCATGCCGGCCATGCCCGGCGAACCGGCGGGCGAGGAGGATCTTGACGAAGACGATGACATTGAGATTCCCGATGAGGTTGGATACGAGCAAATCGTCAAGACCACGGCCGGGGCCAAGCCTGAGGCTGCCGAGACATCTAGGGAGCTTGTCCGCGGCACGGTCGTGAGCCAGCGCCATGACGGCGTATTCGTCGACATTGGTCACAAGGCGGAGGCATTCCTTCCGTTCGAGCCCAGCAGGCAGGCCAACGAGCAGCCGGAGGTCGGCGAGGTCATCGAAGTCATCGTCACCGGGGAGTCGCACCAAGGCTACTTACAGCTGAGCAGCCTCAAGACCCAGAGACCGGCCGGCTGGATGCAGCTGGAGGCCGCGTTCAATTCCGGCAGTTCGGTGCTCGGCAAGGTGACCGGAACGATTAAGGGCGGATTGTCCGTCGATGTGGGCGTGCGCGCCTTCATGCCGGCGTCAAGGTCCGGCGAACGCAGCGAAGAGGGGCTCGAAGCCCTGGTCGGCAAGGAAGTCCGTGCACTCATCGTCCAGTTCGACGAAGCAGACCGCAACGTCGTGCTCGATCGGCGGGCAGTGCTCAATGAAGAGCGGAAGCGGGGACGCGCCGAAGCGCTCGTCAACCTCGAGGTCGGCGAGACGGTATCCGGGACCGTGCGCAGCCTGCGCGAGTTCGGGGCGTTCGTGGACATCGGCGGCATCGACGGCCTGCTGCACATCAGCGACATCGCCTGGCGACATATCAAGGATCCATCCGACGAGCTACGCGTCGGCCAGAAGCTCGTGGTCAAAATCCTGAAGGTCGATCGAGGCGCACAAAAGGTCGGCGTCGGTCTGAAGCAGCTGCAGGCAGAGCCCTGGAGCACGGTTGCAGACCACATTTCCGTGGACGAGGTGATCGACGGAACCGTCACCAAGCTCAAGGACTTCGGCGCGTTCGTCGAAGTCATGCCGGGTGTCGAGGGCTTGGTCCATATCTCCGACATGTCGTACTCCAATCGGGTCCGGCATCCTAGCGAGGTCGTCAGCGCAGGCGACAGCGTCAAGGTGCATGTCAAGAACATTGACGTCAAGAAGAGACGCATCGGGCTCAGCCTCAGGGAGGCGCTAGGCGATCCTTGGAAAAAGGTCGGCGAGGAACACCCGGTCAACAGCACGACGACCGGGACTGTTCGCAAGATCATG
Organism: Bryobacterales bacterium; assembly: GCA_965248305.1. GTDB lineage: Bacteria > Acidobacteriota > Terriglobia > Bryobacterales > UBA6623 > VXMF01. The sequence goes on along the minus strand of OZ252099.1, from coordinate 2,020,970 downwards.
AGCTTCGGCGCGTTTGTCGGGATCGCCGAAGGTGTGGACGGTCTGCTGCACATTTCCGACATCACATCGGAGAGGCGACTCAACAGCCCCGCTGAAGTGCTCAAAGAGGGGCAGCAGGTAAAGGTCAAGATCTTAGAGATCAATGTCAGCCGGAGGAGACTCAAGGTCGGCATGAAGCAACTCCAGCCGACGGAGCTCGAAACTGCCTTGGCTCAGGTCGAGGTCGGCGAGACCGTCACTGGACGAGTCGTGAAGGTGGAAAACGGTAAGGCGACCGTTGAGATCGGCGAAGGCCTGAGCGGCGTTTGCGTTGTGAAGGCACGCAGCAGCGCTAAGAAGAGCATTGCGCTCGGCCAGACCTCGGACCTAGGATCTTTGAAGTCCATGCTGGAATCGGCATGGAAGGGAGCCGACGGGATGGAATCTGAGGAGCCACCACCGCCAAGCGATGATGACGAACCGGACCCGCTCGTTCCCGGGGCCGTCCTCTCCTTCAAGGTCAAGAAGGTTGACCCCGCGAGCGGCATCATCGAACTTTTCCGCGCATGAGAGCAGGCTAGGCTCGTAGCTGCCCGACCGCCCCCGCAGAGGGTACCTGCGCCCGGCGCTTTGCGCTTGGAATCACTTCAACTGGCAGGTCACGACCACCCTGTTTCGGTTGGATTGGTGCCTTGGCTGAAGTTCGCTCTTGGAATCTGAGGCCTAGAGCGCCAGCTTGCCCTTGTAGACCATGTCCTTGAGGCGGAACTTGCGCTTGATTTCCTTGCCGAACAGTGCCATCGCCATGCCCCCGCCACGGCCGGCTCCGGCGCCTTGGCCCTGTCTCTGGCCTTCGCCGCCTTGAGCGCCCCGCTGACGCTGGCCGCCCTGCGCGCCTTGCTGCCGTTGGCCACCTTGAGTGCCTTGCTGGCGTCCGCCCCGAGCAGCGGGTCCCATCCCCTCGGGCCGTTCAAGCTTCATATAGAATTCCACTTCTTTATCGGCAAGTTCGATCGGGTTGTCTCGCGTGAAGAAATAGGTGAATCTAACGCCCTGCCCCTGTGCCACGACATCCACTTTCGCCGGATGGATGTCCTCCTTGCCCTTACGACGCAAGCGCGCGCTAGCGACAAGCCGCTCGGGCGCATCTTCGAGACGCGCCAGCAACGCCGGCAAGTTCTCTACCATGAGCACATAATACGGCTCTTGGTTGTCTAGGTACTGCTGCATCTGAGGCGTTAGTTCCGTGGCTTCGCCGAGAGTGTACTTGACTTTGGCGTGCTTGATTGGCTCCGCTTCGTCAAAGCGAATCACCAGATTCAGCGGAGGCGGGCCCATCTGCGCCTGGCCGCCGCCGCCAGCGTCACCGCCACGCCCACGGCCAGCGCCGCCAACAGCGCCAGCACCGCCAGCACCGCCAATCCCGCCGCCAGCGCCGCCACCGCCACGTCCGCGGCCAGCGCCGCCGCCGCCACGTCCGCGGCCAGCGCCGCCGCCGCTGCTAAAGGCGGCCATGGGACCGCCCAGCTGAACGGTCACGCGCTTCGCCCAAGGCGAGTCCAAAAACATCTTCTGGACCTCCTTATCGCTCCACTGTGCGAATTCCTTCTTGTCCCAGAATCCGGCACCGAGAAGGGTCGCTGTCAACACGGCGAGTCCGAGCAGCAGCCTTAGGGCAATCTTTGTCTTGGATGAGGCTAGGGGTAACATGGCTTGCACCTACCAGATTATGGCGCAACCGAGTGCCACCTAGGTTACGATTCCGCGCCGAATTCGATAGCTGGCATGGAAAATCGTTGAAGCGCCGAGCACTTCCCTTGACTCAGCGCTCGGCACGGCAAATCCCGGCCGACTCCGGCCGCGCGCCCGAAGGCGAACCGCATGATATGGTTGAGTTTACGGGTCCATGAGCATCAAGCCCCGCCTATCCCGCGGCCTACGCGACTCGCTCCCCGAGACCATGTTGGCGCGACAGCGCCTGATCGATACGGTTCGGGGAGTCTACGAGACTTACGGTTTCTCGCCGCTGGACACGCCCGCCATCGAATATCTGGATGTGCTTTCTGGTTCCGCGGGGCAGGAGGCGCAGACGTCGATCTTCCGCGTTTCCAACCCCGAGGAGGAAGATCTCGGACTTCGTTTCGACCTCACCGTCCCGCTATCAAGGGTGGTCAGCCAGTATCCGGACATCACCTTGCCGTTTCGGCGCTACCAAGTCTCCCAAGTGTGGCGGGCCGACAAGCCTGACCCTGGGCGCTACCGCCAATTCACCCAATTCGACCTCGATGCGGTCGGGGCTCCTTGCGGCACCGCGGACACGGAAATCCTGGCGGCAATCTGCGATGTGCTGACGGCAATCGACGTCGGGCCTTTCTTGGTGCGATTCTCCAGCAGAGAGATCCTGAATCTCCTACTGCAGCATGCGGGCATTGGCGGGGAACTGTCTGAGGACGTGTTCCGAGTGCTCGACAAGCTAGACAAGCTTGGTCAAGAGAAGGTCAGGTTGGAACTCACGACCGGTTACACCGACGAGTCCGGCTCCCCGATCCGGGGTATCGGGCTTTCCGCCGGCCAAGTGGCCTCCATTGAGGCGTTCCTTGCCATCTCCGGGAAGGATCGAAGCGAGGTCTTGGAGCAGCTGCGCACGCTCTTCGCAGACATTGAGGGCAGCTGCGAGAAGCTGGATGTGATCGATGGAATCTCGGCAAACCTTGATTCGTTGGGATACGGCAGCAACCGCATCGCACTGGATGTAACCCTCGCCCGCGGCCTTTCCTACTACACCGGACCCGTCTTCGAGGCAGTCTTGCTGGACGCCCCGCAATTCGGATCGGTGTTCGGCGGCGGGCGCTACGACAACCTAGTGGCCCGCTTCGGTGGACAGCCAATCCCGGCAACAGGCGCTTCCTTAGGTGTGGACCGGCTGCTGGCCGCAATGGAGCACCTCGGCAGATCCGGGCAGGTCAAGACACCCGCCCAAGTGCTGGTGACGGTAATGGATGCGGCGCTCACGCAGGAATGCCTCCTGGTCGCGTTCGAACTGCGACGTGGCGGCATCCGCACGGAAATACACGTTGGCTCCGGCCGGCTCGGCAAGCAGCTCAAGCGCGCCGACCGGCTCGGCATTCCCTATGCGATCTTGATGGGCAGCAACGAGGCGGAGCGTGGGGTCGTGACCCTCAAGCAGATGGCGGTTGCGCGCCAAGAAGGCACTGGAGTCACGGATCACACCGAGTGGAAGGCGGCCCGCTTCGGCCAGATGGAGGTCCCGCGCAAGGACCTGCTAACGACCCTGCAGGGCCTGCTCGCCCAGGGCTAGACGACCCGGTCAGATCGCAGGCGCGCCACATCGTCGGCGCTGTACCCCAGATCGCCGAGGATCTCAGCAGTATGCTCGCCTAGCTGCGGTGCCCGGCGGCGAATCTCTCCCGGTGAGTCGACCAGCTTGACGGGGGTGGTCATGATGGGCGGCGGGACTGGAGCCCCGGGGTAGTCAACATCCGTCAGGAATCCCCCGCCCCGGACCTGGGCGTCATCCAAAGTCTCCTGGGGCGTGTAGACGGGGCCGGCGGGAAGGCGTGCGTTCTCAAGCTCGGCGAGAGCCTCTGCGGTCGTCCTTGCGGCGCACCACTCCGCCATGCGGGCGCTGAAGATCTCTCCGTGGTCGCCTCTGGAATCATCCGCTTGGAAGCGTTCGTCCTCAAGCCAGAGCGATTCGCCCAAGAATTTAGCCCAACGAGCAAACATCGGAGCTCCGGTAACGAGGATCATGACGTGTCCGTCGCGCGTCGCGAACACGTCCGAGGGTGCGTTGAGCTGGCCGCGATTCCCTGAGGCCACGCGATTCGGAGCGTTCACCGCTTGCTCGATCAGCGACGGGCTCGCGGTGGTGAGCGCCGTTGCCAGCAGTGCGCCTTGGACCTCCTGCCCCTGGCCGCTCCGCTGCCGCCCGAGCAGGGCGAGAACGGCCCCGTAGGCGCATAGCGCGGCGGTGCCGAAGTCCACCCACGGAGCGTAGGACTTCATCGGCTCGTCCGGATTGCCCGTGAGGTGCATATTCCCACACATGGCCTGGGCAAGCCCGTCAAATCCCAACTTCGTCGAATACGGGCCGACAGCGCCGAAACAGGTATTGGAGACAAGGATGACGTCAGGCCGAATCGCGCTCAGCGAGGCATAGTCGAGCCCGAGCTTTTCGAGAGCCCGCTGGGGCATGTTGGCGACGACGATGTCGGCCGTTGCCACCAGCCGGCTCTGGATCTCCCGACCCTGTTCCGTCGTGGGGTCGAGCGTCAGGCAGCGCTTGTTGCGGTTGACCTGCAGGTACATCGCACCGCTACCGTCGTCGCGGCTAATCTGGCTGATGAAGCGATCTTCTCCGCCGTCCACCTTTTCCACGCGGATCACGTCTGCCCCGAAGTCGCCGAGCAGAGCGGCGCACCATGGCCCGGCGATGTATCGCCCAAAATCAACGACTCGCACTCCGTCAAGGACTCCTGGCATTGCTGTTGATTCCTCTCCCGATTGCCTGACAATGCCGAATCTGGCGGCTGGCGGGCGCGCAGGGGTGCCCACCAACATATCTGCGGGCTGAAGGATCACCCGCCCGCAGCCGCGGAGCCCCGACAAACGGCGGAAGCACGAGCGATCCTGATCGTAACCATCCCGCTGCACTCGCGGCAACCTCAGCACGCAACACCTTATGGCGGAATCGCCAGGAAAGCCCCTCGCGGGCCGCGCTTGATGGGATACGATTGGACGGCCGGGCGGCGCTGACGCGCGGCCGAACGGAAGCCTGCGACATGCAAAGCGGCTCAAGGAATCTACGCAGATGGGCGCGCTTAGCCGGTGCGTGGCTTGCCGTAACGCTCCTGTGTTCGACAGCCGCGGCGGGGCCGGGAGAGCGACGAGCCGCTGCATGGGTCGACAGCCTGAGCGCCATCACCGACAACGACTGGAATCCAGAGCTTGCCGGTCACTTGCTGGAGCGGTCCGGCTTCGGGGGGACTCCCGATGAAATCCAAGCATTGGCCGACATGTCCGTCACCGAAGCCGTAAGCAGGATTGTCGACTACGAGCAGATCGACTCGCCTGCACTGGCGGACTTCGACGAATCCAAGATGTGGGACGCGGGGATGGACCCCTTCCCGCCGAGCCGGGCCGAAGCGGTGCGCATCGCCAGAGCGAGCGGAGCTGCACTCGGCGTCAGCGTGCTGCCGGAGGGTTCCTCCCGCCGGCTGCAGCCCGTGGTCGACAAGTTCTTCTACGGCTTGCGGGCGAACGTCCTCGAGACCCGCCGGCTTGCGCTGTGGTGGGCGGACCGCATGGTGGCGACTCCGCGGCCCTTGGAAGAGAAGATGACGCTCTTCTGGCACGGCCACTTCGCTACCTCGGAGACCAAGGTGCGGGACTACCGCATGATGCTGGTCCAAAACCGGATGCTGCGGGACAGAGCGACCGGGAGCTTCCGTGATCTGGTGCTGGGGATCATGCGCGATCCCGCCATGCTCGTGTATCTGGACAATGGCCAGAACATCAAGGATCACCCGAACGAGAACTTCGGACGCGAGCTGCTGGAACTCTTCACGATGGGCGTCGGCAATTACACCGAGCGCGATATCCGCGAAGCCGCCCGCGCCTTCACCGGCTGGACGAACGACGTGCTCGACTTCCGGTTTGACCCCCAGAACCACGACAGCGGGATGAAGGAATTCTTGGGACGGAAGGGGGACTTCGGCGGGGAGGAGATCGTTGACATCATCCTTGCCCAGCCTGTGACGGCAGAATTCATCGCCTCGAAGCTATACCGCTTCTTCGTCCGGGACACGATCTCCGCGTCGATGCGCGGGCGACTGGCTGCGATATTTCGCGCCGCCGACTACGAAATCAAGCCATTGCTGAGGGCGATCTTTCTGTCGCAAGACTTCTACAGCGAACCTTCGCTCGCCACGCAGATCAAGAGTCCGGTTCACCTGTTCGCCTCGACCTATCGCAAGCTCGGGCTCGACAGCGCACCAACAATGCCGGACTTCAACTCGCAGACAGGGCGGCTGGGACAGCTGCTGCTATGCCCGCCCAACGTGGCGGGCTGGCCCAGCGGCCGGACCTGGATCACTCCGGCGACATTGCTCGAGCGCGGCAACGCCATGCGCGCGGTGCTGTTCCCGCCAAATCCCAAGGAGTTCGGTCATCCAGACCGCCGCTTGCCGGGCATCTACCGGCAGGTGGGCGAGCGTCTCGAACAGGGCATGAACATCACCAACGCCACGTACTCCGGCGATTCGGGGTCCAGCATGTTAGCCGATGCAGACGAGGACTTCAACACACGCTTCGGAGGCTACCGCGGCTATGTGATGGCATACGAGAGGATCAAGCTCGTGCCGCGTCGCGCCCCGGACTTCAGCATTGTTTCAATGGTCCGCCGTGCCGGTGCAAAGACAGCTGGAGATGCCGTCGACCACCTGCTAAAGCGATTCCTGCGGACTCCGCTGGCAGATGGAGCGCGCCAGGAACTTGTCAACTCGCTGGCGGCGAGCGTCGGATCGCAATCCCTTGAGACAAACCCTGCCGTGCTAGAAGAGGCGCTGCGCGGAGTCCTGTACGTGATGCTGTGCTCACCGGAGTACCAATTGGGATGACACCATGAATCGCAGCCAATTCGCCAAGGGCGAGCCCCGCCGAAACTTCCTGCGCAAGGGCCTCTGCGGGCTCGGCGTGCCGCTCAGCCTGCCGGTGGTGCTCCAGCGCGCTTCAAGTGCCTTGGCAGCCGATGTCTTGGACGGGAAGCACACCTCGGACGCAGAGCGGATCCTGGTCGTGGTGGAGCTCACAGGCGGCAACGACGGACTCAACACTGTCGTGCCGTACGGCGATGACGAGTACTACCGGGTTCGGCCCAGGATCGGAGTCCGCAAGCAGGATGCCATCGCGATCACGGACGCGGCCGGCTTCCACCCGTCCCTCGCCGGCTTCGAGCGGTTGTACAGGGACGGCAAGATGGCGGTGGTCGAGGGCTGCGGCTATCCATCCCCAAGCCTTTCGCACTTCTCGTCGATGAGCTTCTGGCACACGGGCGTGCCCAATGGCGGCGAGACCTTGGGCTGGATCGGCAGGTTCGCGGACGCCTCCACGCCTGCGGCAGTGAAGAATGCGGTCGTGAACATTGCCAGCTCGCAATCGCTGGCAGTGCGAGGCAAGGCGCATCCGCCGTTGGTCTTCGACGATCCGGCACAGTTGCGCCGCATCGGATCGGAAGTAGAGAAACAATCCATCGGCGTATTCGACATGGCAGGCCAGTCGACGAACGAATCGCTCGGCTTCCTCCGCTCAGTCGCTCGGAATGCTTCCGAAAGCGGTGCGCTAGTGCGGGATGCCTGGAGTTCGTACAGCACCCCGGTCGACTATGGAATCGCCGGAGGACTTTCAAGCGACTTGCGCAAAGTGGCCGCCCTCATCGCCGCGGGACTTCCGACACGCGTCTACTACGTCGCCTACCGGGGCAACTCCTTCGACACCCACGTCCAGCAGGCGGATCTGCACAGCCGACTCCTGATGTACACGGCAGATGCGGTGCGTGGATTCATGGACGATGTGTCCAGAATCGGTCGCGGAGCCGATGTGTCAATGATGATCTTCACCGAATTCGGGCGGCGCATCGAGGAGAACGCCAGCGCAGGCACTGATCATGGCACGGCAGGGCCAATGTTCGTCTTCGGGCAGGACCTGAACGGCGGATTCTACGGCACGGCTCCGAGCCTCACTGATACTGATGCCGGCAATCTCAAGATGACGACCGACTTCCGGCGGGTCTACGCCACGATGATTGCCGAGTGGATGGGCCATCAGGACACGAGTGCGATCCTGAGGGGAGAGTTCGAACCCTTGGGAATCTTCACCTAGCCCTGCGGCCGCCGCGCCGAGGCCGCGAGTGCCGCTGCATGGATAAGCCCAACAGTGGGGCTCAAGCAAATCGGGCCGCTGGAACACTCGGCACCCAGAAGCACCACAACTCCGCCGCCCAACCTGTGGGAGACCGCAATCCGACGCCACTCATTGTTCGCGCAACACCGCTGCTAGCGCTCAAGCGGACCGCCCGCGTGGTCCGGGCCATGGCCGCGAGAGGCCGTTCGCTAAGATAATCCTAGTCGCTCGCGGTGCGCGCAGCAGAGAGCCTGCTGACCGCGGACGTTTGCGACCACACCGAAATGCACATCGAGAAGTACACCTTTGGAGTCGGGGACCGCTTTGCGCGGCAAGCCCGGCCTCAACTGCGGGCCTGCATGCTGGCCGCCGAGCAGGGCGTCGAAGTCATCCCTACTTGGAATAAGTCCCATCGCGAGCACCTCACAGTCGGAACACAACCGCCAACGGTGCGGGCCGCAGCGGACGAGGCGGTGCGCGAGCTCAAGTGGGGCGATGCCTATTACGTGGATGCCGACCACATCAATCTCGATACCGTGGACGGTTACCTCGCCACCAGCGATTTTTTCACGCTGGACGTAGCCTATGCGATCGGCAAGCCAGCGGATTCGTCGGCCATCGACAGCTTGATCGGCGCACACCCGGAACTGATCGGAAAGATCGAAATCGAGGGGATCGAAGAAGCCTTCGTGACGACGCGGGAGAGCGTTGAGCGAACAGCGTCGCAGTTCCTGTTCGCAGTCCAAGAAGCGGGCCGGATCTACCGCCACATCGAATCTGCCAAGGGACGCGGAAACTTCATCACCGAGGTCTCAATGGACGAGACTGACGACCCGCAGACACCAGCGGAGCTATTGGTCATCCTCGCGGCAATCGCGGACGAGGGCATCCCGATCCAAACGATCGCGCCGAAGTTCACCGGCAGGTTCAACAAGGGCGTCGACTACGTGGGCGACGCAGCGCAGTTCGACAAAGAGTTCTCGGACGACATCGCGGTCATCCGCCATGCAGTGGCACTCTACGGCCTGCCCGAAGGGCTCAAGCTCAGCGTGCATTCCGGATCTGACAAATTCTCGATCTATGATGCGGTGCGCTGCGGCACGCGAAAGTTCGATGCGGGGGTGCATGTCAAGACGGCCGGCACCAACTGGCTGGAAGAGCTCATCGGACTGGCCGAAGCGGGCGGCGAGGGTTTGGATCTGGCCAAGCTCGTTTACGCCAAGGCGTACGCAGCAAGGGACGCACTTTGCGCGCCGTACGCGGCGGTCATTGACATCGACGCGGAACGGCTCCCCGCCCCGGACGAGGTCGCTGGCTGGAACTCCGGGCAGTACACTGCAGCCTTGCGGCATGACCAGAGCTGCCCTGAGTACAACCAGCACTTGAGGCAGCTCCTCCACGTGGGCTACAAGATCGCGGCCAAGCTGGGCGACCGCTATCTCGGCATGCTGGACGAGTGCGAAGAAACGATCTCGAAAAACGTCACGGAGAACCTCTACGTGCGGCACATCCAGCCGCTTTTCCTTGCTCCCTAGCGGCTTCGATCTCTGCTGTCAGAGGGAGATACGGGGCAAGACCAACGAGACAATTCGATGCAGCACCAGATCGGCAGCGCAAACGGAACCTTGGCGCTGCTGGCTCCGCACGAACCGTCGGCATTCCGGATCGAGAACGAATCGGGCAGGGCGCCAATCCTTTTTACGTGTGACCATGCGTCAAGGGCAGTTCCCCGGTCGCTGGGCACGCTTGGCCTCGCGCAACCCGACCTGCAAAGACACATCGCCTGGGATCCGGGAGCCGCCGAACTGACGCTACGGCTCGCCGAGCGCTTTGACGCACCCGCAGTGCTGACCCACTATTCGCGCCTAGTCATTGACTGCAATCGCGAGCCCAGATCTGGAAGTTCGATTCCAGCCGACAGCGATGGCACCCCGGTCCCAGGAAACTTGGGCCTCACGCAGGCTGATGTTGAGATACGGGAGGCGACCTTGTTCAAGCCGTACCACGATGCGATTGCGGCTATGCTGCAGCGGATGCGAGACAGCGCTGTGATTCCCGCCTATATCGCCATGCACACGTTCACGCCGAGGATGAACGGCCATGCCCGTCCTTGGCATTTCGGCGTGCTCTGGGAGCGGGACACGCCCCTCGCCGAGCCCCTGATGGAGGCTCTGAAGCGCAATCCTGGAATCGTTGTGGGTGACAACGAACCGTATTCCGCCCTCGATCAGTTCGACTTCTCGCGCCGGCATCACGCCTCGTCCGGTGGCCTGCCATACGCCTTGCTGGAGATCCGCGAGGACCTGATCGCCAACCAAGATGGAATGGCGCACATTGCGGCCTTGCTCGGCGATGCGCTGGAGAGCGCACTCGGGCTGGCCGGGCATGTACGGCGAGCAAGCTAGTGCCACTGCCCGAACCCAGCTTCAGCATCGGAATTGAAGAGGAATACCTGCTCGTCAACCGGGATTCCCGGGATCTGGTCAACGAGCCTCCGCCGGCCCTCATCGAAGCCTTCGAAACAAACCTCGACGGGCACTTCAGCCGGGAGCAATTGCGCCCCCAGGTCGAGGTCGGCACGTCAATCTGCGGTTCGATCCGCGAGGCCCGCGCCGAGTTGGTGCGCTTGCGGCGCACCGTGGCCGAGCTATCGGCTGAGCACGGGCTGGCCCCGATCGCGGCGTCGACCCATCCCTTTGCCCGGTGGCGGGAGCAAAAGCGCACCGACAAGCCGCGCTACCAAGTCCTGCACGAGGACCTGCAGCTGGTGGCGCAACGACTGCTCATTTGCGGGATGCATGTCCATGTCGGCATCGAAGACAACAACATCCGCATCGACACCCTCAACCAGGTCTCTTACTTTCTCCCGCACCTGCTCGCCCTGAGCACTTCATCCCCGTTCTGGGAGGGCAGCGACACCGGCCTGCGCGCGTACCGGCTGTGCGTATTCGATGAACTGCCCCGCACCGGTTTGCCGGAGCGCTTCGAGAGCCACGGAGAATACCGGCGCGCCGTGGACCTGATGATCGCGGCGGGCCTCATCGAAGACGCGACAAAGCTGTGGTGGGATGTGAGGCCCAGCGCCCGCTTCGCGACCCTTGAAATGCGCATCACGGACGTCTGCACGCTGGTCGACGACGCGGTCTGCTGTGCTGCCTTCTACCGCTGCCTGTGCCGGATGCTCTACCGATTGCGGCGAGACAACCAGCGCTGGCGGGTTTACGCGCGCATGCTGGTCAGCGAAAACCGATGGCGAGCGCAGCGCTACGGCATCGACAAGGGGATGGTCGACTTCGGGCGCGGTGAGGTTGTCGACTATGCCGATCTGATGGAGGAGCTGGCGGGGATTCTACGCGAGGACGCCGAAGCCTTCGATTGCGTCAACGAGATTGCCCAGTTCCGCCAGATCCTCGAGCGCGGCACGAGTTCCCACATGCAGATCGAAGCGTACAACGCCGCTATTGATGCCGGGGCTTCAGATCACGAAGCATTGCAAAGCGTAGTGGACTTCCTGATCGCAGCCACGGTTCCGCCCGCGTAGGCCCGCCCAGCGGTCCGGGGCAGAATCGACCTCGAAGAGCGCCAGCTGAGCCGAGGGCCCGCCACGAGGTCAGGGCGAACTTGTGCGTATCATGGAAAATGCACCGGAGCAACCGGATGTCCTTTATTCACGAAGATTTCTTACTCCAATCCGAACACGCCAAGCGGCTGTACCATGGCTTTGCCAAGGACGAGCCGATCCTTGACTATCACTGCCACCTTCCGCCCGAAGATGTGGCATCGAACCGGCAGTTCCGCGACCTATTCGAGATCTGGCTTGAGGGCGACCACTACAAGTGGCGCGCCATGAGGGCCAACGGAGTCCCCGAGGCGTACTGCACCGGCGACGCGGACCCGCGCGAGAAGTTCTTGGCCTGGGCCAAGACCATGCCGCACACGCTGCGCAACCCTCTGTATCACTGGAGCCACCTAGAGCTGAAACGCTATTTCGGGTTCGACGGCCTGCTCGATGCATCCAACGCTGAGGCGGTCTGGGAACTCGCCAATCAGCAGCTGGCCACGGACGAGCTGAGTGTGTTCGGGATACTGCGCAAGTTCGACGTGCGGGCGCTTTGCACGACTGACGACCCCACGGACGACCTCTCCCACCACCGGAAACTCGCAGAATCTCCGCTTGAGACGAAGGTTTATCCGGCGTTCCGCCCGGACAAGGCGCTGCGAGTGGACAGCCCGGAACAGTTCAACCTATGGGTGGCCGCGCTAGAAGCAGCGTCGGAGTGCGAGATCCGGTCTCTGCAGGACTTCGTGAGGGCTCTGGAGCAGCGGCATGACTTCTTCCACTCAATGGGCTGCCGGCTCTCCGATCACGGGCTCGACCACGCCTACAGCGATTTCCCAGCAGAGTCCGCAGCAGCAGCGGTGTTTGACGCCGCCCGTGCCGGGGTGCCCGCATCGACTACCGACCACCACCAGTTCGCCGCCTTCATGATGCTCCAGTTCGGGCAACTCGACGCAGCCAAGGGATGGACCAAACAGATCCACCTCGGCGCTCGCCGGAACGCCAGCACCCGCGGATTCCGGGCGTCCGGGCCGGACACCGGCTTCGACTCGATCGGGGACTGGCCCCAGGTGGACTCACTCGGCCGGTATATGGATCGCCTGGATCGCGAGGACGCGCTGCCGCGCATGATCCTCTACAACAACAACCCGAACGACAACTACACGTTAGCGACGATGCTGGGAAACTTCCAAGACGGCGTGATTCCGGGCAAGATGCAGTTCGGCTCGGGCTGGTGGTACCTCGACCAAAAGGAGGCCATGGAATGGCAGCTGAACTGCCTCTCCAACGTCGGCCTGCTGTCGCGATTCGTTGGCATGCTCACCGACTCGCGCTCCTTCATGTCCTACCCGCGCCACGAGTACTTCCGGCGCGTACTGTGCAATATGCTCGGCAAGGACATGGCAAACGGTGAGATCCCCAATGACGAGGGCCTCGTCGGCGCCTTGGTGAAGGGACTCTGCTTTAGCAACGTCCGCGAGTACCTGCGCCTCGAAGGCGTCTAGGCGCGGGTACTCCGCAAGGTATGCCACCGATGTTGGAGGCAGGCAATCCGTGATCACTCGCCGCAAATTCGCGGGTTCCCTGATCGCAGGAGCATCCGGCGTCAGCCTAGGCTGTGGGCGCGGACCGGAGCATTCGGGCACGGGCCGCCGGGTCGTAGTGCTTGGACTGGACGGGCTCGACCCGAAGATCATCCAGGCCCTGATGGACGAGGGGCGCGCGCCGAATTTCAGCAAGCTGGCGGCGATGGGCTCATTTCACAGACTGGGCACGACCATGCCGGCGCTGAGCCCGGTTGCATGGAGCACCTTCATTACCGGTACCGATCCGGGGAGTCACACGATCGCGGACTTTATCATGCGCGACCCGCTCTCCTACCAGCCATATTTTTCGATCTGGGAGTCAAGCCCTCCCGCGCGCACGCTCAGCTTCGGCGACTACGAACTGGCCATGGGCGGACCGGGTGTCGTGAACAAGCGCGTCGGCGTGCCATTTTGGACCTATCTCTCGGACGCGGGCATCCCGTCGGTGGTAATCAAGATCCCGACGAATTTCCCGGTCGATGACACTGCGACCCGTGCGCTGAGCGGTATGGGCACGCCGGACTTGGCTGATTCCTTCGGACGGTTCAACTACTTCACAACCGACGAAGCAGAGCAATATCCGGGTCTGACCGGCGGAATCGTGCAGCATGTAGCGCTGCAGAACGGCCGGGCCTCCGCAGATCTGACCGGCCCTGCAGATTCCCTGCGCAAAGACAAGGCCGAGGCTACGGTCCCGTTCACGGTGGACGTAGACGCTTCCAATGACGCGGTCTTGGTGGCAGTCCAGGGCCAGCAGTTCCTGCTCCAAAAAGGGGAATACAGCGACTGGGTAGCGGTCCGCTTTGGCCTGGCGTCCGGCTTGATTGGCGTGGCGGGCATATGCCGGTTCTACCTCAAGCAGGCCCACCCGCACCTGCAGCTCTACGTAACGCCGATCAACATCGATCCGTCGGCGCAGGCGATGCCCGTTGCTCACCCGCAGGAGGTGGGGGGCGAGATCGCGAGTGCAATCGGCCCCTTCTGGACGAAGGGCCTTCCGTCGGACACGAAAGCGCTGGACTACCGGATCCTCGACGACGAGGGCTACGTCAAGCAGGCCGAGCTGATCCTCAAAGATCGCATCCGTCTATTCGAGCACGAGTGGGAACGCTTCCGCGAGGGGTTCTTCTTCTTCTATGTGTCGAGCACCGACCAAGACGCCCACATGCTGTGGCGCAACATGGACACGAACCATCCCATGCATGCAGCCAGTGATGTCAGGTTCTCGGGATACATTCACCACCTGTATGAGGAAATGGACAAGCTCATCGGCCGCATCCTGCCCGCTGCGGACGATGACACGCTGCTGCTGGTCTGCTCAGACCACGGGTTCGCACCGTTCAGCAGGCAATTCCACCTCAATTCATGGCTGCGCCAGCAGGGCTACCTAACGATCAAGGACGAGGCTTCGAGCCGGGAAACGGCAAGCATAGCGGACGTTGACTGGTCCAAGACCACCGCCTACGGTTGCGGCTTTAACGGCTTGTACATGAACCGCCTCGGCCGGGAGGGCCAAGGCATCTTGGGCGACGACCAAGCCATCCGGCTCTCAGAGCGCATCGCTGGGGAACTGGAGTCGATCCGGGACACTGAGACGGGCGAGCGCCCGATCCATCGCGTCTATCGCCGCGCAGAGGTCTACACCGGAGAGTTCTCCAGCGACATGCCGGATCTGCTGGTAGGCTACACCCCCGGGTATCGCTCGTCGTCCGGGTCGGTCATGGGCGAGAGCGGCACAGAGATCCTCAACCTAAACCCGTGGGCATGGGCCGGCGATCACTCGATGGCGCGTGATCTGGTGCCGGGCTGCCTGTTCAGCAGCCACTCCGTCGGCGACACTCATCCAAACATCATTGACCTGCCGACCACGATCCTAGGGTTCCTAGGTGTGCCCATGCCATTCGGCATGCAAGGCAAGGTCCTGCTGTAGCGACCGCTCACTCTCGGGCGAGCTCTTCCGAGCGTTCGCTCGCAGCCTCGACCGCAGCTAGCAGTGCGCCGCGCACCGCATGTAGCTCCAGTTGTTGCAGCCCGGCAATGGTCGTCCCCGCCGGCGTGGTGACTTGATCCTTGAGGACTCCCGGAGCCCAGCCCTTCTCTATGAGGAGCTTGGCCGAACCGTAAAGCAATTGGCAGGCGAGCGCTTGTGCCAGCGCCGGCTGGAGGCCCCGCTTGACGCCACCGGCAGCGAGCCCTTCGACAATCAGGCTGACATAGGCGGGACCGCTGCCGGTCAGTCCGGTCACCGCGTGCATCTGCTGTTCCGCCACATGCACTACTGTTCCCACGGATGAAAAAACCGCTTCGACAGTCTCCATCTGTCCCGCGGTCACGAATTGGTTGGCACTGAGGGCCGTCGCACTCTCGCGCACGAGCATCGCGAGATTGGGCATTGCCCGGACCACGGGCCAGCCGGCCGGCAGCGCACTCCGAATCCTGTCCAGGCTGACTCCCGCCGCAACCGACACCACCACAGTTCCCGGTGTCAGCGCCTCAGCGGACTCCTTCAGTACCGCTGGCAGTCCGTGCGGTTTCACGGCGACGACCACGAGGTCGGCGGTGCTGGCTACTGCGGCGATGCTCGCTGAAGCGAAGCAGCTTCCGATTCGATCCGAGAGCTCTTCCAGTCGATCTGCTGCCAGATCAGCGGCGAGCACTCGCGAAGCCGCACCGGAGGAGAGCGCGCCCTCGGCCAGCGCGCCACCGAGATTGCCGACTCCGATGATTCCAAGGGTCAGTCCGCTAGCCATGACCTCAAGTGTACGACGCCCCCCCGAGGCAGCTTGGAGCCCTAGTCCACGGATAAGATTTCGCCGTTTGGGGGCTAAGGCATGGATTTCCAACGGGACGGAGGTACGTGGACGGGTCCAGCAATTCACCTGAGCGTGCCTGCCGTTGGGGATTGAATCGGCCCAGCCTTTGGCCCAAGACAGTCAGCAGGGACTGGTTCGAGCAGGTGCTTGATGGCCTTAAGCTGTAGGCTTGGGTGTGCGTTTCAATCGGTCCAAAGCGATTGTTGGCAGGGCGGAATCGATGCTCTTGGTGCTAGTCTTGGCGCTCGCCGCGTGCCCGTGGGAGGTCTTGGCACAGGGCGTAGCATCCAGAGGTGTACGGGCGACTCCGCGCGGGAAGCCGTCCGGCATCCCGTTTCTGGCGCGATTCGTCGATGTGGCGAGCGAGGCGGGCCTCGTCCGCCCTACGGTCTACGGAGAGGTCGACTACAAGGACTACATTCTTGAAACCATCGGAGGCGGGGCGGCATGGCTCGACTATGACGCGAGTAGTTCTTGCTGGAATTGGGCAAGGGATTCCTGATTGAGGAGCGTCTGTTGGTAACCGGTTTATCTTGACCAGATTTGGCCACGTTTTCTCGAATTAGTTTGCGCCGAAATACGTTGGAAATCGAGTAGACCGAGAATGCCCGCTGCTCGGAAAGTCCGGTAAGCCATTTATTTGCGGTCAGTTCCACGCTACCGCCCGCCCAGTGCCCTTTCGGCAGAAGCGTCCTGGATTGAAGATACCCGCCCCCCCTGCCGCCGGAATAATCTGAGGCCAGTGGGTCAAGATCAACCGAGCGCCAACAGCGGGAAACGGGTGTGGGCGGCTGGGCTGGCTGGCGCAGGCGTGGCTGTGCTTGGAACCGCCTAACTCAGCGGAGTAGGACGGCTAGGACGCGCGGCCGAGGTCTTCCCAAGGGGCTCAGTGCGCGCACACACCCCCCGCGCAGCCGAAACGCACGGCCGCTGGCCCGCCACCGGCTGCCGGCGGGATTCGGTAGCGGATCGAACGCCGCCGGAGCATGCAGAACGTTTCCGGCACCATCTTGCGGCGCACCGCAGCCGTCTCCAGCCACTGGAAGCTCATCTTCCGTTCGCGTTCAGCCCCGAAATCCGCCTACCCGGCGCCCACCAAAGATTTAACCGCGCATTTAGGCTTGGAACCGCTCCAGAGCTCGGCAGAGCGTTCAGCCAGGTCAGTCTAGGTACTCGAACTCCCATCCGGCATGGTCGTACTGGCTGCGGATTCGCCACGTGAGCAGCGCGTCGAGCAGTGCTCGCTTCTTGTCCTGGCAAGCGGGATCGTTCCACAGGTTGCGGACTTCTTCGGGATCTTCCGCTAGGTTGAACAGTTGGCCATCTTCCGCGTCGAGAAAGTGTACGAGCTTCCAGTCGCGGCTGCGGATCATAGTCTGGAAATCGTTAGTGGTGAAGTTCACGTCCCGAGCCGACTCACAGTAGACATGTTCCAGCCCCTCCCATGGCTCGCCGTTCAGCGCCCCTAGCAGGGACTCCGCCTCCATCTTGACGGGCGGCTCGAGGCCCGCCAGCTTGAGGATGGTCGGGCCGATATCAAGCAGCGAGCAGAGCCCGTCGAGCTTGCGACCGCCAGCGAAGCGCTTTGGCGACCACACGATCAAGGGCATGCGGGTCACGGTGTCATACATCGTCCACTTCTGGCTGTGCCCATGGTCCGTTAGGCAGTCCCCGTGATCCGAGGTGAAGATGACGATGGAGTTTTCGAGGTACCCGGAAGTCTCGAGCGTCTCCATGATCTTGCCGATCTGCTCGTCGATCAGGGTCACGTTCCCGCAATAGTAGGCACGCTGGCGATGTCTCGCCTCACGTGATGGATGCCATTGATGAACAACCGAATCATGATCGACCTCGCAGTTGTGCTCGATCATTCCGCGGTACGCCTCCGGCTGGTTGTCGAGCTCTTCCTGCGTGACCTCCAAGAGGGGCAGGTCCTTGCGCATGTACGGATCCGAATAGCGCGTCGGCGGATCGTACGGCGGATGCGGCCCGGGGAACCCGATCTCCAGGAACAGGGGCTCGGTCCGCGGATAGTTCTCCAGCCACCATGTCGCGGTATTGCCAACAAAGGTGTCCGGGTGCATGTCCTCGTCGATCGGCCACTCAAACGCGCCCAGCCGCTCGCGGTAGTCCGGCATGCTGCGGTAGGACAGACGACCCGGCTTCTTGAGCCCCCGCGCTTTGAGCGCCTTGTCCCATTCGTCGAAGAAATAGCGGCCTTCCAAATGGCGATCCTTGTTCTCGACGGTGTATCTCTGGCGGAACCCGAACAGTTCGTTGTACGGAAACGTGTGCATCTTGCCGATGTTGATGGTGTTGTAGCCGGAACGCTTGAGGATCTCGACCCAGCTATGGCGCCAGCGGTCCCCATTGCGCAGAACACCGTGTGAGTGCGGATACTGGCCTGTGAAGAGGCTGGCCCGACAGGGCGCGCACGACGCCGCCGGGATGTAGCAATTCGTGAACGTCACGCCCTCGCGCACGAGCCGGTCGAGGTTTGGCGTGTCCATGTGGCTATTGCCAAGCTCGCGAATGGTGTCGAAGCGCTGCTGGTCAGTAATGATGAAGATTATGTTGGGCCTTGAAGCGGGCATAAACTCCGTATTCTAGCCCTAACCCCCCAGCGACATCGGCTCCGTTGACCGGGTGTCGAACGCAACCGCTGTGCCGGGTTGGGACGCGCCTCTCGCTTACGGACACTCGCCTCTTCCTGAGGCCTCGAGTGTCATCGTTCAAGAATATCGTTCGGCAAGGTGACGGGCTGTTGCAGTACGTGCGGAAGCAAAGCCGGCAGCCGAGGGACAGATACCTTCAGGGGCCGCCACGTTCGCGGGAGACGGGTCTGCTCAGTCAATGATCGCCGAATAGACGAGCGCCGCAAACTTCTCCCTCAGCTGCAAGCGGCCACCCGGGCGGACTTGCACCATTAAGACCCCCACGAGCTGTTCTGCCGGATCGATCCAAAACACCGTACCTTGCGAACCGCCCCAAAAACACGAACCCACGGAGTACGGCGAGTTGGTTTTGGCGCGATCCGTGACGACGGCTACGCCGAGACCGAATCCCAGACCCTGCCGGTACTCGGTCCCTTCCTCCAAGTGATTCTCCGCCATGAGAGTGACGGTTCTGGGGCCCAGCAACCGCTTGCCCGCGAACGTGCCACCGTTGAGCAGCATCTGGCAGAAACGCCAATAGTCGGCCGCGGTCGTGTGCAGACCGCTGGCGCCGGCGACGAATGTCTTGCGTTCGGCCGCCCCGACGGGCTCTCGCGAGACCCTGGTCAGATCGTCCTCACCGTTTACCACCAGCATCGCCCGGCGTTGCTGCTTGCCAGCAGGCGGCCAATAGTGCGTGTCGGTCATCCCCAGAGGGTCAAGCAGGCGCTCCTTGAAGAACTCATCTAGTCCCATTCCACTCACCCGCTCCACCAGATAGCCGAGCACGTCGAGCGAATCCCCATAGATCCATTGCGAACCTGGCTCGGCCCGCAGCGGGAGCTTCACGAATTCCTTCATGTACGCGTCCATGGTCGGAAAGGCGTAGGTCTCAGCGCGGCTTCGCGGATCTCGGACGCCCGAGGTGTGCGTGAACAAGTGCCGGACCCTCATTTCACGTTCAGCCGGAAGCGTTGCGCCAGACTCAGTGGAGACTCTTCGATCGGCAAATTCGGGAAGGTGCTTGGATACGGGGTCGCCCAAGGTAACCCGCCCTTCTTCAAAGAGCATCAGCGCCGCCACCGCAGTGAGCGGCTTGGTCATGGACGCGACGTCAAACAGGGCGTTGAGGGGCATCGGTTCTGCCACGCTCATGCCGCGCTGCCCAGTGGCGCTGTGGTGAACCACCTTGCCGTTGCGCGCGACCAGAGTCACGAAGCCAGCCGCTTGCCGAGCTTCGACCATGTCGTCGAGCCATGCCTGCAGGCGGGCAAGACGATCGGCAGACATCCCGGCCGATTCGGGCTCGGCAACCGGGATCCCAGCAGTCGCGGCAAGCAGGCAACTGGCAGCGACCAGAAGGGTGAACAAGAATCGACACAGGATTGCCGTGCGGTGCATAGGACTCGACCTCGCTGCGGCTACGCTAGCAACGCATAGCCCGGAAATTCGAACCGGCCCGTCTGTGAGGCCCCGCCGTGCGCTACGCCAGTCCTTCCAGCGGACCGGTGCTGTCGCCGAATGCGGTGGCGTCCTCTAAGCCCATCCGGTGCATCATGGCGAGATATAGGTTGCAGAGTGGCGTGTCCGGCTTTGCGCTCAGCCGACGGCCGGGCCGCACCGAGCCCTTGCCCCGCCCTGCCAAGATCAACGGCAAATTCGAAGGATCATGCGTGTTGCCGTCGCGGAGCGAGGAGCCGAACATCACCATCGAATTGTCCAGCAGCGACGAACCGCCCTCGTCAAGCTCGCGCATGCGCGTGAGGAAATAGGCAGTCTGGCGCATGTGCCAATTGATGATGGTCTCGTACTGCTCAAGTCGATCCGCTTCATTGCGGTGATGCGAGATCCCGTGGAACGAGCTGTCGACACCCTCCAAGAACGAGAAATTCCGGCCCGTCTGAGCATCGCCGTACATGAACGTCGCGATGCGCGAGGTGTCAGTCCAGAACGCCAGCAGCAGGATGTCTAGCATCAGGCGAACATGCTCTTCGTGGCTGTCAGGGATTCCCGACGGAGGCCGCGAGACGCCAAGGTCGGCCTCGTTGATCCAGCGCGGCTGAGGCTTCATCGTGGCCTGGATGCGGGCTTCGACCGAGCGAACAGATTCCAGATACTCGTCAAGCTTGAGCTGATCACGCCGGCTGCCGCGCCTGCGGAGGGAGTGCGCCTCGTCCAGAACAACGTCAAGAATGCTGGCCTCGTCTTGGTAGCGCGACAAGGATGCAGACGTGGCGGCACCCGGAGCGCCGTTGCGGAACAGCCGATCAAACGCGAGGCGAGGCACGATCTCCTTGGCTGCCGGCGTGTGCGGATCACGCCACGAGATGTGCGAACCAACGATGCGGGCGAAGCCGCCGCCAATGTTGTCAACGCCCGTGCGGGGAGCGTCCACTCCCAGATGAATGGCGGGCAGCGGGGTGCGGGTGCCGATGCGGTCGGCGATGACCTGGTCCACCGAGGTGCCGCCGGTGTTTATGTCCCTGCCCGTTGACCTCTCGACGTAGCCGCCGGAAAGCCAAGCCGGCACCTTTGCCCAATGGCCGTTGCGACCGACGGCATTGGCATTCCAGAGATTCTCAAGCAGCAGGAAGTCGTTCTTGAGCGGTGCAAATGCCTCAAGGTGGGGAGTGATCGCGTAATCTTCGCCGGTGCCCGCTGGCGTCCAGTTGTCCGGATAAACGCCGCACGGCATGAATAGAAACGCCGCGCGCAGAGGAGGCTCGGCCAGCTTGGCCGGGCCGACGGCGGCAGCCGGAGCGAGAGCCTCGAGCCAAGGCAAGGCCAAGCTCACGGTCCCGCCGCGGAGAATCGCCCTGCGAGAGACGGTCTGGCGCATAACGTTAGCGGGCTCCCACACTAAGCCTACCACCGGCGGCGCTCGAATCGTCGCCTTCGAGCTGGGTAAAGCGGAACGGCACGCTCAGCACAATCTCGCGGATCAGCGACCTGGCACCGTAGCCTGAGGCTTCCAGCTTCCCGAGCATCTGCTCGATCACACATTGATCGCGGCCCACCAAGCTGCGGCCGAGCGCATAGCCGAGCAGCTTGCGGGAGATGTGGCGTAACAGCTGGTCCTGCTTGGACAGCAGGACCTCGCGCAGTTCCATCGGACCGTCAAAGGCCTCGCCGGAGGGCAGCACGCCGGAAGCGTCGACTGGGTTCCCGCCCTCATCCTCGTCACGCCAGCGGCCGAGCCAATCGTAGTTCTCAAGGCCGAATCCAATGGGGTCGATCAGATCGTGGCAAGCCGCGCAGGTGGGATCGGCGCGGTGCTCGTTCAGGAGTTCGCGCGGCGTCAGCCCGCGGGCCTGCCGCTGTTCCGTCTCAAGCGCGGGAATGTCGGGCGGCGGGGTGGGGATCTTGGTCCCCAGCAGGGTCTCTAGCACCCACACGCCACGCAGGACCGGACTGCTCCTCTGGTAGGCAGAGTTCATCGCTTGCACGGCCCCGAGGCCCAGCAAGCCTCCTCGCCGTCCCCCTGCAACGGAAACCAGCTGAAAGTCGTTGCCCTGGACGACATTGGCCATCCCGTAGAACTGGGCCAAGCGCTCGGTCAGGTAGGTGTAGTCGGCATTGACGAATTCGAGCAGGCTGCGGTCTTCGGACAACATTCTCCGGAACAGCAGCACCGGCTCTTCGCGCATGTCCGCAGCGACCTTCGGCGTGTAGAAATGCTGGAATTCGTTCAGCGTGGGCGCGACCCGCCCGCCGACATCCTTGGTGCCCAGCCACTGGCCGATGAATGTTCGGGCGAAGAATCGGGAGCGCGGATGGTCAAGCAGGCGGTCGGCCTGGGCCGCCAGAACCGCATCATCCTGCAGACGGCCAGCATCAGCCAAGTGCCTCAGCTCGGAATCCGGCATTGAGCCCCACAGGAAATATGAGAGGCGGGTCGCCAGCTCATGGCTAGAGATTGGCCGCAAGCCAGCCGTCCGCGGAGCCGTCTCGATGCGGTAGAGAAAATCCGGGGAAACCAAGACAGCCTTGAGCGCCAGATTGACGGCTGCTTCGAACGGGTCGCCGCGTTCGGCCGAACGATCATAGAGGGCAAGATATTGAATCTCTTCGCCGGGTTCAACCGGCCGGCGAAAAGCCTTGGCCATGAATCGCCTGAGCAACCGGGCAGCCTCTTGCCGGGGTGCGATGACCGTCCCGCCGGGGTCGCTGCCGAAGAGTCGGAAGTGCGCTGCGCGCTTGGCTGGCGTCGGGGCGTCCCGAACTTGCTCGATGTCCAGCGTGACCAGCCTCAAGGACGGACTGCTAGCGGGCACGGAGAATGCGATCCGGTGGTCTCCGCGACTGACCGGAATCGTTACCGAGCGCTGCGCTGCTTGGGCGGCGGACCATACGAAGCGGAGTCTCCCCCCCTGTGTTCCGTCCAGCGAGATTTGGAGCGTTGGATTCGTGTCCGGTTCCGGGGACCTGATCCAAGCAGTCAATTGGTAGTTCCCGTCCTCGTAAAACGAAACCGTTCGGCCCACCGAGTCACCGGGAAGCATCTCGACGGAGTCATGCTCGTCAACCTCGGGATCGGGCAACAGATCCTTTGCAGCGAATGCATGGGTCAGCGGAGGCGTCACGATCACGCTGTCCAGCACTTGATCAGCGACCTCTAGGTAGCGCTCCGCAAGCAAGGGGGACAAGAACAGCGTCTCGCCATGGTTGTCGAAGCCCTCGCCACCCGAACCGTCGACGGGGAAGAGCTCGGCAACCTGGAGTCGCAGCCCGAACAGGTCGCGAATCGTGTTCTGGTACTCGGCCCGGTTCAGGCGGCGCACAGTGACCGGGCCGGCATACTCATCGAGATTGCAGGCCGTGCTGCGCAAGGTCCGGTCTATCCACGCAGAGACGCGGAGACGATCCTGTTCCGACGGCTGGGGCCCGGCCGGAGGCATGGTGCGATTGCGCAATTGCATCGCCACGTTGTTCCACAGCCCGCGCTGGCGGGACACATCGGCACTGGATTGCGCTTCGAGAAAGCGGATGCGGTTGTCCGACTGCGGCGAGTGGCACGCCTGGCAGTGCTCGACCAAGACCGGCCGAATGTCTGACAAGAAGTCATCGGCCGCCAACGCCTGCAGCGCAAATGGCAGGCAGGCGTACACGGGCGCGACAACTCGTCCACGACTCAAGCGCAAGAATTCGTCCTCGAATCGATCCTCGGCACGCTCAACGGGAACACCCACCTAGCCAAGGTCAATTGAAGTTTAGCGCAGCATCGGCTGCAAGTGCGGTCTCAGGAACCGCCTCGAGGACTTCCGGGAGAGTCGAGCCGCCAGAATCTGACATCAATCTAAGCAATCTGACGTGCACCGCTTCGAAATTTCTCTTGGGCGCAAGACGGCAAGCTGATCCGACGCCTCGCGTGCTGCTTGCGGCGAAGACCAGCGGATTGCAGCGGTGCAGCCGCGTGGTGGGCGGGTGTACGACACCAGATTCATATCCGATCAATTGCGCCCGCAGCTCACCACGAGTAGTTCGCGGGCTCCTTCCCTGTCACGCTTGGCTCACCGATGTGTCATTAGCTTGCTCTGTTAGTGGCCTGCCGGATGCTGCCACTCCCGACATCCCCGCGTTCCAAGCCAGCCCCGCCGCCAGCGCATCCTCGACCAGCTCGCCGCCCCCGGCGGGAAAGAACGCTCCGCCGTCGAAGACCAACCCTCCCGGCTCGTAGCTCCGGGCGCGGATGATTCGACCGACCTCGAGGCCGTCGAGACTGGCCCGCACCAGGGCGCCCTCAGGCTGGCCGGGCTGGGTATGGCACGCAGTGATCTCTCCCGGGGGCGTCACCCGCATGGTCGGCGCGGCCGCCGCCTTGGAGAGCTTCAACGGCGCTTTCTGGCTGCTGGCCGAACTGGCTGACGTGCGGGTCGAGCCCAGGCATGTCAAGCGCGCCGACAAGCAGCCCGAGTGTCTCTGAACACGCGCGCGAGGCCAAACTGATCACCCACCTGAAGTTGTTTTTCACACTATTTCGTCAGAACTTCTCACATTGACACCGGGGGGAATGGCAGGCTGCTTGTCACGCAATCCCACCTTCTGCAGAAGCGAGATATGGCCGGCAGTTACCCATGTCGGTCACTGGAAGCGGTTTACGAGCACTTCACCCGCTACGTCCATGTCACAATGATTCGCTTTCCACGCAATCCGCCAGCGGATTGATGGCGTGACGAACCAACGAAATAAACTGGTTTTCAACACCAGACCGCCCAGCAAACCGACGCCGACGCTCTCCCCCGCTGCGACGAGGGCTCGGAGAGCGACTCCGCCGCCATCGACAGTGCCGCCGCGTGCGCCGCGAAGCCGAGCCGCAGCTTCCAGATAGCCTAGCGCCAAGTGATACTTGGTGACGGCTCCCTGCATCTGAAATGTTGCGCTCAACATTTGATCTGGAACCTGGCCTCACAGATGTTCCCCACGCGATCCAGATCGTGGACTTCTTCCATGTCGCTGAAAAGCTCGGGGAGGTCGCTGCGGCCTTGCACGACGACGACCCCGTCTGGGTCGAGGCGTGGGCCGAGGCCCGCTGCGCGGCCTCCATCGACACCAATCGTGCGCGCATTCGCTATCCCGAGTCTCGCGCCGCAGGCCCGCAAAGCGGCTTCCTCGAGGCCGCCTGAAAATCCGGTGGCAGCTGTCTCAAGCAGTCCGGCATGCGCTGGACCACTGCCGGTGCCAATGCAATCCTGACCCTGCGCAGCTGCATCTTGAGCGGTCGCTGCGAGGAGTGCTGGGCGCTGCGCGTTGCCGCCGCCAGACAGACCGCCACTGCCGCCAACTCCCGGCCTCAGACTTCGTTACATCGGACCACTCTGCAAAGAGGCCTAGAGCCTCCTAACTAGCTGCTGAGTCAAGCTTTCACGCTCCCTCCCCGGCCGCATCCGGACTTGACTTGCGCCTCATAACATGTCACATGGAATGCTATGCCTGCGCCCGCCGAACCGCCCGCGCCCACTGGCCTGCCCGCCGCTCTGCCGCTCCCTGCATCGAAACCATCCAAACCAAATCGAAATTTACTTTTCCGTGCTGCAGCGCAAGGCCCCATCCGGAGGTGTGATTCGTAGGACACCCCCGAACCACGCACTCGGTTTGGGCGAGCATGTAAATAATATAGTGGAACCACTATAATCAAGTGTGGCCTTGGAGGCTCCACGGCCTGTCGAGTGGATCGGATCCAGCAAAGCGGACCTGAGAATGTTCCCGGCCGCAGTGCGGGGTGTGGTCGGGTTTGCGCTTTATCAGGCGCAAATTGGGCTCAAGCACCGGGACGCCAAGCCGCTCAGAGGGTTGGGCAACGGCATCCTGGAGGTTGTCTCGCGATTCGATGGCGATACTGACAGGGCGGTGTACGCAGTCCGGTTCAGGGCCGCCGTCTATGTCCTGCACGCTTTCCAGAAGAAGGCCAAGAGGGGCATCGAGACGCCGGAACTAGAGATCGAATTGGTCAAGCGCAGGCTCAGGGCAGCACAGCGGCACTACGACCAGGTTTATGGCGGAGGCTAGATTGATGAAGACGGAAAGAGTGAAGATCGAACGTGGCAGCAGCAATGTCTTCGCAGACATTGGGTTCCCGGATGCGGAAGCACACTTGCTCAAGGCTGGACTGGTTGCCCGAATCGACAACATCATCCGCCAGCGCGGACTTAAACAGGCCGAGGCGGCGAAACTGCTCGGGCTGTCCCAGCCCGATGTTTCGCGCTTGCTGCGGGGCAGCTTCCAGGATTTTTCCATGGAGCGGCTCCTGCGCCTCCTGACGGCGCTCGGGCGCGACGTGCAGATAGTAGTTCGAGAACCTCGTTCAGAGCGACTGGGACGGCTGACGGTCGAGGCATAGCCGGAAACAAGGTTTCCGATCAGCCACTAACGTGAGCCCCAGACTTCGCCACATCGTGCGCCGTGCTAAGGCACTGGCCCCCAGCGGGTGCAAATCCCGCCCGGCGAACTGTCGTTCCAGCCGGAAGCAATCGGAGCGGCTCATGGAGGCAACGACATGGACTGAAGCACTCTGATGTAAAAGGGTCGCCAGTGGGCGGCTCAGCGAACATGCAGGCCGTAATCAGATGAACGCCGAGCAGGCCTCGAAAAAGTCGATGCGGAGGCCGACCCGCCGATGTAACGGGGAAGGCTGTCAGCGGCCGGGAAGCGAGCGACGCGCGCACCGGTCGGCTCCGCCGGGGTACTGGCGACAGCATGCCTGCAAGAGGGGGACGGAGGCAACACGGGAAGCCCCGTCGGTGGTGCGCACGCGCCAAACCGGGAATCCGCGAGGACCAGCCTGGGCCGGCCGGGGTGGCGGAGAGGCGCGTAGTACCGAGGAAGCCGGGTCATGCCGGGGGATGGGAAGGGGCCTCAGTTCGAGAGGGACGCAAGCAAGGGGGAAGGGACCATGGAGACTGGCGAAGACCTACAAGCTCCGCATACGGTGCGGGGACTCCGGACGGCGTTACATGCGAAAGCGAAGGGAGACCCGGGTTTCCGGTTCTACACGCTCAGCGACAAGGTCTGGCGAGCAGACGTGCTCGCCGCTGCGTGGCAGGCGGTCCGCCGCAATGGCGGAGCCTGCGGAGTGGACGGCGAGACGTTCGAGCAGAGCAAGGAGCGGGACGTGCAGCGGTGGCTGGGGGAACTGGCGGAAGAGCTGCGGAGGAACACCGACCGACCGCGCGCGGTGCGGCAGGTGTTGATTCCGAAGAAGCAGCCGGGGGAATTCCGACCGTTGGGCATACCGTGCATCCGGGACAGGGTCGCGCACCCAAGTTTGGAGTTTTGGCCCGGTTCTCAGCTAGAATCACTTGCCGAAAGCCCTTGGACCGGCCTATTTTCCCCTAACAATCGCCTGCACAGCGTCTTGCTGGCTTGGATTCTGCGTCTTTTCCCGTTTTTTGGCGTATCCTGCTCAATGTGCTGACCACGTGCTGACTACCTAGTTTGACATACTTGGATGTTTCCGCTAGCATGGGGCTATGTTCGTCCGGCGCGTCCAGACCCGCCCCCACGGCGCTGCCGGCGGCACCGCCTACCGCCTCGTCCACTCCCAGCGCTGCGGTGCCAAGGTTCGCCAGATCGTCCTCGCCCATTTCCCCGCCGGCCTCGATCGGCGCGTCCCCTGCCCCCACTGGAAACGCCTCGCCGCCGCCGTCCGCGACCAGCTGACCGGCCAGCGTCCGCTGCCCGACCCCGACCCCGATCCGGCCGAGCGCGAACTCGCCGAGCGCATCGCCGCCGAGGCCAGCGCCGTCGCCCCGCTCGTCCGCCGCCGCCTGCGCGACGGCGATTGCGAGCTCGGCTTCCAGATCGCCGACGATCCCGCACCTGCACCCCGCGAGCAGGCGCTCGCGCTGCTGCCCTCCAGCCTGCGCCAGACCGACGTGCGCGAGGCCGGCGCGGCCCGCCTGCTCGACCTGCTCGCTGGCCAACTGGGCCTGCGCGAGTGCCTGCAGCAGGCCGGACTACGCCCGCGCCACGTCCGCCTCGGCTGCGCCCAGATCCTCGCCCGCGCCCTGCATCCGGCCAGCGAGCGCGAGACCCTGCGCTGGCTGCAGCACGACTCCGCCCTGCCCGAACTGCTCGGCCTGCTGCCCGCCGACCTCTCCTCCAACTCCCTCTATCTCGCCTCCGACGCCCTCTGGCAGGCCCGCGACCAGATCGAGCCGACCCTCTTCGCCCACGAAAGCAAGCTGTTCCGCCTCGAGCCCCGCATCATCTTCTACGACCTCACCAACACCTTCCATACCGGCCGGCCCAAGCACCCCTACGCGGCGCGCGGCCGCTCCAAGCAGAAGCGCCATGACTGCCCGCTGGTCACGCTCGGCCTGCTGCTGGACGGGCAGGGTTTTCCGCGGCGGTCGGAAGTGCTGGCGGGCAACGTCGGCGAGCCCGGCACGCTGCAGGAAGCGGTCCGGCGGCTGGGCGCGCTGGCCGGGGAGCGCCCGACGGTGGTCTTCGACGGCGGCATCGTGCGCGCGGAGAACCTGGCTTGGCTGCGCGAGCAGGGCCTGCACTGGATCACGGTGGAGCGGCCGCGGCGGGCGGCCCCGGAGCGTGCCGCGGACACGCAGTGGCAGAGCGCCGGGGGGCATCAGCTGCAGATCTGGCGGCTGAGCACAGCGGAGGCCGGCTTGGCGGCAGGAGCGGCGGCGGAGCGGCCGGAGGCGGATCCAGGTGAGGAGGCCCGGCTGTGCGTGTGGAGCCCGCAGCGGGAGCGGGACGAGCAGGACTTCCTGCAGCGGCGGCGGGCGCGCTACGAGGCGTGCCTGCAGGCGCTGCACACGGGGCTCAGTGTCAAGGGCCACCTGAAGGCGTACGCCAAGGTGCTGCGCAAGTTGGGTCGCTTGGAGCAGACGCACAAGCTGGTGGCGAGCCAGTACAAGGTGCGTGTGGAGCGCGGCGAGCAGGGCCGTGCCAAGGCCGTGCTGTGGGAGCTGGGGCCGCGTCACGGGCAGCGGGACCGGGTGCAGGGCACGAGCCTGCTGCGCACCAGCCGGACGGACTGGGACGACGAGCGGATCGTGCGGGAATACTGCCGCCTGGCGGACATCGAGGCGACGTTCCGCTCGTTCAAAGAGGAGCTGGGGTTGCGGCCGCTGCACCACAGCCTGGGCCAGCGCGTGGCGGGTCACCTGTTCATTACGGTGCTGGCCTACCACCTGGTACACGCCCTGCGCTACCGGCTGCGGGCCGCGGGCGTGACGTACAGCTGGCACTCGATCCGCGAGCGGATGCGGACGTGGGTGCGCCTGACGACGACGATGCGGACGGCGGAGGGGCAGACCTGGAGCCAGCGGCAGGACGTGGACCCGAACAACGAGCAGGCGCGCCTCGCAGCGGCGGCCGGGCTCGCGTTCCAGCGTCACCGGCGCACGATTCCGCTGGACTGGGACGCGCTCAGGGAACAGTCAGGAGATATCGCCAAGGATCACAAAGTGTAGTGACCGCAAATCCGTTTCGCGGAAATCCGACTCAATGAAATCAATGACCTACAACTGCATCTGCCGAAAAAACTCCAAAGTTGGGCGCAGACGGCGGCGATGCTAGTGGTATCGCCGATCTTCGAGGCGGACCTGCAAGCGGAGCAATATGCCTACAGGGAAGGCCGCAGCGCGCTGGACGCAGTCCAGCACGTGCATCGGCTGGTGCACAGCGGACATCGGGAAGTAGTGGACGGCGATTTAGCGAATTATTGCGGAGAAATCCCGCACTGTGACCTAATCCGGTCGATCGCCCGGCGCGTGAGCGACGGGCGCATGCTGGGCTGGATCAAGATGTGGTTGGAAATGGCCGTGGTAGAGGACGACGGGAAAGGCGGCAAACGCCGCACGAACCGGGCGCGCCGGGAGCGGAAAGGGACGCCGCAAGGTGCTCCGATCTCCCCGTTGCTCAGGAACGTCTACATGCGGCGCTTCATGCTGGGTTGGAAGCAGTCGGGCCATGCCCGACGCTACGGTGCGGAGATCGTGAACTATGCGGACGACTTCGTGGTCTGCGGCAAAGCCCCGGCGGAAGCCATGCGGGCAACTGTCGAACGGATGATGGAGCAACTGCGCCTACCGGTCAACGCGACGAAGACCCGCTGCCTGCGATGCCCGGAGGAGCCCATGGAGTTCCTCGGGTACCGCATTGGACGCAATTACAGCCCGAGAACGGGCCGGGCCTACATTGGCACGCGCCCGAGCAAGGCCAGCGTCCGCAGCATCTGCCGCAAGATCAGTGAGCTAACGGAAGCGCGATACGGGCTACTGGGACCGGAGCAGGTAGTGGGGAGGCTGAACCGAGCCGTGCTCGGCTGGGCGAACTACTTCCGGCTGGGACAGGTGAGCCCGGCATACCGCGCCGTCGACGCGCATGCGACCAAGCGGCTGCGCCAGTGGCTGTGTCGGAAACACAAGGTGAGGTCCGGGCAGTCCGTGCGCTACCCGGACACGCGGCTCTGGGATGACCTCGGCCTCACACGCCTTGCCATGCGAACGGCCAGTCGCCCGTGGGCGAAGGCATGATCTCGTCCGAGAGCCGGATGCCGGAAATCGGCCCGTCCGGTTCGATGAGCGGGGAGAAGAAACGTGACTATGCGAGAGACTGAGGCACCGGCGATAAGCGAAAGCGGCCGGCCAACTGCTACTCCCTCACGCTAAGGTAGGCGCGCTTCTCCTCGACTCTACGGACCACTCTGCAAAGAGGCCTAGAGCCTCGTAACTAGTGTCTGAGACAAAACCCCTCAATTTCAAGTGCTGCGCAGAAGGGGCTAGTTTATGGACTGGGAATTTGTCGGGTCTTTCGGTCGATTTCCCGCCATATTACCGCTTCGTTAATCCGTTTCGAACGACGATTCCGGCGGATTCCGGCACCCTTGCGTACCGCTGCCCTCCCGTGCGTTACCACGGGGGACTTGGCTCGAAGGTTTGACGTCTGGAAGCCGCTAAGCTGCGCGGCACCAACGCTCCCGCTTCAGGCGCTCCCGCTCCTGCCGCTGCAGGAGCAATCCGATGCGATGACAATTCGTCGCCAGCACCGCCAAGCCAACCATGCGCTCAAAGCCTCAGACTTCGTTACATCGGAACACTCTGCAAAGAGGCCTAGAGCCTCGTAACTAGCTGCTGGGTCAAGCTTTCAAGCTCCCTCACCAGCCGCATCCGCACTTGACTTCCGCCTCCTAACATGCTATCTTAAATACATATGTCTGTGCCCGCCGCTCTGCCGCTCCAACCTCCGCTTGCCACGCCCATCAGCTCGCGCGTCAGCATGCTGCGCGAGGGCGACCGCGTCGTCTACTTCCTCCACACCGACCCCGTCTGCTCGCACGCCGCCGACCACAAGCTAGAGCGCAATCTCTGCCTCGCCCGCTTCGCCCTGTTCGGCCTCGCTACGCAGTCCGAACTGGCCCGTGCCCACGGCATCAGCCAGGGCACCGTCTCACGCGCCGTGCAGCGGCTGAAGGCGCAGGGCGAGCTCGGCTTTGCACCCGCCCCCAAGCCGCGCCGTCGCGATGGCATCGCCGACCCCGAACAGCTGGCCCAGGCCGCCAGCATGCTGCAGTCCGGGCTCAGCCTGTACCGCGTGGCCCAGCAACTGGGCGTCTCCCAATCGACCCTGTGGCGCTACACCCAACAGGGCTTGCTACCCGCCAGCCAGTGCCCGCCGCGGCGCCGCGGCACCCTGCCCGCCGAGCCTGCCAGCGACGCCCCGGCAGCGGACCCACAGGCTGGCGGCAGGCCCAGCCCGCAGCCGCCAGCGGCCCCTGGCAAAGAAGACCGCAACCGGCACGCCGTCACGGCCCCGCTCGGCCGTGCGGCGCACGACACGGCCGTCAGCGGGGGCGGCGTGCTGACCGCCCTGCCGAGCCTGCTTCAGGCGGGCCTGTTGAACCACCTCGACCAGCTGACGCTACCCAAGGGCTTCTACGGCCTGCAGTCGCTGCTGCTGTGGGCCTTCCTGTTGTTGGGCCGGGTCGGCTGCGCCGAGCGGTTGCGCTACCAGCAGCCCGGTGAATGGGGTGCCCTGGTGGGCCTGGACCGCTGCCCCTGCCCACGCACCCTGCGCCGCCGCACGCGCCAGCTGGCCGCCTCCGCCGGACTGCAGGCCTGGGTCAGCGGCCTGGCACAAGACTGGTGTGCGGACGATCCGCAGACCGTCGCCACGCTGTTCGTCGATGGTCACGTGCAGGTCTACAGCGGCAAAGGCCAGTTGCCGAAGCATTTCGTGACCCGCCAGAAGCTGGCCCTGCCGGCCTCGGTCGGCTACTGGGTGCACGCGCTGGGCGGGGCGCCGCTGCTGTGCTTGCACCGCCAGGTGGACGACGGCCTGGTGTCTGAGATCTGGAACGGCATGGTGCCGCAGTTGCGCCAGCTGGGCCTGCTGGCGGGGGCTGGTCCGACCGCCACACCACGTCTGACGCTGGTCTTCGACCGCGAGGGCTGGAGCCCGCAACTGTTCCGCGAGCTGCGTGCGCTGGGCATTGCGGTGGTGACTTGGATCAAGGGCCCGCAGGCGCAGCGCTGGCCTGACAGTGCCTTCCGGGAGGCCGTGATCCCGGTCCGCACCCCGGGCGGGTCGAGCCGCTTGGAGGGCCAACTGGCCGAACGCCCGTACGATCTGGGCGCGGGCTGCCAGGCGCGCGAGATCCGCTTCTGGGGCGACCGCCGCCAGCCCGCGCTGCTGACCACCCATCCCGAGCTCGCGGCCGAGCAGGCGGCAGGCCTGCTGCGCTCGCGCTGGACGCAGGAGAACTTCTTCAAGTATCTGCGCGCCGAGTTCGGCCTCGACACCCTGCCCGAGCATGCCCTGGTGGAGGTCGAGGCCGACGCCTGGGTCGTCAACCCGGCCTGGCGCACCATCGACAAGGCGCTCAAGCAAGCCCGCAACACGGTCGGCAACCTGCGCCGCAAGCTGGCCCTGCAAGCCGACGCCGGATCCGCCCCAGCGCGCGAGTTGGAAACGCGCATCCAGACTTGCGACCAGACCATCCAAGGCCTGGTGCTGGCACGCAAGGTGACCGACCAGCACATGTTGGCGGGCGAGCTCTCGCCGGAGGCACGGCTGCAGGCCCTGCCCCAACCGCTGCGCCTACTGCTGGATACCCTGCGCATGCTGGCCTACCGCGCCGAAACAGCGATGACCACCGCGGTTGCGCCCGCGCTCGACAATCCCGACACCGCCCGCAGCCTGCTCAAGTCGCTGTTTCAGGCTGACGCCAGCCTGCACGCGGACGAGTCAGCCGGGACCCTCACCGTGTGCCTGCTGCACCAGCCGACCCGCGCCCAGGATCGCGCCCTGGCCCCCTTGCTCGACGAGCTCAACCGCACGCGCACCGTCTTCCCCGGCACCCAACTCCGTTTGGTGTACCGCATGCTATCGGACGACCTGCCCTGCCCTGCCTCCTCCCAGCCCCAAGCCGCCTCTTTCTGCAGCCAAACCATCTAAACCCAATGAAACGTAGAGTCGAGGAGAAGCGCGCCTACCTTAGCGTGAGGGAGTAGCCGTTGGCCGACCGCTTTCGCTTATCGCCGGTGCTCCCATGTCGTTGCCTCCATGAGCCGCTCCGATTGCTTCCGGCTGGAACGACAGTTCGCCGGGCGGGATTTGCACCCGCTGGGGGCCAGTGCCTTAGCATGGCGCACGCTGTAACGAAGTCTGAGTATCAGTACGGCGAGCGGACCGTCAACCGAACTGGACCGAGAACGAGTGTACGACACTGTGTCGATGCTTGCGGCTCCCGGTCAATATGATGCTGCGCGAATTTCGGCTCGTTGAGCCTAGCAGTCCCTGGTGCTACAGCTGAGGACGCAGCAGCGCGGGGCGAGGATAGCGTTGGCACCATCGACCGTCCAGTGCCTGCCGAACTCTTGTAGTCTGGTGCGGACAATGCTCTTGCCGCCGCTTTCAACAACGCCGGAGCCGACGCAAAGGCGTTGGGCGCGGAATTCGGGGGAGCGCACGCGGCTGCGATTCCTGTCCGGCTGCGCTTCTTGTCGATCTCGTCGGCGCACTTGCTCGCCGGCTCGCTGGGTGGCGAGCAGGCCGTCGAGGCGACCTTGATCGAGATCGTCGCAGCGGTCGTGAGCCCCAGGCCTTGACCTGCGCCGGGGAACTGCGGAAGAGCGCTTTGGCCACCGGCCAAAGGGGCTCCTTGGCATGCCAGAGATCGACGATCCGAATCTCGCCCGGATCGTCCTCTTCGAAACGTTGCGTTCCCCGATCTGTTGCGCAGTGGCCGCAAGACCTTGTGAAATCCTCGGCCCCGATGGCGGGCCGAGCTCCAGCACGCAGACTCTTGCTGCCTCGCTCCGGGTGTCTGTGCCGGCGTGGCGCAAGCGGGCGTCGGCGAGCTACTCGCAGAGCTCGAAGAGTTTGGCGGTCAGGCGTCGGATGCGCTGCTACTCGTCGAGCTAGGCTTGGCCGGCAGCGGCGGTCGGCAGGGTGCGGGAGGTGCGCTTGCCATCGACGTTCCGCACGAGCAGGTAGTAGGGGCCATGTCCGAGATTTCCTGCCTGGCGGCAACGGCAGGTGGGAGTGCTGCGCTGCACGTAGCGGTGGACGAGAGAGCCGGGGCGCATGTCACTGCTGGCGGAGAGTTTGGCGAGGATGCCGCGGCGATTCTGCCCGAGGGAAGGTATGTGGAAGATAGTTGGCGAGATGGCTCCTTGTTTTGGCTATATACGTTAAAGCAAAGGATGCACAAATCCACCCGAATGAAGGTCGTCGGAACCCACGCTCACAAAATCCGGGCTATCTCGAGACCATGTCGTACACCCTGCTGGACGTCGAATTTGACACGACCCGGCACGGGTGATAGTTTGTACGGTTGACTCCCCCGCGATAGCAAAGATCAATCGCGGGCCAGCCATATGGCCGCAGCCTCAGCCCAGTCCGACCTGAAACGGACTCCCCTCCACCGTTCCCACTGCGACGCCAAGGCCCGCATGGTCGACTTCGGTGGCTGGCACATGCCCGTCGCATACGAAGGCATAGTCGCCGAGCACACCGCCGTTCGCAACGGCGTGGGGCTCTTCGACGTGAGCCACATGGGAGAGCTTGCCATCCGCGGACCGCAGAGCGCCAAGCTGATCGACTCGCTTTGCTCCAACCGGGCCGCCGACCTGCAGGATGGCCAAGCACAGTATTCCGGTCTGCTCAATCCCAACGGCGGGTTCGTCGACGACCTGCTGGTCCACCGCCTCACGGCCGACCACTACCTGCTCTGCGTCAACGCCTCGAATCAGGAAAATGACTTTGCCTGGATTCAGCAGAACAACAGATTTGAAGCGGAAGTTTCGTTTGCGAGCGGCGACTACGCCCAGCTAGCGATTCAAGGCCCGAAAGCGCTCGCCGTGGCCTCCAAGCTGACCGATCTGCCACTGGCGGAGGTGCGATACTACTGGTTTGAGTCCGGCGAGTTTGCCGACGTTCCCGCCATTGTCGCTCGCACAGGGTACACCGGGGAGGACGGTTTCGAGGTTTACGTACCTGCTGCCCATGCCGCGATCGTGTGGCACGCCATTTTGGACGCGGGTGCGGAGCACGCGATCCGTCCCTGCGGGCTGGGAGCCCGGAACACACTCCGGCTCGAGGCTGCCATGTCTCTGTACGGCCACGAGATCGATGCCGCTACAACTCCCTACGAAGCGGGCCTCGGCTGGATCGTCAAGCTCGCAAAGCCGGAGTTCTGCGGCCGGGACGTGCTGGCACGGCAAAAAGCACAAGGGGTGCAGCGGAAGATTGCCGGGTTTGAAATGACCGAACGCGGCATCGCCCGGGACGGCTACCGGGTGCTGGTTGACGGCCAGGATGTCGGTCATGTCACGAGCGCCTCACCGGCGCCATCGCTAGGCAAGAACATCGGACTTTGCATGCTGCCGATCGAGCACACCCGACCCGGCCAAGCGATCGCAATCGAGATTCGGGCCCGCGCAGTCGGCGCAAGCGTTGTTCGCATACCATTTTACAAGCGCAAGAGGGACTGAGATTCATGGCATACCCAGCGGAATACCGCTACACCAACGAGCACGAATGGGTGAGCGTCGACGGGAACACGGCGACCGTGGGCATCACCCATCACGCTCAGGACCAGCTCGGTGACGTGGTCTTTGTCGAACTACCCAGCGTGGGCGCGAAGCTCGTGGCGGGAGGCCCTTTCGGGGCTATCGAATCTGTCAAGGCAGTCTCCGACATCTATGCGCCGATCAGCGGTGATGTGACCGAGGTCAATCAGTCGCTGCTGGACGCGCCGGAATTGATCAACGAGGACCCGCACGGGAAAGGCTGGCTGGTACGGCTGACTGTCGTAGACCGCAGCGAATTGGCGGCCCTGCTCAGCGTAAAACAATACGCGGAATATATCGCCGCCGAATCCAACGAGTAGTTCTGGGATCCCTGCGTGCGCTATCTTCCCAAGTCACCGGCCGAACGCGATGCAATGCTTGCCGAACTGGGCCTGAGTTCGACAGCAGATCTATTCGCCGGCATTCCGGCCCCATGCCTGCAGCAACAGCCCCTCGCGATTCCGCCGGGACAGTCCGAGTTCGAGATCCGCGACTACTTCGAGGCCCGCGCGCGCGACGGGGCGCGTGGCTATGCGTGCTTCATCGGTGCCGGCGCATATCACCATTACCGCCCCGTGGTCGTCGACTCGATCGCCACCAGAGGCGAATTCCTGACGGCCTATACGCCCTACCAAGCCGAGATATCACAGGGCGTGCTGACGACGATCTTTGAATTTCAGACGATGGTCGCGCAGCTTACGGGCATGGACGTGGCTAACGCCTCCATGTATGACGGCTCCACGGCGGTCCCCGAGGCCGGGATGATGGCGTCCCGCATCACCCGCCGGGAGCGGCTGCTCGTGGCGCGCTCTCTGCACCCGGAATACCGGCAGGTGCTAGACACCTATTACCGGCATCAAGGCCTTCCGGCTGAGAATGTCGCATGGGACTCGCAGACCGGCCAGCTGGACCTTGCGGACCTGGAGTCGAAGCTTTCTGAGGACGTGGCAGCAGTCTTGGTGCAATCGCCCAATTTCTTCGGGATCGTCGAGCAGGTGCAGGAGTTGGCAGATCTGGTCCACAAGCACGGCGCGCTGCTGATAGTAGTCTTTTCTGAGGCCGCTTCCCTGGGCTTGCTGGAACCCCCGGGAGATGCCGATATCGTAGCGGGCGAATTGCAGTCCTTTGCCCATCCCCCCAGCTTCGGCGGCCCCTATGTCGGCACCCTCGCGACGAAATCCAGGTACATTCGGCAGATGCCGGGCCGCTTGGTCGGAGAGACGCTGGACGCCGACGGCAGAGGGGCGTACTGCTTGACGCTCTCGACCCGGGAACAGCACATTCGGCGGGCCAAGGCGACATCGAATATCTGCACCAACCAAGCGCTGGTCGCCTTGATGGCAACCGTCTACATGTCTCTGATGGGAAAGCGCGGATTGCGGGAGATAGCCGAGCAGAATCTCGCGAAGGCACACTTCCTCGCCGACGCGCTGCGGGCATCCGGAGCCGAACTGCCCTTTTCCGGGCCGTTCTTCAATGAGTTCGCCGTGAGGCCCACCCGCCGTTCCTGCCAAGATGTGAACAAACTCGCGCTGCAGAACAATCTCATCGGCGGTCTGGAACTTGGCCGCTTCTACCCGGAACTCGATGGAGCGCTCTTGGTTTGCGCGACCGAGACCTCGACGCGCGACCAAATGGAGCGCTATGCAAGCTGCTTCGAAGGGGTAGCCAATGCCTAGGGTCAGGCAGCATCAAACGCAAGAAGAGGCACTGCTGTTCGAGCGCTCCTCACCGGGCAAGATCGGCTACCAGCTGCCCGCTTTGGACGTACCCGGGATCGATCCGCGCAGCGTCCTCGGCACGGAGCACGTCCGAGAGGACATCCCCGGATTCCCCGAGGTCAGCGAGGTCGAGGTAGTTCGCCACTTCACCCGGCTCTCCAGCTGGAATTATGCCATCGACCTCGGAATGTACCCGCTGGGGTCCTGCACGATGAAGTACAACCCCCGCCTAAACGAGGCGGTGGCCCGGATCGACGGAATCGTCGATGCCCACCCGTACCAACCCGAATGCCTCGCGCAAGGCCTGCTTGAGATCCAGCGCACGCTGGAATCCTACCTGGCCGAGATCTGTGGCATGGATGCCGTCACGACACAGCCGGCCGCAGGCGCACACGGCGAACTGACTGGCCTGCTTTTGATCCGTGCGTACCTCGAATCCAAGGGCAACGCCCGTCGCGTGGTGCTAGTCCCCGACTCAGCCCACGGCACGAACCCGGCCTCGGCTAGAATCGCCGGCTATGAAGTCGTAGAGATCGCCTCGAACGACCGCGGCATGATCGACTTGGAAACATTGCGTGCTGCCATCGACGACAACGTTGCCGCGCTCATGGTGACCAACCCGAACACCGTCGGCATCTTCGAACACGACATCGATGCGGTCGCTGCCGCCCTGCACGAGCGTGGCGCGCAGCTGTACATGGACGGTGCCAACATGAATGCCCTCGTCGGTGTCGCCCGCCCGGGCGATTTCGGCGTCGACGTAATGCATCTAAACTTGCACAAGACATTTTCGACACCACATGGCGGCGGCGGCCCAGGCGCCGGCCCGGTAGCCGTGAAGCGCCATCTGGAGCCGTTCCTACCAATCCCGCGCATCCGGGAGGGTGAGGATGGGTTGGCCTTCGACTGGGACCGACCCCAGTCGATTGGCCGAGTGCGGGCGTTCTACGGCAACTTCGGCGTGCTGGTCCGAGCGCTGGCGTATATCCTCGCCCACGGCGGAAACGGACTGCGCAACGCCACAGTCGACGCCGTGCTGAACGCCAATTACATCCGCAAGGGGCTTGAAGGCCACTACGAGCTACCCTACGACGCTCCGTCAATGCACGAGTGCATCTTCAGTGACAGCCGGCAGGCGAAAAAGGGTGTCAAGACAGGGGACATCGCAAAACGGCTCATTGACTATGGATTCCACCCCTACACGGTGAGTTTTCCGCTGATCGTCCGCGGGGCGCTAATGATCGAACCGACAGAGACCGAGGGGAAGCAGGAATTGGACGAGTTCATTGCGGCAATGCAGGCAATCGCGGAAGAAATCGAGACGGACGCGGACTTGGTGCTCAGGTCGCCGACCTCCACCCGCACGAGCCGAGTAGATGAGACCAGGGCGGCCCGCAAGCCAGTCTTGATCTGGCAAGCCCCCTCCCCAGACTAGGCCCGGTCCAGACGCCACTGTCGGGCCGACAAATGAAGACCAAAGTACTGCCGGATGGCGGGGCGTTCTTCCCAGATCCCCGCTGGCGCGACGGCAAGCTGTGGTTCTCCGACATGCATGGTCGGCAGATCATGCGGTGGACACCGACGGGGCCACGGCAGGCGTCACCAAGGTCCGCGATCGGTGTTCCCTGAGCAGAATTGCATCGCACGAGCGCAGCGAGATGACCGTAGACCGCTATGGGCGTGCTTATGTCGGCCACTTCGGATTCGACCACTTCGCCCATGCGGATTCCAGGCCTGCCAGCTTGGTCGCCGTCGACGCGGACAGAACGGCTCGCGTGGTGGCGGACGATCTCCGAGTTCCCAACGGGACAGTCATCACGAGCGACGGCCTCACACCGATCGTCGGCGAGAGCTTCGGTGGACGCGTGACAGCGTTCGATCTCGAGGGCGGCAGATCGCTCGCGAATCGACCGGTATGGGCTGACATTGGTGTGCCGCCCGATGGCCTCTGCTTAGACGCAGAAGGTTGCGTCTGGGGCGCCGCACCAACCGAGCGTGCCATCGTGAGGATTCAGGAGGGCGGATAGGTTTTGAGTCGCATCGAGGCGGACCGGGGGACGATTGCGTGCACGCTCGGGGGGCCCAACGGCAATACGCTCTTCGCGCTTACCGCCGAGGCCACCCGGCCAGCCAGAGCCCTCAAACTCCGCAGCGCCCGGATCGAAAGAATTGCCGTAGACGTCCCCGGAGCCGGATTGCCTTGATCATGCGGAAGGAGCAGCAGCGTTGAACCTAACTGGAACGTACCGGCTCCTCAGCTGCGAAGTGCAGTGGTCGGACGGCGCTGTCGACCTCCCCTACGGCACGAGCCCCGAGGGACTGCTGGTCTACGCAGAGTCAGGGCACTTTTCCGGGCACTTGATGCGCCGCGGCGTCGCGAAGTTCGGGACCGGAGCCAGGCAGGTGCCTCCCGAGCAGGCCAAGGAAGCATTCTTGGGCTACCTTGGCTACTACGGAACCTACACTGTCGACGAGTCCGCCGGCACTGTGACCCATCACGTGCTCGGCAGTTGGCACCCGAATTGGGTCGGGACTGACCAAGTCCGGCACTTCCAATTCGACGGCGACCAGCTTGTGATCAAGACACCGCAGGTCGGTGCCGGCGGCAGGTCGCACCACACCCTGCTTGTCTGGCGCAGGGCGAACTCCGGCTAGCGCGGTGGCATTGATCGGGCCCCAATGATGCTAGTGCGAGTCACTTCGCAGAAGTGCATCAGTTCGCGTCCTGACCTCGTCGGGCCGCTCCGATGGCTACCGGCTGGGGCGACAGCTGCCGGGCGGGGTCTGCACCCGCTGGGTAAACAGCGCCTTTCCACGGCGCACCGTCACGCTTGAATTGCGAACCGACAGCGGGCCGGATGGCGCTGGCTATTGCGGCTTCGTGCCGCTTAGGATTCTGCGGCCACTCAAGGAAACGTTGTACGCATTGGCGGAGTGGGCTGAAGGAGAAGATCCAGCGCAATCCGCAGGCTGCGGCCAGCGCACAAGGTGACTCGGCATCGGGCGGCAGACGCCAGCAGTGTGAGAGAATCGCAATCCGTGGGTAAGCTCGTGCGGATCTGTTTGGTGACCCTCGCCGCTGTCGTCACCGTTTGCGCCCAAGATCCCCGGGAGAGTGCGGATCCCGAGCCGGAGGTACCAGCAGAGACATCGGATTCGAGCAACGATTCGGGCCGAACAGCGCTCAATCTGCTCGGCGAAGTCGACTCCGGAGAGGGTGAGGGACGCCGCAACGAGAACGTCCGCATCACGCTGATCGACAACAACGTATTGCGCGAGCTCACGACGCGCATGGGCACGACCGCCATGATTCCGGTTGATGTGCAGATCGACCAGCGCTATTTCGCGGCTGAGTTCGGTCAGCCCCCGAAGCGGCTCAGGCAGGCGGCCCTGGCCCCCTTTGCGAAGGCGCACGGCCAGTTGCGCTGGAGCCATCAAAACAGCGTCACGAGCGCGCGGTCATTCTTCCAAGCGGGCGGTGTCCGTCCCGCCCACTACAACGCCTACGGATTCACGGTCGGGCTGCCGGTCTGGCGTGGCGGCGCCATCCTGTTCGACGGCGATCAGGTCCGCTCGCGCGGCAATGTCAACGGAAACGTGCTCGTTCCAGCACCCGGCGAGCGCACGCCCCTGGCAACCGATCCCGACCGGCGGGCGTACGTTCAGCGACTGCTTGACGCCTATCCCAAGGAACTGCCCAATCGAACCGACATCAACCCGCGGGCCCTCAACACCAACGATCATCAGGCCATCAATAACGACCGCGGAAGCATCCGGCTGCGCCAGTCCGCTGGCAAGGCTGATGACTTGGCCCTGCACTACAGCTTCACGGGGCAACAGGTGGACGCGTTCCAGCTGGTCGGAGGCCAGAATCCCGACACCACGACCAAGAACCATGTCGCAGCGGCCACTTGGAATCGCACTTGGTCGGCGGCTACAACGAGTAGCTTCACCGTAGCCTTCGAGCGCGTGACCAGCCTGCTCGTTCCGGAAGAGTCAGCGGTGGGCCCGTTGGTCCTGACCGGTTTCGTAGTCGAGTTCCTAGGCCCCAGTTCCAACGTTCCCATTGACCGCGCTCTGAACCGATTCAGCTACGCCGCCCGCACCGAGCATCTCGCGGGCCGCCATGACTGGACATTCGGCGCCGAGATCACTAGGCGGCAGGTGAATGGCTCCGAGTCCGAGAGCCACCGTGGTCTGTTCTTCTTCCGCAATGACTTCGGCCGCGACGCCATCACGAATATTCGGCTCGGCACCCCTAGCGTGTATCGCGTGGCGATCGGCAGCATCCATCGCGGATTCCGGAACTGGGCACTGCAGTACTACGTGGGCGACAAGTGGAAGGCCACGAATTCGCTGACGCTAAGCCTGGGGCTGCGATTCGAGCCGGTGTCTGCCCCCAAAGAGGTGCAGGGCCTCACGACAGTCCCGTACGACTGCGACTGCAACAATCTGGCGCCGCGATTCGGCTTCGCCTACGATCTGGGCAACCGCATCGGCGTGCTGCGCGGATCCTACGGGATCCACTACGGCCAGATCTTCGACGTAACCTATGGCCAGTCCCGCTTTAGCCCCCCGAAGAACATCAATATCGCGATTCAGGTCCCGGACTTGGTGCGCCCGCTGGCGCGCCTCGACCCAGCCGACTTTGACCCCACTGCGCGGTCGACCGTATTCCGCATGGATCCGGAACTGGCCACCCCCTATTCGCACCAGTATGGCTTGGACTGGCAGCTGCCGCTCGGCGGCGACTGGACGCTGAACCTAGGATACGTCGGCAGCCGGACGCACAAGCTATTGACGCTCTGGTACACGAACCGGGCCCGGCCCGTACCCGGCATCCCCCAGACCACTGGCACCGTGAACCAACGCAGGCCCGACCCTCGTTACTTCGATAACCGGCTCGGGCTGAACGGCTCCAGGGCCTACTTCGACGCCGGCAAGGTTACGCTTGGCATTCCAAGCTGGAAGGGTCTCACGATGGACCCGTCGTACTGGTGGAGCAAGGCGATCGACCTTGGCAACGACTTTTCCAACACCGCTTCAGGACGTTCCGGAAGGCTGGGCCGCAGCCAGTCCGAGCTGAACTCGCACGCAGAAATGCGAGCGGCGAGTTCTTTCGACCAGCCCCACGCCATGCTCGTCAAGGCCCAGTGGCGAATGCCCGGCCGCACCACTCCGATCGGATCGGCGATCGGCGGCTGGCAGCTGAGCGCGGTCGTTCTGGCGAAGTCGGGCACGCCGTTCGATGTCAGTGCCGGTTCCGACGGGGAGGGCTTCGGAAATGTTGACGGATCTCCCGGAGACCGGCCGAACCTGCTCGATCCCGCCATCTTGGGCCGTTCGGTAGACGATCCCGACACGGCGGCGAGTCGCCTGCCGAAGGGGTCATTCGAGTTCATCCAGCCGCATGACTCCGCCGGCAATCTCGGCCGCAACGTGTTTCGCAAAGACGGCATATTCAACTTAAACCTAGCCGCATCCAGGGAATGGGGCCTGCCCGGCGATGCGTCGCTGCTCCTTCGCGCGGAGGCGCTGAACATGTTGAACCATCCGCAATTCGCCGAGCCCGGGAAAGAGCTCACATCGCCGAATTTCGGGCAGATCACCAACACGCTCAACGATGGCCGGGCCTTCAAGTTCAGCCTGGAAGTCTCTTTCTAAGTCGGTCTCAAGGGCCGAGCGGAGCTTCACCGAGCACCGGCGTTGATCGGGCTACCATGAGGTCAGCACATGCTACTTTGCACCTTCGAGCACGCCGGCACATGCGAAGCCGGAATTCTAAGAGACGGGAAGATCCTGCCCGTCAGCCAGCTCAACGCCAAGCGCGGAGCCGACTTCCCGCTCGGATTGCTGGCGCTGATCCAATCCGACTCCAGCGAGGCTCTCAGCGTTCTGGCACAGGGGCTGGAGGCAGAGATCCCGCTGGCCGAGAGTCGCCTCCGGCTGCCGTACTCGAACCCGGGCAAGGTGTGGTGCATCGGGCTCAACTACCGCTCCCACGCCGAGGATCTGAGCGAGGTCCAGCCTGACGAGCCCGGCAGCTTCATGAAGCCGTCCTCGTCCTTCTTCGAACCGGGCGGCGCGATCGAACTTCCGCCGGAAGACCTGACAAAGGATGTCGACGCTGAGGGAGAGCTCGCCTTGGTGTTTGGCAAGCGCTGCCGCGACGTGCCACTTGAAGCTGTCCGGGATGTGATCTTTGGCTACACCACGACGCTGGACATGACCGCCTTGGACATCCTCGCCCGTAACACCCGCTACCTGCAGAGGGCCAAGAGCTTCGATACGTTCTTCTCGTTCGGGCCGGTGATCGTCACCGCAGACGAAGTGGACGACGTTAACACTCTAGAGGTACAAACTCTCCACAACTCCCGCGTCTTCTCGCGAGACTTCGTGTCCAACATGAAGCACCGTCCGTTCAATCTGGCAGCATTTCACTCTCGCGTGATGACCTTCGAGCCGGGCGACATCCTCTCCACGGGGTGCCCGAAGGGTGCCAGAATCCAGCCCGGCGATACGGTGGAAGCTCGGATCGCAGGCGTGGGCCGGTTGCAAGCCTCGGTGACTCGTCGCAGGGCGATGAGTTAGTCCGCGAGCGCTGGGTGTGGATCAGTCCGTCAGCGGGCGGACGCTGACCTCGCGAAATCGAACGGTCGAATTCGCGTCGTGGTTCTGCAGCCCGATGTAGCCCGCGTCAGGACGGGGGCCGCGCTGCGGTTCGAACCACCGCTTTCGCTCCGGAACGCCCTGCCCGCCATCAAAT
The DNA here is from genome assembly GCA_965248305.1 of Bryobacterales bacterium. Classification (GTDB taxonomy): domain Bacteria; phylum Acidobacteriota; class Terriglobia; order Bryobacterales; family UBA6623; genus VXMF01. The sequence continues at coordinate 1,976,438 of OZ252099.1, read as the reverse complement.
TCGTTGACAACTTGGCCGTTCACGGAGATCCGGGTAGTCTGGCCGTCCAAGACGATCTCCATCGTGTTCCAGCCGTCGTCGCTTGCAGGAAATTCAGTGGCTGGAGCTAGCGAATAGATCGACCCGGTGCGATGGAACTCGTCGCCCGTGTCCTGTATCTGGACCTCGTAGCCTTTATGCACCGCGAACCAAGGATCATGGGGCTTCTCTGGGGAGCGAATAAACACGCCCGCATTGGATTGCGGGGAATCAGGTTTGTACACCACGCGCAGGACGGCGCTGCCGATCTCCTTGCCGTCATAGACAAGCAGACCCATCCCGCCCACTGTCTTGAACGCGCCGTCCTCGACGACGAATTCTCCCGGCCCGACATGGCGCCAGCCCTCCAAGTCCGCGCCGTTGAACAACTGCTCGGCTGGCTGGCTCGGCTCTCCGCACGCAAAGCATGTGAGCGCGGCTAGGATTACGGCGTACAGTCTCATTGTGTCCACCAGCATACACGGCAGGTGCAGCCACACCGATTTGCGCCCGGACCCTCGGATACACGACTCTCCAGCGAGCGCAAGCGCGTTGCCAGGGAATTGGACTGGCGATTCGGATCCTGCTGCTGGGATAGCTACCGGAGACTGCTGGAATGTGGCGGTGAGAGGGCGTCGGGCTCCGGTAGCTCCGACCGACACCCGCAGCCTGCCCATGCCCCAGATCTCGCACTTGACAACTGTAGGGTGGTTGTGGCATGTCTAAAGCATGCTCGACCAACATTGCATTGCGGAGACCCTCTCGCACTCAGAGGCCGTGGAGACCCTGCGGGTGCTGCGGACGCAGGCTGGCGACACCAGCCGGAGCGCGTTCGCCCGGCACGTGTGCCGGGAGTTCGGTTTCGTGGACAGTCGCGGCCAGCCGCAGGTGGCGAGCTGCCAGAAGGCCTTGCGCAGTCTGCACAGCGCGGGACGCATCGATTTGCCGGCCCCGCGCCATGGCGGCCGCACCGGTGACTGCCGTCCGCGTCGGCTCGGCCAGCCGGTCCCGGAACCGCAAGCAGTTCCGCCTGCGGCGGGGGCGGTCGCCGGGCTCAAGTTGACCCTGGTGACGAGTCCGCAACAGCGGCGGACCTGGAACGAGCTGGTCGCCAGCGAGCACCCGCAGGGAGCCGTGCTGCACGTCGGTGCCCAGGTGCGCTACCTGATTGAGTCCGAGCACGGCCTGCTGGGGGCGCTCGGCTTCGCCGCCGCGGCCTTGGCGGTGGCGGCCCGCGACGAGTGGATTGGCTGGGATGCGCAACTGCGCCGCAAGCGGCTGCACCGCGTGCTGGGCCTGAGCCGCTTCCTGATCCGTCCCAGCGTGCGCTGTCACCTGCTCGCTTCCAAGGTGCTCGGCATGGTCCGGCGGCGGCGGCCGGAGGACTTCCTCCAGCGCTATGGCTACCGGCCTGCCCTGCTGGAAACCTATTGCGATCCGCAGCAGCACGCCGGCACGTGTTTCCGCGCCGCTAACTGGACCTGCGTCGGCCAGACCGGCGGGCGCGGGCGCTTCGCCCGCCCCGGCCAGCGCGTGCCGGTCAAGGCCATCTTCGTCTACCCCCTGCAGCGCGACTGGCGGCGCCTGCTCGGGGCCGCCGCAGCACCGCCCGGCCAGCCGCTGGGGCCGGCCGACGGGCTGGCCCTGGACGAGTTCGCGCGCAACGAACTGGGCCAGGCGCCGCTGGGTGATCTACGCTTGTCGAAGCGGCTGGTGCAGACCGCCCAGATGCAGGCCGCCGCTCCCATGGCCTCGATCCCCGCCGCCGCGCAGGGCCAGCGGGCCGCCGTCAAGGGCCACTACCGCCTGATCGACCAGCCGGACGACTCGGCGGTGACCCCGCAGAACATCCTGGCGCCGCACCGCCAGCGCACGCTGCGGCGCCTGCAGGCCGAGCGCACGGTGCTGTGCGTGCAGGACGGCACCGAGCTCAACTTTGCCGAGCATCCCGGCTGTGCGGGGCTGGGCTACATCGGCAAGAACAAGCGCTCGGAGGGCACGCTGGGGCTGCACATGCACTCGACGCTGGCGGTCAGCCCGGAGGGCATCCCGCTGGGGCTGCTGCACATCCAGTACGACGCGCCGGACGGGCAGGCGCAGCGCGGGCGGCCGCTGGAGCAGCGCAAGACCTTCCGCTGGATCCGCGGGTTGCGCGACTGCGCGGAGGTAGCGGGCCAGTTGGCGGGCCCGCGCCTGGTGGCGGTGATGGACCGCGAGGCCGACGTGCAGGCGCTGTTCGCCGAGCAGCGGCGGCTGGAGGGAGTCGAGTTGCTGGTGCGGGCCAAGCACAACCGCGTCCTGGGCGCGCCCCGGCCGAAGCTGTTCGAGCACATGCGGGCACAGCCGGTGGGGGGCCAGTTGGAGATCAAGGTGCAGCGGAGTTCGGCGCGGCGGGGCACGCGCCGGCAGTCCGCCAGCGCGCTGCGCGCGGCGCGCACGGCGCAGGCCGAGTTGCGCTGGCAGACGGTCGAGTTGCCGGCCCCGGCGCGCGGCGAGGCAGCGCTGCGGATGCAGCTGGTGCACGTGTGGGAGCGGGCGGCGCCGGAGGGGGTGGAAGCGTTGGAGTGGTTCCTGCTGACGACGTTGCCGGTGGCGTCACTGGCGGATGCGGAGCAGGTGCTGGAGTGGTACCGGCTGCGCTGGCGCATCGAGGACTGGCACCGGATTCTCAAGTCCGGCTGCAAGGTGGAGTACCTGGGGCACCGCACGGGGGAGCGGATCGAGCGGGCGGTGACGATCAAGGCGGTGATCGCCTGGCGGCTGGCCGCGATGACACTGCTGGGACGGGAGACCCCCGAATTACCAAGCGAGGTGTTCTTCACGCAGATCCAGCTGCGGGTGCTGCGCCACTTCGCGTCCAAGCGCGGGCTGGCCGCGCCGGGCAATCTAGGACTGGCGGTGCGGACCATGGCGATCTTGGGCGGCTACCTGTACCGTGCGCACGCTCCGCCGCCGGGCCATCAAAAGATCTGGGAGGGCTGGACCCGCTTGACCATCATGAGCGAAGCCTATGAGCTGAAAGACTACTTCGAGCCGCCCGCCAGCGCCCCTCAGGATGAGCTCTGATCGTGACTTGTGGGGCAACGGCAGCCCGCAGCCGCCCCGAAACCACCGGGGGACAGCCCCCGCCCGTGTGCAATTCTCGGTTGTCAGAAGTGCGCAATTTTCGATTGACGTTGACACTCTTGGTCGCGCCTTGCCGCGCCCGCCAAATTCCGACCTTGGGTTGCGGAGTGCACGCCTGCCCGGCCTGGGCGTTTGCGCCTCGATTTCGGGCAGATTGCTAGGGTGAAACCATGTCCGAACTGACTGACCTCGGCTTTCTCGAGCTCAGCGACCTCATCAGAAAACATGAAGTGCTCCCTAGCGAGGTCGTCGGTGCACATGTCAAGCGCGCCCACCAAATCAATCCCACAATCAATGCGATCACCGACCTTCAATCCGATCGGGCGCTGGAACTCGCGGCCGAGGCCGATAACGAAGTCAAGCGGGGAACCGCGTCGCCACGCCACTGCGTCCCGATCACCGTCAAGAGTTCCATAGCTGCCAAGGGATTCCGACAGGAATGCGGGTCCGAGCTGCGACGCGGAGAGGTGGCCAAGACCGACGCCGCGCTCGTTGAGTCGCTGGCGCTCACAGAAGCGACCATCATCGGAACGACCAATGTTCCGGAGTTCTTGATGGCGTACGAAACAGACAACGCCATCTATGGCAGGACCAGCTCGCCGGTGCACCCAGACGTTACCCCCGGGGGATCCAGCGGCGGCTGTTCCGCAGCTGTCGCCTCGGGCTGCTCAGCGGCGAGTTTCGGCAGCGACGCTGGAGGATCGGTGCGTGTGCCTGCTCACTTCTGCGGTCTGTACGGGCTTAAGCCGACCCCGGGATATATTCCCAGGACGGGCCACTGGCCGTCAGTCGCCGGACCCTCGACGCTGCTGGCCGGCGTCGGGCCGCTGACCAAGACAGCCGAAGACTTGGACTTCTTGCTGCGCATCACAGCCAAAGCGGATTCTGGGGAAATTTCCTCTGTGCCGGAACTCGAGGAGCGGCCGATGGAAACCAGCGACATGAAGGCGCTGCGAATCGGCTGGTTCGACCACGCCTGGGATACACCCGTGACCGCCGAGACTCGTTCCGCGGTCGCGACCGCGGCTGCAGCGCTACGAGACAGGGGGTTTCGAGTCGAACGCATCGAGTTGCGGGGGCTCGAGCAAGCACCGAAGATCTGGTGGCTTATGTTCGGCATCTGTCTCAAGACTCTGATCGAAAAATCGATTCCGAGCGACTACCGCCTGCATCCGCTTGCCTACGAGGCGATGGCCTCGCATCAGGAAGAGGCGGGCACGTCTTTTGAGGATCTGTTGATGGGCTGGGTGACCCAAGACCAGCTGCGCTTCAGGATGCTGCAACAGATGCAGCGGTACCCGCTCCTGCTGTGTCCCGTTGCCTCCATTCCCGCCTTCCGCCACGGCGAGCGGACGTGGTCAATCGAAGGCGAAACGGTCACCTACCCGCGACCGTTCGTATACAGCCAAGTATTCAACATTCTCGGCTTGCCCGCCGCCAGCGTCCCGGTCAGCGAATCAAAGGAGGGACTGCCGATTGGCGTGCAGGTCGCGGGCCGCCCCTATGAAGACAGGCTGGTTACCGCGCTGGTGCGCGAACTCGCCGCCGGCCTAGGACAGAAGTGAGCGGCTGAGCCGCCGGGCAAGAACGGCGCAGTCGATGTTCGGGGAACAGACCGCCGTCACGCCCTGCCGAGGTAGGTGCCGTCTGCCGTGTTGACGCGGATCGACTCGCCCTCTTTGATGAACTGCGGCACCTGCACCACCAAGCCCGTCTCTGTCTTTGCCGGCTTGGTCACATTTGTGACCGTGGCGCTCTTGATTGCCGGCTCAGTTTCCACAATCTGTAGGGCCACGGAAGCAGGCAAGTCTAGGTTGAACGGCACGCCATCCAAGAACTGCACCTTCAGAATCGTGTCCGGAATCATGAAGTTGACCTGGCTGCCGAGTTGGCCGGACGTAAGCTCGATCTGCTCGTAGTTCTCGGTGTTCATCATGTGGTGCGAATCACCATCCGCGTACAAGTACTGCATCTCCTGCGACTCGAGCATGACCTTCGCCACGAGGTCCTCAGAAGAGAACCGCTCCTCGACCAACGCCCCGGACCGATGGTTGCGCAGTTTCGCCTGCACGAAGCCGCGCTTGTTGCCTGGCGTGCGGTGTTCCGTTTTGTGAATCGTGCAGATATCACCGTTGTGGCGAACCACCATACCCGGTCGCAACTGTGTCGCTTGTACGTTCAAGTGGGATCTCGCATTCCGCCCGGCCCGGCTTAACCGCCGCGAACCACGCCATTGTTGCCATTGTATCGCCCAGCACTGGGCCCTTCGCCCGGACACTTCGCTGCCGCTGTGTCGACAGCGCCGCGATCCGGCTCGGGCACCTTGATCGAGGTCCGACCGCCATGCGCGTTCGCCTGCATCCGGCCCACTGCCAGCGCCGGAACCGTCGGTCGCACCGGATTCGGCAAGGACCGCATCGTCAACGTCAACGTGGCACTGCCGCAGCAATGGGCGCTAGTCGGCGACACCTCGTTGCAGCTCCGCGTGGAGGCGCTGAATCTATTCAACCATCCGCAGTTCGCCGCACCAGATCAGGCATTGACGACTCCGAACTTCGGCCAGATCACCAAGACGGTCAACGACGGACGAGCGTTCAAGTCCAGTCTGGAACACGTGCTCCAGGCTGGACGCATCCGGTCGAAAGTGACCCGCGGGCCGAAGTCGCCTCGCTGCACTCGATGGCTTGCCCTGTGTGGCCCGGCCTGGCTGCCTAGTGCACCTGAAGCTCGAACGGTGCCATGAACATGGCGCCGTTCTGGAGCCGCCCAGCCAACCGCCCGATTCTGTCCCAGGCCATGCGTGCCTCGCTGAGCTGGCGTGGAATCAACAGCCGCGTCAAAATCGACTGCGACCCGCGCGAAAACAGCGCCTCGAATAAACTGCGCCGCTTGGGATAGGTGACGATCTGCACAGGCTCTTCGGGGTCAATCTCAGCAACCTGCTTGAGGCGATCAATCGCCAGCAGGTACCCACCCAACTCATCCACAAGTCCGTTTTCCGCCGCCTGCGTGCCGATCCAGACGCGCCCCTCGGCCAGCTCTTTGACCGAGTCGGTGTCGACTCCCCGCCCTTCCGCCACTCGGGTGACGAACGTCTCATAGATCGAGTCGACATATTCGCGCAACTTGGCTCTTTCCGCGCTTGACATCGGCCCGTAGTCAGACTCCAGCGCTGCAAACTTCCCCCGGGTCAGGATTTCCTTGGTTATCCCCAGCTTGTTGTATAGCTCGCGGAGGTTGAGCCGAATCGTGAACACCCCGATCGAACCGGTATAGGTGCCGGGGTAGGCCAAGATCGGCACGTCCGGCACAGCGGCAATGTAGTAGCCCCCCGACGCCGCGACGGTCGACATGGACACCACCACCGGCTTTTCTGCGCTAAGCCTGCGCACCGCCCGCAGCATCTGCTCCGATGCGATCGCGTCGCCTCCCGGAGAGTCGATGCGCAGGATCACTCCCTCGACGCTCTTGTCCTCGATCAGCGCATTGACCCTCGAAATGAACCCGCGCGACCCGAGCGTGCCAGAAGCTCCTCCGAACGGATCGGGGCTGTCGTAGCCGCTGTAGATCGGTCCGGCGGCGTGCAAGAGAGCGATTTTCTTGCCTCTGCGGGCACCGCTGGCCGATAGCTTGGCGTACTCGGAGACTCTGATCCTGCGTAGCTCTTCGACCTCGGCCGCCTCGCTCACCCGCTCAAAGAACTCGTCTTCAAACAGCACGTCGTCAGACAAGCCGTGTTGGAGAGCTTCGGCGGCCGTGAAGGGCCCCTGATCCAGGACTGTGCGCCAGTGTGCGGCATCGCGGCCGCGCCCCTCGGCGATCCCCTCCAGCAGTTGCCCATAGAACTCGTCAAGGGTCTCGTTCAGGATTTCGCGCCACTCAGGGGACATTTCCTCGCGCGAGTAGGGCTCGCCGGCGCTCTTGTATTTTCCAGTGCGGATTAGGTCGGCCTCGACTCCGAGCTTGTCTAGCGCGCCCTTGAAGAACATGACCTCCATGCGCAGACCGCTCAGGTTGAGGTAGCTTTCGGGCTGGATCACAACCCGATCCGCCAGGGCGGCGACGTAGTAGTCCTCCCTGCGCGCAAGCTCCATGAAGGCCCAGACCGGTTTGCCCGATTCCTTGAACGCCTGGATCGCCCAGCGCATCTCCTGCGCCTTGGCCCATCCGGCATAGGATCCGTCGCAGCGCAGGACCAGCGCACTGATCCTTTCGTCGTCCGCAGCGCGCCGGATCGCCGTGATCTGCTCGAACAGGGTGGCTTCGCCGTTGTCAGCTGAGAACATGAAACTGGGCAAATCCACGTCGACGTACTCGGGAATGTCGCCGGAGAGGGACACCACGAGCGCAGAATCAGGCTGGACCCCGGGCTGGCTGCCGCTACCGGCGACCACTGCGAGCACGATTCCGAACAAAAATCCGAGCGCAAAGACCAGCGCGACGCCTACCAGAACTCCCTTGAAAAACTGACTCACTGATCCTCCCGAATTGCTCATTGTACAAGGGGCCTGTCCAAGAATGATCCCGCCCTCGCTCGGCCAAACGGTTCCCAAGCGGGCGATTCACGCCCGGCGCGGCTAGCCGGGGCCACCGCTACCACTCGTCGTAGGGGGTTCCCGCAAGCGAGTTTTCGTCCGAGCCGCTGCGCACATCGAACAGCCCGGACTCCCCGGTCGGGCCGGTCTCGTTGATCAATTCCCAAGTTTCGCGAGAGTTGGTAATCGGGTCGATCGGCACCTCGCGCAGGTAGCCCTCATCGACCAGATCGGACAGCGACTGCGGCGGCATCTCCTTATCGTAGGTGTATTGGTCGATCACGGACCGAATCGTCAGCAAGTTCGAACGCAGCACGCTCTCCTTGGCCCTGACGATGGCCGAGGAATAGAACGGGACGGCGATGGACACTATCGTCACGATGATCGTCATCACGACCATCATTTCCAGCAGCGTGAAGCCAGCCCGCCGCTTGGTCGGCACCAACTGGGCGCTCGTTACCATTCGCTATACCTCGTTCCGTCAAGCGCGATTCCCGCGCTCAAAGAGTAGACATCGAACACGTTGCGACCGCTCCAGCTGCGGCCGTCGGGATTGTCGGAAACAGAGAGCAGGCCCCACTCGCGTCGTCCGGTCATCGGATCTACGGGGATCGACCGCAAGAACCGAATCGACTCAGGCTTGCCGTCGTCTGGCGCCAAGGGGTCTTCGACCAGCCTGTCGAACGCGCCGCTGGATGTCCCGCCGGCGCCGATCTGGGATCCGCTGGACCCCAAGGAACCGATGCCACCCATCGGATTCGGCCGCGTCCCCAGTGCCCGCGAAGAGCCCAGCCCGATACCTTGCGCACTCGTAGCCGCGCCGCTCATTGGCAGGCCACCGGCCTCCTCCGCCACGGCAACGCCATCGACCAGCGCGTCGAGACTCCGCGGATAGCCGTGATTGTCAGGGTCTATCTCCCCCAGCCTGCCTTGGTCGGCCATGTCCTTGTAACGGTCGACCGCTTGGCGGATCTCGACCAAGGCCGTCCGCAAGCGGCGTTCCTTTTCTCTCTGCACTTTGACGCGCGCTACCGGCAAGGCCATCGTGGAAAGGATCAGCATGAGGCTGAACGCGACCACCAGCTCAATCAGAGTCAGGCCGGCGTTGCCGGCCCGCGGAGCGATGGACCGTGCGAAACGGCGCGTCCAGCGCGTAGCTCTCGGTGCTCCCGCCATTGCCGACTATTGCACCGTGATCTCGGCCTCCAGCGGCTGCACCTTGAGCGTCGTGTTCGCAACGTCGCGAGGGGCAGTCGCGAAAACACGGAGATGTGCCGCGCCCGCCGCCAACCCCTCGAACTCCAGCGTGACCAGTTCGCCCTCGCCATCGGCGCCTCCGGCTCCTTGGAATCGTGAGATGTTCACTGCCGCCAGCCCGTTGGCATGCCGGATACTGCGCGAGAAGATGATATCGCTGGCATCCGCGCCCGCCAAGAAGGGGCCCTTCTCGATTCCGACAAGGCGCAGTTTCTCGCGGTCATATTGAATCCGCATGGGCATGCTCACGAGTTCGACCGCGTCCCGAACAATTAGCGAGGCAGTCACACGCTGGCCGACGCCAACCACCAGCCCCTCAGGTTCGAGGGAGAGGCGCGGCCCCTGCGGCACCGCCGCATCGGTTGCACCCCCAGCGGCCTCCGGCGGCGGAGCGTCCGCTGGGGATGGCTCCTGCGGGGCAACTGTGTCGGGACCCGCTGGCACCGCCGGCTGAGCCGGCTCGGGATCGGCCTCTGGAACCGGCGCTCGCGCGATGTCAACTTCTGGTGTTGCGACTGCCGGCAGCGCGGGCTTGCCGTTCCCGGCGGTCTCGTAGCGCACTTCGAATATCGCGTCCGTGCCCGTGGCAATCGTCCGCAGGTTGCTCTCCTCGATTCCCGGCATGCGGACGATATGAGGAATCAGAACCAGCAGGATCTCGCTCTCGGAACGCTGCACGTCCTCGTCGCTGAAGAATTTCCCGATGATCGGAAGTTCCCCAAGGAACGGCACGCCGGCCTTGGTCTTGAAGACTTGCGACTGGTTCAGGCCGCCGATCACGCTCGCCTCGCCCTCTTGGATGCGAATGTCGTGTTGGATCGTGCGCTGACCGATGACGGGCTGAGAAATCCCACCGATGTCGACGAAGTCGCGAACATTCGAAATCTCGACCGAGACGTTCATCGAGACTTCCCGATTGGCGTGGATTTTGGGAGTCAGGGATACGTTGACGCCGACATCTGTGTAGGTGAACTGGGTGTTCACCAGCGGGTTGATGCCGACCCCACCCACACCGGGCTGAAAGCTTCCGGTCGCAACGGGAATGCGGTCACCAATCTTTAGGTCCGCCTGTTGGTTGTCTGCGGTGCGAATCCGCGGCGATTGCAGCAGTTCGGTCTCGGAATTGCTGAACAGGGCGGTCAGCTGGAACCCCGGCAGTGTCGTCGCCCAGCTGCCCACGCCGATATCACCCAATCGGCTGAGTGCGAGACCTGCGGAGCCCTCCCCGGAACCGCCGCCGGTGAATCCGATCGGGAACTGGAATCCCTTGCCGCCGCTTGAAGTGGGCGTTAGGCCGAGCGTGCGGCTCTTCGACTTGCTCGTCTCCAGGACCAGCACGTCGACAATCACCTCGGGCCGCGGCTTGTCCATGTCGTGGACGATCTTTTCTGCGATCGCGACCTTGGCGCGGCTGCCGCGCATCACGATCGCATTCATGGAAGCCACCGTGAACATCCGCCGAATGTCGGTGAGGCCCCGGATCGCGGTGGATACTTCCGACAGGTCCTGGGGTGACGAGAGATTTGTCAGGTAGACCGTCTTGATGACCTGGTCCTCGAACTCGCGGCGCTTGTTAGGATTGTCGTTGATGACCATCACCGTGTTGTGCGTGACGGGCTTCCAGAATGCTTTGGCCAGCAGGGAGACGTAATCGAGTGCTTCCGGCAGAGTCGCGTTGCGGATTTCAATCTCGACCTCGGTGTCGGAGAATTCCGGATCGAAGAGTACGTTGATCCCGGCTAGCTTGCCGATCGTCTCGAAGACAACCTTAGAGTCCTCGCTGAGCATCAGATTGATCGGCTCATTCGAGAGTGCCTGCAGATCCGGTGGCTTGGTGATCGACCCGACCCGCTGAGCACGTTCGTATCGCGCTGCCTCGAGAGCACTCTGCTGCACATCCGCCGGCGCGCCCCCGGCACCCGCCACCGCATCCCGCTGTTCGATCAGCGCCAGGGTCCGGCGACGCTCCTGCGCCGCCACGCTGGAGGCCGGGTCGATTGCAAAGGCCCGCTCAAACTCAGCGAGGGCTTCCTCGTACAGGCCTTGCCTACGCAGGTCAAAGCCAGCATCGACATGCGCCTGCCCGGCAACAAAGCGCATTCGGCGCTCGGCTAGCATGAACCTGCTCTCCCCGGGTGCCTCGAGGCTCGCTAGACCGTACCTTTGCAGCGCCTTGTCGTAGTCTCCTGACGCCTCGGCGGACCTGCCCTGCTCGTAAAGTCCCTTAGCTTTCCGCGACGCCGCCTCGGCAACATCGGCGAGCAACAGCGGCAGCAGCAAAGCGGCCGCGGCCCACGGGCGCAGCCGAATTGGTGCCATGCTGGAGAATGAAATCCGGGGGTGCATCGTCAGGCCGACCTAAAGGTATGACGACGCGACACCGCCGAACGTGGAATCGTGATGGCTAAGCGACCCGGCAGCAACACCTTCGCCGACAACCGGCGAGCCCGTCGGCTCTTCACCGTCCAAGAGACGGTCGAGGCTGGCATGGTCCTGACCGGGGCAGAGGTCAAGTCTTGCCGCAATGGCAAGATCCAGCTAACCGATGCCTATGCCTCCATCCGAAACGGGGAGATCTGGCTGCACAACGCCCATATCAGCGCCTACACGCATGCCACGATCGGCAATGCCGAGCCAGTGCGCGTGCGCAAGCTGCTCCTGAATCGAAGGGAAATCGACCGCCTCGCAAGCAAGGTCCGCCAGAAAGGCCTGACACTCATCCCGACACGGGTGTACGCGGCGAACGGCCGGGTCAAGTGCGAGATCGCCCTGGCCAAGGGCAAGCAGGTGCACGACAAGCGCGACGAGAAGCGCAAGGCGATCGAGAAGGACGAGGCCCGTGAAGCCGTCCGAGATCGAGGGAAGCGAAGCTCTCGCCCAAGGCGAGCGGCTTAGCCCTCGAAGGGCTCGGCGAAGACGTAGAACTTGAACTTGGGCGTGAGAGAGCCGACGCCCCAGCGGGCCACTTTGTAATCGACCCTCAGGAACCGCACGTCAGGATTTGCGTCCAGATCGCACAGCACCTGCCACACTCCGGCATAGAACTTCTGTGGGAAAGTGCGCAGCGGCTGTTCGAGCCATTCCTCGCCGTCAGCCGAGCCAACCACGGAAACGTCCAAGCTCTGCTGCTCGACGACATCTGTGATGCCCAGCGATAGCAGTGCCCTGCCTGTGCCAGGTCCAATCTGGACCGGTTCGCCTGAGCCGCTCTCTTGCACGGTGTTTTCGGTAAAGAGGAAGCCCGGAAGCATAGCGGCTAATCCTTCGGAATAGGCCATTCTAGCATTTGTAGGGGGGCATGCCTGCGACCGTCAACCGCCACCGCTCTCCCGCCGATATGGCATGCTCGCAGATCCGCCCGCGGCCAGTCCAAGAGCTGCTCCCGCTAGCTGTCGCCGACCTCCACGATCGTGGCCCCGGCTCCACCCTCGTGCTGCTCCGCTTGGTAGTACTTCGTCACGTGGACATGCCGAGCGAACATCTGCCACAGCGCACGTCGCAAGACGTCCTTCCCGAAGCCATGCACCACGCGCAAGCGCATCCGATTCGCTAGCACCGCGCGGTCCAAGTACTTGTCCACCTCCGCGAGCGCTTCATCGGCGGTCTTACCGATCACGTTGATCTCGGCAGGCAGGTCCTCGCCTTGCGAAGCGGTCTCGAGGCTGACGCCGGAAGGCAGCCGCAGCGGCTCCTGCGCAGCTTCGTCCACTGGCAGAACTTCGTCGCTGGCGGCATGCAAGCGCATGCTGCCGACCTGCACTTCCCATTGGCCCGACTCCAGCCGACGCACGATCTCTCCGGTGACGCCCATCGACGCAAGACGCACCTTGGCCCCCTGCTCGAATTCGGGATCATTCAGGTCAAGCGCAGCGGCCGCTTTGCTACCTAGCGCAGCCGCCACCTCCGCGCTTGCGGCTCGTCGAAAGCCCCCGATTTCCTGGACAGCCCGCCTGCTAGCCGCTTTGGTTGCCTTCCCTGCCCCGGCCGACTGCAAGTTCCGCACCGCCGCGTCCAGGGCATTGCGAAATCGCTTCTCGAGCTTGCTCACGAGGTTGTCAACGCGCGCTTCGGTCTCTTCCCTGAGGGTGCGCTCGCGGAGGGCTGCTTCCTGCTCTAAAACCTTCTTGCGCTTTTCGAGTTCCGCGCAGCGCTGGCGGGCCTCGCGGGTCAGCTCGCCGTATTCCTCGGAGCGCCTGCGCAGTTCGGCCAGAAACTCCGCTGACCGCTCGTCTGCATGCCCTTTGAAAGAGCGCGCACGGCGGATCACGTCCTGCGGCAACCCGAACCGCGAGGCCATATCGAGGCCTGCGGATTGCCCGGGAACGCCGCACAGCAAGCGATACGTGACGCTGAGAGTCAAGTCATCGAATCCCATCGACGCGCTCAGAACCCCGGGCGCGCTGGTGCCGTACATCTTCAAATCCGGCAAGTGTGTGGAGACCACAGCGAAGCCACCAACCCGCAGCAACCGCTCCACGACCGCCACTGCGAGCGCCCCGCCGTCTTCAGGATCGGTCGCCGTCCCTAGCTCGTCCAGAATCACGAGGCTTTGCGGCGTCGCGCTCTGCAAGATCGAGGTCAGCTTCGAGACGTGGGCAGAGAACGTGCTCAGACTTTCGCTGATCGATTGCGCGTCGCCTATGTCGGCGAGAATCCGGTCGAACCAAGGAAACTCGGCCTCATCGGCGGGGACGGGAATCCCGGCCTGAGCCATCGCCGCCAGCACGCCCAGAGTCTTCAGCACGACTGTCTTGCCGCCGGCGTTGGGACCGCTGACGATCATCGCGCGGCGCGATCCCTCCAGTTGCGCGCTCATCGGCACGGGGCGGCGGTGCATCTGCGACATCAGGTCTTGGAGCAGCGGATGCCGAGCACCCGCCAAGACGACCCGCGCCTCCGCCGCCTCGTTGAACCGAGGTAAGCAGCAAGCAAAGTCTTGCGAGAACCGTCCCCTGGCAAACACGAAGTCCAATTCGCCAACCGCCTCGAGCGTCACCGCTATCGCAGCCCGCTCTTCCCGGAGTTCGCCGCTCATCTCGCGCAGGATGCGCAAGATCTCGCCCTGTTCCTCCTCGCGGAGGCGCACCAAGCGATTGTTCTGCACGATGGTGTCGAGCGGTTCCACGAAGACCGTCTGGCCGGTGGCGCTGGCCCCGTGCACGATGCCGTCAACCTGCGTCTTCCACTCCGCTTTCACCGGCACGACCGTGCGGCCGTTGCGCATCGTCACGTAGTTGTCCTGCAGCATTCCCGAAGCGGCATGCTTGCGCACGAAGCGCTCCAGCGAAGTCTCCACCAACTGCCGCTGCCGCTGGATCTGACGGCGGATCTTGGACAGCGCCGTGCTAGCAAGGCTGGAGATCTCGTCGTTCGGCAGTATCTTGCCTGCGAGCTTCGCGACCAAGCGCCTCAGATCCGGCATGGCCTTGCCGGCTGCGCGCAGCCGCGGACGCTCAACGCCAACTGCTGTCAGGCCCAGTCGAATGCGCTGCGATGCATCCAGCAGATCGATGATCGCGCGAATCTCAGCCGCTTCCAGCGATACGCCTTCAACAGACAGCCGCCCCACCGGGTCACGCACGTCCTCGATGCCGCTGAAGCGCGGCACGGCGGCGACGTTGCGCTGGTTCTGGACGCCGGCTGCGCGCAGCCAATTTGTGACCTCTTCGACCATGGCGAGATCTTCCTGGGCAGCGTGGGCCGACTGCATGCGCGGCTCGACGAGCAGCCGCTCAAGCCTAGCCGCGCCTAGGGGACTCGCCGCGTAGCGCGCCACCAGCGCCACGACCTTGCCAAATTCGAGCGCCTCGTAAGGGTTCGGGAGCACCGTGCCTCCGCCTAATCCGATTGGCAGGCGACCATGCGGAAGCCCTTGCGAATCACCTCGGTGGCACCTGGGGTGAGATGCATGTCAGCCAAATCGCTTACCGAGAACCACGCCGCATCGTCAGCGTCATCACCCGCGGCCAACAGGCCGCCAGTGGCTTCACAGAGGTAGTCCAAGACCACGAAGTGCGCCTCTCCACCTCCGACTCCGGGTCGAGGCAGTCTCTCGTACACAGCCACCAAATCTCCAACCTGAACGTGTAGTCCGGTCTCTTCGAGCAATTCTCGTGCGACCCCTTCCGCGAGTGATTCGCCCACATGCAGCTTGCCGCCGGGGATTGACCAAGCTCCCTTCGCTGGATGCGACCCGCGCTTGACTAGCAAGACTCGCCCGTGATCGAACACCAAGCCGCCAACTCCCAGTATCGGTCGGCCCGGGCTGGGACTGTCCGTCGCTGCACTCATCCCGAATCAGAGCCGTCCACATCTGGCGAAGTCGCAGCGCAACCGCTAGCGGATGTAGAGAAACTCCTTGAGGTTGAAGATCGCATGCGCGAGATCTGCCCATTCGGCAGCACCGGCATCCTCACCGAGGTATCCCAGGCCTTGATCCACTTCGAGCGGGACGGGCGGCCGCCCCAGAGCACTGAGGAAGATTTGCTTGACCGTTTCAGCAGCCGGGACGGGCCGCTCGGCCAGGCGCTGCCCCCAGATCTCCGCTTGGGAAATCACCAACTGGCTATTCAGCATTGTCAATGACTGGGCCGGCACGTTTGTCGCATCGCGCTTGCCGCGGGTGGAGGACGGCTTCGGCTGATCAAACACCTCGAGGAACGGGTTGTGCGCATTGCGCCGGATCTCTTGATAGACGCTCCTACGGCCGAACCCGTCGAGAGGACCCTTGACCCGGTCTCCTTTCGTCTTGCCCTTTGCGAATGCGTAGTAGACATTGACCGACGGGCCAAACAGGGCGCTGTCGAAGCGGCCCGAGACCGCCAGCAAGCTGTCCCGGATTGCCTCGCCCTCCAAGCGTGTCAGCGGCATGTGCTGCAACAGCGTGTTACCGGGATCCGCTCTGGCTGCCTCCTCGGATGGGGTGCTGTCAGCTTGGAACGTCGAGGTCAAAACCAGCCGCCGGATCAACTTCTTGATCGACCAGCCCTCGCTGACGAATCGATCCGCGAGATAGTCCAGCAACTCCGGGTGCGAAGGAGGGCTGCCCACGCGACCGAAGTTATCCACGGTGGAAACCAACCCGCGCCCGAACAGATACGCCCAGACGCGATTGACCATCACCCGCGCCGTCAGCGGATTGCGGGCGTCCGCCACTTCCTCGGCCAGCCGCAGCCGCGTGCTGCCGGGATCAGCATAGGCCTCGCTCCCCAATGCGGTCAGGTAGCGACGCGGTACGCGGTCACCAAGGTTCTTATGGCTGCCGCGGACCAGCAGGCGCTGATCCGGGCCGGCCTCGTCCAGCACGCTGGGCGCGCGCCGGTAGATCGGAACATCATCTTCGAGCTTGCGGTACGCTGCGACCACTGTATCGAGGCGGTCGGAGGCTCCCAGAGACGCAGGCAGCAAGTCCAGCCGGACGAACGCATCCAGATACGCGGCTTGGAGCGGTGTGCTCGTGCCGTCGCGCCAAGCCTGCACAGACTCGCGCAGCCGGTCAGCGTATAGCCGTGCCAAGTCAGCGGCAGTCTTGGGCGCACGCCCTGCCAGCAGGTAGTCGATCGGAGGATCGAGCGTCCTCGGCTTGACGCTGTCATTGTGGAAGGCCACGGCCAGCGCTCCGAAATGCGAACGTCCATCCTGTTGCGGCGTGGGGCGCGGACTCTTGCGGGCATCCTCCTTGTCGAGCGCGAAGTTCGTCGAATCCTGCATCGTGGCGAATTCGAGGTATGCGCTGAAGCCCTTCCAGTAGGTCGTGTCCCAGCCGGCCCAGACCGGCTCGTCGCGCTTGGGGGAATACCGCTGCCAGTAG
Organism: Bryobacterales bacterium; assembly: GCA_965248305.1. GTDB lineage: Bacteria > Acidobacteriota > Terriglobia > Bryobacterales > UBA6623 > VXMF01. Next base: position 1,959,692 of record OZ252099.1, on the reverse strand, counting down.
ATGCCGGCGCGCGGAACGGCGTAGTTCTCGACGATGAGCCTGACAAAGCTGAAGCCTGAGCCCTGCACGAGAAAACTGATGTAGTCGGTGTCGATCTTGAATCGCGGGGTCTGCAACACACCGTTATGGCGCCGGGACAGAAGTCCCGAGTAAACTCCCGGCCCGTAGATGCCCTCGACGATCCGGTCGCCGTCCGGCACGATCGAGAACTCGCCCGCCCGGGCAGCCCCACTCTCGAGACCGGTCCCAATGCTCTGCCAGCCGGACAGATCCTCCCCCGGCCGCCAGATGGCCTGAAAACTTTCCGCGTTGAACTGCTTGCGTGAGATGCGCTGCTGGGCCTGTGCCTCGGCCATCCGTTGCCAGCCGGCTTCTAGGTTCGGTCCGGTTCGGCCCGACAACTCGAACCACGCATGCAACGGGCTCTCGGGATTGCAGGCCGCTTCCTCGAGCGCACGGTCCAGATCACCACTCCCGTTCTGGAGCTTGGCAGGCAGTTCGGCGGCGGCGTCCAGCCAGAGGGGCGCAAGTGCCTCCTTGACCTGCTGCTTAGCATCGGTCAGCGCAACTCTGTTGTGTTGCAGCAAGTCCGGCGTGTCCACCGCCCGCTGCACGGGGCGCGCGCTGGCAAAGATGCCGAATAGCGCGTAGTAGTCGCGCTGGCTGATCGCGTCGAACTTGTGATCGTGGCATCTCGCGCACGATATGGTCAGCCCTTGGAACGCCTTCGCGAAGACATCGATCTGATTGTCAGTCCATTTGACCCTGTCTTCCCACGGATCAACCGGCTGGAATCCGTGCTCGATCATGCGGTAATGGGCGGTGCCTAGCAGCGACTCGTTCAAGCCGCGGTCGGTGTCGTGCCGGGGCTCGGCTAACAGATCGCCGGCAATGTGTTCGCGGATCAGCTGGTCGTACGGGACATCGGCGTTCAGCGCACGGATCAAGTAGTCTCGATAGCGCCACGCCTCCGGCAGGTCAGGGTCGCCCTCGCTTCCGTGCGACTCGGTGTACCGGAACAAGTCCATCCAGCGGCGGGCCCAGCGCTCGCCGAAGTGGGGCGACGCGAGCAGTCGCTCCACGACGGTCTGGACGGCTCGCGGCGAGTCGTCGGACGCAAATGCGGCGATTTCTTGCGGGCTTGGCGGCAGGCCGGTCAGTGCGAACGAGAGGCGCCGGAGCAACGTATAACGATCCGCTGCGGGAGCTGGCTTCAGCCCCTTCTGCTCAAGCTTCGCCAAGATATAGCGGTCGACCGTTGACTGTGGCCAGTCCGTGTCAGCCACGGAGGGCGGCGCGCCATGGCCGACCGGTCGCCAAGCCCAGTGCTCTTGGCGCCGCCGCTCTAGGTCAAAGGCTTCGCTTGGATCAGGCAGGCTCAAAGTCTGCTCGGCAGGCCACGTGGCACCGGCGTCGACCCAAGCAGCTAGGTCAGCGATCTGTTCATCGCTCAACCGGCCCGTAGGCGGCATCAACGTCTTGGCCTGGCCTCGAACGGCGCGCAGCAGCAGACTGGCCGAAGCGTCGCCAGGCACTACAGCGGGGCCCGAATCACCCCCGCCCAGCATCCCCGCATTGCTGTCGAGACGCAATCCCGCAAACACGCTCGGCGCCGTGGCGCTGTGGCAGCTATAACAGGTCTCCGACAGCAAAGGCCTGATCTTCTTCTCAAAAAACTCGAGCTCCGCTTGGGCTGAGGCTGTCGGCAACGCATGCAGCATTGCGGCGATCACGGCAATTGACGCTACCGGAAATGTCCTACCGCAACGCATGTCCCCCAAGCCTGTCCCGCTCATATTGTAGTGCGAAGCAGTGCGGCCCACTCGTCAGGGGATGCGATTCCTATGCCGGCCTTCCCAAGATTGGCTTTGCCGTCACCGATGAACAATTGACCGGGACGGCCGTGCTGGCCTTGGTGGCGAGTCTGGCCAGTTGGATCGACCTGCCCTGCCAAATCGCCCGGTGTTGCCGTTGGGGCTGGAGCGGCAGGTCAATCGAGGGGGTGGCACGGGCAGGACCGCATGGATGTGGCGGAGACCCTTCCGAGAGGTCCTTTGGCCTTTCGCTGCCGCCGTCCGTCCCGCTCCGCAGATGTGCGCGGTTCTGTGGCGGCGTGTGCTGGACTGTGGCGTGTTTCCGGCGAGTGGTGGGTGCCCGAAGGCTGGCAATACTTGGAATGAAACATCGAAATCGACAGGCGTCTGTACCGCGCCTGCTGCGAGAAGCTGACAGGGCAGTGGTTCCTTGCCGGCGAGTGCAACTGAGATATGAGATAAGCGTGGATGGCCAAGATCGTGTGCTAACACTCTGCTCGACTGCTGATGGATCAGCCCTTGGAGGAAATTGACCGCTGCACCGATCCGGCTTGAAAGATTCTAACAACTCGGAGTATACTCCGAATGAGTTGCCCTAGTTCGGAGCTAATTCCAGCCTGTGCGGTACAAGCGAAGTCTCAGCCTAGATCTCCCGCCAGGGCAGTCGGCCTTTCTGTGGGGGCCGCGCAAGACAGGCAAGTCCACGCTGCTCCGCCAGCGATTCCCGGATGCGGCGCGTTTCGATCTGCTGGACACCCGGCTGCTGCTGGACCTCACGCGGAGCCCTTGGTCACTTGTGGAGCGCTTGAGTGCACTGGATGCCAAGACTCTCGCCAGCCCAGTCATCATCGATGAGGTGCAGAAGGTGCCCGCGATCTTGGACGAAGTCCACCGGCTAATCGAGGAGAAGGGTATCGGATTCGTGCTTTGCGGATCCAGCGCACGGAAGCTCAAGCGGGGCCACTCAAACATGCTAGGGGGGCGAGCTTGGCGCTTCAGTCTCCATCCACTGACCTATTCGGAGATTCCCGGGTTCGATCTGCTGCGAGCGCTGAACCGCGGGCTGATTCCACAGCACTACGACACGAACCAGCACCGACGCGCGCTCGCAGGTTATGTCGACGACTATCTGAAGCAGGAGGTCTTCGACGAGGGGTTGGTCAGGAACGCTCCTGCATTCTCTCGGTTCTTCGACGCACTATCCTTCAGCCACGGTGAACTCCTCAATTTCAGCAATGTCGCCAGAGATTGCGGCGTCGATTCCAAGACGGTTCGGGAGTACTTTCAGATTCTCGTCGACACGCTTGTCGGCACGCTGCTCGAGCCGTTCAGTCGCAGGCGCTCGCGGGAGGTTATCACCCGTGCTCCCAAGTTCTACCTGTTCGATGTCGGCGTTGCAGGTCAGGTGATCGGCCGCCGCGTCGAACGGCCTGCGGGGCCGGAGTTTGGTCGCGCCCTCGAGCACCTAGTGCTCATGGAGCTGCTCGCTTATCGCAGTTACCGAGAACTCGAGTTTCCGGTGCGATTCTGGCGGACCAAATCTGGGCTGGAGTGTGACTTCGTTCTTGGGCGCGAAGGCGAGGTTGCGATCGAGTCCAAAGGGAGCGCACGCCTGCGCCCATCCGATCTGAGCAGCATCCGCGCGTACGTTGACGAGCATCGCCCGCGGCAGGCCGTGGTCGTTTGCAACGAGCGCGACGCGAGACGGACTAGCGACGGGATTTGGATTCTTCCTTGGGAGCGCTTCCTGCAGGAGCTCTGGTCTGACGCGATTGTCGTATGACGCCGTTGGGCTGCTGCCTTCCATCGAGAGTCGCACTGGCGGGGTGAGAACCGGCCGCCTGTCAGCGCTTTGGCGCTGTCCGCGATCCGCTGCGAACCTTCCTCCGAGGCCTGCTACGAGCGTCTCACCGCCGACGCCAAGCAGCACAAGCTCGCCCTCGTCGCTGGCCTGCGCCGGCTCGCCGGCCTGCTCGACACCATCCTGCAAGAGGACCGCACCAGGCGGCCCGAGCCGCCCTCCCGCGAGCTGAAGGCCGCCGCGCGAAACCGCTGCCGACCAGCCCCGGACCCCAGCCGGCCCGGCGGAGAAAAACCGCCTCCAGTGCTCCTCGTCACCACTTTTCCTCGTCAATCCGCTTGACCACGAACACGGAAGCCGTGCCCACCGAAGACTTAACCGGGATTTGGGCAATTGAGATTCAGCCAGACACGCCGACCACTTTGAGAGAATGCAAACAGGCGATACGCCTTCCGTGCTGACCGGCTAGGTCCCGGCCAAGATTCGAATCTGGAATGGAATCACTCCTAGAGCACTTTAACTCGCAAGTCCATTGGTCAGTCCTGCTCGCAAGCATCGCCGTGAGCCTACTCGTCTTAGGCAAATCAGCCGATGTGTTAGTCGAGCAGGCGGTAGAGCTATCCGAAAACTTGCACATCCCGCCGATGGTCGTCGGCGCAACGATTGTGAGCTTGGGCACGACTGCCCCGGAAGCGGCCGTCTCGGTCTTAGCGGCGGTCGAGGGGGCTCCCGGTCTCGCTCTGGGCAATTCGGTGGGGTCAGTCATCGCAGATACCGGGCTAATCCTCGGCTTGGCCTGCCTCATCGCGCCCCTCCGGCTCGACCGGAAGATCGTTAACCGCCAAGGTTGGATTCAGATTGGCTCAGGCATCCTGCTGGTGGCGCTGAGCACTCCGTGGACTCGCTTGGACGAAGTGTTCAGCAGCGGCGGCAGGCTTTCCCAGCCCGCCGGATTCTTCTTGCTCGCACTATTGGCGGCTTACTTGTACCTGTCGGTACGGTGGGCCGGCCAGCATCGGGCTGAATCCGAGCACCACGCCGACGCTGCGCGAAGCCCGGCTTGGCTGACGGTCGTCAAGCTGATCGGCGCGATAGCATTCGTCGTCATCTCCGCCCAAGTCGTGATTCCCGGAGTGATCGAGGCAGCCATGCGCCTAGCGGTACCGGAAAGCGTTGTTGCCGCCACCCTGGTCGCGTTTGGCACATCCCTGCCGGAACTGGTGACCGCAGTCACGGCAGCAAGACGCGGCCAAGGCGAATTGGCAGTGGGCAACGTGATCGGCGCAGACATCCTGAACGTGCTGTTTGTCGCCGGGGCAGCCGCGGCGGTCACAAGCGGGGGCCTGCAGGCCAGCGCCAACTTCTTCAGCGTGCTGTACCCCGCCATGCTGTTCATTCTGATCGTGTTCAGAATCGGCGTGATCGCTTCTCGCGACTCACTTCGGCGCGGCTTCGGGTTCGTCCTGCTGGCAGCCTACGTGGTCTATCTCGTCGCCGGGTACTATTTGCTGCCGGAGGGCCTGCCCGCCGGCTGAGCGGGCAGTGCCCCCGCATCGAGCTGAGACCCTCACGATCGGCTCGGGCACTCGTCCCGATGGCATGAAATGCTGCGACAGCGAAGCGGCTGCGCAGGCCGGAGAGGGCTTCAGGGGAAGGAACCGATAGCGGCGAATCCGCCGGTCCTGCTACAGCTTGACCAGCCCGGCTGCGAGCAGATGCTCCCAAACCATGTCGGTCGACTCTTCCGCCGTCTGCGTGCTCGAGTCGAGGTGGACCTCGGGATGCTCAGGAGCCTCGTAGGGATCGGACACGCCCGTGAAGTTCTTGATTTCGCCCGCTAGGGCCTTCTTGTACAGGCCCTTCACGTCGCGTTTGACCAGCGTATCGAGAGGGCAATCGGTTAACACTTCGACGAAGTTCCCAGCTGCGGCGCGCACTTCGTCCCGGATCCCCCGGTAGGGTGAGATGGCCGCGGCGATCGCGAACACGCCGTTGCGTGACAGCAGGTTGCACACGAACCCGATCCGCCTGATGTTGATGTCGCGGTCTTCCTTGCTGAAGCCGAGTCCCTTGGAGAGATTCGTCCGGACGACATCGCCATCCAAGATCTCGACCTTCGCGCCAACGGCGCGAAGGCGCTTCGCCAGCAGATTCGCGACTGTGGACTTGCCCGAGCCGGACAGCCCCGTCATCCAAATGGTCGCTCCTTGGTGTTCCATTCTTTATCCTTACATGAGCTGCGCTTGCCAGCTGTTACTTCACTGCATACGGCCGCCGCGCTGGCAGCACTTCATCCAATAGCAGGTCGACATCTCGCCGGACCCGCCCCTGCACGGCGACATGCATGCCGCACTCCTTATCAACATCCTTCTCCCACCACCAACGCCCGGCCCGGGAATCTTCTCCCGGCTCGACCTTGCGTGTGCAGGGCTGGCAGCCGATGCTCGGATATCCCTTTGCATACAGCGGGTGCAGCGGCACGTCATGCTGCCGCACGTATTCGAAGACCTGGGTGTCGGACCAGTCGGCAAGCGGGGCCAGCTTTATGATGCCGCCGTGCTCCTCATCGACCGACACCTTCTCGATCTGGTCGCGCCCGCCTTCGTGAGTCCGTCGCAGGCCAGCCACCCAGGCATCGAGGGTCGCGAGCCTACGCTTCAGCGGACGCACCTTGCGGATCTCACAGCACAGCTTGCGCTTCGCCGGGCTCTCGTAGAAGAGGTTCGGCCCGTGCATCGTCAGCATCGAGCCGAGTTCCTCGGCGTCCGGCGGGACCATCTCGATCGTAATGCCGTAGCGGCGCCGGAATTGGCCGATGAGGTGATACGTCTCCTCGTGCAGTCGACCGGTGTCGATGCTGAAGACGCTGATGTTCCCACCGACCAGCCTCGCCGCCATGTCAACGATGACGGAGCCGGCCGCTTGGAAGCTCGTGCAAATAGCCAGGCCGGAATCGAATTCCGCGATGCCCCAGCGCAGGACTTCCTGGGCCTCTGCATCGCGCGCCGGCCAGCTGAATCTTGGCTGGGACCGAGTCACGCAGACTCTCGGGCTGCGGCAATCAGGATCTCCGCGATTTCTGGACGGGTGAACTCGCTGGGCGGCACCCTGCCCTCGCGCAGCATCTGCCTCACAGCACGGCCTGCGAGATGGATATGCTGGTCGGGCGGATGCGGACAGGTCTTCTTCGAAGCCATGCCCTCGCAGACCTTGCAGTAGTGAACGAAATCGAAGAAGATCGGCTCGATGCCGAGCTCTCCCGGCTGGAACTCTGAGAAGATCTTCTGGGCATCGAACGGACCGTAATAGTCGCCAACGCCAGCGTGGTCGCGGCCTACGATGAAGTGCGTGATTCCATAATTCTTGCGAACCTGCGCGTGGAAGATCGCCTCGCGCGGGCCGGCGTAGCGCATCCACGCCGGGAAGCCTGCGAGCATCGCGTGATCTGCCGGGTAGTACTTGCGGAGCAGCACGTCGTAGCAAGCCAACCGCACCTCAGCCGGGGTGTCGTCCGCCTTCGTCTCGCCCAGCAGCGGATGGATGACCAGCCCGTCGGCAGTCTCGAGCGCGATCTTGGTGCAGAACTCGTGCGCGCGGTGAATCGGGTTGCGCGTCTGGAATCCGGCAACGGTCTGCCACCCCTTGGCAGCGATCAGTGCGGCCGTCTCGCGCGGCGAAATCGGCAGCGATCCGGGAACATCGATCTTCCAGTCCGAACAGACCTCGACCGTTCCGGAAATCGAATACTCACCGGCCCCGCGCAACCACTCGACTCCGGGGTGCGCCTCGTCGCGGGTCCTGAAAATGTGGTCCGCGTAGACATCCTTGTCGATCTCGAAGATCTCCTCGACATGCAGGAGCCCGGCCGCTTGGTGCCCGTCCATGAGCACAACACGATCCGCCCCGCCAAGGCGAGCCTTGGTCTCGCCATCGATCGGAAACACGACCGGGATGCTCCACGGCTCACCGGTGGTGAGATGCATCGTCCGACAGACTGACTCCGTCTGCTTCCGGTTCAGAAAGCCCTTGATCGGTTCGTAGCCCCGCTCCCCAAGCAGGTAGAGGTCGCTCAATTGCCGGAACGAGGCAGCGTGCGCAGGGACGGATGAAGCAAGCAGTTGGTCAAGCTCTGCAGCGGATACGGCCATTACTTATCTATTATAGCCGTTCCTGAATTCACCCTGTTTCCTATCGACTTAGTAGGGATTCCGGGGGCGAAGCCCCACTCCGCCCTCGACCCACCGGGCCGAGGGCAAGCGACGCGCGGAGCCGCCGGGAACTCGTTGCCGCGCGGTGGCGCGACCCTTACGAGGGTTCGAAGGCTGAGCGCCTCTGGCAAGCCCCTGTCGAAACCGACCGATTCAGCAACGCTACAGTCTGGACGGCGACCAGCTCCAGAACGTCACCGACTGCTCGGACGTTCCCGTTTTCGCAGCGCAAGATACTCCTCGATCGCCTCGCTAATCCTCGGCATCGGATCAATGCCCGCCGCCTCAATCGCTGCGTTCGACAGCGCCGCATACTGGGGTCGCCGCGCGAGCGCACGATACTCGTGGCTGGCGATCCGTTCAATCTCGGCCGGACAACCCGACGCCTGCCCAATCTTGCACGCAAAGTCGTACCAAGAAATGGCTTCGCCGCCCGCGAGGTGGTAAACGCCGAACGGTATCTTGCGTTCCAGCACATCCAGCGAACGCGCGGCTAGCGCGGGCCCGAACGTGGGCGAGGCGAATTGGTCGCCCACGATCCGAATCAGCTCGCCCTCGGCACACTTGCGAAGCACAAACTCAGCGAAGTTGCCCTGATTCGTGTATCGACCGGGTGGGCCGTAGACACCCGCTACGCGCAGCACGTAATGTGCCGGGCAGAAGGCACGCACGAACATCTCGCCAGCGAGTTTGGACACTCCATAGACCGACTGCGGAGCCGGTGCATCCTCTTCCGTATAGGGTGAACTCTTGTTTCCGGCGAAGACGTGGTCGGTGGAATAGTGCAGCAGCGTAGCGCCAACGTCCGCGCAGGCTGAGGCAAGTATGCGCAGAGCAATAGCGTTGACGCGCATCGCCGACTCCGGCTCGCTCTCGGCGTGATCGACCCTGTTGTAGGCCGCCGCGTTAATCACGAATTCGGGTCGGTTTCGCCGGATCCGCTCGCGCACCGCAGCCCCATCTGCAATGTCGAACTGGCTTCGCCGGAGCGCGAGGAGGGTATGGCCGCGCTTGCGACATTCCCGCGCTAGGTCCACAGCCAGCTGACCACCAGCACCGAACAGGATCGTCTGCAACGCCACAGTGTATCAGTCCGGCAAGCCAAGCACGCTGAGCGCAGATGAGAGTTCCGCCCGCGCCTCGCGCGCCGCCTTCGAAGGATCGCTGACCGGTACGGGAACGTCCTCTGCCCTGCCCTGGCTCATGTCGAACAGCCTGCCATCGTCATAGAGCTTCCAGCGCTGCGTGCGGACCCAGCGCGTCCCGCTTCTACCTGCGTAGGCCCACGTGCGGGACGACGCTTTCCCACCCCGCAGGCGAGTCGCTAGGCTGACCCCATCCGTCCCTGCTGGAACGCTGCCGCCTGCCAACTCTACGAACGTGGGCAGCCAGTCGCTGAAGTCCACCAGATCGTCAACAACTTGCCCACGGGACAGCGTTCCAGGCCAGTTGGCGACCAGCGGCACTCGCGTGCCAGCGTCTGTCAATTCGCCCTTGCCTCCCTTGGTGGCGTTCCCATTCCAAACGAATTCGATCGGTTGCTTCAGCATGGTGCTGCCTTGCGCCGTGTAGTAGTAGGACTTGGGCGTGCCGTTATCGGCCGTGAAAACGACGAGCGTTCGCTCGCGGATGCCCAGTTCGTCAACCGCGTCGACAAGCCGCCCGACCCGTGCGTCCATGTTTTCCACCATCCGCTTGTAGCTGTCGTAGTGACCTTGCGGTCCCAGTGCGGGGGGAGTGCCAATATCGTCCGTTACGTCGTGAGCCAGGGCCATCGAGTAGACGGCAAAGAAAGGCCGCTCGCGGTTCGCTCGCATGAAGTCCACCAGCAGGTCAACGTAGACGTCCGGCCCATAGCGGTCATTCACATCAGATCGAACCTTGCCGTCCTCGTAGATCAGCGGGCGGTAGTAGCGCGGCCCCTCGTGCCAGCCGAACAGTGACCAGCGGTCGAAACCCAAGCGCCGCGGATGGTCCGGCTCGTCTCTCATCAGCGTGAGCTGCCACTTCCCGCCGATCGCCGTCGCATATCCCAAATCCCGCATCCTGTTTGCGATCGAAGTCGCCTCAAGGTTGCGCGGAAACGTGCCCCAGCCGGGCTGGCCCGCTCGAAACGGGTATGTCCCGGTCATGAATGCAATGCGCGTGGGATGGCAGACGGGCATGGAGTAACAGTGGCGAAACCGCGCCCCGTCGGCGGCGAGGGCGTCAATCCGCGACGTGTCAAACGACGAGCCGCCGTAGCAGCCCAGTGCTTGGTCCCCGACGTCATCTGCCAGGATAAAGATGATGCTGGGCTTTTCGACGGTGGCTCCGAGCCCCGTCAGCACGGACAGGAAGAGAGCTAGGGCTGCGATGAGAACTGGCATTCGCACACATCGTACAGCACCTTGAGCATTCATTTCGGTGTCCCGCTGATCGACTATGGGGCGCTAAAATAGTCTGGTGATCAAAGCACTCAGGCCTGTTGTCACCGGCGCCACAGGGTTTGTCGGAAAGCAGCTCTGCGCCCGGCTGGGCGCCCCGAGAATCCTGACGCGTCGGCCCGAGGCCACCCTGGCCGACTTTTCGCAGAGCGCATGTTTCCGCTGGAACCCCGAAAGCGAATTGCCGCCGCCGGAAGCCTTGGACGACTGCGATGCGGTATTTCATCTGGCGGGAGAACCCGTTGCGGAAGGCCGATGGGATGACGACAAGAAGGCCCGCATCCGCGACAGTCGCGTCCTAGGTACGAGAAACCTAGTCGCCGGACTGCGGGCAATGCAGGATCGCCCGGCTGTGCTCGTTTCGGCGTCGGCGGTCGGAATCTACGGTTCCCGCGGGGATGACGTGCTGACGGAAGGCGCGTCGCAGGCAGATGGATTCCTAGCGGATGTGTGCCGAGAATGGGAGGCCGAGGCGAATGCGGCCGAGAGTTTGGGCATTCGGGTCGTTACGATTCGAATCGGCTTAGTCCTTGGCGCCCAGGGCGGCGCTCTCGCCAAAATGATTCCGCTGTTTAACGCCTTCGCCGGCGGACGACTCGGTAGCGGTCGGCAGTGGATGCCATGGATCCACGTGCAGGATCTCGCGGCTCTGATCCAGTTTTCGGCTGAACTACCTGGCATGCGTGGCCCGGTTAACGGGTCAGCTCCCAATCCAGTCACCAACAAGGAATTCACACGTGCGCTCGCCGGCGCACTCGGCCGGCCGGCAATGCTCCCCGCGCCAGCTTTCGCCCTGCGTCTCGCACTCGGGGAATTTGCAGACGTGCTGCTGGCCTCCCAGCGGGTCGTCCCCGAAAAGGCCAAGAATGCCGGCTTCGAATTTCGCTATCCGACGATTTCCGCAGCATTTAGGACTATCTGAGAGACCGCGAAAAGAACATCCGGTCGCGAAAGAATTCTTCGGCGCTTGGTAGACTGCGCGCAAAGCACCATGGAACTGTCCGGCAAGACGGCCTTGGTCACTGGTGCCAGCAAGGGCATCGGACGGGGCATCGCCGCCAAGCTAGCCTCGCTTGGCTGTGACGTCGCCGTGCATTACAACACCGATGCGAAAGGCGCCGATGAGGTCGTGGGGACCGTCCGCGCGGCAGGTCGCAGGGCGTTCGCTACACAGGCAGCGGTGGGCGACTCGGCCCAGGTGCGGGCCATGTTTGATCGCGTCTTCGCCCAATTCCAGTCGCTCGACATCCTCGTAAACAACGCCGGGACACAAGCTTGGGCACCCCTGCTCGAGCTGTCGGAAGAGGACTGGGATCGGGTCATTGACACGAATCTCAAGGGCTGCTTCCTCTGCTCACAGATGGCCGCGCGCCACATGAGTCAGCGAGGCGGGGGCCGCATCGTCAACATTGGCTCGGGCTGCAACAAGGTCGCGTTTCCGAACCTTGTCAGCTATACCGCCAGCAAAGGCGGAATCGAGCAGCTCACGAAAGTTGCGGCTGCAGAGTTGGGTGCCTACGGCATCACCGTGAACTGCGTGGCCCCTGGGGCAATTCTGATCGAACGGACTGAGCGCGAAGCAGACGACTACGCCGGTAAATGGGCTAAGTTGACGCCTATGGGACGGGTCGGCTATCCGGCGGACGTGGCCGAGGCGGTGGCATTCCTGTGCCGCGACGAGAGCGAGTTCATCTCAGGGCAAACCCTGATGGTCGACGGTGGCATCTTCACCAGAGGGCCCTGGGCGTACTGAGCCGGTGGCGATCAAGAGTAGTCGGCGCCAGTAAGACTGTGCAGCACCGACTGCTGCCACTCCCGGAGCACCGCTTCGAGCCGTTCGACCTCTTCGGGATGGCTGTCCGCGAGATTCTCGCTCTCCGCCGTGTCTGAGCGCATGTCGAAGAGTTCGCGGGTCGGGCCATCGTCTCGATTTGCGGCGTCCGCTCCTCCGCCATCCACAACCAGCTTGTAACGGTTGTCAAGGACAGCTCTGGGACCTTCGAAGTCTTCCGGGCCGACTTCGGGATACCGGAAGTTACGGAAGTTGCGGGTGAGGCGGCCGGCCATGATCTTCACGAGCGGAGTGGTGCCTTCTTGAAGTTTGGCTTCAATATAGGGCTCGCCGCTTCCCTCCCTGTTGCCACCGAAGCTCCAGAAACAGATCGGTTCGGGCCGCTCCTGCATCGTTCCGGCAATGATAGCAGCCAAGCTGAGCCCGTCCAGCCGCCGATCCGGAAGGCTCTGGCCGGTGAGCTCGCAGAGGGTGGGCAAGATGTCGCTGGTCACCGAGTTGACCGCGCTGCGCCGGGGCTCGGGGATCCGCGCCGGCCATTCGATCACGGACGGTGAACGCACACCCCCTTCGTAGACGCTCCCCTTGTTTGACCGCAGCGGCGACGCGAAGCGGCTCTCGGAGGGAGCCCCGTTGTCGCTGCAGTACCAAACGAGGGTGTTCTGCCGCAGCTCGCTGGCGCGCAGGTGCTGCCGCATGTCCCCGATCGCACGGTCCATCGCGGTGATTTCGGCGTAGCGGGCCTGCAGCACCCGGTCTAGGCGGACCTGCGTGGCCTGACCGGTCTCCATGGATGTGATCCGGGCCGAGTCTTCCTGCAAGCTGGCAGGCAAGTTGGCATAAGCCTCCAGGTCTGCACCCAACCCGCTGTACGGTTCGTGAGGAGAGCCGAACCAGATCACTACGAAAAACGGCTTGCCGGCCTGCTTGGCACTGTCGATGAATTGCTTCGCCGCATCGATTACGATCTGCGAACTCTCGCCTGCGTGCTTCTGGGGCTCGGCGCCGTTCCGGGACAGGATCGGATCCATCTCGAAAAAGTTGTCGTGCGACAGCCATTCGTCGAAGCCGAACGCACCGGGGTTGGTCGGCGACTCGGCCTTGACCGGCCCAAGGTGCCATTTCCCGAAGTGGCCGCAGGCATATCCGGCGCTGCTGAGTATCTGGGCAATCGAGACCTCTTCGGGCCGAATCGACCAATTCGCGCCAAAGGTTCCGTAGCGGTTGGGGTGCCGGCCGGTCACTACGCTGCCGCGAGTGGGAGAACAGACAGGTGCCGCGGAATAGAAGCGGTCAAGACGAAGCCCGGATGCGGCCATTTCGTCGAGCACGGGGGTGGCTACGTGGGGATGGCCGTTGTAACCCGTCTCGTGCCAGCCGTGGTCATCCCCCATGCACAGCACGATGTCTGGCCGGTGATCTGCCTCGGGCTGCTCTGAGATGCAGGAAAGCGTGCCCGAGACTGCAGCTGTAGCAGCGAGGAATGTGCGTCGGGTGAGTTGATCCGGCATGACTGATAGCGCCTTATGGTCGCATACGGAGCAGTCGTCGAGGGCGTTGCGAGGCACCCCGTCTCCACGTCGCAGGAAAACTCGATACCCTGTCTCCAATGAAGATGAATTGGTTTCGGCTGATCGCACCGGGGCTGCTGATGGCGGCTACTGGAGTGGGTGCGGGGGATCTCATGACAGGGACCCTCGCGGGAGCGGAACTCGGCACGACCGTGCTGTGGGCAGCCTTGGCGGGCGCCTTCCTCAAGTTCGTGCTCAGCGAGGGTGTTGCCCGCTGGCAGCTCGCCACGGGCACCACGCTGCTTGAGGGCTGGAACGACAAGCTCGGCGCGTGGATTCGCTGGCCATTCCTGATCTACCTATCGCTGTTCACCGTGATCGTCGGCCGTGCGCTCGCCAATGCCTGCGGCGTGGCGGGCACGGCACTGCTCCCCATCGGCGAGCCAGAGACATCGGTGGTTGTTTGGGCAGTGATTCACTCCGTCGTGGGGATTCTGATCGTGTTGTACGGCAGCTTCCGCGCCTTCGAGTCGATCATGGCAGTGCTGATTGGATTGATGTTCTTCACAGTCATCGGCACCACGGCGCTGATCGCCCCTCCGATTGGCGAGATTGCAGCCGGGCTGATACCGTCGATCCCGGAAGGCGGAAGTGCGTGGGTGCTCGCCGTCCTTGGCGGAGTGGGCGGCACCGTGACGTTGCTGTCGTATGGCTACTGGATCGAAGAGGCAGGGCGACGCGGCCCGGACATGCTCGGCACATGCAGAATCGACCTCGCAGTCGGCAACGGCGTGACCGCTGTGTTCGGCCTGTGCGTGATCGTCATCGGCTCTCAGATCGACGTCGAAGGTGGCGGCGCAACCCTCGCCACGCAAATGGCAGAGCGCCTGCAGCAAGCAGCCGGTCCTGTCGGCAAATGGGTGTTCCTAGTGGGGTTCTGGGGGGCGGTGTTCTCGAGCCTGCTGGGGGTCTGGCAGAGCATCCCCTACATGTTCGCCGGCTTCGTGCGACTCGGTCACCGCGCGGCTGGCGACTCGAGGTCGTCTTCGAAGTCCTACCGGCTGTGTGTCGTGCTGGTCGCCATCGTCCCGCTGTTCCTGCTGAACGCGCCCGTGCGCCAGATCCAGCTCACCTACGGAATCGTGGGAGCCTGCTTCCTGCCACTGCTCGCGCTAACGCTGCTGCTGCTCAACAACCGCAGCGCCTGGGTCGGAGAGCGATGCCGGAATCCGCTGTGGATCAGCATTGCGCTCGGCGCGTGCCTAGCATTCTTCGCCGCGCTACCCCTGCTCGACGGCTAGGCCGCGGCTTCCAAGCTGATTGACGCGGTCCCTTGCAGCCCCGCCGCCAGAGATGTCGAACAATCAACGAGCGCTCAAGTCTCGACCGATTGGTCCTCTGACCTGCCTACAGCATGGTAGGCTCATTTACCCACACTACACTTGGAAGCTCTGTTGAACGTGTTTACCGCCCCATGCTAAACGCATCGATTCAATTTTTGGACTTTTTTTGGGCTTCCTTCCTGCTGTTGTCGCCAATGCTGCTGCTGGGGTTGCTCCTAGCGGGGCTCATTCATGTCCTCATCTCTCGGGAGGCAATCCTCAAATGGCTCAGCGGCGATAACTTGAAGTCCGTCAGTGCAAGCGCGGCGATCGGCGTACCCGTGCCGCTGTGCAGCTGCTCGGTCGTGCCGGTGGTTGCCGAGATGCGGAAGAAGGGGGCCTCGCGTTCATCGTGCATGTCATTTCTGATCACCGCGCCGGAGACCGGCGCCGACTCGATCCTCGTCACCCACGCGTTCTTTGGGTTCGTGGCGGCGGTGGTCAGACCCGTGGTCAGCTTCATTACGGCGGTGGTCGCAGGCATCTTCTGCATTGGTCTGATTCGAGACGACAGCGACGAAAAGAAGCAGGTTGAACATCATCACCACGATCACGGTCACGACCACGCCGATTGCGGGCACGACCACGGTGCCCACGAACCGCTATCGCCCGACCGCAACGATTGCTACGTGAGCCCGAAACAGCTCAAGGAGATCCTGTTTGGCCGGCTTGCGGGTCTTTCACGCCGAGCAGCAGCATTGGTCGGCGGCCGCAAAGCGGCTTCTCGGGTCAAGCCGAATTTCTACCAGGAACCGGTTGTTCCCCCCCCCGCCGACGCTCCGGCAGCAGACTCGGACGGCAATCCTGAAGACGACACACTCAGCTTGCGAAAGGTCGTCAAGCACATATTCCGCTACGGATTCGTGGAAGTGGCCGACGACATTCTCTTCGCGCTGCTCATCGGCGTCGCTCTTGGCGGGCTGCTCTTCTTGGCGATTCCCGACGAGATGATGTCGAGCGAATACGCGCGCTGGGTTTCCTATCCGGTCGTGGTGATCGTCGGAATCCCACTCTATATTTGCGCGTCAGCCAGTACGCCCATCGCCGCGGCGCTGGTCGCCAAGGGAATCAGCCCCGGCGCCGCTCTGATCTTCCTAATGACCGGGCCGGCCACCAATTCCGGCACGATCGCAGTCATCATCAGCCAATTCGGCGCCCGATTCGGAACCATCTATGTTGGGGTCGTAATCGCCGTGACAACGGTTCTCGGTATCTTGATCGACGCCATTGTCATCGCCGCCGGCCTGACGCTGCCGGTCAATCTCTCCGCTTCCCAAGCGCCAGCCGTCCAGCTATTGCAGTGGGCGGGCGCTTTGCTCCTCATCGCCTTGATCGTCTGGCGATTCCGCGAGGGTGCACTCAAGAGCGGCTACCAAGAGCTCGTCGCCAATATCCGGCCGGTCTTCGATCGGATCAAGGGCGCCTGAAGGCGTGCGGCTCGCAACCGCCCGATCCTGGGCACGATCCAGAACCTGACAGGGATGAAGTGGGCACTGGGGGCATTGATCGTGCTCTTGTTCCTGTTCAGCGGGCTAACTGTGGTGGATCCGAGGTCAGTGGCCTGCGGGCGCGTGTTCGGCAAGGTCATCTGGAGGGACCTGCCACCGGGGCTGCATTACTTGGGACCCTGGCCCATCTTCAAGATTGACAAGTGGCCCTAGCGCGAGGTGAAGTCCCTCGAGAACTCCACACCGTACGAATTCCTGGCGGGCGATCTGAACCTGCTCGAGATCACCGGCAGCATCCAGCATCTCGTGAACGATGCGTATGTCTACCACTACCAGACAGAGGATCCGCAGACTGTAATCCTGAACGACCTCAAGGACGAGCTGCGCATGTTCGTGTCGGTTCGAGACCTAGACCATCTCCTCAATGTCGAGCGCGCCAACTTGGAGCGAGACGTTCAGGATCTCTTCACGGGCGGCCACCGGAAAGATCCCGCGTTGGCGTCCGCTGAACTGATTAAAATCAACCTGCTGGAAATTCAGCCCGTCGTCGACACCATGAACGCATTCCGGGAAATCTCAAGCTCGCAAGATGACCGGGAGCGCATCATCGTCAATGCGCAGAAGTATTTAGTGACCATGATCCACATGGCGCACGGCAATGCGGCCTACGAAATCGAGCGAGCGAGCTGCGAGGCATTCCGCAACGTGCACGTGGCAGTGGCGGAGACCAAGGCGATACAGCTCGTATCCGAGCGCGGCTTGGCGCTGGGGGCCGGACAGGCCCAGCTCGCGGAGCAAGTCCGGCAGGCCGAGCTGCTCGGCGGCCCACAGGGCGGCGTGCTCGACGCCGACCGAGCGCGGCCGCGCCAGCTTGAGCGAGTCGACGTCGACGCACTGGAAATCGGGCTGCCGGGAGTCCTGCGGCGCGGGATCAGGAGGCGGCGCGGGAATGGGATCCGGCGCGGGAATGGCGAGCGGAACAGCGTCCCGCAGGAGGCGTTCGACGATGCGCTGGGCCTTGGCCTAGACCGCGGGGTCGCACTCGATCGGCAGCAGTTCTGCGTGGGGGTCGAGAATCCGCTGGATGCGGTGGCAGAGGGTGCGCCAGTGGTCCTGCTGGATGGGGAAATGGCTGCCGAGGTTGAGGAGCGTGCGCTGGCGGACCTTGTCGCCGACGCGCTGGGAGCGGACGAGGCGGAAGGTGAAGTAGGAACAGCCAGGCTAACTGGTGAAGGACAGGGAGCGAGAGTCTCCCGAAGCAAAGGATGAGCCAATCCATGTTTCACCGCGAGTCATGCTCAGGCTGCCGTGAGGCAGTCGGTGAAGCGTTGACAGCGGCGCGTGTGGGCAGAGCATTGAGCATCGTAAACCCAATCCGGAGTGCCGAGACCGTCTACTTAGTCGAAGGCAACACTGGTCGTACCGCTATAGGCGAGGGACGGCTGGACTCCGCGGTGTCCAAGACCTCAAGGCACGCACGTACGTCCGACATCGGGACCTGGGAGGTCTTCGCGTTGTGCCGGCAGAATGTGGCCGGGACCGCCGCGGGAAGGCAGTCAGCCGAAGCCGAGGATGCACGACGCGAAGAAGTCAGACCCGGGCATAGTACCGCGGGGCCCGTGCGCGCGCACGGCGCTCGGGAAGGTGGCGAACAAAGGGGCGCAAGCGCCGGCGGAGGCACTGGAGGGAAGGGCCGGGATCGAGAGGAATCCGGGAGGCCGCAGCACGGGCCACACGCAGTGGTGGGGACCTGTGTCACAGGGGGCCGAGCGGATACGGCAATTCGTCAAGAGGGAACCAAAGGAGAAGTTGACGGCGGTACTGCACCACATCACGACGGACACGCTACGGAAGGCCTACCACGGGTTGCAGCCCAGAGCGGCAGCGGGCGTGGACGGAATGAGCTGGGCGGAGTACGGGCAAGGGCTGGAAGAGCGACTGCTCGACCGGCACGGGCGCGTGCAAGCAGGAACGTACCGGGCGAGTCCGTCGCGGCGGGTGAACATTCCGAAGCCGGACGGCGGCACACGACCGCTGGGGGTGGCCGCACTGGAGGACAAAATCGTCCAGAAGGCCGTTGTCGACACCATCCTGACGCCGATCTACGAGGCGGAGTTCCTCGGGTTCAGCTACGGGTTCCGACCGGGGCGTGGGGCGCACAATGCGCTCGATGCCGTCGCAGTCGGGATCGAACGGCGCAAGATCAACTGGATCTTGGACGCAGACGTCGCGAAATTCTTCGACCGCATCGACCGGGCCAAGCTGGTAGAGCTGCTGGGGAAGCGGATTGGAGACAAGCGGCTGCTGCGGCTGATCGGCAAATGGTTGCGCGCCGGGGTACTGGAGGACGGGCAGTGGTTCGACACGGGCCGGGGGACCCCCCAGGGGGCAGTGATCTCACCCGTGTTGGCGAACGTGGTACTGCACTACGTGCTGGATGCATGGGTCCATCGGAGCTGGCGTCCGCAGGAGGCTCGGGGCGAGATGATCATCGTGCGCTATGCCGATGATTTCGTGCTGGGCTTCCAGTACCGCAGCGACGCGGAACGCTTCCTGCGCGAGGCGACAGCAAGGTTCGCCGCCTACGGATTGGCGCTGCACCCGGACAAGACGCGCCTGATCGAATTCGGGCGGTTTGCGGCAGCGAACCGCCGGGAGCGCGGTCAGGGGCGGCCAGAGACGTTCGACTTCCTCGGGTTCACGCAGTATTGCCGGACCACGCAGACAGGGAAGTTCGGGCTCGGGCGCAAGCCGATCGCGAAACGGATGAACCGGAAGCTGAAGGCGCTCAAGCAGGCCCTGCACCGGCGGCAGCACGAGGACATCGTGCGGACCGCGCAATGGCTGGGGCAGGTGCTCGACGGCTGGCTGAACTACTATGCAGTTCCAACCAGCGGCCCGCACCTGAGCCGCTTCCGACACTACCTGCAGCGACTGTGGATGCGCAGTCTCCGCCGCCGGTCGCAGCGGGACCGCTTCCCTTGGGAGCGGCTCCAAGCACTGAGCGAGCGGCACTGGCCGCGCACCCGCGTGCGCCACCCGTGGCCTGACCAACAATTAGTCGTTATGCACTCAAGATAGGAGCCGTATGCCCTAGCGGGCACGTACGGACCTGCACGGGGGGCGCCGGGCAACCGGTGTCCCTTTTATCTTGGAAGTGTGCCGGAGACAGGATCCCCAGTTAGGACTTGGGTACGTCTCGTTGGTCTGCCGCAGGTGGCGCAAGCCACCGCAGCGGCAGGCCTCGGATCCCTCCCCTCGCCAGCGGGGGGAGGTCGCCTCGGGGGCCTTGCCAGGCCCCCGAGGCGGCGACGGGTCGGACCGTTTTCCCCTCGGATTTCAGGTCCGTGCGGTAGCTTGGTCGGCCCGTCGCATCAATTCCTGCGCGACCTCAACGGAAGCGTGGGTGTAGCCCCGTATCGCAAAAGGACAGGAACGCAGGAATGACACCACCCAAGCCCACCGTAATCGCCGGTATCGATGTCGGCAAATCCGGGCTCGACGCCCACATCCTCGAGGGCAGTTTGGAGCGCCACTTCAAGAATGACAAGTGCGGCCGCCGCGCCCTGCGCAAGTGGCTGCTGCAGCACGGCGTCAGCCGCGCTGTCTTCGAGCCCACCGGGCGCTATCACCGCCGTCTGCATCAGTGCCTCTTCGAGGCCGGCTTGGAGACCGTGCTGGTCAACCCGCTGCGCTCGCGGCGCTTCGCCGAGGCCCTCGGACAACTCGCCAAGAACGACCGCGTCGACGCTGCCATGCTGGCCCGCTTCGGCCAGCTTGACAGCCTCGTGGCGACCCCGCCCCAAGACGATCACCTGCAGCTGCTCAGTGACTTGCTGGCCGCGCGCCGCAAGCTCGTGATACAGCTCGGCGCCCTCCGCAAGCTGCGCGCCGAACTCGCCCCCGAGGCGGCTGCCTGCATCGCTGACAGTTGCAATGGCCTGCAAGCCGACATCAGCTCCTGCGAGCAGCGCATGCTGACTTGTATCGCCGCCGACGCTGCCCTGGCGCGCCGCGCCGAGATCATCCAGTCGGTGCCCGGCTGCGGCCCGGTCACGGCCGCCTGCCTGTGTGCCGAGATGCCCGAACTGGGCACCATCGGTCGCCGCCAGGCCGCCGCGTTGTTGGGCCTGGCGCCGTTCGACCAAGACTCGGGCAAACAGCATGGTCGCCGCAGCATTCGCGGCGGTCGCGCCCAGCCCCGCCACAGCCTCTACATGGCGGCCCTGTCCGCGACCCGCTGGGAACCCGCCTGCAAGGCCTGCTACCAGCGCCTGATCGCCGACAAGAAGGAGCACAAGGTCGCCATGGTCGCCGTCATGCGCAAGCTCGCTTGCCTGCTCACTGCGCTGCTGCGCGAGGACCGCTGCTGGCAAAGCGAACCGCCCGCTCGGGAGTTGCCGGCCGCCGCCTGAGCAGCACCCACCGCCGCCCCTCACCGAATCTCACCATGTGCAGAGAAATCCAAGAAAATCGCCCTTGCAGAACACATCTGCCCGGATATCTGCTTGACAGCCAACACGGAAGCTACCGTAATGACATGCCGTCGCGGGAGCGGGTGCGGCGCACGAATATACGCTCAAGGGAGCAGGGGGCGGGGGGACAGTCAAGCACCAATCATATTTTATGGCCCTACATTTGGGGCTCAGAGAGGTGCCTGACGTAAAATCAACGATTTAGGTGCCCGAAAAGCCGGAATTCGGTCGATATCGCCCCTGGGCCTGACGAACGTGGGCTAGTGGGGCCCACCGCCCTCTATGTAGCGCAAACCGTAAGCCACGATAAGCCCTACGATGAACGACATCGTAAGGCGGATTCGATCATGCTGATGGAAGTGAATTTCCGGCAGCAGGTCACTTAGCGAAATACACACGAGCGCCCCTGACCCGAGCGCCAGAGCGCGACCGATTGCATCACCTTCGGCGGGGCCAAGAAGCCCTATGCCCCAGTACGTCAAAAAGGCGCCTAGAGGGCACACCGCCGCAATGCCAACGCTGAATCCGTAAGCGTATCGACGGCTTAGGCGCGCGACTCGCATCATTCCGAGAACGAAAAACGCATCTAGCGGCTTGTGCACCACGATCGCCAAGAACATTCCGAAGCTGATCAGGTCGATGGTCGCGTCGTCGCCACTCCAACTCAGGACAGTGGCACCAAGGGCGGCGCCCTCGGTCAGCGCGTGCAGTCCCATGCCGAACGCGACGCCCAGCCAATTCAGCGATTCGGTGCCTCTATTTCCCGCTTCCGGGTCGGCGGAATGTTCGTGCTCATCCGGCGTGCCTTCGTGCTGATGGATCGGAAACACCCGCAGCAGCAGGATCATCAGCACCATGCCGATGATCATCCACCAAACCACAACCTCGATCTTGTGATCGCCCGAGATCCGCTCCAAGCTGTGGGGCAGCAAGTGGTACATAGCCACACCAATCACGAGGCCTGCAATAAAGCTCATCGCGGTCTGCACACGGGTATGCGTCAAGCGGACGGCAGACTGCACCCAAATGCCGAAAAACGAAGCAGCGACGATGGCGACGGAGTAAGCGGTCAAGAGTGCCACGGCGGTCATTGCTGGAGTCCTGCCTCCCTGCTTGCGAGAAGTATCGACATTCCCTGCGAGATTTCAATCGAGGCGAGCCAAGCGCCTTTGCTCGCGTAATGCGGCGTCCCATGAATGAAGCCTGGACGCGGCTGCCAGCCAAGCAGCGCACACCGGCGTTCGGCCGGCGGGTCAGCAAGCATTGGACTGGCTGTTCGTGAAGGGATTGCGCCCGGCAGCACCTGTGGCGGTGCCCCGACAGCGCGTTCGCCCGACCACCTCAGGTGGCTCAACGGCGGCAGGCGTTGTCCGCCCGTCAGCATTCGATCCATCAGCCCTGCTGGTTCGAGTGTAAAGACCAACTGCTAGCTGATTCCAGTTGTATATTGATCAGGATTTCCCACTCGATCCAATTACGGAAGAATGATTATATGCCATGCGATTAATTGATCCCTCTTGAACGCGTTGGAATGCACCTCCAACCCTACTGCGTGAGGGGTGGACACACTGCTACAGCAGAGCGATTCGCAGAGATTTGGCAAGAACCGAGGAGTGCAAGGCACGCGATTGGTCGCCAGTCGGCCGCCCGAGCGAGTACCTACCGCTCACCCCAGCGCATCTTGCTGCGCAGCACATCAAAGAACGGCACGCTCTTCGTCTGCACAATGTCGACTGTGTGGCTTGCCCGCCGTAGACGCAACCGGTCCTGCTGCTCCAAGTGACGTCCCACCTGGCCATCGACACTCAGGTAATTCTCCTCATCACCTGCCAAGATCCGCACCTCGACCTCGGCGGTAGCAGGCAAGACGACCGATCGATTCGAAAGGGTGTGCGGACAAATCGGGGTAAGGCTGAGCGCGGCCACGTCCGGTGCCATCACCGGTCCTCCAGCTGACAGCGAGTAGGCGGTTGAGCCGGTGGGCGTAGAGACTATCAGGCCGTCCGATCTGTATCCGCAGACGAAGTTGCCATCGGCGTATGCTTCCAGATGCAGCAATCGAGCGACGGCGCCGCTTGCGACCACGATGTCATTGAGGGCGAAGAAGCGGTCGACCACCTTTCCGTCACGCTCCAAATCCACTTCAAGCACCATCCGGGAGTCCACTTCGTAGGCCGACCTGGCAACGCATCCCAAGGCGGCAGGAAGCTCGCCTGGGCCGATCGTCATCATGAATCCCAGCCCGCCGAGGTTTACCGCCAGCAACGGTGTTTGCTGTGGGCCGACGGCTCGCGCTGCGGAGAGCAACGTTCCGTCGCCACCAAGGACGATGATTAGATCGCACCCCTCAGGCAGGACGTCGCGCTCCAGTCCATCGTCACGCTGCAGGTAGTCAGCCGTTGTCGGGTCGACTTTGACTCCGATGCTGCGCTGGGCGGCCCAAGCCAGGATGTAGCGCAGGAGTCCGGGGATGTCTTCACGCCCCGGTTTGCTAACAACCCCGATTCTGCGGATCACGAAGTTGCCTCGCCTAAGGGGGCCTGCCAGTCCGTTCCGTGGACCAAGAACTCCCGGTTCCCAGAAGCACCTAGGACGGGACTCTCAATCCAGTCAACAGAATCGAATCCACAGTCCAGCATGGCGCTGCGGACAGCCTCGACAACCGCCATGTGTTTCTCATGGTCGCGCACAATGCCGCCCTTGCCCACCTCTCCCTTGCCCACCTCGAACTGCGGCTTGGCGAGCACGACCGCCTTGCTACCGGGGCGCAGCAAGAGTGGGAGCCGGGGCAGGATCTTGGTCACCGAAATGAAGCTGACGTCGCAGCAGGCGAACGAGACGCGCTCGCCCAGATCGTCTTTCGACAGATACCTAGCGTTGCATCTTTCGAGCACGTTTACGCGGTTGTGCTTGCGGAGATCCCAGTGCAGCTGGTTCACGCCGACGTCGACTGCGTGGACCCGCGCGGCACCACGCTGCAGCAGGCAATCGGTAAACCCGCCGGTGGACGCCCCGATATCGAGGCAGACCACGCCTTCAACCTCGATTCCGAAGTGGGACAGGGCCGCGTCGAGCTTGTCGCCTGCCCGGCTCACAAACCGCGGCCGCCGACCCAGCAAACGGATCGAAACGTCGGACGAAATCAAGCGGCCCGGCTTGTCGGC
Organism: Bryobacterales bacterium; assembly: GCA_965248305.1. Lineage (GTDB taxonomy): Bacteria > Acidobacteriota > Terriglobia > Bryobacterales > UBA6623 > VXMF01. Next base: position 1,935,671 of record OZ252099.1, on the reverse strand, counting down.
CTTCTGCTCGTCAATCAGAACTTGGCCAGCCATCACCATAGCCTGGGCTTGCTGGCGGGATTCGACCAAGCCCCGTGCGACGATCAACTGATCTACTCTGGTGCGTCCCAAACCTGACTGATCGGTATTGTCTCACGGCAACCGGAGCAGAGAGACCGCGATGCTGCCGCTGAAGCAGACATCCACGTCACGGCCTGGCTGGCGCCCACGCTGGCCGTAGACGCCGGAGTAGGCATAGCTGTCGCCGTCCACTGCATAAGACAGGTGCACGGGACTTGTGTCCACCGCACATTCGACGATTTCAGGGTCGGCCGGGCCGGGCTGCGGACTTGGCAAGTTCACGTTCCAGAATTCACCGCTCTGCACAGGCCTTGCAAGCAGGTCAGGCAGGAGCCGGCGCACCCAGCCCGTCGCTCGCCGCCAGTCCGCATCGCTCAGCACTCTATCGCGGTAGTGCGAAAACGCGATTGCCGGCACTCGGAGCAGCGCAGCCTCGCGAACGGCGGCGACCGTCCCCGAATAGTAAATGTCGGCACCGAGGTTCGCGCCATGGTTGATCCCCGCGAGGACCCAATCGAAGCGGTTGCGAAACTCATGCACCGCGAGACGGACGCAATCCGCGGGCAGCGACTCGACAGCAATCCTGCGCTCGTCAAGACGTGCAGCGCGGAAGGGCCGGGCTGTGACCACCTGATGACTGCAGGCAGACCGCTCGTGGGAGGGGGCGACGATGGTGGACTCTACTCCGCGCGGCAGCGCCGCTTCCAAGGCAGCGAGCCCGGGGGCGTCAATGCCGTCGTCGTTTGTCAGCAAGAATCGCAGCTGCTCAGGTCGGGACATTGAGAATCCATTCTGGCAGTGCGGGGTCGTCAACGACCCCGCACTGCCTTGGAGTCCCCCTCTCGGTATGACTCCAACATAATCTGCAGGCCCTCGCTGATTGAAACCTGCGGCCGCCAGTGAATGAGCCGTCCAGCCTTGGATATATCCGGCTGGCGACGGCGCGGGTCGTCCTCGGGCAGGTCTCGGTGCACGATCCCGCAAGACACGCCTGCGATGTCTTGCACCATCGCAGCGAGCTCCAGCACGGTGAATTCGTCAGGACCGCCGAGATTGACAGGCGTCGGCTCAGAACTCGCAAGCAGACGCACCATGCCTTCGACGATGTCAGAGACGAAGCAGAAACTGCGCGTCTGGGAGCCGTCGCCGAACACAGTGAGCGGCACCCCGCGCAGAGCTTGGTCTAGAAACGAAGGCAGGACGCGCCCGTCGTCCCGCCTCATGCGCGGTCCGTAAACATTGAACAGCCGGGCGATGCGGGTGCTGAGCCCGCGCTCCCGGTGATAGGCCATGGTGAGCGCCTCGGCATACCGCTTGCCCTCGTCATACACCGAGCGTGGGCCAATGGGGTTGACGTTGCCCCAATAGTGCTCAGGCTGGGGATGCACAAGCGCGTCGCCGTAGGCTTCGGAGGTCGAAGCCTGCAGGAATGAGGCCGAGCAGCGCAGCGCTAAGTCCAGCATATTGCGAGTTCCGGCTGCGCACGCAACGAGCGTGTCCACTGGAACGCGAAGATAGTCACGCGGGCTAGCGGGGCAGGCGAGATTGTAGACTGCATCGATCTGGCCGTCGGGCTCGTACGGCTCGCAGATGTCGTGGCGGACCAGGCGGAATGTCTCAGATTCGAGCAGACTGCCTAGATTCTCAGCGCAGCCGAAGCTGAGGTTGTCGAGCGCGGTGACCTCATGCCCGTCCGCCACTAAGCGGTCACACAGGTGAGATCCGATGAAGCCAGCGCCTCCCGAAACAACGACTCGCAATGCTGGCCGACTCCAGCTACCATCGTAGGCAGGTTCAGACTTCGTTACACCGTTTCATTTGGTTTGGATAGTTTGGATGCAGGGAGCGGCGGCTTGGGGTTGGCCGGGGTGGGCTGGGAGGAGGCTGAGCAGGGCAGGTCGTCCGACAGCATGCGGTACACCAAACGGAGTTGGGTGCCGGGGAAGACGGTGCGCGTGCGGTTGAGCTCGTCGAGCAAGGGGGCCAGGGCGCGATCCTGGGCGCGGGTCGGCTGGTGCAGCAGGCGCACGGTGAGGGTCCCGGCTGACTCGTCAGGGTGCAGGCTGGCGTCAGCCTGAAACAGCGACTTGAGCAGGCTGCGGGCGGTGTCGGGATTGTCGAGCGCGGGCGCAACCGCGGTCGTCATCGCTGTTTCGGCGCGGTAGGCCAGCATGCGCAGGGTGTCTAGCAGTAGGCGCAGCGGTTGGGGCAGGGCCTGCAGCCGTGCCTCCGGCGAGAGCTCGCCGGCCAAGATGTGCTGGTCGGTCACCTTGCGTGCCAGCAGCAGGCCTTGGATGGTCTGGTCGCAAGTCTGGATGCGCGCTTCCAGCGCGCGCGCTGGGGCGGATCCGGCGTCGGCTTGCAGGGCCAGCTTGCGGCGCAGGTTGCCGACCGAGTTGCGGGCTTGCTTGAGCGCCTTGCCGATGGTGCGGCAGGCCGGGTTGACGACCCAGGCGTCGGCCTCGACCTCCACCAGGGCATGCTCGGGCAGGGTGTCGAGGCCGAACTCGGCGCGCAGATACTTGAAGAAGTTCTCCTGCGTCCAGCGCGAGCGCAGCAGGCCCGCCGCTTGCTCGGCCGTGAGGTCGGGATGCGTGGTCAGCAGCGCGGGCTGGCGCTGGTCCGGCCCCGGCCGACCCGCCAGCTCGAGCGGCTTGCGCGGCTGGCCGCGCTGGCCCGTGCCGCGCACACGGCGGTCGATCCAGAAGCGGATCTCGCGCGCCTGGCAGCCTGCGCCCAGATCGTACGGTCGCTCGGCCAGCTGGCCCTCCAGGCGGGCCGACCCGCCCGGGGCGCGCACTGGGATGACGGCCTCCCGGAAGTCGCTATCCGGCCAGCGCTGCGCCTGCGAGCCCTTGATCCAAGTCACCACCGCGATGCCCAGCGCGCGCAGCTCGCGGAACAGGCGCGGGCTCCAGCCCTCGCGGTCGAAGACCAGCGTCAGGCGTGGTGCGCCAGCGCCTGCCAGCAGGCCCAGCTGGCGCAACTGCGGCACCATCCCGTTCCAGATCTCAGACACCATGCCGGCGTCTATCTGGCGGTGCAAGCACAGCAGCGGCGCCCCGCCCAGCGCGTGCACCCAGTAGCCGACCGAGGCCGGCCGGGCCAGCTTCTGGCGGGTCACGAAATGTTTCGGCAGCCGGCCCTGACCGCTGTAGACCTGCACGTGGCCATCGACGAACAGCGTGGCGACGGCCTCCGGATCGTCTGCACACCAGTCCTGGGTCAGGCAGCCGACCCAGGCCGGCAGCCCCTTGGCAGCGGCCAGCTGGTGCGTGCGGCGGCGCAGGGTGCGCGGGCAGGGGCAGCGGTCCAGGCCCAACAGGGCGCCCCACTCGCCGGGCTGCTGGTAGCGCAGCCGCTCGGCGCAACGCACCCGGCCCAGCAGCAGGAAGGCCCACAGCAGCAGCAGCGACTGCAGGCCGTAGAAGCCCTTGGGTAGCGTCAGCTGGTCGAGGTGGCGCAGCAGGCCGGCCTGCAGCAGGCTCGGCAGGGCGGTCAGCACGCCGCCCCCGCTGACGGCCGCGGCGGCGGCGAAGCGCGGGGCGCGCCCGTCGAGCGCCCCCAGGCTGGCCGCTACGCGGCCCGCCGTGTCGTGCGCCGCGCGGCCGCGCGGGGCGGCGGCGTCACGCCGGTTGCGGTCTTCCTTGCCGGGGGCCGCCGACGGCGGCGCACTGGGCGCCGCGCCGCCGGGCTGCGGGCCCGCTCCCTGAGCGTCACTGTCACGCTCGGCGGGCGCGCCGGCGCGGCGCCGTGGCAGGCACTGGCTGGCCGGTAGCAAGCCCTGTTGGGTGTAGCGCCACAGCGTCGATTGCGAGACGCCCAGTTGCTGGGCCACGCGGTACAGGCTGAGCCCGGACCGCAGCATGCGGGCGGCCTGGGCCAGCTGCGCGGGGTCCACGATGCCATCGGGGCGGCGCGGCTTGGGGGCGGGCGCGAAGCCAAGCTCACCCTGCACCTGCAGCCGCTGCACGGCGCGCGAGACGGTGCTCTGGCTGATGCCGTGGGCGCGGGCCAGTTCGGACTGCGTAGCGAGGCCGAACAGGGCGAAGCGGGCCAGGCAGAGATTGCGCTCTAGCTTGTGGTCGGCCGTGTGCGAGCAGACGGGGTCGGTGTGCACGAAGTAGACGACGCGGTCGCCCTCGCGCAGCATGCTGAGGCGCGCGCTGATGGGCGTGGCGTGCGGGGGTTGGAGCGGCAGAGCGGCGGGCAGGCCAGTGGGCGCGGGCAGTTTGGCGGGCGAATACATATGCATTCACGATAGCATGTTCTGGGGCGCAAGTCAAGTCCGGATGCGGCCGGGGAGGGAGCGTGAAAGCTTGACCCAGCAGCTAGTTACGAGGCTCTAGGCCTCTTTGCAGAGAGTTCCGATGTAACGAAGTCTGAGGTTTGCGCCGACGGATTCAATAGCCCCGATTTAGCAATGTCTCGCGCGTTACCGCTCAACCTGGCGACGCGGGCAATACAATAGGCGCCATGGAACGACGGAACGCACTAAAGTGGCTTGCCGGTGCCGGGGTTGCAGCACTGCCCTCCATAGCCGCTTCGACTGCTTCAGCCCAGCAACAGGGGGCCTCGAGGGGCCTACCCGAACTGAAAATCACGGATGTCAAGGCAATCCTGACGGCGCCACCAGGGCTGCCCCGGACGGTGATTGTTAGGGTCGAGACCAGCGAACCGGGCCTGTACGGGTACGGCTGCGCGACGTTCACACAACGCGCCAAGGCAGTCGTCACGGCTGTGGACGAATTCTTGCGTCCGTTCCTGAAAGGCAAGAACCCGGATCACATCGAGGACATCTGGCAGACGATGTACGTCAGTTCCTATTGGCGGAACGGGCCGGTCCTCAACAACGCGATGAGCGGCGTCGACCAAGCGCTGTGGGACATCAAGGGCAAGCGCGCCAACATGCCGGTCTACGCCCTGCTGGGCGGCAAGGCTCGCAACGGCGCAGACGTCTACCGACACGCCTCGGGTGCCAGCATGCAAGAGGTCGAGGACGCGGCCCAGGCCTACATCGATGAGGGCGTGCGGCACATCCGGATCCAGGTCGGCATCCAGGGCAATGCGAACTACGGCGCGCGGACTTCCGGCGGTACGCCGCAAGGCTTCCTAGGCGCACCGTCGGGCGGCCCTCACGCCGAGCGGATGTATGAACCAACTCCTTACCTGCTGAGTGTCCCCAAGCTCTTCGAGCACATGCGGAAGAGTCTCGGCGACGAGATCGAACTGCTCCACGACGTCCACGAACGCATCAGCAATGCGCAAGCGATGTGGCTGCTGAAGCGGGTCGAGGAATACCGGCCCTTCTTCATCGAGGACCCGGTGTCACCGGAGCAGATCGGATACTTCCGGCACATGCGCTCCCAGACAACGACCGCCATCGCCATGGGCGAGCTATTCAACTCGCCACACGAGTTCACCGGCTTGATCGCCGAGCGTTTGATCGACTTCATCCGCGTGCATATCTCGCAGATCGGCGGCCTCACACCGGCTCGCAAATTGGCTGCGCTATGCGAATGGTTCGGTGTGCGCACGGCATGGCACGGCCCCGGCGATACATCCCCGGTCGGGCATCTAGCCAACATCGCGCTGGACGTGAGCTGTTATAACTTCGGCATCCAAGAGGGCCGCACATGGCCCGATTCGGTCCACGAAGTGTTCCAAGGGTGCCCGCGCCTCGAGAACGGGTTCTTCTTCCCGAACGAAGCTCCGGGCTGGGGCATGGAAATCGACGAGGAGCTGGCGGCCAAGTACAGCGTCGACTCGCGCTATGACACGCCCTTTGACTACTCGTGGGGAACGACGCGCCGGCGGGACGGGTCGATCATCCGTCCGTAGCGTCCGCGGCCGAAGCTTGCGCACCGCGCCCAAGTGCAGCCGTGATCGCGTCCACGTCGTAGACGCAGCCATTCCACGTACCGCCGCTGCAGGCCTGCATCGCCGCCCAGAGGCGGGTGTCGTCCGGCATGTCCGGGTGCGGCGCGAGATCATCCCGTGCCTGCCGAGCGGCGAGCAGGCGCGCACCCTCGGCTGCCCCAAACTCGTGCCCGCCGTGACCAACCAAGTCAACGGAGCCCCGCAGTTGGCGCGTATCGATCTCGATCCTGAGCCAGTCCCCCTCGATCAGCTTTCCTATCGGACCGCCGGCGAGCGCCTCCGGCCCAACGTGGCCGATGCAGGCGCCGGTTGAAACACCTGAGAACCGGGCGTCGGTAATCACGGCGACCTGCTTGCCGTAGGAGAGGTGCTTGAGCGCAGATGTGATCTGGTAAATCTCCTCCATCCCGGAACCGAGGGGGCCGCAGCAGGCCAGCACCACTATGTCTCCCGGCCGGATCTCACCACCCTTAATGGCCTTGATGGCGTCCGCCTCGCGGGTGAAGAACTTGGCAGCCCCCTGCTTGCGGTAGACACCATCGCTATCAATCACCGATGGATCAATCGCAGTGCTCTTGACGACCGAACCGTCCGGCGCTAGATTTCCCCGGCAAAACGTGATCGTGCTGGTAAGTCCCCGTCGTGCGGCAGCTTCAGGCGAGAAGATCACCTCGTCCGGGTTGATGCCGTCGAGGTCACTGAGCAGTTTCCGGAATGCCGCGCGGCGCTCGCTGGCCTCCCATTCCTCAAGAACCTGCCCAAGGCCCGCGCCCGTCGCCGTGAGTGCGGACAACTCCAGCAGACCAAGGTCTCTCAGGTGCAGCATGACCTCCGGCACACCGCCGGCGAGGAACACACGAACTGTCGGGTGACCGACAGGCCCGTTCGGCAGCACGTCGACCAATCGCACCACTTGGCGGTTCACCTCCGCCCAGTCGTCCACGCCGGGGAGCTTGAGCCGCGCGCAATGTGCGACCGCCGGCAGGTGGAGCAGCAGGTTGGTCGAGCCTCCGAAAGCGGCGTGCACCACCATTGCATTGCGGATTGCCTTGTCGGTGACGATATCGCGCACGGAAATCCCGGCGGCGCGCTGGGCCATCACTGCTGCCGCCGACCGCCTCGCCGCTTGCTTCCAAACATTCTGGCCGGACGGTGCGAGTGCAGTGTGGGGCAGGGCCAGGCCCAAGGCCTCCGCGATGACCTGTGCCGTGGCTGCTGTGCCCAGGAATTGACAACCGCCGCCGGGGGTTCCGCAGGCCTTGCACCCGAAATCCTGCGCCTGTTCCAAGCTCAATTCGCCGTGCGAGAAACGTGCCCCGATCGACTGTACCTTGCCGGCATCTTCCGCTCCGCGCGTTGGCAGCGTCACGCCGCCAGGCACCAACACGCAGGGCAGGTCGTGCATGGATGCGAGGGCCATGGTCATGGCCGGCAGGCCCTTGTCGCACGTTGCGACGCCGATCACTCCGCGCCGGGTTGGCAGCGAGCGGATCAGCCGGCGGAGCACCTGGGCCGCATCGTTGCGGTATGGCAGCGAGTCCATCATGCCTGGCGTTCCTTGGGTGCGCCCGTCGCAAGGGTCGCTGCAATAGCCGGCGAAGGGTATGGATCCCCGATCGCGCAGCTCAAGCGCGGCCTCACGCATCAGCAGCCCCACCTCAAAGTGGCCAGTGTGATAGCCCAGGGCAACCGGAGAGCCATCCTCGGCCCTGATGCCGCCCTGCGTGCTGAGGATCAGGTACTCGTCACGCCCGAGGTGCGCGGGATTCCAACCCATCCCGGCATCCTGCGTCCAGCCGAAGATGTCGCCACTGGGCAGCGTGCGGAGCATTGCAGGTGTCAGTGGCAACTGGCCCGAGGGGCCTTGAGAGTCTGTCTGGATTTCGTAGATCGAAGAATCCTCTGACTGGAAATGGACATCCATCACCTACCAGTTTGAACTATTCCGAGCAGGTGCCACAGGCAGGCCACGCACCATGTTGCCGCCTGCAATGCAGTGCCCGCTGAGCTCAGCTAGAAGATCTCTAGTCGTGGCTTCGGCTGTGGCGGTTCTGACGAGACAGCACTGCGCCTGCGCTGATCCAAGCCTGCTGAAGTGCCGTTGGCGAGAAGTTTCTCGATCCATGGAATTCACGGGGCAAATCTATCTGCTGGAGAAAGACGAGGAGATTACGCCGCTGGAGGTTAAGGGCCACGGGCCTACGACGGACGCTGCTGCGGACGTGGAATGATCGAAGGCACCAGCGACGGCGAATCGGCTGGACGGTCTGCTTTAGCTAGTTGGCGACTCTTGCCGCCGACTGATCAGTCCTTTCCCGATTCGCTTTTGGCGCGAGTTTGGGGCGTTCTTGGAATGCATTGGCACCCTTGCAGACATCAATGCATGCACAGGATATGCTTATATGCATGAGAACTACTTTCAACATCGAGGACGGCTTATTCGCTGACCTCAAGCAGTTGGCCGCTGAGACTGAACAGACCGTGACTTCAGTCATTCACGACCTGCTCCGAGAAGCTCTGTGGCGTCGGCGCGATGCGAAGGGCGCTCCGCCCGATTTCGACCTTCCCGTGTTCCAAGGAGACGGCACTCAACCGGGCGTCGACATCACAGATAATGCTGGCCTGCTCGCCATTCTGGAGGGCGATGATGGTCCTTCCTGACGTAAACATCCTTGTCGCGGCGCATCGGGCCGATTCGATAGAGCATGAGCGCTGCCGCACGTGGCTGATATCGGTGGCCAAAGGGGACAGCATGTTTGCCATGTCGGAGCTCGTGCTCAGTGGATTCGTTCGAATCGTGACCAACCCGCGTGCGTTCAAGACTCCGTCAACCCATCAGCAGGCCCTCCAGTTCGCGAACATGGTCAGAAATCTGCCCCATTGCGTGAAGCTGCGTCCTGGAATCCGCCATTGGCAGATATTCACAAAGCTTTGCCGAGTCGTCGAGGCTCGGGGGAACTTGGTCCCGGACGCCTACCACGCGGCACTAGCAATCGAAGCTGGGGCGCAGTGGATCACGCTGGATAGTGACTTCGCCAAGTTTCCAGGGCTCAACTGGGGGCGCCCACCAATTCTTAACGAAGTGGTCCATCAGGCCGACAGGCTGGCGTGAATCACTGACGTACGGGTACACCTTTTGGTCCCCGGATAAGATTCCGCTGTTAGCGAGCGAAGGCATGTATGTCTAACCGGATGGAGGTGCTTGGCCGCGTGGTCGGCAACCCACGCCCCGGGTGAAGCTGCGGAGCCTGTCACGGAGACCATGGTTTTGGTGAATGTAGTAGATCATGCCGCGCTCGAAAGCCCCCAAGCTAACAGCGCCAGCTGGAACGGTGTGTAGGGCCGTCCGGTCAGGTATGCGCTCCGCAGGGCAATCTCCCACTGGCGCGCGCTCCGCTCCCCCCCGACCACGTTGAACACAAATGGGCGGTCAAAGGCTCCGGCGGCACAGAACCTTTGCCTCGGCGCTGTCCAGGCTGTCCTATGCATTGGCCGTGCAAAGCCCTGAACGGGCCGGGCCATGGGCGCCCGCAGGCGAGCGAGACGCGAGCATCCTCGTTAGCATGCGAGGCAACCGAGCATACCCGCTGGCGGCAGGTCGCACGGAGCGGCCACCACACCCGGAATCTACACGAGCGAAGTTATCGACAGTACCGATTAAGCGAACCACACGCAGACTCGCGACCGACTCCATTCAATTGAGCGCTGGCTTTGCGAGGTTGCATCGAACGAGCGTAGCTCGCCAAGCTGACCCGGCCGATCCTGCGCGCTCTGGGTCATTTGCGCCACAACCACCACGCAATCCCATGGGCACCCAAAGGGCTCATTCTCCAAGTTCTTGGAAATGGCCTCGCTTCAACATCCGCATGACGACTGCCGACCCATAATTGACAAATTGGCCCGGGACGGCCTACTCTGTGGGACATGGCAAGCCTTTAGGGGTCCTGATTACCGAGGACTCTCAGCCGCATTTAGGAGCCGGAAATGTTTTGGATTCGGGCTTCGATCCGGTTGACTTAAATCGCTGTGGAATGTATAATAAGTATCTGACAACAAAGGAGTTCTACATGCCTAAGAACCACGTCCAGTTCCAGAAAGGACAGAGCCTGCGCGACTTCCTCAAGCTCTACGGAACCGAGCTGCAATGCGCCCAAGCGGTGTTCCAAGCGCGCTGGCCGCAGGGCTTCCGCTGCCCCGCCTGCGGCTAGCACAAGGACTGCCAGCTGCACACCCGCAAGGTCTTCCAGTGCATCCGCTGCCAGCGGCAGGTCTCGCTGACCGCCGGCCCCGTGTTCGAGCACACCAAGCTGCCGCTGACCACTTGGTACCTGGCGATCTACTTGCTCACGCAATCCAAGAATGGCCTCTCGGCGATGGACCTGCTGCGCCAGTTGGGCGTGAGCTACAACACGGCTTGGATGCTCAAGCACAAACTGCTGCAGGCGATGCGCGCGCGGGCTGACAGCCAGCCGCTGGGGGGCCTCGTGGAGCTGGACGACGCCGATCTGGGCGGGGCAGCCAGCGGCGGCAAGCGCGGTCGCGGCGCGGACCGCAAGACGCCCTTCCTGGCGGCGGCCCAAGTCACTGAGGACGGGCGGCCGCAGCGGCTGCGGCTGAGCCCGGTGGTTGGTTTCCGCCGCCGCGCAGTGCAAGCCTGGGCGCAGCAGCACCTACGGCCGGGGACCATCGTACGGTCGGACGGGCTGGCCTGCTTCCGGGGGGTGCAGGCGGCCCGCTGCACGCACCAGCCGCGCGTCACCGGAGGTGGCAAGGGCAGCTGCGAGACGCCCGGGCTGATCTGGGTGAACACGCTGCTGGGCAACGTCAAGCGGGCGATGGACGGCACCTATCACGCCTGCGCCGCGCGTTACGCGGGGCGCTACCTCGCCGAATTCGCCTACCGCTTCAACCGCCGCTACCAGCTGGTCGATCTCGTGCCCCGCCTCGCCTATGTCGCCGTGCGCACTCCGCCCCTACCCTACCACCTCCTAACTTTGGCTGGGGCTGGTGCGTAATCAGGTTAGGGGTTGGGCTAGCCAAGACTTTAGATCACCTAAAGGGGATTCCATGAAGAACCAATTTACCCGCTGGGCGAGCCGCCTGGCTGGATCCGCTCTAGCTCTGCTGCTAGTCATGGGCGCGGCTTGGGCGCAAGACCAGAGCCGCCTGACAGGCTCCGTCACTGACACCACAGGTGCGGCGATTCCGGGAGCCAGAATGCTTCTTAGCAACGTCGACACCGGCGTGGATGCGGGTGCCGAGAGCAACGAGGCCGGCGTGTACATCTTCCCGTACGTCGCCCCGGGCGCCTACTCGCTCAATACGGAGGTCGACGGGTTCAAGACGTCCAACCAGACCGGCATCGTTCTCGAAACGGGAACGACAAGCACGGTGAACGTGCAAATGCAGATTGGCGAAGTGACGGAGGTCATCACCGTCGAAGCCACGACCCCGCAGTTGGAGACGGCAACCTCGTCGGTTGGCCAGTTCATCAAGCGGGAAACCGTTTTCAATATGCCGATGATCAGCCGCCGCAGCGCTTCGCTCGTGCGACTGCTCGGCAACATCTCGTTCCGGTCCGAGGATGGCGGCGAGCAGATCCCCAAGTTCTCGATGGCGGGCGGGCGCTCGCAGAACCAGATGTGGACACTCGACGGCTCGGTCGTCCAGAACATGGCGATCGGGACGCAGCAACTCGGGCTGAACCCGCCTGCCGAGTCCCTCCAGGAGTTCAAGGCGGAGGTTAGCAACTACTCCGCTGAGTTCGGCCGCGCCGGCGGCGGATTCATCCTCATGACCACGCGCGGCGGGACCAACGAATTCCACGGCGCCGTTTATGAGTTCTTCCGCAACGACGCCATGGACGCGCGCTCGTTCTTCGCCAAGGAGACGGCGCCACTGCGCTACAACATCTTCGGCGGCTCGCTCGGCGGCCCGATCAAGAAGAACAAGTCGTTCTTCTTCTTCAATTACGAGGGCGCGCGCCGACGCGACGGTGTCACCTACTCGGGCGACGATGTTCCGCACGTGATGGAGAAGTCGGGGGACTTTTCGAATCGCCAGGGGCTGACACTCAAAGATCCCATGGGGGGGTGTTCGACAACAACATGATTCCGCAAAGCCGGGTCGATCCGCTCGCCGCCCAGCTCATCCAGCTGTACCCGGATCCGAACGTGCAGAAATCCATCACGAAGGCTCCCGCAAACAACTACGTGAACAACGCGTCTAACGCCCTGGCGCAGAACTACTTCACGACCAAGTGGGACCACAACGCCTCGGACTCGGACCGCCTCTCGGTGCGCTTCATGCACGTCAAGGCCCCGCAGGAGATTCCCGGAGTCTATCTGTTCGATTTCGCCGACCCGCGGGCCGGAATCCGCCAGAACCGGCACCACAACACGACCGTCAACTGGATTCACAACTTCTCACCCACCGTGATCAACGAGTTTCGCTTCAACTGGGGAGACCGCCTCCACATCAACCGCTCAGCGGCGCGAAATTCAGGCAAGAACGGCGAGTACGGCATCGCCGGTGTCAACCCCGAATCATTTGCGCGCATCAACGTAAACGGACTGACACCACTGGTTCCGGGCAATCAAGAGCGCCTTCAGACGCCCATCCGCACCGTGGAGATCAATCAGAATCAGACTGTGATCCTGGGCTCCCACCAGCTCAAGTACGGCTTCAACTGGCGCTACTCGCGCAACATTGATGACCAAAACAACCGCACCGGCGGCCAGTTCGTGTTCGGAAACCGCGCGACGGGAGTCGGCACGGCGGAACTGCTCCTCGGGCACGTCGGGTCGGCCGACATCAACGATGCCGACATCCTAGACCGCAGGACCGACTATTACGGGTTGTTCATCCAAGACGACTGGAGAGCCACTTCGAAGCTAACCCTCAACATCGGGCTCCGCTACGAAGTGGACACGCCGCTGTGGGATAAGAACAATCGCCTGAACGGCTTCGACTGGAATGCGATCAATCCGGTTTCGGGCCTGCCGGGCGTAGTCACCTTCTTCGGGCAGGACGGCCTCGGAAAATACTCGCACGACACCTACAAGGGGGCTCTCGGACCGCGATTCGGCTTGGCCTACCGGCTCAGCGACAACACAGTGATTCGCAGCGGCTACGGCATCAATTACTACGGGGCCTACCGCGGAGCCGTGCCGAACGCATTCTCTCTCGGTTTCAGCACGCAAGGGAACTTCAGCTCGCCGGACGGCATGCCGCCGACGGCCCCTGCGGATCTCGGCCCGGGGTTCGGTTCGGTGGAATTCGGGAAACGCCCCCTAGTATCGCCGCAGTTCTTCCGCAAAGAGCACCGCAGCGCTATGGTGCAGCAGTGGAACTTCGGGATTCAGCAGCAACTCCCGAACAATTTCATGATCGAGGCGACCTACATAGCCAACATGGGCCATCGTCTGGGCGGCGCCAACACCAATTGGAACCAGATCCCGCTCGTCAACGGGCGCGGGTCGGCCAAGCAGTCGCAGCAGGCGCGGCGGTTCCCGATTTTCAACGGCGTTAGCCAACGGTCGGCGGATTGGGGCAACTCCGCATATCACTCCGGGAACCTCAAGATTGAGAAGCGCTACTCCGGCGGCTTCAACCTGCTGATGAACTACACGTGGTCGAAATATCTCGATGACGTGGAAGCCGGATCTGAGCTGTCTGGATTCCAGGGTAACCGCGAGCAGCACAAAGAGCTGCGTCACCTGGACAGGGGCTACTCCGGGAGCGACATCCGGCACCGCATGGCGCTGAGTTCGGTCTACGAGCTGCCGTTCGGCCAAGGCCGCAAGTTCGACATCAGCAACGGCGTTCTCAATGCCGTCGCCGGCGGCTGGGGAATCGGGGTCATCTCCGAGTTCCGCACGGGCTCGCCCTTTGTTGTCATTGAGAACCGCAACGTCAGCAGCACCTATTCCGCCAGCCAGCGCCCCAATATCCTCGGTGACCCAGTCCAGCAGTCCGGCTGGCGCGGCAATGTCAAAGGCGAGACCTTCTTCGACACGGGCCTGTTCGCGGTGCCGGGAGCCGGAGTGTTTGGCAGCAGCCCGAGTTCGCTGTGCTGCGGCCCGGGACTGGCGAACGTCGACTTCTCCGTCCACAAGTGGTGCGACTTCACTGAGAGGCTCCGCATGCAGTTCCGTGCCGACTTTTTCAACTTCCCGAACCACCCGCAGTTCGCCAATGCCGAGGAGCGGCGGGGGCGCGGCGGTTTCGGTATGATCTCCAGCACCTTGCGCGGGACGGGCGGGCGCATTTCGCAGCTCTCGCTGCGGCTAGAATTCTGACGTCCTAGCTTCGATCTTTAACTTGGACCGTCGGCCATCGGCCGGCGGTCCTTTGCATTTCGGAGGAGGCGCTCTAACCGCCCGGCCACTCTTGCGGCTTGGAAATGAGCGCCCCTGCCTTCGCCAGATAGTCTTCCAGGTCGGTGGCCAGCTCCCCACCTTTTTCGGCCTCGATCGTGCCAGATTCTGCGCTCCCTCCAAGTCCAATGCCAGATCGTATGGCCGCAACGAAGCGTCCTCCCAGAACTTGATCAGCTTGAAGTTGCCACGGATCAGCGTCGAGTGCGGGTTCACTTGGCGGTTGTAGTGGGGATGGTGGAAGTACAGACCCTCGCCGGGCCGGTGAGATGGTTTCGCTGTCTCAGACAGCGAGGTGCCAGATCCAAGGTGTATTCCTGAGCCGTGAAACCCTGGCTCGACGGCAGCATCGCAGCAGGATGAGGCGCGGTTGCGCCTTATACCTGGCGCTACGAGTCAGCGCTGAACCGTACTAACCTATAGGCTGTGATCGCTTCAGTCCTCACGCGCATTGCGCTATGCCTATGTGCGGTCTCATCCGTCGCCGCGCAGCCGAACATAGTCTTCATCATGGTGGACGACCTCGGCCCGGAATGGATCTCCAGCTACGGCGGCGAGGGCATAGAGACACCCAACATCGACAAGCTGGCCGAGGGCGGGATGAGCTTCCGCAACGCCTATTCGATGCCCCAATGCACGCCGACGCGGGTCACCCTGCTCACCGGCCAGTACCCGTTCCGACACGGGTGGACGAATCACTGGGACGTGCCCCGCTGGGGCGCGGGTTGCCATTTCGACCCCAAGCACAACATTTCGGTAGCGCGGCAGCTGCGCAGGGTCGGTTATGCGACTGCAATCGTCGGCAAATGGCAGATCAACGACTTCCGGGTGCAGCCGGACATCCTTAACCAGCATGGTTTCGACGAGTGGTCGGTTTGGACGGGAGGAGAGGGTGGCAACCCGATCAGCAACGAGCGCTATTGGGATCCATACGTTTACACCAGCAAAGCGATGAGCCGCACCTACGAGGATGCGTTCGGCCCGGACATCTACAACGACTTCTTGATCGACTTCGTCAACCGGCACCGGGACGGGCCGATGTTCCTGTACTACCCGATGGCCCTCACCCACGGTCCGCTGGTGTCAACGCCGCACGAGCCATTCGCGGAGAGCAGGCTCGAGAAGCACAAGGCGATGGTCCGCTACACCGATTACTTGGTCGGCCGGCTCGTCAAGGCCTTGGATAACGCTGGCATCCGGGAGAACACGATAGTGATTTTCACCACCGATAACGGCACCTCGCGGGGCATTCAAGGCAGCTTGAAGGGGCGTACCATTCAAGGGGGCAAGGCCCAGCTGACGGAGAATGGGCCCCGCCAGCCGTTCATCGTCAACGGACCGGGCCTCGTGCCGGCAGGAGTGCAAACCGACGAGCTGACGGACTTCTCGGACCTGCTTCCCACCTTTTGCGAATTAGCCGGCGCACCGCTTCCCGAAGGTGTCCATATAGACGGCAAGTCGATTGCCAAGGTGTTGCTCGGTAAGCAACCCACCGGCCCGAGATCCTGGATCCTGGCCATGGGGTTCGGGGCAGGCACGTTGGATGAGCGGGGTGTAAGAGGAGTGCGCGACTACGCACCAAGGGTTATCCGTGACAAGCGCTACAAGATTCACGTGCACGAGACGGAAGTCCGGGAATTCTATGACCTGCAGCGCGATCCCGGCGAGCAGAACAACATCGTTTCCAGCACTCAGCCGGAACATCGGTCGGCACTGGAAAGGTTGCGGGACGTGGCTCGATTGATGCCCGCCAGGGACGCCAGGCCTCAGTACGATCCTCTGCCGCCACAGCCGTGGGACCGCAAGATCAAGGCCGAATCATCCAAGCAGTGACGAGCCGGTCCGCAACCTAGGATCGCTTTAGACTAAATGGCACCGTCAATCCGGGTCATGGCATTGGACTGGGGCAAGCGCCGCATTGGAATCGCCGTAAGCGACGAGCTTGGGATCGCGGCCCACGGGCTGCCGACGCTGGTCCGCACCACCACGCGCCAAGATATCGACGCACTGATCGGGCTAATCCGCGAACGTCGGATTGAGACCGTCATTGTGGGCAACCCGGTGCACATGGACGGCACCAAGAGCGGCTCGTCCGGCAAGGCGGCCAGGTTTGCCTACCAGCTAGCCAGGCACGCCGGGGTGCCGGTCCGAATGTGGGACGAGCGCCTGACAAGCTGGGCGGCCAGCGAGCAACTTGGATCCAACCCGAAAGACCGGGGAGCGGTCGACCGCCTAGCGGCGACAATCCTCTTGGAAAGCTATCTTGCCACGAATACCACTTAGCGGCTGCACGCTCCTAGCAACCGCGCTGGTGCTTGGCTGTGTCGACAGTGGCGAGTTGGCCGCCCCTTTCGACGAGCCGGTTGTCATCGAAATCGGACGCGGCCTCACATCCGCGGAGATCGCCGAAGTGCTGCGGCAACACGGCGTAATCGATTCGAAGTGGGGCTTCTTGTGGGAGCGGGCGTGGCATCGATCTGCGACCTTGATGGCGGGGGAGTACGCATTCGACCGACCAGTGGGCGCGGCGGCAGCGTTCCAGAAACTTGCAGAGGGACGGGTGCTCCTATATCCGATCACGATCCCGGAAGGACTGAACCGCTTCGAAATCGCCGAGATCGTGGCCGAGGAAGGCTTGAGCACTGCGGAAGAGTTTCTCGCGCTCACAGCCGATCCGGCGCCGATCAAGGATCTAATGCCAGCGGCCACGACCTTGGAAGGGCTGCTGTTTCCCGAGACGTACAGTCTCGCGAAGACATCTACGACGCAGGACCTGGTCGATGCGATGCTCGCACGATTCCGCGAGGCCCTGGCGGAGGCCACCAGTCAACGGACTACGGAGATCGCAGCCTGGGAAGCTGTGATCGTGGCGTCGATGGTCGAAAAGGAGACTGAGAAGCCGGAAGAGCGGAGCCTGGTGTCATCCGTGTTCCATAACCGCATGCGGCGAGGCATGTTGATGCAGTGCGATCCCACGATCATCTACGGGCTCGTCCTGGAAGGCCGCTACCGCGGCCGGATATACCGCTCAGATCTTTCCGACCCACACCCCTACAACACCTACGTTCATGACGGGTTGCCGCCGGGCCCGATCACAAATCCGGGCGCGGCAGCGCTGCAAGCCGCGTTCTCGCCGGCCGAGAGCGAATTCCTGTTCTTCGTCGCCCGGCCAAGCCCGGAACAGGGCCACGTTTTTTCGGCGAAGCTGCGCGACCACAATCGGGCAGTGCAGCAGCTCAGGCGATTCGAACGGTCACAGCGATGAGGCTCGTGCCGTGGCATCCCGCAGTCAACCGTCGGTCCGAAGCGCGGTCCTTTCCTATCTGGACCAGCACCAGCCCGAAATTGTCGGCAGAAACGAGCTGAGCGAGATTCGCCGGCACGTCCTAACGACAGTGGACCGCTCCAAGCCTCCATCCGACAGCTACTTGCTGTCGGTCCTCCTTGACACCGAAGTCGAGGTGGACCGCGCAATTGGAGGACTGCCGCTTGATCTGCGCAAGCATATCGTCGTCAACGATCTCGAGGCATGCAGGGGTGCACTGGTCGCGCTGGCCCGCGAGTACAGGGAGGCGTCCGATCTAGTTCGGGCACACGACGTGCGCCGGGCCGTCCTGCGGACGAAAGAACACCTCGGGCTGGCATTAGCGCGTGGAGCTGGGTCAGAGAAGCTAGCCGTCCAGCGCGAAGCATTCGAATGGCTGCGCGTATGGCTGGAGAATCCTGTCGTCTTCGAAGCATGGTCAGCACTGCGCCTCGGCACAGCGGGCCAATCGAATCAAGCCGATGGGCCTGAGCAGTCCGACGGCTAGAAAAAACTGATCGGATCCACATCAATGGTCAAAGCGGTGACCGGCCAGTCGTTGCTCTGCGCAAACTGGCGGGCCTTGGACAGCAGCTTGGCCAGAGCGTTGCGGTTGAAGGACTTGATCAGGAATTGAAAGCGGTACTCGGTGCGCAATTTGACGACCGGGGCGGAGGCTGGACCCATTAGCCTCAGTCCATCCGGAACGGGCTCCAAGTGCTGTCCGAGGTCCCGACTCATCCCCAAGGCACCCGACAGGCTCGTACTGCGGATCAGGATTAGGGCCATCGAGGCGAATGGCGGATACCGTAGGTCCCGGCGGAATGCCAGTTCGCGGGTGTAGAACGCGTCGTAATCCTGCTGGGCCGCCAAGCCGACCGCGTAGTGGTCCGGATTCATCGTCTGAATTAGCACTTGACCAGGCTTCTCGCCCCGGCCGGCCCGGCCACCCACCTGCGTGAGCAGCTGGAACGTGCGCTCCGCCGAGCGGAAGTCGGGAACGCCGAGCCCGATGTCCGCATTCACCACGCAGACCAGGGTGACATTTGGAATGTCATGGCCCTTGGCGATCATCTGGGTGCCCACCAAGAGGTTGCAGTCGCCATCTCGGAACGAGCTCAAGATTGTCTCGAAGGAGTTGCTGCTGCGGACCGTGTCGCGGTCGAGCCGGGCTATGCCGGCATCTGGGAATGCCTCTCGCAGCGCATCCTCGACCCGTTCCGAGCCACTGCCTTGAAACTGCAGAAACTCCTTGCCGCAGTCCTCGCAGACAGTCGGCACAGATCTGGCAAAATCGCAGAAATGACACAGCAGCTGGTTGTCTCGCTTGTGGTAAGTGAGCGTCACCGAGCAGTTCGGGCAGTCCACGCGGACACCGCATGCGCGACACAGCACGAATGTCGAAAACCCGCGCCGATTGAGGAAGATCATGGCCTGCTCGTCGCGTCCAAGGCATGCGTGGACCGCCGATACCAGTTCCCTTGAAAACAAGCGATTCCGCCCGACCTGCTCAAACTCGCGGCGCATGTCGACCATGCGGACCTCAGGCAGGGGTCTCTTGTAAATCCGTTCCGGCATGCTGAGCAGCTTGTACTTGCCGGTCTCGGCATTACGGCGTGTCTCCAATCCCGGCGTGGCAGAACCAAGCACGACCACCGCGTTGGCAGCGCGAGCCCGGACAATGGCCACGTCACGTGCGTTGTACCGGGGCGCGACGTCGCCCTGCTTGTAGCTGCCGTCATGCTCCTCGTCGACCACGACAATTCCGAGGTCGCTCAGCGGAGCGAACACCGCGCTGCGGGTGCCCAGCACAAGTCTTCCCTTCCCTGCGTGGATGCGGCGCCACTGATCAGCCCGCTGACTATCTCTGAGACCACTGTGCAGGACAGCCACCTGGTCGCCGAAGCGTGCGAAGAGGTTCGAGGCGACGGCCGGCGTGAGCCCGATCTCGGGAACCAGCAGCAGGGCGGATCGCCCTTGCGCGAGCACCTGTTCGATAGCCCCGAGGTACACCTCGGTCTTGCCCGAACTGGTGACCCCGTGCAAGACGAAGGTCTCGAAACGGGGCTGCAGCGCCGACGCAAGGATTGCGTCTAGAGCCGCGTTCTGCTCATTGTTCAGCTCCCAACGGCCCCCGGATTCTTGGATCCGGGCTTGCGGGTACACCACTTCGAGCCGGATGGCACCGGCTTTCGCGAGCCGGCGGGCAGTCGGCAGGGCGTCGGCCCGCTCAATCGACAGCGCCCGGATGTCGTGCTTCCCGGAATTGCGCCGTAGATACTCCAGCAGCCAGCGTTCGCCGGCCTTCGGCTTAGCCGGAGCCTTCGCAGGGTCCCCGTACTCGACCAGCAGGGTCGCACCGAGAGACCTGGTCGGATCTCGATCCTGAGCGACTTCCTTAACGGTGACCAAGCCGCGGGCGCGGAGCCGCTCGATCGCCTCCGAGGCTCCGGCGAACTTGCGGGCCAACGTATTACGCGTGAGCGGCCTTGGCCGAAGGCTAGCGAGCACATGGTCATCGACTGATGCAGGTAAGAGGCTGCTGTCCAACTCCACCTCTCCCACAGGGGTGATAGCAACGACCTTCTTGGACAGGGATTCTCCCTGCAGAGGCAGCATGCCCCGGAACACCTCTCCGATAGGCGTGCAGTAGTACCGCGACACCCAGCGGCCCAAGTCGATCAGTTCAGCGTTCAGGACCGGACCGCTGTCCAACAGCTTGCTGACCGGACGCACCTCGATTTCCGGGGCGTGACCGTTTACGGAGAGCACTACGCCCACGCGATTCCGGCTACGGAACGGGGCCAAAACGCGGCAGCCCACCAGCGGCAGATCAAGCCAGTCGGCGGGGACCGAGTATGTAAAGGTCCGGTCCAAGGGAACCGGGAGGGCGAGCTCGCAGTATGCCGCCGCAGCGTCTCTGGCGGTGCTTGCGTGCATCAATTCAAGTAGGGAGCCACCAGCTTCGCCCAGATCTCGTAGCCCGCATCGTTCAAGTGCAGGTTATCCTCCACGAACAGATCCGCGCGAGGCTTGCCATCCATGCCCAAGATGGGATTTGCGGCGTCGATATACCTCAGCAGCTCATCCGCTTCGCAAATCGCGCGAATGCGAGCGTTGGCGTCCCGGGCGACCTCGATCAGGTGCCACCGGCGGATGCTGGGCTTGATGCTGACAAAGATGATCTTGGTTTCCGGTAGTGCCCCGTGGACCTTCGCGACCAGTTCGCGAAACTCCTTTTCGACCGTTGCTGGAGTCTTCCCGCTGCCAGTGTCGTTGTCGCCTTCGTAAAGCAATAGCGTTCTCGGCTTGAGCGGCAAGACGATTCGATCCAGATACCGAATCGCGTCTACCATCTGGGACCCGCCGAAGCCCCTATTGATCAGGCTCTGGCCTGGAAAAGACTTCTCTAGATCCCAGCGCCGAAAGCTCGAACTTCCCAGAAACACGATCCCTCCTTCGGCCGGAGGGTTCGCCCGGTCGGCTTGCTCGAAGGCAAGCATCGCAGCTTCCCAGCGGTCCGGATCCGGCTGCTGAGCAGCCGCCGATGGAGGCACTGCCAGCGACCAGCCATACGCCCCTAAGACAAACGCGACCACCAGCGCGGCACGTGCGGAAATCAACAATCTGGATTTCATGGTCCTAATAGTTCACCATAGTCTAAGGCCAGTCACGGCACTCAAGCTGCAACCCGATGCTGAATCGTCCGTGTTTTGAAGAGCACAGACGGGTGGGCAGGTCCGTCGAGCTCTAGGCGGGGATGACAGCTGCACCCATCATCTCGGCTGAGCAGCTCCCGCGGACCCACGGACAGGCAACGCACGGCGCGGCTGGCATACACTGAATCGCTGGGATGCAATCCGGTCAGGCAAGCAAAATCTGGCTAGCTTTGGGGGCTTCCGCGGCCGTTTCTGGCGGCATCGCGATCGTGTCGTCGCTTCCCACGGGCGGCGAGCTGCTCTGGATCGGCGTGGGCTTGATCGCAGTCGGCTCGCTGGCCCTGCGCAAGGGACTGCCCTCTGCCTACGACGACTCTCCTACCACGCAGAGCGAGGTGAAGAAGGCGGGCAAGCCGGCGAGCTGGTCGGGCATTGAGCCAGAGCTGCGGACGCCAGCTCCGCGCAGGGTGAGGCTGACCGTTCGAGGAATGGTGGTGGTCTGCGCCTGGGTGCTCGTACTGTCGGTATTCGGGGTCCTCTCCCACCAACATTTCGGGAACATCCCGTCTCCCCCGTCAAAGCGGCAGCTAGACCAGGTGGGGGCCACGGCACCCGCCACCGTACACTCTACGGAAACGCGCAGCGTCGAAGGCGGCCGCACGCTGTACTTCATCGGCTACAGCTTCATGACTGACTCAGGCCAGTCCATGCGAGTTAGCCAAAGCGTTCCGCCGCGCGTCTTCGCACGCACCGCCGAAGGCGATACCACCGAGGTTGTGTATTTGCCCCTGAATCCCGAGCTGCACTACCTCCCCGAGCTCACCTCGGCCGTCTCCACGCAAACGGTCTTGTTCACGGGCGGGCTGCTCTTGGCCGCGGCCGGCTTCGCCGAAGCGCAACGCCGGCTACACCGCAGGCTGGCGGTCTCCGGCATGGCCGTCTCGGGATGCACCGCGAACGTGCGGCGCAGAGGCGGTGTCCGCTCGTATCTGGTGAATTACGACGTCGACGGCAAGCGGCAAGCGCTCAAGGCCAGGGAGCGCAACCCAGACTTGCGCAATGGCCAGAGCGTGACGGTCTTGTGCAATCCGGCGATCCCGAGCCGGGCGGTCATCTATCGCCTTGCGATGTACCGGGCCCGTGCCTGAGCGGAGGGCTGACTGCGCCTCCAAGCGTCGAATCGTCAGCGTAACTCTTCAGCCACTCCGGAGAAGACGAGTGTCACGTCGACCCGTCCCGAAGCCTCGTCGATCTCCACGCTCCAAGATGTTCGCTTGAGCCCCTCGAACATCGCGTCTGCCTTGACGCGGTCCAAGAAATAGGCCGGGTAACGCACGTCAAATGCCTCGCCAACTTGCATGCCCCAGCGCTTGCGCACGGCTGGCTCGGACAGGATGTCCAAGCCCTTGACGATCAAACGAGAAAACACGTACTGCGTTCCGGGGACGATTTCGATGTCCAAGTGAACGCGCCGGTTCTCGTGGTCGATGCGATCATCGAAGCGCGCGTGGGCCTTCATGTAGCCCTGGCGCTTCATGCCCTCGCCGATCGCCGCCATCGTGCCATACGCCGCTCTCATGTTTGCGACTTGCTCGGGGCCGATCTGGTTGACTTTTGCCAGGCTCTCGTCGTCGACCGGAAGGGGCTCAGGCCAGACCACATCGCCGAATAGGTAAACCTCGCCCTGCTCGACCTGAACCTCGACCAGCACACCCTCGGTATCAGGATCCGGCCTCGACTCGCAAGGACAGAAGGCGACGTTCATGTAGCCGTGCTCGGTGAACAGGGGCCGAGCGTTGTGCTGCAGCAACTCCAATAGGCGGGCCTCGGAATACGGCTCGCCAATGGCAGCTTGGTTGAAGGTCCTCTGTAATTCCAGCGGGTCGACGTCGCCAGTGTTGCTGAATGTGGTGAAGGCGATCCTGTTGGTCTCGCGTTCGGGCCCCACCAACATGTCAAAGCCACCGCCAGTGGCCGGGACGATATCTGCTACGACCTGTCCTTCCCCGCCCTGCTCCTCCCACCAAGACTGCAGCCGGTTGACCATCATCCGGACCATTGGGCCACCAACGGGCACTACGTCCGCATACAGGGGCAGACGCTCGCGCAGCAGTTTGGCCAGATCCTCGCTAGGCACATCGAAACCGTCGAATCGCACCGGATACAGCTCGGACAATTCCTGCACTGCAATGATCAGACGATACCCGTCGCCCAGGGGCTCGAAGCGGTAGCGCAGGCCCTCGAAAAATCCAGTTTCGTTCAGCCGGCGCAGTGCGCTATCAAAGTCTGGCTTGCGTACAGGCTGGCCCAGTTCGAGGCCCGTGACCGCCGCGAGGTCTTCGCTCGCAAAGGTCTCGTTGCCCTCGAATTCAACGGCGCGCAGCGGGAATGCGTCCTGGGCATGGGTCGGCGCAGCACCTCCAACCAAAGTGATTAGCGCAACCAGCCACCACACGGCCCGCATGCAGTAGCTCATGCCGTCCATCTCTAGATCAGACCGGGCTTGGGAGCCCAGCGTTACGCGTAAATCCCGTCAATCTCGCTGGCGTACTTCTCGTACACCTGACGCCTCCGGACCTTCATCGTTGGCGTCAGCTCGCCACCCTCGATCGAAAAGTCCTGGCCAATCAGCGCGATCTTTTTGACCTGCTCATACCCCGCCATGTCGCTGCACAACGATGCGACTTCGGACATGACGTGGTCCTGCACGGCGACGCTAGCACACAATTCAGCGTTGTCATCGCACTGGATACCCTGTGACACGGCCCATGCGCGCAAGGTGTCGAACGCCGGCACGACCAAGGCGCTGGGGAAGTTTCGCCGCTCGGCGACGACTACGGCGAGTTCAATCAGGGGACTGCTCTTCAGGCGGCTCTCGATCGGGGCGGGCACGATGTACTTGCCGCCGGAGGTCTTGAACAGATCCTTCTTGCGGTCAGTGATGGAAAGATAGCCATCGTCGTCCAGCTTGCCAATGTCACCGGTGTGGAACCATTCCCCGTCCATCACATCGGCGGTCTGCTCTTCCATCTTGAAGTATCCCTGCATTATGTTCGGCCCGCGCGCGAGAATCTCGCCGTCGTCCGCAATGCGGACTTCAACATTGGGAATGAGCTTGCCGACCGTGCCAAACCTGATGGAATCCAGCTGGTTGATGGAGATCAACGGAGACGTCTCAGTCAGGCCGTAGGCTTCGCAAATTGGCAGGCCAAGTGCGTAAAAGAACTCGGCCAGATGCTGCGCCAAGGGGGCGGCTCCGGAGATGAAGAGCCGAATCCGGCCCCCCAGCCTGCCGCGAAGCTTGGCAAACACCAGCTTCTCTGCCAAGGCATGCTGGATCCCGAGCACGAGCGGCAGAGGCTTGCCTGCGAGCCGGTACGGCATGGCGGCCTTCCCCTTGCTGACGGCCCAGTGGAAGATCTTTTGTCTGATGGGCGGTGCGGCGGCCATAGCGGCCATCACGCGGTCATGCACCTTTTCGTAGAACCTTGGGACGGCGACCGCCAAGGTGGGCTTAACCTCCCCCATGTTGGCCGCTACGGTCTCCATCGATTCCGCGTAAGCGACCGATACACCGCCGTTGAAGTACACGTAGTCCGCAATGCGCTCGGCAATGTGGCAGAGCGGCAGGAACGAAAGGGCAATGTCGTCCGACCTGACAGAAATCATCGAATCGCGGATGTTGGTCGAAATGTTGCCGTGCGAGAGCATCACGCCCTTCGGCACGCCTGTCGTGCCCGACGTGTAAATGATGCTGGCCAGATCGCTCGGTGTGACATCGTTGACGGCCGCATCGAACCGCTCTCGGCCAGCCTCGTCGGGGCTGTCTTCCCCGATCAGCGCGGACAGTTTCTTTACGTCGGCACGGTCGACATCCGCAAACACAATCACGAGTTCGAGGTGCGGCAACTGGTCTCGAATCGAGAGAATCTTGTCCAATTGGTCGGCGCTTGAGCAGAAAATCGCCTTGGATTCGGAGTGCTCCAGCAAATAGCGCACATTCTCGGCCGGCAACGTCGGATAGATGGGCACGCTGACAATCCCGGCGGTCATCATTGCGAAGTCGGCCACAGCCCACTCCCAGCGGTTTTCCGAGATCAACGCGCACTTGTCTCCCTTGGCCAAGCCGGCGTCTCGGAGGGCCAGATGCAGTTGGACGCAGCGCCGCTCCATAGCAGCCGATGAAATCGGAGCGTAAGTTCCGAAGTCCTTCGTGAGCATCGCGTCCGGCTTGCCGTGGGCGATAACTGTATGGAAGAGTTTCGCAATTGTGTCTGCCATGCGAGAAGTACCTAAACTTGATGATGTTAGCACGCTAGGCAAAAGAGCCATCCCCTTGGACTAGCGACCGGAAATGGTTAACTCAGGATCGTCGCTTGATTGCGCTGGTACGGAGTATTCGGACGGCTAGAGGGCGGCTGATTCGATCAGGAACTGCGTCAGGGGATGCCATTTGCAGGCACGTTGGCTGTCCTGCCTCAATGCGAGGCATGGGCCGCATGCGACCCCTCCCGCTCCGGTAGCAGCGGCTCACTGCCGTCCGCCCCCGGGCCCCCATCCGAAAACGCCCGCACCTGCTCCAGGCTCTTGTGCGAGGCCAAGTCGATGCGCATGACCATCCTCCGATGGTCTCCACATCCCCGAGCCGTCCGCCCAGGCTCATGTCTCGTTGGACAACGCTGGACACCTGACGACTAGCTGTTGAGTCTAGACGAGCTGCGATCGCACCGGCTTGCCGCGATTCGCAAGTCTCACCGGCCTCCCGGACGGCATGTAGTACTCCTTGTCGGGATCAATGCCAAGCCGATCGTAGATCGTTGCCGACAGATCTTCCATGGACACGGGGTCATCCTTGGGTTCCCCGCCCATTGCGTCCGAAGAGCCGTAAACTTGCCCTCCTCGTATGCCGGCTCCGGCTAGCACCACCGAGAAGACGCTCGGCCAGTGGTCGCGGCCTGCATTGGGATTGACCTTCGGCGTGCGCCCGAACTCTCCGGAGACGACGACGAGCGTGGAGTCCAGCAGACCGCGCTGATGCAAGTCATCAATGAGCGTGGCGAAGGCCGCGTCGAATTCCGGCAGGAGCACGTCCTTGCAGCGGTTGAAATTGTTTGAATGGGTGTCCCACATCGCACGGGCGGCATTAACCGTGACGAATCTTACGCCGCCTTCGACCAATCGGCGCGCGAGCATGCAGCCCTGTCCGATGGCTGTGCGCCCGTATCGAATTCGTAGCGACTCGGGCTCGGAGGCAATTTCGAATGCGTTCTTGACGGCTGGAGATCGGATGATGCTCTCGGCCTCCTGGAAGAATCGCTCGCGGTCAGCGAACAGCCCCCTGGTATCTCGCTCGCGGAATTTCGCGTCAAGCCGCTTGACAAGCCAGCGGCGATCAGAGATCTGGCTCCAATCCATGTCCACTGGCACCTCCAGATCCTCGATCTGGAAATCAGGCGAGCTAGGGTCGCTTCTCACCCAGAACGGAGAGAAGCCGCTGCCGAGGAAGCCCGGCCCCGCTGCGTGGTCCAGCGTAGCGTTGAGGACATACGGTGGCAGCCCATTTCGCGGGCCCAGTTCCTTCGCCACGACCGAACCGCGGCTCGGGAAGTCTACCGATTGGAGCGGCATGAACCCGGTCATCAGGTAGTACACGCCCGTGAAATGGATTGCGGTGTCCCCGTATACCGAGCGCAGAATTGCGTACTTGTCTGCCTGCTTCGCGGTGAGCGGGAGGTGCTCGCAAATCTGAATGCCGGACACATTGGTCGGAATCGGGCTGAATGAGCCCTTTACGTCGGAGGGCGCTTCCGGCTTCATGTCGAAGGTATCGTGCTGCGGCGCGCCGCCGTCGAGCACGATCATGATGCAGGACTTTTCGTTTGCTGGGCTTGCTTGCGTTGCCGAGAGCTTGAGGTAATCTCCCAACCCTAGCCCCAAAGGACCCAGCGTGCCGACGCGAAGGAACTCCCTGCGGCCCCAGATGCCGCTCGGCGTCGCCCCGCAATAGCCTCTTCCACTCATCAACATTGTCCTGTGTTATGTATCCGATCCACTGGTCTGGGCTGACCCCGATGTCTCCCTTGAACGCTAGTGATTGTATAGGAACTCGTTCGTGCTCAACAGTGCCCACAAGACGTTTTGCAGACCATTCGACCGATCTTCCGCCTTTGCCAACACAGTCTGGCAGTAGTCCGTTTCCTCTGCATCAGGCAGTCTGGACAAGCTCGCCATATAGAAGTGGTCAATGATTTCAGCGTCAGTCAATCCCTGATCGAGCAATCGAGCCAGTTCCCCTGTTTCTGCGCTCGTTCGGATCTTCTCGTTCACCGTGTCGCCTACCAGCAGATGCATCGCCTGGCGCAGGGAGACGCTCTCGCTCCTTTCGCACTTGGCCGCATCCCTCTTGGGTCTGTCAAACATGTCGAGAAACGGTGACGGGATTCCGGGGTCGGCGAGGTTTACCGCGCGAACACCCGGGTAGTAGCCCAGATAGTCTTGTGGAACGCCGGTGATCTGGACAATCGAATCCACTAGCTGTTCCGCTGTCAGCCGCCTCAAGTAGTAACGAGAGAAGTTGATTTCGTCGTCTCGGTTGCCCGGCTTGGGAACCGAAGAGAGTTGGTACGCCTTGGAATTTGCGATCGTCCGGATCAAATGATGCAGGTCATAGCCGTGCTCGACGAAGTCCTCGGCTAGACGGTCGAGGAGAACCTGGTTCCTTGGAGGATTGCTTGCTCGGAAGTCGTCGACTGGGTCCACAAGCGGCCGACCCATGAATTGGTTCCAGAATCGGTTAACTGTCGCACGCGCGAACCACGGATTGTCCCTTGACGTAGTCCAAGCGGCGAACACCTCGCGCCTGTCTTGCAATGGACGAATCAATGGCTCCGTACCGTCGAGGAATCGAGGACGAACTACCTGCTTGGTCTCCGGATGTCGGAATTCTTTATCGAACTCGATGTAGTAGATCGCCTCGCCCGGGGGAGGGCGAAGGCCTTTGCCCGCCATCTGCGAGAAGAAAGCCGCCATCGAGAGAAAGTCGTCCCGCGCCCACTTGGCGGATGGGTGGTCGTGGCAGCGGGCGCACTCGATACTCACCCCGAGGAACGCCTGAGCCGCAAGCGTCGTAGTGTCCTCTGTGGATCGCGCGAAGAAGTTGACAGCTCCTACTTCCCAAGTGCTGCCGGTCGCAGTCAGGATTTCCGTCACGAATTGGTCGTACGGCTTGTTTTCCCCAAATGCCCTGCGCAACCAGTCCTGCAAGTAGGCCGTGCCGTCGCTTGATGTGAGAACTGAGTTCGCGAAGAGGTCTCCCCATTTGGCGGCCCAGAATTCACCGTATTCAGGCCGCTCCAATAGCCTGTCAACCAAGCGCCTCCGCTTGCCGTCGGCCGATTCCGCTAGAAATCGGCCGGTCTCGTCCGCTGTCGGAACAATGCCGATCGTGTCTAGGTAAACTCTCCGGATGAACTCCTCATCGGTGGATAGGCCGGAAGGATTCAGGTTGAGCCTCGATAGCCTTTCGAATACCAGTTCGTCGATGAAGTTGGCAGGATCGACTTGCGCTACCGCAGATTTCTGCGGTCTTGCGACGCCGACCCGCAAGGCTGTGACGTGGCCGAGCGTGCGCACCAATATCGTGCCCTCTCCGACTGTCTTGCCGGTGATCGTACCGCTCTTAGAGACCTCGAGGACAGAATCGTCTTGCGTCGAATACTGGACTCGGCGAGTCAAGTCCTCCTTGCTGCCGTCGCTGTAGTGTCCGATGACGACGATTCGCTGGCGGCTGCCGGGAGCCTCCAATACCGTGAACTGGCTGGGAAACACTTCAATTCGCTGCAAACGAGCCACGCTGCCCGTGTTTTTGAGAGCTCCGTTGCGGATCCAGTCGAGTAGGACTTCGTAATCGAATCCTTGCGGTTCGAATAGGCGTCCGCCCCCGTGCGCCAGAGCGAACGTCGGCTTTTGAAGTAGAAGGCTTTCCTCCGGGGATTCAAGACTGATCCTTCGTCCGTCCGACTGTCGGATGATCGCGTCGTAGTCGGCGTCGGGATCGTATCCGAAGAGTGAGAGCTTGAAGCCGTTCTGACCGTTGAGGGCGCCATGGCAATTAGTGTTGTTGCATCCGTGCCGTGAAAAGACCGGTGCAACCTCCGTGGCGAAATCGATCCCTAGGGTCCGTCTCGGCTGCACGATTAGGGCGAAGGTAGTCTCTAGGGTGCCGTAGGTCGCCGAAACCTTGGCAAATCCGTGTCGCTGCCCCTCGAATACGCCCGGTTCGACTATGCGAGCGATTTCAGGATCGTCGATCGTTACTTTGACATCTGCGCTGACATCTCGGTGCAGGCCCGTGGAATCGACCGCGGTGAACAGCAGGGTGTGGGTGTTTCCGATACCCCGGATGAATGCGACATCGGGTTCGACTACAAGCCGCTCAAATTTGGCCGGAACGCTTGCAGCGCCGAGCGCTAGGACTGTTGCGGCCAGTAGGCCGGACGCAAGGCCGATCCGCGCTGTTCGTCGCAGAGCCTGCGGGGAATCTGATCTCCTCACCGGCACACCGGCTGCCCCGGCTGGTCTTGACAACATGAGACGATCACCCCGGCGAGCGGGCGCCAATCTGCCAGCGCATCCCTTGAGCATCCTATCTCACCTGAACCGTAAACCCTTTCGTGACCGCTGTCACGCTGTTGGTGCCGACTTCCGCCGAAGCCCGGATCGCGATACGGTGCGGGCGACGCTCGATCTCGTCCCGGTTCCCGACCAAGACCGCCTTGATGACACCGTCCTGCTCGGCATCCGCTTCCAACCGCAACCCAGGGGGAAACTCGACGGGCTGTAGGTTCAAGATCGAGCCGAATCCCTCTGCACGAGAAATCGAAACCGGCACTTCGACAGTTCCTCCCTTTGCAAGATCCATCCGGAACCCGCGATAATGCTGTTCGATGCTGATCGCGAAAAGTGGCGGCTCGACGAACGTGACGAGGACCTCGGTCTGCGGGATTTCGTTGTATCCTGCCCCGTCTTCCGTGTAGAACGCTGGCAGTTCGCCTCGACGCGTCAGCTTCTTACCGTCGACGCGCGCTGTGCCGAACACCTGAAAGCGCGCCTGGACCCAGCCTGTTTCGGGGATTGGCTTGATCGCTGAAGGATTGTGCATGATCTCCAATGTGCCGGAAGGAGAGTCGGTCCACAGCGTGAGCGGCTTTGCCTTCAGTCCCAGCGGAAGTCCGTCAACTCGCACCTCGACGGAACCACGGAATCCCTCTTCTCCATGAATGACGACGGGAAGTCTCGCCGCGCCCCCTAGCGGCCCGCGGATGCTATGGCTCTGCGCGCCAAGCCGGAAACCCGGAGACTTGTGGCGGATCAACAGGCGGTACGGGTGGTTCGGTCCTCCGCGCTTGGAGTTGTCCCGAAGCTGCAGGACGTAGTCGCCGGCCGCATCCGCGTCGTTCGGATTGCCGGTTTGGAAGTAGTGCCAGAACTTGGAATCGAGCTTCTCCTTCTTCCTCACGGTGTCGAAGAACTGGCCGCAGTCAACGCATCGGTCATCCCCCCGATCGATAAATTCGCCGTCCGGTCGCGCTAGCGTCAGGTTCGGATCGGTGATGTGGGATCCAAGGCTCCTGGCGTCAACCCGGAAGGCGATTTCATCGTACTGGTCGACTGTGAACAGTATGCCGTCGCGGTCCCCGGGGAAGTTGATCCGTCCGTTCACCACGACCGGAACCGAAATGGGCTTCGCGCTGCTGAGCTCGTCGTTGGGTTCTCCTTCAACGATCTCTTCCGTTGCGCCTACCGCGAATGCGAGCGGCATCGCCGTGCCCGCCTGGTCGTCAAAAGAGAGGTGATGCACGCCTACGGGCGCACTATTAGCAATGTCGACGGACAGCCTGTACAGGCACTTGCACGGATCGTCCATTTGCGAAAGCGATGCCGACAGGCCCGGGCCGCTGAATCGCGGTTCGGACGAAGCGTCGAGAAAGTCCGCCCGCAGTTCCGCATCGACCCTCGTTCCACGCCGCCCGCCCATCGGAAACAGCGACCAGAGCATTGGACTCCGCCCGATGGCGACTTGATACTGCCATTCGATCTCCTGATCGTCTCTGAGAACCGTGTAGAAATCCGAGAATCGCCGCGGAACGATCGTGAGGATGTATTCGCCGGCTTCTTCGAAGGTGTGATCCAAGTACGGGTCCGTACCGAAATACGAAAGATTGCGACCCAGAATCCGTCCGTCGGCTGTCATGAGGATCGCAACCACATGGCCTGGGGCCTTGTTGCGCCCCGTCAAGACGTCGAATGCCAATCGCTCGCCCGCTGCGGCCCGGAAGCGAAACATGTCCGAGTCGTGGACGGTCTTGATCCTGCCTTCGATCATCACAGGTGTCGAAACTGGCTGGGACTGCTTGTAGCCGTCGTTCGGCTCGGTCTCGACCACGTTCTGCCACCCCGTGACGCGAAATAGGATCCTTTCCGAGGGGCCCTTGGGGGTCTCCACGTTAAGGAATCGAGGGCCCGGCGTGGCGGAGGCTGCGGATCTGATTCTTGCTCGGACCTGCAGCGGGTTGCTCTCCACGACAGCTACGGTCAGGTCATCGCAGTCGCAGCGAATCCGTTGGACCCTGTCGAGGAAGTTTCCGCTAAACGTGACATCGATGGCCCGTCCGGCCTGAACACTGAGCGGAAATGCGGAACTCACGGTCGGCCAGTTGAGGGCGACTTGGACTGGGCGCTCCTCCGATGCGAGACACGGAAGGCTCGTCAAGACGGAGATCAAGGCAACCATCGAGAGCTTGGAGACCTTGCCCTTGAGGATGCGTATCATGAAATCTGTCTTAGCATCTGCAGTCCGCTGATAGGGCGCGTGACATTAGGGGCCACTGTCGCGGGCCGCTTGCCTTGGACGTTCGCCCGCGTCTCACTGCCCGCGCGCCAACAGTATACGTGTGAACCACTGATCCACTCAGGCCGAAATGCGTCATAAGCGTCACTTTCGCGTCGAATTCAGGTTTGCCCGACGTCCGTTGGGCAAATAGTGTGGGCGGCTTGAACCGGACCGCCGGTCCGGATTGAGCGTTGGGATGGCTGCTGCCGCCCAGGGACAAACCCTCTCTAGTGCTCTTGGAGCCCTTGGAATACTTCCAGCTCCTGCAGGGCTTGCTCGGCTTTGCCGAGTCGCCGATAGAGCATCGACATTCGATAGTGGGCTGTCGGGTTCGTCGGTGCAATGCGGACTACAGTTCTCATTTGGTCAAGGGCCTTGTCTAGTTGACCTGCCGCGAAATAGATGCGTTCGATGGCCAAGTGGGCTTCGACCAAGTCCGGCTTCAGACGCAATGCTTCCAGCAGATGCCCCTTGGCTTCGTCGTTGCGCCCGGCGACCTGGAGAATGTCTCCTAGGACGTAGTGGGCTTCGGCGTGGTTGGGATTGATGCGCAATTCTGCTTCTAGCTCGGGCCGGGCTTCCTCGAATCGAGACAACGACCAGAGAAGGCTGGCGATGGCAAAACGGACGTTCTGGAGGTCTGGTTTGAGGCGCAGGGCCGCATGGTACTCCCGCACCGCATCATCGGTCTCGCCCCTAGACTCGTGCAACTGCGCACGGAGTTGGTGGGCGCGATACGAGCCAGGATCATTCATGTTGATCCAACGCGCGGTCAGGTACGAGGCGATCTGGAACTCTTCCGCTTGCCTGTAAATCGATTCGGCGGCAGCGAGCATCGGAGCGCTAGGTTGCAACCGCTTCCTGTACTCCCGTAGCAGGGAATCGATCTCATGCTCTGACGGAGGTCGGTACAGCAGCCCCAGCATCGTCGCCCCCTCTTCCGGAAGCGGCGGCGGTGGGCCGGCGAGACCATCCGTGGCAGCGTTGCGGGCGACCCAGCGGTGTCTTGCCTCCAAGTCGGCCAAGTGCGTCGCACCAGGGTTCCTCTTCAGTGCGCTCTGATAGGCTCTCTCGGCTTCGTGCCAGTTTCTTCGGCCTTCGTGATAATGACCGCGGGCGAGGTGAATGTAAAAGGAATCGGGATACTCCTCAGCAAGCCGATCCATAGTCTGCTTGGACAGGGCTCCGTAAGCTTTGCTCAGGTAGTAATGTGCATCGGCCCTGAAATCTATGTGTGAAGTCGCCTTCTCGAACGCCGCGATGGCGTCGGAATACTGGCGATTCGCGAAATAGGCTTCTCCAAGGTAATACGCAACGACCAAATCGGATGAATCCAACTGCTCCGAAGCCTCAAGGTGGCGAACCGCTTTCTCGTGGTCATTCTGTCGCGACGCGATGACGCCCAAGAAGAAGTACGGTGCCGCGCCCAACTGCGGCTTCAGCTGAATGGCTCTCTCCAAAGCCGCTGCCGCTTTGGTGTCCTCGCGGGTCTGGTAATAAACTGAACCCAGATTCACGTACGCTTCAGCCAGATTCGGCCGTAGGCGCAGGAGTTCTTCGTAGTGGATGGCCGCAGCTTGGAAGTCGCCGGCCTGCTGCGCCGCCTGCGCGCGTGCATAGACGTGGCGCAGTCTTTCGTCCTGCGCCGGCGCAGGATCCAGCCAAAGAATAAGAGCTGCGGCCAGAACCCCCACGTCCCGAGCCCGCCTTGCGAGGGTTCGTAGAGCAAAACTCCGGGACTGCTGGCCGTTGCCGTCAGCTCTCCCCAGGCGAGTCACATCTAGACGCCAACGGGTACCAACATCCGGCATCCCGGTACCTATAGTAAGGGAATTATGTACGAAAGTACCCATTAGGCAGCCTTCGCGTACGGTTCTGGCACGACGCACGGCCAGACGGGCCACGTTGACGCACCTGCGGCAGTAATCCCGGCCGCGAGAATGTTGATTGCAGCGTTCACGTCACGATCTACCATTGGAAGCCGCTGCGCTCGGAGGCGCACCTGTTCGTGACGGTGCTGGCGTACCAGCTGGTGCAGGTGATCCGGACGCGCTGGGCGTCTCGGCATCGCCCGGCGGGGTCCGCAAGATAATCGTGTAGGCGGCCGACCGAGGGAAGAGTTCACCGAATGTAGTGCCAGACGCCAGATTCCGAAGCAACAACTAGCTGATTATCAGGGACTTGTAGATATGGGTGATAAAGGTGGTTTAGTATTCGGACACTGCACGAGCTAGCGCTCATACGCAAGTCTGCACTAAATGCGGGATCTGTCACGGTCCGCGGATCAGGACCGGACGGCTTATGGTGTCGACGACCTAGCCCGAGAGCCTATGATTTACCCGTGGAGACGCGCACGAGTGCGAGACCGCGCGGCAGTCAAGAGACGAAGACCAAACGCGACGAGTAATCCAGCGCGGCCACTCGCGTCCCCGTGCTCGCCCGTGGGGGTGCGCACGGCTGGCGGCCGCAGCGTGGGCGATCCGGGAAACACCCGCTTGTTAATGACGCACATCGTACGGAACGCCGTTGGGCGCGTAGAGCTCCGCGATCTGGGCAAGGATTCTGAGGGCAGTCCGGGTCGGCGGGGAGGATCCCAAGACCGTCCCGCAATCCAGCAAATCACACAGCGCGGCAGGTCCGGCTTGCCACCTCGAATCCAGCGAGCGTGCCGACATGGACATTCCGACAGGCTGGGGGAACCGGCACCTGTTCGCCACCTCGCGGTGGTCGGCATCATGGTCCTGTTCTGTGTTTCTGGAAACGCTGCCGATCCGCCTTGTGCCTCCTGTCACCCGAAGCAGGTCGAAGCGTATCTGGAAACCGGTATGGGGCGCTCGCTGAGCCGCTCGTACAACCAGCCGGACGGCTCGTTCTCCCACCTGTTTTCCGGATCTCGATTCACCGTCACTACCACCGGGACGGGGATGCTCCAACGAGTGGAGCGGGACGGTTGGAGAGCCGAGCAACCTGTCGAGTTCGTGATTGGATCGGGCAACCACGCATTCGGGTACTTGATCGCTCGAGGCAGGCACCTGTTCCAATCACCGATTTCCTATTACGCAAGGCGAGCCCTGTGGGACGTTGCACCAGGGTACGAGGAAAACGCTCACCCCGAATTCGAACGACCGGTCACTGCGGAGTGTCTGTGGTGCCACTCGGGGCGGCCACGGCCGATCCGAAACACACTGAATCAGTATGGCGATCCGCGATTCGAAGCGGCAGCGATCTCATGCGACCGCTGCCACGGACCGGCGCGGGAGCATCTTTTCAAGCCCTCCGCAGATACGATCCTGAGCCCTTCGGAACTCTCCGCCCGCGCGAGGGACAGCGTCTGCGAGCAGTGTCACCTGAGTGGCGAGGCGCGCGTCCTGAATCCCAATCGCTCGTTCGGGGACTTCGAGCCGGGTAAGGAACTCGAAGAGGTGTTTTCGGTCTACCTCTACGAGCAGTCCGGCGGACTGGCTAGCGCACCCGAGTTCAAAGTGGTCAGCCATGTTGAACAACTCGCGGCAAGCCGTTGCGCTCAGGCCAGCGGAGACGCCCTTTGGTGCGGAACCTGTCACGATCCTCACGAGAGCCCGATCGACGCGGTCGGCTACTACCGCCAGAAGTGCCAAGGATGCCATGCGCCGGATGCCCTCGTGGGACATGCGGATCCGGCAGAGGACTGCGTGGGCTGTCACATGCCCTCTCGGCAGGCCTACGACAGTGGCCATAGCGCCTTCACCGACCACCGGATCGCCCGCAGTCCAGAACAGCCCCCCAGCGCGGAGGAACCGTGGAAGCTGAGGGCGTGGCGCGAGCCGCGCGGCCCCCTGGCTCGGCGGAACCTCGGTTTGGCATACGCTCGCTTGGCGGAACGCGGCCAATCTCCGCTGCAGGCTAACGAGTCTCTTCGCAATCTGGTGCCGGCGATGAGGGAGTTTCCGGAGGACGACGTGGCCATTCCTCTCGCCTTGGGCCGGATTTTCCTAGGGCGCGGGAAGACAGAACTTGCGGTTGAACTCTTCGAGCACGTTGTCGCGGCCGAGCCGAAGAACCCACTCTGGTTGCAAAGCCTGGCTGACGGCCTGCATGCCCACGGGAATGTCGATGGAGCCATCGCCGCGCTCGAACAGGCAATAGAGCTCGATCCCTTCATCGAGTCGAGCTACCGTGTCTTGGCCACGATCTACGCGACGGCTGGCAAGAGCGCGCTTGCCGCGCAGACGTGGGAGCGATACCTAGACCACGTGCCGGACAGCATCTATGCAAGGCAGGCGAAGCGCTCATCCGGATCCGAGACACCGCTGCCAGCGTCGAACGAACGCAATCCGGGCACACCGTAAGGAGAGGGCGTCGTTTCCGCAGCTTGAGATTGCCTCCGGCCTCCCAAGTGACGGGGAGGCCGCCCCGCCGACGCGGAGCGGCCTCTGGAACCGGACGTGCGGCGCTAGAAGTTGATCTTGAGGGCCAGCTGGCCGCTGCGCGGTGCGTTGCCTTGGCCGCCTACGCTGCCGAAGCTGGCCGGATTACTGACATTTCCGGCGGCACCCCCGAAGACAACTCGGTTGAATGCATTGAAGACCTCGAATCGCAACTCGACATTGAGGTCCTCGGTCGCGTAGATCCGCTTCATCAGGCCGAAATCCTCGTTGAAGCGCGCGAAATTGCGCGCGTTGCCCACGAATATCGTGCCGTTGCCGAATTCGTACGGCCCGACTTGCTCGAATGCGTCGATGCTCATTGCCTTGTCCGTCGCTGGGTCGAAGCTTCCGTTGCGCTGGTTGATGTTGCTTGAGCGGATGTTCGGTACTTGCCTGCTCGCAAAGAGCGGCGACGAATTGTTTTGGTTGATCTCCGATGGCGTGCCGCTCTGGTAGGAGACGATCGCGTTGAGCTGCCACCCACCAATGATCGCGTTGACGACGCCGCTAGTGTTTCCCCCGAGCGCCTTCCCTTTCCCGATGGGCAGTTCGTAGTTCAAAGCCATCACGAATCGGTGGGGAACATCGAAGCGTGCCAAGGCCTTTTCGAGGCCTCGGTTGTAGTGATCGCGCGCGCTGCTTCCGAAAAATGATCCGAGCGAGGAAGACGAATCGGTCAGAGTCTTCTGCCACGTGTAGGACGCCAGCAGCCACAAGCCTTCGTCGAATTCCTTCTCCACCTTCACTTGCAGGGAGTGATACGACGAATTGCCCACATTCTCGGAGCGGGTGAAGCTGAGCCCGGTGTATTGCGGGTAGAGCCGCAGCGACTGGTTGAGATTTCCGCTGAAGCTCGGATACGGCCGGCCGAATCCCGCCGCGGCGACCTCTGGGTGATCGATCGGCAGTGTCAGCAGATTCCCCAAGCTGAGGTGCGACGGGTTCACCTGCATCGGGTTGAAGACACCGGTGGAAAGCCGCGTGGACTTGTTGCCGACCCACCCGACATCCAAGAGCCAAGTGGGTGCCAGCTGATACTGGAAGCCCGCGTTGAAGCTCTGGGTGTAGATCGGCTCGTTGGCACCGGTATTCCACAGGCTGGCGGTTTGACCGTTGGAGAAGGCGGGGTCCCGCAGCGGCGGACGTTTGAAGTTCTGGGGAAAGCCATCCTCCCAATTGAAGCCGGGCGTCACGCCGAGGTCCGAGGAAAAGAAGCGGGCAGTCTGGGAAAAGCCATTCGCCGGCGACTTGGAATTCCCACCACCTGTTCCGCCGGTTGTGAAGAAGCTGATCGCATATGCCGTTCGGAAGACCAGTTTGTTGCTCAGCTTCCACGCCATGCCGAGGCGCGGGCCGAAGTTGTTGAGCGAGGTCGAGTCGTTGCCCACCAATCGCTTCGTCCCCGTGCAGACGTCGCAATCTCCCGCGAAAACCAAGGCGCCGGGAAAACCGTCGGCGCCGGGGTTCGGCAGGTTGGGGTCCATGACCGAATACTGGTCGTTCACCTCTGTCAACGGCGTGAAGATGTCCCAGCGCAGGCCTAGGTTCAAGGTCACGTTAGGGCGGATCTTATAGTCGTCCTGAGCGT
This sequence comes from Bryobacterales bacterium, assembly GCA_965248305.1. Taxonomy (GTDB): domain Bacteria; phylum Acidobacteriota; class Terriglobia; order Bryobacterales; family UBA6623; genus VXMF01. The sequence continues at coordinate 1,897,505 of OZ252099.1, read as the reverse complement.
AGAGGCCCGCGTAGGAGTGCCGGGTTCCCGTCCTCGCCCGGATGTTGTAGCTGCCTGAATCCACATCTCCCAGCAGGAAGCTGGCCAGCACGTTGCCGGTGCCTAGAACGCCCGGCAGCGAGGTCTCGTTGCGGTTGAAGCCGAAGTGGCCGGTATGCGGGGTCACTGCCAGGTTGTTCTGCAGTTTGCGGAACTCGCCTCCGAACTTGAAGTTGTGCTTGCCCTTGGTCCAGGAAAGGCTGGGATTGTAGAGGTAAGTCGTCGAGACTGTCGACAGCCCGCGCTGGTGACGGCCGTAGCTGTTCCAAGGGTCGATGATGATCTCCGGGAACGCGCCGTTCTCAGTGCCCCGGATCCCGAGCTGGTCATTCCAGCCCGCAGCCTCGGTTTCCACGTTGACCAGAAGCTGATCCTGGCGGCTGATACCGGCACCCATATGGAACAGGACCGTGGGGGTGACAATCCAGTCGTAGTTGATCCGCCCATTGTTGGCTACAGGGCCGCGTACGCCCGATCTGGCATCCGTAACCGGTTGCGGAAACACGGAGAAAGGGCCGTTGTCAGTGTTCTTTCCGAACGTGTACATCACGCTGAGGCGGTGAGCATCTGCGAGGCTGTGGTCCAGCTTGATGGTGTTGTTGCGGTTGTCGTTCCGCTGATTCCCCTGCGCGAAGATGTTGTTAAACAGGCCAGCCTCGTCGGGATCTGGGACCAAGGCCCAGATCTTCCCGGCGATCGCGCTGTGCTGGCTGGAAGGGATCACGTTGCCCGGAAACGGATCCCGCGTGAATCCGGTACCGACGGCCTGCGTCGTGCCCGGATCGTAGACGATTCCCTCCCCTGCCGGAATCAATTCGCTGAAATCCCCCCGCTTCATGCCTGGCGTCGGAACGGACCCGGTGGCGTTGATCGCGCCGGAGCGGAATTTGTACCAGTGCCAGTTGGTGAAGAAAAAGCTGCGATTCTTGACGATTGGGCCGCCAAAGCTGACACCGAACTCGTTTCTGCGCTGAATGGCCCGTTTGTTTGCGAAAAAGCCGCTCGCGTCCAGCTTGTCGTTGCGCAAAAACTCATAAGCGTTCCCGTGGAATTCATTCGTGCCGGATCGGACCACGAGTCGCTCGACGCCTCCTCCGCTGTTTCCGTACTCAGCCGGGTAGTTGTTGGTCAACAGGGAGAACTCCTGCACTGCCTCGGGAGGCAGTAGAATGACTCGCGGATCGCCACCCACTTCCGCCGTAGTCATGCTCATTCCATCCATCTGGATTTCCTTGGAGAGCGTCTGGCTACCGTTGATGTGGGCATCGAACGTGTCGCCGCTAGTCCCAGGGGCCAGGAAGATGAAGGATTCCACGGCTCGTCCGCTGCCGCCCACGACCTGCAGGGGCAATTCGACGAAAGACTTCGGGTTTACTTCGGTACTCACCTCGGTGCTTTCCGTTTTCAGCGCGATGGTTGCGGCCGTCACCGTGACGCTTTCCGTCACGTCACCGACTTGCATGATGAGGTCGAGCGGCACAATCGCCCCCGCAGCGATGCGAACGTTCTCCCGCACAAACTTCTTGAAGCCACTGAACTCGGCCTCGACCGTATAGGTTCCCGGCGGAATCTGAGGGACTTGGTAGACGCCTGCAGCAGTTGAGACGGTCTCGGACGTAAGACCGGTCGCTTGGTTGGTTGCGGTCACAATCACGTGGGCAATGCTCGCGCCCGTTGTGTCAATCACCGTGCCGCGCACCGTGCCGCGCTCAGTTTGCGCGAATGCGCCGCCGGCCAGCAACAGAACCGCCGCCACAATCCGGGCAGCGTACACCTTCATTTTTGACATAGCTGATCTCCTCTGGAATCCTTGTTGGATCCATCCCACAGGGCGTACGCCCCCAGTGTGAATACCCACCAACAACGCACGCCCAGAACTATTGCACGGAGTCGGCCCGATGTCAATGTCGGGCCGATGTCAAATTCAAGCGTTGTCCAACGAGACATGAGCCTGAACGAGGGGGTTGTTTCCAACCAGGCATGAGCCTGGACGGACGGCTCGGGGGGATGTGGAGACCATCGGAGGATGGTCATGCGCATCGACTTGGCCTCGCACAAGAGCCTGTAGCAGGTGGGGGCGTTTTTGGAGGGGGGGGCTGGGGGCGGACGGCAGTGAGCCGCTGCTGCCGGAGCGGGAGGAGCAGTACGGGCACATCCAGGGGAGCCTGGTGCGGTTCCGCTACAGGACGCTGCTGCGGGCCGAGCGGGTGCTGGTGCTGGAGTATCTGTGGCGGACGACGGGGCTGTCGCGAGCGCAGCCAGCGGGAGGAGCAACTGCGGGACCGGCGGCGGCCGGGCAGGCCGTTCGCCAGCAAGCACAGGTGGGCGGGCTTCGCCGGCTTGCGCCGCGTTGCGGCTGGGGACAGGGTTCATATGGCGCTTCATAACACGTTTTCCTCACTGTTGGGGAGGCCACCCGAGGCCACCCCTGCAAGAATCCTCTCTATACGCAATTTCTGACACACCCACCTGTCGGTTGGCGCGGGATGCAACCGAACGTGACAGCGCCGACGCAGACTGCGACGCCGAAAGGCCTCGGAAATGCATGCTCACGGCAACGGTTGCGACGGCGAGGTTCAGGGCGATCGCGAGTCCATGCGTCCTTGCCACTCCCAATGCCTCGACCAGCAAGAACCCCGTGGCAACGCAACCCAGTGAGGCGCCGACTGTGTTGATCGCATAGAGGTATCCGATACGTTTGCCTACGCGCTCTCGCGCCCCGACGCAGAGCTTCGCAAGAATCGGCAGCGTTGCGCCCATGAGGGTGGTTGGCAGCAAGAGCAGGGAGAAACAGATCAGGAAACGCGCGAGCGAGACTGTGAAGTACGAATCTGAGAGATCCCGGACCAACCCTACATACGACTCCTGCACGCCGGACAGAATGCTTGGGAAGGCGAGCGAGCAGGCTCCGATGCCAGCCTCGGCAGGCCGTAGAGCAGTAGGGGCCTGTCAAGACGGTCGACGAGCTTTCCGAAGATCAGGCTTCCCTATCGCGAGCCCGGCGAAGAACGCGGTCAGGACCATGCTGGTCGCGAACACCGTCGCTCCGAACACAAGCGTGAACATCCGCACCCACAGGACTTCGTACGCGAGGCTGGCGAACCCAGTTGCGAATAGGTGCGCCAGCATGGCCGGTTGCAGGCGGGGATTCACGCGATCAAACGGAATTCCATTGAACTGGCGAACTCGTTCGTCAGGACGGCACAGTGCGATGTGCGAATGGCGAATGCCGAGTCTCCCCAGCCTGTCCCATGTAAGACTGCCCGTCCTACCGGCAAGCTAGGGAACCACCAGCCACTGGTTTGCCTTGATGTCGGCGTACGTGAATTCTTGGCCGTTGGGGCTGGTCACGGTTAGGCGTTCGACGCCCTCGCACGCGCCGATGCCGAAGTGTACACGCGGATCGCTGCGAGATGCGTAACCTGCCCCGTTTCGGACTGTGTCGAATTGCCGCTCGCCGCAATACTCGACTCTGACCTGGGATCCGATACCCTCGCCGTTCACTCCATTGAATCGGAGGCTCACGCCTAGCCACGACCGTTGGCTTGCCGATCGATTCCGTAGGAGCAATGGCGAGCCATCTATTGGGACGACGAGCAAGTCCACCCGTCCGTCGTTGTCGAAGTCTACGCTTGCCGCCCCGCGATAGGAGTTGCGACGGACCATCGCGGTCGCCCCGCGGTCGGCGGTAAACTGGCCGGAGCTGTTCTCGAGGATTGAGACGGGCTGCTCGTATTCGGTCGTGCCCAGCTGTGCGGCGCTCGGGTACACATGACCGTTCGCCACCCACAGATCGCGGTCCCCGTCGTTGTCCAGATCGGTGAAGCCGCATGCCCATCCGAGATGCGGCGTTGTCGCGTGCTTGAGGCCTGTCATGGATGACACATCCTCGTACTGCCCAGGTGCTTGCTGCCGGAAGAGAGGGAAGTAGTCCTCGGAAAAGGTCGTGGTGAGCATGTCGAGGTCGCCATCAGAGTCGTAATCGCCGAGGCAAGCTCCCATATCTGCTTGTTGCTTGCCGTCGGCATTGTAGGCAACCCCGGCGGCAAGACCGTCTTCGGAGAAGGTCCCGGAGCCCTGGTTGACATACAAAAAATTGGGGGCGGAATCGTTGGCCACGAAAATGTCCGGCCTGCTGTCTCGATTGAAATCCTCGATGACGGCTGTGAATCCGTAGCCCCGTCGCTCGGCTAGGACACCCGCAGCCTCGCTAATGTCGGTGAAGGTTCCGTCGCCGTTGTTGAGGTATAGGATGTCTGCGCCAGGTACGAGGTCCAAAGGGCCGCAGAAGACTTCGAGGCCCCGATAGTCGCAGACCGGAGCTTCGCCAGTGATTGGCAACGCCTCGATGTCTAGGTATCCGGTGACGAACAGATCCAGATCGCCGTCGGCGTCGATGTCGCCGAAGCTGCTGCCCGTATGCCAAGCTGGAGTGCGGGCGAGCCCGGCCAGCCTTCCTACCTCAGTGAACCTTCCGTGGCCTTCGTTCCGAAACAGGAGGTCCAACCCGATGGCCGTGATCAAGATATCGACGTCGCCATCGTTGTCATAGTCCGCCGCATTCGCCCCAGTCCCCCAGAACGGCAATGTCAGTCCTGAACGCTCTGTAACGTCTTCGAAGCGCTCTCCTTTACGATTGCGGTAGAGAAAGATCCGCCGATCGACGGTGGCCGGAACTTGGCTCGTGACGGTTTCACGCAAATTGTCCATCGTGGCACCGCCAATTAACAAGATGTCCATCCAGCCGTCTTGGTCGTAGTCGAGCACGGCGGCACCGCTCCCGTTCGCTTCCGCGATCCACTTCTTTGCGAGGTCGCCATGGGAGATGCTCGCGTCGATACCGATGTCGGCTGCGATGTCGACGAACCGAATGGCTGACTCAGTCTGCTCGGATCGCAACACCAATGGCCCGGCGAGGTAGGGAAGTCCGGCAAGGAGCACAACCGGCCAACCAAACGACAATGCAGACGGCCTCACGGCTCGCGTAGCCGCTCAAATTCCGAGAGGTGCCAGCGCCCCTCGTCTGAATTACCGAGCTTCATTAGCACTCGCCCCAATTGATAGTGCGCATCCGAGTTGTGCGGCTCCGCTTCGACTGCCGCACGGAGATGCTCCGCGGCCGCGTCGAGCCTGGATGCCGCGCTCAAGGCCACCCCGAGTTTCGTTCTGGTTTGGACTGACGAACGGTTGCGTTCAAGAGCCTGCTCCAATAATGCGACCGCCCGCGGCGCGTCGCCTTCGGACAGCACGAGCGAGCCAAGGTTGTAGTAGGGCCATTCGGACCGCTCCATGCCGTGCCGCTCGACCCTGATTGCGCTTTGGTAGGCGGACATGGCAGCGTCGAGGCGAGTCAGGCCTTCCAATGTCTGACCTAAGTGATTGTGCGCCCTCACGCTCTGCGGGTTTAGTGCGAGCGCCCGTCGGAACGTGTCCAAGGCGAGTGTGAGCTTGGATTGTTCGAAGTAGATGCGGCCCAAGTAGTAATGCGCATCGAAGTCCTTGGGGAGCAGTTCGGCGGCGCGCCTCAGATCCCGTTCGGCCCCAACCTTGTCGCCGAGCATGAAGAGGGCGAGTCCAGAGACCTTTCGAGTCTCGGCTCCCGTGGGCCGTTGTGCCAAGAATTCCCGGGCCCACCTCAGCGCCTCGCCGTAGTTTCCTTCCGCGAAGCGCAAGTATGCCTTGAGGTGGAGGGCCGGCAGGTGGGAGGCATCCGCTTCAAGGACGATGTCGAGATTCTCTATCGCGACTTCGGGCGCCTCTAGGCGAGCGTGGCAGACGGCAAGGTGATAGTACGCGTCAATAGGCGGACCCGTCGGTTCCGAAGCCACGGATTCGAGAATCTTCAGGGCTTCCGAGAACCGACTCTCCGCGATCAGCAATTTGGCTTCCGCGATTTGAGTACTGTCAGAGGACAAGCCGGACGAGGAAGCGCCGGCGATGAGGCCTGCTAGGACGAAACCAAGCTTGAGTGGCACTCTGTGAGTCACTTTGCCTCGGCACGCCATAAGGTTGATTACGTGGACGTCAAGACTCAACGCATGGCCGGATCGGACTGGCTCTCTTCAGCACTGGAACCGCGGCCGACACGGCCCAGCTCGAGCAGAAAAGCAGCGTTCTGCTCGGTTCCAGTGTAGACTATCATAGCCAGCGCGATGATGGGTCCGAGCGCTAGCCCCGTGGAGATGGCGGTAAAATAGGCGGCCTGAGCACATGCCGGACGACATCGAGGACAGCCGAAAGCCTGATTGGGCCGGCATCGCAAGGGCCCACGGCCTTGGCATCAGCGAGGGCGAGATCGAACAGCTTGCGAGCGTGCTCGAGCCACTGGTTAGCGAGTGCCGTCAGAGCTTCGATGAAGACCTGTACACCGAGCATCCGATCGGCACTTTCCGGGTCGCCGAGCCCTGATTTCAGGGCTACTTTGAACGCAAAGGAAGACCGCAAGAATCGGAGTCATTCCGGTGCAATGGGTCTTTGTGGCTCTTCAGTAAAATCGGCGGGCAAGGCTGTGCTCTGGTAGGGTTCCAAGGGAACGATATAAGGCGAGTTCGTAAGATCTGTAGGACCGCAACCCATATGCATTTCTACTGGCCAACTTGGCCTTGAGATTCATTCCCTCGACGGTGCCCGAAGCATCGCTCCTCCCGGGCCGGTGGCGGCTAACGACAATCCCAGAACTGCTGAGAATCTTCCTGCGCAGGTACGCCCGCAGCTGCCCGCAATGCGGGCAGTCCACCCGCCGCATCTCGTAGATCGAGTACGTCGGCAACCCCAGCACCGCCACGAACTGGTACCGACGCCTCTCGCGCCGGTCGTAGCACGGGCCGGCTCGCCGCGGCCCGAGCAGCGCGCCCAACCGTTGGTCCGCGGCAGCGCATCCACACACACCTCGGCCTGCCCGTCCTCGCGCTACACCAGCTGAATCTTCCCGTACACGAATCCCCGCAGCTTGTACACCCGGTTCTGAGTTGTGCGCGACTGCACCAGCTGTCTCCTCCGTCCCCCAGACGGGAACTCCCCGCCCATGTCGGCGGAAGCCCACGGTATCCGCATGAAACGACACGACTGCAGGAAGAAAGACCGACCCTCACCCACTGATTTTGCGGAGAAGGCCATTTCTTAGACACTGCGTTTGGGTGGACATCGCCAAGATTGAAAGGGGTCAACGATGGCGTTGCAGGCTTGCGGGGTGTCGGCTGAGGGACGACGGTGCAGGTTGCCCGCTTCGAGCACCACGACCTGAAGCCTCTTGTCCGGCATCCACCTGACCGCTCCGGCATTGATCTGCAGGTCAGCGACGGATCGTAGCTGGGCGTGGGGAATGCAATCGAAGTACTTCGATAGGGCTGCCAAAAGGGGACCCGCCCGTGCGTACACTAGGGCGACTATGAGCTTGAACCGCCGCCTGGCCGTCGCATTGCTGCTCACAGCAGCTGCGGCCTGCACCGTCCCGCCCGAAAGCGGCCTGACTCCCATTCCTGATGGTCTTGTCGTGTTGACGTTCGATGACGGCAACAAGTCTGATATCTCTTTTGTTGCTCCGAAGCTGAAGCAGTACGGTTTCGGCGCGTCCTTCTTTATCACCGAGGGACTCGGTTACAAAGCTGACTCGAATAAGGAGCGCTATGTCTCGTGGGAGGATGTCCGCCGCCTGCACGACCTCGGATTCGAAGTAGGCAATCACACGAGCTCGCACCCGGACATGAGCAAGCTCTCCAAGGGTGAAATCCGCTCCAATCTTGGACTCATCGAGCAGCGCTGCGAGCAGCACAGCATTCCGAGGCCCGAAACCTTTGTGTATCCGGGGTGGCATCACAGCCTCTCTGTCGTCGAGGTTCTTCAAGAAAGGCAGTACATCTTTGCGCGCCGAGGGGTGAGCCCAGAGCACCCTGACGGCGGTGCCGGGGCGCGCGGACGCCCGTACGATCCGGCAGAAGACCATCCGCTGCTGATTCCGACGACCGGTTATGCAGGGCCGGAATGGGGTTTCGAAGACCTCGTGTGGGCCATCGACCAAGCAAGGGACGGCAAGGTCGCCGTGCTTACATTCCACGGAGTTCCAGCGGCCGAGCACCCGTGGGTCCATACCGAGCCTCAAGACTTCATCCGCTACATGGACTATCTGAAGGAGCGGGGCTGCACAGTCATCGCCATGCGCGACTTGGCCCGATACGTCGATCCGACCAGCGGTCCGAGTGATCCTTACGAGCCGATTCGCAACAGGCTTGAGAAAGCCGAGTAGAGGGTGAACCTTGAAACGGAAGCACAGTTCGGCCCCGACCCATCCACGTGTTGATGAGCAAGTTGGAGTTCCTGACAAAGCCCGTCACCGTCGGTGGCGTCGCGTGAATCGAAAACGATGAGAGTCGGCACCGCTGCCCGCTTGAGCACGGACTGGTCCGCCCAGACTCCCTCGGCCATTGAGTGACAGCATTGAACGAAGCATTCGTCGGTGCACCGGCTCAGTGCATGGTGTCGGACCGAGGGACCTCACTTGCGGGGGCCACCCGAAGCCACCCTCGCAAGAATCCTCTCCACACGCAATTTCGGACATTCCCGAGCATGAACCGGCTGGGCTTTGCGCGGCTGACGCATGCGGTGGCGCGCGGGCAGGTGGGGGCGGAGTTCGGGCTGGAAAAGGTGTCGCGGCTTGTCGCATTCGTGACGGGACGGGCCATCGCTCCGGCCGTCAACGAGTCCTGATTGCTCTTCTCGCGCTGCTGGCAACGCTCTCGTACAGGTGGCTTGTCGGGCACCGGCGGGACTTCCAACTGCTCTGGGAGCGGGGCGAAAAGGAAACTGAGAGAAGGGAGCGGGACTTCCAGCTGCTCTGGGAGCGGAGCGACAAAGAAACCGAGCAGCGGGAACGGGCGATCAAGGCAGCCTTGGAGCGGAGCGACAGAGCTTTCGAAACGCTGACGAACCGGGCCAACGAGCTTGCGAAGGAGTTGGCAGACATGGCCCAGCGCACTGCGCGCAGCGAGGGAACGCTGGAGGCGATGACAGCAGGGAGGCCTCGCGCGGGATCGAAGTCGATGTCCGCTGCGGACGAGCCCCACGCGGTGGCCGCTCAGCAAGGTCCTGAGGAGCCGCCCGCGGAATGAGCTAGCGGGCGCTCGCCAAGCTCCTGGTGGCAACGCCACTGGCGGCAGCGGCCGTCATCCAGTTGCCACCAAGTGACGGCCGGCCGGGCCGGCACCTGTATCGGTCGCCGCCCTGCAAGCATCGATTGCCTCGGCCCTGTGCCACGAGTCCCCGTCCCTGATGCGTTTCGAGACTGTGCCAGTCCGCGCTCGCCCCAGCCCCCTGGCCGTTCCGACCGGACCCGCAGACCACGGCTCTCCCGAACGGTTGCGTGTCCCGAGGGCGAAAGAGCCGTTCGGGGCCAACTCGCTAGAATCTTCGATCTGGAAAACCATGAGAACCGCCCGAAACCCGCAACGCATCCTCGGGCAACTCCCCATCGAAGACATCCCGCTTGACCCCGGATCTCGTGATGACATCCTGACAGTCCTGATCGGTGTCCCAGACCTCCTTGCATCGATAGACATTGAGCAGCTAACCGGATTGTCGTAAACTCTTACGAATAAAGGCGTTTTTCTGGGAATGCCAGCCCTTGCGGGATTGCGTCCGGGCAGAGTGTCATTTACTTGTAAGATCGCCGAAACGTTACGGATGGCCTGCGCAGCCGCAAGCCGTCAGGCAAACTAGATGAGCGGGGAACGTCCGAGATCTCGCGGTCCAGCCATGTGCGAACCGTCGAAGTGCCAGCTCCAGTGGACGCCACTGCATTGGAAAGCACGCTGATGAAGGTGCAGGCCGGCTCTGATCGCACTTGCCCACCAGGCTCGCCAGTACCCGTGGCGCGATTCAGTCGAACCAGTGAGCCCACAGCCGGCGCTTGCTGGCGGAACCGCCGGATGTCGGCGTTGGCGCTCGCGGGGCTGGCAGCACTAACTTTCAGCGATGCCTTGCAGGCAGCAGAGGAGTGCCGCCCCTGCCATCCGCAGGAGGTCAGCGAGTACCTGCGGACGGGAATGGGCCGGTCAATCACCCGGCCTTCGAGCGATCATCAAACCGGTGTCTACTTCCACGGTCATTCAGCGACAACCTTTCGGACCGAGCAACCAGGTGGCAAGCTCTTGCAAACCATCAGCCGCGGCGGCACAGAGTCGACCTATGCCATCGACTACTTGATCGGATCCGGCAACGCCGCGGTGGGATACCTCTCGCTCGTGGGCGATGCGCTGTTCCAGTCTCCGGTAACGTACTACACGGCTCGGAACACATGGGGAATGGCTCCGGGCATGGAGCAATATCGCGATCCTGACTTCACGCGCCCCGCAACCGCGGAATGCCTGTGGTGCCACGCCGGACGTCCCCGCCCTATCGCCAAATCGGTTAACCGGTACGAGACGCCGGCGATCGAGCATGCCGCAATCTCCTGCGACAGGTGTCACGGCTCGGCCGCAAGCCACCTGGAATCTCCCCGATCTTCAACGATCTTCAATCCCGCGACGGCGACACCGCGGAAGCGCGACAGCGTCTGCGAGCAGTGCCACCTCAGCGGCTTGGTACGGGTCCTGAATCCGGGCCGGACATTCGGCTCCTTCGAGCCTAGACAGCGTTTAGAAGAGTTCTGGACCGTTTTCGTCGGAGCAACCCAAGGGACAGGCGAAGGCAGCCGATTCCAGGTTGTCAGTCATGTCGAGCAGCTGGCGCTTAGCGCCTGCGCCCAACAGAGCGGAGACAGCTTCTGGTGTGGAACCTGCCATGACCCGCACTTCCTGCCCGAGGATCCGATTCGCGACTTCAGCGGCAAGTGCATGGACTGCCACGCCGGCGGATTGGATGCGGACCACGCGACGCTGACAGCTGACTGCTTGACTTGCCACATGCCCAAGCGACAATCGCACGACAGTGGGCATAGTGCCTTCACTGACCATCGAATCGCACGGAACCCGTCGTCTGGGCCGAACCTAGCGCAGCCGAGTCGCCTCAAGCCATGGAAGGCCCCGAGTGGATCTCTAGGCCCACGCAACAGCGGCATCGCGAACATCAGGTATGCGCAGACTGGTCCTTCGGCGGCAACTCTTGATGAGGGCGTAGCGTTGCTGCGGGAGGCGCTGCCCGCATTTAGATCGGACCCGGGCACGTTGGAGGCATTGGGTACTGGTCTGATGCTGTCGGGCTCTGTCCAACAGGGTTTGCAATTGCTAGAGCAAGCGGTCGAAAAGGAGCCGCTCGAGCCGCTCTACAGGAACCAGCTTGGCGCCGCTTGGTGGGAACTGGGCGAAACAGACAAGGCCATCGATGCCATCGATGAGGCGATCCGTCAAGAGCCGCTGCTCGAGTCCAGCTATCACATGCTCGCGCGCATCCACCTGGCCATGGAACGCCGACAGGACGCTCGCAATGTCTGGCTCGAGCTGCTCAAGAAGCGGCCCCGCCTGCTCTTCCCGCGCAAGCAGCTCAAAATCCTCGCGGCGGAATGAACCCAGCGCGCTTGGATCAGCCCTGCCGAATTCTCAAATCGGCGCAAGTGGTATGACATTGCCAGATGTCTGCGGGCTTTACCCGAAGAATGCGAATCCGTTCGGCTTCCGCCTCGAAGATTACTCGCCAAGTGCTCATGCTGAGCCGATGCACGACGGGGTGTAGCCCTGCAGCCGAATTACGTTCGCGTTCGTAGGAATTGAGCTGACAAGAGCTTCGACTGCGCGCTCGACCCGATCAGCGTCGCGCTTCAGCAGCTTTCGCAGATTGGCTCTCGCCCGTCTGCTTCACTCATTGATCGTCGGCTCGCTCAATTCGGAACTCCCGCTTTATTTCTTCGTGAGGAATCCCCCTACCGCCGTTTTGCCGGAACCACTCCCGGGCTTCGGCGATATCACGCCGGTCTTCGTCGGTCACTGGCTCGTCAGAGGACGGACAATTGCGAAGAAAGACACTCAGTTCGTTTGGATAGGTGGTTAGAAACTTCTGAAGACCTTCCCGGTCCCAATCGGGCATACGGTCGATCTCCTCGTGAATGTCTTTGCGAACTTCCGCGGCTTCCATGACTACCTCCCCCTCAAGATCTTCGTCAGGGTGCCGTAGCAGCGCCAACCCGTCAACGGGCCGCCCGCTCCGGCGTAGCGAGGCGCACACCCTTGCAACCCTTTCCAATGGTACAGGCGTGGCACCCAGTGAGCATGAGGCCGTCAATCCCTAGTCCCCGGATAAGATTTCGCTGTTAGCGGGCGAAGGCATGTATTTATAACGGGATGGAGGTGCTTGGCCGGGTGGTCGGCAATTCACCCCCCGGGTGAAGCCGCGGAGCCTGTCACAGAGACCATTTGTTTGGTGAAATGTAGTAGATCATGCCGTGCTCGAAAGCCCCCAAGATTGACTTTGCCGTCACCGACGAAAAGCTGACCGGAACGGCCGGGCTGGCCTTGGTGGCGACCTTGGCCAGTTGGATCGACCTGCCCTGCCAACTCGCCCGGCGGGTGCGCGTCAAGCGCCGCCGCCGGGGCTGCCGGGACGAGGAGATGCTGCTGTCGCTGATCTATTCCTTCTGCCCCGGCGGGGGCCATCTCAGCGATGTCGACAGCCTCGCCGGCGATCCGGCGGCGCGGCGCATCACGGGTTTGCGGAGCGTGCCCGACAGCCGCCGCCTGGGCGAGTATCTGGCGCGTCTGGGCGGGGTTGCCCGTGGCGGGCCTGCAGGCCTGCGTGCGGCACGTGTGCGGCCGCTTGGCGGGGCACTGGATCCGCCGCTACCAGCGCGAGCTGGGCTATGTGCCGGTGTTCGTGGACGGCACCGGGATCGAGGTCGCAGGGCGCTGTTTCGAGCAGGCGGGGAAGGGCTACAACGGCGAGCGGCAGTACTGGCTGCACTCCGTGTTCGTGGGCGTGTTGTGGGTCAGCGCCCGCTTGCAGCCGGGCGGCAGCGATGTGGGCGGCGGCTGGCGCGAGCAGTTGGAACAGGACGTGGAGCCGCTGCTGCGGAACGGCGAGCAAGTGTGGCTGCGGGCCGACCACGCCGATTACCGGGGCGCGTTGGTGGCTTTCTGCGCAGCGCGGGGCTGGGACTATTCGATCAGCCTGACCGACGGGCGCAAGCAGGGGCCGCTGCGGCGCATCCTGGCGGATTGCGAGTACGCGGACCAGGACTGGACGGCGCTGGACGCGGAGGGGGAGGAAGAGGCGCTGTTGCTGTACTACCGGCCGGCGGGCTGGGCGCGGGCGGAAGTGTACGTGGTGATCCGGCGCACGCACGAGGACGGGCAACCCCTGCTGGTGCCGCACTACTCGTTCATTTTGGTGAGCCGGGACGATCTGCCTGTGGCCGAGTTGGTGCGGCGGCACCGGGCCAAACAGGGTCAGGAGAACGCCTTCAAGGGACCGCTGCGGGAGTTGAACCTGCACCACCCGCCGTGCAAGTCGTACGGGGCCAACCAGGCCTATTACCTGTGCGGGCAGTTGGCGCAATTGCTGCTGCGGGGGCTGCAAATCCAGATGCTGCCGGAGGAGGCCAAGGGCACGGCCTGGGGCCGTTGATCCGGCCGGTGGTGCGCAGCGTGGCGCGGCTGACGCGGAGCGGGCGCAGGCTGCGGCTGCGGTTCGCCCGCAGCAATCGGCGGCTGGGCTGGCTGGCCGAGGCGTGGCTGTGCTTGGAACCGCCCGGCTAACAGCGGAGTTGGACGGCTAGGACGCGGCGGCGGGCAGGGGCCGAGGGCTTCCCAAGGGGCTCAGTGCGCGCGCACACGCCCCCAGCGCAGCCGGAACGCCCGGCCGCTGGCCGGCAGCGGATTCCGTTCGCGGATCGAACACCGTCGGAGCATGCAAAACGTTTCCGGCAGCGTCTTGCGGCGCACCGCAGCCGTCTCCAGCCACTGCAAGTTCATCTTCCGGTCGCGTTCGGCCCCGAAATCCGCCGACCCAGCGATCACCCGAGATTTAACCGGGGATTAGGGGTCAATCAATCCGCCGGGCGGCGTGTGCGGGCTGCTACCGCCTGCAAACCGTCAACAGCCGCCACAGCCAGTTCAAGCTCTTTCTGCTGCCGTTTCGCGGTGTCGCCACGAAGTATCTCGACAGCTACTTGTACTGGTTCCAGCGGGCCGGCCTTGCAGTTGCCTCAACTGAACCGCGCATACGGTTCGCGAACTGAGCCTTTGAAAAAGAATTCTCGATGCTCCGATCTCACGATAGCGGGTACTTCGCGCAACCTCGCCGGTGTCTCAGCTAGGCGTCGCAACAAGCTGAAACCGTCTGCTGCGATACGAGCATTGCGGGACTCACCAATCCGTACTTGACTAAGGCAGACCCGATTAGCCAAGACGACACATCAAAGTACTGAGCGGCATCCTCGATGACGTCGTCGTCGGGAACGCGGGATCCCAATTGATCTCGGAGCGCATTGATCGGACAAAGAAAGGCCTGTCCAAAGGCTCGCTGGAACTGCTGCCGATCAGTGGCCGCATCGGTGACTGGAAGCAGCTTTTCGTCAGCTCCCGCCAACAGATGATCTCCGATGATCCGTGCCAGAGCGAAGCGCCTGCCAGTGGGGTGGCGCTTCTTCAGAGATGCCATTAGAGAGATCTCGTCTCCGCAATTGCGAAAGCCGACAGGGATCGGAGTGTCTTCTCGCGAATCAGCCTGGATCCAATTCTGCGAGACGCCGCACAGTTCCGCCAAGGCCCGGTTGTCGACCGGACCGTCACCGATAGCCCATTCGCGACGCGCCCTGTCGGCCAGCATTGCACCCTTCTTCCAAGGCTTGACGTCGCTGTGCTTGAGTCGCGTCGCTGCCTCCTTCAATTCGGAGCCTATGTCGAGCCGAATATGACGCGACCGCTCGCGAACTCTACGCCAGAGAGTTTCGAAGTCATCCAGCGCCTGACCCTTCGAAGAGGCTGCCAATTCCTCGATTGGACTCCGCCCGACCTCATTCGCTGCTTGGTGCAGGCAATCGAGTAGTGTAGGTTCCGCTTCATCTGGATCGAAACCCATTCTTGCTTCGATCGCCCGATCGAAGCTCGACTCGGGATCTTGGATTTCCCGGCAAAGGTCGCGCCAAGCTACCACTAGTGTCTGTAATTCGTCCGCACCTTGACTGTGCCATGATTCCACGCGGGAGGTAACGGATTCGACGAAATTCCGGACGGCGGCCTCAAACTCCTCGGCCGGCACACGAGCATCTACTCCGCTCAAGAACCGCAAGGGCAGAGTCGATGCTATGCCGCCGGCTTTGGCCCGGACCTGCACCGCTGCCTCGCCCCCGACAAACTCCAAGTCTGGCCACAGGTAGCCATTTCCAGCAGCACCGATCTGGTGGGCCATTCTCCAGGACAGATCCGCCCCTTGCGCCTCCCATCGCAACCGCCACCAATTGGCGACAAACCACGCCGCAAGATCGTAGGCTGACACTCGGATCCCCGACCGGTAGCTGCTCGTGCTCGTGTCCGCGAACGCTGTTACCGGAATGCCATCGGCTTCAATCCTTACCTCCGCGAGGAAGTGGCGATCCGGCGAGTCGCAGGCGTTAGGCCCTACCCACTGGCAATCGATCCTAAACTTGTTACTCATCTCGGCTCCAGAGGCTCAGGATGACCTCCCTGAATGATATGCCTCCGGGGTCGGATATCCGTGATAGGTGCCCGCGGTCGAACCCTCCAATTCCGCTTCAACGCGATGGCCCTCAGCGGTGACTGCCCAGAGATTCTGCGGGAACGTGCCTCGGACTTGTTGACTGACAAGTCCGCGCAGGACTCCTGCCCGCAAGCGTTGCAATGCAATTGACCGGTCGAAAATCCCAACCCAGTCGCACTTCGACTTATCGGGACGCGGTTGGACGGGAGGCGTTAATCCGAAATCGCCGGGCTTCTCCTTGTGCTCAGGATTGCCCGTATAGCTTACCTGGTCAGCCAATCTTGAGAGTTCTTCCGGCATTCTGGCACCTGAAACTCTTCGCCTCGGATTGAATCCGCCGCGTGCCATCGATCTAGTCCGGGTTTCTGTTGCGACCCGCCAGGCCGAGTAGCGGGCTTCGCGTTCAACTGCCCCGATTGCATCCGTATCTGAATCATTCAAGGAACATACTGCGAGTCTCAGTCTCAGAAGGGCGGCGTGCCGCGATGTGCGTGGCATTTAGAGAGGGTCCACGGGATCCGAGCCCGCCAAGCTATGGCGTTGTCATATTTCAAACCTGGCAGGACTGAGTACCAGCCGAGGGCCTCGCACGGGCCGTTTGCCGATCAACCCCATCCAGCCTCCCTTGTACACCTGGCAGACACCGGTTGGTCGCCATTCCTTGAACCACGCATTTCGACTGTGCTTCGCGAACAGCGCATCGCGCAAGGCTTACCTGGGAGCCCAAGATGGCCTAAGGACCGGAGTGTGCGGGCTGTTGCGCAGCGGTGCCAACCCACAATCAAGACGGACTTCTGCAAGGAATTGGCGGGAATTCTCAACTGGCCTGTCGCTACGAGCTAGAGTTCCCAAGTGACAGCCATTAGCTATGGCAGGTTGGTGACATAGTGTTGTTCGATTGGACGGCAGGTTCAATTCCGATGAATGAGTTTGAGCGTGCATGCACGAGATAAACCGTTGAATACTATACGTTTATGATCCACTAAAGGGTCACGCAAGCTGATCTTGGACTCAATAATGCGCGTCGGGCAAGGGTTGTCGACATTCCCATCTAGTCGCGCATCCAGCCGGCCTGGCGGAACGAGAGGCGGTTAGCGATGGCGCTTGCGGGCGTGAGCAGAGTTAATCAGACCGGACGGGCAGAGTGGCTGACGCCGCCACCGCCGCTACGCTACTTTGTAACGATGGCGCTACGAGGCCAGATTCGAAAATCAGCTCGCATGGTTGCCACCGCGCAGGTAGCAATCCTGCTCGGCGGCCCCGCGGTCCTTGCGGAGACAGAAAGCTACAAAGGCGATGTTTCCGATGTACGCGTCATCCGACGCGTCACACAGCATCCCCATGCGTGGCGCATCTGGCAGCCCTTCATCATCCAAGGGGAGCGCGAGCGGGATCTCATCGTTGCGTTCGGCGCGATGGCCAACGGGAAGAAGGACATGGGGGACATCCTGGCCACGATCTCGCAAGACGACGGCGATACGTGGACGGAACCGGTCGCCATCTTCGACCATCGCCAGCGTCAGGGGGCCATTCAGTTCGCCTACGCCAATCCGGTCCTCTACCGCGCGCCCGGGCAAGACATCGTCTGGTGCTTCGCGATGCGCTGCCCCATCGCATTCGAGAACAGCGAGGAATCGAAGCTCGTCGCCGCCTTCACGGCCGACGGCGGACGCAGCTGGACGCCGGTCGAGATGGCCATGCATTACACCGGCCCGCTCATCACCAACGCCGGCATCGTCGACACAGAGATCGACGGTCGGAAACTCTTCCTGCTGCCCGCCCACCGCAACACGCTCCAGAATGATCCACGGGGCTCCCGCGACCACTTCATCCTCAGCAGCACGAGCCTGCTCGAGTGGAAGCTCGAAGCCTACATCCCCCAGCCAACCACGGCTCGCGTGTTCCTGCACGAAGGCAACATCGCCCCGGGCGACAAACCCGGGGAGCTGAAGATCGTGATGCGGACAGCAGACTACGACGACTCCAGCCTGACGACGAACCCGCCGCGCGCCTATTCCAGCGTCAGCACAGACGGCGGCCATACTTGGAGCGTCTCCCAGGCAGAGCCCGAGCTGCACAACGCCAAGTCCAAGGCCTACTTTGGCCGGGCCACCGACGGCACGCACATCTACGTTTACAACGACGGTCCGGCGCAACGTGAACCCGGTGGCAGAATGGCTCTGCGCTACAAGACCAAGGCACAGGGTGGCGCGTGGAGCGAACAGAAGACCTTCTACGACACGGGTATCAAGAACTCGTACCCGACCTTGATCGAAGTCGCGCCCGGACAGTTCCGAGCAGTGTGGGACAGCGGAACTCCCGACACCCCGCGAACCCACATCCATTTCGGGAAGCTGAGACTAGAGCCGTGACCGGTCCGGAACTGCGCGGGCGGCTGCGTGCCGGCAATCCCGTCTTCGGCACACTCAGCATTTCGCCGTCGCCGCATTGGCCGGAACCCGTGCGCGGATGCGGCCTCGAGGTAGTGTCCCTCCCCACCCGGCACATTGCACTCGACCGAGGTGGATCCAGTTGGATGCGCCGCACCTCGATCTCGGCTTGGGGGAGGATCTGGACCTGCTACGGCAGCAGCGATGCGCCGAACCATCGGTCCACGCCGGGAGAGGTACTCGAATCGATGCAAGGTGAGAACAGGACGATACGCAGGAAGAGATGGCGGCGGGAGCTAGAGAGCAGAAACCAACAGCATCCAAGCGCAAGTGCGCCCCCCCCCCCCGTGAATCACCCCATGACGGACGCGATCCCGGACACGCTCGAGAACGTGCAGAACGCGCTTGTGAGGTCAATGCCCAAGAAGCGCCACGGATGGGACTGCAAGAAGTCCGCGCATTAGGTGGTTCGCCGCCGGTGCTAACAGGCAAACGGTCACTAATAGATGTAAGCCCCCAATGGAACCCGTTCAGCTGCCCTGCAAGTCGAGCGGAAGCGAGACCTCGGACACGCCGGACGGATCCACTCGCAACGGCACGATCCGTACCGGGTTGGAATAGAAGCAAGTACCGCTCTGACCTTGGCCGCAGTAATAGGTCACCGCCTCCACATGCAGGATCTCGTCGTCGCTGACCTCGATTGATGTTTCGGCTTCGCCATCGCGCAAGACCGCCGGGTAAACGCGGTCGCCAGAGCGAACAGTGATGCCTGACGAGTCGTCTTGCGCGAATTCATAACCATTAGGCAGGTCCACGCGGAACCGAAGGGTAACCGTGCCGGCCCGCACGACCTGCTCCGCAAGCGTCTCAACGACCTCACTAGGTCCGATCAGCTTTGCCGTGTTCCGCAGTCGCCACGTTGAAATTGCGCCCGTCTCGACATCTACGGTCCGAACGGCATGGTTATTCGTATCAGCTATGTAAAGCTTCCCAGCTGCATAGCTGATTCCTCCCGGTTCGTGGAACATAGCCGTGTTCGGCTCTCCGTCGCTGAATCCGGCCTCCCCGTTTCCGGCGATGGTCCGAGCATTCAACAGCGGCAAGGTGATGGACTTGATCTTGTTGTTGTACGTGTCGGCGACATAGAGCTTGCCATCGGCGAATGTCACGCCAATCGGGTGCTGCAAGCGCACATCCTGGCCTACGCCATCGGTGTCGCCGAAATCGAACAGGCCCTTGCCGACCACCGTACGGACATGGCCGCCCCGGGGATCCAGTGACACAGCCCGGATTGAACTGATCTCGCTGTCAGCCACGAACAGGCTCTCGCCATCTGACGTTAAGCCGCTCGGCTGTGCCAGTGCCGCCGCCATCAAGGGGCCATCGAGGTGGTCCTCTCGTCCGCTCCCTGCATGGCCCGCCATGTATCCGCCCTCAAGATCGATGCCGTAGATCTGGTGATTTCCCGCCATGGCGACAAACAGCACGCCATGCGCCAGCTGCAGGTCCCAAGGAGAATTCAGCCGGCGGCCTTCCAGCGATCCCGGCGCGTTATCCCATTCGGTATCCTGCTGGCCGTCGCCAACGATGGTGGCGACCCTGCGGTCGGCTAGGTGCACCACGCGGACGGCATGGTTCCCCGTGTCGGCAACGAACAGACTGTTTCCCGACAGTGCCATCCCCTGGGGCCGGCAAAACCGAGCGGTGTCCGAGGGGCCATCCTCCAACCCGGGGTCGCAACCGCCGATCACATCCAGCACGCTGCCGTCGGCAAGGGACGCGACCACGATGCGATGGTGGTTCGAGTCGGCGATAAACAGTCTGTCGCCCGTCTCATCGGCCAACACCTTGCCAGGAAAGGACAGGAGCGAATCTGCTGCCCGACGCGATTCCGGAAGTGCTTCGAGAGACTGCCTGCCCAATTGCCCGGTGGCGGCATAGTGCTCGATCATCTGGGAGATCACCCTGTCAAAAAGGTCAAAGACCTGCTCGCCGGAATGTGTCCCAAATACCTTGCCCAGAGGGTCGATCAGCATGAAGCTCGGCCAGGCGCGAATTGCATATTCCTGCCAAACCTGCATTTCCGCATCGTTGATCACTGGGTGATTGATGCCATAACGCAGGACCGCTTGCCGGATTCTCTCCGTGCTCTTCTCTGCCGGGAACTTCGCGGAGTGGACGCCGATGACCACCAGCTCGTCCGCGTACTTGCGCTCGAGGCGCTTGAGATCCTCCAGCACGTGCATGCAATTGATGCAGCAGTAGGTCCAAAAGTCCAGCAGCACGATCTTGCCGCGCAATTGCGCCAGAGTCAGGGGGGCTTCGGTGTTGAGCCAATCGAGGCCTTGCGGGAACTCCGGAGCCGTCACGGTCCCGGGCTGAATGGGTTGCGGTGCTCCGGAACTGGCCGGGTCGGACATGAATCCATCATGGCAGAGCGCCCCGCCGGCGCGAGCGGCACCCAGCCTGTGGGCACTGCTGATGCCCAACGGCGACGCTCCGCAACGGTGCAAGGGTCAGCCGGCGCCGATCATGCAAGAATGGACGGCGAGCCGGTGCGTCGCGATGCTTCGCAAGCTGCGGGCAATGATTTCGATGATGTGGCGGCAGCCCGCGGGATCGCACTAAGGGTAGGCATTGATACGGATGGTTGATCCTGTCAAGCGTATCTGCGTCTGGTCGGGCCCGCGCAACGTGTCCACGGCATTGATGTACTCGTTCGCTCAGCGCAGCGACACTGAGGTTGTCGACGAGCCGCTTTACGCACACTTCCTACAGGTCACGGCAGCGCAGCACCCACTACGCGAGTTGTGCCTCGCCGCGCAGGACCAAGACGGTGCCCGCGTCGTCAAGCAGGCAATCCTCGGCCCTCGCAGCAAGCCGGTAGTGTTCTTCAAGCAGATGGCCCATCACTTGGTCGACCTGAATCTGGACTTCATGAAGCAGACTTGGAATGTCTTCCTGACGCGCGCCCCTGAACAAGTCTTGCCGTCACTGCAGTTGCGGATCGGACAGCCCCAGCTTCGCGACACGGGCTTCGCAAGGCAGTGCGAACTCATCGAGATGCTGGAAGCCTGGGGGCAATCGCCCGCGGTACTCGACTCTCGCGATCTCCTGCGCGCGCCGGCAGTAGCCCTCGAAGCACTTTGCAACCATCTCGAAATACCGTACGAAGCACAGATGCTGCACTGGCCCGCTGGGCCCAAGCAATACGACGGCGTGTGGGCATCGGCCTGGTACGCAAACGTGCACCGCACGACCGGTTTCCGGCCCGACAAGCCGAAATCAGATCCGTTTCCGCCCCAGCTGCAGCCGCTGCTTGAGGAATGCAAGCCATACTACTCAAGCATGCTGGAGCGCTCGATCCGCCCGGGCCCCGCCAGGACGCCCTGATCAGAAACAGCGTCACCGTGTCGACCCTGAGCCTAGTGATTCCGGCGTTCAACGAAGCGCGGCGTCTCCCGTCAACGCTTCGGAAAGTTGCTCGGTACCTGCCAAGCTCGCCCTTTGCCGAATCCGAGGTCATCGTGGTGGATGACGGGTCCGGGGATGGCACGGCGGACGCAGCGATCCTAGAGCGCCCTGCGTTCGAGGCACACGACATCGCGCTCCACGTGCTGAGAAATCCCCAGAACCGAGGCAAGGGTTTTAGCGTGCGGCGAGGCATGCGCGCGGCCAAGCACGACTGGGTGCTATTCTCCGACGCCGACGAATCAGCGCCAATCTCGGAGGTCGAAAAACTGCTCCAAGCAGCAGGTGCGGGCGAGCATGATGTCGCGATCGGATCGCGAGCGCTGAACCCTTCATTGATCGGCACTCATCAGCCGAAATACAGGGAAGTGCTGGGCCGCCTGTTCAACTTCAACGTGCGGCTGGTGACTGGACTCAACCTCGCAGACACGCAGTGCGGCTTCAAGCTCTTCAGCCGACGCGCCGCATGGCAGATCGCCTCTCAGCAGCGGCTCGACCGCTTCGGCTTCGATGTGGAGCTGCTGTACCTAGCGCGCAAGATGGGCTACAGCATTGCCGAGGTCCCGATACGCTGGAACAACGCACCGGGATCGTCGGTGGGAATGGGTGACGGGCTGGCTGCCTTCGCCGAGGTTTGGAAGGTCAAGTGGAACGACCTGACGGGCAACTACCCCTGAGTTCCCTCAGGCCAGCTCGCCCGCTGGGCTGATGCGCTCCGCACCGAGGTAGCGGTGCAGCACCTTGGGCATCACGATCCCGCCATCAGCCTCTTGGTAGTTTTCTAAGATGGCCACCCAAGTGCGTCCGATCGCCAGCCCGCTGCCGTTCAGAGTGTGGACAAAATCCGCCTTGCCGCGGCCGCCTTCGGCCTGCCTGTAGCGAATCTTGGCCCGACGCGCCTGAAACGACTCGAAATTGCTGCACGAAGAGATTTCCTTGAATTCGCCCAGCCCAGGCAGCCAGACCTCCAAATCGTAGGTCTTGGCAGCGCTGAATCCCATGTCTCCACTTGAAAGCAAGACTTTCCTATAAGGCAGGCCCAGCCGTTGGAGGATTTGTTCCGCATCGGAAGTGAGCCGCTCTAGCTCGTCGTAGCTCGTCTCCGGCCGGGCTATTTTCACCAGCTCGACTTTCTGGAACTGGTGTTGGCGAATCACGCCCCGCACGTCCCGGCCATACGACCCTGCCTCGCTGCGGAAGCAGGGGGTGAAGGCCGTCAGGGAAATTGGCAACTGGTCGGCGACTAGCGTTTCTTCGGCGTACAGATTCGTCAGTGGGACCTCTGCAGTGGGCACGAGCCAGTAATCGGTGCCTTGGAGCTTGAAGAGGTCGTGCGCGAACTTCGGCAGTTGCCCCGTGCCAAATAGGCTGCGGGAGTTTGCGACGAAAGGCGGCAGGATCTCGGTGTAGCCATGCTCGCCGGTATGCACGTCAAGCATGAAATTCGCCAGCGCGCGCTCTAGCTTTGCCCCCGCGTTGACGTAGACCGCAAAGCGCGCTCCAGCAAGCTTGGCAGCCCGCTCGAAGTCGACTATCCCAGCCTCCACTCCCAAGTCCCAGTGCGGCTTGGGCTGGAAGGAAAACTCGGGAGGCGTACCCCAGCGACCGATTTCCTTGTTGGCCGACTCGTCCGCACCGGACGGAACGCTCTCATCGGGCACATTGGGCATCCGGCTGAGAACGGAGTTCATTGCTTCGTCCAGAGCATTCACCGAAGCTTCGCGCTCACTGATCTGCGCGTGGACTCGGCGAGACTCTTGGACGATGTCTGAGGTATCTTGGCCCGAGCGCTTGGCCTTGGCGACTCGGGCGCTGAGCTCGTTCCGCTGTCCCTGGAGCGATTGGATTTCCGTCACCGCGATACGCCGTTTGGAGTCGGTCTCCGCGAACTCTTCGAATATCGCGGAATCGACGCGGTCCCTTAGGCGCTCCTTGACCTCTTCGAAGTTCTGCCGCAGATAGCCGCGATCAAGCATGGGAAGGGGGACGGGCTACCGACGAATGCGGATTGACGGGACGTCACTCGGCGTGCAGCCGTAACGCTGCCGCTGATGCCACAGGATGGTCCGCAGAGTCTTAGTATGCCATGCAAGTTGATTCAGCCTGAGTCTGTGTCTGGCGCTGGAGTACCATCACATCGCAAGTGCTGATCCAGCCCTGTCACGCCGGATCCGCCGTCCGACCGGTCGGGGGATTTGCTCTTTGCACTGGCCGCTTGACTGTGCATGCGGGCAACCGGTAGCCGCACGCTAGGTTGGTACGATGAGCGCGTGGCAACCACGTTGCGTACCAGGCTCCTAGCGGAGTTTCCCGGGCTTCTTGCCGTTGCGTTGACGGGCATTCTCGCGCTTTGTCCGGACACGGCGTCGGCAGAGGAATGGGCGGGGGCTGACGCTCTCGACACCGCCATCAATGAGGCGATCGAGGAGGGGCTCACGCCCGGCGCGGTGGTCTGGATCGAATCCAGGGGGCAGCGCCTTCACTTCGCAAGCTACGGATCGAAGAGTGTCGTGCCAGAGCGGGAAGCGATGGAGCTCGACACGATTTTCGACTGCGCTTCATTGACCAAAGTGATGGTGACCGCACCGGCGATCATGATGCTCGTCGAGGAAGGTAGAGTCCGGCTCAATGACAGGATTCAGACCTATCTGCCTGACTTCGAAGACAGCACGCGCATCACCGTACTGCAGCTGCTGACTCATTTCTCGGGCCTCCGCCCAAGCCTTACGCTTGATCCGCCATGGAGCGGCTACGAGACCGGAGTGCGGCTCGCCCTGCAGGAAAAGCCCGCCGCAGAGCCGGGGTCGAGGTTCATCTACAGCGACATCAACTACATCCTGCTAGCGGAGATCGTCCGCAGGACCAGCGGCACAGCGCTGGACCGATTCGCACGGGAGCGAATCTTCGAGCCGCTCGGAATGACCGAGACAACCTACCTGCCCCCAGACGCACTACGCAAGCGCATCGCGCCGACTGAAAGACTCGAAGACGGCACCGTCTTGCGCGGCGTCGTGCATGATCCCACGACCCGGATGATGGGGGGCGTATCCGGGCATGCGGGTGTCTATTCGACAGCCAAGGATGTCGCTACGTTTGCCCGCATGATGCTCAACGGCGGTCAGCTTAATGGGACCCGGATCCTCAGCCCCTTAAGCGTGTTGCGGATGCGGACGCCGCAGAGCCCTCAAGGCGCGGACGCTCGCGGCATCGGATGGGACATCGACACACCGTACTCCTCTCCGCGAGGGGATCTGTTCAGCATGTCTTCGTACGGACACACTGGATACACCGGCCCGTCCCTTTGGATCGATCCGCTCAGCCATTCGTTCGTCACGCTGATGACAAACCGCGTGCATCCCGAGGCCAAGACATCTGTGGTTCGGCTCCGCAGCTTCGTGGCTTCGATCGTCGCTGCGAACCTCGACCCGGGCGACGAGAGCGCTCCGCGAAACTTCAGCCAGGTCCAGCAATCCCGCGCTGCATTCTCGCCCGTGCGAACGGGGCTCGACATTCTGGCCGCAGAAAACTTCGCGCGGCTTGCGGGAAAGAGAGTTGGACTGCTCACAAACCACACTGGCGTCGACCGGCACGGGCGGCGCACTATCGACCTGCTCGCCCAGGCGGACAATCTCAGCTTGGACATCATTTTCACGCCCGAACACGGCCTTGCTGGAACACTGGACGAACCGGAGATCGCCGACGGGGCGGACGAGCGGACCGGCGTCGCTGTCCGCAGCCTGTACCAGAGCAACCGTAAGAGACCGTCCGTGGATCAATTACGGGAGTTGGACGCTCTGGTGTTTGACATCCAAGACATCGGTGCCCGCTTCTACACCTACATCACGACGATGGGCTACGCGCTCGAGACAGCTGCCGAAGCCGGCATCGAATTCTATGTCTTGGACCGCCCGAACCCCATCAATGGGATCAGGGTCGAAGGACCGATGCTCGACGTCGAACTCGAGTCGTTCGTGGCGTACCACAACCTCCCAGTCCGGCATGGCATGACCGTCGGAGAACTGGCCCGGATGTTCAACGCGGAACGCGAGATCGGGGCCAACCTCAAGATCGTTCCCATGGAGGGATGGGACCGCAGCCTGTGGTTCGACGAAACGGGCCTGCCGTGGATCAACCCGTCACCCAACATCAGGACCTTGGACCAGGCGATTCTGTATCCCGGGATAGCGCTGCTGGAGCAGTTAGCCAACTACTCGGTCGGTCGCGGAACCGACACTCCATTCCAGTTCATCGGCGCTGACTGGATTGACGGAGCGGCGCTGGCGGACGAAATTCGCAGCGCCTCACTTCCGGGGATACGAGTTTACGCCAGACGGCAGCAGCCTTCGGCCTCTGTATTCAAAGGAAGGGTGATCGATGGCGTGCAGTTCTCGATTGTCAACAGGGATGCCCTGCAGCCGACGCGCTTGGGCTTGGAACTGGCCGCAGCCCTAGCAAAATTACACGCCGATAGAGTGGACTTTGACCGAGCCAAGGACTTAATCGGTGATATGGATACGGTAAACGCCTTGAACAGTGGTCAAGGTGGTACAGCAATTTGGAATCAACTCGACGACCTACTGGCCGAGTTTCGGGCGAGGCGACAGGCATTCCTGCTCTACTAGATCGTCGATTCCAACGGGTAGTCAGAATCTCAATCTTGCGGAGCGCGAGCACCCACCGCCCGAGCGATTTTGGGTCCTAGCGACTGTCGCGCGCTTCCTTGATTTCGGCAATCCAGGTCGGGCGCCGGCCGCGAGTCTTGCCGCGACTCCGCGCCAGATTCGCAAGCGCCAGAACCGCATCCTCAACTAGAAGCCGGTTCTTTTCCAGATAGGCAAGCACTTTCTTGGTCTCTCGACTGCCTGGCAGGTTCTCCAGCGCTCCGATGGCGCTAGCGATTTGCTCACGTTCGTCTCGCAACTCGTCGAGCATTTGGTTGATGTCCATTGTGTCTTGGATCCTCGCTAATCAATATTTCTTCCAGTTATGTGGATCGAACCGTTCGATCAAATTACTGGAAAGACAAGCTGTGCTCCTTATCCGCGGCCAAACAGCCCGACAAACATGCACTACTCCAGTGAATAACAAAGCATGCAATTCGATGTCAAGACGGCAGGGAGAATTAGAGTCGTTGTGGGCGAGTTCTCTGCATTGAGAACCCTGTAGAAACGGTCGAGTGGCCGTTGAACCCGTCAACAAAACGCTGGGAGCCAACCGATTGCTGCAGATGGCGCTCGGAACCAGCCCGCTTCGAACAGGCAGCTCGGCCCTGTGAAGAGCCCTGACCGTGAACGGCATACTGCGCAGAGTGGTGCCGGCGGCGGTCAGCAAGCCGCCACGTGGCGCGGATCCGCGGTAGGTGCCATTGGCGCTGGCCCGCGGTCCAGCTTGAGCACGGCCTCCCCTGCCTGCAAGTCGGGATGCTCGAGACCTGCCGGACCGAGCACAGGGCGCGGCACTCGGCAAGGTGCCCTCGCAGAGTTCCGGCTAACTTCGACAGGCCGGCTATCGGCTGCATCGAGAGTCAGGCAACACCGGCGCTCTGCGGGCCGATTGTGGGCAGTACGGCGTGCCTTTCCGCCCGCTGGGCATTGCCACCCCTTGCGCGGCCGTCGCTAGTGCGCATATACTGGCAATTACTTGAGTGCAGTGTTAGCTCCGATTTGACAAGGAGCCGTTGCGCACCTAGCGTCACTGTGCCATCATTTTCTCTATGTCGCCAAACGGCGGCTCCGGAGTTCAGGGAATGATTCTGAAGAAAACCGCGCAGTTCGCGCTCACAGCCTGCCTGCTACTGATGGTGACTGCGGTCGCCATTCCGAATCCGCAGGAAAAGCAATACAAGGACCGCGCCGAGTACGACGTCATCACAAAGGTCTACGGCGAGGCCGACCCCGCCACAAAGATCACGCTGCTCAACGAGTGGGTCCAGAAGTATCCGGAAACCGACTATCACGAGGAACGGACACGGCTCTATCTCGACAGCTACCAAAAGACCGGCCAGACCGCCGAGGCGGTCGCCGCCGCCAAGGAGTTGATCGGGAAGGTCCCGGACGACTTCACCGCCCACTACGTCATCACGCTCTCGAGCCCCTATCTGGGCAACGCTGACGAGGAGACCGTGAACGACGGCATCACCGCAGCCAAAGCGGTGCTCGAGGGTGTCGACAAGCAGTTCGCAGCCAAGCCGGACGCAATCGCGCAGGCTGCATGGGATAACGCCAAGACCCAGGCGCAGACTTCCGCCCACCTGACGATCGGCTGGGGCAAGATGCAGCAGAAGGACAATACCGCCGCCGAGGAAGCCTTCAGCAAGGTGCTCAGCATCGACCCGTCGCGTGGTCAGGTTTCTTACTGGCTCGGACAGGTGGTGCTGGCCCAGCAAGACGCCGCGAAGTATGACCTTGCGTTCTTCTCATTCGCCCGTGCCGCACTGTACGACGGACCCAACGCAATGCCTGCGGAAGGGCGGACCCAGGTTTTGGACTATGTCCAGACCTTGGTGCGGAAGAACTATGGCGATCAGGCGTACGACGTCTACTGGCCCAAGATTGAAGCGATGGCTCGATCGGGAGCGTTGGCCACGGAAAGGATCGAACTGAAGTCGACAGAAGAGCTGCAGTTCGAACAAGACCAGAAGTCTCGCAAGGAGAACCCGGGCCTATGGGTTTTCAAAGACCTCAAAGCGACACTGCTCGGTCCCACGGGAGACAGCACTTGGTCCGAACTCAGAGGCAAGCTGACTCCGAAGATGGACCTCTTCGTGGTTTCGGCAACCCCGCCCGAGCGGCCCGCATCGATCAATCTGGCAAGTGAGGCAGGCGGTCGCACGGAAGTTATCGTGACTCTCGAAAATCGCCGCCGCACAGGTGTCCGCACCGGATCTAAGCTGACGATCGACGGTGTCGCCAGCGGCCTGACGAAGGAGCCCTTCAGGCTCACGTTGAACGACGGGCACACCTTCTAAGCTGCGCTGGGCGGGCCCTGCAATGGCCCGCCACGAGCGTGTGCGCACTCTCGGATCTGTCCCGGCCTGCGCCGGGGCGGTTCAGGATATTCGATTCCGACTGAGGGGGTCCACTTGGTGGCCGCTGGAAAGCCGGGCTGAAGCCCGCGTGGAATGTAGAGTGAAAGCTAGGTCCGATGAAGCTCGCACTCGCCCAAGTGAACCTCACCGTAGGTGACCTCGAGGCGAATACAGACCGCCTTTTGCGGTTCGCTCGGAAGGCAGACGCAGCAGCTGCCGATCTCACCATCTTCCCCGAGCTTTCCATCAGCGGCTACGCGCCACTCGACCTCGTCGGAGCGGCGGGCTTTCTCGAAGCTAACGAAGGACAGCTGCGCCGGCTGGCAGAGGAATCCTCAAGCCTCCACACGGCCTTGGTCGTGGGCTATTGCGGCGCGGGCAAGGTGCCGGGGACTGCGGCAAATTGCCTAGCCTGCCTCCATCGCGGCGACATCGTCTTTCGCCAGCGCAAGATTCTCCTGCCCACCTATGACGTCTTCGACGAGGCGCGCTATTTCGAGGCGGGCGACCGGCCCGGCATCTGGAAGTTCGGAAACGCAAAGATCGGGCTGACGATCTGCGAGGATGCGTGGAATGACAAGCAGTTTTGGGAGCGCTCGCGATACGCACGCGACCCGGTTGAGGAACTTGTCGGTCACGGCATCGACCTGCTGGTCAACATGTCGGCATCGCCGTACCACGTTGGTCGACGCGCGTTTCGCCTCGAAATGTTGCGGGCGACGGCCGCGCGTCATCAGGTGCCCGCTGTGCTCGCCAACCAAGTCGGCGGGAACGACCAGCTGGTGTTCGACGGATCGAGCTTCGCCGTGGACGCCAGCGGCGCCCTGCGCGCACGCGCCAAGTCCTTTGAAGAGGATTTATTGTGCTGGGACATGGAAGCGGGCAGCGACGCGCTCGATGACGCATGGGGGGCCGAAAGCGCCCGCGGCGATGTAGCCGCGGTATACGACGCTTTGGTGCTCGGCACTCGAGACTATGTGACCAAGTGCGGGTTTCACAAGGCAATCATCGGCATGAGTGGCGGAATCGACTCCGCCCTGACAACAGTCATCGCCGCTGAGGCGCTAGGTGCCGAAAACGTCACCGGCGTAGCCATGCCGGGGCCGTACTCGTCGGAGGGCAGCCTGACCGACGCTCGCCACACTGCCAAGGCTACGGGCATCAATCTCGAAACAATCGGGATCAATCCCGCCTACCAGGCCTTCGAGCGCCAACTGGCGCCAGCCTTTGCCGGCACAGCGCCCAATATTGCCGAGGAGAACCTCCAGGCTCGCCTCCGCGGCACGACGTTGATGGCGCTGTCGAACAAGTTTGATGGACTCGTTCTCACGACGGGAAACAAGAGCGAACTGGCCGTGGGTTACTGCACCATTTACGGCGATATGTGTGGCGGGCTGGCGGTGATCAGCGATGTCCCAAAGACACTGGCTTACAAGCTGGCGGCCGTCGCCAACCAGCGCCACCCGGGCGCGATCCCCAATTCGGTGCTGACGAAGCCGCCCTCCGCTGAACTGAGACCGGATCAAAAGGATTCCGATTCCCTGCCCCCGTACGACGTGCTGGATCCCATCCTGCAGCTGTACGTGGAGGAGAGCCGCTCGGTCCCTGAAATCGCGGAACAGGTCGGGCAGCCAGTTGCACTTGTCCGGGAGATCGCTCGCATGGTCGACCGCAACGAATACAAGCGCCAACAGGCGGCCCCGGGCTTGCGCGTGACGTCGAAGGCATTCGGCATGGGCCGTAGGTTTCCGATTGCGCAGCGCTACGTTCGATAGGCTAGAGACAGCAACATGTTTGAAGCGCACAACAGTGGAGCCGCCCGATGACCTTCGCGAAGAGAATTCTTCGCGCTTGCCTCTACGTCCTAGGTGCGCTCACCGTCGCGGCGTCCGGTTTTGCGCTGTACCTGTATTGGACCGGAGGCACGGTCGGGCTTGCGGGCTCAGGCTTAGCCCTGGTGATCGAGCACGCCGATTCGGACGCGCGCATGCAACGCCTCGAGGCGGACCGCCGGCAAGAGGCCATCGCTAAGGCGCATCCGACGCGCAGCGACTTCGAACAGATCGTGGCCCCGATGGCAAAGCCGGCAGAGCAGCACCAGCCGCCGCCCGCCGATGGGAACTATTGGACCGAGTATCGGGGACCCGGACGTGCAGGGATCTACGACCAATCTCCAATCCAGACCGACTGGCCGGCCGATGGCCCGCCAGAGTTGTGGCGCCAGCAGGTGGGCGGCGGCTACGCATCCATGGTCGTGGCCGATTCGCTGGTGTTCACGATCGAGCAGCGACGAGAGCACGAGGTCGTGGCTGCATACGGCATTGAGGACGGGCTGCAAGTCTGGGAGCATTCCTGGAAGTCGCGATTCCGCGAACACATGGGCGGTGACGGTCCGAGGGCCACACCGACATTCTCCGAAGGACGCATTTATGCCCAAGGTGCCAACGGGGACCTGGCCTGCCTTGCGGCGGCTGACGGGAAGCTGATTTGGCAGCGCAACATCTTGCAGGACGCCGGTACCGGGAATCTGGAATGGGGGATGGCGGCAGCCCCGCTCGTGGAGGGCGACATCGTCATCGCTCTGCCCGGCGGGAGCAATGGCAAATCGATTTTTGCGTATGACAAGCTGACGGGCGAGATTCGCTGGTCAGCACTGAGCGACAAAGCGGGATACGTTTCACCGCAAGTGACCGTTCTGGCTGGACGCCGCCAGCTGCTGGTCGTGAGCGGAGTCCGTGTCCTCGGCGCGTCGCTGGAAGACGGATCGCTCCTGTGGAGCCACCCTTGGAAGACTAGCCATGACGCCAACTGCGCGCAACCGCTTGTCGTAGACAACACCCACGTATTCGTGTCGTCGGGCTACGGCCACGGCGCAGTCCTTCTGCAAGTTTCCGCTGTCGGGGACCAATTCTCGGTCGAGGAGGTCTGGTTCAACCGCAACATGAAGAACAAGTTCAACCCCTCCGTCTTGGTGGATGGGGTTGTCTATGGACTCGACGAGGGCATCCTCGTCGCGCTCGACGTCCGCACCGGAGAGCGATTCTGGAAACAGGGGCGGTACCGGTTCGGCCAGCTGCTCTACGCTGCGGGGCATCTGATCATCCTGAGTGAAGACGGCGAACTGGCGCTGGTCCAGGCGACGCCAAAGGAATACCGCCAGTTAGTTCGATTCGAGTCGATTCCGGGCAAAACATGGAATGTGCCCGCGATGGCAAACGGGCTGCTGTTCGTTCGCAACCAAACCGAGATGGTGGCCTACGACCTGCGCTAGCCGAGCCAGCCGCAACGTCAATCGAGTCGTCACGTGACCGACGCCCAACCCATACCTGTCGCCGTCGTCGGGGCCGGAAACTTCGGGCGCCATCACGCGCGGGTCTACGCCGCACTGCCCGAAGCGAATCTCGTCGCGGTTGTTGACCGCGACTCCGGCCGCGCGCAGAGCATCGCCGCCGATTTCGGCTGCCAAGCCCTCTCCGATGCGGCTGGGCTGCCCGGCGAAGTGCGCGCTGTCAGCCTCGCAGTGCCGACACAGCACCACGCGCCCGTTGGGCTCTCACTGCTAGCCCGAGGACTGGACCTGCTCGTGGAAAAGCCGATCGCGCCCGAGATCGCGCCCGCTGAGGAGCTTGTCGCTGCCGCCGAGCGAGCGGGGCGTATTCTGCAGGTCGGTCATCTCGAGCGATTCAATCCCGTTGTCCAGCAGGCGACAGAGGCCGCCACGCTGCCGCTGTTCTTCGAGATCCACCGGATGAGCCCGTTCAGTCCGAGGAGCCTCGATATTGACGTTGTGCTGGACTTGATGATTCATGACATCGACATTGTCCTGACGCTGGTCGATTCCAATGTGAGCCAAGTCGACGCCAGCGGCCTGTCCGTGATCTCCAACCGGACGGACATCGCCAACGCACGCATCCAATTCGAAAACGGCTGCGTGGCCAACCTGACGGCTAGCCGCGTGTCGACGGAAAAGATCCGCAAGCTGCGATTCTTCCAACCGCGCGAATACGTCTCCGTTGACTACATCACGCGGCAGGGCATACGCATTGGACTGGACAGCACGGCCGGATTGCGCATGCTGCCGCTAGCGCCGGACGACGGGGAGCCGCTCCAGCTGCAGCTGAAATCGTTCTTGCGCTGTGTGCGGGAACGATCGCGCCCGCGAGTAAGCGGCCAAGACGGCCTCAACGCGCTCCGCTTGGCACTTAGAATAAGAGGGGCGATCGAAGAGCATTCGCACTTGGTTTCAAAGACCTTGTCCGCCCTGGCTTAATTGAAAATCGCAGACAACGGCCAAATCCATTTCTTGCTGGTGGACTACAGCAAGAGCTTGGCGTTGCGCGCCTCGGTCGCCCGAACAGTCAATCTGGGACCGAGTGATCGACCTCTTTGGCTGCAGGTCGGCGACTTCGAAAAGCGAGTCCAGTGGCATTGCTCGCATGGCGCCGCCAATCCCACCCAGCTGCGTCAGGATGGACCAGCGCCGGAGTTTCTAACCGAGCGCTTCAGTCCGTCCCTGCGATACGAGAATGCTCCGGGGAGCGGAACGTGGCCACAGGATCCGCAGACACCGTTGGATCTGGAGGTGGACTGGGAGCTGCGAGGCTTCCGGTCTGCCGCGGCCCTGACCAGGTCAGCTTCGATTGTGCTCCATGCCACAGCTCTAGCGTTCCTGGTGCTGCCGCGGACCATGCAACTCGAATTGCAAGAACCTGCCGATTGGAACGCGGTGCATATCACGCTGATGACGCCATCGCTGGAGGACTTGCCCCCACTCCACGGGCAAGTGGATATCCCTGGTGAGGGCCAAGGAGGCTTCCGCGGCCTCCCCCTGCCCGCCCCGGAGCCCGGCCCTGGCCCAGCCGCCGAACCAGAGACTGTGCCCGAGCCGGAGCCGCAAGAAGCCGAGGTCGTGCCTCAACCTATTGAGGTCGACGAACCAGAGCCGGTTGACGATACTCCCGCAATAGAGGCAGCCGAGGAACCGCTTGAAATCGAGCCCCCTCCGGCTCAGAGCCCCGCCCCAGGCGAATTCCAAACAGGCACCGAACTGGCCAAGAATCGGGATCCCAGGCTCCTGCCGATGCCCAAGGCGCCGGTCCGCAAGCGGGCTGTCCTCCAGTTGGAGAACCCGAAGGCCAGCATGCCAAGCCAGCAGGGCAGCGCTCAGCTCGGAACGCTGGAGCTAACCGTCCGCCCTGACCAGATCATCGCCGGCGCTCTTGAGAACATGAAGCGCGGAGGAGGACCCCGGCAAACGGTAGGCGACGGCTTCGGCGGATCCACGTCGAAGGCGGGGCTGCCACGCGGGCCCACTGATTCGGGTAGCCTCGTGGAATTGCTAAGCGATCCCCGGGGCGTCGATTTCCGGCCGTACCTAACTCAGGTCCTGGCCGCAGTGCGGAGGAATTGGTTCGCGGTCATCCCCGAAAGCGCCCGTCTGGGCATGAGTCGCGGACGCACGTTGATTCAGTTCTCGGTGGCCCGCAACGGGAGCGTGCCCAAGCTTGTGATTGCCAAGAGTTCCGGAGCGCCTCCGCTCGACCGCGCAGCGGTTGCGGGAGTGAGCGCCTCGAATCCCTTCCCGCCCCTGCCTAGCGAATACCTCGGCGGCGATATCCGTCTCCAGTTCACGTTCCTGTACAATATCCGAAATCCATGAGGCAGGCCTGCGAATGCCCCATTTCGGGCCTGTCGCAACACCGCCAACGCTAGGCTGGCTTCGCTCGCCACGAATTTAATGGGGGCAACTCTGATGACCACTCGCAGGGAGTTTCTAGGAAGTGTCGGCACCGCCACCGTTGCGGCTGGCGCCTTCGGGTGCGC
The DNA here is from genome assembly GCA_965248305.1 of Bryobacterales bacterium. Taxonomy (GTDB): domain Bacteria; phylum Acidobacteriota; class Terriglobia; order Bryobacterales; family UBA6623; genus VXMF01. The sequence continues at coordinate 1,863,116 of OZ252099.1, read as the reverse complement.
CACGGGCCGCCCGTGGAATGTCGTGTGGATCATTGCCGACGACCTATCCCCCGACCTTTCGTGCTACGGGAACTCGCAAGTCAGCACGCCGAATATCGACCGCTTGGCCACCGAGGGGGCCCGCTTCACCAATGCCTACGTGACCTGTCCGGTCTGCTCCCCTTCGCGGTCAGCCCTCATTACGGGGATGTATCAGACCAGCATTGGCGCGCACGCGCATCGCAGCCATCGGAATGACGGCTACCAGCTGCCCGAGCCGGTCCGTTTGATTACCGACTATTTCCGCGAAGCGAACTATTACACGGTGAATGACCATCAGAGTGGTCTCGGTGGGCGCAACAAGACCGACTTCAATTTCCAACACGAAAAGCCGTTTGACGGCACGGATTGGCGCGATCGCGAACCAGGCCAAGCGTTTTATGCGCAGGTCAACATCTTCGAACCACATCGCGGCAAGCCCCTTGAGCCGTGGGGGTTTACCGAGCGGCTGGAATCACCGACCGATCCGGACACGGTGACGCCGCCGGCGTACTATCCGCAAGATCAGGTCTCCCGCCAAGATTGGGCCGGCTATCTGGATGCGGTGCGACTGCTCGACGAGAAGGTCGGCCTTGTATTGGACCGCCTCGACGAGGACGGTCTCGCCGACCAAACGGTGGTGATGTTTTTTGGCGACCACGGACGCCCGATGCCCCGGGACAAGCAATTCCTCTACGACGGCGGCATCCACGTGCCGCTGGTCGTTCGCTGGCCCGGCCAGCTTGAGCCAGGGAGCGTACGGGATGAACTTGTGAGCACAATCGACCTCTCGGCAACGTCGCTGGCGATCGCCGGAATCGAAGTGCCCGACCACCTGGAAGGCAGGGTGTTCCTTGACAATGGCAAGGAGCCGGATCGGGAGTACGTTTTCGCCGCACGTGACCGCTGCGACGAAACTGTTGACCGCATCCGGGCGGTGCGCGACAAACGCTACAAGTACATTCGCAACTATCACCCAGAGCGGCCCTACATGCAGCTGAACCGATACAAAGAGGTCTCTTACCCGATCTGGCGACAAATGCTGCGATTGGAGAAGAACGGGGAGCTGAGCGCCAGCGACAATCCGTTCCTTGCCCGCACTCGCCCGGAGGAAGAGTTATACGACACAAAGGAAGATCCGCACGAGCTGAACAATCTCGCCGGATCGGTTGAGCACCAGCAGATACTCACGCGCATGGCGTCCACTCTGGACCTGTGGATCCAGCACACGGGGGACAAGGGCGAGCAGGCGGAGGATCCCGCCATAGCAGCTACCTGGGAAGAACGCATGGTCGAGGTCTACGCGGAAGCCTACGCGGAACTGGAGGAGAGGGAAGCGCCTTGGAAGTGAACAACTCGCCGCTGGCCCTATCAGCCGCTGCCGCCTGCCTAGTCGCCCTCGCCGCAGGACTCAGCGGACAGGCTGCGCTGCTGGGGATGGCTTCGGTCGTCCTGATCGTGATGCTCTGCCTGATCGGCTTGCGGGCGCCAGGGCGGCCATCCCGGCTGACGATTGCAGTAGTGCTGGGATTCGGCGCCGCCTTCTGCGGTGTGCTTGCCATGGCATTTCACCTGCACGATCCGTCCGGACCTCTGCAGACGATCGGAGGATTCCCCGCAGGCACGGCGATGCTGGTCTACGGCATTACGCCGGTCGGGCTGGTGCTCGGGGTGCTCTATGGCCTCATCTTCGACCGAGAAGTGCTCCCTATCGAAAAACAGCGCCAATTCTTAGACCGCTTCGCTAAGAAATAGGCCCCGCGCATTCATGCCGACTACCGATTCGCACCTGATCATCACCTGTGTGATCGCCTACCTGGTGAGTTGCGCCGTGATCGGGGTCTGGGCGATGCGGCGGACCTCATCTTCAGCGGACTTTTTCCTGGCGGGCAAGTCGCTCGGTCCTGTGGTCGTGGTCGCCGCCACGATTTCCAGCGTGATGAGCGGATTCGGGTTTGTGGGCGGACCCGGCTTGGTCTATGAATCAGGCTCTAGTTCACTCTGGATGGTGTTCGTGTCGGCCTTCAGCCTACCGCTGGTTTTCATGCTGACCGGCAAGCGTCTGAGGCTGCTCGTCGAAGTGCGCGAGATCCTGACCTTGCCGGAGGCGATTTCGGCGCGCTACGGCGGGACCTGGCCGGCGGTGGCGATGAGCGCGGCTATATTCCTCGGCGTCATCGGGTATCTAGGCACGCAAGTGCTGGCCATCGGCACGGTCTTGCAGGCGGTCCTCGGCATTGACCTGCTGGTGGCGCTGGGCATCGGTCTGGGCGTCCTCGCCTTTTATTCCATTGCCGGAGGCATCGTAGCCGGAGTTTACACCGACTTGTTCCAAGGCGTGCTGATGCTCGGGGCCGCCGTCGCGGTGTTGCTGCAGTGCCTCAAGGTCGGGGGCGGCATGGCCGCGATCAGCGAAACGCTTTGGGCGATGGATCCGGGGTACGCCGGACCTTGGGGATCTCGCGGCGAGATGGCCTCGCTGAGCTGGATGCTGCTGTTCGGGATTGGAGCGGCCGGCCAGCCACACGCAGTGACCAAGCTGATGATGCTCAAGGACATCCGCCAGCTGAAATGGAGCGCCCTCGCTACCGGAGCCAGCTACCTCGTGCTCGCGATGCTGTGGATGGGTATCGGTCTGGCAATGCGCACCCTTGTCGCCAGGGGGGATCATCCGGCGTTGGAGAATCCGGACCTGGCCGCGCCTACATTCCTGCTCAACTACACCCCAGAGCTGTTGGCCGGAATTGTATTCGCGGGCCTGCTGGCGGCGATCATGTCCACGGCTGACTCGTTTCTAAACCTAGGGGCTGCCGCAATCGTGCGCGACATCCCGATCGCCCTGCGCGGCAAGTCGCTTCGCCGGGAATTGTTCTGGTCTCGCGTGGCCACGGGAGTCTTGCTGCTGCTCTCAGCGATTTTTGCCCTCTACATGGAAAACCTGATCGCCCTGCTCGGGACTTTCGGCTGGGGCACTTTCGCGGCTGCAATTGTTCCCAGCGTGTGCATTGGGATGAACTGGAAGCGAGCTACCGGGCAGGCTTGCGTAGCTTCCATCGCCAGCAGCATCGCCCTGAATTTCATTCTCGAGATGTCGGCGCGCCACGGGCATCCCCTACTGCCTCCCGGTCTAGCGGTAGGCGCCGTCGCGTTGCTGGCCTCCACGGCGATTTTCGTACTGGTCTCGCTGTTGACTCCCCGGCAGCAGCTTGCTGGGGATATCGACGCCCTGCTAGACGTTTAGGGCGATTCAATCGCATGTCCTCTATAACTGACTGATAAAAATGAAGTTACCGTTGATCAGCCGCAAGAGACACCCGCATTAGATCACTCTTCGTGAACGGGTATCCATGGGACCGTAGCAGAGGTCCGTGAACGGGTTCGAGCGATCAACCCCGGAGCCCAGTGAACCCGGGGCCGAGCGTTGGGGCGGTATGTTTCGCTCGACGTATGCAAGACATAGAATCAGACACGGAATACGACACACGGCGGCGCTGGCGGGGCTCCCGGCCGCGCGGGCGCAACGGCGCCAGGAAGTTCGCGCTGTCGAAAGCGTAGGTGCGGCCGGCCCAGCCCGACTTCACCGTTTTAGCGGTGGGATGGGTGCAAATCGGTAGTTTTTTCGATTACTTTCGGCGTGTCGGTCCGCGTAAACCGTTGTCTCTAAACGACGACGACTTTCCGATGGGGTCCGTGGAGGCCGTTGTGGTGCCATAATTGTTGTTGTTAGACCAGTTTCTGGGTTCCTCTCGCGCCCCCCAACTGCCACACTGGTCTCTAGGTTCATTCGCCGCTCGCCCACCCGCGCCCGCAAAGCCGGCGGTTCCTATTACTCCTTCCGCCTGGTGCACAACCGGCGCACCGCCAGCGGCGTGCGCCAGCAGACCTTGCTCAACCTCGGTGCCGACTTCGCCGTCCCGCAAGACCAGTGGCCGGATCTGCTCGCCATCCTGAAGGACCTGCAGTGCCAGCGCCTGCCCCTCTACGAGCCCGATCCAGCATTGCATCAACTCGCCCTGCAGCTCCACAACAGCCTGCGCGAGCGCAGCCCAGCCGAGCCCGCCGAGGATCGCGCCACCGTGCATCTCGACACCTTGGATAACTCCCACGTACGCAGCGTCGGCGCCGAGCGCATTGCCTTGCAGGCCCTGCAGGAACTGCACTTCGGCGACACCTTGGAGCGCCAAGGCGTGTCCTCGCGCAGGGCCCGCCTGGCCACCGCCCTGATCGTCGCGCGCATGCTGCACCCCGCCTCCGAGCGGGCTGCCTGCGAGTGGCTCAACACCGCTTCGGCAACCTTGGAACTGCTCGGCATCGAAACCGGCAAGCCATTGAACCTGAACAAGTTGTACAGCATCGGCGACTGCCTTTGGAGCCATCGCAAGGCCCTCGAAGCCGCGCTCTCCCAGCGCGCCTGCAGCCTCTTCGGGCACACCGCAACCGTCGTCTTCGTCGATCTCACCAACGTGCACTACTGCGGCGCGGCGGGCGAGGACCGCCAGTACGGGCGCTCCAAGCAGCGCCGCAACGACTGCCCCTTGGTCAGCATGGGACTGACCCTCGACGGCAGCGGCTTCCCCCTGCGCACCGAGCTGCTGCCCGGCAACGTGTCCGAACCCAGCACCTTGGCCGCGGCCCTCGCGCAGTTGTCTGAGCCAGCTGCCGCCAAACCCACCGTCATCATGGATGCGGGCCTGTCGACGGAGGCCAACATCGCCTGGCTGCGTGCGCACGGCTACCACTGGATCACCGTCGAGCGCGGCAAGCAGGCCCCTCCGCAAACCGCTCCGGGGGGCACCTTCGAGACGCGCAAGCAGCAGCCGGCCAAGGTCTGGCAGCTGGACAGCGACAGTGCCGAAACGCGTCTGTGCGTCTGGAGCGAGGGCCGCCAGGCGAAAGAGGACAGCATGCTCGCACAGCGCCGCGAACGCTTCGAGCAGGAACTGCGCCAACTGCATGCCGGGCTGTCCAAAGCGGGTTGTACCAAGCGTTATGCGCGCGTGTTGGAGCGCCTCGGACGCATCAAGGAGCGCCACAAAGCCGTGGCGAGCCAATCTCACATCACGGTCACACAGAAAGTTCCCGAATCCGACGCAGCAAACTCAGCCGCAACGCAGCGGCCCCGGCGCAGGCGGCCGCGCCAAGCCCAGCCGCCGCTGGCCGCCGCCGTCGTGTGGCAGCGCAACGCCAAACACGCCCAGCGCTCGGCTACAGCGGGGACCTATCTGTTGCGCACCAGTCACTGTGACTGGGACCTGGAGCGCGTGGTGCGCACGTATTGGCAACTCAGCGACATTGAGGCGACCTTCCGCAGTCTGCAGGGCGAAGTGGGCCTGCGCCCGATCTACCACAGCAAGCGCGACCGCATTCGGGCGCACCTGTTCGTCGCGGTTTTGGCGTACCATGCGATCCACCTCGTGCCAGCAATTCTCATTTTAGGGATTCGGGGGTCGATTTTTGGGTCTCCAGATTGATGGGCAACTGATTCTAGGACGGTCACAGTTGACACAGCGACTCGCATTGTTCAATACATGAAGAATGGACAATGTTTTGGACGGTCTGCTGGACGCCTTCCGCCGGGCCGGCGCTGCGCTGCCGGCTTCCCGCCGGGGCCGCAACACGCGCTACGCCCCCGCCGACGCTGCTTCCTGCGCCCTCGCGGTGTTCTTCTTGCAAGCCCCCTCCTTCCTCGAATTCCAGCGGCGCATGCAGCAGGCAACCGCCCGCTCCAATTGCCACACGCTCTTCGGCGTGCAGAAGATCCCCTGCGACAACCGGATCCGCGATCTGCTCGACGGCCTGGACCCCGCCCACTTCGCCGAACTGTGCCCGCTTTGCCTCGGCACCGTCCGCGAGCAGGGCGCCCTAGCCGCCTTCGAGCGCCTCGGCGGCCGCCTGCTGGTCGCGCTCGACGGCCTCCAGATCCACTGCTCGGACGCGATCCGCTGCGCGCAGTGCTCTGTCCGCCATGTCGGGGCCCACAAGACCGAGCAGTACTTCCATACGATGCTCTCGGCGACGGTCGTCGCCGACGGCCACAACCGCGTCCTGCCGCTGATGCCGGAGTTCGTGCAGCCCCAGCAGGACCCGGCCGCAGACCAGCCGGAACTGTCCGAGGAGCAACGCCAACAGGACTGCGAGCGCAACGCCGCCAAGCGCTGGCTGCCCGCCCACAGCGCCGAGCTACGCCCCTACCGGCCAGTCTTTCTCGGCGATGACCTGTACTGCTGCCAGCCCCTGTGCCAGCTGGTCCGCGAGCTCGGGGCGGACTTCCTGTTCGTCTGTCAGCCCAGTTCCCACAAGCGTTTGTACGAACTGCTGCACGACGATTTCATCCATTCCAGCGGCTGGATCAAGACCCGCAACCGGCACCAGCGGGTCGAGCTGCAGCGCTTCCGCTGGATGCACGGGCTGCCGGTCCGCGACGGCGCCGACGCCGTGCAAGGGGCCTGGGTCGAGTTCGCGATCGAGCGCAACGGCGAGCGCACCTACACGAACACGTTCTTCACCAGCTTGGAGGTCACGGCTGACAACGTGGCGGACATCGCACGGGCCAGACGAGCCCGCTGGAAGATCGAGCATGAGGGGTTCAACTGCCTGGCCCGCCACGGCGACAACATCAAGCGCAACTTCGGGCACGGCAGCCAGGGCCTGGCCAACCTGCTCGCCACGCTGAACCTGTTCGCCTTTGCGCTGCATGCGGTCCAGGACTGCGTCTCCGACCTGTGGCGGCAAGGCCGGGCGCAGGCCGGCACGCGGCGCAACTTCTTCGCGACCCTGAGCTTTCTCACGGAGTGGTTCTGCTTCTGCAACTGGACTGCCCTGTTCGAGACCCTGCTACGCCAGCGCCCGCCACTGCCAGTGCAGGGCAGCCCGGCCACCCCGGCCCGCGTTCCGAGCCGCCCTAGCCCTGCCGCAACTGCCTCCCTAGGGCACGCACAAACGCCCGCCAATTCCATCCCACACGAGCCAGACCCGCCATCCTGAGAATTGCTGACCTCGTGCGGCAGCGCTTGGCCGCGGCCGGCATCCATGATAGTTGGACCACCCTGCGGCACAAGCTGGCCAATTGGGTGCGCCAGACCACTACGCTGCAACGCGCGGACGGGCGTTGGATCGAGACCCGGCAGGATGCCCGCCCGACACCACAGGCGGCCCACATCGCCACCACGCTGGGCTGGCCACCCCAACTGCATCGGCAGAGGCGGGTGACGGCGGAGCTGGTGGCCGCCCGGGAGAACTGACTAAACGCCAATCGTGTGGTGCCATACTGAATTCCAAGGTGCCCATAAGTCATGTCTGTTCAATCACTTAGGGAAATTCGATCTTCAAAAACGGTGAAGTCGGGCGGAATCGACTTCTCCTAAGCAACTCCCAACACACGACTTACGAGCCAATGAAGAATTGGTATGGCACCACGCGATTTGCGTTTATTCCTATGACCAAGCCGAACGAGCAGCAGGAGTTCCCGCTCCTGAGGGCACGGATAGGCGAGCGACAGTTCGCCCGGGTCTGCCGCAACCGCCGGCAGCTAGTCGCTGCTCCGTCGCTGCTCAAGCATCCAAGCGATGACCTCGGCATCCTGATATACAAGTCGAGACATGCCGTGTCCCACGCCCTTGTACTCGGTGTAGCGAGGATTGCCTCCGGCGGCCTGAATCGCAGCGACCATACGCTTGGCAAGCGGCGCCGTGCTGATCCTGTCCGTCTCGCCTTGAAACAGCCACACACCCATGCCCGCCAACACGCGAGCGTCTTTGAGCACGACGACCGCGGAACCGGCCGACGGTGCGACAGCGGCGATGCGCTCCGGGTGCAGCGCGGCGTAGCGGATCGAACCTTCGCCGCCCATTGAGTGCCCTGTGAGAATCACCCTGTCTGGTGCCACGGAGAAGTCCGCTAAGACCGCGTCGATCACTGCTGTGATGTGCTCTTCGGCATCTGGAATCGGCTCCCGGCCGTGGCGGTCCAGCCGCCATGCAGATTGCAGGGGATCCGCCGGGATGGGTGACCAGATCTTGCCCTCGGGGCAGCGCGGAAAGACCACCAGCGCTGGAAAACGCTCGGGGTTGGCGCGGATCGCTCTCACAAGTGTCTGCCTGTTCAAGCGCTCGGTCACGGCATTTCCCGCATTGTCTCCATTGCCCCCGCCACCGTGCAGGAAGACGATCAGCGGCCATTCCATTGACTTGTCATAGCCCGTGGGCACGTATAGCGCGGCGGTCCGCTCCGCACCATTGACCGTGAACGGGGAGTTCACGAGCCCTGTCTCCACAGCGCCGCCCTCGGCAGCTTGGAGGCTGCCGGCCAACAAGGCTACGGCGATTGCGAGAACGTGTGCGCCATTTTGCTTTCTCATGGTTTTCAAGTGCATGCCAAACTTCCCGCCCAGCCGTTCCGAGATGGTGCCACCATACCACTAGCGCATCGCAGTCGGCACGAAGTCACCGCCGGGATCGATTCAACGACAGATCCCGTGTTTCCCGGCCATTCTGCGCCGCATTCGTCCGATCAAAGCCCCTCACAAGCCGGGTACCAGCGGGTGCAGGGGAACCAGACCGTCGCACGTCCTAGGCATCCACCCCAAAGTGCGAAAATCCTTCCGCCCCGAGCTGCCTTCGCCCGTCGGATGATTCCAGCCAGACACCCGATCCTGTCTTGACCCGCCCGATCGCGGTCACGTCCAACCCGGCCGGAGGGTTCACACCGGGAGCGACGGTAAACAGCAGTTCATACTCTTCGCCGGAGCGCAGTGCATCCTCAACTGGAAGTCCGGGAAACAAAGGGATGGAAGCTGCGTCGATCACGAGCGCAGCGCTGCTAGCCAAAGCCAAGCGATTCGCGTCGACAGCAAGTCCGTCGCTGATATCGATGGCCGAAGTCGCCGGAAGCTTGCGGAGGCGGCGGCCCAGTGCAAGCCTGGGCTTGGGCGAGCAATGCCGGCGCACGGCAGGATGATCAAGTGCTGGATCGTTCTCGCCAAGCAGCAACTCGAGACCCTTTGCAGAACCCCCGAGCACACCCGACACATAGACGAGGTCCCCGGGCCTGGCTCCGCTACGGAGCAGGGCGGTTCCCTGTTCGATCCGGCCAATCACGGTCACGGTTGCGACGAAGAGCTCACCGCCGGCCACGTCCCCGCCCAACAGCGCCAGCTCGGAGACCTCAGCATCATTGGCCGCATCTCGGAGACCCCGCTGGAATTGCTGGTGCCACGAAGAGCGAACCGCCCAGTCCGGCAGGCAGATTGTCTGCAAGAAGCAGAGCGGCCGCCCACCCATGGCGGCAATGTCGCTCAGGGACCTGACCAGCGCCTTGCGCCCAAGGTCGCCGGGGGGATGCCTGTCCCGCCTGAAATGCCGGTTTTCAACGAGCTGGTCCGAAGTGATCAGCAAGTCCTCGGCGGCACCCGGAGACCTCAGGATTCCGCAGTCATCGCCCCCGGCGACGACCACATCTGGGCTCTTTCTGCTCGCCCAAAGGGTCTCGATAGCCTTGATGATCCGCTCTTCCACGCCAGACTCATGTGCCCGCATTCGGAAATGGTAGGGCCCGAAGTTCGCGGGGCCTCGCCCATGCCTCGAAAATGCTAGTTGACAGAGCGCCTCCGATTTGTCTACCGTCAATTTAGTATCAGCACGTCGTCTTAGATTTGACAGCCTACCTTGGGTTCAACGGCACGCGAATCCTCGCTCACCTATGAAAGTGAATCGATTTCTAGTCATTATTGCCCACCCCAAGCTTGGGCGCATCAAGCGCCTGCAAGTTCCGCACTGGGCATTGCACTTCGGTGCCGGTCTTGCGGCCCTAGCGCTTGTCACGGTGATTGGGCTTGCGGCGGGCTATTTCAAGCATGCCGCCGACAACCAGCGGCTGACCGCTAACAACGAGGCCTTGCGTGACGAGTACGAAAGCCTGCTCTTGACTGTGGGTGAGCGCGATAAACAAGTAGAATCCCTGAGCAATCTGGCATACCAGGTCTCAATCGCCTATGGCATCCGGCGCAGCGGTCCCGAAGCGGAAGACGCCTTCGGATCGGACCGGCTACCCGCCTACTACGCATCACTCAACCAGTTCGACCGGCTCCAAGGCGCAGTCCATCGATCCTCGCGAGATAGCTCGGAACTGCTAGCGAACAGCACGCCCTCGATCTGGCCCGTCAAAGGCAGGATTACAAGTAGTTATGGAAAGCGCCAAGATCCGTTTGACGGCAAGGGAGCATTCCACCCCGGCATGGATATCAGCGCGCCGTACGGCACACCCATTCGTGCAACCGCGGACGGCTACATCTCTTTTGCCGGCTGGGACGGAGGCTTGGGCAACTGCGTGCGGATCCGGCACGGACAGAGCGGCTTCAGCACGGCATACGGGCACTTGCACGAATACTTCGTTCGCCCCGGGCAGTCCGTACAGCGCGGGGAAGTCATCGGCCTAGTCGGCTCTACAGGGCGCACGACAGGCACGCACGTCCACTACTCAGTGCACTACAACGGACTCACCGTCAACCCGTACAGGTACCTGCGCAGCAAGCGCAGCAGCTACGGCGTGCCCCAGGCGGACTAACCCGCCCTGCCGCCGCTCTTCCCGGACCAAAGTCGTGACAGCACGACTTGCGCGCCCGCCCGCACTCCCAGCTTGGTGGCAGCGCTCCCCCGGTTCAGGGAAATCTCCACGTAGCCCGAACTGCCGGCGATCATGAACAGCTGGTGCGTCGGAGCGTCTGCATAGGAATCGGCACGCAAGCTCGTAGTCACCCCTCCCACGGTCAGGCCCGAAGCCTCTTCCACGTCGTCAGGGCGAAAGCTTGTCACCAGGTTGCCATAGCCATCGACATGCAGCACTCGCCCCATGCCGTCGACGAGTGTTAGCAGAGGCTGCAAGACCGGAGCAGACAAGCGTGCGCCTAGTGCCTCAAAAGACAGCCCGTTGGCCAGGCTTGCGCCAGCCGGGGCAAACAGGTCCCGCCCATGGAATGTCCGGCTCAGCGATGCTAGGCCGTGACGCCGGTCAATTTGGCGAGCGTCGAATCCCCCTGCAGACTCGAATACCTGCGAAAGCACGCCATTGTCGGGAGCGATGAAGAAGTGCCCGTCACAGGCGGCCGCAATGGCACCTCGCGACGAACCAACCCCGGGATCCACCACCACAACATGGACCGTACCCGGCGGGTAGTACCCGTAAGCCTGGGCGATCACAAAGGCTCCCTCGGCGACATCAAAGCTCGGCACTTCATGAGTGATGTCAAAGATCCGCACTTCCGGGGCGAGGGTAGCGACAACTCCCTTCATCGCGCCGACATAGTGATCCCGAAGGCCGAAGTCAGTCGTAAGTGTGAGAGCCTTCGGTTCGGCTCTAGGCGCGCGTTTCATTTCGACTTCGAATCCTCCGCGGGCCCTCGGCCTGCAGCCACCGAGAGCCCATCCTGGGGCCGACCCGAAAGGAGTCGACTCGCCAACGTCAAGGCACCTGGGATGAACAGCGAGGCTGCAAACGCAAGCAAGAACGAGTTGGCGTCGCGAGCCCGCGACCCGACTCCTGCATAAGCGGCGGCGATCCCTGCATTGGAGACCCCTGTTAGCCAGAAGAATCTAGCCAGCGGCAGGCGGGCCACGCCCGCGATCACGACCGAACTCTCCGCCAAGACCGGCACGGCGCGGGAGGCAACCAAGAACCACCCGCCCCACCGCTGATACGACTGCGAAACCCGCGCCAGTTCCGCTTTGCCCGCGAATCGAGCGGCCGCGAAAACTCCTGCCGAGCGGCCGATACCGTAACCCACCAAAGCCCCAGATTGCATCCCCACCCACGTGGCGGTCATCCCGGGCACTAACCCCAAGAGCATTCCCGAGGCCGTCGCGACGAGACTCGAAGGGACCGGCAGTAAAACATCCGCGGCCAGCAACAGCACGACTGCACCCGCGGTGACTGGGCGATTTGCTCCAGCGTGGAGGATGCCGTCCACGGCCTCGGCCATGCGGGCCTCGAATAACCAGAACGGGATCAGCACGAGCGCCGCGACCGCGCCCACGAGCAAACACCAGCGGAGCGGCATTCCACGCATGCTAAGAGTGTAGTGACACTCAGCGAGGGGGCTTGTTTGCCCGTCGGCATCATTCCGATTCGAACGGAACCTCGTTACTCTCGTATCCTCCGGCCCCAATCTTGACCACGTGGTCGCCCGCTATGAGGTCATCCGGCAACGTCAGCACAACTCGGTAGACTCCGGCCTCGAAGATAGCGAGAGCGCTGGACGTGACTTCAACCGGTTTTCCGTCGACCCAAGCCTCTGTCTGGGCGACGACCCGCTGGTTCGGTGAAGAGAGCCCAGGATGGCCAGTGCGGCCGGGAGGGCTTACCGCTCCAAGTCCCGTGGCGAACAGTTCCAACAGGCCTCCAGCACGAGGCAGCACAGCGCCATCGGGGTTTGCCGGGTCAAACACGGCGGCACGGACTCCCCCGCTCACGCGGTCGGGAAAGATGCCAGGCTGTGCCGGACCGATGGGAATTGTTACGGGCGGAGCTTTTCCGAACGGAGTCGTCACTGAGACCTGCGTCGAATCTCCATTGACCTCGTAGGGGATTTGGAAGGTCACTTGGGAGGGAGTCACCTCGACGATGGGAGCCGGCCCACCTCCAACATTCACGGTGGTCCACCGCAAGTCGCCAAGTCCCAGCGGCAGCGTCGGGTTCCCGAATGCCAAGTACGTGTTCGCTCGATAAGTCTTATCCGACAGGCCTGCCCCGGAAACTGTCACCAAGCTCCCAGGCGCGAAGCCGCGCCCCGTGGTTGCCATCTCCCCGCTCGCAGCATTGGCCGCGCTCTCCGCTGTGACCGAGGGTGTTTCCGGCGAGACCACCGCTTGTGTTTCCACGGTGGTCTCCGGCGCGCCCGTGATGCGGGCGGTCAGCGTTTGCAGGCTTGCCTCGGCAACCAGGGACCATTCAAATTCCACCCTGCCACTGGCATCGGTGAGGAAATTCGTGAGTTCTGCAACTTCGCCACCAGAGGCGCTAATCTCCAACTCGACTCCGCTGTAGGGCACCAAGTTCTCATCTCGAACAAGATATCGGGCCGGCTCGTCCGCCGTCGAACCTGCAACGCCGAACAGCCCGAAAGAGTTCAGGCTCTCCAACGTCAGGCCATCCACTCCATCCCTCACGGCGAAGCGGGTGACGGCACTGTCATAGCCAGCCTCAGCGGCCTCGGCCGTCAGTGTCGTCACCCCGGGCTCCAAACCCTGAATCTCAAACTCAACCTGGGTTTCCCCGGCTGGAATCGTCGCCGTCGCCGACACCTCAGCAATAGCGCCTTCAAGTCGCACATTCATGAGCAGGTCCGTGTCACGAGGCGCGGAAATCGTTGCTCTGACGGTCCCTGTGCAGCCAGAAACGACCCCGCCCGCCGGCCATGTCGACAAGTGGAGCATCCTGACGAGGTCGGCGGATGAGACCGCCCTAGATTCCAGATGTGCCCTGAAGAACGCGAGCCACAGTCTGCGCAGGGAGTTCAGCGTCCTCAAGGACTCAGGCTTGGGCTGTTTTCCCTGCTCGACCACAAGCACAAACGCTTGGCTGAACTTCCGCTGAGACACGGACGCGTCGGGCCGCCTAGCGCCTTCGGCATCAATGATGTCCTCGACTCGAATCTCCTTGCGGATGCCGTCAAATTCGACCCCGGCTTGCGGGGATCGAGCCGGATTGCCCAAGGATCGCCCCCCGATAGGATTGGCCACCAGAAAGGTTGCCGGGACTTCGTTAGGATCTCGCAGCCCCATCAGATACTGATCCAGCATGCTGTAGGTCTGCGTGGCCGCGGTCGTTACGAAACGGGGGCTCACGCCCGTTCCGTTGTCCTTGATGGCGTTCCCTTCGAGCACGGATGCGCTCGTATTGAAAAAGAAGCTCCAATGGGCCAGTTGCCGTCCAAGGATGGAAGCTGACATCGTGCCGGTCTCCGGATCTCTGAAGCGCGTGTAGGCAAGGAATCGATGCCCAAGCTCGTGCGCGAGTATCGTGAGCATGGAGGCATGTGGCAATCCCTGGATCGGTCCCAGCGGAGTGGCCGGATACCCGGAGACAGAGCCCATGTTGACCATTGCCTGAAGGCGTCTGGGCGAACCGAATTGGAAACCGTAGTCACAGAAGTAGAAGCCGTCGCCGCAGGTGTCCCCGATGCCCTGGATCTCGTTGCGGACCGTATAGGCATGCGCCAAGGAATAGGTGCTGGCCCCTAGATCGAAGTCATTGAACACGATCAGTGCATCGTACGCATCCTCGTGCGTGCGGAAAAACGAGCGCGTCACCGCAAGCTCGTCGATTTGTGATTCGGAAATGAAGACCTCGGCAAGAATGTGGGTGGAGTCAAACTGCTCCGCCTCTGCCGCGCTCCAGTCGACCGGATCGGCCTCGCTCTCGGGATTGCCGCTGAAAATGCCCACTACGGCGTCCGGCACGTCAATCTGCTGGTATCTGAACTCGATCTTCCCAGTGGAATCGAGCGACACCTGAAAGGTCTGAGCTTGCCCGATCGAGGTCTCGGAGAACACAGGGATCTGATACCAGACAACGGTCAAGGCATCTGCTCTTGCGTCGACCCGCACTTGCCCGCCTTTGCTGGGATCCAAGTCCCGGAACAGCGGTGCTATGCGCGGAGGCCCGTGTGCGGCGCGCGAATAGCTGCGCGGATAGGAACTCGCCTCCGGATACTGAAACGACACGTTTCCATCGGAATGGACATAGGCGCTGGTATAGGTCTCGCCGTAGTACGGAAATTCGAATGGCAGTTCGATGAGGGCGTAGTCGTCGTCCTGCAGGGTGAGCGGCACGCCTTGGTCCTCAATGGGAGCACCGTTTGGGAAGCTAGATCTGGCGACCTCGAACATGCCCTGGCCGAGGGTGATCGTCACAGAAGTGTCGGAGAGATCGAAGGGGCGCCGAAACACATCGCTGTCGGCCTCGACAATGGCGATTTCGCCGACGCTCGTGGGCACCGACGGCCCATCTTGGGCGGCAGCCCTTAGGCCGCGCACTTCTGGAATGAGCCGGACCTGCCGGTTCAGGAAGACCGCCTCCTCAGCGATGCGCGGATTGCCACAGGCAACCCGGACGCTGCTCACGGGTGCGGCCGACAGGGTGGAGCCCGCTGCTAGCGCTAGGAGACAACTCCCAGCAGCCGCTGTAAGAATGCGCAGGGTCATGCGTGCGTCATTCGATTCTTGCACAGGCTTCAATCAATCCGACGAGCGAGGGACGCCAGACGTTTCGCTCGCAGCGCGGGATACTGGTCAGGCCTTGGAGAGCCCGGCGTATCCGTGGGCGTGGACCGCTTCCAAGCAAGCGATCAGAATTGCGCGGGTTTCGCCCGGGCGAATGATGGCATCGACATGGCCTTGGGCGGCGCACCACTTGGCGTCAAGCGCTCGCTCGTACTCCAAGCGCGTACGCTCGATGTCGCTCCGCAGGTCTTCCGGCACATCTTCGCCTGACTGCTCCAGCGACTGCAGGTCGGAACCAAACAGAGCCTGCACGGCAGACTCGCCCTCCATGACCCCCACCCGGGCCGAGGGCCAGCTGAAGATGAATTCCGGATCAAATCCTTGGCCAGCCATGGCGTAGTAGCCTGCCCCGCTTGCATGACGCAGCGTGATCACAATCTTGGGCACCCGCGTGGTGGCCATGGCCTCGACCATGTCCGCGCCCGCACGGATGATGCCGCTCTGTTCCGCGACGGGCCCGACCATGAACCCGGACACATCCTGCAAATAGATCAGCGGATGGCCATGGTGGTCGCACTTGGTGACGAATTCTGCGGCCTTCCGGGCCGTTTCCGCATAGATGATGGCCCCCATGCGGGTGCGCTCACCCTCGCGGAAGAGACCCCGTCGATTGGCGATCAAGCCAACTGGCCACCCACCGATCCGGACGTTAGCGCAGAGTAGCTCGGGGGCCCGTTCGGCCATGAACTCCACGCACCCGCCTACGTCTGCGACCCGCCGGATCACTTCGTGGATGTCGTAAGGCAGGCGGCGATCACTTGGCAGGATCTCGTCCAGGCCCCCATGCACCTCGGGCTCGGAAGAATTGAGTGCCGCTGCAGAGTGGTGCGGGAGATCCAGCAACATGCTCCGGATTCGCTCGATGCATTCCGCATCGTTGGCTACGCGGTAATGCGCCACGCCACTACGCTCGGTATGCATGGCGGCTCCGCCCAGATCTTCGGCACTCACCTGCTGCCCGATCGCGCCTTGGACTAGGTTGGGACCGCCCAAGCCCATGAAGCTAGTGCCTTCGACCATCAGGATGACATCGCTCAGCGCCGGCAAATATGCCCCGCCCGCGATGCACTGGCCCATCACCGCCGCGAACTGCGGAATCCGCAGCTGGCGGCGCATGCGGGCGCAATTTTGAAAGATCCTAGCGCCACCGTACTTGCCCGGGAAGGTCTGGTGCTGCAAGGGCAGGAAAATTCCGGCCGAGTCGACCAAGTACACGATCGGGATCGCGCAGCGCATCGCCACTTCTTGAATGCGGAGCAGCTTTGAAACGGTTTCCGGAAACCAGCTGCCCGCCTTCACAGTCGCGTCATTGGCCATCACGGCGACGGGACGCCCGCCGACGCGGCCCAGACCCGTTACCACGCCGGCAGCGGGAGCGGTGCCGTCGTGTGCGTCGTGTGCGACCAGCAGGCCGAGTTCGAGGAGTTCCTCGCCATCGTCCAGCAGCGCAGCGACTCGTTCGCGGGCCAGCATCTTGCCAGCTGCGCGCTGGCGGGCGATGCGCGCCGGACCGCCCCCGAGGCGCATGGCCTCCTCAAGACTGCTGAGTTCCTCAACAAGCCGGCCCATGTAGCAGCGCCGAGCCAGTCGCTCGTCGGTACCGGGAGGCGTCAGACCGCGCTGCGGGCCGAGAGGAAACGCCATTGCCCTACCCTACCAATCCACATGAGGCAAAGCGCTGCGCATTCGTTGGCAAGGGGTGACACCGCTGCCCTGCGGGCAGCACCTGAGCGCGCTCCGAGGCTCTGCTTTGGATTCTGTCCGCTGGAAGCTCGCGCTGCGTTCGCAATCAGCGCCCAAGCGCCCCGACCAAGGCTGCGAGAGTAGCCCTAAACGTGCTTGGACAACTCTCGAAGGGCAACTGTTAATACTCGCTCACGCCGAGGTTCAAGCCGCTTGAGAACCCCCTCTGACCTCTCGTTCTAGAACAAGATGAACCCTTCGTACGGTCCCTGCCCATTGCTGGTCGCTAGAGGTTCTCCATTTCGGATGCGACTTGCTCAGGTGGACAGCACCTAGATTGCAAGCCATTCCGAATAGGGTAGTTGGGCTGCTGATTCCAGTCATCTCTTATCAATTGATAGGTCTAGTTACTTGACTTGACTCTATCTATATGTTGCGGTGAAGGTCGTGGGTGAAGATTACCCTCGGACGCTGATCGATTTAGGGGCCCAGTTCTCGACCCGGCGGGCCTGTCGCGAATATCTAGTCCAACTACGGTGGCCGGACGGTTTCGTGTGCCCGCGCTGCCAAGCCGGGTCGTCCCAGACGGCCACCCGAAAGCGCTTGGTCTGCACATTCTGCCGAGAGCAGGCACCGGTGACGGAGGGTACGATCTTGCAGGATTCGAGCAAGCCCCTGGCCCGGTGGTTTCGGGCCATTTGGTGGGTGACGGCCCAGCAGAATGGCGCCAGCGCGCTCGGGCTGCAGCGGGTTCTCGGCCCAGAACAGGACAGGACTGCATGGACATGGCTCCACAAGCTTGCGGCGCGCAATGGTGCGCCCGGGCCGCGAGCGGCTGTGAGGGTGGGTCGAGATGAACGAACTCTACGTTGGCGGCAGGGAGAAGGCAGCGTCTGGGCGCTCACTCGGGGAGCAGGCCTTGGTGGCGGTCGCCGCGGAGGAGGACAGAGCCGGAACGGAGCGGATTCGGCTGAAGCGGGTTCCGGACAGTTTGGCCGGCCTGGCAGCCTTCGGTCACGAGGCAGTCGAGCCCGGCACTGTGATCCGAATGGACGGCTGGCCGAGCATTCCAAGCTGCACGCCTTTGGCTACAGGCACGAAACGTCGGTGACAGGTGGGGATCCGAGCCGGACCGAGAGGGACTTCCCACGGGATCATCGTGTCGCTTCCGTTCTGAAACGCTGGTTTGCAGGTCGACTGTGACCTACGAGGGAGGAACCAGATGAAACGACCGCAATCGACGTGGCAGCGCCTGGTCCATAGGTCCGAGGTGACGTTTGTGTGGGTGGTGATGCTTACGATGATAGGCATCTACCTGTGGGCGGCCATGCTGGGCGTGTTGACGGTCGCGCACTTCTTCTGGTTGCTGTTCAGCCCGCTGTTCGAATGAATCCCGCTGAGCACATGCAGAAGGAGACGGAAGAGCATGCGGACCTGACGCATGAGGCTCTCTTCGGAGCGCTGGCTATGGTGCAGCGCGGATGGACGCAGGGGGTGCTCGTTCGCGACGGCGCGGGCAAGGAACGCGCCCCGGGAGCATCGAGGCCGTTTGCTGCTGCTCGATCGGGACGCTGGGAGGGGCTGTCGACAGGCAGGTCATTCCCGACGCTGCTGGAGACCACCAAGGTGCTGTCGAGAAGAAACACCTAGACTCCTGCCTCGACGAATTCACCTTCAAGTTCGACCGGAGAACTTCGCGTTCGCGCGGCTGACTTACCGCCGAACGGCAAGCCAGGATAAATCTGGCCGTCGGCATTGCGGGGCCCGCCGTAGATAGCGGCGATGGCTTCGCGCTGGCAGATCGTCAGGCAATGATCGGCCGATTCGCTCCCGGGGCACGGGGGCAGGTCGGAGAGCACGAACCCGCAATCCCGCGGGTCGTTGAGGTAGCCGTCCTCCACACCCTCGAGGCTGTCGCACCGCCGCAGGATTTCGGATTCCAGCAGCCGGCGGTTCTGTGCAGTGATTCCGGGCTCAGTTTGGGCGGCGGGGCACCACTCACCACGAGTGGCGCCCCGCTCGAACCGGCCCGGCCCTCCGGGAACATTCCAGGAGGAGTCGGCGCTGGAGCTAGAACGAGTAGCGCAGGCTCAGCTGGAGATTCCGATTCGACGTCTTCGACGTCACCTTGCCGAAGGTCGCGCTGACCGGGTTGCGGTTCACTCCCGGAAAGTTGGGATGATTTGGGAAATTGAACATCTCGCAGCGCAAGGTGACGGTTTGCGCTTCCGTCACGGCGAAGTCCTTGAAGATCCCGAGGTTCCAGCTCTGCCGGCTCGGCTGCCGGATGGACTGGTTCCGACTCTGGCTGCCCGAGAAAGTACCGCCTGCCGGGGCACTGAACAGCGAGTTCCCGCTCGAGTCCTTGGTCTGGAAGAAGTACACGTCGCCGCCGCGGCCCTGCGAGAAGCCTCGCTGGCCTCGAGACAATGTCGGGTCTCCGCTGACTTCCCACGGCTGGAACGAGTTGTCGCCGATTCCGGCGTAGTCGCTGTTCCTGCCCACGGTTCCCGGAAATCCGGTCTGGTACTGCATGACGCCGGAAATTGTCCAGCCCCCGACCACTGCCTTGGCTACGGCGTTGCTGGAATTCCGCATGAGCGGAACTTCGTAGACCCAGTTCACGACCAGAGCGTGTCCCACGTCGTAATCCGCAGGTCCCCAGAAGTTGCGGTCGTCCGCGCTGTTCCAGACGCGGTCCCGGCGATTGTCGGCGTTGTCCCACGACGAAGAGTAGGTATACGCCGCCCCGAAGCTGAGGCCGTCGCTAAATCTCCGCGTGAGGTTGAACTGGAGGCCGTTGTACTCGGACCGGGCAGCGTTCTCCCCGAAGATGATGTTGGCGAATCCCTTGTACGGGCGCAGGTAGTTCGGGTTGACGCCCTTTAGCTCGGGCCGCAAGAGCGACCCTTGGGGCAGCTGGTTGATGTCCCGGACGCGTTCCATGCGGGTCGCCGTGCGCCCGACGTAGCCGACTTCCAGCAGGGTCTTGAAGCCGACTTCGCGCTGGAACGAAATGTTCCACATGTATGATGCCGGGATCCGGTAGACGGGATCCTGCGTCATGAAGAACTGCGGGAAGCCGGTAGCCTCGCCCGCTCCGGGGTTGTCGGTCTGGCCTGCGGACACGGAGACCATCGGCTGGAAGGGAGGGTTGCCCCCTAGGAACACGTTATCCGTCACTCCGGGGCGGGCCAGGTACCGTCCGAGACCGGCGCGGATGACGCTCCGGTCGGACAGCTGCCTTGGAGGGGTCGTAGCTGTCCGGATCAAAGACCGCCATGTTCCGCCAGAGGCTGTAGAAGTAGGGCGTCATGACCGAGTACCGCAGGCCCAGTTCGATCCGGAGGTCCGGAGTGGGCTTCCAGGAATCCTGGACGAAGAACTCGCCCATGATTCCCCGGTACGGCGTGTAGACCCGCTGGCCGATCTCGGCATAGGTGGAAAATAGGCCCAGCGCCGCATTCGCGACCGCCACGCCTGTCGAAGGCGCTCCCAGCCTCCGGTCGTCGAAGACGAACCGGCCGTTCTGGTTGTTCGTGCCGCCGGGCACGCCCGCCACGTTGATCTGGTCGAAGTCGTTCTGGCCGGCCCTTTCGAAGCGTCCGCCGAGCTTGACCGAGTGGTTGCCGACGATTTTCGTGATGTTGTTGAAGATCTGGTAGATCGGCCCGGACGAGAAGGCGGGATACGGCCCGCCGTCCACCCGGCCCATGTTCTGGATGTTGATAGTGGGGATCTTGATCGGGATCTCCTTCCGCTCCGGATAGATATAGGGGTAGTCGATGCCGTACGTCCCGCGGTCGAGGCGGCTGGTGATGGGAACTTCCAGGTACACCCGGTCGTAGCTGACCGAAGCGAGGAACTCGTTGATCAGCGTCGACGAGACCGTCCAGATATGGTTAGCCGTGTACGTGCGATTCGGGCGGTCGATCGTGCGGGTCGCCCGGTCCGTCCCGCCGCGGAACGCCTCCGGCTCGAAGTAGTTGTAGTTCTGGAGGCGGAACCGCAGGTTCTGGTTGTCAGCCATGTTGTAGTCGATCGAGATTGTGTCCTTGCGCTGGTCGGCGGGCTGCGGGCGCGTCTGGATGAAATTGTTGGTGCCCTGCAGGAAACCGGGCACAGGGTCCGGATAGGCCACGAGGAATCCGCGGCCGCTACGGCTCATCGTGCTCTGGGGGATGAGATTGTTCGCGAACGGCTGGCCGGTGTCTGGGTCGATGACGTTGCGCACCCTGCCGAAGAACGTGTTGTCCGCCGAGAGCAGTTCCGAGAAGTTGCCGTTGCGCATGGCGAGCGAGGGGACGGTGATGATCGAAGTCCTCTGGCGGCGGCGCGTGACCCACTCTTGGCTCCAGAGCCAGAACATCTTGTTGCGGTTCCTGTTGAAGCGCCCCAGCACCACGGGGCCCGAAAGGACGTATCCGAACTGGTTGAATCGCTCCGCTTCCCTTTCCTGCCCGGCCCGGTTCCTCGACCACGTGTTCGCGTCGAGGGCGTTGTTCCGGAAGTACTCATACATGCTCCCGTGGAACTCCGAGCTGCCGCTCCTGGTCACGAAGCGAATCTGACCGGCCATGCCGCGTCCGAACTCGGCGTTGTAGTTCGCCGTGAGGACCTGGATCTCCTGCACCGTCTCCAAGTCGGCCGTGCCGATGCTCGTGCCGTTGGAGCGGGTGCGCATGTTCACCGCCCCGTCGAACGAGATGATGTTGTCCTGCCTTCGGGATCCGTTGATGGACATTCCTCCGCTGGTCAGGCCAAAGCTGAATCCCCCGATGGACGCACCGGACGTGACTCCCGGCTTGAGCAGCGCCAGGAACAGCGGTTTGCGGCCGTTGAGGACGATGTTCTTGATCTGCGTCTCCTCGACCAGACGGCCCGACGGTTGCAGTCTCCGATTGCAGCTGCATGGCTGCCGACACAACCTCGATCGATTCCGTCACCTCGCCCAGATCCAGCCGCAGGTCGACTTGCATGGCGATATTGGAATCGAGCTTGTTCTGTGTGCTCAGGGTCCGCTTGAAGCCGTCGGATTCGGCCGCCACGGTGGAGTACCCGGGCGGCAGGGCCAGGGCCACGTAGTAGCCGGACTCGTTCGTCTGGACCTCTCGGTTCAGTTGGGTCGTCTCGTTGGTGATGCTGACGACAGCTGCGGGGATCACCGCGTCGGTGGCATCCCTGACAAAGCCCGAGATCTGGGCCGTGTCGGACTGGCCGAACAGGCTCGGAATGCCTACTACCAAGACTGCGATGGCCGTCAGCCATCTGTTCTTCTCTATGCGTTTCATGTTGCCCACGCTCCTCTCAGTGGCTCGGTCTGCAATACGCCCTCGATGCTGTGCTGCATCGGGGCTGGGACCAAAATCCCGGACCAAGACCACTTCAATACCACTGCCACTGTCGGTATATTGCGCTACGCATCTGTAACTGACTGCAGTGCAAGAATTTGCCGACCCTTGTGCGACGGCCGGCGGGCCCTTTGCGATCAGCCGGCCCGACGAGAGTGATACCTTGTATTGCGGTATTTCGCGCCCGTTCCCGGGACTCGGAGGCGGCTAGCGGATTCCGGCCCATCAGGAGGTGATCCACGATGTCCGCGCTCACACGCTGGAGATGGTTCCTGCTGTTCGTCGCGCTGGCGCCAGCGCCGCGCGCTGCCTCGCAGGATCTGGGACTCCACAAGCTGCTCTCCGAGCCGATCCTGACGCAGAACCAGCCTGAGATCGAGGCCAAGGTCTTCACATCCTCCCGCGTCCCGGCGGTCCGCATTCCCTCTTCGAGGGCCGAGTGGGAGGAGATCGCCGCGGACACGCGCAGACGCGTGTTGGACGAGGTCGTCTTCCGCGGCCAAGCCGTAGCCTGGCGCGCCGCCCGGACCCGCGTCGAGTGGTTGGAGGCCGTCACTGGCGGTCCGGGCTACCGGATCAAGAAACTGCGGTACGAGGCGATTCCGGGCCTGTGGATTCCCGCGCTGCTCTACGAGCCGGAGGATCTCGACGGCAAGGTGCCGGTGGTGATCAACGTCAACGGGCATGACCGCACTTCCGGCAAGGCAGCGGACTACAAGCAGATCCGCTGCATCAACCAGGCCAAGCGCGGCCTGCTGGCCCTGAGCCTCGAATGGGTCGGGATGGGACAGCTCAACACGCCCGGATTCAGCCACTACAAGATCAACCAGCTCGACCTGCTGGGGACCAGCGGCATTGCGCTCCACTACCTGGCTCAGAGCCGGGCGATCGACCTGATCCTAGAGCACCCGAATGCCGATCCGGACCGAGTCGCCGTAACGGGCCTCTCCGGTGGCGGCTGGCAGACAATCTTCATCAGTTCGCTGGACGAGAGAGTGGCGCTGGCAAACCCGGTTGCCGGGTACTCAGGCTTCGTGACCCGAGCGCAGTTTCCGTCGGCGGACCTGGGGGATTCCGAACAAACGCCCAGCGACCTGGCGACTGTCGCGGACTACACGCACCTGACTGCCCTGCGCGCCCCCCGGCCCACGCTCCTGACGCACAATGCCCACGACACGTGCTGCTTCCGCGCGGAATACGCTCTCGGTCCGCTGCTGCGGTCCGCGCGGCCGGCATTCCAGCTCTATGATCGGCCGGACAACCTCCGGCACCACGTCAATCAGGATCCGGGCCACAACTACGGGCGGGACAATCGCGAGGCGTTCTTCCGCATGCTGCGCGATTCGTTCTTCCAGGGGCGAGCCGACTTTCCGATCGACGAAATCGACGTGTCGGCAGAGGTGAAGACCGTGGAGGAACTCCGCGTTCCGCTCCCGGGGGACAATCTGGACTTCCACCAGATCGCGCTGGCGCTGGCCGATGAGCTTCCCTCGCGAAGCCGCGGAGGGCGGCAGGAATTGCAGGCGCTCGTTAGGGCCCCCAGCTACGTCGTGCAGGCCCATGAGGCAGGGGCATCCGAAGACAGTGGGCTCAAATCGACGCGCTGGGGCTTGCGGATGGATAACGACTGGACCGTTCCGGCAGTTGAAGTCACCCGTCGCGACGCAGGTTCGACGACGGTGCTCGTGGCCGACGGCGGACGCGACAGCGCTTCCGGCGAGGCACGATCGTTGCTCGATCGCGGAAGCCGCGTGATCGCCCTCGACCCGCACTCCTTTGGGGAGTCCCGGATCGCGACGAAGGGCTGGCTGTGGAGCCTGCTGATTGCCGCCCTCGGCGAGCGCTCGCTGGGCATCCAGGCAGGGCAGATCGCTGCGGCTGCCCGGTGGGCTCGGAGCCGCCACGGTCACGCCGTGGAAGTCCACGCGGTAGGCCCCAGAACCAGCCTGGCGGCGTTGATCGCGGCGGCGCTGGAGCCTAGCGCTATTTCGGGCCTGCGGCTGGAAGAGTCGTTCCGCAGCCTGAGAGATATTATCGAGCGGGATCTGGATGCACGTCAGGCCCCGGAATTGTTCTGCTTCGGCCTGCTGGAAGCTTTCGAGGTGGCGGACATCAGGGCGCTTGTAGCGCCGCGACCCGTCGAATTGAGCGGGCTGTAGGCGGAATCTGACGGTCCTGCGAAGAGCGACAATTACGAAAGGCGATTGTATATAAGCCCCATTGCCGCCGCTCGATCGGGGCACTCCAAGGGGCTGTCGACAGCCGAGTCATTCCGGACGCTGCCAGGGACCCACCGAGGCGCTGTCGAGAAGACACACCTGGACTTCTAGCTCGACGAATTGACCTTCCGGTTCAACCGGAGGACTTCGCGTTCGCTGTTGCTCAACGCCTGCGTAATGCCGCGGTCAATCTCGGAGAGGTTCTCGATGATACCGGTCTCAATCGCCCACTCACGGCTGAGCCGCTCGGTGAAATCAGAAACGAGACTCGCCCCTTTAGGCCGTTCCCGTTGTGCTTTCGAGACAGTCCGAATCCCAGGCAGATCTGAGGAGCATAGCTGCTCTGGGCTATCCTCTACGTCGGCAATACCGGACGATGACCGCCAGATCTCGGTAGGAACTGATGCGGTCGCTGTCTTCGGCTGCTGGGCCTTGCCCAGTGTCAGTGTGTCAATTGCACTGCGCCGACCGAGAGCAACGGCGATCGGGATGAAGTCCATGATTCGGATTGCGGGGGGGCTGAGGGCAGCGGTTTCTACCGCGCCCTAAGTGGTCAGACAAGCGACCCCAATGACGCGATGCTAGTCGCGACCAGCGCTGTCGCCGACATCGGGGCGCCAACCCTCCCAGACACCCAAGAAGCGCATGTGCCGGACAAGTCCCTCACTCCGCAGCCAAGCCAGCACCTCGGACATTGGCAGCCTCTTGGCGAAGCGCTCCTCTGCATCCACGATTCCGATCGCCAGAGCCGCGGCCACCACAGCAGATTCTCTTACGTCTTCGATTGCGACCTTGTCAAGCGTGTCGGCCGCCGAGTGATACGAAGAATAGAAGCCCGAGGTGTCCTGAACAGCAAACAGCGCTGGAACCCCCTGCAGCACGAAGGTGAAGTTATCGCTAACGAAGAACGCCTCGTGGGTGTGTCGGAATGGATCGGCACCGTCCACTTCGGACAGCAGCTTGTCGATTCGGGGCAGCAGCTCCTCGCGGCCCCCGGTCGAGTAGCCGACTAACGGGCCGCCGCCCATGTCGTGGACGAGAGTGGCCACGTGCTGGTCCAGCTCGGTCCGATGGCGGTTCACGTAGGACCTCGAACCGAACAGGCCCAGCTCTTCCCCGCCGAATAGCACGAATCGCAGCGTACGCCGCGGACTCACGTCGGCTGCGCGAATCGAGCGTGCCACGTGCATGACGAGCGCGACGTTGACGGCATTGTCCAGGCACCCGGTGCCCATGTCCCAAGAATCGAGATGTGCGCCGACCAGCACGATTTCGTCGGGAAGCTGCGCCCCAGGAATCTCTGCCACAACGTTCGCCGTCTCATATTCGGATCCGAGACGATTCGGCATCACCATTCGAATTCGGACCGGTTCTGCGCTGTCCAGCAAGCGCAGCAGTCGCAAGCCGTCTTCTCGCGAAATGACCGCCGATGGAATCGGGTCCAGTTGTCCCGTCAGGCTGTTGACGTGCCGGTACATCAGTCGGTTCTGGCGGGTAGAGACGAACAGGACGGCAAGCGCCCCGGCCTCGGCGGCCTCCCGAAGGGCCACGATCGCGTCGCGCTGGGACACGCCCAAACTGTCGAAGCTTACAGCCTCGCTGAGTTCCACCAGAACCATCTTGCCGCGCGCTCGATCGCGCCAATGGCGGTCGCCTGCGCCACTCCGTGCCTGCACCAGCTCCGCATCGATGGCCGTGGGAATCGCGGGAGACAATGCCGACGCAGCGGCCTGCAACCGCAGCGCTTGCGGCTGGACCACCTCGACGCTAGTCTCACCCTCACTCCACGACAGCGGCATGCGGACGGCCTCGAGGCGCGCATTCGCCAACCCAGCCTCCTCAAACGAGCGCAAGCCCCACTGCAGAGCGGCCTGCATGCCCCTGCTACCCTCCATCCGGGGTCCGATGGAGTCACACAAGGTGGCGAGATCAGCCTCGAGCCCTTGGGATGCGCGAATCGAGGTCTCAACCCGGGCAACGACGGCCGAAGCGGCGGCTGTAGCGCTCAGCCCGCAGGCAAGCAGTCCGATGGCGATGGGGTGCAGCGGCAGCAAGAACGTGAAGGTACCACAGGACCGGCTCTCCGGCCCGTGTAGTACGCTGTACGCCATGAAGAATTCGCTCCGGAGAACATTCATCCAAGGAACGGCGGCAGTCGTGGCGAGTCAGGCATTTCCCGTGCTGGGTGCTAACGAAACAGTGAACTTGGCCGTCATCGGCACCGGCGGTCGTGGCCGCGGGCATCTGGGATTCTTCGCGGACGTTCCCCGCGCGCGGATCACTGCCATCTGCGATGTCAACCAAGCGGCGCGGGAACGCGCCTCGGCCATGGTGCGTGAGCTGCAAGGCAGTTCTCCGAAAGAGTACGCGGACATGCGCGCGCTCTTCGATGACCAGGATGTCGATGCGGTCTCAGTGGCGACTCCCAACCACTGGCATGCGCTCACGACCATCTGGGCCTGTCAGGCAGGCAAGGACGTGTACGTGGAAAAGCCCGCGAGCCATAACCCATTCGAAGGCAAGCAGATGGTCAAGGCCGCGCGCAAGTACAAGCGCATGGTGCAAGTCGGCTCGCAGAGCCGCTCGATCGGCCACAAGCGCAAAGCCATAGCAATGCTCCGCGAAGGGACCATCGGCAAGGTGTACCTGGCCCGCGGGCTTTGCTTCCGCAGGAGGAAATCGATCGGACACACACCACAAGAGCGGGTGCCTCCTGGCTTGGACTGGGATATCTTTCTCGGCCCCGCCCCCATGCGGCCGTATACCAAGAACCGCTTCGCATACAACTGGCATTGGTTCTGGGACACGGGCAACGGCGACATCGGGAATCAGGGCGTCCACGAGATCGATATCTGCAGGTGGGGCCTGGGAGAGTACGGCAGGCCCAGAACCATCTCATCCAGCGGGGGCAAGTTCGTGTGGAAGGACGACCAAGAGACGCCTAACACGCAGCAAGCACACTTCACGTTCTCTGATTCAGAGATCGTATTCGACGTGCGCAATCTGTCCAGTCCCAGCGAGGGCGGCTCTGCCTTGCAGGGCAGCAGCTATGTCGGCAACATCTTTTTCGGCGACCAGGGCTACATGGTCGTTGATCCATACGGCTTCCGGGTGTTCATGGGCGACGAACGAGAGAAGACACACGAGGAGAAGCCCCATGAAGAAAGGATCTGGGACCCGCGCCCGCACATGGCGAACTTCATTGAGGCCGTGCGCTCGCGAAACCACTATGCCCTCAATGCCGATATCCAGATCGGCGCCGCCGCCGCTGAACTCTGTCACCTTGCGAACATCAGCTACCGCTGCCAGCAGCAGCTGCACACCGACCCGGCGACGGGAAGGTTCGTGGGTAACGGCATGGCGAACGAAATGCTCTCGCGGCGGTATCGGCCGCCCTACGTGATCTCGGAAGACGTCTGATGGCCGCCCGCCCGAGGCAGCCTTCGAGGCCTCGAATCGGATCAACGGCGCGGCTTAGGCCCAATAACCGGTCGCAACGCCTATCGCGCCCCCGGCCAAGCCCCCGACCACGGGAAATGCCAGTAGCGCAGAAATCACTCGGCCTGGCCCCAGTGCTCCCGGCCATAGCACGATGGCGGCCTGAGATGTGATGACCGCGACGAAAGACCACCAGCCAAAGCTGCCTTCTTGCAGGCACCAGGGACAGTGTGGCGGGCCGGGATTGTGAATATTGCAGTGGCTGGCCGCTCCGGCCCAAAGAGCGCGGCAGCCGCAGTCGAACAGCAGGTCGCAGAACTGGATGAAAAACAGGTGGCCCACGCCGACGACCACGCCCAAGAATACGAGCTTCAGCAGCAGGGATCGACTCATCTCTCGGTCAGTTCTTCGCGAATGTGAGCAGGACGGTCGGTGGTGATCCCGGCCACGCCAAGGTCACGTAGCCTCCGGGCTTGCTCCGCGTCGTTTACCGTGTAGACATACAGCGCCTTGCCGACGGCGTTCAGTGCCTCAGCGAGTTCTGCGGTCCATGGGCCGCTATGCCGCACGTCCAGCCCGTCAAGGGAGGCCTCCCGGACCCGGGCGAGTAAGTCACTTGACGACTCCACGCCATAGGTTTCGGCTTCACGCTCCGAGAACCCATAGAGCCAGTAGCTGCGCAGGTCCGGCATGCGCCGTTTCGCTTGTGCGATGGTCTCGTAATCAAACGCGATCAGCATCACCTGTCCGCGCTTGCCCGAGCTGTCAAGTACCCGCTCCAGCTCTGGCAGCACGCTGCTCGGGCACTTGACCTCGACCACCAGTGTCTTGCCGGGGGGGACCGTGGCGAGCACGGCCTCGAGCGTGGGAATCCGTGTGCCCTTCCACTGCGGCCCCTTCCACTCTCCTGCGTCCAGCACGCTGAGCCGTTTTAAGGTGAGGTCGGCAACCAGGCCCTCCCGACCCGTGACCCGGTTGGTGTCCTTGTCGTGGATCGCCACGATGCGTCCATCGCTCGATTGGTGGATGTCAATCTCTACCGCATCGGCGCCTTGATCCCAGCCAAGCCGGATGGCCGGCAACGTGTTTTCGGGGGCATCGTGGGACGCCCCGCGATGCGCAATGATTTCCACGGCGGAGCCCAGTAAAGGTAGCGCCATCACCAAGCCCGCAAGCTGGGCCGGGTATCTTGCTGACAGGCCAGCGGCTATTCGGAGGCGCGCCATGGGACGTTATACTACTCTTTTCAGATTCTGAGTCGAATGCACTACTGTACGCAATGCGGCGCGGAGCTGACTGGATCGCGGTACTGCGGCCAGTGCGGCAGTCGCATCGAAGGCTGGCCGGGCTGGCGCGGCTCGGGAGCAGGTGCGGAGCAAGCCTCGGCGGGCGGGTTGGGGGGATTCAGCGAGCATCAACTCGGCGCCGCGGCCTATCTGACTCCGATCCCGGCGATGGCGTTCTTGATCTTCGAGCCGTACAGCCGGAACAGGTTTGTGCGCTTCCACAGCTACCAATGCCTGCTCCTCACCTTGGCCGCGATTATCCTCACGGCGTTCACCTGGGCCGTCTCGTTCTTTGCATTCCTACAAGGGCTGCTGTCGGGACTGTTCCAGATGGTACTGATCGGAATGTGGATTCTTGCCGCTGTCAGGGCGTGGCAGGGACACGAGCTTAGTCTACCGGTCATCGGCGCATTCGCCTCGTGCTATGCGCGTGACCGCTACTGAGGGCTCTTCCGCCGCCGCTCAGACCGCTCGAGCTCACTTCTGCTGGATGCGAATGTTCCGGAATCTCGCTTCAAGCGGCGGGCCTGAATGCACCTGCAGTCCGATCAGGCCCGACTGCTCGATGGAATCGTCTTCCTCGGTATAATCCACCGTGACGATCCCGTTCAACTGGAGCACGATGCGCTTGCCGATGGCCTGCACTTCGTATTCGTTCCAGCCCGCCTTCAGGGCCTTCTTGACCGTCGCGTCGGATGGCGTGGCCAGGGTCACCCGGCGGCGGGACTCGTCGTACAGACTTCCCCACCAACTCGGGCCGACGTCAGCTTGGTAGCCGATCATTTCCATGGAACCGGGAGCTCGGCGGCTGCGGATCTGCACCCCGCTGTTGCCGGTGTTGTCGAGCAGGTGAATCTGAAAGCGCAGGACGAAGTCCGCGTATTCCTTGGTCGTGGTCAGGAAGTCGTTGTATCTGATGCCCGGAGAGCGGCCCACCAGCACGCTGTCCTCGACCTTCCACAGAAACGGATCGCCGTCCCAGCCGGTCAGATCCTCGCCATTGAATAAGGGCACGAAGCCGTCCTCGGCGCCTCGCGCCGCGGGCATCGCCGCGCCTGCCGAGACTGCGGCCAAGAATCCGCGCCTGTTGATCAATCCGGTATTCCGCTGCACTTGCCTGTTCCCTGTCGAACGCCCTTGACGCTCCGCCAAGGTATACCACATGGGCAGGCTCTCCACGGCTGTCTCGAGGCGCGCTCGCCCTCGGAATCCACCACCTAGCACCATGATTACGCCATGGGCTAGGCAAGGCAGCGTCGCTGGTCAGTGTCGAGCGGAGGGGATTCGCAATAACCTACACACGGACTCCTGCAGGCTACGAGGCTAATTTCCTTGTTCGCGCTAAGAACGGCGAATCGAGCCTCATCCAGGTGTGCGTCGATATATCGGATGCAACAACTGCCTCACGCGAGCTGCGAGCCCTCTGCTCTGCCGGGAAGCTGGTACCGAGCGCTCGGAAATTGCTGCTGTCCTTAACTCGGGACGGCTTGCCTCAGGGAATCCCTGCCGTTGCGGTTAGAGTCGTGGGGCAGCTGTCGCCTCGGCTATCCGCTCCGCGAGCAAGCGCTTCAGCGCTCCGACCGTGTCCTGCTCGCTCGGCGCCCTGGCGAGGTTCACATACTCTTTCGGGTCGTTCCAGTGGTCGTAGAGTTCGGCCCCCTGCTCACCGTCCGGTCCCCACTCGGTGTAGCGCCAGCGGTCGGTTCGCACCGTGTAGCCAACGGCCCTGGGCCGCAGCGGGCGGCGGCGGTGGACTCTGTCAGTAGTGTCGAAAGTCGTCAGCGCCGATT
This sequence comes from Bryobacterales bacterium, assembly GCA_965248305.1. Classification (GTDB taxonomy): domain Bacteria; phylum Acidobacteriota; class Terriglobia; order Bryobacterales; family UBA6623; genus VXMF01. Next base: position 1,832,059 of record OZ252099.1, on the reverse strand, counting down.
CGCGGACAGACTGGGTCGGGTCCTCCAAGATCGGCACCAAACTGCGTCCGACGAGGTGCGCCGGCGCTTCTAGCCCGCACAGGTCAGCCAGCGTCGGATACAGGTCCACGAGCTCAGCGAGCGAGCCTGTGCTCAAGCCGGCCGTGGCGCGGTGCGCCGGTGACGCGATGAAGAACGGGACGCGCGCCGAATTCTCGAACAGCGTCGTCTTCTGCCAAAGCTTGTGCTCGCCCATGTGATAGCCGTGATCGGACCAGAACACGATCAGTGTGTTGTCCGCGAGTTCCAAGCGCTCCACGGCATCGAGCAGCCGGCCCAACTGGGCATCGACAAAGGTGATCGAAGCGTAATAGGCCTGGATGGCCTCGCGCTGCTTCTGCTGCGAAAGATAGAGCTGGTAGGGCCGATCGACCCAAGCTGCAGGAGGGATATCGACAAGGTCGTCCAGCGGCTCCGCCGGCAGCCGAATCAGTTGCAGGGGGTATTGGAAGAAGTACTTCTTTGGCGCGACATACGGCGTGTGCGGCCGGTAGAATCCCATCGCCAAGAAGAATGGCTTGTCCTTCGCTTGCTCCAACAACTCGATCGCGGCCGTGGTGCCGAGTCCGTCGGTCTGTTCCTCATCGGTGCCGTCCTGGGCCATCCAACTCAGGGTTCCGCCTAGATTGCCCGCGACGCTGTCGATACTGTAGATCTGGTCTTCCTCCCATTTGTCGCGCCCTCGGGGGTTGACTGTCTCGTCCCAGGAAGCGGGGTCGTCGAGCCCGTCCTCGCCGATCTGCGTAGGGACCCCGTAGTGGTAGATCTTGCCTATCCGCGCGACGAAGTAGCCGTTGTCGCGGAACATCTGCGGCAACGTCTTGACGCTCGGGATTGTGTTGCGGAAATAGACCGCGTTGTTGCGGACCTTGGTCTGGTCCGGATACAGGCCGGTCATCAGAGATGCGCGGCTGGGATTGCAAACCGGATAGTTGCAGTAGGCTTGGTCGAAGCGGATGCCGAGCCGGCCCAGCCGGTCGAAGTTGGGCGTGCTGACGACGGGATGACCGTAGGTCCCCAGGTCGTTGTTCATGTCGTCGGCAGCAATGAACAAGACATTGAGCTTGTCCTGAGCCGAGGCGCTGGCGCAGATCAGGCACAGCGCCGCTAGCAAGCGGTAGAGCATGAGAAAACGGTACCAAAGACGCGGACCGAGTCCGCGCCCCGACTGGCTGTCGCACCCCGGCGTTAGCCGCGCCGCCGGGCCGGATTCCGAGGCGGGCGGCGCGAGGGCTCCTCGAAGTTCTTGCCCGAGCCCTCGTATCCGGGGCGCGGCCCAGAGAACGGAAGCATCCGCTCGCTGTGGGGATCGTAGGCGATCATCCGTCCGCTGCGATAGGAATCGACGCCAAGCCTAATGGCCGTCATCACCTGGTATCCGAACTGCGCGTCGAAGACCGGCTTGGAGCGGTCGCGCATGCAGTCCAAGAAATTCGAGATGTGGTCAGCGCTGACGTTGTTCTGATCGACCTCGACGCGCAGGACGTCGTGGCCGGTCGCCTCCCGGAACTTGGCCGCGAACTGGTACTCGGGCTTGACCTCGATTGCGCCAGGCAGGAACGAGATTGCTCCTTCATGTCCGTATACCATCGCTGGCAGGCCCTCGTTCGCCGCAGAGGACGCCATCGAACCCGAGAGGTTGACATAGTGGCTGCCGAACTCGATGAGGGTCGCGTAACTGTCGGGCACCTCGCGCTCGCGATGGACGTAAATACCCCCGTGGCCGCTGACTCGCGTGGGAAATTCCTTGCCCATCATCAACATCAGAGGCGCCAGCCGGTGATAGAACAGATCCGTCGCAATGCCTCCGGAGTAATCCCAGTACTTGCGCCAGCGGAAGAAGCGCTCGGCACTGAAGGGCCGCGCCGGAGCTGAGCCCAAGAACCGATCCCAGTCAATGTTCTCGGGAGTGCCCTCCTCGTCCACCGTGTAGTTCCACTCGCCGTACAGCGAGTTCCTGCTGTACGTGCCCTGTGCCCACAGCGTCGGCCCGATCCAACCCTCGTCAATCACCCTGCGCGCCTCGTGGTAGCGCTGGTCCGAAAGGTGCTGGCTGCCAACCTGCAGGACGCGCCCAGTGCGTTCGACCACCTCGGCAATGCGGCGGGCCTCCTCGATGGTGTAGGTCATCGGCTTCTCGAGGTAGACATCCTTGCCAGCGGCGAGGGCGTCTAGGGCCATCGTCGCGTGCCAGTGGTCGGGCGTCGCAATCCAAACGGCATCAATGTCAGGACGTGCGAGCACCTCCCGGTAATCGGCATGCGCATGCTTGCGCTCGAGCCCTGCGACTTCCAGCGCCTCGTCGCGCCGCTTGCTGTAGATCTCGCTGATCGCCGTAACGCGCACGTCGTCCTCGGTCCCAGCGCGCTCCACCAACTGCCGCAGGTGAAAGCGCCCCTTGGAACCCACGCCGATAATGCCGACGTTGATCCGATCATTGGCCCCCAGAATCCGAGACGCAGCAGGTGCGGCTGCAACGGCGGGCACGGCAGCGGCGTGGGCGAGAAACCCCCGCCGCGAAGCAACGCTAGACATGATCGAAATCCTCCCTGCCAGAATGCTGCTGCCGAAACCGGATCGAACACTCTTGTGCTTGCTTATAGATAGCACGCTGCCGACCCGATTTCCGCCGTTTCGCCCGGAATCCGTCCGTTCCCAGCGGCAACTGCGCGGCATTCGATGGCGGCGCGGCACTTCAGGCTAGACTTGCAGAAGGGCCGTCAGAACGCGCGCTGCGGCCCCCAAGGGCTAAGCCCGGGCACATGCTAGCTTGCAGATTCAGACTGCGAATGTGCTGGCGATCTTGGATTTCGCTAGCCCTGCTAGGCTGCTCAACTGTCGGTGCGGCCGGACAGCAAGCGACCGAAGGGCTGACGACAGCCGGTGCGTCAGGACCGCCCGCCATCCGCGCAGCGATCGAAATCCGCTCCCACTATCAGCGCAGCACCGGCCCGCTCAGGCTTGCGACTGGGGATGTCGAACTGCTCTACAAACACATCGTCCTCACCACCGACGAGCTGGAATACAACGAGGCTACCGGCGACATCGAGGCCAGGGGGAATGTCCACTACCGCACGGCAGACGGCGAGCAAGACCTGCGTGCCGACAAAATGTCCTACAACTTGCTCACGGAGCTGGGCACGTTCTACGAAGCGCGCGGCCGCGCCACGTCCGCCAGCCAGGGGGGCCCGCGACTGCTGACGACCGATAACCCGTTTCAATTCGAAGCCCGGGTCGTGCTCAAGGCGGGAGATCATTATTCGATCCACGACGGCACGGTGACCAACTGCAATCCCGACAGCCCTTGGTGGACGCTGCGGGCGTCCAAGGCCGACATTGTCGCCGGCCAGTCCGCGACGGTGCGCAGTGGCGTGCTGCGGGTGCGGGGCATTCCGCTGCTGTACGTGCCGTACTTCAGGAAATCGCTCAAGCGGATGCCGCGGCAGAGCGGGTTCCTGACCCCCACGATCGGAAACAGCTCACGCTTTGGCCGGATTTTCGGCCAAGCGTACTATTGGGCGATCAACCGCAGCTACGACGCGACAGTGGGCGCCACGCTGTACACCTCGCGTGGCATCGCGACGAACGCCAGCCTGAGAGGACGACCGACGAAGAATTCAACCTTCGACGCCGTCTTCTTCGACGTGCGGGACCGGGGCCGCGAGCTCGACCGTGGCGGCCGCCTGAAGCAGGGCGGCAATTCGTTCGACATGAAGGGTCAGATCGTCTTCGGGGACGGCTGGCGGGGCGTCGCCGACCTGCATTACCTGAGCTCGCTGGAATTCCGGCAGGCCTTTACGCAGACCTACGAGGAAGCGGTCTTCTCGCAGATTCGCTCCATCGGGTTCATCTCCAAGAATTTCTCGGCATATTCCTTCAACGCCTCGCTGCTCCGCAACGTGCAGTTCCAAAGCGTCGCCCGGGACAACAACATCGTCATCCGCAAGCTGCCCGCCATCGAATTCAACGGACGGCAGCGGCGCTTCGGCCCCGACTCGGTGCCGCTGTGGTTCAGCTTCAATTCATCGCTCGACCTGATCAGCCGGACGCAGCGCAGTTTCCAAACGCGGCGGTTTGTCCAGCGAGGCATGTTCTTCCCGCAGGTCTCGAGCAGGCTCTCGCTGAAGGGCTTCACCATAACGCCGACGCTCGGCGCGCGAGCCATGGCGTACGGGCAGAGGCGCACCAAGGACGGCCTGGCCGGGGAGAACCTGTACCGCCGGACGGGCGAGATCTCCGTGGATGTCAATGCGCCTGCTATCGAGCGCGTCTATCGTGCCCCGAAATGGCTCGGCGACCGCGTGAAGCACGTGATCGAGCCGCGCCTGCGCTACCGCTACACCCGCGGCATCGAGGATTTCGAGAGTACGATCCGATTTGACGCCAGAGACCTGATCCACAACACCAACGAGGCGGAAATCTCCGTCACGAACCGGTTGTACTCGAAGAACGACTCGACCGGGCGGGTGCGCGAAGTCGCCAGCGTCGAAGTCTGGCAACGGAGATATTTCGAGCCGGAATTCGGCGGAGCGATCGTACCCGGCCACCGCAACGTGCTGCGCTCAACCCTAGACTTCTCCTCATTCGCGTTCCTTGCGGGCGCGCGCAATTATTCCCCGGTCGCGACATCCTTGAAGCTGTCCCCCGGGTGGCGCTGGAATCTGCGCTGGCGGAATGACTACGATCCGCTGCGGAACAAGCTCGTCAACACGACCGCGGACGCGACGGTGCAGGTCAATCCGAAGATCTACGCCATGGCGGGCCATCGCGCAGTGCGCGTGCCAGGAGCGCTGAGCCCGGCGAGCAACCAACTGCTAACTGGAGCCCGGTATGGGGATTACAACAGACGCGGGTGGAATGCGACGCTCTACAACGTCTACGACTATCGTCAGGGCATCTTCCTCTACGCGGTGTCGCAATTGACCTACAACACCGACTGCTGTGGATTCAGTGTCGAGCTGCGCAGGCTATCGATCGGCAACGCGCGCAGCGACAACCAGATTAGGATCAGCCTAGCGATTGCGAACGTGGGCTCGTTCGGCACCCTGCGGCCGGCGGAGCGAATGTTCTGAACCCAGACCGGTTTGTGGCCGCGCGAGGGTGGCCTGTCAGCCCGCGGGCGACCTTTGGTAACACGGCCGACCCCGCTCTTGTGCCCACTTTGATGATGTATGATTCTGAGGAAGGCCCGGTTGCGTAGCGGATCGAAGTCGGGGCCGTCCGGCGGCTGACGGTGCGCGTTGTTGGAATTCGAACTAGTCTCGTTTCCTGGATAGCCGGGGCGACCCTTCGCAGCTAGCCTGGCAGGACCCTGAGGGTGCCATCATTCCGTTTTGTTCACGCCGCTGATGTCCACTTGGACAGCCCGCTGAAAGGGCTTGCAGGGCAAGAAGGCAGCGCGGCCGAGCTGATCCGCTCTGCGACCCGCAAGGCGTTCGAGGGCCTCATCGCTCGGACGATTGAAGAGGAAGCAGCGTTCCTGATCATCGCCGGCGATCTCTATGACGGAGACTGGCGGGACTATCAGACCGGCCTGTTCTTCGTCCGGCAGATGGGGCGCCTGAGGGAGGCGGGCATCCCGGCGTTTCTCATCTACGGCAACCACGACGCTCAGAGCAAGCTGACCCGCAGCCTCAACCTGCCGGACAACGTCACAGTCTTCTCGACACGCAAGCCAGAGACGCACCGCCTTGAAGAGCTCGACGTGGCCCTGCACGGGCAGGGTTTCATGGATCGCGATACTCGCGAAAACCTAGCGCGTGCTTATCCTGGGCCCGTCTCTGGAGCCCTCAATATCGGAATTCTGCACACAGGCCTGGCCGGGACGGACGGCCATGCGCCCTACGCTCCGTGCACGCTTGCCGAACTGCGAGACAAGGGCTACGACTACTGGGCGCTCGGCCATATCCACCAACCGGCCGTCCTCAGCGAACGGCCCTACGTCGTGTATTCGGGAAATGTCCAGGGCCGCCACATCCGGGAGACCGGACCGCGCGGGGCGATGCTCGTCAGCGTCGATGACGGTGCCATCAGCGCGCTGGATCCATTCCACGTCGATGTCGTCCGGTGGGAAATTGTCAGGGTCCGGGCCGATGGCTGCGACACCAGCGCTGAAATGCACGAGCGGGTCCGCGGAGCGATCGAGCGGGCCGTTGCAGAACTGGCCGACGGGAGACTGCTAGCCTGCCGGGTAGAAATCGCCGGTCGGACTGCATTGCACAGCACGTTGCTGGCATCACGCGAACAACTGCTCAACGAGGCCAAGGCCTCTGCAGTGGGTCTCGGCGAAGACCTCGCCTGGGTTGAGAAGGTAGTCATCAAGACCGAGCCGGCGGCGGACGCGGAACCCGATCCGGCAGTTGCCGAAGCCCTTGCCAGCCTCGGCGAGGCCAGCGCAGACGAGGCCCTGATTCAAGACTTGCGGGAACAGGTCGGCACCTTCGTCGCCAGCCTGCCGCCCGAGGTGCGGGACGGCTCGGACAGCGATCTCTTGCAACTGGCCAAGGCTGGCGACTTCCCCGCCTTGATCGAACTCGCCAGGCCGTACGCCTTGGCACGCCTGCTAGGGGACGGGGATTGAACCGTGCGCGTACGCCGCCTCAATCTGATCCGCTACGGTCGATTCACCGACGCTGAGATCGACCTGCCCGACGGCGGGCCCGACCTGCACATCATCGTCGGACCGAACGAGGCCGGCAAGTCAACCGCCCGCGCCGCCCTGTCCGACCTGCTGTTCGGAATCCCATCCCGCTCCGCGCTCAACTTCCTTCACGACTACGGCAATATGCGGATCGGGGCGGTTCTGGAATCCAATGGCGAGCGCATTGACTTCCGCAGACGCAAGGGCAACAGGGACACCCTGCTCAACTCCGACGACACTCGCATGACAGCCGGCGAGCAAGCTCTGCTGCCATTCCTAGGAGGCATCGACAGAGGTTTTTTCGAGCGCATGTTCAGCCTCGACCACGAACGACTGCGGCGGGGCGGCCGCGAGCTGCTCGACGGGAAGAGCGGCGACGCGGGTCAGCAGCTGTTCTCCGCCGGCTCCGGAATCCAAGACCTGCGAACGCGGCTGAGCGATCTCGATGATCAGGCGAACCAGCTTTGGACAAAGCGGCGAGCGGGCCATCGCACCTACTACATCGCCGCGGACAAGCTGAAAGAGGCGGAAGACGAACGGCGGGACTGCACCGTGAGCGCGGACAACTGGCGCAGGCTGCGCCAAGCGTACGAAGATGCCAAGCGCGTTCATGGCCGATTGCAAGGCGAGATTCAAGAGGCGGAAATCGAGCTGCGCAAGATCAGCCGAATTCGGAGGGTCGCGCCCCACGTGAGCCTAAAGTCCCGCCGAGATGCGGAAATCAACGCGCTGGGCGAGGTCGCAGACATCCCCGGGGATTCCGTGACAAGACTGCAAAACGCGGAGCAGGAACGCCTCCGGGGTCAACTTCGCTCAGACGAGTGCCGGACTGCATTGGACGAGGCAAGGGAAAAGCGAAGCGCCATCAAGTGGGATGACTCCCTGCTGCTGCACGAGAGCGACATCGAGGCCTTGCACCAGCTGCGCATCCAGGTCAACAAGGAGCTGGCGGACCTACCCCGGCTCAAGGCCAAGCTCGAATCCGAGGAGGCGGGCCTGCGACGCATGGCAGGAAACTTGGGCTGGGACGCGGCCGATGCCAAGGCCCGAGCGGAGCAGATCCCACGCCGCCAGCTCACCGAGCAGGCTCGCGCATTGCTGAGCAGCTGGTCCGAGCGCGCGGCGTTGGTCGATTCGACGCGCGCGTCGCGAACTGAAGCGGACACACGGCAGGAAAGCATCAAACGGGATTTGGACGCAGCCGGCTCGCCGCTGGATGTGCGGAGCCTTGCGGCATTGATCTCGGCGACAAAGAGCGAGAGCGGCGGAATCGGCCCTCAGATCGCTGCTGCCGAGAGTGAGGCCGGCGCGGCCAAGGCTGACGTCGAGCGGCTATTCGCAGGCCTTGATCCGAAGCCACCATCGGGAAATACAGATATCGGTCCCGCCCTGCCGACTCCGGGTGAAGCCCAGCAGCACCGCGATCGGTGCAGAGAGTTGGATCAGCGTTTGCGCGCCTGTGAGGAGAGGCTGTGGGCGGAGCAGCAGAAGTTGGCCCGGGGGAGGGCGGATCGCCGACAGCTCATTGCCGAGGGCCAGCCAGTAAGCCCGGAAGATGTGAGCAAGGCCCGCCAAACCAGGGATTCGCTGTGGTCCGCGATCCGCAGTCGATTCATTGACGGCGAGGGGCGAACCGCTAGCGACCGCCTGTTCGATGGGGCGACGCCGCAATCGGCAGCCTCTCAATATGAGGGCGCCGTGGGCCATGCGGACCAGCTCGGCGATCAGCGCGTCGAGACGGCAGAGGCAACCGCAAGGCTAGCAGAAGTTGACAAGGCTCTTGCGGCTGGGGAGACGTCCATAGCGGACATTGAGACGGAGTTGGGCCGCTTCAAAAAGGAATCGGACGAGCTTGATACCGAGTGGAATCGCCTCTGGAAGGCGGCATCGATCGTGCCCCATGGACCTGATCGAATGCTCGGCTGGCTCGCCACCCACGACGAGCTTCGCGCCGCTAGGGTGCGGTTCGACAAAGCGGGGAGAAGAGTCGCAGACCTTCGGAGCCAAGAGGCCGAAGCAGCCCTGCACGTGCTCGCAGAGCTCAGCGCACTCGGCACAGTCCCGGTGCAACTGGAGGGCCAACGCTTGGCCGTGATTCTCGAATACGCGGCTAAGCTGCAGCAGCGGCAGGAGCGGGCGGCCGAATCAAGAGGCAGACTTGAGCACGAGTTGAGCAAGGCCGCGAGCGAGACGAAGGCGAAGCGCAAGGCTCTGGATCAAGCCGAAACTGCGGCAGGCGGGCTGCGCGCAGAATGGTCCGACATTGCGGTCCAGCTTGGAATCGACGCGAAGGCGAGCCAACAAACTGCGGGCGGCCAGATCGGAGAGATCGACGCGATGCGCGAGGTGGCGCGGAAGATCGCTGACCTGCGCAACGATCGGGTCGATAAGATCGAGCGAGACATCGACAGATTCGGCCAACAAGTCGAGACGGTGGTCCAGGTGGTCGCGACCGATCTGCAGCAACGCGACTCCCGTGACGCGGCCGCGGAACTTGAACGCCGACTTGCGCGCAACAAGCAAGGGCGGTCCGATGCCGAGAAGCACGACGCGGAGATCGAATCCCTAAGCCAGCGCATCAAGGCTTTGGAAGGCGAAATCCGCAGCGCCGACGAGACGATTACCCTGCTGCAGAATCAGGCCGGCGTCGATACCGTCGAGGCCCTGAAGGCCGAGATCGTGAAGGTCGAGACACACCGGGAGCTGTCGGCGGCGCGCTCGAGTGCGATTGAGGCGATCGGGCAAGGGGGGGATGGCCTGGGGATCGACGCGCTGGAAGCCGAGTGCGCCGGAGTGGACGTTGACGAGATCGCGCTATCGGAAGAGGCCTTGACGGAAAGCACCGAGAAACTGCGCGCTGAATCGCTGAAGGCCAGAGACACTCTCATTGCTAGGAGAGACGCGTTCGAAAGCGTCGGGGGCAGCGACGCTGCCGCGACGGCCGAAGGGGCTAGGCAGAGCGCGCTCGCAGAGATGCAAGAAATCGCCGAGCAGTACATCCAGACCCGGACCGCCACCAGCCTGCTGCGGTGGGCGATCGAGCGATATCGGACCGATAAGCAAGGACCGATGCTCAAAAGGGCTGGGCAGCTGTTCTCGGATCTTACGCTCGGATCCTTCGATCATCTGGACCTCGATTTCGATGACCAAGACCAGGCCAGGCTGATGGGATGCCGTAAGTCTGGGGAGCGTGTCGCAACCAGCGGAATGAGCGATGGCTCGGCGGACCAGCTCTATCTCGCGCTACGAGTCGCAGCCCTTGAGGACTACCTCGAGCACTCCCCTCAAATGCCTTTCATCGCCGACGACCTGTTCATAAATTTCGACGACCGGCGCGCGTCGGCCGGACTGCAGGTTCTCGGAAAACTTGCCCGGCGATGCCAAGTGATCTTCTTCACCCATCACGAACACCTCGTGGAGCTGGCCACGCAGTCGCTGCAGGACCCGGCCCAAGTCCGGCGAATCGGGCAATGACAATGCAGCCGAGGACTCCGAGCCAAGCCAGCGGCCTGCTCCCGGCTGCCTCGTTCCTAACTTGAGGTCTGCTTCCAAACTGAGACAGCCGGAGCGTGGCCGCCGTGTTGATGCGGGGGGTACTAGGGTCTCTTATCCTGAGTAAGGGGCCGTTCGTCGCACACGATGGAAAAGCGCTACACATGCCTGATTTGCAGACGCGAAATCTCGCACCCCGCCGCGGAGTGTCCTTATTGCAAGGCGCGATCCGTCATCGCAGAGGGAGCTTCCCCCCGCATCCTAGTCATGGTGTTCGGCGTCATGGTTGCCGTATTCGCGTTCACCGCCCTCTATGCTAGTTCGTTCAAGCAGGTTCGCAGCGAGCGGGGGAGGCTGCACTTCGAGGCGGCGGAAGCGCTGTTGGCAGAAGGCCAGCACTTGAACTCGATCGGAGAGTACCGCGACGCACTGGTCTACGCCAAGGATGAGCCGAGCTATCGCTTAGGGCTGGCGCGGGCTCTGTTCGAAGCGGATCGCTATTCCGAGGCGGAGAACTACCTCGTCGAGCTGCGCGGAAGCGACCCAGCATCCGGCATCGTGAACTATCTGCTCGGCCGTCTAGCGGCCCGCGACGGACGCATCGACGAGGCTGTGTCCTATTACCGGACCGCCATTTACGGTACATGGGGGGACGCTGCAGAAACCAAGCGCTTGGAGATGCGCCTCGAACTCGTTCAAATCCTCGAGGAGGCTGGGCGCGAGCAGCAGTTGACGGCGGAGCTTCTGGACTTGACCGAGATCATGCCGGATGACCGCGCAATCCAGCACCGAGTGGCATCGCTGATGTTGCGCGTGCGGGTCTACGACCGGGCATCGTCGATGTTCCAAACGCTCCTCGCCTCGGACCAGCAAGATCGCGTAGCGCTGCTGGGAAGGGCCGAGGCCGAGTATCAGCTCGGCAATTACCTGACCGCTAGAACACACTACAATCGCGCACTCCTGCGGCACGAAGACGATGCCACAGCCGAACGCGTAGCGCTTTGCAACCGGATCATCGAACTCGACCCCACTAGGCGCGGGATCGGGCTCAGCGAGCGATTCCGACGCAGCCGCGTCCTAATCGAACGCGCCCGCGCAGTGGCTCTGGCCTGTCAGAATCCCGGCGGCTCGGACTTTGTCGGGCCGCTGCCTGCGATGCCGGAGGCATTGGTGGCAGCTCTCGATGCAGCAGACGAAGAACTCACCAAGCGCCGCCGGGCGAGCGACGACTCCGTTGAAGCGAACACGCTCCTAGCCGAGGAGATCTGGAACCAGGCGCGGCCCACGTGCGCTGCATCGGCACCGCCGCCGGACCCGCCCCTGCAACACGTGATGGCCAAGTTGTCCAGATGAGAAACATCGGCACGATCCTGGCCAAGCTCTCCCAGATGGGCAAGGCCGGGCCCGTTCTCGACGAGCCGCAGCGATTTCTGCTGCTGTCCATTGTGATCGGCATTTTCTCTGGGCTCGTCGTGGTGTGCTTCCACATCTCGATCGAATTCCTCAACTGGAACACGATCCTCTCGCTCACCCCGTCGTCCGAATTCCTGAAGCCATTCTGGCCGGCGATCGGCGGCCTAGTGGCATACGCACTAGTCCACTTCGCTGTGCCGACTGCCCGCGGCACCGGCGTGAATTACACAAAGGCCGCCGTCTACGCATCCGACGGCTACATCCCGTTTCGGAGCGTGCTGGGAAAGTTCGCCACATGCACGCTCTCGATCGGGACGGGCAATCCTATGGGCCCGGAGGATCCGGCGCTGCAGATGGGCGCCGGCATCGCCTCGCTGCTAGGCCGAATCTTCCACCTGACCAGGGATCACATGCGGCTCATCGCGCCGATCGGCGCCGCCGCCGGTATTGGGGCTGCGTTCAACACGCCGATCGCCGCGGTGCTGTTTGTCATGGAAGAGGTCATGGCGGCATGGAATGCGGGAGTGCTGGGAAGCATCGTGCTCTCGTCCGTGTCCGCCGTGGTCGTCAGTCGCTGGTTCCTCGGGGACGAAGTTCTCTACAGCGTGCCAGAGATCGAGATTGGCGACTATTCGGAACTGCTGGTGTACGCGGGAATCGGTGCTGTCGGCGGATGTCTGTCGGCGGTCTTCACCAAGTACGCCATCAGGTTGCGCGGCCGCCTCCTAAAGCTGGGCGACCGACGCAGGCTGTGGCTACCGGCGATAGCGGGATTGGCGGTCGGGCTCGTGGGCATCGCGGCCCCGGAAACGCTCGGAGCGGGATACCAAGTGATCGACGGTGCGCTGCATGATCGCTTTCCGTGGAACGTGTTGCTGGTGTTCGGAGTGGTAAAGCTGCTGGCCACGTCGCTGTGCTTCAGTTGCGGCACGCCCGGTGGCCTGTTCGCGCCCACGCTGTTTGTAGGTGCCATGCTGGGCGGCGGACTTGGTGGCTTGGCCCAATTGCTCTGGCCGCTGTCGACGACTTCGGTCGGAGCGTACGTGCTCGTCGGCATCGGGGTCTTCTTCGCAGGCGTGTTCCGCGCACCGATGACGTCAGTCTTCATGGTGTTCGAACTCAGCGCGAGCTACGTCGTCATCCTGCCGGTCATGATCGCGAACACGATTTCGATCCTCGTCTCGCGCCGCATGGAACCTGATTCCGTTTCGCAACTCGCCGGCTATCAGGACGGCCTAGACCTGCCGAAAGTCGACGAGCAGCGCGAGACCCCCGTGATGCGCGTTGAGGACGCTATGCGCAGGGATCGAGAGAACGTTGTTTCAGACCGCATTGCGGTCTCAGAGGCACTCGAAACCATCGAGCGAACCGGCAGCGAGGCGCTGCTCGTCGAGATCAGATACGGGCAGTGGGGATGGGTCGGCAAGCGGGATTTGCAGCGGGCGGCCGAGCGCGGCGCGGGGGCGGACAGCTTGCACAATACGCTGACCCTGTTGCCCGTCGTCCGCACCTATCCAGACCTGCCTCTGGATCAAGCGCTACGCAAGCTTGCGATTTATCCGCTGCTCCCCGTGACGAGCCGCGTCAATCCCAGCTTCATGGTGGGCACGCTGACGCTACGCGACGTGCATCTCGCCTACGGGATCCCGAAACGGGATCCGCAGGACAAAACTGCGCAGTCGGATGTCCCGCCGAATCAGGCGTGACCGCCGTGCCCGCACCCATATGCGGCTGGCACGCCATTCTTGTTGAGTTCCGCAATGCCGATGCGCGAAGTGTAGTACCCCTCCACCGTCAGGCGTTTCAGCTTCTTGAAAAATTTCGCTCCGACCGCCAATTCCGCATCATCGGCCTGATCGAGCGACTCTAGAATCGCGACCTGATCGGGCTCCTCAAGGGCCACGAACGGCGAGCCGTGCAAGCGAATCGCGTGCCCGTCCAGCCAGCCCAGGCCCATGAGGAATTCGTGCCCCTTGTCGGGGTCGACATCGTGCAGCATCAAGTCGATGTACTCGTTGACCTTGGCGGCTTTCGCTCCGGGGGTGTCCGTCGCCGGAATGACCAGCTCCGTCAGAGCCACCACTGTTTCGTTCTGGTGCCCGTCGAACATCAGGGGCATCCAGGCATCGACTGCCGACGACTGGGCGGCCGCGCCAGCCGCAGGGACGATCGTAGTTATGAGGGGAGCAGCCGCGGCGGCTCCGGTACCGGCAAGGGCTGTTTTGAGCAGGTCGCGTCGTTGCAAGTTAGAGTTCCCCGAGAATCCGTCATTGTACAAGAGGAATCCGCTCACGCGCCGGTCACACGCGGCGCGGGCATAGCCGACCGCAGAGCCTCTCGCGGCGCTAAACGCAAAAGCCGCGCCGAAAGGCTTTCGCCCATCGACGCGGCCCGAATTGGGAGCAGCCGGAGTGGGCCGGCTACTCCACAGGAGAGGGAACGATCACTCCTTAGGTCCGAACACCCACATGAATCCCAGCGTGAAGGTGTTTTGGTCCATCGAGAAGCCACCATCGCAGCCCGGGCAGCCAAAGAACTCCACGTCGGACCAATCGCGACGGTACTCGATGCGGGTCAGGAAGCGCGGGTCATCCTTGACCGGCTGCACTTCGAACGTGATCGTGTTCTCGCGCAAGTTCTGCTCGACGCTAGTCGCACGCGCTTCAGTATCGTCCAAGAATTCCATGCGATACGCGAGGCGCACCTGGTCGGTCAGGTGCACGCGGGCGTATCCGCCCATGCCCCAAGACGTCGCGCTGACCATCCCATCGTTGGCCTGGATGTAATCGAGATTGGCCATCACCTCGAAGCGGTCGTGGATTCCGCCGTAGAAGTTCCAGCTCAAGTCCTTGAGCCAGCCCTTGTTCGTGCCGTCGTTCTCCGGGCCGTGGATCCAGGTCAGCGTGGTGTTGAACCGGTCGTTGGGCGCGTATGAGCCTTGCATTCCGTAGGACTTTCCGCTGTTCTGGTCTTGCGTGATATCGAAGCCGTTGACCAGCAGGAAGGTGGTGGTGAACGTGTCGGAGACGGGAACGCTGAACTTGGCGCCGAGGTGCGAGAACGGCTCGTTCCACGCCCACAAGATGCCGCGGGTGTAGTTCCAGTTCAGGTGCGACTCTGCCACTTCGAGGCCGGCGATCGTGCCGAACAAGCCGATGTCGAGTTCTGCGCCATTGGCGAATTGGTAGTAGCCGTAGGCCTGCTGGAGGTAGATCACATCTTCCAACGGGCCGGGGCCGGTCAGACCCTCGCGGAACAGGCGCGCGCCCGAACCGAACCAGATGTCAGAGCGGAAGCCGATCGGGCCGTCGCCGCTGGCGTCGATCTCGAGCTTGGCCTGGTTCAAGCCAAAGCCTTGCGCGTTGGGGTTGGTGTAGTAGAGCGTGTTCTGGCCGTCCTCCGGCGAGTTCGTGTTCTGGGTGTAGTAGGTGTCCAGCAGACCCGTGAAGGAAATCGACTGACCGCCACTGCTGGCAACGCCAACGGGTTCCTCCTCGCTGGGCTCCGCATCGCTGATGGCCGCAGGGGCCTTCCAAGCGGGCTCTGCGGTGGTCGTCGCAGCCACGACGGGCTGCGGATCAAACGGTACCGCCAAGTCCGCCGGCGCTTCTGTCGGCGGCGCGGCTGGCTGTGCGTCGGCGACTTCGTTCCGCTCGTTGAGCGAGTCCAGCATCGCTTCAAGCTTCAGCAGGCGCGCTCGCAGGGAATCGAGCTCTTCGCGGATTTCAGCCTCGACTTCGGCGCTATCCGGAGCCGCCGGCTCCGCAGCCGGAGCGGCTGCCAAGGGCAGCGCCAATAGAGCGGAAACTAAAAATTTGATTGTGCAGTGTTTCATGATGTCCTCCTGTCACTGAACCCATCTCCGGTCCGCCGTGATTGACGGCACAGGAAAGCTAGGATTCGTGTCGGCTTCTCAGGCTATTTGGATCAGGCCGCCCGAATTCACACTGTAGGAAACCCCTCCGGCAGGGGCAAGAAGATTCTTTTTATGGGCTAAATCAGAATCCTTATTCGCGTTAATTTCGTTGTAACTGTCTTTATATCAATCATTTACAGTTAGCATAGGACTAGTTCGAAAGCGCTCGCACTCGTCGGAGCGCACCTCCGATGAGAGGAAGTTCCGCGCCCCATGAAGCAGGTGGCGCTCAGCGGTGCGGGTGTGCCCGCAGCGGCAGAGCAAGTGCGCCAACTCATGGGCGAGCGCGGAATAGTTGTCGTCGCGGCGGGGCAACCAGTGGCTTTGGTACGAGATCCAAGCGGTGTTGAAGTACGCCGCGTCGGGACCTCGCTCGTCGCCCGATCGGTACGAGATCGCGAGCGACTCGGTGCCTTTGACCTTGCCGATCAGGAATGCCGCCGGATAGGCCGTGTCCAGAGGCAACTTCGACGCCAAGCGGACCACAGTCGGGGGTACACCCGACGCAGGATCAGCAAGAGCGGTATCAACGCCCCGGTCTTCTGGACGGAGCGCTAGGCGCACCAGCGCGACATTGCCGAGGGCAATTCCGCAAGCCTTGAAGATGACGGCTGTCTTGCGGATCTGCCGAAGCGCGCGAGCCTGCGTCCACGGCGTGCGGTGCTCGAACAGGACTGTCATGTCGAAGCGGTGCGGCAGGGCGGGCGATCCTGCGGGGTACACTTCGCGCTCGCTGAGGTGGCGGATTTCGGCCGAGGCGAAGCCCGACCCATCCCAACGAGCAAATCCCGGCGCAGCGTCCGCCGCCACACTGCAAGCCAGCGACGCTGCAGCCAGCGCCACCCGCAGACCGGGCAACATTCGCTTCGCACGTCTCATTCGGCCCCATGATAGACTGCGGCAGTTTGGCGCAGCGCAAGGGCCTCCGAGCGCTGCGCCAGCCGACTCCAATCGGAGAAATGCACGTCTCCAGCCTCGACACTCCGGCCCTGCTCATCGACCTCGACCGGGTGGAGGCGAATCTTGACCGGGCCGCTAGCTACGCCGCCGAACACGGCTTGCGCATTCGCCCGCACACGAAGACCCACAAGTCCCCGCTCGTGGCACGCATGCAGCTAGATCGCGGCGCAGCTGGCCTAACCGTCGCGAAGGTCGGCGAAGCCGAGATCATGGCCATTGAAGCGGTGCCCAACCTGCTTGTCGCATACCCGCTCTGGGGAGACACCAAATGGGAACGGCTCGTCGAAGTCGCCAAGAATCTGCCCGTCACCGTGGCGTTGGACAGTGCGCAAGTGGCGGTGGGGCTGAGCCGGCATGCGCGGAGGGCCGGGATCCGGATCGGCATCTTAGTGGAGGCGGACCTCGGAATGCGCCGCTGCGGCCTGCCGCCGGGTAGTGAGTTGGTCGCCCTTGCCCGCTCAGTCGCGGCCATGCCGTCCCTGCGTCTTGAGGGTGTGATGTTCTATCCAGGGCACATCAACATGGCGCAGCCGACCGGAGCGGAGCAGCTGGAGCAGCTGCAGTCCGAACTCGCCGAGGTGCTGGAGGACTTCCGCGCCGACGGACTACCCACGGAGGTCGTCAGCGGCGGCTCAACGCCCACGCTTTTCCATTCGCACCGCATCGAGGGCCTGACCGAGATCCGTCCGGGCACCTACGTGTTCAACGACCGCACGCAAGTGGCGGTGGGCGCTTGCGCATGGGGTGATTGCGCCGCGACGATCCTGACTACGGTGGTTTCCACCGCTCGCCCGGATGCAGTCGTCATCGATGGCGGCTCGAAGACGTTTTCATCGGACCCCCTGCGCCCCGATGATGACGGGGAGTTCGGACGGGTCTTGGACATGCCCGGTGCCCGCCTCCATAAAATGAGCGAAGAGCATGGCGTGGTCGACTTGAGGGAGCACAGCGGCAGTTCGCCGCGGCTCGGACAGCGTCTTCGCATCATTCCCAACCACGTGTGCGTCACCGTCAACATGCACGAAAGAGCCTTCGGGCTGCGCGGGGATACCGTGCAAGAGTCATGGGTTGTAGCTGCCCGAGGCAAGCTGCAATGAAACCATCCCCAGCCGAAAACACCAAGAAGGAACTATCAACGTGAACAACAACCGAGGCTCGACCATTCAACGCGTCACGGCCGCAGGCGCCCCGAAGCCCCAAGGGCCGTACTCGCACGCGGTCAAGGCCGGTGAATTCGTCTATGTATCCGGGCAGGCGGCCCTGGACCCGCGCACGAGCAAGCCGATCGGCGGGACTGTGGCCGAGGAGACCCGCCTCACGATCGAGAACATCAAGGCAATCCTAGAGGCGGCGGGAGCAACGCTGGCCGACGTGGTCAAGTGCGCCGTGTTCCTCGCGGACATACGGGACTTTGCAGCCATGAACGCTGTGTATGCCGAATACTTCGGCGATGCCAAGCCCGCTCGCACGACTGTGCAAGCTTGCCTACCCGCCGCCAGCCTGAAGGTCGAGATCGACTGCATCGCTTACGTGGGCGATTGAGGCGGCTGCCGGCCGGCGTAGTCGATTCGCGGCGCAGCCTCCGCGTCAGTCGAGCACCCGGAACAAGCTCCCAAAATGTATCCTGATTACCCATTAGTTCCAGCCACAGTTAAGAGCCGGTAGGGCAGCGGAGCAGTGCGCAGGGCGACATAGGCGAGGCGGGGCACGAGATCGACCAGCTGGTAGCGCCGGTTGAAGCGGTAGGCGAATTCGGCGAGGTAGCGCCCCGCGTAACGCGCGTCGCAGGCGTGATAGGTGCCGTCAATCGAGCGCTTGACGTTGCCCAGCAGCGTGTTCACCCAAGTCAGCCCGGGCGTCTCGCAGCTGCCCTTGCCGCCTCCGGTGACGCGCGGCTGGTGTTCGCAACCGGCCGCCTGCACCCCCCGGAAGCACGCCAGCCCGTCCGAGCGCACCAGCGTCCCCGGCCGCAGGTGCTGCTGCGCCCAGGCTTGCACTGCGCGGCGGCGGAAGCCGACCACCGGGCTCAGCCGCAGCCGCTGCGGCCGCCCGTCCTCGCTGACTTGTGCCGCCGCCAGGAAGGGCGTCTTGCGGGCCGCGCCTCGACCGCGCTTGCCCCCGACTGCCTCCCCGCCCAGATAGGCGTCGTCCATCTCCACGATGCCCCCCAGCGGCTGGCTGTCGTCCCGCTCGCGCATCGCCTGCATCAGTTTGTGCTTGAGCATCCAGGCGGTGTTGTAGCTCACCCCCAACTGGCGCTTGAGGTCCATCGCCGAGATGCCATTCTTAGATTGCGTGAGCAAATAGATCGCCAGGAACCAGGTGCTCAGCGGCAGCTTGGTGTTCTCCAACAGGGTGCCTGCGGTCAGCGAGGCCTGATGCTTGCAGCGGATGCACTGGAAGACCTTGCGAGTGTGCAGCTGACAGTACTTATGGTAGCCGCAGGCGGGGCAGCGAAAGCCCTCCGGCCAGCGCGACTGGAACAACGCTTGGGCGCATTGCTGGTCGGTTCCGTAGAGCTTGAGGAAGTCCCGCAGGCTCTGTCCCTTCTGGAACTGGACTTGGTTCTTAGGCATAGGCAACTCCTTTGTTGTCAGTTACTTATTATACATCAAACAGCATTCTAGGTCAACCGGATCAAGGCTAGAATCTACAAATTCTCGACTCCTAAATGCGGCTGAGACTCCCGGGTAATCAGGAAATGTATTGCGGGATGGGGGCTTGACCACCTAACATGAAGATGGATCCAAGCGACAGGCCGTGCTTGACAAAGCCCGGTCATGGCGACATCGGGTGTAACGGCCACCGGTCCCGGTGCGTCAAGTGTTGATAGTTGGCTATGCCGGACCCCCAGCACCAGAATGAGAATTCGGCTGAGCCGCAGGGCGGGCGCGAATTCGGCCCACTAGTTATCGAGTCGCTGCAACGGCCTTGGTGGCTCCACCTGCTCGACGAAGTGGGTGATACGGTGCACCCGCCGAAGTTTGACGCGATTCCGGAATACCCGCCGGCACGGCCAGGGGAACTCGACTTCGCTGATCCCAATGTGTATTCGCTGGGCCGCCCGTGGTGGCTGGCGATTGTCGACACGCTCGGGGCGATGCGCGAATACCGCCGGGCACAGCCCACACCGACATTCCCGCCAGCGCGCCCGGGCGAGCTGGAACTGCCCCCGCTCAATCTCGGGACGCTGTCGCTGCCGTGGTGGTCCGGCCTCTTCGAAAGTTACCGGCTTACGCAGGAGATGCGCAACGCGCCGACCCTGAAGCTAACCTCAAAACCGATCCAAGTCAAAGAGATCTGGGGCGATTTGAGCCGTCGCCGGGACGGTCTGATGATGACCGCCGTTTTGCATGTGCTCTTCGCCCTGCTGTTCTTCGGATTCCAAGGCGACGATCTCGGCCAAACTCGATCCGGCACCGTGACGTTGGTGATCCCGGTGGACATCTCACCTTACTTGGCGCAATTGCAGGCGCCTACTGATCCGGGCAAGAGCGGCGGCGGCGGTGGGGGCGGCACGAATTCCCCCATGCCGGCGAGCCGTGGCAAGCTGCCGCGCTTCTCCCTCGATCCCCAACTCGCTCCTCCCACGCCGATCATCCGCAATCCCAACCCCGAGTTGGCAGTGGAACCTACGGTTCGGGTCCCACCCAACATCAGCATCCCTTCAGTTGACCTGTCCGTATTCGGTGATCCGTTCGGCGCCGACGGTCCACCGTCGGCCGGGCCGGGAACCGGCGGGGGGATCGGATCAGGGCGAGGCACCGGAGTCGGTTCAGGCAGGGGATCCGGCGTCGGGCCTGGCAGCGGCGGCGGCATCGGCGGTGGTGTGTTCAGAATCGGCGGCGGGGTCAGCCCCCCCCGCGTGCTCTTCAAGGTCGAGCCGGAGTACTCCGAAGAGGCTCGCAAGGCCAAGTACCAAGGGACCGTCATGCTGCAGGTTGAGGTTTGGGAAGACGGCATCGCGCACAACATTCGGATCGTGCGGAGCCTCGGACTCGGGTTGGACGAGAAGGCGGTCGACGCGGTCCGCAGGTGGCGCTTTTCTCCAGGCAAGAAAGACGGCAAGCCGGTCAGGGTCGCAGCCCAAATCCAAGTCAGCTTCCGCTTGCTGTAATCGGCCTGACAGGTCTGGAATCCCAGCCGACCTGCTCGGCAACCAGACTGCGAAGCGGGATTCCGGTGACAACCCCCGGGGGCCGACGGCTCGCTCCAAGCACTAGCGGTGCTAGACTCGCTGGCATGCCTGAACTGGATCGCCGTCAGTTCATTGCCACCGCTGCCGCCGGGGCTGCGAGTGTATGCTCGGGGGCCGAATCGCCCCCGCCCAACCTGTTGTTCGTGCTCGCCGACCAGTGGCGTAGCAGCGCGTTCGGATTCGGTTCCGATGCCATCGTCCGGACACCGCACATCGATGCCCTCGGCGCTCAAGGGGCAAACTGGCGCAGAGCGTACGCCGCAAACCCTGTGTGCACGCCAAACAGGGCGTGCATCCTGACTGGGCGCCATTCGCACCAGACCGGCATGATCCGCAACGACATCCAGCTGCCACCCGACGAAGTCTGCTGGCCGGAAGTCCTGCGGGCCGCCGACTACGCAACGCACTACGTGGGGAAATGGCATCTCGATGGCCCGCCCAAGCCCGGCTTTGTGCCGCCAGGCTGGCGACGCCGGGGATTCACAACGTTCGAGGGGTTCAACCGCGGGCACATCTACCACCAGCACTGGGGCTTTGACGACGGCGGCGGAGCATTGGCGGCGCTCGCCGCAGACCTGGACCCCTATTACGAGCCCGTCCTGCAGACGGACCTCGCGATCAGGTTCATGCGCCGCAACAAGGACAGACCCTTCGCGTGCTTCCTGTCCTGGGGACCGCCGCACACACCGTTCCGCCCGCCCGCACTGT
Organism: Bryobacterales bacterium; assembly: GCA_965248305.1. Lineage (GTDB taxonomy): Bacteria > Acidobacteriota > Terriglobia > Bryobacterales > UBA6623 > VXMF01. Next base: position 1,810,693 of record OZ252099.1, on the reverse strand, counting down.
TCAACCTTTATGAGCAGGGGGAGATTGTCGTGAGAGACAACGTGCCCGCAGACCATCAGCAGCGGGCGCGCGAGGAACTCGCCGGCTACTACGGCCTCTGCGAGTCTCTCGATCACGAGATGGGGCGGCTGATGGAGTTTCTGGACGAGGCCGGCCTGAGCGAGAACACGCTGGTGATCTTCACCTCCGATCATGGCGAGCTGGCCGGTTCCCACGGCAAGTACAGGAAGGGTGAGCCGGAGACTGAATCGCTGCAAGTTCCCCTGTTGATGCGCTTGCCGAACCGGATTCAAGCCGGCATCGAGCCCGAGTTGCTGATCAGTTCAGTGGACCTGATGCCAACGTTGCTATCCCTGTGCGACCTCCCTGCCCCCGACACCTGCGCCGGCTCTGACCTATCCGCGGCTGTGCTGGCGGGCCGAGAAGCTGCGCGCGTTGAATCCATCTATTGCGAAGGCAAGGTCGGTAACCGCGCGGGCGCGCCGGCGGGCAAGAACAGCCCGATTTCCGGGCCGTGGAGGACGATCGTCACCGAACGCTACAAACTGAACGTGCGTGGCGACCACTCTCATTGCGAGGGATTGTTCGATCTGCAAGAAGACCCGCTGGAGCTTCAGAACCTGGTCGACGAACCCGACTCGCAACGCCTGCGCGGCGAGCTGCTGGCCGAACTGAAGGCTTGGGGAGCCCGGACACGAGACCCGTTCCCGGAAAGGCCACCCGCAGCCAAGCAGAGCTACGAACGCGGCGAAGCATAGGACCTGATGGCCGTTTACGCAGCCGCTGGTCCCCGATGCGAGGCTTTGCTAAAGTTGCATGTCGATGAAACTCCCCGCTTGTAGCCGCAGGACATTTGCGGCGGCCGCCGTCGGCGCAATCGCGGCGCCGGTTCGAACCCTGGCGCAGCGCGACTGGACGAATGTCACGCCGACTCGCTATCCAGATCCCGATATCGTCTCACTGGACAAGCGATTCGATCAGTACAAGCTGGGTAACACGCCCATCCAGCGTCTGCATGTCGGCACGCTGTGGGCCGAAGGCCCCGCTTGGAACGGCGTCGGGCGGTACTTGGTCTACTCCGACATTCCGAACAACGTGCAGCTGCGCTGGCTGGACGAGGACGGCCACGTGAGCGTGTTCCGGCATCCGTCCGGCAACTCCAACGGCAACACCTTCGATTGGCAGGGTCGGCAGCTTTCGTGCGAGCACGGCAACAGACGCGTGGTGCGGTACGAGTACGATGGCACGATCACCGTGCTTGCCGACAGCTGGCAGGGCCAGCGTCTGAACGCCCCCAACGACGCAGTCGTGGACCCCGACGGGAACATCTGGTTCACCGATCCCGGCTACGGCAGCCTGATGCACTACGAAGGCAACAAGGGACCGCTCGAGATCAAGGAAGCGGTCTATCGCATTGACGGGCAGACAGGCAAGATGGAGATGGTCGCCGACGAGATCTTCAAACCGAACGGCCTCTGCTTTTCGCCCGACTACAAGATGCTGTACGTGGCTGATACAGGCGCATCGCACTATCCGGAGGCCGAGCGGGAGATCAAGGTCTGGGATGTGGACAACGGCCGGACCCTGCGTAACGGCAGACGCTTTGTCTCGATGCGAATGGACGGATTCGAGCAGGCCGGAAACGCCGACGGCATCCGCTGCGACACCGACGGCAACATCTGGTCGTCAGCGGGCTGGATAGGCGACGGCTACGACGGCGTCCATGTGTTCGCGCCGGACGGTGACCGCATCGGCCTGATCAAGCTCCCCGAGATCTGCTCGAATGTCTGCTTCGGGGGCGTGAAGCGGAACCGGCTGTTTATGACGGCCAGCCAGAGCTTGTACGCTGTCTACGTCGAGGCGCAAGGCGCGCACATCACTTGACCCATGCGAGCCGCTGATAAAATCGGCTACGGAAGCTAATCCCGGCCGGTGTCGGGCCCGGTCTTCAAAACCGTTGTTTGGCGCTCCGCGTCAAGGGTGGGTTCGACTCCCACTAGCTTCCGCCAGCGGCCGGACTCTCGTCTGGCGTCGACCCGATTTCCGATCATGGCCAGCCATCCCAACGTTCTGCTCGTCTCCACCGACCACTGGCCTGCCGAATTGCTCGGCGTAGCCGGTCACCCCGACATCTTGACGCCAACGCTCGATGAGCTAGCGCGCAGCGGCACGCGTTTCGGCAACGCCTACGGCGAGTGCCCGGTCTGCATCCCCGCGCGACGGACGCTGATGACCGGCGTCAGCCCGAGAACGCACGGCGATCGGGATTTCGGCGAGACGATGCCGATGCCGGAACTGCCGACCATGGCCCAGACCTTTCGCGACGCCGGCTACCAGGCCTATGCGGTCGGCAAGCTGCACGTGTACCCACAGCGGTCGCGCATCGGATTCGATGATGTGATCCTGGACGAGGAGGGCCGCACGCAGTATGGCGTGATCGACGACTACGAGGCGTTCCTGACCGATCAGGGATACGCGGGACAACAGTTCGACCACGGCATGAGCAATAACGACTATGCCGTCCGTGCATGGCATCTCCCCGAGGAAACGCATGCCACGAACTGGGCGACCCAGCAGATGGTGCGGACAATCAAGCGCCGGGACCCAAGCAGACCGGCGTTTTGGTTTCTCTCCTACCGCCATCCGCATCCGCCGATCGTCCCGGTCGAGACTTACTTGGAGATGTACCGGAACGTCGAATTGCGCTGGCCGACACAGGGTCGCTGGTGCCACGGCGAATTGCCCTACTTGCTGCAGGCTGTCCGCGATCGCGCCGCACACATGGGAGCAAGGCAGATCCAAGATGCGTTGCAGGCGTTCTACGCCCTCTGCACCCACATCGACCACCAACTCCGGGTCGTGATCGGGACACTCCGCGAGGAGGGCGTGCTCGACAACACCGTGATCTGCTTTACCTCCGATCACGGGGACATGCTCGGTCGGCACGGGATGTGGGCAAAGAGACTTTTCTACGAAGCCTCTGCAAATGTCCCGATGATCCTGGTCGGTGCCGAAGGCGACGGGCGGGTCGGCCACCATCGCGTGGACGACCGCCTGGTTGGCTGGCAGGACATCATGCCGACGCTGCTGGACCTGGCAGGCATTGACATTCCGGCCAGTGTCGAAGGCATCTCAATGGTGGGAGGCCCGCAGCGCGAGTGGCTGTACGGCGAGGTTGGGGAGAATGACCACGCCACGCGCATGATCCGCAGGGGCACCTACAAGCTGGTGTATTACCCAGCGGGGAACACGAGGCAGTTGTTTGACTTGGATGCCGATCCCGTAGAGATCAATGACTTGTCAGCAAGCCCGGAGCACGAATCAGAGCTTGCCCAACTCACCGAGATCCTGATGGACCAGCTTTATGGCGGAGACGAAGGGTGGATCGAAGCAGGCCAGCTCAAGGGGCGGCCGAATCGCACCTTCCGCCCCGGGCCGAACCGCGGGCTTTCGAGCCAGAGGGGACATCACTGGCCACCGCCCCCGAAGACCGACATGAAGCAGATAGAGTGGCACAACGAAGAGGATTCCTAGTGTCTAGGAATCTCCCTTCGCTGCTCCGTGCAGAAGCGCAGCGAACGCGCTTACAGCGCCCCGGAGTTGGTCGGATCCGGCCGCGGACAGCCTGCAATATGTCGCTGCGGAGAAGTCGGCACGGAACGGACCGGAGAGCAGCCGGGGTAGCTCCGACGATTCACGTTGCAATGGGTTTGGTCGTCGCGCAGGCGACGCAGTCCTTGGTCGCTCCAGCGGCGGCCCAGCCACTGGATGGCTTGGACCCCACCCTCGCGCTGTCGTCAAGTTGCAGATAGCAAGTGAGTCGAACCGATCCGCTGCAGTTGCGAGAATGAACCAAGGTGCAATAGTCAAATGCGGATTCGCAGACGCGTCACGACCTTTTGGGCACTCCTTGCCTGCTACGGAATTCTTGCCTCCACGGCCCTAGCCCAGTCCGTGACCACGGAGGACTTGGAGCGCGCTGGGGCCAACACCACCGACTGGCTCATGTACGGTCGCGACTACTACGCCCATCGCTACGTCGAACTGGACCAAATCAATCCCGCGAACGTGGATCGCCTCCAACCGGCGTGGGTGTTTGCGACCGGCGGAGAGAACCGAGGCCTCGAGGCGACACCGCTAATCCATGACGGTGTGCTGTACGTCTCAGCCGACGGCTCACGGGTGTTCGCGATCGACGCTCGCACCGGCGCAAGAAAGTGGGTCTACGACCCGAAAATCTCGGCCGAGGCTGAGCGCGTGTACTGCTGCGGTTCCATCAATCGCGGGGTCGCGCTGTTCGGCGAGCACGTTTTCGTCGGCACCATGGATGCTCGGCTTGTGGCTCTTGACCAGGCCACCGGAGAGGTTGCGTGGGAAACCCAGGTGATTGACTGGCGCAACGGATACAGCATTACCGGTGCGCCGCTCGTCATCAAGGACATGGTGCTAACCGGCGTAGCGGGCGGCGAATTCGGAATCCGCGGGTTCGTCAAGGCATTTGACGCAGGTTCGGGGGAATTGCGCTGGACTGCATACACGATTCCCGGGCCGGGCGAGCCGGGCAACGAGACCTGGCCGGCGGACACATGGAAGCACGGTGGCGCACCGACTTGGACGACGGGCGTCTATGACCCCGATCTGGAACTGGTCTATTGGAACACCGGCAACGCTGCGCCATGGAACTGCCACGTCCGCAAGGGAGATAACAAATGGGCCGCGTCCACGATCGCGCTGGACGCCGACACGGGCGAGATCGCATGGGGGTTCCAGTACACGCCGTGGGATTGCTGGGACTACGACGCGGTCAGCACCCCGGTCCTTGCCGACCTTGAGCTCGGACCGCACGGGCCGGTCAAGGCGCTGTTCCACCACGACAAGAACGGATTCTTCTACGCGCTTGACCGCACCGATGGCAGCTTCCTGTACGGGGAGCCCATGGTGCCGGGGATCAACTGGGCGTCGGGCCTGGACCCGGCGACTGGTCGGCCCCAGGTGAACCTAGACATGGTGGCCGAGTCCGGCGGTCCCGAAGTCGGCCCGATCATCCCCAGCTTGGAGGGGGCGATCGACTGGCAGCCGTTGGCCTACAACCCCGAACTCAAGGTCCTCTACTTCATGTCGAACCAATGGGCGATGGGCTACAAGTTCTGGGAGGAGGGCACCTTCCAGCCGCCCACAAACGGCGAATGGTATCTCGGCGCAGACTACCAGCAGTACTTGACCTCCGATAATCCCGGCAACTTCCTCGCATTCGACGTGGTAGAGCGCAAGATCCTTTGGCGCCAAACGAGCCCTGCCCCGTTTTGGGCCGGATCTGTGGCCACTGCAAGCGGACTGGTCTTCACAGGGGACATGCGGGGCTATTTCATGGCGCTTGACGCCCGCACGGGGACGTTGCTGTGGCAGTTCCAGACCGGATCGGGCATCATCGGCAGCCCAATCACCTACGACCTCGACGGCACCCAGTACGTCGCGGTGCCCTCAGGAGGCATCGGCGGCGACATGACGTTCTACTACACCGAGCCAAGGGCGGGTAACATCTGGGTCTTCGCGCTCGATGGTGGCGGCCCCGCGCGTGTCGCGCCCGGAACGAACCTGACGACGCTGGAGGGCAGCCTGCCTCGCGTCGGGGAGCCCGGTCATACGCTGGGGGGCCGGGTGTTACGCGGGTACGGTTTCGAGCCGACCGAAGGAGGCAAACCGATCAGGACTGCCGCATCGCCTCAGTCGACTGCGGTGGCGACGGACGCCCCGCCTGCACTGACGAACCCGTATGTGGGCGACACCGGCGCCGCTGAGCAAGCTGAGCGAATCTATCGCGCGCGCTGCATCGGCTGCCACAAGTCGAGCGGCGGGAGCGGCCCGAATCTATTTCGAAGCGGTGTCGCCCCGAGACGCTTCATGGAACAAGTCCTGCAAGGCGGCAACGGCATGCCTGCGTTCCGCGGACTGCTTGACGAAGAGGCGATACTGATGCTCCACGCCTTCGTCGGCTCCCGAGACCGCCTCTAGCTCTGCCGATGTACGACGCAATCGTAGTCGGCGTTGGCGGGATGGGCAGCGCTACGCTCTATCACCTCGCTCGCAGCGGCTGCAAGGTGCTGGGGCTGGAACAGTTTTCGATTCCACACGAGTTCGGGTCCTCGCACGGATCAACCCGAGTTATTCGCCTGGCCTACTCCGAAGGGCCAGAATATGTCCCGCTGCTGCATGCCGCTTATCGCTACTGGCGGGAACTGGAAGAGGTCTCGGGCAGGCCGATCCTGCAGGTGACGGGCAGCCTAGACGTCGGACCGGAAATGAGCTGGACGGTCGAGGGTTCCCGGAAATCGTGCCTTGAACACGGCCTAGACTTCGAGCACCTCGACGGGACGGAGGTCAACAGGAGATTTCCCGGCTATAGCCTTCCCGGTTCGATGCGGGCGATCCTCCAGCCGGATGGAGGATACGTGCTGTCCGAAGCTGCTATCGAGGCGTATGCCTCGGCTGCCCGGGACTTGGGAGGGGAAATCATCACGAATACATCGGTTCGGGGCTGGACGAGATGCGCGGCTGGACTGCGCGTGGACACGACAGGTGGAGCATTCGAGACCAAGCGATTAGTTCTCACTGCCGGTGCGTGGACTGCCAGCCTAGCTCCCGATCTACACGACCTTTGCCGGCCGGAACGCCAGGTGATGCTCTGGACCTCGCCGACGCGGCCAGCACGATTCGAGCCAAGCCGGTTTCCGGTGTTCAATATGGAATCTCCGTTCGGACGCTTCTACGGCTTTCCCAACCACGCCGGCGAGGGTTTCAAGATCGGCAAATACTATCACCTGCGACAACAGGTGACAGATCCTCACCGCCTAGACCGCGAATGCCACCCTGAAGATGAAACGGTGCTGCGGGAAGCCATCGAGGAGTACTTCCCGCTGGCAAACGGTCCAGCGCGCCGGATGGCGGCTTGCATGTTCACGAACAGCCCCGATGGGCATTTCATCCTGGACCGCCACCCGAGTGAAGAGGACGTTTTCATTGCAGGGGGGTTCTCTGGGCACGGCTTCAAGTTCTGCAGCGTCATCGGTCGAGTCATGACCGAACTTTGCCTAGACATCGTCCCATCATGGGATATTCGCAGGTTTCGGCTCTCCAAGGAGCGCCTGGCCGGCTGGAGCCAGCCCTAGAGCGCTGACAAATGGGAGATCCCCAATCACTTGCCGCCTGACATGTCTAGTCCAGTCGCTGTCGGCGTTGATGTCGGGGATCGATGCGCCCAAGGCGCTATCCCCGAAGGACTTGGAGTAAGCCTATTCCCCGCAGCGGGCAACCTGTGACCGGAACTTCGCTTCTGGGCGCCCATGCTGCCAGAAACCTAACCGTTCCGGCGACCATTGGGCTATATTGTTTGTGGCTGCGCCATGACGCTTGATCCGCGCCTCCACCCACGTCCCCGCAGGCCGCTCTCTCGCAGGGAGATGCTGCGCACCACATCCACAGGGTTCGGCATGCTCGCCTTGGCCGGCCTCATGGCCGATCCAGCCTACGCCGGCCCGTCGCTAGACGTGGCCGAACGCGTGCCGCACTTCAAGCCCAAGGTCAAGAGCGTCATTTTCTGCTACATGTCGGGCGGGCTGTCGCACATCGACTCGTTCGACCCCAAGCCTCGCCTTGCCCAAGAAGCAGGGGAGCCGATGCCGTTCGAGACGGCGCGCACGATGTTCAACCAAGACGGCAACATCATGCCATCCCCCTGGGATTTCCATCGTTACGGAGAATCTGGTGCTCCGGTCAGCGACCTGTTCCCGCATATTGCCACCTGCATCGATGATGTCGCCATCGTCCGCTCCATGACGGCAAAATTCATGGAGCACGCGCAGGGCAACTTCTACTTCCACTGCGGGCAGCCCTTTACGGGTTTCCCCTCGATGGGAGCATGGGTGAACTACGGACTTGGGAGTGAATCGAAGGAGCTCCCGGGATTCGTGGTGATCGGCACCGGCGGCATTCCGCTGGGAGGCATCAACATGTTCAGCAGCGGGTTCCTCCCGGCCGAGCACCAGGGGTCATTCCTATACCCGGGGGCGGAAGAGCCGCTTGCAAACATCAAGCCCCGGGAGGAAGATTCCAAGCAGCGTCGGCGTCTGGAATTCATCCGCACACTCGACTCGATGTACCTAGACCGCACAGCCGACCACCCGCAAGTAGAGGCGGCGATCAAGAACTATGAGACCGCGTATCACATGCAATCCGCCGTGCCAGAACTCGTGGACATCAGCGGTGAGACCGAAGCCACCCGCAAGCTGTATGGGGTCGATTCGACCTTCGCTCCCAAGCGCGACTATGCCCTGCAGTGCCTGACCGCCCGCCGCCTGGTCGAGCGTGGGGTGCGATTCGTCGAGCTGACCATGGTAGACGGGCGTCATCGCGGCAAGGGAAATTCCTCCAATCCCTGGGACCAACACACGGACCTGATCCTGGGCCACGGCCGGAACGCTTTCGCCGTCGACCAACCGGTCGCCGGATTGCTCACGGACCTGAAAGCCAAGGGACTGCTCGACGAGACACTAGTGATCTTTTCCGGGGAGTTCGGGCGGACTCCGTTCGTCCAAGGGACAAACGGCCGGGACCACAACCCCTTCGGCTTCAGCCTCTGGCTCGCCGGCGGCGGAATCAAGGCAGGGACGACCTATGGAGCCACCGACGAATACGGGTATCACGCGATCGAAGGCATCCGCACGGTCCATGACCTGCACGCCACCGTGCTGCACCTGCTCGGCATAGACCACACCAAGCTTTCCTACCGGTTCGGCGGCCGTGACTTCAGACTCACAGACGTCCATGGCCATGTGATCAACGAAATCTTGGCATAACGCCACCTTGGCCGCGCCAGCTTCATCATCAGGAGGGATGGCCGACTGCAAGAGCGAATCGATGGATCCACGCGAAAGGGTGCTTTCGTGAGGGCACTCAGGCCGCACCTCCGGCAACCGATTGCAAGTTCCTACCGTTGATTCTGCGGGTTCTCTGCTTTCCGCTCGGGCATTCTTGCACGCGACTCAGCGTGGAACCGTTATATAATCCGGCTTTGGTTCTGCAATAGGCCAACCTCCGCGTTGCGGCCATCCAAGGCACGCGCAAAGAGACACCGGAACACAATTGAGCAAGGCATCCATCGCCGTCAGCCAAGGCATCCAAACCCTCTTCGGAACAAGGGACGAGAATCTCCGCATTCTTGAGCGGTCCTTGGGAGTATCGGCCCACCTTTCTGCCGACAGCCTCGAGATCGAGGGCGAGGAGCGGCAAGTCCAGCGCGCGGACGACATCATCGCGGACTACTTGACGCTGCTAAACGAAGGCCATCGATTCAGCAACGGGGACATGCGCGCTTTCCTGAGCGTGGCAACCTCGGATCCGGGGATCAGCTTCAAGGGATTGGTGACCAACAGTCGCCAGCGGATGTGCGGACGCAAGTCCGTCACGCCGCGCAACCTTAACCAGCTGCGCTACTTGGAGGCGATGGACCGCTCGGACATGGTGTTCGGAATTGGCCCCGCGGGCACGGGCAAGACCTATCTGGCCGTGGCCTACGCAATCTCGCACCTGCTTGCCAAACAGGTCCGCCGGATCGTCCTGGCCCGCCCGGCAGTCGAGGCGGGGGAGCGGCTGGGCTTCCTCCCGGGCACCCTGCAGCAGAAGGTAGACCCGTATTTGAGACCCCTGTACGACGCCCTGCACGACCTGCTAGACGCAGAACGCGCCGAGAGCTACCTAACAAACGGTAGCATCGAGGTCGCTCCGCTGGCGTTCATGAGAGGCCGTTCATTGAACGAGAGTTTCATCATTCTGGATGAGGCGCAAAACGCCACGGCGGAGCAGATGAAGATGTTTATCACGAGGCTGGGTTTCGGCTCCAAGGCTGCGATCACCGGCGATGTCACGCAGATCGACCTGCCTGCAGGCAAGCGCAGTGGGCTGATCGAGGCAATCGATGTGCTAGCCGACGTGGAAGGCGTGCAATTCGTCCACTTTGACGAGCAAGATGTAGTTCGCCATGGCTTGGTCCAGCGCATTGTCAGGGCATACGACCGATACACCTCAGCGCGCTTCCGGTCGCCGGCGCGGCCCGCACCGCAACCCCATGTCGATGCATGAGCCGCGGCCATGACCGGGACCGGCGTGGATGAGCTTTGGCACTTTGAGAACCGCCAGCGCAAGGTGCTGTTCGAGGAAGGCGAGATCCGGGACTTCCTTGCCGAACTGGGGCGGGATCTTGCGGGCGGCGAGGAGTTTTCGGTGGTCGTAGCGTCGGATGATGCCTTACGCCGGGCAAACGCCCGCTTCCGCAGCATCCGGCGGACGACTGACGTGCTGTCGTTCCCGGACGGGGAGGACGGTTACCTTGGCGACGTGCTGATCGCTGCCGGTCGGGCCGCGCGTCAGGCCGCCGAGCATCGTCACTCGATCGAAACCGAGATACGGACACTCGCGCTGCACGGGATGCTCCATCTGAAGGGATACGACCACGAAGTCGACGAAGGCGAGATGCGGGCGGCCGAGGAGCGCCTGCGACGCCGCTACAAGCTACCCGCTGGACTGGTCGGACGGGCCCAGGTATGAGCCCTGCAGCTTTCCCCGCCCCCGATGGATCGCAGGTGCTCGGGACACGCATGCTTTGTTTGGCCTGCGGCAGTCTCTGCCGCTGCGGAGAATGATCGATGAAATCCGGATTCGTCACGATCCTAGGAAAGCCCAACGTAGGCAAGTCCACACTGCTCAACGCCTTGGTGGGCACCAAGGTCTCGATCGTCAGCCGTCGGGCACAGACGACTCGCGACGCGATCCAAGGCGTGCTCAGCGAGCCGCGTGGGCAGATCGTATTCGTGGACACCCCCGGTGTTCATGAGCCGTCGAAGGAGCTTGGCAAGCGCATGATGCGAGAGGTCGGCCGTGCCACGCAGGGCTGTCACGCAGCACTTCTGATGACCGATGCAAGCGCCGGGATCAGCAAATCAGACGAGCGGGCGCTCGAAGTCGCCAAGGGGCTCAATGCTCCTGTGCTGCTACTCGCGAACAAGGTGGACAAGCTAGAGCGCAGGGAGAGCCTGCTGCCATTCCTCCAGCGCTGCGGCCAGCTGCACGACTTTGACGAGTTCATTCCGATCTCAGCCACCAAGCGGATCAACTTGGACCTTGTGCTGGAAGGTGTCTTCAAGGCGCTGCCCGATTCACCGATGTTCTACCCGCAGGGATACGTCACCGACCAGCCGGAAAAGTTTCTAGCCTCGGAATTGATCCGCGAGCGCATCCTGCGGGAGACCCATGACGAATTGCCCCACTCGGTCGCAGTGCAGATCGAGCGTTGGGACGAATCCCAGAGAAAGCTCCGCATTTCAGCGATCGTGGTGGTGGAGCGCGAGGGGCAGAAGGCGATTCTGATCGGCAAGAAGGGTGAGAAGATGAAGCAGCTGGCCAGCCGGGCCCGGCAATCGCTTGAGCTCCGGTTCGATCGCGCGGTGCACTTGGAAGTGTTCGTCAAGGTGCGCAAGAATTGGAGGAACAACGATGGATTCGTCCAGGATCTCGACTTCCGCCGCATACTCGAGCAGGGGTGAAGGAGTGTAGCGCGATGAACGCCAGCCGACGCAGATTCTTGCTGGCCACCCCAGTGGCAACAGCGATCTTGGCAGCTCAGTCCACGGAAGATGGCCTGCTATACGACCGCGTGCACCGCAAGCTCAACAACCATCCCGCGCTGCGGATCAGGGACCTCGTGGTCGAGGTGAAGGACGGCGTGGTCACGATCAAGGGTGTCGTTCGCTCAAAATCCATCAAGAGGCGGGCGGCCAAGATTGCGTCGATCAAGGGCGTGAAGAGGGTAGTGAATAGTCTGAGCGTATTGGGTTGAGACAAACCGCGCCATGGCCGCGAGGGGTGACGATGCGAGCGACTGAAACGCGAGCACCGGGTCACCCGCCGGCCGCAATCCAGCGAGACAGCCCCGCCGGGATGGACCACATCAGACGCGCATCAACCGACCCCGGCTTCCGGGTCCACGCCGAGTCCGTCCCCCACTCGGTTGATGTAATTGAAGAACGCGACCACCTGCGCCGCGTCATGCACGGCCCTGTCATCCCACCCGAGACTTCGCAGCCGTTGCACATCCTCGACCTGCATCGCCTGCGGCGAACGAGTCAGCTTTTCGCCGTATTCCAGTAGCGCCCTGGTCTGCTCGTCAAGCACAGCCGTCCGCCAGTCAGCCCTGACGCTGGCAGCGAGTTCGTCATCGACCTCAGCCCGGAGGTCGTGCCAATGCGCATCCACTCAATAGTGGCAATCGTTCGCCTTTGAGACCACCACGGCCAGCATCTCCCGCTGCGCCCTGGACAGCGGCGAGGGACCATGCATGACCGCCAAATAGAGGCCCATGGAGGCCTTTAGAACGCTTGGGTTCGGGCTCATGATCCGGAGGATGTTCCAGACCCTCCCTGCTCTGCGCGTGGCCTCGTCATACTCGGCCCGCAGCGCACCCTGCGCGGATTCAGGTGGGATCGTCTCGATATACGCCACACTTCAAGATACGCCTCGCTGGCGACTGGATTCCAGTGCCATGATTTGCGGCCGCATGGCCCGCGTTGGGGGCCTCCCAAGCAGAATGCGCTCAGATTTGCCCAGGCCGACAGCCCCGCCACCTCACCCCTGCTTCAACTGACACGGTGGCCCGGGTTGGAAGTGCCGGAGCTGCGAATTCAGCCCCTTGAGCGGTCCCACTGGGAGAACGTACTCCCCTGCCCTGCCAGATCTTCGAGCAGTGGTGCCGGCCGCCACCAATGACCGTGGGCCTGATGGAATTCCTTCACGCGGTCCAGGACCCTATCAAGACCGACTGTATCCGCGTAGAACATCGGACCGCCCCGATGCGGTGGGAAGCCGTAGCCGTACAGATAGATGATGTCGATATCTGCAGCACGCAGGGCATAGCCCTGTTCCAAGATCCGGGCGCCCTCGTTGACCAAGGCGTAGACGATGCGATCGCGGATCTCGTCGGCGGAAATCTCGCGTTGCTCGATGCCGGCCTCCGTCGCCACCCGCTGCAGCACTGCATCAACCTCGGGGTCCTCGTGACGGCTGCGATCCTCGCCGTAGCGATACCAGCCTGCACCGGTCTTCTGGCCATAGCGACCGAGTTCGCAGAGGGCGTCCTCGGCCAGCGGCCGGCGTGTGCCGGGCGGGTAGATGTGCGGAGCTTCCTTGCGTACCCGCATGCCCACATCAAGGCCCGCCAAATCGCCCACCGCCAGCGGCCCCATCGCAGCGCCGAACTCGTACAGCACGCGGTCAATATGCTCCGGCTTGGCCCCTTCCTCCGCGAGGAACTGCGCTTCCCGCCGGTACGGATGGAACATCCGGTTGCCCACAAACCCGTGGCAGTTGCCGACCAATACGCCGACTTTCCGCAGCGTTCTGGCGAGGCCCATCGAGGTGGCCACCACGTCCTTGGAGGTCTCCTTGCCCCTCACGATCTCCAGCAGCCGCATCACGTTTGCCGGGCTGAAAAAATGGTGGCCGATAACGTCCTGCGGCCGCGACGTGACGGCGGCGATCTCATCCACGTTGAGCGTCGAGGTGTTGGTGGCAAGCACCGCTCCTGGCCGAGCGACTCGGTCGATCTCCGCAAACACTGCCTTCTTCAAAGCCATGTTCTCGAAGACGGCCTCGACCACGATGTCCGCCTGCTCAAAACCATCCCAGCCTGTCTGGGGGGTGATCAGCGCGAGCCGCTGCTCAGCGTACTGGGGCGTGAAGCGACCGCGCCTGACAGAGCGCTCGTAGTTCTTGCGGATAGTCCGGATGCCCTTGTCGAGGGCCTCTTGGGTGACCTCTTTGAGGCGTACTGGGATGCCCGCGTTGGCGTAGCACATCGCAATCCCGCCACCCATGGTGCCCGCGCCGAGCACCGCCGCTGAGCGAATCTGCCGTGTTGGGGTCTCTCGCGGCACATCGGGGATCTTGCGCACTTCGCGCTCAGAGAAGAACGCGTGAATGAGTGCCTTGGATTGCGTCGAGAACAGACATTCCTGAAAGATCTCAGCCTCTCGCTTGATCCCCTCGGCAAACGGAAGCGTGACGGCACACTGCACCGCATCGATCGCCTTCCGCGGTGCCATCTGACCGCGGCGCACCTTGCCCACCTTCGCCCGTGCAGCATCGCAGAGGACCTCGGCCTCTTCCGGGGTGCACAGCCTGTCGTTGCGCTCGCTTGCCTTCGGATGCGGCCCGCCGCCAGCGGCGACTTCCGCTGCGAACTCAACTGCGCCAGCCAGCAGATCGTCATATCCGCTGCCCTGAATCACTCGGTCCACAATGCCGTGCTGGTGCGCATCGGCGGCCGAGACCGGGTCGCCGAGGGCACACATTTCCAGTGCCTTTGGCACGCCCGCGAGCCGCGGCAGCCTCTGAGTGCCGTGCGCGCCGGGGATAATCCCGAGCTTCACTTCGGGCTGGCCGACTTGCGCGGAGGCAAGCGCGACGCGGTACTGGCAGCCCTGCGCTGTCTCCAAGCCACCGCCAAAGGCAGTGCCGTGAATGGCGGCCACTGTCGGCTTGGGTGAGTTTTCGAGCTGCTCGATGACGACGGTCAGGCCAGGGCCGCGGCGTTTCTGCCCAGAAGTGATCTTGCCGAATTCCTTGATGTCGGCACCAGCGATAAAGGTCCTGCCCGCGCCGATCAAGACGATCGAATTTACGCCGTCGTCAGCGGAGAACTGCTCGATGCCTGCCAGAATCCCTTCCGGCACGCCTGGGCTGAGAGCGTTGACGGGCGGATTGTCGACGGTGATGACGCCGACTCCTCGGTCGACGCTCAAACGGACTAGGTCAGCCATAGCTTCCTCCAGCGGACCGCGGCAAGCGGGGCCCGGCCAAGCTCTCTAGGTTAACCGAACGGGAAATCGCTGTTGGAAGGCTGACAAGCGGCGCAGCGTGGCCGGCGGATTGCTAATCGCCCTGAGCACCGAGCAGCTCGAGGTCCACGCGAATCTCGTCCCACGGCGGAAGGCTCTGCAGGCTGCCCATTGCGGCCAGCGAGACGTCGATTTCTTGTCCGCCAGCTGGCGGCAAGGGATCAGTGACGATGACTCGGAAGGTTGCCAGCGGAGGAGCCTGCTGGCTGGCCTGACGCACACGAAGCAGCACCGACAAGGCTACGGACTGCGGCTGTTGGGAGTGATTGGCAACAAAGGCCCGCACGTGCGTCTGAAACTCGTCGTCATAGTACGGCCGGATCCCCGAAACCTCGATCGGGCCCCGCACACCGATCGCGAATGTCTCGACGGGAGACTCCGCCATTTCGTTCGGATCTTCGAAGCGCAGGCCTGAAAAGATCCCGCCGCCGGCAAGCCACACCGCCCCCAAGATCGCCACCAGCAGAGCGCCGGCAAAAATCAGCAGGTGTCGCGGATTGAGATTGAAAGCCGAGTTTGGCGCTGCGGGCGCCTTTGCCCGCGAGCCCGGGACCACCTCGCTGGCAGGCTTGTCGGCTGTAGTCGATTCCGCAGGCGCGGCCTCAGCCGGGGTAGGCTCGCTCGGCAGGGCTGCCTCGACAGGCAGAGCCTGCTGAATTCCGCTGGCCTTGCTGGAAGCTGCGGAGGCGCGTGCCGCGCAATGCGGGCATACGTCCTTGGCCACATCAACGCTACCGCCACATCGCGGGCAAACCCAAGTGAACATGTCTAATCCATTGTGCAGCAATGTGGCCGGTCGGTGGCTCCGAGAGCGCAAAGCCGGCAGGTCGGGGAGTTTTCTAGGTTGCTCCTGCCGCCTTGCCGCCAGCGGCCCCGCAGCCCACTGAATTGACGTTGATATAATCCGATTCCGGTTTCGCCCGGAACTGTCCCTGCCGATGACCGTCGTGGATGTGGGTCTTGCCGATCCTGCTACCGTTGCAAAGTTCGAGCCCGTAATCGGGCTCGAGGTCCATGTCCAACTCAAGACACAGACCAAGATTTTCTCGCATTCAACGCACCGGTTCGGCCGGCCGCCGAATTCCCAGACCGATCCCGTCGTCCTAGGCCTGCCGGGCGCATTGCCGGTGCTCAACCAAGAAGCCGTGGCGCTGGCTGTCTGCGCCTCGCTGGCGATCAACTGCAATGTCAACCGCTACTCGCAATTTGCCCGCAAGAACTACTTCTATCCGGACCTGCCCAAGGGCTACCAAATCTCGCAATACGACCATCCCCTGGCGGAGCACGGCTGGCTCGACATCCAATTGGAAAACGGCTCGAAGCGCATCGGAATCACCCGACTGCACATGGAAGAGGATGCCGGCAAGACCATCCATGACGGATTCTCAGACTCGGACCGCTACAGCTATGTGGACCTCAACCGTGCCGGCGCGCCCCTGTGCGAGATCGTCAGCGAGCCGGACTTGCGCAGCGCGGACGAAGCCGTGGCGTATCTCAACGAGCTGAAGCTGCTCATCCAGTTCGCGGGCGCCTCCAATTGCGACATGGAGAAAGGCCAGCTGCGCTGCGACGCCAACGTCTCAGTGCGACCGGTGGGCAGTGAAAAATTCGGGACGCGCTGCGAGATCAAGAACCTCAACTCCTTCCGATTCGTCAAGCAGGCGATCCAGTACGAGATCGCGCGCCAGGCGGCACTGGTCGACAGCGGCGGCATGGTAGTGCAGGAAACCAGGCTGTTCAACGCAACCACGGGGGTCACGGCAAGCATGCGCGGCAAGGAAGATTCGCACGACTACCGCTACTTCCCAGAGCCGGATTTGCCTCCGCTGATCGTTACGGACGAGCGGCTAGGCACGATCCGCGCAGCCATGCCGGAATTGCCGCCGTCCATGCGAAGCCGTTTCGCCCGCGATTACGGCTTGTCGCAACTCGACGCCAAAGTGCTGACGCTGACACCCGAAACCGCCGCCTATTTCGAGGCAGCGGCCGAGGCGGCCGGCAGCCCCAAGGCCGCCGCGAATTGGGTCCACGGCGAATTGATGGGCGCCTTGAACGCTGCGGGCAAGAGCATTAAGGACTCGCCCGTCAACGCTTCCGCCCTGGGCGAACTCGTGGCACTCGTGGTTGACGGGACCCTGTCCGGCAAGCTCGGCAAGGTAGTGTTCGCCAAGATGTTCGAAAGCGGCAAGGGCGCACCGGAGATCATCGAGGCCGAGGGGTTGCGACAGATCAGCGATACCGCAGAGCTGGAGCGGATCGTCGGTGAAGTGCTGGCCAGATCCGGGCCGCAAGTGGTCCAGTACCGCGGCGGGAAGACCGGCTTGATCGGATATTTCGTCGGCCAGGTGATGAAGGCCACGCGGGGCCAGGCCAACCCCAAGGTCGTCAACCAGCTCCTTCGCAACGCTCTGGACGGCTGAATCGTACAGTCCGTCCTATTGCGGCGGCACCAACAGCACGTCCCGGTCGCCTACCCCGTACTCCGGCTCCAGATCCCGGTAGTCCCTACCTGCCCTGGAGTTCCAGTCCCAACCGACCGCGCCGCCTTTGATGGTCAACTGATCGACGCTCCAACCGCGACGACCCGCCCGTTTGCGATTGCCACGCCCAGACTCCCGACGATTCCGTTGCGATGGGTCGATGGGTCGATGAGATAGCCCCCGCGTAGCGCGAGGTCGTAGGTCTGGGCTGACACGGCCGAAGTGCTCAGAGCCGCAAGATCATCGTCGCTAAAACGAAACATCGGCTAGCAAGCATGCGAAGATAGACAATACCAAGCCATGAGACTGGCCTACTACCTACCTGTGACCGTGCTTGCGCTGGCAGCGGCACTCTCTGCAGACGTGGTGATCCTGGAAGAGATCATCGTCAAAGTCAACGACAGCATCATCCTGCGTTCCGAATACGAGCGCACGCTGGAGCAGAATCGACGCGAAATTCTCGCCGACCCGGCGCTATCGGATGCCGAGCGCGACGAGCAGATGGGGGTGCGCGAGCGGACTGTGCTGCGCGACATGGTCGACCAACGCCTCTTGGTGCAGAAAGGTAATGAACTCGGCATCAATGTCGAGGCCCAGCTCCTGCGCCAGCGCGACGATATCATGAGCCGCAACGGAATCGAGACGACAGACGATTTCGAGGCGTGGGTGCTGGAGCGCACGGGCGAGCCAGCGGAGGACCTGATGGACCGCATGCGCGAGAACTTCGTGTCGCAGTCGGTCCTAGGTCAAGAGGTTTCCCGTCGCGTGATTGTCACGCGCGAGGAGATCGAAGCCTATTACGCGGAGCACAAGGACCAATACATGCGCTCGGAGGGCGTAACGCTCAGCCAGATCTTGCTCTCCCTGCAGGAGGAAGAGGAAGCCCAGCGAAAGCAAGCGGAGGAGGTCCATGGCCGTGTGCAGCGCGGCGAACCGTTTGCGGAGATGGCTCGCAGGTTTTCGGACGACGAGGCGACGAAAGAGCTCGGCGGGGACATTGGCATCTACCGGCGGGGCATGCTGCGCGAAGAGATCGAGACAGCAGTTTTCGGGCAACGGCAGGGACACATCACCGAGATCATCGAGGTTCCTAACGGATTGTTAATCCTGCGGGTGGACCAGAACTACAGCGAAGGGCTGGCGGAGCTGGAAGAGGTCCAAGAGGAGATCCGCGCCACGATCAGCGGCCCTCGATTCGAGCCAGAGATCCGCAAGTATCTCGGCGAGTTGCGGGGGCAGTCCTACATCGAAATTCGCCCGGGCTACGCCGACGCAGGAGCCGTCGAGGGCATGAGCACTGCTTGGAGCGACCCGTCGCGCCTCGCCCCGCTGACAACCACTCGCGAAGAAGTCATCAAGACTCGGAGCAGGAAGCGCGTTCTGTGGATGATCCCCCTGCCAAAAAGTGACGTGGACATCCAAGACTCCGATGGCGACACCGATGCCACCCCAGAAACAGACGGGGCCGAGGCGTCGTGAAAAAAGAGCTCTTCATCGCCGACCTGAAGGACCTGAGCCGCACCGAAAGGTTCGAAAGCACGTTCATAGTCCAGAAGAAGGAAATCCGGCAAAAAAAGAGCGGCGACCAGTTCTTGGTCCTGCGTCTGGCGGATCGCACTGGCTGGCTGGACGCCCGGGTGTGGGACAACGTCCCGGCCGTGGCCGAAGTCTTCGAAACCAGCGACTTCATTGCAGTTCGCGGCAAGGTGCAGGAATACAACGGGCAATTCCAGATCATCGTCCACAAGCTCACGGTCCTCTCCGCCGACCAAGTGGATCCGGGGGATTTCCTGCCACGCACCCAACGCAACATCGATGAGATGTACGGCGAGGTGTTGAATACGATCGACAATTTCTCCAATCCGAATCTCAACCGCCTGCTCGGGGACATCTTTCGCGACCCTGACATGGCGACCCGCTTTCAACGCGCGCCGGCTGCGAGCGGTATGCACCACGCCAAGGTCGGCGGGCTGCTCGAGCACGTGCTGAGCTGCTTGCAAATGGCAAAGCTGGTTGCGGCCCACTACAGCGAGATCGACAGCGACTTGCTGGCGTCGGGCGTGCTGTTGCACGATTTCGGGAAGATCTTCGAGCTGTCGGCCGAGCGCTCCATCGAATACACCGACGAGGGGCGTCTCCTGGGACACATTGCCATGGGCAGCGCTTGGCTCGAAAGGCGTTGCGATGCCATCAAAGGGTTTCCGCCGCGATTGAAGATTCTGTTGCTGCACTTGGTCTTGAGCCATCACGGCAAGCTCGAATTCGGATCGCCCAAGGAGCCACTCTTCCCCGAGGCACTTGCCCTGCACTACATCGACGACCTTGATTCGCGACTGGAGATGATGCGGGAGGTCACAGGCGAAATCGCCGGTGGAGGCGTCTGGAGCCCCTACCACCGAGGTCTGGAGCGGTCCGTCCTCGACAAGGCGGCGTTCTTGCGCAGCGATGGGAATCACACCCAGAAGAGTATGGGAGAGGCCCGAGTGCACCGACCTAGCCGACCTGCCTCGGCTCCAGCCACGTCCAATCCATCAGACCGCGAGACCCCCACGCCGGCGCGGCCCACGGAAGCGTCGGCTCCGCCTCTTCATCCGCCTCCTGCGCCCGTCCCGGCGGGCAGCGCGCCCGAGCACGGAGAGAGCGGTCCAGCGCGCCCGGACCTAAGCCTATTCCCGTCGCGTAACGTCGCCGAATAGGCGTTGCGAGCGCGGGGGCATCCCATCGAGTCGAGCATGCTGGACCGTCATCGGAACGAAGACAACCAAGCGACGCCTGACTCGTTGCGAGGCAAGGTGATCCTCATCACCGGTTCGACGCAGGGCCTAGGCGAAGAAATCGCCCGCCTTTCGGTCGAGCGAGGCGCCTCCGGCATCGTCATCACGGGCCGCTCGGCCGAACGCGGTAGAACGGTGGCGGCTTCGCTCACTTCGCCGGCGTCTCGTGCCATATTTGTGCGGGGCGATGTCGGCAGCGCAGCCACCTGCCGCGAGATCATCGCCCGAACAGATGACGAATTCGGACGCTTGGATGGCCTCGTCAACGCTGCCGCATGCACTGAGCGCGGCACCCTTGAAGACACTTCCGTCGAGCACTGGGACAAGATCATGGCGGTCAATCTCCGCGCACCATTCTTGCTAATGCAGGGCGCGGCCAGGATCATGCAGAGGGGAAAGCGGGGCGGGAGCATCGTCAACATCCAGAGCATGTCGGCCCATGGCGGCACCCCCAATCTGACGCCGTATAGCGTCTCCAAGGGTGGGCTCTCGGTATTGACCAAGAATGTCGCGCATTCGCAGCGACGTCACAGGATTAGGGCAAACGCGCTCAACATCGGGTGGATGGCAACACCTGCCGAGCACGCTGTGCAGCTTCTCGAAGGCCAGCCCGAGGACTGGCTCGAGGCGGCGGACCAAGGATCCCCTTTCGGGCGGATCCTACGGCCGAGTGATGTAGCGGGAATGACCGCCTATCTGCTGAGCGACCAGGGGTGCATGATGACTGGGGCGGTAATCGACTTCGACCAGCATGTCATGGGGATTTACGACCCCTAGCGCTGTGCGGCCACCCGGCGGGTCGCGACCTCTCTGAGTGAGTCGGTGAACGCCCCGAGATGCTATGCTCGAATCTTGCGATTGGTCTGTTCCAGCTAACAGGGGCGACCGATGGGAATGCCCGATTGTGGGCGCGTAGCTCAATTGGTAGAGCAAGTGACTCTTAATCACTAGGTTCGGGGTTCGAGTCCCTGCGCGCTCACCACTTCCCAGTTCTTCCGAACCGCCGCCGTCGGGCGCATAGCGTGGTGCTTACACGGACGGTCCAGTCGCCCACTCGCCATCACGCGGCGCTCGAACGCACCACACTCAAACGCCACCTCCCGGCGAATCGCGGCGAAGGGGCCTTGAACGGGCACTTGGGGGCCGAAATCGACTTCCAGCTGGCCAGCAGGCCGAACGGCATCAGCCGCAACGGCCACAATCCCAACCCGACTTCACCGTTTTAGCGGTGGGATGGGTGCAAATCGGTAGTTTTTTCGATTACTTTCGGCGTGTCGGTCCGCGTAAACCGTTGTCTCTAAACGACGACGACTTTCCGATGGGGTCCGTGGAGGCCGTTGTGGTGCCATAATTGTTGTTGTTAGACCAGTTTCTGGGTTCCTCTCGCGCCCCCCAACTGCCACACTGGTCTCTAGGTTCATTCGCCGCTCGCCCACCCGCGCCCGCAAAGCCGGCGGTTCCTATTACTCCTTCCGCCTGGTGCACAACCGGCGCACCGCCAGCGGCGTGCGCCAGCAGACCTTGCTCAACCTCGGTGCCGACTTCGCCGTCCCGCAAGACCAGTGGCCGGATCTGCTCGCCATCCTGAAGGACCTGCAGTGCCAGCGCCTGCCCCTCTACGAGCCCGATCCAGCATTGCATCAACTCGCCCTGCAGCTCCACAACAGCCTGCGCGAGCGCAGCCCAGCCGAGCCCGCCGAGGATCGCGCCACCGTGCATCTCGACACCTTGGATAACTCCCACGTACGCAGCGTCGGCGCCGAGCGCATTGCCTTGCAGGCCCTGCAGGAACTGCACTTCGGCGACACCTTGGAGCGCCAAGGCGTGTCCTCGCGCAGGGCCCGCCTGGCCACCGCCCTGATCGTCGCGCGCATGCTGCACCCCGCCTCCGAGCGGGCTGCCTGCGAGTGGCTCAACACCGCTTCGGCAACCTTGGAACTGCTCGGCATCGAAACCGGCAAGCCATTGAACCTGAACAAGTTGTACAGCATCGGCGACTGCCTTTGGAGCCATCGCAAGGCCCTCGAAGCCGCGCTCTCCCAGCGCGCCTGCAGCCTCTTCGGGCACACCGCAACCGTCGTCTTCGTCGATCTCACCAACGTGCACTACTGCGGCGCGGCGGGCGAGGACCGCCAGTACGGGCGCTCCAAGCAGCGCCGCAACGACTGCCCCTTGGTCAGCATGGGACTGACCCTCGACGGCAGCGGCTTCCCCCTGCGCACCGAGCTGCTGCCCGGCAACGTGTCCGAACCCAGCACCTTGGCCGCGGCCCTCGCGCAGTTGTCTGAGCCGGCTGCCGCCAAACCCACCGTCATCATGGATGCGGGCCTGTCGACGGAGGCCAACATCGCCTGGCTGCGCGCGCACGGCTACCACTGGATCACCGTCGAGCGCGGCAAGCAGGCCCCTCCGCAAACCGCTCCGGGGGGCACCTTCGAGACGCGCAAGCAGCAGCCGGCCAAGGTCTGGCAGCTGGACAGCGACAGTGCCGAAACGCGTCTGTGCGTCTGGAGCGAGGGCCGCCAGGCGAAAGAGGACAGCATGCTCGCACAGCGCCGGGAACGCTTCGAGCAGGAACTGCGCCAACTGCATGCCGGGCTGTCCAAAGCGGGTTGTACCAAGCGTTATGCGCGCGTGTTGGAGCGCCTCGGACGCATCCAGGAGCGCCACAAAGCCGTGGCGAGCCAATCTCACATCACGGTCACACAGAAAGTTCCCGAATCCGACGCAGCAAACTCAGCCGCAGCGCAGCGGCCCCGGCGCAGGCGGCCGCGCCAAGCCCAGCCGCCGCTGGCCGCCGCCGTCGTGTGGCAGCGCAACGCCAAACATGCCCAGCGCTCGGCTACAGCGGGGACCTATCTGTTGCGCACCAGTCACTGTGACTGGGACCTGGAGCGCGTGGTGCGCACGTATTGGCAACTCAGCGACATTGAGGCGACCTTCCGCAGTCTGCAGGGCGAAGTGGGCCTGCGCCCGATCTACCACAGCAAGCGCGACCGCATTCGGGCGCACCTGTTCGTCGCGGTTTTGGCGTACCATGCGATCCACCTCGTGCGGCAGCGCTTGGCCGCGGCCGGCATCCATGATAGTTGGACCACCCTGCGGCACAAGCTGGCCAATTGGGTGCGCCAGACCACTACGCTGCAACGCGCGGACGGGCGTTGGATCGAGACCCGGCAGGACGCCCGCCCGACACCACAGGCGGCCCACATCGCCACCACGCTGGGCTGGCCACCCCAACTGCATCGGCAGAGGCGGGTGACGGCGGAGCCGCTGGCCGCCCGGGAGAACTGACTAAACGCCAATCGTGTGGTGCCATACTGAATTCCAATGTGCCCATAAGTCATGTCTGTTCAATCACTTAGGGAAATTCGATCTTCAAAAACGGTGAAGTCGGGCCAAGACCGTGCATTCCGAGCACGAGGGCGTGTGGCTAGCGGTGCACCGCGACCGCCAGGGCAACTGCCGCCCGCAGCTGGTCGAGCCCTACGCGCGGCGTCTGGCGGGCTCCGACAAACACCCCATGCGCGGTTCACGAGCAGCACTGAAGACCAGCTAGATCAAGCGCCAGCGCGGGAGGCCTCGATTCTTCGGCGCTGGTAAGGGCTCGCCCCCAACCGCCAACGCGGACGAGACCGCTAGCCCTTTGCTGCTAACTTGCTCTGCGACTGCGCGAACTGAGCTGCGCTTGGCACAGCTTCTCACTCACGTCCACGAATTCGCCCGCCAGCGCTCGGAAGCGCTTGTACTCGGCGATCTGCTGGCGAATCCTCTCGACCTCAGAGGCCGGGATAGAATGCGTCACAGTCTTGCCTCCGACTGTACGTGTGAGATACCAATAGGGGCCGTGCGCGGGCGACGAATCGTCGACGCAATGGCAGGCGGACTTGCCGCAGCGCAGGCGGCGCCTGACGAGCGACCCCGGACGCATGTCGCTAACGGATGCCATTTGCCTCCGAATCTGATCCAGTCGTTCCCTGAGCGCTTCCTCATCGAACGGTATAGACATACCTGATTCCCTACTACCTGCATCCAAGACCGACCTAAACGGGGCTGGCCAAGGCGACCCAGCGGCCGGTCCGCCAGTCTGACTCCGTCCCTCGGCGGTCAGCGTCTCCGTTGCCTTGAATTGCGAGTTTTGTTCGTAGTAAATCGCTGATATTGTTGGGTTGTAGCGAATATATTGCGATAATCATGGCTAGAGAACCCTCTGCTATGCCCAAGAACAAAGTCCAGTTCCAAAAAGGCCTCAGCCTGGCCCAGTTCCTCCAGGACTACGGCTCCGAGGCGCAGTGCGAGCAGGCCCTCTTCGCCGCCCGCTGGCCCGACGGCCTCAACTGCCCCCGCTGCGGCGGCGCCCGCTTCTGCCGCCTCTCCACCCGCCGGGCCACCTTCCAGTGCAACCACTGCAAGCGCCAGCTCTCCCTGCTCGCCGGCACCGTCTTCCAGGCCACCAAGCTGCCGCTGACCATTTGGTTCCTTGCCATTTACTTCCTCTCCCAGACCAAGAGCGGCATCTCGGCCCTGGAACTGGGGCGCAAGCTGGGCGTCAACGACAACACCGCCTGGCTGCTCAAGCACAAGCTCATGCAGGCCATGCGGGAGCGGGACCAGCGCTACCGGCTGGCGGGCACCGTGCAGCTGGACGACGCCTATCTGGGCGGCGAGTACCCCGGCGGCAAGCGCGGGCGGGGCTCGCCGAACAAGACGCCGATGCTGGCCTGCTTCAAGGGGCTGGAGGCAGCGGGCTGCGAGCACAGGCCACACGTGACGGGCGGCGGCAAGCAGGGCTGCGAGACGCCCGGCCTAGTCTGGGCGAACACGATCCTAGGGAACGTGAAGCGCTCCTTGGACGGCACCTACCATGCCTGCGCGCCGCACTACTGGGCGCGCTACCTGGCCGAGTTCCAGTACCGCTTCAATCGCCGCTACGAGCTGGCGGCGCTGCCGCGCAGGCTGCTGAAGGCGGCGGCCACGACGCTGCCGTTGCCGCGTCCGATCCTGCTGTTGAGCGCCGTCTAACGGCAGCGGCTCCCGCCAGCCCTATCCACCGGGCGTTCGACAACCCGGCTGCGCGTGGGACAGGCCGCCGGCACTCCCCGGGGACCATCCGGGGACTGCCCGGGGGACCCGGTTGCGACCGATACCACTGGCGACCAGTGCATCTCGTGCCTAGCGCCTCTCCCCCCTGCCTGCCGGCTTCGCGCCAGCCACCGAAAATCCACAAGCCCACCCCTTCTGGCGCTCTACTGGGATGCAGATAATAGGGAATCAGGTAGACATATGTCATCACCTGCGTGGCAGCGCCTGCCAGCTTGCCGATTAATCGATGGATCTGATGGCTACCGGCGACGTGGCTCCAGCGATACCAAGATTAGACTCCCGTGCCGATCAGCACGCACCTTGCCGCGAGCAACAGACGGTCCTGCGCCGGACGCATCCAAGCACTGGGCAAGCAATCAGAACACACCTGATTCGGCGCAACACCCCCCGCTTTTCGTCTCGCAAGTGGATGTCGCACGATCCGGTGACTTGAATTCAGAACGGGCCAATCCGATCAAGCGCCGGACACCTAGTGTTGGCGCGCACGCTCGGTAGACCGACTCATCTGCGCACGCACAAGTCGGCGAAGGGCTGAGAGTGCCCGTGCCCGCGACTGATCCTTCGACACCTGCGGCGTGCCGACGGCGTTTCGTCGGCAATTGCGACTCGCCGGGCCGGCTTGACCGGCGTTTTGACACGGGCGATCACTCCCGTTGTCAACTGCGGTCGCGCGCAGCGGCGAGGTTGAGCGGACAGCCTGCGAGACTCCGCCCGGAGCCACAGCCGACATGTTGCGAGCGTTGCGAACGATCCGCGCTTACATCCGCCGCCTTCCACCAGACGCAGCCGGGACTCCAGTCCGCGACGCTTACCCGCACAACCCCAAGCCAAGCCGATCCGCTACCGTTTGCTGCCGAGGCACTTCCCAATCGTCCTGCCAGCGTTCATGGCGTAAGATCATGCGGAAGGCGATTCGTCTGCGGGCGGACGGCGGCCGATGCAAGGTCCGAACAACAGACTGTGTCCTGCCCGCAGCCGCTCTAGCTGAGCTGCTTCGCGGTTGCAGCCTGCTGACCGCCTCTCTTACACTGACAACACCTTAAGACGAGCGGTGCTGCATTGACTACGAAATCGTGGAGCCGAGTTCGAACCTTGACAGTAGTCGTGCTCGCGACGATACCCGCGATTGCCCAGTCTACCGGACAGCTCAGCGGCACCATCACACTCAGCGAGACCGGTACTTCCGTGCATGGCGCAAGTGTGCTGATTGTCGAACTCGGACGCACAGCCCTGTCGGAGGACGACGGGTCATTCAACTTCAACAACGTTCCTCCGGGAACATACCATGTCATCGCGCATCTCGAATACCTGTTCACCGAGACCGCGAAGACGGCGACTGTCGAAGCTGGAGGGGAGGCGTCGGTCGAGTTCCGGCTTTCGCTGACCGCCGAAAAGCAAGAGATCACCGTCACGGCGTCGGCAAAGCACGAGACCGCACTGGAGTCGTTCCAGGACGTGGAATCGTTCGACGCGTACGACTTGGCCGAGTCCACTGCAGCCTCGCTTGGCGAGGCGCTGGACAACCGGGTCGGCACGGGCATCGCCAAGCGCAGCTTCGGGCCCGGCAACTCCCGTCCGATCATTCGCGGCTTTGACGGCGACCGCGTGCTGATCATGGAGGACGGGATCAGCACGGGAACGCTTTCGTCGCAATCAGGCGATCACGGAGAGGTGATGAACATTGCGCAGCTGGATCGGCTCGAAGTCGTTAAGGGTCCGGCCACGCTGCTTTATAGCGGAAACGCTATGGGCGGGACCGTGAACGCCATCAGCCGCCACCATGAGCATGAGCCTCACCCGCATCAGGGCTTGCGCGGGTATGCGTCTGGTTCGGGAGGCACTGCCAACTCACTTGCAGCTGGCGGTGCCGGTTTCGAGCTGGGCGTAGGCAAAATGCAAGTTTGGGGCCAAGGCGGAACCGTGCAGACCGGCGACTACACCGCGCCGATGCTAGGCAAGGTACCCAATTCCCGCTCAGAACTAGTCAACGGCGGCGGCGGTTTCGGATGGTACGGCAACCGGTTTTACGCAACCGTGGAACTCAAGGCTGATCGCGGAGACGCGGGCGTACCGTTCGCGCAGGAGTACCACGGCGGCCACGAACACGAAGAAGAGGAGGGGGGAGAGGGGGACGAAGAGGAAGAGGGGCATGAGGAGGAGGCTGAAGGAATCGGTATCCAAAGCCGACGCGAGAGCTATCGGGTGAACTGGGGCGTGCTCAACCTGGGTGGTCCGATCACGGAGGTCGAGGTCAAGCTCAGCTATGTCGATTGGCAGCACGACGAGATCGAGCAATTCGAGGACGGTGGCAGCGAGATCGGTACAGTCTTCAACAACGGGCGGTTCGCCTATCGCGGAATGTTCGAGCAAGCCAAGCGCGGGCCGCTGAGCGGCCGGTTCGGAGTCTGGGGGACTAGCCGTGATTACGAGGCGACCGGAGAAGAAGCTCTGGCCCCGCCAGTCAGCCAGTCGGGATTCGCGATCTTCGGGCTCGAAGAGTTCGATTTCGAATGCCTCAAAGTGCAGTTCGGAGCACGCGTTGAGACACAGCGCTATCATCCGGCACACGCTGAGCGAGAGGGCCTGGACCATCATGAGGGCGAGGAAGAGGAGGAGCTGGTCCCGCCTGATGCGATTAGCCGCTCATTCACCGGGGGATCCTTCGCCGCCGGCATTCACGCCGACCTTTGGGCCGACGGGGCGTTCGTGGCCAACTTCGCACGCAGCTATCGCGCGCCGGCGCTCGAGGAGCTGTACAATTTCGGCCCGCACGTGGGCAACCTCGCGTTCGAGATCGGCAATCCCAGCCTAAGGGCAGAAGTCGGCAGAGGCATCGACCTGTCTCTGCGCCACAGATCGGGTCGCGTGCGCAGCGAGTTCAACTACTTCTACTACGACTTCGACAACTTCGTCTTCCCGTTCGCCATAGGCGAGTCAGTCTCGGAGCTGCTCAAAATCGAGTACACCCAGCGGAATGCGCGCTTCACCGGTGCGGAAGCGAATCTAGGCGTCGGAGTCCATCCCAATCTATGGTTGAACCTTGGCTTGGATTATGTCGACGCGCAAGACCCGACCACGCGTACGTACCTTCCCAGAATCCCCCCGCTGCGAGGCCGCATCGGTGCGAACCTGCGTGTCAGGGGACTGCGGTTCGCACCGGAATTCGTGCTGACCAGCGAGCAGAACCGGACTTTCACGAACGAGACCACGACGCCCGGATACACCGTGATGAATCTGAAGGCGTCGTACACCTACGCGCGGCCGCACTTGGCTCACCAGTTCTCAGTGAATGTGTTCAACATCGGCGATCAGCTCTACCGCAATCACTCGTCATTTATTAAGGATCTGGCGCCGGAGATCGGGCGCGGGGTGCGCTTCACGTACATGGTACGGTTCTTCTAGCGCGGGCCAACCATGCGCGTGCAGCAGATCCCGGCATTTCGGTGGCGGCCGCTGCCAGAAGTTTCCAAGCCAAGCGGCCAGCACAGCAGGCGCACGTGTGGAACCCGGCGGTTGCTTTCAAGACGCTCTCGCCGCTGCATGCGACGGGTCGTCGCCCCGCCGTAGGCGGAGGGCGAGTGGCAAGCCAGCCCTCAGCGATCCGCGTCCTAAGATCCTGAGTGCCTCGCCTAGCAACGCTCTGTGTCAACCCCAGATGGCCGACGAAGCGCGGTGAGCGCAATGCCTCGCTAGAGTTCTAATCCATGTGCCGACCTCGGTAGGCTCGGCGGCGACAAGGAATGCCGCTCCGCCGCTACCGGAGCCTGCTGTGCGATCCTCCGGTGCTCGCAGCACTGGCGCCCTGCGGCTGGAGCCGTCCGAACGACACCTTGGCCGCGGCCGGCGGGGGCTTGCCCATGGGCAGCGGCTTGCGGCATCGCGCACGCTCTCCGAACTAGGTGCGGCCCCCGGGCTCTCGCAGCCGCGAGAATCGGGACCGAGCGTCAGGCGCGCTTGCCCATAACCTCAAAATTGCCGAAGCCAAAGACGCCGGGAATCTCGAATGGCAGGGTGCCGAGTTCCTTTCGGTACTCCTCGCCTAGATCAGTGATCTTGAAGCTTTCCACCGGCTTGAAACCTTCCCCTGCCATCAGGGCGTTCATCTCGGCTAAGGAATACGCGCTGCGCATGGGTTCCCCGCGCTTCTTGACAAAGTCGAGCATTTTCTGGCGCATGGCGAGGTGCTCCGGGTTCGACGACTTCTCGTCCAGCATGTAATCGATGACGAAGCGGGTGCCTACTGGGAGGTGCTGCGCAATGGATCTCGCAGTGATCGCCAACGATTCGGGGGTCAGATAGTACGCGACGCCAAGCATGGATACGAACGTAGGGCGGGACATATCGAACGGTGATCCGGCTAGTGCGTCGACGGTCGAGACCTTGGACAGATCGGCCGCTACGAAATGATGGTTTGGCGGGACCGGCAGCCTTGCGCGCTCTATGCGCCTCAGCTTCTTGCGTTGCGTGACCGGGTGGTCGATCTCGAATGCGTCAATCTGTTGCAGCAGGTCAGGCCGGCGGAACGCGAAGGAATCCATTCCGGCGCCGATGATGACGTATTGCTTGATGCCCTCGGCCACGGCTCGTTCGAGGGCCTGCTCGGCATAGCGGGCACGCATGACGACGCACAGATGCGCAGGCATCACAGAGTCCAAGACGACTTTGAAGAGCAACCATTCCAGCGTGCGAAATCTCAACGCTAGGCCAAGGAAGCGTCCGCACAGAACTCGGGCGAACCGATCTTCGAAGATCGGCACTGGGGCGCGCAGATGCCAAGCCCGCGCACCGGCCACGAGATCCGCCGTAGAAACGCTGTTAACAGGAAGCGACATTCGATTCAACTGGGTAAAGTCTAATACAACGTGCCGTCAAAGCCGCCGTCTGTGCTGATCTCGGTGTGCCTGTGAATGTCACCCCAGTAGGGTTGGTAGCGATTCTCGCCCGCAGCGATGGACTGCCGGCGGTCCGTCCATGCCGTCGTCCTGAAAGGCGGGGCGGCTTGCGCCGGTGCAGCCGGGATCAGCTCCGGGCGAGCGGCTCCTGCTTCAGCTACGGGTGCGACGCGGACCTTGCCAAGCGGCCGCTGGTTGTGCTCGATGAGCCGGCCTCCCGATGCCCAGCGGTCGTCTGACAGGTAGGCGATCCACATCTCTCGGTTCGGATCGATCGCGGCCGACAATCGCTGGTCATTCCTGCCCGCGCTGCTCTCCACTCTTCGAGGTTCCGTCCAGCGCTCCCCCTCGTAGGTCATCGAATGGATGTTCCACGCGCCCGGGCGTTCGTTCATGCTCCCGCCGTCATTCCGCGGCACCCAGCGGCGGAGGAAGAGGCGAGGTGAGCCGTTCGAGCGATCGTCATCTGCGGGATCTCGTAGGGGAGGGCGCACTCTTGCGACATCGCATCCACGAGAGATCCCTTCGGTGTCCAGCCCCAGGCCCGCCGCGGCGGCTCCCACCCCTTGCGTAGCGGCCGCGGCCTCAGTGCTTCGAGATCTGCTCCAATGCGTTCGCGATCCGCCTGTAGTCGCTGGCGAGCTGTGCGTAGTCGGCCGCCAAGTCGTTGACATGCCCTTGCAGCTGCTCGACCTGCTCGCGCAAGGCCATCACTTGCCCGGACAAGCCAGCGATCCGCCCGGCGGCACTCCCCTGCTCTCGTTCATACTGCGCGGACAACGCTCGCAAGGCCTCCGGCAGCTGCCTCTCGAGCTCGGTCATACGCCCTCCTTACGGCGGCACCAGCTTGATCGCCGGCCGGTCGATGTGGTCCAGCACCCGCGTCCCTTTCGGCAGGACCACGTACTTCCCGTTGCTGGCCTCGTGAAGATCCAAGCCCCAGGTCTTCCCTTCCAGCAGTTCCAGCGCCCGCTGCTGCGCCTTGATCCGCGCCTCGAGCCTCACCAAGGTCCGGACCCGAAATGACAGCCATTGCGTCAGCCCCCAACTGCTGATCGAGATGCCCAGCAATAGACTGATCGCGATCGCCAGCGTCCGCGCCCAGGCCTTCAGCAGCAGCGCGCCCAGAGCCGTCCGGCCCCCGCCTCCAAATCGCTCTCGATGGAACGCAGCGCGCTGTGCGCGGCGCTTCTCGCACTCTCGCCAAGCTTTCGCAGCTCGCCCGCTGTCAGCTCCTTCTAGGTACACTGGCCCAGACTGAGTACGTCGTGGGGTGTTACCCGCATCGGGCCGAAGACAAGCCCACCGCCCATCGGGTCGAAGTCCGGCTGAAGGACCGGAGCATTGGAAGGCTCTGTGGCGGCCGGCGCGTCGCTGTTCATTGATGCGCGGTGAATTCAGGCTGTTGCGGATGCTAGGCTCGGCTGCACGCATGGCTCCGGCCGAGTAGATGGAGGTTCAATGAATCGACTGGATTATTCCGAAGGCGATCGAAGTCTGGGCTGGGCTCTAGTCCGGCCGGGCAAGGGCCTCGCAGCAGGATGGGCTCTCATGGTCATAGCGCTGGGTGTGTCGGCTCCCGCCCAGCAGCGAGCACCGAACCCCTACGGCGACGGGGAGCAATGGGGGGCTCTTCCGGAAGGGCGAGACTGGGGCTCCACGAGCGCGATCTATCCGCACCGAGATTCGGACGGCAGCCTCACGGGCAGGATCTGGGTGGCCGAGCGCTGCGCCGGAAGCTACTGCAAGGAAAGCGACCTAGACCCCGTCCTCCTGTTCGATGCTGATGGAAACCTGATCCGCAGTTTCGGATCGGACCTGTTCATTTGGCCCCATGGGATCCATGCCGACCATCAGGGCAACGTGTGGGTCACCGATGCTGTGCACACTGATTGCAAGACTGGCAACGAAGGGGGCAAGGGACATCAGGTGCATAAGTTCAGTTCTGAGGGCAAGCTCCTCATGAGCTTGGGAGCGGCGGGCGTTGCAGGCGAGGGCGAGAACCTCTTTCGCTGTCCGTCGGACGTGGCCGTCGCGCCAAACGGCGACATTTTCGTCGGAGACGGCCACAACCACGGACACGGAGGCAGCAACCGCATCGTGAGGTTCGACGAGAACGGACGATTCCTCGCGGCTTGGGGCAAGGCTGGCACCGGTCCCGGCGAATTTCACGGGATTCACGCCCTGGCGATGGACTCTCAGGGCCGCCTGTTCGTGGGCGATCGGGCCAACCAGAGGATTCAGATCTTCGACGACGACGGGAGCCACGTTGCGACTTGGAAGCAGTTCGGATCGCCGAGCGGGATCTACATTGACCCGAACGACAGGATCTATGTTGCCGACTCGGATTCGGGGTACGACCCTGACGGCTCCGGTAGTCCGAGGAACCCCGGGTTCGAACGGGGAATCTACATCGGCGACGCTCAAAGCGGCGAGCTGCACGCGTTCATACCCGACCCCGAGCCGGACCTCAGCAGGGTGACGAGCGGGGCGGAAGGCGTCGTGGCCTACAGGGACGTCGTCCTCGGTGCCCAGGTGGGCGGATCACGAGGGGTTCTGAGATACGCAAGGCGCCAGTAGTCCGCATTCTGCTGACGCGCTGGGCCTGGATCCCGTTTTCTGCGCTCGTTGACGAGGCCTGTTCGGCGCGAGGCGGCTGGCTGCGGTCGCGCGCACCGGCGCGCTATTTCAGCCAGATCGGCGAGCTCCACGCGTACTTGCCGATGACCTGTCGGAGGTAGTCCGGCTCTTGGGAGCGGCCTTTGAGCCAGACCCGGGCGTAGTAGTACGTTCCTGGCTCACGCTCGTTGGTGTCGCGGTATGTGAATTCTGTGCTCGCGGTCTCGTCCGCGGGAACATGCGTGAAGATGTAGTCGCCGTTGCTGACGATCTCGACCTTCTCGATAGGCGACTTCGCTTTGACTCTTACAGACAGGTTCAGAGGGGACCCGCCTGATTCGACTTCGCCTCCTTGGAAGACACCGTTGACCCGGAAGTCAACGAGGATCGGCTCGCCTCCGCGCACCGCATAACTCCTTCGCGCGCGAAGCGCTTCGAGCACCGACTCGCGGCTCATTTCCGCCGCGAACACGGCCAGCATGCCGGTGTTGTAGCCGCTGATGCCGTCGTGCCGGTCGCTGGAACCCACGAAGCCGAACTTCTTGCCGGCAGCCAGGCCGTCCTGGATCGAGGTCTTGCCTACCGGCGGCCGGCGTAGCCAGTCCGGCACGGCCCGGGACCTGTCGTATGTCTCGTAAATTCCGTGCGCCGACGTGACCTCGACCACGGGCTCGAACGTCTCGTCGTGCTTCGACCAGTCCATAGTGCCCCATGGCGCCCCGACATGATGCACCCAGGGAATGGCATTCTCACCGGCCAGCAGTTCGCGCAGCTCCTCAATTGAGTTGCTCTCGGGGTCGGTGATACGGTAGATCGTCGAGAACGGTTTCGTGAAGACGACCGTTCGGTCGCCGTAGCGGCGCCTGCCCGCTGCGTCCCCGCTCCACTCGTAGCTGGCGAAGCCTTCAAAGCGCCCCTCTTCGGAAAGCACGTTGGAGTAGGCCTGCTCGACGCGGTACTTCGAATTGGTCATGGACGGCCAGTCGTGGTCCGAGGCCGCTCCGAAGTCGAGCACGCCGCTCTCCATGGCGTTCAGGTAGTAGCGGTCGGTCCACATCTCGATGGTCCGGTCGCCCGGATACTCGCCCAAGTGGGTGTGCATCTCGCCGTAAAAGAGCGTGTAGGTTTCGCCATCCAGCTCAAGCGACTCGTGCGGGATGCGTTCAGGATGGGGCCTCGCGGCCTTCGTCTCGCCGACCGGACCGGCAACCGCCTCGCCTCTGACGACGGCCGTGACCGGCTCGATCACCTTGCGGTAGACCATCATGTCGGTCGCGTGCCAGTAGCCACCGGCGTCGAAGACGGGCGCGCGATACCCGATCGCCACCTCCAGCGTGAATGGCTGGAGCGTCTCGCCGTCGAACCAAGCGCCAGCGGATGCCGGCGACCTCCCGGCCCGGTAGCCCGGGTTGCCGGGATGGAAGGACGTGGTCTGGCGCAGGAACCAGAACCGCCCGGAGGCATCGATTTGGAATTCGTCCAGGCTGTCCAGCGATGCCACGTAGTCGCGCGCCGCCGCCGGGAGTTCGAATCGCTGGTCCCCACGGATTCCCGAGACTCTCTTCGATGCGTGGATCCAAACCGCGCCATCGGCGCCGAATCGGATCATGGGGCGCTGCTCGTCCTCCCCCGAGGCAAAGAAGGCTGTCTCCTCGGACCAGTCGCCCCCGCTGAGCGTGCGCAGAAACACGTCGTAGTCTCCGTTCACCCACCGGTCGAATGCCAGCCAGACCGTGCCGTTCTCCGCCGTCGCAAGCCTAGGTCGGAAGTTAAAGCCCTCGTCAGGGGTGACAAGGTGGGACTCCCAGTCGCCGTCCGACATCGTGGCCACCGCGATGCGGACCGCGCCCTTGCGGGCGGTTTCCCACGCGACCAGTGGCGATCCGTCGCCCAGTAGAGCAATCGACGGTCGAAGGTCCGGGCCGCGGGCTGCCGTTGCCCCATAAAGTAGGACTTAACTTTTGTACTTGTCTTGTGCCGTTCCTTGGGCATGCACGAGCAAAATCAGGTTGCTTCCACACTCGCCAGCCCCGACGGGATGAATCGGCTGCAGGACCTGCTGGCTCAAGCCGGCTCCGCCAGCCGGACCGAGATGGGCCGTCGGGTCTGTCAGGCGTTCGGATTCCATGACGCCCGCGGCCGGCCCCAGTTGGCCGGCTGCATGAAGGCGCTGCGCGCCCTCGATGGGCACGGCCGCATCCAGCTGCCCGCGCCCCGCCACGGGTGCCGGCCCTGCCAGCCGCGCGGTCTCGGTCGGCCCGTGCCCGCCCCGGCGGACGTGCCCGCGCGGGCCGACCTCGTCCAGGGGCTGGCGCTGGTCGAGGTCATCGGGAAGGACCAGCGGCGGGTCTGGACCGAGCTGTTGCAACGCGAGCATCCGCGCGGCGCGGCCCGGCACGTGGGCCCCCAGCTGCGCTACCTGCTGGTTTCCGACCACGGCGTGCTGGGCGCGCTGGGCTTCGCCGCCTCGGCCCTGACGCTGGCCGCGCGTGATGCCTTCATCGGCTGGGACGCCGACCTGCGCAGCCGCCAGCTGCACCGCGTGATCGCTCTGAGCCGCTTCCTGATCCGGCCTTCCGTCGCCTGCCGCAACCTGGCCTCCAAGGCCCTCGGGCTGTGCCTGCGGCGCCTGCCCGACGACTTCGAGCGCCGCTATGGCTACCGCCCCTTGCTCGCGGAAACCTTTGTCGAAAAAGACCGTCACGCGGGCACTTCGCTGGTCGCCGCCAACTGGCTGTGCGTCGGCGAGACCGCCGGGCGCGGCCCCCGCCACGCGCGTGCCGGTCAAGGCCGTCTACCTCTACCCGCTGGCGCGCGACTGGCGCGCCCAGCTGGGTGTGGCGGCAGCGGTGCCGCCGCCGGCGCTGGGTCCCGGCGAGGGCCTGACGCGGGCCGCGTGGGCCGCGCACGAGTTCGGCGCGGCG
Organism: Bryobacterales bacterium; assembly: GCA_965248305.1. Lineage (GTDB taxonomy): Bacteria > Acidobacteriota > Terriglobia > Bryobacterales > UBA6623 > VXMF01. The sequence continues at coordinate 1,774,959 of OZ252099.1, read as the reverse complement.
CCGCTGGGCGATGTACGCTGGAGCAAGCGGCTGGTGCAGAGTGCGCGCATGCAGTCCGAGGCGCCGACGAAGTCGTTCCTGGGGGCGGCGCAGCAGGATCGGGCGGCGGTGAAGGGCCACTACCGGCTGATCGACCAGCCGGCGGACTCGCAGGTCACGCCGGAGAACATCCTGGCCCCGCACCGGCAGCGCACGCTGCGCCGCATGCAGGGCCAGGCGGCGGTGCTGTGCATTCAGGACGGCACCGATCTCAACTTCGCCGAGCACGGCGGCTGCGTGGGGCTGGGCCAGATCGGCAAGAACAGCAACGCGCAGGGCACGCTGGGGCTGCACATGCACTCGATGCTGGTGGTCAACGGGGACGGCCTGCCGCTGGGCCTGCCGCAGATCCAGTCCGAGGCGCCGGACGGGCAGGCGCAGCGGGGCAAGCCGCTGGAGGAGCGCAAGACGTTCCGCTGGATCCGCGGGCTGCGCGAGTGCGCGGAGCTGGCCAAGGAACTCGACGGGGTGCGCCCGGTGACGGTGATGGACCGCGAGGCGGACGTGTTCGCGCTGTTCGCCGAGCAGCGTCGGCTGAGCACGGTCGACCTGCTGGTGCGGGCCAAGCACAACCGCTCGCTGGGCAAGGACGTGCCGAAGCTGTTCGCGGGGGTGCGGGCGGAGGCGGCGCAGGCCCGCCTGGAGATCCACGTGGGGCGGCTGTCGGCGCGGCGGGCGAGCCGCGGGCAGACGGGCCGCGAGGCGCGCGCGGAGCGGGTGGCGCAGGTGGAACTGCGCTGGCGGGCGGTGGCACTGCCGGACCCGGACAAGGCCGCCGCGGCGGCGCGGCTGAACCTAGTGCACGTGCGCGAGGAGACGCAGCCGGAGGGGGCCGAGCGGCTGGAGTGGTTCCTGCTCACGACGCTGGCGGTGCAGTCCCGGCAGGACGCGGAGCAGGTGCTGGACTGGTACCGGCTGAGGTGGCGCATCGAGGACTGGCACCGGCTGCTCAAGACGGGCTGCAAGGTGGAGTACCTGGCGCATCGGACGGGGGAGCGGATCGAGCGGGCGGTGACGATCAACGCGGTGATCGCATGGCGGCTGATGGCGATGACGCTGCTGGGCCGCGACACGCCGGAACTGCCGGCCGAGACGCTGTTTTCCGACATCGAGATCGCCGCTCTGGAGGACTTTGCGAAGGATCGCAAGCTGCCGCGGCCGGACAACATCGGGCGGGCGCTGCTGACGACGGCCATGCTGGGCGGGTAGCTGGGTTTCAAGCGCAAGCGCTATGCGGGCCCGGGCCACCAAGTCCTGTGGGAAGGCTACACCCGGCTGGCCACTATCGTGCAAGCCTGCGAACGGAGTCTCCGTCTCGACCAAGACAGCAAACTCTATCAGAGGCTGTCTAAGAACAAGACTTATGGGTAAACGGCAGGCCGCGCCCGTCGCTGACCCGTAACACGTCCCCGAAACCGCTGCCATCCCAGTGGCGGGCGTAGACGTCGAAGTCCTGCTCGCTCTCGTTGAACTCCGACCACGCAATCCAGAAGCCACCGTCCTCGTCGGCGACCGCCGCCGGGCTGTAGACGAATCCGTCGCGCTCGTTCACCTTGGCGATCGAGGTCCAGTGGACGCCTTCCCATCTGCCGAGCGAGATGAACTGGCGGGTTGAGTTCAGCAGGTCTGTGGCGTTCGACTGCACCCCGACCGTGTAAACCCCTCCAAGGCTGTCGAACACGATGCTGCGGCATTCCTCGCGCACCGTCGGCTGGAAGCGGTGGCCGTCCTGACCCGAATAGATCCCGAGGTAGTCGAATTCGACCGGCTCGGGGACTGGCCCGCGAGAGCAGTGCGTTGCAGTCAGGAGGACAAGGCAGATTCCCGCGATCTTCATTTCCGCTTGATTCTATCTGTTGCCGCACCTGCCTTCACACGCGGACACGAGACCCGGACCCGACCGGCCCCTCAGGCGCAATGCCATGATCTGCCCGAACTCTTCTGACGTAAATGTGGCGGTGATGGAGGACGGCCGGATGAAGGGCATGGGCGACGCGGGACGCTGGGGGTATCGCTTCGAGGCGTTCAATCTCATCAACCCGCGCAGCTTGGAAATTCGCAATCGACCACCACCAATGCCGCTACGATTGGGACAATCACGCACATTGCTGACGAGCTGCGGACTGCCGATTACACACAAGTTGAGCCTTAACACTTGCCATCGCTGTGTGCCATTCCGTTGGCATGTATGAGCAAAACCGGATTCCGGCGACACTTGCGGAGGGCGAGGCGCTCGCCCAGGTCAGGGCGCTGCTAAAAGCCTGAGACCCTGCCAGCCGCACCGAGATTGGCCGGCGGGTCTGCGAGCTGTTCGGGTTCCGGGAAGCCCGCGGCCAGCCGCAGATCGCCTGCTGCATGCAGGCCCTGCGCGCGCTCGAGACGGCCGGCCGCATCGTCTTGCCCGCGCCGCGCCACCACCACCGGCGCTGCCGCCCGCGCCGTCTGGGCCGCCCCGCGCCCCCGCCTGTGGACGTGCCGGAACGCGTCGATCAAGTGCGCGGGCTGCAACTGGTTGAGGCGGTCGACGAGGCCCAGTGGCGCCTCTGGAACGAACTCGTCGGGTGCGAGCATCCTCGCGGGGCCGTCCAGCACGCGGGCGCGCAGGTGCGCTGCCGGAATCTGGCCTCCAAGGCCCTCTCGCTCGCCCTGCGCCGCCTGCCTTCCGACTGCCAGCGCCGCTGCGGCTACCGCCCGCTGCTGGTGGAACCTTTGTCGAGAAAGACCGCTACGAGGGCACCTCGCCGGCGGCCGCGAACTGGCTGCGCATCCGCGCGACCGCCGGACGGGGCCGCTTCACGGCCGGCCGGGCGCGGGCGGGGGTAAAGGCGATCTGGCCCTACCCGCTGGCCAGGAACTGGCGCGCGCAGTTGGGCGTGGGCCTCGGACGTGTGGGCGCAGCACGAGTTCGGTGCCGCGCCGCTGGGCGATGTACGCTTGAGTCGGAGGCTGGTGCTGAGCGTGCGAATCCAGGCGGAAGCGCCGACGAAATCGTTCCCGGGGGCGCAGAAGGATCTGGCGGCGGGGCGGGGCTACTACCGGCTGATCGACCTGCCGGCGGATTCGGCGGTGACGCCGGAGAACATCCGGGCGCGGCACGGGGAGCGCACACTGGGGCGGATGCAGGGGCCGGAGGCGGTGCTGTGCATCCAGGACGGGACGGACCTGAACTTCGCGGAGCATCCGGGCTGCGTGGGACTGGGCTATATCGGGAAGAACGAGCGCTCGGCGGGGACGCTGGGGCCACAACAGCTGGCGCGGCCCGACAATCTCGGACAGGCGCTGCTGACGCTGGCAATGCTGGGCGGGTATCTGAACTTCAAGCGCCAGCGGTATGCCGTCCCTGGCCACCAAGTCATGTGGGAAGGCTACACGCGGCTGGCCGCGATCACGCAAGCCTTCGAGCCGGCCCGCCGTCCGAATGCAGCCAGCAGACTGTATCAGAAACTCCACCGGGATAAGAAGACTTGTGTGTAAACGGCAGGCCGCGGATCCTACAGATGAGCCTGAAGTTCTTCTTCTGAGCAGCCTGCGATCTTCGCGCCCGGAAATGTCGATGGCCACGGACGGATACCTTCGCGCCGCCAGCGGGCGGGCGGTGCTGTGGGGGGGGGCTGCTGGCCGTCATCGTGTCGTCTGTCTTTTGCGGAAGCAGTTCGCCGATCGAGGACGGCCTAGAACGCCGCAATCCGCTGTCCCCGACCGAGGCCCTGCGGTCCTTCCAACTCGCCGAGGGCTTTCGTCTCGAGGTCGCGGCGTCGGAACCGAACGTGACGGACCCGATCGCGATGGCCTTCGACGAGAATGGCAGGCTGTACGTAGCCGAGATGCGGGGCTATCCGTTCGATCCGCCACCGGGCGGAGGGCCAGCCGGTCGGATCCGGCTCCTGGCTGACGAAGACGGTGATGGCGTCTTCGAGACCGCCCGGGTATTTGCTGACCGCCTGCACTGGCCGAGCGGAATCGCCTGCTTCAAGGGGGGCATCTTCGTCACTGCGGCGCCGGATATCGTCTACCTGAAGGACACGACAGGTGACAGTGTCGCGGATATCCGGCGAACCGTGTTTACAGGCTTCGGCACTGACAAGTCCGAAGACATCGTGAACAACCTCAAGTGGGGGATGGATCACTGGATCTACGGCACCACTTCGTACAACGGCGGCACGGTGCGGCACGCCGAGCGTTCCGGGGACAGCGAAATCCCGCTAGGCTCGAACGACTTCCGATTCCACCCGGTCACCGAAGTGATTGAGGCAACCGAGGGCACGCGCGGTGACTTTGGCAACGCCTTCGACGATTGGGGCAATCGCTTCGGCTCGAATTCCGGCAACCCGGTGATTCACGCAGTGTTCCCGCTGCGGCACGTTGTCGACGGCATGGAGCCGGCGCGGCTGGCGGTGCCAATACTCGAGTCCGATCGGCTGGTGTTCCCAATCAGCGACCCCGAGCCGTGGCGCGTGGCCCGCAAGATGTACTGGAGCCGCTGGGTGAACACCACGCACGAGATGAGGGCCCAGCGGTTCCCACCACGGGAACTCGCCTTGCAGGGCTACTACACGGGGGGTGCTGGCCTCGGAATCTACCGGGGTGCGGCGTATCCTGCCGAATTCCACGGCAACGCCTTCACGCCGGAGCCGGCGGGGAACCTCGTCCTGCGCATGACCGTGGAGAGATCGGGCGTCACCTTCCGGGCGCGCCGCGCGACGGCCGGCAGGGAATTCCTGGCCTCGACCGACAACTGGTTCCGCCCGGTGAACTTCGCCAACGGCCCCGATGGCTGCCTGTACATGGTGGACATGTACCGAGAGGTCATCGAGGATCCGAGCGCAATGCCCGACGAAATCCTCGAGCACATCGACTACAACACCGGCCAGGACATGGGTCGCATCTACCGCATCGTCCCTGCCGGTTTGGAGCGGGGAGCGTCTCCGCAGCTAGGGGAAGCGTCGAGCGCCAAGCTCGTAGCCCTTCTCGACCATCAGGATGGCTGGTGGAGGGCGACTGCCCAAAGGCTGCTGTTCGAGCGTCAATCGGTCGAGGCACGGGCAGCGCTCAAGGACTCGACCATGCGGTCACGGTCCCCCCGGGGCCGGCTCCATGCCCTGTGGTCGCTCGAGGGGCTCGGGCAGCTCGACGAGGGCACCCTCCTGGCGGCGCTGGCGGATCCCCACCCAGCTGTTCGCCAGAATGCCGTCCGCCTTTCCGAGCCACGGCTGTCGGGCGCAACCGCGCTATCCGCAAGAGTGGCGTCATTGGCGGCGGACGAGGATCCAGCTGTTCGCTTCCAGGTGGCTCTTGCGGTTCCAGGGATGAATCGTGGCGATGGATCGTCGATTCTGGCGCTTATCTTGAGCAGCGATCCGGGGGACGAGTGGATCCGTGCAGCCGTCCTGTCAGGGGCGCGGGAGAACTCCGTAGCCCTCCTGGACCTCCTGCTCCAGGACAATTCGTTCCTGGCGAACCCGGATAGCGCGGGCGGCGTCAGGCAGCTCGCGGGCAACGTGGCGGGCAGGGAGTCGCCGGAAGCCATGAAGGCCGTGTTGACCGCTACAGGCAAGCTAACCGGCGCGAACGGGAAGTGGATCCGCATGGCGGCTGCCGCGGGAATCGCGGCTGGCTTGGCGCGCTCGGGAAGTTCGATGCCCGCAATGCGAGACAGCGATGAGAATCCCGCGCTCGGGGCTGCGATTACCGAGGTGCTGGCAGAGGCTCCGACTGTTGCCGTCGACAGGGGCAGCGGGAACCTGCCGGAGCGGATCGAGGCGATCCGTCTTCTCTCATGGGCTCCGCTGGAACCGGCCCTGAGCGCCCTCGAGGAACTGCTGTCCCCGGACGAGCCGGCCGAGATCCAGCTGGCTGCCGTGCGCTCGCTCTCCGCCCACGGTGGGCAGGAGGTGGGGCAGATCCTTGTTCGCAACTGGCGGACCTACAGTCCCGCGGTGCGGCGCGAGGCTGTGGAGGTCTTGTTCGGCCGCGAGGAGCGGTTGCAGCCATTCCTTGACGCCTTGGAAAGCGGGGTCGCGCTCGTGGCCCACCTGGACCCGGCGCGGCGGTCGGCATTGCTGGATCATGCACGGGAAGAGATTCGCGTGCGGGCGCGGCAGATTCTCGCCAGCGCCGGGGTGGCCAGGCCTGAGGAGGTAATCCGGGAGTATCGGTCCGCCCTCGGGGCGGACAGCGATGCAACTCGCGGTGAGGCGGTCTTCGAGCGAGAGTGCGCAACCTGCCATCGGCTCGGGGGCAGAGGGCACGAGGTGGGTCCGGATTTGACCGAAAGGGCTTCCTCTCCTCGAGAGGAACTCCTCGTTGACGTCCTCGACCCGAACCGGTCTGTGCAGTCGAACTTCGTCAACTACAGGCTTGACGCTGTGGATGGCAGTGTCATCACGGGCATCTTGGCGCGCGAGTCGGCTAGCAGCGTTACCCTGCGTCGAGGCGAAGGCATTGAGGATGTGGTGGCGCGATCCGACATCAGCTCTCTGACGTCAATGGGCCTCTCACTGATGCCAGAGGGACTGGAGGACGAGATTGAACCGGCCGAGATGGCTGACCTGCTGAGTTTCGTACAGTCCCAAGCGCGCCAGTGAAGGGAACCGGCTCGCGGCCGCGCTGGCCGCGCCTCCAAGCAGCCCGAGAACGACATCGCTCTTCGCCGCAGGCACGCCGGTCGACTGGCTATTCGTATCGTTCCATCCGAGGCATTGGTATCTGATTGGCTTGGATGGCGGAGGCATTTTGCGAGCACACGTCGAGGACGCTCCCACCGAGAGACGGTGCGGGCTGCCATCGGAAGCCGGGTCGTCCCCAACGGTCGAGTAGAAGCAGCGGTCCGGTCTCTCGAGGAAACTGGAGTGGACATTGCTGAGGGAGCTGGCGGACCACTGATGGGTCGGGCACCGTCGCGAGGGAGCCATCGACCATGGGATTGAGTGACTCTAGGAATGGGCGGAGCGCCCTTGCGATGTTATGGACCGAACTTCGTTGGTGAAGCTGGACTCTACATCCACGGCCAATCCCGCTCTGCGGTTATCACCGCACTCGACCGCGCTGGCCGTCGCGCTCCTGGTTCCCGGGGCTTGCAGCGCGGGTCCGGGTCCGTCCTATCGCGATTGGCGAGCCTACGGTGGCGGTCCCGAAAATATCCAGTACTCTGCTCTTCAGCAGATCAACCGCAAGAACGTGCACCGCTTGGAGGTTGCCTGGGAATTTGACACAGTCGACGCCTTCGCCGGCTCGGAGATGCAATGCAACCTGATCGTGATCGACGGTGTTCTCTTCGCAACGACGCCACGGTTGAGGCTCCTAGCGCTCAATGCAGCCACCGGAAAGCTGCTGTGGAAATTCGATCCCAGCGAAGGCCGGAGGTCTGCCCGCATGCAACGCAACCGAGGCGTCACTTGGTGGAGCGACGGACGGCAGCGGCGGCTGTTCTTTGTTGTTTGTTGAGGTTCGAGGTTCTCTCGCAGGGGCCGGTCGCCATGGCCGAGGGTGCGCGGGTCGATTACCGGCTGCGGTTGCGCGGGGTTCCGATCCGATGGCAGAGCGAAATCACGGCTTGGTGCCCTCCTACGCTCTGCGTCGACGGGCGGCGCCGTGGTCCCTACCGCCTGTGGGTTCACGAGCACCGCTTCGAGGAGCGGGATGGCATGACGCTGGCTGAGGATCTTGGGCGGTATGCCGTGCCGGGCGGCCGGATCGTCGACCGCCTGTTTGTCCGCAGCGGCATGCAGAGAATCTTCACCTACCGCCGGAAAAAGCTGAGGAGCCTATTCGGGGCCGTCCCCGAGGAGGTCGAATCCCTGCATCATTCAAGATATTGCTGAAACCACCGGCGAGTGATACAGGGACGGGCCCGCGGCACACCGTCGCTTACTGCTGTCGGTAGCTGCTGATTAGCTGCAGCGATCGTTCAATTTCCGCATCATCGGGAAGCATCTCGGATGCCGAGCGGAGAGCGGATTCAGCGAGTTCCAGACCCCCCGATCGCGCATGGATCAGGCCGAGGTTCTTGTGCAGGAGCGCCTTTGTGGGACACTCGCCGCAAACCTCGATCGCCTCGCGAAGCTGCGCGATTGCCTGCGGCCAGTCGCGAGCGTTGGCCGATGCCAAGGCGAAATTTCCCAGCGTTTCGGCTCGGTCCGTGATGCGGCGCTGCTCCTGGTGCAGACGGAAACGCTCCTGGTATCTTTGCGCCTCGTGGGGATCCGCCGCCTGCAGAACGCGAGCCAGGTTGTAGAGCGCCTGGCCGTGGTTCTCGTCAACCGCAACAGCCTCGCGCCAGAAACTAGCACCAGTTGCAGCGTCTCCGGATCGCGAGTAGTTGAGACCCAGCTGGTAAAGCGCGTCGGCATTCCGGGGATCCGCTTCCACCACGCGGATCAGCAATTCGCGCGACCGGTCCGGGCTGCCCCGCTGCTTCTCGATCAGCGCAAGGAGGTACATGGCCTCCGGCACTGAGCCAGCCTGCCCAAGGTCCTTGCCGGCTTCGTCATGCCGGCCCAGGTCGTACAGCGCTCGGCCCTTGTTGTAGCGCGCCGCCAGCAAAGCTGGCGCCAGCTCGACGGCGGTTGCGAATGACGCTAGCGCCGCTTCCAGATCGTACTGGTCGGCCAGCGCGATTCCCAGGTTCATATGGGCTTCTGCAGAGCTCGGATTGCTCGCCGCGATCAACCGGAACGTCTTGATCGATTCCTCGAAACTTCCCCGCCGAGCCAGCGCTATTCCGAGGGACGTCTGGATCTGGGTGTCGCCCGGGGCTAGGGCTAGGGCCTCGCGGATCTTGCTTTCGGCCTCTTCCAAGTCCCCTTGGTCGGCCATCACGAGTCCAAGATTCAAGTGCGCCCTCGCGTAGTCGGGCTTGAGCGCGATTGCCTTCTTGAACAGCTGGACTGCCTCCTCGAGCTGGCCTTCCTGCGCAACTAGGAACCCAAGATTGTTGGCGGCCTCGGCGAAGTCCGGATTCAGTGCGAGAGCCTTGCTGAAAGCGGCGCGCGCGGCCGCAATGCGACCCAAGCCGAGATAGTCCAGGCCGAGGTCGTTGTGCGCTTGGTACATGCCCGGCTGCAAGGCGATCGCCTTCTCGAGCGCGGAACGCTTCTGATCGTTCTCACCGAGCTGTGCCAGGGCAATGGACAGGTTGTAGTGCGTCTCAGCGCTATCCCCGCCCATGGCGAGCGCCGCCCGATACAGCTCGGCAGCTCCTTCGGCGTCGCCTAGCTGGAGCCTCTCGTTGCCTCGGTTGGCCATCATTGCCGCTTCGTTTTCCTGCTGGCCGCCCTTCTTGCGGCGCTCAAACTCCTCGAATTCTTGCCGAGCCGCCTCGTTCTCTTGCAGCCGCCGCAGGACGTTGCCGAGCTGGAACCTGATGTCTGCGTTGTCCAGATTGAGTTCCTTCGCTCTCTCCAGATGCAGCCGGGCTCGTTCCGGATCGCCTCGGCGCATTAGCACAAAGCCGAGGTTGTAGCGCACGTCGGCGTGGTTCGAATTCAGTTCGTTGGCCCTGGTCAGAGCCCTTTCCGCTTCTTCCAGACGGCCCAGCTGGCGTAGGGCCACGCCTTCGACGTGACGGGCGTCGAATTCCGCGAACGGCTGCGGCCGGTCCGAGATGTACTGATTTGCGGCGGCCAGCGCGTCGCGGTACCTGTGCAGCCGTACCAGCACCTTTGCCAAAGCCAGACGCGCCCCGTCGTGTCCCGCGTCAATCTCCAGTGCAGAAAGCAGCGACTTCTCGGCTTCCTCGTATCGTTCCTGACGCGCGTAGAAGGTGCCTAGGTTGAAGTGCGCGAGGGCAGCGCGGGGATGTGTCTTCGTCGCGCTCTCGAGCACTTTTGTGGCTTGGTCCAGCAGCCCCGCTTCGGCGTATGCGACGCCCAGGTCCAGCTGCAAGTCCAGGTCGTACGGACGCAATTCGGCAACTTTGCGAAGGTGGGGGATTGCGGCCGCCGGCTTGCCTGCGGCCCTCCAGGCGTCCGCTAGCGCTTGCGCGGCGTCCACGGACTGCGGATCGATCCGCTGCGCTGCCAAGAACTCTTCGACAGCGGCCTCGTGCGCGCCCAGCTCGGCCAAGGCTGTGCCGTATGCCATGCGGGCTTGGTAGAAGTCGGGCGATCGCCGGCTGAACCCCCTGAGGTGATCGGCCGCCGAGCGCAGATCTCCGCTTTGGATCAATGCTAGCCCGAGATTGAATTGCGTCTCGTCGGATTCCGGGGCAAGCTGCAGAGCCTGTCGGAAGGCTATAACGGCGCAACGCGTCTCCCCTTGCTGCGCGAAGTAAGCCCCTTTTATCTTGGAAGTGTGCCGGAGACAGGATCCCCAGTTAGGACTTGGGTACGTCTCGTTGGTCTGCCGCAGGTGGCGCAAGCCACCGCAGCGGCAGGCCTCGGATCCCTCCCCTCGCCAGCGGGGGGAGGTCGCCTCGGGGGCCTTGCAAGGCCCCCGAGGCGGCGACGGGTCGGACCGTTTCCCCCTCGGATTTCAGGTCCGTGCGGTAGCTTGGTCGGCCCGTCGCATCAATTCCTGCGCGACCTCAACGGAAGCGTGGGTGTAGCCCCGTATCGCAAAAGGACAGGAACGCAGGAATGACACCACCCAAGCCCACCGTAATCGCCGGTATCGATGTCGGCAAATCCGGGCTCGACGCCCACATCCTCGAGGGCAGTTTGGAGCGCCACTTCAAGAATGACAAGTGCGGCCGCCGCGCCCTGCGCAAGTGGCTGCTGCAGCACGGCGTCAGCCGCGCTGTCTTCGAGCCCACCGGGCGCTATCACCGCCGTCTGCATCAGTGCCTCTTCGAGGCCGGCTTGGAGACCGTGCTGGTCAACCCGCTGCGCTCGCGGCGCTTCGCCGAGGCCCTCGGACAACTCGCCAAGAACGACCGCGTCGACGCTGCCATGCTGGCCCGCTTCGGCCAGCTTGACAGCCTCGTGGCGACCCCGCCCCAAGACGATCACCTGCAGCTGCTCAGTGACTTGCTGGCCGCGCGCCGCAAGCTCGTGATACAGCTCGGCGCCCTCCGCAAGCTGCGCGCCGAACTCGCCCCCGAGGCGGCTGCCTGCATCGCTGACAGTTGCAATGGCCTGCAAGCCGACATCAGCTCCTGCGAGCAGCGCATGCTGACTTGTATCGCCGCCGACGCTGCCCTGGCGCGCCGCGCCGAGATCATCCAGTCGGTGCCCGGCTGCGGCCCGGTCACGGCCGCCTGCCTGTGTGCCGAGATGCCCGAACTGGGCACCATCGGTCGCCGCCAGGCCGCCGCGTTGTTGGGCCTGGCGCCGTTCGACCAAGACTCGGGCAAACAGCATGGTCGCCGCAGCATTCGCGGCGGTCGCGCCCAGCCCCGCCACAGCCTCTACATGGCGGCCCTGTCCGCGACCCGCTGGGAACCCGCCTGCAAGGCCTGCTACCAGCGCCTGATCGCCGACAAGAAGGAGCACAAGGTCGCCATGGTCGCCGTCATGCGCAAGCTCGCTTGCCTGCTCACTGCGCTGCTGCGCGAGGACCGCTGCTGGCAAAGCGAACCGCCCGCTCGGGAGTTGCCGGCCGCCGCCTGAGCAGCACCCACCGCCGCCCCTCACCGAATCTCACCATGTGCAGAGAAATCCAAGAAAATCGCCCTTGCAGAACACATCTGCCCGGATATCTGCTTGACAGCCAACACGGAAGCTACCGCATTGAGGAGGTCAGCCGAGAGCCCCCCGGCCATGGCTGCGCGAGCCGGCGGAGGCGGCTCGCAATCCGAGGGCAGCTGGCCTAGAGCTTGGATTCCGCAGCAGATCGCCAGCGCGAGCAATCGCCCGGAAGCCCTCCGCCTCCTTTTGCCGATGGCATTTGGCATGCGCACGAGTACGGCCCGTCAAGCGGTCCGATTGGCGGGTCATCTGATATGCTACAACACGGCTGTCCGGTTAATAGGCCTTTACTCAATAGGTTACGGGGAAGTGTAGGTCGAATTGTCGCCCCATCCGATTTCGGATTCGGTAAAGCATTGATTCTAAGGGCTTTGCGTGTGCCGACATCGCCGGTCAAACCGCTCCGAGAGTGAAGGATTCCCGGGCTATTCTGGCGGGTGCCGGGACCGGAACCGCCGTTAACAGTGGGCGTAGTGCTTGCGCTGCCATCTCCGCTTCCTCGCACAGGGGACCCGGAACCTTAAAGACTTCACGGGGCCTGACCACGTCTCGAACAGGTACAACTGGCTCGTTTCAGGTCGCTTGATCATGATGCTCCTCTGCTCCGTAAGCAATTGCAGCAGTGGAACTTGTGTGACTGGAGTGAGGTCGAGAACGCGCAGGATGGTGTACAGGTCGTCGGGCAGTTCCAGCCGCTTCTTCAGGATGGCGATGAGCACGTTGACGCTGACCTCGATCCAGATCTGGGTCTTGACCGCGTTCCCGGAAGTGCCGAGGAAGCGCTGGATGCGGAGATGTTGCTGGAGCCAGCGCAACAGCAACTCGATGCGCCAACGCCGGCGGTACAGGTCGGCGACCATCCGGGCGGGCACCTCGAAGTTGTTGGTCAGGAAGTGGGAGGTGCGACGCTGATCGGTGTCGCGGAAGCCTACGCGTCGTAGCGGCTGGGGATACTTGGCGGCGGTCTGCGCACCGGTCAGGACGATGGTCTGATCGCAGCGCAGGTCCAGCTGCTGGTCGACCGGGCGCGAGTAGCGCCGGCGCCACAGCAGATTCGACTTGGCCCGGACCACGAAGATGGCCCCTGCGGCCTGCAGGCGGAACAGGCGCCGAAAATCGCTGTAGGCCCGGTCCATGACGTAGATGGCCCCGGGTTCGGGCGGCCGCTGATCCAGCACCTTGACGTCGTGCAGCTTGCCGTCGGAGATGCAGATGATATGGGAACGTTCCCATATCCTCGAATTCCAGCGCCGCATGCAGAAGGAAACCTGCCGCTCCAATTGCCACACGCTCTTCGGCGTGCAGGCCGTCCCCCTTGCCAACTGGTCCTGAATCTCGGGGCGGACTTGATGTTCGTCTGTCAGCCCAGTTCCCACAAGCGCTTGCACGAAGTGCTGCACGACGCCTTCATCCAATCCAGCGGCTGGCTCAAGACCCGCAACCGCCACCAGCAGGTCGAGCGGCAGCGCTTCCGCTGGATGCACGGGCTGCCGGTCCGCGACGGCGACGACGCCGTCCAGGGGGCCTGGGTCGAGTTCGCCATCGAGCGCCGCGGCGAGCGCACCTACACGAACACGTTCTTCACCAGCCTGCAGGTCACGGCCGCCAGGGTCTGGCCAACCTGCCAACCTGCTCGCCACGCTGAACCTGTTCGCCTTTGCCTTGCATGCGGTGCAAGACTGCGTGTTCGATCTGTGGCGGCAAGGCCGGACACAGGCCGGCACCCGGCGCAACTTCTTCGCGGCGCTGGCCTTTTTCACGGAGTGGTTCTGCTTCGGCAGCTGGACCGCGCTGTTCGAGACCCTGTCAAGACAGCGCCGTCCGCCGGCCGCTGCCCGGGCGGCTGCGAGTGCGCCGTCGTAACGCAACGTGCCAGCGCCATGCGGCTAGCGGCGGGGTGCGCCGCGTCAGGCCCGCGAGCGCGCCACTGCCGGTGCAGTGCAGCCCGCCCCCCCAGCCCGCGTTCCCATCCGCTGTTGTCGCCCCGCAACTGCCTCTCTACGGCACGCACAAACGCTCGCCGATTCCACCCCACACGAGCCAGCCCCCCCATTCTGAGAATTGCTGCCCGCGGGACGAAAAGGCGAGACGAAGAGGTTGACAACGTCAGCAAGCGGTACTAGAGTCGGGTTGCTCGAGCAAATGCGGGTTCGGCGGACAGCGGTCACGTAATTGATTCTTGCAGTGGCAAGGGTCCGCCGGCGCGTAACTGTGCGATCGGGAGGATCTGACGGTGCCATCATCTGCTCTGCTGCGAAAGCGAGTCGCGTCCATTGCCCTTGGCTTGGCGTGCCTCCTCTTGCTGTCTAGCCACTCGTCGGCCCAGGTGTCGACGGCCACGATCAACGGAACGGTCCGGGACGCGACAAGTGCGGTCGTCCCCCAGGCCGATCTGGTACTGCAGAGCGTCGAAACCGGTGTCGAGCGCCGGAGTGTGAGCAACTCGGTCGGCGTTTACACGTTCGTAAGCATCACGCCGGGGATCTACATCCTCTCGGGAAGCAAGGAAGGTTTCCGGACTAGCTCGCTCCAGCCCTTCACGCTGGCGGTCAACCAAACCGCGACAGTGGACTTCGCGCTGGAGATCGGGGCGGTGGCAGAGACGGTGACGGTGGAAGCTGTCGGCACCGAGGTGCAGAGCTCGACGGCCGAGCTGGGATCCGTCATGGCCGAGAACCAAGTGGTGGACCTTCCGCTCAATGGCCGGAATTTCACGCAGTTGTTGACTCTCACTCCGGGAGCGTCCCCAATCAGCACTTCGCAGAATCAAGGGGGCTTCGGCAGTTCGGCCATCGGCGAGTTCGCGTATCCGGCAATGAATGGCCAGAGCAATCGAAGTAACTTCTTCCTTACCGACGGAGTGATCAATCAGGGCTCGATGGTAAGCACTTACGCCACTCCACCGATCATCGACGCGATCCAGGAGTTCAAGGTCCAGACCCACAACGACCAGGCGGAATTCGGCCAAGGGACCGGAGGCATTGTCAACGTTGTCACGAAATCGGGCACGAACGAGTTGCACGGCACGCTCTGGGAGTTCATTCGGAACGACAACCTCGACGCGAGGAACTTCTTCCGCAGAGATGTGGTGCCTCTCTCCCAGAACATGTACGGAGCGACGGTCGGCGGCCCCGCGGTCCGCAACAAGACGTTCTTCTTCTTTGCGTGGCAGGGATTCAAGAGGCGCACACCGGCCAACCGCCTGTACCGCGTTCCGACGGACGCGAATCTGGCGGGAGACCACAGCGACTGGCCGACCCAGATCTACGACCCTCAATCGACGCGCGAGGACGCCGCGACCGGCACCTTCATCCGTGACCCGTTCGCGAACAACATGATTCCGCAGGACCGGCTCGATCCGGGATTCGTGAACTACGCGCAAACAACCATACCCAAGCCGATCTCTACGGGCGTGGCCGACCGCAACCAGCTCGACACGACAAATTCCTCGTTGGACCAGAACGAATTCAACGTCCGGGGAGACCACAATTTCAGCGCGGAAGACATGGTATGGGGGCGGGTCAGCTGGTCGGACCTCGCCCAGACGGGGTCTGCGGGCCGGCAAGGGCTCGGCAGCCTTGTCAATGTGAGGACGTTGAACATCGGTGCCAGCTGGGTCCATACGTTCAGCCCGAAGAGCATCCTTCAGATCCAGTTCGCTAGGACGACGATCAACCGCAACACCGGCAGCGAGTTCGTTGGCGACGTCGATCCCACAAGCTTTGGCTTCGAGCCGCTATTCTGCTGCAGCTTCAGGAGCGACCTCGCCCTGACGCCAGCCGTCACCGTGGCACAGTTCTTCAGCGGCGGCGAGCGCGTTGCCAACAACCGCACCTCCGACATCTATGCGTACAAGGGCAACTTCACCAAGATCCTCGGCAACCACCTGTTGAAGTTCGGTGCCGAGTACAGCACGAACCGACACTTCGGCGTGACGAACGACCATAACATCGCCTTCATCCCAGCGAACACCGCGAACCCGCAAACCAATACGGGCGGAAGCCCTCTGGCCTCGTGGCTGCTCAATGTGCCCAACAATGCGGGACGCCGGGACTTCTTCAAGCGCCTGCATCGCGGCGCGATCGGCGGCTTCTACGTGCAGGACAACTGGAAGGTTACGCCGAAGCTGACGGTAAACATCGGCTTGCGATACGACCGGACATGGAGTCCTAGGGTTGGCTCCTACGACGACAACGGCATTTTCGCCGGGACTCCGGACTTCGAGCGGGTTCACGGCGGCCTGTATGTCATCCAGGCGAAACCGGATTCGTGTGCAGCTCTGCAGGCGGCACCTTGCATTCCGACCCCAGACGGGAGCCTGCCTGACGAAGTCCGCGTCTCCCCCACCCAGAGGCTGATCGAGGATTGGACGGATAACTGGCAGCCGCGAGTCGGAATTGCGTATCGGATGAGCGACCGAACTGCGATTCGCATGTCGGGGGGCATCTTCTACGACAGCTGGGCCGGAATGAACCAGATGATGCAGGCTCAGGGCCATACGTGGCCGGATGTCGGCCAGCAGCAGTCAGGCAACCTCAACACGCCGACGACCGGCAACCCGATCCCCGGTGTCTCGGGGAAGAATCCGTTCCCGGCTGGCCTGCTGCCGGGTCCGACACCGTTCGACCGAGTGGCATGGTACGCAGATCCGAGCGTCAAGAACCAGTACTCGATGCAGTGGAATCTCGGCCTCCAGCACCAGCTGACGAGCGACACCCTGGTTTCTGCCAACTACGTAGGATCGGCGAACCGCCGGGCTCCGCTGGATCATTTCTACAACACGGCAACGACTCCCGGGCCCGGGAATCCAGCCGAGCGTAGCCCTTATCCCTTCATCGTGCCAACGTTCTGGCAGCGGAGCGTAGGGCGCGCCAACTACAACGCTTTCCAGTTCCAATTGACGAAGCGAACGAGGGGATTCACTTACATGGTGAACTACACGTGGTCCAAGAGACGATCAACCTAGCCTGCGACGGCTGGTACAACGTCGAAGGGTGCTCCACCCAAACGCCGTACGACCATTACCGTGACAAGGGCGTAGCCGGGCACGACTTGACGCACAACTTCAACTTCAACTGGGTCTACAAGATTCCGGTCGGCCCGGGAATGAAGTCGACCGGCAGCAAGGTCGGCGACTACATCATTGGAAACTGGCAGATCAACGGGATCGCGAACCTCTACTCGGGGCGGCCGTACCACATCAACGTCAGCGGCGACATTGCCAACACGCGCAATCGCAACGGCTACATGCGTGCCGATCAGGTCGGGGAACCTCATTTGAGCAATCCCAGTCCGTCGCGCTGGTTCAACACGGACGCGTTCCGCGCACCTGCTCCCTTCACATTCGGCAATTCGGGCAGGCACGCCCTGCGCTCTGACGGGGTAACGAACTTCGACCTGTCCCTGTTCCGAGACTTTCCCTTGCCCGGACGGGAAGGGATGAGGCTGCAGTTCCGAGCCGAAGCGTTCAACGCGTTCAACCACGCGGACTTCGCAATCCCGGTGCAGAATCTCAGTCAAAGTAACTTCGGTGTCGTGACAGCGACGCAGCGGCGGGCGCGACAGTTCCAGCTGGGGTTGAAGTTCATCTTCTAATCGGGCGGCCGGCACGTAAGCGGCGAGGCGAGCCGCGTCGTGCGCGGTTAGCGGGCAGTTGCAGCCTGCGCAGCAGCCGTGTATTCTATGGAACGTTCACACAGCCCCGGCAATCCAGCACTAGCCAACGCTATCCGCTGAACGGGCAGAGGAGGAAAAAACATGGCATCAAATCGTGGAGTCGCCTACATTCGACCCGGAGTGGTCGAGGTGCAATCCATCGACTTTCCCGAGCTAGCGCTCGGTGACAGGAAGTGCGAGCACGGAGTCATCCTAAAGATCGTTTGCACCAACATTTGCGGCAGCGACCAACACATGGTCCGCGGACGGACGACGGCTCCTGAGGGACTCGTGCTAGGTCATGAGATCACTGGAGAAGTGATCGAGGCAGGCAGGGATGTCGAATTCATTTCAGTTGGCGATATCGTCTCGGTTCCGTTTAACATCGCTTGCGGCCGCTGTCGCAACTGCAAGGGCGGCAAGACCGGTATCTGCCAGAACGTAAACCCGGCCCGCCCGGGCGCGGCCTACGGCTACGTCGATATGGGTGGTTGGGTAGGAGGCCAAGCCGAGTATGTCATGGTTCCCTACGCGGACTTCAACCTGTTGAAGTTTCCCGACAGAGACCAAGCGATGGAAAAGATCGGCGATCTCACGCTCCTCTCTGACATCTTTCCGACCGGCTTCCACGGTGCGGTCTCCGCAGGTGTCGGTCCGGGCTCAATCGTGTACGTTGCAGGTGGCGGCCCCGTCGGCCTCGCTTGCGCACACGGCTGCCAGCTCTTGGGAGCGGCCTGCGTGATTGTGGGCGACATGATCCCCGAAAGGCTGGCACAAGCAGCCAGCTTCGGATGCGAAACAGTGGACCTACGCAACGACGCCACGCTTGCGGAACAGATCGAGCAGATCGTGGGCGTCCCAGAGGTCGATTCCGGAGTCGACTGCGTCGGCTTCGAAGCCAGGGGTCACGGCAAAGACACGGTGGTCGAGCGTCCAGCCACAGTCCTGAACGCCCTCATGGAAGTCACCCGCGCAGGCGGCGCCATCGGCATCCCCGGTCTGTACGTGACGGGTGATCCTGGCGGCGTCGACGACAACGCGAAGATTGGCAATCTCGGGATCCGTATCGGCCTCGGATGGGCCAAGTCCCATTACTTCATGACCGGTCAGTGTCCCGTCATGACGTACCACCACAAACTCATGCAGGCGATCCTGTACGGCAAGGCGAATCCGGCGAAGGCCTGCAACGTCACCTACATCACCCTCGACGAAGCTCCCCAGGGGTACATCGACTTCGATAAGGGGGCTGCGCGCAAGTACGTGATCGACTCCCACGGTGCGATCGCGGCCTGACCCGCACCCCATCCGGCTCGGCTGTGCCCGGCAGAATTGGCGGGCACAGCCGCAATAGCTCGCGTACTATGGAAGCCATGCATTGGCAGCCTACCCGACGGCATCTCCTACAGGCAGGCGGAGCTTCCGCGCTCACTGCAGCGTGCGCCGTGCCGGCACCGGCACCGGCACCGGCACCGACCGGCAAACGCATTCGCCTAGGCGTGTCGAGCTATTCCTATTGGCACTTCAGCAAAGAGAAGTATCCGATCGAGAAGGTCATTGACCACGCCGCCCAGGTCGGATTCGACGGTGTCGAGATCCTCCACCGGCAGATGCAGGATGAATCGATCCAGTACATGAACGCCCTCAAGCGGCAGGCGTGGGATGCAGGCTTGGATCTGATCATGCTGTCGATCCACCAAGACTTCGTGGATCCCAGCGCGGAAAAACGCCAAGAGGCCATCGACCACACAAAGCGGTGCATCGATCTGGCGCACCAAATGGGCATTCCGGCGATTCGCCTCAATACTGGCCGCTGGGGCACGATCAGGTCGTTCGATGACCTCATGGAGGCAAACGGCCAAGAGCCGCCAATCGAGGGATACACAGACGATGACGCGATCGGCTGGTGCGTCGATTCGATTCGGGAGTGCCTCCCGCACGCAGCCGAAGCGGGCGTGGTCATGGGTCTTGAGAACCACTGGGGTCTGTCCACCAGTGTGGACGTCCTGCTGCGCATCCACCAAGAGGTCGGCGACCCGTGGCTGGGCATCAATATGGACACGGGCAACTATGTCGGTGACCCGTATCCGCAGATCGAGCAGCTGGCGCCGCATGCCAACATCGTCCAAGCGAAGACCTATCCGGGCGGAGGGGTCTGGTACACGCTTGACCTCGACTACCCGCGCATTGCGAACATCCTGAGGGACGCCGGATTTGAGGGCTACATATCTCTGGAAATGGAGGGCGAAGCCCCGGCTGAGCAGGCTGTCGTCGACAGCTACCGCATTCTGCGAGATGCTTTCGGATAGGGTGGCGACTTCCGCTCCGCCGTCCCCGCTACGTTGGGAATCGGGGCTCCTACAGCATTTGCCGCGATGACTGGCGCAGGAACAGCCATCCAGCCTGCGCGCTATTGATCCGCTAAGGGGTGAGGGACGACGGGCGGCCGGGGAATGTTCCCGCTGGGTCTCCTGACCGTGACATCTTCAAATAGCAACGAGGGCGCGACCACGGAGATCAATGCCAGGCGGCTGAACGCCGTGAAAGCGATGCTCCCACCGATGAACGTCCCCGTATGCACAGTGGAGGCGCTCGATGCCGCCACGATATCTCGGAAATCGGACTCGCCGATGCCCATCAAGGCAGCAGAGCGGATCAATTCCTCTCGGCCGTCGGGGTAGATCTTGTACGCCCAGACCGAGTCAATCTGGGATCGCTCGCCAGATCCGGACAATATCACGGTTCCCCGGCGGCCACGGGAAACCCTCCCCTGCGGATCGCCGATGCGCCTCACGCTGATTCCGAACTCCAGCTCCCGCTCCCGCACCAGGCTGAGCAATTCATCGCGGAGTTCTTCCGGTTCGAGGCCTTTGTCCGGAATCACCAGCAAATTGGACGGGGCAGGTCCCGAGGACCTTCTGTTCCCCGTACTGATCAGTACGCCCGGAACGGGATTCCGCGTCGCGAGCAGGGTCTTGAGGATGCCTCGCTGGACAAGCGGCGTGGCGCGGGCGGGCACGCCCTCGTCATCCACGGCGTAGCCACCTAGCAGCGGCCTTTGTTCGTGCTCGCCGACGGTGGGATCGTCAACAACGCTCAGAAACCTCGGCAGCACCCTCGCCCCGAGCTTGTCCATGAACGGATTGGCTAGCCTTTCGAGAGAACTCGCGAAGCGAGGATCGTCGGCAACTGGAAGTCTCGAGGCCACCAATCTCGGTGCGAGAACCCGTCGGACTAGCTCCGCCGCGGCTTGGCCTTCAAACAACACCGGACCGTTGTAGCGGTCGAGATACTCCGCATCGCGCTGTTCCGCCAAGCTGGCGGCAAGTCCGCGCGCCCGCCCGACTAGCTCATCGACCGCCGGGAGTTCGGCGAGGGATCTCGCGTGTGCGCTCAATGAGTCCTCGAGCGCCATGCCGTCGTCGGCTTGCGTCCCCGCGAGAATCCGGACCGAAGCGCGGGGGGCGTCACGAATGAACGATGATCCTTCGCTGTTCACATAGGAAACCCGCGCACTGCTCTCGCTGGCCTGCACCTCGGAGACGAAGATATGGGACATCCCATCGAAAACGTCCGAGACCTCGCGCACCAGAGATTCGAGCCGTGCCGGGTCGGGTTCCGGCACAGCTCGATCATCCGCGTATTCATGGGGGTCTGCCTCGCTGAAGTCGGGGACCTCGTCGACGCGGGTCGCGTTTTGGAGTGCCGCCCGCTTCTTCGACAGCTGGGCCAGCGCTCGCTTGTAGGCGCTATCCGTCGCCAGCCAGATCTTTCGCCTGAGTTCGCGGTAGTCGTCCTCTAAGGGCAGCCTCGCAGGGGAATTGGAGAATGCTGCGGAGGATCCGAAGTTGGACCTTGAGTAGAAATTGGTGTTGTCAAATCCCGGATCGCCTACTCGCACTTCGACGGATAGATTCCTGCTCGACGCCTGGCTCCGCGAGATCATCGCCCCGAGCGAGGCCTCGACCCGCGCGATGGTCGATTCGCGGACGCTGTAGGAAATGAAATACGGCCGCTCCAAGTCACGCAGGCGGAGTTCTGCCATCGAGCGATCCAACTCATCGCGCATGGCCTTCATGAGGAGACTGTCTTGCGCTTGCAGCGGGCACCATGCCGTCAAGGCGATCAGCGCCAGCGCCGGTCTTGCGAGGCGCGTCATCGGTCCCATCCGTTATCGAGCAGGTTCAAGGAGTGCGGAGGTGAGGGCGGGGCCGGCAGCAGCGGAAGCCGCTCTTGCGACTTGTCCTTCTTCTGGACCTCGATTTGCGAGACCAAGATCGCAGGCGAGGCCGCCGAGACGGGTACGCCTCCTGACTCCGCGCCACAAGTCCCGTTGAAGACATCGACTTCATCGCTGGCTGCGGTGATCTTGCTGAACGTCGTCAGCGGCGTGCCAATAAGGTCGACGCCACGCACCAGTTCCTCCCTCCCGTCGGGATAGATTCGGTAGACCATGATCGGCAACACATTAAAGGCATTGGGCGTGGTGCGGCCCGTCATTGTGAAACCGCCCTGAATGTCTTCAAAGTACAGCCCGTAGGACTTGCCAGCCTCCTTCAGGAGCGAGATCAGCTCTTCCTTGAGTGCCTCGTCAGAGTGAGGCTCCTTGACCTCGACGAAGAGATTGGACTGGCGTGAGACCGGAGCGTAGCCGGGTTGCTTGCGCCCGTGCCCGTTGGAGTTTGCGAAGCCGTCGATCGGAGTCCGTGACATCAGGAACTGCTTCAAAACACCGTCTTCGATGACCGGGACGCGGCGCGCCTTGACGCCTTGGTTGTCGAAGCGGTAGGTGCCACTGAGGTCGGTATTCCCGATCCGCCGGATGGTCGGATCGAACACCACCGAAAAAGACTTGGGAAGCACGTGCTGGCCCAGCATCTTCTTGAAGGTCTGTGCGTCCCGCTCGCTCTTCTGACGATGCCCTTCCACTCGGTGCCCCAATATCTCATGGAAAAAGACCCCACTGGCACGGCCGGAAAGGATCGCGGGCCCGGTGTAAGGATCCGCAATCGGCGCTTCCCGCAGCGCTTCCAAGTCGCGAATGATGGTATCGACCTTGGCCAGGACTGCGTCGTCGTCGGGAAGCTCGTCAAGCCTGAACGAAAAAAACGACTCATAGCGCGGCAATTCCATCCCATCCTCCGCTTTCGTCAGCGCGGACAGAATTAGCCTTGAACGCGGCTCGACCGTTCGAATCTTTGCGCCATCGCTGTTCACATACCAGCGCGTGGTAACCGAAGCCACGAGCACCGCGTCGGCCGAATAAATGTGGCTCGATCGCAAGAACGGAGCCGAATACCGCTTCAGTCTGTTCTCCCAAAGGGTTCTGTCAATCTCGAGAGCGATCGATTTTTCGACGGCCTGCTCGGGGGACTCGGCAGAAAAGTCAGCCGCCAGATCGTCCTCTTGGACCTTGACTTGGATGTTGGTCTTGACCTTTGTCAACTGCTCGATAGCGTCCTTGTACTTCTTGTCGGTCTGAAACCAGAGAACGCTGCGCAGGGCATTGATGTCGGAAACCGGCACCTCCAACCGGGAGCCCCGGCGAGAACTGGATCCGCGCCTCTCGCGGATCGGGTGGGTGTTGTCGAGATCGTAATCTCCAACCCGCAAATCGATGTCCAGAGTGCGGTTCTCGCTGTCGGAATCGCCACCAACGGCGCCGAATGATGCCCGCAAGACCACATTGCGCTGCTCGGTGATCTCGTAGCTCAGAAAGTACAGCGGCGTCGGCTGCTCGGCTAGGATCTTGAAGGAGCGGTCAATCTCCACCTGCATAACGTCCAACACAGCGACTGCGGCCACGGCGGGCGCACTCAACAGGATCGGCACAGCGCAGCAAGTGCAAAGACGGGTCAGGATTTGCCGAGGTGATCTCATTGGACACACCCTCCTGAAACTGATTCTATATGGCCTTGGTAGCCGACGGTGGGGTCTAGCTGATTCTGTGGGCCGGCTATCAGCGATTCCGGCTTTCTCGTTGCCCTGTCGCGCCACGGTATGCTCCGGCCCCACGGCGTCGCCAGCAGTTGCACCGCTGCCCGTAATCCACCCGTCGACGTGATTGCACCCCGGCCTGAGGCCATGGTGGCAGCCGGGACGCCGCCGACTCAAACCCACGACGCAACCGGTGCCGGGGGTTCTGATATTCTTGGTGGTCATTTGCCATGCGGTTGTTGCAGCACCTCATCCTGCTCTCGGCGATCCCGGTCGTCCTGCTGGCTGCGCGCACAAGCGAATCGAACCCGATGAGTTCTGCTGAGGACTTCGCAGAAGGCAAGCGGCTGTATCGGATCAACTGCGGGGTGTGTCACGGCATGGAAGGCACCACAGGCCGCGGAGCACGGCTAGCTCGTAAGAGTTACCGGCACGGCAACACCGACGCGGAGTTGTTCGACCTCATCGAAGCGGGCATTCCGGGCACGGACATGCCCGGTCTCTGGCTGGAAGAGGATGACATCTGGAGAATCCTGCTGTTCGCGCGAACATTCGCTGAGAATGCTAGCGAATCCTGCGTGGCACGAGGTGGGGACGCGCAGGCGGGCAAGCAGGTGTTCGATGGCAAGGGCTCGTGCCTCGCCTGCCACACCGTTGGCAGAGAGGGCGGCAGGCTTGGCCCCGATATGAGCTTTGCTGGGGAGCTGTTCACCGACGAGCAACTTCGCCAGGCCTTGCTGGAGCCCGCCGCCGACGTGGCCGACCGATACCGCACGGTGCGGCTGGTGACATCGGACGGCCAGCGCGTGGAGGGCGCATGGATGAGCGAAAACTCCTACAGCATCTTCCTGATGGACCGCGGCGAGAGCATCCGTTCCTTCCGCAAGTCTGATCTTGAGTCCCTCGAAAAGCCCGATCAGTCCCTCATGCCTGCATACGGCGATCTACTCAGCGAGGGGGACATTGATGACCTGATCGCTTACCTTTGCACCCTGCGCGAAAACGCCAAGGAGGATAGGCCGTGAGATTCGCATTGCCTCGATGGACCCTTTCGGTGGCGCTTCTGTGCCCCTGTCTCGCGGCGGGCGAAGTGACCAATCAAGACCTGCTAGACGACTCCCAAGTCGGGGCTGACTGGCTGAACTATCACGGGGGCTACTCGGGCCAGCGGCACAGCCTCCTCGACCAAGTGAACCGCTCGAACGTCGGCTCGATGCGCATGGAGTGGGTGTTCCAGGAGAAGATCGCCGAGAAATTCGAAGTCACACCACTGGTGCATGAGGGCATCATGTACATCACCGTGCCGCCGGGCGACGTGTACGCCTTGGATGCCGACAGCGGCGCTCGGCTATGGCGCTACTCAAGGCGCCTGCCCGAAAAGCTGATCGCGTGCTGCGGCCTGGTCAATCGAGGACTCGCGATCTTGGGTGACAAGCTGTTTATGGCGACGCTCGACGCCTACACAATCGCGTTAGACCGCAAAACTGGGCGCTTGCTCTGGGAGACCGAGCTGATCGACTATTCGCAGGGCTACTCGGGCACCCACGCGCCACTGATTGTAAAGGACATGGTCATGGTGGGCACGGCGGGCGGCGAGTACGGGATCCGCGGCTTCATCGATGCCTTCGATGTCGAGACGGGCGAGCGGCGCTGGCGGTTCTACACGATTCCGGGGCCAGGTGAGTTCGGGCACGATACGTGGTCCGGCGATTCGTGGAAATCCGGAGGTGCCTCGATCTGGATCACCCCAAGCTATGATCCCGAGCTCAATCTGGTGTACTGGGGCGTTGGCAATCCAGGCCCGGACTGGAACGGCGACGTGCGGCTCGGCGACAACCTGTTTTCGGATTCGGTGGTCGCGTTGGACGCCGACACAGGCAAACGCAAATGGCATTTCCAATTCACGCCCCACGACGTTCATGATTGGGACGCCACGCAGGTCATGGTGCTGGTGGACAAGGAATCCCGGGGCGTCAACCGCAAACTGCTTGTCACGGCGAACCGCAACGGGTTCATCTACCTGCTGGATCGTGAGACAGGCGAGTTCCTCAAGGGCACGCAGTTCGTGAAGCAAACCTGGGCCGTGGGCATCGCGGAGAATGGCCGGCCGATCCGCCGTCCCGGCATGGAACCGTCCCCGGAAGGCATTGAGGTGTTCCCCGCCGTGGCGGGCGGAACCAACTGGATGTCACCCGCCTACAGCCCCGACACGGGCATGCTGTACGTATCCTGCCGCGAGGGGAGCAGCACGTACTACAAGGGTGAAACCGAATACCGGCCAGGCACGCGCTATTGGGGCAGCATGTTCGTAAACGAGCCGACGATGCACGAATGGAAAGGGGCCGTGCGCGCCTTTGACCCGATCACCGCCGAGCTGCTATGGGAGCACGAGCTGTTCCGGCCGTCCTTGGCGGGATTGCTGTCGTCGGCGGGCGGACTCGTGTTCGCCGGCACTTCGGACGGCTTCTTCAAGGCACTCGACGCGGAATCCGGCCAAGAACTGTGGCGTGTCAATCTAGGGGGCACCGTGATCGCCTCCCCGATGACCTATCAGGTAAATGGTCGCCAGATGGTCGCAGTGGCGGCCGGCGGTTCCGTGTTCGTATTCGCGCTGCCATAACAACCAACAGCAGTCCACTGACGTTCATGCTCATGCGATGTAGAGTCGAGGAGAAGCGCGCCTACCTTAGCGTGAGGGAGTAGCAGTTTGCCGACCGCTTTCGCTTATCGCCGGTGCCTTTCTCGCGTAGTCACGTGTCTTCTCCCCGCTCATCGAACTGGACATGCCGATTTCCAGCATCCAGCTCTCGGACGAGATCATGCCTTCGCCCACGGGAAACTAGCCGTTCGCACTGAAAGGCGTGTGAGGCCGAGGTCATCCCTCAGCCGCTTGTCCGGGTAGCGCACGTACTGCCCGGACCTCACCTTGTGTTTCCGACACAGCCACTGGCGCAGCCGCTTGGTCGCATGAGCATCGATGGCGCGGTACGCCGGGCTCACCTGTCCCAGTTGGAAGTAGTTCGCCCAGCCGAGCATAGCCCGGTTCAGTCTCCCCACTACCAGTTCCGGTTCCAGCAGCCCGTGTCTCGCTTCCGTCAGCTCACTGATCCTGCGGCAGATGCTGCGGACGCTAGCCTTGCTCGGGCGCGTGCCGATGTAGGCCCGGCCCGTTTTGTGGCTGTAATTGCGTCCGATGCGGTACCCGAGGAACTCCATGGGCTCCTCCGGGCATCGCAGGCAGCGGGTCTTCGTCGCGT
This sequence comes from Bryobacterales bacterium, assembly GCA_965248305.1. Taxonomy (GTDB): domain Bacteria; phylum Acidobacteriota; class Terriglobia; order Bryobacterales; family UBA6623; genus VXMF01. The sequence continues at coordinate 1,748,450 of OZ252099.1, read as the reverse complement.
TGACCGGTAGGCGCAGTTGCTCCATCATCCGTTCGACAGTTGCCCGCATGGCTTCCGCCGGGGCTCTGCCGCAGACAACGAAGTCATCCGCGTAGTTCACGATCTCCGCGCCGTAGCGTCGGGCGTGGCCCGACTGCTTCCAACCCAGGATGAAGCGCCGCATGTAGACGTTGCTGAGCAACGGGGAGATCGGAGCACCTTGCGGGGTCCCTTTCCGCTCCCGGCGCGCCCGGTTCGTGCGGCGCGTGCCGCCTTTCCCGTCGTCCTCTACCACGGCCATTTCCAGCCACATCTTGATCCAGCCCAGCATGCGCCCGTCGCTCACGCGCCGGGCGATCGACCGGATTAGGTCACAGTGCGGGATCTCACCGAAATAATTCGATAAGTCGCCGTCCACTACTTCCCGGTAACCGGTGTTTAGGAGCCGATGCACGTGCCGGACTGCGTCCAGCGCGCTGCGGCCTTCCCTGTAGGCCTATTGCTCCGCTTGCAGGTCCGCCTCGAAGATCGGCGATAGCACTAGCATCGCCGCCGTCTGCGCCACCCTGTCCCGGATGCACGGTATGCCCAACGGTCGGAATTTCCCCGGCTGCTTCTTTGGGATCAACACCTGCCGCACCGCGCGCGGTCGGTCGGTGTTCCCCCGCAGCTCTTTCGCCAGTTCCCCCAGCCACCGCTGCACGCCCCGCTCCTTGCTCTGCTCGAACGTCTCGCCGTCCACTCCGCAGGCCCCGCCGTTCCGGCGGACTGCCTGCCACGCAGCGGCCAGCACATCCTCTCGCCCGACCTTGTCGCTGAGCGTGTAGAACCGGAAGCCCGGGTCTCCCTTCGCTTTCGCATGTAACGCCGTCTGGAGTCTCCGCACCGTATGCGGAGCTTGTAGGTCTTCACCAGTCTCCATGATCCCTTTCCCCTTGCTTGCGTCCCTCTCGAACTGAGGCCCCTTCCCATCCCCCGGCATTACCCGGCTTCACCGGTACTACCAGCCTCTCCGCCACCCCGCCGGCCCAGGCTGCTCCTCGCGGATTCCCGGTTTGGCGCGGGCGCGCCACCGACGGGGCTTCCCGTGTTGCCTCCGTCCCCCTCTTACACGCATGCTGCCGCCACTACCCCGGCGGAGACGACCGGTGCGCGCGTCGCTCGCTTCCCGGTCGCTGGCAGCCTTCCCCGTGTCTACGGCGGGTCGGCCTCCGCATCAATCTTTTCGAGGCCTGCTCGGCGTTCACTTGGTTGCGGCCTGCGTGCTCGCTGAGTCGCCCAACGGCGACCCTTTTTCATCAGAGTGCTCAGTCCATGTCGTTACCTCCATGAGCCGCTCCGACTGCTTCCGGCTGGAACGACAGTTTGCCGGGCGGGTTTCGCACCCGCTGGGGGCCAGTGCCTTAGCACGGCGCACATAGACCATAAACTACTGACTAGTAATCATTTACGATTCCTCGTCGCGGACTGAGCGGGTCAGGACGTATGGCGGAATCCGGCCCCATCCCGTATATGATGGGGGAATGGATGTTGTAGCCAAACCCCGCCGCCACTCCCCGCAGAACCAAGCGCCGAGGACGCCATCCCGACAAGGCGCTGTCGGCCGCCTTCGTCCGTTCCGCTCCGCCAGGACGACACGCGGACGGCAACGGGTTGTACCTGTTCGTCCAGCCGACCGGAACCGGTAGCTGGGTCCAGCGGCTCGTCATCCGGGGCCGACGCCGCGAACTCGGGCTCGGCGCCGCCACGCTCGTCCCGCTCGCCAAAGCTCGCGAGCTGGCCCTCGCCAACCGCATGCTGGCGCGGTCGGGCGGCGACCCCCTCTCCGAGAAACGCCGCGTCCAAGGTGTTCCCACCTTCGCCGAGGCCGCGCAGCGCGTGCTCGAACAGAAGCGCGGCGGCTGGCGCGGCCGGTGGCACGCGCAGAACTGGTGGGGCAGCATGGAACGCTACGCGTTCCCGCGCATCGGCCGCCGGCCGGTCTCCGAGGTCAACACGGCCGACGTGCTGGAGATCCTCACGCCGATCTGGCACGTCAAGGCGGAGACGGCCCGCGCCGTCCGCCAGCGCATCCGGTCGGTGCTGGAGTGGTCCATCGCGATGGATCTGCGAAACGACAACCCATGCGACCGCGTGCTGCCGGTGCTCGGTCCTCAGAACGACATCGTGACGCACCGGCTGGCGCTGCCTCACAAGGACGTGGCCGCGGCCATCGAGACGGTGCGGGCGTCGGGGTCCGGGCAGCCCGCCGTCAAGCTGGCGTTCGAGTTTCTGGTCCTGACCGCGGCGCGGTCGGCGGAAGTCAGACTCGCCACGTGGACCGAGATCAACACGACGGACCGCGCGTGGACCATTTCGGCCATGCGGATGAAGGCGAAGCGCGAGCACCGGCTCCCGCTGTGCTGGCGGGCGTTGGAGATTCTCGACGCGGCGCGGGCGGTCGGCGACGGCAATCCGCTCGTGTTCCCGATGCGGAGCGGGAGGCCGATCTCCGCGTCGACGCTGCCCAAGATGCTCCAATTCCACCAGATTGCCGCTGTTGCCCACGGCTTCCGCTCGTCGTTCCGGGACTGGGCGGCGGAGAAGACCGACCACCCGCGGGAGGTCATCGAGGCGGCGCTGGCTCATGTCGTCCAGAACAAGGTCGAGGCCGCCTATGCCCGTTCGGACCTGTTCGAGCGGCGGCGGCGGCTCATGGACGATTGGGCCGCCTATCTCGGCGCGGAGCGAGGGCACGCCGTCCCGTTGCCTCGGTGACCGCTCATCGGCCTGGCCAACGCGGAAAGCCACGGCTCCGTCGACCATGGGGCATTCGCGCGGTCGCTCGGTGTCGGCGGATGCCATGCCGATCCGTTTACCGTTTACCGTTTACGCTCACCCCAGGGGGTGGAAACGCGTAAACGGTAAACGCAACGGTGTTTCCGCGATGCGCTTCCCAGGCGTTTGCAGCCCGTTTCCGACGGCGGAAACGCTGGTAACGGGCGGTTGCTCGGCGTCAATTACTTTGGCCGCCCGCGCTGCCTCGACGGGGCCGCTGGCATGTCAACGGTCATCGAAACCTGATCAATTCTCGACACCCGTCGAGGCGCCCCGGCTCCGGCGCCGGATCTTCTCTGGGGATCTTGAAGGAGATGAAGATGATGGCTGTGGGCGCTGTGCGAAACCGCGCCTGCGCGGTTTCGCAAGCTCCTGTGGGCGCGATCTTCGCGTCCACAGGAGAGTCAGCGTCCATAGCCCGGCGCTGGCGAGCGGCGGCGACGTGTGCCGACCGGAGGACGGCGACGGCAGGCTCTCCCCCCTTCCCGGAGGGAAAAATGCAGCCGGGAGCGACCCGCCCGGTAGGTGTGACGTGAGGAACACCTATTGGGCCAGAAAACCGCAGGTTTTCTTGGGGTCGCTCCCGGCTTCTCTCGTGGCCCTATGCATGACCCCGAGGACGAGACCAGGCGCGCACTTCGGGCCGTAGAATCAGGGACTCCACGCACGGACCGGCCTGATCTCGAGTGTGACTGGGGCTGTGACTCGGCCGCCGGGATGCGATCACACTCTGGCGCGGCACAATCAGCCACCCAGACGGCCTGAGTGTCGTCGTTCCACACGGTCGTGGAGGTCCTGGAAGTGCAAGTCGTGCGTGCAACGGATTGCGGCGAGCCGGCCCGCCGACCCGAGTCTCAGGCAGTCATCGTCTCGTGGCGGGTGGTCGTCCTGATGGTAGGCTGGATGCGCTCATGACGCCGTACGAGTTCATCACCAAGTGGTGGGCTTCCGCGCTGAAGGAGCGCTCGGCAATCACAGGAGCACTTCATCGACCTGTGCCGGCTGTTGGGCGAGCCGACGCCGGCCGAGGCCGACCCGTCCGGCGAGACGTACTGCTTCGAGCGGGGCGCGCGCAAGGACAGCGGCGGCGACGGGTGGGCCGATGTCTGGAAGCGTCATTACTTCGCCTGGGAGTACAAGGGACGGCGCGCCGACCTCGACGCCGCGTTCGACCAGCTTCGGCAGTACGCGCTGGCGCTGGAGAACCCGCCGCTGCTGATCGTCTCCGACATGGTGCGGTTCCGGATCCGCACCAACTGGACGAACAGCGTCAGCCGGACCCACGAGTTCAACCTCGACGACCTCGCCGACGCGGAGACGCGCGACAGGCTCAAGTGGGCGTTCTCGGACCCCGAACGGCTGCGGCCGGGCGAGACCCGGCAGTCGCTCACCGAGCGCGTCGCAGCGTCCTTCGCGACGGTCGCGCAGGCGTTACGGGAACGCGGCCACGATCCGCCCGCGGTCGCGCACTTCGTCAACCGGCTCGTCTTCTGCATGTTCGCCGACGACGTGGGCCTGCTACCCAATCACATGTTCACGCGGATGCTGGAGCAGGCGCAGCGCACCCCAAAACGCTTCGCCGATCTCGTAACCACCCTCTTCCGCGGAATGGCTTCCGGCGGGCTCGTAGGCATCGAACCGGTGGACTGGTTCAACGGCGGTCTGTTCGACGACGACGACGCGCTGCCACTCGAAAGGTCCGACATCGACGCCGTACTCGCCGCATCAAGATTGGACTGGTCGGAGATCGACCCGTCGATCCTCGGCACCCTGTTCGAGCGCGGTCTCGATCCCGGCAAGCGCGCCCAACTCGGCGCGCACTACACCGATCGCGACAAGATCATGCTGCTCGTCGAACCGGTGGTGATCCGCCCTTGGCTCGCCGAGTGGAACGCGGAGAAGGCCGAGATTGCGGCCGACCTCGAACGCGTGGAAGCCGCCAAGTCACCCGCCGTCCGCACGAAACGACGGCACGACGCCGAGCGGCGGTACCGGGCGTTCCTCAACCGGCTGCGCGCGTTCACGGTGCTCGACCCGGCGTGCGGCTCGGGCAACTTCTTGTATCTCGCCTTGCAGGCACTCAAGGATCTGGAGCACCGGGTGCAGTTCGAGGCGGAGGCGCTCGGCTTTCAGCGCGCGTTTCCGGAAATCGGGCCGGCCAACGTCAAGGGCATCGAGATCAACCCCTACGCCGCCGAACTGGCCCGCGTCTCGGTGTGGATCGGCGAGATTCAGTGGATGCGGCGCAACGGCTTCGCGGAGGCGCACGATCCGATCCTGAAGCCGCTCGACACCATCGAGTGCCGCGACGCGATCCTCACGCCGGACGCTGCCGAACCGGAGTGGCCCGAGGCGGACGTTGTGATCGGCAACCCGCCGTTCCTCGGCGGCAACCGCCTAATCGCGAACCTCGGCGAGGACTACGTGTCGCGGATCTTCGGAACCTACGCTGGTCGCGTGCCGGCGACAGCTGATCTCGTCTGCTACTGGTTCGAGAAAGCCGGTCAGCAGATCGCATCGGGCAAGGCGAGGCGGGCCGGGCTCGTTGCGACGAATTCGATTCGCGGTGGCGCGAACCGAAAAGCTCTTCAAGCCGCGACCGACACACGCCGGATCTTCGAGGCGTGGAGCGACGAACCGTGGGTGATCGACGGCGCGGCCGTCCGGGTGTCGCTGGTCTGCTTCTCCGGCATCGACGACCAATCCGCGCAAGAAGCGCGGCTCGACGGACGGTCCGTCGACGAAATCTACGCCGATCTCACGGCGCGGCGCGGCGGCTCCGGCGTCGATCTCACCAAAGCCGGGCGTCTCCCGGATAACGCCGGTGCTGCCTTCATGGCCGGGAAGAAGGTCGGTCCGTTCGACGTTGCGGGCGATCAAGCGCGCGAATGGCTGCGCCTGCCGGCGAATCCAAACGGCCGGACCAACGCTGACGTCCTGAAACCGTGGGTGAACGGCATGGACCTCACCAGGCGGCCGACAGGGAAGTGGATCGTCGACTTCGGGTGGACCATGTCGGATGCCGACGCCGCCTTGTACGAAGAGCCGTTTCGATGGGTGCAGGAACGCGTCTACCCGGTACGACAACGCAACCGTAGCGAAGCGACTCGCCTGTACTGGTGGCGACACGAGAGACCGCGGCCGAACATGTGGCGGGCGCTCGCCGGCCGGTCGCGCTACATCGCGACGCCGACGGTCGCCAAGCACCGGCTATTCGTCTGGTGCGACGCACGCATCTGCCCGGATCATCAACTGATCGTGATCGCTCGCGACGACGACACGACGTTCGGGATCCTGCACAGTCGATTCCACGAGGTCTGGTCGCTCCGGCTCGGGACGAGCCTGGAAGACTGGCCGCGCTACACCCCGACCACCACCTTCGAGACCTTCCCGTTCCCGGCCGGCCTGACGCCCGACATCCCGGCGAGCGACTACGCGACTGACCCGCGTTCAGTGGCTGTAGCCCTGTCCACCATACAGGGAGAGCCAGATCGGTCCACTCCAGTCCTGAATGGTCCATAAATGACTGAATAATCGTTGATTACTGCCCATTCCTTGGTCTTGACGGGCTCCGATCTGTTCTGTACGATCCGCCAGTATCCGCCACTCACTGAGGGGAATACTGGTAGGCAATGGAACTCTCGACACGACCCCGTACCCGCAAGCCTCCCGGCCGGCAGCCCCACCACGCACTCTCGACCGCCTTCGTCCGCAACGTCGCTCAGGCCGGTCGCTATTGTGACGTCCGCCACTAATCTGTCGTAAGTCGTAACTGCCCAGGTAGGTCCGATGACCTGCGCAAGTACTAGATGAGTGGAGCGTGCGTCGGCCTTGCCAAGGTGCAGTCCGGGGCGGACGATCGGGACTCGGGGCGGCAGCTAGAATTTCAGTCCTGCGAGCAGGACCTCCGGCCCTTGCAAGAGGGCCTCGACGCGGTTGCGGCCTTGCTTCCGCGCGGTCGAGAGCACGCTGCGCAACGTGGCGAAATCCTGCGCTCCCTGCTCGGACCGGAACCCGCCGGAGATCTTCATGCGCAGCTTCATCATCCGCAGGTCCTGCTCCGCCTGGTTGTTGGTGAAGGGGACACCGGGATCGCTGACGAAGCGCAGCACGTCTTGCTTGCGGTCCCGCAGCCGCAACGCGAGATTGTGTCCCGGCCGACGCTTCTTGCGCCCCCGCCGACCTTTCTGCGGCGGTCGCAGCGGCGGCTGCGCCTCGTGATAAGCCAGCGCTTCCCCGACCCACTGGTCGTAGCGGCGCTGAATCTGCTCCACCAGCGCCCGCGGCAGCGGAATACCCCGCTCGAGAGCCATCCTCACCGCCCGGTTCGCCCGTCTGAGCAACAGCTGCATCCGTCGCGCCCAGTCCTCCCTGTCGATCTCGACTAGCGCTTGCAGTTCTCGCAAATGATGCGCATTGCACAGGCTGTGCAGCACGTCCCGGACGGTGAAGTACGGCTTCCAGTGATCGTGCACCAGAATGCCCCGCAGGCCCTCCAGCAGGCTGCCCCGCCGCGGGCTTGTGCGGTAGAACGTCAGCCAGCGCGTGCTGATCACATGCAGCCACTGCGTCTTCCCCCCGATCCGGAAGCCCGTCTCGTCCAGATGCTTCGCCCCGTCCAGGCTCACGATCATGTCGCGTACGCGCTCGCTGCAGCTCCGCCAGCGCTCCGCCGCCTTGCGCGTCATCCCCGCCAGTGTCGCGGAGCAAACCGCGACCCCGAACAGGTCCTGGAAGACCTCTGCCAAGCGCTCTTCGGGCAGGAAGTGCCCGTTTTGCAGGTAGACCGCGACGGCGGCGATCCACGGGCCGTACTGCACGGGCGCACCCACCCCTTCCGGGAACGCCGCCCGCGTCACACGGCCACAGGATCCGCAGCGGCAGGCAAACGCCTGATGCTCGGTCACCACCGGAGGCTGGGGCGCGGGCAGGTCGAACACCTGCCGCCGCAGGGGCTCGCCCTGCGTGTCGGCCGCCGCCAGCGGCGCCGAGCACGCGTCACAACTCGGCGGCAGGTGGGTCTGGATCCGATCCGGGCTGTCTGTCTGGCGCAAGGTCGAGCCCTTGTGCCCCCGCTGCCCGCCCGAGCGCTTGCCGGAGCGGCCCCGCTGGCTCTTCGTGCGCTGCTGCGCCGGCGGCTTGGCTGGCCCGTCGCTCGACGGCGGCTTGCCGCTGTTGCTGCTGTTCAGCCCCACTCGGCGCTCCAGTTCCTCCAGGCGCTGCCGCAAGCCGGCAATCTCCGCCTCCTTGCGCTCGAGGGTGGCCCGCAGCTGCTCGTTCTCGGCTTGCAAGTCCTCCAGGCGCACGTCCCCGCCCGCCTGTCGCCGCTCTGCCTCGGACTGTCCCGGCATGCTCTCGCCAGCGCCTGTGCGCTTGCAACATTCTTATATATACATGTTTTGTCTGTCTGTGTAAACTGCGTGCCGACACGATCGGTCTGCCCACAATCATGCTCGCCGCCGGACTCTTCCACTATCGCTTGCCAATCGCCGCCATCCCCGGCCCCTGTCCGCCTGTTCTGTTCCGCTACCTATGCCCCACTGCCCGCCGCCCTCGTCGTCGCAACTCAACCGAAGCCGTGTACCTGGGCAGTTACCGTAAGTCATGCATTATACGTGTCTGATCCATAGCATTCCAGTCTCGCCCCCCTCGTTTTACCCCATATTCTCTACGGGACCCCACGAGACCACCGAAACCGACTGTGGACAACTCGCCCGCCCGTCCGAGCGAGCAACCGCGAGTCCCGGGAGCCTGTCTCTGCGGCGGCGGAGTGATCGGCGTCCGGCTGGTCTCGCCGGTGATGGGGATTCCCCGGGCCTGCTCGTCACGAGAAGGTCGCCCCACCCACCTGACCTCGCCGATCACCAGGGCATCGACGGGCCAGTGCAGCGTCGGCCATGCCTGCTTGTCCGGGTTGTCGCTGACGAGCCGCCAGCCGTCCGCCCCGTCCCGACCGGCGCGCTTGACGACGAGTCCGTCGTCCGTGCGGACCACGTAGATCCGGCCCGTGCGCCATCGTCGGCTTGGCGCGGTTGACGAGGATCGAGCACCCGTCGGCGAGCGTCGGCTCCATCGATTCGCCGAGCACGCGGATGACGCGGCAGTCGCGGGCGGCGAGCCACTCGCGACGGAACTTGAAGCGGCCGATGATGCGCTCGTCGACGACGACCGCCCCGCCTCCGGAAGCGGCGGCCAGCTCATAGACGGCGACGTAGTCGCCGTCGTCCACCGAGCCGACGCGGCCACGGGCGAGGTCGTGGGCCGGCGTCGGGTCATCGGCGAGCCCGAGCAGGAAGTCGGTCGAACCGGCCGTATTTTAACGCATCATGTTGATTGACAAAGACTTATGCAACTTGTCTAGCAGGTTGCTGAAAAAGTTCGCGGAGGGATCGACACAGCGATCCCGACGTACTACGATGGCTCCACGCGGTTAGGAAAGGAGCCTCGACGTGCGCGGACCCGACGAGCAGACGCAGCATATGTTCAGCTCCCTGCCGCAGAACCCCGGTTGCTCACCATTGACTCTGATTTCCCAATGACACGCCTATTGAAGGCCACGATTCGGCCATTGCTCACCCACGCCCTGGTACTTACCGAACGGATACGCCATCGCGTTGCGTACAACCCGTTCGCCGACGCGATCACACAGGACCCCTACCCGACGTACGCGGCTTTGCGTGCGCGCAGCCCGGTGCACCGCAGCCTCCTGACCCACGCCTGGGTGTTGACGCGGTATGCCGATGTCGACGCCGTACTGCGTGACCACCGGCGATTCTCGAACGATCCGCGGCGGCGAGAGGCGGCGCACCGGGGCATCGGCGCACTTCCGGCCGGACCCGACGACTACAGCCGGCTACTGGTCGATCCGCCGGAACACACGCGGCTTCAACGGTTGGTCAAGGAGGCGTTTACACCCCGGGCGGTCGAGGCGCTCGAACCGCGGATACGGACCATCACCGCGGAGCTGCTTGAGCGCCTCGCCACGCCGGCGAGCTTCGATCTCGTCCGGGACGTGGCACAGCCGCTGCCTGCCCATGCCCCAGATCTCGCACTTGACAACTGTAGGGTGGTTGTGGCATGTCTAAAGCATGCTCGACCAACATTGCATTGCGGAGACCCTCTCGCACTCAGAGGCCGTGGAGACCCTGCGGGTGCTGCGGACGCAGGCTGGCGACACCAGCCGGAGCGCGTTCGCCCGGCACGTGTGCCGGGAGTTCGGTTTCGTGAACAGTCGCGGCCAGCCGCAGGTGGCGAGCTGCCAGAAGGCCTTGCGCAGTCTGCACAGCGCGGGACGCATCGATTTGCCGGCCCCGCGCCATGGCGGCCGCGCCGGTGACTGCCGTCCGCGTCGGCTCGGCCAGCCGGTCCCGCCACCGCAAGCAGTTCCGCCTGCGGCGGGGGCGGTCGCCGGGCTCAAGTTGACCCTGGTGACGAGTCCGCAACAGCGGCGGACCTGGAACGAGCTGGTCGCCAGCGAGCACCCGCAGGGAGCCGTGCTGCACGTCGGTGCTCAGCTGCGCTACCTGATTGAGTCCGAGCACGGCCTGCTGGGGGCGCTCGGCTTCGCCGCCGCGGCCTTGGCGGTGGCGGCCCGCGACGAGTGGATTGGCTGGGATGCGCAACTGCGCCGCAAGCGGCTGCACCGCGTGCTGGGCCTGAGCCGCTTCCTGATCCGTCCCAGCGTGCGCTGTCACCTGCTCGCTTCCAAGGTGCTCGGCATGGTCCGGCGGCGGCGGCCGGAGGACTTCCTCCAGCGCTATGGCTACCGGCCTGCCCTGCTGGAAACCTATTGCGATCCGCAGCAGCACGCCGGCACGTGTTTCCGCGCCGCTAACTGGACCTGCGTCGGCCAGACCGGCGGGCGCGGGCGTTTCGCCCGGCCCGGCCAGCGCGTGCCGGTCAAGGCCATCTTCGTCTACCCCCTGCAGCGCGACTGGCGGCGCCTGCTCGGGGCCGCCGCAGCGCCGCCCGGCCAGCCGCTGGGGCCGGCCGACGGGCTGGCCCTGGACGAGTTCGCGGCCAACGAACTGGGCCAGGCGCCGCTGGGTGATCTACGCTTGTCGAAGCGGCTGGTGCAGACCGCGCAGATGCAGGCCGCCGCTCCCATGGCCTCGATCCCCGCCGCCGCGCAGGGCCAGCGGGCCGCCGTCAAGGGCCACTACCGCCTGATCGACCAGCCGGACGACTCGGCGGTGACCCCGCAGAACATCCTGGCGCCGCACCGCCAGCGCACGCTGCGGCGCCTGCAGGCCGAGCGCACGGTGCTGTGCGTGCAGGACGGCACCGAGCTCAACTTTGCCGAGCATCCCGGCTGTGCGGGGCTGGGCTACATCGGCAAGAACAAGCGCTCGGAGGGCACGCTGGGGCTGCACATGCACTCGACGCTGGCGGTCAGCCCGGAGGGCATCCCGCTGGGGCTGCTGCAAATCCAGTACGACGCGCCGGACGGGCAGGCGCAGCGCGGGCGGCCGCTGGAGCAGCGCAAGACCTTCCGCTGGATCCGCGGGTTGCGCGACTGCGCGGAGGTAGCGGGCCAGTTGGCGGGCCCGCGCCTGGTGGCGGTGATGGACCGCGAGGCCGACGTGCAGGCGCTGTTCGCCGAGCAGCGGCGGCTGGAGGGAGTCGAGTTGCTGGTGCGGGCCAAGCACAACCGCGTCCTGGGCGCGCCCCGGCCGAAGCTGTTCGAGCACATGCGGGCACAGCCGGTGGGGGGCCAGTTGGAGATCAAGGTGCAGCGGAGTTCGGCGCGGCGGGGCACGCGCCGGCAGTCCGCCAGCGCGCTGCGCGCGGCGCGCACGGCGCAGGCCGAGTTGCGCTGGCAGACGGTCGAGTTGCCGGCCCCGGCGCGCGGCGAGGCAGCGCTGCGGATGCAGCTGGTGCACGTGTGGGAGCGGGCGGCGCCGGAGGGGGTGGAAGCGTTGGAGTGGTTCCTGCTGACGACGTTGCCGGTGGCGTCGCTGGCGGATGCGGAGCAGGTGCTGGAGTGGTACCGGCTGCGCTGGCGCATCGAGGACTGGCACCGGATGCTCAAGTCCGGCTGCAAGGTGGAGTACCTGGGGCACCGCACGGGGCAGCGGATCGAGCGGGCGGTGACGATCAAGGCGGTGATCGCCTGGCGGCTGGCCGCGATGACCCTGCTGGGACGGGAGACCCCCGAATTACCGAGCGAGGTGTTCTTCACGCAGATCCAGCTGCGGGTGCTGCGCCACTTCGCGTCCAAGCGCGGGCTGGCCGCGCCGGGCAATCTGGGGCTGGCGGTGCGGACCATGGCGATCTTGGGCGGCTACCTGTACCGTGCGCACGCTCCGCCGCCGGGCCATCAAAAGATCTGGGAGGGCTGGACCCGCTTGACCATCATGAGCGAAGCCTATGAGCTGAAAGACTACTTCGAGCCGCCCGCCAGCGCCTCTCAGGATGTGCCCGAATCGTGACTTGTGGGGCAACGGCAGGCCGCTGCCCCTGCGAGTCATCACTGGGATGCTGGGCGTACCGCCGGAAAGCCTCAGGGGTTTCGAGGTGTGGTCGAAGCAGCGCGCACGGCTGCTGGAGTTGACGGTCAACGCGGGCGGGCGGGCGGGCGCGAGGGCCGCGGGCCGGGCGATGGACGAGATCTTCGCGCCGATCATGGAAGCGCGGCGCGCGGAACCGCGGGACGACATCATCAGTGTATTGGCGCGAGGCAACGAGCGCGGCGAGCGGATGACCCCGGAGGAAGCGCTCGACATGCTCCGCGTGCTGCTCGTTGCCGGCAACGAGACCACGGCGAACCTGATCGGGAACGGCATGTTGGCGTTACTCACGCATCCGGCTCAACTCGAGCGCCTGCGCGGAGAGCCCTGGAAAATCGACTCGGCGGTGGAGGAGATGCTGCGTTTCGACGGCCCGGTGCAATGCGACTTCCGTGTGGCGGTGGAACACTGCGAGATTGGGGAAGTCCCGATTCGGCCGGGCGACAGCCTGATCCTCTTGATCGGCGCGGCCAACCGCGACCCCGAGGTGTTCGAGCGCGCCGACGAATTCGACATCGGCCGGCGCGGGACCCGTCACCTGGCATTCGGACGGGGGATCCACCAGTGTATCGGCGCACAGTTGGGTCGGCTGCAGGCGCGGATCGCCATCGGGATGCTGCTGGAGCGGTTCACGTCGATGCGAACGCTCGGCGGCGAGCCGAGGTTTCGGAGCAATTCCGTGATGCGCGGGCTTGAGTCGCTGCAAGTCAGCGCAACGATCGGACTAGCAGGATGCTGAAGAAGTCGGTGCAATGGACGGCATCAGGCTCATGGCAACGAGCCGTGCCGGGATCCGCTGTGCGGCACTGGCTGCCACGGGGTACCTGGGAAGAGTCCACCGCCGTTAACCCATGCCGTTAGCAGCCCGTGGAAGAAGTCTGTTCGCTGAGCCGGCCTGTTCAGGCAGCTTGGCGATGAGCGATTGAGCCGACGAACGCCGCGGGTCTCCATTCGGACCCCCAGGAGTCCGTCAGACGTCCCCAGCGGTCGATCGGACGGCCGATCAGTTCGCAAACCGCCGAAAGAGCCCGCCCCTGCAGGCTCCGGGGCGTGCCGACGCCGGTCAGGCGGCGCAGCAGCAGCCCAAGGTTGCAGCCAGCCGCCTGGATGAGCACTCGCTTGCGGACATTCTCATGGCCGCGCACCCACACCCGACGCAGACCCCCGGTTTCATACTGGTGCGCGAAAGGCCGCTCCACCAACTCGCCACGCCGCCGTTGTAGACGACGGCCCCGCGCTCCGCGAATACGACGGCGGTTCCCATATGAATATTCTGATTGAAACCCACATGATCGCGTCGGGCGCTCACCCCGATTGGCATGAAACACAGCGACGCGGCGAGTGCCCGCCGACTTCCGATGCGATCTTGTAAGATTGAGTTCGATATCCGAGTGCGTTCGCCCTGCCTTAGAATCAGCGGACGGTTACGGGCCATAGATCGGGGCTGCCCGGATCGCCGCGGAGTTTGAGCGTTCGGCGAGCGCACTTCGCACGGCGGTCGCTTATGGCAACTGAGCGCGTGCAGGGGAGTTGTGCCCATCGTGTCGGCCTGTTTCGCAGCAAAAGGGTCAGCGTTCTGAATGAAAAGGGTCACTCGCGTGGTCGAAAGATCAGGCGGTGAGAGCGTAGCGACAACGGCGGGCAAGCGCGTCGTCCTGTTCCAATCCGGACAGGAGGACACGCGATGTCAAGGCAACCGATCGCAATGTTTGAAATCAAGGAAATCCTGCGGCTGCACTACAGCGCAGGGCACACGCAGCGGGAGATCTCCCGCGCCACCGGGGTGAGCCAGTCGGCCATCCAGCGCCTGCTGGGGCGGGCTGGGCAGGCGGGCCTGGGCTGGCCGCTGGCCGAGCCCGCGCCCAGCGACGAGGAACTGTACGCGCAGTTGTACCCCAAGGCTGCGCCGCCGCGCTACAGCCAGCCGGACTTCGCGCGGGTGCAGGCACAGTTGCGCCGGTACAAGCACGTCACGTTGGAGCAGCTCTGGGGAGAGTACCGCGAGCAGAGCGAGCCGGGCCAGAGCTACAGCTACAGTCAGTTCTGCGCGCGGTACAAGCACTGGCGCCAGAGTCAGGCCCAGGAGGTGGTGCTGGTCCAGGACCACGTGGCGGGCGAGAAGCTCTTCATCGACTATGCCGGCGACACGGCGACGGTGCATGAGGCCGGCGGGAGTTGGGAGGCGCACGTGCGCGCCTTCCGGTTCTTCCAAGGGGTGCCGCGCATGTTAGTGCCGGACAATTTGAAGGCCGCCGTGGACCGCGCGGATCGGTACGACCCAAGCATCAATCGCAGCTACGCGGAACTGGCGCAGCACTACGACACGGCAGTGGTGCCGGCACGCTCGAGAAAACCCCGGGACAAGCGGAACGAGTAGTAGGAACCGCCGGATTTGCGGGCGCGGGTGGGGCAACGGCGAATGAACATAGAGACCAGTGTGGCAGTTGGGGGGCGCGAGAGGAACCCAGAAACTGGTCCAACGAGAACGATTATGTCACCACAACGGCCTCCGCGGACCCCATCGGAAAGTCGTCGTCGTTTAGAGACAACGATTTACGCGGACCGACACGCCGAAAGTAATCGAAAAAACTACCGATTTGCACCCATCCCACCGCCAAAACGGTGAAGTCGGGCTAGGCGGTCTCCGCGTCGACGCTGCCCAAAGTGCTGCAGTACCACCGGATCGCGGCCGCGGCGCACGGCTTCCGGTCGTCGTTCCGGGACTGGGCGGCCGAAGAGACGGACCATCCGCGCGAGGTCCTCGAGGCGGCGCGGGCTCATGTTGTCCAGAACAAGGTCGAAGCGGCCTACGCCCGGTCGGACCTGTTCGAGCGTCGGCGCCGGCTCATAGAGGATCAGACTTCGTTACACCGTTTCATTTGGTTTGGATAGTTTGGATGCAGGGAGCGGCGGCTTGGGGTTGGCCGGGGTGGGCTGGGAGGAGGCTGAGCAGGGCAGGTCGTCCGACAGCATGCGGTAGACCAAACGGAGGTGGGTGCCGGGGAAGACGGTGCGCGTGCGGTTGAGCTCGTCGAGCAAGGGGGCCAGGGCGCGATCCTGGGCGCGGGTCGGCTGGTGCAGCAGGCGCACGGTGAGGGTCCCGGCTGACTCGTCAGGGTGCAGGCTGGCGTCAGCCTGAAACAGCGACTTGAGCAGGCTGCGGGCGGTGTCGGGATTGTCGAGCGCGGGCGCAACCGCGGTCGTCATCGCTGTTTCGGCGCGGTAGGCCAGCAGGCGCAGGGTGTCTAGCAGTAGGCGCAGCGGTTGGGGCAGGGCCTGCAGCCGTGCCTCCGGCGAGAGCTCGCCGGCCAAGATGTGCTGGTCGGTCACCTTGCGTGCCAGCAGCAGGCCTTGGATGGTCTGGTCGCAAGTCTGGATGCGCGCTTCCAGCGCGCGCGCTGGGGCGGATCCGGCGTCGGCTTGCAGGGCCAGCTTGCGGCGCAGGTTGCCGACCGAGTTGCGGGCTTGCTTGAGCGCCTTGCCGATGGTGCGCCGGGCCGGGTTGACGACCCAGGCGTCGGCCTCGACCTCCACCAGGGCATGCTCGGGCAGGGTGTCGAGGCCGAACTCGGCGCGCAGATACTGGAAGAAGTTCTCCTGCGTCCAGCGCGCGCGCAGCAGGCCCGCCGCTTGCTCGGCCGTGAGGTCGGGATGCGTGGTCAGCAGCGCGGGCTGGCGCTGCTCCGGCCCCGGCCGACCCGCCAGCTCGAGCGGCTTGCGCGGCTGGCCGCGCTGGCCCGTGCCGCGCACACGGCGGTCGATCCAGAAGCGGATCTCGCGCGCCTGGCAGCCCGCGCCCAGATCGTACGGTCGCTCGGCCAGCTGGCCCTCCAGGCGGGCCGACCCGCCCGGGGCGCGCACTGGGATGACGGCCTCCCGGAAGTCGCTATCCGGCCAGCGCTGCGCCTGCGAGCCCTTGATCCAAGTCACCACCGCGATGCCCAGCGCGCGCAGCTCGCGGAACAGGCGCGGGCTCCAGCCCTCGCGGTCGAAGACCAGCGTCAGGCGTGGTGCGCCAGCGCCTGCCAGTAGGCCCAGCTGGCGCAACTGCGGCACAATCCCGTTCCAGATCTCAGACACCATGCCGGCGTCTATCTGGCGGTGCAAGCACAGCAGCGGCGCCCCGCCCAGCGCGTGCACCCAGTAGCCGACCGAGGCCGGCAGGGCCAGCTTCTGGCGGGTCACGAAATGTTTCGGCAGCCGGCCCTGACCGCTGTAGACCTGCACGTGGCCATCGACGAACAGCGTGGCGACGGCCTCCGGATCGTCTGCACACCAGTCCTGGGTCAGGCAGCCGACCCAGGCCGGCAGCCCCTTGGCAGCGGCCAGCTGGTGCGTGCGGCGGCGCAGGGTGCGCGGGCAGGGGCAGCGGTCCAGGCCCAACAGGGCGCCCCACTCGCCGGGCTGCTGGTAGCGCAGCCGCTCGGCGCAACGCACCCGGCCCAGCAGCAGGAAGGCCCACAGCAGCAGCAGCGACTGCAGGCCGTAGAAGCCCTTGGGTAGCGTCAGCTGGTCGAGGTGGCGCAGCAGGCCGGCCTGCAGCAGGCTCGGCAGGGCGGTCAGCACGCCGCCCCCGCTGACGGCCGCGGCGGCGGCGAAGCGCGGGGCGCGCCCGTCGAGCGCCCCCAGGCTGGCCGCTACGCGGCCCGCCGTGTCGTGCGCCGCGCCGCCGGGCTGCGGGCCCGCTCCCTGAGCGTCACTGTCACGCTCGGCGGGCGCGCCGGCGCGGCGCCGTGGCAGGCACTGGCTGGCCGGTAGCAAGCCCTGTTGGGTGTAGCGCCACAGCGTCGATTGCGAGACGCCCAGTTGCTGGGCCACGCGGTACAGGCTGAGCCCGGACCGCAGCATGCGGGCGGCCTGGGCCAGCTGCGCGGGGTCCACGATGCCATCGGGGCGGCGCGGCTTGGGGGCGGGCGCGAAGCCTAGCTCACCCTGCACCTGCAGCCGCTGCACGGCGCGCGAGACGGTGCTCTGGCTGATGCCGTGGGCGCGGGCCAGTTCGGACTGCGTAGCGAGGCCGAACAGGGCGAAGCGGGCCAGGCAGAGATTGCGCTCTAGCTTGTGGTCGGCCGTGTGCGAACAGACGGGGTCGGTGTGCACGAAGTAGACGACGCGGTCGCCCTCGCGCAGCATGCTGAGGCGCGCGCTGATGGGCGTGGCGTGCGGGGGTTGGAGCGGCAGAGCGGCGGGCAGGCCAGTGGGCGCGGGCAGTTTGGCGGGCGAATACATATGCATTCAAAATAGCATGTTCTGGGGCGCAAGTCAAGTCCGGATGCGGCCGGGGAGGGAGCGTGAAAGCTTGACCCAGCAGCTAGTTACGAGGCTCTAGGCCTCTTTGCAGAGAGTTCCGATGTAACGAAGTCTGAGTCTATTTGTTTGATGTTGCACTTGCAAAGGGCGTTGGTGCGCGGATTGAGCGCGGTGACCGTCCCGGCGGTGACGTCGCATGGAAGGGAATCATCTGCATTGACGACAAGTCAAATCATACAGTAGCAATTGCGCTGGAAGCCGTTAATATTCCTTCCTCTTATGGCATCAAGAGATCCTTGCAAAGCGTTGTTTTCTCGGAAGTTCCTCTACATGACAGAACATTCCTATTGCCAAGCGCCTCTGAATCAATTGCGGACAATATGGACGGACCGACCTTCAGGCAAAGCGCCCGGTATCGAAATTACAAGAAGTTCGACGTCGAGTCAGAACTGCAGTTCGAGAGAATCGAATCTAAGGTGAGCTACCCGAGACGCACCAAATAACGGGATTCACGCATCTAACTGTCACTTCTAGGTGATCTTCCTTCGTAACACTTGAAGGTCCCGGACAATCTATTCTTCGCTTCTGATATCTTTCAGTAATCCAGCTAGTCTCTCAACTCTTTAATCAAGGATCGAATCGCTGTGGCAAGCAGTCCGGCAAGCGGGGACAAGATCAAGATTGTGAGGAGCGATTCGTCTTCGAAAAGGTCTCCTCTAATCATAGGTAGATTCAGTAGCTCGTCAAGTAGCATTAGCGCGACGATCGCCAGCAACGCTGTAACGGTGGTACAAAGGAACAGGATCACACCAGACGCCTTCACCAGCGCCCAGTAAGCGATCGCGACCAGTCCGGCGCCTAGGGCGATTGTCATCGCCGCCTCCAATGGGTGCCAGCCGTCGACGACGATCAATAAGACGGTTAGACAAAGCGGAGCGGACAGAGCGGCGAGTGCAAGCAGACGTGGGCCGGACACGAGCACTAGGATCAGACTTCGTTACACCGTGCGCCGTGCTAAGGCACTGGCCCCCAGCGGGTGCAAATCCCGCCCGGCGAACTGTCGTTCCAGCCGGAAGCAATCGGAGCGGCTCATGGAGGCAACGACATGGACTGAAGCACTCTGATGTAAAAGGGTCGCCATTGGGCGGTTCAGCGAGCATGCAGGCCGTAATCAGATGAACGCCGAGCAGGCCTCGAAAAAGTCGATGCGGAGGCCGACCCGCCGATGTAACGGGGAAGGCTGTCAGCGGCCGGGAAGCGAGCGACGCGCGCACCGGTCGGCTCCGCCGGGGTACTGGCGACAGCATGCCTGCAAGAGGGGGACGGAGGCAACACGGGAAGCCCCGTCGGTGGTGCGCACGCGCCAAACCGGGAATCCGCGCGAGGACCAGCCTGGGCCGGCCGGGGTGGCGGAGAGGCGCGTAGTACCGAGGAAGCCGGGTCCTGCCGGGGGATGGGAAGGGGCCTCAGTTCGAGAGGGACGCAAGCAAGGGGGCAGGGACCATGGAGACTGGCGAAGACCGACAAGCTCCGCATACGGTGCGGGGACTCCAGACGGCGTTACATGCGAAAGCGAAGGGAGACCCGGGTTTCCGGTTCTACACGCTCAGCGACAAGGTCTGGCGAGCAGACGTGTTAGCCGCTGCGTGGCAGGCGGTCCGCCGCAATGGCGGAGCCTGCGGAGTGGACGGCGAGACGTTCGAGCAGATCAAGGAGCGGGACGTGAATCGGTGGCTGGGGGAACTGGCGGAAGAGCTGCGGAGGAACACCGACCGACCGCGCGCGGTGCGGCAGGTGTTGATTCCGAAGAAGCAGCCGGGGAAATTCCGACCGTTGGGCATACCGTGCATCCGGGACAGGGTGGCGCAGACGGCGGCGATGCTAGTGGTATCGCCGATCTTCGAGGCGGACCTGCAAGCGGAGCAATATGCCTACAGGGAAGGCCGCAGCGCGCTGGACGCAGTCCAGCACGTGCATCGGCTGGTGAACAGCGGACATCGGGAAGTAGTGGACGGCGATTCAGCGAATTATTGCGGAGAAATCCCGCACTGTGACCTAATCCGGTCGATCGCCCGGCGCGTGAGCGACGGGCGCATGCTGGGCTGGATCAAGATGTGGTTGGAAATGGCCGTGATAGAGGACGACGGGAAAGGCGGCAAGCGCCGCACGAACCGGGCGCGCCGGGAGCGGAAAGGGACGCCGCAAGGTGCTCCGATCTCCCCGTTGCTCAGGAACGTCTACATGCGGCGCTTCATCCTGGGTTGGAAGCAGTCGGGCCATGCCCGACGCTACGGTGCGGAGATCGTGAACTATGCGGACGACTTCGTGGTCTGCGGCAAAGCCCCGGCGGAAGCCATGCGGGCAACTGTCGAACGGATGATGGAGCAACTGCGCCTACCGGTCAACGCGACGAAGACCCGCTGCCTGCGATGCCCGGAGGAGCCCATGGAGTTCCTCGGGTACCGCATTGGACGCAAGTACAGCCCGAGAACGGGCCGGGCCTACATTGGCACGCGCCCGAGCAAGGCCAGCGTCCGCAGCATCTGCCGCAGGATCAGTGAGCCAACGGAAGCGCGATACGGGCTACTGGGACCGGAGCGGGTAGTGGGGAGGCTGAACCGAGCCATGCTCGGCTGGGCGAACTACTTCCGGCTGGGACCGGTGAGCCCGGCCTACCGCGCCGTCGACGCGCATGCGACCAAGCGGCTGCGCCAGTGGCTGTGTCGGAAACACAAGGTGAGGTCCGGGCAGTCCGTGCGCTACCCGGACACGCGGCTCTGGGCTGACCTCGGCCTCACACGCCTTGCCATGCGAACGGCCAGTCGCCCGTGGGCGAAGGCATGATCTCGTCCGAGAGCCGGATGCCGGAAATCGGCCCGTCCGGTTCGATGAGCGGGGAGAAGAAACGCGACTATGCGAGAGACTGAGGCACCGGCGATAAGCGAAAGCGGTCGGCCAACGGCTACTCCCTCACGCTAAGGTAGGCGCGCTTCTCCTCGACTCTACGTTTCATTTGGGTTGGATAGTTTGGATGCAGGGAGCGGCGGCTTGGGGTTGGCCGGGGTGGGCTGGGAGGAGGCTGAGCAGGGCAGGTCGTCCGACAGCATGCGGTAGACCAAACGGAGGTGGGTGCCGGGGAAGACGGTGCGCGTGCGGTTGAGCTCGTCGAGCAAGGGGGCCAGGGCGCGATCCTGGGCGCGGGTCGGCTGGTGCAGCAGGCGCACGGTGAGGGTCCCGGCTGACTCGTCAGGGTGCAGGCTGGCGTCAGCCTGAAACAGCGACTTGAGCAGGCTGCGGGCGGTGTCGGGATTGTCGAGCGCGGGCGCAACCGCGGTCGTCATCGCTGTTTCGGCGCGGTAGGCCAGCAGGCGCAGGGTGTCCAGCAGTAGGCGCAGCGG
This sequence comes from Bryobacterales bacterium, assembly GCA_965248305.1. Classification (GTDB taxonomy): domain Bacteria; phylum Acidobacteriota; class Terriglobia; order Bryobacterales; family UBA6623; genus VXMF01. The sequence goes on along the minus strand of OZ252099.1, from coordinate 1,727,497 downwards.
TTGGGGCAGGGCCTGCAGCCGTGCCTCCGGCGAGAGCTCGCCGGCCAAGATGTGCTGGTCGGTCACCTTGCGCGCCAGCAGCAGGCCTTGGATGGTCTGGTCGCAAGTCTGGATGCGCGCTTCCAGCGCGCGCGCTGGGGCGGATCCGGCGTCGGCTTGCAGGGCCAGCTTGCGGCGCAGGTTGCCGACCGAGTTGCGGGCTTGCTTGAGCGCCTTGCCGATGGTGCGGCAGGCCGGGTTGACGACCCAGGCGTCGGCCTCGACCTCCACCAGGGCATGCTCGGGCAGGGTGTCGAGGCCGAACTCGGCGCGCAGATACTGGAAGAAGTTCTCCTGCGTCCAGCGCGCGCGCAGCAGGCCCGCCGCTTGCTCGGCCGTGAGGTCGGGATGCGTGGTCAGCAGCGCGGGCTGGCGCTGCTCCGGCCCCGGCCGACCCGCCAGCTCGAGCGGCTTGCGCGGCTGGCCGCGCTGGCCCGTGCCGCGCACACGGCGGTCGATCCAGAAGCGGATCTCGCGCGCCTGGCAGCCCGCGCCCAGATCGTACGGTCGCTCGGCCAGCTGGCCCTCCAGGCGGGCCGACCCGCCCGGGGCGCGCACTGGGATGACGGCCTCCCGGAAGTCGCTATCCGGCCAGCGCTGCGCCTGCGGGCCCTTGATCCAAGTCACCCCCGCGATGCCCAGCGCGCGCAGCTCGCGGAACAGGCGCGGGCTCCAGCCCTCGCGGTCGAAGACCAGCGTTAGGCGTGGTGCGGCGGTCGCGCCAGCGCCTGCCAGCAGGCCCAGCTGGCGCAACTGCGGCACCATCCCGTTCCAGATCTCAGACACCATGCCGGCGTCTATCTGGCGGTGCAAGCACAGCAGCGGCGCCCCGCCCAGCGCGTGCACCCAGTCGCCGACCGAGGCCGGCAGGGCCAGCTTCTGGCGGGTCACGAAATGTTTCGGCAGCCGGCCCTGACCGCTGTAGACCTGCACGTGGCCATCGACGAACAGCGTGGCGACGGCCTCCGGATCGTCTGCACACCAGTCCTGGGTCAGGCAGCCGACCCAGGCCGGCAGCCCCTTGGCAGCGGCCAGCTGGCGCGTGCGGCGGCGCAGGGTGCGCGGGCAGGGGCAGCGGTCCAGGCCCAACAGGGCGCCCCACTCGCCGGGCTGCTGGTAGCGCAGCCGCTCGGCGCAACGCACCCGGCCCAGCAGCAGGAAGGCCCACAGCAGCAGCAGCGACTGCAGGCCGTAGAAGCCCTTGGGCAGCGTCAGCTGGTCGAGGTGGCGCAGCAGGCCGGCCTGCAGCAGGCTCGGCAGGGCGGTCAGCACGCCGCCCCCGCTGACGGCCGCGGCGGCGGCGAAGCGCGGGGCGGCGGCGTCACGCCGGTTGCGGTCTTCCTTGCCGGGGGCCGCCGGCGGCGGCGCACTGGGCGCCGCGCCGCCGGGCTGCGGGCCCGCTCCCTGAGCGTCACTGTCACGCTCGGCGGGCGCGCCGGCGCGGCGCCGTGGCAGGCACTGGCTGGCCGGTAGCAAGCCCTGTTGGGTGTAGCGCCACAGCGTCGATTGCGAGACGCCCAGTTGCTGGGCCACGCGGTACAGGCTGAGCCCGGACCGCAGCATGCGGGCGGCCTGGGCCAGCTGCGCGGGGTCCACGATGCCATCGGGGCGGCGCGGCTTGGGGGCGGGCGCGAAGCCAAGCTCACCCTGCACCTGCAGCCGCTGCACGGCGCGCGAGACGGTGCTCTGGCTGATGCCGTGGGCGCGGGCCAGTTCGGACTGCGTAGCGAGGCCGAACAGGGCGAAGCGGGCCAGGCAGAGATTGCGCTCTAGCTTGTGGTCGGCCGTGTGCGAGCAGACGGGGTCGGTGTGCACGAAGTAGACGACGCGGTCGCCCTCGCGCAGCATGCTGAGGCGCGCGCTGATGGGCGTGGCGTGCGGGGGTTGGAGCGGCAGAGCGGCGGGCAGGCCAGTGGGCGCGGGCAGTTTGGCGGGCGAATACATATGCATTCACGATAGCATGTTCTGGGGTGCAAGTCAAGTCCGGATGCGGCCGGGGAGGGAGCGTGAAAGCTTGACCCAGCAGCTAGTTACGAGGCTCTAGGCCTCTTTGCCGAGTGTTCCGATGTAACGAAGTCTGAGGATTGGGCGGCCTACGTCGATATGTAGCACCAAACGCTCGCCACGGCAGAGTCGCGCCCGCCGTGGTCGGGGATGGCGGTCCGTGACCGTGAAGAAGCGCATACAATGGGACTTTGGGCGAGCAGAGCCGAAGCGCTTCGCAGTGGTCCGGTCGGGTTCGTGGGAGTAGGCGATGAGTCGTTCGTCGCCCAGGCAGCAGAGGCTGAAATTGTTCGAGCTGGGCAACGACAGATGCCCGATCTGCTTGACTTCCTTCACCGAGTGGGATGTCGAACAAGGCTCGGTGGTAACGCTGGAGCACGTTCCACCAAAGTCCTTCAAGGTCGGTGTAATCGCAATGTGTCTTACCTGCTCCGACTGCAACAACCGCGCCAGCCCAGTAGAGCAAGCCGCCGTCGAAGCGAGAACCGAAAGTACGAATCGAGATGCCGGGTCTCCCCACGCAGACTGGGTACGCTTCCGTGGATGCAAGCGGACGCATCGACGTCTGCATGTCGAGGCCGCGGGATTCGAGGGACGCGATAAGCGATGTGCTGCGTTCTCGCCGGCCGATCAACATGACGTTCATGAAGCCGACCTCACGCTACGCGAGCGTCTCATGGTTGAAGGCTGCCTACCTGTCGGTGTTCTCGCTGCTCGGAGTGCATGGCTACAGGTACGCTGAGGGCGAGGCCATCGAACCAGTCCGCAAGCAAGTCATGAAGCCCGAGGACGAGGTCATCCGTAACTTCGCCGTGAATGCTCCTGCCGCGTGGCGAGAGAGAGACGGCATCGCCATGAACCGCAAGCGGAGACCGTGCTGGGCAGTGAAGGTGGGAGATTGTATCGTCCTTCTTCCAAGAAGCTGGGATCAGTCGTACTACGAGTGGACCAGTAGTATGTCTCCGCCAAACGAAAAGATCACCATCGGAGGTGGCCCTCGCTGGAACCCCGCGAAGTTTGGTAGCCGACGCGTAGCCTCAATATCATTTCAAGAGGGCCACAACCCCATAAAGATACTTGGCGACGGCATGTTTGGTATATGGGGGCGAGTGACTCAAGGCGACAGGGTCACTCCCTTCGTCTTTGCCGACTCCAGCGGCCAGGAGGTCACTGTGATGCTCACGGACGGACTCGAGAAGAGTTGAGGTATGGTCCCCGGTATGTCCACGGGAAGCCGCTGGGCGACGTGGCCATCTCAGGCACATCATCAAGCTAGGCGTCGCGGGCGTGCCGGACGGCTTCCGCTCGCCGTTCCGCGACTAGGCGGCCGAGGAGACGGACCACCCGCGCGAGGTTGATCAAAGGCGGCGCTGGCCCACGTCGTTCAGAACAAGATCGAAGCTGCCTACGCGCGGTGGACCTGTTCGGGTGTCGACAGCGTCTGGTGGACGATTGGGCGGCCTATCTCGATGGGGAACGCGGGCAGGTGGTCACGCTGCGCCGGTTTCGGCTCGCCGAATGCTGACAGTCAACGGGAGGGGGACATGCATCGTTTCCGTCACCGTTTCCGGGTGCGTCTCCCGTCCGTTTACGGCTTGTTTCTATTAGTGGAAACGCCAGTAACGCATCGGACGCGGAGTGTCTCGGCCTGCGCCGGTGAGGGCGTAGCCGCGGTCCTTCTGACTCGTCGTACCCGGCCGCTGGCCGTGGTCGATGCACCCAGCGTCGAGCAGATCGTCGAGAGCGGTGCGCAGATCAGGATACCGCCGACCGGTGCAGTCGATTGCCCCAAGGGGGGATACCAGCGGCCGGGCCGTCGCGGTCGTCCGCACCGGCCACGCGCGGTCGTGCGAGCGCCCTGTCAACGGTCATCGGACGTCGTCATTTCTCGACACCACGGCAGTGCGGTCGACCCCAGCATGGGATCTTCGTGCGGATCTTGACGAAGATGAAGATGATGGCTGTGGGCGCTTTGTGAAACCGCGCCTGCGAGGCTTTGCAAGCTCCTGTGGGCGCGGTCTTCGCGTCCATAGGAGAGTCAGCGTCCATAGCCCGGTGCTGGCGAGCCGCAGCGAGGCGAGCCGACCGGAGGACGGCGGCGATGGCGGGCTCTTCCCCTTCCAGGATGGAAGATTTCAGCCGGGAGCGACCCGCCCGGTAGGCGTGACGGAGGAACACCTATTGGGCCAGAAAACCGCAGGTTTTCTCGGAGTCGCTCGCGGCTTCTTTTGCGGCCCTATCCATGACCCCGAGGACGAGGCCACGCGCGCAGTTTAGGCCGTGGCTTCAGGGATTCCGCGTGCCGGCAGGTGACCTCGGAGTGTGACTGTGGTTGTGATTCGGGGGTCGGGATGCGATCACAAGCTGCGCGCCGCAATCCGCCATCCGAACGGCCTGAGTGTCTTCCTTCCACACGGTCGTGGAGGTCCTCGAAGTGCAAGTCGTGCGTGCTTGCACCGATCGCGGCGAGCCGCGCCAATCCGAGTCTCAAGCTGTCACGGTCTCTCGTGCTGATGGTAGGCTGGATGCGCTCATGACGCCGTACGAGTTCATCACCAAGTGGCGCTCCTCGGCGCTGACTGAACGCTCCGCGTCCCATCAACATTTCCTCGACCTGTGCGACCTGTTGGGCGAGCCGAAGCCGGCCGATGCGGACCCGTCCGGCGAGTCGTACTGCTTCGAGCGCGGCGCGCGCAAGGACAGCGGCGGCGACGGCTGGGCCGATGTCTGGAAGCGCCACCACTTCGCCTGGGAGTACAAGGGGAAGCGCGCCAACCTCGACGCCGCGTTCGAGCAACTCCGGCAGTACGCGCTGGCACTGGAGAATCCGCCGCTGCTGATCGTCTCCGACATGCTGCGCTTCCGCATCCGTACCAACTGGACGAACAGCGTTAGCAAAACCCACACGATCGAGCTGGACGACCTGACGAACGCGGCGACCCGCAACCAACTCAAGTGGGCGTTCTCGGACCCCGAGCGGCTGCGGCCGGGCGAAACCCGGCAATCGCTCAGCGAGCACGCGGCGGAGTCCTTCGCGACGGTCGCCCAAGCGCTACGGGAGCGCGGCCATGATTCGCACGCGGTGGCGCACTTCGTTAACCGGCTCGTCTTCTGCATGTTCGCCGACGACGTGGGCCTGCTGCCCGGCCACATGTTCACGCGAATGCTGGAGCAGGCGCGGCGCTCGCCGCCGATCTCTTTCGGGTAATGGCTCGCGGCGGCCGGGTCGGATTCGAGACGGTCGAGTGATTCAACGGCTGGCTGTTCGACGACGGCTCGGCGCTGCCGCTGGAGCAGTCCGACATCGACGCCGTGCTGGCGGCGTCGAACCTCGACTGGTCAGAGATCGACCCGTCGATCCTCGGCACGCTGTTCGAACGCGGGCTCGATCCTGACAAGCGCGCCCAGCTCGGGGCTCACTACACCGACCGCGACAAGATCATGCTGATCGTCGAGCCGGTGGTGATCCGTCCTTGGCTGGCCGAGTGGACGGCGGAGAAGGCGGAGATCGCCGCCGAGTTGGAGCGTGCGGACGCCGCCAAGTCACCAGCCACCCGCAGGAAGCGTCGGAACGAGGTCGAGCGGCGGTACCGGGCGTTCCTCAACCGGCTGCGCGGGTTCACGGTGCTCGACCCTGCCTGCGGCTCGGGCAACTTCCTGTACCTCGCCCTCCAGGCGCTGAAGGACCTGGAGCACCGGGTGCAGTTCGAGGCGGAAGCGCTCGGCTTCCAGCGGGCGTTCTCGGAGGTCGGCCCGGCCAAGGTCAAGGGCATCGAGATCAACCCCTACGCCGCCGAGTTGGCCCGCGTCTCGGTCTGGATCGGCGAGATCCAGTGGATGCGGCGCAACGGCTTCGCGGAAGCCCGCGACCCGATCCGGAAGCCGCTCGACACCATCGAGTGCCGCGACGCGATCCTGACACAGGGCCGCGCCGAACCCGACTGGCCGTCCGCGGACGTCGTGATCGGCAACCCACCGTTTCTGGGCACCAAACTCCAGATCCGCAAACTCGGCGAGGACTACGTGTCCCAACTTCGCGCCACGTACAAGGGGCGCGTACCAGGCGGGGCTGATCTCGTCTGCTATTGGTTCGAGAAGGTCGGCAGGCAGATCGCATCGGTGAAGGCGGCGCGGGCCGGGCTCGTCGCGACGAATTCCATTCGAGGTGGTTGGAACCTTCCGGCGCTGCGAGCCGGAACGAACAACCATCGGATCTTCGAAGCATGGAGCGACGAGCCGTGGGTCAACGAAGGCGCCGCCGTGCGAGTGTCGCTGATCTGCTTCTCGCGCACGGACGACGCGTCCGTGTCGGGTGCTCGGCTCAATGGCCAGCCCGTCAATGAGATCCACACCGATCTCACGGCGCATCGAGACGCGACCGGCGTCGATCTCACTCGAGCTCGACGCCTGCCCATAAACACACGCGTGGCGTTCGTCGCTGACCAAAAGGGAGGTCCCTTCGACATCTCAGGCGACCAAGCGCGCGAGTGGCTCCGTCTCCCGGCGAATCCCAACGGCCGGGCCAACGCGGACGTCCTGAAGCCGTGGGTGAACGGCATGGACCTGACCCGCCGGCCGACGGGAAAGTGGATCGTCGACTTCGGTTGGACGATGTCGGCAAGCGACGCGGCGCTGTATGAGGAACCGTTCCGTTGCGCGAGGACGAGGTCACTGACGTGAATGTGGCGCGCCGCTTGACGAACTACAGCGAGTTGATCGAAGAGATCACCGGTCGCCTCCAAACGGAGGGTATTGCAGACATGGATGGCTTGCGCCCGGCGCATGGCTACAATTCGGCCGGTCGCTACCTGCGGCTGCATGCGAAATTCGGCCTCTGGATGGGCGTCGATCTGATGGCGTGGCGCGACTGGAGCATCACGCCGATCTGGTCGAAACACAACATCAATCGCGACTTTTCCGGCGTCGAGGGCAAGGTCCGGCAGGCCGAGAAGCTGTTCAACGATGCGCCGGGTCGTCGTACGCGTTTCGCAACTCAAGCGGATCGCTCTCGAGGTCGTAGAACTCCCAGAAGGGATCTCTCACGTTGGGTCGTGCACCGTTGACGCGCGTCGTTCCGTCCGGGCCGATGTCGTTGTCGTAGAAGTAGATCAGCTTGTCGCGCTTGGTCCTCACTCCAGGGTGGCCCGGGATATTGAAATGTGCTCGGCTCATCCAGTAGCGGGAATACACCGCGTCCCGCCAGTCCGCCGGAACCTCGCCCCTGGCAATGCCTAGAAAGCTCCGACCCTGCATGTCCCCGGGGATTCCCGCGCCCGCGGCATCCAAAAGGGCGGGGGCGAAGTCCAGATTCTGCACGAGCTCTCCGGAAACAGTGCTCGGACGGATCTCGGCCGGCCAACGCACCAGCAGCGGAATGCGAAAGGCGGGTTCGTGCATGAACCGCTTGTCGTAAAGACCGTGCTCGCCAAGAAAGAAGCCCTGATCGGAGGTGTAGACGACCAGCGTATCGCGGCCGAGGCCTTGCTCGTCGAGATAGCGCAAGACGCGTCCCATGTTCTCGTCGATCGAATGGACGCGTTGGAGATAGCGACGCATGTAGATCTGATACTGTGCGCTGCGCAATGCCCGACCGGCAAGGTCCCGCTCCCGGGCGGCGATTTCCTCCGGCTGGTACCTTACGCGGCTCAGGAACCAGCGCCACTCCGGAACCCCGTACGAGGTGTGTCGATGTCCGATCGTCTCGACGGTCTCCCGCAAGGCGATGCGCTCGGAAACATCTTCGTGGAGAGTCGGAGGCTCCGGGATCGGATCGGCTTCAGAGTCAAGAGTGATAGAGCGCTAGATCGGTTGTGGGTGTGATCCGTGCTACGATCAAGGTTCGTTTCCTGAATCGCGAGCAGGCGTTCTTCCACTCCGGAAGCCCGCTCAGAGTGGCGGGTGTTGCCGGTTCCCACCTCCGGCCGTTAACTTCTCCAGATTCTGTACTGAGTACGCTCGCCCGGTCGTCGGGCGATCAGCGTTAAGCAACGCTCGGTGCCACGGTGAGCGCGGAGGTTGGAGTACAAAACATGGAATTCGCCGAGTTGGGCCTGCGCCCGGAGCTCCTGCGCGCCGTCGACGGCGCGGGCTACGTTACCCCTACGCCGATTCAGGCGCGCGTCATTCCGGCCGCGCTCGACGGCCAGGACCTGATCGCGTGCGCGCAGACCGGGACCGGGAAGACGGCCGCCTTCCTGCTGCCAATCCTGCAGCACCTCGCCGGTGGCCAGCGGTCGCGCCACCCGCGCGCGCTGGTCGTCACGCCGACGCGGGAGCTTGCCGCGCAGATAGGCGAGGCGACCCAGCAGTACGGCCGACACCTCCGCGTGCGCAGCACCGTGATCTTCGGCGGGGTCGGCATGGAGCCCCAGAAGCGCCGCCTGCACGCCGGTCTCGACCTGCTCGTCGCCACGCCCGGACGGCTGCTCGACCATCTTGGTCGAGGGCATGTGCGGCTCGATGGCGTCGGAATCGTCGTCCTCGACGAAGCGGACCGCATGCTCGACATGGGCTTCCTGCCGGACATGCGGCGCATCCTGGCCGCCCTCCCGGCGACCCGGCAGAACCTGTTCTTCTCGGCCACGATGCCGGACGAGATCGAGAAGCTCATCGGCCGGACGACCGGGACCCCGACCGTGGTCGACGTCGCCCGCCGGGGAACGCCGGTCGGCACCGTCAAGCAGGTCGTGCACCCGGTCGCCACGGGCAGCAAGAACGACCTGCTGGCCAAACTGCTGCAGAGCGCGGACGTGAAGCAGACCCTGATCTTCACCCGCACCCGGGCCCGCGCCAATCGACTGGTCCGGAGCCTGGAGCAATCCGGCCGACTGGTCGCCGCCGTGCATGGCAGCAAGAGCCAGAACGCCCGGACGCGGGCGCTCGCCGGCTTCCGTGCCGGCCGGATCGATACGCTGATCGCGACCGACGTCGCCGCGCGCGGCATCGACGTGCTCGGCATCAGCCACGTGATCAACTTCGATCTCCCGCACGTGCCCGAAGACTACGTACATCGCATCGGCCGCACGGCGCGGGCCGGGGCGAGCGGGCATGCCGTTACCCTGGTGACGCCGGAGGAGCGCTCGCAACTGGCGGCCATCGAGCGTCTCATCGGGGCGTCGATCCCGAGCGAGACGGTCGCTGGATTCGCCGTGCCGCTGAAATCCGAGACGCCCCCGCGCCAGCGGCCGTCCCCGTCCGCCAACCGGGCCGGTCGTGGGCGCAGCAACGCAGGCCCGCCGCGCAGCACCGGCCCAGCACGCAACACCGGCCCGGCGGGAGGTCAGGCCCACAAGTGGCAGCGCCGCCGCCGCCGCCCGGTCTCGCCGGCCTGACCGCGATTCCGCGCGTTATCCGTTGAGGTGGATCGCGGCAATCGCGATCCTGCTCTCGCCGGCCACGGCGTAGAGCAGGAAGACGCGACCGCTCGCCGGGTCCTCGAAGATGGCCGGATTTCTTCTTCCGGATGAACCAAGCCGTACTGCGCCGACAGTCTCCGCCCCTGAACCCGGCCCCCCATACGCCCGGAACGACAAGTCTCTAACTGAATCCTGACGTGGTAGATCCCTCGAGATTCGCGCCGGCGGACGAGCGCCGCACCCGCGAACGGGGACGACCGTGCCTGTATCCCGTCTGGCGTCCGTCGTTGATCTCGTTGATCTCGAAGAGGTATCATTCGACGTTTCGGTCGCACGCCCGCGACTCGAATAGGTGAAGAATTCTTGGAAACGCTGGAGATCATTCGACTGATCGCCCGCGCCCCGTGGCGAGAAGCCGTCACCTATCGGAAAACCTGGCCTCACGAGTACGTTCTCAGCCGCAAGGACGGCCAGCGGGCGCTGTTCGAGGCGGTCTGCGCCCGTTTCCGCGCCGGGGAGGGCGTGGAGGGCCGCTTCTTCGACCGGCCCCAGACGTATCTCTTCGTCGGCGACCACAAGTACTGGCTGATGACCCACTGGGACGACCTCGACATCGACGGCGGGGACGACTACGTGCTGAACCGTTCCCGCCTGTACCGCGACCGGCGCGACTTCGTCATCCAGGGCGGCGACACCGGCAGACGTGAGGACTACCCGCGACATCCGGCGCAGGGCGCAGCCGAGTGATCTGATACGGAATACCTGCATGTCAGGCAAGCACCTCGCGCCCCCCGGGACGCCGCGTTCCGCCGCCGCCGCAATTTCGTCCAATTGCTGCGACAAGTCGGACAAGATGCGGCCCTCCGCCCGCACGCCATGTCATCGCAAGCCCCAGGATTCCGAATTTCCCTGCGGCCTTCCTGCCGAATACGACCATGCAGGCGACTACTGTTTCAGCCATGTTGATGTCCAAGAGCACGGATGCGCGATTCCCCCTCCGTGAGTCCGCCGAATAGAGGCCCACAGCGCACAGCCGGCCTTTTTCTGCCGAACGCATAACTCCCTCGGCAATGTCGGAACGTGCCCCAGTGATATCTGATCTGACCAAGAGCCGCATGGGGCGGCGTGCGATTCCAACGCAATCCGTCGAGATTTGCAAACGTCGCGGCGTTTCGCCGCACCCTGTTGCTAGTCGACGAATTCGAGATCGTCCCGGTTGTCACCGTATCGATCCCTGAGGCCGATGATCCGCTGCTTGAGGGAGAGGATCCGTTCTTGATGCGCCGGGTCGTCGTACGCGTTGCGCAACTCGAGCGGATCGCTCTCGAGGTCGTAGAACTCCCAGAAGGGATCTCTAACGTTGGGTCGTGCACCGTTGACGCGCGTCCTGCCGTCCGGGCCGATGTCGTTGTCGTAGAAGTAGATCAGCTTGTCGCGCTTGGTCCTCACTCCAAGGTGGCCCGGGATGTTGAAATGCGCTCGGCTCATCCAGTAGCGGTAATAGACCGCGTCCCGCCAGTCCGCCGGAACCTCGCCCCTGGCAATGCCTAGAAAGCTCCGACCCTGCATGTCTCCGAGGATTCCCGCGCCCGCAGCATCCAAAAGGGTGGGGGCGAAGTCCAGATTCTGCACGAGCTCTCCGGAAACAGTGCCCGGACGGATCTCGGCCGGCCAACGCACCAGCAGCGGAATGCGAAAGGCGGGTTCGTACATGAACCGCTTGTCGTAAAGGCCGTGCTCGCCCAGGAAGAAGCCCTGATCGGAGGTGTAGACGACCAGCGTATCGCGGGCGAGGCCTTGCTCGTCGAGATAGCGCAAGACGCGTCCCATGTTCTCGTCGATCGAATGGACACATTGGAGATAGCGGCGCATGTAGATCTGATACTGTGCGCTGCGCAATGCCCGACCGGCCAGCCCGGCAAGGTCCCGCTCCCAGGCGGCAATTTCTTCTGGCTGGTACCTTACGCGGCTCAGGAACCAGCGCCACTCCGGAACCCCATACGAGGTGTGTCGATGTCCGATCGTCTCGACGGTCTCCCGCAAGGCAATGCGCTCGGAAACATCTTCGTGGAGAGTCGGAGGCTCCGGGATCGGATCGGCGAGCAGGCCGGCATGCTCGCGCTTCGGGACGAACACGTCGTGCGGGGCCTTGTGGTGATACATCAAGAAGAAAGGCCTGTCCGTGGGGCGCTCTTGGAGAAAACGGAGCGCTTGGTCGGTGATGACATCGGTGACGTAACCTTCATGGCGCTGAGCGTCCGGCCACTGCCCCGTATGGCGGAGTAGCGGGTCGAAATACAGACCCTGGCCGGGCAGCACAGCGTACTTGTCGAAACCAGTCGGCTCGCTCTTCAAGTGCCACTTGCCGACCATGCCGGTGTAGTATCCGGCAGCCTGCAGCAGCTTGGCCAACGTCTGCTGGGACCCGTCAAACGTGTCCTGGAGCGTGAGCACACCGTTGGCGTGGCTATGTTTGCCGGTCAGGACCACTGCCCTGCTCGGCGTGCAGATGGAGTTGGTCACAAAGGCGGCGTCAAAGCGAGCCCCTTCCGACGCCAGGCGATCCAGATGCGGAGTTGAATTCAAGCCGCCTCCGTACGTGCTGAGGGCGGGCACGGCGTGGTCGTCGCTCATGACGAAGATAATGTTGGGGGCCGCGGCGGCAAGGATAGGGGCGAAGAACAGAAGCAAGGCGCGGACGACGATGGTCATAGGCCCGATTCTACCCAGCGAACGAGCGGCAACCGATCAGTCGGCTACGAAGGGGCCCCGAGATAGAAAACCGAGCGAATGCATCTGTCCGTAACGCTCCAGCGCTCGGCGACTGCCCGAATTAGGCGTTGGGCCCGGCCCAACGAACCGCATGAGGACGGTCCGGAAAGAGCCAAGGGTCGCGGACTGCACTGCAATTGACTGCAATTGAGGGCAGGCCGCAAATTGATAGCGTCGCGTTGTCGCGCCGAAGCAAATTCATCTCGAAGCCGAACAGTGCTGGTGGTCCCTGTCGTTGACCTCGCTTACACTCTCGCCCGCGTCCGGGAGGGCCAAAGAGCGGTCGTCGCCGTGCTTCTGGCATTCCTCGCGGGATGCGGGCTGGACTCCGATTGCGGGCCGGTCACGGTTGCCGAGATGAGTTGGCCGACCGCCGCATTCGCGGCGCACGTCGAACACATCATTCTGCGGGACGGATACGGCTGCCTGTCTGAGCTCGTCCCCGGCAACACAGTCCCGACCGTAACCGCCATGGTGGAGCGGGGCGAGCCGGACGTGGCGCCCGAGGTCTGGATGAATTCCGTCCGGCGAGTCGTCGAGCGAGGGCTTGCCGAAGGTCGGCTCAGAGTCGCCACGGACATAGTCTCGGACGGTGGCGAGGAGGGGTGGTACGTGCCCGAATTCGTGGTCGAGCAGTATCGAGATCTCGGCACTCTGGAGGGCGTCCTCAGCCGGCCCGATCTGTTCCCCGACAAGGAGGAGCTTGGCAAGGGCCGCTTCTACACGTGTCCGCCCGGCTGGGCCTGCCAGATCATCAACGAAAACCTCTATCGCGCTTTTGAAATGGAATCTGCTGGATTCACTCTTTTCAATCCCGGGTCCGGCGAAGGGCTCAACGCGGCCATCGCTAGAGCCTACGAGCGGCGGGAACCGATCTTCGCGTACTCCTACGCGCCGACTGCCTTGACTGTACGGTATCCCTTGAGAAAGTTGGGATCCGTTCCGCACGACCCAAGCACGTGGGCGTGCATGACATCCCTCGATTGTGAGAATCCCGTGCGCAATTCGTATCCCCGGCCCGTCCTGCAAACATTGGTGAGTACGTCGTTTGTCGAGCGCTCTCCGGAGGCCTTCGAATTCGTCTCACGGGTCAGCTGGACGAGTGCATTCGTTAGCGAGCTGATGCGCTGGCAAGAAGGGGAGCATGCGACAGCGAGGGAGACGGCAGTCTACTTTCTCAGAAACCACGAGTCGGTGTGGACCGATTGGGTACCTGAAGATGTCGCGGAGAGGGTGCGCGCCGACCTCTGAGCCGACATAGAGCTTGGGAACAATGGCGGACTGGCTCACAGAATTCCCGGCCTTGGGCGAGGAACTGCTGCGGGCGATGCGGAAGGCCTTCGACGAGGGCTACCGCTCGTTCACACGAGAATACGGGGAGTCGATCGAGACCCTCTTCGACCCGCTGCTTTACCTGCTGGTCTGGCTCGAGCGCCTGCTGATTGCCACGCCGTGGTGGCTGGTGATCGCTGTCGTCTGCGGACTCTGCTACGTGGCGAGCCGCAGCAAGAAGCTGACCGCCGGCACGATGGCCACGCTCATCGCGATCGGATGCTTCGGGATGTGGGACGACACGATGCGCACCCTCGCGATCATCCTGGTCTCGACCCTAGCGACGATTGCTATGGGCGTCCCACTGGGAGTCGCCATGTCGCGATCGGACCGGCTGCAGGCGGTTATCACGCCGGTGCTGGACGTCATGCAGACGATGCCCATATTCGTATACCTGATTCCAGTCGTGATGCTGTTCGGCCTAGGCAAGATCCCCGGAGTCATCGCGGTTGTAATCTATGCGCTTCCGCCGCTCATCCGTCTGACCAATCTGGGAATCCGGCTCGTCAACGAGGAGGTGCTCGAGGCCGCCGACGCCTTCGGCACGGATGCTTGGCACAAGCTCGTGCAAGTGCAACTGCCACTGGCGCTACCGAACATCATGGCGGGAATCAACCAGACGATTATGATGGCCCTCTCTATGGTGGTCATTGCCTCGATGATCGGCGTGCGAGGCTTGGGCCAGCCAGTCCTCGAAGCCGTTACCAACCAGTACTTCGCGCTCGGCGTCCTCAACGGGGCCGCTGTGGTCGCGCTCGCGATAGTGTTCGATCGCATTACCCAGAGCTATGGCCGGCGCATTCGCCGCAACAGGTAGGCATGGACGAACTGGCATCCGGGACGATTGAAGTCCGCCGACTCTTCAAGCTCTTCGGCCCCGACCCTGGGTCGATGATGCCGCTCGTGAAGGACGGCATCGGAAAGGCGGAGCTGCAGAGCGCCCACGGGCACGTGCTTGGTCTGCGGGATATCAACCTCAGCGTTCCGGAAGGCAGCGTGCAGGTGATCATGGGCCTCAGCGGCTGCGGCAAGTCGACGCTGATCCGGCACATTAATCGCCTTGTCGAGCCCACCGCCGGGGAAGTCGATGTGGGAGGGGTGGATGTGCTGGCGCTCGACAGAGAGGAACTCCGGCGCTTTCGTCAGCAATGCGTCAGCATGGTCTTCCAGCGGTTTGCCCTGTTTCCGCACAAGACCGTCCGTGACAACGTGGCGTACGGTCTTGCCGTGCAGAGGATCAAAGAGCGCGACCGGGAAGATCGCGTCGCTCGCTGGATCGAGCGAGTCGGTCTATCGGGGTACGAGGACTCCTACCCGAACCAGCTGTCGGGCGGCATGCAGCAGCGCGTGGGTCTTGCCCGGGCACTGGCAACCGATGCCAAGATCCTCCTAATGGATGAAGCCTTCAGCGCGTTGGACCCATTGATCCGGTCCGACATGCAAGCTTTGGCCCTGGACCTGCAGGTCGAGCTGAAGAAGACCATCGTGTTCGTCACGCACGACCTCCAGGAAGCGATCGAAGTCGGTGACCGCATCGCGATACTACGCGATGGCGAAATTGTCCAGAACGCAGACTCTCAGGAAATCGTCCTGCGTCCTGCGGACGCTTACATAGAAGCGTTCACCCGCAAGATCAACCGCGGTCGGGTGCTACGCGTGGGATCGGTGATGGAGCCGGCGCGCCCGGGACTCGACAGCCCTCTGCAATGCACTGTGGACATGGCCCTTAAGGACGCGCTTCCCCTCGTATCGGCTTCCCCTGGCGAGGAAGCGCCCGTTGTGGACGGAAGCGGGAGGGTGGTAGGCGCGATTTCCGTGCTTCGGATATTGGTCGCGATGGCCGGGGGCCGATTCTCGGTGGGTACGGGCGACGAAGATCGCCTCGCGCGCCTCAATCAATGAGGTGCTGCTTTCAACCCCATTTCGCCTAGCATGCTGCCCACAGCCATTTGTAAGATCGTCCGAGTGCCCAGAGATCTCCTAGCGATTGGTTACGCTCAGCCGGATCACCGTCACAGAGTGTGTCGGGAATTCATATGTGAACGCCGGACCGTCGATCCGCACCTGCGATTCGCGAGCCGCGATCACATTCGGCTCGGAGAATCTATTGGCGTCCTCGAGCGTCGGAGCCGTGATCGTGGTTACGGCGGCCATGTTCTCCAGGTCACCTGACGCGTTTCCGATTTCGAAAGTAGCCCGAATCGTCTGCGTGGCAGAAGTGTTGACCGCTTTGAGATACAGCTCTGTGCCAGCATCGTCGGAACTTGCGGTCACATCGAGCGCGGGGACGCTAGTGCCGAGCACAGCGTCTCCGGTGTCATAGGTCACGTCGCATTCCACCGCCGCGGCCAGGCGCCAGTCGCCGCGGTTGCGGTTGTAGGCCTCAATGACCGAGTACGTAGCCGAAGTAAAGACGTCGTGACGGCTCGCCTGGATGATCCCGCCCGGCCAGCCGTTCACCAGATCGGACACGGCGCTCATGCGGATCAGGTCTCCCTGCCGTTCAAAGACGTTCATCAGGCGGGCTCCGTACAGCGCCGACTCCATGGTGTGCTGGCGCGGGTCTCCGAAGGTCGTGTTCCACTCGTTGAGCGCAACGCCGATATCGCGACTAGGCACGATCTCTTCGATCATGGTCCGAACGCTGTCATAGAACTTTTCGTACCAGAGAGGCCTCGCCATTAGCGCGGCGTAACCGGGCGGATCGTCCTGCTTTGGTCGGTAATGGTGGATCGACAGCATATCGATCTCACCTCCGATCTCTTCGAGAACGGCCCGGTTCCAATTCGGGTCCTCGTCCCCAACGGCGATGATCTTGATGGACGGGTCCACCGCCTTCATCTCCCGGATGTAGCGCCGAGCATTGGCCGCGTAGGTGGAGGCGTCGGAGTGTCCGCGGACCCAGTCGCCCCAAATCTCGTTGCCGACCTCCCAATAAACCACGCCGAACGGCTCGGGATGGCCATCGCGGGCGCGCAGTGCACCGTACGCGGAACTGGGGTCCCCATTGACGTACTCGACCCAGTTCGCAGCGTCTTTGGCGGTTGCCGGGCGCGAGTCGGAGCGAATATCGCGGCCCGCCGCGCGCAGATGAGCCGCCTCGACGACTGTCGCCCCCCTGCCCTCGGCATTGACGACGATGTTTGGCTCCGCCCCGATGAGCCGGCAGAACTCCAAGTACTCGATTGTGCCGAAGTCGGCGGGTTCGGGGTCGTCGTCCCACGACATGTTGACCCACACTGGTCGCGCGTCTCGCGGACCGATGCCCCATTCCCAGTGGTAATCCTGGGCTACGTTGCCCCCGGGCCACCGAACGAATGCGGGTCGCAGCGCGCGGATTCTCCGCAACACGTCCGCGCGAACGTTGCTCACCGCGTCGCTTGGCATCAGTGACACCTGATCGACCCAGACCGTCCCGACACCGAAGATGCGCAACACGAAGCGAGCATGCGGGTCCGTTGTCGCGACTGGCAGCTCAAAGTCGTACCGTGTCCAAACGGCGGGGATGGCATCCAGTTCCGTGATCGCGTATACCTTGCCGCCCGAGCGATCCTCTGCCAAGGACACTTCCAGGGTCCCGGCGAAGGCCCCGCCTGTATCGACAGCGGAGCCCATACGCACAGCGTTCGCGGCGCGCAGCCACAGGGAGCCCCGATACGTCACCCCTCTGCGCAGAGGCACCCTTGGCTGGTAAATGCCGTGCCCTCGCTGCTCGGGCAGCAGGTTGGTCAGGACTTGGGCACGATTCTGGTAATCCGGTGGATAACCCTGCTCTGTGATGCCGTGTGATTCCCCTCCCAGAAGGAAGCCGTTTGCGTGGTTACGGGTGTCCGGGTAGCGCTCCCAGTAGTGGGCCGCCGCCGGAGGCGGAGCGACATCCTCGAACCCCCGGTTCACGAGAAGCTCGGCCCACAGCCCCTGCTTGATGTTCTCGAACATGAACTCCGCGAAATGGCCGTAGAGAAGATCGCTAATGGGATTCAGACGGTTCGAAGCATCAATCCGAATCGACGCCAGGCCGATGGCTTCGCGATCGGCTTGCGGCTCGCCACATGCCAGTAGCATTGCGGAAGCGGCAATCAGAGCGGCAACAAGGGGTCGGCTTGTGAAGCTCCTCGTTCGGCAGATTCTAGGCAGGCTAAGCGCGCGGAGTCTTCGATGTCCCATTGTCAGTTCCCAAAGCAATGGATAGCACAGCGATCTGTCTGCTGGCAATGTGCACGCGCCTAAAGCCAGATCCATTTTTTTCGGGGCTTGGGCTTCCTGATTGAAGTTGATGCCAGCTCGCACAACTTGTGGAGGCGCTGGGGGCGGGCCCGAGGGCCTGTCGCGAAGGGGCTGGACGGATGGCCCGGGCAGCACGGGGCCGTATCGCCACCCGCCCCGCGCGGAACCTCCCCGTCCGCTAGCCCGCTACTGCAAATCCCGGCTCAAACCGACTGCCTGATTCCCGGATTGTTCTGATTTCCAACGAATTCGGCGTCAACGCAGTTCGAGAAAACCCCCGCTCTACTGCCGGAATAATCCGAGTCCCTACACGTGGTTGTTGTTCCAGCGGCCTGAGCGCCGGACGCGGCATCCGTGGAATGGCCGAGCCCGCCGACCGACGGCGGATCCAGCGCCGGTTCGCGATAGCCGCTCAGAAGCGCAATGGCGTTGCGCCCGATCGTTCCGCGTTCGCTTCTCGGGCCGGGTTCGTCCCAGACGTTCAGCGACGGAAACGGCATGGCACGAATATGGTGGCTGACTCTCGCTTCGAGTTCCGCCTCCACCAGCTTGACACCGGCCCGGTCGGGCCCGAGCCGCCTAGCCGCCGCGCCTGGATCGCCGCCTACGCCCCAGGATGGCGGCAGATCGATGCCCTGCTGCTGCGCCAGCGCAATGCCGACAAGCAGGCGGAACATCGAGCCCCGATGGTTCCCGCCCCTGGCGCGCGCCGTGCCACGATGCTGTGACAGCCGTGCCCACAGCGTACGTCGGCCCCCGGCCTCCAGCCAATGGGGGCTCCGACCCGCACGACGCACAACCCTGCGCCCGAGCTGGAGCGCGCTTCCCCGGCTTCGCAGAAGCAGTAGATCCCGCGGTTCGGCCAGTTCATGCCAGTTGCAGTCGGCAAGCATGCGTCTCCCGCCGATGCGGCCTTCGAGCCGGTCGAGCAGGTCGTAGAAGCGCCGCGTGTCGGCGTGGCGGTCAGCCATGCAGACAGGCGTTGAGCCACGCCAGTTGCTTGCCCTGGCTCAAGCCGCTCATCGGGATGCGTACCGCAACGCCCCGTTTGTGCAATTCCGGTTCGAGAAACTCTCGATACCGTAGGCCCGCAAGAAAGACGACCGTATCAACGCCGTCGAGGCACGGCGCGAGCCCGGCAAGCACGCGGTCGGCCCAAGCGCGCCGTTCCTTGACGCGCATCGTGTTCAGGGTCTTTTCGTAGGGGCAGATTTCTTCTTCCGGATGAACCAAGCCGTACTGCGCCGACAAGATGCGCCACGGGCACCCCGTCGTCTCCACACAGGCCCTCGCCTTTCGGAACCAGTTGGAGGTGTAGAGGTCCATCGCCGACGCGGGCAGCGCCCCTTTGGTCTTCACGCAGGAGACCAGAAACAGCCGGCTGCCGCTACCGTCTTCCGGCAAGCTCATCAACGCACCTCTAGTGTCACGGATCGCAAGTCCGTTCGAGTAGTCCTTGACCGAGACCATGGCGTACGGGCCGTATTCCCCGGCAAGCGGGCACGGGACGCCATGTCGCGAGCGCCTGCTACTGCAATGGAACCTAGGACGCGGGACGCTAGCCGGTAGTCGTCAATCCAAGAAGCGCAGCACCGCGAGCACGCCGCCGAGGTTCGCGAGCGTCTGTGCCAGCATCGCACCCGCGAAACGCCACGTCGGGCGGGCCTCAAGGTTAGTAAGCTTGGCGCGTATGTCTCCGGGGTCACCTGCTCGCCGTGTTCGGTGGCCTGCCGGACAGCATCGGTGATCGCGCCGGCCTGCTCGGCGGACAGGCCGGCACCGGTCAACTGGCGCGCTATCGCGCGGGTGTCGAACACCAGCTCATGCTATCACGGGCACTCAGACGGCCGTACGCATGGGTACACCGAGCCGAAACCTCGGCGTGACGTTCGGTCAGGGAACGGCACGGCGGGTGATGTTCATCGCGAGCGGCACAGCTGGCAGCGCCGAAAACGCGCCCGCGAAGGCCAGAGGCGGGGCAAAGCGAGGATCACGACGACCCGACTTGAAACCGGCGAGGACCATCGTCCTCACCGCCCGCGTCTTCTGGGATTCGTGTGCTTACCCGGGCTACTGGCTCAACTGGATGCCCCGGTCACGGGCTTTCTGGCTGACGGTGCTCATGATGGAGCGTCCACGCGGGATCTGGTGAGGCGGCGGTATGGAGAGACCCTGAACGGGTTGATACCGCAGCCAAAGAATGCAGTGATCCGACCGCAATCGGAGCGGGATCCGACCGTTCTGAATCGTCATATTTCCCAGATCCCCAGCAATGACCGCATGGCCTGATAGGCGGCCACAGGGTACACCCAGCGCAGCCGGATAAAAACGCGGATCGGCCGTTGGAAGAGCGTCGTCGGCCCCGGACTCCAATCCCGCAGCTTCTCGAGGCAGATCACGGAGATCCAACTCGGCCAGAAAGTCCTGAACACAATGACCGCACTCGGGCGGCCTGCGTTCGAACGCATCGCCTGACGCTACGGCTTGGACAGGGGGGGGATTCCATCGCCGCCCCGATCCATTCAACAACGCTTATTCGAACTCGGACCGGGACAGGCCGGGTTGCCGAATGATCGACATCAGCATCCCGGTGCGCAACTCCCCGTGATCCGGTACCTGAACGGTGATCGTGCCGACTGCTTCAGCCTGCTGCATTACCACATGGCTGCCATGTCGTCTCACTTCGACGAAGCCATGCGACGCGAGAGTCCAGCAGACCTGTCGGCCCGAAAGAACGCGCAGTCTAGTCAAGTGCAATTACGACATTACTCACGTAGACTTCGCTGCGCATGCGTCTGTCGATTTCCCCACGGGTGGCGGTTTCTAAGAACAGAGTGATTGCTTCAGCCAAGTTGTCGCGCGTTTCGGCCACGGTGTCTCCCTGGCTGGCGATATCCACTTCCGGACACAGGGCGACGTATCCCTCGCCCTCGCGTTCGACGATCGCGGTTAACTGCCTGTTCATGTCGTGTCTCCGCTTCGGTCGTCTCTGCTTTCCTGGAGACGCATCCCGCTATGCGACTTCAGGGGTCCAAGATCAGCACCGACAGCATCTCGTCGCCGAACACCGCGACGATGCGTACGCCGATACGCACTCCGCTGGGACAGCGTAATGGTGCTGAGATCTGCGACTCTATGAACTTCGATGGTATCGAGATTATTGATTGTCGCTGATCCTGTGCTGGAAATCATTCAGGCAAATTCAATGTTTGGGCCAGAGGACAGGTAGGCGCATTGTTCAGGGTGCGGGAGTCGTGTGGACGGGCGACAATGCGCCGAGTGGGTCAGCGCGCTGGGGAGCTGAGCACCTGCGCGGGCGGATGGCAACTGCACGGCGCGAGGCAGGCGCGGCCTGCCCATGCCCCAGATCTCGCACTTGACAACTGTAGGGTGGTTGTGGCATGTCTAAAGCATGCTCGACCAACATTGCATTGCGGAGACCCTCTCGCACTCAGAGGCCGTGGAGACCCTGCGGGTGCTGCGGACGCAGGCTGGCGACACCAGCCGGAGCGCGTTCGCCCGGCACGTGTGCCGGGAGTTCGGTTTCGTGAACAGTCGCGGCCAGCCGCAGGTGGCGAGCTGCCAGAAGGCCTTGCGCAGTCTGCACAGCGCGGGACGCATCGATTTGCCGGCCCCGCGCCATGGCGGCCGCGCCGGTGACTGCCGTCCGCGTCGGCTCGGCCAGCCGGTCCCGCCACCGCAAGCAGTTCCGCCTGCGGCGGGGGCGGTCGCCGGGCTCAAGTTGACCCTGGTGACGAGTCCGCAACAGCGGCGGACCTGGAACGAGCTGGTCGCCAGCGAGCACCCGCAGGGAGCCGTGCTGCACGTCGGTGCCCAGCTGCGCTACCTGATTGAGTCCGAGCACGGCCTGCTGGGGGCGCTCGGCTTCGCCGCCGCGGCCTTGGCGGTGGCGGCCCGCGACGAGTGGATTGGCTGGGATGCGCAACTGCGCCGCAAGCGGCTGCACCGCGTGCTGGGCCTGAGCCGCTTCCTGATCCGTCCCAGCGTGCGCTGTCACCTGCTCGCTTCCAAGGTGCTCGGCATGGTCCGGCGGCGGCTGCCGGAGGACTTCCTCCAGCGCTATGGCTACCGGCCTGCCCTGCTGGAAACCTATTGCGATCCGCAGCAGCACGCCGGCACGTGTTTCCGCGCCGCTAACTGGACCTGCGTCGGCCAGACCGGCGGGCGCGGGCGTTTCGCCCGGCCCGGCCAGCGCGTGCCGGTCAAGGCCATCTTCGTCTACCCCCTGCAGCGCGACTGGCGGCGCCTGCTCGGGGCCGCCGCAGCGCCGCCCGGCCAGCCGCTGGGGCCGGCCGACGGGCTGGCCCTGGACGAGTTCGCGGCCAACGAACTGGGCCAGGCGCCGCTGGGTGATCTACGCTTGTCGAAGCGGCTGGTGCAGACCGCGCAGATGCAGGCCGCCGCTCCCATGGCCTCGATCCCCGCCGCCGCGCAGGGCCAGCGGGCCGCCGTCAAGGGCCACTACCGCCTGATCGACCAGCCGGACGACTCGGCGGTGACCCCGCAGAACATCCTGGCGCCGCACCGCCAGCGCACGCTGCGGCGCCTGCAGGCCGAGCGCACGGTGCTGTGCGTGCAGGATGGCACCGAGCTCAACTTTGCCGAGCATCCCGGCTGTGCGGGGCTGGGCTACATCGGCAAGAACAAGCGCTCGGAGGGCACGCTGGGGCTGCACATGCACTCGACGCTGGCGGTCAGCCCGGAGGGCATCCCGCTGGGGCTGCTGCAAATCCAGTACGACGCGCCGGACGGGCAG
This sequence comes from Bryobacterales bacterium, assembly GCA_965248305.1. GTDB lineage: Bacteria > Acidobacteriota > Terriglobia > Bryobacterales > UBA6623 > VXMF01. The sequence continues at coordinate 1,704,991 of OZ252099.1, read as the reverse complement.
GCGCAGCGCGGGCGGCCGCTGGAGGAGCGCAAGACCTTCCGCTGGATGCGCGGGTTGCGCGACTGCGCGGAGGTAGCGGGCCAGTTGGCGGGCCCGCGCCTGGTGGCGGTGATGGACCGCGAGGCCGACGTGCAGGCGCTGTTCGCCGAGCAGCGGCGGCTGGAGGGAGTCGAGTTGCTGGTGCGGGCCAAGCACAACCGCGTCCTGGGCGCGCCCCGGCCGAAGCTGTTCGAGCACATGCGGGCACAGCCGGTGGGGGGCCAGTTGGAGATCAAGGTGCAGCGGAGTTCGGCGCGGCGGGGCACGCGCCGGCAGTCCGCCAGCGCGCTGCGCGCGGCGCGCACGGCGCAGGCCGAGTTGCGCTGGCAGACGGTCGAGTTGCCGGCCCCGGCGCGCGGCGAGGCAGCGCTGCGGATGCAGCTGGTGCACGTGTGGGAGCGGGCGGCGCCGGAGGGGGTGGAAGCGTTGGAGTGGTTCCTGCTGACGACGTTGCCGGTGGCGTCGCTGGCGGATGCGGAGCAGGTGCTGGAGTGGTACCGGCTGCGCTGGCGCATCGAGGACTGGCACCGGATGCTCAAGTCCGGCTGCAAGGTGGAGTACCTGGGGCACTGCACGGGGCAGCGGATCGAGCGGGCGGTGACGATCAAGGCGGTGATCGCCTGGCGGCTGGCCGCGATGACCCTGCTGGGACGGGAGACCCCCGAATTACCGAGCGAGGTGTTCTTCACGCAGATCCAGCTGCGCGTGCTGCGCCACTTCGCGTCCAAGCGCGGGCTGGCCGCGCCGGGCAATCTGGGACTGGCGGTGCGGACCATGGCGATCTTGGGCGGCTACCTGTACCGTGCGCACGCTCCGCCGCCGGGCCATCAAAAGATCTGGGAGGGCTGGACCCGCTTGACCATCATGAGCGAAGCCTATGAGCTGAAAGACTACTTCGAGCCGCCCGCCAGCGCCTCTCAGCCTGAGCCCGAATCGTGACTTGTGGGGCAACGGCAGGGCGCGGCGGGGCCCTGGCCGACCAGCCGGGCAGGGGGGCGGTTCAGCCGAGGAGCAGGGCGACGGCCTGGTTCGGGTTCAAGCGCAGTTGCGCCATGCGACGTTTGATATTCGGCGTTTTCAGCAGCCGTAGCAGCGAGATCGCGAGGTTGGCGAAGGCCGCCAGCAGACGCAGCAGCGTGCCCTTGCGGATGCGACTGTGGTCCTCGCGCAAGGCCACGTCGCGCACCCAGTGGATGCGATTCTCAATCCCCCAGTAGCAACATGCCCAGCAAGACGTCCCCCCGGAAACGCCCGTTCCGCAGTTGAGTCAGCCGACCGAAGGACGGCGATCCCGGCCCCGATGAGCACGCCCGTCTGGAGCAAAAGGGCGCGATAGAGGTCGCCGCGGGTCACCAGATCTCGCGATTCATTTTCGGCCGCCTGCCGCAAGGCGTTGGTGATAGCCTCAATCTGTACCAACGTGAGGTCAGCGCTGGCCAACGCGGGCTATCGCAGGAGTATCGAACATGAATTCATGTTACGTACGAGCGGTCAGGTGGCCGGGCGGGGTTCGCGAGTGCTGGCGAGTGTCGCTGGACACCCATCGGCGAGGGGGATCTCGATCCTGGTCCGTCCGCCCTTAGTGCGTATGGCCCGCTGGCGTCCGCCTCGGAACGAGGGATTTCAGCGAGGGGAACCAGCATAAATTAACCTGATTCCCTATTATCCGCATCCCAGTAGAGCGCCAGAAGAGGTGGGCTTGTGGATTTTCGGTGGCTGGCGCGAAGCCGGCAGGCAGGGGGGAGAGGCGCTAGGCACGAGATGCACTGGCAGCCAGTGGTATCGGTCGCAACCGGGTCCCCCGGGCAGTCCCCTGATGGTCCCCGGGGAGTGCCGGCGGCCTGTCCCACGCGCAGCCGGGTTGTCGAACGCCCGGTGGATTGGGCTGGCGGCAGCCGCGGCCGTTAGACGGTGCTCAACATCAGGATCGGACGCGGCAACGGCAGCGTCGTGGCCGCCGCCTTCAGCAGCCTGCGCGGCAGCGCCGCCAGCTCGTAGCGGCGATTGAAGCGGTACTGGAACTCGGCCAGGTAGCGCGCCGCGTAGTGCGGCGCGCAGGCATGGTAGGTGCCGTCCAGGGAGCGCTTCACGTTCCCCAGGATCGTGTTCGCCCAGACCAGGCCGGGCGTCTCGCAGCCCTGCTTGCCGCCGCCCGTCACGTGTGGCTTGTGCTCGCAGCCCGCTGCCTCCAGCCCCTGGAAGCAGGCCAGCCCGTCCGTGTGCACCGTGGTCCCGGGCCGCACCTGCTGCGCGGCCCACTGCGCGACCTCGGCCGTGCGGAAGCCGTCGACCACGCTCAGCTTCATCACCACCGGCTGGCCCTCCGCGGTGACCTGCACGGCTGCCAGCAGCGGCGTCTTGTTCGGCGAGCCCCGCCCGCGCTTGCCACCGGGGTACTCGCCGCCCAGATAGGCGTCGTCCAGCTGCACGGTGCCCGCCAGCCGGTAGCGCTGGTCCCGCTCCCGCATGGTCTGCATGAGCTTGTGCTTGAGCAGCCAGGCGGTGTTGTCGTTGACGCCCAGCTTGCGCCCCAGCTCCAGGGCCGAGATGCCGCTCTTGGTCTGGGAGAGGAAGTAGATGGCAAGGAACCAAATGCTCAGCGGCAGCTTGGTGGCCTGGAAGACGGTGCCGGCGAGCAGGGAGAGCTGGCGCTTGCAGTGGTTGCACTGGAAGGTGGCCCGGCGGGTGGAGAGGCGGCAGAAGCGGGCGCCGCCGCAGCGGGGGCAGTTGAGGCCGTCGGGCCAGCGGGCGGCGAAGAGGGCCTGCTCGCACTGCGCCTCGGAGCCGTAGTCCTGGAGGAACTGGGTCAGGCTGAGGCCTTTTTGGAACTGGACTTTGTTCTTGGGCATCGCAGAGGGTTCTCTAGCCATAATTATCGCAATATATTCGCCGACAGTCAATAGAATCAGCGATTTAATACGAACAAACCTCGCAATTCAAGGCTACGGAGACGCTGGCCGCCGAGGGACGGAGTCAGACTGGCGGACCGGCCGCTGGGTCGCCTTGGTCAGCCCCGTTTAGGTCAGTCTTGGATGCAGGTAGTAGGGAATCAGGTAAATTAATTGCGACTATTAGATGGCTAACGCCTGCCGGAGGCCTGCGGCGACCCTTCGACGCCCGCCACTGCCGGGCATCGTGGTCAGCCTTGGATCAGGTCCAGCACGAGTTCGCGCGCCGGAGGCTGCTGCGACGAGATCCGGAAGGCGTCTTCGACGAGCTCTTGGGCTGCCTCAAGATTTGTCTCGTCGTTGTAGTAGAGGGCGCACAGGCGCGTGCCATTGACGACCTGCTGGCCGACCTTGGTTTCTAGCACTACGCCCACCGCAGGATCCACGGTATCGCCCGGATTGACCCTACCGGCACCGAGCATTACCGCAGCCCGCCCAATGTCCTCGGCGTTGATACGGCTCACGAAGCCGTCGCGTGGGGACGTGATCGGAATCGCTCCTTGCGGATTGGGAAGCTTCTCAAAGTCTTGGAGCACGACAGGATTTCCGCCCTGTGCCTCGATCACGCTGGCCAGCATCTGCAGCGCTGAACCGTCCTCAATCACAGAAATTGCCCGCTCGCGAGCGTCTTCAATCGAGATCGTCGTGTCTGCGAGGTAGATCATGCGGGCGGCAATTTCCACCGAAAGCCCCGCCACATCCTCTGGCCCCTGGCCCTGCAGTGTCTGGGCCACTTCCATGATCTCCAAGGCATTACCGACGGTGTAGCCCAAGGGCTGCTCCATATCAGTCAGCAGAGCCTGGACCTTGACATCAAGTTTGCGCCCGATTCCGATCATCAGCTGCGCCAGTCGGCGGGCCTCAGTCCTGCCGGAAATCAGTGAGCCCTTGCTGACCTTCACGTCGACCACCAAGCCGTAGAGATCTTCGGCTAGCTTCTTCGACATTGCAGATGCAGCGATCAGCGGTAGCGAGTCCACTGTCGCCGTCTCGTCGCGCAACTCGTACAGCCGCTTGTCGGCCGGAGCCAGCGCGTTGCTCTGCTCCGCAAAGGCCAATCCGTATTGGGTCACGATGTCCACGAAGTCCGCGACCTCAAGCTGGGTGCGGAAGCCGGGGATAGCCTGAAGCTTTTCCAGCGAACCTATGATGTGGTCCGAACCCCGTTCCACGATCATCGGCACTGCGACTCCTACCGCGGCTGCGATCGGCCCAACGATCAAGGGTGTCTTGTCACCGACTCCGCCAGTCGAGCAGCAATCTACCGCGACTTTATTGACCGCGGACAGCTCCAGCCTCTCGCCACATCGCAGCATCGCTGATGTGAGCGAGACTGATTCGCCATCGGTGAACCCATTGCACGCCCCGGCCATTAGCAGAGCACCCATCTGGGCATCTGGAATCTCGTTCAACGTATAGCCGTTGATCAATCTTTCGAAATCCGCTAGGACGAGCTCGCCCCCGCGCCGCTTGCTTCGAATCAAGTCTACAATGCGATCCATATCGAATTACCGCACAAATATGCACGCCATCCCGGACGGCCCGGCATAGGATGCTGGTCCGCAGAAGCGATGCTCGAATTGGCACGGAAGCTTCAACCTACCATAAATTAGCCTCTAAAGACAACAAAATTGAGCATTTAGCAGCGCTTACAAGACGGGTGAATTGCCACTTGCCGGGGTGGGTTCTTGGGGCTCCGGCGACGGCGAAATACTTAGAGTGAGATACCGCAGCTCTGTCTTGTTGCTGTCGCGAGAGGCATGCCGACCTGCGCTCCCGCCTGCAGCGTCAGTGTGTCAAGCGCTTCCGCGTTACGAGCCAGACGGGCATTTCTGACACTTATCCGAGACGGCACCCAAAGGAAGCGTCCTCCCTGCGCATGCTACTAGGACAGTTCCATGGGTGACATGGTTTGGACGGAGCGCCTCCAGCGCCTGCCAGTCGCACGGAGGCGCTTGAGCTATGAATAGTGGAAGGGGACATTGCGCGGCCAACTCTTTCCCCGGCTCTGCATGGCGGTAGTTGCGGCAACCGCTGTGGCATCGATTGGGCTCTCGCAAGCGATGGACGGACGCTTGGACGTCCAAATCCTCGGCCCCGATGGCCGAGGCATTCCCGCAAGGGTCGAACTGTCCTCGAGGAGCCCTGAATTCGTCGCGGCAATTGAAGCAAACCCCGAGGGCCGCGCCGTGTTACGCCGCCTTCCGCTCGGCTCTTTCCTGCTCACGGCAAGTCGTACCGGATTCGAGACCCTGACGCAGCGTCTCGAATTGCGCTCGGCGGTCCCCCAGGCGATCGAGCTGGTCTTGCAGATCGCCCAGGTTAAGGACGAGATCACCGTCCGCAGTTCGCTCCCGCTATTCGAGCCATTCCGGCCCTCCCAACCTGTTAGAGTCGGTCGCGAATCGCTTGATCGCTCACTCGGCACGACGCTGGGGCGCAGCACAGTTGATGTGCTGACGACCATCCCCGGATGGCTGCTCGAGGCCAACGCAGTGCTCCATCCGCGGGGTTCGGAATACGACACCCAGTACGTGGTCGACGGCGTGCCACTGTACGACAACCGCTCGATCGCGTACGCCCCCTCCTTTCAAAACTCCGAGTTCGAAGCTGTCAGCGTGCTGACAGCCGGTATTCCCGCAGAATACGGCCGGCGGCTCGGTGGCGTCATCGCGCTCGACACAGTGCGGGCCGGCGTGCTGCGGCAGCGTTCCACGGCAGATCTGCAAGTGGGCAGCTACGGCAATCGAATCGGCTCGTTTTCGCACCAACATGCGCGGCAGCACACGGAATTGTCATTTGGCGTGCAGGCGGGCATGACGGACCGATACCTAGACCCACCGTCTCTCGAGAACTTCACAAACAACGCCAGCTTGGGCGGTGGTCACCTTAGATTCGATGCCGACTTGAGCCCCCGGGACCGATTGGCTACGACCGCCCGCCTGAATCGCACCGCATTTCTGGTGCCGAACGACCTAAACCAGCAGGCCGCCGGTCAACGGCAGGACAGGCGGACGCGTGAAGGCTCGGGGCAGATCCACTATCACCGCACCGTCTCGTCTCGCTCACTGCTTTCGATGCAAGGCATGTTCCGGGATCTGAAGGGAGAGCTGTGGAGCAACAATCTGGCCACTCCCGTCTACGTCCTACAAGACCGGGACGTGCAAGAGGGCGCGTTGTTGGCCAGCTTCACGTACGAAGGTGAGGCGCACACCTTCAAGGTCGGCGGAGACTTCAGGCGCAACGCGATTCGGGAGCAATTCGCCATGGCCGAGCAGGGCCGCCTTCCCGAGTTCGACCTGGAATTCGCCGATCAGAGAAGCAGCACCGAAGCCAGCGCCTACGTCCAGGATGCGTTCCGGGTCGGGGCCTTCGCCGCGAGCGCTGGCGTTCGATTGGACAGCTACCGCCTTCTGATCACGGATAGCGCGCTGAGCCCGCGTTTAGCCGCAAGCTATTTTGTCCCGCGAGCGGCATTCCAGTTTTACGCTTCCTATGATCGAATCTTCCAGCCTCCTCCCAACGAGAATCTGCTCTTGAGCAGCGCTGCGACCGGTTTCGATGTTGACGATGTCGAAGGCTCCTTGCCACTACCGGCAAGCCGGGCACACTTTTTCGAGATCGGTCTTCGCAGGCCGTTCGGAGACTCGTTGCGGTTGGACGTGAAGCACTACTGGCGGACATTCCGCAATGCGATCGATGACGACGTCTTCTTGAATACCGGTATCTCATTTCCGATCACGTTCGAATCGGCAGAGATCGAGGGCACCGAGGTGCGGCTCGAGATGCCGCACTGGAGAGGCATCTCGTCCGTTGTCAGCTACTCGAACATGCTTGGCCGGACATCGTCGCCGGTGACCGGGGGATTATTCATTGAGGGGAGCGAAGCGCAGGAGCTGCGAGATGTCTCCGAGGAATTCCCACTCACGCAAGACCAACGCAACACCGTGTATGCAATGGCCCGGTTCGAAGTTCATCCCCGGCTTTGGGTATCAGCGGGGCTGCGCTACGGCAGCGGACTTCCGGTCGAGCTAGAAGACGATGGTGACGACAGCGGTGGTGCAGGTGAGCCCAGGGACGACATGCCTGCGGGAGACGCAGATAATGCCCCCGAGCAGCTGATCCCGCGGGCTATCTTGAACCAGGTGAACTTCGAACGGGGCCGGGTGCGCTCGAACTTCAGCTTGGATTTCTCGGTCGAGGCGCGGATCTGGAAGCAGCGTCGGCGCACCGGCACGCTGCAGTTCGACCTGCGCAACGCCAGCAACCGTCTTAACGTGATCAACTTCAGCGGGCTCTTTTCGGGCACGGCACTAGCTCCAGGCCGCCAAGCCACGCTACAGCTCCGATTCCGGTTCTGATCGGAATACCTTTCCCGGCGGACCCGCTATCAGCGCGTCGGGTCTCGGCGTACGGGCCTTTGCTGCGGATTGATCAGCGGGCGCTATCCAATGCCGGGATGGGATTCCGGTAGTGCCCCCGAGAGACCTCGGCCAGCAGCCCCAGCAGTTGGGGCGTCACTTTGCCGTTGGTCGCCACAAGCCGCCGCTCGCCCGGTCGATAGCGGCCACGGTCAAAGTCGCAAAACTCGCCCCCGGCCTCGGAGAGCACGACAAGGCCTGCCCCGACGTCCCACGACTTGAGGCCGATCTCCCAGAAGCCTTCGAAATGGCCTTGGGCAACAGAGCACAAGTCCAGCGCCGCCGAGCCCGTGCGCCGCACGCCGTGCGATCCAGTCGCAACCTGATGGTAGTAGTGCATGTTGGGATTGGTCTTGCGGATTGAACTGGGAAAGCCCGTTGCAAACAGGCCCCGCTTGAGCTCAGATTCGTCGGACACTTTGATGCGACGGCTGTTCAGGTATGCGCCAGAGCCTCGCTCGGCCGAGAAGAGATCGCCTCGCATCGGATCAAAAATGACGCCCGCCAGGCCTTCCGTCGGTGACCACAGGCCGATACTGACGCAAAACCTGGGCAGGCCGTGTGCGAAGTTCGTCGTGCCGTCTAAGGGGTCTACATACCACGTGAACTCGCCGACGCCCTCGAAATTGCCGCCCTCCTCCGCAACGATCGAATGGGACGGAAAACGCGACCGGATCCGGTCGACAACCCGCCGCTCGGCAGCTCGGTCAGCAGCCGTTACCGTATCGAAGCTGCCCTTGTATTCGACCTGCACGTTGGCGTAGTGCTGCATCAGAATTGCACCCGCCTCGCGCGCCACGTCGGTGGCGAATGGTAGGTAGTCCGGGGCAGCTAGGGGCACATTCTCAGGCTACCAGCACGGCCACGCTGTCCTACACCCCGACGCGGTGGAAGCTATGGTCCAGGCTGGCGGAGCGGGATTTCCCGGTTGCTGGCAGGCGGCCGGCGGGGCGGCCTGGATACGGGCTTTTCCGGCGCGGGCTTCTCTTCGTCCGAATCCCCCACTTGGGGCACTGTCCGCAGACGGACCGGGGCGCCGCGAGAGCTCCGTCGAAGCGGCCGGGCGGGCGGCTTCTTGGCGAAGTAACCGGAACGAGCCAACACCACAGCGCCCACCCGCTTGACACCCACCTGCACCTTGCGAAAGCCATCCTGAGCAGTGGCGACATCGCCCTGCGGGTAGTAGGCAAGCAGGTACTGGGTGCGCAAGTTTCGCAGGACCTCGTCGAAGGCCGCATCTAAATTGCGAGCGCCGTGTTGGACGAATGCCTCGCCCCCGGTGTTGTCAGCGAGGGTCATCAGGGCGTGTTCCCCGCCCCGGTTTCGCCCAGCGTCGCTCTGAATCGGAAGCACGATCAGCGGGTAAATCACGGTATCGGCATCGTGGGCGGCGCGCAGTGCGTCCGCGAACCGCAGACTGCTGGTGGTGTCGCCGCCGTCCGTGATCATGATGATGATCCGGCGGCCAGCTCGGTCCGAGAGTTCCGCGGAAGCCAGCAGGACCGCATCGTAGACAGACGTACCCGTCCGCGGCCGAATCCGCCCCAAGGCGCTTTCGAGCGCACGTTGGTCCCGCGTGAATTCCGCCAACACTTCCACGTCGCTGGAAAACGAAAATACGGCCGCCGCATCGTTAGAATGCGAACCGGGGCCCATCAACCTGTTCAAGAAGCGGCTCGCAGACTCCTTTTCGTAGCGGAGTTCGATTGCCGTGCTTAGACTCGCATCCAGCATCAACGCCACCGAGAGCTGCACTGAGGTGTGGCGTTCGAACACGGCGATGTCGCGCGGCTCTCCCGACTCCAAGATGGTGAAGTCGTCGCGGTCGAGGTCCCCGACCGGGGCTCCGCGGGCATCCTTGACCGTCACCGGGAGCGACACCAAGCTCACGTCCGCCGTGAACACCGTCGGCTGGGGCTGCTGTGCCGACAGGCCGACGGCGATCAGGAGCGGGCCGACGATCAGCCGGAGGCTACTGCCGCGTACTTGACTACGGACTCGTCCCACTGCCCTTCCACCCAGACCTCGCCGTCGGCGAAGTGCTCTTTCTTCCAGACCGGCACCTTGGTCTTCACTTGGTTGATCGCAGCGAGGCTGGCCTCGTAGGCTGGTTTCCGATGAGCCGACGCGACCACGATCGAGACGCTGGCCTCGCGTATCTGCAGCCGGCCAACACGGTGCACCAGAGCGATGCCATGCACGTCGAAACGCGCCAGAATACCGCGGCCGATTTCCTCCAGCTGCTTCAGCGCAAGCGGGACGTAGCAGTCGTAATCCAAGTGCAGCGTCCGACGTCCGAGGGAATTGTCGCGCACAACGCCTTCAAAGACCAGCACGGCCCCGTCGCCATCGCCCTGCATCCGGGCCACGAGTGCCTGGCTGTCGATCTGGTGTCGCGTCACCGCGGCAAAAAGTCCGTCGCCTGCGGCGCTGTCGAGCCAGTCGCAGCCACCGCTCACTGGAGGCATGATCGCCACTTCGTCTCCGTCTTCGACTGTTTCGCTGGGCGGGGCAAAACGCTGATTCCGCGCCATTGCCACGCTGCTTGCCATCGCTGCGAGTCTGGGATGTTTGGACGCGTAGTGCCGAAACACCGTTTCGAGCTGAGCGCCGGATTCAACTTCGGCCTCATCCGTCGCCTTGCCGACGATATCCCTGAGTTGACCGAAAAAAAGCACCCGGATCCGCATGCCAGCCTTATTCTCGCAATTCACACGGCATTCCGCCGTGAGACCCGCCAAACCCTCGCAGACGTTACTAGTTGGGCGCGTGCGGAAGCCAGCAGCGGCTCGCGGGTGGGATCCCAATCCCGGCTCCGACCGCCGTAGCGAGCAGACCTTAGGGCGATCGGTGCGATGGGCCGAGCGCGAAGTCGCTTCGAGCGGGGGCTGGCTTCCCACACTCACGCGGCGGATGGCGCCGCGGCCATATCCAGACCGGCATCCCAAGCCTCGAGATACTTTAAGCCGGTGCCGGTGTTGTAAATCACCAGCTCTTCCTCCGGGTCCAAGAACCCCTCACGCAACAGGCGCGTGGCGGCCGCGACACACGCAGCGCCCTCTGGAGCAGCAAATATCCCTTCCGAACCGGCAAGCAGCTGGCCCGCCTCAAGCATCTCGTGGTCTTCAACGGCGATCGCGGTTCCGTGGCTTTCCTTCAGTGCCTTGATGACAAGGAAGTCCCCGATCGCTTTCGGCACGCGCAGCCCACTCGCAACCGTCGTGGCGTTCTCCCAGTACTCGGATTCAGCGGCTCCCGCAGCCCACGCCCGCACAATCGGAGCGCAACCGGCGGCTTGCACGGAAATCATCTTGGGCCGCTTCGAGGCAATCCAGCCTAGGCTCTCTAGCTCATCGAATGCCTTCCACATGCCAATCAATCCGACACCGCCCCCAGTGGGGTAAAAAACCGCTTCTGGAAGCCGCCACCCGAGCTGTTCGGCAAGCTCCAAACCCATGGTCTTCTTGCCCTCGATGCGGTAGGGCTCTTTGAGCGTCGAAACGTCGAACCAGCCCTCGGCCTGGCTGCGCTCGGCAACGATCCGTCCACAATCGCTGATCAGGCCGTCAACCAGGGTGACGTGCGCGCCCATGGCTCGGCATTCAATCGCGTTTGCGCGAGGTACGTCACGAGGCATGAAGAGGTGAGCCTCAAGGCCGGCTCTAGCGGCATAAGCCGCCAGTGCACTGGCGGCATTACCCGCCGACGGCGCTCCGAATTTCTTCACGCCAAGCTCATTGGCCAGCGAAACGGCGGCGGCCATCCCGCGAGCCTTGAATGTGCCCGTCGGGTTCGCGCTCTCGTCCTTGACCAACACCTTGCGGCAGCCGAGCCGTGCCGCCAGCCGAGGCGTCTCCAGCAGGGGTGTCAGGCCCTCCCCGAGCGTGACGAGATTGGCAAGATCGACCAGCGGCAGCAGCGGAGCGTACCGCCAGAGCGAATCCACGCCCCGTTCTATGCGCTCTCGGTCCAGTTCGCGCCTGGCGCTTGCCAAGTCGTAGCGGACTAACAGAGGAGCCCCCTGCGGAGATAGGTTCGCGAGCTCTCCGGCGGGCAGTCGCTGGCCGGTCTTGCTGCACTCTAGGTGGGATACGAACGTCTTATGATTCAAGTACGCAAGTATGCAACACCGTCTGGTGCAAGTTCTACTTCCCGCGCTGCTGATCGTGCCCGCGTGCGGCTGGTCGGAAACCGTGGTGCTCCGGAATGGATACCGATTGCAGGCCCAAGACCACGAAACTGCTGGTGATCAAATTCGCCTGCGGATGCCCAACGGCGGCTGGATCGCAGTGCTGGCCCGAGACGTAGCACGCATCGAGCCGGACAGAATCGAGCGACCTGCAGAACCTGGTGAGCTGCAGCAACAGGCCCCCGCGGACATACCACAGGGGCTAGACGAGGCAATCGGGCGCCTCGCCGCGGATGCCGGCATTCCCGCCGAGCTGGTCCGCGCCGTGGTTTGGGCGGAATCAGGATTTCGGCAGGGCGCAGTCTCCGAAAAGGGAGCTATCGGACTGATGCAACTGATGCCCGGGACAGCCGCCGACCTTGGTGTCGATCCGAACGACGCGGCTGACAACCTGCGGGGTGGCACACAGTACCTGCGCCAGATGCTCGAACAGTTCGCGGGGGATCAGGAGCAGCTAGTGAAGGCGCTGGCAGCCTACAACGCAGGGCCCAGCCGTGTCCAAGAGCATGGCGGGATCCCACCGTTCCCCGAAACGATCGCCTACGTGAGGAAGGTCTTACGCCGCTACTTGGCCTCCAGCGCCGCTGCGGGGACCGGTCTCGACCCCAAGCGCACCGGCAGTCCGCCGGCCCCGTCAAGTCAATGACCAACCACGCCGCAGCTTGGCTTCCCGCCGGACAACCGCTAGCGGCATAGGCGCGCTGCCTGCTTGCCCCCGGCACTCGGTGACTATACTCAAGTCTTGGCCAGCGACTGCGAATCGAACAAATGAAGCCCCAAACAACCCTTGTCCACGCCGGCGACCGGCGCCAGCTGGGCAACTACATCCCTGTCTCGACGCCAATCTTCGCCTCGTCGAGCTTCTTCTACGAAACCATGGAGGAGCTCGCCGACGTGTTCGCCGACAGGCAACCCGGCGAAACCTATGCCCGCATGGGCAATCCCACCGCCAGCGCCCTAGAAGAGCAGATCGCAACCCTAGAAGGAGCCGACACCGCCATTGCCACTGCTTCTGGGATGGGTGCCGTGCACCTGGCCATCATGGCCGGCCTGCTAGACCGCCGACAGGCGATTGTTGCGGCTGACGTCCTATACGGCGGCACCCTTGAACTGCTGCGGTCAGTGCTTCCCTCGGAGGGCGTCGAAGTGCGCTTCTGCGACTTTTGCGACCTCGACGCCGTGGAAGCCGCTGTGCACGAGATTCGGCCAGCCCTGCTAATCACCGAGACACTCTCGAATCCCGCCCTGCGCGTCGCACGGCTAGATCGCCTCCGGGAGATCGCCACGGCGAACGACGCTCTGCTACTAGTCGACAACACGTTCACCCCGCTGCTCATCAGGCCATTCGAGCACGGCGCGGACATGGTGATCCACAGTGCTACGAAGTACCTAGGGGGGCACGGCGACGTGCTCGCCGGTGTCGTCGCCGCCCCATCCGAGTATGAGGAGCCGCTGCGTCAGACACATCGCTGCCTAGGCGGGAACGTCGGGCCCTTCGAGGCTTTCTTGGTCATGCGTGGAGTGAAGACGCTCGCGCTGCGTATGCGAGTCCACTGCGCGAACGCCCGCATGGTCTTTGAGGGCCTGCAGGGACATCCGGCGCTTGAGCGCCTCCTCTATCCCGGAGACCGGCGGCACCCAGATGCGGAAGCGGTCTCGGCACTGATGCCCCCGGGTCAAGCCGGTGGTGCTGTCGGCGTGGATGTCAAGGGTGGCGTGCAGGGCGCCAACGCCTTCTTGGACGGGCTCAAGCTCGCCTCGACATCGGCCAGCATCGGTGACCTAACGACATTGGCCCTGCATCCGGCCGGCGCGACGCACCGGATGCTAGAGCCTGAGGCGCGAGCTGCCCTTGGCATCACCGACGGACTGGTTCGCCTATCGATCGGTGGTGAGCACATCGACGACATCCTGGCTGACCTGAGACAGGCGCTGGAGGCTGTATGAAGAAGGAGACTGTGGCAATCCACGGATGCGAGCGCAAAGGGGGGAGCGACGGGATCGTGCCCTCGGCCCCGCCGCTAGAGATGTCGGCGAGCTTCCACTATCGCAGCGCTGCCGATATGACGGCCGTAGCCAACGGCGAACTCGAAGGCTTCGTCTACCAGCGTTACGGAAACCCCTCCGCAGACGCGTTGCAGCGTCAAGTGGCCGCCCTGGAAGGATCTGCGAGCGCTCTGGCTTGCAGCTCCGGCATGGCTGCAATGCATATCGGACTGCTCACGGCGCTGCGCAACCGGCCCAAGACGATCCTAGCGGCCAACGTGCTGTTCGGGCAGACCTTCCAACTCCTGCAGTTAATGGAGCAGCAAGGCTTCATGGCCCGCGTCGAGGATCCCTGCGACCTCGATGCGTTCGGAGCGGCCTTGGACAAGGTCGACACCGGCTGCATCTTGCTCGAATCAGTCTCGAATCCACTACTGCGGGTCCCGCAGATCGACGCCATTTCCGAGATTGCCGCCAAGCGGGGGGGGCCGCTCGTCGTGGATGCCACATTTACGTCCCCCGTCATCAGCAGGCCGCTAGAATTCGGCGCGTCCGTTGTCATTCACAGCGTTACGAAGTACCTTTCAGGCCACGCCGACGTGCTGGGTGGCATCGTGGCTTGCGGCGAGCAGGACGCTGACTACATGCAGGAGCTGGGCCGCCACCTCGGCGCAAACTTAGGTCCGTTCGAGTGCTTCCTCACCGCACGAGGAGTCAAGACGCTGCCCATGCGCATGGAGGAGCACTGCCGCAACGCGAAGCAGGTGGCGCAAGTGTTGGCGCGGCATCCCAGGGTTGCAGCCGTGCATTACCCCGGGCTTGAAGACCACCCTGACAGAGCCGTTGCCGAACGCCTGTTCGACCGGGACTCCGAAGGCGCGACGATGTGCGGCGGAATGGTCAGCTTCGAGGTGCGCGACGCCGACCAGTCGGAAACGTTCCGCTTCATGAACGCGCTGCAATTGGTGGTCCGCACGCTCAGTCTCGGCGACGTACATTCATTGATCACGCACCCCGCCACGACGACCCACCGAAACATGGGGGAGAAACGACGGCATCGGCTGGGCATCCGGGATAACCTGGTGCGGTTCTCGGTCGGGATCGAGGATCCGGACGACATCATCGCGGATGTCGTGCAAGCGCTCGATTCGCTCGGCTAGGCGTGGGCGCAGTCGCCCGCGACACTCCACGACAGCAGCGAGCGGACGCTCAAGGCGCCTTGCAGGTATAGCTGGCAACCGCGTCCGGATCTCCGCCGTCGTACTCTGCGCGTTCGGGGTAGACACACAGAGGTCGCGTCTTGGCGATCATGCCGTCAGCGACCTTGGCCGCGGTTAGCGCACCAGGGGCCTGGCCGTCCTCGACCCAGCGTTCGATCGCATCCAGCCAGTCAACCCGATCCGGACCGGGGCCTCCGGCGCAATGGAATACACCGGGCATCAGGTAAAAGCGGAAGTAATCACGCACGTCGGGATCGAGTTGCTCCGCCTCCTCGAAATAGTCGATCGAGCCGTGGGCCGTCAGCGCCGCATCCGACCATCCGTGCCACAACAAGAGCTTGCCGCCCGCCTGCTTCAGCCCGGACAGGTCGGCCTTGGTCGCATCGAGGAAGCCCCCTAGGTGGGCAGCGTCCCGGCCGTAGGTCTCGAAATCGTACGTCGAGTAATCGAAGTCGGGATCCTGGAATACCAGATACTTGAAACCCTGCGTCGCGAAGCCGAACTGGGAGCTTGGCTCTCCGAATGCCTGTACCAATGACGGGTTCGGGCCCGTAATCCATCCCTGCCAGCCGGGTGGCGCGGACTCGCCGCCGAAGGGAAAGCCGGGATAGATCTGCCCGCCCGAGTTCTTGGGCCCGCCGTAGACGGCGGCAATGGCTTCTCGCTGACGGATGGTGACGCACTTGTCAGAGGACTCAGCAGCTGCGCAAACGGGCAGGTCCGAGAGCTTGAACCCGCAATCCCGGGGATCGTTCAGGAAGCCGTCCTTGACCCCGTCAAGGTCGTCGCAGCGACGCAGTACCTCCGCCTCGAGGAGCTGCCGGTTTTGCGCCGTGATGACAGGTTCGGAGAGGTTTTCGGGGTCCGGGAAAATGCGTTGCATGTTGTACGCGAACGCCGCCAGCACACCGCTAAAGTGGTGCGCGGGAGCGCCCGCCACAATCCCGTCGAAGTCCTCCGGAAAGCGCTGCGCGGACATCATCGCCTGCCGTCCACCGTTGGAGCAGCCATAGAAATAGGAGTGCCCAGCGGAGCGGCCGTAATAGGCGCGCACGATAGCCTTGGCAGCTTCGGTCGTGCGATGCACGGCAAGGTATCCGTAGTTGACCCGTCGCTCGGGCTGATCGTAAGCCCAGTCGGCGCGAATGCCGTTTGCCTGATGTCCCGTGTCCGTCGCCGCAGTGGCATACCCGCGGTTTACAGAAAACCGGCCTTGAAAGCCCAGGCTGCCAACGAAGCCCCCACCGCCACCCATGAGGAACTTGCCGTTCCAGTCATCAGGCAGCAGGACTTCGAAGCGGATCTCGCTGCCGACCACGCCCTCGACTCGGCAATGCGGCACCGTAGCCCGCCCAGCGCGGGATGCAACACCTTCCGGAAGGTTCTCTTCCGGTGCTTCTTCGCCCGCCGACGAAATCGCTGCATCAATGCGAATATCGGGCAGTTGCAAGTCAACAAGCGCACTGCAGTCGAGCCCGTGCACGACACCGACGGAAAGAACGCTGGTCGCCAGCCAAGCGGCCTTACGCGTGACGCTGTTCATGTTGGGGGCTCCTCCGGCACTGGCGGCCCGATCTCCACTGGACCGCGCATAGAGCGTACCAGACAAGCAGGACCCGGACGTGCCATTTCGACAGCGGGCGAGCGCAGCAATGACTTGACAGCTCTGTCGTCAATGGCCGACCCTACGACACATGCATCGACGCGAATGGATGATGGCAGCCGCAGCTGCCGCTGCGCTGCCCTTGGCTGGCCGGGACGACAAGATCGAGCGCGCGATTCTCGACAGCATGCTGCCAAGGGACATCCCGTTAGTGGACCGCTTCAAACTCGCGACTGAACTGGGCTTCAAGTCTATGGAAGTGCGGGCGGTGGAAGACGATGCCCAGGCGCGGGCGATTAACGGCGCGGCGCAAGCCGCTGGCCTGCGCATCCACTCTGTGATGAACCAGAGTCACTGGCGTAACCCGCTTTCCTCCCCCAACCCTGACGACATCGAAGCCTGCGTGGTGGGCATCCGTGCATCCCTGCGGCAAGCCGAGCTGTACGGCGCCGATACAGTCTTGCTAGTGCCCGCGGTCGTACGCGGCGATACGACCTACGAACAAGCCTGGGAGCGTTCCCAAATCGAGATCCGCAAGCTGATCCCGCTGGCCGAGCAGCACAACGTGATGATCGCGATCGAAGAGGTCTGGAACAAGTTTCTGCTCACTGCCCGCGACTTCCGGCAGTTCATCGATGAATTCAACCACCCTATGATCCAAGCCTATTTCGATGTGGGCAACGTTGTGCATTATGCGGTTCCGGAACACTGGATTCGAGAGCTTGGCAGTCGCATCGTGAAGGTGCATTTGAAGGACTACTCGCGTCGCGAAGGATTTGTGAACCTGGGCGACGGCGACGTGGACTGGCCGGCAGTGCGCGAGGCATTCGCGGCCGTCGGTTACAATGGCGAGGCTACTGTGGAATTGCGCGGCGGCGACCGTGCGTACCTGGACGACCTAGGCCAAAGAGTGGATCGTCTGCTCGGCCTGTGACAGGCAAACATCGGCAGACCCGGGATAGGGGACCAACGTGAACTGGCCATCGACAACATACGCGCTGCTGCGGATTATGACCGCGTTTCTGTTCATTCCGCACGGCTACCAGAAGATGTTCGGACTTGGCGACAAAGGGCCGGTGGATGAGCCGATTGCACTCACAGCGGCCGTGATTGAACTCGTTGGCGGGATCCTGATCTTGATCGGGTTCCAGACCCGCTGGACAGCCTTCATCTGCTCGGGCTTTATGGCGGCGGCCTATTTCATGGCACACGCCGGGTCTGCTTTCCTGCCGCTGCTCAACAACGGCGAGAAAGCAGTGCTGTACTGCTTCGTGTTCCTGCTCCTGTGGGCACACGGCTCCGGCGCTTTCTCTGTGGACGCGCTGCTAGAGAAGCGCAAGAGCTGAGGGTTTCGCCCCCGCAGGCCTGCTCAAGTCCGAGCGAGCCAACCTAGGCCGGATGACCGGAAACAGTCAGTAGGCAGCCTGCACCCAGCTCAAATGATCAGGCTGGCTGCATTCCACTGCCGCCGGTAGGAAAGTGCTGCCTGACAAAGTCCAAAGCTTCGTCACGATCCGCCAGCTCGCCTTCGAATTGGCGCTCCTCGACAGTCGCGAGGATCTGGCCAAAAAGCGGGCCTGGCACGTACCCGGCCGCCTTGAGGTCTCGACCTGTTAGGAGCGGCGTTACCGGTTCCTCCTGCGATTGCTGTTCGAATCGTTCAGCGGCGAAGGCGTGGTTGTCCAGTCGGCCGTGGCTGGCAAGGCAGTCGAGCCGGTGCAGTTCGAGATGGTCCTCGAAGCACGGCTGCTCCAGGAACCGCCGCAGCTTTGCGGGCCGCATGCGCTGCAAATCCATGAATTTCATGTGATCGCCCACTAGCGCCGCTACGAGCGCCGCGTCGGCGTTGGAAAAGCGAAGTCGCTTGCAAATCCGGCCAACAATCTCGACTCCCGCATGGACATGGCCGTGAAAGCGGATGCGGTCGGCTTTGTGGAATGTCTCCGGCTTGCCGATGTCGTGCAGCAGCGCCCCCCAGCCCAGCGTCTTAGACGGGTTTTGCAGACGCTCGAGCATGAGCATCGTGTGCGTCCACACATCGCCCTCGGGGTGGAATTCTGGGGGCTGCTCGACGCCGCGCAGGGAGCCGACCTCGGGCAATATAGGCTGCAGCAGCCCGCTCTGGTCCAGCAGTTCGAAGCCCCTACGAGCTCCGCCTTCTGTGAGGATGCGGTCCAGCTCAACGCGGATGCGCTCCGGGGCGACTCGATCGATGTGCGGGGCAAACTCTCGAATTCCGGCCATCGTGCCGGCCTCGACATCAAAGCCGAGGCTGGCCGCGAAGCGAATCGCTCGCAACATCCGGAGGTGGTCTTCGCGGAATCGGACGAGCGGGGGGCCAACCGCTCGGATCAGCCGCTTCTTTAGATCGCTGGCACCCCCGGCAAAGTCAAGGCGCTCGCCCGAGACCGGGTCGTGCAGCATGGCGTTAATCGTGAAGTCGCGCCGCAGGACGTCCGTCCGGGGGTCTGACGTAAACGTGACCGTGTCAGGTCTGCGGCCGTCGCTGTAGCCGCCGTCGCGGCGAAACGTCGCTACCTCCGTGACCCCCTCTCCTGCCCTGACGATCACGACGCCGAACCGCTCGCCGAGGCGCTGCGCGTTGGGAAAGATCGCCGCGACCTGATCAGGGAGCGCATTAGTCGCGACGTCGCGGTCCTTGACCGGCCTGCGGAGCAGGTCGTCCCGCACGCAGCCGCCGACCCAGTAAGCCTTGAAGCCGTGCGATTGCAGACGTTTGATGACGTCTAGCGACATTTGCCCCTCGGATCGCTGCCCCCGCCGGCGCAGGTCAGAGTTTCGGGCGGTAGCCCGCGCGAGTGCGCACTTGATAGCGCCGCTGTTCCGGCCCTAGCAACTCCACTTGGATGCTGCGCCAGCCCCGGTTGGGATTGGACTGTGGGTAGTAGGTGACGGTGTAGGAGCTGGCAAGTTCCTCGCGGATCTCGACGAACGCCTCGGACTGGCGCTGCCACGTCTTAGCAAAGTACGCCTTGCCGCCCGTGCGCTGCGTGATGCGGCGAAAGGCATTGCTCGAAATCGGGTCGCGATTCAGCGCGCGTGTGCTGATGACGTAGATCGGTACGCCCTCATCCTCGGCAATCGCACCGACATCGTCAGGCGAAACCGCGCTGGCATTGTCGGGCCCGTTGGAGAATACGATGATCACCTTGCGCCCCGAGACCTTGGCAGCGTCGCGGAGTGTCAGCAGCAGACAGTTGTAGAGGGCGGTCTCGTCGCCCGCGACAGACCGGCGCAAGCCGCGCAGCGCGTCGTCGTGCTCCGGCGATAGCCCGGCGTGCCGGGTGAGATTTCGGCTGAAGGAGTAGACCGCCACTGAGTCTGCGCCATCGAGTCCGCGGACAAAGTCCGCGATGGCGTCCTCCGCATAGACCAAGCTCCGGTACATGAAATTGCTGGTGTCGAACAGCACGAAGACGTTCGTGCCGACCAGTTGGCCCGCCAGCGAATCCGGCAGCGAGATCTCAGCCACGCCGGGGGCGGTGCCTGGCCGGAATCGCGTTCGCGCCACCCTCCTCGGCGCTGCGTTGCCCGCGCCAAAAGAAGCGATGGACTGCTCGACGCCGTCCTCCGTGATGCGGAAGTGTTCCGGCGTCAAGCCCTGGATATACCGCCCCCGCTGGTCGGTGACGGCGATATTGAGCATGACCAGATCGACCTCGACCTCGAACAGCGCGGCCGGCTCGGCGAGGTCCTCGGGAACCTGCCCGCCTAAGGGAAGTGCGCCGATCAGCACTCCCAGCCCAGCCGCAGTCGCTAGGGCGCACTGTCGGCTTCTGCTTAACTGTGGGCGATCCACTTTGCCTTCCTCCCCGTCCTCAATATCATCCTCGATTCAGGCAAGCGCACATCAACCCCCGCCGGCCGAGGCCGGAGCAGGCCCCGATCCGTCTGAGCTCGCTTCGGTTCCAGACGCGCCGGATTCCTCGCGAACTTGGTTTGCGATGATGCGCAACGACCGCCAAAGCGCTGGCCAGTCGTCCAGATGCGTTGCGAAGATCCGCTCCAAGGTGCGCTGCGTCCACTGGGGGATGAGCAGGTTCAATTGCGCCGGGGCAATGTGGAGCTCATCAGAGAGCGCGGCCCAGAATAGGTTGTTGGATTCCCAGCTCTCGGCAAGGATGCGGCTCGAGTAGCCCATCAGTGTCGGAAACAGGGGCAGGTGGAGCAGTTCGAGGCGGTAAGAGTGTGCCAGCCGCGGATGTGGCATCCCGAACAGCCGCCCAGCGCGCTGCTCGCTGTAGCGCTCGGCGTCGCTGCCTTCGAGTTCTTCGATTTTTGCGAGATAGGGCTGGCCGCTGGCAGCCAGCAGGCCTGCCTGCGAAGCCCGCAGTCGATTGGCGAGGGCGAAGAGTTCCGCCGGCGTCGCGACTTCGATCCCCTCTCGCACGCGCCCCCGCCGGAAGGCCTCTTCAATCTTCCAGACCCGCGATGGCTCCATCCTGCTGCGCAGTTCGGCGAGCACCGGGCTCGCCAGCGCGGGGTCAAACGCGGACTGCGCTAGCAAGGCTTTCGCCAGACGCAAGTGCAATCCGACGTAGTGCAGGTCCGCCGGTTGAACCCCCCACCAGCGCGGCAAGGTGGCGCCCAGCAGCATGTGCGGGGCCAGATCCTGCCAGATCAGCGCTTGGCGCTCGGTCGGAATCATGAAGTTCTGCTCAGCCGCAGCCAGCTCGTACGGTAGCGAGACTAGTGAGCCCACGAGCCTTCCGCCGCCGCTGCTCGGCCAGCCGGTGGATTGCATCCGCGTGCGGGCCCAGCTGCGCTTGCCTTCGGGCCCGAGAAAGTCGTGGCTGCGCACGAACAAGGGATTCGCGCGGATCAGTTCCGCCCCGGGCGGCGAATACAGCGCATAGGCGATGCCCACCAGGGAATCGCGCAGAATCGGGGCCAATTCGCCGCGAATTGCAAGCAGCCGCCGCGGATTACCCTCCGCGCGATCGACTGCACGGCGCAGGTTCAGGTTTCTCTGGCCTTGGATATGGCGGTCCACCCAATGCCCGCGGGCCATCGCGTTCGATTCCTCGACGGACAGCAGCGACCGCGGCAGGCGAATGTCCGAAATGCTCTCGGAGAGGCGGTTTGCCATAGCCACGTTGAAGGCCTCGCCGCGGGACACGCGCTCGAGGTGGTCGGCCAAGTCAAACAGTGTCTTGAGTGGAACGAGGCGCTGGAGCGCCAGCAGCTGGTTAATCCGCGCGAGCACGTCCTGGCGCGCACCTTGCTCGCCCGCTTCGGCCGACCCGACCAGTAGGTCCAGCAGGGCTTGCTGCGGCTCGGCCGCGGCTCGGCCGGCAGCTTCGAGCAGGGCCAGGACGCCATCTCGGCCAGCCTCGAAAACGCCCTGCAGGTCAGTCGCCGAAGTTGCCGCCGCGAGCAGGGCCTGCATCGATGAGTCCGCCCGATCGGCGGGAATCGAGCCGTTTCGGCGCAAGGCCTGCCACAGCGTGAGCTGCGCCTGGAGGATGCCGGCAGCGTTGGCCCGCCGCAGGTCGTTGCCGATCTTGTCCAAGCGCTCCATGGTGTCGAGGTGCGCCGTGATCGCCTCCTCGCTAATGTCGGGCGAGTCGCTGTAAATGGAAAACTGCTGGCCGTGCCGCGGGTAGGCCCGAATCATCCGCTTGACCGTGTCGGGAGAAAGGGGCGTGGATCGGTTGCGGTCCAAATCCGAGATTGCCAAGAACATCCTCAGCGGCTCGTTCTCGATGGCTTTGCGAGACAGTGCGAACATCGCCTCGACGACGTCGTCCGGCTGCGCCCAGCGCGTGGCTGACTCTGTCAGCTTGCCGTCGTACTTGCCGTGCGGATGGGTGATGAACAGATCCTTCCAGGGCGCGATCCCGCCGGGGATGCGAGGGGCGCCGGACGATGTGAAGCTCAAGCGCGTCGCCAACAGGAGCAAATCGGCGCTAGCGCGGAAGATCGGGCGTGCCGGCCCGGGGCTCGTGACTCTGCCACGGACTGCCGCATAGAACCGCTCAATGCGCCCGGGCTCCAAGAAATAAGCCTGGGCTGCGGCTCCCTGCACACGCGCCAGCGCGTCGAAATATGCAGCCATCCAGCCGTCGTCCCGTTCGATCAGCTGCTGGAAGAACTGCCCGCCCTGCGCGCTGCTGGCACCTGTCAGCCTTTCCCAAGTCGGCCGGGCGTGCTGGCCGCCGGGAAGGATCGCAACCCCGTCGCGGACCTCGAACATCGCGGCAAAAAAGTCGAGCACGTGCGCATAATCCTTCAGCCGATCCACGGGCACCGCCGCACGCAGGGCCTCGGCGGTCGGCCGGTGCAGGTTATACAGCGCGACGTACAGCCGAGCCAGACCGGGGTCATCGATGAAGGTGTCCAGAAAACTCGCTTGGGCCCGACGGGAAGCGCCCCGCCAATACTCCCGCCCAAACATGACGGGGAATGTGGTGGGGCCGAACTGGTAGCTAAAGGCCTTCCCCCTGCGAAAGGCTAGCTCGAGGTCCGTCAATGGAAACGCCGAGTCAATCGCCAAGAAGGCCCGCGAGGGGTTCACCGTCTCCAAGACCGCGTCGGGGCCACATGTGCCACGCAATCGATAACCGATGATCTTGAGCAACTGGGCGGTCTCGGTCGACTCGCAGACTGGAACCTCGATCACGTTATCGCTGCCGGCGAATGCTTCGAGTTCCCTGGCCTGCGTCAGGTATTGCTTCAACAGGCGGAGATATTCCGTCGGTTCGAACGTGCCGCCCCCGCGGGCAGCGTGATAGCCCCCTGTGAAGATCGTCCTGCCCAGCGCCGGCAAGAGGCCCTCGGTGGAGAGATCGGTCGACAGTGCCGCCATGCGGCTGAAGGAATCGCGAGTCCCGGGCACTTCGACCGAGTCGGCCGCCCCGGTCGAATCCGCCGGCTGCAGCAGCGCAGTGACACCCGCACCACCTTCTCCGGCGGCGCGCATCGCTTCCAGTGCCCCTCGCGCTGCCTCAGCATCGCCATGCATCAGCGCTGTGACCACGACCCGGCGACGCAGTTCCGAGGCTGCCGCCGCGTCATCGGAACTCACGGCCTCCAGCGCGGCGGCATACGCCTCCACGGCGGCCGCATCGCCGTACCGGTCCAGGAATCTGGCCCTGGCGATCAGGGCCTCAGCATCACTCCCACCGGACTCGGCGACTTCGCGCAGCACGCGCCGAGCTTCAAGGGGCTTGCCAGCTTGTTCGAGTTCACGAGCTTCCTCGACAGTGGACTGCAGCGTTGTCGGTGTGAGGCCTACAAGCGCAATCAAGAGCCCGAGGGAAGCGGTCCGCGTGCGCATCATCTGATTCCCGCAGGTAATTGTACACCCGGCCCGGTCAAGCCCGGGATGTGTTGCAACGGCTGACCGGGCAATGTCGCGGGCAGCCTACTCGCGGGCAAGTGTCCGCACCAGTTCCCACAGGCGCCTGACGTGCAGTTCAGTCGTGCGGATGTTGCCGATCGCGACCCGGATCGCATAGCGACCGTCCAAGACGGCGTGGGAGAGGAAGAACTCGCCGGTCGCGTTCACCGCTTCCAACAGACTCTTGCTGGCAGCGTTTGCGTCCTCCTCGCTCGTGCCGGGGGGCTTGTAGCGCAGGCACACCAGTGAGAAATCGACAGGTGCCAAGAGTTCGAAGTCCGGCGCTTGCCGCACCCAGCCAGCCAGCAGGTTGGCCAGCCGGATGTGCTCCCGCAAGACCGATGAGATGCGATTGGTCCCGAACGACCGCATCACATACCAAAGCTTGAGCGCGCGGAATCGCCTCCCCAGAGGAATCGAGTGCTCCATGAAATTCACTGCGCGCGGGTGCTCGCGGCTAGTCAGGATTTCAGGCACGACGGAGAAGGCGCGGCGCAAGCATTCGGGCTTGGCGGTGTACAAAGCGGTGCAATCCATCTGCACGAACAGCCACTTGTGTGGATTCACAACGAAGGAATCGGCGCGGTCGCAGCCAGCGAAGTGATGCCGCATTTCGGGCAGCACGGCCGCAGCGCCCGCGTAGGCGGCGTCGACGTGCAGCCAGAGTGAATGCGCAGCCGCAATGTCTGCGATCGTGTCAACCGGGTCGATGCCTGTCGAAGCGGTCGTGCCCACCGTGGCGACAACGGCAATCGGAGATAAGCCGTCGCGCAGGTCCGCGGCAATCGCGTCCCGGAGCGCATCGGGACGCATTGCATAGCGCCCGTCGCAAGGGATCTTCCTGCAAGCGGCAGTTCCCCGACCGAGCGCAGCGATGGCCTTCTCGACCGAAGAGTGCGCTTGCTCAGAGGTGTACATCACGATCCGGTTGAGATCAAGTCCGGCACCAGCTTCGCGAGCCGCCGCAGCAGCTTGCTCGCGCGCAGCGATGACCGCATGCAGTGTCGCGGTCGAGGCTGAGTCATGGATCATTCCGAACCAGTCACTTGGCAAGCCTGCCAGCTGTGCCAGCCAGTGCAAGGTTCGTTGCTCCAATTCCACGAGCGCGGGGGACGAGCGCCAAAGCAGGCCGACATTGTTGACAGCAGCCGAGAGCGCGTCGGCCAGCACACCCGGGCTGGAACCCCCGGCCGCGAAATAGGCCATGAACCCCGGATGATTCCAATGGACGAGGTGGGGCACCACCAAGCGCTCGAAGTCCCCCAGGATTTCCGCCTGGGAGGAAGCCTCGGCGGGCGCTTCGGCGGGCAGTTTGTCGAACAGTTGCCCGGGCTCAACACGCGGCAGGATGCGCTGGCGTTCCGGATGGGCGAGATAGTCAGCGATCCAATCAACCACCGCCCGTCCCGCCGCGCGAAATTCCTCTGGATCCAACTCCCCGCCAAGCGCTGGATCCAATTGGTCCGATTCGAGGCCAACCATTGATTTTTTTCGATTCGCAGGAGGCAGGACTAGGGATTTTGTCTTTCAGCGCAACCCTGCCATACTGTAGGCTAGTCTTAGACTACTGCTTCCCACGACAAGGAGCCTTCCATCATGACAAGCAAGAAGATTCTTGGCTGCATCCTCGCAGCCCTTGTTCTCACCCTCCTCGCTTCGAGCGCCGTCGCACAGACCGGGGCGCTCCAAGGCAAGGTGATTGACGCGAACGGCGAAGGTGTCCGTGACGCGATGATCTACATCGAGCGGATCGGCGTTCGCGGCAACTACAAGGTCAAGAGTAGGAAGAACGGCAACTACTTCCACGCGGGCCTGCCTTTGGGCAAGTACAACGTGCGGTTGGAAATCGACGGCAAAGAGGTCTACAGCATCAGCAATTACCAGATGAAGCTAGGCGAGGCCGAGCCCGTGGACTTCGACCTCGGCGAGATCCAGAATGAACAGAAGTCCAGACAAGCGAGCGGGGGACCGACCAAGGACGATGTCGCGGCAATGTCGGACCAGCAGCGCAAGCAGTACGACAAGGCGCTCAAGGCCCGCGAACAGCAGATCAGCAAGAACAAGAAGCTGAACGAGACGTTCAACGCAGCCATGGAGGCCAAGCGGCTCCAGGACTATGCGACAGCCGTGCAGCATTTCAGGGAAGCCGCTGAGATCGACGACGCTCAGGACGTGATCTGGGGCAATTTGGCCGAGGCCTTGAGCGGGATGGTTTCCACCAAGACCGGCGAGGAGCGGGATCAGGTCGGCGAGGAGGCGATCGCAGCGTACCGCCAAGCGATCACGCTGAGGCCGGATCCGGCCTACCACAACAATCTGGGACTGCTGCTCATCCGCATGCAGCGGGTCGAAGAAGGCGCTGCTGAACTCGAGACAGCCGCCCAGCTGGCACCGGACAACGCCGCCACGTATTACTTCAACCTCGGCGCCACGATGGTGAACACCGGCAACACGCAGGGAGCCATCGATGCATTCACGAAGGCCACAGTGGTGCAACCGGAATTTGCGAACGCGTACTACCAGCTGGCAACAGTGCTGGTCGGCACGGCCCAAATGAAGGAAGACGGATCGATCATTCCGGCGGCAGGCACCGTCGAGGCCTATCAGAAGTACCTCGAGCTCGAACCGCAGGGGCAGTACGTGGCCAGCGCCCAAGCCATGGTGCAGAGCCTGACGGGCAAGCTGGAAACCTCATTCGAGCAGCCGAAGCAGCGGCGTAGCCAGAAGAAGTAGCGGCCGAGCCCGGCCGCAGCCTTGTGAGCAGGTGCGGGAGACGCGATTGCTGCGCGAGCGCGTCGCCACACACAACGGGTGTATGAGTGGGATTTCGAAACATCCTATTGCTGCTGATCGGTGTGATCGGCTTGGCCATTCTTCGGAACCTGATCCGGGAAGTCGGCCGATTCATGCAGCGCTCGATGAATTCTCGAAACAGCGGCACCCGCGAGCAGCAAGGCCCGACCAGCAGCGGTCCACAGAGTAGCGGCAGGCTGGTCCGCGATCCTCATACCGGCACCTACATCGATCCGGAGCACGCGATCCGGGCGACGGTTGACGGCACCACTGTGCACTTTGAATCGGAGGCCAGCAGAGACGCCTACATGAAGACGCATGGGTAACGCACCGCCGTTACCGCGGGCTGCGGCCAGCACACTCAAGCGCAGGCTTGCAACGCTCGTCGCACTTCTTGGCGTGGTCTCATAGACCGCCGGGGCACCCCACTTCAGCTGGGTGCCGAAGCGCTGATAGCAGGTCCGTGAGAGATTGCGTTGCCCCGCTGGCAGCGTGCGATGATGGAAAATCCCGCGACCAGCGGACTGGGTAGCGACGATCCGTCGCGACTGGGCAAGGGCAATTGAAATGAACGAACCGAAAACATATCCGAACTACATCGACGGCGAGTGGGTTACCTCCGACCGCCTGTTTGCGAACCTGAATCCGGCGGATTCAGATGACTGCGTCGGGATGTTTTGCAAGGCGAACCAAGCCGATGTCAACGTGGCAGCCGAAGCTGCACAGGACGCCTTCCCAGGCTGGGCGGCGCAGACCGGCCCGGCGCGAGGCGCGTACCTGTACAAGGTCGCGGACATCCTGGAACGCAACCTCGACTCCTTAGCCAGGGAGATGACTCGCGAGGAGGGCAAGACTCTCCCCGAGGCCAAGGGCGAAACCATGCGCTCGATCAACATCTTTCGCTATTTCGGCGGAGAGGGATCGCGCATCCCTGGTATCCAAGTGCCTTCGGAACGGGAGCGGGTCTTCATGTACGCGGTTCGTCGACCGCTCGGCGTTGTGGCTCAGATCAACCCTTGGAATTTCCCGAGCGCGATTCCAGCCTGGAAGCTAGCTCCCGCCTTGGTGGCTGGCAACACAGTGTTGGTGAAGCCGGCCACGGCGTCCCCCCTGTGTGCTTGGAGGCTTGCCGAGGCGTGTCACGAAGCGGGCATCCCCAAGGGCGTGGTGAATCTGATCTGCG
Source organism: Bryobacterales bacterium (assembly GCA_965248305.1). GTDB lineage: Bacteria > Acidobacteriota > Terriglobia > Bryobacterales > UBA6623 > VXMF01. The sequence continues at coordinate 1,677,246 of OZ252099.1, read as the reverse complement.
GCTCGGGCGGCGAGGTCGGTGAGGCGATGGTGAACGCCGAGCCGGTCAAGGCGGTGTCTTTCACTGGGTCGGTTCCGGTCGGCCAGGCGCTGCATGCCCAAGCCTCAGCCAGGCGTTTGCGCATCCAACTCGAAATGGGCGGCAAGAATCCGACCATCGTGCTGGCCGACGCCGATCTCGACAAGGCCGTCGCGAACACGATCAATGCGGCGATGTTCTCCACTGGCCAGAAATGCACGGCGACCAGCCGCGTGATCGTCGAGGATGCGATCCACGATCAGTTCCTCGCCCGGATGGTCGAAGCCACCAAGGCGCTGCGTGTCGGCAACGGGCTGAACGAGGGCGTCCAGATCGGTCCGGCAATCGACCAGGACCAACTCGACACGAATGACAGGTACTGCCGCGTCGCAGAAGCGGAGGGCGCCAAGCTCGAATGTGGTGGCCATATCCTCTCTAGCGGAGAGTACGCCAAGGGTTACTTCTTCGAACCGACTGTGTTCAGCGGTGTGACCGAAGACATGCGAATCGCGCAGGAAGAGGTCTTCGGCCCGGTTCTGGGAGTGATGCGCGCGGCGAATTTCGAAGACTGCATGCGCATTGCTAACAAGACCGAATTCGGCCTGTCCGCATCCATCCAAACCCGCGACGTGTCGCGGATCTTCGAGTACATCAACCGAATCGAGGCCGGCCTGATCACCGTGAACCTGCCCAGCGCGGGAGTGGAATACCAGCTGCCATTCGGAGGATCGAAGGATTCCAGCTTCGGTCCGAAGGAGCAGGGTCCGGTAGCCTTGGAGTTCTACACCGACTACAAGACGGTGTACCTCGGGTACTGACGAATCAAGCTGAAGAGCAGGCCGGCGGGGGCGCCAGCGTTCGGGAAGTACAGGCGATCGTGAAGGCGGCGCCAGACTGCCCGGCGCCGCTCCAAGGCCAAGCGGAAAGTCTGTACAATCAGGTAAGCGAAGAACGATCCGGGCAGCTGGTATGCAGTACGCCGTCGATTGGTCGCTGGAATCTTCGCCGCAAATTGCTTCTTAGGGCACGTAGCTCAGTTGGTTAGAGCGCCTGCTTCACACGCAGGAGGTCCCCAGTTCGAGTCTGGGCGTGCCCACCATCCGGCGGTCGCTCGTTCCAGCCCCTCGGCTGGCTTTGAGGGCTCCCGGCCGTTCTGCCACTGGGGCCATCGGCAACCGGCTAGTTTCCTAGTCCAAGCGCAACGTTTTCGATCGGGTCAAGTTCCCGCGGCGATCGGGTAGCCCTCCCAGAGGCGGTTGAGGTCTCGGTCGAGGCGTCCCACCGCGTTTTGAGCGGGGTGGGTGGAGTTGGCTCCGGAGCCGGCGCGGGCCACAGGAAGGCGGGGCGCAGAACACGGCCGTAGGTGCGATGGAAGGACAGGGCCGCGCGTAGGATCGGGTGCCTACGAGATGGTGGACGGCACCGAGTTGCCGCGCATGTTGCGGACGCAGCGCGCGGCGCCGCCCGGGGTCTGCGGCAGCGGCTGGTAGAGATTGAGGTCCATCCTGGATGCACTCGACCTCGAGCCTGACGTCTCTTCGAGGGCTTCGGCGACATTGCGTGCCACAGTCATGGCGCGGGCCCCGGGCGATGGGTTCCCCTCAGAACCGTCATCGTACGGACACTGTTGCCCCGACGACATTGCGGCGGCTCCGGCCGCAGATCAGAACGGCGTCCGGTACCCGCTCTCAGCCCCGAGGTCCCGCCTTCACTCGGGATACCACCGCGTCGGTTTGAGGCGGAGCCTCGCTAGCGTAGAATTCTTCGATGGGTACGCTGCTCTCATCTGTGCCGAGTAGATGCGCGTCACCCGCTTCGAGAGTGACTGCCCAACGGTGACGTATGCGAGTCCTTTGCCAACAACCTCAATCACTTGTAGCGTCACTGCTTTGGTGTGCGCTCGTGGCCGGCATGCCTGCCAGCGCCCAAGCCCCGAGAAACGTCGTCCTGATCTTGGCCGATGATCTGGGCTACGGCGACTTGAGCGCGTATAGCGCGACCAGCTACGAAACTCCCAATATCGACCGCCTAGCCGAGGAAGGGCGCCTCTTCACGGACGCACACTCGCCCCACCCTGTCTGCACGCCCACCCGCTATGGGCTGATGACCGGACGCTACAGCTGGCGCACATGGGCGGGCACTGCGAACGTGTGGTCGGACGATCCGTTGTTGATCGAGGAAGGCCGCTACACGCTGCCGATGCTGCTCAAGGCCTCTGGCTACAAGACTGCCATCGTTGGCAAGTGGCACCTCGGATACGGTCGCCCCGACGGGGAGAACTGGACAGATGCGGGCGTCGATTACAACGGCAACATCGCGCCGGGACCGCTCGAAGTGGGATTCGACTACTACTTCGGCATCCCCCACGTGGGGCAACAGCCCCATGTCTTCATCCAGAACCACGGCGTCGTGGGCCTGCGCCCGGAATCGCCCCTTCAACTGCATCGGGACGACCGCTGGCTGCACCGCACGTCCTATCTGGAGCGATTCGGCTTCCCACCGCGCCACCATTTCACCGGCGGCCACGGCGCGCTATACGACCACAAGGAATTGGCGCTTCAACTCACCGAGAAAGCAGAAGGCTGGATCCGGGCCCAAGCGGAAGAGCAATTCTTCCTGTACTTCGCGCATCGCAATACACACGGGCCGGTCATTCCCAACGAGATGTTTCGCGGCAAGAGCGGAATCGGCAGCTATGGGGATTTCGTCTTAGAGCTCGACTGGTCTGTCGGGCGCATCCTCGACACCCTTGACGAGCTGGGCTTGACCGAGGACACGCTCGTACTGTTCTCAAGCGACAACGGAGCGGTCGTGCGCAGCATGTCCGGGCACAGCGTCAACGGGCCCCTGCGGGGCCAGAAGACCGAGGCGTACGAAGGAGGCCAGCGCGTACCGCTGCTCGCTCGCTGGCCAGGCCGCATCAAGGGCCGCGTCGACATCCGATGCGCTCGTCGCGCTCACCGATGTGCTGGCTACGTTTGCAGAACTGCTGGCCAAGCCGCTGCGGGACGGAGCGGGCTCCGACAGCTTCAGCTTTCTCGGCTCGCTGCTGGGCCGGGCAGCGAGCGAGCCGGCCCGAACGTCACTGGTCCACAACGGCTACCGCGGCGGGTTCGGAATCCGCCAGGGAGACTGGAAGCTGTTGATGTTCCAAGGCGGGGGAGGCGGGGGCTGGAACCCGTTCGACTACGACCGAACAATCCCGTACGGGCAGCTGTACAACCTGGCAGAGGACCTAGGCGAACGCCACAACCTGTACGCCGACGAGCCAGAGCGGGTTGCAGCCATGATGCGGCTGCTCAGACGAATCCGCGCTGCGGGCAGCAGCCGCTGATAGCGTGATCTCGCCAAGGCCCCGAATCCGCACGACGCGGTATGCCCCCAATGCCAAGCCACCTTTCCGGCTCGCGGCAAGACGCTAGAAATCGAATTGCAGCGTCAGGCGGAACGTGCGCCCGTCATTTAACGTATTCGTGATGCGTCCGAAGCTGGGGGACGTGAGGCTGACGTTGGGATCTGCGAACTGCGGCGTGTTGAAGAAGTTGATCGACTCCGCGCGGAGCGTCAAGCGCTTCTCTGCGCCCACGCTCCAAGTGCGCGACAGGCTGGCGTTGACGTTTGCAATCTTGCCCCTGCGGAACGTCCGCAAGCCGAGGGTGCCAGCCAAGTCACCGACCTGCTGAAACGCGAATGCACTCCGCGGCAGCAACTGCCGAGAGGTGTCGGGGTCGCCGATCGTCCGCCCCAGCAACGCGGTGTCGAGCAGGTGCGGGCGATCACCGAGCGACCCGTCTACGTTTCCGAATCCGGGCCCATCCGATCCCGCCTGCACCGTGAAGGGAGTGCCGGTCTTGAGCAGCGTGACCGTCGAGAAACTCCACCCCCCGAACAGACGTCCGACCAATCCCGAGGCTGTCGGGGTTTCGTATACGGCACGCAACAGCAGCGCATGGGGCTGGTCGAAGAAGCTCAGCGACTTGACGTCGGAGTGAATATCGTGCGCCGTTTGGCTGACCGCCCGGCGAGCGTCTCCACCGTTCATCGTATTTGTGTAGTCGCTGCCTAAGTCGATCGACTTGCTGAACCAGTAAGCTGCATCGATCGTTAAGCCCTTCAGCCCGCGCATCACAAAGGCGGCGCGAGCCGCGTCGAAGTATGCCCGCGAAGCGTTGTGCAAGCGCAGCACGTCGTTGTAGCGCGTGTCCGTGCGGCGCAGGTTCGTCGTGCGGACCGTCACGGGGACGCCTGCAGGGCGTTCACCGCGATTGAGGAACCAAGCCTGGAACACCTTGTGTGTACGGCTGCCGACATAGCCGAGCTGCAGGTTCATCGTCTTCGACAGTCCGAATTCCCAACTCAGGCTGTACTGGTGGCTATACGGCTCAACCAGGTTGTCCGCTATATCGAACAGGGTCGAGCGGGACCCAGGCGTGACGTTGGCATAGGCTGCGCCGCTGATGATGTCGACCAGCTTGGGCTGCAACACGACGAGCCGCACGACGTTGGGCGCGTTGATGCGAAATTGACTGTAGGTGACGGGATAGATCTCTCCGTAGGAAAGACCGTAAGCACCGCGCAGCGTGCCCCAGCGGTCTCCGAGGCGGTAAGCGAAGCCGAAGCGGGGAGCGAAGTTGTTGCAGTCGCAACTGTAGGGCAACGTCTCAAATTCGTTGACCTCGAGCGGGGCGGTGACGGCTTCGTAGCGGAGTCCTACGTTCAGCGACAAGTCGGGCAGCGGCTTCCACGTGTCAGAGATGTAGAACTGAGTGGTCCACTGGCGAAATCCTCGGTGAAAGCTGCCCACCGTCTTGAGCAGCCGGGTCGGCTTGCCGAGACGGAAGTTTGTGATCGCGTCGTTATTGAAGTTATTCGAGAACTGAGTGTTGCCCCGTATCGCCTGCTGCTCGATGCCGTTTAGTTGGACGCGGCCGAGATGAAAACCGGCCTTGACGCTGTGCTTGGCAAAGGTTCGCGAGATCAATCCTGCGATCCGAAACGTGTTCAGAGCCCTGTCGACGGGGACGAGCGGCGAGGGCCCCTGGCCGTCAATCGCCCGCGAGACGCCGACGGTCGGCCCGAAGTTATCTGGCTCGGGGATGAGCAAGGAACCCACGCGATCAAAGCCGATCGAGAGGTTGGTCACTGTCTGCGGCGACTTTGCCATCGTCCACGTCACGCGAGGGCGGTGATTCTTGATTTCGGTGTCCGGGTTTGCTCCGCGGACGAGCTGAAATGCATCGACGCTTTGGGACGTAAAGACATAGCCCAACGCCAACTTGCCGTGGTCTCCGAGAGATTGGTCCAAGCGCAGGTTCGCCGAGTCGGTATCAACCCGCTGAGGGGCGTTCGTATTGAGGGCGCGAGGATCAACGTCTGTGCGATTCGGCAGCTCCGCCGGATAGGCCGCAAGGAGCTGTTCGACGATCGCCCGCGTGGCGTCGTCCGTCCGTTCACCACTCGAGGGATCGATCAGCAACGGAGTCCGTTCCTCGAGCAGAGGCACCAGCACGTTGCCGTTGACTTGCCCGCGGATCTTCTGCTGCGACGCGTTCACGGTGAAAGTGGCTCCGTGCCAGGCCCGTCCGGAGAGTCGGAAGCCATAACGGTTCTCGTTCGCGGGCTGGACGTCGCCCACCTGGAAGAACGAGCGCGCCGAAAAAACGCTATTCCCGTGCGTTAAGTAGGCGCTGCCGCGTAGGCCCTGGCCTCGCGCAGGAGGCAAGTGGATGTTGGGTCTCGGGCGTCGGCCGTACTCTGCACCGTAGTAGTCGCGGTCGGGCTGAAAATCGGTAACGATCGTCGCCGTGGCACCCAAGCGGATGTTCAATTCCTGCAGTGTGTTCGTATCGACGAGATTGAATTGGACGTTTTCGTTGCGGCGAGCTTCCCCGGATCGCGTGTCTTCTTGTCCGAGGAGGTTTAAGCTTGTGCGCTGCGCGGCCGCCCCGTCTTCCGTTGCCGCCGACGAGGGCTCTGGGGAGGCCGCCTCGCTGTCAACAGAATCCGTCGCTGCACCGCCCTGCTGAGCCGAGTCGGGCTTCTGCGGCGCTTGGGCGCCGGCCTTGGGCGACGGTCCGAGCAGCAAGGCCAAGAAGACCGCAATGGCCGTGCGAAGAAGGCTGCTAGACCCCACCAAGCCCATGGAACCAGAGTAGCCGAATGGTGGCTTTGGCCGGAGACATGGACCGAGGACCTAGGTCGCAACGCGAACTATATGCTGTTACCGGACAGAATGGGGCGGGTTCGCAAGGCACGGCTCGGGGGGATCCTGACCGCTCGCCTGATTGCAGCGACCATGGCGGGGCATTCCAGAAAAGCGGGATTGGCGACACTGGGGTGCAGGGGTCCCGGCCAAGTCCTTTATTCCGCCGGAGCAGTAGGTCCTGCCTTCAGCGCTTGACCTGAAGCTGCCGGACAAGCAACCGCAACTCGCGCCACCGGAAGGTTCCGCGTCCCCTTTTATCTTGGAAGTGTGCCGGAGACAGGATCCCCAGTTAGGACTTGGGTACGTCTCGTTGGTCTGCCGCAGGTGGCGCAAGCCACCGCAGCGGCAGGCCTCGGATCCCTCCCCTCGCCAGCGGGGGGAGGTCGCCTCGGGGGCCTTGCAAGGCCCCCGAGGCGGCGACGGGTCGGACCGTTTTCCCCTCGGATTTCAGGTCCGTGCGGTAGCTTGGTCGGCCCGTCGCATCAATTCCTGCGCGACCTCAACGGAAGCGTGGGTGTAGCCCCGTATCGCAAAAGGACAGGAACGCAGGAATGACACCACCCAAGCCTACCGTAATCGCCGGTATCGATGTCGGCAAATCCGGGCTCGACGCCCACATCCTCGAGGGCAGTTTGGAGCGCCACTTCAAGAATGACAAGTGCGGCCGCCGCGCCCTGCGCAACTGGCTGCTGCAGCACGGCGTCAGCCGCGCTGTCTTCGAGCCCACCGGGCGCTATCACCGCCGTCTGCATCAGTGCCTCTTCGAGGCCGGCTTGGAGACCGTGCTGGTCAACCCGCTGCGCTCGCGGCGCTTCGCCGAGGCCCTCGGACAACTCGCCAAGAACGACCGCGTCGACGCTGCCATGCTGGCCCGCTTCGGCCAGCTTGACAGCCTCGTGGCGACCCCGCCCCAAGACGATCACCTGCAGCTGCTCAGTGACTTGCTGGCCGCGCGCCGCAAGCTCGTGATACAGCTCGGCGCCCTCCGCAAGCTGCGCGCCGAACTCGCCCCCGAGGCGGCTGCCTGCATCGCTGACAGTTGCAATGGCCTGCAAGCCGACATCAGCTCCTGCGAGCAGCGCATGCTGACTTGTATCGCCGCCGACGCTGCCCTGGCGCGCCGCGCCGAGATCATCCAGTCGGTGCCCGGCTGCGGCCCGGTCACGGCCGCCTGCCTGTGTGCCGAGATGCCCGAACTGGGCACCATCGGTCGCCGCCAGGCCGCCGCGTTGTTGGGCCTGGCGCCGTTCGACCAAGACTCGGGCAAACAGCATGGTCGCCGCAGCATTCGCGGCGGTCGCGCCCACCCGCCACAGCCTCTACATGGCGGCCCTGTCCGCGACCCGCTGGGAACCCGCCTGCAAGGCCTGCTACCAGCGCCTGATCGCCGACAAGAAGGAGCACAAGGTCGCCATGGTCGCCGTCATGCGCAAGCTCGCTTGCCTGCTCACTGCGCTGCTGCGCGAGGACCGCTGCTGGCAAAGCGAACCGCCCGCTCGGGAGTTGCCGGCCGCCGCCTGAGCAGCACCCACCGCCGCCCCTCACCGAATCTCACCATGTGCAGAGAAATCCAAGAAAATCGCCCTTGCAGAACACATCTGCCCGGATATCTGCTTGACAGCCAACACGGAAGCTACCGTGACGCTCTCGGATGCTCACCGGGACCGTGTCCGCGACGCTCTCGCGGGTGCCTTCGCTCCCGAGAACCGTCGTTCCTACCTAGGCCACTGGCGAGCCTTCCGCACCTAGGCTTTAGCGCACGATTACGAGCCTGTCCCCGCCAGCCCGGCCTCCGTCGCGCCCACCTCACCGATATCGCCGAATCTGTCTCGGTCTCGATTCTCCGCCGCCAGCGGCGCCAGCCACCGAGCCGTGCACACTCAGCTGACCTGCATGCTGGCGTACAACCTGGAGTGGCACATGCGGGAGCGGCTGGCGTCGCTGCTGTTCGTGGACGAGGAGCGGCCGGCTGGGGCGGCGGGGCAGGCGGAGGTGGGCAAGCGCAAGGACCGCACGCGGAAGACGCTGGCTGGGGGTTGCCCCGGAACCCCCAAATTCTATCCGCTACGCCTCTTTCTACCCTACTGCTCGCCTAGCCCAGCGAGGCCCAGACTAAGCGAGCGGAAGACTTCGAGTAGTCATGCACCCTCAGCACGAGTTCCTCGCCCTCGGCACCGACAAGGAGGCCGTCCGAATCCTTCTTGGAATAGACTCGCTCGGTCTTGACCGCTTCCAAGGCCCCCTCGTCCCGGTCAATCTCATAGAGAACAGTTCCGGCAGTGTGCGGATGACGCCACAAACCCGAGACAAACAGCCGGCCTGAATCCGTGATGGCACCATTGACAAGAACCAAGCCTTCCGGGATGGTAAGGGAGCCACTGCTGACGATTAGTCCTTCACTAGAGATCAGTGTCCATGTCCGGGCCTCATTGGACACGACTGCAACATAGTTGCGGGAAGTGACCAGACGGGCACTCCGCATAGGATGACGCTTGGCCGTAGAGAGGCTCAGGCGTGGCAGCAGCGTGCGCTCTAGCTTGCCAGCCGGGCTGTACTGCCGCACAACATCATGCACGGGCTTCTCGACTCCGTTCTCTATTTCCTTGCCAATGGCCCAGAGACTCCCGTTTGCCGTGAATGATTTCATCCGCGCGCGCCAGGACACGCCCGGGCTTGAGACGTACTACGAGGCCGCGTTCTCAAAACGCCCGGCCGAGGAACTCTACGACATGGACCTCGGGCCGAGCCAAATGGACAATGTCGCCGGTCGAGGCACGTTCGACGGGATCAAGCGATCCCTGTCCGCCCGACTCGATCAACGCCTGCTGGCAACCGCTGACCCGCGCGCCCTCGGTCACCCGCCGACCTGGGAATCGAATCCGCACAGCAAGCAACTGAGGGTCTGGACCAGGCTGCTTGCCGACGGGGCGAGACGCTCGGCGTTTCCGAGCTACGTGCTCGCTCCCCAGTCGGCCCGCCTATGGGGTGCCGAGCACCTCGAGAAGATCAAGGCCATCGTCGCGGCGCTGCCGTCGGTCGACACGGACAGGATCTACATTCTCGGGCATTCGATGGGAGGCCACGGGACGTATATCCTCTTGCAGATCGATCCCGGCTACTTCGCGGCGGCGGTGCCTTCCGCCGGAACCGGCCTGCCGCAGACCGAAGAATTCATCGACGCATCCCTGATCAAGGACATCCCGATACCTGATTCCCTATTATCCGCATCCCAGTAGAGCGCCAGAAGAGGTGGGCTGGTGGATTTTCGGTGGCTGGCGCGAAGCCGGCAGGCAGGGGGGAGAGGCGCTAGGCACGAGATGCACTGGCAGCCAGTGGTATCGGTCGCAACCGGGTCCCCCGGGCAGTCCCCTGATGGTCCCCGGGGAGTGCCGGCGGCCTGTCCCACGCGCAGCCGGGTTGTCGAACGCCCGGTGGATAGGGCTGGCGGGAGCCGCTGCCGTTAGACGGCGCTCAACAGCAGGATCGGACGCGGCAACGGCAGCGTCGTGGCCGCCGCCTTCAGCAGCCTGCGCGGCAGCGCCGCCAGCTCGTAGCGGCGATTGAAGCGGTACTGGAACTCGGCCAGGTAGCGCGCCCAGTAGTGCGGCGCGCCGGCATGGTAGGTGCCGTCCAAGGAGCGCTTCACGTTCCCTAGGATCGTGTTCGCCCAGACCAGCCCGGGGGTCTCGCAGCTCTGCTTGCCGCCGCCCGTCACGTGCGGCTTGTGCTCGCAGCCCGCTGCCTCCAGCCCCTTGAAGCAGGCCAGCCCGTCCGTGTGCACCGTGGTCCCGGGCTGGAGGTGCTGCGCGGCCCACTGCGCGACCTCGGCCGTGCGGAAGCCGGCTACCACGCTCAGCTTCATCACCACCGGCTGGCCCTCCGCGCTGACCTGCACGGCCGCCAGCATCGGCGTCTTGTTCGGCGAGCCCCGCCCGCGCTTGCCGCCGGGGTACTCGCCGCCCAGATAGGCGTCGTCCAGCTGCACCGTGCCCGCCAGCCGGTAGCGCTGGTCCCGCTCCCGCATGGCCTGCATGAGCTTGTGCTTGAGCAGCCAGGCGGTGTTGTCGTTGACGCCCAGCTTGCGCCCCAGTTCCAGGGCCGAGATGCCGCTCTTGGTCTGGGAGAGGAAGTAAATGGCAAGGAACCAAATGGTCAGCGGCAGCTTGGTGGCCTGGAAGACGGTGTCGGCGAGCAGGGAGACCTGGCGCTTGCAGTGGTTGCACTGGAAGGTGGCCCGGCGGGTGGAGAGGCGGCAGAAGCGGGCGCCGCCGCAGCGGGGGCAGTTGAGGCCGTCGGGCCAGCGGGCGGCGAAGAGGGCCTGCTCGCACTGCGCCTCGGAGCCGTAGTCCTGGAGGAACTGGGTCAGGCTGAGGCCTTTTTGGAACTGGACTTTGTTCTTGGGCATCGCAGAGGGTTCTCTAGCCATGATTATCGCAATATATTCGCTCAAAGTCAATAGAATCAGCGATTTAATACGAACAAAACTCGCAATTCAAGGCTACGGAAACGCTGACCGCCGAGGGACGGAGTCAGACTGGCGGACCGGCCGCCGGGTCGTCTTGGTCAGCCCCGTTTAGGTCAGTCTTGGATGCAGGTAGTAGGGAATCAGGTCCCGATATGGGCCTTTCACGGGGACAAGGACACAGTTTGCCCGTACGAGCGCGCGCAGAAGCTATTCGCCGAAATGGGACGACTGGGAGGGACCATGAAGCTGACGACCTGGGCCGGTGACGGGCATGGCATTGCCGCGAAGATGATCAGCGGCGGCGATAACGGCAGTACGCGATGCAGCAGCGATCGCTGCGACGGCGAGCCCGAGATGCTGGAATGGCTCTTCTCCCAATCTCTCGCCGACAGGGAGTGCATCCGCTCGATCGCGCTGCTTGCACCCCCGGTGCTGGGCCGCCCTGAAGGGCGCGCCAGGAGGACGTCCGCGACGACACTCTTGATTAACCCGGCTTGTCGACAGCCCAGTCCTCGTTGACCTTCCGACCGTAGTAGGGATAGAAGTCCCACGGCGCGGGGGTGCCCAACGCTCGCGGGTCACCGGTGTCGGCCAATCGCGTCAACAGACGATCGCGAAGCGCCTTCAAGTGGCCCGCCGCCGCGGGCTCCGCGGCAATGTTGCGCAGCTGGCCCGGGTCCGCGCGCAGATCGTAGAGCTCGTGTTGCGCGCGGGTTCCGAATGCGAGCTCCGCAAGCCGGTCCACGGCCGGGTCGCCGCGATTCTCCATCATGAAGCTCTTCGTCGGCGACGGGTCGATCTCACCGTATGGGATGCCGCGCGCGCAGTCCGCGGCGTTCGGCGAGCCGGAAGGCCAGCGGGTCGGCTCGAAATTGCGGATGTAGAGGTAGTCCTTGTTGCGGATGGCACGGCAAGGGTACCCCTTGCCTCCTCGACGGCATCCGTCATGCCGTTCCATTGCGATGAAGGCGGCGTCGCGCGACGGGTCGACTTGCCCGCTCTTGTCCGAGGTGAGGATCGGCAGCAGGCTGCGCGCGGTCATGTTCTCATGGGCCGCCAAGCCGGCAGCCTCGACAAACGTCGGCGCCATGTCGCTCAGGCTGATGAAATCGTCAACGGTCCTTCCTTTGGGGACGGCCTGCGGCCACGAGATCGCCAGTGGCACGCGGCTGCCGTAGTCGTAGAGACTGGCTTTCGCGCGGGGGAACGGCATGCCGTGGTCGCTTGTCACGACCACGATCGTGTTGGCCAGCCGCCCGGCTTTTTCGAGTAACGCAAGGGCTTGCTCGACCCTGTTGTCGAAGCGCTCGACCTCAACGTAGTAGTCGAGAATGTCGTTCCGAGTGACGGAATGGTCCGGCAAGTGCGGCGGAACGACGACCTCTCCTGGGTCCTTCCCGGATTGCGCCCCCGATCCGAGCGTGTACGGGCGGTGCGGGTCGCTGCTGCCTAGCCAGAAGCAGAAGGGCCGGTCGGCGGGCTGTTGCTGAAAGAACTCGTCGAAGCTCTGGAACCTGTCGCCAGCAGGATTGCGGCTCCGGCCCCCCGGTGCCAACCGGCCAGGCGCCCATCCCTTGCTGGTAAAGCCGACTCGGTACCCGGCTTGCTCGAGCATCTCCGTATAGGTCGCGAACTTGCTCGGCAGGGTGCTGTGGATGTTGCCGGCTTCCTCGAGCCGCCAGATCGACTGGCCTGTCAAGATGGCGCTCCGTGACGGTCCGCATGTCGGCGCGTCGCAAAACGCGTGGGTGAACAGAACGCCCTCGGCGGCGACACGGTCAAAGGCTGGCGTCTTGACAACCGGATCTCCGATTGCGCCTGTATGCGACCAAGATTGGTCGTCCGAGATGCAGAACAGGACATTCGGTCGCTCCTGCGCTGCTCGCCGCTGGCCCGCCAGTGGAAGCGCCTCGCTAGCGCCGAGCGCGGTGATCGAAAGTCTCAAGAAAGAACGGCGCGAGCGGTGAGCTTCGCTCGGCCGATCGGAGTGGCAGCTTGCTCGTGCTCCCATGGTCTGTCTATTATGCACGCCTTGCCGGCCCGGCAAGTTGCGGAATCCGCGCTTTTCAGGGCGCTCCCGGCTTGACGGGAATCGCCGTGCGAGCCATGCACCAAACGGACACCTAGCAGCCTGTCGGACTTAGGGGCACCCGAGCGTAGCAAACCGCGATAACTCTGAGCTGGACCTAGGTCACGAATAACAACACAGCAATTGACGATTGAAATACAATAATTTCATGGCCAAGTTCGTGCCCCTGCGACCGCGAGCAGCCCTACCTGCCGCCGCCTGACATGCGCGACTGGATCCCCGCGGATGACCTCGCCCATTTCGTGATCGAGGCCGTCGAGTTCGTGGATGTCTCCAACTTCCACGTCAACGAGCGCGGCACGGGCTCGGCCCAGTACGAGCCGCGCATGAAGCTGGCGCTGCTGATCTACTGCTACGCGATCGGCATCTTCTCCTCGCGCCGCATCGAGCGGGCGACCTGGCACGACCTGGGGGTGCGCTGCGTGGCGGCCAACCGGCACCCCGACCACGACACGATCGCCAAGTTCCGGCGGGAGAATTTCGCGGCGGTGGCGGCATGTGGGTGGACGAGGAGCGGTCGGCTAGGGCGGCAGGGCAGGCGGAGCGCTCGGAGGTGGGCAAGCGCAAGGACCGCACGCGGAAGGCGCTGGCTGGGGGTTGCCCCGGAACCCCCAAATTCTATCCGCTACGCCTCTTTCTACCCTCCTGCTCGCCTAGTCCAGCGAGGCCCAAACTAAGCGAGCGGAAAACTGCGAGTAGTCATGCACGTACAGCACGAACTGCTCGCCCTCGGCGCCGACAAGCATGCCGTGCGAGTCCTTCTTAGAATAGACTCGCTCGGTCTTGACCGCTTCCAAGGCACCCTCTTCCCGGTCAATCTCATAGAGAACAGTTCCGGCAGTGTGCGGATGACGCCACAAACCCGAGACAAACAGCCGGCCTGAATCCGTGATGGCACCATTGACAAGAACCAAGCCTCCCGGGATGGTAAGGGAGCCACTGCTGACAATCAGTCCTTCACTAGAGATCAGTGTCCATGTCCAGGCCTCATTGGACACGACTGCAACATAGTTGCGGGAAGTGACCAGACGGGCATTCCACATAGGATGACGCTTGGCGGTAGAGAGGCTCAGGCGTGGCAGCAGCGTGCGCTCTAGCTTGCCATCCGGGCTGTACTGCCGCACAACATCATGTACGGGCTTCTCGGCTCCGTTCTCGATTTCCTTGCCAATGGCCCAGAGACTCCCGTTTGCCGTGAATCCGATTTCGTGGGCTGCGAACGGGGACACGCGGACAATGCGGATGATTTCACCATCCAGATCGAGGACCACTATCACAGAGCTGATTCTGCCTGCGCGGTCTACTGCCGAAAGGCTTGCAGCCACGCGGGGATCGCCGGGAAGTTCCACTCGCTTCTCGAACCTGGGGCCAGTGGCAGAATGATCGACCCAGATGCGATCCCTGGAATTGCGGATAGAGAACATGTGTCCGGCTTGGAACCTCGGTATTTGCTGATGGGCAGTGTCTCTGTGGCTGAAACCCTCCTCCTGCCCGGTAGCCTGGATCTCGCTGCTGAACAGCGGAGCCACAAGCAGGCAGCCAATGATGATGCTTGCAATGCGATACTCCACCACTTCTTCCTTCCACCCCGTAAGAGGAGTTATGCCTGAATGTTGGCGACCAAGGCCAAGCCGAGCGCGAAGCGACGAGCTTGCAGCGAGGGGGTCCGGGAAGCATGCTCCGGCCCGACCCCGAGGCCCCTAGGTTCGATCGCGTCTCGCTCAGCCATAATTGTAAATAAATGTAAATAACCATTTCCACCCTGTCAAGTGCCTAGCGGAAAAAATCCGAATTTCTTTGTGGGCTGGCTCGTGCGACCTGCCCTTCCCCATCCGGCGCACGGAACTGCCTGCGAAACGCGTTCCGGCAACCCGCCGGATGACCATTCAACTCTGTCCGGTAAACGCCCTTCGCACATGAGCGAGACAGACAGCGGCCATTGCGCGGGGCGTTCCGAATGGAAATCAGCCATGCTCCAATCGACGAACGGCCGAATCGTAATCAGAGGAAGCCTTCAACCGGTTGACCGATGCGGCAGGATTGCCGCGCACCGAGCCTTTTGGGTTATCGTGGCACACGCATGCCCGCATCAAGACTCCAACATCCTCAGGTCGCACTAGCAGCCTGCGCCTCGATTCTCGCCCTCACGGCGGGATGCGGCTCTTCTGCCCTGGAGGCCACACCCAGCCAGGCAGAACAGGCGCGCAACAGTATCATGGCCTACCTCGCCGACGAAGCCCGCGAGATCACCGACCGAGCCGTAGCCGAGACGGCGTCACGCGAAGCGTGGGAAGCCGTCCGAGAGCAGCGCCTGGCCGAACTCAAGGAGATGCTCGGCCTCAACTACGAAAGGCCCCGGACTTCGCTAAACGTTCAGATCCGCGGCCGGATCGAGCGCCAAGGGTATGTCGTTGAGCGGATAGCATTCGAGAGCATGCCCAAGGTCTACGTCACGGCAAACCTCTACCTTCCATCCGACCGCGACGGCCCCGTGCCGGGGATCGTGTATGTATGCGGACATGCGTATTCCCCGCACGGCGCCAAGACGGCATATCAGCGGCATGGCCATACGCTGGCAAAGCACGGCTACGCGGCTTTGGTCATCGATCCGATCCAGATCGCCGAGATGTTCGGATTGCATCACGGCACCACCAGCCAAGAGATGTACGAGTGGTACACGCGAGCCTACAGCCCAGCCGGACTTGAAGTTTGGAACGTGATCCGGGCACTTGACTATCTGGAGACTCGTCCCGAGGTGGACAGCGAGCGATTCGCGATCACCGGCAGGTCTGGTGGCGCGGCCATGAGCTGGTTCTCGGCAGCGGTAGAACCGCGGATCAAAGCCGTTGTCCCGATCATGGGCATCGGCACGTATGCCGTGAGCGTGTCCGACGACACACAGCGCAGGCATTGCGACTGCATGTATCCGGTCAACTTCCGCATGCACGACCTGATCCATCTCGGTGCGCTCATCGCCCCGAGGCCGCTGTTTACGGCTCACGGGCGTTTGGACCCGCTCTTCCCAGTCGCGGGCTACAAGGAATTCGAAGCCGCGATGTCATCGCTCTACGGTTCGTACGGCTCCCCGGGGCAGTTCCGGAATTTGGTCGTCGAGAGCGAGCATCAGGACTCTGACCACCTTAGGGCAGAATCAGTGAAGTGGCTGGATCAGTGGCTCGTGGGTCGGGAGCCCAGGGATATCGACACAGACTTTCAAGAAATCGACGAAGCCGAACTCGCGGTGTTCGCTGGACAGCCCCCAACCGACGCCCAGAACTACCGCGCGCACGACTTCTTCATTCCGGCTCCGACCCCGGTCGAATGGGATGGGCAGAGCGCGTGGGAAAAGCGCCGGGAGGAACTTCTGCAAGCATTGCGCAACAACGTGCTGCATACGATTCCGCGAGACGCCCCTGCACCTGTTGCACGCCCGGGCAGCCTCGCACCGCAGAACAACTTCGAGCCGATCGCCTTTGACTATGACGGTCGCGTTCCGGTCCAAGCGCTGCTGCAGATTCCCGACGAGCTGGACGGCCCCGCGCTCGTGTATGTCGCCTCGCCGGGCGAGGATCCCGAGGCAGTAACGCAGCTCTTGAGAAATCGGTCGCGCTTTGGAAGCAATCCCGTCCTGGTCGTCTACCCGCCTGGCACCGGTTCCGCGACATGGCCGAAGTCTGAATGGAAGGCGCTGCTGCGCAACGCCATGCAAACCGGACGCACCGTCGACACGATTCGAATCGGCAGTGTTCTGGCGGCCACCCGATTGCTCCGAGAAAAACTTGGGGCTGACCGCCCCATCGCCGTCAGCGGCACGGGGGAGGCTGCTAGCTGGGCGCTCTATGCGACCGCGCTGGACGAGTCGATCGCTCACGCGATCCTAATTCGCGCACCCGCTTCGCATGTCGACGGCCCTGTGGTGCTCGGGGCGTTGCGACATGTAGACCTACCCGACGTGGCGGCTCTCATTGCTCCCAGACGACTGACGTTTTACGGACAGATGCCCGCGCAATACTCCAGGACGAAGCAGATCTACGAAGAGCTAGGGGTTGGTGCGCGGATCACAGTCTCGATGAGCGTGGGAGCCGCGCTCAACGGACAATTCGGACACGGATTCTCAAGCGGCATGTAGGCCGAGAGGGTCCGGACCAGCCGTGAAGAGGTCTCTGTAAAGCGGCCACAGGAAAGCCCTAAGCATCCTTGAGGTGATCGGCCACCCGGACCATCGTGGCCATCAGGTCGGCCACCACCTTTTCGCCCCCTCCAGCCACAGCTATGGCTTCGCCGTCGCACACCTTCAGATCTCGTCCCGGGCGACGCACCTGCCCGCGGGCGATGATCCGATCACCCGCCGCCGGTGCCAAGAAATTGATCTTGTATTCCACGGTCACTACCGTTGAGGCGGGTGGCACCAGCGTCAGCGCCGAACAGCCGCAAGCAGTGTCGACGATCGCAGCTATCACCGCTCCGTGCAGGTAGCCGTGGTGCTGGACCGGGTCGTCCCTGAATGGCAGGACGATCTCAGCTCCGCCAGCAGACACCTGCGTCAGTTGGGCGCCGATCTTGCGCATGAAGCTCTGCTCCGCGAACACCGCCCGGACGCGAGACTCGAATCGGGGTTGCTTGCAATAAAGGAGGCCATGCCCGTTCTCACCTCACACGAAACCGGTTAGTCGAGACGAGGCGACCCAATCATCGTGGCCGGATCCCCTGCTCCGAACGCATCGGCGCCGCGGCTAAGCCTTGCGGGCCCGTTCCAGCACAGCCGGCGCAATTCCCTACGCGTCCACAAAGGGGCTGCGGTCGCGGGCACGAGATCGCCAGAGGCTGGTGAGCCGACGCCCTGTCGCAGTATGCTGGGGCTGGTCGTGCTTCCATGCAGTTGAATTCCCCCAACCTAACGAAACCTGCAGTGCTTCGCCCGTTTGCGGCGGTTTGCAGCCTCGCCATGTTGCTCGGAGTCTCGGGTTGCAACGAGTCCGCCGCACCGGAGCTGAAAGTCGAGATCGAGCGGGAGCAAATCACCTTCGGCCCCAAGAACCACCTGTTCGGCTACATCGGCCACGTCGGCACGATCCCTTGGAATGAGAGCGGCCGGTATATCGTCGCCCTCCGCACGGACTTCGTCGACCGCATGCCCGGACCTGACGACGCCGCCGAAGTGATCTTGCTTGATACCCAAAACGACTACGAAGTGCGGGTCTTGGACACATCAAGAGGCTGGAACGTGCAGCAGGGCACGATGTTCTACTGGAATCCCGCCAATCCTGAAAACCAATTCTTCTTCAACGACCGCGACCCGGTGACTGGTAAGGTGTTCTGTGTCCTCTACGACATCGCGGAGGGCCGCCGTGTCCGCGAGTACCGCTTCGACGACACTCCGGTCGGCAACGGCGGCGTATCGTTCGACGGCAAGCACTTCGCGGGCATCAACTACGCGAGAATGGCTCGCCTCCGGCTCGTGACGGGCTATCCGGAGGCTTGGGACTGGACGGACGGCGTCAGCGCGCCCAAGGACGACGGGGTGTTCTTGGTAGACGTCGAGACCGGTGAGAAACAGCTCCTCGTTTCGTTTCACGACCTCGCCGAGGAGCTCCGCCGGGCCCGCCCGGACATTGATTCGCTGCCCTTGTTCATCAACCACACGCTGTGGAGCCGCACCGGTGAGCGACTCTTCTTTTTCGGGCGAGCGAATTTCGGCAAGCCTGGCCGTGTCAACGCCTCCTTCACGATTGCCCGGGACGGCACCGATCTAAGGCAGCAGGAAACGCACATTGGCGGCCATCCCGAATGGGACGCCGGCATGCGGATGATCGGATCGATCGCCAACAGGCAAGCCGTGTTCGACGTCGATTCGCAGCAACTCGTGGAACTGATCGGCGATACCGACCTGTTCCCCGATCCAGAGGGCGACATCGCGCTCTCGCCGAATCTGGAATGGCTTGCCAACGGCTACAAACAAGACGGCAAAGTCCACTACGTGATCCACAACCGGCGCACAAACACCACCTATCGCGCCGGCGGGTACGACCTGTTCGGACGCGTGTCAGGGAACTTGAGGTGCGATCCCGCCCCGCGCTGGAATCGCGCCGGGGACACCCTGGTGATCCCCAGCATGATGGAAGACGGCACTCGGCAGATGTTCATTCTCCGAATGCCGAGCAGCGGCTGAACGGAATCGGTATCAGCGACGGGCAGCCGAGACTTCCGGAACCGACAAAGCACGGCGCCGGAGGCCGTCGACAGTGCACGGCTGCGTGGGATTTCCTCGTATCTGTCAGGCAAGCAAGCACTTGCGTTCATTGGTGCCAAGCTCCGACAAGTGGCCCACCGAAATCAACCTAGCGTTTGCCGAGCAACTCTATTGCAAAGACTTGCGCAATCCTGCATCGGTATCGGACGCATGGCGAACGTACTTTGATTCGGTTGCTCTGGATGCATCGGCGCCGCGCGCACCCACGGAATCCCCAGATGAGCAAGTTGCCAGCGAACTTGCTGTCGCCTGCTGCATCGGTCGGCACTGCGGGAAACGGAAATCTGGACGCGTCAGGCGGGGCGGCGCTGCAGCATGCGAGAATTGCCGTGCTCGTAGAACACCCCGAGCTAAACCCCGTCTTTTGCGGCATTCACGAGGCGGCTTACGTGCAATCGCAACCATCAGCCCCTGCCGAGCATGGCCGTGAACTCTCTACGAAGTGTTGGACTGTTGAGGTTGCAATAGCTGCGACATCGGAGCAACTGTGTGCGATGGTGTCGGACCCATTATCGCCAGTCTTAAGGCAGAACTATCTGTAGACAACCGCCGCTTCGCTAGATGTGCACGGCCCTCTTGTCCGCATCGAGAGCTGCCTCCTTGACTGCTTCCGCAAGGGTCGGATGTGCGTGGCTCGATCTTGCAAGGTCTTCGCTCGAGGCACCGAATTCGATCGCCACGGCCGCTTCAGCGATCAGGTCCCCTGCGCGAGGTCCGATGATATGGACACCTAGGACACGATCAGTGCGCTCGTCGGCCAGGATCTTGACGAATCCGTTTGAATCGGCCATGGCCTTCGCCCGGCCGTTGGCGGCGAACGGGAACCTTCCCTTGCGAAAGGCGACGCCCGAGTCCGCCAGCTGATCCTCGGTCTTGCCTACCGAAGCAATCTCCGGGTGGGTGTAAACGATTCCTGGAATCGCGTCGTAGTTCACGTGCCCGTAGCCTGTCACGATTCGCTCCACGCACGCCATACCCTCCTCTTGGGCCTTGTGAGCGAGCATTGGACCGCGGATGACGTCACCGATCGCGAACACTCCTTCCGCTGAGGTCTGGAAGTGATCGTCCACTTCGACGCGGCCTCGGCCGTCCATCCGCACACCGGCAGCCTCGAGGCCAAGATCCTCTGTGTTGGCCCGCCGGCCCACCGAGACGAGCACACGGTCGCATTCGAACGGCTCCGCGCCTTCGCACTCGACAACGCAGCTTTCGCCCATGACCCTTGCACCGGTGACCCTGGAGCCCAGCCGGAATTCCATACCCTGCCTGGCAAACGCCGTGCGGGCAGCCTCCGCCACTTCCGAGTCCATGCCTGGCAGGATGCGGTCCAGGTATTCGAATACGACGACCTTCGAGCCCAGGCGACGCCAGACCGAGCCCATTTCCAGACCGATGTACCCGGCGCCGATCACGGCCAGCCGGCTGGGGACCTCGCAATAGGAGAGAGCCTCTGTGCTCGTCCCGATGCGGTCTCGGTCGATTTCGATCCCAGGCAGGCTCGAAGCCTTGCTGCCTGTGGCGATGAGGACGTTTCTGCCCTCCACTTCCAAGGTGCCGCTGTTCCCCTCAACGGCCACGCGTGAGGGCGACACGAAACGCGCGTGCCCTGAATAGCGAGTGACCTTGTTCTTCCGGATCAGACTGGCGATGCCCTTGGTCAGCGAAGCGACTACCCGGTCCTTGCGACTGAGCATCCGATCCAGGTCGAGGCCGACACCCGACGCCACGATCCCATGGCTTGCGAGGCCTCGCCTAGCCTTTTCGTAGAGTTCGGAGGACTCGAGGAGCGCCTTGCTTGGTATGCAGCCGATTCGGAGGCAAGTCCCGCCGAGCACCTCTTCTTTCTCGATGCAGGCAACATCAAGGCCTAGCTGGGCGGCGCGTATGGCCGCCGTGTATCCGCCGGGCCCACCGCCGATCACGATCAGGTCGTGGGTTGCCATTCGATTCGGTTCGCCCCTAGTCTGCGCGGTTGCCTGGCCGGCTCACACGCCGAGCCAGATCCTTTCCGGGCTCTCCACGAGGTCTTTGATGCGCTTGAGGAAGGTAACCGCTTCCCGACCGTCGACGATCCGGTGGTCGTACGTCAGTGCCACGTACATCATGGGACGCACCACGACCTCGCCCTCGATGGCCATGGGTCTGTCCTGGATGGCGTGGATGCCCAAGATCCCGCTCTGCGGAGGATTGACGATCGGGGTCGACAGCATCGAGCCATAGATTCCCCCGTTGGAGATCGTGAAAGTTCCGCCCATCAGTTCCGAGAGCTCGATCTTGTTCCGCTGGGCACGGGCAGCGAAGTCGGCGATCGCTTGTTCAATCTCCGCAAAGCCCATGGATTCAGCGTTCCGCATTACCGGAACGACAAGCCCGCGTCCGCCCCCGACCGCAATGCCGATATCTTGGTACTTACGGTAGACGATCTGAGTGCCGTCGATCCTAGCGTTCACGGCCGGGACTGCTAGCAGAGCGTCTACCGATGCCTTTACGAAGAACGACATGAACCCAAGCCGGACGCCGTGCCGCTCCCTGAACGAGTCCCGGTAGCGCCGGCGGAGCTCGATCACCGCGGTCATGTCGATTTCGTTGAACGTGGTGAGCAAAGCGGCATTCTGCTGGGCCTCCACGAGCTTCTGCGCGATAACCTTGCGCAGCGGAGTCATGCGAACAGATTCCTCTTCGCGACCGGGAGCCCCCTCGGCCATCGCTGCCGGCTGGGCCGGTCGCGGTGCCGGCTGGGGTTCCGGAGGAGGGATCGCCTGAGGCACTGGCACCGTAGCAGGAGTGCGGTCCTCCTGAACGGCCCGCACGGCGTCCTCCTTGAGAACTCTGCCACCGGGACCGGTGCCCTCGACGCTTGCGGCGGGAAGCCCCGCTTCCCCGAGCACGCGATTCGCGGACGGCATGACTCGCGGTGCGGTCGGGGGCGTTTTCTCTGCGGGCTGAGCCGCGGCCTCTTCGGCTGCTACCGCATCGTGCCTTTCGGCCGTGACAGCAGGCTGGGTGCCCTCTTCGATCAAGGCGATCACGTCGCCCACCGCAGCGTCTGCACCGTCCGCGGCCAGAATCTTCACGAGCGTCCCACTCGACGGGGCGGGCAGCTCCATAGCGGCCTTGTCTGTGTCGATCTCGACGACGACCTCGTCGAGGCTGACAAATTCACCCTCGGCCTTGCGCCAAGCACCTATCCGGACCTCGGTAATCGACTCGCCCGCTTCCGGGATTCTCAGCTCAACGGGCATCCTAGGGAACCTTCTCTCACTCTACCGACAGCGCTTCTTCGACGATCCGGCGCTGCTCGTGCTTGTGGCTGCCGAGAGAGCCGGTTGCGGGACTGGCCGACTCCGGCCGGCAGATCACCCGCGAGAGGATTCCGGGGAAGTGCATTTTGAGGTGCCTCCACGCTCCCATGTTGCGGGGCTCTTCCTGGACCCACACCACTTCTGATTCCCCGTACGGTGACAGGGCCTCGCGGATTGTGTCGGCTTCCAGCGGATACAGCTGCTCGAAGCGAATGATCGCGATGTCCTCGCGGGCGGCCGATCGGCGTGCGGCCTCGAGATCGTAGTAAAGCTTCCCGCTGCAAGCCAGCACCCTATGGACGGAGCCCGGATCGGGCAGCATGTCCGGCAGGATCCTCCGAAAGCAGCCCTGGGTCAGGTCGTCTAGGCTCGATACCACGCTCGGGCGGCGCAGCAAGCTCTTCGGCGACATGACAATCAGCGGCTTGCGCCACGACCTGACCACCTGTCGCCGCAGCAGGTGAAAGTACTGGGCTGGCGTTGTGGGATTGACGACCTGGATGTTGTCCTCGGCGGCCTGCTGCAGGAATCTCTCCAGCCTCGCGCTCGAATGCTCTGGTCCCTGGCCCTCGAAGCCGTGCGGCAGCAGCAGCGCGAGGCCGCTCCAGAGGTGCCACTTGTCCTCGCCGCTGGAAATGAACTGATCAAAGATGACCTGCGCGGCGTTGAAGAAGTCGCCGAACTGCGCTTCCCATACGTTCAGCCCGTCCGGCCATTCCAAGCTGTACCCGTATTCGAATCCCAGCGGGCCCGCCTCGGAAAGCGGGCTGTTGTGAATCTCGAACACCCCCTGCCTCGGAGAGAGGTGCTGCAAGGGGATGTGCGGGAATCCCGTCACCGAATCGAACACGGCCGCGTGACGGTGCGAGAACGTTCCTCGCTCCACGTCCTGCCCCGTGAATCGCACCCTGTAGCCTTCGATAAGCAGGCTGCCAAGCGCGACCGCTTCGGCCGCCGCCCAGTCCAGTGGACGCTTGCCTTGAGCCATTTCGGCCCGTTGTTTCAGGAGCCGCTGGATGCGGGGGTCTGGTTCGAGGTCTTCCGGGACCTTGGTGAGCTTTTCCAGGATCGAGGCAAGCTTGGCCTTCGGCACCCCGGTGTCCACTTCCGCGACCCGCGAGTCTGATCCGCGGTTGTAGCCCGACCAGTCGCCCGTCACTTGGTCGCCGACGTGGATGAAGTCGTCGCTTCGTGAAGACGCCAGATCGTGCTCGAGCTGGTCTCGCCGTTCGTCCGCGATTCGGTCAGCCTCTTGCCGCGTCAGTCCGCCCTGCTTGAGCAAGTGTTCCAGGTAGGCTTCCCGGACGGGCTTGCGCTCGGCGATCACGCTGTACAGCAGAGGGTGCGTGAACCGCGGCTCGTCAGTCTCGTTGTGGCCTCGGCGGCGATAGCCGTACATGTCGATCACAACGTCGCGCCTGTATTCGTTGCGGAAGTCCACGGCTAGGCGAACCGCCTGCGCCGCCGCTTCCGGGTCCTCTCCGTTGACATGCAGGATCGGGACTTGCAGCATCTTGGCTACGCCCGAGGCGTAGAGGCTCGACCGCCCCTGCTTCGGCCTGGTAGTGAACCCGATCTGGTTGTTGATGATGATGTGGATCGTGCCGCCGACCGAATAGCCGGAAAGCTGGCTCATGTTGAGCGTCTCTTGCACGATGCCTTCTCCCGCGAAGGCGGCGTCGCCGTGCAGCAGGATGCACAGGCCCTTGGTCCGCTTCGTGTCGCCCTTTCGATCCTGCCTTGCACGCACGCGACCTACCGCGACCGGACCCACAAACTCTAGGTGGCTCGGATTGAAGCACAGGGACGTGCGCAACTCCTCGCCTTGCGAGGTGCGCCAGGAACCCCGGTATCCGAGGTGGTACTTGACGTCGCCGCGCCCTTCGTAGTGCTCGTGATCCAAGTCGGCGAACTCGCGGAAGATCAGGCGCGGACTCTTGCCCATGATATTCGCCAGGACATTGAGGCGCCCCCGATGTGCCATGCCGATTACGACATCCCGAACTCCGTGCTGCCCCGCCCTTTCGATGAGCAGGTCAAGCAGTGGAATGACCGTTTCGCAGCCTTCCAGCGAGAAAGACTTCGCTCCGATGAACTTCTTCTGGATGAATTCCTCCAGCATCGTGGCGTCCATCAACCTTGTCAGAATCCTGAGCTGCCTGGCCTGGCTGAGCTGCACGCGGTTGCCGGACGGCTCCATCCGCTTCTGAAGCCACTCGCGGATTCCCAGATCGTCGATATGCATGAACTGCACGCCAATCGAGCGGGTGTAGGTTTCCCGCAGCCGCTCGATCACCTGACGCGGCGTATTGAGTGAGCAGCCCGAGAGAGTCGCCGGGGAGATGGGCTCGTCCATGTCCTGCGGGTGGATCCCGTTGTAGGCCGGGTTCAGTTCCTCCGAGACCTTCGTCGTTAGATCCAGCGGGTCGATCCGAGCGACCATGTGGGCACGAACGCGAAACGCTCGAACGATTTTGTCGACACAATGCTGCAGGCCTGCCGACGAGGCGCCCGCACCGTTCCGCTCGGTCTCTGGCTGGTCCGGTGAGGGTTCGGCCGGCACAGCAACTCGGGGCGCCGGCGAATCCGACGACGGGGCCTGCGTCACGGAGCCGGCCGAGATGGAACGGAAATAGTCTCGCCACTCGGCCGAAACGAGATTCGGGTCGCGCTGGAACTCGTTGTACAGATCCTCGACGAACGCGAGATTGATCTCGGTCGGCCAATCGCTTGAATTTGACATGGTTGGCGGGAACCTGCGCGGCTTAAAACTGCCCTACAAGAGAATAACGCGTTACGAGGATCCGCAATCCCAAACTGGTTGCGGCTTTGAACGGGACTTGGCTGCTGGCCGGGAATCTTGGCTCCGCAGGATCTGGCCGCCGGGCTGACAAGCTGGCTTGGCGGGGCGGCGGCCGACTCGCGCATTCACTTGGACAACGACGGCCCAGGGGCGTAGCATGCTGCAACCCTATCCGGGCTCAGGAATGCGCAGGATGAACATCTGCCTGGTGCCGTCTTCCATCATGCTCGGGATCAGCACGGCGTCGCCAGTGCGGTTCCAGCGAGGAGCCGGGTCACATCAAGTGTCTCCGGAGACTATTTCGAAGTGGCCGTATCCCCCGGCGCGGTGTGTCAGTCCGGTACGGCGGTGGCGGATCACGTAGTGGACTTTTCCGTCTTGCTTGTAGCCGTTGGCGAGCCACTCAAGGTTCGGGGAAAGCGCGATGTCGCCTTGCGGGTCAGGGAACTGCGCTGGATCGCCGATGAGTTCCACCAACTCTTGGAATCGATCTCAAAGACGGTCTGCCTTCTTGCAACGGAGCCGATCAGCCGCGAGCCAGCGTCGCATTCCGGGTGACCCCGGATATGCGTTTCCTGCTGCCTCGCGTCAGTGCCATCGCGTGCAATCGTGAACGAGGCGTTGAGACGCCCCGGCTTGCGGAACTTTACGCGAGCGAAGAAGAACAGGCACTCCCTGTTGCGGCTCCACAAGGTGTGATTGATAAAAGGGGCATCGAATCAATTTCGGGCCGAGCCCTGCGGAGCGCCTCGGCCATCTGGCAGAACAAAACCAGCAGCCGCTTTTCGCCGCTCTCGACATCCACCAGAAGCACGCCGTCGTGTTCGCGGGCGCTAACGCCCTCGGTCCAGCCCAGGCGCCGGGTCACGTGGAGACCAAGCGCATGCAAGGGACCTTTGCGTACTTGATTCCGGCAAAGTGCTTGCGATCGAAGGACACCCCAGCAATGCCGATCGGAGTGTCATCTGACCTGTATTCCCGAACCCGGCGGCCTTCCGCAATGTCGCACAGGACGCGATTCCGGCCAAACTCACATGATCGGCGTGCCGCTCACCCCGACTGCATGATACACACCGACGCGGCGAATGCCCGCCGACAAATACCCCACGACTGATTCTTTCTCGGGGGGGTGTGACCATTCGCACAACAAGATAGGCGAGGGGCTGGCTATTTTGGCCGGATTCGTGTATGCATGGGGTATGCAGGAGCAGGAGACGCCCACAAAGATTCCGGATCTGAAGCAAGTGGTGCTGCGGCTGGCGCAACCGCACGAGCGGCCGCGCTGGGATGCGCTGATGGCCAAACACCACGATTTGGGGTTCAAGCAGTTGGCCGGGCGCGGGCTGCGCTATGTGGCGGAATACGAGGGCGAGTGGCTGGCGCTGGTGGGCTGGCAGACGGGGGTCTTCCAGTGCCGCCCGCGCGACCGCTGGCTGGGCTGGCACAAGGCGGTGCAGTTCCGGCGCTTGCATCTGATCGCCAATCACACGAGGTTTTTAGTGCTGCCGGAGGGGGCGGGCGTGCTGGGGTTGAATCTGCGGCGGCTGAGCCGGGACTGGCAACAGCGCTGGGGGCATCCCATTGAACTCGCAAAACGTTTGTGGATCCGCAGCTGTACCGGGGCACGGCCTATTTGGCGGCGAACTGGAT
This sequence comes from Bryobacterales bacterium, assembly GCA_965248305.1. Taxonomy (GTDB): domain Bacteria; phylum Acidobacteriota; class Terriglobia; order Bryobacterales; family UBA6623; genus VXMF01. Next base: position 1,650,464 of record OZ252099.1, on the reverse strand, counting down.
CCAGCTGGGCTTGAGCAAGGGGTATGCGCGCTCGAACGGGCAGTACACGGACAAGCACGGGCAGCGCAAGCAGATGCTGGTGGATCCGCTGCGGGCGCAGGCCCGGGCGCGGCTGGCGGATCCGCAGGAGCGGGCGGTGGCGGGCTTGCGGGGCGGTCGATGTGCGCTACCCGGCGACGGAACTGCGCTCGCTGCGGGCGCAGTTGGAGGCGGTGGAGGACAGCCGGAGCTGCCACGGGAGACGGCATCCGTTGGCCATGGTACTGGCGCTGCAGCTGCTGGCGAGGCTGGCCGGTCGGGTCGGCGGGCGGGCGGCAGAAGCGTATGCGAAGACATTGACAGCAGAGGAGTTAGGAGCCTTGGGCTGTCGCCGGGACGCGACCACGGGGGAGTCTGTGACACCCTCGGACACGACCTTCCAGCGGGTCATGGAGCGGACCGACCCGGCCTCGCTGGAACGGGCGCTCGAGCGTTGGACGCAACCGCGCGTGGCGGCGTCGGCGCTGGCGGGGGATGGCAAGCGCATTCGCGGGGCCAACCGGCTGTCGGCGGCCGGGCAGCCCTGGGAGACAGTCACACTGGTGGACCATAGCACGGGCATCCCGGTGGCGAGCCGCAGCTACCGCGAGGAGGGCGGCGAGCAGGCGGCCTTGCGGGCCTTGTTGGAAGAGGTGGACCTGCGCGGACGGACGGTGACGCTGGACGCGGGGCACGCGGGGCGCGAGACCGAGCGGGCGATCGTGGAACAGCACGGCGGGCACATCATGGTGCGGATCAAAGGCAACAGCGAGCTGACGCACGCGACCCTGAGCGGGCTGAATTGGGAGCTGGGCGCGGAGCGCAGCTGGGCGGAAGCTGGCTGGAAGCCCTCGCGCCAGAGCGACTTAGAGAAGCGCTCGATCCAAGTCTTCACGCCCCATCCGAAACTGCTGCCGTTCCCGCATGCGCAGCAGGCCTACCGCATCACGCACGAGCGCTGTGCGCGGCGCGGTGGCACGGTCAAGCGCAGCTACAGCTACGGCATCACTTCGCTGCCGCCGGCGGCTGCCTCGGCGCGCGAGTTACTGGTGCTGCAGCGCGGCCACTGGCGGGTGGAGAGCGCCAACCACTACCGCCGCGACAAGGTCTTCGGGGAGGATGCCAGCCGCGTGCGCACGGGCCACGGTCCGGCCAACAACGCGGCGCTGAACAACCTGCTGCTGTCGCAGCCGCAGTTCGAGACGGTGCCGGAGGCGCAAATCTACTACGCCGACAACTGCGCCAAGGCGCTGCAACTGCTACTGAGCGAAAACTAGCAGGACTGGCGCCGCTGAGACATCGCATCCGGCCGACCGCGCGGCCGGGTGAGCGGCCGCTCTGTGCGCCCGGGGCCGATAGCGGGAGCCCCGCCCGGCGCTGCTCGGCCCATCGGGCATCCTTGGACACCAGGCCGGGGCTCGATTTTCCTTCTCAGACCGCCATGGCGCTCGTGTTCAGGCACCCAGAGAGCAACTACACCCCTCAACCCGACAAAGAATCAGCGGTGACAAATACCCGCCGACTTCCGATGCGATCTTGTAGTATTGAGTAAGATATCCGGGTGCGTTCGCTCTGCCTCGGAATCTGCGGGCGGTTACGGGCCATAGATCGGAGCTGCCGGGACCGCCGTGAAATTTCAGCGTTCGGTGAGCGCACCTTGCACGGCGGTCTCTCATCGCAAGTGAGCGCGTAGCGGGAAGTTGCGCCCATTGCGTCGGCCTGTTTCGCAGCAAAGCCAGCCTCTTATCTAACCTATTGCGACCATGGTTATACCTCGCAAGAAAGAATCAGTAGTGCAGGTCGATACGTCATTCCTTTCCAGTCCCGAGTTTTGCTTGGTGTTCTCAAAAAATACGCGATTCTCCGGTGAAGAACCGTAAGGATAGCGGCCTCATGACGATCCGCGAGTTGGCCGAGTACCTGAAGGTTAGCGAGAAGGCGGCCTACCGCCATGCGATCGGCGGCGCCTGGCGGTTCCGGCGCAGCGAGATCGACAGGTGGATCGAGGGGCAGCCCGCCGGGCAAAATAAACTGGGATCTGAATAGTGCCGGGCTCGATGGCGAAGCCACGCTTTCGGCCTGAGGTGCCTATCACGGGGAATACTCAGTATATGGGCGTTAATCCTTATGCAAGTGGACATATTGATCAACTCTTTACTGATCGTCAACTTGTTGCATTGAACACGTTCAGCTATCTGGTTTACGAGGCGCGAGCCACGATAGAGCGTGATGCGCTGACCGCTGGTCTTTCCAGCGATCCGATGCCGCTGCTCGACGGCGGTGCCGCCACCAAAGCCTATGCCGAGACGGTGAGCGTGTATTTGGGGTTCGGCATCTCGAAATTGACCAATCTTGGTTCGACGATTACAAGCTGGATGAGCGACCGGGGTGCGCTGAGAGAAACGTTTGCACGACAGGCAATCCTCATGGTGTGGGACTTTGCGGAAGTTAATTTCTTCTCTAACTGTGGTGGTAACTGGTCGACACCCATCGACAAAATTTGCATGGCTGTTGCCTATCTTCCGGCCAATTCTCCGGCTTCGATAGGACAAGTCAATGCGGGAGAGGGAACTTTCTCTCAGAACACGGTCATTTCGACCGACCCACCCTCCTACGACAATATCCCCTATGCTGATATCTCCGATTATTTCTACTGCTGGAGAAAACCTGCGCTTCGATCGGTTTACCCGGATTTGTTCGGAATGCTCTCCACACCAAAACAGGAGGAACTCGTCGCGGCACCTTACCGTCACGGCGACAAGGAGGCTGCGGAGTCCTTTTTCCTCGAAGGAATGTCAAGGGCCATAGCAAGCATGGCGCGGCAGTCTTCTCGTGATTTCCCTGCGACGATCTACTATGCCTCCAAGCAAAGCGAAATTACGCAAGGAGGGATCAGTTCAACCGGGTGGGCAACTTTCCTCGAGGCTGCACTTTCTGCGGGATATGCGGTTGTAGGTACTTGGCCGGTGCGTATCGAAAGCCCTGGACGAATCAGGGCGATTGGTGCCAACGCCCTCTCCAACTCCGTCGCCCTGGTCTGCCGTAAGAGGGGAGAAAGTGCCGAGATCATCAGCCGCGCCGAGTTCATCGAACGGCCTGATCGCGGTGTAGTCGGAACTGACCCGCCAGACGGCGGCAATCCACGACACACGTGGCGACCTGCAAGCGTCGCTGGAATTGTAGGGACATGAGATACCGCATTGAAGAAATCGAAAGCCAGCTGCGGTCGGGCGAAGACAGCGGCTGGAAATTCAAGCAGGTCGAGTTTGCCGGGGACCGTCCGAAACGACCGACCCGCGGGGACTGGGCCGACGAAATCGCGGCCTTCGCCAACGCCGCCGGGGGCGTGATGCTCGCCGGCGTTGCCGACGACGGCGACGTCATCGGCATGTCGCGCGCACAAATCGCGAGTCTGGACTCCTTTTTAGTAGAGGTGAGCACCGACACGATCAAGCCGTCCATTCGAATCCGCACACAGCACGCGGAAATGTCCGGCGGCAAGCTGGTACTGCTGGCTGAGGTGCCGGAGAGCGATTTCGTGCATGAGAGCCCCGGCGGGACTTACATACGCGTGGGTGCCTCGAAGCGGCTCATGGGCGGCGATGAGCGGTTGCGCCTGACGCAACGGCGGTCGCAGGCCCGGTTTCTTTGGTTCGACAAGCAGCCAGTGCCGGAGACCGGATTCAAGACATTGGCCGTGGCGCTCTGGAAACCGCTGCTGAGCGCCGAGGGTGCGGCCGAACCTAAGGCGGCGCTCGGGAAACTGGCCCTCCTGGAAGACGACGAGGCCGGCGTTCTTCGTGCAACTGTCGCCGGCGTGTTGTTGTGCACTCGGGATCCGGAACAATGGCTTCCCAACGCCTGCATCACGGCAACCAGATACCGGGGCGGAGACCGTGCATCGGGCCAGATCGATGCCCAGGAGATCACAGGTCCGCTGAACGAACAGGTCACCGGCGCCGTTGCGTTCGCCGCCAAAAACATGCAGGTCGCGGCACGGAAGGATCCGGCCCGTTCGAACCTGCCCCAGTACAGTGAAAAGGCCCTGTTCGAGGCAATGGTCAACGCAGTTGTCCATCGCGACTATTCCATGAGGGGAAGCAAGATTCGCCTGTCCATGTTTGACGATCGGCTGGAAATTCAGTCACCCGGCTCCTTGCCGAACAACCTGTCGGTGGAGAGCATGGCCTCACGGCAGTCGACTCGCAACGAAGCCCTGACCTCCGTATTGGCACGGATGCCTGTCGGAAGGACCCGTGGCGCCGAAGACAGGCGTTACTATATGGAGCGCCGTGGCGACGGTGTCCCCATTATTTGGCGCGAAACCTGGGAGCTGTGCGGGAAGTATCCCGAGTACCGGGTTATCGACGATTCGGAAGTCCTTCTTGTCATTCCCGCGGCGATGCAGGAGCGGAGTCCCGCCCGTGCCGTCATCTCGGTGCGATCGGGCGGGCGGCCCTTGTCAGGTGCCGACCTCCTTCTCGTGTTTCCGAACAAGACCTGGACGCGCGCGGCCACGGACGAGCAGGGCGAGGCGGCGTTCGATCTGCACACGACGCGGCTGCCCATGACCGTGTTCGCGTCCGCGCCCGGACATGCCGCGCATCTGGGGCGAGATTGGACACCGAGCGAACGAGCGGTTGCGATCGATCTCGCCGTCCTGCCGGAAGGCGGGAGTGTCATTTTCCCGGAGGCGACCGGTCACCTTCCAGGTTTGAAGGGCAGGCTGAATCCCATACGTGATCCCCATGACCGGACTTACCTCTACGCGTCGAATATCGCGATCGACGAGGGCGAGCAACAGCCAGTCCACTTCGTCCCGGGCGAGGAACTGCAATTGACCGATGCCGAAGGGACCGAACTGCGCGTACGGATCGTCGATATCGTCGGCCGGTCGGCGCTTGTCGAGTATTTCGATGCCCGGCGAGTACGGCGATGACCGTGCCTTCGCTCCTGAACGACAACGGATAAGGCGCGCCGACGGCATGGGCAAGGAGCTGTAGCGTATGGCCAAGAGTACCCGCCAATGCGTATTCGAGGGCATGAAAGTGCTGCCGGAGGCGCTGACCCCGTTTGTGGAGAAACGGCTGGAAAGCGCGTTGACGGGCCACTGGCGGATTCGGGTTGCCGAAAAGCTCCGGCTGCACGCCGACCCCAGCGGCGGCAGCGCGTGGGACCAGGCCGCACTGCTCAACGCCATGGACAGGGTCTGCGCGGCCGCCTTCAAGACCGTGCTTGGACGCGCCGAACGCTCGATCGCGAACGAATTGGTCGCCGTCCGGAACAAGCTCTCGCACAACGAAGCGTTTACCTATGACGACGCCGAACGCGCGCTGGATTCCATGCGCCGCCTGCTGGATTCCATCGGCGCCGGGGCACCTGCCGAAGAACTCGGCAGGATGCGCGACACGATATTGCGCACCCGGTTCAACGAGCTTCAGCGCAACTAGGAGCGCCGCAAGACCCGGCGGCTGGTTGAGATTTCCGTTGACACGGCCGGAGGTCTGTTGCCCTAGCGCGAGGTCGTCGAACCGCATAAGGACGTCGCGACCGGCGAGTTCCTGCAGGCGGAGTTCGCCGCCGATCTCGGCAAGGTCCACGCGGGTAGCCCGCCGTCGGAGTACGGCGATCCGCGGGAGTTCTTCGGCCGCACCTACCTCACCGACGGACTCGGCGCGCTTCTGGTCGGCGCGGCCAAGAGACTTTCCAGCACGGGCAGCGACCCGGTGGTCGAACTTCAGACCAACTTCGGCGGCGGCAAGACCCACTCCATGCTGGCGCTTTATCATATGGCAGGCGGAACGCTGGCGCGGGACTTGCCCGGTCTCGATCAATTGCTTTCGGAGCACGATGCAGCGGTGCCGCAACACATCAAGCGGGCGGTTCTGGTCGGCATGGCGCGGGCCGCAGGACGTGAGCCTTCAGGAAGGGGGCCGCGAGATTCACACGACTTGGGGCGAAATGGCCTGGCAACTTGGCGGCGCGGACACCTTTGACATGATCGCAATGGCACTAACTTATGGTTTTCGGCACTAACCTTGGGACCTAGCAGGCCGCTGAAAAAGTCGGGTCTTTGATGGCGGAAGCGCGTTGGAGCTTCCAATGCCATCCGTAGAATCTCAGGCCGCGACCGAGTGAATTTCACGCGAGTTTGGCAGCCCTCACGCCAGGGCGGCTCGGAGAATCGCTCGATCCAAGGCTTCACGCCACGTTCGCAACTGCTGCCATTCCCGCATGTGCGGCAGGCCTACCGCATCACGCACGAGCGGTGTGCGCGGCTCGGTGTCGCGGTCAAGCGCAGCTACAGCTACGGCATCACTTCGCTGCCGCAGGCGGCTGCCTCGGCGCGGGAGTTACTGGTGCTGCAGCGCGCGGCCACTGGCGGGTGGAGAGCGCCAACCACTACCGCCGCGACAAGACGTTCGGGGAGGATGCCAGCCGCGCGCACGGTCCACGGTCTGGCCAACAACGCGGCGCTGAACAAGCTGACGCTGGCGCCGCTGAGACATCGCATCCGGCCGACCGCGGCCAATAGCGGGAGCCCCGCACAGCGCTGCCTGGCCCGTCGGGCATCCTTGGGCACCACGCCGGCGCTCGATTTTGCTTCCCAGACCGCCATGGCGGTCGTGTTCAGGCACCCAGAGGGCGACACACCCCCTTCACCCCGACAGAGAATCAGCGGTGCGAGGCCCTTCCCTGCAAGATCCTCTCTACACGCAATTTCAGACACTCGTGAACAGATCACCAGCAGCGTGTTGAGCACTCGGCTGCGCCGCTGCCAGCGGCGGTCCTGCTCCGCGGCAATGACCCCCAGCGAGCCGATCAGGTCCTGCCACAGGGCGACGAAGTCCGCGTTGGGGGCCTGCGACGGGGCCGAGGCTGGGGGCGCGGGCCGTGCAGCAGGATCGAGCGGAAGTGTTTCGCGAGCGAGTAGACATACACGTCCTTGGGGCTGCGCCCTGCATCGGCACGGCCTTCCAGTGCTCGAGGTTCTCGCGGCCGGGTGTGACATCGCAACTCGGGACGCGCTTGCGGCCATCCAGGCCCAGGCCGACCACGATTTAGTCGGCCCGCAGCCGGTCGCCATCGCGAATCTCGACATACTTGCCGTCTAGGCAGAGAGCGACCCGGTTCGGCTCCAGCGGCCGGATGTTGCCGAGTTCCAGTTCCTCGACTAGGCACCCGGCCACCCGCTCCAGATCCTTGCCGCGAGCGGGCAGGCCCAGCTTGCGCAGTGCGTCACGGGCTGCATTGAGCGAGCGGGCCGAGCCCAGCAGCCCGAGCAGCGGATTCACGCATCGGGTTCGGCTCGGGGATTGGGGTCTCATGGCGTACGGGAAGATACTGGATACCCTTCCCGGCGAAGACGGGCCGGCGCGAGGAACGCCTCGCACAGCCAGGTTCCAGATACGATGTGATTTCGCTCTGGCCGTTGGCCGCTGGGCCATACTGGGGCGCCGATTAGCCGTGCCGTCGTTTCGAATCCAGAACCCTCGCTTCGAATCCGAAATCCGGGAAAGCTTCGCAAATCAGTCGTTCATGAGTTCGATCGGAGCGGAACTGTCCCGCGTCTCGGCCGGCTCGGTCGAGATCGTCCTGCCCTTCCGGGACGATCTGCTGCAGCACCACGGCTATCTGCACGGGGCGGTCATCGCCGCGATTGTTGATACTGCTTGCGGGTATTCGGCTCTCACGTTGATGCCTCCGGATTCCACGGTCCTCACCGTCGAGTACAAAGTCAACTTCCTGTCCCCCGCTGGAGGGGACAGGATCGTGGCGCGCGGCCAGGTGGTCAGACCAGGACGCAACCTGACCGTCTGCTCTGGCGAGGCGCTGACATCATCCGGCGGGAGCGAAAAGGTCGTAGCCGCCCTGATGGCGACGATGGTGAGGGTCACAGGCAGGCCGCAGGTCGGGTGACACACGGGATCAGTCGTTTCAACACCATCCGTTGATTCATATCGCTATCGAGAATGCGTGGTCGAAGCGCCCGTTGAGAGCCGTGCCGATGCTCATCGAGGCCGATACTCTCGAACCGACTCCCAGCTCCTGGTAAAGCTCATGCGTCCGGGCATATGCTTCCGGCATCCCGCCGTTGAACGCCAGGCGGCGCGGCGCCACCGGCGCGGCGATGTCGGGGATGTCAACGGGGCGCAGCGCGCCTTGCAGCGCTGGCCCACCGGCATGCGAAGCCGGGGGCCGGATCAGGATTGCATGCGCACTGGATCGGCGCTCCGCCCGCTCTACACAGTCATTCCGTGCTGTGTTAACTGTGTCGTCGGTAGCATGTGCGCGATGATGCGATCCTCGGCGTGGCACATACGCATCCCGAGATTGCATCCGTGGGCAATACCGAAGAGCAGCTGGCCGAATCCGGAACCCCCTTTTATCTTGGAAGTGTGCCGGAGACAGGATCCCCAGTTAGGACTTGGGTACGTCTCGTTGGTCTGCCGCAGGTGGCGCAAGCCACCGCAGCGGCAGGCCTCGGATCCCTCCCCTCGCCAGCGGGGGGAGGTCGCCTCGGGGGCCTTGCAAGGCCCCCGAGGCGGCGACGGGTCGGACCGTTTCCCCCTCGGATTTCAGGTCCGTGCGGTAGCTTGGTCGGCCCGTCGCATCAATTCCTGCGCGACCTCAACGGAAGCGTGGGTGTAGCCCCGTATCGCAAAAGGACAGGAACGCAGGAATGACACCACCCAAGCCCACCGTAATCGCCGGTATCGATGTCGGCAAATCCGGGCTCGACGCCCACATCCTCGAGGGCAGTTTGGAGCGCCACTTCAAGAATGACAAGTGCGGCCGCCGCGCCCTGCGCAAGTGGCTGCTGCAGCACGGCGTCAGCCGCGCTGTCTTCGAGCCCACCGGGCGCTATCACCGCCGTCTGCATCAGTGCCTCTTCGAGGCCGGCTTGGAGACCGTGCTGGTCAACCCGCTGCGCTCGCGGCGCTTCGCCGAGGCCCTCGGACAACTCGCCAAGAACGACCGCGTCGACGCTGCCATGCTGGCCCGCTTCGGCCAGCTTGACAGCCTCGTGGCGACCCCGCCCCAAGACGATCACCTGCAGCTGCTCAGTGACTTGCTGGCCGCGCGCCGCAAGCTCGTGATACAGCTCGGCGCCCTCCGCAAGCTGCGCGCCGAACTCGCCCCCGAGGCGGCTGCCTGCATCGCTGACAGTTGCAATGGCCTGCAAGCCGACATCAGCTCCTGCGAGCAGCGCATGCTGACTTGTATCGCCGCCGACGCTGCCCTGGCGCGCCGCGCCGAGATCATCCAGTCGGTGCCCGGCTGCGGCCCGGTCACGGCCGCCTGCCTGTGTGCCGAGATGCCCGAACTGGGCACCATCGGTCGCCGCCAGGCCGCCGCGTTGTTGGGCCTGGCGCCGTTCGACCAAGACTCGGGCAAACAGCATGGTCGCCGCAGCATTCGCGGCGGTCGCGCCCAGCCCCGCCACAGCCTCTACATGGCGGCCCTGTCCGCGACCCGCTGGGAACCCGCCTGCAAGGCCTGCTACCAGCGCCTGATCGCCGACAAGAAGGAGCACAAGGTCGCCATGGTCGCCGTCATGCGCAAGCTCGCTTGCCTGCTCACTGCGCTGCTGCGCGAGGACCGCTGCTGGCAAAGCGAACCGCCCGCTCGGGAGTTGCCGGCCGCCGCCTGAGCAGCACCCACCGCCGCCCCTCACCGAATCTCACCATGTGCAGAGAAATCCAAGAAAATCGCCCTTGCAGAACACATCTGCCCGGATATCTGCTTGACAGCCAACACGGAAGCTACCGCAAGGGCGTCTTTGCGTTCGTGGCAAATGGACGTGCCAAGGCTATTGCCGACGCCGATGGATTTGCCAAGGTGCTTGCCGACGAGCGGACCGACGGCATCCTTGGAGTACATGTGACCGGTCTGCGTGCGTGAGAATTCATCGCCGAGGCGCCGTGTCGGTGGAATTTGAAGCGACCAGCGAAGACATCACGATCAAGCCAGACGCATCCGACTCTCGCCGAGGTGATGACCGAGGCCGCCCTTTCCGTCGACAATCGGGCGCTCCACATTTGAGCGCGTCGCAACAGAGCGGCCGTGTCTGTTATCGACACGCCGTGCGGGAACCTGCCGTCCGCGGTATCGCGCAGGGATTCGCGTGCCACCACAGCGATACGAACGGGACGTGGTGGCCAGGGACGGAATCGAACCGCCGACGCCGGCCTTTTCAGGGCCGCGCTCTACCGACTGAGCTACCTGGCCGCGATTCTTCATCGTACCGTAGCGCCCTATCACGGTCAATTCGAGCGGCGTTTGTGCAGCAATTCTCAGGATGGCGGGTCTGGCTCGTGTGGGATGGAATTGGCGGGCGTTTGTGCGTGCCCTAGGGAGGCAGTTGCGGCAGGGCTAGGGCGGCTCGGAACGCGGGCCGGGGTGGCCGGGCTGCCCTGCACTGGCAGTGGCGCGCGCGCGGGCCGGGCGAGGCGCACCCTCGCCGCTGGGTTCCGGAGGAGCCCGCCGCTGGCCGCAGGGCTTGCGCGTTGCGTTATGCTGGCGCGCTCGCAGCCGCCCGGGGAGCGGGCGGTGGCGGGCGCTGGCGTAGCAGGGTCTCGAACAGGGCGGTCCAGTTGCAGAAGCAGAACCACTCCGTGAGAAAGCTCAGGGTCGCGAAGAAGTTGCGCCGCGTGCCGGCCTGCGCCCGGCCTTGCCGCCACAGGTCAGAGACGCAGTCCTGGACCGCATGCAGCGCAAAGGCGAACAGGTTCAGCGTGGCGAGCAGGTTGGCCAGGCCCTGGCTGCCGTGCCCGAAGTTGCGCTTGATGTTGTCGCCGTGGCGGGCCAGGCAGTTGAACCCCTCATGCTCGATCTTCCAGCGGGCTCGTCCGGCCCGTGCAATGTCCGCCACGTTGTCAGCCGTGACCTCCAGGCTGGTGAAGAACGTGTTCGTGTAGGTGCGCTCGCCGTTGCGCTCGATCGCGAACTCGACCCAGGCCCCTTGCACGGCGTCGTCGCCGTCGCGGACCGGCAGCCCGTGCATCCAGCGGAAGCGCTGCAGCTCGACCCGCTGGTGCCGGTTGCGGGTCTTGATCCAGCCGCTGGAATGGATGAAATCGTCGTGCAGCAGTTCGTACAAACGCTTGTGGGAACTGGGCTGACAGACGAACAGGAAGTCCGCCCCGAGCTCGCGGACCAACTGGCACAGGGGCTGGCAGCAGTACAGGTCATCGCCGAGAAAGACTGGCCGGTAGGGGCGTAGCTCGGCGCTGTGGGCGGGCAGCCAGCGCTTGGCGGCGTTGCGCTCGCAGTCCTGTTGGCGTTGCTCCTCGGACAGTTCCGGCTGGTCTGCCGCCGGGTCCTGCTGGGGCTGCACGAACTCCGGCATCAGCGGCAGGACGCGGTTGTGGCCGTCGGCGACGACCGTCGCCGAGAGCATCGTATGGAAGTACTGCTCGGTCTTGTGGGCCCCGACATGGCGGACGGAGCATTGCGCGCAGCGGATCGCGTCCGAGCAGTGGATCTGGAGGCCGTCGAGCGCAACCAGCAGGCGGCCGCCGAGGCGCTCGAAGGCGGCTAGGGCACCCTGCTCGCGGACGGTGCCGAGGCAAAGCGGGAACAGCTCGGCGAAGTGGGCGGGGTCCAGGCCGTCGAGCAGATCGCGGATCCGGTTGTCGCAGGGGATCTTCTGCACGCCGAAGAGCGTGTGGCAATTGGAGCGGGAGGTTGCCTGCTGCATGCGCCGCTGGAATTCGAGGAAGGAGGGGGCTTGCAAGAAGAACACCGCGAGGGCGCAGGAAGCAGCGTCGGCGGGGGCGTAGCGCGTGTTGCGGCCCCGGCGGGAATCCGGCAGCGCAGCGCCGGCCCGGCGGAAGGCGTCCAGCAGACCGTCCAAAACATTGTCCATTCTTCATGTATTGAACAATGCGAGTCGCTGTGTTAACTGTGACCGCCCTAGAATCAGTTGCCCATCAATCTGGAGACCCAAAAATCGACCCCCGAATCCCTAAAATGAGAATTGCTGGCGTTTGTGCAGCAATTCTCAGGATGGCGGGTCTGGCTCGTGTGGGATGGAATTGGCGGGCGTTTGTGCGTGCCCTAGGGAAGCAGTTGCGGCAGGGCTAGGGCGGCTCGGAACGCGGGCCGGGGTGGCCGGGCTGCCCTGCACTGGCAGTGGCGCGCGCGCGCCTGGCGAGGCGCACCCTCGCCGCTGGGTTCCGGAGGAGCCCGCCGCTGGCCGCATGGCTTGCGCGTTGCGTTATGCTGGCGCGCTCGCAGCCGCCCGGGGAGCGGGCGGTGGCGGGCGCTGGCGTAGCAGGGTCTCGAACAGGGCAGTCCAGTTGCAGAAGCAGAACCACTCCGTGAGAAAGCTCAGGGTCGCGAAGAAGTTGCGCCGCGTGCCGGCCTGCGCCCGGCCTTGCCGCCACAGGTCGGAGACGCAGTCCTGGACCGCATGCAGCGCAAAGGCGAACAGGTTCAGCGTGGCGAGCAGGTTGGCCAGGCCTTGGCTGCCGTGCCCGAAGTTGCGCTGGATGTTGTCGCCGTGGCGGGCTAGGCAGTTGAACCCCTCATTCTCGATCTTCCAGCGGGCTCGTCCGGCCCGTGCGATGTCCGCCACGTTGTCAGCCGTGACCTCCAGGCTGGTGAAGAACGTGTTCGTGTAGGTGCGCTCGCCGTTGCGCTCGATCGCGAACTCGACCCAGGCCCCTTGCACGGCGTCGTCGCCGTCGCGGACCGGCAGCCCGTGCATCCAGCGGAAGCGCTGGAGCTCGACCCGCTGGTGCCGATTGCGGGTCTTGATCCAGCCGCTGGAATGGATGAAATCGTCGTGCAGCAGTTCGTACAAACGCTTGTGGGAACTGGGCTGACAGACGAACAGGAAGTCCGCCCCGAGCTCGCGGACCAGCTGGCACAGGGGCTGGCAGCAGTACAGGTCATCGCCGAGAAAGACTGGCCGGTAGGGGCGTAGCTCGGCGATGTGGGCGGGCAGCCAGCGCTTGGCGGCGTTGCGCTCGCAGTCCTGTTGGCGTTGCTCCTCGGACAGTTCCGGCTGGTCTGCCGCCGGGTCCTGCTGGGGCTGCACGAACTCCAGCATCAGCGGCAGGACGCGGTTGTGGCCGTCGCCGACGACCGTCGCCGAGAGCATCGTATGGAAGTACTGCTCGGTCTTGTGGGCCCCGACGTGGCGAACGGAGCACTGCGCGCAGCGGATCGCGTCCGAGCAGTGGATCTGGAGGCCGTCGAGCGCGACCAGCAGGCGGCCGCCGAGGCGCTCGAAGGCGGCTAGGGCGCCCTGCTCGCGGACGGTGCCGAGGCAAAGCGGGAACAGCTCGGCGAAGTGGGCGGGGTCCACGCCGTCGAGCAGATCGCGGATCCGGTTGTCGCAGGGGATCTTCTGCACGCCGAAGAGCGTGTGGCAATTGGAGCGGGCGGTTGCCTGCTGCATGCGCCGCTGGAATTCGAGGAAGGAGGGGGCTTGCAAGAAGAACACCGCGAGGGCGCAGGAAGCAGCGTCGGCGGGGGCGTAGCGCGTGTTGCGGCCCCGGCGGGAAGCCGGCAGCGCAGCGCCGGCCCGGCGGAAGGCGTCCAGCAGACCGTCCAAAACATTGTCCATTCTTCATGTATTGAACAATGCGAGTCGCTGTGTTAACTGTGACCGCCCTAGAATCAGTTGCCCATCAATCTGGAGATCCAAAAATCGACCCCCGAATCCCTAAAATGAGAATTGCTGGCGTTTGTGCCACCCGGCACCACTGTACGGCTAGCTTGCTACTCCGTTTCTGATGGTGTTCACCGACATCGAGCCATCAGCGATGGCTGCGTTCCATTGAAGAGGCCTTCCCTGCCCCGCCCGCTCCCTTTGAGGCAATGCCCGAGGGCGGCTAGAACTCGTATCTGAAGAACAGCTCGATCCGTCGCGGACCCACCACTGTGCTGGTGATCCGGCCAAACTGCGTCGAGCCGATCACATGGGACGGTGAGAAGAAGGAAGGATGGTTGAGGATGTTCTCGATCCTCGCTCCCACCTTGGCGACGTGGTTCTCGGTAATCTTGGTCTCCTTGCTCACCGACACATCGAAGGCAAACGCACTGGGGCCGGAAAACAGGCGCCGCTGCAGGGTGCCCACTTCACCAGGTCCGGGGTGGTAGAACGCCTGGCCGGTAAAGCGCTCCGCGCCGTCCAGCGCGACGCCAGTGTTGTCCCGCGAATTGATCGCGCCCTGGGCGATGTAGAAGGGACCATCCTCTGTCATGCGAAAGCGCACGATGTGGGCAAGCTGCTCTTTCGTGCGATCCGAACTGGCGGTATTCTGGCCCGAACGGCCTGTGCGATTCAGCGTCCCACGCCCTGACAGGATCGATAGTGGAGACCCACTCTGCAGCGTCATGATCGACGCCACTGTCCATCCCTGCGTCAGGCGATTCTTGGAGCCCAGCGGTAAGTGCCAGATGAAATTCGCGTTCATGACGTGATTCAAGTCAAAGGTTGCCCGGGCGCGCTCGAGGCGCGGCTGCGCCAAGTCGAGGAACGGGTCGAAGCGGTGGTAGCTGCCGCCGCCGCTTGAATCGGTCAGGACCTTCGAAAAGGTGTAATTTGCCTGGAACTGCAGGCCCTGCGCTGCTCTGCGCCTGACCTCGAGCTGCAGAGCGTGGTAGGTCGAATTCGAGTAGTTCGTCACCAAATCACTGACGAATGCATTCTGGTTGCGGCGCAGCGCAACGTCCGTGCCCTCTGTGATCCCGTTGGTGATGTACAGCTCGGCTAGGCCGCCCACTTCGCCCCGGCGGATGTACTGCTGCACAATCGGAAAATCAATGTAGCCGCCGCCCACGAGTCGGGGAAATACCGTGAGTTCTTGGCTTCCCTCCAGCCCCGGATCATACGAGGGGTCGAACGCCCCCCTCGCTTCAAGTGCCAAGAAGCCGTTGTTGCGGGCGCGGATGTTGTCGTCAAGAAAGCCATTCTCCTTGATGACCACTTGGTTGAAATCGAATCCCCGGATCAACTTCGTGCCCTTGTTGCCGACATAGCGGGCCTCGACGACGGTGTCCCAGCCAACTTCCCGCTGTAAGCTCAGATTCCATTGCTGCACGTACGGGGAGCGCAGGTTCGGATCGATCGAAAAGACCGCCGCGTAGGGATCCAAGAGTTGATTCTGACTCACATTGCGGGGGATCGAATATTCAGGAGCCGCGATCTCGACAGGGCCGTCCACCAAGAATGCGTCAAGGTCTTGAAGAACGTTCGAGCCTTGCAGTCCATCATTCGCAGAGATCGCGTTGTTGCCGCTCCCGATCGTCTCGTCGTTCACATAGTTAACGCTGTAGCCGGCGCGCACGGCTGTCCGGCCGTCACCGGTCACGTCCCACGCCAAGCCGATATTCGGCGCAAAGTTGTTGCGATCCGGATTCCACAACGGCCGTCCCGCTGCCCCGCCTGCAAAATCCAGCTCCGCATCGGAAAGCAGTGTCTCAATCAGTCCGCCCGGGCCCGGCACGGGCAGCAGCATCAAGCTGTCCCGCTCGTCCAGCCTGCCGTAGTATTCCCAGCGCAGGCCAAGATTCAGCGTCAGGCGGGGCCGGAGCTTCAGGCTGTCTTGGAAGTACGCCGAAATGGCATCGTAGCGGTAGCGCCTCCGGTTTTCCTGGCCTGGAAGAAAGCCGGACGACCGATCCCGTATGTTGAAGGACTGCGATGCTTCAGTGATGATTCCAGCGAGCGACGCCAGCAGCGCCTGAGCAGTACCGAGGTCGGCAGATCCGATTCCGCCGGGAAAGAGCACCCCCGGGAGTTGATACAGGCTTGTCACTCCAAGACCGATGTACATTGCGGGGACGACGCCGAAACTATCGAATTTCTCGACGCGGACTTGCTGGGCGTCAAAGCCGAATCGGATCGAATGCCGCCCAATCAAGGCCATCGCGTCGTCCCGGTAGTTCACCGTGTCCGTGTAGCGGCCCTGCGGGGCAAAGTTGACAGTCGGGTTCGTGTACAGCAGGCCCGCAAGCCGGAAGCCTTCCGGGGCGGCGCTGTTGCGGAAGTCGCCGGGAGCAAAGTTGAAGCCGAAGCGGGCCTCGTTGGTGAACCTCGGGCCGAAGGAGCTGCGCCAAGCGGCGGAGAGAAATCTTCCGTGCCCGAAATCCTGTACCGGCGGAGCCTCGTGAAACCCGACCCCCGCATCCGGGCGATCGTTCGACTCCTGGGTGTACTTGTAGGTCACGCCGAGCGCGCCTTGCGATGTGGCGTTCCAATCCCCGCGCACGGTGACCGCATCGCGCTCCCCGTTGTCGCGAGTGTGGAAGCGGTAGCCCGCGGTATTGAGCAATCGCTCGGAAGTGCTGTCACCCGTGTCGAAGTTGTTGATTTCGCTCGGGGCAGGAATGCGGCTGAGCACTTTCGCGGCTTCGGGGTCGGCCTGTAAACCCTGCAGCTCGAGCACGTTCACTTGACGGCGGGTGCCAGCCAAATCCACGTAGCTGAAAACGCCCCGGGCAGCGTCGGGCGTCAGGATGGTCGCGTTGGCCAGCGAACGGCTGCGACTGCGCAGGGACTCATAGTTCGCGAAGAAGAACACGCGATTCTTGATAGCCGGTCCGCCCAGCGAGCCACCGAACTGGTTGAACGTCAGCTGCGGCTTGTCAAGCCCTTGGCGATTCGAAAACCATGGCGAGGCGGCAAGCTTGTCGCTGCGCCAGTGCCAGTAGGCGTTGCCGTGGAATTCAGGCCCGCCCGAGCGGGTGGTGAAATTCACTTGGGACGCACCTCCCCCCACAGCCGGAGAGCCATTCTGGGAGGTGATGGCAAACTCAGCGACTTGGTCAATCAACGTGCGGCTTGAGAGAAAGTCGAGCGCGTTATTGCGGATGAAGTTGTCCTGGATGTTGATCCCATCGAGGGTCACGTTGGAGAACGACGTGCGCTGGCCGTTGATCACGGTGGGGGTTGCGCCACCGTAGGCGACTCCGGCCTGCAGGCTGACGAAGCTGAGCGGGTCCCTGCCGATCAACGGCAATTCCTCGATCTGATCCGAAGTCACGATGGAGGTGACCTCAGCATTCGAGGTCTGCACTTGGCTGATACCACCTTCGACGACTACTGTCTCGGTGGCCAGTCCCAGCTCCAAAATTATCGGCGGCAGTGAAGTCGCCACAGCGACATCGATCTTTTGGTCGTCGACGGTGTACTTGCGGAAACCCTCTGCGCTGACCTCGATGTCGTAGAAGCCGGGTGCTAGAGAAGAAGCCGTGAAGACGCCCGCTACGTTCGTCTCAAGGACGATGGTCGCCCCGGTGCTCTCGCTGCGGACGTTCACCGCCGCTCCGGGAATCGATGCTTCGGTAGCGTCCTTGACGACGCCGGTGAGCCGCCCAGTTGCGGTTTGACCGAAGATCAAGGACGGCACCGCCAGCATCAGGGCCAGCAAGATAGCGGGGCGCGTCCCGTTCATACGATGAATTGTAATCCACATTCCAGGGGACCAAATTGCTTCGGAATCGGTTGGGCTGCTAGGGGATCTGTCAAGCGCAGCAACCCAGATTTTCTTTACAGGGACACGACTGCCCCGTTAGAAGTCCAGTATAATCAGTCACCTACGAAGATAGTTCGCATGATGGCTTGGTCAGTCCGATGCGCGACCTCGGAAATACCTGTAACTGATTGATTCTAAACATGTTGCATTAAGTGGCGCAAAGGCGCTGACGAGGCCCGAAGTGTAGGATTCTGAGGGGATTGCAAGGTTATCTCGCGTGGACTGAAGATCGCTGCGAGGTCCGCTTGCGACTAGCCTAGTCCCTGCTCCAGTCGAACAGCTGCAGCGGTCGCCCAGACACCGCCCCGCTCGAGCGCTTCCGTAAACGGGACAGCAATATGACACGAACTTGATGCAGGTGCCCGGCACAGGGCTCCAATTAAAGGATGGCCGCGTCGAACTGCGCCGGCTGGGTATCATCGCCCACAAGCCTTAGAATCAACACGGAAAGCGAGGACCGGGCACTTTGTTTGCGAGACGAGAGAGTACGACGAGGGCGATCGCCCTCAGTGTGGTTGTTACGGCCGGCATCCTGGCTGCAACCAAGGAATCTGACCCAACCGACGGAAAGGCGGCGTGGCGGTTCGAGGAGATCGCGTCTGAGGTCTTCTTCGCGACTGGCACCGGCGCGATGACCACGATGAGCAACTCGCTGGTGATCGTCAATGACGATCATGCGATGCTCGTCGACACCAGCGTGTCGCCTGCTGCGGCGCGGAAGCTGGTCGCGGAAATCCGGTCAGAGGTGACCGAGAAGCCGATCCGCTACGTCTTCAACACACACTTCCACTTCGATCACTCCCACGGAAACCAGATCTTCGGCGACGATGTCGAGATCATCGGGCACGAGTACGTCCGCCGGCAGCATCTCGCGAACGTCCTGGCGCAACGAACCAATCGGACGTTTTCGGCGGCCATCCCCGGACAGCTTGAGCAACTCAGAGCGAGACTGGCCGCGGCAACCGACGCTTCCGAGCGCACGCGGCTGGAAACCGACCGGCGTGTACGCGAGGCGCACTGGAACGCAATTCAAGAGACGGAGGTCAGGGCGCCGAACGTCACCTACCGGGACACGATGAAGATCGTGAAAGGCGGGCGCGAAGTGCAGTTGCACTTCGTCGGACGCGGCCACACGGGAGGTGACACCATGGTGTTCCTGCCGTCCGAACGCATAGTCTTCACGGGCGATTTCTTCGTCGGGAGCCCCGGGGCGAACGGATTACCTTATATGGGCGACGGATTTGTCAATGAATGGCCTGCCAGCCTCGACGGGCTCAAGGCACTCGACTTCGACGTCATCGTCCCAGGCCACGGCGCACCCTTCGGCGAGCGCAATCAGATCGATGATTTGCAGCGCTACCTGGGAGATCTTTGGAAACAGGTGTCGACGCTCCGTGCCGAGGGATTGTCGCCGGAGGACGCAGTCAG
This sequence comes from Bryobacterales bacterium, assembly GCA_965248305.1. Taxonomy (GTDB): domain Bacteria; phylum Acidobacteriota; class Terriglobia; order Bryobacterales; family UBA6623; genus VXMF01. The sequence continues at coordinate 1,631,523 of OZ252099.1, read as the reverse complement.
CCAAGTCGACTTGAGCGCGCACGAGGCGGCTTATGGTGCCCGGGCCAGAAGCATCGACCCACGGGCCGTCTTGCGGATCTACGAAATACTCCAGATTGAGCACCCCTTCTGAGCCCTTGAGAATTCGTGCCCCAAGGCATCAATCTCACGTGGGCAGCCAAAGCGCCCGCGAGTTTGATTCATCTTCGACCGATTGATTTCCGAGGGATACCAGACCGAAGTTCCCCTGAATGCCTCTCATGGATTGGCCGCTAACGCATTGAGGCTGCCTCGAAATCAGCGGGGAGTTGTGCCCGTCGCGTCGGCCTGCTTCGGGGCAGACAGAAATGCAACGCGACCACGCTGCATGTTTTGGCCCGCCGAGCGGGCAATACGGCTAGACCCGCGGCAGCATCCACGGGTGACGATACTCACGGCCGAGCAGCGCATTGGCCTGCCGATCGTCGCCGAAGCTCTCGGATGCGGCGTCGAAGTGCAACTTTCGATCCGTCCGCCAAGCGATGTTGCCCAGATGGACGAGCCCCGAGGCGCAGTGCCCAATCTCAATGTCACAGGCAGCGCTCTGCCCGTCGCGGATGGCACGCAGCATGTCTCTCATATGGTTCACGTCGTCCTCGGCCGTTGCGCTCGCTCCAGATGCCACAACCTTGTTCTGTTCGTCGAACGCGCGCCAGTTGCCATTGCCGATGACGACGTAGCCGTGCTCTCCATAGACGGCAGCGCCCTCTGCCTCTCCCTCCAGCGGTGTCGGCTGCCAGTTGCGCATTTCGTACATCAGCGTCGCACCGGGGTAGTCCCACGTCACCACTAGCGTGTCGGGCCATTGCTGAGCATCGTCAAAGAAGAATTTCCCACCTGAGGCAGAAACGGCGGTCGGCCAATCCGGCAGGGTCTTGCCCATCGCTTCGAAGCCAGCCGCAAGTCCCCTGCGGGCATAGTCGACCCGATGGACCCCATCGTTTCCCAGATCCCCGGTTCCGTAGTCAAAGAACCACCGCCAGCTGCCGTGGAATCTGCTCTTGTTAAAGGGACGCTTCGGCGCGGGCCCGAGCCAGGTGTCGTAGTCCACTCCGGCAGGCGCTGGCTCGTCGGGCGGATACCCGATTCCCTTCTGTCGAGCGCTTTCCCAGCCCTTGGCAAAGGCTACCTTGCCCAAGGCACCGGTGCGGATGTATGCGCAAGCTTCCTCGTAATTGCGACCGCTACGCGACTGGATCCCGACCTGCACAACACGGTCGAACTTCCTCGCGGCATCCAGCATCGCCCGCCCTTCGGCGATGTTGTGGCCAGCCGGTTTTTCCACGTAGACATGCTTTCCCGCCTGGCAGGCCAGCACGGCTGGGATCGCATGCCAGTGCGTGGGAGTGCCGATCACGATCGCATCGATGTCACGATCCTCAAGGATGCGCCTGAAGTCGGTCTCGACCGCAGGCCGCCGATCCTGCCTCGCCTCCACCGCGGCTGCCGCGGGGTCGAGCAGGCGCTCGTCGATATCGCAGATGGTCTTGACGCGAACCTCCGGCAAGTCGGCAAAGCCGTAGAGCAGCTTGCGGCCCCGTCCCCGGAATCCCATCACCGCGACTGTAAAGCGCTCGTTGACACTGGCTCCGCTCAGGAATGCGGGCGCCAGTGCTCCTGCTGCAGTGTGGAAGAAGGTTCGTCTTGTCGGCACGGGCGTCTCCCCGCCCGTAACGTTAGCGCGCAGCGCGGCCCGAAGTCGAGTGCTGCGCGCCCAGAACCTAGGGCGTGCGAGCTTGGACGCGGGGACACTTTTCGCAGCGCGTGAGCCGATCGAAGAGCCTACCCGAATCCGAACAGGCTCGAGCCCAACGCGTAAACTGCCGCTGGAACCACCAGCAATCCCACGATGTCGAGCACAATGCCCGCTCGAAACATCTGCGGGATGGTGATCCAGCCACTGGAAAAAATAATGGCGTTCGGCGGCGTCGCCACCGGCATCGTAAACGCGAACGACGCTGTGATGGCCATCGGCATCAAGAGCAGATAGGGATGCACGCCAATCTCAGCGGCCATCGCAGCCACCGCTGGCGCCAGCATCAAAACCGTCGCAACGTTTGACGTGGTCTCTGTCATCGAGGTGGTTAGGATGCACACAGCTATGACCAGCACCCAACCGGGCAGCCCGCCCAGCGCCCCGAGCCAAGCACCGATCCAAGCCGCCAGGCCGGTGTCCGTGATCGCCCCCGCCAAGGCGAAGCCGCCGCCGAGCAGGAATACAATCCCCCACGGCGTACCCCTAGAGACACCGGACCAGCTCAGCAGCCGCACGCTACCCGCATCATCAGACTTGCCGGACGGCAGCATGAACAGTAGCAGCGCCATCACCATCGCCACTGTCGAATCATGGACAGCCCCAGGCACGGGAAACAGCTGCGACCAGCCGGGAAGATAAAAACCGCCCAAGTCCAGCGGCGCACGCAGGATCCACAGTGCGCCTGTCGATGCTGCCACCGCAAGGACGCGCTTCTCCGGCGTGGACATTGCACCGAGCGCCGCTAGCTCCTTCTGGATCACGCTATGGCTGCTCGAAAAACTCACTGCCGACAGCGGGATGCTCGTGCCGAACCGGCAAAGGTACCACCACGTAAGAGGCAGGAACAGCGCGATGATCGGCAAGCCCAACATCGACCACTGCAAGAAGCTGATGGGGGGCAAGTCAGGAAACGAATCCGCGGCAAACCCAAGGAATGCCACCGTGGTCGGCGAGCCCACAATCGTGCCAATGCCTCCGATGCTGGCCGCGTAGGCGATTCCCAGCAGCAGTACCGGCCCGAATGTATCCCGAGCCAGCTGCTCCGGCGAAGATCCCTCGGGAGCGCCGCTGACCTGTGCGGACCCGGCAAGTTGGTTGACGACTGCCATCCCCATGGGCAGCAGCATCATGGTCGTGGCCGTGTTCGAAATCCACATCGAGAGCAGCGCGGTCGCCACCATGAAGCCGAGCACGATGGGGCGTGGACGGGATCCGAATCGCGCGATGATGTTCAGGGCGATCCGGCGGTGAAGGTTCCAGCGTTCCATCGCCTGGGCAATGATGAAGCCCCCGATGAACAGGAAGATCAAGTGGTTCGCATAGTGCGCCGAAACGACGCGGCTGGACGCCACGCCGAGCAAGGGGAATAGCGCGACCGGCACGAATCCCGTCACGCCGATGTGGACAGCCTCGCTGATCCACCAGCAGATCATCAGCGCCGCAACCGCGGCGACCTTGTGGGCCTCGGCGCTCAGGCCTTCGGGTGTCGGCAGCAGGATTACGGCCGCAAAGCCGACTAGACCGGCCAACAGGCCCAACGCTTTGACTCGCAGCCCTAGCATGCGGAAATCGATACGGCGCTGCCCTGACGGTTGGTCCGTCTTGGGTGCGGGCAGTCTGAATCGGGGATGCCCACCGAGGCAATGGTAGCGCTACGGGGATTCGAACCCCGATTTGAGCCTTGAGAGGGCCCTGTCCTAACCCTTAGACGATAGCGCCGTCGGTGCTTGCATTCTAACAGGTCGGCAGGGGACCTTGGCTACCGCCATGGCTGCTTGGCATAGGCCCAAAGCCTACCTGCGCATTGCTCCGCTTCAGCGACCGACTTCGCACCAAGCAAAATGCAGGAGACCTCGATGCAGCTAAAACCTGCCTCGCCCGCAACCCTCAAAACCGAGCGCCCATCTCCCGGGTCGAAAGCTGATTTTCCGCACTTCCAGCTTAGATTGGGACGCGGCGCCAGTGCCCTCTGCCGGGCTGCCCGCCATGGCGCGGGGATGCTGCGCCGTAGCCTTTGCAACTGGGCAGGGATAATGATGGAGCGGCCGCCTCCGGCGCTCCACGTGTGAGCATTCTCAACCGATACGTTTTCCGGGAAGTCGCCGCCACGTCTCTGGTCGGGGCTGCTTTGTTCACCCTCGTGCTGTTCTTGCAGCGCGTCGAGCCGGTCATGGAACTGCTCGTGGGCCGGAGCGTGCCGGCTACCGACATGCTATGGCTGCTGGCCCTGACTGTTCCGCAAGCCTTCCCTTTCACGATTCCGATGGGGGTGCTCGCCGGGGTCTTGGTTGCGCTGGGACGCCTGTCTGGAGACAAAGAGATCCTAGCGATGGTGGCGTCTGGAATCCGCGCCCGATTCCTCGTCAGGCCGGTCTTGCTGGTGGCGACATTCGGTCTAGCCGCCTGCGCGTTCACGACGTTGTGGCTGACTCCGTGGGCACTCCGAGAGCAGGTTCGCATCGCGGCGTCCCTACGCATTCAGCTCGCCGGCACGGAGGTCATGCCGCGCGTCTTCATTGAGGACTACCCCGATCACGTGATCTGGGTGCAGGATGTCCTGCCGGGCGAAGGTGTGCATTGGAAGGGCATCTTCCTGGCTGACATGCGGTCTCCAGCTGTGCGGGGATCGATCAGCGGCTTCAATGCCGATATCGATGGACCGCGCATCACTCTCGGATCAGAGGCCTTTGTGCTGCCCAGGCCCGAACAGGCCCGCGTCCAAGTGCGTTTTCCGCGCACCACGACGTACGAGATGTCCAGCGATCCCGAACAATACCTAGCCTTCCGGTCGGAGGCCGCGGACCAAGTCCTGCAAGCGCGTCCGCGAAGATTTGATCCGGGGGCCAAGCGCTACGACTCGATGACGACCGGCGAGCTGCTGCACGAGGCATCCGCAGGGGGTGATCCGGCGGCAATTGTCCTGCTAAATGACCGATTCTCGCTGCCCTTCGCCTGCTGGTTGCTGCCCCTTGCCGGACTTCCGCTCGCGATATCGATCCGCGGCTCGGGCCGGGCCTGGGGCGTCGTGGTCGCGATGCTGCTGTGCTTCGCCTATTGGATGATCTCGCTTGCCGGAACGGCCCTGGCAGAGCGCGCAGTGGTGCATCCCATGGTCGCCGCGTGGTCGGCGAGCGGTTTGTTCGCCGTAGCGGGAGCACTCCTGCTGCTCCGACTCGACAGCCCGGGGGGAAGCGCTTCGCACGCGTCAATCAATAACTGGGTAACACGTACGGCCAGCCGCTTTTCACTGTCCAAACGAAATCCCGATCGCGATGCGCCGAACGGAGCGCCCATACGCGGGCCAATCGACCTGCTCGTGCCCGTGCTTGACCGGTACGTCCTGAGAAGCTTCCTGTTCTATCTGGTGCTCTGCTTGGCCGCCTTCATCGCGATCTGGTACGTGTACAGCTTTTTCGAATTGCTGAGCGACCTGCTCACGCGTGATAAGGTCGACCGATTCGTCCCATACATCTACTACTTGACCCCCTTCTTGGTCTACAACACAGTGCCGCTCGCGGTGATGGTTGCCACCCTCTTCTGCTTTGGAATCTTGGGCAGCCGCCACGAACTCACTGCTTTCCGTGCCTGCGGCGTCAGCTTGTACCGGCTGGCCCTACCGATCCTGATCGTGTCGGCAGGCCTTAGCGCAGGGCTGTTCGCCCTCGGGGAGTCCTTTCTCCCCGAAGCCAACCAGCTCCAAGACGCACTGCGCGATGAAATCAAGGGCCGGCCGCCGCGCACCTACCTTCGCCCGGACCGTCAGTGGACATTCGGCATGCGGGATCGAATTTTCTATCACCGGGCGTTCGATTCCGGCAGCGAGACGTTTTCCGGGATCAGCGTCTTTGACATCCGGGGGGAGCCGTTCGAACTCAGTCGACACATCCAGGCTGAGCGCGCCCAATGGGATGCCGCCAACGAGATTTGGGTCTTCGAGAACGGCTGGGTGCGCAACCTTAACGGCATCCGCACTGACCATTTCGAGACTTTCGAGAAGAAGGCATTCCCGAGCATCCTCGAACCCCCGGACTACTTCCTCAAGCAGGACCGCCACGACCAACAAATGAACTTGGCCCAGCTGCGGGCATACATTCGCGACCTTACACAGAGTGGATTCGACACCATTCGGCTCCAAGTGAGCATGCACAAGAAGCTCGCGTTCCCTCTCGTCGCGTTTTCCATGGCTCTGCTGGCAATCCCGTTTGCGATGCAAACAGGCGGGCGAGGCACCATGTGGCCCGCCTGCTTCGGACTGGGCTCGATCGTGATCTACTACGCCTCCAATGCGTTAGCCGAGCAACTCGGGCGCGCCGGCCAGCTCCAGCCGCCAGCAGCCGCATGGGCTCCTTGCCTGCTGTTCGCGATCGGAGGTACCTACCTCATGCTGCGCGTCCGCACTTGACGGCAGTCGATCGCGCATCAGCGGGTCGTGAGACATATGTCCGCCCGTTGGCCCTACGCGGCCGCGATGCAGCAAAGGCTGGAGATGACTGTGGCTGCGAAGGCGATACGGCAGCCAGCAGAAGTGTCGTGGTCGATAGTTCGACCTATTTTGCGGCTACGAAGCGCACGCACATCGGACCGGGGACCGACACGCTAGTGCCAGTCGCCGCGAGGCGGCCAGTCTCCGGGTCGAGCCGGAACACATGGACGCTGTCGGAGCGCTGGTTTGCGGCCAGCAGAAACCGTCCGTCCGGGGCCAGGCGAAAGTTTCGCGGCCAATCACCGGCCGTCGGTACGCGCTCAATCGCCGTGAGCCGGCCGTCGCCTGCGTCGATCGAAAAGACTGCGATCGTGTTGCTGCCCCGATTCGAGCCGTAGAGGAATCTTCCATTAGGATGCACGAGCACTTCCGCCGTCGTGCTTGCCGGCCCGTCATACCCGTCAGGCAGCGTGCTGATCGATTGCTCAATCTCCAGCGAACCCGTTGCGGAATCGTAATGGAGCACCGTCACGGTCGATGCCAGCTCGTTGATCACGAAAGCCCAGCGCCCATTCGGATGAAACGTCATGTGTCGCGGGCCAGAACCGGCTTCCATGCGGATCTGCGGATCCGGCGTTCGCTCAAGCTCGGCAGTCACGGGGTTGACCGAGTATTTCACCAGCTCGTCAGTGCCGAGGTCGGGAACGATGACGAACCGGCCGTCGGGCGTGAAGTTGGCCGAGTGCGGGTGAGGCTCACCTTGGCGCGTCGGGTGCACGCTCGACCCGGCATGGGGCATGTCCGAAACCAGCTCGCCGATCTGCCCATCGGCGCGCAAGTTCAGTGCCACCGTGTTGCCGTCACCGTAGTTGACCGCTGCCAAGACGCTGGCTTCCGCATTGACTGCCACGTGCGAGGCACCACGTCCGGCTGTCGAAGCCCGGTTCAGTTCCCGAAGCGCGCCCGTACCGCGATCAATCGCGAATGCCGCCGCCTCGCCTCGCAGGCCCGCACCCTGCTCCCCTTCGCGGCCAACCGCATACAGGACATCCTTCGTCGGATGGACCGCTAAGAAGCCGGGACGCCCAATCTGTGCGGCCTCGCGGGGCTCGCTCAATGCCCCGGTCTGCCCGTCAAATGACGAAACATAGATGTGGCTGGCACCGGTGCCGAAGTACACCCAGTGCATCACTGGACTTGCCTGTTGCCCGCAGCCGACCGCAAGGCACGCTGCCACGGTCGCCATTGCGGCTGGTCGAAATGCACTGCGAAACGACATCCGAACGCCCTCGATTCTGCCCAGCACTCACTCCGGCAGGGCAAATGTGAACATCGCGTGACCTGAAGGGACTGTGACGTACTGCCGCCCACCCGCTTCATAGGTGATCGGCGACGCGGCGATCTGACCGCCGAGATATCGCTGCCAAAGCAAGGCACCGTTGGTAGCGTCGAGCGCGTAGAAATGCCCTTCCCTGCTGCCCGAGAACAACACGTTGCTGGCAGTGGAGAGCAGGCCGGAATCGGTCACATCCGTCATTGAGAATTCCCATGCCGCCTCGCCGGTAAGCGGGTTGATTGCCCGTATCGCGCCGTAGCCATCGTCCTCGGTGTAGGTCATGAAGCGGCGTCGGGACGTAGCCGACACCGGGCTCCGGGGTGCGCCTCCGAGGTAGCGGGTGCCCGGCTCGTAGGGCTGGTCCCACTTGTAGTACACGGAGTAGTACCCCTCCCACACAGGCAGATAGAAAAGCTTCGTCAGCGGGCTGAAGGACGGGGCGTACCAGTTGGTTCCGCCCTGCACGCCGGGCCACGTCTTGCTTCCTTCGCGGCTGGGACCGCGCCCGGGGATCTTGACGGGTCGGCCATCCTCATCCAAGCCGGCGGCCCAGGTCTGCTTGACGAACGGCTTGCCCAGCAGAAACTCGCCCGTCTCGCGGTCCAAGACGTAAAAGAACCCGTTTCGATTGCCCCACAGCATCAGCTTCCGGAGCTTGCCTTCCCACTCCATGTCCGCCAGCACGGGGACCTGCACCGCATCCCAGTCCCACTCGTCGTGCGGTGTGAACTGGAAGTGCCAGCGGAGTTTACCGGTGTCAGCGTCCAAGGCGATCACCGAATCGGTGTAGAGGTTGTCGCCCGGCCGGACATCCGGATTCCAGTCGGGAGACGGATTCCCAACGCCCCAATACGTGAGATTCAGGTCCGGGTCATACGACCCCGTCAGCCAAATCGACCCGCCGCCGGTCTTCCAGGCGTCGTTCTCCCACGTTTCGTGCCCGGGCTCTCCCGGGCCGGGAATGGTGTAGAACCGCCACTCCTCCTCGCCGGTAGCGGCGTCATATGCCACGAGGTAGCCGCGGATTCCAAACTCCCCGCCCGCAGTCCCGACGATCACCTTGTCGTGGACCATCAGCGGCGCCACGGTCAGTGAGTAGCCCTTTTCGTAGTCCTCGACGACGGTTGTCTCCCAAATCTTGCGACCCGTCTTGGCGTCTATGGCCAGCAGCTTGGCGTCCAAGGTTCCCCAGTACAGGGTGTCGCCCCAAATCGCGGCGCCTCGGTTCACCCGGCCGCAGCACGGATAGATGCGCTCCGGCAGCTCGTGTTCATAAACCCAGAACTCGCGGCCGGTCGTGGGATCGAGCGCCACGAGCTTGTTCGGCGGCTCGGTGAGATACATCAAGCCATCGACAACCAGCGGGGTCGTCTGAAACTTGTCAGTCGAGGCAGCTTGGTAGACCCATTGCAGTTCCAAGCCTTCGACGTTGGCTCGGTCGATGCCCGTCAACCCGCTGTGGTGCTGGCTGTAATAGGTGCCGTTGTACGTCAGCCAGTTAGCGGGTTCTGATCCAGCCTGCTCCAAGCGCTGTTGGTCCACCTGAGCAAAGAGGCTGGATGCGACCAAGGCCGCCAATATGCTGAAACGCATGGCAATAGGATACCCAACGAGGGTCGCGGTCCAGAAGCCCGGCGCGTCGGTAGAATGAATTTCTCGTGCGGGCAGTTGTGCAGCGGGTCAGTTCCGCAGAGGTAAGCGTTTCCGGTAAGACGGTCGGGCGTATCGGACCGGGGCTGTTGGTGCTGCTCGGAGTTAGCAGCAACGACACGGCCAAAGATGCCGCCTATCTGGCTGGCAAGACGGCCGGCCTGAGGGTCTTCGAAGGTCAAGACGGCCGGATGACACGGTCGGTTCGCGACATCGGCGGTGCGGTGCTGGCCATATCCCAATTCACCCTATTCGGCGACGTCCGGCGGGGCCTTCGGCCAAGCTTCGACGGCGCCGCCCCGCCTGAGCCGGCTGAACAACTGTACGAAGAGTACGTCGCACTGCTGCAAGCGAAAGGCATCGAGGTCTCGACCGGTGTGTTCCGGGCTACGATGCGCGTCGAGTCCGCAAACGAGGGCCCGGTGACGATTTTGCTCGACTCGGCCAAGCTCTTCTGACCCGAGGTGCCTCTTTCCTCGGATGACCGGGACGGCCCTGGTCGATCCGGCAGACGCACTCTTGATCTGGGTCGGGAAGCAGATTGCGTGGAAGCCCGCCGGCGGCACCGCTGCTAGGCTTCCCCTGCCCTGTGGCAGTTGCTCGGGCCGCAGTCCCGGGAACAGTGCGCAAAGTTCACCCGCCGTTTCCTAGTGCCCTCGATACTCGACCTCCGGCAGCATCCGGTCTGGGTCCGAGCGGATTCCGGCCTCGAGCGGAACAGGAATGTCAATGAATCGACGCGGCGCTCGGGGCAGCCGGCCACTCAAGACTCGTTGTTTCGGCGTAAGGTTCACGATTAGTCAGTTTTCGGTGTCTGCGCGTAGCCGTCAGTCTGAGGCAGAGCCTCGCTAGACTAGCGAGTGCGGGCCCGTCCGACGCGAATGCAGATCATCGCCAGAAATACCGACACCTACGATGCCGTCATAGTCGGCTCTGGCGCAACTGGCGGCTGGGTTGCCAAGACGCTGGCCGAAGCCGGCATGCAGGTTGCCCTGCTGGAAGCTGGCCACCGCACTACAGAGGCTGAGTTCACAGAGCACCTGCTTCCATATGACCTCAAGTACCGCGGGCAGTCGCCGGAGATCAGCCGCAACCGGCCGATCCAGAGCATGAAGTACGCCTGCCGGGAATCGAACTTCGAGTGGTTCGTCGACGATGTCCGCAATCCCTACACCTATCCCAAGGACAAGCCCTTCCAATGGACCCGCGGCCGCCAGTTGGGCGGACGGTCGCTGACTTGGGCTCGCCAAAGCTATCGACTCTCGAAGCTCGACTTCTCGGCTGCCAGCTACGACGGCTACGGGGAGGACTGGCCCGTGACGGACGAGGAGATCGTGCCCTACTACGAGGCCGTCGAGCGCTACGTTGGCATCAGCGGGGAGCCGCTTGGCCTGATGCAGTTCCCGGACAGCGTCATGCAGCCTCCCATGCCGATGACCTGCGGTGAGGAGTATTTCAAGAATTCGATCAACGCCCGCTTCGACCGTAACGTCACTATCGGTCGCGCTGCCGTGCTGACCAAGCCGCTGAACGGGCGGCAGCCGTGCCACTACTGCGGCCCGTGCGAGCACGGTTGCGTCACGCACTCATACTTTTCGAGCGTCTGGACAACGGTCGCCGATGCCGAGAAGTCCGGCAATTGCGATATTCTGACCGACGCAGTCGTCTCACACGTCACGACCGACAAGAACACTGGCCTCGCCAATGGCGTTGCCTACTTGGAGCGCCTCACTCGCACCCCGCGAGAAGTCCGCGCCAGGGTGGTCGTGCTGTCGGCTTCGACGCTGGAATCAACCCGGATCCTGCTCAACTCCGGACAAGGCTTCTGCAATTCGTCTGGAGTTCTGGGGCACTACGTGATGGACCACATGTACGGTGGCGTTTCGGGCGTGCTACCGGTGAAGGAAGATCAGAAATGGGCAGGCCCGCCGCAGCGTCCGAACGGGCTCTATCTGCCGCGCTTCCTGAATATCGATCGCACCCACACCGATGGCATGATCCGGGGTTTCGGCGCGCAGATGCGCAACGGGTCCAGCTATGGCTCGCCAGCCTCGATCAGTCGCATCCCGGGCTTTGGGGCTGGTTTCAAACGAGCGGTGCGCGAGTCCGAGGACTATTGGCGCTTCAGTCTCGGCATGTCGAGCGAATGCCTGGCTCGCTACGGGAACTACGTCGAACTCAACCCACACGTGAATGACGCTTGGGGGATTGCCGCGCTCCACATCAATGTAGCTTGGAGCGACAACGAGATGCGCCTATTCAAGTATTCGGCGGACGCGGGCGAGGAGCTGCTGCTGGCCGCCGGAGCGACTGACATCCGCAGGATCCCGACGCCGCGCTGGCCTGGTGGCGCCACTCATGAAGTCGGCGCGGCACGGATGGGTAACGATCCGCGCAAATCTGTCCTCAACAAGTGGAACCAATCCCACGACCTCAAGAACCTGTTCGTCACAGACGGGGCCGCCTTTGTCACGACCGGCTGCGTGAACCCCACGCTGACGATGATGGCCCTTGCCCTGCGCGCGTCGGAATATCTGGTCGACGCGGCGAAGCGCGGCGATCTCGGTTGACACGAGCGCGCTCGAACATACCCCCGCCCGCGTCTAGCACGCAGGGAAATCAGGTCAGCCCAATCTGAAGGTGACGAACTCGTCGCCGGACTTCCTGCCGCCCGTGCCGACGTCACGCCCGCCGCCACCGGCGGCGATGACGACGTACTGCGTGCCATCGACCGAATAGGTGCATGGCGTCGCGTACCCGCCCGCCGAAAGCTGGTGTTCGAAGAGGATCTTTCCCGAACTGGTGTCGAAGGCGCGGAACTTTTCGTCCTGCGTGGCCCCAAGGAAGAGCAGCCCGCCCTTGGTAACGATCGACCCGCCCACGTTGAACGTGCCCGTCCCTTCGATGCCTCTGGCCTTGAGCTCGGCATATTCGCCGATGGGCCGCCGCCAGCGGTAGTCGCCCGTCGCGAGGTCCAAGCACAGCAGCTCGCCCCACGGGGGCTTGGCAGCGGAGTATTTGTCTTGGTCCACGAAGAATGGATAGCCGGTATGCAGATAGGGATAGCCGACTCCTTCAGGCGCATCGAGCAGCGTGAAGAACTTCGGCCAATTGTTGGCGTTGATGAACATCAGCCCTGCTTCCGGATCGTGGCTCGTGCCACCCCAGATGGTGCCCCCGACGGTTCCCGGGTTGTAAACCGTGCCGCCCCGGCTGGGCGGCGTGTAGAGCATGCCGCGCCGCAAGTCCCTAAGGCGCCTCTTGACGTACTCCCGCGATTCCTCGGAAATGTCGGTGATGTACTCGTCATCCTCAAAGCCCTGGCGCGCGAACGGCGGCGGCTTGGTAGGGAACGGCTGCGTCGGAAATACGTGCTCGCCCTCGACATCGGAGCCCGGAACGGGCCGCTCCGGGATTTCCCAAACCGGCTCGCCGGTATCGCGGTCGAAGACGTACCAAAAGGCCTGCTTCGAGATCTGCACGACGATGTCCTGCCACTGGCCGTCGCGCTTGCGCCGCGCGAGTACAGGTTGCGCCGGCAGGTCGTAATCCCAAAGATCGTGGTGAGTCGTCTGAAAATGCCACTTGCGCTTGCCCGTGCGCGCGTCGAGCGCGATCACGCAGTTTCCGAATAGATTCTTGCCGGGACGGTCCGCTCCATAAAAGTCGTATGTGGGGGACCCGGTCGATACGAACAGCAGACCGCGTTCGGGGTCCAAGCTCATCCCTCCCCAGTTGTTCGCTCCGCCGACATGCTTCCAGCTGTCCTTGCCCCACGTTTCGTAGCCAAACTCGCCGGGATGCGGGATGGTGTGGAAAATCCAAAGCCGCTTGCCCGTGCGGACGTCGAATGCCCGAATATGGCCCGGGGCAGCCGGTGCGGGGCCCTCACTGCCCGAGCCGCCGCCGAGCAGCAGCATGTCTTCGAAGATCACGGGCGGACTGGCGTAGTAGCTGCGGGTCGCCTCGGCGAGTTCACGGTCTATGCCGTCTTTCATGTTCAGGACGCCGCCGTCGGCGAATTCCGGCACGAGCTTGCCTGTATCCGCATTGAGGCAGTACATGTAGTCCTGCGAAGATCCGGACATGAAGATGCGGCGATCATTTCCGTCGGACCAATAGGCCACACCTCGGTTGACACCTTTCGAGCGGCGCATTTGAATCCCTTCGAAGGGATCGAAGTTCCACAGCATCTTGCCAGTGGTCGCGTCGAGGGCGCGCACTTGCACTTGGGCGGTGGTGATGTACATCCGGCCGTCGACAACGATCGGGGTGCATTCCATCTTGGTCGCGGGACGGGTGAGACTGTCGCCGGTAGCGTGGACCCAAGCGACCTGCAGCTCGGAGACGTTGGAACGGTCAATCTGGTCCAGCTCGGAATAGCGGGTGGCACCGAGCGAACCGCCGTAGTGCCGCCAATCGCTGGATGCCCCCAGCGCGGCCCGGCCGGGCGGGGCGTACAGCGCTGCGGAAGACAAAGCGGCGCTTTTGATGAAGGTTCGGCGAGTCGGACGGTACGGCACGGAGTCGCTTGGAATTATAGGTGCTCGTGGCCTGTGAGAGGTCTGCAGCTAGACGTTCTTAGTCCGCTTGTCTGCCAAGCTGAACTTCTGGTGCCATTCTGAGTCAGCCCCGCCACCGTACCGGGCGGTCTCGACATCCAAGAGATACGGACGGCCTTCGCGGGTTGCCTCGACGCCGCGTTGCAGCGCGGCCTCGAGCTCGGAGGACTCGTTGACCTTTTCGCCCGCGACGCCCTGGCTCTTGGCGAGTTCGACGAATTGAATGTTCGGGTCGCCGAGGTACATTCCGGTGTACTGGTCCGTCTCGGCCATCTTCCCGCCGTAGCGGAAGTAGGCGCCGCGCACGGTCTGATAGTTGCGGTTATTCGAGACAACGGTCAACACCGGGATCTCGTAGCGCGCCTGCGTCCACAGGCCCGAGGCACTGTACATCAACGAGCCGTCGCCGATGGAGCAGATGCACTGGCGATCTGGCAGGGCCAGCTTCGCACCCGCTGCCGCGCCAATGCCCCAACCGAGGCCGTTGCCCGTGTTGGCGACACGCATCATTTGGCCATCGCGATGGCCAAAGTTGAATTCGCCGAACTTGGCAGTGAGGTTCTCTGGAACGATGACCGCATTGGCATCGGCGACCTTGGCGATCATCGCCCCAAGCTCGTCGGGATGCACCGGTCCCTTGCCGAAATTGTCGCGAGCAGCCTTTTCCGCCTTGGCGCGCGCGGCTTGCGTGTAATCGCTCAAGGATTTCGCGCGCGGCTTGGCGATCTGCTTGCGACGGGCGGCGGTGGTCATCGAATCGATCGCGTCGTTGAGGTCGGCAAGACCCTCTTTCGACGTCCCGGCCAACAGGATGTCGGTCGGGTAGTTGCGGCTGATGACGTCGCTGTTCGCAGTCAAACGGATGAACTTCGCGCTGAGCGGCGCCTCGGGGCCGCCCGGGACGACCCGTCCTCCGAAATCCGGCGCGCCGATGCTGAAAATAACGTCGGCACCCGCAGTCATCTTGCCCTTTTGATTAAAGCGGCCGAGATTCTGGGCGTGGTGGGCTGGGAAGTTGTCGTATCCCTGGCCGTAGTTGGTCACCGGCAGCCCCAGCTTTTCGGCAAGCGTCAGCAGCTCGTCGCAACCATGCGTCTTCCAAACCTCATCGCCAACGACCAAGACCGGGCGCTTTGCCTCGACCAACGCCTTCGCGGCGCGCTCGACGGCATCCTTGGCTGGCCGCATCTTTGCCGCCGGCATGAAGCGTTCACCCGGCAGAATCATAGCTTCGACGTCCTTCGATTCCAAGGCATGATGTGCCATGGCGAGATAGGTCGGCCCCCCAGCGGGTGCGGTAGCGACCTTGAATGCCCGGCGCAGCATCAGCGCCAAGCTGCGCGCGTCGCGTGATTCCCACGAGATCTTGGTGAACTGGCGGTTGACTTCCTTCTGGTCGAACCCGGGGCGCGGGGCCAGGCCGGCGTCATCGCTCCAGAGCTCGTTGTCGTTGAGGCCAGCGGTCACGACGATCGCAGAGCCGTCCTTTGACGCGTTGTACATCTGCCCCGCGGCTTGGGCCGTGCCCGCGATGACATGGATGTTGACGAAGCCCGGCTTGCCCGAAGCGCGGTAGTAGCCGTCGGCCAACGAGATCACGATTCCCTCGTGCAAGCCCATGATGAGCTGCGTATGGTCCTGGCCGAGAAAGGCATCGAAAAAGCCGACTTCGAAGGAGCCCGGGTTGGTAAACAGGTAATCGACGCCAGCGGCCTGCATCTGAGCGACAACGAGTTCTCCTCCGGTGCCGGTCATCTTGGTTGCCCCGAGCCCGCTTTCCGACGCTTCCAGCGGTGCCACGAGGGACTGGGCCGCTGCGGCGGTGAAACCGAGCCCGGCGAGGGCATCGAAGAGTCCGCGACGGGACAGGTCGTGGTTCAAATAGCTGGCGATCAAGTGACGCATGGTTGTACTCCGAGGCGAGAAGCCAGGTTAATCGTATCCGATTCTGGCGACACGGAAGCGCTTTTCTCGTGAGAAAAATTGCGACCACATCAGAGCGTGCGACGGCCCGGCCATGGAGCAGCAAGAGCTGCAAGCGCCACGGCCGGGCCGCTATTCGACGGTCGGACCAGCGACGGTCAACCGCACGTCTGGCGTCAATAGACGCAGGTCCCCCCATCTATCCCCTCCTGGCCGCCGGGGGCGCGGGCAAAAGCGCTGCCATGCACGACGGCCCCGTCGAGCGTCAAGGCTTGGCCTACGATCCTCTTGTCTTGCACTCGTTGCTCGATTCCAAGCCCCACACCCGGCGTGTTCTCCGCCCTCAGCGAGCCGAATCGCTTGATGAGCGACAGGACGCCCGTGGGTGAAGGACGTCCGACGACCTTCGGCTGCTCGAGCAAGTGCGACCGGATGACGCCGCTCCAGTGCGCGGCGAGCAACTTGGGCGAGCCGAACAGCTCGATTGCCACCACCCAGCGCCCGTGCGTTACAGCGATGCCACTTTGGCCGGGCAGCGGCCCCCGTCCGGTGAGTTCCTCGACCGCCTCGGCCCGGGGCCTCTCGCGGCGGTAGACATTGTCGATGTCGGCGGCCGCCGAAGTGGGGGAATCCATTTGCGAGTCACCCAGAACCTCGTCGACGGCGCTCCAAACAGCGCCTTGGTCGCCCTGTCGAGAGCCGCTGTAGCGCATCGACTGGTTGACGGCCTCCTGTTGCCGACGGCGGATCCTGCGCGGAGTGAACGTCTCGGCCTGCCGGTACGCCTCCCGCCTGCCCCACCGGCCCTGCTCGAGGCAGAACACGGGGATCTCCAGCTTGGATCCGGACGCAATCAGGATCGTGGCGTTGACGGCCCGATTCTGCTTGCCGCCCAAGAAGTGTTGGCCCTCGACGATGAGGATCGGCTTGTCCGTGGGGTTGTTCGCCGACAGGGTCGGGACCGAGGCATCATCGAGCTCGTCGATGATGAGGCCCGAGTCCTGCCCGGTAGCGATCTCGGGAAGCTCGCTTCCCATCATGTAGATGGGAAAGAACGAGACTCCGAGGCGTGTGATGGGATTGCCGATCGCGGCGGTTTCCAAGTTGGGAACGTGTGTTTGGTGTGTCATGTTTTTCTCCTGTCTGGGTGTCCAGAGTGTTTCTTGTTGATTTGATATGAACAAACCTACAAGAATAGTAGTCGGTTATTGTGATAATGTCAACAATGTGGCGACAATTTTTTTCCCGGCTCCTCCGGCAGTTCCCTCGGGGACGTTTCGGACATCGGCTTCGCGCGCCGCAAGGCCCCGTGGCCGGTACCGGGAAGTCGCGTCGGGACAGGCTCCCTGCACCGGTGTCGGTTAACAGTCACACCGCGCTCCACAGGCGTCGCCGGACGAGCCGATGATCATTGAGGGAGGGTTTCGAAGTGTGTCAATATTCGAGTGTGAGACGACGGATGGGCGCTGAAGGCAGTAACGAGTACAACCCTCGCGACTTTCCTGCGGTCGCCGTCACCGTGGACGTGGCGCTGTTTTCGATCGTCCGGGACGCTCTGCACATCCTTCTGATCCAGCGGGGCATCGAGCCGTTCGCAGGTGCCTGGGCACTGCCGGGCGGCTTCGTCCGGCCCTGGGAGGATCTGGATGCGGCAGCGGCAAGGGAACTTGCCGAGGAGACGGGCATTGCGGAAGATTCTCTCTATTTGGAACAGCTGCGAAGCTATGGGAGTCCGGAGCGCGACCCACGCATGCGGGTGATCACAGTCGCCTACTGGGCCGCTTGTGCCGCTCTCCCCACCCCGCTGGGAGGCAGTGACGCCGCGCATGCAGAACTCGTGCCGGTGTCAAGCGTCGAAGAAGGCGACATCAAACTCGCCTTCGATCATGACCAGATCGCAAGGCACGCGGTAGAACGCGTCAGGGCCAGTCTCGAGCACACCGCGCTCGCCGCGAGATTCTGCCCGCCCACGTTCTCCATCAGCGAACTTCGCAAGGTCTACGAATCGATCTGGGGCACCGAACTCGATCCGGGGAATTTCCAGCGCAAGGTGCGCGAGAACCGCTCGTTCCGACCGCACAGGTCCGCAGAGGCGTCACCCCAAGGCGACGAGCAGTCCGCTGTGCCAGATCCCTTGATGCTGGCCGACCAGGGTTTCGGGGTCCCGAACCCAGACCCTTCTGGGGCTGTCATGTCTTCCTACGCGCCACAGAGCATTCCGCAGCAGGCCAGCGCCCAGCCCAGATCCCGAACCGGGCGGCCGCCCTCGCTTTGGTCCGTCAGCGATTCCGACCTTACGCTGAACTCCCCAATCAACAGGAGGCGCACGCCTGGCAAGGACTGATCGCCCACAGCTCAGGTGCGATTGCGGGACCGGCGGCCTTTACTTGCCCTTCCCAGTTGCGCGATTGTGTTGCTCATGCGGCGCCTATTGCTATCCCTCTCGTTCTGCTGCGCCTGCTCTGGCCCAGCGCACGACGCCGGACCCGCCGGAGCGGACGGTCCGCCGAACATCATCGTGGTGCTGGCAGATGACCTCGGCTACGCCGATGTTGGCTTCCAGGGCCTGAGTGACTTCACGACCCCTCACATCGACCGCCTAGCCGCAGCTGGCGTGCGCTTCACGAACGGGTACGTCAGCCACCCGTATTGCAGCCCCTCGCGCGCAGGGCTGCTCGCGGGTCGCTACCAGCATCGCTTCGGTCACATCTTCAATCCGAAGTTTCGGGCCGGTGAAGGCTTGCCGCTGGGTGAAACGCTGCTGCCCGCAGTCCTCGCCGAGGCCGGCTACGTCAGCGGCATCGTAGGCAAGTGGCACTTGGGCGACGCACCCGACTAC
This sequence comes from Bryobacterales bacterium, assembly GCA_965248305.1. Taxonomy (GTDB): domain Bacteria; phylum Acidobacteriota; class Terriglobia; order Bryobacterales; family UBA6623; genus VXMF01. Next base: position 1,613,016 of record OZ252099.1, on the reverse strand, counting down.
CATCCCTTGGAGCGGGGATTCGACGAATTTTTCGGCTTTCTCGGCGGCGGGCATGACTATTTCAAGACCGCTGGCGCAGACGCGCGGGAATACCTGATCCCGCTTGAGGCGCACGGCGAGAGGATTCCCGTGCAAGGCTACTTGACCGAGCAGCTTACGCAGGCCGCCCTGGACTTCATTCGGCGTCATGCGGAGAATCCATTCTTCCTGTACCTTGCCTACAACGCACCCCATGGACCGTTGCAGGCGCCGCCGGACATGCTCGCGCGCGTCAGCTCGATCGAAGACCCTCGCCGACAGACCTACGCCGCAATGGTGACCGCTCTGGACGACGGTGTCGGCGAAGTCGTGGAGCTGCTCGACGAGCTCGGCCTGAACGACAGCACCCTGGCGTTCTTTTTGAGCGACAACGGCGGCCCCACACCGGCGAACGCGTCGGATAACTCGCCCTTGCGAGCGACGAAAGGGACGGTCTATGAAGGCGGCGTGCGGGTACCGTTCGTCGTCGCCTGGCCGGGGCGCCTTCCAGCCGGGGTAGCCTTCGATTCGCCGGTTAGCTCGCTCGACATCTTCCCAACGGCCGCCGCTGCCGCTGGCGTCGAGCTGCCCGCGGGCCTCGACGGCGTTGACCTCATGCCGTTTCTGAGCGGAGCCGAGAGCACGGCACCCCACGCGCAGCTGTATTGGTACTCGGCCGATGCCGAGCAATGCGCCATTCGAACTGCTGACCGCAAATTTGTGCGCATTCTCGACCGCGCCCCCGCGCTCTATTCGATCAGCGATGACATCTCCGAAAGCACCGATATCAGCGGCGATGACGAAGCCCTCTCAGACGAACTCGACCAGTCTTTCCAAGCTTGGCACGCAACGCATCCACCCCCGGCTTGGCCCGGGACCAGCGCCGATCGCGGCATCCACCCGAATACCGCTAAGGGCCTCGGCTTGGACCAAGCCGAGGTCGACGCATGGACCGGCCGGTAGGACCACTCTACGGTTCTTCGCGCGCGTTACCGACGGCGTGCTTGCCCCTGTCTCGCGCGGCAGCTCGCTCGGTCTCGCTGAGAGTGCGGTTGAAAGTGGCTCCGAATCCATCCATCTGGCGGTATGCATAGCCCTGCCATGGATCCTGACCGGCGATCCGCGGGTCGCCGCCTTCGCGCAATTTGTCTTCCAACCTCCCCGCAAGGGCCTTGCGCGTCGCCTCATGTTCCGGATCCGTGGCCAAGTTGCGCAGTTGGTGCGGGTCAGCCCGGCAATCGTAGAGCTCTTCGGCCGGGCGCTTGCCGAATCCGAGTTCGAACTCGTAGGGAAATCGCTGGCGAGTCTCGGCAAGCAGCATGAAGTCCTTGAACGGACCGTCATCGATGTCGCCGTGGGGTGCCTTGTTGGAAGAAATGAAGTCGGGCCCTCCGGTCGGCCAGCGATCCGGTTCGTAGTTGCGGATGTACAAATAATCGTGGGTCCGGATCGCCCGCATTGGATAGGTGGCACCGTCGGGCCTGCACCACGTGTGACGCTCCATCGCCGTGACGGCGTGATCACGGCTCGCATCCAAGCGTCCGTCCCCGGTCGCAGACAACAGCGGAATCAAGCTGCGTCCGTCATGCGATTCGGACGGTTCCAGCCCGGCAGCCTCGAGAAACGTCGGCGCGAAATCGATGTGGTTGACGAAGTCGTCCACGCGTCGCCCGCCGCGCACGTTGTTCCCCCACCGCACGGCAGTCGGCATCCGCGTGCCGCCATCGTACAGCGTGGCCTTCGTGCGGCTGAAGGGCATGCCGTTGTCTGATGTCACCACGACCAGCGTGTTGTCGAGCTCACCCTTCTGCTGGAGCGTGTCAAGCATGCGCCCAAGATGGCGGTCAAAGTGCTCGATCTCGTAGTAGTAATCGAGTATCTCCGAGCGCACCTCCGGAGCGTCGGGAAGATACCGTGGCACAACAACCTTGTCGGGATCCAGCCCACTGCGCATCCCGATGCCGGGCTCGTAGTCTCGATGCGGTTCCGTCGAGCCGAAGAAGAAGAAGAACGGCGCCCCTTCTGGTCTGTCCGCGAGGAAGTCCTCAAAATTTGCGGCGTAGTCGCGCGTGTCGATGCCGTGTGGCGGATCAGGCTCCTTGCGGTCTCCGTACTCGCTTCCAAGTGGATGGCGTTCCAGGCCCGCCGCCCGCCAATCGCCTGGGGCCCACGGCTTGCCCACGAAGCCGATGTGGTAGCCGGAATCCTCAAGCAGGTGCGGAAACAGAGGGTATTCGGTGGGTAGCGTGCCATAGAGCAAGCCGGCCTCGCCGATCCGCCAGATCGGCCGGCCCGTCAGCAGCGCCGACCGCGAGGGGGTGCAGGACGGACACGCCGTGTAGGACTGGCTGAACAGCACTCCCTCCCGCGCCACGCGATCAAAGTTCGGCGTGCGGACCACCGGATCACCAAGGATCGACGTGTGCGGATACGACTGATCGTCCGAGTAAGCCAGCAGGATGTTGGGGCGGCGGGCGGCCTTGCTGCTGCCGCAGGCTAACCCTGCGGCACCGACCGAGGCGCCCAGCAGTTCACGCCGTGTCATCGATGCCATTACGCCTGCCCCGGGCTCGCAGTACCTTGGTCGTGCTCAAGGGTGGACTGCCTGCTCAGCGCGCCCTCTGAGCTTCTCGCCGGGAGGTCGTCCATCACGGCGGGGTACGGGTAGTGCAGCCCAAGGAGGTTCCTCATGGGCTCGTCATAACCTAGAGCTGTGTCGCGATCGATGCAGCGGCTCCAGTCCTCGATGGGCTTGATCGATTTGATCGTGTAGGACCCCAGCAGGGCGGCTCGGGATGCTTCGGAGCGATTTGCCTGGCCGGCGTGCCACATCAGGGCGGGAAACAGCAGCAGGGTTCCCGGGCGCATCGTCAAGCGTACGTGTCGCCTCCCGAACTCCTCGGTGTCCGGCCAACAGGCCAATTTCTGGCTGCCCGGCATTATCGCCGTAGCTCCGTTCTCGAGCGTGAACTCGTCAAGGGGCATGACGGCCTCTACAGCGAGATGGAAGCTGGCATTCAGCGTCCCTGGCCAGCGATTGCGGGCGTGCAGGTCCCAGTACGGGTAGTCCACGTGCGGTTCTTGCGCTTTCGCACCGGGATGCAGCACGTTGGCGGCAAAGGAGCTCAGCATCAGATCGTCGCCAAGGATCGGCCGCATGATCGCCAGCATCCGCTCGTCCCCGCAGATTTGGCGGAAAACCGGGCTCTTCACGGGAAGGTTCCAAACCCGCGCCTGGGCGGTGTTCTCGTCGTCGCCATAGAAGTGCGAGGTGCGGCCGGGCTCTGCATCAAGCAGTTCGTAGATCTTCTCCCGCGCGGCCCCGATGACCCCGGCAGAATAGAAGTCTTCCAAGATCAGGTAGCCCTGCCCCTGGCAAAGTTCCTCGACCGCTGACTCTATATCTGGGACGGGCGATCCCATGCGGTTAGGATAGCGAGATTGCAGGAGTAGGGAATTTGAGCCAATTGCGCATCGCAGTACTGCCAGGAGACGGCATCGGCCCGGAAGTTGTCGATGCCGCCGTCAAGGTCTTGCAAGCCATCGAAGCACCTTCCGATGACCTAGTCCTTGAATTCGAAGTCTTGTCCGTCGGTGCCGGCGAGTATCTCCGGTCGGGAAACCCGCTTCCGCCCGAAACGCTGGACGCCGCGCGCGCCTGCGACGCAATCCTGCTCGGGGCGATGGGCCTGCCACACGTGCGCTGGCCCAATGGCACCGAGATGGCTCCTCAGATCGATGTCCGGGAACAACTCGATCTCTATCAGGGCATCCGCCCGATTCGGCTGTACCAAGAATCGCTATCGCCGCTGAAGGCCAAACGAGCCGGGGAGATCGACTTCGTGCTCTACCGGGAAAACACGGAGGGGCTCTTCTGGGAACGCACCGCGTCTCACGATCCCGGCGCAGACTTTGTGGAAAACAAGATGCGCGTGTCGCGCCACGGCTCCGAGCGCATCGTGCGGGCTGCATTTGCTGCAGCCGCCAAGCGTCGAGGCAAAGTCACGCTGGTCGACAAGGCCAACGTGCTGCCGGCGATGGCGTTCTTCCGGAGCGTGTTCGACGAGATCGCCACCGAATTCCCGGAAATCGAGACCGATCGGGTGTACGTCGACGCTGCAGCCCTCTACCTCGTCCGTCAACCGGAAATGTTCGACGTGATCGTGACGGAGAATATGTTCGGCGACATTCTCTCCGACCTTGCCGCGGGCATCGTCGGGGGCATGGGCATGGCTCCCTCGGCCGACATTGGCGACAAATACGCGGTGTTCCAGCCGGCGCACGGAAGTGCGCCGGACATCGCCGGTCAGGGCATCGCAAACCCGCTCGGCACAATCCTCTCAGCGGCCATGATGCTCGACTGGCTGGAATTGCAGGCGGAAGCAGCGGCGATCAGGAGCGCCGTCGAACGGGTGTTGCGCGATCCGACTTTGCGCACCCCTGACCTAGGCGGAAGCCTACCGTGCGCAGGGATGACCGAGGCTGTGATCGCCCAGCTCTAGCTTGGGAAGGCGCCGTCGGCGCGCAAGACCTAGGGGTCCTTCCAATGCGCGGGGAGTTCCATCAGATCGGGCAGCACGGTGTTCTGGTCACCCCGCGTGGTTAGCAACTGCTCCGGCGTCAAGTCCTCGGCGGTGCGAAGATCCGCACCCCGCAAATCGGTGTTAGTGATGTCCATGCCGATCAGTCTGGCGCCGACCATATTGGCGTTGCGCAGATCGGTACCGCGAAGATCGGCACCGGAGAGATTCGCCAGGATCAGCGTGACGTTCCGTAAGTCAGCATCACGCAGGTTGGCGAGGCGCAAATCCGCTCGTGTCAAATCCCCGCCATTGAGATCGATCCGCACACTTGGATTGCTCTGGCGCCAATGATTCCAGACGTCGACATCCGCCCGCAACATCCGCAACTGCGATGGATCCGCCATGTTCTTCCCCTTGGCAGGCGACGTGCAATTGACGACGCCAGCGCCATGTGGGGACGACCTATTACAACAAAACTCGGCCGCAGGACGCGCTAGCGCTTGGTCAGATCTGTCATCGCATGTAGGGAGAAGATCGAGTGCAGGCTGCGTTACATAGCTCCCGCTCGAAGTTGTTCCAACACATCACGAACTGCATCCACCACGAGGTCGGGCTGGTCATGGTGAATGAAATGACCGGCGTCCTCGATGATGCGCCAGTCACTAGCCTCGGAGAGTTGGGTCAAGTCCTCCTGCTTGGCGTGCCAGAACTCCGCTCGTCTCCGCCCTTCTGTCAGAACGATGAGCGGTTTTCGCCCAAGGTTCGGAGGGTCAGCTTTGACCTGCTGCAAGCTCTCGGGAAGCCCCGCCAACTCCGCCGCTATAGCCCGGAGGGATCGTGTTGTTTTCAGCATTTGCTTCTCCCTGCGGAGTACCGGGGGGTCACGTGACTCCGGGCTGCCGGCTGGTACGGGGAAAAAGAAACGAGGAATTCCAGTCGGTGCCAAAAGGCCTATGGCGCGTCCAAGAGCGGTCGCACTGTCAAGTTCCACCGTCTGAGAAACTTGGTCGGGATGAGCAGCGTCAACCAACACCATACCGGCGACCTCACTTGGAAATTGACCCGCAAAACGCTGCACCACCAATCCTCCGAACGAGTGCCCCACGAGGACGTAGGGGGGCTCGATAGCGGCGTTTTGGACCAGGAGGCGCAACTCTTGGGCAATGGAGTCGGTCGTTCGGGGCGCTGGCCCGGTTTCGCTCCATGCGTACCCTGCTCTGTCGTAAGTGCATACCCTTGTGAATTTCGCGATGTCGGCGGTAACGGACTCCCACGAGAGCGAACTGCCGGGTAGCCCGGGCTCAAGGATGACAGTAGGGGCGCGTTCTCCTTGGCACAGCAGATGAAGTTGGTGCCCGCCGATGTCGACCAATCTGCCGGGCGGTATCGTGTTGCTCAATGCGCGGTGGGAGAGAGCCCACTGAAGAGCCGCCCCCAGCGCGAGCGCTACGATCAGCAACCCGGCCACCCAAATGGCAACACGCGTCTGGGATCTGCTCATTGAAGGTTTTGACGCGGCCCCTGTCCAATCTGTTCCGATCGGAACGGCCAGAGCGGTTGGGACGTTGCGCAGAGCAGCGCAAGGCCATGCCGATAAGAACAGGCACGACACTATCAGTGAACTCCTGTATGAGTCATGCTGACCGATCGGTCATTCGATATCTCCGCCTGCTAGGATCCATTTCCCGGGAACTGGGATGCCGGGACGGCACCCGAAGTCGAGCGGCTTGCACGATTGATGGCGCCAAAGCAGTTGTATTCTCCGGATTCCATGCGACCATTGAACGAGGAGCACACTATGGCCCGTTCATTTGCACTGATCGCCCTAATTGCCACGCTGGGCGGCGGCGGGTGCAGTTCCGGGGACGAACAATCCAGCGTCGAAGCGGAACAGGCCAAGAAGCCAGCGCAGCAGGTCAGGGATGAGACGCACCGCTTCCACAAGGACGGCCTAGTCGAGGCCAAGGTCGTACTCGAGAACCTAGGCGGCAAGGAGTTCATGCCGGGCGGCAACTACGCCGAGTACGAAAAGGACGGCAAGAAGTACCAAGTGTTCTTCACGCTTCGTGGCAACGCCGAGCAAGCTATGTTCCTGTCAATGGACTATCGCGATGCCCTTGGGGAAATGCAGTTCATTCCGCACTTCGGCGGGTTCTTCGGAATGGATGGTGAGACCCCGACGCTGGTCTTTCAGAAGAACAAGTACGTCATTGCGATTGCAGGCTTGGAGCTTGACGATGCCGACCAGGCCGGCCGCATGATCGCTGGCTACCTGAACTGATGCGTCTATGCGCCCTCCAGCGTAGAATGATGGCAGCAATGATCCGGGTACCCGCATGGTTGTCCGCACTGTGCGCCGTTTCCGCCCTGTACGCGCAGAGCGACGGCGTCAGGTTCTTCGAAGAAAAGATCCGGCCCGTGCTCGCCACCCAATGCCAGAGCTGTCATAACGAAGAGCTCAGAAGCGGCGGACTCTCGCTAGGTTCAAGGGAAGCGGCCCTGCAGGGTGGTTCCCGCGGCGCGGCCGTGACGCCCGGGGACCCGCAGGGCAGCGTCTTGCTCGAGGCAGTAACGCGGATGGGTTCGCTGAAGATGCCCCCGACCGGCCCGCTAACCGCCGGCGAGGTGGACGCGTTCCGTGTTTGGATCCGTGACGGGGCCGAATGGGGCCGGCCTGCCGGCGATCCTGCGGCCGGAGCGGCCCTGTGGTCGTTCGAGCCGGTCCAGCGCCACGCTGTGCCGCAGGTCCGCAACCCCGAGTGGATGCGCAACCCAATTGACGGCTTCATCTTGGCCAGGATCGAAGATGCGGGGCTGGAGCCGTCTCCCGAAGCGGCCCGCCGCACCTTGATTCGGCGGGCCAGCCTTGACCTGACAGGGCTCCTGCCAATGCCCACCGAAGTCAGCACCTTCGTCAATGACACCGCGCCGGACGCCTATGGCCGACTCGTCGAGCGGCTGCTCGAATCACTTCACTATGGCGAGCGCTGGGGCCGGCACTGGCTCGATATCGCGCGGTACGCCGACACCAACGGCTATTCCATCGATGGGCCGCGGTCGATCTGGCCTTATCGCGACTGGGTGATCAACGCGCTGAACGACAACATGCCGTTCGACCAATTCGTGATCGAGCAAGTTGCCGGTGATCTGCTACCCGATCCGACCCGGGAGCAATTGATTGCGACCGGGCTCCATCGCAACACGATGGTCAATCAAGAGGGCGGCATCGACTTCGAGCAATATCGCGTCGAGGCCGTCGTCGACCGCGTCCGCACGACCGGTGCAGCGTTCCTAGGCCTTACGCTGGGCTGCGCGCGCTGCCACGACCACAAGTTCGACCCGATCGCCCAACGCGAGTTCTATCAGTTCTTCGCCTTCTTCAACAACATCGACGAACTGGGCGGCAACCTCGAGGAAGAAGAGGGGCGCGGCCGCATGTTGGATCCCATTCTGGAATTGGGCGACCCCGCCTTAGTGGTGCGGCGAGACGCGGTGCGGGCCGAGATCGACCGGCTCGAGCAGGAGGCGGAGACACTGCGGGGCTCCCTTGAAGCGAACTGGCAGCAACGCTTCCCGCCCGGCGGGAATCCAGCAGTCGAGCGTGCACGGGAGATCATTGCGCTCAAGCCTGAGGAGCGCTCCTCGATCCAGCACGCCGTGCTGGATCGAGTATTCGCCGAGCACGTCCCAGAGTTCAAGGCGAAGCAGGACGAGATCAAGACAGTCCGCAAGAGCCTGCCCGAGATCCCCTGGACGATGGTCATGCGCGATCTGCCGGAGCCTCGGGATTCCTACATCCACGTACAGGGAGACTTCACTCGACACGGAGACGCGGTCGACCCAGGCACTCTCCGGGTTCTGCCCCCGATGCCAGCTGATGCGCCGCGCGACCGGCTCGGACTGGCGCGCTGGCTGGTCGCCGGCGACAACCCGCTCACGCCCAGGGTCACGATGAACCGGGTGTGGCAGCGCTATTTCGGACTCGGGTTGGTCGAGACCGAGAACGACTTCGGCACCCAAGGCAGCCTGCCCAGCCACCCACAACTGCTGGACTGGCTGGCGTCGGAGTTCGTGCGGAGCGACTGGAACCTGAAAGACATGCACCGGCTGATCTTGAACTCGGCCACGTACCGCCAGGCATCCGCACACCGGGCCGAGGCAGCTCGCCTAGACCCGGGCAATCGCCTGCTAGCTAGGCAGAACCGGTTCCGCCTCGAAGCAGAGATCATTCGGGATGCAGCGCTGTCCGCCTCGGGACTGCTGGCACCAGTTGTGGGCGGCCCTAGCGTCTACCCGCCACAGCCGGCTGGCGCGGGACAGTTCACCCAGGTGGATCGGAATTGGAAGGCTGACGAGGGACCTGACCGTTACCGGCGCGGCATGTACACCTATTTCATCCGCTCTGCGGCCCACCCGGGCCTCACCCTGTTCGACGTGCCGATCGCCCAAGAAAGCGTGACGCGGCGCAACCGCTCCAATACCCCGCTGCAAGCTCTGACATTGCTCAACGACGAGTCTCAGACCGAGTTCGCGAACGCCTTGGCGCGCCGCGTGACCGACCATTCGCCGAACAGAGGCGAACAGATCCGGCACGCGTTCGAGATCTGCCTAGCCAGGCCGCCGCGGCAAGCCGAGCAGGAGCGGCTGGAAAGCTTCCTGAGCCAGATGGCCGATGCGTTTGCCACTGATCCGGCAGCATTGAAGAGAATTGGCGCAGACTCGGCGAAGTCGGCAGCATGGAACGCCGCCGCAAGGGTCATGATTAACTTGGATGAGTTCGTTACCAGACAGTAGCAGCGAGAAAGACACGATGGACGCGCACCGCAATCTGCACCTCCGCCGAACACGGCGCCAGCTGTTCGAAGACTGCGGCATCGGTGTCGGCAAGCTGGGCCTGACCTCGCTCTTCGTCGGGGATTCGCTATTCTCCAAGCCCTCCGACGCGACCAGCGGCATGCACCACCAGCCGCGCGCAAAAAGCATCATTTACCTGTTCATGGCAGGTGCCCCGAGCCAGTTCGAGCTCTTCCAGCCTAAGCCTGAGCTGCAGAAACTCAGCGGGCAGCCGATCCCGCCATCCATGCTGGACGGCAAGCGCTTCGCCTTCATGGAGTCGTTTACTAAGCACCCCCCCAAGCTGCTGGGCACACAACGCAAGTTCGCGCGCTACGGCGAGTCGGGCCAGTGGGTGTCGGAATGCCTGCCCCACACCGCTCAGATCGTGGACGACGTGACGTTCCTGCGCACCGTGCATACCGAGAATTTCAATCACGCCCCGGCCAAAATCTTCATGAACACCGGGACGCCATTCTTCGGGCGCCCCAGCATGGGGTCGTGGGTTAGCTATGGAGTCGGCAGCGAGGCCAAGGACTTGCCGGGCTTTGTCGTGCTGCAGTCCGGTCCGCGCGGACCACGCGGCGGCGCAATGAACTGGACCAGCGGCTTCCTGCCCACAGCCCACCAAGGAGTGCCATTCCTCAGCGGCGGCGCACCGATCCTGAACATGAACAGCCCGGAGGGCTTCGAATCCGACCGGCAGTCAGAAACCGTGCGTGCGATTCTCGACCTGAATCGGCTGAACCTGGAAAGGGTCGGCGATCCGGAGATCACGACCCGCATCTCGGCCTACGAGATGGCGCACCGCATGCAAACCAGCGGCCCCGAGCTGATCGATTTCTCCACAGAAAGCCAAGCAACCCTTGATCTGTATGGTGCCAAGCCGGGCGACAAGTCGTTCGCCAACAACTGCCTGCTGGCCAGGCGTCTGGTCGAGCGAGGTGTGCGCTTCGTTCAGCTGTACCATTCCAGCTGGGACCACCACGGAGGTCCGGGCGAGAGCTTGAGCAAAGACCTAGACGAGGTCTGCCTGTCAGCCGACCAAGCCTGCAAGGCATTGATCATGGATCTCAAGCAGCGCGGCATGCTCGAAGACACCTTAGTGGTGTGGGGCGGCGAGTTCGGCCGGACGCCTATGGGCGAGGTCCGCGACACGGTCGGAAGAAACCACCATATCGACGCCTTCACGATGTGGTTCGCCGGCGGCGGCACGAAGCCCGGCCAGAATATCGGCGAGACCGATGAAATCGGATTTTCCGCCGTCAAGGACTCGGTTCACGTGCATGACGTGCAAGCCACGATCCTGCACCTGCTCGGCATCGACCACGAAAAGCTGACGTTCCGCTTCCGGGGACGCGACTTCCGGCTTACGGACGTCGGCGGAAAAGTAATTTCTCCGCTGCTCGCCTAACGCCGCTCCAAGACGATTCATCGCAACGTCCATGGGGACGCTGCGCTTGCCACGGTATGAATAGACCCGTGATACGATCGCTCTGCGGCGACGCTTCCCCGGCGCGCCGGCCTTTCGCGTCCCTGACGCAACCAGGGAGGTTATGCCTGAGGGGCGAGTTCGCCTCGAATCGGGCGTTGCAGAGGAAGGTACCCGCACGCTGGCGGCGGTACTGGTGCGCCGGCGTGGAACTCACCGCATGAGCACACTAGTCCTTGTCCGCCACGGCCAAGCAGAAGCCTTCTCTGACACGCCCGACCAGCTCAGTCCGCTGGGCTGGGAACAGGCTCGCACCCTGGGACGCTACTGGATCGAGCAAGGCGTGCGATTCAACGCAACGTTTCACGGCAGCCTCCGCCGCCAGCGGGAAACTTTCGAGGCCGTCGCGGAGGAGTATCAGCGAGCAGGGGTGGCCCTGCCCGCGGCGACTGAATTGCCCGGGCTAAATGAGTACGGCACACAAGATTTGACCGCAGTGATCGCGCCTCGCCTTGCTGCCGACGACGAGGAATTCGCACCGCTTTGGGACGCTTGGAAATCAGAATCGAACGCCGGTGACCGCAATCGGCGGTTCCAGCTCATGTACGAGGTGCTTGCCTCACGGTGGATGGAGGGCAAGATTGACGAACCCGGCCTCGAACCTTGGGAAGCATTCCATCTGCGCGTGCGTGATGCCATCAAGCAGCTGATGGCCAGCAGCGGCCGTGGCGTGCGTCTGGCCGCGTTCACTTCGGGCGGCCCGATCGGCGTAGCGGTGCAGTCCTGCCTACGCGCCCCTGCGGCAACCGCCTTGGAGGTCAATTGGCGCGTGCGGAACACTTCGCTGACGAGCTTCCTATTCAGCGGTTCACGGTTGTCCTTGGACGGATTCAATGAGCTGCCGCACCTAGCCGAGACGTCGGGCCTCGCGTCGTTTCGGTAGGTGGCGACCGACGGTCGCCTGACCGCCTTGTCCGTCAGCAGCTGACTCACAAATCGCAGTTTGAACCGCTTCACGCTCACCATGGAGTTCACTTCGACGCGCGCTTCGTCGACCGGCGTGAAGTAGCACGGCAACGCGTAGTGAATCTGGAGCTACGCATTGCTGCACGAGCGATTGATCGCCACGCCCATGCTGTAATGGGTGATATTCAGTATTTCGCCCTTCACTTCCTGTGGACCGTCTGCTTGGCCTGCGCGCAAGCAGGTGGGTTGGTCGAACCGCGCAGGTGCGAGCCTGGGGTGATAGACGCGGTACAACCCGCCGACCAAGGGCAGCATTTGGGATCCTGCCGTACAAACAGCCCGAACCCGCTCGATTTCGGTTGCGATATCCTGCGGGCAAACGTAGAATTCTAGTGGTGCGCGGCCCAGTCACGCAATGCTCGCTTTCTGTGCGGCGCTGCCGGGCACTACCAAAGGAGGATCAGACGTATGGCGGATCTCAATCGCAGGGTTGATCGGCGCACCTTGCTGAAGGCCCTGAGCGCAGTCGGCGCGACCGGGACGGTGATTTCGGCCTGCGGTGATCAATCGACGGCCGGACCAGGGGTCACGGGCGCCCAGTTCGACAAGACCGTCCGGTTGGCGACGGCCGGCCCCGGCGGAAACAGGCAGTGGAAACCTGGCTACGCCTTGGAGTTTCTGCCGCCGGAGGACATGCCGACCAGAGGCGAGGCCTCGAGCGTTCTGGCCGCGCTGCCGAATGAGAGGCTGCTGGAGCTCTACAGGCTGATGGTTACGAGCCGCAGGTGGGAGACCACGATGAAGGATCTCTTTCTCGCCGGCGAGGACGGGCTGTACGGCTCATTCCACACCTATGTCGGCGAAGAGGCCATCGCAGTGGGGGTGATCGGCGCGCTCAACGAGGACGACTACATCGCCAGCACCCACCGCGGCCACGGGCACCTGATCGCCAAGGGCGGCGATCTGGACCGGATGTCGGCGGAAATCTTCTTCAAGGAGTCTGGGTACAACAAGGGCTACGGCGGCTCGATGCATATCACCGACATGTCGAAGGGCATCATGGGCATGAACGGTATCGTCGGGGCCAGCTTCTACATGGCTGCGGGTGCCGCGCTGCGCGGCATGATCCGCGGGACCAAGCAAGTGGGCGTGGCGTTCTTCGGCGACGGAGCAGCCGCTTCGCCGTACTACTTCAGCGCGGTTCGCAGCTGCAAGAACCTCAACATACCGGTCATCTTCGTCAACGAAAACAACTTCCAGTACATGGCCATTCCCGTAGCGGACACGGTGCCAACGAAGTACATCTCTGACTACACCAAGGGCCTGGACCTGCCGCACCACCTCGTGGATGGCAACGATGTTGCAGCGGTGTATCACGCCACCCAGCAAGCGGTCGACTGGGCTCGGGCTGGCAACGGACCGAGCGTGATCGAGGGGCTGACATACCGCTGGTATGACCACAGCGGTTTCGCCGGCGCTCGGGCCGGGCAGGATGGCGCGACCGGGCTCCCCTACCGCACCGACGACGAGGTGCGGGCCTGGATGACGCGCGATCCGATTCAGCGCTACAAGCGCTGGCTGCTCGCCAAAGGCCTAGCCGCAGACGCTGAATTGGCCGGCATCGACGAGCAAGCGCAAGCTGCGGTGGACGCTTCCGTGCAGTTTGCGCGCGAGGGCAGCGATCCCGATCCCGCAGCGGGCGTGCTCAACACGCACGCGGACGGGGCCGTCCTCGCCAGCCAGTTCTACAACCGCAAGGGCGCGGTCGCGACTTAGGACGCAGGAGGAATCACCATGCCCAACAAGTCCTACTACTACGCACAGCTCGAGGCTGTCGCCCAAGAAATGCGGGCCGATCCGGAGATGGTCTACTTCTACGAGTACCAGAAGCCGACCACCATCGGCCCGAACGGCGAGATCTTCGACCTTGTGGGCGAGTTCGGCGACCTGCGCACGTCCGGGCGAGGCTGGCCCATCGACGAATCGTGGATTGCCGGCGTCGCGATCGGCGTCGCGGCCGCTGGTTCGAAGGCAATCGCCAGACTCCCCTCGATGGCGCAGATCTTCGCGCTCGAGTTTGTCTACAACCAAGCGGGCAAGCTCCGTTCGATGACCGGCGGCCAAGCGAGCATGCCGTTCGTGCTGTGGGTGGACGGCGCGGGCCGGCGGCGCGGGAGCGCCGGCCAGCACACTGATGTCGGGGCCGAAGCGCTGTTCGCCAATCTGCCCGGCATCAAGGTCGTCGCGCCGAGCAACGCTTACGACGCCAAAGGATTGCTTGTCGCCGCCATCCGCGACCCGGATCCGGTCGTCTATATCGACTACCCAGAGGTCAAGTCCGGCCGCCAGCCAGACGTGCCCGACGAAGCCTACGAGGTCGAACTCGGCAAGGCGGCGATGCGACGGAAGGGCAGCGACATCACGCTCGTAGCCTGGTCGCCAGCGACAGTCGATGCCGGGCGGGCCGTGACACAGCTCGCAACGGCCGGTATCAGCGTCGAATTCATTGACCCTAGGTCGCTCAAGCCGCTCGACACGGACATGCTCGCGGCTTCCGCTCGCAAGACCCGCCGCCTGCTGGTCGTGGAGCACGGCCACTACACAGCGGGCTTCGGAGCTCATGTACTGTCCGAGGTCGCGCAGCTCGTTCCCGGTGTCAAGGCCCGACGGATCGCGTTCCCGGACGTGCCGGGACCGGGGGCAGCGGGGATGATGTCCTGGCTTCGGCCCGATGCTCCCAAGATCGTGGATGCTGCCATGCAGCTGATGAGGGCTTGAATCGCGCATGCGCCCGGCGCTGGCGAGTCGCTATCCTTAGGAGCCGCCGTCGCTATGCGCGTGTGCCGGAGCGTTTGACCAGAGTGTTGTCAGTCCAGGAGCGATCCCCCGGCCCAGCTTGTCCGCGATGCAGCGAGGCAATGCTCCCCAAGACGGTGCGGACCGCTATCTGGCAGGGAGACCGGGTGGCCATCGTTGAGGAGATTCCCGCCCACCTCTGCGAAGCCTGCGGCGAGCAGTGTTATGACGGTGCGGTCAGCGACGCGCTGCGCCGACTCGCCGAGGACGGCTTCCCGGCCAGCGCTGCCAAGACCGAGATCCGGGTGCCGGTGTTCTCACTCGCCGGCCGGATCAAGACTGCGCGACAGATTCCCGAGGATGCATATGTGGATTAGGATCCAGACCACTGCGCTAGCGGTCGCTCTCGCCGTTCTCCTGCTCCCGAGCTGCGGTAGTTCGCCCGAAGTGATCGAGGACAATCCCGAGCCGGCAGCCGCGCCCCAGGCAGCGGCACCTGAACCGAAGTCTCTGACGGAGATCTTCCCGGAGGGCTTGGGGCGACCGCTTGTCATCAACTCTTGCGGAAGTTGCCATGCCGTGGCGTGCTCGGCAATAGGTCAGCGCACGCTCGCACGCTGGAAAGCGCTAGAGTCTGACCACAGGGACCGCGTGGCCGATATGAGCGACGAGGAATACATGGTCCTGTTCGCGTACCTCGGCGAGAATTTCAGCGACGCCAAGCCCGAGCCTAGGATCCCCCCGCAATTCCTAGAAGGCGGTTGCACGCCATTCTGATGCGCGGCGTGAGACAAGCCGTGCCAGCCCGGTACCCATGCCCGCAGTCGCCTCTCGCTGCGGCACTTCTGCTCGCGCTGGTGGGCTGCGCGAGTCCGCAGCCAGCCGAAACGCAAGAGCCGGAGGCTCCGGCGGAAACGGCGAGATTCAACATTCGAGACGTCTTACCCGCAGGGCCCGGCCGCGAGCTGGTACTCAACAACTGCCAAAGCTGTCATGTGCTGGTCCCGATCCTCGTCCTGCGCATGGACGCGGCCGCATGGTACCGGAACAGCTTGGAACACCGCGAGCGCGTCGAGGCGTTGGGCGACGAGGAATTCGAAATCCTGTACGACTACCTTTCCTCCGAGTTCACGCCGGACCGCCCGGTGCCCAAACTACCGGCAGCGCTGCTAGACACCTGGACGACCTACTAGCGCGCTCCCCGGGGGCCGGCCGCGCTGCCTTGCTCGGCGAGCACGAGCGACTCCCCACCGAGGGAGCCCTACCGGAAGACCATGTCCGAGTAGTTGCCGGGGGGAATCGGAGCTCCCCTTGGAATGGTGTGGCGTGCGACGACGTCCTCGTTCAAATTGATCCCGAGCCCTGGCCCCTGGGGCAACCGGACGCTGCCATCTTCGATCTGGAACGGCTCAGTCAGCAGTTCGTCAATGAATGGATTCCCAGTCCGGTCGATCTCGACCGTCAGAGCCTGCGGGGTTACTGCCACGAGGTGCATGTTGGCCGTCAGTGCCACGGCGTCGCTCCAAGTGTGGGGCGCGACGTGCAGCTCGCGTTCGGCCGCGATCTGTGTGATGCGCAGCGCCTCGGTGAAACCGCCACAGCGACAGCAATCGGGCTGCACGACCTGGAGGGCACCGGCGTTGATCAGTTCCCTGAAGCCCTGAGTTCCAAACTCGTTCTCGCCCGCTGCGAGCCTGATCCCATCCAATTCCGGCTGCAAGGCAAGGAACGAATCGAGATCCTCGGGGGCGAATGGCTCCTCGAGCCAAAACACGTCGGCGGCCTTGAACTTGGGGAGCATGCGGCAGGCTTCGTCCAAGCTGTAGCGGGCATTGCCATCGACGATCAACCGACTCTTGGCACCAAACGCTGCGGAGAGTGCTTCGATCGCCTGGCAGTCGTAATCCCGACTGCGGCCCAAACGCATCTTCATGGATCGGAACCCCTGCGCGACGTGCAAGCCGGCCTCGTCCAGCAGTTCCGACACGTCATCCTTCCACAGGAGCCCGCTGGCGTAGGCCGGGACTCGTTCGCGGCGAACCCCCAAGACCTCGAAGATGGGCTTCCCCTGTGTCTTGCCCAGCAAGTCCCACAAGGCGATGTCGATGCCGCCCAGCGCGGACATGGCAACACCCTTGCGCCCGTACCAGCGCGTGAGTGCATAGCAGCGATCCCATAACCGCTCGACCTGCAGGGGGTCTTCCCCGATGAGCTCCGGCCGCAGATGGTCTTCGATGATCGTGCGGACTAGCCCCGGATGCGAGTAGACCGACCCCAGCCCGACGAGGCCAGCATCGGTGTGGACCTTCACCAAGCTCGTCAACCGCCCGGTGCAGACCCCGCCTGCGTAGCGGAACCGCCGTTTGGCGGGATAGGCAAAGTGCAAGTTAATGACTTCAATGTCCCGGATTCGCATCAACAACTCCTGCTCCGTCCATACCGGAGGCATCGCGGTGCCGTGCGAGCCTCGACCCCGAAGGCTACCAAAGAACGACGAAACTCAGAAGACAGCCGATCACGACAACGGCCATGCCCAAAACCGTCGGCAGGCGGAATCCAGCAGTGCCCTCAGATCCGGTCGACGCGAGCGACCCGCTTTGGCCCTGCACCAGCCATCCCGCTGCCTCGCCAACGCGAGGCGCACGGGTTGGCTCCCTGCCCCGCACGGCTGTCACGGTCGCCATCACCGCTGCGGTCAGCAATAGGCTGAACACCGTGCTGGCGTAGTTGTTGACCAAGATAGGCGGCAGCACGGCGACGCCGAATCGAAGCGCCAGAAAGGGAGCGAGCAGCTTGAGGGTGCCATACAGGATCCCCACCGCCAAGCCGAGTACAGCGCTAGAACGGTGCGCACG
Source organism: Bryobacterales bacterium (assembly GCA_965248305.1). GTDB lineage: Bacteria > Acidobacteriota > Terriglobia > Bryobacterales > UBA6623 > VXMF01. The sequence continues at coordinate 1,595,593 of OZ252099.1, read as the reverse complement.
CGTTAGCGAACCCATGAGATATACGGCCAGCAACGGCACCACGAACGCCCCGACCCAGTCAAGGAATACCATCAGCATCCCCCGCTCTTGGAGCAGCAGGGGGACGAAAGCGAACGAGCCGAGAATGACCAGCGGTGTGAGCAGGCGGCTCGCCGCTACGTAATACCGGTCGTCCCGATCCCTGACGAACACCCGCGCGTAAATGTCCCTCACCAGCAGGGCCGGTACGGTCGAGCCAATCGAATCGAACGTTGAGAACGAGGCCGCCACGACACCGGCCACAACGAGGCCCCGCACGCCGGACGAGGTCAACCCGTCGACCAGCAATGGAAAGATCGAATCCCGGACCTGGAGCGACGACGCGAGCGGCATCAGGCTCGGATCGGGATGGAGCGCCCGCCCCACGACGCCGATCATTAGGTTGGTGAAATTCACACCGAGCAGGATCAGGCCCGACACGACCACAGACATCCGCATGTCCCATTCGCTGCGAGCACCGAACATCCGCATGGACTGCGTGTGATTCACGACGGCATAGCTCAGGCCGATGATCAGCCACGCCAACGCCGCGAGCCACGCCGGGGTCCGCGTCACGATCTCCTCCCCACCCACATCGTGCTGGCCGCCGAGCATGAGCATGCGCTCGACGGTGTTGGGCTCTAGTTCTGCGACGGACTGCCTAGACACGTTGTCGCTGCCAACATGCAGCAGTTGCGTCGCAAGGCCTTGCTCGTGCGCGTCGAGCTTTGCCTCCATGCCGCTCCAGCCGCCCACTGCACCCCAGGCGACCAAGAACAGCGCGACCGACGCGGCGACCATGATGATGCTCTGCAAAGCGTCCGTCAACGCCACTGCCTTCAGGCCCCCGAAGGCGGTATAGATCGACGCGAGCACTGCGATGGCAACGACTCCCCACCACGCTGACGATCCCCACCCGCCCACGATGGCGAGCACAAGGTACAAGGTCGTGGCCATGATGCCCAACACCAGCGTCCGGTACAGCGCCTGAACTAGTGCGGACACGACGCGCGCGGCGAGGCTGAAGCGCGCCTCGAGATACTCAGCGTTCGTGTACAGGCCCAACCGATACATCGGCACCGCAATGCAGTTCGCAAGTAACGCCCAGCCGCCGGTAACACCGACCCAGTTGGTGACCAAGTAACTCACTCCAATCGCGTAGGTGCCGCCAGAATCCGCCACGAGATCACTCGCGTCGATGACTGTGGCGTAAAGGGAAAGCCCGATCATCCACCAAGGCAGGGTCCTGCCGGCGAGGAACCAGTCGAGGCTCGTCTTCGTCCCGCGCCCGCGCAGGATTCCGTAGAAGATGATCCCTCCGTTTAGCGCGACAACGATGGTCCAATCAAGAAGACTCATGCTAGGCTTGGCCTGAAATCGTGGCGTTTAGAGCAACAATCGGGTGCGTGGCGGCTTGGACTCTCGCCGCTGCGATTCCGAGTGCCGCGCAGGACTCCGATTTCTTTGAACGGCTAGTCCGCCCGATACTAGCGAACAATTGCTACGCCTGTCACGGCCCGCATTCGGGCGAGGGCCAAGCGCAGTTGCGGCTTGACTCCCTGAGCGGCATGCTGCGAGGCGGGCGATCCGGCCCCGCGATCGTCCCGGGACACGCGAGCCGGAGCCTTCTGGTCCACGCTATCAACCACGACACCTCCCTGCAAATGCCGCCCAAGGCAAAGCTGCCCATCCAGCAGGTCGCGGACCTGACCCGCTGGATCGATGAGGGCGCGCACTGGCCCAATGCCGCGCCGACGCCGGTCGCCTCGGCACGAACCGACACGTCCAGTTCCAGATTCACGGAACAGGAGCGGTCGCACTGGGCCTTTCAACCGATCGGCGAAGTGACGGGGCCGGCGGGCGGGCCGACTGCCATTGACGCCTTCCTCCAATTGGGGCTCGATGGGAAGGGGCTCGAACCGGCTCGTCGAACAGACAAGAGGACCTTGATCCGCCGGGCAACGATGGACCTGCACGGGCTGCTCCCGACCCCGGATGAGGTTCGCCAGTTTGTCGAGGACGAATCGGATGTGGCGTTTGAGCGGGTGATCGACCGCTTGCTGGCATCACCCCGGTACGGCGAGCGCTGGGCACGGCACTGGTTGGACGTCGCACGCTACGCGGACAGCAACGGGATGGACGACAACATCGTCCATGGCGACGCGTGGCGCTATCGGGACTATGTGATTCGCGCCTTCAACGAGGACAAGCCGTACGACGGATTCGTGCGCGAGCAACTGGCGGGCGACGTGATCACGGGCTGGGGCGACCAGAGCCGAGCCGAGGGTCTGATCGCCACCGGCTTCCTCATGCTTGGCCCCAAGATGGTCGGCGAGGACGATCCGGTCAAGCAGAAGCTCGACTTCGCCGACGAACAGCTCGCCACCGCCGCACGGGCGTTCCTGGCGTTGTCGGTTGATTGTGCGCGCTGCCACGATCACAAGTTCGATCCGATTCGCAGCGCCGACTACTACTCGATGCTGGGGATGTTCACGAGCACGAAGACGGTGCTCACCTACCGAGTCACCTCGAAGCTCAACGCCACGGCGCTGGCGGGACCGGACCAGGACCGCAAGCTCAGCGAGATTGAGCGGCGGTTCGACTACCACAGCGACTTCATCACGAACTACAACCAAGCGACCACGCCGAAGCAGGTCGTGGAAGCCCAGCGGCAGGCGCATGACGACGCGCTTGAGGAGTACTACCAGGTCCCCAAGGCCATGGCAGTCGCCGAGGGCGACATCGAAGACTTGCCGCTCATGATCAGGGGCAACCATCTGACGCCCGGCCCGGTCGCTCCGCGAGGGTTTCCCGCGATCCTCGCGGGCGATGCTCAACCTCCCATCAGACCGGGGAGCAGCGGGCGGCGCGAGCTGGCGGCGTGGCTGTCGCGGCCGGATCACCCCCTGACTGCGCGGGTCATGGTCAACCGGATCTGGAAATGGCACTTCGGCGAGGGGATCGTGCGCACGACCGACAACTTCGGAGCGCTCGGAGACAGGCCGGATCACCCCGAACTGCTCGACTGGCTAGCGAAGCGCTTCGTGGGGAATGGTTGGTCAATCAAATCCATGCACCGGCTGATCATGCTTTCGAGCGCATACCAACGCGAGTACGCACACAGCCCGGAATCGTCCGAAGTTGATCCGGAAAACCGGCTGCTCTGGAGGGCCAACCGGCGGCGGATGGAGGCCGAGGCGCTGCGCGACGCGCTCCTGGAGGTGTCGGGACGCCTCGATTCGATCATGGGCGGCAAGACGATGCCGCACAAGAATTTCACCAATCTCAACGCAAACGCGCTGTCACGCGACCCAAGTCTCTACCAGTCGTCTCGCCGCAGTGTCTATCTTCCGGTCCTGCGCAGCGCGCTGTACGAGGTTTTTGCCGCATTCGACTTCGCGAGCCCGTCTACATCCAATGGCCGGCGCGGGTCGACCATGGTGGCACCGCAAGCGCTGTTCATGATGAACTCAGGCTTGGTGGAAGCGGCGTCGGCGCGCCTCGCCGAGCGGATTGCCCGCGAGATGCCCGACGACGCCGGACGGATTCGCCTAGCTCACGAAATCGTCTACGCTCGCCCCGCTGACGAGGCAGAGCAGGCCAGTTGGCTGGACTTCCTGGGTCGGTACGAATCAACGGCGGGCAACCGGATGGCAGCTTGGCAAGGAATGTGCCGCGTTCTGCTGGCGTCTAGCGAGTTCCTGTACATAAAATGAGACCAAGCATGCGTAGTCCGCCTGATTTCCGCCGAGTTTCGCGGCGTGCGGCTCTGGGTCAGATGGGCGCCGGGTTCGGCAGCCTAGCTCTGACCGCCTTGCTCGCAGAGGACGCCTCCGCGAACGGGCCGCTGGCAGTTCGCAAGCCCCACTTCCCGCCAAAGGCAAAGCGGGTGATCATGCTGTTCATGTTCGGCGGACCGTCGCACATTGACACGTTCGACCCGAAACCGGTCCTCAAACGGGACAACGGGAAGCCTCTGCCATTCGCCAAGCCGCGCATCATCTCGTTTCCGCGACGAGGGGGCGACCTAATCGCGTCCCCGTTCGAATTCAAGCAGCACGGCGACAGCGGCGCGGAGGTGAGCGAACTGTTTCCGAACGTGGCCGGAATCGTCGACGACCTTGCCATCGTGCGCTCCATGCATTGCACGAATCCCCGTCATGGCGGGGCGGTGCTGGAATGGCACACGGGAAGCGACACGTTCATTCGCCCCGCGATGGGTTCTTGGCTGACCTACGGGCTGGGCTCAGAAAACCAGAACGTGCCGGGCTACATCACCATCTGCCAGGCGCTCGCCGAGGGTGGCGCGAACAATTTCGGGGCCGCCTTCCTGCCGGCGGCCTATCAGGGAACACCCCTCGGATACGGCAACGTCAAGTCCGCAGACGCGGCCTTTCCCTTCATCGGCGATGGCCAGCGGATGCGCTTGCAACGCTTGGAACTCGACAGGCTGTCGGAGGTGTCGCGAAAGCAGTTGGAACGCAGCGGTCCCGACAGCGAGCTCGAGAGCCGCATTGCCACCTTCGAGCTCGCGTTTCGCATGCAGACCGAGGCACCCGAGATACAGGCCATCAGCGGCGAGAGTGAAGCGACAAAGCGACTCTACGGGTTGGACAATCCCGTCACCGAGGATTTTGGGCGCCAGTGCCTCATGGCCCGCAGGTTCAGCGAGAGCGGCGTCCGGTTCGTGCAGTGCAATAGCAACGGCTGGGATCACCACTTCGACCTAAAGAACAGACTGACCGAAATGGCCACGCAAGTCGACAAGCCGATCACGGGCCTGATCAAAGACCTGAAGGCGCGCGGGCTGTTGGACGAGACGCTCGTGATCTGGGGCGGCGAGTTCGGACGCACGCCCACCGCGGAGAATGCCGATGGCCGGGATCACAACCCCCACGGCTTCACGATGTGGCTAGCGGGCGGCGGTATCAAAGCAGGCATCCAGTACGGGCAGACCGATGAGTACGGCTATTACGGCATCGAGAACAAAGTACATTTCCACGATCTGCACGCAACGATTCTGCATCTGATGGGACTGGACCACACTAGGCTCACCTACCGTCATGCAGGCCGCGACTTCCGCCTCACCGATGTGCATGGGGAAGTCGTGCATGGACTCCTCGCCTAGGCCGAGATTGACCGACCGCCAGGATCGGACGGCCAGCGGTGTTGCAGCGTAGCCAGCAAGCTGTCAGGAACTTGCGCAATGGATGGCGTCAGACGCTCCCGCGTCGGCAGAATCCGCGCAGCCGAGGGCGCCCTACACGGCAAACCCGCCGCGCTTGAGATTCTCCAACCGCGCGACCTGGCCTGTTCGGAACGCAAGGTTGGCAAGATGGGCGCTGACGCACGCGCGGACTCCTTCCTCGGCCGGCGTGTTCGGCTTTTCGCGACTGCGCACAGAGTCGATCCAGTTCTGCAGGTGAGGTGTCTCTCCATCGACATCGAAGTCCGCCCCGCGCTCCCCTGTGCCGGGCGAATAGACTTCGGACTCTAGACCGCTCCCAGGCTCGGGATGGATCTCATATCGGCCACGATCCAAGTACATCGTGCCCCGAGTGCCCATAATTTCGACCATAGCTTTGTTGCGCTGGTTCACGAACGTGCCCTCGAAGTACACCTGAATCTCCCTGTCGGGATAGCGCAGCAGCGTTTGGATCGTATCGGGCGTCTCCCATTGGTCCATGAGAAATGTATCCCCAATGGTTGTTGCCATCGCGGGATCGGGCAGATCCAGCATCCAGTTCACGGCATCGATCCAATGCACCATCAGATCCGTGAGGATCCCTCCGCCGAAGTCCCAAAACCAGCGCCAATTCCTGAAGCGGAACGGGTCAAAGGGCTGGCGCGGCGCCCCTCCCAGGAACCGTTCCCAGTCCAGCGAGGCCTCAGCGATCTCGGTCGGCTGGGAGCGGGGTGTCCCGCGGTTTCGGTTCCAAGTCAGATGCACCTTGTGAATCGTGCCCAACTTGCCAGAGCTGAGGATCTCGCGGGCCTTCGCAAACTGGGGCATGCTGCGCTGCTGAGTGCCGACCTGAACGATCCGCTTGTTCTCGTCCTGCGCTCGGATCACGGCTTCGCCCTCGCTCAGGTCATGCGTGAGGGGCTTCTCTACGTAGACATCCTTGCCGCTGTTGCAAGCATCGATCGTCATCGGAACATGCCAGTGATCCGGCGAACCGATCAGGACTGCGTCAACGTCGTTTCGACCTAGCAGCTCGTGGTAGTCCGTGGTGACAAAAGCATCTGGTGCCGCAATTTGCTTAGCCTGGGCGAGTGCATCCTCCCAGATGTCGCAAACGGCCGAAATGCGAATCCCAGGAATATCCGTGAGACTGCGCATCAGGCGTCGGCAGCGGCCGCCGGTTCCGATGCAGGCGATGTTCAAGGTTTCGTTCGCAGGATATGCGAAGGCGCCCGCGGAGCTGGCGGCTACCGCGGCAGTTGCGAGGAAATCTCGCCGACGAGTTGTTCTTGCGTGCATGGAATACCTCCGAGCGGGTCGGCCTAGCCGAACCCAGCGAGCATTCTACCCCTTGCTGGGCGAAATGGTCGCGGCAATCTGGGTCGGGCCCCTGGCGTCAGCCGCCGGTTGCCTGATGACGAACCTCGAACGGCGGCGCGACGCGCACTCCATATCGCCAGGAGCCTCAGACCCCGGACTGACCCGCGGCAAGCGCAGGAAACTCCCGCCGAGCTTTATCAACCTCGGCGGTGATCGAATCTCCCTCGTAGCACCAAAGTCGCCCACGAAGCCTAACCGTAGCCCCGGCAGCGCAATCTGGGAATACCGGATCCGAGTGCATGCACGGGCAACGTGTGTTCCCCCAGCAACGTCCGGAGCGTTCCCAAGCTGTCAGGATCCAGCGATTGTCGTCTGCAGAACGCACGGCGGCGACCGGCGGATCGAACACCTTGTTCGCCTGAGTCTGCGCGTTGAACCCAGACGCGCCCTTCAACATCACGCACAACTGGGTCCGCAACCCGCGCAGTGGCTGGGCAAGCCCGTTGTGCAGCCACAGGGCCATCGCAACGGAATCCCCCTCGGGGCGCAACGAGGAACCGAACGAGACACCATTCGGCAGCGTCCATTCCAGTTCTAGGCCACCGGCATCTGACGAGATCCAGTCCACGTTGTCGAGCCACACATTCTGTTCATTCCAAATCGTCGGCACATGCGTGTGCGCCAAGAACAAGTGCCCGATCTGCGAGGTGATCAGCTCGGGCAGATCGACCACGACGTAAGCCTGCTGGTCCCAAGGCAAGAAAACGCTCGCCTTGGTGCCCCTCAGCGGATCGATCGCACCGTCCAGGAAACCTGTCCGCGGATGCCGGCCGCCCGGGTATGGATCAACGGCCAATCCTTCCGGCTCCGTCGCGCCGCCAGATGCAAGGCTTGCTGCGTAGGCGGCCGCTTCCGAATTTGAGAATCCGGCAATGTCGGTCGCCTCTTGCACCGAATATGCGTGGCGGGCCATAACTTCGGTCCACCGTGAGAGGTCGGAGCGCGTCTGCACAAACTCGACTGGCTGCGGCAGATTGCGGTCCGCTCCGCTCGGGTTGCGCTTGTCGATGTTGGGATCGTTTACCTCTGCCAACGGGACGCGTCTCTCGAGATCGCGCAAGGCGAGGACCTCGAAGCCTCGCTCTGCCAGCACCTCCATGTACGCCCGGAACTGATTGGGTGGCGTGTGGACCCAAGGATGCGCATCGTCCGGTACTCCATGGAACTGCAGGACGACGATTCCCTCTCCCGCTCGGTCCAGCATGCTCAAGAAGCTGTCCATTGACCAGTCTGGAACGGCGTTCCCGGTCGTGGGAATTAGCAGCCGGTCATGCACTCGGGGATGGTAGGCGGGACCCGCTTCGAGCGAGCGGTTGTCGAGTTCGGGCGACAGGCCTCGACGCGCGAGCCGGATTCCAAGCTCTCCTAGCTTCTGTACTGCCTCCGGGCCGAATCGGTTTCCGCACCACGCGAAGCTGGTGGGCTTGTCGACGCCAACCTTGGCAAGCTCATTCTCCACCAGAGCCAGCTCGCCCGCGAGCCTGGCCGCGTTCTTGGGGACCGAAAAATCCGCGTGCGACCAAGAGTGGTTGCCGATCTCGAAACCAAGCTCGGAGATCTCGGCGATCTCACGCCAAGTCATGAAATTCTCGCGATCATCCATCCATCGATGGGTCACGAAGAACGTGGCAGAAAAGCCCAGCTCTTTCAGCAAGGGCGCCACAAAGTGGCGATGGGACCTTACAGCGTCGTCGAAGGTCAGCACCGCAGTTCGGCCGTACCCAGACCGGCAGCTGGCCAGAGGCACAGATGTTGCGGCGACCGCCGTGAGCAAGCTGCGGCGGGTCAAACCGGCTATGGCCGACGGATTCGAATCTGAGCTCGGAGGCATCCGGACGACACTCCGCCGGGGCGAGCCTTGCCTATTCTGAGGCAGGCGCCCAGCGGACTTCCTGCGTTGCGTCGTATCTTACCGCCGTGTCGTTCCTAGAAGTCGCTCCCGGACGGCTGGCACCACGGGAGATGACTTCGTCAAGCTTCGTGCGCATTTCCGCAAAGACTTCCGGGCGCTGTTCGGCCAAATTCTCCGCTTCTGCAATGTCCGCATCTAGGTTGTAGAGCTCAGGCACTGTCGGCTGGCCTCGGGATTGCTCCAAATTCGGCGTGCTGTTCCGGAAGACCAACTTCCATGCGCCGTCGCGGTACGCGAACTCGCCGTGATTGGAATGGCTGACCAACGAAGTCCTGACATCTGAGGCCGCTTCGTCCAGCGCCGCGGCCAGGAAGCTGAAGCTGTCTTCGGCACCATCCCGCGGCAATTCTGCACCGACGACAGCGAGGCTGGTTGCGAAGATGTCCGTCAAGCTCACCAGTTGGTCGTTCGATGAGTCGGCCTCGATCCGACCGGGCCAACGGACAACCAGCGGCACGCGGTGCCCACCTTCCCAGACGTCTCCTTTGTGGCCTCGGTACGGTCCGCTAGGCATGTGGCCCGCCTCGACCAAAGGCTCCCAGCCGGTGTAGTGCGAATGCCCGTTGTCAGCCGTGAAAATCACGATCGTGCTGTCCGCGATCCCGGCGTCATCGATCGCCTTAATCACCTGTCCTGCCGACCAATCGGTCTCCATCACGAAATCCGCGATGGGAGCAATGCCGCTCTGGTCTTGGAAAGCCGCCGAGGGCGAAATGGGCTCGTGCGGTGACGTCATCGAGTAGAACAGGAAAAACGGCTTATCGCCCGTGGCGCGGTCATGTACTTGTTGAACCGCCCGACGCGTCAGCTCAGGAACGATTTCCCGGAATCGCCACCCGGGCGCCATGGGGCTGCCTTGAAATCCCCTCGGCATCACGACCCCCTCCGATTCGTCGTAGACGTAGGTGGCCGTGGGCGCCGGATCGACCATGTCGTCCTCGATATACGTGAACGGCGGCATGTTCGGCAGGTCCACTCCGAAGTAGTAATCGAATCCTCTGGTTGTAGGGCCATCCTGGACGGGCTTTTCCAAGTCCCACTCAAGCGTCTTCTGCCCATTGCGCACTTTGGTCATCAGACTGGATTGGGGCCCGGGCCACTCCCACCCCAAGTGCCACTTCCCGATCAAGGCGGTGTCATAGCCGTTGTCCTGCAGCAGCCCCGGCAGAGTGGGGCGATCTGCGGCGATCAGCGGAGGCTCGTACGCTGCCAAGACCCATTCCTGCAGTCGAGTGCGCCACGCATAACGACCGGTCAACAAGCCGTAGCGCGTCGGCGTGCAAACCGCCGATGGGCTGTGCGCGTCAGTGAAGCTCATCCCCTCGCGTACAAATTGATCTAGGTACGGTGTAGCGATTTTGTTCTGGGGGTAGTGAGCTTGGATGTCCCCGACGCCAAAATCGTCGGCCAAGATGACGACGATGTTGGGAGGCACCTCTGGAATATCCGCTGCGCAAGAGCAGAGCGCAGCAAGAGCAAGGGATGTTAGCGGACGAGCGAGACGCATGGTGTTTCTCAATGGGGCGGGGGGCAAGCTCGGGAGTTGACCGAGACGCGTCTAATGTTGAGCACTAGCGGTACTGCATCTCGCAGCTGGCCAAGCGCGAACCTATGTGCACTGCACTCTACCACGCACCCTGCTGTCACGCCACAGCGCCTAGGCCGTTTTGCGCCACCAGCGTCAGCCGCTTCTCTCCGCGCTCCCACTGGCTCACCACGGCAGTGGTCACGTTGAGATAGCGCGCGAACACCGCCTGGCTCGCGTGCTCGCGAAGCCGCAGCCCGCGAATCTCCTCCGACGTCATCTCCTCGACCGGCGTGAGACACATTTCGTCGAACGCATGGTCCGCTTTGACATCACACCCGCCCCGGCCAGACCGAGCGCCGCCTCATGCGCCGCCGCCAGTGCGACTCTCTTGTGCTGCTTGGTCATTGCATTTGGGGCTTATATACAATCCTAACCAAAACAACGAATTTACATTTCATTTCAATTGGCTACGGGCGCTTGGTTTTCCGTCCTGTGCGCTGGATGTAGTCCCAGTTGCGAGTTTCGGAAATTCTGACCGCCCAAATTCCGGAAATTATGGCCGGTGAGGCTGATCCTGATAAGCCCTGCGAGGCCCTATCCTCCGATGCAGGGGGTCCCTGTGCGGACTCCCTGGGACAGGAGGAATCCATGTACACAGAAGGGAAGCGTCGCGACATCCAGTTGCTGCTGGCAGCGGGTGTGCCCCAGGAGCGGATCGCCAAGCTGACAGGCGCGTCCGTCCGCACCATCCGCCGGATCGGGCGCGACGGTCGAGCCCTACCGCGACGCCGTGGCGGGATGGCGGCGGAGTCTCAGCGCACAGGCCAGCCCGCAGTGCGCTGGCGCTTCCGTGTCACGCGGGCCGCCCATTGCGCCATTTCCCGCTTCTACGGGCAGGAAGAGGGCTGGGTTAACTACGTCCGGAGCGCTATTGTCGCGGGTTTCGTGAAGATCAAGGACGCAATGTTGGCCTACGGAGCCGTTTAGCGACTCCGGAGGACGCGCGTAGCCGAGCCCTCGAGAACCTGTGAGGGTGTGCTCGGCCCCCAGCCTCACCGGTTGGATGCCAGACCCGGTCTGCCCCATTCTCCGCCGAACACGAACCCGTCCAGCGGACGTTGGGTTCTGGGGCGTTCGTCTTTGGTGAGCAGACTAGGGTCGGCCCTGCCTAGCTCGGCCCGGTTTCCGAGCGCGAGCGCCGTGACAGCCTCGAACCCCTCTGGAATCGCAAACACGTCGCGAGCCTTGTCGGGCATCAACCCGGCCATCTGATGCACTTAGACTCCGCGATTCGTAGCCTCGAGGGCAAGGCTTGCAGAGGCCAATCCGAGGTCGTGCTGGGCTACACGGTTGGGCTTGTTGTTACGGGAAAAGGTCCCGCGAACGCATCCCAGAGCGAGTGCAGAAGCTTCTTTCGCCCAGGCACGGTTGCCTGCAAGCAGGCAAGTCAGGATTCTCTCGAAGTCGTCTGTTCGGTCTCGGATTGCGACGATATACCGCCACGGCTGCTCGTTCAACGAGGAAGCGGCCCACCGAGCTGCCTCGAAGATAGACAGCAGGTCCGCTTCTGGCACGGGGCGGTTCGAATAGCTATACGTGCTCCGGCGCATCGAGATCAGTTCGTGGATCGGATGGTCCGGGGAAGCGCCCTTGGACATGCTCCGAGTTAACAAGAGGGACTTGGAGGGACTGGCGCACGGGGCCGGCCAAGACTCTCTTGGTCAAGTTCCGGAGCTGTTACCCCGGCTATAATTGCGGCCGACCTCGCCGCATGACTTCGTTCGACTACGCCGTGGTTGCCGTCTACGTCCTCGGGGTTGTCTGGATCGGAGGGCGTCTGGGGTCCGGCCAGGGATCGCTGAAGGCGTTCTTTCTGGGCGGGCGCACGATCCCTTGGTGGGCCGCTGCCTGTTCCGGGATCGCCACCATGGTCAGCGCGATCGGCTTTATCGGGGGGCCGAGCCAGGCCTTCGCCTCCGACTGGACGTACTTGCAGGCCCGTTTCGCTTGGCCCGTGGCGATCGTAGTGGCCTGCATCCTCTTCATTCCGCTTTTCCACCGGCTGGAAGTCTTCACCGCCTACGGGTACCTCGAGAAGCGGTTCGATCAGAAGACACGGCTCTTGGCCGCGACTGTGTTCATTCTCCTGAAGTGCAGCTACACCGCCGTGGCAATCTATGCTCCGGCAATCGTCGTGTCCCAGATGACCGGCCTTCCCGCCGAATGGGTCTGTCTCGGAATCGGCGGGCTGACGACCGTGTACACGTCAGTCGGCGGGATGCGGGCCGTGATCTGGACTGACACGGCTCAGTTCCTCGTTCTGCTGGCAGGGCTCATCGCGGCCCTCTACTACGTAGTTGTCAGCGTCGACGGTGGCCTCACGAAAGTCATGGCCGAAGCGGGCACCGCCGGAAAAATGCAATTCCTGGACTGGTCGACGAGCTTCGAAACCGAATTCACGGTATGGGGATGCCTGATCGGAGGTACTTTCTACCTGCTCAGCCAGTACGTCGTGGATCAGGCGGAATTGCAGCGATTTCTCACCACGTCATCGGTTCGGGGCAGCCAGCAGGCGCTCGTTTCCACGATGGTGTTCACGTCGCTGTACGGACTCGTCGTGTTCTTTATCGGCAGCGCCCTGTATGTGTATTACACGCAGCAGCCGACCCAGGTGGCCTTCGATATGGATCCGGACCGTGTGTTTCCGATGTTCATTCTGGAACGACTGCCATCCGGGTTGCGCGGCCTCCTTCTCGCAGGCATCTTCGCGGCCGCCATGTCGACCGTCAGCTCAATCTTGAACTCGCTCGCGACGGTGGCCGTGAGGGACATGCTCCAACCGCTCGCGCACTCCGCTGGCTCGGTTAACGTCGCAAGGTGGGCGACTCTGGCCTTCGGGTGCGTGGCGACGGCTCTTTCGCTTCGCGCCGGATCGTTCGGAACCATTCTGATCGCACAGGGCAAGATCCGGAACTTCTTCGGGGGGAGCCTCGTCGGTGTGTTCCTGCTTGGCCTGCTTGATCATCGCGCCAACGCCCGTGGAGGGTTTTGGAGCATCGTGGTGTCATTTGCAGCAACTGCCACCCTCGCCATGGCTACCGACGTGTCATGGATGTGGTACGGCGTATTTTCAGCCGCGGTTGCGTACCTCGTCGGGGGTGTTGCCAGCCGCTCCGCGGATCCTCCCGACGAGTATCATCTAGATGGCTTGGTCTGGCCGCGCAGGAATGGCTAGCTATCCCCACAGCCGAAATGGGCCGTCCTCATGGGACGTGCGGCTGAGCAAGTACAACCCACTTCCGCGCATCCTCTACTTCGACGACTTCGATGAAGGCATAAACGGCTGGTGCGAGCTGGTCGGCAACCATACCGGGGACCTCGACCAGATCCGGCCCATAGCGAAGGATTTCCGTCCTCCTCAACTGAGTAGCTGCACGTTCTTTGACATTGGAACTCACGGCTCCGTGGACGGCACATATTCGCTGAAGCTCGCCACTCGTCCCCGGCCCAACCACTTGGCAATTGCGATCAAGCGCATGACGTACGCCGCACGAGGGCTCGTGCAATTCGAGACATATGTGACCTTCAAGTCAGAGTTGACTCCCGAGGGCGCGCCCGCACCGGCGTCGGATGAAGGCGGTCGCTGGGACGGCAATGCGGCTCCGTCCGAGCGTCACTTCGGTGAGTTCACGTTCTCGAACGACATCTGTGTGGGCGAGACAGGGCCCCGCTGCCACGGCGTCGTTCGCTACCGCAATGCGGATCCCGACGGCAATTTGGTGCAGAAGTGGATGTACCCAACCACCGCCGAGCCGACTACCAAGATGGACCGACTGGGCCTCGTCGCAAACGATCCCAGGCAGGATTTCTTTGCCGTCAGCCCGAAGGACTGGCGCGAGATTCCGGGCGGACGGCAGCCGCTGTGTTTCAACGAGACCGCTTCCAAGGTCAACTGGCATTACGTCCGCTGGCTCTTCGATCTCCAGTCGCTACGCACGATGGAGTTCCAGTGCAACGACCAGTGCATGGACATGCGGGACGTAGCTGTTCCGATGCACGACGAGAAATACCGTGGCATCCCGAATCTGCTCAATCTTTACGTGGCCGTGCGAACCCACGTGAACGTGCGTAACTTTCTGTACCTAGACTCCGCGCTGGTGTCGGTGGATTGGTAATGCTGCGACGATCCTTCACCGCAGTTCTCGAGAAGGGGTCCACGTTCAGCGGCGAGTTCTGCACCGAACCCTACGAAGCGGGCTGGGCGAGCGAGGCGAGATGGTTCGTTCGGATTCTCCGCGCGGATGAGCGGGTGGGATTACATCTGGTCCCCCAGATCTCTCCGGATGGGGCCGAATGGTGCGACGAGGGCTCCGGCTCCCTCCGGCTGCAAGGGGTGGGTCTTGCCTCGATGCCGGTCGTGAATTTCGGTTCGTGGCTGCGGCTGCGCGGGATGACCACCGGGCGGAGCGGGTCTGCGACGGTTCTGATCTACCTGGCACTCAAGGAATGACAAACGCACAGCCGGAATCGACCGCGGCGGAGTGTGGCATCGTGATTCGCCTTGGGATCCCTTCCATTTGAGTCCAACCCTCGCAAGGAGCCACCATTCGGCATCGAGGCAGGGTGCCCGGCCTCGGGGAGTCGGGCATCCCACTCTCGTCACCACTACGACGAACACGACCTGATGGACGAGGGGCCGAATTGCTCTACAACCAGTTGCGAGCCGACGGCCTCTGCGTCGGCTCTGGTGTCTCGGACGCGACATGCTGACCGTTGGCATCCCTCCAAAGAGCCGTCATGCACAGTCCTGCCGAGCGTACCGTCGTCCTTGTCGCCCTCCGCTGCTGTTACCTCAATGACCGTGTCGAGAACTTCCGGGATGGTCGGTCTGCCGGATCCCCACCGTGATCCAAATGATCTTGCGTGCCGCCCAACAAAGTCAACGGCCCCGCTCCCGCCGACGCGAACGGCGTCCCGTTATCGCTGCGGGTCCGCTCCGGCAAGCCCCGCTTTCCGAACCGCGCCGCCAGGCTCGCCCGCGCCTCTTCCCGCTTTGGCTGCCGATGCCCCGCGCATGCCAGCAGATAGCGGCTGTAGCCGTCGATCACGGTCAACACCGGAGAGCACCACTGTCCATCCCCGGTGCGGAACTGCCCCTTGTAATCGATCGTCCAAACCTCGTTGGTCCGCTGCGGGTCCCACAACGGACCCGATCCCGTGCCAACCCGCCGCACGCGCCGCCGCGGCCTCACCAAACCCGGCTGCCGTCGCGCCGCGTGCGAGCGATCCTCCAGCGCACTCAGCCCTCCTTGCCGGAATCGCTCCATCGAATCCACTTTTAGCCCGTCTGCCGGCTGATCTGGTAGGTCCGGCAAAACCCGGCAATGTTAGGGGCGAAACGGGCGAGCGCCCTGATCTTGAACGTCTGCACTCCGCACTTCGCGAACCCCCGCCATTAGGCCCGACTATAAAACCAAGTGTTACCTTATCAATCCGCTCGCACGGATTCCGGCATGCTTCGCGGCCAATCAATCCTGACCCGCACAGAGCACGGCCTCAACCCCCGGAAGCGCTGGCCGGGAGAATCTTCGCATTTCCCTATCCGAATAGCCATCTACCTTCTTGCCGCAAACGCCTCGCTCGAAACCACTCTCGCGATCAGGTCTTGAATGCCATACCCGGCTTCCGGGGCGGCAGCCACAATCTCTCGCACCGTTCGCCGGTCCTGCGGTGTCAGCTCGCGACCTGTAGCGTACTCAAGCAGCAAGCCCGTTAAGGCGCGAGTGAAGTCCGCGGGCCTCGCCATCATGTAGTCCTTTAGATCCTGCGCATTCGTCAGTTTCGTGCCGTCCGCCATTTCGCTGGCAGTGTGTACCGCCCTCGCCGGTGCTTCCGAGCCCTCCTCTTGGAAATACGAGGTGCGCCAGCCGCCTGCCGCATCGTAGTTCTCGAGCGCAAGGCCGATAGGATCGATCGCCGAGTGACACACGGCGCAGGACTCGATCTTCTGGTGAGCTGCGAGAACCTCGCGAACCGTCCTGGCCTGCGAGATGTCCGTGACCAAGGCAGGCACGTCGCTTGGCGGCGGAGGAGGAGGCCGGCCCAACAGGTTCTCCAAAACCCACACGCCTCGGAGTATCGGCGACGACTCCACACCGTCGCCGGTCGCGGCAAAGATCCCTGACAGCCCGAGCACCCCGCCACGCATCGCCACGTGGCTCGGATCCTGCGGACCGAGGGAGGCGAATTCCAGGCGCTCCGGCTCGGGCCAGAGCAGGCTCTGGCGCTGGTCCGCCTCGAGCCGCCGCAAGTCGACCTCGTTTCCCGGCATCCCCCACGCGATTCGCATTGGCTCGTTCGCGTAGGTGAAGTCGGAGTCAATGAATGTCCGGATCGAGCGATTGCGCTGCAGGATCTCGTCAAAGAACATCTCCGTGGACCGGACCATGCCGTGGCGAATCAACTCGCTCCACACGTGCCGGACGTCGCACACCATCACCGATGCCGTCTTGCGGTTGCCCAGCCATTGGCCGGCAAAATGCTTGACGAACTGCTGCGCTTTCGGATCCGCGACCATGCGCTCGATCTGCGCACGCAACGCGTCCTGTCGCGAAAGCGCTCCATCGGCCGCCAGCTGCAAGAGTTCGCCGTCCGGCATCGTGCTCCAAAGGAGGTACGCCAGCCTGCTCGCCAGCCCGTAGTCATCCAAGATGGCGGCTCCGGTTTCGCGATACAGGAATTGCGGTGACAGGAGAATCTTGCGGATTCCGTAGTGAATGCCGTACTCGGGGGCAACCGACACAGCCATGTGCTCTAGCACGCTCGCGATCAAGTCTTTGCGCTCCGCGGCCTCGAGGGGGCGGCGGAAGGCCCGCTCTGCAAGGGGCGACAGGACCGACTTCGCATATTCACGATCCGCGACGGGCTTGCGATTGCCCAAGAACCGCACCTGCCTCGGCAGCGGCCCGATCGGCCCAGTGATCTCCATCCGCTCGAACCGGATCGTGGGCTCGGGCGATGCCTGGGATTCGTCGAGATAGCTGGCCAGCAGCCTCCTTAAGTCCTCGGTGAATCCCGGCGTCCGGATCAGCGCTGGAGGGTACTGCTTCCGCAGCCGGTTCTCGCAATAGATCTGGAAGTTCTCGCCCTTCTCCAGATGAACTTCCGTGTCCAAGAACTTGGGTTCAGGGTTGGTGACACTCAACCCGCCCACCCGTGGCAGATCGACCCGCAATGCGCGCTTGGGCAGGTCGTAATCGCCGGGATTAAGGGCATAGAAACCCAACCTCAGGGGCATTCCATCCGCTCCGGCATCGGCCTCCGCGCTGACTTTCAACCGTACCTGATAAATCCCCGATGCCGGCGCGATGTAGGCCCTGTCCCAGAGTGCGCCGGACCATCCGGCAATGTTCACGCCGGTGAAGTACAGCCCCGTCTCATCCCCTTCCCTGAGCCAGTACTTCGTGCGCGACGGATCCTGTCCGATGCTCGCTCGGACCGACGCGGACTTCACCAGCGGCAGTCCCGGCAGGGGAACCATGCGGTCTGCAATGTCGATCGCAACCTCCTGGTAGGCGTCCAGATGCCCCGGGGTGAGGTACGTCCCGTCCGACATGGTGTCGAACCGCAGGTCGGGGCTGTCGTCAGGAAAGGTGACCGGCAGCCTGATCTCGCGAATTCCGAACAGATCGCGGATTGTGTTCAGGTATTCGATGCGATTCAAGCGCCGCACCAAGCCGCTCGCGCTTCCCGAGCGCTCGCCTGGCTCTGCCAAGGCGGCCCGCATCTCTTCCGCGAAACGCTCGCGCGCGTGCGATGGCGGCTGCTGCGCATTGGGCGGGGGCATGAGGCCCACAGAAACGAATTCGATTGCCCGCGACCACTGCTCGCGGGAAGCGGAATTGCTGAAATCGTGCGACCCCTGGTCTGCTCGGAACCCCGCTGTGGGCTCGCTTCCCCCGTGGCAGGCTACGCAATACCGGGCCGTGAATTCGCTGCTGTACGCCTCCGTCGCGCGGGCCTCGCCTGCGCTCGAGAGCGCGAACACTGCCGCGACAATCCCGAATCGCCGCAGGGACATCATGTCAGGACGCCATTCAGGTCGGACTCACTAGTGCTGAAGTTGTCGACCTCGAGTCCCAGCTGCTGGAGGACGGTCACGTAAAGATCGCAGGCCATGGTGTTCGAGACCTGGCCCTCCCCGCAGGAGATGTGGCGTCGGTGCCTGAGCCGCCCGCCGGCGACGAGCAGCGGATAGTTCGTACGACGATGCGCAGCCGCGTCGCCCATTGCGCTTCCGATCAAGGTGATCGTGGAATCCAGCATCGAGCCGCCGTCGGAATCAGGCGCGTCCTTGAGCGATCTCAGGAACCGCGCGGCACCCTGCATGTGGCGCCCCTCGATCGTAAGCAGCCCTTCGAGCTTTTCTTGCTTGTTGCCATGATGGGAAAGCCGGTGATAGCCCTCGCTCATGAACTTTCCGCCGATCATCAGCGTCCGATCCGTGATCGGAATCGTCATCGAGATCACACGCGTGGAGTCATTCCTGATCGCCAGCGCCATGAGGTCCCACATCAAGTCCTCGTTGTCCAGCAAGAATGATCCGTCAACGTTCTCCTCCACTGGGAGTTCGAGGTCTTCTGGGGCGGTTGGAAAGGGCTTGTCCAGCCAGTCGCGCCGCCGCTTCAGCTTCTCTTCGACGGCGCGGATCGAGGTAAAGTACTCGTCCAGCTTTCTCCGGTCATGCGCGTTGGCGCGGCCGCTGACGCTCCTGGCCTCGCCGGACAGCTCGTCCAGCAAGCTCTTGCCGGAATCGATCAGGTATGTCTGTCGCTTCAGCGCAACCGAGCCCGCGCCGAAGACGCGAGCGAACAATGCGCTCGGCCGGAGCGTTACCGGCAGGGGCACTCCCGAAGGGGAAAAGGAAAGCGACGCCTTCTGCTGGGCCTCGCCGCAACACAACTGCAGTGATTCGTACCGCGTGTCGTTGCCCAGCATGGGCGCAACGAGCTGATCAATAGAAATGCTGCGCACAACGTGGCCGGTGTAGAGCGTGTAGACCAGTTGGTGGCCATTGCCCGTCGGGCCCTTGTGGTCAAGCCCCGAGATGGTCGTGAAATCGTTCCCAAGCCCGGCCTCGTCGAGCGCCCGCAACAACCGGGGAGACTCCTTCTGGGCGAAGAACTCGGGTTTGTAGAAGCCCAGCTGCGTGCCGACGCACACGAGGCGCTTCGCCTTTCCGCCCGACGGCGGAGGCGTAGCTGCTGCGGCACCGGGCAGAGACGGCAGCAGGGGCAGGGCGAGTGCGTAACTTGCTCCTTTGAGAAACTGGCGACGGTCTCTGGATTGCTTGCGCTGCATGGAATCGGCCGGGAAGCGACACTAGGATCGTATTCGATTTACACTGCCAAAGCAAGATCTCAGCACACCGCCGGGGTGGCCTTGCGCTGAATTCGGAACTTGTGCAGAACAGCCCTTCCCGGTGTCTGGACCTGCCCAGGAAACTCCGGCCAGGCCGCGTGAATTCCTGCCCGAGCAACCCGCACCCGCCGCTGATCAGCTCGCGCCTGACTGCCCCCGGCCGGTCTAGCGGCCAAGAGCCTCAGCAAAGAAGGCCCGCATTGCGGGATGAGTCAGCAACTGCTGACGCTGGAACACTACATGGCTCTCATTGTCGAAAATCATGTAGCGCACCTCCTTGGCACCAGCTTCGCGCAGAGCCTTCGCGAAGCGATTGGACTGCTGGATAGGGACCGTCTGGTCAGCCGTTCCGTGAATGAGCAAGAACGGCGGAGCATCGTCACGGGCATAGGTGATGGGCGAGGCTTGGCGCGCACGATCCCGCAACCCTTCCTTCGGCCCGGCGAGGAAGGTGTTCCCGAGCCGCTCCGACAAGGCTCCCGGAGCCCCCCAATTGAGAAAATCCGCTGGTGTCGCGGATGCGCAAACCGCGCGAACCGAACTCAACTGCTCTTGGAAATCTCCGCTTCCCTCCAAACCGTCGTGCTTTTTCACCAACCCAAGCAAGGAGACCAAATGAGCGCCCGCCGAGTTGCCGTAGGCACCGATCCGCTCGACGTCGACCCGATGCTCCTCGGCATGCGCTCGCAGCCAGCGCACCGCTGCCTTCACGTCTTCGATCTGGGCTGGCCACGGCGCTTCGCCTGTCAGGCGGTAGTTGACGGAAATCGCCACATACCCGTTGAGCGCATACTGCGCCGGAATGCGCGACCACTGGCCTCGCTGCTTGTCACCGCCGCGCCAGCCACCCCCATGCACCACGACGAGCGCTGGCCGCATAATTCCGGCGTCTTCCGCCGGGAGGTAGAGATCAAGCTTCTGGGCTGAACTCTCCTCGCCGTAGGCAATGTCCATCTGGGCATGGATGCCCGGAGGCAAACTGACGCCCTCTCGTTCTGCAGCGGTCGCTTGGGGCTGGGCGGAGATCGGCAGCACTGAGAGGGTGCTGATTAGGATCAGGTTTCGCATGAGCATCGTCCTCCGCTCGAATTCGGCCCGCTCAACGGCGCCATCCTGGTCGCCGTCGTCTAGCGGTAGTTTACTGAAACTCCCCTCCGGCGTAGGCACTCGCTCCACTAAATCATTGCAGCCAAATCGGTTTCGAATCCGCATCCTGCCGGATTTCTGTTTGAGCCTATATCGGATGTTCCGTTCGCATGAATCATTACCACTACGGAGTAAACGAAGCGCAACCACGACCAGCGTTGTGTTCTGACTTGTCTCTCCGGTGGCGACGATTGGGCAGCCTTGCAGGTGCGGCCACTTGGACGGCCCGCACACCCTCGGGATTCCGGGGAATTGCTCTCGGCCCCCTAGGACTTCACGCTACGTCGATTCAATGCCTCCTCAAGCCACAGCTTGGCGGTGGCGACTTTTCAAGTAGGTCGAAAGCACCAGCCCCCGGGTGGTATGTCCGGGGGAATCGGTTCAGAGCACATCAGCCGGGAATCGGCTCCGAATGAAAAGCCGACCGCTCAGGCCGGCGTATTGTCCGCAGTCGCTCCAAAGATAGTCTTCGAGTGGAATCTCTGTCGCGTCATCACGTGTTTTCGGATCATAAACACGTCCCACACACTACGACTGCGCCCTACGGGCCCGTCAGCCGCCGACGCTTCGTTAGCAAGTCCGATCTTGCCTAGGCTTGCTCGACGCTATTTCCGACCATGTGTGCGAAGCTCAATTCCATGACGGCGCGAGTGTCTGTCACCAGCTTCTTGACCTGGCCCCGAAGCTGCTTGGGATGGCGCTTCACATAGGCTCGTTGGCTCATCGTTCGAGGCTTCCTTGCCCCGTTCCCCGCTGGCGAGCAGTCACTGCCCATCCGAGCTAGATCAGGTGTTGAAGTCGGTGCCACTCCAGAGAGGGCAGCCGCGCTAGGAACGAGCTAGAGCAGGCACTGCCTGCCGCTGGCTAAGGCACATTTATATACACACAGATAGTGCGTATCATCAGAGAGTCAGAGTTGCATTACGTGAGGTCCCCAATGAACCGACGGCTCAACATCACCCTGCCAGAACAGACGGTCAGGATGCTCGATCGTGCTGTGTCTCAAGGACAGCGCTCGCGTTTGATTGACGAAGCCGTGAGACGCTTCATCGATGAGCAGGGGAGAGCGAACCTTCGAGAGCAGCTCGAGCTAGGTGCGAAAGCTCGATCCGAGCGTGACCTGAAAATCGCTGAGGAATGGTTCGTCATTCCTGACTAACCCTCATGATTCGACCAAAGAGGGGAGACATCTACCCGGTCAATTTCGAACCGACTATTGGCGCTGAGATCCGGAAGACGCGCTCGGCTCTAGTCCTGCAAAACGATATCGCCAACAAGTCCAGCCCGGTCACCATTGTGGCTGCCATCAGTTCCAAGTTCGACGACCTTCTGTATCCCACGGAGGTTTTGATACCCGCTAAGGCACCGACAGGTCTCGCTGTGGATTCGGTAGTGCTTCTGAATCAGATTCGGACGGTCGACAAGAAGAGGGTCGTTAAGCAACTCGGCAGACTGTC
Organism: Bryobacterales bacterium; assembly: GCA_965248305.1. GTDB lineage: Bacteria > Acidobacteriota > Terriglobia > Bryobacterales > UBA6623 > VXMF01. The sequence continues at coordinate 1,573,547 of OZ252099.1, read as the reverse complement.
GAAAGCGAAGATGGAGGAAGTCAACCGGGCTCTGCGAATTAGCGTGGGCCTCGTGACTCTTTGACGGAGCATACTTGCACGATTCAATTCGGATGCGATTGGGCCCGGACACCTAGTCCAGATTACCTGTCAATACTACGTCGGAGTTCGGCTCATCAAGTTCAGCCATCCGGTTGAGGGCGTGACACCCGATCGTTGCCGCACAAGTAGGTCGCAAGCATCAGCCCCCGGATCGTATGTCCGGGTGGCTCGGCGCATCAGCCGGGAATCGGCTCCGAAAGAAACGTCCACCGCTCAGGCCAGCGTACTGTCTGCACTCGCTCCAAAGATAGTCTTCGAGTGGATTCTTTGTGGCGTCATCCACTGTTTACGGTGCATATACACAGACTTCGTTACATCGGAACTCTCTGCAAAGAGGCCTAGAGCCTCGTAACTAGCTGCTGGGTCAAGCTTTCACGCTCCCTCCCCGGCCGCATCCGGACTTGACTTGCGCCCCAGAACATGCTATTTTGAATGCATATGTATTCGCCCGCCAAACTGCCCGCGCCCACTGGCCTGCCCGCCGCTCTGCCGCTCCAACCCCCGCACGCCACGCCCATCAGCGCGCGCCTCAGCATGCTGCGCGAGGGCGACCGCGTCGTCTACTTCGTGCACACCGACCCCGTCTGCTCGCACACGGCCGACCACAAGCTAGAGCGCAATCTCTGCCTGGCCCGCTTCGCCCTGTTCGGCCTCGCTACGCAGTCCGAACTGGCCCGCGCCCACGGCATCAGCCAGAGCACCGTCTCGCGCGCCGTGCAGCGGCTGCAGGTGCAGGGTGAGCTTGGCTTCGCGCCCGCCCCCAAGCCGCGCCGCCCCGATGGCATCGTGGACCCCGCGCAGCTGGCCCAGGCCGCCCGCATGCTGCGGTCCGGGCTCAGCCTGTACCGCGTGGCCCAGCAACTGGGCGTCTCGCAATCGACGCTGTGGCGCTACACCCAACAGGGCTTGCTACCGGCCAGCCAGTGCCTGCCACGGCGCCGCGCCGGCGCGCCCGCCGAGCGTGACAGTGACGCTCAGGGAGCGGGCCCGCAGCCCGGCGGCGCGGCGCCCAGTGCGCCGCCGTCGGCGGCCCCCGGCAAGGAAGACCGCAACCGGCGTGACGCCGCCGCCCCGCGCGGCCGCGCGGCGCACGACACGGCGGGCCGCGTAGCGGCCAGCCTGGGGGCGCTCGACGGGCGCGCCCCGCGCTTCGCCGCCGCCGCGGCCGTCAGCGGGGGCGGCGTGCTGACCGCCCTGCCGAGCCTGCTGCAGGCCGGCCTGCTGCGCCACCTCGACCAGCTGACGCTACCCAAGGGCTTCTACGGCCTGCAGTCGCTGCTGCTGCTGTGGGCCTTCCTGCTGCTGGGCCGGGTGCGTTGCGCCGAGCGGCTGCGCTACCAGCAGCCCGGCGAGTGGGGCGCCCTGTTGGGCCTGGACCGCTGCCCCTGCCCGCGCACCCTGCGCCGCCGCACGCACCAGCTGGCCGCTGCCAAGGGGCTGCCGGCCTGGGTCGGCTGCCTGACCCAGGACTGGTGTGCAGACGATCCGGAGGCCGTCGCCACGCTGTTCGTCGATGGCCACGTGCAGGTCTACAGCGGTCAGGGCCGGCTGCCGAAACATTTCGTGACCCGCCAGAAGCTGGCCCTGCCGGCCTCGGTCGGCTACTGGGTGCACGCGCTGGGCGGGGCGCCGCTGCTGTGCTTGCACCGCCAGATAGACGCCGGCATGGTGTCTGAGATCTGGAACGGGATTGTGCCGCAGTTGCGCCAGCTGGGCCTGCTGGCAGGCGCTGGCGCACCACGCCTGACGCTGGTCTTCGACCGCGAGGGCTGGAGCCCGCGCCTGTTCCGCGAGCTGCGCGCGCTGGGCATCGCGGTGGTGACTTGGATCAAGGGCTCGCAGGCGCAGCGCTGGCCGGATAGCGACTTCCGGGAGGCCGTCATCCCAGTGCGCGCCCCGGGCGGGTCGGCCCGCCTGGAGGGCCAGCTGGCCGAGCGACCGTACGATCTGGGCGCAGGCTGCCAGGCGCGCGAGATCCGCTTCTGGATCGACCGCCGTGTGCGCGGCACGGGCCAGCGCGGCCAGCCGCGCAAGCCGCTCGAGCTGGCGGGTCGGCCGGGGCCGGACCAGCGCCAGCCCGCGCTGCTGACCACGCATCCCGACCTCACGGCCGAGCAAGCGGCGGGCCTGCTGCGCTCGCGCTGGACGCAGGAGAACTTCTTCAAGTATCTGCGCGCCGAGTTCGGCCTCGACACCCTGCCCGAGCATGCCCTGGTGGAGGTCGAGGCCGACGCCTGGGTCGTCAACCCGGCCTGCCGCACCATCGGCAAGGCGCTCAAGCAAGCCCGCAACTCGGTCGGCAACCTGCGCCGCAAGCTGGCCCTGCAAGCCGACGCCGGATCCGCCCCAGCGCGCGCGCTGGAAGCGCGCATCCAGACTTGCGACCAGACCATCCAAGGCCTGCTGCTGGCACGCAAGGTGACCGACCAGCACATCTTGGCCGGCGAGCTCTCGCCGGAGGCACGGCTGCAGGCCCTGCCCCAACCGCTGCGCCTACTGCTAGACACCCTGCGCATGCTGGCCTACCGCGCCGAAACAGCGATGACGACCGCGGTTGCGCCCGCGCTCGACAATCCCGACACCGCCCGCAGCCTGCTCAAGTCGCTGTTTCAGGCTGACGCCAGCCTGCACCCTGACGAGTCAGCCGGGACCCTCACCGTGCGCCTGCTGCACCAGCCGACCCGCGCCCAGGATCGCGCCCTGGCCCCCTTGCTCGACGAGCTCAACCGCACGCGCACCGTCTTCCCCGGCACCCAACTCCGTTTGGTGTACCGCATGCTGTCGGACGACCTGCCCTGCTCAGCCTCCTCCCAGCCCACCCCGGCCAACCCCAAGCCGCCGCTCCCTGCATCCAAACTATCCAAACCAAATGAAACGGTGTAACGAAGTCTGATACACACGTCCCACACACTACGACTGCGCCTCACGGGTCCGTCAGCCGCCGACGCTTCGCTAGCAGTTCCGATCTTGCGTATAAGCCTGCTCGACGCTATTTCCGACATTGTGAGCGAGGCCCAATTCCATGACGGCATGAGGCGTGTCTGTGCGTTCCGCAGCCCAATCTCGGAAGCTGCTGCGGAATCCGTGCACGGTGGCGCGTCCGGCGAGTCCCGTTGTCCTTAGCAGCTTCGTCGACGTCATGTCTGACATTTCCATGCCCTTCCGCAACGACGAGGGAAAGACCAGACCGGAACGATCGTCGAGATCCCGCGCCCGGGCGAGTACGGCAAGTGCCGGATCGGACAGCGGAACGCGATGCTCGGCTCCCGCCACCATGCGCCTTGCGGGCATGCGCCATTCCTTCGCCTTGAAGTCGATCTCACTCCAGGTCGCGCCCCGCGCCTCACCGCTTCGCGCGGCCGTCAGAATCAGGAACCGGAAGCACAGCTTCGCGGCCATCGACGCCACGGTCGCTTCCACCGTTGCGAGCGCCGCCGGAACATCCTGACAGGGCAGCCCCCGGAAATGCGACTTGACGGCCAGCATCCTGGGCAATGCTCCGTCGTTGCGCTCGTCCGGGACTTTCTTCTCGACGTACCGGTGCGCCTGCGCCCAGCGCAACCTAGCACGAATTCGCTGGCGCACGCGACGGGCCGTTTCCTGGCGCATTCCCCAAATCGAAGCAAGGACTGCCAGCACGTCGGCGCGGCTGATCCTGTCGACCGACATTGTGCCGAGCACCGGGAACGCATGGCGCTCGAGCGTCTGCATCGAAGAGAGGCGTGCTTGCGGTTCCTCCAGCGCGGCTTGAGCGCCTCACTCGTCTGCGTCGCAGCATGGCGAACGTCGGAACGGAACTCCGCCGATTCTCCGCGAGCGGATTGCTGTCCTCCGCAACTGCCATGCGGTTCTGGGCAGAGCGCGGCGGCGCGCGGACGCGAGAGAGATTACCGGCCAGCCGACCAAACCAATGTCGTGGAGGCACCCGTCAATCGTAATTCTCTGCAGCCATGACTTGCTTCCCCCACGGGCGATGTGCAAGAACAGTCTGCCGCCGTCACCGTAGCGACCCGGTTTCGAGGCGGCTTTCACGGCCGCCGCAGTGAGCTTTCGCATGTCTTCCCCACGCGGTTTCCCACGTTCGATTTGGGATTAGTGCGGGAATCGAACCGAACATGCAAGCCCTCGCGAGAACTGTAATTAGCGGATTTCAATAAGTTAGAAGAATTCTCAAGAAATCGCGGGAAAAATCGAAACAAAAAAATGGTGGACCTGGAGGGATTCGAACCCTCGACCTCCTCCATGCCATGGAGGCGCGCTCCCAACTGCGCCACAGGCCCACGTCGTATCGTGCTCTTGTAAGTTTAGCACCGGCGTGGCTGGCCAGCGCCGGAGCTGACGGAAGCGCGGCCGCGCCGGGCTCCTCGACGCCTCAACACCCACGATTGATATACTCATCGCCCATGGCGGGTCAAAAGCTGCTGGGCATTACGGTCTTGCCCGAATACATCCAGAGCGAGGGCGTCGGCGGCCTGCTGGACAACCTTTCGCGGATCGGAGCAAACGCTGTCGCGACCTCGCCGTATCTGATGGAGGAGGCGGATCGCGAGACTGGCCAGCGCGAGCCACCGGCGGACGCGGACGCCGGTGCCGTGCGGCTGCTCGACCGGCCGCTGTTCGGCAAGCGGGAGGTCTGGGTCAAGACCGCTCCAAGCTTCGAGCCGGATCTTTCGCTTTATGCGGGCTTGCGCTATCGGCCATCCAGCCCCACCGAGCTCACGCGCAGCCAGGGCCGGATACTGCACGACTTCATTCGCGCGGCCAAGGCGCGCGGGATCCGCGTTTACTTCCAGGTCCAAGCGGCCATACCGCCCGGCTACCGGGTGCAGTTCGGAGGGCCGGTCGAGGCCGACAGGGCCAGGCTGCCCGATGGCAGAATTCCAGAGAAACGCCTCGCCAAGAACGGAAGTCTGGCCAGCCCCCACATCTTGGCCTACGAGCACGCGCTGATCCGGGACATGATCCGGGCCTATCCCGACTTGGACGGACTGCGAATCGATTGGCCCGAGTATCCGCCCTATTTCCTCGACTCGGTGTTTCTGGACTTCTCCTATCACGCCGAACGAGCCGCCGAGCGCATGGGATTCCCGTTCGCACGGATGCGCCAAGATGTCGGCCGCCTGTACGCCAAGCTCCACGGCGGCCTTACCGATGCGGACCTCGAACCATGGGCCAATGACGGTGACGGCGGGCGGTACCACCTGTTGCGGCTGCTCTCGGACTACCCTGGCGTGGGTGCTTGGTTACGCTTCAAAGCGGCGTTGGTCGAGGACATGATCGCCGGATTCCGGCGCACGATGAACGAGGCCGGCGGGCAATCGATGGAACTGCTGCCAAACGCATTCCCCCCTCCGTGGACAATCCCGTCCGGAATGGACTTCAGGCGAGTAGCCAAGCATTCGTCGGCGATTAGCTGCAAGCTCTACACCATGCATTGGCCGATGATGCTGCGCTTCTACGGCGACCAGATCCTGCAAGCGAACCCGGGGCTGTCCAGCCCACTGCTGGCTCGCGCTCTCGTCAATTGGCTCGATATCGCAGACGACGGCGGCCTCGCAACAGTTGAGGACTACTCGTATCCCCCGCCGGACGTGCCGCACCCAGTCGGCCCCGCCGCCCAGACCCGCAAGATCCACCAAGCGCAGCGCGATGCCGGCGACACGCCGGTCTACGTGCTGGCCCACGGTTACGGCCCGCTGGAGGACTTCCGCAAGCGGCTTGAAGTGGCACGCGATGCGGGCCAGCACGGCTATTGGGTAAACCGGTACGCATACCTCAGCGATGACAAGTTGGATGTGATCCGGGAGGTTGGCGTTTGAGCGACAAGAGCAGTGCGGCGGACCGGACGGTCCCCCGCGAGTCGGGCCAATCGCTGCGAGCATCCGCACCGGCCGGCACTCGCAGCGGGAGCACTCCGGACGACAACGCCATGCTGCACTGTCCGAACTGTTCGCAACGCTTGGAAAGCCGGAGTTGCAAGCTTCGTTGCAGCCGCTGCGGCTTCTTCATGGACTGCTCTGACTACTACTAACGAGCCCAGCGGGCCCGACTACACTGAAGGTTCCGGCTGCGTCCGGATCGGAGCTGCAGCCCTTGTCCCTAGAAGACCGCATCTTCCAGCAGCGCTACGACAAGATCGCCCGCATCGCTGAGCTGGGCTTCCAGCGCTATCCGCACAAGTACGCTGCGACCCATACGATCCCAGCCTTCCGCGCAGCTTTCGACCCCTGCGACGGGGACAGCCTCGAAGCGGACCAGCCGTCTGCGCGCATCTGCGGACGCCTAGCCACGAAGAGGAGACAGGGCAAGGCCGGGTTCGCAAACCTCAAGCAGGGCGGCGCCCAAGTCCAGATCTATGTGCGGCGGGATGAGGTTTCCGAACGGGACTTTGAGTTGTACAAGCTGCTCGATGCCGGGGACTTGGTTGGCGTAGAAGGACGTGTCTTCCGCACCCGAACGGGGGAACTCACGCTACGAGCGTCCGGGCTGGAGTTTCTTGCCAAGAGCGTGCTGCCGCCGCCCGAAAAGTTCCACGGACTGCAGGATGTCGAGATTCGCTACCGCCAGCGCTCGGTTGACCTGATCAGCAACGACTCCGTGCGGCAGACCTTTGTCACTCGGGACAGGATCGTTCGCACGCTGCGGGACGCATTCGAGAAACGCGGCTACATCGAAGTCGAAACACCGATGATGCAGCCGGTTTACGGCGGGGCGCTGGCCCGACCGTTCCTAACGCACCACAACGCGCTCGACGTGGACCTTTACCTGCGGATTGCTCCCGAACTGTACCTGAAGCGCCTGACTGTCGGGGGGCTGGACCGGGTCTACGAGATCAACCGCAATTTCCGCAACGAGGGCCTCTCGAAGCAGCACAACCCGGAATTCACGATGCTGGAGTTCTACGAGGCTTACAGCGACTATCGGGACCTGATGGCATTCAGCGGAGAACTGCTGCGCGCCTCGGCGGAGTCAGCGCTAAACGGAGGGACCGTAGCAGAGTTTGGCGAGCACCGGATCGACTTCGGCTCCCTGAACTGCCTGACCTTGCCGCAGACCGTCGCGGAATACTGGCCGTACGACGAAACGCGACCGGACCCCGCTGACCTGTCGGATGTGGCGAAGATCCGAGAGCTCGCGGCGGCCCACGAGCAGCACGCCGGTTCTGCACTCTCGCTGCCCGCGGGGATTTCGGCCGGGCTGGCGTTGCTGCGCCTGTTCGAAGCCGCGTGCGAGCCGCGCTTGATCCAGCCGACAGCGGTGTACGACTATCCCGTGCAAGCGTCACCGCTTTCGAAGCAAAAGCCGGACGACCCCAACTGGGTCGAGCGGTTCGAAATCTTCTGCGGCGGCATGGAGATCGCGAACGGATACTCGGAGCTGAACGACCCTGTGGAGCAGCTCCACCGATTCGAGGAGCAAGCGGCGGCTCGCGCCGCGGGCGACCACGAGGCGCACGGCATTGACGAGGATTACGTCAGGGCCCTGTGTTACGGACTTCCGCCAACGGCGGGCGAAGGGATCGGCATCGATCGCTTGACGATGCTGCTCACCAATTCCCCGACGATCCGGGATGTGATCCTGTTTCCGCTGCTGCGCCCCGAGGGCGAGATCGGGATCGCGGACCGTCTGCGACGCGCCGCCGATTCGCTGGAAGAGGCGGATTAATTGTGCCTCTGCGGACGTGTCGGCAAGGGTCGCGCCGAAACCCGGTCCGTCCAGCGATCAGCCGGATCTGTTGGTCTTAGCATCCACACCAGCCTGAACATTGGTCACCTGCGGATCACGCCTCCCGGCCCGATCTTGCATTAGCGAAGATCCCATAGAGCAGGTCCAGCTTCTCTGTGACCTCCTCTGGAATGGACTCAGCATCCGCCGCTGACACGAGCCTGTGCAGTTCGCTCTTACCGAGCAGCATCGGATGGCCAAGCCGGTCAGCTAGCCGCCGGAAGAACTCTTCCGCGAAATCGCTGAGCTTGATCTGCTTCGTGCTCGCTTCCCATGAGAGTCTGCTCGCGTCCGCATCCAACCCTTGCCAGGCCGTGAAGTCGTTGACGCGGTTGCCGAAGATACGCTCTAGCAGGAGCGAGTCAAGAACTTCGCCGATCTCGGTCTGATATTGCCCGAATAATGGACTGTCCTCGTATGCGCGATGGGCGTGGTCCCGGAGAGCCTCAGGAGTGACGAAGTAGTTCGCCGCCTCGCAGCGGCTCCAGTAGGTGATCTTGAGGTCGCCGTCGGCGGAATCGCTTTGCTTCGTTCCGTGATTGTCTAGGATTGCAAGGCCGATTAGGCCGGGTGCCATCGTTCGTAGCGCTGAGAAGTGCTGCTTCGGCGTCACGCCCGAGCTGCCATCCGCTCTTTGGAGTGCAGATTCCAGTTCCGAGTCGCGGGAGCTGTTCTGCACGTAATAGACGTTGACGCGCGGATCCCAAACGTCCGCCACGCTGTGCCCCTGTCTCTCTGCCAGCTCCCGTAGGATGGCCAAGTCCGTGCCCGCGTCGAGGTAAAGCACGTAGCCGAACTGCCACGCAAGAAGGTACTGCCGAGCTCCGTAGTGGCTGAGTGCATTGCGAATGTCGGCCGTGGTGGCAACCTCGGTTGCCCTCCCCTCAAGCAGCAGGGTGAGATTTGCATCGAGTGCTTCTTCGACGATTCCCTCCGAATGCGTGACGAGGACAACTTGGGATCCAGTTTCAGAGGCGATCTCCCGCAACAGCGCATAGACCTGCCTTTTCCGCAAGACTTCGAGATGTGCGCCAGGCTCGTCAATCAAGAGGACGCTGCCCCGATGCGCATAGAGGAAGGCGAGGATCAGCAGCGTCTGCTGCAGTCCTCGACCCGCAAGCGCGATGTCTAGCGGATCCTTGACGCAGGCCTGCCGATAGAGCAGGTCAATGCTGCCACGCGTGGTTTGTTCGGGACGCTCCAGCTCGATCGCGAACAATCTCTGCATCAGCGCAGCGATTCGCTTCCAGTCAGCGCTCGCATTGACGGAAACCATCAAGCACAGGTTGCGCAGCACCTGCCCAGTCTTGCCTTGACCCAGCAGCAGGTCGATGTGTCCAGGATGCAGGACAGGTTCTTCGGTCTCGAGTGCCGACATCGGGTAAAGCAGCTCGATATTGAGCATCGCCGCCGCTTCGATGAGCTTCGGTCTAGCGAGGCTTTCTGCATCAGGCTTGCAGTAGACGATTTCGTCGCCGCGGCTTCTGAACTGCATCGTTACGGGCGCGACTTCGCCTTGATGCAGCACACCGACCGTGATCCGGATCGGAACAGCAGAGTCGCCGACTCGCATAGCCGTGTTGTGCCACAGGAAGCGCGTTTGCTGAACCGGCACCGAGACAATGTCCAGCCGTTTGAGCGATGTTGCAGTGCGTTCCTTGGGAGGAGCTCTGCCCTTCCTTTCGAACCAGATCCGGACAGCCTGCGACCACAGCGCGATAGCTTGGATGGCAGTGGTCTTGCCGGAGTTGTCCGGTCCTATCAGGACGGTGGGGTGATCCAGTTCGATCCTTTGCGTTTCACCAAAACGCTTGAAATTCTGGACTTCCAAATAGTGCAGCAATCGCAAGCCAGTAGCCCTTCCTTGGTGGCGCAGGGTTGAACGCGCGTCGATCCGGCCAAAGCCAAAGTACCAGAATGCAAGCGCTCCTCAAAGGGCGGCGGTGCATCCTGACGCATGTTCTTCAACAGTCGGCCCGCTCCTCGATGCGAGCCTGCGGCACTTGACCACAATCCACGAATGCGGCAGAGCGGGGCCAGACGAGAGGCCCCGTCCAATCCGCCAGGGCTTTTCAATGTTTGCTAACAAGGGCTGGTTGACAAAGGAGGACGGAGGAGGACTGGACAAACCGGTCTTGGGTGTGCGATAACTCGGAAAGTGAGACAGGACGCGCTTGCGCTGCGCGAGGTGCGGGTCCGGACGGTGCGGCCCGACGAGGAGCCGCGCTGGAACGAGTTGATGCGGGAGCGGCACTACCTCGGCTTCCGCAACTTCTGTGGCAAGCGCCTGCGCCAAGTCGCCGTGCACGGCGAGCGCTGGCTGGCTTTGATCGGCTGGCATGCCGCCGCGCTGCACTGCGCCGCCCGCGACCGCTGGATCGGCTGGAGTTCCCTGCAGCGCCGCCAGCGGCTGTTCTTGGTGGCCAATCAGTCGCGTTTCCTGCTGTTGAGCGAGGCCGGTAGCAGCCCCCATCTGGCCTCGCGCGTGCTCGGTCTGAGCCTGCGCCAACTGCCGCGCGAGTGGCAGCGCCTGCACGGCAGCGCGCTGCTCTTGGCCGAATCGTTTGTGGATCCGGCACGCTTCGCTGGAACCTGCTACCGCGCCGCCAACTGGCTCGAGGTCGGCGCCACGCAAGGCTTCGGGCGCGTGCGCGGCGGCGCGATCGGCTATCGGCACCACGGCGCGCCCAAGCGCGTGTTCGTCTACCCGCTGCGGCGCGGGCGCAGCCCGCCTGGCGGCCACACCAACCCCGGCTCATGCTCAACGATGCTCAATGGCGCTCCCTGCGCTGCTTCCTCGACCAAGTCCCCGACACGCGCAGCCGCCGCGGCCTGCGCTATCCGATGCGCACCGCGCTGGCGATCCTGCTTGGATCGCGCTTGGCCGGTTGTCAGACACTGACCGAGCTGAGCGACTTCGGGCGGGCGCTGAGCCAGCAGACCCTCGCCGCGATCGGTTCCCGGCGGCGCCCGCAGACCGGGCGCTACGAGGCCCCCTGCATCAGCAGTTGGCACGATCTGCTCAAGCGCATCGACGCCGCCGAGGTGGAGCGTTTGCTGGCGGCTTGGACAGCCGCGCAAGTGCTGGGGAATCCAGCGGATAGCGCGGATGGAGAGGCACCGCTGCGGGCCATCGCGATGGATGGCAAGGTGCTGCGCGGCTCCTATGACCGCGATCTGGGCGCGGATGGTGTGCTGCTCGACAAGCCCGCCCAGCAGCAGCTCTCGGCGCTCGACCTCGACTCCGGCACCGTGGTCGGCCAGCTGGGCTTCAGCGGGCAGAAGGAGGATGCCGAAGGGGCCGCGCTGCGCGCCTTGGCGCGGACCTGCGCCGACTCCGGCCTGTGCGTCATCGCCGACGCGCTGCACACCCAGCGCGGCACCGCGCAGGAGTTGCTCGGGCTCGGGCTCGACTTCGTGTTCACGGTCAAGGCGAACCAGCCCAACGTGCTTGCGCAGGTGCACGAGGGCTTCCACTGGGATTGCCTGTCGGCCCACCAGAGCCTGAGTTGCGAGCACGGCCGGATCGAGACCCGCTCGATCCGCGTGGCCGATGAGCTCGATCCCACCGTGCCCTACGTCGACTTCCCCGGGCTGCGCTTCGTGGCGCAACTGCGGCGTCAGGTCGAATCCAAAAAGGACGGTCGCAAGCGCAAGCCCGAAACCGTCTACCTGCTGACCAGCCTGCCGCCGGAACAGGCGCCGCCGCGCCGCCTGCTGCGGCTGAACCGGTGCTACTGGGGGATCGAGAATCGCATCCACTGGGTGCGCGACGTGGCCTTGCGCGAGGACCACAGTCGCATCCGCAAGGGTACGCTGCCGCGTCTGCTGGCGGCCTTCGCCAACTTCGCGATCTCGCTGCTACGGCTGCTGAAAACGCCGAATATCAAACGGCGCATGGCGCAACTGCGCTTGCACCCGAACCAGGCCGTCGCCCTGCTCCTCGGCTGAACCGCCTGCACCCCCTACCCTCTGCCCGGCTGGTCGGCCAGGGCCCCGCTGCGCCTGCCGCGCGCCGTGCAGTTGCCATCCGCCCGCGCAGCTGCTCCGCTGCCCGCCCCAGCGCGCTGACCCACCCTGCCCACTCGGCGCATTGTCGCCCGTCCATACGACTCCCGCACCCTGAACAATGCGCCTACCGGCCCTCCGGCCCAAACATTGAATTTGCCTGTTCAATCCGCACCGCTGATCAGCTCGCACGGGACAATATGCGACACTGGCATTTTTCCGATGGCGTCTAGGCTCGAGTTCACACGACTGGCTGGGACACCAATTGCTGCGGAGCGGCGATCTTGAGGTCCATTGAGTGGGATTGGCCGAGCGAGTCGCTCGAAACGAACCGCCGCGCCACCGAAATCGCACGCACGCTACGGGTGCCGGAGCCGTTCGGCATGGTACTCGCCACCCGTGGCATGAGCAATGTCGAGGCTTCGGTGCTCGCTGATCGCCCGCTGAAAGAATGCACCCTCGCGATCGGGGACCCCGAAGGCATCGACGATGCAGCAGCGATGCTCCTTTCAGCGGGAGGCTTGGGACGCATGGGAATCCTGTGCGATTACGACGTCGACGGGGCGACGGCCCAGACGATCTTGATTGAGGCTCTGCGCGCGGCACTACCCTCCGAAGAGTCCGATCCTGTGATTACGGTTCCCCACCGCAACTCCGAAGGCTTCGGCCCGAATGACCGCTGCCTCAACGAGCTGTCCAAGGCGGGGATTTCGACGGTGTTGGTGCTGGATTGCGGCACTGCGGCCGGGGGCCTGCTAGACCAATTTCACTCCTCCACGGGAATCGTTCCGATCGTCGTTGACCACCACCCGCCGCACGACGAGACCCCGCCCAAGGCGGGGGTCATGGTCAACCCCTGGGTTGCGCGAGCGCCCGACCCAGGTGAGCAAGGGACGCTTTGCACTGCCGGCCTCGCATGGTTTCTCGCCCGGGCGATCCTGCGCCAAGCAGGACTTTCTGCACGAGAGACGGCCGGCGTGCGCAAGCGCATCACGCTGCTAGCCGCGCTCGGCACCTCATGCGACATGATGCGCGTCGACACGCCCTTCAACCGCTCCTTGACCCGGGCCGGAGTCCGCCTGCTCTCAGATCACGGCGCATTATCTCCAGGATTGCGGGCTCTTTGCCATTCCGCAGGCCTGAAGGAGGGCCATTCCGCGGACGATTTCGGATGGAAGCTGGGCCCCCGCATCAACGCGGGCTCCCGCATGGGCGAATCAGACCTTGCGGCACGCTGCCTCCGCGAGAAGGCTCCCAGCGTCGCCGCCGTGCTTGCGGAGCAATTGGACAAGCTCAACCAAGATCGCGTTGCACTTGGGCGAGAAGCGAAGCGGGAACTCGATGAATCGGACAATCTAGCCGCGTTTGCCGAGGGACCAGTCAACGTCCATGTGGCCAAGGCAGCCACGCCCGGCACCGTGGGCCTCGTAGCCTCGGCTCTGGTCAAGCGCTTCGGCTGGCCCGCTGTTACGCTCGCGAGCCGGGATGACGGCTTGCTGGCAGGCTCGGGCCGGTCCGCGCTCGGCTTTGACATCGGTGCCGCCGTCGGCGCTGCCTACCAAGAACGGATTCTGCTTTCGGGCGGTGGTCACGCGGGGGCGTGTGGGGTGAAACTCGAACCTAGCCGCCTGGAGGACTTCGGAGCCTTTCTGTCCGGGCGGTTCAAGGCGAGCGCTGCGAACAACGACCACGAGTCCGAGCCGAGGCACCAGATCGACGCGGTGCTTGCAGGAGCGTCTCTGGCAACCAAATCCATGCTGGAGCTATCGGAAACACAGCAGCGCCTGGCTCCTTGGGGCCAAGGCCTGCCGCTTCCAGTGTTCGGCGTCCGGGGTTGCTCGCTCGTGTCACGCAGAATCGTGTCGAACGGCCATGTCTTCCTAACGCTGGCCTGTCGGGGACAGGAGTTCAGTGCCGTCTGGTGGAGCCCGCCCTCAAATTGGCAGCAGCGCATCGGCCTCGAAGCGGCTGGCGGTGCCCCCGGCAACGGCCGCTCGCAAGAAGGTTTCGAGATCGCCGGGGAGATCTCGCTGAACGAATGGCGTCAACGTCGCGAGGGACGCATCGTGATTCGCGACGCACGGACTTCCGGGAGCTGACACCCAAGACGCTCAGAGGGCGACTGTACAGTCCTATCGCTCAAATCCGGTTCGCTGCTGGCGATGCGGCCTTGCGTCGGCTGCGTCTACGCGACCTTCCGAAATGCTTGACCCGCGCAGTCGATCGTGCGGTCGATCTCATCGTTGCCGTGGGATGCCGCGAGGAAGACGGCCTCGTATTGGGAGCACGGCAAGTAGATTCCCTGGGACAGCATTTCCCTAAAGTAGCGCCCGAAGGTCTCGGTGTCGCAGGCAGCAGCGCCATCCCAGTCCCAGACTTGCCGGTCGGTGAAGAAGAAGGTCACCATCGAGCCGACGCGGTTGCTGGTCACCGGGAGGCCCGCCTGCTCGGCCTCTGCCAACACGCCGGCTTGCAAGCGAGCGCCCAGCACCTCGAGTCGTTCGTAAACCTCGGGATGGTCGCGCAGGAACCGCAGCCCCGCCAACCCGCCGGCCACCGCTAGCGGGTTTCCGGACAGCGTGCCACCTTGGTACACCGCACCGAGAGGCGCAACATGCTGCATGATCTCCCGGCGTCCGCCGAACGCGCCGATGGGCAGACCGCTTCCGATGACCTTGCCGAGCGTCGTCATGTCAGGCGTAACTCCGTAGAGGCTCTGCGCCCCCCCGATAGAAACCCGGAATCCGGTCATCACCTCATCGAAGATCAGGACAGTTCCGTAGCGGCTGCACAAGGCCCTTAGCCGCTGCAGGAACCCGCCGCGCGGAGGCACGCACCCCATGTTCCCAACGACTGGCTCTAGGATCACGGCTGCGATCCGCTCGCCTTGGCGAGCGAAGACGTCCTCAAGCGCCTCTTCGTCGTTGTACGGCAGTGGCAGCGTGGTCTTCGCGAATCCCTCCGGCACGCCCGCCGAATCGGAAATCCCGAGCGTCGCCAACCCCGAGCCGGCCTTGACGAGCAAGGAGTCCACATGGCCGTGGTAGTTGCCGACGAACTTGACTGCCACCTCACGGCCCGTGAAACCCCGCGCAACCCGCAGGGCGCTCATCGTGGCCTCGGTCCCCGAATTCACCAGCCGCACCATCTCGATCGAGGGCACCAGTTCGGTAATGAGTTCAGCGATCTCGATTTCGGCCACGGTCGGCGCGCCAAAGCTGGTACCGATCTCAAGGGTGCTGCGCAGTGCACACAGCACCGCGGGATGGCGATGGCCGAGCAGCAAAGGGCCCCACGAACCGACGAAGTCGATGTATTCGTTGCCGTCGACGTCCCAAACCCGGCAGCCGTCTCCCTTGGCGATGAATACCGGTTCGCGGCCGACGGCTCCAAATGCCCGAGCGGGCGAGTTCACGCCCCCGGGAATGACCTTTTGAGCCCTGGCAAACAAGGCAGTAGAGCGATCATGCGTCATATAACCATTGAATCTCGAAATCCGCTTAACGCTGCCCACCATCCAGTGGCGGGTGACCTGGCGGCAGGCCTTCGCCTGGCGGCCCTGGCGGAGGATGGCCGGGAGGAAGACTTGGTGCCGTGCCGCCGCTCCCGGTGGCCGATCCCGCAGCAGGCATGGAGGGGTCCGGCTGCAGCACTGTCCAACCGGACGTGTCCCGCCGTAGCTCGTAGAGCATCTTCATGGCAGCCTTGGGATCGTCAGAGGCAACAATCGACACTGAGGCTGAGGCATGGTCTCCGTCGTAGCGGATGCGATCCACCTTGACGCGCAACTGCCCCAGACGTAGGTCGGTGCGCTCCGCAAGGTAGTTCTCTACCGCCGCCTCGATATCGGCGGCGGAGCGCGGCGGCTCTTCCGAGCAGGCTATGGCCAGCACCAAGGCTAGCGCTGCAAACGCTTTGGATAGGACAGACTTCACGCTGCCACCGAATCCCGAGTATAGCCTCTCACTATCGGACGACTTCCCATGCCAGATGCGCCAACTCAGGCTGAAGCAGCCGTTCCCACGCTAGGCGGACGGCGGACGGAGACCCCGGCACCGAAACCACGACCTTCCCCCGCACTACGCCGGCCGATGCACGGGAGTGCATTGCGGCCGAGCCGACCTGCTCAAAGCTGAGCATTCGAAACAACTCCCCGAAGCCTGTCAATTCCTTCTCAAACGAGCGGTGCAAGACGTCATAGGTTCGGTCGCGCCGGGAGATGCCCGTGCCGCCGTTGAACAGAATGACCTGCACCTGATCTTCGCCCGTGAGCTCATCCAATGCCGCCGCCACCTGATCGGGCTCATCGGGCACGATCCGAATCGAATGCAGTTGGTTTCCCGACTCCGTGATCGCGCTGGTTAGAAACTTCGCATTGGCATCGGTCTTTGGCGTCCTGCTGTCGCTAACCGTGACGACGGCCAGCGTCACAGTTCCGCGCCGTGATGCAAGCTCTTGGTGCTTGCGGCTACTTTCGGAGGACATCGTCGCTGCACCCACCTCGTC
This sequence comes from Bryobacterales bacterium, assembly GCA_965248305.1. GTDB lineage: Bacteria > Acidobacteriota > Terriglobia > Bryobacterales > UBA6623 > VXMF01. The sequence goes on along the minus strand of OZ252099.1, from coordinate 1,557,227 downwards.
GCACATGGGGACTCATGCGAAAGGGCTGCCTAAATTCATGCTTAAGGAGAAGTTTCATATCGGTTCGGAAGCCTGCTGCAGCAGGCCCCGGCACTCTCGCGGACATCGTCGGTACAGCTAGATCGCGTGCCATCTGTCGTCCTCGCCCCGTAGCGCTGCTCGTCGGCCCGTTGTTCGCAACACGGAGGCTCCCCGCCTAGCCCAGCAAGACCTCCGTCTGGACTGGCCGTGCATAATCGACTCCATCCACGTCGAACCCGAAAAGACTATTAAAGTCTCGCTTAAATCCAGCAAAATCCGACAATGCATCCAGCGACGCTGTGTCCACCTGCGGCCAGAGCGCTGCGACGGCCTCCTGAACATCGGGCCGCATCTCGAGATCGTCGAGCCGAATCAAGCCATCCGCGTCTAGCACAGGGCCGTCTGCGCGACTTAGGTGATCGGCCATGAGGCGAGTCATCTGTTCAATGCAGCCCTCATGAATTCCCATTCCCTTCATCACCCGGAACAGCAGGCTGACATACAGGGGGACAACCGGGATTGCCGCCGACGCTTGAGTGACCACCGCCTTGTTCACCGAGACCAAGGCGGCACCGCCCACGGCTTGCTTGAGCTTGGCGGCCAGTCGATCCGAGGTCCGCTTGAGATCCTGCTTGGCCGCGCCGATAGTGCCGTCCCGATAGATTGGCCAAGTCAATTCGGGTCCGTAGTAGCTGTATGCGAGCGTTTGCGCCCCTTGCGCCAGCAAACCGTCTTCGAGTAGCCGAGAGATCCACCAGTCCCAGTCCTCGCCACCCATGACCGCGACGGTCTCGTCGATCTCGGCTTGGCTCGCAGCCCCGACCATTGCCAGGCCCACCTGGGACTTCGCGAGGTCGATCGTCTTGCCGGTGTAGGTGGAGCCGATCGCTTTGAGGCTTGACGCATGGGTAGCGCCGGTCCTGGGGTTGCTGCGCTTGGGCGACGCGAGGCTATAGATGACCAGGTCAATCTGCCCCATCGAGTCTGCGACGATGCGCGCAACTTCATCCTTCACGTCATTGGAAAAGGCATCCCCATTGACGCTGCGTGCCCACAATCCGTCACGGTCGGCGGCTGCGTGGAGGGCGACGCTGTTGTAGTAGCCGGCACTCGCTGTCCGCTTGCCCGCCGGGGGCTTCTCGAAGAACACCCCCAGAGTCCGACAGCCAAGGCCCCACCCGGCAGCGATGCGCGTCGCCAGCCCGTATCCGGTCGAGGCCCCCAGAACCAAGACGTTGCGGATCCGCGAGCTCGAATTCCCCAGCTTTGCTCGCGCATACGCAATCTGATCTTCCACGTTCTTCGCACATCCCCCAGGGTGTGCGTTCACGCAGATGAAACCTCTTGAACGTTGTTGAACAACCTGTACCGGCATTGCGTTGTCGAGCCCGGCCGAGACGCGCCGGACAGTGGGGACCCACGCCACGCTGCCATCTGGCAACGGCGGGTAAAAGGGCAGTATACCGGAACACTGCGCCACTGCTGCCAGCGCGCGCGACCGGACATGGTTAACTCAGGCGCGTCGCTTGATTGCGCTCGTACGGAGTATTCGGACGGCTAGAGGGCGACTGATTCGATCAGGAATTGCCTGAGGGATGCCATTGGCAGGGACGTTGGCTGTTTCACCGCGATTCGCTGCCCGGATACGAGGCAGGGGCCGCATGCGGCCCCTGCCAACCGCTAGTCCCGCTGCGCAGCCAGTCCCCGCCCTCCGCCTTGCGGGGCACACCCTGCGTATCCTGACCAAAGGAATCAGCATTCCGAGGGAAAAGAATCATCTCGGAGCGAAGCGACGCTGACGGGTGTGTGGGCTCGGAATATTCTGACGTCCGATTCTCAGATTCCTCCGGCGGCAGTAAGGCAGGTTTATCCACTTTGACACGCTCCTGCCGAAAGAGAATCGGACGCAAGGCTGCCTGATATCGCCTATGGGGAAAGGACTTACGAGACTAACCACGGAGCAGCTCTTCTCGGATTAAATTGATTTCCAACTTAATTCGGCGCAATCAAATTCGAGAACAAATGGCCATTTTCGGTCAAGCTAAACCGAGAACTGACACGGTCTCGAGCATGCCGATCCCGCGCCCGCGCCAAGAGCAGGGTTTCCGCGCCCGCCCGTGCGGCGCCTAAGGCCCGCGCGTCGCTTGCCGGAAGCGCACCATCATCTGCAATTGCACGTTCACCCGCCATAGCAATTCATTGCCTGGCAGAGGATGGCGCTCGCTCGGCCGCCAGCCCGCCATGCGCGCCAGCAACACCACCCACGTGCGGATGCCCCCCCCCACCCCGAGCGGCTGGCCCCGCTTGCACCTTGCGCTGCCGCCCCGCGTGCGCCCGCACCAACAACCCCACCGCTGCCGCCTGCGCCGCCTGCTGCTGGAACAGTGCGAAAATATCGCTCTCGCGGTCGCCCACCACCACCCGGTTGCCTGGCGCCAGCCGGCCCAACTCCGCGCCCTGCGCCAACCCCCGGCTACCCCGCTCACTCCAGACGACCAGCTCTGGATCGACTCCCTGAACAACCAGACCCTGATCCAGATGTCCGCAGCCTCTTCCCGTGCCGGTTAGATTTCTCCCGCGCGAAGGCCTTGTTGGTGGCCTCCAGCGGCACGGCCATCTCGATGAGTTTTGTTGTGGTCCTCATTCCAGGTCCTTGTCGTCGGCTTCGAGATCCGCGGCCACTGTTGCACCCGTGACGCGCCCGATCTCCTGCCACAGCCGTTCCTGCCGCCGCAGAAGAAACTGCTCGTAGTTGTCGCGCAGCAGTGGCGAGTCCGCGCCCGCAGGCAGACCGTGCGAGGCCAGCACCTCCTCAAAGGGGAACCCCGGCGTGTCGCGGATCTCGGCAAGGTAGTCGGAGGGCGCGCGGGCGCCGAGGATCAGGCAGTTCGCGCCGCGATAGATCGCACGCTGGCGGGCCGTCACGTCGCGCAGTGCCCGTGGGTCGAAACTGAAAGACGCGACAGACTCCGGCAGGTTGCCGCCCGACAGCCAAGGCAGGATCTCGACCACGTCCTTAGCTGCCTTGCTATTCGGCGCGCCCTCGTAAACCTGACCGAAGACCGCGCACCAGAACCAGCGCTTGAGCTTCTCGCGCTGCGCGCCCGCCTCTGCGGTCTTTGGGCTGCCCGCCCGGGCCAGCACCGCGGCGAGCGGCGGCAGCATGGTCTGGTAGGGCACCCACTTGCGTAGCACCACCTTGCAGTCGTCGCGTAGGATCTCGAGCCCGGTGGCGAGCCCAAGCACGACCTTGTCCCACCAGGTTGTGATGTCGGACGCGGCCATGTGCAGCACGTCGCTGCGCTTGCACGACGGCGCCTTGCGGCACGCGAGCGAGATACCTTGCAGAACGTAGTAGGGGTCGACCCCGAAGTCCTCGATCACCGGATGATCCACGAGCGCTTTCTCCCACAACTCGCGTAGCTTCACGTTCCGCGGCCAGAACCGCGCGGTCAGCAACTCGAAGACGCTGAGCTTCACGCCGGTGCGGTTCAGGGTCTCGAAGATCGTGCAGAGCGCGTCGGGCTCGGTCTTGTCCGACAGCGTCACCACCGGGAAGTGGTAGTCGTCGATGACCTGAAGCCACTTCTCGTCGATGCCATCGAGGGTGTCCTCGAGCGCGATGCGTTCCCTGTCCTCCAGCTGACGTGCGACCTTGCGACCCCACCGACCGAAACCTCCGGCGCCCCCCTTCAGCACCGAAAGCGGCAGCAGTAGCTCCTTGGCCTGGAGCGCAAAGTCCTCACGGGCCTTTGCCCACTTGGTGGTGGCGCGTACATGGAAGATCGCCTCCTCGAAGTCGGCGCCATTGGTGAGCTTGTCGAGGCTGAGGAAATAACGGTGCTCGCCGACGCCATAAAAGGCCTTGTAGAGCGAGGTGAGGCGCTGAAGTCGGCGCCATTGGTGAGCTTGTCGAGGCTGAGGAAATAACGGTGCTCGCCGACGCCATAAAAGGCCTTGTAGAGCGAGGTGAGGCGCTGCTGGCCATCCAAGACGAGGAAGGTGTGCTTCGGCGCCGTCGAGCGCAGGCGCGCCTTCGAACTCGCGGGCAGCGAACACACGCTTGGCATCGCGCACACGCAGGATGCTCCCTGCTGGATAGTTGCTCGCGATCGAGACGATCAGATCCTGGGTCGCGCCCGGCTCCCAGACGAAATCGCGCTGGAAGTCCGGAAGCACGGTCGTGCGATTTTGGATCTCGGATAGGAGGTCCTTCAACGCGCGAGGGTTGGTATCTTCAAACAGACTCATGTGGTTTTCCTCTTTTTGGGTGGCTTCATGATGGCTCGGTCGCCCGCGCGAATATCTCGGCGAAATGATCGTAGTTCACGCTCGTTACCCCGAAATCGGGCTCGCGCTGGAGCGGGCTGCCAGCGCTTCATCCGCGATCCCGACACCGGCACCCTAGAATATCCCCATCTCGCCGATGGGCGGCATGCGGCTGCGGCGAGACGGCCGGAACCTGGTGAGCGATCCCACCGTGGCGATGCGCCAGCGGCCGACGGGCCGGCGATGCCGGAGCGGCGGCTCGAGTCGAACCCGGCTCGGGTGGCTATACGGATACGGAAAAGCGAACCAGGATCCCGGTCGGCGTTGCCGACGGGCCGTGGTAATCCGTCAGCTTGCGGGAGACGATCCGGCCCGCGTCGCGTTCCCCGCGTGCCGTTCGTCTGGAAGGCCCATAATGAGGTGTTCGACCGCGCGTCCGGCATTGTCGGCCGGTGAGTCCACTCGCCGCTGCCTTGATTGCATCTCAATCGATGCATAAGTTGGGCTCCCGGATGAACGGAGGGCATGGCCATGGCGAGCATCACGATCCGCAACCTCGACGACGGCGTGAAAACCCTCCTGCGTGTACGCGCCGCCGACCACCACCGCTCCATGGAAGAGGAAGCGCGGCTGATCCTGCGCGATGCCGTCGGGCGCAAGCCGGATTCACGGAACCTCCCGAGCATCATCCGCTCGCACTTCGGGCCGGCCAACGGCGTGGACCTGGAATTGCCGCCGCGCGAGCCCGGGCGCGAGCCGCCGTCCTTCGATTGAGTTGCCGCCATGATCGTGCTGCTTGACACCAATGTGGTGTCGGAACTGATCCGCAAGGCGCCCGATCCCGCCGTCGAGGCGTGGGCCGCCGACCATACCTTGGAAGATCTGTTCTTCTCGGCGATCGGCGAAGCGGAGTTGCGCTACGGCGCCGCCATCCTGCCGACGGGCCGGCGCAGGGAGACGCTGGTCTCCGATATCGAGCGGATGCTGCGCGACGCGTTCGAGGACCGTGTGCTGCCGTTCGACAGCGCGGCGGCGCGCGCCTACGCGGACATCGCCGCCATGCGCCGTTTCTCCGGACGGCCCGTCCCACCGGCCGACTGCCAGATCGCGGCGATCGCCCGCTCCCGCGACATGGCGGTGGCGACGCGCAACGTCCGGGATTTCGACGATATGAACATCGAGATCGTCGATCCGTGGACGGTGGCATAAGCGGCACGGCCAAAGCCTTCGCGCGCGTCAAGATCGACAGCCTGCTGAAGGATGCGGGCTGGAACCTGACCGACGAATCGAGCGTCCTTTTCGAACACGCGCTGCCCGACGGCACGCAGGCCGACTACGTGCTCTGCGACCGGCAGGGCCGGCCCATGGCGGCGCTCGAGGCCAAGCGCGCGAGGATCGATCCCGTCGCGGCGCAGGCCAGAGACGGCACTACGCCGAACAACTCGGCGTGCCGTTTCACTCTGGGACGCTCCTGCCGAAAGGGCATTGGGCGGATGGCAGCTTGGAACTGCCTGCAGATAAGGGGCTCACGGGACTTCCCGACCAGCAGTTGTTTTCGGATTGAATCGATTTCCAAGCTATTTCGACGCAAACTATTTCGAGAAAAAATGGCCAAATCTGGTCAAGATAGACAGAGTACTGACCTGAGCTTCATTCGCCGATCGCTGGCTAATCGCTGCTATTGGAAGCAGTTACGCGAAATCAACCTGTCAGTTTACTGGCATCTGATGTAGCTAGCTACATCAGATGCCGGAAATCGGCCTGTCCGGTTCGATGAGCGGGGAGAAGAAACGTGACTATGCGAGAGACTGAAGGCACCGACGATCATTGAAAGCGGTCGGCAAACTGCTACTCCCTCACGCTAAGGTAGGCGCGCTTCTCCTCGACTCTACAAAACGGAAAAGCCTGTCAAGCGGAAACATTACATGGAAACCAAAATACAGGTTTCGCCATCCTTTGAGTGTCAATAACTCATTCTAGCGGAAGGACTTACGAGCGATGCGAGCCTGTCCCACGGCCGTGAAGCTCAGACTAACAGTGGGGTTCGGCCGACGCAGGCCCCGGCCGAACCGCTCGAACCCGAGGCGCTCGAAGCAACCCGCCCCCAACTGGTCCCGACGCAAACCGGTCCCAGGTCAGTGTGTCCGGTCGCTAGGCCAGCGCGTTGGGGGCTGACGCCCCGTTGTCACAGGCCATGGGCTTCGGCGCGCCCGGGCCCCGCTTTCAGCGACCACCGCTGTGGTATCTTTGAGATCAGTTTACTGGTGGGATGGCTGGGCAGTTCGCTACGCCCGATCACGTTATCAGAGGCCGCAGCGGACTCACGAACTGCCATGATTCGAAGTTTTCGTGGCGCTCGGCCCACTATTGAGCCCAGCGCGTATATAGACCCCAGTGCAGTGCTGGTCGGGGACCTGACCGTCGGCGCGCGATCCAGCGTGTGGTGCAACGTAACGATCCGAGCGGACACCGCGAAGATCACGATCGGCGAAGAGACCAACATCCAGGACAACAGCTGCCTGCACGAGGACGATGACGCACCGCTGACTATCGGCGATCGCGTCGTAGTCGGGCATTCCTGCACGGTGCATGGGTGCGAGATCGAGGACGACTGCCTGATCGGCATGGGCGCAACGATCCTCAGCAAGGCGCGCATCGGAGCTGGCTCCATTGTGGCCGCCGGCGCTGTAGTCCTGGGCGGAACCGAAATTCCGCCGCGCAGCCTAGTGGCGGGTGTCCCGGCGAAGATCAAGCGCGCCGTGACCGACGAAGAACTCGGGCGCATCCGCGAGAACGCCGCGCACTACGTCGAGCTGAGGCGCCAGCACGGCGACGAGATCTGATGCCCGAACAACAGCTAGCCATCCCCGTCCCGGAGCCGCTGGGAGATCTGGAGCGGTCCCACTATTGCGGGGACTTGCGCGAGAGCGACATCGGATCGCGAGCGACGCTAATGGGCTGGGTGCATCGCAAGCGCGACCTCGGGGGACTGCTCTTCTTGCACTTGCGCGATCGCAGCGGCATCTCGCAAATCGTGTTCAACGCCGAAACGCAGCCGGAGGCCCACGCTGTGGCCGAATCGCTGCGCAGCGAATACGTGATCGCGGTCGAGGGGCCCGTCGTCCGCCGTTCGGAGGATACCTATAACCCCAATCTCGCCACGGGCACGATTGAGGTCGTCGCAGAAAAGCTCGTCGTGCTCAATACTTCCGCGACACCGCCGTTCCAGCTCGACGAGGACGACCGCGCCCCGGTGGGCGAGGATATCCGTCTCAAGTATCGCTACATCGACATCCGCCGCACCCAAATGCAGCGCAACATCCAGTTGCGCCATTGCTTGAACGAGGCAATTCGCGAGTGCTTCAGTTCGCAGGGATTCTTGGAAATCGAGACGCCTTTCATGACGCGGTCCACGCCGGAAGGCGCCCGCGACTTCCTAGTGCCCAGCCGTATCCAGCCAGGCACGATGTACGCTCTGCCACAGTCTCCACAGCTGTTCAAGCAGCTATTGATGGTTGGCGGCTATGACCGCTACTTCCAGATCGTGCGCTGCTTCAGGGATGAGGACCTGCGCTCGGATCGCCAGCCCGAATTCACGCAGATCGACGTCGAGATGTCGTTCGTGCGAGAGGACGGCGTCCTCGGGATCATCGAGCAGCTCATGGCCCGGGTCTGCGCGGCGGCAAGCGCCACGGAGCCGCAGCTGCCGCTGCCGAGGCTGACCTACGCCCAGGCAATGGAGCGCTACGGCAGTGACAAACCGGATCTGCGCCTGCCCCCGATGGGCGTCGTTACAGATTTGCTCGCGCCGGATGACCTGCCCGTGCAAGGACCGCTGGTCGCGATCCGCATGCCGGAGGTCGGGCAGCTCACACGCCGCGAGCGAGAGCAATTCCGCCCCTACGCAGAAGAACAGCAGCTGCGAATCTTTGATGACTTCCGCGGGCTCTCCAAGAAGATGCCCAGCCAGATGGAGTCCGTCAAGGTGCGCCTTGGGGCCTCGGAGGGTGATTTCATCGTCCTCGCGACCGGCCTGCAGCCCGCGACCGGCCCGCGACCAGAGCAGGCCGTGCTGGGAGCTGCCGGCAATCTGCGGCAGAGGATTGGCGAAACCTTCGCGGATCGGCACGGGCTGCTCAAGACCGATGATCTGCGCTTTCTGTGGGTCACCGATTTTCCGATGTTCGAATGGGATGCAAATGAGTCCAATTGGACGCCGGCCCACCATCCGTTCACCTCGCCTCACGATGACGACGTCGGCAAGCTGATCTCGGATCCAGCGGCCTGCCGCTCAAAGGCATACGACTTGGTGTTGAATGGGGTTGAACTCGGCTCGGGATCGATCCGTATCCACAGACAGGACGTGCAAGCGACGGTGTTCGAGGCCTTGGGATTCACGCCGGAGGAAGCGCACCATCGATTCGGGTTCTTCCTCGAAGCCTTGCGGTACGGCACGCCACCACATGGCGGGATCGCCCTAGGACTCGATCGCTTGATCATGCTGCTGGCGGGCGAGACCACGATCCGGGACGTAATTCCCTTCCCCAAGACGGCAAGAGGCGCGGACTTGATGTGCGAGGCACCCAACACCGTGCCGCAGCGCAGCCTGACCGAGCTCGGCATCGCCTTGCGCGTCCAGCGGAAACCTGCCTAGCGGCCAACCGCCGGGGATCCTGAGCATGAACCGCGTACTGGTGATCGGCGGCACGCTGTTCATCGGTCGCGCACTTGTGCGGCGCCTGCTCGAGCGTGGTGACGACGTCACGATCCTGCACCGAGGCCACCAGAATCCGTTTGCCGGCCACACCCGGGAAATTCGCTGCGACCGCAATGACACGCAGGCTCTAGCCAAGGCAGTTCAGGGCGGCTACGACCTGGTCTTCGACAACGTCTATGACTGGCAGAGGGGCACTACCGGTGCACAGGTCCGGGCAGCGGCCGAAGCGTGCAGCGACGCCCTGCGCCGGTACGTCTTCGTGTCCAGTTGTGCTGCCTATGGAGACGGGCTGGGCCGGGGCGAGGGCTCGCCACTAGCGGGTGCCGACCATCCGGACGCCTACTGCCGTAACAAGGCGGACTCCGAGCGGGCCCTGCTCGCGCTCCATGCCGACGCCGGGACGGGCACCGCCACACTGCGACCGCCGTTCATCTACGGTCCGCACAATCCGTTCTATCGGGAGGCGTTCTTCTGGGATCGCATGGTCGCCGGACGTCCCGTGCTGGTTCCCGGGGACGGCAGCCGGCCGATGCAGTTCGTGCTCGTCGACGACTTGGTGGAGTGCGCGCTCCGCGCCGCGGACAATCCAGCCGCAGCCGGCCGGGCCTATAACGTCGCGCACCCCGTGGCTGTGCGTCAAGACGACTTCGTGCGCCTTCTCGGCGAGGCAGCGGGCATCGAACCCGACTTGCGCTTCATCCCCCGAGAGACAGCGCTTCGACTTGGCGGGCAAGTGTTCGCGGCGCCGTACTACTTCGGACAGTACTTCGACATGCCGCCGATCACGATGGACGTCAGCCGGGCGCGCGAAGAACTAGGCTTCATGCCCGTGACGATGGAGCAAGGCTTGCGCGAGACCTGGCTTTGGTATAGCAGCTCAGACCCGTCACGGCGCCCGGAACAAGACTTCTCGTTCGAGGACCGCGCGCTGGCCGCGATCGCTTGAGTCTCGCAACGTAGGGCGGCCCACGCGATCAGCGCGTGAGGTTTTCGAACAGGAACACGCCTCCCTTGCCGCCGACGACGATGTCCATATCGCCGTCCTTGTCGATATCGAGCACCGGGATCTGCATGCCTCCCCCGACGCGCCCGCCGTAGTGGATCGTGTGCCGCGCCCATGCCCACTGCCGACCGGTGTCCACGTACTCGTACCAATACAACCCGAGTGGCTCGCGGCCGCCGTCGTCGTGGCCATTGTGCGCGAACAAGCGCTTGCCTGTGATCAGTTCCGGCCGCCCGTCTCCGGTCAGATCCGCCAGCGTCGACGCATGCGGCTGTGACCAAGCGTCATCGATGAGCTTCCGCTCCCACGTGCGCTTGCCGTCTGCTCCTTGCCCCTGCTTGAGCCAGAAGATGCCATAGCTATGGGCGTGCGATGTCACGACATCGTTCAAACCGTCACCGTCGATGTCCCTGACATGCAGGAAGCCCGCGTGCTTGTCGATCTCGAACTCCGCATGCATGGCCCACAGCGGCTGGCGAGGGTCCGCCGGCGCTTCGAGCCAGCCCTTCGGCGTGAGGATGTCGGAGCGCCCGTCTCCGTTCACGTCGCCGGCTCCAATGCCGTGTCCGTCTGCAACAGCCTGCACGACATGCTCGGCCCACTTCCCGCCCTTACCTGACGGTTCGTACCACGCGGTCTTGTCGGCATTCCGCCCGCCAAATTGAGGCAGCACCTCGCGGGCCTGGCCGTCGCCGTCCAAATCGACCAACAGGGCAAACTCCACCGAGAGACCGTCATGGACCGGCGTTTCGGCCCATTCACCGATAGCCCGCCCCGGATTGCGCCACCAAGCGATCTTCGCCGCTCCCCAGCCCACGCTAACTACATCGATGTGGCCATCGCCGTCTACATCGAACAAGAGATCGCTGAAGTCGTCGATGTAGTTGTTGAAGAACAAGAACGAGCGGAATTTCTTGGGCTGAAACTCCGGGCCTCGAAACCAGTTCTCGCCCGAAACGATATCGAGGAATCCGTCACCGTTCATGTCGGCGACGGCGCATGGCTCGTTGCGTCCGAGGTCGATCACATGCTTCTTGAATGGGATCTCGGGGGACGGCCCGCCGCCGTAACAGAGCACGGCAACAAGCATGAGGAGCACCGTCGGCAGTATTCGGGTCGGACGCATGACGAGTACATCATCCCACAGCGTCCCCGCCGCCAAATCCCACCGGACTTGCGCTCTCTCCAGAACCTTCTGGCGGCAGGACAGAGGAACGGAACTCGGCAACAGACTGCGATAAATCGCATAGACGCCGGTTGCCGCCGATCATCGATGGAGGTGGTTTCCGGAATCGCACAGACCTGTAGCGGCGAATTCCTCTGATATGCCGAGCGAGGCAGCAGATGGCAGCCAATTGTTCTTGGCGCGCCAACGTCCTCCGCCGGCCCGAGGGCTGCGCTCGCCACGCAAGCCGTAAGGTAGCGGTGCGTGGCAAGCGCACGCCGCGGTGGAGGGCTTGAGTCTGATCGAACCCTCCGCTCTTGGCCGCGATAGGCGAACCCACCCGGCGGAACGGAACACCGGCCCGTCGGCGAGACCGTCGTGCCGACTTGAACCGGAGCGAACCCACTCAAGCTCAGAATGCGGCGCGCGTCCGCTATGTCAGCAAGTACGGGCGGACGAACTCCAAGGTCGCCTCCAGCTGCTCCCGGGCATGCTTGTCGAGCGTCCGGGCCTTGGGGTTGCGGACCTTCCAGTTTGGAAATACGCCTCGCAAATGCAAGACATAGGCCAACGCCGGCAATCCGTGGGCGCTCGCCTTTGTGATGAGCAGCAAAGCCTTGGAAAACATGTCGATCGCCTCGTTGCGATGACCGGCGTGCCAGAGATCCCAAACACGGACGTACAGGTCGACCCATGACGCCGCCGGCATGCTGCCCGACGAGCCACGTGCCATCTCTTCGATCAATGTGCGTCCGTGGCCACCGGTGAAGGCGACGGGACGATGCGGCCCGGAAATGGCCGCAAACTCTGTCAAGCGGGTCAAGGTATGGCCTGCCTCGTCCTTCACAAAGCGCAAGTTGGGGATCTCGCTCACCATGCTCGCCACGAAGTCGACGCTCATGTTTCCGATGGCTTGCATGAACAGGGGCAACGATCCCGCTTCAGCCACGGCGGCGTAGTAGTCACCGACCGCCTTCAGGTCGAACTGCGTCTGCCCATTCTTGCGTGGGGGGAGCGCGATGATCGCATCCGGGCCGAGCGCCTTGGCGTGGTCCGCATAGCGGACGGCGGTTTCGGTGTCAGCGGCCTGCACGCCGATCACAACCTTGGGGCGCAGGCCCTTCGCCGCCGTCACGATCGTTTCCGCCCCTTGGATACGCTCTTCAAAGGTCAGCAGGGCGTACTCGCTTGCCAGCTGAGGCCACACAATGCCGTGGACCCCTGCCCGGTCGAGGAAGCGGACCTCTTCGGCAAGGGTCTTCAGGTCCACTGAGCCGTCGTCGTGATACGGCGTGGCAACGATCGGATAGATCCCCCGAAACTCTTCGGCTTCTTGGGCAAACGCACGAACAGCAGCCGCGCCTCCCAACAGGCCGAAGAGCGCTCGGCGATGAATGCCCTGGCTAGAGGGCGCTGCTTCCGGCATGATCATGGACCATCTTCTCCGTAATTTCGGTGCCAAAGCCCGGCTTGTCAGTGGCAAAGTAGTGACCGTCCTTGTACGGAGAGGACATCGCCAGCATCAAGTCCGTCGCGTCATCTCCCGTTCCGAAGCTCTCCGCCAGCGGCGCATTCGCCGTGAGGACGATCGCCATGCCGTACAGGCTGCTACCGCGGTGCGGAATGATTGGCAGGCCGCGTTCGGCTCCCATCACCGCGATCTTGCGCAAGGCGGTCAGCCCGCCACACCAGCTGATGTCCGGCTGCAAGATCTCGGTCCCGTTGTGATGCAGCAGCATCTGGTACCCGTATTGGGTGTATTCATGCTCGCCGCTAACGATCAGAGTGCTGTCAACTTCTTCGACGAGCCGCTTGTACCCCAAGATATTGTCCGGCGAGAGCGGCTCCTCGATGAAGTACAGGTCCAGCGGCTCGAGACGCTGCGCCATCTCTAGGGTGTACCCGATATCGTTCCAACGGCAGCCGCAATCGATCATCAATGAGCGATCCGGCCCAATCGCCGCGCGCACGTCCTTGAGGATGCGTTCGGTCCGCGCCATGCCGTCGCGACCGTCCAAGACTCCGTCACGGATGCCGAGCTTGAAGTGCTGGAAGCCTAATTCAAGGCCCACACTGGGGTTAGAATTCGTAATGTAGCCGGGCACTTTTTCCTGTGTCTGGCCGCCGATCATCTGATACACCGGCGTCTCGGCATACTTGCCCACGATGTCCCAGAGGGCGTTGTCGATGCCGCTGAGCGCCATGACAAAGACACCCCGGCGGCCGTAATACAGGCTGGAGCTGTACATCTGGTCCCACAAAAGCTCGACGTTGAGAGGGTCGCTCCCCACCAGCAAGTGCCGCAGGTGGCCGTGGATGATTGCGGTCGCTGCCGCGCCGCCCGCGCCAAAGCCATACCCGGTGAGGCCTTGGTCAGTCTTGATGATCACCACGATCGCGCTGGCGAGCTGTGAGTACGGTCCGCTGTAACGCCAGCGGGCCGGATCATACGGCCCGTCGAACTCAGGCAGACGCCCCTGCGACGATCTCGACCACAGCCGCACCGGCACGGCTTCGACCGAGGTGATCTTGAGCTCGCCCTTGGTCCGCGGCACCGCGACGGCGGGGACGAGGGCGGTACCTCCCAGAGTGCTAAGGAACGATCTGCGTGACCACATTCGGCGACAGTCTAGCACCTCGATACGACCCTGCGGTGGCTCATTGAATCAGCTGCCCTCGATCTGGTCTGCGTCGAGTCGATGGAAGTCTACTGTGGCGAACGACCTTGTCCCGGCAGATCTGACAAGCCCGCGACCCCGTCCTGCAGGCACCGCGCTTTCGCCAGCTTCGCCGGCTGCTGCGTGCACAACTGGCGCAAACCGCACCCGATCACGAAGCCTACTGCGCGAAGTATCCCGGCCTCGCGCGCACCTTCGCGTCGCGCCCGGCGACATTGATCCGCACTCGCCGCCAGGTTCCGTCAAACTCTTGGTTTGCCGGATAGTAGGCGATTTCGTAGACGCTCCGCAGTTCGCTGGCTAGTTCCGGCAGCACGGGTTCGATATCCGCTACCGAACGCGCGGTAAACAACCGCCCGCCAGTCTTTTTCGCCAACAACTCCATCCGGTTATGCGCCGTCGAGGACCAATTCCTACCGAACCGCTCTCCCGACAGCAAGAAGATCGGGTATATCCGGGCCTCCATCTCGCCGGCGGCTTGGATCAGCCGCGCGGCCCGCAAGTTGGACGGCACAGATTGGCCGCTGATGCGGTTGTCGATCCCGTCGCTGATGACGATCAGAGCATTGCGTTCTCCGGCGAGGTCAGCCAATTCCTCGTCATAGGCCAAGGCGATGACGTCCCAGAGCGGCGAGCCCCCGACTGGATAGGGCAGACTATTGACGCGCTTCATCAATAGGTCGCGATCAGAGGTGAAGGCGGTCAACCGGTGGAACATGCTCCCCGACATTGCGTACAGCGCCACCCTGTCATTGGGCCGAGCCATCTCGATCAAGCGGGTCGTCGCCCTGCGCATGTGATCGAGATCCACAGCGGTGCTGCCACTGAGGTCGAGCAGGACAGCTAGGTTGAACGGCGATTCTTCCGGGTCGGCGACCCGGATGTCCTGGCGCACGCCCTGCTCCTCAACGAGGAAGTCGTCCCTGCCTAATCCGATCAGTGGCCGCCCCATGCTGTCGCTGACCGCCACACTCATATTGACCATACGCACTTCGGAGCTGAACAGCACCTCGCTTTCGGACTCGACCGCTTGGACCGGGGCCTCGCCCCGCGGCGCGGGGGGCGACGGTTTGCCGCCCTGACGCCGCTGCACCTTGGCCAGCAGACGATCAACCGCTACATTCGACATCGAGTGCGGCTTCAATGGCCAGTCGGCGGGAATTTGCCAGTCACGGATGCGCAACATCGTGGGTGAGTGCAGCTGGGCGTCGATTTGGCCATAGGCTAGGTCTCTGGAGCGGAGCTTGCCCGTCAACTTCCAGATGCGCAGGCGCGGGCCGATCTGCAACGGAACCAGCCCCAGCGAGCGGCTAGGCGGCAGGTCGATGACGCTGGGGCGCTGCGTCGCCTCTAGGTTCAGCAGCGTGATCCCCAGTGGAGCGGCAATGGAAAGCGACCCAGTCAAGGACTGGACCTGAACACGGCGGAGCATGCCGCTCAAGGAAATGTCCCCACCCGCGGTCTTGAGCGAAAACGGCAGGCCCACAGGGACCCGCAGTGCGATGTCAGGGCTTTCGTCCTCGGGTGGCAGCGCTTCGACCAGCAGCCGAGCTGGCGATCGGCTGACCACGATCCCTTCGCTAGAATTCCCCGGACTGCCGGCCCGCCAGACTTGGAAGCGGTTGTCGGCCACCACCTCCACGGCGATCCCACCGTGCTCGTTGACAATCTCGATGGGCTGCGCAGTTGCCGCCGCGACCAGAAGCAGCGGTCCTAGGACTCGATACAGCATGGCGGGTAGACTGCATTCATTCTGTACTACTGGATCGGACGGAAGCCGACTGGATCGTACGCGGGGTAAATTGAATCGAGCGCATCCATGCCCGGCACCAGTCACAACGTCATCGTCGGCACCAGTGGACACATAGACCACGGCAAGACATCGCTCGTCCGCGCCCTGACCGGCACAGACACCGATCGCTGGGAAGAGGAGAAGCGCCGCGGCATCACGATTGACCTCGGCTTCGCGAGTCTCGACTTGGGTGACAACCTACGCCTCGGCTTCGTTGACGTGCCGGGACACGAGCGCTTCATCAAAAACATGCTCGCCGGCGCTGGCGGAATTGACATCGTCCTGCTGGTCGTGGCCGCGGATGAGTCGGTGATGCCCCAGACACGGGAACATTTCGAGATCTGCCGACTCCTGGGAATCCGACATGGCTTGATCGCACTGACGAAGGCGGACTTAGTCGACGAAGAGATCATCGAGCTGGCAACGCTGGAAATCGAGGAATTCGTGAGCGGATCATTCCTCGCTGGATCGCCCGTGATTCCAGTCAGCAGCTCGACGGGCGCAGGGATGCCTGACTTGCGCGGCGCGCTCGCAGATGCGGCCCAGTCCATCGAGCCGCGCGACGGCGACGGCCTGCTGCGCCTTCCCGTTGACCGGGCCTTCACCATGAGGGGCTTCGGCACGGTGGTGACGGGCACCTTGGCAAGCGGCCGGTTGCGAGTGGAAGACCCGGTGCAAATCCTGCCCGGCGGCGAACAGGCGCGAGCACGCAACCTAGAAGTGCATGGCGTATCCGTGCCGGTCGCATTCGCCGGCCAGCGCACGGCAGTCAACCTCGGTGGAATCTCAAAGGCTGCCGTCGAACGCGGCATGTGTCTCGTCGCCCCTGGGAGCTTTTCTCCGACGGCGCAATTCGATGCCCGTATCGAGCTGCTGCCCACGGCCAAGCCCCTCAAGCACGCCGCCCCGGTCCATGTGCACTTAGGCACTGCCGAATCCGTCGGGCGTGCATATCTGCTCGGCGCCACAGGTCGGCAAGCCGCCTTGAAACCGGGTGAGACTGCCTACGTACAGCTTCGCCTCGACAATTCCTTGACCGCCGTCTCGGGCGACCGGTTCATCCTCCGGCAGTTCTCGCCCCTCACAACCATCGCCGGCGGCACCGTGTTGCATCCCCACGCAGAACGGCATCGCAAGAATGACAACTGGCGGCCCGTGCTCGACGCGCTGCGCGAGGGGCAGACCGCAACGGTCCTCGCGAGCCTCTGCGACGACCGCCGCTTCGGCATCGCCGGCACTGAGCTGACGGACATCACCGGCACGCCGGAAACGGAGTGGCGAGCTCTTGCTCGCAGCGCCAAGTCGCTGCGAATCCTCCGTGAAGCGCCCCTGTGGGTTTGCTCGGACTCCCGCGCCGTACAGGCGGAAAACCGCCTGCTGCAAGCCCTTGAGCAGTTCCACCGAGCAAACCCGTTGGAGACTGGCACACCCGTCGAGGCGATCAGGAGCAGCGAGTTCGGCGATGCACCGGACTTTTTCGCCGACCATCTCCTACGGCGCCTCGAGGCGGCAGGCAAGATAGTGCTGGACGGCGACTTGGTGCGAGCAGCGGATCACAAGATTCGCATGGGGACCGATGAGCGAGACGCACGCGACCGGTTGGTGGCAGCGTTCGACCAAGCAGGACTCCAGGTCCCGACGCTGAAGGCTTTCTTGCCCACGCTCCCGATCGACGCAGCTCGCGCGCAGCGGATTCTAGCGGCGTTGTTGCGCGAAGGCGTCCTGGTGCGCGTGAGTCCGGAACTTGTCTTCCACAGTGGGGCGATCAATACATTGCGCAGCCAGCTCGCTCCGCTCCGCGGACAAGCGATCGACATGGGCGAGTTCAAGGCGCTCGCTAACGTGAGCCGGAAATACGCTATCCCCTTGCTCGAATTCCTTGACAAGCAAAAGGTCACGCTCCGTGTGGGGAACACGCGGAGGGTGCTCTGAAGCCAGGCCATCTCGCCGGCCGGCCTCCCGGGCCTGCCCGCGGCGGTAATAATCTTGGCGGTTGGCCGGCTTCGGCCTCTTCGAATCCGCTCGTTCGCCACAGCATTCGGGCCGCTGGGGTTCACCCCCCTGCCGCAGCCTGCGGGGAACTGCCCAGGTCTCTTGCCCTGCTATGATTCGAAATCTTGGGGATCGAGCGTATGGCTGGATTGGTTTGCAGTTTGGCTACGGGGGCCGTGGGCACCCCCGAGGGGCGCTCTTGGGAAGGACTCTCGGCCGGGCCTCAGGACCGCCTGAAAATCCTGCAGAAGTATCGGCGGATAGCGATGGTAGGCCTATCTGCCAATCCCTTGCGGCCAAGCCACTTCGTGGCCGTGTATCTAGCCAATCGCGGTTATGACATCGTGCCCGTCACGCCGAGCGCAAAGACCGTACTTGGGCGGCAGTGTTTACCGACTTTGCGCGCGGTCGACGGTCCCGTCGAGGTAGTCGACATCTTTCGCCCGCCGCAGTACGTACCGGAAATCGTCGAGGAGGCCATCGCCGTTGGCGCCAAGGTTGTGTGGATGCAGTTCGAAGTCATCCACGAGGCAGCTGCGCGGCGCGCGGCAGAAGCGGGGCTCGAGGTAGTCATGGACCACTGCATGAAGGTCGAGCATGCACGCTTCTTCGGGGGCCTGTCGGCGCTCGGACTCAATGGCGGCGTGGTCTCGGCGCGCAGCTGGGCACCGCGGGCGGGCAGTCACAGTCTGGGATAATGTCGGCTCAGTCCCTTGGGAGGTTTGCCGATTCATGAAATTCGGGGTCAACACGCTCATCTGGTCCGGCGCATTCGAGCCAGACAAATACCCGTTTGACGACCTCAAGGCCGCCGGTGTCGATGGGATTGAAATCCCGGTCTTTGTTCCAGCGGAACTCGATGCGGCAGCAGTGCGCAAGTGTTGCGAGGCACACGACCTAAATGTCCACTTCTGTTCGATCAACCCAAAGGGCATGAATCCGATCAGTGATGACGCCGCCGTCCGCGCAAGGACAGTGGAGCATTGGAAGACCGTGATCCGCACTGCCGCCGAGGCCGGGGCGGACCAGATCGCCGGGCCTACGCATTCACCCGTGGGGCACCTGCCCGGACACCGACGCACTGCGGACGAGTGGAAGTGGGGCGTCGAAGCCCACCAGATGCTCGCTGATGACCTCGCCGACGCCAATGTGACCATGGCAGTCGAGCCCTTGAATCGCTTTGAGACCTATTTCTTGAACACGGCCGCAGACGCCTATCGGTTCGTCGACGAGATTGGCTGTGACCGCATCGGCATCCTGCTGGACACGTTCCACCAAAATATCGAGGACAAGGACGTGGCCGACGCGTACCGCACCTGCGGCAAGCACCTGATGCACGTCCACACCTGCGAGAACGATCGCGGCACTCCGGGCTCCGGGCACGTGGATTGGGCCGGGGTGATGGCGGCTATCAAGGAACTCGGCTATGACCGCTGGCTGACAATCGAGTCATTCAATTCGCACATCCCCGAGCTCTCGGCAGCAACGGCGATCTGGCGCGATCTGGCAGACTCGATGGACGACATCGCTGTAGACGGCACGCGCTTCTTGCGCGATCTCTGGGCGCGCACCTAGTCGGCACGCCTAGTGTCGCCGCATCGCAGCTTGCGCGGATCGCCGTGGCTGGGGCCGGAGATCAGTCGCGACCCCTAAGCTGGGAGCCGACCGGAAGATGACAGCAGAGCGCTTGAAGGTATCCCAGCCGCTGAGCCTGGCCCCCATCTTGGTCTGCGTGGTCATCGCAACCATCCGCGGTGCAAACCCAATCGCGATCAAGGTGGTGCTGCAATCCATGCCGCCGCTGCTGGGAGCGTTCATGCGGATCAGTATCGCCAGCGCTGGCATCGGGATCTACGCCGCCTCCCGTCGCATCAGCCTCAAGCCGAAACGACGAGAGCTATTGCCGCTTGCGCTTCTAGCCGTCATATTCGCGGTCCAGATCGGCTCCAACCAGACCGGCGCTGACTTCACCTCTCCGGTCCTGCTCGCCATCCTGTTCAACACCTATCCGATTACGACCAACCTGATTTCCTCGTTCGTCATACCCGAGGACGGCCTGAACCTCCGTCGCGTGACGGGGCTGGCCGCTGCCTTCGCCGGAGTCGCGTGGATTTTGACTGCAAGTACGGAGAGTGCGCTGGCACCGAATCCGACACTCGGCAACTCGCTCGTGCTCGTAGCTTCGACTCTGCTGGCAATTCGCATGGTGTACACCCGCCAGCTGGCGCTGCACGTCGACTACGTCAAGACTGTGTTCTGGCCGCTGGTCGGTGCCCTCCCGCTGTTTCTCCTGGGCTGGGTGACAATACCCGACCCAATTCCCCGCACCGACCAAGACTGGACCACCTGGGCGGCGCTGTTCTTTCAAGGCCTCGTGGTCGGCGGAGCGGGCCAGCTCATTTGGGTCTATCTGATCCGGCGGCATACCCCCGGCACTGTCATCGCGTTCTCATTTATCACGCCGGTCAGCGGTGTGGCGCTGAGTTCGGCCTACTTCGGCGAACCGGTACCGGTGCAACTGCTGGTCGGCCTCGGGGCCGTCCTGCTCGGAATCGGCCTCGCAGCGCGGCGGGCGCAGATCCAAGAGCCGCAGAAGCCGCCAAATCCGTCATCTGGCACTAGCGGCGTGACATAGGCTGCCCCAGGGGCGGGCCAACCTTGTTCAGGCGCCAATGCCGCTCATCGGAAGGGCAACGATCTCGGCAACTGCAGCCTCCGTTCGCAAGATCCTCCGAGGCACTGGACCCCAAGCCCCGGATCCATCGTTGCTCAGCTTCCTGTGACTATGGCCGGGACCTTACGGGCGATCAGAATCAATTCTGGTCCGCAGCCTGCACCATAGGAACGAATCGCACACCGAGGTGCTGCTGCCGGCTGAGGCGGCCATCAGAATCCTTGCTGACCAACACCAGCGACTGCGTGTCCGGTGTCGAGCCAACGGGAGCAACAAGCTGCCCGGCAGGTGCAAGCTGCTCCAGCAGCTTCTCGGGCACTTCCGGCGGAGCGGCCGTAACAATGATCCGATCATACGGCGCGTGCTCTGGCCAGCCCTCGTATCCGTCCCCGTGCCTGATGAACGGGTGCTCGTATCCGAGCGAGCCCAAGATCTGCCGGGCCCGGACAGCCAACTCCGGCACGATCTCCATGCTGTAGACATGGTCGCTGAGCGTGGCCAAGACCGCTGTCTGATAGCCGGAGCCCGTGCCGATCTCAAGCACGCGATGGTGGCGCTCTACGTCGAGAAGCTCCGTCATGAACGCCACGATGTAGGGCTGCGAGATCGTCTGTTCGTACCCGATCGGCAAGGCGCTGTCGTCGGTGGCGAACTCGCGCACGTTATCTGGAACGAACTGCTCGCGCCGAACTCGGCGCATTGCATCGAGCACGGCAGCGGATCGGACCCCGCGGGCCTCGATCTGCTCCCGAACCATCTTCGCGCGCATCCGCCGCCACCGTTCTCCGGATTCTTGAGCAATACTACCTGCCGGCACCGCCAGCAATGCGGCGGTCGCAGCCAACAACGCGAGTTTGCGGCCCATCAGCATCGCACATCGTAGCAGCCACTCGATAGGGCCAGACCCGGCTTCGGCGCCTTGGCCGCTTGCCGGGTCCGTTGGCCAAAGTGCGGCGGCCCCGTGCTTGAAGCTATGGCAGGAGAGTCGCCCTAGCAACGCTTCGCGACGGCGATCCGCCCCACTGGCTTCACCTGTGCCTCCGCCAATCCCCGCAGGAAGGCCCGATAGCTATCGTTGGTGACATTGCGCCGCAGCGTCAACAGCACGGCGCGCGCCTTGGCCCTGCCGTCCGCCAACCCTGCCTCGCAAAGCTGTCCGAGCACCCACGTAAACACCTTTTCGTGCGTCTCCGTCGGGATACGTCGACGCGTTCGCGACAGTGTCGAATGATCCGGTGTCGAATCCTGCAATGCGAAGCCGAGGAACTTGCGGATGCTCAGGCTGTCTCTGGCCTGCAACGCGATGCGCCGCTCGGAATCGATGCCGAGCAAGTATCCCAGCAGCAGCGCGCGGAAGTACACCCCCGGAGCGAGCGAGGGCCGACCGAGGGTGTCAGCGTAGCAGGGTCGGCACGCGGCTTCGACGTACTCGTCAAAACCGATCTCGCGCAGCCGTGCGTCGAGCCTTTCGTAGTACGGCACCGTCGGCGCTCGGGGCAGTTCCTTCGCGCACAGGAACAGTGCATTCGTCTCCGTCTTTCGAGTTCCCATCGCCATACAGATAGTATATCGTATAATTTCTGGTTTTTCTTCTAGTCATCAGCGCATCATTGCTGTTCGCTCGCAATCTGCTTGATGAAATCGGGCCCGAGCGCCATCAGTGCCAGGCTGGACGCAAGCTTGCCTCTTGGAAGCGTGCCGCAGGCTGTCGAGACGGCTCTTCGCCTTGTCTTGCCGGAAGCGGTGCTACCGGGCGAGTAGCTCGCGGATGCGCTCCAACGCCAGCTCGATCCGGTCGAGCGCTGCCGCGTAGCTGAACCGCAGGTACCCCTCGCCAAATGCGCCAAACGAGTTTCCCGCAAGGCAAGCCACACCCGCCTCCTGCAAGATCCGCTCAGCCAGCTCGGTCGAACCCAAGCCGGTATCGGAGACATTCGGAAACGCGTAGAATGCCCCGCCCGGCCTGGCGCAGTGAATGCCAGGAATCGAGTTCAGTCCGTTGACGATCACATCGCGGCGGCGCCGGAACTCGTCGACCATCTGCCGGACGCTGTCCTGCGGCCCACGCAGGGCCTCGATGGCCGCACGCTGCGTGAAACTCGCGGTGTGCGATGAGCAGTTGACCTGCAGCATGCACACGGCATCCACCATCCAGCGGGGATACACTCCGTACCCGATCCGCCAGCCCGTCATGGAATACGCCTTGGAAAACCCGTCCAGCACAATGGTCTTTTCGGCCATGCCGTCGATCGAGGCAATCGATGTCGGACGGTCGTCGAACGCGATCAGGTTGTAGATCTCGTCAGACAGGACAATCAGATCGCGGTCGACCACTAATTCCGCAATGGCCTTGAGATCCTCCGGGGGAATCGTGCCACCCGTCGGGTTCTGCGGTGAGTTGAGGATGATCAGGCGGGTGCGGTCGGTGAGCGCCGCCGCAAACCGATCCAGGTCAATTGAGAAGCCTCGGCTTTCCAGCAGTGGCAGCGGGACTGGGGTCGCGCCGCAAGCCCCGATCACTGATTCGTACATTGGGAAGCCGGGGTTCGGGTACATCGCCTCGTCGCCCTGCTCCAGCAACGCCAGCATCGAGAAGAACAGCACCGGCTTGGCGCCGGGCGTAATCACGACCTGCGATTCGTCCACCGGGATTCCCCGTGTGGCCGAGACATGCTCAGCGACAGCCTGGCGCAACTCCGGATCGCCCTGCGTCGGGCCGTACTTGGTGTACCCCTCGGCCAGCGCCCGCTGGCCGGCGGCGAGAATGTTGGGCGGAGTCGGGAAGTCCGGCTCTCCGATCTCCATATGGACGATGTCTTGGCCAGCCGCTGCGAGGGCGCGTGCGCGAACCAAGACCTCGAACGCGCCTTCGCCGCGCATGCGGCCGATTCTCGAGGCGATCTGCATATCTAGGGGGCAAGTTTAGCAATCCTGCGCCAAACAGTCCCGTTGCGGACGGCCAGCATCGACACGCACCTCTCGGTCAGTTGCAATCGCGTGCCGGATCGGCCGCGCTCCCAGGCCAGCCGTCAGGCCCTGGACTTGGCAGATCCGGCGTGCTCAGCTCGCGCACGCGTCTTTCCAGCTGATGGGTGCAATGCTGAAATGTCGAGGGGGAAGGACAGGGCGGCCTGAAAGGACGAACCCGCACTGCACGGATGCGCCGTATCCTACGTCTATTGTTGAGAGGCCAAGCAACGCATGGAAACCACAGCCATGCCATTCTTCGGGCCGGAGCTCATGGCTGTTGAGCACCGCGGGAGCCTGGGTCAGGGCTCGGGAACGGCGGCAGCGCCAGGTGGCGAGGCCCTCGAGGCGCACATGCGGCGGATGTTCCGGCTGATCTACCGCATTGTCGGAAATGTGCCCGACGCACAGGACCTCACGCAGGACGCGCTACTCAAGGCGCTGAACCGCAAAGAACAGCTCAAAGACGACCGCAAGGCGGTTCAGTGGCTGAACCGAATCGCTGTCAACACAGCCTTGGACTTCGTCCGGAAGCGCAGTCGAGTCGCCTTCGACGAGCTGGAAAAGGCGCCGGCGGCCACCACCGATAGCCCCGAGCAGGACGTGTTGCGGGGCGAGACCCGCGCGTGGATCGAGGCAGGCTTGCAGCTCCTCTCCGAGCGAGAGCGCACGGCATTGTTGCTGCGGGACGTCGAGCAGATGCCCGCTGCCGAGGTCGCTCAGGCAATGGGCTGTTCCACGGCAACCGTTCGATCGCATATCGCGAATGCCCGGGTCAAATTCAAGAAGTACAGGGAGCGGACCGAGCGATGACCTTCCGCAACCGCCATCTCGACGAGGCCACTCTTGCCCTGTTCGCCGGCGGCGATCTGGCGCAGTTGGCCCAGCGCAGAGCCAGCCGACATGCGGCCCAATGCCAGGCATGCCAAGCCGCCATTGAGAGCTATGCGCGGGCACGCGACGAAATGGCGCAGGCCCGGGCCGTGCCGGAAGTCGACTTCGAGGCCCTGGCTCATCAGATTCGGGTCGCCGCTCTACAGGCGGCGCCCGCAGCCCGGAGCGCAAGCTGGCGCTGGAGACTCGGTGCCGGGGCTGGCCTTGCCGCGGGGGCGCTGGCCTTGGCGCTGCTGGTGCCAATCGGAGACGTGCCGGAACCGCCGGCGCAACTCTCCGCCAGCGCCGATCCGGCCCAGCCGGACTCGCTCGGCACCTTCGACCATGCCGACGCTCAAGTCACTGTTGAGGGACGCCTAACGGTCCGAGCGTTTCATCCTGGTTCCGGCATGTTGACCATTACGGAGTACTACGCGCCATGAGACTCGACAAGCTCATATGCCTCTGGGTACTTCTGCTCGCCGCCGCAAGCGCCGGGCCGCTAGCCCTACCCGGATTGGCGCAGGCTCCGGCAGTCGCCGTCGAGATTCCCGCTGGCCTGCCCCTGCAAGTCCTGTCCAGCGAATTCTCCGACAGCGACTTCGAAAGGCGGGGCGGCGCGATGGTGATCAATCTGGCGGGCTCGGTCCGCTTCCGACACGACGGTAGTGACCCGATTCGCGCCATCACGCTGCGCATCGACGCCCGCGAGCAGGCGCTGGGCGGGCGCGCGGCAGTCGTGGTGCCGAGTCTGCACGCATCCCGCGGCGACCAATTCGAGGTGAATGTGAATCTGCGTTTGCTGCGCCCGCTCCCCCTGCCGCCGGGCCCGGTAGTGCGCATTGAACCAGATGCGGTCTTGTTCGCATCGCTGGCAGCGGCTGGACCGGATCGGCTGGATTCGATCCGCAAGATGCGGGTTCTGGAGATGGAGGCCAGACGCGATCGCGAGTTCTTCCTGACTAGGTGGTCGGCCGGTGGCAAGTCCGCCCTGACATCCGCGATGCAGGCCAGCTTGCGCCGCCAGGCCGCCAGGCCGCGGCTCGAGGTGCGCCTCGCGGGCAACGGACCCGCAACGACCACCGCGGGCATCCCGTCCCGTGAGCTTGAGATCGCATTCGTCGCCAATCCCGAGGCCCCGCTCGTCCTCGAGGGCGGCACGGCCCTGATCCGGGGAGTCATCGCGGACGCGCCTCGCTTCCGGCTGCGCAACCGGGCCCGCCAAGGAGTCCGCCACTTCGAAATCGCCTGGCTCGTCCGGGACGCCCGTGGCACGGTCTACTCGGTCGGGTCCGCGCCAGTGGACCAGCTGGACCGGGTCGGTCCCCAAGAGCGGTTTGAGACCCGCGCCGACGGAAGGTTCCGGATCCACCCGGTAGCGGCGGGCAGGCCGCCGGCAATCGAGGCCGTCAGCGCGTACCTGCGAAGCGCCCAACTGGATGACGGCAGCGTTTGGGTGCCGAGCCGCCAGGCACTCCAAGCCTCCAACCTGATCGAGGCCGTGCCTGTGTCGGCCGAAGAGCAGCGCCTCAGCCAGCTCTACCGCGAGCGAGGAGCCGAAGCCGTTGCCGCGGAACTGCGCAGGCTTGCTGGTGCAGACACAGGCGCATCGGCGCGCTGACGCTCCGGCTGCCTCGACCGAAGATTTGGTACGTGCGGCCCGCCCACGGCTGATTCTTTATCGGGGGGTGTGACCATTCGCACAACAAGATCGGCGAGGGGCTGGCTATTTTGGCCGGATTCGTGTATGCATGGGGTATGCAGGAGCAGGAGACGCCCACAACGATTCCGGATCTGAAGCAAGTGGTGCTGCGGCTGGCGCAGCCGCACGAGCGGCCGCGCTGGGATGCGCTGATGGCCAAACACCACGATTTGGGGTGCAAGCAGTTGGCCGGGCGCGGGCTGCGCTATGTGGCGGAATACGAGGGCGAGTGGCTGGCGCTGGTGGGCTGGCAGACGGGGGTCTTCCAGTGCCGCCCGCGCGCCCGCTGGCTGGGCTGGCACAAGGCGGTGCAGTTCCGGCGCTTGCATCTGATCGCCAATCACACGAGGTTTTCAGTGCTGCCGGAGGGGGCGGGCGTGCAGCACTTGGCCTCGCGCGTGCTGGGGTTGAATCTGCGGCGGCTGAGCCGGGACTGGCAACAGCGCTGGGGGCATCCCATTGAACTCGCCGAAACGTTTGTGGATCCGCAGCTGTACCGGGGCACGGTCTATGTGGCGGCGCACTGGATCCAGCTGGGCTTGCGCAAGGGGTCTGCGCGCTCGAACGGGCAGTCCACCGACAAGCACGGGCAGCGCAAGCAGATGCTGGTGGATCCGCTGCGGGCGCGGGCGCGGGCGCGGCTGGCGGATCCGCAGGAGCGGCCGGAATGGGCTTGCGGGGCGGTCGATGTGCGCTACCCGGCGGCGGAACTGCGCTCGCTGCGGGCGCAGTTGGAGGCGGTGGAGGACAGCCGGAGCTGCCACGGGAGACGGCATCGGTTGGCCGTGGTACTGGCGCTGCAACTGCTGGCGAGGCTGGCCGGTCGGGTCGGCGGGCGGGCGGCAGAAGCGTATGCGAAGACATTGACAGCAGAGGAGTTAGGAGCCTTGGGCTGTCGCCGGGACGCGACCACGGGGGAGTCCGTGACACCCTCGGAGACGACCTTCCAGCGGGTCATGGAGCGGACCGCCCCGGGCTCGCTGGAACGGGCGCTCGAGCGTTGGACGCAACCGCGCGTGGCGGCGTCGGCGCGGGCGGGGGATGGCAAGCGCATTCGCGCGGCCAACCGGCTGTCGGCGACGGGGCAGCACGGGGAGACGGTCACGCTGGTGGACCAGCGCACGGGCGTCCCGGTGGCGAGCCGCAGCTCCCGCGAGGCGGGCGGCGAGCAGGCGGCCTGGCGGGCCTTGTTGGAAGCGGTGGACCTGCGCGGACGGTGACGCTGGACGCGGGGCACGCGGGGCGCGAGACCGAGCGGGCGATCGTGGAACCGCACGGCGGGCACATCATGGTGCGGATCAAAGGCAACTGCGAGCTGACGCACGCGACCCTGAGCGGGCTGAATTGGGAGCTGGGCGCGGCGCGCAGCTGGGCGGAAGCTGGCTGGAAGCCCTCGCGCCAGAGCGACTTAGAGAAGCGCTCGAGCCAAGTCTTCACGCCCCATCCGCAACTGCTGCCGTTCCCGCATGCGCAGCAGGCCTACCGCATCACGCACGAGCGCTGGGCGCGGCGCGGTGGCGCGGTCAAGCGCAGCTACAGCTACGGCATCACTTCGCTGCCGCCGGCGGCTGCCTCGGCGCGCGAGTTACGGGTGCTGCAGCGCGGCCACTGGCGAGTGGAGAGCGCCAACCACTACCGCCGCGACAAGGTCTTCGGGGAGGCTGCCAGCCGCGTGCGCACGGGCCACGGTCCGGCCAACAACGCGGCGCTGAACAACCTGGCGCTGGCGTTGCTGCTGTCGCAGCCGCAGTTCGAGACGGTGCCGGAGGCGCAAATCTACTCCGCCGGCAACCGCGCCAAGGCGCTGCAACTGCGACTGAGCGAAACCTAGCAGGACTGGCACCGCTGAGACATCGCATCCGGCCGACCGCGGCCGGGTGAGCGGCCGCTCTATGCGCCCGGGGCCGATAGCGGGAGCCCCGCCCGGCGCTGCTCGGCCCATCGGGCATCCTTGGACACCAGGCCGGGGCTCGATTTTCCTTCTCAGACCGCCATGGCGCTCGTGTTCAGGCACCCAGAGAGCGACTACACCCCTCAACCCGACAAAGAATCAGCGGTGGCGGCCCGCCCGAGCGGGCTTGCTACAATGTTGAGTCTTAGAGCGGTTCGCGGGAATCCTTGATTTTCTCCCATCAAGCCGCCCCACGCGCACTTCTGCACCACGAGGATTGAACCTTCCATGGGTCTTCTAATCGCAATCGTTGTCTGGGCCATCACTATCGCGATGGCCGTTCCCTTCGTTACCGAAACGTGGTGGATGCCCGAGTCGATCACCGAGCTGGGCGACGAGATCGACAAAGCCTTCAACTACACGCTGATTGGCACCGGTATCATCTTCATCCTGGCGCAGTTCGCGCTGGGATACGCCGCCTGGAGGTTCGGCAGGAAAACCGATCAGCCTGCCTCAGATTCTCACGGGGACAACAGGCTCGAGATCTTGTGGACAGTGGCGGCGGCGGTGATCTTCGTCAGCCTGACATTCTTCAGCTACTCGGTGTGGGCGGAGACCCGCTTCATCGAGCAGCGGTCGATGGAGCCGTCGGAGGATCGGTTGGTGGTGGAAGTCACCGGGCAGCAGTTCGTGTGGAACATGCGCTACGCCGGCGCGGACAACGTGTTCGGCCCGACCGACATCAACCTGATCGATGACGCTGCCAGCAATCCGGTGGGCTTGGACCGCAGCGCCCCGGGCGGTGCCGACGACATCATGGTGCCGGAGATGCAGGTCCCGGTCAACAAGGAGGTCGAAGTCGTGCTCAAGTCCAAGGACGTGCTGCACAACTTCTTCGTCCCGGAGCTGCGGATCAAGCTCGACACCGTGCCTGGCTTGGTCGGCAAGCTCCGCTTCAAAGCGAACAAAGAAGGTAAATACGAGATCGTCTGCTCCGAGCTGTGCGGCTTGGGGCACTACAAGATGCGCAGCTTCCTGCACGTCGTCAGCCAAGCAGAGTACGACGCGTGGATTGCCGAACAGGCATCCTATCTGTTCTGACCGAAAGCACAACCACGGCGGTGAGGATCAATCGAAGTCATGACTGAAGTTCAGCTTTCCCCGGAGGTCGGCGAATACACCGAGGTGCACCGGCATCCGGAGCCCAAGAGCTTTCTCTGGAAGTACATCTTCTCGGTCGACCACAAGGTGATCGGCATCCAGTACATTCTGCTGGCGGTGGTGGCGGTGTTCGTGGGAATGGCCCTCAGCCTGCTGGTGCGGCTGCGGCTCATCTGCCCGGAATGCTCCTACCCCATGCTCGGGCAGCTGTTTCCCGTCGGCGCTCCCGAGGGTGTGATGACGCCGGAGTTCTACCTTTCGATGCTCACCATGCACGGCACTGTCATGGTGTTCATGGTGCTGACGACCGCTCCGCAGGGGGGCTTCGGCAATTACTTCCTGCCCATCCAAATCGGCGCTGCGGACATGGCCTTCCCCAGGCTGAACATGCTCTCGTTCTGGACGACGTTTGTGTCGTTCCTGCTGTTAATGGCCGCATTCGTCGTCGAAGGCGGGGCACCGATGACCGGCTGGACCGGCTATCCCCCGCTGAGCGCGGTGCCGGAAGCGACCGTGCAGGGTATCGGACAGGACCTCTGGATCTTGTCCATCGCGGTGTTCTGCATCGCTTCGCTGCTCGGGGCGCTCAACTTTATCGTGACCACGCTGGACCTGCGCGCCAAGGGACTCACGATGATGCGGCTGCCGCTCACCTGCTGGACTTGGTTCGTGACCGCGATTCTGGGACTGCTGGCCTTCGGCGTCCTGCTCGCGGCGGGTGTGCTGCTGCTGATGGACCGCAACGTGGGCACGAGCTTCTTCGTGCCCGGGGGGCTGGTCGTGAGTGACAAGCAGATCGACCATTCAGGCGGTTCACCGATCCTCTGGCAGCACCTGTTCTGGTTCTTCGGCCACCCCGAGGTCTATATCGCGATCCTGCCCGGCATGGGCGTGACGTCGCATGTCCTGTCGACGTTCGCGCGCAAGACGATCTTCGGCTACAAAGCCATGGTCTACGCGGTGCTAGCCATCGGCGGCCTAGGGTTCGTGGTCTGGGGCCACCACATGTTCGTCAGCGGCATGAGCCCCTACTCGGCGTTCGTGTTCTCCGTGCTGACGATGTGCATTGGCGTCCCCTCGGCCATCAAGACGTTCAATTGGATCGGCACGATGTGGGGCGGCAAGATCCGCTTCACCTCGCCGATGCTGTACTCGATCGGCTTCGTTTCCCTGTTCGTTTCGGGCGGGCTGTCCGGCATCTTCCTAGGCCAGCCCACGATCGACCTGTACTTTCACGACACCTACTTTGTCGTCGCGCATTTCCACCTGATCATGGGTGTGGCGGCGATCTTCGGGATGTTCGCCGGCATGACATTCTGGTTCCCGAAGATGTTCGGGCGCATGATGAGCGAGCCGCTGAGCAAGATTCACTTCTGGCTCACCTTCGTCGGCGTCTACGCAATCTTCGGCCCGATGCACTATCTCGGCATGCTGCCGCACCCGCGCCGCTACGCGGAGATCTCGGGCGTGGACTACCTCCAGACCACCGGCGCGGCGGAACTGCACCTCTTCATCACGGTCGCGGCGGTTCTGACCATCTTGGTGCAATTCGTGTTCCTGTACAACTTCGTGAAGAGCATATTCTCCGGCGCCGAATGCCGCGAGGAAAACCCGTGGGAAGCGACCACGCTCGAATGGACTATCCCTTCCCCCCCGCCGCACGACAACTTCGCGGGCAAGGTGCCCCACGTCTATCGCGGGCCGTACGAGTTCGCGGTGAAGGGCGCCAAGCGCGACTTCGCCATGCAGTGCAACGACGACAAGGCGGTTTTCGGCGAGCAAGCGCCGGCGAGCGGCGACTAGGACCATGCCCGCGACACTGCATCCCAGCGAAGCCCCACCTGCCACCGCGACCGGCGGCGGCGACTTCGTGACGCTGCCTCCACCCGTCGAAGGGGAATGGCAGCGGCCCGGCGGCACTGCCCGCATGGTCCAGCGTTACAAGCTGGGTGTGTGGATGGGCATGGGCAGCATCCTGATGTTCTTCGCCGCGCTGACCAGTGCCATGATCGTGCGGCAGGGGCTCTCGGGGGATTGGCAGCCATTCACGCTTCCGTCCGTGCTCTACGTGAGCACCTTGGTGCTGCTGCTTTCGAGCTTCACCATCGAGCGGGCGCGCCGGGAAATGATCGACCAGCGCCGTGACGGGCTGCGCCGATGGATGAATATTTCGGCGGGCCTAGGCCTGACATTTCTGGCTTGCCAGCTGCTGGGCTGGCAGCAGTTGGTGGATCGGGGTATCTACCTCGCGTCAAATCCCGCAAATTCGTTCTACTACGTGCTGACTGCGGGGCACGGCGCCCATCTCTTGGGCGGGATCGCGGTGATGGGTTATATCTGGGTGCGCATCCGGGGCACCCGGCCCTGGCCCTCGCGCCCGGCAGTCGTCGAGGCGACTGCGCTGTATTGGCATTTTCTCGATGTCCTGTGGATCTACATCCTAGGACTGCTGGTGTTTTGGAGGTAAGCGGATGTCGGAAGGACACGCGGCCACGATGGCTGCACCGACATGGCGAGGGGGCGGCACTCCGCTCGCAGTCGGACACAAGAAGCTTGGGATGTGGCTGTTTATC
Organism: Bryobacterales bacterium; assembly: GCA_965248305.1. Taxonomy (GTDB): domain Bacteria; phylum Acidobacteriota; class Terriglobia; order Bryobacterales; family UBA6623; genus VXMF01. Next base: position 1,525,749 of record OZ252099.1, on the reverse strand, counting down.
GTCTCGGACTCGTTGACGTTCTCAGCCCTGCTGGTGAGCTACAGCTACGTGCGGGTCGCAAACGAGTGGCCCACGCCATTTCACTTCATGCCGTCGATCGTGTTCTCCACGATCATGACGCTCGTGCTGCTGACGAGCAGCCTGACGATGGTCTACGCCGTTTCTGCGGCGCATCACGGGGCGCGACGCAAAGCAGTGAAGTGGATCTGGTGGACGGCCTTTTTCGGCGCCGTGTTCGTCCTGCTACACAGTTACGAGTGGTATCACTTGATGCACGACGAACAGATGTACCCGTGGGCAAATGAGTACGGCACGCCGCTGTTCGGCGCGACATTCTTCCTCATCACCGGCCTGCACATGTTTCACGTCATCACCGGAGTCGGGTATCTGGGCACTGTCGCTGTCGGCTATCGACGCGGCAAGTGGCTGCCTGAAGACGTCGAGGTGGCGGGCCTGTACTGGCACTTCGTGGACTTGGTCTGGATGTTCGTCTTCCCCCTGATCTATCTGCTCTCAACGAGCGTCGACTAAATCGAGAGAGACCGTTATGCTGCTATCCCTGATCGGCTACCTGTTCTGCCTAGCGCTCGGTGTTTGGGGTTTCGCCACGACCGGGCAGCTCATCGCCCACGGCACTATCGCCGCTACGCTGGACAATCTCTTTCTGGCAATGTTCGCCGCCCTGATGGGCGTGACTTGCTTCGGGTACCTCGCTTGGCGCTTCTTACCAGTGGTCATTGCCCCAGCGGCCGCCGCGGCAGGCGGAGTTGCGGCACCGGCATTCGCGCTGCCGGAAGACCCGGCCTACACCGACTCGCACATGCCGCTGTTCAACAAGATCTGGCTCGGCCTGCTCGTTCTCACCGCCATCGAGGTGTTGCTTGCCTATGTGCAGATCGCGGGATTGCTGGTCATGTTGTTCATCCTGCTGTTCCTGTCCTTGGTGAAAGCAGGCATGATCATGGGCACGTTCATGCACCTGATGTTTGACCACAAGACGCTGAGCTGGATCGTTGTGGTCCCGGCGGCGGCCTGTATCTGCATTATGTGTGGCTACTTCTTTCCGGACAGCTTTCGCCTCTTGGACCTGGGCCTGTAATGCCAGCAGTTAACAAGGGCGGTCGCCGGTTTGCGGCCCCCCTGTTTGCGCTGCTAGCGCTGGGCTTGATGTTGTCAATGCCAACGCTGGCTCGAGCTCAGGGCTGCTCGATGTGCCGCGAGACCGCGGCGATGCAGAAGGACCGCGCATTCGCTGCGTTACAACGTGGGATCGGCGTGCTGGCCGTTGCCCCGCTCGGGATCGCCGCCGGCATTGCCTGGCTAACTTGGAAGCGATCAAAGCGCTTCGCAAACGAGTAGGCTGCGGGGCGACACCGCCAATCCTCCTGGCGCTGTTCCAGATGGGCCTCGCGTGCGGCGAGTTCAGGATAGGGTCGGGAACCTCGTGCGCGTTCACGGATCGACTCCGAACGCGTGGCAGATCGCGTCGAGCTTTTCGACCGCCTCGGGATGAATTTCCTCGGGAAGCATTACCTGGGCAATCTCGTGGTAGCGGGTATAGGGCAGGTCGTGGACGCCTGCCGCTTCCAGTAGCGGCGGGAGAAGCCGGGTACGGGCTTTGGTGTCGTTCAGGAACTCATGATCGCCGAGCGGCTCCCTCACCACCGCCGGCGGATATTGGTCGCGCCAGTAGGCAAGCATGTCCTCGACATGCGGAGCGGCGGCTTCGGCGCCAACTACGGACTCGACGTAACGGGCAAGCGAAGCAGGATGCATAAGATAACTCTCGATCTCATAACGCCGCCAATAGAGTCGCTGTAAGCCGGTTCCCGTGATCTCGGTATCAGGAACCGCCGGCCGTGCATCACCGTCTCGCAGCTCAAGGCCGGCAAGACCATCGCGCACACGCTGCAAGGCGTCGAAATGCTCGCGCGCTCGGGCACCCGGATTATTGACACCCCTTTCCCGCGCCTGGAAGACAACCGGCTTCCACATCAATTCGGTCGTCAGCAGGCTCTCGGCACGATGACCGAGAACTGCGGCCCAGGCACGTAGGATATCGATATCCGTAGAGTCCTCCACATAGAGGACTCCGCGCACGTCCAGTGCTTGCATCACCTCCGCGTTGCTCAGTACGCGGAGCGAAGAAATAAGACGATTTCGATCAGCGTTGTCGGCTACCCGTCTCGGCTCGTTGAGCATCACATACAGCTCGCGAGGTTCGACCGAGTTAATGAGGACCTCGGAATGGGTAGAAACGATGAGCTGCGAACGTTGCCGCGCAGCCACCGTCCGCAATTCGTGGTAAATGGCGTCTTGAAGGATCACGTGCAAATGGGCGTCCGGCTCGTCCAACAGCAGAACTGCACCCGGCCGCGTGTTGAGAAACGCGAGTAGCATCAACACCTGTTGAAAACCGCTGCCTGCACTCGCGATGTCCAGATGGGGACGCGCTTCGCCCCCCGCCTCCGCCAGCCTGTATTCCGCTCGAATGTGCGGTCCGCTCGTATCGGGGGGCAGCAGCTTGTAGCCGAAGAGCTTCACGATGGAGGACTGGAGCGCGTCCCACGCGTGCTCGTCGTGATTTGCTTCCGCGAGAAGATTACGTAGCACTTCTCCCGGGCGACCGAGGCCGAGAAGCTGCTCGATCTTCGGCGGCTGAAACACGGGCTCGTCGATTCCAATTCCGGTCATCGGTGGAATGAACACCACACGAAGATCGAGTGAACTCAACCTGGCGACGGGCGCATCCACCGTGGGGCGGACGTAAATCTGCTCTGTGCTGTCGGCGATGAACTCCATGGTTACCGACCAGCCGTCGTTATGGCTAAGTTCGATTTCCATCGTGCTCTTGCGGTGATACAACCGGTTCGTCCAAAGCAAATCGAAGCTCCGCAGTGGAACGGTCGTGAATGCCTGTCGGGCGATCGGTGCGCGCGTGTACCCCTGACGCGGATTGAAATCGTTAAGCTCGCGCCAACGCCGCAGAGCAAGAGACCATGAAGCGATCGCCTGGAGTACCGTGGTCTTGCCGGTATTGTTGCGACCGGCCACCACTACATGCCCCGGCAAACGGAACTCCACTTCCCTTCCGAGACACTTGAAACCACGGATACGGACTGTGTGGATCACGCCTCAGGCTCCGACAGAGGCTTGACGACCAGACAGGCGATAACGGCGAAACGGGCCGGGTGCCTCATATCCGTCGGGTACGGCGGACGCTCACGGCCTAGGCAGCGTGCAGTCATACCATTTGGAGCTGCCCGGGGTCCTGTCGAAAGAACGCGGGCTCGGCATGTCCATGGCGTGAACCAGCTTCGCGAGGCTGGAAGTCGGATCGAAGCTGGCGGGAGGCGGCAATCCAAGATCTTCATTGATCTTGACATGGCAAAGCCAGGCGCAGCCTTTTCCAACGAGAGATGAGCCTGAAGCGAGGGGTTGATTCCAACGAGAAATGAGCCCGAAGGGGGCTCTCCAGGAGGTGTGGGAATCATCGGAGGGTGATCTTGCATCTCGATCTGGAGACTCATTCGAGCCTGGACGATCTGCGCGGGTTTCTCGCGGGCAACGCGGACGAAACGGTCCTGGTGCCGGAGCGGAAGCGGGCCTACGCGCATATCGGACGGGTGTTGCGGCGGTTCTCGTATTGGCGGCTGGAGCGGGCGGACAAGGGCCTGGTGCGCAGCTATCTGGTGCGCACAACGGGGCTGTCGCGGGCGCAGCTGGCGCGGCTGATCGCCCGCTATCTGGCCGACGGGGAACTGGCGGACCGGCGCCGGGGCGCGGCCAAGCCGTTCCGGCGCAAGTACGAACGGGCGGACAGCCTGCTGCTGGCCGAGACCGACGAGTTGCACGGGACGCTGTCGGGCCCGGCCACGCTGGCCATCCTCAAGCGCGCCTGGGAGGTCTTCGGCGACGAGCGCTTCCGGCGCCTGGCCGGGCTGTCGAACGGGCATCTGTACAACCTGCGGAAGAGCCTGGCCTACCTGCGGCGGGTGGGCCGCAAGGACCCCACGCACCCGGCCGGGGTCACGATCGCCGAGCGGCGGCCGCCGCGCCCGGAGGGGCAGCCGGGCTACCTGCGGATCGACACGGTACACCAAGGGGATCTCACTAAGGTCAAGGGCGTCTATCACATCAACGTGGTGGACGAGGTGACGCAGTTCCAGTTCGTGGGCAGCGTGGAGCGGATCTCGGAGCACTACCTGCTGCCGCTGCTGGAGAAGCTGCTGGAAGCGTTCCCGTTCCGCCTCCGGGGTTTTCATTCCGACAACGGGTCCGAGTTCGTGAACTACCAGGTGGCGGCCCTGCTGGAGAAGCTGCGGATCGAGCAGTTCACCAAGTCGCGGCCGCGGCGCAGCAACGACAACGCGCTGGTCGAGAGCAAGAACGGGACCGTGGTGCGCAAGCATCTGGGCTACGGGCACATCCCGGGCCGGCACGCCCGGCAGCTGGACCAATTCAACCGCGAGGTGCTCTCGCCGTACCTGAACTACCATCGCCCCTGCCACTTCCCGCGCGAGCAGGTCGATGCGAAGGGCAAGGTGCGCAAGCGCTACCGGCGGCAGGACATCCTGACGCCGTACGAGAAGCTGAAGTCGCTGCCGGGGGCGGCGGACTGCCTCAAGGCGGGGATCGACTTCGCGCCACTGGACGCGCAGGCCCGCGCCCTGAGCGACAACGCGGCGGCGCGGCGGCTGAACGCGGCGCGCGACGAGCTGTTCGCTGCGATCCGCAGCGCGGCGGCGAACGCAGCCTGAAGGGCCCGTTCAGGCTCATGTCTCATTGGAAACAAGGCTGGTTGGCAAAACGGCAGCTGGTAACGTTACCATTACCAGTGGCGGGAACTTGCCTGGAAGTCTGCCCGGCAGCGTTCTGCGGACTGCCCGCAAGGGCCGCCTCGCGCCTGCTCGCGATACCGCGACGCGCCCGCGCCCTGTCCGACTGCGGAATCCCGGCTCAGGCTGTGTCCGCTTCCCGCTCCCGGCGCTCCAGCCACGTGAGCCGACGGCCTAGCCTCCCGACCGCGCCCTCCGACCGCGCCACCTCGTCGCGCAACGCGTCCAGGCGGGCCTGCTGCGCCGCGAGCGCCCACTGCACCGAGGCGGCTTCCCAATGAGTCTACAGAACCTCGTGCGCCGCATCCGGCATCCGAGCCCGCACCTTGCGCCGTCGCTTCCCGCAGCGGGCACAGCGCCGGGGCTGCGGCCCCCGTCGCGGCCTCTGCAAGGCCTCTCCGCAGTCCGCGCACACCAAGGGGGCCCATACCACAATCCCAGCAAAACAACGACTCATCTGAGTCATTGTTATCCGGCTGCCCGGGGACTGGCCGTAATAAAACAAAAACTGTCGAGAATGTGCCAGGGGGGCTCGCCCCCCTGGCACCCTCCCGGGCCTGCTCGGCCCTCCCCCTGCCACCCCCTCCCCAAGGGTGTATGATCTACTCATTCCCGCTTCCTCTCCTCGGCCTCCTTCAGGCTCATCTGCTACCGCGTCAGAATTCGGTTAGGGATCGGGAAATTGTTGATATAGCGTGAGTTAGACCCACCCAAGTTCTGTATACTCTGCCATTTCCCCAGTACGGGCCGGCCGTTAGCCCTTGATTTCGGGCGAAATCCCATCCTCTGGTGCTGATTCCCGGCCTGATTGTGGCGGTGTATAAGTAGCTTTCGCATATGAAAGTTATACAATGCCATCATGCCCGCGCGCTCCCCCGACCTGCTCGTCCCCCTGCTGGCTTCCGCCTCCCCCGTCACCCTCGATCAGCTCCAAGCCGCTCTCGGCCAAGCCTCCCCACGCACCACTTTCCGCTACCTCCGCCAGGTCCGCCACCTACACAGCTATAACCACAACGGCCGCTTCTACACCGACCGCGACCCTTCCCGCTTCGACCGCTTCGGCCTGCTCTCCATCGGCGACGTCCACTTCTCCCGCGATGGCTCCCTGACCGCCACCGTCCAGCGCTTGCTCCGCGAATCCGAGGACGGCTTCACCGACCAGGAACTCCGCGACCTCCTGCACGTCTCCGTGTACCCCTTCCTGCTCGCCGCCGTCCGCCAGCAGCGCGCCCTCCGCGAGCGCCTCGGCGGCGTCTACGTCTATTTCTCGGCCGATCCCCCGACCGCCGACCGGCAGCGCCGCGCCCGCCAGACGCGCCTCGACGCCCGCCAGGCCGCCGACCTGGCCGGCACGCTGGACCCGGCCATCATCATCGCGGTGCTGCTGGTGCTGGTCCGCCATCCCGGCTCCCGGCCCGGGCAGGTGGCCCGTCGCCTGCAGGCTCGCTCCCCGCCCGTCCCGCTGGGGCAGGTCCAGGCCGTGTTCGAGCGCTTCGAGCTCCACCGGATCGGCGAAAAAGGGGGGTCTACTGCCTCCTGACGCTGCTGCTGGAACAGGCCCGCGACGCGGGCTGGTCCGGCGACTGGATCGCCCGTGCCACGCTCGTCGGCGGGGCTCCCCCGGGTGTCGATTTCGTCGCCGAGCGGCACCGGTGCTCCCACTGCGGCCGGCCCCTGAGCCCGCAGAAGAGCAAGACCCGCATGCTGGTCACCCTGGCGGCCGGCACGCTGCGGGCGCGCGAGATCCGCAAGCACTGCCGGCACTGCGCCTCCCGGCCGGTCGCGGTCTCGCAGCAACTGGCCGGCCTGGCCCCGTCCGGCCAGCGCTACGGCTGGGACCTGATCGTGTGGGTCGGACTGGCCCGCTATCGGCGCCACCTCCAGCGCGAGGAGATCCGCACGGCCCTGGCCCGCCAGGGCCTCTCCCTTTCGGCCGGTTCCGTCTCCGCGCTGTGCGATCGCTTCCTGGCGGCCCTGGAGGCTCTGCATTGGCAGTGCGCCCCGGCCCTGCGGGCCGCCCTGCCCCACGGCTATCCCCTGCACATCGACGCGACCTGTGACAAGGGCCGCGGCGGCGCGTTCCGCTGTTTGGACGGCTGGACCGGCTGGGTGTTGCACGCGGTGCGCATCGGATCGGAGAACGAACGCGAACTGCGCCCCGCCGTCGAGCGCACCGTGGCCGCCTTCGGCGACCCGGTCGCGATCATGCGCGATCTGGGCCAGGCGGGGGCCAAAGCGGTCGCCGGCTGCAGGCGGCGGGGCGTCCCCGACCTGCTCTGCCAGTACCATTTCCTCGCCGCCGTCGGCCACCGGCTGCTCGATGGCGGCTACGCCCTGCTGCGCAGCCAGATCTCCCGCAGCAAGGTGCGCTCCCGCTTGCGCGCGTTGCTGCGGGCGGCCCGTTCCGACGAGAGCCTCCGCCCGGACCTGCCCGCCCTGCTGCTGTGGGTCCTGGAAGCGGAGGGCCGCAAGCATCTGCCGTATCCCTTCTCGCTGCCTCACCGGGACTTCCAGCGCCGTTGCGGGCAGTTCCCCGCCGAGCGGGACCGCCGGCTGCCGCGGCCCCGCTCGCGCTCCGAGCTCCGCCTGCTGAGGCAGGCCGCCGAGGCCCTGGGCGAGTTCGAGCGGCTGGACCCGCAGGGCCGGGCCAGCTCCCGTCTGGAGCGCGGCTGGACGGTGTTCTGCGAGTTGCGGGACGTGCTGCGCCTGTCCGACCAGGAACTGCCGGGCGGGCCGCGGCCGGCCCCTTCCGCCCCGCTCCAGCCCGAGGCCGCCGCCGCCCGGCTGCAAGCCATCGCCGCTGACTTCCAGCGCTACCACCAGGACCTGCGCCAGCGGGTCGCCGCCCGGCTGGCCACCGACGGGCTGGGGTCGTTCCAGCCCGAGTCCATCGTGCTCAGCTATCTGGACCGCTACGGCGAGGGCCTGGTCGGCCATCCCGTCGCCCGCGATGCGGCGGGCCGGGCCGTGGCGATCGTCGATCGTACCAATAACGTGATCGAGCAGTCCTTCGCGGTCGCCAAACAAGGCCTGCGCCGCCGGCTGGGCCGCACCCATCTGGGGCGCGACTTGGAGGACCAGCCGGCCCAGGTCGCCCTGGCAGCGAACCTGAAGCATCCGGACTACGTGCAGGTGGTGTGCGGCACGCTGGACCAATTGCCCCGGGCCTTCGCCAAACTGGATCGTCAGGAACCGATCGGACCGCCCCGCTTGCTGCGAACGAACCGGAATGCGGAACTGCGTCGCCGGAACCGGGCGTGGGCGAAGGACGCCCTGCTGCGTCCGCCTCTACCCCCCGCGAGCCACTCTCAAACGCCCCCGGAACTACTGGTTTCTAACTGAATCCTGACGCGGTAGCTCATCTGTGAATTGGAAAGGACTGGCGCTGACGCGGAGGATTTTCTTGAATCGTCGCCAGTCCTCGTGCCAAGACGGATAAGCCACGCCTGGCTTATCCGGGTCGACCAGATCAACATGAGCGAGCCATTGGTCACGGACCCTGCGGAAATGCTTCACCGACTCCTTGATCTCATCGGTCTCATTTGCATAGGATTCCGGGAAACGCAGAAACATCGGCACAGCCTCTTGGGGCGCCCGGCTTCTAGGACGATGTCCCGGCGCGTGCGCCGCTCTCCAGCGGACGACGCCATGGCCGAGAATGCCTCCCGCTGTCTGCTCATAGCCGACAATCAAACGATCGACCTCCATAGGGAAGTCCGCATGCTGCAACTGGTAACGTGGCGCCAAACGAAGAAATGCCGGATTTACGATACCTCCTTCGGACCACAGGCTCTCGAAAGCCTCCATGAACCGAATGATTTCGATAAGTACCCGGTATGAGTTTGCAGCCGGAGACGTCAAGCCGTACGGGAAGTTCATGAAGACCGAAAATCCGAGATCGTTGCGAAAGCCGTCGAGTTGGGCATTCCTGATGCCCGGAGAAGCGTCAGTTTTGGTGAGCAGAAGCTCCAATTGCACGCAGAACGCATGACGTCCATCGGCCGTCGCCCCATGGTCAGGTGAATTGGCCGAAGGAATCAAGTGCCTCGGCGCCGTGAGACAACCCGCAAGAGCGGAAAGGTTGGACGACGCCCCAAGGTGCCGCGGCACAAGTCATACCTCTGATTTATATCAAAACGCACTGATCGCCCCACGAGTGCCTTTCCCGCTGCTATATAACCTGAAGGTCGCGTATTGGCCTTCTAGGCGCTCCCAGGCGGTCGATCATTTCCGCGGGCTGTCAGTGTTCGGCGCTTCCCTACAGAACATCGCCCAAGTTACAACCGCATCGCGCCAATCGATCTTGATGTCCTCGAAGACAAAGACGTTCTCGGGTGGCCACATGAGCTTGTTTCCCCGATAGACGGCGCTTGGTGTCTGCTCAAGGCCGACCGCACCGGGCCGGCCACCGTCTTCCAGTCCACCAAGCTGCCTCTGACCACTTGGTTCCTCGACATCTACCTCCTCTCCCAGACCAAGAGCGGCATCTCGGCCCTGGAACTGGGGCGCAAGCTTGGCGTCAACGACAACACCGCCTGGCTGCTCGAGCACAAGCTCATGCAGGCCATGCGGGAGCGCGAGCAGCATGGCAAGCGGATCAGGCTCAGACTTCGTTACACCGTTTCATTTGGGTTGGATAGTTTGGATGCAGGGAGCGGCGGCTTGGGGTTGGCCGGGGTGGGCTGGGAGGAGGCTGAGCAGGGCAGGTCGTCCGACAGCATGCGGTACACCAAACGGAGTTGGGTGCCGGGGAAGACGGTGCGCGTGCGGTTGAGCTCGTCGAGCAAGGGGGCCAGGGCGCGATCCTGGGCGCGGGTCGGCTGGTGCAGCAGGCGCACGGTGAGGGTCCCGGCTGACTCGTCAGGGTGCAGGCTGGCGTCAGCCTGCAACAGCGACTTGAGCAGGCTGCGGGCGGTGTCGGGATTGTCGAGCGCGGGCGCAACCGCGGTCGTCATCGCTGTTTCGGCGCGGTAGGCCAGCATGCGCAGGGTGTCTAGCAGTAGGCGCAGCGGTTGGGGCAGGGCCTGCAGCCGTGCCTCCGGCGAGAGCTCGCCGGCCAAGATGTGCTGGTCGGTCACCTTGCGTGCCAGCAGCAGGCCTTGGATGGTCTGGTCGCAAGTCTGGATGCGCGCTTCCAGCGCGCGCGCTGGGGCGGATCCGGCGTCGGCTTGCAGGGCCAGCTTGCGGCGCAGGTTGCCGACCGAGTTGCGGGCTTGCTTGAGCGCCTTGCCGATGGTGCGGCAGGCCGGGTTGACGACCCAGGCGTCGGCCTCGACCTCCACCAGGGCATGCGCGGGCAGGGTGTCGAGGCCGAACTCGGCGCGCAGATACTGGAAGAAGTTCTCCTGCGTCCAGCGCGCGCGCAGCAGGCCCGCCGCTTGCTCGGCCGTGAGGTCGGGATGCGTGGTCAGCAGCGCGGGCTGGCGCTGCTCCGGCCCCGGCCGACCCGCCAGCGCGAGCGGCTTGCGCGGCTGGCCGCGCTGGCCCGTGCCGCGCACACGGCGGTCGATCCAGAAGCGGATCTCGCGCGCCTGGCAGCCCGCGCCCAGATCGTACGGTCGCTCGGCCAGCTGGCCCTCCAGGCGGGCCGACCCGCCCGGGGCGCGCACTGGGATGACGGCCTCCCGGAAGTCGCTATCCGGCCAGCGCTGCGCCTGCGAGCCCTTGATCCAAGTCACCACCGCGATGCCCAGCGCGCGCAGCTCGCGGAACAGGCGCGGGCTCCAGCCCTCGCGGTCGAAGACCAGCGTCAGGCGTGGTGCGCCAGCGCCTGCCAGCAGGCCCAGCTGGCGCAACTGCGGCACCATCCCGTTCCAGATCTCAGACACCATGCCGGCGTCTATCTGGCGGTGCAAGCACAGCAGCGGCGCCCCGCCCAGCGCGTGCACCCAGTCGCCGACCGAGGCCGGCAGGGCCAGCTTCTGGCGGGTCACGAAATGTTTCGGCAGCCGGCCCTGACCGCTGTAGACCTGCACGTGGCCATCGACGAACAGCGTGGCGACGGCCTCCGGATCGTCTGCACACCAGTCCTGGGTCAGGCAGCCGACCCAGGCCGGCAGCCCCTTGGCAGCGGCCAGCTGGCGCGTGCGGCGGCGCAGGCTGCGCGGGCAGGGGCAGCGGTCCAGGCCCAACAGGGCGCCCCACTCGCCGGGCTGCTGGTAGCGCAGCCGCTCGGCGCAACGCACCCGGCCCAGCAGCAGGAAGGCCCACAGCAGCAGCAGCGACGGCAGGCCGTAGAAGCCCTTGGGCAGCGTCAGCTGGTCGAGGTGGCGCAGCAGGCCGGCCTGCAGCAGGCTCGGCAGGGCGGTCAGCACGCCGCCCCCGCTGACGGCCGCGGCGGCGGCGAAGCGCGGGGCGGCGGCGTCACGCCGGTTGCGGTCTTCCTTGCCGGGGGCCGCCGGCGGCGGCGCACTGGGCGCCGCGCCGCCGGGCTGCGGGCCCGCTCCCTGAGCGTCACTGTCACGCTCGGCGGGCGCGCCGGCGCGGCGCCGTGGCAGGCACTGGCTGGCCGGTAGCAAGCCCTGTTGGGTGTAGCGCCACAGCGTCGATTGCGAGACGCCCAGTTGCTGGGCCACGCGGTACAGGCTGAGCCCGGACCGCAGCATGCGGGCGGCCTGGGCCAGCTGCGCGGGGTCCACGATGCCATCCCTGCACCTGCAGCCGCTGCACGGCGCGCGAGACGGTGCTCTGGCTGATGCCGTGGGCGCGGGCCAGTTCGGACTGCGTAGCGAGGCCGAACAGGGCGAAGCGGGCCAGGCAGAGATTGCGCTCTAGCTTGTGGTCGGCCGTGTGCGAGCAGACGGGGTCGGTGTGCACGAAGTAGACGACGCGGTCGCCCTCGCGCAGCATGCTGAGGCGCGCGCTGATGGGCGTGGCGTGCGGGGGTTGGAGCGGCAGAGCGGCGGGCAGGCCAGTGGGCGCGGGCAGTTTGGCGGGCGAATACATATGCATTCAAAATAGCATGTTCTGGGGCGCAAGTCAAGTCCGGATGCGGCCGGGGAGGGAGCGTGAAAGCTTGACCCAGCAGCTAGTTACGAGGCTCTAGGCCTCTTTGCAGAGAGTTCCGTAGAGTCGAGGAGAAGCGCGCCTACCTTAGCGTGAGGGAGTAGCAGTTGGCCGGCCGCTTTCGCCTTATCGCCGGTGCCTCAGTCTCTCGCATAGTCACGTTTCTTCTCCCCGCTCATCGAACCGGACGGGCCGATTTCCGGCATCCGGCTCTCGGACGAGATCATGCCTTCGCCCACGGGCGACTGGCCGTTCGCATGGCAAGGCGTGTCAGGCCGAGGTCAGCCCAGAGCCGCGTGTCCGGGTAGCGCACGGACTGCCCGGACCTCACCTTGTGTTTCCGACACAGCCACTGGCGCAGCCGCTTGGTCGCATGCGCGTCGACGGCGCGGTAGGCCGGGCTCACCTGTCCCAGCCGGAAGTCGTTCGCCCAGCCGAGCATGGCTCGGTTCAGCCTCCCCACTACCTGCTCCGGTCCCAGTAGCCCGTATCGCGCTTCCGTTGGCTCACTGATCTTGCGGCAGATGCTGCGGACGCTGGCCTTGCTCGGGCGCGTGCCAATGTAGGCCCGGCCCGTTCTCGGGCTGTACTTGCGTCCAATGCGGTACCCGAGGAACTCCATGGGCTCCTCCGGGCATCGCAGGCAGCGGGTCTTCGTCGCGTTGACCGGTAGGCGCAGTTGCTCCATCATCCGTTCGACAATTGCCCGCATGGCTTCCGCCGGGGCTTTGCCGCAGACCACGAAGTCGTCCGCATAGTTCACGATCTCCGCACCGTAGCGTCGGGCGTGGCCCGACTGCTTCCAACCCAGGATGAAGCGCCGCATGTAGACGTTCCTGAGCAACGGGGAGATCGGAGCACCTTGCGGCGTCCCTTTCCGCTCCCGGCGCGCCCGGTTCGTGCGGCGTTTGCCGCCTTTCCCGTCGTCCTCTATCACGGCCATTTCCAACCACATCTTGATCCAGCCCAGCATGCGCCCGTCGCTCACGCGCCGGGCGATCGACCGGATTCGGTCGCAGTGCGGGATTTCTCCGCAATAATTCGCTGAATCGCCGTCCACTACTTCCCGATGTCCGCTGTGCACCAGCCGATGCACGTGCTGGACTGCGTCCAGCGCGCTGCGGCCTTCCCTGTAGGCATATTGCTCCGCTTGCAGGTCCGCCTCGAAGATCGGCGATACCACTAGCATCGCCGCCGTCTGCGCGACCCTGTCCCGGATGCACGGTATGCCCAACGGTCGGAATTTCCCCGGCTGCTTCTTCGGGATCAACACCTGCCGCACCGCACGCGGTCGGTCGGTGTTCCTCCGCAGCTCTTCCGCCAGTTCCCCCAGCCACCGCTGCACGCCCCGCTCCTTGCTCTGCTCGAACGTCTCGCCGTCCACTCCGCAGGCTCCGCCATTGCGGCGGACCGCCTGCCATGCAGCGGCGAGCACGTCTGCTCGCCAGACCTTGTCGCTGAGCGTGTAGAACCGGAAACCCGGGTCTCCCTTCGCTTTCGCATGTAACGCCGTCCGGAGTCCCCGCACCGTATGCGGAGCTTGTCGGTCTTCGCCAGTCTCCATGGTCCCTGCCCCCTTGCTTGCGTCCCTCTCGAACTGAGGCCCCTTCCCATCCCCCGGCAGGACCCGGCTTCCTCGGTACTACGCGCCTCTCCGCCACCCCGGCCGGCCCAGGCTGGTCCTCGCGGATTCCCGGTTTGGCGCGTGCGCACCACCGACGGGGCTTCCCGTGTTGCCTCCGTCCCCCTCTTGCAGGCATGCTGTCGCCAGTACCCCGGCGGAGCCGACCGGTGCGCGCGTCGCTCGCTTCCCGGCCGCTAACAGCCTTCCCCGTTACATCGGCGGGTCGGCCTCCGCATCGACTTTTTCGAGGCCTGCTCGGCGTTCATCTGATTACGGCCTGCATGCTCGCTGAGCCGCCCAATGGCGACCCTTTTACATCAGAGTGCTCAGTCCATGTCGTTGCCTCCATGAGCCGCTCCGATTGCTTCCGGCTGGAACGACAGTTCGCCGGGCGGGATTTGCACCCGCTGGGGGCCAGTGCCTTAGCACGGCGCACGATGTAACGAAGTCTGAGACAAGATTGTCGGCCTTGGTGAAACTGCAGTCGTTCGGCGTAACTGCCATCCCCGCCAGAGAGATCTTCAATCCGATAATGACGTCCTTCGAACCACGGTAGAGTATTCCACGAGCAAGATCGCTTGCCCTTCCGGACTTTGCCTCGATGACATCCGGAAACCAGCGCACAATCAACCTCTTGCTATGTCGGTCAGGCTTGAAGCCGTCCCAGTGCAAATTCCGGAGAAACTCGCTAGCCAAGACCATCCCCATTCCAGGTGCCTTCCAGCTTTCCGTGCCAGAAGGCGGCGGCCATCGTTTCTCCGCCCTCTTGCTTGGCGATCCCAAGAACGTCGCTAAGACCGGGACGATTTCGCCATCGTGAACCTTTGCCCCCATGCCGCTCTTCAGTTCGTTCAACGCATTGAAGTATCCGGGATCTCGTGCAAGCATGGTCGCCCACTTCATGATCGCGTTGGCATCTGCCCGCGCGGTCTGTCCCCCCAGACAATCCTCGACATTCCGAACCCGGGCCCAATCAGCTTCGACCTCTCGCGAAAAGGCGGCGGGGTCATACTGTTTCAGGAGCGATTCGAACTTGTCGCGGCAACTCAGAAACCTCGACCATTGACGCATATTGCTGGCGAGCGCCAATTCGCTCTACGCCGCTGGAAACCGACTAACTCCAGCCAAGACCCGCTTCCTCTCCGGGAGAGAAACTCCGGCTCGAATTCCGGTTTCAGCGACTCCAGTCCCAGCCGCGCTCTCACCGGCGCTCCCGGGTCCGGTCCAGTCGCCTGCTTTCCCCGATGACGTGAAATGTCCGGGACGGCCGCTCCCCGAGCAGGGCGATCGCTTGCGTCACGAGCGGTTGCAGGGCCTGCACGCGCAGGCTGGAGGTCCGGAGCACGACAACCGGGAGCGGAGCGTTCCGGTTCTGCTGGCGCGGCATGTTCCTGTCCGCAGTGATCAGCGCATCGAACCCCCGGTCCGCCGCGAGCTGCAGGAGTTCGCCGTTCTCCTTGCCCTTCCAGCCCATCCGCTGGGTGCTGCGGATGTCCCAGTCGTCCGGGAACGAACGGGCCAGGGCATACGGGAGGTGTTCATCCAGCAGGATCTTCATCCGCCTGCCGGCTGAGCGCCCGTCTTGCCAGGAGCAGCGTTGACTGGGCCTGCTCGCGGGAAACGGTGGGGAAGTCGTGAAGGAACTCGGTCAGAGATCCTTCGCTGTCGAGGTAGTCGAACAGCGCGGTCACGGGGACCCGGGTCCCGTGGAACACGACCGCGCCGCTCATGACCTTGGGGTTCCGGCTGAGCGGGGCCGGGTTACTTTCGGCCATTGCCTTGGCTCTCCTTCCTGAATGCAAGTATAGGTCCCGCTGTCCATGGCCGGCTTGGCGCGGCAGCCGGCGGCGCGAGTCAGGCGGGATTCTCGAGGTACTTCGCCACGGCCCCCCGCCTGGCCGTCTCGCGGCGCGTGTAGCGGATCACCATGCCGGCGGACTGCCAGCCGCCGGCCGCGGCGATCTCGTGGGTGGAGGCGCCGGCGCGGCTGAGCTCGGCGGCCAGGCCCACGCGCCCGGAATGGCCGGAAAAGCCCTCCCCGAGGCCGGCGGCGCGGGCGGCGGCCGCCACACGCCTCCCGACCTGCCGGGCGCCGAGCCCGAACACCCGATCCCCGGCCTCCTCCGGGCGGATCGCCCCGAGCGCGCGCAGGGCCTCGCGGGGCAGGTAGCGCACGTCGCCCCCGGCCTCGGGGTCGGTCTTGGAGCGCCGCACCCACAGCAGCCCGGAGCCGTCCGCGGAGGCCTCCACGTCGCCCCACTTGAGCGCCGCGGCCTCGGAACGCCGCAGGCCGGCATAGAAAAGCACCGAGCACAGCGCGCTGTCGGCCAGCCCGCGCCCGCGGGCCCTTTCCCCCGACTCGGTGCGCCCGGACTGGCGGCCGGTGCGCGGGGCGCAGGCGGTCGCCCTGATTGCCGCCAGCGCGGCAAGATCCAGGGCCCGCGCCTGGCGCTGGGGCGCGGCCCTTTCCCGCACCAGCCCGGCCAGGGCGCGCTTGACCAGCTCGCTGCCGGCGGGATCGGCCAGGCCGGCGGCGCGGTGGGCGGCCCCGATCGCGGCGCGGCGCACCTTGAGGGTCGCCGCGGCGGCGGTTTCCGCCAGGACGGCCAGGTGCGCGGCGACGGTCTCCGCGGCGGCCGGGGCGGGGGCGTAGCCGTTCTCCCCGCACCAGGCCCCGAAGGCGGCCCAGTGGCCCAGGTAGGCGCGCCGCGTGTTCTCGCTGAGGCTGGCCGCGAGGGCCCGGCGCACGCGCTCCGCGTCGGGGGCGGCCAGCCCGGGAGCAGCGGGCTCAGCGATCGCCTGCGGAACAGGAAGATGTCCGATAACTGCAATTATCGGACATGGAACGGCGCGCTCCCTGACCCTCGCGACCTCGACCGCGGGGCTTGCCCTTAGCACAACATCTTGCGGCCGTTTCCCTCGAGCTCGCGCGGATCCGGCCGGCACCCCGGCGCTAGCGGCCCTTGCAGTGCAGCGCCATGATCCGGGCGACGCGAGCTCGTTCGGCATCCGGCTCGAAGCGCAACGCCCATCGGAACTTTATGGTGGGTTCCACGCCGATATCGGGAGAGAATCGCTTGTCGATCGTCACGGGCATGCCGTCCACAACGGCTGACAGTGCGCGATCCAGCCCCCCTTGACGGGTTCCGGGTACGGGTCGGTCCCAAGCTTTGCGATTCGGCTGCGTAGCTTCTCCGAGAAATCCCCCTGGACCGGGATCGTCCACGTGGCTTGCAGTTCCTTGGCGGGGCTGTACCCACCTGCCGCCCGGCAGGTAATCACGACATGGGGCGTCCGCTCGATATCGTCGTCGCCCTTCCAGTCAACCTCCGATCCGTCGGGGAGAAGCCGGAGGTGGTAAGTATCGGCCCAGTGACTGAGCGAGATCCCGTGCCCGTCAATTGTGGTGTAAACGCCCTCGATGTGACCCAGCCCCTCGAAGGGCGGCGCGGTCTGCCGCCTCTGCACCCGTGCCGACGGCGACGACGTGCACGGCGAAAGTCCGGGCGCGAAGCGCGGCCCATAACGGCGCGTGGGCTGCGCCCCACGCGCGCAGCTCGCTATCGGTGGTCTGCCCGGCATCGACGTACGCGAACGTGGCGGCTTGATCGTCTACGGCGATCGGCAGCTTGAACGCGAAATAGCGCGGGATGCCGGGCTGTCCGTACTTCCGGTACGGAAAGGTTCGCCGGTCCAGCCCTAGCGCCTTGAACCGCTGTACCTTGTCGTCCTCGGTCGGGAGCCATCCGAAGGTCGGCCGCTCGATGATGTAATCGAGCGAGAGGAGCCGGCGCATGAGTACCTGCGTCGTCGCGCCCTTGCCCCGGCGGTGGCGCACGTCGGGGATTCCAAGCGCCTGATAGAGGCGCTTGCCGGTCAGCAGGACGGCGCGCGCGCCGCCGGGGAAGATGGCCCGCTCGTCCTCGATGGCGAGCTGCTTCTCGATGAGGGCGCGAACGAACACGCGCGCCGCTTAGCGGTTCGCGCCGTCGAAAAACTGGCACCATTGCGAGCGCGTAAAGACGCCGCTATGCAAGGCGACGAGCGCCAACCATTCGGCCTCGCGGCCGGACCATCCGAGGGCCGCGAGCTGGCCGGCGCGGTCCTGCAACGTCGGGACCGTGACGGGGCTTGTGGAAGCCTCGGCCTGGCTCGTCGTCACCCTGTCACCAGCGCGCGGTCGCCGCGCAATCGAGCAACGCGAGCAGGCGTGTGACAGGGGCGGCCCAAATGCACCCAGCTGCCTGCGGCTGGTCCGGGCGTTCTGCGCCGAGACCCACGACACAAAGGGTGGCTGGAGGAGTGAGTCGCCCCCCCCAACAGGGCCAAAACAGCTCCAGATTGCCTTCGCTCGCACGCAGCCCTAATCATTTACGTACCTGATTCCCTACTACCTGCATCCAAGACTGACCTAAACGGGGCTGACCAAGGCGACCCAGCGGCCGGTCCGCCAGTCTGACTCCGTCCCTCGGCGGCCAGCGTCTCCGTAGCCTTGAATTGCGAGGTTTGTTCGTATTAAATCGCTGATTCTATTGACTTTTGGCGAATATATTGCGATAATTATGGCTAGAGAACCCTCTGCTATGCCCAAGAACAAAGTCCAGTTCCAAAAAGGCCTCAGCCTGACCCAGTTCCTCCAGGACTACGGCTCCGAGGCGCAGTGCGAGCAGGCCCTCTTCGCCGCCCGCTGGCCCGACGGCCTCAACTGCCCCCGCTGCGGCGGCGCCCGCTTCTGCCGCCTCTCCACCCGCCGGGCCACCTTCCAGTGCAACCACTGCAAGCGCCAGCTCTCCCTGCTCGCCGGCACCGTCTTCCAGGCCACCAAGCTGCCGCTGAGCATTTGGTTCCTTGCCATCTACTTCCTCTCCCAGACCAAGAGCGGCATCTCGGCCCTGGAGCTGGGGCGCAAGCTGGGCGTCAACGACAACACCGCCTGGCTGCTCAAGCACAAGCTCATGCAGACCATGCGGGAGCGTGATCAGCGCTACCGGCTGGAGGGCACCGTGCAGCTGGACGACGCCTATCTGGGCGGCGAGTACCCCGGTGGCAAGCGCGGGCGGGGCTCGCCGAACAAGACGCCGCTGCTGGCAGCCGTGCAGGTCACCGCGGATGGCCAGCCGGTGGTGATGAAGCTGAGCGTGGTCGACGGCTTCCGCACGGCCGAGGTCGCGCAGTGGGCCGCGCAGCAGGTGCGGCCCGGGACCACGGTGCACACGGACGGGCTGGCCTGCTTCCAGGGGCTGGAGGCAGCGGGCTGCGAGCACAAGCCACACGTGACGGGCGGCGGCAAGCAGGGCTGCGAGACGCCCGGCCTGGTCTGGGCGAACACGATCCTGGGGAACGTGAAGCGCTCCCTGGACGGCACCTACCATGCCTGCGCGCCGCACTACGCGGCGCGCTACCTGGCCGAGTTCCAGTACCGCTTCAATCGCCGCTACGAGCTGGCGGCGCTGCCGCGCAGGCTGCTGAAGGCGGCGGCCACGACGCTGCCGTTGCCGCGTCCGATCCTGATGTTGAGCACCATCTAACGGCCGCGGCTGCCGCCAGCCCAATCCACCGGGCGTTCGACAACCCGGCTGCGCGTGGGACAGGCCGCCGGCACTCCCCGGGGACCATCAGGGGACTGCCCGGGGGACCCGGTTGCGACCGATACCACTGGCTGCCAGTGCATCTCGTGCCTAGCGCCTCTCCCCCCTGCCTGCCGGCTTCGCGCCAGCCACCGAAAATCCACAAGCCCACCTCTTCTGGCGCTCTACTGGGATGCGGATAATAGGGAATCAGGTTTACGTATGTCTTAAAATCTGCCTCCTGCGCAGAATCAGTGGGTGAGGAGCGGGTCTTGCTGCCTGCGGTAGTGTAGTTTCATCCGGGTACCGAGGGCTTCCGCCGAGGTGGGCGGGGAGTTCCGGTCTGGGGAAAGGAGGAGACAACAGGTGCAGTTGCGCACGATTCTGAACCGGGTGTACAAGCTGCCGGGGTTCGTGTACGGGAAGATCCGGCTGGTGGAGCGCGAGGGCGGGCAGGCCGAGGTGGAGGTGGAGGTCTAGCCGCGGGCCAACGGCAGGGCGCGCTGCTCGGGCTGCGGCGAGCCGGCGCCGTGCTACGACCGGCGCGAGCGGCGGCGGTACCGGTTCGTGCCGGTGCTGGGGTTGCCGACGTACTTCATCTACGAGATGCGGCGGGTGGAGTGCCGGCGCTGCGGGAAGGTGAAGGTGGAGCGGGTGCCGTGGGCGGAGGGCAAGCAGCGCTCGACGAAGGCGTTGAGGTGGTTTCTGGCGAGTTGGGCGAAGCGGCTGTCGTGGCAGGAGACGGCGCAGGAGTTCGGGGTGTCGTGGGAGCGGGTCTGGCGAGCGGTGGGGATGGCCGTGGAGTGGGGCCGCGAGCGGATGCAGCTGGAGGGGGTGGCGACGATCGGGGTGGATGAGATCGCGTGGCAGAAGGGCCATAAGTACTTGACGTTGGTGTATCAGCTGGATGCGGGGCGGCGGCGGCTGCTGTGGGTGGGGCGGGAGCGGAAGATCGAGACGCTGGCAGGGTTTTTCGACTGCTTCGGGGAGGAGCGGTCAGGGCGGCTGGGGGTGGTGTGCTCGGACATGTGGAAGGCGTACTTGCGGGTCGTAGCGGAGCGGGCGCAGGCGGCGGTGCACGTGCTGGACCGTTTCCATATCGTGCAGAAGCTGGGCAAGGCGATCGACGAGGTACGGGTAGGGGAAGCGAAGCAGCGGAAGGCGCAGGGGGAGGAGCCGGTGCTGAAGAACACGCGCTGGCTGCTGTTGAGGCGCAAGGAGAACCTGAGCGAGGAGCAGGAGCCGAAGCTGGCGGAGCTGGTGAAGCTGAACCTGCGGACGGCGAGGGCGTACCTGCTGAAGAAGGACTTCCAGCAGTTCTGGGACTGTCGCTCGCCGACGGCGGCAGGGAAGTTCCTGGGGCGCTGGTGCCGGCGGGCGATGCGTTCACGGCTGGAGCCGATGAAGAAGGTCGCGAAGATGCTGAGGCGGCATCGGCCGCTGGTCTTGAACTGGTTCCGGACCGGGAGGAGCTATTCTTCGGGTGCGGTGGAGGGCATGAACCTCAAAGCCAAGCTGGCTATGAGAAAAGCGTACGGGTTCAGATCCTACAGGTCTTACAAACTCGCTTTATATCATTTACTTGGAAATTTATCGGAGCACAGCCTTGCCCACCGATTTTGCTGAAGAGCCTGAAAAATCAGGAACAGGAGGCATTCCTTGAATAGGAACGGTGCTGAGCGTTAGTTCAGGTGTATACTCGCCTCTAGGTGTATACTCGCCTCGGGCAACGGTTCGGACCGCAATCCTAGACGGAAACAGGGGAGACTTCGACATGAAACCTAAGTCCTTACTCATCGTCGCGGCAATGATCTTCGCAGCCGGTGCGGCGTCATATGCTCAAAGCCTATTCGGCACGATCCTGGGAACTGTGACCGATCCTGCCGGCGGAGTCATTCCTGCAGCCGAGGTGACGATCCTCAACAACGCCACGAACGCAGTCAGAGTCTTGCAGACCAATGCAGTCGGGAACTTTGAGGCGCCAGCGTTGCCAGTCGGCGTCTATGACATCTCCTTCACGGCCGACGGTTTTAGGCGCACCATCCGGGCCGGTCAAATCCTACAAGTGGATCAACGCCTGCGGCTTGACGTGAGCCTGACGGTCGGCGAGGTGACGGAAACGGTGGAAATCACGGCGATGGCTCCGTTGATCGAGACCGAAACGGCCTCGCAGGGAACCGTCGTAGACAACGCTCGCATCGTCGAGCTACCGCTGAACGGGCGGGACTTCCGGCAACTCGCCGTCCTCGGGCCGGGTGTCATCGCGGCGCCCCCGGGCTCGGGCGGGAGATTCTCAGTAGCCGGGACGCGCGGGCTGAGCAACAGCTTCATGCTCGACGGCGCCACGAATACCAATGTCAACGCCAATGTGACTTACGTGAATCCGTCGATTGACTTGATCCAGGAGTTCAAGGTCCAACGGAACACTTTCAACGCCGAGTACGGTCGCGGGGCGGCACAGATTAACGTCGTCACTCGATCGGGAACCAATGAGGTGCGCTTCACGCTATTTGAGTTCATCCGCAACGACAAGATTCAGGCACGGAACTTCTTCGATCGCCAGAAACCCGCCTTCCGGCGCAATCAGTTCGGCGGCACAGTGGGTGCGCCGGTGATCAAGGATCGTGTTTTCGCTCTGTTCAACTACGAAGGCCTACGCCAGCGCGCTCCAAGCACCCTGTTTGGGGGAGTGCCGACAATGACGGAATTCACGGGCGATCTCTCAGGCCGAGGTGCCGCGGTTCGCGATCCGTTCACACGCGATCCGATTCCGAACAAGCAGATCCCCGCCTCTCGAATCAATCGGCTTTCCGTGGACTATCAAGAATTCATCCCCGCCACGGAGGATTCGTTGGGGACCTATGGCCGGGGACGTAACGTCGTAAAGGCCGTCAGCGCTCCAAACGACAGCGGCCAATGGACCGCCAAGGGCGATTTCCACTTCAGCCAGAGCGTCAATGGTTTCGTGCGCTACACCTCGAATGACCCGATCACACACAGGCTGGGGCTCAACGAGTTTTTTGATCGAAACATCGACCAGCGTCAGCATAACGCCGTGGCGGGTTTGAATTGGATGGTCGGACCTCGGATCATTAACGAGTTTCGAGCGAGCTACTCCATGCACCGGCTCCTTGCCAACCCCCTGATCGCCGCTACGACCCAGCGCAATTTCGCCCGCGAATTAGGGCTAAAGAACGTGCTCAGTGGAGAAGTTCCGGATGCTAATGGGATTCCTGCGGTCAGAATCACGGGCTTCACCGCCTTCAACGCATCATCCTGGATCACGCAGCGGATGGAAACATTCTCGTGGGTCGACAACCTCTCCTACGTCACCGGAGCCCACACGCTAAAATTCGGAGTCGATATCCGCCATGTAATGTTCGACATCCGCAACATCGGGGCCACGAATGGGAGCTTTGCCTTCACAGGGACTTTTAGTGGCGACTCGATCGGAGACTACTTGCTCGGACTGGCTCGCACAGCGGGCGCAACCGCGCCCCCTGGGGCGGACGGCGTAAACCTCAGCACCTTCTGGATGGGCTTCGTGCAAGACGATTGGAGGGTGTCGCCGAAATTGACGCTCAGCCTTGGATTGCGTTACGAGTTCGCCGAACCGTTCGAGAATACCCGCGGACGCATTTCGTTGTTCGACACAGGCTTCCCTGGTGGCCGCATCATCTATCCGGCGGCGGCGGAGTATTTCGTGCCGGGCGAGGGGTTTCTGCCCAGCGAGACGGGCGATCCGCTGGCTCGCAAGGGCCTCTATAAGCCCGATCGCAACAACTTCGCTCCGCGAATCGGGTTCGCCTGGCGCCCCTTCGGCGGCAACCGCACGGTGCTTCGAGGAAGCTACGGCATCTTTACCGAGGCGCCCAATGAAAACAACAACATCATGAGCATCGGCAACACGCCGCACGTCGTGAAGCAGAGCATCAGAAACGACGTTACCAACCCCAACATTTTCTGGTCCGACCTGTTCCCTGCGGCCCAACCGGCCGGCTTTGCGAGCGTATCGTCGTTTTCGGAGGATCTGCCGACGGGCTACTTGCAGCAGTGGAGCTTTAACATCCAGCGCGAGCTTGTCCGCAATCTCGCATTCGAGATCGGGTACATGGGCAACAAAGGAACCCAACTCGATCAACGCAGGCACATCAACCAGGCAATCCCTGACACCGATCCTTCGAAGCCTACGCCGATCCGCAATCGCGTCCCTTATCCTGCGTTTGCGTCGAGCATGGGGTTCTTCGACCGAACCGGTTACTCCGACTATCATGCGCTGATAACGCGCTTGGAACGGCAATTCGACAACGGCATGTCGTTCCTGGCCGCGTACACCTTCTCGAAGATGATTGACAATTCCTCATATGCGGGAAACATCGGTTCGCAGCCGAACTTTCCGCAGAATTCCAACAACCTTGACGGTGAGAAGGGCCTGTCGTTCTTCGACGTGCCGCACCGCTTCGTCGTGAGCTGGCTGTACAATTTGCCATTTGGCAAAGGGCGGACCTACCTGCAGTCGGGACCGTTGAGTCACATTTTCGGCGGCTGGCAGGTGAACGGGATCTTTCAAGCGCAATCCGGCAATCCTTGGCCTGTCGTCATCTCGGGCGACCGCGCCAACGTGGGAGCCGGCAACCAGCGAGCCGATGTGGTGGGCGATCCGTTCCCAGCCGGTTTTGAACGGGGCGGCACACAGCGTATGGCGCTGAATCGTGACGCTTTCGCCATTCCCGTACGAGGCACTTTCGGCAACAGCGGCCGCAACATCATTCGCGACGCTGCCTTGAACAACTGGGACGTAGGCATCTTCAAGAACTTCACGGTGGCGGAGAAGTTCCGGTTCCAATTCCGAACTGAATTCTTCAACGCCTTCAACCACACCCAGTTCCAGCGATTCGTGAACAACCGCAGTAGCCCGGCCTTCGGCGTGTGGAACAGCGCTCGGGCGGCGAGGACGCTGCAATTCGGCCTGAAATTGATTTACTGAGCCGTCGGCGTTTTGCGTGCAGAGGGAGCACGTCGTGGATCTGCCCTGGTACGGCCGTAACGTGGTCAGTCCGGCCTTG
This sequence comes from Bryobacterales bacterium, assembly GCA_965248305.1. Lineage (GTDB taxonomy): Bacteria > Acidobacteriota > Terriglobia > Bryobacterales > UBA6623 > VXMF01. The sequence goes on along the minus strand of OZ252099.1, from coordinate 1,501,649 downwards.
TTGAAGAAGGGAGTCTACGCCGGAACCCCGACGTCCTTGAGAGGGGGCATCGGCGGGGAATTTGCAGCCAGTCAGATTTTCGACCTCAAAGTCCCAGCCGTAGCCGGGCTCTTCCGAGGGTTGGATGCGCACGCCTTCCGGCCCGCGGCTCATGTGACGCTGCTCGGCGAGTTGTACGGTCCAGCCCTGCACGAAAGCCCGCACCATTCGGCGTACCGGATTATTCCGAGCTGGTGGGTCAAGGCGGGCGGCCTCCGAGAGGAAGCAGCATCGAACTTTGAATAATCACTGACTGTTCAGGAGCTCCAGAATCGTGTCATCTGGGCGGTAACGGGCTGGAGGCGTCTGCGAGGGGGTGGTGCGAGCCATGGCCTGTTCTTCCAGCTTCAGATCGCCATGCAGATAGAAGGAGGTCGTCTCGACGGATTCGTGACCGAGCTACAGGGCAATCACGGAGCGATCGACGCCGTTCTGCAGCAGGTCCATCGCCGCGGCATGGCGAGTATTCCGAGCTCGGAATATGAGGCACACGATGGCCACCCATCACTTGCAGGCGGGCGTCGACATCGTTACGACAAGCCACTTGCTCGGCAATGCGTCCGTTGAGACGACGAACCGCTACGCGGTCGTAAGCTTGGAGGCCAAACGTGCCGCGGTGGCGAAGGCAGGCACGCTAGGCGAACCGAAGCCCGAAGTAGCGGGATGGCATTCGGACTTGTCCATCCTCAACTGGCTCGAATCCATCCAAACTACCCACCTGCTCGGAAATGTGGAGATGGGAACTCGTAACAATCTATTCCTGCAAGAACTTAGCGGTTCAACTCCACATATCCGGAAACTGAAGATACTTGCACTTGCGGGAAGGGGGGAAAGAGGTTTATCAGGTGGGTCGGCTTGGAGTTCTCGATGAAGTTGCCGTTCCCCGCATGCAGGCCGGTGTGGATCTGGATCGGCACCCCGTGCGCCGCCGCCAAGCCGATGAGGTGGTGGAACATGTAATCGTCCATCGGATGGAACGGACGCTCCACACGAGACCGGCAGCCAGCGAGCGGACTGCGGTTCGCACCGAGCAGCGACTGCAGGCTGGCCTCTGAGTCCCATTCCGAGACCTCCGCGTAGTGGATCTCGCGGTTGTATGCCAGGGTCGACTTGACCGTGATCATACCGATGTTTAGGCTTTGCTCGAAGCTGGTTTCCATTGCTCGCCTGAGCCCGGCGAGGCCCGTTATGGAAACGTCGGTGAGCTCTTCCAGCTTGCAGACATCGGAAACGGACTGCGGAGCGACGAATCGGTCGAACTTACGGGCGCACACGAAGAATTTCGGGTCGGGTCGGGCCGGACCGGCGCGGCATTCCAGTAGTCGTCTAGCACCGAGTAGGCGATGTTCGAGCGGCGGATGAGGATGTCCTCGTACAGGCCCGGCCGATTCGCGGCCTCGATCTTGCGATTGACTTTGGGCAGGGTTGCGCCCGAGATCGCATCGATACCGTAGATGTCCTGGATGGCGATGCGCAGCGCTTGGCCGTAGCCTGTCAGGCTGGCCGACATCCAGAACGGCTCGAAGGCCCGCCAACCCGGCGTCAGGGTCCCGCACGACTACGAGATCGTCCCCGAGAGGCCGGCGGAAATCAGGTCATTGACCGCGTAGTGCCCGGCGAGCGTGAAGAAGTCGATACGGGAAGACGTCCTCTCCTATTCCGGGATGATGTGCTCGTGGGAATTGACGAGTGGGATCTCTTCGATTGCTTGCAGCAGCTCGCTCTTGATCTCGCGCCCTGCCGCTGTCGAGGCCTGCGTACCCTCCAGGGCTGACACGGGTCCGAAGAATGTACGGCGGCCCTTTGGCATGGCACCACTCATCCTCCCGCAATTCAAATCTCCTCGCAATTGGGCCACGACGCCAGGGTGCACGACACTATGTTGAGATTCCGTGGATTTCAGCCCGTTGAGCCCAGAAGTCTTCGTAGGCTCCGCTGAGCACACAGCAGCGCAAGGCGAGGATCGCGTTGGCTCCGTTGACCGTCCAGTGCATCCCGGACTGCTTCAATCTCGTGCCAACAATGCTCTTGCAGCCGCTTTCCACGACGCCGGAGCCGATGCAAAGGCCTTGCGCGCGGAAGTCGGGGTAGCGCATGCGGCTGCGGTTCTTGTCGATGTAGTCGGCGCACTGACGCGCCGGTTCGCAGGTGCCGGCGTGGGCACGCAGAGTGGCGAGCAGGCCATCGAGGCGGCCTTGCTCGAGATCGTCGCAGCGGGCGTGGGCCCAGGCCTCGACTTGGGCCGGGTCGTCGCGGAAGAGCGCTTTGGCCACTTCCCAGAGCTTCTCCTGGGCGTGCCAGAGATCGACGATCTGGATCGCGCCCGGCTAGTCCTCGAGGGCGATGCGCCAGATCCACTGGGCTCCGTCGCCGAGGATCACGCGGCGCCGGGCGAGCGTGAAGCCGCGCCGCTCGGCCTCGCGGCGCATGCGCTGGGCGAAGGCCGACGGGTCGGGATCGGTGTCGCGGCTGGCGGCGCTCTCGATCGCGGCCGAGTAGCTGGCCGAGCCGGGATCGCGCATGGGGCGGCCGGTCTTGGGATGGTGGGACTCGGCCGTCCACACCACCACGAGCTTGGCCTCGCGGGTCTTGGCCGCGCCGTCAGGCTGCTTGCCGGCGCGTCCGGCGGTCTCGCTCTTGCGCACCGGCACGCCGGTGCCGTCGACGCCGAGGTACATGGTCGGGGCGAGGGGTCGAGCCGGTTCGTCCGGCACGTGGCGCTCGTGCGCGGCGATGGCGCGGCCCAGGGCCTCGGCGGTGCGCTCGACGTGCTTGGTGCCCACGCGGACGCCGGCCAGGTCGTCGAGCAGGCCGCTGGCCTGCGCGAAGCTGACCAGGGCGGCCGCCGTGCCGGTCATGCGCGTCACGCCCGGGGACAGGTCGGTGCGCGCCATGCCCAGCGCCCGGTCGCGCGGGAAGAAGCCCTGGCTGCAGGCCGGGCAGTGGTAGTAGGCGCGCTCCAGGGTCAGCCCGCCCAGAACCGTCTCGAAGGTCTTGGGGCGTCGCCCGGCGTAGCGCGCCGGCTGCCCGCAGGAGCACGGCCAAGCCGGGCCGGTGCAGTCGCTGCGGTCGGCGTTGAAGCGCTGTTCGACGGCCCGTGCCGCGAGTTGCAGCGCGCGCTGGCGCAGACGGGACTCCAGCGCCTCGAAGTCGCCGGCATCCGCTGCGCCAGGAGCTACGAAGCGGGCGATTTCGGCTTCGATGGCGGGGGCGAACTCCTGCGCACAGGCTTTTTTTTTGCCTCGGTCCGGGGGTCGGTGCCGGCGGGACGCAAGCGGGCGTCGGCAAGCCGCTCACTGACCTCGACGAGTTCGGCGCTCAGGCGGCGGAAGCGCTGGTACTCGTCGAGCTGGGCCTGGACGGGGACGGCGACGGCGGCCGGCAGGGAGCGGGAGGTGCGCTTACCGTCGACGTTGCGGACGAGCAGGTAGTAGGGGCCGTGGCCGGGATCGCCTGCTTGGTGGCACCGACAGGAAGAGGTACTGCACTTCATGTAGCGGTGGACGAGGGAGCCGGGGCGCATGTCCCCGATGGCGGCGAGTTCGGCGAGGATGCCGCTGCGGTGCAGTTCGAGGGAAGTGATGTCGGGGGTGTTTGGCATGAGGCCTCCCAGCCCCTTAACTATATAACTTAAAGCCAAGCGATCAGAAGGCCAAAAGAATCAAGGCTGTCGAAACCCGAACCAGCTAAATCCGCTCTATCTCAAGACGGTGTCGTGCACCCTCCCCTGGGTTCGCGTGAAGAACCTGGCGTCCCACGCACTGGGGCTGGCGACACGGCAATTGCCAAGGGACTGGGAGCGGCTGCACGGGTACCGGCCGGTCCTGTGCGAGTCCTATGTGAATGCGACACAGTACGCGGGAACCTGCTACCGGGCGGCCAACTGGCAGCGGATCGGGGAGACGGCGGGGCGGACGAAGGACGGGCCGGCCAAGGCGAAGCCGCCCAAGCAGGTGTACGTGTACCCGTTGCAGCGGGACTGGCGGCGGATCCTGCGGCACGGGCGGGCCAGGGCGAAGAGGTAGCCGGGGTCGGGCAACGGGATGGATTCGCAAGAGCACGATCGCAACCGGCAGGAGTTGGCGGCGGCGCGGGCGGAATCGGAAGCGCTGCGGGGGGAATTGCAGGCGGCGCAGGAGAAGATTGCGTGGCTGGAAGCGCGGTTGGAGGAGATGCTGCGCGCAGTGTTCGGGCGCAAGAGCGAGGCGGCGGGCCGGGCCCCGGATGAGGGCGCAGGAGACGAGCCCGGCGACGATTTCCAGCCACCCGCCGGCGGCCAGCCCGACCGCAAGAAGCGGGGTCGGAAGCGGGGCCGGAAGCGGGGTACGCCCAATCCGGGTCGTGTGGGCCACGCGGATCTACCCGTGCGAGACGAGTTGCTCGACCTGCCGGAAGACGAACGGTGCTGTCCGAGCTGCGGCAAGGCCTATGTCCGGAGCGGGACCGAGGCCAGCTGGCTCTACGAGATGGACTGGCAGGCCGTGGCACGCCGGATCCGCCGGCAACAGTACCGGCCGGCCTGCTCGTGCGCGGCGGCGCGCAGCGTGCTGGCACCGCCGGCGCCGCGGCTCGGCGAGCGCACGCAGCTGGGCACCAGCGTGTGGGGCTGGTTCCTAGTGCAGGTGTTCCTCCTGTTCCGTGCCCAGGCCGCGGCGGCCCGCGATCTGGCGGCGCTGGGCTTGCGCGTGCCGGTCTCAACGCTCTCGCAGGGGCTGCGGCGCATGGCCAGGCTGTTCCAGCCGATCGACCAGGCCATCGCGCGGCGCCAGGTGGAGGCCGCCGTGGCCCAGGCCGACGAGACGTCCTGGCCGGTGCAGTACATCGCGGGACAGGACAACGCGAAGGAGGCGCCGGAGAGCGGCGGCAAGCCATTGTACTGGCTGTGGACGTGCCTGACCGCCGACACGGTGCGCATGCGCATCCTGCCGACGCGGGGCTCGCCCTCGGGCGAGCAGTTGCTCGGGAACCTGGGCGGGAACGAGCAGGACCGGGCAGGCCAGGAGGTCATCGTGGTCTGCGATCGCTGGAGTGCCTACAAGGCCTTGGCCCGCAAGTCGTCCGGGCGCATCGTATTACAGTTCTGCTGGACTCACCAGCGGCGTGATTTCCGCAAGGTGGGGACCGGCTTCCCGGACCTGAAGCCGTGGGCCGACGCCTGGCTCGACCGCATCGGCACCGTGTTCCATCTGGCCAAGCTGCGGCGGCGGGCCTGGCGGCCCGCCCTGCCCTGGGACGGGCAGGACGCGACCTTCCGCAAGCGGCAGGAACAATTGGAGGCCGCGCGCGAGGAGTTGCTCGAGTTGCGCGTTCCGTGGATTCTGGAACTCAATCGTCCGCAGCCGCACGGCGGCGAACTGGCCCGGCTGGAGGCCCGGACTGCGCCGCTGCTCTCGCTGCTGGAGCACCGGGAAGGCTTGGGGGTGTTCCTGCGAGACGCCCGCGTACCGCTCGATAACAACGCTTGCGAGCGCGTCCTGCGGGGTCCGGTCATCGCTCGCTACACCAGTTTCGGGTCGGGCGGGCCGCAAGGAGCCAGCATGACGGGGCTGCTGTTCGGCGTGTTCGCGACGGTGCGCCTGAACGGGCTGAATCCCTACTCCTGGGTGCTGGACTATCTCGCGGCCTGCGCCCGGAATCGCGGAGAACCGCCCCAGGACCTCGACCCATGGCTGCCCTGGCGGATGGACGAGCAGCGCCAGCAAGAACTCCGCCGGCCGCCCGTCGGCTGGCAAGGCACTAGCCAGCACCCGACGACGGCAACCGACAACGAGCCTCCCACGGCCCTTCCATTGGCAGCCTAGCTCACGCCTCGTGCCAGGGCCATCCGGTCCTATTGCGCGACACCCCTACCACCTTGCGCCCCCACACTGAATGCTTACTGCCAGTCCTATGGGGTTGGGGCGTCTTGTCGAATGAACCCCTCGGCCTTGAGTTCTTCCCACAGATCTGAGGGGATCTCCTCTCGAAAATAGGCTACATTCTCCTCCACTTGATGCGGTTCCTGCGCTCCGGGTATGACACTCGCCACGCTGGGATGGGCCAAGGGGAACTGTAGTGCGGCAGCCGCCATCGACACGTTGTGGCGACGGCAGACCTGCTCGATCCGCGAGACCTTGTCAAGAATCCCGGGACGCGCGTCATGATAGTTGTGCTTTGCGCCTTCGATCGCACCGGTGACTAGGATTCCAGAGCTGAACACGGTTGCCAGGATGATTCCCACATTGCGTTCCTGGCATAGGGGCAGTTCTTCCAGAGCGTCCTGCTCCAGGAGCGTGTAGGGCCACGCCAAAACGAAGAAGTCGAGGTCGAATCTTTCCAGAAACCGAGGGATCCCTCCCTGCTCGTTGATTCCGGCCCCGACCGCATGGACTTCGCCGGTCGAACGCAACTCCTCGAGAGCCCGCCAGCCGCTGCCGGTGAGCTGGTCCAGGTAGGTCTGCAATTCCGTGCCGTGATGGCAGAGTTCAAGGTCGTGAATGACCACCAGGTCGATGCTGTTAAGCCGCAACCGCTGCACGCTGTCTTCGTAAGAGCGCATGATCCCGTCGTAGCTGTAGTCGAAGACATGGTCGAAGGGAAGTCCGCCCAAGAAAAGTGGCGGCTTGAAATTGGCCTTGACCTCAGGTGCTTTGAGAATGCGTCCCACCTTGGTGGAGAGCATGAACTCGTGGCGTGGCTTTTCGAACAGAAAACTGCCTACCCTGTGCTCGCTGAGACCAAGTCCGTACCAAGGCGCTGTGTCGATGTAGCGAATGCCGTGTTCCCAGACTGCTTGCAGAGTCCCTCGCGATTCCTCTTCGCTCACTCTAACGAAGAGCTCTCCGAGCCTTGCTGCACCGTATCCAAGCTGTGTCAATTGCACTTGCGTACGACCGAGCTTTCTTGTCTCAATCGGGTTCATGCATCCTCCGCTGCCAATCGACACTACCACACTGTTGAGTACCTTGCGGACGACTTTGTAGCGTGAGCGATTTCCGCGAGATAGTCCGTCGAGTTCATGTGGTAGCGTGGCGAGTTGTTTGGGGAGGGTCCGGTCGTTGTCTAAGCGTTTCTTCGAGGTTTCGAACTGGCTTAAAGCATGTCATCGTAGTGAAGTAATTCGACTCCGAACTGGATGCAATCTTCTGCCGATTCTTGGCAGATCGGCTGCCAAGGAACCGCGCACTAGCCGACAGACAATAACTATACTAGAAGTCTGAACAGTCGCAGTGCCGTGATTTACCTGCTCGATGAATCTTTAAACTAGGGCAGTGCGACCATGCCGACAGACTAACGAGGATCTTTTTCACAGGTCGAACTCCTCTGATAAAGACTCAGTTCATGGATTTGATGAAGTCGGCGATTGCCTCGCCAATGTGGAACGGCGAATCCTCTTGGATGTAGTGTATTCCCAATACGGTTTTCTCTTTCTGATTTGGCCACGTTCGGCAAAATTCTCGCTGCCGTCCTGCCAAAATAGAACCTGGGTATGCATTGATGAATAGCTTCGGCAAGTCACTAGTAGACAACCACTGACCGGTGCGATTGATCATCTCAATCACATCTTTTGGCTCTCCTCCAATCGGACATTCTCTTGTAAATGTCAGAGTAGGTCGCCGCGATTCGCCTGGTTCTAGATATGGCTCGCGATATCTATCCATCACAGGTTCTGGTAGGTTTCTGACCATACGCGTCTGAATCGTTTCAATGAAAAAGTTGTCGTTAAGAACTAAGTCTTCACCCATTGGTGAACGAAATTGCTTGAATAGATCCCGCCTAACATCAGGCCAATCGTCCCACTCCAACGGCAGAACCAAAGTTTCCATGTAGGCAATACCCTTGATCTGGTCTTTGTGGCGGTGGGCCCAATCGAACCCAATCGGACCACCCCAATCGTGCAGGACCAGAGTAATCTTATCGCCAAGGTCCATCGTTTCAAACCAAGCATCCAAATATCTAGATTGGTCAGCTATTCGGTACATGGATCCAGGAAGCTTTCCCGAATCTCCGCATCCCATGAGATCGGGGGCAACGCAGCGCGCTAGCGGCTGGGCATATGGAATGATATTTCGCCATACATAGGAGAATGTGCCATTTCCATGTAAGAACACGACAGGGTCACCGGTTCCAACATCGACAAAGGACATCTCGCTATCCAATACTTGGATGCGTTTTCGATCATGGGGGTCGACCTCTGGGATCTTGCGGCTGGGCATTCGGCTCCCTCCATTCCTCGCTGTTCGAGCTGAACTCCAAGCGTCGAACAGCCTACGACGTACTCTACCACGGCTGACACTCACACTCTCCTCACCCTTGGGGCTGCAAGTTCCGCTTTGCCGATGTCGGGAACGAGCGGACCTTCATTTATGGCTCGTGCGCCAGTTTGTGCCCTGAGCGGATTCGTTCCAGTCCTGACTCGCGATCGATTCGGTCGTGCACGCACGCTTGGCCAATACTCTGACCTCGACTCCATGGTTGTGAAAGGGAAGGTTGTAACCCCGAGCCGCATTCGACGGAACGACTCTCGGCCAAGCACCAACACCTGTCGCACCAGACGGTGTCGGCGCCACGGGCCTGATTCTGGCTAGACCAGCCGAGTGCGAGGGCATGGAAGATTGCAATTGGCACGGTATGGATGATTAGAGAGGGCACCGTCTAACGCGAGCGGGCCTCAATATGCTGGGAACCTAGGTAGTAGAGCTGATGCCGACCACGATCACCGAAGTCGAATTCCACATCTTGTCCGCCCCAGAGGAGTCGCGGCCGCATTGGGTCAGCCTGATCAAGGTTCCCAAGGCCAACGAGCTACTTGTGCGTATGCGGTCGAGCGACGGCGTCGAAGGATTCGGGCTAGCGACGAGCTACACCGACATCTCCCCGATCGTGCAGGTCGTGAAGGACGGGATCTCCGAGGAGATCCTTGGGATGGATGCACTTGCCCCCGAGCGTCTCTACCAGAAGCTGTTCGGTCTGACTTCGAACCGAATGGCAGCCGAGCACCGCTGGAGCCGCGAGGCGCTGGTTCGCATTTCCTCTGCCGTCGACCTTGCCTGCTGGGATATCGTTGGCCGCACGGCCGGCCTTCCTCTCTATCGCCTCTTCGGCGGACACCGGAACAAGGTCCCGTGCTATGTGACCTGCGCCTACTACCGTGACGGCAAGGACGACTCCGAGCTGCGCGATGAAATCCAGATGCTGGTAGGCCAGGGGCATCGAGGATTCAAGGGCAAAGTCGGCGCTGGGGATCTCGCCGAAGACATCCGGCGCATGGAGATCCTCCGCGACGTCATCGGACCCGACCGCGACCTGATGGTCGACGTCAACCGCGCCTGGGAGCTCAAGACCGCCATCGAGGGCGCGCGACTATTGGAACCGCTAAAACCGGTCTGGCTCGAGGAGCCGGTCCGTTGGACGGATGACCGACGCGAGTTGAAGCTGCTCTCGCAGCGTACCTCGATCCCGCTTTCGGCCGGCGAAAGCGAACTCACCAGCTATGGTTGCCGCGCCTTGCTCGAAGAGCAGGCGATCCAAATCCTGCAGTTCGACTGCACGATGTTCGGCGGCTTCACTGAGGGGCGCAAGCTGGCGGCACTCTGCGAGTTGAACCATGTCGATGTGGCTCCCCACCACGACTGCTTCATTCACGGGCCGCTGGTCGCCGGCAGTCCGGCCGGCCGAATCGTCGAGTCCTTCACCGATCCCGAGCGAGACCCGCTGCAGGCCGAACTCTTCGAGGATGCCCCCGAGATCGCGGATGGCTGGCTGACGCTGAACGAGCAGCCCGGGCTCGGGCTGACCCTTTCGGAGGCGGCCGTCGCGAAGTTCGGAGCCCGGATTCAGTGACCCCAACTGTGCGGCGCCGTTGCGACGAACCGCGCAAGGAAAACCCGAAGCAAGTACCGATAGTTCCAGTGCTGGGAATCAATCAGGCCTTGCGGTACTGTTGATCCAGTTCGTCGGTCTTGCGATGGAAGTTGACCCGGCGCTCTTCGGTGGAAGGACTGGTCGCCAGCCAGGTGTCTACGATCTCCTTGGCATGGATCTCCCCGGTTAGCCGCATCCCTAGAATGATCACATTGGCATTGTTGGCCAGTCGAGCGATGCTGGCGGTGAAGCCGTCAGGGCAGAGAGCTGCTCGAACGCCGGGTACCTTGTTCGCCACGATCGTGACTCCAGTCCCGGTGTTGCAAAAGATGAGACCTTGGTCGCACTTTCCCGCCCCGACGGCTTCAGCTACGTCGCGGGCAGCATCCACATAATCCGCCTCCTCTCCGGCCAGTCTGCCGCAGCGGAGCAATTCGATGCCCTTGTCTTCCAAATGACCAGTGATCGCGTGCGTCAAGTTGCAAACGGAGTCACTGCCTACCGCCATCTTCATGGTTCCTATTCTTTGGTCCGGGATTGATGCCTGTCAAGGGTGGGTTTCGACCGAAGTGCGGCCATCCATTTCGGAACCCGCAAGCGCGGTCTGCACTCGAACCCGGTCTCGGCGCCATGCATACCGGCCCTCCTTATGAGGTGACGCCTGCCTGACCGACGGGCCGCGCGTCGGACCCCAGTCAGGCCCTGTCGCGACACTGGCGAGGATTCCAAGCACTAGCCTTGGCAAGAATTCCACGATAGGCTCGCCGCAGGAGCAACGTAGGAAGTGGTTTTCGAATGGCAAAGGCTCCTCGCTAGGCGACGGCGACATCTCACGAATCGGAGGAACGGCGGAGTCAATAAAGCGCGCGCGAGCAAATGCTCGCGGGAGCATGCGCTGCTGGGGACCCCGCAAGAGCTCTTCATCGGTATTCAAACAGGCAGTCGCGCGTTTTAGAGCCGTTGCGACTACTCGTGGGTACAATCCACTAGGAAGTATCGTCTTTTCGTCGGTAACTGAAGGGAGCGGAGCAGCAAATGCGGATTGGACTGGTCGCCTTATCTTTGTTCACACTTGCAGCTGCAGTTGCGGAGGCTGCTGCAGATGGTGTGTTCGAGCACGGCGAACGTGTCGCGTTATGGCCGGACGGCGCCCCGGAAGGCAAGGGAAGTGGCCCGGAAGACACACCGTCGGTCGCAATTCACTTTCCGGCTGCGGAGAATGCCACGGGGACGGCGATCATCGTGAATCCGGGCGGTGGATACAGAGGATTGGCCTCCTATCACGAAGGAACACAGATTGCTCGATGGTTGAACCAAGTCGGGATCACGGCCATGATTCTGAGGTACCGGTTGATGCCGAGGTACCACACAAGTGCGGCCCTGCTTGACGCGCAACGGGCCGTGCGGTTCGTCCGGCACCACGCCGAGCGAATTGGTATTAGCACTAGTCGAATTGGAATGATGGGATTCTCCGCAGGAGGGCACCTGACAACCTGGGCCGGGACAGATTTTGCTGCAGGGAATCCAACAGACAGGGATCCGATCAATCGGCAAAGCTCCCGACCGGATTTTCTGGTACCCGTATATCCGGGTACTTCAGCAAGTCTGCTGGGTCCCGAGGAAAGGAAGTACATCCGTTCCACGGATGTACTGGTTACAGAGGAAACTCCTCCAACGTTCCTTGTCCATGCTTATGACGACCCGATGGTTACCTCTGCTCACAGCACCGTCTTCTTCCAGGCGCTGCTCGACGCGGGTGTTCCGGCGGAGATCCACGTTTTCAGCAGTGGCGGGCATGGAGGAGGCCTAGGTGCTGGTGACCCGATATTCGGCCAGTGGCCGGAATTGGCTATGCGATGGATGCGCCGTAACGGCCTTCTCACCGACGCACCGCGAGTGAGTGTTTCGGGAAACGTGCGTCTCGACGGCAAGCCGTTCCCTTTTGGCCGGATCACCTTCATCCCTGACGATGATCGAAAGCCGACAATTGCGGCCCAACTCTATCCCGGCAAGAAAGGGGCCTTCACGATTACCGAGCGTTACGGTCCAAGCGTCGGCAAGTACCAGGTCGAGGTGCGTCGGCTGTTCGCGAACATGTCGACGAGGGACGGCGGGTCGCCTCCCAAGGCAGGGTCGGAGACCTTCCGGACGGTCGGTCCTGATAGCAGCGATCCGATAGACGTCGAGTTCTATCCTGGCAATAACGAGGTCATGATCGAGTTGGAGTCCGCCGCCGCAAATGTGGAGAAGTGAGTTTGTACGCGCTGAACGAAGATCGATAGCCCTTCAATTTTTCAGATGGCTAGGACCGTGCCGCCGGACTTGGCCCAACTCGATCAAAAACCCGGTCTTAGGCCCTCACAATCTCTATCTCCGATGGCGAATCGATCTCTGTTTGAATCACCCCCTTGCTGTCTCGAGCGTGGGATACCTGGACCACGCCGTAAGGCGTCGGAAACGTGCCGGCCGCCCTCTTGAGGTCCCCCAGGTGGGGATCGACAAGTAGCTTTGAGCAGCCTGGCGCTAGCGGGCGGAACCCCAGAACGTGCTCGCTGAGCCATGCGGTCGGACCCGTGCCCCAGCCGTGGCAAAGGCTGTGTCGCAGGCCGATATAGCACCAATCCCCGTGATCTGCGTGGATGCACTTCATTCCCTCGGGAACGCGTTCGTCAATCGGCGCGGAGTTCTCCACCCAAGTGATGTCGAAGTTTTCCCAGAACGTGGTCGCGCCCAAGTCGATCATCTTTCCCCAGTAGTCACGGATTAGGTCGATACCGCCCTGGTGGTCTCCAGCCTTGGCGCGGGCCTCGAGCACGTAGTATCCGTTAAACGTCGAAACATCGTGTAGTGGACTCACGGCAAGGACATCCTCGTTCGCCTTTCGTGCGTCGCGCACGCCAGCGAGAACCATAAATGCGACCGCAGACTTGCGATTGGTCCTCGCGAAATCGTATTGGCGCAATCGGCCAGCGACCTTGAGGTTTTTCTCCTTCGCCTCGGCATCGCCTAGGATCCCGCACAGTACCGCTCCCGCCTCGAAGACTTGAACCATGTGGGCCTGAACGCCCGCCTCGACAGCGTCCTCGCGAGATCTCGTCGGCCAATCCACGAATCCGCCTGGCAGTTTCTGCGTGGTAAGCATTCAGTGTGGGGTGGGTTGGAGCCGGAGCGTGTGCTCCGGGTAAGGATTCAGGTGGGGGCCAAAGAGTCGGTCTTGCGGGCAATCGAGCAGTGAGCTCGCGTCGCGAGGGCCTTGGTGGTGTAGCCCGGAACGCTGGATCCGGGTGAGAGTGCGCTGGCCGGCAATTTTTCGCCACCCCTTGACTTTTCGCTTCCACCCTGTCAGGGTGGGGTGGGTAGGCCCCTCGATTGGACCCTCGCATCCGCCAGCTCCGATCCACCACCTTCGGCGGCCAGCGCCTCACCCGCCGGCAGATCGCCGACATCCAGCAGACCGTCGCCACGTTCCCTCTGCTCAGCCGCACCGAACTGGGCCACACGGTCTGCGTGCACCTGCGCTGGCAGACTCCCAACGGCCGCAACCGCATCCAGCAGGCCATGGGGTTGCTGGAGGAGCTCGAACGGCTCGGCATCCTGACCCTGCCCACCCGCCAGGGCCCCGGGCGGAGCCGGCAGAGGCCGGTCGTGCCCGGGGCGGGCAGCGACCCGCAGGAAGAGATCGCCGGGCCGCTGGCGGACCTGACGCCGTTGGAACTGGAGCTGGCACGGGAGCCGGAGCAGGTCGCGGCCTGGAATGCCTGGGTGCAGCGCTATCACCCGCTGGGCTACCGCCAGCCGATCGGCAATCACATTCGCTACGTGCTGCGCGAGCGGCGAGGGCGGCCGCTGGGGTGCCTGCTGTTCGATTTCGCGGCCCGCCAGCTGGTTTGCCGAGACCGCTGGATCGGCTGGCAGCAGCAGGCGTATCGCCCGCACCTGCAGCTGGTGGTGAGGCACGCTCGCTACCTTTTGTTCCCCTGGGTTCGCGTGAAGAACCTGGCGTCCCACGCACTGGGGCTGGCGACACGGCAATTGCCAAGGGACTGGGAGCGGCTGCACGGGTACCGGCCGGTCCTGTGCGAGTCCTATGTGAATGCGACACAGTACGCGGGAACCTGCTACCGGGCGGCCAACTGGCAGCGGATCGGGGAGACGGCGGGGCGGACGAAGGACGGGCCGGCCAAGGCGAAGCCGCCCAAGCAGGTGTACGTGTACCCGTTGCAGCGGGACTGGCGGCGGATCCTGCGGCACGGGCGGGCCAGGGCGAAGAGGTAGCCGGGGTCGGGCAACGGGATGGATTCGCAAGAGCACGATCGCAACCGGCAGGAGTTGGCGGCGGCGCGGGCGGAATCGGAAGCGCTGCGGGGGGAATTGCAGGCGGCGCAGGAGAAGATTGCGTGGCTGGAAGCGCGGTTGGAGGAGATGCTGCGCGCAGTGTTCGGGCGCAAGAGCGAGGCGGCGGGCCGGGCCCCGGATGAGGGCGCAGGAGACGAGCCCGGCGACGATTTCCAGCCACCCGCCGGCGGCCAGCCCGACCGCAAGAAGCGGGGTCGGAAGCGGGGCCGGAAGCGGGGTACGCCCAATCCGGGTCGTGTGGGCCACGCGGATCTACCCGTGCGAGACGAGTTGCTCGACCTGCCGGAAGACGAACGGTGCTGTCCGAGCTGCGGCAAGGCCTATGTCCGGAGCGGGACCGAGGCCAGCTGGCTCTACGAGATGGACTGGCAGGCCGTGGCACGCCGGATCCGCCGGCAACAGTACCGGCCGGCCTGCTCGTGCGCGGCGGCGCGCAGCGTGCTGGCACCGCCGGCGCCGCGGCTCGGCGAGCGCACGCAGCTGGGCACCAGCGTGTGGGGCTGGTTCCTGGTGCAGGTGTTCCTCCTGTTCCGTGCCCAGGCCGCGGCGGCCCGCGATCTGGCGGCGCTGGGCTTGCGCGTGCCGGTCTCAACGCTCTCGCAGGGGCTGCGGCGCATGGCCAGGCTGTTCCAGCCGATCGACCAGGCCATCGCGCGGCGCCAGGCGGAGGCCGCCGTGGCCCAGGCCGACGAGACGTCCTGGCCGGTGCAGTACATCGCGGGACAGGACAACGCGAAGGAGGCGCCGGAGAGCGGCGGCAAGCCATTGTACTGGCTGTGGACGTGCCTGACCGCCGACACGGTGCGCATGCGCATCCTGCCGACGCGGGGCTCGCCCTCGGGCGAGCAGTTGCTCGGGAACCTGGGCGGGAACGAGCAGGACCGGGCAGGCCAGGAGGTCATCGTGGTCTGCGATCGCTGGAGTGCCTACAAGGCCTTGGCCCGCAAGTCGTCCGGGCGCATCGTATTACAGTTCTGCTGGACTCACCAGCGGCGTGATTTCCGCAAGGTGGGGACCGGCTTCCCGGACCTGAAGCCGTGGGCCGACGCCTGGCTCGACCGCATCGGCACCGTGTTCCATCTGGCCAAGCTGCGGCGGCGGGCCTGGCGGCCCGCCCTGCCCTGGGACGGGCAGGACGCGACCTTCCGCAAGCGGCAGGAACAATTGGAGGCCGCCTTCGACGGCCTCTTCCAGGCCGCGCGCGAGGAGTTGCTCGAGTTGCGCGTTCCGTGGATTCTGGAACTCAATCGTCCGCAGCCGCACGGCGGCGAACTGGCCCGGCTGGAGGCCCGGACTGCGCCGCTGCTCTCGCTGCTGGAGCACCGGGAAGGCTTGGGGGTGTTCCTGCGAGACGCCCGCGTACCGCTCGATAACAACGCTTGCGAGCGCGTCCTGCGGGGTCCGGTCATCGCTCGCTACACCAGTTTCGGGTCGGGCGGGCCGCAAGGAGCCAGCATGACGGGGCTGCTGTTCGGCGTGTTCGCGACGGTGCGCCTGAACGGGCTGAATCCCTACTCCTGGGTGCTGGACTATCTCGCGGCCTGCGCCCGGAATCGCGGAGAACCGCCCCAGGACCTCGACCCATGGCTGCCCTGGCGGATGGACGAGCAGCGCCAGCAAGAACTCCGCCGGCCGCCCGTCGGCTGGCAAGGCACTAGCCAGCACCCGACGACGGCAACCGACAACGAGCCTCCCACGGCCCTTCCATTGGCAGCCTAGCTCACGCCTCGTGCCAGGGCCATCCGGTCCTATTGCGCGACACCCCTACCACCTTGCGCCCCCACACTGAATGCTTACTATCCGCAGAAACAAGTAACGGGGTTGAGCACTGGGCGCAAACCGAATCTCATCCCGGAGTTCGTCACGATAGTTGCTTCCACCATCGGCCTCGAATTCGTTCCCGAAGGGACAGGCGATCTCGAATCGACGTTCGGGCCTGAAGACATCCTCCACTACCTCTACGCCGTGCTGCACAGCCCGGAATACCGCCGCCGCTACGCTGACTTCCTGAAGTCCGACTTCCCACGCATTCCGCTGCCGACTAACCGTGCGTTGTTCTCCGCTCTCATCTTCCCCGGCGCTCGCCTCGTCAGCCTGCACCTGATGGAAACCGAGGAAAGGGGCGAAGGGGCGGCATTCCACCGCACCGGCAGCAACCAGGTGGACAAGGTGCGTTACGCGCCTCCGAGCAGCGGTTTGCCTGGGTGCGTCTGGATCAATCGCGAACAGTATTTCGAGAGTGTCGAGCCGGAAATCTGGGCGTCCACCATCGGCGGCTACCGTCCGGCTGAGAAGTGGCTCAAGGACCGCAAGGGCCGCACGCTTTCCGAGGACGACATCGACCACTACCGAAAGATCGTTGCCGCCCTTACCGACACTCGCCGCCTAATGACCGAGATCGACGAGGTCATTGGGAAGCACGGCGGCTGGCCGGGGGCGTTCCAGACCGGCGAGGCGCCGAACCCGGCGACGATGAGTACGGGGAAGCGTAGTGGGTCTGGCATTATCTCAGGCAGCTTGTCCCTGGCGCAGCCGCTCCATGGCAAGGTCATAGGCGACCTGTAGTTGCATCCAGCTGACCGCATCAGACCACCCGATTGCTTCCATCTTCCAGGCGAGCGCGGGCGTGATGCGCCGGTGCCCGTTCAGCACCCGCGAAAGCGTCCCTGCACCGACGCCCAAACGCCGGGCTGCGGAAGATACCGTCTCCGCGCCCAGGCAGCTATCGCGGACCACCTCTCCGGGGTGCGGCGGATTGTACATCAGATCTGCCATGAGGACCCCTTCAATGATAGTTAACCAACTGGATCTCGCAAACGTGGTTCCCCTCAAACCGGAAGATGATCCGGTCCCTGGCCGCAACGTCGACCGCCCAGAATCCCTTGCGGTTGCCTTTTGCAGTTTTCCGCGACCGTCGTCTGCAAGGCTTATGGGGTGCCGATCCTGCGTGAACCCCAGCGATCGACTGTGGGATCCTGATCGGAGCACGGATGCAGGCCAGCGACAGGACGCCTTGGACCGGAGGATGAATGGAAGGCCTGATGGCTGGTGGAAACCTCGAAGACGTTTCTGGGGATGAAGAGAGATTCCTGCAGGCGGTGCACGCGGCGTGCGGAGACGCTGCCGCCTCCGCTGCTCGCGAGCTTCTCGATTGGTCCAGGGATGTCGGCTTGCGCCGTGAGTTCGCTTGCAAGCGGGGCCCGCAATGCCTGATCAAGCTTCGCCGCCCGCCCGACGGCATCACCCTGGTGCACATCGAGGAGGCTGGAAAAAAAACGTGGCTTGGCATGGCGTGGCTGCGAGACCATCCCCCCTTCGATCAAGAAGACGTGCAGTCGGAACTGCGCACCGAGATCGAGGGCTTGCCGGCTGGGTGTTATTCCTTCAGCAGGGCAGGGATCCACGGGCAGCCGCGTTTCTATCTGTCGACGCTTGCTGCCACAGACCGCGTGAAGGCATTCACTGAGATCTTGGAGAGGTTGGTCGCTTGGTGGCGAGAGAGCCATCCCGACGAACCCTAGACACGTCCGGCATGCCCGGAAACTCTTGATCGAGGCCTTGAACTAGCGAGAAGAACAGCCCCGTCTGCTCAGAGTCTCCAGCAAAGGCGATTATCGGACATCGAATAGGGGGCCCGCGAAGGCCTCCCGCGCCGCGGGTGCACGACATGGCTGTGATTTTCTGCTGAGCTAAGTTGGACGCTCTTACCATAGAATGGTTTGCATCCGGATTTCCTCCAGTATGATATATTGGAGCAAAGGAGGGCCTCCATTGTCTGACCCCATCCCTGCCCTTGCAGCCCGCCGCGACCGCATCGTCGAGCTTATCGCCGACCTCGGCGACATGCGGCCCGGCTCCCTGTCCAGCCGCTCCCGCCCCTGTGGCAAGCCCGACTGCCAGTGCCGCTCCCCCGGCGGCAAGCCTCACGGCCCCTACTGGTCGATCACCTTCAAGCTCAACGGCAAGACCCGCAACCGCTCCCTCCGCCCCGACCAGGTCCACACCGCCCGCCAGCAGATTGCCAGCTTCCGCCGCTACCAGGCCCTGTCCGCCGAACTGGTCGAAGTCAGCGAGCAGCTCTGCCAGGCCCGCCTCGCCCAGCGCAACGCCGCCGCCGAGCAGGCGAAAAAAAAGGGGCTTATATACAATCCTAACCAAAGCAACTGATTTGCATTTCATTGCAATCGGCTACGGGCGCTTGGTTTTCCGTCCTGTGCGCTGGATGTAGTCCCAGTCGTTCTCGCCCTTGGGTGGTGCTCCCAGCAACGCCCGCATGACGTTCTCGGGAGTGTCGGGAATCGGCTCGGGCATAGGGTATTTGACCGGACGGCCTCGCGGTCGCTTGGGCTTGTCTGGTGGTTTGGTCATGGAGTCCATCCTAAAACAATCCCTGGCAGCCAGCGACTTCCCCGGCAAGGACTCGGTCCCGCGTGAATCCGAGTGCCTTTCCCGCCGTGGACGGTCGTGGCGGGATGGCGGCGGAGTTTCAGCGCACGGGCCAGCCCGCAGTGCGCTGAGACTCCGTGTGGCGCGGGCCGCTCATAGCGCCATTGCCCGCGCCCCGGAATCCAGACCGTTCGCCCGCTTCAGATCCTTGTACCGCAGGCGCTTGCCGATCATCCGCAGCGTGGTGTGTTCCATCTGCTCCAAGGTGTCCGCGATGCGCACATTGTGCCGTCCCGAGAATTCGTTCACATAGCGTTGCAGGTGCTTCGGGGACATCTTGTGGTAGGTCCCCACATAGCCGCGCTTGAGCATGCTCCAGAACGACTCCACGCCATTGGTGTGGGCCTTGCCGCGCACATACTCGCTGACCGAGTGCTTGACGGCCTCATGCTCGAACGGCAGCGTCTCGTCGGCACCGGCCTCGTCGGTATAGACCGTCGCGTGCAGGTCCGCGGAGTCCTTGACGAAGCCTTGCAGCGTTTCCTTGTCGGTGCACTCGACGGCCTTCGCCACGACCCGATTCGTCTCGCGATCCTTGGCTCCCACAACCGCCGTCTTGCCGACCGGACCCCGCCCCGTCAGGTCCTTGCGGACATGCTTCGGCATGTTCTTGCGCTTGCCGCCCAGGTAGGTCTCGTCAACCTCGACGGGTCCGCCAAACAGCCCCTCGCCCCGCTCCCAGGTCTCGCGGATGCGATGCGCCAGGTGCCAAGCCGATTTCTGCGTGATGTCCAGGTCCCGGTGCAGCTTCATGCTGGAGTCTCCCTTCAGATTCGTTGTCAGCATGTAAGCCGCAATCACCCATTTCTGCGCGCCGAGGTTCGAGTTCTGCATGACGGTGCCGGTGCGCACCGAGAAGAACTTGCGGCACTTGCGGCAGCGATAGCTCATGTTCGGATGCTTCGCCCCGCACTGGACGTTGGTGGATTCGCAATGCGGGCAGGTCGCCCCGTTCGGCCAGCGAATCGAGGCAATCCAATCCTCCGCGGACTTATCGTCTGGGAATAGCCTGATCAGCTGAACGATGGAAATGCCCTTGCGGCGGGCCTTGCCCGGTCCCGGATGATCGTGTTTCCTAGGAGCCCTAATAACAATTCTATTGTAACCATTTCAGCGACGGAAGTTAAGCAAAATCAATGAGTTATAGATGGATTTCCTAGGTTTATTCTACAAGCAGAGCTGGTTGCTTTGGTTAGGATTGTATATAAGCCCCTATCAAAGCCGGGTTCTGAAATCGGGTCGTTCAAGGGATTGATTCTAAAGGGTTTCACATGCCGCTGGAGTTCGCGACTTCTGTAGCGGATCTGAAACTTGGCCGGTCATTTCCCGAGGGCCGAGTGGGCGGGATTCGCTGGATCGGGGTTGGAAGGGGTGCTACGCCGTAAGAGCGTGGCTGGGCTTCGGACCGTCCGTTAGCCCGCCGTCGGAATCCTTGATCCGGCTGTTCAAGAACGGCGCTCGGCCGGGCTCGAAGCGTGGATCGACGCTGGAATTACCATGCGAACAGGGGTGGCTGGACCGGACTGGCTTCTCGCCCTGCATTCGGTTCCTCCATCGTAAGTGCCTCGTACTAGATGGACTTGTTCGAACGGCATGATCGGCAGGTTCTGGAGCATCGTGTGCAGTGGGGTGTCGATTCCGAGGCGCTTGCGCAGGATCGCGACGACCACGTATACCGAGACCGCGATCCATAACTGGGACTTGACGGCGTTTATCGAGGTGCCAAGGAAACGCTTGTCACGTAAGTTACCCTTGACAAATTTCAAGAAGAGTTCGACGGTCTGCGTGCTCTTGTAGAGGCCGTAAGCCGTGAGCGCGTTGAGGCCGGCGCGGTTGGTCAGGAACACGAGGTTCTTGCCGGAATCGGGATCCTTGTAGCGGATGCGCCGCGGCTGCTCGGGGTAGTAGCGTTTGGTGCCCACGCCGTCCAAGGCGATGGTCTGGTCGGCGATGATGCCGGGGGTGCGGTCGGTCGGAGGGGAATAGACGTGCCGGGAGCGGGAGTTTGCTTGGCGCGGGTGAGGAAGAAGGCACCGGCCTGGTGCAGTGCGTGCAGCCGACGAAAGTCCACGTAGGCGCGGTCCATGATATAGATTGCGCCCGGTTCCGGCACTAGCAGATCGAGCACGTTGACGTCATGGAGTTTCCCGCCGGAGATGTGAATGAAACTGGGAATGGAGCCGCGTAAGTCGAGCAAGGTGTGCATCTTAACGGCAGCCTCGGGATTGCGGAAGGTGGCCCATGGCAACATCGACAGGCACAGGTCAATGGTGGTCGACGCGAGGGTGTAGGTGGTCTCGTCGAGTTCGACGGGAAGGGGCTCGTCGGCGTACAGGTGACGCGCCTGGGCGATCAGGCGATGGCTCAAATCGGCGTGGATGCGCCAGTCGCGCCGTTCATTGGAGTCGGCCAAAGTGGAGCGGCGGACCGGTGCGCGGAACCCGGAGTGGTAGAGCTTGGAGGGGCGGGCTGTGAGACAGGCATCGAGGTCGCGCAGGCTCTCGCGGCCGGTGATTTGGGCGAAAGCTATGGCACCCTGCTGCTCGGTGCAGCGCAGGGAGCGGACGAAGCGGTCGCCACCGTAACGGGCAACGATACGAGCGAACGTGGTGCAGGGGAGGAAACTCATGACTTGGGCGAACATCGTGTTGCCGGAATGCATGTGAGGAGGCTAGCCAAGCGGTCCCCGTCCGCAGATGACCGCAACCTGCGGTGGAAGTGTTCACCGGATCCTCGTTCAGTTCAAATCGCCACCACCCAGATTCGCCTCTAACTTAACGGGGAATAGCCACTTATGCGCGATGAAGTGCGAGGGAACCGGACACTAGTGAGTCCAAACCGGTAATACGTGCCGCCATTCTCAGGCTTAAGAACGAATGTCTTTCAACGGCGTCCAGATCCCCCTTGTCACTACCGGTAGCAAACGGGTGCTCTCCGTATCCGATTCTCCGGGCAATGCCTGTATGAAGGCAAGGGCTCGGCGTTCGGATCACGACCGGTTTCGCAGTGACTACGGCGCCAGCGTCTCCGAGGACTGATATTAGAACTGCAACCGCAGCGCCAATTGAAGCTGTCGAGGGCCGTTAGCCTGGCTGACAACCCGCCCGAAGTTCGGATTCCCGAAGACGGTATTGGGACCACCGAACACAGGGTGATTGAAGACGTTGAATGCTTCGGCACGGAATTGAACCTTCCAGCGCTCGCCGTATCGGAAGTTCTTGAACAGGGAGAAGTCCAGGGCTTCGATGAAGTCGGACCTTAGCGTGGGGTGAACCCTTCCGACATTGCCGAACGTAAATTGCGCCGGCCGCAGGAATTGTTCCGTGTCGAACCAGCGCCCCAAGGTGTTCCCAGAGGCCAGTTCCGCGCTTCTCCCTGTCGAGTCTGGGCGCTGGCCCCCACCGAACGAACGACTCGTGTTCTGATTGATCCGAAACCGTAGCGGGAGCCCACTGTTCAGAGTCCCGATGCCGTTGATCTGCCACCCCCCCAGAACGACGTTCAGTGCCTTGCTCCAGTCGCTTCCGAAGCGCTTCCCGCGGCCGAACGGCAGTTCGTACGTAAAGTTCGACACGAGCCGATGAGTCTGATTGTACACAGACACGGAACGGTCGCAGTGCCGGCAATACGCATTGGTTTCGTTCGAGCCGAGCCATACATCGTCGCCCCCGTCCGATATGGTCTTGGCAAACGTATAGGCCACCATGAAACTGGTGCCAGCGGCAAACCTCTGCTCCAGACTGGTCTGGAACGAGTGATAGTTCGAGTTCCCCCAACCCTGCTTGGGGAGCCGGGCGCCGGGGTATTGCGGAAACGGCGTCAGCAACTGGCCGCGCTGGACCCTCGGCTGAGCCATCACCCCGGTAGGGATGATCCCGTAGAAGGGATTGTCTACGAGTTGCAGCAGGTTGTTGTCGGGTGAAATCAGATCCGGATGCAGCTGGTCCACCTGCCAGTCGAGCGGCAGGTGGGTTCCCTTGCTGCCTGCGTAGGCTGCTTCCCACAGCAAGTTCGTCCCAAGCGATCTCTGGATCGTGAAATTCCATTGCTGGTTGTAAGGCACGGGCATGCTGGACGGGAAGGGGGCTTGAGACACCGCCTGACCCAGGGCCGCCGCCACGCCGTTTGTGTCGCCCTCCGCGAAGTTGATGCCGTCCGGAAACGGATCGCTCATGTTCCGAAACGGCGTGACTCCGTCCAGGGTTGCGAGCCACTGGGTGCTTGCATTGAACACGGTTCCGGAACCGAGCCGACCTGCCGCACCGTAGATCGCGGCATCGAAGTAGACCCAATAGCCGCCTCGGATCAAGGTCTTTTCGGCGGCCTGATAGGCAAACCCGAACCGTGGGTTCAAGTTCGCCCATTGGGTCGGGTGCAGCCTGTTGCTCGCCATCCCCTTCCCCGGAAACAGATAGCCTCCCCGGACATCGAATCCAACGGCGTCGCCGACGGGATTGCTGACTACCGGGTCAAAGACGGTGATCCGGTCATAGCGCTCCGTTTTGCCCGTCTCGACATCCCAGCGCAGTCCAAGGTTGAGCGTCAGCCTACGATTGACCTTGTAGTCGTCCTGGAAGTACACGCCGAAATACCGGTTCGCGCTTGCCGGGCGACTGTTATGGGTCAGCGCGCCACTCGCGCCCGTCCCCAGGATGAACGACGCCAGTCCGTGCCCAGCTCGCCCGCTAGGCCGCCGAGGGTCCGGCCCTTGAGTCATGGCACGGTTGAAGGTGAACACCGGATTGTACGTGCGCTGGCTGTAATTCACGAAATTGAAGCGCACGTCGCCACCGAACTTGAGGTTGTGGCGACCTGCCACACGGGTGAGGTTGGCAAGCAGCGTGTGCACCATGATCGATGACTTGTAGTTCAGGTGATGCTGTGCGGCAGGGGCTTGGAAGTCTTGCACGTTGTATCGCGGGAACATCAGCACATCGGCCCCCTCCTCCATGTACGCGGGGTAGCCCAGCTGCGATGGCCGGAAGCCCAGATGGCCCACTTCCCGGTCCAGAATGGAACGGCCGACACCCCAGCGCAGATTCAATACGGTCTGGGAGTTGATCGTGTTCGTGTAGTCGACCGCAGCGTTCTGTTGACGGCTGTAGATGCTCACGCAGTCTGGGTGCGGGCAGGCAGGATTGTCGGGCCAAGTTTGCGGCGTGTCGTTCGTATGGCCGAAGTAGTTGTAGCGCACAAACAAGCGCTGCCGGTCGTTTAGGTTGAAGTCCGTCTTCGACGTGAGGCGATTCGAATCGTTGGGTCGAGAGAACTGACCGACCCAGTTGAATTGATTGGTGAATTCGTTCCCCGCCGAGTTTGCCTCCGGGTAGTAGTCGAGAATGTTGCGCGAGATCGGATCGAGCATGCTCGCCGGAATCCTGTTGTTGGAAAACCGCTGGCGGGTGAACCGGCCCGGATTTGCCGGGTTTGGCTGCGTTGTGGAGGGGTCGTGGACGACGCGCAAGGCGCCTCCTGCATTCCGGGTTTCCGAGAAGTCGCCCTGGTGCTGCATCGGGGTCGGAACCGTCCGGCGGCGTAGTGTTGCGGACCGCGCATACCGCGATTCCAGATTCACAAAGTAGAAGACCTTGTCGGAGACAACCGGACCGCCGATGCTCCCGCCGTATTCGTGACGCTTGAACTCGCCGAGTGCCCGGCCCGCCGCGTTGGCGAAGAAGTTGTTTGCATCCATGGAGCTATCCCGCGTGTACCAGAACACCGTACCGTGATTCTCGTTCGTGCCGGACTTGGTTGCGAGGGTGAGCACGCCGCCGCCCGTACGGCCGTATTCGGCCGAAAAGCCGTTCGTCTGCACCCGGAATTCCTGGATCCCGTCAGCCGAAGGAACCCCGGTCGCGAACTGCCGTCCCTCCGCGATGCCATTCGAATTGACCGACACGCCGTCCAGCAAGATGGCATTGGAGGATTCGCGTCCGCCATTCGCAATGAAGCGCCCCTGCACGTGGAACGCCTCGCCGATGCCGCCTGTTGACGACGTGGGGATACTGGCGTAGACTCCCGCCGTCAGCAAGGCCAGCGCGAACACGTTACGGCCATTCAAGGGCAGGTCCACGATCTTCTTGTTCTCGATGACGGTGCTTAGCGTGGATGTGCCCGTCTCGAGTTCCAGCACGTTCGCCGTCACCGAAACCGATTCCGTGACGGCGCCAAGTTCCAGGATGATGTCTGCGGAGACTTTTTCCTGTGTTGACACAGAAATGGCTTCCAGCTCGTACCGGCGGAAGCCTGACGTTTCCGCGGACAGGTTGTAGGATCCCGGCGCCAACTGAGAGACAACAAAGAAGCCCTGTTCGTTCGACAAACTCCTGAAGACCGCGTTACGGCCAACATCCGAGACGCTGATTGCGACATCGGGCACAGCGGCCCCGGACTGGTCCGTTACGAGCCCGGAAATCGACCCTAAGGACGTCTGGCCCGACGCGGCGGGCACAAGCAATGCCGCAAAAAATGCGACCACCAAGAACGACGAGAAACCTGACCGTGAAAGCATAGCACCTTCCTCCTTGCTTGCAAAGCTACTTCCGCGTTTACGGTATCGTGCTTCGAGTCCAGAGTCAAGGAGTTTGTTGGGACTCGTTTGGACCTTTGGGCTACGTCCCTCACGGGATTTCAGAATGATTTTCTCTCGTTTAGCGGCATCGGCCACTTTCGCAATTCTGCTACGTGTTCACGCCCTGCCGCCTGCGCCTGCGGTCCGGCTTGCGCTCGTTCCTGCATTCGCTTCCCTTCGCTTTCGCATGCGGTGGTTCCAGCCCTCTCGAACGCAATGCCGGGGTCCTAGGCGATGCCACTCCCGGTGTCCTTCGCGCTTTCACTCACCTCTCCTCACCTGCGGTCCCTTCCCTCCGCCGGCGTTACCCGGCCTCTCCGGTAGTACGGACCTCTCCGCCACCCTGACCGGCCCGGCCTGTCCCTTGCGGGATTCCGGTTTGGCGCGTGCGCACCACCGACGGGGCTTCCCGTGTTGCCTCCGTCCCCCTCTTACATGCATGCTGTCGCCAGTACCCCGGCGGAGCCGACCGGTGCGCGCGTCGCTCGCTTCCCGGCCGCTGACAGCCTTCCCCGTTACATCGGCGGGTCGGCCTCCGCATCGACTTTTTCGAGGCCTGCTCGGCGTTCATCTGATTACGGCCTGCATGCTCGCTGAACCGCCCAATGGCGACCCTTTTACAGCAGAGTGCTTCAGTCCATGTCGTTGCCTCCATGAGCCGCTCCGATTGCTTCCGGCTGGAACGACAGTTCGCCGGGCGGGATTTGCACCCGCTGGGGGCCAGTGCCTTAGCACGGCGCACGATGTAACGAAGTCTGAGGCTGGTAACCCCGGGAACCAGGAGACCTTCGTAGCAGCTAAAGAAGCACGCGGGCTTCGCACGCCAAATCTGGACCAACCGCTTGCGGCACTCGCAACTGCCGGACCCGATTCCCGGCACCAACATCAGCAAACCTGCGCCATGGTAAGGAGACTGCCTGGTCAAGCGGCTCGCGGGCGCTCATCGGGATAGCGGAAGTCGCATACCAGCAGAACAGGACCGATTCGCGGTTTGGGCGAGAGACAAACCGGAAGCGGAGAGCGACATGTTGTGGTTCACGTTATCGGAAATCTGGGCCTTTATCTCAAGTCAAGTGTCCCCTTAGAGCGCTCAAACTCAGACTTCGTTACATCGGAACACTCGGCAAAGAGGCCTAGAGCCTCGTAACTAGCTGCTGGGTCAAGCTTTCACGCTCCCTCCCCGGCCGCATCCGGACTTGACTTGCACCCCAGAACATGCTATCGTGAATGCATATGTATTCGCCCGCCAAACTGCCCGCGCCCACTGGCCTGCCCGCCGCTCTGCCGCTCCAACCCCCACACGCCACGCCCATCAGCGCGCGCCTCAGCATGCTGCGCGAGGGCGACCGCGTCGTCTACTTCGTGCACACCGACCCCGTCTGCTCGCACACGGCCGACCACAAGCTAGAGCGCAATCTCTGCCTGGCCCGCTTCGCCCTGTTCGGCCTCGCTACGCAGTCCGAACTGGCCCGCGCCCACGGCATCAGCCAGAGCACCGTCTCGCGCGCCGTGCAGCGGCTGCAGGTGCAGGGTGAGCTTGGCTTCGCGCCCGCCCCCAAGCCGCGCCGCCCCTATGGCATCGTGGACCCCGCGCAGCTGGCCCAGGCCGCCCGCATGCTGCGGTCCGGGCTCAGCCTGTACCGCGTGGCCCAGCAACTGGGCGTCTCGCAATCGACGCTGTGGCGCTACACCCAACAGGGCTTGCTACCGGCCAGCCAGTGCCTGCCACGGCGCCGCGCCGGCGCGCCCGCCGAGCGTGACAGTGACGCTCAGGGAGCGGGCCCGCAGCCCGGCGGCGTGACGCCGCCGCCCCGCGCGGCCGCGCGGCGCACGACACGGCGGGCCGCGTAGCAGCCAGCCTGGGGGCGCTCGACGGGCGCGCCCCGCGCTTCGCCGCCGCCGCGGCCGTCAGCGGGGGCGGCGTGCTGACCGCCCTGCCGAGCCTGCTGCAGGCCGGCCTGCTGCGCCACCTCGACCAGCTGACGCTGCCCAAGGGCTTCTACGGCCTGCCGTCGCTGCTGCTGCTGTGGGCCTTCCTGCTGCTGGGCCGGGTGCGTTGCGCCGAGCGGCTGCGCTACCAGCAGCCCGGCGAGTGGGGCGCCCTGTTGGGCCTGGACCGCTGCCCCTGCCCGCGCACCCTGCGCCGCCGCACGCGCCAGCTGGCCGCTGCCAAGGGGCTGCCGGCCTGGGTCGGCTGCCTGACCCAGGACTGGTGTGCAGACGATCCGGAGGCCGTCGCCACGCTGTTCGTCGATGGCCACGTGCAGGTCTACAGCGGTCAGGGCCGGCTGCCGAAACATTTCGTGACCCGCCAGAAGCTGGCCCGGCCAGCCTCGGTCGGCGACTGGGTGCACGCGCTGGGCGGGGCGCCGCTGCTGTGCTTGCACCGCCAGATAGACGACGGCATGGTGTCTGAGATCTGGAACGGGATGGTGCCGCAGTTGCGCCAGCTGGGCCTGCTGGCAGGCGCTGGCGCGACCGCCGCACCACGCCTAACGCTGGTCTTCGACCGCGAGGGCTGGAGCCCGCGCCTGTTCCGCGAGCTGCGCGCGCTGGGCATCGCGGTGGTGACTTGGATCAAGGGCCCGCAGGCGCAGCGCTGGCCGGATAGCGACTTCCGGGAGGCCGTCATCCCAGTGCGCGCCCCGGGCGGGTCGGCCCGCCTGGAGGGCCAGCTGGCCGAGCGACCGTACGATCTGGGCGCGGGCTGCCAGGCGCGCGAGATCCGCTTCTGGATCGACCGCCGTGTGCGCGGCACGGGCCAGCGCGGCCAGCCGCGCAAGCCGCTCGAGCTGGCGGGTCGGCCGGGGCCGGACCAGCGCCAGCCCGCGCTGCTGACCACGCATCCCGACCTCACGGCCGAGCAAGCGGCGGGCCTGCTGCGCTCGCGCTGGACGCAGGAGAACTTCTTCAAGTATCTGCGCGCCGAGTTCGGCCTCGACACCCTGCCCGAGCATGCGCTGGTGGAGGTCGAGGCCGACGCCTGGGTCGTCAACCCGGCCTGCCGCACCATCGGCAAGGCGCTCAAGCAAGCCCGCAACTCGGTCGGCAACCTGCGCCGCAAGCTGGCCCTGCAAGCCGACGCCGGATCCGCCCCAGCGCGCGCTGGAAGCGCGCATCCAGACTTGCGACCAGACCATCCAAGGCCTGCTGCTGGCACGCAAGGTGACCGACCAGCACATCTTGGCCGGCGAGCTCTCGCCGGAGGCACGGCTGCAGGCCCTGCCCCAACCGCTGCGCCTACTGCTGGACACCCTGCGCATGCTGGCCTACCGCGCCGAAACAGCGATGACGACCGCGGTTGCGCCCGCGCTCGACAATCCCGACACCGCCCGCAGCCTGCTCAAGTCGCTGTTTCAGGCTGACGCCAGCCTGCACCCTGACGAGTCAGCCGGGACCCTCACCGTGCGCCTGCTGCACCAGCCGACCCGCGCCCAGGATCGCGCCCTGGCCCCCTTGCTCGACGAGCTCAACCGCACGCGCACCGTCTTCCCCGGCACCCACCTCCGTTTGGTCTACCGCATGCTGTCGGACGACCTGCCCTGCTCAGCCTCCTCCCAGCCCACCCCGGCCAACCCCAAGCCGCCGCTCCCTGCATCCAAACTATCCAACCCAAATGAAACGGTGTAACGAAGTCTGAAACTCGCCGCCCGGTCCCCGTTGGAGCCGAACCGTTCCAAGAAATTTCAATCACAGCGCTTGATCTGGCTGCCAAAATATTGCAATATTATTAAGCATTTTTGTAACTGCCCAGGTACACGGCTTCGGTTGAGTTGCGACGACGAGGGCGGCGGGCAGTGGGGCATAGGTAGCGGAACAGAACAGGCGGACAGGGGCCGGGGATGGCGGCGATTGGCAAGCGATAGTGGAAGAGTCCGGCGGCGAGCATGATTGTGGGCAGACCGATCGTGTCGGCACGCAGTTTACACAGACAGACAAAACATGTATATAGTGCCTGCGCCAAAAAGCGTTAGGCATTGATCTTGAACAAGTTGGGTGCTGATCCGCGGACGAAAATCGTGCGATTTCTGCCGAGAATACAAGAATTCAGTCGATTTGGGACAATATTGGCACGAGAAACGCCATGCGAGCCGTCCAGAACCCCGAGATGAACCTCGGACAAGTTGCCATTGAAGACATTCAGTTTGACGCACGCTGCCGTGACGATATCCCGGCCGTTCTGAAGGGAATCCAGTACATCTATTGCAATCGGGAGCTGCGCGAGAGGATATTCGACCTGCTGGAGAGCGCAATCCTTGCGGGAGCGAATTCCTCGGCCGACGGCGAGGGCGAGGGCACGAAAGGTGTCAATCCCGACCGCGGCCGTCCCGGCATGGAACTATGGAATATTCTGGTGCTCGGACTGCTGAAACAGGGGATTAACTGCGACTTCGACCGGCTGCATGACCTGACTGCCAATCACCTGAACTTGCGCCGGATGCTGGGGGTCAGCGACTGGTTCGAGGGAGCCCTCTACAGCGGCCGGACGCTGACGCGGAACGTCTCGCTGCTCACTCCGGAATTGCTCGCGTCGGTCAACCGCCTGGTGGTGGAAGCGGGCCACGCACTGGCCGGGCACAAGCCGGGCGCTGCGCTGCAAGCGCGGGCCGACTCGTTCGTTGTCGAAACCCACGTGCATTACCCGACCGATGTCAGCCTGCTGTGGGACGCGCTGCGCTGCCTGATCCGCCTCACCGCTGGCGCGTGCCGGACCTACCGGATCGCGGGATGGCGTAAGCGAGTGTATCTCACATTCCAGGTGCGGAGGCTGTTCAACCGGGTGCGATCGTCGCGGCAGAGGCAGCAGCGGCCGGAGCGGGTGCAGGCCTACCTGCGGCAGGCGCTGGCGCTGGCCACGCGGGCGGAGGCGTCGCTGGAAGCGCTGGCGGCAGCCGGGGCCGAGGAATGGATCTGTAATGAAATCAAGGCTTTCATAGCGCACGCGAGGCGCCAGGCCGACCAGCTTGACCGGCGCGTGCTGCAAGGCGAGAGGATCCCGCACGAAGAGAAGGTGCTGTCGCTGTTCCAGCCGCACACGCGCTGGTGCATGAAAGGCAAGGTGGGTCGGCCGGTGGAACTGGGCGTGCCGGTGAGCGTGGTGGAGAGCGAGCACCAATTCATCCTGCACTACAAGGTGCACTGGACGGAGGCGGACGTCGAGATGGCGCAGCCGCTGGTGGCGGAGACGCAGGCGCTGTATCCGGAACTGGCGGTGTGCAGTTTCGACAAGGGGTATCACAGCAAGGCGAACCGGGAGCGGCTGGACGGGCTGCTGGAGCTCAACGCGACGCCGGCGAAAGGCCGCCTGTCGAAGGCGGCCAGAGAGCGGGAGCAGTCTCCGGAATTCGTGGCGGCGAGACAGGCGCATCCGGCAGTGGAATCGGCGATCAACAACCTGGAGCGCCGCGGTCTGGACCGGGTCTGGGCGGACGGCAGCGCTGGCTTCGAGCGGATCGTCGGGCTCTCGGTGCTGGCAGCGAACCTGCATCGAATCGGGCTGCTACTGCAGCGCAGGGACCGGAAACTGCTCAAGAGGCAGAGGCTGCTACGAGCGGCGTAGCGCTACCGGTCCGACGAAACCTGCATCCATTATAGGCGAAATAGCGGCACCGGCAGGAATCGGTGCTCGATTTGTCTCGAACGCATTGCTGATTGGTTATTACGGCCGCATAGTGTCAGCTATATTTCACAGAATCTGCTGTAATCAGGCCCCATATTTTGTCCATGGATTGGGTGCTCTAGACATTTTCGTAGAAAATCGGGTATTTTGTCGCAAGCACTATATATAAGAATGTTGCAAGCGCACAGGCGCTGGCGAGAGCATGCCGGGACAGTCCGAGGCAGAGCGGCGACAGGCGGGCGGGGACGTGCGCCTGGAGGACTTGCAAGCCGAGAACGAGCAGCTGCGGGCCACCCTCGAGCGCAAGGAGGCGGAGATTGCCGGCTTGCGGCAGCGCCTGGAGGAACTGGAGCGCCGAGTGGGGCTGAACAGCAGCAACAGCGGCAAGCCGCCGTCGAGCGACGGGCCAGCCAAGCCGCCGGCGCAGCAGCGCACGAAGAGCCAGCGGGGCCGCTCCGGCAAGCGCTCGGGCGGGCAGCGGGGGCACAAGGGCTCGACCTTGCGCCAGACAGACAGCCCGGATCGGATCCAGACCCACCTGCCGCCGAGTTGTGACGCGTGCTCGGCGCCGCTGGCGGCGGCCGACACGCAGGGCGAGCCCCTGCGGCGGCAGGTGTTCGACCTGCCCGCGCCCCAGCCTCCGGTGGTGACCGAGCATCAGGCGTTTGCCTGCCGCTGCGGATCCTGTGGCCGTGTGACGCGGGCGGCGTTCCCGGAAGGGGTGGGTGCGCCCGTGCAGTACGGCCCGCGGATCGCCGCCGTCGCGGTCTACCTGCAAAACGGGCACTTCCTGCCCGAAGAGCGCTTGGCAGAGGTCTTCCAGGACCTGTTCGGGGTCGCGGTTTGCTCCGCGACACTGGCGGGGATGACGCGCAAGGCGGCGGAGCGCTGGCGGAGCTGCAGCGAGCGCGTACGCGACATGATCGTGAGCCTGGACGGGGCGAAGCATCTGGACGAGACGGGCTTCCGGATCGGGGGGAAGACGCAGTGGCTGCATGTGATCAGCACGCGCTGGCTGACGTTCTACCGCACAAGCCCGCGGCGGGGCAGCCTGCTGGAGGGCCTGCGGGGCATTCTGGTGCACGATCACTGGAAGCCGTACTTCACCGTCCGGGACGTGCTGCACAGCCTGTGCAATGCGCATCATTTGCGAGAACTGCAAGCGCTAGTCGAGATCGACAGGGAGGACTGGGCGCGACGGATGCAGCTGTTGCTCAGACGGGCGAACCGGGCGGTGAGGATGGCTCTCGAGCGGGGTATTCCGCTGCCGCGGGCGCTGGTGGAGCAGATTCAGCGCCGCTACGACCAGTGGGTCGGGGAAGCGCTGGCTTATCACGAGGCGCAGCCGCCGCTGCGACCGCCGCAGAAAGGTCGGCGGGGGCGCAAGAAGCGTCGGCCGGGACACAATCTCGCGTTGCGGCTGCGGGACCGCAAGCAAGACGTGCTGCGCTTCGTCAGCGATCCCGGTGTCCCCTTCACCAACAACCAGGCGGAGCAGGACCTGCGGATGATGAAGCTGCGCATGAAGATCTCCGGCGGGTTCCGGTCCGAGCAGGGAGCGCAGGATTTCGCCACGTTGCGCAGCGTGCTCTCGACCGCGCGGAAGCAAGGCCGCAACCGCGTCGAGGCCCTCTTGCAAGGGCCGGAGGTCCTGCTCGCAGGACTGAAATTCTAGCTGCCGCCCCGAGTCCCGATCGTCCGCCCCGGACTGCACCTTGGCAAGGCCGACGCACGCTCCACTCATCTAGTACTTGCGCAGGTCATCGGACCTACCTGGGCAGTTACGCATTTTTAAGAAATGGTTAAGGTCATTCCCATCGTTCTCATCGGATTGATGGTTCCCGGGGCCTTCGGGGCCTCGTGGACTGTCTGCGTAGAAGACAGCGAATCGCTGCTGACGGTACCCATGCAAGGGGCGATTACCAGGGAATTCCGCGCCGTGATGGGCAAGCGAGGGACGGGCTTGGCGTTCGGCTCGTGCGCAACCGCCGGGACACGGATCCATCTCGCCGTCGAAGACGAGCCTCCGATGGGCTTGGAGGGTGTCCTAGGCTTGGCGCACCGCAAGGGTGGCCGGATCGAACCACAGCTGAAGATCTTCTACGGTCCGCTGGTGCGCTATTTGGGCAGGCCGAATAATACGGAAGCGATCGGCCGTGCCATGGCGCGGGTTGCGGCGCACGAAGCCGAACACTTCCTCAAACAGCAGGGGTACCACTGCGAGCAAGGCTTGCTTCAGCCGATGGTGTCTGCCTACGAATTGCTTGCACCGGGCCCGTGGCCATACCAGCGGGGCCCCCACTGCGCTCCCAGCGAGACTGCCCAGCATGGGCCTGAACTGCTCGCCAACGCTCCCCGCGCGAAGTGATCCGAAGCAGCGCCTGATCAGGGGCTGGGAGCGTCCCCGCTGACGTCCGCCATCCGATGGTCCCAGTGTCCGGCCGCATTCGAAATTACCCTAGGAAGGTCTTGTTCGAGCAGCAGCCCGTCGGCG
This sequence comes from Bryobacterales bacterium, assembly GCA_965248305.1. GTDB lineage: Bacteria > Acidobacteriota > Terriglobia > Bryobacterales > UBA6623 > VXMF01. The sequence continues at coordinate 1,468,280 of OZ252099.1, read as the reverse complement.
ATCAAGTCCAATCCGGCTTCGGCCACCAGGCCAAGGTATTCGGCCCGGCTCTTGTAGCGCTCCTCGACCGATAGCCGTGGATCACCACTGGCTTCGCGTTCGGCCCGCGTGCGGGGAAACGGAATGTAGGACCCCACCATGCTCGAGATCTCGTGCGTCGGCCCCGACCGTTCGTTGAACAGGTTCCATCCGGTATACGTGGCGAGCGGAACCTGCAAATCGGGCATGCGCACGCCGGGAACTTCATTGCCGTCGCCATCGATTGCGGGCACCATCACCGGAAAAGCGGAGCCGATTGCAGGAGGCTCGCGAGTCACCACGCCCTCGCTGACAAATCGCGGTCCATAGTCCGTGCGATACGCCTTATGCACGCGGTCCGAGGTGGCTACGCCGGGAATGGGGGGAAAGCCCAACTTGGCGGGCGCGACCAACGTCTTGTCGGCAAGCAGGGGGTAGCGGCTCGAAGGCGGCTCGTCGCCGCCCCCGGCCCACTCGCTCATGGCGAGCAGCAGGGCCCGCATCGCCCAGCGGAAGTCGAGCGGATTGGCGGGCTGCTGGCCGATCGAGACTCCGGGTGGAAACGAGGCCGGGCCATGTTGGGCGCCGGCGAATAGAAACACCCGGACGTTGTCGTGAAGTTTGATGTCCTCGGCTCCGGCTAGGTCTGTGTGAATCAGAGACGCCGCCCGGCCCCAATATTCGTATGACGAGTTGGAGTAGAAGATCTTCGGCCAGAATTTCCGATCAAGCGCGTGGGTCAGGATGCCGTCCTCACGCCCGTTCTCGGGGTCACGCTGCGCTATGTCAGTGAACGGAAAGATGTCGGTCGGAAAGAAGAAGTTCATGTACGGATGCGCATCGCGGGACGGCTGCGCAAACCTGTGATTGAAACTGCCCCGCCCGCCCCCGGCGACGTGCGACATGATCCCGTCAAATGCGATGCGCTCGCGCTCGTCTTGGTTGAAGCCGTAGTAGAGGAAGGTTCTCAGGAACCGCCCGCTCTGGGAAATGCCAAAGGCAAGCGCGCGGTCGATAGAGCCGACACGGATTCCCAGAGACTCATCTCCGTCATACTTCAGCCGCGACACCATGTCCCGAATCGCGGCCGCCCCCAAGCCGACGAGCGGCGGATTCTCGGAGAGATAGACGATTTCATAGATCCGCCCCGGCTCAAACCCGCCTTTGAGGTACACCGAACCTTGGTCAGCGACCGGCTTGCCGTCCTGCATGCGCGCAAACTGCCATTGCTCACGCGGGATGACTTCGCGCGGGCCGTTGGCGGCGTCGCGAACGGTCATCGTATTCTCGGGGGCCTGGGGATCGGCGACCGCGTATGGCACGTGGTTGCGGTCGGCAAGCGAATGCGCTAACAAGCGATCCTTGACGACAAAGTCGCTGCGCACGAGGCCCCGGATCGCCTTGCCGTCCTCGGTTGCCACGGGAGTGGTCAGGCGCAGCAGGCCGGGTGATCGAGGCGGGTCAAACTGCCAGCCAAGCCAGAGCAGCGTGAACCCCTGCTCCAGCAGGAACCCATCACCGAAATGGCGCTCCTGCCGAGGATCGAGGCTGCTCGAGGCAAGATTGAAGAAGCTCATCCCACTCTTGCGTCCGCGATTCGACACTTCGTAGAGGAGCGCCCCGTTGCCGCGTCTGACATCCATCGGCCTGAGCAGGAAAAACTCCGAGGAGTACTCCACCTCGCCATCGCTGTTGCGCGGTGCGAGGGCGATGTCCGTGACGATCTTGTTGGCCGGGTTTTGCGGATCGGCAGCAAACCGCACGGTGCCGCTGATGCGTTCGTAGGCCCCGACCACGCCGAATGGCTTGCCGTCCAGTACAGGTTCGCGAGTGTCGACCTGCACGCTAACGACGCGGGCAGACGCGGCACTGGCCAGCAGCAGCACGCACAAGGAGGTCAGAAGAGTTTTCCGCATGCGTCCATTACAAGAGGGTCGCAGCAAATGTGCAACCCTACGCCGGCTTCGCAGTTGCCTTAGCGGTGGACTTGCCGGTCTTTTCGACGACCAGGTACGCATGCATGATCCGGTCCAAGTCTCCGTCAAGTACTCGGTCGACATCCCCGATCTCAACTTGACTGCGCAAATCCTTGACCAAGCGATACGGCGCAAGCACGTAGTTGCGAATCTGGCTGCCAAAGTCGATGTTCCGCTTGGAGGCCTCGATCTTATCGGTCTCGGAGCGCTTCTTGCGCAACTCGAGATCGTACAGTCGCGCCCGCAGCATCTTCATCGCTGTCGCCTTGTTCTTGTGCTGCGACCGCTCGTTCTGGCATTGCACCACGATGTTCGTCGGCAGATGTGTGATCCGCACCGCGGAATCGGTCATGTTGACATGCTGGCCGCCGGCGCCGCTCGCCCGATACGTGTCGATGCGCAAGTCGTCAGTGCGGATATCAATCTCGATCTCATCGTCGATTTCCGGATACACGAATACCGAAGCGAACGAGGTGTGGCGCCTTGAGTTGGAATCGAACGGCGAAATCCGCACCAAGCGATGCACGCCGACCTCTGAACGCATCAATCCGTACGCGTTCTCGCCCTTGATGATCAGGGTTGCCGACTTGATGCCTGCTTCCTCGCCCGACTGCGAGTCGGAAACCTCGCGCTTGAAGCCCTTGCGCTCCGCCCAGCGCAAGTACATCCGCTGCAGCATTTGCGCCCAGTCCTGAGCCTCTGTCCCGCCAGCTCCCGCGTTCAGCGTAACGATCGCGTTGGCAGCGTCGTGCTCGCCGCTGAGTAGGGACTCGGTCTCGATTTCATCGAGCCGGCTGCCCAGGACCTTCAACTCGGCCTCACACTCCTGCTCGACCGGCTCCCCTTCTCGACCTAGTTCCAAGAAGGCTTCGAGGTCCGCGAGGGCGCTTTCGATCTCTCGGTCCGTGTCAACAACGCGCGTCAAGCGCTTGCGCTCGCGCAAGACCGGCTGGCTCTGCGAGGTGCCGTTCCAAAATGCCGGGTCTGCGATGCGCGTTTCTATTTCCGCCAATTGGCGGCTGCCGCCGGAGGCGTCAAAGATACCCCCGAATTACCTGTGCGCGTGCGCGCACAGCTTCGAACTCATGCTGCAGCTCGTCAAGTATCATGCTTCTCAGATCGCTATTCGCATTATTACAGACCTTCGCGGCGGGCCATCGCGAACTCCCACGCGAGCGCGGAGCTCGCGCCGAACAGGCAAAGCCACCACAGCCACTGTCCATAGACGACAAAGCCCGTCTTGTCCGTGCGGTAATCGAAGCGCACGTCGAGGGTGTCCTGCACGTAGGACGGGAGGGCCGCCGCAACCGCGCCCGCAGGACTGATCGCCGACGTCACGCCGTCATTGGTCGCGCGCAGGATCCACCGGCGGTTCTCCACGGCCCGCATGCGGGCGATCAGCAGGTGCTGCTCGCGGGCTGCACTGCGGCCATACCAGCTGTCGTTCGAAATGTTCACTAGCAGTTCCGCCCCGGCAGCCGTGAACTTGCGAATCGAGCGAGCGAAAACGGACTCGTAGCAGATGAACGTGCCGACACCATGACCATCCACGCCCGCAATCGCGATCTGCTTGCCGGGACGGAACATACCCGCTTGCAGTGTGATCTTATCGACGAATAGGTGGAATGGCCACGGCACGAACTCGCCGAACGGGACCAACTGGATCTTCGAGTATTTGGAGAGCTGCTTGCCGCTGCGGTCCAGCGTGACTGTGGAGTTCTGGGGGCGCATTCGGTCGCCATCTTCAAACGAAACGGTGTTGAAGATGAAGGCCGCCCCGGATTCCCGGGCGACCCGCTCGAAGAACGCTCGCGCGGTGGGGTCGTCAAAGTAGTAGGCAGTGACAGGATACTCAGGCCATGCGAGCAGCGAGGGCGGGTTCGCGGTGCTGCCGGGCCTCGACAGCTCGAGCATCTTGGCGAGGTGAGCCGTCCCGTGGTCGGCGACCCAGCCGGAACGCGCGAGGTCAGGGTGAACGTTCGGCTGCACCAGCCGCGCCACCTCAGCGCCTGGGCGAGGCTCAGGCAACGGAGGCAGCAAGAACAGCCCGACCAGAGGCGCAAGTGCCAGTAACGGCCAGGCCGACTGACGCAGGATCGCGATTGCGACAGCGGCGTTAGCGAGAGCAAAGACCAGCGAGGGCCCGTAAATCCCAGTCCACGGTGCCAGCCGCAGGATCTGCGGCAACGGGAAATCGAGCGAGACATTCCCAAGCTGCGTCCACGTGAAGAAGACGTATTGGTGGCTGCCCTCCAGACCCACCCAGAGTGCCGCCAGCCCCGGCACGGCCCACGCACGCCGCAGCAGCGGCCCGGCCAGCATTGCGAAAGCTCCAGCTTGAACCGCTTTGACGTTGAAGAAGATTACGAACAGCAAGCCCGCGACAAGTGGCGAAATCCCGGCATAGTCCCGCATTACCGGGTAGATCCAATAGCAAGTGCAGCCGAAGTACACCGCCCCAGAGATCCATCCGACTGCGAGTCGCTGCTTTGGTGACAGGTCGCTCAGCACCAGCAATAGCGGGACTAGGCACACGGGCGCCAACCACACCCAAGAGAAGCGTGGAAAGATCAAGGCCTGCAGCAGGCCAGACGTGGCGGCCCCGCCAACTGCGAGGACAATTCTGTGAGCCGTGCCCGGACCGGCGCTCATCGCTTGCTCATGGCTTCCGCGCCAACGGATTCCGCCATGTAGGAGCTGCGGACGAGCGGCCCGCTAAAAACGGCTCTGAAGCCGATTGAGATGCCAAAGTCCCGAAAGCCGTCAAACACTTCGGGGCGGACATACTCCTCGACTGGCAGACGGCGCCGCTTGGGCTGCAGGTACTGACCAATGGTCGCGACGTCGGTGTCCACCGAACGCAGGTCGCGCAGCAAGTCCCTCACTTCATTCGCGAATTCACCCAAGCCCACCATCAAGCCGGACTTGGTGAGCACGCTCGGCGAGTGCTGCCGGGCGAATTCCAGCACGTCGAGCGACCTGCGATACTCCGCTTGCGGGCGCACCCGAGAATACAGTCGCGGGACCGTTTCCATGTTGTGGTTGAAAATGTCACAGCCCGAATCCAAGACGCGGGCGACCGCGTCGAGGTCGCCGAGGAAGTCCGGCACGAGCACCTCCACGCGGGCGGCGGGCAGCGCTCGCTTGACCTCTCGGACTGTGTGGGCGAAATGCGCAGAGCCCCCGTCAGGCAGATCATCCCTGTTGACGCTCGTGATCACGACCTGCCGCAGACCCATGCTCTGTGCCATCGCGGCCACATTGCCGGGCTCTTCGGCCGCCAGCGCGCCGGGCACCCCTTGCGGTACGGCGCAGAACCCGCAGGTGCGCGTGCAGGTGTTGCCCAAGATCATGAACGTTGCGGCCTTACGCGCGAAGCATTCGTGCATGTTCGGGCAGCGCGCGGATTCGCAGACCGTGTGCAGGCCCAAGCTGCGCAGTTCAGCCTTGAGCTGATGGACGGCCCTGAAATCCATCGAGGGCCTGCGCAGCCAATCCGGCAAACGCTTAGGAATGTTCCGTGAGGGCTCCGGCTCGATCTGGATCAGGTCCACCGCTAGCACCGCTCCAAGGTAACCGACCTGTCAAGAAATGCCGCTGAACAAGGGGCTGCTGAGATAGCGCTCGCCCGCGTCGGGCAGGATCGTGACGATCGTTTTCCCCTCGAATTCCGGCTGGCGCGCCAAGCGGCAGGCAACGGCGACCGCCGCGCCACACGAGATGCCGCTGAGCAGGCCTTCCTCGCGGGCGAGCCGCTGGGCGTACTCGATGGCCTCCTCATCGGACACGCTCTCGATGCGATCAACCATGTCCAGATCCAGAGTATCCGGGATGAATCCTGCTCCGATGCCCTGGACGGCCGTGATTCCCGGCGTGAGGTCCTCACCCGCAAGATGCTGCCGGATGACGGGGCTGCATTCGGGTTCGACGCCGACGCTGATGATCTTGCGGTTGCGCTTCTGTTTGAAGTACCTCGATATCCCGCTGATGGTGCCGCCCGTGCCGATCCCGGCTACGAGCACGTCCACGTCGCCGTCAGTGTCATCCCAGATCTCGGGCCCGGTCGTCTCGAAATGGATGCGCGGATTCGCCTGATTCTGAAACTGGTTCAACATGAGATAGCGGCCCGGATTGTCTCGCACCAGTCCGCGGGCATGCTCGACCGCTCCGTACATACCGTCACCTTCCGGGGTCAACTCGAGCCCCGCGCCAAGCAGCGTCAGCACGCGCCGCCTCTCGGTGCTGTAGTTGGATGGCATGGCGATCATCAGCTTATAGCCGCGCGCCGCCGCAACAAATGCTAGGGCAATGCCGGTATTGCCGCTCGTGGCCTCGACCAGCTCCACCCCAGGCTGGAGCAAGCCGCGCTCCTCGGCGTCCCAGATCATCGAAGCGCCAATTCGACACTTGACGGAATAGGCGGGATTGCGCGCCTCGATCTTGGCCAGCACCGTGGCCTTGGCATCGCCTAGCACCCGGCCAAGCCGCACTAGCGGCGTGCCACCGATTGCCAGAGAGTTGTCAGAGAAGATGCGAGCCATGCCTAGATCTGCCAATTCGGAACGCCCTTGGCGCGCTTCTGGCGCCGGCGTTCAACCAAGTCTGCGAAAGTCGTGCGGTCAATCACGCAGGACAGCGCACGTTCGACGCGGTCCCACATTTCCGGAAACGGGGAATCGACAGGTTCGTCCGCGAAGGGCCTTTTCGAGGGTTGGAACGGACCATCGACCTGCCGCAGGATATCACCAACAGTAATCTGATCCGGCGGCCGAGCCAGAAAGTATCCGCCGTCAACGCCGCGGCGCGAGCCAAGGTAGCCCCCCTGTTTGAGCTGCGCCAGAATCATTTCCAAAAACTTCTGCGGGATCTTCTGGCTTGCGGCAATGCTAGCGATCTTCACCGGCTCTGGCTGGCCCCGGCAGGACAGTTCGAAGACCGCACGCAGGGCGTATTCGCCTTTCAGGGAAACATCCATTGCTAATCCCTACTATTCTAATAGGGATTGAGGTCAATGGCGCGCTCAGCACTTGTCGCTCACTCAATCTCCGCGGAGCACTTGCGGCACCGGCTGCGCCGCTTGGCGTTCGTAGCCCTGCATGCCGGACAGCGATTATAGGCGATCTGACAGTAGACGTTGGTCGCCACCACGCCGCTGCCGAGAATCAGAACCACGAACCCAGCGAGAATCAGCAGATCGACCACGGGCTTCCAGCATGGCACACTCTAGCGGCAGGCCCGCCCCGGTGTGCCCGGCGAACGGGAAGGCCCAAGCGAGAGCGACTAGCAAGTCCAGCGCCAGAGCGACACGCCGGCGGTGAATCCCGCGCCGACCGCCGCCATCAGGACCAGATCGCCCTTCTTGAGCCGGCCCTCCGCGATCGCGTCCCGCGTCGCAAGCGGAATCGTGGCGCCGGTCGTATTCCCGTAGCGGTCGATATTGATCAAGGTCTTCTCCAACGGCAGGCCCAAGCGCTCGGCCACGGAGGTGATGATGCGTCGATTGGCTTGGTGGGGGATCAACAGGTCGACATCCGCTACCGTGTAGCCGTTACGCTCCAGCACGTTGGCGCACAGCTCGAACATCTTTCCGACGGCGTAGCGGTAGACTTGGCGCCCGTCCTGGTGCACGAAGTGCAGCCGGGCGTCCACGGTCTCGTGCGTGGCGGGCTGGGCGCTGCCTCCAGCCGGCAAGCGCAGGAACTTGCCTCCCGATCCGTCCACCTGGTTGATGAAATCGATCAGGCCGCCATCGTGGCCGTTAGCCCGCTCGACAAGGAAAGCCCCAGCACCGTCTCCGAACAGCACGCAGGTCGCCCTGTCCTCGTAGTCGATGATCTTGGACATCGTATCCGCGCCAATCACCAACACCCGTCGGTGGTTACCAGCGGCGACAAGTTGGGAAGCTGTCGATAGGCCGTACAGCAGTCCCGAGCAGGCGGCGATCAAGTCAAAGCCCCAGGCCCCCGTGGCGCCGATCCTGTCCTGCACCAAGCAGGCCGTCGACGGAAACAACATGTCTGGAGTTACCGTGCAGACGATGATCGCATCGATTTCGGAGGCCGCGACACCCGTGTTCGCGAGCACCTCGCGTGCCGCCTCAGTGGCTAGGTCGGACGTAGCGACGCCGTCTTCGGCAATGTGGCGTTTCTCGATGCCGGTGCGAGTGCGAATCCACTCCGCACTCGTATCAACAATCTTCTCCAGATCCTTGTTGCTGAGAACCTTGGGAGGAACATAGCAACCAACACCGGTAATCGTGGCACGCATAGGGGAGCGCGGCAAGGCAGCGCCGTCAGTCAAGGGCAAGGATGCGACGCAGCCGCTCGTACTATGATACTTGCACCGGGCGCTGGATTTGTCCTGCGGACGAGCCACTCGCAGATTCGCGGGTCCGGGTTGATAGCGGCTTGGGTTCGATGTGGGTGCCGAAATGGCAGCGTGACCGAGCCAGGGGTGTGGAGTCCCCGATTCCCACGCAAGTCGTTTCCAACGAGGAGATTTGGCCACGGCCGCAGAACCGCGCCCAAGCGCGGTGGGAGCACCGCATTGGCGAGCTCGGCGCCGAGAATGCCAAGCGGTTCGGGCTGGACCGGCGCGCATTCATGCGCACGTCAATGGGCTTGGCAACCGCTTTCTGGGCCTCGAACGAGGCCTACGGCCAGCGCTATTGGGATGTCGACAAGGAGGAGATGTTCGAACCTGCGGCCTACCAGCAGAAATGGCCGCGCGGTGAGTACTTCGTCTTCGACGTCCAGGCCCACTTCACGAACGGCTACGCCATGAACTTCCGCCAGTCGGAGTTCATGCGCGGCATGGGCTTCGACCTCTCAGACAACGCCGATGCCTACAGCTTCAATACGTTCTTCAAGGAGATGTACCTAGACTCGGAAACCGACGTGCTGGTCATCTCGGGGGTTCCCGGGCGCGAGAAGAACCCGACCGAGGAGCGGGCAGCGATTGCCGCAGACAAAGCGAGCGGCAAGCAGGTCGACCCAATGCTCGTGCGCGGGGGCGGGGTCCTGCCCAGCTGGTTGATGGCCAGCCGCCGGGACGAGATCAACCAGATCGCCGGAGCCACCAGAGCTCTGTCGCAGAGCAATTGCGCCCCGAATCACTACTGGGACACGCTGAACGACCGGCAGGACCGCTTCGCGCTCAAGGAGCAAATGACGCGCGAAGTGCAGGAATACGGCAACGCATCGTGGAAGCTCTACTGTCACTTCGACCCCGCCCGCACAGGGCGGGGCTTCCGGCTGGACGATGATGCCTCGGCTTACTTCTACGAGGTGGCGCGCGAGCTCGGTCAGACGACCGTCAGCGTCCACAAGGGGTACGCCTCCCAGTCAAGGCGCTTCGGACACCTTGCGAACCCCGCAGACGTGGAGCGAGCAGCCCTCCAACATCCGGACCTCACATTCATCATTTACCATTCGGCGCTCAAGCACGGGCCCACCGAGCCGGCGTTCGAAGATCCATCATTCTTCGACCCGACGACCGGGGATTTCGAGTGGCACGAGACACTCATGGACATCCAGCGGCGCAATCCGGGCATGGACAACGTTTACTGCGAGATCGGCAGCGCCTTTGGGACCCTGGCGATCGCCCATCCGGTCATGTGCATGCACCTGATGGGCAAGAACATCCAGCACTACGGCGCTGACCGCGTGCTGTGGGGCACCGATTGCATCTGGTGGGGATCCCCGCAATGGTGCATCGACGCCTTCAAGCGCTTCCAGATTAGCGACGAGATCTGCGAGAAATTCGGCTATGCCAAGATCACGCAGCAAGATCGGGCGCAGATCTTCGGACTCAACGCCGCCCGCATTTACGGAGTGGACCCGCTGGCGGCACGCAAGGCAATCCGCGCCGACGCGCTCAGCGGGATCAAGGCCGCCTACCTAGAGCGGAAGTTGGAGCCCGACAACGCCGCCCACGGATGGGTACGAGCAAACGCCTGAGCCCAGATCGGAAGCGATGTAGCAGTCGGCAACCGACCGTGCACGCAGCTACGGCGCCGCCGCTTCAGACTTTTGGATCACGCCCAGCATCTGCCACTCGTGCAGCTTGCGCTTGACGTCCAGCACATTCCTGGACTCCGGCTCAGCCGTTACCCCGATGAAGGTGCGATACTGGCCTGCCGCTTTTTCAAACTCAGCCCGCTGCTCGTGGATCATGCCCATGATCTGATAGCTCTGCGGGAATCGATCGGCGGCACCGCCGGCGTGCATTGATTGGACCATCTCCTCGGCCTTTTCGGGCTTGCCGCTGTTGAGCAGGGCGATGGCCGTTAGGAAGCGCACGTTCCCGGCATTTGGGTTGAGATCCAGATAGGCGCTGCCCAGAGTCCCCAGTCCCTGCCAATCGTTCCGAGCTACGGCCATGCGGATGAGCGGCTCGTAAGGCTTCAAGTACGTGGGATCGTGCTCGACGGCGTTCGCGAACGCCGTCCGCGCGCCTTCTTCATCATTGATGCCCATCTTGGCATCGCCCATCGCAGCCCAAGCGGCCGCAAACTGCGGGTACGCCCCAACGGCTTTCTCCAGCTGGGCAATTCCCTTCGTTAAATTCGGCTTCTTCTTCCGCATTTCGCGAAGACCGGCCTGATAGGCCTTTTGGGCGGCCTTCGGTGCTTGCAGCGTCAGGGCGCTCACCACGTTACCGACCAATCCCTCGTTCCGGTGCAGAACGATCACGCCCACGTCGTTGTTGCCCATCGTGCTGTACATGCCGAGTTGGACATTGTCCGAGCGGTAGCCGGGAAGTTCAGCCGTTAGCGCGGATGCAGTGAGGTCGTAGCGCCCCAAGCCCACCTGACGAATGCAATCGTTGGTGTAGGTGCCGCCGCTCATCAGGCCAGCCGTCCCGACGCCGACACCGGACACGCTCGCGTCGGTTGTGAGCATCGAGAGGTCGCCGCCCACCTGAAAGCTGAACCGTCCCTTGGAATCGGTGTAGCCTTCCGGATAGGTATTGGTGTTGCAAACCCTCTTCACCACTACGGGCTCGTTCGGAGGCAAGCCGTCGTCCGTGACCACGCGACCGTGAAGATACAAAGGCCGCATCTGCTGGGCGAATGGATCATTCTGCCCACTACCGAACGGATCGTTTCGCTGATTCCCGGTATTGCCGTAGTTGCCCTGCTGTTGTGTTTGGCCTCGTGAGCTCGTCGTCCCGCCGCCACGTCCACCGGAACTACTGGTTCCGCCGGATGTGGTACCACCTCCGCCGGTGGTCCCGCCGCCTCCCTGACCCTGTCCCCACAGCGCCACGGTACCTACAAGCAAGCATGCCGTGATGAACACGAATCTAGAATTCTGCATCGATTCCACCCCCTAGTGGCAAGCAATCGCTCACGCTGCATGAAGGCTAGCACAAAGGCTCTGGATTGCAATGCCGATCAACCCTGAGATTCGCCCGAGCGATTGCGATTCCAAGCTATTTGTCGTCGCTCGGCCGCAGGCAAAGCCCCGGTCCCCCATCCGCCCGACGCTAAAATGGGCCTTGGGCCGGCATGCGCTTCCAAGGCATCTACGCCCCACTTGCGACTCCGTTCGACCATCGCGGAAATATCTATTGGTCGAAGCTCGATCACAACCTCGGTCAGCTGATGCGGACAAAGCTATCGGGCTTCCTAGTCTGCGACCGCTGGGGCGAGGGTCCGCTGCTCTCGGCCGAGGAGCGCGTGGCGATCTGGAGGCGGGTCGCCAGCCAAACCGGCAGCGCGGCGCAGACGTGGGCCGCAATTTCCGGCTGCGGGGTCTCGGAGGCGCGCAGTTTAGTCGCTGCGGCTAAGCGTGCGGGCTGTTCCTGCGCGGTCTTGGAAGCACCGGACCTAGGCGCGATCGCTCCCGGCGCAGACGCTGCAGACCTGTTCTTCCGTGCGGTTGCCGATACGTCCGACCTGCCGCTACTGGCCAGCGTGGAGTTTGGTGACGATGGCCAGATGAGAGCGGAACGGCTTGCCGCCCTGGCTGCGCACCCTGCCATTTCCGGAGCGCTCGTAGAGGGCTTCCCTGCCGAGATGGTCGAGCAGGCAGCAGCTGCTTGCGGGACCGACTTCGCCATCGTTGTCCGCGACTTGCAGCAGGCCGCGCCATGCCTGGCGCGGGGCGCCCGCGCCGCTGTGCTTACGATCGCTGCCGCAGTGCCGTTCTTCGCGCTCTCGATCGAGGAGGCTGTGCGCACCCGCGAAACCGAAGCAGCGCGAGACCTGACAGCTCGAGCGCTGGACTTCGACCAGATCCTACGCTCACACGGCGTGCCGGCGCTCAAACACGCCCTGGATCTGCGCAACAGTTATGGTGGCCCACCCCGTTTGCCGCTGCTAGGCGCAGCCCCAGCCACCGCGGAAGCGATCTCGCTGGCGTTGCGGGAACTCGTGAGCTGACTGCCGGCCCGGCCATCGGCCTACAGGGCGAGCACCTTGTGGTCGGCACAGCCGGGCTCGATCTCGGCCCGGATTGCCTCAACGAAGCCCGGTCCGAACTTCGCCACGAACGAGAGGACCGAGTAAACCCGCTCCTGCATGTTCTCGGTGGGATAGACCCAATCGGCCAGCCGGGCCGCATGCCGCTGCGATGTGGCCTCCCGGCGCAGGGCTTCCCGTGCCACCTTGGATTGTGACTTTTCCAGCTGATACCCGATCTTCCGACGGGAGTTCCCGAAGCTGGCGCCGAGAGTCGGGTCGAATTTCTGCAGAGCCCCCGCGATCTCTTCCAGCAAGCCATCTATTTCAGCCCGGCGGGAGTCCAGAGTTCTTCGCAGCGCCGGAGGCACCACGGCGTTCGCGACCCTGGCGGTCAATTCGCCGCGCTGCACCATACAGTCAGCAGGCGTCATCTCGTACCGTTCCAACAGCTTGCGGGTAGCCTCGTCCAGCACGGTGAAGGTCGCGCGTGGCAGCACTGCGGGCATTCGGCCCAACAGGTTCTCGTACAGCACAGAGGACTGGGCGAGGTAGGCTGCTTCCGAGGGTCCCGCGATCAGCGCCGCCGTCGGCAGCAGGAAGTCCTGCACCACCGGTCGCAGCAACGCGCTGGGCGAAACGTCAAGGGGAGAGCTTTCCAGCCGTGCCAGCAGGTCGTCGCTGCTGTAGGCCCTCGCCTTGGCCAAGTAGGAGCCGTTCTTGCGCTTCAGAGCCACACGCTCGGCCTGCTCGAAGAGCATTAGCAACGAGGTTGACTCTTGGAAGTGGACCTGTTGGTGATATCCTGCCGCTCGCAGCACGCCGCCGCGCCGCAGGAGGGCATCAGTGAGTTCGGGCGCGCGCTGGATCGCGCTGCGCATGACGGGTGCCGCGAGTTCGCGGATCCCGGCTTCCAGGGGGCACAGGAACAACATCCCCGTGTCAGCCAGCAGCTTGCGGTACAGGGCCCGAAATCCACTCCCAAAGCCGGTCGGCTCGCCGTAAGCCGCGCGCGCATAGGCGACGGCGTCGGCTGCGTAGGGCAGGCCCTGGCAGCAGGCCTCGAAGTCATCCACCTGGGCGTTCGTCAGCCGGATTTCGCCCACGGCCGCTCCGACAGAGCCGGTCGTGGTCGCTTCAAGGCGTTTGGGGGCTGCCGCCTCCGTGAAAGCCCAAGCGTGGTTGACCTCCTCGAGGTCATGGTCTTCAGTCGCGAGCCAAAAGACCGGGACTGCAGGCGTGCTCCGACGCGTCAGCTCGGCGGCGCACTGCACGGCAGTGAGCGCCTTGTAAAGAGTGAAGACAGGACCGCCCAGCAAGCCCACCTGCTGGCCGGTTGCAACGACCACGCTGCGAGCATCGGCTAGCCGCTCAAGACTGGCCGCGACGGCGGCTGTTCCGTGCTGATTCTGCCGGCCGAGCTCGTCCACCAGACGTTGGCGGTGGCGGGAGTCCAGTCGGATTCCCGCCGCCGCGGCCGAGGCCGCGTCGAGCGACGGCGGGTGTGGGTAGAAGCGCTCGACTTGCGGAAAGTCGTAGAGCAAATCCGCGAACAGCCGACGCATTCCCGGAAGCTGGGCTCGCCCCAGAGTGGTATCGCCCATTTCGATCAGAGGTGCCCTCTCGCGTCAACCTTCCAAACCTGCTGCACGGCATCGCCCCGCACGCAGTACATCCGGTCATAGAGGTTGACGTTGGGATCGCAGTGCGGCACGATCAGTTCGATTTTGTCGCCCAGCACAATTTCCCTTTCGGCGTCGGCAAGTGTCAAGGCTCCGTGCTCATCGCCGCGGAACGCATACGTGAGTCCGGCAGGCCGCGCGACCGCGGGCCCAAAGCTGCGGTCGGTCGCGAAGGCCTTCAGCCCTGCGTCGACGGTCGCGATGTCATCGTGGTTCTTGCTGACCACCGTCGCCAGCACATGCAGCGCATTCCGGAAATCGTCGTAGATCTCACCGGACTGCCCACCGATGATCCGATAATCGACGTCCATCAGCGCATACGAGCCGACCTGCAGTTCGGTCATGCCATCGAGATTCGAATCGATGTTGTAGGTTCCGGTGCTGGCCCCAGACATGATCTCTACCGGCAGGCCCTTGCGGCGCATGGCGGCGTAGCTGTCAAGCACTGGCCCCATGTACTGTTCCGAATGTTCCTTGCGTGCCTCGAACCCCTTGACATGGGAAGAAGCGCCGCAATACCCGTGGACGCCCCGCAAGCGGAGCTGCGGAAGCCGATCGACGGCCTCGGCGAGGGCCACCGCGCGCGGGCCCGGCGGGATGCCGGTGCGGCGACCGAGCGGATCGATGTCGACCAGCACGTCGAGCCGGATTCCCGCAGCTCCAGCCGCCTCGTCCAGGCGGGCGGCGTTTTCGCCGTGGTCGATCACGGCCATCGTGTCCGGGCGCTTGCCTGCTAGGCGGATCAGCCGATGAAGCTTGTTCGGGCCGACCGCCTCTGACGTCAGCAGCAGGCCTCCGATCCCGGCTGCGGCCATCGCCTCGGCCTCCCGAATCGTGGCAACACAGACTCCGACCGCCCCAGCCCCGACCTGCCGCCTGGCAATCTCCGAGCACTTGTGGGTCTTGGCGTGAGGCCGCAAATCCAAGCCTGCCGCGGATGCATGGGCAGCCATGCGCCGGACATTGGCCTCGAAAGCGTCAAGATCAAGCAGTAAGGAGGGCGTTGGCAGGTCGTCCTTAGTGACACCCTGTATGCCCGAGCCGCGAGCCAGTCGCTCTTCGATTTCGGTGATTGAGTAGGCGCTTGCGGTGGAAGTCATGATCATCGGTGCCGCAACGGCATGTAATCCGGTACGTAGGCACTCTCTGCGGGACAGTCTCATTCGATTGGACCCTCGGAATCTTGATGATATCCCTACTCAAGGTGATTTAACTAGGAACCGAAGTCCTTGGCGTCTCTTTGTCGCGCAATCGGCAGGCTCGACTGCTGGTCTTCGCGATGCCCGGATTCCAACGCGGCTACGGGAAACCGCTCATACGCGGCGTTGGACGGCAGACACGAACCGTCTCCCAACTGGTCCATCCAATGGGGCCCCGGGTTGCAGGCGATTGCGCGTCGGCACGGCAAGCGCGCTTTGGAGGTCGCCCCTTCGTCGAGTCGGTCGGAGTTTTCCTCGTTGCGGGGAGCGACCGACGTGAATTCTCGCCCTGGCCCTGCGCCACAGTGCTGGATTCGGTAGAATCTGCCTGCATGTCGACACCAATTGGAGGGCTGATGGCTGCCCTGCTCACGCCCCGCGGAGAGGACGGCGTCGTGGACTTCGAGGCCTTGGAGCGCAACGCGGAGTTCGTCCTCGCAAGGGGTGGCTGCGGGGTCGTTCCGTGTGGTGGCACCGGCGAATACTTTGATCTTTCGCTGAGTGAGCGACAGCAGATCGTCGAACTGCTGGTCCCGGTGGTCAAGCCCAAGGGGCTGCTCATCGTTGGCGTCGGCGCCGGCGCGCTTCGGGACTCGGTGCAGCTTGCCCGGCATGCGCTGAACGCAGGAGCCGACGCGGTACTGCTGCCGGCACCGCACTTCTACCACTATGGCGACGGCGACCTGCGCCAATTCTTCCGTGAGGCCGCGCGCTCCATTGGCGGCCCTACGCTCATCTACAACCTAGCCGCTTTCGTGAGCCCGATCAATGCAGACCTAGCGGCGGAACTGCTGCAGTCCGAGCCGCACCTAGTGGGCATCAAGGATTCCAGCGGAAAGTTGGACATCCTCCGACGCCTGAAAGCAGACGGATTCGACGGGGCTCGGCTGCAAGGGCACGACACACGCTTGGACGAATCCCTGCGTGAAGGAATTGCCAGTGGAGCGATTTCAGGGCCGGCGGGAGTGGTGCCCGAGACAGTTGCGGCTATTTTTGACTCCTTCGGAGATGAGCCGGCATTCTGTCAGGCTGTCGAGCACTTCAACCAGTTCTTGCGGCAGCACGAACGATTTCCCTATCCATGGGCGATCAAGTGGGCCGCCCAACACCGGGGCCTCGGGCAGGCCACACTGCCGTTCGCACTGAGCCCGGACCAGCAGCGATCCCGGAAACAGTTCGAGACTTGGTTTGCAGGCTGGCTCGGCAGCGGGCAGTCATCCTGACTGCGATCGCCGGGCGCAGTGACGAATCATCGGTGCGATAGCATGGGCCATGGGCGAGCCATCCCAATCGCTGCACGCTGCGATCCTGCAGATCGCGTCGGCGAGCGCGACCGTCCCCTCCATCGTCCGCGACGCGGCAACTGCCTTCGGGGATAGGCCGTTCATCATCAACGAATGCGGCCAAGTCCTGACATTTGAGCAGAACTACCGCCGGGCCAACCGATTCGCCAACGCGCTGCGCGCCCAGGGCATAGGAAGGGGCTCGGTGGTGGGCCTGTTCAGCCCCAATTCGTTCGATTTCGTCACCGCCGGCTACGGGATCCTTTCCAGCGGAGCCGTTTTCACACCGTTCAACTCCAGCTACAAGCGCAGGGAGCTGGTCCATCAGATCACGAACTCGGGAGCCTCTGTGGTCTTTGCCGAGCGGAGCCTGCTGCCGCGCCTGACAGAGTGCGGTGACAGCATCAAGGGCTGCCGCCGGATCGAACTCCAGCCGGGCTTCTGGGAATCGTCTGCGGATACCGATCCCAGAGAGGAGTTTGATCGCGACACCGACGTCGTGTTCCTGCCCTACTCCAGCGGGACGACTGGCTTTTCGAAGGGCATTGAGCTGACGCAAGGCAACCTCGTGGCCGCAATCCGCCAGCTGCTGTTCTCGCGCGCCTCGATGTTCGAGGAGGAGGGCCGCAGCTACGTCTTCCTGCCGCTCTATCACATCTACGGATTCAACGTGGTGATGAACGTCATCCTCGCGGCCGGCAGCACCCTGCACCTCCGCAAGCGCTTCGACATGGACGACTGCCTGGCCACGATCGAGCGCGAGAGAATCACGAGTCTGCCACTGGTACCGCCGGTCCTGCTTGACATGCTGTCCCGCGATGATCTCGGACGACGGGACCTCTCGTCATTGCAATGGGTCAACATCGGAGCCGCGCCCGTGCCGCTACCCGCGGTCCACCGCTTCGTCGAAACCACCGGCATCACGGTGCGCCAGGGTTACGGGATGACCGAGACATCGGGCATAGCCACCACCAACCCAGAGCACGCGCCTTGGGACGTGGCCGAAACAGCGGGCCTGCCTGTCGATGGCATGGACGCTACGATCTTTGACCTCGCCACCGGGAGCCAGCAGCTGGAGCCCGGCGAAAGCGGGGAGCTGGCACTGCGCGGGCCGAACATCATGCAGGGCTACCACGACGCTCCGGAGGAAAACGCGACCGCGTTGCGCAACGGTTGGTTCTACACCGGGGACATCGGCCATATCGACAGACTCGGGCGCGTGCATCTTGTCGACCGCAAGCGCGAAATGATCAAGTACAAAGGCTTCCAAGTCCTGCCAGCGGAGCTGGAGTCGGTGATCCTTGAGTTGCCCGCGGTGCGCGACGTGGCAGTCGTTGGAGTGCGAGACGCCCATGGCGCGGAGAGCCCGAAGGCGTATGTCATGCTGCACCCCGGCCGTAACCTGACGGCGGACCGCGTGCAAGAGCACGTCAAGTCCCAGGTCGCAGGCTACAAGCAGGTGCGCGAAGTGGAATTCGTGGGGGCGATCCCGCGCTCTCCGGCAGGCAAGATACTCCGGCGACTCCTATAGCGGGTCCGGTCGCCGGGCCTACTTCTGCCCGGCTTGGAGCAATTCCACCGGCACGGTCTGCTCGATGAATGCCCGGGCCGCTCCGACGGAGCCGCCGGTCTCGTCCCGGCCCGGCACGAATTTCGCAAACTTGACCATGTCCGCACGCTGAAGAAACTCACGCAGCAGCCTCTGATGCTGGCTGGAAATGAGGGGCTCGCTGGACATCTGGCCCAGGAACTCTTCTGTTGTCTGTTCGGGAGCACGCAGCCCAAAGCGATCCTCGACGTAGTGTCGGACGATGCCCGAGAGGCGCGCGTAGAAGGCGTCGATCTCTCCGCGCTGGAGCAGCTCCTCGGCGAGCAGGGCCTCCAGCGCTGCCAGAGCCGCTTCATGGTGAGGGACCACGCGGGGTTCCGCCGCCTTGAGCTTGCGACGACGCCACCACCACAGCAACCCGCCAGCAGCGACTGCTAGGCCGACGATGCCCAGCGCCCACCACCACCAAGGCACGGGGATGTCAACCGGTTCGGCGATGTCCTTCAATTCCGCTGCTTCGGCCTCTTCGATGACGCTCTCGACAGTGATTTGGATCGCGTTTGTGACAATCTCCTCGGATCCGTTGAGAGTCACCGTCAGGGTCGGCAGTTCGTAGTCGCCCGGCAAGAACGGCTGCAACACGTATTCCCGACTGCGGACCACGAGACCGCCATCCACCAGCCGGTCGGGTAGCGCGACGTCGCGGACGACGGCAAATTCGCCGAAGCCATCCTCCGACGGCGGGAATTCTACCCTGTCGGTCTCTGCGGACTCGACGACGAGCCTGAGCACGGCGGTCTCAGCCGTGGTTAGCGAACTGCGATCCAGCGAGGCGTCGAGCCGCGCACCGTCCACTTCGTAGCTGTTGACGATCGCAATCGGCGAATCGGTGGAACCCGTTTCGCCGCCGCAGCCCTGCAGCGCGAGACCGGCGGCTACAGCCCAGCTGGCGCGAATCATCATGCGCCAGCGCGTTTTCCCTGCTCGGCTGCGCCCCGTCATCTCCGCTTGCCACGTTTTCGAAACAGCGTCCGCAAGTCACGAACATAGTCGTGGCCGGTCAATACTTCGACTTCGTCGATGCCAGTCGCCCGAAAGAATGCTCGTCGCTGCTCGATGCGCTGCCGAGCGTCGAGTGCATACTCCCTGCGAATGCGGGGGCTGGACGTATCCAGCAAGACGCATTCTCCAGTTTCGGCGTCCTCTAACTCGATCAGCCCGACGTCGGGTAATTCGCGCTCGCGCTCGTCACCAACCACGGCGGCGATCAGGTCGTGCCTCCGGGCCAGAATCCGCAGCTGCTTGCCACTGACCTCTTCCAAGGAGCCCGGAACCAGGAAATCCGAAACCAAGAACACCACTCCACGCTTGTGCGTGACCCGCCCCAGGTATTCGAGCGGCGCGGCAAGGTCAGTGCCGCGGCCGCGCGGCTGGAAGCGGAGCAGCTCGCGAATCAACCGCAGCACGTGCGTACGGCCCTTGCTCGGGGCGATCGACAGTTCCACGGACTCCGTGAAGACGATCAGTCCGACTTTGTCGTTGTTGCGTATCGCGGCGAATGCCAGCAAGGCGCAGAACTCGGCAGCGGCTTCATTCTTGAGCTGGCTGCGGCTGCCAAAGGCTCCCGACGCTGAGAGGTCCACAACAAGCCATACCGTGAGCTCACGCTCTTCGACGTAGCGCTTCACAAACGGCCTGCCCATGCGCGCCGTCACATTCCAATCAATGCTGCGAATCTCGTCTCCGGGCGCGTACTCGCGCACCTCGTCGAATTCCATGCCGCTGCCCTTGAAGACGCTGCTGTACTCGCCAGCCAGCACGTCGTTGACCGCCTTGTTCGTTTGGATCTCGATCAGGCGGATCTTCTTGGCGATGCTGCGCGTGAACTCCTGTACGTCGATTGGCATGCAGTGGAATTTGACCTGCGATGAGCTAAGCGATAGCTCGAGTCAGCTACTGGCAGTTGGCAATTCGACCGGCCAAGACCAAGCCCTCGAATCGGCGCCAGCGGCGAATCGCCAGATTCAGGCGGGCCGATTCCCACGATTTCTGACGGGGTCGACTTTAACGAAGTTACCACGATCCGAAGGCATGGCATGACGCTTGGCACCGCAGCCGGTGCGCGTGGCAGAGTGTCGTGATCTCGAGGGTCCGGGGCCGAACCCAGATCGCGTCCCTTTCCGGGACCCCTTGGGTGCCTCGTTGACGATCTGGACGTAGGTCTCGACTCCGATTGCCCGGGACCTAATCCCGCGGACGGTATACGCAGACTCCGCATCGAAGATCAACACCTTCGCGCCAGAGCATCGATCACGCCGCCGCGCTGATCTGGCTTCCCAACGGTGGGAAATAATGTGACGGAGTTGGCCAAGACGAAGCAGATTCTGAGGATGCATCCAGCGATCGTCGCGGGCAGGACTCGACACGAGGCGCAGTACGATCGGCTCCTTTCGCAGTTCGTGGAGACAGGCCGAAGACGTCGGCACTGCGGCATGGCTTTAGACGCAAGGGTCAAGCGACGAAGCCTGCCGTTCAAGGGGCGTGAGACTCATGCGCCCTCCCGGAAGACCGAGCGTGCGCGTGCGTCCGCCACCTGAACCCTCGGCAATCGCAGCGTCCCCGAAGAGTGCCACCGCTCCTGCCCGGGAACCGCCGGCTCGGACGCCAAAGCGCATGGTCGGGCATAATCTCACTGGAGCCACCGGAGTGTCCGAACGACCCGTGAGCCGATTCCATTCGATTGTGCGGTGGGTGCTCCCGGTCCTGTTGGCAGTTGTCCTGGCTCCAGCGTGGGCTCTCTACCTCTCGGCAGGCTTTCTGGCCGTCATCGGATGGGTGGCACTGATCACAGCGGGACAGCTCCTCGCGCCGCTCTCGCTGCTGGTCCTGCTGGTCCACGCGATCCGGGAACGACGGTTCAGCCGACCGATGCAAGCGACCTTTGCACTGGCAGCCCTCACATTCTGGCCGGGGCTGTGGAGCGTGGGCATCCTTCCCATGACATTCCCCTTCCGCTTGGAGAGTTCGAGCCCGGCGGCGACCGTTCGTCTGCCGTCGAACGAAACACTTCGCGTCGGCTGGGGCGGCGACCGGGTCGAGACGAATTACCATGCTGCATACCCGGACCAGCGCTGGGCTTACGACCTGCTGGTCGAGCCCGCCATGCACGGCTCGGAAATGCTTAAGGACTACGGTTGCTACGGCACACCGGTAGTCGCGCCTGTCTCGGCGCGGGTCCATCACGCCCGCGATGGTGCGCCGGACGAAGTTCCGGGGAATGCGAGCATGAATTTCAAGAACCCGATCGGCAACACCGTGATGCTCGAACTTGAGACTGGCACCTATCTCGTGATCGCCCACCTGAAGCCCGGCAGCGTTCTGGTGCGGACAGGTGACGAAGTGGTCGAAGGGGAGCAGATCGGCGAATGCGGGAACTCGGGCAACACGAGCGAGCCGCACATTCACATCCATCACCAGCGCCAGGACCCCAAGAACCGGCCCCTCAACTTCTCAGAAGGCCTGCCCTTGTACTTCAGGGACCACGACGGCCATCCCATGCCCGAGGGCGGCTTGGAAAAGCGAGACGGAAAGCTCGTCATGACGGGGGCGATCGTTCAGCACGTCGGCAGGTCGGAGGCCGTACCGCTCGAGTGAGCGCGTCGGCAGGCAGCCGGGCCCCTCCGCTACACGTAGGTCCGAAACCGATCCTTGATGATCCTCACGACTTCGTCGGGGTCTCTTTGCCACCAGTTGCGCTCCGAGAAGATCTCGACTTCGCAGGGGCCCTCGTATCCAGCCTTGTCGACAGCCCGGCGGATGGCCGGAATATCGATCACCCCGTCGCCCATCATTCCCCGGTCAAGTCGCAAGTCGCGCGTTTCCGGCAGCCAGTCGTTGACATGAAAGGCGCAGATCCTCGATCCCGCGGTCTCGAGTTCCCTCTCCAATCGGGGATCCCACCAGACGGCGTAAGTATCTACCACGATGCCGACAGCCTGCTCATCGCCCAGCACGTCGCACCAAGCGTTAGCTTGCTCCAGCGTGCACAGGACAGCGCGGTTCGCGCAAAGCATCGGGTGGAGCGGCTCCAGTCCGAGCTTGACCCCGGCCTGGCGGGCGTGCGGCACCACTTGGGCTAGCGCGTCGAGCGCCCGCTGGCGCGCTCCCTGCACATCCTTGGAATCGCCCACTAGCCCGCCCGACAGCACGACCACATGGTCGGCGCCAATCGCAACGGCCTCGTCTACGACGCGACGGGTTTCGTCAACGGCCGCCTGCCACTCCCACGGATCGGTCGATGTCACCAGCCCGCCCACCGAGAGGCCGGTCACCTGCATCCCGTTATCGCGGAGCACGCGGGCACCCTCGCCAAGGCCGATCTCGTGGAGCTTGTCGCGCCATACCGCAGTCCGTCGCACGCCGTGGCGGGCCAAGCCCTCGATCGATTCCCGGAACGACCATTGGTCGCGGAGGGTGACCTGGTGGATGGCAAGCCTCGACTCGTCAGTCATGAGATTGTCTCGCTTTAATATGATGCGCGCCCGCCCGATAGGTCGAAGACTGCGCCCGTGCAGAAGGTGCATTCTGGCCCGGCAAGCCAGGCCACCATGTCCGCAATCTCCGCAACAGTGCAGAGTCGCCCCATGGGAATCTTTGTCTTTACCATGGCGATGTACTCGTCGGTCATCTCCGCGAGCAGGTCCGTCTCGACCATAGCCGGCGCGATGCAGTTGACCAGCACGCCGTCATCGACCAAGTCCTTCGCCAGGCTCTTCGTGAGGCCGATCACGCCAGCCTTGGCCGCGGAGTATGCGGCAGCGTTCGCGTTGCCTTCCTTGCCGACAACGGAAGAGACATTCACGATGCGCCCTGCCCGTCTCTGCCGCATGTGAGGGATGACCGCCCGGCAGCAGAGGAAAACACCGGTCAGGTCCACCGCAAGGACACGGTCCCAGGCATCGAGTGGATACTCCCAGGCGGGCACGGTCGGGCCGTTCACGCCGGCGTTGTTGACAAGCACATCAACACCGCCGAGGGCAGCCAGCGTCTCTTCGAGGGCCTGGCCGATCGACTCGGGGTCGGTCACGTCCGCCCTGACGGCGTGCGCGAACGGCCCCTCCGACTCCAGCGGGGACAGGTCGATGTCCCAAGCGGAAACCTTGCACCCGTCGCGCTCGAGGCGTCTGGCAATGCCGAAGCCGATACCCTTGGCTGCCCCGGTCACGACAGCCAGCGGGGCTTCGGACGTCGTGCCTGCGCGTCGCATCGCGGGCCGTAGAATAGCATCGATGAGCGACTTCCATGTCACGGTGGGCCATGCGGCCACATTCACGAAGACAGTCAGCGAGAGCGACGTCTATCTCTTTGCCGGCATCACAGGGGACCTATCGCCGAACCATGTCGACAAGTCCTACATGGAGCGGTCGAAGTACGGGCGTCGTATGGCGCATGGCGCCCTACTCGTCGGGTTCATGTCAACCGCCTCGACGATGGCGATCGCGCATTGCCGGGACGACGAGTCCGAAACACCCGTGTCGGTCGGAATGGACAGGGTCCGGTTCATCAAGCCGGTGTTCCTCGGCGATACCGTGACGGTGAGGTACGAGATCGCCGAGGTGGACCCTGTCCGCCGCCGGTCGGTCTCCAAGATCGAGGTTACCAACCAGGATGGGACCCTCGTCGCGGTTGCGAACCATATCCTGCAATGGGTGTCCAACAGCTAGAGCTTCCCGGTCCCGCCTGCAGGCGGGATGGACCGCGACCCTACAGCAACTTCTGGGCAGCGAGGCGAGCCTTCTCGTACATCCCAATTCGCCGGAACCGCACGCCTTCGGTCGTCAGGTCTTCCTCCGCCAGCAGATCCTCGACCACGCGGATCGAAAGGGGGCGCGGGCTTGACGTTCACCGGGAGCGTTGGCCAGCCAGACACGAGCCTGAACGGACGGTTCGGGAGGGGGTCTGGAGACCATCGGAGGATGGTCATGCGCATCGACTCGGCCTGGCACAAGCGCTTGGAACAGGTGCGGGCGGTGGCCCGAGCCCGGGTCAGGGACCAACCACGAAACGCGTGGGCGCTCAGCGCGCTGTCAGCACAGTATGTAGTTGGGACAAGTTGGGTCTGCAGGTCGCGAGGAATCGGTCGTAGCGCGGGACGAAGCTCTGCCTAGCAACCGTTCGCATAGGCTGGCTCAACGGGCTTGCCCTCGCGGGCGGCCCGATGAATTGCATGCGCGGCAGCCAGGGTCGCCAGCGCATCTCGAGGACCGACAAGCGGCTCGGCCGCTCCGCGAACGATCTCGCAGAAGTTCCGCAGTTGAGCCGCGAGCGCGGCCCGCACGGCCACAGGGCGGTCTCGGGCAATGATGTCCCGATTCCAAGTGGGCTCGCCTCCCGGCGAATTGTGCCACACGCGAATCCGCGGGAATTCGAATGACCCGGCCGACCCGAAGAAGCGATAGCAGTTCTCGCCGGAGGGCGGAACCGCGGGATTGTCGGCGGTCCCCCGCTCCCATCCCCAGGGAGACGGGGCCGCGTCGGAAAACGCAATCGTCGCGAGCGCGCCTTCCGCAAACCGAAGCAGCACGGCCCCGCTGTCCTCAACGGGCAAGCCTCGATTGCCCGAGGTCGTCTCCGCGTAGACGCTCTCCACCTCGCCGCAGAAATGCCGGAGCATGTCGATCTCGTGGGTCAAGTTGATCAGGATCGGCCCACCGCCGGGGCTGCGCCTCCAATCGACATCGAAATAGGAGTCCGGCTTTCGGACGGCCCACATGCCAGAAACGCCGATCAAGCGCCCGATCTTCCCGCTGTCGAGGATCCTCCGGGCCTCGGCCACGGCCGGGTCGAATCGGCGATGGTACCCCACTGAGATCGGAACATTGGCCGAAGCAGCCGCAGCTGTTAGCTCGAGACCGGACGCGACCGTTGCAGTGAAGGGCTTCTCCACCAGCATGGGGATGCGTCGCCCCACAAGCTCGAAGCCGACTTCCGCGTGCTGTTGCGTAGGAGCGGCGACGATCACGCCTTCTAGCCGCTCCCTGTCCAGCATCTCGATATACGAGCCGTAGTACGGCACTCCGACCCCGGATGCGACCCCCGCAACATCCGGGTCGGGATCTGCCACAGCGACAACCCGACAGCGCGCTTCGCACGACGCGAGTTGCAAGTGTCTCCGGCCGATCAGTCCCACGCCAATCAATCCAAGACGGACCGGCTCTCGGTCTACGCTCATGCGAGTGTCCCGTTGTCTTCGGTAAAGATAGCCGGGTCCATGGACTTCGGTTTCGCGGGCATGAGCGGGGTGAAGCCCATGCGGTCGAGCACGTCGGCCTTGACGTCCACACCCGGGGCAACTTCTTCCAGAACCGGCCCCGCCGACGAGAGCCGGAAAACGGCCCGCTCCGTCACGTACAGGACTTCCTGACCGGTGCGAACCGCTTCCTTGCCGCTGAACGTAATCTGAGCCACGCGATCGACGAACTTGCGCACGTCGCCGAAGCGAATGACCCGCAGGCATCCGCGCCCGATGTCGAACCTGGCGCCCTTGGCTTCGAACCTCCCGCAAAAGACTACCTTGGCGGCGTTCTGGGCGATGTCAATGAAGCCTCCGGGGCCGACGGGCACGCCTTGCAGCTTCGAGACGTTAACGTTCCCGTCGGCGTCCGCCTCGCCCATGCCGAGGAACGCGAGGTCCAGGCCCCCGCCGCTATAGAAATCGAATTGCGAGGGCGAGTCGATCATCGCCCTGGGATTGCGCGCGAACCCGAACAGGGCGCCGTCGAGCAGCTCTCCGCCGTACGTTCCGTGCTCAATGGTTTGGTAGTAGTCCTCGCCTTCACCCCGGAAGGCCACGAGCTTGGCAATCGCGTCGGGGATTCCGAAGCCGTAATTGAGAATGGCGTCCGGCCGGAGTTCCAGGGCCGCCCTTCGGGCGATGACCTGCCTGACATCGAGCGGGCCTAGATCCAAGCGTGACGGCTGGCTGCCGAGAGCCGGCAACGCCCCCGACAAAGCCGAGTCCGCGGCCGGCGCGTAGCTCTGACGCTGCGCGGGATCGACCACCACGGCATCGACCAATGCGCCTGGCACGCGGATCGACCGGGCCGGTATCGCTCCGCATTCGACCTCCTTCCGGACCTGGGCCAGCACCTTCCCGCCCGTGTTATGCGCCGCCAGCGCTAGGGAGAGCGCATCCAGTGTCGCCCCTTCTTCGTCAAGGCAAAGATTGCCGTCGGCATCGGCGAGGCTCCCGCGGATGCACACTGCCCCGACCGGGAACGGCTTGTAGCGCAGCAATGTGCGGCCATCGATCTCGATGAGCTCGACAAGATCCTCGCTGGCGAGCGCGTTCATCTTCCCGCCCTCGACGCGCGGGTCGACAAAAGTGCCAAGCCCGACGTGCGTGACAAGCCCGGGCCGGCCAGCACCGATCTCTCGCATGAGCTGGGTGATCACGCCGGCGGGGAGCACGTAGGCCTCAATCGCTTCCGACTGGGCCATCTCCTGCATCCGAGGAGACCATACCCAATGGCCACCGATCACCCGCCTCACCATTCCCGGGTGAGCGAACCGATTGACTCCTCGGCGGTCGCGATCGCCGAGCCCCAAAGCGTGTACTAGCGTCAGACCCTTCGGCGAGCCCATCTCCAGGGAAACGCCGCTCGACGGCTTCTAGTAGGGTGTCTGGCTCGACAAGCCCGCCACCGCCGCCTGTCACGCCGACGGCACAGCCATCGGGAATCAGGGCCGCAGCGGTACTCGCGGACACGATCTTGTTGCGAGCCATGTGAACGATCCGATTCGATCTCGCGTCAGGGAAGGAAGCGAGTCTGGCGGTAGGTGTCCAGAATCTCGAAGAAGCGGGCGACGCTATCGTCCCAGCAGTCGAGGCCGTGGCTGCGGGCCCGGTTGTGGCATAGAATCTCGTCCCAGTAACGTTCGAGCGTCGCGTCGCCAAACGGCCAGTTCGCCACGTCGCTCAACCTGGTCGGACGGAGCTTGTAACGCTCGCAAACTCGCTGCCAGACCTCGTCCTTGTCGGCCATGGCCTCGGCTAGGCACGTCGGACGCACGGCTCCTTCCTCGACCCGGCAAAAACGGGCGAGAAGAGGCCAGACCGCGTGCCACCGAAAGACGTCTGTGTTCGTGACGTTAAACGCCTTGTCGGCGCACTTCGGGTCTGTCGCGAGCCTCTCCATCGACCGCGCCAGAACCCCTAGGGTAGTAAACTGCGTCAAGCTCCCGAATGCCCCGGCCGGGCCTGGAAAGTCGAGCGGTACGCGCAATTCGCGGCAAATGGCGGCGTAGCAGCCCAGCGTGCTGACGATATTGCGTCCAATGTGAGGCGAGTAGTGCAGGAGAGTGTTCGGGCGGGATGCGGACCAGCTCCAGTCGGACCGTTGGGAACGGTCGCAAAGGAAATCCTGCTGCGCGTGATTGAAGTTGGTCACCGCGCACCGGCTTTGGTCCTCCCGCGCCGGCGTGGGAAACGGTCCCAAGTGAACGCCGTAGTACTTCCCGCCCTGCACGAGATGGACGTGTCGCAACTCGCTCGAAGCCCGCTCGACTGTCTCGATGGCGTTTTCCAGCAAGCGCAAATTCTCGCTGGTGCTCTCAACAGGCTGGTCGGAGTGCGTCACTCGCGCGCAGTAGAAGATGTGGGTGACAGGAGGGTGCTGGGTAAGCGCGTTCCCGCAAGCCCCGGATCCGAGCAGATCGCAATGCAGATACGCAACGCCCTCCACCGCATGCTGCGGGGCCCTGCGCGACACACCGAGCACCGTCCAGCTTTCCAAGTCGGCCAGATGGGAGAGCAATGCCGCTCCCACCGCCCCGGTCGCGCCGACTACCAATGCTGTGTTTCCTGGAGGGGTCAATCCGGTGTCCGCCTGCGTGCGCCGGCAAGCGCTCTGGTGCCGCAGTGGGGAATCCGCATGGTATTCTCTGGCATTCCCGTTTGGCAACAAGACTCGAAGGCAGGGTCGCAGTCGTAACCGGCGGAGGCCGTGGCATCGGCCGCGCGATTGCAACGGAGCTGGCCCTGAACGGCTGCGATTGCCTGCTGGCGGCCAAGACCGAACCGAACCTGGTCGATGCTGGTCGTGAAATCGCCGGGGCCAGCGGGCGTCGGATCGAAATCGCTGCAGGGGACCTGCGGTCACGCCCTCGGCGGGCGCATGAGACATTGCAGCAATAGCAGACTTGCCGGACCTGGCCTGAGCGAAGTCAGGGGACTTCCACTCCGTCGAGTACCTTTTGGACGATGTCCGCCGAGGTGAGCTCCTCGGCTTCCGCTTCGTAGGTCACCATCACGCGATGCCGCAGCACGTCAGGAGCGATTGACTTGACGTCCTGCGGAATGACGTATCCCCGACCGTGCAACATGGCCCGGGCGCGCGCAGCCATGGCCAGATAGATCGTCGCTCTTGGCGAGGCACCGTGCCGGATCCACTCCCCGAATTCGAGGTTGTAGGATGCGGGGCTGCGCGTGGCTTCGATCAAGTCGACCACGTACTCCTCGATCTTGGCATCCATGTACACCGCATCCGCCAGCTCCCGGAGCCGCACGATATCGGCTGGTGAGAGCACAGGCGCGATCTCGTGCCGGACCTTGGACCTCGCCATACGCCGTAAGATTTCAAGCTCGTGCTGGCGCGGCGGGTAGCCGACGCGCAGCTTGAGCATGAACCTGTCCACCTGCGCCTCCGGCAAGGGATACGTGCCCTCCTGCTCGATCGGATTCTGCGTCGCCAGGACCAAGAAGGGGTCCTCTAGCACGTAGGTCATGGCGCCGATGGTGACTTGCCTCTCCTGCATGGCTTCCAGCAGCGCGCTCTGCACCTTGGCCGGTGCTCGGTTGATCTCGTCAGCCAGCACGATGTTCGCGAAGATCGGCCCCTTCTTCGTGCTGAAGCCCCCGTCGTTTGGTGAATAGATCATCGTGCCGATCAGGTCGGCGGGCAGCAGATCGGGCGTGAACTGGATGCGCTGGAACGACGCTTGGAGCACCTTCGCCAAGGTTGTGACCGAGAGTGTCTTCGCCAAGCCCGGAACGCCTTCGATCAGGACGTGGCTATTGCACAGCAAGGCGAGCAGAAGACCCTCGATGAGCTCCTCCTGGCCAACGATGACGCGGCCGATCTCTCGCCTCACAGAGGCGAGCACAGCGGCTTCGGCCTCCACTCGCCGACCAATTTCCCGCACATCCGCGGATTCAGGCGAACGCTCTCGCACGGCGGGACCGGATTCAGACACAAGCCCTTCCATTTCGATCAATTTACCAAGATCCGCAAACTATGGATTGCTAGTAGCGGACACGGTTGCCGGCGGCTCCGCCAGGACTTCCGCCAGATATCCCTGAGCCAGGACCGAGGCGCCCCCCACCTGCTCAGTGACGAACGCGAAGCCCTGCGCATGCTGGAATGAACACTCCGCCACCAGATAGCCCTGAAAATCCGGGAGCGGTGCCAGGCCCTGCACGATGTTACCGCCCGAGAGCCTGAACGCGACCTGCTTGCCTGCATCGACTTCCACCGTGCGCTGCACCGCCTCCGGCGGCTGGCCTTCCACCCCGGATCCGTGGAATGTCAGGCTGCAACGCCCGGGTTCGTGCCTCGTCCCGAGGGGATCCGCAGAGGTGTTGACAACCACCACAGCGGTGTCGAACGTAGTCTGGTTCGTGACGAATGGGAAAAACAGTGTCGTGCCGCAAGTGCCGACGCGAAACGTCGGCCGCGGTACCTTCTTCACATCGACGAAGCGCGGTCCCGCTGGACCGGGCACGCCCTCCCGGGCCGGCCCGACAGGGGCCAAGCTCGCCGCAACTGAGACCTCCCGCCCGCGAATGGTGTCACCGCCCGGATCTGACTTGGTTAGCCGAAACGGGATCCGGCATTCCTCATGGGCCAGCGGGTCCGCTGCAAGCACCTCGTAGAGCGCCACGGTCTCTGCTCGTTGACTGACTGTTAGCGGCAGCTCGCCTTGCCCTGCCGAGACGACCGTGCCGCCAGATCCATTGCTGGAAGCACCCTCGACTAGGCCTAGGCGTAGTCCCCCTGCTGATCCCGGGACCAAGCATTCCGGTGCCGCGGGCACTCGGATGGACACGCCCTCGGGCACTTCCGAAAGCACGACGCGCAGGCGCGTCGCTGCCAGTTGCCCGGCCGCGGCTGCGGTCGTAGGGAAATAGCCGTCTTCTCGACCCGGTCGGCTAGGTCGATGGCTCGGCCTTCCCGCCGCCTTGAACGCGGACGCGAAGCCTTCGGAGACCTTGACCTCTGCGATCAACTCTCCCGATGAGCACAACCGGTTGCTCTGTGCAGACGACGCCTGAGCAGACACGCCCGGCGCCGCTTCCGCTACTCGCAGCAAACTGCCGGCCAGCAACACGACCCCGTCCTTCGCCCGCACCGACACCGACGCCTCGATTGGAATCGTCCCGCTGGCCGGCTCACCGCTAACGCCTGCTTCTGCGGCCCTAACTCGGATGTTGGTCAAGCGCACGGTAGTTCTGGAGGGATGACATCCGCCTGGGACGCCGACTCGCCCGGTACAGTCCGCCACCGGAACGGCCTCGGTCGCATCACTGCCGATCGCCGCTCCCGGAATCGGAAGTGCGACTTGAGCCCAGCGCAGCGTCGCGGGGCGCGCAGTGACCCTGCGTGCGAGCATCGGATCCTGCATCAAGCTCCCCCCACTTCCGCAATCGTTGAACACGCGATCCGCACTCGAAGCGGTGCACTCTTTTTCGTTGACCACGAGCACTGCATCAGTGACGTCCGGCCCGAGGCCGAAACCGCTGCGGTTTGCCACGCCCACGTTCAGGGAGAGCGTTACCTCCGCGTCCAGAAAACCCCGCGCCTCGAAGCGTACCGCTGGGCCAACGTTTTCGCACGTGATCAGGATGTCACCGATCAGTTCGCTGAGGCCCTCGATCCGGACCAAGGGTGCCGCTGTCGTGGCAGAGCAGCGCAGCGTTCCCAGCTCGGCGCTTGGCTGTGGCGCTCCCTGCTGAGCGTTCGCTTGCGTTGCGACTGAGCCAGCGAGCACAATCCCGCAAGCAATCCCTCGAATCGCTGGCAGCAGCATCGCAGGCACCTGACGGCGCCTCACTGCGCCGCCGGGATCATGGACCGTCATATCCAAGGGGGATCCGCCTGCCGCTCGAGTCCAGCGTGATGACGGGTGCCAGATATCCCATGGCCAGGTCCGCTATGCCACCAACACCATCGGACATGAACGCGTACCCACGAGCGCCCGGATAGCGGCAATCGGCGATCAGGTAACCCTGAAACTGATCCATCCTGATGATGTTGCGGGCTGGATTCCCGTCGGCGAATGTAAAGACCAGCTGCTCGCCGGGCTCGATGACGGTGGTGTGTTGGACCAGCAACTCGGCCTGGCCTTCCGGGCCCACTCCGAAAAAGTGCAAGTCGCACGCGCCACCGCGCGCCTCACCGACGCCCCCCAATGCCGGCAACGATCCGTGGGTGATGATCAGGCCGGTGTCAAACCCAGCTTGGCTGGTCACAAATGGGAACAGCAGTGTCGTGCGGCATGCCGCGAATTCGACTTCAGATTCCGCCGCCGAAAGTGATGGCACGAAACGAGGAGACGGAGCATCTGCACTGCCAACCAGCGCGGCACTGAGAGGCGCGAAGCTCGCCGAGACCGTTGCGCGAGCCCTGACCGCTTGGCCCGTCTCCGCTTCGAACACGGTCGGGATATGACAATCTTCGAGCTGCGCCGGAGCGTCCGACACGACCGCATAAACCGCCCTAGCGATTCCTTGTGCCGTGTCGATGGACATGTTTGGGCCGCCGCCACCAGCGGAGACGGTTCCGCCCGCCCCCGTAGGGTCGTGCCCGCTGACCAGGGCAAGTTCCAAGGCATCTGGCGCGGCTGCCAAGTCGCCATCGAAAGCCGGCTGGTGGCAAGCTACGAATGGCGGCACACGCACACCAACCCCTGCGGGCACGTCAGCGAATTCGAGCAACACTCGGGTTGCATCGCCTGTAGCAGACTGTGGTGGGACCGACCGGAAAGAGCCGGCGAAGCCTTCCCTGAGATGGACGGTCGCCTCTCCGAGCACGTCACCTCCGCACGTGGATGCTGACTTCTGCGCAGTTACCCCGAGCCCGATACCGGCCAGCGGGCGCGCTAGAGGAAGCGAGGCGTTACGCAGCGCAGCTCCGACCACCGAGTGAATGCTCAACGAAGCCGTGATCGGCAATCCCGCAGAAGCCGCGCCAGACGCGAGGCGGAGTGCCGACGCATTCGCCCGGATGCCTCGAATCCGAACAGTCGACTCGGCCGGGTTGCGCTGGCCGGAACCGCCACTGCGCAGAGCCCCTGGGAATGGCACGGCCACGTCCGCCCATTCGAGTGTTGTGACATCCGTCAGGCGCCCGAGCTGGGGGTCTTGAACGGTAGTGGCAGAGGCCCCGCACAATCCATACGTTGAGCCAGTCTGGCTGGGTTCAGCGCAGTCGTTTCCGTTGACCACCAACACTGCATCTGCAATTGCAGCACTCGTGCCGGAGACCAGCGTGTTCGTCACGCTGACATTGAGCGCTACGGAAAGTCCGAGGCGCAGGTCCGGGCGGGCCGACGCGTTGATCGGTCCCTCCGCTACACAAGTCAGCAGAATGTCGGGGAGTGGCTCAGAAATGCCCGTGGAGCGGACCGGAGCCGGAGCCGCAGAGGCGGTGCAAGAGACCCCTGACTCTGACTGAGCCCAGACGGGCATACACAAAAAGGCGCTGAACAGGCCCCCTAGGGTGCACAATCGGAACATTCCAACGCTGACCCCCCGCCTCTGCTATCTTGCCACACGACACGATTTCTACTTGGGCTTGGAGTCAGCCGCACAACCCCGGGGTCTAGCGCTGGAGACTGCCGTCAGGCCACGAGTTCAAAGGCCTTGTTGAGTGCTTCGACCGACAGCCGACAGGCCTCGTCGTCTTCCGTTTCACGAAGCTTCTTCGAGAAGGGCTCGGCCCGAATTGGACCGTCATAGCCGATGTCCACCAGTGCCTGCAGGAACTCTCGGACGTCAATGACTCCCGTAGCCAACGGCAGTTCGCGCTGATTGTCGTACTGCTCATCCTTGGCAATCCCGGCAGGAGCGTCGTTCAGGTCCGCAGACACCACATCTGCACTCGTGAGCGTCCGAATGTCATCGCCCGTTTCACCCGAGGTCCACCAATGCCATGAGTCAAGCACCATGCCGACGTTCGGCATTCCGATCTCGGCGATCAAATCCCTTGTCCCTGCCATCGTGTGGACAGCCGAGTGCCGCGAGGCCGTCCAGTTTCGCTTTGTGCCGACGTATTCGAGACCAAGGCGCAGGCCGCGATCATCCAGCACCTCCGCGACGCGCCTGAGCCGCGCAGCTGTTTGCTTGAAGTTCTGGAGGTAGGTCAGCGTATCGCTGGACGGCCGGAGCCAAGTCCCAACGCGGTCGGCGCCTGCCCCCTGCAATACGTCCGCAACTTGCGCCAGAGCGGCCAGCCCCTCTTCGAAGACTGCGTGATCGCCGCGAAAGTCCACCGGCAGGCCAGCAGCGGCCCAGCGCAGGCCCTTTTGCTGCAGGAAGTCCACGTGCCTGCTCACCCCATCTCGCATCAGGTCCGCGGGAAACGGCTGGACTGCGTCGAATCCATGCGCGGCGGCCATCTCGATCGCCTGCGCCTGATCTGCTCGCACGCCGAGGCTGCCCGGAACGAACGCCGTGAAGAACTTGCGGGCAGGTATAGCCGCTCCGCAACGCACACCGCCGACGGCAGCCAAACCGGCGCACAGGAATTCCCTGCGTCCGCAGGAGGGAAGCCTTGCTCGCGTGTGCATCGCGACGCAACTATAGCAAGGCGCCACCCGGACTCGCCGCCGGATTGCCGGCGAATCCCAGGGCTATTTTTTAGTCCGCCTCCAAGGTGCCCGGTGGGCAGGGGCCGGGCTGCCGGGCGCTGCGATCCATGGTGGTCGCCAGTCCCAGCGGAAGGGGGTGGACATTTCGTTGTCGATCTGTCATCGTGGGTGCGATGGACTTGTCGCCGAGCGGCCGCCCCGACTTGGATTTGCGCCGCGTCAGCGTGCGCCCGACCCGTGGGGCGCAGGAGCACCGCCGCTGGGACCGTCTGGTGGCGACCCATCACTATCTGTCGTTCCACGGCCTGTTCGGCCAGGGCCTGCGCCATGTCGCGACGCTGGGCTCGACCTGGATTGCGCTGCTGGGCTGGCAGGCGGCCGCCCTCAAGCTCAGCGCGCGGGACCGCTGGATCGGCTGGTCCGCGCAGCAACAGCTGCGCCGCCTGCACCTGATCAGGCAGAACTCGCGCTTTGTGATCCTGCCCGGTTTTCAGGTCCGCAACCTCGCCTCGCGGGTGCTGGGCCTGAGCCTGCGGCGGCTGTCCGCCGACATGCTGGCGGCGCACGGTTTTCCAGTGTTGCTCGCCGAATCGTTTGTGGACCCGACCCGCTTTGCGGGCACCTGCTACCGGGCCGCCAACTGGCGTTCGCTGGGCCTGACCGGCGGCTATGCGCGC
Organism: Bryobacterales bacterium; assembly: GCA_965248305.1. GTDB lineage: Bacteria > Acidobacteriota > Terriglobia > Bryobacterales > UBA6623 > VXMF01. The sequence continues at coordinate 1,433,624 of OZ252099.1, read as the reverse complement.
CAGCCAGGGCCGGCCCCGCAGTGGTGCCAGCACAACCAACCCAAGGAGATCCTCGTGTTTGAACTGCAACCCCACGCCGCCGCCCGCCTGCGCCAGCCCAGCGCGGATCCCGCTTGGCAAGGCCCGGCCCGCAGCGGCCCGCCAGACCCGCAGCAACTGCGCAGCCTGTTCGAGTTCCTGGGCACGATCCCGGAGTACCGCAAGGCGCGCGGCAAGCGCTACAGTTTGCGGACTGTGCTGGTGCTGGCGATCGCGGCGCGGCTGGCCGGCTACCGCGGCGTGACGGCCTTCGCGCAGTTCGCCAAGTTGCTGGGACAGCGGCAGCGGCAGGCGGTGGGCTGCTTCTACAGCCCCAGGCGGCAATGCTACACCACCCCGTCGATCACCACGTTCCACAACATCCTAGCCAGCCTGCCGCCCGAGACGCTCGAGCAGGCGGCGGCGGCGTGGATCCGCCAGCAGGCGGGACAAGCCGAGCAGGATGAGTCAGATACGGATGCGCAGCAGGAAGTCGGCAAGGCCTCCGGGAGCGCCTCGGGGCAGGCCGACTTGCCAGCCGTGTGCATGGACGGCAAGGACATCCGCGGCGCCTCGAAGCAGACCGTGGGGCGCCGCCGCATGCTGGTCGCGGCCGTGGAACATGGCAGCGGCCTAGTGTTGGGACAGCTTGAGATTGGCAGCAAGACCAACGAGATCCCGGCCGGGCGGGAGTTGGCTGACGAGCTCGAGCTGGCCGGGCGCATCGTCACCTTCGACGCGCTGCACGCCCAGCAAGCAACCACCCGCTTGCTGTGCGAAACCCACCGCGCCGATTACGTGGTGACCGCCATCAAGGCCAACCAGCCGACCATGCTGGCGGACCTGCAGGACATGGACTTCAGCGCCTGCCCCACTTGGGAAACCCTCGACAAGCAGCATGGCCGCATTGACCGCCGCCGCTACTGGGTCAAGGATCTCAGCGACCCCGGCTGGAAGGACTATGCCAAGCTGCACGGCCGCCGCCAGGCGATCCGCATCGAGCGCGAACGCTATCTGCTCAAGACCGGCCAGACCAGCACCGAAGTGACCTTTGCACTCACCTCGCTGCCGCCCCAGCGGTCCACTCCGGAGCAACTTGCAGCCTTGGTGCGCAACCACTGGCACATTGAGAACCGCCTGCACTATGTGCGCGACTTCACCTATGACGAAGACCGCTGCCGGGTCTATGTGCGCGACTTGCCGCGCAATCTCGCCTGCCTGACCAACACGGCCATCTCCATCATCCGCTGCCAGCCCCAGTTCGAGTTCGTGCCCGAGGCCAACCGCCATTTCGCGGCCCGCCCGCAGGAGGCCCTCGACCTGCTGCTAGCCCCGCCCCCGCAAAGCTAACCCGCGCCGCCCAGCGCCAGCCTGCCGCGCCACCTCTGCGCCCGCGCTGCGCCCGCGCTCGCCGCGCACCCGGGCCCGCTGCCCGGACCAGCGGCCCCAGACCCCGCGGGCCGGGCCGGCAGTGCCGCGTCTGGCGACCCCACCCTCCGCGCAAGTAGGAATCCATCCCATCAGGCGTCTCCAATCCGGACAAAAAAATGTGCCTGCGGCGAATCCTCGAGAGGAGTGCGTAAAGTAAAGTAATGCAAGATTTGGGTCAAATGTTGTACACTTTCGACCAGAAGCTAGCGTGCGAGACACACCGCCAAGCAAACGCCAGCAGAGCCGCACCGCCGGGGGAGCAGCGCCTAGCCGGCGCATGTCGCCTTGGCCTATCTGGCTATATGGCGTCCCTGCCGTGGCGCTGCTGGTGGGATTGCTGCACGTACTAGGCTATGGCCCATTCCGCTCCTTCACTGAAACATCGGACGAGGAGGCGGAGCTTGAGCAACAGGTCGAAATGCTCAAGGACGAGAACGCAGATCTTCAAGGCGAGATCGACGCGTTGATGCCGGGACAGTTCGGCATCGAGAAGCGGGCGCGGGAGCAGCTCGGCTGGTCTAAGCCGGGCGAGATCGTCATCCACCTGCCTGAAAAGAAATAGGCGGGCGGGCGGCCACCGACTGCCAGATAGTCGTAGAGTCCTGACTGGCTGGGTCAAGCTGGCTCCAAGATTGGCGGATTCCGTTAGAATGTAACCGCTTTGGGTGCCGAGGCCAGTCGCAAGCGATCCCGCGTGGGTGTTTCCGTGGGACTGGCACGCGCGCCAGCAGTAATCCTCGCTTGCCTGCTGCTGCCGGCAATCCTTGCGGCAGCGACCGAAGCTCCCGATTTCGCCGCTAGCATCCAGCCCATATTCGACGCGCGGTGCGTGAGCTGCCACACGGCAGACGGAGGACAGGCGGGCCTGTCGCTGACCAGCCACGCAGCCATCTTGCGCGGAGGCAAGAGCGGACCCGCTATCGTGCCGGGCGAGCCCGCAACCAGCCTATTGCTCCACCAGGTCTCGGGGGATCCCCCCGCGATGCCGCTTGCCGGTGACCCGCTTCCGCTCGCAGAGGTTGAGCTGTTGGAGCGCTGGATCGCAGCTGGGGCGCCGGGAACGGCTGCAGGCGATACCGCCATGGACGCTACATGGTGGTCCTTCCGCGAGCTGGCACGCCCCACCGTGCCGGAATCCGGCGCGGGTTGGGGGCGCAACGAGGTCGACCGATTTATCGCAGCCCGCCTGGCGGAGCAGGGCTTGCGCCCATCTCCGGAGACGGATCGGGTAACGCTGATCCGCCGGCTGACCTTCAATCTTCACGGCTTGCCCCCCAGTCCCGACGAGGTCGACGCGTTCGTCAGCGACCGCTCGCCGGACGCCTACGAGCGACTGGTAGACCGCTTACTAGCCTCGCCACGGTACGGGGAGCGCTGGGGGCGCCACTGGCTGGATGTCGTCCATTACGGGGAATCGCACGGTTATGACAAGGACAAGGCCCGCCGCAATTCCTGGCCTTATCGCGACTACGTGATCAGGAGTTTCAATCAGGACAAGCCCTACGCGCGCTTCATCCGCGAGCAGCTGGCGGGCGATGTCTTCTGGCCGGACGATCCGGAGGGCCTGATCGCCACTGGCTTCGTAGCAGCCGGCCCTTGGGACTATGTCGGGCACGCCGAATTGCGCGAAGGCACCAAGGACAAGAAATTGGCGCGCCTGCTGGACCGAGACGACATGGTTGCCGCGACGATGTCGACATTCAACAGCCTGACGGTCCATTGCGCGCGCTGCCACGATCACAAGTTCGATCCCATCCAACAAGCCGACTACTACGCGCTGCAGGCAGTGTTCGCGGGTGTCGACAGAGCCGAACAACCCTATTTCGACGATCCGCTCGTCCATGCTCGCGGCCGCGCACTCTGGCTCGAGGTCGGCGCGGCCCAAGATGCGCTGCGTCCATACGACCGCCTGATCCTAGAGGCGACTGGCGAGGAATTCGAGCGTATCGAGCAGCAGCAGCGCGAACTCTCGAGCGAGAGCACGGCGCTGCTGCCCAAGGTGGGAGAGGTCGACACTCCCGCGTCCATTGCCCGCCGCGTTGAGATCGCCGCGCTGAACAAGGAACTCAGCGCCACGCGCAAGGAGCTCGCCCTAGAGCTGATGCCGGCGGACGCAAGGGCCGCGTACTCGCGACTCACCAAACGCCATGCTGACCTGTCAGCCGAATTCTCGGCTCTGCCGGAACCAAGGTACGTCTACAGCGCAGCCAGCTACTTCAAGGTGCACGGTAAATTCACCCCCGCATGGCAACCCCGACCGGTGCACCTGCTTGCCAAGGGCAGCGTAGAGGCACCTCAAGAGCGCGCCTTCCCGGGAGCCGTCACGGCGGTCCCCGGCCCGGCGCCACGGTTCCGGCTCGACCCCGAAGGTGGCGAAGGCGCGGCGCGGGCAGCCCTCGCCGAATGGCTGGGCCATTCAGACAACCCGCTCACCTGGCGTTCGATCACGAATCGCGTGTGGCACTATCACTTTGGCCGCGGGCTGGTCGAGTCCCCGAACGATTTCGGACGCATGGGGGCACGGCCGACTCATCCGGACCTGCTGGACTGGCTGGCGGTCGAGTTTCGTGGCGGCGGCGGTTCGCTCAAAGACCTGCACCGCATGATCCTGCTCAGCGCGACCTACCGCCAAGCGTCTGCGCCGCACCCGGACTATGCCAAGATCGACGCCGGGAACCAGTTTCTGTGGCGCATGAACCGCACGCGGCTTGACGCGGAGGCGGTCAGGGATGCCGTAGTTGCTACAGGCGGCCCGATCGATCTCGCCATGGGCGGACCTTCGGCGGAGCATTTCCTCTTCAAGGACGATCATTCGCCGATCTACGATTACGCGCGCTTCGATGTCGCCAGCTCAGCGGCGCGCCGGCGCAGCGTCTACCGCTTCCTGGTCCGCAGCGTGCAGGATCCGTTCATGGAGAGCTTGGACTGCGCCGACCCATCCCTGCTGGTGCCGAAGCGAAGCAGCACGCTCACAGCCATCCAAGCCCTGGCGCTGCTCAATGACCCGCTGATGATCGAGCAGGCGCGGCATTTCGCCAACCGCATGCGCGCCGTCGAGGGCGGTTCAGCCGCGCAAGTCAGGCACGGCTTCCGCTTGGCCTTCGCACGCCAAGCGGCCCCCCAAGAAGCCCGGGAATTGGCCGCGTATGCCGACAAGCATGGCTTGGAGAGTGCTGCGCGGCTGTTGTTCAACAGCAACGAATTCATCTTCGTGGACTAAGGGCATGACCAATCGATCACCTGCCGGGAATCCGAACCGGCGCCAGCTCCTCCAGACCTGGGGCGGAGGGCTCGGATGGATCGCACTGGCCCAGCTGCTGGGCAGCGAATCAGGCGCGGCACGGCCCGCGCTCAACGGCGGCCTGCACCACCCCGCCAAAGCGAAGCGAGTCGTGCAGCTGTTCATGTCGGGCGCAGCCAGCCAATGCGACATGTTCGACTACAAGCCGCTACTGATCGAGCGCCACGGACAGGAATTCGATCCGGGCGGCAAGGTGGAGTTGTTTCAGAGCAGCCCCGGCCCGGTCATGCAAAGCCCGTGGAGTTGGCAGCAGCACGGCGAATCGGGCAAGTGGATGAGCAGCCTTGTACCGCACCTAGGCGAGTGCGTCGACCAGATGGCGTTCTTCCCCTCGATGGTTTCGAAATCCAATGTCCATGGTCCGGCAACGTTCATGCAGAACACCGGCTTTGTCCTGCCGGGTTTCCCCAGCATGGGCGCGTGGATCTCATACGGGCTGGGCAGCCTCACCGAGGAATTGCCCTCATTCGTGGTCTTGCCGGATGCCCGGGGATTCGCCCCCAACGGCCCGAGCAACCATTCGGCAGGCTTCCTTCCCGCCCAGCATCAAGGCACGATGATCCGAGCGGGGCGGGAGAACCCGATCCACGACCTGTTCCCGCCCGATTCGGCAGGCTTCGTCACACCAGCTAGCGAACGGGACGGACTGGCGCTGCTCGAGCGGATGAATCGCGGACATCTGGCGAGCCGGCCGGGCGACAGCCGCCTCGAGGCGCGCATCCAAGCTTACGAGATGGCCGCGAAACTGCAGGTCACCGCGCCGCAAGTGATGGACATTTCGGGTGAGTCAGACGCCACCAGAAAGCTCTATGGCCTCGACGATCCGATCACTGAGGACTTCGGGCTGCGCTGCCTGACGGCGCGCCGGCTGCTCGAGCGGGGCGTGCGGTTCGTGCAAGTTTGGAGCGGTGCCGACAACGGCTTCCCACGCCGCAACTGGGACAGTCACGAAGACCTCGAAAAAGATCACGGCGTGATGGGCACCTCCATGGACAAGCCGTCCGCCGCACTCATCCAGGACCTAGCGGCGCGTGGGCTGCTAGAGGATACGATCGTCTACTGGACCACCGAGTTCGGCCGGATGCCCTGTAGGCAAGACTCCCTCGGACGGGACCACAATCCGTTCACCTTCACATCGTGGCTCGCGGGCGGAGGGGTCCAGGGCGGCACCATCTACGGAGCTAGCGACGAGTGGTCCTACAAGGCGGAAGACAAGCCGATCTACTCCTACGACTTGCACGCCACGGTCCTGCACTTGCTGGGCATCGACCACACGCGACTTACGTACAGGCATAACGGCATTGACCGGCGGCTCACGGATGTGCACGGTCACGTGATCAAGGACGTGCTGGCATAGCACCGCAACGGCCTCAAGGGCGGCTGGCAGTTCAGCGCAATTCGCCTTGGTTGCACATCGAATCGGTGACCGGCACACTCAAATGGTGGCACGCCCACAAGATCAGTCCGCAGTAGGCCGGAGGCTCTGCGCGGTTCGCGAAAGAATCGCCGCCGCCGCCGCCCGTGCCGGGCGCGATTGCGAGTCGATTACGCTGGTGGCGGTTTCGAAGCGCAAGCCAGCCCAAGACATCGTGGCCGCTTACGCTGCGGGCCAGCGCGACTTCGGCGAAAACTACGTCCAAGAATTCGCGGCCAAGGCTGACGAGCTGCCTCCGCTGGAGGGCGCGCGGTTCCATTTCATTGGCAAGTTGCAGAGCAACAAGGCGTCTAAGGCGGCCGGACTGTTCTCGACGATCCACACGATCGACAGTGTCAAGCTTGCCGAGCGCCTAGGCCGTAGCGGGAGACCCTTGCAAGTGTTCGTGGAAGTCAAGCTAAGCCCTGAACAGAGCAAGTCCGGATTGGACGCCGCACTGCTGGAACCTGTGCTTGCAGCCGTGAGAGCGGCACCGAGTCTGCGCTTGGCCGGACTGATGACAATGCCGCCATGGAGCGCTAACCCTCAACTCTCCCGGCCATACTTCTGTCGCCTACGCGAGTTAGGGCAGCAGTACGGCGCCACCGGGTTGTCGATGGGGATGAGCCACGATCTCGAGGTCGCGATTGACGAAGGCGCCACTCACGTCCGGGTGGGCACGGCGATTTTCGGTAAGCGGGACCCGCGCCCGAATTGACCTCTCGGCCTGAAGTCGAGCGTCTACCGCACGAATTCGACATCGCCGGCGTCTAGCCAGCAAAGCCTGCCGTCCGGCAGTTCCGCCCGGCACCAGCCGGGGCGCTCCTCGAGCACTTCGAACTCGGTCCCAGCATGCAACGGATCCCGGAATGAAGCTTCATAGCTGGGACCGTCACCTTGGCGGGCAATCGTATCTGGAGCCACGATCACTCCGGCGACCGTGCTCGCATCCTCAACGGTCTCGAACACCATCGAGCCGAGCAGCAGCACCACCAGCACCAGCGTGCCCACGGCAATCTCCCGAGGAGCCCAGTGCTGGCCCAAAAGCCGGAGCAGCAGCACAGCCCACATCAGCATCCATGCGGCCGCGAACAGGCGCATCCTCGTCACCCTCGACCATTCGAAATGCCAGAACAGGAGAGTCCTGACCACTTGGCCAGCGGCGGCGGGATCCAATTTGTCCTGACGTTTGGTCCTGGCGAAGGCCAGATTCCGCTGTACGTTCAGATCCGCCGGGTCGAGACGCTCGGCCTGTCGATAGTTGAGGATCGCTCTCCCGATGTCTCCCAACTGGAAGTACGCATTGCCTAGGTTGTAGAACAGCTTGCTGTTGCGGATGCCCTGTTCGTCCAGCAGCCGACCGTACCGGAGCGCCGCGCGACGGTACAGGTCCGCAGCCTGTTTCGGATCGTTCGTCAGCAGTTCATTCGCCCGCCGAAACGAGTCGTTCGCCTCGTCAAAGATGGCCGATTCCGGTTGAGCGAGCAGCCCAAGCTGGGCTAAGAGCAGGACCGCTACGAGCAATCTGAGCACGGCCCTCACCGCAGAGCCTCCTCGATGCGGTCTACGACCGTTCCGCCGTCATCGACTAGTTGGCGCACCCACCCGTCGTCCATCGCCCCGCCCCCTGCATAACTGCCCGCCTCACATCGCTCGAATACGCTCCGCAGCAAGGCCAGAGTCTCAGCATCAACAGACCGACGCCGGCCACCTTGACGGCTGGTGGCCTCCGCGAGGCGGGCTTCGGTATCGACATATGTCCACGCAGCGGCGCTGGCGCCCCGCCCGGCTAGCTTCGAACCAAGATATGCGCGCAGGGCAATGAGCAACCCCTGGGCCACTTCGCTGCCGGAGCGCTGGTCCAAGGCAACCGCGGCAACCGCCGTGCGCCAGCGGGCATACGGCGAACGGCCACGCATGCGGAAAGCGTTCGGAGACTGCCGGTGCAGGCGCGCGGCGAGCAGTCCACTGAAGAGGAGGGGGGGAAGCCCGAACAGTGCAAGACCCAGCCAGCTCGGTCCTAGCGGGCGCAGCCAGGCAGCCCAGCCGCCTTGCATCGGAACGAGCGCGGAAGCATCGGTGTAGTTGTGTCCGATTCCCTGTTCGCTGGATTCCACCGTGAGTTGCCTCGGTTCACCTGCGCCTGCGCCCGCGCCCTCGGCGTCATCCGCCGTGACAATGCGCGACGGCTGCACCGCTACCGGGATCGGCTCGCTCCGCGCGATGCGGTACTCCCCCTGCGCGGGGTCGAAAAACGGCAGTTCAATGGGGGGAATTGCGGAAACGCCGGCATGCCTGGCGCGCAGCGTCTGGGTGAAATGCCTGGCCCCGCCCCGGTCCTCTCCCGCACCGATCTCGCGAGGCACTTTGAAGCCCCGCGTCAACTCGGTCTGAACGTCGAGCCGCGGCAGGGGCAGCGCGGGCAGCGCCCTCGCACCTTCCACGCTCATGCTAAGGGTGATCGGCTCTCCGACAACCACCGCGGTCGGCTTGGCTTCGGCTTGGATCTGGAACTGGCCGATCCAGCCGTTGAACCCGGCGGGCCGGCCGGCAGAGGGCAGAGGCAGCACTTCGAGCCGCGGCCTGCCAGACGGAATCGCCAGCGTCTCAACGGCCGCGCGGCGGCCAAAAGCCCCCGAGAACAGACCGCCACCGAGAAAGTCGTCGAACAAGTCCCTCTGGCGTGCCTGGCTGGGACTGGCAGCCGTAAACGTGACGGTTGCCGGAGGCAGGGCGAAACTGCCCGGCTCGCGCGGAATGAGCAGTTTCCGGAAGCGCAGCAAAGTGTACTTCCGGCCGGCGAGCTCGCCAGGCATCGTGACCCCCGTGGCGCGCCGATCTCCGAGCTGGATTTCAAGGACCGCAGCCGCAGCCTGGCCGGCCGACGGGGACGGCGGCTCGATGATCTCGAAGCGGCTGTCCTCCAGCAGCGGCATCGTGAACGAGTACTCCCGGATCTCTCGCCCGATGTACCAGTCCACCGTCAGCGTCACGGGCTGCCCGACGTACGCGCGCGCCTCGGAGAGCGTCAGGCGCAGCTTGAAGTCATCGTTCTCCTGGGGCGGCATCACACGCAAGGCAATGGGCTGCGTGCGCGCCGAGCGCCCTGCGGAACTAATGCCCAGTGCCGGGATCTGGAGATCACCGGCCCTCCGTGCCGCTAGCCGGTAGTTGAGGTTGTAGCTCCGCTGCACTTGCCGGGACATGCGCCCGTTGACGATGCTCACGGAAGTGCTGTTGCTGGCGCCGCCACCCGCCTCGCTCACTACGAAATCGCGCTCGAGGGGACCGATGTCCACCGGATCGGGCTGATCGGTGCCGTGGATCTGGAGCTGGAGCAGGAAATTCTGGCCGACGTAGACCTGCTGGCTCTGCACTGCGGCGCGAGCCTCCAGCGGCTCGTCTTGCGCAAGCAGAGGACCAAACAGGCAGAGCGCTCCTGCCACCAGAGCCGTGGCACCAATCCGCAAGACCATCTACCAGTCCTTCTCCACGGCGATGACGCCCACTCGTTGCAATTGCCGTCGCCGACGATCCTGCTGTTCCTTCGCCAAGATCTGGTCCGCCGTCATCTCCGCCGAACCCAGCTGAGCCTCGGCACCCTCTGCCTGCTCGCCAGCTTGCGAAGCTTCCGCTTGCTGGGGCTCTGCCTCGGATCCTTGCCCGCCCTGCGCGGCCTTGCGCAGGGCTTCGGCGGCTTGGCGTTGGGCCTGCTCGGCTTCGCCGGGTCGGTTCTGCTCTAGGTCGTTCTGCGCCTGCTGTTGGTTCCGAGCTGCCTCATCCAGCTGCTCCTTGAGCTGCGGGTCCCCGCTGGCGCCGAGCTGCGACGTGCGCTCGCTGAGTTCCTCCTGCTGCTGCGCCAGGTCCTGCGCCTGCTGCTGCTGTTGTTCCCTGGACTCGGAATCCCTGTTCTGCTGGCGCTGTTGTTCGAGTGCCCGGCTCTCGTCGGCGAGGCGCTCCTGATCCTCAGCAGCCCGCTGCAACGCTTCCTCTTGATCTTCTCCGTCCTGCTGGGATTCATCCTGCCCATCACCCTGCCCTTGCTGGGGCTGCCGGCTGGCTTGCTCGCGCAGGCGCTGAATCAGTCGGCGCGTCATCTCCAAGTTGTGAGCTGAATCGGCGCGGCTGTTGTCAGCACGCAACGCGTCCAGATATGCGCGAGCCGCCGGCGCCAAAAAGCCCATCGCCTTGCGCGGATCGGATTGCGAAGCAACTTCAGCTTGGCGGTACAGCGCGTTGCCCAGGTTATGCTGCCCGGCCGCCTCGATCTCGGGAAGCTGCCGATCCAAGCTCTGGCGCACAGCTGCTGAGTATGCTTTGGCAGCATCGGCGAACTCGCCGTTGCGGTACAGCGCGTTGGCCCGGTTCAGCGACGCGTACGGCGAATCCGGATCCTGCTCGAGCGCCCGCTCATACGAAAGCAGGGCCTCGTCGTACGCTTCGGAGCGGTAAGACTCGTTGCCCTCGTTGACCAGTCCCCGCACCGACGCCGCATGCGCCGTCCCAGACATTGCCATGACGGCGAGCAGCACAGCAGTTGCCGTGCGCGGCGCCCCGCGGGCGGTGCGCTCCCGCAGGCCTATCTCCATTGCCAGCAGCAGCAAGCAGATGAAGAGAAAAATCTGAAACTTCTCATCGACCCTGTCGAGCGAGCGCGAGCCAATCTCGCCGCCCTCCGCGGATGCGATCAAGCGGGAGTAGACCTCGCCTAGGTCGACTGCGCCAGTGGCAACGTTCAGGTAGACGCCGCCGGGCGTGGCATCGGCCATCTTGCGCAATGTAGCGGCATCGAGCTTCGACCAGACCTCCTGTCCCTGGTGGAGCAAGAAGGTCCTCGAACCAGCCCCCGTGGGGCTGCCACGAGACCCGTCTGGGACGACCGGGATGCGCTGCCCAGCCCGCTCGTCCCCCAGCCCGATCGCGATCAATCGCACGCCGAGATCGCCAGCCTGAGCAGCGGCCTCGGCGGGAAAACTCTCGTGATCCTCCCCGTCGGTGATCAGGACGATATCTCTGTAATTGCTCCTCTTTCCGTCAAAGACATCGCTGAGAACCGTGCGGATGCCGTCACCGAGCAAGGTGCCCCCGCGCGATACGCTGAAGGGCGACACGTCTTCCAGCGCCATGCGGAAGAACCCGTAATCCAACGTCAGCGGACACTTCACCACGGTCGATCCGGCGAATACCGCGAGCGCTACGCGGTCCCCTTCCAAGCGGTCCACCGCATCGCGAATCGCCAGTTTGGCACGCTCCAGCCGGTTGGGCGGCAAGTCCTGCGCCAGCATGCTGCGTGACACATCCAGCAGGAAGACCACGTCCCTGCCCCGCTGGAGAACTTCCTCCTGCACCACATCCCACGCGGGGCGGGCGAGAGCAAGCACGAGCGTGCCCACGGCCGCGAGCACGAGGGCGGCTTTCAGGACGCGCCGCGCCGGGTCGGCCACCGATGTCCCGCCGAGGCGCGTTAGCAATCCCGCTTCGACGAATCGACGCAAAGCCTGCGCGCGGCGGCGGGCTGCGAACAACATCAGCGCGCCAAGGACAGGCAGCAGCCAGAGTCCGTGCAGCATGACCACATCGCCAAAGCGGAAGTCGTTCACGGATTCGTCCTCAAGATGGTTTGACGTAGAAAAGTCTCAATCGATAGCAGCACCAAGGCCGCCATTGCCCATGGCATGAACGCTTCCTTGTAGTCGAGGTAGCGAACCGTCTCGATTTCGCTCGTCTCGAGACTGTTGATCTCTTCATGCACCGAGCGCAGGGTTTCGGCGCTCGTGGCCAGCCAGTACTTGCCGCCGGTGACATCCGCAATTTCGCGCAGCGCCCTGTCGTCGAAGCCTGGACGCAGTGGGGCGCTTAGCCGTCCGAACGGAGTCTGCACACCTCGCTCGGACCCCACGCCGACTGCATAGACTTTGATGCCCCATTGCTCGCACAGCTGTGCAGCATCACGCACGCTGCGGTCGCCCGCATTATTCTCTCCGTCTGTCATCAGGACGATGATCTTGCTCTTGATCTCGTAGGCTTGGGCCGCATCGCTGGATCGCTCGAGCGAGTCTTCCGCCTTCTGCAGCCTTGCCGCCGCGAGGGCGACGGCGTCGCCGATCGCGGTTCCGTCCTCTCGGCGGTCCTCGACCAGCCGCACCGTGTCGAGCAGCTGGATGAGGGTAGCGTGTGAGAGAGTCAGCGGGCAGACCGAATCCGCATACTGGGCGAACGCCGTCATACCGATCAGATCATTCGGACGACCGCTCATCGTGCCCTCGCTGACTTCGATGAATTCGCGGAAGACCTGCTTGACCGCATCCAGGCGGGTAACCGTGCGTCCGCCGTATTGAATCCGCTCGCCCATGCTGGAAGAGCGGTCAACAACCATCGCAATCGCGATTCCCTGCGAAATGTCACGGACGCGTTCGCTGCCGTGCTGTGGCCTAGCCAGAGCAATGACCACGGCGGCCAGCGCGATGGCCCGCAAGATGAGAGGCAGCGGGCCCAACTTCGAGCGCCACGTGCCGTGCAGGCGCGCCGCCCCGGCAGTTGACGAGAACCGCAATCTGACCCGGTCTCGAAAGCGCCAGACCACCAGCGCCACCAAGGGCACCAGCAGCAGTAACATCCAAGGCGACTCGAACCTAAACATGGCTCGGCTGACACTTCCATTTTGCCATTCTCGTGGCGCGTCATGCCTTGCCCGCTTGAAGACCACGTCGTTCGGCTGGTCTGGAGCAGACAATTTTGCCCAAGTCCAGCCGGAACTGCCGCTTGCACACCGTGCCGCTGAAAGCGCTCCCTGCGGCTCGCACGAACCGATACCGGACCCAAAAATCACCGCTTGACAGTCTCGACGCAGTCCTGTACACTGGAAAAAGTTAGAACTTGATAGCAGTAGCATCAAGTTTCATGAGCAGCAAAACTTTCAAATCGCTGTCTCATCCCAAGACTAACAACCCAATCTGATAGGAGGATTCAATCACAATGAGCTTGAGACCTTTGCATGACCGTATCCTCGTCGAGCGTCTCGACGAGGCCGAGCAGCAGTCGAGCGGCGGGATCATCATCCCGGACTCGGCCAAGGAGAAGCCGCAGCAGGGTCAGGTCGTCGCCGTCGGAAACGGTAAGAAGACGGATGACGGCACCATCGTGGCCCTCGACGTCAAGGTGGGCGACAAGATCTTGTTCGGCAAGTACTCCGGAAGCGAAGTCAATGTCGACGACAACGAGTATCTGATCATGCGCGAGGATGAAGCCCTCGCCATCATCAGCTAAGAGAGAACCCAGAAGGAGCAAGAGGCAAGATGGCAGGAAAGAACATTGTCTACGGCGAAGATTGTCGCCAGGCAATCTTGAGCGGCGTGAACAAGCTCGCCGACACAGTCCGCGTGACGCTAGGCCCCAAGGGCCGCAACGTGGTGCTGGAGAAGAAGTTTGGCGGCCCGACCGTCACCAAGGACGGCGTGACCGTGGCCAAGGAAATCGAGCTGCCGGACAGGCTCGAGAACCTTGGCGCGCAGATGGTGCGCGAAGTCGCGTCCAAGACATCCGACGTGGCCGGTGACGGCACCACCACTGCAACGATCCTGGCCCAAGCGATTTATCGCGATGGCCTCAAGAGCGTGGCAGCCGGTGCCAACCCAATGTCGATCAAGCGCGGCATCGAGTCGGCCACAGCCTCGCTGTCCGCCAAGATCAAAGCCATGGCGAAGCCCGTCGAGGGCGACGCCGTCGCGCAAGTTGCGGCGATCTCGGCGAACAATGACCCCGCGATCGGCGCCATCATCGCCGAAGCCATGGAAAAGGTCGGCAAGGACGGTGTGATCACCGTCGAGGAAGGCAAGACCATCGAGACGGAACTCGACGTGGTCGAGGGCATGCAGTTCGACCGGGGCTACGCCTCGCCGTACTTCGTCACCGACCAGGACTCGATGGAGTGCGTGCTCGAGAACGCCCTGATCCTGATCCACGAGAAGAAGATCAGCTCCATGAAGGACCTGCTGCCCGTGCTCGAGACCGTCTCGCGCCAGGGCCGCCCCTTGCTGATCATCTCCGAGGAGACCGAGGGCGAGGCCCTCGCCACGCTGGTGGTCAACAAGCTGCGCGGCACGCTCAGCGTGGCGGCCGTGAAGGCGCCGGGATTCGGCGACCGTCGCAAGGCCATGCTGGAGGACATCGCGATCCTGACCGGTGGGCGGGCCCTCATGGAAGAGACCGGCATCAAGCTGGAAGGCGTGCAGATCGACGACCTGGGCCAGGCGAGCCGGATCGTGATCGACAAGGACAACACGACGATCATCGAGGGCGCGGGCGGTTCAGAAGCGATCTCAGGCCGGGTCAAGCAGCTGCGGGCGCAGATCGAGGAGACCACCTCGGACTACGACCGGGAGAAGCTGCAGGAGCGGTTGGCGAAGCTGGTCGGTGGCGTCGCGGTGATTAAGGTCGGGGCGGCGACCGAGACCGAGATGAAGGAGAAGAAGGCGCGCGTGGAAGACGCGATGCACGCGACTCGCGCCGCCGTCGAGGAAGGCATCGTGCCTGGTGGCGGAGTGTCCCTGCTGCGGGCCGCGTCGATCCTTGAGGATCTCAAGGGCGCCGACGAGGACGAGCAGATCGGCATCAACATCGTCGCTCGGGCAATCGAAGCCCCCTTGCGCTGGATCGCCCAGAACGCCGGCCAGGAAGGCGCCATCGTCGCCGAGCGAATTCGGAGCACCACGGACGACAGCTTCGGCTACAACGCCTCGACGGACAAGTACGAGGACTTGGTTGCGGCCGGGGTCATCGATCCTGCCAAGGTCACGCGCACTGCGCTGCAGAACGCGGCATCGATCTCCAGCCTGATGCTCACCACCGAAGCCACGGTGTACGAGATCCCGGAGAAGAACCCGCCTGCCCCGCCTGATCCGCACGGCGGCGGCGAGTTCTAGGCACGGCGGGCGAGCGGCCCGCTACCATCACAGCCCCGCCCACTCAGGGCGGGGCTAGACCCGAGGCTCCTGCCTCCGAACAGTACGGCCCTCGCCGGCAGTCAACCCGGCGGGGGCCTTCCTACGAACACCGCCACCGACCTTCGCTACGCTGAGATCATGAGTCACCTGTCTGAATGGCGACTTGCCGCCAAGATGGCATGGCGTGATCTGGGGGCCGGTAAGGTCAAGTTCCTCTTCGCAGTGCTGGCTGTGAGCGTCGGCGTGGCCGCGCTGAGCGGTGTGCGGGGATATTGCGCCGCCTTTCAGGAAATGCTGCTCAGCGACGCCCGCATCTTGCTAGCGGGCGACATCAGCTTCAGCCTTAGTCGCGAGCCTGACACCGACGAAGAGGCAACCCTGCAAGATCTCGTCGCGCGGGGCGCAATCATCACACCGGTCACCGAGCTGATGACCATGATGGGCGGAGGCGTGCTGCCGCGCCCACTAGCGGTGAACCTCAAGGCGGTGGACCCCGCCCAATACCCGTTCTACGGCCAAACCGAGCTGTCCCCCCCGCAGGCGTTGCCGGCCGCCCTGACGGACGATGCAGTCCTCGCATCCCAGGACTTGCTCCTGCGGCTGCGCGCAGAAATCGGCGACAGAGTCCGGCTTGGAGAGGCTGAATTCCGCATCGCGGCACTGTTGCGGGTCGAGCCGGACCGAATGACGGGCGCGGCCAACTTCGGCCCGCGCGCGATGCTGTCGCAGAGTGCGCTCGAGCGCACCGGACTGGTGCAGTTCGGAAGCCGCGTTTCACGGCGATTCCTGCTCAAGTTGCCGGCCGGCGGCATGACTGTCGATGAGGCGCGCGAGGCGCTCCGGGCCGGCATACCCGAGGCCCGGATCACCGACTACCGGGAGACCAACCCTAGAATCCAGCGAGGCCTCGACGCGACGACGAGTTTTCTCAGCCTGATCGGCCTGCTGGCAATGGCAATCGGGGGGCTTGGCGTTGCGATGGTGGTTTACTCGCACCTGCAGCAGCGACTCGACACGATCGCCATCATGAAATGCTACGGGGCAACTTCGGGGGTCATCATCCGGGTGTTCATGCTCCAAGCGGCGGCGCTCGGCCTGCTGGGCAGCTTCGTGGGAGTCGGGCTGGGCTTCCTGCTGCAAGGCGTGGCGCCAACGTTCGTGGCCGATTACTTCCCCCAGGCCCCGTCGTTCGAATGGCAGACCTGGCCCGCTGTCCAGGCGATGCTTGTCGGGGTCATCACAGTCCTGATTTTCTCGCTGCCGACGCTGCTTGGGATTCGCAAGGTCTCGCCGGCGCTGATATTCCGGCGCGACATGGCCACTCGCTTCGAGCGTTCCGGTGCAGCGCTCCGCAGAGAGCGGCTGCGTCAGCTGGGAGGGGCCGCTCTCATGCTCGGCGGCGTCGGCCTGCTGGCCATGTGGCTGGGGGATTCGGCCAGGCTTGGCGGCTGGTTTGCGGGGGGCCTAGCCGTGAGCCTGGCTGCCCTGACGCTCACCGCAGGGGCCCTGATGCGAGTGCTCAAAGCGGCCCCTGCACGTCTGCCGTTTCGTCTCCCGCTGGTGTTGCGGCACGGTATCGCGAACCTGCACCGCCCCGGCATGCACGCTGATGTCATCCTCGTGGCGCTCGGCATCGGCGTAACGTTCACGCTGACGGTCTATCTGCTCCAAACAACGGTTCTTGCGCAACTTGTGACCAATGCTCCGCCCGACATGCCGAACGTGTACCTGAGCAACATCACGGACAAGGACAGGGCCCCAATCGAGGCGTTTCTGCGCCAACAGCCTGGAGTTGAAGGAGAGGTCACCCTGATCCCGCGCGTCCCCGCGCGCATCGAATCGATCGACGGGCTTGGGCCGGGACGAGAGGCCGGGCGAGGCGGGCCTCGAAGTGAATCCCGGGAGAGAGGCCCGCGCAGGGGCAGAACGCGGGATATCACCTGGGCCGACCTGCCCCCGAAGGGCTTCGAATTGGAGCAGGGGGAGTGGTGGGATCCAGCGGAATCCGAGAGCGTAGTGTCCGTCAGGGACGGGCTCGCTGACTTTATGCAGGTCAACATCGGTTCAAAAATCGCCTGGCGCGCTGGCGGCCGTGAGATCTCCGCTACGGTTGTCTCAATTCATGGCTACGAGGGCGAACCCGACTGGATCTACGACTTCGTCTTGAACAGAAATGCCCTGGAGGGCCTGCCCGCCAGCTACATCGGCGGCATAAGGGTCCTGCCCGAGTACAGCCTTGAGGTCTCGCGCGCGGCATTCGAGGCTTTTCCCTCCATGCTGTTCATTAACGCGGTCGATTTCTTCGAGACGGTGCAACAAGTCGTCGACCAAGTTGCCTTCGTCATCCGGTTCGTTTCGGCATTCGCAATCGTGGCCGGGGTGATCATCTTGGTCTCAAGCGTCGCCGCCACGCGCTTCCGCCGGCTCCGGGAAGTGGCCGTGCTCAAAACGCTTGGGGCGACCAAGCACCGGCTGGCGGAGATCTTCTCTATCGAGTTCCTGATCTTAGGCGGTGTCGCCGGCATGGCCGGCAGCATCTTGGCTGTCTCGTACTCGGCGCTACTCACGCGCGACATCCTAGACCTGGACGCTGTCATTGAATGGCCCGCCATAGCCGTCACGGTGATCGGCAGCGCCCTGATCGCTACCACCGCGGGCTGGGGAGCAAGCCTCAGAATTCTAGGCAGCAAGCCCTTGGAAATCCTGCGGGACGAATAGCGCCGCATCCGAATCTGGCGCTGGTTGCTTTTGACAGAACCCGCCGATTTTGCAATGATTGACTAAAGACGAATGCTCCTCAGTAGCTCAATGGTAGAGCATCCGGCTGTTAACCGGAGGGTTGTAGGTTCGAGTCCTACCTGAGGAGCCAATTCTCCCGGTCCACTAACCGGAGAGGAGTTTGGCAACTAGTACCAGACTTCTACGGTGCGCCGATCATGTCTGAGCACCTTATTTACTAGGCGCCGGAGCAGGTGTGCTGTTTTCCGGTTCGTACCCTCTGCCATCACCCCCTCGAAGTTGGCGACCAGACCTGAGAGCATCTCCCGATCGATGGCCGGCAGCTCCAGGCGCTTCCGCCGACCCTCCAAATGATAGAGGCCGGCCGGGATCGCGATCGGTTCGCGAAGGAACGGTATTACGGTCCGACTGATGATCTGGTCGGCGTGGCGGTTGCGAAAAGCACGCAAGCAATGGAGACCAGCGAGGGACCGAGCGCCTGGCAGAAATTCAAGAACTGGTGGCGCGAGTTGTAAAGAACGGCCTCCGCACGCCCCCATCCATCCTCCTGCTCATATCAGTCTCCGTTCAACCTCGTCCCTCTATTTGGGATGCTCGGTGATGCTCGGAATCCGACATGTGTCGCTGTGGATCTGAAAACAGAAGCGGTAATGGTCGTTGGTGCGAGCCTGCCAGATATTCGCGGCTTCGTCGTACTTCTTGGCCCGGAGCGAGGGGTGCCGGAGGTTGAAAAGAAGAACACCGAAGTGTTTTTCAAAACGCGCCTGAACGGCGGACGGAAGCTTCCCCTACTGGCGGACGGATCGATTTGAAAACGCAACCTTCATTTGCCGCGGCTGGTCGTCCGGCGAAGCACGTTGACGGCGGCATCGGCGGTCCGGAACGTCCCGATGGAACGACACTTCTTGAATTCTTCGAGACCCTCGGCAATGTCGCGATCGACAATGCTCTTCGGTGTGAGTGTTATCGTCCCACTCTCTACGGCGGCCTCAAGGATGTCGCCTACAGCAGCACCCGCCTGATTATGGACGGAAGACAGCAGCGTTACCTAGTATTTGCCCTTTACTTTTACGATTGGCAGGACAGAGTCTCTATACATAGTTAGAAAGTTGGAAAGTCCAACCTTTGCCAGCGGGGCCGCGAATTAATATACTCTACTTTCTCCGGATGCGCTCGATTATCCCCGTGATCAGGAACAGGACCAAGCACACCAGAAAGACCGCTAGGAGTAACTCGAACAGCATTTTCTAGTCTAGCAGACACCTCTAATCTGAATTGGACTAGGACAACTCACTTCTCGCTGGGGGGTTGTGGATAGGAAGGGCATGGTGAAAGGACAGCACAAAGCAGTCCCGTTTGTGCGCTAACGTGCATCTTCCGGCTCGCCAGTTGCGCCATGCAGGGAGGCGGCGACCTCTCGCAGGATGTGACGTGTCGGGGTGTGATGGACGGGATAGCGATGGTGATCCACTTGACACGCCGCGAGGGACGGAGTTTCGTTGAAGAAGCCGCCTTTGTGGACGGCTACGACGCCGGGACGAATCCATGGGACGTACAAAGACTCGCACGCGTGACCGTCTGAGGCTGAGTCATCGTCTCCCATCCTCGCCGCGCTACCGGCCGTCGGGCCGCCAGCGGCGCCATCAGGCCCCGCCCAAGTTGTCCGGGTTATCGACGGTGACACCATCCGCGTCCAGATGAATGCGGCGCGCAACACCTACGGCCGACTATTGCGCTACGTCATGCTCAACGGCGAAAACCCCAACGTGACAGATTTCAATGATGTGTTAGCATCTGATGCATGCGCACCACTATCAACGTTGATGACGATGTCCTGCTTGCTGCGAAGGAGCTTGCGCGCCGCGATGGAAAGAGCGCCGGGGCAGTGATCTCCGAGTTGGCTCGCAAAGCGCTCACCGGCGGACTGACGGCCGACAACATAGAAACAAGGGACGGCTTTTACGGCTTCCACCCACTGCCTTCGCGTGGCCGACCAGTCACCAACCAACTGGTCAACCAGCTTCGGAACGAAGAGCCGGAGTAGAAACGAAGCCGACGTGCGCGCCTTGTTGGACATCAACGTCTTGCTGGCCCTGCTTGACCACGATCACATTCAGCATCGGCAGGCGGCTCGGTGGCTCCATGAGGAGATTCGGCACGGGTGGGCGTCGTGCGCGATTACCCAGAACGGCTTCATGCGGATCCTGAGCCAGCCGGCATATCCCAATCCTGTGTCGCCACAGAAGACGGCGCAGCTTCTTGCCAAAGCCACGGCGACCGATCATCATGAGTACTGGCGCTGTGAGATTTCAATCCTCGATGAGATGCTCTTCGACCACTCCCGCATCCACGGCCCGAGACCAGTCACCGACATCTACTTGCTTGGGTTGGCCACTCACCATGGCGGACGTTTCGTCACTTTCGATCGCACGATTTCGGTGACCGCCGTCCGAACAGCGAGTCCGGAGAGCCTCGTTGTGCTGCGATGAGTCTAATACGAGCGTGCGCCGGCGCTTGAGCAACTGGCCACGCCCAGCCATGCGATCAGGTCGTAAGCCTCCGCCGCCTGACTGATTCGCTTGCGCGGGAACCGGTCCCACAGGAATCGCCGCGCCAAGTGCACGACATCGCGACCCCGCTCTCGCAACAGCGGCAGCCGGACGACGTAGCCTCTGAGCCGATAGAGGAGATTGTCCCGGAACGTGCGCGCGACCACCATCTCTCTGAGGTTGCGGTGGGTCGCCGCGAGGATCCGCACATCGACTGTGCGCGTGTCGTTGTTGCCGAGACGACGGATCTCGCCGTCCTGAATCGCGCGTAAGATCTTGGGCTGCAGGGCCAGCGGCAGCTCGTCGATCTCGTCTAGGAAGAGAGTCCCGCCGTGCCCCCGCTCGAAGAGCCCGACATGTTCGTGGGACGCGCCAGAGAATGCCCCGCCCAAATAGCCGAACAACTCCGACTCAAGCAAGTCCGGCAGTGGAAGAGTCGGTTGGCCGGGTGGCAATTGACGCAAAGTACAAGCTGTACGATGAGCGCGGGTTCGAGCAGGGCGACATCTACCAGACGTTCCTCTATGCATTCGCCCTCGGGGCGACAGCGTCGGGTAGAGTCCCGACATCCTTGCTGCTGTATCCGGCAACGGCTGAAGAGCCCAGATGCACGCGGCTTCGAATTCGTCGGCTCTCCGGCGGGGCGGCAGCGGATATCGTCGGTATTGGTCTGCCGGTCGCGGCACTACTGAAGGAGTTGACGACTGGTGCCGGAGAGACACCGTTGCGCGACGGCTTGGCGACAGTCATCGATAAGTCGTTCGGGATTCTTGGTGCGGTGGAAGTACGTCCCGAGGTGGCCGGTTTGGCGTAACAACAGGTGCGTCACAGCGGTCCCGTGCGGCATTGGTTTGGCTGTCATGGGCTCCGGGACGGTTGTCAGGATCCTCTTTCTTGTCGATGCGATCCTCATTAGTCCTTACGCTTCGACGTTCCCAGACCGCTCTGTTAGCGACCGTTCATTCACAGCCAAAGCCGCGTTGCCAACTCGTCACAGATTCGGACTTCGTTCCGAAACGGGCCACATGTAGCCGTAGCGGCAGTCGAAATCGACAGCTTACGATCGCATGGGATCGACAACGGTGAGAAATGGGAACCGGTGGAAGTCGGTGTCGCGGGTGCAGATCCGCCTGATTCCATGCTCGCGCATCAATACGGCGGTTTGAAGGTCGTGGAACAGGTTGCCGCGAACGTCGGGCAACTCCGTTAGGGTCTGCGCCAGTACTGCGGCATGACGTCGCGTCGCCAGCAGCAGGTCGAACCCGGGCGACTCCAACAGCGCTTCGAGGAATCCCCAAGCTTGCTCCGGCGCCCAGAGGGACACAGACGACGCACGCGCGCGCGTGCGTCGTGACCCGCAGAAACTCATAGTAGACGTTCCAGGTGAGAAAGGCCGGTGACGGATCATCACGAGCCTGTAAGACACTATCGCGGCAGGGACCATGGAATAGAGAGTCCTTGTCAGCTGCATAGATGAGCACGTTCGTATCGAAGACCAGCACTTACGCCTCTTCCGCGGGCCACGGCTCCCGTTCGAACAAGTTGCCGAGGATCGACGCCGGACCAAGGCACCCTATGACACCCTTATGATATCATTATGATATCATGCTTGCCAAGGAGACCGATTTGCCAGACATAGCGCTTCGTGGAATCCCCGACCCCCTACACCGGGAGCTCAAATCATCCGCGAGTCGGAACCACCGCAGCCTAAACGGGGAGATCCTCGCGAGGTTAACGGAGTCGGTTAGCCCCGCGCCGGTAGACCCGCAGGCCCTCTTGGATCGCATCCGGCGGCGAAACGAGACACTTGGACCAGTCGACCTCAGTGAGGACACGCTACGAGAGATGCGGAACACGGGACGAGCGTGATCGTAGTTGACACGAATGTCATGGTTCGTCTGGTAGTGGGAGGGGCAGACGGCACCGCCGCGGCCCTGTTGTTCGAGCGGGAGACCGAGTGGGCAGCCCCCAGCATCCTCATGAGTGAGCTGCACAACGTCCTGGTCGGCTTCGTGCGGCGGGGCGCGGTGACCTCGGAGCAGGCCAAGGCGATGAGCGATGACGCTGCTGTCGTTCTAGGAGACCGCATCGCCAGTGTCTCTGGACACCAGGTAATCGACATCGCGTTGGAGTGCGGACTATCTGCCTACGATGCCGAGTTCGTCGCGCTCGCTCGGGCCCTGGGCGTTCCTTTGGCTACTCTGGACAACGCGGTCCTGCACGGCGCCGCAGACGTGGCGGTGTCGTTGCGGACGCTCGTGAGCTAGCCGGGGTGCCGCCCGTTGCGATCGAACTGCCGCGAGATCGGCGCGGGGATGAGTTATGGGGGCGGCGAGCATTGCCGATCCCGGCGGAGCGCCTTTGCGCCCGGGGACGGGGGAGATTCGCAAGTTGCGCTGTACAGGATCGGGACGGTGAAAGCGAGGTGGGAGTCGGATGATGTACTTCCATCACGGAGGACCGGAGGCAATCTACATGCTGACAGCCAACATGCAGGCCGACCGTGACGACCTGACTCCAGCAGATAGGAAAACCCTGGCGCGGCTGGTGGCCGCGATCAAGACAACGAGACAAGCCGATGACGATAGAATGAACCCAGCTGACGGCTGGAATGTCGTTCCATCGCGACAGTAACCCTGCCGCGCCCGGCCGGACCGGCGCCTCCCCGGAAACGTCGGCAAGGGCCGGATAGGGTAGTGTGTTCTGTATGTCGCTTGACCGACGTGAGTTTCTCAGCGCGATGGCGTTGCTCAGCGCCGCCGCCCAAGCCGCGGCGCAGACGGGAGATCCTGAATCGGAGTCGTACCAACAGGTTCGCGAAAAGCTCGCGGGCGCGAAGATCATGCTCGTGCCCTACAGCCACAACGACTTCTCGTGGTTCGCCTCGGAGGCGTGGCACTGGGAGCGTGCCGCGCTCATCGACGAGCGAGCCGTGGAGATCATGCGCCGCGACGAGAACTTCAAGTGGTTCATCGACGTCAAGCTCGAGCGCATCGACCGGACAGCCGAGCTGAAGCCGGACGTGCTCGCCGAATTGAAAGCCCTCGCCAAAGAGGGCCGTGTGGGGATCGCGGCCGGCACGGTGGCCAACAACGACAACCCGTTCAACGAGCCGGAGGCGGTCATCCGCAACATGACCCTGGGGCGCAAATTCTTCGAGCGCGAATTCCCGGAAGCCAAATTAGACGTCGCCTGCTTCATCGACATCCACCCCGGGCACACCCAAATGCCGCAAATCCTGAGCAAGGCAGGCTACAGCTACTACCGCTTCACGAGGCCCATCTGGGCGCTTGACCGCAAGGGCTACAAGCGCGAGTTTACCTGGGAAGGCCTCGACGGAAGCGAGGTGACCCTCACTTACGGGCCCTACGGGTGGCTCGCCGGGGGCTGGGGCATGGGCAAGGGACCCGGTGGATATCTCGCCGAATTGAACGCGTACCAAGAGGACTGGGAAGGGGCCGTCCGTGCGCTGTACGACTCGGCACTGCGCTTTCTAATGCCGGCCAGCGACACGCAGGTCATCTGGCTTCCGGTCGGCTTGGACCACACGCTGCCGCTCTCGCTGCCAACCTACAACACCGCCGCCGACGGCGAGCCCACCCTCGACCTGCCGGGTTTCGTAAGGGAATGGCAGCGGCGCGAATCCACGCCGCTCCGATTTGCGACGCCCACCGAGTATTTCGCGGAGCTCGAGAAGTCCCGCGAGTCAATACCGCGCTTCAGCGGCCCCGTCGATCCGGTTGGCTGGCCCTTCTGGTACGGGCAGTGCGGCAGCCACGGACTGGACAACTGGCGCGACCGCGTGAACAACGAATTGGTCGAGGCCGAGACATTCAGCTCGATGGCGGCCTGCGCGGGCGCTGCTTACCCAGAAG
Source organism: Bryobacterales bacterium (assembly GCA_965248305.1). Lineage (GTDB taxonomy): Bacteria > Acidobacteriota > Terriglobia > Bryobacterales > UBA6623 > VXMF01. Next base: position 1,409,355 of record OZ252099.1, on the reverse strand, counting down.
CCAAGCTCGAAGAACTTTGGTACGAGGCGCTGACGCTCTACCCCCACGACGGCTTGTACGTCGGCGATGAAGACATGCCCGAAGCCGTGGCGACCGGGCGCAACGTGACGTTTCACGCGGATCGGCTGCGCAGGAACGCCATGCGCCACGTGACGCACCGCATTCGGTCGGACGCGGACACGCAGACGATCGCGGTGTTCAATCCCATGGCGTGGGACCGGCGCGAGGCGGTGGAGATCAAGGCGGTCTTCGCTGAGCCCCGGGTCACGAAGCTGAGGCTCATTGATGCCGGCGGTAGCGAGCGGCCGCACCAGTTGCTGCGCGTGCGGCACTTCAACAACTCGAGCGAGCACCTCCCTCCGGGCGCCAAGAACACGTACAAGGAAGCGTGGCTGCTGGCCGACGTCGAAGTTCCGGCACTTGGTTACACGAGCCTGCGCGTCGAGCGGGTCGATGGCGACGAGGAACCCGCCTATCCGGACAGGCCGGTCAGCGTCCTCGAAAACAGCCTCGCTCGGATCGAGCTCGGCGCGGAGGGTGTGCGCGCAATCCGGGACCGGCGGCGCGGCGTGACGTACCGCGGAGCCGGGAACCCGGTGTTCTACAAGAACGAGGATCCCTGGCCCTGGCACGGCGGCCCGGTGACCGGCGAAGACCACATCGAAGGTGCGGTATGGCGGCTGACCGAGGACGGAGCGCTGCGCTCTTCGGCCAAGATGCAGGGCCGGATCGGGGGGCACGGCGTCGAACTGACGGTTTCGCTGAATCACGCTGAAGAGCGGATAGACTTCTTGTGCGAGCTCGACAGCGTCGGCGGCTCGGGATACTTCGCCGCCCAGGCGGTGTTTGAATTCGACGCGATTCCGACCGCTGGAATTCCGTTTGGAGCGGAACACAGGGATCTGTCGGGCGAGCCGTGGGGAGACGGGACCGACCCGAACGAGGAGTTGTTGCGCAAGAACGTCTTCTTCGCCCATCACTGGGTCGACTACAGCGGGGCGGACAGCGGCTTGGCGGTGCTCGCCGCGGAGGGCAAGCGAGGCTGGCTATTCCATCCGGACAAGCGCTCGCTCGAGCACATCCTGATGATGACGATCGAACCCCGCGGCGAGATGGAGACGCTGTTCGCGAATCAGTACTTCCGGGGGCAAGGCAGGCACAGCTTCCGCTACTCGTTGGTCCCGCACGGCGGGGACTGGCGCGAGGCGAAAATACCCCAGCAGGCGGAGGCGCGCATCCACGCCTGCTCCTCAGGGCATATCTACAGCCGGACAGGCGCAGATCTGCCAACGGAAAAGAGCTTCGTGTCGGTCAGCCCGGCCGCCATCGCGGCCTCGAGTTGGCTCTACCGGGACGAAGGCTCCGAGATCCGGCTCCATGACACTCGCGGGCGTGGCGGCCCGGTCGAAGTTACGCTGCCCATTCGTGCCGCCTCGTGCGAGGCGGTGGACTTCAACGGCCGTCCGATGGCATCGCCCAGGGTGCGCCTCGAAGGCAACATCGCGTCGTTCGAAATGGGGGCTTGGGAAATCGTCACGCTGCGGTTCGCGGCCGAGTCCTAGGCCGCCGAGGAAACGCCCGCTATCGAGGAGGCGCTAGTGGCGACATCCACCGCTATGGGCTCTATTGATCTCTCCATATTCGCGGCATACTTCGTCATCGCGCTGGCGATCGGCTTTTGGGCGGGGCGCAAGAAGAAAGAGTCGTCCCGCGACTTCTTCCTGACGACAGGCAAGCTGTCGTGGGCGGTCATCGGCTTCTCCACGATCGGCGCTTCGCTCAGCACGGAGCAGTTGGTCGGCGTGGTCGGCTATGCCTACACCCACGGAATGGCCGTGGCGAACTGGGAGTGGCTCAACTTTGTCGGGTACAGCCTCCTGATCGGGGTCTTCCTGCCGGTGTACCTGCGCAACCGCATCGTGACGATGCCGGAGTTCTTGGAGCTCCGCTACAGCGTGACGGTGCGCCGCATGTATGCCGTCATCAGCGTCATCAGCTACGTCTTCATCAACCTCGCCGGAGTGATCTTCTCTGGCGCGTTCCTGCTGGAACAAATGCTCGGCATGCCGCTGCAGGCGGGCATCTGGGGCCTCGCAATCCTGTCCGGGACCCTGACGGTGTATGGCGGCATGAGCTCGGTGGCTTGGACCCAAGTGTTCCAGTCGGCCTTACTGATCGGCGGCGGCCTGCTGGTCTTCTTCCTGGGCTTGCACGAGGTGCCCGGCGGGTGGCAGGCAGTGGTGGGGGAGGGGGCGCGTGCGCACCTCGTGCTGCCGGCCTCCGATCCTGATTTGCCTTGGACGGCGATGGTCGTGCTCGCCTTGTCGACCGGCCCGTGGTATTTCTGCACAAACCAGTACATCAACCAGAATTCGCTGGGCGCGAAGGACGAGTGGCACGCCCGCATGGGAATCGTGCTGGCGTGCTTCCTCGGGGTTTTCACGGGGCTCGCTTACATTTTCCCGGGCATGGTGGCCCACGCCATCCAGCCCGGCCTGGCGAGCGGCGACGAGGCGCTGCCATTCCTGATCAAGTCGATCGTCCCGGCCGGCTTGCGCGGCTTGATCCTTGCGGGACTCTGCGGCGCGATCATGTCGACCATCCAAGCCCTGATCAATTCGAGCGCCACGATCTTGACGATCGACCTCTACAAGGGATTTTTCAGGCGCCAGGCATCGGAACGCGAGCTGATCCGCTTCGGCAGGCGATCCGGTGTGGCGGTTCTGGTCGTGGGAGCGCTCTGGGCACCGGTCGTCATGAGCTTCGGCAACATCTTCTCCTACTTCCAAGAGTGCTGGTTCCTCATCGCCGCTCCGATCATGGCGATCTTCCTGCTCGCGGTCTTCTGGCGGGGCGCAACTGCGACAGCAGCCGCCTGGACGCTGGGACTGTGCTTTCCGATGTTCGTGCTGCCCTACTGGCTGCGCATCAGCGGCATCGAGACGAACGCGTTCAACATCGCGGGCATCGTTTATCTCGCGTCCCTTGCTTGCATGGTGGTCCTGAGCCGGGGGACCGCGCCGGCCAGCAAAGCATCCGTCGGGCGCGTGCTCTGGACTCGTGCCGTGCTGACGCTGCCGCGGTCCGTTGTCGCCCCTGGGTATCCCCTGCATCGTCGAGTGAGCCTATGGTGGGCACTGACGGTGGGGCTGTTCGTCGTGCTGTACATCACCTACTGGTAGTCTCTTTTGGAGTCGGCCGGTCAAGCACGAACGGAACGGCAGGTGCATCTCCACACCACGCAGCGCTGGTCTCGGCTTGCGCAGCAGTGATCTCGAAAGAGCGCTCAATTCGTTCCAGTCCCAAGCTAACGATCAGTGGTTGTGTATCATTCGCGTATGGTACGCACCAAGGTTGACATCGACGATGAGGCATGTGCGGTTGTCATGCGTCGCTATCGCTTAGCGACGAAGCGCGCGGCGATCAACTTCGCTCTTCAAGCCCTCGCCGCAGAGCCGCTGAGCGCAGACGCAGCTCGGCGCTTGCGCGGGTCGGGTTGGCACGGTGACCTGGAAGAGTTGCGAACCGGGCGCTCGTCATGACCCTGATCGACACTTCGGCGTGGGTTGAGTTTCTCCGCGACACGGGCTCGGCTACGTGTGTGCGGGGCGATGCGCTGCTTGATTGCGAGATCGCGACATGCGATGCGGTGCGGATGGAAGTCTTAGCCAGTGTTGGCGACGGTTGAGACGAGCCCTTCCCGCCGCCAGTTCCAAGCGGCGATGTGCGTGGTCTTGCGCTGTCATTCTCCAACCTGTGTCTTGGATGAGCGCTGCGAGATCCTGCTGGCGGAATGCACTCGCTCTTTCCATGAGGCCATTGCAGCTGACACCGTATGGCTCCACGAGCGCATACAGGATATTGAGTGAGGGCTGCTGGATCTGACCTGGCTCGAATCAATCGCGCCCGGGCTCCCCGGCAAGGGCTTTTCTGGCTCTGAAAGCGAAAAGCGACACTCCAGCCCGCCGCCCGCAGTGAGTTGTCCGAGGCCTATCCGAATTCCTGTAGTATTCTGATCCAGACCTAGGGACCGTCTCTCTTGGCACGCTCGGATCAACGGCAATCTCCCTCCGTGACGCGGCTGGAAACCAAAGCCCGCCGCCGCTGCATTCATGCTGGCTGCAACCGACTCCCGACGCTGCGGGTCGGGTTCGGCTGAGGATCTGGGGCCCGGAGCCGCTATGCGCCGATCAGACTTGAGACGGGCTTGCGCCAAGCGGCGTCGATAGGTGGAAACCTCTTGCTCTGCATTGACGACGTCCGCGATTTCGACGCGATGCTGATGCGTCGCATCGCCGGTTTCCGGCAGAAGCTGGCCGATCAGCTCGCACCGCACCGGCTCACGCTCGCCGAGGCGCGTGTTCACAAAGTGCTCATTCCGATGGTGGGCGTGTACACGCCCGGCTGGCAGGCACTGCCCGCCGTTTCCTGGGCGTTTGTCGAATTGCAGACCAACGAGGGCCCAGTAGGGATGGGAGAGTGGTCGGTCGACTTGGATCCGCAGGCACGGGACTGCTTGGCGGGCCTGCGCGAACAGCCCGGCCGCAACATTCTCGACATGGACTTGGAAGGTCCCCTGTTCATGGCCTGGTGGGATCTGGTCGGGCAGGTTCTGGACAAGCCACTGCAGCGGATCTGGGCAGAGCTGTTCGAGGCCGAATTCGAACCGGCTGATCAAGTCCCTATGGCGGCCTACACTTGGCAGCGGTTCGCCGACCGGCAGGGAAAAGACGCGATCACGTACGAGACCTGGCCGGCCTTCGCGGCCGAGCGGGCGCGCGAGGGTTTTCCCGCGATCAAGGTCTCGATGACCGCGTACCAACCGGAAGACCACATCGACCTGATCCACCAGATCCGCGAAGCGGTCGGGCCCGAAACGGCGATCCGCATCGACGCCCACGGGACTTGGAATTATCAAGAAGCCCGGCGCATCCTGCGAGCGGTTGAGGGCTGCAATCTCGAGTACGCCGAGCAGCCCGTCCATTCGCTGCTTCCGCAGCGCTTCTATCCCGGATCCGAACGGCCCCGTGAGCGCCCGCCCGGCACGGGCGGCTATCAGGCTGAGTACTACTACCGGCGAATGACGGCGCTCCGGGGCGAGTTGCCAACACCCCTGTCGTGCCACTGGTGGCCGCCGATCATCCACCCCGCTGGCGCTGCTACGATGGCAAACTTGTGGGAGCCGGACTGGTACATGCTCGAGCGCTACGAAGGAGCCGACGTGGCCGTGCCAGACATCAACCTAGGTCCATGGGGGCTCTGGCGCTTCGCCCAGCTGGCGAAGTTCATGGGGCTGCACATCACGCTGCACAGCAATTTCGAGCTCTGCACGCAGCTCGCGTTTCGGGGTGCCATGGCCTCGGCTCTGCTGCAGGAATCCGAGCGGGTCGGAATCTACCTGGGCCGTGCGCCGCGCACCTGCCACGCGATCGACAACGAGACGATCCATGTCAGCGACGACGTGATTTACGGCGGCCAGTTCGACTGGTCCGGCGGGCACTTGAAGCTGTCCGCGGCGCCTGGACACGGATTGAAGCTTGATCCCGAGCGCTTGGAGAAGTATCGCTACACGCCGGAAGCGGTGGCTCCGCACCGGGAGCACGCCCGCGAGATCTACGCGAACTACCTGCTCGACCGGCCTCGGCGGACAGCTCTGTCGGGCTGGCCGAAGCGGCAGGCCGCCGAGCAATTCGACCGCCACGCCTGGCCGTACGAAGTTGCGAGCATACTGGGCACCGAAGAAGGCCAGGACATCGATGTCGAGCTGACCGGCGAGCAGTCAGCATAAGGAGGCACATGGCAGCGGACAACAGAAGCGTGGGGCTCATCACGGGCGGCGTTGGCGATCTGGGCTACGCCTGCGCAGAGAAGATGGTTGACATGGGCATGGACATGGCCCTGTTGGACATCAAGGAGAATCCGGATCGAGTCCAAGCCCTGCGCGACCGGGGCGCGAGAGTGCTCTATTTGCAGGCAGACGTGACCAGCAGCGCGGCCGTACAGGACGCCTTGGAGCGAGTCTGGTCAGAGTTCGGGCGGCTGGACGTGTGCATGTGCAACGCGGGCATCTCGATGAACGTGCCGTTCCTCGACTACACGGTCGAGGAATGGGACCAGCACATGGACGTCAATCTCAACGGCTACTTCCACGTCACGCAACAGGTGGCCAAGCGCTGGGTCGGGTCCGGGCACAAGGGAAAGATCATTTTCACGGGATCTTGGGTGCAGGACGTCCCGTACAAGCTGATCGCGCCCTACTGCGTCTCGAAAGCAGGCGTCTGGATGCTCGCGCGTTGTGCCGCCCTCGAACTGGCACCACATGGCATCACGGTGAACGCGGTCGCACCGGGAATTGTCGAAGCCGGGCTGACCGCCCGCGAATTGCGCGACTTCCCCGAAATGCGCGAGGAGTTCATGAACCTCATTCCGCTGGGCAAGATCCAGCAAGCGAGAGACGTCGCGGATGTCGTCGGCTTCTTGGTCTCGGACGCCTCGAATTACGTAACTGGCACTACCATCACGTGCGACGGCGGTTGCGTCGTCGGCGCGGCATCGGCTCCCAAATGACCCACGAGAAGATCACGGGCATCGTTCCGGTCCTGCCAACACCGTTCCGTCCCGACGAGATGCTAGACCTTGACTCGCTGCGTCGAATCGTCGAGTTCTGCAGCACCAAGGGATTCAGCGCGGTCTGCCTACCTGCTTACGCGAGCGAATTCTACAAGCTCACCATGGACGAGCGATATCTGCTCGTCCAGACTGCCATCGAGGCTGCGAACGGCAAGACTCAGGTGATCGCACAGTCGAATCATTACGCCGGGATCTACGCCGCAGAGATCGCTGCCATGCACGAGGAACTCGGTGCCGACGTGATTTCTGTAGCCGTTCCGCGGATGTTTGAGATCTCTGAGGAAGATGTGTATGGCTTCGCCGCAGATGTGCTGGGTTCGACGCAGCTGCCAGTGCTCATCCAGGACTTCAATCCGGGCGGACCAACAATCGCCGCAGAGACGGCGAGGCGACTGCACGAGGAATACCCTAATTTCCGCTATCTCAAGCTAGAGCAGCCGCTGATGGCACCCAAGGTGGTCGAGATTCTCGCAGCGACGGGCGGCGGCGTGCAGGTACTCGAAGGCTGGGGCGGCCAGTATCTGCTGGAAGGCATCGGCGCGGGAATCTGCGGGGCGATGCCTGCGCTGGGGGTGGCCGATGTCCTGCAGGAGACCTACGAGTTAGCAATTGCCGGAGACAGGCACGCCGCGGCAGACCGGTTCCAGCAGGTCCTGCCCTATCTCGCATTCAGCCTGCAGAACATGGAACTGCTGCTGCAGATGGAGAAGTCGCTGCTGGTCCGGCGCGGGCTAATCGCGCACGACACAGTTCGGAAGACGACGCTCACGCTCGATGCCAATACGGCAGAGCACGCTGACTTCTTGATCGATCGGGTGCTGCGCGCGGTCGGCGAGCCTGGCGGAGCAGAGCCGCCCGCAAGCTCCGAGCAAGAGACCCGTCAGCCGTGATTCGCTGCTCGCCCGAAAACGTTCGATTCGTCTGCAACGGCCTCGACCATCCCGAGGGCCTATGCTTCACCGCCGACGGTGCGCTGGTCGCCGGCAGCGAGGCGGGCGCGATCTATCGAATCGATCCGGCGAGCGGGGCTGTTCAGACGTACGCGGAGACGGGCGGCTTCGTGCTGGGCGTCTGCGCTGACATGTCCGGCGCGGTGTATGCGTGCGATGCCGGACGCAACGAGGTGCTCAGGATAGGCCCGGACGGCACGGTCGCGGCGGTGGCTAAAGGGGAGCTCGACAATCCGAACGACTGCGCTTTGGATCAAGAGGGCAACCTGTTCTTTACCGAGTCCGGCACCTACCATCCCGAGCGCCACAGCGGCCGGCTCTTCGTTGTGACGGCTGGCGGTGCGACAGACTGCATCCATCCGGGCCCGTTCCGCTTTGCCAACGGGATCTTCGTCGATGGCAGCCAGCAGCTGCTCTACATGGTCGAGAGCACTGCCCCGAGCGTGCTGGTCTTCCGGATCGACGGCCCGCGGCTGGCCAGCAGGGAGCCGGTTCGGCGCATCGAACTCGCGCCCGGAACGGTGCCCGACGGAGTCGCGCTCGACCTCGATGGAAACATTTACGTCGCCTACTACTCCCCAGATCAGATCGGCGTGATTCGCGCAAACGGCAGTTGCGAGGTGCTCTACCGGGACGTTTTCGCTGAATGGATGAATCGCCCGACCAACATCGCGCTGCGGGAGGATGAAATCTACTTTGCCAATCTCGGCGGCTGGCACATCGGCGCGCTCAAGCACCGGCTGACGCCGCTGCCGCCGACGCTTCCCCTTCACGGACCGCGGGCCGCCTGACCCCGAACCGGCGTCAGGTCAGCAGCTTCCTTACCACTTCGCCGCTGACGTCGGTCAGCCGAAAGTCTCGGCCTTGGAAGCGGTAGGTGAGCCGCGTGTGATCGAATCCAAGCAGATGCAGGATCGTAGCGTGCAAGTCGTGGACGTGCACCTTGTCTTCGACGGTGCGGAAGCCTAGCTCGTCGGTCCGGCCAAGCGTGAGGCCGGGGCGGATCCCCGCTCCCGCCAGCCAAGTCGTGAACGCGCCGGGATGATGGTCGCGGCCGTCCCCGACACCGTTGGTGTCTTGCGTCATCGGCGTCCGCCCGAATTCCCCGCCCCACAGGACCAGCGTGTCGTCCAGCAATCCGCGACGCTGCAAATCCTTGATCAGGGCCGCCGAGCCTTGGTCGACATCCCGGGCGACTTGCTTGATGCCCTTGGTCAGATTGGCATGATGATCCCAGGCCTCGTGATACAGCTGCACGAAGCGCACACCCTTCTCGACCAGCCTACGCGCCAGCAGACAATTGTTCGCGAAGGACGGCTGGCCTGGCTCGGCCCCGTACAGTGCGAGCGTTTCGGCCGGCTCGTTCGAGATATCCATCAGCTCGGGCGCGGTCGACTGCATGCGGAACGCCAGCTCGAACGATTGGATGCGGGTCGTGATTTCGGGGTCGCCCGTCCGCTCAAACTGGATTCGATTCATGCCGTTGATCGCGTCAAGGGTGTCGCGCTGCAGCCGCTCGGTGACGCCGCGCGGGTTCGACAGGAACAGGACCGGCTCGCCACCGGACCGGAACGGGACCCCTTGGTGCACGGTGGGCAGGAAGCCCGCTCCCCACAAGGCCGTGCCCGCGCTCGGCCCGGAGTCCGATGAGTTCAAGACGATGAAGCCCGGCAGATCTGCGGACTCGCTGCCGAGACCGTAGGTCACCCAAGCGCCCATGCTGGGCCTGCCGAACTGCTGCGCCCCGGTGCTCATCAGCAATTGGGCGGGCGCGTGGTTGAACGCATCCGTGACGGTCGACCGCACGAATGCGACATCGTCGACGACGGTCGCCAGATGGGGCAGCAGCTCAGAAATCTCGAAACCGCTCTGGCCAGCCTTCCGAAAGCCGTACTTCGGGCCCAGCAGCTTCGAATTCGGGTTGATGAACGCCGCACGGTACCCCTCTAGCAGATCGGGAGGGGGCAGGGTTCCGTCAAATTTCGCAAGCTGGGGCTTGTAATCGAAGAGCTCCAGATGGCTCGGGCCGCCTGCCTGGAACAGGAAGATCACGTTCTTGGCCTTGGGCGCGAAGTGCGGCTCGTGAACCTCCGCCCGACCGTCCCTGGCCAGCAGGTGCGCCAGGGCCGCAGTTCCCAGTCCGAAACCGCACTGCTGCAGAAACCATCGGCGGGCGATCGGATTCGCCGTATCCGTTGCAGTCATTGCTTCGTGATTGTCTCGTCAAGATTCAGCAGCGCTCGCGTCACCACCGTCCAGACTGCCTCGTCAACGGGACTCGGCCCGTCGTGCGGCTCCAATGCGGCCAGCTCCCAAGCGTCCAAGGCGCCCTCCTCGAGTTGCTGCCGGGCCTTTTGCAGCAACCCCAGCAGCAGGCTTGCCTCGGCGGGCCGCGGCTCGCGCGCCAGGCACAGCCGAACCGCCCGGGCCAACCGGTCCGCGTCCCCTTCAGCCTCCGCGACAGTGCGCCGAGCCAAAGCCCTGGCCGCCTCGATGAACAGCTCTTCGTTCAAGGTGGTGAGCGCTTGGAGAGGAGTGTTGGAGCGCCCGCGCCGGACGCACGCTGTCGCTCCGTTCGGGGCGTCGAACACCTCGAACGCAGGATAGGGGGCCGAGATGTATTGAAACGTATACAGTCCGCGGCGGTACCGTCCCTCGCCCTCGGAGGCTGGCCACGGCTTCTCTGAAAAGCTGATGGGCGGCTTGAAGAGAATCTCCGGAGCGGGAGGCCTGGCGGGCGGACCGCCGACGCGCCGACTCAGAAGTCCACTGGCAGCCAAGGCGATATCACGTATGATCTCCGCGTCCGCACGGAGGCGCGGACCGCGCGAAAGCAGGCGGTTCTCAGGATCGCCCGCCCGCGTCCATTCCGTTTGCCGAGAGGACTGCCGGTACGTCGCTGAAGTCACGATGAGCCGGTGCAGCCGCTTGAGGCTCCAGCCGCTGTCCATGAATTCGACCGCCAGCCAGTCGAGCAGCCCGGGATGCGAAGGGGCCTCTGATTGCGTGCCGAAGTCCTCGGGGGTCGCGACCAAACCGATTCCGAAATAGGCTTGCCAGAGCTGGTTCACGATGGCGCGCGCGGTCGTGGGAGACTTGCGGTCGACCAGCCAGCGAGCGAACGCCAGCCGGGGCGGCTCTGCAGTGGCCGGCTGCGCATGCAGGAACGCGGGCACGCCGGGAGAGACCGCTCCGGCGGGCTCCAGGAAATCCCCGCGCTGCAGAACATGGGTCTCGCGCGGAGCTGATCGCTCGGCGAGCGTGAGTTGAGTGTGGCCCCGCGGATAGCGCGTCCAAAGATCCTCGATCCGGCGGTTGGCGCCATGCCACTCGGGCAGCGTTGTCCGCCAGTGGCTGAAAACCTCGCGCCGCTCGGTCGCGGTGCGCCCGGCGGATCCCCGCTCCACGATTGCCCGCACGCTTGCGGGCAAGGGATCCGCCACAGGTGCCGGAGCGTCCGTCACTGACAGGCGGATTCGCCCGAGGTTGTTGTTTTGGCCGACATTGCTGTCGTAGCCGCCGTGGCTCTGGTCCAGATACAAGGTCAGGACTGTTCCGGCAGGATTCTCGATCGGCTTGCCGAGCACGAACACCGCCTTGCGCGGCTGGTTGCTGCGGCCGTGCCCGGCGAACAGGTCCCACGCCGTGTCGGGACAGTCGTCGTAGGCGAAGTGAATCGGTCCGGCCAGGCGCGCCGTGCCCTCCTTGTGCGGAAAGGCGATCGGATCCAGCTCCCGCTGCGGCAGGTCGATGTCCGCGCTCCCGGTGCGGATCCACACCGCGCGCCTGCTGTGGGGCGCGTCGGCTGGCGCCGCCTCGGCGCGAACCTCGCTCAGGGCGCCGGTTCCGTATGTGGAACGGCCGGGTCCGCCGAGCGGCAGATTGGGGTCGGTCAAGACCTCCAGCCGAAATGCGCTGACTTGGGCTAGGTCGGTCCTCGCCGTTAATTCGGCGACATGCTCGGTCGGGGCGTAGCCTTGGGCGAGCAGCGACCCGTCTTCCTGCAGCAGGTACCGCTGCCCACCGGTTGACAGGTCGTCCACATCCGGCCGCAGCACAGTCCACGCGGGCTGGTCGCCGCGGACAGACTCCTCCCAATCTGCCATGCGGGCTTCCCAGCCTGGATTGGCGCGCATCAGCTCGTCTTCGATGGAACGGATTCCGTCGAGCACGGCGCCGCGCCGCCGCCGGTCTTCGGGCGTGTAGACCGCCACCTTGGCTTCGTCGGCGTTGTTCAGGAAGGCGAGCAGGCGGTAATACTCTGCGTGGGTCAGAGGGTCGTACTTGTGCGAATGGCACTGGGCGCATTGGATCGTGAGGCCCAAGATCCCTTTGCCGATGGCGTCCACGCGGTCGAACAGGGCTTCCATCCGGAACTGTTCGGGGTCTGTGCCGCCTTCTTCATTGACCATCGAATTGCGCAGATAGCCGGTGGCGACAAGCTGGTCCTGCGTTGCGCCGGGCAATAGGTCCCCGGCGACTTGCTCGATGACGAAGCGGTCGTAGGGCATGTCGCGGTTCAAGGCGGCCACGACCCAGTCGCGGTAAAACCACACCTGCCGCGGCATGTCCTTCTCGTAGCCGTCCGAATCGGCATACCGGGCAGCGTCCAGCCACAGCCGTCCCCAGCGCTCCCCATAGTGAGGGGAGGCGAGCAGGCGGTCGACCAGGCCCTCGTAGTCCGGTGCCGCCAGGAATGCATCAAGTTCTCCCAAGCTGGGCGGCAGGCCGGTCAGGTCCAAGCTGAGCCGGCGGAGCAGCGTGCCATTGCTCGCTGGAGGACTCGGCTGCAAGCCTTTGGCGGCGAGCTTTGCGCGCACGAAGCTGTCGATCGGATGGACCGCCCCGCTTGCGGGCGGCACCACGCGTTGGGGAGCGCTGAACGCCCAGTGGCGCACGGCCTTGGCTGGCTGAGAGCCCGCGTTATCGGGCCAGCTCGCTCCTTCTTCGATCCAACGCCGAATCACTTCCACGTCCGTCTGGGGGAGCGCGCCACCCATGGGCATGCGCGGCCCATCGCTAAGGCCCGCGACGCGACGGTACAGCTCGCTCTCGCCGGGCCTGCCCGGCGTGATCAGAGACTCAGGGGAAGCGGCTCCTACCACCGCGGCCCGTGCGTCGAGACGCAGGCCGCGCATTTGCTGCTCGGGACCGTGGCAGCCGATGCAGGCTCTCTGCAGGATGGGGTACACCTGATCCGCGAAGTCGACCGTGGCGGGCGTCGCGCTTGTCTCAGCGGCGGGCGCGGTCGCGCAGATCAACAAGGCGATGAGCTTTTCCCAAAGCTGGCCACGACTTCCTATCAATTCGCCGTCCAATATACCACCGGCCGCGCGCGACGACGCCTAGAGCGGCCGCTCTAGGCGTCAGAGCAATCCTAGCCATGCGCTGGAATCAACGCTAAACTAATGCCCCGATGCGGGTATCGCGTTTACGCGGAGCAAGTCGGGACTGGTTGATCGCACTGGCGGTCGCGAGCGCCTTCGGCGGTTCGGCGCGGGGTTCCTGCGTGGGAGCCGAAACCGCGCTGGCGGAAACGCAACAGGCCTTGGCCCAAGGGCGGGCCGAGGCTGCTATGGCGGGCCTTTCGACGCTTGCGGCGAGCCACCCCAACTGCTTGCCCGGGGTGCTGCTGCGGGCGCGGGCGCATGCGGCCCGAGGCCAGGCTCGCGAAGCGGAAACGCTGTACCTGCACGCCTGCGAACTCGCGCCGGCGCAGCCCGAGCCATTCTTCCAGCTGGGCGTGTTCTACGATGGCCGCCAGCAGCACGCTCGGGCTGCCGAGCAGTTTCGGAAGGTGCTCGGGTTGGCACCCGGGGATCCGCAAGCCTACGACTATCTCGGCCTGAGCCTCGAGGCCCTCGGGGAATTCGACAAGGCGGAATCGGCCTACCGCATGGGCTTGGCGAGCAACAGTGGGCCTCGCTCGGACCCGATGCTGCACTACAACTACGGCCGCTACCTGCTGAAGCGCGGCCGCTTGGCGGACTCCCAGCGACATTTGGACGAAGCGGTCAAGCGCGCTCCCGGCGTACGGGCCGTCCACTACGAACGGGCGCAACTGGCGCTTAGGCTCGGCACTCTGCAGAGCGCCCGCGCGCATGCCGAAAGGGCATTGCAAACCGCAGACCCCAGGGGCGTGATTCTCGACATGCAGGTGCACTACTTGCTGTCGAGAATTTACCGGGGCCTGGGCGAAACCGATCTGGCCGCAAGGTACACTGCGCTCAGCCAACAGGCGGAGATTCCATTGGATGCACGGCGGCACTCCGGCCGCTAGACTGAACTTTCAGGAGAACGAGGAGCAGAGTACGCGTCAAGAGACCCAGCGATGCTCCAGCAATCTGGCTACAAGCCCTAATCCCCGGTTAAATCTCGAGTGATCGCGGGGTCGGCGGATTTCGGGGCCGAATGAGACCGGAAGATGAACTTCCAGTGGCTGGAGACGGCTGCGGTGCGCCGCAAGACGCTGCCGGAAACGTTCTGCATGCGCCGACGGCGTTGGATCCGCGACCGAATCCGCTGCCGGCTAGCGGCCGGGCGTTCCGGCTGCGCTGGGGGCGTGTGCGCGCGCACTGAGCCCCTTGGGAAGTCCTCGGCCAGCCAGCCCAGCCGCCGATTGCTGCGGGCGAACCGCAGCCGCAGCCTGCGCCCGCTCCGCGTCAGCCGCGCCACGCTGCGCACCACCTGCCGGATCAACGGCCCCAGGCCGTGCCCTTGGGCTGCCTCTGGCAGCATCTGGATTGGCAGCCCCCGCAGCAGCAATTGCGCCACCTGCCCGCACAGGTAATCGGCCTGGTTGGCCCCGTACGACTTGCACGGCGGGTGGTGCAGGTTCAACTCCCGCAGCGGTCCCTTGAAGGCGTTCTCCTGACCCTGCTTGGCCCGGTGCCGCCGCACCAACTCGGCCAGCGGCAGATCGTCCCGGCTCACCAAAATGAACGAGTAGTGCGGCACCAGCAGGGGTTGCCCGTCCTCGTGCGTGCGCCGGACCACTACGTACACTTCCGCCCGCGCCCAGCCCGCCGGCTGGTAGTACAGCAACAGCGCCTCTTCCTCACCCTCCGCGTCCAGCGCCGTCCAGTCCTGGTCCGCGTACGCGCAATCCGCTAGGATGCGCCGCAGCGGCCCCTGCTTGCGCCCGTCGGTCAGGCTGATCGAATAGTCCCAGCCCCGCGCTGCGCAGAAAGCCACCAACTCGCCCCGGTAATCGGCGTGGTCGGCCCGCAGCCACACTTGCTCGCCGTTCCGCAGCAGCGGCTCCACGTCCTGTTCCAACTGCTCGCGCCAGCCGCCGCCCACATCGCTGCCGCCCGGCTGCAAGCGGGCGCTGACCCACAACACGCCCACAAACACGGAGTGCAGCCAGTCCTGCCGTTCGCCGTTGTAGCCCTTCCCCGCCTGCTCGAAACAGCGCCCCGCGACCTCGATCCCGGTGCCGTCCACGAACACCGGCACATAGCCCAGCTCGCGCTGGTAGCGGCGGATCCAGTGCCCCGCCAAGCGGCCGCACACGTAGCGGGCGAAGGACCGCACGGCCGCGAGGCGCTGGTTGCGGGTCTGCGGGGAACAGCCGCGTTGCTGCTCGAGGTGGCCCAGAAAGGCACGCACGCAGTCGGTGCCCAGGTCGCGGACGGCCATGCGGTCGACGGGCTTGCGCGCCCATCGTGTGTGTGGAGATATTCAACTGCTGACGAAGGCCACGAGAGGCGCTTCTCCGGAATGCAATACGGCGATTACTGCGCCAGTGTCGGGACTCTCCGCGGGCAACAGATACGCGACGGCTCATCAATCGAATAAATCAGAACCTGATTCCCTATTATCCGCATCCCAGTAGAGCGCCAGAAGAGGTGGGCTTGTGGATTTTCGGTGGCTGGCGCGAAGCCGGCAGGCAGGGGGGAGAGGCGCTAGGCACGAGATGCACTGGCAGCCAGTGGTATCGGTCGCAACCGGGTCCCCCGGGCAGTCCCCGGATGGTCCCCGGGGAGTGCCGGCGGCCTGTCCCACGCGCAGCCGGGTTGTCGAACGCCCGGTGGATTGGGCTGGCGGCAGCCGCGGCCGTTAGACGGTGCTCAACAGCAGGATCGGACGCGGCAACGGCAGCGTCGTGGCCGCCGCCTTCAGCAGCCTGCGCGGCAGCGCCGCCAGCTCGTAGCGGCGATTGAAGCGGTACTGGAACTCGGCCAGGTAGCGCGCCGCGTAGTGCGGCGCGCAGGCATGGTAGGTGCCGTCCAGGGAGCGCTTCACGTTCCCCAGGATCGTGTTCGCCCAGACCAGGCCGGGCGTCTCGCAGCCCTGCTTGCCGCCGCCCGTCACGTGTGGCTTGTGCTCGCAGCCCGCTGCCTCCAGCCCCTGGAAGCAGGCCAGCCCGTCCGTGTGCACCGTGGTCCCGGGCCGCACCTGCTGCGCGGCCCACTGCGCGACCTCGGCCGTGCGGAAGCCGTCGACCACGCTCAGCTTCATCACCACCGGCTGGCCATCCGCGGTGACCTGCACGGCTGCCAGCAGCGGCGTCTTGTTCGGCGAGCCCCGCCCGCGCTTGCCACCGGGGTACTCGCCGCCCAGATAGGCGTCGTCCAGCTGCACGGTGCCCTCCAGGCGGTAGCGCTGATCACGCTCCCGCATGGTCTGCATGAGCTTGTGCTTGAGCAGCCAGGCGGTGTTGTCGTTGACGCCCAGCTTGCGCCCCAGCTCCAGGGCCGAGATGCCGCTCTTGGTCTGGGAGAGGAAGTAGATGGCAAGGAACCAAATGCTCAGCGGCAGCTTGGTGGCCTGGAAGACGGTGCCGGCGAGCAGGGAGACCTGGCGCTTGCAGTGGTTGCACTGGAAGGTGGCCCGGCGGGTGGAGAGGCGGCAGAAGCGGGCGCCGCCGCAGCGGGGGCAGTTGAGGCCGTCGGGCCAGCGGGCGGCGAAGAGGGCCTGCTCGCACTGCGCCTCGGAGCCGTAGTCCTGGAGAAACTGGGTCAGGCTGAGGCCTTTTTGGAACTGGACTTTGTTCTTGGGCATAGCAGAGGGTTCTCTAGCCATGATTATCGCAATATATTCGCCCAAAGTCAATAGAATCAGCGATTTAATACGAACAAAACTCGCAATTCAAGGCTACGGAAACGCTGGCCGCCGAGGGACGGAGTCAGACTGGCGGACCGGCCGCTGGGTCGCCTTGGTCAGCCCCGTTTAGGTCAGTCTTGGATGCAGGTAGTAGGGAATCAGGAATCAGAATGGGTTCCGGTCCGCACCAGAATGAGGGTGTCGTTCTCCTGGTCCCAGACCAACAACCAGTCTGGTTCAATGTGACATTCCCAGCAAGGAGACCAATCCCCGGTTAAACGATGCCGCCGATGTCGTGGATCGAGAGGCTGTTTCGACAGGAGCCGGTCCACGACACTCCAGAGCGTGTCGAGATTCTTGCCGCGCTTCCTGCCACGCTTGAGATCCCTCTCGAATTGCCTCGTGGTGAGTAGGCGCATCGATCAACCGTGCCGAGCTTTGAGATCCTCCAAGTCGGCGTATTCGGTGAGTCCCTTTCCTACGCGAGCCTGCCGTAGCGCTGCGATGGTCTCGGCATTCGGCACCTTCACCGCGAACGGTAACCCGTGATGCAGGGTTACCTGTCGATAAAACAGCGTGATCGCCTCGGTGGGCGACAGCCCAAGCCCCGCGAAGACCTCTTCGGCTTGGCACTTCAAATCCGGTTCAACACGAGCCCGGATCATTTCGGTCTTGGCCATTTGGGATCTCCCTGTCTTGTTCGTGAAGAGTGTACCACAAACGGGGAACACTTCAAGGCTTCCGACATGGTGCTGTCGAAATTGCTCAAGGCCCGCGGTAGCGCCACCGTGCCGCATGGGTTCCGGTCGAACTTCCGGGACTGGACCGCGGAACAGACGAGCGCACTCCGCGAAGTGGTCGAGGCTGCGCTCGCTCATTACGGTACGCATCCCCACCGAGGCGGCCTGCGCGCAGTGATCTTTTTCGAGCGCCTGGCACCCCGGAATCTACGGAACCATCGAAGCCGTCAGCGGACCGCACCGTTCATCGTCCGAGCGACCCACTCCAGTCCCGCGAGTCCGAGGACGGCCCGCGACGGATCCGTTTTCGGTCATTCCGCTTCGCAGCCGCATCCCGGAGTTGCGGTGGGCCTGCTCACGGTCCGCCGCCGCCTTCGCCCGCCACCGCGCCAGCTCCGCCGGCGTCACCCGCGCGTGGGCGATGGCGCTGCGCTGCTCGCTCTGGTCCGGCATGCGGCGAGGGGGTCCGGGGGTCTCCCCCGGGCTGAGGGGGGTTCGAAGGGGGAGGTGCAACGCTCCCCCTCGCCAGCGCCAGTTTGCTCACCACTGATTTTCACGGCATGTATAGGGCCTAATGCTGGAAGGGCCGGGCGGCCCGGCGGTCTGCACGCGCGGGCCACCTATTGATAACCTGCGCGGGGCCATAGCGCCACCCGGCCCGCGCGGAACCTGCCCGTCCGCTAGCCCGCTACTGCAAATCCCGGCTCAAACCGCCTGCCTGATTCCCGGATTGTTCTGATTTCCAACTGTTTTGGCGTCAACGCAGTTCGAGGAAAAACCCCTATCTACTGCCAGAATAATCCGCGTCCCTACACACGTGCCGCACGCAGGCCTGCAGGCCCGCCAAGCGCAACCCGCCCAGACGCGCCAGATACTCGCCCAGGCGGCGGCTGTCGGGCACGTTCCGCAAACCCGTGATGCGCCGCGCCGCCGGATCGCCGGCGAGGCTGTCGACATCGCTGAGATGGCCCCCGCCGGGGCAGAAGGAATAGATCAGCGACAGCAGCATCTCCTCGTCCCGGCAGCCCCGGCGGCGGCGCTTGACGCGCACCCGCCGGGCGAGTTGGCAGGGCAGGTCGATCCAACTGGCCAAGGTCGCCACCAAGGCCAGCCCGGCCGTTCCGGTCAGTTTTTCGTCGGTGACGGCAAAGTCAATCTTGGGGGCTTTCGAGCATGGCATGATCTACTACATTTCACCAAAAAAATGGTCTCGGTGACAGGCTCCGCGGCTTCACCCGGGGGGTGAATTGCCGACCACCCGGCCAAGCACCTCCATCCCGTTATAAATACATGCCTTCGCCCGCTAACAGCGAAATCTTATCCGGGGACTAAGGCTACAAGCAGCAAGAAGAGCGATAGCGCTAGACTTGATGAGATCGTCGCCTGTCAGGGTCGGAAGGAGGAGATTCCAGCACTCCTCGACCCGTTCACCCAAGCACATGGCTCGACGCTTTACAATGACCGGCTGGATTTTGATGTGTCCGACGCCTGGATCGATAAGAGAAAGACCAAGGTCGGCTACGAGATTCCGTCAACCGGTACTCCTATCGCTACGAGCCTCCTCGCCCGCTGGACGTGATCGAAACTGACATCAAGGGGCCGGAACAGGAAACTATGGGACTCTTGGCAAAACTGATCGGCAGCGATGGAGTGACCCGATGATCGGCGCTAGTTTCGACAGTACCAAGACACCCTTGCAGGACCTCCTCGGACAGTCCGACAACGGCAAGCTCCAACTCCCAGACTTTCAGCGCGGCTGGGTGTGGGACGACGATCGCATCAAGAGTCTGCTAGCCAGTGTGTCGGTCTCTTTCCCGATCGGTGCCGTCATGCTGCTCGAGACCGGCGGCGAGCACGTCCGATTCAAGCCCCGCCCGCTCACCGGAGCCCTCGAGCGACTGCGTACGATTGCGCCGGAGACGCTGATTCTCGACGGTCAGCAACGCCTGACTTCGCTCTATCAGGCCCTCATGAGCCAGATCGCGGTGGAGACCAAGGATGCCAAGAACAAGCCGATCCGTCGTTGGTACTACATCGACATGAAGAAAGCGGTCGAGGCCGACGCCGACCGGGAAGATGCACTATTGAGCGTCCCCGAGGACAAACGTACGAAGAGCTTCGGCGGTGAAATCACTCTGGATGTGACCACCCTGGAGCGTGAGTACGCCGCGGGTCTCTTCCCTGTGAACCGGATCTTCGGCAGCGCCGATTGGCGGCAGGCATACAGTGAATACTGGAAGTTCGACCGTCAGAAGATGCGGCTCTTTAACGACTTTGAGCGCGACGTCATCAAGCGCTTCGAGCAATACCAGGTCCCGGTGATCGCACTCAAAAAAGAGACTCCGAAAGAAGCAGTCTGCCTCGTATTCGAGCGTGTGAACACCGGGGGCGTTGCGCTTACTGTGTTCGAACTGCTCACGGCTTCCTTTGCAGCGGACAACTTTCAGCTTCGCGACGACTGGAACGCGCGTGAACAGCGCCTCAAGAAGCAGCATCCCGTCCTGCGCAACCTGCAGAGCGATGATTTCCTCCAGGCGATTTCGCTTCTGGTCACGCTGAAGCGTCGCCGCAATGCACTCGGCATGGGCATGCCCGTCGACAAGGCACCGGGCATTAGCTGCAAGCGCAGGGACATCCTGAAGCTGGAAGTCGGCGATTGGCAAGCATGGGCCAACCGCCTCGAGGCCGGCTTCGAGCGTGCAGCGCGCTTCCTTTACGGGCAGAAGATATTTAGGGCGCGCGACCTGCCGTACCGCACGCAGCTCGTCCCCCTCGCCTCCATCTTCGTAGATCTCGGCAAGGACGGTGAGACCGAAGGCGCCCGGCAGAAGATTGCTCGTTACTACTGGTGCGGCGTCCTAGGCGAGCTGTACGGAGGCGCTATCGAATCGCGGTTTGCCCGCGACCTTCCGGAAGTCGCCGCGATGGTACGTGGCGAGGCGGTCGAGCCGATCACTATTGCCGAGTCGAGCTTCCAGGCCAATCGTCTGCTCACCCTGCGCACCCGCAACAGCTCCGCCTACAAGGGGCTCTATGCGCTGCTGGTGCGTGACGGTGGACAGGACTTCCGTACGGGTGAGCCGATCGAGGCCCAGACCTTCTTCGACGACAAGATCGACATCCACCACATTTTCCCTGAGAAGTGGTGCAAGACTGCCTGCATTGAGCCCGGCACCTACAACAGCGTCATCAACAAGACCGCCATCTCGGCGCCCACCAACCGCCAGATCGGAGGCAAGGCACCGTCGAAATATCTACCTGCAGTCGAAAAATCCGCAGACGTTGAACCGGGTCGAATGGACGAGATCCTTGCCTCGCACTGCATCGCTCCCGAGCTGCTGCGCGTCGACAAATTTTGGGAATTCTACGCCGCGCGAGCCGAGACGCTGCTCCAGCGCATTGAGTCCGCAACGGGCAAGAACATTACGCGCGAGCCTGAGCTGTTCGGGGCCGAGGCAGTGGCAGAGGTCTACGATGAGGGGCCGACGGACTGGGACGCCGATGAACCGCTTGAGCACGTGGCGTCATGAGGTTGCCGCCGTATTCGAAGTACAAGCTGAGCGAGGTGGAGTGGCTCGATGATTTACCGGAACATTGGAAGCTGAAGCGCCCCAAGATGTCGGTCACCTGACGGACAGAAGCGTTGAAGCAGATAAGGACAATCCAGCCCCTTACATCGGCATGGAGAACATCGAGTCGTGGACGGGGCGACCTTCACTGATCCACGATGTTGTTCCGACCGGAATCGCCAACGAATTCAAGGTAGACCATACGCTCCGGGGTAAGCTGCGCCCCTATTCTGCCAATGTTTGCAATCCAAATTTTCACCGATTGTGCGCTAAAGCATTCCGTATACTGAAATTCTCCGACATTGACCGTCGTACGTTGCTTTATTCGTTGATTAGCGGAGGTTTAGTTAAGTTCGTCTGGACGAAGCGGTCAAGCGCGCTCCCGGCGTGCGGGCCGTCCACTACGAACGAGCGAGGCTGGCGCTTAGGCTCGGCACCCTGCAGAGCGCCCGCGCGCATGCCGAAAGGGCATTGCAAACCGCAGACCCCAGGGGCGTGATTCTCGACATGCAGGTGCACTACTTGCTGTCGAGAATATACCGGGGGCTGGGCGAAGCCGATCTGGCCGCACGATACACTGCGCTGAGCCAACAGGCGGAGATTCCGTTGGATGCGCGGCGGCAATCCGGCCGCTAATCCCGCCGGGCCGGACCTACCCGGCCGGGGATCGCCCGGATTCGGGGCCGGCTCCCTTGCTGCCTGCTGCCTTGCAATCCCCGGGCCGACAGTCAGGCCAGGATCTCTTTGACCACACGCGCCGGATATTGCCCGATCAGCCGCTCGTCCAGTCCGTGCACGTTGTAAACGAGGCGTTCTGGATCCAGCCCGAGCAGGTGCAGCATCGTGGCGTGGAAGTCGTGAACACTCACGCGGTCCTCGACGGCCTTGTGCCCGATCTCGTCAGTCGCGCCGTGGACATGCCCGCCCTTTACGCCGCCGCCCGCCATCCAGATGCTGAAGCCTGCCGGGCCGTGGTCCCGACCGGTGGTCCCGGCCTGCCCCACCTGCGCCAGTGGCATGCGCCCGAATTCCCCGCCCCAGATCACCAGCGTGGAATCCAGCAGGCCGCGCTGCTTCAGATCGCGAATCAGAGCCGCGACCGGGGTGTCCGTCTTCGCGCAGGCGTAGCCCAGCTCCCGGTCGAGGTTCAAATGGTTGTCCCAGATCTGGTACTCGATGAAGACCTGCACGAATCGCACGCCGCGTTCGACCATGCGGCGAGCGAGCAGCAAGCGCGCTCCGTAGGCGCGCGTTCGCTCGTCATTCATGCCGTACATCTGTTTCGTCTCCTCGCTTTCAGAGGAGAGGTCGGCCACATCGGTGGCCGCCAGCTGCATGCGCGCCGCAAGTTCGTAGCTCTCGATCCGGGCGTCCAGTTGTGGCTGGAGCGGCCGTGCATCCCGATGGGCCGCGTTTAGCCGCCGCACGAGCGCTCGTTCCGCCTCGGCCAGCGGGCTCGGCAGCTCCTGCTCGCGCCTCAAGTTCAAGACGGGCGGACCTTCCGCGCGGAACTTCGTGCCTTGGTAAACCTGGGGTAGCCAGCCCGACTGCCAGTTCTGAAGATCGTTGATCGGATAGCCCTTGGGATCGTCGAGCACGACGTAGCCGGGCAGGTTCTGATTCTCTGTTCCGAGGCCGTACACGGCCCACGAACCCAATGCCGGCCGGCCGGGCAACGTGCGCCCCGAATGCATCAGGTAGAGCGACGGCTCGTGATTGAAGTGTTCGCCGTGCATCGAGCGAATCAAAGTGATGTCGTCGACGACACCGCCCAGCGCCGGCAGCAGGTCCGAGATCTCCATCCCGCATTGGCCGTGCTTGCGGAAGCCGTACGGCGACGGCATGAGGGTCCCGACTTCATCTGTGAACTCGAGCTGGTTGGCTATGTCGCGCGGTGCGGCCGCCCCGGCGTGCTTTTCGAGCTCCGGCTTGTGGTCGAACAGGTCGACCTGGCTTGGACCGCCGTTCATGAACAGGTGAATGACCGATTTGGCCTGCGGTTCAAAGTGCGGCGCACGCGGCTTCTGGTCATAGGTTCTGGGACGCTCGCTAGCCGAGAGCTGCCCCTCTAACAGCCACGCCAGCGCGGCCCCGTGGATGCCATCTCCGATGCGGGAGAAGAAATCGCGGCGGTTCGGTCGTCCCATGGCAAGCCTCAGTCGATGTACACGAATTCCGCCGAGTTCAGCAGCGCATGCGCGAACGAGCCCAGGGCCATCCAGCGCGCCGCCGCCACCCGAGGCCCGACGTAGCGCGTCTCGTCAAGCTGGGCGAACCAGTGCTCTTCCAGAGCTGTCAGGTCCTGCGCTGCCATCCGAGCCTCGGCGGTCGTCGGCGGTCGCGACAAGATACGTTCGTAGGCCGCTGAGATCTGGCCTGCTGTCTTGGCGGGCAACTCGTCGATCAGGCGGCCCGCCAGGTAGCGCACATGCTCGAGCGCCGCTGCGCCGTTCATCATCTGCAGCGCCTGCGGAGCGACGTTGGATTCCCGTCGCTCGGTGCAGTTGGGCGCGGGCTTCGGGGCATCGAACACTTCGAGGAGCGTCACCGGCAGACGCCGCTTCCGCAACACATAGACGGCCCGCCTCCAGCCGGCCTCGGTCGCGTCGGGCACGATTTCCCCGCTCTCCTGCTTGGTGACATTGACAGGCCGCCCGAAGCGCTCGGGATCCAGCCGGCCAGTCACCTTCAGGATCGAGTCGTGAAGCACTTCTGCGTCCATCCGTCGCAGCGGCATCCGGGACAGCAGGACGTTCTCGGGATCGGCTGCGGCGACACGCGGGTCCACCAGGGAAGACTGCCGGTAAGCCGCAGAGGTCATGATCAGCCGGTGCATTGCCTTGATGCTCCACCCGTCGCGCACGAACTCAGTCGCGAGCCAGTCGAGCAGCTCGGGGTGTGTCGGCTCGGCCCCGGTCAGTCCGAAGTTCGACGGAGTCACGACGATTCCGCGGCCGAAGTGATTGAGCCAGATGCGGTTCACCATCACGCGCGCGGTCAGCGGGTGGTCCGGCCGCGTCAGCCAGCGAGCGAACGCCAAGCGGTTGCCGCTCGTCCCCTCGCGCGGCGGGCTCGGGTCGAACTCGGGCAGCTTCGCCGTCAGCATGCGGGGCACGCCGGGCACCACGCGCTGGCCAATCGCCTGTGCGTCGCCACGCTGCAGCAGGTAGGTCTGCGAAGGCTCGCCGCCCATGTCGAAGACGGCGCGAATCTTGGGGTCCGGAATCAGCTCGGCCTTGAGCTTGCTGATGCGCGTGTTGACCGCGCCGGCGGTTTCCTTGAGCTCGGGGAATGCCTCGGCGATCTGATGCCACTCGCCGTCGGCGTTCGGGATCTTGAGTAGCTCTTCGTGCCCCTTGGCGAGCTGCCGCTGCGCGGGCGTGCGCTCCTTCGCTGGCGTGTGGGCGAGCGTCCGCAACGGCCCTTGCAACTCTTCGGGCATCTCGGCCAGCCTGCGCTCCAGCTCCCGCTCGAAATACGGCGTGACCAAGGCGTCGAATTCCCCTTCCAGCTGCTCGATCTGCTCCACCAGCGGAGCGTTTGCTGCCTCGGCTACGGTGCGCTCCGCCGCCAGACTCACCTCCAGAAAGCGCTCGGTGGGGTCCAGCCAGTCATAGGGGTCCAGCGCGGTCTGCACCACCGCGCCGAGGCTGTAGTACTCCCGCTGCGACAGCGGATCGTACTTGTGGTCGTGGCAGCGGGCGCAGCCCACAGTGACCCCCATCACGGCCGAACTGAGCACCTCGATCGCATCAGCGACGACATTGAAGCGCTCTGCGACCGACCCGGTCGCAGAGCCGTAGGTGCCGTCCGGCGTCATGCGCAAGAAGCCGGTGGCCGCCAGGGTATCCACATCCCGCTGAGTGACTTGGTCGAGGCTGGCGTAGTCAATTAGCTCGTCGCCCGCCAGCTGCTCTGTCAGGAAGCGGTCGTAGGGCTTGTCGGCATTGAGCGCCCGAATCACATAGTCGCGATAGCGCCAAGCGTGCTGTCGCAAGCGGTCTTCGTCGATCACGCCCTCGGAGTCGGCATAGCCTGCCAGATCCAGCCAGACCTGCGCCCACCTCTCGCCGTATTCCTCGGAATCGAGCAGCCGGTCGATTAGGAGAGCGTACGCTCCGGGCCGCGTGTCAGCGAGAAACGCCCGGACATCGCGCGGCGACGGCGGCATGCCCGTGAGATCCAAATAGGCCCGCCGGACAAGCGCGAGGGGGCTTGCCTCCGGCGATAGTTTCAGACCCTTGGCCTCGAGCTTGCGGAGCAGGAAAGCGTCGATCGGATTGCGGACTTGCGCCGCGTTGCCGACCTCTGGAGGGTCGGGCCGAACAGGCGGCTGGAACGCCCAGTGGGCTAGGTCCTCTGCGGTCAGACCGGGTTCCGCCACGAGGTCGTCGACGGCGGGCCGAGCCCCGTCCGCGATCCATTTGCGCAGCAGCGCGACCTCGGCGTCGGTGAGCGTTTTAATGTTGTTTTCGAACAGCAGCTCGGGCGGAGGCATCTCCCCCCGGACGATTCGCCGCAACAACAGGCTCTCCTCGGGCTTTCCCGGAACCAGCGCCGGGCCGGAGTCGCCGCCCGTCAGGCGCGCCGCCATGGTGCGCAGGTCCAGTCCGCCCTCCTGCTTGCGCTTGCCGTGGCAAATCTGGCAGCGCATCTGGAATATGGGCAGAACGTCGCTCTCGGTCGTGCTGGTCGCCTCCGCCAGCTCGCCCGCGCGGCCCGCCTCGTCAATCCACTGCCGGAGAGCATCGATCTCCGCCTCGGGTAGCTTTTCGCCTCCCATTGGCATCTGTCCTGACACAACCTTCGCCAACAGCAGGCTGCGATCCGGGGAACCTGGCACGATTGCCGCGCCGGACCGGCCCCCCTCCAAGATCTCGGCCGGAGTGCCGAGGCGCAGGCCTGCCTGCGGGGCCTCGCCGTGGCATGCGATGCAGCGCCGCTCCAAGATCGGTAGCACGCGAGACTCAAAGTCGGACGAGTTCGCGGTGGCCGGGCACAACAGCGCGGCGCCGAGTGCCAGCAAGCCGGCGGAAATGCGGATGCTGCCCATGTCCCGCCCCATCTTACATGCAAAATCGTGCTTGCACGGGGCAGGAGAGCGGCAAATCCAGTCGTGCACTCTCATACGCTTGGCCTCGGAACCATCACTGCTGCGATGGATCCCGCGCGTTGCAAGTCCCGCGTCACCCGTCCCCGTCGGTGCCAGAATTGCCCGATTGATCGCAATCCCCGCCGCGAGTCTGATACCCTGACGATGGATCGGTCCTCCCTGCCCGTGACGCATACGTCCCGCCTCGCGCTGGCTGCAAGTCTCGCGGTCCTAGGCGCTTCAGCGCAACCGCCAGCGGTCGACTTTCAAGCGGACATCGAGCCGCTATTCCGCCAACGCTGCGTCGCTTGCCACGGCGCAGCCACGCAGTCCGGCGGCCTGCGCCTCGACAATCGCGAAGATGCCATGCGCGGCGGATCTTCCGGCGCGGCGGTCAAGCCGGGCAACGGCCCGGGCAGCCGGCTGGTGCTGATGCTGACTCGCCCGGCCGAGGAGGGTCCCGTGATGCCGCTCGGCGGCGACCGCCTCGCGTCCGAGCAGATCGCCATGGTGACGGCTTGGATCGACCAAGGCGCGCGCTGGCCGGAATCCGTGGGCACGCAGGACCAGCCCAAACCGGGAGCCCGGCATTGGTCCCTCGTACGCCCGCGGCGGCCCGCCGTGCCGGAGGTGCGTGACAAGGCATGGGTGCGGAATCCAATCGACTCATTCGTCGCGGCTCGGCTGGAAGTCGAGGGCATCGCCCCATCGCCAGCAGCGCCTCCGGCCGTCCTGCTGCGACGCCTCAGCCTCGATCTGACCGGGCTGCCTGCCAGCCCGGGCGAAGTCGAGTCGTTCGCGGCCGGGCTGGAGACTTACGAAGGCGCGGTAGAACGCCTGCTTGCATCCCCACATTACGGCGAGATGCAAGCGCTGCACTGGCTCGACCAGGCTCGCTTCGGCGAGAGCGACGGTTATCAGGCCGACTACATCCGCCCGTTCGCCTGGCGTTGGCGGCACTGGGTGATCGACGCCTTTAACCGCAACATCGGTTTCGACCGGTTCACCGTCGAGCAGATCGCGGGCGACTTGATACCGTCGGCGAGTGTCAGCCAGCGCGTAGCGACAGGCTTCCACCGCAATGTCCTGCACAATCGAGAGGGCGGCTTCCCGATCGAAATGGATCGGGTCGAGCGAACCGTTGAACGCACGAGTGCCGTCGCCACGGTGTGGCTCGGCCTGACGGTCGGTTGCGCCCGCTGCCACGACCACAAGTTCGACCCGATCAGCCAGAAGGACTTTTTCGGCCTGTACGCCTTCTTCAACACGGCAGTCGAGCGGGACATCGACGCACCCCTCGCCGGCGAGCGGGTCCCATACATACAGCGTCGTCCGGAGTTCGAGAGGCGGCGGGCCGAGCTGCTCGAACGATACAAGATCCCCGAACTGCAGGCCTATTGGGAGACAAGGATCCTGGCAGCCGCGACAGACCCCGATTCCGAGCTTGAGCTGATATGGAAGATCCTGTGGGGCTTGCTCCTGTTCGAACTCGACGGGGGGACTGAGACCGTCGCAACGCCGCCCGCCAACCGCACCGCCAAGCAAAGCGAGCGCCTGTCCCGATACTTCGTGCAGAAGGTCGTCGGGGGCTACGACTTCCAGACACCGGCAGGCTACGAGGATCTCGACTTCGACGAGCTCAAGAAGGCCTTCAAGAAGCTGGAGGAAGACTATCCGGGCCTGACGCAGGCCTACACAATGGCCGAGAGTCCCGCTCCGCCCGAGACGCGCATCTTGCTCCGGGGCAACTACCGCACTCCCGGAATCCGCGTGGCCCCGTCCGCCCCGGCAGTGCTGCCGCCGCTGCCGGCAGGCAAGCCGGACCGCCTCGCACTCGCGCGCTGGCTGGTCTCGCCCGAGAATCCGCTGACGGCACGCGTGGCGGTGAATCGCCTGTGGCAGCAGCATTTCGGCACTGGACTCGTCTCGACTCCAGGGGACTTCGGAACCCGGGGCGAGCGTCCGAGCCACCCGAAGCTGCTCGACTGGCTAGCGGTCGAGCTGGTCGAAAGCGGCTGGGACATCAAGGCCCTGCATCGATGGATCGTAACTTCGGCAACCTATCGACAGTCCTCGGACGTGCGGCCTGACCTTGCGGACGCTGACCCGGCCAACCGGCTCCTGGCGCGCCAGTCTCGCATCCGGCTTGAGGCAGAGACCATACGGGACGCATCGTTGGCAGCTGCCGGACTACTCGAGCGCCGGATCGGCGGGGTTAGCGTGCGGCCGTACTTGCCGGAGGGCGCCACCGAGATCGGCTTCGGCGACTTCGTGCAATGGCCGCAGAGCGTCGGTGCGGACAACTACCGGCGCGGCCTGTACATATTCCGCCAGCGCACCCTGCCGTACCCCCAGCTCGAGACGTTCGACGCCCCCGACACGGTCCAAGTGGTGTGCCAGCGAGACCGCTCGACGACGCCCCTACAGGCCCTGACATTGCTGAACGACCCGGTTTTCTCGCAAGCCGCCCGTGCGCTAGCGGCGCGCATCATGGGAGCAGAGGGCGTCAGCGTCCCCGGACGGATTCGCCGCGCCTTCCGCCTGTGCCTGTCGCGAGACCCCGGTCCCCCAGAAGTCGAACGCCTAGCGGCCTACTACCAAACGCAACGGCGCATCTTCGCGCAGGAAGCCGCAGCGTCGACAGCCGACGCAGCGACTCCATCCGCCGCCGATGCCGAGAGCGCCACGTGGGCGGCCGTGGCCAGTGTGCTGCTGAACCTAGCTGAATTCTTGACGCGCACCTGAGCCGGGCGAGGGCTCGGCTCTCGGCGGGATCTCGAACGGCCGGTTCGAGGGGGAAGGCGTGCTCAGCGAGAGCAGTGACAGCGCCTGAAGTTTGCTGCGCGCCTAGCCCTTTGGGCGATCTTGACTGCTATGCTGGGCGTCCGACGAATGGGGCTTCCACTCGCAGCAGATGCGCCTCCGCCTGGCGAGATGCCGGACGCCCTCCCTGCGCGCCGGCGGTTCTTGCGGGATTCCGCCTGTGGGCTAGGCGCGATAGCCCTTTCCCAACTGCTGGCCGAGGAGGGGCTGAGCGCTGCGGAGAGCGATCCCCTCCGGCCGCGTGAGCCGCACTTTCCAGCGTCTGCCAAGAACGTAATCTTCTTGTTCCAAGCGGGTGGTCCCAGCCAGCTCGACTTGCTTGACCCCAAGCCGTCGATGGCGCGCTGGGACGGACAGCCCTTGCCAGAATCCCTCGCCGGAGAGCTCGAGCTTGCCTTCATCCAGCCGGATGCCAAGATCTGGGCCAGTCCGCGCCGTTTCGATCGCTACGGGCAGAGCGGGCTCGAGTTTTCCGAGCTCCTGCCCCACACGGCCCGCTGCGCAGACGACCTGTGCTTGGTGCGGTCGATGACTACCGAGCAAATCAACCACCATACCGGCCAACTCATGCTGGCCTGCGGGACTCCCTTCGTCGGCCATCCCTCGATGGGCGCGTGGGTGACGTACGGGCTAGGCAGCGAGTCACGGGACCTGCCTGGATTCGTAGTCCTCAATTCCGGCAGCGGCGCCGACGCTGGCAGCGGCATCTGGTCGAGCGGCTTCCTGCCCTCCAGCTACCAAGGAGTGCCATTCCGCCGGCAGGGTGACGCCGTGCTGCACTTGTCCAACCCGCCGAGGTACAGCCAAGCATCCCAAAGAGCCCGGCTTGACGCGCTGCGCGATCTCAATACAATGCACCGAGACGCGAGCGGAGACCCGGAAGTCGATGCCCGCATCGCTTCGTACGAGCTGGCCTTCCGGATGCAGCTGGCAGCCCCCCAGCTGCTGGACTTGGCCGGCGAGTCCAAGGCGACGCTCAAGGCCTACGGCGTGGAGGAGAAAGCGACGGCCCAGTTCGGGCGGAACTGCCTGCTCGCCCGGAGATTGGTGGAACGCGGCGTGCGGTTCGTACAGCTCGTTCATGCGAGTTGGGACCACCATCTTGAACTTGAGGAAGGCCTCGAGAAGGAATGCCTGGCCACCGACAAGCCGGCGGCAGCGCTCGTGGCTGACCTGCGCCAGCGAGGTCTGCTTGACTCGACGCTGGTCGTGTGGGGAGGGGAATTCGGGCGCACCCCAATGGTCGAGGACCGCACGCCGAGCCGCGCCGCAACCCGCGGACGAGACCACCATCGGCTGGCCTTCAGCATGTGGCTGGCCGGCGGAGGCATCCGTCCCGGTCAAGTCGTCGGGCAAACCGACGAGCTGGGTCTCGGGGTTGTCGACGACCCGATAGGCGTGAACGACCTGCAGGCAACGATCCTGCACTGCCTCGGGCTGGACCACACCAACCTGACGTTCCGGCAGCAAGGTCGCGATTTCCGCTTGACCGACGTCCGCGGAAACGTCATTCGCAAGCTGCTTGCATAGGGCCTCTAGGCCAGCGGCGAGCCGTCATTCGTACGGCATCGATGCGTCAAGCGCAGGTGGGCCGGAACCCACCAGAGGGCGATCAACGTCCGTCGCCTCGACGATTCCTTGGACGAGTTCAGCTTGCGTTGCAACCGCAGGCAATCGCGCAGTCGAGGCAAGCTCTCTTACAGGCTTGTCCCGCAGACGGCAGTCATCAAGCCTGTACCGTGCCAGTCGATAGTGGGAGGCCATCTGGGAGGGCAGAACTCGTAGTCGTGCGTTCGTAGCGCGGTGCAGCCAACTAACCGACAATCGCGAGTCTGCTAACTACAAGATGTAGTGGCTCCGTGAATCAAGTGCATCTCCCGATTGACGCTTTGGGTGCTCTTGCCCCATGGTGCGCGACCCGAATATCCTAGCCGTCACTGTCCTGGTCCACCACTTTCCGGAGATGGCGGCGTTGCCCTCGGATCGTGAAAACGACCTCATCCACATGCCAGACATCGCGAAGCTGGTCTTGCCGACGGTGCAGCTTCCGAGGAAGCGTAGGACCGAACCTGCGACACCCCAATCTGACGGCCTGGTAGGGCACGATGACGCCGTGGTCGGCAAGAAAGTCCTCGATATCTCGGAAGCTGAGCGTGACCCGACGATAGAGCCACACGGCCTGGCCGATGAGTTGGGGCGGGAAGCGATGGCCTCGGCAATGGGATTCCGCCAATCTACTGCGCCTGCCACAGTCGTCTCTCCAGTATCTGCTCGAACGCTCACCAAAGCTGGGCGACGCTCTTAACAATTCAATTGGCCGCCAAGGAAACTTTCATCTGGACGCTCTTCAAGCTTACAATCAGACGGTGTCCAGCACGCCATTCTATCGTCGATCGAGCGAGCGTCGTCTCGGCGAAGCGTTGGAGGACTCGCCGGTCGTATTGATACACGGCCCGCGTCAGTGCGGCAAAACGACCCTCGCGCAGTTCACGTGCGCACCGAATTACCTCACTTGGGAAGGCAAGTCCTTGACATGGGACGGCGGACGGGTGGATTGGGGATATTCCCGGCAACCCCGGGACTACAGCTACTTCAGCTTTGACGACCCGGTCGCGAGGGACAGTGCCCGGGAAGACCCGATGGGATTCGTGGCCGCGCTGCCCGAGCGCGTCATCTTGGACGAAGTGCAGCGTGTCCCCGAGTTGTTCGAAGGCATCAAGATAGCTGTGGACCGCCGGCGGGTGCCGGGACGCTTTCTGCTAACGGGGTCCTCAAACGTGCTGCTGGTTCCCCAATTGTCCGAGTCGCTTGCAGGACGCCTGCAGATCGTTCGATTGCATCCGTTGGCGCAGGTCGAACTAGCGGGGCGATCGATCACGTCGGACCAGCCGTCGGGCTTTCTCGGCGCTCTGTTCGGCGATGGGTTTCCCGTGTCACAGTCCGAACGGCTCGGAGCGCGGCTCATCGAGAGGATCGTTGCAGGAGGATTCCCTCCGGCTCTGGCTGGGCCGACCGCGAGGCGTCAAGCCAATTGGTATCGCGATTACATCGAGACACTGATTCAGCGCGACGTCCGCGATATGAGCCGAATCCGCTCGCTCGACGTTTTGCCCAGGCTTCTGCGCGCTGCTGCCTCGCAGACCGCCCGGCTCTTCAATCTCAGCGACCTCGCCTCTCACTTCGAACTCACCAGACCGGCGATCGGCACGTACGTGACGCTTCTGGAGAGACTCTTCGTGCTGGAACGACTGCCGGCATGGCACAGCAATCGTTTGAAGCGACTCGTCAAGCGCCCGAAGTGCCATCTGATCGATACCGGGATTGTCGCTGCACTGCTGGGTGCCGATGCCGGGACACTGACCGCCGACCCACCGCTGCTTGGGCGTCTCCTAGAAACGTTTGCGTTTCAGGAGTTGCGCCGACAGGCAAGCTGGTATGACCTGCCCACCGAGTTCTTCCACCTTCGGAACAAGGACGGTGTCGAAGTCGACATCGTCATCGAGCAACTCAGCGGTGCCATCGCCGGAGTGGAAATCAAGGCGTCGGCTACCGTGAGGCATAGTGACTTCACTGGACTGCGAAAACTCGCAGCCGCCGCCGGCGACCGCTTCGTCCGCGGGGTGGTGCTCTATGACGGCGAAACCTGCGCGCCGTTCGGCGACCAACTTCACGCTGTGCCGATCCGTCGGTTGTGGGAATCTACGTGATCCGTGCACTTTGCCCATGAGGGTGAGCAGCGTGTTCATTGGTGGGAGCCATCGCAACACTTGATTGCAATCTGGCCGGGGGGTTGCCCGCGGCGTCGAAGCAGTCTCAGCGCCACCTGCTACTGTCCCGGCCCATTGCTTGTATCCACAGAATCGAATATTTCTCCGCGCTCGTCGGCCTACGGGAGAGCGCACTCTTCAAACGGGATTTCGGGGCGTCGGCAACCCAGTCAAACTGGCATGAGCGCAGGTATCGGTTGAGCTCGAACTAGGGTGAAAGCTGAGACTTGGATCAAGCCATCAGCCGAGTCTCGACCGTGTAAATGACGGCGGGATGGACCATCAGCGAGAATCCCTCCCATCGGCAGACTGCCATCCAAGGGGCGGGTCGCACAGCCAGCATAAATGGTCGTCGCCAATCGGACCCAAAATTCCATCAAGTTCGTTGCCATCATTTTCGTTGCAGTTTCGTCGCCCTCGTGAATTCTACGGGAGCTATAGCATTCATCAGATTCGCTGAATCCCCTAGGCCGATCCGAACCCTTCGCGCACCGCGAGTCGTAAGTGCGTGAACCAACCGTTCCAGGCCGAAGATCCACGCCCTGTACAGTCTCCGCCCGAGCGACATCTCGAATCCACTAAGTTGCGATTTATCTGTTACTTCTAGATTTCTCACCAAGAGTGCCCGTCAGCAATCCTAGCCCGTTAAGCTGTCGTTCTGGCGCTGATAGGAATCGCGGTCGCCGATCAATGCTACAGGGAGGTGTTGGTTCATATCGTCACCAAGCCCTCTTTTGCCCCCCATCGAATCCACAGATTCTCGTCATGCTTGACGAACCGACGCTCATATACAACAATAACGTTGGCATCGAGATCGTTGCGAAATCCAATGGCAGCACGATGCCGGGGCAATGAGGCACTGGAATCATGTTGAGACAGGCCGGGGCGAGCTGGATTGACGGAGACCGATTCTTTGACAGGGTATCGGACTTGCGCACCCTTGAGCGACGAGTTGACATGACGAGCTGCTCGGAATGTCGGGCCAAGTGGATCTGAATCACTACGAAACGAGACTGAACCTGATTCTTGGCCCGCAACGCTACTGGATCGCCCGGGAACTGCTTACCGATGCTTCAATCCGCAATGGAATCCTCCACGACGAATCCATCAAGCAGCTGGCGAACTCGGTTTCGCCTTGGCACGGCGATTCGTTCCAGGCAGTTCGCGATGTGCTCCGGGTTCTGGAGCACGATGGGGATCTAGTGAGGCATGCCGCCGGCTACCGTTTCGTCTCAGGCCTAGTGCAGGATTGGTGGCGAAAGAGTCACGGCGGCCAGTTCGGTCGACTCACTGTTCGGAGCAGCGGCGACCGTTAGTTGCTGCGACTGATGTGACGACAAAGAAATACAACCCTGGATTCCTCACCGACGATCAGTTGGTGGATGGTTTTCGGGTACGTGACCGAGAGTTCCGCTCCATGGTCGAAACCGTGCGCAGATGCACGGGAGAGTCGAACACGCACATGCTGGTGGTCGGTCCGCGCGGCAGCGGGAAGACGACTCTCTTGCTGAGGATTGCCGCCGAGTTGCGACGGGACCATGATCTGTCCCGCCGCTTCTTTCCCGTTACATTCGCCGAAGAATCGTACTGCGTTTCGACATGTGGCGAATTCTGGCTGGAAGCCCTGAACAGACTCGCCCACCAGGCACCGCGCCGTTCCGGGGATCCTGACTACACGCTCTCTTACGAGGAGTTTCGCGAGACGCGTGACGATCAGACCCTCTCCGGGCGCTCCCTCGGCAGGCTGCTGGAATTCGCTGATCGGGAGTGTAAGCGCTTGGTGATCTTCGTGGAGAACCTGAACGCGCTCTTCTCGCAGCTCGCGGACACAAGAGCGGGATGGCAGTTGCGTCACACGTTGCAGACAGAGCCTCGGATCCTGCTAATTGCCAGCGCGACAAGTCGATTCGATGCGATCGACAACCCGGGCGAAGCGCTGTACGAGTTCTTTCAGGTTCGCAAGCTGCGGCCTCTTGACGAGACCGAATCCGCCGACCTGTGGGAAGGCGTTGCCGAAGTACGACCCAGCCGGTCGACAATTCGGTCCCTCCAGATATTGACGGGCGGCAGCCCTCGCCTGCTCGCGATCATCGCTCGATTCGGTGCCAGCATGTCGTGCGAGGACTTGATGAGGGACTTACTCGACTTGGTCGACGACCACACCGAGTACTTCCGCAGCCAACTGGAATCATTGCCACACCAGCAGCGGCGCGTGTTCCTCGCTCTCGCGGGCCTGTGGCGGCCGGCCACGACGAGGGAGATTGCGGAGGAAGCTCGAATTGCGACGAACCAGTGCAGTGCGCAATTGAAGCGGCTGGAAGAACTCGGAGCCGTTACCGTTGTCGGCGGGAGTCCTCGACGATTGAGGTACTACGTCACGGAACGGATGTTCAACATCTACTACCTGCTCCGCCTGCAAGGCGGCGTGAGCGGCCTTGTCAGGGGATTGGTCCGATTCATCCAGGCTTACTATGCATTGCCTGAGCAGATTTCGGTCGCTCATGAGGTTGCCCAGTCGACGGAGGGTGCGGATCCGAAACAGCGAGAGATCGCACGTAGTGTCCTGGAGCGGCTCCTTGAGCGGATTCCCGCGCACTCGAAAGGGCAACTGCCGTCCCTCCCACCGATCGAGATCAACTCGGGTGACCCGGTAGGAGTCTCGCAGACGGGGATAAGACCGCAACCAGAGATTCTGGACGGACTGACCTGGGACCACGTTGCCCAGCTTGTTGCGGCGGAGCAGTTTAGCGATGCGATTGCGGCTGGCAATGAGATCGTGAGGCTCTACGGGACAAGCGTTGCGCCAAACCTGCGCACTCAGGTCGCGATGGCGTTGGCATACCAGGGCATTGCATACATGGAGTTGGGGCGGCACAACGACGCGCTGGACGTGTTTGATGACGTGGAAGAGCGTTCTCACAGATCCCAGGTAGTTGGGGTCCTCGACGCGATGGACATGGCAGCCGTCAATCGGGGAATTGCCTTGCGCCGTCTTGACCGGCTCGAGGAAGCCCTGGAATCCCATCAAGCGGCAGTTCGTCGGTTAGGAACGACCGACCGGAAGGAGGCGAGGGCGCCAGTCGCGTGTGCGCTCCTCCAATCCGGTGTGTTGCTGGACCAGATGCAACGACAAGAAGAGGCGATTGACGCTTACGAGGATCTGTTCTGCCGGTTCGGATCGGACGAGGAATACTCCGTAATGAGATGGGTTGCAATAGGGCTGGTCAGCAAGGCTCTGACCCTTAGCAACCTCGGTCGCTTGGACGAAGCCTTGGCTGCCTTCGACAGATTCGAGTCACGTTCGCGGGGGCACGACAGACCGGAACTGAGGCAATGCAGCGCGAGAGCGCGATTGGGCAGAGCCGAGGTGCTGGAGCGACTCGACCGTCTTCCGGAGGCCCTCGCGGTTTACGAGAGGGCCTTGCTGGATTTTGAATCTATGCCCGCCGACGACATGTCAGGCACGGTCTCGCAGGTGCTCCTGGGGAAGGGCTCGGTTCTAGAGAAGCTCGGCGACGCCGAGAATGCCTTGCTTGTTCTGGACGAACTCGCAACTCGGTTTGATGGAGCAGAGGACCCGGCTGTCATCGAGACTGTGGCAACCGGCTTGATCAACAAGGGAGCGATTCTCTTGTCGCTATGCCGCTTAGACGAGGCGGCGAGTGTTCTCGATTCAGCCGCGGCCCGGTGCGCGGGACTCGGCTCCGATGACCGATCAGAGTTGGTCAAGACCGCGCTCCTGAATCGAGCTCTGATCGAAGGGGCTATGGGGAAACCCGGCAAAGCTGTCGAGACAGCAACCCAAGTAGTTGATCGCGATCCGCGACCGCGGACTCGGATGCGGGCACTGTTCATCCGTGCCTTCTGGCATCTCAAAGCCAACGAAGAGCCCAGTGCGAGGTGCGACATCGCCGAAGCCCTTGAGTTGCTGCCCAAGTGCGATGCCGATCTCGGGGCAGGCATCGACTGGCTCATGCGGTATACGGTCGATCTGGGCAATCCAAGCGTCTTGGAGCTGGTCAAGCGTTCGTCCGCCAAGAATCTCCTGCTGCCCCTGATGACGGCACTTGAGCAAGAACTGGGTCGCGAGCCGAGAGTAGCGATCGAAGTCCTAGAGGTTGCCTGTGACATTCGACGCGACCTACAGCAGCTTCGCGAGAGTCAGGTTGCCGATCTCTGAGTTGGTGCTGGAATTTCCAACAGCGAGTCAGGGTGGACTTTGCCGGGTTGAAAGGAGCACAGCGATGGCGAAGAGACCGAAGTGAACCGCGGGATTCAAGGCGCGGGTGGGTAAGGCAGCGTTGCACGGGTACCAATCGGTTCACGGCGGTGGACACTTCGACTTGAGTCCAGCCACCTCGCTGCGCGAGGATCGTTCGGCCCGCAACAAGTCGGTCAGGCAAACGACAGTGGGTGCGCGAGGCGTTGGTAGCCAAGTCTCTCCGATCGTTGGCACACATGCCCACGTGGTGAGTGTGGGGTCGGGATGGGGATTGCAGAGTGGAATCAGAGCGAACGATAGAGCGACATTTGACAATCAGATCGATTTGCTTACAGCGAGCACTTAACAAAAACGCCGGTACTCCATAACGCCGTGATAAGCTGCGAGCGTGAGGCAATTTGCCCTTGTCGCTGTCTTCGTGACACTCAATTGGGTAGGCGCGGGAACTTCTTTGTCAGCGCAAGAAGTGCAGAACACGCCGGTAGTGGAGCCCGCTGTCGCGACGATTACGGTCACCAATCTGACCAAGGGGCAGATCCTCACACCCGCAGTGTTCATCACCCACAGCGCTGAGGCCCCGGCCTTGTTCGTTCCCGGAGAGCCCGCCAGCACGGAACTTGCTGCGCTTGCCGAACAAGGCAACACGCGCGGCCTAACCAACAAATTCAATGCGGAGTCCGAGGTGCTCGATGTGACCACACTGGGAGCGTTTGTCCGTCCGACAAAGACTGCCACAGTGAACGTCAAGTTCAATGCCAGCCATCGGCTGATCTCTTCCGCTTCGATGATGGAGATGACGAATGATGGATTCGTCTCGCTTCTTGGTGCAGAAGTGCCGTGCGTCGGCACCAAAACCTATCTTCTCGGCGGATGGGACGCCGGCTCGGAAGCGAACACTGAGCTTTGCTCCCAAATTCCCGCGCCGTGCCCTACTCCAACTCGTTTGGGGTCCTGTTCGGTGGGGAGCGCCGAAGGCGCCGTGCATGTCCATAGCGGGATTCACGGGTGCGGAGGCTTCCCGCCTGAAATCTACGATTGGAGACACCCGGTTGCCAGGATCACGATTCAGGCGGCGCCGGAGCTGTCCCCCGCCGGAGCACTTGAGGCGGCCTGCCCGGACACCGTCGTCGGGGATTCGGATAGCAGCAGCGACGAGGACTGACAAGGTTGTGGCCGGCGCACCGCCCGGAACCAATTTCTGATTGATCGACTGGCCGCAACTATCGGGGATGGCCTGCAGCCGCTTCACCGATGGTCGGCGACCTCGTAACCGCATTGCCAGCGCCCCTCTGGCAAAGTTCTAGACTCGACTCTCCTTTTCGTGCACGGCTCCCCGGCGCACCAGCCGAAGTGCGTTGAGAGCGATCGGGAAAGAGGCCCCAATGTCAGCGGCCCCCCAGTTTGTTGCGGCTGATCGGAAGCGCCAAGGAGAGCAGTGTCGGTCGCGCAATGAAGGGGCTAGGTGAGTTGCACTCTCAGTAGCTCAGCATGAGCCAGACGGCGTAGGACAGCAGTACGATGCCCATCACACCGTTGAAGGCCCGCAAGCGCCAGCCCCGGTTGAGCGCCTTGCCGATTCCGGCGCCGAACACGGCCGATGTGTAGGACGAAGCCGGACCCGAGACCAGGCGTATTCCCTGATGCGCTGTTGGAGGCTCCGGCCATCCGTGTCTTGCGAGAGTGGCTAGCCGAGAGAGTGGTCTTCTACGACCAACCCCTCGTACAGCACGACTAGCGATGCTGCTCGAGCCCAACTTGGGCAATGGTTTGGCTTGCCCGCCAGCGTGATGTTCGATGATGCTACGGCTTGGCTGTTCAAGCAACACACTTGACGGAGTAGTGTTGACGGACGGAGTCGCGAATCGGATCGGAGAACCCCTAGACTGAGACTGTACGCAGCTTTTGCGCGCCCTTTCGCACCCGGAGATTTCAAGTGCTTCGGTTTGCGCCGCAGTTGGCTGCGCTCGTACAACCACACAGTGGCTCCAGCCAAGAGCGTAAATGCAACGGTGACGATTCGCAGATACCCATCAACCGACAAGTGCCGCCCTTGGGCCCAGAGAGCAACATGCCAGACGAAGGATCAGCAATTCTCATTTTAGGGATTCGGGGGTCGATTTTTGGGTCTCCAGATTGATGGGCAACTGATTCTAGGGCGGTCACAGTTGACACAGCGACTCGCATTGTTCAATACATGAAGAATGGACAATGTTTTGGACGGTCTGCTGGACGCCTTCCGCCGGGCCGGCGCTGCGCTGCCGGATTCCCGCCGGGGCCGCAACACGCGCTACGCCCCCGCCGACGCTGCTTCCTGCGCCCTCGCGGTGTTCTTCTTGCAAGCCCCCTCCTTCCTCGAATTCCAGCGGCGCATGCAGCAGGCAACCTCCCGCTCCAATTGCCACACGCTCTTCGGCGTGCAGAAGATCCCCTGCGACAACCGGATCCGCGATCTGCTCGACGGCGTGGACCCCGCCCACTTCGCCGAACTGTGCCCGCTTTGCCTCGGCACCGTCCGCGAGCAGGGCGCCCTAGCCGCCTTCGAGCGCCTCGGCGGCCGCCTGCTGGTCGCGCTCGACGGCCTCCAGATCCACTGCGCGGACGCGATCCGCTGCGCGCAGTGCTCTGTCCGCCATGTCGGGGCCCACAAGACCGAGCAGTACTTCCATACGATGCTCTCGGCGACGGTCGTCGCCGACGGCCACAACCGCGTCCTGCCGCTGATGCCGGAGTTCGTGCAGCCCCAGCAGGACCTGGCCGCAGACCAGCCGGAACTGTCCGAGGAGCAACGCCAACAGGACTGCGAGCGCAACGCCGCCAAGCGCTGGCTGCCCGCCCACAGCGCCGAGCTACGCCCCTACCGGCCAGTCTTTCTCGGCGATGACCTGTACTGCTGCCAGCCCCTGTGCCAGCTGGTCCGCGAGCTCGGGGCGGACTTCCTGTTCGTCTGTCAGCCCAGTTCCCACAAGCGTTTGTACGAACTGCTGCACGACGATTTCATCCATTCCAGCGGCTGGATCAAGACCCGCAACCGGCACCAGCGGGTCGAGCTGCAGCGCTTCCGCTGGATGCACGGGCTGCCGGTCCGCGACGGTGCCGACGCCGTGCAAGGGGCCTGGGTCGAGTTCGCGATCGAGCGCAACGGCGAGCGCACCTACACGAACACGTTCTGCACCAGCTTGGAGGTCACGGCTGACAACGTGGCGGACATCGCACGGGCCGGACGAGCCCGCTGGAAGATCGAGCATGAGGGGTTCAACTGCCTGGCCCGCCACGGCGACAACATCCAGCGCAACTTCGGGCACGGCAGCCAGGGCCTGGCCAACCTGCTCGCCACGCTGAACCTGTTCGCCTTTGCGCTGCATGCGGTCCAGGACTGCGTCTCCGACCTGTGGCGGCAAGGCCGCGCGCAGGCCGGCACGCGGCGCAACTTCTTCGCGACCCTGAGCTTTCTCACGGAGTGGTTCTGCTTCTGCAACTGGACTGCCCTGTTCGAGACCCTGCTACGCCAGCGCCCGCCACCGCCCGCTCCCCGGGCGGCTGCGAGCGCGCCAGCATAACGCAACGCGCAAGCCCTGCGGCCAGCGGCGGGCTCCTCCGGAACCCAGCGGCGAGGGTGCGCCTCGCCAGGCCCGCGCGCGCGCCACTGCCAGTGCAGGGCAGCCCGGCCACCCCGGCCCGCGTTCCGAGCCGCCCTAGCCCTGCCGCAACTGCCTCCCTAGGGCACGCACAAACGCCCGCCAATTCCATCCCACACGAGCCAGACCCGCCATCCTGAGAATTGCTGACGAAGGGTATTGGTTCATCGGTTGTCTTCCACGCAACTGTTTCTTGAAGATAGGCCCTCGCATCGGATAGATCTCGGGATTCACTTAGTATATCGACTGTCGCCTTCTTCCGATCCCAAATGGTCACACGCCGGAGACCTAGAGCGGAGATCGAGAGACCCGCTATGATGCCGATTGACTGCAAAGCCTCCGAATGTTCTCTTAGAATCAGACTTCCTTACATCGGCCGAGATGGCCAGACAGCGTAGATCAGCCTAAGCTCCTACGGTTCATAGAGTTTCCTGATTACGCACCAGCCCCAGCCAAAGTTAGGCGGTAGGGTAGGGGCGGAGTGCGCACGGCGACATAGGCGAGGCGGGGCACGAGATCGACCAGCTGGTAGCGGCGGTTGAAGCGGTAGGCGAATTCGGCGAGGTAGCGCCCCGCGTAACGCGCGGCGCAGGCGTGATAGGTGCCGTCCATCGCCCGCTTGACGTTGCCCAGCAGCGTGTTCACCCAGATCAGCCCGGGCGTCTCGCAGCTGCCCTTGCCACCTCCGGTGACGCGCGGCTGGTGCGTGCAGCGGGCCGCCTGCACCCCCCGGAAGCAGGCCAGCCCGTCCGCCCGTACGATGGTCCCCGGCCGTAGGTGCTGCTGCGCCCAGGCTTGCACTGCGCGGCGGCGGAAACCAACCACCGGGCTCAGCCGCAGCCGCTGCGGCCGCCCGTCCTCAGTGACTTGGGCCGCCGCCAGGAAGGGCGTCTTGCGGTCCGCGCCGCGACCGCGCTTGCCGCCGCTGGCTGCCCCGCCCAGATCGGCGTCGTCCAGCTCCACGAGGCCCCCCAGCGGCTGGCTGTCATCCCGCGCGCGCATCGCCTGCAGCAGTTTGTGCTGGAGCATCCAAGCCGTGTTGTAGCTCACGCCCAACTGGCGCAGCAGGTCCATCGCCGAGAGGCCATTCTTGGATTGCGTGAGCAAGTAGATCGCCAGGTACCAAGTGGTCAGCGGCAGCTTGGTGTTTTCGAACACGGTGCCGGCGGTCAGCGAGACCTGCCGCTGGCAGCGGATGCACTGGAAGACCTTGCGGGTGTGCAGCTGGCAGTCCTTGTGATAGCCGCAGGCGGGGCAGCGGAAGCTCTGCGGCCAGCGCGCTTGGAACACCGCTTGGGCGCATTGCAGCTCGGTTCCGTAGAGCTTGAGGAAGTCGCGCAGGCTCTGTCCTTTCTGGAACTGGACGTGGTTCTTAGGCATGTATAACTCCTTTGTTATCAGATACTTATTATACATTCCACAGCGATTTAAGTCAACCGGATCGAAGCCCGAATCCAAAAACTTTCCGGCTCCTAAATGCGGCTGAGAGTCCTCGGTAATCAGGTAGAGTTTTAGTCGGTTCCGAAGTGCCAATTGGGGTTGCGCCGGACCCGCTTTGACTGTTATAATATGTCCATGGAAAGCCCGACCGAGGCCCTGCCGCGACCCACCGGACTGCCCGTGGCCCTGTCCCTGCAGCCGCCGGAGGCGACCGCTGTCAACCCGCAACTGAGCTTCCTGGAGGACGGCGGCCACGTGTATTGGTTCCTGTACCTGCAAGTGTGCGACTGCTACCTGCAAGGCGATCGCCTGGCGCGCGCGCGCTGCTTGGCGCGGTTCCTGACGTGGAGCCTGGCGACAGCGGCGGAATTGGCGCAGGCGCTCGGGATCAGCGCGCGCACGGTGACGCGCGCGCGGCTGCGGATGCAGCGGGAGGGGGAGTCGAGCTTCGGGCGGCCGCGGCGGCCGCGGCGGCGGCACGGGATCGAGGACCCGGCGGTGCTGGCGCGGGCGGCGGAGCGGCTGCAAGGGGGCGCGAGCCTGCGTGGCGTGGCGCGGGAGTTGGAGCTGTGCTTCGAGACGCTGCGCCAGTACAAGCGCGAGGGCTTGCTGCCGGGGATCGCGGCGCAGCGGGAGAGCGGGCGGGCAGCGGTTGCCGCAGCGGCAGCGGGCCGCTCCGAGACGGCCGGGAACTTGGCGGCAGACGTTCCCGAGGCTGCTGGCGCGGGTCTGGAATCCGGCGGGGCGCTCGGCGCGAGCGGCGCGGGAATTCCCGCCGAGCCGGCCGCGGGCAGCCCGCCCGGCAGCGTGGACAAGGCTGGCCGCAACCGGCGCGACGCGGCCGCTGCGATGGGCCGGGCGGCGCGGGACGTTGGCGGGCGCGTCGCGGCCAGCCTCGGCCTGCTGGCCGAGCGGCTGCCAAGCTTCGAAGCCACCTCAACCGTCGCCAACGGTGGCGTGCTGACGGCCGTCCCGGCGCTGCTGCGGGCTGGCCTGCTGCAGCATGCCGGCCGGCTGCGCATTCCGCCCGGCTTCTACGGCCTGCGCTCGGTGCTGCTGCTGCTGGCCTGCATGTTCCTGGCGCGCGTGCGCAACGCCGAGCGCCTGCGCTACGAGCAGCCCGGCGAATGGGGCGCCCTGCTGGGCCTGGACCGCTGCCCCGAGGCGCGCACCTTGCGGCGCAAGCTGGACCAGTTGGCCGCCGACCCCGAGGCGCTGCACGCCTGGCGCGCGGCCCTGGCCGGGCAGTGGGCCGCGGACGATCCCGCAACCGCGGCCACGCTGTTCGTCGATGGCCATGTCAAGGTCTACAGCGGCAAGGCCAACCTGCCCAAGCACTTCGTCTCGCGCCAGAAACTGCAGCTGCCGGCCGCGGCCGGCTACTGGCTCAACGCGCTCGGCGGCGCGCCCCTGCTGTGCATCCACAAGCAGGTCGATCCGAAAATGGTGGCCGAGATCCGCCACGGCATCGTGCCGCAACTGGAGGCGCTCGGCCTGCTGGCGCCGGCCGCGGCGGCGGAACCGCGCCTGACGCTGGTGTTCGACCGCGAAGGCTGGAGCCCGCAGCTGTTCCGCTGGCTGGCCGCCAAGGGCATCGCCTGCATCACCTGGCGCAAGGGCGCGCAGACGGAGCGCTGGCCCGACAGCGAGTTCCGCCCGGAGCGCGTCACGGTGCGCTCGCCCTTGGGCGCGGCGACGCTCGAGGCGCATGTCGCCGAGCGCAAGGCGCCCCTGCTGCCGGGCTGCGAGGCGCGCGAGGTGCGCTTCTGGATCGACCGGCGGCTGCAGCCGCCGGGCAAGAGCGGCCAGCCGCGCGAGCCCGTGCCGGCCGCTGGCCGGCCCGCGGCCGGCCAGCGCCAGCCGTCGGTCATCACCACGCACCCGCGCCTGTCGGCGGCGCAGGTCGCCGGGCTCATGCGCTCGCGCTGGGCCCAGGAGAACGTCTTCAAGTACCTCAAGGCGGAGTTCGGCCTGGATTCGCTGCCGCAGCGCGGGCTGCTGCCCGTCGAGCCGCACACGCGGGTGGTCAACCCCGCCTGGCGGCTGATCCGCAAGGCCCTGGACAAGCTCCGCAACAAGGTCGGCAACCTGCGCCGCAAGCTGGCCCGGGAAAAGGCCCGGCCCAGTGCCGGGCACGCCGACAAGGTCCGCGCACTGCACTCCGAGATCAACGCGACCGACCGCTGGATCGAGGGCCTGGAGCATGCGGCCCGGCACGCCGACGAGCACGTGTCGGCGGGCGAGTTGTCGCCGGAGGAACGCCTCATGGCCCTGCCCGAGCCGCTGCGCAACCTGCTCGACTCCCTGCGCATGATCGCCTACCGGGCCGAAACCGCGATGGCCGTCGCGGTCGCCCCCGAACTCGGCAAGCCCGAAAACGCCCGCGCGCTGCTGCAGGCGCTGTTCCGCAGCGACGCCAACCTGGTCCCCGATATCCGTGCCGGCACGCTCACTGTGCA
This sequence comes from Bryobacterales bacterium, assembly GCA_965248305.1. GTDB lineage: Bacteria > Acidobacteriota > Terriglobia > Bryobacterales > UBA6623 > VXMF01. The sequence goes on along the minus strand of OZ252099.1, from coordinate 1,364,980 downwards.
GCTGCTGCATCTGGCGAGCCGCTCCCAGGACGCCGCTCTAGCCCCGCTGCTCCGCGAACTCAATCAAACGCGCACCGAGTTTCCCGGCACCTCGCTGCGACTCGTCTACGAACTCCTGCCCGACGACCATCCTACGAGCGCTGCCCCCCGCCCGCAACTCGCTGTCTAGCCGGAAAACCACGACACCTCATTCTGGTCAGATGTCAGGAAGTCTGAGAATCTCCCAAAACCCCAGAATTTGGCTCTCCATCGATCAGAATCTCCCCGGCGGCTAGTGTAAACCAATCCAGCATCGAATGTGAATAAATAGTTAAGGAACCTCCAAAATTTTCCCATGCACCGCCAACGCTCTGGATGCCGGACTGATGAGCTTCGCGCACGACCTGGCGTCCCGTCTGTGACGGACGCGCCTCCGCCATCCTGGCCACGGCGTGTGCGATCGCGTACCACGGATGATTCAGCGCAGGCTTAACCGTCCTGCCCTCACGCTATTTCCTGGGCGCTGCGTCCTGGTTCCGGGCCACGATGGGCTCCGCCCTTCCCGGTCACCGTAAGTTCATCGACCTCCCAGGGCAATTGACAGTGACCGGATTCCGTAACGCCGGTACGGTCGGTTTGTCCATCAATCCGGGGTTTGCAGACGAACTGTGGGATCTCCCCGTTTCGGAAGTAGGCTAGGTCTCTGGCAAGCTGTCTGAGCGGCTTGCCCCAGCGCCCCGAAACACTGGCGGGCGTTCAGCAAGGGCCTTGCGATGCGCGCTAGGCCGGCCGCTAGCTTTGAATCCCGTCGATGCGAGCGCGTTGCAGATCGCCTGCTGGCTGGCCTCAGCGCGGGTCGCCTTGCGCACGTGCAGACTGCGTCCGTCTTACCAGCGGACCATCGCCGTTACCCGCTGCTCCCCTGCCAGCCGCTTGCGCAGCGCTCTCCAACTGGCCAGTTGTGACAGGCGAAGCCGGGTCAGTTCGCCGAGTCCGACAGGAAGGCGAAGCGAATGACTTTGTCGGGGTTGCCTGACCGGTAGCGCTGCACGAAGGCGTTGTCGATCGCGACCTCCATGGTCCACCCGTCAACGAGTTCCCTGAGCGGCGGCTCCGGCGCAACAGCCGGATAGCCAATCACCGGGAAGTCGTCCAAAAGCTCATCGAGAAACGGAACCACCAACTGCTCGTATCGATCCCCGTCGGATGACCGCTCCGCCATGAGGCGACTGAGAAGTGCCATGGGGGCAGGGTAGGGGCGAGAGCGGTCTGGCGTGAGCCTGTCGACGGCCCAGATTGCATCGGCTGGAAACACGTAACGGATGCGGTCGCGCTCCCCCGCTCGGAGCATGCCGTGCAGCGTCATCTGGGTGTTCCGTAGAAGGCAGGTCATGAAATCGCCTCCACTGAAAATGACGCGCTCGGCGTCGACCACCATCTCGTGCTCCTGCCCCTCGCTCACGATCGCCAGATCGGGCTCGCGATCCTCGGTGTACCAGTACGGATAGTCGAGACTGACGAAATAGACGACCGGGTGCCCACGCTTCTTGAACTTGCCCACAAGGCGGTCGATTCCGGGTTTGGCGACCGCGGTGTGGTCGAATCCGTCCATATTGGCGTGGCCGACGAAGAGCAGTTCCTCGCCGGCGACACGGTCGACCTCCGTGTGATGCGTGGCGGGCATAGGCGGCCTCGCCTCCGGCTTGACATCGATCGACAGCACTCGTTCGCCACCGTCGCTACGTACGAGCACGTCGGTTCGCCCGGGTGACACTGCTTCCAGCCACCAGGTGTTGACCACGCGGACGATCGCCGGGTCCTCGGGCACGAGCCGATACTCCTCGACCTGGCTTGGCGCTCCATCCAGGTGTTGGAAGACCGAGTAGCGGATCTGTTCACCAATCCGCATTTGCGAGTGCGCCGGGAAGACTTCGAGACGCGTGGGGGGTACCTGCGCACAGCCGCCAATGACGACCGTCGCAGCGACACCGCAAGCAACCAATCCGAACTTCGGGTTCGTCATTTCCAGCATCAGCCCCCGTATGGCAGGCGGCCTTGCACAAGGCCTCCGCTCGGGCGTACGCCCGATCCCTGCTGGGGCCACTGTAGCTCATGATCGCAACCGATCGATAGAGTGTCAAAAACGGCAGCACTCTAAGACCGGCACTCAGGCGGAGCCAACTCTAAGGCTGACGAGAGAGGGCCGGAGGCCGACACCCGATCGGAGATGGGCGATCCCGGTTGGACTCCCATGTGACACCGATTTCAAGCTGTTAGGATGACCGCTTAGTGGTTGGCGGGATGCGCGGAGTTTGTGGTGAGCATCGCGGCGTTCCCCTCGCGAAAGCAATCTCGTTCTTGCTGACTGTGATGTCGCTCCTGGCGACGAATGGAACCGGTAGGGCCCAGGACTGGAGCGTCACCGAACTGCACTACCAAGGTGGAAATGCCCTGCGCCATCATGCGGTAAGCCCCAGTGGGTTTCAGCAAATCCTGACACTTCAGCACGCGAGCGGCTGGGAGTACGGCGAGAATTTCTTCTTTGTAGACATGACGTGTTGTGATGGGTCGGCCGCGAATCGGGACATCTACCTCGAGTGGTATCCCTACTTGAGCCTTAGCGCGGTCACCGGACGGGACATCTCATGGGGACCGATCAGGGACATCGGACCGCTAGGCGGTCTGAACTGGGGGGCGCAGTCCAAGTTCGTCAAGATCACTCCCGGTTTCCGGTTCCAACTCGACCTCCCTGGCTTTTCCTTCGCAAACCTCGACTATCTGTACATGGTGGACAAGAACCAGGGGCTGGCAGCTGGCGGGGCACCGCGGGAAGGGAACAGCCATCTCATAGATTTCAACTGGGCCTTGCCGTTCGAGATCGGCCGCGGCTCATTCTCGCTCGAGGGCCACGGCGAGTGGCGGGGCCCCAGGAGCACTGAACTGGGTACCCGCGCCCCATATTGGGTGTTGCTGCAGTCCCAGTTGCGACTTGACATTGGCAAATTAATTGACTGGCAACCAGGGCGCTTCTTTGCCGGAATCGAACTCCATGCCTGGGTCAACAAGTTCGGTTTCGAGGACGCCGACGAGGTCATTCCCCAACTCCTGGTGGTCTTCCGCTTCTAGTGGTACAGTCCTTTCCAATTCACAGATGAGCCTGAAGGAGGCCGAGGAGAGGAAGCGGGAATGAGTAGATCATACACCCTTGGGGAGGGGGTGGCAGGGGGAGGGCCGAGCAGGCCCGGGAGGGTGCCAGGGGGGCAAGCCCCCCTGGCACATTCTCGACAGTTTTTGTTTTATTACGGCCAGTCCCCGGGCAGCCGGATAACAATGACTCAGATGAGTCGTTGTTTTGCTGGGATTGTGGTATGGGCCCCCTTGGTGTGCGCGGACTGCGGAGAGGCCTTGCAGAGGCCGCGACGGGGGCCGCAGCCCCGGCGCTGTGCCCGCTGCGGGAAGCGACGGCGCAAGGTGCGGGCTCGGATGCCGGATGCGGCGCACGAGGTTCTGTAGACTCATTGGGAAGCCGCCTCGGTGCAGTGGGCGCTCGCGGCGCAGCAGGCCCGCCTGGACGCGTTGCGCGACGAGGTGGCGCGGTCGGAGGGCGCGGTCGGGAGGCTAGGCCGTCGGCTCACGTGGCTGGAGCGCCGGGAGCGGGAAGCGGACACAGCCTGAGCCGGGATTCCGCAGTCGGACAGGGCGCGGGCGCGTCGCGGTATCGCGAGCAGGCGCGAGGCGGCCCTTGCGGGCAGTCCGCAGAACGCTGCCGGGCAGACTTCCAGGCAAGTTCCCGCCACTGGTAATGGTAACGTTACCAGCTGCCGTTTTGCCAACCAGCCTTGTTTCCAATGATGAGCCTGAACGGGCCCTTCAGGCTGCGTTCGCCGCCGCGCTGCGGATCGCAGCGAACAGCTCGTCGCGCGCCGCGTTCAGCCGCCGCGCCGCCGCGTTGTCGCTCAGGGCGCGGGCCTGCGCGTCCAGTGGCGCGAAGTCGATCCCCGCCTTGAGGCAGTCCGCCGCCCCCGGCAGCGACTTCAGCTTCTCGTACGGCGTCAGGATGTCCTGCCGCCGGTAGCGCTTGCGCACCTTGCCCTTCGCATCGACCTGCTCGCGCGGGAAGTGGCAGGGGCGATGGTAGTTCAGGTACGGCGAGAGCACCTCGCGGTTGAATTGGTCCAGCTGCCGGGCGTGCCGGCCCGGGATGTGCCCGTAGCCCAGATGCTTGCGCACCACGGTCCCGTTCTTGCTCTCGACCAGCGCGTTGTCGTTGCTGCGCCGCGGCCGCGACTTGGTGAACTGCTCGATCCGCAGCTTCTCCAGCAGGGCCGCCACCTGGTAGTTCACGAACTCGGACCCGTTGTCGGAATGAAAACCCCGGATGCGGAACGGGAACGCTTCCAGCAGCTTCTCCAGCAGCGGCAGCAGGTAGTGCTCCGAGATCCGCTCCACGCTGCCCACGAACTGGAACTGCGTCACCTCGTCCACCACGTTGATGTGCTAGACGCCCTTGACCTTAGCGAGATCCCCTTGGTGTACCGTGTCGATCCGCAGGTCGCCCGGCTGCCCCTCCGGGCGCGGCGGCCGCCGCTCGGCGATCGTGACCCCGGCCGGGTGCGTGGGGTCCTTGCGGCCCACCCGCCGCAGGTAGGCCAGGCTCTTCCGCAGGTTGTACAGATGCCCGTTCGACAGCCCGGCCAGGCGCCGGAAGCGCTCGTCGCCGAAGACCTCCCAGGCGCGCTTGAGGATGGCCAGCGTGGCCGGGCCCGACAGCGTCCCGTGCAACTCGTCGGTCTCGGCCAGCAGCAGGATGTCCGCCCGTTCGTACTTGCGCCGGAACGGCTTGGCCGCGCCCCGGCGCCGGTCCGCCAGTTCCCCGTCGGCCAGATAGCGGGCGATCAGCCGCGCCAGCTGCGCCCGCGACAGCCCCGTTGTGCGCACCAGATAGCTGCGCACCAGGCCCTTGTCCGCCCGCTCCAGCCGCCAATACGAGAACCGCCGCAACACCCGTCCGATATGCGCGTAGGCCCGCTTCCGCTCCGGCACCAGGACCGTTTCGTCCGCGTTGCCCGCGAGAAACCCGCGCAGATCGTCCAGGCTCGAATGAGTCTCCAGATCGAGATGCAAGATCACCCTCCGATGATTCCCACACCTCCTGGAGAGCCCCCTTCGGGCTCATTTCTCGTTGGAATCAACCCCTCGCTTCAGGCTCATCTCTCGTTGGAAAAGGCTCTTTCGAGGGCGTGCCGGCACCACTGCCGTGGCGTAGTGCTGCGCCAGTTCCGCGTAGCTGCGATTGATGCTCGGTTCGTACCGATCCGCGTGCTCCACGGCGGCCTTCAAATTGTCCGGCACTAACATGCGCGGCACCCCTTGGAAGAACCGGAAGGCGCGCACGTGCGCCGCCAGGAAGTTCGCCGAGTCCTGGCCGCGGCTGGCCTCGACGTAGCTGTACGCACTCGCGCCCAGCGTGGCCACGAAGATCTGCGCCTCCCAACTCCCGCCAGCCTCATGCACCGTCGCCGTCTCGCCGGCATAGTCGATGAAGAGCTTCTCGCCCGCCACGTGGTCCTGGACCAGCACCACCTCCTGGGCCTGACTCTGGCGCCAGTGCTTGTACCGCGCGCAGAACTGACTGTAGCTGTAGCTCTGGCCCGGCTCGCTCTGCTCGCGGTACTCGGCCCAGAGCTGCTCCAACGTGACCTGCTTGTACCGGCGCAACTGTGCCTGCACCCGCGCGAAGTCCGGCTGGCTGTAGCGCGGCGGCGCAGCCTTGGGGTACAACTGCGCGTACAGTTCCGCGTCGCTGGGCGCGGGCGCGGCCAGCGGCCAGCCCAGGCCCGCCTGACCAGCCCGCCCCAGCAGGCGCTGGATGGCCGACTGGCTCACTCCAGTGGCGCGGGAGATCTCCCGCTGCGTGTGCCCTGCGCTGTAGTGCAGCCGCAGGATTTCCTTGATTTCAAACATTGCGATCGGTTGCCTTGGCATCGCGTGTCCTCCTGTCCGGATTGGAACAGGACGACGCGCTTGCCCGCCGTTGTCGCTACGCTCTCACCGCCTGATCTTTCGACCACGCGAGTGACCCTTTTCATTCAGAACGCTGACCCTTTTCAATCAGAACACTGACCCTTTTCAATCAGAATATTCAAGTAGCTGGTGAGGTAGTCCAGAGCCTTGAGTTTGCGCAGCACGGTCTGGCGGGACGAGGTGCCGAGAGCGGCCATGAGTTCGGGCATGGAGGTGACCGTGCGCCGCCGCAGCAGGTCAGTCAACCGCTCGGGATGGAAGCTGACAGGTCTCATAATGATACAAGTATTCTACCACTGAGCGCACTTGTAATGCAATAGCAGCCTCTCTGCACAGACTGAAACTATCAGATTATAAGTCACTTGGCACAGAGGCCGAGGTCCTGGACTTGAGGGCTGGCCCTGCAGATATTAGACAAGTATTCCTAGTTAGATGGAGTTATTTCTGCGCTAACCCTAAGGTGAATCCGACGGCGCGTGAATACTCGATCGCCGAAGCTCGACGAAGTCTCCCATCTCTGGTGCGAGAGGCAGAGGACGGTAAGTCGGTGAGACTCACTCGTCGCGGCGAGCCTGTCGCGGTCTTGATCGGCCACCGAGAGTTCGAGCGCCTTTCCTCGGGACGGCGTGACTTCGTCGAGACATACGAGGAGTTCTTGAAGTCCTACGACCTTCTAGAACTCGACATCGACCCTGACGAAGCGTTCCGTGCTGTGCGCGACAAATCTCCAGGGCGTGAAGTGTCGTTGTAGTCGGTGCAGTACCTACTCGACACCAACATCGTTTCTGAGCTGACAAAGCCCCGGCCGAGGCCTCGGATCGTGCAGCAGATGTACGACCACAAGAATGAGATCGCGATCCCGGCACCCGTCTGGCATGAATTGCGGTTCGGTTGTTCTAGGCTTGAGCCATCGCGTCGGCGGGCGGTCATCGAGCGGTATCTAGAAGATGTGCTGCTGGCTAGTTTCCCAATCTTGGAATACGGCTGGAAGGAGGCTGAGTGGCACGCTCGGGAGCGCGCGCGCCTTGCGGCCATCGGCAGGGCGCCACCGTTCGTTGACGGTCAGATCGCTGCGATCGCTCACGAAAACGGGTTGATTCTCGTGACATCGAACACCCTCGACTTTCGGTCGTTTGAGGGTCTGACCTTAGCCACCTGGATGTGACCCGGCACATCCTTGGGCCGTTGTGCGCCATGTCCGCCGCCTGGCGCAAACCGGGAACGCCTTTGCTGAGCGGCGTGTCCCTTGAACGCTGTGCTCTCGGTGCGAGATCAGCCTTGGACCTGCGCCACCGACCAAGGCGGGACCGGTTCACAAGCGCGAACGTATTGACTGACAGCGCAAAATCCCTCAGGCAATGATCTTAATAGGGTGAGTTTGACGCCCGCCGAGAAGAGTGAGCCCTGAGACAAGCGCACCGCTGAAGGAAGACTGGGGGCTGCCGGGAGCCTTCCTGCCTGCGAACTGGGAGGAACTGGCACGGCAGACCGGAGCGCTGCGGAAACGGCGCAAGGACAAGTCGCCGGAGCGCTTGTTACGCACGCTGCTGCTCCACTTAGGCTGCGCAGCGCTCGAGCGCACAGCCGCGGCGGAGTACGTAGCCAGCGTGCGGCACGGCCTTCTTGCATCCCAAGCTGCGTGCAGGACCGCGGCAGCGCTCCGGCGTGTCGCTGGAGACGATCCGGCGCGCCATTCTGCTCGGCTGCACGCGCAAGTCGCTGGCCCTGCTCGACCAGCCCCGCGCGCAACCGATTCGCAGCCTGTACTATTTCCAAGCGCTGCTACAGGAGGTGGTCGCCGAGACCTATCTGCGGTCTTACTGGCAGCACCTGCGCGACCAGTTGGAGCGTTGCGAGCAACGCTCGGCGCAAGCGGAACGCAGTGCCGCGCCGCAGCCTGCTTGCCCGAATCTGACCCCGGCGGATCCCCTGCATCAGGCCACTGCGATGCAGGCGGTGGTGCTTTCCGCAAACTTGACTACGTCGGCTCCGCAATTAATGACTTTCGAGGCTCGATCACGCGGCCTACAGGCTCCCTGCGTACGCTTCGCAGACGGTGTCGCCCCGCACCACGAAACACTCGGTTCCGGCTGATGGCCAGCCTTGGCCGGTCAGGATTCGCACCTGCTGGGTCGCATTGAAGGTTTCCGTCATAGCTGTTTGCTTACATGTCTTCCTCCTTCTCCAAGCCTTGCCTAACGCAACAAGTCATTGATTCTATTGCACTGCCAACCGGAAACTGGTGAAATACTATGAAGGAGATCAAGGCAATCGGGTGACTCGCCCAAGGCGACCGGACTGGCTGAGTGAGCAGGAGGAACATTGAATGGACCCTGAATTCGGGAAGATCCAACTTTCAGCGCAGCCCTACGTGGGGGTCCGTGCGACGACAACGATCGACAAGCTTGGCGAGATCATGGGGCCGCTGTTCGGGGAGGTCTACGGCTACATCCAGCAGTGCGGCCAAGAGCCGACCGGAATGCCGTTTTCGATCTACCACTCGATGGACGGTGAGAGCGTCGAACTCGAGTGCGGGATGCCCGTCGGGTCGCAACTGCCCGGCACGGCCCGCGTCCAGGCTGGCGAGCTTCCCTGCGGGACCATGGCCACCGTCACCCACATGGGCCCGTACGAAGGCTTGGGGCGCACCTGGGCGGCACTGAAGGACTGGATCAGGTCGCAAGGCCTTGAGGCTGCCGCGGCACCTTGGGAAGTCTACGTTACCGATCCTGGCGCCGAGCCCGACCAGTCGAAGTGGCGCACTGACATCTTTTTTCCCGTTCGCTGATCCGGCCCCATGCGGGCCCGGGCGTCCGCGAACTGGCACGAATCCGAGCGGAAGCCAGGATGCCCGCACCGTGCAGCACGGCCGCTGACGGACGCCGAGCTGTCATTCCAGCTAGCGAGCGGCCATCCGGCGGAGGCTCGCTTCGACCCGTTGGGCAAGCTGAATGTACGCCTCACCATTGACGGGATCGACAGGCGCTCCGAATTCGACTCTGACGGACCCTCTGCTCGGCCAGGAGTCATGCACGGACATCACATCGAACAGCCCGTGCAGATACACCGGCACGACGGGCACTTCCAGCCGTTGAGACATGAGCCCGATTCCCGGCTGAAATGGGTGAACGGACCCGTCCGGGGTCAGCCTGCCCTCCGGGTAGACCAGCGGGCAGCATCCCGCATCGACCAACTCTCCGGTGTAACGGAGCGAATCGCGGACCTGGCCGAGGTCCTGCGATAAGGGATAGGCGTTGAACAGTCCGCAGCAGACGTAGTAGAGCGCCCGCATTCCTATCCTCCGGGCGATGCCAGGAGTACCGCTGGACGGAAAGAAGTGTTGCTGGGCCACTGCTGGAGCCAGCTTGCTCTGCCACTCGGCTGGAAGCACAGCCGTTAGCGCGACCGTGTCGAGATGGCTGGTGTGGTTGGCCGCGAAGATGACCGGCGGCACAACGCGATCCAGATTTGGCAGTCCCGCGACATCCAGCGCGATGTAGTGACGGAATAGCGGAAGGAACACCCCCCGCCGCAGCGCAGCGCGCATCGTCGAGAAAGGGCGGCTCCGGGCCCAGCGCGGGGGAGGGATGCGAGGTGCCGTCGATTGGCGCTGTGTTGCGCAGGAGCTGGGGGATTCATTCGAGCGATTCGATGCGAGGCTTGCGGCCTGCCCGGCGACCCACGCACGAACCTCCCCGAGAGTCGATAGAGTTGAAAACACCGTCTCGCTCAATTCGATCCCATGGTGGGCTTCGAGCGAGGCCAGCATCTCAATCCGCTCGAGGGACGACAGCCCCAGGTCTTCTGCCAAGCGCCGGTCGTCCGAGAGGTCCTCCCGGCTGCGTCGGGTAAGCGCCAGAAGGATTTCGTCCAGGCCGGATGCACCGTCGTGATCCGGGATCGGGACCGTAGAAGACAAACGCTCGGCTACTTTCCGTCTCTGCGTCTTGAAGGTTGATGCTGTGCGCGGAAACTCGTCTTCCGGCCATTCAGACGCGCTCTGGACTCTTTGGTGCGGCTCAAGCCGGCGGTTCACTCTCTCGACGATCGCTAGAGAGCCCTCGCTGGGAGTTTCAAGGATGAGCGCGGCGTGAATTCTCTCCGCGCCCGCCGGTCCGACTGGGACAACCACCGCGTCCCGCACCCCGCCCCCGAGCTTGAGCGCTCGCTCGATGTCCTCGGGGTGGACATTCAGACCGTCCGCGGTGACGATGACGTCTTTCTTCCGCCCCCTGTAGACCAGCCTGCCCCCCGCATCGCGCTCGCCGATGTCTCCCGTGTGAAACCAACCATCCTCATCAACGGTGCGCGCGCGGCGTGTGCCGCCTTCCAGATACTCGTCTACGACACTATCCCCCCGAACGAGGATCTCCCCGTCACCCGCAATCCGGATTTCTTGGCTGCCGATCACTTCGCCGAGCGTGCCGCGTCGTACGCGGAATGGGTGGTTCACCGACACCACAGGGCTCGTTTCGGTGAGACCGTAGCCTTGGATCACGAGCAAGCCGATCCTAGCCCAAAAGGCTTCTGTCTCCGGGTCCAGCATGGCGCCACCGACAACAAAGGCCCAGAATTTCAGTCCGAAGGCTTGATGGATATCCCGGTGACGCCACCACCTGCGGAGCGGCCCGCCCGGTTTCGCCGGAACGGCTTTGGATCGAACATAGTGCCGCTCGACATCAGCCCGCAGGCTTTCGAGAATGCGGGGCACGCAGACAAGGACCGAAATCCGCTCCTTCCGAACCGCCTGGCGGACCACACCGGGGTGCAGCCCTGTCATGAACGCCGCCGAGCCTTCGAGGAGGAGTGGGATGAAGACGCCCATGGACTGCCCGAACATATGGCTGAGCGGCAGCAGGTCAAGGATTCGGATCGGCTGGAAGGGCTTGGCCCATTTCTTGTACCGGTCGATTTCCTGTCGAATCGGGTCAAGGTTGGCACAGATGTTGCGATGAAGATGGATCACTCCCTTGGGCTCGGCAGTGGTTCCCGAGGTGTAAATGATCTGGACCACATCGTCGCCGCTTATCGGAGTCGGGCTGAAGCGGGGTCCAACTGGTAGTCCGTTGAGCGACTCAATCGCAAAGCACTCCAGAGCCGAGACCGAACTGGCCGCCGTGCCGCTATGCACCAGCAGTCTGGCGCTAGTTTCGATAGCGATTCGGCTAACGAATTCCGGAGAGGATTGATGGTCGAGGGGTACGAGCTGAACACCCCGTGACAAGCAGGCCCAGAAAACCGCGACCCATTCGGGCCGGTTCTCGGACCACAGCACCAAACGGTCACCGGATCCTATTCCGTTACGGTCGAGAAAGGCGGCGAAGCGGCGGATCCCAGCATTTAGGTCGCTGTAAGACCAGCGCCGGGTACGGTATCCGTTCCAGAAGCTCAACGCCTCTCTGGATCCGAGGCGTTCGATCCGAGGCAGGAGGTCGAGCAGCGTCTCCATGCGCGGGCTGCAGCGCAATTCCGGGCCCGTATGTCCGAGAGCGTCGATCCGAAGGACAGCCGGGCCGCAGGCTCATCCTAACCCACTACCGACTTGAGACTGCAACATCTGGGCGCTCGCAGCGCACGAGTAATTTGCGCAGTCAATCTGATTCGAGGAGGTCCGCCGGCTAGTGGTTCCGTGTTGCAGCCACTTGAGGAATGCAACTCTGATCGTTCGATCTCATCTCCAATCACATCTGCCGGCGCGAAGCTAGCTGCAGTGAGATGGCGTCGCCCAGCCCATGACATCGGATATGCTCTGGCCATGACGCCGAAAGCGCTGCAAAGCCTGTTGGACTATCACTACTGGGCTCGCGACAGTCTGCTCGCTGCGGCCGAGCGGCTTACCCATGATCAGTTCCATCAGGATCTTGGGAACAGCTTCTCTTCGATCCGGGACACACTCGTGCACCTTGTGTCGGCCGAATGGGCGTGGCGTTCCCGCTGGGAGGGCAATCCGCCGAGCGCGCATCTCGCGCCAGCGGATTTCGAGACGGTGCAGGACGTGCGCGCTCGCTGGTCCCAGGAGGAAGCTCGGGTTCGCGATTTCGTCGACCGACTTGGACCGGATTGCGTTGATCGCGTGATTCATTACGCACACTTCAGCGGCGCGCCGGTTGAATCGGTCTTCTGGCACACGCTGCAGCATGTGGTCAATCACGCGACGTTTCACCGCGGTCAGGTCACTACGATGTTGCGACAGCTCAATGCTCAGCCGCCGAAGAGCCAGGACTTGATCGCGTTCTACCGGGGGTCCCGTGCTTGACGCGCTCCATGGAAAGGTGCTGTCTCCCGGCACGCGCAGACCTCACCAAGCAACGATCTTTCCAACTGATTGCAGCGCCTGCTGAGGGATAGAACGAACCACTTGCACAGGGCCAAGCGCCGTGCCCTTCAGGTGCCAATGCAAGTTGGCGCAGGTCGGCATTGCATGACACTGTGTTCCGCACCTCGCTGTGGCCCTGTGCGAGCAAGGCACCGCAGGTTAAGAACCCAGTGCTGTAGCGGTCCGAAGCTCTTCCAGTTCCGGTGTGCGAATTTCGCGTGTCCCACTGGAAGGTGGGCAGCGAATCAAAACCTTCATCTGATGGATGTCATCTGCGTACTGAGCGAGTCGTCGCTGGTAGCTGGCGCGGTTCTTCGAGCAGACAAGCCGGTATGGCCGACCCTTGCGCTCTGTCTCGTAGTCGATGTCCAGCACGAGACTCTTGATCTTGTCGCGGAGATGTTGGCGCTCGGACTGTGCAACTGCAATCTTAGTTTCCTTGATGGCTGGATTGCTGCAGAAGGCTTGGAGCTGAACACACCCTCTGCAGCTGCATGCGAGCCGTGCGTCGATGAACCAGTTGCGAGGCTCCTGTGGAACCGAGCCACTTCGATGCAACAAGAACGCTGTTGCGTGCCGCCAGAGTGCTTCGTAGGGTTGAGACTCCGCCAATGAGCGGCTTCGCTTGCGCATCTTGGCCAATGCCTGTGGCATCGTACGATCCGGGGTCGCCTGACTTGGGTGCTTCGAGATCAAGCGAACGGCACGATCGGCATTCGACTCCAATTCGAACTGATGTGTGAGCGAGAAGAGATCGCAAACGGCCTGATCGTCTAGGCTCTTGGGCTTTGGGGTATTCCAGGACTGCTTGATGTCGGCTGGCGGGTTCAGGGCTTGCGGAAGGGCGGCGAGCGCCGCCCCAGTCGATTTCGACAGTACTTCGCGCCAGTCGCCGCTGTCAGCGTCGCAATACGTTTCCTTGAGTTCCCACAAGAGCTTCAAGACCTCATTCGGAAGCATCGGAACATTGATGTCCAAGAATTCGGGCAGGAATCTATCCATCGAGTCCGCTCCAATGAGCCCGGCTGCCGCAACCAGTTCGCGGTTCTCGACGCCAGAGTATAGTCGCAAGCCTTCCGTGCCCAGGAAGCGCACCGTGAGGCCGGGGTCGGAGATCTTGACCAGTACCGCGATCATCCTTCGCATGCACTCTCCCCTTGGCTCGTAGCGCCACGCGGTAGTCGCCTCTTCATCCCAGGCATTGATGAGTTGCTCTCCCAAGGATCTGGAATCATCCGTTCGGAGTGCGTCGCCAGCGGTTGCCGCAAGTCGCGACTCCACGTATTCAATCGCGCCGAGAATGGTGCCTCTAGCCAGTGTCTGGACTGCCTTGTCTTGTGGCCAAACAACCAGAGCAGCCCTGCGGTAAACGTGCTCCACGCTGACTCCCGCGTTGCCGGAAGCTTCCTCGACCCTCTTCTCGTCCGGATCGGCGTCGACGAGCGCTTCATCCGGAAGCATTTCCCCGTCCAGCAACGGGACACTGCCGTATTCCGGCCTCGAATCATCAACGGCCACCCATCCTTCTAGGCCACATTCCCAGTGCTCCACTTCGCCCATTTCAGCCTCATCCGCATCGTCATACCATCCGTATTCGCCGGAGCCGTATTCGTTGATATGCACAATGGCGGCGTGGAGCGAGCACTCTGCCCTCTCCGCTGCCGTCGCCAGCGTGCGGGCGACAACCGCATCGGTCCCTTTTAGCGTCGCGAAGGAGAGCCCGGCCGTGCTGTAGTCGTGTTCGAGGAGCCAAACGATCTTGGCTCCGGACTGGGCTTGGCGGGACCAAGCCCGCAGCGAGGTCGCGATGACCTCGGCCTGTTCCGCAAAATCCGGGGCTTGCCCCAGCTTCGGTGCCCCGGCCCCGGAGAGAATCAAATTGAACACGAGCGCGACGCGATGACCTTCCCGGACAGGCCGCGTCTCGTGCGCGCAGTCGGCATAGAACGCGGCGTACGAGAGCATCGACGGGTCGTTGACGCACATGTCAATGACCGACTCGCGATCGCCGTGACGGACCACCAATTCGCCGCCGGCACCCTCCGTCGGGAGAGAGACGACCAAGGTCCCGACCATGCCGGCTTCCTTCTCGGTGTCGCGATGCGGCGTGAAGAACCCGCCGGGCTCGTAGACAAGCAGCTTGTACGGCCGGGCCTCCAACCGCTCTGAGGGGCATCCGAGGCCATTGGAGACCTGCTCCATGATCATCTTGAACGACTGAGTCCAGCCCCGCCCGCCCAGCTGAAGTGCCGAGCTGTCAATCTGCCAGCAGTCCCGCACGGAGGTGTCGAGCACGGTTTCGGGGCCCTTACCGTAGGGGGCTCGCTCCGCCACTCCTATCAGCGCACGGACCTGCGCTTCCTGCACTGGGAAGGCAACTGTACCCACCCGCTTGACTTGCAATAGCGGCAACGGGGAGATGAGCTTGGAATGGACGCAGTAGTCCCCGGGTCGGTCGAGCGATTGCAGTAATTCCTCGATGTCTGATTGTTCGGTGTTGTACTCGATTCGTGTGAATCCCATTTCAAACCTTCACGCCGCAGCGGCCGTGTCCAGTGGCGAGACTGCAGCCGCTGCTCAATGAGCAATAGCTTGCGGCTCCCGATTGAAGCTCGGCCTGAGATAACTCATCAACGAGCTTAGCAACCACCCCGCGGACCAGCTCAGCACCACGTTCAGGTGTGTCGACTGGTGCCGCTGCGCTCGTGTTGGTCGGCATCGAGCGAATCGGAGCGGAATTGCTTCGCAAGAGCTGGCGTCTCCGCCTAGGATGCAGCATTGGCGGGTGCCCTTGCAGAATCGACCCAAATCGTCTAGTTGCCCTGTGATCGCATCGAAGGGCATCGAAGGATAGTGCGCCCCGACCGGCCTCTTGCGCTCCCCGGGCGGGTCATCGTCCACCTCTCGGCTGTTGCAACGGATCGATGACCGCGAGAAGCGGAGAGGGATGGGAATCGGGATCTCGCGTAAACATCCGTCTGATAGCGTGCTCGAGCATCCGGACGCCCGTGTGAAGGTCGTGCATCGTATTCCGCCGAAGCACGGGCAGTTCGGACAGTGTTTGCATGGGCACTGCGGCGCGACGTTTGGTCGCAATCAGCAAGTCCCAGTTCAACTCTGGAGCGCAGCAAGGCGTGACTTGAGATCCAGCTGCCTAGCGACATAGATGGGTCGGTACCATCTCATGGAACGTACTGTCAGGGGCCACGTTCCTGACGCGCAACCAGTTTCTTTCGAGCAAGTTACGGGACAGTGTGCTGGGTTTAGCCTGCGCTTCGCCAGTTCGATCTCCCGCAGCGGGCTCTCGATGCCCCTCTCGGCCTTTTTCTGGCAAGTGTGCAGCTCATAGATGTAGGCTCTGAACCGGACCTCGAAAACTGCCCGGTAGGTGTCGCCATCGTTTCGTGAGGCGAGTTCTAGGATCTCGGCGCACACCCCCTTGGGAGGCTTGGCACCGCGGTGCTTGGGCCCCAATTGCGCCTGATCGAGTGCAAACCCGACTACGCTTCGCACGATGGCCGGGAACGTTCTTGGGTGTGCTTCGCTGGAAGCGATCCACTCGACAGGCCGTGGAGCCTCGAAAGCCAGGCCTGTCTTTTCACTGGCTCCACCATATTGTGTCCAAGCTCCCCTCCAAGCCGTGCCCCGAATTCGAACTCAGCTCGGGATCCGCAATGCACCGCCGATATTGTGATCCGGTCTCGAAAGGCCATTCGCACTCAGCAAGGTCGGCACGCCCCTGGACGTGATCAAGCGTTGATTGTGGCCAAGAGCCAGACTTGCAGCCCTCCGCTGCCACCTCGGTGGTACGATGCCGAGCAGGCCCTCGATGCGATTCTGGAAGCGGTCTCAGAAGGCGCCTGCCATTCGCCTGGACCGAGAAGGTTCGGCGGATGCCGAGTAGAGCCCCGCCGAAATCGAACGGCTCATGGAAGATTCCGTGAACGGTGATCCGGTTGCCCGTTGCAAGCTAGGCCGGTTCTGGCTCGAGCGAGGGACCGAACTCGAGGCCATGAACTATTTCCGGCACGCCGCGTATCAAGGACACAAGCCAGCCTGGCTGGAGATTGGAGCAATGTGCGGCAACGAATGTGGCGTTCCCGGAACACATGAAGACGTTGCGAAATGGTACATGCGCGCCGCCTACACAGGACACCCCACTGCCCAGCTAGCCCTTGCGGGGCTATATCGGGAGGGTCTCGGCGTCGACGCTGACCCGGTAGAGTGCACGCGATTGTGTCGGCTCTCAGCCGAGCAGGGTGGTCTGGATGCACAGTACCTGCTAAGCCTGAGTTACGAGTTCGGTACGGGCGTGAAGGCGGATGCAGAGAAGGCCACGAAGTGGCTGAGCATAGCCGCCGAACGCGGGCACCCTGACGCACAGGTGAGGTTGGAGGAAAAGTATCGCTCTGGAGTCGGGTTCAGGGTGGATGCTGATGAACGCACCCGTTTGCTGACCGGACCTGCCGAACCAGGCGACCTCGCCAAGATTGCCGTCCTTGCGGAAGCACACGCCACTGACAGTGCGTCCAAGGAGAATCTTGAGGAGGCTGCGAAGTGGTTCCGGCGCATACCTCGAATGGTAAGTGCCGAAGCCTTGCAGGTATACGCAACCATGCTCGTCTCAAGGGCCGAGGAGACCCCGCACTGCCTTTTCCTTGCACAGGTTTACTCCTCGTTAGCTGCGGCCGCGGGCCACTCGTCCGCTGCGAGCGAATGCAGGCTCTTAGAGCGCCGGCTGGCCGCCCGAGAAATCGAGAAGTCGCGAGCCATCACTAGAATCTGCCGTCGGGCCGTGCAACGGAGCAGGAAATCCCGTCGGCGGAGCAAGCGGAGATAGCCACTTGACGAGGTCAGGAGGGGCCGACTCTCTCCTAGACATTGGGGCTTCAATCGCCAAGCCCGATTGAGCGACAAGTGGGACCGTTACTCGTGCCTTGCCAGCCTTGCTCCAAGCCCAGCAGAGCCTGCTGCAACACTGCGCCGGTCGCCTTGCGCGGAGCCGCCGCGGCCGCCCGGCGGTGCTCCTCCGCCCGCTCAGTGCGGACGGGGCTTCCCGGATATGCAGCTCGATATGTCGAATCGCAGCGTCGAAAGCTGGGAGATCAACAGGTGCCGGAGTCTGGATGACGACATCTCGACATCGCGACCTGGACCTTGATCGAGCGGCCGAACAATCGCTACACTGTCGAAGTCGCGATCCGGCTCGAAGGGGAATCAAGAGCACCGAACGGCGGTACTGGAACTCGGGCACGCCCGACACCCCGTTGGCTTCGATCTCTGGCTTGGCACCGCCGACAATTCAAACAAGCCTCCCAGCGGACTCTTGCATCACGAACACTCGCAGACCGTCAACACGAGCCGCACCCCAAGAGGAGTCTAGTCAAAGCTCTGCGATGTGCGCATGATGGCGTCGCAGCAGGACTGATCCAAGAGACATTGAATCGCGGCCAGACATTGGAGGCTCATGTTGAGAGTAAATTTGTACGCTCGTGGGGGGCGTTTTCGCCCTAGCCGGCTTGATGGGCTGCGGACCGCAGTCTGCGACGGAGGATGCGCCCTCGGATGAAATCGTTTTCAGCGGCGCGATTGACGCTGACCATCAATCGATCGACGAGGCAATCGCCAACGGGCCGTTCACAGCAGACTGGGACTCGTTGGCCGGCAACGGTGTCGCGGACTGGTACCTAGACGCGAAGCTCGGCATCTTCATCCATTGGGGCGTCTACGCCGTGCCAGCGGCCGGCCACGAGTGGTATCCGCGACGCATGTACCTCAACGAGCTCGACCGGCGCCGAAATCTCAACTTTTTCGAGCATCACCGGACGACCTGGGGCCCTCAGAAGACCTTCGGCTACAAAGATTCATTCCGCTGTTCAAGGCCGAGAAGTACGACCCGGAAGCCTGGGCGACGCTATTCGAAGAGGCCGGGGCGAGGTACGTGGTGCCCGTCGGCGAGCACCATGACGGCTTCCCGCTCTACGCCTCGAGCTACACCAAGTGGGACGCCTCCGAGATGGGGCCCAAGCGAGACGTCATCGCCGATCTCGAAAAGGCGGTCCGTGCCCGCGGGATGAAGTTTGGCGTCAGCAGCCATCGCGCCTTCAACTACGGCTACTACGCCCGTGACGAATCCTACGACACCATCGACGAGGAGGCCTTCGGGCTCTACGGCGAGCCTCGCGAAGACCTCGAGTTCACTTCGGGGCTGAACTTCGACTGGTTCCCGCAGAGCGAGGCGTTCCGCGACGCCTGGCTGGGACGAACGGCCGAAATGGCGGAGAAGTTCAAGGCCGACCTGGTCTGGTTCGACTTCGGGATCGGTCCCAGGCAGCAGGTCCCTACGTGGGAGGAGAATCCCTTCGCGCCGCACCTCACGCGCTTCATGGCCTACTACTACAACCGCGCCCGGGCCTGGGGAAAGACTGGCGTCGTCAACTATAAGTTCACTGCGATGCCCGAGGATGTGGCAGTGCTTGATCTCGAGCGCGCCCGGCTAGCTGGCATGCGCGACTTATTCTGGCAAACGGACACCTCGGTCGGCTTTACTTCCTGGGGCTATGTCAGGAATCACCGCTACAAGGACGTGCGTCTGATTCTGACCGAGTTCGTCGATGTCGTATCGAAGAACGGCTGCCTCTTGCTCAATGTCGGGCCCAGAGCCGACGGTACGATTGCCGAGAGAGAGGCCGAGATGCTGCGCGAGATCGGCGCTTGGCTCAAGGCCAACGGCGAAGCCATCTACGACTCACGCCCCTGGCAGCTCTACGGCGAAGGACCGACCGAGACAGTCGAGGGACACCTCAGCGAACAGCGGAACAAGCAACTGGGGCCCGAGAACATTCGATTCACCACCCAAGGCGACGCACTCTATGCGACCGCGCTGGGCCTCGCCGAGAAGGAGTGGACGATCGAGTCGCTGCGGGCGGGCTCCGAGCAGCTCGAAGGGCGTGCCGTCTCCGAGGTCCGCTTGCTCGGCTACGAGGGAGACCTCGAGTGGTCTCAGCGGGAGGAGGCGCTGGCAATCCGTAGCCCCGGAGCGGCCGCTGGAAAGCATGCCTTTGTGTTCGAAGTGATGCTGGAATAGCCCCTAGGCGAAGCGGTTCGCAGCACCGAGGACTGAGCGATCACGCGAGGCACTCGATCCGATTGGAGACCCCACCCTCCGGGCGACCCCACCTTTCCGCCGCGAGCACAGAGCGCGGACGTTCTTGGCCTGCGCACTGAGGAGGGGCCCGCTAGGGTCCGATTCGCACCAGCGAGAGCAGCCAATCCGTTCGGTCTGTAACCTGAAGGCTTGCTTCGGGCAAGGTCGCGCTCGCGCTGCGCCGATCGGATCACGCACGTTGATCCACGTGACGGAATACTGCCCGTCCGGCAGGGCTATGCCGGGGGCCCACCTGCAGGCACGTAAACGAGGTACCGCTTGCCTTCTTCCGCTAGGCAGTATCCGTTCGACACTACGTCTTGGCCAAGCCGCATCCGGCAGAACGGGAATGTCTCGAACACGTCCCGGGCCTGCTTGGCAATGTCGTGCCAGCGCTGGTGCCGGTCAGCCAATTCGAGGGATCCGCTGACGCCGGAGGACGAGCTTCCGTCCATATCGGCGTAGTTCAATGCGGCGGCACTCATCAGGATGCCGTAGGCGTTCTTTCGGACCACCTTTTCCGAATAGTCCGGATGCCCGAATCCCTTATTGCTTGGCCCCAGGGTCTCTTGGGCAAAAAGAGGCTTCGCCGGATGATGGTTCCGCAGCAGACGCGCGCTCGGTTCCGCGAGGTTTGCTGGTCTTGGGCCTCTGGAGCACTGAGTCGGTTTCCCAGTCGTCAGCAGCGAGTGGTTCGTAGCCTGTCCGGTTGTGTACCGATACCGGATGACCGTACGGGTCGAGTTTGGTCATGAGCGTCCCGAGGTGCCGGATGTCCTCGATTGCTAGGTACGGTTGTCCGCGCAGGAGGGGCTACGGTCCGCCCACCGACAAAAGCAGGTTGCAATAGGAGCCGATACGGGCCAGCGTGTAGCGGACATAGACTTCCTGCTCGGTCGGGTCCGTCGGGAAGTCGGAGTTTTTCCCCAAGAAGCCTGACAAGGGGAATGCCATGAGACGCCTCTCCGCGAGGTCGTCCAAGATCACCTCCATCTTGCGGTACTCGGCGGCGTCAAGAGGCCACAAGTCGGGGGTATGTCAGCCTCTCCCTCGGCATCACGGTTCAGGTAGTGGCTCGCGATCGAGAGCATGTTGTAGGCCCCCCCGGCCCAATCGAGAAAAGCGCCGCGCTTGTCGTCCGGCCAGTTTTCCGCGAAGAACCGGTCCCCCATGTGAATCCTACGGACCAGCAACCGCCCGCCGCCGCGAAACCCGAACCACATCGGGTTTTACTCATCCTCAGAGAGCATGCCGGGAAGATCGGCCTCTACGCAATCGAAAGCACCGGAAACGACCTCGCCACCGTCGCTGAAGCGGGCATCGAACTGCCAGCGACCGATCTCGTCCGGCATGAATCGCAGCTTCCAGATGTCCGCCCCGTCGTGGAATCCCCAGAATCCGACCTGCCGGACCGAGGGTGACATGTATGTCACATCGCGGTCCACGTCACGGTACGGGTCTGTGTAGGCGCGACCGTTCTGTACTGATATCTCGAAGCGGTCCCACTGACCGATCTGCGGAACGTCTGCCGAGCACGCGCGCGGAGCTGGAAATCCGTCAAGTTGGCGCGAAATTGTCGTTCTCGGTAGCGCACCGAACGGCCGATGCGGCTGCGTACCGTCCGTGGCGATCTTCGTGGCTCACCGGTCCTCGGAACCACCTCATCAATTCCCCGGACTGCATCTGGAACGGGAGTCCAAGGTCGCTGGTCAAGATTCTCCGAACCCGACGGTAACTCTAGGGTCATACAGCGCACGCCACCTATAGCCCCGCATTCTAGGTCCAGCGCTGTCGGATCGACAGTCTGACCCGGCGGGCCAAGCTCCCTTGCGCCAGGTGCCCGAGTCTGTTGACCGCATGGATCGGCAGGGAGGCGCCCGAAGGCAAATGCGCATGATCCCTGAATATCCCGGTCGCTTGGCTCGGCCGACAATGGGCCAGCCGCGTAACCTCGATATCCGCTCACGCAGGTTCGGATCAGATAGGAGAGCGATTGCCTACCTGCCGCCCGGGCCCACCTCGGGCACGGTACCCTCCGCCAGGCCGAACAGGCCGAGCAGGTCTCCGCGACTCAAACGCCCGCTCAGGTCCAAACTCACGTCATCCACCAGCTCGTCAAAAAGATTCTGCTTGCCTTTCAGAATCTCGTCGATGCGCTCCTCGATCGTGCCAACGCACGAGTACTTGATGACATTGACCTTGTGGAATTGACCGATGCGGTGACTGCGATCTTCGGACTGCCGCTCTACAGCGGGATTCCACCAGCGGTCCATATGAAATACGTAAGAAGCTTCCTGCAGGTTCAAGCCCAATCCGCCGACGCCCAGCGACAAGACCAGCACCTTGTGTTCGCTCTCTGTCTTGAAGTGGTCGATCACGGTGGATCGCTCTTCCACGGGCATGGCACCGGTAATGGCAAGCGGGTTGAACCTTCGCAGCCGCTTGGCAATCGCTGCCACGCCGAATCGTTCGCCGACGTATTGAGAAAACACCAACGCCTTGTGGCCTTGCAGCGTGAGCTGCTCCAAGCGGCGCTGCAGGTCGTCCAGTTTCCCTGATCTGCCGGTTTGCGGGTCCGCGTTGCAGATCTGCTTCAACCGAGCGATGAGTTCAAGCAGGTGGTGAAGGCGAACTGCTCTCCCCAGCGACTCGAGGTAGACGGTGCCTTGCTGCTCGGCCAAGGCATAGCTGCTGGCCTGCTCGCGCGGCAATTCGATCGGGACGGTAGCAATGCGCTTCGGCGGCAACTGGCTCAGCACGTCAGTCTTTTTGCGTCGGAGCTGCAGCTGCTGATGCCTAGTCCGCAACTCCGCTCCCGGCCTGTATCGCTGCGCTACGCCGATGCCGTCGTGGTCAACGAACTCGATGATTGACGCCAGCTCGTCCTCGCGGTTCTCGACCGGCGTTCCCGTCAGCGCCCAGGAGCGCTGTCTCCGCAACCTCTTCACGGCTCCGCTCGTGAGGTTTCGATTCTTGATGCGCTGGGCCTCGTCAGCAACGACAACTCCCCAAGTTCGCCGCCAGGCCGGTGAACTCCGGTTGCGATCAAAGTCCGCGCGAAGCGTGTCGTAACTGACCAAGGTGAGTTCTGCGTCCGCCGCCCACTGCCAAGCACGGTCGGCAGCGGACCCGCGCACAACAATCGCGCGAATCTCGGGAGCCCACTTGGCGATTTCCCTCCTCCACTGCTCCAGCAGGCTGGCCGGAGCCACGACCAAGCACGCGCCGAGGGCGCTCTTGGCTCTGAGGATCCGTATGGCGGCGATGACCTGCAGCGTTTTCCCGAGTCCCATGTCGTCGGCTAGGAGAAGCCCCCGATTGGCGAGCAGGGCTTGCACGCCCTCGAGCTGGAAGGACATCAGCTTGCCCGGCCAGTCGAGATCACGGTCCGGAACAATAGGCTGCGTGGCCGTGGGAACTGCGAGCAGTTTGCGCAACCGCTCGGGCAGGGAATTGAGAGATCCAGCCCGCTCAGATATCGGCGAGAAGTCAATCGAGATCGCCAATCCGGCCCCTCCGGCCCAAGCTCGGACTGCGCGATTCGACCATGCCTCGCGCAATGCGGCCGCCGCCCGATCCAATGGTTCCAAGGGATCGCTGCGCTCCATGACGGCTTCGAGAAGCCGGCGAGTGTTCAATTCTTCGAAACGCGCGTCCGCCTCGCCCAGCAGCTGAGCATCCGGCGATCCGGAATCGGCCCAATTGTAGGTTGGCCGGCCAGCGGAGCGGTCGAAATGGACAACGGGTACGTCGATCCCAATGCAACCGCCTAATCCGGCCGGTAGTTCCGAAGCAAAGCCCATCAGCATTGCCGGCTTGGGCGTGGCGGAGCGCAGAACCGAAAGGTACGCCGCCTGGATCATTGGTTCGGCAGCTTCGCCTTGGTCGATGGGGCGGTCTCCTCGATCTATGCGAGCAAAGCAGAAGCCCAGCGGGGCACCGTCACCGGTTGCTTGGAAGAGCCCGACGCTGCAGCCTCCCCCTTCGATTTCATCTAGGCAGCGAAGCCAGCCTACGACGGCATTGCCCGTTCGTTCTGTCTGATCCTCGGGCGGGCCAGGCAATCCGGAGAGCCCTCAATCAGGGAGCCGTCCGATGCGCATCCAAGGTTCGTCGTCATCGCCCCTGGAGCTCGGCTCAAACCCCGGCTGCTCTTCATAGGCGGGCTCATACGCCTCGATCTGGGTTTCCGGCTCCGCGCCGGGCACCAGTCTCAGCAAGTCCCATTCGTTAATGGCCGCTCGAATCTTGTACCGCATGCGGTTCTGCAGCCCCACGCCGCCCGTTCTCGCCGACAGTTCCGGCGCGCTCCAACCGTAGGCTTCGCTGTAGAGCTGACGGAGCACGTCGATCGCGGACTGCACCTCTTCATCGGTCGGTTGTCTCAATGGGAGGCACGCTTCTTGCAACTGCCGCATTCCGTATTGCGCGCTGTCTACGATAGGCTCATCGCGCGGGCGGGAGAGCAGTCTCAGCGGAACCTTGTCCCAATCCTGCTTCCTTCCTTGCGGGCTGATCACCAACTCCGCGAATTCCAGCGTGACCGCGCCGACCGCCAGTAGGCCCGGAACGCGCGCATGTCTCAGCCAGCGAGCCAGCTCGGCGTAGGACCTGCCCCGCTGGAGGATGGAGAAGGACGCCAAGAGCTCGAGCTCGTCTAGCAGGACAACCCAGCCCTTGTAGCCGACACCCTTGATCAGCTCGATCAGAAACCGCAATCGCTGCGGCGGCAGGTCGGCGGCCCTGGGAATGCGGAACCCTGTGAACTGTCGCTTGCCGATTTCTCGCAGTCCTGCCTTGATTTGGGACACGGCGATGCGATCCCCCGCCCAGAAGCCCTCGATTCTGCTTTTGAGATCGAAGTCTTGCGAGTCCATGTAAGCGATCAAACTCGCTAGGAAGATTCCGTGGAGACTGTCGCGATTCTCAGTCTCGTTAAACACCCAGCCGTAGAATTCGCCGTAGCGCTCGGAGTGACGCTTGGAGAGCAGGTCCAGTTCATCGATCAGCCGACCCTTTCGCCCGGGCACGATTGCTTTGTCCACCGCGGCATGCAAGACCTTGTTCAAGTCGTGCAGCGGCGTCTCCTTGCTGATGGCAACCCTGCTGCATACGAACCCTTCGCTAAGCGCAATATGCTCAAGATGCGCTAGGAGGTGGGACTTGCCGGAGCCGAATTCCCCCGACACCAGCATACCCGCCGACTTCTTGGCGGCGTCGCTTCCCGCGGCGACACTAGCGAGCAATGCTTGGAACCGCTTCTCGGCCTCGGGCTGTCCACAGCCCAGCGCTCGAACAGCGTCGCTGTTGGGAACGCCGTTGCGCAGCGCTTCGATAGCGCGCCGCTTGGACAGGTTGGCCTCGTCGTCCATTGTCAAATCAGGCATTGTCGAGTTGATCGCTCCCGTGCAGTCGGACCAGCGAGGCTACTGGGTTGGCTAAGTTCTTGTCTCGGACGTCATCCATCAGCCGCGCTTGCAGGGCCGGGTGGATGTCGACGTTTCGAGTTGTAGACCCGTGTGAGGGTTCCATGAACTCGTTGTCGGGGGTCACCAGGATCAACGTTCCGGCCAGCCGGTCGATGCCGTCTACGAATTCGCGCAGCAATTCGAAGTGGTCCACGGCCATGGCGGACGTGTAGTAGCGGAGCCCGTCTCTCGGATTGCGTTTCACGGCCAACCGGGAGTTGTCGACCAGAAGCACAGTTCCGCAATGTCCGACAAGGCGGATCCAGGCGAGCATGGACTCGACGAAGTGCCTGGCCGTCGTGCGGTCGATTCGCGTGTAGATGGAGAATTCCCGGACAGAGCTCACCCGGGCGCCCGTGAGCCAATTCAGCAGCGGGTGGACATCGCTAACCTCGTTCAAGCAGAGGTGCCGCATGGCTGCGCGAAAGTCTCGCAACATTCCGGGATTCTTGGACACGCGTTCCTCGACAAGTGGCCGCACTTCCTGCAGGACTGTCTGTGATTCGAGATCGTTGCGGTCTGCGATGTCCTCAAAGACGTTGCTAGCTCGGTCCAAGCTTATGCCGTCGATGCGATAATTCCGCTCTTTGGCAAGCTTCAACACCATCCGGCGCGCCAAGCAGCGCCAATCCACTTGCCCCGCGATCTGGAAGAAAATCTCTTGCGGCATGTGAACGCGGCCATTTTCCGCCTGGAGCTCAAGCAAGACATAACCCAGCCTGTCGCAGCAGCATTCCACCGCTTCGACCAGCTGAGGCCGGGCGCAGTCATCAGTTAGTACGAACTTGACCGCCGCCCCGCCCGCCGAAATGAAGTTCGACAGGTATTCCTTGTCGAGAATCTCGAGCCACTCGTCGACTGCGATAGACTTCGCCATCAGAGACCCTCGTCAAACTGGATTCCATAGTACTTGCGCTCGTAGCCATCGGGGCCGGCGAATGAAATATCGGCTCTCCCCCGCGCCCCGGTCGATGCGGGAAACGAAACACTAATGAACTTGGCGCCCTTCTTGAACTGCTTTGGCCCCTGTGACTCCAACAGGTACAGATCTCTTGCGAAGTCGATCTTGCTGTAGTCCTTCCTGCTGCTTGGCAACGCGGTGAAGTGTTCGTAGATCCGCCTTAGGGGCACGACAGTCCGCAGGCCATTCGCGAGGGTGCCTTGGGGCTGATAGCTCAGCAGATCGTCATAGACGAGGTAAATCGCCTTGAGAAACGGCTCAGGCCTGTTCCGACTGACCTTTTTCTTGCTGTCCTTCAGGATGTCAATCACGCGTGACGGGCGGATCGTGTTGATCTTCTTCTGATCGATCTGAAGCGAACGGTCGTCCTGTGCCACGCGCACGACCGTGGGAAACGACACCAGCACCCCGTCTTGTTCGCGAATGCTCAAGTCCTTGGCCTCTGCGAGGCTGCGAAGTTCCGCTGTGTAGCTCTCCTTGAAGGACGGTTGATCGTCGGCTTCCGGCGGCCATGCATCAGCCCGGCCCGCAGCCGCCTCAAGCAGTCTGACCTGTTGTTGGAGATTCTCCAGCGCCTTCTTTGCGTCCTCGACGCCGCCCTTAATCGTCGCACGACCGCTGAAGGCACCGCCGGAAGCGGCTTTCTTCACTCTTCGTGCGGCGCTCGCCACGCTGGCGGCCGTCTTAATGGCTGACTCGGCAGCCTTCTCGGCCTCCGCTAGGACTTGTTCCAAGCTCATCGTGGGCTTCCAAGGAATCCCATCCTATCACAGCGATTCCGTGACCCTGCGATCGGCGGCCCGGCCCGGTTCTCTCGACTACCGGGCCGCATCCCAGCGTCCGAAAAGCCCTTCCGCTTGACGGTGGTGCGAGCCTTGGGACGGATCGACAATCCCGGCCGCAACGCAGTCGCTGAGGCCAGAGCGTTCGCCTAACGATCCCGGTGTGATGGGCCGTCGCCGGAGGGCAGCGTAGCTCTTCAGCCGAGCTGCCGAGACGAGTGCCGTGGCCACCACCGCGTGGCCTTCCGCTGCTGGGCCAGTACCGAGATGTCCTCGCGACAATAAAGAGCGTTTAATTGAAGTATGCATTCAGCACCGCAGCCTAGGCGTCCACTGCCAGCTTCAACGGCTAAGGCCGGCTCCTCTCACTCATCCCCGCCCGGAATGCCCCTGAGGACGAGATTGCGGACCCGAGTAGACTTCCTTTGCGGCGAGTGATCTGGATCCGGAAGGAGCATCGCACCGGGAATTCCCGTCTATTGGTGACCGAATCCTTGAGCACGACTAGATTTCCGGGAGCGACCTCCGTGGGAAGGACCCGAGATTGTGCTGGCGTGACAAATCGCACGCGGGACTTGCCCGAGCGCACAAGATGTTTGGGAAGTGCAGCTGCGGGCCAATGGACGAGTCGGGATCACAGATCTGGCTCCGCGAGCGAATAGCCCAAGGTGCGGTAGCCACGGATCCTGCGCCCGAACATCCTCTCAAGCATCGGCACGGCGGAATCCACGTAATCGTAGACTTGGACGACCTGCTTGCCCTCCCGAAGTCGGTGCAGTCGGCCAACGTACTGCTGGAGCGTCCCCCGCCAAGACACCGGCATGGCCAGAAAGAGCGTGTCGAGCCGCGGATCATCGTAGCCCTCGCCAATGTAACTGCCTGTCGCGAGGAGCACACGGGGTGCTTGGGCCGGAACGGCGGCTAATGCCTCGTCCAGGGCGCGGCGCTGCTTGCGCCCCATACCTCCTCGCAACACGAACACGTTGGGAACCTGTCCCTCGAGCGTTCCGGCTATCACTTCGAGATGCTTCGTGCGCTTGCTCAGCAACAAAGGTGACCGACCGGCATTCACAGCGGCAAGCAGGTCGCCCACGATAAGGCCGTTCCGATCTTCATCCTCGACCATGGCCGCATAGAGCTCATGGATCTTCGGTTCGGCCTCTTCCAACGGCTGCTTGAATCCAGTCGGCCTCGGTAGCACAGTGTGTTTGAAAGGCGCGGCCTCCGTCATCGTCCGTGGGCTGAGGCGGAATCGCACAGGGCCGCACTGCATGGCGATGATTGGGTGCAGTCCGTCCTTTCTCGTGACCGTGGCAGTCATTCCCATGACATAGCGTGCCTTCGCCTCTCGCATGACTCTTTCGAAGGTGACCGCTGCCACGTGATGGCATTCGTCCACGATGATTTGCCCGTAATCGGTCACGAGATCCGCGACCTGGCCCTTCGAGTGAAGGCTCTGGATTCCGGCCACATCAACGCAATTAGTACGACAGGTGCGCCCCGCGCCGACTTGGCCGATCGATGCCCTCGGGACGTTGAGAAACATCGCCAGTTGGTCGCGCCACTGCTCCAGGAGCTTCTGGCGATGGACCAAGACCAAGGTGTTCACCCGCCGGGCAGAGATCACGTACGCTGCCACGGCAGTCTTACCGAACGCAGTTGGCGCGCTCAGAATGCCATCGTCGTGGCGGAGCATTGCCCGGAACGCCTCCTGCTGCCGGGGGCGAAGCGTTCCCGCGAACGAAACGTCGATGGGCTTGCCTGCGAAGCGCTCGTCGTTCAAGTCGGCCTCCACGCCGAGCGACTGCAGAAGCGAACTCAGCTCTCCTAGACTCCCCCGAGGCAATGCGACATGTCGCAGCAGTTCCTCCGCGCACTGGATGATGCGGGGCTTGTCGTGGGTGGACAACCGCATCGCTTGGGCCCGGTAGAACTCCGGATTCTGGAAGGCCGCAAGTCTCAGGATTCGATTGACCAGAGCTGACGGCATCCCCGCCTTCTCAACGAACACCCTGTTGGCGCGAACGACCCGCGCCGCCGACGGGAGCGGTCCCTCGATAGCAATCTGCTTGCGCCCGCCGGATGGGGGCAACATCCAAGGATCAGATTCGTCGTCGGACCTGCTCACGCGAATGCCCAGCACGGAACCGTTCCGCAGCGCCTTCTCGACCAAGGACTCCACATCCTGGGTTGCCATGCGCTCGACTGAGTAAAGGAACCTCCATTGATCCGGATACGGCGCGAAATTGGCGTCGACGAACATAGCATTGCCGGATTGGCGCGGGGTCTTCTGGAGCGGCAGCGCGATGAGGTTTCCGAAGCCGCCGCGGGGTAGCGTGTCTTGATTGGGAAACAGCCGGTCGTACGACTTGAGCCCGATCTGATGGCGTTGCGCGGCTGCCTCCGTCAATAGAGCCGAGCCCAGCTTGCGGGCCGCCGCCGCGGAGATTGGCTGCTGGAAGAATATCCAAACATGCGCTCCGTCCCCCGACCTCGAACGCTCCGTCGCCGCCGGCACTCCGCGCTCAGCACAGACGGACCGGACTTGTTCCAGCGATTGGTCCAGCGAACAGCATAGACATCCTCTCTGCCACGAAACAGGCTCCGGAATAGAGCGATCTTGGCACCAACCGGGGAATGCATCGAACCCGGCGAAGTCTGCGTTTTTGGCTGCGTTTGAACCTCGGCATCATGCCTGAGTGCTGAGTGCGCGGGGTGCTCCTGAAGGGCAAGGGCCTGTCGCAGGCGTTCGTTTTCCGCACGAAGTCGGTCCCTTTCGGCGCGGAGCGCCTCCAATTCCGTTTCGCGGTCCCGGTCGGTCATCGGCAAGCCCACGCCGCCTCTAGGGTATTCGAGCCCGAGCGATGTGCAAGTCGGATCGTCTCCGGATGACGACGATTGCCGGGGCGCCCGAATTGGGGCGCGGCTGCAACAATCTCAACGGTGCCGGATGCGCATGAAGTCAGCGTCAACTACCTTGCGCACACTGCCTCTATGCGCATACCGCAGGCTCCCTCGGTAGCTTGATCGACGAGAGCAATGACCGGAAGAGTCGATCAAGCACTCGCAGCACCAATGAAATCCCACCAAGCCCAAAGAGAGCAAGTGTGAGGGGGCCGGAACCTACCCTGTGTCTCGACATGCCTGACAGCACTCCTTTAGTTGGCGGGAGTGAGCCTGAGAGCTCGGCCCAGTTCAAACTGGGGGTAGAGTGCTGCCCCTGTTGCCGGTGGCGGAAGCCACCAAGGTGGCAGGTAGCGCTTTCCCTCCCCGCACCGGTGCGGGGAGGCCGCGGAGGACGGCGGGTCGGACCGCAGACTTCCTAGGTGTGCGACACCGGATCTAAGCTTCGTCGGCCCGTCGCAGCAATTCCTGCGCGACCTCAACGGAAGCGTGGGTTCAGACCCGAATCGCAAAAGGAAAGAAATGCAGGAATGACCCCCCTCAATCAAGGTGGCCGACATTGCCATCGCCAAATCCCAGCTTGACGCTCAGAGCGAGCCCAGTCGCGCTGCCAAGCGCTTTGCCAACACCAAGGCGGGGCCCGCCGCGACTGCGCGCATAGGCTCGCGAATTTGACAAGAAACGCGAGAGCTTACATCCGGTAGGGCGACCATGATCCCCTCGTCAGATCCCTCTTGCTGAGCGGGAATCTGCTGTACCACCGAAGCCGTACGTGGACAGGCCATCCTGATCGCCCGGCAGCCAATCCCTAAGGCCCGGCGAGTCCTAGGTGGGCCAGTGCGAGGTCGACGGACGGACCCATCACCGCACGCTTGGGCGTCAAACGCACGTGGAGCCGTTGCGCGGCTGAGGCCGTGCCGTGGTCGGCCGACCATCACATCCTACCCGGGAAAACTTACGATTTTGATACCACAGCGATTCGGCGTGCTACACCTGTAACGGGCGGGACTCGACCGAGGGCGACATCTGCCGTTGGCCAGCACCATCGAGTACCAGCTCGCCCCGAACGCCCGATCGAGTGGCCGCGACGCGATTCGGCAGAGCCGCAGCCGCGAGCCGTTCCGCTGCTGCTCGACCACCGCATCGCTGGATGAAGCGGATGGCCAGTGCGGGACCGGTCCGACCGATGAAGGCGACGTATTGCCGGCGCAGGAATACGCCGCTGTGCAGGCAGACGAGCGCCAGCCACCGCATCACAACGGGTGCAGCCGAGCGAGGCCAGTGCAGCCGCTTGAACCTGAATATGGGCGATCATCGACCGGTTCTCCCACAACGTTGGGTTTACAGTTGCAGCGGGATCGGGGCTACCTCGCACATCCGTGAAGGACGCTTGTCGAGGCAATTCGCGATCGTCATGTTTCCGTTTCCAAGGTCGTCGTCCCTGGGGTGGTCGGAAATGGAAACTGGAAACCAATTCGGCAATGCACGGCCCGCGACGCAGTCAGAACCTACGCCCGTCTACTCCCGGCCTAGCAGACATCCTGCCCGCGGTCCTCGTCGAGGTAGGTTGCCCAGTCGTTCATCAGCTGACGCCGACGCTCGAACAGGTCCGACAACGCATAGGCCGCCCCGACGATCTCTCGCAGGTGATCGGTCTCCTAGGCTGCCCAGCCCGGAAGCTCGACCGCAAGCCGTGCCGCACTGCTGCGATGCCTCGCTGCTTGACGAGCCTTTAGAGCACGATGTGGCTGAGCGGCTTCCCTCTTCGGCTGGGAAACGGCAAGCCAGTAGACCGGACCGCGGTGGAAACGCCGTGCAGGCACCCGGCGTCACGCAGCGTCTCGACTATTCTGCGACACTCCGGCAAGCGGCGCTCGCGCTGCGCCGTCATCCGAATACCACACTAACGCAAGAGGGTCGATTTCCTCCCAAGTCGCCACGCGCGTGCTTCCCCGGACTGCGCCGGCGGCGGCTGACGCTGCCTGAGGGGCGTGCATATCGTGGAGAACGAGCCGCCCGCTGGCGAGGCGGCGGTGCAGTGGCACCTGCTGACGCCGCCGCGGAGATCGTGCGGCACTACCTGCAGCGCTGGCGTCTGGAGGACTTCTTCCGGGTGCTCAAGTCCGGCTGCCGGGGAGCACCTGACCTTCCGCACCGCGGACCGGCTGCAGCGCGCGATCGCGATCAACGGCGTGATCGCGTGGCGCATCATAGTGATGACGCTGCTGGGACGACAGGTTCCCAACTGTGCCGCCGCACTGATGTTCACGGATCACGAGTTGGGATTTCTCAGCGACTACGCCCGCAAATTCAGCTTGTCCGGTCCGGACAGCCTCGGCCCGGTGCGCTTGGTGGCCCATCTAGGCGGCTATCGGGATCGGAAACATGACCCCGAACCCGGCAGCCAGCTCATGTGGCACGGCTACGACACCCTGACCAAGGCGACCCTAGCACATCAGATCGGACTAAAAAGCGCTAGGAATCATGCCACCGAACACTAAGTCGAAATCCCGTTGTCCCGTAATCTTTATAGCTACACGGTCGGGCTAGGGAGCGCATACGGTCAGTCTCCGGCAAGGCGCACGACCGCAACCCAGTCCTGGGCGGGGTCACCCGGTGCCGGCCCGAGCTGAACACTTCCCGGGCCGGACACGGCGACGCCATCGGCCAAGCGTCCCCCTTCGGCCGGGTTAAACCAAGAGACTTCGAACTCACCCTCGTTGTCTTCTAGGTCCAAGCTTGCGCTCCCGCCCAACGGGATATAGACGGCGTAGATCTCACCGAGCTTGGCGAGCACGTAGGCATCGCTGTTCGGCGCGAGATGATCGGCCGGGATCATCTCTTGAAACGGCAGATGCTCGTGGAAGAACTCGAGCGCATGGCGGGTCATCGACCAGACCTGAGAGCGGGAGCGGAAGTCTTCGAGGTCGAGATCATTATGCGGATACATGTACCCGAAGTACCATTCGATCCCCCAACTCCCCGCCATGAGAGTCGCCCAGAGATGGTCGCGACGCTCGTCGTGCCGGGACTCGTCCTCCGCATCGGGCGCGACGCCGTCGCGGCCCGTGCGCTGCTCGTCGAAGGACACGATCCATGGTCGGCCGGCCTCGCGCGACCTGCGCATCCACTCGATGAGCGCGGTGTGGACGATCCAGTCGTCGCGGATCTGCATGGACGCGCCTTCGAAATCCTCGAACCCAAGCAAGGGCGCGTAGTGCCTTTCGTGGTGCTGCACGGCTGCGTGAGTGTGCATGACAACGGGGTGGTCGTACGGATCGAGCCGATGCAGAGCGGAAGCGTGGGCCTTGCGCTGCTCGGTGGAGTTGGTGTTTTCTTCCCCGAGGTTCCAAATCAGCGCGGGACGGTGGGCGAATCGGGCGACGAGCTCTCGGTAGTAGAGTTCGCGGTCAGGCCCCAACTCGCCGTCGTCGAGCAGGTGGTCATTCTCCGTCTCGGACGTGACGACATGCAGCAGGATGCCCAACCGGTCGGCGTGCGAAAAGACAATCTCCCATTGCTCGAGCTTGCTCACGTCGAAACGATCGAAAGCCGTGGGGGCGATCCAAGGCCAAGTGTCGTCACCGTCTCCGCCGACGTTTTGCGGCAGGAAGTAGATCGAATTCACGCCCTCCGACGCCAGGTAGTTGAGAGCCCCGATTAAGCCTTTGCCTTTACCGTCTTGCCAAGACGGGTCGCCCTCGCGCCAGTCTTGCAAGTGCGGCTCGTAGCGGTGCAGAAAGGCTTCTCGGCGCCCCGACTCGGCGTCTCGATCGCGAGTCCCATCGAAGTCCGCATAGGCCAGCAGATTCTCCGGGCTGTCGGCGCCACCCTTGAGAAAGGACTTGCCATCTCCGGCGAACCTCGGGTAGCGCTCTCCGACGTATTTGAGGCGTCCGCGGGAGCGGAAGTCAGGAGGTTGCTTGTCGGACCCCGCAACCACGAACTCGCCCGACGCTCCGTCAAACGCCGTTGGCTGGCCGCCGGCGGGATCCTCAACGAGGGCCACTCCGGGGCCCGCTCGAAACGACGCTCGATAGCGCCACTTGCCTTCGGCGTTGGGCGAGAACCGGACCAGCCACGTCGAACCCGAGTCAGCCGACGTCTCCACAGAGCGACCATCGGCGGCGAAAAACCCCGGTACGACCAACTCGTCGCTGGGCCCGGTGAACGTCACGTCCAACCGATAGTCCGTGAAGGGATTCGGCTCGCTTGTTTCGGACGCCTCGGGGCCCTCGAAAGCAAGCGTGACCGCGTGCCAGACCTGAAGGTCGCCCGACACGGTCGCCTGCGGGCCGCCGCAGCCCGCAAAGACTAGTGCCAGACAGGATGGAAGCCACGCGCGCATGTGCCGATTCTAGTCTGCAAGAGGAGTGAATCTACGGGAGATGGTCTTGAGTGGTTGTGACGAGAACGCTTGACCGGCGCAACTCGCCGGGCGGTCACCAGAACGCCAACACCAGCGCGGCCGGCGGTGCCGGGATTGAAGCAGGAATTCCGGTGCTTCGCTCGATGAACGCTACCCGAGGGTGTCGAACACGGCCGCCGCACCACCCGAGTCAACCGGGCCGAAGCTCGTCCGGCACGTCGCGCCCGGGTGTGGCTCAGACAGAGTTGCTGGGCAATCCAGCTCTTGGCAGTAGGTGCGGTACCCCTGCGTCGCCGAAAGTACTTACCAGCTGACGTCTTCGGGTAGCGCCGTGAACATTACGCTCGTTTTGTGCATCTCGATGTCCACCGCCCTCACCTCGATCTCCAGCACCGCCTCTGATGGCTTCGAATGCGTTGGCTACAAGTGCCGTTGGCAGCTTCACGCCCTCCTTGTGCTTCGCGCGCAGATTCACTTTCCTTGCGTTGTTGCAGCGTTTCAATTGCATCGCGGGCGCGGTGGAGGACCGCCGCGAGGATGCCTTGGCTCCCTGTGCGGAACCCGGCAAGGATTCCGCTGCGGACTCGGATCCGACGCCCGTCGCCACCCTCCAGAGATAGCGGCGTTCGCCTCCAGATCTTGATCAAGACCGCATCCACAGGCCAGACATCGCCGAGCCGACCCTGCCGATGGCGCAAGTTCCGAGAAAAGGTGGGGCCATCGACAGCCCCCATCCGGGATTACGGATAGGTGTACGTTGACTGCAGTCCTAGCGGAATGCCTAGGGCCCAGTACAGCCCCAACGCTAGGGACCACGTAATCAGCAGAGTGATCGAGTACGGCAACATCAAGGAAGTGACCGTGCCGATACCCGTGTTTTTCACCCACCGCTGGCAGAAAGCCACCACGAGCGGAAAATACGGCATCAGCGGCGTGACAATATTTGTCGTGGAATCCCCCACCCGGTAGGCGGCCTGGGTGAGTTCCGGGGAGAGTCCGACCTGCATCAGGACCGGAACGAACACCGGTGCTAGCAGGGCCCACTTCCCGGATGCCGATCCGACGAGCAGGTTCACAAACGCGCTCAACATGATGATGCCGCCGATTGTCATCATCCCTGGCAGGCCCAAGGCCTTGAGGAATTCGGCGCCTTCCACAGCAAGCAGCGCACCCAGGTTGGACTCACTGAAGGCCGCGGTGAACTGCGCGCAAAAGAAAATCATCGTGAGGTAGTAGCCCATCGTCGACATGGACGTGCTCATGCCCGCGATGATGTCGCGATGGCTCTTGACGGTGCCTGCCACGTATCCGTAGACAGTACCCGGTATCAGAAACAGCAGGAAGATTAGTGGGATCATCGACTGCATCAATGGAGCTGCGAAGGAACTGAGGTCCCCGTTTGGGGCGCGCAGAGGTGAATCGGCCGGCAGCACCGCTAGGAATAGTGCCAACACACCCAGCGCCATGGTCGCGAGACCGGCCCATACCGCAACTCGTTCCTTTCGGGAAAGCGCTTGCGACTCGACGCTGTCGGAGCCCTCGCCATCGAGTTCAGTCCCGCGGAGCCGTGGTTCGATCACGCGGTCGGTCAAGATCCACCCGACGACGATCACAAGCACGCTCGACACGCTCGTGAATAGCCAATTGCACAGCGGGTTGACCTCGCGGCCCGAATCCAGGATCTGCGCGGCCGATTGGGTGAATCCTTGGAGCAGCGGATCGATCGCCGACGGGATGAAGTTTGCTCCGAAGCCGCCTGAAACCCCTGCGAAAGCGCAAGCAATACCCGCGAGCGGATGCCGCCCGGCGGCGTGAAATATGATGCCTCCGAGAGGAATGACCAGCACGTAGCCGACGTCTGCTGCGGTGTGGCTGACGATCGCAACCAAGAGCAGCATTGGGGACAACAGGCTCCGCGGAGTCATCGCGACAAGGCCTCTCAGGCTTGCGCGGATGAATCCGGTGTGCTCGGCAACCCCGACTCCCAGAAGCGCCACCAGAACGACTCCCAGCGGCGCGAATCCGGTGAATACCTTGACCATGTTGGCTAGGAAAGCGGCGAGGCTCGACCCGGACAGCTGGTTCTGCACTGCCAGGGTCCGCGCTCCGTCCTTGGCCGGAACCGTGAATTCGTGTCCTGCCAGCAGCCACGACGCGATCCAAACCGCGACGAGGGCTACGACGAAGAGCGCGGCCGGGTCCGGCAAGCGGTTGCCTGCCCGCTCGACCCAGTGGAGCGCCGTCTCGAGCGCGGTCCGGCGTGCCTGATGGGAAGAGTCCGAAGTCGCCATAGCAAGATTAGAGCCCCAGTATATTCGCAGGGAGCGGCGGTGCGGACGAAGTACCGAAACTCAGAATTACAGCCTTGCTAGGTTGGACGTCAGGCTCATACCGCCTAGTCGAGCCTAGAGGTGTTGTTCCGCTCGCTGAAGCTCCCTGTTTCGTAGGGTGCGGCCGCGCCCACTTTGGCCCGGACCAAGGAGGTTGGCCGACGCGTAGCAGGTGCTCGCAAACGACGTATTGTCGGCTCTGAATTGCCACCCAGGAGTCCTTCATCGCGTTGCCAACTGATCGTGCCGAACTGCTCGCAACCAAGTCGCCGTCCCGGTCGAGCAGCGCCATCTTGTTGTCCTTCGAGACGACACCCCTGCTGTCCGGGCGATGCAAGTGGGTAGGCCGTGGGAGCCCGGCCACCCCAGGATCTGGACCTAATCGCCTTTCACCGCCGGCCCGACCCCTGACTTGCGCTCTGGGGGCGCTGTTTCCTAGCTGGAGTGAATCCCGGATTGACGGCTCCTCGTCGCTGGTCAGTCTTCCGATCTTCCGAGCCAGCGCACTCGAACAACCAGCTTGATGGGCGACCGGCCGAATAGGTTGAGGAACTGGGGAGAGTCAATGTTGCTGTTGACAAAGCCGTAGTTGGGTCGGTTTGTGACATTGTCGATGCCGGGACGCACTGACCACCGGTGCCCGAGGAAGGAAAGCTGCCTTTGGATATGAATGTTGAGGCTGAAATGCCTCGGCAGTCTCCTGCTATGGATCTGACCGACCTGCCTGCCATTGTCGTCATGCACGCTGAAGGGAAAGCCATCTCTCCATTCGGCGAGGTAGGCGACGGAAGTCTTTTCGCCAATCTGGAACGACGCCCACGAAACCAGGCGGTGGGGAATGTCCCACGCGAGGCGGCCTGCCGTCTCGGAGAAGAAGATGCGGTCGTTCGTCTCCGCCTCTAGGGCTACGTTCGACCAAGCGCGCGAATAGGTGTAGCTCACGAACCAACGGTGGGATCCCGGCAGAGGTCTGCTCAAGGAGACCTCGACGGAGTCGTAGGTGTCACGCTTGAAGTTCCGCAGCTGAAACTGAACGGCACGACTCCCGTTGGGCAGGAAACTGTCTGCTACCCCTCCGGTCGAGATGGGGACGTTAGCGTAGCCATTCCGCATCCGCTTGCGCAGGTAGTTGAGAGTGATGTCCGTCTCCCCCGAAATCCTCTGGTTCCAGCTGACGCTCAGGTTCCGGGTGCTCGGGATGGTCAGCGATGTCTTGTCCAACCTGAAGAATCGGACGTCGGGAAGACCCAGCGGAGTCTCGCCGTCCGGTGCGAAGTTCGTGTAGATCGAGCGCTGGTCGCGATGTCGGGTGAAGATCCGCAAGTAGGTGGCAGCCGGGATCCAGCCCAGACCGGCCGAGATCTTGGCACCATCGATGCCGGGGGGCCTGAACGCTAAGCTGATCCGCGGCGTAACGGCTCCCCGCGAAACGATCCGATCGCGGTCCCAGCGCAGGCCCAGCTCGGCCACGAGTCGTGACCGAATGGCCCAGCGGTCTTGCAGATAAGCCCCGGCTTCGAGGTTGGATTCGCCGAATTCACCGCTTCCCGCAAACGAGAGCTCGCTCGCTTGCGTTCCGTCCGCACGGAAGTATTTGATCACGCTCCGACGGACGTCTTGGAAGTACCCGGTGTGGCTGAGGTTCACGCCGGCTTTCAAATGATGTTCACCCATCCAGTCCACGGGAGCGAAGAGATTGGCCCGCCACTCATCTCGACTAGTGATGTGGAGGATGTCGATCGGGTAGTTCCCCGCCCGCCCGAATGCAGTGATCTTGTACGGGGCCTGGCCCTGGGGCACCCCCCTGTAGGTGGACCGGTACGCGGCGTACCCGAAATCCAAGACGCTCTCGGGAGATAGCACGACCTGATCCTTCAAATTGAAGAAGTACCTTCGAGCGCGCCTGTCAAGCGTGGATTCCATCGGATCCAGAGCGGAGAGACCGAAATTGGGCGCATTCAGATAGTCGATGACGAAACCTGAAGTTAACGTCTGGCGTGGGGTCAGCTTGGCCTGCACTCGAAGACTGTTATTGATGGACCACCACCTGTTGCGATCTTGTCCGGCGGGCAATTCGGGAATGAAGTTCTCCTGATACAGCAAGTCCAAGCCATTGAAGAACCAGACCCGGTTCTTGAGGATGGGGCCGGAGAAATTGTGGCGCGGCCTCCAATCGCTGAGCCGGAGTCCCTGATTGACCTCGAGTCCGGGGGCGAAATTCGTGAACCTTTGCTTGAATCGATCCTCTCCCATCCGAGTACTGAGGACCATGGCGCCACCAGTTCCTTTCCCTAACTCGGCGGAATACCGCCCCGAGGCTAGGTCCAAGGACTGGACCGACTCCGCACCTAGGGCCATCTCGAGTCTTCCCGAGGACGGATCCGACAAGCTAAACCCGTCCAGGTTCCAGTTCGTTTCTTGCGCGGAGCTGCCGTGGAAGTGCAGTTCCCCCATGGGGCTTCTGAGAACCCCTGGAAGGACGGCCGCTACGCCCTGGATGCGCTGTTTAGTCGAGCGCGTCGTGGGAATGGAGTCGATCTCCTGCTCCGCTAGAGTCTGGGATATAGCGAGTTGTTCCGTCGCGAGCAGTTGGCCGGCGTGGACATCGAGCGTCGTTCCAGTGTCCTCTGAACGGATCAGTTCGATCTTGACAATGTTGACACCGCTGATCAGTTCGACTGCCCTACCCTCGATCGGGAAAAAATCGGCGCGGGCCACCCCGAGCAGATACCTGCCGGGCTGGCCCAGGTCGAAGGCGAACGTGCCCTGCTGACTCGACTGGGTCGCCGCCTTCGAGTCAGGGTTGTCTCGGTTCTCGATGACGATACCGGCTTCTGCTACGGGGCTGTTGTTCCGATCCGTTACAGTGCCGCTCACCTGCACCTGGCCCATCAAGGAGAGCGCCGGGCAGGCAAGCAGCGACAGCGTTCCGGCCACCAGCCGGAACCTCTTTCGGCCTGCTGTGAATTGCGTTGAGGCTTCCAGCAATGGACCCGTTGACGCCACCCTCTACAACTGTGCTCAGCAGTGCCGGTCGTGGTGAGTGCCTGCGGAGCTATTCGCCCTCGATCTCTGTCTTTTGACGCCGCAGTGCTCGGTTAAGGCGGCGCTTGACCCGTTTTCCGCTTCCCGGCCGACGCGTGTAGGCCAGCAGGAAGCGCCAGCGGCTAGTCCAGTCGTGTCCATCGCCGTCCATCTTTTGACGTGGTGCGCGTCGCATCTGCGCTGCTCCTCCGTGCCTGTGGCGGCTTGGCTCTCGGTGAGACGGGTTGCGCTCCCTTGAGTACGGCTGCGGTCGTGCCTGTCACTTTCACCTTACCAGCGTTCGCGGCGACAGCCGTGAGGCCTTGCGGCCAAGTCAAGGGCCTTCCATGGATTCAATCGCAACGGCTGCTCGGACCGGCTGCCTACGACTCTCAGGAAGGGTCCCGGCCCAATCCAGCTCGCATCGCGTCGAGAAAGCGTTTCAAGTTAAGCGCAGACCGTATTCTGGCTCCACAGCCGTCCCATCAAAATGAGATTCAAGCTCTTATCAATACCGGTTGTCGTTTTGGCGATTGCGTGCGGAGTGACGACAGTGAGCGCTCAGACATCGACCGGCCAGATCGCCGGCACGGTGTTCGATCAGTCCGGCGCTGTGATTCCCGGAGCTGCAATTCAGATCACGAACGCGGAGACGGGTGAATCGGTCCGCCGGGTCGAGTCGAACGAAGTCGGGCGCTTTTCCGCTCCCCTGCTGCGGCCGGGAACCTATACCGTCGTAACCGAACTTGAAGGCTTCAAGCAGTACGTGCAGTCCGCTGTCCAGTTGCGGGTGGACGAGGTGATCAATCTACGGCTAGTGCTCGAGCCGGGCACAGTCACCGAGCAGGTCACCGTCGAGGCCATGGCCATACAGCTGGAAGAGACGACGCACAGTATTGGGCAGGTTGTCGGCGAGACGACCATTCAGAAGCTGCCGCTGAACGGCCGCAACTATCTGGACCTTGGCAATCTCACCGCAGGAACCGTCCCAAACAGCCGCTCACGCGACAAGACATATTCGGCCTACGGCAATCGCGGCTACCAGAACGCCTACTTGCTGGACGGCGCGCGCAACGTGAACTATCTGCGTGGGCTCGACAACCGGCAGCGCGACGCCATGCGGCCGTCACTGGAAGCGGTTGAGGAGTTCAAGGTGAATACCAGCAACTTCTCGGCCGAATACGGCGCCTCTGCCGGCGCAGTCGTGAACGTCGTGACCAAGAGCGGCACCAACGAGTACCACGGCTCCGCGTTCTGGTTCCTGCGCAATGACAATCTCGACGCCAGGGACTACTTCGCACCGCCCACGACCGTCGATCCACTTTAAATCCAGCACCAAGCGGGGGGTGCGCTGGGTGGCCCGATCGTGAGCAACCGAGTGTTCTGGCACGCTGCATATCAGTGCACGCTCATCACTCAGGGCACCACTTTGACCGGCACTGTGCCGCTACCGGCGGAGCGGGCGGGCCGATTCGGCGACCGCAACGTCTTCGACCCGTTCACGACGCGTGCGAATCCCGGAGGCGAGCGGTTTGTCCGTGACCAGTTCCGGAACAACGAAGTTCCAGCGTCCCAGATGGACCCTGTCGGGCGGGATCTCATCTCGCGATACCCGGCAGCCGTATTCGACCGGGCAACTCGCAACTTCGTGCGAGCTCCCAACAACGGAATTCGAACCGACAACTTGACCGGCAGAGGTGATGTCCGGGTCAGCGACATGGACAGCATGTTCGGACGCTACTCTTTCAACGTCCCCGGTTTTCAGCCGAACGCCGTTTTTGAGACCCCAGCCGGCAACCCGGTCGTCCGCGAGGGAGACGCGTTCAGCATCGGCTACGGCTATACGCGGACGTTCTCGCCCCGCATTGTCAATGAGTTCCGATTCGCATGGAACCGGATCGGCGTTGATCAGGACGGCTTGACCCCGCGAGACGAGATCATCGCCGGCGCACTGCATCCGGACGTTACCAGCGGCACACCAACGTTCGGCCTCGCTGGCTTGACATCAATTGGGGTGGCTCCTCCGGGATTCGGCAATCTCCCGCTGCTGAAGTCTTCCGCCGTGTGGAACTTCTCGGACAACCTATCGATGGTGAAGGGCCGGCACACGGCCAAGTTCGGCTTCGACTACCAGATGATCCGTGCGAAGACCTCGGCGACTCTCGCAGGTCGCGGGAGCTTTAGTTTCAACGGGGTTTTTAGCCAGAATCCGCAGGGCCGGCCTGGAACGGGCTCGTCGATTGCCGACCTGCTGCTGGGGCTGCCGAATAGAATCCAGACTGGAACGCGCGCCACAGCGAGGGAACAGCAGCAGAACCTCTACTGGTACTTTCAGGATGATTGGCAGGTTAACTCGCGGCTAACGCTGAACCTTGGAGTCTGTTACGAACTG
This sequence comes from Bryobacterales bacterium, assembly GCA_965248305.1. GTDB lineage: Bacteria > Acidobacteriota > Terriglobia > Bryobacterales > UBA6623 > VXMF01. The sequence goes on along the minus strand of OZ252099.1, from coordinate 1,323,284 downwards.
ACTCAGCCGTTCATCGAACTCGACAACCGGATGGCCAACTTCATCCTCGAGCCCGAGGACTCCTTGTTCGGACAACTGATTCTTGCGGGCGACGGCCGCATGCCTCGCAGCCTGCTGAACACCGATACGAACAACATCACTCCGCGATTCGGGTTCGCGTACAGAGTGGTCGAAGGACTTGTGATTCGGGGCGGCTACGGCGTGTTCTACGGTCAGGACGAAGGGACAGGCGTGAACCGCCGTATGACAAACAACCCTCCTTTCTTTGGATTCGGCGGGATCGCACTGCCAAGCGACCAGTTGAACCCGTCTAGCACTATCCCCTTGAGTGGCTCCCTACCTCCTCGGCCGGACCCCGTCGCACCCCAGGATTTTGTGCTGAACCCGAGATCCACAGCCCGATTGCGAAGTTGGCACCAAACGCTTGACATGCCAACCATTCAGCAATGGAACTTCAGTATTCAGAGGCAGTTGCCAGGAAACATCATGTGGGAGGTCAACTATGTGGGCAACACCGGTCGGCAGCTCTACGCCTCGTACGAGGGCAATCAGCCGACACCTGGGCCGGGCTCGCCAAACAACCGACGCCCGCCCGGCCATTACACCAGAGCGCGAATTATCCGGACCGAGCCCTGGGCAACCAGCAGCTACCACGGAGTCTCGACGCGTCTCGAAAAGCGATTCAGCGGCGGCCTGTCATTCCTGACCGCGTTCACGCATGGGCAATCGCTAGACACCGCCACCAACCTCGGCAACTGCGACGCTTGCCGCCCGTCTGGGGATTACGGAGGCATTCAGGACAGCCGTGACCTCGAGTCAAACCGAGGCGCGTCGAACCACAACATCCCAAACCGCTTTGTGTTCAGCGGCGTCTACAGCTTGCCCTTCACCGAGGGCGGGCTCAAGCACCTGCTCGGTGGATGGGACGTGTCCGGGATTGTCACGTTCTCCGATGGCATACCGTTCACGCCGACCCTCAACTTCGACAACGCCAATACGGGTACGACTTCGCGGCCCGACCGTATCCGGGACGGAACGCTCTCCAACCCGACGATCGACCGCTTCTTCGACACCGATGCCTTTGTGTTCCCGGCGCGGTATAGCTTCGGAAACTCGGGCCGCAATATCCTTTACGGGCCGGGCACTAACATGGTCAACTTCGCCTTGCACCGCAATTTCCCGATTCCGCTTAGCGAGACCTCAAAGATCGAATTCCGGTTCGAGGCTTTGCTGCGAAACAGGCCGACACGATGGGCACAACTCCCCTGCACGCGCTCAGTTGCCATAAGCGACCGCCGTGCGAAGTGCGCTCGCCGAACGCTCAAACTCCACGGCGATCCGGGCAGCCCCGATCTATGGCCCGTAACCGTCCGCTGATTCTAAGGCAGGGCGAACGCACTCGGATATCGAACTCAATCTTACAAGATCGCATCGGAAGTCGGCGGGCACTCGCCGCGTCGCTGTGTTTCATGCCAATCGGGGTGAGCGCCCGACGCGATCATGTGGGTTTCAATTTCTTCAACCGCTCTCACTTCGGCCTGCCCGGTCTCTCGATCGGAAACCGAAACGCAGGCGTCATCGGGGCGACGGCTCAGGACAACCGACAGCTTCAGTTCGGTCTGAAGCTCCTGTTCTGAACCCGAATCGCAATTGGACCCGGAGTACGAGAAGGACTGACGTGAAATTCCACGGGGACTGGGGCATGTGTTAACTGGGGCTCAGGCGAAGTTGACTTTGAGGGGATGGTTGCGGAGCCAGTGGATGGAGGTGGTGGAGTCGGACTAGCCGGCCTCGGTGAGGTAAGGATTCTGAGCACGGCGACCAATCGTGACGATGATCTGGTTGTCATGAATGTCAATGGCGGCGCTGGCCTCGACGAAGTTAGGGAATAGGCTGGCGGGCTGGGCTGTGCGGAAGCGTGCACCGGCGCGAGCGGCGAGGAGGCGGTACAGGGCGCTGGCCATGACGCTGAGCTGGACGTCGAGATCGATGCGGAGCGGCAAAGCGGCGGACAGCACATCCAGATGGATGAAACTACCCCGATCTGCTCCGAAGTAATTTGCAGGATCAGGCGCACCGCCGCCACCTGGACCGCGTCGTGCGCCAGGCGCGCTTCTTGCTGCTTCCCTGGGTGCGCGTCAAATGTCTGGCCTCCAAGGCCCTGGGGCTGGGCCTGCGCCAGCTGGCCGACGACTGGCAGCAGGCACATGGGCTGGTGGGGCCTGTGCCCGTCGAGACCTATGTCGACCGGCAGCGCCGCACGGGGACCTACTACCAGGCCTCGAACTGGCCCTACCTAGGGCTGGCCCAGACGCGCGGGGCCTGGGGCGGAGTCCCGCTTCTCGTAGCCCTCGATCAAGTTCCCAACCAGCTCCTCCGGGATCTGTTTGATGGGTGTGCCTCCTTCGTTCGATTCCAGCACATCCCCACTCACAAGGTTCATCTGACACACTCGCCGCACCTGTCATCGCCCTCGAAGTCGGCGAAGACTTCCGAACCTAGTCACTAAAGGCGCGCTTTGTTCGGGCCTGATCGCCATTGGAAGGGCAGCGACCGATGTCTGCCCTACCGTTTCAAATACATCAAGCGAAAGGACTTACTGTTTCGGCACCGCCTTAGCGAGGGCTTGGTAGGCCAACAACTGGATCGTGTAAGTTCGGCTTGGAGCGGCTGCTGACAGTCCCAGGAACGACCGGTGGGAAGGCAGCGTCTCGTTTCGCGCTTCGAGCCGGCAGGTATCGAGTGAATTCATCGCTCGTCCATTGATGCGTAGATCGAACTGTTCGCAGCGCTCGCAAGGCGTCACGCATCGGCCGATGTTGCCGCAGCAGTCCGGATCACTCGACTCCGAAACCAGCCTTCCCGGCCCAGACCTGCCACCAAGCCTCGAATTCGGAGAGTCGCACTCGAAAGCGCGCGAAGTTCTCGCGATTCAAGGCAACTAGGTCGTTCTCGACTGCCTGCCGAAAGCGCTCTCTCATCCCGGCGTCGATTCTCGCCTCTGACCACCGTTCGATGTGGCTGCTCGCCGATTTCCGGTCGATGCGCATCCTGATGATCTCGCTGACGACCTCGCGGAGATCGTCTCGGTAGCGCAGGCGCATTGGATCGGGTTCGCCTAGCGACTGCTGGACGGCGGCGTACCGGGCCGCGGACCGCGTATAGGCCCAGTGGAAGACATCTCTAAGGAGACTCGCGTCTCTCAATTCGTAGACGGCAAGCATAGCCCGCGTGTACAGGGATCTCGGCACATCCACGAAAGAAAGGGGTGACAGGTTGGCCTTGATCAGCGGAATGTTTGCGGAGAGCCGCGATACGCGCTTGTTGACATCGTCGAACGGCTGAAGATAAGGCAGATGGACCATCAAGAAAAAGGACTGCTCGAACGGGTCTCGGATGGCTTCAGCCTTGCCGAGAATCTGGTCGAAGCAGTCCTCAATGAGCTGCGGCACTTCAAGCGGATGGAATACCGACCCCTCGATGCCAACGGGAATTCGTCTCAATCTGCCCGCCGCTCCCTCGTCAGGCAGAAGATTGTTCGTGAGTGTCGCGTGCAAATTGCAGATTGTGTAACGATTGAAGCCGATTTCATCGATGCCCTCGACAAGGAAGTGAATCGCGTCTTTGTGATTGAGGATCATTTGTGTTTCAAAGGCGTCTCTACCTTCCGCAGCCGCTCCCAATTCGATTAAGCGCTGGGTGTCGAGCAGCGAATAGGTATTCCCTTCTAGGCGACTCGAGTTCCACGACAAATCGATCAGGAGCCGTTGCAGGATTCGCTTCGCGTATGTCCCGGCGGGATGTGGTCCCGTCCTTAGACGACCCGCTTTCCCGAGCTCGATTCGAGTTCTCAGGTCAAGATAGGCGCTCGAGTTCGGCCGGTAGGAATCGAGCAGCTCCCGCTCGTAGCCAACAGGAGTTCTGGTCTGTGGCGGACGCTCGAAGAGTGCCTCTATGCTGACGCTTCGTTCCGAGAGGGGTATCGTTATTTCCGCTGGGGCTGGTTTCCTCGCTTGTGGTGGCAGGGAGTACATGGCGCGACTTCTCACGCCGTGCCTCACGAGACGCCCATCCTCCACGAGGCGCTTCAGCCGGAATTGCAGCGTGCGATGGGAAGGAGCGGACGGCAGACGGCTGGCAATCGCCCGAGCCGAGAGTGCTTCCGGTTGACCGCGAACCACTGTCTCGATCGCCCGCAGTTCGTCCTCAGGCATCAACTTAGGCATCGGTCTTCCGCATGTTCCCGGGGAGTCTTGCGTAATGATAGCCATCCATGCGTAATATCCGGCCGATTCTTCACACTTATATTGCGGAATGATTCTGAAGTTGCGTAACACTTGGTGTTGGTGTAACACCGAAGTTGGAGTATTGCCGAGATGAGAGCCAAGACCCTACTCTCGGAATGCCCACCGCAAGGCTGCTGGACTTGATGGCACGCCACCGACTACTTGTGGAACGCGTAGGTCTGCGTGTCATCAGATTGCGCAACAACGGTGAGCTTACGCAGTTTAAAAGTGCAGATGAGCAGTTTCGTTGCGTAACGTTCCGCGTCGCCACGGCGTCGATCGCTGGTGGCGACATTTGGCAAGGCTGAGCGAACGGCACCGGCGATCTATTGAGCAGGCGTGACGGACGTCTCACTGGCCAGTGATCGAATATCGCTTTCCGGTCAAGGCTTGGGCACGGTGTGATTGGCGAGCAAGAGGCCTAGAATCCGACTCCAGCTGCATCTCGGTCGCAGCGGCTCAAGCGGACGCGCAGCAGCGAGCAGCCCGTCCGAGGGACGGTGCCGAGCAACTACTTTCGTTGGCTACCCGCCTAAGATCCCAAGTCTCAGGATCAGACTGCAGGACTGGGCGCGGGCTGCCGTTGCCCCACAAGTCACGATCCGAGCTCAGTCTGAAAGGCGCTGGCGGGCGGCTCGAAGTAGTCTTTCAGCTCATAGGCTTCGCTCATGATGGTCAAGCGGGTCCAGCCCTCCCAGATCTTTTGATGGCCCGGCGGCGGAGCGTGGGCACGGTACAGGTAGCCGCCCAAGATCGCCATGGTCCGCACCGCCAGCCCCAGATTGCCCGGCGCGGCCAGCCCGCGCTTGGACGCGAAGTGGCGCAGCACCCGCATCTGGATCTGCGTGAAGAACACCTCGCTCGGTAATTCGGGGGTCTCCCGTCCCAGCAGGGTCATCGCGGCCAGCCGCCAGGCGATCACCGCCTTGATCGTCACCGCCCGCTCGATCCGCTCCCCCGTGCGGTGCCCCAAGTACTCCACCTTGCAGCCTGACTTGAGAATCCGGTGCCAGTCCTCGATGCGCCAGCGCAGCCGGTACCACTCCAGCACCTGCTCCGCATCCGCCAGCGACGCCACCGGCAACGTCGTCAGCAGGAACCACTCCAACGCTTCCACCCCCTCCGGCGCCGCCCGCTCCCACACGTGCACCAGTTGCATCCGCAGCGCTGCCTCGCCGCGCGCCGGGGCCGGCAACTCGACCGTCTGCCAGCGCAACTCGGCCTGCGCCGTGCGCGCCGCGCGCAGCGCGCTGGCGGACTGCCGGCGCGTGCCCCGCCGCGCCGAACTCCGCTGCACCTTGATCTCCAACTGGCCCCCCACCGGCTGTGCCCGCATGTGCTCGAACAGCTTCGGCCGGGGCGCGCCCAGGACGCGGTTGTGCTTGGCCCGCACCAGCAACTCGACTCCCTCCAGCCGCCGCTGCTCGGCGAACAGCGCCTGCACGTCGGCCTCGCGGTCCATCACCGCCACCAGGCGCGGGCCCGCCAACTGGCCCGCTACCTCCGCGCAGTCCCGCAACCCGCGGATCCAGCGGAAGGTCTTGCGCTGCTCCAGCGGCCGCCCGCGCTGCGCCTGCCCGTCCGGCGCGTCGTACTGGATTTGCAGCAGCCCCAGCGGGATGCCCTCCGGGCTGACCGCCAGCGTCGAGTGCATGTGCAGCCCCAGCGTGCCCTCCGAGCGCTTGTTCTTGCCGATGTAGCCCAGCCCCGCACAGCCGGGATGCTCGGCAAAGTTGAGCTCGGTGCCGTCCTGCACGCACAGCACCGTGCGCTCGGCCTGCAGGCGCCGCAGCGTGCGCTGGCGGTGCGGCGCCAGGATGTTCTGCGGGGTCACCGCCGAGTCGTCCGGCTGGTCGATCAGGCGGTAGTGGCCCTTGACGGCGGCCCGCTGGCCCTGCGCGGCGGCTGGGATTGATGCCATGGGAGCGGCGGCCTGCATCTGGGCGGTCTGCACCAGCCGCTTCGACAAGCGTAGATCACCCAGCGGCGCCTGGCCCAGTTCGTTGCGCGCGAACTCGTCCAAGGCCAGCCCGTCGGCCGGCCCCAGCGGCTGGCCGGGCGGTGCTGCGGCGGCCCCGAGCAGGCGCCGCCAGTCGCGCTGCAGGGGGTAGACGAAGATGGCCTTGACCGGCACGCGCTGGCCGGGGCGGGCGAAGCGCCCGCGCCCGCCGGTCTGGCCGACGCAGGTCCAGTTAGCGGCGCGGAAACACGTGCCGGCGTGCTGCTGCGGATCGCAATAGGTTTCCAGCAGGGCAGGCCGGTAGCCATAGCGCTGGAGGAAGTCCTCCGGCAGCCGCCGCCGGACCATGCCGAGCACCTTGGAAGCGAGCAGGTGACAGCGCACGCTGGGACGGATCAGGAAGCGGCTCAGGCCCAGCACGCGGTGCAGCCGCTTGCGGCGCAGTTGCGCATCCCAGCCAATCCACTCGTCGCGGGCCGCCACCGCCAAGGCCGCGGCGGCGAAGCCGAGCGCCCCCAGCAGGCCGTGCTCGGACTCAATCAGGTAGCGCAGCTGAGCACCGACGTGCAGCACGGCTCCCTGCGGGTGCTCGCTGGCGACCAGCTCGTTCCAGGTCCGCCGCTGTTGCGGACTCGTCACCAGGGTCAACTTGAGCCCGGCGACCGCCCCCGCCGCAGGCGGAACTGCTTGCGGTGGCGGGACCGGCTGGCCGAGCCGACGCGGACGGCAGTCACCGGTGCGGCCGCCATGGCGCGGGGCCGGCAAATCGATGCGTCCCGCGCTGTGCAGACTGCGCAAGGCCTTCTGGCAGCTCGCCACCTGCGGCTGGCCGCGACTGTCCACAAAACCGAACTCCCGGCACACGTGCCGGGCGAACGCGCTCCGGCTGGTGTCGCCAGCCTGCGTCCGCAGCACCCGCAGGGTCTCCACGGCCTCTGAGTGCGAGAGGGTCTCCGCAATGCAATGTTGGTCGAGCATGCTTTAGACATGCCACAACCACCCTACAGTTGTCAAGTGCGAGATCTGGGGCATGGGCAGGGCGCGGGACTTCGCCGGACAGCGAGCGCTCGCGTACGGAAACCTCATTCGATTCCGAAAGAGTAGGCGTGACGAGAGGTCACCGCGTCAGGTCCCTTGTAGAAGGCGTACTCGTTCTTAGCTAGCGGATTGTGCGGGGTGACACGAAAAACTCCGTGTGCAACCTCTTCGTAACTCATAGGCACGACGCGCTTCGGAATCCCTCCTATCCTGCCGCCCGCGGACCCAACTCCGGTGATCCCTTTTCTCGTTGATCTTGAGCGGTATAAGGGAGATGTCGTGCGGCTGAAGGACTCCCTTGATTCCAGGCAGTTCGAAGCTGCCGTCGGAGGCGTCGAAGCAAAACCAGAAAACCGGTGATCGGTCGGCCAGACGCACCGAAGACGCCGTCCGCCGTAGCACAGCGAGCATCTTCGATGTCAAAGCCCCGCGAGTCAGGCCAGTCACCAATCCGCCGGGCTTGGTGGAGGCATACGCCGTCCATTCGAGTCCGCGCATCAACCCGTCCGGTTGTTCGACGAATATCCCTGCGGACTCGCACGGCGTCGTTGAAAGGCCTGCCGGAGCGCCCGCCGATTGGTGGCCGTCGCGGGAAGCCGGGCGCTTGACTCCGGCCATTGTCATCGCCTCGATTATGGCGCTGTCTACGCCTCCCTAGGCCAGGATGATGAGCGCGTCGACCGAAGTATCGAAATTGGTTTCTGACGAAGTGATCTTAGCTACAATCACCGCAGGTGGCAACCCGGCAGAAGTCATTCTCCGAATATGCTCGTTTGTGAGGACTTGGGCATCGGACCTCGGCAACATGATCGCAAACGCCAAGACCAGCAGCACGGAGAGGGTGCGCCTCATGATTTTATCTCCAAGAACCGCTTGCTCGAATCTGGACCGTTCAAGCGCAGACTGTCTAGCATAGGCACCGGCTCTGCCTCCGTGATCAGCACCAAAGTGTCTTGAACAATTGACTCGGAATAATCGGGGACGCGGAATAGCACGAAACGCGTCTACTCCATTTGGTTCATCTCCTCCGTCAAGTGTTCGCGCGGTCGGACGGTAGCTAGTCCGGACCTACATTTGGCGGCAAGCAGCGGACCAAGCACGAGTCTAAGAAGCAGAGGGCCGGTTGCGCCGCAGTTGACAAGACTGCTGTACCTATAGCTAGGCAGCGTTCGGAAAAGATCAAGGCCAAGCCGATGAGGGGAACGGACACGAAGACACTTCGTCGATTTGTGCAACGATCGATCAAGCCTGCATCGCCCGTTTCCACGGATGCCGTAAACCCAATGACGGTATGGACGACCTCGAAGTCGGCGCGGTCAAGGAGAGCGTCAAGAAGGACGTTCGGGGCGAGGCGCAAACCGACGGCATTGGATCGTTCTAGTCAATGCCCAAGCGCCCCTCCTACGGGACGTCTCACCACATGAGTGTCAAGCACCGGCCGTTCCCAAACGAATCTCATGACTTGCGCGGCGGCAGAGCCCGCATCTTGTAGGCCTGTTCGAAGACATACCAGAGAGTCTTGGCTTCGGCCCTCGATGCAGAGCGGGATGCGTACGTCGAGCTCGATTTCCCTGTGGGCTTTACCCGCAGGCCGCACTTCAGCTTGTTTCGCAGCCTGGCCAATAGAAAGAATTCAGCAGCCGGGGCGCTGGTTGTAGTGCGGTAGCGAAGGAGGCTGTTCCCGGGGGGAGTCACGGTGGCGGGGCGCAGGGGCCGGAGGACGGCAGGCAGTGCGGGGATGGCGGTCCGTGGTGTCGGCCTGACATTGGGCCGGCGACCGGCCGGAGGAATCGGGGAGGTTCACTGCGCAGCCACTTCACTTTCGCGCCGCAGCTTGCGATGGCAGGAGTGGGCGAGTGGCCCAGCCGTTCTGGGCACTCGGAAGGCCATGGCCCCACACCAGGCAGAGCAACCCCCGTAATATCCTCTCTACACGCAATTTCTGACACTCCCGTTGAACTTGCAGCGAGCACGGGCGGGATTCTCGACCTCGACGGCTGACGGCGGTAGGGGGCCCGCGTTAATGGTGGTAATCAAGCTCTCCCGCCTCGATCCGCACGGTCAGCCTGTTCTCGCGGGGCGGGAGCGGACAGGTCGTGTAGGGGTTGTACGCGCACGGGGGGTTGTAGGCTTGGTTGAAGTCGACGGTTGTCCAGCCGCCAGCGCCGGGAGCGTCCGCGTAAAGGAAACGTGCCGATGGGTAGGTCTCGCTCCCGCTCGTCAAGTCGCGGAAGATGAACCAAAGCCGGTCGTCGGAATCAATTGCGGTCATGCGCAACTCCTTTCCGCCCACCCTGACCGCAACCGAGCCGCTGGTGCGGGCCGGCTGGATGTCACCGAGCGTGTTGGACAATTCCATCGTGCGCGGCTCGCCGTGCGGGATGTAGTGACCGCGAACCCGGAAGGATGCGTCTACCGGATACCAACGCAGCCCGGTGAATCCGCGCCGGATCTTATTTTGGGGATCGCGCATGCGGATCGCGAGCCGGTCCCCGCTGAAATGGGCGAACAGCGACAGGGGGCCGAGAGCGATTGTCGGGCGCTCGGGACCTTCGTGGGGCCAGAGCCGTGCCGTCTCAACATCACGGCCGTCGACTGAGAGGGTCTCCCCCTCAGGTGCCCGCGCGGTGATCGTGCCGTCCCGCAGAGTGAAGATGCCTGCGTGCGCTGGGCCGGTGCGCAGCACGATGTCGTTAAGTGGCGACGACCCGAAGCTGCTGTCGCCCTCGTGGAGAAAAAAGAGCCCCGCGACCGATAGCCAGCCGTCGTCGGCCTTGAGTCGTTCCTCGCGGTCGACGCGCCAAGCTTGCATCTCGGCCACGTAGTCCTGTGCCTCTGGCGTTCCGCACGCCAGAAACACAGTGAGCACGCAGGGGAAAACGCGTCGCAGCATGGACTTCATTTGCTCCGTCACCTCGATCCGGCCTGCCTCGGAATCAGCAGCCTTTGTCAAACAAGCAGCGGTTGGGTGGTCGAAGCCTACTGACGGATGAAATCTCTGCGTCCGCACCGCCGCTTTCTGCCTGAGGTGGTCAGCCATGCGATTTCGTTATACCACCGGCTGGCTCTGCGCCGGTGAGAAGCGCACCTCGGTGACATCCGGCATGTGGGCGGATTCCAACAGCTGCCCAGATCGCTCGGGCGCTCGTGCTAGCGCGAGATGCTATGACGCAGATCAAGCCACGCTGGCGAGTCCCGCGCTGGGCAGGCCCAGAAGACTACGACCCATTCGGGGCTGCAGTCAGACGACAGCACGAGGCGGTCTCCGGATCCTACCCGAATCCTAGAATCGTGAAGCCGCCGTTGGCCCGCGCCGAATCGCGAGTTCAGTCCGCGGCAGCGCTGCTGCTCGGTCGTGGCTGCGGCGCAAGATCGGGCGCGACTCGCACGACAAGGCTTCCCGCCGCCCTGTCGTGCCAGGACTGCCTTCTCTCGTCCCACGCAGCCCAGAACCAGCCCAGCCCGACGAATACTGCGGAGAAGATGCTCGCGACGCCCCGGACGAGCGCATCGGCGGGGGCCAGATCTGCACCGTCTCCGCGGACGATGCGGATCCGGCAGATCATCCCGCCAACCGTCGTCGACTGCCACGCCCACATCCCCACGTTGTAGGCCCAGAACGTGAACAGGATGGCGCCTCCGTCTAGGCCCAATGCTGCCCCGATCGCAATGACCGGGACACAATCGAGCGCTACGGCTCCGATCCGGCTGCTGAAGCTGGCGAGCGCCAAGCTCCCGGCAGCATCCATGCCTGCCACCGCCGACGGGCCCTCGAGGACAGCCGCGGAATCGGAAGCTTCGGCAGCATCTGCTGCGGCGTTCGCCCCCGGGCCGGCGTCGGGCCCCACGACTGGAGCAACGCGCAGCGTCACATTCGCCTGGCCGCCTTGGTTTTCCCGTCGAAGCCTCGAGGCGAAGGTCGTCGACACCGCACCGAGCGCCACAACGCTCAGAACCCCCCAAGTCGCAATGCCGAGCACGGGAATCATGTAGGCCGCAAAGATCACAGCGATTCCGATTCCCACCGAGCGCGCGGATTGGAGCCTGTCGCCGGGGAGTTCCTCTGCGATGATCCGGCGGCCGATCCAGCGAGCCACTCCGACCTTCCCGACGATGGCTGCGCAGAACAGCGCAAACCATAGGAACGGCAAGATGACCAGCCCGATGACTGACACAAGCAGGGTAAACGAGACCGGTCCAGCCAGCAGCACGACCATCCCGCCCACGAGGCAGCAGGTCAGCGGCTTCGCCGATAGTGCGTCGGCGCACTCCCGGACAGGTCGCTCGAAGACCACGTTCGCTCCCAAGTAGACCAGCGCCAGAAGCGCGAGGAAGATCCACATCCAAGGCAGCTCAGGCACGACGGGACGCCCCATCAACGGCCCCCTGGACAGCCAGGGCCATGCTGGGGTGACCCACCCCACGTCGACCGGGCTTCCAATGATGACCTTTTCGCCGCCAGGCGAGAAGTCCGGCGGAGCTCTGAGCGAGCCCCCGACAACAACAAGATCCCCGTCCACGGTCGAGCCGGGGTCCGCGCTGACGCTTCCGCCCACGACAACGGTGTCCCCTTCCACGATCGCGGTGCCGGCCAGCATGAGCGAGCCGAGGATCACGACTACGTCGCCTTCGACGGTTCCCGCGATGCTTGCCGAACCCGATATCACAACGACATCGTCGGCTCGCTCGCCAGCGTTCAGCGTGTAAGAGGATCCGAAGCGAATCTCCTCGCTAGGCTTTGCAGCGCGTGGCTGAGTCGCCTCCGGATCGGCCGGCGCGGGGTCTTGCGCCATCGCGCCCGGCACCAAGACCAGCGCGAGAGCTAGCGCAGCGAAGCGGTTCCTATACGATTTCATGATCCAAGTTCCCTTCCCCCAACAGGCGTGACAGCGCCACGATGATGAGGACGCTGGTCCCGCCCATCAAACCCATCAGCGCCGCAAGATAGCCAGCTCCGGCCTCGGCGGCCAGTCGCAGCACTACCATGCACGCCCCGATGACCGCCGGAATCTCCGCGGCGGAAAAGACTGCCCAAGCCGAGGCTGCGAGCCAGGCCACGACCAGGCAAGCGGCTACACCCGTCGCTTGCAGCGCCGCCGGCCATGAATGCCACGGGCGGCGATGCCAAGGCTCGCGTCGCGGACGCGCGATCTGGGCCAGCACGCGCGGCAGAAGCGAGGCAGGCGCCCTCGGCTGGCTGAGATCCGCCAGCTTCGAGGCAACGAATGATTCCAGTTCAGCGGATGTCATTTCATTCCTCGATCAGAGCCCGCAGGGCCTGCCGACCGCGGTGGATGTCAGTCTTGACCTTGCCGATCGAGACTCCCAAGGTCTCCGCGATTTCCCGATAGCTGCGTTGTTCAAAGTGGTACAGCACAATCGGGACGCGCTGGTGTGGCGGCAAGTCGCGCAGCCCGCGTTCCAAGCGCGCGCGCTCTTCCGCCCGCTCGAGATCCCGGCCTTGGCTCGGAGCAGTCACGAGCATGTCCTCATAAGAGCGCTCACTCCCGTCCGCGCCCGTCCGCTGCTGGCTAACGGCACAGGTTGGTGGTGACTGTGCGCAGCCAGCCACCCGCCGCAGGCATGCCGCGCAAGACCGTCGAACCGCTCGAATGCCTTTCAGGAAACTCTGGGAAACATCCTCGGCTTCATAGGCGCCAGCGCGCCCGGAACCTAGTCAGGTGGTTCAGGCACAGGTTGGTGGTGACTGTGCGCAGCCAGCCACCCGCCGCAGGCATGCCGCGCAAGACCTCGAACCGCTCGAATGCCTTCAGGAACACCGTCTGGGAAACATCCTCGGCTTCACTGGGGTCACCGAGCATACGAATCGCAATGCCAAAAACCATGTCCTGATGCCGGCGGACAAACTGCTCGAACTCGACTGAGTTGGTCATGCCACTCGCGTCGAGGCGGTGCCCATGACAGAACAACACGCGGACAGGCCAAAGGTTTCAGCTCCCGCAGAGTGCGACCGGCAGCCCTCGGCGCGCTCCTGTCCTCGGGGCGAAATGCTGGGATTCGCTATAGTTGAAGCGTTGGACAGGCCATGGGAGCCTTGATCTGGTACTCCGCAAAACGCCAAACGGATCGCACCGCGCGAATGGTCCTCGGAGTGCTGGTTGCCTGCCTGCCCGCCGTGGCTGCGGAGTCCGAGGCGCTGGAACACTTCGAGAAGCGCGTACGGCCGCTGTTGATCGCCAAGTGTCAGGCGTGCCACAACACGCAGCTTAAGAGCGGCAATATCGACCTGTCCAGCGTAGAGGGATTCGTCAAGGCACGCGATGAAGCCGCACTGATCTCCGCCCAGGATCCGAAATCCAGCCGCCTGCTGGCCATTGTCGGCTACCAAGCCCGCGTCAAGATGCCGCCCGACGGCAAGCTCGCCGACCAAGAGCTGGCGGCGCTGCGGGACTGGGTACTGCAGGGCGCTCCGTGGCCGGGCGCCGAACAGCAGGTGGCGATGATCCCCGCGGAACAGGAGGGCATCTTCACCGCTGAGCAGAAGAGCTACTGGGCATTTCAGCCAGTGGCCCGCACAGAACCGCCCACTGCCAGCGACCTGGTCTGGAATGAGCACGCGATCGACCGCTTCGTGTTCGCAAAGCTGCAAGAGCACGGTCTCACGCCGGCAGCGCCCGCCGACCGGCTGACCTGGCTGCGGCGCGCCACGTTCGATCTGACCGGGCTGCCGCCCACCCCCCAAGATGCGCGGGCGTTCCTCGCGGATGACTCCCCGAAGGCGTTCGAGAGGGTGGTGGAGCGCTTGCTGGCTTCGCCGCTCTACGGCGAGCGCTGGGGAAGGCACTGGCTCGACGTTGCCCGCTACGCGGATTCGACGGGCAATGACGAGGATCATCGCTATCCCTACGCTTGGAAGTACCGCGATTACGTCATCAACGCGTTCAACAGCGACATGCCCTACGACCAGTTCGTGCGCGAGCAGATCGCGGGCGACCTGCTGCCGTCCGGCGAGCAAGGCACTGTCAACCAACGCGGCATCGTGGCCACCGGATTCCTCGCCCTAGGCCCGAAGGCAGTCGCGCAGCAGGACAAGAAGCGCATGCTGTACGACGTCTATGACGAGCAGATCGAAGTGGTTTCCAAGGCCATGCTGGGTCTGACGGTGGCCTGCGCCCGTTGCCACGATCACAAGTTCGACCCGATCCTGACCAAGGATTACTACTCTCTGGCAGGGATCTTCGCCTCCACGCGCAGCTTCCGCGACCCCTCAACGCATGTTTCACAATTGCTCTTCAAGCCCTTGGTGCCCCAGCCCGAGTACGACCGCTATCAAGCACAGCAGCGCGACATCAAGAACAAGCGGATCGAGCTAAGCAATCTCGCGGATATCGAGCTGGAGGGGTACGTCGACTCGGTGGCGGATCGCATTGCCGCGTACATGCTGGCCGCGCGCGACATCTATGAGGATGGAGCGGACCAAGCGCAGATCGCGTCCGACCGCGATTTGGACTCCCGACAACTGGAGAAGTGGATCGCCTACCTCAAACCCGGCGACGGACCGCGCGGCCAGCTAGCGCAATGGCACGAGGCGATGCCCGCCGAGCGAGTGGAAGTCGCCGCTGCCTACGAAGAACGCTTCGGCAAATCGCTCAAAGGCTGGCATCACACGATCCGGCGCTGGCGCAAAAGCGCCATCGAGCTCATCCGCAACGGGTCGATGCCGCCACCGCCCAAGCCGCGCTTCGTACAGGGCCGCGATCGGTTCTTCTTCGATGTGTATCACGCCAAGACGGCCCCCCTGAGCTTCGATCGCGAGGAACTCGACGCGATCTTGAAGCCGGAAACGGTCACGACCATTGCGGCGCTGAAGCAGGCGGTCGCGGAGCTTGAGGCCGCCGCGATGGAGGAGCCTCCGATGGCTAACGCCGTCGAAGATGGCGAGCAGATGGACCAAAGGGTCTTCGTCCGAGGCGACCATACCGCCGCGGGCGAGCCCGCCCCGAAGGTCTTTCCCGCCATCATCGCCGGATTCGACCAAGAGCCGGCGGCGAGCGGCAGCGGTCGTTTGGAACTGGCAGACTGGATCGCCTCCCCCGAAAACCCCCTCACCACGCGCGTGATTGTCAACCGCATCTGGCAGAAACACTTCGGCGAGGGTATCGTGCGCACTCCGAGCAACTTCGGCAAGCTTGGCACCCCGCCGACGCACCCCGAGTTGCTGGACTGGCTGGCCACGACCTTCGTGAGGGACGGCTGGTCGGTCAAGGACATGCACCGGCGGATCATGCTCTCGAGCGCATACCGCATGAGCAGCGCGCCAAGCGCTGCGGCGGCGAAAGCCGACCCGGGCAACCAGTGGCTGTCGCACTTCAATCGCAGGCGGCTTGACGTGGAAGAGCTGCGCGACGGCATGCTGGCCATCGACAGCTCGCTCGACCTGACGATGGGCGGCACGATGCAGTCGGGCTTCGGCACGGACCGGGAGAACTCAAACGACCGCCTGAGCATCGACCCGACGACTTCGACGCGGCGCATGGTCTACTTGCCCCTGCGGCGGGCGAACCTGCCCACGCTGCTCAATCTGTTCGACTTTGGCGACGCCGTCACGTCGGTGGGCAAGCGCCTGGTGACCAACGTGGCCCCGCAGGCGCTGTTCATGATGAACAGCGAATTCGTGGCAGCGCGGGCCGGCAACCTCGCCGAGCAATTGCTCGGGGCCGACGATTGGAGCGACACCGACCGAGCGCGACACGCGTATCTGGCCGTGCTGACGCGCTCAGCCGATGCAGGAGAGGTGGACGCGGCCGTTTCGTACGTGAACGGCTTCGCCTCGCGCTTCAGCGACGCCACGCCGCAGGAGGCATGGCAGAGCTATTGCCGCATCATGCTGGCATCGAACGACTTCATCTACGTGGATTGAGTCCCACGAGGCAGCGGCCTCGAAAGCTCAGGCGATCATAGAGACAAGCGATGGACTACAGGCAGACGATCGAGCACATGAACGCCGTGCGGCCAGTGACTAGGCGTGGCATGCTGCGCGACGGAGCGTGCGGATTCGGCATGCTCGCACTGGGCAGCCTGTTCGACCAGGGCGCCGCGGCACAGGACGTGGCGTTTGACGTGGCGAACCCGCTGGCGGTTCGCCAGCCGCACTTCGAGCCGCGAGCCAAGCGCGTGATCTTCCTGTTCATGCACGGCGGGCCATCCTCAGTGGACACGTTCGAATACAAGCCCTATCTGGCCAAGAACGCCGGCAAGCCGCTGCCGATCGAGCGGCCGCTGGCATTCGACGACGAGGAGGCGGGCCCGCTGATGAAGCCCCTGTGGGACTTCAAGCCCGGTGGCAAGAGCGGCATCTTGGTGAGCGACCTGTTCCCGCACGTGCGCGCATGCGTGGACGACCTGTGCTTCGTGCATTCGATGGTGGGCGAGGGCGTGGATCACGGCGCGGCGCTGCTGCAAACATTCACCGGCTCGAGCACGTTCACGCGGCCCAGCCTAGGATCGTGGGTGGTCTACGGGCTGGGCACCGAAAACAAGAACCTGCCCGGCTATGTCACCATCAAGCCGGCGCTCTCGCACGGCGGTGCCAAGAACTGGTCCTCCGCGTTCCTGCCAGGGTCCTTCCAGGGCACGCCGATCGGCCATGCCGGCCTGAACGTTTCGGACGTGCAGGGCGAGCCCATCGAGTACCTCGTGAACAAGGGCCTCTCGGAGGAGAAACAGCGCTACGAGCTGGACATGCTGCGCAACGTCAACCGACGGCACGCGGAGATGCGCAAGTTCGACCCGCGTCTCGAAGCTAGGATCCAGTCTTTTGAGCTAGCCTTCCGCATGCAGATGCAGGCGCCCGAGGCATTCGAGGTTGAGAAGGAGTCCGAGGCGACACGCAAGCTGTACGGCCTCGACAACCCGGTCACCGCTGACTTCGGCTGGCAGTGCCTGCTAGCGCGGCGGCTGAGCGAGCGTGACGTGCGCTTCGTGCAATGCACGCACTCCTACAAGTGGGACCAGCATTCAGACCTGTTCAACCGCCACAGCTCCAACGCGGCAGAAGTGGACAAGCCCATCGCGGGCCTGCTGAAGGATCTCAAGTCCCGCGGCATGCTGGACGAGACGCTGGTCGTCTGGGCCGGCGAGTTCGGGCGTACACCCGTCAGCCAAGGCGGCGACGGCCGGGATCACAACCCCTACGGCTACACGATCTGGATGGCAGGAGCCGGCGTGAAGAAGGCCTTCCAATACGGTGCCACGGATGAGATCGGCTACCACGCGGAGGTCGACCGGATGCACATCCACGACTTCCACGCCACCGTGCTCCACCTGCTGGGCATGGATCACGAAAAGCTGACCTACCGCTTTTCTGGGCGCGACTTCCGCCTGACGGACGTGGCAGGGTTGGTGCACCACGACATCCTCACCTAAGGATGTCAGCTGGTTAAGAGGGAGCTAGCAGCGTTCGTGCCGTCCCAAATCGAAGCTCCGGCAGATTTCCCGCAAGAAGTCGACCTGCGTAAGTGCGTCCATTGCGGACTCTGCCTCAACGCCTGCCCCACCTACCGGGAACTCGGCGTGGAAATGGATTCACCCCGCGGGCGGATCTACCAAATGGTCGAGGTCAGCGAGGGGCGCAGCCCCATCTCGGAAGACTACATCGAGCACATCGAGCTGTGCCTCGCCTGCCGCTCCTGCGAGACCGCCTGCCCTTCGGGCGTGCAATACGGTCGGCTGATCGAAGGCGCGCTCGCCCAGATCGAGAACTCGATCCGCAGGAGCATCCCGCAGCGTTTCTTCCGCTGGCTGGCCTACAGCAAGGTACTGCGCAGCCCGTTCCTGCTGAAAACCGCCGGGCTGGGACTGCTGTTCTATCAGCGGAGCGGGCTCGATCAGATGATGCGGGAGTCGGGTTTCCTGCGCTCGCTGGGCAGGCTGGGGGACCTCGCACAGCTCGCTCCCGAGGCACAGGCGCCATTCTTCTTCTCCAACTTCGGCAAGATCTACCCGGCCGAGGGCGAGACCAAGCACCGTGTGGCGCTGATGGCCGGTTGCATGCAGAACGTGTTCTTCAGCCGGCTAAACGAGGCAACGGTGCGGGTGCTGTGCAAGAACGGCTGCGAGGTCACGATCCCGGCGGAACAGGAGTGCTGCGGCGCCCTGCAGGTGCATGCCGGGCTGCGCTCCATCGGCCGCGAGCAGGCCAAGAAGAACATCGCCGCTCTAGAGTCCGGCAACTTCGATGCGTTCATCACCAACACAGCCGGTTGCGGCTCGGTGCTGAAGGAATACCCAGAACTGTTCGAACACGATCCGGAGTGGCATGAGCGCGCGGAAGCCTTTGCAGGCAAGATGCGCGACGTGAGCGAATTCCTAGCATCCATCGAGCTCAACACAGAATTCGGGCGGCTGGAGCGGACGGTCACCTACCAAGATTCGTGCCACCTGTTGCACGGGCAGAAAATCTCGAGCCCGCCGCGCCGATTGATCCAGTCCGTTCCAGGTGTCACGCTGCACGAGTTGCCCATGAGCGAGATCTGCTGCGGCTCGGCGGGCGTGTACAACATCGAGCACACAGATATATCCATGTCGCTGCTCGAAGACAAGATGCGCATGATCGAGTCGACCAGGGCTGACACGATCGTGACCGCAAACCCGGGCTGCATGCTGCAACTGCAGGCCGGCACGCAGCGCTCCGCCCGCCCGCTGCCCGTACTACATGTGGTCGAGTTGCTCGACCAAGCTTACGCGGCCGCGCGGCTTTCGTAGGTCCGCTGCGAGGGCGACAACGCCCGTGCTGTGGAGGTGGTCGACTACCACCGCAGCTTGACAGGCATGGACAGCTGGAACGGCTCGGTCCCGGCGTGGGAACTCGAGGAGGTCGTGCAAGGCCTCCGGAGTTTTCCCTCCCCCCGCCCGCAACTCAGAACGCGCTTGCGGCTATCCAGGCCCAGGCCGACCACGACGTAGATACAGCCGGCACGCTGCCGACCGCCACCGAACGCTCATGGCAGCCGTCCGGACGATCCTCCCTGGCGTTGTTTCAGATCAGCCTCGCGTGCGGCCTCGCCGACTCCGGATCACACCGTGGCCAGCGACTCGTGCGAGCTCAGGTCGGCAACGCCCGACTCCAGCAACTGATCGAGTTGTGCCTTGGACTGCTGGCTCAGGGCAGGCGCTGCTAGCGTTTGATTGGCAGCTACAGACATGCGTTTGCTCCTGCGGCTTGGCTGACTGGTGTCACCGGTCCTAGGCCCCAGCTTGCTGCGGGAGCCCACCTCTCACGGGTTGCGGGAACGGCCTCCGCTGAAATAGTCCACGGCGGATTCCCACCGCGGCTCGGACCGCCGAGGGCCCACCGTTCTCGGAACCCCGACTGCGAAATCTGGCAGGCTCACTCCCGGCCTGCACCCGAGTCGAGAGGAGAGACGGGATGATGACGAATCGAATACGGAGGACCGGCAAGGCACCGTAGCGACCCCAGAATCGATCAATTCTGAATCCGTATGACAGTCGACTTGACGGCACAGTTGAGCTAATCTCTTGAGTAGAGGCTCGGCTTCGTGCGTAGCCCTGTGCCTTGATGTGCAGGAGCGGCGGACAAAGCATTGCCTCTTTTTATTTCGCGGCCCGGGCCTCGTAAGGGACGCGAACATAGACGATGCCGTAGCTATCAAAGACTTGGCCATCACGATGGCCTTGCCCTCGAAACTGCAGTTTTTCTAGACCCGCTGCAAACATAGTCGAAATTTCGTTGCGGGTCCCGGCGTTCATCACGCGACCGGGTAGTCGAAATTCCCAATTCATGCAATTGATGCACAGATCTGCCGCCTAGACAGCGTAAGTCATCTAGGAAGATACGAAAATCACCGCCGGGACAATCCATCTGCTGCTTTGGCGACCCGTATCGGTCGCCGTGCAATATCGTTCCGAGGTGTTCACAATACCTCGGAATGAGCGCTGACAATAATCCGGATCAGGTGTCCACATCCACCGGAATCTGCAGCGAACTCGGGCAAGCTCCGGCAGTGGCACTCGAAACCAGGGAGGTTGCCACAGATATCCGGCAGCGCCTAGCGGCCGTTCGCAACGACCCGACACTCTGTTGCGGCGCCGCTGCTATGCCAGTGTCAGGCCTGGCCGTCCAGCACGCCGCGCATGTACGAGAAGGACTTCGCCATGCCCATCTGCGGATGGGCCGCGTCGACCTCGTACTCCAAGCCGACGACGCCGGCGTACTTGCGTTGCTTGAGCATCTTGAAGATCGCGGCAATCGGCAGATTGCCATCGCCCACATCGACCTGGCTGTCCCTGCTGGTGAAGTCGGTCAGGTCCTTGACATGGAAGTCGTAGATCCGATCCCACGCCACGTCGATCTCCTCGAGGATGTCGGCGCCCGTGCGCACCGTGTGGCCGATGTCCACGCACAGACCCATGCGGGGATCCATGTCCTTGACGCGCTTGATCACGTCGCTGGGAGCCGGGTAGAACTTGTCCTCCGGGCCGTGGTTGTGGATCGCCATCTTGCGGTCGTACTTGATGGCCAGCTTTTCGATCGCCGCAAGGTTGGAGTGCGTCGGAGCGCAGACCATGACATCCATGCCGGCGGCAACAGCGTACTTGAAGTAAGGCTCCAGCTCGGCGCTGTCGTCGCTCCTGAGCGAGATGTTGCCGCCAGCGACAATCTGCAGGCCGGCCCTCTCGAACTCCTTGCGCGCCCCCATCAGATCGGCGTCGGAGAGGTAGTACGGCATGTGGAACGCCTTGACGTTGACGTACTTGATGCCAAGCTCGCGACAGATGCCGATGGCCGCCGTGCGACTGAATTTGCGCAACGAATACGTAGCGACCCCGAGCTTGAGGTCATCCCAGTGGTGCGGGTCACTACCCTGGGCAGGCTGGTCTGCCGATGCTGCGGCCGCCGACAGGGCGGGCAGCGCCGCAGCGGCACCGAGGAACGAGCGTCTAGTGGCGGAACTCATGACTTGATAACTCCTTTGGGAGCCTTATAGCCGCTGCAATTCTAGCACGTCCGCTACTTACGCCCAACTGTCACGGAGCGTGTACAATGAGCGCAGACATGAAGGGCAACACCAATGTCATCGCATATCTCAACCGGGCGCTGAAGGGCGAATTCACGGCGATTCACCAGTACATCGTGCATGCCGAGATGTGCGACAACTGGGGCTACGGCAAGCTGGGAGCCTTCATCAAGCTGCAGGCGTTCGGCGAGATGCGCCACGCAGAGGCCTTGATCGAGCGCATCATCTTTCTCGAGGGAGTTCCCGGGATGGGCGAGCTCAGTCCCCTCAATGTCGGCCAAAACGTCAAGGATCAGCTCGGCAACGACCTAAATCTCGAGTACGAGGCGGTGGGGATCCTCAATAGTGCGATCAAGGATTCAGTGGCGGCAGGCGACAACGCGTCGCGCGAGTTGTTCGAAACGATCCTCAAGGACGAGGAAGAGCACGTCGACTGGCTGGAAGCGCAGTTGCAGATGATCGATGACATGGGGCTGGGCATCTACCTGTCCCAGCAGTTGGCCGACCCACCGGCCCCGGCCGCCGGCTAGTCGAGCACGACTTCCAGAAGCTGGCCCAGCAGCGGGTAGTACTGCACCCGTACCTTGGCTCCGAGCTGCACCTCTTCCAGACGCAGGCGCGATTTCCCGATCCGCTTGGCGGCCTTCTTGGCGACCTTGACCTGCTCGCGACCCGCAGGCTGCGAGAACCCCAGCTCGATCGCCCCGTGCTTGCCAAGGACGAAGCTAACGGTGCGTTTCTGGAGATCGACGCTCTTCACGGTGCCCTTGGCCTTGACGACGGCAAGCACCTTCTCGGGGCGGGTCCCCTCCAATGCGCCGTCGGCGTTGTCATTCACCCCTGGGCGGGTACTGGAGCTAATAGTCTTTTGCTGCGCCATGGCACCGCAAGCGGCAATTGCCAGCACAAGGAGCAGACGCAATCCCATCAAACGTTCTCAGTCCTATCTTGGGGTACGCGAACAAGCGCGTCAAGTCCGCCTGTCAAGTCCGCCAGTTTCAGGCGCTTCACAGCACAGAGCGCAGGTAGTTCGCGATTTCGGGCCGGCGCCAATTCTCAGGCCCCACATACTTGCGCAGCACCCTGCCCTCGCGCGATATCAGGTATGACTCGGGATACTTCATGGTGCCGTAACGCGCGCTGACGGAGCGTTCCGGGTCACGCGCCGTCGGAAACGTCACCCCGGCACTGTCCAGGAAGGTTTGGTACTGGTCGGCGTCCTCATCGACACTGATGCCGACCACGACAAAGCCGCGGTCGCTGAGTTCCTCGTAGATCGAGTTCAGGGACGGCATCTCCTGCACGCACGGTGGGCACCACGTGGCCCAGAAGTTGAGCAGCACGACCTTGCCGCCATAGTCCGCGAGGCCGATTCCGACGCCCTGTGCGTCGGTGACCTGGAAGCCCGGTGCCTGGTCGCCCTCGGAAACGTTATAGACCCGCAGGTAGCCCTGCACGCGGTAGACCATCACGAAGGCCAACGCCAAGGCGAGGCCGTACACAAGGGCTTCCCTGCTGACGCGTGGCATAATCAGATTACAGTTCCACTCTACCCTCCAACTGGGGCGTACGCCAACTGCCGAGCGATGCTGATAACCCGCAAGGCCGAATTCTCGGCGTCGCACGTTTGCTCCAACCCGCAGCTGTCGCCGGAAGAGAACGAGCGGCTGTACGGGGTCGAGAGTAGACCTTACGGACACGGCCACAACTACCTGCTCGAGGTGACGGTGCAGGGAGAGGTCGATCCTGTCCATGGCATGGTGCTCGACCTGAAAGCACTCAAGCAGATCATTCAAGGGCACGTGCTGGACGTCTACGATCACCGTTTCTTGAACCGCGAGGTACGGCCGTTCGACGAAGTCGTGCCGACAGCCGAGAACATCGCCAGAGACATCTGGCGGCGGCTGCGCGACCCCATCGCGGAGTTGGGCACGGCGCTGCATTCCATCCGCCTCCACGAAAGCGACGACCTGTTTGTCGAATTCAGCGAGTCGCAAGCCCAGTGACGACCCTGACCAGACGCTACCGGTTCTCGGCCTCCCACCGCCTTTGTGCGCCATCGCTGAGCGAAGAGCGCAACCGCGAGGTGTTCGGCAAGTGTGCCAACACCTTCGGGCACGGGCACAACTACTTCCTAGAGGTCAGTGTCAGGGGCGAGGCCGACCCGCTCAGCGGGATGGTCGTAGCACGTGACAGGTTCGACAAGTGGGTCGCGGATGCGGTGCTCGGACGCATTGACCACACGCACCTGAACACAGAACTGCCGGAGTTCAAAGAACTTGTCCCCACGTCAGAAAACGTGCTGATCGTGGTGGAGACCTGGCTGCGCGAGGCGTGGCCCAACCATTTCCCAGGTGAGGCTCCGCGCCTCGCTGGGCTGCGCCTGGAGGAGACTCCGCGCAACAGTTTCCGCTGCTCGCCCGCCGACGCAGCGACGATATGAATCCTTTTGACGCCAGCGAAATCCTAGAACTCCTCGATGACGGGACCCATGGGGATGGGCCGCCCGATCCCATCGAGCCGCTCGTCGGCCAGATCATCACCCACTTGCGCGAAGATCTGGGACGCGACGGACTGCAGCATACTCCGCTGCGGGTCGCCCGAGTGCTGCGAGAGCTCACGAAGGGCTATGGCCAGGATCCGCACGAGGTCCTGAAGTCGGCTCTGTTCGAAGTGACGTACGACGAGATGGTGATCGTCAAGGACATCGAAGTCTTCTCGCTGTGCGAACACCACATGCTGCCGTTTTTCGGCCGGATGCACATCGCTTACATCCCGCAGAAGCGGGTGATCGGCCTGAGCAAGACGGCCCGCATCGTGGATATCTTCGCCAAGCGGCTGCAAATCCAAGAGCGCCTCACCCAACAGGTGGCGGAGACAATCCAAGATGCGATCGAACCGGCGGGCGTGGGGGTCGTGTGCGAAGCCCAGCACCTGTGCATGATGATGCGCGGCGTCGAGAAGCAGCACTCGGCCACGATTACGAGCGCCATGTTGGGCGTGTTCCGGGACAACCCCAAGACCCGCGAGGAGTTCCTGGCACTGGTCTCTGGCGGCATCACCGGGCGCTAAGACGGGCACCGGCACGGGCTGCCGCACCCGGCATGATGCGACTTCGCAGCTACGGTCGGGAGCCGACCCAGTGGAACGCACTCCTCCGATCTGTGAGAGCGTAGCCGGTCGAGGCGCCCGAAGCGGTAGCATCAAATCAGCTGGCGCGCCCCCTGGATGACCGCAGCGACATCCTGGATGCCAACCCCGGGGCCAGTCGGGACGCCCAACTTGCCGTCGCGGATCCACAGCGGCGAAGCGAACCAGTCCCGATAGCGCTCGATGTTCCGCTTGTACTCCTGGAAGAGGCCGATACTCTTCGTGCGGGACGCAAAGTGGAGCATGTACACGAACCCGAACCCGCCGGAAATATGCACGGTCGTCGGCAGGCCCGCCAGTTCGGCCATGTTGGCCACGCGCGCCGACCGGATCATGCCTCCGTAGTAGTGCAGGTCGGGTTGCACGATGTCGACGCCCCGGTTGGCGATCATCCAGCGGAACCGGCGCTCGCTGTATTCCTGCTCCCCGCCCGAGACGGGGATGGATAGGGCATCCCTCACCCGCTTGGTGTCCTCCAGTTGGTCGAACGGACACGGCTCCTCGAAATAGACGGCTCCAACCTCTTCCAGCACGCGTCCGATCGGCACGGCGTGCTCCGGGTCGTACGAGCTATTGGCATCGCCGTGCAGGGCGATGCCATCGCCCAGCACCTCGCGCGCCCGCCGGATCAGTGCCTCGGAGCGTCCGGGAGAGGCGTCGCGGTTATTGCTCATGCGGCCCCCGAGCCGGAATTTAACCGCCTTCGCGCCGGTTTCCTCGATGAGGGATTGCAGATATTCGGCCTCTTCCTCCGGCGTCGTGTCGCGGCGGCCGCTGGCCACGTAGAAGTCAATCTCGTCCCGCAGCGTTCCTCCGAGCAGGGCCCCATCGATTTGCCGCTCGCGCGGCCCAGCATGTCGAGCAGTGCGAACTCGACCCAGGCTTGGGCTGACCAGAGGGCGAGTCCCTGCAGTTTGTAGTTGCTGCGGAAGCGGTAGAGTTCGGGCAGCAGCTCGCTTTCCAGCTTCCGGGCGTCCTTGCCAAGGAAGAACGGGATCACGCATTCCTCGAGAATTGGCGCCAGGTAGTCCCGCCCATTGGTCACCGACAGGCCTTCGGCCCCGTCCTTGGAGCGGACGTGAACGAATCGCTCTCCGTCCTTTTCGAGCAGCCGAATCGAGTCGATGATCAAAGGCTCGGCGAGATCGGAGACATCCAGGACAGGGCGGGCCGCCGCCGCGTCCAGATCCTCGGTCGACGGGCCGGCCGTCGGCTCGGAGCTGCCGCCGCACGCGGCGACGGGCCCGGCGGCGAGTGCCGCGGCAAGAAAGTCCCTCCGCCGCGATGCTTGCGCCCCGCCGTTACGGGTCGATCCTGCGTCAGTGGGCTGCCTGAGCTTTGCCATGGCCCTAGTCTGCCATCAATCGCGTGAGATCTGCGCGACTAATGCGGCGCTCCGGGCAGGCTACAGCGCGGGCCGGGCCCCGGCCCCAGCGCAGCTTGCGAAACGCCGCAGGGCGGGCCATCATAGTGCGCTATGGCCGGATCATTCACGCGTCGCGCGTTTAATCTCGGGCTGGGTGCAGCCGCCGCAGCCGGGGGTCTGCCCACGTCCTGCGGGACCGCCGCGGCCGACGCGGAATGGCCGGAATGGGGTTGCGACCCGGGGGGAGCCCGCTACAGCCCGCTCGGCCAGATCCACCGCGGCAACGTGGCAGATCTGCAGCCAGCTTGGACGCACCGCTGCGGGGAGATCAGCGACGGGTCGCAAAATCCGACCCGCACGGCCTACGAATGCACGCCGTTGATGGCTGACGGCAACCTCTACGTCACAACGCCCTACAACCGCGTGCTCGCGCTTGATCCCGAGACCGGCGCAGAGCGCTGGGGCTTTGATCCGGGGCTGGATCTGGGCAAGCGCTACAACCTGTGGGCGAATCGCGGGTTGAGCCACTGGCGCCTGGGTTCCCAGCGGCGGCTGCTGCACGGCACCCTTGACGGACGCCTAATCGCACTCGACGCGGCTAGCGGCAAGCCCTGTGCCGATTTCGGGGACGGCGGGGAGTTGCAGGTCGGTGTGCGACTGACGTCGCCGCCTGCCGTGGTCGGGGACCTAGCCATCATTGGCGGCAACGCGCCCACGCTGAGGGCCTTCGACGTGCGCACCGGCAAGCTCGCGTGGACCCGGCACAAGGTGCCGGCAGAGGACGAGGCGGCCAAGCAGACTTGGGCCGGGGATGCCTGGAAACAGCGGCGCGGCGGAGTCGCGTGGCCTCCGCTGAGCGTCGATGTTGAGCGCGGCACCGTCTATGTGCCGACCGATTCGCCGACGTACGACTACTACGGCGGAGACCGGGCCGGAGACAACCTCTACTCGAACTGCCTGCTCGCACTGGATGCCGCTACGGGGGAATACCGCTGGCACTTCCAAGCGACCCACCATGACATCTGGGACTACGACCTGTGTGCCCAGCCGGTGCTCTGCGAAATCCGCCGCGACGGGCGCGTCATCCCGGCGGTCGTGCAGTCGAGCAAGCAGGGTTTTTTGTACGTGCTGGACCGGGTGACGGGCGAGCCGCTGTTCGACATTGAGGAGCAACCGGTCCCGCAGCACTGCGCTCCCGGCGAGCGGCCGGCTGCGACGCAACCAATTCCGGCCAAGCCTGCGCCGTTCGTGCGGCAGTCGATGACGCCGGACGAGCTCTCGACAGTGACAGCTGAGCACAATGCCTGGGCGCGGGAACTGGCGGGGCGTTACCAGATCGCTCCCCTGTACCACCCGGGCACCGAGGCAGGAGTGATCATCTTCCCCTGCAACCAGGGCGGCGGGGAATGGGGCGGGGGGTGTTTCGATCCGACCACCGGGCGCTTTCTCGTGAACGGCACCAACCTTGCGGACATCGTGGTGATGGAGGCACGCGAGGCCAGCCGACCGGGACGTGCCGTGGGCCGCGAGATCGTCACGCGCGAAGGCCTGAGCGGCTCGGTCACCTATCGCCGCAAGACCGTCGATGTGCGCCAGAACAAATTCTGGGATCCGCAGACGCTATGGCCGTGCCAACAGCCGCCCTGGGGCGTGCTCAGCTCAATCGATCTCGCGACCGGCGAATACGACTGGCAGGTGCCCCTCGGCGAAGTCCCTGAGCTGACTGCCCGGGGAGTACCGGTAACTGGCACGATCAACATGGGCGGCCCAATCGCGACGGCGGGGGGCCTCGCCTTTATCGCCGCGAGCAACGACCGGCGCTTTCGTGCTTTCGACACAGCCACCGGCAAGCTGCTCTGGGAGGCCGAACTCGCCGGCAGCGGCCATGCCAATCCGATGACCTATGCCGGACCGGAGTCCGGCAGGCAGTTTGTCGTCATCGCGGCAGGTGGCGGCAACAAGCTAAGCCAGAAATTCACGGACGCGCTGCAGGCCTTCGCGCTGCCCGCTTGACGGCCTAGCAGCGGAACTCGTCAGGACTTGGAAGTGGAACTCGGTCCGCCGTTTTTCGACGCCGACTTGTCAGCCTTGGACGAACTGTCGGAATCGCCGGAAGACTTCGCTTCCTTCTTAGCGGACGACTCTTCCTGCCGCTTCTCGGGCTTCTTCCCGCCCTTGCCGTAGTCGTTGACGTACCAGCCGCTGCCCTTGAACCGGATCGCGGGAGCGGCGAGCAGTTTGCGCACAGAACCATCACAAGTCGAACCGCCATTCGGGCTATGCTCCGTGACAGGGACATCGGAGAACTTCCGGATGATCTCGAAGCGCTCCCCGCACTTGAGGCACTCGTATTCGTAGAGTGGCATGGTGATGGCTAAAGCCAAGAGTCCACATTGCGGCAGCGCAACGCTCTCGCAATGGACAGGTATTCATTTTAGCAGCAGCTAGCGGTAGTTTACTGGAGCAGCGAAAATCTGCAACTGTAACATACTGATTTCCAGTCGGTTAGGCGGCAGCGGGCTGTATTACCCACCGTCAGTTCTGAGCAGTTCGGCGGCCACGGCTTTTTGCGTCAGCGTCTGTTTGGAGTTGACGATCGCCACCCGCGGCGGCCCTTTCGTGCCTTGGCTCGGGTACAGCAGGTCGATGCGCTGGATCTGCCCCAGTTCGCGCTTGAGTTTCACGGTGTAGGAGACATCCTGGCCGATCAGTGCCCCACTTGTGTGTTCCATTTGCTCGGACGGAGCAGCTCTACCGGTGGAACTTCAATATCCAGTGCCAGCTGGCTCGAGACTTGATGCTGCAGGTCGGGTATGTTCGCAACCAAGGCATGGAACTGCGCAACCGGTACGATGCGAACCAAGCTTCGCAGTTCGACCGCGCCAAGCCCACGGGAATCCAGGCGTGCAGGCCTTACCAGCGGGTTGGATTCATCGGCGTCAACACATCCCGGACCCACTCGAACTCCAACGGCTTGGGTGTCCGCTTGGAGCGGAGATGTTCAGCCGGCCTCTCGCTGCTGGCTACGCACAGGCGAATGAAGCCGCTGGGGATGCGGGCGCATGACCAGTACACCGTCATGCTGATTGACAACATCCGCCACAACCACGGCCCGCAAGGTGCGCCGCACCGGTCGATCATTAGTTGGGCCTACGATCTGGCGTTCGGTCCGGGGTATCCCTTTGGGAGGTCAAGCGGAGGAGCGCTGGGGCGCGTGATCGGGGCTGGCAAGTCAACGGCATCGCGGCAACCCGGGTCAGGCAACCATTTCGGCACGCGGAGCAACGGTAGCAACAGAGTCGGTAGCCGGGCCCTCGAAGAAGGCAGATGCGGCCGGGCAGCCTCGAGCGCGGCCGGCGCTCCACGGTGCGGTGGTGCAGCACCGATGCCTTCGCAGACCTGCCGTTCACGCGCTATGGACCGCGAAGGAGTGATCTTCGGGAGGGGTGCGCTCAACTTTGGCATGGCGACCTTCAAGGACACAGAGACCCGCGAAGCAGTGCGGCTGCAGATCCGCTGTGAGATGCTCAATCCCTTCAACAGCGTGAATCCGGCCAAACCGAACATTGACGTGTCGACCCGCCAATTCGGGACGATCAGCGGGGCGACCGACGCCAAGATCATTCAGATCGGCGTCAAGGTAATCTTCTGATTCGCAACGTCTCGGTAGCTGGGCATGCGGTGCATGTGTTCCGCCGGTCCACTGTAGTTGTCGGCGTCATGCCTAGTTTGCAGCGTTTCCCCAGCGCCCCGCCCGAAATACGCCGCTAGTGACCAGCGCCGGCTGCCGCAACCGCCGGACCACTCGATCTCGGCGACTGACCTGCGAGCCTTCGGCTGCCCTCAGGCCAACCTCTACGCACCGACTCGCTCGCGTATCGAACCGCGAACGCTCAGCCCTTGCTCGCAGAGAGCGCCTGGTCGAAGTCCGCTATCAGGTCGTTCACATGCTCGATCCCGATGGACAGCCGCAGCAGGGTCGGGTCGACGATACTGTTCGGGGATTCGACAGATCGCCGGTGCTCGATCAGGCTCTCCACGCCGCCAAGCGAGGTCGCCGGCAGGAACACCCGGGTGCTGGCAGCGACCCTCCTGGCTGCATCGGCATCTCCTGCGACACAGACCGACACCATGGCACCGAAGCCCGCCCTCATCTGCTTCCGGGCAATCTCGTGGCTTGGATGATCCGGCAACCCTGGATAGTGAACGCGGGTGATCCTGGGATCGCGATGGAAATGCTCGGCAAAGCACAGGGCGTTCTCGCAGGCGGTTCCGAACCGCAACGCGAGGGTTCTCAGGCCGCGCAACGCCATCCAGCAGGAGAACGGGTCCTGGATCCCGCCTGTCAGCGTGCGAACAGTGCGAATCTCTTTCCAGCGTTCGTCGTCAGAACGAGCAATCAGGGCGCCGCCAAGCGCATCACTGTGCCCGTTGATGTGTTTCGTCATGGAGTGGAAGACGATATCGGCCCCGTGATCGAGAGCGCATGTTGCCAAGGCCGGAGCCAACGTGCCGTCAACCGCCAAGCTGGCACCCGACTGATGCGCTGCCTCGGCGGGGCCGGGTCCAAGGCGGTCGCCCCCTGCCGCCAGCGGGGCATCCCCAACCTGCTCCGCCAGTACCATTTCCTCGCTGCGGTCGGCCACAAACTCCTCGACGGCGGCTACGCTCTGCCGCGCAGCCGCATCCGCCGCAGCAAGCTGCGCAGCCGCTTGGGCGAATTGCTGCGCAAGGCCCGCTCCGACTCCGACGTCCGCCTCGATCTGCCGGCCCTGCTGCTGTGGATCCTGCAGGGCGAGGGGCGCAAGGACCTGCCCTATCCGTTCTCCTTGCCGCATCTTGCCTGCCACCGCCGTTGCGGGCAATTCGCCGTCGAACGGGACCGCCGCCTGCCACGGCCGGGCACGCGGTCCGAGATCCGCCTGCTCGCTCAGGCCAGCGAGGCCCTGGCCGCCTACCGGCGGGTGGATCCGCAGGACAAGGCTGTGGAACGCCTCGAACGCGGCTGGGCCGCGTTCTGCCAATTGCGTGCTCTGCTCAGGCTCTCCGACCTGCAGCGCTATCACCAGGACCTGCGCCAGCCGGCCCGCACGCCCACGGGCGGCGGATCCGCAGCGTTCCAGCCCGCTGCGATCATCTTGCAGTATCTGGACCGCTATGCCGACGGACTGGTCGGCCATCCCGTGGTCCGCGATGCAACCGGGCGCGCGGTGGCGGTGGTCGATCGCACTAACAACGTCATCGAACAGTCCTTCGCCATTGCCAAGCAGGGCCACCTGGGCCGGCTGGGCCGCGCCCAACTCGGGCGCGAATTGGAGGACCAGCCGGCCCAGGTGGCCCTGGCCGCGAACTTGCTTCATCCCGACTACGTGCGGATCCTGTGCGGCACGCTCGATCAACTGCCCGCGGCCTTCGCCGAACTGGACCGTCAAGTACTAGTCGGTCCGTCACCCTTGCAGCGCTCCAACCGGGATGCGGAACTGTGCCGTCGGAACCGGGCGTGGGCGAAGGACGCCCTGCTGTGCCCGCCTCTACCCCCCGCGAGCCACTCTCAAACGCCCCCGGAACTACTGGTCTCTAACTGAATCCTGACGCGGTAGGAAATTGCCCCATAGCGATTGAATGGCGTCGCAGATTTCTGTGTGAGCTGCGGGAGTGGGGCCGAGCCATCCACCCGCGAACAGCCAACCAGAGAGGATCTGCCCGCTGTGCGGCCCTTCGGAATGTTCGCCAAGTCCCCCACCACGTCCGACATCTCCGTCTATCTGGCCGTGACGGCCCACCAGAGGAACCGGAGGTCACTGACCATGCGGCTTCCAGCCGCCTAGACGCTCTTGAAGGATGTAGTATTGCGACATCACTTATTGATATTCATCAAGTATCCATGCCATTGATCTCCATTAGGCTGTCGGTACGCTTGCTCGCAACATCCAGCGAGTGCGCCGTAGCCCTGCAGTTGTCGCGTGCCGAGTACATCCGCCAAGCGCTGGAGCGCATGAATCGCGACGTGCGCGCCCGGCTGCGCGCGGGCCGCCTCCAGACCGCCTCGCGTCGAGCCCGACGGGAGAGCATGCGAATCAATGCCGAATTTGACGCCATCGAAGGGAGTGTCGATGCTTGAAGGCGGCGAGGTATAGGGCGCGGGTCTGAATCCAAGGAGGGGGACCGAGCCCGGAAAGACCCAGACCGTACTGATCGTTCAAGCGCAGGCGTTGCTTGATGTCGGCCATCCGTCGACCCTTGTGGTCCCGCTCACGACACGCGTGATAGCTGCGACCGAGCTGCTCCGGATCAGAATTCCCGCGGCGGAAGGTTTGCAACGCGATTCGGATGTCCTGATCGATCAGGTACGTGCCATTGACAACCGCCGACTCGTCCGGGGTCCACTCACTCCGGTAGGAGAGCCCCTAATGACCAAGGTTGAAAAGGCCTTGCTCGAGGTTCTCGATCTGGCCAAGGACGGACCTCCGGGAATCCGTGGTGCGGGGCTCGGATCCAGGTGATCAGGATTCTCGAGTTCGGTGGCTTCGCGATCTCGGCAAGCGGATCCAGATTAGGCTGGCGACGACCACCTTCAAGAGCCCAGGGCGATAGAGAGGCAGATCTCCCACGATGTCGGCGGTGGATCCTCCGCTATCCGGAGGGCATCTTCACCATCTCTTCAGATGGCAGGTAGGGCACGGCGAAGAGAGATTAAGATCTACCCTGTGGGCACGCCCACGGCCGGCTCGTCGTACTTGGGCTGAAATCGAGAGGCGTCGGTGTTCGGTTGCTCGTTCGCGACCGTGTTCGAGATGGGCGTGACTGTCGGGTTCCCGTCTGCGCCTACGCTACCGCACGCGTCGTGATTCAGCCTGAGTGACCCGCGCGCTGCCGTTTACCCATAAGTCTTGTTCTTAGACAGCCTCTGATAGAGTTTGCTGTCTTGGTCGAGACGGAGACTCCGTTCGCAGGCTTGCACGATAGTGGCCAGCCGGGTGTAGCCTTCCCACAGGACTTGGTGGCCCGGGCCCGCATAGCGCTTGCGCTTGAAACCCAGCTACCCGCCCAGCATGGCCGTCGTCAGCAGCGCCCGCCCGATGTTGTCCGGCCGCGGCAGCTTGCGATCCTTCGCAAAGTCCTCCAGAGCGGCGATCTCGATGTCGGAAAACAGCGTCTCGGCCGGCAGTTCCGGCGTGTCGCGGCCCAGCAGCGTCATCGCCATCAGCCGCCACGCGATCACCGCGTTGATCGTCACCGCCCGCTCGATCCGCTCCCCCGTCCGATGCGCCAGGTACTCCACCTTGCAGCCCGTCTTCAGCAGCCGGTGCCAGTCCTCGATGCGCCACCTCAGCCGGTACCAGTGTAGGGAGGCGGATTATTCTGGCAGTAGATAGGGGTTTTTCCTCGCACTGCGTTGACGCCAAATCAGTTGGAAATCAGAATAATCCGGGAATCAGGCAGGCGGTTTGAGCCGGGATTTGCAGTAGCGGGCTAGCGGACGGAGAGATTCCGCGCGGGGCGGGTGGCGCTAGGGCCCCGCGCAGGTTATCAATAGGTGGCCCGCGCGTGCAGACCGCCGGGCCGTGGTCGGTCCTGACTTGCAAGTTCGGTTTCCCACAGACCTGAGCGACGAAGAGTATGTTAGCCAGCGGGCCTGGAACGACGCAACCGCGCCGGACTGTCGGTGGTG
Organism: Bryobacterales bacterium; assembly: GCA_965248305.1. Lineage (GTDB taxonomy): Bacteria > Acidobacteriota > Terriglobia > Bryobacterales > UBA6623 > VXMF01. The sequence continues at coordinate 1,289,815 of OZ252099.1, read as the reverse complement.
CGGGCCGGACAAGTGCAAGCTGGCGCCGCCCGGGTTCTATGCGCGGGTGAAGCCACCCGGGACGCTCATCCGGCGGTTCCGTTGCAAGCGCAATGGGCGCACAGTGAGCGCTTTGCCCGACTGCTTTAACGCGCGCATGCCGGGCTCGTTGGAGGCGCTGGAAGCGGCGGCGCGGGAGGCGGCGCGGGCCGCCAGCTGGAACGCTGCCGTGGAGAAGCTGCGCCCGCCCGGGCAGGGCCGCCCGGCCAGTGCGGAGCGCTGGCTGAAGCGGCGGGTGCAGTGGGTGAGCGGGCTGCTGGTGGCGGTCAAGGGGCTGGCCCCGGAGCGGTTCACGGGAGTGGAGCCGACGCTGGCGGGATTCGGGCAGCAGCTGGAGAGCGACAGCGTGCTGCGGGGGCTGCGGCAAGTGGCGGCAAAGCACCTCCGGAATCTGCCGGCTCCGGTGGGTTTCCGGCAGGCGGGCGGGGTGAGTGCGGCCGTGAGAAAAGCCGGGGCGGGGCCAAATAAACAATTCACGGGATTGCCTCCGCCCGGCGCGATTGCCTGGATTCGGGGAAACCGGCCCAGCGGCCGCTACTGGAGGCCCCGACACCATGCCCGACGAAGACAACGACCTGCGAAGTGAGGTGGCGCTGTTCCGGTTCCGCCTGATTGGGGCACTGCTGCACCTGCCGCCCGGCTCGGACGAGCTGGCGGCGGGGCTGCGGAAGCTCGCCGCCAGCGAGCACGAGATTCCCGGCCGCCGCCGCCGGGTGGCGCGCTCGACGCTGTGCGCGGGGCTGCGCCAGTACCGTCAGGGCGGCTTCGCGGCCCTGCATCCCAAGTGGCGGATCGACCGCCACCAGTCCCGCAGCCTGCCGCCGGAGGTGGTGGGAGTGCTGACTGGGATCAAGGAGCGCGAGCCGCGCCTGACGGTGAAGGCGGTCATCCGCCAGGCGCGCGACTCCGGGCGGGTCCCGGACGAGCTGCGGCTGGCGCACTCGACCGTCAACCGCCTGCTCAAGCAGGCCGGGCTGATGGAGCGCCCCGCGACCGAGCAGGAGCCCCGCGACCGGCGGCGCTTCTCGTGGAAGTTCGCCAATGAGTTGTGGATGAGTGACGTCATGCACGGCCCCAAGATCGCCGCGGCCGAGCCCGGCCGGCGCAAGGCCAAGGTCTACCTGCCGGCGTTCATTGATGACGCCACGCGGGTCGTGCCGCACGCGGCCTTCGCCTACTCCGAAAGCGTCGAAAGCTTCCTGCCGGTGTTCCAGCAGGCGCTGCTCCAGCGCGGCACCCCGCTGCGCTTGTACGTCGACAACGGTGCGAATTACCGCAGCAAGCACCTGGCGGTGGTCTGCGCCCAGCTGGGCACGAGCTTGATCCACGCACGCCCGTACGAGCCCGCTGGAAGGGCAAGATAGAACGCTGGTTTCGCCGTGTTCGAGCCGAATTCCTGCCCTTGCTCGGCCCGCCGGAACGCGCCGGCCTCGCCGCCCTCAACCGCCGGCTCGCGGCTTGGATCGAAGGCGACTACCACCACACGCCGCACCGCGGCCTCGACGGCGATACGCCGCTGGACCGCTGGGCGAAGTTCGCCTGCAACGTGAGCTATCCCGGACCCGACGTCGACCTGCAGCGGATCTTCTGCTACCGCCTCCAGCGCCGCGTCACCCGCGCCCGCACGGTCAGCGTCGACGGCCGGCTGTACGAGACCGACGCCGAACTGGTCGGGCAGAAGGTCGTCCTGCTGCAGGACCCGGGCGCGCCGCCCGAGCGGCCGCTGCTCGTCTTGCACGAGAACCGCGACGCCGGGCGCGCGACGCTGCTCGACCTCCATGCCAACGCCCGCGTGCGGCGCCACGCGCCGCCCGCTGCGGACGGCCCGCCCGTCGGGACCGGCACCCCCGCGGAACCGCAGCCCGCCCCCGCGGAACCGCAGCCCGCCCAGCCGCTGGCCCTGCGCCCTGCCCATGCCCCAGATCTGGCACTTGACAACTGTAGGGTGATTGTGGCATGTCTAAAGCATGCTCGACCAACATTGCATTGCGGAGACCCTCTCGCACTCAGAGGCCGTGGAGACCCTGCGGGTGCTGCGGACGCAGGCTGGCGACACCAGCCGGAGCGCGTTCGCCCGGCAGGTGTGCCGGGAGTTCGGTTTCGTGGACAGTCGCGGCCAGCCGCAGGTGGCGAGCTGCCAGAAGGCCTTGCGCAGCCTGCACAGCGCGGGACGCATCGATTTGCCGCCCCCGCGCCATGCCGGCCGCGCCGGCGACTGCCGACCGCGCCGGCTCGGCCAGCCGGTCCCGCCACCGCAAGCAGTTCCGCCTGCGGCGGGGGCGGTCGCCGGGCTCAAGTTGACCCTGGTGACGAGTCCGCAACAGCGGCGGACCTGGAACGAACTGGTCGCCAGCGAGCACCCGCAGGGAGCCGTGCTGCACGTCGGTGCCCAAGTGCGCTACCTGATTGAGTCCGAGCACGGCCTGCTGGGGGCGCTCGGCTTCGCCGCCGCGGCCTTGGCGGTGGCGGCCCGCGACGAGTGGATTGGCTGGGATGCGCAACTGCGCCGCAAGCGGCTGCACCGCGTACTGGGCCTGAGCCGCTTCCTGATCCGTCCCAGCGTGCGCTGTCACCTGCTCGCTTCCAAGGTGCTCGGCATGGTCCGGCGGCGGCTGCCGGAGGACTTCCTCCAGCGCTATGGCTACCGTCCCGCCCTGCTGGAAACCTATTGCGATCCGCAGCAGCACGCTGGCACGTGTTTCCGCGCCGCTAACTGGACCTGCGTCGGCCAGACCGGCGGGCGCGGGCGCTTCGCCCGGCCCGGCCAGCGCGTGCCGGTCAAGGCCATCTTCGTCTACCCCCTGCAGCGCGACTGGCGGCGCCTGCTCGGGGCCGCCGCAGCGCCGCCCGGCCAGCCGCTGGGGCCGGCCGACGGGCTGGCCCTGGACGAGTTCGCGGCCAACGAACTGGGCCAGGCGCCGCTGGGTGATCTACGCTTGTCGAAGCGGCTGGTGCAGACCGCCCAGATGCAGGCCGCCGCTCCCATGGCCTCGATCCCCGCCGCCGCGCAGGGCCAGCGGGCCGCCGTCAAGGGCCACTACCGCCTGATCGACCAGCCGGACGACTCGGCGGTGACCCCGCAGAACATCCTGGCGCCGCACCGCCAGCGCACGCTGCGGCGCCTGCAGGCCGAGCGCACGGTGCTGTGCGTGCAGGACGGCACCGAGCTCAACTTTGCCGAGCATCCCGGCTGTGCGGGGCTGGGCTACATCGGCAAGAACAAGCGCTCGGAGGGCACGCTGGGGCTGCACATGCACTCGACGCTGGCGGTCAGCCCGGAGGGCATCCCGCTGGGGCTGCTGCACATCCAGTACGACGCGCCGGACGGGCAGGCGCAGCGCGGGCGGCCGCTGGAGGAGCGCAAGACTTTCCGCTGGATGCGCGGGTTGCGGGACTGCGCGGAGGTAGCGGGCCAGTTGGCGGGCCCGCGCCTGGTGGCGGTGATGGACCGCGAGGCCGACGTGCAGGCGCTGTTCGCCGAGCAGCGGCGGCTGGAGGGAGTCGAGTTGCTGGTGCGGGCCAAGCACAACCGCGTCCTGGGCGCGCCCCGGCCGAAGCTGTTCGAGCACATGCGGGCACAGCCGGTGGGGGGCCAGTTGGAGATCAAGGTGCAGCGGAGTTCGGCGCGGCGGGGCACGCGCCGGCAGTCCGCCAGCGCGCTGCGCGCGGCGCGCACGGCGCAGGCCGAGTTGCGCTGGCAGACGGTCGAGTTGCCGGCCCCGGCGCGCGGCGAGGCAGCGCTGCGGATGCAGCTGGTGCACGTGTGGGAGCGGGCGGCGCCGGAGGGGGTGGAAGCGTTGGAGTGGTTCCTGCTGACGACGTTGCCGGTGGCGTCGCTGGCGGATGCGGAGCAGGTGCTGGAGTGGTACCGGCTGCGCTGGCGCATCGAGGACTGGCACCGGATTCTCAAGTCCGGCTGCAAGGTGGAGTACCTGGGGCACCGCACGGGGCAGCGGATCGAGCGGGCGGTGACGATCAAGGCGGTGATCGCCTGGCGGCTGGCCGCGATGACCCTGCTGGGACGGGAGACCCCCGAATTACCGAGCGAGGTGTTCTTCACGCAGATCCAGCTGCGCGTGCTGCGCCACTTCGCGTCCAAGCGCGGGCTGGCCGCGCCGGGCAATCTGGGGCTGGCGGTGCGGACCATGGCGATCTTGGGCGGCTACCTGTACCGTGCGCACGCTCCGCCGCCGGGCCATCAAAAGATCTGGGAGGGCTGGACCCGCTTGACCATCATGAGCGAAGCCTATGAGCTGAAAGACTACTTCGAGCCGCCCGCCAGCGCCTCTCAGGCTGAGCCCGGATCGTGACTTGTGGGGCAACGGCAGGGAGCGGGAGCGTATGCGGGTGTTGTATCCCGGATTAATTCGCTAGGCGAATCCCACTTTGTTTCTGCAGTCGAAGCGGCGATTTTTCAAGTAGATCCGCTACTGCAGAGGCCAATAAATGGAGGTGGCGAGCCGCGTTCGCGGACAAGTCCTGCATCTATCAAGGCTTCCAGCACGTATACCGAAGCGCCGACGCGCATACCTCTCCCGGACTATTCCGCTTCCCCACCCAATCCGTAACGAGATAATCCGGTCCAAAAACCCGACGATTCCACGAATTAATCCGGGATTCAACAGCGGGAGCTGCCGGCGGCACCGCTGCCAGCGTACAGGACGGTGTTCGCGACGGTCACGAAGTGGAGCACGGCGCGAGTCGGAGGCAAGGCCTACTCGGTGCCGTCACGGCTGATCGGACGGCGCCTGGAGGTGCGCCTGAGGGCGGCGCAGGTGGAATTCCGGCTGGACGGGGAACTGGTCGGGGAGTGCGAGCGCATTGTGGGCGGGCAGCCCTGGAAGGTGGACTACCGGCACGTGATTGGCTCGTTGCTACGCAAGCCGGGGGCGTTCGCGAGGTACGCCTACCGCGAGGCGCTGTTTCCGACGCTGGTGTTCCGGCAGGCCTACGACGCCTTGCGCGAGAGCGGGAGGAGCGGGGCGGATCTGGAGTACTTGCGGATCCTGCACCTGGCGGCGACGAGGCTGGAAGCGTCGGTGGAAGCGGAGTTGCGGCGGCAGCTAGAGGCCGGGCAGCGACCGGACAGCGAGGCGATCCGGGTGGTGCTGGAGCCGTCCAGGCCGGCCTCTGCGGAAGCGATCGCGATGGCGCCGCTGCAGCCGGAGCTGAGCTCGTACGACGAGTTGCTGGAGACGCTGCCAGCGAAGGAGGCGGGATGAGCGAGGCGAGCGAGAGAGCGGAGCGGCTGGAGCGGAGGCTGCGCGACTTCCGCCTGCCGTCGTTCCTGGCCCACTACCGGGGCTTGGCCGACAAGGCGCGGGACGGGCAGTGGGAGCCGGAGCGCTACCTGGAGGAACTAGCGGAGCTGGAGGCGAGCGAGCGGACAGACCGGCGCATCGCGCGGTTGCTGCGGGAATCGAAGCTGCCGCGAGGCAAGACGCTGGAGCTGGGGCGGCTGCCGGAAGCGGTGCGGGGACGGACGCGCTGGCTGTGCACGGGGGAATTCCTCGAGGAGGCCACGAACGTGTGCGTGTTCGGGAACCCGGGAGTGGGCAAGACGCATTTGATGGCGGCCATGGGCCGGGCCTTGGTGGAGCGCGGGCAGGCAGTGCTGTTCGTGAAGGTGCAGGCGCTGGTGGAGCGGCTGGTGGAGGCGAAGCGGGAGTTGCGGCTGGCGCGGGAACTCAGGCGCCTGGACCGCTATGCCTGCGTGTGTCTCGACGATATCGGCTACATCCGGCAGGACCGGGCGGAGATGGAGGTGCTGTTCTCCCTGCTGGCAGAGCGCTACGAGCGACGCAGCGTGATGATCACCTCGAACCTGGTGTTTTCGCAGTGGAACCAGATCTTCCACGACGACATGACCGCGGCGGCCGCGATCGACCGCGTGGTGCACCACTCGGTGATCCTGGAACTGACCGTAGCGAGCTACCGGGCCGAGGCCGCGAGAGCTCGAACGCGAGGAGAGGAGGCGTGAGAAGGGTACAATGAACGCCGCCGGGAGGGGGCGGCTGTTCACCAACACAGCGAGGGAGGCTACCGTTCCGATCCGGGCAAGCCAGCGCTGCAGGCCAATTTCCGCAACGGCCTGCGCACGGGCGGGCGGCACCTCGAAGGGCTGTTCCTGCACTACGCGGCCACGCTCGACGCGACGCTGCGGGAGATCCTTGATAGCATCGCTCCCTGCCGCCAGCGGCGGCGCCCCAACCGTTCCTACCCGCGCGTCTCGCGCAAGCCGGCCAGCAAATGGAGGTCCCGCAAGCCCACCCCGACCGCAACGCCAGCCTGAAGACCCCGAACTCCGGTGCAAACCGCCGGAAATCCCCTTGCATCCTTAGACTAACGCGCAAATTCGCTAAACGAATGCCATTGCCGGGGCAGCGCAGGTGTATACTTTTGCCGTACTAGGGTCAAGATGGAAATCCTGTGTTAGGGGATGGCAACAATGAAGTTCCAAACACTGCTCGTTCCGTTGGCGGCGATGCTGATCGCAGTACCGGCCGCTTTGTCACAAACGGCCCAAATCACCGGTCTAGTTATCGACTCGACCGGCGCGGTGATCCCGGAAACGGCCGTTACCGTAGTGAATGAAGAAACCGGCATCACCACAAACACCCGCACCAACGAGGTAGGGGCCTATACCGCCCCACTACTCAAGCCCGGCGCCTACCGGGTGTCCGCGCAGAACGAGGGGTTCCGGCCTGTCAGCCGCTCGGGAATCACGCTCGAGGTGGATCAGGTGGCCCGGATCGACTTCGAGCTGCAAGTCGGCGCGGTGACTGAAGTTATCGAGGTCGTGCAGACTGTTCCACTGCTGCAGACCTCCACCTCTTCCGTCGGCCAAGTGATCGAGAACCAGCAGATCCTCGATTTGCCGCTCAACAACCGCACCGCCATGGGGCTATTGGGACTCAGCGCCGGCGTCACCGTCGGCCGCAATTGGCAACCGGACCGTTACAGCGCGGCGAATCAGTTCAGCGCCAGCGGTTCCCGCGCCGGCCAGAATGAATTCCTTCTGGACGGCACACCCAACACGACGCCGGGAGTGTGGCCGGGGCGAGGCATCCTCGGCATACCGATTCCAGTCGACTCCATCCAGGAGTTCAAGGTACAGACCAATTCCTTCTCGGCCGAGTTCGGCCGCAGCGGAGGCGGACTGATCAACGCGGTCAGTAAGTCGGGCACCAACGAGTACCATGGCAGCTTGTTCTGGTACCTTCGGAACTCCGCAATGGATGCCAACAACTTCTTCGCCAATCGCGCCGGTATACCGTTAACAAGCTTCAAGCGCAACCAGTTCGGCGCCACTTTCGGCGGTCCGATCTCGGAAAACAAGACCTTCTTTTTCCTGAACTACCGGGGAACCCGTGTACGCAGTCCCGGCCGGTTCAACAGCACCGTACCGACTCAGGACATGCGCAACGGAGACTTCTCGGCACTCACCACGCCCCAGGGCGCACCGGTGACCATCTATGATCCGAACACGACGCAAACCATCGACGGCAATCCGATCCGGCAGCCATTCCCGGGCAACATCATTCCGCGAGACCGGATTGATCCGGTGGCGGCCAGCTTGGTCAGCAAATACCCACTGCCAAATCAACCCGGCTTTGTAAACAACTTTTTCACCACCGCCGCACAGAGGTTGGATGACGACACCAGCGGCGTGCGCGTCGACCACATGATCACCGACAACCACAAGGTGTATGGCCGCTACTATGTCACGCGGCGCGATCCCGTGCCTCCCGACTGGTACGGTAACGAAGCAACACCGGGCAATGCCGGCAATCTGGAGGATGTGTATGCTCTTACGAGCGACTATGTCTATACAGCGAGTCCCACGCTGCTGATCAACGCCCGCTACGGGTACACCCAGCGGACGAGCAACATCCTGAGTCGCTCGCTCGGCATCGACCTTACAGATCTGAGCTTCCCATCCTCCGTGCAAAACGAAAACGGCGAGACGACTTATCCGGAGATCCGGCCCAGTGGTTATGCTCGCCAAGGTTGGTCCAATGGCATCAACGCGTTCGACTACATCGTCCATTCCTTCCAGGGAAGCGCGACGAAGATCATGAACAAGCACACGATCAAGTTGGGTGGAGACCTTCGGATACATAGCGTCCGCCAGGACCGCGGCATCAACCTCAGCGGCCGCTACGACTTCAACACGGGATTCACCCGCGGTCCGAATGCCAACAGCGGCGGCCCCACGGTTGGCGACGAGATCGCAACCATGCTGCTGGGCACCCCATCCTCCGGGACGTTTGGCACATTACTCCAGGTGAAGGGGGTCAACGAGTACTTCTCGTTCTTTGTCCAGGACGACTGGCGGATCACGTCCAAGCTCACGCTAAACCTTGGCCTGCGTTACGAGCTGGAAGTGCCCCGCCATGAGTCCGAGGACCGTCTGGACTGGTTCGACTTTGATGTCGCAAATCCGTTAAACGATATGGTCGAAGGCCTTGGCACGCTGCGAGGCGGCCTGCGTTTCGCCGCCGTGGAAGGCAATCCGCGGCGCCACTTCGACACCGACTCTAACAACTTCGCCCCCCGCATCGGCTTCGCTTACCAGGCGACTTCGAAGACGGTGTTGCGAGGCGGCTCCGGCCTCTTCTACGGCGCCGGCTCGATCGGCGCCGGCGGCTGGAACATCGCTTCGCAGGGATTCGCGCCCTCTACGCCGTTTGTCGGCACCATCGACGGTTTCGTGCCGATCACCACACTGAGCGACCCCTTCCCGGATGGCTTCTCCCAGTCGGTGGGTTCGAGCGAAGGTCTGCTCAGCCTAGCTGGCCAGAACATCCCCCGGGTGTTTGACCGGAACGCACTGGTGCCGTACAACCTGCAATGGAACTTCTCCGTGCAGCGCCAGATCGCCAGCATGTTGCTCGAGGTCGGCTACATCGGCAGCCAGGGCACCCACCTTGCCGACGGCAGCGGTCATCTGATCAACCAGCTTCGTCCCGAGACGCTGGAGCTGGGCACGGAGTTGCAGCGGACCGTACCTAATCCGTTTTTCGGGATCATCACCAATCCCGGGCCGCTCAGCCAGCGCAACGTGCGTTTCGGGCAGCTCTTGCGGCCCTACCCGCACTTCAACAACATGACCATCTTTAACCCGTCCTCGAGCAGTTCGACCTATCATGGCCTCACTCTCAAGTTCGAGCGCCGATTCTCCAAGGGAGTCGCATTCCTCACGTCCTACACCTGGTCGAAGAACATCTCAGACTCGGGCGCTACGGTTGGGCCGAGAGCCAATCATCAAAACTCGTACGACCGGGCGGCCGACCGCGCGGTGATCGCGGAGGACGTCGCACACCGTTTCATCGCCAGCGCCAGCGCGGAGTTGCCGTTCGGCAGAGGCAAAGACATCGGTAGCGACTGGCATCCCGTGCTGGATGCCGTTCTTGGCGGTTGGCAGGTGAACGGGATTGTCTCCTTCCAGTCCGGGTTGCCGCTTGCGCTGCGGACGTCCCCGAACAATCTGAATGCACTGGGCGGGACGCAGCGGCCGAACTCGAACGGCTTTAGTGCCGCCCTCGACGGCCGCGTGCAAGACCGCCTGGATCAGTACCTAGATCCCAGCGCCTTCTCCCACCCCGGCCCCTTCCAGTACGGCGACGTCGGCCGCACGCTCTCCGACGTCCGTGGCCCTCGCTTCAGCAACATCGACCTGTCTTTGTTCAAGACCTTCGACATCAACGAGCGCTTTCGCTTGCAGGTGCGCGGCGAGTTCTTCAATACCTTCAACTCGCCGATGTTCGGTCTGCCAAACACCTTGTTCGGCAACCGCAACTTTGGCCGCGTTACCAGCCAGCAGAACGATCCGCGCCAGGTGCAGCTGGCGCTTCGTCTGATGTTCTAACGTAAACTAAGGGGATTATATATTGCGCCAAGCAAAGCTTGGTGAAGGAGGAAGCTATGTAAGGAAACAAGCAGGGCGGAAACCTTCTTAGCGACCCAGCAGGTGCAGGACCTGACCGGCCAAGGCTGGCCACCAGCCGGAACCGAGTGTTGCGTGGTGCGGGGGCGACCCCGGCTGCGAAGCGTACACAGGGAGCCTGTAGGCCGTGTGATTGAGCCTCGAAAGCCCAGACGCGGAGCCGACGTAGTTATATATGCGGAAGGCAACATCGCGCGCATCGGAGTGGCCGGATGCGAGCGGTCCGCCGGGGTCGAAGAGCAGGGCATGCAGGCAGGGGTCGCCCAGGAACTTGGGAGACCGTGCGCCACGAAGGCGCACAGGAGGGCGCAAGCCCTCCGTGCAGCCGTGCTGCACAAGAGATGGGGGATGGCCCCCCCGGAGCCGCCGTGCAGGCGGAGGCTTCAAACCGCCCACCGCTGCTGCGTTTAAGAGGCGTGGTGGTAAGCAGGTGGGAAAAGGCCGGGCGATGACCCGGTCAGGTATGGATTGCGGAGTCGAACGTAAGTGAACCGCTGATGAAGTGTCGAAAAGTTCTTTAGATGATGTCGAAACCGGGGCGAGGTCTCTGCTCCGGGACAAGGCCGGGGGCAACCTGCTTACTGCCCGGTCGGCATCCGGCATAAAGGCGGCGAGAACGCAATCCGGGCTCTTGTGTGGAACTTGGGAACCTGTCGTGCTGATGAGAAGGGAGAACCGCAAGCGGCAGAACCGTGAGGGGGAGAGTACCGATGCAGCGCACAGGGGCGGAGTGGCACGTATTAGTGAGGAAGGTCCTGTAACGGGACTGGAGCGAAGGGGTCACCTCAACCGGCATGGCTCGGTGGGGCAACCGGGAAACCGGGAGGACCTTGCCGGGTCAGGCACCAGGTCCACGGAAGCGGGCGGGGCTGGTTGAGAAGAGCCGGATGCGTGGAGACGCGCACGTCCGGATCCGAGGGGGCCTGGGGGTGAGATTCCCATAAGAGCTAACTTGATTACCGAACCGCTATTTTGTATAGTGTTGGCATGAGCGGAACGGCGACGAAGGCGGCTGCGAATGCGGACTGGGACTTGCTGCTGTCGTTCTTTCCCGACAACTGGCGGGAACTGGCGGCCGAGACCGGTGCGTTGAAGGGGCTGCGCAAGCACAAGTCGGCGGAGAGCCTGCTGCGCACCTTGCTGATCCATCTCGGATGCGGGCATTCCCTGCGCGAGACCGTCTTGCGGGCACGCCAGGCAGGCTTGGCGGATCTGTCGGACGTGGCCCTGCTCAAGCGGCTGAGAAAGTCGCGCGACTGGCTTTACGCACTGTGCGTGGAGCTGTTCCGGGAGCACGGCATTGCGGTCTCGGCGACAAGCGGCTTCCAGGTGCGGGCGTTCGATGCCACGACCGTGCAGGAGCCCGGCCGGACCGGGTCGCTGTGGCGCCTGCACTACAGCGTCAACCTGCCTTCGCTGGGCTGCGACTTCTTCAAGTTGACGGCCACGGAAGGGTGCGGTACCGGCGAGTCGTTCACGCAGTTTCCGATCCGTCCGGGCGATTACGTGCTGGCCGACCGTGGGTACTCGACCGGGGTGGGGATTCAGCACGTGGCGACGGCCGGTGGCTACGTGACGGTGCGCGTGAATACTGGGTCGCTGTTGCTGGAAACCGCGGATGGCCAAGCGTTCGACTTGCTCGAATCGGTGGAATCCCTGCGCCAAGCTGGGCCTGTTGGGGTGTGGACGGCCCGCACGGTCGCCAAGACCGGGCCGTCCGTCACGGGCCGGATCTGCGCGGTACGCAAGACGGACGAAGCCATCGAGATCGCGCACGCCAAGATCCACAAGACAGCCCGGCGCAAGGGCCAGCAGGTCAAGCCCGAGACGCTACGGTTCGCACGTTACGTCATCGTGTTCACAACCTACCCGCCGAAGGAGTTCCCGGCTCAGGAGGTGCTGGAGTGGTACCGCCTGCGCTGGCAGGTCGAACTGGTCTTCAAGCGCTTCAAATCCATTGCCCAGCTCGGGCACCTGCCCAAGTATGACGACGAAAGCGCCAAGGCTTGGCTGTACGGCAAGCTGCTGGTCGCGCTACTGGTCGAGAAGGTCGTCCGCCATGCGCTCGCGATTTCCCCCTGGGGATTTGACGTGGCGCAAAGACCGGACTCGTAGCCCCTGGCGCGACTTCAAGTTCGCCCTCAACCAGGTCACCCGAGCGATCGAGCCCGAATTCTCTCTGCAGCGGATGATCGAGGAGTGGCATCAGATCTCGCAATCGCTTGCAGAACCGCCCAGACGCAGGTCGAATCAAGTGGACAGCCATTTCCCTCATCGTTCTTCCAGTCAATCAAGTTAGCTCTTATGGGAGCGTCCCCCCGAAAACGGCCCCCGCTTGCACAGCCGGGCCTTTCGGGGAGGTCGCTCCCGAGATCTTTCCTTGCAGGAAGGCCGCGTGGCCTAGACGGCCACCGAATGGTCTTCTCAAGGCACCCAAACCGTCAGGCTGTGGTCTCTTGGCTTGTTGTCCGTGTCGAGGATCTGGCCTTGCACAGCCACTCGTGCCAGTAGCGCTGCAAGCCAATATGTGGAGTTCCCAGGTTAGAGAAACTGAGTCCGATCTTTATTGATCCTTTCTCGGAGAGCGATTCAGCATTGGCGGACGGGTCGCGATAGGCTTGGGCGGCGCAGGACGCTGCGTGATCCCCGACTTCGGATCATGATTGAGACCGCGTTTCTCGATCCCCCTGATCTTGAACCCTTTGGTCTGTGTCTCCTGATTTCTGTGCTTTCGCATGATGTTTATCCTCTTCTGATGTGTAGGGGAACTCCACATGCAAATCGGAATCCTGACGTGAGAGGTACAGCATCGGCACATCGGTGCTCTTGCCGGACTCGTCCCAAACCTGCACATCCACTAGCAGAAGTTCCCTTAGCTTTCCGGTTTCCGAATAACCTCCTACCCATCCAGCATATATGATGCCCTTCTCGAAATCTCGGACATGGACGTACTTGACTTGCTCATCCGAACTGCTGAACGTTAAGTCCCATATATCGCGCCTGCCGTGTGTCGTGGTCGCTTTCGACCAGTTCAGGAAACGGGTCATCAGTCGGTACGTGGACCCATAAACCCAAGCAATAGAAAAGATTAGGGCAGCGACCGAGGACCATAGAATCTCATCCACGAAATCGACATGCAGCAAATATGACTCTCCGACTTGGGGAACGGAGAAGTTCTTGCCGAGAGCCGTATACGCAGAATACACAGCCAGATAGGTCAGCACGCCGAAGATGAAAGCCCGAATCAGGAACTCCACCGCCCGCGGACGTTCCTTCATGGCATATGTGACTACTATCTGCGCCCAGATCAGCCCGGGCAAGAGCATTACAGCGAGTTGGACAAATAGGAGGTCTATTCGCAAGAACTGAAGTATATCACTGGGTGTTTTGGTGTCGAAGGGACTTCGAGTAGGTTACCGGCATGCTGGGTCGCCTGATGATTGGAAGGGATATCTGTCGCTATGCCCCTCGGCCACCAAGCTCATCGCACCGCAGGAATTGAACAGCTCGAACTGCTCTCGTGCGGGGTGGGGTCGGAGTAGCGACGGCTAAGACCAAGACGTAGGCAAGAGGAATCCTCATGCCTGGGGGTAGAAGCGGCTCCACGAGCGCAGGCGTTATGCCATACGGGCAAGACCGAGCGAGAGGGGGGACTGCCGTCTCTTATCGAAGCCTGGAGACGTCACTACAATGCAGTCCGGCCCCATGGCAGCCTGGGCTACCGACCGCCGGCCCCGGAAGCGATCATCCCATCAATCTGGCCGTCCGGCTCCGCTACGCTCCGCCGACCAGGACTATTTTTTAGTCCGCCTCCAAGGTGCCCGGTGGGCAGGGGCCGGGCTGCCGGGCGCTGCGATCCATGGTGGTCGCCAGTCCCAGCGGAAGGGGGTGAGCATTTCGTTGTCGATCTGTCATCGTGGGTGCGATGGACTTGTCGCCGAGCGGCCGCCCCGACTTGGATTTGCGCCGCGTCAGCGTGCGCCCGACCCGTGGGGCGCAGGAGCACCGCCGCTGGGACCGTCTGGTGGCGACCCATCACTATCTGTCGTTCCACGGCCTGTTCGGCCAGGGCCTGCGCCATGTCGCGACGCTGGGCTCGACCTGGATTGCGCTGCTGGGCTGGCAGGCGGCCGCCCTCAAGCTCAGCGCGCGGGACCGCTGGATCGGCTGGTCCGCGCAGCAACAGCTGCGCCGCCTGCACCTGATCAGGCAGAACTCGCGCTTTGTGATCCTGCCCGGTTTTCAGGTCCGCAACCTCGCCTCGCGGGTGCTGGGCCTGAGCCTGCGGCGGCTGTCCGCCGACATGCTGGCGGCGCACGGTTTTCCAGTGTTGCTCGCCGAATCGTTTGTGGACCCGGCCCGCTTTGCGGGCACCTGCTACCGGGCCGCCAACTGGCGTTCGCTGGGCCTGACCGGCGGCTATGCGCGCCAGCCAGGGCCGGCCCCGCAGTGGTGCCAGCACAACCAACCCAAGGAGATCCTCGTGTTTGAACTGCAACCCCACGCCGCCGCCCGCCTGCGCCAGCCCAGCGCGGATCCCGCTTGGCAAGGCCCGGCCCGCAGCGGCCCGCCAGACCCGCAGCAACTGCGCAGCCTGTTCGAGTTCCTGGGCACGATCCCGGAGTACCGCAAGGCGCGCGGCAAGCGCTACAGTTTGCGGACTGTGCTGGTGCTGGCGATCGCGGCGCGGCTGGCCGGCTACCGCGGCGTGACGGCCTTCGCGTAGTTCGCCAAGTTGCTGGGACAGCGGCAGCGGCAGGCGGTGGGCTGCTTCTACAGCCCCAGGCGGCAATGCTACACCACCCCGTCGATCACCACGTTCCACAACATCCTAGCCAGCCTGCCGCCCGAGACGCTCGAGCAGGCGGCGGCGGCGTGGATCCGCCAGCAGGCGGGACAAGCCGAGCAGGATGAGTCAGATACGGATGCGCAGCAGGAAGTCGGCAAGGCCTCCGGGAGCGCCTCGGGGCAGGCCGACTTGCCAGCCGTGTGCATGGACGGCAAGGACATCCGCGGCGCCTCGAAGCAGACCGTGGGGCGCCGCCGCATGCTGGTCGCGGCCGTGGAACATGGCAGCGGCCTAGTGTTGGGACAGCTTGAGATTGGCAGCAAGACCAACGAGATCCCGGCCGGGCGGGAGTTGGCTGACGAGCTCGAGCTGGCCGGGCGCATCGTCACCTTCGACGCGCTGCACGCCCAGCAAGCAACCACCCGCTTGCTGTGCGAAACCCACCGCGCCGATTACGTGGTGACCGCCATCAAGGCCAACCAGCCGACCATGCTGGCGGACCTGCAGGACATGGACTTCAGCGCCTGCCCCACTTGGGAAACCCTCGACAAGCAGCATGGCCGCATTGACCGCCGCCGCTACTGGGTCAAGGATCTCAGCGACCCCGGCTGGAAGGACTATGCCAAGCTGCACGGCCGCCGCCAGGCGATCCGCATCGAGCGCGAACGCTATCTGCTCAAGACCGGCCAGACCAGCACCGAAGTGACCTTTGCACTCACCTCGCTGCCGCCCCAGCGGTCCACTCCGGAGCAACTTGCAGCCTTGGTGCGCAACCACTGGCACATTGAGAACCGCCTGCACTATGTGCGCGACTTCACCTATGACGAAGACCGCTGCCGGGTCTATGTGCGCGACTTGCCGCGCAATCTCGCCTGCCTGACCAACACGGCCATCTCCATCATCCGCTGCCAGCCCCAGTTCGAGTTCGTGCCCGAGGCCAACCGCCATTTCGCGGCCCGCCCGCAGGAGGCCCTCGACCTGCTGCTAGCCCCGCCCCCGCAAAGCTAACCCGCGCCGCCCAGCGCCAGCCTGCCGCGCCACCTCTGCGCCCGCGCTGCGCCCGCGCTCGCCGCGCACCCGGGCCCGCTGCCCGGACCAGCGGCCCCAGACCCCGCGGGCCGGGCCGGCAGTGCCGCGTCTGGCGACCCCACCCTCCGCGCAAGTAGGAATCCATCCCATCAGGCGTCTCCAATCCGGACAAAAAAATGTGCCTGCTCCGCCGACCGCCCAGATTGACCGATGCATCGGCAGTACACTAACATCGCGACCGGACCAATCAGTGGGGGCCGATCAGCACCTATGAGACACTGCCGTTCGAGCATAAGGCCGTCAAGCACTCCGTCAGCGAGTACGTTCGGGGCAAGGCGCACACCAATGGCGTGGAGTCGTTCTGAAGCATGCTCAAGCGCGGCTATGTTGGGACGTACCGCAAGATAAGCCCTAAGCACCTGCAACGCTATGGCAACGGGTTCTCGAGAGGGCACAATGTGCGCATGGCGGACACCTTGGACCAGATGCAGCTCACCCTGCTGAGGAAGATCGGCAAGCGGTTGCGGTACAAGGATCTGACGAAGGCGAACGGATTGGATTCCGGGGTGAGGGAAATGGCAATATGAGCGGACCGCGCAACACGGTGCCTGGCGACAACTAGAATTGCCGGCGCATTGCCTCCGCATTGCCTCGCAAAGGTTGCTACCGGGCAGGGGTCGTTGCCTCACAATTTGTGTTACCCAAGGAGACACTATGTCGTCGGTCCGCACACAACGAGGAAGGAGCTATCTGCTTGCAGGGGCGCGCACTGCCACGCCCTCTTGAGACCGATTCCGCCAGGCTCCCGGAACACAAGCGGTAACATTTCTGTGAGGCAAGCGGGTAACATCCTCATTTGAGGCAACGCGCCGGCAATTCTAATCGTCGCTAGGCAAGTGGCAATTCAATGGCTGCTTTGGCGTGGGACTCGCTCTGGCCGCTCGAACGGGAATAAGCCAAGGTATCGTGGTTCCTGATTACGCACCAGCCCCAGCCAAAGTTAGGAGGCGGTAGGGTAGGGGCGGAGTGCGCACGGCGACATAGGCGAGGCGGGGCACGAGATCGACCAGCTGGTAGCGGCGGTTGAAGCGGTAGGCGAATTCGGCGAGGTAGCGCCCCGCGTAACGCGCGGCGCAGGCGTGATAGGTGCCGTCCATCGCCCGCTTGACGTTGCCCAGCAGCGTGTTCACCCAGATCAGCCCGGGCGTCTCGCAGCTGCCCTTGCCACCTCCGGTGACGCGCGGCTGGTGCGTGCAGCGGGCCGCCTGCACCCCCCGGAAGCAGGCCAGCCCGTCCGACCGTACGATGGTCCCCGGCCGTAGGTGCTGCTGCGCCCAGGCTTCCACTGCGCGGCGGCGGAAACCAACCACCGGGCTCAGCCGCAGCCTGCCCATGCCCCAGATCTCGCACTTGACAACTGTAGGGTGGTTGTGGCATGTCTAAAGCATGCTCGACCAACATTGCATTGCGGAGACCCTCTCGCACTCAGAGGCCGTGGAGACCCTGCGGGTGCTGCGGACGCAGGCTGGCGACACCAGCCGGAGCGCGTTCGCCCGGCAGGTGTGCCGGGAGTTCGGTTTCGTGGACAGTCGCGGCCAGCCGCAGGTGGCGAGCTGCCAGAAGGCCTTGCGCAGCCTGCACAGCGCGGGACGCATCGATTTGCCGCCCCCGCGCCATGCCGGCCGCGCCGGCGCCTGCCGTCCGCGCCGGCTCGGCCAGCCGGTCCCGCCACCGCAAGCAGTTCCGCCTGCGGCGGGGGCGGTCGCCGGGCTCAAGTTGACCCTGGTGACGAGTCCGCAACAGCGGCGGACCTGAAACGAGCTGGTCGCCAGCGAGCACCCGCAGGGAGCCGTGCTGCACGTCGGTGCTCAGGTGCGCTACCTGATTGAGTCCGAGCACGGCCTGCTGGGGGCGCTCGGCTTCGCCGCCGCGGCCTTGGCGGTGGCGGCCCGCGACGAGTGGATTGGCTGGGATGCGCAACTGCGCCGCAAGCGGCTGCACCGCGTGCTGGGCCTGAGCCGCTTCCTGATCCGTCCCAGCGTGCGCTGTCACCTGCTCGCTTCCAAGGTGCTCGGCATGGTCCGGCGGCGGCTGCCGGAGGACTTCCTCCAGCGCTATGGCTACCGGCCTGCCCTGCTGGAAACCTATTGCGATCCGCAGCAGCACGCCGGCACGTGTTTCCGCGCCGCTAACTGGACCTGCGTCGGCCAGACCGGCGGGCGCGGGCGTTTCGCCCGGCCCGGCCAGCGCGTGCCGGTCAAGGCCATCTTCGTCTACCCCCTGCAGCGCGACTGGCGGCGCCTGCTCGGGGCCGCCGCAGCGCCGCCCGGCCAGCCGCTGGGGCCGGCCGACGGGCTGGCCCTGGACGAGTTCGCGGCCAACGAACTGGGCCAGGCGCCGCTGGGTGATCTACGCTTGTCGAAGCGGCTGGTGCAGACCGCGCAGATGCAGGCCGCCGCTCCCATGGCCTCGATCCCCGCCGCCGCGCAGGGCCAGCGGGCCGCCGTCAAGGGCCACTACCGCCTGATCGACCAACCGGACGACTCGGCGGTGACCCCGCAGCACATCCTGGCGCCGCACCGCCAGCGCACGCTGCGGCGCCTGCAGGCCGAGCGCACGGTGCTGTGCGTGCAGGACGGCACCGAGCTCAACTTTGCCGAGCATCCCGGCTGTGCGGGGCTGGGCTACATCGGCAAGAACAAGCGCTCGGAGGGCACGCTGGGGCTGCACATGCACGCGACGCTGGCGGTCAGCCCGGAGGGCATCCCGCTGGGGCTGCTGCAAATCCAGTACGACGCGCCGGACGGGCAGGCGCAGCGCGGGCGGCCGCTGGAGCAGCGCAAGACTTTCCGCTGGATCCGCGGGTTGCGGGACTGCGCGGAGGTAGCGGGCCAGTTGGCGGGCCCGCGCCTGGTGGCGGTGATGGACCGCGAGGCCGACGTGCAGGCGCTGTTCGCCGAGCAGCGGCGGCTGGAGGGAGTCGAGTTGCTGGTGCGGGCCAAGCACAACCGCGTCCTGGGCGCGCCCCGGCCGAAGCTGTTCGAGCACATGCGGGCACAGCCGGTGGGGGGCCAGTTGGAGATCAAGGTGCAGCGGAGTTCGGCGCGGCGGGGCACGCGCCGGCAGTCCGCCAGCGCGCTGCGCGCGGCGCGCACGGCGCAGGCCGAGTTGCGCTGGCAGACGGTCGAGTTGCCGGCCCCGGCGCGCGGCGAGGCAGCGCTGCGGATGCAGCTGGTGCACGTGTGGGAGCGGGCGGCGCCGGAGGGGGTGGAAGCGTTGGAGTGGTTCCTGCTGACGACGTTGCCGGTGGCGTCGCTGGCGGATGCGGAGCAGGTGCTGGAGTGGTACCGGCTGCGCTGGCGCATCGAGGACTGGCACCGGATGCTCAAGTCCGGCTGCAAGGTGGAGTACCTGGGGCACCGCACGGGGCAGCGGATCGAGCGGGCGGTGACGATCAAGGCGGTGATCGCCTGGCGGCTGGCCGCGATGACACTGCTGGGACGGGAGACCCCCGAATTACCGAGCGAGGTGTTCTTCACGCAGATCCAGCTGCGGGTGCTGCGCCACTTCGCGTCCAAGCGCGGGCTGGCCGCGCCGGGCAATCTGGGACTGGCAGTGCGGACCATGGCGATCTTGGGCGGCTACCTGTACCGTGCGCACGCTCCGCCGCCGGGCCATCAAAAGATCTGGGAGGGCTGGACCCGCTTGACCATCATGAGCGAAGCCTATGAGCTGAAAGACTACTTCGAGCCGCCCGCCAGCGCCTTTCAGGATGAGACCTAATCGTGACTTGTGGGGCAACGGCAGCCTGCGCCAGCTCCACCCCGAGGAGAACTCCTGATGTACCGCCAGCACTTCGGTCTCAACCGCCTGCCCTTCGAGCCGCCCGCCGACAGCGCCGAGCTGTTCCTCTCCGTCGGTGCCAAAGAGACCGCCTCGCGCCTCCGGCACCTGCTCGACCTGCGCGGCATCGGCCTGCTCACCGGCGAGCCCGGCTGCGGCAAGACCAGCGCCTGCCGCCGCCTCGGCGAGGTCGGCCAACTCCCGCTGCTGCTCATCGACGAGGCCCATCACCTGCGCCACGAGGTGCTCGACGAACTCCGCCTGCTCACCAATTTCGGCCTCGATTCCGAGCGCCGCCTGTGCCTGCTGCTGGTCGGCCAGAGCGAACTGCGGCGGCGCGTCGCGATGGCGCACCACGAGGCGCTCGCCCAGCGCGTGGTGGTGCGCTACCACCTCGGCGGCCTGCAGCGCGAGGAACTCGAGCCGTACCTGGCGCACGCCCTGCGCCTGGCCGGCGGCGAACTGCCGCTGTTCGAGCCCCCCGCCTGCCAGGCGCTGTTCCAGGCCTCGCACGGCCTGCCCCGGCAGGTCAGCGCGCTGGCCCATTACTCGCTCGCGGCGGCCGCCCTGGCCAAGGCCCGCACGGTCTCGGCCGAGCACGTCCAGAGCGCCTGCGAGGAAGTGCGCCCGTGACCCGCCCGGCCCCCGCCGCGCTCGAGCGCCTGCGCGCGCACGCCGACCGTCTGCGCGACTGCGGTTTCCGCGAGGCCGTCGCGTTCCTCGCCCACGGCCCCGGCCGCAACGGCTGCCGCCCCGCCCGGCCTGCGCCTGCCCGCCCCCGCCGCGGCGCTCTGGCCGCCCGTGCGCGACTTCTTGGCCCGCGCCCGCGGCCTCGACCCGGCCCTGCTCGAGCACTGCCGCCGCAACGCCGTCTTCACCTGCCGCGCCCGCTCCGGCACCACCACCGGCGCTGAACTCGTCGGCACCTGCCCGCCACCCGACGGCTCCATCTTCAAGGGCCTCGCGCCCGGCTCCCGACGCGCCTGCGGCGGCTTCTGGCTGACGACCGGCTCCGCCCCGCCCGCCGCCTGCCTGCTCGTCGAGAGTGCCGTCGATGCCCTCTCCGCCGCCCTGCTGCCCGCCCCCGGCCTGCCGCCGACCTGCCTCATCGCTTCCACCGCCGGCACCGCCCGCCACCTGCCGCGCTGGCTCGACCGCTTCCCCGGCTCCCGCTTGCTGTGCGGCTATGACGCCGATCCCGCCGGCGACCAGGCCGCCCGCGCCCTGCTCCGCCAGCATCCCGCCCTGCGCCGCCTGCGCCCCCTGCGCGCCAAGGATTGGAACGACCTGCTGCGCAGCCCCGCTCCCCGCTAGGCCCACTGGCGCTCCGCTCTAGGCGCTCGCTTCAGCTTGCCCAACTTTGCTCGCAGGATTCCGGCGGCAGGCAGGCAGTTGCACTCGGGCACGCTCCGCTGTTGTCGCTCGAATTATTTCGACCTCAGATTCCCAAATCATTCCGGCGGTAGAAGCGCAGTGTTTTCCTCTTTGATACGCTTCTGCCGAAAGAGAACTGGGTTCACAACTGCCTGGAATTGACTGTGGGCAAGGGACTTACGACACTTCCTAACGAGAACCTGTTTTCGGATTAGATTGATTTCCAACCTATTTCGACGCCATCTAAGGCGAGAACATGACCCTGCGCAGTCAAGATATACCGAGAACTGACACCTTCGCCACCCCGCTGCCAAACCCTCTGCGCACAGCACCGCCCCTTGCGGCTACCGCAAAATCCCGATCCACCCCCAATCCGGCCGCCTGCCCGCGCTCGCGCATCACAAATAATCCGGGAAATCTCTCCCTCCTACCGCCGGAATAACCTGAGAAAATCCCGTCGGAATACTGCGGCCCCCAACAATCTTAGCCACCCGCGCCTCGGCGTCTGCCGGACTCTCCCACTCCGCATTCGACATCGTCTTGCCCTGGCGCTCCAGTCCGGAGCATGCGCAAGACTTGAAAATCGGGACAGGTAGCCGGAGCACTCTCTTCGCTAGTAACTCTGGCTGCGACTCTGGCCGCCGCCCCGAAATCCACGGCTGTGGTGCGATTTTTCACCGAGACAGGGCGCCCGATTCCACGCTGCTCGCCCGCGCGCACTGAAACCCAACGACGCGCCCAGCCGTTTCATAGAGTAAGCTGGGCTCGCGGGCTGGTTTCGACTGCGCCCATTGCCCAGAGCTTTCAAGGAGCCGAGATGAGACGCATCGTCAGAGTCATCGCCGCAATCGCTGTATGTGCGAGCCTAGGCCTCGCAGATTCCGCGGAAGCCGCCGACCCGCAAGCGCCAGCTGCACACGAAAGCGCTGAACCAGCCGAGACAGGAGCCCTGATTCCGGCGGGGACCCAGGTCCCACTGGTGATGATCAACAGCATCAGTTCGAAGCACTCCGAGCCCGGCGATCCGGTCTATCTCGAGACCGTCTACCCGGTGGTGGTGGACGGTCGCATCATGATTCCGGTCGGCACGAACGTATCGGGAACCGTGATTCGTTCCAAACGCCCCGGAAGAATCAAGGGCCGAGGCGTGCTGAACATTCAACTCGAGCAGATGATCCTGCCCAACGGCGTGATCCGCGACTTGACGGGGCGGCCGGGCGCACTCGATGGTCGGTCCCCCGACAATTTCGACCGCGAGTCGGGGACGATCAAGTCCCCCGGCACAAAGGGCGAGGATGCCCAAGACATCGCAAATTCAACGGTGACAGGGGCATCGGTGGGCACGATCGGCGGCGCAATCGCTGGCCGAGCGGGCACAGGCCTTGGCCTAGGCTCCGCCGCCGGGGCAGCGGTAGGCGTGGCGAAAGTGCTGCTGACTAGAGGACCGGACGCCATCCTGGATCGCGGCACTCACATTGAAATGTTGCTCGAGCGGGATCTGCAGTTCACTGACGACGAAATGCAGGACTGGGGGTCGGGCAGCCGCTCGCGCGGAAACATCGGATCGGGCCCAGACCCGAACCGAAATGATCGCGGACGCAACCGCGTCGGTCGTGGAATCGGCATCGGCCGCTTTCCGCTCTAAGCGGCGCGCGCAGCGGTCCGCGGCCCGTGCCGAACCGGCACCGGCTCGCACGACGCGCAGCTAGCGCGCCACGGGCAGACAGCCGCGCTAATCCTCGCGGTCCATGAAGCGATAGCAGACCATGTGGCAAACGAAGAAGTGGGCATCTTCGACGCGGCCCATGTGGTCGTCGGACACGTGCACGCTCAGATCTACGCTCGGGCGCAAGCGCCCGCCGGTGATCCCGCTCAGCCCTACCGTGTAGCACCCGATTTCGTTGGCGTATTTGATTGCCTGCACGACATTCTCTGAATTGCCGCTGCCGCTAATGGCCATCGCGATGTCGCCCGGCCTGGCAAAGTTCTTGAGCGGCTCGACAAAGACGCTCTCGTAGCCGACGTCGTTCGAATAGGCGGTCAGCGTCGCGATCTGCTCTGCCAACGACATGATCCTGAAGCGCCTTGGCTTGCCGTAGCTGGCGCCTTTGACCATGTCGCAAGCGAAGTGATTCGCGGTCGCCGCGCTGCCGCCGTTGCCGAAGACGAATATCTGCCGCTCCTCGTCCCGGGCCCTGCGCAAGACCTCGATCAGGGCTTCGACGCGGTCTAGGTCGACCGTGTCCAGCGCGGTCAATAGGCGCTGCTTGTAATCAATTGCGAATGCCATCCGTCAGTTTCCCTGCCCCGCGGAGCGCGCCAGCGCGAGCACCTCTAGGGGCGTTGCCCGGCCTGTGCCCGACTTGCCGACCGTCACGCCGGCTACGATTATCCCAAACCGCAGCGAATCCTCGGTAGGGGCGCCCGCTGCAAGCCCCAGAGCCATGCCGGCGGCAAGGCTGTCCCCCGCCCCGCAGACGTCGACCACTTCGGCTTCGTTCGCTGCGGCCAGCAGCCGCTGGCCGTCACCGTCCACCAGCCAAGCGCCTTGCTCGCCAGCTGTGACGACTAGCGCTGGCCCTCCGATCAGGCGCTGCAGGCGTCCGAAATCGACTCTTCCGAATTCGCACTGGGAGGCGTCGGCTGCCTCGGTTTCGTTCGGGGTGACAATCACATGCCGGAAGTGCTCGACGCGCTCGCGCGAGTCGGCGAGGAAGAACTTCCCCGGGCGCAGGCGGGAGGCTGCGCAGATCGCGTCCCGCACGGCCGGTGTGACGGTGCCTCCGGCCGCGGTCTCGGCTTGGTCAGAGACGATCACGGCGTCGAATTCGCCGACATAACGCTCGAAGCGGTCGATGAGTGCGGCCTCCGAAGCCGCAGGCAGAGGCGCGGTGTTGACGAAATCGACCCTTGGCAGGTCCTCGACTCCGGTAGCGGCGTTGATCAGCTTCGTGTAGGTGAACGTCTGGACAGCATCGGACTCGATCAACAGGTCCCCCTCGATCCCCGCTGCGCCCAGCGCTCGCCGCAATTCATGGCCCGAACCGTCGGCCCCGATCACCCCAAGGACAGCTACCCGCCCCGCGCCGAGCGCGGCGAGGTTGCTGGCGACCGTCCCGCCGGCCCCGGGGGTGCGAGCGGCTGCGACGACGGCACAGCGCGGGATGCCGGTCTCGCGCGACGGCTCGGCTAGCGCCGGATCGTACCGGCACCACCGGTCGAGGCAGATATCCCCGACCACCAGCACGCGTGCGCCTGCAGCGCGCGCGAGCACCTCCTCAGCTGTCATTGGGAGTGGTTTGGCGCCTCAGCGAGCACAGCCTTGCGGAGAGCCGGAACGGTGACGCGATGATCTCCGCACACGTACAGGCTCTGTCCGCCATCGGCCACGGTGCGCACAAGGATCGTCTTGTGCGGGCGGAAGTAGTACCCGGGATCGGACTTGGGCAGCTCACTATGCACATCGCCTTGAATCGGTACGAGATCGAAGACGGCGGTCATGAAGTTGGCGATCGTGCGCCCTTCTTGATGCGCGACATTGCGCGCCATCGACAGCGCCTTGAGATACACTTCCGGGCCCATGATGGCCGAGCCCAGGCTGACCATGATGCCACCGTCAAGGCTCTCGACGGCTTTGGTGTAGACAAGAAAGTCTTGATAACTCGCCTGGCCATATGCGGCGCCGTCGCAATTGGGGTGCTCGTGCGTAATGTCGTAACCGATGCCGACGTGCACGGTCACCGGGATGCCGAGCTCGTAAGCATTCGCCAGGATGCTGACATCGCGATGCGCGAAGTTCTCGGCGACGATCCGGCGGCCGAAATTCTCGCCAAGGCCGAGTCCCAAGCTGGCGGCGTCGACCGCCCAGTCGTTCAAAATGCCGGTATCGTCCCAGAGGCCAAACTCCCCGGTCCGGATGTAGCGGGCGACACTCTCGGTCGTGGCGCCGATGCGCGCCAGTTCGAAATCGTGGATGGCACCGGCACCGTTCATGGCGACATGCGTGAACGCTCCGCGGCGGAGCAGGTCGATGACCTGTCGAGACACGCCCGACTTGATCACGTGCGCGCCCATCATCAGAATCCTCGCGCTGGGTCCGCGACCCGCCAGCCTCGGCGCGACAACTGCGAGCGACTGCTGCAAGCGCGCATCGGGCTGCGCGGCCTGCTCCTCTACCTG
The DNA here is from genome assembly GCA_965248305.1 of Bryobacterales bacterium. Lineage (GTDB taxonomy): Bacteria > Acidobacteriota > Terriglobia > Bryobacterales > UBA6623 > VXMF01. Next base: position 1,264,613 of record OZ252099.1, on the reverse strand, counting down.
CAACAGGTAGCCGAGATCCATGTCGTGGGCTCGCTCGGCCAAGGGCCGGACGATCAACTTAGAGCGGTCAAAGGCCTGGTATTTCGATTTCATCGTGCGAAGCTTTCCGGAACAGTGGACGCGCTGCCGGCCGATCAGGAATCGCCGAACATGGCCGTCATCAATTCATTGTGAGGGTTGAAGTTGGGCACAATCCAGTCAGCGCCGACCGCCGCCAGCCGATCACGCTTGACCGGATCGACCGCCACGCAGTCGGGCTCGTCGGTCGCGACGCCGACAGCCCCGCCGCCCACTGCTTTGACGACCTCGATCTCGACGAATCCGTCGCCAAATCCGAGGAACTGGGGCCCCTCGAAATCGCTGTCGCGGATGATCCTTTCCACGAGGATCTTCTTGGAGAAGTTCTTGTAGTCGTCAAGGGCGCCGTGCATCCCTCCCGCGAAGTACGAGTCGACGTGCAGGAGGCGGGCCTCCTCTTGCATGAAGGGCTCGTCAGTACCGCTGGCCAGATATAGCTTTAGGCCGCGCTCCAACAGCGCGTCGAGCAGGCGCCTGGCGCCCGGCACCATCATTTCATCGGGGTCCACGCGACCCGCCCGCAACGCCTCGCGCTTGTGGCGAATCTTGTCCATCAACAGATCCAGATAGATGTGCTTGTATTCGATGGGCTGCTTGGGCGTACCTCCCCGCTTTGTGATCTGGTCGGCGAACTCAATCATCTGATAGATCGTCTGCCGCCCAGTGAGCTGGCCGACATACCCTTCGACGAGCTCGGTGAGTTGTTCTTCGGACTCGCCGGTGCCAAGGCCAGCGAGAGTCTCAACCATCATCGGCACCATCACGTCGAACCAGCCGGCCCGGATCAACGAAAGCGTGCCGTCGAAGTCGAATAGCCCGACTCGCGCACCGGCGGCCGAACTGTCGGGATTGAGGATCTCGAGAGCGTGATTGGGCAAGCTTCAGTTTGGCAAATTCCCACCGCGGGACCCGGCGGCAGCACGAATCAGCTGCCGCCAGCACGCGCGGGCGATTCCTCGGCGCCAAGCCTGCGCAGGGGACGACGGCTACAGCAGACTCGTTTTGCGGCCGTGCCGGGGCACCCCATTCGCCAGTCCTTTCCCGCCCGCGCCGTCGAATGGAGCGAAATCGCGAGGGGTGCGGCATGAGTCACCTCGCCGCAGGAGAAGCAGCTCCAACGTCGCTAGATGTTAAGTTGCATGTGGTCGTAAGCGATGGGCGTTGCGACAGATTTGGAAACGCTAAGGGTTGGGTAACGACCGGTGAGTCCGAGAGATTGGAACTGAAGCGTACGACAAAGCTGCGCCGGGAAGGCGCGAGAGCGGCCTGCGCCATGCTCAACCACGCGGGTGGTCGAGTAGTCTTCGGCGTGGACTCAGATGGTCGGACCCTTGGGCAAAACGTGAGCGATCACACGATCGAAGAAGTGGTCGCGGAGCTGCGCGAGATCGACCCGCCGGTGTTTCCGTCGATTGACCGAGTAGTTATCGCCGGAACGCAAGAAGCTGTGGTAGTCACCGTGACTACCGGCGACTTCGGGCCCTATAGCTACCGCGGGCAGGCCTATGTCGGGTCGGCAACACAAGTCCTGCGATGCCACGGGACGAGTACAACAGAGTCCTTTTAGAACGCCTGCATGGCCAGCGCCGATGGGAACGCGAACCCGCCTTGGGGTGGTCGATCAAGGACCTAGATCATCAAGAAATCGTGCGCAGCATGGAAGAGGCGATTCGAAGGGGCCGGGTCGAGGAGCCAGGCACCCGGGACCCGGCGGCACTGCTGAGGGGATTCGGATTGCTGGGAGACAGTCACGTGCTCCGTGCGGGAGCGCTGCTTTTTGGCCACCGCGAGCGGCTAATGTCCGACTATCCGCAATGCCTGCTACGGCTCGCCCGATTCCGCGGTACGACACGGAGCGAGTTTATAGACAACCAGCAGCGACACGGCAACATCTTCGCCTTGCTGCACCAAGCCCAGCGGTATTTGATTGAAAGCCTTCCAGTGGCTGGCCGGATCGCGCCCGGCGTACTCGAGTGAATCGACGAACCGCTGGATCCCCCGGCCGCCTTGCGCGAAGCATTGGCGAATGCGCTCTGCCACCGGGACTACAGCATCGGCGGCGGTTCTGTCGGAGTCGGAATCTACGACGACCGACTCGAAATCATTTCGATCGGAGGTCTCCACTTCGGTCTGACTGCGGACACCCTTTTCGAACCACACGAATCAAAGCCCTGGAATCCGCTGATCGTACAGACCTTGTACCGATGCGGAGTTATCGAGGCATGGGGCCGAGGCACCATCAAAATGCTCGAGCTCGCCACCGTAGCGGGATGCGCCGCGCCGGAGATTGAAGAGCATGGTGGGTGTGTGATCGTCCGTTTTCGCTCCAGCAGGTACACGCCCCCGCGGCGTATGGCGAGAGACCTCACCGAACGACAGCAATTGATCCTTGGAGTGCTTGCGGAGTCCCCAAACGGACTTGCCTTGCGGGAAATCATTAGGGACGTCGAAGGCAGTTTGACGGAGCGGCAGGCCCGGAGGGATCTGGAAACCCTTCGCGCTCTCGGTCTGGCGGTGCCCGAAGGCCATGGCCGCGGCGCGCGGTGGGGAGCTCTCGTCGGAAATGGGCGCGGCTTCCAAGGCTTGTTGGCAGGCTTCGATCATCGCTGACCTGAACTCGCTCTGTGCGCTGTCGGAACGATGCGGAAGAGCCGTTCGGCCAGAGTCTGACACCAGCGTCAGGCGCTGGTAGCAGGGGCTGATCCTTGGCCTCCATCCAATAAGAGCGTCCGATCAATTCTGGCTCGGGAACTTGATCGTGCTAGCGTTCGTTGCAAACGCTGATCCGTCCCGCTGGGCCGCTCTTGGCCTATTGCGGGCTTATTGCGGGCTTATTCTAGCGGTTGGCACTCTATTTGTCCCTGTAACATATTTATATTCAATCACTTGTCACGTCACCCCCCTGCCCCCCCGATGGCTAATTGGCGGCTTATTCGGGCTTATTACGGCAAAGCGGGGCATGCATGCAAGCGAGCCAAGTCGTTCATCCCTACACGGCGGCCAGGCCGGTCCACCCAGGAGATGAGGTCAAAGTCGGCCCAGTGGCGTGTCTACCGATAGGCCGCACAATACCGCCTTCACCAAAAGGATCTGGATAAGGGGAAGGAGATAGCCCGAGACAAGAGTAGTCCTTGTGCTCATCGATCGAACACCCTGGAATGGTTGCGTTGCAGCCGGTGACCGTGACGCGACTGCGATTCGCCTCGGGCGATGCAACTCCCCAGCGCAGTTGTTTCCAATACAGCTGAGCCTGAAGGTGCCCACCGCTCAGGCCGCCGTTGGCAGCTTCCACGAGAGTGCCTCGCGGGCGTCACGAGAACTCCAGCCACATTCACGGTTTCAGACGGTTTAAATCTACCGCGTCAGAATTCGGTTAGGGATCGGGAAATTGTTGATATAGCGTGAGTTAGACCCACCCAAGTTCTGTATACTCTGCCATTTCCCCAGTACGGGCCGGCCGTTAGCCCTTGATTTCGGGCGAAATCCCATCCTCTGGTGCTGATTCCCGGCCTGATTGTGGCGGTGTATAAGTAGCTTTCGCATATGAAAGTTATACAATGCCATCATGCCCGCGCGCTCCCCCGACCTGCTCGTCCCCCTGCTGGCTTCCGCCTCCCCCGTCACCCTCGATCAGCTCCAAGCCGCTCTCGGCCAAGCCTCCCCACGCACCACTTTCCGCTACCTCCGCCAGGTCCGCCACCTACACAGCTATAACCACAACGGCCGCTTCTACACCGACCGCGACCCTTCCCGCTTCGACCGCTTCGGCCTGCTCTCCATCGGCGACGTCCACTTCTCCCGCGATGGCTCCCTGACCGCCACCGTCCAGCGCTTGCTCCGCGAATCCGAGGACGGCTTCACCGACCAGGAACTCCGCGACCTCCTGCACGTCTCCGTGTACCCCTTCCTGCTCGCCGCCGTCCGCCAGCAGCGCGCCCTCCGCGAGCGCCTCGGCGGCGTCTACGTCTATTTCTCGGCCGATCCCCCGACCGCCGACCGGCAGCGCCGCGCCCGCCAGACGCGCCTCGACGCCCGCCAGGCCGCCGACCTGGCCGGCACGCTGGACCCGGCCATCATCATCGCGGTGCTGCTGGTGCTGGTCCGCCATCCCGGCTCCCGGCCCGGGCAGGTGGCCCGTCGCCTGCAGGCTCGCTCCCCGCCCGTCCCGCTGGGGCAGGTCCAGGCCGTGTTCGAGCGCTTCGAGCTCCACCGGATCGGCGAAAAAGGGGGGTCTACTGCCTCCTGACGCTGCTGCTGGAACAGGCCCGCGACGCGGGCTGGTCCGGCGACTGGATCGCCCGTGCCACGCTCGTCGGCGGGGCTCCCCCGGGTGTCGATTTCGTCGCCGAGCGGCACCGGTGCTCCCACTGCGGCCGGCCCCTGAGCCCGCAGAAGAGCAAGACCCGCATGCTGGTCACCCTGGCGGCCGGCACGCTGCGGGCGCGCGAGATCCGCAAGCACTGCCGGCACTGCGCCTCCCGGCCGGTCGCGGTCTCGCAGCAACTGGCCGGCCTGGCCCCGTCCGGCCAGCGCTACGGCTGGGACCTGATCGTGTGGGTCGGACTGGCCCGCTATCGGCGCCACCTCCAGCGCGAGGAGATCCGCACGGCCCTGGCCCGCCAGGGCCTCTCCCTTTCGGCCGGTTCCGTCTCCGCGCTGTGCGATCGCTTCCTGGCGGCCCTGGAGGCTCTGCATTGGCAGTGCGCCCCGGCCCTGCGGGCCGCCCTGCCCCACGGCTATCCCCTGCACATCGACGCGACCTGTGACAAGGGCCGCGGCGGCGCGTTCCGCTGTTTGGACGGCTGGACCGGCTGGGTGTTGCACGCGGTGCGCATCGGATCGGAGAACGAACGCGAACTGCGCCCCGCCGTCGAGCGCACCGTGGCCGCCTTCGGCGACCCGGTCGCGATCATGCGCGATCTGGGCCAGGCGGGGGCCAAAGCGGTCGCCGGCTGCAGGCGGCGGGGCGTCCCCGACCTGCTCTGCCAGTACCATTTCCTCGCCGCCGTCGGCCACCGGCTGCTCGATGGCGGCTACGCCCTGCTGCGCAGCCAGATCTCCCGCAGCAAGGTGCGCTCCCGCTTGCGCGCGTTGCTGCGGGCGGCCCGTTCCGACGAGAGCCTCCGCCCGGACCTGCCCGCCCTGCTGCTGTGGGTCCTGGAAGCGGAGGGCCGCAAGCATCTGCCGTATCCCTTCTCGCTGCCTCACCGGGACTTCCAGCGCCGTTGCGGGCAGTTCCCCGCCGAGCGGGACCGCCGGCTGCCGCGGCCCCGCTCGCGCTCCGAGCTCCGCCTGCTGAGGCAGGCCGCCGAGGCCCTGGGCGAGTTCGAGCGGCTGGACCCGCAGGGCCGGGCCAGCTCCCGTCTGGAGCGCGGCTGGACGGTGTTCTGCGAGTTGCGGGACGTGCTGCGCCTGTCCGACCAGGAACTGCCGGGCGGGCCGCGGCCGGCCCCTTCCGCCCCGCTCCAGCCCGAGGCCGCCGCCGCCCGGCTGCAAGCCATCGCCGCTGACTTCCAGCGCTACCACCAGGACCTGCGCCAGCGGGTCGCCGCCCGGCTGGCCACCGACGGGCTGGGGTCGTTCCAGCCCGAGTCCATCGTGCTCAGCTATCTGGACCGCTACGGCGAGGGCCTGGTCGGCCATCCCGTCGCCCGCGATGCGGCGGGCCGGGCCGTGGCGATCGTCGATCGTACCAATAACGTGATCGAGCAGTCCTTCGCGGTCGCCAAACAAGGCCTGCGCCGCCGGCTGGGCCGCACCCATCTGGGGCGCGACTTGGAGGACCAGCCGGCCCAGGTCGCCCTGGCAGCGAACCTGAAGCATCCGGACTACGTGCAGGTGGTGTGCGGCACGCTGGACCAATTGCCCCGGGCCTTCGCCAAACTGGATCGTCAGGAACCGATCGGACCGCCCCGCTTGCTGCGAACGAACCGGAATGCGGAACTGCGTCGCCGGAACCGGGCGTGGGCGAAGGACGCCCTGCTGCGTCCGCCTCTACCCCCCGCGAGCCACTCTCAAACGCCCCCGGAACTACTGGTTTCTAACTGAATCCTGACGCGGTAGGTTTAAATGGCTGCTGAGTGCGTCTGTCGCAGTGTATCTGGCACTCGTCCAAAGGATCCCGGGAGTACCCGCGAGCAGCGGCTTGGTTGAGCGCGCAATTCTGTGAGACGGCTGGGCAGGCGGCGCAGCCCGGTCGGCGAAGCGGTCCGCTGCCAACTCTGCCGCTCGGGTTTGCTACACTTCCACCGATCAGGTCAGTCCGCAGGCGCACCGGCAACCGGTTGCGCAACCGAGCGGCTGACTGATCGACCAGAATCACATCTCTTGACGACCGCTGTCCAGCGTCGCTAGTCTACGAATTCAGAGGATCCTAACTCATGCCGAAAGAGTTGCGCGTTGGAATGATCGGTTACGGCTTCATGGGCCGGGCGCACTCCAATGCATACAAGCGCTTGAACGACTTCTTCCCCGTGGAGCACCGCCCTGTTCTGAAGGCAGTGGCAGCCCGCAACGCGGCGAAGGCGCAGGCCTTTGCCGACAACTGGGGCTACGACCGAGTCGAGACCGATTGGCGCAAGGTCGCGACGGCGGACGACGTGGACCTGGTGGATGTGTGCGCACCCAACCAGATGCACTTGGATATCGTCTTGGCGGCCGCCGAGGCGGGCAAGATGATCTGCTGCGAGAAACCGCTGGCGATGACTGTGGCCGAGGCCGAGCAAATGGTCGAGGCGGTTGAGAAGGCGGGTGTGCCGAACATGGTCTGGTACAACTACCGGCGCGTGCCCTCGATCTCGCTCGCGAAGCAGGTCGTGGACGAGGGGCGCATTGGCAAGCCGTTCCACTACCGGGCGACGTACCTGCAAGACTGGACGATCGCCGAGGATGTACCGCAAGGCGGGCCGGGCACGTGGCGGCTTGACATTGAGGTCGCGGGCTCGGGCGTGACCGGCGACCTGCTCGCGCACTCGATCGACACGGCAATGTGGCTCAACGGCCCCATCGTGCGCGTGGTTGCCAGTACGCGGACATTCGTCACCGAGCGCATGCATGCCGACACCGGCAAGGTGCAGCCGGTGGGCATTGATGACGCGTGCATGTTTCTGGCCGAGTTCGCCAACGGCTCGATGGGCACGTTTGAGTCAAGCCGTTACGCCCGCGGACGCAAGAATTACAACACGTTCGAACTTAACGGCGCGGACGGATCGGTGTACTTCGATCTGGAGGACCCCGAACACCTGCACTTCTTCGAATATCAGCAGATGCAGTCCGGCAAGAAGGTCGAAGACCACCTCACGGGGTGGCGCAAGATCCACGTGTCCAACTCGGAGCACCCGTACATGGGCAACTACTGGGTTCCCGGAACTACGATCGGCTACGAGCACACCTTCTTGAACGCGCTGGCGGACTTCGTCGCGGGCGTGGAGTCGGGCAATCTCACCCAGCCTGACTTCCGGTGCGCCCTGCAGACGCAACGCGTGTGCGACGCGGTCATCGAGTCGGGCCGCACTCGGAACTGGGTCGAAACCGGCGCGCAGTAGGGGCAGCCGCAGTCAGATCCGCACGATTTCCGTTTGGACCGCGCCGGTTGCTGTCGCGCCGTCGGCGCTGACAAAGCAATCGATTTCGCTGCGGACACCGAATTCGGGAAGGTAAATCCCAGGCTCGATCGAAAAGCACGTGGCCGGAATGAGCGGACGCTCGTCGCGCATCTCCAAGTTGTCCATGTTGGCCCCGTTGCCGTGCACCTCTTCACCGATCGAATGGCCTAGGCGATGGACAAAAGCATCGCCGTAACCGGCGGCGGTGATGTGCTCCCGCGCGGCGTCATCGATCTGCCAACCTTCGATCACGCGGCCTGCACGCATGGCGGCATCGGCGGCGTGCAGGGCCTTGTCGCGAGCCCCTGTGACGATCTTGAAGACCTGCTGGATGTGGACCGGCGGTCGGGCGTCGCAGAATCCAGTCCACGTAATGTCGTAGTAGACAGCCCCGGGCGCGTCCAGCTTGGCCCATAGGTCAATCAGCACGAAGTCCCCGTCGCGGATCGGCTGGGACCGTGCCTCTTCGGGGCCGTAATGTGGGTCGCCACTGTTGGCATTGGCGGCGACGATGGGGCTGTCGGATGTGACCATGCCCTGCTTGCGGAAACTGCTGGTGATGAATTGCGCAATGGCATACTCGCTGCTAGCGCCATCGGCATCAATTTGCTGGCGGATCTGGCCGAAGGCAGCTTGGAGCACCGCATCAACGCGCCGGCCCGCCTCGAAGTGGGCCTCCCGCTGCCACTCGGTCCAGCGGGCCTCGAAATATTGCACGAGGGCCGCCGAGGAAACGACCTCGGCGCCAAGCGAACGGACCAGATCGACTGTGCCGGCATCGACCAAGGAAACGACGGGAATCATGCAATGCGGCGAGAACTGCATGGCAATCCGGCCGGCACCTTGGAGGATCGCAGCAAGCTGCTGGTGGTGAGACTGCCAGCTCGAGTACACGCGCTTGGAACCGGGCAGCTCGTCCAGGCGGGCGTCCTCGATGGCGTGGACCAGCTTGGCGGGCGTGCCGGCAGCCGGTATCCAGTAGTACCAGCGGCGCGAGACGTGGCCGCTCGCGTCAAGCCCGAGCACGCGGTACGCGATTGGGTCGCGAACGTGATGGTCAAACAGCAACCAGCCGTCCAACTCTTCCGCGCGTATCTGCTGCTGAATCTCTGACAGTTCCATTGGCTTCGATTCTAGCGCTAAAACCCGAAGAGAACATGAAATTTACCCAAGGGAGTTGCGCAATTCTTCCGATGGACCTAGAATAAAGAGCAAAGAAAGGGGCAATCATGGCTCTTACCAAACGACAGAAGCAAGTGCTGGATTTCTTGGCGGAGTTCATCGCCGAGAATCACTACAGCCCGAGCTTCGAAGAAATCGCCCGCAACATGAACCTGTCGTCGGTCGCGACAGTCCACAAGCACTTGCAAGTGCTCCAAGAGAAAGGCTACCTGGACCGGAGTTTCAACCGCAGCAGGGCTCTGGAGATTGCGCCGAAGTACTACCAAGAGATTCGTAGCAACCGGCAGAAGCTGTCCACGTTCCACCGGGGAGACGAACTCGCCGCCCCTCTTGTCGGCGCGATCGCCGCCGGCCAGCCGCTGGAGACGTACGAGGGCAACGAAAGCCTGTCGTTCGCGCCACTGCTGCAGTCGGACGACGTGTACGCGCTGCGCGTGAACGGTCAGTCCATGGTCGAAGACCACATCCTAGACGGGGACTACGTGCTGATCGAGAAGACCAAGCGCGCCCAGAACGGAGAGATCGTGGTCGCTCTCGTGGATGGCACTGAGACTACGCTGAAGCGCTTCTATCAGGAAGGCAGCATGGTGCGCTTGCAGCCAGCCAACATGGAGATGGATCCGATCGTCTTGCCTGCCGCACAGGTCGAGGTGCAGGGCCGGCTGCTGGCAGTCCACCGCCAATACCGGTAACAGCAGTAGCAGCGGCTGCAACAGCGCGCCAGCCCGGGCTGGCGCGCGCCAGCTCCGTTGTGGTCCGGAGCCAACATATCGGAGAATCCTCAGCGGCAGTATCCTGTCCGAGAGGCCACACGGCGTCTTCGGTTAGGGTTTCCGTTCGGACAACGGAAGCCTCCTCCGTTGGTTCCCCGGTCCTAGGAGGTAGAAACTGGCGGAGGTTGATTATTCCGGTCGAGGCTGCAAATGCACCCTGACCGAAGATGAATCGCGCTAGGCGGTCAGTGTCGCAGATCGGACCCTCTTCGTAACGATCCGGTGCCGACGCGGTCGAGTGGCGCTCGCTAATGGAGTCGTGCTGACGGGTACAACCGCCCCAGAACGTGTTGAAGCGTCTCAGGAAGTCCATGAACGTAATCGACCCTTTCGTACATCGGCTCCCGCCCGAACAGCGCTGAGAAGCCGATCCGGTCAGAGCTGTCAATCGTAAGGCTTACAACCCTCTGAGGGTCTTCGTCCCAATCCAACCCGATCTCTTCCTCAGACTCGACGACGACGATAGGCAGTGGTAGTTCGGTGGGAAGGGAGATCATGAATTGCAACGTCTTGTAGAAGGCACTGAACGACACGATTGTCCCGTCGCTCTCCTGGGCTTGTTCTAAGGCCTCTACCAACCGGGACAAAGACTTGCTCGCCCTTTCGGCACTCGAAGGTGCGACGGCCTCGTGCAGCGAATCCCGCAGGTCCGCCGCTTCTTTGCCCAGAGATCTATCCTCAGGAAGGTACGTAGGCGACGGTGGCACAGCAGTAAAGTTCATTCGCACAAACTGACTGTTTCGTCCGTGAGCATCGAGGAGAACGTCTCGTTCTTCGATATTTTAAGGGTACCTAGGATCTCCCACACCGCGGCCGAATCAATGAGAAGGTTCCCCGTCCGAGACACAGCTATGTTTGCTGTGATCGCGACCGGCCGCCCCCCTGCTGCTGGTTGAGTTGCTGGATCGCGACCGCCGTTACCTGTCGTTGCTGATCGTGTCCTACGATGCGTGAAAGAAACTGACTGACTAGCTGGGGTGCGCCTTCGGGTACGTTTAGAGCGGATGTGAGATATCGCTCGAATTGGTCACCGTCCTTAAGCGGCAGCTCCAATTGGTTGATGTACCGCAGCGCTACACGTGACACGATCTCAGGCTTTGTGCGTTCGACCAGCACCTCCCAAAGCGTCAGTGCTTTGTCGATGAGTTGGTCGCCGCCCATGTAGACCTTCAAGTTGTTCGGGGTGAATCCATCGGGGCGGAACTGCACACAGATCGTCTGATCCACGTGCGATACCCGAACAGCTACAAAGGTTTGAGAACCGCCGTGAGGAGACGCGAGCTTGCTCCCCTTGATCTCAATCGTCCCCTTAATCTCACTCTGCTGCTCCTTGGTCGGGAATTCATCGTGGAACTCATCGGCGAGAGCGTTAAACGTGTTGGGATCGCCGGGGACCGATGCTCGCAAGTCCACAAGCGCTTCGACGGAGAGGGCAGCTGAGCGACCTCGGCTGCGCCATGGGGTTCCTAATCGTGGCTCAGCGGTGGCTTCTGCTCCATGTACTACAGAGTCGAACCGGATTTGGCTGCTCGAGCCTCCGGCGGCGTGGTCCGAAATCAAAAAGACGAGGCAGTATGTATCGGGTACCGGGGTGTACTGGGGAGTGCCCTAAAAGTTGTGTTTGCGGAGCCGTCAGCTGCTCGAGAGAGAGCCTGCCAGATTCCGCAGTCTGGGTTGCGGAAACGGTGGGCACCAAGCGGCCCGAGCCGCGTGCGGGCGGCTTGCGCTTGTATTTCGTCTTCGCCATGATTGCCTCTCGTCCGTCTGACGGGGCCGCTGTGTACCGGATCATTTTCCTCTGCGGCCTCGGCGATTCGCACGCCGGACTCAATGCGGGTCCCGCATCGCCGACCTCGTTGCTGTTCAGTATCCCCGTGGGAGTCTCCCAAAAGGCCTTCTTCCGCCTGACCCGCAACTATTCTCCCCGGTCCCGCCGTAGCCTTCATCCAGCGCGGCGAGACAAAGGCGCGCCCTCACGGGCGTTGTCCTGAATTGCGGCTAGCTCCGCCGGGCATCTCATCCCACGTCCTACTGTCCAGCAGCCTTCCCGTACGCTTCTTGAACACTCCGCCCCACTGTTTGAAGAAGAAAGGGACCTGCTGGTGAAGGCAGCTATCGCGAATCGCGCGCACCCAGTCGGCCTCCATGGGCCGGGCCCCCGGTCCGGACTCGCCACCAGCGATCACCCAATCTATGTCGGCGAGCTCAAGTGCGGGCGGCGGGCCTAGCAGGGGTTCGAGAGACAGGAACTTGGTCTTAGCCCCTGTTGCCCGCAAGTGGTCGATTCGGCCCAGCCACGCCTTGCTTTCTACGCTGACGCCCAGCCAGATGTTGGGTGCCCAATCCAGCTTGCCGTTCATTGCGGCGACCCGTTCAGGCCGCTTGGTCAGGACTTGGAAGGTGTGCTGAGAGGCGCGGTTCATCACCGCGAAGACAGACTGAATGTAATCTGTCGGAACCGCATCGTGGAACAGGTCCGACATTGAGTTGACGAAGACCAGCCGCGGCTTGGACCACGCGAGGGGCTCGGCAAGCGTAATCGGATGGATTGTGACCTCAAAGCCACTCTGATACTTCGCGGTGCCCATTGCCTGGAGCCGCTTCGCCATGCGCTCGGCGTAGCAGTGCTTGCAGCCGGGGCTGATCTTGGAGCATCCCGTGACGGGATTCCAAGTGGTCTCGGTCCATTCGATCAGTGAGCCGGACGACATGATCAGATGTGGTTCAAGATGTGTTTCGAGATTCTCTTCGCGGGACCGATACCACTCGGGTGCCCCACGCAGAATTTAAGCTCGAATAGCGGCGAGTTGCTGGCCGATTTGAGCGTGCGACTTGTTTCTAGCAGGCGGTTCCCGTATACACGCGTGAGATTCTTCTTGTAGATCGTAAGCAACCCATCAGTGCCGGGATCCCGTTCTATCTGGGTACCTCCGAACAAGGGTTGCTGCCCACTCCCCTTGTAGAGGTCTCGCCAGCTCGCGTCACCAGAGATTCGGGTGAGGCATTCGGCCCATGGAGGATCAATGGGCGCTTCGTGATTCCCGTAATGCCTGGATATCTGGCGTCGCGCCATGCCCTGATACGCAGCCGAATCCGGTTGACCAGGGGAATCTCGACAACCACACCGGGGTCGTCGAATGCCTTGGAATCGCTCGACGCCACCACATACTCAACCGGGCGTCGTCCATCGGCCAATTCGAACAACCGTGTCTGCCGGTCTTTGCGCCAATGCTTCGCCGGTTCCTTGGATGGTGAATTGACGATGAGCCGGTCGATGGTCGCGCGCGGCATCATTCGGCCTCCGGTGGAACCAGTGGCTCCAATCGGTCAAGCAGAACCGGGAGGTCATTGCACACCGTATCCCAGACAAGCGGCAGATCGATGTCGAATTAGACATGAACGAGGCGATTGCGCATGCCGACGATCTCCGGCCAAGGGATTGCCGGCTGTGCCTTCCTGGTGTCTTCGCTAACACGCGCAGCAGCCTCGCCGACGATCTCCACCGACTTCAGAATGGAGAGTTGAGTCCGCCGATCGCCTTCGAATTCGGCGTACGACATCCCTTCCGCGAAGGCCACGGCATCACGCGCTGCAACCAGCATGTCCAACAAATATGCCGTGTCATCGCGCGGCATAAACCACCTGCGCGGAGTGTAGGATGGCCTTTCGGCGGATATAGTTTCGACTGTTCTCGCCTGCTCCCCGAGTCACAACATCAACTTTGCGGCCAAACAAGTCGCTCAACTCCAGTTCCATTCGAACGATACCGAAGAGTCCGGGAGTCTGTTCGGATTCAAATCGGACCAACACGTCAACGTCGCTGTGGGAGCCGAAGTCGTCGCGCAGCACGGAGCCGAACAGCGCCAACTCCTTCACCTGCCAGCGTTTGCAGAAGGCACTGACTTCTGCCTGGGGTATATCAATCTTGAGAATATTCATGCGCTAACGGCCTCGTTCCCACCAACGTCGAATCCGGCATGCTTCAACTTCTTGCCAAGCCTCATCTCACATCCGCCTAAATCGTTCAGTAGGATTTACAGCCCTCCATCGTAGTCCGAAGGCTTTTCCATGTCGCCCTTCACGAAAGCGCAATGTCATACGGACTTAAACATGATCCCACGTTCGTGGATTTAGAATTGGTACCGCCCAGAGTCACCGCGCCGACGTTGGCGACCCTGCATTATCTCCTCAAGCGCCCCGACGAGGATCTTGTCGAGCGCCTCACAGCGGCTTGAATGGCGGCGCAAGTTCCTGATGACGAACCGCTTGCGCTCGACGGCTAGACGGTGCGCGTATCCTACGAGCGGGATCTCGACGAGCGTGGAGTACCTCCGATTCTGTGAACACTTCGACTTGAACTGCCTAACAGCACGGAGGCATGCCAGCCCGGCGCATCACGCGGGTATTCAACCATGCTCGGTGCATACAGGGTCAGAATGAGTTCCGAATCGTCGACCATACGATAGTCTGGCCTTCTGCCGGACAGAGTCTCGCTCCGATCCAGGATGAGCTTTCTGCCCTCGTCTAGCCGCCCCCGCGTCGGGAGTGTCCGAAATTGCGTGTAGAGAGGATCTTGCAGGGGTGGCCTCGGATGACCGCCCAATGTGCTACCGAGGCAAAGCTTACACGGAATATCGGACAGGCTCATCTACAGCCCCGTTTCTGCCGCAACCCGTGGAAGGAGGAACAGCCAGGCTAACTGGTGAAGGACAGGGAGTGAGAGTCTCCCGGAGCAAAGGATGAGCCAATCCATGTTTCACCGCGAGTCATGCGCAGGCTGTCGTGAGGCAGTCGGTGAAGCGTTGACAGCGGCGCGTGTGGGCAGAGCATTGAGCACCGTAAACCCAATTCGGAGTGCCGAGACCGTCTCTTTAGTCGAAGGCAACACCGGTCGGACCGCCACAGGCGAGGGACGGCCGGACTCCGCGGTGTCTAAGACCTCAAGGCACGCACGTACGTCCGACATCGGGACCTGGGAGGTCTTCGCGTTGTGCCGGCAGAACGTGGCCGGGACCGCCGCGGGAAGGCAGTCAGCCGAAGCCGAGGATGCACGACGCGAAGAAGTCAGACCCGGGCATAGTACCGCGGGGCGCGTGCGTGAGCACGGCGCTCGGGAAGGTGGCGAACAAAGGGGCGCAAGCGCCGGCGGAGTCACTGGAGGGAAGGGCCGGGATCGAGAGGAATCCGGGAGGCCGCAGCACGGGCCACACGCAGTGGTGGGGACCTGTGACACAGGGGGCCGAGCGGATACGGCAATTCGTTAAAAGGGAACCAAAGGAGAAGTTGACGGCGGTACTGCACCACATCACGCCGGACACGCTACGGAAGGCCTACCACGGGTTGCAGCCCGGAGCGGCAGCGGGCGTGGACGGAATGAGCTGGGCGGAGTACGGGCAAGGGCTGGAAGAGCGACTGCTCGACCTGCACGGGCGCGTGCAAGCAGGAACGTACCGGGCGAGTCCGTCGCGGCGGGTGAACATTCCGAAGCCGGACGGCGGCACACGACCGCTGGGGGTGGCTGCACTGGAGGACAAAATCGTCCAGAAGGCCGTTGTCGACACCATCCTGACGCCGATCTACGAGGCGGAGTTCCTCGGGTTCAGCTACGGGTTCCGACCGGGGCGCGGGGCGCATAATGCGCTCGACGCCATCGCGGTCGGGATCGCGCGGCGCAAGATCAACTGGATATTGGACGCAGACGTCACGAAATTCTTCGACCGCATCGACCGGGCCAAGCTGGTAGAGCTGCTGGGGAAGCGGATTGGAGACAAGCGGCTGCTGCGGCTGATCGGCAAATGGTTGCGCGCCGGGGTACTGGAGGACGGGCAGTGGTTCGACACGGGCCGGGGGACCCCCCAGGGGTCAGTGATCTCACCCGTGCTGGCGAACGTGGTACTGCACTATGTGCTGGATGCATGGGTCCATCGGACCTGGCGTCCACGGGAGGCTCGGGGCGAGATGATCATCGTGCGCTATGCCGATGATTTCGTGCTGGGCTTCCAGTACCGCAGCGACGCGGAACGCTTCCTGCGCGAGGCGACAGCAAGGTTCGCCGCCTACGGATTGGCGCTGCACCCGGACAAGACGCGCCTGATCGAATTCGGGCGGTTTGCAGCAGCAAACCGTCGGGAGCGCGGTCAGGGGCGGCCAGAGACGTTCGACTTCCTCGGGTTCACGCAGTATTGCCGGACTACGAAGCAAGGGAAGTTCGGGCTCGGGCGCAAGCCGATCGCGAAACGGATGAACCGGAAGCTGAAGGCGATCAAGCAGGCACTGCACCGGCGGCAGCACGAGGACATCGTGCGGACCGCGCAATGGCTGGGGCAGGTGCTCGACGGCTGGCTGAACTACTATGCAGTTCCAACCAGCGGCCCGCACCTGAGCCGCTTCCGATACTACCTGCAGCGACTGTGGATGCGCAGTCTCCGCCGTCGGTCGCAACGGGACCGCTTCCCTTGGGAGCGGCTCCGAGCACTGAGCGAGCGGCATTGGCCGCGCACCCGCGTGCGCCACCCGTGGTCTGACCAACGATTAGCCGTCATGCACTCAAGATAGGAGCCGTATGCCCCACCGGGCACGTACGGATTCTGCACGGGGGGCGCCGGGCAACCGGTGTCCCTTTTATCTTGGAAGTGTGCCGGAGACAGGATCCCCAGTTAGGACTTGGGTACGTCTCGTTGGTCTGCCGCAGGTGGCGCAAGCCACCGCAGCGGCAGGCCTCGGATCCCTCCCCTCGCCAGCGGGGGGAGGTCGCCTCGGGGGCCTTGCAAGGCCCCCGAGGCGGCGACGGGTCGGACCGTTTCCCCCTCGGATTTCAGGTCCGTGCGGTAGCTTGGTCGGCCCGTCGCATCAATTCCTGCGCGACCTCAACGGAAGCGTGGGTGTAGCCCCGTATCGCAAAAGGACAGGAACGCAGGAATGACACCACCCAAGCCCACCGTAATCGCCGGTATCGATGTCGGCAAATCCGGGCTCGACGCCCACATCCTCGAGGGCAGTTTGGAGCGCCACTTCAAGAATGACAAGTGCGGCCGCCGCGCCCTGCGCAAGTGGCTGCTGCAGCACGGCGTCAGCCGCGCTGTCTTCGAGCCCACCGGGCGCTATCACCGCCGTCTGCATCAGTGCCTCTTCGAGGCCGGCTTGGAGACCGTGCTGGTCAACCCGCTGCGCTCGCGGCGCTTCGCCGAGGCCCTCGGACAACTCGCCAAGAACGACCGCGTCGACGCTGCCATGCTGGCCCGCTTCGGCCAGCTTGACAGCCTCGTGGCGACCCCGCCCCAAGACGATCACCTGCAGCTGCTCAGTGACTTGCTGACCGCGCGCCGCAAGCTCGTGATACAGCTCGGCGCCCTCCGCAAGCTGCGCGCCGAACTCGCCCCCGAGGCGGCTGCCTGCATCGCTGACAGTTGCAATGGCCTGCAAGCCGACATCAGCTCCTGCGAGCAGCGCATGCTGACTTGTATCGCCGCCGACGCTGCCCTGGCGCGCCGCGCCGAGATCATCCAGTCGGTGCCCGGCTGCGGCCCGGTCACGGCCGCCTGCCTGTGTGCCGAGATGCCCGAACTGGGCACCATCGGTCGCCGCCAGGCCGCCGCGTTGTTGGGCCTGGCGCCGTTCGACCAAGACTCGGGCAAACAGCATGGTCGCCGCAGCATTCGCGGCGGTCGCGCCCAGCCCCGCCACAGCCTCTACATGGCGGCCCTGTCCGCGACCCGCTGGGAACCCGCCTGCAAGGCCTGCTACCAGCGCCTGATCGCCGACAAGAAGGAGCACAAGGTCGCCATGGTCGCCGTCATGCGCAAGCTCGCTTGCCTGCTCACTGCGCTGCTGCGCGAGGACCGCTGCTGGCAAAGCGAACCGCCCGCTCGGGAGTTGCCGGCCGCCGCCTGAGCAGCACCCACCGCCGCCCCTCACCGAATCTCACCATGTGCAGAGAAATCCAAGAAAATCGCCCTTGCAGAACACATCTGCCCGGATATCTGCTTGACAGCCAACACGGAAGCTACCGTAATACGTCAGCAAGCGCGGTGTCATCGTCACTCCAATGATCACCGCATCCGAGGGCTTCGCCCTCAACGGCGAGCCCTTCGCTAGCGGTGACCTCACGACCGCGAGCGGCAGCATCGACGCATTGACGCTAGCAGACGGCAAGTGGTGCGCGGCCAACCAGACCGTCATGTCCACTCTCCCTCTCCGCATGACCGGGAGGAACTCACCCTGACTAGGTCCGAGGACGGCTCCTGTTGGATCGGCGACCCAAAGATTTGCCGTCACCCATCCGGGGTAGGAGCCGGGTGCGCTGGCGCGCCCACTCGGACCTGCGTGGGGGCACCGCGTGCTGGTGTCTCCGCAATCAAAGGCGCGAGCCGATGGACAAGAACCGAACACGAGGCATACGGCGTCGGACGAGGCCCCCAGTGACGACGATGTGATCGCAACGATTGATGCGAGCCAAGCTTCGAGCAGAACGGGGGAGACGGTCTACGTTGGGATTGGCCGATGGCGCAACCGCGTTGAATTCGTGACCGCGCAAGACGACACTCACAGAAAAGACCGAGGCGACAACAGGCGAGCGTCTCTCGGTGCGGGACGGGGTCGCAACGGCGGCGCAGGAGGCGCGGACGCATCGCGGGTCTGCAAGAAGCCGGCAGGCTCGGACTGAGCGCGGGGAACCTGACCGCATCGCGGATGCGGGATCAAGTTCGGAGATTCTACACTTTGCACACTGCAAGTGATCAAATTAAGGAATGTCGAACCCGCATGGAGTTTGACAAAACTCCATTTTCGTTATCACGAGAATTCAAAAACGTGCAAGGTTAAACCGCTTGCATCGCCTTCTGCCCGAAGGCTTGCTGGCGGACGCGGCTTGGTTAACCTCTCGGGGCTATCCAAGCTCGTTGCGCAGTCGCTATCTAGCAAGCGGCTGGCTACAGCCGGTAGCCCGAGGCGTGTTCCGGCGTCCGCAGCCCAAGCCAGGCCTCGAGGACGCCGAAGCCCCTTTACGCTGGCAGCATGTCGTCGTATCGCTCCAGTCAGTCTTGGAACGCCCGGCCTGGCCTGGTCAGCTTCGCGACCGGCGCTCCCGCTCTACGACACGGCTCTCCGTACCAGATTGACCCGCTTTCCCACACAATCCGACACGAGACAATCCGATTCAAAATCGTGACGATTTAGCGAATCACTGTGGAAAACAACCCGGGCCGCGGGCGCGACGTACAGCTGGCAGTCGATCCGCGAGCGGATGCGGACGTGGGTGCGCCTGGCGACGACGATGCGGACGGCGGAGGGGCAGACCTGGAGCCAGCGGCAGGACGTGGACCCGAACAACGAGCAGGCCCGCCTCGCAGCGGCGGCCGGGCTCGCGTTCCAGCGTCACCGGCGGACGATTCCGCTGGACTGGGATGCGCTCAGGGAACAGTTCGGAGACATCGACAAGGATCACAAAGTGTAGTGACCGCAAATCCGTTTCGCGGGAATCCGACTCAATGAAATCAATGACCTACAACTGCATCTGCCGAAAAACTCCAAAGTTGGGCGCAGCAGGGTGAGCGGCCGCTCTGTGCGCCCGGGGCCGATAGCGGGAGCCCCGCACGGCGCTGCTTGGCCCATCGGGCATCCTTGGACACCACGCCGGGGCTCGATTTTCCTTCTCAGACCGCCATGGCGCTCGTGTTCAGGCACCCAGAGAGCGACTACACCCCTCAACCCGACAAAGAATCAGCGGTGGTGGTTGACATCACCCGCGATAGAAACCCAAACCTGATCGAAAAGGCAGGGCGTGAGGGTTTCCGCGAGAATCGGGCGTATCGTCAGCTCAAGTGCCTGCTCGAGAACTTACTCGTCCAGCTGGCGGCCGATTTCTTCCGGAAAGGGGGCTCGCGAGCGGACCAATTCATGGATAGGCGTGCCGAGTTAGTGCGCAACGAGCGCCTACGGAGGAAGCGCGCCGTGAACTTGCGGCACAGAGCAGGCGGTACACAACGGCAGCGTAAGACACTAATTCTTGATTGCTCTGGTCTCGAATCTTTGCCGCGATCCATGCAGCACCGAACATAGATCGGCCGCCGCGTGTCGTAGCGGCGAACGCGCTACGTCATCTGGTCGAGTTGAGTGAAGTGATGGGGAGCCTGGAGGGGCCCAGAGAGAACGAACCCGTCTCGTTTACCCTGCATTGTTCGCCGCCCGAACTGTCTGCTCCGAGAATCCGAAATAGTGAACGGCAAACTGGAAGTTCCGGCAGGTTGTGAATTCGTCTCCGAGACCGGCCCACCCCTTCGGCAAAGATGGGATCTCAAGCCGCCGCCCATTAAACAGAGTGAGTGTCTGGCCTTCGACGAGCGTCACCTCCTCGACATGCCCAGGCGCTTTCTCAAACGGCAGGTGGAGGTTCTTCGTATACGTGATCGCCCCTCCAGGCATGGGAAGCGTATGAGGCTTCTGGCCGGGCTGGAGGTTCCTGCTGGACGTCTCTCCACAGATATACCCCACCCGCTTCATCCTGAGTTCTACTGGTTGGTCCAGCTTCATTCTGTTCTGCCCGAGTAGCTTCCATCCGCCTCGGATGCACTTCGCGCAATGCTCCTTCGGATCAAATCCTTCCACGGCCCTGATCCAGAAATAGTTACCTGATTACCGAGGACTCTCAGCCGCATTTAGGAGCCGGAAATGTTTTGGATTCGGGCCTCGATCCGGTTGACTTAAATCGCTGTGGAATGTATAATAAGTATCTGATAACAAATGAGTTCTACATGCCTAAGAACCACGTCCAGTTCCAGAAAGGACAGAGCCTGCGCGACTTCCTCAAGCTCTACGGAACCGAGCTGCAATGCGCCCAAGCGGTGTTCCAAGCGCGCTGGCCGCAGGGCTTCCGCTGCCCCGCCTGCGGCTAGCACAAGGACTGCCAGCTGCACACCCGCTAGGTCTTCCAGTGCATCCGCTGCCAGCGGCAGGTCTCGCTGACCGCCGGCACCGTGTTCGAGCACACCAAGCTGCCGCTGACCACTTGGTACCTGGCGATCTACTTGCTCACGCAATCCAAGAATGGCCTCTCGGCGATGGACCTGATGCGCCAGTTGGGCGTGAGCTACAACACGGCTTGGATGCTCAAGCACAAACTGATGCAGGCGATGCGCGCGCGGGATGACAGCCAGCCGCTGGGGGGCCTCGTGGAGCTGGACGACGCCGATCTGGGCGGGGCAGCCAGCGGCGGCAAGCGCGGTCGCGGTGCGGACCGCAAGACGCCCTTCCTGGCGGCGGCCCAAGTCACTGAGGACGGGCGGCCGCAGCGGCTGCGGCTGAGCCCGGTGGTTGGTTTCCGCCGCCGCGCAGTGGAAGCCTGGGCGCAGCAGCACCTACGGCCGGGGACCATCGTACGGGCGGACGGGCTGGCCTGCTTCCGGGGGGTGCAGGCGGCCCGCTGCACGCACCAGCCGCGCGTCACCGGAGGTGGCCAGGGCAGCTGCGAGACGCCCGGGCTGATCTGGGTGAACACGCTGCTGGGCAACGTCAAGCGGGCGATGGACGGCACCTATCACGCCTGCGCCGCGCGTTACGCGGGGCGCTACCTCGCCGAATTCGCCTACCGCTTCAACCGCCGCTACCAGCTGGCCGATCTCGTGCCCCGCCTCGCCTATGTCGCCGTGCGCACTCCGCCCCTACCCTACCGCCTCCTAACTTTGGCTGGGGCTGGTGCGTAATCAGGTTGATCTTTGTGTGGCGAACGCCATCCACGGACGCCGGGAGAAAATACCGGATCGCCTCGAAGCCGGCCGCGTTGGCGACGTGGGATGAATGCGTCGATACGACGAACTGAACCGGCCAGGTCAAGGGAGCGCCGTCCTGGGTGCTGAGCTGCTGAGCGATATTCGACACCTGGCGGATGAACACCTCCTGCATCTGTGGATGAAGGTGAGCTTCTGGTTCCTCGATGAACACGAGGTGGACGCCAGGGGCGGCCGGTTCCGCGCGGAAGGTGCGATAGAAGCTGACGACCCGAAGCAGGATGAAGATGAGATTGCGTATTCCGAGGCCGGTATAGGACTCGGGCAGCAGGATTCCATGATGGCCTGCGTGTCTCACTTTAGTGTGACGTGAGAGCAGGCGTTCGACGTCGAGTGTGGTCTCCGTTTCCAATTCGGAACCGTCGAGGCCCGGATAGCCGAACGTTTCTAAGGTCGGCATCAGCTTCTGCAACTCTTCTTTGAAGCCGCCTTCGATTGTTTTCTGAATCTCGAAGACGGCTTCTTGGAGGGCTTTAGCAATGCGTTGCTCTCTCTGGCCAGCGGTTGGCGACTTCGCCGCGGTGAAGAGACCTTCCAGGATCTTGGCCAGAACGTCGGTATCTCTCGACGTGTCGTCGTCGAGCCCGCGCTGAGCGTTCACGAAGCCCGTCTTCAGGAGGGAGCGGAGCGCGCTCACGGACATCTGCTTGCGGTTGGTGGCGTCGTTGGGGTCTTCGGCCCAGATTCTGGCCACGAAGAGAGAGGGTACGCGCTCACGAAGGACTTGGAAGAAGGCGATTCGGTCTTCGTCAGTGAGGTCACCGGCCGGCTGGTCGGCAAAGAGCGACTTGATGGCGCCGTCGCCCAACTCGTAGCGCGCCACCGCAAGAGCTTCATTGCAGTCGGGGTCTAGGTCGATAATGAAGTTGCTGAGTGCGCCAAGCTCTGGCTGTTGGGGGTCGTATCGAAACAGGAGTCGCAACTCGATGCTCGGAACTAGAATGCGGACTTCATCGTCTTGCTGGCCTGCATGCTTGGCCTTGAGCGCTTCGCAGAAGCCGTCATATGAGGCGATCGAGAAGTCCTCGATCTGAAATTTCGGATTCTGGTCTACCAGAAACCGACGGATGGCCTCCGAGAGCGATGTCTTGCCGCTGTTGTTGCGGCCGACGATGAGAGTCATTTGGTCTTCGAGCACCAACTCTGCTTCGGCTAAGAGCCGGAAGTTTCTGACTGTGACTTTGCGGATGTGCATCTTCGGCCCTTTTTTGTCGTTAGATTGGCTTCAACTAGACGAATTCACGCTTCCCTACTCGGAACAGGATTTGCGGCAGCAAATCCTTCCTCAAAGATGAAGACGGATTGCCAGAAATCGTGTCCCATAGCTGCAAGAGGCTCAGGGGGAATGATGGAGAGCAATCGACGTACGGCTGCCTCAGCGGCACCTGCCCTGTTGCGCGTCAATGCATTCCTGAGTAGCTGCGGCAGTACCTTCGGATGGTCGAAGGCCTCAATGGCGAGCTCGACCACTAGCTGGGTGGGCGAAACATCGCGCTCTCCAGCAGCCTCCTCGATGGGATTCCATTGCTCGGCGTTGACCCGGATGTTCTTCTGCAGTGACTGTGCCATATGGTTTCGCCCACGTCTTCGTGCGGTTTCGCGAGCGTCTGTGTTCCGATCTTGCCAAATCTCTCGGCCCGTCTTCACCGCCAAAACGGTGAAGACGGGTTGATGATGCTACTTATCAAGACGTGGACCGTTATCTTGGCCGACAGCACAAAGAGTTCCAACGTCGGTTCCCCAAATCAGGCCGGGGCCAAAATGATGTCCTGCACCCGCAGGAACTGGTCAGGTTGCGGCGCGAGAACCAGCAGCTGCGCATGGAGCGGAAGATCCTGTTAAGAACAGCGGTCTGGTTCGCTCGGGAGATAGGTCTTGGCGAGAACCTCCTGCAGCAACGCTTGGAAGTAGTACAGGCTGCGAATCGGCTGCGCTCAGGGCTGCCCGAGCAGGGCCATCGACTTGCGCGTGTAGCCGAGCAGAATGGCGCGCCGGACCGACCAGCATCATTTGTCTTGGCAGCACGACTCCAGCTTCCTCGAGTTGGTGCTTTAGCTCCTGCCATCGCACAGACGGGTCGCCATTTGCATCTACCACGATGCCCAGAACGGCCCTGCCGGAAACTTGCATCTCGGAACGGATTGAGCACTTGAGATTCGGAAACCGTCTTTGGCCTCGAAGTCAAACGACGGCATGAGCTGATCACGGCTGCGCAAATGCCACACTACGTGCTTTTCGTCGACACCCTCAACCAGCAGGACTCGGTTACCGTTCGGTTGTCCGGACATGCAGCTACCTCACCTCGATGTCCTGCTCGTCAATCGTGGCGCTCGCCCCCCTGGCCGATCCCGCCGCCTTCGCTAGCTACCTGCGGCCCCTGCGCCGGGCCGAGTGGGTCGTCTACGCCAAGCCTCCCTTTGCCGGGCCCGCCCGCGTGCTGGCCTACCTCGGCCGCTACACCCACCGCGTGGCGATCTCCAACGACCGCATCCTCGCCATCGACTCCGGCCGCGTCCGCTTCCGCTGGAAGGACTACCGCCGACAGCACCGCTGGAAGACCATGACCCTGACCGCCGACGAGTTTATCCGCCGCTTCCTGCTGCACGTGCTGCCGCCCAACTTCCACCGCATCCGCTACGGCGGCTTCCTCGCCAGCCGCCACCGCAAGGCCAAGCTCGCCCTGTGCCGACGCCTGCTGGGCATGCCCGCGCCGCCCGCGCCAGAGGAACCCGCGAAACCCCCCGACTACCGCGCCCGCTACGAGCAGCTCACCGGCGAATCGCTGCTGCGCTGCCCGGCCTGCCAGCGTGGATCCATGCTGGTCATCGAGCGGCTCCCGCCTGGTGCCGAGCCCCCGCCGCCGGAGGACACGTCATGACCACAGCGGCCGCTTCCCGCCAATCGCCGCTCCCGCCCAGCCGGCCCTGCCCGCCGGACCGGCAACCTCCGTCTGCCCTTCCGCTCACGCGTCCACCGGCCGGCCTCCGCGGCTTCCCCAGCCACTCCCGACGCCTCCCGCTCCCCCGCCAAACGCTGTCGCCCCTGCCTGCCATGCCTCGCCAGAGGCCCTCGCTACCGCTCCGCACACCCTGCCCCGTTCAAGCAATCCCCATAGCGACAAGCTGAGCCTGCGGTTTCCCCCATCCGATTCTTTGCTCGGCGCCGCGGCCGCCGAGTTCCTACCCCCCATTCACGCACCCGCCTGCCGCGTCGCCGAGCAAAGAATCCTCTACGATATGAAGGATGACACGGCAGGCAAGGCTGACATTGACGGCCGGTTCGTGGGCCGGGGCGTGGTCGCTGGGCGACCCAAATGTCGGTCGCGTCAAAGCCGATGGATCCGGGCTGGCTGACTCACCCAATACGATCTACGGCGCGTTCGGGGCCGAGCTTCCGTAGCGCAGGGCCGGGCTTGGACGGCGGGCGCAAGTCGGCCGCAGTCGGGATTTAGCCGGGGGGAGCGGGCAGCCGCTCCCCCCTTTTGCTTTGGCTTGGGCGGCAGGGAAATGGCCGCAGACGCAATGCGGTCTGAGCAGCGCGGCCAAGTGCCGGGTGGCCCCAGCGGCCGCCCGGCGTGTCAGATAGAGAAGGTAGACGGCTGCACGACGCAGACCTTGCCAGACGGCCGCGGCCTCGATTCCCGCCAAGCTGGCGCAGGCAGTGCTGACGTTCGTACGCTTCCTCGCCCGGGTCGACCTAGGCCTGGCCCCGGAGTGGCATCCGGCACACCGCCACCAAGAGCCCGGCGGGCCACCATGCTACAGCCGCTCCAGATCTCTCGTTCGGTGCATGCGGGCAATCGCCACAGTCCCGACTGTGCCGCCTCTCCGCTGCGGGCGACCTGCAACACCCACACTCCAGCCGACTCCGCACCAAAGGAAAAGGGGAGAGCGCGAGCGCTCTCCCCTAGTGTCAGCTCCTGGCAACGGCTGCCAGCCGCCTGCCGCTTGCTACGGCCCGGTGCCGAACGCCCCGTAGGCGAGACTCCCTGCTTTGATGCCGTTCACAAAGGCAGGATCCTTCTGGTTGTCCACGAACACGTCGGTATAGCGCTGTCCGGTCATGTCACTGTCGACAGTCTTGAAGTTCCCTTTGACATCTTTGCCCTTGTACGGATCATCTTTGCCGGCGTACGGATTGGCCGGTGACGAGCCAGGGCTGATATCGAACGTGGCCATGCCATCCACGTCCCACAAGATCACCTTCGAGTCCGCCCCGCCCTTCTTGCGCGGCGTCGCTACCAGCGCACCGACTTGGTCGGTGAAGTTGAAGATGCCCATCGCCGCGAGCGGGCCGTCGATGTCCTGACCGATGAACTCGCCCTGAATGCTGGCACTGTCGTCATTGCTGGTCAGCACTCCGAGGCTCTTGTCCTTGAAGATGAAATCGACCGTCGCCTTGGTATCGCTGGCCGTCCCGAACGACACCTCCCCTTGCGGGCCGCCGTTGCTCACCGCGATCTCGTCGTGGAAGATGATCGCTTCCACGTCGTACCCGACTGGAGCCGCTTTGCGATTGCGGGGGTCCCATTCGGGATGCGTGGCTATCTTGCTCAGATCTTCCTTCGGGGCCTCGCCGCTCACGTCTGCTGGCGATAAGTCGCGGTATTCGTACTTTATGATCCCTTGCGCTTTCGCGACAGTATTTCCGTTGCGGAGATACTTGTCCCCATTTCTGTCGACCAACTCGTACGTCAGCTGGTACGGATCGTCGTTGTCCCAGTTGCGAATGTCGCTGAAGGTGGCGGGCACGCTCGATGTGTCCACGGTTTCCGATGTGAATGTCTTGTAAGTCATTGATACATATGCACCTTAAAGAATTCCTTGGTTCTTGTTCCCCTCGCTCCATCCCTCGTTCTGCATCGGATTCCAGCGGACCCAGTGCACCGTCCTCGAATGAATTGGGATCGTAGACCGCAACAGGTGGGGTTACCCACGGGCACCTCGGATGGGCCGTCTGCGCGGCGAGCGGGCGGAGTCGGACGGCGGATCCGACGCGGCGACATCGGTCCGCATCGTGAACGAAGATGTGCCGCTCGCCGGCCGGTAGCGTCGGCAGACTAAAGCGCTTTTCATCACCGTGTAGCGGTTGGGGTAACCGCTCAGTCGAACGTCGTGTTGGTATGCATCGGCACGCAAGATTGGAGGGATTCGCCGAGTCACGGCCCGCGCGTGCGACACGTCGACTCCGCCGCGCACGGAGGCTGAACCCGAAGCCGATATACGGGGGACATCAAGATTCCCGTAGACCGGGGCTCAGATCTTGCGTCCTACCAAGAGAGTGTGTGGGCGATCCTGCCAGATACAGTCAGCCTGGAATTTGGCTTCGCGCATGGCCGCGAGTTCGTCGTCGACTGAAAAGTAGGTGTCCTCCGCCGACCACGCGGCGAAGTGCTCATAGGCGCGCTGTTCGTCAATGCCGCACGACACCAGGTGGGTGGCCCATCGACGGTACGACTGCTCACGCGCCCCCGGGTGTGCGCTGATGGCCACGTCGGTGTTCACGAAGACGCCACCGGGGCGGAGCGCCCGGTAAATGCGTGTATAAAGCGTGAGTTTGCGTGCCATGGTGGGAACGTGGTGCAGAGCCAGGGCCGTAGCCACGGCGTCACACGTGGGGAGTGGCGCCTCGAACGACCGCCGGCGGACACGAGCGCGGGTCCCAAATCGCTTGAGCCGAAGGCGCGCCTGGGCCAGCATCTCCGGATCGATGTCGATGGCTTCAACGGCACCGACGCGTTCATGGTCCAGCATCGCTTCAGCCAAGGCGCCCGTTCCCGCGCCGAGGTCAAGCACCAGGGTTGGGCGAACACCAGCGATTTCGTTGGCAGCCCTCGCCAAGCCTTCTTCGTAGCCTGGGATGAACATGCGGATGGTCTCGTCGTAGGCATCAATCTCAAGGCGAAGATGATGGCGGACGGAGTGGCTCATCAGCTGATCGTAGGTCAATGGTTCATAGACGCTCACGTGCGGAGCTTCGACAGCGGTTACTCAGTCACCACAGCATCATGAAAAACGTACTAGGGGTTCCGTCCTCGTTTCTCGGTAGGCCCTGCTCTGCCGTCGAACCGCTTGGAAACGTCGCTGAGGCGAATGACGCTCACGAAAGCGACGTGGGCCGAGATCTTCTACGGGATCACGTGACACGGGCGCACTGGACCCGCGCTCGCTACCACGTGAAGGTGAAGATTCTGACCGTGTTCCGACCCGGCTCGGGTCTGCTGAAGGACGGGGCCTTGTACCGCTCGGGCACGGTGGACCAGCCTTCGTAGATGTTGCCGCCGAAGTAGAAGCGCCGCGTCGCGCCGGGCTCCGCGGTCGGACTGCCCGTCGCGAAGAGCTCGTAGGAACGCTCCGGCGGGCGCGCGCCGGTTTGATCGGCGTGAGGCACGTACTCCCTGCGACCGTCACCGTCAACGTCCGCTCGAATCCAGTCGAGCTGGAGCAGGCGATGGTAGCTGCCGTCGGCGATCATGCCGCGCAACTCGGCATTGAACCGGGAGATGATCGACTCGGCGTCCGGAAGCGACCGGCGGACAGCGAAGTGAAGCGAGCGTGTGAGTAGCGGTGCCGAGCCGAACGCCAGCCGTGTTCGAGCCTCTTCTCCGTGGTTGTTGATGAGGTACTGGACGACGATGTCGTCCATCAGCGTGTAGTCCGCCTCACCGTTGAGGAGCTTTACGACACTATCCTCCTCGCTGTCCGAGCCAACGTAGGTTGGCCCGTCCGTCGTCTCGACGACTTCACCATACGCGTACCCGGCGACCAGGGCGACCCGCTTGCCGGCGAGATCGGCCAGTGAGGTCGCGGACACGTCGCTGCCCTGCCGCCCGACAAGGATCAACCGATTCTCGAGATACGGCTGCGAGTAAATCAACGCGCGTTCGCGCTCCGTGTCCTGCCAGAGCGCCGCGCTCCCGTCGACCTCGCCGCTCAGCAGTAAGGGCGTCAGCCTGGCCTCGTCCACGATGACCGTTTCCGCGGTGATCCC
Organism: Bryobacterales bacterium; assembly: GCA_965248305.1. Classification (GTDB taxonomy): domain Bacteria; phylum Acidobacteriota; class Terriglobia; order Bryobacterales; family UBA6623; genus VXMF01. The sequence goes on along the minus strand of OZ252099.1, from coordinate 1,236,206 downwards.
CACGCGTTCGAGAGCCACGTCGACCAGATCGAGGGCAACCCGCGCCTGTCCCGGCGCGTTGGTGAACGGCGACCACGCCGTCGACACGAGCTGCAACTGCCGGCCCTGCGCTGCTGCCATGACTGGTATGGCGATGAGGGGGAGTAGGAGTGCTCCGGTCGCCCACCAACTCCAACGAAGACGCCGTGTCTGGCGCGCGCGGCGTGAACACATGCCGCAATCCTAGCAGACCTGAGCAGGAACGCCCTCTACATGACGCTCAGCGCCTAAAGCGAATCCTGATTACCGAGGACTCTCAGCCGCATTTAGGAGCCGGAAATGTTTTGGATTCGGGCTTCGATCCGGTTGACTTAAATCGCTGTGGAATGTATAATAAGTATCTGATAAAAAAGGAGTTCTACATGCCTAAGAACCAAGTCCAGTTCCACAAAGGACAGAGCCTGCGCGACTTCCTCAAGCTCTACGGAACCGAGCTGCAATGCGCCCAAGCGGTGTTCCAAGCGCGCTGGCCGCAGGGCTTCCGCTGCCCCGCCTGCGGCTAGCACAAGGACTGCCAGCTGCACACCCGCAAGGTCTTCCAGTGCATCCGCTGCCAGCGGCAGGTCTCGCTGACCGCCGGCCCCGTGTTCGAGCACACCAAGCTGCCGCTGACCACTTGGTACCTGGCGATCTACTTGCTCACGCAATCCAAGAATGGCCTCTCGGCGATGGACCTGCTGCGCCAGTTGGGCGTGAGCTACAACACGGCTTGGATGCTCCAGCACAAACTGCTGCAGGCGATGCGCGAGCGGGCTGACAGCCAGCCTCTGGGGGGCCTCGTGGAGCTGGACGACGCCGATCTGGGCGGGGCAGCCAGCGGCGGCAAGCGCGGTCGCGGCGCGGACCGCAAGACGCCCTTCCTGGCGGCGGCCCAAGTCACTGCGGACGGGCGGCCGCAGCGGCTGCGGCTGAGCCCGGTGGTTGGTTTCCGCCGCCGCGCAGTGCAAGCCTGGGCGCAGCAGCACCTACGGCCGGGGACCATCGTACGGGCGGACGGGCTGGCCTGCTTCCGGGGGGTGCAGGCGGCCCGCTGCACGCACCAGCCGCGCGTCACCGGAGGTGGCAAGGGCAGCTGCGAGACGCCCGGGCTGATCTGGGTGAACACGCTGCTGGGCAACGTCAAGCGGGCGATGGACGGCACCTATCACGCCTGCGCCGCGCGTTACGCGGGGCGCTACCTCGCCGAATTCGCCTACCGCTTCAACCGCCGCTACCAGCTGGTCGATCTCGTGCCCCGCCTCGCCTATGTCGCCGTGCGCACTCCGCCCCTACCCTACCGCCTCCTAACTTTGGCTGGGGCTGGTGCGTAATCAGGTATAGGTATAGGGTCGTGGGCTTGCCTTCGGCGTCCTTCGGACCCTTCCCTGGCTCTTTCTCCATGTCCTCGCGGTCGAAGACCCTGTCGCGCCCCGATGTGAGTAGCTCAATGATCTTTTGCCAGATGTTGTCCCTCTGCGTGATGTAGCCGTAGCTATTGGGGTCGTCGGCCGCGTCCAGCGCGATGTAGGCCTGCAGCTGCCGCAACTCGTCGCTGATGCTTTCGTGCAGAGCCTCCAGCTTGAGCATGCCGACCTTGCTGTACTTGCCGTCCGCGTCAGCCTCCAGCGCCGACAGCGCGATCTCGATGAACCGCTTAAGGTCGGCTCCTTGGCCGCGTTGACGGCCGTCGTGCCGCCCGTGTACCTGGCCACCCCCGCGCTCGGCAGGAACGACGAGCGGGTCACCAGGGCGGCCGTGCTGTAGGCGAATGCCCCGATCCCGCCTTGGTCCTTGTCCGGATCAATCGCGTCCATCTTGAATTCCAGCTTGTCCAGCGCGATGTTGCGCCCGCTCTGGGCGAACACGCCGAAGCGCGTGGCGCCCTCGGCCTCCAGGATCACTTGCGTCTCGGCCTCGCGCGCGTCGAAGACCTGCGCCGCCGTGCGGTCATTGGCCAGCAACGCATTCTCGCCGTCCTCGAACAGCCCGTCCTGCTCCAGCGCGGCCGAGAAGGCCTCCAGGCTGGACATGGCGTCGAGCAGCTCTTCGAAGTCCTCCAGCATGGTCTCCTCGTCGACCTTGCCCGCGCGCCGGACCAAGTCCCCCAGGTCCACGACCGCCGGCCCGAAGATCTTGTCGACCGCCTTCTGCGCGTCCTTGCCCCACTTGCGGTCATAGGTCACGCTGAAGTCGCTGCGGTCAGCCTTGTCCAGGGAGGCGTTGATGTCCGCCAGTGTCTTGACCTGTTGGTAGAGGTCGTCGACCTCCCCGCGCACCTCGTCGATGTAGGTCTGTTCCTGGTGCGCGGCGGTGCCGCCGCCGAGCAGCGTGGCCAGCGAATACGCGTTGCCGTCGATCAGGACATGCGTGCGCGTCTCGTTCGCGACGGTCTCGCCGTCGTCGGCCGACAGTGCCACGTCCGCGGGCGTGCGCAGTGGCGAGCCCGCCACGTCCCTGTCGCGCGGCCCGACTTCCCGCTTCGTATCAATGGCGCTGTCGAAGCGCGCCCCGGCCAGCGTGCCGCCGTCTTGCGCCCAGAAGGGGTACGAAACATCGTCGAAGGGGGCATTTCCCTTGCCGCTAGCAAGTACCCTCGGACCCTCCACAGCCCAGCCATGCTGACACTCGCGGGCCATGGCGATCAGGCCGGCGCCCATGATCTCCACGTCATCGGCGCGAACGTGGCAGACCGACCTCCATGGGCGTGGCCAAGGCACAGCTGAACGAGCGTGCCGAGGGCCGGACGCTTCGATTGCAGGCGGGAACAGGCTCGGCCGACGCATGCCATACTGGAACCGCTGTGCGCTACTTCACTACGGAAGGCCCGGTAGTGGCGGAGCGCCACTACTGCATCCCGCCGCTCAGCCGGGTCAACCTAGACGAGCTCCTCATGCTGATTGCGCGCATGAAGTACTTCGTCCTGCACGCACCACGCCAGACGGGCAAAACTTCGACCTTGCTAGCGCTCCAGGACCTGCTCAACGAGGAGGGCGAGTACCGCTGCCTATACGTGAACTTCGAGGGAGGCCAGGCCGCCAAGGAGGATACCGCCCGAGCGATGCGGACACTGCTCGCGGAGATTGGCACACGGGCTCGCCGGGTGCTGAAGGACTACTTCGTAGATCAGTCAAAGTCGGCACTGGCGGCGGAGTTCGGGCCTGACGGCTGCCTAGCCGAATGCTTCACGCGCTGGGCGGAAGTCGATCCGAAGCCCTTGGTCTTGCTGATCGACGAGATCGACTCCCTAGTGGGGGACACGCTGATTTCCGTCCTGCGCCAGTTGCGCATGCGGTACGATTTGCGGCCGGGCGGGTTCCCGCAGAGCGTGGTTCTGTGTGGAGTGCGGGACGTACGCGACTACTGGATCTATTCCAGCCGGGAAGGGGCCAACGTCAGGGGCGGCAGTGCCTTCAACATCAAGGCGACGTCGCTGCGCCTCGGCGACTTCACGGAAGGCGAGGCGCGGGAGCTGCTGGCCCAGCACACTGCCGAGTGCGGCCAAGCCTTCGAGGACGGTGCCAGCGAACGCATCTGGGCGCTCACCTGCGGCCAGCCGTGGCTGGTGAACGCCCTGGCCTACGAGGCCTGCTTCGGTGGCGAGACCGGCCGCGACCGGAGCCAGCCGATCGGTGTCGACGCTATCGACCGAGCCCGGGAAACGCTCATCGTACGGCGGGTCACGCATCTCGACCAGCTCGCCGACAAGCTCAGCGAAGAGCGTGTGCGACGCGTGATCCTGCCGATGCTGGCCGGGTCCAGCAAGCCTTCTTGGGCGGTCCGGGACTTGGAATACGTGCGCGACCTAGGACTGGTGGCACCCGACTATCCGGTGCGCATGTCGAATCCGATTTACGCCGAAGTCATCCCGCGTGAGCTGGCTCTTCCGTTGGAGGCGACCATCGCGGGATCGGTGGATCCAGCTTGGTACGTGAACGCTGACGGCAGCCTCGACTTGGACGGGCTGCTGAGCGCGTTCCAAGACTATTTCCGGGAGCACGCCGAGTCGTGGGTGGAGCGGTACGGGCACGCGGAGGCGGGGCCGCAGCTGGTGCTGCATGCGTACCTGCAGCGGGTGGTGCACAGTGGGCGGACGGATTGGGCGGGAGTACGCGGTGGGTCGCGGGCGCACGGACCTGTTGATTGAATGGCGCCAAGTCGGGCGGGGAGGCCATGTGCACGCCCGCAAATACGTCATCGAGTGCAAGGTGCGTACGGCGAAAGTCGGCCTAGATCGCCTGATCCGGGAGGGGCTGGAGCAGACGGCCGCGTACATGGACAGGTGCGGGGCGGAATCGGGGCATGTGGTGATCTTTGACCTGCGCCCGGGCCAGTCGTGGGAGGAGCGGGCATACCGGAAGGATCCGGAGCCGGGCGGGCGTCCGATTACGGTGTGGGGGCTGTAGTCCCATCTCCGAACTCGATCCCGCATCCGCGATGCGGTCAGGTTCCCGCGCTCAGGCCGAGCCTGCCGGCTTCTTGCAGATCTGCAATGCGTCCGCGCCTCCTGCGCCGCCATCCCGCACCGAGAGACGCTCGCCTGTTGTCGCCTCGGTCTTTCCTGTGAGTGTCGTCTTGCGCGGTCACGAATTCAACGCGGTTGCGCCATCGGCCAATCCCAACGTAGACCGTCTCCCCCGTTCTGCTCGAAGCATGGCTCGCATCAATCGTTGCGATCACATCGTCGTCACTGGGGGCCTCGTCCGACGCCGTATGCCTCGTGTTCGGTTCTTGTCCATCGGCTCGCGCCTTGGATTGCGGAGACACCAGCACGCGGTGCCCCCACGCAGGTCCGAGTGGGCGCGCAAGCGCACTCGGCTCCTACCCCGGATGGGTGACGGCAAATCTTTGGGTCGCCGATCCAACAGGAGCCGTCCTCGGCGCTAGTCAGGGTGAGTTCCTCCCGGTCATGCGGAGAGTGAGAGTGGACATGACGGTCTGATTGGCTGCGCACCACTTGCCGTCTGCTAGCGTCAATGCGTAGACGCTGCCGCTCGCGGGCGTGAGGTCACCGCCAGCGAAGGGCTCGCCGTTGAGGGCGAAGCCACCGGATGCGGTGATCATTGGAGTGACGATGACACCGCGCTTGCTGAAGTCTCCTTCCACGGGTTGCGGCAGAAACGGGGGCTGAGACTACAGCCCCCACACCGTGATCGGACGCCCGCCCGGCTCCGGAACCTTCCGGAATGCCCGCTCCTCCCACGCCTGGCCTGGGCGCAGGTCAAAGATCACCAAATGCCCCGATTCCGCCCCGCACCTGTCCATGTACGCCGCCGTCTGCTCCAGCCCCTCCCGGAGCAGGCGATCTAGGCCGACTTTCGCCGTGCGCACCTTGCACTCGATGACGTATTTGCGGGCGCTCGCAAGGCTTCGCCGCCCGGCCTGGCGCCATTCAATCAACAGGTCCGTGCGCCCGCGGCCCACCGCGTACTCCCGCCCAATCCGCCCGCCGCTGTTCACCACCCGCTGCAGGTACGCATGCAGTACCAGCTGCGGCCCCGCCTCCGCGTGCCCGTACCGCTCCACCCATGACTCGGCGTGCTCCCGGAAATAGCCTTGGAACGCGCTCAGCAGCCCGCCTAGGTCCAGGCTGCCGTCGGCGTTCAGGTACCAAGCCGGATCCACCTGGGTCTCAAGCCCGGATTGCAATACCGCTGTCAGCTCGCGCGGAACCACCTCGGCGTAGATCGGGTTTGCGATGCGCACTGCGCCCTCGGGAGCAACCAAGCCAAGGTCCCGAACGTACTCCAAGTCGCGGAACGAGTAGTCCCAATTCCCGAACCCGGCCAGCATCGGCAGGATCACGCGTCGCACGCGCTCTTCGCTGAGCTTGTCGGCGAGCTGGTCGAGGTGCGTGACCCGCCTGACGATGAGCGTTTCCCTAGCTCGGTCGATGGCGTCGACACCGATCGGCTGGCTCCGGTCGCGGCCGGTCGCGCCACCGAAGCAGGCCTCGTAGGCCAGGGCGTTCACCAGCCACGGCTGGCCGCAGGTGAGCGCCCAGATGCGTTCGGTCGCACCGTCCTCGAAGGCTTGGCCGTGCTCGGCAGTGTGCTGGGCCAGCAGCTCCCACACCTCGGATTCCGTGAAGTCGCCGAGGCGCAGCGACTTCGCCGTGATGTTGAAGGCGCTGCCCCCCCCTGATGTTGGTCCCCTCCCGGCTGGAAAAGATCTGATAGTCGCGCACGTCACGGACTCCGCACAGGATCACGCTCTGCGGGAAATGGTGCGGGCGGCGGTCGTAGTTCGCTCGCAATTGCCGGAGGACAGAGATGAGGGTGTCCCCGACGAGCGAGTCGATCTCGTCGATCAGCAGCACCAGCGGCTTCGGATTTGCTGCCGACCAGCGCACCAGCGTCTCGCTGAATCCCCCGTCAGGGCCGTGCTTTTGCAAGTACTCGGACATCGTCCTGTCCACGAAGTCGTCCTGGAGTATGTCGAGAGCCCTGGAAGCCAAGCCCCCCAGCAGCGCTTGCATCGCTCGGGCGGTATCTTCCCCGGCTGCCTGGCCAGCCTCGAAGTTCACGTAGAGGCAGCGGTACTCGCCCTCCTCGTTGAGCCGGTCCTGGAGCGCTAGCAAGGTCGAAGTTTTACCCGTCTGGCGTGGTGCGTGCAGGACGAAGTACTTCATGTCCGTGATCAGTTCGAGGAGCTCGTCTAGGTTGACCCGGCTGAGCGGAGGGATGCAGTAATGGCGCTCCGCCACTACCGGGCCTTCGTATTGAAGTAGCGCACGGCGGTTCCAGTATGGCACGCGTCGGCCGAGCCTGTTCCTGCCTGAAATCGAAGCGTACGGACCTCGGCACGCTCGTTCAGCTGTGCCTTGGCCACGCCCATGGAGGTCGGTCTGCCACGTTCGCGCCGATGCCGTGGAGATCATGGGTGCCGGCCTGATCGCCATGACCCGCGAGTGTCAGAATGGCTGGGCCGTGGGCGGTCTGAGTGTGCCGGCTAGTGGCGAGGGCAATGTCACTCTCGACGGTGTTTTGTACCCCTTCTGGGCGCAAGACGACGGCATGCTGGCCGGAGCGCGCTTCGACGCGGCGATCAACGGCGACACGGACTTCATCCGGGGCGACCTGGACGCGATGCCGACGCTGACCGCGGACGACGAGGAAACGGCCGGCAGCGAGCTGCGCACGGGCCTGAAGGTGGCGGGGGAGACCTTCCCGCTGTCGGAGCTGCTGGGCGCGGGCACGTCCACGCAGGTGGGCGACAACTTCGTGGACAAGGCGCGGGGCAAGCTGGAAAAGATCCGCGACCAGGTGGCCACCCTGATCGACCTGTTCGAGGACGACCAGACGCAGCTGAACAGCCTGATCGGCACTAGCACAGGCACAGGCACAGGCACAGGCAAGTGGAAGGAGGCGCAGGCAAATTCAATGTTTGGGCCGGAGGGCCGGTAGGCGCATTGTTCAGGGTGCGGGAGTCGTGTGGACGGGCGACAATGCGCCGAGTGGGCAGGGTGGGTCAGCGCGCTGGGGCGGGCAGCGGAGCAGCTGCGCGGGCGGATGGCAACTGCACGGCGCGCGGCAGGCGTGGCGGGGCCCTGGCCGACCAGCCGACCAGCCGGGCAGAGGGAGGGGGTGCAGGCGGTGCAGCCGAGGAGCAGGGCGACGGCCTGGTTCGGGTGCAAGCGCAGGTGCGCCATGCGCCGTTTGATATTCGGCGTTTTCAGCAGCCGTAGCAGCAAGATCGCGAAGTTGGCGAAGGCCGCCAGCAGACGCGGCAGCGTACCCTTGCGGATGCGACTGTGGTCCTCGCGCAAGGCCACGTCGCGCACCCAGTGGATGCGATTCTCGATCCCCCAGTAGCACCGGTTCAGCCGCAGCAGGCGGCGCGGCGGCGCCTGTTCCGGCGGCAGGCTGGTCAGCAGGTAGACGGTTTCGGGCTTGCGCTTGCGACCGTCCTTTTTGGATTCGACCTGACGCCGCAGTTGCGCCACGAAGCGCACCCCGGGGAAGTCGACGTAGGGCACGGTGGGATCGAGCTCATCGGCCACGCGGATCGAGCGAGTCTCGATCCGGCCGTGCTCGCAACTCAGGCTCTGGTGGGCCGACAGGCAATCCCAGTGGAAGCCCTCGTGCACCTGCGCAAGCACGTTGGGCTGGTTCGCCTTGACCGTGAACACGAAGTCGAGCCCGAGCCCGAGCAACTCCTGCGCGGTGCCGCGCTGGGTGTGCAGCGCGTCGGCGATGACGCACCTGCCGGAGTCGGCGCAGGTCCGCGCCAAGGCGCGCAGCGCGGCCCCTTCGGCATCCTCCTTCTGCCCGCTGAAGCCCAGCTGGCCGACCACGGTGCCGGAGTCGAGGTCGAGCGCCGAGAGCTGCTGCTGGGCGGGCTTGTCGAGCAGCACACCATCCGCGCCCAGATCGCGGTCATAGGAGCCGCGCAGCACCTTGCCATCCATCGCGATGGCCCGCAGCGGTGCCTCTCCATCCGCGCTATCCTCTGGATTCCCCAGCACTTGCGCGGCTGTCCAAGCCGCCAGCAAACGCTCCACCTCGGCGGCGTCGATGCGCTTGAGCAGATCGTGCCAACTGCTGATGCAGGGGGCCTCGTAGCGCCCGGTCTGCGGGCGCCGCCGGGAACCGATCGCGGCGAGGGTCTGCGGGCTCAGCGCCCGCCCGAAGTCGCTCAGCTCGGTCAGTGTCTGACAACCGGCCAAGCGCGATCCAAGCAGGATCGCCAGCGCGGTGCGCATCGGATAGCGCAGGCCGCGGCGGCTGCGCGTGTCGGGGACTTGGTCGAGGAAGCTGCGCAGGGAGCGCCATTGAGCATCGTTGAGCATGAGCCGGGGTTGGTGTGGCCGCCAGGCGGGCTGCGCCCGCGCGGCCGCGAGTTGCTGCCGCGCGTCGCGCCGCAGCGGGTAGACGAACACGCGCTTGGGCGCGCCGTGGTGCCGATAGCCGATCGCGCCGCCGCGCACGCGCCCGAAGCCTTGCGTGGCGCCGACCTCGAGCCAGTTGGCGGCGCGGTAGCAGGTTCCAGCGAAGCGTGCCGGATCCACAAACGATTCGGCCAAGAGCAGCGCGCTGCCGTGCAGGCGCTGCCACTCGCGCGGCAGTTGGCGCAGGCTCAGGCCGAGCACGCGCGAGGCCAGATGGGGGCTGCTACCGGCCTCGCTCAACAGCAGGAAACGCGACTGATTGGCTACCAAGAACAGCCGCTGGCGGCGCTGCAGGGAACTCCAGCCGATCCAGCGGTCGCGGGCGGCGCAGTGCAGCGCGGCGGCATGCCAGCCGATCAAAGCCAGCCAGCGCTCGCCGTGCACGGCGACTTGGCGCAGGCGCTTGCCACAGAAGTTGCGGAAGCCGAGGTAGTGCCGCTCCCGCATCAACTCGTTCCAGCGCGGCTCCTCGTCGGGCCGCACCGTCCGGACCCGCACCTCGCGCAGCGCAAGCGCGTCCTGTCTCACTTTCCGAGTTATCGCACACCCAAGACCGGTTTGTCCAGTCCTCCTCCGTCCTCCTTTGTCAACCAGCCCTTGTTAGCAAACATTGAAAAGCCCTGGTTAGCAAGGGGCAGTAGCTTTTTTGGGGTTGTTCCTACGGCTTTCGCCATCTGTAGGTGCCTCACTGACCCTCGTGCCTAGCCAATCGCGGTAGCTTCCGTGTTGGCTGTCAAGCAGATATCCGGGCAGATGTGTTCTGCAAGGGCGATTTTCTTGGATTTCTCTGCACATGGTGAGATTCGGTGAGGGGCGGCGGTGGGTGCTGCTCAGGCGGCGGCCGGCAACTCCCGAGCGGGCGGTTCGCTTTGCCAGCAGCGGTCCTCGCGCAGCAGCGCAGTGAGCAGGCAAGCGAGCTTGCGCATGACGGCGACCATGGCGACCTTGTGCTCCTTCTTGTCGGCGATCAGGCGCTGGTAGCAGGCCTTGCAGGCGGGTTCCCAGCGGGTCGCGGACAGGGCCGCCATGTAGAGGCTGTGGCGGGGCTGGGCGCGACCGCCGCGAATGCTGCGGCGACCATGCTGTTTGCCCGAGTCTTGGTCGAACGGCGCCAGGCCCAACAACGCGGCGGCCTGGCGGCGACCGATGGTGCCCAGTTCGGGCATCTCGGCACACAGGCAGGCGGCCGTGACCGGGCCGCAGCCGGGCACCGACTGGATGATCTCGGCGCGGCGCGCCAGGGCAGCGGCGGCGGCGATACAAGTCAGCATGCGCTGCTCGCAGGAGCTGATGTCGGCTTGCAGGCCATTGCAACTGTCAGCGATGCAGGCAGCCGCCTCGGGGGCGAGTTCGGCGCGCAGCTTGCGGAGGGCGCCGAGCTGTATCACGAGCTTGCGGCGCGCGGCCAGCAAGTCACTGAGCAGCTGCAGGTGATCGTCTTGGGGCGGGGTCGCCACGAGGCTGTCAAGCTGGCCGAAGCGGGCCAGCATGGCAGCGTCGACGCGGTCGTTCTTGGCGAGTTGTCCGAGGGCCTCGGCGAAGCGCCGCGAGCGCAGCGGGTTGACCAGCACGGTCTCCAAGCCGGCCTCGAAGAGGCACTGATGCAGACGGCGGTGATAGCGCCCGGTGGGCTCGAAGACAGCGCGGCTGACGCCGTGCTGCAGCAGCCACTTGCGCAGGGCGCGGCGGCCGCACTTGTCATTCTTGAAGTGGCGCTCCAAACTGCCCTCGAGGATGTGGGCGTCGAGCCCGGATTTGCCGACATCGATACCGGCGATTACGGTGGGCTTGGGTGGTGTCATTCCTGCGTTCCTGTCCTTTTGCGATACGGGGCTACACCCACGCTTCCGTTGAGGTCGCGCAGGAATTGATGCGACGGGCCGACCAAGCTACCGCACGGACCTGAAATCCGAGGGGGAAACGGTCCGACCCGTCGCCGCCTCGGGGGCCTTGCAAGGCCCCCGAGGCGACCTCCCCCCGCTGGCGAGGGGAGGGATCCGAGGCCTGCCGCTGCGGTGGCTTGCGCCACCTGCGGCAGACCAACGAGACGTACCCAAGTCCTAACTGGGGATCCTGTCTCCGGCACACTTCCAAGATAAAAGGGACACCGGTTGCCCGGCGCCCCCCGCACAGAATGTGGAGTAGTGAGCAGTGTGGAGTTCGAACCTTAAGCCACTGATCATTCAGGACTTGAGTGGCAGAAACTCCACATTACTGGGTGGTAGCTGCGAACGCTTACAGGCTTGCCGACCAGCGGAGGGTGTCGGCGTTGGTTCGCCAGTCTGCGGAGCCAGGATCCGTGGTCAGCAGCGGTTTGGCCTTGCGCACGGCTTGGCGTTTCGATTCCAGGTCCACTTCGGCATAGATACTGGTAGTCGAGACGTTGGCGTGGCCCAGCCAGCGCCCGATCGTGACCATGTCCACACCCGCCTGCAGGAAGTGGGAAGCGGCAGTGTGGCGCGTATTCCGAGCTCGGAATACGAGGCACACCGCTGTGATGTCCGCTTTCCCCTTGAGGGGAAGACTGCTTGGCGAAGGACTCGGACTCGAGGCACGGGCCGGGCACGAGATCCGAGCCGGATGCGAATGTCTCCCCAGTCGAGGGGAGGACCTCCCTCCTACGCCAGCAGCTTCTTCACCACGTGGCCGCTCACATCGGTCAGCCGGAAATCGCGCCCCATGTGGCGGTAGGTCAGCTTCTCGTGATCGAATCCCAGCAGATGTAGCAGCGTTGCCTGCAAGTCATGGACGTGAACGGGATCCTCGACAACGTTGAGGCACAAATCGTCGGTCTTGCCCAGGACCTGGCCGCCGCGGAGGCCCCCGCCCGCCATCCACATGCTGTAGGCGTTCGGATGGTGGTCGCGCCCGGCGCTCTCCGCGTCGTCGGGCCGGCGAAGCTCCACCATGGGGGTGCGCCCGAACTCCCCGCCCCATACGACCAAGGTCTCGTCCAGCAATCCGTGCTGCTTGAGGTCCTGAATCAAGTAGGCGTTCGACTGATCGACCTTCTGGCACCGCTTGGGGAGGTTCTTGTTCAGCTCGCTGTGGTCGTCCCAGCTGGCATCCATCATCAGCACGAACCGTACACCGCGCTCGACCATGCGACGCGCCAGCAAGCAGTTGGTCGCGTACTGCCGCTGGCCCTCGTCGTCGCTGTTGACGCCGTAGCCCTCGAGCACGTGCGTGGGCTCGGCGGAGAAGTCCAACAATTCCGGAGCGGACACCTGCATCCGATACGCGAGTTCGTACGAGGAAATGCGCGAGGCGATTTCCAGGTCGCCTGTCTCCTCGAACCGCATTTCGTTCAGCTTGCGGACAGAGCGCAACGTCTCCTGCTGCAGTGCATCGCTGACGCCGTCCGGGTTGGACAGATACAGGATCGGATCCCCGCTGCTACGAAACACCGTGCCCTGGTAGTGCGAAGGCAGGAAGCCGCACGTGAAGTTGCTCGACCCGCCGCTTGTCCCGCGCCCTGACGTCAGGACAACGAAGCCCGGGAGGTTCTGCGATTCGCTGCCGAGGCCGTAGACCGACCAAGCGCCCATGGTCGGCCGGCCGAACTGTGTGTGGCCGGTGAACAGCAGCAACTGCCCTGGATGATGATTGAACGCATCCGTGTGCATAGAGCGCACCAAGCAGATGTCGTCTGCGACCTCACCGAGCCGGGGCATCAGCTCGGAGATTTCCATGCCGCTCCGGCCGTGCCGGTGAAACGCGAACTTGCTCGCCATGACCTTGGCGGACGGCTTGATGAATGCGAGCTTCAAGTCCTTGGTCATCGACGCCGGCAGGGCCGTGCCGTGGTGCTTCTCCAGCTCGGGCTTCGGATCGAAGAGCTCGTACTGGCTTGGCCCGCCTCCCATGAACATGAAAATCACGTGCTTCGCCTTGGACTGGAAATGCGGATCCTTGGGGGCAAGCGGGTTGACATCCGGCAGGTTCGCCGCCGTCAGTCCGTCGCTGGCAAGCAGGTCCGCGAGGGCGGCCATGCCAATACCGGAAGCGACGCTTCCGAGAAAGTCGCGCCGGCGCTGGATTGCGTGGAATTGTTGCAAGTTCATGGGCTACTCCCGGGTGATGTATTCGTCCGTGTTCATCAGTATCCGCCCGATGCCCATCCAGGCCGCAATCTCGACTGGGTCGTGGTCCCGCAAGTCGATCCGCGCGAGCCGTCTCACATCAGCGGGGGATTGATCCAGGATGCGCGTCTGGCGGCGGTAGGACTCCGACAGATCCTCGGCCTCGCGGCTTCCGGGAAGCCGGCTGAGCGTCAATTGGAACATCCGGCGGAGACGGGCGCCCCACTCGGGTGGGGACTCTGCCAAGACACGGATCGCCAGTGCCCGGGCGGCCTCCACGGAGACTTCGTCATTGAGAAGGTTCAGCGCCTGCAGCGGGGTGTTAGTGCGCCGACGTCGACTGGCCGTGCGATTCGAGTCGGGAGCGTCGAAGTTCATCATTTGCGGGTAGGGCGAGGTCCGCTGGAAGAACGTGTACAGCCCGCGCCTGTAACGGTCGAGGCCTTCGCTCTCCTGCCACCGGTCAGTGTCCCAGCCGTATGTCAGCTCCTTGACTCCATCCGGCTGAGGCGGGTACACGCTCGGGCCTCCGATGACCGGTGACAGCAGGCCACTGACACTCAGCGTGGAATCGCGAAGGATCTCGGCCGGCAGACGCAGGCGATTCTGGCGCCCGAGCCAGGTGTTCTCCGGATCGAGTTCCGCGATCTCCGGCCGGGCGTAAGATGACTGTCGGTAGGTGGCCGACATCACGATCAGCTTGTGCATGCGCTTCATGCTCCAGCCCTGGTCCCTGAACGTCGAAGCCAGCCAGCCGAGCAGCTTGGCGTGCGACGGCATCTCGCCCTGCGTGCCGAAATCCTCCGACGTGCGAACCAGCCCCCGGCCGAAGAACTCCTGCCACATCCGGTTCACCGCTACACGGGCGGTCAGCGGGTTGTCCTCCGACAGAAGCCACTCGGCAAGATCGAGCCTCGTTGCCCGGCCGCGCGAGGGAGGCTTCGGCAGGAACGCTGGAGGTCGCGGCTCAATCTGGATGCCCTTGCGGTCCCACTGCCCGCGAACCCGCAGGAAGGTCGGTCCCGGCTCGCGCCGCTCCCGGATGATGCGCGCTTCGCTCAGCTGCGGATAGGAGGACCGCAGCTCCTTGAGCTTCTTGCGGAGCTCGTTGAATCGCAGTTCCTCGATCCGCTCCTTGGAAACCACCGTGTGGTACCAGTCGATGAAGTAGTCGCTGAGGACCTCCTGTTCCCGGAAGGTCCGTTCGGCCGGGCCCTTGTGCAGGACCTGCCAGCCGTTGTCGGTCATCTGGAACAGCACGTCGTAGCAGAGGTCCCAATCGGTGCGCTCGCCGGGGCTCTCGGCGGCAATCTTCATTTGCCGCTCCCATTCCGGCTGCAGCTCCGGCACGTGATGCTCTTCAAGAAGCTCCTGGCGCTTCGCCATGTACTGGGCGCGCTTGCGCAGGAACGGGCCCATTTCGCCCGGCAATGGCGCGTCGATTTGCAGGTCCTCGACATTGTCGAAGTACGCGTAGAGCGAGTAGAAGTCTTTCTGAGTGATCGGATCGTACTTGTGGTCGTGGCACTGCGCGCATTCCACTGTGAGCGCCAACCAGGTCGTCGCCACGGTGTTGGCCCGGTCCAGGGTCTCCTCGAAGCGGGACTGGTCGTAGATCGTCCCTCCCTCGCGGTTGCGCAACGTATTGCGGTGGAATCCGGTGGCGGCAAGCTGGTCGGGCGTCGGATTCTCGATCAGGTCCGCGGCAAGCTGCAAGGTGGTGAACTCGTCAAAGGGCAGGTCCTCGTTCAGCGCGTCGATCACCCAGTTCCGCCAGCGCCATGCGTACGGACGCGCAAGATCCTTTTCGTAGCCGTCACTATCGGCGTAGCGAGCCAGATCGAGCCAGTGACGCGCCCACTTCTCACCGTAATGTTTCGAATCCAGAAGCCGGTCAACTGCCCGCTCGTAGGCGTCGGGAGAGGCATCGCTCAGGAACGCCTCGGCTTCTTCCCACGGGGGCGGCAGCCCGATAAGATCGAGGCTCAAGCGGCGCAGCAGTGTAAGCTTCGCGGCTTCCGGCGCAGGACGGACGCCCTTGGACTCCAGCCTTGCAAGCACGAACCGGTCGATTGCATTGCGGGTCCAGTCGACCTGCCGGACCTGGGGAGGCTTTGGATCCTGGATCGGCCGGAACGCCCAGTGCTCCGTCGCCGGGCGACGGGGCCCCGCAGCCTCCTTCCGGATTCCTTCCGACCAGCGAGCGCCTTGGTCGATCCAAGCGCGCAAGATCCCCACTTCCTCGGGGGTTAGTCGCGGCTCTGTCGGGGGCATCCGGAATCCATCCTCCGGGCTGGCCACGCGATGGATTAGGGCGCTGACGGCACTGTCGCCCTGCACGATCGCCGGCCCGCTGTAGCCGCCTCTGAGAACGGCCTCCCGCCGATCGAAACGCAGTCCGTTTGTCTGTAGGGACGGGCCGTGACACGCGAAGCAGCGCGCGTGGAGGATGGGCTCGACATCAGCTGCGAAGTCTACGGCGCGCCCGGCCGGGGGCGGTAGGTCGCGCACTACCGCCGCCTGCGCAAGGGACGGAACGGACCCGGCCGCCGCAAGAGCCAGCCATGTCGCGCACCGAAGTGGCAAGTGCATGGTGATCCGCCCTCCTTGCGTTCTCATTCTAGGATTGCAACAGATGCTGGTCACGGTGTCGGAGCTTTCCGGAACGGTTGCGTTGTCATCGCCTCACTCCCGGGTAATGAACTCGTCTGTGTTCATCAGGATTCGACCAAGTCCCGTCCAGGCCGCGACCTGCATCGGATCGAAGTCGCTCCATCGGACCGGGACCAAGCGTGTCACGTCCGCAGGGGACTGACTCAAGAGGAGCGTTTGGCGGCGGTACGATTGCAACAGCTCGCTGGTCTCGAGCTCGGATGGCAGTCTGCTCAACGCGAGCTGGAACATGCGCTCGAGGCGCTTGTGCCAGTCAGGCGGAGACTCGGTGATGACTCGTAACGCCAAGCCGCGCGCGGCCTCAAGGAAGACCTCGTCATTAAGCAGGTTCAACGCCTGCAAGGGCGTGTTCGACCGGCGCCGCCGACTGGCCGCCCTGTGGGAGTCAGGAGCGTCGAAGATCATCATCTGCGGATAGGGCGCGGTGCGCCGGAAGAACGTGTAGAGGCCGCGCCTGTAGCGGTCCGGGCCCCTGCTCTCGGGCCACCGCTCAGTGTCCCAGTCGTACGTCAGTTCGGCCACTCCCTTCGGCTGTGGTGGATACACGCTCGGCCCGCCGATCCGAGGCGACAGCAGGCCGCTCGCAAACAGCGCGGAATCACGCAAGATTTCCGAAGGCAGGCGCAGGCGGTTCTGTCGCGCGATCCGGGTGTTCTGGGGATCCGTCTCCGCGAGGTCCGGGCGGTCCTTCGAGGACTGGCGGTACGTGGCTGACATCACGATCAGCTTGTGCATCCGTTTCATGCTCCATCCGCCGTCCATGAACTCGCGCGCAAGCCAGTCGAGCAGCTCGGGATGGGATGGCATGGCGCCTTGCGTGCCGAAATCCTCCGAAGTTCGGACAAGTCCGCGACCGAAGAACTCCTGCCACATGCGGTTGACTGCCACTCGCGCCGTGAGCGGGTTGTCCTCGGATAGGATCCATCTCGCTAGGTCGCGCCTACTCGCCCGCCCCTGAACCGGAAGCCGGGGAAGGAATGCCGGCGTCCACGGTTCCACCTCGATACCCTTGCGGTCCCACTCGCCCCGGATCCGCAGGAACGTCCGTCCGGGCCCGTCCCGCTCCCGAATGATGCGCGCTTCGCTTAGCTGGGGGTACGAAGCCTTTAGGCTCCTGAGTTTCTTCCTCAGCTCCTTGTACTGCAGCTCTTCCGCGCGTTCCTTCGAAACGACCGTGTGGTACCAGTCGATGAAGTAGTCGGTGAGCATCTCCTGCTCCCGGAAAGTGCGCGCGCCCGGGGCCTTGTGCAAGACTTCCCAGCCGCCATCCGTCATCTGGTACAGCACGTCGTAGCAGAGGTCCCAGTCGGTACGATCTCCGGGATTCGCCCCTGCGATCTTCATCTGCCGCTCCCACTCCGGCTGCAGGTCCGGCACGTGGTGCTCTTCAAGCAGTTCCTGGCGCCTCTGCTCGTACTCGGCGCGCTTGCTCAGGTACGGGCCCATTTCGCCCGGCAGCGGAGCGTCGATATGCACGTCCTTGGCGTTGTCGAAGAATGCGTATAACGAATAGAAATCCTTCTGGGTGATGGGATCGTACTTGTGGTCATGGCACTGGGCGCATTCGACCGAGAGCCCGAGCCACGCGGTTGCGACAGTATTCGCGCGATCGAGGGTTTCCTCGAAACGCGACTGCTCGTAGATCGTGCCTCCCTCGCGATTCCTCAAGGTGTTGCGGTGAATGCCAGTGGCCGCGAGCTGGCCGGGGGTCGGATTCTCGAGCAGATCCGCTGCAAGCTGCAGTGTCGTGAACTCGTCGAACGGCATGTCGTCGTTCAGCGCGTCGATTACCCAGTTCCGCCAGCGCCACGCGTGCGGGCGGGCCAGGTCCTGGGTGTAGCCGTCGGTATCGGCGTAGCGGGCGAGGTCGAGCCAGTGCCGGGCCCACTTCTCGCCGTAGTGCTGTGAATCCAGCAACCGGTCCACGAGTCGCTCGTAGGCCTCGGGGGCGGGGTCGTCTAAGAACGCCCGGGCGTCGGAAAGCGAGGGCGGGAGCCCGATCAGATCGAGGCTCAAGCGGCGCAGCAGCGTCGACTTCCCGGCTTCCCGAGAAAACTCGAATCCCTCGATGTCGAGCCGGGAGAGAACGAATCGATCGATGGGATTGCGCACCCACTCGCTCCGCCTGACTGCAGGAAAATCTGGGCGCCGGACCGGAAGGAACGACCAATGGCCTTCCAATACCGGGGCCTGAGACGTTTCCGAACCCTGCTCCGGCTGGTGCCACGGAGCACCCTGGTCGATCCAGGCTCGGAGAATGCCTACCTCCTCGCTAGTCAGGCGCGGCCCCGTCGGTGGCATCTGGAATCCGTGCTGAGTGCTGGAAACACGCTGGACCAGCGGGCTCTGCGCGCTGTCGTGCGGCAGGATTGCCCGACCGCTGTACCCGCCCCGGAGCGCATCATTCCGCTGATCCAACCGCAGGCCGTTCGTTTGGATTGACGGTCCGTGACAGCCGATGCAGCTCTCCCGGAGAATCGGTTCGACCTCGCCCTGAAAGTCGACCACTCGGCTCGCAGGGGTCGGCAGCTTCGGCGGATCAGCGGCGCCCGGCGAGGCCGGGCCGAACGCCGCGAACGCCAGTCCCGCCGCCAGCCATAGTCCGCGGCCTCGACGGCTACCTCCCATTGAGTTCGCTTGCATCGCCGTTCGTTAGTCTCTCACCTTCGGACCGGCGGAGAAAGTTGGCGGACGCCCACCGAGGGGCACATCCCGTTCGGAAACGGCCGGAAGCCTGCCGTAGCCGCTCCCGCACGTCTTGCGGATCTTGGGAATCCCCTCGAACCCGCGCGACCGAGACTCGCACCGTCCTCCTAGAAGATGAACTTCAAGCCAAGCTGGATGATCCGCGCCTCCTGCAGAAGTCCCCGGTAGACGCCGAACTGCGACGTCGGGTCGAGGCTGAAAGACGATCCCGGAAACGGGCCGAACTGCGTGTGATTGAACAGGTTGAAGAGCTCCGCCCGGATCTGCGCGGTCACACGTTCAGTCACCTTGGCGTTCTTGAATAGAGAGAAGTCCACGTTATTCAGGCCCCCTCCGCGGAGGATGTTGCGGCCGCTGTTGCCGAACGTTCCCTCGCTGGGCTGGGCGAACGCGAACCGGTTGAACACACGCTCGGGATCCTCGGCGTCCCGAGAGTGTGGATCCCCGACCAGGTTTGCGCGCGGAAAGTAGCTGCTGCGCGTTCCGGACACGTCCCGCGCCCCGATGCTGTATGGAAAGCCGGACTGCACCTGGTAGATCGCGTTGACCTGCCAGCCAGCCAGGATCCTGTCGGCAACGGCCGGCATGCCGGACCCGAAGCGTTTGCCGCGACCGAAGGGCACCTCCCAGATCCCACTGAGGACGAACCGATGGGTCACATCGTACGAATTCGGACCGTAGTCCGCTCTCAGATTCCACACGTTCTGGCGGCCCAGGCAGGCGTCGTTCCCAACGCTACACGCGCTGGAAGCCAGGCTCAGCCCCTTGCTCCAGGTGTGGTGCACGTTGAGGTAGAAGCCATCCCGGAATCTCTTCTCCAGCCGGACGAAGCCGGCGTGATAGTTCGAGATCCCCTCGGTTCTGTCGATCAGGATGAAGGCGAAATTGTGATAGGGGAAGAAGACTTCCGGGTCGGGGCCGCCCCGGATCAACATTCCTTGGGAAATCACGCTGCGGGTTGCCAGCTTCGTCGACTTAGACCCTAAGTAGCCGACCTCTAGGGCCCAGTTCTGACCCAGTTCCCGCTGCACGTTGAAGTTCCACTGCTGCACATAGGGCGTACGGTTGCGTCGATCCAGGCTGAGCGACGACATGGAACCCGCGATAGGCACCGGAGTGTCGGCCGTCGGAAACAGGTTCTCGAAATCAATCGGATCCTGCAGCGACGCATTCACGGCTGACGTTTTCTGCCAAGGGGAGTTCAGCACGGAAAAGATGTACTCGTTGAACTCGAACGTGGAATAGAAGACTCCGTAGCCGGCTCGAACAACCGTCCGATTGTCGCTGAAGGGCCGGTACGCGAGGCCGACCCGGGGAGCAAAATTGTTGAGGTCGGGGTCAATGAGCCCGCGGGACGCTCCCCCGCCGATCAGCGGCGTGTTGAGCCGGTCGACGACCCCCTGGTTCGGCGTCAGCATGCGCCCGCCCGGATGGTCGGGATCGAAGATCGAGACGCGGTCGAGCTCCTCTTCGAGGGGTGTGCGGTATTCGTAGCGGAGGCCCCAGTTGATAGTCAGGTTCGGCCTGACTGTCCAGTCCTCCTGGAAGTAAAGGTTATACACCTGGGCGTGGAACCAGCTTGTGAATTCGCCCTGATTGACAGCGGCCGAGAACGGCAATCCCAAAACGAAGTCCGCCACGGAGTTACCCGTCGCGTTCTGGGGGTTCTGCGTAAACAGGCCGGTGAAACTGATGTAACCGCGCGGCCGGAAGGAATTGACTTCCTTGAAGAGGAAGTTCCGGAAATCGATACCCGCCTTGATCTTGTGCTTGCCCGTCGTGTAGCTCACGGCGTCCACGAAGCTCCAGGAATTGGTCAGGTAATTCAGGGGGCCATTGCCCGTGCTGCCCACTCCGGCATAGTCGCTCATCCCGATCGCGGGAGCTCCGAACGTGACCGGTGCCGAGTCCGTGCCTCGGAACAGGGATCCGGCTACGTCCTCCTCAAAGGCACCCTCTTGCGCGCGGAGGCTGATCGGACGGGCGAACCCAATTCGAACCTCGTTCAGCCATTTCGGCGAAAATACGCGTGTCCAGGCCAATGCGATGTTCCGGCCTTTCTGTTGCTCGATGGCCCCCCCGAGCGGCCGTACGGCTCGGTGCAGGATATCCTGATCGCTGAAGGATGCCCGGATGAACAGATTGTCCTTCTGGGAGGCAAGCCAATCCGTTCGGCCATGGAACTGGTCCACGTTCTCCGGCCGGCTAAGTGTCTTGACTGTGTTGAAGCCCGTGCGAGCTTGCACGTTCGGCTCGGGGAACAGGAACAGAAGGTCCCGGCTTTTTCCGCTGATCCGGCTGGTGGGAACCTGGTTGTTCGGGAACTGCTCGCCGGTGAGATAGTCCGTGACCGGCAGCTCGCTGGAGAAATCCCCGTTCAACTGGGCCGGGGTGGGATAACGGGCGGCCTCCTGACCGAACGTGCGGACTCTCGTGCCCTCATAGTTAAAGAAGTAGAACAGTCGGTTCCTGGCGACGGGCCCGCCAACGCTGGCGCCGAACTGGTTGTACCTCAATTGGGGCTTCGATCGACCCGTGATGGGATCCTCCTCCGCAAAGAAATTTCGCGCATTGAGGACATCGTTGCGCAGGAATTCGTAAGCCGTGCCATGAATCTCATTCGTGCCGGACTTGATCGCGATGTTGATCTGTGCGGCGCCTCCCCCGAATTCCGCAGCGTAGTTCTTGTTCATCAGGCGGAACTCCTGGATCGCATCGATGGGCGGAGTGATGGAGGGTGTCTGGAAGCCGGGGTCGTTGTTCTCGACTCCATCGATCATGTAGGCATTGTCTCCGGCGCGGCCTCCCCCGATGAACGAGCCTCCCCCGGCGAGGCTAGAGCGGTATATGCTCTGCTCGTTTCGCAGCGCGCCTTGACTGTCAGTGACCGTAGCGGGGCTGAGTACGATCAGATCGGTGAAATTGCGGCTGACCATCGGCAAGTCGACGATCTGCTTGTTTTCCACCACCTTGCCGACACTGCTCGTGTCCGTTTCGATCAGCGTCCCCACCGCTGTGACTTCCACGACCGTCTCCACAGTGCCGGGCTCCAGCACGGCGTCAAAGCGCAGGTTCTGGTTCACCAGCACTGTCAGCGCGGGGGAGGCTGCTGTCTTGAAGCCCTCGTAGGACACTTCGACCCGGTACTGGCCGGGAATGAGGCGCGCGACCGCGTATCCCCCTTCGGCTCCGGTGGTGACCTCGTTCGAAATATTGGTGCCACTGTTGGTGACCCGGACGCTGGCACCGGGAATCGCCGCGGCGCTCTGGTCAGTGATGGAGCCAAGGATGGTGCCGTAGGCCGTTTGGGCGCGGGCCGGCGCGGCGGCCAGGAGCATGAGTGCGATTGCCAGAGCCGGAAATCGGAAGCGCAGGCTTGTCATCGACGAGTCCCTCCTCGAATGGCTCCCGGATCACCTTGGTGAGTGGCAGGCGCCAGCATAGCCAGTTGCAATTCTCGCATGGGGGGGGGGATCCGTCAACCAGGCAAATTCAATGTTTGGGCCGGAGGGCCGGTAGGCGCATTGTTCAGGGTGCGGGAGTCGTGTGGACGGGCGACAATGCGCCGAGTGGGCAGGGTGGGTCAGCGCGCTGGGGCGGGCAGCGGAGCAGCTGCGCGGGCGGATGGCAACTGCACGGCGCGCGGCAGGCGTGGCGGGGCCCTGGCCGACCAGCCGACCAGCCGGGCAGAGGGAGGGGGTGCAGGCGGTTCAGCCGAGGAGCAGGGCGACGGCCTGGTTCGGGTGCAAGCGCAGTTGCGCCATGCGCCGTTTGATATTCGGCGTTTTCAGCAGCCGTAGCAGCGAGATCGCGAAGTTGGCGAAGGCCGCCAGCAGACGCGGCAGCGTACCCTTGCGGATGCGACTGTGGTCCTCGCGCAAGGCCACGTCGCGCACCCAGTGGATGCGATTCTCGATCCCCCAGTAGCACCGGTTCAGCCGCAGCAGGCGGCGCGGCGTCGCCTGTTCCGGCGGCAGGCTGGTCAGCAGGTAGACGGTTTCGGGCTTGCGCTTGCGACCGTCCTTTTTGGATTCGACCTGACGCCGCAGTTGCGCCACGAAGCGCACCCCGGGGAAGTCGACGTAGGGCACGGTGGGATCGAGCTCATCGGCCACGCGGATCGAGCGAGTCTCGATCCGGCCGTGCTCGCAACTCAGGCTCTGGTGGGCCGACAGGCAATCCCAGTGGAAGCCCTCGTGCACCTGCGCAAGCACGTTGGGCTGGTTCGCCTTGACCGTGAACACGAAGTCGAGCCCGAGCCCGAGCAACTCCTGCGCGGTGCCGCGCTGGGTGTGCAGCGCGTCGGCGATGACGCACCTGCCGGAGTCGGCGCAGGTCCGCGCCAAGGCGCGCAGCGCGGCCCCTTCGGCATCCTCCTTCTGCCCGCTGAAGCCCAGCTGGCCGACCACGGTGCCGGAGTCGAGGTCGAGCGCCGAGAGCTGCTGCTGGGCGGGCTTGTCGAGCAGCACACCATCCGCGCCCAGATCGCGGTCATAGGAGCCGCGCAGCACCTTGCCATCCATCGCGATGGCCCGCAGCGGTGCCTCTCCATCCGCGCTATCCTCTGGATTCCCCAGCACTTGCGCGGCTGTCCAAGCCGCCAGCAAACGCTCCACCTCGGCGGCGTCGATGCGCTTGAGCAGATCGTGCCAACTGCTGATGCAGGGGGCCTCGTAGCGCCCGGTCTGCGGGCGCCGCCGGGAACCGATCGCGGCGAGGGTCTGCTGGCTCAGCGCCCGCCCGAAGTCGCTCAGCTCGGTCAGTGTCTGACAACCGGCCAAGCGCGATCCAAGCAGGATCGCCAGCGCGGTGCGCATCGGATAGCGCAGGCCGCGGCGGCTGCGCGTGTCGGGGACTTGGTCGAGGAAGCTGCGCAGGGAGCGCCATTGAGCATCGTTGAGCATGATCCGGGGTTGGTGTGGCCGCCAGGCGGGCTGCGCCCGCGCGGCCGCGAGTTGCTGCCGCGCGTCGCGCCGCAGCGGGTAGACGAACACGCGCTTGGGCGCGCCGTGGTGCCGATAGCCGATCGCGCCGCCGCGCACGCGCCCGAAGCCTTGCGTGGCGCCGACCTCGAGCCAGTTGGCGGCGCGGTAGCAGGTTCCAGCGAAGCGTGCCGGATCCACAAACGATTCGGCCAAGAGCAGCGCGCTGCCGTGCAGGCGCTGCCACTCGCGCGGCAGTTGGCGCAGGCTCAGGCCGAGCACGCGCGAGGCCAGATGGGGGCTGCTACCGGCCTCGCTCAACAGCAGGAAACGCGACTGATTGGCTACCAAGAACAGCCGCTGGCGGCGCTGCAGGGAACTCCAGCCGATCCAGCGGTCGCGGGCGGCGCAGTGCAGCGCGGCGGCATGCCAGCCGATCAAAGCCAGCCAGCGCTCGCCGTGCACGGCGACTTGGCGCAGGCGCTTGCCACAGAAGTTGCGGAAGCCGAGGTAGTGCCGCTCCCGCATCAACTCGTTCCAGCGCGGCTCCTCGTCGGGCCGCACCGTCCGGACCCGCACCTCGCGCAGCGCAAGCGCGTCCTGTCTCACTTTCCGAGTTATCGCACACCCAAGACCGGTTTGTCCAGTCCTCCTCCGTCCTCCTTTGTCAACCAGCCCTTGTTAGCAAACATTGAAAAGCCCTGGAAGGAGGCGAAGGCCGCGGTCGACGAGGTCTTCGGCAAGGATGTGGTGACCCTGGAGGCAGAGGCAGACGAGGACGAGGCGTACGAGGCGTTCGACGACCTGGTGCAGGCGCTGTCCAGCCTCGACGCGTTCCAGGCGGCGACGGCGAAGGACGGCGAGGGCGTGTTCGAGATCACGAACCTGAGCGCGGACAAGGCCGCGGAAGCGTTCGATGCGACAACGTCGCAGGCGACGGCGACCCTGGGGCAACTCGGGGACACGCGCTTCGGCGCTGTCGTGCTGAAGGAGCGCGAAGTCGCTATAGGCAAGCTCGAGTACGGCTACGACGATCTCAAGTCCGAGAACCAGGCCCACACCAGCGCGGCTGACGTGCTGGTAGAACTCAATGTCGCCAAAACCGGTGTCACGGGGGTGGTCACCGGCATCACAGCGACTGCCACGCCCGCTACCGGTGGGATCAACGAGATTGCCCCCAAGTTTGGAGTTTTGGCCCGGTTCTCAGCTAGCCCATCTTTGTCACCCATATTTGCAAGTCTCTTATAATCAGCTAGTTGCCGCTTCAAGATTTGGCGCCTGGCACTACATTCCGTGAATTCTTCGATCGATCGGCCGCCGCCACGATGATCTTGCGGACCCCGCCGGGCGATGCCGAGACGCCCAGCGCGTCGTAGATTGCCTGCTGGCTCGCTTCCGCCTGGGTCGACTTGCGCACGTGCAGCGTACACCCGTCCTCCCGGCGGAACACCGCCGTCACGCGCTGCTGCCCGGCCAGGCGCCCTCGCAGCGTCGTCCAGCTGGCCTGCTCCCCAGCCTCCTTCAGGCGCGTGCGGATCACCTGTACCAGCTGGTACGCCAGCACCGTCACGAACAGGTGCGCCTCCGAGCGCAGCGGCTTCCAATGATCGATCGGCCGCAGCCCCAGCTCGCTCTTCAGCGACCGGAACACCGCTTCCAAGTCCGTCAGCAGCACGTACGTGCTCCACAAACGCTGCGCGTCCCACTCCGTCACGTTCGTGCGCAGGCAGTCCACACCCGGATGCGTGGCGATCGAGTTCCCGGCCGGCTTGCGCTCCCACGTCACCGCGACCGCCTGCTTGCCCTGCGCGTCCGCCTCCACCTGGATCTGGTCGTGTGCCGAGGCTTTCGGGGACTTCTCCCGCAACCGCCCGATCCGCTGCCAGACCTTCTCCAGCCGTTTCGTGCTGCGCGGCTTGGACAGCCCCGCGTGCAGCTTCCCCAACGCCTTCTCCAAGCGCTCCCCGGCGCGCTCCACGATTGCGGTCTCCTTCTGCTTGCGCCGCTCCGACTCGCAGTACAGCCGCGTCTCGCCTTGCTCGTCTTGGCGCTGATAGATCCGCAGCCCCGTCCCCGAGGCCGTTTGCACGGTCCCTGCCGCATCCGCGTCGAACTCCCGCTTGCGCTCCCGGCGCGCCACCACATAGCGCCAGCCCTGCGCCTGCAACCACTTGATGTTCTCCTCGGTTGCGATGCCTTTGTCCATCACCACCACCGCTTCCGGCGGTGCCTCCAGCGCCTTGAGCAGGCCGGCCAGCGTGCCGCTCTCGGCGACATTGCCCGCCAGCACCTCGGAACGCCGCACGAAACCGCTGCCGTCCAGCACCAGGCCCAAAGTGAGCAGCGGGCAGTCGCTGCGCTTCTCCTTCGAGCGGCCCCGCCGGGCCTTGGGCTGGAGCTTGGCCTCGCCCTCGAAATAGGTGTTTGTGAGGTCCACCAGGGTGACCGTCGGCTGGGGGCCGGACAGGCCCAGCTCGCGGAGCAAGTCCGGCAGGCCGAGCTGCTCGGCGGCCCACAGGGCGGCGTGCTCGACGCCGACCGAGCGCGGCCGCGCCAGCTTGAGCGAGTCGACGTCGACGCACTGGAAATCGGGCTGCCGGGAGTCCTGCGGCGCGGGGTCGGGATCCGGCGCGGGAATGGGATCCGGCGCGGGATCGGCGAGCGGAACAGCGTCCCGCAGGAGGCGTTCGACGATGCGCTGGGCCTCGGCCTCGACCGCGGGGTCGCACTCGATCGGCAGCAGTTCTGCGCGGGGGTCGAGAATCCGCTGGATGCGGTGGCAGAGGGTGCGCCAGTGGTCCTGCTGGATGGGGAAATGGCTGCCGAGGTTGAGGAGCGTGCGCTGGCGGACCTTGTCGCCGACGCGCTGGGAGCGGACGAGGCGGAAGGTGAAGTAGGAACAGCCAGGCTAACTGGTGAAGGACAGGGAGTGAGAGTCTCCCGGAGCAAAGGATGAGCCAATCCATGTTTCACCGCGAGTCATGCGCAGGCTGCCGTGAGGCAGGCGGTGAAGCGTTGACAGCGGCGCGTGTGGGCAGAGCATTGAGCATCGTAAACCCAATCCGGAGTGCCGAGACCGTCTACTTAGTCGAAGGCAACACTGGTCGTACCGCTATAGGCGAGGGACGGCTGGACTCCGCGGTGTCCAAGACCTCAAGGCACGCACGTACGTCCGACATCGGGACCTGGGAGGTCTTCGCGTTGTGCCGGCAGAATGTGGCCGGGACCGCCGCGGGAAGGCAGTCAGCCGAAGCCGAGGATGCACGACGCGAAGAAGTCAGACCCGGGCATAGTACCGCGGGGCCCGTGCGCAAGCACGGCGCTCGGGAAGGTGGCGAACAAAGGGGCGCAAGCGCCGGCGGAGGCACTGGAGGGAAGGGCCGGGATCGAGAGGAATCCGGGAGGCCGCAGCACGGGCCACACGCAGTGGTGGGGTCCTGTGTCACAGGGGGCCGAGCGGATACGGCAAGTCGTCAAGAGGGAACCACAGGAGAAGTTGACGGCGGTACTGCACCACATCACGCCGGACACGCTACGGCAGGCCTACCACGGGTTGCAGCCCGGAGCGGCAGCGGGCGTGGACGGAATGAGCTGGGCGGAGTACGGGCAAGGGCTGGAAGAGCGACTGCTCGACCGGCACGGGCGCGTGCAAGCAGGAACGTACCGGGCGAGTCCGTCGCGGCGGGTGAACATTCCGAAGCCGGACGGCGGCACGCGACCGCTGGGGGTGGCCGCACTGGAGGACAAAATCGTCCAGAAGGCCGTTGTCGACACCATCCTGACGCCGATCTACGAGGCGGAGTTCCTCGGGTTCAGCTACGGGTTCCGACCGGGGCGTGGGGCGCACAATGCGCTCGATGCCATCGCAGTCGGGATCGAACGGCGCAAGATCAACTGGATCTTGGACGCAGACGTCACGAAATTCTTCGACCGCATCGACCGGGCCAAGCTGGTAGAGCTGCTGGGGAAGCGGATTGGAGACAAGCGGCTGCTGCGGCTGATCGGCAAATGGTTGCGCGCCGGGGTACTGGAGGACGGGCAGTGGTTCGACACGGGCCGGGGGACCCCACAGGGGGCAGTGATCTCACCCGTGTTGGCGAACGTGGTACTGCACTACGTGCTGGATGCATGGGTCCATCGGAGCTGGCGTCCGCAGGAGGCTCGGGGCGAGATGATCATCGTGCGTTATGCCGATGATTTCGTGCTGGGCTTCCAGTACCGCAGCGACGCGGAACGCTTCCTGCGCGAGGCGACAGCAAGGTTCGCCGCCTACGGATTGGCGCTGCACCCGGACAAGACGCGCCTGATCGAATTCGGGCGGTTTGCGGCAGCGAACCGCCGGGAGCGCGGTCAGGGGCGGCCAGAGACGTTCGACTTCCTCGGGTGCACGCAGTATTGCCGGACCACGAAGACAGGGAAGTTCGGGCTCGGGCGCAAGCCGATCGCGAAACGGATGAACCGGAAGCTGAAGGCGCTCAAGCAGGCACTGCACCGGCGGCAGCACGAGGACATCGTGCGGACCGCGCAATGGCTGGGGCAGGTGCTCGACGGCTGGCTGAACTACTATGCAGTTCCGACCAGCGGCCCGCACCTGAGCCGCTTCCGACACTACCTGCAGCGACTGTGGATGCGCAGTCTCCGCCGCCGCTCGCAGCGGGACCGCTTCCCTTGGGAGCGGCTCCAAGCACTGAGCGAGCGGCACTGGCCGCGCACCCGCGTGCGCCACCCGTGGCCTGACCAACGATTAGTCGTTATGCACTCAAGATAGGAGCCGTATGCCCTAGCGGGCACGTACGGACCTGCACGGGGGGCGCCGGGCAACCGGTGTCCCTTTTATCTTGGAAGTGTGCCGGAGACAGGATCCCCAGTTAGGACTTGGGTACGTCTCGTTGGTCTGCCGCAGGTGGCGCAAGCCACCGCAGCGGCAGGCCTCGGATCCCTCCCCTCGCCAGCGGGGGGAGGTCGCCTCGGGGGCCTTGCAAGGCCCCCGAGGCGGCGACGGGTCGGACCGTTTCCCCCTCGGATTTCAGGTCCGTGCGGTAGCTTGGTCGGCCCGTCGCATCAATTCCTGCGCGACCTCAACGGAAGCGTGGGTGTAGCCCCGTATCGCAAAAGGACAGGAACGCAGGAATGACACCACCCAAGCCCACCGTAATCGCCGGTATCGATGTCGGCAAATCCGGGCTCGACGCCCACATCCTCGAGGGCAGTTTGGAGCGCCACTTCAAGAATGACAAGTGCGGCCGCCGCGCCCTGCGCAAGTGGCTGCTGCAGCACGGCGTCAGCCGCGCTGTCTTCGAGCCCACCGGGCGCTATCACCGCCGTCTGCATCAGTGCCTCTTCGAGGCCGGCTTGGAGACCGTGCTGGTCAACCCGCTGCGCTCGCGGCGCTTCGCCGAGGCCCTCGGACAACTCGCCAAGAACGACCGCGTCGACGCTGCCATGCTGGCCCGCTTCGGCCAGCTTGACAGCCTCGTGGCGACCCCGCCCCAAGACGATCACCTGCAGCTGCTCAGTGACTTGCTGGCCGCGCGCCGCAAGCTCGTGATACAGCTCGGCGCCCTCCGCAAGCTGCGCGCCGAACTCGCCCCCGAGGCGGCTGCCTGCATCGCTGACAGTTGCAATGGCCTGCAAGCCGACATCAGCTCCTGCGAGCAGCGCATGCTGACTTGTATCGCCGCCGACGCTGCCCTGGCGCGCCGCGCCGAGATCATCCAGTCGGTGCCCGGCTGCGGCCCGGTCACGGCCGCCTGCCTGTGTGCCGAGATGCCCGAACTGGGCACCATCGGTCGCCGCCAGGCCGCCGCGTTGTTGGGCCTGGCGCCGTTCGACCAAGACTCGGGCAAACAGCATGGTCGCCGCAGCATTCGCGGCGGTCGCGCCCAGCCCCGCCACAGCCTCTACATGGCGGCCCTGTCCGCGACCCGCTGGGAACCCGCCTGCAAGGCCTGCTACCAGCGCCTGATCGCCGACAAGAAGGAGCACAAGGTCGCCATGGTCGCCGTCATGCGCAAGCTCGCTTGCCTGCTCACTGCGCTGCTGCGCGAGGACCGCTGCTGGCAAAGCGAACCGCCCGCTCGGGAGTTGCCGGCCGCCGCCTGAGCAGCACCCACCGCCGCCCCTCACCGAATCTCACCATGTGCAGAGAAATCCAAGAAAATCGCCCTTGCAGAACACATCTGCCCGGATATCTGCTTGACAGCCAACACGGAAGTTACCGTAATAAGTCAAGCCAATATCATATTTTATGGAACTACAATTGGGGTTCAGAGAGGTACCTGACGTAAAATCAACGATTTAGGTGCCCAAAAAGCCGGAATTCGGTCGATATCGCCCTAGGCCTGACGAACGTGGGCTAGAGCCGTAGGGTCTTGACGACATCCTCCCAAGCAGTGATCTCTTGGGGCTGTCGTCCACTGTCCGAAGAGTGAGACCCTAAGTCTTCGGTTGGGTCGAAATTTCTGTGCCCGGCTGCGTACAGCGACTTGGAGTCCTCGTCAAGCGTCATGTCGATGTCCGCCGTCGTGCCGTCCGTCCTGGTGGTAGAAGTGTTGTTCATCTGTTCTCCCCGCTCGAAATCCTTCCTTTGCGACGCACCCAAGATAGGCCATCCTTGCGAGTGATTGTCGCAATGTCAATTGCCCCGCCACACACCTCGGCTCCCATGACGAATCGGAACCGACTGATGGTCGTCTGCAGGAGAAACTCTGCGTAATCGATCGCGTCTCCCAGGGGCATCGCGTGAAACAGCACTTGATATTGAAGTTCGTGCGAGACTTTGGTCTTTAGCCGATCGACCTGGTCAGCATCGACATCCTCACTGCGGAGCAGATCAAAGATACGATCATCCCTACCATGGTGCAACCGAACGATTGCGTCTGACGCCCCGTACCAATTCGCTCCAAAATCTGGTTGGCCATTGGCGGGAGGTCGGAGACGCTTTGGAGGCTCTGTCGGCACTACGGTTGAGTGCTCCTCCGGGAAGAAATCCGAACCAGGGTATCCGCAAATCACGAAACCTGACCGTGGCCGCGCATCTATTGGGATGTCATGCAGAAGTTCGTTCGATCGATCACTCATGCATTCCCAGAAATGCTTAGCAAGGTTTTCGACCGAGAGTTTCTCACGCTTGATGTTGCGCACGAATTCGGAATTCTCGAACTCCTCCACAAGGCTTGCCACCGTACGAGCACGAAACGATCCCGCCCCCCCAAGTCAGCACACCAACCGGCAGGTCTCGGATCTGAAATACCTTTGTGGCGGTTAAGTATATCTTGAGGATGCCTGAAGGGCCGGAGTCGCCCCCTTCCTTAACAGGGCCTACTTGAACAGTCGTGGCACTGTCAGCCGCCAGAACTAGCCCCTCGGGAACCTTGACCATCACGCAAATCGACATTTTGCCGCCTTTCGGTGACGACTACGCTACACACCCGAAAATCGACCAGATGAGTAAGCGCGACCTACCGTTCGGGCAAGGAAATTGTCCCTGATGGCCAAGGACCTGCATAGCTTGTGGCGAAACCCAGATCCCACCACCAACTCGCAAGAGCCGTTTAGCTTGAGACACGGCTGATCATCAGAGCCGATGATCCACTCATACTCGATTCTTAGCGGGGTACCGCGGCGGCGCTTGCCTGCGAACACCGCGCATGCGTCCCGCTCTTGGCCCATCACCGACACCAGCAGTACTCCCTCCGACTCCCCGCCAGTGCTGCCGCACGCTCGTGCAGCCCACCGCGCAATTCCAGCGCATTGTTTGTGCTTTCCCAGCGGCTGGCCTCGCTCCACCTAGCCGTCCGGCGCTTCGCATTGGATCTGCGGCACCCCCAGCGGGAGCCCTCACCATTCACCGCCAAATGCAAGTGTTGAGTCACGGCTCTCCATTCAGAGTCTTTTAGAATCAGTATCTTGCGAGAATGTGTAGCTCGAGTTGCTGGGTTGCGGGTGTAACTCTTCGGCAAGTGATTGCTTCTAAACGAGTTACATCTACAGGCCCATGCGGCCAAGTTGTCTCGAAAGTGTAGAATTCCAAGCCGGAGGCGGAAGCGCTTCGGCGGGCGATGGCCCGGCTGCTGCCGCGCTGGGACTTGCGTCCCCGAGACCGTTCAGGCCTCGAACAGGCAGATCTGGACTGTGTCGAGGGGCTTGGAAATCGTCTCTGACTGGTCCGTAAGCAGTTGATGCAACGGCACTTGTGTAAATGGCGTGAGATCGAGCACGCGCAGGATGGTGTACAGATCGTGAGGCAGTTCCAGCCTCTTCTTCAGGATTGCGATTAGCACGTAGACGCTGACTGCGTTCCAGATCTGGGTCTTGACCGCCTTGTCGGAGGTGCCGAGGAATTCTTGGATGCGAAGATGCTGCTGCAGCCAGCGGAAAAGCAACGTGACGCGTCAGTGGTGGCGGTACAGGTCGGCGACGGTGCGGGGGGACCGCGGCTCCTTGGCCGCGTTGACGGCCGTCGTGCCGCCCGTGAACCGGGCTACGCCCGCGCTGGGCAGGAACGCCGAACGTGTCAGCACGCCGGCCGTGCTGTACGCGAACGCCCCGATCCCGCCTTGGTCCTTGTCTGGATCGTCCGCGTTCATCTTGAGTTCCAGCTTGTCCACCGCGAGGTTGCGCCCGCGCTGGGCGAACACGCCGAAGCGCGTGGCGCCCTCGGCGTCTAGCATTACGCGCGTCTCGGCCTCGCGCGCGTCGAAGACCTGCGCGGCCGTGCGGTCGTTGGTCGCCAACTCGGCCTTGCCCTCCTCGAACACCTCGTCCTCCTCCAGCGCGTCCTCGAAGGCCGCTAGGCTTGACAGGGCTTCGAGCAGATCTTCGAAGTCCTCCAGCATGTCCTCCTCGTCGACCTTGCCGGCGCGCTCGTCCAGATCTTTTAGCGTCACGCCCCCCGCGCCGAAGATCTGGTCGACCGCCTTCTGCGCGTCCCTCCCCCACTTGCGCCCAGAAGGGGTACGAAACACCATCGAAAGTGACATTACCCTTGCCGCTAGACGGCACCTTTGCACCGTCCACGCCTCAGCCATTCCAGTCCCGGCCGATGGCGCTCGGTCTGCATGTTCGCCCGATCTACGTGGAGATCATGTGCTCGGGCCTGATCGCAATGACGGGCGAGGGCCAGAGTCGACCGCCGTCGGATGCACGGCGGTCCAGATGCCGTTCCCATCCTTGGCCAAGGGCACTTACGGACTGAAGTTGCCGATCGCGCCCTGATGGGACACGGGAACGTCCGAGGCCATCCACCCACCGTCCATCATGCTCTGCATTGACCCGTGGCAGTTGGTGGCCGTGACGCTGACCTCGGTCGAGAACCCCGAGTCGCCGATCCAGTCGGAGCCGTGCTCGGCGCTACCCTTGGTGAGCGCCTACCCGGGCATGCCGCGAGGGTGGGTGGATATGATGGCCTGGCAGGCTGTGGACCATTGGCGCTCCGCTAGTGTCGACAGGTAGCCGTTGCCGTTCTCGGCGCTGAGGTCGACGCCATCGCAGGGCTCGCACTTGCGAGTGCAGCCACCGGATACGGTGATCATTGGGGTGACGGTGCCGCCGTGCTCGCGGAACTCTGTCTCGACCGTCTGCGGCTGGATCGGCCGAGGCCCCAGTGGTAGGACTACAGCCCCCAAACCGTGATCTGAGGCCCGCCCGGCTCCGGTTCCTTCCGGTACAACCGCTCCATCCACGACTGATCCGGGCGCAGGTCGAAAATCACCAAGTGCCCCGATTCCGCACCGCACCTGTCCATGTACGAGATCGTTTGCTCGCGCCCCTCGCAAACCAAACGATCCAAGCCGACTCTCCCCGTGCGCACCTTGCACTCGATCACGTACTTGCGGAACCGCACCACACCCTGCCCCCCGGCCTGGCGCCACTCAATCAGCAGGTCCGTGCGCCCGCGGCCCAGGGCGTACTCCCGGCCAATCCGTCCTCCGCTGTTCACCACCCGCTGCAGGTACGCATGCAGGACTAGTTGCGGTCCCGCCTCCGCGTGCCCGTACCGCTCCACCCAAGACTCGGCGTTCTCTCGGAAATAGCCTTGGAAGGCAGTCAGTAGCCCGGCCAAGTCCAGGCTGCCGTCGGCCTTCACGTACCAAGCCGGATCCACCGACCCCGCTAAGGTTGCCTCCAGCGGCAGGGCCAGCTCGCGCGGGATGACCTCCGCGTACATCGGATTCGCCATGCGCACCGGATAGTCGCGCGCCACCAGTCCGAGGTCGCGCACGTATTCCAGATCCCGGACTGCCCAGGAAGAATCGCTGGACCCAGCCAGCATCGGCAGGATCACACGCCGCACCCGCTCTTCGCGCAGCTTGTCGGCGAGCTGGTCGAGATGCGTGACCCGCCTAACGATGAGAGTTTCCTTGGCCTGGTCGATGGCGTCGACACAGATCGGCCGACTCCGGTCGCGGCCGGTCTCGCCATCGAAGCAGCCCTCGTAGGCCAGAGCGTTGACCAGCCATGGCTGGCCGCAGGTGAGTGCCCAGATGCGTTCGGCGGCACCGTCCTCGAAGGCCTGGCCACGCTCGCTAGTGTGCTGAGCCAGCAGCTCCCGCACCTCGGCTGCCGAAAAGTCGCCAAGGAGCAGCGACTTCGCCTTGATGTTGAAAGCGCTGCCGCCGCTGACGTTGGATCCTTCCCGCTGGGAATGGATCTGGTAGTCGCGCACGTCCCGCACTCCGCACAGGATCACGCTCTGCGCAAAATGGTGGGGGCGGCGGTCGTATTCGGAACGCAGCTGCCGGAGGACAGAGATAAGCGTGTCCCCGACCAGCGCATCGATCTCGTCGATCAGCAGCACCAGCGGCTTCGGATTTGCTGCCGACCAGCGCACCAGCGTCTCGCTGAACGCTCCGTGCTTGTGCAGGAACTCGGACATCATCCTGTCCACAAAGTCGTCTCCCAGTTCGTCGAGGGCCCTTGAAGCCAAGCGCCCCAGCAGCGCCTGCATCGCAAGGCCAGTATCCTCACCGGCCGCTTGGCCGCCCTCGAAGTTCACGTACAGACAGCGGTACTCGCCCTCCGCGTTGAGCCGGTCTTGGAGGGCTAGCAGGATCGAAGTCTTGCCCGTCTGGCGTGGTGCGTGCAGGACGAAGTACTTCATGCGCGCGATCAGCGTGAGGATCTCGTCTAGGTTGACCCGGCTGAGCGGAGGGATACAGTAATGGCGCTCCGCCACTACCGGGCCTTCCGTATTGAAGTAGCGCACAGCGATTCCAGTATGGCACGCGTCGGCCGAGCCTGTTCCGGCCTGCAATCGAAGCGTCCGGGCCTCGGCACGCTCGTTCAGCTGTGCCTTGGCCACGCCCATGGAGGTCGGTCTGCCACGTTCGCGCCGATGACCTGGAGACCATGGGCGCCGGCCTGAGCGCTATGACCGGCGAGGACCAGATTCGACCACCGTCGGATGCACGGCGGTCCAAGTGCCGTTCCCATACTTGGCCAAGTGCACTTACGGACTGGAGTTGCCGGCCGCGGCATGATGGACCACGGGGCCATCCACGCACCGTCCATCAGGGTCTGCATTGACGCGTGGCAGTTGGTGGCCGTGACGTTGACCTCGGTCGAGAACCCTGAGTCGCCGATCCAGGCGGAGCCGTCCTCGGCCCTAGTCAGGGTAGGACTACAGCCCCCAAACCGTGATCGGACGCCCGCCCGGCTCCGGGTCCTTCCGGTACAACCGCTTCACCCACGACTGGCCCGGGCGCAGGTCGAAAATCACCAAGTGCCCCGATTCCGCCCCACAGCGGTCCATGTATGTTGCCACCTGCTCCCGCCCCTCGCGGACCAGGCGATCCAGACCGACTTTCGCGGTACGTACCTTGCACTCGATGACGTAATTGCTGGTGCGCGCCGGGCCTTGCCCCACCCCTTGACGCCATTCAATCAACAGGTCCGTGCGCCCGCGGCCCACCGCGTACTCCCGCCCAATCCGCCCCCCGCTGCAGGTACGCATGCAGGACCAGCTGCGGCCCCGCCTCCGCGTGCCCGAACCGCTCCACCCACGACTCGGCGTGCTCCCGGAAATAGCCTTGGAAGGCACCCAGTAGCCCGGCCAGGTCCAAGCTGCCATCGGCGTTCACGTACCAAGCCGGATCCACCTGCGCCTCAAGCCCGGATTGCAGTGCCGCTGTCAGCTCGCGCGGGACCACCTCGGCGTAGATCGGGTTGGCGATGCGCACTGTGCCCTCGGAAGCCACTAGGCCAAGGTCCCGAACGTACTCAAGGTCGCGGAACGAGTAGTCCCAATTCCCGGACCCGGCCAGCATTGGCATGATCACACGTCGCACCCGCTCTTCGCGGAGCTTGTCGGCGAGCTGGTCGAGATGCGTGACCCGCCTGAGAATGAGCGCTTCCCTGGCTTGGTCGATGGCGTCGACACGGATCGGCCGACTCCGGTCGCGGCCGGTCTCTCCATCGAAGCAGGCCTCGTAGGCCAGGGCGTTCACCAGCCACGGCTGGCCGCAGGTGAGGGCCCAGATGCGTTCGGCGGCACCGTCCTCAAAGGCCTGGCCGCGCTCGGCAGTGTGCTGAGCCAGCAGCTCCCGCACCTCGGCTTCCGTGAAGTCGCCCAGGCGCAGCGACTTCGCCTTGATGTTGAAGGCGCTGCCGCCGCTGACGTTGGTTCCTTCCCGCTTGGAATGGATCCGGTAGTCGCGCACGTCCCGGACTCCGCAGAGGATCACGCTCTGCGGGAAATGGCCTGGGCGGCGGTCGTAGTTCGCCCGCAGTTGCCTGAGGACGGAAATGAGAGTGTCCCCGACGAGCGAGTCGATCTCGTCGATCAGTACTACCAGAGGTAACTGGCTGGCTGGGGACCAGCGCACGAGGGTCTGGCCCAAGGCTGCGTCGGGACCGTACTTTTCCAAGTACTCCGACATCGTCCTCTCGACGAAATCATCCCGCAGGACCTCGAGGGACCTGGAAGCCAAATCCGCGAGCAGTGTCCGCATTGCGCGAGCGGTATCCTCCCCGGCCGCCTGGCCCCCCTCGCAGTTCACGTACACACAGCGGTACCTGCCTTCGGCGTTGAGCTGATCCTGCAGTAAGAGCAAGATCGAGGTCTTGCCCGTTTGGCGTGGTGCGTGTAGGACGAAGCATTTCTTGCGCGCGATCAGAGTGAGGATCTCCGCAAGGTCCACTCGATCCAGCGGATCGATGCAGTAATGCTCCTCTGGATTCACCGGGCCTTAGTATTGAAGTAGCGCACGGCGAATCCAGTATGGCACGCATCGGCAGCCGATGTTGCGGCCAGCAATCGGATTGCAGGCCTATTCCTTAGCCCGCCTCCAAGGCCGTGCCCGCTGGGGAGGGGCCGCCTGGCTGTCAGGCGCTGCGATCCACGTTTGCCGCCAGTCCCAGCGGAAGGGGGGCATTTCGTTGTCGATCTGTCACCGTGGGTGAGATGGACTTGTCGCCGAGCGGCCGCCACGACTTGGAATTGCGCAGCGTCAGCGCGGGCCCGAACTACGGAGCGCACGAGCACCAATGGCACTAACTTAAGGTTTTCGGCGCTAACTTTGGGGTCTAGGGGCCTGATGGCAGGCCATTCGCAGCCTCCGGGCACTCAAGTCATCGACGTCAAAGCGGCTAGTGCCTCTCACGAAACCGCTTTCATCCGGCGGGGCGACGCAAGCGCGCCCCCTCAGCGGCGTTTCTATGAATCGCCTGATCCTCTTGGACTTCAGGGCTGGAGGGAAACTCCTTAGGGCCAAAGACCCACTCGTCAATGCTTGGATCAAGCAGAGCATGGACGACTTTGCGAGGCACTATGCAGCTCTTCAAGCGGCCCGACGGCAAGACCTCCAAGTCCATCATTCCTTCGATGCGAAGTAGTAGCTTACCGACCAAGATGACAACACGGATTCCATGGTAAGTGAGAGATCGGATTGGGCTTCTGCATCTAGCCACTGCCCGGAGCGAGACTCGGATCAACCTGCGAAAAGGGGTGGCTGGGCTGCACTGGCTGCTCCCCCTGGGTCCGCTTCCGACAGCGTAAGTGCTTGGTATGGCAGAACCTGCTCGAATGGCCTGATGGACAGGAGCTGCAGCATCGTGTGCAGTGAGATGTCGATTTCGAGGCGCTTGCGCAGGATCGCGACCAGCACGTAGACCGAGACTGGGATCCACAACTGCAACTTGAGTGCGTTTTCCGAGGTGCCAAGGAATCGCTTGCTGCGTAAGTTGCCCTGGATGCGGGTGTGTCCGAAATTGCGTGTCGAGAGGATTTTGCAGGGGTGGCCTCGGATGACCGCCCAATGTGCTACCGAGACAAAGCTTACACGGAATATCGGACAGGCTCGTATGTGATTGAAATCTCGTTGGTTAGCGTTATAGTCATGACATGCAACAGAAGGTTCACCTGAAGCATGAGGGCAAAATCCGCGAAGGCGCTCTGGTTCCAGTTGAGGAGTCTACAGAGCGCTGGACGATCATCAAGCTGGAAGACGGCACGACGATCAGGATGAAACCTGTAGTCACGGATGTGGTTCGTCTTCTCGGGGAGTACGATGACGAAGGGCAGCCAGTCTACGTTGTCAAGAGCGCGCACATCATGCCCCTGACAGTTCCAATCGCTCTCCGCAAGGACGCCGAAGACATGGCTCCAGAGATCCACCAGGATATGGCTATGACGGTCCCAACCAGAACGCTTCAATCTGACTCCAGATCGGCCGTCATTCTTCCAATCGTGATCCAAGGCGCATACCGGGGAATTAGAGGTGACGGCCTAGCCAAGACGATCGGGATCAGAGCAACATGGGCCGAAATCAGGCCCGCCAAGGTCGCTGGCCCAGGCCCTCGGGCTTTGTTCGCACCGGCTTCGCGCATCGAAGTGAAATCAGCTTGGCAAGACGAGGCAAGGTTTCAAGAACTCGTCCGGAAATGGAAGTCGGGTCGCAGTGCCTCCTCGTCCGTCGCCGAGATAGTCTCCCACCAGGCATACCAGGGAATCATCGGAATGGGCGAGAGGGCTGTCCCTCTGATCTTGAACCAGCTCAGACTTAAGGGCAGCAAGCCTGCACACTGGTTCTGGGCGCTCAACGCAATTACGCTGGAACAGCCGGTAAGCCAAAGTGACCGCGGCAATTTGGTCAAAATGTCACAAGCGTGGCTGAAGTGGGGTAGGCGTAAGGGATATGGGCCGATTGAAGGGTAGCCGGGCTGGAAGTGCGCCTGGGGCTGGCGTTGGAGTACCTTGTGTTCTCGTGGACGGCTTCAGTCGAAGTGTCCCCCAAGCCGCGGACACTCCAGCTGGAGGGGCCGCGTTTTCGTGGACACCTGAGATAGCTTGATCGGCAGAGGTTGCTTGCCTGAGAGGGCGGGGGCCAGAAGGCCCCGAACGATGAGCAAATTGGAAGGCACCCGCTGCCGGTTGGCGGCAGTCCCTCAATCAACTTGAGGTCCTGTTCGGCGACCGTCTGCGAGGTGAGCGTTGAGCCATGCTGTGCTGCAGCCGTTTACACGCTCTATCCGACACACCCGGCCGTCCCGATGCCGCCGTAAGACACGCTCGCTAGAAAGCAGTGTCTCGAACATGGCGAGCACCTCCTTGAAAGAGGCTCGACCATGGGCGAACTCTGTTGTTCCCGCAACCTTCGCGTCCGGAAAGCGAATCGACTTAGGTTAGGTGTACTGGCGTAACAGGCCAGTACTGGCAGGTACTTGTGCCAGACCCCCGACATATCCGAGTTCCCAACATTCCGCGAATCATGTTGGCACCAACATAATTCGCACCCGCTAGGACACAGCGCCTTCCACGGCGCACAACAAACATGGGGTAGAGGACTCTGCCTTCGCCTGCTGGCAATCCGCAGTTGGCCTGGCGCACAGTCCCAAACGTGCCGAACTTGTTCGGTAAGCAAGAAGAAGGGGGGCGGTTACCCGCCCCCCAATACGTGTGTGATTGACAGTGGCCGGGCCCAGCTACGGAAGCTCGGCTCCGAATGCCCCGTGGATAGTACTCCCCTGGTCCGCCACCTTGAATCCGTTCGCGTGCACACGACCGACCGACTTGTCGGTCAAGCTCCACGTGCTGATCACGCCGAGCGGACCGTCCACGCCCTGGCCGACGAAGAGCGCTTTGACCGCGGCTTCACCTTCACGATCAGTTACGTCAGGCATGCCCGCGGCGGTGAGACGGTACCTCACGTCATCCTTCATCAGGGCGACTTCCTCGTAGGTGAAGAGGTCCTTGTCGTCATTGTCCTCATTAGCCTTGCCAACGATCAAGTGGCCGCTGTTCGCGCCTGCTAGGCCCGCAGCTATCCCGATCCCGCTGAACACGATGTCGGCGATTTCGTCGCCTAGAGTCGGACTAGCTGCGTCTCCAGTTGTTCCGCCGTTGTGCATCAGCGGATCGCCGTCCGCGTTCGCCAGGTCGCCGATCGTCAGGGTCATCATGCCACCGAGATCTTGTTGCTTATCGGTTACTAGATCATTCCAGGTCACGTCCACGCGGACGGTCCCGGTGAGGACAGTCGTATTCTGGATCGCAACCGTCTCGCCCGCATAGCTCGCCGAGCCGCCCTCCGGGAAGCCCGGGTTCGTCTTGGTGCCAGCCTGCGTCGGGTCGAGCGCACTATAGGCGAATGTACCGGGCCCTCCGTGTTTGTGCTCTACGCCGTCGACCCGAAAGGCGTTCTTGGTGCTCTCCCGCCGCCAGGCGCCGAAGCGCGTGTAGTCCGTCGTCCCGAGGGCCGTGATCACCTTGTATTGCCGCTCGCCCATCACGTTGCCAAGGGTTCGACCGTTGGTTTTGGGGAAGTCCTTGGTCTTGGTCTCGTACCGCCTTTCGGCCGTGTCGTAGGTGATGAAGGAGCCTTGGTCCTCTCGGACGTCTTTTGTGTCGGGGTCGTCGTCCTTGCCAGTGTCATAGTAGTTGAAGATCCCGGTCCCGTCTGGGTCGAGAGCCGCCAGCAGCTTGGCCTCGCTCGACAGTGCGTCCAGGATACGGTCGATCAGGCCCACCGCATCTTCTTGCACGTTCTCTTCGTCTGTTGCGTAGTCGAGGTCCACCTTGACCGGGAGTTTCGCTTTGTCGACGCCGAGCAGGCCGTTCTGCACCTGGTCCTTCACCGCCATCCAGGCGGTTGCCTCGGCGGCCTTGGTGGTGGCGGACCGGTCACCCAGGGCCTGCAGTGTTGCCAGCTGGTCACGCTGCGCCTCGAGCACCGCGATGACGGCATCGATATGCTTCGGACCGTTGACCGTAGTGGTCGCTCCCGTTGCCTTCCCCGCCATCTCCGCCAGGTCGAACTCGGCGGTGACGAGAACGGATTTGCCGTCCTTGTCTTTGCTGCGAAACAGGCCGACACGATGGGCACAACTCCCCTGCACGCGCTCAGTTGCCATAAGCGACCGCCGTGCGAAGTGCGCTCGCCGAACGCTCAAACTCCACGGCGATCCGGGCAGCCCCGATCTATGGCCCGTAACCGTCCGCTGATTCTAAGGCAGGGCGAACGCACTCGGATATCGAACTCAATCTTACAAGATCGCATCGGAAGTCGGCGGGCGCTCGCCGCGTCGCTGTGTTTCATGCCAATCGGGGTGAGCGCCCGACGCGATCATGTGGGTTTCAGTTGGTCATATTTGCCGTCTGAGCCCAATCCGTATCCGTTCAGCTTCACCGTGAGCGTACCGTCTTCGATCGACACGCTGTCGATCTCAGCAAGGTTGGTTACGTGGGTCAAGAGCTTCGAATTCGACGCGGACCCGTCGTCTCCGCTCGGTATGGGTCGGGCCGTGTCCGCGACGTGCGTCACGCCGTAACCGCCCGCCAGGTACGTCGTGCTGGCGGGGGCGCCGACAGACCACACGCCATTCGCCTCGCTCCCCGCGGCATCGCCCCGGCCCAGCAGAATGCCCTGGAAGGTGTTCTGGAGGTTACTGTTGGGTCGCAGCTGGCCCGAGCCGGCGGTGTAGAACACAGTCGCGTCAGTCCCGCTGTCGGCCCACTGTGCGTTCCTCCGCAAATCCGCGGGGCTCAGAACGATCCTATCGACGTCGGTATAGTTGTGCTGCCAGGGCAGTCCATCCTCGTCGAGCAGGTCCCTCACCACGCCGTTAACCGAGAGGGCGTTGAAGCGCACCTGCAAGTCCATCGTGCCCGAGTAGGTCGCCCTGGTTCCGCTGATCGCTCGTGTCCCTCCCGAATAGGTGGCGATCCCCGTCGGCGCAGCCACGTCGCTCGTCCGCTTGGTCTCCTGCATCGTCGAGTACGAGAACGCCCCGACGTCTCCGTTTTCGGTGGTGAGCTTGTCGACAGCGAAGTCGCTCGCCTTCCGGATCACCGTGCCGTAACGCGTGCTCGCGGTCGTGCCCAGCGTCGCCGTGGCAGTCCACGTCATGCGGTTGAACGCGTCCGTCGCCTTGGTCGTGCTCAGCTCCTGGCTTTCGAACACTCCGTCTCCGTCCTCCTCCGTCGCCGCGACAAAACTGCCCTCGTTGGACAGCGCAACAAGGATGTCGTCGAGCTCGTCCAG
The DNA here is from genome assembly GCA_965248305.1 of Bryobacterales bacterium. Lineage (GTDB taxonomy): Bacteria > Acidobacteriota > Terriglobia > Bryobacterales > UBA6623 > VXMF01. The sequence goes on along the minus strand of OZ252099.1, from coordinate 1,194,439 downwards.
GATGCCCTCCTCCCGGGGGGCGGTCAACCGGACGGCGGAAGTGGCGCCTTTATCAGCAGCGCTGTTGGTCTCGAAGATGGCGTCCAGTGCCGCCGTGACCTTCTTCCACTGGTCATCGAGGATCTTGCTGAATCCCGTTGGCTCAGTCTCGAGAGCGAGCAGGGCCTGCACGTCGGAGCGGACCTTGCTGATCTCATCCACGGCCACGTCGACGAACCGCTTGCCGTCCGTGCTCGCCACCCCGGCTCCTAGCAGATTCCCGAACGAGAACATGCCTTCGCCTTTTTTAGAATCGCCAGTCAGGATGATGTGCGTCCGCGTCTCGTCCCCCACCGTATCGGGGTCGTTGGCGCTCAGGGCCGGATGGGCGGCTAGATTGATCTTTTTACGGGTCTGCGCGTCGATCGCCGCGTCGTAGCGCGCCCCGGCCAGCGTGTCGTCGTCTTGCGCCCAGAAGGGGTACAAAACACCGTCGACAGTGACATTGCCATCACCATTAGCAGGCACTGTTGCACCGTCCACGCCTCAGCCATTCTGACCTGTGCAAACTCCTCTGGACTGCCAACCGAGGGGATTGTTGAAGCTGAACGGGAGGCCATTAGCATCCTGTGCCCCCGTCTTGTTCCTGCCCTGTCGTAGGGGAGTGCCGCGGACTCCCTCCGGGCAGGCTTGCTTGGTCCAAACCTGGAGAGGCATATCCCGGCGCTGTGGCAGGCCGGTCGCACCAGTACTGTTCGCGGCCAAGCGAAACGCCTGATTACCCCGAGTCAGCGGCCGTGACCTCGACAGAGGAATCGGATAGGCTGGCTGTCAACGGCTGCTGAAGAGTTGACGCAATCCACCCAACCGGCCATTAGCTGATAGCATGGATAAGTAGCCGCAAAGCTATGAAAAGACCGAGGTTCCAAAGGAACAACCCGAAGGCGCGCAGGGTGCGGAAGCCTCCGCCCAGAATTGATCTGTCACAGGTGGCCGAGTCTTGCCGTAATGTCGGAAGCCCCTATCACAAGGGGATTATAAGTATTAGTTGACATAGCCAGCCGTTTCCGGGATACTAGAGTTATGGCAGCCAAACGCAAATCCCCCGGGAAATCCTACAGAGACGGCATTACGCTCGTTCAGCTAATGGACATGTTTCCGGATGAGCGTGCCGCAACCGAGTGGTTCGAATCAATTCTATGGAGTACAGGACGATGCTGCGGCAAGTGCGGAAGCGTCCGCACGCGGTCCGCCAGCCACGCCACGATGCCCTACTGGTGCTCCGATTGCCGGTCGTACTTCAGCGTTCGCACCGGAACCCCGATGTCGCATTCGAAGATCCCCTTGCGGAAATGGGCTATCGCCATCTACCTGTCCCTGACCAGCCTGAAATCCGTTTCGTCCATGAAGCTGCATCGGGATATCGGCGTTAGCCAGCCCGCGGCCTGGTACATGCTGATGCGCATCCGGGAAGCCTGGAGCGCAGAGACCGACAAGCCGTTTTCCGGCCCGGTCGAAGTGGACGAGACCTACATCGGCGGCAAGCGCAGGAACATGCCCAACTCGAAGCGCAAGGAGCTGACGGGTCGCGGGGCGGTCGGCAAGACGGCTGTCGTGGGAGCCAAGGACAGAACCACCAATCAGGTCGCGGCCAAGGTCGTCACGTCCACGGACAAGGAAACCCTGCAGGGATTCGTGACCGAGTGCACGGAATCCGATGCCACGGTCTATACGGACGAGGCGTCAGCCTACGAGGGGTTGCCCAGAACGCACGAGGCGGTCAAGCACTCGGTCGGGGAATACGTGCGCGGGCAGGTTTCGACGAATGGCGTGGAGTCCTTCTGGTCGATGCTGAAGCGAGCCCACAAGGGCACCTTCCACAAGCTCAGCCCGAAGCATCTCGACTGTTACGTGCAGGAATTCGCCGGACGGCACAATGTCCGCGAGCTAGGAACGCTGGCGCAGATGCGGGATACTGTCGCTCGCATGATCGGCCGGAACCTCTTCTACCGCGACCTGATTGCAGACAACGGACTTTCGAGCGGAGCGCGGTCGTAACGGCTCGGTTCGGCGGAACAGGGCACGGGCCAGCTTCTCGGGCGTGGCCCCGACGAGATCGCGCTTGGGGTCAAGCATGGGTTTCATCGTTCCGCCTCCCTGTTAAGATGCCCCTCGAACAAGCCCTCCAGCCGGGCCATGCGCTCGCGCAGGTCGCCCACATCGTCGCGCAGGCCCGATACGTCCTGCCGGACTTCCGCGATAGCTGCGGCAGTCGTCATGTGCAGCGTCGTGATCAGGATGCCCAACGAGACGCCCACACCTATGACCGCGACGATTAGTCCCTTGCCGTTCATGATTTCGCTCCTTGTTCCCCCGCTCCGGACGGAGAATGTGCGTCGATTTTGGTTTTCGCCTGTTGCCTGTTAATTGTACCGTGTTATACACTGTCAGGCACAATGTTCAGAGGCGAATCCCGTGCGTCCGGCCGCCCGCTGAATACAACAGTCTGATACCGAGGCAGGGGTAGCTCCCCGAAGCTCTTGACGAATACGCGGGACTCTCGTGTCTCTGAGCGTTGCAACGGCCCGGCATCCTTTCATGTCGCGAGTTGCCGTGAGCGGCCAGGGCGCTTCTCGTAGCGCTTTTCCGCGAAATCGGTCGGTATTGTAAGGTAGCACTCCGTTCGGAGCGCGGAATGTGACGAATCATGTGCAGAACAACGATCATGCTCGCGACGCGCGTTGCGTCGATCATGCTGCTGTCCAGCGGTCTTGCCGCTGACGCGGCTGAATCCCTCTTCGGAGACCGTTTCAAACCTAGAGATCGCGGGCGGGGAAACGGCGACAGTCTACGACTATCCGTTCGTCGTCGTGCTAGTAGCCGATACGAGCCCGAAGCGATTTTGCACCGCAACGATCATTTCAGACAAATGGCTGCTTACCGCGGCGCACTGCATGGACGGAATACGGGTGGGCGCGAATTCATGGGACTCGGATATGGTCGCCGTACACGGATTTCCGGTTGTCACGGAAGTGCGTCACGTGGTCGAGGCCGTCATGCACGCTGATCCCAATCCCCTGACCGACTTCCGCGAGTGGGAGCATGACATCGCGGCGATTCGGATCAGCAGCCCGTTTCTGAGCCGCACGGCTGTCCCAGTTGAATTGATCGCCCCCGAAGATTCGATATTCCTGCAATCGGGCGTCATGACCACGGCTGTCGGATGGGGCGGGGACGATCCGGTTTCGATGACAACGGCTGAATGGCCGTTGAAGGTGTGCCCCGACGACGCGGCAGTGCATCTATGCACAGAATCGAGCACTGATATCTATGCCGAACCCGGAGACAGCGGCGGTCCGTTGCTGTTGCTTGAATCCGAAGAATGGAAGCAGATCGGCATTCATTCCTCGAACGACCCGCAAACGGGAACCCATCGACACGTCAGGATTGCGGAGCATCTTGAATGGATCACCGACGCTGTAGGCGGAACGCTTGAGCCAGAAAACGCGTGCGTCAGCGATCCCGCGACGGATTCGCCATCCGGACCGCCACCGCCGTTCCAGCCGGAAGCCGTAGAGGTTGCCCTGGGAGGGTCGGGACAAAACATTACCCTGATGACCACCGAAGCCGGTGGGTTCACACTGAACGGGGAAGCGGTCTCTACCGGAGACACGCATGCCGCGGACAACGGCAACTACACGCTGACCCTTGCGGGCGGCACCTGGACTGCCACGTTCGCGCCGGGGTTGATGGACGTAGCGCTCGGCGCCAGCGGCCAGAGCATCACGCTCACGCAGCTTGAGGCGGGCGGCTACGGGTTGGACGGCGCAGCCGTCGAGAGCGGCTCTACATTCACTGCGGCAAACGGCAACTACACGTTGACCATGCGGAACGGCGCGTGGATAGCCACGTTCGCGCCAATGCGGCACATCGTTGCACTGGGCCGCAGCGGCGATACCGTCACGATCGTGCAGATGGAGACGGGCGGCTTCTCGTTGAACGGCCAGCCAATCACGGCAGCCACCACCGCCATGGCAGCCAACGGCGCCACTTACGGCGTCGCGCTCGGAGCGGACGGCCCGATGGTCGTGTACATCCCGAGCACGGTAACAGTCACGCTTGGCACGAGCGGCGGCGCGATCACGCTGACTCTTGCCGAGGATCAGCTGACGTACATGCGCGACGGAGCGGTGATAGCCAGTGGTAGCGAGTACGCGACTGGAGGCGTCACGTACGTTCTGACCTACTCGAACGGCGTTTGGAGCGCGGAGGAGAAACCATGACTGGCAGGCATTTCATATCCATTCGATCGAGGCTGACAGGGCCTTAGTCAAGCTATGGCTAGGAAGCGTTGCCTTGGTGATGTGACTGTATTACGTCCGGCTCCGATTGCGTGATCGAGGACTTGCTCAGCCTGTCCAGAGGCGAGGCGAAGACAGGCGGGCTAGGTGGCGATCCGCATCGAGGGATCGTCGTGGCGGACAATCCTGCTCGTCGAGTGCGGTCCCTGAATGGCCCCTCGGAAACGGCGGGCTATGTCAACTAATACTTATAATCCACTTTCTTTTGGGGCTTATATGCCAAAGTGCTCAGAAACGGAATCTGGCGGGAATGTTCCGGGCAATCCGAAATGGCGAGATCCTTGGCCCCCGGCATTGTGTGCGCCATAGCGCTTCCATTGAATTTCGTTGCGGAAATCCTGAGGTTCGAGGATCGCGTCCATCACCAGCTTGAGATTAGTGGCTGGCCGCGGGATCGCAATTCAGGTACAGGCTTCCCGTTGGCTTGAGCAACCGCTTTATTTCCAGCAGGCGAACGGCCCTCATGACCAGCTCGGACTGCCTGCCCTTGCCCTGCGCGCGCCCAGCAGCGTCAATGCTGCTGGCCAGTGCGGGTTCCCTCTCAGCGATCCAGCCAAGCCATGTCCAGTCCACGTCGCTCAGAGTCCACGTGTCCTGCAAGGCCGCTCCTGCCGCCTCTGAGCCTATGGGCACCTCGTAGTGGCGATTCGTGTTGCAGGGAGGGTCCAAGCAGAGCAGCTCTGCGCTCTCGGAATTCATGCCCCGCAGGACGTCCGGATTGTCCCTGGTCAACAGCCTGCGCTGCTGAACGTGCGGCTCCGCCATCCTCGTTCCGTTGCTTGCGCGGCAGCCCGTAGGCGAACATGCGCCGGACGGCCTGCTGGACCGGCAGGTGGATGCTCAGGACGCGCGTTTCCGGTCGCCCTGGACGGTTCCGCTTGGTCCTGCGCACCAGCTGGCTCATGCCGTCAGCCTCTTGTACGTGAGCACCTTGCCATCCATGTGACGGACCATGTGTCCCAGCTGCTCCATGGTATCCAGGCTGCGGATGCCGGCCCGTCCGCTGAACTCATGCAAGTACCGATGCAGGTGCTTGCCGGTCATCCGGTGATAGATGCCGTAGTAGCCGCGCTTGAACAAGGACCAGAACCCCTCGATGCTGTTGGTGTGGATCGCGCCGCGCACGTACTCGCCCGCTCCGTGGTGCACCGCGTCATGCGTGTACTCGCGCCGCTTCCCATAGGCACTGGACCCGTCCGTGTACAGCGTGGAAGCCGGCTCGACCGTAGCCTCCACGAAGCCTCCCAGAGTCTGGGCATCCGTTGCCGGCACCGGCTGCGCTACCACCTGGCCGCCACGCTGCTTGGCACCCACAACCGCCGTCTTGCCGACGCTTCCGCGACCGGCCTTGAGTTGCTGCGAGGCGTGCTTGTTGCGCTCCTTGCCGCCGATCTAAACCTCGTCGAGCTCGACGAGGCCGCTGAGCGGCGCCGCGCCGTCCCTGAACACCTCGCGGATTCTCTGCAGCAGGTGCCAGGCAGTCTTCTGCGTGACGCCTAGCTCGCGATGCAGCTTCATGCTGGAGATGCCCTTGAGGTTGGTCGCCGCCATGTAGAACGCCACAGCCCATGTCTGATAGCCGAGCTTGCTGGACTGCATGATGGTGCCCTTGCGGACGCTGAAGCGCTTGCGGCAGTCCTTGCAGGTGTACGGCATGGACGGATCGGACGGGCACTGTCCGTGGTTGCCGGAACGGCAGTCCGGGCAGGTCGGCCGGTGCTTCCAGCGCAGTTCCTCAAACCACCTTTCCGCCGTCGCGTCGGCGGGGAACTTGCGCAGCAACTCGATGATCGTGAGGCCCTTGCGGTCCGCCCGCCCAGGCCCCTTGGGGGTATGGTTGCTGGGTCCCCTCATGAGCATTATCATACCACGAACTGCAAGTGGAGTCAAGCGCTAATGCACTGATTCTAAAAGTTGTTAAATGCGTTCTGCCTGAACCGAACATTCCCGCCAGATTCCGTTTCTGAGCACTTTGGCATATAAGGCCCTTTCTTTTGCGCGCACCGCGCACCCGGCAGCTTTGACTCGAATGCCCGGATAGTGGGGATGGACCTGCACATCGGGCAGCTGGAGCTGTCGCTACCTCCGCTATGAGGAGGTTAAGGCCCTCAAGGGGGGATATCATATTGTGCAAACTACCCGACGTGCAGGTCCGTCTCTAACGTTCGCTCCCGGCGCGCCCGCTTCCCGCGCGGCGAGTCGATTGGTAGGGTCAGCCGCCCGGGGATGCAAGTGCGCGCCAGGGCGGGATATTTCGCCGAATGAGGGACGCATGTGCGGCGTGGGGGCGGCCTGCCGTTGACGCACAACTTGGAGTTGAGCAATAGGCTCAACGAGGGTGGCAAACTCTACCAGAAGATGCGTTGAGCGTGACTTGTGTGTGAACGGCAGGGGGGCGGCCGCCGCGCTTGCTCGAGCAAGACACTGCCCACGCCATCCTTGCAGGTGAGTCGCGACCACATCGGCGGCCGCAGCTGGCTGCGCTTTGGCGCGCGCATCGCGGCTTGGACGATGAAGTGCCTCGGCTACGGGTTGTGCTACGCAATGGGACGATGCCAGAGCAGGGTGCTGTCCACCGCCGCGAGGCGCTCCCGCCCTAATGGTGGGGATCTCTCAATCACGATGCCTTTTGCCCGATCCGCTAGCCAATCGCCCTATGCACAGCCCTGGCAATCCAAGCGTTGAGACTCTTCCCCTCCGCCTTGGCGGCTAAGTCAGCGGCGCGGTGCAGCTCTGGCGGGATCCGCAGGGGGACCTTCCCGGAATAGGGCTTGTCGGGCGTCCGGCCTCGTTCCTCGCAGACCTTCAGATAGTCGTCGATCGAGACTTCGAACTCAGTCCTGAGTTGGACGACAGATGTGCCCTCGAACATGATCACGTCCCGAGTCCCCGTCACTTCTCCATGGAAGGCGGGGCCTGGCGGGCCACCTACCGGCAGCGGATCGTGGAGGTTCCGCTGACCACCAGCGGCGGCGCGGCGGCGCTGTATCTCGTGCGCGCCGAGGACGGCTCCTACCGCTATCAGGGCCAAGCGGTGGCGGACGGCAGCACGGTCACCACCGGCGAGGGGCTGGTATTCCGCCTGCGGCGTTCGACGACGGGGCTGTGGCGGGCGGTGTTCCAGCCGCAGCCGGCCTACCTGCTGCCGCTGCGGGGCGGGGCGGGCCGCCGCCAGCGGATCGTGCTGCACAACCTGGACGCCACGCCGGACCGGTTCCTGCCCGATCTGCACGGCGCCCGCAATCCACGGCACACTACACCCCTGACGGCGATCAGTTCCTCCGTTCGAGCCCCGGCCTGATCAGCTTCGCGACCGGGGCTCCCACTCTAAGACACGGCTCTCCGTACCAGATTGACCCGCTTTCCCACACAATCCGACACGAGACAGTCCGATTCAAAATCGTGACGATTTAGCGAATCATTGTGGGAAACAACAGCGCCGGCGCCAGGCTAGGTGGTCCGATGCCGCTCGCCGGCCCGGGCTGCGGCCCCGCCAGGGCGAAGGCGGCGAGCGCGGCGTATCGAAGCCGGGGCTTCAAGCGCCGGGCGCCGGACCGCGGCGCAAAGAGGCCGGCGGTGCGAAGCCCGCGCGGGACGCTCCCCGCCCGCGCTCCGCTGCCCCTCTTCGCGCCAAACTTGCTCGCCGCATGAGAAAGGGGGGGCGGTTGCCCGCCCCCCCTGATGGTAGTCCTACGCCGCAGCGCGGCGCGTGCCAGCCGCTAGGGCCCGACCTCCGCGCCGAACGCGCCGTGAATCATGTGCGAGTTGTTGCCAATATTGCCAATCTGGCCAGGGGCGCCGGCGTTGCCGCCCTTCAGTGTCCACGTGCCGATCACGCCCAGCGGCCCGTCGATGTCCTGGCCAACGAACTTGCCCTGCAGCGATGCTGTCGTGCTCATCTCCGTATCCAGCCCGGTCGCACCACCGAAATACGTTATGGCGGCTACGCTCTCGTCCTCGAAGGACAGGTCCGCATCCACACGTGCCGCGAAAACGATCTCGCGGATCGCGCGCTTGTCGGTAGCAGCTACCGCGTACAGCAGTGGGTCGCCGTTGCCGACGTTCTCCAGGTCGCTGATCACCGCTGCCAGATCGCCGCCAACTGAGGTCGCGGCCCACTCGACGCGCACTGCAATCGTGCCCGAGTAGAAGTCCCCGTTCTGTATCGCCAATGTTTCGCCAGTGTAGTCCGCGACTCCGCCGGCGGGGTAGCTCGGATCCAGTGTCGATGCGTATGACGTCTGCGCCAGCGGGCTGTACGCGAACCGGCCCGGCCCGTCCGCATCGTCGCCGGAACGAGTTTCGTATTCAGCCACCGCATGCTTGTTGACCTGCTTGCGCCACACGCCGAAGCGCGTGTACTCGGTCGAGCTCAGCCGCCACTGCACGCGCGACTCCCGCCGACCCCAGATGTCTCCCGTCGGCTCCAACGCTCCTAAGTTGACCCCTGTTTTCGCGTTGCCACCGGCTGTTCTGGCGAGATTCAGGCCATCAAAGATTTCGTCCTCCTCGAAGGCGTCCGCCAGAGCACTCTGGCTGGCCAGCGCGTCGAGCACGTCCTGGATCTCCGCCAGCGCCTCGGAGTCCAGCGCGTTCCCGCCGCTGCTCACCGGATAGCCGTTGTTCTTGGTCATCCCCCAATTGGCAACGGTGACGTTGGCGTTGGCGGAGTCCGTCTCGTCCAGCACCGGCGTCTTGTTGTTGAACAGGTACCGCTCGATGGTCGTGTTGACGGACGCCCAGATCTCGGCCCGGTTCTTGTTCGCCAGTAACGTGTCGGCTTCGGTCGCGTCGTCATTGTCGAGCGCGATGAAGGCGTTCAGCTGCGACATCAGGCGCTCGATCTCCGCCCGCGCCAGATCGACCTGGTTGTCTCCGTTCGCCCAGGTGTTCGCGTCCTGCTTCCCGAACATCGTTGCCAGCGAGATCTCGAACTTGTCGTCTGCGTTCTGGAGGCCGATCGCGCCGGTTACCTTATTGGTGGCCCACTTGTTGCCGGCCAGCGTCAGCGTGCCATCGGCCAGGGTCTGGCCGGATACAGGCGTCACCGTCGTCTCCGTCATCGTGCCGTCGTCGGAGGCCGGCAGGGTGGTCGGAGCGTCTTCCACACGCGCGGCACCGAAGCCGCCCGCCAGGTACTCGCTGCCCTCGCCGGGATCGGCGCCGACCGACCACGTGCCGACCGCCTGCTCGCCTGCCGCGGTGCCGGTGCCCAGCAGCGTCCCCTGGAACTTGCCCAAGATCGGCTGCGGCTGCGGGCTGCCGGCCCGCGGCGCGAACGTGATCTGCGCCATGCCCCCCGTCGTCTTGTTCCAGTTCGCGCTGGGACCCAGGTCGGCCTCCGGCAGGATGATCGAATCCACGTCGCCGTACTTGAACTGCCACGGGGCCCCGTCGGAGTCCCGCAGGTTCGACACCAGGCCGCTCACCCTCTCGCTGCGGAAGCGCACCTGCATCTCGAAGTCGCCGCTGTACAGCGTGGCGTTCCCGCCGACCGCCCGCGTGGCGCCCGCATAGTAGGCGTTGCCGGAAGTCTGGATGTGGTGCGTGCGCACCGTGTCGTTGATCGTCGCGTACGCGAACGCTCCCAGCTCGCCCGCTCCTTGCGACACCGTGCCGCCGGAGGAGGAGTCGGCCTTGGTCACGTGCAGGATACCCACACGAACGGTCGCAGGGGAGATAGTATCGGTGCCCCGTGTCAGCACGATCTCGACATTGTACTGGTAAGGCTTCCCGTCCGTGCCATCGCCAACAACACCTATCTCGCTCACCTTGCTCACCTTGGTGACTTTGGCTGAATCTGCGTTTGTGAGGTTGATCACACCTGGCATCTCCACCGCTTTTTTGACAGCCGCTTCTCGGGCGGCGTTGTCTTTCGCATCGGAGAAGCCTGCCACCTCTATGGCGGATGCGGCCACTGTGGCTCCAAAAACCGGGGCCGAATTGTCGCTGTTGGCAACGACTGTAGCAGAAATGATCTTGCCGCTAGCGGGCGTGCCAGTCGCTGTGATGCCAGTGACCAGCCCCGCGGCGCCGGTCTTGGCGCCATTGAGTACCATCAGCACGTCAGCCTCGTTGCCGCCGTGGGCCTCGTTGGTGCTAACAGCAGCGCTGTAGTCGTAGCCCAGCTTGGTCCTCGCGTTCGCGCGCTGCTTCCGCACGACTGCGCCGAAGCGCGTGTCCCCGAGCATCCCCAGGGTCGCCGTCGCCTGCGAATCTGTCGCGTCGAACGCGTCCGCGGCCGCGTCCGCGCTCAGTTCCGCGCTCTCGAACACGCCCTCGCCGTCCTTCGCCGTCGCCGCCTGGAACGCGTCGAGGCTGGACAGGGCCTGCACCACGTCATCGAACGCATCGGCGGCGTCATCAGAGTCAGTCTCTCGCTCCAATTCCACCACGTCCGCGCCAAACACGTCATCGATCGCAGCCTGTGCGTCATCCCACTTGTTCCCCAACTGGGCCTTGAGTGTCGCCTTGTCAGTGGCGTCCCCGTCTCCGAACAGGTCGATCAGGGTGGCCACCTGTGCGCTGATCTTCTCCACATCGGTGCGCGCCTCGGCCACGAAGTTGTCGCCATCCTGTGTGGACGTGCCCGCGCCCAGCAGATCCGACAGCGGGAAGGTCTCCCCCGCCACCGTCAGGCCCGTGCGCAGCTCGCTGCCGGCCGTGTCCTCGTCGTCCGCGGTCAGCGCCGGCGGGTCGTCCAGATCGCCCCGCTTGTAGTCCGTGTCTCCGTTGATCGCCTTGTCGAAGCGGGCACCGGCCAGCATGCCGTCGTCTTGGCGCCAGAAGGGGTACAAAACACCATCGAAAGTGACAGTGCCCTTGCCGCTAGCAAGTACCTTTGTACCGTCCACGCCTTAGCCATTCCAGTCCCCACCGATGGCGCTCGGTGTGCCCGCTGCGCCCCGATGGATGTGGGGTGCATGTGCACGGGCCTGATCGCTATGCACGGCGGGGACCGGATTCGTCCACCCTCGGATTCAGGGCGGACCAGGTGCCGGTTCCACGCTTGGTGAAGGGCACGTACAGACTGGCGTTGCCGATCGCAACCCGCGCGACCACAGGAATGAACTTGCGGCAGGGGCAAAGGGCTGCGGCCGCCCGCGTCGTTGGCGAAGCTCTGGCTGCAATCGAGCGGCAGGATGTGCGCGTCGCGCCGGGACTTGCCGACATCGATGCCGGCCAAGTGATTCAAATCAGAGGGGCTAGGTCTGCACGTCAGTCACGCAACGCCCTGTAAGCACAAGTAGTGGTCGGTCAAGCTGGGCTCAACTTTGGCCGTGGCCAATGGGTAGGCAGGTAAACTTATCTAGGGCGGGGCCACTAGCCACCATGCCAGGGCTGTATTCCACATTCGAATTGGAATCCATGATGGCGGATGTCGAGTCCCAGCTGGTTGAACGCAAGCGGTCAACCAACGACTTGCGTGCGATTCGTCGCACTATTTGTGCGTTCGCCAACGACCTTCCAGGCCTAGGGAAGCCGGGCGTGATCTTGCTTGGCGTTGAAGATGACGGAACCTGTGCAGGCTTGGAGGTCACAGACGAGCTTCTGCTCAAACTGGCGAACCTGCGGGATGCTGGCAACCTTCAACCGCTCCCTTCGCTCACAATCGAGAAGCGCACACTCTCAGCTTGCACAGTAGTGCTGATTCTGGTCGAGCCGTCTCTCTATCCGCCCAGGGCTTTTCAATGTTTGCTAACAAGGGCTGGTTGACAAAGGAGGACGGAGGAGGACTGGACAAACCGGTCTTGGGTGTGCGATAACTCGGAAAGTGAGACAGGACGCGCTTGCGCTGCGCGAGGTGCGGGTCCGGACGGTGCGGCCCGACGAGGAGCCGCGCTGGAACGAGTTGATGCGCGAGCGGCACTATCTCGGCTTCCGCAACTTCTGTGGCAAGCGCCTGCGCCAAGTCGCCGTGCACGGCGAGCGCTGGCTGGCTTTGATCGGCTGGCATGCCGCCGCGCTGCACTGCGCCGCCCGCGACCGCTGGATCGGCTGGAGTTCCCTGCAGCGCCGCCAGCGGCTGTTCTTGGTGGCCAATCAGTCGCGTTTCCTGCTGTTGAGCGAGGCCGGTAGCAGCCCCCATCTGGCCTCGCGCGTGCTCGGCCTGAGCCTGCGCCAACTGCCGCGCGAGTGGCAGCGCCTGCACGGCAGCGCGCTGCTCTTGGCCGAATCGTTTGTGGATCCGGCACGCTTCGCTGGAACCTGCTACCGCGCCGCCAACTGGCTCGAGGTCGGCGCCACGCAAGGCTTCGGGCGCGTGCGCGGCGGCGCGATCGGCTATCGGCACCACGGCGCGCCCAAGCGCGTGTTCGTCTACCCGCTGCGGCGCGACGCGCGGCAGCAACTCGCGGCCGCGCGGGCGCAGCCCGCCTGGCGGCCACACCAACCCCGGCTCATGCTCAACGATGCTCAATGGCGCTCCCTGCGCAGCTTCCTCGACCAAGTCCCCGACACGCGCAGCCGCCGCGGCCTGCGCTATCCGATGCGCACCGCGCTGGCGATCCTGCTTGGATCGCGCTTGGCCGGTTGTCAGACACTGACCGAGCTGAGCGACTTCGGGCGGGCGCTGAGCCAGCAGACCCTCGCCGCGATCGGTTCCCGGCGGCGCCCGCAGACCGGGCGCTACGAGGCCCCCTGCATCAGCAGTTGGCACGATCTGCTCAAGCGCATCGACGCCGCCGAGGTGGAGCGTTTGCTGGCGGCTTGGACAGCCGCGCAAGTGCTGGGGAATCCAGAGGATAGCGCGGATGGAGAGGCACCGCTGCGGGCCATCGCGATGGATGGCAAGGTGCTGCGCGGCTCCTATGACCGCGATCTGGGCGCGGATGGTGAGCTGCTCGACAAGCCCGCCCAGCAGCAGCTCTCGGCGCTCGACCTCGACTCCGGCACCGTGGTCGGCCAGCTGGGCTTCAGCGGGCAGAAGGAGGATGCCGAAGGGGCCGCGCTGCGCGCCTTGGCGCGGACCTGCGCCGACTCCGGCCTGTGCGTCATCGCCGACGCGCTGCACACCCAGCGCGGCACCGCGCAGGAGTTGCTCGGGCTCGGGCTCGACTTCGTGTTCACGGTCAAGGCGAACCAGCCCAACGTGCTTGCGCAGGTGCACGAGGGCTTCCACTGGGATTGCCTGTCGGCCCACCAGAGCCTGAGTTGCGAGCACGGCCGGATCGAGACCCGCTCGATCCGCGTGGCCGATGAGCTCGATCCCACCGTGCCCTACGTCGACTTCCCCGGGCTGCGCTTCGTGGCGCAACTGCGACGTCAGGTCGAATCCAAAAAGGACGGTCGCAAGCGCAAGCCCGAAACCGTCTACCTGCTGACCAGCCTGCCGCCGGAACAGGCGCCGCCGCGCCGCCTGCTGCGGCTGAACCGGTGCTACTGGGGGATCGAGAATCGCATCCACTGGGTGCGCGACGTGGCCTTGCGCGAGGACCACAGTCGCATCCGCAAGGGTACGCTGCCGCGTCTGCTGGCGGCCTTCGCCAACTTCGCGATCTCGCTGCTACGGCTGCTGAAAACGCCGAATATCAAACGGCGCATGGCGCACCTGCGCTTGCACCCGAACCAGGCCGTCGCCCTGCTCCTCGGCTGCACCGCCTGCACCCCCTCCCTCTGCCCGGCTGCCCGGCTGGTCGGCCAGGGCCCCGCTGCGCCTGCCGCGCGCCGTGCAGTTGCCATCCGCCCGCGCAGCTGCTCCGCTGCCCGCCCCAGCGCGTTGACCCACCCTGCCCACTCGGCGCATTGTCGCCCGTCCACACGACTCCCGCACCCTGAACAATGCGCCTACCGGCCCTCCGGCCCAAACATTGAATTTGCCTGCTATCCGCCCATGCGTTATAGCGGCCGGGTGTTCGTGAGGGTGGGGCCCTCAGCCCGACAGGCGACGCCTGCTGATGAACAGAGGCTGACCGAGCGCCGCCAGGCGGGCCATCGGCCGTTCGACCACCGGCTCGCCCCGGATTCGAGCCTTGCAGATCTAGACCTCGACTACGCGAAGACCCAATACATCCCTCGGGCAGTCGCACAAGACGTCATTGAGCAGAATCAGCGACCCCTTGACCAGCAGCTGCTTTCCCTGCGCCTGGTCAGGAACGACAAGGCAACATGGGGTGCCTTGCTTGGGATCGGGCAAGACCCGCAGGGCTGGCTTCCTGGTGCATACGTGCAGTTTGTGCGCATCGATGGAGCAAGACTCACCGACCCGATCCTTGACCAGAAGCGATTCACTGGGCGGATCGGCGACGTGCTGCATAGCCTCGATGAAATCCTAAAGCTGAACATAGCGATTCGAACTGAGATTGCCGGGTACTCGCAGGAGCTAAGGCAACCAGACTACCCGGTCACAGCCCTGCAGCAACTCGTGCGGAACGCCGTGATGCACCGTAGCTACGCGGACACGAATGCCCCAATCCGAATTTACTGGTACTCGGACCGCATCGAGATCACGAGTCCGGGCTCTCTATTCGGTAAGGTCAACTCCGGAAACTTCGGAAACGGGGACACGGACTACCGTAATCCACTAGTAGCAGAAATCATGCACCACCTCGGATTTGCCCAGCGCTTCGGTCTCGGTGTTCCCCTTGCTCGTCGAGAGCTCGCGGAAAACGGCAATCCAGAGCCCGAATTCAACTTCCAGCCCGCCCATGTTGCCGTCATCGTGAGACCCGCCCAATGAAGACCATCGCATTCTTCAACAGCAAGGGCGGGATGGGACAGACATCACTGGTGTATCACCTCTGTTGGATGTACGCCGATCTTGGTCTCAATGTGGTGGCGGCAGACCTTGACCCCCAAGCAAATCTGACCGGTATGTTCCTAGACGATGACAGGCTCGACGAATTGTGGTCGGAGACAACTCCAAGGAAAACAGTTTACGGTGCCCTCCAGCCGCTGCTGGAGGGCACCGGTGATGTGGTCGTTCCCCATCTGGAAGAGCCGACGCCCGGACTTCGTCTGGTCGCTGGCGATCTGTCGCTCTCCACCGCGGAGGATGCACTTTCAAGCCAGTGGTCGGAATGTCTGGAGCGCAAGCCACGCGCCTTCCGGGTGCTGTCGGCGCTATGGCGAATCCTGGACATGGCCGCAACCGAGGCAACGCTTGTGCTGGTGGATGTCGGCCCAAACCTCGGTGCGTGCAACCGCGCCGCTCTAGTGGCCGCGGACTACGTCGTGGCACCACTGGCACCGGACCTGTATTCCTTGCAAGGTCTGCGCAACCTCGGCCCGGCCCTCCGCCGCTGGCGGGAGCAGTGGTCCGAACGGCGCGCGCGCAATCCGGTTGCTGATCTGGTGACGCCCGCGGGGTCGATGAACCCCATTGGATACGTCCTCATGCAACACCCCGTGCGCCTTGACCGGCCGGCGAAGGCGTACGCACGATGCATGGAAAGAATTCCGAGCGTCTACGCTCAGGCCGTGAGAGGTTCGGAAGCTCCCACGGGCGCGACTCCTGAATCCGACCCCGATTGCCTTGTCACGCTCAAACACTTACGTAGCCTGATGCCGCTGGCGCAAGAGGCCCGCAAGCCAATGTTTGCTCTAAAGCCAGCGGACGGAGCCATCGGTGGCCATGCAAGCGCAGTCAGCGCTTGCTACCGTGACTTCCGTGATCTTGCTCTAGCCGTTGCCAAGCGTGCAGGAGTGCCGTTGCCGTGACTCGTGCATTCGACGCGGCTCCTGCTGGGTTACTCCCCCTGCCCGATAGCCCATGACCTGCGAAGCGAGACCCTGAGCTTTCGCCGTGGGGTCTCGTTTACACCACTACCGTGAATCTTGGCAAGCGTTTGGCCAGATCTGTGTCGAGTTTCTCAAATGATAGATACCTTTGATTGAACAAAACCACTACGCGGTAGCGGTTTTGTTCAATCGCTATCCAAGCGTGTCCTGTCAAGAATACCGGGAAACCTTGACGCGACCGACCATCGAGTCAGTCAGGGCACACGTGCCGAACACTCCTACAGTACCGTCCACGTTCTGGCCGACGAAGGCAGCTTTGAGCGTGTTCACTGCTGGCTTGGAAGCGCGACGTGCAGCGATGTGGTAGCCAGTACTTGCGACGGCAACCCTCCTTGTCGTGAGTGTCGCGTCGAGTGGGGAGCAGAGACAATTTCCGTTTCGACACAAGCATGCATGCCTGAGTCTCGCGTCCGAGCCATCGCCAGAAGCTCATTGCGATCTTGCGGCCACCAATGATCCGGTATATAATACCGGATATTGACGTAGGGGATGGCCTTGAGCACCGCCGCACAGAAGAGAGCGATCCAGAACTATCGCGCGCGCCTGACGCAGCGCGGCTTCAGGCGCTTCGAAGTCATCGCGCTCGAAACCGACCGTGACCTGATCCGTGAGCTTGCCCGGCATCTGGCCCTGGGCGGCCCGGAAGCGGAACAAGTGCGTGCGGCCGTGCAGAATGCCATCGTCGATGATTTGCCCAAACCAGGCGGCATTCTCGCCGCATTGCGTCGATCGCCGCTGGTGGGTTCTGACCTTGACCTTACGCGCCCTCGTGAGGAGGGGCGCAAAGCGGACCTGTGACGCGCTATCTTCTCGATACCAACATCATTAGCAATGTCACCAAGCCGTGGCCGTCTAACTTGCTGCTCGCATGGATGGAGGAGCAACGCGACGAGGACCTCTTCATCGCCTCGCTGACCATCGCCGAAATCCGGCGCGGTATTCTGGAGAAGCCGTACGGCAGGAAGCGCAATGCGCTTGAAGCTTGGTTCGCGGGCACCGAGGGGCCGCAGGCGCTATTCGCGGGGCGGATACTTTCCTTCGACGACAAGGCGGGGCTGATCTGGGCGAGGCTGATGGCGGAGGGAAAGGCCGCTGGTCGACCGCGCAGCGCGCTCGACATGATCGTTGCCTCTGTCGCCGACGCCAACGACTGCGTGGTGGTGACAGACAACGAGAAGGACTTTGCCGGACTTCAGATTCTCAACCCGATGCAAGGGCAGAACGAACATACGCTCCATCCACATGATGATTCTTGATGGCGTACCCGATTTGGAAGGGGGCCGCGGTCTCGAATTCTCCGGTCGGACCGTTGCGCAATTGTTTGGATCTGGTGCCGTATTGTGGCTCTCATAGGCCTACCCGATATTCGCTCCCATGCAGCCAGGGCGATCAGGATTACCGCAACTCCCATGGGCTGTGGACTACAGGCAGGGGAGAGGACTGGATCTTCCGCTCCACACACAAATGTCGGTTCGCGCGCCGCCGCCTGGCCAGTTCCTGCCGCTCGCTCGTGCTCAAACCCTCCTTGCGCAGGCCTTGGTCGCGTTCCGCGGGCCGCATCCAGCGCCGCACCGAGTCTCGCGAAATCTCGAACTCGTCGGCGACCTCCTTCGCGCTGCGCCGGCTGGCTTAGCCCAACTTCACCGCTTTTGAAGATCGAATCTCCATAAATTATTGAAAATACATGAGTTATGGGCATATTGGAGTTCAGTATGGCACCACACGATTAGAGTTTAGTCAGTTCTCCCGGGCGGCAACAGGCTCCGCCGTCACCCGCCTCCGCAGATGCAGGTGGGGCGGCCAGCCCAGCGCGGTGGCGATGTGGGCCCCGGTGTCGGGCGCGAGTCCTGCCGGGTCTCGCTCCAACGCCCGTCCTCGCGCTGCAGCCTAGTGGTCTGCCGCACCCAATTGGCCAGCTAGTGGTGCGGGGTGGTCCAACTATCATGGTTGCCGGCCGCGGCCAAGCGCTGCCGCACGAGGTGGACCGCATGGCACGCCAAGACCGCTACGAACAGGTGCGCCCGAATGCGGTCCCGCTTGCTGTGGCAGATCGGGCGCAGGCATTACGGTAGCTTCCGTGTTGGCTGTCAAGCAGATATCCGGGCAGATGTGTTCTGCAAGGGCGATTTTCTTGGATTTCTCTGCACATGGTGAGATTCGGTGAGGGGCGGCGGTGGGTGCTGCTCAGGCGGCGGCCGGCAACTCCCGAGCGGGCGGTTCGCTTTGCCAGCAGCGGTCCTCGCGCAGCAGCGCAGTGAGCAGGCAAGCGAGCTTGCGCATGACGGCGACCATGGCGACCTTGTGCTCCTTCTTGTCGGCGATCAGGCGCTGGTAGCAGGCCTTGCAGGCGGGTTCCCAGCGGGTCGCGGACAGGGCCGCCATGTAGAGGCTGTGGCGGGGCTGGGCGCGACCGCCGCGAATGCTGCGGCGACCATGCTGTTTGCCCGAGTCTTGGTCGAACGGCGCCAGGCCCAACAACGCGGCGGCCTGGCGGCGACCGATGGTGCCCAGTTCGGGCATCTCGGCACACAGGCAGGCGGCCGTGACCGGGCCGCAGCCGGGCACCGACTGGATGATCTCGGCGCGGCGCGCCAGGGCAGCGTCGGCGGCGATACAAGTCAGCATGCGCTGCTCGCAGGAGCTGATGTCGGCTTGCAGGCCATTGCAACTGTCAGCGATGCAGGCAGCCGCCTCGGGGGCGAGTTCGGCGCGCAGCTTGCGGAGGGCGCCGAGCTGTATCACGAGCTTGCGGCGCGCGGCCAGCAAGTCACTGAGCAGCTGCAGGTGATCGTCTTGGGGCGGGGTCGCCACGAGGCTGTCAAGCTGGCCGAAGCGGGCCAGCATGGCAGCGTCGACGCGGTCGTTCTTGGCGAGTTGTCCGAGGGCCTCGGCGAAGCGCCGCGAGCGCAGCGGGTTGACCAGCACGGTCTCCAAGCCGGCCTCGAAGAGGCACTGATGCAGACGGCGGTGATAGCGCCCGGTGGGCTCGAAGACAGCGCGGCTGACGCCGTGCTGCAGCAGCCACTTGCGCAGGGCGCGGCGGCCGCACTTGTCATTCTTGAAGTGGCGCTCCAAACTGCCCTCGAGGATGTGGGCGTCGAGCCCGGATTTGCCGACATCGATACCGGCGATTACGGTGGGCTTGGGTGGTGTCATTCCTGCGTTCCTGTCCTTTTGCGATACGGGGCTACACCCACGCTTCCGTTGAGGTCGCGCAGGAATTGATGCGACGGGCCGACCAAGCTACCGCACGGACCTGAAATCCGAGGGGGAAACGGTCCGACCCGCCGCCGCCTCGGGGGCCTTGCAAGGCCCCCGAGGCGACCTCCCCCCGCTGGCGAGGGGAGGGATCCGAGGCCTGCCGCTGCGGTGGCTTGCGCCACCTGCGGCAGACCAACGAGACGTACCCAAGTCCTAACTGGGGATCCTGTCTCCGGCACACTTCCAAGATAAAAGGGACACCGGTTGCCCGGCGCCCCCCGTGCAGGTCCGTACGTGCCCGCTAGGGCATACGGCTCCTATCTTGAGTGCATAACGACTAATCGTTGGTCAGGCCACGGGTGGCGCACGCGGGTGCGCGGCCAGTGCCGCTCGCTCAGTGCTCGGAGCCGCTCCCAAGGGAAGCGGTCCCGCTGCGACCGGCGGCGGAGACTGCGCATCCA
This sequence comes from Bryobacterales bacterium, assembly GCA_965248305.1. Lineage (GTDB taxonomy): Bacteria > Acidobacteriota > Terriglobia > Bryobacterales > UBA6623 > VXMF01. The sequence goes on along the minus strand of OZ252099.1, from coordinate 1,174,698 downwards.
CAGTCGCTGCAGGTAGTGTCGGAAGCGGCTCAGGTGCGGGCCGCTGGTCGGAACTGCATAGTAGTTCAGCCAGCCGTCGAGCACCTGCCCCAGCCATTGCGCGGTCCGCACGATGTCCTCGTGCTGCCGCCGGTGCAGGGCCTGCTTGAGCGCCTTCAGCTTCCGGTTCATCCGTTTCGCGATCGGCTTGCGCCCGAGCCCGAACTTCCCTGTCTTCGTGGTTCGGCAATACTGCGTGCACCCGAGGAAGTCGAACGTCTCTGGCCGCCCCTGACCGCGCTCCCGGCGGTTCGCTGCCGCAAACCGTCCGAATTCGATCAGGCGCGTCTTGTCCGGGTGCAGCGCCAATCCGTAGGCGGCGAACCTTGCTGTCGCCTCGCGCAGGAAGCGTTCCGCGTCGCTGCGGTACTGGAAGCCCAGCACGAAATCATCGGCATAACGCACGATGATCATCTCGCCCCGAGCCTCCTGCGGACGCCAGCTCCGATGGACCCATGCATCCAGCACGTAGTGCAGTACCACGTTCGCCAACACGGGTGAGATCACTGCCCCCTGGGGGGTCCCCCGGCCCGTGTCGAACCACTGCCCGTCCTCCAGTACCCCGGCGCGCAACCATTTGCCGATCAGCCGCAGCAGCCGCTTGTCTCCGATCCGCTTCCCCAGCAGCTCTACCAGCTTGGCCCGGTCGATGCGGTCGAAGAATTTCGTGACGTCTGCGTCCAAGATCCAGTTGATCTTGCGCCGTTCGATCCCGACTGCGATGGCATCGAGCGCATTGTGCGCCCCACGCCCCGGTCGGAACCCGTAGCTGAACCCGAGGAACTCCGCCTCGTAGATCGGCGTCAGGATGGTGTCGACAACGGCCTTCTGGACGATTTTGTCCTCCAGTGCGGCCACCCCCAGCGGTCGTGTGCCGCCGTCCGGCTTCGGAATGTTCACCCGCCGCGACGGACTCGCCCGGTACGTTCCTGCTTGCACGCGCCCGTGCAGGTCGAGCAGTCGCTCTTCCAGCCCTTGCCCGTACTCCGCCCAGCTCATTCCGTCCACGCCCGCTGCCGCTCTGGGCTGCAACCCGTGGTAGGCCTGCCGTAGCGTGTCCGGCGTGATGTGGTGCAGTACCGCCGTCAACTTCTCCTGTGGTTCCCTCTTGACGAATTGCCGTATCCGCTCGGCCCCCTGTGACACAGGTCCCCACCACTGCGTGTGGCCCGTGCTGCGGCCTCCCGGATTCCTCTCGATCCCGGCCCTTCCCTCCAGTGCCTCCGCCGGCGCTTGCGCCCCTTTGTTCGCCACCTTCCCGAGCGCCGTGCGCGCGCGCGGGCCCCGCGGTACTATGCCCGGGTCTGACTTCTTCGCGTCGTGCATCCTCGGCTTCGGCTGACTGCCTTCCCGCGGCGGTCCCGGCCACATTCTGCCGGCACAACGCGAAGACCTCCCAGGTCCCGATGTCGGACGTACGTACGTGCCTTGAGGTCTTGGACACCGCGGAGTCCAGCCGTCCCTCGCCTGTAGCGGTACGACCAGTGTTGCCTTCGACTAAGTAGACGGTCTCGGCACTCCGGATTGGGTTTACGATGCTCAATGCTCTGCCCACACGCGCCGCTGTCAACGCTTCACCGACTGCCTCACGGCAGCCTGCGCATGACTCGCGGTGAAACATGGATTGGCTCATCCTTTGCTTCGGGAGACTCTCGCTCCCTGTCCTTCACCAGTTAGCCTGGCTGTTCCCACTTCGCCCTTCAGGCTGCGGAAGGTCGCCTCAATGTCGCTGAGCTGCCAATACGTGCGCACCACGCGCTCCAGATCCCAGTCGCAGTAACTGGTGCGCAACAGATAGGTCCCCGCCGCAGCCGAAACTGCTGGCCGATGCCACCACTCACACAGGAGGAATACAGTGATGATGGTGAACTTCCACCCCTTTTACACAGTTCATCTAACACTCCCGCCGGAACTGACCAAGGGCGATCAGGGACCGTCACCAAGACTGCCCCTTTGACGAGTTCAGCTTCCGGCTCAACCGAAGGAAATTGCGCAGTCATGGCAAGTTCCTACACAGGCTTGTTCAGCAGGTGTCGGCCATTGACCCGATACCCTACCGGTCAATAGCGGGAGGCCGCCTAGGAAAGAAGGACTCGTCGCTGTCCGTTCGCAGCACCGTGCAGCTAGTCAACAAACTGAAAATCGCGAATTCGCCGACCACGATTTGTAGCAGCAACCTCAGTCCACTGCATACCCCAGCTATCCGAAATCATGATCCAAGAGCGCACCTGCCCCTTTGAATTGCGGTCTCGAGGCACCGGCTGCCTTCGCACGGCTGCTTGTAACCATCAGCCGCAGCGTTGTGCCGTTTAGGCCCCTCGATCAGCCGACCTTGTGTTTTGCCATCAATTCCCGAACTGCCGGGACGAGATCAACCGGCACTTCGACCGCCGTGTGAGTGGTGCTCTCGTATCCAGCTTCGTCCTCGCCCACGGCCTCTTCGTCACTTTGCGTTTCGTAGTGGTCGAGCACCTGCTGGACCCTCGTTTCGTCCCAACCTGCTGGAAAGTGTTTCTTGCTCATTTTCTCCCCTTGTGTCTTCGGAGAAGATCTCGCTTGGCCTTTGGGACGGGTTCGTACGCGGTGATCACGAAGACCGAGTTCGGAACCGGGTCTGGAACATAGACGACTCGCAAGTAACGGCCCTCATTCGTTTTCCCGAGCGCGATTCTCACGCACCCCTCTCCCGGACGGCCTTCAATCGGGCGATCCATGACTGCCTCGACTTCGTCTTCGGCCACGTTGTAGTCGTAAATGTGAGGCAGGCGACTTCTAGGATCCTCACAATAGCGCACCTGCATTGAGTCATATTCTCATGCGGTCCGAAAAGCAACATTCCGACTCTTCAGACTCCCGTGCTCGCCCGCCAGGCGGTCTTTCATATCCTATTGGCCATCGTCGATGTCGGGGGCTGGAGCTCGGCGACAACACCTTCTCCATCGCCGACCTGCTGGCCAGCGGCATGGGCGGCGACTTCGTAACCGAGGCCTGCGAGGAGATCATGAAGGCCCGTGGCAACGTGGCCGCGCTACTCGGCCTGACCGATGAGCCGACGGGCCTGAGCGGCCTGCTGACCACCGCCTGGACAAGAGTCCAGACCCAAGTGGACAGCATCTTCGGACGGGCACGGTCGAGCTCGGCACAACGAAGCGACGCCCGGGTCGGCCTACTACAAGGGCGGTCAGCGGCGACAGCAAGCTGTACATTGGTGACATCGCGCCGGAGGTGCGCTTCAGCAGCAACCGTGTGTCGGGCTTGGTGACGAAGCTGATGACGACTGCTGGCGATCCGTGGACGTTCCAGTACGGCGATGTGGAGAGCAACGTCCTGACGACTGCGACCAACTTGGACAACAACGCCCACTGGTCTGCGACGACCGCAGTCACCGCCAGCGAAGGGCTCGCCGTTGAGGGCGAAGCCCCCGGATGCGGTGATCATTGGAGTGACGATGACACCGCGCTTGCTGAAGTCTCCTTCCACGGGTTGCGGCAGAAACGGGGGCTGAGACTACAGCCCCCAAACCGTGATCGGACGCCCGCCCGGCTCCGGATCCTGCCGGAATGCCCGCTCCTCCCACGACTGGCCCGGGCGCAGGTCAAAGATCACCACATGCCCCGATTCCGCCCCGCACCCGTCCATGTACGCCGCCGTCTGCTCCAGCCCCTCCCGGATCAGGCGATCCAGGCCGACTTTCGCCGTGCGCACCTTGCACTCGATGACGTATTTGCGGGCGCTCGCATGGCCTCGCCGCCCGGCCTGGCGCCATTCAATCAACAGGTCCGTGCGCCCGCGGCCCACCGCGTACTCCCGCCCAATCCGCCCGCCGCTGTTCACCACCCGCTGCAGGTACGCATGCAGTACCAGCTGCGGCCCTGCCTCCGCGTGCCCGTACCGTTCCACCCACGACTCGGCGTGCTCCCGGAAATAGCCTTGGAAGGCGCCCAGCAGCCCGGCTAGGTCCAGGCTGCCGTCGGCGTCCACGTACCAAGCCGGATCCACCTGGGTCTCAAGCCCGGATTGCAGTACCGCTGTCAGCTCGCGCGGGACCACCTCGGCGTAGATCGGGTTTGCGATGCGCACTGCACCCTCGGAAGCCACTAGGCCAAGGTCCCGAACGTACTCCAAGTCGCGGAAAGAGTAGTTCCAAGTCCCCGACCCGGCCAGCATTGGCAGGATCACGCGTCGCACGCGCTCTTCGCTGAGCTTGTCGGCTAGTTGGTCGAGATGCGTGACCCGCCCGAGGATGAGCATTTCTCTAGCTCGGTCGATGGCGTCGACACCGATCGGCTGGCTCCGGTCGCGGCCGGCCTCGCCACCGAAGCAGGCCTCGTAGGCTAGGGCGTTGACCAGCCACGGCTGGCCGCAAGTGAGCGCCCAGATGCTTTCGGTGGCACTGTCCTCGAAGGCTTGGCCGTACTCGGCAGTGTGCTGGGCCAGCAGCTCCCGCACCTCGGCTTCCGTGAAGTCGCCCAAGCGCAGCGACTTCGCCTTGATGTTGAAGGCGCTGCCCCCCCTGATGTTGGCCCCTTCCCGGCTGGAATAGATCCAGTAGTCGCGTACGTCCCGCACTCCACACAGAACCACGCTCTGTGGGAACCCGCCCGGCCGCAAATCGTACCGCATGCGCAACTGGCGCAGGACGGAAATCAGCGTGTCCCCCATCAGGGAGTCGATCTCGTCGATCAGCAGGACCAAGGGCTTCGGATCGACTTCCGCCCAGCGCGTGAAGCATTCGGCTAGGCAGCCGTCAGGGCCGAACTCCGCCGCCAGGGCCGACTTCGACTGGTCTACGAAGTGGTCCTTCAACACTCGTCGGGCCCGTGTGCCAATCTCACCGAGCAGTGTCCGCATCGCTCGGGCGGTATCCTCCTTGGCGACCTGGCCTCCCTCGAAGTTCACGTACAGGCAGCGGTACTCGCCCCCCGCGTTGAGCCGGTCCTGGAGCGCTAGCAAGATTGAGGTCTTGCCTGTCTGGCGCGGCGCGTGCAGGACAAAGTACTTCATGCGCGCGATCAGCGTGAGGATCTCCTCTAGGTTGACCCGGCCGAGCGGAGGGATGCAGTAATGGCGCTCCGCCACTACCGGGCCTTCCGTATTGAAGTAGCGCACAGCGATTCCAGTATGCACTCGTCGGCCGAGGATGTTCCCGCCTGCAATCGAAGCGTCCGGACCTCGGCACGCTCGCTCAGCTGTACCTTGGCCACGCCCATTGAGGTCGGTCTGCCACGTTCGCGCCGATGACGTGGAGATCATGGGCACCGGCCTGATCGCTGATCGCCATGACCCGCGAGTGTCAGAATGGCTGAGGCGTGGACCGTGCAAAAGTGCCTGCTAGCGGAAAGGCACTCACCCGGTGGATGGTGTTTTGTACCCCTTCTGGCGCCAAGACGGCGGCATGCTGGCCGGCGCCCGCTTCGACAAGGCGCTGCACGGCGACAGCGACGTCCCGGCCTTCGCCATCATCGGCGACCTGAGAGAGTCCGGGGAAGGCTACGCCGAGAACTCCAAGGACGACAGCCTTGGGGAGGACATCCTGCCGGTGCTGTCCGTGAACAACGAGGACACGGCGGCGAACGAGCTGCGGACGGAGCTGGAGCTCGGCGACAACTCGTTCTCGATCGCCGACCTGCTGAGCACGGGCATGGCCAGCGACATGGGCGACAACTTCGTCGCCGGGGCTCGCGCGGAGATCATGAAGGCGCGCGGCGACGCGGCCGCGCTGCTCGGCCTTGACACCGCACCGGTGGGCCTGAGGGGCCTGCTCGACACCACATGGGCCAAGGCCCAGACCCAGGTCGACAACATCTTCGGGTCGGGCAAGGTCGACCTCAAGGGCCGGCCGGGGGACGACGACCTGCTGGGCGAGCTGGACGACATCCTCGACGCCCTCTCGAGCGGGCCGCAGTTCGCCGCAGCAACGGAGGAGGACGGCAAGGGCGTCTTCGAGGACGCCAAGCTGAGCGAGAGCGACGCGCTGAAGGCATTCGACGCGGCAGAGTCGGAAGCGACGGCCGTGTTCGGGATGACCGGCGCGACGCGCTACGGGGCGGTTTCGGCCATGGAGCGCAGCGTGGCGACCAAGGACCCGGACTACGCCACCGGCGGCAACCTCGGCAACGGCGATGCCGATGAGATGGGCCTGGTCGGGGCGTTCTCGTACAGCACGATCGACGACGTGCAGCGCGTGTGGGACATCCAGACGTCCGGCTCGGCGTACTACCAGGGCGGCACAAGGGCGGTCAGCGGCGACGGCAAGCTGTACGCCGGCGACATCGACCTGGAGGTCCGCTTCAGCAGCAACCGGGTGTCGGGCCTGGTGTCGAACCTGCGCTCGACTGCAGGCGACGCGTGGACGTTCCAGTACGGCGAGGTGGAGAGCATCACCCTCTCGCCCGCGACCCTCACGGGCAACCAAGCCCACTGGTCGCAGGCGGACGCCGCGGAAAGCAAGAATTATACGGCGCGCGTGACGTTCTCGCCGCTAGCCGGCAGCCCCCTGCCAACCCGGGTCCGGGGGACCTTCCAGGGCCAGTTGCTGGGACGCGGGGACGATTCGGGGAACCAGGCGCAAGGCACCTGGAGCGTCGGCGAGCAGACCGCCGCCGGCAGCGCCGCGTACCTGGCCGGCGGCTTCGGCGCAATCAGGACGGACGACGGTTCGCCCGTGCGGCCGGGCACGGACGACGGCGCGGTTCACGAGACGGTCGTGACCAGCAGCGACGGGGTGGATGACAAGGACCTGAGGAACACGTTCAAGCTTGACGGCGGGAATCTGGTGGTGACGATGAACCGTGCGGGCCGCTATCTGGATGAGACAGCCGACACGAAGATCCCCGGGCCGGTCGGCGCCGCCGGGAAAGCCACTACCCGGACCGTGCTGGGTGCGGGCAAACCGCCGGGAGATGCGGTCAGTCTCACTGCTAATGACGATCTCTGGATCTTGGACGGCGACACAGTCACCAAAAAGTTGCAGAACGTGACGCACGAGCTGAGTCAGTCGCTGGCGAACATCGTGGCGAACCCGCAGACGGACCGCAACGTGAACGGGCCGGACAAGCAGGTCGCGCTCGCCGTGAAGGCGATCGAGGCAGCACGGTCCGACCTGGCCGTGCTGCAGGGCCTCGACACTCGGATCACCGCTCAGGAGGTCGCGAGCTGGGAGAAGGTGCAGGGAGCGCTGCTGCGGATCTTTCATCACGTGCCGCCGAAGCTCGCCAAGGCGTACGCCGAAGACGACGCGCTGGGGCTGATCGACCAGGCGCTGGACGCGTTCAGCTCGGAGAACAGTCTCGGCTCCGCGCTGGACCGGGACGGCCGGGGGATCTTCAACGACGTCACGAAGGCCGACGGAATTTCCGAGCCTGGCGCGGGCCTGATCTGGGGCCGGCAAGAAGTGCAGATGAAGACGCACGGCGGGGCGACGGACTACACCCGCTGGGGCGTGTGGCGCGTGCGGACGGACAGTTACGCGGCGCGTGACGCCTGGACGAACTTCAACTACGATGACACTCACGGCAACGAGCCCGGCTCGTTCGCCTACAGCCAGTTGCTGCCGACAAAGTGGTCGGACCACAACGATCCGGGCTTCCCGTCAGGCGGCAGTGCCATGTTCGTCGGGGGCACGACGGCGATCCAGGGCACGAATTACTTCGACGGCATGCTGACCGTGACCGCGGAGTGGTATGGGACCTGGGACGGAACCGACATCGATCCGCTCGGCACGCTGAGCATGCGGATCACCGACCTCGCCAACTCGAACGGCGACCCGTTCAAGGACGGTTTATACGCGATCGTGATCTCGGCAGTGAGCATCCACACTAACATGGCCAACGAAGTCATCTTCAACTCGGCGGGTGTCGAGGAGGACAAGGACACAGGCCAGATGACGATCAACTCCAGCGGAACATTCCAGCAGCTGACCGGGACGCAGGGCCTGATGTCCAAGGACATAACGACCTCCTCGGTCATGGGCAAGTTCGTCGGGCAGGATATCGAAGGACCGCTGGGCGTGATCGGCACCTACGAATTAGGGAAGGATAACTTCGGCGCGGCGCTCCGCGGCTCCTTCGGGGCGGACCGGCCGTAAGTACCTACCGGGCAGCAGCCGGCAGGACGGACTACCAGGGGGAGCGGGAAACCGCTCCCCCTTTTCCATGCCTGCCGAGAATGGCCGGCGGCTCGGGGGGAGAGAGGGCGGCGGAACGCCAGGACTTTCAGAGCCGCGGGCCTAAGGCTGACAAGGCTGCCTCGGAATACCAGCCGCCGGTACGGAAGCCGGACTGAGATTGGGGCGACTGATCCGACCTGACGGGGCGGCAGTGTGCGCCAGTCCGAGACCGTGAGCCTGCGGCACTGTGGAGTGGCTGGGAATTCGTGGACGGTTGAGATAGCTTGAGAGGCAGAGGTTGCCCGACTGAGGTGGCGGGGGTAAACAGGCCCCAAACGATGAGCAAACATCGCTATGTAAAGACCTATCCGAAGAAGTTCCGGGAACAGGTCGTGAAGCTGGTGCCAGTGACTGATCGGACGGTGCGGCAGGTGGCCGAGGAATTCGGGATCGCGGTGGATTCAGTGCTGCGCTGGGTGCAGCAGGCGGAGCACGACCTGGGCAGCTGGAACGACGGCCTGCCCAGTGAAGAGCGGGAGGAGCTGATCCGCTTGCGGCCGGATGTCCGGCGGCTGCAGGCGGAGCGGGAGATCCTGTCAAGAGCAGCGGCCTGGTTCGCTCGGGAGACCGATTCGATCCCGTGAGGGTGTTGTAGTTCGTAAGCGCGCATCAGGGCGAGTATCCAATCGCGTGCCAATGCCGCGTGCTGGGGGTCTCAACCAGCGGGTACTACGCGTGGCCGGCTTGCGCCGCGTTGCGGGTAGTCACAGGGTTCATCTTGCGATTCATAGCTTGTTCTCCGAACTGTTGGGGAAGCCAATCGAGGCCACCCCTTGGGCGTCTCGGCATCGCCCGGCGGGGTCCGCAAGATAATCGTGGAGGCTGCCGATCAAGAGAAAGATTCACCGATTGTAGTGCCGGACGCCACATTTCGAAGCGACAACTAGCTGATTCTAAGTGGCAGTGTGCTTGTAGATATTGGCGGCAAAGATGGGGTAGCGAACTCTGCTTTCGCCTGCTGGCAATCCGCAGTTGGCCTGGCGCACAGTCCTGCACCTGCCAAACTTGTTCGGCAAACAAGAAGGGGGAGCGGTTGCCCGCTCCCCCAGTACGTGTGTGCTTGACGGTGGTCGGGACCAGCTATGGAAGGTCTGCTCCGAATGCGCCGCGGATAACCCCCTGGCCTGCCTCCACCTTGGTTCCGTCCGCGTGCACACGACTGACAACGGAGTCGTTCAAAGTCCACGTGCCGATCACGCCGAGCGGACCGTCCACGCCTTGGCCGACGAAGAGCGCTTTGACCCCGGCGGTGCTGCCGGGAGACGGCTTCTGCTCGTCCTCTCCCGCGGCGGTGAGACGGTACCTCACCTCTGCGGCGACCACGGGGAATTCGTCGTAGGTGTAGAACGTGTTCTTGTCCGCGTCCTCCATTTTGTTGTCCTTGCCAGCGATCAAGTGGCCGGCGTTCGGGCCGACCTTACCCTCGTTAATTACGATATTCCTGAACACGATGTCGACGATTTTGTTGTCTACGCCGTTGTACGTCAGCGGATCGCCGGTCGAGTCCGCCAGCTCACCGATCGTCAGGGTCATCTCGTCGTTTTTGTCGGTTGCCCAGATCACGTCCACGCGGGCGGTCCCGGTGAGGACAGTATTGGGTTCCTGGATCGCGACCGTTTCGCCCACATAGCTCGCCGTGCCGCTTAACGTCCCCACTATGCCAGCCGGAGTCGGGTCGAGCGGACTATAGGGGAATGTACCGGGCCCTCCGTGCTCGTTGCGCAGTAGGGGGTGTTTCTTCCGAGAGGCGTCCGTGGTGCTCTCCCGCCGCCAGGCGCCGAAGCGCGTGTAGTCCGTCGTCCCGAGGGCCGTGATCACACTCCATTGCAGCTCGCTCCTCACATTGCCAAGGGTTCGACCGTTGGTCTCGTACCGCCTGTCGGCCGGGTCGTAGGTGATGAAGTTGTCTGTTGTCATCTTGTCGGCAGCAGTGTAGTAGCTGGCGAAGAACCCGGGAGATTCTGGATCTGGATCGAGAGCCGCCTTCAGCTTGGCCTCGCTCGACAGTGCGTCCAGCAGACGGTCGATCAGGCCTAGCGCGTCTTCTTCCAGATCCGCGTTGCCTGCGTATTCGGTGTCCAGCTTGACCGGGAGGTTGCCGAGCAGTTCGTACTGCACCGCGTCCTGCACCGCATCCCAAGCGGCTGCCTCGGCCTCCTTGGTCGCGGTGGTCCGGCTATCCAGGCCCTGCAGTGTTGCCAACTGGTTACGCTGCGCCTCGAGAGTATCGATGACCTCATCGATATGCTTCGGACCCTTGACCGTAGTTATGTCCCCCGTTGACCCCTCCGCCATCGACGCCAGGTCGAACTCCGCGGTGACGAGTTTGGGAACGGGCTCGCCTGCGGCGTCTGTCTTGTCAGTGTATAGTTTGCCATAGCCATATTTTAGTTGTTTGTCGTCGGACAACGACCATCCGAAAGCGTTCAGCTTCACCGTGAGCGTACCGTCCGCGATGAACGCGTCGTCTACATCGGCACTGTCGCTGTTTGTAAAGAGCGTCGAATTCGACACGGACCCGTCGTCTCCGCTCGGTGTGGGTCGGGCCAAGTTCGCTACGTGCGTCACGCCGAATCCGCCCTCCAAGTAGTTCGTGCTTGCGGGGCCGTCGCCGACAGACCACACGCCATTCGCCTCGCTCCCAGCGTCATCGCCCCGGCCCAGCAGAACGCCCTGGAAGGAGTTTTTAACTGTAACCTCGGGGCGCAGTCGGCCCGAGCCGGCGGTGTAGAACACAGTCCCAGTCTGTTGTTCTGATTTGTTCCACGTTGCGTTCCTCAGCAACGGCGCGGTGCTCAGGACGATGCTATCGACGTCGGCAAAGTTGTACTGCCAGGGAAGTCCATCCGCGTCGAGCAGGTCCTTCACCACGCCGCTAACTGTCTTGGCGCTGAAGCGCACCTGCAACTCCATCGTGCCCGAGTAGGTCGCCCCGGACTTGCTGATCGCTTCTGTCCCACCCGAATAGGGGGCGATCCCCGTCGGCGCAGCCACGTCCCTCGCCCCCACGGTCGCCTGCATCGTCGAGTACGAGAACGCCCCGTAGGTTCTGGTGGTGGGCTTATCGACAGCATAATTGCTCCCCTTCCGGATCACCGTGCCGTAACGCGTGCTCGCAGTCGCGCCCAGCGTCGCCGTGGCGGTCCACGTCAAGCGGTCGAAGGCGTCCGTCGCCTTGGTCGTGGTCAGCGCCGTCTTCTCGAACACTCCGTCGCCGTCCTCCTCTGTCGCCTCGATAAAACTGCCCTCGTTGGACAGCGCAACAAGGATGTCGCCGAGCTCGTCCAGAAAGTCGTCCTCATCGGGGACGCGGCCCGCGCTCCCCTTGAGGACGTTTTGGTTTTCAAAGATATCGTCCAGCGCCGATGTGACCTCCCCCCACTGGGCTTTGAGAATCGCCGGGAGTGTCGCTGGCTTAGTCTCGAGGGCGAGCAGGGCCTGCACGTCGGAGCGGACCTTGGTGATCTCCTCCACGGCCACGTCGACGAACCGCTTGCCGTCCGTGCTCGCCACCCCGGCGCCTAGCAGGTCCCCGAACGAGAACATGCCTTCGTCGCCTTCTTCAGTGGCATCGCCAGTCAGGATGATGTGCGTCCTCGTCTCGTTCCCCACCGTGTCGGGGTCGTTGGCGCTCAGGGCCGGGTTGCTGCCAAGCCCATCCTTCGTCTTGTGACGGGTTGCGTTGACGATCGCCTTGTCGTAGCGGGCGCCGGCCAGCATGCCGCCGTCTTGGCGCCAGAAGGGGTTGGGATCCTCGGCCCGGAATTGCCGCCCCACGCGGTCCTCGGCCACGGTCGCTCCCGCCGCCTGGCGCGTCGTCGTGCGCCGCCGCAGGCGCGTCACGCGCTGCAGTCCCAGCCTCCGCATCAACCGCCCAGAGGGGCAGCAGCGCCAACGACCATAAGGCGCTTCTAGAGTTAGTTGAATCTGATCTTCTCTGATAGCCAATAACGGCAACAGGGTTGACAAACTAGTCAACCCTTGCTAGTTTGTGATAGTGGCCTTTGGAGAGATCCTCAGAGCACTTCGGAACGACGCCGGGGTAGGCATCAAGAGTTTGGCGCCCGACCTTGGAGTCAGCTACAGCTACCTGAGCAAACTGGAGAACAATGAGGTTGGCCCTTCTGAAGGACTTGTTGGCCGCATCGCCGACCACTTCAACTACAGCCGCGACCGACTTCTATTGGCTGCTGGAAAGGTGCCGCCGGAGGTCCTACAGATTCTCCAGGAAAATCCAGATCAGGCGATCGAGTTTCTCCGTGAGCATTTTGGCCGCAAGTAGTGCTGGATCGGGAACCGTTACTTCAGATGCTAGAAGATCGATCGGAAATAGGTGGCCGCTTCGTCAATATCCAGCGAATCGGCAACCCTCGAGGTGCGGGGGCTTTCTCTGTCCTCGTCGCTGCTCATGACCAAGTTACGAGGAAGCGCGTTGCAGTGAAGGTATGTCTTCCCATGCTGGATCCCTACCGTATTGGCTGCTTTGATCGCGAGGCCGAGCTGTTGAACTCCCTCCGAGGTGAACCCGACATCATTCAGATGATCGCCGAAAAGGATGAGTTCACAGAGCCCCTTACGACTCAAGCTGGGATTTCGTTCCCATTGCGGCTCAGGTATTACGCACTAGAGTTGGCGAGCTGCGACGTAGGAGACATCATCAGACTTCGTTACACCGTTTCATTTGGTTTGGATAGTTTGGATGCAGGGAGCGGCGGCTTGGGGTTGGCCGGGGTGGGCTGGGAGGAGGCTGAGCAGGGCAGGTCGTCCGACAGCATGCGGTACACCAAACGGAGTTGGGTGCCGGGGAAGACGGTGCGCGTGCGGTTGAGCTCGTCGAGCAAGGGGGCCAGGGCGCGATCCTGGGCGCGGGTCGGCTGGTGCAGCAGGCGCACGGTGAGGGTCCCGGCTGACTCGTCAGGGTGCAGGCTGGCGTCAGCCTGAAACAGCGACTTGAGCAGGCTGCGGGCGGTGTCGGGATTGTCGAGCGCGGGCGCAACCGCGGTCGTCATCGCTGTTTCGGCGCGGTAGGCCAGCATGCGCAGGGTGTCTAGCAGTAGGCGCAGCGGTTGGGGCAGGGCCTGCAGCCGTGCCTCCGGCGAGAGCTCGCCGGCCAAGATGTGCTGGTCGGTCACCTTGCGTGCCAGCAGCAGGCCTTGGATGGTCTGGTCGCAAGTCTGGATGCGCGCTTCCAGCGCGCGCGCTGGGGCGGATCCGGCGTCGGCTTGCAGGGCCAGCTTGCGGCGCAGGTTGCCGACCGAGTTGCGGGCTTGCTTGAGCGCCTTGCCGATGGTGCGGCAGGCCGGGTTGACGACCCAGGCGTCGGCCTCGACCTCCACCAGGGCATGCTCGGGCAGGGTGTCGAGGCCGAACTCGGCGCGCAGATACTTGAAGAAGTTCTCCTGCGTCCAGCGCGAGCGCAGCAGGCCCGCCGCTTGCTCGGCCGTGAGGTCGGGATGCGTGGTCAGCAGCGCGGGCTGGCGCTGGTCCGGCCCCGGCCGACCCGCCAGCTCGAGCGGCTTGCGCGGCTGGCCGCGCTGGCCCGTGCCGCGCACACGGCGGTCGATCCAGAAGCGGATCTCGCGCGCCTGGCAGCCTGCGCCCAGATCGTACGGTCGCTCGGCCAGCTGGCCCTCCAGGCGGGCCGACCCGCCCGGGGCGCGCACTGGGATGACGGCCTCCCGGAAGTCGCTATCCGGCCAGCGCTGCGCCTGCGAGCCCTTGATCCAAGTCACCACCGCGATGCCCAGCGCGCGCAGCTCGCGGAACAGGCGCGGGCTCCAGCCCTCGCGGTCGAAGACCAGCGTCAGGCGTGGTGCGCCAGCGCCTGCCAGCAGGCCCAGCTGGCGCAACTGCGGCACAATCCCGTTCCAGATCTCAGACACCATGCCGGCGTCTATCTGGCGGTGCAAGCACAGCAGCGGCGCCCCGCCCAGCGCGTGCACCCAGTAGCCGACCGAGGCCGGCAGGGCCAGCTTCTGGCGGGTCACGAAATGTTTCGGCAGCCGGCCCTGACCGCTGTAGACCTGCACGTGGCCATCGACGAACAGCGTGGCGACGGCCTCCGGATCGTCTGCACACCAGTCCTGGGTCAGGCAGCCGACCCAGGCCGGCAGCCCCTTGGCAGCGGCCAGCTGGTGCGTGCGGCGGCGCAGGGTGCGCGGGCAGGGGCAGCGGTCCAGGCCCAACAGGGCGCCCCACTCGCCGGGCTGCTGGTAGCGCAGCCGCTCGGCGCAACGCACCCGGCCCAGCAGCAGGAAGGCCCACAGCAGCAGCAGCGACTGCAGGCCGTAGAAGCCCTTGGGTAGCGTCAGCTGGTCGAGGTGGCGCAGCAGGCCGGCCTGCAGCAGGCTCGGCAGGGCGGTCAGCACGCCGCCCCCGCTGACGGCCGCGGCGGCGGCGAAGCGCGGGGCGCGCCCGTCGAGCGCCCCCAGGCTGGCCGCTACGCGGCCCGCCGTGTCGTGCGCCGCGCGGCCGCGCGGGGCGGCGGCGTCACGCCGGTTGCGGTCTTCCTTGCCGGGGGCCGCCGACGGCGGCGCACTGGGCGCCGCGCCGCCGGGCTGCGGGCCCGCTCCCTGAGCGTCACTGTCACGCTCGGCGGGCGCGCCGGCGCGGCGCCGTGGCAGGCACTGGCTGGCCGGTAGCAAGCCCTGTTGGGTGTAGCGCCACAGCGTCGATTGCGAGACGCCCAGTTGCTGGGCCACGCGGTACAGGCTGAGCCCGGACCGCAGCATGCGGGCGGCCTGGGCCAGCTGCGCGGGGTCCACGATGCCATAGGGGCGGCGCGGCTTGGGGGCGGGCGCGAAGCCAAGCTCACCCTGCACCTGCAGCCGCTGCACGGCGCGCGAGACGGTGCTCTGGCTGATGCCGTGGGCGCGGGCCAGTTCGGACTGCGTAGCGAGGCCGAACAGGGCGAAGCGGGCCAGGCAGAGATTGCGCTCTAGCTTGTGGTCGGCCGTGTGCGAGCAGACGGGGTCGGTGTGCACGAAGTAGACGACGCGGTCGCCCTCGCGCAGCATGCTGAGGCGCGGGCAGTTTGGCGGGCGAATACATATGCATTCAAAATAGCATGTTCTGGGGCGCAAGTCAAGTCCGGATGCGGCCGGGGAGGGAGCGTGAAAGCTTGACCCAGCAGCTAGTTACGAGGCTCTAGGCCTCTTTGCAGAGAGTTCCGATGTAACGAAGTCTGATCATCGCCGGCGGGGGTTGGACCGCCGTAGAGAATCTTCTCGCCTTTCGAGCCATGTGTAGATCCGTTCAGCGAATTCATTCACAAGGAATCGCCCATCGTGATCTCACACCCTCAAATTTCCTGATTATGTCCGACGGTAGCACCAGGCTCTCCGACTTCGGAACTGCCCGTCGGTTGAACCAAGGTACAGCGAGTTTGGTTGATAGGTATACGGGTCCACCCGGTGACCGCCGATTCTGTGCACCTGAAATGCTCGCATGTCTGCACGATGAAGACCCCGGCATTGCTATTGGCGCGGACATGTTCTCCCTTGGTGCAATCCTCTTCGAGCTGTTTTCCGGGACTAACTTGGGACTACGTCTGTTCGGTCCCCAGTTTTGGCAAGACATTGCGCAAGCAATGCTCGCAGTTAGGCCGCAACAGCGTCGGGAAACGTACGATCAGATCATCGCTAGCATCGCAAACTCACGTCCACTTCCAAGCGTCGCATCTATTGGGACTTCTGTGCCAGAATGCGTACGCGATCGGATCGACGACTTGTACCAGTATCTGGCCACCATCGATTACAGGCGTCGGTCCACACAGTTTGACCGGATATTCAACAAACTGAATACATGCCTCCTGATTCTTCGAAACGAAGCGAAGTATCAACGCTGGCTGGCTAAGAAGAGACAACGGCGTGCTGCGCGCGCGAGGTCTCTGAGAGGGGTGTCCTCTTGATTGAAACATTGTGCAAAAGATCGGCGCTGGAAGACCTTCCATCTGGCGAGCCGGATTTCCGCGTGAACTCGCCGGAATCAAACCTTTTCGTCGCGGCTGGACCGATTGATGTCGTGAGATCGGACGATCATATTGATCTTGCGTGGCCCGAGCCAGCCTATGAGACGCTAACCCACGAGGGAGAGAGATTTCTGGCAGATGCGGTCGCTCGCTCGAAGAGAGATGTCGACAAACATCCTGATAGCCCTCGGGCGAGAATGAACTTAGGCTTGGCCCTAATGAATGCGGACCAACTCGATAGGGCAATAGTTGAATTCGAATCGGCGCTAGTGATCGACCCTGCACACTACTCGGCCCTTGCACATCTGATGACAGCACGATTCCGCAGAGGAGAAGTGGATCAAGCTGAGGGTTTAGCTGCTTCACTTCGGCAACAGTTTCCAACTGACACGGTCGGTCCGATCATGTTGGCGTGGATTGCTATGCGTCGTGGTCAGTCTCAGCGAGCGGTTGCTGAACTCGAAGACGCAGTACGTTTGGATCAGAAGTCCCCGCTTCCACGGTACTTGCTTGGAATGGTATCGATGGCTCGTCAGCAGGAAAGGAACAGACTTCGTTACATCGGAACTCTCTGCAAAGAGGCCTAGAGCCTCGTAACTAGCTGCTGGGTCAAGCTTTCACGCTCCCTCCCCGGCCGCATCCGGACTTGACTTGCGCCCCAGAACATGCTATTTTGAATGCATATGTATTCGCCCGCCAAACTGCCCGCGCCCACTGGCCTGCCCGCCGCTCTGCCGCTCCAACCCCCGCACGCCACGCCCATCAGCGCGCGCCTCAGCATGCTGCGCGAGGGCGACCGCGTCGTCTACTTCGTGCACACCGACCCCGTCTGCTCGCACACGGCCGACCACAAGCTAGAGCGCAATCTCTGCCTGGCCCGCTTCGCCCTGTTCGGCCTCGCTACGCAGTCCGAACTGGCCCGCGCCCACGGCATCAGCCAGAGCACCGTCTCGCGCGCCGTGCAGCGGCTGCAGGTGCAGGGTGAGCTTGGCTTCGCGCCCGCCCCCAAGCCGCGCCGCCCCGATGGCATCGTGGACCCCGCGCAGCTGGCCCAGGCCGCCCGCATGCTGCGGTCCGGGCTCAGCCTGTACCGCGTGGCCCAGCAACTGGGCGTCTCGCAATCGACGCTGTGGCGCTACACCCAACAGGGCTTGCTACCGGCCAGCCAGTGCCTGCCACGGCGCCGCGCCGGCGCGCCCGCCGAGCGTGACAGTGACGCTCAGGGAGCGGGCCCGCAGCCCGGCGGCGCGGCGCCCAGTGCGCCGCCGTCGGCGGCCCCCGGCAAGGAAGACCGCAACCGGCGTGACGCCGCCGCCCCGCGCGGCCGCGCGGCGCACGACACGGCGGGCCGCGTAGCGGCCAGCCTGGGGGCGCTCGACGGGCGCGCCCCGCGCTTCGCCGCCGCCGCGGCCGTCAGCGGGGGCGGCGTGCTGACCGCCCTGCCGAGCCTGCTGCAGGCCGGCCTGCTGCGCCACCTCGACCAGCTGACGCTACCCAAGGGCTTCTACGGCCTGCAGTCGCTGCTGCTGCTGTGGGCCTTCCTGCTGCTGGGCCGGGTGCGTTGCGCCGAGCGGCTGCGCTACCAGCAGCCCGGCGAGTGGGGCGCCCTGTTGGGCCTGGACCGCTGCCCCTGCCCGCGCACCCTGCGCCGCCGCACGCACCAGCTGGCCGCTGCCAAGGGGCTGCCGGCCTGGGTCGGCTGCCTGACCCAGGACTGGTGTGCAGACGATCCGGAGGCCGTCGCCACGCTGTTCGTCGATGGCCACGTGCAGGTCTACAGCGGTCAGGGCCGGCTGCCGAAACATTTCGTGACCCGCCAGAAGCTGGCCCTGCCGGCCTCGGTCGGCTACTGGGTGCACGCGCTGGGCGGGGCGCCGCTGCTGTGCTTGCACCGCCAGATAGACGCCGGCATGGTGTCTGAGATCTGGAACGGGATTGTGCCGCAGTTGCGCCAGCTGGGCCTGCTGGCAGGCGCTGGCGCACCACGCCTGACGCTGGTCTTCGACCGCGAGGGCTGGAGCCCGCGCCTGTTCCGCGAGCTGCGCGCGCTGGGCATCGCGGTGGTGACTTGGATCAAGGGCTCGCAGGCGCAGCGCTGGCCGGATAGCGACTTCCGGGAGGCCGTCATCCCAGTGCGCGCCCCGGGCGGGTCGGCCCGCCTGGAGGGCCAGCTGGCCGAGCGACCGTACGATCTGGGCGCAGGCTGCCAGGCGCGCGAGATCCGCTTCTGGATCGACCGCCGTGTGCGCGGCACGGGCCAGCGCGGCCAGCCGCGCAAGCCGCTCGAGCTGGCGGGTCGGCCGGGGCCGGACCAGCGCCAGCCCGCGCTGCTGACCACGCATCCCGACCTCACGGCCGAGCAAGCGGCGGGCCTGCTGCGCTCGCGCTGGACGCAGGAGAACTTCTTCAAGTATCTGCGCGCCGAGTTCGGCCTCGACACCCTGCCCGAGCATGCCCTGGTGGAGGTCGAGGCCGACGCCTGGGTCGTCAACCCGGCCTGCCGCACCATCGGCAAGGCGCTCAAGCAAGCCCGCAACTCGGTCGGCAACCTGCGCCGCAAGCTGGCCCTGCAAGCCGACGCCGGATCCGCCCCAGCGCGCGCGCTGGAAGCGCGCATCCAGACTTGCGACCAGACCATCCAAGGCCTGCTGCTGGCACGCAAGGTGACCGACCAGCACATCTTGGCCGGCGAGCTCTCGCCGGAGGCACGGCTGCAGGCCCTGCCCCAACCGCTGCGCCTACTGCTAGACACCCTGCGCATGCTGGCCTACCGCGCCGAAACAGCGATGACGACCGCGGTTGCGCCCGCGCTCGACAATCCCGACACCGCCCGCAGCCTGCTCAAGTCGCTGTTTCAGGCTGACGCCAGCCTGCACCCTGACGAGTCAGCCGGGACCCTCACCGTGCGCCTGCTGCACCAGCCGACCCGCGCCCAGGATCGCGCCCTGGCCCCCTTGCTCGACGAGCTCAACCGCACGCGCACCGTCTTCCCCGGCACCCAACTCCGTTTGGTGTACCGCATGCTGTCGGACGACCTGCCCTGCTCAGCCTCCTCCCAGCCCACCCCGGCCAACCCCAAGCCGCCGCTCCCTGCATCCAAACTATCCAAACCAAATGAAACGGTGTAACGAAGTCTGAGGAAAGCGATCGCGCACCTGAAAGCAGCTACGCGCCTTGACCCCCGTTCGCCTGTGTTTCAGAGAGGACTTGGAGTGGTTTACGCCGTGCACGGTGACCTGAAGCGTGCAGTGCGAGCGTTTAAGACTTCTCTGGCTCTCGATCCGAACGCCTTGGAATCCGTTTGCGGATTGGCCAAGGTCCTCATGCAGCAAGGAAGCGCCGAGTCTGCAATTCAACTTCTTTCCGACCATCTGGCGAGACATGGAAATGATCGAGTCGTAGATGAACTCTTGGCACAGGCATATCGAACCCAGCAAGAGTTCAGATTGGCGCAAAACCACCTACTAAGAGCGCTCAGGAGTTTGGGGGATGACGAATCGCGGGAGGCGCTTTCGGAACGTGCGCGCCTAATGAATAGCGTAGGAATCGCGTGCCTATCGCGCAGCGATCTTGGAGCGGCGGAAAAGTGGTTCAGGCAGTCGCTCGACCTAATGCCGCATCCAACAGCCTTTCAGAACTTGCATGAAACATATCTAACCCTTAGCAATGTCAAGTCTGCACGACGAGTTCTCAATGAATGGTTCGACAAATACCCAGAGAATAATGATGTTCAAGTCCTGGTAGCGGTTAATCGTGCCGAAGAGGGCGACAGAGAGCGCGGAATATGCGAGCTGCGTGAACTCATTAAGCGAGGCGTCGTTACCCCTGAGGCGCTCGGTGGGCTCGGGGCTTTGTTGTCTGATGATGAGGGCAGCCTAGACGCGGCGCTGGCGGTCCTCAGAGAGGCCCGTGACCGATTCCCCGAAGAGACAGTGATTCTGAATAACTTGGCCTACGTTCACTTGATGCGTGGCGAACCTAGCGAGGCACGCAAAGTGCTTGAAAGTCTAGGAGTCGAAGACCGCGAGAACTCGGTATACCTGACTGCCACTTGGGGGCTTCTCTTGTTGTGGGAGGGCGATCTTTCGGGAGCCGTTGAGTTCTACGAATCTGCGGCGAAACTTGCCAGTAGTTTTGGCAGAAGGGTTCTGGCCAGAACTGCACGGCAGAAGATGCACCTAGAACTGGCGCGTCACTTTTTGCGAGAAGGAGATCGGCAACAAGCAGGGATAGAGGCAGAAAAAGGCCTCTTGATTCGTTGCGGTTCAAAGTATGAGAAGAGCTTACGCGACATTTACGAAAAGCTTCCGACCGCTTGAATCATCAGACCTCGTTACACGTTTGATTTAAGTTGTCACGAGTTTTCTCTGAGACGGCGGCTGGGTGCGGCTGGCCTGGTGCAGCAGGCGCACGGTCAGGGTGCCGGCGGCCGGATCGGGCAGCAAGCTCGCCTCGCTCCGGAACAGCGCTTTGAGCAGGCTGCGCACGGTCTTGGGATTGTCCGGGGCGGGTGCCAGCGCAGCCGCCATGACGGTCTCGGCCCGGTAGGCTAGCATGCGCAGCGTCGGCAGCAATTGGCGCAGCGGCGCCGGCAGGGCCTGCAACTTCGCCTCGTCCGACAATTCGCCCGCCCGCATGTGCTGGTCCGCCGCCTCGCACGCCAGGCCTGCCACGGTGTCCTCGCAAGCGCGAATCTGCTCGTCCAGCTGGCGCGCCGCGTCCGTTTTGGCGTCGGTTTGCAAGGCTCGCTTGCAGCGCAAGTGGCCGGCCCGGTTGGGGGCTGCTTGAGCGCCTGATCAATCTGGCACCAAGCCGGGTTGACCACCCAAGCGTCCTCGTCCAGCTCCACCAGCACGTGCTCGGGCAGGCTGTCGAGGCCGAACTCGCTCCGCATGTACTTGAGTTGAAGAAGTTTTCCTGCGTCCAGCGCGAGCGCAACAGGCCCGCCAGCTGCTCGGCCGCCAGGCTGGGATGCGTGGTCACCAGCGCGGGCTGGCGCTGCGCCTCGCTCGGCTTAGATGAACTGTGCAAGTGGGTAGACGCTGGAATTGAAAGAAGGCGGCAGACCCATGAAACAGATATCAGCAGTGCTAGTCGACCAGTTGCGCGAGGGCTACGAGAAGCTGGAAGACCTCCTGGGCCGGGAGGGCTTGCTGGAGAACTTGCAGAAGGCCGTCATGGAACGGGCACGAAAGGCGGAACTAAGCGCCCATCTGGGCTAAACCCGGCACGACCCGGTCGGCCGGGGTAGCGGCAACAGCCGCACCGACCACGCGTCAATGCAGCCCACGATGGACGGTGCGTGGATGGCCTCGGACCTTCCCGTGGTCCATCAGGGCGCGGTTGGCAACTCCAGTCCGGAAGTACCCTTGGCCAAGGATGGGAATGGCATCTGGACTGTCGTGCATCCGACGGCGGTCGAACTGGTCCTCGCCGGTCATAGCGATCATGCCCGAGCACATGATCTCCACGTCGGTCGGGGCAAACATGCAGACCGAGCGCCATCGGCGCGGACTGGAATGGCTGAGGCGTGGACGCTGCAAAGGTGCCTGCTAGCGGCAAGGGCAATGTCACTGTCGACGGTGTTTTGTACCCCTTCTGGCGCCAAGACGGCGGCATGCTGGCCGGGGCCCGCTTCGACGCGGCGATCAACGGCCACACGGACTTCATCCGGGGCGACCTGGACGCGATGCCGACGCTGACCGAGGAGGACGAGGACACGGCCGGCAACGAGCTGCGGACCGGCCTGGAGGTGGCGGGGGAGACGTTCCCGCTGGCGGAGCTGCTGGGCGCGGGCACGTCCACGCAGGATGGCGACAACTTCGTGGCCGAGGCGCGCACCGAGCTGGAGAAGATCAGCGGCCAGGTGGATACCCTGATCGACCTGTTCAAGGACGCTGACGGCGGCCAAACGACCTTGAACGGCCTGATCGGCACTACCAATCAGATAGGCAAGTGGGGGGAGGCACAGGCCGCGGTCGACAAGGTCTTCGGCGGGACGGTGACCCTGCGGGCAGAGGCCGACGCGGACGAGGCGGACGAGGCGTTCGACGACCTGGTGCAGGCGCTGTCCAGCCTCGACGCGTTCCAGGCGGCCACGGAGAAGGACGGCGAGGGCGTGTTCGAGGACGCGGAGCTGACCGCGGACCAGGCCGCCGACGCGTTCGACGCGACAGAGTCGCAGGCGACAGCGGCTCTGGGGATGCTCGGGGACACGCGCTTCGGCGCCGTCGTGCTGAAGGAGCGTGCGAACGCGAGGGGCAAGCTGGGCTACGACTACAAGGCTGCCGATGGCCAGAACCTGACGCACAACCGCTACGCGGCTGACGTGCTGGTCACAGTTAATAACAACGGCGTGGTCACCGGGCGGGTCACGGAGCTCGTTGTGGAGCCGTCGGACAACGGCGGCGGTCAAATTGGTAGCCTCGTCTTCAACGCGGCCGAGGACACAGACAACATACCAACGCATGGGGGAGCCGTGACCGGAAGCTACGTGACGGTGCCCGACTTCTCCGACGCGGCTAACTCCGCGGACCGGGTAGCCGCCGTCCAGAGCCTAGTCCAGCTCGTAGCCACCGAAGCGGCGACTGTTGCAGGCCTGCCGACGACGAAACCGCCACAAGTCACGGTAGTGGAACGAGTCGGTGTCGGCCCTTTGGCCTCCCCTTACTGGTACCAGGTCGACTTGACAGTGTATGGCAACGGCAGTACAGAACGAACAGCCCAGCTAGATCTTGGCGTTGTTCACGTGACCGGAGCCAGCACCGGCGGCGCGGTGTCGGAAGGAGCGGGCGAGCTGGGAGCGTTCGCGTACGCGACGATCGACGACACGGTGCGCACGAACCACATCCAGACGTCCGGCAACGCCTACTACGAGGGCGCCACGCGGGCGGTCGGCGGTGACGCCACGCTGTACAGCGGCGACTTCGAGATGCAGGTGCGCTTCCGCAGCAAGAAGGTGAGCGGCCTGGTGTCGAACCTGCGGGACTCGGACGGGGCCACGTGGCAGTTCAAGTACGGCGACGTGGATTCGATCATCCTGCCGGAGGCCAATCTGGGCACCCAGGCGAACTGGGACGCCAAGAGCACCCCAGCAAGCGATGACGACCCCATTGTCAACGGGGCGCAGATCACGTTCGCGCCGCGGGCCGGCAGTCCGTCACCGGTGACGGTCATCGGAGGGTTCCAGGGGACGCTGCTGGGCACCGGCGCCGCGGCTGGCGAGCAGGCGGTCGGGACGTGGTCGGTCGGCGCCGACCCGGGCGAGAAAGGCGGATACCTGGCGGGCGGCTTCGGCGCCGCGCGGGTGGCCGACACTCCGACCACCCTGCCGGCCTCCGACGACGGCACAATGACGGAGACGATGGTGTCGCCTGTAACCGGCCAGACCCTGGCCGACGGCATGCTGAAGCTGGTCGGCACGAAGCGGGGCGCGGATGAGGCGGTTGGTGTCACCCGCACGAAGGAGGACAAGGTCGAGATCTCGCTGGCGACGATGTTCGGGAAGCAGGACGCGAACAGCTGGACGAACGGAGCCAAGCAGGTCGACCTGGCGCGGGCGGAGATCGAGCGCCTGATGTCGCAGCTGAACGCCTTCATCGCGCTCGACAATGACGACGCGACCGAAGCCGACACGTTACTGGCGAACAAGAACCGGGCCGAGATCTGGGCGTCCGTCAACACGACCATCGAGCGGTACCTGTTCAACAACGACACGGAGGTGCTGGACGAGACGGACTCCGCCAACGTCACCGCTGCCAATTGGGGAGACATGCTGAACAAAGGCTATCCGGTGAGCAGCGGCGGGAACGCGCTGGACGCCGAGGCGCTGTCGAAGATCCAGGAAGTGCTCGACGCGCTGGCCAGCCAGGCTGCCTTGGGGGACGCGATCGAAGAGGACGGGATCTTCAAGGGCCTGAACTTAAAAGCGGATGGAGCAACGGAGACCGTGGCTAACACTTGGGACCGCAAGGAGTCGCGCGTGCAGTGGCGGCTGAGCTCGACCGAGTACACCCGCTTCGGCGTGTGGCGCAAGCAGAACAACAACTACGCAAGTGACGGGGAGGGCGCTAATAACAAGGACGATGCGGACGGGCCAGGCCGGTTCGCGTACAGCCCGCTGGCGCAGACCTCGTACACATCGCATCTGGATCCGAGCTACCCCGACGGAGGCGTGGCGACGTACACGGGCGAGACGTTGGCGATACAGAACGCGGACTTCTACATGGGCACGATTGCAGTGCGCGTCGAGTGGGCCGCGGGCTCAGTTGGCGGCAAGCTGGCAGCGGTGATCAGCGATCTGGAGAACGTCGGCAACGGCGACCCGCTGCTGTACGCGCCCACTGATGCTAATCCTGCGTACGCGATCCGCGAGATCATTTTCGCGGCAAATGTGGATGAGGTGCTGTCCTTCGAGGACAACGCTGGAGCCGACATAACGTATTTCGCTGCAGCCGGCGGGCTGACGACGGTGTTGAAGACAGCCAAGACAAACACAGCATCGCTGCAGGGCAAGTTCGTTGGCCAGGACATCGACGGGCCGCTGGGCGTGATCGGCACGTGGACGCTGAAGAAAGGCGCCGGCGCCACGAGCAAGATCGGCAACAACGCGCACACGATTCACGGCGCGTTCGGCGCGGAGGTCGGGCCCTAGCGTCTGGCACGCGCCGCGCTGCGGCGCGGGACTACCATCAGGGGGGGCGGGCAACCGCCCCCCCTTTCTCATGCCGCGAGCAAGTTTGGCGGGAAGAGGCAGCGGAGCGCGGGCGGGGAGCGTCCCGCGCGGGCTTCGCGCAGCCGGCCTCTTTGCGCCGCGGTCCGGCGCCCGGCGTTTGAAGCCCCGGCTTCGATACGCCGCGCTCGCCGCCTTCGCCCTGGGGCTGGCACAGCGGCACGACCGAGTCCGGCTCGTCCGGCTCGGGCTTGTTCCTGCCGGACGGGCGGCTGGTGGGCGTGCTCAAGGCACGGCGCGCGGACCGCGCGCCGTGCAACTACCGCTACAGCGCCTACTATCACCGCTTCGCGGACACCTACGCGCAGCTGCGGCCGCTGCTGGAGGGCGCGGCGCCCAACTTTGGAGTTTTTTCGGCAGATGCAGTTGTAGGTCATTGATTTCATTGAGTCGGATTTCCGCGAAACGGATTTGCGGTCACTACACTTTGTGATCCTTGGCGATATCTCCTGACTGTTCCCTGAGCGCGTCCCAGTCCAGCGGAATCGTGCGCCGGTGACGCTGGAACGCGAGCCCGGCCGCCGCTGCGAGGCGCGCCTGCTCGTTGTTCGGGTCCACGTCCTGCCGCTGGCTCCAGGTCTGCCCCTCCGCCGTCCGCATCGTCGTCGTCAGGCGCACCCACGTCCGCATCCGCTCGCGGATCGAGTGCCAGCTGTACGTCACGCCCGCGGCCCGCAGGCGGTAGCGCAGGGCGTGTACCAGGTGGTAGGCCAGCACCGTAATGAACAGGTGACCCGCCACGCGCTGGCCCAGGCTGTGGTGCAGCGGCCGCAACCCCAGCTCCTCTTTGAACGAGCGGAACGTCGCCTCGATGTCCGCCAGGCGGCAGTATTCCCGCACGATCCGCTCGTCGTCCCAGTCCGTCCGGCTGGTGCGCAGCAGGCTCGTGCCCTGCACCCGGTCCCGCTGCCCGTGACGCGGCCCCAGCTCCCACAGCACGGCCTTGGCACGGCCCTGCTCGCCGCGCTCCACACGCACCTTGTACTGGCTCGCCACCAGCTTGTGCGTCTGCTCCAAGCGACCCAACTTGCGCAGCACCTTGGCGTACGCCTTCAGGTGGCCCTTGACACTGAGCCCCGTGTGCAGCGCCTGCAGGCACGCCTCGTAGCGCGCCCGCCGCCGCTGCAGGAAGTCCTGCTCGTCCCGCTCCCGCTGCGGGCTCCACACGCACAGCCGGGCCTCCTCACCTGGATCCGCCTCCGGCCGCTCCGCCGCCGCTCCTGCCGCCAAGCCGGCCTCCGCTGTGCTCAGCCGCCAGATCTGCAGCTGATGCCCCCCGGCGCTCTGCCACTGCGTGTCCGCGGCACGCTCCGGGGCCGCCCGCCGCGGCCGCTCCACCGTGATCCAGTGCAGGCCCTGCTCGCGCAGCCAAGCCAGGTTCTCCGCGCTCACGATGCCGCCGTCGAAGACCACCGTCGGGCGCTCCCCGGCCAGCGCGCCCAGCCGCCGGACCGCTTCCTGCAGCGTGCCGGGCTCGCCGACGTTGCCCGCCAGCACTTCCGAACGCCGCGGAAAGCCCTGCCCGTCCAGCAGCAGGCCGAGCGTGACCAGCGGGCAGTCATGGCGCTTCTGCTTGGAGCGGCCGCGCGCCGCGTAGGGGTGCTTGGGCCGGCCGGTATGGAAGGTGTTGGTGAGGTCGTAGAAGATGATGCGGGGCTCGAGGCGGAACAGCTTGCTTTCGTGGGCGAAGAGGGTCGGCTCGATCTGGTCGCGGGCCTGCCAGAGGGCGTCGGAGGCGAGATAGAGGGAGTTGGAGGAGAGGTCGGCGGGCAGCAGGCCGAGCAGTTCGGGCAGGGCGGAGTCGTGCTGCAGCCAGCGCAGGGTCTCGCGCTCGCTGGCCGGATGCAGGGCGCGGGCGAGGATCTGGGCGCAGCCGAGGCGGACGTGGCGCGGGCGTAGTCCGGCCTGCTGCAGGCACTCGCGCAGGCCCAGTTGGCCAGCGAGCAGGTCGAGCAGGCGGGCCGCGCCGGCCTCGCGCACGTCGGTCTGGCGCAGGCTGGAGGGCAGCAGCGCGAGCGCCTGCTCGCGGGGTGCAGGTGCGGGATCGTCGGCGATCTGGAAGCCGAGGTCGCAATCGCCGTCGCGCAGGCGGCGGCGGACGAGCGGGGCGACGGCGCTGGCCTCGGCGGCGATGCGCTCGGCGAGTTCGCGCTCGGCCGGATCGGGGTCGGGGTCGGGCAGCGGACGCTGGCCGGTCAGCTGGTCGCGGACGGCGGCGGCGAGGCGTTTCCAGTGGGGGCGGGGGACGCGCCGATCGAGGCCGGCGGGGAAATGGGCGAGGACGATCTGGCGAACCTTGGCACCGCAGCGCTGGGAGTGGACGAGGCGGTAGGCGGTGCCGCCGGCAGCGCCGTGGGGGCGGGTCTGGACGCGCCGGACGAACATAGCCCCATGCTAGCGGAAAAATCCAAGTATGTCAACCGCGGTAGTCAGCACGTGGTCAGCACATTGAGCAGGATACGCCAAAAAACGGGAAAAGACGCAGAATCCAAGCCAGCAAGACGCTGTGCAGGCGATTGTTAGGGGAAAATAGGCCGGTCCAAGGGCTTTCGGCAAGTGATTCTAGCTGAGAACCGGGCCAAAACTCCAAACTTGGGGGCGGGGCGGCGGCCGGTCGAGATCGAGCTGGGGGTTGCGGGCACGATACGCAGGAGCAGGCGCTGGACGGGAGCTACACGCTGGACGATGTTGTATCTCAAGATAATCCGTCACGATTTCTCACACTGATACAGGGGCCCATGGCAGGCAGCTATCGTGGTTTTCAACAACGGGCGGCCGTTCGAGAGCGGGGGCACGGTGCGGGCGGCCAACGGCAGCCAGTACCGGCTCAGCCTGGAAGACGGGGCTGTGGCGGGCGGTATTCCAGCCGTCGGCTGCCGCTGCGGGGCGGGGTGCCGCCAGCGGATCGTGCTGCACAACCTGGACGCCACGCCGACGCGCGGCCGGCCCGGTTCCTGCCCGATCTGCACGCGCCCGCAATCCACGGCACACAACACCCCTGACGGCGATCAGTTCCTCCTTTCGAGCCCCGGCCTGATCAGCTTCGCGACCGGGGCTCCGGCTCGAAGACACGGCTCTCCGTACCAGATTGACCCGCTTTCCCACACAATCCGACACGAGACAGTCCGATTCAAAACCGTGACGATTTAGCGAATCATTGTGGGAAACAACAGCGCCGGCGCCAGGCCGGGTGGTCCGATGCCGCTCGCCTGCCCGGGCTGCGGTGCCGCCCCGGCGATGGGCGACCGCCTCCGCCGCTGCCTGCGCCGAGGCCCCGCCAGGCGGCCACCCCAGGGCGAAGGCGGCGAGCGCGGCGTATCGACGACGGGGCTTCAAACCCCGGGCGCCGGACTGCGGCGCAAAGAGGCCGGCGGCGCGAAGCCCGCGCGGGACGCTCCCCGCCCGCGCTCCGCTGCCCCTCTTCGCGCCAAACTTGCTTGCCGCATGAGAAAGGGGGGGCAGTTGCCCGCCCCCCCTGATGGTAGTCCTGCGCCGCAGCGCGGCGCGTGCCAGCCGCTAGGGCCCGACCTCCGCGCCGAACGCGCCGTGAATCATGTGCGCGTTGTTGCCAATCTGGCCAGTGGCGTCGTCGTCGTCGTCGGCGCCCTTCAGCGTCCACGTGCCGATCACGCCCAGCGGCCCGTCGATGTCCTGGCCAACGAACTTGCCCTGCAGCGATGCAGCCGTGCTCGCCGCCGTCGTCAGCCCGGTTGCAGCGAAATACGTTATGTCGGCTGCAGTGTTGTCCTGGAAGGACAGCTTGCCATCGACCGCATCCACATCTGTCGCGAAAACGATCTCGCGGATCGCGCGCTTGTCGGTAGCAGCTACCGCGTACAGCAGCGGGTCGCCGTTGCCGACGTTCTCCAGATCGCTGATCACCGCTGCCAGCTCGCCGCCAACTGAGCCCGCGGCCCACTCGACGCGCACTGCAATCGTGCCCATGTAGAAGTCCGCGTTCTGTATCGCCAACGTCTCGCCCGTGTACGTCGCCACGCCGCCGTCGGGGTAGCTCGGATCCAGATGCGATGCGTATGACGTCTGCGCCAGCGGGCTGTACGCGAGCCGGCCTGGCCCGTCCGCATCGTCGTTGTTATTAGCGTCGTACCCGTTCCGCGCGTATTCGTTGTTCTGCTTGCGCCACACGCCGAAGCGGGTGTACTCGGTCGAGCTCAGCCGCCACTGCACGCGCGACTCCCTGCGTCCCCAGATGTCACCCACCGCCCGGTAGGTAGCCGACGTACCGTCAGTGTTGAAGGTCAGGGCATGCAGGTTCTCGAAGACTCCGTTTTCGTCCAAGGCGTCCTCCAGCGCAGCCTGGCTGGCCAGCGCGTCGAGCACGTCCTGGATCTCCGCCAGCGCCTCGGAGTCCAGCGCGTTCCCGCCGCTGCTCACCGGATAGCCGTTGTTCTGCATGGTTCCCCAATTGGCAGTGGTGGCGTTGGCGGAGTCCGTCTCGTCCAGCACGGGCTTGTCGTCGCCGTTGTAGTCGCTGTTGTTGAACAGGTACCGCTCGATGGTCGTGTTGACGGACACCCAGATCTCGGCCCGGTTCGTGTTCGCCAGTAACGTGTCGGCTGCGGTCGCGTCGTCATTGTCGAGCGCGATGAAGGCGTTCAGCTGCGACATCAGGCGCTCGATCTCCGCCCGCGCCAGGTCGACCTGGTTGGCTCCGTTCGTCCAGCTGTTCGCGTCCTGCGTCCCGAACATCGTCGCCAGCGAGATCTCGAACTTGTCCTCCTCCGTGCGGGTGCCAACCGCCTCAGCCGCGCCCCGCTTCGTGCCGACCAGCGTCAGCATGCCGTCGGCCAGGGTCTGGCCGGTTACAGGCGACACCATCGTCTCCGTCATCGTGCCGTCGTCGGAGGCCGGCAGGGTGGTCGGAGCGTCGTCCACGCGCGCGGCACCGAAGCCGCCCGCCAGGTACTCGCTGCCCTCGCCGGGATTGGCGCCGACCGACCACGTGCCGACCGCCTGCTCGCCTGCCGCGGTGCCGGTGCCCAGCAGCGTCCCCCCGAACTTGCTCATAAGCTGCTGTGGCTGCGGGCTGCCAGCCCGCGGCGCGAACGTGATCTGCGCCATGCCCCCCGTCGTCTTGTTCCAGTTCGCGCTGGGACCCAGGTCGGCCTCCGGCAGGATGATCGAATCCACGTCGCCGTACTTGAACTGCCACGGGCGCCCGTCGGAGTCCTGCAGGTTCGACACCAGACCGCTCACCTTCTCGCTGCGGAAGCGCACCTGCATCTCGAAGTCGCCGCTGTACAGCGTGGCGTCCCCGCCGACCGCCCGCGTGCCGCCCGCGTAGTAGGCGTTGCCGGACGTCTGGATGTGGTGCGTGCGCACCGTGTCGTCGATCGTCGCGTACGCGAACGCTCCCAGCTCGCCGCTTTTAGGAGCCGTGTAGCCGTATTCCAGCTTGCCCCTCGCGTTCGCGCGCTGCTTCCGCACGACTGCGCCGAAGCGCGTGTCGCCGAGCATCCCCAGGGTCGCCGTCGCCTGCGAATCTATGGCGTCGAACGCGTCCGCGGCCGCGTCCGCGCTCAGTTCCGCGCTCTCGAACACGCCCTCGCCGTCCTTCGCCGTCGCCGCCTGGAACGCGTCGAGGCTGGACAGGGCCTGCACCACGTCATCGAACGCATCGGCGGCGTCATCAGAGTCAGTCTCTCGCGCCAATGTCGCCACGGCCACGCCAAACACGTCATCGATCGCAGCCTGTGCGTCATCCCACTTGTTCCCCAACTGGGTCACGAGTGTCGCCGTGTCAGCGGCGTCCCCGTCTCCGAACAGGTCGATCAGGGTGGCCACCTGGGCGCTGATCTTCTCCAGCTCGGTGCGCGCCTCGGCCACGAAGTTGTCGCCATCCTGCGTGGACGTGCCCGCGCCCAGCAGCTCCGCCAGCGGGAACGTCTCCCCCGCCACCTTCAGGCCCGTCCGCAGCTCGTTGCCGGCCGTGTCCTCGTCGTCCGCGGTCAGCGTCGGCATCGCGTCCAGGTCGCCCAGGATGAAGTCCGTGCCGCCGTTGATCGCCGCGTCGAAGCGCGCCCCGGCCAGCGTGTCGTCGTCTTGGCGCCAAACGTGGTACATAGCACCGTCGGCGGTGACGTCGCCCACGCCGTCGGTCAGGGTGTCGTCGCTACCGCCGACAGTGTACATGGCATCGGCGGCCTCGCGGGTGTAGGCTGTCAGGCCGGTCCCCGCGATGTCCATACCCACGGGCACGAAAGTGGCGAACCATTCGCCGTCCGTCATCGAGAGGGTGTACATGTTGCCGTTGTCGGCCGTGTGCTCGTCGCCGTCCATGACGACCATGCCATCATCCATCGACCAAGACATGTCCTCGGCGCGGGTCAGTGTGATCGAGCCCTGCGTGCCGAGGTCGAAGCTTCTCTCGACGGCCTGGTACATACCGGACCACGTGCCTGCCTCGTCCATCATCAGCGTGTAGGTGTTGCCGTTGGCGGCCATGTACTCGTCGCCGTCCATGACGGCCATCTCACCGAGCCACCAGGCTTTGTCCTCGCCTTGCTTCAGCGTGATCGTTCCGCCGAGTTCGCCCAGCGTCACTTCCTGCATTGCGGCGATGTACATCGCTTCGGCGGCCGGCGTGCCGTCGGGCGCCAATAGGGCACCGTAGACGTTGCCGTTCTCGGCCATCACTTCCGTGTCAGCCGTGAGCACTTCACCATCGACCGAGTACGTGCCGTCCTCGTTCTTGACGATCGCAGCCGTGTCCCCGCTGAGGCCCAGAGGAATGCTCAGGGCCGCAGGTACCACGTACGCTGCACTGGGTGTGCCGTCATCCGAAATGGTGACGGTGTACATGTTGCCGTTCGTGGCAGTCACGGTGTCACCGCTCGCGAGGGCAGCACCATTGGCCTGATACGATCCGTTCTCGAGCCTCTCGATCATCAGCTCGCCGCCGGTGGTTCCCAGCGCCAGTGACATCGCCGGAGGCTGCGTGTAAGCCGCGCTCCAGGTCGTGCCATCCGAGACGAGCGTGTAGGTGTTGCCGTTGGCGGCCATGTACTCGTCGCCGTCCATGACGGCCATCTCACCGAGCCACCAGGATTTGTCCTCGGCTTGCGTCAGCGTGATCGTTCCGCCGAGTTCGCCCAGCATCACTTCCTGCATTGCGGCGATGTGCATCACGCCGATGGGCGTGCCGTCGGGCGCCAATAGGGCACCGTAGACGTTGCCGTTCGCGGCCATCACGCGCGTGTCAGCCGTGAGCACTTCACCATTGACCGAGTACGTGCCGTCCTCGTTCTTGACGATCGCAACCGTGTCCCCGCTGAGGCCCAGAGGAATGCTCAGGGCCGCAGGTACCACGTACGCTTCACTGGGTGTGCCGTCGTCCGAAATGGTGACGGTGTACATGTTGCCGTTCTCGGCAGTCACGGTGTCACCGCTCGCGAGGGCAACACCATTGGCCTGATACGATCCGTCCTCGAGCCTCTCGATCATCAGTTCGCCGCCGGTGGTTCCCAGCGCCAGTGACATCGCCGGAGGCGGCTTATAAGCCGCGCTCCACGTGCCATCCAAGGTCAGCGTGTAGGTGCTGCCATTTCCTTCCACCTCGGTTCCCGAGGCGAATGCTTCGCCATTCAGCGTGTGACCACCAGCTTCAGTGGTCATCAGCGTCACCGTTCCACCATTTGCGCCCAAAGCCACCTCAACAGCCACAGGCTGGAATGGCGGCGGCGCTGGCGGCGGCGCCGGCGGCGTCGCCACTGCTGCTGGCTCGCTGCCGCAACCGGCCAAGCCGACTGTCAACAGCATCAGAGCCATGAGGCCTAAGCCCCATCTCGATCGATTGAGATAAGTCATGATTCTCCCTTGTAGTCCTTCTCCAAATCCACCGTCAGGAGGACTCCCCTCCGTCCGGCTTCGCCAACTAGAGGTTCGGTAGGAACCCCACGTTGCAAATACTAACACATCCTCCCACCCGTCTCAACATCTTGTCAAGTACCGGGCGGCAAAAAAAAGATGCTTTGCTGTTTGCACCCTTTCGAGCAGCATCCGCGTGGTGTTCGAATTCGACCTCCAACTCGATGCTAGCACCCCCCGCGCACCTGCGCAACCGAACCCAGGGCTTTTCAATGTTTACTAGCAAGGGCTGGTTGACAAAGGAGGGCTGGCCAGAGCGATTGCGGAACAGCGGCTGCCTGTCGGCTGGATTCACGTCGCGGGTTCGCATCAGCTCGCGCAGCAGCGCGGCGGTTTCCTGCCACAACGGGCAATAGCGGCATTTGCCTCCCTTGCCGTGCAGTAGCGCTTGGCGCGGCCGGTCCAGTTGCAGGTCACAGGGACGCAGGTCGAGGATCTGCTGGACCCGCGCACCGGTGTTGTACATCGCCAGTAGCAGGGCATGGTCGCGCCGCCCCGCCTCGGTCGAGCGGTCGGGCGCTTCCAGCAGGGCTTGCATCTCGTCGTGCTCGAGATACTCGACGGTCCGCTGGTCGGCACGCTTGCAGGGGATGGCGAGGATGACCTGACAGACCCCGCAGTGGACTGGGAACAGCGGTGCGGGGTAGCGTGCGAAGGAGTGCAATGCGGCGAGCCGGACGTTGCGCGTGGCGGTGGAGTTGCCACGCTGGTGCTCGAGGTGCTGGAGGAAGGCGAGCAGATGCTCACGGGAAAGATCGGGGAAGTCGAGTTGTGCGGCGGGCCGCTGCAAGTGTCGCTCGAGGAAGACGAGCAGGAGCTTGAGCGCGTCGCGGAAGGAACGGACCGTGTGACGGCTGAGGCCGCGGACGCGGGGGAGTTCGTCAGCAAGGAAGCCGCGCAGGGCCTGGCCCAGCGCGTTGGGGCGGGAGTCAGCCATGAGATCCTCCCGCGTTGCCAGCCCGTAGAGAGCCAATGTGGCGGGCGACATGCTGGGCGGCCTGCTCGCGGATCGGATCGATCAAGGACAGGTCGTATGCAGTCGAAGCCAGGGAGACGTGCCCCATGGCTCTCGACAGGCTCGGCAGCACGGCCTGCGGATTGCGGTTGTCCCGATAGCAGCGCAGCAGCACATGGGCTGCATAGGTGTGTCTCACGTCATGGACGCGCGGCGGCCTTCCGGAGTCGGTCAGGCCGGAGGCGTCCCAGCACAGCTTGCGGAAGCCCTTGCCGAACTTTGCCCCGGAGAAGGCCTTGTCGGCTCGCGAACCATGGGCGAGCAAGGGGGAATTCGCGGTGTGCGGGAAACACAGCCTGAGCGGCAGGTAGGTGTCCATTTCCCGCCAGGCATCGCGGGAGAGCGCGACGATACGCGACTTGCGGAACTTCGAGACGCGCACGAGCGGCGTGTGCCGGGAAGGGGCCTAGTCGCCGAGACGGAGCCGCACGAGTTCTCCGCACCGCAGACCGGCGGTGTACAGCAGAACCACGGCCAAGCGGTAAACGTGGGCAGGCAGTGGGGCAGGGGGCGCAGGCTGAAGTTGTCCCGCCTGCTCCAGCAGGGCCAGGATCTGCTGCTCCCTGAAGATCCAAGGAGCTGGCGCCGGGGCCGGGGCCGGGAATTGGGCCGGATCCGGCACGAAGCACTCCGGTGCCGTGTGACGCAGATGCAGGGTGAACCGGTAGACGATCCGCATCTTCTTGCGGCGGCCTTGGGGTGTGAGCTGCTCCAGCGTGAGGGCCCAGGCGTTGAAGCTGCTGGCCGTCAGTTCGCTGTGGTCGGACTCGGCGAGGAAGGGATCGAGTTCTTGGAGAACCCGGGCCGCGTTGTCGGACTTGCAGCCGAGCGAACGCTGTCGGTCGACATAGGCGGTGATCGCCGCGCCCAGCGGGGACGTCTGTGCAGCGGGGCTCATGGGCGGACCTCCTCGACGGGCAGAGGAAGGTCCAGTGCTGCGGCTCTGAGGGCGTCGTCGTCGAGACGCAGGTACTGGCCGGTGGCGGCCAGGCTGCGATGGCCGAGCAGACCGCCGATCGATTCGATCGACACGTCGCTGCGCAGCAGATGGATGGCCAGGCAGTGCCGCAGGCAGTGCGTCCCCGCATCTGGGAATCCGGTTCCGCTGCGCCGCACCCGGCGCCGGAAGGCGGCTCGCACGCCCGCCGGCCGGAGCGGCCCGACGGGTTGCTGGGAACCGAGGAAGACGCGGCGCTGCTGGGATCGAGGGCGTCCGTGCTGCAGGTAGTCCACCAACGCCGCCCCGCCCTCGTCGGTTAGAGGCAGGGCCAGTGGCTTGGGGATCTTGGGCCGGTCGAGACGGATCTGTCCGGTTCGCCAGAGGAGCGAGTCCAGTTGCAGGGCGGCGACTTCGCTGGCCCGCAAGCCGTAGGTCGCCATGAGCAGGAACATGGCGTAGTCGCGCCGTCCGACCGGGGTGGTGCAGTCGATCTCCGCCAGGAGGGCCGGCACGGTTTCCCAAGGCTGGGCGCGGGGGAGTTGCTCGTCGCGATAGGTGGGCGGGGTGTCAATGCGGGCGTCGAGGCCAGATGCCACCTCACCGCGAGTGGCGAGGCAGCGCAGCCGGGACCCAAGGTGCTGCAGGCTGCTGCGTCCGAGAGTCGCGGCGCTGTCCACGACAAACGCCTCGATGTGTTGCGGGGAAATCGTCTTGAGCACCTCCGGACGGTCGTCGTAGCCGAGGAACTTGAGCAGCCCGAGGGCCGTGCGGCGGTGATGGCGCAACGTCGAGGCGGCGAGCCCGCGCACTTGCCGGAGGAACTCGAGATAGGAACGGACGAGGACTTCGCCGGGGCCCGGATCCACAACCTGCAGCAGGTCACGGTCGGCCAGCAACGCGGCCATGGACCGCACGAGCGCCGACAAGTCCCGCTGACTTCGGGCTGGGCGGGGAGCCAGAGAGAGGAGCCGTGCCCGCGACAGTTCGCCGAGGTCACGGATTCCGAGGGACGCCAGCATGGCCTCGAGCACAGGCGCCTTGCAGACACGTCGCCGGATCCGCGAGGGTGTGAACCCCTGTGTAGTCAGCCGCTGGGCCAGCCCGTCGAGATAATCGCCGAGCAAGGGCAGTTTCAGGAAGCGGGCATGGGCCCGCGGGAACAAGTCAATGAGCATCGTGACCTCCTTGGTCGAGAATCGGTGCCAACACAGGCACCGGAGTCACGATCTCAGTAATGTGCAGCAGAAATCGACGAAGAACCGCTATTTCAGGAGCTTACGGTTCGAACTCCACATTACTCACTACTCCACATTCTGTGCGGGGGGCGCCGGGCAACCGGTGTCCCTTTTATCTTGGAAGTGTGCCGGAGACAGGATCCCCAGTTAGGACTTGGGTACGTCTCGTTGGTCTGCCGCAGGTGGCGCAAGCCACCGCAGCGGCAGGCCTCGGATCCCTCCCCTCGCCAGCGGGGGGAGGTCGCCTCGGGGGCCTTGCAAGGCCCCCGAGGCGGCGACGGGTCGGACCGTTTTCCCCTCGGATTTCAGGTCCGTGCGGTAGCTTGGTCGGCCCGTCGCATCAATTCCTGCGCGACCTCAACGGAAGCGTGGGTGTAGCCCCGTATCGCAAAAGGACAGGAACGCAGGAATGACACCACCCAAGCCCACCGTAATCGCCGGTATCGATGTCGGCAAATCCGGGCTCGACGCCCACATCCTCGAGGGCAGTTTGGAGCGCCACTTCAAGAATGACAAGTGCGGCCGCCGCGCCCTGCGCAAGTGGCTGCTGCAGCACGGCGTCAGCCGCGCTGTCTTCGAGCCCACCGGGCGCTATCACCGCCGTCTGCATCAGTGCCTCTTCGAGGCCGGCTTGGAGACCGTGCTGGTCAACCCGCTGCGCTCGCGGCGCTTCGCCGAGGCCCTCGGACAACTCGCCAAGAACGACCGCGTCGACGCTGCCATGCTGGCCCGCTTCGGCCAGCTTGACAGCCTCGTGGCGACCCCGCCCCAAGACGATCACCTGCAGCTGCTCAGTGACTTGCTGGCCGCGCGCCGCAAGCTCGTGATACAGCTCGGCGCCCTCCGCAAGCTGCGCGCCGAACTCGCCCCCGAGGCGGCTGCCTGCATCGCTGACAGTTGCAATGGCCTGCAAGCCGACATCAGCTCCTGCGAGCAGCGCATGCTGACTTGTATCGCCGCCGACGCTGCCCTGGCGCGCCGCGCCGAGATCATCCAGTCGGTGCCCGGCTGCGGCCCGGTCACGGCCGCCTGCCTGTGTGCCGAGATGCCCGAACTGGGCACCATCGGTCGCCGCCAGGCCGCCGCGTTGTTGGGCCTGGCGCCGTTCGACCAAGACTCGGGCAAACAGCATGGTCGCCGCAGCATTCGCGGCGGTCGCGCCCAGCCCCGCCACAGCCTCTACATGGCGGCCCTGTCCGCGACCCGCTGGGAACCCGCCTGCAAGGCCTGCTACCAGCGCCTGATCGCCGACAAGAAGGAGCACAAGGTCGCCATGGTCGCCGTCATGCGCAAGCTCGCTTGCCTGCTCACTGCGCTGCTGCGCGAGGACCGCTGCTGGCAAAGCGAACCGCCCGCTCGGGAGTTGCCGGCCGCCGCCTGAGCAGCACCCACCGCCGCCCCTCACCGAATCTCACCATGTGCAGAGAAATCCAAGAAAATCGCCCTTGCAGAACACATCTGCCCGGATATCTGCTTGACAGCCAACACGGAAGCTACCGTAATGGCGGCATGACGGGCTCCTAACCACTTGCCGTCTGCGCCAGTCAACGCGTAGAGGTTGCCGTTCGCGGCGGTGACGCACCGCCAGCAAAGGGTTCGCCGTTGAGGAGGAAGCCTCCGGATCCGGCGGTCATCAGGGTCGCCATGCCGCCGAGGTCTACCTCGCCCGGCTGCGGCTGGAACGACCGAGCTTCCGTGTTCGTTGTCAAGCGGATTGCCAGGGAAAAGTGGTGACGAGGAGCCGTGGAGGCGGGTTTTTCCCGCTGGGGCGGCTGGGGGCCGGGGGTTGGGCGGCAGCGGTTTCACGCGGCGGCCTCCAGCTCGCGGGAGGGCGGCTCGGACTGCCAGGTGCGGTCCTCGCGCAGGAGGGTGTCGAGCAGGCCGGCGAGCCGGCGCATGACAGCGACGCGGGCGACCTTGTGCTGCTTGCCGGCGGCGGTGAGGCGCTCGTAGCAGGCCGTGGAGGAAGGTTCGCAGCGGATCGCGGACAGGGCGGCCATGTAGAGCAGCTGGCGGGGCTGGGCGCGGCCGCCGCGGATGCAGCGGCCACCGCGGTGCTGTCCGGAGTCGCGGTCGAAGGGGGCGATGCCGAAGAGCGCAGCGGCCTTGCGGCGGCCGAGGGAGCCGAGCTCGGGCATGGCAGCGCAGAGGCAGGCAGCGTTGACGGGACCGAAGCCGGGGATGGACTGGATGACGGCGTCGCGGCGGGAGAGCGCGGCGGCGGCGGCGATGCACTCGCGCATGCGGCGGTCGCACTCGGCAATGTCGGTCTGGCAGGCCGCGAGCGTGGCGCTGGGGCAGCGGGCGACTGCGGGGTCGAGTTCGGCACAGAGCTTGCGGAGGGTGCCGAGCTGCTCGACGAGCTTGCGGCGCAGGACGAGCAAGTCGCTGAGGAGCTTGAGGTTGTGCGGCTTGGGCGGTGTGCCCTCAAGGCCGGCGAGGAGGCCGAAGCTGGCGAGCATGGCGGCGTCGACGCGATCGTTCTTGGCGAGTGTTCCGATGGCTTCGGCGAAGCGGCGGGAGCGCAGGGGATTGACCAGGACGGTCTCGAGGCCGGCGTCAGCGAGGCACTCGTGGAGGTTGCGGTGGTAGCGGCCGGTGGGCTCGAAGACGGCCCGGTTGACGCCGTGCTTGAGCAGCCAGTTGCGCAGGCCGCGGCGGCCGGACTTGTCGTTGTTGAACTGACGGTCGAGGCGGCCGTCGAGGATGTGGGCGTCGAGCCCGGACTTGCCGACATCGATGCCGACGACTACGATGGGAGTGTGAGTGGTCATTCCTGCGTTCCTTTCCTTTTGCAATTCGGGTCCTGACCCACGCTTCCGTTCAGGGCGCGCAGGAATTGCTGCGACGGGCCGACCAAGCTCAGTCACGGATCTGAAATCCGAGGCACTAACGGTCCGACCCGTCGCCCCCGGTGGGGCCTGGCCAGGCCCCACCGGGGGCCTCCCCGCCACTGGGCGGGGAGGGATCTGCTTACCTGCCGCAGCGGCAGTTGGCACCACCTGCGGCACTGGGGAGAGAGGGGCCGAGGTAGTGGCGACCATCCCTCTCTCCGGCACCTTTCCAATATAAAAGGTGCTAGGGCTGAGACTACAGCCCCCAAACCGTGATCGGACGCCCGCCCGGCTCCGGATCCTTCCGGAATGCCCGCTCCTCCCACGACTGGCCCGGGCGCAGGTCAAAGATCACCACATGCCCCGATTCCGCCCCGCACCTGTCCATGTACGCCGCCGTCTGCTCCAGCCCCTCCCGGATCAGGCGATCTAGGCCGACTTTCGCCGTGCGCACCTTGCACTCGATGACGTATTTGCGGGCGCACACATGGCCTCGCCGCCGGGCCTGGCGCCACTCAATCAACAGGTCCGTGCGCCCGCGGCCCACCGCGTACTCTCGCCCAATCCGCCCCCCGCTGTTCACCACCCGCTGCAGGTACGCATGCAACACCAGCTGCGGCCCCGCCTCCGCGTGCCCGTACCGCTCCACCCATGACTCGGCGTGCTCCCGGAAATAGCCTTGGAACGCGCTCAGCAGCCCGCCTAGGTCCAGGCTACCGTCGGCATTCAGGTACCAAGCCGGATCCACTTGGGTCTCAAGTCCGGATTGCAATACCGCTGTCAGCTCGCGGAACCACCTCGGCGTAGAGCGGGTTTGCGATGCGCACTGCGCCCTCGGGAGCAACCAAGCCAAGGTCCCGAACGTACTCTAGGTCGCGGAGCGAGTAGTCCCAATTCCTAGACCCGGCCAGCATCGGCAGGATCACGCGTCGCACGCGCGCTTCGCTGAGCTTATCGGCGAGCTGGTCGAGATGCGTGACCCGCCTGACGATGAGCGTTTCCCTGGCTCGGTCGATGGCGTCGACACCGATCGGCTGGCTCCGGTCGCGGCCGGTCTCGCCACCGAAGCAGGCCTCGTAGGCCA
This sequence comes from Bryobacterales bacterium, assembly GCA_965248305.1. Lineage (GTDB taxonomy): Bacteria > Acidobacteriota > Terriglobia > Bryobacterales > UBA6623 > VXMF01. The sequence continues at coordinate 1,134,797 of OZ252099.1, read as the reverse complement.
GGGCGTTCACCAGCCACGGCTGGCCGCAGGTGAGCGCCCAGATGCGTTCGGTGGCACCGTCCTCGAAGGCTTGGCCGGACTCGACAGTGTGCTGGCCCAGCAGCTCCCGCACCTCGGCTTCTGTGAAGTCGCCGAGGCGCAGCGAGATCGCCTTGATGTTGAAGGCGCTGCCGCCCCTGACGTTGGTCCCTTCTCGGCTGGAATAGATCTGGTAGTCGCGCACGTCCCGGACTCCGCACAGGATTACGCTCTGCGGGAAATGGCTCGGACGGCGGTCGTAGTTCGCTCGCAATTGCCGGAGGACAGAGATGAGGGTGTCCCCGACCAGCGAGTCGATCTCGTCGATCAGCAGCACCAGCGGCTTCGGATTTGCTGCCGACCAGCGCACCAGCGTCTCGCTGAACCCCCCGTCAGGGCCGTGCTTTTGCAAGTACTCGCACATCGTCCTGTCTACGAAGTCGTCCTGAAGTCTGTCGATGGCTCTGGAAGCCAAGCCCCCCAGCAGCGCTTGCATCGCTCGGGCGGTATCTTCCCCGGCTGCCTGGCCGCCTTCGAAGTTTACGTACAGGCAGCGGTACTTCCCCTCCGCGTTGAGCCGGTCCTGCAGCGCTAGCAAGATTGAGGTCTTGCCCGTCTGGCGCGGCGCGTGCAGGACGAATGTACTGCTTGCGTGCGATCAGAGTGAGAATCCCACCAAGGTCCAATCGATCCAGCGGATCGATGCAGTAATGCTCCTCTGGATTCACCGGGCCTTCGGTATTGAAGTAGCGCACGGCGAATCCAGTATGGCACGCTTCAGCCTAGTGGATGTTCCCGCCTGCAATCGACGCGTCCCGGCCTCGGCAGGCTCGCTCAACTGTGCCGTGGCCACGCCCATGGAGGGCGGTCTGCCATGTTCGCGCCGATGATCTGGAGATCATGGGCACCGGCCTGATCGCTATGACCGGCTGGGACCAGTTCGACTACCGCCGGACGCACGGCAGTCCAGATGCCGTTCCCATGCTTGGTGAATGGTGCGAACAGACCGGTGTTGCCGACCGCCACGCTGCTCCGGACTCCAACCATGCCTCCCCGATCCAGCAGGCGCCGTTTTGGGCCGACGTCAGTGTGAGTCCCCCGGACATGCAGGGAGTAGGCGGGCGGCATGACGGGCTCCTAACCACTTGCCGTCTGCGCTAGTCAGCGCGTAGAGGTCGCCGTTCGCGGCGGTGACGCACCGCCAGCAAAGGGTTCGCCGTTGAGGGGGAAGCTACCGGATCCGGCGGTCATCAGGGTCGCCATACCACCGAGGTCTACCTTGCTCAGCTGCGGCTGGAACGACCGTACTAGGGCTGGGCCTACAGTCCCCAAATCGTAATCGGACGCCCGCCCGGCTCCGGATCCTTCCGGAATACCCGCTCCTCCCAAGACTGGCCCGGGCGCAGGTCAAAGATCACCACATGCCCCGATTCCGCCCCGCACCTGTCCATGTACGCCGCCGTCTGCTCCAGCCCCTCCCGGATCAGGCGATCTAGGCCGACTTTCGCCGTGCGCACCTTGCACTCGATAACGTATTTGCGGGCGCGCACATGGCCGCCCCGCCCGGCCTGGCGCCATTCAATCAACAGGTCCGTGCGCCCGCGACCCACCGCGTACTCCCGCCCAATCCGCCCCCCGCTGTTCACCACCCGCTGCAGGTACGCATGCAGTACCAGCTGCGGCCCCGCCTCCGCGTGCCCGTACCGCTCCACCCATGACTCGGCGTGCTCCCGGAAATAGCCTTGGAAGGCGCTCGGCAGACCGTCCAAGTCAAGGCTGCCGTCAGCGTTCACGCACCAAGCTGGATCCACTGCTCCCGCCATGGTCGCCTCCAACGGCACCTGGACTGCCGTGCGTCCGGCGGTAGTCGAATTGGTCCCAGCCGGTCATAGGGATCAGGCCCAAGCGCATGCTCTCCACGTTGATCGGGTGGAACATGCAGACCGACCTCCATGGGCATGGCCAAGGCACAGTTGAGCGAGCCTGCCGAGGCCCGGACGCTTCGATTGCAGGCGGGAACAGCCTCGGCCGACGCGTGCCGTACTGGAACCGCAGTGCGGTACTTCAACACTGAAGGTTCGGTCGATCCAACGGAGCATTACTGCATCGACCCGCTGGCTCGGGTGAATCTTGCGGGGATCGTCACTCTGATCGCGCGCAAGAAGTACTTCGTCCTGCACGCACCACGCCAGACGGGCAAGACTTCAGTCCTGCTAGCCCTCCAGGACCGGCTCAACGCGGAGGGCGAGTACCGCTGCCTGTATGTGAACTTCGAGGGCGGCCAAGCGGCCGGTGAGGATACTGGCCTTGCGATGCAGGCGCTGCTGGGGCGCTTGGCCTCAAGGGCCCTCGATGTACTGGGAGACGACTTTGTGGACAGGATGATGTCCGAGTTCCTGCACAAGCACGGGGCGTTCAGCGAGACGCTGGTGCGCTGGTCGGGAGTGAATCCGAAGCCACTGGTCCTTCTGATCGACGAGATTGATGCGCTGGTCGGGGACACGCTTATCTCTGTCCTGCGGCCTGCCGTTGCCCCACAAGTCACGATCCGGGCTCAGCCTGAGAGGCGCTGGCGAGCGGCTCGAAGTAGTCTTTCAGCTCATAGGCTTCGCTCATGATGGTCAAGCGGGTCCAGCCCTCCCAGATCTTTTGATGGCCCGGCGGCGGAGCGTGCGCACGGTACAGGTAGCCGCCCAAGATCGCCATGGTCCGCACCGCCAGTCCCAGATTGCCCGGCGCGGCCAGCCCGCGCTTGGACGCGAAGTGGCGCAGCACCCGCAGCTGGATCTGCGTGAAGAACACCTCGCTCGGTAATTCGGGGGTCTCCCGTCCCAGCAGGGTCATCGCGGCCAGCCGCCAGGCGATCACCGCCTTGATCGTCACCGCCCGCTCGATCCGCTCCCCCGTGCGGTGCCCCAGATACTCCACCTTGCAGCCGGACTTGAGCATCCGGTGCCAGTCCTCGATGCGCCAGCGCAGCCGGTACCACTCCAGCACCTGCTCCGCATCCGCCAGTGACGCCACCGGCAACGTCGTCAGCAGGAACCACTCCAACGCTTCCACCCCCTCCGGCGCCGCCCGCTCCCACACGTGCACCAGCTGCATCCGCAGCGCTGCCTCGCCGCGCGCCGGGGCCGGCAACTCGACCGTCTGCCAGCGCAACTCGGCCTGCGCCGTGCGCGCCGCGCGCAGCGCGCTGGCGGACTGCCGGCGCGTGCCCCGCCGCGCCGAACTCCGCTGCACCTTGATCTCCAACTGGCCCCCCACCGCCTGTGCCCGCATGTGCTCGAACAGCTTCGGCCGGGGCGCGCCCAGGGCGCGGTTGTGCTTGGCCCGCACCAGCAACTCGACTCCCTCCAGCCGCCGCTGCTCGGCGAACAGCGCCTGCACGTCGGCCTCGCGGTCCATCACCGCCACCAGGCGCGGGCCCGCCAACTGGCCCGCTACCTCCGCGCAGTCCCGCAACCCGCGCATCCAGCGGAAGGTCTTGCGCTGCTCCAGCGGCCGCCCGCGCTGCGCCTGCCCGTCCGGCGCGTCGTACTGGATGTGCAGCAGCCCCAGAGGGATGCCCTCCGGGCTCACCGCCAGCGTCGAGTGCATGTGCAGCCCCAGCGTGCCCTCCGAGCGCTTGTTCTTGCCGATGTAGCCCAGCCCCGCACAGCCGGGATGCTCGGCAAAGTTGAGCTCGGTGCCGTCCTGCACGCACAGCACCGTGCGCTCGGCCTGCAGGCGCCGCAGCGTGCGCTGGCGGTGCGGCGCCAGGATGTTCTGCGGGGTCACCGCCGAGTCGTCCGGCTGGTCGATCAGGCGGTAGTGGCCCTTGACGGCGGCCCGCTGGCCCTGCGCGGCGGCGGGGATCGAGGCCATGGGAGCGGCGGCCTGCATCTGGGCGGTCTGCACCAGCCGCTTCGACAAGCGTAGATCACCCAGCGGCGCCTGGCCCAGTTCGTTGCGCGCGAACTCGTCCAAGGCCAGCCCCAGCGGCTGGCCGGGCGGCGCTGCGGGCTGCCGTTGCCCCATAAAGTAGGACTTGACCTTTGTACTTGTCTTGTGCCATTCCTTGGGCATGCACGAGCAAAATCAGGTTGCTTCCACACTCGCCAGCCCCGACGGGATGAATCGGCTGCAGGACCTGCTGGCTCAAGCCGGCTCCGCCAGCCGGACCGAGATGGGCCGTCGGGTCTGTCAGGCGTTCGGATTCCATGACGCCCGCGGCCGGCCCCAGTTGGCCGGCTGCATGAAGGCGCTGCGCGCCCTCGATGGGCACGGCCGCATCCAGCTGCCCGCGCCCCGCCACGGGTGCCGGCCCTGCCAGCCGCGCGGTCTCGGTCGGCCCGTGCCCGCCCCGGCGGACGTGCCCGCGCGGGCCGACCTCGTCCAGGGGCTGGCGCTGGTCGAGGTCATCGGGAAGGACCAGCGGCGGGTCTGGACCGAGCTGTTGCAACGCGAGCATCCGCGCGGCGCGGCCCGGCACGTGGGCCCCCAGCTGCGCTACCTGCTGGTTTCCGACCACGGCGTGCTGGGCGCGCTGGGCTTCGCCGCCTCGGCCCTGACGCTGGCCGCGCGTGATGCCTTCATCGGCTGGGACGCCGACCTGCGCAGCCGCCAGCTGCACCGCGTGATCGCTCTGAGCCGCTTCCTGATCCGGCCTTCCGTCGCCTGCCGCAACCTGGCCTCCAAGGCCCTCGGGCTGTGCCTGCGGCGCCTGCCCGACGACTTCGAGCGCCGCTATGGCTACCGCCCCTTGCTCGCGGAAACCTTTGTCGAAAAAGACCGTCACGCGGGCACTTCGCTGGTCGCCGCCAACTGGCTGTGCGTCGGCGAGACCGCCGGGCGCGGCCGCTGCGCGGCCCCCGCCACGCGCGTGCCGGTCAAGGCCGTCTACCTCTACCCGCTGGCGCGCGACTGGCGCGCCCAGCTGGGTGTGGCGGCAGCGGTGCCGCCGCCGGCGCTGGGTCCCGGCGAGGGCCTGACGCGGGACGCGTGGGCCGCGCACGAGTTCGGCGCGGCGCCGCTGGGCGATGTACGCTGGAGCCAGCGGCTGGTGCAGAGTGCGCGCATGCAGTCCGAGGCGCCGACGAAGTCGTTCCTGGGGGCGGCGCAGCAGGATCGGGCGGCGGTGAAGGGCCACTACCGGCTGATCGACCAGCCGGCGGACTCGCAGGTCACGCCGGAGAACATCCTGGCCCCGCACCGGCAGCGCACGCTGCGCCGCATGCAGGGCCAGGCGGCGGTGCTGTGCATTCAGGACGGCACCGATCTCAACTTCGCCGAGCACGGCGGCTGCGTGGGGCTGGGCCAGATCGGCAAGAACAGCAACGCGCAGGGCACGCTGGGGCTGCACATGCACTCGATGCTGGTGGTCAACGGGGACGGCCTGCCGCTGGGCCTGCCGCAGATCCAGTCCGAGGCGCCGGACGGGCAGGCGCAGCGGGGCAAGCCGCTGGAGGAGCGCAAGACGTTCCGCTGGATCCGCGGGCTGCGCGAGTGCGCGGAGCTGGCCAAGGAACTCGACGGGGTGCGCCCGGTGACGGTGATGGACCGCGAGGCGGACGTGTTCGCGCTGTTCGCCGAGCAGGGTCGGCTGAGCACGGTCGACCTGCTGGTGCGGGCCAAGCACAACCGCTCGCTGGGCAAGGACGTGCCGAAGCTGTTCGCGGGGGTGCGGGCGGAGGCGGCGCAGGCCCGTCTGGAGCTCCACGTGGCGCGGCTGTCGGCGCGGCGGGCGAGCCGCGGGCAGACGGGCCGCGAGGCGCGCGCGGAGCGGGTGGCGCAGGCTGCCGTTGCCCCACAAGTCACGATTCGGGCTCATCCTGAGAGGCGCTGGCGGGCGGCTCGAAGTAGTCTTTCAGCTCATAGGCTTCGCTCATGATGGTCAAGCGGGTCCAGCCCTCCCAGATCTTTTGATGGCCCGGCGGCGGAGCGTGCGCACGGTACAGGTAGCCGCCCAAGATCGCCATGGTCCGCACCGCCAGCCCCAGATTGCCCGGCGCGGCCAGCCCGCGCTTGGACGCGAAGTGGCGCAGCACCCGCAGCTGGATCTGCGTGAAGAACACCTCGCTCGGTAATTCGGGGGTCTCCCGTCCCAGCAGTGTCATCGCGGCCAGCCGCCAGGCGATCACCGCCTTGATCGTCACCGCCCGCTCGATCCGCTGCCCCGTGCGGTGCCCCAGGTACTCCACCTTGCAGCCGGACTTGAGCATCCGGTGCCAGTCCTCGATGCGCCAGCGCAGCCGGTACCACTCCAGCACCTGCTCCGCATCCGCCAGCGACGCCACCGGCAACGTCGTCAGCAGGAACCACTCCAACGCTTCCACCCCCTCCGGCGCCGCCCGTTCCCACACGTGCACCAGCTGCATCCGCAGCGCTGCCTCGCCGCGCGCCGGGGCCGGCAACTCGACCGTCTGCCAGCGCAACTCGGCCTGCGCCGTGCGCGCCGCGCGCAGCGCGCTGGCGGACTGCCGGCGCGTGCCCCGCCGCGCCGAACTCCGCTGCACCTTGATCTCCAACTGGCCCCCCACCGGCTGTGCCCGCATGTGCTCGAACAGCTTCGGCCGGGGCGCGCCCAGGACGCGGTTGTGCTTGGCCCGCACCAGCAACTCGACTCCCTCCAGCCGCCGCTGCTCGGCGAACAGCGCCTGCACGTCGGCCTCGCGGTCCATCACCGCCACCAGGCGCGGGCCCGCCAACTGGCCCGCTACCTCCGCGCAGTCGCGCAACCCGCGGATCCAGCGGAAGGTCTTGCGCTCCTCCAGCGGCCGCCCGCGCTGCGCCTGCCCGTCCGGCGCGTCGTACTGGATTTGCAGCAGCCCCAGCGGGATGCCCTCCGGGCTGACCGCCAGCGTCGAGTGCATGTGCAGCCCCAGCGTGCCCTCCGAGCGCTTGTTCTTGCCGATGTAGCCCAGCCCCGCACAGCCGGGATGCTCGGCAAAGTTGAGCTCGGTGCCGTCCTGCACGCACAGCACCGTGCGCTCGGCCTGCAGGCGCCGCAGCGTGCGCTGGCGGTGCGGCGCCAGGATGTTCTGCGGGGTCACCGCCGAGTCGTCCGGCTGGTCGATCAGGCGGTAGTGGCCCTTGACGGCGGCCCGCTGGCCCTGCGCGGCGGCGGGGATCGAGGCCATGGGAGCGGCGGCCTGCATCTGCGCGGTCTGCACCAGCCGCTTCGACAAGCGTAGATCACCCAGCGGCGCCTGGCCCAGTTCGTTGGCCGCGAACTCGTCCAGGGCCAGCCCGTCGGCCGGCCCCAGCGGCTGGCCGGGCGGCGCTGCGGCGGCCCCGAGCAGGCGCCGCCAGTCGCGCTGCAGGGGGTAGACGAAGATGGCCTTGACCGGCACGCGCTGGCCGGGGCGGGCGAAACGCCCGCGCCCGCCGGTCTGGCCGACGCAGGTCCAGTTAGCGGCGCGGAAACACGTGCCGGCGTGCTGCTGCGGATCGCAATAGGTTTCCAGCAGGGCAGGCCGGTAGCCATAGCGCTGGAGGAAGTCCTCCGGCAGCCGCCGCCGGACCATGCCGAGCACCTTGGAAGCGAGCAGGTGACAGCGCACGCTGGGACGGATCAGGAAGCGGCTCAGGCCCAGCACGCGGTGCAGCCGCTTGCGGCGCAGTTGCGCATCCCAGCCAATCCACTCGTCGCGGGCCGCCACCGCCAAGGCCGCGGCGGCGAAGCCGAGCGCCCCCAGCAGGCCGTGCTCGGACTCAATCAGGTAGCGCACCTGGGCACCGACGTGCAGCACGGCTCCCTGCGGGTGCTCGCTGGCGACCAGCTCGTTCCAGGTCCGCCGCTGTTGCGGACTCGTCACCAGGGTCAACTTGAGCCCGGCGACCGCCCCCGCCGCAGGCGGAACTGCTTGCGGTGGCGGGACCGGCTGGCCGAGCCGACGCGGACGGCAGTCACCGGCGCGGCCGCCATGGCGCGGGGCCGGCAAATCGATGCGTCCCGCGCTGTGCAGACTGCGCAAGGCCTTCTGGCAGCTCGCCACCTGCGGCTGGCCGCGACTGTTCACGAAACCGAACTCCCGGCACACGTGCCGGGCGAACGCGCTCCGGCTGGTGTCGCCAGCCTGCGTCCGCAGCACCCGCAGGGTCTCCACGGCCTCTGAGTGCGAGAGGGTCTCCGCAATGCAATGTTGGTCGAGCATGCTTTAGACATGCCACAACCACCCTACAGTTGTCAAGTGCGAGATCTGGGGCATGGGCAGGGCGCAGGTGGAACTGCGCTGGCGGGCGGTGGCACTGCCGGACCCGGACAAGGCCGCCGCGGCGGCGCGGCTGAACCTAGTGCACGTGCGCGAGGAGACGCAGCCGGAGGGGGCCGAGCGGCTGGAGTGGTTCCTGCTCACGACGCTGGCGGTGCAGTCCCGGCAGGACGCGGAGCAGGTGCTGGACTGGTACCGGCTGAGGTGGCGCATCGAGGACTGGCACCGGCTGCTCAAGACGGGCTGCAAGGTGGAGTACCTGGCGCATCGGACGGGGGAGCGGATCGAGCGGGCGGTGACGATCAACGCGGTGATCGCATGGCGGCTGATGGCGATGACGCTGCTGGGCCGCGACACGCCGGAACTGCCGGCCGAGACGCTGTTTTCCGACATCGAGATCGCCGCTCTGGAGGACTTTGCGAAGGATCGCAAGCTGCCGCCGCCGGACAACATCGGGCGGGCGCTGCGGACGACGGCCATGCTGGGCGGGTAGCTGGGTTTCAAGCGCAAGCGCTATGCGGGCCCGGGCCACCAAGTCCTGTGGGAAGGCTACACCCGGCTGGCCACTATCGTGCAAGCCTGCGAACGGAGTCTCCGTCTCGACCAAGACAGCAAACTCTATCAGAGGCTGTCTAAGAACAAGACTTATGGGTAAACGGCAGCCTGCGGCAGCTGCGTTCCGAATACGACCGCCGCCCCCCACCATTTTGCGCAGAGCGTGATCCTGTGCGGAGTGCGGGACGTGCGCGACTACCAGATCCATTCCAAGCAGGAAGGATCCAACGTCAGCGGCGGCAGCGCTTTCAACATCAAGGCAAAGTCGCTGCGCCTGGGCGACTTTTCGGCGGCCGAGGTGCAGGAGCTACTGACTCAGCACACGGCCGAGTCCGGCCAAGCCATCGAGGACGATGCGACCGAACGCATCTGGGCGCTCACCTGTGGCCAGCCGTGGCTAGTCAACGCCCTAGCCTACGAGGCCTGCTTCGATGGCGAGACCGGCCGCGACCGGAGTCGGCCGATCTGTGTCGACGCCATCGACCGAGCCAGGGAAACGCTCATCCTCAGGCGGGTCACGCATCTCGACCAGCTCGCCGACAAGCTCCGCGAAGAGCGCGTGCGACGCGTGATCCTGCCGATGCTGGCCGGATCCGGGAATTGGGACTACTCGCTCCGCGCCCTAGAGTACGTTCGGGACCTTGGCTTGGTTGCTCCCGAGGGCGCAGTGCGCATCGCAAACCCGCTCTACGCCGAGGTGGTTCCACGCGAGCTGACAGCGGTATTGCAATCCGGGCTTGAGGCCCAAGTGGATCCGGCTTGGTACCTGAACGCCGACGGTAGCCTGGACCTAGACGGTCTGCTGAGCGCCTTCCAAGGCTATTTCCGGGAGCACGCCGAGTCGTGGGTGGAGCGGTACGGGCACGCGGAGGCGGGGCCGCAGCTGGTACTGCATGCGTACCTGCAGCGGGTGGTGAACAGCGGCGGGCGGATTGGGTGCGAGTACGCGGTGGGGCGCGGGCGCACGGACCTGTTGATTGAGCGGCGCCCGGGCGCGGGCGACGGTCCGCCGCACACCCGCAAGTACGTGATCGAATGCAAGGTGCGCACAGCGAAAGTCGGCCTAGATCGCCTGATCCGGGAGGGGCGGGAGCAGACGGCCGCGTACATGGACAGGTGCGGGGCGGAATCGGGGCATGTGGTGATCTTTGACCTGCGCCCGGGCCAGTCGTGGGAGGAGCGGGTATTCCGGAAGGATCCGGAGCCGGGCGGGCGTCCGATCACGGTTTGGGGGCTGTAGTCTCAGCCCTAGCACCTCGGTCGTTCCAGCCGCAGCCGGGCGAGGTAGACCTCGGCGGCATGGCGACCCTGATGACCGCCGGATCCGGTAGCTTCCCCCTCAACGGCGAACCCTTTGCTGGCGGTGCGTCACCGCCGCGAACGGCAACCTCTACGCGCTGACTGGCGCAGACGGCAAGTGGCTAGGAGGCCGTCATGCCTCCTCTCTACTCCCTGCATGGCCGGGGGGACTCACACTGACCTCGGCCCAAAACGGCGCCTGCTGGATCGGCGAGGCATGGTTGGAGTCCGGGGGCAGCGTGGCGGCCAGCAAAGACGACGCGTCAATGCTCACCATAGTGGACGGTAAGTGGATCGCATCCCCGCACATTCCCGTGGTCCAGCGGGCCGTGGCAACACCGGTCTGTGCGCACCATTTACCAAGCATGGGAACTGCATCTGGACTGCCGTGCATCCGACTGTGGTGGAGTCTGGTCCTCGCCGGTCATTGCGATCAGGCCCGAGCGCATGATCTCCACGTCGATCGGGTGGAACATGCAGACCATGCGCCATCGGCCGGGACTGGAATGGCTGAGGCGTGGACGGTGCAATGGTGTCGGCTAGCGGCAAGGGTAATGTCACTTTCGATGGTGTTTTGTACCCCTTCTGGCGCCAAGACGACGGCATGCTGGCCGGAGCGCGCTTCGACGCGGCGATCAACGGCGACACGGACTTCATCCTGGGCGACCTGGACGCGATGCCGACGCTGACCGCGGACGACGAGGACACGGCCGGCAACGAGCTGCGGACGGGCCTGAAGGTGGCGGGGGAGACGTTCCCGCTGGCGGAGCTGCTGGGTGCGGGCACGTCCACGCAGGATGGCGACAACTTCGTGGCCGAGGCGCGCACCGAGCTGGAGAAGATCAGCGCCCAGGTGGACACCCTGATCAAGCTGTTCGGAGACGGGGACGCCGCTGACACGTCGACCCTCAGGACCCAGCTGACGAACAAGTGGGGTGACGCACAGGATGAGATCGACGCCGTGTTTGGCGAGGCCACCGTAACTCTGGAGCCGGAGCTTGACCCTGATGACGCCTCCGACGCGTTCGACGACGTGGTGCAGGCCCTGTCCAGCCTCGACGCGTTCCAGGTGGCGACGGCGAAGGACGGCGAGGGCGTGTTCGAGGACGCGGAGCTGACCGCGGACAAGGCCGCCGAAGCGTTCGACGCCACAGAGTCGCAGGCGACGGCGAACCTGGGGATGCTCGGCGACACGCGCTTCGGCGCCGTCGTGCTGAAGGAGCGCGCGAACGCGAGGGGCAAGCTGGAATACGACTACACGCCTCCTGGAAGCGGCACGGTGTCGCAAGGAGCGGGCGAGCTGGGAGCGTTCGCGTACGCGACGATCGACGACACGGTGCGCACGCACCACATCCAGACGTCCGGCAACGCCTACTACGCGGGCGCCACGCGGGCGGTCGGCGGGGACGCCACGCTGTACAGCGGCGACTTCGAGATGCAGGTGCGCTTCCGCAGCGAGAAGGTGAGCGGTCTGGTGTCGAACCTGCAGGACTCCGACGGGCGCCCGTGGCAGTTCAAGTACGGCGACGTGAATTCGATCATCCTGCCGGAGGCCGACCTGACCCCCAACGCGAATTGGAACAAAACGGGGGGCAATGCGCAGATCACATTCGCGCGGCGGGCTGGCAGCCCGCAGCCACAGCAGCTTACGAGCAAGTTCCGGGGGACGCTGCTGAGCACCGGCACCGCGGCAGGCGAGCAGGCGGTCGGCACGTGGTCGGTCGGCGCCGATCCCGGCGAGGGCAGCGAGTACCTGGCGGGCGGCTTCGGTGCCGCGCGCGTGGACGACGCTCCGACCACCCTGCCGGCCTCCGACGACGGCACGATGACGGAGACGATGGTGTCGCCTGTAACCGGCCAGACCCTGGCCGACGGCATGCTGACGCTGGTCGGCACGAAGCGGGGCGCGGATCAGACGCTTAGTATCCGCACGAAAGAGGACAAGTTCGAGATCTCGCTGACGACGATGTTCGGGAAGCAGGACTCGAACACCTGGACGAACGGAGCCAAGCAGGTCGATCTGGCGCGGGCGGAGATCGAGCGCCTGATGTCGGTGCTGAACGGCTTCATCGCGCTGGACAACGACGACGCGAGCGACGACGACACGAAGCTGGCGAACATGAACCGGGCCGATATCTGGGTGGAGGTCAACGACGCGATCGAGCGGTACCTGTTCAACAACAGCAACTACAACGGCGAGGACAAGCCCGTGCTGGACGAGGCGAGCTCCCTCAAAGCCACCCCGGCCAAGTGGGGTGTTATGGGGAACAAGGGCTATCCGGTGAGCAGCGGCGGGAACGCGCTGGACTCCGAGGCGCTGTCGGAGATCCAGGACGTGCTCGACGCGCTGGCCAGCCAGGCTGCGCTGGAGGACGCCTTGGACGAAAACGGAGTCTTCGAGAACCTGCATGCCCTGACCTTCAACGCTGACGATACGCCGGCTACCTACCGGGCGGTGGGTGACATCTGGGGACGCAGGGAGTCGCGCGTGCAGTGGCGGCTGAGCTCGACCGAGTACACCCGCTTCGGCGTGTGGCGCAAGCAGAACAACAACTACGCAAGTGACGGGGAGGGCGCTAATAACAAGGACGATGCGGACGGGCCAGGCCGGTTCGCGTACAGCCCGCTGGCGCAGACCTCGTACACATCGCATCTGGATCCGAGCTACCCCGACGGAGGCGTGGCGACGTACACGGGCGAGACGTTGGCGATACAGAACGCGGACTTCTACATGGGCACGATTGCAGTGCGCGTCGAGTGGGCCGCGGGCTCAGTTGGCGGCGATCTGGCAGCGGTGATCAGCGATCTGGAGAACGTCGGCAACGGCGACCCGCTGCTGTACGCGGTAGCTGCTACCGACAAGCGCGCGATCCGCGAGATCGTTTTCGCGGCAGATGTGGATGCGGTCGATGGCAAGCTGTCCTTCCAGGACAACACTGGAGCCGACATAACGTATTTCGCTGCAACCGGGCTGACGACGGCGCCGAGCACGGCTGCATCGCTGCAGGGCAAGTTCGTTGGCCAGGACATCGACGGGCCGCTGGGCGTGATCGGCACGTGGACGCTGAAGGGCGCCGCCGCCGCCGCCGCCACTGGCCAGATTGGCAACAACGCGCACATGATTCACGGCGCGTTCGGCGCGGAGGTCGGGCCCTAGCGGCTGGCACGCGCCGCGCTGCGGCGCAGGACTACCATCAGGGGGGGCGGGCAACCGCCCCCCCTTTCTCATGCGGCAAGCAAGTTTGGCGCGAAGAGGGGCAGCGGAGCGCGGGCGGGGAGCGTCCCGCGCGGGCTTCGCGCCGCCGGCCTCTTTGCGCCGCAGTCCGGCGCCCGGGGTTTGAAGCCCCGTCGTCGATACGCCGCGCTCGCCGCCTTCGCCCTGGGGTGGCCGCCTGGCGGGGCCTCGGCGCAGGCAGCGGCGGAGGCGGTCGCCCATCGCCGGGGCGGCACCGCAGCCCGGGCAGGCGAGCGGCATCGGACCACCCGGCCTGGCGCCGGCGCTGTTGTTTCCCACAATGATTCGCTAAATCGTCACGGTTTTGAATCGGACTGTCTCGTGTCGGATTGTGTGGGAAAGCGGGTCAATCTGGTACGGAGAGCCGTGTCTTCGAGCCGGAGCCCCGGTCGCGAAGCTGATCAGGCCGGGGCTCGAAAGGAGGAACTGATCGCCGTCAGGGGTGTTGTGTGCCGTGGATTGCGGGCGCGTGCAGATCGGGCAGGAACCGGGCCGGCCGCGCGCCGGCGTGGCGTCCAGGTTGTGCAGCACGATCCGCTGGCGGCACCCCGCCCCGCAGCGGCAGCAGGTAGGCCGGCTGCGGCGGAGCCGCGGCCGACGGCTGGAATACCGCCCGCCACAGCCCCGTCTTCCAGGCTGAGCCGGTACTGGCTGCCGTTGGCCGCCCGCACCGTGCCCCCGCTCTCGAACGGCCGCCCGTTGTTGAAAACCACGATAGCTGCCTGCCATGGGCCCCTGTATCAGTGTGAGAAATCGTGACGGATTATCTTGAGATACAACATCGTCCAGCGTGTAGCTCCCGTCCAGCGCCTGCTCCTGCGTATCGTGCCCGCAACCCCCAGCTCGATCTCGACCGGCCGCCGCCCCGCCGCGCCCTCCAGCAGCGGCCGCAGCTGCGCGTAGATGTCCGCGAAGCGGTGATAGTAGGCGCTGTAGCGGTAGTTGCACGGCGCGCGGTCCGCGCGCCGTGCCTTGAGCACGCCCACCAGCCGCCCGTCCGGCAGGAACAAGCCCGAGCCGGACGAGCCGGACTCGGTCGTGCCGCTGTGCCAGCCCCAGGGCGAAGGCGGCGAGCGCGGCGTATCGAAGCCGGAGCTTCAAACGCCGGGCGCCGGACCGCGGCGCAAAGAGGCCGGCTGCGCGAAGCCCGCGCGGGACGCTCCCCGCCCGCGCTCCGCTGCCTCTTCCCGCCAAACTTGCTCGCGGCATGAATCGGGATAGGGGGAAGCCTCACGGCTCCACCCCTCCCACACCACCGTACATACGGGTCCGTATACGGCGGTTCGAACGGTGATGCTACTTCCGGATCTGGAGTCGCGGCAGGCCGAGCGAGGCGAAGTAGGCGTTAGGCAGTGCATAAGAAAGAGCGGGGCTTGCGGCCAAGCGCCAAGGGCCGTGGGCGCTGCCAGCAGTTCGAGCCGCCAGCCCTACACGCACATCCCTGCGACGCAGTTCCACGTATCTCCGCCTCCCACGTTTCCACTGTTTCCAGATCGCCGACCGCAACCTTCGCCGGGTCCACCCCTCTAAGCTTGCCAGCACGTATGGCGTTTCGCACTTCCCGAAATAGCCGAGCCATCCCCGCCAATAGCGGGCTATGTCCTCGACCATCCGTTCGTGGCTCACGCCCCGAGTCCGTCGCGTCAGCTCGCGCACCCGCCGCCGAAACCGCTGCACCGCTTGCGGTGCAATCCGCCGCTTCGGTTGTGGGTCCGATGACAGGCTGAAGCCCAGGAACTTCCGCTCCCATGGCCGCGCCACCGCGCTCTTGCTCTGGTTCACCCGCAAGCGGAGCGTCCCGGTGATGAAACGCGTCACGCTTTCCATCACGCGTTCCCCGGCCCGGAGACTGCCCACATAAATGTTGCAGTCGTCCGCGTACCGTGCGAACCGCAGCCCGCGTCGCTCCAGCTCCCGGTCCAGCTCGTCGAGCACGATGTTCGACAACAAGGGTGAGAGCGGGCCCCCTTGCGGGGTCCCCTCGTCCACCGGGCTCACCAGCCCGTCCTCCATCACACCGGCCGTCAGGAACGCCCGGACCAGCTTCAGCATCCGCTTGTCACTGATCCGTCGGGCCATCCGGGCCATCAAACGGTCGTGGTTCACTCGATCGAAGAATTTCTCCAAATCAAGATCTATCACCCATCGCCGACCCGCAGCCATCTGCCGCTGGGCCGCCTCGACCGCCTGATGCGCCGAACGCCCCGGGCGAAACCCGTAGCTGTGTTCGGAGAACGTCCGGTCCCAGTGCTCCTGCAGGACCTGGGCCACCAACTGCTGGACGAATCGATCCAGCACCGTCGGTATGCCCAGCTTGCGCCTGCCTCCGCCCGGCTTCGGGATGTACACCCGTCTCACCGGCTGCGGTCGGTAGGTCCCGCTCAGCAGCTGTTCCCGGATGGCCGGCCAGTGCTCGCGCAGGTGCCCGGGCAGATCGTCGACGGTCATCCCGTCCACCCCCGGACTCCCCCGGTTTCCCCGGACTCGTGCCAGCGCCCGCTTGCAGTTGCTCCGCTCGCAGGCTCGCTCCATCCACTGTTCGTCTGTAGTCGGGCTTTCGTCTCGTCGTCCCGCCGTGTGCGGTTCGGTCCCTTCCCCTGTCGCTTCCGGGGCTTCACCCCCTCCGTCGACCGGGAAGGCCAGCACTAGCTGGATGTTCTGCCGCATTCCACTCACGAGAAACGCCGTTCTACTCGCCCCTCCGTCCGTTCAGGCCTTCGCCCCTTGCGGGGCTACTATGCCGTCTGCTGACTTCTGCCGTCCGGTCAGGTCGGATTACTCCTCCCCCAGTCCGGAATTCCGGACGGACGACAGATCTCCCGAGGTAAGCTCGACAGCCTTCAGCGCACAACCGCCGGATTTACAGCCGGTGTCCTTGATGGATCTGGACTTCGTCGTCATTCGCCGACTCGTCCGACGCCGTCTGCCTCGTATCCGGTTCTTGTCCATCGGCTCGCGCCTTTGTTCCACGCTTCCTTCAGACCCCGCCTCGCGACGACGCCCTTGCGCTTCGCTAGGACTTCACCTCCATCAGGTTGTCCAAGGGACTTCCACCCTCAAGCTGCCGAACATGCTCGGCACACGAAAGGGGGGGCGGTTGCCCGCCCCCTGATGGTAGTCCCGCGCCGCAGCGCGGCGCGTGCCAGACGCTAGGGCCCGACCTCCGCGCCGAACGCGCCGTGAATCGTGTGCGCGTTGTTGCCGATCTTGCTCGTGGCGCCGGCGCCTTTCTTCAGCGTCCACGTGCCGATCACGCCCAGCGGCCCGTCGATGTCCTGGCCAACGAACTTGCCCTGCAGCGATGCTGTGTTTGTCTTGGCTGTCTTCAACACCGTCGTCAGCCCGCCGGCTGCAGCGAAATACGTTATGTCGGCTCCAGCGTTGTCCTCGAAGGACAGCACCTCATCCACATTTGCCGCGAAAATGATCTCGCGGATCGCGTACGCAGGATTAGCATCAGTGGGCGCGTACAGCAGCGGGTCGCCGTTGCCGACGTTCTCCAGATCGCTGATCACCGCTGCCAGCTTGCCGCCAACTGAGCCCGCGGCCCACTCGACGCGCACTGCAATCGTGCCCATGTAGAAGTCCGCGTTCTGTATCGCCAACGTCTCGCCCGTGTACGTCGCCACGCCTCCGTCGGGGTAGCTCGGATCCAGATGCGATGTGTACGAGGTCTGCGCCAGCGGGCTGTACGCGAACCGGCCTGGCCCGTCCGCATCGTCCTTGTTATTAGCGCCCTCCCCGTCACTTGCGTAGTTGTTGTTCTGCTTGCGCCACACGCCGAAGCGGGTGTACTCGGTCGAGCTCAGCCGCCACTGCACGCGCGACTCCTTGCGGTCCCAAGTGTTAGCCACGGTCTCCGTTGCTCCATCCGCTTTTAAGTTCAGGCCCTTGAAGATCCCGTCCTCTTCGATCGCGTCCCCCAAGGCAGCCTGGCTGGCCAGCGCGTCGAGCACTTCCTGGATCTTCGACAGCGCCTCGGCGTCCAGCGCGTTCCCGCCGCTGCTCACCGGATAGCCTTTGTTCAGCATGTCTCCCCAATTGGCAGCGGTGACGTTGGCGGAGTCCGTCTCGTCCAGCACCTCCGTGTCGTTGTTGAACAGGTACCGCTCGATGGTCGTGTTGACGGACGCCCAGATCTCGGCCCGGTTCTTGTTCGCCAGTAACGTGTCGGCTTCGGTCGCGTCGTCATTGTCGAGCGCGATGAAGGCGTTCAGCTGCGACATCAGGCGCTCGATCTCCGCCCGCGCCAGGTCGACCTGCTTGGCTCCGTTCGTCCAGCTGTTCGCGTCCTGCTTCCCGAACATCGTCGCCAGCGAGATCTCGACCTTGTCCTCCTTCGTGCGGGTGACACCAACCGCCTCATCCGCGCCCCGCTTCGTGCCGACCAGCTTCAGCATGCCGTCGGCCAGGGTCTGGCCGGTTACAGGCGACACCATCGTCTCCGTCATTGTGCCGTCGTCGGAGGCCGGCAGGGTGGTCGGAGTGTCGGCCACCCGCGCGGCGCCGAAGCCGCCCGCCAGGTATCCGCCTTTCTCGCCCGGGTCGGCGCCGACCGACCACGTCCCGACCGCCTGCTCGCCAGCCGCGGCGCCGGTG
Organism: Bryobacterales bacterium; assembly: GCA_965248305.1. Lineage (GTDB taxonomy): Bacteria > Acidobacteriota > Terriglobia > Bryobacterales > UBA6623 > VXMF01. The sequence goes on along the minus strand of OZ252099.1, from coordinate 1,116,896 downwards.
CCCAGCAGCGTCCCCTGGAACCCTCCGATGACCGTCACCGGTGACGGACTGCCGGCCCGCGGCGCGAACGTGATCTGCGCCCCGTTGACAATGGGGTCGTCATCGCTTGCTGGGGTGCTCTTGGCGTCCCAGTTCGCCTGGGTGCCCAGATTGGCCTCCGGCAGGATGATCGAATCCACGTCGCCGTACTTGAACTGCCACGTGGCCCCGTCCGAGTCCCGCAGGTTCGACACCAGGCCGCTCACCTTCTTGCTGCGGAAGCGCACCTGCATCTCGAAGTCGCCGCTGTACAGCGTGGCGTCACCGCCGACCGCCCGCGTGGCGCCCTCGTAGTAGGCGTTGCCGGACGTCTGGATGTGGTTCGTGCGCACCGTGTCGTCGATCGTCGCGTACGCGAACGCTCCCAGCTCGCCCGCTCCTTCCGACACCGCGCCGCCGGTGCTGGCTCCGGTCACGTGAACAACGCCAAGATCTAGCTGGGCTGTTCGTTCTGTACTGCCGTTGCCATACACTGTCAAGTCGACCTGGTACCAGTAAGGGGAGGCCAAAGGGCCGACACCGACTCGTTCCACTACCGTGACTTGTGGCGGTTTCGTCGTCGGCAGGCCTGCAACAGTCGCCGCTTCGGTGGCTACGAGCTGGACTAGGCTCTGGACGGCGGCTACCCGGTCCGCGGAGTTAGCCGCGTCGGAGAAGTCGGGCACCGTCACGTAGCTTCCGGTCACGGCTCCCCCATGCGTTGGTATGTTGTCTGTGTCCTCGGCCGCGTTGAAGACGAGGCTACCAATTTGACCGCCGCCGTTGTCCGACGGCTCCACAACGAGCTCCGTGACCCGCCCGGTGACCACGCCGTTGTTATTAACTGTGACCAGCACGTCAGCCGCGTAGCGGTTGTGCGTCAGGTTCTGGCCATCGGCAGCCTTGTAGTCGTAGCCCAGCTTGCCCCTCGCGTTCGCACGCTCCTTCAGCACGACGGCGCCGAAGCGCGTGTCCCCGAGCATCCCCAGAGCCGCTGTCGCCTGCGACTCTGTCGCGTCGAACGCGTCGGCGGCCTGGTCCGCGGTCAGCTCCGCGTCCTCGAACACGCCCTCGCCGTCCTTCTCCGTGGCCGCCTGGAACGCGTCGAGGCTGGACAGCGCCTGCACCAGGTCGTCGAACGCCTCGTCCGCCTCGTCCGCGTCGGCCTCTGCCCGCAGGGTCACCGTCCCGCCGAAGACCTTGTCGACCGCGGCCTGTGCCTCCCCCCACTTGCCTATCTGATTGGTAGTGCCGATCAGGCCGTTCAAGGTCGTTTGGCCGCCATCAGCGTCCTTGAACAGGTCGATCAGGGTATCCACCTGGCCGCTGATCTTCTCCAGCTCGGTGCGCGCCTCGGCCACGAAGTTGTCGCCATCCTGCGTGGACGTGCCCGCGCCCAGCAGCTCCGCCAGCGGGAACGTCTCCCCCGCCACCTTCAGGCCCGTCCGCAGCTCGTTGCCGGCCGTGTCCTCGTCGTCCGCGGTCAGCGTCGGCAGGTCGTCCAGATCGCCCCGGATGTAGCCGTCACCGCCTGCGCCGTTGTTCTTTATGGCCGCGTCGTAGCGCGCCCCGGCCAGCATGCCGCCGTCTTGCGCCCAGAAGGGGTACAAAACACCATCGAAAGTGACATTGCCCTTGCCGCTAGCCGACACCTTTGCACCGTCCACGCCTCAGCCATTCCAGTCCCGGCCGATGGCGCTCGGTCTGCATGTTCGCCCCGATCGACGTGGAGATCATGTGCTCGGGCCTGAGCGCTATGACCGGCGAGGACCAGATTCGACCACCGTCGGATGCACGGCGGTCCAAGTGCCGTTCCCATACTTGGCCAAGTGCACTTACGGACCGGAGTTGCCGGCCGCGGCATGATGGACCACGGGAACGTCCGGGGCCATCCACGCCCCGTCCATCAGGGTCTGCATTGACGCGTGGCAGTTGGTGGCCGTGACGCTGACCTCGGTCGAGAACCCTGAGTCGCCAATCCAGTCGGAGCCGTCCTCGGCCCCAGTCAGGGTAGGACTACAGCCCCCAAACCGTGATCGGACGCCCGCCCGGCTCTGGGTCCTTCCGGTACAACCGCTCCACCCACGACTGGCCCGGGCGCAGGTCGAAAATCACCAAGTGCCCCGATTCCGCCCCACAGCGGTCCATGTATGTTGCCACCTGCTCCCGCCCCTCGCGGACCAGTCGATCCAGACCGACTTTCGCGGTACGTACCTTGCACTCGATGACGTACTTGCTAGGGCGCATCGGGCCTTGACTCCATTCAATCAACAGGTCCGTGCGACCGCGGCCCACCGCGTACTCCCGCCCAATCCGCCCCCCGCTGTTCACCACCCGCTGCAGGTACGCATGCAGCACCAACTGCGGCCCCGCCTCCGCGTGCCCGTACCGCTCCACCCACGACTCGGCGTTCTCCCGGAAATAGCCTTGGAAGGCACTCAGCAGCCCGGCCAGGTCCAAGCTGCCATCGGCGTTCACGTACCAAGCCGGATCCACCTGCGCCTCAAGCCCGGATTGCAGTGCCGCTGTCAGCTCGCGCGGGACCACCTCGGCGTAGATCGGGTTGGCGATGCGCACTGTGCCCTCGGAAGCCACTAGGCCAAGGTCCCGGACGTACTCAAGGTCGCGGAACGAGTAGTCCCAATTCCCGGACCCGGCCAGCATTGGCATGATCACACGTCGCACCCGCTCTTCGCGGAGCTTGTCGGCGAGCTGGTCGAGATGCGTGACCCGCCTGAGAATGAGCGCTTCCCTGGCTTGGTCGATGGCGTCGACACGGATCGGCCGACTCCGGTCGCGGCCGGTCTCTCCATCGAAGCAGGCCTCGTAGGCCAGGGCGTTCACCAGCCACGGCTGGCCGCAGGTGAGGGCCCAGATGCGTTCGGCGGCACCGTCCTCAAAGGCCTGGCCGCGCTCGGCAGTGTGCTGAGCCAGCAGCTCCCGCACCTCGGCTTCCGTGAAGTCGCCCAGGCGCAGCGACTTCGCCTTGATGTTGAAGGCGCTGCCGCCGCTGACGTTGGTTCCTTCCCGCTTGGAATGGATCCGGTAGTCGCGCACGTCCCGGACTCCGCAGAGGATCACGCTCTGCGGGAAATGGCCTGGGCGGCGGTCGTAGTTCGCCCGCAGTTGCCTGAGGACGGAAATGAGAGTGTCCCCGACGAGCGAGTCGATCTCGTCGATCAGTACTACCAGAGGTAACTGGCTGGCTGGGGACCAGCGCACGAGGGTCTGGCCCAAGGCTGCGTCGGGACCGTACTTTTCCAAGTACTCCGACATCGTCCTCTCGACGAAATCATCCCGCAGGACCTCGAGGGACCTGGAAGCCAAATCCGCGAGCAGTGTCCGCATTGCGCGAGCGGTATCCTCCCCGGCCGCCTGGCCCCCCTCGAAGTTCACGTACACACAGCGGTACTTGCCTTCGGCGTTGAGCTGATCCTGCAGTAAGAGCAAGATCGAGGTCTTGCCCGTTTGGCGTGGTGCGTGTAGGACGAAGTATTTCTTGCGCGCGATCAGAGTGAGGATCTCCGCAAGGTCCACTCGATCCAGCGGATCGATGCAGTAATGCTCCTCTGGATTCACCGGGCCTTCAGTATTGAAGTAGCGCACGGCGAATCCAGTATGGCACGCATCGGCAGCCGATGTTGCGGCCAGCAATCGGATTGCAGGCCTATTCCTTAGCCCGCCTCCAAGGCCGTGCCCGATGGAGAGAGGGGCCGCCTGGCTGTCAGGCGCTGCGATCCACGTTTGCCGCCAGTCCCAGCGGAAGGGGGACATTTCGTTGTCGATCTGTCACCGTGGGTGAGATGGACTTGTCGCCGAGCGGCCGCCACGACTTGGAATTGCGCAGCGTCAGCGCGGGCCCGAACTACGGAGCGCAGGAGCACCAATGGCACTAACTTAAGGTTTCCTGATTACCGAGGACTCTCAGCCGCATTTAGGAGCCGGAAATGTTTTGGATTCGGGCTTCGATCCGGTTGACTTAAATCGCTGTGGAATGTATAATAAGTATCTGATAACAAAGGAATTCTACATGCCTAAGAACCACGTCCAGTTCCAGAAAGGACAGAGCCTGCGCGACTTCCTCAAGCTCTACGGAACCGAGCTGCAATGCGCCCAAGCGGTGTTCCAAGCGCGCTGGCCGCAGGGCTTCCGCTGCCCCGCCTGCGGCTAGCACAAGGACTGCCAGCTGCACACCCGCAAGGTCTTCCAGTGCATCCGCTGCCAGCGGCAGGTCTCGCTGACCGCCGGCACCGTGTTCGAGCACACCAAGCTGCCGCTGACCACTTGGTACCTGGCGATCTACTTGCTCACGCAATCCAAGAATGGCCTCTCGGCGATGGACCTGCTGCGCCAGTTGGGCGTGAGCTACAACACGGCTGGGATGCTCCAGCACAAACTGCTGCAGGCGATGCGCGCGCGGGCTGACAGCCAGCCGCTGGGGGGCCTCGTGGAGCTGGACGACGCCGATCTGGGCGGGGCAGCCAGCGGCGGCAAGCGCGGTCGCGGCGCGGACCGCAAGACGCCCTTCCTGGCGGCGGCCCAAGTCACTGAGGACGGGCGGCCGCAGCGGCTGCGGCTGAGCCCGGTGGTTGGTTTCCGCCGCCGCGCAGTGCAAGCCTGGGCGCAGCAGCACCTACGGCCGGGGACCATCGTACGGGCGGACGGGCTGGCCTGCTTCCGGGGGGTGCAGGCGGCCCGCTGCACGCACCAGCCGCGCGTCACCGGAGGTGCCAAGGGCAGCTGCGAGACGCCCGGGCTGATCTGGGTGAACACGCTGCTGGGCAACGTCAAGCGGGCGATGGACGGCACCTATCACGCCTGCGCCGCGCGTTACGCGGGGCGCTACCTCGCCGAATTCGCCTACCGCTTCAACCGCCGCTACCAGCTGGTCGATCTCGTGCCCCGCCTCGCCTATGTCGCCGTGCGCACTCCGCCCCTACCCTACCGCCTCCTAACTTTGGCTGGGGCTGGTGCGTAATCAGGTAAGGTTTTCGGCGCTAACTTTGGGGTCTAGGGGCGTGATGGCAGGCCATTCGCAGCCTCCGGGCACTCAAGTCACCGGCATCAAAGCGGCTAGTGCCTCTCACGAAACCGCTTTCATCCGGCGGGGCGACGCAAGCGCGCCCTGCCCATGCCCCAGATCTCGCACTTGACAACTGTAGGGTGGTTGTGGCATGTCTAAAGCATGCTCGACCAACATTGCATTGCGGAGACCCTCTCGCACTCAGAGGCCGTGGAGACCCTGCGGGTGCTGCGGACGCAGGCTGGCGACACCAGCCGGAGCGCGTTCGCCCGGCACGTGTGCCGGGAGTTCGGTTTCGTGAACAGTCGCGGCCAGCCGCAGGTGGCGAGCTGCCAGAAGGCCTTGCGCAGTCTGCACAGCGCGGGACGCATCGATTTGCCGGCCCCGCGCCATGGCGGCCGCGCCGGTGACTGCCGTCCGCGTCGGCTCGGCCAGCCGGTCCCGCCACCGCAAGCAGTTCCGCCTGCGGCGGGGGCGGTCGCCGGGCTCAAGTTGACCCTGGTGACGAGTCCGCAACAGCGGCGGACCTGGAACGAGCTGGTCGCCAGCGAGCACCCGCAGGGAGCCGTGCTGCACGTCGGTGCCCAGGTGCGCTACCTGATTGAGTCCGAGCACGGCCTGCTGGGGGCGCTCGGCTTCGCCGCCGCGGCCTTGGCGGTGGCGGCCCGCGACGAGTGGATTGGCTGGGATGCGCAACTGCGCCGCAAGCGGCTGCACCGCGTGCTGGGCCTGAGCCGCTTCCTGATCCGTCCCAGCGTGCGCTGTCACCTGCTCGCTTCCAAGGTGCTCGGCATGGTCCGGCGGCGGCTGCCGGAGGACTTCCTCCAGCGCTATGGCTACCGGCCTGCCCTGCTGGAAACCTATTGCGATCCGCAGCAGCACGCCGGCACGTGTTTCCGCGCCGCTAACTGGACCTGCGTCGGCCAGACCGGCGGGCGCGGGCGTTTCGCCCGCCCCGGCCAGCGCGTGCCGGTCAAGGCCATCTTCGTCTACCCCCTGCAGCGCGACTGGCGGCGCCTGCTCGGGGCCGCCGCAGCGCCGCCCGGCCAGCCGCTGGGGCCGGCCGACGGGCTGGCCCTGGACGAGTTCGCGGCCAACGAACTGGGCCAGGCGCCGCTGGGTGATCTACGCTTGTCGAAGCGGCTGGTGCAGACCGCGCAGATGCAGGCCGCCGCTCCCATGGCCTCGATCCCCGCCGCCGCGCAGGGCCAGCGGGCCGCCGTCAAGGGCCACTACCGCCTGATCGACCAGCCGGACGACTCGGCGGTGACCCCGCAGAACATCCTGGCGCCGCACCGCCAGCGCACGCTGCGGCGCCTGCAGGCCGAGCGCACGGTGCTGTGCGTGCAGGACGGCACCGAGCTCAACTTTGCCGAGCATCCCGGCTGTGCGGGGCTGGGCTACATCGGCAAGAACAAGCGCTCGGAGGGCACGCTGGGGCTGCACATGCACTCGACGCTGGCGGTCAGCCCGGAGGGCATCCCGCTGGGGCTGCTGCAAATCCAGTACGACGCGCCGGACGGGCAGGCGCAGCGCGGGCGGCCGCTGGAGGAGCGCAAGACCTTCCGCTGGATCCGCGGGTTGCGCGACTGCGCGGAGGTAGCGGGCCAGTTGGCGGGCCCGCGCCTGGTGGCGGTGATGGACCGCGAGGCCGACGTGCAGGCGCTGTTCGCCGAGCAGCGGCGGCTGGAGGGAGTCGAGTTGCTGGTGCGGGCCAAGCACAACCGCGTCCTGGGCGCGCCCCGGCCGAAGCTGTTCGAGCACATGCGGGCACAGCCGGTGGGGGGCCAGTTGGAGATCAAGGTGCAGCGGAGTTCGGCGCGGCGGGGCACGCGCCGGCAGTCCGCCAGCGCGCTGCGCGCGGCGCGCACGGCGCAGGCCGAGTTGCGCTGGCAGACGGTCGAGTTGCCGGCCCCGGCGCGCGGCGAGGCAGCGCTGCGGATGCAGCTGGTGCACGTGTGGGAGCGGGCGGCGCCGGAGGGGGTGGAAGCGTTGGAGTGGTTCCTGCTGACGACGTTGCCGGTGGCGTCGCTGGCGGATGCGGAGCAGGTGCTGGAGTGGTACCGGCTGCGCTGGCGCATCGAGGACTGGCACCGGATGCTCAAGTCCGGCTGCAAGGTGGAGTACCTGGGGCACCGCACGGGGCAGCGGATCGAGCGGGCGGTGACGATCAAGGCGGTGATCGCCTGGCGGCTGGCCGCGATGACCCTGCTGGGACGGGAGACCCCCGAATTACCGAGCGAGGTGTTCTTCACGCAGATCCAGCTGCGCGTGCTGCGCCACTTCGCGTCCAAGCGCGGGCTGGCCGCGCCGGGCAATCTGGGGCTGGCGGTGCGGACCATGGCGATCTTGGGCGGCTACCTGTACCGTGCGCACGCTCCGCCGCCGGGCCATCAAAAGATCTGGGAGGGCTGGACCCGCTTGACCATCATGAGCGAAGCCTATGAGCTGAAAGACTACTTCGAGCCGCCCGCCAGCGCCTCTCAGGATGAGCCCGAATCGTGACTTGTGGGGCAACGGCAGAGCGCGCCCCCTCAGCGGCGTTTCTATGAATCGCCTGATCCTCTTGGACTTCAGGGCTGGAGGGAAACTCCTTAGGGACAAAGGCCCACTCGTCATTGCTTGGATCAAGCAGAGCATGGACGACTTTGCGAGGCACTATGCGGCTCTTGAAGCGGCCCGACGGCAAGACCTCCAAGTCCATCATTCCTTCGATGCGAAGTAGTAGCTTACCGACCAAGATGACAACACGGATTCCATGGTAAGTGAGAGATCGGATTGGGCTTCTGCATCTAGCCACTGCCCGGAGCGAGACTCGGATCAACCTGCGAAAAGGGGTGGCTGGGCTGCACTGGCTGCTCCCCTTGGGTCCGCTTCCGACAGCGTAAGTGCTTGGTATGGCAGAACCTGCTCGAATGGCCTGATGGACAGGAGCTGCAGCATCGTGTGCAGTGAGATGTCGATTTCGAGGCGCTTGCGCAGGATCGCGACCAGCACGTAGACCGAGACTGGGATCCACAACTGCAACTTGAGTGCGTTTTCCGAGGTGCCAAGGAATCGCTTGCTGCGTAAGTTGCCCTGGATGCGGGTGTGTCCGAAATTGCGTGTCGAGAGGATTTTGCAGGGGTGGCCTCGGATGACCGCCCAATGTGCTACCGAGACAAAGCTTACACGGAATATCGGACAGGCTCATCTACAGCCCCCAAACCGTGATCGGACGCCCGCTCGGCTCCGGTTCCTTCCGGTACAACCGCTCCACCCACGACTGGCCCGGGCGCAGGTCGAAAATCACCAAGTGCCCCGATTCCGCCCCACAGCGGTCCATGTATGTTGCCACCTGCTCCCGCCCCTCGCGGACCAGGCGATCCAGACCGACTTTCGCGGTACGTACCTTGCACTCGATGACGTACTTTCTAGTGCGCACCGGGCCTTGCCCCACGCCTTGACGCCATTCAATCAACAGGTCCGTGCGCCCGCGGCCCACCGCGTACTCCCGCCCAATCCGTCCCCCGCTCTTCACCACCCGCTGCAGGTACGCATGCAGCACCAGCTGCGGCCCCGCCTCTGCGTGCCCGAACCGCTCCACCCATGACTCGGCATTCTCCCGGGAATAGCCTTGGAAGGCACGCAGCAGCCCGGCTAGGTCCAAGCTGCCATCGGCGTTCACGTACCAAGCCGGATCCACCTGCGCCTCAAGCCCGGATTGCAGTACCGCTGTCAGCTCGCGCGGGACGACCTCGGCGTAGATCGGGTTCGCGATGCGCACTGCACCCTCGGAAGCCACTAGGCCAAGGTCCCGAACGTACTCCAGGTCGCGGAACGAGTAGTCCCAAGTCCCAGACCCGGCCAGCATGGCCAGGATCACCCGTCGCACCCGCTCTTCGTCGAGCTTGTCGGCGAACTGGTCGAGATGCGTGACCCGTCTGAGAATGAGTGTTTCCCTGGCTTGGTCGATGGCGTCGACACGGATCGGCCGACTCCGGTCGCGGCCGGTCTCGGCATCGAAGCAGGCCTCGTAAGCCAGGGCGTTCACCAGCCACGGCTGGCCGCAGGTGAGGGCCCAGATGCGTTCGGCGGTACCGTCCTCAAAGGCCTGGCCGCGCCCGGCAGTGTGCTGAGCCAGCAACTCCCGCACCTCGGCTTCCGAAAAGTCGCCGAGGCGCAGCGACTTCGCCTTGATGTTGAAGGCGCCGCCGCCCCTGACGTTGGTCCCTTCGCGGCTCGAAAAGATCTGATAGTCGCGCACGTCCCGGACCCCGCAGAGGATCACGCTCTGCGGGAAATGGCCTGGACGGCGGTCGTAGTTCGCCCGCAGTTGCGTGAGGACGGAAATGAGAGTGTCCCCGACGAGCGAGTCGATCTCGTCGATCAGCAGTACCAGAGGTAACTGGCTGGCTGGGGACCAGCGCACGAGGGTCTGGCCCAAGGCTGCGTCGGGACCGTACTTTTCCAAGTACTCCGACATTGTCCTCTCGACGAAATCATCCCGCAGGACCTCGAGAGATCTGGAAGCCAAATCCGCAAGCAGTGTCCGCATCGCGCGAGCGGTATCCTCTCCAGCCGCTTGGCCCCCCCTCGAAGTTTACGTAGACACAGTGGTACTTGCCTTCGGCATTGAGCCGATCTTGCAGCGAGAGCAAGGTCGAGGTCTTGCCCGTCTGGCGTGGCGCGTGCAGGACGAAGCTCATGTCCGCGATCAGTTCGAGGATCTCGTCCAAGTTGACCCGGCTGAGCGGCGGAATGCAGTAATGGCGCTCCGCCATCACCGGGCCTTCCAGATTGAACTTGCGCACGACGGCTTGAGTATGGCAGGCACTTGCCCAGGATCTTGCCGCCTGCAATCGGACCGACCGGGGCCTCGGCCTCATGACGCTCGCCCTGCTGCCGCCGGCCCGCCGATGGCGCTCGATCTGCCCGCTTCGCCCCGATGGATGTGGGGATTATGTGCACGAGCCTGATCGCTATGACCGGCGAGGACCAGGTTCGTCCACCCCCGGATTCACGGCGGTCCAGGTGCCGTTTCCATGCTTGGTGAAGGGCACGTACAGACCGGCGTTGCCGACCGCGACCCGCGGGACCACAGGAAGGTACGAGTAGGCCATCCACTCGCCGTCCACCATGGCGAGCATTGACCGGTTGCCGTTGGTGGCCGCGACGCTGCCCGCGGACGGGCACGAGGTGTCGCCGATCCAGCAGGAGCCGTCTTCGGCCGCGGTCAGGGTGAGTTCCTCCCGGCATCACGGGAGTGATGGTGGTCATGTCGGTCTGGTAGGCTGCGGACCACTTACCGTTTGCCCCAGTGTCACCGCGTAGGCGTTGCGGTTCGCGGCGGCGCTGCCTTGCGATGAGCGACCACCCCCGCTCCCGGCGGCGCCTGTGCCGCCGCGGCTCCGGCCGACACCCCTAGCGCGAGGGCGGCCGGCACGATGTGGCGGAACTATGCCCGCCGGCTGCGACTGCCGTCAGGCCTCCGATCCATCGAGTGCCACGAACGGGGCCGTCATGCGGGGAGCCGCCACGACCGCGCCCCACTCCTGTCCCCGACCATTCCGCTCACGCGGGGCAAGACGGGACTCCGCTAGTGAGGCCTTGTGTCGCAGATGCGACCTGCCTAACGCACCTCTAATCGTCCACCAACTCCATGGCACACCAGGTCTCCGGCTGCGCCAGCAAGCCCCGGTAGAACTGCCCTGGCACCGGCCGCGGCGCGGGACACCAGAGCGCCGCGGCTGAGCCCGACCACTAGATGTGGCCACACTGGGCCACGGCTGCCTTTGAGCTATGATGGATGCGGAGTCGATTCCTGCGATGAACGCGATGCTAGAGTCGCTAGAGCTACACAGGTATCGTGGATTCGAGTCCTACCGATTGGCCGATTTGGCGTGTGTCAACCTCATGGTTGGCAAGAACAACTGCGGCAAGACATCGATCCTAGAGGCGGTCGAGGTCCTCTTGTCTGGAGGGCGCGTCTCCGCTTTACGCGAATCAGCGGTGCGCCGTGGGGAGTTCGACGAGAACGTGAGCAACGGGGTCGACGTCTCCCATGTGTTTTACGGCCACCGCTGCACACCGGGCGCTAGCTTCGAGTTGTCGAGTCGCGGCAGTCAGCAACGCCTCGACGGCAAGGTACTACCGCTCGATGAAATCGGCGACACCGCAGACCGGTGGTCGGTGATGGCGAAGCGCCGCGCACGGCTCGATCCCGAGGAAGAGCCCCTGATAGCATTTGGGCTGAGCCTCGTCGCTGACGGGCAGGAACCGATCGTGCTTCCAATTACCGAGAGCGGTTCGCTCCTCGACCGTTTCACGGCGCATTCCCGGGACAATGGATACTCCGGCAGAGTAGCCCGCTTTCTGAATTTCCAGCCATCATCCATGCGGATCGCGTGGAACCACGTGCTGGCCGAGGGACGCGAGACAGAGGTCGTCGAGGCCATGCGCATCTTGATGCCGGAGATCGACTCGATCCATTTCCTGGCTGGCAGTCGGCGCCCCGGAATCCTAGTAGGGCAGCGGAACGTTAAGCAGCGTCAGCCGGTAGGCAGTTACGGGGACGGGATGCGGCGGTTGTTGGCGGTCAGCCTTGCCCTCTCAAGCACGAAGAACGGATGCCTTCTGATTGACGAAATCGACACGGGCCTTCACTGGACGGTTATGGAAGACATGTGGCGGCTCGTCGTGGAGACTGCCGAACGCTCCAATGTGCAGGTCTTCGCGACGACGCACAGCTCTGACTGCATCAAGGGACTCGGAGCGCTGATTCGATCCCGGCCAGACCTCGCGAAACGGGTCGTCGTTCAGCGCGTCCATCAGTCACTGGCCCAGGCTGTCTGTGTGCCCGGCGAGGACATCTCAATCGCGGTGGAGCAAGACATCGAGGTCCGCTGAGGGATGCCCCGGGACGAACGGCCGACTCTGCGTGTCGAAGGCAAGGACGACAAGCATGTCATCGAGAATTTGCTGTCACGACACGGCGTCGATCATACAGCTATTGACATCAAGAACTCCGCCCAAGGAGATGAAGATTCTGGGGGCAAGGATAATCTGCTGAAGGGGATGAGGCTCGCGGTCACTACCAGCACGGGCAGGTCGGTCGGGTTCGTGCTGGACGCTGATCGCGCTCCCACGGACCGCTGGCGGGCCGGTCGGGCGCGGCTTGCAGACCTTGAACTGACGCTCCCAGATGAGATTCCTGAGGGCGGCTTTGTTGGCGATGCACTCGCCGTGCAAGCCCGCGTTGGCGTCTGGCTGATGCCGGACAATCGACGATCGGGCGCTCTTGAAGAGTTCTTGGAGGACCTCGTCAATAACGAAGACCCGCTACTTCAACATGCCGAGGAATCAGCGAGGGGCGCAAAGATACGGGGCGCGCTATTCTCCAACGCCAAGCGGCGCAAGGCTGTGTTGCACACTTGGCTCGCTTAGCAGCGACGACCCGGTTTACCGTACGGTCTGGCGATTACGGCGCACTATTTCCAACACGACAGTCCCGCGGCCCTCGCATTCGTCAACTGGTACCGACGCGTGTTCGAAGATGTCCGCGGACAGTTGCACGGTCTCCAACTGGGCTGAAGATTCCGCCGATGCGGATCCAACGCACCGTTATGCCGGGTGACCGCTCCGAACGATCCTGTAGAGTCGGGAGCGTCGCATCCGAAAGCGGACGTGCAGCGGTCTCTGGCCAGGCGCACAATCGAGCGGCCTGAGCAGCGACGGTCTCAGCCTGCGGCCGTTTCTGGGCTACGAGCTGCACGAGTCGACGCCAAACCACTCGACGCTGGCGCGCTCGCGCCAGCGGATTTCGCTGGAGGTGGAGTGCCTTTCTCGTGAACGGCCCAATCGCAGTGTTCCGCACTTCGGCGGCACTCCATGACAAGGGGCTGTAGTCCCACCTCTCGTGCCTCGCCCGTTCCAGCCGCAGCCCGTCGAGGTAGGGTTCCGTGAGGACGGCGTCATCGTCACCCATTGATCACCGTATTCGGCGGCTTCACCCTCAATGGCGAGCCCTGCGAAGGCGTAGACCTCAGCGCCGAGAACGGTAACGGCTACCTGTTAACACTGCTGGAGCGCAAGTGGTCCGCAGCCTGCCGCCAGGCCGTCATGACCACCCGCCCTCGCGGCATGCCCGGGTAGAAGCTCCCCCAGAGTAGGACCGAGGACGGCTCCGACTGGATCGGCGACTCAGGGTTCTCGTCCGAGGTCAGCGTCACGGCCACCAACGGCCTCGCGTCAATGCAGACCACGATGGACGGTGCGTGGATGGCCTCGGACGTTCCAGTGGTCCGTCATGGCGCGGTTGGCAACTCCAGTCCGGAAGTACCCTTGGCCAAGGATGGGAATGGCATCTGGACTGTCGTGCATCCGACGGCGGTCGAACTGGTCCTCGCCGGTCATAGCGATCATGCCCGAGCACATGATCTCCACGTCGGTCGGGGCAAACATGCAGACCGAGCGCCATCGGCGCGGACTGGAATGGCTGAGGCGTGGACGCTGCAAAGGTGCCTGCTAGCGGCAAGGGCAATGTCACTGTCGACGGTGTTTTGTACCCCTTCTGGCGCCAACCCGACTTCGCCGTTTTTGGAATTAGAATTTCCCTAAGCAGTTGAACAGCCATAACTTATGGGCAACCCGGAAGTCAGTATGGCACCACGCGATCTGAGTTTATTCAGTGCTCCCGGACGACAGCCGGCTCCCCTGTCACCCGCCTCTGCCGATGCAGTTGCGGCGGCCCGCCCAGTACGGTGGCGAGGTGGGCCGCCTGCGGTGTCGGGCGCGCGTCCTGACGCGTCTCGATCCAACGCCCGTCCTCGCGTTGCAGGGTCGTGGTCTGGCGCACCCAATTGGCCAGCTTGTGCCGTAGCGTGGTCCAACTGTCATGGTTGCCGGCCGCGGCCAAGCGCTGCCGCACGAGGTGGATCGCATGGTACGCCAAGACGGCCACGAACAGGTGCGCCCGAATGCGCTCCCGCTTGCTGTGGTAGATCGGGCGCAGACCCACTTCGCCCTTCAGGCTGCGGAAGGTCGCCTCAATGTCGCTGAGCTGCCAGTAGGTGCGCACCACGCGCTCCAGATCCCAGTCGCAGTGACTGGTGCGCAACAGATACGTCCCCGCCGTGGCCGAGCGCTGGGCGTGTTTGGCGTTACGCTGCCACTCGACAGCTGCGGCCAGCAGCGGCTTGGCTTTGCGCGGCCGGCCAGGCCGGCGCGGCCGCGCTTGGGCTGCGTCTGCGGCCGCGGTTTCGGGAGCTTTCTGGGTGACCGTGATGTGATATTGGCTCGCCACGGCTTTGTGGCGCTCCTGGATGCGCCCGAGGCGCTCCAAGACACGCGCATAGCGCTTGGTGCAACCGGTTTTGGACAGCCCGGCATGCAGCTGGCGCAGTTCTTGCTCGAAGCGTTCGCGGCGCTGTGCGAGCATGCTGTGCTCTTTCGCCTGGCGGCCCTCGCTCCACACGCACAGACGCGTTTCGGCGCCCGCGCTGTCGAGCTTCCAGACCTTGGCCGGCTGCTGCTTGCGCGTCTCGAAGGTGCCCTCCGGAGCGCTCTCGGGAGGGGCCTGCTTGCCGCGCGCGCCGGTGATCCAGTGGTAGCCGTGCGCGCGCAGCCAGGCGATGTTGGCCTCCGTCGACAGGCCGGCATCCATGATCACGGTGGGTTTGGCGGCGGCCGGCGCACACAACTTTTCGAGGGCCGCGGATAGGGTGCTGGGCTCGGACACGTTGCCGGGCAGGATCTCGCTGCGCAGGGGAAACCCGCGGCCGTCGAGGGTCAGTCCCATGCTGACCAAGGGGCAGTCGCTGCGGCGCTGCTTGGAGCGGCCGTACTGGCGGTCGGCGCCCGCCTTGCCGCAGTAGTGCACGTTGGTGAGATCGACGAAGACGACGGTTGCGGTGTGCCCGAAGAGGCTGCAGGCGCGCTGGGAGAGGGCGCTTTCGAGGGCTTCGCGATGGCTCCACAGGCAGTCGCCGATGTTGTACAACTGATTCAGGCCCAAGGGCTTGCCGGTTTCGATGGCGAGCAGTTCCAAGGTTGCCGAAGAGGTGTTGAGCCAGGCGCAGGCAGCCCGCTCGGAGGAGGGGTGCAGCATGCGCGCGACGATCAGGGCGGTGGCCAGGCGGGCCCGGCGCGGGGACACGCCTTGGCGCTCCAGGGTGTCGCCGAACTGCAGTTCCTGCAGGGCGTTCAAGGCGATCCGCTCGGCGCCCACACTGCGCACTTGGGAGTTATCCAAGGTGTCGAGATGCACGCTGGCGCGATCATCGCCGGGTTCGGCTGGGGTGCGCTCGGCGAGTCTGTTGTGGAGTTGCAGGGCGAGTTGATGCAATTCCGGATCGGGGTCGTAGAGCGGCTGGCGCTGGAGCCGCAGGTCCTCGAGGATGGCCAGCAGGGCGGGCCACTGGTCTTGTGGCACGGCGAAGTCGGCGCCGAGGTTGAGCAAGGTCTGCTGGCGCACGCCGCTGGCGGTGCGCCGGCTGTGCACCAGGCGGAAGGAGTAATAGGAACCGCCGGATTTGCGGGCGCGGGTCTGGGAGCGGCGAATGAAGATCCGCCCAGTGTGGCAGTTGGGGGGCGCGCGAGGAACCCAGAAACCAGTCTAATAATACGCTTATGGCACTACAAAGGCCTCTGCGGGCTTGGTTGGGAAGTCGTCATCGTTTAGATGCAACGGTTTACGCGAACCGCACCGCCGCGAGTGATCGAAAAAACCCAGATTTGCGTCCATTTCACCGCCAAAACGGTGAAGTCGGGCTGGGCCAATCGCCGTTGCAAGCAAGCGATTCCAAGCCAGCCTGTTAGCACGAGGAGCTGCTTTCCACAGTTGACAGATGCCATCGGGCGTGTTGTACGGATTTGAAAATGAGCCCTGTTAGGGATTGAGGAGTGAGCCCTAAGCTAGTCCTCCCCAACGAGGGGTGGAATGGGCAGGACAGAGTCAAACAAAGTCGAATTGAAGCATCACGTGGTGCTGAGCCAGATTGAGCGCAAGGAGCTGAAGCTGCGCGAAGCGGCGGAGCTGAAAGGGGTGCGCTAAGCGCAGGCGAAGCGGTTGCGGAGGCGCTTGGCCTGCGGCTGAAATTGCACCTGCGAAGGGTCCTGTCACAGACTGCTGGAAAAGGGGAAGAAATGCATATCGGGTAGTGTCATATCCGTCTTGGACGGTCCCATCAATGACTCATTATCAGCCACTCACAAATCTGTAGTCTTGAGAATCGCGAGCTCGAGTTAACGCAGAAAACGATCGCTTGCCACGCCGAAAGCGCTACGCTCGGCAGCCCGTCGACCGGCCAGCCACGCAGTGCCAGCAACCAGCGTCACCTACCGCAGGCGCTGCCCCACGGTCCCACCAGCCTCAGACTTCGTTACACCGTTTCATTTGTTCTGGATGGTTTGGTTGCAGGGAGCGGCAGAGCGGCGGGCAGGCCAGTGGGCGCAGGCATATTCATTCCATATGACATGTTATGAGGCGCAAGTCAAGTCCGGATGTGGCCGGGGAGGGAGCGTGAAAGCTTGACTCAGCAGCTAGTTACGAGCTCTAGGCCTCTTTGCAGAGTGGTCCGTAGAGTCTGGGGCTCACGTTAGTGGCTGATCGGAAACCTTGTTTCCGGCTATGCCTCGACCGTCAGCCGTCCCAGTCGCTCTGAACGAGGTTCTCGAACTACTATCTGCACGTCGCGCCCGAGCGCCGTCAGGAGGCGCAGGAGCCGCTCCATGGAAAAATCCTGGAAGCTGCCCCGCAGCAAGCGCGAAACATCGGGCTGGGACAGCCCGAGCAGTTTCGCCGCCTCGGCCTGTTTAAGTCCGCGCTGGCGGATGATGTTGTCGATTCGGGCAACCAGTCCAGCCTTGAGCAAGTGTGCTTCCGCATCCGGGAACCCAATGTCTGCGAAGACATTGCTGCTGCCACGTTCGATCTTCACTCTTTCCGTCTTCATCAATCTAGCCTCCGCCATAAACCTGGTCGTAGTGCCGCTGTGCTGCCCTGAGCCTGCGCTTGACCAATTCGATCTCTAGTTCCGGCGTCTCGATGCCCCTCTTGGCCTTCTTCTGGAAAGCGTGCAGGACATAGACGGCGGCCCTGAACCGGACTGCGTACACCGCCCTGTCAGTATCGCCATCGAATCGCGAGACAACCTCCAGGATGCCGTTGCCCAACCCTCTGAGCGGCTTGGCGTCCCGGTGCTTGAGCCCAATTTGCGCCTGATAAAGCGCAAACCCGACCACACCCCGCACTGCGGCCGGGAACATTCTCAGGTCCGCTTTGCTGGATCCGATCCACTCGACAGGCCGTGGAGCCTCCAAGGCCACACTTGATTATAGTGGTTCCACTATATTATTTACATGCTCGCCCAAACCGAGTGCGTGGTTCGGGGGTGTCCTACGAATCACACCTCCGGATGGGGCCTTGCGCTGCAGCACGGAAAAGTAAATTTCGATTTGGTTTGGATGGTTTCGATGCAGGGAGCGGCAGAGCGGCGGCAGGCCAGTGGGCGCGGGCGGTTCGGCGGGCGCAGGCATAGCATTCCATGTGACATGTTATGAGGCGCAAGTCAAGTCCGGATGCGGCCGGGGAGGGAGCGTGAAAGCTTGACTCAGCAGCTAGTTAGGAGGCTCTAGGCCTCTTTGCAGAGTGGTCCGATGTAACGAAGGCTGAGCCTGCGGCCCGATCCCATCGCCCGAGTGCTGTGGGTGGAAGTGCTGCACCCCGCCAACGCGGCCCAGCAGCGGCGGACTCGGATGGCGCGACGCCGCCGCCTGTTCGCACACGTCCGCATCTGTTGATAGGATTACGAAATCGCTACCCAGGGAGGGGTGCCCGGTGCTGGACGCAAAGCTTGAGATCAAGATCAATGGTCGACAGCTCCGCTTGGAAACCGGCGACATCACACGAGTTCCCGCCGACGCCATCGGCAACGCCGCCAACTCCGAGCTGCGAGGCGGGGGCGGAGTTGACGGAGCGATCCATCGAGCGGGCGGGCCGTCGATCATGCAGGAACTTAACCTCATCCGCTCCAGAATCGGGCATTGCCCGCCCGGAGAGGCGGTTGCCACCCACGCAGGCAGGCTGCCTGCACGCTGGGTTCTGCATGCAGTCGGTCCGGTGTACCGAGACGGAAGCGCCGGCGAGGCTGCGAAGCTGGCGTCGTGCTATCGCCGCTGCCTGGAATTGGCCGAGGAATTCGGGGCCCGCTCGCTAACGCTGCCTGCCATCAGCACGGGCGTCTATGGCTACCCGCTGAACGAAGCAGCGGCAATCGCAGTCAGTGTTCGCTCCATGGCGGAGGACAGCACCGCACTGGATCGCGTCACATTCGTGCTATTCGGGAACGAGGCGTTTAAGGCCTTTGCTAAAGCGGCCATCGCTGCCTGCGCCTAAGGGTGGAACAGCGCTGCCACGTGCTTCTTGGTGGGGCTTTCCGGTCCCGCTTGCGTGTCGCCTCGGCCTCTGACCTCAAGGCCGGCGATCCTGCGGCCCATCGCCCCCAGTCTATGGCTGTAAGCCGCGCTCAGCCGCCGAAGTATGACGAGCCGCCGGTCAAGTGCCGCCTGCAGACCTCTTCGTTCAACTCGATCCCCAGGCCCGGCTTGTCCGATAGTACGTAGTAGCCGTCCTCGTAGAACGGTCGTTCGCGCTCAATCAGATCGTCCCAGTGCTCCAGAGCCACCGAATCGGACTCGAGCGCAATGAACGAGCGGATTGCGGCGCAGGCATGCGCATTGGCCACCGTGCCGACCGGTGTGCACATGTTGTGGCAGGCAAACGTGATGTAGTACTGGTCTGCCCAGTCGGCGATGCGCTTGGTCTCCAGCAGGCCACCCGCCTTCTGCGGGTCAGGCTGCAAGATATCCGCAGCCTGCTTCTCGATGAAGGGGCGGAAAGTCTGGCGCGTATAGAGATTCTCGCCGGTGCAAGTCGGCGTGCGGCACTCACTCGTAAATCTCGCCATCGCATCCGCGTTCTGCGGGGGGATGGGATCCTCGATGAACCACAGGTTGAGGTCCTCGACCATTCTGCTGAACGACAGCGCGTCCGCATAGTTGTAGTTGAAGTGCAGGTCGATGCCCAACGGATAGTGCTCGCCGAGCCGCTCGCGCACGGCGACCAAGATGGCGCGCCACTGCTTCATTTCCAGCGAGGAGATGCCGCGATTCCAGATCTCGCCTCGATACTCGAACGGCTCGCCCCGGATCGCCCTGGCCCGGCTTTCCCAGTCCATGTCGAACTTCGTCGCCCGGAATCCATAGGCCAGCGACTTCTCGGCTTCCGCTACCCAGGCGCTCGGATCCGGCGTCTGCGGCGACCCGGTGTCGTGATAGATCAGGATCTTGTCGCGGAAGCGGCCCCCCAGCAGCACATACACGGGAACTCCGAGGATCTTGCCCGCCAGATCCCACAGCGCAGTCTCGAGCCCGCTGATCGCACTCGGCAGCGAGCCCGTCCAGCTGCCGTGGCCGAGCTGCGCTTCTGCCATCTTGGTCGCGAGGTAGTCGACCTGCAGCGGATCCTCCCCGCGCAGAATCTCTTCAAACGACCGGACATGGCTCAGGATGCCGTCGCGGTTGTACGACTCGCCGATCCCGTAGAGCCCGGAATCTGTCTCGATCCGCACCAAGTGCGCGGGATACCCGATCTCCACCGACGCAGTCTTGACGGCTGTGATCTTGACCTTGCCGAGGAGTCGCTCCGACTCGGGGAGCGCGAGCATGACCTGCGGAATGTCGGGGAGCAGCGAAGCGGTCGCAGCCGCCAGCCCCCCTGTGCAGATCTGACGACGGTTAAGCATGTCAGGATGATACCCGAAACACCGGGAAATCTGGACGGATTCCACGCGATTCTTATAGGATCCTCGCGCCGCCGTAGCCGGATTTCTTGACGCCCGAGGATTCCCTGCACCGCCCTCTGCTCGAAGCTCCGCCCCCATCACAGCCGCTTGTCGCGCAGCTTGCTCGGCCGTACTCGGGCCGGTCCCCATGCCGCGGCGCTCCGCCAATTCGGGGCAGCACGCAACACGGTGGCGTCAAAGCTGCCAACGCAATCCTCGCCCTGCGCTGCCGCCAGCCCTGCGCCCTCGATGAGGCCTACTGTGCGGACCAGCCGCAACTTCCAGAGTGATCTTGCGATGCTTCGGCACCGCACCCTGGATCAGCGGCCCTCGCGCAGCGACTTGACAGGTATTTCAAGTCTGCATAAACTAAATTTAGTCGTGCCTAAAAATGGCTAGCGAATCCAGCGACAACTGCCTGAAGGCCGTTTTCCAATTGGCTGGAGAGCGGGACCGGGCGACCACCGCAGCTCTTGCCAGGCGGCTTTCTATCGCTCCCGCTTCGGTCACCGGCATGCTGAAGAGGCTCTCCGAAGCCGATCCGCCCTGGATCGAATACCAGAAGCACCACGGAGCGCGGCTCACCGACAGGGGCCGTGCCAGGGCGCTGGAGGTGATCCGGCACCACCGGCTGATCGAGCTATTCCTGTACCGAGTCTTGGGCTACGGATGGGACGAGGTCCACGCCGAGGCGGAGAAGCTCGAGCACGCAATCTCGGAGACGTTCGAGGATCGCATCGCGACGGTGCTGGGCGATCCCGAATTCGATCCCCACGGGCACCCCATCCCACGTCGGGACGGGACCCTGCCGAATCGGGTCGACTCCAGCCTGATGGACATGCAAGACGGGGCGGACGCAGTGGTGTCACGGGTGTCCGACCGCGACGCTGGAATGCTGCAGCACCTGTCGAGCATTGGCGTCCGGCCCGGAGTGCGGATCCACCTCGTCGAGCGGAGACCGTTCGACGGGCCGCTCATGCTGCGTGTTGCCGACGACCCAACCGTCCATGCATTTGGACCGCGCCTGTCGGCCTCGATCCACATTCGCGATATCAATCGAGGCTCGGCATGAATTGGGTCGTCACGGCTCCCCTCGCGCTGTTGCTGGCGGGGATCCTGCTGGCCCCGCGATACGGGTTGCTCGCGGTCCTTAAGCGGTTCCGATCCTATCGAGCGCGGTCGCGCTCCGAGGATGCCTTGAAGCACGTGCTCGCCTGGCAACACCGCTCCAAGCTGGCCACCTTGGAATCGCTCTCGGGAGCGCTCCGGCTCCGGCCGACGGCGGCGCTGCGTCTCGTAACGGCGATGCAAGCTGGGGGCTGGGTCGAGAGCGGCGCGGTCGGCATTTCGCTCACGCCGAGCGGAGAGCGACGCGCCTTGGAGATCGTGCGGGCGCACCGCCTCTGGGAGCGCCATCTCTCCGACGATGCCAATATGCCCATGGGCAAGCTGCACCAAGCCGCCGAACGGGCCGAGCACAGCCTCAGCCGCGAGCAAGTGGCCGAGCTTGACGCGCACCTCGGCCATCCGCAGCACGACCCGCACGGCGACCCGATTCCCAACTCTGACGGCCAAGTGACGGCACTGACCGCGGTCAGCCTCAACGAATGGCCCATGCGGACGCCGGCGCGCATCGCCCACATGGAGGACGAGCCGCACACGGTCTTCCAGCGAATCCTCGCCGCTGGATTGCGGCCGTCGATGGTAGTGAGCGTGGTGGCATCCGAACCAAGCCACCTGGTCGTGGAGGCAGGCGGCGTGGAGCGCCGGATCGAGCGGCCCGTCGCAGCAAACATCCACGTGGAGGCCGTCCAGGCGCAAGACCTGCGCCCGCGGGGCCAGACACGCCTGTCCGATCTGGCGCAAGGCGAGGCGGGGAATGTCGTGGGGCTGGGAGCCGACTGCCTAGGCTTCTCGCGCCGCCGTCTGCTGGACCTAGGCCTGACTCCGGGCACACGCGTGGAAGTCGCGCTCGAAAGCACCTTCGGAGACCCCCGCGCGTTCCGCATCCGGGGAACCACGATCGCGCTGCGCAAGCAGCAGGCCGACCAGATCTGGGTGAGCGCGTTAGCCGCGGCACCGAACTCGGCGGCCGCAAAATGAGCGTCGACGCCTGCCAAGCGTGTCCGGCGCACGCCCAGATGGCCAAAATGGGCGTTGACATCTCGAAGTGCGACCACGTCGTGGCGCTGGCCGGCAACCCCAATACGGGCAAGTCGTCGGTGTTCAACGCGCTGACCGGGCTGCGCCAGCATGTCGGCAACTGGACCGGCAAGACGGTCACACGCGCCGAGGGTGCGTTCGGATTCGGGGGCAAGCGCTACAAGCTGGTCGACTTGCCCGGGACGTATTCGCTGCTGTCGGCGTCCCAAGACGAGGAGATCAGCCGCAACTTCCTGCTGTTCGGCCAGCCCGACTGCACCGTGGTGGTAGTCGACGCCACTGCCTTGGAGCGCAACCTGAATCTTGTCCTGCAGGTGTTGGAAATCACGGATCGCGCGGTGGTGTGCGTCAACCTGATGGACGAAGCCGAGCGCAAGGGCCTCGATGTCGATGTCCGCAGCCTGGCCCGCGACCTAGGGGTGCCTGCGATCCCCACGATCGCTCGCACCAAGCAAGGCATGGCCGAGCTCGTCTCGGCCATCGCGGCGGTGATCAACGGCGAGACGAAGACGGCGCCGCTGCGTATCGAGCCGCCCGAACAAGTGCGCGAGGCCGTTGACGGGCTGGTGCCGCTGATCGAGAGCGTGGCCCCGGGCATCCCTAGCGCACGCTGGGTGGCGTTGCGCCTCTTGGACGGCGACCACAGGGTGCGCGAGGCGCTGCTCAGCGGAGAGTTGGCGGAACTGGCCGGCCTGCAAAGGCAAGCCGCCCCCCTGCGCACCAGCCGCATCACCGCGATCGCGGGGGCGCAGTGACCGGCGCAGCAGTCACGCCCCAAGCCGTGCTGGATCACGGGGACAAGCTGCGCGGGCAGCTTGGCGGAAATTTCCGCGACTACATGGTGGCCGGACTGTACGAAAAGGCCGGGCAGATCGCGACCCGCTCGGTGCACGAGACCGGCGCTGGCAAGTGGGACTTCGACCAGCGCGTGGATCGCATCGTCACTTCGCGCTGGCTTGGCCTGCCGGTCATGCTGGTGCTGCTCGGGGTGATCTTCTGGATCACGATCCTCGGAGCAAACGTCCCCTCGCAGATGCTGGCAAGCGCGCTGTTCGCCGTCGAGGCTTCAGGCGCGGGCTGGTTCGAAAGCGTCGGGATGCCCTGGTGGGTGACCGGACTGCTGTGGCACGGCGTGTTCCGGGGCCTGGCCTGGGTGGTGAGCGTCATGCTGCCACCGATGGCGATCTTCTTCCCCGCCTTCACGATCTTGGAGGACCTCGGGTACCTGCCCCGCGTCGCGTTCAACCTGGACTGGCTATTCCGCAAGGCCGGGGCGCACGGCAAGCAGGCCCTGACCATGGCCATGGGATTCGGCTGCAACGCCGCCGGAGTGACGGCCACGCGCATCATCGACTCGCCGCGCGAGCGCCTGCTGGCTGTGCTGACGAATAACTTTGTCCCGTGCAACGGGCGCTTTCCGACGCTGATCATGCTAGCGGTGATTTTCGTGGCCGCGGCCTTCCCGCCAGCCGTGGCGGCACTGGCGGCGGCAGGTTCTGTCGTAGCGGTCGTGCTGCTCGGGGTCGGCTTCACGCTGGCCGTCTCGTGGGCACTTTCGCGGAGCCTGCTGGCCGGCGAGGCCTCCGCTTTCACGCTCGAGATGCCGCCGTACCGCCGCCCCAGCATCCTGCGGATCATGTACACATCCCTGATCGATCGCACCGTGTTCGTGCTGTGGCGGGCAATCCTGACCGCTGCGCCTGCGGGGGCGGTGATTTGGATCCTGGCCAACGTACGCGCCGGTAACGCTAGCCTAGCCGAACACGCCATAGCACTCTTAGACCCCCTGGGAATCGCGATCGGACTCGACGGGGTGATCCTGCTGGCGTACGTGATCGCGATCCCAGCGAACGAGATCGTCGTGCCGACCATGCTGATGTGCTACTTGGGTGGCAGTATGATGATGGATATTGCGACGTACGATCAGATCCGCACCGTGCTTGTCGACCAGCATGGCTGGACTCTGCTGACGGCCGCCAACCTGATGCTGTTTTCCTTGCTGCACAATCCCTGTGCGACCACAATACTGACCATCTGGAAGGAAACTCGCAGCGCTCGGTGGACGGCGCTGGGAGCCCTGATGCCGCTTGGGCTCGCTTTCTTGATTTGCCTTGGGACGGCCCAGGTCACCCGGCTGCTGACTTGATGCAAGTTGCGCTGACCAGTGCCAGCACTGTTGCGGCGGACTTGGACCGCTGGGATCGGATTGCCCGGCTGCGCGAGATGCTGGCCGAGGTGGCTGCCCGCAACCCTTTCTGGCAGCAGCGCCTCAACGGCATTGATGTCCCGCGGGACGCCGCCGCATTCGCTCGCCTGCCGCTGACGTCGAATCAGGACCTGTCCGAGGACCTGCTCCGGCACCCGCCGTTCGGATCGAACCTGACCGAGCCGCTCGAGCAGTATTCCAAGTACCACCAGACCTCCGGCACGGCCGGCAAGCCGCTGGCTGTGCTCGACACGACCCGCAGTTGGGAGTGGTGGTGCGATTGCTGGGACGCGGTGCTGGACGTCTGTGGAGTGCGCAGCGACGACCGGGCCTTTTTTGCTTTTTCATTCGCACCATTCATCGGCTTCTGGTCCGCCTACGACGCGGTGGCCCGGCGCAGCGTGCTCGCGGTCCCGGGCGGCGGCGCGCGGACCCTGCGGCGATTGCAGATGATCCGTGAGATGGATTGCACCGTGCTGTTCGCCACCCCGACCTACTCGCTGCACATGGCGGCGATCGCCGAGGAGCATGACATCCACATCGCGGACACGTCCATCCGCAAAGTGATCCTCGCAGGCGAGCCCGGGGGAAGCATCCCAGCGACGCGCCGGCGGATCGCGGAGGCTTGGAACGCAGACGTGTTTGACCACGCCGGAGCCAGCGAAGTGGGCGCTTACGGGCTGCCTTGCCCGCAGGGCCGGGGCGTGTTCGTGAACGAGCAAGAGTTCATTGCCGAGGTGCTCGGAGTGGACAGCGAGGAGCCGGTCGGCGAGGGGCAGGCAGGCGAACTTGTAATGACGAATCTGGGGCGCGCCTGCTGCCCGGTGATCCGCTACCGCACACGGGACTTAGTGCGGCCCCGGCGCCTGCCGGAAGGATTGCTGCTGGAGGGTGGGATTCTTGGCCGCATCGACCACATGATGCTGGTCCGGGGCGTGAACCTGCACCCGTCCGCGATCGAGGCAGCGGTGCGCCGCGCAGCGGGCAAGGCGGAATTCCGCATTACCGTGGAGCGCAACGGTGCGATGGACGAGGCCGATGTCGAGGTCGAGGCGTCGCCCGAGGCGTGCGGTGTCATCGGAGAGGATGTCCGCAACACATTCGGCGTACGCATTAAGGTCCATTCTGTCCGGCATGACAGCCTGCCTCGCTGGCAAGCCAAGGCCAAGCGCTTCCGTGATCTACGGGGCTGACCTCCCAGTGGTCGCTGGGGCGCCATCCAGTCGAGCCGGCAGCCGGTGGCGCACGCGAGGACTTCTCGCACTTGCTGCGGCGCTGGGCTGCGGCGCCGTTGCGCCAGCCGCAGACCGGGAGTCGCCCCCGAACTTCGTCATCATCGTGGCCGACGATCTCGGCTACGGGGACCTGGGATGCTACGGGGGCACCGAGATCCGGACACCCGCACTGGATCGGATCGCTTCCGAAGGCGTGCGCCTGACCGAGTTTTACACCCCGGCGCCGACCTGTTCACCCGCACGTGCCGCGCTGTTGACCGGCCGTCACCCCCTGCGGACGGGGGTGACGCGGGTGTTTGTCCCCAAGGAGGTGCAGGGCCTGCCTGCAGCCGAGCTGACTCTGGCCGAGCACCTGCAAGATGTGGGGTACGCCACGGCCTGCATCGGGAAGTGGCACTTGGGCGGCCGCCAGCAGCACCGGCCGCAGCGGCACGGCTTTGACGAATTCTTCGGCGTGCTCTACAGCAACAACATGGTCTGGTTGGAGCGCCTCCAATGGCCACGGATCGAGCTGTTCGACGGCAGCCGGTCGATCGAGTCTCCGGCCGACACTAGCCTGCTGACGAGGAGATACACGCAGCGGGCCGTGGAGTTCCTCGAGCGCGGCGCCGGCCGGCCGTTCCTGCTGTATCTGGCCTACACCATGCCGCACGTGCCTCTGGCGGCATCGAAAGAGTTCGCCGGGCGTTCCGGACGCGGCCTGTACGCCGACGTGGTCGGTGAGCTAGACGCCAGCATCGGCTACCTGATGTCGCGGCTGGCGGGCCTCGGGCTAGACTCTAACACGTATGTGTTTGTCACCAGCGACAACGGCCCGTGGACCGGGGACACATCCCAAAAGGGCGGCTCCACCGGCGGCTTGCGCGGCTTCAAGGGCACCTTCTGGGAGGGAGGCATACGCGTTCCGTTCCTAGCGCGCGCGCCGGGGCGGCTGCCCGCGGGCCAAGCGCGAGCCGGCGCGGCGACGCTGATGGACGTTTTTCCGACCGTCAGCGCGCTGGCGGGAGTACAACTGCCCGAGCACCGGGAATTCGACGGCAGCGACATCACGGGCCTGCTCCTCGGAAACGGCCCCGCCGCGCAGCGGAGCCTGATCTTCAGCAATCGCGGCAAAGTGAACGCGGTGCGATCGGGGCCGTGGAAGCTGCACCTGCGCGAGCGTCCGGTCGGCAAGCGCGGCATCCCGCAAGGATCGCGGAAGCTCGACCCCCCGCAACTGTATCGCCTCGATCAAGACCCAGCGGAGCAGTACGACATCGCGGAGCAGCATCCGGAAGTCATCGCCCGGCTGCGGGACAGCGCCAGGGCCTTTACGGCAGACCTTGACCCGCCACTCAACCTGCGGCCGTTCGGGCGGGCGATCCTCAGGGGCCTGCTGACCCCTGCCCCCTAGTGAATGGCATGACCACCTTATGGAACGGAATCCGAACTTTCCGGCAGCGACTCAGAGCGATCGTCGGGGCCCCGGCTACTCGGCAAAGCAGTACAGCGCACTCTCCGTGCGGATAAACAGCCTCCCATCCATGATCACGGGCGTCGCGTAGACTGCCTCACCCATCGAGTTGGTGCGAATCACGCTCCATTCTTCGCCTGGGCTGATGACTGACACCTGCCCTTCCTCGTCTGCTGCGTACACCTTGCCGTCAGCTGCGACCGGCGAGGCAAAGTAGCGTCCCATGGCCTCGCGCAAGCGCCCCTGCTTGAGCACGCTGCCATCCTCGGCGCTCAAGGCCGTCATGACTCCGCCGTCCTTGGTGAGATACACGATGCCGTCATACAACAGCGGCGACGGGACGTTGGGCAGGGTCTTGTAATGCAGCCACTGGACCGCTCCCTCAGTCATGTCGCCCTTGCCGCCGAGCTTGATCTTGCGCACGGCATTGACGGCACGCCGTTTGCGCCGGTGGTGCTCCCAATCGCGCTTTTCCATATAGCCGGAATTGTCGAGATCGTAAGAGTCGAGTCCGTTGCTGACCTTCCTCCCGAAGAGTTCCACGACTTCTTCGGCCGAGAGCTTGCCATCCCCGTTCTGGTCCAAGCTGGACAGGACCTCCTCGAACGGCTGCACTTCTTCCTGCTGCCCTAAATCGGCGCTCCCGGCCCAGCCGAGCACGTAAGCGTAGCCCTCGCCATCCAGCACTGGCGTCGGCTTCATCTGCCAGGTCAGACCCTCTACCCACCAGACTTTCTCGCCGGTCGCGACGTCATAGGCGGAGAATTCGTACGAGCCCGGCACCAGCAGTTGAACGCCTCCCTTGTCCGGTTGGTAGACAACCGGGGTCGAGAATCCGCGCAGGGAATAGGGGCGCTCGTTGCGCCAGACCACCTCGCCGGTTGCGGCGTCGATGGCCAGCATGAACGAATCCGTCTCAGAGTCGCAGACTTGAATGATCTTGCCGTCCACGTAGACCGGCGATGCTGCCAATCCCATCGGGGTATTGAACGGCCCAAGGGGCACGCGCCAAAGCTGGTTGCCGTCTGGGCCGTACGCGGCCAAGCCGAAATCCTGAAAGAACGTGAACACGTTCTCGCCGTCGGTCGCCGCACTGGGCGAGGCAGCGTTGTTGGGCGCGCGCAGGATGCCGGAGCGCTGGCGGACAATCTCGCGGCGCCACAGAATCCGCCCGGTCGACCGATCAAGGGAAAGCGTGACCAGCTTCTCGCCGTCGATGCCGGTGAGGAAGATGCCGTCCTTGCCGAATACGGGAGATGAAAGCCCCTCAGGCAGAGGCGTCTTCCAAACCACGTTCGTGTCCGGGCCAAACTCCTCAGGGATATTCGTTTCCGGAGAGACGCCAGTGCCGTTGGGGCCGCGAAATCGATCCCAAACCAGTTCCGCGGCGAGGGCGGCAGGCGTCGAAAGGAGCAGCAAGACCACGACTGCATATGCCATAGGCGGCACTATATCACGCGCAGCGGGGCTGACGCCCCGCTTGGAGACTGCGACCGTCGTCCACTCTTGCGCGGGAAGCGGAAGCCACCCCTGCACGAGCACGAGCAGCTACTCAATGGTGAAACTGGCGTCGGCAGCCGTCTTTTCCCACAGCAGGGAAAGCGTGCCGCCCATCTTGGTCAGGTCGACAAACGCTATGGTGAACTGCTCGAAGGAGGCCGGCAGAGTTCTCACCTGCATCTTCACTCGCAACACGTCCTTGTCGGGCGTGTAGTTGTAAGCCCCCCAAAGGCCCTCGCCCGGTTCGCGGAAGCCGTCCTTGGCCGCGTGCGTAGAAAAGATCAGCGTCCAGTCGTCTGGCTTCAAATCGACAAACATACTGTACTCGCCGGCAGGCAGACTCTGATCGCCGAACTTGAGATCAGCCTCGGTCATGAAGCGGGTGGACTTGTTCGCACCGGCCCGCCAGACCGGTGCCCCGGCGTTGGCGCCCTTGCCATAGTCGTCGCCCGCGCCGAAGATGCCGGTCCGCCCGCGCAAGATGGGGCGGCCGTACTCGACGGTAATCCACTTGCCGCCGACGTAGCTGCGCTCCTGATACTCGCCTCCAACCTGAATCGCCGTCGCTCCCCGCGGCGACGCGGGCCGCTGTGCTAAAGCGCTGCCGACGGCGACAAGCAATGCAGCGCAAAGCGCTGTGAATTGGACAAAACGCATCAAGAAATCCTCCTAGCCCCGATAGGCGCTAGCACCATTGAGCCTAGCAGATCTGCCCTCAGCGAACGCACCGACAATCAGACCAATGCACCGGTAGCCTAGACCCAACTTCCACGGCGCGGTTCCTGGATCGACATGCGCCCGCCAACGTGGTGCCCAATCGATAGGTCTTTTTCCTCAAAGCATTTGAAGCCTAGGGGCACAGGTCGTCCGCAGCTTTTCCGACAACAATCTGGCCCGCGAAAAACATGCCGCTAGTGACTAGGCCCCCGGGGTGTGGCTGCCATCGGCTCCGGCGGCGGTGCCGGATGCGGCTTGATCCCCAGCAACTGGAACGGGCGCTCCTGCACAAGCGTCAGCGCGCTCAGCATCGACACACGGTGCTCCGGTCCTGTTTCCAGCCGCAGCTTCGCCGACGCCAGACTCGCCAGGTTCTCCAGCAGGTCCTCGAAGCTCTGCAGCGGCAGGTCCCCTGCCAGTGGAAGAGGCAGCTGGGGCGCGCGGCAGCGCAAGGGGGAGGTGTGTCCACGCTGCGCCACTTCGCCGATTCAGCCAGGCGCAACACCCCGAAACAGGTCCAGATTGCCAGGAGAGGTCGCTGCTCTGGGGGATTTCTGAGCACCCGGGCTGGGAAGCTAGTACCGGGCCGCTTCCAATAGCCCATCGCCCGGGCCCGCGACGCCAAAATCCGAGGTTGCCCCCACTTGGTGAGCGATGCAGGTCAGAAGACTGAGGCTGACCGCACGACAGCCCCCTGCCGCGCAGCCCGGATCCGCGAGAGCCGGGTCATCGAAACACGTTGGATGGGGAACTCCTGTCCGCGCCAGCGGACCAGTCCGGGTTACGATTGGTGACGGTTCCCCGACACGATGACCGAAACTCTCGCGCGCGTCCGCATCGAACTGCTTGATCTCGAGCCGAAGGTCTGGCGCCGCGTTGACGTACCGCTGTCGTCCACCCTATTCACGCTGCACGACATCATCCAGTGCATGATGGGCTGGAAGGACTACCACTTGTTCCAGTTCGAAATCGCAGATCGCTGCTACGTCCATCCGGAAGTCGTGGATGAATTCGACTGTAAGGTCTACAAGGCATCGTCGCTCCGGCTCAAGACACTCGTCGATCGCGGAATCCAGCAGTTGCGGTACCTGTACGATTTCGGCGACCACTGGATGCACGATGTGTCGATCGAGGAGATCCATCAGGGCAGACCGGACGTCGACTACCCTTCGTTCGTCGATGGCGCGCGCCGCTGCCCTCCGGAGGACTGCGGTGGTCTCGAGGGCTTCCTTGGCTTCTTGGAAGCGACACTCGATCCGAGCCACCAACAGCATGAGGAGACGAAGGTCTGGTACGAGTCGTTCTACGGGAGTCCGTTCGACCTGGAGGAGTTCGACGAAAGGCGCGTCCGGATGGATGTCAATCTCATCGCGCGCGGCCGCCGCGGACCACTGCTGAGCCACCGCGGCGCCGCCAGAGGGCGACGCGACGCTGCTGCGGCGGCAAGCAAGGAGGAGAACGAGGGCACCGCAACCGCGGACTGATTCATTGCCGGCTCGTCGATCCCCGGTATAGGGAACAAATCTAACGCAACTCTGAGTAGTACTGTGACTTAAACGCTCTTATGCATTCAACTATCGTTTGATAGGTGTTCGTCCTTGCTTATCCGAAAGTGCATCCTTCTCTTCCATTCTTCGCTCACCTGCTGCCACCGAACTCTTTTTGAGGCCTGCTCGGCTTCACTTGGTAGCGGCCTGCGTGCTCGCTGAGCCGCCCATCGGCAACCCGTTTGCATCAGAGTGCTCAGTCCATGTCGTTGCCTCCATGAGCCACTCCGGCTGCTCCGGGCTGGAACGACAGTTTGCCGGGCGGGATTCGCACCCGCTGAGGGCCAGTGCCTTTTAGCACGGCACCCGATAATAACGGTGTTATCCATGTCTGAAAGCCCCTTCCAATTCCAGCACGGCCAAAGCTTGCCGGACTTCCTCAAGCGCTACGGAACCGAGCAGCAATGCGCTCAGGAGCTGTTTGCCGCGCGCTGGCCCAAGGGCTTCCGCTGCCCCGCCTGCGGCTATGCCAAGCACTGCTGCCTGCACACTCGCAAGGTCTTGCAGTGCATTCGCTGCAAGCACCAGACCTCGCGCACGGCAGGCACAGTGTTCGCCCACACCAAGCTGCCGCTCCGCACTTGGTACCTGGCCATGTACTTGCTCTGCCAATCCAAGAACGGACTGTCGGCCATGCAGCTCATGCGCCAGTTGGGGGTCAGCTACAACACCGCTTGGCTGCTCAAGCACAAGCTGATCCAAACCATGCGGGAGCGCGATGCCAGCTAACCGTTGCAGGGCACGCTGGACTTGGATGACGCCTATCTGGGCGGGTCGGCCGTGGACGGCAAGCGCGGGCGCGGCGCGGCCCGCAAGACGCCCTTTTGGATCGACAGTGCGCTGCTTGGACCGCTTCCACGCAACGCCCTCCCGCTGCTGACCGTCCAGCTTGCCTTGTCCGATGCGGGTTTGTCGCGCTCTCTCTGCGAGACGAGGCAGTCTTGCCCAGCACAATGTCCCTGCATCGGCAATAGCATGCGCGAAGCCGGGAGCGCCCCTAGGTGCTCGCGAACCGGAACGTGGCGTCAGACCCTTCCCCCACTAACTCGGCCTCCACGGAGAAGACCTCGCGGATCGCACGGGCGGTGAGGACTTCGGCAGGGGGACCGGACGCCCAGACGCTCCCGCGCCGCAGGACGTAGACGAAGTCGGCCGCCCGCAGCACGCTGTTCAGGTCGTGCAGCGCGATCAGCACGGCGCACCCGCCCGCGGCCACCCGCTTGACGAGATCCAGAATGGCCAGCGAGTGTTCGATGTCGAGGTTGGCGGTCGGCTCGTCCAGCAGCAGATGCGGTGCCTCTGTGGCGAGACTTCTGGCCAATACCACGCGCTGGATCTCTCCCCCGGACAGCCCGCTCAGGAAGCGGTCCGCAAGATGGGCACAATCCACTGACGCCAGCGCCGTGCGGATCGCCGAGCGATCCCGCTCGGTCTCGGCTTGGAATCGGGACCGGTGGCAATAGCGCCCCATCGCGACGCACTCGCGCACGGTGAAGGCCGCGTCAGTCAGCGGAGTGTGCGGCACATACGTCACCAATCGCGCCAATTCCCGGCGCTTGATTGCGTCGACCGGCCGGTCGCCCACTTGAATGTGACCGCGAGCGGGGCGCAGCAGCCCGGCCAAGAGCTTGAGGGAGGTTGTCTTGCCCGCTGCGTTTGGTCCGACCAGCGCAGCGACCTGGCCCGGGCGCAGCTGCAAGTCCAGGCCCCGCACGAGCCACGCGTTTCCGGCGCTGTATCCGGCATCGACGGCTTCCAGCATCGCTAGCCCGATTCGGCCTCTCGACTGCGTCTGCGGAGAATCCACACAAAGAACGGCGCTCCGAACGCCGCCGTTACGACACCCAGGCGGATTTCAGTGGGGGCGTAAACGCTTCGTGCGATGACATCGCAAGCGACTAGAAAGCCCGCCCCCGCCAGCATCGACGCAGGGAGCAGCCGGCGGTGCGCGGGGCCCACGATCAGCCGGACCATGTGCGGCACGACCAGTCCCACGAAGGCGAGCACTCCGCTCACCGAGACCGAAGCGGCGGTAACCAGCGCCGCGCCGACCAAGACCATGCGCTTGGTCGATTCCGTGTCCGCCCCGAGAGACTGAGCGGTCTCTTCTCCCATGAGCATCAGATCCAAGTTGCGCGCGCAGGAGAGGATCACCGCAGCGCCGACGAGCGTAAACGGCAGCGCGATCCACACATGCACCCAAGAGCGGCTGTCCAAGCCCCCCATCATCCAGAACATGACCTGGGTGGCGACCTGCCATTCCGAGAAGCTGACCGAGATCAGCAGCGAGGTCATCGCGTTGAAGAACGCACCGCAGGCGATGCCCGCCAGAATCAGGGTCGTGACGGGCGTGCGGCCGCCCCTTGTCGAGATCGCATAGACCAGCAGCAGGGCGAAGAACCCGCCGGCGAACCCCAGCAGTGGCACCCACAGTACCGATTGCGACGCAAGGCCGACAACGAACACCAGCACAGCCCCACACGCCGCGCCAGCACTCGTGCCGATCACGCTCGGGTCTGCCAAGGGATTGCGAAACAGTCCCTGCAATGCGGCGCCTGCCAGCGCCAGCGAGCTTCCGGAGAGCATGCCAACCAAGGCCCTGGGCAAGCGCACGTCCCAGACAATAAAGGCCTCGGTTTCGCTGAAAGACCCCTCGAATCCCCACAGGTGGGAGGCGATCACCTGTGCGATCACGTTCCAGCGAATCGGAGTGCTGCCGATCGACACGCCCAACAACCCCGCAAACACGAGGAAGATCGCCGCTACGATCAGGAATGCGCTTGGACGTGCAGGCTGGTTCACGAACGATTCCCCGAGCTAGCTGGCGCGGCTACCCCCGACCCGCGAACAGCGCGTCTGCGATGGCGTGCATCAGCCCGAGCACATGCTGGGACATGGCCAAGAACTGACGATCCTCGACCACGAGCAACTGGCCCCGCCGCCCTGCCGTCGTCATCTTGACCGCCGGGTCCGCCGCGAGCTCCGCCCTGACCGTGTCGAGAGGCTGCCCGCCCGAGCCGGTGACGATCCAGTCAGGGTTCCATGCAGCGACCTGTTCCGGACCGATCCTGTGCCAGGCCCCCAGCCCCCACTCTGTGCCGACATTCACCGCCCCGAGGGCAGTGACGATGTCTTCGAAAAGCGAGCCCTTGCCATAACAGTCGCCGTAGTAGGAGTATCCCAGCACCCGCTGCGGAGGCGCGCCTGGAATCGCCTTCTGCATCGCTTCGCGCACGGAAGCGTTGAATGCCTCGACTGCGTTGCGGGCTCTCTCTCCCTGCCCGCTCAGGTCCCCGACCAGAGTCAGCGCAGCGCTGACCTCGCCCAAGCCGGAGAACACGGTGCGCATGGCGTAAACGGGCAGCGCGCGCGCCCGGACAACCTGCAGGAATTCGGGCGAGGAGATGTGCGAGGCGATCAGCAACGAAGGATCCAGGGCAACGACCGATTCCGGATCCCGCACCAACGGAAGTTCCAGCTCGCGCACGCGTGTGGTGATATTGCTGTAGCCCGGCAGCGCGGCATACGCGCTCACTGCCGCGATCTGGGACTCCGGCACCACACCGAAGAGGAGATGGTCCGTGACCAGAGCCTGCGAAGCGATGGTGCGCGGTGGAGCTTCCAGCGTCAGCGTGTAGCCCAAGGCGTCCGTCCAATGCCTGGGATACACGCCGCGCTCGGCACCTGCGTGGGGACGCTCCGCCGGGCGGCGATCCATGGCGAACAGGCCGCCGCCATCACCGATCCACGCGATCATTCCGGCTGCCGCTGCGAAGCCCAAGCTGAGCATGGCCAGCCACCGAATCTGCTTCATCTGCATCGATCCCCACACTTGCGGGCCACCTAGAAGCGGAAGCGCATGCCGCCGACTGCCCAGATACGTGGAGAGGCAAAGCCGTCCTCGTAGTACTGGCGGTTGAGGATGTTCTCGATCTTGGCATAGATGTCGATCCCCCGAGCCCGCTCCAAAGGTATCCGGTACGTCAAAGCCGCATCGGCCTTGATCGGCCCCGGAAAGTCGAGCCAGCCCGCCACTCTATAGAGCCTGACGGGGTAACCGCTCACCGCGGACAAGTCGAAGACCACATCGAGGCGCTTGCCCAGGGTCTGCATCGCAGTCAAAGCGAAAACGTGATCTGACACGCCGAGCATCTTGTAGAAGTCAGTGCCGGGCGCGGTCGGCGTCTGCGAGTCGGAGTTCACATAGGCGTACGACGCGCGTAGCGTGGTGAACCCGCTAGGAGTGACCGAGCCATCGATCTCAATGCCTCTGGAAATCGCCCCGCCACTGTTACGGAAGCCGCCGAATCGGCCCCATGGGTCGGTCGTGCTGTCGATCACCCCGAAATCAAACAGCACGACGTCGTCCAACCCCGTGTAGTACACCGTGGCGCTCAGGCGTCCCTTGCCGCCCGCGAACCACTGGTCGAGGCCGGCATCGTACGATGCCGATCGTTCCGGCGCGAGGGAAGGTGCGCCCCAGAAGCTGGGAAAGCCTTGGAAGAAGCTCGCCCCGAATCGCTCGTAGGAAGACGGCGCACGGTAGCCTGTGCGGCCATGTGCCCGCAGCTTGGTCTGGCGCGACGGCAGGAAGTAGGCCAGTGATAGATCCCCGGTGTAGGCCGCCGGCGGCGCTTCTGGGCGAGCATCGCGATAAGGATTGGAATCGCCGGTGAAGCGCGGCGTCGCGAGCCGGAAGCCCTGCAGCCGCCCTGCCAAGGCAACCTGCAAATTCTTCCAGCGCAACTGGTCCTGGGCAAACAGCGCGTGGCTCGATTGCCGGATTGTCGATTCCGTGACCGACAGGGTCGCAGGATTCGGCGAGCCATTCGAGTTGAGGTCGGCGTACTCCTCGCGTTCGAATTCGTATCCAAGGGTCAGCATCTGGCCGGCTCCAGCCGTCACGTCAGCTCTCAACTGGATCGTGTCGATTCTGCCCGCGAAGCGGTTGAGCGAGCTGAATTCGGGCTCGAACGAGCCGATGCCGCCGGGACCGTCCCGGTGAGCACGCAGGGTGTCCACGACCTGGTAGCTGGCCCGGTAAGAACGCTCGGGCGAGAGCTGGTGCCTGAGGGTCAAGGCTGCCGAATAGAACGTACCGGCCTTATGCGAATCCGGATCGTTGAAGTCCGGCACGAACGTTGCCGGCCCGGCCTGAAACGGTCGGCCCTCAGAAAACGCCTTGACCTGTCCGGGTCGCAGTGCAATCGCGGGAACCGCGTAGCCCGGCGGATGGTTGGCGAGAACCTCGTCAGTGATGGCCGGTCCCTCGTTGAGGGCGAGCAGTGAATCCGCCGCGTAGAGGCGTCCGCCGACCGTCAAGCCGGGTGCCAGGCTGTAGCGCAGGTATCCCTGTCCACTCGTATTGCGGTAAGGATCGAAGCCGTCCACACCACGGGTCACGTTCCAGTGCGAAAGCCCGCCGCTGTACACGAGGCGCTGCGCATGATCCAGTGCCCCGCCCAATCGAGCCACGCCGCGGACCGAGCCCAAGCCCCCTCCGTCCAAGGAAAGCTCTCCGTGCGTCGGCCCTCCGCCGCGCGCTGATCGCACGTCGACTACGCCGCCAACCGCATGGGTCCCGTACAAAGACGAGCCAACGCCTCTGAGCAACTCAACAGTCTCCGGATTGACATAGAGCAGGTCAGACAGAAATGCCGTCGCGTCGCCAGTGATCGATCCCGCGTCACGGAAGCGCAAGCCGTCGATGAGTACGGCAGTGTCTTGATTGCGAAGCCCCCGCACACCGATCGCGGTGAGACTGCCCGGCGTGCGCAACTGCTGGACCCGGACGCCGGGTACCGTGCGCAACCCGTCCGCAATGCTGAACTTGAGCCGTCTGCGATAGTCTTCCGCCGAAACAGACGAGACATTCTTGGTCGATCGCTCGTCACCAGTCGCGACGCCGTTGCCCAGCACAGTAATCGCCTCGTCGACCGGACTCAGCGCTAATTCGATGTCGTGATTGGTGTCGCCGGAGATCCACACCCGATCAGTCACCGCGAGCAGCGACTCCCGGGCCTCGGCCTCGAGCCAGTAACTCCCGGGAGTCAGCAGCGGGATGACATAACGACCCGCCTCGCCGGAACGGCTTCGCACGACCTGGCCACCGTCGAACTCGTGGACGCGAATCTCAGCATGAGCAACGGCGCGGCCGCCCGGGTCGCGGACGGTGCCCGCCAGTGAGTCCGCGCGCAGCGCGGGTATCGCGGCTAGCGCACCGCACACCAAGAGCAATGATGCATGCCCAACAGTCTGCGCTTGCTTGTACATAGCTCTCCTCTCCGGCTCCTCGGCCGGCCATCGAACACACTTGTCCCGGAGAGATTGAAAACGCGCCTGCGCAATGTTCAGTCCAGCCCCCGTCTCCCGCGGAAGCGCTGCAAATCGACCCGCAGGTAGGTCTCCTGGCTTGCAACTCGCTGTGGCCAAGGCCACAATCGCCACCGCAACACCTTCCCCGGACGAACGGTCCGAGTGGTTTCCATTGCGGCAACTCGCTGCTTACAGTGGCGGGACCGCGCCGGTTTTTCACCGGCTTCCCTGTTATGCCCGTTCAGGCACCTGCAAACGAATGCCGTAGAGCGGCTAAACCCTACACCCGGAATCATACACGGCTTGGCTTCCGTGGGTCAAGGTTCATGCGCTTGGCCCTCTCCACATGCTATGGGCTGCGCGGCTCAATCCAATGCAAGCGGCGAGCAAGCTCGCCAACTCGTGAGCCAACCTCCTACTCCGTGACTTCACTGCTTAGCCCGAGTTCGCCAATTTCAGTTTGTGTCCGCAAGTAAGTCCCAACATATCAATTACATACGGATTGGCGTAACTTCAGTCTGTCACCACAGGATTCTTCATTCGGCGTCGGGTCAGCTCAGCGGATGGTCTCGACGAGACCGCAGAGCGCCGGCCAGTCTTCGAGGGTCACGGGGAACTGGGCGCCGAGATTGAGCCGGGTGACCTAGCGTGATGACGCGATGTTGACGCGATCGGCAAATGCCAAGCCCGTGCGGGTCGGCCGCTCCACGATCGAGCGCTTGCCCAACGACCGCTCCTCAGAACTCTCGACCCGTTACTCTCGGGAGCCCCTGTCTGTCTTCGCAATCGCTATTCAATGGCCTGTCGACTCGCCCTAGAAGACGAATCGGATTCCGAAGCGCGCCGAGATCGGATCCAAGAAGCGGTCCCGCATTAGGAAGCGTGGATCTTGGGTCGCGCCCTGCGAGGCTGCGATTGCCTGATAGTCGTAGCCGTCCAGCACTTGCGAAATGGGGTCGCCGGGTTGCCACAAGGGTAGGGACTCGCGGTACAGACTCCGGAAAGTCCGCAAGCCTGTCCGCTGGTTGAAGACGTTGATGACGTTGAAGTTGATCTCGAACCATTTGCTCTCACCCGAAAACGGGTAGAACCACTGCACTAGCGACAGGTCCGTCTGCGTCCAGGCCGGATTCCGTCCGTCACTGCCACGGTTGTTCACGATGACGTCGACGTGCTCCAGTTCAACTGTGCGGGTAATCGGCGTCCCGCTCATGGCGCGGAAGAAGCCGCCGATTTCCATCTTCCACGGCGTGATGTACGACCAGTTGGCCTTGAACTGGCTCGTCCTATCCGTGCCCAGCGGCCCATCGACCAGACTGCCGCTGGCGTCGTAGTTGAGGAACCAGAGGTCGAAATCCCGATCTACATTCGGACTGAGGCGCCCGTTTTCGTCGGAGCTTCCCAAGCCCGAATACAGGCCGCGAAGACTGGAATAGACGTAGGTGACGTCCGCCAGCCAATTGTCGCGGAATGACTTCCTCAAACGGAATTCGAGAGCGTTATAGGTTCTCTTCGGATTGGGCGTGGGCGGCAGGCCTGCTTCGACGAACTTGCTGACCGAATAGCCGCGACCTGGGTTGGTGATGTAGTAGGCTTCGCCTGCTGGGGTCTGGCGACCAACATCCTCGATCGCTCGGTCAAGATTTTTCCGGGTGTACCGGACCGACACGACATAATCCCGCGCAGCCTCGAACCAAGCCCTACAACAGTGCCCGTCATTCGCATGGGCCGCAGATCGGGGTCCAAGTCGTCAAACGACGGAATCCGCCAGTTCCTTGTCTCGACATATGTCCCTGGATATGTCCCCTGCCCTGTCAGTCCGCCGATCTGGCTCCAATCGAGCGTACTGTCGTCCATCAGGTAATAGTGGCTCAACCATTTGAACCCGCCGAACAATCCTTGGGACATCGTGAGCTTCATGGCGTCGTAGAACTGGCCCCAGCTGCCGACAAGCTTCAGCTTCGCGTTACCTAGCAGGTCATAGGCGAAGCCTAGGCGAGGCGCAATCTTGTCGGGGAAGTTCCACTTGTAGGCCGCTCCGGAGAATTCCGCAAGGTCGCTGAAGGATGGAATCTCTTCTCGTTCCAAGCGCAGCCCCAGATTCACGGTGAGGACACCGTTGATCGTCCAGGAATCCTGGACGAAGAGCGCATGCCGGTTCGTGCCGACGTTTGCCACGACGCCAAACGGTGACCGCTGCTCGTAATAGCCGCAGGGATCATAGAGAACTCCGTCCGGCCCCGTACAGGTGCTGGTCCTCACAGTCCCGTCCACCGTGTTGTATGGGCGACCGTAGCGGTACAGGATGTAGTCGTACCTATAGGCATCATTGATATCGTGCCCGAGCCCGTTGAACTGCCAACCGAAGCGCAGGCTGTGCTGTTGGCCGGCAGTGCTGGCCAAATAGCTCCCGGTCAGCGATATCGTGCTCTTTTTCTGGAAATCCTGCGAGGTGTACAAACTCGCATCATGCCCGATCGCGAAGAAGCCGCGGGGGCGGTACAGGGGGTCGTCTGACGCGTATCCGATTAGGCCGGGCGTCTCGAGAAATCTGTGACGAACCTGGCTCGGAGATTGCACCTGCTGGGTCTCGATGGCGTTCAGCCCCCACCGGGCATCCAACACAAAGGTCGGAGTCGGCGTGATCATCGCGGCTCCCGTGACCGTGTAACCGGGGTATTTGAAGCCTTCCTCCGCCCACTCATAGTTCGGGTTGGAGGTGCCGTCGCGATTAGGCAACGCGCCCTGCCACTTTGACGAGTCCAACGCCAGCGACGTCATCAGCCTGACTTTCTGCGCCGGCTGGTAATCAATCTTCGCGGTCGAGCTGAGCAACTCGTCCTTGCGCTTGAAATCGCCGGCTTCTCCGGATGTGAAATTGACAGAGCGCGACCGATTCCCGACTAGCGGCAGTACTGCCCCGTAGAACCAGGCGTTATCACGCCAGATCGGGCCACCCACTGTGACGCCGAATTCGTTCGTCACCCGGTCGTCTTCCTTGTCAGACACATACTCGGCCACGTCGACAGACTGGGTCGGATCGAGGCGCAGGCGCTTGCTCGGCACACCCGCCAGCGCGCTTCCACTGGCGTACCAAAGGAGGCTGCCGTGAAAGTCGTTGGAGCCGCTCTTGGTCTGCACGCTGAGCACGCCGCCCATCGCACCACCGAATTCCGCCTCGTAGCCAGCGGTCTTCAACTGGAATTCCTGCACCGTTTCGACACGTAGGTTCTGGTTGTTCAAGCCGTTGTACATGCTCGTCGTATCCACACCATCGACGTAGAAGACGTTTTCGGCTCCGGAGGACCCGTCGACGGAGATGCCGCGGACCCCTCGCCCTCTGTGGTCCACGGCTCCGGATTGGGCTTCGATATTGACGCTCGGCGTGAAGCGCGCGTAGTCGGCGAAGTCTCGACCGCCTGCGGCATTCGTGAGCCTGTCTCCGGAATACACCGACGCCTGCTCGCTCTTGAACGTGTCGATCGCCGCGGAACCGGCTTCAACGATGACCGTGCTGTCAACCGCACCGACCTCGAGCGCCATCTCCACCGAAAACGTCCGTCCAACTTGGACGACGACATCTTCATTCACAGCCGTTTGGAAGTCAGGGAAACGGACTGCCACCGTGTAGTTGCCTGGCGGCAGGCTATGGTTGATGACCAACCCTTGGTCATCGGAGACACCGACGGCCGGCCAGATCAACGCCGGGCTGCTGAACTCGACTTCGGCACCGAGTATCACGCTACCGGTCGAGTCGGTTACAAGGACCCGGAGTCCGCCGACCTGCTGCTGCGCGGCGACCGGAGCGCGGATGGCCACCAAGCTGGTGAACGCCAGAAAGATCAGCGAGTAACACCAGTTTGTCACCCATTCACGGTATCAATGGCTGCACCTGCTTGCACCTCAGATATGCCGCCTCCCTGACCAATCATCCTTAGGATGCGCGCCACGAGTTTTGACGTGCATCGGTGATCGGCATGAGCGACGCCGCATCAGCCGCACATCCGGGGACTCCACGGCCTCGGCTCGATCCAGCGCGGCGCGCGCCCAACTAGGCTACGCGATACGTTTCCTCTAAAGTGCCCGATTCAAGGCGGACTCGCCACTCAGGCACGAGCTCCCCGATCGCGTCAGGGATGCGAAGACCCGACGCGCCCGAACCAACATTCGGCGTGCTCAATTCAAGGGGCCGTCGCAGTGGGCGGAGAGCAGCACTTGACCGCCGGTCGCGCCCGGCGCGCCGGGAAAGCGTCGGACAATTACTGGTTCGTAGTAGGTCTGAAACCGACCTTGGCGGAATAAACTCCGCTGCCAAGCGTCCCTGACGTACTCGTCCATCGAAACGCGGGTCGCGATCAACTCGTACCCGGCGATCTTGTGGCGAGTTGCCCGGTCGAGGCGCCCGGCCGCGATCGCGATCGCGATACCTCCCGCTCCAATTAGCTCCTTGCGGCTCCACATAACGGCGCTCCAGCCTGGTCAGCCCTGCTTACCGGACGTTCGCGGGTTGCCGACACCAACGGCTGCGCCGGCGAGCTTGGCGAATGCTGACCGCCTCGAGCACTAGCTGAAGGGCACTCGCCTCATCGAAAGCTACTCACTGGGTGCCTCGAAATCCGCACTCGCGCGTCGGGCAGCAGACGACTTGCCTGACGTGATTCTATAATTCTGGCCGTGAGAACTAATCTGTTACGCGGCTCGCGCCGCCGCTGGTTGCAGCGGGCGGGTCTGGGCTCTCTCGCGAGCCTATTGCCCCAAGCGTGCTCGAGCGGTGCGCCCAAGCAGTCGGTCTACGAGCAGCTCGGCATCCGGCCCGTCATCAATTTCCGCGGCACCATCACGACGATCGGCGCTTCCAAGCAATGGCCGGAGCTGTTCGCGGCACAGGCCGAGGCCGCGAGAGACTTCGTCGTGCTCGAGGAACTGCAAGACGCCATCGGCGAGCGGCTGGCGCAGCTGACCGGGGCGCAGGCCGCGATGGTCTCGACGGGAGCGGCAGGCGCAATCGCCATCGGCACCTACGCGTGCATGGCCGGTGACGATCCCGAGAAGATCAAGCGGCTGCCCGAGCTCTCAGGCATGCCGGACGAGGTCATCATCCAGAAGGTTCACCGGATTTCCTACGATCACGCGGTGCGCGGTGCTGGCGCAAGAATCGTCGAGGTCGAGACTGCTGCCCAACTCGAGCGCGCGATTAACCCGCGCACGGCCATGGTGTACTTCCTGCCCGGCAACACCAACGACCGCAACTGGGGCGCAGACTGGATCAGTCTTGAGAGCACACTCAAGATCACCAAACCGGCCGGGGTGCCGATGCTCGCCGATTGCGCGAACGTGCTGCCGCCCTGGCAAAACATCCCGGCCCTTGCCAAGGCTGGCGTCGACCTGCTCGCAATCTCGGGCGGCAAGCACATGCGCGGCCCGCAATGCTCGGGTATCCTCGCGGGTCGCAAGGACTTGGTGCACGCCGCCTGGCTCAACTCCAACCCCCATTCGGATTCGAACGGGCGCCCCATGAAGGTCGGCCGGGAGGAGATGGTCGCGCTGTGGCTGGCCTGCGAGAAGTACGCGTCGCTGGACTTCGCGCGGCTCGATGCGGATAGCGAGCGCCAAGCTCGCTGGCTTGCTCAGGAGCTTGAGACCATCCGCGGAGTGCAGACCCGGATCCCGCCGTTCGAGCGCATGCGCCGCGTGCATCGCGTGATCGCGTCTTGGGACGAGCAACAGGTAGGAGTCTCCGCGGCGGAGGTCGAACGCCAGTTGATGGACGGCACTCCCCGCATAGCGGCTTCGCGAGCGGCCGGAGGCGGCTTGCAGTTCACGGTGTTCATGAACGAGCCGGGCGACGAGATCGCCGCAGCCGCGCGAATGCGGGAAATCCTCGCCTAAGCGAACCAATCCCGGACGACGGTGCCGTGGACATCGGTCAGCCGGAAGTCCCTGCCGCCGTAGCGGTAGGTCAGCTTGGTGTGGTCCATGCCGAGCAGGTGCAGCGCCGTGGCGTGCAGGTCATGCGGACTGAC
Source organism: Bryobacterales bacterium (assembly GCA_965248305.1). Classification (GTDB taxonomy): domain Bacteria; phylum Acidobacteriota; class Terriglobia; order Bryobacterales; family UBA6623; genus VXMF01. Next base: position 1,073,874 of record OZ252099.1, on the reverse strand, counting down.
GGGATTTTCAACCGCCTTGTAGCCGAAGTCGTCGGTCGCACCGTACGCTTGGCCTCCGCGGATTCCGCCGCCGGCCAAGAGCATCGAATAGCCGGGAGGATTGTGGTCGCGGCCGCGGCCGACCTTCTCGGTGCCGGAGTTCTGGATCATCGGAGTCCGTCCGAATTCGCTGCCGATGATCACCAACGTCTCGTCGAGCATGCCACGGTCCTTCAAGTCCTCGACCAGGGCCGCGATCGGGGCGTCGGAGCGTTGCGCGTGCGCCTTCTGGGTCATGATGTCGTCGTGGCTGTCCCACGGTTGGCCATCGCCGTAGTACACCTGCACCACGCGCACTCCGGCTTCGGCCAGCCGCAGGGCCATCAGGCAGCCGCGCCCGAATTCTCCGTCGCCATAGCGGGCGCGCACATGCTCCGGCTCTCTCGCCAGATCGAATATCTCGGGCGCTTCGGTTTGCATCCGGAACGCTGTTTCCATCGCCGCGATGTTGGCTTCGAGCCTTGGATCGAAGCCAGACCGGTCGAGAAAAGAGGAATCGAGCCGATCCAAGAGATCGAGTTGCCGACGCTGCTGGTCCAAGGTATAGGACGAATTGGCCATGTTCTGGATCAGTTCGCCCGGCGTCTCGGCGTCGTTGCGAATCAGCGCCCCGTGCAGCTTCGTGGGCAAGAACGAAGACGACCAGTTCCGGGCGGCGCCCACGGGCGTTCCGGGACACAGGACCACGAAACCGGGCAGATTCCGGTTCTCGGCGCCCAGTCCGTATACGATCCATGAGCCAAGCGATGGCCGCGAGCCACCCCGCAGGGCGTGTCCGGTATTCATCATCAGCATCGACGGAAGATGGTTGACGCTCTCGGACCACATCGAGCGAACGACTAGGAAGTCATCGATGCGCGCGCCGACGCGCGGAAAGATGTCGCTGACTTCGGTGCCGCTCTCGCCGTAGGGCTTGAACTCGAACGGCGACCTCATCAAGCCGCCCGAGGCGCGGTCGGTCTTGACCTTCGGCCCGGGCATCGGCTGGCCGTCGAACTTGGCCAGCGCCGGCTTGGGGTCGAACGTGTCTACGTGCGAAAGCCCGCCGTTGAGAAAGAGGAAGATGACGCGCTTCGCACGGGCCGCGAAATGCGGCGCAGAGCCGGCCGCGGCGCGCAGTCCGTCGGCCATACCGACGGCGCCGAAACCGGCCCCCAGCATGCCGAGCGTTTCTCGTCGGGTCAGTGGCACTGGTGCTACCTTACCGCGAGGAACTCGCTTGAGGCCAGCAGGACGTGGCAGTACCGCCCCCAAGTGTCCGACTCAAGGAACGCGCGGGCGGCGGCCAAATCGGCAGCGTCCGGCGGCCGGCTAAAGAGCAGCTCGTAGGCGCGCCGGATCCTGGCTTCCAAGCCTGTGCCCGCATCCTCAACGAGACGCTTGGCCAAGGCCTCGGACTGCTCCAGCACGAATGGATTGTTGAGAAAATACAGCCGTTGCAGCGGTCCAACCGTCACGTCGCGAACCGCGGCGTGGCTCTTGGCATCCGGAAAGTCGAGCAACGCCATCGCAGGGTGCGGGTTCGTGCGGTCCACGCTGGCGTACAGGGATCGCCGCAAGTTGCCCTGCCCCAATGCCTTCGGCAGCCCTCCCCGCCTGAGGTCGAGACGCCCGGAAACGGCCAGCATGGCGTCCCGCGCAGTCTCGGCGTCGAGGCGCTGGACAGGGTTGAAACGCCACAACAGCTCGTTGTCCGCGTCAGTCTCGTAATTGACCACGCTGACCTCGGAACTCCGCTGGTAGGCGTCGGAAAGCAGGATCGCCCGATCGAGGGCCTTGATCGACCAGCCGGATGTGACGAACTCGCTCGCCAGCCAGTCGAGCAGCTGTGGGTGCGTCGGTCGCTCTCCCAACTGTCCGAAGTTGCTTGGCGTCGTCACGAGGCCGCGCCCGAAGCGCCACTGCCAGATTCGGTTGACAAACACGCGGGCCGTCAGCGGATTCGCAGGCGAGGCGATCGCTTGAGCAAGTTCCAGCCGGCCGCTGCCGTTCGCGAAGCGCTGGGACTCGCCCTGGCTGAGCACCGAGAGAAAGCGCCTCGGGACGGCAGGGCCGAGATTCTTCTTGTCGCCTCGAATCGCGAGGCGCGCGTCCTTCGGAGCAGCGGCATCACGGTAGGCGTGCAGGAACGGGTACGGCGGGGGCACCTGCTCCTGAAGGCGCTCGAGTGCGGCCCTCTGCCGTTCGAGATGCTGGCGCCACACGCCGCTGAGAAAGCGCTCAATATCCTTGGGGCCGTAGTAGTACACGCCGCCCGGGAACGGCAGGCCCCGCTTCTTCGCCGGCGGTGTGGCCATGTCGCGCCACAGGTAGTAACGCAGCGGCTCGAGGAATTCGAGATTCGTGTTGAGCAGGACGCGCGAGGTCCGGGCGCCTTCCGCTCCGCCCAGCTTGACGTAATTCCGGTCTTCGATCGCCCGCTTGTCGCGATGGATTTCGACCAAGATGCGCTCGAACCGCTCAGCAGCATGGCGCGCCTCCTCGAGCGAGCCGCCACGATCCGCCAGCGCATGCCATTCGTCCAGGAATCGATGCTCGTGCGAGCGCGCATCCAAGTACGCCAGCCAGCGCTCGAGAGTCTGTAGATCGAGGTCTGCCTCTGCGGCGACTTGTGCCGGAGCGGCGCCCAGCGAGACGACTCGATGGCTTGCGACGAGGAACTCGGCCGTCCGTTCCATCAAGACATCGATCAGCTGGTTGCGTTGATTTTCGAGAAACAGGTCGATGGCGAGCTGATGTTCGCTAGCTTTCTTTTTCGCTGCTTCAAAAGCCTCGACCTGCTCTGCGGGGGCAAGCGGATGTTTGTGATCGACAGAGCTATTGAACACGCCTTGCAGCGCATAGAAATCGGTCTGCGGGATCGGGTCGAATTTGTGGTCGTGGCACTGCGCGCACGCGACTGTCAGCCCTAACAGCGCCCGCGTTGTTACGTCCACGCGATCATCGTCGCGGTCGCGCAAGGCGTGAAATCCCAGCGCGGCAAGATTCTCCGCGCGCTCAGGTTCCGGCAGAAGGTCCGCAGCGAGCTGCGACACAACGAATCTGTCGTATGGCAGGTCACGATTGAAGGCGTTGACGACCCAATCCCGGTAGCGCCAGGCATTTGCCAACGGCGTGTCTTTGTAAGCGGCTGATTGGCCGTCTGCATAACGGCTCAGGTCGAGCCAGCGACGGGCCATGCGCTCACCGTATTGAGGGGATCCCAGCAGCCGCTCAACAAGAAGCGGATACGCCCCGGGCGACGTGTCCGCCAAGAATGCGGCGGTCTCCTGCGGCGTTGGCGGCAAGCCGAGCAGATCGAGCGTGATCCGTCGAATCAGGGTCCGCTTGTCGGCTGAGGGCATGGGCTCCAAGCCGGCCTTCTGCATCCGCTTGAGCAGGAATGCGTCGATTGCCCTGCCGGGATCTCCGCCCGGCACGCTTGGTCTGCGCACGGGCTTGAACGCCCAGAAGTCACCGGCTGAGAGGCGCAGCTCCGCACCGGCCGAGACCGTTGGACGGACCTCCGGCCATGTGGCGCCCGCCGCGATCCACTCTTCGAGAATCTTGATTTCGGCCTCCGCCAGCGGCTCACTGGGAGGCATCTTCAGGTCCTCCCGTGTGCGGTTCACGGCGGTGAGCAGGAGGCTGCCTTGCGGATCTCCTGGTAGCACGGCCGGGCCCCGCGACCCGCCTTGCAAGAGCCGCGCCTGAGAATCCAGCCGCAGCCCGCCCAGTTCCGAATCGGTGTGGCAGGCGAAGCACTTAGCAGCCAGCAGAGGACGGACCTTCGACTCGAAAAAGTGCGGATCGGCGGCCGGCAACCAGCAAGCCGCGAAAAGCAGGGCCACTGCCAAATGTCTCATTCCAGATCCGCAGTCCGATGCAAGCCTAAAGTACAACACGGCATGGTCGCCCGGGCGCGCGCTTGAGCCAAGCATACCTCACAGCTCTGCCAACTTGTCCCGATAATGCTGCCGAGCACGGTCAATCATGGCTCGCGCCGCTGCCCGGTTTTCCGCAGAACCGAAATTGTCCCGTTCCACCAAGTACGCCCAGAGCCTGTCGATCCAGCGCACGGCCAGATCCAGGTCCTCCCGGACCAAGACCGGGCGCGCCCCCTGGGTGACGTACACAGCACTGGAATGCGCCATTGCCAGGGTGGTCAGCCCGGGCGCCCCCGGTCCGTAGACGCGCGCGCCGAACCAGCTCGATTCGCTGACCTGGACCTCCTCCTGGACCCTTACGCGGCGCTCACCCTTCGCGTCGGTGCTGGCGATGACCTGCCCGTTGCGCACAAACTCGACACGCTCGATGGGCGTGCGCGACATGACGTCGGCGCTCAACGTGGCCCGGTAGGTCGAGCCGGGATTGAACTTGAGCTCCTCGCCCACGCCGCTGCCGTTGATCTCGAACGTCAGCAGCGGCCCGGTCGTGGCGAACGAGCGCCCCTCGCGGTAGCGCTCGATCCAGCGCTCCCAGCTCATCCGGCCGCCGACATGGACATATTGCCTGCTCCCGCCCGGGATCCGGTTGATCCCGCGCCAGTTCGTGAACGCGTCAGTACCCGCGCCGGCGGCGATCCGAAACCCGCAGTTCAGCAAGGTGTACCAGAGTTCATAGGCCCCGTCGCCGTAGGGCAGCAGATCGAGTGTGTCGAGAGCTCCCAGGGCCGCCGTCACGACGCTTTCCTTCGCGCCAAGGTTCGTGTCGAAGACATCGCGCATGCTGCCGCCGATCGGGTGCATGTATGTCACCAAGCCCCCCTGCCGACGTGCTTCGAGCGCCGCCATCGTATTCAGGGGAAAGTCGTACGGCGAGTCGCTGCCCGGGACGCTGGTGTAGGAAGGCGGGACCTGTTGCCGGATATTCAGAAAGCCCATATGCCCAAGCGGGTCGCTATTGCGGTACTCCTGGCCCCAGTACAGGAAATGTCGCTCGGTGGAGAGCGGACTGACCTGTCCGCTGAAGAACTCCTTGTCGTGCACGAACGCGCCCTGCGCATTTGCCACGATCATGTTGGCGGCATTGAGATCCATGGCCTTGAGCCAAGCGAGTGACTGCGGCGGACGCTGGTAGTAGCTGCCTAGGTAATTGGCGTGAAAGTGGTTCTCCCCCGAGTACCAGCCGCGCTGGCTCCAATTCGTCCAGCGTTCCAGCGTCAGTGTGACCTGGGTCGTGCCGCCCGGCTGCACATCGACGTTGCTTGCGCTGATCCTGTACTCGTACCCTTTCACGGCCGTGAGCCGCAGGCCCCCCGCCGGCACGTCGAATTCCGCCTGGCCGACCGCGACGAAGAAAGCGTCGCGCTTGCCTCCAGGCTCCAGTGGGTAGTAGAAGATCGGCTCTCCGCGCGGAGCGTAGCCCTTGCCGTCAGAGGCTTCGACATAGAGCCGCACCGCCGTGGGCTGGCCCAGCTCGTCGACCACGTTGACGCGCACCTTGCCGGATGGCTTCCGGAACCGCAACCCCTCGATGCCCACGTGGCGCGCCTCCCCGCCTTCGACCGGCATCGTGAACAGGTCTATGTTGCCGAGCTTGTTCGAAGCGAAAGCGATGCGCGTCCCGTCTGGCGCGACATCCGGGGACAGCTCGTGGCGAGGCGTGGATGTCAGCGCTATCGGCTCGCCGCCCTGGCCGGTCAAGCGGTACAGCTCGAAGTTACCCCGGCCGTTGATCACGTCGGCGGAATGGATCGAGCCGCCGGCGGGCATGGCGCTGACACCGTCGAGCAGGGCTATGTCCCCCGGCAGGTAGCGAGTCAGCGGCATCTGGACGGTGAAGCCGCCGCGGCCCACAGGCAGGGACCACACCTGCGGCGGCCCGACGCGTTCGGCCGCGAACAAGATCTCGTCCGTGCCGGCCGACGTTTCCACCCACGGGCCAGCCTGGCTGCGTTGCGGACGCGACTGTACCGGCTTGGAACTGCCGGATTCCGGATCGATGGCATGCAGGAGGGCACCGGACCCGGGAACGAGCAGAGCACAGTAGAGCTTGCTCCCGTCGCGGGCCCAGCTGGGTGTTCCGGCCGTAAGATGCGGCAGCCGCAGAACGCGTTCCCGTCCGCTCGCGGCGTCAACGATCGCGAGCGAACCCCTCACCTTGGCAAAGCGCCCGCGCGGGTTGTTCCCGATCACGAACGCGACCGCTGCTCCGTCCGGCGACCAAGCAGCGTGGTCGTGGAATCCCTCCGACGACGTCAGCTGTTCCGCTACACCCCCTTCAGCGCCAACGGTCCAGATGCTGCCGAACAACGAGAACGCCAGCTGCTTGCCGTCGGGGGACCAGGACGGGTCGCTCGCACCCCACGCGAACTTAGGCGAGTCCTGGGCGGCGGTTGGCGGTGCCAATCCAGACTGGACGACGAACCCGACAAGTAACGCCAGAACCGCCGCGGTTGCGAGTCGAGCACGATCCGGCATGCACGAAGTGTAGCGAACGCAGTCGCGAATCGGGAGTTTCTTGCGCCTTAGTTTCGACGGCGTTGGCCGCCTCGCTGCCGCCGGCCGTCTTCCCTGTCCCGAGCGCTGCCATCCCGCTGAGGCTGGCCTGCCCTGTAAGTCTCGGTGCGCCTTTGCCCCATTGCGTCGGTGAAGACGAATTCCGCCCCGCCCTCGGCCAGCAGCGTGTAGTCGATCGCATGGCGCTGGCCGCGTAGGTCGAATTCCAAGTGGTAGCTGCTAGGCCCGCGAGGTCCGAATTCCGTGATCACGGCCCCTCGCAGCGGCCGCGTGAACTGACGCACCCGGCGCGCCCGCGGCTGGACCTCCACTGCGCCGTTGCGCACCGCAACATCGCCGCGGAGCCCGCCGTTCACATAGGGGTACCCCTGGGTCGCGTGGTAATGGTAAGGACGACCGGAATGGAGGTGGCCATTCAGGCTGTCGAGATCGGCCGGCTGCGAGCCGCCGGGTTCCGCGTACCCGAACAGCGGGAAGCCGTCCAGCGCCCACGCGACCGGCACGGCGGTTCCGAGCTGATCGGACAGATGCGTCGGCGCGACATGGTAGTGGTAGTCATCGGCACGCCCGGCATGGCCGCCGAACTCGTCGAGTTCGGCGGCCAGATAGGTGTCAGTGCGGCCGTCCTGCTTGATCGGGTTGAAGATCGGGATGCCGTTCGCGGCGACCGCGATCGCACCGCGGAAGAGCGATTCCTTGCCGGAAACAGGCTTCTCGGCGAAGCGGGGATGTAGCGGCAGCCGAAACGCGTTGGCTCCGGAATAGGGCTGCGGGATCGGCACCTGTTGATTCCAAGCGCGGATCCCCACCATCATCCGATGCCGCGGCAAGGAGGCGGACTCGACATAGAAGTATTCGTCGTCCCAGCGCACGCTGACGTCGGGGGCAAACGGCCGGAAGGTGCGTGCGACGGTCTCCGGATCGAAATCGAATCCGATCCGCGCCCGCTCGTCGGCCGCCGCCACTGCTAGCGCCAACGCGAAGACAGATGCGAGCGCAGCTCGTTTCATTGGGTGGCCGGCGCGCGCCGGTTCGGCCGCCGCTGCTGCCTGCGCTCCTGGCCAGGCCGCTGGCGCCGCTGCCCCCTCGGGCTGGCAGTGATCTCGCCGGTCTCGATGCGCGCGAACATCTCCTCGCCCAGACCAGCTCGGACGTGATCCATCAGCTCGGTCTGCAGCTCGGCCGCCAATTCGGGGTGCTGCGCCGCGAGATCGCTGGTTTCCCGAACGTCCTTGTTCACGTCGTAGAGCGATGCCTGTTTCTCAGCCCAGCGATACAGCAGCTTGTAGCTGCCCGCCATGATCGCCGCTTGCGGCCCGGGATCCTGACCCCGCCCTTCCGCGAAGAAAAAAAAGAGGCGGTCTGTGGGTCGCTCAACCCTTTCCGCGCAACCACTCAGCAGCAACGGCTTCCAGCTCCCGCCCTCGGTGCCCGGCGGCGGCTGTGCGCCCGGGGAGGCGAGGCCAAGGATCGTGGGCAGCAGGTCGTAGGCGACTATCGCTGTGTCGCAATAGGCATCTGCCTGGACTCCCGGCCCCCTCACCACAAGGGGCACGCGCAGCCCTCCCTCCGTGACGTTCGTCTTGCCGCCCCGCAAGTAGCGGGTCGGGCCGCCGTTGTCGGACATGTAAATGACATAGGTGCTGTCGCGGATCCCCAACTCATCAATCTTCGCCAAGGTCTCGCCAACGGCGCGATCAAAGTCCTCTGCCATGGCAGCGCGAGTCGGGTCGCGGTGCAGCCGACCTTGCCTGCGACCTTGCCATGTCGCGAGGGTTTCCGGAAGCGACTGGTTGCTGCCGTGCACTGCGTAGTGCCACAGCTGCAGGTAGAACGGACGCCCGCTCTCGACGCTGTCCTGCATGAAGCGATTGCCCTTCGACGTCAGTTCGAACATGCGCTTCGGATCGCGTGGGTCGGGGGATTCGCCGTCCTGGTTCTGGGTGATCTTGCCGTCGTCCCGGTCGAAACCGAGCTCGCGCTGCGACTTGACGAGCTGCCACTTGCCGAACGTGGCGGCAGCATAGTCGGAATTGGCCGCCTTGAGTGCGTTGGCAAGGGAGTGGCGGTCCGGCCGGAGCATGCGCCTGGCAGTGACCTTGTCGGACGTGTTCAGGCTGGTGGTCGTCATCCCGAAAGTGATCGCGTAACGCGAAGGCTCGCACTTCGGCGCCGCCGCGTAGGCCCGCGAGAAGGTCATACCTTGCCGCGCCAGCAGGTCGATATTGGGCGTGCGGTGGAAGTCGCTGCCCGATTCGGGCAGGTCGCGGATCATGCGCCTCGACAGACCATTCCAGCCTTGGTCATCCGAAAGGATGAATACGAAGTTGGGCGGAGCCGCGACGGCTGTGGATAGAGCCGCGAGCAGGGCCAGACACGACAGGTGTTTCATTGACGTTCCTCCATTGATTTCGGTTCGGCGCGGTACGAATAGGCCACCCGGCCGTTCCCGCTTACGGATCCTTCGCGGCGGGACTGCACCATTTCGACCAGAGCTGCATCGGGAGAGACGGTGACGCGCACATGTCCCGGACCGCCAACGATGTCGGCCCCGCTGTAATTCCCGTCAACCTCGCGCGGCGCCCCGTAACGGTCCAGCCCCGGCTGGGGCACGAGCTGATAGGCGACGCCATCGAGTTCCTCTTTCGCGAAGACGTGGTCGTGGCCGTGGAACACGACTGTCACGTCGGTCTCGACCAGCAACTCGTGGATCGGCTTGCCCCAGCCCGGCCTCTTCTCGTCGAATTCGAAGTCGCCCTCCAAGCCGCGGCCGCCCCATTCAAACAGAGCTGCGGCCGCGGCCCCGCCCCGCGCGGCTTGGTTGATGCCGCCGACGAGATGGTGGATGAAGACGAACTTGAATTTCGCCCGGCTCGCCTCCAGCGTCTCACGGAGCCAGCGGTACTGCGCAGCCCCGAGCGTGCGCGACCAGTAGTCCCGCCTTGGACGGGCGCGACGTGTCGCCCAGAATGGATCCAACGCGACGAAGAGCGCATCACCCCATTGCCACTGGTAATAGTTGCCTCGGTCCGCGAAAGCGTCCGATGGCGTGGCGAAGTAGGCCTGGCGCTGCGCCCGCGCCCAAGCGGCCATCGCACCCAGGTCCCTGGCCTCGGCATCGTGATTGCCCGACACGAGGAATACGGGCGCGCTGGTCCCGATCAGGCCGAAGTAGTACCGCTGGGCGAGATACTGCGGCAGGGCATCCCGGAAGTTCTGGCGCCGCTTGCCAGTCATGAACGTGTCGCCGAGGTCAATGTGGAAGTCCGGGCCCGCCTCCAAAGCGTTGCGCAGGGAGGCCTCGTACAGCCTCGGATCCGTCCGCCCGTCCAAGTGTGGGTCGGACTGCACCGTGAAGACGAAGGAATCACCCTGCGTGCGCCCGGTGCGGAACGTGAATTCATCCGAGGCGTCGAATGCTTCCGCCGGACCGCTCCGGCTGCGCCAGCGGTAGTAGTACTGCGTGTGGGCGACAAGCCCGTCGAGGACCACTTCCACCGGTTCGCCCGGCTCCAGCGTGATGCGGTCCGATGCGGCGACGTACTCGTCTTGCCTGACGCCAAATTCAAGGTAGCCCTCGACCGGGGCATAGCCCAGCACGCTCGCGGTCACCGACCTGTCGGTCGGGTTGCCGAGAACGATGTCATAGGGGTGCTCGGGCACATCGGTCAGAAATGTCTCCACGGCGATCGGGCGAGCCCGCCTTTCGGAGCCTTCGGCGCCCCTTGGAGCCCGCGGCGCACCGTCCCGTGGTGCCCTGCGATTCACACCGCGCTCGCCCCGTCGAGGAGCCTGCGCCGCCAGCAGCCGCGCTGCTTCGTGCTCAACGCCGGTCCACGGCTGCGGACCGCCCGCCAGCAATACTACGGCCAGCACCACAAGGCCCCGCTTGGCAGTGCTCCATCCAGCGCGCCCAGCAGAGCGTACCGGCTGGTCCTTCAGGTGCCTGCAGCGGAGCTTGGGCACTGTGAGGGAAGCCAAGAATTGACGGGGCATCGGGAAATCAGTCCTCAGGCGATGGAGCCTGCAGCGGATGCTCCCACACGTGGGGAAGAGCCACAAACTCGCTTGATTATGAAGAAATCGACTGTCGTGCGGAAAGCGCAGGTGCAAGTCCGGGGATGAATTTACAAGGTGCTTACGGAGTGGACGCCCGCTGGCGATTTTATGAAATCGAAGGCCACGCAGATCTACGATCCGACCACTTCGGCTTCCGCCTCTAGTTCTACCGTATCCGTATGCAGCTTCTGCATTTCCTCGAGTTCCCGTCAGATAGAACTTGCTCGTTCAATCCCCGGCATGTTCGTCTCGCCTCACAAACTCTCGCAATACAGTCCATCATCATCAGAATCGTTCGAGCGTCCGTTCGTACGAATCGGCTGGTACAGCGGCTCCCCGAGATGAATGACAGTAACTAATGGACACTGAGCTTTGATACTCGAACAAGTGATGCTATCGAGCTGCTCTTTGCACGCCGTTTGCGCAGCAATCTGGTCTGCCCTGGAATCATCCTGGACCGGCGCGGCCGGCTGCTCAACGTGACATGCAATGTCCGAAGCGTACGGCAAAGCCGCCCGCCAGCTTTCGGTCTCCGGTTTCTCTGAACACGATTCCAAAGCAACGTCCTGGGCGGCCTGAGCGTATTCCGAACGCACCGCCCAACCGCAACTCGCAGACGCCTGCGGTCGGCCAACTGCAGTACCGGCCGCATGGCATTCGTTCAGAATCTCAGTCAACGCTGCCTTCTCTGCCGCGTCCACGCTGAGATCGTACTTAGTCTTGACGCGGATTGTTTGCGCAGCCCAGAAGCACTTACCGGCCGGTGTTAACGCATCCCGAAACTTCGAGTGGTCCGCGCTCTCGATCTCCCCGGCATCCCGTTTCCCCTTGGACGCGTTGAGAGAGCTCGGAGCGAACGTTAAGTTCAGCAGATCTGCCGCAAATTCCTCCCGAACCGTAAGAGCCTGACTGCACAGACCGGACTCATCGGCTTCCGCGCGGGCTACGATATGCTCGATGTCCACATAATCAAAGTTCGGAAAGCACACGCCATCGTACGGGGAATGTAGGCCACCGTGCAGAACCTCAATACCGGGCTCGGCATCTCCCCAACCTCTCGTGATTACATCCTGCTCACACTTGGATTCCTCCGCAACAACAAGAGTCAGCAACGCCACTTGCACCCCAGCAAGGTCCCAGGCCTCCCGAGGATCTGGACTAACGGGTTCCGCATGAATCGCGAATTGTGCGACCAGCAGAGCACAAAGTATTCTTGCCGACATGATTCCGACGGCGGATACGATCAACCCGCCACGCACACAATGATGATACCGCCCGCAATCCCGGCGGCCAAATGAATTCGATCCCGCCGAATCGCCCGGCGGTACTTCAGCTTCTGGGTCGCCCGCACGACCGCCGATCTCTGGTACATCTGCGTAACCGGTCCTCGCGCGGAGACCAGAGGTACCTGATGCTCAGCCTTGTAGCGGACCTTGACGATCGCACGGCACACAGGCCGCCAGACCGCTTGAGGCACGTACCGTTCCACCCGGGCTTCGACACCCGCAGCATCGAAGCCGCGTACGCCTTGGTTACCGACGTTCCTGCCATGTGCTATTGGACCCGCTACGTTCCGCTCAACCTGATGAACTCATCATCCGCCGCTGAGAGGAGCTTCTACCGGAGCCCACCGTACTTCGCCGACGCTGCGTTGTGATTCCGCAGCGCTTCCTCCAAACGCGCCGACATGACCCACTTTTCCACGCATCCCACACGGTTCGTCTCCATCGTGTTGTGCACGACAACCGGCGGGAGATCATCCCGCCGGTCTACTATACTCGCGGCATGACCCGCCGAAACTTCGTCACAAGCTCAGGTGTAGCGGCGCTCAGCGCCGCCCGCGCGGTAGGCTCCAGCGACCGGATCGGGGTTGGAATCCTCGGTTGCGGGCGCAGGAATCTGCTCGCCCAAGTCCTCGAATTCCGCCAGCAGGCCAATGTCGAGGTGCGCGCGGTCTGCGACATTTGGCGGCAGCATCGCGAAGAGGCCGCCGCACGCGTGAGCGACACGGCCGGCAACGCCCCGGCGCAGGTCCATGCCTATCAGGACATGCTCGCACGCGACCACATCGACGCTGTCATCATCGGCACGCCCGATCACCAGCATTGCGTGCAGCTCATCGACGCAGTGAAAGCGGGCAAGGACGCGTACGTCGAAAAGCCGCTCGCGATGGACCTCAAGGAACTGAGAAAGGCCTGCGATGCGGTCAAGGAGTCCGACCGCGTAGTGCAGATGGGCACCCAAGTCCGCAGCTTCCCATCCGCGGTAGCGGCCCGGGCCTTCGTGCAGTCCGGAGGCCTCGGCGACATCTTCAAGATCGAACAGTCGCGAAATTCGTATAAGCCCTACTGGTATCGCTACGCCGAGCGGGACCTTGAGGAGCGCGACACCGATTGGAAGCGCTTTCTGATGCACCGCAAGCAGCGGCCTTGGGATGCGCAACAGCATGCGGGCTGGTTCGGCTACCGCGATTTCTCCCAAGGCCCGCACAGCAATCTCGGCGTGCATTTCTTCGACCTCGTCCACTTCATCACCGGAGCAGGACCGCCCGCGCGGGCCGCTGCGATGGCAGGGGGATACCGCTGGAACCGCGATGGTTTCGACGCTCCCGATTCGGTCGAAGCCACGCTGGAGTACCCGGACGAGGGCTTTCTAGTCCGTTATTGCTCGACGTTCGGAGTGCAGGGACACAACCACCTGAAGTTCTTCGGCACACGCGGCGTGATGGACGCGACGCGCTGGGGCGATCCGTTCGTCATCAGCGGAAGCGAGGTGGAAGACAGCGACCGAATCCGCGCGGGTGAGACGATCCCAGAGGCCGAGAGCGTACCGCACATGTTGAACTTCTTGGAGTGCGTTCGCACGAGAGAAGCGCCACATGCGCCGATCGAAGCCGGCTATAGCCACTCGATCGCCGCCATCCTGGCCGACGAGAGCTTCGTCCGCGGTCGCACGGTCGAGTATGACGCCAGCAAGCGAAGGATTCGCTGAGGCTGGCGAAGTGGCCCATGCGTGACCGACACCCGTCGGTGTTGGATGTGAGGGTGAGGCGGCCCCGCAACGCACAGCTATGATCCATGGCCGGGCCGGCGAACGCTTCCGGCGACAGTAATCATCTGTGAGCACGACTGCATCCGACCGCCGTTGTCGACAGCCACAGCGGCGGACACATGGCTGGGGAATGGGGAAACCCAACACCCACCCCTGCGATCGTCTTGGCTGTGGTCGGAGCCGTTGTGCCAGCGCAATCTCCGGGGGCATGAGCCACCATCGCGCTGCTATTCTGTGGGCACACGCGGGCCAAGCCGCATCCGCACCATGCCGCCACCTGAGCACGCCACCATTGCTGTCCTGCCCGAAGTCCGCGAAACGCAGCGGGTGTCACCTGCTCCAGAGCCCGTCGAGTACCCGAGCTCGGACGGCAAGGCGATGGCCGAATCCGGCTGGCACGCCGTAGCCATGGTGCTCGCCCACGAAGCCTTGCAGCGACATTTCAAGGGCCGTGAAGATCTCTATGTGGGCATCGACCTGCTGGTCTACTATGTCGAAGGCGACAACACCAAGTCACTGGCTCCGGACGTCTTCGTGGCATTTGGAGTGGGCAGCCAGCAGCGCCACACCTACAAGACCTGGGAGGAGGGCAAGGCGCCGGATTTCGTGCTGGAAGTCGCGTCCGCATCGACCTCGGCGCGGGACGCGCGGGAAAAGAAGTCGCTGTATGCACAGATCGGGGTACGGGAGTATTGGCGCCTAGACCCGGTGGGGAACATCATGCGGGAGCCGCTGGAAGGATACTTGCTGGAACGAGACCCTGATCGGGCACTGCAGCCACGCGTATACGGGGACGGCAGCGAGGAGTTTTGGAGCGAGACCCTCCAACTGGGCCTCAGGGTCGCGAAGCATCGCGAGGTGACGGTGCCGGTATTCCGGGATCCGCAGACCGGTCTGGATGTACTGACGCGCGAAAGCCTGGACTTGGCGTTGCGGAAGGCAGAGGAGCTGGCACGGCGGGCGGAGGAGCTGGCGCAGCAGGTGGAGGAGTTGGCGCAGCAGGCCGAGGACCGGGCGAAGAAGGCAGAGGCGCAAGTACAAGAACTGCTAGCGCGGCTTGCCAATCTGGAGCACTGAGACATCCTGCCCACCGCCATCGCGTCGGAGGATGGCTGCGAAGATCGCGGCTGAGGGCCTTGCGATAGCGCTCGCGCGCTCCTGCCAGGTGTCCTTGCTTGCGACCGCGGCGCAGACATTTGCGAGTGTGCATAGACCGAAACTGGGGACCGCAACGACCGGCGCGCTTGGGATATTGGAAATCAGGGCGTCTAGGGCGCTTTCCGGTGCTGATCTGTGCGCTCCCCGCGAGGCCGGTCCCTGAATTCCCGCACAAGCCGGACAAAGGCTTCCACGACTGCCTCGAAGATCGGGCGGCCTTTCTCGGCCGACGCGATCGTCGGGTCGCCGTAAGTCCCGCTCTTGCTGAAGCGTGTCCACTCGTCCATGACCAGGACGGGGGATTTGTCCATCAGGTCCATCCAGATGAACTCTGATTCGGGCATCCCAATGTCCTTGACAGCCTTCTGCATCTGGACCTTGTCCGGAGCCAGGTGCAGGTAGACGGACGTCTCGAGTTCCCCGCCGTGCGCCATGCCCCCGCGGCCCGACTCGCGCTGCCGGTTGATCTCGGCGCTTGCCAAGCTGGGCCAGATGAAGCAGCCGCACAGCGCGACCGTTTCGAGAATAGTGCGACGCGCCACCAAATCGAGAATTGGCATGTTCGACCCGTGCCCGTCGGCGATCAGGATGCGGTCGAAGCCATGGTGCGCCACGCTCTTGGTGATGTCGAGCACGAAGTCAAGCAGGTGTTCCTGCCGGATATCGATCGTGCCCGGGAAGTCCATATGGTGGGTCTCGAAGCCATACGGGATCAGGGGCAGGAGCAGGATGTCGCCATCCGCCCGCTTCGCCGCCTCCTCGCAGATACTCCAGATCAGGAAATTGTCGGTGTCCAGCGGAAGATGATAGCCGTGGTCCTCGACAGAGCCTATGGGCAGCACGACGACTGGCCGCTGCCCCGCGCGCTCGCCTAGCTCCTGCCAAGTATGGTGCTGATAGAGGTAAGGAGTGATCGGCATCGGTTTAACCTCGGACGCGCGGCTCAGGGTCGATCGCAAACCACAGCATCGCGCCTACAAGATACACCACGGCCGCAGCCCAGAACATCGATGCAAGAGAGCCAAACCTCGCAGCGAGCCACAGCACAGCCGAGAGGGCGTCGCCGGCAGGGGCAAGCCAGGCCAATTCCGCCCGCGGCGAGCGCGAACCCCCCGATACCTACCAGGCTGCACCCCCAGCGGAGGCCCTTGCGCGGTACCAGGCAGATCGAGAACGTGCCCCCCGGAACGCAAGCGACGGAGCCCCCCAGCAGCGGGACCGCCGAGTAGCGCCCGGTTTGCTCGAGCGTGAGGCCGTGCTCGTCCACGAGGTATGTGGGCAGCCACGTCACGAAAAAGTAGAAACCGGACGCGGAACAGAAATACATGCCGAACCGTAATCATCTGTGAGCGCGACTGCATCCGTCCGCCGCTGTCGACAGCCAGAACGGCGGACACATGGCGGGAATGGGGAAACCCAACACCCACCCCTGCGATCGTCTTGGCGGTGGCCGGAGCCCTTCTGCCAGCGCAATCTCCGGGGACATGAGCCGCCATCGCGCTGCTATTCTGTGGGCACACGCGGTTCAAGCCGCATCCGCACCATGCCGCCACCTGAGCACGCCAGCATTGCTGTCCTGCCCGAAATCCGCGAAACGCAGCGGGTGTCAGCTGCTCCAGAGCCCGTCGAGTACCCGAGTTCGGACGGCAAGCCGATGGCTGAATCCGGCTGGCACGCCCAAGCCATGATACGCGCCCACGAAGCCTTGGACCGGCATTTCTGGGGCCGTGAAGATCTCTATCTGGGCATCGACCTGCTGGTCTACTATGTCGAAGGCGACAACACCAAGTCAGTGGTTCCGGGCGTCTTCGTGGCGTTTGGAGTGGGCAGCCAGCAGCGCCACACCTACAAGACTTGGGAGGAGGGCAAGGCGCCGGATTTCGTGCTGGATTTCGCGTCCGCGTCGACCTCGGCGCGGGACGCGCGGGCAAAGAAGTCGCTGTATGCACAGATCGGCGTACGGGAGTATTGGCGCCTAGACCCGGTGGGGAACATCAGACTTCGTTACATCGGAACTCTCTGCAAAGAGGCCTAGAGCCTCGTAACTAGCTGCTGGGTCAAGCTTTCACGCTCCCTCCCCGGCCGCATCCGGACTTGACTTGCGCCCCAGAACATGCTATTTTGAATGCATATGTATTCGCCCGCCAAACTGCCCGCGCCCACTGGCCTGCCCGCCGCTCTGCCGCTCCAACCCCCGCACGCCACGCCCATCAGCGCGCGCCTCAGCATGCTGCGCGAGGGCGACCGCGTCGTCTACTTCGTGCACACCGACCCCGTCTGCTCGCACACGGCCGACCACAAGCTAGAGCGCAATCTCTGCCTGGCCCGCTTCGCCCTGTTCGGCCTCGCTACGCAGTCCGAACTGGCCCGCGCCCACGGCATCAGCCAGAGCACCGTCTCGCGCGCCGTGCAGCGGCTGCAGGTGCAGGGTGAGCTTGGCTTCGCGCCCGCCCCCAAGCCGCGCCGCCCCTATGGCATCGTGGACCCCGCGCAGCTGGCCCAGGCCGCCCGCATGCTGCGGTCCGGGCTCAGCCTGTACCGCGTGGCCCAGCAACTGGGCGTCTCGCAATCGACGCTGTGGCGCTACACCCAACAGGGCTTGCTACCGGCCAGCCAGTGCCTGCCACGGCGCCGCGCCGGCGCGCCCGCCGAGCGTGACAGTGACGCTCAGGGAGCGGGCCCGCAGCCCGGCGGCGCGGCGCCCAGTGCGCCGCCGTCGGCGGCCCCCGGCAAGGAAGACCGCAACCGGCGTGCTGACCGCCCTGCCGAGCCTGCTGCAGGCCGGCCTGCTGCGCCACCTCGACCAGCTGACGCTACCCAAGGGCTTCTACGGCCTGCAGTCGCTGCTGCTGCTGTGGGCCTTCCTGCTGCTGGGCCGGGTGCGTTGCGCCGAGCGGCTGCGCTACCAGCAGCCCGGCGAGTGGGGCGCCCTGTTGGGCCTGGACCGCTGCCCCTGCCCGCGCACCCTGCGCCGCCGCACGCACCAGCTGGCCGCTGCCAAGGGGCTGCCGGCCTGGGTCGGCTGCCTGACCCAGGACTGGTGTGCAGACGATCCGGAGGCCGTCGCCACGCTGTTCGTCGATGGCCACGTGCAGGTCTACAGCGGTCAGGGCCGGCTGCCGAAACATTTCGTGACCCGCCAGAAGCTGGCCCTGCCGGCCTCGGTCGGCTACTGGGTGCACGCGCTGGGCGGGGCGCCGCTGCTGTGCTTGCACCGCCAGATAGACGCCGGCATGGTGTCTGAGATCTGGAACGGGATTGTGCCGCAGTTGCGCCAGCTGGGCCTGCTGGCAGGCGCTGGCGCACCACGCCTGACGCTGGTCTTCGACCGCGAGGGCTGGAGCCCGCGCCTGTTCCGCGAGCTGCGCGCGCTGGGCATCGCGGTGGTGACTTGGATCAAGGGCTCGCAGGCGCAGCGCTGGCCGGATAGCGACTTCCGGGAGGCCGTCATCCCAGTGCGCGCCCCGGGCGGGTCGGCCCGCCTGGAGGGCCAGCTGGCCGAGCGACCGTACGATCTGGGCGCAGGCTGCCAGGCGCGCGAGATCCGCTTCTGGATCGACCGCCGTGTGCGCGGCACGGGCCAGCGCGGCCAGCCGCGCAAGCCGCTCGAGCTGGCGGGTCGGCCGGGGCCGGACCAGCGCCAGCCCGCGCTGCTGACCACGCATCCCGACCTCACGGCCGAGCAAGCGGCGGGCCTGCTGCGCTCGCGCTGGACGCAGGAGAACTTCTTCAAGTATCTGCGCGCCGAGTTCGGCCTCGACACCCTGCCCGAGCATGCCCTGGTGGAGGTCGAGGCCGACGCCTGGGTCGTCAACCCGGCCTGCCGCACCATCGGCAAGGCGCTCAAGCAAGCCCGCAACTCGGTCGGCAACCTGCGCCGCAAGCTGGCCCTGCAAGCCGACGCCGGATCCGCCCCAGCGCGCGCGCTGGAAGCGCGCATCCAGACTTGCGACCAGACCATCCAAGGCCTGCTGCTGGCACGCAAGGTGACCGACCAGCACATCTTGGCCGGCGAGCTCTCGCCGGAGGCACGGCTGCAGGCCCTGCCCCAACCGCTGCGCCTACTGCTAGACACCCTGCGCATGCTGGCCTACCGCGCCGAAACAGCGATGACGACCGCGGTTGCGCCCGCGCTCGACAATCCCGACACCGCCCGCAGCCTGCTCAAGTCGCTGTTTCAGGCTGACGCCAGCCTGCACCCTGACGAGTCAGCCGGGACCCTCACCGTGCGCCTGCTGCACCAGCCGACCCGCGCCCAGGATCGCGCCCTGGCCCCCTTGCTCGACGAGCTCAACCGCACGCGCACCGTCTTCCCCGGCACCCAACTCCGTTTGGTGTACCGCATGCTGTCGGACGACCTGCCCTGCTCAGCCTCCTCCCAGCCCACCCCGGCCAACCCCAAGCCGCCGCTCCCTGCATCCAAACTATCCAAACCAAATGAAACGGTGTAACGAAGTCTGAACATCATGCGGGAGCCTCTTTCGCTTAAGGCACAAGCTTCGCACGGCGGGCACAGCAGATTTCAACTTTGGGGATCTCGTGTTTCATGGCGTCGGGGTGAGCGGCGCGCCGTTCATGAGTGTTTGTTGGCCTTGCTATACGCACCTGCATTGCTGCGACCGCAGCATCGTTCTTCCGCTTATCCAATATCAACTCCATTCGTTTGACGAACAGGCTATGAATCTTCTCGTCCATGGCACGCTCTGATGGCGAAGGAAAGATTAGGCACCAAGAAAGGCCTGTGATGGTGACCGCGCAGTGTGACGGATATGCTACGACGATGGCCATGAACCAGCCTGCGCGGCGTACCTGGGATCTACCAACCCTCCGGTTTCGTGGTCGCCATTCCAGACATCGTATAAGGAAACTGCGCCGCCCTCAATTTCCCGGCACGGACGGAGGTGGTTCCGATTGTTGGGTCAGCCGGTCAGCAATATTATCGTGGACTTCACAACTCCTATGAACATCACGTCTACCACACACCATGTCGAAGTCGAAAAGGAGGGCGATTTCAAGATTAAGTTGAGAACCAGGGTGGCATCCTGATCATCAGACTTCGTTACATCGGAACTCTCTGCAAAGAGGCCTAGAGCCTCGTAACTAGCTGCTGGGTCAAGCTTTCACGCTCCCTCCCCGGCCGCATCCGGACTTGACTTGCGCCCCAGAACATGCTATTTTGAATGCATATGTATTCGCCCGCCAAACTGCCCGCGCCCACTGGCCTGCCCGCCGCTCTGCCGCTCCAACCCCCGCACGCCACGCCCATCAGCGCGCGCCTCAGCATGCTGCGCGAGGGCGACCGCGTCGTCTACTTCGTGCACACCGACCCCGTCTGCTCGCACACGGCCGACCACAAGCTAGAGCGCAATCTCTGCCTGGCCCGCTTCGCCCTGTTCGGCCTCGCTACGCAGTCCGAACTGGCCCGCGCCCACGGCATCAGCCAGAGCACCGTCTCGCGCGCCGTGCAGCGGCTGCAGGTGCAGGGTGAGCTTGGCTTCGCGCCCGCCCCCAAGCCGCGCCGCCCCGATGGCATCGTGGACCCCGCGCAGCTGGCCCAGGCCGCCCGCATGCTGCGGTCCGGGCTCAGCCTGTACCGCGTGGCCCAGCAACTGGGCGTCTCGCAATCGACGCTGTGGCGCTACACCCAACAGGGCTTGCTACCGGCCAGCCAGTGCCTGCCACGGCGCCGCGCCGGCGCGCCCGCCGAGCGTGACAGTGACGCTCAGGGAGCGGGCCCGCAGCCCGGCGGCGCGGCGCCCAGTGCGCCGCCGTCGGCGGCCCCCGGCAAGGAAGACCGCAACCGGCGTGACGCCGCCGCCCCGCGCGGCCGCGCGGCGCACGACACGGCGGGCCGCGTAGCGGCCAGCCTGGGGGCGCTCGACGGGCGCGCCCCGCGCTTCGCCGCCGCCGCGGCCGTCAGCGGGGGCGGCGTGCTGACCGCCCTGCCGAGCCTGCTGCAGGCCGGCCTGCTGCGCCACCTCGACCAGCTGACGCTACCCAAGGGCTTCTACGGCCTGCAGTCGCTGCTGCTGCTGTGGGCCTTCCTGCTGCTGGGCCGGGTGCGTTGCGCCGAGCGGCTGCGCTACCAGCAGCCCGGCGAGTGGGGCGCCCTGTTGGGCCTGGACCGCTGCCCCTGCCCGCGCACCCTGCGCCGCCGCACGCACCAGCTGGCCGCTGCCAAGGGGCTGCCGGCCTGGGTCGGCTGCCTGACCCAGGACTGGTGTGCAGACGATCCGGAGGCCGTCGCCACGCTGTTCGTCGATGGCCACGTGCAGGTCTACAGCGGTCAGGGCCGGCTGCCGAAACATTTCGTGACCCGCCAGAAGCTGGCCCTGCCGGCCTCGGTCGGCTACTGGGTGCACGCGCTGGGCGGGGCGCCGCTGCTGTGCTTGCACCGCCAGATAGACGCCGGCATGGTGTCTGAGATCTGGAACGGGATTGTGCCGCAGTTGCGCCAGCTGGGCCTGCTGGCAGGCGCTGGCGCACCACGCCTGACGCTGGTCTTCGACCGCGAGGGCTGGAGCCCGCGCCTGTTCCGCGAGCTGCGCGCGCTGGGCATCGCGGTGGTGACTTGGATCAAGGGCTCGCAGGCGCAGCGCTGGCCGGATAGCGACTTCCGGGAGGCCGTCATCCCAGTGCGCGCCCCGGGCGGGTCGGCCCGCCTGGAGGGCCAGCTGGCCGAGCGACCGTACGATCTGGGCGCAGGCTGCCAGGCGCGCGAGATCCGCTTCTGGATCGACCGCCGTGTGCGCGGCACGGGCCAGCGCGGCCAGCCGCGCAAGCCGCTCGAGCTGGCGGGTCGGCCGGGGCCGGACCAGCGCCAGCCCGCGCTGCTGACCACGCATCCCGACCTCACGGCCGAGCAAGCGGCGGGCCTGCTGCGCTCGCGCTGGACGCAGGAGAACTTCTTCAAGTATCTGCGCGCCGAGTTCGGCCTCGACACCCTGCCCGAGCATGCCCTGGTGGAGGTCGAGGCCGACGCCTGGGTCGTCAACCCGGCCTGCCGCACCATCGGCAAGGCGCTCAAGCAAGCCCGCAACTCGGTCGGCAACCTGCGCCGCAAGCTGGCCCTGCAAGCCGACGCCGGATCCGCCCCAGCGCGCGCGCTGGAAGCGCGCATCCAGACTTGCGACCAGACCATCCAAGGCCTGCTGCTGGCACGCAAGGTGACCGACCAGCACATCTTGGCCGGCGAGCTCTCGCCGGAGGCACGGCTGCAGGCCCTGCCCCAACCGCTGCGCCTACTGCTAGACACCCTGCGCATGCTGGCCTACCGCGCCGAAACAGCGATGACGACCGCGGTTGCGCCCGCGCTCGACAATCCCGACACCGCCCGCAGCCTGCTCAAGTCGCTGTTTCAGGCTGACGCCAGCCTGCACCCTGACGAGTCAGCCGGGACCCTCACCGTGCGCCTGCTGCACCAGCCGACCCGCGCCCAGGATCGCGCCCTGGCCCCCTTGCTCGACGAGCTCAACCGCACGCGCACCGTCTTCCCCGGCACCCAACTCCGTTTGGTGTACCGCATGCTGTCGGACGACCTGCCCTGCTCAGCCTCCTCCCAGCCCACCCCGGCCAACCCCAAGCCGCCGCTCCCTGCATCCAAACTATCCAAACCAAATGAAACGGTGTAACGAAGTCTGATCATGGCGGAATCTGACCAGCGCCCACCGGACGAACATTACATCGCCGCGGGGACCACCGGTCCGGTGGTGATCAACTTCGCGCTGCCTCAAGGTCAGTACTTGAAGGGCAAAGTCGTTGATGAAGAAGGGAACGGGATCGCGGACGCGCTGGTCCAGGTTCGCTATTACGAACCGGACAAGCCCATTCGTCGGACAGCATTCAACAACTTTGAACGAACCGATGCCGATGGTTTGTTTCTATTACAGGCGGTGGGTATTGACGTGGAGTTCGTAGTTGACGTGCTAGCTGACGAATACTTGCCGAAGTCTTCCAAGAGGTTCAAGCGAGCGGCGGAAGACACGCTACTAGACGATATCGTCCTTGACCGCCGCGGTGGAACCGCTCATGTGCAAGTACTTGATTCGTCAGGGGCTCTCATTGGCGGAGTCAGGGTACACCTATCGGCAGATCCAGCCGGTTACACCGCCGACGAACGCGGTTCGTTGCTACACGGCCGTGTGTACAACCAGCGAGCGGACACTTCGGGTTTTCGGCAATGTCCTGTTTACCAGGGTGCCGCCCGGTCGCATCAGGTTTAGCGTGTACACACAGGACGGCGAAATCAAGAAGGAAACCAGCATTGCGGAAAACGAACAGAGTATCGAACCATCCATATAATGTAAGCGTTGAGAAATGATGCAACATACCGATACCGACGGCATCAATCAATCACATGATTCCATTTTCCGGGCAGCGGCGGCGGGGGATGCTGCAACATTCGTGGCCCAAGTCCGAAAGGGGGCCGATTACTCCGTCCCGGACAATGACGGCTGGACACCACTGCATCTCGCCGCTCGTAACGGGCATCCAAGAATCGTTGAGGCCGTACTTGATAGCGTTCTGCCCGACCTTCGTGGGCCTACTGGTTTGGCAGCCCTCCACCTGGCCGCATGGGAAGGCCACCAGGATGTCGCGCAAGTGCTCTTGAAGCATGAAGCTTCTGTAAACACCGTCGACGCGAATGGCGCGACACCATTGCTGTTGGCCTCACAGCGGGGATACGCCTCGATCGTCAGGTTGCTCTTGGACGCTGGAGCTGATGCCAACTTGACGGAACAGACATGGGGCAAACCGCCACTCCAACTGGCATCCCGCCATGGTCACTTAGAAGTCGTCCAAATGCTAGTGGCAACGGCTAACGTCAACGCCTTGGATGAGGACTGGGGCGATACTGCCCTGCACGAGGCTGCCATCCGAGATCACGCGGAGGTCGTTGTGACCCTGCTAGATCACGGTGCCGACGCTGACATAGCGAACAAGCGGTCTGGACGAACAGCTTTACAGGAGGCTGCCATCCGGAACAACGTTCGGACTGTTAAAGCGCTGTTACAGGGAGGGTCCTCTATCGATTGCGAAGACCGCAAGCTGCATTGGACAGCACTGCAGCAAGCGGCCGTGCGGGGTCATGTCGAGACCGCGAATGCATTACTGAACAGTGGCGCGACGACCGACTTTATGGATCGGCACTGGGGCGAGACGATCTTGGTCGATGCTGTTCGTCGTGGTTCTGTTAGGACCGTAGAGTGCCTGTTACTCGCGAAAGCCGATCGTGACGTCCCGGAAGCCCTTAGGGAAGCAGCCATGCAACTAATCATGTCGCAGGATGAGTCGACTGCGACTGCGACGAGCACCCAAGTCGCTGTCTGAGCGTTGAGCGAGCGCGTAGTCCGACGTCAGGGTTTGATTCTGGGCCTCGCGGGGCATTCTCAAGAATTTAAGGTCAAGGCTCTCGTGGCAAATAGCAACTGGACTCCGTCCGATCAAGCAGGAAACGCGAAGAATTGCAATGAATAGGATTTTCGTGGATAGTTGCTATTGGATCGGCCTGTTTGATCCAACAGACGAGTTGAATGCGAGAGCAATAGAAGCGAGGGACTGGTACAGAGAGCGTAAGCATTCAGGTTTCGGGGCGCTACAGTTAGGCTCTGCCGCAGAACCACGAGAGTAGCGCAGAGGCAGGCGAACCGGATTTCGTCGGCAACCGCAACGCTGAGGCAAGGAGTTCCGGGGCAGCCGGAGGAGCAACCGGTCGGCGTCGGTGGAGCGGGTGGATGGCGTCGGGCAGGGCTCGATGGGCAAGCAAGAAAATATCGGCTGCGCACTTGACTTTGCCTCGGCAACCTTGCCATCGTAGGATCGGGCGGTCAGCCCGGTCGTTATGGGCAGGACGAAGTCCAGCAAGAAAGGACAGCCAGTCGGGGGGCAGCCCGCGTGCGCTCGCTGCGAGCAACTCCAACGCGCACTCGACGCTGCACAGTCCGACTTGCAGGCTGCGCAGGAACGGGAGGCTGGGCTGCAAGCCCAGCTGGCGAACCTGCAACGGTCGCTGTTCGGACGCAAGAGCGAGGCCACGCCAGCGGGCGGGGACGACCCGTCCGCCACGGCGACAGTCGCTGCCGACCCGTCGGCCGCCGAGACAGCGGCCGGGGAAACGCCCGCGCCGGATCCGGCCGCGAGCAAGGATCCGGCGGTCCGGCCGCGCAGGAAGCGCGGGCGGGAACCGGGTTCGCCGACCCCGCCGCGCGAGCAGCGGCCCGACCTGCCCGTGGTGTTCGAGTGGCTGGACGTGCCCGAGCAGGAGCGCCGCTGTCCGGACTGCGGCACCGCCTACGTGCCGTGCGGGCACAAGATCAGCTGGTTGTACGAGCTGGTCTGGAACGCGCTGGTGCGCAAGGTGGTGCGCCAGCGCTATGGTCCGGACTGCGACTGTTGCTCAGCCCGGCCGGTGAGCGCCCCGCCGGCTCCCCGGCTGGGCACCAGCCAGTTGGGCACCAGTGTGTGGGCCGGGTGTCTGGTGCAGGTCTACGCGCTGTTCCGTCCGCAGGCGGCGGTCGCCCGGGATCTGGCGGCACTGGGGCTGCGCGTGCCGCAGTCGACGCTGTCAACGGGGCTGCGGCGATCGGAGAGTATCCACAGCAGCAGCCGGTGGCCCAGGCCGACGAGACCTCCTGGCCAGTGCAGTGGCTGGCCCCGAGCGAGGACGACAACAAGGACCCGCCTCCCCGCGGGCGACCCAAGCCGAAGTTCTGGCTGTGGGCCTGTCTGGCCGGCGACACGGTCCGCATGCGGATCCTGCCGACCCGGGGCCTGGACTCCGCCCGGCAATTGCTCGATTCGTTGGTCGGCCAGGGCGGGTTGATCGTGCTGGTGTGTGACTGCTACAGCACGTACAAGGCCTTTGCCAAGCAGTTTCCGAACCTGGTGGTGCTCTCCCATTGCTGGGTGCATATCCGCCGCAATTTCGTGCGGGCCGGCACCGGTCACCCGGAACTCAAGGCGTGGGCACAGGAGTGGGTCGAGCGCATCGGCGCATTGTTCCAGCTGAACCGACAGCGGCTCCAGCAGTGGGCTCCGCAGCAACCGCTGGAGCGGCAAAGCGGGGCGTTCCAGGCGCTCCAGCAGCAGTTGCAAGCGCGAGTGGAAGAGTTGTTCGAGCGCGCCCGGGAAGAGGGCGGGGATCGCAAGCTCGACTGGATTCTGCTCGACCAGGTGGGCCAAGGCCGCAGCCAGCACGGTGCCGAGTTGGCCCGTGTGGATGCGCAAGGACGGGCCTTGGGGGCCTTGCTGAGTCACCGGGAATCGCTGAGCCGCTTCGTGGCGGACCCGCGCATCCCGCTCGACAACAATTTGTCGGAGCGGGTTCTGCGGGGGCCGGTCATCGCCCGCTACACCAGCTTCGGCTCGGGCGGGCCGGACGGTGCGCGAGCGGCGGGTCTGCTGTTCGGCGTACTCGCGACCGTGCGCCTGGCGGGCCTGAACCCGTATACCTGGATGCTGGACTGGCTGGCGGCCTGTGCCCGCCATGGCAACAAGGCCCCGCAACAGCTCGATCCCTGGCTGCCGTGGCGCCTGAGCGAGCAGCGTCGGGAACAACTCAGCAAGGCCCCGGTGGACTGGATCCCGTCTGGCGCCAGCAGCGGGGACACCGAGCTGGACAAGGCGGCCTGAATGGCCCGTTCCGCCGCCGCGCTGGACCCGCGCATCGTGCGGCTGGCCTCGACCGCCTTCTGCGGCCACCGCCTGCGACGGAGCCAGATTGCGGACATCCAGGAGATCGTCACCAGCTTGCCCCTGCTGAGCCGCACCGAACTGGGCCACACCGTCTGCGAGCACCTGCGGTGGCAGACCCCTCGTGGCAGCAACCGCATCCAACTGGCGCTGCGTCTGCTGGAGGAACTCGAACGGCTCTCGCTCCTGGCCCTGCCCGCCCGCCAAGGCCCCGGACGGGGCCGCCAAGGGCCCCTCTCGCTGGGCGAGCGCAGTGCGCCCCAAGCCCCGCTCGACGGCCCCCTGCCACAGCTCGAGCCGCTGCGCTTGCGGCTCGTCAGCGGCCGCGATGAGGCCGCCCTGGGGAACGAATTCCTCGCACGCTACCATCCACTGGGCTATCGCCAGCCCATCGGCTCCCACCTGCGCTACTTCCTCGAAGACCGTCAGGGGCGCCTGCTGGGCTGCCTGTTGTACGACTTCGCCGCCCGCTACCTGGCGGTGCGGGACCGCTGGATCGGCTGGCAGGACCAGCCCCACCGGCCGCTGGAGCGGGTTGTGCGGCAAGCCCGTTTCCTGCTGTTTCCCTGGGTGCGCGTGCCATGCCTGGCGTCAAAGGTCCTGGGGCTGAGCTTGCGCCAGCTGGCCGCGGACTGGCAGCGCGTCCATGGCGTGCTGCCCGTGCTGGTCGAAACCTATGTCAGCGACCAGCACAAGGGAACCTGCTACCGGGCCTCGAACTGGCACTATCTGGGACAGACCCAGGCGCGCGGTGCCTGGGGCACGGCGCCAGCGAAGACGCCCAAGGCGGTCTTCGTGTATCCGCTGCAGCGGGACTGGCAGACGGTCCTGCTCGGACCAACACGCCCTGCGCGCTCCCGCTAGATGCCCGCCTCCTCGGGCATCCCCAACATCGGCTCAGCCGACCTCCGCCTCGCCATCTGAACGCTTACGTTGCAGGTTCGCCAGCTGGGCTTGCAGCTCGGCCTCCCGTTCCTGCGCAGCCTGCATGTCGGACTGTGCAGCGTCGAGTGCGCGTTGGAGTTGCTCACAGTGAGCGCACGCGGGCCGCCCCCCGACTGGCTGTCCTTTCTTGCTGGACTTCGTCCTGCCCACAACGACCGGGCTGACCGCCCGATCCTACGATGGCAAGGTTGCCGAGGCCAAGTCAATGTCAAGTGCTCAGCCGATCTTCTGCTTGCCCATCGAGCCCTGCCTGACGCCAGCCACCCGCTCCACCGACGCCGACCGGTTGCTCCTCCGGCTACCCCGGAACTCCTTTGCCTCAGCGTTGCGGTTGCCGACGAAATCCGGTTCGCCTGCCTCTGCGCTACTCTCGTGGTTCTGCGGCAGAGCCTAACTGTAGCGCCCCGAAACCTGAATGGTTACTGTTCTCGCTAGCTACGGCAATCCTACTTTGTCCAGTTCACGGCGTGGCAGGCATCCGCTTAAAGCCAGACTGGTCAGCGCTTCAAGACCTTGACCCAGGACGGAGGGTCAAGGTCAGGCTGTACGACACTAAAGAGGGTTCCGCCGCCAAGGGGCGGTTCGCATCATACACAGATTCGACAATCACGATCATAAATGATGGAGGAACCCTGACCTTCGACTTGTCGAAGGTCAGGACAGTATACAAGCGCCGCCCTCTAGGCAAACGATTTCCTGATTCCCTACTACCTGCATCCAAGACCGACCTAAACGGGGCTGGCCAAGGCGACCCAGCGGCCGGTCCGCCAGTCTGACTACGTCCCTCGGCGGTCAGCGTCTCCGTAGCCTTGAATTGCGAGTTTTGTTCGTATTAAATCGCTGATTCTATTGACTTTGAGCGAATATATTGCGATAATCATGGCTAGAGAACCCTCTGCGATGCCCAAGAACAAAGTCCAGTTCCAAACAGGCCTCAGCCTGGCCCAGTTCCTCCAGGACTACGGCTCCGAGGCGCAGTGCGAGCAGGCCCTCTTCGACGCCCGCTGGCCCGACGGCCTCAACTGCCCCCGCTGCGGCGGCGCCCGCTTCTGCCGCCTCTCCACCCGCCGGGCCACCTTCCAGTGCAACCACTGCAAGCGCCAGCTCTCCCTGCTCGCCGGCACCGTCTTCCAGGCCACCAAGCTGCCGCTGACCATTTGGTTCCTTGCCATCTACTTGCTCTCCCAGACCAAGAGCGGCATCTCGGCCCTGGAACTGGGGCGCAAGCTGGGCGTCAACGACAACACCGCCTGGCTGCTCAAGCACAAGCTCATGCAGGCCATGCGGGAGCGGGACCAGCGCTACCGGCTGGCGGGCACCGTGCAGCTGGACGACGCCTATCTGGGCGGCGAGTACCCCGGCGGCAAGCGCGGGCGGGGCTCGCCGAACAAGACGCCGATGCTGGCGGCCGTGCAGGTCAGCGAGGAGGGCCAGCCGGTGGTGCTGAAGCTGAGCGTGGTCGACGGCTTCCGCACGGCCGAGGTCGAGCGGTGGGCCGCGCAGCACCTCCAGCCCGGGACCACGGTGAACACGGACGGGCTGGCCTGCTTCAAGGGGCTGGAGGCAGCGGGCTGCGAGCACAAGCCACACGTGACGGGCGGCGGCAAGCAGGGCTGCGAGACGCCCGACCTGGTCTGGGCGAACACGATCCTGGGGAACGTGAAGCGCTCGCTGGACGGCACCTACCATGCCTGCGCGCCGCACTACGCGGGGCGCTACCTAGCCGAGTTCCAGTACCGCTTCAATCGCCGCTACGAGCTGGCGGCGCTGCCGCGCAGGCTGCTGAAGGCGGCGGCCACGACGCTGCCGCGTCCGATCCTGCTGTTGAGCGTCGTCTAACGGCCGCGGCTCCCGCCAGCCCTATCCACCGGGCGTTCGACAACCCGGCTGCGCGTGGGACAGGCCGCCGGCACTCCCCGGGGACCATCAGGGGACTGCCCGGGGGACCCGGTTGCGACCGATACCACTGGCGACCAGTGCATCTCGTGCCTAGCGCCTCTCCCCCCTGCCCGCCGGGTTCGCGCCAGCCACCGAAAATCCACCAGCCCACCCCTTCTGGCGCTCTACTGGGATGAAGATAATAGGGAATCAGGAACGATTTTATGCATGGTTAGGAGGTGTCGTGTCTGTGACTGCTATTCTGCTAAAGCCTGACGGCATTAGCACGGACCCGAATATATCGGCAAAGGACGTTCTAGCTATACCAATTGCAGGTGCCGCGTTTTGGGCGCTCGGCGCAATATCTTCGGCATGGAAGCCTGTCTACCATATCACCAAGAAAAACAGGAAAGGCAAGTAGCCACGTTCAACACGACTCATATAGCGCCACAAGCCAGGTTCGATATCACGAGCCTGGCAAGGCATTTCGGCGGGCGGCATTTGACAACTTCGAACGAACCGATGCTGAGGGCATGTTTCTGTTGCGTTCGGTCGGTGTCGATGTGGACTTCGCGGTTGACGTGCTAGCCCCTGGGCATTCGAGGAAACGGCCCTGGAAAGGCGGCCGTGACACTCCTGCCCGCGACGGGTAGCGTGGTTGGCGGCATATTGAAGGAGAAGACGGCGCGAATCACGGATGCAATGACCGACCTACAGCTCGCCACCGACGGACTGCGGAGTCGGTCGTCCAGCGCGTGCGATCAAAACGATTGGCGCAATTCCGTGGCCGCATTCGCGCGGACCAGTTCGGTGTTCCTGCGGAAGACCGTACTTGGAGACCAGAACAAGCGTGGGACTCGGTTGCTCGACGATCGCGTCTTGGGGTTGCCGGGATTGCGGTTTGATCGGTTGCGTAAGATCTCCTCGGACAAGCGCCGAAAGATCGAGGTCGGCTTCGGCCTCGATGGCGGAATCGCGCAAATCACCAAGCGGGACGAACAAGGCTCGCGAGACGAGTTCGCGGAGGCTTGCGTGGCGCAGCATGTCGATCGTCACTGGTCGGGCGTCTGGTTCTCCGCGTGCCGGATCGACTCTGGGACGGGGAGCAGCTAGCGGCCAGCCTAGACTTCCGGATGCACCCGGATGCCAAGCGAGAGGCCGAGGAAGCGAGCCGGAAGCTCGTTACCGCGGCCGAGGGGGGCTTGGGAGCATTCTGCGCGGCGCTTGTAGGCGGGGAAAGGACCGAGGATATTCCCGTCCGCGTCGGGCTCGGAGGGGGCGACGCGGAATGTAGCTCGTTGCTGACGCGGAGCGCCCTTAGAGCCAAGTGGTTAGTGAATCCCTTGGAGCCGGACTGGATGGTGTCGGCGCTCGTGTCCGAAATCGAGGTGAGCCTAACCGTTGACGGCGAGGGAGCTAGAGCGGAGCTGCGCTTCGAGCTGATCCGGAGCTGGCCCGCGCCGGACGGATCATGGCGCAACGTTGCAATGGCCGTTAGTGCCGAGGGGTAGGCGCGCCAACCACAGCAGGCATTCAATGATCGCCGGGGGCCAGCGAGGCCGCCGTTGAGTGCGATAAAGCCCGCCCGGCGTGGGACGTAACAAACACCCCCCCATCCCCCGTCGCGAAAACGGTCGTTTTACCGGCTGCCCCACAGGCCCTTGTCGGCAGCCGCGAGCGCGGCGAGGGCGGCGGCCAACATCAGGGCCATGAACACCACCCCGCCGGTCTCCGAATCCGGGGCATAACGCAGCAGCGCGAGCATTCCGCCCAACACCCGAAATGCACCAGCAGGGCCAGCGTCTCGGGCCAGGCCGCGTGCTGCGCCGGTACCGAGCGAGCCGATGTGCGAATCTGGAGACATGACAAAGTTCCGCAGCTTGCGCGGCTTCTTGCCTGGGCCTTTTCGGAGCACGGAACCTGAGTGACACGGACATCGTGGACATCTGGGTCGAGGATGCGGCCAGCGTGTGCCCGGACGGCAGTGAGGGCGTGCGCGTGGCATTCACACTCACCTATTCCGGGATGAACAAGCTGGACGGCCTGACCCACTCGGCCCTGGAGCGCCTGTTGCTGGCTGACGCCGACGGCGCCTGAAGGATCGTTTTCGCGACGGCCTAATCCACCTTCGCCACCTAGGCGCGGCGTTGCACCAGCTCGCGAGCGGCTGGCGGTTCCCGGACATGAGGAAGGGCACGCGCGGCGAGGAGAAGGCCGGACAGGCGATCGAATACGCGCTGACCCTAGAACGGTGCGCGGTGGCGCACCATGCGGAGGGGATCGCCAGGGTGGGGACATCGACCATCTTGTGGCGATGCCGCGCGGGCTATGGGTCATCGAAACGAAGCATGGGCGCGTTCCCAGCCCAAAGTTCCGAGAGACCTTGCGGCGAATCGCACGCAACGTCGAGGCCGTCCGGGATTGGGCGCCGGGGATGCGAGTAACCGGGTGCTTGGTCTTCGCCACTGGGCGCGGCGCCCCTCCAAAACCGACCTATGAGGGGGGAGCGGAGACAACCAGGTGCTTCGAGAGCGCTGCGTCACTCATGCGCGAGGTGAAGGCCGAGGCGCGCTGCGAGGGCGGTTCTTCCGATAGTGCACGGAGGGTCTTGCGGCTCGGCAAGGGGGAGGGGGGCGAAGTCACTAGGCGGCTCGCTCGCTGGCCTCGTGTGAAAAGGATCGTTTTCGTGACGAAGGTGCGAATCTAGAAGCATGACAACGTTCCGTAGCGTACGCGACTTCTGCCTGGCCCGCTTCGGATCGCGCAACCTGAGCGCCGAGCACATCGTGCATATCTGGGTCGAGGATGCGGCCAGTGTGTGGAAGCACGGCAGCGAGAGCGCGCGTGGCGTGTACACCCACCTACTCCGGGACGAACAGGCTGGACGGCCCGACCCACTCGGCCTTGGAGCGCCTGCTGGGGGCCGGCGGTGACGACCCCTAAAGGATCGATTTGGATACGGTACCCACAAGGGGGTGCTGACGCGCCGGAAAGAGGGTGGCACCCGGGACCGCGCGGTGCCCGGCAGCAACGGGGGAGCGTCGCCGGTGACGGCAGTAGCAGCCCCGGTCCAGGGGCTCCTCCATTCATCGGATACAGATTAGGCGTTTGTCGCATATGGACCTCCAGTTTCCATTCGGCACGATTTCCCAAAGCAGTCACTCGTCGGCCACATCCAAGCCGTCCCAGGCAGAGAGCGCCTCCTCGAGGTCCTCCGGCGGCAGCAGCGCCGTTGCCGTGAGAATCGTATTGATCGCTACGCTTGGGTCTAGATCGTCGAGCCATCCCGGCGGCGATCCCAGCGCCGCACCAATCGGCCCGAGCAGGACGTTCCGCTTCCGGTCGGATGCGCGCTTGTGGACCATCAGGCCGGCCGGGCGGCCGCGCGCGAGGATCTCGCGCGCCTCCAGGCCCTCCTCGAGCGTCTCAGCCGGCATCCACTCCAGCGCCCAGCTGCCTGCGAGGGAAGGGGCGCCCTGATCGTTTCCCATACCTTTCAATTTGACGCGGGAGGCGCGGCGTGTCGAGAGGCGGGGGGCTGTACCTCAGAGCCCGATGTCCCCGCAGTCCGGACAGGGCGAGCCGGGACCCAAGGTGACGGGCGTGCCGCACACTCCGCAAGTCTCTCCGTCCGGAACAGCGGTGGGCGGATCGACGGCCCCGGTTCCGGGGAACTTCGCGCCGAGCCAGCGGAGCAGGTAGTCCACGACGGAGTGCGCGTAGCCCATGCGCTCGGTCCAGCCGGCGGGCTCGAAGCGCGCCAGCGAGAGCAGGGAGACGTAGTCCGACAGCGGAACGCCGCGCTGCAGCCCAAGCGTGACGCTGGCGGCGAGCGAATCCAGCAGCCCTCGCAGCAGGCCGCCGGCCTTCGACATGCGCACCTCGATGAGGACGGGACGGCCGTGCTCGTCGGCCGCAACCGAGATGTAGCCAATGTGCCCGCCGACGCTGAAGCGGTGGGTGATCGACGCCCACTCCTCGGCAGGGGGGGGGCCCTTCGGGGGTGCTGTGTCCACTGGCGGGATGGTAGCGCGGGAGCGCGGGAGCGGAAAGCGGCCCGCAAGGCTGGCGCTCCTAGGAGCGACGAACCGGTATGTGGCGGCGCGATGCGGCCCGTCTGCCACCGCTTCGTTCCGCCCTCAGGCGTCCGGGGCGGTTTCGCTCGCGAGCGCTAGGGGGCCCGGGCTCGCGCTCTCTCCCACGGACTGCCGCTGCGGAGACTGCCAGCCGCCCGGTCCGGGCCGAACCCGGTGGCAGATGTTGCATCGCGGCTCCATCCGTTCCGAGCAGCGGCGATCGTGCCGCCGAGCTGCCTCTCGTCACGGGTGCGCGAGTGCTCGATGAGGAACGGGTGCTCCGCGCTGACCACGAAGGAGCCAGCGCCGATTCGGAATCGGGCGAAGTGGCTTCCCTGGAATTGCTCTCGCTTGATGGAGTCGAGCGCTGCCGCTCCCGTCTCTCCCTGGCGCTGGCAGCGCGGCACCGTCACCGTTTGCGTGCGTCGTCTGGCCCTCGGCGCGGACTTGCCGCGGGGACACGCGCAGACGCTGCGAGGCGTCAAGTTAGCTCGCGAATCATTTGCGCCTTGGGCGCCGGGGGCTTTTCCCTGGGGAGCGGGGTGGGGCTGGCGAAGCAGCGCGCATCGCGTAGCTTCGGATCATCGGCGGCGAACGCCATCTCGGAATGGATCCCGCCGGGTAACCGGCAGATCCCGGAGCGGAGGGCGGGGCGGTGCAGCCAGGCGCCGCCGACGTGGCTCGCGCCCGCGCCGGACTCCGCTCGATCCACAGCGGCAGCGCCGTCCCCGCCGACAGGCGGGACGCGCGACGGTTGGCCGCGTGGGGTGGCTCGTTACTGGATAGGTGCGTTAGCTGTACTGGTGTGGCGGTCTGCCGGTGTGGCTGTGTGGCTGTGTGTCCTGTTCTGATCATGTCCTGGCTCGTTCAGTTGCCGACGGAGCAATGTCACAATTTGACTCGCTACCGCCCCTGAGACGACCGGGAAACGAAAACCAGACAAGAAGACCGAAAAAATTCCTATTCCTTCCAGCGGACCCCGCGAAGCGCCTCGGCGAACGCCCCGCCCGGCCACCTCGTCCGCGCTGCCGCCCGCGAACGCCTGCCGCCCGGCCACCGTCTCGTACAGGACGACGCACAGGGACCAGACGTCGTCGGCTTCGCCCGCCTGACGGCCCGCCAACGCCTCGGGCGACACATAGCGCAGCGTGCCGCCCGCGGTGGCCGCGCCGCCCTTCGAGCGGGCCAAGCCGAAGTCCAGCAGTTTCGGCGACCCGCTCGACGTGAATCCGATGCTGCTCGGCTTGATGTCCCCGTGCAGGAATCCCTGCTCGTGCAGCGCCGCCAGCGCGTCGGCCAGCGCGGCGATCACGGAAACGGCCTCGGCCGGCGGGACCGGCCCCTGCAGCAGCCGGTCCTGGAGCGTGCCCCCGGAGAGGAACTCGACGACCAGGAACGGCCGCCCCCGCCAGGACTCGATGCCGTGGATCTGGGCGATCGCCGGGTGAAGTGGCTACGAAGCGGTGGACAGTTGAAGTTGCACCAGATGCTACATCGGAGCAACTGTGTGCGATGGTGTCGGCCGTGCTGCACCGCGAGCGGGGCGGCGGGGTGCATGTCCACGTCCTGGCCGCGCGCTGCGACCTCGAGACGGGCAAGAGCCTGAACATCGCGCCGCCGGGCTGGCAGAAGGCCTTCGACCCGCTGCGCGACGCGCTCAACCACGAGCACGGCTGGAGCCGCCCGGACGATCCGGAGAGCGCGCGGGCGCTGCAGCCGGGGCCCTACAAGGCCTACATCGACGCGGCGCAGCTGCGGGCCGGACTCGAGGTCGAGCCGGACTCGCGCCAGCTGCTCGGGGCCTACCTCGAGCAGCGCGTCGAGGCCGGCGAGATCCGCAACCGCGAGGACCTGGTGGCGGCGCTGGAGGAGGCCGGCCTCGAGGTGCCGCGGCAGGGCCGGGACTACGTCACGGCGCGGGATCCGCAGAGCGGGCAGCGGTGGCGGCTGAAAGGAGCGATCTATGGCAGGGACTTCGACGCCGGGCAGCTTGAGCGAGCGACTGCGGAAGAGGCGCGAGGAGGAGGAGAAACGGATCGAGGCGGAGCGACAGCGCTACGAGGCCCTGATCACGAGCGGGTTCAAGAAGCTTGGCGCGAGTGCGAGCAGCGCCGTCGACAACGCGTAGCGTTCCATCGAGAGCGCTTTGGAGGACGCGGTCGATCGCCAGGTATCGGTCCTGAAGTGGTCGTGGCTGCTCCCGCTGGCGGCCGGGACCGCTCTCTTTCTGCTCATCTCGATCGGGAGCTGGGGACTGGTGCAGTGGCAGTCGAGCCGGATCCGGAGCCGCAGCGAGAGAGTGGAGCGGCTGGACCTCGAGATCGAGGAGCGGACGCGGGTCCTGGAGCAGCTGAACGCGGGAACCTGGGGGATCCGGCTGCACGAGGCGGCGAACGGGAAGTACATCGTCCTGCCGCCGGGATCCAGGACGCTGGATCACAACGACCGGGCGGCGGTGCCGGTCTGGACCGTGGAAGAGCAGCCGGCGATCAAGCTGTCGCTGCCGTGAGGAGGGCGCATGACCGAGTTAGAGAAGCACTTGAGCGAGGCCTTGCGGTCGCTGTCCGCGCAGTACGAACGGGAGCAGAGGAGTGCCGCCGGGCGGATCTCTGGCTTGTCCGGGCAAGTGACGACCTTGCGCGAGCAGGTCGAGCAGTTGCAAGGGCATGTGAACGACTTGGCGACCGACTACTCACAGCTCGCCAAGGACTACAAGCGGATCGCGAACGCATTGGACAAGCTCTCGAAGCGCTGAGGCCGCGGACGGTTCGCAAGGGATGGGAGCCGCTGCGGCGGAACCGGGTCGACGAGCTGCTCCCGTCATTCCCGCAGCGAGATCGCAGTCGAAGCGGCCCGTCACGGTGAGGCAGGACCATGTCTAGAGGAGCAATAAGCGGGATGGCAGCGCGGCTCTGGATTGGCCGCCGCTCGATCTGCTGCGCAGGTAGAATGCTTGGTACGAGGAGCGAAAACTCCAACCATGAGCAACTGTCGAGCCACCGGCCGGATGGAAGGATGAGTCCCTGCGAGCCCAGATTGAACGAACGGCGAAGCTACTTGTCTCGAGAAGGGTGCTGAAACGGTAGACGAGAAGGCCGCGAGATTGTGTCAGTCTTGGATCGGTTACTGATTGAAGCTTATGGTCTCAGGGAGCAGCCGCTCTTGGACCAGATTCGAACGATGCGGACAGGTAGCGCCCACTACCTTCAGGAGGTGCAATGAACGTTCTTATCGGCCGAAGTCGTAGCCGCTGCGGGCGGTTCGAGATGCTCCCGGGCTTCCCACAACCGCCGCCCTATCTCGCCAGTACCGTACCCCGCAGGGGGCGGCTTGGCGGGCCGGGACAGTGACGGCTTGCGGGCAAACAGATCCATTCATCTCTCCGGTGTGGCCGCGACTCGCCGGCATGGACCCGCGTCCCGTCCACGAACGGATGCCCGTGCGACGGAGGAAGGGATCGGCAATGGCCCTTCAAGAAAAGGCCTGCGAATCGAACGGTCATACCGTACACTTATGGCATGATCGTTCGCTCGGTCCGTCACCGGGGATTGCGCTGTCTGCTCGAGGATGACAACCCCCGGTTCCTGCGGCAGGACCTCGTCGACCGGGTGCGCAAAATCTTGACGGTACTCATTCTTGCCGAACACATCGATGGGTTCATTGCCGGTGACCGGCAGGATGACTGGAGCGTTTCCGTCTCCGGCAATTGGCGGATTACGTTTGCCGAAGAGGACGGTTACATCGACCGCTTGAATTTGGAGGACTACCACTGATGGCTACTAACGGCATCAACGTCAACATGACCCCTTCGCATCCGGGCGACTTCATCCGCACGGAGGTCATCGAGGAATTGGGTCTCAACGTAACAAGGGCGGCCCAGATCCTCGGGGTCCGCCGGGCGACGCTCTCGGCCCTGCTGAACGGCAACGCGGCCCTGTCGGCGGAGATGGCCCTGCGTATCGAGAAGGCATTCGATATCAGCATGGACATGCTGCTGCGGATGCAGGCCTGGCACGACGCCTCGGAAATGCGTGCTCGGGCAAATGAGATCGTCGTAGAGCGGTACGAGTCAGCTTGACTGACGGCCGGTCTTGCGAATGGGATCACCACATTCTTCTATCGGTCCACATGAGAGGCCGCACGGCACGCGGGTAACGTGTGTCAACTAGACCATTAGTCGTGAAGGGAGAAACAAGATGGCGATGAAGAATCCCCGCACCCGGGCAAGGCGGTACGAGCGCGCGTGCCCTGCGCCGCATGAATAATGGGAGGTTGCAATGCCGAAGGATGAATGGACTGACAACGACCTCGAGGAGATGAAACGGATCGCAGAGAAGAGCCGTCCGCATTCACCCTACTTCGACAACATTCACGGATACCAGGATCTGGCGGAAATCGAGAAAGTCAAGGACTGGGCTCTTGAAATGGAAAAGCATGGTTACTCAATCTGTAAGATCAGGCCGAACCTCGACGCCGCAGGGAATCAGGACGATCCGCCGGATGCTTTGATCGAGATGGATGGGCAGCTGGTCGGCATCGAAGTGACCGACCTGATGGAAGTACGTGAGTGAGAACCTGATTCGCGTTGTTGGGCAGGGCAAGGGGACCGTCCTAAAATGGAAACTGCGTCGGGGTGAGCCTGTCTTCTCCTGGTGTGCCCTTGGAAGGATACTCGCTGGAACAAGACCCTGATCGGGCACTGCAGCCAAACGCAATCTGGGACGGCAGCGAGGAGTTTTGGAGCGAGACCCTCCAGCTGGGTTTCAGGGCCGTGAAGCGTCGCGATGTGACGGTGCCGGTATTCCGGGATCCGCAGACCGGTCTGGATGTACTGACGCGCGACAGCCTGGACTTGGCGATGCGGAAGGGCGAGGAGCGGGCACAGCGGGAAGCTCAGCTGCGTCAGCAGGCTGAGGACCGGGCACAGCAGGCTGAGGACGGGCGCCTCGCCGAAGCGCGGCAGCGGCTGCAGGCCGAGGAGCGAGCACAGCAGGCTGAGGTCCGGGCGCAGCGGGAAGCTCAGCTGCGTCAGCAGGCAGAAGAGCAAGTGCAAGAACTTCTGGCGCGGCTTGCCAATCTGGAACACTGAGGCATCCTGCCGACCGCCATCGAGCGGAGGATGGCTGCGGGGGTCGCGGCTGAGGGCCTTGCGAAATCGCTCGCGCGCTCCTATCAGGTGTCCTGGCTTGCGACCGCGGCGCAGACATTTGCGAGTGTGCATAGACCGAGACTGGGGACCGCAACGACCCGCGCGCTCGGGATATTGGAAATCAGGGCGTTTCGGGCGCTGATCAGTGCGCTCCCCGCGAGGCCGATCCCTGAATTCCCGCACAAGCCGGACAAAGGCCTCTACGACTGCCTCGAATATCGGGCGGCCTTTCCCGGCCGACGCGATCGTCGGGTCGCCGTAAGTCCCGCTCTTGCTGAAGCGTGTCCACTCGTCCATGACCAGGACGGGGGATTTGTCCATCAGGTCCATCCAGATGAACTCTGATGCCGGCAGCCCAATGTCCTTGACAGCCTTCTCCAGCTGGACCTTGTCCGGAGCCAGGTGCTGGTAGACGGACGTCTCGAGTTCCCCGCCGTGCGCCATGCCCCCGCGGCCCGACTCGCGCCGCCGGTTGATCTCGGCGCTAGCCAAGCCGGGCCAGATGAAGCAGCCGCAGAGCGCGTCTGTTTCGAGAATAGTGCGACGCGCCACTAAATCGAGAATTGGCATGTTCGACCCATGCCCGTCGGCCATCAGGATGCGGTCGAAGCCATGGTGCGCCACGCTCTTGGTGATGTCGAGCACGCAGTCAGGCAGGTGTTCCTGCCGGATGTCGATCGTGCCCGGCAAGTCCATATGGTGGGTCTCGAAGCCATGCGGGATCAGGGGCAGGAGCAGGATGTCGCCATCCGCCCGCTTCGCCGCCTCCTCGCAGATACTCCAGATCAGGGAATTGTCAGTGTCCAGCGGGAGATGATCGCCGTGGTCCTCGACGGAGCCTGTGGGCAGCACGACGACTGGCCGCTGCTCCGCGTGCTCGCCCAGTTCCTGCTAGGTATGGTGCTGATAGAGGTAAGGAGCAATCGGCATCGGTTTAACCCCGCACGCGCCACTCGGGGTCGATCGCAAACCACAGCATCGCGCCTACAAGATACACAACGGCCGCAGCCCAGAACATCGATGCAAAAGAGCCGAACCTCGCAGCGAGCCAGGCAGCGCTGATGGGAGAGATCATCGCCGAAGCGCTCGAAACCGTGTTCATGAATCCGGTCGCCGTGCCGCCGTACCGATGGCCGACATCGACGCAAACTGCCCACGCGACGGGCAAGGTCAGATCCTGCGCGCCCTGAGCAAACGCCATCCAAAGCACCGCCGAGAGGGCGTCATCGGCAGTGGCGGCCAGGGCAAATCCGACCACGGCGAGCGCGAACACCCCCGCCGATGCCTGCCAGGCGGCGCCCCCAGCGCAGGCCCTTGCGCCGTACCAGCCAGTCCGAGAACGTGCCCCCCGAAACGCAAGCGACGGCGCCCGCCAGCAGCGGGACCGCCGAGTAGAGCCCGGATTGCTCGAGCGTGAGGCCGTGCTCGTCCATGAGGTATGTAGGCAGCCAGGTCACGAAAAAGTAGAAACCGTACGCGGAGCAGAAATACCTGCCGAACAGTGCGCACAAATTGCTGTCCGTGAACATCGATCACCACGGGATGGAAACGGCTGCCCTAGTCGGCGGAGATCCGGAGCGAATGTAGGCCAATTCCGCCTCGTTCACCCCGCGATGCTCGGCGGGGTCGTCCCGATACCAGCGCCAGAATAGCCAGCACCACGCCAATCCAGACACGCCGAACATCGGCCGCCAGCCGATCACCGCAATCGTCAGCGCCGCAAGTGCGGGGGCAGCCGAGCCCCCGAGGCGGGCGCCCATCCACATCAACCCAGTGGACCGGCCGCGATCTTCGAACGGAAACCAGCGCGCCAGCGCCCGCGTGAGCGTAGGGAATGCCCCGGCTTGGAGCGCGCCGAATAGAATGCGGACGAACAGAAGCGCCGCGTAGCCCCGCACCAAGCCCGTGAGCACTGTGAGCAGGGACCAGGCAGCAACGATCGGGGCCATTAGCCGACGCTGACCGAAGCGATCGCCGAACCAGCCCATCGGGATCTCGAAGATGCCATAGGAGAGCGCAAAGACACTGAACACGTAGCCCATCTGAACGCTCGTGAGGCCGAGCTCCGCGCTCATCGACGGCGCCGCGACCGATATGCAGACGCGGTCTAGATAGGTGATGAATGCCGCTGTGACCGCAAGAGCAAGAGCGACACGGCGAGCGTTGGTCGCGAGCGTCAAGGAGGCTGCCGGATTCTAGCCCCGGCGCGGAGAGCTGCGCTCGCAGTCGATCTCCCCGTGTCGATCTCTCCGGGGTTGCAGATGGGACCGGGGCCATCTCCCCTGGAGCGGATGTGCAGCGATCGAGCCGGAGGGGGGCTGTGCTAGCGTGGCCCGCAGATGGATCAAGCTGCAGGGACGTCTGGGGTTGCGGGCCCCTTTCTCCCTCGCTAGGTCTAATTGAAGTTCGGCGCTGAAATCGTCATTCAGCCGGATGGTCGCCGACCGAAATACTTGGCGGCGACTCCTTTGACTTGGTAGTTCCCGCAGTACACCTATCTTCCAGCGGCCAGATCTACGTATTCCTTTGTCAACAACAGATCTTCGATAGAGCCGCTGAGCAACAATTCCAAAGGCTGCCTGCCGCCCAGCATTGGATGCGACTCCCTCAACCAGTCGTTTTCGGCTTCCAGATTTCGAAACAAGGCCCGTACAGTGCTGCGGATCCAAAACAAGTTCGATATTCGATCCCTGACATCTCGACCACGAAATTGTTCGTTCCCCCGCAGGA
Organism: Bryobacterales bacterium; assembly: GCA_965248305.1. Lineage (GTDB taxonomy): Bacteria > Acidobacteriota > Terriglobia > Bryobacterales > UBA6623 > VXMF01. Next base: position 1,032,658 of record OZ252099.1, on the reverse strand, counting down.
CGGCCGCAACATGGTCGGAATCAGATGCTTCAAAGCCGAGCAAGCCGACTGCCTCGTGCGTTTCCAAGTGCCATAATTCCAATAGTTTCTGGACAAATTGCATAGCCCCGGTCAATTTGCCCGGTGTTGCTCCAGAAGCCTCAGTCGCCCTCTCTGTGGGCATCTCGTGCCCATCCTCAAAAAGCCCCGGAGGTGGGTCTCCTTGTCGAGGCGCAGGCGAAGCCTAGCGGTAGTTGGAGGCACTATGCTTCGCAGATTCGATTGGCTCATTAGAATTGGGACGCCACACCAAAGTCCTGGAGGACCCGCCATCAGGGCTGACAATCTGAAGCTCTCCGTTCCCCAAGACTCCAAGTCTATGCAAGTCTCCGCTGGGCAGGCGTGCCGGTCTACCGTTACGGCCCGGAACTCCGTGCATTCCTTGCATTATTTTTCTCGCCGCTCCTCAAATATGGGGACAAAAAGCACAGACCCACCGACCCCCTTGGCGTCTACGCCCCATTGTTGCAGCATTCACCACCGCCACCGCTGTCCGCAGCACTGGTAACGATGGCCAGACCTAGCGCGCTGGACCAAGGCCACTATAAGATCCCGGGTTGGGTGACCCGTGCTAATCCTTTCCCCGCATTCCAACACTCCGCCATCGTAAGCAACGCTCAAGGTTAGCGTCGCGGGTGCCTGAGCGAATTGACGCGCCCATAGCTAGCACTTGTGTTGACGGGCAGGTCTGTATATCGTCGCTCCGTATCTTTTCACCCCACTAGGCAACCCATCTAGCGCTTCACGACAGCGCCTGCAGGAGCGGCGAAGATCCTGCCCTGTTCAGGCGTAGTTCTACCGATACATGGAAACAACCCCGTCAATCGACCCGATCGATTCGAATATCGCAGCGTCCTGATGAGGGTACGTGCAGCCTAGCGGCTGGCGCAGCTCTTCTTGTTCCGCCAGTCGAATCATCTCGGCGGAGCTGTCGACGCCCGTGACCTCGGACGCCCCGGCGCGCTTGAGCGCAGGGGTGTAGAAGCCGTCCCGGCAGGCCATGTACATCACCTGCCTTCCCGCGGATGCCCGCAAGCATCTCGAACAGTGTGTGCCGCTCGACAAATTCCCGAAACGGCAGCCTCTTGGACTGCTGATACGCATCGGCAATGGCGGCGCACTCTGCGGTGGCACTTAGCGCCGGTCTACTGAAATTGGCGGCAGAACGTCCGGACTCCATTGATTATGCGCAAGTTAGAGAGGATTTCCGCATAACACCGACCATTCTGGGCAATTTGCGTTAGAGGCACCCGCGCATCGCTCGGAGGCCGCCCTCGGCGGCTTGCGGGACGGGTCGAAATGAGGGATCATCGGAACGTCGCTATGGCTCTGCGCACAGTGATCCAACGACTCGTAGCCGGCCTGGTCCTCGCAGCCGGCGCTCCGGCGCAACCTACCCTGCCAAACACCGAGCCGCTGGTGGCCACAGGCGATCTGGCCGCCGAGATGGTGGAAGGCATCCATGCGCACCTCGACACGGCCACGCGTGCGGCCGCGACAAACCGGGGCCGGTTCTGGGACCGCGACTATAGCTCTCGCAGCGCCTACGAACGCTCGGTCGAGCGAAATCGCGAGCGGCTCATCAAGATGCTGGGACTCGTCGACGAGCGCGTGCCAGTCGAGTCCCTCGAATTCGTGGCCACGACAAGCAAGCCAGCGAGGGTCGCCGAAGGAGCGGGGTACGCCATCTACGCAATCCGGTGGGAGGCCCTGCCCGGAATGTTCGCCGAGGGCTTGCTGCTACAGCCTGATGGGCCGCCGGCGGCACGGATCGTGGCGATCCCGGACGCATCATGGTCGCCCGAAATGCTGGTGGGGCTCGAGAGCGGCTTGCCCGGGGCCGCTCAGTTCGCTCGCCGCCTAGCGGAGAGCGGATGCCAAGTGATCGTTCCCGTCCTGATCGACCGGACAGCTCGCTGGACGGGCTTGGAAGGCGTCCGGCAATCCAACCTCCCGCACCGCGAGTTTCTCTTTCGCATGAGCTACGAACTCGGCAGGCAGCTGATCGGCTACGAGTTGCAAAAGGTCCTTGCGGCGGTCGACTTCTTCAAGGCGCGCGATCCCCAAGCCCCTGTCGGAATCGTCGGCTACGGCGAGGGTGGGCTGCTCGCGCTCTACGCGGCGGCCGTCGACAAGCGGCTCGCAGCGACCGTGGTCAGCGGGTATTTCCAGGGTCGCGAGGGCCTCTGGCAGGAAACGATCGACCGCAATGTGTGGGGCTTGCTGCGGGAGTTTGGCGACGCGGAGATCGCGAGCCTGATCGCTCCGCGGACATTGCTAATCGAGGCCGCGCGCGGCCCTGAGGTGCCCGGGCCTCCCGCTGCCCCTGCGCCGAGCGCCGACCGGGCTGCCTCGGGGCGGCTGGTGTCGCCACCCGCGGAATCGGTGCAGCGCGAATTCGACCGAGCCCAACAGATCTATCGCCGCTTAGGGGCGGGAGACCGCATCGGGCTCGTACAGGGTCTGGAATCACCCGGGTCCGACGAAGCCCTGCGAAGCCTGCTCCAGACAGCGCCCCTGCGGCCCATCGCAGCCACGCCCAAGAAGCTGGCACCGTTGCCAGATCAGGCCGAGCGGATGCGCCGACAGTTCGATCAGATCGTGGACTTCAACCAAGAGCTCGTCCGGGATTCGCCGCAGCGTCGCCGCGAATTCTGGTCCAAGGCGGACACTTCGTCAAGCGCTGCGTGGAAGGAGTCGACGGGCTTCTATCGCGAATTCCTGCGCGACGAGGTGATTGGCCGCTTGCCCGACCCAGACGCGCCGCCCCGTCCGAAAACGCGGCGGATTTACGATCACGCCGACTTCGTGGGGTACGAAGTGACGCTGGACGTCTGGGAGAACGTCTTCGCTTACGGCATCCTGCTCGTCCCGAAGGGCATGAGGCCAGGTGAGCGACGACCTGTCGTGGTCGCGCAGCACGGGCTCGAGGGACGGCCCGCGGATGTGGTCGATCCCGACTCGGACCACCGCGCCTACCATCGTTACGGAGCACGGTTGGCAGAGGAAGGATTTGTGGTCTACGCTCCGCAGAATCCGTACATCGGGCGGGATCGGTTCCGGCAGATCCAGCGCAAGGCGCACCCCCTGAAGGTCTCGCTGTACTCGTTCATCCTGGGGCAGCACCAGCAGACCCTGGAGTGGCTGGCCACGCTGCCATTCGTCGATCCGGAGCGGATCGGGTTCTACGGACTCTCGTACGGCGGCAAGACGGCGATGCGGATCCCTCCCCTGCTCGCCGGTTACGCCCTGTCAATCTGCTCGGCCGACTTCAACGAATGGGTCTGGAAGAACACCAGCGCGACAGACCAGTACAGCTATTTGTTCACGCAAGAGTACGACATGCTGGAATTCAACTTCGCCAATGTCGTCAACTACGCCGAACTCGCCGCCTTGATGGCACCGCGGCCGTTCATGGTCGAGCGCGGACATGCGGACGGCGTTGCGCCGGACGAGTGGGTCGCCTACGAATTCGCGAAGGTGCGGCGTTTCTACAATCAGCTGGGCCTCGGGGCCAAGGCAGAGATTGAGTTCTTCGACGGTCCGCACGAGATCCACGGTCAAGGCACGTTTGCATTCCTGCGCAAGCACTTGCGCTGGGAGTGAGCGTCGTTCTCGAGCGCCCCGGCCGCATTCGCGGCTGATCGCGGCAGCCAGCCCAACGCCCTGCTGATCTATACCGGTGACCAAGACTGCGGCGCCGTCAGCGCATTCAACCCTGGGGCTCGCTTCGAAACGCCGCATCTGGACCGGCTCGTGCGAGAGAGCATGGCCTTCGCGGAGCACCCTCGCTACACTTGCTGTCAAACTGGTTCGACTCGACCCGTCTGTGCAACCGGAGCCTCTCGCTCGGCGCGCCGATCAGCAGATTGACGCGTAGCCAGAAGGACATAGAGCCGCATCGCAAAACTGCCGCTATGGCGCGAAGATCACTTCAGAGTCTGCTACTGCCAGCCGCAGCCTTGGTGGCGCTGGGCAGCCTGCTGGCCCAAGTGGATTCCCCAGCCGATACGCGGTCGTCGGGCATCCCCGTCATACAGGTCGACACGCCGCAGCCGGCGCCACGCTGGGCAGTGCTAGAGCGGCACCTGATCGAGACCATGGATCGGGCCGGGGTCGAATTCTATCAGACCTATGTACAACCCGACGGGACGCTGCGCTGGAAGGAACGCTACGAAGGCGGGATGAACTCCTCCGACGACGCCTACGAGGGATTCCGCGGGTTTCCCCTGCACCACATTCTCGGGGGATCGAGGAAGCTTGACGAACTGCACCGCAAAGTCTGGGAGGGCATCACGCGCCAGTTTGCACGCTACGGGCAGATCTACCGGGAGTTCGACAGTAATTGGGACTGGATGCATCACGGGGAGGGCTACGTGTCCTTCTATCCGCTAGGCATGGCTGACCCATACGACGAGCGGTTCCGGGAGCGGTCTGTCCGTTTCGCCGCAATGTATACCGGAGAGGATCCGGAAGCACCGAACTACGACCCCGAACTCAAGCAGATGCGGGCCGTGATGACAGGCAGCCGAGGCCCGAAGATGCGCTGGACGAAGCGCGACTGGATACCCACCAACGCGAACCTGGTCTACTACCCCCTGCCTTTTGACGACATTCCGGGCGTGAATTCTCCCACCGGCTGGATCAACGACAATCCCCGGGATGACCAATTCGGCCGCATCGTGCAGACGATGAGCGACCGCATGGCGAAAGGGGACGTGCCGATCAACCTCACGGCCGCCCCCCTGATCGCGAACGCGTTCCTGTATACCGGGGACAAGAAATACCGGCAATGGATCACAGACTACCTCGGCAGGTGGGTGGACCTCACTACGCAGAACGGGGGGATCACGCCCGACAACGTGGGCCTGAGCGGCAGGGTCGGCGAGCACATGGGCGGTAACTGGTGGGGCGGCTACTACGGTTGGAAATGGCCCAGGGGCGGCACGGACATCGTGCTCGCAACGCTCACCGCGGCCAAGGCGGCATTGCTGCTGACCGGCGAAGACCGCTGGTTGCAGCTGCCTCGCAGCCAAGCGACGGTGCTGAGGGAGCGTGGCGAAGTCAGGGAGGGGCTGCCAATGGTACCCATCCGGTACGACGAATCGCGCGGCTGGCACCATTTCGTCCGCGAGCAACCCCACCCCTACGTGCATCTGTGGCACATGTCTCAGTCCGACGAGGATTGGCGCGAGATCGAGCGACTCGGCCAGTTCGCTGCGGAGGCACGCGAACCGCGAGACCCGAACCTAGGCTGGGCGTACTTTGTGAATGGGCGCAATTCGAGGTTTCCGATCGAGGCGTTCCAAGCAGATCTGCGATTCATCGAGACCAAGCTGGCGCGCATCCTGAATGAACACGGTGACCCGGAGACTTGGTTCGATGCGCATTGGCTGGCTCACGAGCCCATGCCGACCGACAATCTCGTCCGCCTGACCATTGGTGGACTGCCTGTGCACAAGCGTGGCGAGATGCTGCATTCGTACCTTCGATACTTCGACCTAGACCGGCGGCAACCGGGCCTGCCGCAAGGAGTCGCGGCACTTGTGACCGGAATCGGCAGGGATTCGGCGGAGGTGGAGATCGTCAACACAAACCTGTTCGAGAAGCGCCGGATGATCGTGCAAGGGGGCTCGTACGGCGAGCACCGCATTACTTCCGTGAGCTACCGAGCGGCGGGATCCGGCCAAGTGTCTGCGGCCCAACCCGGGGACGAAATCTCGGCAGAGCGGGCGGTAAGCATCGACAGCAGGTATGTCCAGGTTGATCTCGAACCCGGCGCGGGCGGCGTATTGCGCATTGGCTTGGAGCGCTTCGCATCCACTCCTAGCTACGAGTTTCCTTGGACCCCGACGGAGGGCCGTTAGGTGCGGGGCTGGCTGTTCGTCCTGGCGGCGGCGTGTTGGCAAGTGCCCGGCACGGCTCAAATGGGTTCTCCGGGGGGCGGCGATGCGCAGGCCATAGCCTTGCACCCTTCCGATCCGATGATCATTTACACGGGCGCTGCAAAGGGGCTTTGCAAGACAACACAGGGCGGCAAGGACAACTGGCCTTCCACCGGCCTTGAGGCTCTGTCTCCCCGGGTCATCGCAATCGACAAATCGCGCCCGGACATACTGTACGTCGGCACGTATGAGATGGGGATTTATCGAACGGCTGATGGTGCCGCTTCATGGCAACCCGCCACAAGCGGCATATGGAACCCGAGAATCCGAGGCATAGCGATCGACCCCACCAACGGGCAGATTGTCTATGCCGGGACCGACGGCGGGGGCGTTTTCAAGACGTTGGACGGCGGGCAGACGTGGCGGGAGATGAACAGAGGGCTGATTGACAAGACGCTGCGGGGCTTGGTGCTGGATCCGAAGGCACCGAATACCCTCTATGCCGGGACTTGGCATGGGATATACAAAACGACAGACGGCGGCGCGAACTGGCAAGCGAATCCCGACGGCTTGTTCGACATCGATGTCACGGCCATCGCGATCAATCCTGTCGATTCCAAGATCCTCTACGCGGCCACCGCGCCCGCCGGCATATATCGATCGACGGATGGCGGCTGGACCTGGACGCCGGGACAGGTGCCGCTGCTACAGCGAGTGCTCGCATTAGCGGTGGATCCGGTCAGACCCGAGCACGTGTATGCCGGGACGACCAAGGGAGTCTTTCGGAGCACCGATGGCGGACAAAGCTTCCAGCCGGCGGGGCTGCAGTGGTCAAACCGGACTTGGACGCTGGTCTTCGACACCAAGACCACGCCTCCTACCCTGTATTACGGCGGAGAGGGAGGCGTCCTTAAGACCAGCAACGGCGGAGAGTGGTGGGACGTGACCGGACCCCAGCGGAAGTAGCTGTAAATACTGGACTTACTGATCCAAGTAGTCCTCGTCGATCCGCTTGATCTTGTAAAAGTCCTGCTGGCGGCCCTGATCCCGCGGGCGCACGCCAACGTCGTGCTGGACCATCAGGTGGGCCAGTTCTTCGCCGTCAATCAGGACGATCCGCTTGGTGTTGATTCTTCTACCGCGTCAGAATTCGGTTAGGGATCGGGAAATTGTTGATATAGCGTGAGTTAGACCCACCCAAGTTCTGTATACTCTGCCATTTCCCCAGTACGGGCCGGCCGTTAGCCCTTGATTTCGGGCGAAATCCCATCCTCTGGTGCTGATTCCCGGCCTGATTGTGGCGGTGTATAAGTAGCTTTCGCATATGAAAGTTATACAATGCCATCATGCCCGCGCGCTCCCCCGACCTGCTCGTCCCCCTGCTGGCTTCCGCCTCCCCCGTCACCCTCGATCAGCTCCAAGCCGCTCTCGGCCAAGCCTCCCCACGCACCACTTTCCGCTACCTCCGCCAGGTCCGCCACCTACACAGCTATAACCACAACGGCCGCTTCTACACCGACCGCGACCCTTCCCGCTTCGACCGCTTCGGCCTGCTCTCCATCGGCGACGTCCACTTCTCCCGCGATGGCTCCCTGACCGCCACCGTCCAGCGCTTGCTCCGCGAATCCGAGGACGGCTTCACCGACCAGGAACTCCGCGACCTCCTGCACGTCTCCGTGTACCCCTTCCTGCTCGCCGCCGTCCGCCAGCAGCGCGCCCTCCGCGAGCGCCTCGGCGGCGTCTACGTCTATTTCTCGGCCGATCCCCCGACCGCCGACCGGCAGCGCCGCGCCCGCCAGACGCGCCTCGACGCCCGCCAGGCCGCCGACCTGGCCGGCACGCTGGACCCGGCCATCATCATCGCGGTGCTGCTGGTGCTGGTCCGCCATCCCGGCTCCCGGCCCGGGCAGGTGGCCCGTCGCCTGCAGGCTCGCTCCCCGCCCGTCCCGCTGGGGCAGGTCCAGGCCGTGTTCGAGCGCTTCGAGCTCCACCGGATCGGCGAAAAAGGGGGGTCTACTGCCTCCTGACGCTGCTGCTGGAACAGGCCCGCGACGCGGGCTGGTCCGGCGACTGGATCGCCCGTGCCACGCTCGTCGGCGGGGCTCCCCCGGGTGTCGATTTCGTCGCCGAGCGGCACCGGTGCTCCCACTGCGGCCGGCCCCTGAGCCCGCAGAAGAGCAAGACCCGCATGCTGGTCACCCTGGCGGCCGGCACGCTGCGGGCGCGCGAGATCCGCAAGCACTGCCGGCACTGCGCCTCCCGGCCGGTCGCGGTCTCGCAGCAACTGGCCGGCCTGGCCCCGTCCGGCCAGCGCTACGGCTGGGACCTGATCGTGTGGGTCGGACTGGCCCGCTATCGGCGCCACCTCCAGCGCGAGGAGATCCGCACGGCCCTGGCCCGCCAGGGCCTCTCCCTTTCGGCCGGTTCCGTCTCCGCGCTGTGCGATCGCTTCCTGGCGGCCCTGGAGGCTCTGCATTGGCAGTGCGCCCCGGCCCTGCGGGCCGCCCTGCCCCACGGCTATCCCCTGCACATCGACGCGACCTGTGACAAGGGCCGCGGCGGCGCGTTCCGCTGTTTGGACGGCTGGACCGGCTGGGTGTTGCACGCGGTGCGCATCGGATCGGAGAACGAACGCGAACTGCGCCCCGCCGTCGAGCGCACCGTGGCCGCCTTCGGCGACCCGGTCGCGATCATGCGCGATCTGGGCCAGGCGGGGGCCAAAGCGGTCGCCGGCTGCAGGCGGCGGGGCGTCCCCGACCTGCTCTGCCAGTACCATTTCCTCGCCGCCGTCGGCCACCGGCTGCTCGATGGCGGCTACGCCCTGCTGCGCAGCCAGATCTCCCGCAGCAAGGTGCGCTCCCGCTTGCGCGCGTTGCTGCGGGCGGCCCGTTCCGACGAGAGCCTCCGCCCGGACCTGCCCGCCCTGCTGCTGTGGGTCCTGGAAGCGGAGGGCCGCAAGCATCTGCCGTATCCCTTCTCGCTGCCTCACCGGGACTTCCAGCGCCGTTGCGGGCAGTTCCCCGCCGAGCGGGACCGCCGGCTGCCGCGGCCCCGCTCGCGCTCCGAGCTCCGCCTGCTGAGGCAGGCCGCCGAGGCCCTGGGCGAGTTCGAGCGGCTGGACCCGCAGGGCCGGGCCAGCTCCCGTCTGGAGCGCGGCTGGACGGTGTTCTGCGAGTTGCGGGACGTGCTGCGCCTGTCCGACCAGGAACTGCCGGGCGGGCCGCGGCCGGCCCCTTCCGCCCCGCTCCAGCCCGAGGCCGCCGCCGCCCGGCTGCAAGCCATCGCCGCTGACTTCCAGCGCTACCACCAGGACCTGCGCCAGCGGGTCGCCGCCCGGCTGGCCACCGACGGGCTGGGGTCGTTCCAGCCCGAGTCCATCGTGCTCAGCTATCTGGACCGCTACGGCGAGGGCCTGGTCGGCCATCCCGTCGCCCGCGATGCGGCGGGCCGGGCCGTGGCGATCGTCGATCGTACCAATAACGTGATCGAGCAGTCCTTCGCGGTCGCCAAACAAGGCCTGCGCCGCCGGCTGGGCCGCACCCATCTGGGGCGCGACTTGGAGGACCAGCCGGCCCAGGTCGCCCTGGCAGCGAACCTGAAGCATCCGGACTACGTGCAGGTGGTGTGCGGCACGCTGGACCAATTGCCCCGGGCCTTCGCCAAACTGGATCGTCAGGAACCGATCGGACCGCCCCGCTTGCTGCGAACGAACCGGAATGCGGAACTGCGTCGCCGGAACCGGGCGTGGGCGAAGGACGCCCTGCTGCGTCCGCCTCTACCCCCCGCGAGCCACTCTCAAACGCCCCCGGAACTACTGGTTTCTAACTGAATCCTGACGCGGTAGTGATTCTTGCCACATATGTCTTCGCCTGCTTCATGAAACTCGTGGTCGTGGCGAACACACCTTTGGTCGTGCCCGTTGCGATTAGCGCCCCTGCGAAGTTCCGCAAATCGCCTTCACCCACGGTGTTGCCTGCGGCATACTTCTTCGCCTGAACATAAACCTCATCCAATCCAAGCGCATCTTCCTTAATCGTGCCATCGATCCCGCCATCACCGGAACGTCCGGTCACTTGCCCCATCTCGGCGTCGCCACCGCCATAGCCCATAGCGATCAACAGATCGACAACCACTCGTTCAAAGAAGGCTGGCGGCGCATCGCGCACCCGAGCCAGCACATCGGCTTCAATGGTCTCGCGCATGCGGCGGGCAGCCTTCTCCAAAGCCTCTTCTGGCGTTTCTGCCGAATCGCCGGCCGCATCCACACTGCCGTCGTCAGTCGATGGCTCACTCTTGGAGGCTTTCTTCCACTCGACGTAGCTTGGATACCGTTCAAGGAATTTCGTGTCGATCTCGGACGGCGGATTGGCGAGCAGTTTTGCGCCTTCTTCGTTCAGCCGCCAAACGCCATGTCGAACACGCTCTAGCACCCCCGCGCGGTACATGTAGTACAGGGCCCAACTCACGCGGTTCGCAAACACCGGCTGACTGCCGCTGGGCAGCATCTCCCGCAGATCATCGGGCGAGAGCCGTTCGGATTCCGCGACGCGCTCGCGCACTTCGGAAAGACGCGTTTCCTTGCGATTCGATAGCGCTTTGAGCGCTGGCAACATAAGCGCTTGGAATGTGGGGACCGGCATTTCGCTCTATCCTATCGAGTCACCGGTTCCCCGGGGGCGTCCCGCATCGGCGACCTCGCAGCCCACCTTGATCTCTGCCTGAATTAGGTCCGAGGCCGCTTGCAGGTTCACCGGCAGTCGGGACGTCGCCCCGAAACACCATCCAATATCGATGCGCCCTTGCAATAAACTTTCGCTTTGGCCCCGCTTTCCGCCGTCTCCGGCTTGGGCATGCGCAGTCCTACCCGCCTGATCCCGTTCCACCCAGACCCTTGCAGTTTGTCAACTAGGATTTCGCGCGCGGCTAACACTAGCGCCGTTTGGCGGCCCGGGGAATAATGGTGGCCATGCCCGCCCTGATCTCTCGACGTGAGTTCGCGGCATCGCTGGCTGCTACCGCTGGTGCATGTGCGCGTCCCAAAGTCCCGCTCAACGTGTTGTTCATCGCCTCCGACGATCTCACGTCGACGCTCGGCTGTTACGGCCACCCGCTCGTCAAATCCCCGCACATCGATCGCTTGGCCGCCCGGGGCGTGCGCTTCGACAACGCCTATTGCCAGTTCCCGTTCTGCGGCCCCAGCCGTGCCTCCCTGATGACCGGCTTGCGTCCGGACACATCCGGAGTGGTGACCAACGCGAACGTAAATTTCCGCGCATCGCGTCCCGATGCGGTCACCCTACCGCAGATGTTCAAGAACAGCGGCTGGCGCTCGATGCGGGTCGGAAAAATGTTTCATATGGGCGTTCCTGGCGGTGTCGGTACGATGACTCACCAAGATCCGCCGTCGTGGGATGTCTCGATCAGCCCTCCGGGGGACGAGCACGAGAGTGTCGGCCCAGGCGGTGATCCCAACCCCGACCTGCGTCACGGCCTGAAGATGCAATGGGTCCAAACGGCCGACGCTTCGGGCCAGGCCGACAGCGCGGCCGCGGACACTGCAATCGACTTACTCCAATCTGCCGCTGATCGCCCCTTCTTCCTCGGTCTCGGCTTGGTACGGCCCCACGTGCCGTTCGTCGCGCCGTCGAGCTTCTTCGATATGTACCCATTGGAAGACATCGAGCTGGTTGCCAACCCGCCCGACGATCTTGACGACATCCCGGCCCCGGCCAAGAACCTGCGACCGTTCCTCTGGCACCAGATGGGGATGAGCGAGGAGCATCAGCGCATTGCGTTGCGGGGGTACTACGCATCTGTCTCGTTCATGGACCAGCAGGTCGGTAGGGTGCTCGATGAGCTCGAGCGGTTGGGCGTTGCCGACCGCACCATCGTGGTCTTCTTCGGTGACCACGGCTGGCACCTTGGCGAGCACACCCACTGGCAGAAGATGAGCTTGATGGAGGAGTCGGTGAAAGCGCCGCTGATCATTTCGGCGCCCGGAGCAGCCGGCGCCGGCCGCTCGTCGAAGGCATTGGTCGAGTTCGTCGACTTCTACCCGACCTTGGCAGATCTTTGCGGCCTAGAGCCGCCCGGCAATCTGGATGGAGTCAGCTTGGCACCCCTACTGGACAATCCTGCGGGTTCGGTCAAAGATGCGGCGTTCTCGCAGGTCCAATGGGAAGACCGCATCTTCGGACGCACTGTGCGAACCGATCGCTATCGCTACATCCGCTGGGAAGGCGACGGTGACGGCGAAGAACTCTACGACCACTCGAATGACCCGCGGGAGTTCACGAACCTAGCGTTGGATCCTGAGCACAGCGGAGCGCTCGACCACATGCGATCCATGCTCGAGCGCGGGCCAGTCACGCGGGGCGCCTAACAGCCATCGTGCTGGACCGCCTAGTGCAACAGCGCGCTGGCTGTCGCAAGCTTCTTGTCGGCCATTGTAGGTCTCGTTTTTGCTTGCTTCCTCGCAACCGAAAGCCAGACTGGAAGACGATGGCCACTGCCCTCCCCCACTTCTTTTCAGGCAAATTTGTACCCGTGCCTGCTGCGAATCTCGGGCGCGCTTTCCGGTTGCAACCCCTGTGAGTGACAGCGCCCGTCAGCGGGGTTCCGATACTGTAAGCACCTGACCCGTCGCGAGGTCTGCTAGAGTCTGCACCTTGCCGCTCGGCCAGCGAATCTCAATCTGGCGCACTTGCACCCCGTCCCCCAGCCCGAAATGGACGCGGCTGTCCGACGCGCTCGCGTAGCCCACGGCGGTTGTGGCGTGGTTGTGCTGGACCCGTCCCGACTCCTCGGTGAGCTTGACGGTAGCGCCGATGCCGGAGCGGTTGCTCGCGATTCCCTCTAGGTCCAACACCAGCCAATTCCCACCCTCGGACTCGTTGAACAGAATCGAGGCTTCGGAAGCAATGGCCGAGACCGCGACGTCGACTCGACCGTCGTTGTCGATGTCGCCGAAGGCCGCGCCGCGATGCGCCGCCGCCGTCTGCATAGCCGGCCCCGCGCCCAAGGCGGCGTCCTTGTACGTGCCGTCGCCCAGATTCTGGAATACGGCGTTCGGCAGGCGGTACGAGATGCTGCGGTACAGTTCTACGTTCTCGCTGACGTGCGAGTTGGCGGTGAAGATGTCTTTGTCCCCGTCGTTATCGAAATCGAACGCGCCAACGCTCCAGCCCGACATCGTGAACGATTCGAGACCGATCTTGCTGGTGTATGTCGCATCCACGAAGCCCTTTTCAGGGCGGCCTAGGAAAAGCGGAAACGTTTCGTTGGACAGAGCCGTGATCGTCACGTCCGACAGGCCGTCGCCGTCCAGGTCGCGAAAGTCCACGCCCATGCTCGAGACCGGAATTCCGTCGCCAGTGAACGCAACGCCGGACTGCACGCCGACCTCCTCGAAACGCTCCCCGCCCAGATTGCGGAACAGGAAGTTCCGGACGGAGTCGTTCGTGACGAAAATGTCCTGAAAACCGTCGCCATCGTAGTCAGCGGCGGCGGCGCTCATGCCCTTGCCGACGTGCGCCCCGATGCCGGTTGTCCCGCTAACGTCCTCAAATGTCCCGTCGCCCAGATTGCGGTAAAGCGCATTGGGCAGTCCTTTGTAGTGCGCCGGAGCGCACGAAAGGCGGCGGCCGGGGTCGCCGCAAACCTGGTTGTTTTCCCAGGTCCAATCGAGATAGTTGACGACGAACAGATCAAGCTGGCCGTCATTGTCGTAGTCCAGCCACGCGGCCGCGACAGACCACGGCTTGTCGGGGAATTCTCCAGCCGCAACACCGGCGCGCACGGTGACGTCCTCGAAGCGGCAGGCGCTCAGATTTCGGTACAGGACATTGCGATCGACGCCCGCGACGAAGAAGTCCGCCCGGCCATCGTTATCGTAGTCGGCGACCGCGACGCCCATGCTGTAGCCGCTGGAGGCGACGCCGGCTCTCTCGGTGACGTCCTCGAAGGCACGGCTCCCAAGGTTGCGGTAAAGGCGGTTGTAGAAGGAGGGATCGGCCTTCTGGAAGTCAGGAAAACGAGCGCCGTTGGTGAAATAGATGTCGAGCAGGCCGTCTTGATCGCAATCCAGCAACGCGACTCCGCCCAGCGTCGAGTCCGGCATGGGCTTGTCCTCCGTCGTGCCGTTGTTGAGCACGAAGTCGATCCCCGACGAGGCCGCCTCGAAGCGGATCGCGGATACCTGCTTGGGGGCCGGAGGTTGCTCCTGCGGGGCCTGGCTCAGCCATGCCCACATTGCCGCGACGACGACTAAAGCTCCGATTGTGTAGAGAGCCTTTGCGCTGACGGCGCGCGCCTGTCGCGGCGGACGAGCGACAGCCGGGATTCGGGGAGTCCTAGCCCTTCCGGAAATTCGCCTCTTCTTGCCCACTCATCACGCATGTCGGGGCCGCCCCGCAGCACCTTGGAGAAGCCAATTGCCAACGCGTATTTCCCTGACGGGCAGGTCTTAACCCCGGATCGGCATTGCGGCCTTGGCGCGACTAGTGTAGCATTGAGCAAGTTATTTCCCGGGTCCGGCGAATCCGCTTGTGGGGCGGATCCGCTTATTGGGCATTCAGCTCTTGCTGCAAAAGTCGCAGATCGTGCGCCCGGGGAGGAGGGGTAACGAATGCAAGAAATTTCGTGCGCGCAGGGACGGGTGGCAAGGCTACTCGTGGCATGTTTGCTGGCAGCGTGGTGGGTTTTCGCACAGAGCACGACCGGGGGAGTCAACGGCACGATTACCGATACGACGGGGGCCGTCATTCCCGGAACCTCAGTCACGCTGTCGAACCTAGGCACTGGGACCGAGATCACCAACCAGGCCAACGCCAGCGGGTTCTTCGTGTTTGTCAACGTTCAGCCCGGAAATTACACGCTCGTGGCCGAGCAGCAAGGCTTCAAGATCGCCCTTCTGCCATCGTTCAATGTCGGTGTCAACCAGACCATCACGCAGAATCTCGCCCTAGAAGTTGGCAGTGTCACCGAAACCATCGAGGTGATGGCGCAGGCCGAGCAGCTGCAGCAGTCCACATCGGAGCTTGGCACAGTCATCGGTGTGAAGGCCATCGAGGATTTGCCCTTGAATGGCCGGAACTTCACCCAGTTACTGACCTTGACTCCGGGCGCGACTCCTGTGAGCACTGCCCAGAGCAGCGGCATCGGGAGCCACGATCTCGCCAATGTCGGCGTGCCCGGTGCGTCCTTCTCGAACCCGTCCATTCACGGGCAGTGGAACCGCATGAATATTCACCTGCTGGACGGGCTCAACAACACCAACTTCATCGGCAACATGTATGTCATCCCACCGATCATCGATGCCATCGAAGAGTTCAAGGTCCAGTCCCACAACGACAAGGCCGAGTTCGGTGGCGTTCTCGGAGGCGTCATCAACGTTATTTCCAAGACCGGCACGAATGAGTTTCATGGAACCCTGTGGGAGTTCGTCCGTAACGATGTCTTGAACGCTCGGGATCCCTTCGCTGATGAATTCAACGCAGAGCCGGCCGCATTCAGGCAGAACCAATTCGGCGCTGCGGTCGGTGGCCCGATCGTCAGGAATCACACATTCTTCCACGCGGCGTTCGAGGGCTGGCGCTACAGTAATCCGAGATCGAATCGGTATTACGTGCCGACAGATGCGCAACTGGGCGGCGACTTCTCCAGCTGGCCTACCGGCCGCAACATTTACGACCCCCTGAGCACGCGGATGGATCCGAGCAGTGGCGAGTTGATTCGCACGCAGTTCCCGAACAACATCATCCCATCAGGCAGCCTGAATCAGCCCATGCAGACCTATTTGAGGGGCTATTACGATCAACCCAACCTGTCGGGCGATCCCCAGTTCAACGTGATCAACGGTGACGCGGCGACCAACGACGCCAACAACTTCCAAGTTCGCATCGACCACCAGTTCAGTGAACTGGATCGGGCCTGGGGCCGCTATAGCAAGGTTGACGGCGCGGATCTCACGCCCTCAACCCAGTTGATCAATGAAGTCGGTGAATTCCCCTTCTTCAACTACGGTGGAGGATGGTTCCATAGCTTCTCCCCGACCCTGATCATGGATCACAGCTTCGGGTACGCCAAGGAACCCTACCGGCAGGGAACGCTGCCAGACGAGTCGGTCGGAGACGGCCCCGCGCTAGCAGCCGGATTCGGCACCATCGCAGGCGTCCGACCAATTCCCAGTATCGCGATCGGGAGCGGCGGCTTCGCGGGCGGCGATATAGGAGCGCTGCGACGCATGGAGGGGCCGCTCGAATTCCATTACGAGCAGTACCACTACACTGGCAACCTGAGCTGGATTCGTGGCAACCACACGCTGAAGTTCGGCGTGCAAACGTTGCGCCACACGCTGACTCCCGGGTCCAGCGGATCGATCAGCTTCAACTTCACAGAGGTTCCGACACAAGGTCTGCGGTCGGCTGAGGTCGGGACGACGGGAGACGCCTTGGCTTCAGCATTGCTCGGCGTTCCCTCGCAAGTGTCAGGCGGGCTACCCTCGGACATCTTCTTCGGCTATCAGACATTCGGGGCATACGTACAGGATGAATGGAGGGTGAAATCGAACCTGACAATCAATATCGGGCTGCGTTTCGACCATTTGATGTGGCCGGACGTGGAATCCAATTCAGGTCGGTTTAAAACGAACTACGACGTCGAGTCTGGTGGTTTCTTGATCGGGCTAGAATCCATGCCGCAGCCCTGCAACCAAGTCGGCATCTCGCCCTGCATTCCCGGAGACGGCCTCCAAGACGTGCCGTTCGGGGACAAGATCCGGCTGGCAGATCACACGAGCATCGGGCCGATTCCGGTCTGGGATAACTGGCAGCCCCGGTTGGGACTTGCGTGGAGCATGAATCCGACCACGGTCCTGCGAGTTGGCTACGGTATCGTGTTCGATCAATTGACCGGCGTCAACCAATCGTGGCAAGGCAGCGGCGGTTGGCCATCCAATGACGGCTTCTTCGAGGCTACTAACGCAGTCGGCGGACCTGTTCGCTTCATCGATGAGCTGCGCACGAAGCTCGGCAGCCCGCTCCCGGGGCCGCAGCCTTGGGGGGACACCTGCTGGTGCGTCGACCACAACAGCAAGAATCCGGTGGGCCACCAGTGGAACGTCGAGCTCCAGCAGCAGGTCAGCCAGAATCTAGTGGTGTCCGCAGGTTATGTGGGCAGCATTAGTCGCCGCCTTCAGGTCACGGGCCTAGCTAACACGGCAAGGCCCGGACCGGGCTCCGCGGAGGAAGTCCGGGCTAGGACACCACAGCCGCACATGCCCACGGTGTTCTGGGGAGACGACCGCGGTGTCGCGGACTATCACGGCCTTGAATTCAAGGCCGAGCGGCGTTTCTACAACGGGCTGTCGTTCCTCGCTTCCTATACTTGGTCGCGGGCGATCGACAACGGCGCCAGCGGCTTCTTCACCGCTGAGAATGGCCCGGGCGGAAGCTCTTACGTCCAGGATTTCTACGATTTGGATCGGAATACCGGGGTGTCCGGGTACAACATTCCGAACTTCCTCTCGGTCTCCTCGGTCTGGGAAATCCCTGCGGGCAAAGGCAAAGGGATCTTCAACAGCGGCCCGGCCGCCTGGGTGCTGGGCAACTGGCATGTGAACAGCCTGCTCCAGGTCCGCAGCGGCCAGCCGATCAATATGGTCGTCGGCGGCGACGTGGCCAACATCGGCAACACGGTGGCTTGGTGGAGCTACATGCGGCCCAACTTGGTCGGTGATCCGAACGCGGGATCTCGCTCGTCGGCGCGCTGGTTCGATCCGGGTGCCTTCGAGGTACCTGAGTTCGGCAGCTTCGGCAATGCTGGACGAGGGCTCGTCCATTCCGAAACCGTCACGTATTTCGACTTCTCGTTGTTCAAGCGTTTCGGATGGGGAGACGGCCGCTGGGTGGAAGTTCGCTCCGAGTTCTTCAACCTCTACAACCTTTCGAACTACGGTGCTCCCGATTCCACGGTGCTTTCTCCCACCATCGGGAGGGTCTTCAACACGGTCAATCCGATGCGTCAGGTCCAATTCGGGCTGAAGATAATATTCTGACCTCGGCGACAGCCTTTGAGCCCTGCCTCTGAGCTTGACCCCGTGCGGCTGATGGCAGTCTGCAATCCGGGTGGGGCTTAGCTCGGATGCTGCCTGCTGGGTGCCCTTGCAAGCGCCATGAGACGGGACCCAAACCTCGCGGCCGCAGCTGGCGTCTGGTACAAGCTGGGCCGGGCGCTTGTTTCACCGGGAACTCGTAGCCCGCACCGGCGTGCCAAGCCAGGGCCCTTTCGGTCTACAGCGGTGGCGGCCATTTGCGTGCTTGCCGCTGCCGTCATGATCGCAGTGGGCACGACAGCAGCGGACCTTGAGGCGCAGCAGATCCCGGCCGCTTCCGAATCGCAGCTGCCCGAGGCCGCACGGCTGATCCAGCAAGGCGATCTAGAGCAAGCAATCACGCTCCTCAATGGCATCTTGGACGTCCGTCCGAGCGACGTTGAAGCCCTTCTCCTGCTCGGAACGGCTCAGTCTATGATTCCCCGTCGCACTGAAGCTGTCGAAGCCCTGCTGCGCGCGATCGAGCTAGCCCCGGAGCGGGCGCGCGTCCACGCCGCCGCAGGTGCTGCCTTCGCCCGCCTAGGAGAGCAGGACGCAGCCGTGCAAGTCTTCGAGCGGGCAATCTCCTTGAATCCTGAGTTGGGAGACGCCCACCTCAACATCGCCCTGATCCTCGCAGGAAAGCAGGAGTTTGAACGCGCAGCCGCACACATGGCGAAGGCCTTGAGCCTGGAGACGGATCGCGGCAAGCGGGCCCGGCTGCACTTCCTCAACGGGAAGCTGCATAGCGAGCGCGACCAGCTAGAGGAGGCCGCAGCGGAATTTCGACATTCGATCGAAGTGGACCCAAAAATCGGTGCTGCCTATCTAGCGCTGGGCTTGGTCCGCAAGAGGCTGCTGCTGGAGGACGAGGCATTTCCCCTGTTTCAGAAGGCCGTCGAACTCGCTCCCGATGATCCGGCGGCTCACTACCAGCTGGCGCTGGAGTTGCAGCGCCGTGGCGACTCCGGGGCAGCCGCGGTCCATTTGCTCAAGGCACACGCACTCCGGCCCGACGATCAATCGGTCGTGTACAACCTCACTCGGTCCCTGCACAAAGCCGGCCGGCGCGACGAGGCCCGCCGATTTCGGGAGCTCCTGGCGAAGATGATCGCGTCCGGCGACAAGGCCCGCGAGAATGAGCTCGAGACAGCCCGCCTGCACGGGGAAGCCGTCCGCTTGGAAGCGGAAGGGAAATACGCGGCAGCGCTCGACAGGTACCGGGCAGTGCTCCGATTCGAGCCGCTCAACGCCGTGGCCCGTCGGAATCTGGCACTCGTACTCTGCCGACTCGGACGCTGGGACGAGGGCATCGAGGAGCTAGAGGAAATTCTTCGCGGAAACCCTGCTGACGCCGAGACCGCGAGAGCCCTCTCCATCGTGCTCGACCAAGCGCGGCAACGCGACCCCCCAGCGGGCCGGAAGGTCGGCGAGGACCCCTAACCCGCATCTCTGACCGACTTGGAAAAACACGAAATTGGCGCTTTCAGACCCACTCGCGAGCCTGCCCTTAGGTGCTTGTGCCAGGAATTCCGGCGCGTTCCCTCCGATTGGACCCTGTTTCTACCGCTGTGGGGAGTGCTACGGGCACAGGCCATCAGCACGGTCTGGGAATGCTCGAGACCACTGCCCGCAGCTGTATCGATCGCGTAGACCAGGCGCCAACCGGAGCAGTTCCGGTTCCAGCGCCGGAGCAATCTTCGCTGTTCGCCGGCGGAAACTGCGCCCGGCGCCCTGTTGCAGCCTCGAATGGTCTGCGACGGAACGAGGCGGGGGCGCTGCTAGCCTGGTCGGTGCAACTCGATGAATCCAAGGTCGGCCATGCGGCCGAAGTCCCTATCAAGCGACCACAGCGGCAGCGCGGCCTGGGCGGCGAGTGATGCGATAAGCAAGTCGGCGAAGCCGAACCGCTGACCCTGTTCAGTCGCAAGTTGGACCCACCCGTCGATCCTGATCCAAGTTGCGTCTGTCGGATAGTAGACCGGTAGCCCGGACAAGGCGCGTGCCAAACTGGCTCGCTGTGCACGCGAAACTCCGCCGAGCAGTTCAACGCGCACCGGGATCGGCATGGCAACGTTATCGCTGTCAAGAAGCTGGTCCAAATGCCGAAAGGATTCGCAGCTGCGATCACGAAGCGCCTCGACCCAGACCGAGGTGTCGACAAAGATCACAGGCGGTGCCTTCGGCGGGACCGGTCAACATCAATGTCTAGATTGACATGCCCCAGCAGGTCTCGGAGCTCGTCGATTCTTGCTCGCCGGATCAACTCTCGCAGCGCAAGGATCACCGTGTCGGTCTTTGATTTGAATCCCAACAACCGTTGGGCCTCACCTAGCACCTCCTCGGGGAGGTCTAGCGTAGTGCGCATATGTTTATGTTACAGATCTATGCGTACAGGTGCATATTTCGGCCTCATTAGTATGAATTCTGCAAAGTCAGACCCTGTCTGTTGGCTGGTTGGAGGCCCTTCGGACTCTCGGCACAGGCTGGAGGCCAACATGCTTCGGGCGCCGCTCACGATCGCCGCCGCTCCGCTGGAAGACAGCAAGGTCTCGGAGGCCGAACCTCTCGGAACATTTCGACACGCCCGGCCCGGTAGGCTACGATTCCCTTGGGGGCATAGCAGCATTGCCCTAGCCCGTGGCGGTCGCGCAAGGAGCCCAACGCCGCAACTCGATATTCTGAGATGACTGTGCGAACGCCCCGCTCCCGGTTTGCCGCCGCCCTGCCGGCTCTCGCGTGCGGCGTGGTCATCGCCGGAGGTGTCGCATTCGGCCAAGGCGCGGCATCCAGCGGTGCGGCCCCCCGGCCCAAACGGCCCCTACCCGAGGGCGTCACGCCGCCCCGCATCGAATACCGGAACATCGCCAAGACGGCAGGCTTGCTGGGCATCGCAGTGTCGGGATCCCCCACAGCGAAGAACTACATCGTCGAGTCCACGGGAACAGGGACGGCCATCTTCGATTTCGACCGGGACGGCCTGCCAGACATCCTGCTCGTCAGCGGCGGTCAATTCGAGCGGGAGGGCGCCGAGCCGCGGCATTACCTCTACCGGAACCTGGGCGGATTGAAGTTCGCCGATGTTACGGAGGAAGCGGGGATACAGTACACCGGATGGGCGCAAGGCGCCTGCGTAGGCGATGTCGATGACGACGGGTTCGAGGATCTGTTCATCCCGCATTGGGGGCAGAACCGCCTGTACAGGAATGACGGTGTGGGCAAGTTCCGGGACGAAACCGCGCAGCGGGGCCTAACCGAGAGCAGTCAGCGCTGGGGCACCGGTTGCGCGTTCCTCGACTTCGACCGCGACGGAGACTTGGACCTCTTCGTGGCGAATTACCTGCGCTTCGATCCCGCCAAAACGCCCAAGCCAGGCGATGGAGCGGACTGCCGCTGGAAGGGCCTCGCCGTACTGTGCGGTCCGCGCGGGCTGCCCGGAGAATCCATGTCGCTGTACCAGAATGACGGTGACGGACTCTTCCAGGACGTGTCGGTGGAGACCGGCGTGGAGACCGACAAGCTCTACTACGGTTTCACGCCGCTGACGGCCGATTTCGACAACGACGGCTGGACCGATGTGTATGTGACGTGCGACTCGACGGCAAGCCTGTTCTTCCACAACAAGGGCGATGGCACGTTTGAAGAGATCGGCATCATCTCCGGAACGGCGTACAACATGGACGGACAGGAACAGGCGGGCATGGGCACCACGGCGGCCGACTTTGACTTGGACGGCGATCTAGACATATTCAAGACAAACTTTTCTAACGACACCCACACCCTGTATCTCAACGAAGGCACGCAAATGTTCATGGATGAGACCGTTTCGACGGGCCTCGCCGTCAACACGCAGTACCTTGGCTGGGGCACGGCATTCCTTGATATCGACCACGATGGCCGGAAGGATCTATTCGTCGCCAACGGGCACGTGTATCCGGGTGTGGACAAGGCCGGGGTTGGAGAGACGTTCCGCCAGAAACGGCTGGTGTACTGGAACTACGAACCCGGGCGCTTCCATGACATGAGTGCCGAGGCGGGCCCGGGGATCAACGAGTTTCACTCCTCGAGAGGGATTGCAGTCGCGGACTTGGACAACGACGGCTCATTGGAGATCGTGACCGTGAATATGCATGATCATCCGTCGCTGCTAAAGCAGTTCGCTCCCACTGGGAACGCGATCCTAATCGACGCAAGGGCACCGTCTGGACGCTCGGCAATCGGCTCGCGCATCCAGGTTGAATCCGGCGGCAGTGTCCAGATCGGCGAGGTCCGCAGCGGTGGGTATCACATTTCGCAGAGCGATCTGCGGGTTCATTTCGGAATCGGCCAGCAGCCATCTGCCTCGGTGTCGATTCAGTGGCCGGACGGCTCCGAGTCAGCGCTCGGGCAGGTGGTGGCGAACACAGCCGTCACGATCCTCCAAGGAGAAGGCATCACACAATCGGTTGCGCTAGGTCGATAACCCGGGTTACCCGCTTCGGCACGCGCCGGGGCACTAACTGCACCGTGGCGGTGGGACGGCCATGAATGCCGGTGCCAACCAGGGAATGGGCTCGACCGACCGGCGGTTCGCGCAGATGCGAACGCGTTCCGCCAGCAGGCCGAGATGCGAGACGGGATCAGATCCGCGTGCTCGTCAAGAAATCCGGGCAATTCAGGCGAAGCCGAATGGCAATCAGACCCGCGCTGCGCACTTGAGTCGAATCGGGATCAAGGCACCCTAGCGATAGTCCTCACTCCCCGTTCGGCGGCCGAGCGGCGAATGAGATTCACGGTGGCCGATGAGAAGGCCGATGTCAAAGATGAGCCAGTCTGCCGTGCGAGGCTCTACCGCCCGGCTCCCGGCCAAGCGACCGTAGCCGGAATCATGGATGCCTGGGGTCGAGTCTCAATACCCAGCCGCCCGAGCACCACCTCGATCACCCTGTTGGAGCGCTTCGACAGCAAGTTGCGTCGGCACACCCATGTGGCGCGGACCGTAGGCATCTGGGCCGGTTGCCTGCGCTTGATCTAGGCCATGCCAGCAAAGACTTACGAGCGCTGCAAGGCTGGCGCAGTTTCGCACCGTTGGCGAGCAGTTAGAACAGCTTGACCCCTGCTGATTTAGCCGCTGAGGCCAGTGATCGATCCAACGTCCATAGCTGGCTTCCCGCGCTCCGAGCCGCACAGAGCAGGTGTATGTCGATCCACCCCATTCCCCTGCCGTGTAGCTTCGCCTCACTCACCGTTTGCATTACGTCGTCGTGTGGCGCTAGCGATGCTCTCGGCAGCGATGACAGCAGAAACAAAGTGTGCTCCCGCAGCGGCAGATTGCCGCAGGCAAGCTCACCAATCACAAGCGGGTGACACAGAACGAGTTCACGGGTCAAGAGCTCTGCGAGCGCAGCAGTCCCGTCTCGAAGATGCTCCACCCAAACCGAGGTATCTACCAAGATCACTCGGGCTCCACCTCCAACCGCCTTCGTGGAATTGCTTTGAGATCCTTTGCCGTGCCGCCCATCCGGGCCAGTTGGCGCGCGCTCTCGCGTTGCACTAACGCTTCTAATCCGCGCCGCACAAGGGCAGTTTTCTGCGTTTCACCGGTCACCCGCGCTGCCGCCTGGAGCAAGTCGTCATCAATGTTGAGGGTCGTCCTCATATGCATCACTGTAGCCATTTCATGCATACACTCTACAGCCTGCCTCTGCAGCGGCGATTGCGGTCTTTGTGGCTCGATGCAACCGGTCATCGCAGCGGTTGCTGCGGCTGCCGAGACTCCGGCGCCAAAGCTCAGCGCACAGGTAACTCCCGGAATCTGCTTGCCTGCATTCCGGTGTCGGTGCGACACTCTCCATAGACTCAGTCAGGTCTCGAATGCAGAACAGATGCTTGATCGGGATGCCTGCGCTCGCGGCATCCCTCTTCGCCGCGTGGCTGGCGGGCGTACCGGCCATTGCGCAAACCGGCTCCGAGGGTCTCGGAGCGGGAGCGGAGGGACGGACTTGGAGCCCGCCACGCACAACTTGGGGTGATCCGGACTTGCGCGGCATCTGGTCTTACGCTTCGCTCACACCACTCCAGCGGCCTGCCAAGTTCCGACAAAATGAATTCTTTACCTCCGAGGAAGCCGCTGCGCGGAACGCAGCGTCCACCGCGGAGACCCCGCTCGTCCCGGGAGTGATCGGTTCGTACAACGCCCATTGGTTCGACAAAGGCAAGGTGGATCCGAGCGGGCGAACGTCGCTGATCGTCAAACCGTCCAATGGCCGGCTGCCGCCGTTGACAGAAGCAGGGCTAGCACGAGTCCAGTCCAGAGCTCAGCGCTTCCGTGGCCGGCCTGATTCGTGGTTGAACTTCAAAGCGTGGACGAGATGCATCACCTACCACGGGGTGCCGCCGGTCTCAACCGGGTACAACAACAGCTATCACATCCTGCAAACGCCCGACTACGTGGCAATTCTGGTCGAGAACATTCACGACGTGCGCATCATCCCGCTGGATGGACGTCCGCAGCTCGACGAGCGCATCCGCCAGTGGAACGGGGACTCCCGCGGGCATTGGGAGGGCAATACGCTGGTTGTTGAGACAGGCAACTTCAGCGACAAGACGGAACACCGCTTCCCGTCGTCCAAGAATCTGCGCGCAATAGAGCGCTTCACCCGCGTAGGTGAGAGCACGATCCATAACGAATTCACGATCAACGATCCCGCGACGTATACGGAACCCTGGACGGCCGTGAGGTCAATGGCGCTGCTCGAGGACTATGTGATCTACGAATATGCCTGTCATGAAGGCAACTATGCGATGCCGAACGCGCTTAGCGGGGCACGCGCCGAAGAGCGAACGGTAGCGAAACCCGGCTCCGGGAGCAATTGACTCGGAAGCTCGCCAGAAGCGATCCAAATCGCTTGCACAGGTCGGACCGGGCCACTCAGTCCCGGGCTGGATCCTGTCCGCCGATCCAGACATCGTCAGGGAAATCCGTACTCTGCACTGCGGCGGCTGGCACATTTCCTAATCTCGCCAGTCCGGATGTGCTCGGCGAGGAAGCGACGGGGCCACAGCTACGCCTAGGTTTTAGCTGATTTCCCGCGCGCCCCGGTAAGCACAGCCGCCAGCGGGAAAGTACACTAGTTACGAAGCATTATGACTCGCGCCGCGCTCACTCTAGCCCTTTGTGTCACGGCTTCCGTTGCTTTCGCTACACCTGCGATCAACCCGGTGACGGTGGATTTCGAGCGGGACGTGCGTCCGATTCTCTCCGATGCATGCTACGCCTGCCATGGCCCTGATAGCAACGCCAGACAGGCTGACCTCAGGCTGGACACCCGGGAAGGCGCCTTTGCGGATCGCGGCGGCTACCAGCTCATCATCCCGGGCAACGCCGCCGATAGCCGCCTCTACCAGCGCATGAGCCACCCGCAGGCCGTGGTCCGCATGCCTCCGGCGACCGCAGAGCGCCATCCCTCGCCAGATCAGGTCGAGACCATCAGGCGCTGGATCGACCAAGGCGCGGAATGGAGTTCGCACTGGGCCTATGAATCGCCGCGCCGGCCGGCCCTGCCTGCAGGTGAGATCCACAGGCGTGGCTCCAACGAGATCGATGCTTTCGCGATCGCCCGCTTGCAGCAAGCAGGCTTGGCCCTCGCGTCCGAGGCAGACAAGCGCACGCTGCTGCGGCGGCTGAGCCTAGACTTGACCGGCCTGCCACCCCAGCCGGCGGCCATGGCTGACTTTTTGGAGGACACCTCCCCGGGTGCTTACGAACAACAGGTGGAGCGCCTGCTCAATTCCCCGCACTACGGCGAGCACATGGCGATGCAATGGCTGGACCTGGCGCGCTACGCCGACACGCATGGCTTTCACATCGACGGACGCCGCGACATGTGGCACTGGCGCGACTGGGTGATCCGCGCCTTCAATGACAACAAGCCCTTCGACCAGTTCACGATCGAGCAGATCGCGGGCGACCTACTCCCCGACCCCACGCAAGACCAGCTGATCGCTACCGGCTTCAATCGCAACCACATGATCAACCACGAGGGCGGAGCGATCCCGGCCGAGTACCACACCGAGTACGTGGTGGATCGCGTCGAGACTGTCGCGACGGTTTGGATGGCGATGACGATGGGCTGCGCCCGCTGCCACGATCATAAGTACGACCCGATCAAGCAGCGTGAGTTTTACGAGTTCTACGCATTCTTCAATTCCGTGGACGAGCTTGGCCTCGACGGCGTGAACGGCAACGCGGTTCCGCTGCTCGAGCTGCCTGACACGAGCCAACAGGACGAGCTAGCCGCTCTCGACGAAGCCATCCGGTCAGTACGGGCGGATCTGCCGGACGCGCGCATCAGCCAAGAAGTCGCTGACTGGGAGAGTGTTGCGACCTCGACGATTCATCGTGCTGGCCGCACTGGGCTGGAGGCGCACTACGAATTGGAAGGCGGCTTCGCAGACTCTTCCGGGAACTACCGCCACGGGCGGATCATGCGCGGTGAGCCACTGTTCAGCACGTCCAAGGCAGGCCAAGGGGCGTCGTTCGATGTCGACACGCACATCGCCTTCCCAGGCACACGGTCCATCGACATCTCCAAGCCGTTCACGCTGGCCTTCTGGATGCGCCACTCGGGGCTTGTCGAAAAGACCGTGCTGCACAAGATGGACCGGCCCGAATCCAAGCAAGGACTGGAGCTGACTCTGAGCACTCCGGTTTCGATTCCCGACACGCTCCGCCGGGAGTATGACTTGACCGTCCGTTTGTCGGCATCGGCCGATTACGCGATCGTCCTGAAGCCAGCAGAACCGCTCCGCGACCAGCGGGGAGAGGATGCCACCTACCACGTCGCGATCTCCTACAACGGATCGGGCAAGGCCGCCGGTCTCAAGATCCACCTCAACGCCGAGGAGGTCGAAACCAGGGTTATCAAGGACTCCCTCGCGGGCACGCCCGAATCGGGGGCACCGTTCGAGATTGGTGCAGGTCGCTTCGGCGACCGCTATACCGGCACGTTGGATGATCTGCGGGTATATTCCCGGGTGCTCGACTCATCAGAGATCGCCACACTTCGCACTCACGAGCCCATCGCTGCGCTGCTCGGCGCACCGTACATTGACTGCCAGAGCGTGCTGGCCGACGCACCCAAGAAGGTCGCGGACGACATCTACGCACCGAGGCCCGACACCGACGTGTCGCGCTGCCGAAGCCGATCCAGCCGCCTGAAGGACTACTATCTGACGCATGCCGCCAGCGAGACGGACCGTCAGCTCTACGCCCGGCTCAAGCAGTTGCAGGCAGACCGCTCAAGAGTCCAAGAGGCCGTCGCCAATGTGATGGTCATGCGGGAGCTTCCGACCCCTCGTGACACATTCATGCTTGGGAGGGGCGACTATCGTAACCGCACCGAGAAGGTCTCGGCTGCCACCCCGGACTGGCTCCCGGCGCTCCCGTCGGACGCACCGCCAAACCGCCTCGGCCTAGCGCGGTGGATCGCGAGCCCGGAACATCCCCTGACCGCGCGGGTCGCGGTCAACCACTACTGGCAGTCTTACTTCGGATACGGCTTAGTCCGCACGGCCGAGGATTTCGGATTGCAGGGAGAACTGCCGACCCATCCAGAGTTGTTGGACTGGCTGGCGGTCGAGTTCACCGACAGCGGCTGGGATATCAAGGCGCTGCAGAAGAAGATCGTGATGTCGGCGACCTACCGGCAAAGTTCCCGCCTCAGCCCGGAACTGCATTCGATCGATCCGGGGAACCGGCTCCTCGCCCGAGCCCCTCGCCATCGGCTCCCGGCCGAATCGGTGCGCGACAACGCGCTGGTCTCGTCGGGCCTGCTTGACGCTAGGATCGGCGGCCCGAGCGTGTTCCCATACCAGCCGGGCGGGCTGTGGAAGGAGATGGCGTACGGCGACATGTTCACCGCCCAGGTCTACCGGCAGGGATCGGGCGCGGACCTGTACAGACGGAGCATGTACACCTTCTGGAAAAGGACGATTCCCCCTCCGTCTCTGGCTGTTTTCGACGCTCCGGACAGAGAGAAGTGCATCGCCCGCCGATCCCGCACCAACACGCCGCTCCAAGCTCTGGTGCTGATGAATGGTCCCACCTATGTCGAGGCCTCCCGCGCCTTGGCCGAACGGATGGTACGAGAAGGCGGCGAGAGCGCCGCCGGCAGGGTCCGGTCCGGCTACCTGCGAGCGCTGGGACGCCCGCCCAGCGAGATCGAATCCGGGCTTCTGGCCAGCCTGGCGCGCGAGCAGGAGGATAAGTTCCGCAGCGCTCCCGACCAGGCCCGCGCATTGCTGCAGATCGGCGACTCGCCCGTCTCCCCGGAGATGGAGTCCGCGGAACTGGCAGCCTGGACCATCGTGGCCAGCGGCATCCTCAATCTCGACGAGACGATCAGCAAGGAATGATCCCGTCATGAACCCCAAGCTCGAACGCGATCTCGTTGTCACCCGGCGCCAGTTCTTCGGACGCACAGCCACTGGCATCGGACCCGCCGCTCTCTCGTTCCTGCTCCGCGGAGAGGGCTACGCCGCCACACCCGACGAGGCTACCGCCGGCGGCGGACTGGCGGGGCTGCCACATTTCGCGCCGCGAGCTAAGCGGGTCATCTATTTGTTCCAATCCGGCGCCCCTTCGCAGATCGACTTGTTTGACCACAAGCCGATCTTGCGCAAGTTTCAGGGAGAGGATCTCCCCGATACGGTGCGCAAGGGCCAGCGCATCACGGGAATGACCTCGGGGCAGGACCGCCTGCCCGTGGCCGCGTCGATTTTCGACTTCCAACGCCACGGACGGTCAGGGACTGAGTTGAGCGAGTTGCTCCCGCATACCGCCAAGGTGGTGGACGACATCACGCTCGTGAAGACGGTTCAGACCGACGCCATCAACCATGACCCGGCGATCACGTTCATCCAAAGCGGTTTCCAGCAGCCCGGGCGCCCCTCGATGGGCTCTTGGGTGAGCTACGGACTGGGCAGCGCGAACCGGGATCTACCCGGCTTCGTGGTGCTCATCTCGCAAGGCAGCAACCTCAACCAGTCGCAGCCCCTCTTCTCGCGGCTGTGGGGCTCGGGGTTCCTGCCGTCGCGCTACCAAGGTGTCAAGTTTCGCGCGAGCGACGATCCCGTCCTGTACCTGTCAAACCCGAAGGGCATTGATTCCGCCACGCGGCGCAGCATGCTGGACGCGGTCTCGGAGATCAACCGCTTGCGGTCACAGGAATTCGGGGACCCGGAGATTGAGACTCGGATTGCTCAATACGAGATGGCCTACCGGATGCAGACGTCTGTACCGGAGCTGATGGACCTCTCGGGCGAGCCCGAGCACGTCTTCGAACGCTATGGGCCGGACTCGCGGAAACCGGGCACCTATGCCGCGAACTGTCTGTTGGCACGCAGGCTGGCCGAGCGCGACGTGCGCTTCATTCAGCTGTTCCACCGCGGCTGGGACCAGCACACTGACCTGCCCCGGGATATCCGGCTGCAAGCGCGCGACACCGACCAGGCATCGGCTGCGCTGATCCTCGATCTCAAGGAACGCGGACTTCTGGACGACACGCTCGTGATCTGGGGCGGCGAGTTCGGCCGTACGGTCTATTGCCAAGGCAAGCTGAGCGAGACGAACTATGGCCGCGACCACCACCCGCGCTGCTTCACGATCTGGATGGCGGGCGGTGGCATCAAAGCTGGGATGACGCACGGACAGACCGACGACTACTGCTACAACGTCGTCAAGGACCCGGTGCATGTCTACGACCTGCAGGCAACCGCCCTGCACTGCTTGGGTGTTGATCACAAGCGGCTGACGTTTAAGTATCAAGGCCGACACTTTAGGCTTACAGACGTACATGGCCAAGTCGTCGAGCCCCTGTTGGCGTGACTTGCCAGATGAACACTGGCCCCGCGTCCGCTGTTCTGATCTAGGAGTCTCCATTTATGCAGCACAGACTTTCTCGAAGGGCCTTTCTCTCTGCGAGCGGAGCCGCTGCGGCCTCGTATGGTTGCGGTAGCTCTGAGATCGGTCCAGCGGACGGAGCCCCACGCTTCCAACCGACCTGAGAATCGATCCGCTCACACGAGGTGCCTAGCTGGTACGAGGATGCCAAACTCGGCATTTTCGTGCACTAGGGCCTGTACTCGGTGCCAGCATGGGCCACGCCGGTCGGCGAGCTCGGCAAGGTGGACTGGACCAAGTGGTTCGCGAACAACCCGTACTCGGAGTGGTACCTGAACTCACTGCGCATTGACGGATCGCCAACGCAGGAGCACCATCGCAAGACCTATGGGGAGCAGTTCGGATATATGGACTTCGTGCCTCAATTCAACGAGGCCTTGGCGGCATGGGATCCCACGGCCATGGCGTCGCTGTTCGCCGACGCCGGAGCGGGCTACGTAGTGCTCACGACCAAGCACCATGACGGATTCACGCTTTGGCCGAGCGAGGTGGAAAACCCGAATCTTCCGGTGGGGCAGCGCTCAACCGAGTGGGACCTGGTGGGCGATCTCACAGCGGATGTCAAGGCGGCGCAAATGCGCATGGGCTTCTACTATTCGGGCGGCTTGGACTGGAGCTTCAATCCAGAACCCATCGACCAGGTCGAAGAGGTTCGCGGCACGATCATCCATACGCAGGAATTCGCCGACTATGCGGACGCTCACTGGCGTGAGTTGATCGCCAAGTACGACCCGGAGATCCTGTGGAATGACATCGGCTATCCCGAGCAGGGGGATATCGCCCGAATCGTGGCGGATTTCTATAACACCCACCCGGACGGTCTGATCAACAACCGCTTCGAGATCGGAGAGGAAGGCGCGCCGCAGAGACACCACGACTTCACCACCCCCGAGTACTCCCGGATGGACGGGATCACGGACTACAAGTGGGAGACCTGCCGCGGGTTGGGATACTCGTTCGGCTACAACCGAGTCGAGACCGACGAGCACACGATCAGCGAGGCGGAGCTCATCCATCTGCTGGCCGACATCGTGAGCAAGAACGGCAACCTGCTGCTGAATGCCGGGCCGATGCCCGATGGCACGGTGCCCGAGCTGCAGGCCAGCCGCTTGAGAGCACTCGGGCATTGGCTGCGCAGGAACGGGGAGGCGATTTACGGCACTCGCCTGTGGGAGCGGGCGACCGGCGAGACAGACGCAGGCCTTCCAGTGAGGTTCACGGCGAAGGATGGCATCTTGCTCGGACAGCCGGAATCGAGCACGGTCACGATCGAAATCGGTGACGGGGCGCAGCACGCCAAGGTCCTGGTCGTAGGCGAAGACCAAGCGCCACGGTCGTCCTATGCAGACGGCAAGCTGACCGTCGTCACCTTTGCCACCCCGCTGCCTGTGGCACCTGCTCACGCCATTTCGATCGAATTCGGCTGAGGCTTCCCCAGGTCCGCTATCAGCGCGGCCCGCGTGTACCGGCGATCTCACAGAAGATCTGCTCCAACTTGGCTCGGCGGTACGCGAAGACCCTTGCCAAGTCCCGCCGGACGAACAATCGGTCTGCCAGCCACCCGCCGGCTACTCCGTAGCGGACCGAGTCCTCTGCGATCGTCGTGGCACCCTCCGCGATGAAACGATGCTCGTGCTCCCAAAGCCGGTACGGCCCTCGCCTCTGGATGTCAATGAAGCGCTGGGGCGGCTCCCAAGCCGTGATCTCGCTTTGCCAGCGAATGGGAATCCCGCGCAGCCGCAGCCGATAATCGATTCTCGCGCCGGCCTGCATCTTGATCGGACCCGGCGCAAGGATCTCGAATTTCAGCCACGGCGGTGTCAGTTCCTCCAAGTTGCGCGCTTCGGCAAAGAACGCAAACACCTCTTCCAGCGGCTTTGGCAGGCTGACTCGGCTGGCAGGGAGCCACCAGCAAGCGCCGAACTGAAGATTCTGACTCGGCTGTGCAGGGTGAAGATTCGCATCGCTTTTGGGCCGTCGGTGGCTTGGGTCGTCGCAACCGCTGGAGCCACCAGCAAGCGCCGAACTCATGTTAAGGGGGCGTGAGCGACCGCCCCCAACACGCCATACAGAGATCTGGGACCGGAAAAGGCACCGACGATCAGCGAAAGCGGTCGGCAAACTGCTACTCCCTCACGCTAAGGTAGGCGCGCTTCTCCTCGACTCTACAATCACTTAGGGGAATTCGATCTTCAAAAACG
This sequence comes from Bryobacterales bacterium, assembly GCA_965248305.1. GTDB lineage: Bacteria > Acidobacteriota > Terriglobia > Bryobacterales > UBA6623 > VXMF01. The sequence continues at coordinate 1,000,501 of OZ252099.1, read as the reverse complement.
GTGAAGTCGGGTCAGGCGGACCGGGCTGGCCTTCGATCCCGCCTAAGAGAGATCATGGGCGTACCGGACCGCCGAGGCTTGCGCTCCGGCTCTCGGCTGGGATGCTGCGCGCACCGATCAGGAAGTCTCCGATTACGATACCGAACTCGCGGCCACGCTCGGTTCCGGCCCTGCTGAATCGTCGTGGGGGAGGGGTGCCGGACTCCTCCCGGGACCGGGGACTTGAGTACACTACCGCTCTAGGCGATTCGATCCGGGCAGGGCGAATAACAGTCGCCCGGCCTGCCGCGAAGTGATGACGAGTCCTCCTTTCGCCGTTGGCGCGCACATCCCCCGAGCGCGGACCCTTCGTGTAGCGCTGCTCGTCCTGGCTGCCGGGCTGGGCGGATGCTCGGGCCCGTCCGGAGGGGACGCGGCTCTCCCGGACGTGGATGCAACGGCGTTCGAGGGCGCGGCGCGACGACTGATCGAAGACCGCCTCTCGGCGGCGCGAGCCCGGCCGCATGACGACGAAGCGCTTGGGGCAGCAGCGATGGCGCTGCACGCTTACCGGATTCTCGACCCGGCGATGGAACTCTATCGGAGCGCCTCCGAGCGGGCCCCGGGCAACTTCCGCTGGCACTACCTGCTCGGCCTGGTCGCAGGCGATCTCGGCCGCCAGGCAGAGGCGGCCCTAGCATTGCGGACCGCCGCCGGGCTCGATCCGGGACAGCCCTTTGTCCGGCTCCGACTCGCTGCCGCGTTGCTGGAAGCCGACAGGCCGGGCGAAGCACTCCGACTGTACGACAGCGCCGCCACTGCGCAGCCCGATTCGATGGCCGCGCATTTCGGCCGCGGCACCGCGCTGTCACGCCTGGACCGTCCCGAGCAGGCCGTGGCAGCTCTCGAGCGGGCGGCCAGCCTCGGAGGCGACTACCGTCCCCTGTACTACCAGTTGGCCGGCACCCTGCAGGGAGTCGGGCGCGATGACGAAGCCAGGCGGTTCCTTGCCCTCTACGAGCGGCTCGACCCGACTCCCCGCCTGCCGTTTCCGGATCCCCTGCTGGAGGAAGTCGAGGCACTGCGGTCCGGCTCTTACCGGCATCATCTCAACCGCGGGATACAGCATGAAGCGGCCGGGCGGCTCGAGGAGGCGGAGCACGAGTACTCGCTGGCCGTGGCGGCCGAACCTGCGCAGACCCACGCGCGGGTGAATCTGATCAGCGTCTACGGAAAGACGGGCCGGCACGTCGATGCCGAGAGCGCCTACCGAAACGCCACCGCGCGGAATCCCGACATCGAGGAAGCGCACTACAACTATGCCGTCACCCTGTCCCAGCAAGGCCGGCACGGCGAGGCGGAGATTGCCTACCGGCTGGCCCTCGCGGTGAACCCTTACTCGGCGGATGCTCGGCTAAACCTCGGTGACGCGCTTGAGCGGCTAGGCCGGGCCGAAGATGCCAACGGGCAGTTCCGCCAGATTCTCCAGATCAGTCCCGGTCATCGCCTGGCATCCTTCCGCCTCGGCATGGCGCTGTATCGCCAGAATCGCCAGAGGGACGCGCTGGTCTATCTGCGCCGATCCGTCGATGTCAAGGACCGGGAGACACCGCAATTCCTGATAGTGCTCGCGCGCGCCGAGCGCGCCGTCGGCAACGATGCTGACGCTGCCTGGCACGCCGCCGAGGCGCGGCGCATGGCCCGCCAGTATGGCCGGACGGAGATCCTCGCGATCCTGGACCGCGAATTCCCGGCAGGCCGATAGGCGGAAGCCGGGAATCCGCGGCAGACGTCGGCCTAGAAGTAGAACTTCAGCCCGAACTGGATGTGGCGCGGTATCCGCTGCAGGGTGATCGTCGAGGCCGCCGAACGGATCCTTCCCGCGTTCGCGCTGCCGATATTCGTTGTCGGGTTGTTGAACTGCGGCGTGTTCGTGAAGTTGAAGAACTCCGCTCGGAACTGCAGCCGGCGCTCCTGGTTCTCGCTGAAGAAGAACTCCTTGAAGATCGACAGGTCAAGGTTCTTGGTTCCCGGCCCGAACAGGATGTTCCGCCCGGCATTGCCGAACATCTGCGGTCCCGGGCGCTCGAATGCGTCCACATCGAAGAATCGTTGCAGGGTCTGCTGGCTTCTGGGCAGGCGCCCATCCCCGATCCGATCCGGGTAAGAGGTGCAGCAGTTGAGCGTGTTCGGCGAAGTCACCCGCATGGGAAACCCGTCGTACATGCTCAGGATCCCGTTGAGCTGCCAGCCGCCCACCACGTGGTTGAGCCCGCCCTTCGCCTTGAACGGCAGGTCGTACATAAAGCTGGTCACCAGCCGTCGCGGGGCGCCGAAGCCCGCCGGGCCGCGGTCCCGCCGGATGTTGCGGATGTCGGTAGGTGTTCCGAACTGGCTGTCGAGGTTGCTGATCGCCTTCCCCCAGGTGTAGCTGACCAGATACCCGAGCCCGTTGCGGAAGCGGCGCTCGGCCGACAGCTGCAGACTGTGGAAGCTAGAATCGTAGCGGCTTTGGATCTGCCGGATCGCGCCAAACGCGGGGAAGTCCCTCCGCGGAGCCACCGGCCCGGTTCCCGGGACGGGTTGGTTGATGTCGGTCTGCCCTTGCAGCTTCGTGCCCTTGCTGCCGACGTACGCGATCGTGAAGGACGTCTCGCCGATCTGCTGCTGGATGGTCGCGTTCCATTGCTGCGTGTAAGGGATCACCGTGTCCAAGTCGATCGAGCGTAGCGTGCCGGCGATGATCCCGAGGGCCGGCCGGTCGAAGCCCATCGAAGCCGGCCGCGCTCCGTCGAAGTCGAACTGGTTGTTGTTGAAGTTCGAACTGATGACATCGGGAGGATTCGCACCCAGATTGCGGGTCGTGTCCAGCTGCCCTGTCGAGTAGTACAGGCCGTACCCGAAGCGGAAGACCGTCTTGGAGGTGACCTTGTACGCCAGTCCGAAGCGCGGCGAGAGGTTGTTCTGATCGCCGGGATGACCCGACCGCCAGGGCACCGATCCAGTGCCGACCTGGACGACCGTCCCTTCCGATCGCAGGAAATTATGCTGCCGGTTGTTCACCTCGGTCCACGGCCACCCCAGGAAGTTGTCGTAGCGCGCGCCGAGATTCAGAGCGAGTCTGTCGGACACCTTGTAGGTGTCCTGTAGGTGGAATGCGACCTCCGTCCGGCGATAGCCCCTCGTACCGGTCACGAAGCGAATGAAGCCGCTAATGGGTCCGCCAAGGAGGGTGTCCGCTGGCCCCAGCCCGGTTCCTCCTCGCGAGGCCGGGTTGACAGTGTAGTTGTTGCTGAAGTTCATTCTCCCGCGCAGTGCGTTTGACTGGAGGGCGTTGTAACGCAGCCGCCGCACCTCCCCGCCGAACTTGATGCTGTGACGGCCACTGATGATGCTGAACGTGTCGCTGATCTGGTAGTTGTCGCTGACGATGATCGCCGGCGAGAACCCGTTGCCGCCCAAGCTCCGGAAACCGGCGACGTTGATGATGGCGAGCCCCGAAGTCAGTTCGTCCCCTGCAACGTTCGAGCCCGGTATGCCGATCTCGTCGCTGACGTTCTGCCCGTAGTTGGGATTGAACGACCGCAAGTTCAGCCGGGTCCAGCCCACGCGAAACTCGTTGATCTTCGTCGGGGACACCAGATGCGTGTCGCTGACTACCACCTGATTGACGGGCTGGTCGGCCGGACCGGGCACGCCCGGGCCCGCGCCGACCGCCGGAGCCGGTAGGAAGCTTGGCTCGATCAGGTTGTCATTGCTGAAGCTGTAGCGCGCGAACATGTTGTTGCTGTCCGACAGCACGTGGTCGATCTTGATGTCGAACCGCTCGCCGTCGATACTGCGCACTGGGTTCGAGAGGTAATTGTCCGTCTCGGCGTCGTTCCGGTTGGGCAGCGGGTAGAGGTTGAGGACGTTTTGCCCCACCCGGTCGTGCATTGCAGCGGGGATCGAGTTGTTGGGGAACGGATCGCGGACGTAGCCGCCTTCGTCCAGCTGCCGCTGTGTCGTCGGGTCGTAGATGCTGAACCGCGACTGCGAGAAGTCGCCGGCCCGGAAGTCCGCTGTCGGCACGCTGCTGATGAGAGTCTGTGCCTGGCGCACCCGCTGCCCTTCGAAGTTCGCGAAGAAGAAGGTCTTGTGGTCCGCCGCCCCGGGGAACAAGGGGCCGCCTAGGAAGGCGCCGTATTGGTTCTGCTTGAAGGGCGGGATGGGCTCGTCCGGCCGGTCGAAGAAGTTCTTGGCGTCCAGCCTGGCGTTCCTCAGGAACTCGTAGGCCCCGCCGTGAAACTCCCTTGTCCCCGACTTGAAGGTCAGGTTCACCGTGGCGCCGCCGCCGCGCCCGAACTGCGCGTCCGCCCCGGAGGTCTCGCTGCGGAACTCCTGGATCGCGTCAATCGAAGGGAAGATCAGGATGCCGAGGCCGTTGTGGTTCTCCGAATTGCTGATCCCCTCGATCAGGTAATTGTTGTCATTCGAGCGGCTGCCGTTCACGGAGGCGTTCGACACGCCGCGCTTGCGGGTGATGGGGCTGCCCTGGGATTGCGTGTCGGCCGGCTGGGTGCCGGTGCTGAGCAGGATCAGCTGCGCCCAGTTCCGGCCGTTCAGCGGCAGGTCCTTGATCGCCTTCTCCGTTCGCAGGTTAGAGAGCGTCGCGGACTCGGTCTGTAGCAGGGGTGCTACATCCAGGACCTCGATCACCTCCGTCACAGCGCCCACGCTCAGGTCGAAGTCGACGACCACCCGCTGGTTCACTTCGAGCTGCAAGCGCTTGGCTGCCGGCTCGAAGCCTTCCGACCTGACTTCGACCGTGAACTCGCCCGGCCGCAGCGGCGGAGAGACGTAGATGCCTTGCGCTCCCGTGCTAGTCTCGATCCGCAATCCGGTTCCACCGCTCTCCACGATCACGGTGGCGCCAGCGATGACCGCACCCGTAGTGTCCCGCACCGTGCCGGTGATGGTGCCCGCGTCGACTTGGCCGAAAGCGACAGCCGCGCTTGCCGCGGCCAGTGCGAATGTCCGTATTGCTGTGGGCATTACGCTCCCCCTGAATATTCCCGTTGCGGCCCGATCCCCGGTCGTGTCCTACCAATTGTGCCTTCGCCGGCGGGCCGAGTCTGAACTACCGCACCGATTCTAGCCACAAGCACTCGAAAGTTCAAGCAACAAGACGACCAGACGGCGAGGAGCGCTCCGGCCGGTCGATGCGGCGATACTCCTTGCCACGGGCCTGCTCGAGCCGATTTCGGGGGCCTCTCGATCGAAGGGAGATCCCCGGCGTCCGCCAACCGCCGTTTGCCCAGTGGCGCTCGGCACAGGTATCGTTGGGGGCTGATATCGTGTTTACCCAAGACCCGCTTGACTGACATGTGTCGCTAGCGCTTGCGGTTCGATGTCTTCAGGAAGTCCCAGTTCTTCTTGGGAGGCCCTGCCATGATCGCCCGAGCGATGTTCTCGGGCGTGTCCGGGATGGGCCGCGGCATCTTGTACTTCACCGGCCGCCCGCGCTTGCCTGCTCCGCGGTTCTTGAGCATGTGCCTGACTGCTTACGACTGTAGCCCCTCCACACGCAGCCTGACCACCAACGTGGTCGGATCCAGCGTTGCCTCGGTGCAATTGCGCGCATTGCCGAACAATTGCAGATGGTCCCGGTACTCGATATCAGGTCTACGCAGTCCGGGTGGATGCCTCGCATGCCAGCGAGGTTGTCCCCGGGCAACGGGGCGCGGTTGCTGACGCTCCCACGCACGCCGCGATCTCGCGTGCGCCCGAAAACAGGTCCGTTTCCCTGGATCAGGCTCTTGTAGTGGAGTTGCTTGCCGTGCATCGTGGCAGCCAGCGCGCACAGCTGCTGGATCGGATCCAGATCGCGAAGATTGTGCCGTCCGGCGAACTCGTTCACATAGCGGTCAAGGCGCTTGCAGCTCAGCTTGTGGAACCTGCCGTAGTAGCCGCGTCTTAGCAGCGACCAGAACGACTCGATGCCGTTGACGTGAGCCTTGCCGCTCACGTACTCACCCGCGCTGCGCTTGACGGACTCGTGATGCGGCAGGCTGCCGTATACGCTGCCTTCGTCCGTGTACACAGGGGCGTCCGGGTCGGACGTCTCGGCGAGGATCTCGGCGACCGTGACCTTGCTCACGCTCGCTACCGGCGTGGCTGCAATCCGGTTGGAATTCCGGTCTTTCACGCCGCCTACGGCTGTCTTGCCAACCGCTCCCCGCCCGGCCTTCAACTTCTTCGACTCGTGCTTGTTTTGCTCCTTGCCGCCGCTGTAGAGCTCGTCCATTTCCAGCGGGCCGGAGAACCGCTCGCGCCAGGTCTCGCGGATGCGATGCGCGAGGAACCAGGCCGTCTTCTGGGTCACGCCCAGGTCCCGGTGGATCTTCATGCTGGAGGTTCCCTTGAGCCCGGTCGAGAGCAGGTACAGTGCGATCGCCCAAGTCTGCAGACCGAGCTTGGAGTTGTGCATCAGCGTGCCCGTCTTGACCGAGAAATCCTTGCGGCAGTCCCGGCAGCGGTACGGCTGCGGCTTGCGCGTTGGCCGCTCCTGCACGTTCAGCGATGCGCATTCGGGACAGCAGGCACCAGCAGGCCAGCGGTTCTTGACGAACCATTCCTCAGCCGTGGCACCGTCCGGAAATATCCGCGTGATATCCACCAGCGAAAGTCCTTGGCGCTCATGGCGTCCGGGTGCCTTGCGTGCCATCTTTATGTACTCAATTTACCCTAAACTGGGCCGTATGGCAAGCGGCTTTTGGGTAAACACGTATATAATGCCCCGGAAAAAGGGGGGCACCGAGCGCAGGTCTCGATCGCGGCGTGCCCCCTCACTGGGTGCGGGCGCACTTCATCGAAAAATTTCCTGCGGCTAGCGCAACTCCAGACAGGCTACGATGCACTTCAGGTGCATGTCCGCTCATGCCTCGATTCCTGCGCATTCCATCTCCGAGAGCGGGACGCGCGCCCGGCCGTGCCAGCCCCATAGCAGCTGCCTGTTTCTTCTCAGTGGCGGGGGCGTACTCTCAGCCGCAGGAAATCTCGGATCCCGGCGGACACGCCGACTGGCCCTCCGCGGCATTCGATTCGCAGGGGGACCTATGGGTCGCTTGGACGGCATATGACGGAAACGGAGCGGACGAGATCAAAGTCAGGCGTCGTTCCGGCACCGACTGGCAGAACACGATGACCGCGAGCCCGCGGGCGGGCGATTACCTCAAGACATCCATCGCTATCCAGCCCGACGGAAGGGTTTGGGTTGCTTGGGCCGCTCAGATCGACGGCAATTTCGACATTTACGCACGAGCTTGGCACAAGGGCCGGTGGGCACCCCTAGCACGGCTGACAACGGGTCCGCAGCCTGACATTCACCACAGACTGCAGGCGGATTCCACCGGCAAGCTGCACTTGGTCTGGCAGTCGTTTCGCACCGGCGACGCGAACATCTACCTCAAGACCTTCGACGGCCACCGCTGGTCCGGTCCCATCCCGGTCACATCCCACGAGGCGAACGATTGGGAGCCGGCCACCGCCATTGACGCCCAGGATCGCCTCTTCATCGTCTACGACACCTATCGCCATGGAGACTACGACGTCTTGCTGCGGATCTTCGATGGCGGCGAGTTGTCGCCAGAGCACCCGATTGCAGATTCTCCCAACTTCGAGGCGCGGGCCAGCATCGCGATCGACAGGGAGGGAAGAGCTTGGGTCGCGTGGGATGACCAAGGCCCGAACTGGGCGCTTGACATGCCCAATTGGAGCCGCGACAGCGAGCGAGGCGATTGGGGGCAGCCGCCACCATGGAGCGTCGAAAATTCCGTCGGCCGGAACGTGAGCCTGCGCTACACCCAAACGATTGGCGTGGCAGTATTCGCGGGCGGGCTGCGCTGGCACCCGGTCGGGTCGCTTGAAGCCGCCATGAACGACGATTTTGCGCTGTCCTACGAGATCCCACACATGACGATTGACCCGTCCGGCGCGCCCCGGCTGTTCCTGCGACGCTGGGTTCCGCGCAATGACGGGAGTGGCATGAAGGAGCGCCCGGCAGCTTGGAACGTCCACACCATGACCTACAGCGGCAGCAGCTGGTCAGCCCCGGAACAGCTGGAAGGCAGTGCCGGCAGCAATGATCAGCGGATCGCCGTTGCATCCGCAGGCGACGACCAGGTCTGGATTGCCTATCCAGCCGACGACCGCTGGTCGCCGGGCGGACCGGTGGTACCGGCCGCAGGGCGGAGCGTTGGCAAGATTCGGGTGGACAGGATCGCGGCGGCAAGCGCCGCTCGCCCGGAACTGGCGCCGGATCCCGAAACGCCACGCAGCCGTCCTTATGCGCGGACTGCTTGGACGGACCGGCGGCAGCTGATCGCGTCGGGCGAAAAGCGCTATGGCCTGTATTGGGGCGATCTGCACCGGCATACGGAAATTAGCGGCGACGGCGGATTCGACGGCACGTTGTGGGATATGTACCGGTACGCTCTCGATGCCGCTGAACTCGACTTCATCTCCTCTACGGATCACTACTACGGTGGTTCGGGGATCGCCGGCGAGCAAGACGATCGAAGCTACGACTGGTGGCGCACTCAAAAACTCGCAGATGTGTTTCATGTCCGTGGGCGGCTGGCGCCACTGTTCGGGTACGAGCGATCCCTTCGGTGGCCTTACGGGCATCGCAACATCATCAATCTTCAGCGCGGCACAACCGCGATCCCGAGGACGGTCCCGCGCGAGCAGGAAAGTCCGGACTTCCCTAGGCAACCCGACGAATTGCGCATCTGGGAGAGGTTGCGCGGCCAGGACGTGATCACCATTCCACACACGATCGCCGCGGGAGGGGGCACCAATTTTGCCTTCAACGACGCCGCGCTTGAGCCCCTGCTGGAGATCTTCCAAGGGTGCCGGCTGAGCTACGAGGCCGCCGGCGCACCGCGCGTGAACTCCAATGAGCGCTTTGCCGACGGCTTTGCTCGGAGCGCGCTAGGCAAGGGCTACAAGATCGGCTTCATCGCGTCCTCAGACCACCGTTCCACCCACATCTCCTATGCGGCTGTATATGCCGAGGAGCCCACGCGAGAGGGGATCTTCCGCGCGCTGCAGCAACGCCATGCCTACGCGGCAACCGACAACATCGTGCTGGACGTCCGCGTCGGGGACGCCATCATGGGCGACTCAACCAAGACCAATGGGAAGCCAGAGGTGCATGTCGCCGTACGTGGCACCGGGCCAATCCACAACATCCAAGTAATCAAGGACAACGCCCACGTGTACACGGCCAATCCAGGCACCCGCGAAGCGGCGTTCACCTTTCGAGACGCCGATGCCGAGGCGGGCGAGAGCTACTACTACGTCAGGGTGCAGCAGGAAGACGGACAGATGGCTTGGGCATCGCCGATCTGGGTCACGTTCCAGCCAGAGTGAGCCTTGCTGGCACCAGCCAGCCACCTACGGGTTAGACTGGGGCGCGGCTGGCCTAGCCCGCCGAGACGGTCGTAGCCATGAGATTCAAGCCACTGATTCACACCATTTTCGCGGCGAGCTTCGCCACGTCTGCCGCTGGTCAGGATGTCAGCGTGCTGGTGGCATATCACTCGCAGACCGGCCATACCGACACGATGGCTCGGGCCTTGGCGGAGGGAGCGCGCGCAGAGGGCGCCGAAGCGGTCCTGAGAAAGATCGGCGATGTCACCCAGGCGGATCTTGAGACAGCCAACGCAGTCGCGCTCGGCTCCCCGGTGCATATGGGCGACGTCGCGGTTGAAGTGCGGTCAGCGCTCGTCGACTGGGCCTATGGATTCGGGTTCTGGCGCAGCAAGGGCTTGCAGAATAAGGCCTGCGCAGTCTTCACGACTGGCGGAGCGCCGTCAAACGGCAAGGAATTCACTATGCTCAGCATGGCGCTCGGCATGCTGCAGTACGGCATGGTGCTGGTAACCCCATACGGCGGTCTGGGCGCTTCTGCCACCACGGGCGTCCCGGAACACGAAAAGGGCGTCGGCGATCACGAGCTCCAAGAAGCCAGAAAACTCGGCGGTAGGTTGGTCGAAGTCGCCCGACGGCTGGCGGAATGAGCTGTTCAGGAACCCGGGCGATGACCGATCCCGCTGTATGAAAGGTCGCCCCTCGCCCTCAGCTCGCCGGGTAGCAGAGCAGCGTAGATCGCGTCCAAGACAGGGGTCGATACGCTACGCTCACGCCCGTACCGGCAGACTGCGGCAAGCTGTTCGTTGAGTTCGGACGGGATGCCCCGCTCGAGATCACGGTGCATCGAAGCCGTTGTTTCATAAGGCAGGTTTTCGTACCGAGAGATCTGTGCCTCGACAAAATCTCCCGGAATCTTGGCTCCGTGTTCGCCAGCGACTGCGGCAATCTCGCTCCCCGCAGCTTGCAGCAAGCCACGCGTCTCCGGCACACCCAGCACAACCCCCAAGGGTGCCCGAGCCAGGGCTCCCACCGAACCGATGGAGCAGACCATCAGCAGCTTCATCCACATCACTGTCCGAATGTCGTCGGATGCGTCGATTGACATCCCTGGGACCGTGGCCAGGACATCGACAACACGCTCCACCCGGTTCGAGGACCCTCCCGCCAACTCTCCGCAAGTGATGGAGGGCCTCAGACCCGTGTGCAGGATCTGCCCGGTCGACACGCGTTCGGCGAAGATCCGGCTCAGCCCTCCCAGCACGGCCTCGGACCCAAGCACATCCTGCAGCGTCCGGGGCGCGTCGACGCCATTCTGCAGGGGAATCGCCAGCGTTGGACTCCCCACGAACTGACGCGCTAGGCGGGCGGCCGAACGCACGTGTTCAGCCTTGCAGGCGAAGAAGAGCACATCCGGCGGCGCACCATCGTGCCCAACATCAAGAACCTGGGGGCGCGGCAGGTGGATGTCACCCTGGGGGCTGCGCACTCGCAGACCGGTCTCCCGCACCGCACGGGCGCTGTCCGGTCGCAGCAGGAACGAAACATCAAGACCGGCTGCAGCCATCCGCGCGCCGAAGTAGCCGCCCACGGCGCCTGCGCCGACGAACACGATCTTCACGTCCCATTCACCTCGAAGTACCCGCAGCAGGGGCGCTAGCCGCTCCGCCGTGGCAAGCTATACTTGACCAAAGAACCCCCCTCTGCTGGGAGGTGGTGTAACGGTAACACGGCAGACTCTGGATCTGTTTATCGGGGTTCGAATCCCTGCCTCCCAGCCAGTCTGTGCAGTCTGCGAAAAGCCCGTCTCGGCACAGCGAGCCCGGGGCGCACCGGCCGAGGCCGATACTCGCTTGGCAAGCTCCGACGCTCGGCGACCGCACGCCTGCGGAAGATGCACCTCCCCTAGAAGATGATCTTCAGGCCCATCTGAAATTCACGCGGTGGAACCTGGGTTCCGGTGACCAGGCCGAACCGCACACTGGCGAGATTCGTCTGCGGCTGGCTGAACATCGTCGAATTAAACGCGTTGAACGCTTCAGCCCGCAGTTGCACCGACACCCCCTCGGTGACGGAGAACTCCTTGAACAGCGACATGTCGAATCGATGCACGTTGTCGGGCCGCAAGGTGTTGCGGCCAAGATTTCCGAAGGTGAACTGGGCCGGGGCTTCGAAGGCGCTGGTGTTGATCCAGCGCTCGGGCGTCGGATTGCCGAGGCTAGGGTCGCCGACGAGATTCGCCCGCAGGTAAGTCCCCGGATTCGAGACATTCGCCAAGTCCCCGGGCACAACCACGTGGTACGGCAGGCCACCCCGGAAATTCACCAAGGCATTGATCCGCCAGCCGCCGATGACATGGTCAGCCGCCTTGCTGATGCCCGAGCCGTACTTCCTGCCGCGGCCGTACGGCAGATCGTAAACCAAGCTGCCCACGAAGTAGTGCGGGATGTCGTTGGCAGACACGCTCCGCTGCGAGTTCAGGTCGTACTCGTTCTGGATTGAGCAGCCCTCGGTCCCGAAGAATCCGGAGCAGCCGACATCGATCGACTTCGCCCACGTGTAGGCGGCCGTGGCCGCTAAGCCCTTGGTGAAGCTGCGCTTCATGGAGAGTTGCAGGCTGTTATAGCTACTGCGGCCGATCGATTTCTCGAAGTACGTCGGGCGCATGTACGGGAACCGCATTCGATCCTTGGGGTCGCCGGGGCCCGGCGTCACAGCTGTGTTGCGCCGCCCTCCGAGCGAGAGATCCCGGTTACCGGATCCGACGTAATTGGCCTCCACGACGGTGTTGCGCATGAGCTGGTGCTGGATTCCGAAGTTCCACTGCACCGAATAGGCCTGCTCAAACTCGGGATCGACGAACCACCACTGGGTATTGAACGGCGTCGGAACTGGAACCGTGGCTTGCCCCAGCAAGGCATCCTGTGCCCGCACTTGCGGCGCAGGTTCGCTGGGGGTGGGCTTGGACAAGATGCCGAATCGAGTGACCGAGACGTCCGGCCAGTTACCGCCGATGCCCCGTGCGCTCTGATAGATCCCCGCAAAATTGTCGTAGACCACGCCCGCCGAAAAGCGCATGGTGGTCGTCTCGGACAGCCGGTAGGCCAGACCCATTCGGGGCCCCCACATCGCGCCGCGGCCCGGGAACAGCACCGCGTCCTCGCCCAGCGCGATCACATTGGTAGGCAGGCTGCCGTCTGGAGTGGGGATGCACGGCGCCCCGCCAACCTCGGCGCAGGCCCCCGGGACCTTCAGCACGGCGTATTGGCCGGTATCCGTGTTGGCATTGCCCGTGAAGATGTTGGCGTCCTCGACGGTGCCGTACTGCGGCACCCAGGCGTGGTCAAACCGCAAGCCGAGGTTGATGGTTAACTTCGATGTCGCCTTCCAGGAGTCTTGAAAGTAGAAGCCCTGATTGCCGCCGAAGCGCAGCGACTCCACAATGTTGCGTCGAGTGGATGCCTCCACGTAGTTGAGCAGCATCGAGGCAACCGAATCTCCGGTTGTGGCGGAATTGGCTAGATCCGCCGTGGTCACTTCGGTGAAGGTAACGCCATGCGAAGCCTGCGTCCGCGACATTGTCGCGAACATGAAGTCACCCCCGAACCGGAAGCTGTGCTTGCCCTTAATGACGGAGATATCCCCCTTGATCTGGTAGTTGTTCGCCGGACGGTTGGTCACGATCGCCGGAGTGCCGCCGAAATAGTTGGCCGCGGCAATTCCCGAGAGCACCGGGCCGTCCCGATACTGGAAGATCCCCGACGGAAAGCCCGCTTGCTGCGCGATTTCCGCTCCTTCCAAGCCTTCGAACTCGCGGAACGTTGGGATGTCGCTGACCGAGCGGCCGAATTGGAACTGCCCGGTCATCGACGGACTGAAGACGTGCACGTAGCTTCCTGAGAAGTTGACCGCGTCCATTTCGTTGCTGGTCACCAGCCCGGTGCGCCCGCCGCTGCCCTGCGCTGCTTGGTCGAGCTTGCTGAACCGGAACCAAGCAGTGTCCCTCGCGCTGAAGTGGTGATCGACCTTAACCTGCCATTCCTCCTGTGCAACCGTGCCGCTGCGGGCATCCACGGCGTTGAACTGGGGGCGCTCGGTCGTGGTGGGTTGGGGCAGGCGAGTAGCTTGAAGGTAGCCGAGGATGCTCTGATCGAGGCGACTCTGCGGGATGCGATTGTTGATGAATTGCGGACGGATGAATGCCCCGGGGTTGGCCGGATCCTCGCGCGTCATGGCCGGGTCATAGATGTCGCGGCCCGACTGGCTGAATTCTCCCCCCAGCTGGGCGCTCGTGGGCACGTTGTAGAATCGCGCGGCGGGAGTGCTGAAGCGGTAGAGCTGTGCCGCGCCGAAAAAGAAGGTCTTGTTGCCAACGATCGGGCCGCCCAGCGTGCCGCCGAATTGGTTTTGGCGGAACGGGTCGATCGTCTCGCGGTTGAACTGGCGCGCGTTCAGGGCGTCGTTTTTCAAGAACCAGAAGGCGACGCCGTGAAAGTCGTTGGTTCCTGACTTCGTGACGATGTTGACGATGCCTCCCGAGCCCATGCCAAACTCCGCAGAATCGTTGTGGGACTGTACCTTGAATTCCTGGATGGCGTCAAGAATCGGCGGGACCGCATAGGCGTTTCCGAAGGTCTCGAAGTTGGCCACGCCGTCCAACATATACACGTTGGCGCGGTTGTTCTGGCCGTTGACCGCCGGATTGGCGGCCTCGCCAATCTGGCGCGTGTAGCTCAGCGACTGGCTGCCGGGCGGTCGCACCATCACAACCCCGGGCTGCAACATCAGCATCTGGGTGAAGTTGCGCCCGTTCAGCGGCAGGGCTTTTACCGTGCGCTCTTCGACCGCTTGCCCAAGCTCGGCTGAGGAACTCTGCAGCTGCACGGCGGCCGCCGTCACTTCGACGGTTTCGGTCACAGCACCGATCTGCATCGGGAAGTCCAGGGTGGTCGTTTGGTTGACCGTCAGAGTGAACGGCTCGAGCCTCTGGGTCGTGAACCCTTCCGAGGAAGCTTCCAGCGTGTATTCGCCAACTTGCAGGTTCTGGAGTCGATACAGGCCCGCCTCATTGGTCTGCGTGGACAGCATGACACCGGTAGCGGTGTTGGTCAGTGCCAGTTCAGCGCCCGGGATGACGGCCCCTTGCTCGTCGGTTACCGTGCCGTTCACGGTCGCAGTTGAGACTTGGGCCAAGCCCTGTGACGGGCCAACCAGCCACGCTGCCAGCGCGACGGCCAATGCCAACCCTCGAACGGAAAAAAAGCTCCTGAAATGCATGATTTGAACCTCCTGGGCCGAAAATATGTGGCAGCGCACGCCCTGGCCCGACGCGGCCGTGACGATTCTACTTTATCTACGCGCCGCCCAGCCAAGCAGATTCAGCGGGGAACCGCACAAACTAGCTGAATAGTGCAGGATGAGTTTGCTACGGTCTCGGAGTGGAGGCTGCCAGCCTGCCGACGACATCAAGGGCATACTCGATGTCTGGGTCAGCATGCAGCGACCGCGCCAGCTCTAGTTCCGCCACGGCTCGCGCGAAGTCTCCGGCATCGGCAAGGATCAGTCCCAGATTCTTGTGCAGCGTGGCACGAATGAGGCACGTGCCGCACAGATCCAGCGCCTCTTGGAGCTGCCGGATCGCATCCTGCCACTCCTCGCGCTCGGCCGCCTTCAGGGCAAAATTAGAGAGGACCTTCGCACGGGCGGAGGCACTCTGCTCCGCCTTGAGATCCCTGAGTCGGGCGCTGTATTGTCCTGCGTCAGCTGACCCGGCGCGGTAAAGGGCCTTGATCAGAGTGACGGTCGCCGCCGAATTCCGCGGATTCAGTTCGAGCGCGCGCTTGAGGCTCGCGACGGCCTCGGCTGGCTGTCGGAGCTGCAGCAGCGCCCAGCCGAGAGCACTGTGGCTCGCGTCGCTGTTGGGCTGAACTTGAATCGAGCGCCGCAGGAATTCGGTCGCCTCGGCGAAGCGGTCAAGCCGGTTTGCCGTCGCGCCAAGGTAGTACAGCAGCTCGGGACTGTCTCCGAGAATCTGGTGGGCCACGCTCAGCGAATCCCAGGCATCCTCGTAGCGCTTCGTCAGATATTGGGCTCGGCCGCTCTGGAAGTGCGCCGGTCCTGAACTCGAATCAAGTTCGGCGGCGGTTCTGAACTCATCGAGCGCTTCCTCCCACAGGGACTTGTCACCCAGTACAACTCCGAGATTGAGGTGCCCATCCACCGATTCCGGCGTGAGGGCCAGGGCGTCCCGCAAGACATCGATGGCCTCATCAAAGCGCTGCTGACGGGCGAGGGTCATGCCGAGGCCCGTCAAAATCGCCGGATTTCCCGGCTGGATCCTGACGGCTTCCCGCAAGACCGCCTCCGCTTCCGAGTATCGATCTCGCGAAGCGAGGATGAGACCGAGATTGTGGCGGGCCTCGGCGCTGGCGGGATCGGCCGCCGCGGCCTTGCGAAACCCCTGTTCCGCAGCGTCCGGGCGCCCCCGCAGCTGATGCGCGTTTCCCAGCGCGAGCCATGCCCCGCCAAGGTCCGGCCGAATTTCAACCGCTCGGCCCAATTGCTGAGCGGCTTCGTCAAGCCGGCCTAGGTTCACGAGCGTAAGCCCCAGGTTGAAAAGCACCAGCGCGTTGTCGGGGGATCCACTCAAGTATTCCCGGTAGGCGACTTCAGCCTCGGCGAAGTCACCCCGCCCAAAGGCTCTGGCGGCTCTCGCCGCCGCAGAACTCTTGGGCTGCGGCCGCTGGGCTTGCATCGCCTTTGCCACCTGCGAGTCCGGGTCGATTCGCAGCAACTCCTGCAATGTGGCGGCTGCCGCCTCGGTCTTGCCTAAGCGACGCTGTACCTTGGCCAGCAGCGCCAGTGTCGAATCCGGCGGGCTGCCAAGTCCCACGGCCATTTCCAGCGCTCGCTCAGCTTCCACGTCGTCGCCAGTCTCGTACAGCGCCGACCCCAGAACGAGCCACGTCTGAGAGTTCTCCGGGCCAAGTTCGGTCGCAACCCTCAAGTGCTCGACCGCCGATTGGTAGTCGCCGCGATCGGCGAGCGCCACGCCGAGGTTGAAGCGGGGCGCCAAGGCCTGGCCGTCCAGCCTGACGGCCGCCCTGAATGCGTCGACCGCGCAATCATTGAGGCCCCGCTCGGCAAACCAGTAGCTAAGGGCCGATTGCGCTCCGGGGTTCTCAGCAGATGCTGCTGCCACTAAATCAGGAGGCCCGCCGCAGGGCTCCGCGCCCTGCAAGACTGCGCACATTGTGCATGCAGCGATTAGAGCGCGCCCGCGCATACCATTTAATCTATCAGCGCTTGTAATCGGCCAAGCGCATTTCGCGGGTTTGAAATCCGCTAGCAGCGGCGCGCGAGCACGGCCTCGCCCCGGACTGGCTGAACGACGAAGTGCGCAAGACCGCCTGGGTAGAGCTGATGCGAGAGCGGTGACGCCCTTCGGGCACCCACACCTTGTGGTGACCGGGGCGTCCGCGCGCCACAGGCTCGCGATGAAGATTCGTACTGGCCGGGGCACGGACGAAGCGGACATCAAGAACCGCTTGCGGCAGCTGAGTGTGCGCACGCTGCGCGAACTTCGCGAGATCCACCGCGCCGTTGACCCGCATGACGGCATCCCGTGGCGGAAGCAAGTGGCGGCACCGGAACTGATACGACAGGTGCTGGAGGAGGGAGTGTGGGAACGTGCCCGACCAATCGAAGCAGCGAGAGCTTGGTGTCGACCACGACAGCGGCCCAGCGCACTGGTCACAATCTCGCCTATGCGCGAATCGTCTCCGCTGAGAACGCTGCCCTTTGGCGACTCCCATGGTCCCCGGCGCTAACACAGCTGGAGTGCATCGGGAAGTTCTGCACCCGCCACTGGGCCGACAGTTCGAGTCCCTCATGCCCGAGAACAGCACGGTGCGCCGCAGCCCAGAGCCACTGTTGACCGGAGATCCACCGCCCCAAGGTGATGCTAGCATTCGAGAAACTGGCGCGGCTTCTCTACGAACACATCGTTCAGTGCGCGCGCGAGTCGCGTTCGCTCGCGGCGAGTCGCGATTCTCTATCGCCGAAGCCGGTTTCCGGCGAGTTGCGAACGAAGCCCTGAACGCGAATCGCAATGGAGCCCACGACATGACAGCACATGACGACCTGTCCGCCCTCAGCAAGAAACCTTACTCGGATGCGGTGGAGAAATTTGGGGAACTTCTCCGCCAAGGCGTGCGCGCCTTCTTGATAGGCGCCGGTTGCAGCAGGTGCGCGGGCCTTCCCATGACTGCTGAACTCACACAAGAAACGATCGAAAGCGAGAAGCTCGACGAACCCAGCAAAGCGATCCTCATGGCTGTCAAGGACCACTTCGCAGGATCTACGAATTCCAACATTGAGGACTACCTGAGCGAGTTAGTAGATCTACTCGCAATTGTGGAACGAAGAGATGCACGTCGCGCAGCGCAACCAGAGGTATCAATAGACGGAAAGAAATTCTCTGCATCTCAGCTTCGAACCGCTGCCGAACACATAAAAGAGGCCCTCGTGAGCGCCATTGATAAGCAAGTCGACATCGAAACGCACCGAATGTTTATCCGCGCAGTCCATCGACCTCTCCGAGTCGGTAAGGCTACACGAAGTTCGATTGTCGACTACATTGTGCTCAACTATGACACAGTTGTTGAGGATGCCTTGGCCGTTGAGAGAATCCCATTCTCCGATGGCATTGACGGAGGTGAAACGGGCTGGTGGGCCCCCGAGACATTCGATCGTGATGGTTTGAGGGCGCGTGTACTAAAGCTCCACGGATCCGTCAATTGGAGCGAAGTAGATGGAGATCCTCTTCCGAGACGAATCGCACGGACCCTCCAGATTCAAGACATGCGGCAGCGGCGGATCTTGATCTGGCCTGCTTCGACAAAGTATCGCGAAACACAGTTGGATCCTTCGCACAACTTGCAAACCGAGCGCGGCTAGTTATGCGCCCTAATCGCAGCTCTCAGCGCGTGCTTGTCATTTGCGGCTATTCCTTCAGTGACGGGCATATCAACATTGAAATCGAGAGGGCACTTCGCGAATCCGCCGGTGACCTGACGGTGATCGCGCTCACCAGCGAAGTTGAACCCATGGGCCCGTTGGAGAAATGGACTAAGAGAGCCGAGATCCGCGAGCAAGTTCTTGTGTTCGCAAAACGTGGATTTTCCATGGAGATACTGTGGAACGGTCGAATCACGATCTGCCGTGGTGGAAGTTCGAGAATGTTGCGCGGTTGCTTGGGGGCGAGCGATGAACATGCAGTATCAAAATCCAGGCGATCCGATCGAGAACCTAGCTATCGGTACGATCATTGAGGTGGACGGCTCACGCATCATCAGACTTCGTTACACCGTTTCATTTGGTTTGGATAGTTTGGATGCAGGGAGCGGCGGCTTGGGGTTGGCCGGGGTGGGCTGGGAGGAGGCTGAGCAGGGCAGGTCGTCCGACAGCATGCGGTAGACCAAACGGAGGTGGGTGCCGGGGAAGACGGTGCGCGTGCGGTTGAGCTCGTCGAGCAAGGGGGCCAGGGCGCGATCCTGGGCGCGGGTCGGCTGGTGCAGCAGGCGCACGGTGAGGGTCCCGGCTGACTCGTCAGGGTGCAGGCTGACGTCAGCCTGCAACAGCGACTTGAGCAGGCTGCGGGCGGTGTCGGGATTGTCGAGCGCGGGCGCAACCGCGGTCGTCATCGCTGTTTCGGCGCGGTAGGCCAGCAGGCGCAGGGTGTCTAGCAGTAGGCGCAGCGGTTGGGGCAGGGCCTGCAGCCGTGCCTCCGGCGAGAGCTCGCCGGCCAAGATGTGCTGGTCGGTCACCTTGCGTGCCAGCAGCAGGCCTTGGATGGTCTGGTCGCAAGTCTGGATGCGCGCTTCCAGCGCGCGCGCTGGGGCGGATCCGGCGTCGGCTTGCAGGGCCAGCTTGCGGCGCAGGTTGCCGACCGAGTTGCGGGCTTGCTTGAGCGCCTTGCCGATGGTGCGGCAGGCCGGGTTGACGACCCAGGCGTCGGCCTCGACCTCCACCAGGGCATGCTCGGGCAGGGTGTCGAGGCCGAACTCGGCGCGCAGATACTGGAAGAAGTTCTCCTGCGTCCAGCGCGCGCGCAGCAGGCCCGCCGCGTGCTCGGCCGTGAGGTCGGGATGCGTGGTCAGCAGCGCGGGCTGGCGCTGGTCCGGCCCCGGCCGACCCGCCAGCGCGAGCGGCTTGCGCGGCTGGCCGCGCTGGCCCGTGCCGCGCACACGGCGGTCGATCCAGAAGCGGATCTCGCGCGCCTGGCAGCCCGCGCCCAGAGCGTACGGTCGCTCGGCCAGCTGGCCCGCCAGGCGGGCCGACCCGCCCGGGACGCGCACTGGGATGACGGCCTCCCGGAAGTCGCTATCCGGCCAGCGCTGCGCCTGCGAGCCCTTGATCCAAGTCACCCCCGCGATGCCCAGCGCGCGCAGCTCGCGGAACAGGCGCGGGCTCCAGCCCTCGCGGTCGAAGACCAGCGTCAGGCGTGGTGCGCCAGCGCCTGCCAGCAGGCCCAGCTGGCGCAACTGCGGCACCATCCCGTTCCAGATCTCAGACACCATGCCGGCGTCTATCTGGCGGTGCAAGCACAGCAGCGGCGCCCCGCCCAGCGCGTGCACCCAGTAGCCGACCCAGGCCGGCAGCCCCTTGGCAGCGGCCAGCTGGCGCGTGCGGCGGCGCAGGCTGCGCGGGCAGGGGCAGCGGGCCAGGCCCAACAGGGCGCCCCACTCGCCGGGCTGCTGGTAGCGCAGCCGCTCGGCGCAACGCACCCGGCCCAGCAGCAGGAAGGCCCACAGCAGCAGCAGCGACGGCAGGCCGTAGAAGCCCTTGGGCAGCGTCAGCTGGTCGAGGTGGCGCAGCAGGCCGGCCTGCAGCAGGCTCGGCAGGGCGGTCAGCACGCCGCCCCCGCTGACGGCCGCGGCGGCGGCGAAGCGCGGGGCGCGCCCGTCGTGCGCCCCCAGGCTGGCCGCTACGCGGCCCGCCGTGTCGTGCGCCGCGCGGCCGCGCGGGGCGGCGGCGTCACGCCGGTTGCGGTCTTCCTTGCCGGGGGCCGCCGGCGGCGGCGCACTGGGCGCCGCGCCGCCGGGCTGCGGGCCCGCTCCCTGAGCGTCACTGTCACGCTCGGCGGGCGCGCCGGCGCGGCGCCGTGGCAGGCACTGGCTGGCCGGTAGCAAGCCCTGTTGGGTGTAGCGCCACAGCGTCGATTGCGAGACGCCCAGTTGCTGGGCCACGCGGTACAGGCTGAGCCCGGACCGCAGCATGCGGGCGGCCTGGGCCAGCTGCGCGGGGTCCACGATGCCATCGGGGCGGCGCGGCTTGGGGGCGGGCGCGAAGCCAAGCTCACCCTGCACCTGCAGCCGCTGCACGGCGCGCGAGACGGTGCTCTGGCTGATGCCGTGGGCGCGGGCCAGTTCGGACTGCGTAGCGAGGCCGAACAGGGCGAAGCGGGCCAGGCAGAGATTGCGCTCTAGCTTGTGGTCGGCCGTGTGCGAGCAGACGGGGTCGGTGTGCACGAAGTAGACGACGCGGTCGCCCTCGCGCAGCATGCTGAGGCGCGCGCTGATGGGCGTGGCGTGCGGGGGTTGGAGCGGCAGAGCGGCGGGCAGGCCAGTGGGCGCGGGCAGTTTGGCGGGCGAATACATATGCATTCAAAATAGCATGTTCTGGGGCGCAAGTCAAGTCCGGATGCGGCCGGGGAGGGAGCGTGAAAGCTTGACCCAGCAGCTAGTTACGAGGCTCTAGGCCTCTTTGCAGAGAGTTCCGTAGAGTCGAGGAGAAGCGCGCCTACCTTAGCGTGAGGGAGTAGCAGTTGGCCGGCCGCTTTCGCTTATCGCCGGTGCCTCAGTCTCTCGCATAGTCACGTTTCTTCTCCCCGCTCATCGAACCGGACGGGCCGATTTCCGGCATCCGGCTCTCGGACGAGATCATGCCTTCGCCCACGGGCGACTGGCCGTTCGCATGGCAAGGCGTGTGAGGCCGAGGTCAGCCCAGAGCCGCGTGTCCGGGTAGCGCACGGACTGCCCGGACCTCACCTTGTGTTTCCGACACAGCCACTGGCGCAGCCGCTTGGTCGCATGCGCGTCGACGGCGCGGTAGGCCGGGCTCACCGGTCCCAGCCGGAAGTAGTTCGCCCAGCCGAGCATGGCTCGGTTCAGCCTCTCCACTACCCGCTCCGGTTCCAGTAGCCCGTATCGCGCTTCCGTTGGCTCACTGATCCTGCGGCAGATGCTGCGGACGCTGGCCTTGCTCGGGCGCGTGCCAATGTAGGCCCGGCCCGTTCTCGGGCTGTAATTGCGTCCAATGCGGTACCCGAGGAACTCCATGGGCTCCTCCGGGCATCGCAGGCAGCGGGTCTTCGTCGCGTTGACCGGTAGGCGCAGTTGCTCCATCATCCGTTCGACAGTTGCCCGCATGGCTTCCGCCGGGGCTTTGCCGCAGACCACGAAATCGTCCGCATAGTTCACGATCTCCGCACCGTAGCGTCGGGCGTGGCCCGACTGCTTCCAACCCAGGATGAAGCGCCGCATGTAGACGTTCCTGAGCAACGGGGAGATCGGAGCACCTTGCGGCGTCCCTTTCCGCTCCCGGCGCGCCCGGTTCGTGCGGCGTTTGCCGCCTTTCCCATCGTCCTCTACCACGGCCATTTCCAACCACATCTTGATCCAGCCCAGCATGCGCCCGTCGCTCACGCGCCGGGCGATCGACCGGATTCGGTCGCCGTGCGGGATTTCTCCGAAATAATTCGCTGAATCGCCGTCCACTACTTCCCGATGTCCGCTGTGCACCAGCCGATGCACGTGCTGGACTGCGTCCAGCGCGCTGCGGCCTTCCCTGTAGGCATATTGCTCCGCTTGCAGGTCCGCCTCGAAGATCGGCGATACCACTAGCATCGCCGCCGTCTGCGCGACCCTGTCCCGGATGCACGGTATGCCCAACGGTCGGAATTTCCCCGGCTGCTTCTTCGGGATCAACACCTGCCGCACCGCACGCGGTCGGTCGGTGCTCATTACGGTAGCTTCCGTGTTGGCTGTCAAGCAGATATCCGGGCAGATGTGTTCTGCAAGGGCGATTTTCTTGGATTTCTCTGCACATGGTGAGATTCGGTGAGGGGCGGCGGTGGGTGCTGCTCAGGCGGCGGCCGGCAACTCCCGAGCGGGCGGTTCGCTTTGCCAGCAGCGGTCCTCGCGCAGCAGCGCAGTGAGCAGGCAAGCGAGCTTGCGCATGACGGCGACCATGGCGACCTTGTGCTCCTTCTTGTCGGCGATCAGGCGCTGGTAGCAGGCCTTGCAGGCGGGTTCCCAGCGGGTCGCGGACAGGGCCGCCATGTAGAGGCTGTGGCGGGGCTGGGCGCGACCGCCGCGAATGCTGCGGCGACCATGCTGTTTGCCCGAGTCTTGGTCGAACGGCGCCAGGCCCAACAACGCGGCGGCCTGGCGGCGACCGATGGTGCCCAGTTCGGGCATCTCGGCACACAGGCAGGCGGCCGTGACCGGGCCGCAGCCGGGCACCGACTGGATGATCTCGGCGCGGCGCGCCAGGGCAGCGGCGGCGGCGATACAAGTCAGCATGCGCTGCTCGCAGGAGCTGATGTCGGCTTGCAGGCCATTGCAACTGTCAGCGATGCAGGCAGCCGCCTCGGGGGCGAGTTCGGCGCGCAGCTTGCGGAGGGCGCCGAGCTGTATCACGAGCTTGCGGCGCGCGGCCAGCAAGTCACTGAGCAGCTGCAGGTGATCGTCTTGGGGCGGGGTCGCCACGAGGCTGTCAAGCTGGCCGAAGCGGGCCAGCATGGCAGCGTCGACGCGGTCGTTCTTGGCGAGTTGTCCGAGGGCCTCGGCGAAGCGCCGCGAGCGCAGCGGGTTGACCAGCACGGTCTCCAAGCCGGCCTCGAAGAGGCACTGATGCAGACGGCGGTGATAGCGCCCGGTGGGCTCGAAGACAGCGCGGCTGACGCCGTGCTGCAGCAGCCACTTGCGCAGGGCGCGGCGGCCGCACTTGTCATTCTTGAAGTGGCGCTCCAAACTGCCCTCGAGGATGTGGGCGTCGAGCCCGGATTTGCCGACATCGATACCGGCGATTACGGTGGGCTTGGGTGGTGTCATTCCTGCGTTCCTGTCCTTTTGCGATACGGGGCTACACCCACGCTTCCGTTGAGGTCGCGCAGGAATTGATGCGACGGGCCGACCAAGCTACCGCACGGACCTGAAATCCGAGGGGGAAACGGTCCGACCCGTCGCCGCCTCGGGGGCCTTGCAAGGCCCCCGAGGCGACCTCCCCCCGCTGGCGAGGGGAGGGATCCGAGGCCTGCCGCTGCGGTGGCTTGCGCCACCTGCGGCAGACCAACGAGACGTACCCAAGTCCTAACTGGGGATCCTGTCTCCGGCACACTTCCAAGATAAAAGGGACACCGGTTGCCCGGCGCCCCCCGTGCAGATCCACACGTGCCCGCTAGGGCATGCGGCTCCTATCTCCGGTGTTTGACGGCAAAGCGTTCGTCCGGCCACGTGTGGAGTATGCGCACCTTGGGCCACAGCTTCTGGCAGAGCGCCGTCAGCTGCTCCCACGGGTAGCGAGCCTTCTGCGATCTCCGGCGGAGTATCCTCATCCAGAGCTGCCTCAGCCGGTTCTCGAATTGCTTCAGGAACCGCTAGCTGTGCGGTACCGCGTAGTAGTTCAGCCAGCCCCGCAGGACTTGTCCCAGCCAGCGCCCCACCGCGTACTTGTCCGCGTGCATGCGCTTGCGCAGTGTCTCCTTGAGTGCTTGCAGTTTCCGTCTCATCCTCTTCGCGATTGGCTTCCGCCCCAGTTTGAACCGCCCGGCCCGGGTGCTTCCGCAGTAGTGCGTGAAGCCCAGGAAATCGAACGTCTCCGGCTTGCTCTGTCCGTTCCGCCTCCGGCTTTCCGCCGCGAAGCGCCCGAACTCCAGCAGCCGCGTCTTCTCTGGGTGCAGTTCCAATCCGAACCCGGCGAGTCTTGCCCGCAAGTCTTGCAGGAAGCGCTCCGCCTCATTGCGGTGCTGGAAGCCTGTCACGAAATCATCCGCATAGCGCACGATGATCGCGTCTCCTTCCGTCTCCTGCGGCCGCCATTTCTTCGCCTACCACAGGTCCAGCGCGGAATGCACGTTGGCAAGGACCGGTGATACCACCGCTCCCTGCGGCGTGCCCTGCCCGCTGTCGGTCTGCTTCCCTGCTTCCATGACTCCGGCGTTCAACCACTTCTGTATCAGCCGCAGCACCCGCCTGTCCCCAATCCTCACCTCGAGGAACCGGATCATCCACTCCCTGTCAATGCGATCGAAGTACTGGCGGATGTCGGCATCCACGATCCAGTTGATCTTACGCCTCATGATTCCGTAGGCCAGTGCGTCGAGCGCATCATGCGCCCCGCGCCCCGGTCGGAATCCGTAGCTGAATCCGATGAACTCCGTCTCATAGATCGGAGTCAGGATATTGTCCACCATGGCCCGCTGCAGGATCTTGTCCTCCAGCGCTGCCACGCCTAGCGCTCGCTTGCCCCCGTCCGGCTTCGGAATATTCACCCGCCGCACGGGTTTCGCCCGGTACGCCCCGCGATGTACGCGCTCGTGCAGGTCGCGCAAACGCTCGTCCCGCCCTTGCCCGTACTCCTCCCAGCTCATGCCGTCCACGCCCGGCGCGGCCTCGCGCTTCAGCGCGTCATAGGCTGCCCCGAGTGTTTCCGGCGTGAGGTGGTGCAGGAGCGCCGTGAGCTTCTCCTTCGGTTTCCTCCTCGCTGCTTGCCGTATCCGTTCGGCCCCGCTTGGCATGTTCTCCCGGTCCTGTACCCGGCTCATGTCAGTGCCTCCTGGATTCCCGTTGATCGCGGCCCTTCGCTCCGGCGGCTCCGCCCGAACTTGCGTCCGGTTGTTCGTCGCTTTCCTCGCTACTATGCCCGCGTCTGACTTCTTCGCGTCGTGCGTCCTCGGCTTCGGCTTTCCGCCTTCCCTCGGCGATCCCGGCGGCGCTCCGCCGGCATGACTCGAAGATCTCCCAGTTCCCGATGTTGGATGTACGTGCGTGCACTGCGTGCTTGGACACCGCCGAGCCCGTCCATGCCTCGTCTCTACCGGCATGTCCGATTTCGCCTTCAGCCGCGGAGACGGCCTCGGCGCTCGGGAAGACAATTGTTTCGGTGCTCAATACTCCGCCCACACGCGCCGCTGTCAACGCTTCACCGACTGCCTCACGGCAGCCTGCGCATGACTCGCGGTGTAGCATGAAGTGACTCTCTCCTTTGCCCCCGGGGACTCTCACCCCGAATCCTTCACCAGTTAGACTGGCTGTTCCCCCGCACAGAATCCGTGCATGCCCGGTAGGGCACACGGCTCTTGCCTTGGGTGCTTGACGGCGAACCGTCTGTCCGGCCACGGGTGCCGGATGGAAACTTTCGGCCATAGTATCTCGGTCATCCGTTCCATCCGTCCCCAGGCAAATCGGTCGCGTTGGGAGCGACGGCGCAAGGCCGTCTGCCACATCCGCTTCAGTTGGTGCACGAATCCTCGCAGCCACCGGCTGCTCCCGGGCACGGCGTAGTAGTTCAGCCATCCATTCAGGACTTGGCCAAGCCACTTGCCGACTTCCCACCGGTCGTGGTGCCAGCGCTTCCGCAGCTCCTCCCTGATCCGCTTCAGAGTGCGGCTCATCCGCTTCGCTATCGGCTTGCGCCCTACTCGGAACCTCCCGCTCTTCGTGGTCGTCACATAGTGCGTGAATCCCAGGAAATCGAAGGTTTCCGCCTTGCCCTGCCCGTGGCGCTCCCGGTTCGCTACCGCGAACCGTCCGAACTCCACCAGTCGGGTCTTCTCCGGGTGCACATCCAATCCGAATTCGGCGAGTCTCTCCTTCAGGTCCTCAAGGAATTGCTCCGCGTCCTTCTTGCTCTGGAATCCGACCACGAAATCGTCCGCATAACGCACGATGACCGCTTCGCCTCCGGGCACGTTCGGGCGCCACCTGCGCTGGAACCAC
This sequence comes from Bryobacterales bacterium, assembly GCA_965248305.1. Classification (GTDB taxonomy): domain Bacteria; phylum Acidobacteriota; class Terriglobia; order Bryobacterales; family UBA6623; genus VXMF01. The sequence continues at coordinate 974,105 of OZ252099.1, read as the reverse complement.
AGGTCCAGCACGTAGTGCAGGAAGACGTTTGCCAGCACAGGCGAGACATTCGCGCCTTGCGGCGTGCCCAGCCCCGTGTCAGTCCACTTCCCGTCCTGCATCACGCCCGCGTCCAGCCAGCTCTCGATCAGCCCAATCACCCGCCGGTCTCCTATCCGATGCTCGAGGAAGCGGACTAGCCAGCCCCTCTCGATCGCGTCAAAGTACCCTCGAATGTCGGCATCCACGATCCAACTGACCTTACGCCGCTCTATCCCGTAGGCCAGCGCGTCGAGCGCGTCATGCGCCCCTCGCCCCGGTCGGAACCCGTAGCTGAACCCTTGGAACTCCGCCTCGTAAATCGGCGTCAGGATGCAGTCCACCATCGCCTTCTGCAGGATCTTGTCCTCCAGTGCCGCGATGCCGAGCGGTCGCTTGCCCCCGTCCGGCTTGGGTATCTCTACCCGCCGGACCGGTTGCGCCCGGTACGTTCCCGCATGCACTCGGTCGTGCAGGTCCAGCAGTCGCTCTTCCAGCCCGTCCTTGTACTCGTCCCACCTCATCCGGTCCACTCCCGCTGCCGCCTCCTGTCTCAACCCGAGATAGGATTCGTGCAGTGTGTCCACGTTGATGTGGTGCAGTAACGCCGTGAGTCGCTCCTTAGAGTCCCTCGTCACAGCTCTCCGTATGCGGTCCGCTGTCTGCCTCACGGTTGCCCGGCCCCGAGTCCGGCCCGTGCGGCCGCTTCCCGCCTTTCCCTTGGCTGCACCCCTTCGCTCCACGCGCTCCGCCGCAGGTTGCCCCGCCTTGTTCGCTCGCTTCGTCACTGTCGGGTTGGAGGAGGCGCCCCGCAGGGCTGGCCTCCGTCCGCCTCTCAAACGGCTCGTACAGTTTTCCCGTAAGCCGCTTTCACGAAGGTGTCTGATCGAAGATTCGGGGAAGGCACCAGTGCCGTTGCTCGCCCGGGCGCGTGCTGGCCACGGCCCCTGGGCGCGGGCGGCTGTTCCCAGCCGTCTGTCCACCAGTGAGTGGACCCTCCCGTTACCCGCTGGATTGATTCTTTGAACGAGTCTCCTCAGCCCATGAGGCGCGGGTCTTTCACTTAACGAACTTATCCGTCTCATAGCCTTTACTCGCTCCTTCGCCGTCTCTCTCCAACCACCTTCGCCAACCGACTTCCCCGACCCACCCGGCCGCCGCTTGCGCGGTCACGCGGCTTTCACCGCGCTTGAAGTACTATTCGGTTGTCCGACTGCTCGCCGCGCGTCCTTCGCCACTTCGTCTCTCGACTTATAGGGTCCGTTATCCCGCTGCCACGCGGGAACGCGACGAGCCCTCCTGGGGTCACGTCCAGATCTTCCGTACCGTGCCGTTCACACACACCTTGGTTCGACGGGTGAGTAAGAACGCCTTCGCCTCCATAGTGCAGGCTCGACCTTGCCCCGTCTTTGGCCGACTGATTCATCATGGGGTCGCCCCCTCGATTACAGCCCGGTACTGCTCCTCATGCCCTTCAGATTCCACCTCGCGGTGGACACCCTGCCCTCCGGTTGCCTTCCAGCAGTGCATCAACTTAGCTCCTTCCTTGGCTGTCTCCGCCGTTTCCAGCTTCGTGCCCGTTTAGGGTCTTGCTTATCAGCACACCCCGGCCAGCGAGGCATTACCCCCGCTTTCGGATATAGCGCTCCTTACCCGAGCGCCAATGGGACTTGAACCCACCTGATCTGGACGCTGCCCAGCACACACTATGGATACATCCGACTTCTTCATTGCGTGCATCGTTGGCTTCGGTTTTCCCCTTCCCTTCGCGGCCCCAGACGACCTCCGGGGCGCAATGAAGATCTCCCAGGTCCCGGCAGGAGGCGTACCTGCGTGCATGGGTTCTCTGACACCGCGGAGCCCGACCGCCCATCACCATTCCGGTGCGGTCGGTATTGCCTTCGTCCGATCTGAAAAACTCGGCACTCCGAACCATCGTCTTTTCGGTGCTCATTAGCCCTGCCCACAGGCACCGCTACCGACGCTTCGCCGACGCCCTCACGGACGCCGCCGCACGGCTCGCGGAGACATGTGATTGGTTTCACCTTCATGTCAGGAGACTTTCACTCCCTACCTTCTGTCCAGTTAGCCTGGCGCTCCAGATCCGGACGTGCGCGCTAACGCATCCGGCTCCTCGCTCCGGTTGTGACGGCACCCCTCTGGAACTGCCGTGCCGCTCCGTTCCGGTCCAGCATCTAACCCATCTAGGGGCTTCCCGACTCTGTGTTCGGAGCATGGCCTTTCCTTCGCGTCTCCCGTTGCGCCCGGCCCTTCGCTCCGCCAGCTCCGCCACGTGGCACTCACGCTTTGTTCGCTGGTTTCATCACTGTCGGGTCGGAGGAGGCGCCCCGCAGGGCTGGCCTCCGTCCGCCTCTCAAACGGCTCGTACAGTTTTCCCGTAAGCCGCTTTCACGAAGGTGTCTGATCGAAGATTCGGGGAAGGCACCAGTGCCGTTGCTCGCCCGGGCGCGTGCTGGCCACGGCCCCTGGGCGCGGGCGGCTGTTCCCAGCCGTCTGTCCACCAGTGAGTGGACCCTCCCGTTACCCGCTGGATTGATTCTTTGAACGAGTCTCCTCAGCCCATGAGGCTCGGGTCTTTCACTTAACGAACTTATCCGTCTCATAGCCTTTCCTGATTACCCATTAGTTCCAGCCACAGTTAAGAGCCGGTAGGGCAGCGGAGCAGTGCGCAGGGCGACATAGGCGAGGCGGGGCACGAGATCGACCAGCTGGTAGCGCCGGTTGAAGCGGTAGGCGAATTCGGCGAGGTAGCGCCCCGCGTAACGCGCGTCGCAGGCGTGATAGGTGCCGTCAATCGAGCGCTTGACGTTGCCCAGCAGCGTGTTCACCCAAGTCAGCCCGGGCGTCTCGCAGCTGCCCTTGCCGCCTCCGGTGACGCGCGGCTGGTGTTCGCAACCGGCCGCCTGCACCCCCCGGAAGCACGCCAGCCCGTCCGAGCGCACCAGCGTCCCCGGCCGCAGGTGCTGCTGCGCCCAGGCTTGCACTGCGCGGCGGCGGAAGCCGACCACCGGGCTCAGCCGCAGCCGCTGCGGCCGCCCGTCCTCGCTGACTTGTGCCGCCGCCAGGAAGGGCGTCTTGCGGGCCGCGCCTCGACCGCGCTTGCCCCCGACTGCCTCCCCGCCCAGATAGGCGTCGTCCATCTCCACGATGCCCCCCAGCGGCTGGCTGTCGTCCCGCTCGCGCATCGCCTGCATCAGTTTGTGCTTGAGCATCCAGGCGGTGTTGTAGCTCACCCCCAACTGGCGCTTGAGGTCCATCGCCGAGATGCCATTCTTAGATTGCGTGAGCAAATAGATCGCCAGGAACCAGGTGCTCAGCGGCAGCTTGGTGTTCTCCAACAGGGTGCCTGCGGTCAGCGAGGCCTGATGCTTGCAGCGGATGCACTGGAAGACCTTGCGAGTGTGCAGCTGACAGTACTTATGGTAGCCGCAGGCGGGGCAGCGAAAGCCCTCCGGCCAGCGCGACTGGAACAACGCTTGGGCGCATTGCTGCTCGGTTCCGTAGAGCTTGAGGAAGTCCCGCAGGCTCTGTCCCTTCTGGAACTGGACTTGGTTCTTAGGCATAGGCAACTCCTTTGTTGTCAGTTACTTATTATACATCAAACAGCATTCTAGGTCAACCGGATCAAGGCTAGAATCTACAAATTCTCGACTCCTAAATGCGGCTGAGACTCCCGGGTAATCAGGAGTACTTATGGCCCTTCTGCCACGCGATCTCATCCACCCCGATCGTCGTCACCCCCTCCAGCTGCACCCGCTCCCGGCCCCACTCCACGGCCATCCCCACCGCTCGCCAGACCCGCTCCCACGACACCCCGAACACCTGCGCCGTCTCCTGCCACGACAGCCGCTTCGCCCAGCTCGCCAGAAACCACCTCAACGCCTTCGTCGAGCGCTGCTTGCCCTCCGCCCACGGCACCCGCTCCACCTTCACCTTCCCGCAACTCCGGCAGTCCACCCGCCGCATCTCGTAGATCAAGTACGTCGGCAACCCCAGCACCGGCACGAACTGGTACCGCCGCCGCTCGCGCCGGTCGTAGCAGGGCGCCGGCTCGCCGCAGCCCGAGCAGCACGCCCTGCCGTTGGCCCGCGGCAAGACCTCTACCTCCACCTCGGCCGGCCCGCCCTCGCGCTCCACCAGCCGGATCTTCCCGTACACGAACCCCGGCAGCTTGTACACCCGGTTCAGAATCGTGCGCAACTGCACCAGACCTCCCCTCCCTTCCCCGGACCCGCACTCCCCGCCCACCTCGGCGGAAGCCCTCGGTACCCGGATCAAACTACACTACCGCAGGACGCAAGACCCGATCCTCACCCACTGATTCTGCGCAGGAGGCTCATTTGAAGGGATCGCGCGGCATCGGTCATGCTCGAAGAGAAGATTGATCGCCTTCGCATTTCCGGAAGCGGAGCATGGCAAGGCACTCCAGTAACTCCGGATACACAACGTACTGGAGCGGGGCTTGAATCACCCACGAGTTTGCGTGCAGGCCGACAGCGGCAGCCCAACGAGCTGCTATCCATCTTCAAGGTATTGACGGCAGATTGACGGCAGAGCGGGAGACCTTTCGTGTATCGTTGTTCCTGCTGAAACTAGGTCTGGGCGCGTACGCGGATCGGACTTCTCTCTCAAGATGGCGCGAACGATCATGATTCGGGAATTGACCGCAATATCGTGGTTGCTGGCCAGCATGGCGGCCTGCGGAGCGCTCGAGACAGCGCCGGAAGACCAAGCCTTGCGAACAGCTGCTGGCACCCGTCACATCAAGGTCTATTTCGAGGAGGGCAGGTTCGGCGGCTGGCCCGCGAACCACGGGATTTGGATCTGGGGAAACGAGATTCTCGTGGGTTTCTCGAAGGGATACTACAAGGACCTCGGCGACCGGCACCACATCGACAGGGAGAAGCCGGAGGCGCACATGCTAGCCAGGAGTCTCGATGGCGGCGAGACCTGGACGATCGAAGACCCCGGCGCAAAGGGGCACTTGATTACGGAGGGCGACATCCTGCACGGCACGGGACGCCCCGATATTCAGGTCCCGGAACTTGTTGAGAGCAGCGGGGGGATCAACTTCACCCACCCCGACTTCGCGATGACCCTGCGAACGGACAGCGTCGACGCAGGGACCGGACGATTCTTCTACTCGTACGATCGCGGCCGGACTTGGGAAGGCCCGTACCGCTTGCCGAACTTCGGGGCCCCCGGCATCGCGCCCCGAACCGACTACATCGTCAACAGCGGGAGCGACTGCATGATTTTCGTTACGGCGGCTAAGTCCAACGCCGAGGAGGGGCGCCCCCTCTGCGCCCGAACCACCGATGGCGGCAAGACCTGGAATCGGATTTCCTGGATCGGCCCTGAGCCGAAGGGCTTTTCCATCATGCCGGCCTCGGTACGGCTGTCACCCACCGAGATTCTGGTCGCGACGCGCCACAGGGAGGGACCGCGCCGGTGGATCCAAGCGTATCTCTCTGACGACAACGGCGCGAGTTGGAGCGACCAAAGCACACCAGTCCCGGAAGCGGGCATTGGTAACCCTCCCGCGATGATCCGGCTTGCGGACGGCCGGATCTGCCTGATTTACGGATACCGCGGGGAGCCCTACAGCATCCGAGCCCTGCTGAGTGCCGACAACGGCCGGACTTGGGGTGACGAAATCTTCCTGCGAGCCGACGGATCCAGCCGCGATATCGGCTACGTCCGCGCGGTTCAGCGCCCGGACGGCAAGGTGGTCGCCGTGTACTACTTCAGCGACGAGGCCACCGGGCCGGAACGCTACATAGCCGCCACGATCTGGGATCCTAACGGGGCGTAAGAGCAGCCGTCCGGAAGGATGAAGCCCTTTCCGGACTTCGGCCCTCTGGGTCGCCCTGGCCGATTCCGCAGTTCGCGGATGGCCATCTACCAGTCTTCCCGTCCTGCCAGACGTCTAAGGGCCGGCAAGCCAGCAGTTCTTAGAACGATACCCTCACGGCAAACTGCAGAATTCGAGGATCCGCGGCGCCACTGATCTCCATGAAGTTGCCTCTCCCCAGCCGAACTTCGGGGTGGTTTAGATTCACGTTGTTGAGCAGATTGAACGCCTCGAAGCGGAACTGCAGTCCGACCCGTTCGGTTACGGGAAAATCCTTGTGCAGGCCGAAATCGAAGTTGAAGGACCTCGGTCCCCGGAACGCATTGCGGGCCTGCGTTCCGTAAGTTCCGAGGATGTTCGGGACAAAGGCTGCCCGGTTCAGGTATTCGTCAGCCACTGCGGAGCGGGGTCGGTCGTCACCCAGAAACGGAGCGGCGACCACCTCGGCGCGCTGGCCTCCCTGGCCCGTCCGCGCGTTGTCGGTGTCACTAAAGACCGTGATTGGGAAGCCGCTACGCCAGTTTGCGATCGAAGTGAGTGTCCAGCCGCCGATGAGGAAGCGAGCCGCCGGGTTGTCGAAATTGATCGGAAGTGCCCAGATTCCAGAGAAGTTAACCACATTCCGGAGGTGATAGTCAGCCGGGCCTTCGTCATACGACTGGTCCAGCGGATTGGTGACTGAGGTCCCGGTTGCCTTGTTTGCCGACCCGCGGTTGTTGTCAGTGGTCTGCGCAAGCGTATAGTTCGCGAGCACCGTGAATCCCTGGCTCATGCGTTTCTCGGCCGTGACCTGCAATGCGTTGTAGCGCGAGAATCCCGAGGGCTCGATGACGGTGATGCGCTCGTAAATGGGGTACCCGGGGCGCCGCTGGTTGGTCGTGCTTGTTGAGGCAGCCGCGTCGGGCAAGGGGGCATTGATGTCACGGCCGCTCACGAGTGCGTTCCCAGCGGACCCTGCGTACGACAGCCTTGCTACCCAGTTGCTAGCGAACTGCCGCTCGAGGGTGAAGTTCCATGACTGCATATAGGCGTTGCGCATGCCGAGAGCGTACACGTGCGCCCGGTGCGGGAAGATGAACGGCGCATCCGAGGGCGGATCCAGCAGTTCTGTTCCAATAGCATCGAAACCGATCACGGGAAACGGATTGCCACCGGCGAAACTCGTGAAGGGATTGGCCATCGTGTCGTTCGGGCCACCGAATATCGTGACGACTGTGCCGAACGGGCCCTGATTCGCCTGGCTGTTGGTCGAAATCGTATTGGAGCGGTCGTAGAACACGCCATAGCCCAGACGGATGCTGGTCTTGCCATCCCCTGTAACGTCCCACGCCAAGCCGAGGCGCGGGCCGAAATTCCCCAACGCACTGTCGTAGCCGCCATCTGGCAGGCCATCGTCACCCGGGTAAAGAACACCCTCGGGAGCGTTGACGAAGCGAGTCGATTGGTATCCGGTGCCACGCCAAGCGGCCAGCTTGCCTAACGTGTCCGTGTAGGGGAAGAACGGTTCCCAACGCACGCCGAGATCGAGCGTCAGGGACGGCGAAAGCTTCACCGAATCGTTTGCGAAGAAGGCGAGAATGTTAAAACGGGTGTTTTTGAACTCTCCAACTCCCTGCTGGAAACGCTCGAACCGGCCGATCATGAAGTCGGCTATGTCCAGCCCCGTGTAGCCGGCGCTGTGCCGCCAGCGAAACCGTCCCTGCGCGCGGAAGTTGTTGGTGATGTCCCCAATGCCGTGTCCCCACTCTCCCCCGAACGTCAGGCTGTGCCGCCCCATTGTCAGCCGCGTGGTGTTCGAGACCTGCCATTCGTCTCTGAGGAAGTTGTTGGTATCGCCCGTGTTGGGCCCGTTGATCGTCTGGAATGAAGTGTGGTATTGGGTGAACTCGTCCAGGGTGATGTCGACCCCGAGATCGTTCCAGTTCCTGTCCGGCAGGATCTGCTTCGAAGGACCCTCCATCCGGCTGATGCCGAAGATCGTCTGGTTCAGCGTTGTCGGACTCACGATCCACTGGACATTGCCCACGACGCTGGTGTTGTTCCATTCACGCTGCGTGGTGTCCTCGTAGATATTGCTCTGGTTCAAGTTCCCTGGCTGGGCTCCGCGATTCCAGCTGGCCCGGCCACTGACGCGCACCTTGCTCCCGGCCTGCTGGTCGATCTTGAAGAGCGTCTGGTTCTCATCGAAGTTCGCTACTTGCGTGACCGTTGTCCGACGGCCCCCGCCGGTGGGAACGGGCAGGAATTCGTTGGCGAACGTCACGGAGCCTGGGAACAACCTGGATGAGGGGATGACCATGCCAGGAAACGGCATCTTGGACTGAGGGTCCATGATGTCCCGACCAATGCCCGATTGCGAAAAGTCACCCTGCCTCTCGAGAGCAGTGAACGTGTTTCGGTTGATCTGGTTCGGGCGGCGGCGGATCTGCGTGCCCTGGAACGAGAAGAAGAAGAAGGTCCTGTCGCGCAATACAGGGCCGCCCACTGTCGCCCCGTACTGATTGCGCTTCAGGCCGTCATTGGCCTTCTTGGAAGGATCATCCGGGTCGGGAGGGGCGTTCCATTCCGCCGCGTTAAAATTATGGTGCCGCATGTATAGGAAACCGCTGCCATGGAGTTCGTTCGTTCCAGACTTGGTGACAGCATTGACGATCCCACCCGAGTTGCGGCCAAACTCCGCGCTGAAGTTGTTCGTTTGAACGCTGAACTCCTGCAGTGCATCCGGATTCGGCAACGGCACCGGGGCGTTGCTGTAGTGGTCATTGTTCTGGCCGCCATCCAGGATGTAGTTCGTCGCGTTGCCGCGGCTTCCATTGACCGAGACGGGCGTCACTCCGGGGTACGTCGTGCCCGAAGTCACACCAGCTCCACGGTAGATCGAGACCCCTGCAATCAGCCGCATCAACTGAGTCGGGTCGCGGCCGTTCAGCGGCAGGCCTACGACCCGACGCTGGTCGACAACGGTCTTCAGGGTGGCCGTCTGCGTGTCAACTCCGATGACCTCCGCAACTACCTCGACGGTCTCGGTTACCTCGCCGATTGACATGGCCACATCGACTCGGGCAGACTCGTTGACCTGTGTCTGAATCCCGGTGGCCTCGTGCGTCCGGAATCCAGCCGACTCGACCCGCAGCATATAGACGCCAACTGGCAAGCCACGGAAACTGTAGAAGCCGATGTCCGATGTGGACCCGGCATACACTGCGTTCGTCTCTTCGTTCTGAACTTCCACCGCCGCGCCCGGGATGACCGCACCGGTCGCGTCCCGGACGACGCCGACGATCGCTCCGGTCACCTCCTGGGCGGAGCAAGGGACCGTTACAAGGACGGCTACCAAGCCCAGCAGCAAGATAGGAAAGCGAATCAGTGCCATGATGGCTACAGCATAGTTCGGATGGCACCTTGCGTCAATTAGGAAATCATTCAAGTCGTTGCAAGGAAAGGGAGAGCATTCGGTGGAGCCTGAGAACGGGCTCTGGTTCCGGATGATTGTGAGAATCAACGAAACGGAGCAGGTTTCGTCGGCTTGTAGGATTGCTATCCGTACACTCTTCCTATATTGATGCCTAACTTATTGCCAGGGACCTCAACAGCTCCGGGAGAAAGGGAACTTGCGGCCCAGAACCGGTGGCACCTCCATGAGGGTGCGCTAGGAGAACCTTCGCGATTATCTTTCGTTTTCCCGACGGTTCTGGCAGTCGCGAACGTCGATGCCTTCGGCGCGGCGGAACGAGCAGCTGTGGAAGTCTAGTCCTAGCGGCGGGTGACACCCTCGGAGCCAGTGGAAGTCCCGTAGAGCGGGTCCCGCAATGGCTGGCCTAGTCGGTGCCGAGCCGTAGTTGGCGGCGTCTTTTCCAATACAAGACGAGCCTGAAGCCAGAGGCCATTCCAATACAAGATGAGTCTAAAGGCGTGGGCTGAGCAGGGAGCCTCGCTTCAGAGGGGGCAAGCTGCGGGCGATGGGAGTCGTCATGCAGCAAGCCGAAGCGTTGAGCCTGGAGCAGGTCCGGGCGTTTCTGGAGGGCAGTGAGAATGTCGAGTTCGCAGCTGCCAGCCGGGCTGCGAAGTACGCGTTGTTCGAGGCCGTGCTGCGCCGGCACCACTACGCCGAGCTGGGCCGCCCCGAGAAGGGCTTGGTGCGGCGTTTCCTGCAGAAGCTCAGCGGCCTGAGCCGGGCCCAGACGACGCGCCTGATTAGCCAGTTCCTGTGCCAGCGCACGGTGCGCCCGACGGCCTACCGCCGGCGGCGCTTCCCCACCCGCTACACGCCCGCCGACATCGTGCTGCTGGCCCGCGTCGACGAGGCCCACCGGCAGCTCGCCGGGCCGGCCACCTGCGCCATCCTACGGCGCGAGTTCGAGCTCTACCGGCGGCGCGAGTTCCAACGCCTGGCGGGCCTGTCCGTCGCCCACCTGTACAACCTGCGGCACAGCCGCCTGTATCGCCAGCACCGCCTGCGCCTCGACAAGACCCGCCCCACGCCCACCGCCATCGGCGAGCGCCGCCAGCCCGACCCCCGCGGCCGTCCGGGCTACGTCCGGGTCGACACCGTGCATTCCCCCGAGCAGGACGGCACCAAGGGCGCCTACACCATCAATCTGGTCGACCAAGTCACGCAATGGCAAGTACTTGGCTGCGTCGAGCGCATCAGCGAGCACTACCTGGCCCCGCTGCTGCAGCAGCTCCTGGCACAGTTCCCTTTCGAGATCCGCGGCTTCCATTCCGACAACGGCAGCGAGTTCATCAACCACACCACGGCCGGCCTGCTGGAGAAACTGCGCATCGAATTCACCAAGTCCAGGGCCCGTCGCAGCAATGACAACGCCCTCGTCGAAACCAAGAACGGCGCCGTCGTGCGCAAGTGGATGGGCTACCAGTCCCTGCCCTCCCAGGCCACTGACGCGATCCATCGCTTCTACTGCGAGTGGCTCAATCCGTACGTCAACTTCCACCGCCCCTGCGCCTTCGCTTCGCTGCGGCCGGACCGCCACGGCAAGCTGCGCCGCGTCTATCGCGACTGGCACACCCCCTACGAAGCCCTGGCGGCCCTGCCCGCGCCGCAGCGCGGCCTGCGCGAGGGCGTCACTCTCGCCGCGCTCCAGACCCAAGCCAGCGAGTGCTCCGATACGGTCTTCGCCGAACGCCTGCAACAACGCCTGCGCACTCTCGCCGGTGCCCTTCAGGCTCGAAACCCTCAAAGCCGAAATAATGCGTGCCATGCCGTCGCAACCGAGTAAGCAAGGCTCCCACAACTCTATCCTTCAGAAGCTCGCTGTACTTGTGGCTGACGCTCGATTGAAGTTTCTCATGGAGGAATGGGATGGTGGTATGGACGACCCTTTTCCAAGGATCGTTTCGCAATTACTTGGCGACGGGCCGATGCCCCGTGTAATCGATCTTTCCGGAGTACCAAACGAAGTAGCGGGCGTGTCGAGCGCGGTGATTGCGCGGACGCTCTTCAACCTGAAGGTGTGGCAAACCTCAGACGAACGAGCTTCCGACCCAGTCTTGCTCGTGTGCGAGGAGGCGCATCGCTATGTGCCGAACCGCGGAGAGGCGCAATACGAAGCGGCTCAGGAGGCAATACGGCGGATTGCCAAGGAAGGACGGAAGTACGGTGTTGGGTTGTTACTCGTCTCGCAGCGACCAAGCGAAGTTGATGCGACAGTCTTGTCGCAGTGCAATTCGTGGATCGTCCTGAGAGTGACTAACGATTCTGATCGCGAGCATGTAAAGGCCATCTTGCCCGATTCGATGGCGGGCCTGACAAAGATGTTATCTGGACTGCGTCGGCAAGAAGCAATCTTCGTGGGACAGGCAGCCATGCTTCCGTCTCGGATCATGATCCGAGATCTCGCGGACGACCAGCTACCAAGGTCAAACGATATCGACTTCGACCAAGGCTGGCAAAGCGAGATGATTTCCACGGAACAACTTACCGCGGTCGCAGATCGCTGGCGTTACCAGACAAGATGAATGCAGGGTTTACCGACTCCGTTGTCGAACAGGAGGCTCTCGTCTGGGTGGAGGCCATCGGCTGATAGGTTGCGCATGGGCCGGATGTCGCGCCGAGAATGTCCGTGGGCGAACGCGACGACTACGGGCAAGTGGTCCCCTGTCCCAGCGCTTGCACAGTGCGCTCGCATGGCTCAATCCGGCGCTCCCCGCCGAGGCGCTCGACGATGCCTTCCAAAAGCTGAGCCGCCCGGAAGGCGCGACGCTTGACACCCGCAACCGGGCATTCCACCGGATGCTCGTGAACGGGGTGACGGTCGAGTATTGCGACGACGATGGCGCGATCCGGGGCGCGCAGGCCCGTGTGATCGACTACGACCAGCCATCCAGCGACCACTGGCTCGCCGTGAACCAAGTCACCGTAGTCGAGGACAAGGACGAGCGCTGGCCCGATGTCGTGCTCCTCGTAAACGGATTGCCGCTCGGGTTGTTCGAGCTCAAGAACCTGGCTGACGAGGAAGCGACGATCTGGACGGCGTGGCAACAGATCAAGACCTTCAAGGCGCAGCTTCCGTCGGCGTTCGCCATGAATGCGACCCTGATTGTCTGGGACCGGGTGGAGGCGCGCCTCGGGGCGCTGATAGCAGGACAGGAATGGTTCAACCCAACTTCCACGGTTAAATTTCAGGATCGGCACGTTCTCGCCAAAGCCGTGCAGGCCTAGATTGGCGAGGGTACCCTGATGCTACGATGAGGGAGGAGCCTGTTCAGCCGGCGTAGCTCAGTTGGTAGAGCATCTGATTTGTAATCAGACGGTCGGGGGTTCGAATCCTCTCGCCGGCTCCAAATACGCGGTCCTGGGCTCAACGAAGCGGGGGTAACTCAATGGTAGAGTCACAGCCTTCCAAGCTGTTGGTTGCGGGTTCGAGTCCCGTCTCCCGCTCCATTCCGGCCGCGACCGAGAACAGCATCGGGCCGACGTAGCTCAGCTGGTAGAGCGCGTCCTTGGTAAGGACGAGGTCACGGGTTCGAGTCCCGTCGTCGGCTCCAGTGCCTGCGCTAGTCGTCGCAGAGCGCGGACAGTTCATCCGGCACGAACCCGAGGATCACCGACGTCCCTTGAATCGATAGGGGCCTCTTGATCAAGTTCGGATTCTCCGACATCAGCCGCAGCGCATCCTCGCGGCTCGGCGGATTCGCCTTCATGCCCATCTCGCGGTACAGCACGTTCCGCGTGTTCAGGAACGGCAGATGGTCACGGGTTCCGATCAAGGCATCCAAGTCAGAAACACTCAGCCCCTTGCCGAGATTGATCAGCTCCAGCTCGGCGCCATGGTCAGCCAGGAAACTCCTAGCCTTGCGGCAGCTCGTTCAACTAGGCTTGTGATAGAAGTGGACAGTCGCCATCTAGCCGATTGTATCGCGCTATCCTACTCGCCGTGCGGTGGTTCCTAGGCACAAGCATTCCGCCAATCGAGCGCATGCTGCTGATCGAAAGCGGACCCCGCTGCGATTCGCTCCGACTCATTCCGATGCTGCGGCATTCGGTCTGCGGCGAGGCTCCGATCGACTTGTTCACGTGCTTGCCCGACGATCCTGAGGGACTTGGCGCGAACGCTCGCTCGTGGCGGACCTATAACGCCTCCACGCATTCCGAACGCTGGCAACTGTTGCTCGACCTGCGCCGTGGCCGCCACGGGGCGGTCGCGATCCTGTGCAGCGACAGCCCCTTGCTGGCAGTCTGGAAGCTGGTCTTGGCGGCCATGCTGCCCGCCAAGGTGCTGCTCGTTGACCAATCCGAGGGACTCTTCTGGCTCGAGCTGGCCCAATGGCGCAAAGCCGCCCGACTAGCCGTCTCGCGCAGCGGGATCCGCAATCCGGAATTGATCCGCAAGGTCGCACACCTGGCGTTTCTGCCGTTCGGGCTTTGCGTGCTGGTGGGCTTCGCCGCAAAGGTTCACTTGGCAAGGCTTGCCCGGCTGATGCGACCGGGTGAACGCGCCGATGAATCTCGCTGAATCCAGCGAAGCTCGGGCTACGATGAATCGTATGCGCGCGTTGCCAACTGCGCTAGTGCTGCTCGGCCTCCTGGCCGCAGCGCCGCTAGAGGCGTATGTCGGACCGGGCGCCGGCATTGCGTTCGTCGGTTCGCTGTTCAGCTTGATCGCAGCCCTCATCTCGGGCGCGCTCGCGTTCCTCATCCTGCCGTTTCGCATCGCTTGGCGAGCGCTGCGAGGGGCTCAGGGCTATCGCAAGGCCAAGATCCGCAAGCTCATCTTCCTGGGTCTGGACGGACTCGAACCCGACCTGGTGGAGAAGTTCCTCACCGAAGGCAAGCTGCCCAACCTTGCCCGGTTGCGGGACCGCGGGCGCTACAGCAGGCTCAGGACCACGTTCCCTGCCCTGTCGCCTGTGGCTTGGTCCACCTTTGCCACGGGGTCGAATCCCGGCAAGCACAACCTGTTCGATTTCCTGAATCGCAACCTGCGCTCATACCTGCCCGAATTGTCGTCGTCGCGGGTCCGGCAGCCGTCGCGGATCTGGAGGATAGGCCGTTGGCGTGTGCCGCTGAGCAAGCCTGCCGTGGAGATGCGACGCAAGAGTCGGCCGTTCTGGTCCCTGCTTGGGGAGAACCTAGTCGGCTCCACGATCTTGCGCGTCCCGATCACATTCCCGCCGGAACCGTTCGAGGGTCGCCTGCTGTCGGCGATGTGCACCCCGGACCTGCTCGGCACGCAGGGCAGCTTCCAGCTCTTCACGAACGCGCCGACGGACGCGGAATTCGCGGAGGCTGGCGCCTGCTATCCGCTGCGCGAGGACGGCCAAGCCTACGTTGGCGAGGTACGCGGCCCGCAGAACACGATCCGCGAAGGTGCCGGCGAACTCCGCATCCCGTTCCGCCTGACACTGCGGGATGACCGCTCCGCCGGCGGCCGCTTGGAGATCGGCGGCAAGAGTTACGACCTCACGGCGGATCGCTTCACCCCCTGGGTGCGCCTGACCTTCCGCGCCGGCCTCGGCATCAAGCTGACCGGCATCGCGCAGTTTCGCTTGGCAGCGGTCGAGCCTCATGTGCGGCTCTACCTGTCGCCGATCGCGATTGATCCGGAGAAGCCCGCGCTGCCGATCTCGCATCCGACGTTTTACGCACCGTATCTGGCGAAACTGCTGGGCGAGTTTTCCACCCTCGGCTTGGCTGAAGACACATGGGCACTCAACGAACGGGTAATCGATGAGGACGCATTCCTCGAGCAAGCCGAGCAGATCTGCACAGAGCGTGAGGCCATGTTCGAGTCTGCGCTGGAGCGCACCAAGAAGGGCGTGGTGGCCTGCGTGTTCGACACTCCCGACCGCGTCCAGCACATGTTCTACCGGTATCTTGAGCCCTCCCATCCCGCTCACCGCGCGAACGGCAACTCAATCGACCGGTACTCCAGCACCGTGGAAGACCTGTACGTCCGCATGGACGGAATCGTGGGCAAGACCTTGCGCCACGTCGACGACGACACGGTGATCTTCGTGCTCTCCGACCATGGCTTCAAATCCTTCCAGCGCGGCGTCAACGTCAATGCTTGGCTCGAGCAGGAAGGCTACCTGACTGCACGAGAGGGCGCTCGCGACGAAGGCTACCTGCGCGGAATCGACTGGAGCCAGACCAAGGCATACAGCTTCGGCCTAGCGGGGATCTACCTCAACATAGAGGGCCGCGAAAGCGCTGGCGTCGTCCCGCGCGACGAGGCGGACGACCTCCGCAAGGAGATCTGCGCAAAGCTGTCGGGCCTGCGCGACGAGGAGCGCAATGCCACGGCCGTGCATCGCGCCTACTCGAAGACAGCCATCTATTCCGGGCCATACGTGGAGGCGGCACCTGATGTCGTGATCGGCTACAACCCGGGCTACCGTTGTTCATGGGGCGTCGCGCTCGGCAAGGTGGCCGGCCCGGTCTTCGAGGACAACACCAAGGCGTGGAGCGGGGACCACTGCGTGGACCCGCCGCAGATTCCCGGTGTGGTCTTCTGCAATCGCGAATTCGAAGCCACGGACCCCGGCATCGAGGACATGGCGCCGACAGCGCTGCGCCTGTTCGGCTTCGAACCCCCAACTTACATGGATGGCCGGGATCTTGCGGTGCGAGGGCTGGCGGGCTAACCACCACGCGGATCCAAACACCTTGCTATTCTTTGGCGGTGGCGCTGAGCCTCGCCTTCTTGCTGCTCGTCTCAACGGTGACCGCCGCCGCTCAGCAGCCCCTTACCGGCAAGCAGCCCAACATCGTCCTGATCCTTGCCGACGACCTCAGCTATCGCGATCTGAGCATTTGGGGCCAAGAGCGGTTTTCGACACCGAATCTTGACCGACTGGCCGCTGGAGGGGTGCGCTTCACCCAGGCCTACGCCGGTGCGCCAGAGTGCGCGCCGTCACGCGGCACGCTGTTGACCGGACTGCACACCGGCCACGCCTCAATCCGACGAAACCGCAGCGCCCGGGGCCAGGACCACTTGGCCGATGCTGACGTCACGATCGCCGAAGTGCTCAAGCGGGCGGGCTACGCGACGGGTTTTTTCGGCAAGTGGGGTGTCGGCCTGCCCGGCACTCCGGGCACTCCCGACAAGCAGGGCTTTGACGACGCTTACGGATTCTACGACCAGGGCCGAGCGCACACGTTCTATCCCCGCTATCTATACCGCAACGGAACGAAGGTCGACTTCCCGCAGAATTTCGGCTTCGACATGGAGCACATGTACGCGGACAACATGATGCGGGCAAGCGAGAGGGACAGCGCCAGCCACTACGATGCGCAAGGCCGCTTCGTGGCGCCGGGTGTTGCCGACCCCTCAAGAGCCACTTACTCGGACACCGTGCTGGCACAAGCCGCGCTCGAGTTCGTTCGCGCCCGCCGTGGGCAGCCGTTCTTCCTCTACTTCGCAACCCAGCTCCCCCACGGCCCGGTCGTGATTGACCGCCTCGGGTCGATGCGCGGTCGCGATGACTTCCCGACCACGGCCCACAAGGAGTGGGCCGCGATGGTGGTGCGGATCGACGAGTTCGCTGGAAGGCTGATCGCCCTGCTGGACGAGCTCGAGATCCGGGATGAGACGCTGATCGCGTTCGCGTCCGACAACGGCTACTCCATGTGCGGCTATTTCGGGCGCGGCAATATGAGTGCTGGCTGGCCCGACGACCCGTTCTTGCGCAACAAGGGCCCGTTCCGAGGCGGCAAGTTCTCGGCACTGGAGGGGGGCGTCCGCATTCCCTTCTTCTTGAACTGGCCCGGGGCGATCAGCCCTGCAGTGTCCGGCGTGCCGGTCTGGCTTGTGGACCTGTTGCCGACCTACGCAGAGCTGGCCGGAGCCCCCTCCGTTCCCCGAACCGACGGTGAAAGCCTCGTGCCGCTCATGCAGGGGCGGGTCGGCGAATTCCCGTCCGATAGACCGCTCTACTGGGAGCGTCAACGCGAGCAAGCCGTCCGCAAGGGGCCCTGGAAAGCCTACCGTGCGGGTCCCGATGCGGCGATGGAGCTGTTCCTGATCGAGGAAGACATCCGATGCGAACGCGATCTTGCAGGCGACTATCCCGGAGTCGTCGCCGACATGGAGCGGATCATGAGCAGCGAGCATGTGGACCATCCGTGGTACTGGAATCCCAGGGAGACGGCAGCGGAATTCAAGCTCAAGGAAGCGCTCGCGGCCGAGCTGGGCCAGCTGCAGGTGCCCCGGCGCGCTAATTCTGACCCGTGAGCCTGCACGAAGGAGGCAATTCGGTGCTTCCCGGCAGACCGGCGAATTGCAGTCCGACGCAGCGCGGTAGAGGAAGAACCGCACGCCAATCTGTGGCCGTACATGATCTCCTGATCGAGTTCCCCGAAGGCAAAGTCGGCTGGGCGCAGCCGATCGAGCAGCACGCCAGTGCCCGTCGCCGGCCGCTGATTGAATTGTCCTTCCTACCGGAAGCCCAGATCCACCGTCAATCCCGGCGCCGCCCGCCAAGAGTCTTTGGCGTACACGGCTGCGTGGCCGACGCGCTGTGCGCCCAGTGGGTTGCCGATTTGGCGAAAGGACAGTCCGGGCGCGTCGAAGCGGTTTGGGATTTGCCCGCCCGGAGTCAGGATGTCGAAAATCTCGTGGGGACCGGAACTGAACAGGAGGAAGTGCCCGAATTGGTCGTAGCCGAAGACCAGTTGGAGGCGGACCAAAAAATCGTTCCGCCGCCATCGCAGCGGATCGGTCGGCGGCGGGGGCGCCGCAGAGACCGGGCAGCCGGGGCTGCCATCACGCATCCCGGCAGACTGTTATGATCCCGGTCATGGAGACTGTAAAGCCTCCGCAGCTCGTAATCGTCGGCCGGCAGAACGTGGGCAAGTCCACGCTGTTCAACCGCATCACGAAGTCGCGCCGCTCGATTGTCGGCGACATCCCAGGGATGACCAGGGATCGGATCCGGATGCCGATCAGCTGGCAGGGCAAGTCCTTCGAAGTCACCGACACCGGCGGCATGACGTTTTTTGAGAAGGAGATGATCCCATCCTTGGTGAGCGAACAGGTGCTGTTCGCGATCGAGGATGCAGACCACCTGATCTTCGTGGTTGATGGACGGACAGAACTAACGCCGACCGATCACGAAATGGCCAGGCTGCTGCACCGCAGCGGCAAGCCCGTCAGCCTCGCCGTCAACAAGTGCGACACGCCGGCACTGGACTCGTTAGCGATGTCGTTCAGCGAGCTCGGCTTCGAAGCAATGTTCCCCGTGTCGGCCGAGCACGCACTCGGAATCAACCCACTCATGTCTGGGGCCACGCAAGCGTTCGCCACCGGCGAGGACACGGCCGGAGCAGATGACGAAGCGCGGCCGATTCGCATCGCCATCCTAGGGCGTCCGAATGTGGGCAAGTCCACACTTCTGAATCGTGCGATCGGCAGTGACCTAGCGATCGTGTCTGCCGTTCCGGGCACGACGCGTGACGCCGTTGATGCCGAAGCCACGCACCGGGGCCAACGGTTCGTGTTTGTGGACACAGCGGGAATCCGGCGCAAGGGCAAGACACACGCGATGGCGGAGAAGCTGAGTATCGTCATGGCGCAGCGCCATCTGCGCATGGCCGACATAGGGCTGCTGCTAATCGATCCTGCCGAGGGAGTCACGGCCCAAGACGCACACATCGCAGGCTATGTGCACGAGGGTGGCAAGGCGTGCATCATCGTCGTGAACAAGTGGGACATCGCCGACAAGGCACCGGGGGAGTTCCGCCGCCACGTTCGCGACCAGCTCAAGATGCTGCGGTACGCCCCGGTCGCGTTCATTTCCGCCCACACCGGGCTGCGCGTTCCTAGCTTGTTCCCGCTGGCCAAGAAGGCGGACCGGGCGGCGCGACACCGGATTTCGACGGCAGACCTCAATCGGTTCCTGGCAGAGCTCGACATGGAGCGTGTCACTGTGCCGGGGCGCAAGCCCAAATTCACATATGTCACGCAAGTCGGGATCAGACCTCCGACATTCTTGTTCTTTGGCGGTCGGAAGCAGCAACTCCACTTCGGCCTAGAGCGGTATCTGATGAATCAGATCCGAGCCCGCTTCGGGTTCGAGGGCACTCCGATCGTGGTTCGGGTCCGAGGCCGCCAAGGCCGCTGAAGCCCTGCGTGTGGATCACTGTCGTCAGCTGCGCCGTAGCGCGACCGCTTACGACGCTCTGGCGGTTCGCGCCCTTCGGATTCTGCCAGTGCTGGTGATCTCGCCATGCACGGGCTTGCGGGGCGTTTCCACCTCGGGCAGGTCCAACTGCCGAATGAGATCCGAAATGCACAGCGAAATCATAGGCATCGCCGCCTCCTTCAGGACATCGACAATCGCCTGAGGGGAGTTCTCCAAACTGACGCGATCCCCGTCCGTCAGCAGGTAAACGTCGGGAACACCCGGATTCACTGCGAGATGCGCCATTCCGTTCGCGCCCTTTAGCTCGCCCAAGACCTTGCGAATCTTCTGCAAGGACAGCCGCTTTCGGCGTAGCCCCACGATCAGCGAGACCAGCAAGACCTCAGCCGGGCTATAGAGCCGACGACGCCCTTTCTGCATGGGCGTCACGATGCCCTGTTCGTCCCACCATTGAAGCTGGCGTAGGCTCACGCCTGTCAGTTTCGCCACATCCAAGCTGCTGTAAACGGGTACGAGCACCGACTTCATTGTCCACTGGATCCTTCAAACATTGTCAGGCGATTCCGGCCTCGCCCCGGGCCAATGTTTTGGTCAGCATATCAAACCCGCGTGTCCCATTCCGAAAGCACAAACATCGTGACACATCTTAACCGCCTCCGACAAAGCGCACGACTTCAATTCTGTCACCCGTTTGCAACTCAGTGTCGGCCCAGTTGAGCCGCCTGACAATCTCACGATTGCGCTCCACAGCCACGGCGTCTTCGTCCAAGCCGAGGTCTAGAACTAGATCTCGGACTGACCCTATGGACGACAACATGCGCGGCTCGCCGTTCAGCGTGATCGAGGTCACGATGCGAGACATTGGCGGATCATAGCACACGCATCCGCCTACCAGATCAGCCCTGCCTGTCGCGCGACACTGAACACAGGGACAGGGAATGAGGAGCTCTGCCCTGGCGCGGACGAGCCGCGAGCGCAGGAGGTGCAGGGACTGCCTGCTGAGCTGCGCTCAGCAGTGGCACCAAGCGCATCGTCGGCCGCTGGCAGGCTTCGGCGCAAGCCGCGGCATCGGTCCAGTCGTGCTTGGCACGGTGCTCATTCAGGGTGACCTGACCGGCCGCGACCGATGAGCGCGAGCACCTCGCGGGCCGGTCTCTTGAACGCTTTCTTCTTCGCTGCCATGGTCATCAGGTGCGCCGATACAACCACCTTCTCGAAACTCGAGCGTCGCAAATTTTCGCCGTGGCGCGCTGACACGATCGGCACCCGGGACAGTGCCGGCGTGCACCGTGTTCGCGGCCCGGGCACGGCCGTCATCCAAGCCCGGCGTCTCCACACCCAGAGCGGCTGCGGCCGCCCAGCGGGCGGGCACACGGCTGATTCTTTATCGGGGGGTGTGACCATTCGCACAACAAGATCGGCGAGGGGCTGGCTATTTTGGCCGGATTCGTGTATGCATGGGGTATGCAGGAGCAGGAGACGCCCACAACGGTTCCGGATCTGAAGCAAGTGGTGCTGCGGCTGGCGCAGCCGCACGAGCGGCCGCGCTGGGATGCGCTGATGGCCAAACACCAGTATTTGGGGTGCAAGCAGTTGGCCGGGCGCGGGCTGCGCTATGTGGCGGAATACGAGGGCGAGTGGCTGGCGCTGGTGGGCTGGCAGACGGGGGTCTTCCAGTGCCGCCCGCGCGCCCGCTGGCTGGGCTGGCACAAGGCGGTGCAGTTCCGGCGCTTGCATCTGATCGCCAATCACACGAGGTTTTCAGTGCTGCCGGAGGGGGCGGGCGTGCAGCACTTGGCCTCGCGCGTGCTGGGGTTGAATCTGCGGCGGCTGAGCCGGGACTGGCAACAGCGCTGGGGGCCTCCCATTGAACTCGCCGAAACGTTTGTGGATCCGCAGCTGTACCGGGGCACGGTCTATGTGGCGGCGCACTGGATCCAGCTGGGCTTGCGCAAGGGGTCTGCGCGCTCGAACGGGCAGTCCACGGACAAGCACGGGCAGCGCAAGCAGATGCTGGTGGATCCGCTGCGGGCGCGGGCGCGGGCGCGGCTGGCGGATCCGCAGGAGCGGCCGGAATGGGCTTGCGGGGCGGTCGATGTGCGCGACCCGGCGGCGGAACTGCGCTCGCTGCGGGCGCAGGTGGAGGCGGTGGAGGACAGCCGGAGCTGCCACGGGAGACGGCATCGGTTGGCCGTGGTACTGGCGCTGCAGCTGCTGGCGAGGCTGGCCGGTCGGGTCGGCGGGCGGCAGAAGCGTATGCGAAGACATTGACAGCAGAGGAGTTAGGAGCCTTGGGCTGTCGCCGGGACGCGACCACGGGGGAGTCCGTGACACCCTCGGAGACGACCTTCCAGCGGGTCATGGAGCGGACCGACCCGGGCTCGCTGGAACGGGCGCTCGAGCGTTGGACGCAACCGCGCGTGGCGGCGTCGGCGCGGGCGGGGGATGGCAAGCGCATTCGCGGGGCCAACCGGCTGTCGGCGACGGGGCAGCACGGGGCGACGGTCACGCTGGTGGACCATCGCACGGGCGTCCCGGTGGCGAGCCGCAGCTACCGCGAGGAGGGCGGCGAGCAGGCGGCCTAGCGGGCCTTGTTGGAAGAGGTGGACCTGCGCGGACGGTGACGCTGGACGCGGGGCACGCGGGGCGCGAGACCGAGCGGGCGATCGTGGAACCGCACGGCGGGCACATCATGGTGCGGATCAAAGGCAACTGCGAGCTGACGCACGCGACCCTGAGCGGGCTGAATTGGGAGCTGGGCGCGGCGCGCAGCTGGGCGGAAGCTGGCTGGAAGCCCTCGCGCCAGAGCGACTTAGAGAAGCGCTCGAGCCAAGTCTTCACGCCCCATCCGCAACTGCTGCCGTTCCCGCATGCGCAGCAGGCCTACCGCATCACGCACGAGCGCTGTGCGCGGCGCGGTGGCGCGGTCAAGCGCAGCTACAGCTACGGCATCACTTCGCTGCCGCCGGCGGCTGCCTCGGCGCGCGAGTTACGGGTGCTGCAGCGCGGCCACTGGCGAGTGGAGAGCGCCAACCACTACCGCCGCGACAAGGTCTTCGGGGAGGCTGCTAGCCGCGTGCGCACGGGCCACGGGTAGTCGACGAGTGGCGGGCCGTGCTCGACGGAATGCTAGCCGCGTGCGCACGGGCCACGGTCCGGCCAACAACGCGGCGCTGAACAACCTGGCGCTGGCGTTGCTGCTGTCGCTGCCGCAGTTCGAGACGGTGCCGGAGGCGCAAATCTACTCCGCCGGCAACCGCGCCAAGGCGCTGCAACTGCGACTGAGCGAAACCTAGCAGGACTGGCACCGCTGAGACATCGCATCCGGCCGACCGCGGCCGGGTGAGCGGCCGCTCTGTGCGCCCGGGGCCGATAGCGGGAGCCCCGCCCGGCGCTGCTCGGCCCATCGGGCATCCTTGGACACCAGGCCGGGGCTCGATTTTCCTTCTCAGACCGCCATGGCGCTCGTGTTCAGGCACCCAGAGAGCGACTACACCCCTCAACCCGACAAAGAATCAGCGGTGCGGGCGGGCACCACCGGACCGCTAGCGCCGGGCCAAAAGCGCTACAATGTAGGTTACCGGCGACGCCTGTCTTTGCCCCTCGCATGGTAGCTGCCGCATGTTTCCCCTGCAAGCTCGGAGAGCCGCCTTCCACGCCCGCCACGGCGCGGACGGGGTAGACTCCGGGCCACAGCGTGGCAACCGAACGTGCGGGCCTAGGGAGCGGCACGGGCTGAGAGCATACCCGCGGCGTCTGCAATCCATAGCGCTGGTGGCGGAATCGTTGTGACGAGGGGCAAATGGGGCTGCACAAAGTTCGCAAGGGATTAGACCTGCCCATCGATGGCCGGCCTGCGCAGGTCGTCGAACAGGCACCCGCTCCCGGCCATATCGCCCTGCTGGCCGACGACTACATCGGCATGAAACCGACGATGCTGGTCGCCGCCGGCGATTCGGTGCGACGGGGTCAAGTTCTCTTCGAGGACAAGAAGACACCCGGCGTGCGTTTCACCACGCCAGCCGGGGGCACGGTCACGGCCATCAACAGGGGCGATCGGCGCGCGCTGCAGTCCGTCGTCGTGCAGCTGGACTCGAGTGAGCTCCGGGGCGGCCAGGACTGCGTTCAATTCGAGTCGCACACTGGGCGTCACCCATCGGAACTCACCACCGATCAGGCCCGTGCCTTGCTGATTGAATCAGGCCTCTGGACTGCTCTCCGGGCCCGACCATACGGCAGGGTGCCAGCGGTCGACGCAAAACCCCACTCAGTCTTCGTCATCGCCGCCGATTCGGATCCGCTGGCACCAGACGTCGACGCTGTGATGGTCGGCAATGAGGCACACTTCGCCCGGGGACTGGAAGCTCTGGTGAAGGTCGCTGCCGGAGCGCCTGTCTTTGTGTGCAAGACACGCGGAAGCACCATTGCTGTGCCGGAGAACGACTCCATCTACTTGGAAGAGTTCCAAGGACCGCACCCCAGCGGAACTGCCGGTTTGCACATTCATATGCTGGACCCGGTGAACCGCAACAAGCAGGTCTGGCATCTCGGTTATCAAGACGCAATCGCGGTGGGCAAGCTCTTCGAGAGCGGCGTTCTGCCGATTGAGCGCGTCGTGTCGCTGGCGGGACCGGCGGTGAAGCGCCCACGTCTGCTACGGACCCGCGTGGGAGCAGCGCTAGCAAGCCTGACGAATCGCGAGCTGGCCGAGGGCGAAACCCGTGTCATCTCGGGATCTCCGCTGTCTGGCCGGCATGCGCCGGGCAGTGTGTTCGGATACCTAGGCCGATACCACATCCAGATCACCGGATTGCACGAGGACAGCCGGCGACAGCTGCTGGGCTGGATGCTGCCTGGGTTCAGCACATTCTCGGTCATGCGGCTGTTCCTCAGTTCGTGGATACCGGGGCGCAGGTATTCGTTCACGACCACGACCAACGGGTCCGTGCGCGCCATGGTGCCAGTCGGCGCCTACGAAAAGATCATGCCGATGGACATCTTGCCGGCGCCGCTCCTGCGCTCCCTGCTGATTCCGAACCCGGAACGCGCCGAGGAGCTGGGAGCGCTGGAACTCATCGAAGAGGACCTGGCGCTCTGTTCCTTCGTATCGCCGGAGAAGGCCGAATTCGGATCCCTCCTGCGGAACATCCTGACCACGCTCGAGAAGGAAGGCTAGCCGGTCAGTCCACCGGCCAGCACGATCGAAAGGCCATGCGCGCGATCCTCGATTCCATCGAAAAGCACTTCAAGCCGGGGGGCCGGCTTGAGCGAGCGTACCCGCTCTACGAGGCGATGGACACGTTCCTGTACACTCCCGGCACGACCACGGGTGGCGCAGCCCACGTGCGCGACGGCATTGACCTGAAGCGGATGATGGTCACCGTCGTCATCTCGCTGCTGCCGTGCGTGGCAATGGCACTCTACAACACCGGGTACCAAGCCAATCTGGCCATTTCGCAAGGCGCGCAGCCGCTAGACACGTGGCAGACCGCACTACTGACTGCATTGGGATTCGGAGCGTTTGATCCGGCGGACATCATAGGGTGCATCATCCACGGCGCGCTGTATTACCTGCCCGTGGTGTTTGTCACCTTCGCTGTGGGCGGAAACTGCGAAGCATTGTTCGCGGTCGTGCGAAAGCACGAGCTCAACGAGGGGTTCCTAGTGACCGGGATGCTATTCCCGCTGGTGCTCCCGCCAACGATTCCGCTCTGGCAGGTCGCTCTCGGCATCGCCTTCGGCGTGATCGTAGGCAAGGAGATCTTCGGCGGAACGGGGATGAACATCTTCAACCCGGCGCTGATGTCGCGAGCCTTTCTCTTCTTTGCCTACCCCGCGCAAATCTCGGGCGACCAAGTCTGGATCGCAGCCAACACGGCGGTCGACGGCAGCAGCGGGGCAACCTGGCTCGCCGAGGCAGCGCTGGCCGGGCCCGAGGCCTTGGCAAGCGGAACCGTGAGCTGGATGCAAGCGTTTCTCGGCTTAGTTCCGGGGTCGATGGGCGAGACCTCGACGCTGGCCTGCCTGATTGGCGCACTGATCCTAGTGGCGACTGGCATCGGGTCCTGGCGCATCATGGCGGCAGGCGTCGTGGGCTCCTTCGTGATGGTGCAGCTTCTCACCGCCATGGGTTCGACGACGAACGCGCTGATGAATGTGGCGTTCGAATGGCATCTCGTGCTCGGGGGCTGGGCTTTCGGCCTGGTGTTCATGGCGACCGACCCGGTCTCGTCTGCCCACACCAATGCCGGCCGCTACGTCTACGGGTGCCTGATCGGGATGCTCGCAATTCTGATCCGCGTCATCAACCCAGCCTATCCTGAGGGCATGATGCTCGCAATCCTGTTCATGAATATGTTCGCGTCGCTCATCGACCACTTCGTGATCCAGGCCAACGTCAAGCGAAGGAAGGCCCGCTATGCGACATAGCGCCCTGTACACCCTGCTGTTCTCGGGCGCGGTCTGCGTCGCCTGCGCGGTGCTGGTCTCGGCGGCAGCGGTCTCATTGAAGGAGCACCAGCTCCGCAACGCGGCCCTGGACAAGCAGCGCAACGTCCTGTTCGCAGCAGGACTCGCACAGACAGGGGAAGACCTGGACGAAGCGGAGGTCCAGCGCCGGTTCGAGCATATCCGCTCCGTCGTAATCGACTTGCAGGCCGGCACGCCGACCGAAATTGACCCGATGGGCTTTGACCAGGCCAAAGCGGCGAAGACATCAGAGACGAGCCGCGAGGCTCCGCAGAACCGAGCCTCGGTGAAGCGGCTTCCGAACCACGCCCTGGTGTACGAGGTCATGGATGGCGACAAGCCGACCATGGCAGTGGTGCCGATCCAAGGCTACGGCCTGTGGTCGACGCTCTACGGTTTCCTAGCCGTCGAGCAGGACGGTAACACGGTCCAAGGACTCACCTACTACCAGCACGGCGAGACGCCAGGCCTGGGCGGCGAAGTGGACAACCCCAAGTGGAAGTCCCTTTGGCCGGGGCGCCGGATTTACGGTGAATCCGGCGATCCGGCGATCCGGGTCATCAAGGGGCAGGCGGGCCCGCCTGCCCAAGCACCGCACGATGTAGACGGGCTCACCGGCGCAACGATCACCAGCAACGGGGTGACATCCATGCTCGAATTCTGGCTCGGCGAGGCCGGCTTCAAGACGTACCTGCAGAATTTCCAAGAGGCGGCGGCCCGATGACAGCATCCAGCACCAAAACCCTGCTCGACCCACTGTTCGAGAGCAATCCGATCGCGCTGCAGGTGCTTGGCATCTGTTCGGCGCTGGCGGTCACCACGAAGCTCGAGACTGCCCTGGTCATGTGCCTCGCCGTGATCAGCGTGCTCGCGCTATCCAACCTATCGATCAGCCTGCTCCGGAACTTCATTCCCGGCAATGTGCGCATCATCGTGCAGCTGACGATCATCGCCTCGCTGGTGATCGTGACCGACCAAGTGCTGAAGGCGTACATCTACGAGATCAGCAAGCAGCTGTCTGTGTTTGTCGGACTGATCATCACCAACTGCATCATCATGGGGCGTGCCGAGGCCTACGCCATGCAGAACGGCCCCTTGGACAGCCTGCTCGACGGCATCGGCAACGGACTCGGCTACAGCGCAGTCCTGATGGCAACGGCATTCCTGCGCGAGTTGCTGGCGCAAGGCACCGTCTTCGGGGCGGTCATCCTGCCCAAGGTGCATGACGGCGGCTGGTACTACCCCAACGGACTACTCGGAGTGTCGGCCGGCGCGTTCTTCATCATCGGGCTGTTCATCTGGGCGCTGCGAAGTTGGAAGACCGGCCAAGTCGAGGCGGAGGGCTGAGGTCATGGAAGAATACCTGAACCTCGCAATCAAGGCGATCTTCGTCGAGAATCTCGCCCTAGCCTTCTTCCTGGGAATGTGCTCGTTCCTGGCCTGCTCGAAGAAAGTCAACACGGCGATCGGGCTGGGGGCGGCGGTGATCTTCGTCCAGACCGTCACGGTCCCGGTCAACAACCTGATCTACAACCGCCTTCTCAGTGACGGCGCGATGGAGTGGATCTCGCCGGAATTGGCGGAGTACGACCTGTCGTTTCTTGGATTCCTGTGCTACATCGGCACGATCGCAGCCATGGTGCAGATCGTCGAAATGACGTTAGACCGCTATGTCCCCGCGCTCTACGCAGCGCTAGGCGTGTTTCTGCCGCTGATCGCGGTGAACTGCGCGATCCTCGGGGGCTCGCTGCTCATGGTCGAGCGGACCTACACGTTCGGCGAGAGTGTCGTCTTCGGCTTGGGATCGGGAGTCGGCTGGGCTTTGGCGATCATCGCCCTAGCGTCGATCCGCGAGCGCTTGCAGTACAGCAACATCCCGCTGGGCTTGCGCGGGCTGGGCATGACATTCATCCTCTCGGGCCTGATGGCGATCGGCTTCATGGCCTTCGGCGGGATCCAACTCTAGATCGCAAGCAGAGGACTTCACGGAGCCAAGATGATCACTGTTCTGCTCGGCGTCGCAATGTTCACAGGCGTCATTCTGTCGCTTGTCGCCCTGCTGATGGTCGCCAAGAATCGGCTGGTCGCTAGCGGCCAGGTCCAAATCGCCATCAATGACGATCCTTCCAACGCCTTGACTGTGAATTCCGGCGGAACGCTGCTCAACACGCTGGCCGACAACAAGATCTTCATCGCGTCAGCCTGCGGCGGCAAGGGCAGCTGCGGCGTCTGCACAGTGACTGTGTGCGACGGCGGCGGCGCCATGCTGCCCACCGAAGCCAGCCACATTACGCGTGGCGAGGCGCGCGAGGGTCTCCGGCTCTCCTGTCAAGTCAAGGTCAAGAACGACATGACGATCCGGGTGCCGGACGAGGTCTTCTCGGTCAGGCGCTGGATGTGCAAGGTCCGCTCGAACGACAATGTGGCGACATTCATCAAGGAACTCGTGCTTGAGTTGCCAGCGGGCGAGTCGGTGCCGTTCAAGGCCGGAGGCTACATTCAGATCTGCTGTCCCGCACACACGGTCCACTACAAAGACTTCGAGGTCGCCGACGAGTACCGGGCTGACTGGGACAAGTTCAACCTCTGGCGGTACGTCTCAACGGTGAGCGAACCGGTGGAACGCGCCTACTCCATGGCCAATTACCCGGAGGAGCAAGGCATCATCATGTTGAACGTACGCGTGGCATCCCCGCCTCCGCGCGCTCCCGAGGACACGCCCCCGGGCAAGATGTCCTCGTACATCTTCAACCTCAAAGCCGGCGACGAGGTCGAGATCGCCGGACCGTTCGGGGAATTCTTCGCCAGAGATACCAAGACCGAAATGGTGTTTGTCGGCGGTGGCGCGGGAATGGCCCCGATGCGCTCCCATATCTTCGACCAGTTCCGGCGCATCAGCACGGATCGCAGGGTCACGTTCTGGTACGGAGCGCGCAGCCTGCGCGAGGCCTTCTACCTGGATGACTTCAACATGATCCAGCGCGAGAATCCCAACTTCGAATGGCATCTGGCGCTGTCGGATCCGCTTGAGGCAGACAACTGGGCCGGCTACACAGGATTCATCCATCAGGTCCTGCACGACAACTACTTGAAGGATCATCCCGCACCAGAGGACTGCGAGTACTACATTTGCGGACCGCCGCCGATGATGACTGCCTGTTTCGGCATGCTCGACAGCTTGGGCGTGGAGCCGGAGAACATCCTGTTCGACGACTTCGGTGGCTAATGGCGCGCTGAGCCACGGGACGGCTCTCTCCAACACTTGCGCTTTCTGCGTTAGCATCGCCCTGGCCGCGCTGAGCGCGTGCGGGCACGATCAGCCCGTGCCGGGAGCCCTCACGATTGCGGGCTCCACAATGGGCACGTCCTACAGCGTCGTACTGCCTGGCGCTACCTCGGCCGACGAGTCCTCGATTAGCGCGGCCGTGCGCGAACGGCTGCACCGCGTGGACGCCCTGATGTCGACGTACCGAGCAGATTCGGAAGTGTCCCGGTTCAACCTGCACGAATCTGAGCAGCCGCTCGCGGTATCCCCGGAAACGCTGGCCGTCTTGATTGCGGCGCAGGAAGCCAGCGCCATTACAGGCGGGGCGTTCGACATCACTATCGGCCCTTTGGTGAACGCTTGGGGCTTCGGGCCGGACGAAGCGGGGGAACCGCCTTCGGAGCGGACAGTGCAGGAACTGCGCAGCACTGCCGGATGGGAAAAGCTGATTCTAGACCGACAGGCCTCGTCAGCCCGAAAGCCGACATCCGCATTGCAAATCGACCTCTCGGCGATCGCAAAAGGGTACGCGGCCGATCTCGTTGCAAGCTCCCTAGAGCAACTCGGCCACGGGGACTATCTCATCGACATTGGCGGCGAACTTCGCGCCGGGGGATCCAACTCACAAGGCGAGCTGTGGCGTATTGGCGTAGAACGCCCCGATGGTGCTGGACGGCTCGTGCACCGCATCCTGCACCTGCGTGACACCGGTGTGGCAACGTCCGGCAGCTACCGCAACTTTCGCGAAGCGGGCGGGCTGCGGTTCGCTCACATCCTGGACCCCCGGACGGGACGGCCTGCGAGCAACGCCGTCGTATCCGCCACGGTGCTAGACCCAAGTGCAATGCGGGCCGATGCCATTGCCACTGCCCTGCTCGTTCTCGGCGAGCAAGAAGGCATTGCCCTGGCAGACCGGGAGGATTTGGCAGTCTTGCTGCTTGTGGAGGCTGGCGGAAACCGCCTGCGAGAGGTCGAGTCCGACCGATTCCGTGCGAAAATTGAGCACGAGGCGCAATGATGATCGTCCTTCTTGCCGCGGGCTTTATCGGACTCGCGATGGCCATCATGGCGATCGGACTCCTTTCCAAGAACCGTTGCCTGCGCGGCTCATGCGGCGGACCGGACGTCTTGGACGCCCAAGGCGAATCTCTGCGCTGTGGGGCGTGCCCCCGCCGCGACGACCCTGAAGCGGGGATTCAGACCACGCTGCCGCCGGTGACCAGCACGACAGATCCGGTCACGTAGTCGGACAGCGGCGACGCGAGGAACAGAACCGGGCCGGCAGCATCTTCCGGCGTGCCGTGCCTGTGCAGCGGAATGTGCGGTATGGCCGCTTCGCGCTGGCGCTGCGGGATACCCAAGGCAATCCCGGTTGAAGTCATATCGCCTTTTTCCTTGGCCTGCGTTAGGCGCGATTCGATGAAGCCGTAGGCAACAGCGTTGCAGCAAATATTGAACCGTCCCCATTCCTTGGCGATGGTCTTGGTCATGCCGACAATCCCCATCTTGCCGGCGGCGTAATTGATTTGTCCTGCGTTGCCCGCGACCCCGGTGGTCGAACTCACATTCACGATCTTGCGGCACGGGGGCCGGCGGCCCGCCTGGATGTCGGCCTTGGCCGACTCGCGCAGAAACGGTGCAGCGGCGCGGACCAAGCGGAACGGGGCCTTGAGATGGACATCCAGCATGGCGTCGAACTGATCGTCGCTCATCTTGTGGATCACGCCATCCCACGTATAGCCGGCGTTGTTGACGATGATGTCGACCGCACCGAACGAATCGAGAGCGGTCTTGACCAGGCGATCAGGGACTTCCGGATCCGTGACACTGCCTACGCAGATGGCGGCCTCCCCGCCGGCACTCTGGATCTCGCCAAGTGTCTCCTCGGCCGGCTCGGGATCTAGGTCGTTGACGACGACACGGGCACCGTGTTCGGAGAGCAGCTTCGCGACAGCCTTGCCGATGCTGCGCCCGGATCCCGTGACGATGGCGGTCTTTCCGCTGAGCAATCCCATTTCCTAGCCATGATAGAACGAATCGCCACCACGGCTCTTGATCGCTCAACCGGTCGTCGCCACAGCGCGATGCGCCATGCGCTTACAGGCGCGCATGATCGGAATTGGCTTAGCCCGGACAGCCGCGCGAGCGGCTTCGCGAGCCCAAGCCCCGTGACTACGTTGCGTGATCACGCTTGAGCACGAAATCGGTCTCATACATCTCAAACACCGCGGGGGCAAGGCCCAATTGTTGATAGGCCGCTTTGGCTGGATGGTTTTCCCGTTCCACATAGAGCCGAACTCCGCAAACACCGTGCTCGGAAGCAAGTTCCAAGACCCGTGCGTACAGTGCTTTGAGCACTCCGGTCCGGCGCGATCCGGGGACCACGTAGACACTCTGGAGCCACCAGAACGTGCCGTTGCGCCAGTCGCTCCATTCGAAGGTCAGTCCCAGCTGTCCCACCGCGACGCCATCTGATTCAGCTACAAGGTACAGACCGCGGGAATCGTCACCGAGCATCCCGGTCACTCCGAGGCGCAGACGCTCAAGATCTAGCTGCACACCCTCCGATTCCAGGGCCAAGCGGGCGTTGAAGCCAACGATCGTCTCAAGATCGGCTGAGACTGCGCGACGGATGATCATCCGTTCATAGTAGGGCACTCATATACCCGCAACTGAGCCGTGAGGATCCGCTAGCATGCTGCTCTACGCGGTAGCTCCGCCCAATGATGGCGCTCACCTGCCTACTCCACACGCTCCAGCGAGGGGCCCTGCCGAATCCCGGGCCGCCAGGATCTTCTGGAGTATATTTCGGACCGAATTAACATCGCGGTCCTGCTCGTGACCGGATTCGTCATCGTCATCTACCAAGATCATCTTGGCTCCGGGCGGCTCTTTGTCTTCTCCTCCCGCGCCATTACCGCGTCCAAGTTCGGGGGGTAGCACCCGGCCAATCCCCGAGTGAGATTGCCTGCCTGCCAAAGCTGGCCCCTGTCAAGCAACTCCAGAGCCTTGTGGATGCGATCCGCTGCCGCGCCCGCTTAGGGAATTGGTCTCAAGTCCCTGCGGTCGGGCGCGGCTTCTCAGCGGCCGGTCTTGCGAGCAATTGCCAGTCCGCATATCTCATCAGTTTGGCGAAACATACGATTCTTGGCGGTTTCGGGCGTGAGCGGGGAGGACATGGCGCTGGGTTACAAGCAGCTGTAGGGAGTGGAGCAGGCGTGGCGGATGCTGCAGCGCGGCCTGCGGCAGTGCATCAGGACCGTCTGAAGCGGATCCAGCTGGCACAATTGTGGGCGGGCGACCGGGATGTCTGGCAGGTGACCTAGCCGAGCGACGAGGCCCTTAAGTTGTTGAAAAAACTGAAGATAGACCCTCCGTCGCCGCTTCTGCACATCGGCTAAAGCGCCCCGGTCCTAGATATTTTCGGGGGTTTCGCGAAAACGCCCGTAAGGTCCTGTTCTGTCTAGGCTTAGATCCATTTCTGCATCTAGAAACTGTCAAATTCGGGTCCGAGGCCGCCAAGGGCCGTTTCCAGGAACTGACGGCGGTTGGAGTTCATCTTCCTTCCTTCCGGCCCGGGCGATCGGGGGTGGCTCACGCTTTGCGGCGCACGCCGAAGTGATGCAGGGCGTTGCGCATCAGGGCCTGCATCTTCGGGTCTGCGGATAGCGCCCACCCTCCCGCGATGCATCCCATGTGGAACACCTTGCCACCTTGTGGACGCTCCCAGTAGGTCATTTCGGCGAAGACGCCGTGTTCGAGCGGCTCCCACCGCCCGAAGTAGTCCATACCACGGCGTTCCCTGTCGACCGCTTGAGCGAGTGGGACGATGCCCGGAGGGTCGCCGGGCACAGCAAATTCGCCCTGGCTCTGCTTCGTGATGGCCCGTATCAAGCTCGGCCGCACGTCGGACTCGTGCCCTCCGACGCGGGGCGGACTTTCTCCGGGGCCTTGGCCGAATGTCTCGCCTTCCTTCAGGCCCACCTGCTCGGGCCCACGGAACAGGAAATGGTCCGGATTGACGGCCTTGTAGGCTCCAAAGTGCGCCGTGTCGATCGGCCACCATCCGACGCACTCCAAGCCGAGCACCTTCCAGGCCGGGAGGCCGCAGAAGCGCATTAAGCTCCCACGCCGCCCGTCGTGGCTGTGGAAGATCTCGCCGATTTCGGCACCCTGGCGCCCTCCGATGTCGACACCGTACTTTCGGCACTCCATGGCCGTTCCGTCTTTGTCGTACGACACCCGCCAGAACATTGTGTTGCCGCTCATGACGATGGCGGCTCCCCCGGAGCGGAGGAAGTTATCGACGGCTTGGTAGGCTTCGGCGGACCAATATTCGCTGTGCCCGTTAATGACCACGACCTTGCGGCCGGCGAGCTGTCCTGGGTCGAGGTGCAGGTCGTGGTCGCTCGCCACGTCGTACTCGTATCCGCTCTCCTCCAGCCAGCGGTGCGCGAACAGCTCGGCCCGCATCAAGTGGCTGTAGTTCAGTTCCTTCGTGTCCTTGCTATACACGACCTCCGGCCCGGCGACCGGCCACGGAACCTTCATACCGATCGCATAGGTCGGCTGGCCTTTCGCATGGTTCCGGTAGCAGGAGTAGGCCGGCGCCCGGGGGTGTGCGTTGTCCTGACCCGTCGTCTCCCAGAACGGCTCCAGCGAATTCACCGCGAAGGGGGTCGCGCTGTATGCCTGCCAGGTATTCGTCGAGCAGAGCATCAGGATCGGCGCCTTGGGACGGTCCGGCGGGCGGCGCACCAAGAACGTGACGTCATAGCGCAACCGCTTGCCGTTGCGGCGGAATGCGAACCGGCCCGTATATACGCCTGACTTGGCGGCGCTCGGGATCTTGACGCTGTGCGTCCCATCCCAGCGGCAATCGTAGAGGTCGTCCGAGGCAAACCGGAGTCCGTGACCGCGCCTCGGGTCCGACGCGGGGTCGTAGTCCCCGTAACGCGGAATGCTCGTGGCCTCGAAAGACGGCCCGCCGATCATCCAGGTCCCGCGATTGACGATCGTGCCGTCGCGGCCACCCACGATGTCGCGCACCCTGGTGCCTCTCTCTTCGTCGAGCGGCCAGCACGCAATAGCCGCAGTCGACGGGCCCGCGAGGGCTTGCGCCTCGTAGCGGGCCTTCACCTCACTTGCCGTGATCGCCTTGTCGTAAATCGCCGGCATCGCGATGTCGCCGTCCAGAAATTCCGTTGCCATGCCGCGCGCCCCGGAGGCACCGAGGCGGATGGGAGCGCTGCCTGACTCGATCGTTCCCGACTGCCGCCAACTGCTCTGAAAGAGACCGTCCGCGAAAAGCTCGGCGATCTCGCCGTTCCATACCAGTGCCACGTGCCGCCACCTTCGCGTCTGCAGTGGCACGTGGGCGACTCGTCTCTCGCCCAAGAGGAACTCTATCCAGCCCCCGCCCGAAACGAACAACCCGAATCCCGAGTCCCCGTCGCATGCTGTGACGAGACCCTGGCGGTCTTCCGAGGACCAGCGTCGGACCCATGTCTCGATCGTCAGGGCGTCGAATCTCCTGCCCGCGAAGCCACCATCCACGTGAACGTACGAACCTGGATGGATCGGCTGGAGAGAGGGCCTTCGCTCCTGTAACGTCGCGATCGCCTCGTTGCTGCCTGCTCGAGAGACGGTGAGTTCAAACGGAGTGTCGCTGCTCACGCGGAAGTCCGCCGAGTCGCCCGCATCCAGGCTGCGCTGGACGTATGCATGAACCCCGGGAACGAGAATAGACTCGTGGGGAGGGATGCTCGTCGCGGCGTGCGACTGCTCGGCAGCGGTTGCTGCGGCAATGCCTGCTGCGGTCTGTTGCAGGAACCGTCGTCGCCCGATGTGTGGCACCACGGCGATTGTATCCGAGTCGGCAGGCCGGTTCGCACGACGTGTCAGCCGGCTCCGGCTGGCGTCGAATTGTAAACGGCCCTAGTGAAGTAAGGGAGTACCTATCGATCAGCTACCGATACCGCGTTGCGCTTTAGTCCAGCAAAGCAACTCCGAGATCAGAATATGCTTCAGTCCGTGTCGCTACCTCCTCGAAGCGCTCCGATTGTTACCGGCTGGAGCGTCCGTTGCCGGGTGGGATCTGCAGCTGCTAGGAAACAGCGCATTCCCACGGCGGACGAGATCTCCGCTCTAGCGCGCCTGCCCCAAGCCGAACTCTCGATTCAGCAACAGCGCATCAAGGACCCGCAGTGAGACACTGTTAGCCGATGGCCGCCCTATCGATATTGCGCTTCGCGTGCTTACTGCTGGTCGCAGTGTTGGCGGGCCAGTGTGCAGAGATTGACCGGGTCACAATCCTGCACCTGAATGACCTGCACGCACGCTTGCTGCCGGACGAGGATCGCCGCGGCGGATTCGCGCATTTGGCGACGGCAATCGAATCCGAGCGCAGGACCGCCGAAAACGTCATTCTGCTGCACGCAGGAGACATGGTCCAGGGCTCACCCGTCTCGACCATCTTCAAGGGCACGCCGATCTTTGAAGTCGCGAACAGCCTTGGCATTGATGCGCACTGCCTTGGCAACCACGAGTTCGACTATGGCTGGGAGCAGATCCGCGAATTCGAGCGGGTTGCCGAGTCGCCGATCCTCGCCGCCAATGTGATCAATACGCGGGGCGAGCACCTCGTCCGACCTGCCATCACACTGTCTGCAGGGGGCTTGCGAGTCGCGGTCATTGGAGCGCTGACCCCGCGACTGCGACGCTTGATCAAGCCTGATCAAGCCGGCCCTTGGCAGGCGGCCCCGCTGGTCGAGTCCCTGCGCGAGATCGTCAGCGAGGTGAACCGCGAAGCCGACCTAGTGGTCGTCCTGGGCCACCTCTTCGACGACGAGGATGAGGAGATCCTGCGCCGGCTGCCCGATGTCGATGTTCTCATCAGCGGTCACGACCACGGTGGTCGGCAGAGACCGCTCGTCATTGACGGGCGTGTGGGCGTCAAGTTACGCGCGTATGGCCGCGAACTCGGTCGGCTAGACATCGCGCTTGATCGCGCTTCCGGGCAGGTCGTCGATTACGACTGGAAGCGAATTCCGATTCACCAAGACCGCTATGCGGCCAACGCTGAAGTCGCGGCTGTTGTCGAGCGGTGGGAATCGAAGGTATCCGAGCTCGTGGACATTCCCGTCGCGCAGAGCGCCCGGCCGTTCAACCGAGACGAGGTCAAGGCGCTGGTCGAGCAGGCACTCCGCGAGTCAACCGGGGCGGCAATCGCCTACATGAATCGAGGGGGAGTCCGGAACTCGTTGAGCGCAGGCACTGTGAGCGCGCGGCACGTGTGGAACATTCTGCCGTTCGATAACGCCATCGTCGAAGCTACCGTGCCAGGTAGAACCTTGCCGGCCGAAGCGCTGGCCGGCAAGCGCGTCGACCCTGACCGTCAGTACCGATTCGTCACCAATGACTACGTCGCGGGCCTTGCCGAGTTTCGCCACATACAGTTCCGCACCACCGAAGTGACGTTGCGCGATGCGTTCCTAGACTGGGTAAAGGCCCGCGCCCACTTGCCGTGACCGGCACGAGAGCCGGCCACCAGACTCCAATCTGTTCGGCCCTATTGTCCGCGCCGTTCCTTGTCGTACGGTGCGCCGGTTCCCGATGACCCGAGGAAGAACTTCCGCCCGTCCTCGAACGTCACATCGCGGCCATTCGCCCGGTTGGAGCGATCCTTGGCCTGGTAGCCATCGACCACCACGACATCACCGATCTTGATCGTGTCCCGCTTGAGCCCCCGGCGCAGCAGACTGTTCGGCGTGCCGCCCTCGACCATCCAGACTTCCTTGTCACCTGATTCTGTGGTGATCTCGACGTGAATCCAGGTGTGGGGATTGACCCATTCCACGCGGACAACAGGCCCCCTCAGCACCAGCGGCCGATTGGGATCGAATTCAGCCCCGAAGGCGTGGTGTGCGTAGACCGGCAGAACCGCAACCAGCAGCATGGCGAACGCCAACACCGCCGCATGCAGCAGGTTTGTATCTATCTTCTTGGTCATCGATCCGTATTCCTCGCTTCGCTTCTGGTCCCGCCTAGTCATCCGTCTTGCCGAGCGCATCAGCTTCAAGAATTCGCGCGCCGCGCAAAATCCCGCCGAAGGAGTAGTTTGCTTCGTGACAAGCGTACTCATAGACCCTACTCTCGCTCTCTGGCCAGACGTACTCACCGCTCCAAGGCGCAGTCCAGACCGTCGGATCCTCGACAGTGAACTTGTACAGCAGCGTCTTGTCGTCAATCCGCGAGAAGCGCTCGACTACATGCAGGTTGCGCGAGGCGCCAGAGAGCGCCGGGCGGTCACTGAAGTTGGTCGTGTCGATCACCAGCGTGTCCCCCTCCCAATGACCCACCGAATCGCCGAGCCACGTCCGCACGTCGTCAGGGGCGTGCTCCGCATTCATGCGCACGATGCGCGCATCGTGGACCATCTCGACCAAGATCATGACGTAGTCCTCGGTCTGGACGATCCGCTTGAGGTTGTTGTAGAGCACGGGCAGCATGGGCGGGCCGCCGGTCGAGCCGAATCCTAGCAGGCACCGCTCCGCGAGAGGCCTAAGCTCTGGATCGTCATACGGGCCTGGATCGACGCCCTCCTTGATCCACCAAGCCTCGCCGGTGTTCTTCCTGAACAGCTTGGCGCGCCGTGCGGCGGCAGCCCGCGCGGCGGGCACCATTTCAGGCCGGCGTCCATCCTGCGGATCCGTGATGATCGAGGTGCGCCACGTGCCATCAATCTTGAAGGCCCCGCTTCCGCGATCGATCCAGAACGAGTTGTACCCACCGACATTGCCAGAGGCGCCAGGAGAGCCATCGCCACCATCCGGCGGTGCTTCGCGATCCGGGTTCGAGGCAGCATTGCGCCGGGCCATGTACTCGGCCTCCGTGCGGGCAATCTCCTGAGCCTCTTCGTCGGTAAGCGTCAGCTTGTCGCCATACTTTGCCGGACGCTGCAGCGGCGTCAACGTGGCAATGTCGTAAGTCCCTGAAAGATCGGGCCGGCCCGAGTCCGCCCCGTCCGCCGCGCCTACAGGCGCAACGACCATTGCCAAGACGGCAAGAATGACCGAAATTCGACTCAACATGACAGGTGTTCCCCCTTGTTCGGAATGGAAGGATTGCTCGCGGGGCGCGCTTTCCTGACCGCAGGACGACGGGCGCCTTCCCGCCAACGGTCGGCTGGTCCTTGGCTCTTCACGAACGATCCTCTTTTACACGCGTCGACCGCTCCCCGTCTACCTTTCCAGCGGACGGCGACGATACTCTCCGAAGACAAGCTCTTCGACGAACTCGACGCACTTGAAATCCATCAGCCGCGCGTCCTTTTCCATCCGCCTGTATAGCGGCATGGAAATCTTCCACGGACGCGTGAAGACCTCCGGGTCTACGATCTCGACTTCGTATTGGATGTGATTCGCGGAACTGAGCGTATACCGCTCGGTGACCTGCATTTGGCTGCTGTGATGCGTCCCGGACCGGTCGAACCAGGTCTGGTCGTTCAGTCCCGTGACTTCAACGACCAAGGTGTCGCCCTCCCAATGCCCGACTGATTGACCCATCCAGGCATCGGTCTCGGCCGGACCCACATCCCTCATGTAGATCTCGCGCACCGCCCCGGCGAATTCGTAAGCGATGAACACGGAATCGTCATTCTGGAAGATCTGGAACGGAAACGGCATGTAGGTGGCGCGAGGCACGCCCGGCAGGTAGCATTTCACCTCGGGATCGCGCTCAATCCAGTGCGCCCGGTTCTCTTCCCGTTTCTTGGCGGCTTCGGGCTTGTACGGGATCTTGCCGCCCTCGACGACGCCCATGCCACCGGGCACAGCCCCTACGGCTCCAAGCGCCAAGACAGGCACTGCGGGAAGCGGGCCGTGCGGGCCGTCCCGCAGCATCATCGCGGGACGCGCGATGTGCCGCTCGATGTCGTAGTTTGCCGAATTCAGGGATTGCCAGATCCCGTTCAGATTCGGCATGCCGTTGGCCAGCCTGAACGGCGAGAAATCATCTGCCTGAGCCGCTAATGGAAGAGTCCCGGACAGCAGGAATGCACTTACCAGCAGTCGATTCACAGCACCCTGCATGATAGCGTGTTCTGGCCCCGAGGGCGAGCAAGACTGGGAGCCCACGGGCTTCGCTGTGTCGATCTCGCCGGGACCAACAGCCTGTGCCGCGCTATTCCTGCAGGACGAATTTCTGAATCCTCTCGTTGACCGTTTCCGCCGCGTAGATCGCTCCACTGGCGTCGACAGCAATGCTGTGGACTTGGTGCAGCTGGCCGGGTGCGCTGCCGTCAGAGCCGAACCAGCCGAGCACCTCGCCAGCGAGCGACAGCTTCAAGATCCGCCCCGCGTCCCCGTCGCACAGCCACAGGATGTTGGCGCGCCTGTCATAGGCGAGATTCCATGGCGTGCCCAGCCCCTTCCAAGTCGCGACATGCTTGCCCTCTGTATCGAATACCTGCACACGCTTGTTGCT
Source organism: Bryobacterales bacterium (assembly GCA_965248305.1). GTDB lineage: Bacteria > Acidobacteriota > Terriglobia > Bryobacterales > UBA6623 > VXMF01. The sequence goes on along the minus strand of OZ252099.1, from coordinate 934,392 downwards.
GCGATCCACTACATACAAGCGATCCTCGCTGTCCAGCACAAGACCGTGGACCACGTTGAACTGCCCGTCCGCATCGCCTGCCCCGCCCCAGTGGGTCATATATTCGCCGGCGGCTGTGTACTTTGCGACGCGAGTGTTGCCGTAGCCGTCGGCGACGTAGACCTGCCCTTGGCTGTCATGCGCCACGCCGGCTGGAAGATTGAAGGCATACCGTGCTTGGTTGTCGCCTTCACGGGCGGCAAAGCTGCCGATCGTCAGCAGGATCCGTCCGGCAGGCGAGTACTTGTAGACAGTGTTGGCTTCGCGGCCGACAAGCCAGATGCCGCCATCGGGCCCGACGGCCATGCCATGGGCGGTAGTCTGGTGCGACGACAGAGCCTTGTCTTCTTTCAAAGCCTGAATCAGAGTGCCGTCGCCCGAGAACTGAATGAGTGGATGCGAGCCGCGGTTGTAGAACCAAACGCCCCCTTGGCCGTCGACAGCGACAGCCATGCCCGCCCCCGAAACGTAATCAGCCGGAAATTCGCCCCAATCGGCAACCGCCTTGTAAGGCAGTTCCGGCTGCGCCGCCAGCGGCAATGCCACCGCGACAAGGCTGAGCAGCAGGCAGCGGCTGGCAGCGAGCACCAGACGGCTGGCGCGCAATTGACGAAGGCACTGGAAGGTCATGAGCCGGAGAATAGCAAAACTCCCGCGCACTGCGATAGTGTGCGCGGCGCGGGCACTTTTCGAGCATTGATGCGAGTGCGGTTCGCCTCACCAGGGACAGGCCCTAGCCGCAGTCCGCCCGCGCAGTGGCAGTAGACCCACCGCAGTGCGAGCGCGTCCAGAGGCCTGAGAAAGACCTTGGCGCGTCACGCCGCATAGCGTGCAGGCTGGCCACCGGGCAAGGCAGGCGGGGCCCGTCGCCCTCGGACGCGCGGTGGCAATTGAGCTTGCCGCACTTGCGGTAGGACGGCCACAAGCGAGCCGGATCGCCGATCGCGGCGATGCGCCGCAGCACCTCCAGACGCCGGGCGGCCAGGGCTGGGGTGTCGATCATAGCGGACATGAGAGAGCCTCCTTGTCTGCCAGTCCGCATGCTTCCAGACCTCTGCAAGGCCGTCCGCCTACATCTCTTTGCGTTCCAACGAGATCCCAGCGTCGCAGGGCTAGTGTCAAAATCCCGACATGCACTCCCCGATTTGGCCGGGTTTGCCCAGCAGGCCACAAACCCGGTAGGCTAAGAGTTCGGAATGATGAAGACCGAGCGTGAGTACGCTGCCGAAATCGTCCAAGTCGGCAAGCTGGTTTTCGAAAAGGGCTGGGTCGCCGCCAACGATGGCAACATTTCGATCCGGCTCGATGACGAGCGCATCATGTGCACTCCGACCGGCGTGTCGAAGGGCATGATGCGCGTAGACGACATTATCATCGTCGACTACGCCGGCAATAAGGTCTCGGGTCGCCTAGAGCGCACCTCAGAGATCAAGATGCACCTGAAGATCTACGAGCTTCGGGATGACGTCTGCTCGGTCGTGCATGCCCATCCTCCAGTAGCGACCGGCTTCGCCGCCGCTGGCCGAGCACTGGACACCGCGCTACTGCCGGAGGTGGTGATCGGACTCGGCTGCGTCCCGCTAGCGGACTACGGCCTGCCAGGCACAGACGCTCTGACAGAGCCGATGCTGCCACTGATCCCTCGATACGACGCGTTGCTGCTCGGCAACCATGGTGCCGTGAGCTACGGAAACGATGTCATGCAGGCGTATTTCCGCATGGAAACGGTCGAACACTTCGCCCGCATCAACTTTGTCGCCGAGATGCTGGGCGGGGCGCGCGCCTTACCGCGCATGGAAGTCGACAAGCTGTTCGACTCGCGAGGGCGCTACGGCGTCGCTTCGCGTGCCGTGCAGCAACCTGGCTGCCCTGTATCGGCCGAGGATGTCGCGCGTGGCGCACAAGCACCTGCGATGAGCGACAATGGTATTTTCGTTACCCGGGATGAACTGATCCAACTGTTGGAAGAAGCAATCCGGGCCAGAGGAGGTTGAGCGATTCATGGGTGAAGCCCTCGGATTAATCGAAACGCGCGGATTCGTCTCCCTAGTCGAGTCTGCCGATGCTGCTGTAAAGGCGGCCAATGTCACGCTCGTCGGATGGGAAAAGATCGGCTCGGGTTACGTTACCGTCCTGATGCGTGGCGATGTCGCCGCGGTCAAGGCCGCAACGGATGCTGGTGCCGCAGCGGCACGCCGTGTGGGTGAACTCATCTCGGTGCATGTCATCCCACGCCCGCATTCGAACTTGGACCTGATCTTCGCCATCTCGCCCGCCAGTTCTGACTAGGGCGAGCCATCCTTAGGGTTCAAAACGGACAGGCTGCTCCCTATGATTCTGGCTCGCGTTGTTGGCAATGTGGTTGCCACGCGCAAGGATCCGGGTCTGGAGGGCAAGAAGCTGCTGATCCTGCAGCATCTCAAGCCCGACGGTGCTGAGCAAGACCACTTCGTCGTAGCGCTGGACACCGTGGGAGCGGGCGAGAGCGAAACTGTGATCTGTGTCGCAGGCAGCTCGGCACGCTTGGCTTCGGGGATGAAGGACACCCCCGTGGACACCGCCATCGTTGGCATCGTCGACGACATCAGCATGCTGCCGGGAGAGCGTTGATGCGGCTAGCGCGAGTCGTAGGCAACGTCTGCGCGACCCGCAAGGATCCCCAGATTGAAGGGATGAAGCTGCTGCTGCTCCAACCGATCAGCGCCGACGGTGCCGATGCCGGATCGCCTTTCGTCGCGATCGACGCTGTGGGCGCAGGGGCCGGCGAGACCGTGTACTGGACCGGACGGCGTGAAGCCTGCCTTGCATTCGACCCGCCCATCCCATCGGACGCGAGCATAACGGGCATCGTCGATTCGGTGTCAATTCCGCGGCCATGATCCTCAGCAAGGTGGTGGGCAACGTCGTCGCCCCACACAAGCACCCCTCGCACGAAGCGATCAAGCTGCTGCTGGTTCGACAGATTGATCGAAACGGCGAAGAGCAGGGCCTGCCGTTCGTGGCAGCCGACGTCCTCGGCGCCGGTGTGGGCGACAGGGTTTTGCTAACACTGAACGGGTGGGCGGCGATGACTGCGGTCAATCGAGCCAACGCCCCCATCGATGCGGCGGTGATCGCTGTCGTAGACACGATCGACTGGTATGAGGACGAGCTTGGCCGCGCGGCAAGCAGCACGTCTGCTGCTGGTACCATGACGAGTGATGCGGCGAGTCAGCCGTCGGTGGTTCGTAGCGGCCGCGACGGCGCCGGCGCTGGCGCAAGGGTCCGCCAGGGGCGATCGCGTCCCAGCTCCTCGCGAAGAGTTTCCCGACGGCCTGACCGGTCGTGAAGTCTATCGGCTGACCGACCCCTCCGTCATTCACCACCTACCAGGCTCGAATCACCGCTTCATTGCCCGGAACAACTCCTTCGTGCTCCTCGCGGCCGAGCATGATGGCGTGAGGCATTTCCACAGACTGGACCTCAAGCGCGAGCGGCTGACGCAACTCACGCAGGGACCGGCTGTCCACCCGTATGCCGCCCACCTGAGCCGCAACGACCGCGGCTTCTACTTCCTCCAAGGCAACGATCTTGTGCAGGCGGACATGAACGGCGGTTCGCGACGGACGCACTACACCTGCCAAGGCGATTGGACCTTCACAGGCGAGATGGACATCTCGGCAGGAGAGCGATACGCGGCCTTGGTCGAGATCCTTGTGGACGATCTCCGGCGCACGCCGCAGGCGCAGTTCGAACAACAACCGCGCTGCCGCATCCGGGTGGTGGAACTCGCCCGGAGTGCGGCCAAGGACAGGAACTGGGTCGTCACCGAGGAGCGCCGATGGCTCTCTTCACCGCGATTCCGGCCCTGGAGATCCCAACTGCTCTACGCACGGGAAGGCCCTTGGGAGAAAGTGCGCCGACGGCTGCATCTAGTCGACCTGGATGGAACGCACAAGGTCAGCCTGCGACCGTCAAGTGGCCCCGAACGCATCGGTCCAGCCTTCTGGCCATCGGACGGCTCGCGATTGCGATACGTGTATTTTCCCGACGGGAACCAATGGGGGGCGAGCATCCGCAGCCTCCTACCAGAAACCCGCAGCGAAACCACCGAAGCACCGTGCTCGGCCTTCGAATGGATCGCAGAGAATTCGGACGGAACGGCGATTGTCGGAGCCAGCAGGCGCCCATCCGGGCCCAATATCTACGTGCTGTTCCCAAAAATGCGCCGCGAAATCACGCTTTGCGAGCATCGCAGCAGCTTGGAGCCGTATCCGCTTGCCGGCACAGATCGAATCGACCCCTCAGCAGCCTGGCCTGCGCCGGCCCTTGCCACGGACAGCGCGTGGGTCTACTTTGCGAGTGATTGGGAGGGCGCGCCCGCGGTGTACCGAATGGCGATCGACGACCTGGTCGAGACCACCATGGGGTGACAGCCGCCGCTGGCCGCCAACCTGAGCCCGAGGCCCTGTCGCATTTGACATGCCGGCCCTCGGTGGATACGTTGAGATCTTTAAGCTTTGGCGACTCTAGCCCCAATTTTCCAGAACAGCGAGATTTTACTCACCGGGGCGAACGGCTTTGTGGGGAAAGTGGTGCTCGCGATGCTGCTGGACCGCTTCCCGCAGGTGGCGCGCGTCCACGTGCTGGTGCGCCCCCGACCCGGATTGCCTGCGGCCAAGCGAGCCGCGACGGAGATTCTCGACTCCCCGCCCTTGTCTCCGCTTATCAAGAGGTTGGGCCGGGAGGCCGTCGAGAGCCGCATCAACGTGCTGTCTGGAGATGCGGCCCAGGCCTCGGCCGGGCTCGGGCCGGGCCAGGTGCGCGAGCTGGCCGGCAGGGTCGGCCTGGTCCTCAACTGCGCCGGTCTGGTCGACTTCTTTCCCCCGGTGGATCTGTCCCTGCGGGCGAACGTCGATTCCGTCGAACGACTGCTCGAACTGTGCCGCGACCTTGACGCCAAGCTGCTGCACATGTCGACCTGCTACGTGGCTGGTGAGGCCGATGGATTGGTCGAGGAGACCGAGCCAGTGCTCGGCTATTATCCGCGGCGGTCCGGGCCCGACGACGACGCGTTCTCGGCATCCGCTGAACTGTCCGCCTGCCGTCAAGCAGCGGAGGGTGTGGCCGCCGGCCGCGAAGGCTCCGAGCGCGCCAATGCGCTCGCCGAGCTGGGGCGCGTCCGCGCTGCCCGCTGGGGCTGGGTCAACACCTACACGTTCGCGAAGAGCCTAGGGGAGCAGGTGCTCGCCTCCCAGAACGAGGTTCCTTACGCGATCGTCCGCCCGGCGATCGTAGAGAGCGCGCGGCGATTCCCGTTCCCGGGCTGGATCGAGGGCGGACGCACAGCCGCTCCGCTGGCGCTCATGGCGCTGGGAGGTCTGCTGGACTGGCCGGCCCGCCAAGACCTGAGCTTGGAGATCGTGCCGGTTGACCTTGTGGCAGCCGCAACCCTCGCCGTGGCGGGCGAGCTGCTCGCCGGGCGTTCCCGGCAGGTCTACCACCTAGCCAGCTCTGACGTGAACCCGTTTCCGCTGGGAGACTTGATCCGCCTGCTCTGCGAGGAGGCGCGCTCCAACGGCAACAACGCCTCGAGCCCTCCGCTATGGCTGGACCCGTTCCCAAGGCTGCGCTTCCTAGATGCGGGGCAGGCCAGCCAGCGGCGTGCGCTCCAGCGCCGCCGCATCCGCCGGATGCAGCGAATTCTTGAATACACGGGCCAGCGCGGCCGAGCTGCGAAGCTGAGGCTCCTCGAGCTGCAGATTGGTTTTCACGAGGAGACATTTCGGCAGTACACGCCGTTCATCCTCGACCACCGTTACGTATTCGAGACGATCAACATCAAGCAGGCCTACGCGAACCTGGACGCGGAGGATCGGCAGGCGCTGCCGTGGGATCCCGAATCGATCGACTGGCAGCACTACTGGCGCACCTGCCAAATACCGGGGATTCGACAGTGGGTGCAGCCTGAGGCGGTGCGACAATGGGCATTCCAACTCTAGATGACCGGTCTGCGAGTGGTTCGCCACTATGAATCCAGTTGACCTGCGCAGCGACACGGTGACGCGTCCGACCGACGCGATGCGCCGCGCCATGTACAACGCCGAAGTGGGCGACGACGTCTTCGGCGAAGATCCGACCGTCAATGCGTTGGAGCGGCGTGCCGCCGAGCTCACCGGCAAGGAGGCGGCCCTCTTCGTCCCGTCGGGCACGATGGGCAACCAGATCGCCGTCGCCGTGCACACATCGCCGGGCGCTGAGGTGGTCTGCGAGGAGCATTCTCATGTCGTGCTCTACGAGATGGGTATGCTCGCGCGTTTCTCAGGATGCCTGGCACGCACCGTGCCGACTCTCGACGGACGGCTTGACTGGCGCATGATCAGCCCTAGGGTGCGGGGCGCTTCTGACCACTTTCGCGGGACCGGCCTGATCACACTGGAGAACACTCACAACTACGCCGGCGGGCGAGTGTACGCAATGGAGACGCTGCGGGACATCCGGACGGAATCGAGCGACGCCGGGCTGCCCGTTCACATGGACGGGGCTAGGGTGTTCCACGCCTCAGCCGCGCTCGGCGTACGGTTGAGCGAGATCGCAGCCCACGTCGATTCGCTGACCTTCTGCCTCTCAAAGGGTCTGGGAGCCCCGGTCGGCTCGTTGCTCACGGGGAGCCGCGAATTCATCGCCGAGGCCAGGCTCGTGCGCAAGGCCCTTGGCGGGGGCATGCGGCAGGCGGGCGTCCTCGCGGCAGCCGGGCTCGTCGCTCTCGAGCAGAGCCCGGCAAATATCCCCGCCGTTCATGCCGATGCCAGATTCTTGGCGGAAGCTCTGGCGAGCATTCCGGGCATTTCCATCGACCCGAGCACCGTCGAGACTAACATCATCTTCTTTGGTATTTCGGGTACGGGCCTCACGAATGCGCAGTTCATCGGCTTGCTGCGTGAATCGGGCGTGCTAGCGCTGGGCCTCGGCCACGGTCGCATCAGAATGGTGACGCACCAAGACTTGGACCGCTCCGATTGCGCGCGGGCGGTCGCTGCCATCGAGGCCGCTTGTACACTGGCGATAGCCATCACTTGAATGCGGCATGCAACGTATCTGGCACCAATGGGCGATCCTTGCGCTGTGCGCCGCCGGAAGCCTGCCCGCTCAGGAGTTTTTTGACTCCTCTCCCAGCCGCCAGCTGCTGTTCCATCCCAGCGACAGCGCTGTCCTCGCGGCGGGGGACAACCGGACCGATCTGGATTGCCGCGTCCAGCCCCAAGCGCCGCGTCTGGGATTCGATCTCAAGTTCACCGTCGGCTACGTGATCCAGGTACCCGCAGAGACAGTCTCGTCCGAGGGCGACGACTTGCGAGTGCTGTTCCGCGTCCAGCCGATCGACGACAAGGGCTTGGAGGCGGTCTACTTCCGGCAGTCCTTCAACCTCCCGCCGCACCGCGCGGACGCCGGCGGCTCAGCCACCTTCCCTGGGCGCTTCGTCGTGGGTCCCGGGCAGTACAAGATCGATTGGCTCATGCGCAACCTGCAAGGTCGCGTCTGCTCGTCACACTGGACGGCAACCGCACGCATGCCCCCTGCCGCAGCGCGGCTCGCTGCCGCAGCGCCCGCGAATCTGATCCTGCCCTACGGTGATGACACCTTCGCCGAGGAGCCGCCCGTCGCTCGCCAGACCGACTCATCCAAAGGCCTGCACGTGTCGCTGCTGGTCAATCTGGCACCGCTGGACCGCAATCGCTTCAAGCTCAACGACTACGAGTTGGACAGCATCGTTGGCATGCTCCGCTCGCTGCACCGTGAGCCGAGCATAGGACTGTTCAGCCTGACCGCCTTCAACGCCTACGATCGCCAAGTGGTGTATACCGTCCGCCAGCAGACCCGCCTCGACTTCGTAGCCTTGGGAGAAGCGCTCGACGCCGTGCCTGCGGGCACGGTCGACATCGATGCACTCACTGACCTGGAAGGCGACCAGAGATTTCTTGCGGGCCTGCTCTTCGACACGATCGGGCCGACTGCCGATCCTCCTGACGCTGTGTTGATCATCGGCCCGAAGGTGGATCGCGAGGCAAGCATCGAGGACGTAACTCTGGCGACCTCGCTACCGCCCGGCAAGCTGTTTAGCTTCTCGTTCAACCGCAACCCGCACAGCTACCCTTGGCCCGGTGCAATTGAAGCGGCCCTCAAACCGCTCGGCCTGATCGTCTCGACCGTGACCCGCCCGGTGGATTTCAGCCGAGCGCTGTCGCAGTTCCTCGTGTCCGTCGGCAGCCGCGCAGCAGCCCCGCAGCCGCACTAAGCCGTGCAGCAGCGGTAGCCGCATAGCATTGGCTTTGCAACCTCCTCTGCTCTGCTGATCGCCAGGTGGCCACTGGCAGCGAACGCCCTAGCCGAATACCCGGAAAATTGAATGGCCCACGTTAGACTTCCGCCACTGAAACCCAACTTTCACGGTTGGATTTCAGGATCCCCACGTTCTCGCCAAAGCCGTGCAGAAACGGTAAGTTCTTTTTAACAAGGCTTTTGGAGCCGGACAATACCTGCCCTCCGCAGCTCTTCCGGCAACAAGCTGGCCCGCCGAGATGCGACTGTGTGCCTTGCAGAACTGGAGATCCGTCTACCCGCTTCGAATGGTTCGCAACGTCTCGATGAGTCGTCTAGCGAGTCCTGATGAGGCTCGCGCCGTGCGGCTTCCCGCAGTGAGGTTGTACCGATCCGTTGGGCCCAATGGATTGGACAGACGCATTCCGTCGGCATGGCCCGCGATCAGAGACGAACCGCCCCACGCCAGTGGTTCAGGACTGGCGCCGGTTCCCGCTCGCCTGTGAGAGTATGAGTGCCGAGCCCAAACCGCTATTTGACAAGCTGCACGGGTCCCGCCGAACTAATGCTGCGCAGCAGGCTCCGTTTGTGTGCGGGGCTTCCATGTGAGTTCACACGTGAGAACGAATAGTACACTTGCATCAAGGGATTCGGTGACGTGAGCGAATACCCGTACTTCGAGTTCCAAGCGATTGACCGACCGCTCGGGGAGGCGGACAAGGAAGCGTTGAGGGAACTCTCGTCGCGAGCGCAAATAACGTCCACGAAATTCACAAACGAATACCACTGGGGCGATTTCTCTGGCAAGCCTCGCGAGCTGATGGAGCGCTGGTTCGACCTGCATCTGTATCACGCCAATTGGGGGACGCGGAGGATCATGATCCGGCTCCCCAAGCGGCTCATCGATCATTCGCGGCTCGATGGATTCGTGTGCGAAGTCGACGAGGTCGAATTGTTTGAGTCTGGCGAGAACCTGATCGTAGATATTCAGTTCAATCCCGAATCGCCGGAACACAGTTTCTCCGACGAAGAAGGTGACGGACAACTCGATTCGCTGGCACCGCTTCGCGACGACTTGCTCGCCGGGGATCTCAGGCTGTTTTACATTCTCTGGCTGACCGCTGTGGAGAGGGGCACCTTCGCCGCTCATAAAAAGGAGCCGCTTCCAGGAATCGGGCCGCTTTCCCCTCAGCTTGAGACGTTCGCGGAGTTTTTTGGGGTTGATCCGGACCTCGTGCGAGCGGCTGCCGAGTCGCCGGCCAACCCCGGTAGTGGCGATTCCTTCGCCGATGCGTCGCGCAAGGCGATCGCATCCATTCCAGAGGATGAGAAAACGGCGCTACTTCTGCGTCTTGTTAACGGCGAGGCTCATATAGCCGCAGAGCTCCGGAACAAGATTCGCGCCGACTGGGACGCAGCATGGCCATCCCGGCTCAGGCACCGGACGGTTGCGGAGATTCGCAAACGCAGCTTGGCCATTCGCAAGGAGCGAAAGGCCGAGCAGGCTAGGCGGAAGGAAGCGGAGCGGCTCCGCAAAGCAGAGCAGGCCGCACGAGCGCAACGGGCGCGCCTAGACTCCGCTAGGCGCCGCGGAACGCGGGTGTGGGATGAGGTCGAGAGCGAGATCAATTACAAGAATTCCAGCGGCTACGACCGGGCGGTAGAGTTGCTCGTCGACCTGCGAACGCTTGCACGAGAAACAGGAACGGTTGTTGCATTCGCGGAGCGGATTGAATCCATCCGGGAGCAGCACAGGCGAAAACGGCAGTTCATCCAACGGCTGGACGCACAGCGGATCGGCCTCGGTTGATTACAAAGCCGCATTCCGAGCAATCGTTTGCTCGAACCAAATAGGGCCTTCATCGCTATGTGGGCCTTCTCCCCGTCTGCAGTTCGCCGAGTGCGGCGGAGGGCCAGCGCGTCGGTACGTGCTCGATCAGTAGCATGAGCGACCGGTCTCGGATTAGCGTGATTGCGGCTCGATCTACGCGGTGCTTCCTCCGCCCCTTGGGGCTGTGTCAACCATTCACCTCGCCTCCGCCAATTCTCAAGCCGACACGCCGCAGCAGTCAAATCCGTCCCCAGCCGCTCTGTCCGCGGTCCGATTGAATTCGGATTCGAGAGGCCGTTTGCCGAGCCGACCCGACGGAGACAAGCATGGTTGTGGCTCCCAAGTCGGCAGGCATCGCGCTGGGTTGGGGCCTCTCCCTCGCTCGCCGGCGGCACGGGCGGAAGCGCCTACGCAAAAGGACGAGCGTAGCGTCGTTTTCTTCGAGGGGCTGCGGGGGAGGATTCTCGAGGGCAAGCTCGGGAGGGCCATGCTTGTGTCCGCCGAATCAGTCGTAACCGTCGAAGCGAACGGAGATGTTCCGGCACGCTTCGAGTTCGGTGACCTGACGGTCTCTGACCCACTAAGACTATTCCCATTCGAGCGTTATTCGGCCGTGGCCTTGCCCCAGTCAGAGTGCATGATCTATGGGCACGATAGTGCAGCTCAGCAATGAAAGACGATCTTCGCTATGCACCAACGGATTGTTCCGAGACCATTCCTTTCCCCAGGCATTGGCCAACGTCTACCGGTTTGAAAGAGATCGGTAGATCCTTCTATAGGCTTCGCTCTGAATTGATGAGAGAGAACAACCAAGCGAGCTTCGTGATCAATCTAATGAGCCCGTGGTGTCACCAGCGATCCCGATGGCGCTCCCGGCGGCCCCCGAGCGGTCGGACGACCCTTTTGAACGCCGGGTGACCCGTCGATTGATCGAGGCTCTTGAAGCGGCCCGTCAAGCCACCGACGATAAGACTCGAGGTGTGTCGAACGCGTTTGCCGAGGCTGTGAGCCAAGTCGTCAGTGCCAATCTGTGCGAAGCCCTTGCTGCACTGGCAGAGGCCTTGTTCAAGTTGGACATCAGCGTCGTCTGGGCGCGGACCATCCCGACAGACGAGAACAGACGCGTTGTGCGATTCTCGTCTCCAGACTCTCCCATTCTGCGCGAAGCCAGCCGAATCTTTCGAAGTCGCGAACCAGCACGAGACGTAACCCTCGTAGGGATTGTGCAGCAGCTAACGCGAGAGCAGAAGGAGTCCGAGGGAACAGTTACGCTGCGAGCATCCATCGAGGGAACCAACCAATCAGTCACAGCCGTCCTCCCTCTGGCTGGCTACGATCGGGCGATCCATGCTCACAAGACGAAGGCACCGGTTGAAATGCGGGGTGACCTGGAAAGGACTGGCCAGCAGTGGCACCTGCTAAACCCACTCATTCGGGATGTAATCGTCGATGACGCGAGTGAGCGGGAGTCCAACCACATTGAGCGGGCTTTATAGGAGGGCGGTCCTGAGTGCTCAGCCCACCTGGCGATCAAACTCAGGAGTAGCTGACATCTCCCCACTGTGCGACTACCGCCTCAGGATTCAGCTACTGACCTGTAGTTGTCGGTGCGATTGGGCGTAGATTGCCAGATTTGCGGGCAAGCCCTGGATGGTGTCGAAAGCCCCGGCGCGGTTCCGCCGCCGCAGCGCCACCCGGGCCCCTTGCGGGTATCCCCGGCCGCTCGCAAATCCAGCGGCGGAGTATCAGCCGCGAATCGCTCCCCGGCCATCTTTACCGCCATAATTGGATGACTATGCCGATCCTGCTCTTCGCCGTCGCCGCCCTGGCCGCTGTGCCGTCACTCGCTCAAGCGGCCGCGGACAAACCCAACATCGTTTGGATCTTCGCGGAAGACCAATCCGACCACTACGGCCCGTTTCAGGCGGCGCTCGCGAATACGCCCAACGTTGACAAGATGGCCGCCGAAGGGGCCAAGTTCACCAGGGCGTTCGTCACCGCACCCGTTTGCTCCCCGTCTCGGTCCGCGCTGGTCACCGGGATGTACCAGACTACGATCGGCGCGCACAACCACCGGAGCGGACGCGGGGAATTGCGCATCAAGCTGCCCGGCGATGTTGAAGCCGTGCCGGGCATCCTGCGCCGGGCGGGCTATTACGTCACAAACGGCAGCTACCGTGACAACGGGAGTCTGGCCAGGGGCAAGACGGACTATAACTTCGATTTCGCCGCCGATCTCTACGACGGTCCCGACTGGGCCGGGCGCGCCGCAGGCCAGCCGTTCTTCGCCCAGATCCAGCTCCGCGGCGGCAAGCGCCGCAACCAGCGCACTTTGGAGCCGCTCGAGGGCGTGCAGACCAACGGCATCGCGCCCGACAAGGTCAAGCTTCCGCCCTACTATCCGGACCACCCGCAGCTGCGCACGGACTGGGCGCAGTATCTCGAATCGATCGAGCACGTGGACTGGGAAGTCGGGCAGATCTTACAGCGCCTCGAGCAGGAGGGCGTGGCCGACGATACGGTGGTCTTCTTCCTCACCGACCATGGCGTAAGCCACGCTCGTGGCAAGCAGTTTCTCAGCGAAGAAGGCACCCGGGTGCCCCTCGTCGTGCGGGCGCCTGGCCGCGTCGAGCCGGGCATGGTGCGTGAGGATCTGGTCGCCCACATTGATGTCACGGCGTCTTCGCTGGCCTTCGCCGGAATCGAGGTTCCGGGCTGGATGGAAGGCAGGCCGCTGTTCGGCCCCGATGCCAAGCCGCGCGAATATGTCGTTTCCGCCAGGGATCGCTGCGACGAGACCGTGGATCGGATCCGCAGCGTACGCACCGCACGCTTCCGCTATGTCCGCAACTTCGTGCCCGAGCGGCCACACTTGCAGCCCAACCGCTACAAGGATTCCAAGGCGGTCATCCAAGCGCTCCACAAATTGCGGGCCGAGGGTGCGCTGTCAAAGCAGATCGAGGCGCTGTTCTACGACACGAGGCCTGAGGAGGAACTCTACGATCTCGAAGCAGACCCCTGGGAGATGCGCAATCTGGCGGGCGACAGCGAACATAGCGAGACGCTGGCTGCCATGCGAGCCACGCTGAACCAGTGGATCAAGCACACCGGCGACCGCGGACAGGCGTTCGAGACCGCTACGGAGTACGGCGCCGACATGGCAGTCTATCAACGGGGCCAGCAGGGACCGCAAATGGAGATTCTGAAGCGGAACATTGCGGATACGGAGGCTTGGCGGGAGGCGCGCGACCGCTGAGCTCGGGCGGCGGCTCCGCTGATGCGGCTACAATGTCAGCATGGGTGACGTAATCCACACATCGAAAATCCGCATCATGCAGGACCAGCCGCCCGAGCGCCGCGCCTTTATCGAAGGCTTCGACGCGCCGCTCGAGTTTGGAGTCCACGGCGGTATCAAGCACTTCTATGGCGTGGAGCCGAAGCGCGACTTGCCCGCGACGCTGGACCACATGGTCGCTGCGGTCGGGGGTTGACTGACCGGCACTCTGTCAGGGGCCCTGGCAGTTCGTAAGATCCCCAATCACCCCGATCGCGTCGAAAGTGACGTAGAAGGTGATGTCGAGAACGTCGACGGCGTGATCCGCATCACGCGCATCCGCGTGCATTACCGACTGAAGATCCCATCCGGCACGCGAGACCGCGCGCAAAGGGCGCTCGATACGCATCAAGCCAAATGTCCGGCCGCGATGAGCGTCAAGGATTCGATCGCTATCGAGACTAGCGCGGATATCGAAGAGATCTGATCCAGCCCGGTTGCTGGTCAGTGCTCCTTGTCGATGTCGCGGTGCTGCACCCGCACATCGCGCCCGGCGTCGGCAAATCGCTTGGCCACCGCTTCCGCCAGATAGACGGAGCGGTGTCGGCCCCCCGTGCATCCTAGGTATATCGAGAGATAGCTCTTCCCCTCGGCCGCGTATCGCGGGACCACGAAGTCAAGCAGCCCCATCGCTCGATCCAAGAATTCGCCGGTCTCCGGATACGCTTCGAGGAATTCAATCACCTCGGTGTCCTTGCCTGTCAGGCTGCGGCAGGTCGGCTCGTAGTGCGGATTCGGCAAGAAGCGCACATCCAGCACCAAATCACCGTCCAACGGGGCTCCGTATTTGAATCCGAAGCTGCCCACCGTGAGGCGCAGCGTCGCATCATCGCGCGGCCCTTGGAAGATGTCCAGCACCTTGCGTCGCAAGTCATGCACGTTGAAGTGGCTGGTATCGAGCTCGACATCGGCGAGCGCACGAATCGGGCCCAGCAGACGGCGCTCGGCAGCGACGCTTTGCGCCACCGTAGCTGCGCCCGCAGGGTGGGGCCTGCGGGTTTCGCTGAAGCGCCGCAGGAGTACGGAGTCGGCCGCTTCCAAGTAAATCAGAGCGCTAGGCACAGAATTCCGGAGCTCGGCGAAGGTCCCCGGGAAACGGCTCAGCGCCTCGCCCTCCCGAATGTCTACGACGAGGGCCGCTCGCCCGGCCTCTTCCGACAGCGGGCCGGACTCGGCAAAGGGCCCCATCAGGTCGACGGGCAGGTTATCGACGGTGTAGAACCCGGCGTCTTCAAGGGCGCGCAGCACGGTGCCCTTGCCGGAACCGCTCAGGCCGGTCACGATGACTAAGCGCGCGGCGGCCGCCGAGGCGAAGCCCGCGGGCCCTGAGCTCATGGCTAGTCGCCCTCGACCAGATCGGCCACTCCGTCCCGCCCCCGCACTAACACATTGATATAGCCGCTGTCGGCATCTCGGTACGAGACGTAGTCGCGCTTGCCAGCTTCCAGCAGAAGCACCGCCTCGTCCTCTGTCATGGGCTTGGCCTCGACCCTGCCCGCTCGGACGACTCTATGCGTCGATGGCGCTGCTTCCGCCGGGATCTCGACGGCCTCGGCTGATCGCCGGATGGAGTCCTCCAAGACAACCGACGGCTGATCGCGCTGCCTTCCCGGCCGGTGGGTGTCAATGATCTTGTGCTTGTTTCGCACAGCCTGCTTTTCGAGCTTCCCGAGCGCAGAGTTCATCGCAGCAAACGTGGTGCTGCCCGTTCCGGCAACCACCAATGTGTGCCGCAGCGCCCGCAGCATGACCTCGGCCTCACACAGGTGGCGCTGCCGAGACAATCTCACCTGCGTCTCAAGGTCGTCCCGCCGGGTCAAGATTCGCTGGATCTTGGCCAGCTTCCGTTCAACCTTGATTCTCTCCCGTTCGGACAGATCTGCCTTCAGTCCCGAGTACTCGATTCTCATTCAGCTGTTCCCTTCGTGTCGCGGTTATCCAAAGTGCCCCTTGGCCAGCGCCGCGGCGATGCGGCACCCGAGAACGGCCTGCGAGCAGGCCGCAAGCGTGGTCTCAGCAGGTCTGAGAAGCCCGGGCAGCGCATCGCATCCAAAGTATAGCAGCGTACTAACTTTCCTATTCCAAACAAGTTACCGAATGCCTTGAGTGCCGTTAAGGCCCTGAGACTGTACGCTGGTGGTAGGATGCGGAGTCTCGCCATGTGGCGCTCGTACCTGCTGACCTACCCATTCTTGGCGATCTACGTCGCGCTAGTCGTGCCCATCTTCGTGCCGATCACCTGGGTCACGGGATCCATCCGGCCAATCTACTGGATGGCCCGGCAGGGCTGCCGTATGGCGTTCCTTTTGAGCGGCATACGGGTGCGCGTGCTCAACCACGAGCGTGCGTTCATACATCCCTGCTGCGTGTTTGTGGCCAACCATGTGAGCAACCTCGAGGCGCCAGCCCTGTTCTCGGTCCTTCCTCGGATCGCGGTCATCATGAAGGATTCCTTGGGCCGCTTGCCGCTGCTGGGGTATGCGATGCGGATGGGCGGATTCATCTGTGTCGACCGCAAGGCCAAGGATTCGCGCAGGAAGGCGCTGGACGAAGCTATGCGCACGCTTCGAGCCGGGATTTCGATGCTGGTCTTCCCGGAAGGCACGCGCAACCCGGCGGGGCAGTTGCTGCCGTTCCGCCCGGGCCCGTTTCAGATTGCGATCGGCGCCGGCGTTCCCATCGTGCCCGTGACCGTCCACGATGCAAAGGAGCTGATGCCGCGCAAAGCGACCTTCCTCAGCCCCGGCGTCATGACGCTGGCCTTCCACCCGCCCGTGCCCATGGCGGGGGTTGAAGACGGTGACCGCCGATCCGTCATGGCGGAAGTCCGCGCCACGATGCAAGCCGCGCTGGACTCTCCCCCGGACTAGGCATGACCGCTGCAACGCGCCAGCCGGCCAAACCAACCGCACAGCGCCGACCAAGAGCCGGTGGCGGCGGATTGGCCCGCCGATTATCCGAACATTCTGCGCAACATTGATATCCTAATCATTGGTTAGCGCGGTTTCCCCGTCGTAACGCTACTGGCGGTGGCTCCCCGACCGCGGGAAAGGACTGCCCGACATGGCACGCTACTTCACATTGCAGGAAGCGGAGGGACTCCTTCCGGTCATTCAGGAAGGCCTAGAGGCCGCGATCGACGCAAAAGCGCGTATCGGCTTGATCGACCGAGCGATGCACGACCTTTCGGCCCGCATCTGCATGGCGGGCGGCATCGAAGTCAATCCCGATCAAGTGGCCCGTCAAAGGCTGGAACGCGTCACCTTGATCCAGTCTGTTGAAGAGCGCGTTTCGGAAATCCAGCGCAGCGGATGCCTAGTCAAAGACCTCGACCTGGGCTTGCTGGACTTCCCTGCACTGCTGAACGGCGTGGAAGTGTACTTATGCTGGAAACTGGGCGAATCCAAGATTGAGTGGTGGCATTCCACGCAAGAGGGCTACTCCAGTCGTCGCAAGATCATTGACGAATTCGACAGTGACCAGCCCGGACTCCGCCCGAACTAAGGCCACCAGCGGGCATCCGACACCGGCCCCAGACGGCTAGCGGTAGGGCAGGTCCGCCCGTTCGCGCCAATCATCCCCGGTACGCGCGAACCAGTCCATGGTGAGCTCGTCCAGCCGCGCTTGCAGTTCGGCGTGCTCGGCCTTGCCCACCAAGTTATTCAGTTGAGCCGGGTCGGTGTCGTTGTCGTACAGCAGCCAAGGCTCGTTCTGCCGTCGCGCATAGGTGTACCGCTCGGTGCGCACGCCCCGCCACGGCGGGAATTCCGCCCGCTCGGTCGGTGTGTAACTCTGGGCGTAGACGGATTCCGGGCCGGGCGCGTCCGGCCGGCCGCCGTGCTCGGGCGCAAGCAGGTGCGCCGAAAGGTCAAGGCCCGAAATACCCTCCGCGGGCGGCAGTCCGGCCAATCCGAGCAGGGTCGGGACCAGATCAACATGGGAAGCAGGCAGTGATAGTTGCTGCCCGGCAGGCACCGCCCCCGGATAATGCACAATCCCGGGCACCTGCAGCGACTCGGCCCAGGGCTTGCGCTTGAGGATCGTTTGCTGCGATCCCAGCATGTCGCCGTGATCGGACGTAATCAAGATGATCGTGTTCTCGAATTGGCCAGTCTCCTTCAGCACGTCGATGATCCGGCCGACCTCGTCGTCGATGAAGCTGATCGCTGCATAGTAGCCCGCTATGTCCTGGCGGCTGCCGATCGTGCGCCCGTCTCGCAACGGTGCGGGCCCCTCCCAGTTGTCCCGCATCTTGAGCAGGTTCGGGTCGTACATGTTCATGTACTGCGGCGGCGCGACGTAGGGGTTATGCGGCGGCCCCCACTGGACATAGGCCAAGAAGGGCGTCTCGGTATCGCGCCGAATGAATTCAATTGCCTCGTCTGTGAACGCCGTGGCGGAGTAGCCGTCGATCGGGATGGGTTCCGGCGAATCCCGGAAGTACTGCATGTTCCAGTAGTTGTGAGTGCAAATGTTGGCAGCCCAGAAGTCAAACCCTTGACGCCTTTCGGGCTTGACGTAGCCCGGCAGCCGCTTGCCACCCTCTAGGTGCCACTTGCCGGTAAAAGCCGTGCGATAGCCGTTCTCGCGGGCGAACTCGGCGATGGTCACTTCTGCATCGGGCAGAGGGGCATCGTTGACCGCGACTCCATTTTCGTGCCCGAAGCGGCCGGTCAGAAGAGTAGCGCGCGCGGGACAGCAGACCGGGCAGTTCGCCGTGAGGTTGCGCAGCAGGGCTCCGTTTGCCGCCAGAGCGTCCATGTTCGGCGTCTTCACGTCGGGATTGCCCATCGCGCCCAGATCCATGGCGCGCCACTGATCGGGCATCAGGACCAAGATGTTGGGCGGGGGCAGCCTGGGGCCGGCGCACGCTGCGCCGACACCGACACCCACGGCAGAAGTGAGGAAGCTTCGTCGGTTCATTGGGGCCAGAATGACAATCCGGCTCGGGCGGTGTCAACCCAGCCAAGCCGCGCCAAAGCAGCCGTTCGCTTTCCGCTCCAGCGGCTGCTCAATCTGTGTAATGCCACTCGGTGCCTGACGCGGAGTCCCTTAGCGCCACGCCCCGGTCGGCAAGGCCATCCCGGATCTGGTCCGCTCGGGCGAAACCACGCGCCTTTCGCGCCGAGACCCGCTCTTGGATCAGGGCCTTGATTTCAGCGGCGGGCACCCGGTCCGCGCCGGCCGGTTTCAGCACGTCGAAAATCGTGTCGAGGGTCTGCAGCAGGGCGAGTCCCTCGGACGCGTTCGCGGGGCCGAACTCGCCGGCATCTATTGCCGAATTGGCGGCCCGCACGTATTCGAAGACCGCGCCCAGCGCTCCCGCCGTGTTGAGATCATCATCCAGCGCCTCACGGAAATGTGCAATCGCCCGCTCACACTCGGCACTTGCCTCGGCGCTGTCTGCCCCGAAGGGCCCGGATTCGAGCCGACGCCCGAAATTGCGCAGCCGCTCGATCGCCGCAGCGGCACCGTGCAGTCCGTCGAAGGTGAAATTGAGCTGCTTCCGGTGAGGCGTGGCGACCAGCAGGTAGCGAATCGCGTCGGGAGAGAATCCACGTTCGACCAAGTCTCGCAGGGTGTGGAAATTCCCCAACGACTTCGCCATCTTCTTGCCATCCACCAGCAGGTGCTCGGCATGCACCCAAAAGCGCGCGAACGGCTTGCCCGTGGCACTCTCCGCCTGCGCGATCTCATTCTCATGGTGGGGAAACTGCAGGTCCACCCCGCCAGTGTGGATGTCAAACGTCTCGCCAAGGTACGCCATCGCCATGGCGGAACACTCCAAGTGCCAGCCCGGGCGTCCGGGGCCGAACGGACTCTCCCACCGAGGCTCGCCAGCGCGGCTGGTCTTCCACAGCACGAAATCGCGGGCGTCGTCCTTGCCGTACTCGTCAGAGTCAACGCGGGCGCCGGGCATGATGCCGGCCGAATCTAGCCGCGACAGCTTGCCATAGTCGGCAAGGTTCGAGATCCGGAAGTAGGTCGAGCCCCCGGCCTTGTAGGTATGGCCGGCCTGTGCGATGCGGCCCACCAGATCGATCATCTCGGGAATGTGGTCGGTGGCCGCCGGCACGAATTCGGGCCGCTCCAGGCGCAGCAGGCCGCAATCCTCGAAGAACCCATCGACGTACTGCTGCGTGTACTCGCCGATCGACACGCCCTCTGCGGATGCGGCGGCGATAATCTTGTCTTCCACGTCAGTGATGTTCATCACATGGCGCAGCTTCCATCCGCATTGCCGGAGGTGCCGCCGCAGGATGTCTTGGAACGCGAATGTCCGCAGGTTCCCGATGTGGACGAAGTTATAGACAGTGGGCCCGCAGGAATACATCCGGACGGTTTCGCCGTCCGCAGGCTCGAACGCCTCCGCCTCGCGGCTCAGGCTGTTGTAAAGCTTGAATGCCACGAGGTGCCCGCTGTCCTCGTCATTGTAGCGAGCCGCCCGAATCCAACCCGTAAACCTCCACCGCCGCCCCTCCGAGGATCCGATCCCGCTCGTGGGTACTGAGTCGAGACGCAAACCTGGCGACCAGATCGAACCAGCGCTTGTAGGTGACCGCCAAGAGGCACAGGGGCCAGTCCGAACCGTACATCAGCCGTTGCGGGCCGAAGGCCTCGAGCACGGCGTCCAAGTACGGCTCCAAATCCTCATCGTCCCAGGCGCCCCAGGCAGCCTCGGTGGCCATCCCGGAGATCTTGCAATAGATGTTCGGGCGCCGGGCAAGCTCGCGAATCCCCCGCTGCCAGGCCGCAAACGAGGCATCCCGGATACGGGGCTTGCCGACATGGTCCAGCACGAAAACTTGATTCGGATGCCGGTCGACGAATTCCAGCGTTTGCGGCAGGTGACGCTCGAAGATCAGGATGTCGTACACCAAGCCGCTCTCTGTGACAGCCCGCACACCCTCGTTGAAGTCGGGGCGCAGCATGTAGTCGTCGGCCTCGTCCTGCAGCACATGACGGCAGGCCCGCATGTAGGGGTCCGCCGCGAACGCTTCCAGCGGAGTGCGCACCTCAGGATCGATCAGCGGCACCCAGCCGACGACACCGAGGATGAAGTCGTTCGCCCGGGCCTGCTCAAGCAGGACACGTGTCTCTGCCAGCGTCTGGCGAGCCTGCACCGAAATCACCCCGGCCACGCCCGCCGCACCGACCTCGGCGCGCAGATCAGCTGGCAAGAAATCACGGCGAAGGGCGCGCATCGACTCCGAAATCCAGCCGTACTCGCCCGGATCGTAACGCCAAAAATGATGGTGTGAGTCGATCGTCACGACTGCCGCGTCGTCAGCGCGGGTCCTGGTTCTCAGGCAGCCCGGTGGGCCATATCTGGTTGCGGACCGGATCCACGATCTGTCGAATCTCGTCCAAGAGCCCGGGGGGCATTTCGAAGTCGAACGCCCTCAGGTTCCGCTTGACGTGGCGGGCCTTGGACATGCCCACAAGCACACTGGCTGTGTGCGGATAGTCGTAGCAGAACCTCAGCGCCACCTCAGAGACATCAACACCGCGCGCACGGCACAGCTGCGCGACCTGCTCGCCGGCCTGCTGCACGTCCGGGCTGGCCAAGTGCCACGACGGAGCCCCGCGCTCGGTCAAAATGCGCAGGTGCAAGGGGGAAGCATTGATCAGCCCCACGCCGCGCTGCGCGCAAAAGGGCCTCAGCTCGGTGTCGAGATCGTCCACCATCAGGTTGTAACGGGCGTAGGACAGGATGCTATCGACCGGCGCGCTGTCGGCAATGTCCCGCAGGATGCCCAGCGGCAGTGCGGTGATTCCGACATAGCGGCACTTCCCGGCGCGCTGCAGTTCCCGTGCCACCGGCAGGGCTTCGTTCAGAACTTGCTCGCGGTCCACGAACTCGACATCGTGCATCTGATAGATGTCGACGTAATCGGTGCGCAAGCGGCGGAGCGACTCGTCGATGCTTGACCGCACCCGCGCGGCCGAGAAATCGAAGTCGTCCATGTCATACCGCCCGCACTTCGTCGCCAGGACGATATTCTTGCGTCGCGGCCCTAGGGCGCGGCCCAGACGCTCTTCGGAGAGCGTGCGACCGTAGAAGGGCGAGGTGTCAAAGAAATTGATCCCCTGGTCGATCGCCATGTGCACGGCGCGCTCGCCCTCGAGCACGTCGATTTCCTCGAACTCGTTCCCAAGCGGCGAGGCGCCGTACCCGAGAATGGAGAGTTCCAATCCTGTATTGCCTAACTTGCGGTATTCCATAAAGAGGATCGGGGACCCTGCTGTTGGACAGAGGATAGCCAGCTTAGCAAGTCCGCTCGCAGGGTTGTGCGGAGCGGCTCGGACCGAAGCTCACAATGCCTGAAACGATACCGCCCACGGAAAGGGCCAACCAGCGGTCAGCTGAGATTGACCGGGCATCGACGGAGCAGCTGCTAGAGACGATCAATGCCGAAGACGCGGGCGTCGCGGGCGCAGTGCGCGACCAGATACCGCCCATTGCCCGCGCGCTGGATGCGATCGAGCAGCGCTGGAACGCCGGCGGACGTCTGTTCTACTGCGGAGCGGGCACCAGCGGGCGCCTTGGAGTCCTGGACGCGGCCGAATGCCCACCCACCTTCGGGACGCCGCCAGAGCGGGTCCAAGCATTGATCGCAGGCGGGCCTGCAGCGCTGGTACGCTCGATCGAAGGTGCCGAGGACAGCCGCGAGGGCGGGCGCCGGGACTTGACGGACCGCGGTTTCTGCAGTGTCGACGCGCTGGTCGGGATCGCCGCCAGCGGCCGCACGCCGTATGTGCTCGGAGCGATCGACTTCGCCACCTCCTTGGGGGCAGCCACGGTCGGCCTGAGCTGCAGCCCCGGATCACCGCTGGAACTGGCCGTGCAGTATCCGATCACTCCGGAGGTGGGGCCGGAAGTCGTGACAGGTTCCACACGTATGAAGAGCGGCACTGCGCAAAAGCTGGTGCTGAACATGCTCTCCACTGGACTGATGGTCCGCACCGGCTGCGTCCTCGGCAACCTGATGGTCAATGTCCAAGTCAAGAACGCCAAGCTGGCGCACCGGGCGGAGCGGATCGTGCGCAAGGTCTGCGGCTGCGACCTCACCCAGGGCCGCGCGGCCTTGGCAGAAGCGGACCAGAACGTGCGTCTCGCGATCCTGATGCTCAAGCAGGGGCTGGGCCGAAACGACGCTGCAGAGTTACTGGCCATTTGTGGAGACAATCTGCGGCTAGCACTGGAAAAAACCCATGACTGAACGAACTAATCCCTCACTTGCTCGCCTCGCCTTGGCGGGTCTCGCGGTGGCTTGCGCGACAGGCATCCTGCCCGCCCAGCCGCGCGACGGGCGCATCGAGTCGCCCAAGGTCTTGCCAGACAGGCGAGTCGAATTCCAAGTGCGGGCTCCCGCTGCCTCGACCTTAGCGCTGCAAGCGCCGTGGGCTGGCGGCAGGATCCCGCTCGAGCAAGGCGACAACGGAATCTGGACCGTAACAGTCGGCCCCGTTCCTCCCGCGATTTACAGCTACACCCTGCTGCTGAATGGAGTGCGCATACTCGATCCGCACAACACTGCAGTCAAGCGCTGGGCCGGCGGCAACGCCAGCCTCGTGGATGTACCCTCGGATCCCCCGTCACCGTATGACCTGCTGGACGTGCCCCACGGTACGATTCACGCGCACTACTACTCCTCCGCAGCCGGCGGCCCGACGCGCAGGCTGCTGGTGTACACGCCGCCGGGCTACGGCGGCGACCCAGACCGGCTGTATCCCGTGCTCTACCTGCTGCACGGGTCGGGGGACGACGAGATGGCGTGGACGGACGTCGGCAAGGCGAACCTGATCCTTGACAACTTGATCGCCCGTGGCTCGGCGGAGGCCATGCTGGTCGTAATGCCGAATGGCCATCCCGTGCCGTGGGCCAGCCGCCGCCGCGGCATCGGCTCCGGCAACACGCAAGCGTTCCGCGAGGATCTGGTCGAAGCCGCGATTCCGCTCGTGGAATCGCTATATCGCACGCAGCCAGGGCGCGAACATCGGGCGATCGCGGGACTTTCGATGGGCGGCGGGCAGTCGCTGCACTGCGCCGCCACGAGCCTTGAGAAATTCGCATGGGTCGGCGCGTTCTCGGCAGCAGCGCCCGACCCGAAGACCGACCTGGCCGCCCAGGCGCTGCTTGCGGATCCGTCCCGCGCCAACACGAGTCTCGAGCTGCTGTGGATCGCGATCGGGCGGGACGACTTCCTGCTAGACCGCAACGAAGCCTTCAAGGCCGGACTCGACAAGGCTGGCATCGCACACACGTACAAGCTCACCGCCGGAGGCCACAGCTGGCCCGTATGGCGGGACTATCTGGCGGAATTCGTGCCCCTACTTTTCCGCGCGCGCGGCGCGCGCGAAGTGCTTTAAACTGTGGGCATAACCTAGCATGGTCAAATGGCGTCATTATGTTGACCGACGCGGGTACGGCGCGAGGTCTCATTTCAGTGCATGCCAGTCTTGATTCCAGCTCACCCTTGGTTGCGCGCGGGCTTAATCGTGGTTGCTTCCGCAGCGCTAACCGCCGCAGGCCTCCAACTGTACGGCCCCAGTCCGGTGGAACTTCCGACCGCTCAGGTCGAGCGTCGCGACTTCTTGCGCACGGTGCGCAGCCGGGGCGAGCTCAAGAGCGCCGAATCGGTGCAAGTCACCGCGCCGCAAACTCCTGATTTGCAGATCGTCGAGCTGGCGGAGAACGGCAAGCCAATCTCCGAAGGGGATGTCGTCGTGCGCTTCGACGAGTCCGCACAAGAGGACATGCTGATCGAGAGGCAGACCGCGGTCCGGCAGGTCGACAGCGAGATTGAGCAGGCCGAGGCGGAACACGCCATCACCGACGAGCGGAACGACATGTTCATCATGCAGGCGACGTACAACGTCGAGCGCGCTCAACTCGAAGCCAGCAAGCAGGAGATCCTTGCCGAGATCGAGGCGGAGAAGGCCAAGATAGACGTCGTGATCTCCGTCGGGGAGCTGAAGAAGACGCAGACCACCGCCGAAGCTAGCAATATGTCACAGGATGCAGACATTGAGCGGCTGATGGAACGCCGGGCCAAGGCGGAGCGGGATCTGAGGCTTTCCGAGACATACCTAACCAGCAT
Source organism: Bryobacterales bacterium (assembly GCA_965248305.1). GTDB lineage: Bacteria > Acidobacteriota > Terriglobia > Bryobacterales > UBA6623 > VXMF01. The sequence goes on along the minus strand of OZ252099.1, from coordinate 909,785 downwards.
GATGCTCCGGGCCCCCGCAAGCGGCATTGTCCACATCCTCCCCAACAACCGCGCACAGGGATCGTTCGGCACCGCCCGTCCACCGTTCCAAGAGGGCGACACGGTTTGGACCGGAGCGGCGATCGCCGAGATTCCGAACCTCGATTCCCTGCGAGTCGAGTTCCGCGTGGACGAAGTGGACAGGGGGCGCGTTAACGAGGGACAAGAGACCTTGATCCGCATTGACGCGGTGCCCGACGCAGTGCTGACCGGCAGCGTGAGCTGGCTCAGCCCGATTGCAACGCTTGTGTTCAACCGCCTGCCTCCCGAGAAGAATTTCCCAGCGTTCGCGGAGCTCGACAAAATCGATGAGCGCTTGCGGCCTGGAATGAGCACCTCGGTGGAGATCATCGTGCAGCGGATCGAAGACGTTCTCGTCATCCCGAGCAAGGCGTCGACCCAAATCGACGGCAAGCCCACCGTGTTCGTCAAGGACGGGGTCGGCTACCGTCAAGTGGCGATTGAGGTGGCCGCCACAAATGGCGCCGAGATCGTCGTTGGAGCAGGTCTCGAGGAAGGCGACGAGATCGCCTTGGAGAGACCGGAAGGGGGCGTCGGCGGACGCACCCTATGACCCTTACGGAGTTGAAGCCATGCCAAAGCTGCTGATTAGGATCGCGCTGATCGTTGTTGCCGGGGCGCTGGTCGCCGGCGGCTACTACGTGTGGCAGGCCATTCCGGAGCCTGACCAGAAATTCGCGCTGACAGAGGTGCAGCGCGGGGATTTGGTCGTGAAAACGCACCTCCGCGGCGAGTTGCGGGCCGTGCGCTCACTGACGCTGACAGCGCCGAACATCGGGACCCAGTCGCAGGTCACGCAGCTCTCCCCCACTGGTGCCCTGGCCACCCGCGGCAACCTGATCTTCGAACTTGACGACTCCGAGCGCGTGGCCGCTCTGGAAGACACCCTGCTGTCGGTAGAACAGATCCAAGAAAACCTGAAAAAGGCCGAGGCGGAGCTTGAGATTCGCAAGAGCCAAGACGAGGTTGAGATCGTTCAGGCGAACTTCCAAGTCCGACGCGCCGAACTTGAGGTCCAGCGCAACGAGCTGCTGGCCGAAATCGATGCGCGCAAGAACGAGCTCACCTTGGAAGAGGCGCAGCGTCGCAAACAGAAGCTCGAAGCTGACATCATCAACCGGCTGCGGCAGCGCGAGGCCGAGTTGGCCGTACTCCGCGAGCAATTGAACAAGGCTCTTCTGGACGTCGAGCGGAGCCGTCGCAGGATCGCGGAGTCGCGCGTGCTCGCGCCGCTGACCGGATTGGTCGCGATCCAGCAGAACCGCTCCGGCGGCCGTGGTGGTTTCGGCCAATCGCTGCCCGAGATTCGCGAAGGCGATCAGATCTATGCCGGCATGCCGGTGGCACAGCTGCTCGACCTCTCTGAGATGGAGTTACTCACCCGCGTCGAGGAATCTGAGCGCGCCAACCTGCGTGAAGGCCAGAACGTGACGATCCGCCTGGACGCCCTGTCTCACACAACCGTAGCGGGAACGATCAAGCGTCTGGGTAACACCGCCTCAGCCAATATTTTCTCCGGCGAGGCAACCAAGAAGTTCGAGTGCGTCATTGAGATCGATATGAGGCAGCTGCTCGAAAACATCGGCGCCGAACCGGAGCGCATCGATCGCATCATGGCCACCGCCCGGCAAAACGCAGCCGTGGGTTACGGCTCGCAGCGAGCTTCCGCGAGGCGCGCTGCAGCTGGCGATGGCCAAGCTGCCGCTGCCGAACCGCCGGCACGCGGACAACGCGCCGGACGTGCGGCAGAGGAACAGCCACCGGCCGACGGAGAGCAGACTCAGCGCCGGCGACGCCAAGCCGGAGCGGCCGGCGAGGGCGAGGCTGGCCAGCAACGCGCCGGCCAACAGGGGCAGCAGCGCGGCCAGCGGCAGCGCGCTCAGGGCCAACCCGACGCCCAAGGCCAGCCTGACGCACAGGGCCAGCAAGGCGCGCAGGGCCAGCGCGGCGGCGGCCAAGGTTTCGATGCTTCACGCCTGTTGAGCCGCTTGCCCGAGGAGGCCCGCGGGAAGGCCGAAGCGCTGTTGAAGGGGCGCAGCCCGCAAGATCTCAGCGATGAAGAGCGGCAACAGTTCCGGCAACTCATGCAAGGTGCGATGGGAGGCGGCGGCAGGGGCGGAGGCCAGGGCGGTCCTGGCGGTGGCCCAGGTGCCCAGGGCGGTTTCCCAGGCGGTCAGGCCGGGCTAGCGGCCGGCTTCGGCGGAGCCGCAGGAGGAGCGCGGGGCGGCGGGCAGCCACCACCGATCGTTCTAGCCACCGAGACGCCGTCCGAATTCTCTGAAGCGGAGCGCCAGGCCGCCACACTTCCTGAACCACCCGCGCAAGGTTCCGATGTGGACGTGCTACTGCGGCCCGGCCTACTGGCAGACGCTGAAGTAACCGTTGAGGTCATCCCGGACACACTGTACATCCCTTACCAAGCAGTGTTTGAAGATGGCGCCCAAACCGTTGTCTACGTGTTGGAATCAGGTCGGCTCCTGGCACGGCGCGTGCAGCTAGGCAGGCGTTCCGAGTCCCAGATTGCTGTGCTGGATGGTCTCTCCGAGGGAGAGCAAGTCTCCCTCTATCGGCCAGATTCAGCACCTGCCTCACAAAAGAAAACCCCCGAATCGTCTTCCGGACCGTCATTCCCTGGTAGCGGATCGAACCGGGGAGGCTAGTCCATGCAGATCGCCAATGTAATGCCCGAACTCCATATGGGGATCGGGAGCCTGTTAGCCCACAAGCTGCGCACGCTACTGACGATGCTCGGCATGATCTTCGGTGTCGGCGCAGTGGTCGCGATGCTATCCATCACCGAGGGCGCGCGGCAGGAGATGATCCGCTACATCGACTTGCTTGGCGTGAACAACATCGTGGTCGAAGCCAGCGAGGCCCCGGATCGCGACACCCTGATCGAGATCCGCCAGCTCTCGCCCGGACTCACCTTCAGGGATGCCCGTGCGATCGCGGCGAACACGCCGAACATTGCCAGCCTCTCGGAACGCAAGACATTCCAGCCCACCAGCCTGCTGCCCAACTTGGTCGGCGACCTGCCGACGCTGATCGGTGTGAGGCCCAATTACACCGACATCTACAGCATGTCGCTGATCGAGGGCCGCTTCTTCACCGAGGAAGAGCATGCTCGCTCCGCGCCCGTGTGTGTGCTTGGCGAGCGCGCCAAGATCAGCATCCTCGGCTATGGCAATGCGGTCGGCAAGTACATCAAGGTTAACGAGATCTGGCTACATGTGATCGGTGTCACGGCGCCGCAGTCCACGGCAGAATCCGACGTCGAGGGACTGGAGACCGACGACCGCAGCAATGTCATCCTAGCCCCGCTGAACTCGGTCATGCGCCGGTTCGAGGACAACAACAGCTATCTCAAGGACGAGATCGACGGCATTTTCATCCGAGTCGAGCCAGAAGCGGACCCGATCGAAACATCGCAGATCGTGAGGGCCATCCTCAACACGACCCACAACGGTGCCAGCGACTTCTCAGTGCTGGTGCCCGCCGACCTGCTCGCACAACGTGAACAGCAGCAACTCGTGTTCCAGATTGTGATGATCTGCATCGCGGGAATCTCGCTGCTCGTGGGCGGGATCGGCATCATGAACATCATGCTGGCGACCGTCCTCGAGCGAACCCGCGAGATCGGCATCCGGCGGGCGATCGGCGCCCGCCAGCGAGACATTGTGCGGCAATTCCTGATCGAAGCAGTGATGATTTCGATTTTGGGCGGGTTGATCGGCATCGCTGCCGGATTCGGCGGTTCAAAGATCATTGCCACCATCGCCGGGTGGGCGACGGTTGTCACCGCCATCTCGATCATCGTCTCGTTCGGCGTCTCGGTATTTATCGGACTGCTGTTCGGCATCTATCCCGCCATGCAGGCGGCCAAACTTGATCCCATTGAGGCCATCCGCTATGAGTAGTGCCCTTCACAAAGCTTCCGCCCTCGCGGCGTTCGTGCTAGCTGTCGCTCCCGTCGGAGCACAGTTCGCAACATTCCCGGATGGGGCGTACTTCCGCGAGCAGTGGCAATCCGCCCCATACGCGGTCGAGGTCGCATCCGTCGCGAGGCTGGAAGACCACGCGATCGATGGCAAGCTCGAGCTTTCGCTGCGCTCCTACTTGGAACTGGTGATGGCAAACCATCCGGACATCCAGATTCAGGTCCTGTCTGTGCTGGAATCCGAGAACAGCATCCAGAGTGCTTTCAGCCCCTTCGATCCCACGCTAGCGCTGAATTTCAACGCCAATCGCTCGACCAACCCGTCCCAAGATGTGCTGCAGGGGGGCACGGTGATCAGCTCGCTCCGCCAGAACGGCGGATTCACCTTCCGCCAAACCCTCGACACGGGCACGAATTACCAGATGACCTTCACCGGCCTGAAGTCCGCGAGCAGCAGCGCGTTCCGGACATTCAACCCATCAATCGAAGACACGCTCCAATTCCGCATCGCGCAGCCACTGCTGCGTAACCGCGGCCGCGGGATCCAGCGCATTCCGATCCTGATCGCCAGGGCGCGCTATGACAACAGCCAATCGCAAGCCCTGACCCGCGTCCTAGCTCTCATCGCACAAGCGGAGAACACCTACTGGCAGGTCGTCTCTAACCGCGAGGCGCTCAACGTCCAAGAGAACAATCTGGAGCTGCGGCGCAAATTCCTACAACGCTCGCACCGAGAACTCGAGTTGGGAGCGATCTCGCCCCTCGATATCTACCAGCCCGAGCAGAACTTCGCCAACGCGCAGGTCAGCGTCACACGCGCCCGCTACCAGCTACAGCAGGCGGAAGACCGCGTACGACGCCAGATCGCGGCCGATCTCGATCCCGAGATCCGCAACCTGCCCTTGGTGCTAATCGAATCAGCAGATCCTCCGATCTACATGCCGAGCTACGAATCCGAGGAGACCATCCGGAAGGCGCTGCTGATGCGGCCCGAAATTCGACAGCGGCGGACGAATCTCGCGATTGACGACTACAACATCAAGCGTGACACGAATGCGCAGCGTCCCGACCTTTCCATCAACGCTCAGTACAGCGCTACAGGCTTGGGCGGAAACCTGTATGAGAACTCGCTGCTGGGCGGCGCTTCCCAGCTGCTTGCGGCCGGCGGATTCCCCACCGCGATGAACCAGTTGTTCCAGTTCAACTTTCCCACCTATAGCATGGGCATCACGCTGGACCTGCCGTTGAGGAACCGCCGCGCTGCGGTCAACCTCGCCAACTCGGTGCTGCAGAAGAAACGCAACATGTACGAGCTGCGCTCGCTCGAGCAGTCGGTGCGGCTTGATGTGCTCAATGCCATCACAGGCGTTGAACTCAGCAAGGCAGCCATCCAGCAGGCGGCGGTGGCGCTGGACTTCTCCCAGAAGCGCCTGGACGCGGAACAACGCAAATACGACCTGGGCGTCAGTACAGCTTTCATCGTGCTGGACGCGCAAGACGACCTAGTGCAAAGCCAGGCCGACTTGCTGCAGGAGTCGATCGGCTATCGCAGGTCCATGGTCACGCTGCTGCAGGCGACGGGCGAGTTGCTCCAAGCCCGGGGAATCCAGCTGCGATTCGACTAGCCGGCCGCGGGACTACAATAGGACGAGAAGCAGCGCCGGGGCGTGGCGCAGCCTGGTAGCGCGCCTGCTTTGGGAGCAGGAAGTCGGGGGTTCGAATCCCTCCGCCCCGACCACCACTCAAGCCGAAAGGCGGCCAGATGTCCGCTCAGCCTCTGCGGCCCGCGCTGGTTTCGGATCGAGATTGCGGCCGAGTTCGGCGTCCGTGACCGCGGACGAGCCGAAGCCGAGCTGCGGCACCTTGAGGCCAGCCAGCCAGCAGATCGCGTTCATCACGACCTTGCGGTACTCGTCATTCTGCCAGTTGCGGTGGAAGTGGCCGCCCGTAAACCCGAATCCGCGCCCGCCGTCAGCCCGCTCAAGCGTCCACAGCATGGCTTCGTCCCGCCCCTTTGCGGCTTGGATGTGAGCATACGGTCCCTTCGGGTACACATATGGACCGTCCCGAACCTCATCGCTGGGCTTCGAGACCAAGATTGGCGTGAACGCGGCGTCTCCGACACGCTTAGGCGAGGATGCGTCAAAGCCTTCCCGGAAGCGCATGTTGAAATACCACTCGTCTTCGACCGAAAATGGCCGAACGCCGTTCGTGACGGGATGTTGGGGAAAGCGCTCGAACGACGGAGTCCAGATCGGATTGCACGACCATTCGTGCTCGTAATAGCCCCCCAGCCAGTCCGTGAACTCCTTGCCGGCGTCGTCGCGCAACACTTCGACGCCATAGTGCATGCAACCCAGCCCCGCCCCTCGCCTGATCTGCCGGTCGACCAGCGCTCGCCGGGTCGGGTCGGCCAGCGGATGCTTGCGGCCGCCGTCGGAATAGATCACGATCGCGTCGGCATCGTCGAGCGTTGACTCGTCCGCGACCCAACCATTGTCATACCGCTCGACCGTCAGGGCCGGCACCTGTGCCAGCCGCCGCTCGAGCAACAAAGAGCCGGCTCGAAATTCATGCATGCCGGGAGGATGGCTGGGACTGCCTGCGATGAGCACCAGCTTGCGCACTTGTGCCGCCGATGCAAAGGAGCGCGGTCCGGCACCTGACACCGCGGCACCGGCCAACAGCATGCGGAAGAAATTCGAGCGAGTCATATAGTGAATCTTACTGCCAACGGCCAACACGTGACGGAACCACCGCCGAGAGTCCATTAGAATCGGTGGGTTGGCACCCGATTCCGAAACACGAATTCTTTCCTTGATCGCAAGCGCGACCGAGATCGTCTGTGCGCTCGGGTTTCGAGACCGGCTGGTGGGACGCTCCCATGAGTGCGACTATCCGCCGGGTATCCTAGTGCTGCCGCAGGCGACGCAACCAAGGTTCGCGGTCGATGTGTCCAGTCGAAAGATTGACGAGCAAGTCAAGGAATTGGCGTCCCAAGCGGCGGCTCTGGACGCCTTGGGAGTCTACGATATCCTTCCCGGCGCGCTGCGAAAAGCGCGGCCGACTCACATCGTCACGCAGGCCCAATGTGATGTCTGCGCGGTCAGCGAGCGCGAAGTGGAGGCGGCGGTTGCCCGGGAAAGCGAGTGCGCTCCCCAGGTCGTTTCCTTGCAGCCCGACTCGCTGTCCGACATTTGGGAGGACTTCATGCGAGTCGCGACGGCGCTGGGAGACTCCGCCAGCGGCGCTCGGCTCGTTAGCAAGACCCGCGATCGCATGATGGCTGTTGCCCACGCGGCCAAGAACATCCCAGCCAAGCCGACGGTGGCGGCGATCGAATGGGTCGATCCGTTGATGGCCGTTGGGAACTGGATGCCTGAGCTGATCGACATGGCAGGCGGGCAGTGCCTCTTCGGCAAGGCAGGCCAGCACTCGCCGTGGCTCGGATTCGAAGACTTGGTCGCAGCCGATCCCGATGTCATCGTGCTGAGCCCTTGCGGCTTTGGACTGGAACGCACCTTGGAGGATCTACCAATCCTGAGCGCCCGCCCGGAATGGGCAGCACTCAAGGCCGTGCGCGAGTCGCGCGTCTTCGCCGCGGACGGCAACCAATTCTTCAACCGCCCAGGGCCAAGGCTCGCCGAAACGGTGGAGATCCTCGGCGAGATGCTACATCCGGATCGATTCGACTTCGGCCATCGCGGCACGGCATGGCTTCCGGCCCTGGGCGCCGAATGAGCACAGCACGGCCGGGTGCATGATTGCCGAAGCGATTGCGGAGCGCGTGTCACAGGCGCACGCCTGCATTCCGTCCGCGGAGCGTCACGACGAGCTCTAGTTCCTCTCCGTCACGCAGGACCTGCAAGGTCACAGCGTCCCCGGCCAGCTTCAGCGACAGCGCTTCCTGCATCTTCCCCTTGTCGGTGATCGCGACGTCATCTACGCCGACGATGACGTCCCCGCCCCAGGGTATGCGGTAATTCCCGACGATCACTTCGCGGCTAGCGCCGCGCAAACCGGCAGTGTCAGCAGCCGATCCCTCGGCCACATCGGTCACCAAGTAGCCGGTGGCCGGAAAGCGCAGCGCCTGCGACCAGCGCCGCGTCAAGAAGAACCCCTCGATTCCCAGATCCTGTGGCGGCTGCGCGCCACCCTTGACAAACCGCAACAGGGCCTTCGCGCGATTGATCGGCATGGCGAAGCCGATTCCGATATTGCCGCTGGGGCCGTAAATCGCGGTGTTCACGCCGATTACGTTGCCACTGGAGTCCAGCAGCGGCCCGCCGCTGTTGCCAGGATTGATGGCCGCGTCGGTTTGGATCAAGTCCTTCAAGATGCCACTGCGATCCTGAATCGAGCGGCCGGTGGAACTGACCACGCCTGTCGTGAGCGTACCTTCCAAACCGAACGGATTGCCGATCGCGAGCACTTTCTGGCCAACCTGGACACTGTCCGAGTCGCCCAGTGCCAAGAACGGCATCGGGCCTTCCGAGTGGATCTGGATCAGCGCGAGATCGTTGGCCGGATCCGTGGCCAGCACCGTCGCCTTGTAGCGGTTCCCGTCGCCGTGCTCCGACAGCGGGTTCACCTCCAGTTCGGCGCTGCCCTGGATCACGTGAAAATTCGTGAGAATACGCCCCTCCGCATCGATCAAGAAGCCCGAGCCGGTGGATTCGCTAGGATAGACCTCCAAAAACCAATTCCTGTGCAGCACGGTACTGGTGATATGCACCGTTGCCGGACTCGCTTGGCTATAAATCTCGATGTTCGACAGTTCGTCGCTCGTGAGCGTCGAATCGGCTTCCGTCCAGAACGGCTGGTCGAACACGGCCGGAGCCACGCTGCCGAGTTCCTCCGGCCAAGTCGACCAGCAAACGAAGGCACCCGCCACGAGAGCGGCCCACAAGAGGCCGCGGACAGCTGCGTTACTTGAATTCCGCATCCGTGTTAGCAACCTCCTCTGCGGCCTCGGCCCGTAACCGGCCGTACACCTCGCGAACCTGGCGGAGTGTGTCCTGCTCACTGCCGCCCGTGTCAATCACGAAATGCGCGAACTTGTGCTTCTCCTCCAGCGGCATCTGCCGCTGAAGCCTTGCTTCCGCTTCTTGGCGGCTCCCATCTCCCCGCTGCATGAAGCGCTGAATCTGGACCTCGCGCGGGCATGCGGCCAGCACCAGGCGCCGGTAGCGCTTGTAGCTGCCAGTCTCAATCATGATTGCAGCCTCGACCACGGCGACGGCATCCGGGTCGCGCTCCTCGACCTCGCCAAAAAAGGACTCTATGCGGTCGAACACGCGGGGATGCACGATAGCGTTGAGGCGGTCTAGCTCGCGCTTTTCCGAAAACACCACCGCGGCCAAAGCCTTGCGGTCAACCTCTCCGTTCGGCGTCAGAACACCCTCGCCAAACTGACTGGCGACTTCGTCGCGAGCCTGCGCGTCTTCGGCAAGGATCGCGTGCCCGAGCCTGTCGGCTTGCAGTACTGTACACCCAAGCCGGCTGAGCTCAGCAGCTGCAAAACTCTTTCCGCTCGCCAAACCGCCGGTCAATCCGACTCTCAGCATCGGTTTTCAGAACCGTGCCCACGAAAATGGCTGGCCGGGGAGGACTCGAACCTCCACAACGGGCTCCAAAGGCCCGTGTCCTGCCATTAGACGACCGGCCATCAGCTCCTTTTGTAGAATATCATGCCGCCCGACAAGGCCGAACTCAGACTCGACCTGCCACCAGCGGCCCAGCCAATCAGAGGGCTTCGAAGCCGGTGGGCAGTCCGCTCAGCAGGATTTGCTCGCCCGGTTGCAGGCCCGACCCAATCAGCACCTCAGTGTCGCTGAGCGCCTGGACGCGCACGGGGCGGCGCAGGTATTCGCCGTCCTGGTGGATGTAGACGAAGTGCTCGTCGCGGGCACCGTCCGTTCTTAGCCCTTCCCGAGGCACGATGATCCCGTGCGGCCGGCGCGAGGCATGCACGTCCACGCTGGCCGAAAGATCCGGCAAAATCCGCTGGTCCTTCTCGTCGATCAAAATCCGCATGGGGATGTGCTTGATAAACGCCCCGCTGCTGCCGCGGCTGTACCTCGACGAACCACCTGAAGACGAACTTGCGACTGCTCCCACGGAAACGACGCGCCCCGCGAAGCGCTCGCCCGGATACGCGTCGAGTTCGACAGTCGCCTCATCGCCGATCCGAATGGACTGCGCATCGACTTGGTTTACCGCCGCGCTCACAACCATCTGGGACACGTCCACAATGCGCATGAACAGCGCCCCTGGGTAGATTTGGTCGCCCTCCTTGGACTGTGCGAACTGCCCGCTCTTGTTGAACATGGTTTCGCGAACAATCATGCCTTGGATCGGTGCCCGCACCAGCAGGCGGTCAAGGTCGCGCTGATGGCGCTCCAAGTGCAGAATTTCGTCATGCACTTGCAGATCTTCCAAGCGGAGGTCCGCCCCATGGACGCGCTCTTTGATCACTCCCTCGTCCTCGAGCTGTCCCCACGTGGCATTCGCCTCCTCGGAGACGTTCTTCAGCACCTCGGCCTCAATTTCGGAGCGCACCTCGGCAGTCCTGAGATCCAACAATGCCTTTTCGTACTCGGCCTTGGAGGTCACACGCGCCTGCCGTTCGGTCTCCTTGAGGATCGTGACCTCGGACTCGCGTTTTCGCAGGGTTGACTTCGCAGTGACAACCACAGATTCCCGGTCTTCGATGTGATCTTCAAGCCACCGAAGCTCGAATTCCGCCACGACGCTGCCAGCGGCGACAGTGCTGCCCGCCTCGGCAAGCATAGTCAGCGTGAGGTCGGACCGTCCGGAATCGCGGGGTCCACGCAACTTCGGTGCGCGAATCGACGCGTAGTTGAGTGTTTCAAGCGTGCCACCCACACGCAAGGTCTTGACCAGTTCCCCGGCGGTAGCCACAGCGAAGCGCGCCTGGACGGGCACAGCTGCTTGGGCCTCGAGGCCTTGGTTGGCGAGCGCCCACATCAGGGCGGCGGTCACCAGACATGCCACCACACACAAGCCGGCCGTGAGGGCACCGCTTGGCTTGGATGGCAGTACCGAGCTGCGCGGAACCGGATTGGGTTGTGGCTCAGTCTCAGGAGAGAGTGGAAGTGGGGCTGGGCTCGGCAAGGACATACGGGCTCCGGCCGTCGCGCGGCCTACTGGACACAGATTATCGAGTTTATTATAGACCGTTTCACCTCAATCCGGATTGGAAAATCCTGTCATACGGATTAAAGCATGATCCGACTTTCGTGGATCTAGCATAATCCCTCCTCGGGTCGCTGCGGGAGGCGCTAGGGTACCCTGCCGGTCCTCGGTAATCGACTCGTCATCATCCCGGCTCTCCTCTCGACTCGGGTGTAGGTCGGGAGAGGGCTGCTGCCGGGGCTGCCGGGACGAGCAGATGCTGCTTTCGCACCCAGCCCCGCTATCAGATCTAAATGGCCGCCCTCCCGCGAGCTGGATGCCGCCGCGTGAAACCGCTGCCGACCAGCCCCCGAACCCCAGCCGCATCGGCGAGGAAAACCCGCCTCCGTTGCTCATCGTCACCGCTGTTCCCCGTCAATCCGCTTAACAACGAATATGGAAGCTGTGGCCACCCAAGACTTAACCGGGGACTTGGGTGGAATCGATTGAATTCACACGGATCGTCGCCCAAGCCGACGCCAATTGCGACCGAGGGGGCCGCGCGAAATCCTTTAGGCCCGCTCACGGCCGTCGACAGAAAGCCGGTCCGCTTCGATCGCGTCACGATTCAAGAGGACGATGTGCTGGTTAGCCGGCTCTCTGGTGACTGGATCCCTGTCGAGCCCCAGGCGCTTCATCGTATAGAAGAGGAACGCCCGCCTGACGCGCAGCGTGACACGCCCGTCCTGCATTCCGTAATCGAGCGATATGACCCTTTGCTGGGACTCCGAGAGGCCGGGATGGGGGCCGATGTCGAGCGCGACGTGCTCGTGCCAGTCGCGGTCAGTCTCAGGATCGCATTTGCGCTCACGGATTTCCCTAGTCTCGACGACGCGGGCCAGCAGGAAATCCTTGTAGCTCTCGTCGCGGTCACAAAATGCTCGAATATGCCAGCGGAACCCGTCAAAGCCGATCGCGTGCGGAGAAATCCAGCGCCACTCCGGCGTGGGTGTGCTCAGAGACTGGTAGCGAACTTCAATCGTCAGCTCTTGGCGCAGCGCCTCGAGCACGAACTGGAGGGTTTCGGGGGCGACAATGCGCGTCGGGGCCGGGGCTGCGTTGAATTTCGGGTAATCCATCAGCCACGCATCGGCCTTGGCAAGGACGCCTTCAGAAATGGCGCGGAGCTGGTTGAGATAGATGTCCGCGTCGAGCTTTAGGAACAATGGCCGGAACACCTCACTGCGCAGGTAGCTTCTGGCACTCTTGTCGTAGACCATATTTTCCGGGGCGAGCTTGAGATACCGGTTCAGGTCAGTTGAGGCCTGGTTGACGGAGACTCCGAATATCTTCATCAAGTCGCCTCGGTTCATTCTTCCCTCAAAGTAGAGACGGAATTCAATGAACTCCAAACGCTTCTCGACACCCCACCGTAAATTGGACTCTCGTTTCGACTTCAGCACTACGACTCTCTCCTTCTTGTATCGCCGGCTAGCGAGTTCGTCCGGGTTTGGCGGACCTTAGCCGCCGCACCTGTTGCCGCTCTCAGACCACATCGCCGATTCAGTTTTCGGAGCACGAATCATCGTTTCGCGCTACGATCACTCCCGCGATTAACAACTTTCTTCATCATTGTAGGCCCAGCGTCGGCAAATTGCGAACCAATCGCTTATTCGGGGTGCATGACATGGTGGTGAGATAGCCCGGATTTGATGGGCTTGGGTTCCGACGACGTTCATTCGGCGGGATTCGCACAGGCCTAGCTTTAACAAGTATAGTTAAAGCAAGGCGGCGCTATGCCAACTGGTCCCCCCATCCCTACCCTCGAGCAGAACCGCCGCAGCATCCTCGCTGAACTCTTTGCCATCGGTGACATGCGCCCCGGCTCCCTCGTCCACCGCTACATGAAGTGCAGCACCCCCACCTGCCGTTGCTGGCAGGAAGGCGATCCCGGCCATGGCCCCGACTTCCTGCTCGTCCGCAACCTCGATGGCAAGCGCACCTCCCGCTCCTTGCCGTCCGCCGCCGCCACCACCGTCCAATCCCAGCTCGACGAGTACCAGCGCTTCCGACGCCTGACCGCCGAACTCGTCGACGTCTGCGAGCAACTCGCCGCCGCCCGCTTGCCTCAGGCCGGCACCGACACCCGGAACGAGGCCAAAAAAAAGCGTGCACGCAGGAGTTCGCCCTCGCCATCGAAGCCGAACTCGCCCGCTTCGTAGCTCCCGGCGCGGCGGACGCCGTCGATTTCGAGGCGCTGGAGACCCGCCTGCGCCAGCGGGCGCTGGAACTGGCAGCGCGAGCCGTGGCATGGCGCGCACCGATCTGTCCCCGGGCGTGACCCGCCTGACCGGCTCGGCCGCCGCCCTCGTCAGCTTCGCGCAAGCCAGCGGCCTGCTCGACGAGTTGGCCGGCGTGCGCGTGGGCACCAAGCCTGTGCAGCGCACCGCCGAGGCCCTCGGCCGCCAGCTGGCCGCCCTTGCGCGGCAGGCTCCGCCCGCCCCGGCACCACCTCCCGCCCCGACGGCGTATCTCGGCGTCGACGGCACCGGCGGCCCGGTCCGGGCCAGCGAGACGGCCGGGCGCCCCGGCAAGCAGCCCGACGGCTCCGCCCGCACCCGCGAGGTCCAGCTGGTGGTCGTCTGGACGGCCGAGTCGCGCGACGACGAGCACCGTCCCGGGCGCGACCCGGGCGCGGTCAGCTACACCGCCGCCATCGAAAGCGCCGCCCGCCGCGACACGCATCCGGACCCGTCCGAATTCGCCCGGCGCATGCGTCGCGAGGCCGAGCGACGGGGCTTCCCGCTCGCTCGCCGGCGCGTCAGCCTGGGGGCCGGAGCCAGCTGGATCCGGCGCAGCGCCTCAGAGGACTACCCCGGCGCGATCCAGATTGTCGATCTCTGGCCCGCGAAGGAGCAGCTGTGGGAGCTTGCTAAGGTGCTCTGCGCCCACGACAAGGCGCTGGTCGAGCCTTGGGCCGACGCCCGCTGCGCCGACCTCGAGCAGGGCCGCATCGACGGCCTGCTCGCCACCTTGCGCGCCCACGCCGACACCTGCCAGCAAGCCGGTAAGTGCGCCAACTACATCGAGAAGAACCGCAGCCGCATGCGCGACCCGGAGTACCGCGCCCAGGGCCTGTGCGTGGGCTCCGGCGTGGTGGAGTCCGGCTGCCGCACGGTGGTCGGACGCCTCAAGCGCTCGGGGATGTACTGGACTGTCAGCGGTGCCAACGCCATCCTCGCCCTACGCAGCTGCGTTCTCAGCGGCACCTACGAGGACTTCTGGGCTGAACGGGCCGAAAACCCATGCGTCCAAGGCGAAATCCAAACATAGTGTCGTGCACCCGCTTATTCGACTTGAAACTGCCCGGTCACCGATGTCGATCAAGGGCTGGAGAAATTCCGCTGGAATGGACTCAAATTACAGCGGGCACCGTGATTTTGAGGCCCATCGAGACCATCAGCTGGATGCGGCAACTAGACATCAATCTGCCCGAAAGAGCGAGCTTGGCGGGGCCGGGCTGGTACAATGACCGCGTGAAGCGGGTAGTAACTTACCTGACCGCCTGCCTATTGGCAGTGACTGTCGCCGCTGCCCCGTCGCAAGCGGCCGAACGCGTGGACTACAACGACCACGTTCGCCCGATCCTTTCCGATCGGTGCTACAGCTGCCACGGCCCAGACGAGGTGCAGCGCCAGGCGGGGCTGCGCCTGGACCGCGAGGAAAGCGCGTTCGGTGCCGCGGAGGGGCGTACGCCCGCAATCGTGCGCGGAAATCCCGCAGAAAGCTCGCTATTGCAGCGGGTCGCTAGCACCGATCCAGCCCGCAGAATGCCGCCAGCCTACCTAGGGCACGATCCTCTCGGCAGGGACGAGATCGAAGTCCTACGCGAGTGGATCGAACAGGGTGCCACGTGGGAAGGGCACTGGTCGTTCACGCCTCCCATTCGGCCAGCAATTCCAGAGCTCCGGCAACGGATTCGGCCGGGCAGTGCCATTGACGCGTTGGTGGACCGCCGACTCGAGGCCGACGGTCTTCAGAGGGCGGCTGCAGCCGACCGGCGGACGATCGCACGCCGGGCGGCCCTAGATTTGACCGGACTGCCCGCAACTCCCGATGTCGTCGACGCCTTCGTGGCAGACCAGTCCCCGGGCGCGTACGAAGCCTTTCTTGACCACCTGCTCTCGTCGGCGCGCTACGGCGAGCACTGGGCCGCCATGTGGCTCGACGCAGCCCGCTACGCGGACACGAACGGATACCAGACCGACGGGACACGCTCGATGTGGCGCTGGCGCGATTGGGTGATCGACGCCTTTAACCGCAACCTCCCGTTTGACCAGTTCACCATCGAGCAGCTGGCCGGGGATATGCTTCCCGATGCTACCGGACCGCAAATCGTAGCGTCCGGATTCAACCGCAATCACCGCACGACAGCGGAGGGCGGATCGGTCAATGAAGAATTCCGGGTCGAATACGTGGCCGACCGAGCCGAGACAACAGCCACGGTGTGGCTTGGCCTGACGCTCGGCTGCGCCCGTTGCCACGACCACAAATTCGACCCGCTGTCGCAGCGGGAGTACTACCAGTTCTTTGCCTATTTCAACAATGTCCGTGAGAAGGGCATGGTCTGGAACTTCGGCAACGAAGACCCCTTAGTCCGTGCCCCGACACAGGAGCAGGAAGAGCGCCTTGGCGCGCTGGCTGCCAAGCTCTCATCGGCTAAGAGCCGCTGGGATGCGATGGAGCGGCAAATCGCTCGCGCTCAAGCGAAGTGGGAGCGCGGACTGGTTGCCACGGCCGAGGCAAGCTGGGCTCCAAAGCGTGGATTGAGGGCGCAAGCCTCGTTCGACGGGCGGCTGAATGTCGTCAGCTTCACCGGAGGATCGATCGACGGCAGCAGCAAGCCCCAACCGGTCACAACCGAATTCGCCGAAGGACATTCCGGTCGCTCGGCGGTCTTCGACGGAGGCCGGTACGCCGACTTGGGCAAGGTGGGCATTTTCAACTACATGGACCCTCTGAGCGTGTCGGCGTGGATTTTTCCTGAATCCAGTGCCGATGGCTCCATCGTTGCCTCGATGGGCGAGAATCCCATCGGCAGCGGCTGGGGACTGTTCGTGCGAGGCGGCAAGCTGTGGTGGCACATGGCGCAGCGCTGGAGCGATCTCAGCATGCGCGTCGCGACCAAGCACAAGATCGAACCGGGCCAATGGCAACACGTGCTGCTCACCTATGACGGCAATCGCAAGGCCAAGGGCGTACGGATGTACATCAACGGGGTCGCCCAGGAGTTCGACATTCTGTTCGACAACCTCGACTGGCCGTCGCAGAGCAACGAGAGCCTGAAAGTCGGTGGAGGAGGGGGCCCTGACAACCGCTTCACCGGACGGATCGACGAGGTGCGGGTGTACGGGCGGGCACTTACCCAGGCTGAGTCGCTGGCACTGGCATCCACCGAGCCCTTGGCCTCTCTGGCAGCGGTCCCCGAATCCGACCGCAGCCCCGTACACCTAGCCAAGCTGCGCGCTGCATTCTTGAACATGGCAGCGTCGCCAGCCATCCGCACAGCGCGCCTCGAAGCGGAGGAGGCACAGCGGCGGCACGATTCATTCCGCGACAGCATCCCGACCGTGATGGTGATGCGGGAGGGTCCGCCGCGACAGGCGTACGTGCTGGAGCGGGGCCGCTACGATTCCCATGGCGAGCCGGTCGGGCCCGGCATCCCGGGTGCGCTTCTCGAAGCCGGCGCTCCAACGGCCGGCAACCGCCTCGATCTGGCTAGGTGGATCGCAAGCCGCTCAAACCCGTTGACCGCTCGCGTCATCGTGAACCGCTTCTGGCAGATGCTGTTCGGCGTCGGCCTGGTGAAGACGGTCGATGACTTTGGGTCACAAGGCGAGGCTCCCGCCAACCAAGAACTGCTAGATTGGCTCGCGGTTGAGTTCATGGACTCGGGCTGGGACGTCAAGCACCTGCTCAAGACAATCACGCTGAGCGCTACCTACAGACAGTCTTCGCGGGTGAGCGCAGAACTCCACGAACGAGACCCAGAGAACAGGCTGTTCGCGCGCGGCCCGCGCTTCCGGCTAGCGGCGGGCACGATCCGAGACCAGGCACTCATGGCCGCAGGACTGCTGGGGGAAGAGATCGGCGGCGCGCCCGTGCGGCCTTACCAGCCGCCGGGACTGTGGAAAGAGGTCTCTGACAGCGCGTACGAGCCGGGCGAGGGAGCCCAGCTGTATCGCCGGAGCTTGTACACCTATTGGAAGCGCACGGTCGCCCCCCCATCGATGATGAACTTCGACGCATCGGATCGCGAGGTGTGCGCAGTCCATGTAAAGCGCACCAATACGCCGTTGCAGGCTCTCAACTTGATGAACGACACTACATTCGTCGAAGCCGCGCGCCACTTGGCCGAGTCGGTGGTCGGCCAGAATTCGGGAATTGTTTCCGAACGCATCAGCGAGATCTTCCAGCGAGTGCTTGGACGGTCACCGCGACACGAAGAGATCGAGATTCTAGTGGAACTCTTCCGTTCCTACATGGACGCATTCGAAGCCGACCGGGACAGTGCCGAGGCGCTGCTCGGGGTCGGTGATTCCGCATGGAACGAGCAGTCCGATCCGCGAGAACTCGCATCCTACGCAGGAGTCGCGAGCCTCGTGCTCAACCTAGACGAAGCGGTCACCAAGCAATGACACAGGCAGATCACACCACGCAGTTCGAGACCCGCCGACACTTTTTCGGCAAGGCGGCAAGCGGCGTTGGCTCAATCGCCCTCGCGCATCTGCTCGGACGTGACTTCGCTGGCGCGCAGACTCCCGTCGGCGCGGCCAGCGGACTCCCAGGGCTGCCCCACTTCGCCCCCAAGGCCAAGCGGGTCATCTGGCTGTTCCAGTCAGGGGGCCCCTCACAACTTGAGACATTCGACCCGAAACCCGAGCTGGCCGGGATGCGCGGACAGGACCTTCCGGAATCTGTGCGGAAGGGCCAGCGCTTGACGACCATGACCGCCCACCAGACCAGCTTCCCGCTGGTCGAGTCCGCGTTCGGGTTCCGCCAGCACGGCAGCTCGGGGGCGTGGATCAGCGACCTGCTGCCCCACACAGCAAAGATCGCGGACGACATTTCTATCGTGCGCTCAATGCACACAGACGCGATCAACCACGACCCGGCCGTGACCTTCTTGCAGACCGGTGCACAGATCGCCGGCCGTCCCAGCGTTGGCGCTTGGCTCAGCTACGGTCTGGGCAGCGAGTCGAGCGATCTGCCGAGCTTCGTCGTGATGATCACGCAAGGCACGGGCGGGCAGCCGCTGTACGACCGGCTGTGGGGATCGGGCTTCTTGCCGACCCGCTACCAGGGCGTCAAGTTCCGCTCCGTGGGCGATCCCGTGCTCTACCTGTCGGATCCGGCCGGCATAACGCGCGCGCAGCGGCGCACGTTTCTGGACGCGCTTGGCCAGTTGAACCGCCAGCAGTTCGAGGAGTACGGCGATCCCGAAATCGTCACGCGAATCGCGCAGTACGAGATGGCGTTCAAGATGCAGCGCTCGGTGCCGGATCTCACCGATCTGTCCAGCGAGCCGGAACCCGTGTTCGAGCTCTACGGCGAAGACGCGCGCCGCCCCGGAACGTACGCCTACAACTGCCTGCTCGCCCGGCGTCTCGCCGAGCGGGGAGTGCGATTCATCCAGCTCTACCACCGCGGGTGGGATCAGCACGGCGCACTCAAGAAAGGGATCCAGCGGCAAACGCAGACCACGGACCAGGCGTCGGCGGCACTGGTGCAGGACCTCAAGCAGCGAGGTCTCCTTGACGACACGCTTGTGGTTTGGGGCGGTGAGTTCGGGCGGACCGTGTACTGCCAGGGAACGTTAACCGAATCCGAGTACGGACGGGACCACCATCCGCGCTGTTTCTCGGTCTGGATGGCCGGCGGCGGCATCCAGCCCGGCCAAACCTACGGCTCCACGGACGAGTTCAGCTACAACATCACCGAAAACCCAGTCGATGTGCATGACCTGCACGCCACGATGCTATACCTGCTGGGCGTTGATCACACGAAGCTGATCTTCAAGTTCCAAGGACGCAGATTCCGGCTCACTGACGTGCACGGAAAGGTCGTCAAGCCGCTGCTGGCGTGAGTCGCCCGCGACTAGGCGCGTCAGCAAGGGCCGACGTCAAAGCCGAGGAATTCTTGGCGCATCTGCTCGATCTGCCCGTGGGCGGTGTGGTCGAAGTGCAGCGGCGTGATCGACAGCAGCCCGCGATGCACGGCGGCATAGTCGCTGCCGTCCATCGCATCTTCGAACGGCACTTCTTCGTGCATCCAGTAATACGCTCGTCCGTATGGATCGCGCGTCTCGACCATCACATTGCGAGAAATCTTGCGGCACTGGTGCGTCACGGCTACTCCCGCGGCTTCGCCTTTCGGCGCGTTCACGTTCAGCACGACGCCCTCAGGCAGTCCCTGCTCTAGAACTTTCCTCGCAAGACGCGCAGCAATTCGCGCCGACGGCCCGTAGTCGATCCCCACCCTCTGATTGACCGAAATGGCGATTGCGGGAATGCCGTATTTGGCACCTTCCGCCGCAGCGGCCACCGTTCCGGAATAGAAGATGTTCTCGCCAAGATTCGGGCCGTTGTTGATGCCCGCTATGACCAAATCCGGCCGTTCGTCGAGCAACAGCGTAATCGCCATCATCACGCTGTCGGCAGGTGTGCCTTCCACACCGTGACGGCCAGAACCCTTGGATTCGTAACGAAGCGGGCGCCGCAAGGTGATGCGTCTGCTTGCCGCGCTCTGCTCTGTCAGCGGAGCGACAGTGCGGAGTCGCCCGAGCGGTGCCAATGACTGCTCCAAGGCGCGGATTCCAGGGGAGTCAATCCCATCGTCGTTGGTGATCAGGATGAGCGGATCGGAAACAGGCACCTACGACCAGCGTATCCAATCCAAGTGGCAGGGCCTCAGCAGCGGCAAGGGCCAACACCCGCTCTTTCGCAATGTCTGCGCGCGTCTGAAGCGTACAGGCGGCGAACTCGAAGGCTCTGCTCACATGGACAACGCAGCTTGCGGGACGAGTTCATGGCCAAGGGATTTGGCCGCCCCCTGCCTGCGCGCGATGCGCTCCTGCCTGAAGCGGAACTCGTATGCTGCGACGCCTTGATTAACCTAGTCCTGTCCCCAGCGCAGCATGCGGTACACCAACAGCGCGAGTTTGCGGGCCGTGGCGAAGATCGCAACGCCGCGGCGAACGGCGGCACCGCATGCGCTCTGCGAGCGCTGCAGGGCGACGGCGGCCATCCGCAGCGCGGCCACGAAGCAGTTGGAGCCGGTGCCGCCAGCCTCTTGCCACGCAAGGGCTTGCCCCCAGACGGCGGTGCGCGGTGCCAGTCGCAGCCAACTGACAAACTGGCGCTCGCTGGGGAAGGCCGGCAGGTCGAGGCCTAACTAGCCTTGGGCATGCGCTCCAATGCCGCAACGCAGCATAGCTGCCGTGACCTTGCACTGACCGTGATTCCACGGAGCTTGCTCGGCGCCCTGTTTCAGCCTGGAATGGTCCGCAACGGAAAGACGCGGGAACGCTGCTAGTCTGAATGGAAATGCCGGTC
Source organism: Bryobacterales bacterium (assembly GCA_965248305.1). GTDB lineage: Bacteria > Acidobacteriota > Terriglobia > Bryobacterales > UBA6623 > VXMF01. The sequence continues at coordinate 889,037 of OZ252099.1, read as the reverse complement.
GCAGAACAGGAAGCCGTCACCGACCAGATCGTCGCGCGGGATCACCAATACGTAGTGCGCAACTACGGGCGCTACCCGTTGGTTGTGAGCCGAGCGGAGGGAGTCTACCTCCACGGTCAAGACGGCCGCAAGTATCTCGACTTCATGTCAGGCATTGGAGTCATGGCCTTGGGGCATTCCCATCCAAGGGTTGTCGCTGCGATCACCGACCAACTCGGCACCCTGGTGCATTGTTCCAACCTTTACTACCACACGCTGCAGGGCGAAGTGGCCGAGCAGCTGGCAGCGCTGAGCGGCTTGCAGCGAACATTCTTCTGCAATAGCGGTGCCGAAGCGGTTGAAGCGGCACTCAAGATCGCAAAGGGCCACGGTCGGGCCCGGCACGCCGAGAAAACCGAGATCATCGCTCTGCAAAACTCATTCGGGGGACGCACGCTGGGGGCAATCGCCGTGACCGGCCAGCCTAAGTACCGGGAGCCGTTCGAGCCCTTGATCCCCGGTATCCGGTTCCTCCCAGCCAACGACCTCGCCGCTCTGGAAGCAGCAGTGAGCGACAGGACAGCGGCGATCGTGTTCGAGCCGATCCTGGGCGAAGGTGGCATCGTGTCGATCTCGTCCGAGTTCGCCCGCCTGGCTCGCAAACTCGCTACCCAGCACGACGCCCTGCTCATCTGCGACGAGATCCAATGCGGCATGGGCCGCACCGGCAGTGCGTTTGCCTTCCAGCATTGGGGCGATGACTTCCTACCGGACGTGATTACGGTTGCCAAGCCGCTGGCGGCCGGTCTGCCAATTGGTGCCGTGGTGTGCAGCGAAGCCGCCGCTGCGGTGCTGACGCCGGGCATGCACGGCTCTACGTTCGGCGGTGGGGCGCTGGCTTGCCGGGCTGCCATGGAATTCCTGAGCATGCTCCCAGAACTGCTGCCACACGTGCGCGAGATCTCGGCATTGTTCCGGTCGAGACTGCAGGAGCTGGCTGGGCGCCATGAGTTCGTCGGGGGCTTGCGGGGCAAGGGACTCATGGTCGGCCTGGAGCTCAGTGTTCCGGGCGCTGGCTTCGTTCCGCGGGCGCAAGAACTCGGATTACTGATGAACTGCACAGCGGGCAACGTCCTGCGATTCCTGCCGCCCTTCGTCATTGACCAAGGACACGTCGAAGAGGCAGTGGGTATCTTGGACCACGCTTTTCGCCTCGGCCCGCCGGACGGTTCCGCGTAGCCAGGCGCAGGCGGTGTCGGTTGCTACGATGGTCGCCGCATGAGAATCGAGCGTGTCGAAACCCGCCACTGTGATGCTGGCTGGCGCAACTACCACTTCGTTAAGGTCACGACCACCGCGGGCGTGGTCGGCTGGAGCGAGTACGACGAGGACTTCGGCTCGCACGGCGTCACTGCAGCGATCGAGCGTCTAAGTGCCCGCGTCGTGGGCAACGATGCCAGTGACCACGAGCGCATTTACGCCGAACTCTTCTGCGCGACTCGCCCGTCTGCCGGCGGTGTGACGGGCCAAGCGATCGGCGCGATTGAGAACGCGCTGCTCGACGCCAAGGCTAAGACGCTCGGCGTGCCGTGCTACACGCTGTTCGGGGGCAAGGTGCGCGATCGCATCCGCCTGTACTGGTCCCATTGCGCGACGTGGCGAATCAACCATCCGAAGTATTACCCCCCCGCCATCACGGACCTCGACGGCGTCCGCCAGATCGGCGCGGAAGCACGCCAGAAGGGCTTCACCGCGCTCAAGACCAACATCTTCGAATTCGGCGAGGGGACCGTGCGGGGCTGGAGGCCGGGATTCGGCACGCCGTTTGAACCGGGCCGCAATATGGAGCGCTCGACACTGCGGGACCTGCGGGCGCACTTAGACGCCTTGCGCGACGGCGCGGGTCCGGACATGGACATCCTGCTCGATCTGAACTTCAACTGCTCGACCGAGGGCTATCTGACGGTCTTGCGCGCACTGAGCGATTTCGAGCTTTTCTGGGTGGAGCTCGACACCCGCAATCCCAGAGCACTGCAACACATCCGCCAGCAGAGCCACTGCCCCGTCAGCTCATGCGAAACGCTGCTGGGCTTGCGTAGCTTCCTGCCCTACTTCGAGTTGGAGGCTGTGGACGTCGCCATCGTGGATGCCGTGTGGAATGGAGTCTGGCAGAGCCTCAAGGTCGCCGGCTGCGCCGAGGCCTACGAGGTGAACGTCGCTCCGCATAACTTCTACGGGCACCTTGCAACGATGATGAACGCGCACTTCGTGGCGGCGGTCCCGAACCTCCGCATCATGGAGATCGACGTTGACCGACTGTCTTGGGACAGCGAGATCTATACCAACGAGCCGCAGATCGAAGACGGCTACCTCGTGCTGGGCGATTCACCGGGCTGGGGAACGGATCCCGACGAAGACGCCCTGGGCAGGTGGCCGCCGCGGACTTGACGAGCGCACCGGCACTGCGCGTCAGGCTGGTCAGGCTTGATCGCCGGGGAGGGCGGCCTCGATCTCGTCGGCCGAGCGCGGTAGGGCATCAGTCATCAAACGGCAACCGTCTGCCGTGATCTCGACCATATCCTCGATCCGGATGCCGAGCCCTTCGTCAGGCAGGTACAGGCCCGGCTCGATGGCGACAACCATACCTTCCCGCAGCACACGACGGGGCGGCGAAGGATCATGGACATCGAGTCCGACGTGGTGTCCGATGGCATGCGGAAGATGCGCGTCGACGCCTCGCGGAGCACCGGCGTGCAGGACTCGCTGGGCAACCGATTCCAGACTCTTGGCGCTTGGCCCGGCGAGTTCCGCTCCGGGTTTCGCTGCCTCGATTACCGCCTTCTGCGCGTCCAGCACTAGATCGTAGAGGCGGCGCTGCCGAGCGCTGAAACTGCCGCCGATCGGGATGGTACGGGCAATATCGGCCGCGTAGCGCGACCGCTCCCCGCCGGCGTCGATCAGCAGCACCTGCCCGGCCTGCAACGGACTGGAATTTCGCTGGTAATGCAGGATTGTCGCGTTTTCGCCGCCTGCCACGATCGGGGAGAATGCTAGCCGCTCGCAGCCCGCCCTAAATGCCCCGCCCACTAGTTCAGCTGCGGCGGCCTGCTCCGTCGCCCCATCCGAAACTGCCCTCCAAGCAGAGCGAAACGCCACGCATGTCGCGTCGACAGCCGCTTGAATCAGCGCGACTTCCCCGGCCGACTTGATGCTGCGCATCGCGGCAAGCGTGTCGCTGACGGTCCGAATGTCATCGGTTCCACCTAGCTCCCGCAGCCGCTCGAAGCGCAGATCGCGGGGAGAGCCTGCCTCCCGCTCGCGGGGGACCAAGCCGTGCAGCTTACCGCGGTTCCCCAGCAGGGTCCGCAACTCGGAGCGAAACTTCGAATCGGGGAGCACCTCCTCGAAGGCCAGATCTCCGGCATTCTTGGGTGTCGGGCCCGGCTTGGACCACTTCCTGCCCGCCGCGCTGGGACTCGGCAAGAATAGGACCTCGCGATAGGGCTTGCCTCTCGTCCCGGGCGCAATCAACAGCGCTGCGCCGGGTTCGCTGTGCCCAGTGAGATAGTAGAAGTTGCTCGCCTGGCGAAATCCCGTAAACCCGGATCGCCCCTCGGACGAGGAGTTGCCCAGCAGACAGATGACCCCTCGCCCGACGGTGTCGGCCAGCTTCCGGCGGCGTGTTGCAAATTCCTGCGGGTCCGCCCCTGCTGCCGCACGCAGAGAGGGAACCGCCAAGCATGCGGATAAGAAGGACCTGCGTGATCGGGACAACCCAATCAGGGTAACCGAAGGGAGATTCGCTTCGAGCACTGCTATCCCAGAGATCCCCTCAAAGGAGCGACCATGACCGACCAGCACATGAAGAGCGTGAAATTGATCACCGATGGATCCTGTCTCGGCAATCCCGGTTCCGGCGGCTGGGCAGCGATGCTGCGATTCGGCAGCCATGTGCGGGAGCTCAGTGGCGGAGTTGCCAACACGACGAACAACCGCATGGAGATGACCGCGGTGGTGCAGGGCTTGCAGGCCCTCCGCGAGCCATGCGACGTGACGGTTGAGACCGACTCCGAATACGTCAAGAACGGCGTCACTCGCTGGATTTCCAAATGGAAGCGCAACGGATGGATGACCGCAGCGAAGACGCCGGTGAAGAATCGCGACCTGTGGCAAGAGCTTGAAGCTGCGATCACGCGCCACAAGATTCACTGGGTGTGGGTGAAAGGCCACGCGGGTCACAAGGACAACAATCGCTGCGACGAACTCGCGCGGGCAGCGGCTCAAGACAGCACCAAGGCACGGTCCTGAAGGTCCCACCACCCGAGATCCGGAAGGCTTCCAACGGATTTGGGCACAGCCTTCTGCAAGCAAGGGCCTCGTCTGTGTCGTAAGATGAATCGCAGTACGTGTCGAAGCAATTCGCATCACTGCTGATCTCGTTTGCGAACGGCCTGAGCCTGTTCCGTCTCTGCTCGGTGCCCGGCATCGTCTTTCTGATCTGGCAATCAGCGGAGGTCGATTCGTCGCGGTGGGCCGCGTTCTGGCTGGTGGCCTGCCTGCAAGCTTGCGACATGCTTGACGGCTATATCGCCCGGAAGGGCAGCCGCCATCTCGCGACTCGAAATTATTTCGGGGAGATTATCGACCCGATCGCCGACAAAATGTACATCGGCGCAGCATTTGTCTCACTGGGGCTCACGGACCAGTGCGCAGCGTGGGTCGTCATCCTGGTGATCGCGCGAGACGTCGGAATCATCGCAGGCTGGTCATTCGTTTACAAGCGGTTTGGCGTCAGGCTGCTACCCAACGCGCTGGGCAAGGTCACGGACGGTGCCTTGGCCCTGATGCTTGGCGTGGTGCTGCTGCGGCTGGACCCCACCGTGGTCGCGTCGTTGACGCAGTTGGTGGCTGCCCTGGCCTTGGCGTCCGGCTATGCGTATACGCGCATGGCTACCCGCGCCATTTCGGTGGCTTCGTTCCGGCGCTTGCGCCTGGCTGCCGCCACGCGCCGTCGCGGACGGCATCGGGCCGCGAAAGGCGGCGTCGGAACGGCGTCCTGAGTTCCGTCTCGCTGGGGGTCAGCCCTTCGGGGGGTTTCGTGCGGGCTGAGGCTGGTCAAGGCCCAATCGTTGCAGGTTCGGCCCCTCGGGCTGCGCGAGGATGGAATTGGGCGCATACCGCCCTGCGATTCGCCGCGTTCCGGCGACAAATAGGCCGCCCAGCACCATCAGCGAAGCAAGCAGCCCGCAAAGAATGAATGTGTCCAAGATGATGTTGCTGAGGCTGTCGTAGCGCTTCGGATCCTCCACGTGCTGCGTGACCTCCGCGCGGTAGCGCACCTGTGCGAGCAGGAGTTGGGCGGCGTCTGGCGCTTCGGGGCTCAGAGCGAGCGCGATTAGCGGGCCGTCTTGCTTGGCGTACGATCCTTCGATCTGCTGGAAGGCCTCGGCTTGACCACGCGCGATCGGATTGGACGGATAGCTCCACACAATCATCGGAATCTCGCCGGCCGGCGTCGCAAACCGACCATAGTAGCCCTCGGGCCCAAAATGAAAGCCGACCACCGACGGCGTCAGTTCCGGTGCGAGCCGCTCTAGGGAAACGGGCCCAAGAATGAGCCGACCGGTGCCCGGCACCAACGAATCCGCTGGCACATACTGCAGCACGGGCGGGTCTGGCGTGGGCTTTGGGCGGGGCAGGTAGGCTAGGGCCAATTCGACATCTTCTTCGTCCGGCGCGTCACCCTGCAGGGAAAGCAGGTAATTGGCGAACTGTATCAAGGTGTAGTCGCCCTTCTCGACGGCACGCTCGCCCCGTTCCACGGACTGTCCATCCCGCGGTCGCAGCCATGCGTACGCTGCGACGGCCCCGGTGTCGTCATAGAACTGCAGCGCGCGAACTAGCACCGAGCGCCCGTCAGGGGCGAGATACTCAGCTTCCTCAGCCTCTTCCAGCCTGAACTCGTCCAGAAGTGGCCGGTCCGGCGGGTCGTAAGTCCGCACTTCCTGACGCTCGAATGGACCGAGGGCTTCGTGCAGCAAGGTGGCGCCAGATGGAAGGCTGACCACGATTGCCAGCACCGCGAGCCACGTGGCCCGGGATTGCGCCGCGGCCCAAGTGCTGCGCTCAGGCGACGGCACTGCCGTGGCACCTCTTGAACTTCTTGCCGCTGCCGCACGGGCAGGGGTCGTTGCGGCCGACCTTGGTCCCTCGCACGACCTGCTTGACGGCTGGACCCGCACCCTCACCCGCTCCAGCCATGCGCGCATGAGCCATCCGCTCGCGGTTGCGGCGGCGCGCGCTGCGAGTGTACTCGTCAAGAGCGCCCCCGGCGGAATCAGCTGCCGCCGCTCCGCTGTTTCCGTTCGCTCCGGCCGTCGGTTGCGCTTCCGCCCCTGCCTGCCCTGCCCCGGATTCAGCCTGGTCAGACGGAGTCGTGATCGTGAGGTGGAACAGGATCTTGAGCGTCTCCTCGTCGAACGTGGCCATCATCTGCTGAAAGATGTGGAAAGACTCCTTCTTGTACTCCACCAAGGGGTCCTTTTGGCCGTAGCCCCGCAGCCCGATGCCCTCCTTCAGGTGGTCCATCGAGAGCAGGTGATCCTTCCACTGCTGGTCAAGCAGTTGCAGCATGATCATGCGCTCGGTGTAGCGCATCCGCTCCGTCCCGACCTGTTCGGCCTTGGCCTCGTAGCGCTTGCAGATTTCCTCGGTGAATTGGTCGGCCAAGCCCTGCCTGTCTAGGCCGTCCAGATCCAGCCCAATGAGATCCATGCCAAAGTGCGCATGGACGTCGCTGTACAAGCGTACGAAGTCGTACGTGTCCGGATGAGCTCGCTCCGGGCAGCGGTCCTCTACGAAGGCGCCGACCTTATCGCCCACAAGGCCCAGGATGCGGTTCCGCTGATCCTTGCCCGTGAGCATCTCGCGACGCATCGTGTACACGGCCTCGCGCTGCTTGTTCATCACGTCGTCGTACTCGAGGACGTGCTTGCGGGATTCGAAGTGCTGGGTCTCGACAGCCTTCTGCGCTGCCTCGATCCGCTTGGTGATCAGCCCCGACTCAATGGGAACGTCCTCTTCCATGCCGAGTTTCAGCATCAGGGCCTGCATGCGGTGGCCGCCGAAGATGCGCATCAAGTCATCTTCCAGAGAGAGGTAGAACCGCGACTGCCCCGGGTCACCCTGGCGCCCGGCGCGGCCCCGCAGCTGATTGTCGATCCGTCGCGACTCGTGGCGCTCGGTGCCAAGCACGTAAAGGCCGCCCAAGGCGACGACCTCGTCATGCTCTGTGTCTGTTGAAGACTTGTGCTGCGTGAGCGTGGACTCCCATATCCCGGTGTTGTCGGGGTGGTCCGGGTTGATGCCCTTCCGGCGCAAGGCCTCGCGAGCCAAGAATTCCGGATTGCCTCCCAAGAGAATGTCCGTGCCGCGGCCAGCCATGTTCGTGGAAACGGTGATGGCACCCTTGCGCCCCGCCTGCGCGATGATCCTGGCCTCCCGCTCGTGGTGCTTCGCGTTGAGGACTTCGTGCGGCACTCCCTGCTTCTTGAGCATGCGGGAGAGCAGTTCCGACTTCTCGATCGAGATCGTGCCGACCAAGACCGGCTGCCCGCGCTGCTGGCATTCCTTGATGTCGGCTACGGCGTTGCGCCATTTCTCCTGTATCGTGCGGTAGACGATGTCGTCGTGCTCGACGCGGACCATGGGCCGATTCGTCGGGACAACCACGACCTCCAAGTTGTAGATCTTGCTGAATTCGGGAGCCTCGGTATCGGCGGTGCCGGTCATGCCTGCCAGCTTCGAGTACATCCGGAAGTAGTTCTGGAATGTGACTGTCGCCAGCGTCTGGTTTTCGCGCTCGATCGTGACGCCTTCCTTCGCTTCCACGGCTTGGTGCAGGCCGTCCGACCAGCGGCGTCCCGGCATCAGCCGGCCGGTGAATTCGTCGACAATCACAACCTTGCCGTCCTTGACGACATAGTCCTTGTCGCGTTGAAACACCACGTGCGCCTTGAGCCCCTGCTCGATGGCGTGCTTGGTGTCGTAGTTGGCCAACTCGTTGATATTGCCGATGTTGAGCGCCTTCTCGACCATCGCTTCGCCGTCTTCGGTCAGCCATGCCGAACGGTGCTTCTCCTCGAGGATGTAGTCCCCGGTATAGGTGCGCTGCCCGGGCTCGTCCCCCTCGATGGTTTCGCCCTTCTGAAGCTTCGGAATGACCTGATTGGCCGCGTAGTACTTGTCCGTCGAGATTTCCGAGGGGCCGGAAATGATCAGGGGCGTGCGGGCCTCGTCGACCAGGATGGAGTCGACCTCATCGACGATGGCAAAGTCGTGCCCGCGCTGGACATGGTCACCTGCATCGAACTTCATGTTGTCGCGCAGGTAATCGAAGCCGAATTCGTTGTTGGTGCCGTAGGTGATGTCGGCGCGATAACCCTCCCGGCGCTGCTGGTCTGTCAGTCCGTGGACGATGACGCCGACGGTCAGACCCAGCCAGCGGTAAATCCTCCCCATCCACTCGGAGTCGCGCTGGGCCAAGTAGTCGTTCACCGTCACGACATGGACCCCGCGGCCCGAGATTGCGTTGAGGTAGACGGCCAGTGTCGCCGTGAGCGTCTTGCCCTCCCCGGTCTTCATTTCGGCAATCTTGCCGCTGTGCAGGACGATCCCGCCGATCAGCTGCACGTCGAAGTGACGCATAGCCATCACGCGCCAAGAAGCCGCGCGGCAAACGGCAAAGGCCTCCGGCAGCAGATCGTCCAAGGCTTCCCCGTCCTGGTAGCGCTGCTTAAATTCCGCCGTCTTCGCCTGCAGGGCTTCGTCCGTAAGCGCCTCAATTTCCGGAGCCAGAGCGTTGATGCTCACGACAGCCGGGCCGAGGCGCTTTACTTCGCGTGCGTGCTTGGTCCCAAAGACCTTTGCTAAGAGGGTGTCAAGCATCGGAGGGAGGCACCGGACGGGTGCCAAGAAGTCTCATTGTAATATTCCCGGTTGCCCGCGCGAACATGCCGAGTGCGGAGGAAGCTGCATCAAGGTGACTGCGACGGGTCCGGCGCCGCGCCCTTCTTGAGGTAACCGTAATAGCCGAGATCCTGGCCGGTGACGTGTTTGGTCGCCCAGATGATCTGCCCCACGTGGCCCGCGAAGTGCGTGAGCACGTGCGTAATCGCGTGCAGCACCGTCACTTCGTAGACCTGGATGCGCCGCGTCTCTAGCAGGCGCTCCGGCGCAAGCGCCGCCATCAGTTCGTCCGCCTCGTCCACCGCCCCGGTCAGGCGGGCACTCAAGGCGTCCGCCGGCACCTGATCCCGCGTGGCAAACTCCCAATCCCGATCCCGCCGGTCGGGCTCCCGTCCGACGCCGCTCACGATCCACTGACGCACGTTGCCCGCAAGGTGCAGCACCAAGTTGCCGATCGAGTTCTCGATCGCGTGATCGCGGTGCCAGATCTGCTCGGTTGAGAGCCGGGACAAGCAGTCGCTCACACGCTCGCAACCCTGCCGCAACTCCTGACGGGAAACTCGCAGGAACTCTGTTCCGGTGTCCATGTCAGGATTGCCGCCGTGTGGACAACCGCCGGTCACTGCAGCGGAGAGAAGTCGGTGGCCTTCAGCCACTGGTTCTCGATCTTGGCGACCAGCCTGCCGTTCTTGCGCGACTCGGCGGCCACCGCCTTCCACGCGGGATCGGCGCCGAAGCCGGCCCAGGACTTCTTGGCCTGCTCGCGGCTGTCGTGCGCGAGCAGGTAGACGAGCGTGTTGCCCATCCCGTCGCCCTCGGTGGGCGTCCAGTAGCCGATCAGCTTCATGCCGTGCTTCACGAAGAGGTAGTTCGTGTGGTTGCGGAAGCGGGCCATCAGATCGGGGAGCTTGCCGTCCGCAGCGATATAAGTGCGCATCTCGTAAACGCGCTCGCCCCCATCGTGGCCTTCGGCGTCAGTGTCTTGGGCGAATGCTGCGAACGGGGCAAGCAGCAGGATCAGCAGCAGGGCTGTCAACGTTTTGGTCATGTGTGTCTCCTTAACTCAGGCAGGTGTGATCGTCAGCCAACCAGCTTGACGACCTGCTTACCAATATTAGCGCCGCCGAGCATCCCGATGAAGGCCCCGGGCGCATTTGCGAGACCGTGGGCAACCGTCTCTTTGTATTGCAGCTCGCCGGACCGCACCCAAGCGGACATCTCTGCCAGCGCCTCGTCGTCATGCTGCCTGAAATCGAAAACAAGAAAGCCCTGGGCGCGAATGCGCTTGGCGATGAAGTGCCATAGCAGACGCGGGCCCACAGGAGCATCAATGGCGTTGTACTGCGATATCTGGCCGCAAACGGCCACCCGGGAGTTGACATTCAGGCGCTGGAAAACCGCATCGGTGACCGGGCCGCCCACATTGTCGAAGTAAACGTCAATGCCATCAGGGCTGGCATCGCAGAGCGCGTCAAAGAAACCGCCGGCCTTGTAGTCGACAGCGGCATCGAAGCCGAGATCCTGCTGCACCCATGCACATTTGTCCGGCCCGCCGGCAATGCCGACGGCGCGGCAGCCGCGCAGGCGGGCGATCTGGCCTACTGCGGACCCGACTGCACCGGCCGCACCCGAGACGCAGACGGTCTCCCCTGGATTCACGCCGGCCACCTTGAGCAGGCCATAGTAGGCGGTCAGCCCCGGCATGCCCAGCACACCCAGATATGCCGAAAGGGGCGCGGCGCCGGGATCGACCGCCCGCAAGGCCGTCGCGGGTGCGGTGGCATATTCCTGCCAGCCGAGCGGCCCAGTCACGTAGTCGCCGGTCGCGATCCGGTCGCTGTTCGAGGCAATGACCTTCCCGACAGAGGCGCCTACCATGACTTGATCGATCGCGACCGGGGCCGCGTATGATTTTCTCCCGCTGATCCGCCCGCGCATGTACGGATCAACCGACATGTAGTGGGCCTGCACTAGGCACTCGCCTTCTGCGGGCGTCGGCAGCGGCACTTGCTCGAGGCGGAAATCCGATGGCTTGGGCATCCCGACCGGGCGCGCCGCCAAGACAATTCGCTTGTTCATCTTCGGCAATCGGACAGTTTAGCAAGGCGCGGCACTTGGGCTTAGGGCCGACCGGAACTAACTCAGAATCTGCGCGAGCCGAGCCGGGCGATGTCGAATTCGGCTGTATGAGCCACTGCCATGACGGCCATCACGCCGGCTTGTATTGGATCTGTGACCACCAAGTCCGCCGCGTCTGGCACCGAGCCCGCCATGTTCAGCGAGATGACGAGCAGGCCCTTGGACTGCACGTCCCGAACGGCAGCCTCAATCTCGCCGCCCATCAGCGCCCCGGCCAGAACGACCGCCTCGACCCGCGGCAGCCGGGCCGTCGCGCGTACCGCTTCGGCGATCTGTTGCTCGCCGACGAGCGGGATCGTGTCCACCGAGATTCGCTCGCCGCGCAAGTTGTGCCGATCGGCCTCCGACACGGCGCCGACCAGGACCTGGCCCACCTGAGAGCCACCGCCAATGATCACGATGCGCTTGCCAAAGACATGCTGGTGCGTGAGGTTAGACGTGACTGATCGCACACCCTCCAACGATGAAAGTGCCTCAATGAGCGAATCCGGTGCTTGGACCTTCGAGAGCTCGACCGCGATCGTCTCGACCGCCTGCTGAGCGTCGAGGATAGAAATCCAGCTGATGCGGGCATCGGAGGCCGCCACGGCTTCCGCAATCGAGGCCAACGCCAAGCCATCGCCGTCCACCTCGATAGCCAGCGCCAAGGTCCTCTCTGGGTCAGTTCGCGCCATATATCGGCCCTAAACTCTCAGAATCGCACAATCCTCGCGGCTGGCGAGCGCAGGCGGCCCACCGTGCCGCGGTATGCGAGGCCTATGCCATGATTAGCGTCAGCGATGCCATCCCACGTGCATGAACGCGCCGCCAGCACGCTGCTGAAGGAGTTGAGCCGGATTATCTCGTTCGAGGTGCGAGACCCGCATGCGGCTTTGATTCGGGTTACCAAGGTCGAACTCTCGCCGGACAAGCGCCAAGCGCGGGTATTGGTCGCCTTCTGGGATCCTGACACCCGAACTGATCCCGACAACGGCCCGCTGGAGGCTCTCGAGCGGGCTACACCATTCATTCGCAAGGCGCTCGCGCGCAGCCTGCGCATGCGACACGTACCCGAGCTGAACTTTGACTTTGACCTCTCGGAAGAGCACGCCAAGCGCATCGACACCCTGCTGAAACGCATTGAGAAACGTTCGCGCAAGGGGAGCTTAACGGTGCTTCTCGCGATCGCCCTGCAGGGTTTCGCAACGACATCGGTGGCGGCGCTAGAGCGGCTTGAATCGTCAGCAGCGGTCATGGGAAGCGAGTTTCGGATCGCCTGCTACGCCGAGACGAAGAAGCAGGCAGCCGGGGCGATCACCGCCGCCTTCGACGAAGTCCGCCGCATCGACAACTTCTTGAGCCATTACAAGCCAGACAGCGAGCTTAGCCGGGTCAACAGCGAGGCCGCTCGAGAAGTAGTCGAGATCTCAGCTGAGTTGACAGGTCTGCTCGCTCGCTGCCAGCGGTATTCCGAGGCCAGCGAAGGAGCCTTCGACATCACCGTCGGCGCGCTGGTCGACGCTTGGGGGTTCTACAAGGGCGAAGGAGCCATGCCGAGCGCCTGGGCTCTCTGGCGGGCACGCCGGAATATCGGATTCCAGCATGTGGAAATTGACCAGGCGAGACACACCGTGCGATTCCTGCGCTCGGGCGTCCGCCTAGACCCAGGCGGCATCGGAAAAGGCTACGCCGTGGACCGCGCCGTCTCGGCGCTCCGAGAGTACGGCATTACGAGCGCTCTGGTGAGCTCTGGCACAAGCAGCATCTACGCACTCGGGGCACCACCGGGAGAGGCCGGAGGCTGGCATCTGGACCTGCGCGGCGCTGGAAAGCAGGCAAGTATCGCCACTACAGTCCTGCTCAGAGACCAAGGTCTGTCGACTTCCGGATCGTATGAAAAGTTCTTCGTGAAAGGCGGCAAGCGCTACGGCCATATCCTCGACCCTCGCACTGGCCGCCCCGTCACCGGCATGAACGCTGTCTCGGTCATCGCACCGAACACGATCGACACGGAGGCTTGGTCGACTGCTCTGTTCGTGAACGGCGCGGCCTGGGCACGAAGACATGGGATCCCGGGCGCGCGCGTGTACCTTTGCCCGGAGGACTCCGCTTGCGGCTGGCTCGACCGCGACTGATCTGATGCTTGCCCCCGCTCCAGCTTAGCTCTAACGCGCTGGGGCGGCTCTGTGTTGCGCCGCGGTCGAGGGTGTTTGCGGATCACGCCAGAAATCAACCGCCGAGGCCTTATGCACGCACGACACCGTGCATGCGGGGGCACAAGACTTCGCCGTGAAGTAGGACTCTCGGATATGGTCAACCGTGTATTCCGCCAAGGGAATGCCCGGCCTACCGCGCTGCTGGGAGCAATAGTGGACCAAGCCGTCTTCGCAGATGTAGACGTAGCGGGCACCGGCGCGGCAGTGCCACTTGTTCGTGCGACCCTCGACCAGATTGTCTTGGAAGTAAGTCATGCGGCTGTAGCCGCGCTTCGATAAAGCCTTGACCTGCTCGTAGACTCGCCTCTCGATGTTGCCGAGAGGCTGTAGCTGCCCGTCGCCATCGTGGATAACGCCGATCGTGCTGGTGAAGCCTAGGCCGGAGGCACGCTGGGCGACCGTATAGGCATCGCCCGGATTTGGTATGCCAGACCCGACCACGGAGTTGATGTTGACTTCGAAGTCAGCGTGCTCGGCGAGCATCTCGAGCTTCCTGTCGAGGACGCGCAGGCTTTTCATGGAGGTCTCGTCCGGGTTGACATTGTCGATGCTGATCTGCAGATACTCCAGCCCTGCTTCGTTCAGCTGCTGGATGCGCGCAGGGCCGATCAAATAGCCATTCGTAATGAGACCCGCGATAATCCCGCGGGAGCGGATGTGCCGAATCAGATCATCGAGCTGGGGGTGCAGCATGGGCTCGCCTCCGCTGAGCGTGATGATGCTGACGTCGAGCCTCGCGAGGGCGTCAGTGCGCTCGACCAGCAGCTCGATCGGAACGGGGGATGATACGTGATCGTACTCGTTGCAATAGGCGCACGCGATATTGCAGCGGCGCGTTGGGATCATGTGCGCCAGCACCGGATGGTCGGTGTCGACAAGGGCCTTGCAAACCATCCGCAACTCGCGTAACCCGCGATGCAGATCCAAAAATTTGCGACGAACGCGTGTGCGGAATTCTACGTTCGGCATCGCGATCACGTGCCAGCCCGGGCGAAAGGCTGGAAGCTGCACTAATTATACCGTTGCGCCCCAAGAACGTTTGGCCGCGGCCGCCTCAAGGGCATCTGCGGCACGACTCCGTACGCTGCAGAGGCGGGTTGGCGGCACGAGCTGCGGGATCGTGTCCGGTATACTAATTGATTAGAAGCGGGAGTAACTCAGTTGGTAGAGTGCGACCTTGCCAAGGTCGATGTCGCGGGTTCGAGTCCCGTCTCCCGCTCCAAGCTATCCGGGGCCCATGTGGGTCCATTCACCGTGGCGCGGTAGCCAAGTGGTAAGGCAGAGGTCTGCAAAACCTTTATTCGTGGGTTCGATTCCCACCCGCGCCTCCATTCCCGAATACCTAGAACTGGCAATGTTCTGGGCCTTGTCAATACTTCACCTGATTCCCTATTATGTTCATCCCAGTAGAGCGCCAGAAGGGGTGGGCTTGTGGATTTTCGGTGGCTGGCGCGAAGCCGGCAGGCAGGGGGGAGAGGCGCTAGGCACGAGATGCACTGGCAGCCAGTGGTATCGGTCGCAACCGGGTCCCCCGGGCAGTCCCCTGATGGTCCCCGGGGAGTGCCGGCGGCCTGTCCCACGCGCAGCCGGGTTGTCGAACGCCCGGTGGATTGGGCTGGCGGCAGCCGCTGCCGTTAGACGGCGCTCAACAGCAGGATCGGACGCGGCAACGGCAGCGTCGTGGCCGCCGCCTTCAGCAGCCTGCGCGGCAGCGCCGCCAGCTCGTAGCGGCGATTGAAGCGGTACTGGAACTCGGCCAGGTAGCGCGCCCAGTAGTGCGGCGCGCCGGCATGGTAGGTGCCGTCCAAGGAGCGCTTCACGTTCCCTAGGATCGTGTTCGCCCAGACCAGCCCGGGGGTCTCGCAGCTCTGCTTGCCGCCGCCCGTCACGTGCGGCTTGTGCTCGCAGCCCGCTGCCTCCAGCCCCTTGAAGCAGGCCAGCCCGTCCGTGTTCACCGTGGTCCCGGGCTGGAGGTGCTGCGCGGCCCACTGCGCGACCTCGGCCGTGCGGAAGCCGGCTACCACGCTCAGCTTCATCACCACCGGCTGGCCATCCGCGCTGACCTGCACGGCCGCCAGCATCGGCGTCTTGTTCGGCGAGCCCCGCCCGCGCTTGCCGCCGGGGTACTCGCCGCCCAGATAGGCGTCGTCCAGCTGCACCGTGCCCGCCAGCCGGTAGCGCTGGTCCCGCTCCCGCATGGCCTGCATGAGCTTGTGCTTGAGCAGCCAGGCGGTGTTGTCGTTGACGCCCAGCTTGCGCCCCAGTTCCAGGGCCGAGATGCCGCTCTTGGTCTGGGAGAGGAAGTAGATGGCAAGGAACCAAATGCTCAGCGGCAGCTTGGTGGCCTGGAAGACGGTGCCGGCGAGCAGGGAGAGCTGGCGCTTGCAGTGGTTGCACTGGAAGGTGGCCCGGCGGGTGGAGAGGCGGCAGAAGCGGGCGCCGCCGCAGCGGGGGCAGTTGAGACCGTCGGGCCAGCGGGCGGCGAAGAGGGCCTGCTCGCACTGCGCCTCGGAGCCGTAGTCCTGGAGAAACTGGGTCAGGCTGAGGCCTTTTTGGAACTGGACTTTGTTCTTGGGCATCGCAGAGGGTTCTCTAGCCATGATTATCGCAATATATTCGCTCAAAGTCAATAGAATCAGCGATTTAATACGAACAAAACTCGCAATTCAAGGCTACGGAAACGCTGACCGCCGAGGGACGGAGTCAGACTGGCGGACCGGCCGCCGGGTCGTCTTGGCCAGCCCCGTTTAGGTCAGTCTTGGATGCAGGTAGTAGGGAATCAGGATACTTCATTAGCTCTAGGTTTGTTGACCACTTCCGGTTTGCCGACCCTCTTCATGCCGCTCCGGCACGGTTGAAGGAGACGGGATCTGCATTCGTGGCGTACGGCTCTATCTCCCGCTCGATCTCCAAACGTAACGTCCGCTCGGCAACATCCAGATCGTGCCGTGCCTGAAGACTAATCCAGAACTCCGGCGTCGTGCCAAAGTAGCGCCCAAGGCGAAGCGCGGTATCGGTGGTAACACCGCGACGTCCTAGCACGATATCGTTAAGCCGCGGCCGCGAAATCTTGAGCGCTCGGGCGAGCCGATACACGCTGAGCCCCAGCGGCCCCAAGAATTCATGCCGCAGGATTTCACCAGGATGTACGGGCAGCAGCAGCCGCTCGGTAGCTACATCGGAGAAATCAACCGCTCGCCGGTCCAAGTCTTCGCGCTTGATGGTCATACTCGCCCCTCCTCAATGGTAATCGGTGATCTCGACATCCCATGCCTCGCCATCGCGCCAGACGAAACAGATCCGCCATTGATCGTTGACACGAATACTGTGCTGACCTCGTCGATCACCCCCAAGCGCCTCCAGGCGATTGCCAGGAGGTGACCACCTCAGCCTACCCGCTGGCAAAGCACCTAATGACCGCCGCCGAACAAGCCTGCCCTGCGCTGGAGGGCACGCAAGCGCGTCATGCCCAACTCAGACTCCTGAATTCGTGCAATCTTCATAAGGTGCCTCTGCAGGCCGCGCTTGAGATCGCCGTCCCCGTGGACCGGCACTGAGATACGGGCCGAGATGCCCGCTCTTGTGTAGATGCGATGGCTGCCCTTGATCCGCCTCTCAACTGCCAGCCCCGCAACTGGAGAATCCGCCAGAACCCTTTGCCAGTGACGGTCTTCACACCGCTATCTCAATTAATCGGTCCGTGCCGGACAGAGGAACCTCCTGATTCTCGACCGACAGACAACCTTCGACTGCTTCGTAGATGTTGCTCAGCAGATCTTCGAAGGTGTCTCCCTGCGTGGCACATCCAGGAATGGCTGGTACCTCCGCCCAAAAGCCGCCTTCTTCTGCCTCGCGAATCACAACCTTCAGCTTCATGGCTCTCTCCAGTCCGAAAGTACATTGTTGGCCCTAGATTGGTGGCCAAGCCAACCCTGAGCTGAGTCGGGCCACGCCGCAGGCGTTTCCGTCCATCAGGCATCCGCCAGGTCGAGCACCTCGAGCAAAGCTGCTCCCACTGAGGTCATCAGGTGCCGTCCCAATCGAGTGAGCGGCCCCTGGACGAGTCGCCGATTGTCGACAGCACGCACTTGATCTATCAGGGCGTCCGATTCGCGTTGCAGATCTCCCGCCGCGGGAATTCTGATGCGGAGAGGCTCGGCTCCAAACACCAAGCGCGTGGTGAGCGGGATCACGAGGGTCGACGGATGCCCGGCGTCTAGCAACGCCTGCGCCTGCACGATCAATACGGGGCGGGTCTTCCCGGGCTCGGTTCCCACCCTCGGATTTAAATCCGCGACCCAAACCTCACCGCGCTCAGGCATCCACGTCCCCTTCAATGGCGTCGAATTCGGCGTTGATTCGCATGCTCACCCGTCTGACTCGACGAGAGGCAGATCGGAGGTGCTCCGCACGCAGACCGGCCCGCGTATCGCGGTTCATGAGCTCCAGCGCCCGGCGAATGTACTCAGCGCGCGACAGCTGCAGGGCTGTTGCACACTCATCGGACACCGAGAGCAAGAGATCTGGAAGCTTGAGGGAGATCGCTGCCATGAGTACTTTATGTATATCAATAATTGATACTACTATATCATATCTCTCATATGCGGGCACAATTCGATTCTGGTCCGATTCGTGGATCGCCCACATGCTGTCGGCGGCGTGGTGCACGATGTCCCCATTGCAGCGATGTACTGAGCCCACAGCGTCGATGCAGTGCTCACGCGCGACCGCGATTTCTCCTCATTCCGCGAACTGAAAACTTGTCAGGGAGTCGTCAGGGTAGGATGTGGTCTACTCGCTGGGTCTGGCCTGCGGCTATCGTCTACGTCGACTCGGAGCCCTGACCTGAAACACCCAGTTGCACACAATTGCTTTGCGAGTCCAAAGCGCACATGGGGCGAAATCTGAGGCTCCTGCCCGGTGCCCTGTTTCAGCCTCGAATGGTCCGCGACGGAACGACGCGGGGGCGCTGCTGGCCTGAATTCCCAAGCGAGAGAAGGCGTGTGACATCTGGAGGTCACGCGAAGTTGATTTTCAGAGAGCGGTTGCCGAGCTAGGGAATGGCGGTGGTGGAGTGGGCGTAGCCAGCCTCGATCAGGTGTGGGTTGTGCGCCCGGCGACCGAGCGCGACGCCGATCCGGTCCTCGCTGATGTCGACTGTAGCGCTGGTCTCCACGAACTTGCGGAACAGGCAGGGCCGCCCCTCAGCGAGCGTGCCGCAAGCTCCAGCCCAGAGCGCTTTCAGGCTCGGCGAGCCCGCGAAGGGCGGAGCTGAAGCCAAGGGGTAAGGCAGAGGCCTGCAATACGTTTATTCGTGGGCTCGATTCCCACCCGCGCCTCCATACTCTTACACATCTAAGAGAATATGAAGCATTTCGAGCTCGTCGTTCTCAAGTGAATCGAGCTTCGGCGACTCATTTCCTCAGGGGCGACGTTGCCGAGAGCGATGGGTTGGCGGTCAGTCATCAAGGTCGGCAATGATTGGCGCTCGGACCCAGTAGAATGGCCCGTTCTTGATGATCGAGTAGTCGAAGTCGATCTCGACAACTGGGTTTCGTTCAACGATACTCTGGGTGCCAAGCACA
Organism: Bryobacterales bacterium; assembly: GCA_965248305.1. Taxonomy (GTDB): domain Bacteria; phylum Acidobacteriota; class Terriglobia; order Bryobacterales; family UBA6623; genus VXMF01. The sequence continues at coordinate 870,172 of OZ252099.1, read as the reverse complement.
TACTCCAGTCTGCTGAACTTCAGACATCCTTGGTGACCCCTGAACACGAACGGATCTGCCCAATTCGAGGGCTGGCGGCTGTAGAGATCAAACAGCCCGCTAGATTCCAGCAATACTTTGAATTTCCCCCGGACATCCTCTCGGTAGTTGGGGGATGCTTTGGGCGTCCTGACGGAACCGACGCGGTACTCGGGAACGACATTGAAATCACCACACAGTACTCTCTGCTCAGACCGTGAGTGCGTTGCTCCCATATGCGTGGTCAAGCATTCGAACCATTCGAGCTTGGGCTTGATATCTTTGTTCTTGCCAAATGGAGCGTAGACGGATGAGAATTCCAGTCCGTCCACGTCGACTGTCAGCAATCTCGCGCCAAGTTGCCCCTGCCGATGCAGTCCCTTTCGAAGAACCCGAGGCTTCTTCCGGTTCTTCCGGGTCAAAATCGCAACGCCATAGTCGTTTCGACCACAATGCACTTCCGCATAGTAGTCAGCGCGGTCGAATATGTCGGTCGGAAACTGTTCCTCTTGTACCTTGATCTTCTGGAGAGCGACGACGTCTGGCTTCTGCTCTGCCAACCAACGAAGCAAGGCACCTCGCCGCGCGTTGACCCCGTTGACGTTCCAAGTACCGATTCTCATAAGTCGAGCCCACCGCTTACCGAGTTCTTAGCCATTCAACGATTGAAGACCTAGCCGAGCAGTATATCCAAGGCGGCGCTCCGCCCGAGGTCACAGATTGCGACCGGAATCCGCGGTAGGGCGGAGCGCCCTCTTGGCTTCGTGCTGGCGGGCAGCACTTCCGCGCGGCAGACGTCGGGCGCGAAGGGCCGTCCGCAAACTCGGGCTGGCGGCTGGCTCACCGTCAGTCTGGAACACCTCCACACGCAACGAGCCTGAGCGAAGGTCCGCTCACGGCATGCAGCAGTAGCCACCCCCGCGCGCCCTATCCACGCCTGCCCGCAGGGTGCAGCTACCAACACAACGAAAACCGCACGTCACAATCTGTTGGTCCTCTATACTGCCTGTGGCGGGACAGTCAAATGAAATCGCCGGTATTGCCATGATCGAGGATTGGGGTATTGTTCTGTATACCTTAAAGATGAAAGTCTAAGCCTGCGTGTTGGGAAGCAGAACGAATGTCGGTGGGAGCACCAGTAGTTCCAGCCGATAAGGAGGGTTATTCATGAGTCGATTGAGCCTTGTCGCGGTTGCGCTCCTCGCGGTCACCCAAGTGGCCTGCGTGGACGACGGCGGGAACGAGGAATCGTCGTCCGCGTCGTCCGCGTCCTCCACCACATCGCCGGCGGATGAGGCGCTGGTCGCCCGTGCCAAGTCTTTCGAGCTGCCCACGAAGTGGATACGCCCACCGGGTGACCCCCTCCATCACCACACTGCCGGTTTCGCCAAGATCCTGTGCTCGGCCGTCTTTATCACAGGGCTTGACGCCGATTTCGCGGCCGAGAACATCGGCTACTTCTCGAGCGACTATGACGAACGTTCGAAAGTCACGAATCGCGAGATCGACACGGAGAGCAAGATGGTGCACCTGACGCTCGCGGACGGCGTGGTGCGCACGGCGAAATACCTGGGCGATCAAGGCTGCGTTACTCTCCCCCTCGGGGAGGATGAGCTCCAGTTCGAGCCGGTCGACGTGAAAAGCTCGCTACCCGATCCCGACGGGCAACCGTGGCCGATGGGCGACGTGCTGCCCAACGAGCCCTTTCCGGCTGAACTCGAACAAGCGAAGGTCCGGGCCGCCGTCGACGCTGCTTTCGAGCCGCTCGAGGGTATGACCGCCGCCTTCGTCGTCACTTGGCGCGGACAGATCATCGGTGAACGTTACCGCGACGGGCTAGACCTTCACTCGCCTCTCGAAAGCTGGTCGATGGGCAAGAGCTTGACCGCGACCCTGATGGGCATTCTGATCCGGCAAGGGGTCTATGACCTGTGGGAACCGGCACCTGTCCCCGAGTGGCAAGGAGACGGGGATCCGCGCGCAGAGATCCGCATTGCGGACATCCTGCGAATGTCGAGCGGGATCCGCTGCGTGAACCGCGGCGATCCGGAATATGACACTGCCATGGGATACCCCGACCATCTCTATCTCTATACAGGTGGGATGGACTCGTTCAAATGGGCCGCGACGCGGCCCCAGCAGTGGCCGCCGAATACGATCGGGCGCTACCGGAACTGTGATCCCGTCCTGACGAACTACCTGGTGCGGCTCGGCGTCGAAGGACGCGGGGATGAATACCACTCCTTCCCCCAGCGGGAGCTATTCGACAAGATTGGTGTTCGTGACATGGTGATGGAGACCGACCCCTACGGGAACTTTCTCATTCAGGGCTATGAATTCGGAACCGGTCGAGACTGGGCGCGCCTTGGCAACCTGTACCTGCAAGACGGCGTTTGGCGAGGCGAGCGCATCCTCCCAGAAGGCTTCGTGAAGTTCGTCAGCACGTCGGCGCCCGCGTGGGAAGGCGACGGTCGTCCCATCTACGGCGGATTTTTCTGGATCAACAGCAGGGACGCCTATCCCATTCCGAAAGAGGCGTACTACATGGCTGGCGCCGGGAACCAGAAAGCCATCATCATCCCCTCCCACGATCTAGTCGTGGTGCGGCTGGGACACTACAAGGGCTCAAGCCCAGGTGACGAGGGCCTGAAGAACGCCTTGGCACTGCTCATGGAAGCTGTACCCGAGACCTGAGCGTGGCTTCGATGCGCCAATGCCGTTTGACGACCGTCCAGTCGACTGGATCACATGGATCAAGCCTTGGCCGTCACAGGAGATCTGGCGGCCCGGATCCAGCGGTTGGGGTGTCTAGAATCGCCGTCGACGGAACCCAAATCGAGTCCCGCCCACGGGCTACCGAGGCTCTGGGCGTAGAGCGGCCGGCATCGGTTATCAACAGGTGCCGCGCAGCGCAACGATTCGTTCATTTCATCCACATGAAGCTACTGCAGGCGCTCATCGCGCTGGCGATTCCGGCCTTATTGGTGGCCGGTGAATACAAGACTAGGAATCTCGTGCTGGTGACAGCTGACGGACTGCGCTGGCAAGAGGTCTTTCGTGGCATCGATCCTCTATTGATGAGCCGGGAAGATGCTGGGATGAACGACGCCGAGGATCTGCGCACAGCGCTCTGGGGGGATTCACCGGAGCAAAGGCGCCAGCGTCTCCTGCCGTTCCTATGGAACGAACTCGCACCAAAGGGGGTAATCTTCGGTAACGCTGAGCGGGGTGCTGCGGTCACCCTGCGCAATCGACATCGCTTCTCCTACCCCGGGTATTCCGAAATCCTTACGGGGCGGCCTCAGGACGGCGTCATCGACAGCAACGACCTTCGTCCCAATCCGTCGCGGACGGTTCTCGAGATCCTGCGCGACGAGTGGAAGCTGCCCAAGCGGAAGGTTGCCTTGTTCGGCTCCTGGGGTGTTTTCAGGGGCATCGGAGCAAATGATCCTGAGAGTGTTTTCATTAACGCCGGCTACCAACGCCTTCAGATGGAACAACCCACCGAGCGACTCACGCAGTTGAGTCATCTGCAATTTGACATTCTTACGCCGTGGCGCAATGTGCGCCATGACCACGTGACCTTCGAGATGGCGATCGCGTACTTGAGGGCTGTCAAGCCCCGGGTGCTCTATATCGCGCTGGGTGAGACGGACGATTGGGCGCACGGCCAGCGCTACGATCGAGTACTGGAGGCAGCTCGCTACTTCGACGCCTGTTTGAAGCGGTTGTGGGAGGTGCTGCAGGCCGACTTGGCCTATCGAGGAAAGACTACCGTATTGGCTGCAACGGACCACGGTCGAGGTTCGACGCCCGAGGACTGGCACGGGCATGGAGCCGATGTCGAGGGTGCAGAGCTGGTCTGGATCGCCGCGATCGGCCCCGACACTCCGGCACGCGGGGAAGCGCAGGCTGCACAGCAAGTCACGCAAAGTGATCTAGCCCCTACTATGCTCGAACTGGCTGGCGTCGACTACGCTGAACTTGCAGGTGTCGAGGGCAAGCCGATCGATTGGATCGTTGGTCGATGAGCAGTGTCGTCGCTCGAATTCGCTTGGATCGCCTAGGTCAACCTAGATTGCACAGTTGGAGGCCGTTGTCGGCCGCTGTGGCTGACCTAGGCGGCTGTTTTCGGTAGGCCTGACCAGTCTTGGTTCAGGGCGGCAGTAGCACTGTCGGAGGGTCCGGAAACTCTCCGCAAGGCGTACCCCAGAATCCGGCACCAGCGTTCTACTGCGGCGCATTCTGCACTTCTCGCATGACCGAGAGGAACGGACGCCGACCGACTCGTGCACCATCTTTTCTGAATGCGCGGCTTCCTACACCAGTTCGATGTTCACGCCGCGCCCGACTACGGCTGCCGCTCGTTGCAGGCTCCCGAGCGTAATGTCATTCTAGGGGGCGAGCAGACGGTCTACCTGCGACCGGCTCGTCTTGAGCAACGCGGCCATTTCGTTCTTCGAAATCTTTCTCTTCTTCATCGCCTCGGCAAGCTGCCAGGCGACGACCTCCTTGATCATTTGGGTCTGCGCCTCTTAAAGAGCGCTCTCCTCCTTGAGGAAATCATCGATGCTCGATCCCAAATGCTCCTGGCTCATTGCCCCAACTCCTTGTGGCGTTTTCGCGCCGTCGTGAGGTCCGCTTGTGGCGTGGCGGGCGTCTTCTTCATGAATCCGTGCAGCGCCACGACGTGCTCGCGGTAAAGGCAGAGCAAGACCCGCGCCGTGCGTTGGGTCGACAAGTCCGTTCGGATCTCCCAAAGGCCCTTGCCGATCGTGCGGCAAAGTGGCACCCTACCGGCCACCGCCATTGCGCCCGTAGCGGGTCCGTCCCGATCGATTGACGCTCAGACTTTTCCAACCCTCTCAGCCAATCCCAGACGGGTTCTCTTCCCGCCAGCGTGCGGAAGAAGACCAGAGGGACTTTTCTTGGCTTCGCGGGCTCTGCCACTCCGCACGTTGCTTGGTGCAATGCACCAAATAATGTGCATATTTGCGAACTGAGAGATCTCAAGGTAGGTTCCTGCAAGTACTTACCGCTGGCCTGCGCAGTCGCGACCGACACCCACTCAGAGCCGTTGAGCTTGCGCCGCGGATCAATCTAAGCGCTCCAAGATGGCCAACCTTATCTCGGGAATAGCGGGAAACGTGCTCCGGGATCCCTATGTCCGCACGACGTATCGGGATCTGATCTTGCCCATGACCGCGCTGCCGCGGCTCGACTCGACTGTGGAGCCACGCAATTCGATCTTCAGGATTTGAAGGCGAAGCGAACGGCTGTTGTCGCGCTTGGGTAACGACGACAAGTCCACAATTCACACTGCTTCATGCTGGCCGTTGCCTGCTTCCTGCCCTGTTCCACTGACCAAGAACCAGCGGCCGACAATCACCAAACTGACGCCGCCGGTTCCGACAGGCTAGCGCCGAGTCACGCAGCCCCGATCGACTTGCGGCACCGCTTCACCCAAACCCCTCTGGTCTCAAGGGGTAGCCGCCCCAGGGTTGTTACGGGAGGACCGAGTCGTAGCGCAGTTCGCCGCCTTTGACTCGCCGTAGTCCGGGAAACCCTGCTGCCGGTCGGGGCGTCTCGTCGCCGTCATACGCATCGAAGAGCGCCTTCAATCTCTTCACAACACCCGGATGTGAATCGGCAACGTCACGCTGCTCGGAAGGGTCGGTCTCGAGGTCGAAGAGCATCATGTCCTTTCGAGCGTCTCCCGTCAGCACGCCCGGGTGCCGCGTGGGGTGGGGTTGCTCAAATGGCGCGATGATCGTGGTGCCGTCGGGCCTACGGAAATTGAACGACGTATCAATGTAGCTTTGGATGTTCGCAGGGCCTCGGGGCGGTCCGGGGGCTCGAACATGGAGCTTCCACTTGCCCGAGCGCACGATCTGAAGTCGGCCGCCGACCATCGCCAATATGGCCTCATGCGGACTGCGAGCGCCAGCCAAGGTCATCAGGGGGAAGATGTCACGGCCGTCCAAGGTGGAGTCAGCGGGGAGCGAGGCGCCGGCGAGCTTCGCGAAGGTCGGGAAGATGTCAATCGAGGCGGCAACCTCCTTGGAGACGAGGCCTGCGGGTATGCGATCCGGCCACCAGGCGATGAGCGGAACACGGATTCCGCCGTCCCAGGTCCTCCCCTTCATGCCGCGCAAACCGCCGGTAGAACCGCCCCACGAGGGACCGTTGTCGGAAGTGAAGACCACCAGCGTCTTCCGGTCAAGATCGAGTTCCCGCAACTTCGCCAGGATCTGGCCCACGGACCAATCCAGTTCGCGCATGACATCGGCGTACAAGTCATGGGGCGTATCCGGCGTGTAGAAGTCCTCCGAGGCGGCGAGCGGCTTGTGCGGCATCGCGTGCGCCAGATACAGAAAGAAGGGCTCGTCGCGCTTGGATTCGATGGAGCGCAACGCTCGCTCCGTATAGCGCTTGGTGAGAGTGCCCTGAGCGACTGGGTACTCGACGACTCGGTCATCCTCGACAAGCTGGACAGGGCGCATATCGTTCGAGTAGAGGATGCCGAGATAGGAGTCGAAGCCTCGCTTGATCGGAAGATACTCCGAGACGTGCCCGAGGTGCCATTTTCCGATGCAGGTGGTTGTGTAGCCCTGCTGCTTGAGGACCTGTGCGATGGTGACTTCGGCGGCGGGCAAGCCGTAGTCATTCACGCCATTGTCTGGCGTAGGATTGCCCACCACGCCATGACGGAACGGATAGCGGCCGGTGAGAATGGACGCCCGCGATGGCGCGCAATATGGCATCGGCACATAGAAGTCAGTGAAGCGCGCCCCCTCCGCTGCCATGCGGTCTAGGTGCGGTGTCTGGAACGAAGGATGCCCATAGGAGGCAAGGTCGCCGTAACCGAGATCGTCAGCAAAGATGAGCACGAAGTTTGGCCGATCGGCGCTCTGCCCAACGCCCGCAAGAACAGTCCCGAGGCACAGAAGGAGAACTACCGAAAATGCTTTTCTTGCCACTTGGGCTTCCTCTGCTCTTTGGTGCACCCTTGGCTAGCTGACCGAGCTTCTTACCAAGCCGCGCTGCCGCAGCCCCTCCGGGGCCTTGCGCTTCCACTCACTCACCTGATCCGGGTGCTCCTCGTGCTGCTCTGCAATCTGCTGCACGGTCTTGTCCCCGCGCAATGCCGGATTCGCGACCGGTGCCTTGAACGCCCCTGTGCAACTCCGCCACTTCGCCATCGTTGACTCGTTTCAGCCCTGACGAAGTCCACCTTATCGCACTGTCTGAAATATGCCTAGCACCTCACTCGAAAGGGGAGTGGTTCTGGCAGACGGACCCAGCGATGGGAGAAACGCGCCATCAACCGACCACCAGTACCGCGAAGCGGCTTAGCCCAATGCCTCGTAACTCCGGCTTATTAGTCTTGGTAGTTTCTTCTGCCAACTTCCGCAGATTCGCCCCTGAGAGTGAGAAATACTGATATGGCCAACAGGGGATTGTCGTCCTCGGGAAGTAATTCCTGCCTCCTACTGCTGTGGAATGACCGGTTCCAACGGGCGCCCGCCTTGCAACGGATACACTGCATCCACGGATTCCAGTTCCTGGACATGTCCTCCATCATGCTCGCTAGCTGTTCGGGATTCTCCGCCGCGAGGTTTCGTGACTCGCTCGGATCCGTCGCCAAGTTGTAGAGAGCGTAACGCTTGTCACCTTCGGCAAGATACTCGTAGCGCACCTTCCAGTCGCCCGTGCGCCAAGTAGTGAAAAAATGGCTCTGTCCGCGACGCGGGTGGGGATAGTGGTTCAGGAATTCGTTTCGATGTTTCGGATCCGATTGCCCAATCAGCAGTTCCTTGAGGTTCTGACCATCAACCGGGTGGTCTGCCGGGACCGACGCGTCGAGCAAATTCAGGATTGTCGGAAACAGATCGTAACAGACTCCGACCTCCTGGCGAATGCCACCAGCGGGGATTGGTAGCTTCTTCTGCCACCGGTTGTTCGCGTCGGACTTGCCCCAGGCGGCGATGAAGGGAACGCGCACACCACCTTCCCACTTGCTGGCCTTCCGCCCTCGCAGGGGCGCGCTGGAGGAAATGTCATCCGTGCCCGCCAGCGGGGCATCTCCTCCGTTGTCTCCAAGGAAAACGATCAGAGTGCTCTCCGCGATGCCCCTTTCTTCAAGGTGACCCATCAGATCTCCCAGCGATTTGTCGATGCCTTCGATGAGAGTCGCGTAGTTCTGGGCTGGACTACTCTTGCCTCGGTCTCGGTAATGCGCCGCAAAGCGAGCATCGGAGTGAAACGGTGAGTGCACCGCGTAGTGGGACATATATAGATAGAAGGGTCTGTCCTCAGCCAGTGCTTCATCGACTTGGCTCATGGCTTCCAGGGTCAGGGCTTCGGTCAGAAAGGTATCCGTGCCGTGGTACTTGTCGAGGCCGGGCACCGGACGCGCCAGCAGATTCGTGGACCCCTTCCCGTAATCGGCCTGGCCATGATAAGAGCCCGGGGCTCCGATAGCGGAGCCCGCGACATTCACGTCAAACCCGAGATTCAGTGGGTCACCGCCCTCGTGATCAAAGGGAGCAAAATGCGCCTTACCGACGTGGATGGTCGCGTATCCAACCTGTCTCAACAGTCTTGGCAGGGTCAGACGGGGCGGATTCAAGTGTCGAGAGCCAGCTTGCAACAACACGCCATGGGAAGATCTCCGAGGACAATGGTGCCTCGTGGGAATTGCTACCACACCGTCCGAACGGGATACATCTTGATCAGACGGTTCGGCGTCACAATTGCGATGCCGCCCAAGATCGCTTGAGAGATCAAGATTCGGTCAAACGGATTTCGATGCACGTTGGGCAGCTTGGCGGACTGAAGTGCGGCCGCCTCGTCGATTGACAAGGACTCGATGCGGTGGAGCTGTCTCTGCTGCCATACGGACTCGTCTGGCGGCACGCGCAAATCGAGGCGTCCGAGATCGTGCTTGACCGCGATTTCCCACGCCGATGCCACACTCAAGAAGATTTCATTCGAAGCGTCCGCGATCAGCGATCGGGCAGCGGCACTCAACTCGGTGTGCCCTTCCGCCATCCAACTGAAGGTAGCGGTGTCCAGCACCAGGCGCATCGTCCCGCATCCCTTCAGCGCAGCTTGCTTTCGAACCGATCCAAGATCTCATCCGGCAGTGGTTCGAAGAACGAATCCGGGATTTCCGCGAGTCCTTTGCCCAAGCCAATCGGACGCGATTCGTCGGCAGGCTCCACAATCGGGCGAATCTCCGCAATCGCACGGTTCCGGCGACAGAGAACGATCCGGTCACCGGGCTTGAGCTTCGCGACATATCTCGAGAGGTGCGTCTTCGCCTCGTGCATATTCAACCGAACCACAGATATAACTCACTAGTGAACTATGTTCTTGGTCCCACTAGTTTCTTCCGCACCTTCCACAGAATCGCCCCAGAGAGTGAGAAACACTGATATTGCCGACATGGAGATTTTCGTCTTCGGGAAGTACTGCGCCTAGTGGACTTCATTCGACCATCCGACATAGAATGCCCATTGCAAGTGTAGGGTGGTCGCGTGATCCTATTCCTAATTGGCCTCAGCCTGCTCGCAGTCCCCGAGGCACTCGGTCAAGACCGTATCGACTTCTTCGAAAAGAAGATCCGTCCGGTGCTGGCGGAGCGCTGCTATCAGTGTCATTCGGCGGAAGCCGCCCGCACGGGAATGCTGATGGGGAAGCTACAGCTCGACACCCGGGAGGGTGTCCAGCAGGGCGGGTCCCGGGGCCCCACCGTCGTGCCGGGGCAACCCGACCAGTCGATGCTGATCGAGGCCTTGGAGTACACCAACCGCAACCTGCAAATGCCACCCGGCGGCAAACTGCCCGACTCGGTCATTGCTGATTTCGTCCAATGGGTGACCCTCGGCGCGCCCGATCCGAGAGACGCGAAGGCTGTCGATACGGCAGCGATGGATCTCGAATCAGGACGTCGCCACTGGGCCTTCCGTCCCCTGCGCCCAGTCGACCCGCCTGAGGTATCGGCGGCAGGTCCAGACGAGGCCGCGTGGACGGACTCGCCGATTGATCGTTTCGTCCTCGCCAAGCTGCGCGAGATGCAGTTTCTCCCTTCGAAGGAGGCAGATCGCCCCACCCTGATTCGCCGCGCCTACTTCGATCTGATCGGCCTGCCGCCGGAGCCTGACGAAGTCGAGGCATTCGTTCGAGATTCCTCGGCGGCACCGTTCCGCCAGCTGGTTGACCGGTTGCTCACCAGCCCGCACTACGGCGAACGGTGGGGACGGCACTGGTTGGATGCGGCTCGGTTTGGCGAGAGTCTTGGAGCACACGAGCAGGACAACGCAATTCGAGGGGATGCGTACCGATACCGCGACGCCGTGATTCGCGCATTCAACGACGACCTGCCTTACCACGAATTTGTCCGCTACCAAGTCGCTGGCGCGCCGGAGAGTCTTCCCGCTAGGCGGCGGGATCTGGGCATGTTCGTTCAGCTTGGAACCAACCTGAGCAAGACTGACAACCCGAACGATCGAAAGTTTCACCGCCTCGACGACATGGTATCGGCGACCGGCCAAGCGTTCCTAGCCCTCACGGTCGGATGTGCGCGTTGCCACGACCACAAGATCGACCCGATCACGGCCGAAGAGTATTACCAGTTGACGGCTGTGTTCTTCGACGAAGCCGAGGTCAAACCAGACGCAGGCGGCAAGTTCGTCCCTCTGAAGGTGACTACACCCCATCTTCTGGCTGGCGGTAGTTGGCAACGCCCGGTCCAGCCGGTCGAGCCGGGCTTCCTGCGCGTTTTGATGCGGGACGGTCGCAGCCCGACGGATTGGCGGCCCCGTCCTGAGACCACCAACGTCCTCGAGGCGCAGTCTGGGTCATCGAAGCTTGGGATGCTTGCGAACTGGCTCACCGATGTCGAGCATGGCGCCGGGGCGTTGCTGGCCCGGGTGATCGTCAATCGTCTCTGGCAACATCATTTCGGGCGCGGCATCGTCAGCACCCCGAATGATTTCGGCAAACTCGGGACCGAGCCCACGCACCCCGCATTGCTTGATTGGCTAGCGTCCCAGCTCATTCGGGAGGACTGGCAATTGAAACCGATCCACCGGCTGATCATGAATACCGCCGTGTACAAACAGGCGGCCAGCACGAATTTGGCTCAAGCCCGGCACGATGCTTACAACGAGTACCTGTGGCACCGCAGGCCCTTGCGCATGGAGGCGGAAGTCATCCGCGATCACATCTTGAGCGTCTCCGGCTCGCTGCGCACGAACATGTACGGGCCGAGTACGCCCATTGGCAACCGCAAGCGACCTTTCAAGGACACGCCCGACACCTGGCGCCGGTCGGTCTACCTGATGTCGCCGCGCTTCCACCTCCATCCGGTTCTCAAGATCTTCGACCCGCCGGACAACACGCAAAGCATCGGCCTTCGTTACGTGAGCACGACACCGACTAGCACCGCGTTCATGCTGAATGCGCCATTCGTGTGGGAGCAAGCGGAGCGCTTTGCACAACGGGTGCGGGACAGAGTCGGAGGCGATCCCGGCCTACAGATCGAGTTGGTGTACCGGATTGCTCTTTCTCGGCCACCGACCGTGGCAGAACACGAGATCGGCCTGTCGTTTCTAGGTCAACGGCGCACGGGAGGGTTGGAGGCAGTTGAGGCGCCGGGGTCCTTGCATGCCCCGAGCCCGTTGGTGCAATACTGCCACGCCGCCATGAGCCTGAACGAGTTCATCTATGTTCACTGACGCAGCTTACGGAACTCGACCGGTTGGTCGAGGCCACTGTAGATTCCTCGAAAAACTCGACTTGGGCAGGACCTGCAGCAGGGCCCGCCTAGCATGTATCGTGTCAGGACATCCTTTACCCCTCAGGGTGAACACTAGCCTCTTCCTCGCGGGAAGCAGTGAGGGATACCCCTCGTAGGTGCCCTCTTTGGCCCAAACTCCGGAGCAGATCCATCAAGAGAAAGGGACAGATACCTCCTATCTCTTGTAAAATGCTGCCACGCCCTCACCGGCTTGAGCGAGTTTATGTATGTCTACTGACGCAGGCTATGAAACTCGACCGATTGGCTGGGAGCGCCGCGGGTTCCTCAAGGAACTCGGGCTGGGCGGCATCGCTCTGGCCAGCCTGCTCGCGGACCAGACAGCGAGTGGTGCGGCGGCCGTACCAGCGGCTGGCCTCAGAGAGCAGCTTGCGCCCAAAAAGCCACACTTCGCTCCCAAGGCGAGAAACGTCATCTTCCTCTTCATGGTCGGTGGCGCGAGTCAGCTTGAGACGTTCGATCACAAGCCGTTTCTGAAGAAATACGCCGGAAAACTGGCACGAGAAATCTTCTCTAACGAAGATCTGGAAGGCCTTAACCCGGAGAAGACTTACACCCATACGCGCATCGTTCCGCCGGTGTTCTCGTTCAAGCGCTACGGCCAGAGCGGTGCGTGGGTTAGCGAGATCTTCCCGAACCTGGCACAAGTGGTCGACGACATCGCGTTCATCAACTCGATGCACACCGATTCGGCCATTCACTCCACCGCCCAGATCCTCATGCACACGGGTTACTCCAGACAGGGCCACCCCAGTCTTGGCTCGTGGGTGACCTACGGACTGGGGACGGAGAACCTGAACATGCCGGGCTTCGTGGTGATGACGGACGGCCGACCGTCCGGCGGGCGCGCGCTTCACGATGCCGGTTTCCTGCCGGGTATCCACCAGGCCACGCTGGCGGACGTCAAGCCCGGCAGTCCACCGGTACCGCACATCACAGCGCCGGCATTTCTCAGCCGAGACCAGCAAGGCAAGCAATTGGATCTGGTGCGGAAGTTGAATCACCTCCATAGCGGCATACACCGCACGCAGCCCGAACTTGACGCGCGCATCGCTGCATTTGAAACGGCCTTTCACATGCAGATGGAAGCGCCCGAACTCTTCGATATCCGTACTGAGCCGGACTCGGTGAAGGCGCTCTATGGCGACACCGAATTCGGGAGGAAGTGCCTCACAGCGAGACGGCTGGTGGAGAGCGGAGTCCGTTTCGTGGAGATTCTTGACGGCGCCACCGGGCGGCGATGGGACGCGCACGGCAACCGCGGCGGGCTCATCAATAACCACCGCACGAACGCGGCCCGCACCGATCAAGGGATCGCGGCCCTCATCATGGATCTGAAGTCACGCGGTCTGCTGGACGAGACTCTCGTCGTCTGGGCTACAGAGTTCGGTCGCACGCCAATGGAGGAGTCACGCAAGGAGGAATCCCTCGGCCGCGGCCATCAACACTTCGGCTTCTCCATGTGGGTGGCAGGTGGCGGCGTCAAGCCAGGGATCACCCACGGCGCCACCGACGAGCTCGGCATGCACGCCGTTAAGGACCGCGTCTCGCATCACGACCTCCATGCCACCATCCTCCACCTGTTGGGCCTGGATCACGAGCGGCTCAACTTCCGCCACAATAGCCGCGACTTCCGCCTGACCGACGTCTACGGCGATGTCGTGCACGAGCTCATTGCTTGATCGGGTTCTGTCAAGTTGATGCTGGCCTGACGATACCGGGCTGGCTCCCACTGCAGCTCATCCTCACGCAGAAAGTCCGCTTGCCGATCGACTGGCTGAACCGCGAAACGCAAGGCCGAACTCGGCTCGGATGTCCTCTGGCGCCAAGAGCCAAACACAAGCCTTCAGGTCGTTTGTGTCCAAGAGCGCCAGAAAATCCGCATGGCCGACGCGCCCCGGAAAGCCGCAGGAAAACCGGTCTCGGAAACAATCGCGGACCTCGACGGCAGCTGGATCACTGGCGCCGGCGCTCGGCAGTCCGCCGAGCAGGCGTCAGGGCAGCGATCACAGTTTCTTGAGCGGATCCCGCACCTCGGATTTCGGGCCCGGGTTAGGCTCTCGGTCCGGCGTCGCAAGATATCGTTCAACCAGCTTACGCGCTTCCGGATAGCGGGATTTCCGTTTCGCGAGGATCCACGCCGTCGCGGCGGCCCGCCAGACCTTGGGCTCGTCCGGGTCGCGCGAGAATGCCAAGTCGAAGAGCGCGTCGCTTTCCTCATGCTTGCCGCGCCGGGCGAGGAAACCGGCCCGCTTCAACAAGGGCCTCATGCCTTCCGGGTCGAGTCTCCTTGCCTCGTCGAACTGCTCGGCAGCGGCGGCAAACTCACCCATAGCCTCGTAATACGTGCCCAGAGCCTCCGCGCCTCGCACTGCATCGATGGCACGCATCCGAATCCCAATTTCCTTGGCTTCGGCCTTGCTACCCCCGGCCAGCGCGGGGGCTCTCAGATGGAAGCCCTGGAGCGCGTCGTAGGCGTCAAGGTTGGTTTCATCCAGCTCGATGGAGCGCTCCGTTTCGCGGCGCATCCGGCGCACAAGAGGCGCCGCGGCAAGCTTCCGCAATCCGGTCATCCTCTCAGCGCGCCGTCCCATGGCCAAAGCCAACCAAAGCGAGAAAGTCGAGCTTTCGGGATCCTGCGCGACGGCTCGCTCGAATGCATCCTGGGCCTGCCGGAAATCCTCCGCCGAGAAGTGTCGAACACCTTCCCTCCAGTCGTCTTCGCCGGGACCGCTGGCGGCGAGCACGAGGGCGCCAGCCATCGAGAGCAGAGCGATTCTTCGAGTCATGAGTGCTGAGCGACCGCCGACTTGATTCCAATCCGCCGTGATCCGGGTAGCACGCTTCCTGCTAGTAGGACGAGTAGAACGCATGGGATGGCTTGGTGTATTCACTGTGCCCACCGCTGATTCTTTGTCGGGTTGAGGGGTGTAGTCGCTCTCTGGGTGCCTGAACACGAGCGCCATGGCGGTCTGAGAAGGAAAATCGAGCCCCGGCCTGGTGTCCAAGGATGCCCGATGGGCCGAGCAGCGCCGGGCGGGGCTCCCGCTATCGGCCCCGGGCGCACAGAGCGGCCGCTCACCCGGCCGCGGTCGGCCGGATGCGATGTCTCAGCGGTGCCAGTCCTGCTAGGTTTCGCTCAGTCGCAGTTGCAGCGCCTTGGCGCGGTTGCCGGCGGAGTAGATTTGCGCCTCCGGCACCGTCTCGAACTGCGGCTGCGACAGCAGCAACGCCAGCGCCAGGTTGTTCAGCGCCGCGTTGTTGGCCGGACCGTGGTCCGTGCGCACGCGGCTAGCAGCCTCCCCGAAGACCTTGTCGCGGCGGTAGTGGTTGGCGCTCTCCACTCGCCAGTGGCCGCGCTGCAGCACCCGTAACTCGCGCGCCGAGGCAGCCGCCGGCGGCAGCGAAGTGATGCCGTAGCTGTAGCTGCGCTTGACCGCGCCACCGCGCCGCGCACAGCGCTCGTGCGTGATGCGGTAGGCCTGCTGCGCATGCGGGAACGGCAGCAGTTGCGGATGGGGCGTGAAGACTTGGCTCGAGCGCTTCTCTAAGTCGCTCTGGCGCGAGGGCTTCCAGCCAGCTTCCGCCCAGCTGCGCGCCGCGCCCAGCTCCCAATTCAGCCCGCTCAGGGTCGCGTGCGTCAGCTCGCAGTTGCCTTTGATCCGCACCATGATGTGCCCGCCGTGCGGTTCCACGATCGCCCGCTCGGTCTCGCGCCCCGCGTGCCCCGCGTCCAGCGTCACCGTCCGTCCGCGCAGGTCCACCGCTTCCAACAAGGCCCGCCAGGCCGCCTGCTCGCCGCCCGCCTCGCGGTAGCTGCGGCTCGCCACCGGGACGCCCGTGCGCTGGTCCACCAGCGTGACCGTCTCCCCGTGCTGCCCCGTCGCCGACAGCCGGTTGGCCCCGCGAATGCGCTTGCCATCCCCCGCCCGCGCCGACGCCGCCACGCGCGGTTGCGTCCAACGCTCGAGCGCCCGTTCCAGCGAGCCCGGGTCGGTCCGCTCCATGACCCGCTGGAAGGTCGTCTCCGAGGGTGTCACGGACTCCCCCGTGGTCGCGTCCCGGCGACAGCCCAAGGCTCCTAACTCCTCTGCTGTCAATGTCTTCGCATACGCTTCTGCCGCCCGCCCGCCGACCCGGCCAGCCTCGCCAGCAGCTGCAGCGCCAGTACCACGGCCAACCGATGCCGTCTCCCGTGGCAGCTCCGGCTGTCCTCCACCGCCTCCACCTGCGCCCGCAGCGAGCGCAGTTCCGCCGCCGGGTAGCGCACATCGACCGCCCCGCAAGCCCATTCCGGCCGCTCCTGCGGATCCGCCAGCCGCGCCCGCGCCCGCGCCCGCAGCGGATCCACCAGCATCTGCTTGCGCTGCCCGTGCTTGTCCGTGGACTGCCCGTTCGAGCGCGCCTACCCCTTGCGCAAGCCCAGCTGGATCCAGTGCGCCGCCACATCGACCGTGCCCCGGTACAGCTGCGGATCCACAAACGTTTCGGCGAGTTCAATGGGATGCCCCCAGCGCTGTTGCCAGTCCCGGCTCAGCCGCCGCAGATGCATCCCCAGCACGCGCGAGGCCAAGTGCTGCACGCCCGCCCCCTCCGGCAGCACTGAAAACCTCGTGTGATTGGCGATCAGATGCAAGCGCCGGAACTGCACCGCCTTGTGCCAGCCCAGCCAGCGGGCGCGCGGGCGGCACTGGAAGACCCCCGTCTGCCAGCCCACCAGCGCCAGCCACTCGCCCTCGTATTCCGCCACATAGCGCAGCCCGCGCCCGGCCAACTGCTTGCACCCCAAATCGTGGTGTTTGGCCATCAGCGCATCCCAGCGCGGCCGCTCGTGCGGCTGCGCCAGCCGCAGCACCACTTGCTTCAGATCCGGAATCGTTGTGGGCGTCTCCTGCTCCTGCATACCCCATGCATACACGAATCCGGCCAAAATAGCCAGCCCCTCGCCGATCTTGTTGTGCGAATGGTCACACCCCCCGATAAAGAATCAGCCGTGTCACTGTGCCACTGGCAAGCCCTCGTGGCCAAGGCCACAGTCATTGAACTCCTGGCGTACGCTCAGTCATGGTTGCGATCGCTTGGTGAATCGTCTGCCTGCCTCGGCGGCCTCTCGGCTACGCGTCGCTCCGATTCGCGTGCCTTCGCGCAGGCGTTCTTCAACGTTTTCAAGAGTTACGACATCCAAGAACGCAATCCCGGCCTCCCGCGTCGCTTTGAGCACCCTTTGGCGCGCCTGCTCGACTACACGCGGATACGGTGGGTCGTGGATCTCCGGGTAGCCGAGAGAGAGACCCATGTCTCCAGGGCCCCATTCTGCGTACCCAACACCGGGCACGCTCGCCGAATCCTCGGCAGCAGCCAGTGCGTACTTGTCCTCGATCTTCAGGCCGATCAGGATCTCTCCTTCCGGATTCAATGGCCAGACATCCGCCCGGCGCATGTAGTCCTGGGGAGACAGTCCCCATATTTGGGCCGCATTGGCTTGACCGCCGTTACCGCGCAAGCCCTCATCGAGCGGCCCTTCGTCCACACCTTGTCGGTGATGGGGAAAGCGGGCCGCCCGAACAAACTCTCGAACAGCAGCCGGGTCGCGCGCGTGGCAGAGAGTGATCCCGTGGACGCCAGCGGCAAGAATCTGCTGCACGACCCAGTGACTCGCGCGGACCGTCGCGGCATCATACCCGCTAAATGGAACGACCACTTGTACGGCCGGCGTCCGGTGTCCGCTGGGCGTCGGGCCGCCCTGAACTAGTCCGGCCATGAACTCGCGCAGCTCAGTCACATCGTAGGGGCCGAACTCCATCTCGTAGATGATTAGGTCCGCCCAGGTCTGCGCCAAGCGCAGCCCCTCCTTGAACCCGCCTTGGCTGCCGCCACGGCCTTCGGTGAAGTAGTAGATCGGCTGATCTTGAGCGAGCAGTTCGATCGCTTTGTTGATACGGCTCGGCCGCGGGTCCGGGGGATCGTTCGCTGCGAACAAGAATGCCGTTCCGGCGACAAGCGGCACTACCCAACCACCGCGTAAGACCAAGGTCGCTCTACTCATCTTCTTTGCCTCCATAACTTTGCGAGTGACTTAACTGTACCTACTTACGCCTTTGGTCTCGATCAGCCGTAGCGGTTCGCTAGCGACGTTGGAATCACCGACGACGTGGTGTACTCCCGCCATGGTGACGGCCGCGCCAATGGTCTTCGCTGTGAAGCATCCACCATTCGACGGGCTAGTGGCAACGCGTGCCAAGCCAACTTGCCCGTCGAGTGCCCGTAGCGCGATTCGACTTCCGTACAGATCCAAGCGCTGTACGATAGAGCCGGATTCGGCTCGGCCCCGACCAAGCCACCATGAGGAACCGTCATGAACAAAATCGACCGCCGAACGTTCGTGGGTGCCGCCGCCGCTGTTGCCGCCGCTGAGACACGGGCTGCCGAGACGCCTGTTCGGGTAGGGATGATTGGTGCCGGCCTGCGTGGGTCATCGCTGTTGCGGCCGTTGCTCGACCTCCCTGGCGTCGAGGTCGTGGCGATTTGCGACATGGACGACAATGCGGCAGCGAAGGCGCGCAAGACCTGCGTGGATGCCGGGAAACCGCAGCCCACGATCTACGCGAGCGGCCCCGAGGATTACCGCCGCCTCCTCGACGTCGAAGATCTGGACGGCGTGATTGTCGCGACGCCGTGGGAATGGCACGCGACCATGGCTGTCGCGGCCCTCGAAGCAGGAACAGCCGCTGCTATCGAAGTCCCGGCGGCCATCACGGTCGACGAGTGCTGGCAGCTTGTTGAAACGGCCGAGCGAACGGGCGTGTCCGCCACGTTGCTCGAGAACTGGGTGTACCGCCGCGAACCGCTGGCAGTGCTGAACATCGCGCGTGCTGGCCTGCTGGGAGAGATCGTATATTGCGAATCCGGCTACGGTCACGACGTGCGGGGCACAAAGTTCGACTCGCGGTTTGCGGACAAAGGTGATCTTAGGGGCAGCGAATTAATAAGTTAGAGAGATGGATAGCTAATTCGCCATGAAATGCCCCTTCTGCCGGGGGCAAGCGTAGCGTTATTGCCCATTACCCAGCTCTAGTCGTTCAGTTTCGGAGGTGGGGGCAGGGCGGTACAATGCCGGGTGATTGGTCAATCTTGGCTCTGATCGAGCACCTTTATGGCATAATGGGTATTTCATAATACTCTTGATGCCATTTAAGGGGGTGTGCATGAGAACCCAGACCTTTACGACGGAAACGGTCACCGCCCTGCTGCGCAAGCAAACCGTCGCGCCCTTGGACGAGATCATCGAGGCGTTCGGCAGCGCTAGCCGACGCACCGTCTGCCGCAAGCTGGTCGCGGCGGGCTGCCGGTCCAGCTATACCCACTGCGGCCGCTACTACACTCTGGACGAACTGGCCGCCTACGACCAGCACGGGTTGTGGTCCTACCAGGGGATCGGTTTCTCGCGCGCTGGGACCCTGCTCGCCACGGTTGCAGCCCTGGTCGAACAAGCGCCTGCGGGACGGTTCGCCGACGAGTTGGGGCAGCTCGTTCAGGTCGAGGTCCAGAATGCACTGGGCAAGCTGGCCCGCGCCCGCCACTTGGCACGACAGAAACTCGACGGCCGTTTCCTGTACTGTTCCGCGACGCCGCAACGGCGCGAGATGCAGTTACGCACCCGCAGGGTGCTGCTGGCGGGAGGGTCCGCAACGCCGCCGCTCGACAGCGGCGAGGAGCGGGTGCGGCAGGCCACCGGGATGCTGCTGAGCCTGCTGGACGAGCGCCAGCGCCGCCTGTATGCCGGACTGGAATCGCTGCGCCACGGGCGGGGTGGCGACGGCCGGGTCGCTGTCCAGCTCGGCATGGCCACGGCCACCGTGGCCAAGGGGCGCCAGCAGTTACTGGCCGGGGACTACCAGACGGACCGCGTCCGCAAGCCCGGGGGCGGGCGCAAGGCGCTCGAAAAAAAACCCTGCACTGACCGTCCAACTCGTCATGCTGCTCCGCCACGACACCGCCGGCGACCCCTGCTCCGGCCTGCGCTGGACCCGTCGCACCACCCGCAACCTCTCCGCCTATCTCACCGATATCCTCGGACTGCCAGCTTGCCCGCGCACAGTCGCCCGACTGCTGCGCGCCTTGGGCTACTCCCTGCGCGTGAACCACAAGTGCATCCCGTCCACCTCCCCCGCCGAACGCAACGAGTAGTTCGAGTTCATCGACCGACTGCGCCACCAATGCGCCCGCCTCAACACGCCGATTGTCAGCATCGACACCAAGATATGTGCAGCTGCACATATCTTGGTATATGCTGGGCTCCCAGATATGTGGAGTTGATGCTCTAAGGCACTGCAGGAAAAAGAGTTAGATAACTTTCAACTGCACATATTTCGGTCATAGCAGAGTACCTTCGTTACCGGCGCCGCCATTGGCGTCATGCGAAACGAACGGAGGTTACGATGCTGATCGAATTATTTCCGCGGGCGCATGCCCGCTTCCTAGCTCTACCGTTGCTTGGCCCGCTGCTGGACGGGTTCGCCCGCTGGCTCTCCGATCACGGCTTTGCCGCTCAGGCCATCCGCGGGCGCGTCCGCAAGGCACCCGTCCTGGAGGAGTTGCTGCTCGAACGCCGTCTCGGCGACTTGAGCCATGTCTGTAAACCCCAGCTCCTGGCTCTGACCGCCGGGAAGTCCCAGAAGGACCGGCACCTGTCGGCCCTGGTGCGCTCCCTGGCGGACTTCCTGGAACAGGACGGCTTGCTGGCAACCACCGTCCCCACCCCCGGCGAGCAACTCGTCGACTCCTATCGCCTGTACTTGGAGCACGTGCGCGGGCTGGCTGCTTCGACACAGGCAGAGCATCGCCAACTCGCTCTGGGCCTGCTCGACTTCCTAGGCTTCGATCACAACCCGGCCGCACTGACAGCCCTCAGCGAACCGCAGCTCGAAGCGTTCATGATGCGTCTCGCCACGGGCTGCGGCCTGTCAAAACTCCAGAACAGGGCTTCGTTCCTGCGCTCCTTCCTGCGTTTCCTGGCAGGCCGCGGCGAGATCCCTGCAGGCTTGGATTTGTGCATTGACGGCCCCCGTGCCTCGTGTGCAAGGGCGTTGCCCCGTGCGCTGCCTTGGGAGAGCGTACGGGCGTTCCTGGCCGGGATTGACCGTGACACCGCCAAGGGCCGTCGCGATTACGCCATGTTCCTGCTCATCGCCACCTACGGCCTGCGCATCAGCGAGGTCGCGGCCCTGCGACTCGACGATATCGGATGGAGATCCGAGAAGTTCCGCGTGCAGCGGCCGAAAGTGCGGGCCCCGCTCGCCCTGCCCCTCACCGACGAGGCCGGAGCCGCGCTGGCCGACTACCTGCGCCACTCCCGCCCGCCGAGCACCCTTCGTGCGGTCTTCCTCGGCACGCGTCGGCCGGTCCGTCCGCTGTCGACCGCGGGCATTCAGCACGCGTTCTCGCATTGGATGCGTGTCGCTGTCCCCGCTGTCAAATCTGCCACGCCGCACTGTCTGCGCCACGCTCTGGCCCTGCACTTGCTGCGCCAGAACACGTCCGTGAAGGTCATCGGGGACCTGCTGGGACACCGCCGTGTGGCGAGCACCGGAACGTATCTGCGGCTGCACTCGGACGACTTGCGGGCGGCCGCCCTCGAGCGGCCCGACTGGAACGGGGGGCAGCGATGACACAACTCCCCACCTTGCGATCCTGCCTGGGGCCGGACATCCAGGCCCACGTCGAACGCAAGCAAGCCCTGGGCCGCCAGTTCGTCGGGGAAGCCGGCATCCTCGGCGATCTCGACCGCTTCCTCGCTGCGCACAGCGAGCACGATCTGACCCAGGCCAGCTTCGCCGCTGGGGCGCTCACTCTCGGGCGCCTTGCCCCCGCCTCGCGCCGTCAGTACCTGCGCATCGCCCGCGGCCTGTGCCTGTACCGGCGGCGGAGCGACCCTACCTGCTTCGTGCCCGACCCCACGGGGTTCCCGGATGCTGGCCCGCAGCGGCCCGCGCTGATCTTCTCTGAACAACAGCTCCTGGACCTGTTGAGCGCGGCCGACAGCCTGCCTGCCATGACTTGCTCTCCGTTGCAGCCTGCGGTCTACCGTCAGACGATTACGCTCGCCTATACCTCCGGCTTGCGTTGCGGGGAACTTGTCCGGCTTACGCTCGGCGATTGCGACCTGGACCAGCGTACCCGCCTCGTGCGCGGGTCGAAGGGCCACAAGTCGCGCCTCGTGGCTCTCAGCGACAGTGCCACTGCCGCCACTGATCGGTATCTCGCAGCCCGTTGCCGTTGCCCGCACGGATCGGACGCCCCGCTGTTGGCCCACGGCCGTGACGGCTCCAGCCCCTATTCCGTACGCGGGATCGATCTCGGCTTCCGCCGCCTGTTGCGCGACACCGCCATTGTCGGCGTCGCAGGCCGTCCGGCACGCCTTCACGACGTACGTCACACCCATGCCGTCCACGCCCTGCTGGGCTGGTACCGCCAAGGCACCGATCCGCAGGCCAAACTGCCGGTCCTGGCCGCCTCGATGGGACACGTCTCGCTCGCCTCGACGGCGTACTACCTCAACTTGATCGAACCGGTCGTGCGGCAGGCTGGCGAACGCTTCGCTGACTACGCCCGGACCATCGTGGCCCCGCCCCAGGAGCACAGCCATGCCTGCGGTCGGACCCACCTCGCTCGGCCGCGCCCTGCGCGACTTCTTCCTCGACTACCTGCCCAAGGTCCGTGGTGCCAGCCCCCCCACCGTACTCGCCTACCGCGACTCGTTCAAACTGCTGCTGCAGTTCCTGGTCGACGAGCTCGGATACGCCGCCAAGACGCTGGACTTCCCCGCTCTCGCCCCCGACAACCTGCTGGCGTTCCTCGAGCATGCAGAAACCCGCCGCGGCAACTCGGTTGCCACCCGCAATGCCCGGCTCACCGCGGCCCACGCCTTCGCCCGCTGCGCCGCGGCCCGCCATCCCGAGCATCTCGAACTGTGTCAGCGGATCCTCGCGGTCCCCTTCAAGCGCGGCCCGCAACGAGTCGTCGAACACCTCGAGGAGCACGAGGCCCGTGCACTGCTGGCCGCCCCGCATCCCACGACCCCGCCCGGCCGCCGGGACCGTGCGCTTCTGCTGACCATGTACAACACCGGAGCGCGCGTCCAGGAACTCCTCGACCTGCGAGCCTGCGACCTGCAGTTGCAACGACCCCGGCAGATCTGGCTGCGTGGTAAGGGCCGCAAGGAACGCATCTGCCCGCTACTGCCGGAAACGGCGGACGCCTTGCGCACCCTGCTAGCCGACCGAGGCGTCGGCCCCGACGCCGACAGGCCATTGTTCCGCAACCGGTACGGTCGGCCGCTCGATCGTTCGGGCGTCCGGTACATCCTGCACAAGCATGGCCGTACGGCCGCCGCCGAAGTCCCGACCATGGCGACCAAGCGCATCCATCCCCATCTGATGCGCCACACCATGGCCAGCCATCACCTGCAGGCAGGGGTCGACCTAGTCACCATCAGCCACCTGCTGGGACACGAGTCGGTCGAAACGACGAACCGCTATGCCACGGTCAGCTTGGAAGCAAAGCGCACGGCGGTCGCCAAAGGCGGGAGTCTCGGAGTGGTGTCCGAACCCGAAGTGTCGGAATGGCGTTCAGATCCGACACTTCTTGACTGGCTCGAGACCCTCTGAAGGCCTGACCTCCCCGGATATGTGGAGTTCCGAGCAAGAGAAGGTCAATCCTTGCAGTGCCTTAGAGCATCAACTCCACATATCTGGGAGCCCAGCATATACCAAGAAAAAAGAGTTGGTTGGACGCTTTCACAACACCGGAGTCTCTTGGGAACCAGCCCCCGTCCCGGTCAACGACCACGACTTCCGTTCCCATGCCTCCGGGCTTGCCGTGCCCCACGGCATCTACGACACGCACGCCAACCGCGGCTTCGTGTCGGTCGGCATCTCCTCCGACACCGCCTTCTTCGCCGTCGACAACCTGGATGCCTGGTGGCGCAGCGAAGCCTGCTCCCGCTACCCTGAGGCCTCCCGACTCGTCATCCTCGCCGATTGCGGCGGCAGCAACTCGTACCGCATCCGCGCCTGGAAGTACGCCCTCCAGCACCACTTCTGCAACCTTCACAGGCTCCCCGTCACCGTTGCCCACTATCCGGCCGGTGCGTCGACATGGAACCCGATCGAGCAGCGCCTCTTCAGCGAGATCGGCCGCAATTGGTCGGGCTGCCCACTTGAGTCCTTCGAACGGATCCTCAACTACATCGCCTCCACCACGACCCGCACCGGCTTGCTGGTGACATCCCGGCTCAACACCAAGCAATACCCCACCGGGATCGAGATCAGCCACGAGCAGGTGGCAGCGATCAACATCAGCCCCAACGAGCACATCCCAAAGTGGAACTACACTATCTCTCCCGTCCCAAGCTGATAACTTATTTCTGCGCTCCTCCTAAGGGCAGTGGAGCGCGAAGCCATGGGCGACCCACTGCCGGAAATTGGCAAATATACGTTCAAGGTCTATCGGAAGGTTCATGCGGTCTGGCACAACGAGTCCTAGTCGCCACATACTATCTGTTGGGGGCTACCAAGTACATTGGAAATGGTTGTCGTACCGGGAACAAGAGACCTTGGGTATCGCACTCTCGCCCGGGCAGGTCTGGAAGTCCACCGATATCGCTCGGCGGATTGGGGCCATGGCGATGCACCTAAACCCGAATCGAGCGGAGTGACCCGATGAGTGCCGAAAGAGCAAAGTGCGGTGTCTTGCAGAGGGCATGCGGATTGCCATGATCACTCCAAGAGCCTTTGTCTCATACTCTTGGGACGACGATTCTCACAAGGACTGGGTCGCAAATCTAGCCGCAGCACTCCGCGGTGATGGCGTTGATGTCACTCTGGATCAATGGCACGCGGTTCCCGGTGACCAGCTGCCGGCGTTCATGGAGAACAAGATTCGCGAAAACGACTATGTCCTAATCATTTGCACTCCCGACTATCGGTCGAAGTCCGACCAGAGGCGAGGTGGTGTCGGCTACGAAGGAGACATCATGACCGCCGAGGTCCATTCGAAAAGCAATCATCGAAAGTTCATTCCAATCCTCGCGCGGGGCACATGGGAAGACTCGGCCCCGTCATGGCTGAAGGGTAAGTACCACGTCGATCTAAGCACTCCTGACAGGTACAAGAAGAACTACTCGGACCTGACACGTCCACGATGCTTGACACGCGGTCAGTTCCCCCTCCGGTGGGGAACCCGTCCGAGCCTGTCCATGCGAAATCGGTCGTTAACTCGATCCCTGACAAGCCGCTTAGAATCAGACTTCGTTACATCGGAACTCTCTGCAAAGAGGCCTAGCGCCTCGTAACTAGCTGCTGGGTCAAGCTTTCACGCTCCCTCCCCGGCCGCATCCGGACTTGACTTGCGCCCCAGAACATGCTATCTTGAATGCATATGTATTCGCCCGCCAAACTGCCCGCGCCCACTGGCCTGCCCGCCGCTCTGCCGCTCCAACCCCCGCACGCCACGCCCATCAGCGCGCGCCTCAGCATGCTGCGCGAGGGCGACCGCGTCGTCTACTTCGTGCACACCGACCCCGTCTGCTCGCACACGGCCGACCACAAGCTAGAGCGCAATCTCTGCCTGGCCCGCTTCGCCCTGTTCGGCCTCGCTACGCAGTCCGAACTGGCCCGCGCCCACGGCATCAGCCAGAGCACCGTCTCGCGCGCCGTGCAGCGGCTGCAGGTGCAGGGTGAGCTTGGCTTCGCGCCCGCCCCCAAGCCGCGCCGCCCCGATGGCATCGTGGACCCCGCGCAGCTGGCCCAGGCCGCCCGCATGCTGCGGTCCGGGCTCAGCCTGTACCGCGTGGCCCAGCAACTGGGCGTCTCGCAATCGACGCTGTGGCGCTACACCCAACAGGGCTTGCTACCGGCCAGCCAGTGCCTGCCACGGCGCCGCGCCGGCGCGGCCGTCAGCGGGGGCGGCGTGCTGACCGCCCTGCCGAGCCTGCTGCAGGCCGGCCTGCTGCGCCACCTCGACCAGCTGACGCTGCCCAAGGGCTTCGACGGCCTGCCGGCGCTGCTGCTGCTGTGGGCCTTCCTGCTGCTGGGCCGGGTGCGTTGCGCCGAGCGGCTGCGCTACCAGCAGCCCGGCGAGTGGGGCGCCCTGTTGGGCCTGGACCGCTGCCCCTGCCCGCGCAGCCTGCGCCGCCGCACGCGCCAGCTGGCCGCTGCCAAGGGGCTGCCGGCCTGGGTCGGCTGCCTGACCCAGGACTGGTGTGCAGACGATCCGGAGGCCGTCGCCACGCTGTTCGTCGATGGCCACGTGCAGGTCTACAGCGGTCAGGGCCGGCTGCCGAAACATTTCGTGACCCGCCAGAAGCTGGCCCTGCCGGCCTCGGTCGGCTACTGGGTGCACGCGCTGGGCGGGGCGCCGCTGCTGTGCTTGCACCGCCAGATAGACGCCGGCATGGTGTCTGAGATCTGGAACGGGATGGTGCCGCAGTTGCGCCAGCTGGGCCTGCTGGCAGGCGCTGGCGCACCACGCCTGACGCTGGTCTTCGACCGCGAGGGCTGGAGCCCGCGCCTGTTCCGCGAGCTGCGCGCGCTGGGCATCGCGGGGGTGACTTGGATCAAGGGCTCGCAGGCGCAGCGCTGGCCGGATAGCGACTTCCGGGAGGCCGTCATCCCAGTGCGCGCCCCGGGCGGGTCGGCCCGCCTGGCGGGCCAGCTGGCCGAGCGACCGTACGCTCTGGGCGCGGGCTGCCAGGCGCGCGAGATCCGCTTCTGGATCGACCGCCGTGTGCGCGGCACGGGCCAGCGCGGCCAGCCGCGCAAGCCGCTCGCGCTGGCGGGTCGGCCGGGGCCGGAGCAGCGCCAGCCCGCGCTGCTGACCACGCATCCCGACCTCACGGCCGAGCACGCGGCGGGCCTGCTGCGCGCGCGCTGGACGCAGGAGAACTTCTTCCAGTATCTGCGCGCCGAGTTCGGCCTCGACACCCTGCCCGAGCATGCCCTGGTGGAGGTCGAGGCCGACGCCTGGGTCGTCAACCCGGCCTGCCGCACCATCGGCAAGGCGCTCAAGCAAGCCCGCAACTCGGTCGGCAACCTGCGCCGCAAGCTGGCCCTGCAAGCCGACGCCGGATCCGCCCCAGCGCGCGCGCTGGAAGCGCGCATCCAGACTTGCGACCAGACCATCCAAGGCCTGCTGCTGGCACGCAAGGTGACCGACCAGCACATCTTGGCCGGCGAGCTCTCGCCGGAGGCACGGCTGCAGGCCCTGCCCCAACCGCTGCGCCTACTGCTAGACACCCTGCGCCTGCTGGCCTACCGCGCCGAAACAGCGATGACGACCGCGGTTGCGCCCGCGCTCGACAATCCCGACACCGTGCGTATTCTGGCCAAAGGGGTCAGCATTCCGGAGGAAAGGCATCACCGTTCTGGCTGAAAGGGGTCACCGTTCTGGCCGAAAGGGGTCAGCATTCCGAAGGAAAAGACTCACCTCGGAGCGAAGCGACGCTGGCGGGCTCTAGCATGCCATGAGAGCGGCACCTCCGTCAATCGACACCCCCTGCGAGGGGTGAAAGTTCATCATCATCATTCTCTTTCTCCTGTGTGTGTGGTGGCCTCGGCCAGCAGCGTCGGCTGTGGCTCTGCCGGGGTCAGATTCGGGCAAGCAGGCTGCGGCGCGGCACTGCGTTCAGCTTGCGCCCAGCGTTGCTCGCAACGCTCCAAGTGGTCGCGCAGGTGCTGCCAGTAAGACCGCGGATAGGTCTCGGCGAGCACCTCCTGGAGCAGCGCTTGGAAGTAGTACAGGCTGCGAATCGGCTGCGCTCGGGGCTGGCCGAGCAGGGCCATCGACTTGCGCGTGCAGCCGAGCAGAATGGCGCGCCGGACCGTCTCCAGCGACACCCCGGAGCGCTGCCACGCCTGGGCCAGGCGCGCGTCGTCGGCGTTGCAGCGGCCCTGCACGCAGCGGGGCTGCAAGAAGGCCTCCCGCACGCTGGCTACGTACTCCGCCGCGGAGCTGCTGGCGGCCGCGCTGGGGGGAGCGCCGCCGGCCTCCGCCGCGGCTGTTTGCGCGAGCGCTGCAGCGGGCCAGAACGGCGCGCAGAGGCGCAGGCGCGAGCGCCGGTGCTGGTTGGGCGCAGGGTCGATCCGGCAGACCCCCGCGCGGACCAGTTCCTGCAGGCAGCGTCCCAGCGCCGAACGGCTCTTGCCCACCTGCTGCGCCAGCTGGGAGCGCTCGAACTCGAGCGTGCCGCCCGCCCGCGCGGCGCGCAGGCACAGGTGGGCGAACACTTTGAAGGCCGCGTCGGAGAGCAGCCCCAGCGCCCGCTCGAAGCCCTCCCCGGCCGCGCAGCAGCCGCCCGGGGCCGGTGCTTGTACGCTGCTGGAGTCCGTCATGCCGCGCGCTCCTGCTGGTCCGCTGCCAGCCGCTGGGCACCCTGCGTCTTGCGCAGCGATTCGCCCTCCAGGGCGAAGCAGTGCGCCACATGCACGATGCGGTCGAGGATGCTGTCGGCCATGGTCGGATCGCCCAGCTGGGCATGCCAGCTGGCCGGCGGCAGCTGGCTGGTCAGCACCAGCGAGCGCAGGTTGAAGCGGTCGTCGCAGATCTCGAGCAGGTCGCGCCGCTGGCTGTCGCTCAGCGGCGTCAGCGCGAAATCGTCCAGCACCAGTACATCCGTGCGCGCCAGCCGTTCCAGCAGCCGTGGGAAGCTGCCGTCGGCGTGGGCCGCCTGCACCTCCCGGAACAGTTGCGCCGTGCGCTTGTAGAGCGCACTATAGCCGTCCCGGCAGGCCTTGTGCGCCAAGGCGCACGCCAGATGCGTCTTGCCCACCCCGGCCGGGCCGGTCAGGATCACATTCTGCTGGTTGCGCACCCAGCGCGAATCGTGCGCCAGGCCGACGAAGCGGGCCCGCTCCAGACCGCGCGGGTGGCGGTGGTCGATGTCCTCCAGCGCGGCCTGCAGCTTCAGCTTGGCCAGCGCCAGCCGGCGCGTCAAAGCGCGGCTCGCCTTCCAGCTGTGTTGCGAATCGACCAGCAGTCCGAAGCGCTCCTCGAAGCTCAGCTCGGCGACGCTCGGGTCGGCCAGCTGCTGCCGGAAGGCTTCCGCCATGCCATTCAGGCGCAGCTCGTAAAGTTGTTCCAGAATCGGCTCGATCAACATGGCTCTTCGTCCTCCCCGGAGTCTGCGCCGCCGCCCTGGCCGCGCGCCGGCGGAGCGGCGAAATACTCCGCCCCGCGGATGTTGGCGTGCTCCACCGGCACGTGTGCCGCGCCCGCGGGCGGCTCGCCGGGCTGCTGGTCCAGGCCGCGCTGCAAGATCTGCTTGACGCACTTGTAGCTGCTCCCGCCGTGTGCCAGCGCGCGCGTCGCGGCCGCCTCCAAGCGCTGCGTGCCATACCGCTTGCCCAGCCGGATAATGCCCAGGCAGGGACGGTAGGCCTCACTCGCATGCGGCTTGCTGGCCATCAGTTCGCGCACCAGCCGCGCGGTCTGCGGGCCGGCTTTGCCGGCCCACTCGAGGAGCCGTTCCGGCGGCCAGGCCAAGTGCTCCCGGTGGGCCTTGGGACGGTGTTCCGCGCTGGTCGTGTAGCCGCCCTGGCCATGGCTGCGGCGGTGCAGCGCCACGCGTTGGCCGGCCTGCAGCAGTTCCACGCTGTGCGCGCTGAGGCGCACGTCGACCTGCTGGCGCAGCAACTGCCACGGGGCCGAGTAGTGCCACTGCTGCACGCTCACGTGATGGTCAATGTTAACCGTGGCGTGGAGCCATTCCGCGTACTCGTAGTCGCGCTCGGGCAGCGCCCCCAAGGCCGCCTGCTCGACGCTTGCGAACACGCTCTGGCGCGAGCCCGGCCGCTTTTGGAACGGCTTGGCGTTGTATGCCTCCAAGCCCGCCCAGAGCACCTCGTTCAGCTCGCCCAGGCTGCTGCAGCGGCGCTGCTGCCGCAACAGCGGTGTGAGCAACTGCCGCTCCACCCCTAGCACCGCCCCTTCCACGACCGCTTTGTCCCGCGGCTTTCGAGGGCGTGCCGGCACCACTGCCGTGGCGTAGTGCTGCGCCAGTTCCGCGTAGCTGCGCTTGATGCTCGGTTCGTACCGATCCGCGTGCTCCACGGCGGCCTTCAAATTGTCCGGCACTAACATGCGCGGCACCCCTTGGAAGAACCGGAAGGCGCGCACGTGCGCCGCCAGGAAGTTCGCCGAGTCCTGGCCGCGGCTGGCCTCGACGTAGCTGTACGCACTCGCGCCCAGCGTGGCCACGAAGATCTGCGCCTCCCAACTCCCGCCAGCCTCATGCACCGTCGCCGTCTCGCCGGCATAGTCGATGAAGAGCTTCTCGCCCGCCACGTGGTCCTGGACCAGCACCACCTCCTGGGCCTGACTCTGGCGCCAGTGCTTGTACCGCGCGCAGAACTGACTGTAGCTGTAGCTCTGGCCCGGCTCGCTCTGCTCGCGGTACTCGCCCCAGAGCTGCTCCAACGTGACGTGCTTGTACCGGCGCAACTGTGCCTGCACCCGCGCGAAGTCCGGCTGGCTGTAGCGCGGCGGCGCAGCCTTGGGGTACA
Organism: Bryobacterales bacterium; assembly: GCA_965248305.1. Taxonomy (GTDB): domain Bacteria; phylum Acidobacteriota; class Terriglobia; order Bryobacterales; family UBA6623; genus VXMF01. The sequence goes on along the minus strand of OZ252099.1, from coordinate 839,773 downwards.
ACTGCGCGTACAGTTCCGCGTCGCTGGGCGCGGGCGCGGCCAGCGGCCAGCCCAGGCCCGCCTGACCAGCCCGCCCCAGCAGGCGCTGGATGGCCGACTGGCTCACTCCAGTGGCGCGGGAGATCTCCCGCTGCGTGTGCCCTGCGCTGTAGTGCAGCCGCAGGATTTCCTTGATTTCAAACATTGCGATCGGTTGCCTTGGCATCGCGTGTCCTCCTGTCCGGATTGGAACAGGACGACGCGCTTGCCCGCCGTTGTCGCTACGCTCTCACCGCCTGATCTTTCGACCACGCGAGTGACCCTTTTCATTCAGAACGCTGACCCTTTTCAATCAGAACACTGACCCTTTTCAATCAGAATATTCACACCGCCCGCAGCCTGCTCAAGTCGCTGTTGCAGGCTGGCGCCAGCCTGCACCCTGACGAGTCAGCCGGGACCCTCACCGTGCGCCTGCTGCACCAGCCGACCCGCGCCCAGGATCGCGCCCTGGCCCCCTTGCTCGACGAGCTCAACCGCACGCGCACCGTCTTCCCCGGCACCCACCTCCGTTTGGTCTACCGCATGCTGTCGGACGACCTGCCCTGCTCAGCCTCCTCCCAGCCCACCCCGGCCAACCCCAAGCCGCCGCTCCCTGCATCCAAACTATCCAAACCAAATGAAACGTAGAGTCGAGGAGAAGCGCGCCTACCTTAGCGTGAGGGAGTAGCAGTTGGCCGGCCGCTTTCGCTTATCGCCGGTGCCTCAGTCTCTCGCATAGTCACGTTTCTTCTCCCCGCTCATCGAACCGGACGGGCCGATTTCCGGCATCCGGCTCTCGGACGAGATCATGCCTTCGCCCACGGGCGACTGGCCGTTCGCATGGCAAGGCGTGTCAGGCCGAGGTCAGCCCAGAGCCGCGTGTCCGGGTAGCGCACGGACTGCCCGGACCTCACCTTGTGTTTCCGACACAGCCACTGGCGCAGCCGCTTGGTCGCATGCGCGTCGACGGCGCGGTAGGCCGGGCTCACCGGTCCCAGCCGGAAGTCGTTCGCCCAGCCGAGCATGGCTCGGTTCAGCCTCCCCACTACCTGCTCCGGTCCCAGTAGCCCGTATCGCGCTTCCGTTGGCTCACTGATCTTGCGGCAGATGCTGCGGACGCTGGCCTTGCTCGGGCGCGTGCCAATGTAGGCCCGGCCCGTTCTCGGGCTGTACTTGCGTCCAAGGCGGTACCCGAGGAACTCCATGGGCTCCTCCGGGCATCGCAGGCAGCGGGTCTTCGTCGCGTTGACCGGTAGGCGCAGTTGCTCCATCATCCGTTCGACAATTGCCCGCATGGCTTCCGCCGGGGCTTTGCCGCAGACCACGAAGTCGTCCGCATAGTTCACGATCTCCGCACCGTAGCGTCGGGCGTGGCCCGACTGCTTCCAACCCAGGATGAAGCGCCGCATGTAGACGTTCCTGAGCAACGGGGAGATCGGAGCACCTTGCGGCGTCCCTTTCCGCTCCCGGCGCGCCCGGTTCGTGCGGCGCTTGCCGCCTTTCCCGTCGTCCTCTATCACGGCCATTTCCAACCACATCTTGATCCAGCCCAGCATGCGCCCGTCGCTCACGCGCCGGGCGATCGACCGGATTCGGTCGCCGTGCGGGATTTCTCCGCAATAATTCGCTCAATCGCCGTCCACTACTTCCCGATGTCCGCTGTGCACCAGCCGATGCACGTGCTGGACTGCGTCCAGCGCGCTGCGGCCTTCCCTGTAGGCATATTGCTCCGCTTGCAGGTCCGCCTCGAAGATCGGCGATACCACTAGCATCGCCGCCGTCTGCGCGACCCTGTCCCGGATGCACGGTATGCCCAACGGTCGGAATTTCCCCGGCTGCTTCTTCGGGATCAACACCTGCCGCACCGCACGCGGTCGGTCGGTGTTCCTCCGCAGCTCTTCCGCCAGTTCCCCCAGCCACCGCTGCACGCCCCGCTCCTTGCTCTGCTCGAACGTCTCGCCGTCCACTCCGCAGGCTCCGCCATTGCGGCGGACCGCCTGCCATGCAGCGGCGAGCACGTCTGCTCGCCAGACCTTGTCGCTGAGCGTGTAGAACCGGAAACCCGGGTCTCCCTTCGCTTTCGCATGTAACGCCGTCTGGAGTCCCCGCACCGTATGCGGAGCTTGTCGGTCTTCGCCAGTCTCCATGGTCCCTGCCCCCTTGCTTGCGTCCCTCTCGAACTGAGGCCCCTTCCCATCCCCCGGCAGGACCCGGCTTCCTCGGTACTACGCGCCTCTCCGCCACCCCGGCCGGCCCAGGCTGGTCCTCGCGGATTCCCGGTTTGGCGCGTGCGCACCACCGACGGGGCTTCCCGTGTTGCCTCCGTCCCCCTCTTGCAGGCATGCTGTCGCCAGTACCCCGGCGGAGCCGACCGGTGCGCGCGTCGCTCGCTTCCCGGCCGCTAACAGCCTTCCCCGTTACATCGGCGGGTCGGCCTCCGCATCGACTTTTTCGAGGCCTGCTCGGCGTTCATCTGATTACGGCCTGCATGCTCGCTGAGCCGCCCAATGGCGACCCTTTTACATCAGAGTGCTTCAGTCCATGTCGTTGCCTCCATGAGCCGCTCCGATTGCTTCCGGCTGGAACGACAGTTCGCCGGGCGGGATTTGCACCCGCTGGGGGCCAGTGCCTTAGCACGGCGCACGGTGTAACGAAGTCTGATACTGCTCTCGAACAGAGAAATGCACTGTCCGGCGTGACCGTTTACATTCTGGGGAATCCGACGTGATACCGTTCAGGCAGGCCGGAGGTAAGCATGAATCGATGGGGTGAAGCCGTGGTTGCGGTGTTAGTCACCGTTTTCTTGATCGCGGAGGCCGCGGTGTTTGTCGCGGCCGGCTGGTGGGCGCGTGGCTCGTGGGCGCCGGAGCAATGTTTCGAGTTTATTCAGGCCGATATTACGCGACAGCTTGGGGATGTGTCGTTAGATAGGCAAGATTCGTGGCTGTTTCTGTTGAACCAGTGCACGGGCGACACGTGGCGGGCGCTCCCGTACGACAGCGAATGGGTTCCTATGGAACGTCCCGAGGCACCCCAGGATCTGCTAGAGGATCTATCGGAGGATCTGTCGGATACCCTCCCGTGACGGGGGCGCAGACTGCGGTCAGGTAGAGTAGGTCGATTCAACCCGCGATCGTTGCTCAGAGAGGCTGTGCGGAACCCTGTTTGATGTTCTGGGTCCTGAAATTCGCGCGGGCGTGGTGACGTCCCACAAGGTCGCGTCCCGCCGCGTGGTGTAAGAAGCTGCCGACCCGGGCGTTGAAGAGAGCGACGGAAGAACGATCCGCAGTAACGTCCGTTCGGTCTAAGAGCGGTAGATGGATGCCGACAGCTTTTCGCAAATGGTGATCGTGCGTGGGACTACACTCGATCATTCGCTTCTAAGTAATTCATAATAAGACGTTTATATAAGTCATCGGGAGGACGGGAGCGCCCCGCTTTGGGACTGCCTGGATTGGCCGTGCGGGGGGCCACATGTGCCCAGCCCATGCCACGCCCGCGGAGGGCCGCTCCCGTCCAAATTATCCCTACGGGAAGGCCATCCAGCCGTTTAAATGTCTTATAAAGCACCATCTGATCGCAGAAATCGCAGGGCGGCGCGGATCGTAGCCGTTTCGCCGACACAGCCGATCAAAGACCGAGTTCGCTGTGCGAGCCGAGGCGCACGAGATCGAGATGTCCGGCGTCGGACTTGCGGTAGATCAGAACCATGTCGGGCCGGACGTGGCAGTCCCGATGGTCCTTCCATTGACCGGTAAGCGCATGGTCGCGATGGCGTGGCGCGAGCGGCCGATCCTCCGCCAAGTCGGTCAGAACACGTGCAAGGTCGGCATCAAGGGTTTTGGGGAAGCGGCCTTTCTTCTCGCGCCTGTAATCCCGCTTGAAGACCGTGGTTCGCCTAATCGTCCGCATTGAGTTCGGCCATCAGGCCGTCGACGTCGCCGACCGTGACCAATTCGCCCCTCCGTGTGGCCTCCATGGCCGCGATGGTCTCTTCGTTCGGCACCAAGGGCTCGAAGGGCAGACGCTTCTCGGTCGCGATCCGCACCATCATCAGGCGGAAGGCATCGGACACGGTGAGGCCGATCGCGTCTAGTACGGCGGCAGCCTCGTTCTTGGTCTTCTCGTCAATGCGGGCTCGAACGACGGTGCGCATGCTTCGATCCTCCAGTATGAGCCACAATGTAGCTCATTTTGGCAGCCGATGTCCATGCTACCACCCGCGGCGCGTTTGCGGGTGAGTGGCTCGTCGTGCTTATCGATATTTCTTGCTTTACAGGGGATGACTATCCTGCTCGCGACGACACCAACCTCAGGGGAACCGGATCGCACTTGACATCCCTCATCACTACGATCGGTCCTTGGAAAAATAGTTGACGCTGGAAATCCGCCCTCGCTTATTCATCTGCCTCTCCCGAGGCAGCGATTTTACACCTTAGCCCCTGTCCGAATTTTGGGGAGCACCTCATTTCCCTATCCGGGACTGTGATCCACCGCAGGTTGATATTGATAGCCGGTAGGTTGATCAGTCGTTTGCAGGGCTGACTCCATAGCGTCGAGATCGGCCGAGTACAGCTCTGTTGAACCTTCAAGCATCATCCGATTCACGACGGCGACGAACGCTGGGTCGCCTTTTTCGGGCATCGGGGCTTGACACCGTAGCGGCTGCGCTTCAGGTATCCTGGCGAATTCAATGATTCCCGTTAGACGATCTACTTCTACCGGTCCCAATATCTGTCCTCCAAAACCTTGGGAGTCTAGAAAAAACCCTATCGATGGAGTGACAGGAAACCAGACTATCGTCGGTCGCCCGTCAGTTTCAACTGTGCTTGCGGACATTAATTTGTCCGATGTCAAGAACGACCATGGGCCAGTAAACATCACTGGGCGAACGACATAATGCGTTAATACCCCTGAAACACTGTTCACGAGTTTGTCGAACACCTTGACGTCTTGGTGCGAGGTTAGACGCTTGTATTCCGAATGCGCTTGACGTTGCGACAAGCCCGAATTGTGTCGGCATCTATCAACCAAGTGTCGGATTTGCAGACTACATGCTTGGGACCTTACGTAGTGCATGGCGATGAAGTCGTAAAGGTCCCGCCCAACGTCCCCGCGCGAGATATTTCCAGCGCTGAATCGGTGGAGTTTGTCTTTGAAATCGTTCTCGCGCTTCGTAATGTGCTGGTCGACGGATTTCGAGCATTCAACACCAAAGAAACCGACCCGATTCTTAGATCGTTTGGAGGGTTGGTAACTGTCCGTTTTCAAGTACCAGGTTTCTAGGGAATTTGGTTGGTTGCCCGGGAATGAGAAATTCTGCAATATCTGTCTTTGTACGCGATGCTGTCCCATTTACGCGCGCTCCTTGTACGCCTTATGCGTCACCGGCCATTCAGCAGCCGCCGTATTGTGTGGTCAATCGGTTTTTCAATCGGACATCTTAGGATAGACAATTTCTGAGGGGCGTCCTGCTTTGCGTCTTCCTCGTTATCGAAAACTTCTGGACTGGTCACTATCGATTCAACATGTGTTGAACCGTCGAAGCGGTCGAATTTACGAACAATTGACCAACTGACACCAGCAACGGCCTTACTCGGATTCCGGTATTGCCGTAAATCATTCATCTGGAGTTGCACGGTGTATTCCCAGTTTGCCGCCATATTTTCTCCTTCACTCCGGCTGTCTCTGAGTAGCGTCCCAACCAGTGGTGTATGAAGTGCCGTGGAGGAGGATCAGACTTCGTTACATCGTGCGCCGTGCTAAGGCACTGGCCCCCAGCGGGTGCAAATCCCGCCCGGCGAACTGTCGTTCCAGCCGGAAGCAATCGGAGCGGCTCATGGAGGCAACGACATGGACTGAAGCACTCTGATGTAAAAGGGTCGCCATTGGGCGGCTCAGCGAGCATGCAGGCCGTAATCAGATGAACGCCGAGCAGGCCTCGAAAAAGTCGATGCGGAGGCCGACCCGCCGATGTAACGGGGAAGGCTGTTAGCGGCCGGGAAGCGAGCGACGCGCGCACCGGTCGGCTCCGCCGGGGTACTGGCGACAGCATGCCTGCAAGAGGGGGACGGAGGCAACACGGGAAGCCCCGTCGGTGGTGCGCACGCGCCAAACCGGGAATCCGCGAGGACCAGCCTGGGCCGGCCGGGGTGGCGGAGAGGCGCGTAGTACCGAGGAAGCCGGGTCCTGCCGGGGGATGGGAAGGGGCCTCAGTTCGAGAGGGACGCAAGCAAGGGGGCAGGGACCATGGAGACTGGCGAAGACCGACAAGCTCCGCATACGGTGCGGGGACTCCAGACGGCGTTACATGCGAAAGCGAAGGGAGACCCGGGTTTCCGGTTCTACACGCTCAGCGACAAGGTCTGGCGAGCAGACGTGCTCGCCGCTGCATGGCAGGCGGTCCGCCGCAATGGCGGAGCCTGCGGAGTGGACGGCGAGACGTTCGAGCAGAGCAAGGAGCGGGGCGTGCAGCGGTGGCTGGGGGAACTGGCGGAAGAGCTGCGGAGGAACACCGACCGACCGCGTGCGGTGCGGCAGGTGTTGATCCCGAAGAAGCAGCCGGGGAAATTCCGACCGTTGGGCATACCGTGCATCCGGGACAGGGTCGCGCAGACGGCGGCGATGCTAGTGGTATCGCCGATCTTCGAGGCGGACCTGCAAGCGGAGCAATATGCCTACAGGGAAGGCCGCAGCGCGCTGGACGCAGTCCAGCACGTGCATCGGCTGGTGCACAGCGGACATCGGGAAGTAGTGGACGGCGATTGAGCGAATTATTGCGGAGAAATCCCGCACGGCGACCGAATCCGGTCGATCGCCCGGCGCGTGAGCGACGGGCGCATGCTGGGCTGGATCAAGATGTGGTTGGAAATGGCCGTGATAGAGGACGACGGGAAAGGCGGCAAGCGCCGCACGAACCGGGCGCGCCGGGAGCGGAAAGGGACGCCGCAAGGTGCTCCGATCTCCCCGTTGCTCAGGAACGTCTACATGCGGCGCTTCATCCTGGGTTGGAAGCAGTCGGGCCACGCCCGACGCTACGGTGCGGAGATCGTGAACTATGCGGACGACTTCGTGGTCTGCGGCAAAGCCCCGGCGGAAGCCATGCGGGCAATTGTCGAACGGATGATGGAGCAACTGCGCCTACCGGTCAACGCGACGAAGACCCGCTGCCTGCGATGCCCGGACGAGCCCATGGAGTTCCTCGGGTACCGCATTGGACGCAAGTACAGCCCGAGAACGGGCCGGGCCTCCATTGGCACGCGCCCGAGCAAGGCCAGCGTCCGCAGCATCTGCCGCAAGATCAGTGAGCCAACGGAAGCGCGATACGGGCTACTGGGACCGGAGCAGGTAGTGGGGAGGCTGAACCGAGCCATGCTCGGCTGGGCGAACGACTTCCGGCTGGGACCGGTGAGCCCGGCCTACCGCGCCGTCGACGCGCATGCGACCAAGCGGCTGCGCCAGTGGCTGTGTCGGAAACACAAGGTGAGGTCCGGGCAGTCCGTGCGCTACCCGGACACGCGGCTCTGGGCTGACCTCGGCCTGACACGCCTTGCCATGCGAACGGCCAGTCGCCCGTGGGCGAAGGCATGATCTCGTCCGAGAGCCGGATGCCGGAAATCGGCCCGTCCGGTTCGATGAGCGGGGAGAAGAAACGTGACTATGCGAGAGACTGAGGCACCGGCGATAAGCGAAAGCGGCCGGCCAACTGCTACTCCCTCACGCTAAGGTAGGCGCGCTTCTCCTCGACTCTACGGAACTCTCTGCAAAGAGGCCTAGAGCCTCGTAACTAGCTGCTGGGTCAAGCTTTCACGCTCCCTCCCCGGCCGCATCCGGACTTGACTTGCGCCCCAGAACATGCTATCGTGAATGCATATGTATTCGCCCGCCAAACTGCCCGCGCCCACTGGCCTGCCCGCCGCTCTGCCGCTCCAACCCCCGCACGCCACGCCCATCAGCGCGCGCCTCAGCATGCTGCGCGAGGGCGACCGCGTCGTCTACTTCGTGCACACCGACCCCGTCTGCTCGCACACGGCCGACCACAAGCTAGAGCGCAATCTCTGCCTGGCCCGCTTCGCCCTGTTCGGCCTCGCTACGCAGTCCGAACTGGCCCGCGCCCACGGCATCAGCCAGAGCACCGTCTCGCGCGCCGTGCAGCGGCTGCAGGTGCAGGGTGAGCTTGGCTTCGCGCCCGCCCCCAAGCCGCGCCGCCCCGATGGCATCGTGGACCCCGCGCAGCTGGCCCAGGCCGCCCGCATGCTGCGGTCCGGGCTCAGCCTGTACCGCGTGGCCCAGCAACTGGGCGTCTCGCAATCGACGCTGTGGCGCTACACCCAACAGGGCTTGCTACCGGCCAGCCAGTGCCTGCCACGGCGCCGCGCCGGCGCGCCCGCCGAGCGTGACAGTGACGCTCAGGGAGCGGGCCCGCAGCCCGGCGGCCCCCGGCAAGGAAGACCGCAACCGGCGTGACGCCGCCGCCCCGCGCTTCGCCGCCGCCGCGGCCGTCAGCGGGGGCGGCGTGCTGACCGCCCTGCCGAGCCTGCTGCAGGCCGGCCTGCTGCGCCACCTCGACCAGCTGACGCTGCCCAAGGGCTTCTACGGCCTGCAGTCGCTGCTGCTGTGGGCCTTCCTGCTGCTGGGCCGGGTGCGTTGCGCCGAGCGGCTGCGCTACGAGCAGCCCGGCGAGTGGGGCGCCCTGTTGGGCCTGGACCGCTGCCCCTCCCGCGCACCCTGCGCCGCCGCACGCACCAGCTGGCCGCTGCCAAGGGGCTGCCGGCCTGGGTCGGCTGCCTGACCCAGGACTGGTGTGCAGACGATCCGGAGGCCGTCGCCACGCTGTTCGTCGATGGCCACGTGCAGGTCTACAGCGGTCAGGGCCGGCTGCCGAAACATTTCGTGACCCGCCAGAAGCTGGCCCTGCCGGCCTCGGTCGGCTACTGGGTGCACGCGCTGGGCGGGGCGCCGCTGCTGTGCTTGCACCGCCAGATAGACGCCGGCATGGTGTCTGAGATCTGGAACGGGATGGTGCCGCAGTTGCGTGCGTATTCTGGCCAAAGGGGTCAGCATTCCGGAGGAAAGGCATCACCGTTCTGGCCGAAAGGGGTCAGCATTCCGAAGGAAAAGAATCACCTCGGAGCGAAGCGACGCTGGCGGGCTCTAGCATGCCATGAGAGCGGCACCTCCGTCAATCGACACCCCCTGCGAGGGGTGAAAGTTCATCATCATCATTCTCTTTCTCCTGTGTGTGTGGTGGCCTCGGCCAGCAGCGTCGGCTGTGGCTCTGCCGGGGCCGGAGCAGCGCCAGCCCGCGCTGCTGACCACGCATCCCGACCTCACGGCCGAGCAAGCGGCGGGCCTGCTGCGCTCGCGCTGGACGCAGGAGAACTTCTTCCAGTATCTGCGCGCCGAGTTCGGCCTCGACACCCTGCCCGAGCATGCCCTGGTGGAGGTCGAGGCCGACGCCTGGGTCGTCAACCCGGCCTGCCGCACCATCGGCAAGGCGCTCAAGCAAGCCCGCAACTCGGTCGGCAACCTGCGCCGCAAGCTGGCCCTGCAAGCCGACGCCGGATCCGCCCCAGCGCGCGCGCTGGAAGCGCGCATCCAGACTTGCGACCAGACCATCCAAGGCCTGCTGCTGGCACGCAAGGTGACCGACCAGCACATCTTGGCCGGCGAGCTCTCGCCGGAGGCACGGCTGCAGGCCCTGCCCCAACCGCTGCGCCTACTGCTGGACACCCTGCGCCTGCTGGCCTACCGCGCCGAAACAGCGATGACGACCGCGGTTGCGCCCGCGCTCGACAATCCCGACACCGCCCGCAGCCTGCTCAAGTCGCTGTTTCAGGCTGACGCCAGCCTGCACCCTGACGAGTCAGCCGGGACCCTCACCGTGCGCCTGCTGCACCAGCCGACCCGCGCCCAGGATCGCGCCCTGGCCCCCTTGCTCGACGAGCTCAACCGCACGCGCACCGTCTTCCCCGGCACCCACCTCCGTTTGGTCTACCGCATGCTGTCGGACGACCTGCCCTGCTCAGCCTCCTCCCAGCCCACCCCGGCCAACCCCAAGCCGCCGCTCCCTGCATCCAAACTATCCAAACCAAATGAAACGTAGAGTCGAGGAGAAGCGCGCCTACCTTAGCGTGAGGGAGTAGCAGTTGGCCGGCCGCTTTCGCTTATCGCCGGTGCCTCAGTCTCTCGCATAGTCACGTTTCTTCTCCCCGCTCATCGAACCGGACGGGCCGATTTCCGGCATCCGGCTCTCGGACGAGATCATGCCTTCGCCCACGGGCGACTGGCCGTTCGCATGGCAAGGCGTGTCAGGCCGAGGTCAGCCCAGAGCCGCGTGTCCGGGTAGCGCACGGACTGCCCGGACCTCACCTTGTGTTTCCGACACAGCCACTGGCGCAGCCGCTTGGTCGCATGCGCGTCGACGGCGCGGTAGGCCGGGCTCACCGGTCCCAGCCGGAAGTAGTTCGCCCAGCCGAGCATGGCTCGGTTCAGCCTCCCCACTACCCGCTCCGGTCCCAGTAGCCCGTATCGCGCTTCCGTTGGCTCACTGATCCTGCGGCAGATGCTGCGGACGCTGGCCTTGCTCGGGCGCGTGCCAATGTAGGCCCGGCCCGTTCTCGGGCTGTACTTGCGTCCAATGCGGTACCCGAGGAACTCCATGGGCTCCTCCGGGCATCGCAGGCAGCGGGTCTTCGTCGCGTTGACCGGTAGGCGCAGTTGCTCCATCATCCGTTCGACAGTTGCCCGCATGGCTTCCGCCGGGGCTTTGCCGCAGACCACGAAGTCGTCCGCATAGTTCACGATCTCCGCACCGTAGCGTCGGGCGTGGCCCGACTGCTTCCAACCCAGGATGAAGCGCCGCATGTAGACGTTCCTGAGCAACGGGGAGATCGGAGCACCTTGCGGCGTCCCTTTCCGCTCCCGGCGCGCCCGGTTCGTGCGGCGCTTGCCGCCTTTCCCGTCGTCCTCTATCACGGCCATTTCCAACCACATCTTGATCCAGCCCAGCATGCGCCCGTCGCTCACGCGCCGGGCGATCGACCGGATTCGGTCGCCGTGCGGGATTTCTCCGCAATAATTCGCTCAATCGCCGTCCACTACTTCCCGATGTCCGCTGTGCACCAGCCGATGCACGTGCTGGACTGCGTCCAGCGCGCTGCGGCCTTCCCTGTAGGCATATTGCTCCGCTTGCAGGTCCGCCTCGAAGATCGGCGATACCACTAGCATCGCCGCCGTCTGCGCGACCCTGTCCCGGATGCACGGTATGCCCAACGGTCGGAATTTCCCCGGCTGCTTCTTCGGGATCAACACCTGCCGCACCGCACGCGGTCGGTCGGTGTTCCTCCGCAGCTCTTCCGCCAGTTCCCCCAGCCACCGCTGCACGCCCCGCTCCTTGCTCTGCTCGAACGTCTCGCCGTCCACTCCGCAGGCTCCGCCATTGCGGCGGACCGCCTGCCATGCAGCGGCGAGCACGTCTGCTCGCCAGACCTTGTCGCTGAGCGTGTAGAACCGGAAACCCGGGTCTCCCTTCGCTTTCGCATGTAACGCCGTCCGGAGTCCCCGCACCGTATGCGGAGCTTGTCGGTCTTCGCCAGTCTCCATGGTCCCTGCCCCCTTGCTTGCGTCCCTCTCGAACTGAGGCCCCTTCCCATCCCCCGGCAGGACCCGGCTTCCTCGGTACTACGCGCCTCTCCGCCACCCCGGCCGGCCCAGGCTGGTCCTCGCGGATTCCCGGTTTGGCGCGTGCGCACCACCGACGGGGCTTCCCGTGTTGCCTCCGTCCCCCTCTTGCAGGCATGCTGTCGCCAGTACCCCGGCGGAGCCGACCGGTGCGCGCGTCGCTCGCTTCCCGGCCGCTGACAGCCTTCCCCGTTACATCGGCGGGTCGGCCTCCGCATCGACTTTTTCGAGGCCTGCTCGGCGTTCATCTGATTACGGCCTGCATGCTCGCTGAGCCGCCCAATGGCGACCCTTTTACATCAGAGTGCTTCAGTCCATGTCGTTGCCTCCATGAGCCGCTCCGATTGCTTCCGGCTGGAACGACAGTTCGCCGGGCGGGATTTGCACCCGCTGGGGGCCAGTGCCTTAGCACGGCGCACGGTGTAACGAAGTCTGAGAATCGTTGGAGTGATTGTCGATGAGATCACCGAACCGACGCTGGATGGCACACGTGGATCCGGTCTGTACACCGTGCCTTTTCGGATGAACCGGAAGCCCTCATCGGTTTGGTCGCAGATCTTCGTGGATACCTGGAATCACCCGCCAAGCTTCAGCACTATGCACCGGCCGGGCATTGCTAGCGTTCGTGGGGCGAAAATCGTGTTGGAGGGCACTACGATCGAGGAAGTCAGAAGATATCATCGCGATACCTTGATCAAGTGTGTCGAGGAATCCAGCAGGAGGGAGTTAGAGATCCTCGCACAACGGGAGCGAGAAGCTGAGATGCGCCGTCACCAATCAAAGCTACACCTGATTACCCGGGAGTCTCAGCCGCATTTAGGCACCGGAAAGTTTTTGGATTCGGGCTTCGATCCGGTTGACTTAGATCGCTGTGGAATGTATAAAAAGTAGCTGATAACAAAGGAGTTCTACATGCCTAGAAACCAAGTCCAGTTCCAGAAAGGACAGAGCCTGCGCGACTTCCTCAAGCTCTACGGAACCGAGCTGCAATGCGCCCAAGCGGTGTTCCAAGCGCGCTGGCCGCAGGGCTTCCGCTGCCCCGCCTGCGGCTATCACAAGCACTGCCAGCTGCACACCCGCAAGGTCTTCCAGTGCATCCACTGCAAGCGTCAGGTCTCGCTGACCGCCGGCACCCTGTTCGAGCACACCAAGCTGCCGCTGACCACTTGGTACTTGGCGATCTACTTGCTCACGCAATCCAAGAATGGCATCTCGGCGATGGACCTGATGCGCCAGTTGGGCGTGAGCTACAACACGGCTTGGATGCTCAAGCACAAACTGATGCAGGCGATGCGCGAGCGGGATGACAGCCAGCCGCTGGGGGGCATCGTGGAGATGGACGACGCCTATCTGGGCGGGGAAGCCAGCGGAGGCAAGCGCGGTCGGGGCGCGGACCGCAAGACGCCCTTCCTGGCGGCGGCCCAAGTCAGCGAGGACGGGCGGCCGCAGCGGCTGCGACTGAGCCCGGTGGTCGGCTTCCGCCGCCGCGCAGTGGAAGCCTGGGCGCAGCAGCACCTGCGGCCGGGGACAATCGTACGGTCGGACGGGCTGGCGTGCTTCCGGGGGGTGCAGGCGGCCCGCTGCACGCACCAGCCGCGCGTCACCGGAGGTGGCAAGGGCAGCTGCGAGACGCCCGGGCTGATCTGGGTGAACACGCTGCTGGGCAACGTCAAGCGGGCGATGGACGGCACCTATCACGCCTGCGACGCGCGCTACGCGGGGCGCTACCTTGCCGAATTCGCCTACCGCTTCAACCGCCGCTACCAGCTGGTCGATCTCGTGCCCCGCCTCGCCTATGTCGCCGTGCGCACTCCGCCGCTACCCTATCGCCTCCTAACTTTGGCTGGGGCTGGTGCGTAATCAGGAAGCTACATAAGAAGCAAGTTGGGGATACGGCAAGAAACATATCTTTCGACTAATGCTCCACCGCAAATAGAAGAGTCTTGCACCCGGTCAGATTGACTCTGATGCAAATAGATCAAATGATTGAAAAGTACTTGACAATTCCTCACTACAAACCATATGATCAGAGCGTTGCCGGTGGTGCCCGGAAGCGCCGTTACGGCGTCGACGAGGCTACGAGGCACCAGTTGGCGCTTCGGGCGCGTCACGCACGGACGCGAACCTCCGCGTTCAGTCGCGCCCGGCCGACGGATTGGCGCCCGGGCGAGGTCAGAAATCCAGATGGGGACTTCGATACCCACTTTACAGACGAATCGGCATGGGATTTCATCGCCACAAGACTTGAGCGCGGACAGGAAGTTGAGGTCATTGCACTTCGCAAGCCAATGGGTGCCAAGGGTTACGTCATGAAGATTGACCTGGGATCGGAATTGCCTGAGCTCTACGTGAAACTTCAAATGGGTGCCAGTAAGATCATTGGACGCAGCTTTCACTGCTCTGAGCCAAATCGGGGGGACTAACGAGTATGGAATCGAAGAACGAGACGACGCTAGGAGAGTATGTCGGCAACGACGTTCTCACCTGTCCTCAGTGTGACGAGGAGTCAGTCGAAACGTTTCAGCACTCCGATGATTTCGTCTACGGGGATGGAGATTCCGCGGTCAGACTCCACGTCGACCTCCCCGTTCGCCGTTGCACTGCATGTGAGTTCGAGTTCTTGGACCATGCGTCTGAGCGACTCAGACACGAAGCTGTGTGTCGACATCTTAGAGTCCTGTCCCCAGCCGAAATACGCCGAATCCGGGAGCAGCATGGGATGACAAGGGGAGCATTTGCTCAGGTGACAGGCCTCGGCGAGGCTACACTTAGCCGCTGGGAAAAAGGCATCTTGGTCCAGAACAGGGCTAACGACCGCTATCTTCGTTTACTTAACACACCATGGGCCATAAAAAAGTTGCAAGACATTCTGGCACCCAAGCCTGTTCGTGAGAAAGTTACGACTATCAGCAGCCACAAGCAGTTTCGCGAGTTGAGCGTATCCGACGAGGTGCGTCGTCGTCAGGCGGGATTCCAACTTAGATTGGCGAGTTGACGTCAATGTACGTCACGACATTCTACTCCTTCAAGGGTGGCGTCGGGAGAACGATGGCACTCGTGAACGTTGCGGTCGAACTCGCACGTCGGGGCCGTCGCGTGCTCGCGGTGGACTTCGACTTAGAGGCTCCCGGCCTTGATACTTTCGACCTTCCACGCCCTAAGAGCCTGACACCAGGGCTAGTCGACTTCGTGGGAGAGTACCTCGAAACTGGGCAAGCACCTGATGTCCGAGACTTCGTCTTTGAGTCGTCGGGCATAGGAAACCAGAACGGTGGGCTGTGGATTATGCCGTCGGGGGCCCACCGGGAGAACTACGCGGGGGATTTCGCGAAGATCGACTGGAACCTGCTCTACGAGCGCCACGACGGGTACTTGTTGTTCGAGGATCTCAAAGAGCAATGGAAGGCCTCTGTCCAGCCGGACTATGTATTGATCGATTCTCGTACGGGACATACCGATGTGGGAGGCATCTGCACGCGTCAACTCCCGAATGCCGTAGCGGTACTGTTTTTCCCTAACACGCAGAACCTACGTGGCTTGACGAAGATTGTCCGTGATATCAGATCAGAAAATACAAGGCACCCAAATCGATCGATCAAGCTTCATTTCATCATGTCCAACGTGCCAGATCTAGACGATGAGGACAGTATTCTTAGGGAAAGCATCACATCCTTTGAGAAGATCCTGGGATTCAGAGATCCTGTAGTTATTCACCGGTACGACAGCCTCTCACTCCTCAATCAAGCGATTTTCACGAAGGATCGGCCGAGGAGTCGGCTTGCCAAGGAGTACCACGCCGTCACAGCCGAGATTATGCAACTGAACCCCGAAGACCGCGACGGTGCGCTCGACTTTCTTGCGCAAATCGGATCGGTGCGACACGTCTGGCACACTCCTAGTGTCCGATTTCGGCCTCGTCTAGAAGTAGGAAAGCATTTGGAGACGATCGAGAAGAGTCATAGAACTGATGGTGAGGTGCTGTTCCGTATTGGATCGTTTCGTGAAAACTTTGGCCGTTTCGAAGACGCGGCAGATCTGTTCGATAGGGCGATCAAAGCTGGGTATACAGTACCGGAAGTATATCTGAGACGAGCCTACATACGCCGAAGGGAACTCGACGATGAGAACGGTGCCCGCCAAGACGCCTCGACTGTCATCAACTCGGAGAAGGCGTCAACTGAGCAGGTGGTTCAAGCACTCAGCATTATCGGATCGGAGCAACTAGAGCACGTCGTAGATTCACCAGCCGTATCAGCGCAATCGCCAGAAGAACGAGTTTGGATAGCCGATCAACTCAATACATCCAGCATCGAAGCGGAGGCCGCGAGTAGAATGCTTCGGCCCCTGTTAACCAACGCAGAGTTATCGATGCACCAGAAGAAGGAAGCCAGACAGTCACTGGTGCTTGCTTGCATGGCGGCCCGAACGTTCTCTGAGGCCATCGAGACAATTCTAGCCGAGGAGCCTGATGTACGGAAGATGAGCATTGCTTCCGCGTTCAACTACGGCATGGCGCTGTGGGGGAGAGATGGTGAGGTCACCCAGAATCCGTTCGACCGGGCATTGGAATGCCATCGGGCTGAACCCCGAAGCCCTCAAACCCCCAACTATTTACAGTGCATGGCAGTAGCTCATTGGACCGTCGGGGAAACGAGCGCGGCTCGGGAGATTGCGAAGGATGCGACGCGGGAAATCAGATCACGGGGCGGACAAGAGTTTAGCTGCTGGCGATATCTTCGAGTTCCGAGAAGCCAGTTTGAGGGGGACATTGACGAATTCCTGAGCTTGGTCGACGGTGACGAATTTGTGAGGCCTCGTTACCATCCATCGAAGCAGTAACCGGTTGACTCGAATATGGGGCCCAAGTAGTGTCCCAGTAGTAGTGCAGACAATGTTATCTGCTTTGCAATCAATGAGTTCTATAGATTCGCCAAATGATCTGCAAAACCTTTATTCGTGGGTTCGATTCCTACCCGCGCCTTCATCCTCTAACTACTTGATTCGTGGTACTTCCCTGATTTTCCAAGGATTTTCGCATGCTATGCCGTGTGTGGCAGACGGCACCTTCGCAAACACTCGCAGTTCGAGGCCATTCGCAAGCATCTAGAACCCCAATATGGTCCGACGAAGAGAGCATCGTTCGGGTTCTGAACGCACGATTCGGCGGAGTCCGGGACACTTTCTTGTCGACGGTCGAAAGGGTCTCGATGGACCCACAGGCGTTCAAGGAAACCCGCACAGTTGACCGATTCCACTGAAGCGCTTATGACGCCTGGCCGCTCGCGCCGAGTGCATGAAGCCTTTGGAACGGCCACACGCAACGCCCCGGGAAGTCAAAATGCACAGTTGAGGACCTGAGGATGGGAGTAGGACATCATCGCTTTCCTCCATTGCCAAGACTACCCTGCGCGGCCACAGCTGCGCTTCACTGCACGCTCACGAGGGGGGCCAAATAGATGTTCTTGTATTTGACCGTCGTGTGGTCTCCCTGTAGATAGATCGGCCCCGGTGCGGAAGGATCGGTGTAGATGGCCCCGGCTGTCGGCCCGATGATGGGCTGGTTGTCGATGACTTTGACTCCGTTCAAGACGACCGTCACGTGCCGGTCGACCAGAGTTAGATCGTAAGTTTGCCATTGCCCCCCCGCTTTTCCGGCATTCGTCGAAGGTGCGACCCGTCCGAAGATCGCGCCAGGTCCCTGCTTCCCTTGCATCCGACTGTCACGATCGACCACCTGCGCCTCGTACATTCCCCGCAGGTAGACGCCGCTGTTGCGGTTTTCTTCAATCAGAAACTCGATGTGGAGCCAAAAGTCTTCAAACCTGGCTTCCGTTCTAAGATTCGCATGGTCCCCGGTCGGGCTGAAATCAGTCTTGGTCGTGGTGTTGACCAACATCCCGTCTTGGGCGCTCCACCCGTTGATCTTGTCGGGTTCGTGCGGACGCCAACCGGTAAGGTCATTGCCGTTGAAAAGCAAAATGGGGAGCCCAAACCTCACCTTGGACAAGTCCGGAGGCAACTCGGGCATCGGCGGAATCCGCTTTCCGGTAAAGCCGATTCGGTCGCCCACGCTGCCGTCCGTGGAATTGCGGACGATCACGCCGTCAAGCTTCTCGTGCTTGACGCCGACGTCTACCGCCGATTCGATAAAGACCTCGCTCCTTTGAGCCTTGCGTCTCCGTCTCAGCGAAAACTTGAGACGACCGTTGGCCGCCTCGTTGACGCTGTAGGGTCCGTCGGGGCCAATGTAGACTCGCATGTGAACCAGCAGGCGCCCGTCCTTCTCGACGACGCTCATCCATGCCGGTTCGCCGGACTCAAGATCTAACGACCAGTCGCCCAAGAGTTCCACGGGCGCTGACGCCGCCTCCAGGGCCGAAGTCGAGGCCATAGCGACTACACACAAGATGGCGAGGGAGGATAGGAACTTGATGTTCGTCATGGCGGTCGTCGTGGGCTGAAATTCGATCTGGTTCATTGCTTGATCACTGAGTCGCCTTGAGTTTCGTATGATCGCTTAATTCAGCAGGTGGCGATTGAACCAGTTCAGGAATTGAACTTCATCAGCCTCTTTGTTGGGCCAGCCATGTTTGGCGCCTTTCTTGATTACCAACTCAATTGGAACTCCCTTCGACTCGGCGATCTTCCTGAAGCTGTGCGACTGGAACAGGGGTACGATCGGGTCGGCGTCGCCATGGATGATCGATATTGGGGGCGTCTGCTCGCTGAGGTGGTAGATCGATGACATGGCTCGGCCGAGAATCTGACGGCCTCCGGCGGTCTTCGATTCGTCGCCAAAGCCAGGCTGCCATCTGGCCTGCTTGCCGATTCCGACCGCGTCGTCTCCTTGCTCCGCCCAGTTCAAGTAGTCCGTCGGAGGATAGAAAACGCCCACAGCCTGGACCGCACTGCTGGCGCGGTCGATAGGATCGTCGGCCTCGGGGCCTCCGGTGGTGGCCAGAATGAGGCTCAGGTGCCCTCCTGCGCTACTGCCGGTGACTCCGATTCGGTCCGGGGCGACGTTCCAGCGGTCGGCATTCGTGCGATGCCGCCAGTCGGCCCGATCAATCGACGCGATCTGATGGCCGGACCGCGGCCGTTGGGATACCTTGGCCCATTCGCTGGCAAGCGTCACCAGTTCGTGCACCGAGCCGAGCGAACTGTCAGGCTGCCGAATCCACATCGAGGCAAAATCAGCCGTGGGCTTCTACATGAGGCAGACATCTCACGCAAGCAATGGGAATCAATCTGATCTCAACCAATCGGGGAGAGAAGTCGGGCCTCGCATCCCAGGCACAGCGACAGCACGCGGCTTTCGAGGAACCCAAAACGTTGCAGCCTCGAAGCTTCGACAGCAGACGCTTTTTTCGCTCGTCTCAACTTTGACAGTTGTGTGATTCCATACCTCACCGAAATGGTCGCAGCAAGGTGTTCGCTGGAGGCCCGGGCATTCAGCCGCCACAGGCCATCCATGGCCGACTTGGGCCGGTGGCACGAAGCCAGTCTCTGAGCAACTCCTGCCCTAGCAGCGAAGCTATCCCAGCGGCTTTAGGTGCTACGCCCGCCCTTTCTGGTCCCGTGCCTATCTCGACCGTCTACAGCTCGAGCTTCCACGGATCCCTGTACTCGCGCTGAAGGTACGTCTGTGCTTCCTTGTTGTTGGTGGTCTCCGAGTCGGGATCCCAGTCCACCCGCTGCCGGCTTCGCAAGGACACGTTGCCAAGCAACGCCATGGCCGTGGATCTGTGCCCGATCTCGATGTCACAAATGGGCTTGCTCCGGTCGCGGATGGCCGCGATGAAATCGCGCCAATGGTCATCGGTGCTCGGATTGCGGGCCTCGCCCCGCGCCGCCTCCATGCGCTGTTCGACGCGCGGCTCAGGCTCGCGGTAGCGGCGGGTCTCCGGCGTGATTTCCCAGAACCCACGGTTCACGTACAGCGTGCCCTCGGTGCCGTGGAATTGGATTCCGTATCCCGGCTGCCCGCCCGTGTACGCGTTCGCCACGCGGTTTTCGTAAGTGCAGACGAACGTGGGGAATTCGTAATTGGCCTGGATCGTGTCGGGAGTGTCCCGGTTGTCGGTCAGGGCGTATTTCCCGCCGTAGGTGCAGATTGATCGCGGTCCCCGCTCCGCCATGGCCCACAGCACGATATCGAGCAGGTGAATCCCCCAATCCGTCATCATGCCGCCGGCATAGTCCCAGAACCACCGGAAGTGAGCGTATTGATAAGGGTTTACGCCAAACCTGTTCTTGTTGAACTGTCTTTCAGGAGCTGGGCCGAGCCACATGTCCCAATCGAGGTCTGCGGGAGGCTCCGTGTCGGGCGGCTGGCCGATCCCCTCGGGATACAGGTTCGCGTAGTTCCACGTCCGCACGAAGCTGATGGAGCCCAGCCGGCCACTCTGGACGATATCCTTCGCCTCCGCGAAGTGCTTGCCGGAGCGCTGCTGCGTGCCGACCTGAACAACCCGGTCGTACTTGCGGGCGGCCTTGACCATCATCTGGCCCTCGTGGACTGTTACGGAAATCGGCTTCTCTACGTAGACGTCCTTGCCCGCCTTGCAGGCCTCAATGGCCATGTAGGCATGCCAGTGATCCGGGGTGGCGATCAGCACCGCATCGATGTTGCTGTCCGCGATGAGGTCCCGGAAGTCCGGATAGATCTTCGCGTCGGGCACCATCGCAAGGGTCAGCTCGAGGTTTGGCTTGTAGACCTCGCTGAGAGCGACCACTTCGATGTCGTCAGTTAACTTGAGAACGGATCGCAAGTTGTTGCGGCCGCGGCGTCCGCAGCCGATGACACCGAGCCGGATCTTGTTGCCAGGCGCTTGCGCGCTGGCCGTTGCAGCTGCTGCGAGTGCGGTCGATGTCGCGACGAACGTCCTGCGTTTCATAGAACTTCCTCCTTGTGTGAGGGGACTAGGCGGTAGCAAGCCCTACCGAATGAACAAGCACCTAGTGTCCACTATTTTCGCACCGCTCGACCGCCGCGCACTCGAACAGCAAGCCGGGAGCAGCGCCTATTCGTCGCTCTGGTCGGCAACTGGGATCTCGCTGGCGTCTTCCAGCTCTTCCAGCAGTCGCACGATCAGCGCTCGTTGCCCGTAGCCGAACTCGTCCGTGGCTCTGTCCGGGTCGTGGATCGCGACCCATTGCTTCAACAGCTCGGTCACTGGCTCGACGATCGCCTCCTCTGCGCCGGGCTCGAAGCGCAGCGGGATCTCGGCGTTGCGAACCGTCGCGGTCAATAGCTCGGAAAACTTCAACAGAGCGCCCTCAAGTCGCGCCAGCCAGCATCTACGTGCCCGCGGCCAGCGCTTGCAAGGCAGGGCCATATGGGTCTCGGGCCACCCCATGCTCGGTGATGATCGCCGATACGTAGCGATTCGGCGTCACGTCGAAGGCGGGGTTGCAGACGGCGGTCATTTCAGGGGCGATCTGATGCCCGCGAATCTGCGTCACCTCGTCCGGCGCGCGCTCCTCGATGGGAATCTCATCCCCCGAGACAAGACTCAAGTCGACCGTAGTGGTGGGCGCGGCAACATAGAACGGAATCCCGTTCTCCTTGGCAAGCACCGCTAGCGAGTAGGTCCCAATCTTGTTCGCGACATCACCGTTGGCGGCGATGCGGTCGGCGCCTACGACCACGGCATCGACACGGCCTCGCTGCATCAGGTGCCCTGCCATGTTGTCGGTGAGCAGCGTCACCGGTATGTCGTCCTGCTGCAGTTCCCACACCGTCAAGCGCGATCCCTGCATGAACGGTCGGGTCTCGTTGGCCAGCACGTTCAACGCATTGCCCCGCTCGACCGCGGCTCGAATCACCCCAAGGGCCGTACCGTATCCACCGGTCGCCAAGGCCCCCGCATTGCAATGCGTCATGACCGTGCCACCCGCAGGCAGCAGTTCCGCACCGTGACGCCCTAACGCGCGGTTGCTGGCAATGTCCTCCTCTAGGACCCTGCGGGCCTCGTCCACCATGAGCTGCCGGATCTCGGCGAGGTTCGCACCTTGGCCGCGCTGGCTGCGGTAAAGAGCCCGCATCCGATCAATCGCCCAGAACAGGTTCACGGCTGTCGGCCGCGTTGCAGCGAGGGTGTCGCAGATGTCATCAAAGCGGGCGTCTACCTCAGAATCCTCGGTCTTGAGCACGCCGATGGCGACTCCCATCGCAGCCGCGCAGCCGATCGCTGGCGCACCCCGGATCACCATCGTGCGAATCGCTTCGGCGACATCGACGTGATCCCTGCATGTGAGGTAGCTCTCCTCTGACGGCAGTTTCGTCTGGTCAATCATGACCACCCCGTCCTGAGTCCATTCAATCGTGTTCACCATGGTCGTACCGCGCCGGCCTTGTTGGTCAGCTCCTGTCCAGAATCCAAGTCTATCCCAGCCAATGCTGCGCATACGCCAAGGCCAGAAAGAGCAAGCCGTTATACCAGGCGTGGACAAGCGTACTGGCCTTGGTCGAGCGGCTACTGATGCGCACTGCTCCGAATGCGCAGCCGACAGCCATCAGCACTGCCAACTGGGGCCACTGCCACCCGTACTGCGAGCCGTGCAGGGCCGCGAAGATCGCGCTGGTCGCCAGCAGTGCCAGCCAAGTTCCGTGCATGCGCTCCAAGGCGCCGAACAGGAACCCCCGGAAGACAACTTCTTCCAGGCAAGGTGCCACCAGCACTCCGAACGCTGCGATGATCCAGAGCGACTCGGGATCGGATAGCAGCTCCGCCATCAAGCTCTGCCCGCCGGCATCGCCTGCTGCGATGCTTGCCAGCGCCGAACCGAAGGCGAGCAGGGAGCCCATTCGGAGATAGCTCGCGACCGGACGCGGCAGCGCCTTCCACGCCAGGCCGAGGCGCAACGGCTGGCGGAACTGGACCGCGACCACGTACGCCACATACGCGAGCATCGGTAGCCACGTGGCGATCTGGAGCGGCACCACGATGCGCGGCGAACGCCTGATCATCTCGACCGCGGCTTCTTGGCCAATATCGGCCACACGCCCGAGAACGGACACCGCCAACACCGTCGCTAGCAGCTGCGACAGCAATGTCGCGGCACCGAGCAGGAGTATCTCGCGGTACCCCCACGGCGCGTCACCGCTTCCCTGCAGCTGCGCGGACGAACTCCGGCCGCCGGCTGGATCGATCGGGAGCTGAATGTCGCCGCTCACCGCACGCCAATCTCCCTCAATGCCCTGCCCGTGTGGCTGGCAGCAACCGCCGCGACCGCGCGCGGGGGACCAGAGCAGACCACGTTCCCGCCATCTTCGCCGCCTTCGGGGCCGAGGTCGACGATCCAGTCGGCCGAGCGGATCACGTCCAGCTGGTGCTCGATCACGATCACCGTGTTGCCATACTCCACCAAGCGCCTCAGGACCTTCAGCAGCTTGCGCACATCGTCGAAATGCAATCCAGTCGTGGGTTCGTCCAAGACATAGACCGTCTTTCCGGTTTGGCGCTTGCTGAGTTCACGGGCCAGCTTCATGCGCTGTGCCTCGCCCCCGGAAATTGTGGTGGACGACTGCCCCAACTGGATATAGCCAAGTCCGACCCCCGCCAGCGTGGTGAGCTTCTTATTGACAGCCGGCAGCCTATCCATGATCCCGAGCACCTCTTCCACGGTCGCGCCCAGAAGATCCGCGATAGAGTAGCCCTTGTAGCGAACCTGCAGCGTCTCTTGGTTGTAGCGGAGCCCATGGCAGGCCTCGCACGTAACGAACACGTCCGGAAGGAAATTCATCTCGATTCGCTTGATCCCGTCACCCGCGCATTCGTCGCAGCGCCCGCCGTGCACGTTGAAGCTGAAACGCCCCGGGGCATAACCGCGTGCCCGAGACTCGGGCAATTGGGAATAGAAGTCGCGGATCGGCGTGAAGGCCCCGGTGTAGGTGGCGGGATTCGACCGTGGCGTGCGGCCGATGGGCGTCTGGTCGATCCGCACGATCTTGTCCACGAATTTCAGGCCTTCGATGCGATCATGCGCCCCGGGGGACGGTCCGGCCAAGTCCAATTGCTTGGCTAGGGCCGGATACAGAATGCCGTTCACGAGCGTGGACTTGCCACTCCCCGAGACCCCGGTCACAACGCAGAAGCTGCCGAGCGGGAATTTGACGTCAATGTCCTTGAGGTTGTGCTGCCGAGCGCCGCGCACGACCAGCTTGCGCTTGACCGGCGGCCGCTTGTCCTGCAAGACGTGCGCAACCTTCCGTCCGGAAAGGTAAGCTCCCGTGAGCGAGCCTGGGGCAGCGGCGATCTCTGCGGGCGTGCCGCTGGCCGCCAGACTGCCGCCGAGCCGTCCTGCGCCCGGGCCAAGGTCCACGACATGGTCGGCCCGCTCGATCGTAGCCTGATCATGCTCGACGACGATTACGGTGTTACCGAGATCGCGCAGGCCGAAGAGCGCGTCTAGCAAAAGCCCGTGATCGCGGGAGTGCAGACCGATCGAGGGCTCGTCCAAGACGTACAACACGCCTCGCAGGCGGGTGCCAATCTGGGTCGCCAGACGTACCCGCTGAGCCTCCCCTCCGGAAAGCGTCGCAGCGGGGCGGTCCAGCCACAGGTAGCCCAGACCGACGCTGATCAGGAAGTCGACCCGTTCCCGGATCTCCTCCAAGATGCGCTCGGCGACAAGCTGCTTGGGTCCCTCCAACCGCAGTTGGCGCAATTGGCCCGCCAAGCGCCCCAGCGGGGCGTGGGCCATGTCGGTGATCGTGAGGCCCGCGACTCGCGCCGCTAGCGATTCCGGGCGAAGCCGGTGTCCCGAGCACTGGCGGCAAGAGATGTTCGCCATGTAGGGGAGCACCACCTGGCTCGGCTGATAACCGGGCGAGATCCCTATGTATCGGTTCAGGATCGGGATCATGCCGTAGTGGTGGTACCTCTTCAACCGGTGCGACTCGGACAGGTTGCCGGTGAAGCCGTACAACAGCCATTCCTGCTCGTCGGGCGCTAGGCGGGACCAGGCGCGGTCCAAATCGATCCCCGCCAGGCTGGCCCATGCCAAGGTCGTGGGAACCGGCTCCTTCCAGGGGCGAGACAGCGGCCAGTTCCCGATGAGCAAGGGCTTGGTCGGGTCCGGAACCAGCTTGGCCGGGTCGAGGCCCCACACAACGCCGAGGCCGCCGCAGGCCGGACACGCTCCGTAACGGCTGTTGAACGAGAAGGAGCGCGGCTCAAAGTCAGGCTGGCTGCCTCCGCAGCGCACGCACACCATGCGCTCTGAGTACAGTGTCTCGGAACCGTCTCCAGCCACGACCAAGACCAGGCCACCAGCCAGTTTCGACGCGGCACGGATCGAATTCTTGAGTCGGTTCTCGACATCTGCCCGGACCACCACGCGGTCCACTACGACCTCGATCGTGTGCTCCAGGTTGCGCTTGAGCTCGATGGTCAGCGGGTAATCGTCCAAGCGCTCCATCTCGCCGTCAATCCGGGCGGTGACGAAACCTTGGCGAGCATAGCTTTCCAACTCCTTCCGGTATTTCCCCTTGCGACCACGCACGCAGGGAGCGAGGATCATGATCCGGTCACCTTGGCTCTGGTCGATGATGCGCGCCGCGACTTGATCTGACGATTGCTTCTGGATCGGCAGCTGGCAATTCACGCAATGCGGAGTGCCTGCGGCCGAGAACAGCAGCCGCAAGTAGTCGTAGACCTCGGTCACCGTGCCGACTGTCGAGCGGGGACTGCGGCCGGAGGTCTTCTGCTCGATCGCAAGGGCCGGGCTGAGTCCGTCGATGGAATCGACGTCCGGACGCTCCAACTGCTCCAAGAACTGCCGGGCATACGGCGACAGCGTTTCGACGTACCGGCGCTGGCCTTCGGCGTAGATCGTGTCAAACGCCAGCGAAGACTTGCCGGAGCCGCTGAGCCCCGTGATCACCGTGAGGCTATTCCGCGGAATGTCCAGGGTGATGTCTTGGAGGTTATGCTGGCGCGCACCGCGCACCTGAATCTTGTCCATGCTACGATCCCGCCCCGCCTACTTGGAGCCTAGGCGGAATGTGAGATGCCGGAATTCACCGGGGTCAATTTCAATGGACTGCTCCGCACTGAGATCCTCCTTTTGGAGTCGAACCGAATGCCGTCCGGGCGCTACATCCAACTGTGCGTTGGTGAGCTTGCCCGTGTCCTGTCCGTCCACGATGATCCTAGCCCCAAATGGATCACTGGTGATCACTAGGGTGGAATTCTGCCGCTCCAACTGCAAATCAACGGTCGCCCCCTGTCCGGAGACGGTGATCGACCGCCGCTGCAGCGCGTAGCCGCTCAGGTACGCGACGACATCGTGCTCGCCCACCGGAAGCGCTCCGATTTCGCAGGGCGTCATGCAGCGCCAGTCCCTGTTGCCGTCGACAGTGACCAAGACTCCCTGGACATTGCTTTCGAAGAACACAGCTGCAAGCTGGGGGGCCACAGGCTTCTGGGCAGGCGGCGAGGCGCCCTCGTCCGTGGTTGGCACCGCGCTCGTGTCAGCTTCGATAGGAACGGTGTCTGGCGATGAGTCGCCGGCAAGTGCCCCCCCGCTCGCATCGTCCCCGGTTGGCTCGACTTCGGACTGCTGCTGGGACTCAGTGTCACCCTCGGGGACCACGCCGGAACCGGCAGCGGAATTCCCGGTAGGGTCGGCGGGAGCTTGGGCTGGCGCGGCAGTCCTCGCGATCTCATCCGGAGCGGTAACGCCCTCGACGACCGTACCGATCGTCTCGCCGATCCCGAAGATGGTCTCAACCAGCAGCCTCCTATCTTCGAGAAGACCCGGATAGCGCACAAGCAGCATTGTCAGCGCACCGATCGCACACACCAGAAGAGCGAAAATCAGGGACGGCCAGCGCGCCCTTCGCGGCTCGACGTGATCGAAGTGCTCCGAATCCGCAGGCTGTTCGAGCGGCAACGCCGGTGCGGCCCCAGCTGGGGCGGGCTCGGTCAAGCGATCCTGCGGAGGGAAGGCGGGCATCGGGTCAGACTCGGCCGCATGGTCCGTGCGCGGCGCGATCCGAGGAAGCGGGTCCGAATAGTGATCGGTCGTCAAGTCGGCGTCGCTGAGTTCCGGACTTTGAATCCCGTCGACCGTAACGTCTTGCCTCCATTCCTCGCTACCCAAGTCCACCGCAACGGCGCCCCAGAGCCCGGCCTGGCCGCGAGCGGCATCGGCGAATGCGTCGGCAAAGGCACTGCAGCACTCGAAGCGATCATTCGGATCCTTGGCCAGTCCCCGCAGCACGACCCGATCCAACTCGGTCGGCATGCCTGGTAAACGGCGCCGCATGGGGTCCGGCTCGACGTGGGCGATGTTGTAAAGCGTGGTGGCGATGTTGCGGGATCCGAATGGCTTGGTGCCCGTCAGGATTTCGTACGCAATGACCGCGAGGGAGAACTGATCGGACCTGCCGTCGACGGGATCTCCGCGCACCTGCTCCGGTGACATGTAGTTGGGC
Organism: Bryobacterales bacterium; assembly: GCA_965248305.1. Classification (GTDB taxonomy): domain Bacteria; phylum Acidobacteriota; class Terriglobia; order Bryobacterales; family UBA6623; genus VXMF01. The sequence goes on along the minus strand of OZ252099.1, from coordinate 812,628 downwards.
GTGCCGACTACCGTGCCCGCTTGGGTGAGTTGGGATGAAGTGATCCGCGCAACACCGAAATCAAGGAGTTTGATTTCGCCATGGGACACCATGATGTTGGCCGGCTTGACATCCCTGTGGATCACGCCATTGCCGCTCGCGTAATCCAGCGCCGAGCCGGCCATGTTGAGAAGATCTGCGACGAAAGCTAGCTTGCGATCCGGTTTGACTTGGTCCTTTAAGTACTCGGCAAGGTTCCGGCCTTCCGCCAGTTCCATGGCGACGTAAGCCAAGCCGTCCTGTTCGCCGACATCAAAGATTGTGACGATCCCAGCATGGGACAATCCGCCCGCTGACTGGGCCTCGCGAATCAGCCTGCCACGCACCTCGTCGATCTCGCTCGAATCGGCGTGATCGGCAAGTCTGATCGTCTTGAGCGCTATGTCACGAGCAATCCTGGGGTCGTGCGCGCGGTAGACGATTCCCATCGCCCCGCGGCCCAGTTCGGAGAGAATCCTGTACCGTCCGACCTGTTTCATCCACGGGCTTCGTCTGCTGCCACTCTATCATGCCGCAGTGCGGACAGGGAGTTGCGTCCCGCGGCGACGAGGCCCGCCGCAGGGCAACGGAAGGGCCTTGACGCTAACGGCTCAAACACGGATTGCCCCGCCCAGCCCAATTGCCCCTGGGGTGCATGCGCCGCATGCTAGCAGCGAACGAGCGGGACGGGACGAAGGCACGCCGGGGCGGGGGCGGCGCGCTATATTGTGGGCATGATCTGGCGTCTTTTCCTGTCGGCGGCGCTGCTGGCAACCGCTGTCTTCGGGGCTGACTGGCCGCAGTTCCGAGGCCCCGCAGGGAGCGGGATCGCGGAGGGAAACCCGCTGCCCACGCGCTTCCAAGAAGATTCGAACCTGCTTTGGAAGACGACCGTGCCTAGCGGCCATTCTTCCCCCGTGATCGCTGGCGAGCGGATCTTCTTGACCGCCTACGAGGGTGAGCGGCTGCTGGTGCTCGCGATGGAGCGTGATTCCGGCGAGATCCTGTGGATCCGGGAGGCGCCCCGGCCCCGCCGGGAGCACTTCCAGCGGACCCATGGGCCGGCGTCGCCGTCTCCGGTGACCGACGGCGAGAACGTGTACGTGTTCTTCGGCGATTTCGGGGTGCTTTCGTACGATGCCGACGGCAATGAGCGATGGCGACGGCCGCTGGGTCCTTTCATCAATCAGAACGGGCATGGCTCATCGCCTGTCCTGGCGGACGGCAAGCTGCTGATCGTGTGCGATCAACAGGTGGATTCCTACCTGCTGGCACTCGATCCCAAGACCGGCGATACGATCTGGAAGGCCGAGCGTTCGGCGAGCACGCGGAGCTACGGCACAGCTGGCATCTTCCGTCCGGCAGACGGCAGACCCCAGGTCGTGGTGCCGGGAGCGTACCGAGTGGTCGCCTATGACCTAGAGACCGGCGCGGAACTCTGGTGGGTGGGTGGATTCGCATGGCAGCTCAAGTGCGTGCCAATCTTCGATGGCGACACCATTTACATCAACGGGTGGGAGATCGGCGGAGATCCGGGCCAGCAAACGGAAACGCCATCGTTTGCCAGCGTCTTAGCCGAGCACGACAAGGACGGCGACGGCTTGCTGACACAGCATGAAGCCCCCGGGGAGCGGCTCAAGAATGCCAACCCCTGGGCCGAGGCGGATCTGGGCGGTGACGGAAAGCTGGACGAGCGCGACTGGTACTTCTACGCTGCCCGGCGGGCACCGGTGAACAATCTGGTGGCGATCCGCCCAGGCTCGCTGCGTGGCGACATCTCGGCAACTGGGGTCCTGTGGCGCTACAACAAATCCCTGCCCAACACACCCTCCCCGCTGCTGTACAACGGAGTCATTTATCTGGTGAAGGATGGCGGAATCTTCAGCAGCGTCGACCCAGCCAAGGGCAGCTCCCACAGGGTCGAGCGTCTACGCGACGCGATCGACAAGTATTGGGCGTCCCCCGTCGCCGGGGATGGCAAGATCTTCACAGTCAGCGAGGGCTGCATGATCAGCACGATCGATCCTGGGGAGCAGTGGAGCGTGCTGGAGACCAGTACCTTGGATGGCACGTGCTTCGCCACGCCGGCAATCGTCGACGGGCGGATTTATGTCCGCACCCTGCAAGCGATGTACAGCTTCGGCTTGCAATGAGTGCAGCCATCGCGCCTCGGAGGCCGGGCCGACGGTCAGCTACCGCTCTGGTGGTCTTGCTTGCGGCCGTATTTGCCCCGCCGGCTGCGGCCCACGTGCTGAGCATGAGCTACGGCTCGCTGCAGCTTGACGGCAGCGACGTGCGCTACGAACTGCGCATGCCGCTGTCTGAGGTCCCCCTAGAGGAAGATCGCGAGCGGACCTTGCTGGATGCGTTCCAAGTCCGCAGCGACGGAGTCCAAGGAGATCGCACGGGCGGTGCCTGCCGCGAAGATGCGGGCCAGCAACTCTATGTCTGCGAGACGACGTTTCGCTTCCCCCAAGCGCCCACTGGGGTCACCGTGCGCTGTGACTATCCCGCAGTCACGGCTGCACACCATGTCCACCTGCTCAGATCGGGCAAGGGTGCCATGGCCCGTCAGACGGTCTTTGACATCACGTTCAAGGAGGCCGACGTCATGTTTACCCCTCCGACACCGCTGGAAGTCGCGACGACCGAGTTCGGTGCGGGTGTCCGGAGGGCCTTTACGAGCCCTGAGCTGCTGCTCTTCCTCCTGGCGCTGGTGCTGGCGGGCCGAGCAAGGCGGGAACTTGCCGAGTGCGCCGGCGCCTTTCTGTGCGCGCAAGCGCTGGTGGCGGTGGGGGGCAGCATTTTCGCTTGGATGCCTCCGACCCGATTCCTCGAGGCTGCGGCCGCCCTGAGCGTGGCTTACCTAGCGTCTGAAATCCTCTTTCTTCCCGACGCGAAGGTGCGTTGGCTAGCCTGCGGCGCAATGGGCTGCTTCCACGGCCTGTTCCTTGCCGCGCTGCTGGGACCAGCCGGGATGAGTGCCGAATTCTTCGTCCCCGGCGCGGTCGGCTGCGAGGGGCTTCTGGTTGCACTCATCGGAGGACTGCGTCTGCGATTCGTGAAACCGCGGGCCGCACAACTTGCCGCCATTCTGCTGCTAGCCGCAGGGCTGGGCTGGTTCGGGCTTCGAGTGATCGCTTGAGGCTCGGCTCCGCCGAGGCGATCCACGTCAAGCACTGGCTGTCGCCGAGGTCAGCGGCGCGACCGCTTGCACATGCCAAGGCCGCAGCCCATAGGCTGCCTCAACGAATCCTCGAGCCTGTCGGGACCGACTATTCTATGCGCTTCGCCTTGAAGGTCATCGCATATTGATCCCACGAACCGCTCCCCGTCATCTCTCTGTTCGCATACGTTCCCTCGACCTTCAGCGTGGCGGAATAGCCTGCTTCGGCGGAATAGAGCGATCCCTGGACGACGAGGCGATTGTCTTTGAAGGCGCCCTTGAACTGCCCCGCTGCTGACTTGACGGTCAGTGCTTCGCCGTCCTGCGAAATGTCCCAGACCGTTTCGCGGATCCCGCCTTCGGTGTCCCAAACAAAATTCCACTTGCCCGCAATGCTGTCCGCTGAGAGCAGCGGCACAGCGCACAACGGCAGCATCAGTGCTGTGACGCTGAGGAGTCGACGCGTCATACTTGCGCCGATTATAGCCCGGCACTCGTGCCGTGCAAGGCTGGCTGGGCTGGTTCAGGCGGCAAGTGATCGGCCCCGGCTCGACTGCCCCAAGCTGCGTCCCGGGCTGGTTGCGGATGGTGTCAGCAGCTCGGACGCTTGCTTGCGCCCAGGCCTACGCCTGTTGGAGGCGTCAGCGAATCCTCAATACTGTCGGTGGCCGCCTGCGGGGTGCAAGATGAACTCGCTCGCGTCAGCCATTGAGACGGTTTATCGGACAGACCCGTCGAAGGCGGGCCAGCGCAAGGAGCGCGCGCGGAAGACGCTGGCGGGGGACCTGCCGCTGCAGAGCTTTGAGAATCTGCTGGGGAACCTGGCGAGCCTGGCGGCGGGGGAGCTGTGGCGGAGCACCGGGTGCCGAAGCTGCGTGGGCTGACGCCGTTGCAGGAGCGGGCGTTTCAGCTACTGGGGCTCAAGCCGCGTCCGGCACCGCCGCCGGAGCTGATGGCGGCCGCACCCCCAGGAACCTAGACACAAACGGCATGTTTTTCGCGGGCCAGACTGTCGTCGCACCAGCTGCAGAGGGCAAGTGCCGGACGGTTCCAAGTAACTTGGAAACAAAGGCTTATCAATTCGGCACCGCATTCGCCGGCGCGTGTCGATCCAAGAACGGCAGTCTGGAAGTTGCGCTTAGATATCGTTCGACGAGAAAGCTGGCCCCGTACCAGTCTTCGTTCTGGACGGCGCGCTCCTAGGTCCTGAGGCAGCACGATAATCGCCCGCGCACTCGCCACAGCTGCAGCGGCTCACAGCGAAGCAGCCGCCGTCTTGTTGGTCTCAGAGTTCCCTCGCGCGGATTCTCCGCCAGCGACAGACTCTGCCCGGGAGCCAGCGCTCCGATCCCAGGCGATCGCTTTGTCCGCTGTTGTGGACTTCCAGCGCGATGTGACCGGCGCACCCGAGGAGCGTCGCCACGGCTTCGGCATCGTAACCCTCCGCTATCATGTTCGCCGAGTCGAGGGAAGCCATCTTCTCGCCATTGATCCACGTCGCGAGCGTCGGCAAGCGCCCTTCGCATCGGACGCGGATTTCGTTCCACTCACCGAAACGCCAGGTCTCGAAGAACGCTTCGGACCCAGCCGACCAATTGGCCTCGCTTTTGCCCGGATCGGGTTGAGGACTCAGGTCTTGGTAGGCGACCGGCGTCATGCCAACGACTTTGCCGCTCGAGTCCTGCTTCGCATTGAACCCGAACTGGCGGGAGTTGAAACCGCCGATGCCGTTGCCGAAGAAGGAGCCGATGTTGCCGCCCTGGCGGTGATCCACGAGGACTTGAAAGCCTTGGCTTCCGATGCCCGTCGCGCGAATCATGATTCCGGTGTCGACTCCCCAATCGGGATTCGCCTCGAGGCTGAGCTCGAAATCGGCGAACTTCTCATTGGTGACCAAGTAGCCCCCGATGCCGGACCCTGGCGGCTCTTGGCCGCCCGTGATGGCTCCATCGACGACTCTCCAATCGCCTTTGCTCTGAAGAGCCCTCTGGTATTGCGGGGAGTCCATTGCGGCAGACCGCCCGCCCGGATTCCTAGCCACGGGCAGCCGATGCATCGCGTGCCAGCCGTCAAGAGTCTTGCCGTCAAACAAGGGCCGCCAAGTGGTCTGGGCGGCAGCGGGGCAAAGGGGCAAGGCGCAGGCGGAGCTGGCGAGAAAGCCCCTTCGGGTCAGGGTGATGTTGTTCTGCATGGCTATGCGGATTTACGTCAGCAGCTCTTTGACGACCCGGCCGTGGACGTCGGTGAGCCGAAAGTTTCGTCCTTGGTGCTTGAACGTCAGCTTCGTGTGGTCAACTCCAAGCAGATAGAGAGCCGTCGCGTGCAGATCATGAACATGCACGGGGTTCTCCGCTGGCTCGAACCCGAAGTCGTCGGTCGCTCCATAAGTCAGCCCCGGCCGGATGCCGCCGCCGGCCAGGATCAGCGAGAACCCGTCCTTATGGTGATCGCGCCCGGGGTCTTGCGTGAACCCCTGCGGGGAGATCGCCTGGATCATCGGCGTGCGGCCGAATTCCCCGGTCCAGATGACCAAGGTGTCGTCGAGCAAGCCGCGTTGCTTCAAGTCATCGATCAGCGCGCTGGTCGGGCGGTCCATGTTGCGGCAAGAGTGCGGCAGTCCGCCTGGCCGGTAGATGCCGCTGTGGTGGTCCCACCCGGCCATCATGATCTGCACGAACCGCACGCCTCGCTCAACCATCCTCCGCGCCAGCAGGCACATGTTGGCGTAGCTGGCACCGCCTGGCTTCGCCCCATAAGCGTCGAGCACGTGCTGTGGCTCGTTCTCGATTTGCACCAGCTCTGGGCCTGACGCCTGCAGCCGGAACGCCATCTCGTACTGTGCGATCCGGGTGGCGATCTCGGGATCCTGATAGCGCTCGTGAGCCAGTCGGTTGAGAGCGGACACCCCGTCGATCACTTGTCTTTGGCGGTCTTGATCAACTCCGCCCGGGTTGGCAAGGTAGTGGACCGGTTCCGCCCCGGAGCGGAACTTGACGCCCTGGTGGATGCTGGGCAGGAAGCCGGTTCCCCATGCGCTGTTGCCGGCCGTATTGGGTCCGGTCGCCATCACGACGAAGGTCGGCAGGCTGTCACTGAGCGAGCCTAGGCCGTAAGAGACCCACGAGCCGAACGTCGGCCTTCCTAGGCGCCCGAAGCCTGTATGCAGGAAGAGCTCGCCGGCGCCATGGTTGAACTCGTCGGTCTGCATCGAGCGGACGACGGTCAGATCATCCGCGCGCTCTGCCAAGTGCGGCGTGAGCTCAGAGAACCAAGTGCCGGACTCACCGCGCTGCGCGAACTTGTATGGCGAGGCTAGAGCCCCCGCACCCTTCGGCACAAAGGCGAACTGCTTGCCCTTCAAGATGCTGTCGGGCATGGGCTCGCCCTCGAATCTCGCAAGCGTCGGCTTAGGGTCCAGCAAATCGACCTGCGACGGACCGCCGAGCATGTGCAAGAAGATGATGTGCTTGGCCCTAGGGGCGAAGTGCGGCGCAACAGCTGCGCTGTCGTCCGCCATGAGCAGCGACTGCAGGGCGATCGAGCCGAGGCCGGCGGCGCCGGCTCGCAAGAATGCTCGACGTTGCAGTTCCATCGCCATCAGCTCTTCGTAATGGTCTCGTCGAGGTTCAGCAGGACTCGCGCTAGCGAAACCCAAGCTTCGGACTCATTACCCGACGTTCCACGGAACTCGTTGAGTAGACGGGTGAGCTCCTGAAGCTCGACCGCGCTGGGCGTCCGGGTCACCGTACGCCGGAAGGCGTAGACGAGTCGATCCCTGTCAGACGCCGCCAGCAAGTCCGTGATGAGCTTTGCCAGAGCGTCGGCGGCCTCGAGACGTAGGCCGGGTCGTTCAGCAGCGTCAGGGCCTGGAGCGGCGAGTTGGTGCGGGCTCGCATGGCGGCGCAAGCTGCTCGAGGAGGAGCGTCGAATGTCGTGAAGCTGGGGTAAGGCGCTCCCCGACGAAGGATCGTGTAAATCCCGCGACGGCGCCGGTCCGCCCCCTTCGACGTTGCGTAATTCGGATCCGCTACACCGCTGATCTCCCGCCATAGTCCTTGCGGCTGTGGCGGATGGACGGGGGGCCCGCCCATTTTGAGCGACAGCAAGCCGCTTGCCGCCAGCAGCGAATCCCGGATCGCTTCTGCAGGTAGACGGAAACGCGGTCCCAACGCTAGAAGCGCGTTGTCCGGGTCTCGCTCCAGCAGCTCGGCTGATCTGCGCGAGCTCTGTCGATAGGTCGCCGAAGTCACGATCAAGCGAACGATGTTCTTGATCGACCAGCCTCCCTCGACGAACTCCACCGCAAGCCAATCCAGCAACTCTGGATGAGTCGGGGCGTCGCTCTGCCGGCCGAAGTCGTCGGCCGAAGCGACGATCCCGCGACCAAACGCCTCCGCCCAAAGGCGATTGACGGTCACTCGCGCCGTTAGCGGGTTTCTGGGCGACGTGATCCACTTCGCCAACCCCAGACGATTACGTGGCAGACCCGGGTCGAGCGCGTGCAGCGCTGCGGGCGTTCCAGGCTCGACCGCCTCGCCATAGGCGCCGATCTGGCCACGCTTGAGCAGATAGCTCTGGACCGGGCCTAGCTTATCGGCCATGATCAGCGTCGTCGTCGGCATTAGAGCCTTCATCAGTTTGGCAAGCTTCTCCAGCTCGTTGCGCGGCTCGGCAACTTCAGGTCGCGTCTCGAGGAAGGCGTCCCGAATTGCGTTGTTATCCGACTCCGTGCGCTCTTCTGTCGGCTTCGCGAGGGCGCTGATGACGTTCGGGCGTAGGTCCCGATTGGTCGCCTGCTGCTCCACCCAATTCGGCAGGTCCGCGATCGCCTCGAACTCCGCCTGGTTGATCGCCATCTTGAGGTACTCGTGCTGAGCCTTCACCGCGGAGTATCACGATCGCCGCCCCGCGGTGACGGGCAGCTCGATCTGCGCGCCGACATAGGACTTGCGCGTGTTGCCCCCGCCGCGCAAAACCGTTTCGTCGACGCCGCGGTCGAAGTACGCGTAGAAGCGATAGTATTCCTCGATCGTGAAAGGGTCGTACTTGTGCGTGTGGCATTGCGCGCAGCCAAGCGTTGCCCCCAGCCAAACCGTCGCGGTCGTGTTGACTCGGTCGACCAGCATGGCGTTGCGAACCTCGTCGATTTTCGATCCGCCTGACCCGTTCATCGGCGTGTTGCGGTTAAAGCCGGTCGCGATCAGCTGTTCTAAGGAAGGCTCTTCGAGTAGATCCCCCGCCAATTGCTCGATCGTGAACTGGTCAAACGGCATATCGTCGTTGAATGCCCGAATGACCCAGTCTCGGTAAGGCCAGATCTCGCGCAGATCATCGTGCTGATACCCGTTGGAGTCGGCATAGCGGGCGAGGTCGAGCCAGTGCCGCGCCCAGTGCTCGCCGTATTGCGGCGCCGCGAGCAGCTCTTCCACCTTCGCCCGGTAAGCCTCGTCAGTCGGACTCGCGACAAAGTCGTCGATCTGCTCGGGCGACGGCGGAATCCCGATCAAGTCAAGATACAGTCGCCGCATCAACACAGCGGGCCCGGCTCCGCCGGAAGGCTTGAGTCCCGCTGTGTCGAGTTTGTTCAGGATGAAGCGGTCGATCGGATTGCGCGCCCATATTGCGTCAGAAACTGGAGGCAATTGCGTACGTTCGGGTTTCTGGTAGGCCCAGTGGCGCTCGTACTTCGCGCCCGCGGATATCCACGCTTCCAATAGCTTGATCTGCCCTTCCGCCAGACGGTCGCCTCCGAGCGGCATCCTGCGCGCCGGATCGTCCGTCTTGATCCGCGCAATCAGCTCGCTCGCCGCCGGAGCCCCTGGTGCGATCGCCCTCTTGCCTCCTCGCTCCTCAACAGCCCCGGCGTATTCGTCGAGCCGAAGTCCGCCTGCCCGGGCCTGCTCGTCGGGGCCATGGCAACGAAAACAGCTTTCAGAGAGAACTGGCCGAATGTCGCGAGTGAAATCGACGTCGGCTGTGGCGCCCGGCAGGGCCAAGGGAGCTAGAAGCACCGCAAACAAAGCTAACCGGAGGGACAGACTGCCCATACGGCGTTGTCTCCGTCGCTGAGTTGTGGGCCACACGGCTAGTCAGTGCCTTGTTGGCTTTGGCTGGCGGGCGTCGTCACGGCTTTGCGAATCCGCTGGCCCCATCGGCTCACAGCTATCTTACAGTTTCCTTGCTGATGGAGGTGCCGGTCTTCTTGGCAGGCAAATTCAATGTTTGGGCCGGAGGGCCGGTAGGCGCATTGTTCAGGGTGCGGGAGTCGTGTGGACGGGCGACAATGCGCCGAGTGGGCAGGGTGGGTCAGCGCGCTGGGGCGGGCAGCGGAGCAGCTGCGCGGGCGGATGGCAACTGCACGGCGCGCGGCAGGCGTGGCGGGGCCCTGGCCGACCAGCCGACCAGCCGGGCAGAGGGAGGGGGTGCAGGCGGTGCAGCCGAGGAGCAGGGCGACGGCCTGGTTCGGGTGCAAGCGCAGGTGCGCCATGCGCCGTTTGATATTCGGCGTTTTCAGCAGCCGTAGCAGCGAGATCGCGAAGTTGGCGAAGGCCGCCAGCAGACGCGGCAGCGTACCCTTGCGGATGCGACTGTGGTCCTCGCGCAAGGCCACGTCGCGCACCCAGTGGATGCGATTCTCGATCCCCCAGTAGCACCGGTTCAGCCGCAGCAGGCGGCGCGGCGTCGCCTGTTCCGGCGGCAGGCTGGTCAGCAGGTAGACGGTTTCGGGCTTGCGCTTGCGACCGTCCTTTTTGGATTCGACCTGACGCCGCAGTTGCGCCACGAAGCGCACCCCGGGGAAGTCGACGTAGGGCACGGTGGGATCGAGCTCATCGGCCACGCGGATCGAGCGAGTCTCGATCCGGCCGTGCTCGCAACTCAGGCTCTGGTGGGCCGACAGGCAATCCCAGTGGAAGCCCTCGTGCACCTGCGCAAGCACGTTGGGCTGGTTCGCCTTGACCGTGAACACGAAGTCGAGCCCGAGCCCGAGCAACTCCTGCGCGGTGCCGCGCTGGGTGTGCAGCGCGTCGGCGATGACGCACAGGCCGGAGTCGGCGCAGGTCCGCGCCAAGGCGCGCAGCGCGGCCCCTTCGGCATCCTCCTTCTGCCCGCTGAAGCCCAGCTGGCCGACCACGGTGCCGGAGTCGAGGTCGAGCGCCGAGAGCTGCTGCTGGGCGGGCTTGTCGAGCAGCTCACCATCCGCGCCCAGATCGCGGTCATAGGAGCCGCGCAGCACCTTGCCATCCATCGCGATGGCCCGCAGCGGTGCCTCTCCATCCGCGCTATCCGCTGGCTTGTCCAGCACTTGCGCGGCTGTCCAAGCCGCCAGCAAACGCTCCACCTCGGCGGCGTCGATGCGCTTGAGCAGATCGTGCCAACTGCTGATGCAGGGGGCCTCGTAGCGCCCGGTCTGCGGGCGCCGCCGGGAACCGATCGCGGCGAGGGTCTGCGGGCTCAGCGCCCGCCCGAAGTCGCTCAGCTCGGTCAGTGTCTGACAACCGGCCAAGCGCGATCCAAGCAGGAGCGCCAGCGCGGTGCGCATCGGATAGCGCAGGCCGCGGCGGCTGCGCGTGTCGGGGACTTGGTCGAGGAAGCAGCGCAGGGAGCGCCATTGAGCATCGTTGAGCATGAGCCGGGGTTGGTGTGGCCGCCAGGCGGGCTGCGCCCGCGCGGCCGCGAGTTGCTGCCGCGCGTCGCGCCGCAGCGGGTAGACGAACACGCGCTTGGGCGCGCCGTGGTGCCGATAGCCGATCGCGCCGCCGCGCACGCGCCCGAAGCCTTGCGTGGCGCCGACCTCGAGCCAGTTGGCGGCGCGGTAGCAGGTTCCAGCGAAGCGTGCCGGATCCACAAACGATTCGGCCAAGAGCAGCGCGCTGCCGTGCAGGCGCTGCCACTCGCGCGGCAGTTGGCGCAGGCTCAGGCCGAGCACGCGCGAGGCCAGATGGGGGCTGCTACCGGCCTCGCTCAACAGCAGGAAACGCGACTGATTGGCCACCAAGAACAGCCGCTGGCGGCGCTGCAGGGAACTCCAGCCGATCCAGCGCTCGCGGGCGGCGCAGTGCAGCGCGGCGGCATGCCAGCCGATCAAAGCCAGCCAGCGCTCGCCGTGCACGGCGACTTGGCGCAGGCGCTTGCCACAGAAGTTGCGGAAGCCGAGATAGTGCCGCTCGCGCATCAACTCGTTCCAGCGCGGCTCCTCGTCGGGCCGCACCGTCCGGACCCGCACCTCGCGCAGCGCAAGCGCGTCCTGTCTCACTTTCCGAGTTATCGCACACCCAAGACCGGTTTGTCCAGTCCTCCTCCGTCCTCCTTTGTCAACCAGCCCTTGTTAGCAAACATTGAAAAGCCCTGGTCTTCTTGGCTCCGGACGAAGGCGCCCGTCCCCGTCCCGTCGGGACCTCGGAACGCCCTGGCACTCAGCCCGGACCTAGGTGGCTCGAACGAGATCGGGCGATCAGTGCCGTGCGGCCATCTAGCGGCTGACCTTCGCGTTCGCAGCGCTAATCGGCTCGATGTTCTCCTGATCAGGCCTTTCTAGCCCGTCGAGCAGACCACGGTGTCGCGCCTTGTTGCGCTGGTAGGCACCACACAGATGTAAACCGATGCAGCCGGGGCTATCGAAAAGCGGCGCCAGTACATCTGCGTACCATTCACCGTCGTTGGGGGTGAAGCCCCCAGTGGGAGCGGGGGCGCCTCAGCCCCGCCGCGTCGGCCAACAGCACGGGCTTTCTGGTTTTCTTGTGCCATTCGTCGAGATGGGCCACTGGATCGCGGAAGTCTTGGAATGACAGCACGTCAACGAATGGCAATGCGGCTTCAACGACCTCCATCGCGATGGCGGCGTTGGCTTCGTGGCGGTCCCCCAGAATCAAGTGGTGGGGGTCGTAGCGCCGAATGGCGTCGTGAGCTGTCTGGTAGTAGCCGTGGGCTAGCTGGGTGAGCTCCTTGCGGCCCGATACTCGTCATTCGTGAATGGATGGGAGTGCCTCCACTTGCGCACGGTCACTTCTTGGACCCAACCGCGGTGTTGAAGCCCCACTTCTCGAGGTTGGGCGCCACGGACTCTTGGATCCACCGCTTTGTACTGCCGCCGTACTTGTCGCGCCAGATGTGGATGTTCTCGGGATAACGCAGACTAGCCGGGTCGATATGGTTGAGTCCGAGCGAAAAGCAGGGCTCTCCGTCGGGTGTTATGAGCCATCAGCGGTCGTCGCGCTGGCCCACGGTGTAGAAGCCGTCGGGTTTGGCTTGGGTTGTCTTAGCCTTGGCCATCGCCGCAATAGCGGCATAGCGGAGGAACTGACCTCGAGTCAGCCCGATGGCTATTTGTTCGTACCCTTCTTCAGCAAAGCAAATCGCTGTTCCATGACGCGGCGGTACGCGGCTTTGGTCTCAAGGTAAGAACGGTGAAGTTCGGCGATCGACGTTTCGTCGAGGGGTTCGCGAACCGAATCGAGGATCCGTTGATTCGCATTGCGGACCGTTTCGACAAGGCTCTGGTTCGGCTGGCTGTCGATACTGAAAAAGCCTGGCTGACCGCGGTCGTAGGCCCGCCGCCAATGGGACTGATCGTAGAGCACAGCACAGAAAGACACGCCAATGAAATCCGGGTCGCGAGCGATGCGACCGGCCATTAGGTCGTATAGGACTCGGCGATCAACGTGATCCGGCACAGCGCCGGGAGCGCCCGTCTTGCCCTGCAGAGCGAGTGGATACACGTTTCCGAATTCTTGATCGCTCAGCATTGCCGGCACTCCCGCCACTTCGACACTGGGCTGGATGGGGTTTACGTCACTAAGATCTTGCGGGCCGAGGGCGTCGATGTAGGGTGCGATTCGCTTCCAGATCCCTTGCGCATAGGTCGTGTGCTTGACGTAGGACCCCAGCACCATGTGATTCGAGTCATGCTTGCGGATCTCAGCGTGTGAGACCTTGTGGAGTTGTTCGACGATTTCGCCAAGCAGCGCCTCCGCATCAGCGAGGATGTCACTTGAACCGGCCTGCGCGGGCAGCGGTTCGCCGGCCTTGACCGCCGAGATCCAACGCGGATAGGTCAGCGAGCCATTCTGTCGTAGATCTGAGAAAGAGGCGTAACTCGTTCTGTAGACGGTGTTCAGCTTCGCGATGTCGCCGCGATAGCGTTGCTCGAGAACCTCGAGCAGTCGCTCGCGGCCGGGGCTTCCAGGCTCGTAGGAAAGGGTCTGGCTAATCCAAAGGTCTTCGCGCATGAACGACCCGTAGCCGTAGTAGTAGCCGAGGATCCACGGATTGTCTTGATTGGGTGTGACACGTTTGGCGACCTCCTCGCTGACATACCGCTGATATTTGGCGCTGAAGACATCGGGACGCTTTTCACCGGGCTTTAGCTCGACCGGATGCTTGATCAACGGAACATGGATCGCGTAGGGAATCTCGGCTTCGCGGTAGACCTTGTCCGCCAGATCGGCGTCAATATTGCCGAAGCGAATGCGCTCAAGGCTGTAGGGTCCGGACCAGACGCAGTTGAAACCCAGTTCGCGCATCTTGCGAACGCCGTCGCGCATCCACTCTTCTTGACTGCCGTCGTAAGCAAATGTGATGGCGCCCTCCGACATGCTCGTGATCGGATGACTGACGCCGATGCCAAAAAAGCCGTGCCCGTCGGGAGTGACCAGCCACCAGCGATCGTTGATTCGTTCGGTGTGGAAGAAACCAGTTCGATGCCCCTTGACATCGAGGAATCCGCCGTATCGATCGAGCGGCTGCCCCTGGGTCGTACCAGACAGCACTAAGAGGATGAAGCCTAGGACTGCGGATTTTGTTGGATGCAAGATTCTCATCGGGCTCAGGGGGGTTCTTGGGGCGACGGAGGGTGTGTTCGCAGCTCGGGCTGTTCGACAACCGTACGGTCGTCGTTCTGGATTGAGCATACTAGACGAAACAAATCCTGATTACCCAGCAGTGCCAGCCAAAGTTAAGAGACGGTAGGGCAGCCGAGGAGTGCGCACGGCGAAATAGGCCAGGGGGGCACGAGATCGACCAGCTGGTAGCGCCGGTTGAAGCGGTAGGCGAATTCGGCGAGGTAGCGCCCCGCGTAACGCGCCTCGCAGGCGTGATAGGTGCCGTCAATCGCGCGCTTGAGGTTGCCCAGCGGCGTGTTCACCCAGCTCAGCCCGGGTAGAGACTCGGATTATACCGGCAGTAGATCGGGTTTTTTTTCTCGAACTGCGTTGACGCCGAATTAGCTTGCAGGAGCTTTGCGAGCGTCTGCTGGGATCCGTCGAAAGTGTCCAGCAGCGTCAGCATCCCATCCTCGTGGCTGTGCTTTCCGGTCAGCACCATCGCCCTGCTAGGGGTGCAGATCGAATTGGTGACGAGCTCCGCATCGAAGCGCGCTGGTTCGGACGCGAGCCGGTCCAGGTGCGGCGTCGAGATGAGCCCCCTGCCGTAGGCGCTGAACGCCGGAACGGCGTGATCGTCGCTCATGACGAAAAAGGATGTTCGGAGCGCCTAGGGCAAAGATCGGGATCAGGCCCAGCGCTAAGGCGTGGATCAATGACATTGGCTAGATCTTGGCAAGCCACGGGGTAGGCCGAAGGGGGCGGAGATGAAGTGATATTCTGGGTTTTTGGCCCGCAGCGTCCGCTGGACCCTTCACGGAAAGATCAAACAATGGCCAAAGTGGTGACATTCGGCGAGATCATGCTGCGTCTCGCCCCCCCGAATCTAGAGCGCCCCTTCCAGTCGCCGACCTTCGTGGCGACGTTCGGAGGAGGAGAGGCGAATGTCGCGGTGTCCACCGCGAACTACGGCATCCCGAGTTCCTTCGTGACCGCTTTCCCGGACGACAATTTCCTCGTCGACAATTGCATCGCCGAATTGCAGGGATTCGGAGTCGACTGCGGCGGTGTCGTGCGCAAGCCCGGCCGGGTGGGCATCTATTTTCTGGAGACTGGTGCGAACCAGCGCCCATCCAAGGTGCTCTATGACCGCGCGGACAGCTCAATCGCACTCGCCAAGCCCGGTGATTTCGACTGGGACGCCGTCTTCGAAGGCGCGACTTGGTTCCATATCACCGGCATCACACCAGCTCTGAGCCAGGGCTGTGCGGACCTGTCCCTGGAGGCCGTGCAGGCGGCCAGTGACAAGGGGCTTACTGTTTCGTGTGATTACAATTTCCGCAAGAAGCTCTGGAATTACGGCAAGACTGCGCCCGAGGTGATGCAGGAGATCGTCCGCCACGTGGACGTGGGCATTGCCAACGAGGAGGACTGCCAGAAGTCGCTGGGCATTTCCGTTGCCGATGTCGATGTCGAGTCGGGAAGCTTGAATGTAGATCGTTATGAGCAACTAGCGGAATTGATGCTCAAGCAGTTTCCGAATCTCAAGATCCAGGCGATCACGCTGCGTGAATCCGTGTCCGCCTCTCACAACGGCTGGTCCGCCTGCCTGCACGATGGCGAGCGCTTCCACCTTAGCCGCAAGTACCAAATCACGCACATCGTGGATCGCGTTGGCGGCGGAGATTCATTCTCGGGCGGCCTGATCGGCGGTTTGCACCATTTTCCAGACGACCACGGGCAAGCCCTCGAGTTCGCGGTGGCCGCGTCCTGTCTCAAACACTCAGTGCCCGGGGACTTCAATCGCTTCTCGGCCAAGGAAGTGATGGCATTGATGCAAGGCGGCGGATCGGGCCGGGTCGAGCGCTAGCAGAGCACCCGTCACTCATAGACGTGCAAAAAGACCTGCTTGAGGTCTTGGAATGCTTGACGCCTCGCCTCTTGGTTGTATCCCCGCAACAAGTACGACGGATGGAACGTGGGCATGACGCGAATGCCGCCCCATTCTGTCCATTTGCCTCGCAACTGCGTGATTCCCGTGGTTGTGTTCAGCAGCGCTTTGGCTGCCGTACCGCCTAGCACGCAAATCGCCTTCGGCTGGATGGCCTTGATCTGGCGCGCCAGGAACTGACCGCAAATCTCCATCTCGTCGGCTTCCGGCGCGCGGTTCTTGGGAGGGCGGCACTTGACGACATTGCAGATGTACACGTCGGGACGCCGCACTGGCAGACCAATGCGCTCGCAGGTCCCGTCGATCATGCGCGTCAGAAGCTCTCCTGCCCTACCGACAAACGGTAGCCCCTGCTCGTCCTCGTCGGCCCCCGGGCCCTCGCCTACAAACACCAGCCGAGCATGCGGATTGCCGCTGCCAAACACGATTGTCTTGCGCCCTTCGTGCAGGCGGCAGCGCAAGCAGTCCCCGATGTCGTCCTGAATGACCCGCAGCGCCAGATCCGGCTGCACAGCAGACTCATCGGCAAGGGCCGCTACCGGAGCTTCCGGTTCAGCGCCGGGAGGGTCGATGAATAATTCCTCAAACCCCAGATCGCGATAGAACTCAAGCCGTTTCCGAAGTGCTTCCGTCGACATCGCGCCTGCCTGTTCACGCGGCCCGGCGCGTCCGCAGCCTGACCGCCTCGTCGAAGATCCGGGCCGCCATCTCGGATTTGCTCATCGGGTTGATCGCCAGGGGGTCGCCGGTGGCCGTCAGCAGCATGCCTTGGTTGATCTCTGTATCGAACCCCGTGGCTCCGCCGACGGGATTGGCAACGACGAGGTCGCACCCCTTCGCCTGCAGCTTGAGGCGCGCGTTGGCCTCCAGATCATCCGTCTCAGCGGCGAAGCCGACCAAGGTCCGGTCCCCCTTGCGTGCTCCGACGGCGCGCAGGATATCAGGGGTCTCGGCGAGCGTGAGGTCTGGAACACCGTCCCGCTTCTTGAGCTTTCGGTCTGCCCGACTGACCGGCCGGTAGTCGGCAACAGCGGCAGCCATCACGACAAGGCTGGCCTCTTCGAGACGGCCCAGCACCGCATCATGCATCTGCTGAGCGCTTTCCACATCGATCCGCTCGCAGCCCATCGGCGTAGGCCGCTGCACTGGGCCGGCTACCAAGACCACCCGCGCCCCGCGCCTGGCCGCCTCTTCCGCCAGCGCGAATCCCATGCGCCCGCTCGAACGGTTCGAAAGGTACCGGACGGGATCCAGCGCCTCCCTCGTCGGTCCAGCTGTAATCAAGACAGTCTCGCCCTGCAAATCCCCGCAGGGCCGCAGGGCCTCTTCAACCGCGGCGACGATCGAGTCCAAATCAGCCAGCCGTCCCGCTCCGATCGTCCCGCAGGCAAGCTCGCCGGTGCCAGGCTCGACGATGCGTGCGCCCCTGGAGCGGAGCACTGCCAGATTCTCGCGCGTCGCGGGATGCTCCCACATATTCGTGTTCATGGCCGGAGCCAGCACGAGCGGCCCCTTGAAGGCGAGATGGGCGGTGCTCAGGAAGTCGTCGGCAAGCCCGAGGGCGAACTTGCCGAGTACGTCCGCCGTCGCCGGCGCGACCAACAGGAGGTCCGACCGCTGCGCGACGTCGATATGCGCGATAGCACTGTTGAGGGTCTCGTCCGCAGAGGCGTCCTCAAACAGATCCGTGATCACCTTGTTCCCGGTCAGGGCGGCCATGGTCAGCGGGGTGATGAACTTCGTAGCCGCCCGGGTCATGACGGTCTGAACGTCGAGCCCTGCTGCTTGCAGGGCGCGCGCGAGATCGGCAGCCTTGTAGGCGGCGATCCCACCGGAAATCCCCAGCAAAACTGTTTTCTTGTCACGCATTGTCGTGCGCCGCCACTTCCAGTATAGGTACCGTCCGCGTGCGCAGAGCTTTAGTTCTGGCCCGTCACCCGGCGTTCGCGACGGATAATTCTGCGGCCTTGTCGGCCTTCAGCGCCCGGATTTGATCTCGCAGAGCGGCCGCCTTCTCAAACTCGAACTTCTGCGCGGCGTCTCGCATCTGGCGTTCCAGGCGGGCAACCAAAGCCTCGAACTCCTCCGGCCCGCCGAGAGCATCCAGTGGCTCGTCCGTTGCTGTGAGGTCGACGTAATCGGCATCCACGATGCGGGCGAGGCTCATGGCAATCGGCTTGACGATGGTCTCGGGCGTGATCCCGTGATCGTCGTTATAGGCCTGCTGCACTCCCCTGCGCCTGGTCGTCTCGTCGATGGCTCGCTTCATGCTGTCCGTCATCCGATCCGCATACAGGATCGCCTTGCCGCGCACGTTACGGGCTGCGCGGCCCATTGTCTGGATCAGCGAGCCCGTGGATCGCAAGAATCCTTCCTTGTCGGCGTCAAGAATTGCGACCAGCGAGACCTCTGGCAGGTCTAAGCCCTCCCGGAGCAGGTTGATTCCCACCAACAGATCGAATTCGCCGCGGCGCAAGTCGCGCAGCGTCTTGACCCGTTCCAAGGTGTCGATTTCCGAGTGCAAATAGCGACACCTCACGCCCGCTTCGGCATAGTACTCAGCCAGATCCTCCGCCATGCGCTTGGTGAGCGTAGTGACCAGCACCCGCTCACCGGCTTCGGCGCGAGAGCGGATCTCGCGCAGCAGATCATCAACCTGTCCCCTGACCGGTCGCACCTCGACCTGCGGGTCCAGCAGTCCCGTGGGGCGGATGACCTGCTCGGCCACCACGCCCTCCGACATGGCCAATTCGTAAGGACCGGGCGTCGCGGACACATACACCAGCTGAAATGTCCGGGCCTCGAACTCGCCAAATGTGAGCGGGCGATTGTCGAGCGCGCTGGGAAGCCGAAATCCGTACTCCACCAGCCTTTCCTTGCGGGACCGGTCACCGTGGTACATGGCGCGCACCTGCGGGATCGTCTGATGGCTCTCATCCACGATCAACAGCGTGTCGTTGGGCAAGTAATCGAGCAATGTCGGTGGAGGCTCGCCCGGTCGACGATCCGAGAAGTGACGGGAGTAGTTCTCGATGCCGTGGCAGTAACCGATCTCGCGCATCATCTCCATGTCGAACTGGGTGCGCTGGCTCAGCCGCTGTGCCTCGAGCAACTTGCCGCTCTGCCGAAGTTCCCCGGTCCGCCAATCGAGTTCTTCTGTAATGCTGTCAAGCGCGCGCAACATCGTCTCGTCCGACATGACATAGTGGCTTGCCGGGTAGATTGGCAGACGCTTGTAAGTCTGTTTGATCTGGCCGAGCAACGGATCGATCTGCGCAAGCGACTCGACTTCGTCGCCCCACAGCTCGATGCGGTAGGCGCAATCGTCATAGGTCGGATAAACCTCGATGATGTCTCCGAGCATGCGGAACGCGCCACGCTCGAAATCTCCGGCATCCTTGCGGCTGTACAGGATCTTGACCAGCTTGCGGGCGATTTCCGTGCGCGAGATCCGCTGCCCGGTCTCGAGCATCAGCAGCATGTCGAAGTAGGCGTCGGGGGAACCCAAGCCGTAGATGCAGCTGACGCTCGCGACGATCAGGCAGTCTCGGCGTTCAAAGAGTGATTTCGTGGCCGCCAGGCGCAACTTGTCCAGGTCGTCGTTGATCGTGGACTCCTTTTCGATATAGGTGTCGCTTGCCGGCATGTACGCTTCCGGCTGGTAGTAGTCGTAATAGCTGACGAAGTACTCGACAGCATTGTCCGGGAAGAAGGACTTGAACTCGTGATAGAGCTGCGCCCCCAGCGTCTTGTTATGCGCCAGCACCAGCGTGGGACGCTGGAGCGCCTCGATCATCTTGGCGACCGTGAACGTCTTGCCCGAGCCCGTGACGCCGAGCAAGACCTGATGTGCTTCGCCGTCCCGGGCACCAGTGACGAGCTGCTCGATAGCGCCGGATTGGTCCCCGCGTGGGCTATAGTCCGAAGCCAGCCGGAACTCCATCAGGGGCTAGTGTACCGAGTGCCGCGACTGCGTAATCCGGCAGCGGTGCTGTCAGAACCACGTCCGTCAGCGCCGCCGCGGCTTGTCCTGCTTGTAGGGCTTTGAGGTCCTGACCCTGCTGCGCATCCTCGCGACGGTTACCACGACGGAACGATTCACGACCAGGTACACGTTCAGGCGGTCTGCGATCCGCTTGTAGCTGTCCGAGCTCATCCCGCGACGAGCACGCGCATGGGCCTTCTTGTCCATGAAGTACTTCTTGCTTCCGTGATGTTCGATGGCGGTTCCGAATTCGTACACCGCGCGGATCACTTCCTCGCCGATCCCGCGCTGCTGGCAGCGCCGCTCGGCATGTTCCGAGTAGACTAGCTCTCCCGACGATGTGTCAATCGGCCCGAGCATGACGTACAGTGACCCGTTGCAAACCGATTGCAGCAGTCCACTCTCGGGATAATTATAGGCCCTGAACGAATTAACGCTGCTCCGGGGCTATTCTAGTTAGTCTGACGGCTAGGCAATACCTACTACTGGCATCCCCTTCGACCGATCTCCCGCTCTGCGGACGCTGGCGCGAAATCTGGGTTGCGCTTGCCGTGATTCTGGCGCTGGCAGCAACGCCCGGCCAGGCGGCCGAGGTCTCGTTTGGTCAGGATATCCTCCCCGTTCTGCAACGCAAGTGCGCGGCTTGCCACCAGGGCAGCGGGGCCCAGCGGAAGCTGCGCTTGGGTAGCGTCGCAGACATGCTGCAAGGCGGCGAGAGCGGTCCGGCGATTACGCCGGGCAAGCCTGGCGAGAGCCTGTTGCTGGCAAAGGCGGGCGGCACCAAACCGACGATGCCACCGGCGGGCGACCCGCTGACAGCGGCCGAAGTCGCCTTGCTGCACCGCTGGATCGCCGCCGGAGCGCCCGATGACGGAAGCGCTGCTCAAGGGCAGCCGGCGGCCGCCTGGTGGTCGCTGCAACCCTTGCGCAGCCAGGCAGGACCCGTCCACAGCACCGCATGGGAGCGTACGCCGATCGACGGATTCTTGTTCCGGGCCATGCAGGCGAAGGGCTTGGAGCCTTCGCCGCCAGCCGAAAGGCGGATCCTGATGAGACGGCTGAGCTTTGACCTAACCGGGCTGCCGCCGGATCCGGCGGCGCTGGCAGCGTTCGTCGAGGACCCAGACCCCGGGGCCTACGAGCAGCTCGTGGACCGCATGCTCGCGGCTCCCGGCTACGGCGAGCGCTGGGGGCGGCACTGGCTGGACGTCGCCCGCTTCGGCGAAAGCAACGGGTATGAGCAGAACCACCTGCGCAACAACGCCTGGCCGTACCGCGACTGGGTGATCCGTGCCTTTAACGACGACAAGCCGTTCAACCGCATGATCGTGGAGCAGTTGGCCGGCGATCAGTTGGGCTCTGACGATCTAGGGGCGCAGGCCGCGACCGGCTTCTTGGTGGCAGGGCCGCACGACACCGTGGGCATCAAGAATCCGGCGGGAGAGGCGCAAAAGCGCGCCAACCATCTCGATGACATGATCATGGGCACCGCTTCCGCATTCCTGGGCCTCACCGTTCATTGCGCGCGCTGCCACGATCACAAGTTCGACCCGATCCGCAACCAAGATTACTACCGGATGCAGGCCGCGCTCGCCGGGGTCTGGCACGGCGAGCGGACATGGGACGATGCTGCGGCGATCAATTCGTACGAGGGACTGGCGGGCTCGCTGACCGAGGAAATCGAGCAAGCGCAGGACGGCCTTGACAGCCTGCGCGGCGCTGCCAAGGATCGCATCGAGGCCAGCCGCGAGGCCATCTTGGCCAAGCATCGGCCGCCCGTGGACGCGTCCGGTACCGAAGAGACATTCCAAGCCGTCGAGGCGCGCTACGTCCGCATGACCATCACGAAAGCGACCGGAGACCGCAGCCGAGTCGACTTGGACGAATTTGCGATCTACGCCGCAGCAGGTCAGGATCGCAACGTTGCGCTGCAAGGACTGGCAACTGCCAGCGGGACCCGCGTGGATTCCGCCAGGCCGGATACTTACACCCCGGCGAACCTCGTCGACGGCAAGTACGACAAGCCATGGATATCGGACACTGGCATGCCCAGGTGGATCCAGGTCGAACTGGCGGAAACCCAGCGCATCGATCGCGTGCGGTGGTCTTCTGACCGCTTGGGAGGCTTCGGCGGCCGCTTCGGGCGACCGCAGCCCGAACACTACGAAATCGCCGTTTCGGCTGACGGATCTTCCTGGACGACCGTCGCCGACTCGGCGGGCCGACTCCCCTATACCGACCAAGACCGGGAGCGCCTGCTGCTGCACGCCGCGTTTAGTCCCGGAGAGAGATCATCCTGGGATCTGCTCGACCAGCGCAAGCGCGGAGCAGAGGGACGCCTTGCGA
This sequence comes from Bryobacterales bacterium, assembly GCA_965248305.1. Lineage (GTDB taxonomy): Bacteria > Acidobacteriota > Terriglobia > Bryobacterales > UBA6623 > VXMF01. Next base: position 790,345 of record OZ252099.1, on the reverse strand, counting down.
AACTGGCGAAGCCCAAGCAAGCGTTCTTGGGCCAATTCAAGCAACCGGACAGGCCGTCATTCGTCATGGTGCGCGGCGATCCGATGAATGAGGGTGCGCAGGTAGCGCCGGCAAGCCTGAGTGGACTGGACGCCCTGCTAGGGGGCTTTGAACTGGAGCCCGACGCCCCCGAATCCGAGCGAAGGCTCGCCCTGGCCCGCTGGATTGCTGCAGACGACAATGCTCTGACCGCCAGGGTCATCGTAAATCGCGTCTGGATGCACCATTTCGGGCAGCCCTTCATGCGCAATCCCAGTGATTTCGGCGTCAACGGGGGCACGCCGTCCCACCCCGAGCTGTTGGACTGGCTGGCCGACCGCTTAGTGCGCTTGCATGGCTGGCGACTCAAGCCGCTACATCGCGAAATCCTGCTGTCAGCTGCCTACCGGCAATCCAGCCGGTTCCGTGCGGCTGCCGCCCGCGTGGACAAGGACGGGGCGTTCCTGTGGCGGTATCCTCCCAGGCGCTTGGGCGCCGAAGAACTGCGCGATGGAATCCTGCAGACCAGCGGCAACCTAGACCGGCGCATGGGCGGCCCGGGCTTCCGCCTGTACCGGTACACCGTCGACAACGTCGCTACGTATTACCCTCTCGACGAGTTTTCGCCAGAGACATTCCGGCGCGGCGTGTATCACCAGCACGCCCGCTCGGTCAAGCCGGAGCTGCTCGGGGAATTCGACTGTCCGGACACTTCCTTGCCCGCTCCCAAGCGGATCACAACGACCTCGCCGCTGCAAGCGCTGAGCCTGCTGAACAACAGCTTTGTGCTGGATCAGGCGAAGGCCCTCGCAGCAGCGGTCGAACGGGAAGCCAGCGGTGACGACTCGAGCCGCATCGCAGCGGCTTGGCTGCGCGCCTATGGCAGGCAGCCGACTGCGGCAGAATCACGCTTGGCCGAATCGTTTCTCGCGCAACACGGCCTCGAGGCTCTCGGCCGCGCGATCCTGAATTCCAACGAGTTCTTGTACGTCTTCTGATGTCCGTGCCGTTCCGCCGCCCTGACAGGTTCCCGCAGGCCATAGGCAGCTTGCCTTGCGGTCCGGGCGCTCGCGGAATTCGGCAGATCGATGCGCCGACCAGCCGCAGAGAGCTGCTCGGGAACTTCGTTTCAGGGCTGCAAGGTGTCGCGCTCGCCACGATGCTGCCTCGCGGCGGCCTGGGCGCGGCGCGCGCTCCGCACTTCAAGCCCAAGGCGAAGAGGGTGCTGCAGATCTTTTGTCCGGGCGCGGCCTCCCACATCGATCTTTGGGACTACAAGCCCGAGCTCCAGACGCGCTCGGGCCAAAAGGCCCCGGCCGAGCTGGACGCCCTGACGTTCCAGGGCAAGAACGGGGCACTGATGGCCTCGCCCTGGGAATTCAAGCCGTGCGGGCAGAGCGGCAAGATGCTCAACGAGCTGCTCCCGCACATCGGCAGCGTCGCGGACGAGATTGCGTTCGTCCACTCGATGCAGTCCAAGACCAATACGCACGGCCCCGCGTGCGTACTGCTCAATACCGGATTCGTGCTCGAGGGATTCCCGTCAGCCGGGTCGTGGGTCAGCTACGCGCTGGGCTCCGAGAACAACAGCTTGCCGACCTACGTCGCGATACCCGACATGCGCGGCATTCCCCCGGCTGGACCTGCCAACTGGGGCGCGGGCTTCCTGCCGGCGCAGCACCAAGCAGTCGTGTTCAGCGCGCAAGCGCCGATCCGTAATCTGGATCGGCCGCCCGGAATCTCAGCCGAGCGCGATGCCGCCACCCGGGATTTTCTGGGCGAATTGAACAGCCAGCACGCGGCAAGCCACCCGGGGGATGCAGAACTTCAGGCGCGCATCGCTTCTTACGAACTCGCGGCACGCATGCAGCTTTCTGCGCCCGAAGTCGCCGATCTCTCGACCGAGTCGCGGGCGACGCGCAACCTGTACGGGGTCGACGATCCCAATCCACTCAAGGCCGCCTTCGCCCGCAACTGCCTGCTGGCCCGACGATTGCTGGAGCGAGACGTGCGCTTCGTCAACCTGTTCTGCGCGTCGCGCGCATCCGGCGTCGACGGCTTGCTGAACTGGGACGCGCACAAGACGCTCAAGGCGGACTACGAGCGCCACTGCCCTGTGCTGGACCAGCCAACCGCTGGCTTGATCAAGGATTTGCGCTCGCGTGGGATGCTCCAAGACACGCTGGTCGTGTGGGTGACGGAGTTTGGCCGCATGCCGACCCACCAAAAGGGCACGGTCGGCAGGGATCACAACCCGAACGCCTTCACGGCATGGTTCTTAGGCGCGGGAATCCGCGGCGGGAGTACATACGGAGCGACGGACGAACTGGGCGGCAAGGCTGTGGAGGATGTGACGACTGTGCATGACTTTCACGCCACCATGCTCCACCTGCTGGGCTTGGACCACGAGCAGGTGACCTGGGACCACAACGGAATCAATCGCAGGCTCACCGATGTGCATGGCCATGTGATCAGGAAAATCCTTAGGGAATAAGCAGCCCAGCCCGGCAAGGGTATAACGGTATGGTGCTCGACGGAATCCGAGTCCTCGACCTTTCGCAAAATATTGCCGGCCCGCAAGCGACTCAGATACTGGGCGATCTTGGCGCAGACGTTGTCAAGGTTGAGCCGCCGGGAGGCGATCCGGCCCGCAAGTGGGGCCCGCCATTCTGGGACGCTGACGCCCCCATCTTTCTCGCCTTCAACCGCAACAAGCGCAGTATCGTCGTGGACCTGAAGTCCACGCAGGGCCGCGAGGTCATCGAGCGGCTCTTAGCGGGGGCGGATGTGGTGGTGCAGGCGTTTCGCAAGGGTGTGATCGAGAGGATGGGCTTCGATTACGAAACGGTCAAGGCCAAACACCCCAAGCTCATTTACGCCTCGTTGACCGGCTACGGGACGGAAGGCCCGTACGCCGCGACTCCCGGCTATGATCCGCTGCTGCAGGCCTACAGCGGAATGATGTCGATCACCGGTCCCGCGGACGGCCCTCCCGCCAGGGTCGGGGGGTCTGTCGTGGACATTGGCTCCGGATACCTCATCGCGCTAGGAGTGCTCGCAGCGCTGCGGAAACGCGACGCCACAGGCGTCGGCTCGCTGGTCGAGTGCTCGCTCCTTGACACTTCGCTGGGGTGGATCGGATATCACCTGATGACGTACCTAGCGAGCGGGATCGTGCCGCAAAGGATGGGCACGGGCCTGACCATGATCGCCCCTTACGAGGCGTTCCCCACCAAAGATGGCGAGCTGATGATCTGCGGCGGGAACGACGGCATATTTCGCCGCCTTTGTGAGGCGCTCGAAATCCCAGGCAGCGCTGATGACCAAAGGTTCGCTGACAATCCCGCGCGCGTCGCGAACTGCGCCGCACTGCGCGAACTCCTTGCATCCCGCACCAAGCAATTCACCACGACACAGCTCGATGAGCGGCTAAAGTCGCACCGCGTACCCTGCTCGCCAATCCAGAGCATCGATGAGGTCGTCGACGACCCTCAGGTCCAGGCGAATGGCATTTTCGATCCGGTGCCGCATCCCAGGATCCCTGCATACCGCGACCTGAAGATGCCTGTCCGGTTTGACGGCGAGCGGCCAGCGCTGCGAAACCTGCCTCCGGCACTCGGAGAACACACCGAGGAAATCATGGCAGAACTCGGCTATGCCGAAGACGCAATCCGCGGATACTCGCAGTCCGTCGAGCCGCCTGTCTGAACTGCGGCAACGGCCTTCGCGCGCTCCCGCCCAGCACGGGGGAAGCGAGAGCCGGCTTGCCTCGCTAGAATAGCCACAAGTTGATTAGACGCAGGGAGTTGCTTTCCATCGCAGCCTACGGGGCGGCGCTGCTGCCCCTGTTGTCGCTGTGCTTCTGGCTGACCTCGCTGGACTTCGGGGATTTCCGCCCGGAGAATTCGACCGTTACGTACGTGCTGTGGGCGCTTTCCACGTGCGTCGTGTTCGGAACGATTGCTCTGGGCTTCCTGTTGTTCCGCAATTTGCTGAAGCTCTACATCGAACGTCGCGCGAATGTTGTCGGCTCGCGTCTCAAGACCAAGCTAGTCACAGGCGTACTGGCGCTTAGCATCGCTCCAATCGCGCTGCACGTCGCCTTCTCGATCATCTTGCTGAACCGAAATCTTGACAAGTGGTTTTCGCAGCCAACCGTGGAAGTCTTTCGCAGCGCGGAACGACTCGTCGACCGGACCACTGCAGAACTGCTCGAAGACCTAGGGAAGTCAGCCGAGCGTTTAGCCGTGTCCTGGCAAGCAGCTGGCAGCCCCTCAGCCCGGGATGAGCCTGCAGCCATCGCGCGTTTGCTGCGGGATGCCAGAGCGGATTACCTGACGATCCACCGCTCGAGCGACCGAGCGACGCAGGTGGAGGCGTCATTGGACGAGGACCCCCCGGCATCGCTTCGACAGTTGCTCGCCGGCGCTCCGCCGGAGGGGCTGGCCGGAATCTCGACCGGGTGGCTGTATGCAGCAGTGCCGATCCGAGCGGAAATCGAGCGGTCGGGGACGCTCGCGATCGCGCGGAAGCTTCCGACGGCAGTCCTGCAGGATCTGGACTTCATACAGGGCCAGGTCACGGAATGGCAGCACTTAGAGGCGGCCCGGCCAGTCGCGTGGCGCACCTTCGGGTACTCCCTCGCCCTCATCACCATCTTCATGCTGTTCTTCGCAGTCTGGCTGGCACAATTCGCGTCGAGACAGATCACCAGACCGATCGAGGCGCTGGTGACCGCGACTGGAGAACTGGCCGGGGGCCACCTCGATTACCGCGTCCAGACGCCCGCCATGGACGAGCTCGGCGCGCTGGTCGAATCCTTCAACCAGATGGGGAAGGCTCTCGAGACGAAGACCGGCCAGCTCGAACGTAGCAATCGCGACCTCGCCCTTGCGAACGCCGAGATAGAGGAGCGCCGACGCCTGATCGATGCCATCCTTGAGAGCATCACGCCGGCTGTGATCTCGGTGAATGAACGGGGCGAGATTCAGAAATCTAACGAGTCTGCACGGTCATTCTCCGGATCAAGCGCGATCTCATCAGTGCAATCCGTGACAGAATTGCTGGGCGACTCGCATCGCGCCACGTTCGAACACATGCTTGGCAGCGCGCGGAGGACAGGCGTCGCTACACGGGAGCTTGAAATCGAACGCGACGGCCGGCTCCAGCACATCAGCGTCACTGTGTCGTCACTGGACTCCGGCGACGCGCAATCTGGATTTGTCGTCGTCCTTGAGGACAACACGGAATTGATGCGGGCACAGCGCTCTGAGGCTTGGCAAGAAGTCGCGAAGCGGCTTGCTCACGAGATTAAGAACCCACTCACGCCTGTCGCTTTGGCAGCCGGGCGAATCGACCGCTTGTTGGAACGGCTGGAATCTGCCGAGACCGATTCTGAACGCGCTACGATCCGGAAGAATCTGGAGCAGTCTACGCGCACGATCGACCGCGAGGTACGATCCCTAAGCACCTTGGTGGACAGCTTTTCGGACCTCGCTGGCTTTCCAGCGATTCGCCCCGACGACACCGACATCAACGCCGTGGTGCGAGATGCCGCGAGCGTTTTCAGCGGGCGACTGCCGGGCATCGACCTCCGCCTTGACCTAGCCACTGAAATCTTACTCGCGAGAATTGACCCGGACGCGTTCAAGAGGGCGATCGTGAATCTCATCGATAACGCTGCCGAGGTCCTGCTAGACAGTTGGATCAAGGAAATCGTCGTCAGGACACGGATCCGACCCGAAGCAGGTTCCGTCGAGTTAGTCGTTGCGGACTCCGGTCCGGGCATCTCGGCGGAGAACAAGGCCAAGCTGTTCCTGCCGTACTTTTCGACCAAGGATCGCGGCACTGGCCTCGGCCTGCCGATCGTGCGCAGCGTCGTGCATGACCACCGGGGAACGATTCGGGTGGAGGATAACGAGCCGACGGGAACGCGCTTCGTCATCGAGGTTCCCGCCGTGGGGGCCGAGGTGACAGCTCCGAAGGAGGCCATTGCATGAATCAATCCCCTGCCGGACGCATCCTGATCGTCGACGATGAAGCTGGGATCCGTGAAACGCTGACCGGCGTTCTGGAAGACGAAGGCTACAGGGTTGAAGCCGTTGAAAGCGGGGAGAAGTGCCTCGAGGCATTGGCCATGCGGACCTTTGCCGTAATCCTGCTCGATATTTGGCTGCCCGGCATCGACGGCTTGGAGACCTTGGAGCGGATCGGAGAATCGGAGGGATCAGATCGACCTGTCGTGGTGATGATCTCAGGCCACGGTAACATCGAAAGCGCCGTTCGCGCTACCAAACTCGGAGCGCATGACTTTCTGGAGAAGCCGCTGTCGGTCGCAAAGGTGACGCTGGCGGTCAGGAATGCGCTGGAGCATCGCAACCTGCTCGCGCAGAATGCGTCACTGCGGGCCGAAGTCGGCCGCAAGCACAGAATCCTAGGCGACAGCGTGCCGATGAAGGCGGTGCGCCAGCAGATTGATCTGATGGCACCGACCAACGGCCGGGTGCTGATCTTCGGCGAGAGCGGAACAGGCAAGGAGTTGATGGCTCATGCGATCCACGCCCGGAGCCAGCGCGCCTCAGCGAGATTTGTCGAGGTCAACTGCGCCACGATCCCTGAGGACCTCATCGAGAGCGAACTCTTCGGACACGTGGCAGGGGCATTCGCGGGCGCGGCGCAGGACAAGGTCGGAAAATTCCAGCTTGCCGACGCGGGCACTTTGTTCCTCGACGAGGTCGGCGACATGAGCCTCAAGACGCAGGCCAAGGTTCTGCGGTGGATCGAAGAGCAACGGTTCGAACCGGTGGGGTCGGGACGGACGCTCCAAGTGGACGTGCGGGTGATTGCCGCGACCAACAAGAACCTCGAGGACGAGATCGCGCACGGCAATTTCAGGGAAGACCTGTTCTATCGGCTCAACGTTGTCCCGTTCTACGTCCCGCCCCTGCGCGATCGAATCGAAGACATCCCGGTGCTGGCGCAGGAGTTCCTCGACGATTTTTCGCGGTCTTACGGGCGCAAGCCCAAGCGCTTGCTGGAATCGGCCCTGAACGCGCTCAGCGCACACAGCTGGCCGGGCAACGTGCGCGAGTTGCGCAACCAGATGGAGCGCATCGCGATTCTGCACAACCGCGACGAGGTCAGCGCGGCAGATCTGGAGCGGACCAACCGGCGGTCGGGCATTGTCCAGCCCGCGTCGCGGGCATTTGCCAGCCTCAAGGAAGCGCGGCAGGCTTACGAGCGCGAATATGTCGAGCGCACGCTCAGCGCGATGAATGGCAATGTCACGCGCGCCGCGGCGGCTCTGGGACTGGAACGCAGCAACCTGCATCGCAAGATGCGCGCGCTTGGGATCCGAGCCGAGCCGTCTGCGGGTTGATCGCAGCTGTTGCAGTCGCAAATAGTGCACTCCGAGGGTGGCTTCCTTGCAGAATTCTCAAGGTAGAGAAGGAAACTTGAATCTCGTCAACAATTACCGCAAGCTGCTCGATGTCAGCGAGCGGCTGTGCGCGGCGGGAGGCGCAGAGGCGAAGCGGTCAAGAAAAGCCTCCGCACCGGGGCGGCCTTCGTGGCCGGAGGGGCTGGGGGTCCACGTGAGCGCCAAGCTGGAGCTGCGCTGCTGCCACCTCAGCAGCCGCTTCGGGGACTTGTGCCAAAGTCGAGCCGCCAAAATCTGGCATCAATCTAAGCAATCTGACGTGCACCCAGGAGATCAGCCGTAACCGTTGGGCGCGGTGAGCGATTGGACCCTACTCGCTGTGCCGAAGTAGGTTCCGGGATGGATTCCGCCGTTTGGGAGCGTACGGACCTAGCCAAGTGCCGCCTGCCAAAAGCCCTGTGTGACAATGGGATTTTCGAGCTGTCACGACAACTGACGATTCGGAAATCCCCATGCGAGAGGACCAAGGGTCCAAGCAGTCGAAGACTGTCCAAGAGCCGATCACGGGGTCTCTTTGGCGTGCGGTTCCCGACGCCATTCGCGGTTCCAAGGAGGACTACACCAAGATTCCGCTGCCCCGTGCGATCGTGCTGCTGGCGGTCCCCATGATGCTCGAACTCGTCATGGAGTCGACCTTCGGGCTTGTAGATATTTTCTTTGTGGGCAAGCTTGGCCCGCCGGCGATCGCGGCCGTCGGCCTGACCGGATCGGTGATTATCGTTGTCTTCGCAATCGTCATGGGCCTCTCGATGGGCACCACGGCGACGGTGGCGCGACGCATCGGGGAGGGCAATCACGAAGCGGCGGCGCTGGCCGCTTGGCAGGCGATTCTCGCCGGAGTCATCGGAGCGGTGCCAGTCAGCCTTGCGGGCTACTTTCTCGCGCCAAAGCTGCTGCATTGGATGGGGGCAACCGAAGCTATTCAGGCGGGATATCACTACACCGCCATCCTGTTCGCAGGTTCGATCACGATCTTTCTCCTGTTCCTCAATAACGCCATTTTCCGGGGTGCTGGAAATGCAGTAGTGGCAATGAGAGCGCTGTGGCTGGCGAACCTGCTCAATATGGCCCTTGACCCCTTGCTGATTTTCGGCATTGGCCCGTTCCCCGAGCTCGGACTCATGGGTGCTGCGATCGCCACGACCATTGGCAGAGGTACAGGAGTTGCGTACCAACTGTTCACGCTGTTCCGCGGCCACGGCAATATTGCGATCAAGCGGTCATCCATGCGTTGGGACGGACCCATCTTCTGGAGCCTCCTGCGAATTTCCGTGACGGGAATGGTACAGTTCTTCGTGGCAACCGCAGCGTGGCTGGGACTGACACGCATCATCGCCCTCTTCGGCGAGCCCGTCCTCGCGGGCTACACGCTCACGCTTCGGCTGATCCATGTAGCCATTCTTCCGTCGTGGGGAGTCAGCAATGCCACTGCGACGCTTGTCGGCCAAAACCTCGGTGCGAATCGGCCGGATCGCGCAGAGCGTGCTGTCATCCTGACCGGATTCCTCAACTTCGCAATGCTCGGCTGCATTGCTAGCGTCTTTTGGTACTTCGCAGAGCCGCTAGTCCGAGTCTTCACCTCAGACAGCGCAGTCGTCGCCAACGGGGTCCAAAGTCTGAAGATCCTCAGTACGGGATACATCTTCAGCGGGTTCTCCATGGTGTTCGGCCAAGCGTTCAACGGCGCCGGTGACACGGCCACGCCAGCTTGGGTAAACTTCCTGTGCTATTGGTGTTGGCAGCTACCCCTCGGGTATGCGTTAGCGAAGCCGCTCGGAATCGGCGTCATGGGCGTGTATAGCGCGGTCGTGATTTCGGGCGCCACCTGGGGAGTGATCGGCTATATCCTATTCCGACGCGGCAGTTGGAAAGAGCACAAGATCTAGCAATTTGCCGAGGCGCCTCACATGCGACTCAAGAACATCTCTGTCGTACCGGTGCTGGCTGCCGCTATCGCGAGCGCAGCAGCAGGTGCCGAGGTGCACTGGTCCGAGGTGCCCGCGGTTCCAGCCCAAGGAATCGAAGGCGCCTTCGTGTCTGCTGTCGCGGGCCAACTCGTCGTCGCCGGCGGAATCCGGTCGCAAGATGGGCAGGCGGTAGCAGACGCATGGATCCTGGACTCACCGGACGGGGCTTGGCGGAAGACCACAGCCCTGCCTGAGGCTGCAGGGTTCGGCGCGGCGGCGGCGCTTGGCGAGCGCTCCATTTTCGTCGGCGGGTCCGCAGGAGCGCGAGGCCCGTACCGGTCGGCGGCATACACCGTGCATCTCGCAGGCGGCGAACTGGCATACGAACCCCTGCCAGAACTGCCCGAGGCACGCGCTTACGGTGCGGGAGCGATCCTCAATGGGATCTTTCACATGGTGGGTGGCGCGAGTGCCCCCGCAGCGATCGGCGAAGGCGCGCCCATCTGGGCACTGGATCTGGGAGCGCTAGAGCCGGCATGGGAGCCCGGACCGACGCTTTCTGCGCCGCAGCGCCTATCGCCCTCGCTGGCGGCCCAAGACGGGGCGCTGTTTCTTTTCGGCGGTACCGCGGCAGTCGCGAATGCCGACGATCCAGAGTCCACGCAATCCCTAACTGACGCTTACCGCTACAGCCCATCGATGGGCTGGAAAGCAATCTCAAACGTCCCTGCCAGACCCATGGGCAGCGCGGCGGCGGCGCTCGGCCCGACCCACATCGCCCTGCGGGCCGGGGCTTCCTCAGACGCAGACGTGATGGCATACCACACGGTCACCGACACCTGGATCGACCTCAGCGCGGTACCAGACATTTCCGGGGACGGTTTCGCCGTGGCGTGGGGCGACCGAATAGTCTTTTCGGGGATGGTACCGGACGCCGCAGGTTCCTCGCACAGACTGTTCGCGATGGAAGTCGCGCCGCCGTCTGCCGGCTTCTCGGCTGTGGACTACATCACATTGTTCGCGTACTTCGGCGTGCTCGTGATGATGGGCATCTACTTCGCCGGCAAAGGTTCGGGCACGGAAGATTTCTTCCTAGCGGGTAGGCGCATGCCTTGGTGGGCGACGGGGCTGTCGATCTTCGGCACGCAGCTCTCCTCGATCAGCTTCATGGCGGTGCCTGCCAAGGTCTACGCGACTGACTGGGTCTATTTCCTCTTGCAGATGACGATCATCATGGTCGCGTTCCCGGTGGTCTTCCTATACCTCCCGCACTTCCGGCGCAGGAGGATGACCAGTGCCTACGAGTACTTGGAGAGACGCTTCAACTTGCCGGTGCGCCTGTACGCTAGCGTCTCGTTCGTCCTGTATCAGCTTGGACGGATGGCAATCGTGCTGTTCCTGCCCGCGATGGCCCTATCGACGGTGACAGGGTTCAGTGTCTATTCCTGCATCTTGGTCATGGGAGTGCTGTCCACGCTGTACACCGTCATGGGCGGCATGCGGGCCGTGATCTGGACGGACGTCGTGCAAGTGTTCGTGCTGTATGGCGGCGCACTGCTCAGCCTTGTGGTTCTGCTTGCCAAGACCGACGGTGGCCTCGGCACGATCATCTCGGAAGGCATCGAGTACGACAAATTCCATATGTTCAATTGGACTTGGGACTGGACCACGACGGCGGTCTGGGTGGTACTTGTCGGCAACTTCTTCTTGAACTTGGTCCCGTACACATCCGACCAAGCAGTCGTGCAGCGTTACTTCACAACCAAGGATGAAAAGACGGCGGCCAAATCGATCTGGACCAATGCCATCCTGCTGGTGCCCTCGACGCTGACGCTGTTTTTGCTCGGCACGAGCTTGTGGGCGTTCTACCGCGCGAATCCTGAGTTGCTGAACCCTGCCCTGCCGACCGACTCCATCTTTCCGCTGTTCATCTCTCAGCAACTTCCGGCGGGCATCGCCGGCCTGCTGATCGCCGCGGTCTTCGCGGCATCAATGTCGACGCTGGACAGCAGCCTGAACAGCGTGTCGGCGGCCCTCGTCACCGATTTCTACGTTCGGTTCGAGCCGGAGGCGAGCGACGCGAGCCGCCTGCGCCTAGCCCGCTGGCTCACAGCGGGTCTGGGCGTGCTCGCAACGGCCACATCCATCGCCCTCGCTACGTTTGACGTCGGCTCCCTGTGGGACACATTCCAGGGAATGATGGGCTTGCTGGGGGGCGGCCTTGCCGGGCTCTTCGCTCTCGGGATCTTCTTCCGCAGCGCAAATGGCGGGGGGGCCATGACCGGGGCCATCTGCAGTGTCTTCATCCTGTACTGGGTCCAGCAGCACAGCGACCTGCATTTCTTTCTCTACGGCGCTGTCGGGATTCTGAGCTGTGTCATCATCGCCCTCGCCACGAGTCCCGTTTTCGCAACAGCGAAACGATAGCGGGACCAGCGGCGAGCCTGCCGAGGAGGGCGCGCAGGGGCACCCTCAACAGAATGCGGAGCCGACCCAGCGGCTCCCTGTCAGCTGAAGTCCGTCGCAGGGGCTTTGGGGATCACTCCCTGAGGCCGAAGACGAACATCGCGTTCCCCGAGGTCACGGAAATCAGCTGCTTCCCTCCGGCTGTGAACGAGATTGGCGACGAGGCGATTCTCCCGCCTAAGTTGAGCGCAACGATGTTCTCTCCCGTAAAGGAGTCCAGCACGAGCAGGTAGCCTTCCATCGTCCCTGTCACGAGCACGTCACCGTCTGTCGAGAGGATCCCGCTCTCCCCGACGCCGGTCATCTTGAATTCCCATTCCATGTCGCCCGTTTCGGGGGATAAGGCGCGAATTGCGCCAGAGCCCTGCTGCTCTGAGGAATCCGCCATCGTCTGGGGCCATACGCCATGCGGCAGACTGCCCACGTAGCGGTTGCCGCGCGTGTATAGCGGGTCACCCTTGTGGTACACGCTCGAGTATTCCCAAGACGAGACATAGAACAGCCCGGTCTTCTCGCTGTAGGCGGGCGAGTACCAGTTCGTGGCGCCCTGGACTGCAGGCGAGACGCGCACGCCTTCCCGCGTCGGCGAGGCCTCGGGGACCCTGATGGGCCGCCCGTTCTCGTCCAATCCCTTCGCCCAGGTCACCTTGACGAAGTTCTTGCCGTGCAAGAACTCGCCGGTCGCGCGGTCGAGTACGTAGAAGAATCCATTGCGGTTGGCCCACAGCATCAGCTTGCGCTGCTTGCCCTCCCACTCGCGGTCGACCAGCACCGGGACCTGCACCGAGTCCCAGTCCCACTCGTCGTGCGGGGTGAATTGGAAGTACCAAACGAGCTCACCGGTGTCGGGATTCAGAGCTACGACGGAGTCGGAGTAAAGGTTGTCCCCCAACCGTACATCGCCATTCCAGTCAGGGGCCGGGTTGCCGACTCCCCAGTAGGTCAGGTTCAGCTCCGGGTCGTACGATCCAGTCACCCAGATCGAGCCGCCGCCACGCTTCCACGAATCGCCCGACCAAGTTTCGTGGCCCGCCTCGCCGGGGCCGGGGATTGTGTTGAACCGCCAAAGCTCGTCCCCGTTCTTGGGATCGAGCGCGACGATGAAACCGCGAATGCCGTACTCTCCGCCAGCCGAACCGACGATGACCCTGTCCTTCAGCACCAAGGGGGCGTGCGTTAGCGAATAGCCGCCCGTGGGGTCGACGATCTGGCGCGAGAACACCACCGCGCCCGTCTTGGCGTCCAGCGCAACCAGCTTGCCGTCGATCGTGCCCATGTAGAGCGTGTCGCCGAGAATCGCGAGACCGCGGTTGACTCGCCCGCAGCAGACATTTACCTTGTCGCCCATGACATGGGTGTATTGCCAGTACTTGCGCCCCGTCACGCCATCGAGCGCAACCACATCGTTTGGCATCTGGACGGTGTAGACCACGCCATCGACGGCCAGCGGCGTCGATTCGAATTTCTCGAGCGACTTGGCTTGGAACACCCACTTCAATTCCAGACCGGTCGCGTTTTCGCGGTTGATCTGGTCAAGCGGAGAGTGATGCTGGCTCTTGTAGGTGCGGTTATAGGTGAGCCAGTTGCCCGGTTCCTCGTCGGCGCGTAGGATGCGCTCGGAGGTCACTTGGGCGACAAGCTGTACAGCTAGGAACGCGCCGCATGTCGCTAGCCGGAAAGCGCTACTGCTGTTCATCGGACGGTGCCCCCAATCGCAGAGTTGCCAAATAGGCGATAAGGTTCTCGAAATCGGCACCTTGAATCTTGCCCTCGTAGGACGGCATGGCCGACGAACGGTCGACTTCGAATTCTGCCAGATCCGCCTTTCGCAGCGATACGAGCTGCCCAGTGCCATCGATCAGCTGCACGGAGAAAGTGTCCTCGTTCAGCCGCAGCCCCGAAACCTGCTTGCCGCCCTTGGACGTGGCCTTGGCTGTCCAGTGCTGCGGCAGCACCGATTCGTTCGGCTGCTGGACAGCCGCCTGCAGGTGACCCATGGAGCGAATCGCGCCGACGTCCGTCAGGTCCGGCCCCATGCGTCCGCCGTCGCCACGGATCCTGTGGCAGACGCTGCAGCCATTTGCGGCGTATACGGCCTTGCCCTTCTCCGCGTCGCCAGTGGCCTGCTCGGCCGCCCGCCCTTCGCTCAGTGACCGCACGAATGCGACCAATTGCCACATCTGGCGCCCGTTGAAGAAAATCCCGGGCATTTCGGTTCCGGGGATGCCCACCGAGATCGTGTTGAAGATGCCGCGGTCGGATGAGCCGTGCCGAAAGCGCCCAGTCGTGAGATCCACTCCTCGGCCGCCCTCGCCCTCGATGCCGTGGCAGACAGCGCAATGCGAGCGGTACAGGCGGCCCCCAGCGTCGACGTCCGACGCCGACGTGAACGGATTTCTAATCGTGTCGTCCACATGCTGGGCGGCACCTGGAACGGCCGCTAGCGTGGCTGCGAGCGCGTAACCGATATATCGGAATCTCAAAACCTGCCTCCTGCTGTCGGCTTCGCACCGACGGTTCGCAAATATTCTAGCGAACCAAGAGGTGCTAGTCCTTGGCGGGAAGCTCAGGCAATGCGAGGAGCGCAGGCCGAAGGGATGCCGACAAGCCATCCCGAGACGCACAGGGTTGCCTGCCGACGCTCAGCGAACCGAATCGCCCATGTCGCGATTCTCAGCGCTTGTCCACTTTGTTCGTGCATGGGCACCGGCTCGTTCCGAATGCGGGTACGCGGCGAATCAATCGCCGCCGCAAGGGGAGCTGCGGGTCAACCGTCACGAGAGCCGGTGAAGTCGGGAAAACTATCGCCGCATTGCCCCGGTTCTGCCCAAGCGACGTGCATCGCTGCACTGATTTCCCATACTCTTGGCGAAATACTGACGGGGAAGCGTCGCAATTCACGTTTGAATCATGGTATGCTGCGGCCCGGCGCATGACTCCCGCGTCACTTACAGCGGGTGATCCAGAGGCGCTGTGTTAGAAAGAAGTCATTCTGGAGGAATCAAATGGCAAACAGAATCATCGTTGGACTCGCCGTACTCGTGGCGATTGTGATGGCCCTCGCACCGGACCTAGATACGAGAGGCATTCTGCCTCTTGCGCTAGTGGTTCTGGGCTTGGCCTATGGCGCGGTAGGGGTTGACCCCGAGGACGCATCGGGCTACTTGATCCTGGCCCTTGCGGTCGGGGGTGCTGGCGGCGCAGATGTGCTCCAGCATGTGCCGGCGATCGGCGGTCAATTGGACGCCATCGTCGACCACACTGGTACCGCACTGTATTCGGGTGTGGTCACTGCGCTCGCAATGTGGATAGTGAACCGCCTCAAGGGTTGAATCTGACCGGCGGGCAGGCGCGCCTCGGCCGCTTGCCCGCCTTGTAACAGCCGGCGACCGGTCACCTACCAGCGCCATGAGTGAATAGCTTGGGCAACTCGACAGTGCCTTAGCATCCGGAATTATCTACACGAGTAGCCAAAGCCACTTGCGCTGACCGCTATTTCTGTAATTCACCTGGCATGGCCTGAACCCCCGCGTCGCAACTACGACTTGACCGCGCTGAGGCTCGCCTCGGCTGCGCCGGACGTGTGCGCTGGGCCATCGACAAGCATCGGCTCGCTGCGGGAAGCACTGCGCCATGGCCGTGTATCGGCTCGAGTCGCTTTCCAAGCGGTACGAACAACTTGACCGCAGGCGCAGAGACTGCTCAGCTTGCGCTTCCAAGCCGTGCCCCCGCAGCAGCGCTGCAAGTTCGGCGTTGAGCGCGGTCTCGGCTATCTTTCCTGGCCGCTCAGTCACGCGGCCCCCTCACTGGATCAAGCACCGCTATCGACCAAGTAGACTGGCTTGGCAATGGTCGGCCAACTCTTCGTTCCCGCTCGGTCCGAGCTGGAGCAAGCGTGTCGAGCAACTCCGCAAGCCATATTCCAGACTTCCATCGTGGCAAACCAACGTGAGCGAATCCGAAGCGCGCTGGCAAGGATCATCGCCTCATGGATGCAGCGTTCGGTCGAAGACGTGAAGGCGGGCAGCTCCAACCGAGAAGCGGTTGGAGGGGGCGAGAGGAATGTGCTCAAGGGTGCGCGACAATTTTGTGAAACCTATGCTGCGGCCTGGTCCTCCCAGTAGTCGTCGAATCGATTGGAGAGTTGGGCGCAGCGCAAGGCAATCATGGCATTTGCACCTGTGACGGTCCCAGACATCCCGGACCGCTCTAGCCTGCTGCCAACCAGCGCGCGGCCGGCCGCTTCGACGACTCCGGAACCGACGAAGAGATCCTGTCGGCGGAACTCGGCGTAGCGCATGCGTTCGGCATGGCCTTCGAAGTAGTTGGACTCTAGGCGCACCGCATTCTGTTGTTCGGCTGTGTCGGTCGGTGTGCCGCGAAACGACCGCACTAGGTGCTCGATGCGTCCCTCATCGAGCTGCTGCTTGCGCCGCTGGACCCAACCGCGGCGCTGCTGGCGGTCCAGCGGGAACAGGGTTCGGCCCAATTCCCAGAGGTGTGCGCGGGCATGGTAGATGTCGACGATCTCGATGGCAGCGGGGAAGTAGATGTGGCTCAGATTCCAGACCCAGGCCGCTCCGTCGCCAAGGACAACTTGGCGCTCGGAGCGGAGCAGACCACGTTGCCAGGCTTCGTGATAGATGCGCTGTCCAAAGGCCGCGGCGTCCTCGCTGGCAGCGGTGTAGGTGGTCGAGTCGGGATCCCGCAGGGGTCGGCCTTCAGCGTCGAGCTTGGTCTGCGTGAAGACGCAGCCGAGTTTCACTTCGCGGGTCGTGGCCGTCTCGGCCTGCTTGCCAACGCGCCCGGCAGCCTCGGCGGAGGTGACCGGAATGCCGGTTCCGTCCATTTCGATGTACAGCGTGGGAATTGGATCGCCCCTCTGGAGCGGGAATTCCGCCCGCGCGGCTGGCCGCCGAGCGGAGTCCGTGCGGGCGGCGATGTCGGCACCAATTGCCTCGGCTTGGCGTTCGACCGCCTTGGTGCTCACCGCGCTGTCGGCCAGCTCAGCCAACAGCATGTGGCCGCGCTCGAAGGAGGTTTCGCCGCCGACCACGGCCAGCACGCGGCGCACGCCGGGCGAGTACTGCGTGCCTGCGACACCCAGTTCTGCGTCCCGTGGCGCTGTGCCGCGCCAGCAGTGTTGGCAGTGATGGTAGGGCCGTTGCAGGATCAGCGTACCGAGCAAGCTGCCGAGTCGCTCTTGGGCCGCGGTCCCTCGCAGCGCAGGTCCCGACCGCAGCGACAGGGCAAAGGCGGGCCGGTGTGCTCGTGCTGGTCGAGCAGCTCTTGCAACAAACGGGCGCCGGCCCGCTGCAAGGCCGCCCGAGTGGCCTGTTCCAGCGCTTCCAAGTCGAACGCAGTGCTCTTGCGCCGGGCACGGGTGATCAGGTTGAGGAGTTGCCCGAGCTCGGCACTGACTGCGTCTTGGATCGCCCGCAGCGTTTTTTCTTAACGCCGGTGGCGGGTTCGTCGCGATCGTGCGCCTGGACGGGGCGCAGCTGGCAAATGCCTGCGTTGACTTGGACCAGCTCGGCGCTGAGGTCCCGGAAGCGGCGGAAGGTGTCCACCTCGCGTTGGGCCTTGCGCAGTTGGGCTGGATCGGAGAGCGTGTCTTGGACGGTCTTGCCAGCGATCTTGCGCGAGAGTCGCATCAGCGGGCCGTGGCGGGCGTTCTCATCGCGGGCGCAGGCGCAGTTGGGCTTGCCACAGCGGCGGAATTGGGCGTGGATGGAACCGGGGCGGAAGTCACCGAGTTGGGCGATCTCCAAGATGATCTGGGAGCGGCGCTCTTCTAGGGCAGGCAGGGAGTCTGACATGGCCAAACTCAATCTGTATGTAGTATATACACACAGACCTGCAAGGTTCAACCAGCGATTTAGCGTCTAGGTCACAGAAATGTCGCGCAACCTGTGCTCAATGGGGACTTGACATTCCCGCGGCGAACTCTCCCGAGCTGTCAGCGGATAGGTCGTTAAGGATCAGGATTTCCTTTTCTGGACGTGCTGGATGATCGCCTGCAACTACCCTTCTCCCTTGTAGATAGGACTCCCGACCGAGAGTGTTGGATTCCTTTAGGGCTGTGCAGCCCGTCCGCCGGCGCATGCCGACTAGGGGAACTAGCGTCTTCGCCTGCGCCCACACGGTCTGCCGACCCGTAGCATGACTCCCGTCAATGCCCACCCAGCTGCTTAAGCCGATTCAGATGAACCGTGCTATCAGCGGTGCCTGAGACCACTCCTACGCCCAGTCTACGGGTTGTACCCGGAGCCGACCAGCATCGGGCCTTCGCTCGTCTGCACGAGCCGGACGAAACCCACCTTTTGCTGCTGCATGCCCGTGGTCGGATTCTCAAAATCGTAGTACCAGAAGGTCTCCCCGAATACCCGGCCCGCCTCGATCAAGTCCCGGCCGCCGAATAGCAGTTCTGGCACCCTGAAGGAAAAGGCGAAGCTGGCCGGATTGCCGCTGAACTTGGTCTCGCCAGTCTCCACGTCCACGCCGAAGACGTACACCGAGCCGTGATTCCAGCGCGGGTCCCCAACCAAGATCGGACTGGCGAAGTATCCGCCCGATTCCAGCAGGTACGCCGCGCACCGCACGAACTCCCGCAGCTTGGCGTGGCTCGGATTGGCCTCCAGGCCCGCGGCATTCACCTCGGCCGGACTGCACGTCCCGGGCAAGTCGTGCGAATAGACTCCCGCGCCAATCCCTGCGCGACCACCGTTCCAGTCGATTTCGATCACGTATGAACTTTTCGGCTCGCGGAGGCCCGTCGCCGGGTTCGAGAAGGCATAGTAGACCCAGCCGGCATCGAGGACGGAGAGCATGCGGTGGACTTCGAAGAAGTAGTCGCTCCCGAATCTATCGATGGACGTTCCCCACAGCAACCCCTCTCGGGCCGGGTCCGGCGGGTAAACATACGTGATCGAGTCCGTTCCCGACTCCGCGACGCCGTCCACAAACACATACGCGGGACCGCTCTTCCAGCGTTCGTCCTCGTTGAAGGCGCGCCGCGCTTCCTCTGTGCCGTGCTCCTTCACATACTCCGCGGCGCACCGCACGAACGCCTCGATGTCATCGGCGGTGCGGACGGTTCTAGCGGTCACATAGTTGTCCGCGCAACTCCGGCTAGAAACAGCGGTGTCGGGTTGGGGATAGTATCCGCCACCGACAAGCACTGGGACGCCGTTCGCAACGACGCGCTTCAGGAAGCCTGCCTTGCCTTGGTAGGTCCCGGTAAAGGGATGCGACGAGTTGTAGTAGATGAAGCTCTCTCCGAAGGTGTGGCCGACATCGATCACGTCGCGCCCGCCGAACTGATCCGAATCCGGGCTTCTGCGCGCCCATTCGTGGAGCGCGTTTCCGTTCAGCCTCACCCGGTTGCCTGTGATGACCTGATTTCCCATCATGTCCAGCACGAACGCGTAGCTGGAGCCATCGCTCCAGCGGGGGTTTCCCCCAAGGTCGTCCTTGGCGAAATAGCCCTTAGACTCCACGACCATCGACGCACATCGCACGAATGCCCGCAGCGCGTCCTCGCTCGGACTTGCCGTGAGCGCCGCAGCGCGCACCTCGTTGTCATGGCAGGTGCCGGGCACGTCGGGCAAGTACATGCCCACACCGACGACTGCGGGGCTACCCTTCCAATCCGTCTTGATCAGATAGGAGGCCTTGAGCGACCTCTTGCCGGTCACTGGATGGGGGTTCGAGTAATAAGTCCAGCCGGAATCCGCACCCTGCATGATGCGGTAAATCTCGGCGTAGAGATCGGTTCCGAAGTCGTCGAGCGTCGCCCCCCGAATCTTGCCTTGCACCGCCGGGTTCGGCGGAAATACAAACCTCCTCGCAACCTCGCCGGATGTCTGTATTTCTTTGACGAAAACGTATATCGAGTCATGCTTCCAGCGCCCCTCTTCGTTGAACGCCCGCAGGGCCTCTTCCGGATCATTCTCATCCAAGTACCGCTTAGCGCATTCTACGAACGCCCGAACGTCGTTCAGCGTGCAGACCGCGCTGGCCGAGATCCGGTGCTCGGAGCAGCCGTCGTCGCTAGAGGCGGCGGCGGGCAGCCACAAGAAACTGAGAACGGTTAGGATTGCAACCAGATTCGAGCGCCGTCTCATTTCGGTATCATAGCAAAGCCCGCCCAATGCTCTAGCGACCGAACATGGTTAACCCATGATCGTCGCTTCGATCGCCTCCGGGCTCGGCTCCGGCGTTAGATCTCGCTCCGCGAAATACTTCACCTTTTCCCAATTCTTTGCGCCGCCAACTTCCCGTGAGCTCTTAGTGCTCCGAAGATACTCCTGTAGCTGGGCTGCTAGCTCCGCTTTGGCAGTTTCGTAGGCGGGATCCTTAGCGACGTTTTCCATCTGATTCGGGTCGGCCGCGACGTCGAAGAGCTCTTCTGCAGGCCGCTTCGAGAGTGTGAGTTACCCAGCCCCCAACCCTTGCCTTCGTAGCCAACGAGATAGCCGGCTTCCTCGAAAAGGGCTGTGTGCCCCGTGGACCGGCTGGATCGCGCGACCAGATTCGTCGCACGATCCAGCCCTCAAGCTGGTGGAAGAGCCTGCGCACGTCGGACTTGCGGGAACACTAGCCCCATTCGCGGATGACCGGATTGATCTGATCAATCAGTTCCTGCGCGGTGACCGCTGCCTTGCGTCGGGGACGCGCCCCAATCTGGTCCTTGCAGTGGCGAATGGACTTGTCACGCAGAATCGCGTACAGCGCCCCCGCGCGGACCCCGCTACTGATCTTCGAGGATGGCAGCCTCAAGGGCCGCTTGCCCTCAATGCCAACCGGAATCCCGATCGCAGACTATTCCGCCCCGAGGCGCAAGCAAACCAAGGTGTCCTTATCGCGAGCGAACAGCAGGCCGTTCGCCACCGCCGGAAACGCACGCGTCTCGCGGCCGAGAATCTGCGCACGCGATACGACTTCAAACTTCTCCCGCGACGCCTCTGCGAGCACCAACTCCCCTGACTCAAGCAGAAGGAGCAGGCGGTTCCCAATCCGTGTGACAGAACCGGCGGGCATGCGACCGCCCGACCACAGTATCTTTCCGGTGAGCAGATCGGCTGCGCGAAACTCCTGTCCGTACTCCTGCCTCCCGTGAAAACCGAACAGCGTGCTGCCCGCTCGCACACAGCTTGAATAGTGGCCGTCGATCACTCCCTCACCGGACCACAACTCCTCGACCTCCTGGTTCCGCAGGCGCATTGCGATGGATCCGGTGCCGTAGGAAGCGGACAGGAACACGATGTCGCCGAGCACGATTGGGGTGGCAGCGTTCACAGTGGCGTGGCTGCGCGAACGCCAGCGACGCTCGTATGCGACTTGCCCGCCCTCCGGGTGGAGAGCCACCAAGCCTTCCCGTGTGAAGAAGACCGCGAGGGCTCTGCCGTCGATGCGAGCCTCGACCGGCGAGGAGTAGCTGGCTTCGTGATCGGTTGCCCGCCAGAGTTCGGAACCCGAATCTGCATTAAACGCGACGATGCCCGCACCTTCGGAACCCCCGACATTCGCGATGACCCGGCCCCCCAACACGAGAGGAGTCGAAGCCGCTCCAAAGAAGCCCTTGCGCACTCCAAACCGGGTATGCGTGTCAACACCCCAGAGCTTGCGGCCGGAAGACAGATCCAAGCAGTGCAGCATACCTGCGGCACCGAAGACGAAAACCTTGCCTCCAACGATTACTGGCGTGGCGCGCGGGCCATTCTCGAACCCGAAGTCGTCCTTATAGGTGGTCTCGTAGGAAAACTCCCAGAGTGTCTCGCCATCAGACGCCCGCAGCGCTTCCACCACCTCTTGGCCACCCTGGCGATGAAACAGCAGCACACGGCCACCCGAGACAGCCGGCGCACTGAATCCGGATCCAACGGCCCTGTCCCAGACACGCGGCGGGCCGGCTGATGGAAACGCCTCAACGGTGTGTTGGCTGGGCGCGACTCCGTCTCGGTTGGGACCGCGGAACTGCGGCCAGTCCTCGGCAAAGGACGCAAGATTGGACGCTAGCATCGCAGCGCCAACAATGGCCAAGCGCCGCAGGGCCGATTGCAGCAGGACGATCCGTCTCGCATCGATTCTTGGGGCATCCCGGAAAGGGCTCCGGCAAGCGATTGCGAACTGCACGGAGACGCTAGATCCCCTCCCACCGCTCGGTGTTATCGTCTCCAATTCGAAGCAGATCCAACAAACGCCCGACCTGTTGATCAACGATCTCGTCGACGGTCTGGGGTAGCGTGTAGAACGCCGGCATGGGAGGTGCAATCACCACACCCATCTCAGCGAGGAGTGCCATATTGCGCAGGTGGCCAAGGTGCAATGGCGTCTCGCGCACAGCCAGTACCAACTTCCGCTGCTCCTTCAACGCCACATCCGCAGCTCGGGTGAGGAGGTTGGATGTCAGCCCGCCGGCAATCGCCGACATGGTCTGGATCGAGCACGGCACCACGGCCATGGCCTCAAACAAAAACGATCCGCTGGCAATCGTCGCACCAATGCGATCGATCGGATGCAGCTCGTGAACCAGCGGGCGCAGATCCGCGAGAACGCGGCCCGTCTCTTGGTGCAGTGTCTTTTCGCCGGGCCGAGTGACCACTAAATGCGTCTCAATACCGTCGACCGCAGAGAGTCGCTCTAGAAGCCTCAGACCATAGATCGCCCCACTGGCACCACTAATCCCGATTACGATGTGCCGCACAGCCAGATCCCCCTAATGATGCCAGATACACGAGCTGTGCCCATTGAGCCCGCGTTTACAGATCTCCCGGAGCGGGACTGGCGAACACTTGCGATCTCTTTGAACCCGAGCATCACGCGGCCGGACTCGGGAGGACCACCGCGTTGAGCGACCGGATGGCGACTATGACGGGTTCCGTCTTGCTACAGCGGCAAGACGGAACTTCCCCTTGCCCGTTGTAGCCTTGAAGAGTCGGCGGTCCGAGGCCGGTACTTCACGGACTTCCTCCGCCGGACGGAGAGCTGCGGACCTCCATGAGCAACACGGCGACCAGCCCACGGCATCTGATCCTTTTTGACGGGACCTGCGGCTTTTGTCAACGGTCGGTCCAGCTAGTGCTGCCTCGCGACAGCAAGGGTGCCTTCGCATTCGCCTCGCTGGAGAGCGAATTGGCGCGCCAGTTGCTCGCCGAGCGGGGAACCAGTGCCGACGGCCCCGGATCGATGTTCGTGATTGCGAACTGGGATTCCGCGGAGGAGACCGTGCTGGACAAGTCCGAGGCGGTTGCTTTCATCTTCCGCAAGCTCGACTGGCCTTGGAAGCTCTTCGCCGCCAGCGGTTGGCTCCCGAAGCCGCTGATGGACCGCTGTTACCAAACCGTCGCTCGAAACCGCCACAGGCTAGCGGGCATCCCGGGGGTCTGCCAGGTACCAGACCCTGCCCAGCGCGACCGGTTCCTCGGTTAGAGCGCCCCGCCGCGCCACCACGGCCAGGAATTCTCGACACGCCAGAGCTCAAGGCCGAGCCCGCAAATCGGCTATCGTGGAACAAATCTGCGCTTCCACTAGGAATCGTCGAGGTTTGGAGCATGTTCAAAACAAGAATTACGGAAATGTTTGGGATTGAATACCCAATCATCCAAGGCGGACTGATGTGGCTGGCGCGGGCGGAATTGGCGGCCGCCGTCGCCGAAGCGGGTGGCATTGGATTCATGACCGCGCTCTCTCACGCTTCGCCCGAAAAACTGCGCGACGAGATCCACAAGGCTCGAGACCTGACGGACAAGCCGTTTGGGATCAACCTCACCTTCCTGCCATCGCTGCGGCCTCCCGACTTCCCGGCATATGTGCAGGTATGCATCGACGAGGGCATTCGCTTCATTGAGACGGCGGGGCGCAATCCGCAGGAATTCATGCCGATGCTCAATGACGCAGGCATTCAGGTCATTCACAAATGCACCTCGATCCGCCATGCCATCAAGGCAGAGAAGATTGGTTGCGCAGCGGTCAGCATCGACGGTTTCGAATGCGCCGGCCATCCGGGCGAGGATGATGTCACGTCATTGATCCTCATCCCTCTGGCGCGGGACAACCTCAAGATTCCCGTCGTCGCTTCCGGAGGCTTCGGTGACGGTCGCGGACTCGTGGCCTCGCTGGCACTGGGCGCCGACGGCATGAACATGGGCACACGGTTCGTCGCCACTGCCGAGTGTCCCATTCACGACGCGGTCAAGCAGGCCTTGGTCAATGCCAGCGAGCGAGACACCCGGCTGCTGATGCGCTCCCTGCGCAACACGGCGCGCTTTCTGGCCAACGACAACACCGAGAAGGTGCTTGAGATCGAGGCCACCGGCAACGCGACGATCAACGACATCAAGCAATTCATGTCCGGACTTGAAGGCAAGAAGATGATCGAAACCGGAGATCTCGGCCAAGGCGTTTTCTCAGCAGGCCAAGTCATCGGAATGATTCGAGACGTGCCGACGGTCCAGGAACTCTTCGACTCGATCGTCGGCGAGGCGACCCAACTCATGACGCGCCAGCTCCCAACCATGGCCGGGAATGGAGCTTCCGCGTCCTGACGTCCCTGCTCCACTTGCGGACATCCGGTCCGGGACGGGCGGGCCTGCGCTCTGGCGAGCGCCTGTGAGAGTCACTGCAACGATCATCACCCGCAACGAGCAAGACAATATCGCCCGTGCGATCAATTCGGTCGGGTTTTGCGACGAGATCCTCGTAGTGGACTCAGGCTCGACAGACCGCACGGTGCAGATCGCGGAGTCACTGGGAGCAACCGTTGTGTGCCGCAGTTGGCCGGGTTATGCCGTGCAGAAGAACTTCGCAGCGGCGCACGCGACGAACGACTGGGTCCTTTCGATCGACGCAGACGAGGCCATCAGCCCCGACCTCGCCGCCAGCATTGAGATCCTGCCCGCGGACGGGGCCGGATGCGCGGGCTACGATTTCCCGCGCCTGGCTAGGTATTGCGGCCAGTGGATCCGGCATTCGGGTTGGTACCCGGATCGCAAAGTCCGGCTCTATCGAAAAGACCGGGGACGCTGGGTCGGCGACTACGTCCACGAATCGGTCGAAGTGTCCGGGCCTGTGGGCCACCTCACGGGCGAGCTGCTGCACTACACCTGCGACACACTGGAAGACCACCGGGCAAACATCGAGCGCTACACAGATCTCGCGGCACGGGAATTGCACGCTTCCCGCAGCAAGATCGGGTCTTGGCGACTGCTGCTTTCACCGGCGTATTCGTTCGCCAAGGCCTACCTGCTCCAACAAGGCTTCCGTGACGGCCGCGCCGGATTCACGATTTCCCGCATGGCCGCGTGGTACGTCTATCGAAAGTACGCGAAGGCCCGGGAGCTGGCCCGCAGCTAGGCGGCGCACGTCATGCGAATTCTCCACCTCGACACCGGCCGGGAAATGCGCGGCGGCCAGCACCAAGTCCTGATCCTGCGGGAGACTCTCGCTCGGCTTGGCTGTGAGCAGACGCTGCTGGCGGGACCTGCAATCCGGTCGAAACACCGCTTCGAGGCGGCCAGCTGGAGTTCGATTCGACGACACGCTCGGCGCTGCGACCTGATTCACGCGCACGACGCGCGCGCCCACACGCTGGCGCTGATCCATGGCCGCGGCAAGCCGCTAGTCGTGGCACGGAGAGTCGCTTTTCCGCTCGGGCGTGGGCCTGCATCGGCCTGGAAGTACCGGGGCGCATCGCACTTTATCGCCATTTCGGCCCATGTGGCGAGCGTCCTTAAGGCTGGTGGAGTGGCTTCTGAAAGGATTAGCGTCGTGTACGATGCCGCCCCCGACGAGGCTGTGCTAGCTGCCCCGGGCAGCGGTGCGGCCGAACATGACGCAGCCTCACGGAGCGGCTTTCGGATAGTGACGCCTAACTTCCACGATCCGCTCAAGGGCCGTGAGCTTGCACTGCAGGCGTGTCGGCTGGCGGACGTCCCCGTACTCATTTCTGATGATCTCACCAGCGACCTGCGCTCTGCGGAAGCGCTGCTCTACATTTCCAGATCTGAAGGGCTGGGCTCGGCGATCCTGCTCGCCATGCTGGCCGGCCTGCCCACCATCGCAAGCGATGTGGGCGGAATCAAGGAGGTCGTCGAGCACGGCTCAACGGGCCTGCTGGTGGCCAACGATGCAAATTCCATCGCCGAGGCCATCCGCAAGTTGCGCGACGACAGCAGCCTGCGGGCGAGCATGGCACGTGCCGCCCGCCTGAGGGTCCGTTCCAAATTCAACCGAGACCAGATGGCGGAGCGAACGCAAGCGATCTATCGCTCGGTGCTAGCGGCCTCGCCCATGCCAAGCGCGGAGGTCAACCCGTGACTGCGGCCGCGTTCGTGCTGGGCCTGCTGGTGGGCAGCTTCCTGAACGTCTGCATCTATCGCTGGCCGCTAGGCCAATCGGTGGCCTCGCCGCGCTCGCACTGCACCGATTGCGGGCACCAGATCGCTTGGCACGACAACATCCCGCTGCTCAGCTACGCCGTGCTGCGCGGGCGCTGTCGGGAATGTGACGCACGCATTTCCTTGCGCTACCCAAGCGTCGAACTGCTGACCGCCGTGATCTTCTCACTGGTCGTGATCGAGTGCGGGATCGGCATCGCCGCGGCCAAGGCCGCCGTGTTCTCGGCCATGTGCCTAGTCCTGTTCTTCACGGACAAGGAACACTTCATCTTGCCCGACGAAGTCACTTTTCCAGGCCTGGCGGCAGGCATCGCGTTCAGCTTCTTCGTCCCGCTGCGACCTGGCGTCGCTCAGGGCATGTTCGACCTGTCGGGCTGGTACCCGCCTGCTTGGTCAATCTCGGCCGCTGAATCTCTGCTGGGTGCCGCGCTGTTCGGCGGTATCCTGTTCCTCACCGGAGAGGCCTTCTACCGCATGCGCAGCGTCGAAGGACTCGGCTTCGGCGATGTCAAGCTGGTCGCGATGATCGGGGCCTTCCAAGGCTCCGCCGAAGCGCTGCTGGTCCTGCTGCTGGCCTGCCTGCTCGCGAGCGCTTATGGCCTCGCTGGCGTTCTGGCCCGCAAGCGCGCATGGCGCACCCCCCTGCCTTTGGGAAGCTATCTGTCCTTCGCCGCAATCGTGTCTATGTTCTCGGCTGACGTTATCCTGAACCGATACTGGGAGTTTGTGCTGGGATGAAGCTTTGCGCGATAGCGGAGGCACTCGATTGCCGAATTATCGGGGATCCAGACTTGGAAATCACCGGTGTCGCCGGGCTGGAGGAGGCCGGCGCCGGGGATCTCACGTTCTTGTCGAATCCTCGCTATGCCCCGCTCACAAAGCAGACCCGGGCGAGCGCCCTGCTAGCAGCTGCTCCGATCAGCGGCCTTGAGCTTGCCGTGCTGGTCTCGTCGAACCCATATCTAGACTTCGCCCGCGCGCTCGAGCTCTTCCATCCCGCGCCGGAGGCAGAGCCTGGCATCCACCCCACGGCAGTGCTGGATCCGACCGCCCGCGTCGGTGCTGGCGCATCTATCGCTCCGTACGTCGTCGTCGAGCGCAATGTCGTCGTCGGGTCAAATGCGGTGCTCCATCCGCACGTGGTGATTGAGCGCGACACACAGATCGGCGATGAGTTCACGGCCCATTGCGGCGTGACAGTGTGCCATGGCTCGCGCATCGGCGACCGGGTGACACTGCACCAGCGCGTGACGATCGGCTCGGACGGCTTCGGCTTCGCCCGCCGCGCCGACGGCAGCCACAAGAAGATCGCGCAGACCGGACATGTCGTAATCGAAGACGACGTAGAGATTCAGGCGGGTTCGTGCGTCGACCGGGCCGCGGTCGGGGAGACCCGCATCGGCAAGGGGGCTATCATCGACAACCTAGTGCAAATCGGCCACGCCGCCAAGGTCGGAGCAAACACCGTTCTCTGCGCCCAAGTCGGGATCGCGGGCAGCACGTCGATCGGCGCGAACTGCATCCTGGCCGGGCAGGTTGGAGTGATTAACCATCTCAAGATTGGCGACGGCGTCTTAATCACCGCCCAGTCCGGCGTGGGCCATGACTTGCCGGACAAGGCCAAAGTGTCCGGCTCTCCAGCATTCGACAACCGGCAATGGCTCCGCTCGACAGCGGTCTTCGGGCGACTTCCAGAGATCGACCGCACCGTGCGCCGGCTCCGCAAGAAGGTCGATGAGCGGGACGACGATTCCTGAAGCGCCTTTGCGAAGCCTCGCCTGCCTGTGGCCGGGCTCATGTACGATTGGAGCTGCCAGCTCAGGCCAGCGAGTCGAATCTCATGCGTCGATCCATGATCTGCGGGCTGCTCTTTGCCGCCCTGTGCTCCGCGCAGCCGTCAGTTTTCCCCGTGAGCCTGCGCCAGGGCATCATGGCCGGCGAGGTCGGCGAGACCTCGGCCATCCTGCAATCGCGGCTGACGTCATCAAACCCAAGGCAAGACCCGCGGTGGGAGGGCATTCGCGGAAGCGATGGCTGGGCACGCTTCGAGATCGCCGACAACGAACGCTTCGAAGATGCGCGGATGACGGCTTGGATCGAAACCTCGCCATACAGCGACTTCATAGTCAAGCGCAAGGTCAGCGGCCTCGCGCCGGCGACCCGCTACCACTACCGCCTGCACTACGGCGCGAAGAAAGCCGAGCAGCGTGTCTCCGAGGCGGCGACGTTTCGCACGCTGGCCGGGAAGGCCACCGCGGCACCTTACAGCATCGCCGTGGTGACGGGCATGAACTACTCGTTCTTCCATTACACCGGCAGCCCGCGCATGCCGCCCTATGCCGGCGAGGACAAGGAACTGGGCTACCCTGCGCTGGCCTCGATCTTGAAGCTGCAGCCCGACTTCTTCGTCGGCACGGGCGACAACGTGTACTACGACCATCCGGGCCACCGGGGACGCGCCCAGACACGGCACGAAATGCGCAAGAAGCACCACGAGCAATACTCCCAGCCGCGCTTCCTTGACCTTTTCCAGCAAGTGGCGACCTACTGGATGAAGGACGACCACGACCACCGGTTCGATGACTCAGAC
The DNA here is from genome assembly GCA_965248305.1 of Bryobacterales bacterium. Lineage (GTDB taxonomy): Bacteria > Acidobacteriota > Terriglobia > Bryobacterales > UBA6623 > VXMF01. The sequence goes on along the minus strand of OZ252099.1, from coordinate 761,527 downwards.
GCCGTCAACGCGGTGCGCATCCGGGCCGCCAAGCAGCTGGACTACTACCCGCGCACGAATATCCACGAGGGCGAATCGGGGGCAGGCTTCGAGCCGTCGCACGAACTCGGCCTTGCTGTGTTCCAAGAACAGCTGCCGGTGGTCGATCCGGCGGACCGCGACCCGGTCACCTACCGCACGCACCGCTTCAGCAGAGACCTGCAGGTCTGGCTGGTCGAAGGCCGCGACTACCGCAGCCCGCTCGATCAACCGGACGGGCCGCGCAAGACCATCTGGGGAGCTCGGCAGAAGGCGTGGCTGATGGAGACTCTCGAGCAGAGCGATGCAACGTTCAAGCTGCTGCTCTCGGCTACTCCGATGATCGGCCCGGATTCAGTCGACAAGCGCGACAACCACACCAATCTCAACGGCTACCGGCACGAGGGCGACGAGTTCTTCGGCTGGCTGGCCGAAACCGGCATCACCGGCGAGGAATTCTTCATCGCTTGCGGGGACCGCCACTGGCAATATCGCTCCATCCGTCCGGACGGCTATGAGGAATTCTCGGCCGGCGCCTTGGTCGATGCCAATGCGATCCTGGGAAGTTTCCCCGGCGACGCAAACACCACCGATCCTGACGGCAGGATCAAGCAGCCGTTCCACTCCCCCGAGGCGAGCGGCGGCTTTGTGATCATCTCAGTCGTGCCGGACGGCACAACAGCGAGGGCCGAATTTCGGTTCTACGACGAAAACGGCAAGCTCTTGTACGAGCATGTCAAGCGAGCCGAATCCAAGCCCTGAGAAACCGCCACAAAGCCCCGGGTGGCGGCTACACCAGCGGAAAGAATGTGGCCCCGACCCAAGAGGCGAGCAACCCGGCCCCTCCCAGGGCAAACAGCGAGACTGTCTTCGTCTTGAGCGCCTCGACCTCGGTCAAGCCCGTCATGGTCTTGAAGACCCAGAAACCGGAATCGTTCATCCAGCCCCCGACGATCGAGCCGGACCCGATCGCAGTCAGGATGTAGACGGCGTGATAGGGGGGCGGCATCGCGATGATCAGCGGCGCCAGGATCTCGGACGAGGTGATCATCGCGGTCGTGGCCGAGCCCTGCGCAATCCGGAACAGCATCGCGATGCCGAAGCCAAGCAACATCAGGGAAAGTCCAAGCTGCTGGGCGTAATCGCCCAGCACCGTGCCGACTTCCGCCTTCACCAGCATCCGTCCGAAAGCTCCGCCGCCCGCCGTGATCAAGATGATCAGGCCGGCGCTCTTGATGGCTTCCTCGGTGGGCTTGGCCAACTCGCGCAAGCCAAGGCCCTTATGCGAAGCGAGCAGCCAAAGGCCCGCTGCGGCTGCGAGGATTAACGCCAGGCTCGGATTCCCGAGGAACGCAGTCACGTTACTCAGCGCGCTGCCGGGAAAAAAGGTGTTCGTGATCGTGTTTCCCGCGATCAGGAACACCGGGAGGGCGATAGGCAGCAACGAGACGAAGAAGCCGGGCAGCTCGCTTTCCGGCCGGTGCGCAACTTCCTCGAGTTCCTCAAGCGTAAGGCCCGGGGCCTCACGGATAGGAATGTTGAGCTTGCGGTCAATCCACCACGCGTACGCCCAGCAAGCGAGGGCCGACGGGACGGCGACCATCAAGCCGACTAGGATCACCAGACCGATGTCGATGCTGAGCGTCTCAGCCATCGCCAGCGGGCCTGGCGTGGGTGGCACAAAGATGTGCGTCGTAACCCCGCCGGCGCCGATTGCGAGCGTGTACAGCAGGTAGTTCCTGCCACCGGTTCGCATGCTCATCGAGCGTGCGAGGGGCACGAGCAGATAGAAGACCGTGTCGTGGAAGACTGGAATTGACAGGATGTAGCCACTGATCACCATTGAAAACGAGGAGTATTTCTCGCCCAGCCAGGCGACGAAACGGCGGGTAATCTTCTCGGCTGCGCCACTCTCCATGAGGCATTGCCCAATCACGGCCGCCATAGCAATAGCGATCCCGATTCGGCCAACCAGCCCGCCGAAGGCTTCGGTAACGGCCCCCATGATTTCCTCAACAGCCACGTGCGGCGATAACAGGCCAATCAAGACGGCCGAGAGGATGAGGGCGGCAAACGCGTTGATCTTCCAGCGAATGATCAGCAGGAAGACCGCAGCCATTGAGATCAGCAGGATAAGTATGGGGTGCATGGGTTCCGAACAGAATACAACGGATTGCTATCCTGAGCGCACTATGGCAGAACCAGCGCTCGAGATTGACATCGAAGCCCCGTTAGCCACACTCACCCTAGCCAACCCGGAAAAGCGCAACGTGCTCTCGCTGGAGACGATGAACGCGCTAACCGCCGCGATCCGCGAAATTGGCCGGGACGAGACCATCGGTGCCGTGATTCTGCGGGCCGTGGGACCCGTTTTTTCCGCGGGGCACGATCTGCAGGAGATGACGGGCAAAGACCTTAAGCATTACCGGCACGTCTTCGACCGGTGCACCGAGATGATGACTGCTATCCAAGCGATCCCGCAGCCCGTCATTGCCCAGATCGATGGAATCGCCACGGCAGCGGGCTGCCAGTTGGTCGCCACATGCGACCTGGCGCTCGCGTCCGAGACTTCGAGGTTTGCCACTCCCGGCGTCAAGATCGGGCTCTTCTGCAGTACGCCGATGGTTGCCCTGACTCGCAGCATCGGTCGGAAGCGCGCCTTGGAGATGCTGCTCACCGGAAAGATGATTGACGCCGAGCAGGCGGCTGACTGGGGATTGGTGAACCGGATCGTGCCCTCCGACCAACTCGCGCAAGAGACTCGCAAGCTGGCCCTCGACATCGCCTCCGCCAGTTCGCTGACCGTCGGGCTTGGCAAGCAGGCGTTCTACTCGCAGATTGATCTAGACCAGCCGAAGGCCTATGACTATGCCAAGGAGGTCATGAGCATGAACGCCCTCGCAGCGGACGCACAGGAAGGCATGTGCGCGTTCCTAGAGAAGCGCAAACCTGTCTGGACTGGCAACTGACAGCGACCCAGCACCTGCCGTGTGCTTGACGCGACCGCCAGAGCGCCCATTTGATGCTTGTGCGCCCGGGACGGGCGCTGCCAAACTGGCTAGCCCACCCAGAGGTCCATCAGGGGCTTGCCCTTGACGAGATCTCGCGGCTGCTGCAGGTGGTTGTGGATCTCCTGGTTCGGGTCGATGCCGAGCGCGTAGTAGATCGTTGCCAGCAGGTCATTGGGATGGACCGGCTTCTCCTTCGGTGACGAAGCCGTGCCGTCCGACTCCCCGTACAGGCGACCGCCGGGGATGCCCGCACCAGCCACCATCGCGGTGTAGCAATACGGCCAGTGATCCCGGCCGTCGGGAGAATTCGTGTTGCCGGAAGTGGACACTCCGAGGCGTGGCGATCGGCCGAACTCGCCCACCGCCACCACGAGCGTTTCGGACAGCAGTCCCGTTTCGTCCATATCCGTCAGCAGCGTGGACAGCGTGCGATCGAGCTTAGGGCAGTGCAGGTCGCGCAGCGGTCCGAAATTTGCGGCATGCGTGTCCCACGCCGTGGTCTCGGGGTTGCCATTTGCAACCGAGGGCCAGTTCAACTGCACCATGCGGGTGCCAGCCTCGACGAGCCGACGCGCCATTAACGCGCCTTGGCCGAACGTGAAGCGGCCGTACTTGTCACGCATTTCATCGGATTCCAGCGATAGATCGAAGGCATTGCGGGCCTTGCCCGAGAGCACCAGATCGAACGCGTTCTGGTAATACTTGTCGAGGGCGTAGCTGCTCACCGCCTTGTCGAGGGCCGGCATGGAACCGTTGATGCCACGCAACAGCTCGAACCGGCTCTGCAGGCGCTCCGCCGGCACTTCCTTGCGCAATTCCAAGTCGGCGAGCTGGATCTCCTTGTTCGGGTCTTGGTAGAAGCGATAGGGATCGTAAGCCTTGCCAATGAAGCCAGCAGCTCCGCCCTTGCCGATGACGCTGGATTCCTGCAGGGGCCGCGGCAGCTCCACGAACGGGAGCACAGGATCGGTCGGCGGGCGGAACTTCGTGATCCACGAGCCGGCGGTCGGATAGTCGTTGGGCGACGGCGGCTCGAGCTGGCCTGACGGCGAAACCTCAGTCGGCTCGTAGCCGGTGAGCATCTGGTAGATCGCGGCCGTGTGATTGAAGAGACCGGCGGGTGTGTAGCTCATCGAACGGATCAACGTGCACTTGTCGACCGCGTCTGCCAACATCGGCATCGTTTCGCTCAGCTCGATGCCGGGAACCTTGCTCTTGATCGCCTTGAATTCCCCGCGCACGTTCGAGGGAGCGTCCGGCTTGGGATCCCAAATGTCGATGTGAGATGGACCGCCCTGGAGGAAGAGCACGATGACCGACTTCGCGGACCCGTACCCGGTGGAGCCTTCGTGGCGGCTCGGCAAGGTCGCAGCCCGGGCGCTGTCCTGAAGCCGCAGCACATCCTGCAGCGTCAGTCCGAACAGTCCCAAAGAACCGACCTTCATCAGATCCCTGCGCGTCGAGCCGTCACAGAATCGAGCGAGGTGGCGATTTGGAATGGTCAGCATGCCTACAACATACCAAGGAACTGTGCCGATTGGGGCCGAATCAGCCGGGATTGGCCGTCCTTGGACGGCTTTTCGCGAGACCGCTCGCGATTATGCACCCGGCGCTGCAGCGATTGGACTCCGTTGAAGGGGGCGCGGAGAAGGACCGGCCAGCCAATCAGCCAAGCGAGCGGAGGTCCGGCAGATTCCGATAGAAGCCGCCATAATCCAAGCCGTACCCGACGACGAACTGGTCCGGAACTTCAAAGCCCAAGTAGTCGAGCTTGACATCCACTTGCCGCCTGGACGGCTTGCTGAGCAGCGCGGCCAGGCGCAGCGATGCGGGGTTCAGCGGGCTGAGCTCTTCGAGCAGCGCCACCGCGGTATGCCCTGTGTCAACGATGTCGTCTACGACCAGAACGTCCGCGCCGCTCAGATCCAGATCTGCGGAGCGGCCAACCCGGACCCGCTCAGCCCGAACGGTGCTCTCGCCGTAACTCGAAGCCTGCAAGAAGAATACGTCGACCTGGCAGTGGATCGCCCGGACTAGATCGGCACCGAACACCCAAGCTCCGGCGAGGACGATGCCCACCTTGAGGCGCTGGCCAGCATAGTCGAGCGAGATCTCCTCGCCCATCGCCCTCACGCGAGCGGCGATGTCGGCGCTGGAGAGCAGCATCGGGCCCGGTCCGGCAGCTCTGGCGGATCTCAACTGCCCGGCCTGTCCCATTCGGCTCCCTGTGCCCGCCGGCCGACAACGGCCAGCATTCTTCCAGTAATGCCATGCTCAGCCCGGTGGGAGAAATATCGATCGAGGTCGCAGCTGGTGCATTGCCTAGCAACCGCGACACTCTCAACCCCGAAATCGGTCAACTGGGACTCTAGGGCGGCCACCAGGTCAACGTGTGGCCTGGCCGGGCTGCGATCGACGAAATCGCTCGAAAACTGATCTGCGACTTCATCACCCACTTCGAAGCAACAAGCTCCGATCCCCGGCCCGATCGCAGCCTCGATGCCTGCAGGGGCGGAGCCGTACTCCGAAACCATGGTCTGCACCGCACCCGGCAGCACTCCTGCCGCAACCCCTCTCCAACCCGCGTGAACCGCAGCGACTGCACGGCGGCGCGGGTCGGCCAGCAAGATCGGAATGCAATCCGCCGTGCGGACGCCCACCAGTACACCTGCCCGGTCCGTGCAGACTGCGTCGGCCTCGGGACGGTCTCCGCTCCATGGTCGATCAGCGCGGACGCAGCGCCGCGAATGAACCTGCCTCAGCATGGCCGTGCCGGCCAAGTCTGCCTCGAAGGCTGCCATGATCTCGCCGTCTGGCGGCCAATTCAGGAAATCGCCGGTCTCCCGCGTCGAGAAACCATGCACCAGCCAGTTCCAGCGTTCCCATCCCTCCACACGCAGCACGCCGCGCCTGTCCGCTCTGAACATGCTTGACTACAAGCCCAGCAGCCACGCCGGATTCACCTTTGACATCCGGTCAACCTCATCTTTTGTGAAGCCGACTTGCAGCAACTTGGCGAGAAAGACAGCCATGCCATCGGTGTGGACCGGATTCATCGATTGGCCTAGATCGCTAGAGATCACCACGTGCTCAGGACCGACCGCGCGAATTGCTTCGACATAGGCGCGCAACTTGGCATCGGCCGTGCCATCCCACTGCGGATTCGACGCCAAGGCAGTGCCCACCGGGTATTCGAGCAGCGCCCCAAGCCCAGCAGCGCGCTGCTGCTCTTCGATCGACATGGAAACCGGAGGCGGCAGCGGATGGGTGACGATGATGCGGCTGATTCCCCGCTGCTTTGCCGCTTGAATCAGCAGTAGCGACTCTGCTGGCGAAGAATGGCCGGTGGCAAGGACCAAGCCGTGGTCGGCGATCAGGTCCAGCACGGCAAGTACGCCGGGCAGCAGTTTTCCTCCCGCGGACACCGGCACTCGGTTGGGGTTGGGACTCAGCACATGGTGGTAATGCTCGGAATCGAAAGTGGGCATCCAAACCACTTTGCCGTGGCCACCTGTGGTCCTAGCCATATGGTCCACTGCGATCGCGTTAATACCAGTGGAGGCATTCAGCGCGATTCCGCCGAACACGCGGATTCCGGGAACGGCCCGTTCGACCAAGAAGGCTAAGCCAGCAGTGGGTGCGTAGTGGTTCTTCAACAGCAACGCGCGCATACCTGCGTCGCGGGCGATCCGGGCCAGTTGCAGTGACCCAATCGAACGAGGGCCGCTGTCGGGCGCGCTATGGACATGCAGGTCAACCACACCCTCGAGACTTACTGGTGCAACACTGCCGGCGCCGCACCACGGGCAGGCCGGCTGGGCACCCAAAGGCAGTGTTGCCAGCAGTACGCCAACGGCGGCAACTGTGAGAAAGCTCCGTGCTACACGGCGGGCGGACCAGGGGAACCGGTGATGTCGGAAGGGAACCAGCAACGGCATTTGCGAAAGCTGCACCGATCAATGGCGCATTCGGTCGGCTAAATAGGATTGCACATCCGGACCGTCGAACCCTAGAAACCGCCGTACCGAGCATTTGCCGGGGCTAGAGCACCAACCCCACACACCTCATCCGAGCTTGGCTGGCGACGATCAATCTTGCTGGTGGGGTCAACCTTAGAATTGCCGCTGGTACCTCGGGTTTTGCTTGCAGTGGCCTGTGAAGGGTCTACGGGCCAGGGCGGGATAGCTTTTGCGCTCGAATTCCGCCGTTGGAACTTTCTCGGATCTATGGAACTGGAGATTGTGCGTGGTTCGAATCGAAGTTGCCCATGGCCCCAGCGGAAAGCCGATCAATCGAAATCCTTCTGTCGTTGCAGCCTACGCTCTAGTTCGGCAATCCTCGCGTCCTTTTGACGCTCTCTCTCCTCACTCGCCAGCCGGAGCTCCCTTTCCTCACGTGCTTGCGCCGCCGCTTCCAAGCTCCGCTCCTGCGCTTTGAACAACGCCCGGTCCATTTCCGCGCCGGTGAGGATATCCTGCCCTGTTTGCGGATCCCGGAACAGCGCCACGGTCACTTGGTCCCGCAGCGCGGCCCGCACGCCCAGTCCCAGCACTTCGCTCCGGATTTCTTCGATCCCTAGCTCAACCATCCGTGGCCGCAGTGGCGCGTACCGACCCCGCACCAGCCGCCAAGCCTGCAGCGGCGGGTCCATCAGGGTTCCCATTGGATCCAAGCGCCAATACTCTGTCACCCCCAGCCATTTGGTACAAGCCCCACTTCGCCAGCTCGTCATGTTTGGTTGTCGACAGCGACGCCACTTCCAGCACGAAATCCGGTGCTTTCCCCTCGTTCCACGTCTGGTAGGTCATCCGCGGCTGGTTTTTCACACCTAGTGCTACGAACACATCCGGTACCACGCGCTGGGAATTGTCGCCCTCTTCGTAGTAGACCAGCAGGTCCGTTCCGATATAGCAGGTCGTCACGCTGGCGGAAGTGCCGGTCCAAGGCCTCCTTGGCGAGCGTCAGCGCCACGGCCTGCCAGCCGTTCTCGGCAAACGCCTGGCCATCCGAACTGGGGTACTCCACCGGATCCGCAACGGACGCTGCTTCCACTTGCTGCGGCGGCGCGGACCTGCCTGCAGTCTTCTCGACCGCGGCGATCTCAACGGGAGGGTCCGCTCTTGTTGCCACCGAAATCCTCACCCTGTAGGGGCCGCCAAGATTCGCAGTGTAGCAGCGCGTCGCCTCAGCACGGCTTCCGGACAATGCGGCGCATGGCCGCGCCGTGGTTGGCTGTACGGATGGGTGGCGGTGGTCACTTTGCAGCGTAGACTGGCGCACTGGCGGTGCAGGCCCCTCATCTGAGACCGGGCGACAGCGCAGACCAGGAATCCAACGCACGGTACGATTACGCGAACCCGCGAAGTCACAGGCAAGCCTTCGCCGCCTGCGTCGCATTCGTATCGCTGCCAAGGTCCGTTTCCACCTTCGGCTACACTAATTCCTTCCTGAGATCAGCACCGAATGAAACTTGAAGGAAAAGTCGCTATCGTCACAGGCGGCGCCACGGGGATGGGTCGCGCAATCAGCGAACTTCTGGCCGCCGAAGGGGCAAGAGTGCTCGTGAACTACCGTGCCTCGGCCGATGCCGCAAAGGAGGTGCTGGCGGTAATCGAGGCGAAGGGCGGCGAAGCCGTCGCGCACGCCGCGAACGTTCAAAACGACGACGAGGTCAAAGCCATGGTCGAGGCGGTCGAGGCGCGCTGGGGCCGCTTGGACGTACTGGTCAACAACGCCGGGTGGAGCCAGCTAACGCCGCATTGGAAACTGGACGACCTCACCGACGAGATCTGGGATCGCACCCTGAACACCAACCTGCGGGGAGCCTTCTACTGCTGCCGCGCTGCAGTGCCGTTGATGCGCAAGCACGGTGGCGGCGCCATCGTCAACAACGCCTCGGCATCGGCCTACTCCGCCGCCGGCAGCTCGATCGTATATTCGGCATCAAAGGCCGCCATGGTCAACATGACTAAGTCCTTGGCCCGGGCGCTCGCACCGGACATCCGCGTGAATGCAATCGCGCCAGGCCTTGTTCATACGCGCTTCGCGGGCTGGCCGGATGAAGCCTTCGAACAAGGGAAAGAGGTCTCACCGCTCAAGCGCATCGCATCCGTGGAGGAGGTCGCGTCGACGGTGCTGTTCTTGGCCGCGGACGCCACAGCCATTACCGCTGAAACCATCCTTGTCGACTGCGGTGCCACGATGCTCGCGACATCCCGTCCCAGAAGACGCTGACGCTGGGCTTCGAGTGAGTCAGCGAATGAGGTTGCGGAATTGACTGACCGCGCGACCAATATCGTGCGCTGGGCAACGACTGTCTGTTTCATCGGCGCCTTCGGGTTCTTAATCGCGGCCGTGCCCATCGCGGATCTGACGGACGCGCTGCGCGTGCGCATTGAAGGTCTGGGTTTGTGGGCACCGGTCATATTTGCGATCGTCTACGGGCTGGCTACAACAGTCTTTGTACCGGGTTCGGCCCTGTCTCTCGCGGCGGGGCTGCTATTCGGCCTGTGGGTTGGCACAGCCGTAGTCTGGATCGGTGCAAACATCGCCATCGTGCTCTCGTTCTTGATAGCCCGGTACGCCGCCCGCGGCAAGGTTGAGGCGCTGGCAGCAACGCGACCGCGCTTCGCGGCAGTTGATCGGGCGGTTGGGGAGCAAGGCTGGAAGATCGTTGCACTGATGCGACTGTCCCCCGTGTTCCCTTTCAGCCTGCAGAACTACCTGTTCGGCGTGACGGCGATTCGTTTCCTGCCGTGCATCATCGCGAGCGCGGCCTTCATCCTGCCCGGAACATTCTTGTACGTCTACCTCGGATTCGCCGGAGGCCAAGCTGCGGCAGCCGTCGGCGGATCACAGGGCGCCGATACGCTCCGGCTCGCGTTGCAGTTCGCGGGCCTGCTCGCCACTGTCGTCGTCACGGTTGCCATAGCTCGCATCGCAGCCAAGTCGGTGGCCAGCCATGCTCAGGTGGACGCAACTCCCGAAACGGAAGCACTGGAAGAGACAGGCGCAAAATCGTCTCCGCTGCGGACCGTACTAGTGTTCGCGCTCGCCGTGGCATGCCTCGTTGGAGCCGGCCTGCTCTTCAGCGGTCGCCAGTCCTTGAGGTCTTTGTTCTATCCGCCCGAAGTCATTCTGCACGAACGCTTTGCAAACGATACCGGACGAGCCGACTTCAATCACAAGACCTTCGCCAAGTTGCTCAAGCAGCACGTTGGCGGGCGCGGGATGACAGGCTTCGAACAGATCCACGGCTCGGTGCTGGATGCCGCCGCGCGGTACTCTCCGCCCCTGCGACGGGCACTAGACAACAGCCGCGCCCTGCAGATCCGCTGGCTGCCATACGATTGGGCGTTGAACGAGCAGCCGGGCGCCGACGCTGTCAGGCTCCGACCGGCAATGCCGAGCCAGGGCTAGACCCATGCCAACCCCGATCGAATCCATCGTCCCAGCGCAGCCCTTAGACGAGCACAACCGCTTGCTCGTCAGCAACGTGCACCCCCAAGACTGGCAGAACCCCCAACCGAAGGGTCGCTACCACATGGTCGTGATCGGGGGTGGCACGGCGGGCTTGGTCACCGCAATCGGAGCCGCGGGTTTGGGAGCTAGAGTCGCGCTCATCGAGCGCAGCCTGATGGGCGGGGATTGCCTGAATTCCGGCTGCGTGCCTTCAAAGGCGCTGATCCGTGCGGCCCGGGCCGCAGCTACGGTGCGGGATGCCGGAGAGTTCGGCGTTGACCAGCAGGCGCCAGTCGTGGACTTTGGCAGGGTCATGGAGCGGATGCGCCGACTCCGGGCGGGCATCAGCAACCACGACTCTGCCAGCCGTTTCAGCGGACTCGGGATCGATGTGTACCTCGGCCAAGCATCGTTTACCGGCCCGCGGAGCGTACAGGTAGGAGACTCCGAGCTCGCTTTTTCGAAGGCATGCATCGCTACCGGGACGAGGGCTTTCATGCCGCCCGTTCCAGGGCTCGAAGCAGCCAACCCCCTGACCAACGAGACGATCTTCACCCTGACAGACCTGCCGCGGCGCCTAGCAGTGATCGGTTCGGGGCCGATCGGCGTCGAAATGGCACAGTCGTTCGCGCGCTTCGGCTCGCAGGTCACGCTGATCGAAGGACAGCAGGGCGTCCTGCCCAGGGAGGACCGGGACGCGGCGGAAATCGTTGGCCATTCGATGCAGCGCGACGGAGTCCAGATGCTGTTCGGATCCAAGGTCACTCGGGTGAGCGTTGACGGCGGCGACAACGTCCTCGAAATCGCATCGACCAGCGGCGGCACCGACGCAGTCCGCGCCGACAGGATCCTCGTCGCGACGGGCCGAGTGCCCAATCTGGAAGATCTCGGACTTGAGGCCGCCGGCATCGGCCACCACCCCCGCAAGGGCGTGCTTGTGAATGACCGCCTACGGACTGCCAACCGACACGTCTATGCGGCCGGGGACATCTGCTCGCTGTACAAGTTCACCCACATGGCTGACGCCATGGCCCGCATCGTCATCGCCAACGCGCTGTTCTTCGGGCGCTCCAAGGCGACCGGGTTGACGATCCCGTGGTGTACGTACTCCGACCCAGAACTCGCCCATGTGGGCCTCAACGAACAAGAAGCGGAAAAGCAGAATATCGCGCTGAACACCTATCGGACAGAACTATCCGCCGTGGACCGGGCGGTGCTGGACTCGGAGTCGGAAGGCTTCGTGAAGATCCATTGCAGGCGCGGCACCGACAAGATTGTCGGCGCCACGATCGTCGCGAGCCACGCGGGCGAGATGATCTCCGAGGTCACCATGGCGATGACCTGCGGCGCAGGCTTGCGGTCGATCGCTCAGACGATCCATCCCTATCCCACGCAGTCGGAAGCGATCCGCAAGACCGCCGATGCGTACCAGCGGACTCGCCTAACTCCGGGCGTGCAGCGTTTGCTGAGGACGATCCTTCGATTCCGCGCGTGAGGCAGCGTCGGCGATGGCGGAGGAAATGGAGGAAAACGCGGCGCAGCGTTCCATCTCTGTGATCATCCCTGCCCTCAACGAGGCAGACCTGATTGCCGCGACGCTCGGGCGGCTCAGCGGCTCTGCAGCCGTTGAAGTCATCTTGGTGGACGGCGGCAGCAGTGACAACACCGTCGAGATCGCAACGCAGATGGGAGCGGAGATCTTAGTCGGGCCGGCGAACAGGGCGCAGCAGCAGAACCTCGGAGCACACAGCGCCAAGGGCTCGATCCTGCTGTTCCTGCACGCTGACACAGCCCTGCCGGGCGATTTCGCTGACCAAATCCGCGCCACGCTGGCCAAGCCCGGCATCAGTGCCGGGGCATTCCGGTTCCGTCTTGATTCCGCGGGTTGGGAGATGGCCCTTGTCGAGCGCATGGTTGCCATTCGATGCCGGATGTTTGGCCTCCCCTACGGAGATCAAGCGATCTTCACCTCGCGCGAGACATTCAACAGGGTCGGACGCTTCGCCGACCTGCCCGTGATGGAGGACTTTGACCTTGTACGTCGGCTCAAGAAGATCGGCCGGATCGAGCTCGCCGATGGCTCAGCGATCACTTCGGCCAGGCGCTGGCGTGAGGAGGGCGTTTGGTGGATGACGTTGAAACACCAGCTCTGCATACTCGGCTATTACCTGCGGATCCCCACGCCGTTGCTCGCACGGCTGCGCGCCTCGAAAGACACGCGAGCTTGGACGCACAATGGGCCAGCCCGCTGGTAGCGCTGCGCCTACGATAGGAGAGGCGAGCGATTCATGTCCGGCGCAAATTCGGAGAGTCTGGCCGACCTTGGGGCGGGGGCGACGGCCGTCGTGGCTGAGCTCGAATTCGACGAACTCGACTGCGTCAGGCTCATGGAATTGGGCTTCATACCGGGAGCCACGGTGTCGTGCCAGCGCCTGGTGCCGCTCGGCGATATAGCCGTCTACCAGGTCGAGGGCTCACAGATCGCGCTGCGGAGGGAAACTGCCTCCCAGATCAAGATTCGATCGGCAGCTCACAGGGGAGCCGCAGATGCCGACCGCACTTGAGGCCGCAGCACCCGTTGGGGCCAACCAGTCGCGCGCTGGCCGCTCAGTGGCGATCTGCGGCCCGCCCAACGTCGGCAAGTCCACGTTCTTCAATCGCCTGACGGGCCTGCGCCAAAAGGTCGCCAACTACCCGGGCGTTACTGTCGAGAAGCGGGTCGGAAGCCTTGGGTTGTCGAATGGCGAACAGGTGGATCTGATCGACCTGCCAGGAATCGTCGGGCTGCACCCGCGCTCGGAGGACGAGCGCATCAGCATTGACATCCTGCGGGGCACGAGCGAGACAACACAGCAGCCTGCGGCGGCGATTCTACTGCTGGACGCTACAAACCTGCAGGCCCATCTGCGCCTCGTTCCCGGAATTCTGGAATTCGGAATCCCAACCTTGGTCGTGTTGAACATGTCGGACGACCTCGCCGTTCGGGGGGGCAGCATTGACACCAAGGCAGTGGCGGAGCAGATCGGGGCTCCGGTGGTCGCCGCAAGTGCGCGCCTCGGCACCGGTATGGAAGATGTCACCGCATTTTTGGACGGCACCCTTTCCCGGCCCCGCCGTGTCGAGCTGCCGGTTCTCAACAACATCCCAGCGGCAAGGGGCTGGGCTAATAGTGTCGCCCTACAGGCGAATTACCATGCTCCGGAGCCCTCGCTGTGGAGCCGTCGGCTGGACAGGGCGTTCCTGCATCCTCTAGCAGGCCCGCTCATCTTCCTTGCCGTCGTGATCGCGGTGTTTCAGAGCATCTTTACGCTGGCGGTCCCCATGATGGACGGAGTCGAAGGGATTATCGCCACCACAGGCGGATGGCTCGGGGCGCTGCTGCCGGAGTCCATGCTCAGGGGTCTGCTGCTCGATGGGGTTTGGGGCGGAGTCGGCTCGGTCCTGGTGTTCCTGCCACAGATCCTCATTCTGTTCCTGTTCATTGGAATCTTGGAGGACTCCGGATACCTCGCGAGGGCCGCCGTGATCGCCGACAGATCCATGCGCGCGGTTGGGCTCGAGGGCCGCTCATTCATTCCCCTGCTGTCGTCCTACGCCTGCGCCATTCCCGCGGTCATGGCCGCCCGCACGATCGAAAACCAACGGGACCGTCTGGCAACTCTCTTGATCGCACCGCTGACGACTTGCTCCGCAAGGCTTCCCGTCTATGCCCTTCTCATCGCGGCATTCATTCCCGAGCGCCCCATCCTCGGGCCGTTTTTCGGCACCCGCGCTGCGGTACTGCTGGGGCTCTACGCCGCCGGCTTCGCCGCTGCTTGCGGCACGGCTTGGCTGCTCAAGTCCACGATACTCAAGAGCAAACCGGCACCGTTCATCCTGCAGTTGCCGACGTACCGCTGGCCCTCGGTCCGTTCGCTGTCATACCGGCTGATTGATCGGGCGAAGATCTTTATCCGGCGCGCCGGCACTGTGATCCTCGTGACCACGATCGTGCTTTGGTTCCTCGCCAGCGTTCCGTACACGAACGGCGAGCCGCCGCCCATCGGGGACAGCCTTGCGGGATCGATCGGCAAGGTGATCGAACCGCTAGTCGAGCCGCTGGGACTGAACTGGAAAATCGGCATCGGGCTGATCACCTCCTTAGCCGCGCGCGAGGTCATCGTCGGAACCTTGGGCACGATCTACGGCATGGAAGGGGACGAGGACTCGCCGGCGCTGCAAGAAGCGCTCCAAGCAGAACTCTCGTTCGGCAGCGCAATCGCCCTGCTGATGTACTTCGCGTTCGCGATGCAGTGCATGTCGACGGTTGCAATTGTGCGCCGGGAGACGGGCGGATGGAAGTGGCCGATCGCGCAGTTCGCCTATATGCTGGTCCTGGCGTACGCTTCGGGATTCGCGGCATACCGCTTCTTCGGCTAGGTGCCTGCGAGACCGCAGCGGCTTACAGGAACTCCAGCTTGAACCACAGCACCAGCAGGAAGGCTCCAAAGGCAAGGACCGCCTCATACTCGCGATTCTGGAGATAGGTGCTCCAATCGAAACGCATCCGGGCCTCGAGCCGCGAGGACAGGGAGGGCAGAAACCTAGGCACCTTCTGCTCGTACTCACGAAACCCGGGGATGATCTCACGCAGGTGCTCCTCTTCCTCAGCGATGACAGGCCGGAACCAGATCGCGAACAGAGTGATGATCGCGATCAGAATCGAGACGCGACCAGAGCTGATCCCAAGCCCGATGCCCGCAATCAGGCTGCCGATGTAGAGCGGATTGCGGACGTAGGCATACGGACCAGATATAGCGAGCTGCTGGTTCTTGCGTACGTGGCCCGCGGCCCAAGTCCGGATCGCAACGCCGACCAATGCGACCGGAATCCCGGCCATCACGGATTCGCGCGTCGGGTCGGCCAGCACACAGGTGGCAAGCGCGAGCAGCGAGCTGGCGGCGACCCTGGTGCGGGCGGCAAAGGCAGCCCAGCGCTTGTTGAGCGATCGTGATCTACGTTTCGCTGCGATGCTCAAAGAGTGACCTATGCATTACTTATGTCTCAGATTCTAACTGGTTTCGTCGCTCAGGGCAAACCTACCGCTACGCTCGCGCCGTAAGCGTTCGAGCGGGCCGTGAACGGCGGCTGGGGAACTAGCGATTGAGGATTACTTTCCAGTCGGAGCAGAGGGGTTTGACGAAGACGTTCTTGACGGGCTGGTTGTACTGGTGACGGGTGTCGAGTTTACCGCGGCCCTGAGTCTGGCCGAGAAGGATCCAGTTGGCGGCGCGATAGCAGGTGCCCTGGAAGCGCGGAGTTTCGCAGAACGTTTCGAGCAGGACGGGGCGGATTTGGTAGCGCTGCTGCCAGTCGCCAGGGAGCTGTCGCTGGAGGCAGGCGAGCAGATGGGAGGCCAGGCAGGGCAGGCGAATCCAGGGCAGGATGAGATAGCGGGCGTGATTGACGACCAGCGGCAGGTTGCGCTGGCGGGTGGCGGCATCCCAGCCGACGAAACGGTCGCGCGGGGCGGTTTTCCAGGCCGCGGCGCCGCAGCCGAGCAGGGCCAGCAGGAGGCCGTCGGCGGCGTACACGAAGTAGCGCAGTTGGGCGCCGGGCAGGGGCTTGTAGCCGAGGTAGTGGTAGCGCTCGACGAATTCGTTCCAGAGGCGGCTGCGGGGATCGGCGGGGCGCAGCAGGGAGAGGCGCAGGGGGCGGGCCTGGGCGAGCGAGCCGGGCAGGGGCGCGAGGCCGGGCGGAGCGGTGCGCGGGGACAGCGCCAGCGGTTGCGGTCGCGGCACGGTCCGCAACGGCGGCGGCAGGGTCAGCAGGCCGTCGCGCTGCATGCGCAGCAGGGCCACGCGCGCGCTCATCTCCTTGAGGCCGCCATCGGGCTTGCGCCAGTCCAGCGCCGCGCAGACCGCCCGGGACAGCGCCGTGCGGAACAGGAGCGGGTCGCGCTGCGCGATCAGCGCGCGGATGAGATCCAATTCGGCAGCCGGGAAGTCCCGGCCGCAGTAGCGCAGGCAGCCGCTCACGGGGCCGGCCCGTGCCTGGAGCGCCGCCCCTGCGCTTGCAGTTCCCGCAAGCGCGCTGCGGGCAGGCCCCACGGCAGCCAGGCCTGAGGATCCACCACGACGGCCTGCGGCCCGAGGCCCGCGCACTCGCCCAGGAACGCCTCCAGCCACCGCCGCAGGTCGAGGCCCGCCAGGTCCAGCGTGGCGCACACCGACAGCAGCGCGCCCTGCAGGGCCGCCCCGTTCTCGCTGTGCGAGCCGAAGCTGAGCTTGCGCCCGATCACGGGCCGCCGCAGGGCTCGTTCCACGGGATTATTATCCATCGCCACGAACGGCTTGGCCACGAACACCGTCAGGCCCTTGCGGTGCTTCAACAAGGATTGCAGCGGCCCCAAGCGCGGGTCCGGCGGGCCGCCGCCCGGCGGCTTCCCCGCCGCCGCGCTCAGGGCCCGCTGCTCCTTGCCCGCTTGCTCGAACAGCGCCTCGAACTCCGCTTCCAGACGCTCCTGCGCCGCCTGGAACTGCTCGGACTGCCCCTGCGGACAACCTTCCGGGTCCCACGCCGCCAGCCGTTCCGCGTTGCGTTGGTACAGCTTGCCGATCCGCGCCACGATCCCCTCCACCCATGCCTGCAGATCCGGCCGCTTGCGCCCCAGCGTCACAAAATCCCGCCGCACGTGGACCCAACAGACCGCCAGTTCGAACTGTCCCGGGTGCTCCCGCGCCAACTTCACATACGCCGAGTAGCGGTCGCACACCAGCACCACCCGCCGGTCCCGCCCGAGGGCCCCGAACAGTTGCCCGGCCGCCGCGGCGCTGCGCGACGGATCCACCCGGAACAGCACGGCGTCCCGGCTCAGGCAGGCCCACAGCCAGCAGCGCGGGTTCGCGTCGGCCTCCGCCCGCACATGCACCACCCACGAGGTCTCGTCCCCGTGCACCACCCGCGCCTGCTGCTGGTGCACCCCGATGGCCTCTGCCAGCGGCTCGAACCAAGTCAGCAAATCCGGCACATGCCCCAGCAGGGTCGCCGCCGGCAGGCGCACCCCGAACTCGGCCCACTCCCGCTCGAAGGCCCGCGCCGGGTGCCGCTGCCAATACACCTGCATCAGGAACGCCACCCACACGCTCAGGCCATAGCCCGAGCCGCGGAACAGCGTCGGCACCAGCGGCGCGAGCACTTCCGGCACCGCTTGCCCCGGCCGTCTCGCGCACTCGCACGCGGCCCGGTAGCGTGGCCGCCGGATCCGCCGCACATGCGCCTTGACCTCGATCTCGATCCGGTCGCTGACCGCCTCGCCGTTGCGGCGGTAGGGCCGCCCGCAGTCCAGACACTGGCGCTGGACCGCCTCCGGCTCGTGCCACTCCTCCCGCACCGCCAGGCCGGCCCGCGCGACCCGCGCATGCGCGCTGGCTCCCGGCTGCCCCCCGCGCGACCGCTGCGGCCCCTGACTGGTGCCCGCACTGCCCGGCCCGCCGGCGCTGCCGCCCTGACGCTTCTCACTCCGCTTCCCGAACGGCGTCTTCAGCAGCTCCTGCTGGCGCTGCCGCAGACCCGCATTCTCCTGCTCCAACTCCCGCACCCGCCCGGCCAACTGCGCGATCTGCCGCCGCGCATCCGCCAGCTGCCGCTCCGCTGCCCGCCACTGCCCCCAACGCTGCGCCACACGCTCCTTCGCCCGCGCGTGCATGCTCCGCCAGTAATGCGCCGCTTGCTTCGCCTCGACCAACGCCACCGCCTCGGCAGGCACACGCTCCCGCCGCCAGTCGAAGCCCGGGGCCCACACCAACCCTCCCTGCGCTTCCGGCTGCCCGCCCAACTGCATATTCGCTAGGCTGGCATAAACACATATCCGGTGTCCAGCGTTTCAAGCCAGTTTTTTTCCACCCTCCCTCCACCCTCTCAACGTCCTCTATTCACGGCCCGCTCGAACGCTTACCTCGCGCCTGCCTATGCTTGGCGTCTTTTTCAATCCGGGCATCAGGCTTGACGGCACAAGCACCGCCAGAGGCCCGAAGACCGTCCTGCGCAGCCCGCGGGCACTGCAACGGACTCAGCCCCGCGGCGAGCAGACGCGCTCCGCAAACGGATCTCCAACCTTCATACTAGGCAACACAGCGCACTGCTCTGAGTCCTGCCGAGAACCGCCTCTGGGGCAAAGGCCGGCTTGAGGGCCTCTGGTTCTTGAATACAGAGATGCACCTTGCCGACGTATTGCGGGACGCGCAGTCCCTGCTCCGGGCGCACCGGGTTCAGGCGCCTGAACTCACAGCTCGAGTGCTGCTCGCAGAGACCTTGGCATGCGACCAGGCTTGGCTCGTCGCGCACGACGACGAACCCATCGGTGACGCCGACCTAGCCCGATACCACGAAATGCTCCGGGCGCGCTGCGATGGCGTGCCGACCCAATACATCCGCGGGGTGCAGGAGTTCTACGGACTCGAGTTCCAGGTCAACTCCAATGTACTCATCCCCCGCCCCGAGACCGAGCATCTGGTCGAGGCCGCGCTTGAACGCATCCGCACGGGCGACCAGGTCGTGGATATCGGCACCGGCTCCGGCGCGATCGCAATCAGCCTCGCAAGACACGGCCCCAGCGCGACATTCGTGGCCAGCGACATCTCGCCGTCCGCTGTGCGTATCGCCAAGGCCAATGCCGACAGACTCGGCGCAACGGTGGAGTTCTGTGTCGGCGACCTCACGAGCGCCCTAGCAGCCGGGAGCTTCGATATCGTGGTTTCGAATCCTCCGTACGTGCCTTTGCACGACGCCCCCGGCCTGCAGCGAGAGCTGCTGCACGAGCCATCAATCGCGCTATACGGGGGCGAGGACGGACTGCGGATCATCGCACGCCTCGTGAAGGATGCGAGGCGCGTCCTCAAGCCGCACGGCTGGCTGCTTGCGGAAATTGGCTTCGGCAGTCGGCCCGCATTGGAGCGGATGCTGAACGAGTCCCATTGGGGGGATCCCGAGTTCATACGAGACCTCGCCGGAATCGACCGTGTCATCGCCGTACGAGCCCGATCCTGAAGCGCTGGCTGGCGGATGTGAAACCATGAAAGTCTTGGCCTCCTGCTGTACGCCCTCGGGCGAAGCGGGTGCGCTCGAACAAGCACCATGAAAATCACCAAGATCGAAGGGCTGCTGATGTCCTGCCCATTCGAGAAGCCGATTCCCCTGCCGTTCTACGGCGGACTGCGGACCATTCTCAAGCGCGACGCGATGCTGATCCGGGTTTCCACTGATGCCGGGACCAAGGGCTTCGCGCCCGGACCAGCACATATCCGGGCTGTCCGGGAGATTGACGAGACCATCGGCCCATTCCTGGAAGGCCGCGACCCGCTAGGATGGCGAGATTTCGGCTTCAAGGCCGGCTTGGAAACCCAGAAGACCTATCACGCCGTTGAGGTCGCCGTGATCGACGCGGCGGCCAAGGCCGAGGGGGTGCCCATGTCTGACCTGCTGGGCGGTCGCAAGCGCGACCGCATCAAGTGCTACGGCTCTGCCGGCATGTACATGGCGCCGGAAGGATACGCGGCTGAGGCCGCCGCCGTCCAGCAGCTCGGGTTCCCCGCATACAAGTTAAGGCCGGCCGCCGGGCCGGAAGGTGACCTGCGGACCACGGAGGCGATCCGACGGGCAACCGGACAGGATTTCGGAATCATGCTGGACTGCCACGCGTGGTGGCGCATGGGAGACCGCAGCTACTCCCCGGCAACCATCGAGCAGCTCTGCAAGGATCTCGAATCTTTCGATCCGTACTGGGTCGAAGAGCCCCTGCCCCCAGATGACCACGCAGCTTACAAAACGCTCCACGACAGCCAATCAGTCCGGCTGGCGTCTGGAGAGCACGAGCCCGATGAGGCCTCGTTCCAGGACCTGATCGACTCAGGCGGAGTTGACTTCGTCCAAATGGATGTGTGCTGCCAAGGTGGCTTCGCGATGGGCCAACGCGTCTTCGCCGGCGCGCAGCGCCAGGGCATCCGCTTCGCCTTTCACAGCTGGGGGACGCTGCTGGAAGTGATTGCCGCTGCCCAGCTCGGCGTCTGCTGGGAAGAGAACGTCGTGGAATGGCTGGAGTACCCGCTGCACTCCAACGACGGCAAGCCGGGGATGTACGCCTTTCCCGCCGCCGATGAGATCGTGACCGAACCCCTGCAACTCGAGGACGGCTGCGTGGTGCTGCCGGACAAGCCTGGCATCGGCGTCGAGATTGACGAATCCGTGGTCGAGCGCTACCCGTTCATTCCGGGCCCGTGGTCAATCTTCCAGATCGATTCCCCGCCCGAGACACTGGCCGTCGACGGGGACCACAGCGTGCCGTGGGTCGATGTCGAAGGCGTGCCACTGGGAGCGTGACATCACTTTCGCGAGGGCCAAAACAAACAAAGGCGAGACGCCCCGAGACATCCTCGCGGGATGCCGGTTCGTCTCGCCTTGGGCAAGCCGCGCGAACTAGTCGCGGGGCATGCGGGAGCGCTTGCGGAGGCGCTTACGCGCAAGGGCCTGCTTGAGGCGCTTCTTCTCTCCGGGCTTCATGTAGTACGTGTGCCGCTTGACATCCTTGATGATGTCTTCCTGCTGCACCTTGCGCTTGAATCGGCGCAGGGCGATTTCGAGCGGCTCGTCTACTGTAACGTGAATTTCAGCCAAAAACTACTACACCTCCCTCCCGGGAAAGGTTCGCCATGGCAGCGGGCAAGCGCACTCGCCCGCGCTTCAAGTCTTATCGTACAACGTTAGGCTTGCACTTCGGGGACCACCTAGCGCCGCACCGGTTAACAGCGACGGTCCCTTTGGCACTGTGGGGATGCGGGCAGCTCTTCGCAGCTGATTCCGGATCTAGCCCGGCTTGGCCAATTGGGGTCTTAGAGCTTACGAATTCCGGCCTATTGGGGGCCGATCCTCAGGCTCGGATGCGCAGAAGGCGTTGGGTCAGGACTCGACGGGCAAGCCACCCAGCATCCGCCAGGCCAGATCCGACGGTAGCTGGTGGACTCGCCTAGCTCCCATTCGACCCACGACAGGGAACAGCACCAGCCACCCATCTGCCCCGCTCCTCACCGCCCAGCATTCAGCGGTGACTGCGCGAAATGACCTGTCCGCCCAAGCTGGCATACTCGTTGAGAGCGGTCCGATGATCCGAATCAACGAGCAGCAAGTCCAAGAAGCCATCACGATGAGCAAGGCCATGGAGCTGGTCGAGCAGATGCTGCTCCGCCAGGCGGCGGGTTGGGCTGTGAACCACCCGCGCAGACGGGTCGTGATGGAGAGTCGCACGCTGTTGCACTACATGGCCGGCGGCGACAACCAGATCGGCCGCGTCGGGATCAAGGTCTACGCCTCGAACCCGGCCGTGGGCGCGCCAAACTTCGTCGTGCTGCTGTTCGACTCGAACACCGCTGAGTTGCTCGCATCGATTGACGCCAACATCCTTGGCCAGATCCGCACAGGGGCCGCCAGCGGCGTCGCGACGCGCCACTTGGCCCGGGAGGATGCCTGTCGCCTGGCTGTTTTCGGCAGTGGATTCCAAGCGGAGACGCAGCTCGAGGCCGTCAGCTGCGCGCGCAACCTGAAGCATGTGAACGTCTACAGCCGGCAGGCAGAAAGGCGCGAAGCGTTCGCGGAGCGCATGGGTGCCAAGCTCGACCTGCCAGTCTCTGCGGTAGCTTCGCCAGAAAAGGCCCTGGATGGGGCGGACATCGTCATCACCGTGACGAATGCCCGCGATCCCGTCTTTCCCGGTCGCCTGCTGCGGCCGGGCACACACATCAACGCCGCTGGCAGTAACCATGTCAAGCGGCGAGAACTCGACGGCGATGCGGTGCGCATGGCCTCGCTTGTCGCCGTGGATTCAATCGAGCAGGCGCGCATGGAAGCTGGGGACCTGACGCAGGCCGCCGAAGAAGGCTCATTCGACTGGAGCGAAGCCTGCGAACTCCACGAAGTGCTGGCAGGCAGCGTCCCCGGACGCACATCGAACGACCAGATCACGTTGTTCGAATCCCAGGGCCTGGCAATCGAGGACATCGCCATCGCAGATTACCTGTTCGGCAAGCTAGGCTAGTAGGGCCCGGGGGACACATGTTCGGCATGCGTGTCATCTTGGTTGCCCTTGCGTTCCTGCTAGCGCTCCCAGCGCCGGGCATTGCCCAGCAGGGCTGGAAGCCCCCTGAGGGCGTCGAGTGGAGAACCGACAAGATCTTCAGCGAGGGTACCCGGCTGGCAGCCGAGATCTTCGCTCCGCGCGGGAAGTCCGGCCAGAAGCTCCCCTGCATCCTGATGGCCCACGGATGGGGCGGCACGGCTCGCGGCCTGCGGCCTGACGCGGTTGCTTTCGCCCAAGCCGGATACTTAGCCGTCACCTTTGACTACCGCGGATGGGGCAACAGCGACCCGCGCGTCATCCTCACCGAGGCCGCACCCAGCGGCAAGCAAGCAAGATTCGAGGCCGAGGTGATCGCGATCCGCGAGGTCGTTGACCCTGTGGAACAGGGGCGCGATTGGCTGAATGCCTTGCACTGGCTGCAAGCCGAGCCGATGTGCAACACCGACCGGATCGGCGTCTGGGGCAGCAGCTATTCCGGCGGTCACGTGCTGTACGCTGCGGCGCACGACCGCCGCGTCAAGGCGGTGTTCAGCCAGGTCGGGGGGATGGACTCGCGTTTCGTGGTGTCCAGCCAAGGGGCACGGGCACAAACGCTCAAGGAGGCCACCCAGCGAGCGCGAGGCGAGCTTCCCTACCCCGAACCGGGGGCGGTCGCAGTCGGCGCGCTGCGCGGGGCTCCGATCCGCGACAAACTGATGCATTACGCGCCTGTCGAGTTGGCCAAGCCAGCGTCCCACGCGGCGCTGATGTTCGTGATCGCCGAGAACGAGGAACTGTTCGACAATCGCGACCACGCAATCAAGGCACACGCCGCGGCGACAAGGGTGAAGAAGATCGTCACGGTGCCGAGCATCAAACACTACGGAATTTACCGGGAGGCGCGCGAGCAGGCCCAGCAGTTGGCCATCGAATGGTTCAACGAGCAGCTCTAGCCCCGCTGCGGACGGGCCTTGGCCGCAAGTACAATGGCGAATGTGGCTACATCCAGAGTCGCCATCTACCCAGGCTCGTTCGATCCCATCACCAACGGCCATCTTGACCTGATCCGCCGAGCAGGGGACCAATTCGAAGAATTGGTGGTGGCGGTGCTGAGGCACGACACCAAGGATGCGGAGTTCCCGCTTGAGAAAAGGCTGGAGTTGATCCGCAAGTCAGTGGAGGGGCTGGCCAATGTCCGCGTGGACAGCTTTGACGGACTGCTGGTGGATTTCGCGCGCAACAACGGCGCACGCCTGATCGTCCGAGGGATCCGCGCGGTGTCCGACTACGAGTACGAGCTTCAGATGGCTTTGATGAATCGCAAGCTGGCCCCGGAAATCGAAACGGTCTTCATGCTGCCGTCCGAGGCCTACAGCTATCTGAGTTCGCGCTTGGTGAAAGAAGTGTGTCGGCATGGCGGCGATATCACTGACTTCGTGCCGACGCATGTTGCTGACGAGCTGCGCGCACTGCGTGACCGGTCCGCGGGAACAGGATAGGCTGGAATTATGCAATTCACAGAACGAGTGGGCCGGATCAGCGAATCCACCACCATGGCGGTGACAGCCGAGGCCGGACGGCTGAAGCGTGCGGGGGTGGACGTTGTGGCTCTCGGCGCAGGCGAGCCCGATTTCCCCACCCCGGGGCACATCAAGCAGGCCGCAGTCCGAGCTATCGAGAGCAACTTCACCCGCTATACCGCCGCGGGCGGCACCCCGGAGCTCAAGGAAGCCATCGTGGCTTGGCACACCCGCGAATTCGGCACCAGCTATGCGCCGAACGAATGCATCGCAACCGTCGGAGGCAAGCACGCAATCTTCAACTGCCTCGCCGCGCTGATCGGCGACGGGGATGAGGTCATCCTGCCGGTTCCGTACTGGGTGACGTTTTTCGACGTCATCAACTACTACGGTGGCAAGCCCGTACGGGTGGACACCTGCGAGTCCAACGCCTTCTCTCTGACGGCGAATGACATCGAAGGGGCGATCACCGATCGCACCAAACTCGTCGTGGTCAACTCCCCCAACAACCCGTCGGGCGCAGTTATAGAGCGAGCGGAGTTCGAAAAGATTCTGGCCTTGGCCTCGAGCCGCGGAATCACGCTGCTATCGGACGAGTGCTACAGCCACTTCGTCTACAACTCCGAGCCCTTTTCGATCGCTGCGAGCGAGGGCGCGAAGTCTGCCGTGGTCGTGGCCGGCTCGCTGTCGAAGACGTTTGCCATGACTGGCTGGCGGCTCGGCTACCTGCTGGGCCCCGCCGATCTGATCTCCAACGTGAACAAGCTACAGAGCCACGCCACGTCGAACCCGAACTCGATCACCCAAAAGGCAGCCATCGAGGCGCTCACCGGGCCGATGGAGCCGGTCTATGAGATGTTGGAGAAGTACCGCGAGCGGCGGGCCTACGTCATCGCGGCGCTGGTCGATATCCCAGGCGTGAGTTGCCCGCAGCCGAACGGGGCGTTCTACGCCTACCCGAACATCAGCTGCTGTTTCGGCCGTGGCGGCGTGAGCAGCGCGATGGATTTCGCCAAGGAGCTGCTCAGCAAAGAGCATGTCGCTCTGGTGCCCGGGGAAGCGTTTGGCACGAATGACCAAGTGCGGTTGTCATATGCTGCCTCGATGCAAGAACTTGAGGAAGGTATTCGGCGAATCCGCCGATTCATTACCGGGCTGACGTGACGCGACTGGAACCATTGAAGTTCCGACCCTCGCTGCGCGAAAAGATCTGGGGAACCCGCGACCTAGCGCCGCTCTTCGGCCGCAAGCGGCGCCGGATCGGCGAGGCGTGGTGCATCCACGACGGCAGCGAGGTCGACAGCGGTCCGCTGCGGGGGCGGACTGTCACATCACTGGTGGCCGAGTTCGGCCAACGCCTAATGGGGCCCCACTGGAACCGCGCCGTCCGGGCACCGTATGCGCGCCCGGTTTACCAAGACATTCCACGCGACACATTCCCTGTGCTGGGGAAGCTGCTCTTCGGGGCGGGGCAACTCTCAGTCCAAGTGCATCCGGACAACGAGACGGCCAGATCACTTGAGGGCGGGCTCGGCAAACCCGAGCTGTGGTACGTCATCGCCGCAGAGCCAGACGCGCGTCTCGGGTTGGGACTCGAGAAACCTCTTGAGCCAGCCCAGCTCGCCAGTGCGGCCACGGACGGCAGCATCGAGCGGCTGTTGCGCTGGATCCCGGCGGTGCCGGGAGAATGTGTGCTCGTACCCGCCGGGACCGTTCACTGCGCCGGAGGCGGAGTGGTGCTGTGCGAGATCCAACAGAATTCCGACATTACCTACCGGCTCCATGATTACGGCAGGAACGGGCTCGACGGCGCACCCCGGGCGCTCCAAGTCGATCGGGCCGTCGCGTCAGCTAAGACCCACATCCAGCCGCAGCCGCGGATGCCGGAAAAGATCTCCGTCAGGCCATGCCTCGTGGAGCGCCTTGATCGATGCTCGGCCTTCGTGGCGGAGTTGCTCAGCTGGGATCACCCCTTCGTCTATTCGCCGGATCCGAAGCGCTGCCAAGCGCTGATTTGCGTCTGCGGGGCCGGGACGCTGAATGGCATTCCGTTTGACGCGGGAGACGCATTCCTGATTCCCGCCGACTCGCCCAGATTCCTCGTCGATGGAAGTGGTGCGCGAGCCGTCAGGGCCTATCTGCCGTGAGACGCGGCCGCCCGACCCGGCCGGCTTAGCTGGTGCGCCGGGGAAAGCCTTCTGAACTGCGCGTTGAACCGAGGCCGCAGAGGATATGCCTCGGAGGCCCAGCTGGGCTTGTCTGAGCTATGCGTGCTCGTCTCCGCCCCACTCTCGTCGAAGCGAGATGATCCAAACCGCAGCAGGGCACAGCATCGCGATTCCTAGGCCGAGGGCTCCTGTGCGTGCCGGCAGGCCCATATCGAGGATCTGGCCCATGCAATAGGTCGAGACCGATGCCGTGGCCATGAATAGGCCCATGTCGGCAGCGAATACCCTTCCCAAGTATTGGTTGTCGGTGTTGAGGTGCAGCAGTGTGGTGGAGCACACCCAGACCAGCGCGCCGCCGCCGTGGGCAATCACCAAGCAGAGCCCGGCCAACGGCATCGTAGGCGTCTGGCTGAACAGGATGTAGCCGCACGCTGCCGAAACATACCCCAGCAGGACCGTAAACCGCATTGTGGTTTGGCTCTTGCTGAACCTGCGTCCCATCAGTAGTGGCCCGAGCGTCGATCCGGCCCCTTGGAATGCGAACAACACCGCCATCCCCAGGGAGGCACTGTCGCCGACGATGAATTCTCCGCTGCCCAAGATCGTCGTGAGCACGACGCGAGCGCCCATGATTCCCAAACCGAACTTCAGGGACAGCAGGGTTACCAAGCGCCAGTCGCGGATTACATAGAGAAAGCCCTCCACTATGGGGCGATAGCTGAACATCTCAAGCCATCTCTGCGTGCGCCTTCCCGCGAGATGGCGCTCGAAGGTACGCACGCGATACACGAACCATGCCGAGATCAAGAACGAGATCGAATTCGCCACGAACACGAATGCCCGGCCTAAGTAGGCGACTGCGACTCCGCCCAATGCGGCCCCCACGGTCACTGTTAGCGACCAAGTCGTCGAGCCAAGGGCATTCGCGGCCGGCAGGTCCTGCCGCTGAATCAGGCTGGGGAGAATCGCATTGCGCCCAGCTTCGAAGAATGCCGCCGAGCCGATCTCAAGCGTCAGCAGCACATACAGCAGCCAGATCCGTTCCGGCCGGTCGATCAGCAACATGCACAGCACAAGGACCGCTCGCAACAAGTCGCTGACCAGCATCACTTTCCGACGACTGAGCCGGTCATTGGCCGCACCCGCAGTGGGGCCTAGCAGCATCATTGGCAGGATCTGCAGGATCGCGGCCCAAGCCACCATTTCGGCGCGGCCGGTCAACTCCAGGATCAGGGAGTAGATCGCGACCGAATAGAACCAGTCACCGGAACCGCTGATCAGCTGGGCAATCCAGACCTTGCGGAAGTTGGGCGATGTGCGAAGGACGTGCCAGTAACCGCGCAGCGAAACTGGGGACGCCAAGGCCGGACACTCAAACGGAATATAATCCCGTGCGTTCCTTGGCCCGCCGGACCGTTTCCTGGGCGATGGGCGCGACGCGCTCCGCGCTACTACGGAGCACGTCACGCAAGTAGCCACGATCGGCCATCAGCTCGCTATAGCGCTGCTGGATCGGCTCTAGGCTCGTGCTGACCATCTCGCTCACCTCTCCCTTCAAGGACCCATAGCGCATGTCAGAGAAGTGGCTCTGCATCTGCTCGTCGCTCCAACCGCTGAAGGCTTGGAAGATCGTCAGCAGATTCGCAACCCCGGCGCCGGGCTCCTCCCAGTTAACGGCTGGCTGGGAGTCGGTGACGGCCCGGCCGACAAGCTTCTTGACCCGGCCGGGCGGATCGAGGAGGCTGATCGAGTGATTGGGCGAGTCGGCGGACTTGCTCATCTTCTTGGTCGGGTCGTCGAGTCCCATGATCCGTGCGCCAACCGTAGGGAGCTTCGTCTCCGGGACGACGAATGTCTTGCCGTACAGGCTGTTGAAACGGTGTGCGATGTTGCGCGTCAATTCCATGTGCTGGGACTGGTCGTCGCCGACCGGGACCAGCTTGGCTTGATAGAGCAAGATGTCGGCCGCCATCAGGGCGGGATAAACGAACAGCCCAGTGCCGACCGAGTCCTGATTGGAGCCGGCCTGCTGCATCTTGGCCTTGAACTGTGTCATGCGCCCCAGCCAGCCGAATGGAACGGTACAGGTGAAGATCCACGCGAGCTCGACGTGCGCCGTGATCTGGGATTGGACAAAGACAGCGGAGTGCCTGGGGTCAAGACCGGCGGCAAGGTATAGCGCGGCGACCTGCTCGCAACTTTCACGCAAGACCTTCGGGTCTTGGGGCACGGTGATGGCGTGCTGGTCGACGATGCAGAAAATCGGTTCGTAGTCGAACTGGATCTCGGCCCAGTTGCGAAGGGCACCGAGGTAGTTGCCGATATGCAACTCGCCGGTGGGCTGCATGCCCGAGAATATCCGCGGCTTCATCTTCGACAGGGAGGATCCCATTTTATCGCCTGCTGAATCCGCGCCGAATCCGGCGAAGAGAGCCGACGATCCGAGGGTTACGGGTCCCCGATCGGCGAGCACCGGCCGTACGGCGGCGGCGGCAACGCCATTGGCAGGGCTCTGAGGGGGTACAACGGTCTGCCTGCAGCTGCCGAATCGACTGCGCCACGATGTGCGCGCCAAATCCTGACGGTGGTGGGATCAGAGCGTAAGGTATTATGTTGAAGCGAGCGTCAGATTGACGCAAGAGAGCGGCCGTGCCGCTCGATAGGTTCGGTGATCGGCGCATCGTGGACTTCGATCAGCTACATACGTTTCTAGAAATCGTTCGCCTGAACAGCTTTTCCAAGGCGGCCAAGACGTGTTATCGCACTCAGCCCGCAATTAGCGCCCAGATCCGGCAAATGGAGCAGGAGCTAGGAACGCAGCTGTTCGATCGGTTCGGCAGCAGGATCACCTTGACGGTCGCCGGCCGGACGTTTGCCGTGTACGCCCGCAACATTCTCGATCTGCGCCGCCAAGGGTTCGATGCGGTGCGGGAACTCGAACACGTGGCCAAGGGCGAGATGAGCATTGCCGCGAACGAAGCCACCTGCATCCATGTGCTGCCCGGCGTGTTCGCGCGTTACAAGGAAGAATTTCCGGGAGTCAGGATCCAAGTCGTTCGGGCTTATGGCGCCAACACGATTGATTCGGTGGTCGACAACTCAGTCGACTTCGGCGTGACCCAGTTGCCGTTGCACGAAAAGAAGCTTGAGGTCGTGCAAATCTACTCTGACGAGATCAGGCTGATGACGAGTGCGCAGCATCGCTTCGCCAACAAGAGAACGATCGGTGCGGAGGAAATCGTGGAAGAGGATCTGCTGCTACCCAAGGCTGGCCGGACACGCACGCGCATCAATGAATACCTCGACCCGTTCGAAGATAAGCTGCGCGTCTCAATGGAGTTGGAATCCAGCGAAATGCAGAAGCGCTTCACGGAAGCAAATCTAGGCGTCACGTTCATGGCTATTGCGAGTGCCCGCGAGGAACTCAAGTCGGGTCGGCTCAAGGCCATCCGGCTACTGCCTCTTCCGATGATCCGGACGATCGGCCTGATCTACAGGAAAGACAAGGCGCTCTCACTTGCGGCGCTCGGCTTCATCAGGCTTGTCAGCGAATTCGCAGCACAGACCGGCCTCGGACTGCCTGCAGTGAGGAAAGCGTCATGAAGTGGGTGATGAAGACCTCCCGCATCATCATCGCCACCCAAGAGGGCGACGCGATGTTCCGGTCATTCAAGGAATGCCCCCTTGATGTGTTGCGCCGCCTCAAGGACACGCTTCCCGGGCCCAACGCTTGCACTGTCGTGATTACGAACCGAGAAGCACTGGAAGCGATCCGGAGCAAGACCATCGCCGTGCCGGGAAGAGCACAGCCAGAGAGCTTGCCGGACGAAAGAGCTCGCGAGGACTTTAGACTGCCCAGATGGCAGGTCATCGCTGGAACCGTGCTCGGGGCATTGGCGACACTCACGGGCTTTCTCGTCTGGGCAATGCATAGCGGCTAAAGCCGGGACGGCGCGGCCTCACTCCTGCGGGCAAACTGTAGACCGCTCGTCGTACCATGGGTCTTCATGCGGATTGTGACAACCTCGCGCGGGTCCGATCCACCAGTAGCAGGCTTACTGGTGGGCGGCCGGGTCGTTAGCCTGGCCGGGATCGGGTACCCGGACACCATTTCATTCCTCAATGACGGCGAGCAGGCCATCTCCAAGGCGACCGAGCTCGTAGCCGGCGCTGCGGACGGTCCCGCGTTGGCAGATGTTCGGATGCATGCGCCGGTGCCGAACCCGGGTAAGTTCATCTGTATCGGACTGAACTATCGCGACCACGCCATCGAGTCCGGCATGGAGATTCCAGCGATCCCGACGGTGTTCACCAAGTATGGCAACGCGGTCTGCGGCCACGGGGATCCGATCATCCTGCCATCAGTTTCAAACCAAGTGGACTATGAAGCAGAGCTCGCCTTCGTGATCGGCAAGCGCGCCAAGAACGTCAAGGCGTCCGATTGGGAAGACTACATTTTCGGATACACGTGCGTGCACGACGTCAGCGCACGAGACTACCAACTTGCCACGACGCAATGGACCATCGGCAAGACCTTTGACAGCTTCGGCCCGATGGGGCCTGCACTCGTGAGCAAGGACGAAATCGAGGATGTCGGCAATCTGAGAATCTGGCTGGATCTCAACGGCGAGACTCTCCAAGATTCGCGCACCAACCAGCTGGTGTTCGGCGTCCCTGCCCTGCTTGAGTACCTGTCGGCGGTGATGACGCTGGAACCGGGCGACATCGTGTCGACCGGGACGCCGCCGGGGGTGGGAATGGCCCGCAAGCCGCCCGTCTACCTAAAGCCCGGAGACGTGTGCAAGGTAGGAATCGAGGGGATTGGCGAACTCGTGAATCCCTGCGTTAGCGATCAGGGATAGCAGGTCGCGGGCAGGCTGCTGTCCCCGATTTCTCTCGATACGCCCCTGTGCGCGATCATTGGCGCTTGGCGGCGGCGATTCTTGCCTGGGCCCTTGCTACGGCCTGCTGCGCGCGGTCGACGTCGATCTCAAACGAAGACAGCTGGAGCCGCTCGTCGGCGCGCTCGAGCGCCTGCAAAGCCCGGTCCGCATCAATTTCAGCAGAGTGCTCGGCCTTTTCCGCTAGGATGCGGACCCGGTCGGGCAGAATTTCCACGGCTCCGCCGTCGATAGCGAGGCACGCCTCTTCGCCTTGCGAGCCCGTGTAGGTCAGCACGCCGGTACCCACTTCTGCAAGCAGAGGCGCATGACCTGGCAAGACGCCTGCATAGCCATTGGCCAAGGGTAGCTGAACGGAGACGGTCTCCTCATCGAGGACAAGTTTGTCGGGCACGGCGACTTCCAGACGAATGGTGATGTCAGGCATTGGATTCTTGCAAAGGCGGAGGCTTAGAACTCGGCCTAGAAGGGCCTAGCTACGAAGCGGCAGACGGCTGGTGCAGGCAACCAGCAAATCCCCATTGTACTGTCATCTCGGCAGCGGGATCTCTCGTCTGGAAATCGAGATACCATCTCGCAAACCGGTTCTCCATGGACGACTGCCGGTCGGATGTGCCAAGGGTGTGTCCGGACTACCTAGCGCGCACTCACGGCGCACAGCATCCGACAACCTATTGCTGCGGACTGCACTGCCTCCATGCCCGTTATTCAGAGCCGCTCCACCTCAATCGCGGCCAGGTTGCGAGATTTCCTACTGAACGCCACACCGACCAGATAGATCGGCTGCTTGGAGCCCATGTACTTATCCGCATAACCCTTCGCCTTCAGCTGCGCCATCGCTCCGCCTTCAGAGGCTTTCTCGACCACCTTAAACTCGAACAGGTATACGTTGCCGTTGAATCGAACCGCCATATCCACACGGCCGCGGCTGCTACTGTCTTCCACAGTCATGTCTAGACCGAGTGCCGCGAAGTAGGAGTAGAAGACGCTCGAATAGTAGCCTCCGTAGTTGGCGATATCGTTCTTCGTGTACCACTCGTAGGGAATGCTCGTGAAGAAGGCCCGGAACAACGCTTCGAGCCCGGCGAAATCGTTGGCTTCCAAAAGCCTATAGAGCCGGACGCTGTTAGCCGCCTGACGCGACGAATCCCGTACCAAGTAGCGCAACAGGCTTCGGTTCAGGCTCTGCCTTACTTCCCTGTTGGGATAGCCGAGTCGGTAGAGTGATTCGCCACCCACGTCTTCCTCGCCCTGGATCGTCAGGTAGCCCGTTTGAAACAACAGTGCCTCCGTCGCGAAGTCATCCACATCGAATGTGGATAGCAAGTCGCTACTGCCCGTCATCTCGCCGAGGGCCAAGGAACTCACCTGGCGCTTGAAGAGAGTTTCGATCAAGATCGTGGGCGTTCCGGTCTCGAACCAGTAGGCCTCGAACTTGCGGCGGCGAAAGAGCATCAGGATGTCAAAGGGATTGTAGACAGTCTCGTCGCCCAGCCAGGCATAGCCGTTGTACCAGTGGCGGATCGCCTGTCGGTCCAGGCCCGGCAGTTCAGCACTGTGTCTAGGTCTTGGTCGGTATAGCCACATACCGCCGAGTACTCCGACTCAAGCGTGATGTCGGTAAGAGTATTAAGCCCCGAAAACAGGTTTACTTTAGAGAACTTGCTTACCCCCGTAATCAATGTGAATTGGATGTGTGCGTCGCAGTCCTTAATAACAGAGTAGACGTCCCTGAGATAATCGCGGTTTGCGCGGGCCGCCTCCGGCACATCCAGCGCGTCCAGAATGGGCTTGTCGTATTCGTCAATCAACACAACAACGGGGCGCTCGGCCTGACGATGCAGCAGCTTTAGCAGATGGCTGAATCGCTCGGGCCCAGTGGAGTACTCTGATGTCACGCCCTGTCACGCCCGCCTGACGCTCGACGTCGTCCAATTGGGCCATCAGGTTTGTGTGCAGGTAGCCTGGTTCCTTGAAATGGCCGCTACCGAAGCTCAACCGCAGGATGGGGTGGCGCGCGGACCAGTCCCAGCGGTGCTGGGCTTCCAACCCTTCAAACAGGCGCTCGTTGCAGTCAAACAGTTCTTTCAGAGTGTCAAGAAACAGGCTCTTGCCGAATCGTCGCGGTCGTGATAGGAAGTAATGCTTCCCTTCATTGGCCATGCGCAACATATACGAAGTCTTGTCTACGTAATAGCAACTCCTATCGCGAAGATCCCGGAAGGTCTGGATGCCGATGGGCAGCATTTTTCTCGTCATGGGCGCATCTGGTCCCGTGGCTGTGCCGCGCTAGGTTCTCCGCAGATGGGTGCTAGTCCTGACCAGCTGATCCATGTCACAAGAATCCCCGGCTCTGTCCCCCATCCCTCCAACTTCCTCCAGCTCTGTTTGTGAGCGACGCATCTTGATCGCCCAAAAACCACAGTAGCAGCCCCAGGCAAGGACTCAAACGCTTCGAACTCTGCGGCTGTGGACATGGTAGCGCCCCACGCGGAGCCCCTTTGGTGCCTCAATCCGCCGTCCAGAACTTCAAGAACAGTGCGGCAGGCCTTGAATCTGGCGAGGTCGGATGGAGGTATGTCGGTAACGCCAAGTGCTCAAAGGCGTACCGGCACTCCAAACTAGGTTTCCACTGCGCACTGCTCTGCCCACACGCGCAGCTGTCAACGCTTCGCCGACTGCCTCGCTGCAGCCTCCGCATGTCACGCGGAGAAGCATAAATTGCTTGAGCAGGCCCAGCGCGAGGATTTGTCACACGTCCAAGCCTTGTCGTGCTAGCACTTCGTACCAGCAAAGTTTCGGATATATACTGTTCAGCTTGATGCGAGCGTCACGAGTGGTGACCAGCCAGTTGACCTTGGGTTGGCTGTTGTTCCGATGCTGTGCCCAAGCGTGCGGCTGCTGGCGCATCTCGGCGAGGTCCGGGATGCGGCGATTTGGGCGCTGGCCGCGCAGAGTGCCGAACTCAATTTCGGCAATGTTGAGCCAGCTGCCACGCTTGGGGGTGAAGTCGAGCTCGAGGCGCCCGGGCCTGTCGGGAGCGTAGCTCTGATACCGCGACTCGATTTCTTTCGTGCGCGTTCAGGTCGTCCATCACCAGCACGACGCGCTCGCCCTGGGCCTAGCGTTGCTCCAGCCTCCCGCGGATCCAGTCCGCGCCCGGACGCCGCTCGGCGGCCTCGACGTGAGGTTGACCAGCCACGAATGAGACTGACCTACTTAGCCAGCTCGCGCGCCCGCTCCTGAGCCTCTTCGATCGTACCCACCATGTAGAACGCCTGCTCGGGCAGGTCGTCGTGCTGGCCTTCGACGATCTCGCGGAACCCCCGGATGGTGTCGG
Source organism: Bryobacterales bacterium (assembly GCA_965248305.1). Lineage (GTDB taxonomy): Bacteria > Acidobacteriota > Terriglobia > Bryobacterales > UBA6623 > VXMF01. Next base: position 727,023 of record OZ252099.1, on the reverse strand, counting down.
GCAGCTTGACATAGCGGCCCTTGGTACCCGTGAATTGCTCCGCCACGAAGAACGGCTGCGAGAGGAAGCGCTGGATCTTGCGCGCCCGCGCCACGATCAGCTTGTCCTCTTCCGAGAGTTCTTCAACTCCCAGAATCGCGATGATGTCCTGCAGCTCCTTGTTGCGCTGCAGCACGCGCTTCACCGACTGAGCCACGTCGTAATGGTCGTTCCCGACGACATGGGGGTCCAGGATCCGCGAGGTTGAAGTCAGCGGGTCCACAGCTGGGTAGATGCCCAACGAAGCGATTTCGCGCGACAGGTTCGTCGTCGCATCCAAGTGCGTGAACGCCGTCGCCGGCGCTGGGTCAGTATAATCGTCAGCCGGGACGTAGATCGCCTGCACCGAGGTGATCGATCCCTTCTTGGTCGAAGTGATCCGCTCCTCCAGCGCACCCATCTCCGAAGCCAGATTCGGCTGGTAGCCAACCGCCGAGGGCATGCGCCCAAGCAACGCCGACACTTCCGCACCCGCCTGCGTGAACCGGAAGATGTTGTCAATGAACAGCAGCGTGTCCTGACCCTCGACATCGCGGAAGTACTCGGCGACAGTCAGTCCGGTCAAGCCAACCCGCAGGCGCGCTCCCGGCGGCTCGGTCATCTGTCCGTAGATCAGGGCGACCTTTGACTTCTCATAATCGTCGGGATCCACCACGCCCGACTCCTGCATCTCAAGCCACAGGTCGTTCCCTTCCCTCGTGCGCTCGCCCACTCCCGCGAACACCGACACGCCGCCGTGCTGGAGGGCGATGTTGTTGATCAGCTCCATGATGATCACGGTCTTGCCCACGCCGGCACCGCCGAACAGGCCGATCTTGCCGCCCTTCAAGTACGGTTCGACCAAGTCAATGACTTTGATGCCGGTCTCGAGAATCTCCGATTCCGTCGACTGCTCATCGAGTAGCGGGGCGTCCCGGTGGATTGGAAAGCGCTGCTCGGTCTCGACCGGACCGCGTTCGTCAACCGGTTCGCCAAGGACGTTGAGGACTCGCCCGAGCACCTGAGGGCCAACAGGCACCGAGATCGCCTTGCCGGTGTCGGCGACGCGCATCCCGCGGACCATACCTTCCGTCGGCTGCATCGCGATGGTGCGGACCCGCCCCTCGCCAAGGTGCTGCTGCACCTCGCAGGTGACGTTGATCGGGCTTGGAACATCGAACCCCTCGCTCGTCACCGTGACGGCGTTGAAGATCTTCGGCAGATGCCCGCCCTGGAACTGTACATCGACAGCCGGCCCGGCAACTTGGATCACTTTCCCTACGACTTGCATGTTTCCGCTTTCTCTTGCTTTCGGAATGCCGCTACTCTTGCGCGGCCGTTCCCGAAACAATCTCGATAATCTCAGTAGTAATGCTGGCTTGGCGCACCCGATTGAGGTGGAGCGTCAACTTCTCCAGCACTTCACCGGCGTTGCGCGTCGCCGCATCCATCGCGGTCATCCGCGCTGCGTGCTCAGCCGCAGCCGACTCCAGCATCGCCACAAACACCTGCGTCACAACCCGTTTCGGCACCAGCGTACCCAAGAGCTGCTCCGCAGGCTGCTCATATTCGTACGCGCTGTGTCCTCGCTCGTCACCCGCCGGCGGCGAGACTGGCAAAACCTGCTCGGTGACCGCCTCTTGACTAAGCACGCCACGAAAGCGGTTGAAGACAATCCAGGCCTCGTCCACCTCACCATCAGCAAAGCGCTGCATGGCCTTGTCCGCAACGGATTGGGCTGTCCCGAGCTCCACCTTTCCGGTCACCTGCTGCAATTTGCCGCATATGGTGTGGCTGCGCCGGCCAAAGTAGTCGACAGCCTTGCGCCCGAGCAGCTCAAGCTCGACTTCCTGATCGGGGCGCGTCCGGACAAACTCCTCCGCGGCCCTGAAGACATTGCTGTTGAAAGAGCCGCACAGACCCTTCTCCCCCGCAAGTACCAGCAATTGGATCCTGCGGCACTCACGGCGCTCCAGCAGCGGGTGCGAAAGCGCGGCGTCATCCTCGTCGCGCACACCCAGAACGCTGCCGAGCATGTCCTCTAGCAAGCCAGAGTAGGGCCGGGCGCCGATGACGGCCTGCTGAGCACGGCGCAGCTTCGCTGCCGAGACCATCTTCATGGCCTTGGTGATCTGCTCGGTGTTCTTGACGGAACGAATCCTCCGTCGCAGGTCGATCAGGGAAGGCATCGCTAGCTAGCCTTGGCCACCGAGTGCAGCGCCAAGAACTGCTCCTTGAACGTCGCGATGGCGTCCTGCAGGGACTGCGTGACTTCAGCGTCCAGAACCCGCCGCTCACGAATCGCCGCGAGCACGCCGTCATCGCCCTGGCGGTCGAGAAAGTCGTAGAGGCCGGCCTCGAAATCCGCGATCTGGGACAACTCCAATTCGTCCAGATAGCCCTTGGTGCCGACAAAGATGATCGCGATCTGCTTTTCGACCGGAATCGGCTCGTACTGCTTCTGCTTCAGCAGTTCCACCAGGCGGTCGCCTCGGTGCAGCTGCTGCTGCGATGCCTTGTCGAGGTCGGAACCGAATTGCGCGAATGCCGAAAGCGCGCGGTACTGCGCCAAGTCCAGCCGCAGTGTCCCGGCCACGGACTTCATCGCCTTGATCTGTGCGTTGCCGCCAACGCGGCTCACCGAAATGCCCACGTCCACCGCGGGCCGTACGTTGGAATTGAACAGGTCGGCTTGGAGGTAGATCTGCCCGTCAGTGATCGAGATCACGTTGGTCGGAATGTAGGCCGACACGTCTCCCGCCTGCGTTTCGATGAACGGTAACGCCGTCAGCGACCCGCCCCCGAGTGCCTCACTCAGCTTCGCGGCACGCTCGAGCAGGCGCGAGTGCAGGTAGAAGACATCGCCGGGATACGCCTCGCGACCGGGCGGGCGCCGCAGTAGCAGCGAGATTTCGCGATAGGCCGCGGCGTGCTTGGAAAGATCGTCGTACACGCACAAAGCGTGGCGGCTGCTGTCGCGGAAATACTCGCCAATGGCAGCACCGGAAAACGGTGCCAAGAACTGCATCGGTGCCGGATCGGAGGCCGAAGCCACGACAACAATCGAATACTCCATCGCGCCATGCTGTTCCAACGTCTTGATGACCCGAGCAACGGTCGAACGCTTCTGGCCGATGGCAACGTAGATACAGATCATGTCGCCGCCCTTTTGGTTGACGATGGTGTCGATCGCGATCGCGGTCTTGCCGGTCTGCCGGTCGCCGATGATCAGCTCCCGCTGCCCACGCCCGATCGGAATCATGGCATCGATGGCCTTTAGGCCGGTCTGCATCGGCTGTTTGACGGGCTGGCGGTCGATGACGCCCGGAGCGAGCGCTTCAATGGGGTTGTACTGCGTGGCTTCGATGGGCCCCTTGTTATCCAATGGCTCGCCAAGGGCATTGACGACCCGCCCAAGCATCGCATCTGCGACCGGAATCGAAATGATGCGCCCGGTGCGCTGGACTTTGGCGCCTTCCTTCAGGTCGGTGTAGTCGCCCAGCAGCACCGCGCCTACCTGATCCTCTTCCAAGTTCATCGCGATGCCCGAAAGGCCGCGGCCGAAGTCGAGAAGCTCGCCAGCCATGACGCTCTCGAGGCCGTGCAGGCGGGCTATGCCATCGCCGAGGGAGATCACCGACCCCACCTCGGCCACTTCCAAGGCGGAATCGTAGTCTTGGATCCGGTCCCGGATCAATTGCGTAATTTCCGAAGCGTTCATCTTGGCCATTCGAATGGTTCCTTCCAGGAGCTTGCCTAGCGATCTGCGGCCGCGAGCCTGTCCGCGAGCGAACCCAATGCCGTCCTCAGCGAACCGTCATAGAGGGTCGAACCTACTTGCACGGAGCTGCCTCCCAGCAGGCTAGGATCCTCCTCGTAGGTCGCCCTCACCTGCTTGCCGGTCAGTTCGCGGAAGCGCCGCTCCAGCTCGGCCTTCTGGTCTTCGCCGAGGGGCGCGGCCATCCGCACCTTCAGCTCGACACGGTTGCGGTGCGCGTCGAGCCAAGACCGGAATCCTTCCAGCAGCAGCGCGAAGTGCGCAATGCGGCGGTTATCAACCACCACGCAGAGGAAGTTCACGAGGATCCTGTCCAGACCGATCCGCTCGCCGATCTCGGCAATCAAGGCGCGCTTGGCAGCCGGCTGAATGGATGGCGAACGCAAGACCGCAGCCAAGTCAGGGGATTCCGCCGTCAGGTCGCCGAATGCCTGAAGCTGCCCCAGCGTACTCTCAGGCGAGAGGGCAGAACCCTGCTGGGTCACAACTTCAGCCAGGGCTGAAACGTATCGATTGGCGACTGCTTGATCCATGGAAGTCGCGGGCGAGATGCGCGGGGGGCGTCACCTCCGCGAGACTCTGGGGCCTTAGTGGGTTCCAGAACGGGCAACGTGCTGGCAATGCCCGCCTGAAATTATCAATCTACCACAGGCACCGTTGCCGGAAAAAGCTACCGCACGCCTGAACAAGCCCCTGAGCCGCCTGCGTCCCGGCAAGCAGCGGATTCGATCTCCGCTAATCCTGCTATCTTGGGACGCAGCCGCGGAGGACAGGCCGCATCACATGTCACGCGCAAACCCCTTTCCAGAAGGCACGATCGGGTTTCCAGTAACACCTTGGGACTCTGACCTGAAGCTCGACGAGCCAGCCTTGCGCTCCCATGCCGACCGCATGCTTGAGAGCGGGCTGGAGGCCCTGTCGTTCTGCGGCAGCAATGGTGAATTGCACGCTCTAGGCCTGTCCGAATACGAGCGGATCTGTGGCATCGCCGGCGAAGTCGCTGCAGATCGCGCCTACCTGATCCTCGGTGTCGGGCAGAGTTGGCGCGCTGCCCAGACGCAGGCCGTCCACGCACGCCGCGCCGGAGCGCATGCGGTGCTCTGCATCGCCCCCTACATGGCCGATGCAAACGAGCCAGGGCTTGTGGAATACTACCGGAGCGTGGCTGACGCAGCCGCTATCAGCGTGATTCTGTACCAGACCAAGTGGAGCGGCACGCTGCCGCTGAGCCTGCTTGACCGGTTGGCGGGCGTGGAGAACATCTGTATGGTCAAGGACGAGAATGGCGACCTGTCCCACTTCCTCCAGGTCCGGCGGCACTTCGGCTGCCGCTTCCACTGGATCAACGGGATGGCAGAGCCCTTCGTTCCGAGCTACTGGAAGCTGGGAGTCGAAACATTCACTTCCGGCTTGGCATGTTTCATGCCCGAAGTGACGCTGCGCATTCGAGAGTTGGCGCGTCAAGGGAGCTTCGGAGAAGTGAATGAGATCTTGGACGAGCTAGTCCTTCCGATGTATGAACTTCGCAACCGCCGGCCTGGATACAAGGTGTCAATGATCAAGACTGCCATGTCGCTGGCCGGAATCGAAGCAGGGAGCGTTCGTCCTCCATTGGTTCCGATGGCACCAGGCGACAAAGAAGACCTGCGCAAGCTGATGGAGCGACATGGCCTGCTGGCTGGCTAAAGCGCCGCGGCTGCGGTCCGCAGGACGGGCGGGCATTCTGGCCGGTGTCGCAGTGCTCCTGCTCGCGCCGGCGCCCGGCCGGCGGTTGGTCGGCCAGCAGGCAGATACAGCTCGACCTGCCAACGAAAACCCCCAAGCCCGTCAAATTGCCCCGGTCATGAGCTACGTCTATGCGGACTGGCTCACGCGGCCGGAGCGCGAGCGCGAAGAGCAGCCGGACAGGCTCGTGGCCGCCCTGAAGATTCCACCGGGAGCCACCGTAGTCGATCTCGGCGCCGGAGTCGGATACTTCACTTGGCGGCTGGCAAAAAGAGTCGGCCCTACCGGCCGGGTCATCGCAACTGACATCCAGCAGGGCATGCTCGAATTGCTGGCCACCGAATTGGGGGAACGGGGCCTCGAGAATGTCACGCCGGTGCTGGCCACGGCCCTCGACCCCGGCTTGCCCGAGAACGAGGTCGATCTCGTCCTAATGGTCGATGTGTATCACGAGCTGTCGGACCCCCAGCTAATTCTGGCGCATGTCCGGCGCTCGCTGAAGGCAGGCGGGCGGCTCGCCGTAGTCGAGTACCGCAAGGAACAGCCGTGGGTCCCGATCCACCCGCTGCACAAGATGACTGTCACAGAGGTGCGCGCAGAAATCGAACCGACGGGCTTCGAGCTAGTAGAGGTCCTGGAATTCCTGCCGAGCCAGCATGTGATCATCTTCACTCCCAATGGAGATTGATGCGACCCTTGCCGAAGGATTCACTCGTCGCCCTCCCCCACCAGCCTGGCGAACGGGGCTAGGTTGATCACCGCCCTGAGGTCGGGATCCCGGCGGGCCAAGATCCGGATACGCGGATCTAGAGCAATCGCCTTCTTGATGGACTTTCCCGCGCTGGAGTTATCTCCGGCGAGCACCTTGGCCACCCCCTTCACATAATGCAGGTGCGCGGCGGCGGGATCCTTCACCAAGCCCCTGTTCAATACCCGCACGGCATCGGCAAACCTGCCGTCATTTACCAGTTGCACCCCGTAGTTATAGAAATCCTCGATGGTTTCCAGAACCGGACGTTTTCGCGCGGACCGCTTGCGGCAGATGTCGATATATACACCGGCCCTGTGGCTCAGGCCTGCGTTTGGGCCGGCCTGCACCTTCTCTAAGACTCGTCGCGCAGCACCGAACTTGCGCGACTGGAACAGCTCCGCGCCTTGACTGAACTGCTCCTGCTGGCGAGCCTCGGCCACGCGCTCTTTATTGGCCGCAGGAGACTCTGACACCGCTGGGGAACCCGTTCGCTGTGGGTGCCTTGAGGGGCGTGCCTGGTTCAAAGTAGATGCCTTGTCAAGCAAGAGCCGATTCCCAGCCTGGGGGGACGCGCCGCGACTCGGCGGGTGAACCGGGACGGGTCCACATCAAGCGTGTGCGAGTTTATACCAAATATTTCAACCTCGCGCAAGCGCAGAGGTGTCGCAATCACGGCTGAATTCTCTTTTGCGAGGTGTAACCACGGTCGCAATTGGTTAGCCAAGGGCCGACTTATTTGGCCGGAATCGTGCATGGGGGAGCATGCCGGTGCAAGTGCGTCCGAAGAAGGTACCGGTGCTGAGGGAGAATCCTCCAACGACCTAGCATTCGGGCTGATCATGTCGGGCCGGCCACTCCCGTTGTCCGATTTGCTTGCGACTATGCAGATGAACTTTCGGAGTAATGTTGCGCAAGCGGCATTCAATTGGTCCAATCAGCCAGGCTCGTCGCGGAGGGCTACCTGCCTGGGATTTCGATTGTGGCGCCCCGATACAACGTGATTGTGAATCACCTCCTCACCCGACACCGTCAGTATCGCGGACTGCCGACGGCTGGCCGAGCGACCAGCCGTCGGCGGAGTTCGAGACGCGGGCATAGCCGATCAGCATGTGTCGCACACGACGGTTTTCGGGGCACCAACCCCCGTCGGCCCCGGCCATCTGTAACCGTTCCACCAAGCCGTGCTGGTCGGGAGGGGTGGAGGCCCAAGCCACTGAACTTGGCAGAGCCGTGCGGCCGCGCTGGAAAACCCCCTCCACGCACGGGCATCCACTGGTTGACCTTATGTCCCGACACCGCAAGAGATTGGGCGATGGGGGCCCCGGAGCCAGCATTTCGTGCCAAGTACGCCGCCGCGGAATTGATGATGAGTGACCCAATCCCGCCCGAGCTTCCGTGCCGGACCCGATACCGCGCAGCATCGTTGCGGGTCTAGGCCAATCCCCACGCCTCATTCACAGAGTCTGGGACTACAACCGGGAGAGGGGCTTGCGGTTTGTCCATTTACGGACTATCCTTCGAGAAAGGATTATATATGGATCATGTCATGACTGCACGAGCGCGCCCGGCAACGGCTCTTGACCGCAAGGGCCTTTCTGGCCCGGCCCTGCGCACGTTCCTTCGAATCGCGGAACGCTGGAGCCTCTCGGTCGAGGAACAGATAGCCCTCCTCGGACTGAGCGCTCGATCGACATTCTTCAAGTGGAAGAAGGACCAGAACGTCGTTCTGCCAAAGGATACGCTGGAGCGCATTTCCTACATCGTAGGCGTCTACAAGGACCTTCAGATTCTGCTGCCTGACGAAAACGCAGCCGATGCATGGGTAAAGCGACCGAACGCCGCGCCCCCGTTCAGCGGTCGGTCGGCGCTCGACCAGATGATGTCCGGCCAGGTGGCCGACCTGTTCCTCGTTCGGCAGTACCTCGACGCAGAGCGCGGCGGCTGGGCGTGACGCCGCCGGTTTCCCGCATTGCTTGGAAGCCGTCCTGGCGCATCATCCCCGCCCGATTCCTGCCGGTTCAGCTCTTCGAGCGGGTGACGGAGCCACCGGATCTGGAAGCGATCTTCGAGTTGGACGCGTTGACCAATCCCCGGCTCCGCAACGAGGTCGGCAAGATCCGGCTCGTGTCGCCGGAAGACCGCATCAGCGGGCCGGGCACCAGTGTCATCATGGCGGCATTCACCCATCTGAGCCCGCACGGCAGCCGGTTCTCGGATGGCACCTACGGCGTGTTCTATGCCGCGAACAACCTCGACACAGCCGTTGCCGAGACCAGGCACCACCGCGAGCGGTTCATGAGAGCCACCGCTCAGCAGCGCATGGAACTGGACATGCGGGTCTATCTGGTCGACCTTGAGAGCGAGCTGCATGACCTGCGTGGACAGAGAGCCGCACAGCCGCTCATCTATCACACCGACAACTACGCGGCAGGCCAGCACCTAGGGAGAACGCTGCGTAAGGCCGGGTCCAACGGCATCGCCTATGACAGCGTCCGCCGGATAGGGGGTGAGTGCGCCGCCGTATTCCGGCCACCCCTTCTCTCGAACGCCCGGCAAGAGCGGCATCTCTGCTGCATCTGGGATGGTCGGCAAATCGCGACCGTCTATGAGAAACGGGAATTCGACAATGACGGGTTATCCTGGGACCCCAGTGAGCGGCCTGCCGACAAGCCGCTCGAACGTAGCTCCGCGGGACAATCGGCAGGCCGACCAGATCCTCCTGCGACGCGCATGCGGTCGTAAGGCAGGCACGGTCGGCCCGTTGATGCGACGAACCCGACCCAGAATACGAACGGCCGACGGCGAATGCGGATCCTCTGTTGCCGATAACGGGTGATGACTGGATGGCGAAACAGATAAACAACAATAGTGCCAATCTCGGGTTCGAGGCGCAGCTCTGGGCGGCGGCGGACAAGCTGCGCGCCAACATGGACCCTTCCGACTACAAGCACGTCGCCTTGGGTCTGATCTTCCTCAAATACATCTCGGATGCCTTCGCAGCGAAGAGGGCCGAGCTGCTCAACGAGGAGTTGGCCGACGCGGAAGATCCCGAGGAGTACCTCGCCGAGAACGTATTCTGGGTCCCGAAGGCGGCCCGGTGGTCGCGCCTGCAGGCCGCGGCCAAGCAGCCCACCATCGGCAAAGACGTCGACGACGCCATGCTGGCGATCGAGGCCAGCAACGCCTCGCTCAAGGGCGTCCTGCCGAAGGACTACGCCCGCCCGGCGCTCAACAAGGTCATGCTCGGCGAGCTGATTGATCTAGTGAGGGGGATCGGCATGGCCGAGGGGGCCGACCGGTCCCGGGACATCCTCGGACGGGTCTACGAGTACTTCCTCGGCGGCTTCGCCGGCGCCGAGGGCAAGCGCGGCGGCGAGTTCTACACGCCCCGCTCGGTCGTCCGGCTCCTGATCGAGATGCTAGAGCCCTACAGGGGCCGTGTCTATGACCCCTGCTGCGGCTCCGGAGGCATGTTCGTACAGTCCGAGAAGTTCGTCGAGGAGCATGGCGGGCGCATCGGCGACATCGCCATTTACGGGCAGGAGAGCAACTACACGACCTGGAGGCTTGCCAAGATGAACCTCGCGGTGCGCGGCATCGACGCCGACATTCGCTGGAACAACGAGGGCAGTTTCCACAAGGATGAGCTGCCGGACCTGAAAGTGGATTTCATCCTTGCTAATCCGCCGTTCAATATCTCCGATTGGGGTGGCGACCGGGTCCGGGAGGACGCTCGCTGGAAGTTCGGCGTGCCCCCAGTGGGCAACGCCAACTACGCCTAGCTCCAGCACATCCACCACCACTTGGCGCCGAATGGCACGGCGGGCGTGGTGCTCGCCATCGGCTCAATGTCTTCGGAGCAGTCCGGCGAGGGCGAGATCCGCCGCGCCATGGTCGAGGGCGACGTAGTGGACTGCATGATCGCACTGCCAGGCCAGCTCTTTTACTCGACCCAGATCCCTGCCTGCCTCTGGTTCCTCGCCCGCAACAAGAACCTTGGGAATGGCTGGGGCGACCGACGCGGCGAGATTCTGTTCATCGACGCGCGAAAGCTCGGGCATATGGTCGATCGAACTCGCAAGGAATTTTCCGAGGATGACATCGCCAAGATTGCAAGCACCTGCCACGCGTGGCGCGGAGAGCCACGCACGGACATTTACGAAAACGAACCGGGCTTCTGTAAGGTCGTAACTCTGGATGAGATGCGGGAACACAATTACGTGCTCACGCCGGGTCGCTATGTCGGCGCGGCGATGGCAGATGCCGATGAGGTGCCTTTCGAGGAACGGTTGTCGCAGCTTCAGACTTCGTTACGCCGTTTGATTAAAGTTGTCACGAGTTGTCGCTGAGACTCCGGCTCGGTGAGGCTGCGAGGCCGTCGGCTGGGTGAACAGGAGGTAGACGAAGTTCTCGCCATCGCGCAGCAGGCTCAGGCCCGCGCCGAGGGTCAGCGCTTGGCCCTCCTCTTGCAGGGCATAGGCAGGCGCTGGCGGCAGGCGCTGGCGGCAGGCGCTCTTCGGCTTTCATAGGACACATTAAATCATAAGGTGGCAGGGCTGGTCAAGCGCCCTGCTCTGAGCGGAGAGAGCCTCTAACCCTTGGTTCGAACGGCAATTACGCCGCTAACCAGCATGTCGCTACGTCGCCCGATGTAACGAAGTCTGATGTTGCTGGAGCAGCCTGGCGGGCCGCTGATTATTGATCAGCCAGGGGGCGATTTGGATAACCGCATTATCGCGGAGCTCTCTGACAAACTGCACGAAGCCAAGCAGAACCGGCAGCTTATTTTTGCCAGTCACAATGCCAACATCGTTTTGAACGGTTCCGCCGAGCTCGTTGGTCAGCTGGACCTCAACGAAAGTGGCGGTCGCGAGTTCGCGCACACCGGCGCGATCGACGAGCCGGAAGTCTGCAAGGTGATCGCCTCGACCATGGAGGGTGGCGAAAAGGCCTTCAAGGATCGACAGGACAAATATGGCTACTAGGCTGCCGGCGGCGGGGCCAGCATCAATGAAATGCCGTTAGCCCTGCACGCACATTCGGTTATCCGGTTGGCTCGACCACATCCGCCGAGTCGTTCGAAGAAAAGTTTGCATCAACGGAGGCGTCCAGAGACGTATTGCCGTCACGACAGCAGCGTTTTGCCCGCACTTCGGTTCGGGCGGCGCGGGACGGTGGTGGTGTGTGCCGTTACGCCACGGCGCCCAGGCCGTTCTTCGCGACCAGCGTCAGCAGCTTCCACGAAGTGTCCCGCGGCCTCTGCTCCCATGGGCTCACCAAGCCTGTTGTCATGTTGAGGGGGGGTAACGGAAAAGTTGTGTTTGCAAGCCGTCAGCCGCTCGGGAGAGAGCCTGCCAGATTCCGCAGTCTTGCTCCGCGACCTACGCAACAGCGAGTGGGTGGTCTACTCCAAGCCGCCTTTCGACAGCCCCGCCCACGTGCTCGCCTACCTCGCCCGCTACACCCACCGCGGGGCGATCTCCAACCACCGCCTCGTGTCCATCGACGACGGCCGGGTCCGCTTCCATTGGCGCGATTACCGCCATCACAACAAGCGCAAGTGCATGACCCTCGACGCCAGCGAGTTCACCGGTCGCTTCCTGCTCCATGCGCTGCCGCCACAGCCCGCCCCTGAGCCAAGTTCGGGAACAGGCGCTGAATACCGCCTCGAGCAACCGCCGGCTCGTTGGGTGCGGGAAGTTGTGTCCGCAGGTCCCCGGAAACGCCGAATGTCTATCAGATCAGGTTCTCGGCTTCGCGATTTACTGGACGTCGTTCGATGAGAGCGCGTCTATCGCAGGCACGTGAGTCCAGGCGCTCCGGCGCTTGACATCTCGCACGACCCACCCCACAAGTGGTCTGTTCACCGCTAGCAAAGAATTCGTGGTTTATACTTACTAGATGGCCGAACGCAGCGCTCAACCCGCCGGCCGAGTGGATCAGGCACCTCCGGCTGCCATGGATGCAGCCGAGACGGTTCGCGTCAATATGAGGCCTCACAGCGGGCTAGGGTGGTCTCAAGAGACCATCACGTTTATTACCGTTGGCACTGGGCTTCTAGTGGCAGCAGTCGCGTTGTTTGGATTCGCGATGTCGGAAATACGGTCGGTAAGATTCGAAATGCAAGCTATCAGGGCTGCTGCCACCGCAGAGAACGAGAGCCTGCGCGAGGACATGCGAGAGGATTTCGCGGACCTGCGTCAAGAGATGGCGGACCTGCGTCAAGAGATGGCGGACCTGCGTCAAGAGATGGCGGACCTGCGTCGAGAGATGGCGGACCTGCGTATAGACATGCTGAATGAGTTCCAGGCTCTCCATAGGCGATTGGACGAACTAGCGGATTGAGCGGAGTTCAGAACCGTATTGCCCCTACGTACGCGTGTACTAGGCCAGTCGGAAACGTGGAGCATAATACGCTGAACTCGGAGATCCCAACGATCAGTTGCGGGCATCTTGGCCAGTCCTGCGGAGATGCGCCTCGCTACCTTCGCCTAGGCTGACGCGCCGGCCCCTCTCAAGCAAGTCAAACTTACGGTTGCTAGACTGCGGCAACCCATGCAAACCGAGCCGCACCCGCGCGAACTGACGCTACTCCAGCGCAAGATCATCGCCTGCCGCCGCTGCCCGCGCCTCGTCGAGCATTGCCAGTCTGTCGCCTCGATCAAGCGCAAAGCCTACCGGGACTGGGACTACTGGGGGAAGCCGGTACCCTCGTTTGGAGATCCCAACGCCCACCTGCTGTTGATCGGGATGGCACCGGGCGCCCACGGCGCGAATCGCACCGGGCGCATGTTCACCGGCGACAGTTCCGGAGACTTTCTCTATAGAAGCCTGTTCGAGACCGGCTTTGCGTCGCAGCCGTCGTCTACATCCGCGGACGACGGCCTGACCCTGCTGGACTGCTACATTTCCTCCGCTGTTCGCTGCGCCCCTCCTCAAAACAAACCCCTTCCGGACGAATTCGCGGCCTGCCGCGGCTTCCTTGAGGACGAACTTCCACTGCTTACGCAGGTACGAGTTGTGCTGACTCTGGGCCGCCTTGCGCACGAGTCATATCTCGCAGTTTTGCGGTCGCAAGGTGCCGTTTTGCGCAAGAAAGATTATGTTTTTGCTCATGGCAAGTACTATTCAAGACCGAACAACGGGCCAGATCTGCTTTGCAGCTACCACCCGAGCAGGCAGAACACCCAGACCGGAAGACTCACTAAGTCTATGTTGATAAATGTGTTACAGATCTCTAGAAAGCTTATTGCGACGATCTAGCGGGGGGGTTATTAACGTCAAATCCGCGTAAGAAATGAATTTTTTCAGGGGTGCAACCACTTGACGGTGGTTTTCATCTATACTTTACTAGTTCAGCAGTTCGAACTGAGCGCATAAGGCTGCTCGTTAAAGCGACCGGCCCCGGTGTCAGCAACCACGCTCTAGTTCGGATCCAAGGAGAGACATCATGGTAGCCCAAGACAAGCAACTCGTACGCCAGCAACTGCTGGCCAAGCTAGAGGACATCACCAATCGGAACAGTCGCGAGGAATTGATCCGCGACCGCTGCAACGATCCCATGGATCAGATGCAGACCCGGTTCGAGATGGACCTCACCATCAGCGTGATCAACAAGGACTGGGAGACGCGCAAGGCGGTCGAGACCGCACTCAAGCTCCTGGCGATCGACGAATATGGCATTTGCCAGGACTGCGGGGCCGAGATCAATCCCAGGCGCCTCGAGGCCATCCTTTGGACCACGCTGTGTGTGTACTGCCAGGACGAGTACGACTGCTCGGGCGTGGCCGCCACGGCTGACTACAGCCGCGCCGCGTAACCGCTCTGCTAAGTGCCGCGGGCATCCGTCTGCCGCACTCGTGGGGTAGAAGTGCGTCTGCGCGAAACATCCGCAAGCGACTGCCCCCCGCCGTAAGCACTGGATCGGGGCGGGGGGCAGCGCAAACGCGACTACGTTCTGTCAGGCGGCGATCGCCATGACCTGCCTGCCCCCCATCGACCACGCTGTACCCATCTGAGCTGTGCGCCGAGGAGCTGGCGAGCGGCTGGCGCGTCTGATCGAGGGTTTGCTCGGCGCTGATCCCGGCCAAGTTTGGCCCGCATACGGGTGCTTCCGGGCGGCGGGCGGCGGGCCTCGTCAGGGATCCGTAAAGCGCCAGCTGGCCGGAGAGGGCCTGCTCATCGATGCAGATTGCGGGCGTACGGCGGGCGGGCTGGCCTTCGGTGGAAATAGCCCGCAACTGCTCGCCGCTACCGCCCAGAGCAACTCCAAGGGGCACGATTTCGGCCGCGTGCTCTCCGCTCCGGCCGTCACCGCCCTAGCAACTGCGACTGTGGACTTCGAACGCTTACCGGCCGGCATTAATCCCCTAGAGGCCCTCCTCGGCGGCGCTGGCCGCCCACAAGATCAACAGGGCGATGAGGGCGCCTACCAGCCTGGCTACCCGAAGTAGGCTGGAGCGTTGCCTGGAGCCCATTTGATGTTGCAGCCTGCGCTCGGGACTTGCTGGGCAGGCACCTGACCTTCGGCAAGCAAGGCATCGATGGCGGCACGAAGATCACGACCGTCCAGCGGCACTCCGTTGCCGGGCCGGCTGCCGTCGAGCCGACCCCGATACACAAGCGCGTTCGAGCTGTCGAACAAAAAGAAGTCGGGCGTGCAGGCAGCGGTGTACCGCTTGGCCGTGTCTTGCGACTCGTCGTAGAGGTACGGAAACTTGAAGCCCAGCCTGTCGGCCATGGCCCTGAGCCTGTCCGGAGCGTCATCGGGATGAGATTCCACGTTGTTCGACGAGATCGCGACGATGCCGATCCCGTCCGCGCCCGCGTAATCCTCGCCCAGGCGCGCTAGCTCGTCCTCTACGTGCAACACGAATGGGCAGTGCGCGCAGATGAACATCACGAGCAGGCCGTTGCGCCCACTGGAGACATCGTCCAGCGAGACTGTCCGGCCCGAAATCGAGTCGGACAGCGAAAAGTCTGGCGCTGCCGTACCTAGCGGCAGCATCGTGGATTCCGTAAGTGACACGCTGCGATTATACCGCCGAGAGGCGGGTCATCGAATTCGGAAGGCGTACCGCTCAGCGGCATCAGATCCGCCGACCAGATCACGCAAGCGGACGACGACTGTGTACAGGCCCGCCGGAATATCCGCGTCTAAGTCAAGCCTGAACTGCGCGGGCAGCCACAGCCGCGGGTAGTACGGGTTGCCCCGCTCACCGCTGGACTCGAATTCGAACACCCTCTCACCCTCAGGATCCAAGACCCAAGCATCGGATTCGACCTGGAAGGTGTTGTCCTGCCGGATCTCATACCCGGTAATGAAGAATTCGGCCCGAATCTCGTCGCCCGGTCCGAACACAGCCTGCTCCATCGGAGAGCCGCTTTCGGCCTCCACGAATTTGAAGTTCCGGACCAGCAGTTCGTCTGCGCGCTGCACGCGCGTGCCATCCACCTCGACGGGGACGCTTGCGCTCACGCTGGTCTGGCCTAATTCATCGCGCACCTCGACTTCAATCGAATACGTGCCCCCGCCAGCATGTTGCGGAAGCCACGGCGAGTAGCGGACGACGGGCATCCAGTTCTCGTCTTGGGGGGCGATTTCCACATCGATCTCTCCGCCCTCAGCGCTATAGAATCGGCGCCCGTCCGGATCCAGCGCCCTGACCTCGTATCGCAGCGAGACGCGATCCTCTTCCCCCACGTGATAGCCGGCGATCTGAAAATAGACATGCACCGTCTCGCCGGGAAGGAAGCGGCTGTCCGCTGGGATGGCGTACCCATCTTGGCTATCGAGCAGGTCCAGATTGACCAGCGCTAGGCCTTGCTCGGTAGCGCTGTCGCCATCCTGCGGCTCGTTTTCGGGCTCTTGGGCTGCAATCAAGGCGGACAGCACGAGACAAGCAGCCACGCAGGCAAATGCCCGCAACAGCGCGCCGATAGCACGCCCGAGACCTTTCCGACACGCCTGTTCGTCCATGCTTTCCAGCGACCTTGAAGCCCTATTCATGGTACGCCCGGATATCCGGGCCGGTTACACCTGCAGGCACCAGATCCGTCCTCGGATGGGCCCTGCCGAGTTCGATTTGTCCCGTCCGTATGCAAACGCCCGCTTTGTTAGCGACAATGCGATAACTATGGTCGAGTCCACGCGTGAGCCTACCCCTAGCCCATCCCGGCGTAAATTCCTACAAGGCACCGCTGCGGCAGGCACTGCAACGCTATTAGGGGCAGCCGAGGCGGGCCAAGAAATCAAGGTCGGCCTAGTCGGGTGCGGCGGCCGCGGCACCGGTGCCGCGGCGCAAGCGCTGCAGGCGGATGACCTCGCGATTCTGACCGCCGTCGCCGATGTCGACCAAGAGCGGATCGATCGCTGCCTCGAGCAGGTCGAATCCAGACACGAGGACAAGCAGAAGGTCCGCGTGGGGAAACGCCACCAGTTCGTCGGGCTGAACGCATTCCAGGGCGTGATCGACAGCGGGGTTGACGTGGTGCTGCTGGCGACGCCGCCAGGCTTCCGCCCGCAGCATTTGAAGGCCTGCATCGAGGCTGGCAAGCACGTCTTCTGTGAAAAGCCGATGGCCGTCGACGCTCCGGGCGTGCGGTCCGTGCTGGAGACGGTCAAGATGGCGGACAGCAAGCGCCTGTCGCTCGTCGCCGGATTCTGCTGGCGCTACAACAACATGCTGATCGAGGCCATGGATCGCGTCGCATCCGGGGAGATCGGCGAGATCGTCGCGTACTACGCGACCTACTACACCAACCCGGTGAAGCCGATGCCCCCAGCCTACGACCGCCCGCTGGGCATGAGCGACGTCGAGTGGCAGATTCGCAACTGGTACAACTTCGTCTGGACCTGCGGCGACGGCTTGGTCGAACAGGCCGTCCACAGCGTCGACAAGCTCGCGTGGGCGTTCGGCGACGAGGCGCCGGAGAGCTGCGTCGCCGTTGGCGGTCGCCAAGTTCCGGCCCACGACGGCAACATCTTTGATCACTTCGAAGTCAACTACCTCTACCCCAACGGCGTGCGAGCCTTCCTGGGATGCAGGCAGATCGCTGGCTGCCACCGCGAAAACGCCGACTACATCCTCGGCACAAAGGGTCGGCTCACTATCGGGCGCGGCCTTATGCCCAAGATTGAGGGCGAAAATCCATGGACCTTCCGAGGACAGCAACGAAACATGTACCAAGAGGAGCATGACGAACTGTTCCGCTCGATCCGTCGCGGAGAGCCGATCAATGACGGCGTCCGCATGGCGACCAGCACGCAGTTGGCCATCATGGGCCGCACGTCGGCCTACACCGGCCAGGAACTGACCTGGGACCAAGCGGCGCAATCCAATGAGAAGCGGTTCCCCGCCGACCTGCGCTGGAACATGCCGCTTGACGTGCCGCCGCTGGCGCGCCCCGGCATCACCAAGTTCGTCTAGCCGTGCACGCACTCATTCCGCTGCTCGTGGCGGCTGCGACCGCAGCCCATGCGGTGGACTTTCAAAGGGATGTCCGGCCGTTGCTGGAGATCAAGTGCCTGCCTTGCCACAATGCCTCCAACAAGCTGGGAGGCTTGAGCGTTGAGACGCGCGAATCCGCGATCCATGGCGGCGATAGCGGACCTTCGATCATCGTCGGCCAACCCGATCAGAGCCTGCTACTGGCGCGCATGGCACTGCCCGCAGGGCAGCAGGGGGCAATGCCGCCCACCGGCCTGCGCAACACCGAGGCGGAGCTGACGACATTCCGCACGTGGATCGCCGACGGAGCGGCCTGGAATCAAGCGCTGCAAATGCCGAGGCAGGCACCGGCACGGCCGGTCGATGATGCCGAGCTTGCCTTGGTCCGGCAAATTCACGCCCTGGTGACCACAAGCATGCAGGCCGACGCGAATGAAGACTTCGAGCCGTACGACGAGGCTGTGCCCGGCACCGACGTCTCTCTAAGGATGATGCCGGTCCCAGCGGGGGAATTCCTACTCGGAACTCCCGCAAGCGAAGCAGGCAGGGGAGATGACGAGGGGCCGCAGATTCGGGTGCGCCTCGACGCATTCTGGATCGGAGCGCACGAAGTGAGCTGGGACGCATTCCGCCGCTTCATGCTGCGAGAATCCGAGAGGTACATCGATTCCGATAAGGTGGTCGCAGCTGTGTCCAGCCCCACACCCCCGTACGTCGAAATGAGCTTTGGCATGGGAATCGGGGGCTATCCCGCGATCAGCATGACCCAGCACGCGGCCAGCAAGTACGCTCAGTGGCTCACGGCCAAGACGGGCCATTTCTATCGATTGCCGACCGAAGCCGAGTGGGAATACGCCTGCCGAGCGGGCAGCACGACGGCATATTCCTTTGGCGACGATCCGGCAGGACTCGCCGCGCACGCTTGGTACTGGGAGAACAGCGGAGCTCAGTATCAGCCGATCGGCACGAAGGACGGGAACGCTTGGGGCCTGCACGACATGCACGGCAACGTTTGGGAATGGACGCTTGACAGCCACGAACCCGCTTATCCTGCCAGCGACGAGCCACTGGCAAATCCTTGGGTGCAGCCCACCCGGCTGTACCCCCGCGTAGCTCGGGGCGGATCGTGGATGGACGATGCTCCCGCCCTTCGCTGCGGAGCTCGGCGGGCATCCACGGAAGACTGGAAGATGCAGGATCCGCAACTCCCCAAGAGCATCTGGTACCACACCGACGCACAATGGCTAGGCTTCCGCTTGGTCCGTCCGGCGACGGTGCCCACTGTCGAAGAGATGCATGCCTATTGGAACTCCGCCGCAGGCAAGCGCTAGGCTGGCCTTCGCGCTCGGCCTGGCCCTGACTGGCCTCGCAGCCAGCGCTCGCGCCGACACCGGCCTGCGCCGGATGTTTGCCGAGGAGCCCCATATGGGTGTGCTCGTGCGGGTCGACGCCTACGTACCAGGCACGGTCAACCCAGCCAAGGCCTTCCGCTCCGCGTTCGAGCGCGTCTCCGAACTGGCCCGCAGGCTTTCGACGTATCGCGACGATTCCGAAGTGCGCGAAATCGAGCGGTGGGCCTGGCAAGAGGCCGTGCCGGTCTCACAAGAATTCGCGCTCGTGCTTGGCCACGCGCTGCGTCTCGCACAGGCATCGAACGGAGCGTTCGATCCAACTGTCGGCCCTGTGACCCGGCTGATCCGGACCCACGGCAGGCAACGCGAAGGGCCCGGGCCGACGGCCATCCAAGCCGCTTGGGGCCGGGCGGGCTGGAAGCACGTCGAGCTAGACGAGCGCGCCCGAACGGTGTTCTTGCGGCGGCGCGGAGTGCAATTCGATTTCGGAGGCATTGCCAAGGGCTACATCGCCGACGAGGCACTGCGAACACTGGCCCGGGAAGGGATTAGTCGAGCGATCGTTTCCGTAGCCGGCGACATCGCCGTCGGCGATCCCCCGCCGGACGCGGACGGCTGGCGAATCGCCCTCGACAGGACCGGCGATCGGGGCACCTCGGAGATGGAACTGCTGCTACGCAACCAAGCGGTCTCCTCTTCCGGCAGCCGGGAGCGGTACTACCTAGCAGATGGCGAGCCGTGCTCACACATCGTCGCCCGCAGCGCTGGACACTGTACCGACGCCGCGATCGCCGTCAGCGTGGTTGCGCCGAGTGGATTGGAAGCAGACGGACTAGCCACGGCGCTGGTGGCGCTGGGACCTGCGGGAGCGGCGGATCTGCTAGCACGCCGGCCTCGGGTGCGGGCGTACTGGTCATTCGGCGACCCCCAGACCGCCAAGCCAGATCACCAGCGCTCACCGTCTATCGCTTCCCAAAGGTGAATGCAGCCCAGCAGGCCCGCGACGTTCGACACGATCTTGACGTTCTCAGGCAAACGTACCTTGCCTGCCTTGCGGGAGTTCCCGCCACCGATATAGAGCCTGTGATAGTTGAACATGGCTTCAAGCTGTTCGACGGCCAGCTGTAAGTGCCGATTCCATTCTTCGCGGCCGTCAGGGTCCAGCGCCGCACTGCCGAGATACTCTTCGTACGTCCTGCCCTTGCGGAGCACGTGATGAGCGATCTCTAGATTCGGGACGAGCTTGCAATCTACATAGAGACCGGATCCGAGTCCGGTGCCTAGCGTCAGCACCAATTCCACTCCGACCCCATCAATCACCGCAAGGCCCTGCACGTCTGCATCGTTCGCCACCCTAGCGGGTGCTCCCGTCAGCTCTTCCAAGGCCGAAGCGAAGTCAAATCCGATCCAGTCGCGGTTCAAGTTCGCGGCAGTCAGTGTGACGCCGTTCGAGACCACACCGGGGAAGCCTGCCGCGACGCGATCGAATGCTGGCTGGGCAGAAACCATCCCCGCCAAGACTCCAAGCACCTGCGACGGCGTGGGCAGTTCCGGGGTAGGCTGGCGGTGCCGCTCGGTTAGCGGTTGCCCGTTCGGGCCGAGAACCAACATTTTGAGCCCGGACCCGCCGATATCAATTGCCAGAGTTCGCGGCCCAGACACCAATTCGCACTCCGACATTGGCTTAGTTGTGCTTCTAATTCTAGCAACCGTCCGCAGGCCAGCGAGGCCAGGGGAACAGCGCGGGATCGCTTCCGGCGACGCCAGCGACGTGGCCAGGCAACAGGCTCACGCTCTGGCGCCGCGCAGACCAAACTCGCTCACTGCTGCGCTAGCATGAGGCGGCAAGGATTCCCATGTCAGACCATACCCTGAACCGCCGCCAGCTGCTTTCAATGTCCGCGCTGGCGGCGACACCCCTCGCCGCCCAGTTCGACAGCAACCGAACCCCCGACAACCTGCGGATCCAATCCGTCGACGTCGTGGTAACCAACCCCGATGAACGCCCCCTCGGCAACTATGTCTTGGTCAAGATCACTACAAATCAACCCGGCCTTCACGGCTGGGGAGATGCCACATGCTCTGGCAGCGAGTTGGGCGTTGCCAAGATGCTGGAGGAACACCTGGCGCCAGCCTTGATCGGGCGCAACCCAATGCGCACGGGCAACCTCTGGGAGACGCTCTACCACCTTCCCTACTATCGCTCCGGGTCGGTGCATCTGTCGGCGATGAGCGGCATTGACATGGCGCTATGGGACATCAAGGGCAAGGTGGCGGGGCTGCCCGTGTATGAATTGCTCGGGGGTAAGATGCGCGACCGGCTGCTGACCTATCGCAGTACGGGTGGCAGCACGGTGGAGGAAGTCGAAGACGGCGCGCGAGCCCTGATGGAACAGGGCTACAAGGTAGTCAAGGTCCAAGTCGCCGCCCCGGGAGCGGAGGCCGGCTACGCGGTCCCATCTTCCGCAAGAGTCCAGGCCGAAACGCAGGCTGCCTTCGACAGGGGTGTGCCCCCGTCGCAGCTATGGGAACCCGAACCCTACGTGCTCATCCTCCCCAAGCTGTTCGCGCACCTCCGGAACACTGTCGGCGAAGAGGTGGGCCTGCTGCACGATGTTCACGAGCGGATCACGCCCAGCCAAGCGATCCGCCTCGCCAAGTCGCTTGAAGAGTACAACCTGTTCTATCTCGAGGACGTGCTCCGCCCCGAGCATCTCGACACTTACGCGATCATCCGCCAGCAATGCAGCACCCCGCTGGCGATGGGGGAGATCTATACGGGCGCATGGGAGGGCCTGCAGCTCATCACCGACCACCTGATCGACTATGTGCGCCACGATATCGCCCATGTCGGAGGGATCACGACCCTGCGCAAGGTGGCCGCAATCTGCGAGCCATACGGGATCGAGACGGCGTTTCACGGGCCGGGCAACATCTCACCGGTGTCGCACATGGCGCACTGTCACGTGAGTTACTCGGTGCCGAATTTCGGCATCCAAGAATTCGCCGTCGGCTGGGGCGACGGCGTCAAGGCTGTCTTCTCGGCAAGCCCGGTCTTCAACGACGGGTACATCACGATCCACGACAAGCCCGGGCTCGGCATTGACGTCAACGAAGAGGAGGCGCGCAAGCGCCCGTACAAGCGGCGGTTGCGCCCCACGATCCGCCGGGCCGACGATACCCCTTGGCCTTACTGATGGCCCTGCGAGTCGTAGGAGATCCGCACCGTCCAACTGAATTCCTCATCCGGATCCAGATAGATGAGGCCCTGGCGCTGTACCAGCGAATTCTGCAGGCCGACCCAAGGCTCCGGGCTGAAGAAGCCATTGCGCACATCGCCCCAAAGGTTGAAGAGGATCACTGGCGGTTCTGGAACCTCGCTCGCGCGGTGCGACATGTGGAGCGTCAAGCCCGCCGGATCGCTGTACTCGATGTAGGGATCCGCTCCCTCCGGATAGCCACTCAATGATGTGGGCACCATGGGCGGATAGTCACCCAGCTCCATCCCTTCGGCAAACGCAGCCTCGCGCGTCTCGCCCGTCGGGATGCCATAGTCCGTCTTGAGCAGTTCCAAGCTGGCCGGGCTGGTCAAGACCATCGCGGCGGGATCGCTGCCCTCGACCAGCGGTGCCAAGAACGTAATGTGGTTGCCGATCGAGAAGAACATCGGCTCGGCATTGTCGGCGGCTGCCCGCACGACATAGCGCAATTCGAGCGTGCCGCCCGACACGACGTACTCGACCGAACAGCGAAAGCCGAACGGATACATGGCGCGAGTGCTGTCACTGTCTCCCAAACTCAGCAACGCGCGGGCCGAGTCTTCGCTGGCAGAGGTCTCGTCAACCATCCACGGCAGATCGCGGGCAAAGCCGTGGATCGGCATGTCCCGCCTGACTCCGCCGTGCTCGTAGGCCCCATTGTCGAAGACCTCGCCGGCGCGGCGGCGGGCTTCAATGTCGGGCGGGAAATTTCGTCCGGTGGCGGGCCATAGGAACGGCCCCTTGCCCCCGAATCCCTCGCGCGGCGCATAGTCGCGAGCGAGTTGCAGGGTCTCAATCCAAGCTCCGCCATGCCTGACGCGCAGTCCGCTCAATTCCCCGCCCATCGCGGGCGCGATCGCTGCTTCGATGCCACCGGCTTCATCGCGAATCACGATCAGTTCGGCGCCGGCAGCATCCACGCTCGCGGCGGCCTCGACCACATAGGCGGGCGGCTCCACTTCAGTGGCGCAGCCCGCAGCTAGAAGAAGGAACAACCAAGCGTTTCGCACGTGAGTCAGAATACCGCAAGGATCAGCCGGGAGCCGCCGGCGACAACCCAGCCGTTTGCTGGACGGCTGGCGAACCTGATCAGGCACGCGAAGATCGCGCCGACCGTGTGACCAAGCCACACTTGAGTCCGCTCGTGCTGATGGACGTCTGCCGCCACGATCTCGACGCCTTGAGGGCGTTCGCTACACCTTTATCGGTGCCGGGCTCAACGGCAAGTGCGCACGGCCGGCACCTGCCCGCTGATCGCACCTTCTCCAGCTCTGCCAAACGGCTGCTAGCAGTCGGCTTCCGGGCGGATAGTCCGATAGTTGGCCAATCACGCTTCCGCTCGGCAGTCTCGCGCCCAGCTCATTTCGTATAATCCGGGGCGCTATGCGCCGCCGAGACCTGCTCCAAGCCTCACTGCTCGCATCCGCCGCCTCGCTCGCCGTTCCTGGCGCACGGGCAGCGCTGCCCGCGACTAAGATCACCCGCGTTCGGTTCTATCGTGTATCGGACTCTCGACCCATCTTCAACCAGAGCGGACACATCGTGACCGTCGAGACGGATGCCGGCATCACCGGAATTGGCGAGGGTGGTTCGCCCGACACGGTCGAGCAGCTGGGCGCGATGATCATTGGCGAAAACCCTTTTCGGATCGAACATCTCTGGCAATTGATGTATCGCGGCTACTTCTATCCTCCCGGTCGCGAGAAAATACACGCGCTTGGAGCCCTCGATCTGGCCCTGTGGGACATCAAGGCCAAGGCGATGGGTGTGCCTGTCTGGCAGTTGCTCGGGGGACCGACTAGGGAGCACGTCGAATGCTACTCGACGGGGTTCCCGGACCAAGGATCCACGCGCGAAACGGCACGGGCCTGCATCGAGGCGGGATTCCGGGCGTTTCGAACGGGAGGCGCAGGATCCAGAGGCGACGCCCCTTACCGGCATCGCAACGCGGTGGACGAAACAGTCCGCACCTGTCAGCAGATCCGCGAAGGCGTCGGAGACGACGGTGACTGGGCGATCGACTATCACACCCGCTTCGACCTGCCAGACGCGGTGCGCCTGTCCTCCCTACTGGCTCCCTTACGCCCGATCTTCTGCGAAGACCTGGTGCGCTCGGAAAACCCCGAGGTCTACCGCACGCTGCGGCCGATGGTGCAGGTGCCGATCGCCGTAGGCGAGCACTTCGGGGACCGCTGGGACGCCAATGTGCTGATCGAAGACCGACTGATCGACTACTCACGGGTCTCGATTCCCAATTGCGGGGGTATCACCGAATTCATGAAACTCGCGGCGCTGTGCGAGACGCACTACGTCGGCTTGATCCCGCACTTTACCGGTCCCGTCTCGGAGGCTGCTCTGGTTCACTGCTGCGTCTCGCTTCCGGGGCCCGCAATCATGGAGATGACCGGCGCGGGCGCGAAGGTGCACCCGCACCTGCCGGTGCATTACGACTTCCGCAACGGCAAGCTGTGGCCCAACGAACGGATCGGCCTGGGCGTGGAATTCGATCCTCGACAAGCGGAACTCGTATCGGAGATTACCGAGCTGAGCAGACCGATCCCGCTGCTCGCCAGACCGGATGGTTCGATCACGAACTGGTGAGCGGGAGCGGAGTGACGGTGAAACCCGCTCTCGTGCCTTCCTTCGGGCCGGCTTCGCGCTGATGGGCAACCCAGACTCAGACATCCTCACAGCGTTTGATTAAAGTTGTCAAGAGTTTTCGCTGAGACTCCGGCTGGGTGAGGTTGCGAGGCCGTCGGCTGGGAACTGTCGGCGCTCGACCAGCGCTGCGGGCTTGCGCGCTGACCCGGCCGCGCCGCTGGCAGCCCGCCGCGGCGGGCACTGGCTGGCGGGCAGGTGGCCCTCTCGGCTGTAGCGCCACAGCGTCGAGCAGTTCACGCCCAGTTGCTTGGCCACGCTGTACAGACTCTGCCCGGCCTGCAACAGTTCCGCAGCCCGGGCCAGCACCTCGGGATCCTCGATGCCGTGCCGCCGCCGCGGCTTGCGCGGCTGCACGAAGCCGCCCTCGCCGCGCTGCTGCAGGCGCACCTTGGCCCGCCCCACCGTGCGCGCATTGAGGCCGAAGGCGTCGGCCAGCGCGGCCTGCGTGGCGTGGCCGTACAGCGCGCAGCGGGCGAGACACAGATTGCGGCTGACTTTGTCGTCGCGGGCGTGAGAGGCGAAAGCCTGGGTGAACAGGAAGTAGACGAAGTTCTCGCCATCGCGCAGCAGGCTCAGGCCTGCGCCGAGGGTCAGCGTTTGGCCCTCTTGCAGGGCAAATGCAGGCGGTTGGGCTGGCGCTGGGGGCAGGCTGTTTTCGGCTTTCATGGGACATAGGATGTCATAAGAAGGCAGGGCCGGTCAAGCGCCCTGCTCTGAGCGGAGAGAGTCGCTACCCCTTGGTTCGAACGGCAGTTACGCCGCTAACCAGCATGTCGCTACGGCGCCCGTAGAGTCGAGGAGAAGCGCGCCTACCTTAGCGTGAGGGAGTAGCAGTTGGCCGGCCGCTTTCGCTTATCGCCGGTGCCTCAGTCTCTCGCATAGTCGCGTTTCTTCTCCCCGCTCATCGAACCGGACGGGCCGATTTCCGGCATCCGGCTCTCGGACGAGATCATGCCTTCGCCCACGGGCGACTGGCCGTTCGCATGGCAAGGCGTGTCAGGCCGAGGTCATCCCAGAGCCGCGTGTCCGGGTAGCGCACGGACTGCCCGGACCTCACCTTGTGTTTCCGACACAGCCACTGGCGCAGCCGCTTGGTCGCATGCGCGTCGACGGCGCGGTAGGCCGGGCTCACCTGTCCCAGCCGGAAGTCGTTCGCCCAGCCGAGCATGGCTCGGTTCAGCCTCCCCACTACCTGCTCCGGTCCCAGTAGCCCGTATCGCGCTTCCGTTGGCTCACTGATCTTGCGGCAGATGCTGCGGACGCTGGCCTTGCTCGGGCGCGTGCCAATGGAGGCCCGGCCCGTTCTCGGGCTGTACTTGCGTCCAATGCGGTACCCGAGGAACTCCATGGGCTCCTCCGGGCATCGCAGGCAGCGGGTCTTCGTCGCGTTGACCGGTAGGCGCAGTTGCTCCATCATCCGTTCGACAATTGCCCGCATGGCTTCCGCCGGGGCTTTGCCGCAGACCACGAAGTCGTCCGCATAGTTCACGATCTCCGCACCGTAGCGTCGGGCGTGGCCCGACTGCTTCCAACCCAGGATGAAGCGCCGCATGTAGACGTTCCTGAGCAACGGGGAGATCGGAGCACCTTGCGGCGTCCCTTTCCGCTCCCGGCGCGCCCGGTTCGTGCGGCGCTTGCC
Source organism: Bryobacterales bacterium (assembly GCA_965248305.1). Taxonomy (GTDB): domain Bacteria; phylum Acidobacteriota; class Terriglobia; order Bryobacterales; family UBA6623; genus VXMF01. The sequence goes on along the minus strand of OZ252099.1, from coordinate 700,389 downwards.
GCCTTTCCCGTCGTCCTCTATCACGGCCATTTCCAACCACATCTTGATCCAGCCCAGCATGCGCCCGTCGCTCACGCGCCGGGCGATCGACCGGATTCGGTCGCCGTGCGGGATTTCTCCGCAATAATTCGCTGAATCGCCGTCCACTACTTCCCGATGTCCGCTGTGCACCAGCCGATGCACGTGCTGGACTGCGTCCAGCGCGCTGCGGCCTTCCCTGTAGGCATATTGCTCCGCTTGCAGGTCCGCCTCGAAGATCGGCGATACCACTAGCATCGCTGCCGTCTGCGCGACCCTGTCCCGGATGCACGGTATGCCCAACGGTCGGAATTTCCCCGGCTGCTTCTTCGGTATCAACACCTGCCGCACCGCACGCGGTCGGTCGGTGTTCATTACGGTAGCTTCCGTGTTGGCTGTCAAGCAGATATCCGGGCAGATGTGTTCTGCAAGGGCGATTTTCTTGGATTTCTCTGCACATGGTGAGATTCGGTGAGGGGCGGCGGTGGGTGCTGCTCAGGCGGCGGCCGGCAACTCCCGAGCGGGCGGTTCGCTTTGCCAGCAGCGGTCCTCGCGCAGCAGCGCAGTGAGCAGGCAAGCGAGCTTGCGCATGACGGCGACCATGGCGACCTTGTGCTCCTTCTTGTCGGCGATCAGGCGCTGGTAGCAGGCCTTGCAGGCGGGTTCCCAGCGGGTCGCGGACAGGGCCGCCATGTAGAGGCTGTGGCGGGGCTGGGCGCGACCGCCGCGAATGCTGCGGCGACCATGCTGTTTGCCCGAGTCTTGGTCGAACGGCGCCAGGCCCAACAACGCGGCGGCCTGGCGGCGACCGATGGTGCCCAGTTCGGGCATCTCGGCACACAGGCAGGCGGCCGTGACCGGGCCGCAGCCGGGCACCGACTGGATGATCTCGGCGCGGCGCGCCAGGGCAGCGGCGGCGGCGATACAAGTCAGCATGCGCTGCTCGCAGGAGCTGATGTCGGCTTGCAGGCCATTGCAACTGTCAGCGATGCAGGCAGCCGCCTCGGGGGCGAGTTCGGCGCGCAGCTTGCGGAGGGCGCCGAGCTGTATCACGAGCTTGCGGCGCGCGGCCAGCAAGTCACTGAGCAGCTGCAGGTGATCGTCTTGGGGCGGGGTCGCCACGAGGCTGTCAAGCTGGCCGAAGCGGGCCAGCATGGCAGCGTCGACGCGGTCGTTCTTGGCGAGTTGTCCGAGGGCCTCGGCGAAGCGCCGCGAGCGCAGCGGGTTGACCAGCACGGTCTCCAAGCCGGCCTCGAAGAGGCACTGATGCAGACGGCGGTGATAGCGCCCGGTGGGCTCGAAGACAGCGCGGCTGACGCCGTGCTGCAGCAGCCACTTGCGCAGGGCGCGGCGGCCGCACTTGTCATTCTTGAAGTGGCGCTCCAAACTGCCCTCGAGGATGTGGGCGTCGAGCCCGGATTTGCCGACATCGATACCGGCGATTACGGTGGGCTTGGGTGGTGTCATTCCTGCGTTCCTGTCCTTTTGCGATACGGGGCTACACCCACGCTTCCGTTGAGGTCGCGCAGGAATTGATGCGACGGGCCGACCAAGCTACCGCACGGACCTGAAATCCGAGGGGGAAACGGTCCGACCCGTCGCCGCCTCGGGGGCCTTGCAAGGCCCCCGAGGCGACCTCCCCCCGCTGGCGAGGGGAGGGATCCGAGGCCTGCCGCTGCGGTGGCTTGCGCCACCTGCGGCAGACCAACGAGACGTACCCAAGTCCTAACTGGGGATCCTGTCTCCGGCACACTTCCAAGATAAAAGGGACACCGGTTGCCCGGCGCCCCCCGTGCAGATCCACACGTGCCCGCTAGGGCATGCGGCTCCTATCTCCGGTGTTTGACGGCAAAGCGTTCGTCCGGCCACGTGTGGAGTATGCGCACCTTGGGCCACAGCTTCTGGCAGAGCGCCGTCAGCTGCTCCCACGGGTAGCGAGCCTTCTGCGATCTCCGGCGGAGTATCCTCATCCAGAGCTGCCTCAGCCGGTTCTCGAATTGCTTCAGGAACCGCTAGCTGTGCGGTACCGCGTAGTAGTTCAGCCAGCCCCGCAGGACTTGTCCCAGCCAGCGCCCCACCGCGTACTTGTCCGCGTGCATGCGCTTGCGCAGTGTCTCCTTGAGTGCTTGCAGTTTCCGTCTCATCCTCTTCGCGATTGGCTTCCGCCCCAGTTTGAACCGCCCGGCCCGGGTGCTTCCGCAGTAGTGCGTGAAGCCCAGGAAATCGAACGTCTCCGGCTTGCTCTGTCCGTTCCGCCTCCGGCTTTCCGCCGCGAAGCGCCCGAACTCCAGCAGCCGCGTCTTCTCTGGGTGCAGTTCCAATCCGAACCCGGCGAGTCTTGCCCGCAAGTCTTGCAGGAAGCGCTCCGCCTCATTGCGGTGCTGGAAGCCTGTCACGAAATCATCCGCATAGCGCACGATGATCGCGTCTCCTTCCGTCTCCTGCGGCCGCCATTTCTTCGCCTACCACAGGTCCAGCGCGGAATGCACGTTGGCAAGGACCGGTGATACCACCGCTCCCTGCGGCGTGCCCTGCCCGCTGTCGGTCTGCTTCCCTGCTTCCATGACTCCGGCGTTCAACCACTTCTGTATCAGCCGCAGCACCCGCCTGTCCCCAATCCTCACCTCGAGGAACCGGATCATCCACTCCCTGTCAATGCGATCGAAGTACTGGCGGATGTCGGCATCCACGATCCAGTTGATCTTACGCCTCATGATTCCGTAGGCCAGTGCGTCGAGCGCATCATGCGCCCCGCGCCCCGGTCGGAATCCGTAGCTGAATCCGATGAACTCCGTCTCATAGATCGGAGTCAGGATATTGTCCACCATGGCCCGCTGCAGGATCTTGTCCTCCAGCGCTGCCACGCCTAGCGCTCGCTTGCCCCCGTCCGGCTTCGGAATATTCACCCGCCGCACGGGTTTCGCCCGGTACGCCCCGCGATGTACGCGCTCGTGCAGGTCGCGCAAACGCTCGTCCCGCCCTTGCCCGTACTCCTCCCAGCTCATGCCGTCCACGCCCGGCGCGGCCTCGCGCTTCAGCGCGTCATAGGCTGCCCCGAGTGTTTCCGGCGTGAGGTGGTGCAGGAGCGCCGTGAGCTTCTCCTTCGGTTTCCTCCTCGCTGCTTGCCGTATCCGTTCGGCCCCGCTTGGCATGTTCTCCCGGTCCTGTACCCGGCTCATGTCAGTGCCTCCTGGATTCCCGTTGATCGCGGCCCTTCGCTCCGGCGGCTCCGCCCGAACTTGCGTCCGGTTGTTCGTCGCTTTCCTCGCTACTATGCCCGCGTCTGACTTCTTCGCGTCGTGCGTCCTCGGCTTCGGCTTTCCGCCTTCCCTCGGCGATCCCGGCGGCGCTCCGCCGGCATGACTCGAAGATCTCCCAGTTCCCGATGTTGGATGTACGTGCGTGCACTGCGTGCTTGGACACCGCCGAGCCCGTCCATGCCTCGTCTCTACCGGCATGTCCGATTTCGCCTTCAGCCGCGGAGACGGCCTCGGCGCTCGGGAAGACAATTGTTTCGGTGCTCAATACTCCGCCCACACGCGCCGCTGTCAACGCTTCACCGACTGCCTCGCGGCAGCCTGCGCATGACTCGCGGTGTAGCATGAAGTGACTCTCTCCTTTGCCCCCACCGCTGATTCTTTATCGGCGTGAAGGTGGTTTGTCGCTCTCTGGGTGCCTGAATACGAGCGCCATGGCGGCCTGGCAAGGAAAATCGAGCCCGGTGTAGGGGCTCGGATGATTCTGGCGTCCAATGCTCAAATTCCTGCCGCGGCAGTAGCGCAGGTTGTTTCACTCTGATCCGCTGCTACGCAACAGAACTGGGCGCAAGACTGCCTGCATCGCCTATAAACAAAACGACTTACGGGACTTACCACGGAGCAGCTGTGCTCGGGTTCAAGTGCTTTCCAAGCGGTTCCGGCGCAAGCTAAGGCGAGAAAAATGGCCGTTTCCGGTCAGGCTGAACCGAGCTCCAACACCCGCTCTGCTGTCCACGGATGCCAGTTGGGCCGAGCACCGCCGGGCGCGGCTGCCGAACTCGGCCACCGGCGCGCAGAGCGGCCACCCAGCCGGCCGCGAGCGGCCGGCTGCACTGCCGTAGCGGCGCCAGCGCTAGGATGAGGGGCGCAGCAGCAGTTGCAGCGCCTCCTCGCGGTTGCCGGCGTAGTAGATTTGCGCCTCTGGCACCGTCTGGAACTGCCGCTGCGCCAGCAGCAGCGCCAGCGCCAGGTTGTTCAACGCGGCGTTGTTGGCCGGCCCGTGGCCGGTGCGCACGCGACTGGCATCCTCCCCGAACGTCTTGTCCCGGCGGTAGTGGTTGGCGCTCTCCACCTGCCAGTGGCCGCGCTGCAGCGTCAGTAACTGCTGCGCCGAGGCAGCCGCCTGCGGCAGCGAAGTGATGCCGTAGCTGTGGCTGCGCTTGACCGCGCCGCCCAGCCGCTCGCACTGCGCGTGCGTGATCCGGTAGGCCTGCCGCGCATGCGGGAACGACAGCAGTTGGGGATGCGGCGTGAAGACTTGGATCGAGCGCTTGTCCCAGCCCCGCTGGTGCGAGCGCTGCCAGTCCGCTTCCTCCCAGGTGCGCTCCGCGCCCTGTTCCCAGTCCAGCCCGCTCAGGGTCGCGTACGTCTGCTCGCAGTTGCCCTTGATGCGCACCAAGATGTGCCCGCCGTGCTGCTCCACGATCGCCCGCTCGGTCTCCCGCCCCGCGTGCCCCGCGTCCAGCGTCAGCGTCCGCCCGCGCAGGTCCACCTCTTCCAACAAGGCCCGCAAGGCCGCCTGCTCGCCGCCCTGCTCACGGTAGCTGCGGCTCGCCACCGCGATGCCCGTGCGATGGTCCACCAGCGTGACCGTCTCCCAGTGCTGCCCCCCAGCCGCCAGCCGGTTGGCCCCGCGCATGCGCTTGCCATCCCCTGCCAGCGCCTGCGACGGCCCCACCCGCGGTTGCATCCAGCGCTGGATCACACGCTCCAGCGAGGCCGGGTCGGTCCGCTCCATGGCCCGCTGGAAGGTCGTGTCCGAGGGCGTCACGGACTCCCCCGTGGTCGCATCACGGCGACAGCCAAGAGCTCGTAAGTCCTCTGGCCTCAATGTCTTCGCATACGCTTCTGCCGCCCGCCCGCCGGTCCACCCGGCCAGCTTCGCCAGCACCAGCAGTGCCAGCACCACGGCCAGCGGATGCCGTTTCCCGTGCGCGCTGCGGTAGTCCTCCACCTCCTCGAGCTGGGCCCGTAGCGAGCGCAGCTCCGCCGCCGGATAGCGGATGTCGACCGGCCCGCAAGCCCACTCCGGCCGCTCGCTCGGATCCGCCAGCCGCGCCCGCGCCCCCGCCCGCAGCGGATACACCAGCATCTGCTTGCGCTGCCCGTGCTTGCGCGTGTACTGCCCGTTCGAACGCGCATAGCCCTGGCTCAAGCCCAGCCGGATCCAGTTCGCCGCCAAGTAGGCCGTGCCCCGGTATTTCTGCGGATCCACAAACGTCTCGGCCAGCTCCAGCGCATGCCCCCAGTGCTGCTGCCAGTCCCGGCTCAGCCGCCGCAGATTCATCCCCAGCACGCGCGAGGCCAAGCACTTCACGCCCGTCCCCGCAGGTAGCACTAAAAACCGCGTGTTGTTCGCGATCAGATGCAAGCGCCGGAATTGCACCGCCTTGTGCCAGCCCAGCCAGCGGTCGCGCGGGCGGCACTGGAAGACCCCCGTCTGCCAGCCCAGCAGCGCCAGCCACTCGCCCTCGTATTCCGCGACATAGCGCAGCCCGCGCCCCGCAAACTGCTTGAATCCCAAATAGTGGTGAGCGTCCATCAGGCGATCCCAGCGCGGCCGCTCGTGCGCCTGCGCCAGTCGCACCACCACTTGCTTCAAATTCACAACCTTGGGGGGAGTCTCCTGCGCCTGCATATCCCAGGCATACACGATTCCGGCCAAAATAGCCAGCCCCTGGGCTATATTCTTTTGCGAACGGCTACACCCGCCGATAACGAATCAGCCGTGCCTTTGCCCCCGGGGACTCTCACCCCGAATCCTTCACCAGTTAGACTGGCTGTTCCTCCGCAGCTCTTCCGCCAGTTCCCCCAGCCACCGCTGCACGTCCCGCTCCTTGCTCTGCTCGAACGTCTCGCCGTCCACTCCGCAGGCTCCGCCATTGCGGCGGACCGCCTGCCACGCAGCGGCGAGCACATCTGCTCGCCAGACCTTGTCGCTGAGCGTGTAGAACCGGAAACCCGGGTCTCCCTTCGCTTTCGCATGTAACGCCGTCTGGAGTCCCCGCACCGTATGCGGAGCTTGTCGGTCTTCGCCAGTCTCCATGGTCCCTGCCCCCTTGCTTGCGTCCCTCTCGAACTGAGGCCCCTTCCCATCCCCCGGCAGGACCCGGCTTCCTCGGTACTACGCGCCTCTCCGCCACCCCGGCCGGCCCAGGCTGGTCCTCGCGGATTCCCGGTTTGGCGCGTGCGCACCACCGACGGGGCTTCCCGTGTTGCCTCCGTCCCCCTCTTGCAGGCATGCTGTCGCCAGTACCCCGGCGGAGCCGACCGGTGCGCGCGTCGCTCGCTTCCCGGCCGCTGACAGCCTTCCCCGTTACATCGGCGGGTCGGCCTCCGCATCGACTTTTTCGAGGCCTGCTCGGCGTTCATCTGATTACGGCCTGCATGCTCGCTGAACCGCCCACTGGCGACCCTTTTACATCAGAGTGCTCAGTCCATGTCGTTGCCTCCATGAGCCGCTCCGATTGCTTCCGGCTGGAACGACAGTTCGCCGGGCGGGATTTGCACCCGCTGGGGGCCAGTGCCTTAGCACGGCGCACGATGAAACGAAGTCTGAGACTCGCAACACTTAGACTCGTAGCAAGCCATGAGCCACCAGGTCAGGACTGTCAGCGCCCTGCTGCTGTTTAGCGTTGTCCTGCCTTGCGCCGAGTCCGCTGCGGCAACTCCGAACGCAGACTCGATTCGTCAGCTCTTGGTCCAGCGAATCGATCAAGAGAAGCGCAGCGTCGGCATCGCGGTGGGATTCGTCGGCCCGGATGAACAGCATGTCATCGGCTACGGACGGCTCTCCGCCGATGATCCCCGAACGCCAGATGGATCCACCGTGTTCGAGATCGGCTCGATCTCCAAAGTCTTCACTTCAATCGCGCTGGCGGACCTCATCACGCGCGGCGACGTCAAGCTCGAGACACCGGTCCAGCGCCTGCTGGGCCCGGAGGTGCAGATACCCACGCGCAACAGAGCCGAGATCACGCTGGGCCATTTGGCCACGCACAGTTCCGGACTACCTCGCCTGCCTGACAACCTCGACCCAGCCGATCCAGAGAATCCCTACGCGGACTACGGCCTCGGCCGGCTGTTTGCCTTCTTGGCATCGCATGAGTTGGCGCGAGACATCGGGGAAGCGGTGGAATACTCCAATCTGGGGGTGGGGCTGTTGGGGAACGCCCTCGCCCGGCACGGCGACACCGATTACGAATCATTGGTCACTGCCAGAATCCTCGGACCGCTGGGCATGGCCGATACGGCTATTGGCTTGACCCCTGCGCTCCGCGAACGGCTCGCTACCGGCCACGACAAGGCGCTCAAGCCTGCGAAGAACTGGGACATCCCCGGCCTCGCCGGGGCTGGGGCCCTCCGTTCGACGGTCAGCGATCTCTTGCTCTTGATCGAAGCGAACCTCGGTGTGCGCGAGTCCCCGCTGCGCGATGCGATAGCAATGACGCATGCACCTAGGAGGCCATTCCCGGGACCGGGAATGGAGATCGGACTCGGGTGGCTCATCCGCAGCCGCCACGATCGGTCGATCATCTGGCACAACGGCGGCACCGGCGGATACCGATCATTCCTCGGATTCGACCTAGACGCGGGCACGGGGGTTGTGGTGCTCTCCAGCTCCGCGGACAGCGTCGACGACCTAGGCTTTCACCTGCTGGACTCTCGGTTCAAGCTTGCGCCGCCCCCGGCGCAGCCAACCAAGGTGGAGATCGATCCGGCAGTTTACGCGGATTATGTCGGCCGATATCAGCTGGCCAAGGACGTCATCCTCACGGTTACGAGCGAAGATGACCGGCTCTTTGTCCAACTCACCGGCCAGCAGCGGTTCGCGGTGTTCCCGGAATCCACAACGCGGTTCTTCCTCCGTGAGGTCGAGGCGCAAATCTCGTTCGGACGCGATGATCGAGGAGCGGTCGATCACCTGGTGCTCCACCAGAACGGATTGGATCAGCGGGCAATTCGGTTGGGCGAGGGTGTCAACTCGATTGCCCACGGACCTGCCGAGACCGTTGCAGTGGCGCAGGCAGCCCTGGAGCGCTACGTGGGCCGCTACGAGCTGCAGCCCGGATTCGTCATTACGGTCACGCGCCAAGACGCGCAACTGTCGGCGCAAGCGACAGGCCAGCCCAGCGCTGAGATCTATGCCTCCTCAGACACGGAATTCTTCTATCGCGTCGTTGAGGCGAGCATCACGTTCCATGTGGAAGCGAGTGCAGTCACGAAGCTCACACTGCACCAGGGCGGCCGCGAGCTGGTCGCCCGGAGACTGCCGGATTAGCCTTCAAGCCTGGATCGCCCTCCCGACGAGGCGACATTGGCGGTCGCGCTAGATCGGTGCGTCGCCGCGATCGATCAAGTGCAGGATATTTCCCTCGGGATCTAAGAAGAACGCCAAGCGATTCGGACCGGCCTCGACGAACTGGACGATCTCAATCCCCTTGGACTGCAAGTCCTTTACGCCTAGGTCGAAATCATCGACCTTGATGGCCAGATGCCGGATGCCGGGGGTCCGCATTCCGGACTCGACCGCGTTGCCGTCGGAGGGGATGAGTTCGAGCATCGTGCCGTCGGTCGCGCGGACGAATACGTTTCCTCCGTAGCGGTGCACGATCGGCATTTCCAGATTGCTCTCGTACCAACCAGCCAAGGCCTCCGGGTCTTCCGTGGCGATTGCGGTGTGTTCAATTCCGTTGTACATCAGTGTTCTTCCTTCTCGCGCCCTTTGCGGCGGCAAACTCCGCGCTTGGAAGCGCGAATAAACTCGACCATGTGGCGGGCGTGAGGCCCCTCCACCTCGGCAGCGACCGTTTTCAGTGCCTCTTCTAACGATATATCGGAGCGAAACAGAATCCGGTACGCTTTGCGGATGAGTCCGATTTCGTCATTGGAAAGACCGGCGCGGCGCAAGCCAACCAGATTGAGGCCGTGCACGGCCATCGTCGGGCCAACGTGCATCAGGTATGGCGTTACGTCCTGATTGACCCGTGTCATGCCGCCGATGATCGCCAGCTCACCGATCCGCAGGTGCTGCTGCACGCCGATCCCGCCCGACACGAAGGCCTGATCTTCGATTTCAACATACCCGGAAATTAGGGTTGAGCTCGCGATCACGGCTTCGTTCCCAATCCGGCAATTGTGGGCAATGTGCCCCGAGGTCATGATGAAGTTGCCGTCTCCGATGACTGTCTTGGATTCGGGCGCGGTCCCGCGGGAGATCGTGAAATGCTCGCGAATCCGGTTCCCATTGCCTATGCGCAGATATGATCGCGCGCCTCCAAAGGCCTTGTCCAGCGGGTCACTGCCCAATACGACCCCGGTGGAGATCACGTTGTCGGCGCCTAGGCTAGTCCAGCGCTTGATAACCACATGCGGGTCGATCCGACACCGGGGCCCGATTTGAACATCGCCCTCAATGATCGAGTAGTCGCCAATGACGACATCGGCAGCGATCTCGGCTGTCGGCGCCACTTGTGCGGTGGGCGCGATCACGACCGAGGGATGGACCGACGACATGGGCTAGCGGGCGCGCTCCGGCGCAGGCCAAGAAGATCGCGCCCTGAGGCGCGAAATTCGATCTTCACACAGCGCAATCTGGGTTGTCTAGCGGGTCGGGCGGCCGAAAAGTCTGCGCGCGAACTGCCACCGTCCATCGCCGCAGCAGACATTCGTACCCCGCTAAACCCTTGATGACCCGCCGAACCTCTTCGCGTAGATACTCGCGGCCAAGTCTGCAGGGACAGCTTCCTTGTAGGCCGCCTCGAACGCCTCGTTCACCTTGTCGCCATCCACATCGAGCGGATGGCTCAACACGTTGCTCGCCAAGCGGTCGATATTGATGAAACCTCATGATGGGTGTGCCGCTCGGCCCGAATCCACAAAACGTCAGGTTCGTCAGGATCCGCGTTGGCGCAGCGCATGGCGGATGATGAAGCTAGGTAGCGGCAGCGGCGAGCAGATCGCAGTCTGTACCGGTGGCCGGAGGATGCCCCGGTGTCCGTAATTGAAACTGATGCCTCACTCCCGCAGCGAGCCCCGTAGCGCACCCGGTCTGGCGGGCCGTGGACGAATACCAAATCGAGCCCCGCTCCCGCCGGGTGTGTCCCTTCCGGGCGCGCATAGTCCCGGTTTCGCTGTAAGGAGTGTCCAGCAGTGCCCCAACCGAACGGCGCGGAACCGACGCCATGCAGTTCGACGACCTGCATGGCGTGCATTCCCGGACAGGCGGCCTGAGCGTCAACAAGCTGCGGATCACTGCAGCCGAGCACGGGGCTGCTGGCAGAGAGAGGCCCCGCTAGGGACGCCACGGGGGCTGGCGAATTGGGAGGATTGCGACGGTACCGTCGGGTCGCTAAACCGGTCTGCCTAGGCGAGTGCGTGTCTCTGGGGGCCTATACGATCTTCAGGCCTGCGTGCTCAGCAAAGTGCCGGAAGTCCGTGTCCCTTGTAATGAGCGGTGTCTGGTGATCTATGCACGATTGAGAGATCAGGCTGTCGGCTAGCCGCGCCCGCAGGCGTCTCGAAAGAATCCGGGCCCTGGTTGCAGCGGCTCGCTCCCAGAAGCCGAATCGAATCTCAAGAATCGGTATGATCCGGATGAGATCCGCAAAATTCGACTGTAGTCCAGGATCGCTGAGAACTTCAGTCAACACCACAGGCGGCAGCGCCAGGTTAGCCGACTCTAGGGCCTTGTCGAACAGTTCCACGTCGCGTCCCGCGTCACCTTGGAAGAAGGCGATTACTGTGCTTGAATCCGCTGCGATCATCAGCGGTCTTCGCGGAGTTGCTCGAGATCGATTGAAAAGGCTACTTTGCCGCGGAGTTCTCTGAGCCTGCGATATGCGGTGCGGGTCGCCACCACCTGCAGTCCTTCGCGTACCGTCGCGGTGATACCTCGGCCTGTCGCCTCCTGCGCCTTTGCAAGGAGATCAACTGGCACGTGAATGGTAATCTTCTGGCTTGCTTCCATAAGCACGTTCGTACCATAGCACATGCCGTACCGTAGTCTGGCAGTTAAAGCCAGAGTTTTGTACCAGTATTCAATAGCTGTCTGCCTTATGGTCTTGGGTGGGATGGAGTGGAGCGTCCGTGAAGAGCTCCTCGGAGCTCGGAGCCTGGCCCGTTGAGGCCGATTTGCAGGTGCCAGGGCTGGTTGCGAGAAGCAGGTGGCTGCAGGCTTCCCGCTTTCGCCTCTAAACCTGGTTTCACTCACATACACTCATCCGCATAAAGATCTTCAAAACGTTTGCTCGTGGGTTCGATTCCAACCCGCGCCTCCATCCCGCAAACTCTTGATTTGGCAGTATCATTCTGTAGTTTCAATCACTTACGGACACTGCGACTTGAACTTCAGTTGAAGCCGCCGAAAGCACTCGTAAGCATTCGAGGCCATTCCATAGCACCCGAAACGAAAAGAATGGGGCGAAGATGGTCTGACGGAAAATGGTCCCATCCAGCCTGGCATCCGTGATGTGCGGTATGCCGGCCGGGCTCGCCGACGTAGGCGGCCACGGATGAGACGATACATTGAGGCGTGGAAGGCGGCGCCACACCGCACCGGTGCGCAGGACTCGACATTCAGCGCAGCGTCATCCCGGCGGCGCCAACGGAATTCTGATTCGGGTAGCCGAGTATCGCTTCGTTGGCGGTGGGATTATCAACGGGACAGTCCGGTCCGAGGACCCGGCGATCCCGCGAATGAATGTGGGATACAACAACCTGATTCCCTACTACCTCCATCCAAGACCGACCTAAACGGGGCTGACCAAGGCGGCCCAGCGGCCGGTCCGCCAGTCTGACTCCGTCCCTCAGTGGTCAGCGTCTCCGTAGCCATGAATTGCGGTTTTTATTCGCAGTAAATCGCTGATACTATTGACGTTAGACGAATATATTGCGATAATCATAGCTAGAGAACCCTCTACTATGCCCAAGAACAGAGTCCAGTTCCAAAAAGGCCTCAGCCTGACCCAGTTCCTCCAGGACTACGGCTCCGAGGCGCACTGCGAGCAGGCCCTCTTCGACGCCCGCTGGCCCGACGGCCTCAGCTGCCCCCGCTGCGACGGCGCCCGCTTCTGCCGCCTCTCCACCCGCCGGGCCACCTTCCAGTGCAACCACTGCAAGCGCCAGGTCTCCCTGCTCGCCGGCACCGTCTTCCAGGCCACCAAGCTGCCGCTGAGCATTTGGTTCCTCGCCATCTACTTCCTCTCCCAGACCAAGAGCGGCATCTCGGCCCTGGAGTTGGGGCGCAAGCTGGGCGTCAACGACAACACCGCCTGGCTGCTCAAACACAAGCTCATGCAGGCCATGCGGGAGCGGGACCAGCGCTACCGGCTGGCGGGCACGGTGCAGCTCGACGACGCCTATCTGGGCGGCGAGCTGCCCGGCGGCAAGCGCGGGCGGGGCTCGCAGAACAAGACGCCGATGCTGGCGGCCGTGCAGGTCAGCGAGGATGGCCAGCCAGTGGTGATGAAGCTGAGCGTGGTAGACGGCTTCCGCACGGCCGAGGTCGAGCAGTGGGCCGCGCAGAACCTCCAGCCCGGGACCACGGTGAACACGGACGGGCTGGCCTGCTTCAAGGGGCTGGAGGCAGCGGGCTGCGAGCACAAGCCACACGTGACGGGCGGCGGCAAGCAGGGCTGCGAGACCCCCGGCCTGGTCTGGGCGAACACGATCCTGGGGAACGTGAAGCGCTCCCTGGACGGCACCTACCATGCCTGCGCGCCGCACTACGCGGGGCGCTACCTGGCCGAGTTCCAGTACCGCTTCAATCGCCGCTACGAGCTGGCGGCGCTGCCGCGCAGGCTGCTGAAGGCGGCGGCCACGACGCTGCCGTTGCCGCGGCCGATCCTGATGTTGAGCGCCATCTAGCGGCAGCGGCTGCCGCCAGCACTACACCACCAAGGGCGTTCGACAACCCGGCTGCGCGTGGGACAGCCCCCCGGGCACTCCCCGGGGACCATCAGGGGACAGCCCGGGGGACCCGGTTGCGACCGATACCACAGGCTGGCAGGGCATCTCGTGCCTAGCGCCTCTCCCCTGCCTGCCGGGTCCGCGCCCGACACCGAAAACCCACAAGGCCACCCCTTCTGGCGCTCTACTGGGATGGAGATAATAGGGAATCAGGTACAACAATGCGGGGCATGCCCACCTAGCGGACCGCTTTCGATTGCAAGATTCCGGTTCGTCCTGCAGCTTGACTCGCAGCAGCTGATCGCTGTCGAGTTTGTCAACGACAAGGAAGAGGCACTCAGGGACGCCTGCTGATGCAATGTCCCGAAGATCTGGCCTCAGCCCAGCGCGTCGAATTGATTCCGGCCAAACGGTTCCAGCCCGCCGCGATTCAGTATCTCGAACGCCATGACATCGAGGCATTGCTGGCGTCGCGTTCGAATTGCGACGAGATTGCAATTGCGGGAGACTGAGTGGTGCCATGCCGATAGGCCGCCGTACATTCTTCGGATCCGTATCAGCCTTGGCGGCGCCGCAGGCCTCGACAGCAGCGCGGCGCGAGCTCGAGACCGAGCTGCTGCAAGCAATCGAGGAAATCACACTCGTCAATACCCACGAGCACATCATTCCGGAAGAGGAGAGGACGTCTTCCCGGATCGACTTCTTCACGCTCGCCGGACACTACGCGATTAATGACGTGATTTCCGCCGGCCTCTCGGGGGACGATCTCGCTCTCGTGCGGGACGCCGACGCCCCCCCCGCGCAGCGCTGGCGGGCCTTCGAGCCGTTCTGGAAGTCGGCCCGCCTGACAGGCTACGGCCAAGCGTTGCGCATCGCCATCCAGGACATCTACGGCATCGATCGGATCTCGGGCTCGACCCTGCCCGCAATCAATCGCAAGATCGAGGCCATGAACCGGCTGGGCCTGTACGAGGAAATCCTCATCCGCCGCTCGAACATCGCCTACTCGGTGCTGGACGACTACTGGAATGCCACTCCGGTCCGGCCCGACCCGAAATTCTTCGTCTGCGCCCGCAAGTTCGACCGATTCGTCGCTCCGCAGGCCCTTTCCGAAGTCCACAAGCTGGAAGAACTCACCAACGTTTCCATAACGGGCCTAGCCGGGCTCAAGCGAGCAATGGAGACCAGCTTCGAACAGAGCCTCGACATCGGTATGGTCACGGTCAAGTCGACACTGGCGTACAACCGCGAGATCCACTACGCGGAGGTCTCGCAGCAGGACGCGGAGGCTAGCCTGCAGTCGTTGCTCGGTGCGACCCGCACTCGGCCCGCTGGCTTCCGGTCCCGTGTGGAGCGGCCGTTCCGTCCGATGGAAGACCACATGTTCCACCACCTGATCGGCTTGGCTGCAGCGCATGGCGTGCCGGTCCAGATCCACACCGGCCTGCATGCGGGGAACGGCAACTTCATCGAGAACTCCAAGCCGACCCACCTGACGAACCTCTTCTTCCTGTTCCCGCAAGTGAAGTTCGATCTGTTCCATATGAGCTACCCGTACCAAGGGGAGGCGGCGGCGATCGCAAAGGTTTTCCCCAACGTGTACATCGACCTATGCTGGGCACACATCATCTCGCCCAGCGCTTCAAGGCGCGCCCTGCACGACATGCTGGATGCGGTTCCGTCCAACAAGATTTTCGGCTACGGCGGAGATTACCGATATCCGGAGCTAAGCTATGCGCATGCGAAGATTGCCCGTCGTAACGTCGCGCAAGTCCTCGCAGAGAAGGTCAGCGAGGGGTCTTGCTCGGAGGAGGAGGCGCTGGAACTCGGCCGCAAGCTCCTGCACGACAATCCGGATGCACTATTCGGAAAAAATCGTGGCTAGGGTCGCCTCCGCGCGGCCATCGGGTCCGGGGCAGTGGCCCGGCCTGCCCTAGGTCTGTCTTGCTGCCCCGCTCGCTCTCTCAACGCATGTCGCAGCGGCAGAGAAGGCGAACTTCGTCGTGATCTTTGCCGATGACCTCGTCTAGGGCGATCTCGGCGTCTATGGGTCGGAGACAATCCGCACCCCCTATCTGGATCGCACGCCGGCAGCGGGAATCCGGTTCACTGATTTCTACGCGGCGGCTCCGTTCTGCAGCCCGTCGAGAACGTCTTTGCTGACTGGTCGCTAACCGGTCCGGGCAGGTGTGCCGTACGTACTGTTCGCGACCGAATTGACGGGCCTGCCACCTGCCGAGATCACGATCGCGGTGATCCTGTCGGACAAAGGCTATGCCACCGCGGCGATCGGCAAATGGCATCTGGGATGGCCCGAGCCGCACCGCGCCCAGCGCCACGGCCTGAACTTCTTGCGATACACGTTCGTGCTCGGCGGTCACCTGCAGACCACGAGCAGCAGGGCTCAACGGAGAGAGGCGACCATCAGGTGTCACATCCTCAATCGGATGGCTGAGCTTGGCAAGCCGAACTTCGACGCAGTGGCGTCATGACCGACGGGCCGGGCAAGCGGCCCAACTCGCGCCCAAACTGAATCCTGATTCCCTACTACCTGCATCCAAGACTGACCTAAACGGGGCTGACCAAGACGACCCGGCGGCCGGTCCGCCAGTCTGACTCCGTCCCTCGGCGGTCAGCGTTTCCGTAGCCTTGAATTGCGAGTTTTGTTCGTATTAAATCGCTGATTCTATTGACTTTGAGCGAATATATTGCGATAATCATGGCTAGACAACCCTCTGCGATGCCCAAGAACAAAGTCCAGTTCCAAACAGGCCTCAGCCTGACCCAGTTCCTCCAGGACTACGGCTCCGAGGCGCAGTGCGAGCAGGCCCTCTTCGCCGCCCGCTGGCCCGACGGCCTCAACTGCCCCCGCTGCGGCGGCGCCCGCTTCTGCCGCCTCTCCACCCGCCGGGCCACCTTCCAGTGCAACCACTGCAAGCGCCAGCTCTCCCTGCTCGCCGGCACCGTCTTCCAGGCCACCAAGCTGCCGCTGAGCATTTGGTTCCTTGCCATCTACTTCCTCTCCCAGACCAAGAGCGGCATCTCGGCCCTGGAACTGGGGCGCAAGCTGGGCGTCAACGACAACACCGCCTGGCTGCTCAAGCACAAGCTCATGCAGGCCATGCGGGAGCGGGACCAGCGCTACCGGCTGGCGGGCACGGTGCAGCTGGACGACGCCTATCTGGGCGGCGAGTACCCCGGCGGCAAGCGCGGGCGGGGCTCGCCGAACAAGACGCCGATGCTGGCGGCCGTGCAGGTCAGCGCGGAGGGCCAGCCGGTGGTGATGAAGCTGAGCGTGGTAGCCGGCTTCCGCACGGCCGAGGTCGCGCAGTGGGCCGCGCAGCACCTCCAGCCCGGGACCACGGTGCACACGGACGGGCTGGCCTGCTTCCAGGGGCTGGAGGCAGCGGGCTGCGAGCACAAGCCACACGTGACGGGCGGCGGCAAGCAGGGCTGCGAGACCCCCGGCCTAGTCTGGGCGAACACGATCCTAGGGAACGTGAAGCGCTCCTTGGACGGCACCTACCATGCCTGCGCGCCGCACTACGCGGGGCGCTACCTGGCCGAGTTCCAGTACCGCTTCAATCGCCGCTACGAGCTGGCGGCGCTGCCGCGCAGGCTGCTGAAGGCGGCGGCCACGACGCTGCCGCGTCCGATCCTGCTGTTGAGCGCCATCTAGCGGCTGCCGCCAGCACTACACCACAAAGGGCGTTCGACAACCCGGCTGCGCGTGGGACAGGCCGCCGGCACTCCCCGGGGACCATCAGGGGACTGCCCGGGGGACCCGGTTGCGACCGATACCACTGGCTGCCAGTGCATCTCGTGCCTAGCGCCTCTCCCCTCTGCCTGCCGGGTTCGCGCCAGCCACCGAAAATCCACAAGCCCACCCCTTCTGGCGCTCTACTGGGATGAACATAATAGGGAATCAGGAACTGAATTGTGCAACAACGCCATTGCTTGGTCATGGGCTTGCGACCAGCTATGATCAACATCGTGCCTGCGGCATAGAACGAAAGCAATGGCCCGATTCACAGTTCGCGTAAACCGAAAAGAGCTGTCTACGGAGTCCCCGGCTGATCGTCCCTTGCTGGACGTGCTGCGTGAAGACTTCGCTCTCACAGGCACGAAGTACGGCTGCGGCGAGGGCCAGTGCCGCGCCTGCACGGTCTTGATCGACGATCAACCTAGGGCTTCTTGCCTGACTCCCGTCTCGAGCGTGGACGGCATGAGCGTGACAACGATCGAGGGGCT
Source organism: Bryobacterales bacterium (assembly GCA_965248305.1). GTDB lineage: Bacteria > Acidobacteriota > Terriglobia > Bryobacterales > UBA6623 > VXMF01. The sequence goes on along the minus strand of OZ252099.1, from coordinate 682,954 downwards.
CGCCTCCGGCGATCAACTCACGAAAGTGCAGCAGGCCTTCATCGACATGGATGCGGCGCAATGCGGATACTGCACGGCCGGCATGATCGTCGAAGCTACGGCGCTGCTCAAACGGAATCCGGAGCCGAGCAGATCGGAAATTCTCGACGCGATGAACCCTCACTTGTGCCGCTGTTGCGGCTATCGCAACATCTTGGCGTCGGTGGAGCTGGCCACCCGTGCGTCGGAGGCCAGCGATGCCTGAGCGATTCCGCGAAGACTTGTTCGAGCCCGATCGCAAGGAGCTCGCAGAGGGCCCGGCATACCGCTTCGAGTTGGACCGCCGTGAGTGGATCTCTGTCCTCGGGGCCGGTCTGCTCGTCACAGCCGCGGGGAAAGTTGTCGTCTACGCCGGCGTCGCAGCCGCTGAGATCCGGCCGTCGACGCGGCTGCACCTGGGCGAGGACGGATCGATCATTGTGCTGACGGGCAAGGTCGAGGTCGGCCAAGGCTCGCGAACCGAGATCCTCCAAGCAGCGGCCGAAGAACTCTGCGTCGCCCCCGAAATGCTGCGGGTGATGCTGGCTGATACGGCGGTAACGCCGGACGACGGCTCGACCGCGGGCAGTCGGACGACGCCATCTACTGTACCGGTGGTCCGGCGGGCGTGCGCTGCAGCTCGCGAGATGCTCGTGCGCACGGCAGCGGAGGCGTGGAATCTCGATGCTTCTCAGCTGCGCGTTGATGCCGGTGCCGTCGTCCATGCGGGGAAACGGCTCACCTATGCCGATTTGGCGCGATCGAAGCGGCTGACCTCAGCCGACGACGATAGCGCGCCTCGGGGTGTTCCGCTCACGGAGGTCGGCAATTGGACGGTGTTGGGCCGGACACTGCTCAAGACCGAGGCACGCGAGATCGTTACCGGCGCTCACCGCTTTCCCTCGGACATCGTGCGCCCCAACATGCTCTACGGCGCAGTGCTGCGCCCGCCGTCGTACGGAGCACAACTCGAGAGCGTCGACGTCACGCCCGCCAAGAAGCTGGGTGTAGTAGCGGTCCGCGACGGGGAATTTGTGGGCTGCGCTGCGAATACGTCCTACGAAGCGCGAAAGGCGGTGGAGGCGATTGGCAAGACCGCAAAATGGCGGACCGCGACGCATCCGTCGAGCGAAGGTCTCGGCGCCTACTTGAAGGGACGTGCGCAGACGAGCGGCGAGGGCCGTGGCGGTCCGCGACGCCGCGAGACCGGCGACGTCACCGCCGCCCTGGCGGCTGCTAAGACGCTCAACGCGTCATACGAGATTCCCTACGTCCAACACGCTCCGATGGAGCCGCGTGCAGCGGTCGCCGAGTGGGATGAACGCCGACTCACCGTCTGGACCGGCACGCAGCGGCCGTTCGGCGTTCGCGAGCAGTTGACGGAGGCATTCCGCCTGACGGCCGAACAGACGCGGGTAATTGTGCCCGACACCGGCGGCGGATTCGGCGGCAAGCATACGGGCGAAGTCGCCATCGAGGCTGCTCGATTGGCCAAAACGGCCGGAAAGCCGGTCTCGCTGCGCTGGACTCGTGAGGAGGAGTTCGCCTGGGCCTACTTTCGGCCCGCGGCAGCTTTCGAGGCGCGGGCAGGCCTTAGTGGCGAGAAGATCGTCGCCTGGGACTTCACCGCCTACAACCCGGGCACAGCGGGGATCGAGACGCCCTACGCGGTTCCGAATGTACGCACGCAGTACTTTCCGTGCGACTCGCCTCTGCGCGAAGGCTCCTACAGGGGCATCGGGGCGACTGGCAACAACTTCGCTCGCGAAGTCTTCATGGACGAACTTGCCGAGGTCGCCGGCCTCGACCCGCTCGAATTTCGGCTGGCGAATCTAAACGACGAGCGGTTGTCGAACGTCCTGCAGGCGGTGGCCGTTCGATTCGGCTGGTCGCCGAGCCAATCGCGTGAACAGAATCGTGGGATGGGTATCGCCGCCGGGTTCGAGAAAGGCTCTTACATCGCCATCTGCGCGCAGGTTCGCGTCGAGGGCGAAAGCATCGAGGTCGAGCGGGTAGTTTCGGCGTTCGAATGTGGAGCGATCCTGAATCCCCACAATCTGCGGGCCCAGGTCGAAGGCTCTGTCATCCAAGGTATGGGCGCGGCGCTGAGTGAGAAGATCCGCTTTGCTGACGGTCAGCTGCTCAACGGCTCGTTCTCGCGATACCCCGTACCGCGCTTCCGGGACGCACCGCCCATGGAGACAGTCTTGCTCGATCGGCCCGACATCACATCTGCCGGCGCCGGCGAGACGCCAATCATCGCGGTGGCACCGGCCTTGGCAAGCGCCGTGTTCGCAGCGACGGGGCAGCGAATGCGTTCCCTCCCGCTGCAGTTGCGCGCGGTTTGAGACTCGGCAGGCCGGTTGTCCTCAGTGCCTTGGGAACCTGACAGGCTGACGTCTATTTAGTGCCTGCGCCAAAAAGCGTTAGGCATTGATCTTGAACAAGTTGGGTGCTGATCCGCGGACGAAAATCGTGCGATTTCTGCCGAGAATACAGGAATTCAGTCGATTTGGGACAATATTGGCACGAGAAACGCCATGCGAGCCGTCCAGAACCCCGAGATGAACCTCGGACAAGTTGCCATTGAAGACATTCAGTTTGACGCACGCTGCCGTGACGATATCCCGGCCGTTCTGAAGGGAATCCAGTACATCTATTGCAATCGGGAGCTGCGCGAGAGGATATTCGACCTGCTGGAGAGCGCAATCCTTGCGGGAGCGAATTCCTCGGCCGACGGCGAGGGCGAGGGCACGAAAGGTGTCAATCCCGACCGCGGCCGTCCCGGCATGGAACTATGGAATATTCTGGTGCTCGGACTGCTGAAACAGGGGATTAACTGCGACTTCGACCGGCTGCATGACCTGACTGCCAATCACCTGAACTTGCGCCGGATGCTGGGGGTCAGCGACTGGTTCGAGGGAGCCCTCTACAGCGGCCGGACGCTGACGCGGAACGTCTCGCTGCTCACTCCGGAATTGCTCGCGTCGGTCAACCGCCTGGTGGTGGAAGCGGGCCACGCACTGGCCGGGCACAAGCCGGGCGCTGCGCTGCAAGCGCGGGCCGACTCGTTCGTTGTCGAAACCCACGTGCATTACCCGACCGATGTCAGCCTGCTGTGGGACGCGCTGCGCTGCCTGATCCGCCTCACCGCTGGCGCGTGCCGGACCTACCGGATCGCGGGATGGCGTAAGCGAGTGTATCTCACATTCCAGGTGCGGAGGCTGTTCAACCGGGTGCGATCGTCGCGGCAGAGGCAGCAGCGGCCGGAGCGGGTGCAGGCCTACCTGCGGCAGGCGCTGGCGCTGGCCACGCGGGCGGAGGCGTCGCTGGAAGCGCTGGCGGCAGCCGGGGCCGAGGAATGGATCTGTAATGAAATCAAGGCTTTCATAGCGCACGCGAGGCGCCAGGCCGACCAGCTTGACCGGCGCGTGCTGCAAGGCGAGAGGATCCCGCACGAAGAGAAGGTGCTGTCGCTGTTCCAGCCGCACACGCGCTGGTGCATGAAAGGCAAGGTGGGTCGGCCGGTGGAACTGGGCGTGCCGGTGAGCGTGGTGGAGAGCGAGCACCAATTCATCCTGCACTACAAGGTGCACTGGACGGAGGCGGACGTCGAGATGGCGCAGCCGCTGGTGGCGGAGACGCAGGCGCTGTATCCGGAACTGGCGGTGTGCAGTTTCGACAAGGGGTATCACAGCAAGGCGAACCGGGAGCGGCTGGACGGGCTGCTGGAGCTCAACGCGACGCCGGCGAAAGGCCGCCTGTCGAAGGCGGCCAGAGAGCGGGAGCAGTCTCCGGAATTCGTGGCGGCGAGACAGGCGCATCCGGCAGTGGAATCGGCGATCAACAACCTGGAGCGCCGCGGTCTGGACCGGGTCTGGGCGGACGGCAGCGCTGGCTTCGAGCGGATCGTCGGGCTCTCGGTGCTGGCAGCGAACCTGCATCGAATCGGGCTGCTACTGCAGCGCAGGGACCGGAAACTGCTCAAGAGGCAGAGGCTGCTACGAGCGGCGTAGCGCTACCGGTCCGACGAAACCTGCATCCATTATAGGCGAAATAGCGGCACCGGCAGGAATCGGTGCTCGATTTGTCTCGAACGCATTGCTGATTGGTTATTACGGCCGCATAGTGTCAGCTATATTTCACAGAATCTGCTGTAATCAGGCCCCATATTTTGTCCATGGATTGGGTGCTCTAGACATTTTCGTAGAAAATCGGGTATTTTGTCGCAAGCACTATTTAAGACGCACGCGATTCAGTCGCATCAGCTCTTGTCCCGGTACTTCGAGGACGCGCAGCTGCAGCTCGCCAAGGCCTTTTTGCGGTGCGAGGTTTCCGGCCGAATGCGGCTCGAAGATCGTTGGGCCCGGGGTAGCCCACACTTTGCCGTCGATCGATTGCTGAGGGATCTCGATGACAGAACAGCCGATCAGGTCCCGGATGTCGCAGCAGTGGACGAGGGTCACTTCGTATTCCTCGACCTCAGACACATCGATCTGCCAGCGAACCGATTCGCCGGGCTCTCTTCAGCGTTCGATCGTGTCCCAGAGGAGAGGCGTCGAAGGTGTAATTGGTGCACTCCCAGAACGGGAGGAACAGCTGGTCCAACGTAACGGTGGACGACGTTCTCGTGCTTTCTCGATGGCGTGCCCGACCCACGCTACCGTGATGGCCGACCGATTCCCAGCCAATCCGCGCGCTTCGCGAACGTTTCCGGGCCGTGCGCCATCGCCCTCCAAGGCCCTTCACGAGGGAAGTGGCAAGATGATCGGAAATCCTTGGAACTGGTCTTGCTGTCGAGGCCTGGCCGCGTCGAACGCATGCCGCCAGATCTCGAAGGTTGCCATGCGGGCCTTACGGTCCAAGATTACGATGCCGTGGCCTGATCCCTTGCGGTGGGCAACCTCTTCGGCGTTCAGTCCCGCTTGGCCCTCGGTGGTGTTGCTGTTCTTCTCAGGGTTTGCCGCGCCCAGAACCGTCATTCGATTGCCAAGCCCGTCGCGATAGCGGCCGGTCCAGGAAGGCGCGTCGGGCAGGCGATTCTGCCCGGGCTGCTCGGGCCACCAGGCACGCGGGAAGCCGTTCGACGTTCCGGGGACCATGAATCCGATCGGGCCGTCCTCCCATTCGTCGATTCCGTGGCGCACGAGCGAGCCGATGTGCTGGTCGCCATGCAGCATGATCACATCGCGCGGTGGCTGCAATATGGCCAGCACCCGGTTCCGGGCGGCCTGGGGCCAACCCCCGCAATCGAGGTCGGCCCAACGGCGGGCGAGGTTGGCACCGGAGTGCGTTGTGGCCTTGCAGAAGATCGTTTGCGAGCACACCAGCCGGAAGTCGGCGTCGGCGCTGTCTTGGGCCCACTGGCGCAAGAAGGCTTCCTGTCGGTGGCCGAGCAACTCGGCCCCCTCCAGATCAACGACGGCAGGGTCATTGCGGCCCGCTGCCCTCTGCCCGGGGCTCAGGATGTCCGCCGGGCCGGACTTGAACTTGCGGTCTTCGATGATTGCGAAGCTCGCGCCGCCGTAGCGCAGTTCCGTGAAGTACACCTCAATGCCGCTCTCGCATGGGGCTGGGTTAACCGCGTCCGGCAGATGGCCGGCTTGGGTACGCTGTACTGCGTTGACCCAGTCGACCTCCATCAGGAACCCTCCTCGCTCGAAGCCCCGGCCGTCCGGTGTGGGAGGCAGCGCACGCCCCCCTTGGCCCCAGATGTTGCCCTGAAAGACATCGTGGTCGTCGGGGATGATGATACTTGGCCGGTCCTTCAGGATCGAGCGCCAGGTCCATCCGAATTGCCAGTACTTGCGCAGGTAATCGAGCATGGCTTCGTCGCTCGGCTTCCCGCGCGCGACGCCGAATCCCCCGTAGCCCTCGTAGATCTGGTCGCCGGCGAAGAAGAGGATGTCAGGATCCTGCAGCGCGACGTTGCGCACCATCCGGCGCTGTGGGAAGACTTCCCCGTGATCGCAGGAGAAGATGCCGGCCCGCAGCTGCTCCCGACCTCGGGGATCCTCACGGACGACGCCGTCCCAGTAGTGCTCTTGGCCCTGCCACGCGTAAGCCACACGGTAGTCGGCCTCGCGCGTGTCGTCCCAGTTCTCGACACGGAAGATTGCCGTGCGGGACAGCCGGTCGATCGCCACCGAGGCGATCGCCGCCCAGCCAGTGCTTCGGCGCGTCTCCAGTCGAGCGGTCCATTCGTCGGCCTCACCCAGCGGTGGGAAGTGCGCCGCGAGCTTGAGCGTCCCTCGGTTCAGGGTGTATTGCGTCCACAGGATCGGGCCGAACGTCTGGTCGGGGTGCGCCGACAATTGGGGCCCGCCGACTTTCCAATCGCGGAAGCCCCACTCCATGCCGCTGGTCTGGGCCCCCGGCCGACCGGGCGCTTGGGCGGCCAGAGCGATGTTGCCAGGCAATCTGGACGGGTCAATAGTCTGAGCCACCTCCGCCCGGGCACCGCCCGACGCGGCTTGCGCGGAGAGTTCGGCCTCGTAGGCTGAACCGGCCCGGCGTACGCTCAGGACGAGGCGCACGGTAGAATCCAGCGGCACAGAACCGCCGACGCTGTCCCCGCAGAAGATGTGCCCATCGCCGCCAATACCGGCGGCCAGCGAGGGGCCGGGGTGGACCAGCGCGTGCTGATAGCCCGGGAGGCCTCCCCGGACTCCGAAGGCGAATCCGGCCCAGGTTTTGGCGGCCGCCGCTCCGCCGGCATCCGACGGGGCCCGCCGAACGGTGACTTCCATCTCAAAGCCGTCGCCTGATGCCGTCACCTGGTGGGTGAGCAGATGCAGGGTCCGGCCTGCCGCCGCGCGGGCAATGACCTCACCGTCTTCCACTCGCCAGTCCTGAAGCGGATTCGCCCAGTACTCTCTTCCGACCCAGACCCTGCTTCCGCTCCAACTGGATTGGAAGCTGGGATCTTGCTCAGCCGCCACAGCGTGTTTCCGTTGCGCGAAACCAACCGTTGCCGCTCCCGCCGCTTTCACGAAGTCTCGCCGGTCAACTCTTCGGGCGGTGCCGCTTGGGCTCGATCTTCTGCTCTGCAACTACGACTCTCCGGGTTGTCAATATATCAACCCGTCGAAGGGACCGCCTTTGTCCGGGGGCAGGCCGCCGTAGCTTCGCCCGCGGCGCCAACGTTTCGTCTGTCTTGGTCGAAGTCGTGACCTTTCGCGTACTGATCGGCGCACGGGTGTCCAGAAGCATCCATCACATCGCCGTGCAGCCGAGAGCAGCCCTTCCCGAGCCCGCCTGATTCGCATTCGCCGTGGGACTTCCCACCTGGGTCCGTGTCGATCGCTGCGCTGGTCGGCGCAGACGGATGCATCGTCGAGGTCCACGTTTTCGTCAGGACCGAATATTGACCCGCTATTTTCGAAGGCTATCTATGGGGTAGCACCTCTATCCGCACCCGATGCACGTCCTGAACAACAGTGCGATTTCCCCGTCTGCGGTGACTGGACAGGAACTCCGAGCAGTTGGGGCGGAGCTATTTGGCCAACAGATCATTACGAAATATCCGCGCATTGTACGGAATTGTCGAAACGCTCTGCGGATTATCAACGAATCATAGTGAATTTTCTGTGATTAAAGCGGATCCTGATTCACGATCAGCGATCTGGCTTGGAAACCCCTCCGGGCCCTCGCGACAAACTCCCAGCAGCGCCTTCTCTTACCTCGCGTTAAGTGGGCCGCGCCGGCCGTCAAGTAGCTTGACCTTATCGATGAGGGACTCGACGCGGACCACGGTGCGCTGCTGAGCCTCGATGACGATGACGCCAAATCACGCAAGCCAGTCCGTAATCTCGTTTTGCATGTTCGCGGCCTGAAGCGCGGCGCAATAAGCCTTTCGGCGGAGAAGGATCGTTCCTGCCAGTGGCGTAAACAAGGGTTGCCACACACACTGGGCCATCGCCTTTCGTAAGATCGCACGACCGGTTCGACCATTGCCGTCCTCAAATCGATGAATGGACTCTAAGCGATAGACAGCTTGGACCTCACCAGAGTGAGATCTACCAACTGCCGGCCCCGCTCGTAGAAACAGGAAACACGTACACTCGCGTGGTTCCGTTTGCGCCGCACCCGCTAGCCAGCATGGACAGGTCAGAACGCGCGCGGGCCGCAGGCCTTCACGCTTGCCTCCGGTAGGTGAACCGAGGGTACCTGACCAACGCCACGAGGCGACAGCGAATCGGTATCGAACTCCGGAACAGCGCCAAGGCTTCGCGACTAATTGCAGCGGCCGTCAAGGCGTCATTGCCCCGTGGTGGAGCGATCGATTTCTTCCCCTTGCAGGTGGACGCTCACGATTTGGCGCGTATTCGTGATGTCGTCCAGCGGATTGGCGCTCAGCACAAGGAAGTCCGCTCGCCTCCCCACTTCTAAGGTTCCTGCCTCGGAGAGGCCCAGAAAGCCCGCCGAATTGCGGGTCGCGGCTACAATGACCTCGGCCGGCGTCATGCCGGCGGCCACCATGTCTTCCATCTCGACGTGCGGCGCCCATGGCGTGTTGCCGTCCGTCCCTAGCGCGATGGTAACGCCCTCGGCGCTCAGTCTCGCCAGGTTTCTCGCCTGAATCGCAAAGGCGGCCTGCGCGTCGGGGTCGTCGACGGCCCCCGCCTGCAGCTGCTCCAACTCGTCCGGCGGCAGGGAGTCGCTCAGCCAGCTCAAGTCCGTCGCCACGCCGCGATTGGGGAGGTTTGGCACCAATACGAAGGCCGGGCGCTCCTTGAACAGCTCGATGACCTCGTCGTCAACGTCCGTGTTCCGCACGCCGTGGGCGAAGGCGTCGACCCCGGCCCTCAAGAGCCCCTTTGCGTCCTCGAGGGCAAAGATATGGGCCGTGACGCGAACGCCGTGCTCGTGGGCCTCGTCGATGATCGCACCGTAAAGCTCGGGTGACAGCTTCTTGTATTGTCCATTGCGATCGTCGACCCAGATCTTGATGATGTCGACCTTCCTCGCCGCCTCATCGCGCACAGCCTGACGGGCTTCGTCCTCGCTGGTCACCCAGTAAGGGGTTTCCGAACGCCCGGGTTCGGGCGAGGTAATCCCGACGCCGGCGGAGCGGAAGCGGGCCGCGCCAGGAATCTCTTCCGCGCGGATCGACAGGTTGCGCGTGTCTCGCCCGAGGCTCATCGCGCCGCTCACTCCGTACCGCGCTCTGGCCCGAAGGTCTTCGATGAGAGCCTCGCGTTCCTGATTGAGGTGAGTGTGCGTGTCGACGATAGCGGGCATGACCGTCATCCCGGTCAGGTCCACGCGCTCCGCCCCGGCCCACGCGTCCAGCTCAGCTGCCGGGCCGACTTGGACGAACCGACCACCATCGACGACAAAGGTGGCGTTCTCGACGGGCGGGCTGCCGTCGCCAACGATCAGCCGCGCGCCCTCGAACGCAACGGCACTCGAGGCCGGCGTCGGCGATGACTCGCACCCACCGCTGGCGAGCAGCAGCAGGAAGGCCATCCCTCCTGCCGAACAGAAATTATTCGGATTTACCCTAGGCATTACGTCTCCCCCCTCGATTCAACCCTTGGAATGAACCGGCTCTCCGCCCACAAAGGTCCCGACAACTTCGATTTCATTGATGAGATCCGGTTCAACCCTGAGCCTTCGATCGAGTTTTCGGATGGGAAGCGGGCTGAGGTTTGCGTCTTGGTGCTCGGTCGGCACCAAGTATACGCCCAACTCGGCTTGCCGCGAATCGGTTGTCAGCAGCGGCTACTCACTTGAGCCCGGCCAGACCACGCCTCTCTGAATGAAGCCCATCGGACGTCTCTACAGAGGGACAACCTTCCGTGAATCTGGGTGCTGTGCTGGTAGCGATCCCCACGAACCTGCAACTCGTCTTTTGGTCTCCCCGCTCGTTCTACACCCCTGCCTGGTTGTCTTCGCGCATCCGAGATAGGCTTTGGTCTGCGTCAGGGCCTTGTATCGGATCACCCTGATCGAAACTGAGAAGCATGACAACCGACTCCTTGCCCACCCGATTGATGATCGGACTACCTGACATTCTCCGAAAGCCAAGCCGTTCGTAAAGACGAATTGCGGGGTTGTCGATCCTGACGCTCAGGCTTACCCCTGAGCATCGGGGCCTGCACAGGCTCAATAGAGCTCGCAGGGTTCTTGTGCCCACTCCCAGGCCGCGGGCAGTGGGAATCGTTCCAATCCCTAACTTAGGTATGTCTTCACCGACATAGTCTGCGCCTGCTTCCTCGCGGGAGAACAACCGCACCCACGCACAGCTGATCGGACACCCGACACTGTCGGACTCCGCCACGACCCCGAGATCCCGCTTGCGACCCCAGTTCTGCCAATATCGCGTAAGTTCGCGGTCACGAAGGGCCTTTTGGATCGGCTCGCCAGATTCCTGCATTCGCGCAGCCAGCGTCAGAAAGCTGAAGATCAGGGTCGATTCACTCGGCAAAACAGTCCGAATTCGCACATCCATTGCTCCAGGAGAGTGGTGCGTCACAGTGAAGGGCGATGACTCCATGCGGCGGGCCAAGAGCTTAGCGTACGCGGGCCTGTCAGCCAGTCGACGATTCAGAGGCAGGTCCCCGAGAAACCTCGGGAGATGCCTGGGCCGGTCGGTTTGATCGACGCCAATAAGAAGCCAGTCCCGCGCCTGCAACAGCCGCCCAAGGACCTTCGACGGCCGAGGGTACTGCAGCCGCTCCGCTCCGCAGCACGTCGAATGCCAAGCCGGTCGCCATCCCTCCATTCTGCATTCCAACTTCAATGGAAACGGTACGGCTGTCGACTCTGTTGAGACCCAACGCGCGAGCACTCCAATAGCCGAGTGTGAATCCTGTCGCGTTATGGCAGACCGCAGCGCCAAGCAGGGGCACGGCCACGGCTAGCAGATCCTCACGGGAGAGCGCGATCGTAATCGCGATAACGGTGCAGATTCCCCACATGGAAACACCGGGGAGCCAACGAGAGGCCCATGTGGCATAGCGGTGGAAATAGCGATTGACCAGCAGGCCAGCGAGCACGGGAGCAACGATCATTTTGAGAATTGAGACCATCATCGGTGCCGTTTTGATCGGCAGGTACTGTCCGGCTAGCATCTTCATCGCCACGGGGGTCATCAGCGGAGACATCATCGTAGAAAATGCTGTCATGGTGACCGACAGCGCGAGGTTGGCGCCTGCGATGTAGGTAACGACGTTGGAGCTGACACCGCCGGCACAGGAACCGTACAGGATCAGTCCCACTGCCACTTCACCTTGCAAGCCGAACAACGTGGCATAGGTCCAACCCATCACGGGCATGACCGTGTACTGCAAGCCGAGACCAATCAAGACAGCTTTCGGGATTCGAATGACTCGGGCGAAATCCCCAAAGGCCAGAGTTGTGCCCATCCCGAACATGATGAGTTGCACTAACGGAACAACCGCCTGCTTCATCTCAAACCCTCCCCATGAGATGAAGGCCTCTGGATAAAACATGGCGCAGGCAGCAAAGGCTAAGACCCAAAGCGCGAAAGACAAGCTTTGAAAGCGAGGCGAGCTGAGAGCCGCTATCGCAAGCGACGCGAGTCCAAGGGTGACACCAATGCCCGATAGATCATGTATGCCTGCCAAGCTGGAGGCTAGCGCTACTGTCAGAGCGCTGCCGCTGAGAACCAGCAGAAAACGTGTTGCGTCCGAACCTCGTGACCTCTTCACTTGACTAGCCTCCATGGGTCTGACCTTCAACGTCGAGACGGACCAGCGTCAATCAAGCACATCGTGATTCCAACGGCGGGATCGCCGCCTCGCAATCTTTCAAGGCCAAGAAGTAGATTACGCAGACGTTGCCCTCGCGCTCTCAGACTCCACGGTACTGCCAGCCCGCGCTGGTGTCCTTCTCCTCCAGCCTCGCCTGTACGGGCTTGCCGTCGCAAACGAGCCACTTCTTTCTTAGAAGTCGCTGGCAATGGGCACCCACTGCAATGGTCAGCGGCCGCGGACTCCCGCGATTTGGAGCCCAGATCAGACTGTTCAGAGACAACGGCCTGCTGGTCCTACTTGGCATCGGCTTCAGCTTGAAGCTCAGATTCGGTCCGTACATGCTCGCCTTCCCCGCTACCGGAACACTGAGTCGGTGCAATCCGCGCCAGATGCGCCGCGGAAATGAACCGCATGCGGATCAAAGGCACCTTTCTTATCGCAGCTCCCCACTCGTGCAACCGTCGGCTCTACGCCTCCCTGCCAGTGCTTGGCGAATCTCCTCCTCCTGCTCCGGCGAACTCTCTGGCATTGGCGCTCTGGGCAAGCCGGCGTCACGCCCTTGGAGCCTCAGCGCGGTTTTCACATTCGCCGGAAGATTCGGGTGATCGATTGCGTTCCAGAGGCCCAACAGATTCTCGTGCAACCGTTTCGCTCGCTGGTGATCTTCCTCCTGAACGGCATTCCACAGCTCAACGCAACGTTCAGGAACGGCAGTCAGAATTGCGGCCACGGCACCGTGGGCGCCAAGACTAAACGACGGGTAGAGAAAAGCATCCACCGCCGCAAGAATCCGTACGCCCTTCTGACGCAGCTCCTGGGAATCAACAAGCAAGAGCAGGTCTGCCAATGCTTTCAGATCGCTCGCGCTCTGCTTGACTCCGATCACACCGTCGACTTTTCGCAGAATGCGAGCTAGTAACTTGGGGGAGAGATAGGACCACGGCACGACGTTATAGATGATTACCGGAAGGCCTGTAGCCTGAGCGATCTGATCGAAATGTCGCAACATCGCGTCGTCGTCGGGACGGAACAGATAGTGCACCGGGGTCACCTGCAACGCCGCCACCCCGAGATCGGCCACCGCCCTCCCTCGTTCGATCGCTGCCTGCGTGCTGTCGCAGATGATTCCAGTGATGACCGGAATCTGTCCTTTCACTTCTTCCGCCGTGGCCGCGGTGATTCTCACGGTTTCGTCTGTGGTCAGCGTGTGACCTTCCCCGGTGCTGCCGCATACAGCAAGGCCGTGCACTCTGGCCGCGAGCATGTGACGCACCTCGGCCCTGTGCAACCTTTCATTGACGTTCCCTTCCGCATCGAAAGGCGTAATCATCGGAGGGACAATTCCGGCGATGTCGTGATTTGTCATAGCTTTCTCACCAAGCGGGTCGTTATCGAGGCCTCACATCGCTCGTAGTGATTCGGAGTGACTCCAAGCGCCGACCTCTATGGCAGCTTAGGCCTGCGCCTCCTCGAACGTGCCCTCCTCTTTGAGGAAGTCATCAATACTCGATTATATATTCTCTCCTAATTCCCTTGTTGACCGTCCCGGACATAGCGCAGGGCTTTTCAATGTTTGCTAACAAGGGCTGGTTGACAAAGGAGGACGGAGGAGGACTGGACAAACCGGTCTTGGGTGTGCGATAACTCGGAAAGTGAGACAGGACGCGCTTGCGCTGCGCGAGGTGCGGGTCCGGACGGTGCGGCCCGACGAGGAGCCGCGCTGGAACGAGTTGATGCGGGAGCGGCACTACCTCGGCTTCCGCAACTTCTGTGGCAAGCGCCTGCGCCAAGTCGCCGTGCACGGCGAGCGCTGGCTGGCTTTGATCGGCTGGCATGCCGCCGCGCTGCACTGCGCCGCCCGCGAGCGCTGGATCGGCTGGAGTTCCCTGCAGCGCCGCCAGCGGCTGTTCTTGGTAGCCAATCAGTCGCGTTTCCTGCTGTTGAGCGAGGCCGGTAGCAGCCCCCATCTGGCCTCGCGCGTGCTCGGCCTGAGCCTGCGCCAACTGCCGCGCGAGTGGCAGCGCCTGCACGGCAGCGCGCTGCTCTTGGCCGAATCGTTTGTGGATCCGGCACGCTTCGCTGGAACCTGCTACCGCGCCGCCAACTGGCTCGAGGTCGGCGCCACGCAAGGCTTCGGGCGCGTGCGCGGCGGCGCGATCGGCTATCGGCACCACGGCGCGCCCAAGCGCGTGTTCGTCTACCCGCTGCGGCGCGACGCGCGGCAGCAACTCGCGGCCGCGCGGGCGCAGCCCGCCTGGCGGCCACACCAACCCCGGCTCATGCTCAACGATGCTCAATGGCGCTCCCTGCGCTGCTTCCTCGACCAAGTCCCCGACACGCGCAGCCGCCGCGGCCTGCGCTATCCGATGCGCACCGCGCTGGCGATCCTGCTTGGATCGCGCTTGGCCGGTTGTCAGACACTGACCGAGCTGAGCGACTTCGGGCGGGCGCTGAGCCCGCAGACCCTCGCCGCGATCGGTTCCCGGCGGCGCCCGCAGACCGGGCGCTACGAGGCCCCCTGCATCAGCAGTTGGCACGATCTGCTCAAGCGCATCGACGCCGCCGAGGTGGAGCGTTTGCTGGCGGCTTGGACAGCCGCGCAAGTGCTGGGGAATCCAGAGGATAGCGCGGATGGAGAGGCACCGCTGCGGGCCATCGCGATGGATGGCAAGGTGCTGCGCGGCTCCTATGACCGCGATCTGGGCGCGGATGGTGAGCTGCTCGACAAGCCCGCCCAGCAGCAGCTCTCGGCGCTCGACCTCGACTCCGGCACCGTGGTCGGCCAGCTGGGCTTCAGCGGGCAGAAGGAGGATGCCGAAGGGGCCGCGCTGCGCGCCTTGGCGCGGACCTGCGCCGACTCCGGCCTGTGCGTCATCGCCGACGCGCTGCACACCCAGCGCGGCACCGCGCAGGAGTTGCTCGGGCTCGGGCTCGACTTCGTGTTCACGGTCAAGGCGAACCAGCCCAACGTGCTTGCGCAGGTGCACGAGGGCTTCCACTGGGATTGCCTGTCGGCCCACCAGAGCCTGAGTTGCGAGCACGGCCGGATCGAGACCCGCTCGATCCGCGTGGCCGATGAGCTCGATCCCACCGTGCCCTACGTCGACTTCCCCGGGCTGCGCTTCGTGGCGCAACTGCGGCGTCAGGTCGAATCCAAAAAGGACGGTCGCAAGCGCAAGCCCGAAACCGTCTACCTGCTGACCAGCCTGCCGCCGGAACAGGCGCCGCCGCGCCGCCTGCTGCGGCTGAACCGGTGCTACTGGGGGATCGAGAATCGCATCCACTGGGTGCGCGACGTGGCCTTGCGCGAGGACCACAGTCGCATCCGCAAGGGTACGCTGCCGCGTCTGCTGGCGGCCTTCGCCAACTTCGCGATCTCGCTGCTACGGCTGCTGAAAACGCCGAATATCAAACGGCGCATGGCGCACCTGCGCTTGCACCCGAACCAGGCCGTCGCCCTGCTCCTCGGCTGCACCGCCTGCACCCCCTCCCTCTGCCCGGCTGGTCGGCTGGTCGGCCAGGGCCCCGCCACGCCTGCCGCGCGCCGTGCAGTTGCCATCCGCCCGCGCAGCTGCTCCGCTGCCCGCCCCAGCGCGCTGACCCACCCTGCCCACTCGGCGCATTGTCGCCCGTCCACACGACTCCCGCACCCTGAACAATGCGCCTACCTGCCCTCCGGCCCAAACATTGAATTTGCCTGGGACATAGCGTACGCCACGTTCCGCCTGTGGCGCGGACCGCTCCTGCCGGTTGCGCTCGTGCCGTGTCTTCCAATGCAACGGCTGCAATCGCCAGATCTCGCTGCCGGCCGGCACGATCTTCCAGGCCACAAAGCTCCCGCTGCCGTGTTAGTTCCTCCCCATCTACCTGCAAACACAGACCAAGCACGGTATGTCGGCGCTGGAGCTGGGCCGGATCTTGGCAGTGAACGACAACATCGCGCGGCTGCTCAAGCACAAGCTGATGCGGGTCATGCAGGGGCGCGACTGTGGCCGCTGGATGGGCCGACTAACTGGACCGACTTAGGGCCGGGCAGCAGGTCGACGCAATTACAACGGGATCAGAGGCTTCTCACACCTCGATTTCTTCCGACGATCATGCACGCCGAATCTCATGACAGCAGCCGCACGGCGAATATCGAATCAGAGATTCGACTAGCCTTTGGACAGATCAGTAGGTTCGGGTCTCCCGACTACTTGCACGCTTACGGAACCATCGTCCCATTTGCTATGTGCACTTCGATCTGCCCAAGCACAGTTGCGCTCGCCGAATCTGACGACGGCCGACTAGGCTGCTGCCATCTTCGGGGTGCTAGGCTCGAGAAAAACATTGGCCTGCATGCACTCGTTTGCCGCACAGATCTTGTCATGGCAGCGAAAGACCGTCATCGGCGGGAAGCGGTACGGATGATCGAAGCCATAGGCGATTTTCGCCACGAAATCCGCCGTGTTCTCAACGAGACGAAGCGGGGCCGGAAATCACTTCCCAACGTCATGGCTTGCAAAGCATAGTCCCCATATGGGACTATGCTTGTGCTCGGTGTGCGGGTTATCTCCCTAGCTACGCTGAAAGCCTTCCTTGAAGCCAAGCCCGTTCACACCGCTGCCTCTGAGCCGGTGATGGCTTGGTATAGACAGGTGAAAGCTGCGGATTGGGCGAGCCCGGCCGATGCCAAACGGGATGTTCGCAGCGTCAGCATCCTTAAGGACGGGAGGGCAGTGTTCAACATCGCCGACAACAAGTATCGCATCGTGGTGTGGATCAACTACCCTTACCGAGTCGTTTACATTCGATTCATCGGAACGCACCGAATGTACGACGCCATTGACGCGCAATCGATTTGAGGACCGAGCCATGGAAATCATACCGCTCAAGACCGAACGAGACTACCGTCGCATGCTCAAGGAAATTGAGGGCCTGATGCCGGCCAAGCGCAACACGCCCGAAGGCGACCGCCTAGATGTTCTGGTGACACTGGTCGAGGCCTGGGAGGCGCGGCATCACCCTCTTGATCTACCCGACCCGATCGACGCCATCCACTACCACATGGAGCAGAACGGGCTCGCGCCGAAAGATCTAGTCGCGTATATCGGCAATCGCAACCGAGTGTACGAGGTGTTGAACCGCAAGCGGCCACTGAGCCTTAAGATGATTTGGCGTTTGCACAAGGGGCTCGGCATACCTGCGGAGTCATTGATCAAGGTTGTCGATGAAGCCTCACCGCTTACAGGTTCGACAACTTGACATTTGCGGTTCCCCCGGCGAAAGCAGACAGTGAAAAGCCACAATGTGCGGACCATCTGGGCGCCTATTGACACCTAATCGAGGCGTGAATACTCCCCGGACGCAAAAGGTGACTTTGGTGTACTGGGTTGCACTGTGGCAAATTGGCACCCGGTTTGTCGTTGCGCGCCTCGACCCCCTCGCTCCGCTTCACGTACCGGTATCCGTGGCGGCTCCCGAGAGTACGCTCGGCGACCCGTTGCGCGCCTTGTGCCGCCTGCCGCGCCGGGAGCGCTCCGCGATTTGCGCCCGCTCGTACTCGGCGATCACGCCCTGCACCTGAACCAGCAGGCGCTCCTGCGGCGTCTTGGCCGGCGGCGACTCCACGAACTCCCATACCACTCCGCAGCGCGCAAACTCCTCCAGCGGCAGCACTTGATAGGCGTACTTGCGGCTGAGCCGGTCCCGCGACAAGACCAGCACGGCCTCGATCCGGCCCTCGGCGGCCAGATCGCGCACTGCCTCCAAACCGGGCCGACCCACCGCCGCGCCCCGGTCGTCCCAAGGTAGGCCGACGGGTACAGCCGCTTCCACCCGCCGTGCGGTAGGCCGGGCCGGGTGGCCGCCCGCACCACCTGCGCAACCTGCCACGGAGGCCCGACAAAGCCGAGCATACTGTCGCAGATCGGTGTCGTGGCGGGTCGCCAGGGTACTAGTGGCTGGCGGCCGTAGACTGGCCGACATCGTGGACGTGTCGTTACCCGCTGCTCGCTAGAACGCGGCCCAGCGCCTGTCTCACCGCTTCGCCATCTCGTTTTAACAACGTCCCGAGCTTGCGGACAATCAGCCTGTCATCGAGGGTGAAGAGCTTAAAGCGGACCTTGCAGGGAACCTTGAGGCCGGCTTCCCGCCAGCCCTGGATCGCCACATCGCTCGGCCAATCGCTCCCGGCTGAAGTGATCATCACTAGGATCGATTGTTCATGAGCCCGATTGAAGTTTGCCGCTGAGACGATCAAGGCCGGCCGGCGCTTGACGGCCTGGCGGTGCGTGAATGGAAAGGGGACGACGACCACGTCGAGCGACTCAAAGGTCACGCCACGCCTCCTCGTCCTCGGGCGAGATCCATTCGCTCAGAATCCTGGAGAGGCCCCGCAAGTAGTCATCCTGCCCCGGCGTCACCTTGTGTACCACCAGATGATCGCCCTCGGCCAAGTTGGCCGCGTCTCGGATGCTCTTGGGGATCGTCGTCTGTCCACGTGCGGTGATCTTGGCAAGTTCCATTTACTGATTTCACTGAGATTCTGATTATACGGATAGTAAGAAAGGTTCTTCAGCAAGATCTGCGGGAAAGAATGTGTTCTGGCAACTTCCCGAGCGTCTTCAACACAGCAACGGCGTAGGTCTTGTTGGATCGCAATCCGTACGTTTTTCTCATGGCCAGAAGCACTTTGTTGTTCATGCCCTCCACGGCACCCGACGCCTAGGTCCGGCCGGTTCGGAACCAGTGGACGCGGACGCAGTGGAGCAAAGTGCGATCGCCAATAGCGGCGAACTCGTGCTTCGCTGGGCAACGACCGGCGAGTTGGTGACGGTGGCGCTCCCGCCTCAAGGCCGTGGCCGATGCGACGGGCAAGAGGGCAATTTCACCCACACCGGCTGCGCGACACGTTCGCGGTCGAGCTGCTCTGCTCGCCGGCGTGCAGGTGCACGACGCATCCGCCCTGCTTGGCCACAGCAGTGCGACCATCACGGAGCGCTACTACGCTCCGTAGTGCCTTGCGCGGCGCGAGCGCTTGGCCGACATCGGGCAAGAAGTTCACCGGCGGGACCCCGTCCTGCTGGGGATCACACCGAAGAAAGCCGACTGGCTTCAGGGCAGCACCTGCTGCGGTCAGTTCAGGTAGTACGTGCGATACAGAGTGTCGCGCTGCTTGGGGATGAATCCGGCTTCGCGGATCATTCTGCGTAGATCCTCTTCCGTGGCCGAGTGGCTCGCACCGGCTTGACGGACGACGTTTTCCTCAAGCATCACGCTCCCCACATCGTTGCCGCCGAAACGCAGGCCCAGCTGGCAGACCTTCAGGCCTTGGGTAACCCACGACGTCTGCACGTTGAGGATGTTGTGCAGGTAGAGGCGCGAGATCGCCAGCGTGCGCAGAAATTCGCAGGCCGTTGCCTCCTCCGGCACCTTCTTGCCTAGAGCGGTGTTTTCCGGTTGGAACGGCCACGGGATGAAGGCGGTGAAGCCGCCCGTGTCGTCTTGGAGTTGGCGCAGCGTTTCAAGGTGTGCGATGCGGTGCTCCACCGTCTCGCCACAGCCGAACATCATCGTAGCGGTCGTGCGCATGCCGATCGAGTGCGCCGTACGATGCACCTCGATCCAGTCTTGGGTCGTGCACTTCAGGCGTGCGATGCGCCGCCGGACTTCGTCATCGAGGATTTCCGCTCCCGCCCCGGGCATGGAGTCCATCCCGGAGTCGCGCAAGCGCAGCAGGGTGTCCTTCAGCGTCAGGCTGCTGACTTCCGCGATGCAGAGGATTTCGGGTGCCGAGAGGCAGTGCAGCTGGACCTCGGGAAAGCGCTGCTTGAGGCGACTGAAGAGGTCTTCGAAGTAGGCGATGTCGAGATTCGGGTTCACTCCACCCTGCATGAGCACCCCGGTCCCGCCGCAATCGACTGTCTCTTGAATCTTGGCCGCGATCGTCTCGAACGGAAGCACGTAGCCCTCGTCGTGGCCCATGGGCCTGTAGAACGCACAGAAGCTGCAGTACTCGGTGCATTCGTTCGTGTGATTGATATTCCGGTCAACGATGTAACTGGCGATGCCCTCGGGGTGCAGCGTCTCGCGGAAGGCATCCGCTTCCATGCCAAGTCCAATCAGGTCGCTGCTCTCGAAGTAGTCCCGCGCTTGGTCGTTTGTCATCACTGCTTGCCGCCTTGCACTGGCTCGGGCGCGGCCAAGTATTGGACATCGCGAGCCTGGTTCGCCAAGCCCAGCTCAGCCGCTAACCGTAGGTACAGGCTGATCGCCTCACGTTCGGCAGCGCCAAGAGCGTACCGGACATGCTCGGTCAGGTAGGTGCGGACCAGGTCCGGGTCGAAATCTAGCCGGGAGCTCTCAGCCGCGACGATTGCATCGATCCGGCTTTGGCCGTATGCGGCGGACTCGGTCAGAGCTTCCACAACTGCGTGGGAGTTGAAGCGGTTCTTGACTGCCCAGACCGCGAAGACCATCGGCAGGCCGGTCAGATCTTCCCACTCGGCTCCGAGATCGTAGACATGCACGGGCTGGCCGTGCCAACTCGCCATCGCCGGATCGATGCGCAGTGCCGGATTTCCAATGACGAGCGCTGCGTCGGCAACCTCCAGCATCTCTGTGAGCCTGGGGGGATATGGTCTGACGCGAGGCCTGATGCCGTGGACGCGCGCCGCTAGGATCTGCACCAGTCCGACGGAAGTTCTCGACCCGGTGTCTGCGGCGAACGATTCGATTTCGCCGAAGGGCTTCTTGCAGACCAGCACGATACTGCGGACCGGCCCTCGGCAGCTGACCCCCGTGCCGGGCACGACCACTAGGTCAGGCTGGCGGGCAAGTTCGATGATGGGGACTAAGCCTACATCCGTTTCGCCGAGCCGCAGCTTGTCCGCGCAGGCGGAAGGCAGCGCGAACTCCAAATCAAACAGCCCCTGTTGCCTACCGTGCGTCAGGCCCCAGACCAGTGGGGCAGTATTCAGGTAGCTGACGGCGCAGACGCGGAGCTTTGCATTCATGGCCGCGCTTCGATTGTAGCAATGGGCTTCTGATATCGTCTGGCCCACACGCGGCCCGCAGCGCTGGGTGCGGTAACCTCTAAGGGTGCGATTCGCCATTGTAGGTAAGGTTCCTCTTGTCATGAAATCTCGTTTCGGCTCTCTCTGGCTGGGTGCGCTAATTTGTCTTGTGCCCAGCCTGCAGGCTGCGAATAACTTCTCCCTGAATGCTCCGGCTCTGGGCTATGTCTTTGATCAGGAAACGGGCGAGTTCCGTCGGATGGACGGATTCCTCGGCTCGTCCAGCCTGAGCTCGCCGATCGAGCTGGGCTTCACGGTCACGCAAGCCTTCGTGGCCCCAGGCCGGGAATTCGCGATCGTGCAGGACGAGCAGGGGGCGATGCTGCTGGTCAACCTTTCGGCCACGCCTCCCTCCGCCGTCGCATTGGACGGGGCGATGGCCGGTGCCGACGGCGTGATGTTCAGCCCGTCAGGTCAATTTGCCGCCCTCTACGCCAAGCAATCCGGGCGCGTTCAACTGGTGCAGGGCCTGGATGGAGTGCCGCAGCTGGGCGAGGAACTCACAGGCCTCGCTGGCTTGGGGAATTGGGCTGCATTCGCGCTCAGCGATTCGGGTGTCGTGCTCGCAGCTTCGTCAGATTCGGATGCCGGCTCCGTGTATGTCCTGCGCCCGGGCGAAACCCCCAGGCGCGTGGCTAGCATCCAACGCCCCGGCGGCTTGGCGTTCTTCTCAGGCAGTGATGACGCGGTGGTCGCTGATGCCGGCGCGCACGAAGTGCTAGTGCTTCGCAACTCGGGCGGCTGGTGGCATCCGACTCCGGTCGCGACCGTGAACGACGGAATCAACAACCCCTTCCTGGTCAACGTGACGAAGGACGGGCGCTACGTCGTGGTGGCGACCCCCGGCGGTGTCACCTCGATTCCTCTGAACGGCGGTGTGCCGGTGTTCACGGATTGTGCCTGCTCTCCGGCAGCGCTGGACTCGCTCGCCGGTGGCAACGTTTTCCTGTTGACGGCAGATATTCATTCGCCGCTGCAAGTGGTCGAGGTGGGCGACCAGTCACGCGTGCGGTTTGTCCCGGCCCTGCCCTCGATCGAAGCCGTCTCCAAGTAGGACTGACCTGTCGGGCTCGCGAGCGCGACTTGGCCTACACTAACGTGCGTCGGAGCCAATGGGCCCATACGCCAACCTCCACTTAGAGCGCGATAGCAGCCTGGCGGTGCTCACCGTCAACCGCCCGGAAAAGCTGAATGCGCTCAATCGCGACACGATTGAATCGCTTGCCGGCTTCTTTCTCGATGTCGCGACAGATACGGGGATAGCAGCCGTCATCGTGACTGGCAGCGGAGGCAGGAGCTTCGTGGCCGGGGCCGATATTGAGGAAGTCTCCGGCCTGACCGCGCTCGAGGGACGGGAGTGGGGTCTGCGCGGGCAGCAGATGCTGCGCCGGATCGAGTCGCTGGAAAAGCCTGTGATTGCCGCCATCAACGGCTATGCCCTCGGCGGGGGGCTGGAACTCGCCATGGCCTGTCATCTCCGCGTGGCGTCAACCAACGCACGCCTTGGCCAACCTGAGCTCAAGCTCGGCATCGTGCCTGGCTTCGGCGGCACGCAAAGGCTTCCACGCATTGTCGGCAAGGGGCGCGCCTTGGAAATGCTGCTCACTGGGGACCCCGTGGATGCTGGCCAGGCGCTCGCAATGGGACTGGTCAACCGGGTTGTCGAGCCAGCGGAACTGCTGGAAGAGGCTAAGAACCTCGCTCGCAGGATCCTGCGCAACGGCCCGGTCGCGATCGCGTTGACGCTGCAAGCGGTCCATCGAGGTTTGGAGATGCCGCTTGCCGAGGCGCTGGAATGGGAAGTGGCGCAGTACGCGCTCAGCTGCGCGACCGAGGACGTTCGCGAGGGCACGCGGGCCTTCCTGGAGAAGCGCAAGCCCAGCTTCAGCGGCCGCTAGCCGCGACGGGCCTGCGAGGCTGCCACGCGGCCAATTGCCGGGCCAGCCATGTGGCTGACTCCTCTTCATGGCAGGAGAGGCAGGCGTTTGGGCTTTCCTCGCGTCCGAATTTCTGCGTCATCTCCGCGTTTGGGATGTCATCGATGCGGTGCGTGCCCGCGAGGAACATCATGCTATTCATGATCGAGGGCATGTGGCAGGCCGCGCAGCGGCTGGCGACGGAGTCTGCGGGGTGTCGAGTGTGGGCCGCAACGTCTCCTGCCATCGCCCCGTGGCATTGCAGGCACATGCGGTTGGGCTCCTCTCGGAACTTGAGCGAGGTTGGATTGTTCGCGCTATCGGCGGGATGCGGGTCATGGCAGTTCCCGCAGTGCGCCTCGCCCTTGCGGAAGCACTGCGATCGCATGAACGATTCCACGATGAACGTGGTCTCGCGGAACCGGCCGTCCTTATAGAACGCACTCCGGGAGTACTCCTCGTAAGGACGCTGCTTGCGCTGGTTCAGGAATGCGACCTGATCCCCCGAATAGTTGATCTCTCCATGCGTGCCGGCTTCGATGATGCCGGATTGCAGGTGGCATTGTCCGCAGACGTTCACGTATGCGCGGTGGTCGAGATCGTCAAAGCGTAGCGGTGGCACTGCCGCGTCGCCGGCTTCGGGGCGGCCTTGCCGCATTGCGTCAGCGTGGCTTTGGGAGGGACCGTGGCACATCTCGCAGTTCACGCCCGTTTCCCGAAACGTGATCCGCTCTGGTGCGATGACCGATCCTTCTGCCTGTACTTGGCTCGTATGGCAGGCCGAGCAATGCACCTGATAGCTGGTCGAGGACTTCATTTGATGGAAGTCCTGCACAGCGGAGCGCTCGGAGGGGCCGTCATCCAGGATTTCCCAAAAATTCACCCACTGCCCGTGGATGCGGTTGTATTGGATCGGCACGACATGGATGTGCCCGTTCGGCAGGCGCGTCGCGTAGGCCTGCTGCCACTTCGAGCCGATCGTGTAGTCGATGCGGTACCGCTCATGGCCGTCTCCCGCCGGCAGCTCGAAATAGTGCTGGTCGTCTTCGATGAACATTCGCGCCAGTGTCCGTCCGGAGGCGTCGCGGAACTCGTTGTTCGCTGAGAAGTCGCCAATCACGTTCTGCGGGGCATAGGGGCGGAACATCTTGGCCATGCCAGTCTGCGCCCATGCGACCGAAACCTCACGGTGGCATTCCGCGCAGGACGCGCTGCCGGCGTATCTCGCCGCTGCGTTCGCGCCAGGCGTCATGGTGTCTTCACCCAGCGGCGGGTCTAGCCGGAGCGGTGGAATTCCGGATTGGAATTCCGGCCAGGATTGATCCGTGCGTCCGCTGGCTTGGTAAATCCCCCGCAGCTTGCCGATCGCCCTGGACTGCGCTGGCCCGGGTGTTTGCGCCGCGCTGGCGAAGGCTGACAAGGCCGAATCCACGTTGCCGCGTTCGTGCTCGACGATCCCCAAAAGGAGCGCTGCGATGCCGTCGGCGGGGTTCAAGCCCAGGGCCCTACGAAGTGCCCTGTCCGCGGCAATCAAATGCGCCGCTTGCCGCTGGCCCGCCGAGCGCAGGCCGCGGGTCGCCTCTACGCGACCGAGCACGTAGTGCGCCGATGCCCGCAGGTCCCGCTCGATCCGAGCCCACTCCGTTGCTGTGTACGTGGACGGCCGCCGAAACCTTCCAAGGAGTTCCAAGGCGTCTGCGGCGCTGGTCTCGGCTTCCTTGAGCAATCCTGCATGGACCTGTACATTGGCCAGCGTGACGAGCAGCGTGCCGCCCTCGGGCAGGATCTGCAGCGACTGCCTGCCGTGGTCGAGGCCTGCCTGCAGGTCGTCTAGGGCGATGCAGGCCTTGGCGGCCAGCGCGTGTGCGAAGCTTGTCAGCCACGATTGGGGAAATCGCTTGAGGAAGTCCTCGGCGAGCGCCCGCTTGCGCGCGGGGTCTTCGGCTGCCTTGAGCGCCTCGAATGCCTTGCGCTCTGCATCGTCCTCGACTTGATCGCTGACCGAGCGCCATGTCGGATCGCCGGCGTACAGAACGACGTCAAGATCTTGGGCGGACCCCGCGCCGGCCGCCAACCAAAAGAGGCCCATGGCGCTCGCGCCGCAGGCTGCAAGGCGTTGGCAGCTCGCCCACGCGGTGCGCAGCAGGGTGGTAGGCCAGTCAGTCACTCGCTGCGCAGCGCCATCGGCGCTGCGACCTGGTCCAGATATCCGTCCAGCTGCGCGCTCAGGCGTTTCACGATCTGTGGTTTGTCAGCGCTCAGGTCACGGGTTTCGCCGATGTCGCTCGCTAGGTCGTATAGCAGTGCGGTCCGGGTCTCGTACAGTCTGACTAGTTTCCATTTGCCAGCCCGGATCGATGACATCGGCGTCGTGCCCTTCTGCACCTGGTAGTGAGGGAAGTGCCACACGAGACTCTCGAAACGGCGGGCCAGAGCCCCCTCGCCTCCGTTGTGCAGCAGCGACTGCAGGCTGGCGCCTTCGATGGCAGGCGGCAGCTCCGCTCGGACTTGCGTGAGCTCGGCGATCGTCGGGTACAGGTCGGTCCCGCTCACGGTCACCCTGCTCACGCTGTTGGCCTTCACTCCGGGACCACGCACAAGCAGCGGCACGCGGATGCCGCCTTCCCAAGTCGATGCCTTCTGGCCGCGTAGCGGGGCATTGCTGGAGACCCGGGTTTGCCCCGCCTCGTGGTACGAGCCGTTGTCGGAAGTGAAGATCACATAGGTGTTTTCTGCGAGGTCCAGCCGGTCCAACGCATCGAGAATCCTGCCGACGCCCGCGTCGAGTTCGTGGGTCATGGCCGCGTGGCCGGGGTGCTTGTGCCGCTCGCCCCTGAGCTTGGCCTCGAACTCCTTAATCGTCTCATCGTAGGCGAAGATACCCAGATGGACGGCGTAGTAGGAGACCTGCAGGAAGAACGGCTCGGCGGCGGTCTTGCGGTGCCGCAAGAAGTCGAGCGCACGAGTTGTGACGCTCACGGTGCGCTTGGGGTCCGGCGCGGGACTGCCGCCCTCTTGATTGGAGGTCGCTCCGCTGTGTTCGTCGCACCCGTGCATGCCGGGTCCGCCGCCCGCGAGGTGCCATTTGCCGAAATGTCCGGTCACATAGCCAGGGCGGTGCTGCTTGAGCAGTTCGGCGATCGTGATCTCCTCGTGCGGAATGTGGTTGATGTGCCGCGGCGGGATCATCGGCAGGCCTTCGTAGAACGGGCCGCTGTTGCGGTTGATGATGTCCGTCATCCCGAGTTGGGCGGGAGTCTTGCCTGTCTGGATTGCCAGCCGTGTCGGCGAGCAGTTGGGGTGCGGGGCGTAGGCGTCGCTGAAGCGCATGCCCTCGGTGGCCAGCCGCTCGAGGGCGGGCGTGCTGTGGTAGTCCGACTTGGAGTCCGGCCGCTCGGAGTCCATCAGCACCGAAGTGCCCACCCAGCTCATGTCGTCGGCCAAGATCAGCACGACGTTCGGCTGGGCCCAGGCCGGTGCCGCGAGGGCGACCACGGCGATAGCGGGTAGCGCATGACGGAACGACATCGGATACGATTCTGGCGCAGGCTTGCCTGCGAGGGCAAGGCCGGCTCTCGAAAGGGGTCGCGGAAGAGCCAGCGGTCGCACTGATACGATGGGACTTAGCCGTTATGGCCCCTTACTTATCGTGCTTTGACCCCGTATGCGGCAGACGTTACGGGTTGGACGACACCATCTATTCCTGTGCTAGCTGCGGGAGCCTGTTGGAAGTTGTCAACTCCTTCGACGGGCTTGATGCGGGCAGTCTCCGAGCCGAGTGGCTCAAGCGTCGCACCAGCTTGGCCAAGGTCGACACCAGCGGCGTCTGGCGCTTCCGGGAAATGTTGCCATTCGTGAGCGATCTGACCCGGATCGTGACACTGCCAGAGGGGAATACACCGCTCTTAGACGCGCCCGGCGCCGCACCGTACGCGGGCCTCGACGGCCTGCAGTTCAAGCACCAAGGCTACAACCCCACCGCATCCTTCAAGGACAATGGCATGACTGCGGGCGTTACGCAGGCATCGATCTTGGGCATGCGGCGCGTGGCTTGCGTCTCCACCGGCAATACCTCGGCTTCGCTGGCGGCCTATGCTGCCGCGGCCGGCATGCAGGCTGTCATCTTCCTGCCTGCTGGCAACATCGCTTATGGAAAGCTTGCTCAGGCGTTGGAGTATGGCGCGCTGACGATCCAGGTGGAAGCCAACTTCGACCAGATCCTGGCACTGGTGCGCGACCTTGCCGCCGAACTCGGGATCTACGTGCTGAACTCGATCAACCCGTTCCGGATCGAGGGCCAGAAGTCGATCGTCATCGAGCTGCTCGAGCAGCGCGGGTGGCGGGTGCCGGACTGGATCGTCCTGCCGGGTGGAAACTTGGGCAACATCAGCGCTCTGGGGAAGGGCCTGCGCGAGTTGCGGGCGGTGGGCCTGATCGATGCGCTGCCGCGCGTTGCCGTGGTTCAGGCGGCCGGCTCGGCGCCGTTCTTCGAGCAGTTCAGCAAGGGCGGTGACTTACAGCGTGTCCGTGCGCCGGAAACGCTCGCCACGGCGATTCGGATCGGTGATCCGGTCTCCTGGCGCAAGGCTGAATTCGAGGTGCGTTCCCTGTCGGGCGTTGTCGAGTCGGTCACGGAACAGCAGATTGCCGATGCCAAGGCCGTGATCGGCCGCTGCGGCATCGGCTGCGAGCCAGCGTCTGCGGCCACCTTGGCTGGCATCCGCAAGCTGGTCGACGCGGGTACCATCGAGCCGCAGGCCGACGTTGTCGCCATCCTGACAGGGCACCTGCTCAAGGACCCAGACTATGTCTACCGCTATCATTCCGGCCAATTGGAGACGCCGTCCGGCGCGCCGATCAGACCGGAATTTGGGAACGCTCCCATGACGGTCTCGCATGACCGTGCCCAGATCACGGAACTGCTGCGGCAAGCCGCGGGCTAGCTGCCGAGCGGGCGGGGGCTCCTACATTGGATGCGTGACAGCACCTAGCGAGGACGATGAGACAAGCTTCGCGTACTTTGCGAAGACCCCTGACTTGTAGCGCGCCGGCCGCTCCTCTAGGCCAGCAAGCCGCGCCGCTAATTCTTCGTCGGACAGTTCCACATTCAGACCGCGCTGCGCGCAGTCGACCACTACGGTGTCGCCGTCTTGGACTGCGGCGATGGGTCCGCCCCGAGCCGCTTCCGGCGCGACGTGTCCGACCATCAATCCGCGCGTCGCCCCGCTGAACCTGCCATCGGTGAGCAGGGCGACTGTCTCACCGAGACCCGCTCCGACGATAGCAGCGGTGACGCCCAGCATCTCGCGCATGCCCGGACCGCCGGCAGGACCCTCGTAGCGGACCACGAGCACATCGCCGTCCTTGATGGCGCCGCTCGTGACAGCTTGCATCGCCGATTCTTCGTTCTCGAACACCTTGGCCGGGCCGCGGTGGTGCAGGTGGCCGCTGCCCGCCACCTTCACGACGCCGCCTTCAGGAGCGAGGTTGCCCTTCAGGATGACCAGTCCGCCCGTAGGCTTGATCGGATTCTGGACAGGCCTGATGACCTGTTGGCCCGGCGTGGACTTGGCACTGGCGCTGGCATCCGCCAAGCATGCGCCCGTAACGGTCAGCTGCGAACCGTCGGCATAGCCGCCTTCCACCAGTCGCTGCGCGATCAGCTGGATGCCGCCGGCCTTGTCGACATCGGCGGCGACATACTTGCCGCCGGGCTTGAGATCGACCAGCAGCGGAGTGCGCTCGCTGATGGCGTCGAAATCGTCGATGCTGAGGTCGACCTCGCAGTCCTTGGCCAGGGCCAGCAGGTGCAGCACCGCATTGGTGGAGCCGCCCGTCGCGGCCACGCTCGCCACCGCGTTCTCGAACGCCCGGCGGTTCATGATGTCGCAGGGCCGGCGGTTGGCCTTGAGCGCTTCCATGAGCACGAAGCCCGCTTGGTAGCCCACATCGTTCTTGCGAGGATCGACCGCCGGGATGCTTGCGCTGCCCATCGGGGAGATGCCGATGATCTCCATCGCCGTGGCCATCGTGTTGGCCGTGTATTGGCCGCCGCATGCACCTGCGCCCGGGCAGGCGTTATCCTCGATCTCGAGCAGTTCGGCATCGCTGATCTTGCCTGCGGCGTGAGCGCCGACGGCCTCGAACACGTCCTGGATGGTGATGTCGACACCGTTGACCTGACCGGGCAGGATCGACCCGCCGTACAGCAGCACTGACGGCACGTTGACGCGGGCTAGGCCCATCGCGCCGCCGGGGATGGTCTTATCACAGCCAACGAGGGCGATCATGCCGTCGAACATGTAGCTGCGGCCGGCGAGTTCGATCGAATCCGCGATGATTTCGCGGCTTACCAGCGATCCCTTCATGCCCTCGGTGCCCATCGTGATGCCGTCGCTGACCGCGATGGTGTTGAACTCCATCGGAGTGCCGCCCGCTGCGCGGACGCCCTCTTTGACCCTCACCGCCAAGTCCCGCAGGTTGAAGTTGCAGGGCATGGTCTCGATCCAGGTGTTGGCGATGCCGATGATCGGTTTGGCCAGGTCGTCGTCAGTGAAGCCGATCGCCTTGAACATGGATCGGGCCGGTGCCCGGTCCCGTCCGTCTGTGATGGTTGCGCTGGCGTGCTTGAGAGGATTTGACATAGCTTGGTTCGCTTGCGGGGGCAAGGATCAGTTTAGCAATGGCCCTTTGATCGACTGGCGGGCGTCTGCAGCGTGTACAAGGCGCCCGATCGCACGGGGTCTGGGTCGGGTGGCGGCGGGCTGCCTCCGCTCCGGTCTCGGCTTGGGCTGCGCTGCTCTCTCCGCGTCCGACCTGCGCTAGCCTGTAGCGCATGATCCGAGGAGTGCTGTTCGATTTGGACGGGGTGCTCTACAACGGCGATGACCCCATTCCCGGAGCGGCCGAGGCGGTTAGCCTGGTGCGCAAATCCGGCCTTCCGTCGTTGTTTGTCACCAACACGACATCCCGCCCGCGCGATGCGCTGACCGCAAAGCTCGCCGGCTTCGGTGTGCCAGCCCGTGCTGACGAGATCTTGACTCCTCCGGTAGCGGCCGCGACGTGGATCCGCCACCGGCGCGATGGTTGCGCCGCCTTGTTTGTTCCCGACGCCACGCGCAGGGAGTTCGCCGGCCTAGAGGCCGCCGCTGATGGCACGGACGCGCACTACGTGGTTATCGGCGACCTCGGGCCGGCTTGGGACTACGCGACCCTGAACGGCGCGTTTCGACTGCTGCATGGCCATCCTGGCCGTAAGCTCGTCGCATTGGGGATGACTCGATTCTGGCAATCGGCCGCAGGCGCCAATCTTGATGTCGCCCCGTTCGTCGCTGCGCTGGAATGCGCGACCGGCCACGAGGCCACCGTGATGGGCAAGCCCTCGGCGGCGTTCTTCTTGCAGGCGTCGAGCCTGCTGGGGCTTGCGCCGGCCGATTTGCTGATGGTCGGCGACGACCTGAGGGCCGACGTTTTGGGCGCGCAGCGGGCCGGCTTGCGCTCGGCACTTATCCGCACCGGGAAGTTTCGCCCCAGCGATCTCGAATCCGGCGAGAGCCCGGACTGGGTCCTCGACTCGGTGCGCGACCTACCGGACTTGCTGGCGGACAGCAATCACTGACTTGGTCAATCCGAGGAACCGCTCCCTTTCGATCTGCGCGTCGGGGAAGAGCTGTTTCAGATCCTTCGCTGAGAGCAGGTGGATGTTTTCGATAAAGCCTCGCGCTTCCGCCTTGCTCGGGCGTTGCAACCAACCCCAAACCGTGAAGTTGCGGGCGAGCCGAAGCTGCCAGCGTCTGGGCAGGAAATGAAATCCCGGCGTCAGTGTGTGCGCTTCCACCGGGAACCAGCGGTTCGGGGTCTGGACGCAGTAACCGGCTCCGACGCGCGCGACCTCCCGCGCCAGGGCTTGGCGGCTCGCCTCGTCAGGGAGGTGTTCCAGCACGGAATTGCAATAGACGACGTCGAAGGTGCCATCCCTGAATGGCAGCTGTCGGCCGTCTGCCTGGATCCAAGCCAGGTCCTTCGGGCGAAGATCGCGCTTCGAAACGTTGGCGACTGTGACGCGAGGTGTCGCTGCTAGCCAAGGCCAGTAATACTCGGCCCCGCCTAGGTCGAGGACCGTCGTCTCGGGGTCGACCCCGAAGATGCTCGCAAACCTGCGCAGCCGTCGGCTCCGGAAGTAGCGCGCAAGTGGCCGGTGCAGGTTTGCGAATCTATTGACCATCGAGATTGCGCCCGGTATCCGGGCTGGCGCTGGGGCCTCAGCGCCCGACAGATCCGGGCGTCAGCAACCATGACAGTGTGGCACGGGGCGCCAGCCCTGCAGGGCCGACATCGATCGCAACGAGGCCGGATTTCTTGAGCCACAAGGAGTCCGGCCGAGCGCCGAGCAGCCAAGCGACCAGCATGCTCAGCTGTGGATTGTGCCCCACGATCATTAGATCTCCGGCGGAGGCGTAGTCTCGGATCACATCCCACAGATCATGCACGTCCACGTAGGGGACGAGGGCGTTCGTAGTGATTGGCTGCTCTTGAAAGCCCAGCTCATCGCGCGCGATCCCGGCGGTCTGGGCGGCCCGGTCATAGGGACTGGTTAAGATGGATGCCGGCTGGACTCCCACCCGGCTCGCGTGTGCCAGAACCCGGCGGCATCTGGCGCGGCCGGTCTCCGTGAGTTGCCGGGTCGCGTCCGGCTGGCCCGGCGCGGGATCCTCGGCGATTGCGTGGCGCAGGACGTACAACGTCATCGAGACCAGCCTAGCGCGGAAATCTCAGATCCGCTCTGATTGTGGCCCAGCCGCTCGCTCCAGTGTTCGCCGTGGCGATGGCCGCCCAACAGGGCGTCACGAACCGCCGCCGCTGTTGCCTAGCTGCGGTAGCGGTAGACGATTCTGCCCCGCGTTAGGTCGTACGGGGAGAGCTCGACGTTGACTCGGTCGCCGGTCAGAATGCGAATGCGGTGCTTGCGAAGCTTGCCGGCGATCTGGGCGAGCACCTTGTGCTGGTCGTCTAGTTCGACGCTGAAAATGCCCCCCGGATGGCGTTCGATGATCGTTCCTGTGACCTCGATTCCCTCTTCTTTCGCCATGCAGTTCCTGATCAGTGAGCGCCGGAGCGACTGGCTCTAGTATTGCAGAACCGCGCTGCGCGATCAATTGCTGCGGCTCGAATTCGAAGGATTCTCGGCGGATTGCGGTACGGGCTAGGCTCCGAACAGCGTTGCAGGGGTCTCCCACAGGATCGTGGCCTTGTCGCAGTCAGCTATCGGCAGCGTCTCGATCTTGCCAATCTCGGCCTCCAAGCTTTCGGGCAGGTCCGAGCCCGCCATCAGGCGTTCGGGGCCGACATGGCTCAAGACCTCAAGAATCGCATGCGGGGTGAGCGTGGAGAGCTCGATGAAGATATTCGGGCAGACCTCCGCCGCGACGACTGCCTCTAGGACATAAATGCCGCCGCCGGCATGTCCGAGCACGATGCGCAGCTCCGCATACCGTCGGGCCACGTGGATGAACAGCGACGGAAGCGCGAACGGTGCGCCCGTGCCGGTGTGGCACACCAGGACCAGATCGTTTTCCAGCGCAGTTTCGAACAGGAACGAGCTGCGCTCGGACAATGGGTTCAAGCCTTGGTATTGGGGCTGGAACTTCAGCGCGCGAAAGCCGAACTCCTCGCGGCAGCGGCGCACTTCGGCCCTGAACTCGCCCTCCGGGATGAACGGGTTCAGGCAGGCGGCCCCGGCGAAGCGGCCGGGGTGCGTGCGGACCGCGTCCCCGATGTCGTCATGCTCCCGCCGGTAGTCCTCGACCACCGGGAACGGGATCAGCAAGGCGCGGTCGATGCCAGACGCATCCATGGAGCGGAGCATGCTCTCCGCTGTGGCGACGCGGCCCGAATGCAGCGCGCGCCCCAAGTGGGCGTGCGTGTCGAAGACCTGAAACCCCTTGCGCAAGGTCTAGGCCGGCCTCAGCCCCGGCCACTGTTGAGTTGGAACCGCCATTAGGCGCTGGCGCTCGGATTCTTCAAGGATCGTGCAAGGCGGACGTACAGGCCGATCGCCTCTTCGATCTCTCGCTTGGGGATGCGCTCTTCGGTCGTGTGAGCGTAGTGGATCGACCCGGGCCCGATCAGCAGCGGCCGACCCCAGTCCGACAGCTTGGGGATGTCGGTCGTGTACTTGACGATCGATGTTTCAAAACCATCGATTCGATGCAGCCGTAGGGCCGGAGTGTGGGAGAAGATCTGCACATCGACCCCTGCCAGCGCTGACATTGCCAGCGTCTTGGTCTCTTCGAGATCTGCCACGACGCGGATGACCACGGAAGCCGAGGCGTAGTCGGCGATGATGTTCGCGGCCGGGCCGGCGGCAAGCGTGCCGATGTTCACGGTCGTTTCGCCGAGGAGCGGATCTGTCGGCCACTCCAGCGCCCGCAGGCGGGCCAGTCTGTCAAGCAGCAGATCGGTCGCCGACTCGCCGAGCTCGGGATAGGCGGAATGACAGGCCCGTCCCGAGGCACTGATCTTGAGACCGAGGGTCCCCTTCGAGGCCAAGGCGAGCCGGTTCTCGGTCGGCTCGCCGTTGATCAGGTAGCTCACCGCCGGCGGGTTGAGGTTGGCGTGCCGCGCTCCGGCCCCGTCGACTTCTTCCCCCACGACCAGCAGGATGCCCACTCCGCGCTCGCCCTCTTCCAGCAATTGCTCCACTGCCTTGATCATGGCGGCGGCGATCCCATGCGTGTCGCATGCGCCGCGCCCCCAGATGAACTCATCGTCTTCGCGCGACTTGATGAACGGCGGGACCGTGTCCATATGCGTCGAGAAGACAACTTCGGGGGTTCCCCACCACGCCCACACGTTGTGCCTGTCCGCCTCGACTTGCTGTCGCTCGATCGAGCCGCCGTACCGTTCGGCCAGCGGCTGCAGATGCCGGAACAGGAATTCCCCGATCTCCCGCTCGTTTGGAGTCACAGAATTTATGTCAATCAGAGATCGAGTGAGTTGGAATGCATCCATGAATCTTCTTCCGGCGCCAGATTTTTGAGCGTATCCCAAACGGCCCTACCGGTCAAACCCGCCTTGCAGCGCACACCGAACGTCTGCATGCTTGCCGCGCCGGGATCCGGCCGACAGGACGCATGGCGGCCGACGCTGACACAGACGAATCGCAGCGAAGGCGCTGGACATTCAGATTCGATCATCGGGCTTGACCCTAGCAGCAAGATCCGTCCGGAGCGTCACTAGGCGGTGCTGCGGCAACACGGTATCGGGCGGGCACGGCGTCCAACCGGTGCCCGGCAGGGGCACGACTGCTCCCTCTTAGAAACGTCAGTTTCCGCTGCTCTAGGGGCCGCGAACCGCCCCAGGGCTATTTCTTAGTCCGCCTCCAAGGTGCCCGGTGGGCAGGGGCCGGGCTGCCGGGCGCTGCGATCCATGGTGGTCGCCAGTCCCAGCGGAAGGGGGTGAACATTTCGTTGTCGATCTGTCATCGTGGGTGCGATGGACTTGTCGCCGAGCGGCCGCCCCGACTTGGATTTGCGCCGCGTCAGCGTGCGCCCGACCCGTGGGGCGCAGGAGCACCGCCGCTGGGACCGTCTGGTGGCGACCCATCACTATCTGTCGTTCCACGGCCTGTTCGGCCAGGGCCTGCGCCATGTCGCGACGCTGGGCTCGACCTGGATTGCGCTGCTGGGCTGGCAGGCGGCCGCCCTCAAGCTCAGCGCGCGGGACCGCTGGATCGGCTGGTCCGCGCAGCAACAGCTGCGCCGCCTGCACCTGATCAGGCAGAACTCGCGCTTTGTGATCCTGCCCGGTTTTCAGGTCCGCAACCTCGCCTCGCGGGTGCTGGGCCTGAGCCTGCGGCGGCTGTCCGCCGACATGCTGGCGGCGCACGGTTTTCCAGTGTTGCTCGCCGAATCGTTTGTGGACCCGGCCCGCTTTGCGGGCACCTGCTACCGGGCCGCCAACTGGCGTTCGCTGGGCCTGACCGGCGGCTATGCGCGCCAGCCAGGGCCGGCCCCGCAGTGGTGCCAGCACAACCAACCCAAGGAGATCCTCGTGTTTGAACTGCAACCCCACGCCGCCGCCCGCCTGCGCCAGCCCAGCGCGGATCCCGCTTGGCAAGGCCCGGCCCGCAGCGGCCCGCCAGACCCGCAGCGACTGCGCAGCCTGTTCGAGTTCCTGGGCACGATCCCGGAGTACCGCAAGGCGCGCGGCAAGCGCTACAGTTTGCGGACTGTGCTGGTGCTGGCGATCGCGGCGCGGCTGGCCGGCTACCGCGGCGTGACGGCCTTCGCGCAGTTCGCCAAGTTGCTGGGACAGCGGCAGCGGCAGGCGGTGGGCTGCTTCTACAGCCCCAGGCGGCAATGCTACACCACCCCGTCGATCACCACGTTCCACAACATCCTAGCCAGCCTGCCGCCCGAGACGCTCGAGCAGGCGGCGGCGGCGTGGATCCGCCAGCAGGCGGGACAAGCCGAGCAGGATGAGTCAGATACGGATGCGCAGCAGGAAGTCGGCAAGGCCTCCGGGAGCGCCTCGGGGCAGGCCGACTTGCCAGCCGTGTGCATGGACGGCAAGGACATCCGCGGCGCCTCGAAGCAGACCGTGGGGCGCCGCCGCATGCTGGTCGCGGCCGTGGAACATGGCAGCGGCCTAGTGTTGGGACAGCTTGAGATTGGCAGCAAGACCAACGAGATCCCGGCCGGGCGGGAGTTGGCTGACGAGCTCGAGCTGGCCGGGCGCATCGTCACCTTCGACGCGCTGCACGCCCAGCAAGCAACCACCCGCTTGCTGTGCGAAACCCACCGCGCCGATTACGTGGTGACCGCCATCAAGGCCAACCAGCCGACCATGCTGGCGGACCTGCAGGACATGGACTTCAGCGCCTGCCCCACTTGGGAAACCCTCGACAAGCAGCATGGCCGCATTGACCGCCGCCGCTACTGGGTCAAGGATCTCAGCGACCCCGGCTGGAAGGACTATGCCAAGCTGCACGGCCGCCGCCAGGCGATCCGCATCGAGCGCGAACGCTATCTGCTCAAGACCGGCCAGACCAACACCGAAGTGACCTTTGCACTCACCTCGCTGCCGCCCCAGCGGTCCACTCCGGAGCAACTTGCAGCCTTGGTGCGCAACCACTGGCACATTGAGAACCGCCTGCACTATGTGCGCGACTTCACCTATGACGAAGACCGCTGCCGGGTCTATGTGCGCGACTTGCCGCGCAATCT
Source organism: Bryobacterales bacterium (assembly GCA_965248305.1). Classification (GTDB taxonomy): domain Bacteria; phylum Acidobacteriota; class Terriglobia; order Bryobacterales; family UBA6623; genus VXMF01. Next base: position 647,015 of record OZ252099.1, on the reverse strand, counting down.
CGCCTGCCTGACCAACACGGCCATCTCCATCATCCGCTGCCAGCCCCAGTTCGAGTTCGTGCCCGAGGCCAACCGCCATTTCGCGGCCCGCCCGCAGGAGGCCCTCGACCTGCTGCTAGCCCCGCCCCCGCAAAGCTAACCCGCGCCGCCCAGCGCCAGCCTGCCGCGCCACCTCTGCGCCCGCGCTGCGCCCGCGCTCGCCGCGCACCCGGGCCGGCAGTGCCGCGTCTGGCGACCCCACCCTCCGCGCAAGTAGGAATCCATCCCATCAGGCGTCTCCAATCCGGACAAAAAAATGTGCCTGCGAACCGCCCTGATGGCCAGTGAATCGCGAGTGCTGTACTATAGAGTTCAATCGAAGCGACTACAGGTTGCGCACAGGAACGGAAAGGCTATGTGGGGACGGAAAGAAGATCAGGGGATGGGCACAGGTCTGGCCGTTGCGCCAGACCAACTGGCAGCGGCTGTCCCTGAACCAGCTTTGGCGCAGCGAACCGCTACGGCGCCGCAGATAGCGCCTGCGCGGCGGCGTGATTCTGCGGTATCGCGGATCGGCGAATCGATCAAGTTCAAGGGTGAGATCCAAAGCGATGAGGATCTATTTGTCGACGGCACCGTCGAAGGCTCTATCACTGTTACCAAAAGCATGCTCGTGATCGGTAAGACGAGCCGCGTGAATGCGGATATCCGTGCCAACACGCTGGTCATCCATGGCAATGTGAAGGGCACGGTCAACGCAGTGAAGCGGGTCGTGATCAAAGAGACGGGGCGCCTTGAAGGTGACTTGGTCACCGATTGCTTGCAGATCGAGGACGGAGCGGTCTTCATCGGCAAAAGCGCTGTGCATATCCCAAAAGTGCCCGCTGGGGCCCCGCCCAAGCAACCAGCGCCGGCCGCGTCGCCGAGCGTGAGCGCCCGGACACCCTATGCGCCCCCCGTTCTGGCGCGCAATCCAGGTGCATCGATGACAGATTCGCCAAGCCCTAAGCTTGCCGGCGGTCCTTCGCCAGTGAAGCCTTGAGTGGGATTGGCTGGTCGGGAGGCGCGGCGCGGGCGTGTCTTGGTGGAACCGGAGCAATTTCGCGGCCACAGTTAGCGACGTTGGGGCCGCCGGCGGGCGAGCGGCGCAATCCGGCAGCGTATTTGGAATGGACCGCGATGATCGGCCGATTGAGCGGTTCAGCCATGGGATGGAGATTTTCTTCCGTCACCTGAGCTTTGGCCGCGACCTTCACGTGCTTGATCTGGGCACGCTCTCGGAAGGCACAGCGGAGTCGCTCGGCCAGCTGGGACACCATCTGCACTTCGCCAACTTGGCGTCGGGTTACGATGAAGCCCGCCCCAAGCTAGTGGGCGAGGACGGCGAGGTGTCGCCGCGAGCCGTCGACCGGTTCGTCCGGATGCAGCTGGACTATCCGCCGCGCAGCTTCCATGCTGTGCTCGCCTGGGATGTCCTGCAGCAGCTTGACAAGCCCACGATGCGCAGCACGATCGCGCGTCTGGCCAAGATCATGCGGACCGAGGCGGTGATCTTCTGCCTGTTCCAGACGCCTGACGAGCACGGAGCCATCTCGGTCCTCAATTGCGATGCCTGTTCCAAGACGTCGTTCTCGCTGCGTGAGATCGATCATCGCCCCGCGCGCAATGTGTTGAACCCATCCGACATCGAATTGGAATTCCTGCAGTTTCCCACTGTACACTTTTTCCTCAAGCGCGATTCGCTCCTTGAGGTGCTTGTGTTGAGCTGACGCATCGATGGCCCGGATGCGACGGTGGGCGGGCTGCTGCGCCTTCGCCGTGTCGCTGCTCGGCCCGGCCGCGATGCCCGGGGCGGATGACCGCGACGTGGGCTACAATCACTACTCCAACCGCGAATTCGAGCTTGCTGTCGCTTCGTTTGTGCGGCTCCTCGAGCGCGAGCCGGAGGATCCCGTTGCGCACGTACTGCTGTCGAAGGCCCTGCTGTACCAAGAGCTAGGTCGGCTGGGCATCGTTGGCACCGGGGCGTTTCGCGGCGACGAGCAATACCGGAACGTCGCAAAGCCGAAACCTAATGCGCAGGCCAGCAAGCGAATTCTGGCGACGCTCGAGCGGGGCATGCGGCACTGCGAACAGATACTGGAGCGGGACGCTGACGACAGGACCGCCCTCCACTCGCTCGCCCAACTGTACGCCCTCCGCGCCGGCCACGAACTCATGGTCGCCAAGGCTTACCTGAAGGCCCTGGCGAGCGGACGGCGAGCCAAGCTTCTGAGCTACCGCGTCGGCGAGCTGTACCCCGATTTTCCAGACGGACTGTTGGTTGCGGGGATCTACGAGTACACGCTGGGCAGCGTGCCGTGGGCAGTGAAGGCGCTCATCGCGCTGAGCGGCTACCGCGGCAAGAAGAAGCAGGGCGCGGAGATCATCGCCCGAGTGGCAGAGCTGGGCCGTGAGTCCCGGTATGAGGCGCGGTTGCTGCTCGCGCTCACCCATCGCAAGGAAAGGCGCTACCTTGCTGCCGCGGAGGCCTTCCAGGCACTGGCCGATGACTTTCCGCGCGCCTATTCGCTTCGATTGGAAGCCGCGGATCTTTACGAGTCAGCCCGGAAGCGGCGAGAAGCTCTCCACCTGTTTCAAGAGGTCAGGCGCAAGCGGGCCTCGGGAGCGGACCGCTATAACAGGATCCCTGAACGAGTGGCGGCGGCGCTGGATCGCCGCATCGCTGACCTCGAGCAAGATCTCGAGAAAACTGAAGCCGGCAGCTGTGCCGCTGGCTGGCCAGCTGGGCTTGCTCAGGCCGGCAGGGCGAGCTTCGCGGACAGGGCGGCGAGCGCGGCGAGCTTCGCGGATGCCGCACCGGAATCGATCGCCTCGCAAGCGACTGCGGCGCATTCGGGCCAGCTGTCGGCACGCCCAGCCATGCGCAGCGCGCTGGCGGAATTCATGACGACGATATCGCGCGCAGGCCCGCGCTGCCCAGACAGGACCGACAGGATCGTCGAGGCGTTCGCGTGAATGTCCCCGGCGGCGATGTCCTCGGCGTTGGCCTCGGGTAGGTTGAAGTCGCTGGGGCTGATCGAGCCCTCCAGAACCTGGCCGTCCCGCACCTCCGCGACGCGGGTGGGGCCGGTGAGCGTGATCTCGTCCATGCCATCGCTGCCATGCACGACCAGCGCCCGGCGCGCGCCTAGCCGGGCGAGCGCTTCCGCGGCAAGCGGCACGATCCGCTCCTCGTACACACCGATCACCTGGATGGCCGCTCCGGCCGGGTTGGTGAGCGGGCCGAGCATGTTGAACACTGTTCGCAAGCCGAGCTCGCGGCGCACCGGCCCGGCGTGCCGCATCGCCGGGTGCATTGCCTGCGCAAATAGGAAGCCGATGCCGGTCTCGTCGATGCAGCGTGCAACCTGCCCGGCAGTCAGGTTGACGTTGACACCCAGCGCTTCGAGCACGTCTGCCGACCCACAGCGGCTTGAGATGGAGCGATTGCCGTGCTTCGCGATGGCCAAGCCCGCCCCGGCTGCCACGATAGCGGCAGCGGTGGAGATATTGAACGTCGTCCCGCCATCGCCGCCCGTGCCGCAGGTGTCCACGAGTCTTTCGGGGGCGGTCCGCGTCGGGCGGACGGCAGTGGCACTGGCGCGCATGGCGCGCGCAAAGCCTGTCACTTCGGAGGTGGTCTCGCCCTTCATGCGCAGGGCGACCAGCAGGGCGGCGATCAGCCCAGGCGTCGATTCGCCGTGCAGGATCTCTTGCATCGCGGCGCTGGCCTGCTCCTCGGACAAGTCGTGGTGCGCGGCAGCTAGGTGCAACGCTGCTAGGACGGCAGGCATGGATTTGCGCTACGCTTGCCAGCCCGGATATATTGAATATTCGGACCGACCGATACGGTCTCCTGATCGTACCCCACGGGTACGTTCCCATGAAGCTTCACGAGTATCAGGCCAAGGCTCTCCTGCGCGCCTACGGTATGCCGACCCCGGGCGGGGTCATGGCGACCACTGTGGCCGATGCGCGCTCCGCGGCAGAGGAGCTTGGCGGGAGGGTCGTCGTCAAGGCCCAGATCCACGCCGGAGGCCGTGGCAAGGGCGGTGGCGTGAAGCTGGCGAACAGCGCCGAGGAAGCCGAGCGGCACGCCGCGGCCATCCTCGGCATGACGCTGGTAACGCACCAGACCGGCCCGCAGGGTCGGCTGGTCAAGCGGCTGCTCATCGAAGAGCAGCTCCCGATCGAGCGCGAGATCTACCTCGGCATAACCCTCGACCGGGCTGTGGGCAAGCCTGTGTTCATGGCCTCGGCGCAAGGGGGCATGGAGATCGAGCAGGTCGCGGCGGACGATCCGGATGCGATTCTGCGCGAAGTGATCTCCGGAGCACAGCTGCGCGCCTACCAAGCTCGTCGCTTGGCCTTTGCACTCGGCATTCGCGGCGACGCGCTCGCTGCCTCGGTCCGCGCGATGCAGGCCTTGGCCAGAGCGTATGACGAGTCGGATGCGACCTTGGTTGAGATCAATCCGTTCGTGCTCACGACGGACGGCCGAGCGATCACGCTCGATGCCAAGATGGACATCGACGATAACGCCCTCTACCGCCACCCCGATTTGGCTGAGTTGAGAGACCTCGACGAAGAAGAGCCTCTCGAGACTGACGCAATCAACCACGGCTTGAACTACATCAAGCTCGACGGAAACGTGGGCTGCATGGTCAATGGGGCCGGGCTCGCGATGGCGACGATGGACATCATCCAGTACGCGGGCGGCATGCCGGCGAACTTCTTGGACGTCGGCGGCGGTGCGAATAAGGACCAGATCAAGAACGGATTCCGCATCATTCTCTCTGACCCCAACGTGAAGGCCATCATGATCAACATATTTGGTGGGATTCTCAAGGTCGACGTGCTCGCCGAGGGCATCGTTGCTGCAGCGCAGGAACTCCAGATCGGCGTACCGATGGTGCTGCGTCTGGAAGGCACGAACGTGGAGAAGGGGCGTGAGATCCTAGCCAACTCGGGCCTGGACTTTGTCGTCGCCCGGGACATGAAGGAAGCCGCGATGCAGGCCGTCGCCCGGGCCGTCTAGCGCACAGTAAGCATGAGCATCCTAGTCGACGACACAACCCGCGTTGTGGTGCAGGGCCTTGGACGGGCCGGGCTGTTCCATGCCGAGCGGTGCATGAAATTCGGGGCGCAGATCGTGGCGGGGGTGCATCCCGGCCGCGGCGGCACCGAAGCGCTCGGATTTCCGGTCTTCAACTCGATGCGCGAGGCGGTCGAGCAAGCGCGGCCGAATGCATCTTTGGCCTTCGTGCCAGCCGCTGGGGCGGCAGACGCGGTCCTGGAGGCGATCGAAGCGGAAATCGAGCTTGTTGCCTGCATCACCGAGGGCATCCCCGCACGAGACATGGTGTCCGTTGCGGACGCATTGCGGGGCAGCGCCACGCGTTTGATCGGCCCGAACTGCCCCGGTGTCATCTCCCCCGGGAAGTGCAAGCTTGGCATCATGCCCGGCCACATTCACCAGCCGGGGTCGATCGGCGTGGTTTCCCGATCCGGCACGCTGACCTATGAGGCAGTCGGGCAGCTCTCTAGTTTGGGGATCGGCCAATCGACGTGCATCGGGATCGGTGGCGACCCAATCATCGGCACGACATTCATCGATGTCCTGGAGTTGTTCAACGACGACCCCGACACGTCGGGGATCATCATGATCGGCGAGATCGGGGGCACTGCCGAGGAGCAGGCCGCAGAATTCGTCAAGGGTCGTATCGACAAGCCGATTGTAGGCTTCATCGCAGGCACCACGGCACCTCCCGGCCGCCGCATGGGCCATGCCGGCGCGATCATTTCGGGGGGCAAGGGCACGGCGGCGGAGAAGCAGGCTGCGATGGAAGCGGCAGGCATCGCCGTGGCCCCAACGCCAGCCGACCTCGGCTCCACTCTGGCCGCGCTGCTCTGAGGCCCGCTGACACGAATCCACCAGGCTTCACGAGGGGATTGAAGGACTGAACCCATGCCAGCAGAACGTACACTTTCCATCATCAAGCCGGACGCTGTCGCTGCGGGCAACGCCGGGCACATCATCGCCCTGCTGGAGGCCGCGGGGTTCGAGATCATCTCTCTGAAGAAGCTCTCTCTCACCAAGGCGCAGGCCCGCGCGTTCTATAGCGTGCACAGCGAGCGCCCGTTTTATAACAGCCTGGTTGAATTCATGACCTCCGGGCCGATCATTCCCATGATCCTCCAGCGCGAGGATGCGATCGCTGCCCTGCGGAAGGTGATGGGCGCGACCAATCCCGAGAATGCTGACGAGGGTACGGTGCGCAAGCTCTACGCGACGGATATCGAGAAGAACGCGATCCACGGCTCTGACGCGCCCGAGACCGCAGCGGTCGAGAGGGCCTTCTTCTTCAGCTTGCTCGAGCAGGGTTAGCAGCCGCCCGGCGCCGCCTCAGAGCGGTATGTTGCCGTGCTTCTTGCGCGGCGAGCGTTCGGTCTTGTTCTCCAGCATTGCGAGCGCGGACACTAGCTTTGCGCGCGTCTCGCGCGGCGTGATCACTTCGTCGATCCAGCCCTTCTCGGCGGCCCGGTAGGGGCTCGCGAAACGCGCCGTGAACTCTGCGACCCTGTCCTGGCGGAATTGCTCCGGATCCTGCGCTTGCGCCAGTTCGCGCCGGTAGAGGACGTTGACGGCACCCTCGGGCCCCATCACGGCGATCTCGGCCGTGGGGTAGGCGAAATTCATGTCCGTGCGAATGTGCTTTGAGCCCATCACGCAATAGGCCCCGCCATAAGCCTTGCGGGTGATCACGGTGATCTTCGGCACGGTCGCCTCGCAATACGCGTACAGCAGCTTCGCTCCGTGCTTGATGATGCCCCCGTATTCCTGGTCGCTGCCCGGCAGGAATCCGGGCACGTCCTCGAAGGTCACAATCGGGATGTTGAACGCGTCGCAGAACCGGACGAATCGCGCGCCTTTCAGCGACGCGTTGATGTCGAGGCAGCCCGCCAGGACCGCCGGCTGGTTGGCGACAATGCCCACCGGGCGTCCCGCTAGGCGGGCGAACCCGACCACGATGTTCTGGGCGTAGTGCTGCTGGACCTCGAAGAACCAGTCGTCGTCAACAACGCGGTTGACGATGTTCCGAATGTCGTAGGGGATGTCCGGCTCGGCCGGAACCACTTCGTCTAGATCGGCGTCCGCGCGATCGACCGGGTCGTTGGTCGCGCGGTGCGGCGCGTCATCCAGGTTGTTCGAAGGCAGGAACGAGAGCAGTTCCCGAATCATTTGCAGGCAGTGCGCGTCGTCGTGGGCCAAAAAGTGCGCCACTCCGCTGGTCTCGTTGTGTGTGCGCGCGCCGCCCAGCTCCTCCTTGCTGACCTCCTCGTGGGTCACGGTGCGGATCACGTCCGGACCAGTCACGAACATGTGGCTCGTGCGATCCACCATAAACACGAAATCAGTGATCGCGGGCGAGTACACCGCACCCCCGGCGCATGGCCCCATGACCGCTGAAATCTGAGGGATCACGCCGCTGGCGAGCGTGTTGCGCAGGAAAATGTCCGCATAGCCTGCCAGCGAGGCGACGCCCTCGTGGATCCGCGCGCCGCCAGAATCGTTCAGGCCGATAATGGGCGCTCCGGTCTTGAGGGCGAGATCCATGATCTTGCAGATCTTCTTCGCGTTCTGCAGCGACAGCGATCCGCCGAAGACCGTGAAGTCGTGCGCAAAGGCATAGGCCAGCCGGCCGTCGATCTGGCCGTACCCCGTCACGAAACCGTCGCCCGGGATCTTCTGGGCGTCCATACCGAAATCGGTGCAGTCGTGCGCGACGAGGCGGCCCAGCTCTTGGAAAGTGCCCTCGTCGAGCAGGAGGTTCAGCCGCTCTCGAGCCGACAGCTTGCCCGCTGCCTTGTGCCTCTTGACGCGCTCGGGGGCGCCGCCTGCCAGCGCTGCCTCGTTGCGACCGCGCAGTTCCGCGCGCTTATCAGCGAGATCCATGGGTTCCCACAACTTATCACGACAGCGGCGGGCTGCCGCCGGGCAGGGACGAGCCTGCGTGGTATGCTCCCACTTGCTCGACGCGCTCTTGTGGCTCTTTGCCGGTCCGGCGGTGCTGGCCACGCTCTTGTCGATCCGGAGCGGGCGGCGGTTCCTGGAGTACGTCGAACGCCGCACCAGCCAGCCTCTGGCAGAGCCCGCTGGGGGCTGGCCGGCGGTCGCCTTGATCGTTTCCGTCAAGGGTGCAGAACCGGGACTGTCCACGAATCTCCTTTCCTTGCGTTCCCAGGATTACCCTGACTTCGAGTTGGTCGTGTGCTTTGCCGATGCCGCTGATCCAGCGGTTGGACTGGCACGCGCCGCTGTTGGCCCTGATTGCCGTTTCGTCGCAGCCGGCGAACCACCGCCCAACATCGGCGAGAAGGTCCACAATTTGATCGCCGCCGTGCGGGCCGTCGGCGATGCGCCCCAGCTGTTGGTTTTCGCCGACTCCGATGGCGAGGTGCCCCGGGATTGGATTCGCCGGCTCGTCGCTGCCTTGGACGATCCGAAGATCGGTGCCGCCACCGCATTCCGCTGGCACTTCCCCGAGGACGGCGGGTTCTGGCCGGTCCTGCGCAGCGTCTGGGATTCCACCATCGCGACTGTTATGGATACGCACGACCGGAGCTTCGCCTGGGGTGGCGGCACCGCAGTCTGGCGCGAAGCCTTCGAAGCGGCGGGCGTGCTCGAGCACTGGCAGGGCACCGTCAGCGATGACCTCCGGCTCACGCACGCGCTGCACGAGGCGAATCTGGGAATTCGTTTCGTTCCCGAGGCGATGGTGGCCACCACTGGCCAGTGCACCGGGCCCGAGTTCCTGGCGTGGACCGTGCGCCAAGCCACGATCACGCGAGTCTACCGATTCAGGACGTGGCTCGCGGGCTGCGTGAGCCACATCGCCTACTGCGCCGCGCAAGCGGTCTGCGTCCTGCAACTGCTGCAGGGCAACTGGATTGCGTTGTTTCCACTGGTGCTGATCGTGCTGCCCGGCATGGCCAAGGGCGGAACCCGCGCATATGCCTGCTCGTTGGTGTTCCCGCGCCAGGAGGCTTGGCTGGAACGCTTTGGCTGGGCCTATTTCTGGATGACGCCGCTGGCCACTTGGGTCTGGCTGTACGCGTTCTTGAGGTCTGGGCTGACCCGGCGGATCCGCTGGCGCGGCCGCGTCTACGACCTACTCAGCGAGACCGCAGTGCGCGAGGTAAGGCAAGCGTAGCCTCGCGTCCCTTGCGCCCTGCGTCACTGCCTCTCGACCATGCGGATCACCGGCACGAGCAGGTTGTCGACCGGGGCGTAGTCGTCGGTCAGGACCAAGCCGTTGGACCGTTGCCGCAGCAGCGCTGTGTCCCGCGGCGTCAGCAGTGCCGCGGAATACTTCAGGTAGTCCAGGTCTTGGACTGGCAGCATGCGCGTGGAGCCAACCACAACGAACGTGTCCCGCTCGTCGTCGTCGGTCGGACCTCCCGGCGAGGTGCAGAACGTGTAAACGTACGGAAACACCTCTTCGACAGTGTTGATCATGGCGCCCAAGAACTGTCCCGAGCGGAAGATATCGATCGTGTTCGCCAAGAATACGGACTCGTCGCTCATGATGGACCTGAGCTTGCGCACATATCCGAGCGTCGTCAGGTGGAAGGGCGGCGAGTAATGATTGAAGGCGTCGTTGTAGACCAGGTCGAACTTCTCGCCGAGCTCGCCGCGCTCCGCCAGTGCGGACAGCTCCTCGACGCGATTGCGGGCGTCTAGGTGGATGATCTGCAGCGGTGTGTCCTGTTCGAGGTCAAACGATTCGAAAGCGGCCCGCGTGACTTGCGGGTCGATTTCCACCACTTCTCCGAAGCCAGCCGGATAGCGCCGCATGAACCAGCGCGGAAAGACGTAGCCCCCGCCCCCCAAGAACAGTGCGCGCACCTTGCTGTCCGGATGGTGCGCGCTGATCGCCTTGACCGTGACGCCGGCGTAAACCCGCTCGTAATCGTAGTGGAGAGTGTCTGGGTTATCAGTGTCCACGTACGCGTGCACTAGGTAGTCGAGGGTCATCGAGCGCAGCCCCGGAGTCTCGATGACGTCTTCTACGCGGATGAAGGAATACTGGGACTCGTCCTGGAACAGCACCGTTTCCATGCCTCGCTCTCGGTAGCCGAGCCGTTCGCCAACGACTCGCGCCCATGGGAACGGCGCCCAGGCCGCGACGAGAGTCGCCAGCACTACTCCACTCCACAGGTACGGCAACAGGCTTGCCCCGCCATAGGCCAGTGCCATCAGCAGCAGCACCGCCGCCACGGACAACAGCACCGCTGTGGTGCCCATCTCGGCGACCAGCACGTAGCCGGTCAGGAACGTGCCGATGATACTGCCGATCGCTCCCCAGGAGTACACGTTGCCAATCGTCCGGCCCAGCTGCTGCCCGACCATGATGGCCATTTTTGCCGCTGAAGGACTAATCATGCCGAGCAGGCATGAGGGCGTGAAGAACACAAACAACACGTGCAGCGCGATCCGCACGGGCCAGTCCAGCTGTTGCAGCGCTTCCATCCCGCCGACCCGGTTGTTGAGCAGCGGAATCAACAGGCAGTTCGCGGATGCGACCAGGAAGATGAGGCTGAGCGTCTCTTTCGGCGGGAAGCGGTCGGCCAGTCGGCCGCCGACGTAGTTGCCGACGGCGATTCCTGAGAGCACAATGCCGATCACCGACGTCCAGGTGTACAGCGAGCTTCCGACGTGGCGGGCGATCAGCCTGCCGGCCACGAGTTCGAGCACCATGATGCAGAGACTCGACAGGAAGACCGTGGCGATCGGGACGATCCAAGCCCAGCGGCCGGAGCTTCCATGGACTGGCTGGCTGGACTCCATCGAAATTTGTTGGGCGTGCCCGCGCACTAGCGCGCCGCGTCTCAAGAGTAGCGGATTCGAAACTCGGTCAGCTCGGTATCCCCGGAGCGGGGAACTTGGCGCATAGCGCCTGCACGCTCGATCGCATGCTCGCCAGCGCGGCGGTCTTGTCAGGATCGCGCAAGGCCTTCAGGATAAAGGCGCCCACTGCCTCCATCTCTGCCTCACCCATCCCCCTGGTGGTCGCCGCAGGCGTGCCGAGGCGGATGCCGCTGGGCCTGAGCGGAGGGTTGGGGTCATCGGGGATCACCTGTTTGTTGCAGGTGATCGCAATCTCGTCCAGCACCTCTTCGGCAATGCGCCCGTTGATGCCGAAGGAGGCGATGCAATCGACCACCATCATGTGGTTCGTGGTACCGCCCGTGATCAGCTCGGCCCCGCCCTCCAGCAGCGTGCGGGCCAGCACTTGGGCGTTCGCCAGCACCTGCTGGCAGTATTGCTTGAATTCGGGTTGCTGCGCCTTGGCAAAAGCGACCGCCGCAGCCGCCACTTGGTTCATGTGCGGGCCTCCCTGCAGCCCGGGGAATACCGATTGGTCGATGGCCTTGCGGAATTCGAGCCGACACATGATCATGCCCCCGCGCGGTCCGCGCATGGACTTGTGCGTGGTCGTGGTAACGATGTCGAAGTCCGCGTCGAACGGATTGGCCAGCACGCCGCCGGCGATCAGTCCGCCGATGTGGGACACGTCAGCCAGAGTGAGCGCGCCAACTTCATCGGCGATGCGCTTGAACGGTTCGTACTCGCAGTCCCTCGGGTACGAAGAGTACCCACAAACGATCATCTTAGGCCGATGCTGGAGCGCGCTGCGGCGCAGCGCATCGAAGTCGATGCGGCCCCCGGCAGCTGCATCGGTCTTGTACCGGACCCAGTTAAACAGCCGACCCATGTGTGAGACCGGGGCGCCGTGCGTGAGATGGCCGCCGTGCGAGAGGTCCATCCCCATGACCGTATCGCCCGGCTCGAGCAAGGCTAGGTACACGGCGGCGTTCATCGGCGCGCCCGACAGCGGCTGGACATTGACGTGGTCGCAGCGGAACAAGCTCTTGGCGCGGTCCCGGGCGATGCTCTCGATGGCATCGGTGAACTGCTGGCCGCCGTAGTAGCGGCGTCCCGGATAGCCTTCCGAGTACTTGTTCGTGAAGACCGAACCGAGTGTGGCCAGCACTTCAGGGTAGGTGTAATTCTCAGAGGGAATCATCTCAACGCCAGTGGCCTGGCGGGATTCCTCGCCAGTGAGCGCTTCAAAGATCGCGGGGTCGTAGCGTTGGAGCAGGTCGCGCGGGGAGTGCATGCAAGTGAATCCGTATTATTCCATTGTCCGGCAAGCGATCCCGGCTGCCGCGCTACGGCCTCAAGAGCGCCCGCCGCGGTCTTCATCAACTTTCCTGATTACGCACCAGCCCCAGCCAAAGTTAGGAGGCGGTAGCTTCCGTGTTGGCTGTCAAGCAGATATCCGGGCAGATGTGTTCTGCAAGGGCGATTTTCTTGGATTTCTCTGCACATGGTGAGATTCGGTGAGGGGCGGCGGTGGGTGCTGCTCAGGCGGCGGCCGGCAACTCCCGAGCGGGCGGTTCGCTTTGCCAGCAGCGGTCCTCGCGCAGCAGCGCAGTGAGCAGGCAAGCGAGCTTGCGCATGACGGCGACCATGGCGACCTTGTGCTCCTTCTTGTCGGCGATCAGGCGCTGGTAGCAGGCCTTGCAGGCGGGTTCCCAGCGGGTCGCGGACAGGGCCGCCATGTAGAGGCTGTGGCGGGGCTGGGCGCGACCGCCGCGAATGCTGCGGCGACCATGCTGTTTGCCCGAGTCTTGGTCGAACGGCGCCAGGCCCAACAACGCGGCGGCCTGGCGGCGACCGATGGTGCCCAGTTCGGGCATCTCGGCACACAGGCAGGCGGCCGTGACCGGGCCGCAGCCGGGCACCGACTGGATGATCTCGGCGCGGCGCGCCAGGGCAGCGTCGGCGGCGATACAAGTCAGCATGCGCTGCTCGCAGGAGCTGATGTCGGCTTGCAGGCCATTGCAACTGTCAGCGATGCAGGCAGCCGCCTCGGGGGCGAGTTCGGCGCGCAGCTTGCGGAGGGCGCCGAGCTGTATCACGAGCTTGCGGCGCGCGGCCAGCAAGTCACTGAGCAGCTGCAGGTGATCGTCTTGGGGCGGGGTCGCCACGAGGCTGTCAAGCTGGCCGAAGCGGGCCAGCATGGCAGCGTCGACGCGGTCGTTCTTGGCGAGTTGTCCGAGGGCCTCGGCGAAGCGCCGCGAGCGCAGCGGGTTGACCAGCACGGTCTCCAAGCCGGCCTCGAAGAGGCACTGATGCAGACGGCGGTGATAGCGCCCGGTGGGCTCGAAGACAGCGCGGCTGACGCCGTGCTGCAGCAGCCACTTGCGCAGGGCGCGGCGGCCGCACTTGTCATTCTTGAAGTGGCGCTCCAAACTGCCCTCGAGGATGTGGGCGTCGAGCCCGGATTTGCCGACATCGATACCGGCGATTACGGTGGGCTTGGGTGGTGTCATTCCTGCGTTCCTGTCCTTTTGCGATACGGGGCTACACCCACGCTTCCGTTGAGGTCGCGCAGGAATTGATGCGACGGGCCGACCAAGCTACCGCACGGACCTGAAATCCGAGGGGGAAACGGTCCGACCCGTCGTCGCCTCGGGGGCCTTGCAAGGCCCCCGAGGCGACCTCCCCCCGCTGGCGAGGGGAGGGATCCGAGGCCTGCCGCTGCGGTGGCTTGCGCCACCTGCGGCAGACCAACGAGACGTACCCAAGTCCTAACTGGGGATCCTGTCTCCGGCACACTTCCAAGATAAAAGGGACACCGGTTGCCCGGCGCCCCCCGTGCAGGTCCGTACGTGCCCGCTAGGGCATACGGCTCCTATCTTGAGTGCATAACGACTAATCGTTGGTCAGGCCACGGGTGGCGCACGCGGGTGCGCGGCCAGTGCCGCTCGCTCAGTGCTCGGAGCCGCTCCCAAGGGAAGCGGTCCCGCTGCGACCGGCGGCGGAGACTGCGCATCCACAGTCGCTGCAGGTAGTGTCGGAAGCGGCTCAGGTGCGGGCCGCTGGTCGGAACTGCATAGTAGTTCAGCCAGCCGTCGAGCACCTGCCCCAGCCATTGCGCGGTCCGCACGATGTCCTCGTGCTGCCGCCGGTGCAGGGCCTGCTTGAGCGCCTTCAGCTTCCGGTTCATCCGTTTCGCGATCGGCTTGCGCCCGAGCCCGAACTTCCCTGTCTTCGTGGTCCGGCAATACTGCGTGAACCCGAGGAAGTCGAACGTCTCTGGCCGCCCCTGACCGCGCTCCCGGCGGTTCGCTGCCGCAAACCGCCCGAATTCGATGAGGCGCGTCTTGTCCGGGTGCAGCGCCAATCCGTAGGCGGCGAACCTTGCTGTCGCCTCGCGCAGGAAGCGTTCCGCGTCGCTGCGGTACTGGAAGCCCAGCACGAAATCATCGGCATAGCGCACGATGATCATCTCGCCCCGAGCCTCCTGCGGACGCCAGCTCCGATGGACCCATGCATCCAGCACGTAGTGCAGTACCACGTTCGCCAACACGGGTGAGATCACTGCCCCCTGTGGGGTCCCCCGGCCCGTGTCGAACCACTGCCCGTCCTCCAGTACCCCGGCGCGCAACCATTTGCCGATCAGCCGCAGCAGCCGCTTGTCTCCGATCCGCTTCCCCAGCAGCTCTACCAGCTTGGCCCGGTCGATGCGGTCGAAGAATTTCGCGACGTCTGCGTCCAAGATCCAGTTGATCTTGCGCCGTTCGATCCCGACTGCGATGGCATCGAGCGCATTGTGCGCCCCACGCCCCGGTCGGAACCCGTAGCTGAACCCGAGGAACTCCGCCTCGTAAATCGGCGTCAGGATGGTGTCGACAACGGCCTTCTGGACGATTTTGTCCTCCAGTGCGGCCACCCCCAGCGGTCGTGTGCCGCCGTCCGGCTTCGGAATGTTCACCCGCCGCGACGGACTCGCCCGGTACGTTCCTGCTTGCACGCGCCCGTGCAGGTCGAGCAGTCGCTCTTCCAGCCCTTGCCCGTACTCCGCCCAGCTCATTCCGTCCACGCCCGCTGCCGCTCTGGGCTGCAACCCGTGGTAGGCCTTCCGTAGCGTGTCCGTCGTGATGTGGTGCAGTACCGCCGTCAACTTCTCCTTTGGTTCCCTCTTGACGACTTGCCGTATCCGCTCGGCCCCCTGTGACACAGGACCCCACCACTGCGTGTGGCCCGTGCTGCGGCCTCCCGGATTCCTCTCGATCCCGGCCCTTCCCTCCAGTGCCTCCGCCGGCGCTTGCGCCCCTTTGTTCGCCACCTTCCCGAGCGCCGTGCGCGCGCACGGGCCCCGCGGTACTATGCCCGGGTCTGACTTCTTCGCGTCGTGCATCCTCGGCTTCGGCTGACTGCCTTCCCGCGGCGGTCCCGGCCACATTCTGCCGGCACAACGCGAAGACCTCCCAGGTCCCGATGTCGGACGTACGTGCGTGCCTTGAGGTCTTGGACACCGCGGAGTCCAGCCGTCCCTCGCCTATAGCGGTACGACCAGTGTTGCCTTCGACTAAGTAGACGGTCTCGGCACTCCGGATTGGGTTTACGATGCTCAATGCCCTGCCCACACGCGCCGCTGTCAACGCTTCACCGACTGCCTCACGGCAGCCTGCGCATGACTCGCGGTGAAACATGGATTGGCTCATCCTTTGCTCCGGGAGACTTGCACTCCCTGTCCTTCACCAGTTAGCCTGGCTGTTCCCACTTCGCCCTTCAGACTGCGGAAGGTCGCCTCAATGTCGCTGAGTTGCCAATACGTGCGCACCACGCGCTCCAGTTCCTAGTCACAGTGACTGGTGCGCAACAGATAGGTCCCCGCTGTAGCCGAGCGCTGGGCGTGTTTGGCGTTGCGCTGCCACACGACGGCGGCGGCCAGCGGCGGCTGGGCTTTGCGCGGGCGACTGCGCCGGGGCCGCTGCGCTGCGGCTGAGTTTGCTGCGTCGGATTCGGGAACTTTCTGTGTGACCGTGATGTGAGATTGGCCCGCCACGGCTTTGTGGCGCTCCTTGATGCGTCCGAGGCGCTCCAACACGCGTGCATAACGCTTGGTACAACCCGCTTTGGACAGCCCGGCATGCAGTTGGCGCAGTTCCTGCTCGAAGCGTTCGCGGCGCTGTGCGAGCATGCTGTCCTCTTTCGCCTGGCGGCCCTCGCTCCAGACGCACAGACGCGTTTCGGCACTGTCGCTGTCCAGCTGCCAGACCTTGGCCGGCTGCTGCTTGCGCGTCTCGAAGGTGCCCCCCGGAGCGGTTTGCGGAGGGGCCTGCTTGCCGCGCTCGACGGTGATCCAGTGGTAGCCGTGCGCACGCAGCCAGGCGATGTTGGCCTCCGTCGACAGGCCCGCATCCATGATGACGGTGGGTTTGGCGGCAGTCGGCTCCGACAACTGCGCGAGGGCCGCGGCCAAGGTGCTGGGTTCGGACACGTTGCCGGGCAGCAGCTCGGTGCGCAGGGGGAAGCCGCTGCCGTCGAGGGTGAGTCCCATGCTGACCAAGGGGCAGTCGTTGCGGCGCTGCTTGGAGCGCCCGTACTGGCGGTCCTCGCCCGCCGCGCCGCAGTAGTGCACGTTGGTGAGATCGACGAAGACGACGGTTGCGGTGTGCCCGAAGAGGCTGCAGGCGCGCTGGGAGAGCGCAGCTTCGAGGGCCTTGCGATGGCTCCAAAGGCAGTCGCCGATGCTGTACAACTTGTTCAGGTTCAATGGCTTGCCGGTTTCGATGCCGAGCAGTTCCAAGGTTGCCGAAGCGGTGTTGAGCCACTCGCAGGCAGCCCGCTCGGAGGCGGGGTGCAGCATGCGCGCGACGATCAGGGCGGTGGTCAGGCGGGCCCTGCGCGAGGACACGCCGTGGCGCTCCAAGGTGTCGCCGAAGTGCAGTTCCTGCAGGGCCTGCAAGGCAATGCGCTCGGCGCCGACGCTGCGTACTTGGGAGTTATCCAAGGTGTCGAGATGCACGGTGGCGCGATCCTCGGCGGGCTCGGCTGGGCTGCGCTCGCGCAGGCTGTTGTGGAGCTGCAGGGCGAGTTGATGCAATTCTGGATCGGGCTCGTAGAGGGGCAGGCGCTGGCACTGCAGGTCCTTCAGGATGGCGAGCAGATCCGGCCACTGGTCTTGCGGGACGGCGAAGTCGGCACCGAGGTTGAGCAAGGTCTGCTGGCGCACGCCGCTGGCGGTGCGCCGGTTGTGCACCAGGCGGAAGGAGTAATAGGAACCGCCGGCTTTGCGGGCGCGGGTGGGCGAGCGGCGAATGAACCTAGAGACCAGTATGGCAGTTGGGGGGCGCGAGAGGAGCCCAGAAACTAGTCTAACAATAACGATTATGGCACCACAACGGCCTCCACGGACCCCATCGGAAAGTCGTCGTCGTTTAGAAACAACGGTTTACGCGGACCGACACGCCGAAAGTAATCGAAAAAACTACCGATTTGCACCCATCCCACCGCTAAAACGGTGAAGTCGGGTTTGGCGCTATGTGCGGTGCCGTTTGTCGCGGCCGGTCAAACGACGATGGATGCGACCGTCAGCGGTCGGCTGGAGCCGACGGCGATGAAGTCCGCGATCTGGACGAACAAGCTCGGATACGCGACCGGCGAGCAGATGAATGTCTACATGACCCTCGACCCGATGGGTGATCTGACGAACTACTCTCTCTTCGTCTACCGCGAAAACATCGACACGGGTGAGCGCAGGTACCTGCCGGCGAGCAAGCCTGCGGCGGCACTTTCCGACTCCGTCATCGATGCGGCCGGCATGACTGCCGACGCGGCTGCCGTTGCTCCGATCGATGGCACAATCTACGACCAGCAGCGCATCTGGCGTGGTTCCGTGCCCGAGCCTGGCTTGTGGCAGTGGGTGAGCGAGGTGCGCAGCGCGGACACGACGCAAGTCTTGAAGAAGGCGTACGCGAAGTTCGTCGTTGCGCAGGTTCCCCCCGTCGAGCTTGGCTTCGACGGTCAGGACACCGAGATTTCAACGAACGCCGCTTGGACCAACGACACGATCTACAGGATCCGGCACCAAGTGTTCGTGAATCCGGGCGCCACGCTGACCATCGAGGCTGGCACGCTGATCCAGGCCCAGGGCCAGAACGCTGTGATCGTCGTTGAGAGGGGCGGCAAGATCATGGCGGAGGGGCGTCGTGAGGCCCCGATCGTGATGACCTGTGACTCGCCTGTCGGCCAGCGCTCGTCCGGCTGCTGGGCAGGCCTGATCCTTCTCGGCAACGCGCCCATGACGCGTCGGACCGGACTTGCCGAGGGCGTCATTCCCGAGACCCGGCCCGCATACGGCGGAGATGACCCGGAGGATTCCAGCGGCGTGCTGCGGTACGTGCGCGTCGAGTTCGCCGGCGTTGACTTCAACCCCGAGACACAGCCGAACGCGTTCGGCTTCCATGGCGTGGGCTCCGGCACCGTGATTGACCATATTCAAGCGCACGAAGGCGAGGATGACGGCATCGAGTTCTTCGGTGGAACCGCCGACTGCCTCTACTGCGTGTCGAGCGGCTCGAAGGACGATTCTCTCGACTGGGCCTTTGGCTGGCAGGGCACCGCGCAATACGTCTTCATCCAGCAGGATCCCAGCGGCGACAACGGGATTGAGGCGGATAACGACAGTTCGGTATTCGACCGGACGCCCCGCTCGCACCCGAAGCTCTACAACGTGACGCTGGTCGGCGGCTTGGAGCAAGATCTGAACACGACTTCGAACGACGGAATGAGGATTCGCGTCGGCACCGCGATCACCGCTCGGAACGTGCTCATGACGGGCTTCGGTGGCGATGCCCTAGATGTCCGGAACAACTCGCCCGCCCTGTTCATGGACGGCACCAGCAGCATCAAGAATGCAATCCTGACCAACAATGGCGGCCAAGCAG
Source organism: Bryobacterales bacterium (assembly GCA_965248305.1). Lineage (GTDB taxonomy): Bacteria > Acidobacteriota > Terriglobia > Bryobacterales > UBA6623 > VXMF01. The sequence continues at coordinate 628,184 of OZ252099.1, read as the reverse complement.
GCGCGGCCCAGATCAGGGGCGGCGTCGAGACGTCGGTCGAATTCATTGACGACAATCCGCTGTTGGTCAACGTGCGCTACGAAGCCAACCCCGACCCCCGCCCGAGGCTGGGATCCCCGGCACTGGGTATCGGCGCCAGCACGGTTCCGCCAAGTGACGGAGCGCTCGACACGAGTGCGCAGTTCATCGGCGCATTTGGCTCGGTAAACTGGCTCGAGGAGTGGACCTTCTTCGACGACGACTTCGACGACGACGTTGAATAGCGCTAGCTGTGAAGCCGCCGCGTGCGGCTTCTAGCTCGCTGGCGGCAACGCCTTTCTGCGGCCCCTTCTGCTGCGGGAGGCGGGGCCGTTCCGGTGTCAGCGTGACCGGCCCGGGCCTGTCTTCTGACCCTTGGAATGCCCCGCCCTAACCGGTGCCTCCCTACCGCCGAATCCGGCGATGCCTGCGCCGCCGGGACTGCGCAGTCCCCCCTGGGGTGCATCACCGACAGTGCCGGCAGAGGTTTGGAGGAACGCCCGACGCAACCTTTGGCAACCGCCCTTGGCGATCCCGATTGTGTCAGCGCGTCGGCGCCGCTGAGGCGGCGGCGCCGACTCACATGAGGCGGAACGCGATTTCCAGCCGTACGCGAGACGGGGCCTTGCGTCCGCCGCTGCGGGCAGGACGAAACTTCCACAGCCGCACGGCTTCGACTGCCTTCTCGTCCAAGCCCAGGCCGAGGCTGCGCAGGACGAGGACGTTTACGGGGTTGCCGTCGACGTCGACCTCCGCCTGCAAGAGCACGCTGCCTTCGTGATTCGCAATGCGTGCCTCGTCTGTGTAGTCCGGCTCGGTGCGTTCGATTAGCACCGCTGGCTGGACGTTGCCCGCGGATGCCAGAGGGACTGGCTCGAGTGTTTCTGTGCTGGCCGACTGCTTCGTGCGGAAAGTGCGCGCACGCTCTTCGAATGCTGACGCCTGATCTGGGCGCGAAAGCTTGTGCAGGAGCCGCGCAAGATGCTCCAGCGTGATCACCGTGTCGGGATGGCTCTCCCCCAAGCTCTGTTCCCGGATGCCTAGGGCGGTGCGGTAGTAGGACTCCGCCTTGGCGTAAAAGACTTGATTCTCGTAAAGGACAGCGAGGTTGTTCACCGCGGTGGCCACGTCGGGATGTTCACGTCCCAGCAGGCGGGTGCGGATGGTGAACGCCAGCTTGTAGAAGTTTTCCGCCTCGGCGTACTTGACGCGGAGGTGGTAATAGCGCCCGATGTCGTTGAGCAGGCTGGCATATTCAGCGCTCTCAGCGCCCCACGCCAGGCGAGCGATCGGGTCGGCCTCGCGGTACAGCTGCTCCGGGAGTGCATAGTCACCGCGCCTCAAGTGCAGCTTGGCGAGTTCCATCAACGGCACCACGCGTCGGGGGTCGCTGGTCGCAAACGCGCGGGACAGGCTTCGAGCCTGCCGCAGCATGCGAGCGGCTTGGTCGAACTGCTTGGTGGCGAGTGCTTGCCGGGCCGAGTTGATGGACTCGTCCCATGCGCTGTCCTGCGCCTGAGCGAACCCGGCGCACAACGCCATCAAGGCAGCACCAACCGCCGTGAGAAAATTGCGTCCCACCGAATGAAATCGAATTTTATACGGGCGTCTTAGCCGAATCCGCCACCACACCCGCGACACCCTGACTCTCCAGCTTACCAGCACCCCGGGGGCGCACGGCGGGCGCGGAGCCGGCAAGCCTAGCGCTCAAGCGTGGCCGGCAGGTCTGGGAGCAGCCCCGCAGGGATGCCAAACGCCTCCGTCAGGGCAGGCGCGTGCGGGCGCAGCTCGCCGCACAGGGCAGTGACCTGCGCGCGAATTGCCTTTGATTTCGCCGGCGCGAAGTACCCGCGCTCAAGGAACCAGGCCCGGTCGGCCTCGAGACGGCTCAGCGCGAATAGGTCGCAGGCCGCTTTGAGCGTCGTGCGGATCGAGGGCTCTGCCGTTGCGCTGGCCTCGGTGAAGCGCTCCGCGACCACTCGCTCCACGTGCGCCCTTGCGACCGCCACCAAATGGTCTTGGCACTCGTGGAAGGCGTCATATGACGACATCCCGTTCGCGATGCGATGGCGCAGTCTCCGAGCAACGGTGGCCAGCAAGTGGTGTTCCCTCTGCGAGAAGGCGGCCAGTTGGAACTTGGAGCTGCGTAGGTGGTCCCTCTTCGTGCTGTGCGTGGCGACCGGATTGAACTCGCTAATCGCAGTCTCGGCCAGCCCCGCGAGGTGCCTGGCCACGGTGAATGCGCGCAGGTCCTCGAACTGCCGGCGGTAATCGGTGAGCAGCCCCTTGGCGACCAACTGCATCAGCACTGTGTTGTCGCCTTCAAATGTCACGAAGATCTCGGTATCGGCACGCAGCGGTCCGATGCGATTGACTGCCAGGTAGCCTTGGCCGCCACAGCACTCCCTGCTGTTCTGCAGGGCTTCGAGCGCAAACCACGAGCTGTACGCCTTCATGCCCGCGACCAGCCCTTCGAGCTCGCGCTGATCGGGTGCCGGTGGGTTTGCGAGCCGAGCGCTCACCCATTTCAGGGCGGCGTCCAGAGCGTAGGCGGTGGCTAGGTGGGGCAGCAGCCGTCGCTGGTGGGTGAGATAGTCGAGGATCTTGGATTCCGGCGCGCCGGGAGGGCCGAATTGGCGCCGTTGGTGGCCGTAGCGAATCGCAATCGCAAGCCCCACCTTGGCGCTGCTGAGCGAGGCGAGGGCGAGACTTAAACGGCCACTGACCAGTGCGCCCAGAGTCGTGAAGAACCGCTTGCTCGGACTGGCAATCGCGCTCGCATAGCGCCCATGTTCATCGACCTCGGCGTATCGGCTGAGCAGGTTCTCGCGCGGGACCGCCACGTTGTCGAACTGTAGCCACCCGTTGTCGACGCCGTTCAACCCCATCTTGATGCCGGAATCCCCAATACGCAGGCCGGGTAGCGGATTGCCCGCCTCGTCGCGAATGGGCACCAGCAGAGCATGCACGCCGTGGCACTCGCCGGCCACATACAGCTGTGCGAAGACGGTCGCCATGCGGGCGTCGCAGGCGGCGTTGCCGATGAACTCCTTCCTAGCGCCCAGATGTGGCGTCGAGACGATGAAGCTGTCTTTGTCGGAATCGTAGGTGGCGATAGTCTCAATCGCGGCAACGTTCGAGCCGTGGCCGAGCTCCGTCATTGCGTAGCAGCCGAGCAACTCCAAGGTGCCGACCTTGCGCAGGTAAGCCTCGCGGTGGCGCTGCGTCCCGAGCCGGTTGATGCTGCCCCCGAAGAGTCCGAATTGCACGCCGTACTTGATCAACAGGCTGGTGTCATGGAACGCCAGCATTTCAAACACCACGGCCGCTTGCACGCGGTCGCCCCGACCTCCCTGCTCGTGCGGATAGGCCAGGCTTCCCAGACCTTCCGCGGCGAGTCGCTCGCACCACGCGAGGACCTGCTTGCGGTAAGCACTCGCTGTGAGGCCGTACTGCAGCGCGAATTCGGGCTTGCTCAGCAGATCCCGCATGCGCTGGCGCAATGCTGCATGCTCGCCGTCCAAGATCTTGCGCAGCGGCTCAATATTGATGACCGGGTCGGGCTGATCGAGCGGCGGCTCGTGGCCCACCCCGGCCAGCAGGCCCGCCATTTCGACCGTCGAGACTCCGACGATGGTCTCGATCTGAGAGACCGCCGCGCTGATCTCGCCAGACATGTCTCGTGCCTGCCTGCCATCTCGCACTGCTTGCAGCAGCGCACGCATCTGACCCCCCTCCGGCGGACGCTCGGGCCGCAGCCAGGTTGCGACGAATTGCTGGGCTTCCGGCGAGGCCAGAAACTCTTGCGGCAGCTTGTGCTGGAAGGCCTCAATCTCTTTCGGGGAAAGCTCCCCGTCAGACCACGCGACGTACAAGAGGGGCAGGAGCGGTTGAATCGCCGGATGCTTGGGAATGTCCTCCGCAGCGTCTGAATTGTCGGATTTGGCTCGCATCGGGCGTGTTCCCCCACGCCTAGTCGCCATGCGACGACACGCCCTGGGTAGGTGTCGGCCGATCAGTGTCTGTGTGCGTGTGCCCTCAATTGTAGGGGTAGCGCCCGGCGAAAGTTGCGGCTTGCCACCCGCGTGCGTCAGGGGAGCACAAGCTCGCGCGCCCAGTCGCGATTGTCCGTGTACCAGCGAACGGTCTGTTCGATCCCTTCTCGGAGCGCCGTCTCGGGCTGCCACCCCAGCAGCCGACGCGCCTTGCTGATGTCCGCCCAGGTCGCAGGCACGTCGACCCTGGGCACGGGGGCGTATTCAACGCGCGCCTTGCGCCCCAAGCAATCCTCGATCATGCGCAGGGCTTCGCGCAATTGCACCGGTGCGTCAGAGCCCAGGTTGACAACCTCGTATCCCAGAGGCGCAGCGGCGGCCACGGTTCCCTTGGAGATGTCGGAGACATAGGTGAAATCCCGTGACTGGGAGCCGTCCCCGTGCAGGATGATCGGCCGGCCCTCTCGAATCCACCGGATGAACCGGAAAAGGCTCATATCAGGACGTCCAGCGGGACCATACACGGTGAAATAGCGCAGCACAGTCACGTCAAGGCCGTGCACGTGATGATGGGCGTGCGCCAATGCCTCGGCCGCCTTCTTCGACGCCGCATACGGCGATCGAGGGTGCCCGGTGTCAGCGTCTTCGCTCAGCGGAAGCCGGCTGCTCGCGCCGTACAGGCTCGATGTGGATGCCAGTACGAGCTTGTCGACGCCGTAGGCGCTGCACAGATCCAGCAAATGCTGGGTGCCGCCTGCGTTCACGGCGATATAGGTGTGCGGCTGCTTTACGCTCTGCGGTGCCCCGGCGCGTGCCGCCAGATGAAAGACTGCCGCGAATCGGCTCTGGGCGAACACCTCGTCCAAGGCCTTGCGATCTGTGATGTCGGCGCGCGCGAATCGAAAGCCCGGGTGCTCTTCAAGCTGGGCCAGCCTCCAGTGCTTGATGCGCGGGTCGTAGGCATCGTTGAGATTGTCGAGGCCGATGACCTTGGCTCCGTCGTCGACCAGCCGTCTGGCGACCCAATGGCCGACAAAGCCTGCGGCACCTGTTACCAAGTAGGTCGGCATCGTCTGCGAGGGCTCAGAGGCGGAGAAGATTGGTTGCCGAAACGCCGCGCAGTGCGTTGCGGGTGTCCAGCACGAGCGGGGCGGTCGCAAGCAGTTGGAGGTAGTCGACACCCTCGTGATCCGCCAGGATCACCGCGATGTCAGATTCCGCGGCCGCTGCGAGCATGGCACGGCGCTTGAGATGCAGTGGACCGGCCCGGAGTTCAGCCACGTGCGGGTCGCTGAACGTGATCGCAGCTCCCAGCCCGGCTAGCAGGGCGGCAATGTCGATCGCCGGGGATTCGCGGACATCCCCTACGTTGCGCTTGTAGGCTACGCCGACCAAGTGAACCCGGCTGGCCTTCACGGGCTTGCCGTTCTCGTTGAGGGCGCACTGGATTCGTTCCAGCACGTGCCGGGGCATTTCGCCATTGATCTCGGAGGCGAGGCGGATCAGCCGCGGCTCGTATCCGGCCTGCCTGGATTTCCACGACAGGAAGTGCGGGTCCACCGGAATGCAGTGGCCCCCAAGGCCGGGTCCGGGATAGAACGGCATGAAGCCGAACGGCTTCGTCGCGGCCGCTTCGATGACCTCCCACACGTCGATGCCCAGCCGATTGCACAGCACGGCAGTCTCGTTCGCCAGGCCGACATTTACCATGCGGAAGGTGTTCTCGAGCAACTTTGCCGTTTCGGCTGCCAGCGTGGACGACACCGGCACAGTCTTGTCCATCACCTGCCCGTAGAAGGCCTGCCCCATTCGCAGGCATGCGGGAGTCACGCCGCCGATGATCTTGGGGATGTTCTTGGTGCCGTATTCGGGGTTCGCCGGATCCACCCGCTCCGGTGAGTAGCACAGGAAGAAGTCTGTGCCGATGCGGAGGCCGGACTCTTGCAAGATCGGAAGCACCGCCTCCTCGGTCGTGCCCGGATAGGTCGTCGACTCCAAGATCACAAGCGTCTGCGGGCTCAGGTGGGCCGCCAGCGAGCGCGTGGCCTCGAGCACGTGCGTGAGATCTGGATCCTTGGTCTTGCGCAGTGGCGTCGGCACGCAAATCGACACTGCGTCGCAGTCCGCGAGGTCGGAGTAGTCCGAGCTGGCCGATAAGCGAGAGGCCTCGACGAGGGCTCGCAGTGCGCGGGCATCGACGTCCTGCACGCGGCAGCGTCCGGAATTGATCTCTGCGACAGTAGCCGCATCGCTGTCCACGCCTGCGACTTGGAAGCCGGCCCGGGCCACTTCGACTGCCAAGGGCAGGCCCGCATAGCCTAGTCCGACGACGCCTGCGCGGGCACTTGCGCCCAAGAGTCGCGCCTCAAGCTCGTTTGGCGTTGGCATGCGCGTCAGTCGGCCCTCCGGTCTAGACGCGCATCGGCAGCGGGCTGCATACCGCTGGTGCCGGGCGCGGCCCACTATTCGATGGGAGGATCCGTTTCCGCAGCCGGCTCGGTTCCGAAGCGGTACCGGACGGTCGTGCTGTGGTCGGTGTAGAACGTTCGGCTTCCCGAGTCGGGGGATTGCGGATCGGCGTTGAGTGAGTAGCCTGCGGGCGTCCCAATCATCGCGAACGCGTACCCGAGATGCAGCCCGTCTACCAATTTCTCATCCATCAGGTCGGCAGCGTCCGGTGAAGGGGACGCTCCGCCCGGCGCGGGACCGAGCTCGGTCAGCGTCGAGGCGTAGCGTCCGAACTGGGCAAAGTATTGGATCTGCGCCGTGTTGATCGTCTGGCAGGACCGGATGGCAGCGACCTCGTTGGCCATGCGCTTGGTGCTCGTGATGCGTGGAATCGCGATCGCGCTGATGATCAGGATGATCGCAATGACGATGAGCAGTTCGATCAGAGAGAATCCACGATTTCGGCGTCGCTGCATGCTTGGGCTACCGCTTTCCATTCTACGAAGCTTGACCTCGACCCTCTAGCAGTCAAGACGCTCGGATCGTGCATGCCGTGGAATCGAATGGCAGCGAGATTGCGATCCGCGCCGCGCGGGCCCGCCGCGTTCGTCTCAGGTGAGCACAGAAATCCCGTGGGCGGTATCATACCGAGAGCCTCTTTCAAGGAACCCGGCAATTTCATGCAACCTGCACTAGCGGCGATCTGCTGCCTAATCGTCTATGCGGTCGTCTACCGCTTCTACGCTCGCCACTTGGGCGCTCGGATCTTCCAGCTCGATCCCAACGCCACGACACCGGCTCATGCGATGAATGACGGGGTCGACTATGTCCCGTGCCGCCGGATGGTCCTGTTCGGCCACCACTACGCTTCCATCGCCGGCTTGGCACCCATGCTGGGCCCCGCCATCGCAGTGATCTGGGGCTGGCTGCCCGGCATGCTGTGGGTCGTCTTTGGAACTCTGTTCATCGGCGCTGTGCATGACTTCGGGGCATTGGTGGTTTCGATGCGGCACCGCGGCATGAGCATCGGCAAGGTGGCCGAGGATCTCATCGGCCGCCGGGCCAAGGGCATCTTTCTGCTGATCATCCTCTTCTTGATCTGCTTGGTCATGGGCGTGTTCGTGCGCACGGTCTCGGGCCTGTTCACCGTCGACTTCTATCCCGAATCGGTGTTTCCGACGTTTACGCTGATCGCCATCGCGATGGTCATTGGCTGGCTGGTGTACAAGCGCGGCGTCTCGGTCGTGCGCCTGACGGTGGTCGGCTTCGTGCTGATGCTGGCGTCGATCGGGGTTGGCCTGGCGATCGGCCGCCCCGACTTAAGCAGCGAGATCTGGATCCTGATTCTGCTGGTCTACGCATTCGCGGCATCGACATTGCCTGTTTGGTCGCTGCTGCAGCCGCGGGACTATCTCAATTCTTGGCTGCTGTATCTGGGCCTTGGGGCGTCGTACATAGGCCTGTTCGTGCTGCGCCCGGAATTCGCCGCCCCGGCGATCGACAGCCATCCCGCCGGCGCGCCTCCGATCTTCCCATTTGTGTTCATCGTGATTGCCTGCGGCGCTATTTCCGGCTTCCACGGGTTGGTGTCGTCCGGCACCACTTCCAAGCAGATCGACAAGGAGACCGATGCGCTGCCGATCGGCTACGGAGCTATGGTCGGCGAATCGCTGCTCGGACTACTCGCAGTACTTGCCTGCACCGCTGGCTTCCGCTCGGCTGAGAGCTGGGCGGAGCATTATTCCAGCTGGAGCACGGCGAGCGGCTTGGCCGAGAAGATGAAGGCGTTTATCGACGGAACGGCGGTGTTCCTGAACTCGCTGGGGCTCCCGATGGAACTGGCGCAGGCGTTCATCGCCTTGGTGGCCGTGTCGTTCGCGCTGACCTCGCTGGATTCGGGAACGCGCTTGCTGCGCTACAACCTCGAGGAGATCGCGCAGTCTGTCGGAGTGCGCGTGCCGGGGCAACGCTATGTCGCCTCGACACTGGCCGTGATCCTGATCGGGTTCTTCGCATTCTATGAGGTGGAAGGGCAGCCCGTTGGGCTGGCGCTGTGGAGCCTGTTCGGCAGCACCAACCAAGTGCTCGGGGCGCTGACTCTGCTGGCCGTGACGATCTATCTGCGCCAGAAGGGGCGCAACTACATCTACACGCTGCTGCCGATGGCATTCATGCTGACGGTGACGATCGTCGCGATGGTCATCGACATCCGCAAATACTGGGCGAGCCAGCAGCTGCTGCTGTGGGGTGTCGCCGCCTCGATCTTCGTGCTGAGCGTGTGGCTGCTGGTGGAGGCGGTGATACGCTTCCGCCGGGACACCCCAGGGGCACTGGCTTCCGGGGATTGATTCCGGCGCTGTCAGTCCCAAGCGTTGGACGCCCGGTTCCTTTCGACCAAGCCGTCCACGAGGTGGAAGCCCGTCTCGTGCAGCGGATCGGCGGAGCAGCTCAGCGTTGCGGTGCCGAACTCGCCGCGGGGCTCGGGAAGCGTGGCGCCGAAATCTGGATCTGATTTAGGGATGGCCCACACCAAGCGGCCCTTGAATGGCACTCGCACTAATAGCTGCGATCCGCATGCTTGGCACCGGTATTGGAAGTTAGACACTTGGCTACCTGTGATGATTGCAGCGGAGACACGCTTAATCGCATCCCAGCCGGTTTCGCGAGTGCGGAACTTTGAGTATCTCAGGTCCCTCGAGATCAGGCAGGCGATGCCTCGATGGCCGATCTAAGTTTCCGGATAAGGTATGCGCAATTGAGGGGGCTTATATGCCAAAGTGCTCAGAAACGGAATCTGGCGGGAATGTTCCGGGCAATCCGAAATGGCGAGATCCTTGGCCCCCGTCATTGTGTGCGCCATAGCGCTTCCATTGAATTTCGTTGCGAAAATCCTGAGGTTCGAGGACCGCGTCCATCACCAGCTTGAGATTAGTGGCTGGCCGCGGGATCGCAAGTCAGGTACAGGCTTCCCGTTGGCTTGAGCAACCGCTTCATTTCCAGCAGGCGAACGGCCCTCATGACCAGCTCGGACTGCCTGCCCTTGCCCTGCGCGCGCCCAGCAGCGTCAATGCTGCTGGCCAGTGCGGGTTCCCTCTCAGCGATCCAGCCAAGCCATGTCCAGTCCACCTCGCTCAGAGTCCACGTGGCCTGCAAGGCCGCTCCTGCCGCCTCTGAGCCTATGGGCGCCTCGTAGTGGCGATTCGTGTTGCAGGGAGGGTCCAAGCAGAGCAGCTCTGCGCTCTCGGAATTCATGCCCCGCAGGACGTCCGGATTGTCCCTGGTCAACAGCCTGCGGTGCTGAACGTGCGGCTCCGCCATCCTCGTTCCGTTGCTTGCGCGGCAGCCCGTAGGCGAACATGCGCCGGACGGCCTGCTGGACCGGCAGGTGGATGCTCAGGACGCGCGTTTCCGGTCGCCCTGGACGGTTCCGCTTGGTCCTGCGCACCAGCTGGCTCATGCCGTCAGCCTCTTGTACGTGAGCACCTTGCCATCCATGTTACGGACCATGTGTCCCAGCTGCTCCATGGTATCCAGGCTGCGGATGCCGGCCCGTCCGCTGAACTCATGCAAGTACCGATGCAGGTGCTTGCCGGTCATCCGGTGATAGATGCCGTAGTAGCCGCGCTTGAACAAGGACCAGAACCCCTCGATGCTGTTGGTGTGGATCGCGCCGCGCACGTACTCGCCCGCTCCGTGGTGCACCGCGTTATGCGTGTACTCCCGCAGCTTCCCATAGGCACTGGACCCGTCCGTGTACAGCGTGGAACCCGGCTCGACCGTAGCCTGCACGAAGCCTCCCAGAGTCTGGGCATCCGTTGCCGGCACCGGCTGCGCTACCACCTGGCCGCCACGCTGCTTGGCACCCACAACCGCCGTCTTGCCGACGCTTCCGCGACCGGCCTTGAGTTTCTTCGATGCATGCTTGTTGCGCTCCTTGCCTCCGAGGTAAACCTCGTCGAGCTCGACGATGCCGCTGAGCGGCGCCGCGCCGTCCCTGAACACCTCGCGGATTCTCTGCAGCATGTGCCAGGCAGTCTTCTGCGTGACGCCTAGCTCGCGATGCAGCTTCATGCTGGAGATGCCCTTGAGGTTGGTCGCCGCCATGTAGAACGCCACAGCCCATGTCTGATAGCCGAGCTTGCTGGACTGCATGACAGCAATTCTCATTTTAGGGATTCGGGGGTCGATTTTTGGGTCTCCAGATTGATGGGCAACTGATTCTAGGGCGGTCACAGTTAACACAGCGACTCGCATTGTTCAATACATGAAGAATGGACAATGTTTTGGACGGTCTGCTGGACGCCTTCCGCCGGGCCGGCGCTGCGCTGCCGGATTCCCGCCGGGGCCGCAACACGCGCTACGCCCCCGCCGACGCTGCTTCCTGCGCCCTCGCGGTGTTCTTCTTGCAAGCCCCCTCCTTCCTCGAATTCCAGCGGCGCATGCAGCAGGCAACCGCCCGCTCCAATTGCCACACGCTCTTCGGCGTGCAGAAGATCCCCTGCGACAACCGGATCCGCGATCTGCTCGACGGCGTGGACCCCGCCCACTTCGCCGAGCTGTGCCCGCTTTGCCTCGGCACCGTCCGCGAGCAGGGCGCCCTAGCCGCCTTCGAGCGCCTCGGCGGCCGCCTGCTGGTCGCGCTCGACGGCCTCCAGATCCACTGCGCGGACGCGATCCGCTGCGCGCAGTGCTCTGTCCGCCATGTCGGGGCCCACAAGCCCGAGCAGTACTTCCATACGATGCTCTCGGCGACGGTCGTCGCCGACGGCCACAACCGCGTCCTGCCGCTGATGCCGGAGTTCGTGCAGCCCCAGCAGGACCCGGCGGCAGACCAGCCGGAACTGTCCGAGGAGCAACGCCAACAGGACTGCGAGCGCAACGCCGCCAAGCGCTGGCTGCCCGCCCACAGCGCCGAGCTACGCCCCTACCGGCCAGTCTTTCTCGGCGATGACCTGTACTGCTGCCAGCCCCTGTGCCAGCTGGTCCGCGAGCTCGGGGCGGACTTCCTGTTCGTCTGTCAGCCCAGTTCCCACAAGCGTTTGTACGAACTGCTGCACGACGATTTCATCCATTCCAGCGGCTGGATCAAGACCCGCAACCGGCACAAGCGGGTCGAGCTGCAGCGCTTCCGCTGGATGCACGGGCTGCCGGTCGGCGACGGTGCCGACGCCGTGCAAGGGGCCTGGGTCGAGTGCGCGATCGAGCGCAACGGCGAGCGCACCTACACGAACACGTTCTGCACCAGCTTGGAGGTCACGGCTGACAACGTGGCGGACATCGCACGGGCCGGACGAGCCCGCTGGAAGATCGAGAATGAGGGGTTCAACTGCCTGGCCCGCCACGGCGACAACATCCAGCGCAACTTCGGGCACGGCAGCCAGGGCCTGGCCAACCTGCTCGCCACGCTGAACCTGTTCGCCTTTGCGCTGCATGCGGTCCAGGACTGCGTCTCCGACCTGTGGCGGCAAGGCCGGGCGCAGGCCGGCACGCGGCGCAACTTCTTCGCGACCCTGAGCTTTCTCACGGAGTGGTTCTGCTTCTGCAACTGGACTGCCCTGTTCGAGACCCTGCTACGCCAGCGCCCGCCACCGCCCGCTCCCCGGGCGGCTGCGAGCGCGCCAGCATAACGCAACGCGCAAGCCCTGCGGCCAGCGGCGGGCTCCTCCGGAACCCAGCGGCGAGGGTGCGCCTCGCCCGGCCCGCGCGCGCGCCACTGCCAGTGCAGGGCAGCCCGGCCACCCCGGCCCGCGTTCCGAGCCGCCCTAGCCCTGCCGCAACTGCCTCCCTAGGGCACGCACAAACGCCCGCCAATTCCATCCCACACGAGCCAGACCCGCCATCCTGAGAATTGCTGACTGCATGATGGTGCCCTTGCGGACGCTGAAGCGCTTGCGGCAGTCCTTGCAGGTGTACGGCATGGACGGATGGGACGGGCACTGTCCGTGGTTGCCGGAACGGCAGTCCGGGCAGGTCGGCCGGTGCTTCCAGCGCAGTTCCTCAAACCACCATTCCGCCGTCGCGTCGTCGGGGAACTTGCGCAGCAACTCGATGATCGTGAGGCCCTTGCGGTCCGCCCGCCCAGGCCCCTTGGGGGTATGGTTGCTGGGTCCCCTCATGAGCATTATCATACCACGAACTGCAAGTGGAGTCAAGCGCTAATGCACTGATTCTACAAGTTGTTAAATGCGTTCTGCCTGTACCGAACATTCCCGCCAGATTCCGTTTCTGAGCACTTTGGCATATAAGGCCCCAATTGAGCGCAAACACCATGGTGCCGCTGAGCACCTGGCACCTAGTGCTGTACTTGCTCACGCAGTCCAAGCATGGCATTTCGGCGATGGACCTGAATCGTCAGCTAGGGGTCAGCTGCAACTCCGCCTGGATGGTCCAGCGCAAACTGATGCAGGCGATGTGCGAGCGGGACGACAGCCAGCCGCAGCGGGACATCGTGGAGCTGGGCGAGGCCTATCTGGAAGGGGAGGCGAGCGGGGGCAAGCGCGGTCGGGGTGCGCGGCCCGCAAGACGCCCTTCGTAGCGGCGGCGCTCCCCCCAGCGCTACCGGCAGCAGTTTCGCGGCGGAGTACGTCGCCAGCGTGCGGCGGGCATTCTTGCAGCCCAGCTGCGTGCACGGCCGCTTCAACGCCGACGACGAGCGCTTGGCCCAGGCGTGGCAGCGCTCCGGAGTGTCGCTGGAGACAGGCCGGCGCGCCATTCTGCTCGGCTGCACGCGCAAGTCGATGGCCCCGCTCGGCCAGCCCGGAGCGCAGCCGATTCGCAGCCTGTACTACTTCCAAGCGCTGCTACTGGAGGTTCTCGCCGAGACCTATCCGCGGTCTTCCTGGCAGCACCTGCGCGACCACTTGGAGCGTTGCGAGCAACGCTGGGGGAAAGCTGAACGCAGTGCCACGCCGCAGCCTGCTTGCCCGAATCTGACCCCGGCAGAGCCGCGGCCAACGCTGCTGGCCGCTGCCACCAGACACACAGGAGAAAGAGAATGATGATGAACTTGCACCCCCTGCACGGGGTGTTCGATTGACGGAGTGCCGCTCTCATGGCATGCTAGAGCCCACCAGCGTCGCTTCGCTCCGAAATGATTCTTTTCCTTCTGGAATCCTGATTCTTTTCGTCAGAATACGGAATTCAAGGGACGTTTCCTTCCTCAAAACTGGTCGAATGTGCGACCGAATCAGACAGGGTACATCTCAGCCCCTCACAATCTGCATACCTCTTCTATGTAATAACACGGTTAATATCACTGAGATATGTGTCGAACTCCGTTGCTTATAGATAGAATAGAAACTAATCCTTCTTCAATTATTCAAAGTTACTCATGAAGATTGAGTTTATGACATAATAAAACCACCAACGTCAGTAGGAACTACCATTTTTCTTGATACTTCAAGACCGAAAAGAAGTCTGGCATGCGAATGGCAAATCTCTGGATTACGACAAAGAGTTAGTGCTCACCGTGTTCCTGCCCGGCGTTTGCATGACCCGGTGCCTTGCTGGCCCCGGGAAGAACGGTAAATGAAACGGAGGAACTCAAATCATGAGGGGTGTAACACCTTTAGTCAGAACAGCTTTGATGCTGTTCGCATTCGGCCTCACGGCCAGCGGCCTTCACGCGCAGAAGGCGGTCGTGGGAGTCGCGGGCGTCCAAACGGCTGCTCAGAACATATCGTGCGACGGCTGGGACCGCGCCACGGGGGCTGACTGCAACAAGGACCTGGCAAGCGGATTCCAGGTCATGCTAGAGACGGCCATCGTCAAGAGCGACAAGATGGACGTGATGGAGCGTGGGCAGTTGGATGCCGTCGTGAACGAGCAAGCCATAGCCCAGCTCGGACTGACCGACAGCGGGGGTCAAGTGGGCGGTCTCCAAGGCGTCGACTACCTGATCTACGGAATGATTACGAAATTCGGAACGAAGGAGTCGGGGTTCAGCGCAAGTTCGGACAAGGGCGTTGGGTCGTTGTTCGGGGGCAGGGCACGCCAAGGAGCCGGCGGGGGTGTCAAGACTGCCAAGCTCACCACGGAAATGGCGGTGGACTTGAAAGTGACAGAAGTTGCCTCAGGGAAAATTGTACTGGCGGACAGCGTCGGCGGGGAAGTTGAGGCAGGAGGCGGGTTTTCCGTCGGCGGGATTGAGTCCAGCGAGAGCAGTGCCGACCCGTTTGCGGATGTTCAGAGAGTTGTTGCGGCGAAGATCTCTGAAAAGATCGTCACCACGCACTTCCCCATCAAGGTCATCCAGACCCAAGGGGACGGCACGCTGATTCTCAACTACGGCAACGTGTTCTTTGCCCCCGGCGATCAACTCACGCTGTTCGAGGTTGGAGAATCGTTCGTCGATCCTGACACCGGGGAAGTTCTCGGAGCGGAGGAGACGGAGCTAGGCAGAGTGCAAATCACGGTAGCCGAGACCAGATTCTCTAAGGCGCGTCTGATTGGGGAGCCTATCGCAGTGAGTGCTGGGACCGTGTTGAAGCGTCCAGTCGCGCCTGTTCCTGTCAAGGGCACGCGCAAACGCTCTGGCAAGAAACTGTTCTGAGCATCCTACGGGAACAAGTCCATGCGGGTCGAGTCGTCCAGTGGAGTAACCGCTGGGGTCGACTCGACCTGACACACATCCGCTGTCTCGGCTCCAATCGGACATCCCATCAAGTTACCCTCAAGTAAATGCTGTGAGCGTAATTAGCTGGAAATGAATCATTTGCTGTCAGGTCTAGATGAAATCGCTCTCAATTGGCAGAAACCGATCAAGTAACAGTTCGGCTCGCGGCCTTCCCCCACCACGGCAGGTATCGCATCTTTCTTGGGGCTGCCGCTGGGTCGCCGGGCACAATGGCGCCTCCCTTGGCGCTGTTCTGGAGTTCGATCCCGAATCGCTGTCGCATCGTGGCGTTGGTCAGGTATCCTCACCGGAGGCAAGCGTGAAGGTATGCGGCCCGCGCGCGTTCTGACTTGTCCATGCTTGCTGGCGGGCGCGGCGCAAACAGAACCACGCGAGTGCACGTGTCTCCTGTTTCTACCAGCGGGGTCGGCAGTTGGTAGATCTCACTCTGGGATTCTACGTTGTGCCACCCGGCGCCGCGCTCCTCGCAGATATCGCAGTACTTCGTCGTCTTGCAGGCGCTCGGCCGCGATGCGATCTTCAAAGGCTGTCTGGTCGATCGGTGAAACCTTGCCTATTCAGCTCCATGCGCATTCGCACTGCGAGCCGCTGGGCGGCGACAGGATCAGCGACAACGCTGCAAGGACGGTCGACCTTACCGCGCAGGGACGCAAGAACCTCTCCCAAGGCTCGCCCCACCTCTAGACCTCGCTCGGTCCGTTCCGACGTTGTCGGTTGACCTCCTCATTCTTGAGCTCCCCGACTACCCGCGACAGCACAGCTTTGCCGGCTTGGCCCCGGGCGTCAAGATCCAGGTTCGCGCCCTCGGCACTTAGGGTTAGCGCAGAAATAACTTCCTAATTTCGAATTGGGCTGATGGAGTAGTTCCACTTGGGAGAGTGCTGGGCCTTGGTCAGGTTGAGAGCAGCCCATTGTTCGGGGTTGATCTTGACGCCCGTTTCGTAAGTCTGTTCAACGAGTTGGGCCTGCAAGCGCAGACCAGTCTGGGTCACGGTGGTGCGAATGTAGTGGAGGAGGGTGGCGAAGCTGTCGAGTGGTCGGGCCGCCCCGTTCTTGCTGATTTCGCTGAAGACGCGATGCTCGATGGGGTTCCACTTTGCTGCACCCGGAGGGACAGTGGACGACGCTGACGGTGAGGTCGTGGGGGTTGCAGAGGGTGTGCTGGATGTTGTACTTCCAGGCGCGTGGGGCGCAGCCGTCGCTGCCGCCGGAGTCGGCGAGGATGACGAGTTCTGAGGCGTCGGGATAGCGCGAACGGCCCTCGTGGCGCCATCAGGACTCGATGCAGTCGACCGCGAAGGCCGGTGTGTCGGCGGACTGGCCAACGCAGATGCGGCCACGGTTGGCGAGCCGGTCGTAGATGCCGTAGGGGACGGCGCGGCCGTCGGGTTCGGAGCGGAAGTCGTGGTCTTTGACGTCGGTGGGGCGGTCGTTCCAGGCGCTGCCGGGATTGCGGAAGTTGCCGACGAGTTCATTCTTGTTGGTGTCGACGCTGATGATGGGCACACGCTTGGCGGCGCAACGGGCGCGCTCGGCGGCGATGCGCTGGAACTGCGCATCGCGGTCGGGATGGGTGGCGTTGGCGATCTGCTTGCGGTTGACGCGCAGGGAAAAGCCGGCCAGCGCGCCCGGAACCATGCTAGGGCGCATTGCTGGTCGGTTCCGTAGAGCTTGAAGAAGTCCCGCAGACTCTGTCCCTGCTGAAACTTGGTTCTCAGGAATGGGCAACGCTTTTGTTGTCAGTTTCTTACGGTACATCATACAGCATTTCAGGTCAACCGGATCGAAGCCAGAATCTACAAATTCTCGGCTCGTAAATACGGCTGAGACTTCCAAGTAATCAGGCATGGATCAGCCGTTCATCTGCCCCGGGGAGGATATTCACCTTGGCGGTGAAGGCTGCCTAGCCTTGGATGCGGATGTAGACGATTAGGCTAATCGCAAAGACCAACCCGCTGGCAAGCAGCACTGTACCAACCGTACGTTCCTCGTAAGTCTTGAACCAGAGATAGATTCCCGTGGCGCCGATCAGAAACAACGCGATCGAGGTCAACAGCAATACGGCCCCCCAGACGTTGATCATGCCGTCTTCGTGCCAGAATCCGTACGAGAAGTGCATGCTCTGCAGCATCCCGATGAAAGCTAGCCGGGTAGTCTTGACCTGCGCTTCCGCGGCGCCTTCGCGGTACTGGATTTGGTAGTTCGTTCCCATTCGCCGAATGACCAAGCTGAACGCGCCGTCCTTCGACGGCTGGACCCGGGCGATTTCTCCGCGGAGACCGTGCCGCTGCATCAGCTGCATCCCGAGAGCGCGAGGCGTTGCGGCCTGACCTGGGTCCACGGGCAGCGCCACCTCTGTGACCGTGGGCCTGGGGGAGAACCAAGCGCGGTGGGCCAGCCGAACCGAACTCGCTAGGTACACGCCGAGTGCCACCACAAAGACCAGCCCCAGGATTAGGTGGGTGTTACGCATTAAGCGATACATGCATTCACCGCAAACTCACGTAGAGCGCGACGGTCGCCGTCACGCTCGCTCCTAGCGTCCAAAGCGCCCACTGCATTCTCGGTCGAGTCGACAGCCACATGTAAAACCCCGAGACCGTCATGAAGATCACGGCCCACATCGAGAACTGGTTGTAGATGGCCCACAGATGCACTTCCCATCCTGGATTGTGGATCCGAAATGTCTGCATGTGCATTAGGTTCAGGAAGCCGGCGAGCGAGCTTGGCGTCCGCTCGACGCGGATCCGGTTCTCCTGCTCCAGCAACAGTATCCGGCGAGTGCCGTTGGGGGTCAGGTAGCGCACCTGCAGGCGGCCGTCGGCGTCGCGGTTGGGTTTGCGGCCAGGCTGGATAAACGGCAATCCGGAGGCGACGATCATGGCGTCAGTGACTTGCTGATCCGCTGCTTGGCCGTCAACTTGGAATGCCATCGTGCGGATCTCGGGATTCGGACGCACCCGCTCGCTGGGCGCGGGGATGAAGCTGGCCCAGATCCCAACGATCCCCCACACCGTGAAACCGGTAAAACTCAACAGCCCGGCATAGATGTGCAATCTCTTGATCCAGCGGTACAGCAAATTACCCTCTTGGCGACCTCAAGCAAATATCTGCACAATTGTACGTCGCGCTACACTGGCCGCCGAACGGTCCGAAATTGCATCACTATGTGCCGAGCATGTTGCCGAATCCACAGCGGTCCGCGCCTGCGCCATGCCGGCGCGGTAGCCATCACCGGCCTCTTGGTCGTGTTGGGAGCACGGGCGCAGCCATTCTCGGCCCGTGTCACTTTCGGCTACGGCGAGGATCCGCCCGCGCGTTGGACCGGTTCGATTCGCGCTGACGGCGCTCGAATCGACGGGCTGGAAGGGTGGCTCTTCGGCAGCCAAGATCGCATCGAACTGGACACTTTTGAACTGCATACAAGGAATCCGGCTCGGACGGAGCCCGCTCTCAAGGGGCTGGTTGTGCGGGGCACGTCCACCCCAGGTGCCGGCCTCACGGTGTCCAGCGACCGCGGGGAGTTCTCCTTTCGCGTCGACGAGCTGGGGTCCGGAGCTGCGCTGGAGTTCCTCGACGGGCTGGTCCGTGTCTCGGGCCTGCCCGGCGCTGAACGGCTGACCGACGATTCGCGCTACGACGACTACCCATCTGTGGCCGTCGCGGCGAACGACGTCTCGTGGCTGGTCTGGCAGTCCTACAGCGGCGGACGCGACGAGGTCCGCATCCGCAAGTTCGACGAGAGCTGGCGCACGTTCAGTCGGGTGCCAGGCGTGACCGGCGATGTCTGGCGGCCGCAGGTCGCGCTGGATGCCGACGAGCGACCGTGGGTCGTTTGGTCGCAGCAAAGCAACGGAAACTTCGACCTCTATGCCCGCGTGCTGGACGAGCGCGCGGGCCAGTGGGGGGAGCTCGTTCGGCTGAGTTCAGATCCGAACCCGGACATCGATCACCATCTGATTGCGGATTCGCGGGGCTGGCTGTGGGTCGTCTGGCAAGGGTTTCGAGACGACAACGCAGAGATCTTCCTGCGCTATTACGACGGGGCCGCGTGGTCCGGCGAGATTCAAGTCAGCAGCCACCCGGCGAACGACTGGGAGCCGCAGGTGGCCGTCGACAGGCAGGGGATGGCAGCTGTGGTCTGGGACAGCTATCGCAATGGCAACTACGATGTCTTCCTCAGGAGGCTTGTGGACGGTGAACTGGGCCCGACCAGGCTTGTTGCCGGCACGGCACGGTTCGAGGGCCACGGGAGCGTAGCGATCGATCTAGACGGCAGAATCTGGGTGGCTTGGGACGAGGGCGCCGCGAATTGGGGCAAGGACTCTGGACCAACCGTCGATCCACGGTGGATCGCGAGAGGGAGGGAGCTGTGGAGTTCATGGATCGGTCAGCCCTCCGCCCCCGGAGCGCGGCTGTACGAATCTCGAAAGATCAACCTCGCTGTCATCGAAGGCGCCCGCCGCTTAGTGCCTACGGCGGATCTTGCCGAGGCGCTCGCGGCAGCCGAGATCCCTGACCACGACTTCCCCCAGTTGCACGTGGACCCGGCAAGTGGCCGCGTCGCACTGCTCTTGCATCGCTGGAATTACGTTCGCTGGACCGAGAGCCTCGGGTTCCGACCGAGCTATTGGGAGCACGCGGTCGTTTACTACGACGGCGATCACTGGTCGCCGGTCTACACCATGCCGGAAAGCTGGGGGCGAATTTCTGCGCGAGCTGATGCAGCATTCGCCCAAGACGGGAGCCTGAGAGTCGTTTGGCCAACGGACGGACGTCTGGCGAAGCGGACAGCCCGCGATGTGACGGCAAACATCTTCACGGCGCGTCTCGACCCTGCAGACGGGCCTGCGCGTTTGAAGCTCGCACTGGCCAGCGATCCCGACCCAATGCCCGTGGAGCGGGTTCACCCTAACGAGGCCGCCGAAGTTGCCGCGATCCGCTCGTACCGCACCGTCATTCGCGGGACCGAGAACCAGATCGTGCGCGGCGACCTCCACCGCCACACAGAGTTCTCGTGGGATTCGAGCGGGGGGATGGTGGACGGATCGGTATTTGACTTCTATCGCTACATGCTCGATGCCGCGGCGATGGACTTCGGGGCGGTGACCGATCACAATTCGGGCGGCGACAACGAGTACTGGTGGTGGCTCATCGAGAAGACCAACGACCTCTTCCACGTCCGGCGAGCATTCACCACCCTTTACGGGTATGAACGCAGCGTCGTATATCCAAACGGACATCGCAACATCTTCCACACCCGGCGCGGCGTTCCGGTTGTTTCGTTCTTCACAGGTGCCGGCTTCGATCGCCCCCGCCCGCAGGTTGCCGCTGGCCGAGGAGCGGTGCTTGAGAACGACACCAAGCTCTTGTACGAGTCCTTACGGCGCACCGGCGGGATATCCATTCCGCACACGCCCGGGTCCAACATGGGCACGGACTGGCGAGATAACGATCCTGCAGTGGAACCTGTCGTCGAGATCTTTCAGGGAGACCGCGTCTCGTATGAACACCCGGGCGCTCCGCGCGCTCCGCGTTCTGCCGATGACCAACCGATTGGCGGCTACCAAGAGGAAGGGTTCCTCTGGAATGCCTACCGCAAAGGGCACCGGCTGGGGACGATCGCCAGCTCGGACCATTGGTCTACACACATCTCGTATGCGATGGTCTACACACAAGTTCCGACGCGGGACGAGATCTTCGCAGGCATCAAGAAACGCCGCACCTACGGTGCCACGGACAACATCATCCTGGACTATCGACTGGGGGAGCACTTCATGGGAGAGGCGTTCGAGTCGGAATCCATCCCGCCCCTGGTCATCTATGTCGTGGGAACCAGCGCTGTTGCACGCGTCGAGGTGATCCGAAACGAGCAAGTGATCTACGCGGCCACTCCCGACCGAAAAGAGGTCAGGCTGACGTATACGGACAACGAACCGCCTGCCGGCAGCTCGTACTACTACGTGCGCGTCGTGCAAGACGACAGAGAGATCGCCTGGGGCAGCCCGATCTGGGTCGAGCGCACGAAGTCACCCTGACGGCGATCGCCCAAGTCAAGGAATGTGCCGGTGCCAGCGTCGAGCACATCCGCCTGCTCAGCGGGCGCCCCCCACCTGCACCTTCGTAATGCCGCGCGAAGAAGCAGTGGGTGCCCGCTAGATGCTGCCCTTGGCGCGCATTTGGATCTGCTGGCCTGACCGGCGATCCCTCAGGGTGAGTACCCCGTTTTGCCAGTCGATCTCATCGACGCCCTGAAACCCTTCAGGCGTGCGCGTCAGAAACATCAGGAAGCCGGCATTGATCGTCGACCGGGCTGGTAGCCAGCGGTACAGCAAGGTGTCGAATATCTTCCCTTGCGTGATAACCTCTCGCCGGGGTAGATCGAAGGCCTGGGTGCCAAACTCGAGGCCTCTGGCCATCATCCGGTCACGCGGATATGACTCCCATGTCTGCAGCCAGGGGAACTCGCTCGCACGGAAGACGTATCCCAAGAGCAGCCGCTTGCCGGGATGCAGGGCGGTGACGAAGGCCCATTCTGCTTCGGGATCCATGCGGTGGCCCGTATGGTCGAGCGAGTGTGACTCGCGTGGAGCCGCTCGCAGGTCCAGCAAGCCACCTGCCCGGCCAGGGGCCATCGGCCACGAGAACTCTTTGCCTCCGATCAAGCGGTGCGCCAAGCCGCTCCGGGTCGCCTCCGTGCGAGGCCTTGTCATAGCACGATTGGCCGAGATGTCGACCACTGTCACACCGCGTTCCAGGAATGGAGATCCGATGGTCGCGTGCTCCGCCCAATTCACCGGACGGTCGAAATCCAGCAGGCTGGTCAGGCTTGACCGCACGTAAACCACGCTCTCGTCCGCCGGCAGCCGCACCTCCCGGCGCAGCACTTCGCGCACCCGGGGGAGCGTGACGGACTGCCGCAGCACGGCCGCGCCGTCAGCAGAGCCCGCGAATTCCGTCGACCATTCCAAGCGGTGAGCCTCGCCGTGGCCTTCCATGCCCGCCGCCCGCTCGTGCTCGGACGGCTGGCCGAACCCGTCCAAGCAGATAAAGTGCCCCACCGCTCCCGTGGTTCGTTCGGCGCGCCCCTGCTCTCGGTCCGCTCGGAGCGAATCCCACATCGGGTTCAAGCGCTCCGGATCGTCAGTCAGCGTCACAGCCGCGAAGGCACCGCCGCCCGCAAGGACCACCACTTCGAGCGCCTCGCTGGCCATCAGGATTGCTCCGCGCCCCCGGTAGGAATGTTGCGGGTCGACCTCTGCCACCAGGGCGGCCGGAGCGGCCGCCGCTAGCAAAAGGAGAAACACCGTCCGAAGTTGCGACATGCCTGCATCCTATCAGCCGCCGACGGCCGTGCGAGAATGATGTAGCGGACAGGCGGGGAGCAGGATGTTCAAGGGTTGCGGTACCGCTCTGATCACTCCATTCGAGGCGGATGGCTCGTTGGACGAGGCCGCGCTGCGCCGTCTCGTGCGCCGCCAAGTTGAGGCGGGCATTCATTTTCTTGTGCCAGGCGGCACGACCGGGGAGAGCCCGACGCTGGCCAAGGCCGAGCACCTGCGTCTTGTGGAAATCACCCTGGAAGAGGCCCGCGGGGTGTCGGTGGTCGCCGGTTGCGGCGGCTACAACACGGCCTCGATCTGCGGCTTGGCAGCAGATCTGGACCGCCTTGGCGTGCAAGGCCTGCTTTCGGTCACTCCGTACTACAACAAGCCGACGCCCGCCGGGCTGTACCAGCATTATTCCGCACTCGCTGGGGCGACCGACCTGCCCATCATCGTCTACAACGTGCCCGGGCGGACTTGCTGCAACATCAAGCCCGATCTGTTGACCCGCTTGGCAGCCATCGAGACCATCGTCGGCGTCAAGGAGGCTTCGGGAGACATTGGGCAGATGGGGCAGGTCTGCCAGTCGGCGCCGGCGGGCTTCTCGGTCCTGTCCGGCGATGATGCTGTCACGTTGCCGCTGATGGCGCTGGGCGGATCTGGCGTGATCTCAGTGGTGTCGAACGAGATCCCCGGCCAGATGGCGGCACTCTGCGACCACGCACTAGCAGGCGAGTTCGCGCAAGCCCGGGCGTTGCACCGCCGCTACTTGCCGCTGATGGATGCCAACTTCTGCGAGACCAGCCCGGGCCCGGTAAAAGTGGCGCTCGAGTTGCTGGGCGTGCTCGAGGTGGCGCGCTACCGCCTACCGATGACCCGTCCGAGCGAGGCGAACTGCGAGCATGTCGCCCGCGTGCTCTCCGACCTAGGCTTGGTGTAGGCCGCCCGCCGTTTGGCGGCACTAGAATTGCATGCGCAGGGCCACTTGCGCCGTGCGACCGAGTCCGGACTGGCGAGCGACGCCAAAGTACACGTGGTCAATGTTGCTGAACGGGGCGGCCCAATTGCGGTTGCCGAACGCGTTCAACAGGTCGAATCCGATCTCCATTGACACCAGTTCGGTCGCTTCAATCGGCCGCGAGACCCGCAGGTCCCACTGCTGGAATCCAGGCATGCGGTACTCGTTGCGCCGGGAGTTGCCTTGGCGCACCTCTTCGAAGCTGGTCGGGCGCACCGCGCGGAACACTGTGGGATCGAATGCGAAGTGCCCGGTGACCTGGCGGTCTCCGACGAGGGCGTAGCTCCGCACCTGGTGTGGGTTGAACGGGGTGAAGCTACCGATCCGGTCCGGCCTGCCGACTTGTTCGAACGTGTAGCTGGGATCCTCGCTCTGCCGGATGTCGAGCGGCAAGCCAGATCGCCAGCGCCAGATGCCGCTCACCCTCCACCGGCCTGCCCACGGAGCGCGGTCGGTCCAGCGTCGGGGCAGGCGCAGTTCGTATAGCCAGATGGCCGTCAGCGAATGCCGCCGGTCGAAGTCCGAGTAGGTCCAATCTTCGCCGACGAGCTCGTCGCCAAAGGCGGCGCTGCTATTGTCGAAGGACTGGCTCCAGTTGTATCCGATGTCAAGCGCCAGGCCCCGATGCAAGTAGCGGTTAGCGCGTAGCTGGACGGCCTCGTAGCGAGAGCCCCCGGAACTTTCGAACGAGCGGATATTGGCGAACCGCGGGAAGCGCCGCATGTAGCGGACGAAGCCGAAAGTGTGCAGCGGGTTGCGCAAGAATCCGTTCAGCTCGCGCTGCTGCTGCAGGCGCGTCGAGCGGGTTCCCAGATAGCTCCCGCTCAGGAATACGCGCCACGGCAAGAGGCGCTGCCAGCTGAAGTTCCAGTGCTCGGCGCGGGCGTTCTGGAACTCCCGGTCGAACACTAGGATCGGATAGCGCACGATTGACGACCGGATGGTTGTCGGCGCTAGGTCGCCCAGCACTGTGCCGGGCGAGTCGAACAGGCCGGCCGGATCGCGCAGCGTGTAGCGGTTGTCGATGCTGAACGGCGGGTATGTGGCTTGGAACAGCGCCGCGGCGCTGGACCCGGCGAACGTGCCGTGATCAAAAAAGACTCCATAAGCGCCTCTGAACACGGAGCGGCCTGACTCGCCGAGCAGCCAGCGGGCCGCCCGGCCGTCCCAGGACGGAGAGAAGGCGATGCCGATTCGAGGGGAGAAGTTGCGCCCGATGGTTTCGATCGTGGACCTGGGCAAGACCCGGCCATCCGGGTCCACGTCGCCGGGGAACAGCAGGTTTGGCGGGGACTCCGGGAACCGGACGCTCTGCGTGCCCTCCCGAAAGGTCATGAGGCGGTCCCACTTGTCAATGCCGGGAGGTTGCCGCTCGAAGCGCAGCCCGACTGTGATCTTGAGGTCGCGCCAAGGGCGGATCTCGGCTTCCGCGTAGGCGGCGAATTCGTGCCAGCTCAGGTCTAGGCTGCGCGGGGTCTGCAGGCGGAATTCTCCCGGGCGGCCCAGCAAGATGTCTCGCAGTCCCTGGCCCCGGAAACGGGACGGAGGCGCGGGCGGGGCCGGGAAGCTGAAGCTGCCCGCCGGGTTTGCCGAGTGCGTGAATGGCCAGAGCCCCCGCTGGGTGAGCAGCCCGGCCCGGATCGCTTGGCCGCGGTAGCGGTACTCGATGTCGTCGGCCAGGCTTAGCGTCGTTTGCATCGAATCCTCGGATTGGATGAACGGCGCCACGTGCAGCTGCAGCTGGCCGAATTCGTTCCAAAGCCGCACGTTCGGAATTGTGCTGGGGCTGAGGTCTCCGTAATTGAAGCCAAACGCCTCGGCCGTGATGTCGCGAAAGGCGGGGTCGCCGCTGCGCTGGTCACTGGCAAGCCGCTGCATGCCCAGCCGCAGCGTCTGCACGAAGTGCGGAGCCGCCGTGTGGGTCAGGGCGTACTGGGTGTGGCGAGAGTGCTGGCGGCGATCTGTGACGGTCCCGGGTGACGCGGTGAAGGCCTCCTGGGTCGGCTCCTGGACGGTGTTGGCATACAAGTGGTGGCTGAAGTAGTGCGCAAGTGTCTTAGAACGTCGGTCGATGCGGCCGAGGAAGACTTGGCCGTAGCTGGTCAGATTCTCCCCGAACTGTGTCCAGCCGCCCTCGAGATTGGCTCGGGGCACAAATGTGTTCAGGTAGTGCTGCATCAGTGGATCGAGGCGGTGGGGCGGGATCTTGCCGTTTGGGAAAGCCAGTCCGCTCGAGGGGTCGATGGGCTTGTTCTCGAACCCGAAGAAGTTGCCGCTGCGCTCGTTGTCGCTCAGCACGCGTCGCAATGCGCTGTGCTGTCTGTTGGTCAGCCACGCTTCGGCGTCGGCGAAGCCGTAGATCTTCTGTTTTTTCCAGATCGGCCCGCCCGCCTGTCCTCCCCCGGACCAACCGCTGACCCTGTCGAGCGAGCCGTCGAATGCCCCGAATGACTCATTCCACGAAGGTCGCACGAATCCGCGCAGATGTCCGTGCCATTGGTCGGTTCCCGAGCGAAACAACGGGTCAACGATGGCGCCCGCGTTGCGCCCGTCGCGCGCGGAATATGTGTGCGTGATGACATGCAGCGATTCAATCGCTTCGGGGACCGGCCCGAACGTCGCGGCCTGAGCTCCCGTGATGCGGTTCTGCGCGTTGTTCGACGCCCCGTCGAGCTTGTAGTTGATGAACGAGCTCCGCGAGCCGTTGGCCGAGACCACCGCCGCCCTGCCCGTGTACGGATCGATATCTAGAGCGTTCGCCGGAGTGATGCCAGGGACGAGGTGCAGCAGCTTGTCCACGGCCGTACGCCCCTCCGAGCCGATCACGATGGGCAGTGCTTCGACCTGTTCCCGGACCAGCCCGTATTCCATGGCAATCTCTTCAAAACCGGAGCGAGGGCGCGTGGACGCCGGGGCCAGCCGCCGCATGGTGATCGGCGGAAACTCTACGGGAATGCCCGGCAGGACCTCGAACGGCCCGCTCCGCCAGACCTGGTGGCGATCGTGCACCAAGGCCAGCGAGTATCGGCCGGAGCCCAATTCCGTGAAGTCGAACGCACCGTCCGAGCCGGTCTGGCGCCGCAGCACCTGGGCACTGCCGAGATTGATCAGTTGCGCCTCAACGCCGGCCAGAGCCGCTTGGTCGCTGTCTAGGACTCGGCCAGAGACCACCCCCGAGTTGGCGTGCGCAGTTGCGGGCAGCGCCAGTAGCAGCGCTACGAAGCAGCCACGCTTGAGCGAGCGGCCCACGGTAACTTTAGGCTACCGGATGGCGGCGCGTAGCTGTCGGGTGTGCTTGCGGACTTGCGACAGAAGGTCTGCGGTGGACAGGTTGCTCTCGCGAATGTCGAGTGCGCCATTGCTGCCGAAGAAAAGCGAGGTTAGCGCTTGGTCGAGCGCGAGGGCGTCCCTTAAGAGCTGCGAGCTTGAGCTCCCGAGACTCTCGAATTCCCCTTGGTCGCGACGTTCGCTGCGATAGGCCCAGTAGCGCCGGGGCAGAGCTTCCGAAAGCTGCTCGTAGACTCCGTCTTCGTGACGGGCAATCCCGTTCAAATGGTATTCAATGACGCGCCGGAAGCTGTCCTGGCCCCGTGCTTGGTCGAAGCTGGAACGGCTCAGCAAGCTGTCCAGCGCATGCACGTGCGCCAATAATTCGGCCTCGTGTCGCAGCACGGTGCTGACGTATCGGTCCAGCTCGCCTTCGAGCAAGCTCTGGTCCGGAGCCTTGAACGAACGCCGGGCCGCGTCTTCGTAGTACTGCAACAGCGCAGTTCGGACCGGGCCGCCCAATGTCGGCTGCCGAGCCGCACCGGCTGGCAGCTGGGCCACGGGGTTGCCGACCCGCGAACTGCGAACCGAGATCGCGAATTCCACAGGCCGCCCGTCCGCTGCGGCAAGCAACGCTGTCTCTGCCTTGATTCGATCGCCCTCGCTCGCCACCGAGCCAAGGAACCGGATGGCTCGATCCGAACCGTCCGCTTGCAGGTCTGCCTTCCACAAGCCGGTCTTGGCCAGCATTAAGCTGCCTTCGGCCACCAGTTCGGGACGCTCTGGGAGCGGAGTGGGCACGACGGGCTGGGCTTGCGGCGCAACCTCGACGCCGGCTAGCAGTGTCCGCGAGTCAGCCGGCGGCTCCGGCAACTCGGCAATGCTCGGCAGGTCCACTGCCACCACTTCCCTAGGCGTGGTCGTCGAGCCCAAGTCCGGTGCGGCGATGGCGATTAAGACAGGCGCCTGGATCGCAGCGCTGCGCTGCACTTGCGCAGGGTTCCAGTCGAACCGATCCGGCCTTGTCTCGGCTGCTTCGGCAGTCGCCTGGATAATCTGCGCAGGCTCGGAGAAAGGCACGGTCACCGCCGGCACCAGATCTGTCGATTGAGCCGTGATTACCGGTGCTGAGATGTCGGGTGCGACGGGGATTGCGTTCCAGCCCGCCCAAACGAACAGGCAGGCCGCTGCCAAGGCGGCCCCGTAACCGGCGACTGACGGCACTGACGGCATCGCCATATGGGGCATCCGTGCCCACACCGGAACGCTCGCAGACCGTCGGGCGGTGACTACCTCTTCGATGCGGATGCGCAGCGCAGCGAGGGCGGCGGCCCTGCGTGCGACCGGCAGTTCAAATG
Organism: Bryobacterales bacterium; assembly: GCA_965248305.1. Taxonomy (GTDB): domain Bacteria; phylum Acidobacteriota; class Terriglobia; order Bryobacterales; family UBA6623; genus VXMF01. Next base: position 600,120 of record OZ252099.1, on the reverse strand, counting down.
CAGCTTTGCGACGGAGCTCGTACTCGATCGCGGCGAGCTGCACATTGAGGTCTGCCACGCGGTGTTGGCAGCTGGCGCATGCCGCCAGATGTGCCTCGCGGTCGACGCTCATGGCGCTTTCGATGGTCAGCAGCAACTCTTCAGTGGACAGGTGGATGCTGAGCCTCTGGGTTTCGGCCGCCATGCGGGTACGCAGTCGTGCAAGTTGCTCCGGTTCCGGGGCCGAGGCCTGCAGCTGCTCGCGAATTGCGGACGCGGCCAGGACGTAGGTTTCCTGCAAATCGACCAGCTGTGCCTTGCAGTCGACGCAGTCCACCACGTGCCGGCAAAGGCCGCGGTCCTCGAGCTCGCCCTCAGCGTAGAGGAGTAGCTCTGCTGTGATCAGGTGTCTCAATAGCCTTTCCAACCGATTTGCGGAGTTTCTTGATCGCGCGCGCAACGTAGCTTGCCACGGTCGAGATCGAAACGTCCAGTACCTCCGCGACTTCGCGGAATGTCAATCCTTCCGCCCGCAACTGCAGGCATTCTCTCTCCGAAGATGTCAACGTGCCCCAGGGCAGCTTGGAGAACCGCATCGACCTGTCTTGGTCGGCCCAGTCGGGCACGCAGGCATGATCGGCTTCGACATCCTTCCAGCCATCCTCGTCCAGCAGGACGGGCTTGGACTTTTTCAGGTTGTCGAGCATCAACCTGCGGCCAACACGGTAGAGCCACCCTTTCGGGTTCTCGATGATCTCTCCGTTGCTGCGCGCTTGGAAGAAGCGTATGAAGGTCTCCTGGGCGATGTCCTCGAGGTCGTTGGTGTTGCTCAAGCCACTGCGGAGGTAACGAATCAGGTTCGAGAAATGCTCTTCGAATAGTCTCTCGGTTTCCCATGCGGCTCGAGCGGTCGCGTCGGACGAGGAGAATACGGACAAAACGAACCTCGGCCAGCCCTGACGCCTTCTTCACAGCGCGTACAATTCCAAGACGATTGAGCGAGCTGTTCTTACGGCAGGAGAACCTGCGGTTTGATTGTCCGCCTCCTGCTCGCCAAAGTCAAACACTCTCTGTCAGGGCGGGGTGTACGTCCCGATTTTGAGATCGGTGGGATCTAGCCGAACGCCGCAGGTACAGCGCATTCCACCATGGTTTGATCCCCTCTGTCAATGTTGAACGGAGCTTCGACAACTTTCTGGACCGCGTGTGCGAATACACCACGGGTGACTGCGAGACGTTGCTCGATCTTCACCAGCAACTCAGGAAAGAGAGACAAGACCCGGAAGTTGCGATTTGGGGGACGGCTGAAGCCGAACTTGGCTTCGACGTGGACGAAGCCCCAGCCGAACTGTTGGGACGTCTAGAGGGGTTTGTCGACGAGATCGGACGCGAGGCAGTCAGCGAGGCTTGCCTAGCGCAACAGGGCATAGGGGTCGCACGTGCACTCGAAGAAGGACTGCGGGCGGTTGAAGATTCCAAGACGAAGGTTGATCTATCGACCGCGATTGCCGCAGCTCGATCTTGTCCCGATGACCTCTCCAACCCGGGTTTCGTCCCCAGTCCCAAGGTGCCCCCATGGAAGCTAGCTGAAGAAGTCGCGGGCAGATTGCGGGAAAACCTCGCAGTGCCCTGCGGTCCGATTCCGAACTCGCGTCTGCGGGAGCTTCAGTAGGTGTGAGCACGCAGCGCTTCAATCAGATTCGCAGTTTCCCGTCCATCCCCTACGGGATCCGTCGCCGCGACCCGGACCGAGGCACCAGCACTGTAGCCCTGAGCGCAAATTGGCACCCGGCAAAGCGATTCCAGCTTTGCCGGGTGCTGGGCGATGCGATATGGTCGGCGAATGACCCGCTCGGCCTGATCTCCTCAGCCAATTCGGTTCGGCAGAAATTCCAACGGGCGTTCGCCCAGAGTTTCTTGTGCCCATTCAGCGATCTGCCCGAGTACATAGGGACCGATTGGCCGACACCTGACGACGTCACTGCGGCAGCCCAATGGTTTCGGGTGTCGGAGCGCCTGGTTCAGACAACATTGGTGAACAAGGGTGTGATTGACCAAGAGCAGTTCGAGCAACTGGTCTCGGCCGGGTAAGCACCTGAGGTCCCGGTCATCGGGCGCACCAAAATACGGGTAAACCTGGCCAACTAGCGCCCCAATCAAGGGGCTTCGACTGCCTCAGAAGACCGATTCCTGAACCAAACCTGACAGTCGGCCGAGAATTCCTAGCAGCGGCAAGCGTAACCGAGGATCCGGAAAATGGAAGGGCCATGCGGTCTACCTATAATGGGAATCCGATCTGGTGCTCCATAAGCTTTCTGATTTGGCGGCGGAGCACGGTATCGAGGGAGGATCCGGCCGTTGCACTGGATTGATTATTTTCGACCCCAAAGTCTTGCAGAGTGTTTGGGGGCATTTGCCGAGCACGGTGCGAACGCCCGCGCGCTGGCTGGCGGGACCGACCTGCTGGTGCAGATGCGCGCCGGGCACCGCGCCAACGGCGTCGTCATTGACCTGAAGGCGGTTCCGGAACTCAACGAGCTTTGCTACGACCCCGCCACCGGCTTGACGCTCGGTGCCGCGGTGCCGTGCTATCGAGTCTACGGCGATGAGACCGTCTGCCGGGAGTATCCCGGCCTGATCGACAGCGTGTCGATGATCGGCGGTACCCAGATCCAAGGCCGGGCCTCGGTCGGCGGCAACCTGTGTAACGCCTCCCCCAGCGCGGATGCGGTGCCAGCCCTGATCGCGCTGCGGGCCACTTGCGTGGTCGCCTCGGCAGACGGCGAGCGCCGGATTCCGGTCGAGGACTTCTGCTCGGCGCCCGGCAAGAATGTGCTGGGCGAGGACGAGGTGCTCGTTTCACTGCGCCTGCCTGCCCCGGTGGCTGGCTCGGGAGCATGCTACCTGCGCTTCATCCCGCGCAACGAAATGGACATCGCCGTAGCTGGAGCCGGAGTTTCGGTCACGCTCGATGGAGGCCACTTCTCAGACGGCAGGGTCGCCCTGGCCGCTGTGGCTCCCACGCCGCTGCTTGTAGAGGAAGCGGGAGCTGCGCTGGTTGGCCAGCCTGTCTGCCGCGAGGCGATCGTGCGCGCGGCTGAGGCCGCACGGGCGGCCGCGAGCCCGATCAGCGACATGCGCGGCACCGCCGACTACCGGCGGAACCTTTGCGCGGTCCTGACGCGCCGTGCTCTGGAGACCGCGGTGCTGCGCGCCGGCGGGACGCTCGACTAGGAAGGGAAAACATGGCGATGCAGTCGATCCATATTCGGACGAAGGTCAACGGCCAGCCCACAGAATTTCTGTGTGAGCCGCGCCAGTCGCTGCTGGAGGTGCTGCGCGACGTGCTGCACCTGACCGGCACGAAAGAGGGTTGCAACGACGGCAACTGCGGTGCATGCACGGTAGAGATGGACGGGCGCATCGTGCCTGCCTGCCTCGTGCTGGCCCCTGAGGCCGAGGGTGCCGAAATCCTCACGATCGAGGGCATCGCGAAAGGCAGTGCGCTGCACGAGCTGCAAAGCGCCTTCCTCGAGGGGGCGGCCTTGCAGTGCGGCGTTTGCACTCCGGGATTCATCGTCGCCTCGAAGGCGCTGCTCGAACGCAATCCTGACCCGACCGAGGACGACATCCGGCTTTGGCTGGCGAACAACCTCTGCCGCTGCACCGGCTACGACAAGATCGTGCGCTCGGTCCAGGCAGCAGCGACCCGAATGCAGCAGGAGACCGCATCATGAGCGCATCAACTCTTGATCCCGCAAGCGTGGCGCAGGCCGCCACAGCAGCTTCCGGAAGCGGCGCGGCTGGGCGGAGCGGTTACGAGCCCAACATGGTGCTCGCCACCGAGACTTTCGATGTGGTGGGCACGCGCCCGGTGCGCCACGACGGCGCGGACAAGGTGACGGGGCGGGCGCTCTACGGCGCCGACCTGACACTCCCCGGCACGCTGCACGGCGCGATCTTGCGCAGCCCGCACGCGCATGCCCGGATTCGCTCCATCGACACCTCGAAGGCCGAGCGCATGGACGGTGTCCACGCGGTCCTGACCGCTGACGATCTGCCTCCCGCCGAGGACAAGCTGGTCGATGTGGGGGAGGGCGAAACGCGCCTGTCGTACGTGCATGGCAACGTGCTCGCCAAGGGCAAGGCGCTCTACCAGGGCCACGCGATCGCGGCCGTCGCCGCCCGCAACCCGCACATCGCCTTGGAGGCAGCGAATGCGATCGAAGTGGACTACGAGCCGCTGGCGAGTTCGGCCACGGCGCCCGCAGCAATGGCTCCCGATGCGGAGCTGCTGCACAACGACCTGTACATGAAGGAATTCGGCGAGAAGACCGGGAAACCGTCCAATGTCGCTGAGCACTTCCAGTGGGTCAAGGGTGACGTGGGCGCAGGATTCGAGAACTCGGACGTTATCGTCGAGCGGACGTTCGACACGGCCACGGTGCACCAGGGCTATATCGAGCCCCACAACGTGACCGCGCTGTGGAACCACGACGGTCGCCTGCACATCTGGTGCTCCACGCAGGGCGCATTCGTCGTTCGTGACGTGACCTCGAAAATCCTTGAGATCCCGGTATCGAGCATCAAGGTCACGCCGATGGAGATCGGCGGCGGCTTCGGGGGCAAGATCCCGGTCTACTTGGAGCCTGTCGCGGCCCTGCTCTCGCAGAAGACGGGCCGCCCGGTCAAGCTCGTGATGTCCCGCGAGGATGTGTTCATCGGAACCGGCCCCACTCCCGGATCTCACGTGCGGGTCAAGGTTGGCGCCTCAGCCGACGGCAAGATCCAAGCGCTGGAAGCATCGCTGGCCTACGAGGCTGGCGCTTACCCGGGCTCTTTCGTCGCGCCGGGAGGCATGTGCGTGTTCGCGTCGTACGATTGCGAGAACGTCTCGGTTGACTGTTACGACGTGGTCGTGAACAAACCGAGCTGCGCCGCCTACCGGGCTCCCGGGGCGACGCAATCCGCGTTCGCTGCGGAACAGGTGATCGACGAGGTCGCAGCCAAGCTGGGCATGGACCCTGTCGATTTCCGCCTGCACAATGCGGCCACAGAAGGCACTCGACGAGCGGACGGCCCGAAGTACCGCCGCATCGGATGCAAAGAGGTCCTCGAGGCAGTCAAGAACCACCCGCATTACAGCGCCCCGCTGGAAGGCCCCAACCGAGGCCGGGGAGTGGCGGTCGGCTTCTGGTTCAACGTCGGGCTGGAATCCAGCTGCACGTTGAACGTTAACACCGACGGCACGGTGCATCTCGTGGAGGGCTCCACCGACATCGGCGGCACGCGCACCTCCATCGCGATGCAGGCAGCCGAGGTGCTGGGCATTTCCGCGCAAGAGATCCTGCCCGAGGTCGTCGACACCGATTCGGTCGGCTTCACGTCGGTCACGGGCGGCAGCCGCACCACGTTTGCGACCGGCTGGGCGGCTCACGACGCCGCGCAGCGGGTCGTGGAGGAGATGAAGGCCCGCGCGGCCAAGCTCTGGGCCGTGGAGCCGAGCGATGTGGAACACGTCAAGGGGGTGTATTCCTCCAACGGCAACAGCACTGGCTTCCGCGACTTAGCCGCCCAATCGAGCAAGACAGGCGGGCCGGTCAGCGCGACTGCGACGGTCAAGCCGCGGGGCGTCGGCGGATCGTTCTCCGCAAACATCGTGGATGTCGAGGTCGATCCCGAGACCGGGAAAGTGGAGATCCTGCGCTTTACCGCGGTGCAAGACGTGGGCAAGGCCGTCCATCCGAGCTATGTCGAAGGCCAGATGCAGGGAGGCTCGGCGCAGGGGATCGGCTGGGCACTCAACGAGGAATATTTCATGGGCAGCGACGGAACGATGAAGAACAGCACTTTGCTGGACTATCGCATGCCCACGGCGCTCGATCTGCCGATGATCGACACCTGCATTGTCGAAGTCGCCAATCCCGGGCATCCGTTTGGAGTGCGGGGGGTTGGCGAAGCGAACATCGTCCCGCCCCCGGCCGCTGTCGCCAACGCCATCCACAATGCCGTGGGAACGCGGATGCAGCGGCTGCCAATGAATCCGCCAGCGGTTTGGGCGGCGATCGCAGGAGACTCGTAGGCGCTCTTTGAATGTTTGAGCGCAGTACTAGAAGTGCGCGCCCCGCGAGGCGCTAAGAGAGTTGTCCGCCGATGTCCAACGTCCTGATCGAATCGAACATCCCTGAACTGCCGCTGCTTTCGCGCGGCAAAGTTCGTGACCTTTATGCGGTCGGCGCCGACCGCCTGCTAATGATCGCATCGGATCGCATTTCTGCGTTCGATGTCGTCTTACCGACACCGATTCCTCGCAAGGGCGAGGTGCTCACCCAGCTGTCTGTCTTCTGGTTCGATTTCCTCAAGGACGTGATCGGCACGCATTTCCTCACCGCTGATGTCAGCGAGTACCCCCCCGAGCTCTTCAAGCTCCGCGATCAGCTGGAAGGCCGTTCGATGCTGGTGAAGCGATTGGAAATGTTTCCAATCGAGTGCGTCACGCGGGGGTACATCGTGGGCTCGGGCTGGAAGGACTACCAGCGCACAGGCGCAGTCTGCGGCATCCCCCTGCCTGAGGGACTGCAGGAGTCCGCCAAGCTTCCCAGTGCGATTTTCACACCAGCGACGAAGGCTGTCGAGGGTCACGACGAGAACATCGGATTTGACCAGGCCGCCGAGATTGTCGGCGCGGACGCGGCTGCCCGCCTCCGCGATCTGACACTCAACATCTACGAGCGAGCGGCGCAGCACGGGCTGGCCCGCGGCCTGATCCTGGCCGATACCAAGCTCGAATTCGGAATGCTGGACGGCGAGATTGTGCTCGGAGACGAGGTGCTCACGCCGGATTCCTCGCGGTATTGGCCCCTCGGCTTGTACCGACCGGGCCAGAGCCAGGAGTCGTTCGACAAGCAGTACGTGCGCGACCACCTCGAACAAGTCAAGTTCAACAAGCAACCACCCGGGCCGGAACTTCCGGCGGATGTCGTTCACAACACCTCCTTAAAATATGTGGAGGCATACGAAACGATCACCGGGCGATCGCTCTAGGCGGGAGTCGACTTAGAGCGGGCCTCGCATTCTGAGATGCCTGGCCAAGATCCTGATGGTAAGATTCAATGCGATGAGCACTCCATTGAATTCCACCTCGCGCCGGGGAGCGATCAAGGCGGCGGCATCGTTCGGCATCCTGTCGAGCGCGACCAAGATCGGGCTCGCTGCTGAGAGCGGCGCGGCAAAGGGCCGCTTGAAGCAGTCAGTCTGCAAGTGGTGCTACCGCGACATGAGCTTGGAGGATCTTTGCGAGCACGCCGCCCAGATGGGCATCGTGTCCGTCGAACTGCTCACGAAGGAGCAGTGGCCGACACTCGGCAAGTACGGGCTGACCTGTGCTGTCGGGAGCGGGATCTGCAGAATCCCAGACGGCACGAACCGAATCGAGAATCATGCCAGCATCGAGAGCAATGCCCGTGACTTGATCTCGGCTGCAAAGAAGGCCGGCGTGCCCAACCTGATCCTCTTCTCGGGCAATCGGCGCGGCATGTCGGACGAGGAGGCGTGGGACAATTCCGCCAAGGTGCTCAATCGGATCAAGGCGCAGGCCGAGGACGAAGGCGTGACGATCGTGATGGAGCTCCTCAATTCCAAGGTCAATCACCCGGACTACCACTGCGACAAGACGCCCTGGGGCGTGGAACTGATGAAGCGAGTGGAGTCACCTCGGATGAAGCTGCTGTACGACATCTACCACATGCAGATCATGGAGGGTGATGTCATCCGCATGATCCAGGACAACATCGACTACCTCGGCCATTTCCACACCGGAGGCAACCCCGGGCGGAACGAGATCGACGAGACCCAAGAGCTCAACTATAAGGCGATCTCGAAGGCCATCGCGGACCTGAACTTCGACGGGCACTTCGCACACGAGTTCATTCCCAAGCGGGATCCCATGAGCTCGCTGCGAGAAGCGGTCGAGCTGTGCACAGTTTAGCGGGCACTCCGCTCCCCTAGACCTCCCCAAGATCGGGGCGCTCGCGCAGCGTGGCGGGTGCTCTTGGCATCGCGATCCAAGCCAATCCGTCCCGCGACCAGCCGGCACGGGATCGTTAACCCTGGGCCGCCCCCGAGTGCCGCCGGGCACGACGACAGCAGAGCGGCGATCTGTCGGCACGTCCTATGATGGGTGCATGTCCGCGAACCGAGTTTGGAACCGACGCGAGTTCTTTCGCACTGGCTCGTCAGCCGCGCTTGCGCTTGCCCTGCAGGGCAAAGCCGCGGCCGCGAGGGACGATGAGCCGGGCGAGTGGCGCAATCGAAACCCCGAGATGGCCTACCGGCGCCTAGGCCGCACCAACTACATGGTCTCGGAGATCGTCTGCGGCGGCAACACGATCGCCCCGGACAACTACCGCCATGTCGAAGAGGCGATCGAGCTCGGCTTGAACTACTTGGATACCGCGTCGGCGTACGGCCGTGGTCGCAGCGAGCTGGGCTATGGCGAAGTGATCGCCGGCTCGAAACGCGAGCGCGTCTTTCTCAACACCAAGGTCAGCATCTGGAACTCGAACCGCAACGAACTGTTTCAGAAGATCCACGACAGCCTCTCGGAAACCGAGCAGCACAAGATCCGAAACAAGGTTCGAGACGAGCTGGAGCGCCGTCAAGCGCTGGACGCCGACCACATCTGCCACTATTTCACCAGCCAGCAAAAAGCACTGGAGGCCGCTCTGCTCAGCAACGCGATGGAGCCGGAACACGGTCATAAGATCGACCGCCCCGCCGAGTACCGCACGCGGGTGCTCAAGTCGGTTGAGAGCAGCCTGCGGGCGCTGAGAACAGACTACCTGGACCTGCTGATGGTGCCTCACGGCGCGAATAGCGCCTACGAGGTGACCTCGTTCCCCGAAGTGTTCGAGGCATTCGAGATTCTGAGGAAATCAGGCAAGGTGCGCCATTTCGGCGTTTCCGCGCACAGCGATCCGGGTGGGGTGCTCGACGGTGCAATCGAGTCGGGGCAGTACTCCGCTGCGATGGTCGCCTACAACATCGTCAATCACGGCTATGTCGATGGTGCCCTGGACAGGGCGCGGCGGGCCGACCTTGGCGTGGTCGCGATGAAGGTGGCGCGCCCTTGCCATCACGGCCGCGACAACGGGCTGCCAAACGATCCCCGCCGAGTGGCAATGATCGAGAAAGCCGTTCCCGGCACCTTGAAGGTTCCGCAGAAATGCTACTTGTGGGCACTGCGCGATGCCCGCATCGCAGCTGTGAATTCGGAGCTCAAGAATGCCGCGATGGTCGCCGAGAACCTGCCGCTGGCGGCCTCCAGTCAGGCCTGACCTTGGCGTCGCGTGACGGCCGGCATCTACCTCAGCCACCCCGCGAGTGGTGATTCGCGGCGAAAGTCACGCCGGGCGTCCTGCTGGCGCTGCATGCACCGGAACCGGAACTGAAGTTCAAGGGCGTTCGCTAGAACCCGGCGGTATCGTGAAATCGGCCCGACATTGTCCGCATCACTGCATACCTCGGATGCGCTCAGTGGGCTAGACTGGAGCGTTGGGCCGGAAGCAGCTGCTGCCCAATTGGCCGGGCATATCGACTCCCTGCCCCTCGGAGGAATCATGAAACTAATGCCTTTGTACTTGGCGCTTTTCGCAGCCGCACTGTGCGCCGAAGCTCCGCCGGCAGCCCACCAGATCGCTGCCAGCGTGCAGGCTGCACCGGAAGATCTCCGAGCCGGCGCCATGGTCTTGGGGTACGACTCGAGCGGACTGGTGGTACTCCGAAAAGGGTCCAACGACTTGCACTGCCTGGCCGACAGGCCGGACGACGATGCTTTCTCCGTGGCTTGCTACCACACGGACCTGGAGCCCTTCATGGCCCGCGGGCGCGAGCTTTCGCGGCAAGGGCACAAGGGCAAGGAGCGTCATGAAATCCGCTGGAAGGATGTCGACGAGGGGCGGGTCGCGATGCCGCGGGAAGCGCGCATGCTGTATGTCTTGACCGGCAAGGCGTATGACGCGGTCAAGGACGAGGTTCTGCAGCCGTATCTGCGATGGGTGATCTACACGCCCTACGCGACCCCAGAGTCGATGGGGATTTCGGCCTCCCCAGGCAACGCTCCTTGGCTGATGTATCCCGGCACGGCCGGCGCGCACGTCATGATCAACCCGCCGAAGCAATAGGCTCTGCCCGGGGATGCTGGTACGGCCGCGCTCGACTCGCGGGACTGGATCTAAGCTTCCGGCGGAGGCCGATCTCCTCCAGGAGCACAGCTTGGCGGGCGTTCGTCAGCGGACGAATTCGCCCTCTACGTCGAGCAGTATGTTTGCGCAGAGGTCGTTGCCGAATGTCTCCCAATCCAGAAAGCCCCACACCAGTTCCTTGTCGCGATTGACCTCGAAGATCTGGGGGGTCTCGCCCTCCGCGTGGGTGTTGGTCACGACAATGTTGCCGTTGGGCAGGGCATGGAGCTGCGTGATCCAGAAGAGCTGGAGGTCAGGGATCTCATGGCTCTCCAGGCTCCACACGGTCTCACCACCAGGGTTCACCTCCAGCACGCGGTTGTTATTGCCGCCCCCGATGAGGGTGTTGCCGCTCGGCAGCCGGTACGCTGAGTACACGGACGTGCCGTGGCCCCGGTGCGTCGGCGTGGGCTCGCCGTTCAGTTCCAGATTGTATTCCCAGACGACCTTCCCGTCACGCTCATATTCGCGGACTGCGCCGTCCTTCTCGTGGGCTACTAGGTAGGTCCCGGCGGGAGTCGACCGCACGAGCCGAGTGTCCCGGTGCGAATCCGGATTGTCGACTCGCAGCTTGATCTCGTGCTGCACGGTGCCGTCGCGGTCCACCTCGATAATGCGTCGGTTTCCCGTCTCGGCGATCATCGTCAGGCCGTTGTCGAGCCGTTCAAAGCCATGGATCTCGATCTTGTCGACTTCGTCTGACGTTGGCGTCGACTTCCATTCCCAGATGGTCTCTTTCTCCGGCGTCACTTCCGCGAGCGCATCGTGGGCAGTCGGGACGAGCACGTTGCCGTTCTTGAGCAGGTGCAGGTCGTGCGCGGTCGAACCATTGTGCCAAGACCAGTCCACCGAACCGTCTGAATTGACGACTGCGACCTGGCGCTTGTCCTGCGCCATCAAGCGGGGCGCAGCGGCGGCGGGCGCTGCCGATTCATGCCTGCCACAAGACCAGTTGAGCAGCGGCGCGGCCATGCCTGCGCGTAGGAAATTCCGGCGATCCATGTGTGATCCTCGTAATACCGTGAGGTCGGCGGGCCGAGTGCCCGCCTAGATGAACTCGTACTCGCCAGGACGCGGCAGCTCGGACACGTCGTGCATCCCGCTCAGAGAGGGATTGTCTGGGATCAGGTTCTGCTTCGAGTTCATCGCCATGTCCCAGGTGACTTCGATGCCCGCGTAGGCCGACTCGCGCCCCATGATCGCTGTCATGGTCGAGTAGGCAACCGCCAAGGCCCGGTTCTGGTAGGGTCCCGTCTCATTGATCGACTTGACCATGTCGATGTGCTCCTGCACATACGGACTGGTCTTCGAAGCAGTGCCTAGGTCGCGGACAGTGGAGCGTCCGCGCGTACCGACCACCAGTTCGTTCACGCGCCGGACCTTGCGGTCCGGGTACTGGCGGCAGTGGCTCGCCATGCGGACGCCGTTGGCGTACTCAAAGTCGGCGTACACGTGGTCGTAGATGTTGCCATACAGCTTTTCGCGAGGACGCCAGATAGCGCCGCCGGACGCCACCACGCTGACCGGGTGCGTATCCCCCAGCACCCAGTTGATGACGTCGATGTTGTGCAGGTGCTGCTCGACGATTTGATCTCCGCAGATCCACACATGCGAGTACCAGGCGCGCTGCTGCCACGCCAGCGAGTTCTGGTCGAGCGTTTCTTCGTAGTCAGCACCCTTGATGACTGGACCCGAGATCCAGTTCGCATAGGTGGCAACGACATCGCCGATTTCGCCGTCTTGGATGCGCCGAACTGATTCCACGTATTCCTTCTGAGATCGCCGCTGGGCGCCGATCATGACCGTGAGCTTCTTCTTCTCCGACTCTTTCGCAAGGCGGATGACCTTCTGTGCGCCCATCATGTCCGTCGCCAGGGGCTTTTCCGCGAACACGTGCTTGTTTGCATTGATGGCGTATTCAAGATGCAGCGGGCGCCAGCCTGGCGGCGTGTGCAGGAACACCACGTCCACGCCAGAGTCGATGACCTTCTTGTACGCGTCGTAGCCGAGGTAGCGGTTTTCCGGCGCGACCTTGATCTGCTGCTTGATCTCAGGGGTGAATTCATCGGAATCGCGCAGCCTGCGCAGGGACCGCTCGAGCTGGTCCTCGAACAGGTCGCCCATGGCATGCAGTTCGTAGTTCGGATTGCCTTGGATCGCCTCGGCGATCCCGCGCGTGCCGCGTCCACCGCAACCGACGATCCCGATCGAAAGCTTTTCGTCGGACTGGCCTCGCAGAGCCAGTGGGCGCACAATCTGAAGGCCCGCCGCTGTCGCCGCGGCGGTGCGAGCCGAGCCCTGCATGAAGTTGCGGCGAGTGACGTCCTTGGGTGAGGCCTGCGTCGGATGGGTTCTCTCTGGCATGTCTTTGTTCCTCGTTGGGTTGAACCCGCGACGCGGGCAGCGATGTGTGCGACGGAGCGTATGGAAGGCCATTGTAGCGATATTTCGGGGGATGGGATGCTGTCGCCGCGGCTAGACCCGACCGCTGACGCTTCAGACTTCGCGGATCTCGTCCGCCATCACAAAGAACTGGAACCGCTCGGGAGGCAGCGAGGCCTCGTCGCTGCCGCTCGTGCTGGCCCACGTCGAGTAAGCGGTTCTGCCCAGTGACGAGCTGAGCAAGAACAGGAACTTCTCCGAGAAGCACTCGATTGGCGGAGGCTGGCGGAAGGTCAGCCGATATCCCATCGCGTTCTCCAGCTCGATGTCAGCGTCAGCGGCTCGCTTGTCTTCCAGCAGCGTGACGAAGCTGGCCCGGCCAGGGTGGGGCCAGACGTCCGGCCGGAGCAGGCTCCGCAGGTTTGGCTGCGATTCGAAGCTGGTCTCGCACTGCTGGATCCACTCCAAAACCGAATCGCCCCACGTCCAGTGCTGCACGAAGCTGCGATATTGATCCGCCAGATTGGCCGCCAGCCCGAAGCGGACCTGATCCAGCAGGTTGTCGGCACCCAGCAAGTCCTGGGTCGCGCCCGGGATCAAGGCCTCGGAATCGACGATATCGCCCGCACTGTACACCAAGCTGTCGAGCCGCTTGAGAGTCGGGCCCGACCTGAGCATCAGGGGCGGCAGTTCAAACGCCGAGTCGCCGGGGATTTCAACGTAGCGGCGATTGCCGAGTATCTTGACCATGGTCATCCCGAGAGCTGCATGGCTGCCTTCCCTGAAGCAGTGCTGGCCATATTGTAGTCACCTCGATCGGCTGAGACGAGCCGGTCGCCTGCGGCCCGCGAGTTTAGTGCGGAGCGGCTGCCGCGAGCTCGATCGCACGGTCGATCAAGGCGTCGTTGGAGCCGAGCCAATTCGCGGGATCCCGCAGGCGCTCCCACGCAACATCCGCATGGGTCTCTCGTTCAAGAATCTCGATCAGCCCGGTCCCCGAGTCGCGCGAACGCCGGCTCGCATTCTCGACGAGGCGGCGGGATTCCGCCACCGGCATGGCCTGTGCCAGCAGCGCCGCTGCGGCCTCGGCGACAACCGCGCCACCTGAGGATTCGATGTTCCGCAGCATGCGGGCCGGGTCGGCCTTGAGCGCATCGACAATCTGCTGCGCCAGTCTCAGGGAGGCTGCGGCGAGTGTTGCCATTTGCGGCAGCGTTAGCCATTCGAGGATCCAGGCGCTGCCGCTGCGCTCGTGTTCCTGGATCGCAGCTTGATGCATTGACGCCAGCAAGCTCGCGTTGGCGCGACCCGCGGCGATCAGCGCCTCGGAGCGTACTGGGTTTGTCTTGTGGGGCATCGCACTGGACGATCCGATGCTGCCGTCGGTCGCTTCGTTGATCTCCGTCTGCGCAAGCAGTGACAGATCCATACCCATCTTGGCTAGAGAGCCGGTGATCAGCGAGAGCCAGCCCGCAAGCTCCGCCAGCCCGTCGCGCTGGGTGTGCCAAGGCCCCGCGGGCGCGCCCAGGCCCAGTCCCCGAGCCAACTCCTCCATCACGGCCAGCCCCCGCTGCTCAAGAACCCCCAATGTGCCGGCGGCACCCCCGAGCTGCACCGTCAGCGTCCGCGGCCGCAATTCGATGAGCCGCTGTCGATGGCGCACGAGCGGCAACAGCCAGCCGGCGATCTTCAATCCGAAGGTGATCGGGACCGCCTGCTGGTTCCTCGTTCGCCCCGCCATAACTGTTCTGCGGTGGCTGTCGGCCTGTTGGGCGAGCGCCCCGACCAGCCGCTTCAGGCGCAGGTCGAACTGGTTGAGAAGCTCGGCCAAGCGCATCACAAGGGCCGTATCCACGACATCTTGCGCCGTTGCTCCCCAGTGCACGTAGTCCCCGGCGGGGCCGGCCGCGCAGCGGAGTTGGCGAACCAGTTCCGCCACCGGATGCCCAGAAGCGTCAGAGCCGGCTCCAAGAAGCTTCCAGTCGGGATCCAGTGCGGCGGCCGCCGAGGCGATCGCCTCGGCAGTCCCAGCGGGGATGACCCCGCACCGCTCCTCTGCGACTGCCAGCGCGACCTCGAAATCGAGCATCGCTCGTACCGCCGCCTCATCTGAGAACAGTTCGGCGGTTTCTGCGTCCGACAGCAGGGGTCCGAGCAGGGCCGAATCGAGGGGCGAGACTGTCACTTCTGTCCTGTCTGCGTGCGACTGCTGGCGAAACCTACCCGCAAACCTCACGCATCGAAGAACACCGACTCTTGATCGCCTTGGAGACAGATGGTGAATTCGTAGGTCGCGTCGCTCGCACCCTGGCGCAGTGCTGCGATCAGTGTGTCACGCCGTTCCGGGGCTACGCTGGCAAGCACGGGATCTACGCTGTTCGCCTCTGGCTCGTCGGAAAAGTAGATTCTGGTGAAGGCGTGGTTGAGCATGCCGCACGCGAACACCGCCACATTGATGTGGGGCGCCATGCCGTCCGACGGAGGCCCGGGCTTGACGGTCTGAAACCAGAACCTGCCATCAGCATCGGTGCCGGCCCGGCCGAAGCCGGGAAACCCCCGGGAATCGCCCGGATAGGCGCCCGTGTGATCAGCCTGCCAGATCTCGACCATGCCATCTGGGACGGGATCGCCCGCGCCATCGAGCATCCATCCTTCGATCCGGATCAGGCGGCCAGCCGAATTTCGGTCGGCCAGGCGGCTCCCCACCAGCTGCCGCGGAGCCGACCCTCGCGGTGTCAAGGCGTGCGAGAAGAATGGGCCAACCGTCTGCGAAGGGGTCTGGCGCGGCATTGGCTCAGCCCTCCCTCGGGGTCGCTCGCGGACCCCGCAAGAC
The DNA here is from genome assembly GCA_965248305.1 of Bryobacterales bacterium. GTDB lineage: Bacteria > Acidobacteriota > Terriglobia > Bryobacterales > UBA6623 > VXMF01. The sequence goes on along the minus strand of OZ252099.1, from coordinate 584,685 downwards.
AATGTCGAACTCGAAGCCTAGGGCCCAGTCGGGCTCTGTCAGCTCAAAGGAATAGCGCGAAACCAGCCGTTGCCTGGCTGCCGGGTCCGGGGTGGCATTGAAAATAGGGTCGAGCGGCAGCAGCGGGTCGCCGGGAAAGTACATCTGCGTCACGAGCCGCTGGATGAAGGAGACGCCAAAGACCGAGAAGTGGATATGTGCCGGCCGCCAAGCGTTTCGGTGGTTGCGCCAAGGGTATGCGCCCGGCCTGACGGTCGTGAAGCGATACCGTCCTTGATCATCCGTTAGCGCTCGGCCCGTCCCAAGAAAATTGGGGTCGAGCGGAGCGTCGTGCTCATCCTGTCGGTGGGCGTAGCGTCCGGCCGAGTTGGCCTGCCACACCTCGATCAATGCGCCTCGAATTGGGCTGCCCGCTTCATCGAGGAGACGGCCCGCCACGATGACGCGTTCACCAATGGCCTCTCCATCGACGATTGCATTCTGCGTGAGATCACTGTCGCTCTTGGATACTGCATCGTTTCCGAAAACGGGAGCGGTGAGTTCCGAAATGGACTGGGCAAGCGGAACGAGCGGCCGGCGCTGCGCCCGCAGCAGCGTTGACTTGTACTCTCCATGCGCTTGGTCGGGATGCGAAGACCAGTCGCGCGCATTGAGGGTTCCCTGCGCCGTCACTTGGCAGCCTCTTCAGCATCGGACTCGCGCAACGCTCGCTTGGCAGCCGCGAACGATCGATTTGCTGCCGGAACGCCCGCGTATACCGCCACATGCAGCAATGCTTCCGCGATTTCGCTTGCAGAGGCGCCAGTGTTGCGCGCCGCTTTCACATGCATCTCGAGTTCCTCGTAGTGTCCCAAGGCACCGAGGAGCGCGATCGTCACGAGACTGCGAGTTCGATGGTCGAGCTCTGGACGGGACCAGACGGTCCCCCACGCCCCCTCGGTGATGTAGCGTTGGAATGCCTCGTCGAAGCCGGTCTTGCGGGCCTCTGCGGCAGCGACGTGAGCTTCCCCGAGGACGCGTTTGCGAACCCGCATTCCCTGCTCGTAGCGATCATCAGGATTCAAGCCGTTCCTCCACGAAGTTGACGAGGATTCGCGCGAACTCGGCGGGCCGCTCGACCGGGGCTAGGTGTCCCGCGCCCTCGATCTCGACGTAGCGGGCATCGGGTAGCCGAGCAGCCAGGCTGCGGACGGCAGCCGGTGGCGTCGAACTGTCCTCGGATCCGCAGACACACAGCGCCGGAACGTCAATCTCCCGAACCAGTCCGCTCAAATCAGCGTCCCGCAGTGCCGCGCACGACCCGAGGTAGCCCTCGGTGGAAGCCCGCGCTAACAGATTGGCCCAGCCCCGCGCGTCAACCGGGCGATCGCGCAGGAACGATGCCCCGAACCACCGCTCCATGACCGTCGCGGCGATCGGCTCGATGCCGCTGTCCCGGACGTGCCCCATGCGAAGTTCCCAAAATTCGCGCGGGCCGATCACATCCGCCGTGTCGGCCAGCACCAACCCACGCACCAGATCCGGCCGTCGTGCGCTGGCTTCCATCGCGATCATGCCTCCAATCGAGAGCCCGCACAGGACCGTAGGCCCCCAGTGCAGGCTGTCGAGCAACCGCAATAGATCATCGGCGTGGTCGGCGATGGAATACGGGCCGGGCGGACAGTCGCTCAGTCCCTGACCGCGCTCGTCGTAGCGCAGGGCACGAATCCGGCCCCGCAGTGCAAACGTGAGATCATCCCAGATACGGTAGTCTGTGCCGAGCGAGTTCAGCAGCACCACGCGCGGGGCTTCGTCGGAGCCATCTACCCGAAAATGCAGCGTCAGGTCCGCTGATTCCGCGAATGCCATCGTCGCTCTAAACTTCGTTGACAGGATATTGCGCATACGCAACACTAGTCAAGCCCATACGTCGTGACCTCGGAATTCGCTGAATCGTTTGGCATGCGCTTGCGGCGGGCGTACCACTCGCTCCACCGCCGCGCCAATAGCGAGCTCCGCCGCAAGTTCAAGGTCACAGCCGATCAATTCGTGGTGCTCAGCCTGCTGGCCGAACGGGATGGTGTCACCCAGCAGGAACTCTGCAACCGCTGCTATTCCGACCCCAGCACGATCGGGGCCTTGGCGCGGCTGATGGAGGAGCGTGGCTGGGTGCGGCGTGCTACGGACCCGCGGGACGGGCGCGCGCGATTGGTCCATCTCACGCCGGTCGGCCGTGACCTGCAGGCGCAGCTGTGGACGGCGGCGGCCGGGAGTTTTCACCGCGCTCTGTGGGCTGTGCCCCGCAGCCACGATGAGGAGCGAGCGGTCTTCGATCTGCTGGACCGCGTGGTCGAGGCCATGGAACTGGACTGAATCGGAGGGAATCGGTGAATGACCCCGTACCGGCTCTCCATTGCGTCGTCGGACGACCCGTATCCGGCCTACCGCGTGTTGCGGGATTCTGACCCGGTGCACTATTCGCCACCGGAAGACATCTGGGTCCTCACCCGGTTTGAAGACGTTTCGAAGGCATTCAGGGACTGGCGGACTTGGTCTTCGAGTCGCCGCGGCAACCTGCTCAACGACATGCCGGAGCGCATTGGCCGGACGCTGGGGACCATCGACCCCCCTGATCATCGGTTCGCGCGCAGCTTGGTAGAGCAGGCTTTCACGCGTGGGACCGTGGAGAGACTCTCGCCGCGGATCATAGCGCTTGCGGGGGAGTTGGCGGGGCGGGCGCGCGAGGCCGGTTCCGTTGAAGTCGTGGCCGACATCTCGGCACCGCTGAATGCGTCAATCCTTGGAGCCATGTTCGGCGTGCCCGACGAGGATTTCCTGCGCTTGCGCCGCTGGCTCGATGATTTCTTCTTGCGCGACGAGCCTGCTTCCGAGGATGAGCCGCCGCAGGCAGTGGCCATGCGCAAGCTGCACGAGTATCTGGACGGCCTGGCGGGGGAGCGAATCGCGCGTCCCTCGGATGACCTCATCAGTGCGATGCTGCTAGCTGAACAGGGAGGCCGCAGACTGAGTCGTGACCAAGTTGTGATCACCACGATGACGTTCCTAACGGCGGGCTTCGAGTCCACGAACAACTTGTTCACGAATCTGGCCTATGCCCTCGCGCTGCATCCCGAGGCGTTCCGCCAAGTCACGCAGTGTCCTGCTCTGGTGCCGGACTTTGTCGAAGAAGGCATGCGCTGGGACGCTGCCGCGCAGGGCTTCGTGCGGAGCCCCACGCGGGATGTGCAGCTGCGCGGCAAGAAGATCGCCAAGGGTGCGCAGGTGCTGCTGCACATCGGCTCTGCAAATCGAGACGAGCGCGCCTTCGCCCGACCCGACCGATTTGAGATCGAACGTCGCGAGAATCGGCATCTCGGTCTTGGCAAGGGGGTCCATTTCTGTGTGGGCGCTCCGCTTGCCAGGCAGATGGCGCACGCGCTGTTCGACGCGCTCATCCGCGCCAGCCGACGCTGGGAGCTCGATCTGGCCGGTGCTCGCCGCGTAACGACCCCGAACTTCCGCGGCTTCGCAGTGCTGCCCCTGACGATTTGAAGATCGCTACCATGGACCGCTCGCACCCGCGTTGGCCCCTTCTGGTGCTGGTTCTGCTGGCCGCCGCCTTCGAGAACTTCTGGATGTGGGGCGACACCCGGCTGATCCTCGGCCTTCCCGTGAACTTGGCCTATCACGCGGCCTTGTGCCTTGCGACCTCTGCGGCACTTGCGGCGGTCGTGTACTGGGCCTGGCCGGAAGATACGGACGACTAGGCTCCCGCTATGGTCCTCCTCGTCTTGGCTGCGTATCTCGCCCTGGTCCTGGGCACCGGGATCTTCGGGCACCGCTTGTTCCGGGGAACAGGCGAGGACTATTTCTTGGCAAGCCGGTCAATCGGCCCGTTCGTGCTGCTGATGACGCTGTTCGGCACGAACATGACGGCATTCACGATCCTGGGCGCGTCGGGCGAAGCCTACCGGCGGGGGGTGATCGTGTTCGCCCTGATGGGTTCGAGCACGGCGGTCTTGGTGCCCTTCCTGATCTACTACTTGGGCATCCGGTCCTGGAAACTTGGCAAGCAATTCGGATATGTCACCCAGGTGCAGCTTGTCCGGGACCGGTATGGCTCGGACGCTCTGGGTGGCCTGCTGTTCGTCGTCGTCGTGGCGCTCATGCTGCCCTACTTGCTGATCGGCGTCAAGGGTGCGGGGGGCGCCCTTAACATCCTGACCGGCGGCCCGGGAGCGGGTATGCCTGCGTGGGTCGGCAGTTTGGCGGTCTGCGCCGTGACCTACGTTTATGTCAGCTACGGCGGCATGCGCAGCACCGCTTGGGTCAACTCCCTGCAGACGACCGTGTTCCTGCTGTTCGGAATCGCCGCCTACGTGGCTGTCATGACTCAGTTCGGCGGCCTGACCGGGGCGATGGAGCGTCTGCGGGCTGAAAGCAGCGCGATGGTGAGTTTCGGGTCCGACCGCTTCGCGCTCTTGCAAATGGGCTCGTTCCTGCTCCTGCCGCTTTGCACCGGGTCGTTTCCGCACCTGTACAGCCATTGGCTCTCCGCCCGCAGCGCGCGCTCCTTCCGGCTCGCGATCATCGCCTACCCCGTCCTCGTCGCCGCGATCTGGTTTCCGAGTGTCACGCTGGGGGCCGTCGGCCGACTGCAGTTCGCGCCTCCGCTGGACGGACCGATCCTGGTGAAGCTGATCGTGGCCAATACCGGAGAAGTGCTGGCCGGGTGCCTCGCGGCCGGCGTGTTCGCCGCGATCATGTCATCGCTGGACTCGCAGATCTTGGCCTTGGGCGCGATGTTCACGCAGGACATCGTCCGGCACTACGGCTTTGACGGAAAGCTGCGAGAAGACCGGCAGGTCTGGTTCGGAAGGCTATTCGTGCTGGCATTCCTGGCCCTGACATTCGCCTGCTCGCTGGTGGCCTCGCAGTCGATCTTCACGCTGGGAACATGGGCGCTGACCGGTTTCGCGGGCCTGCTGCCGATGTTCGCCGCCACTTTGTTTTGGCCCCGTGCGACTGCAGCGGGTGCGGCTGCGTCAATCTTGTCCGTGGTCATGCTGTGGTGCTACTTCTTCTGGGATTCGCTCGCGTCCGAAGGAGCGTACAGCATCGGTGGCACAGGCCTGATGCCTGTCGCGGTGATTGTTCCGGCTGCCGCGCTCACGTTGGTATTCGTTTCGCTGCGGCGTCCGCAGCCGGCCTGATTCCCGGCGGCCGCGAGACCCGGGTGCCGACCCTCAGCGCATCCGCCGATGCCGAAGTTTTGCGAAAATTTGACTCTTGGGCGTTAGAAGTTGTTGGGGGAAGTGGTACCGTGCCCCCTAGGGTATGAGTGTTGAAACTGGGTGGCAATGCCTTTGATCTCACCTTGGCCCGGAAGTCTCGGCTGAGGCCAGGGGGGATACATAGCCATGCATCGAATTCATTCCGGAGCGCTTGCGTTCTTCATGCTGCTATGGGTGGGGGCACCGGCAGAAGCTCAGGTAAGCTTTGCAGGTGTCACCGGTGTCGTCGCTGATTCTGCGGACGCCGTCATTCCCGGCGCGAGCGTCACGATTACGAACGTCGACACCGGAATCGAATCGGCCGTCGAATCCAATGAGTCCGGCTATTACACATTGATCAGCCTGATGCCAGGCAGCTACGAGCTCGTGGTGACATCGGACGGCTTCTCCCGGTTCGTCCGCACCAATCTCGAGCTTGAGACAGGCCAGCAGCTGCGCCTAGACGTGTCGCTGGAGATCGGACCGGTGACTGAATCCGTCACGGTCAGCTCGGCGGCACCCTCCATCAATCTGGAGCGCGGTGCCGTCAAGGGCGACGTCATCGTTTACGAGGAAATTCAAGACCTGCCGCTTCCGGGGCGGGATTTCACCAACCTCGCGTTCCTGATTCCGGGCGTGATGCCCGGCGGCCAAGGCCAAGGCTCCTTCGCCTCGGTCAACGGAGCCCGCAAGGACCAGACGAATTTCTACGTCGACGGCGTGAGCAACCGCAATCCGGTCGGTGGCGGTGCGCAGGTCCGGCCGCCCCTTGACGCGGTCGAGGAATTCCGCGTTGTCACGTCTGGCTTCTCTGCGGAATACGGAGGCTTCGCGGGCGGCATCATCGGCATCACGATGCGCTCCGGCACGAATGCGTTGCACGGCTCTGCCTTTGAATACCTGCGCAACGAGGCCCTCGATGCCAGAGGCTTTTTCGATGAAGAGACACTCCGCCTCCGCCGCCATCAGTTCGGCGGCACGCTTGGCGGCCCGATCGTGCGCAACAAGAGCTTCTTCCTGGTCAGTTACGAGAGCCGCCTGCAGTCGATCGCCCGGACCCGTCTTGGGAACGTGCCGACAGAGTTGGAACGCGCGGGGGATTTCTCGCAGTCGCTGGACCTTCAAACCGGGGCAGCCGGGGGTGCACTGGCACCGGTGTACCTGAATGATCCCGATCGCCGGGGCGCTTGCAACCGGCGCGTGCAGCGCGGCTGTTATCCCAACATGACCATCCCCTCCGCGGACTTCGAACCGGCCGCGCTGCACTTGATCGACTTCTATCCGCTGCCAAATCGGGACAATTTCCGCCTGAACAGCATCTCGACCGCCGTTGACGACGATGACTGGCACCAGGTCGTCTTCAAGGTCGACCAGAACTTCTCCCCCAACGACAACTTCTCGGTCAGCTACCAGAAGCGCTTCAACAACACGGAGAACCCCTTCGCGGGCAGCGCGCTGGCGATTTGGGGGGACGAGGCGCGCGACCGGCGGGACTTGATTTCCCTGCGCCACACGCACACGTTCTCGCCGACACTCGTGCTCGAGCTGTCGGGCGGCTTCAGCCACCGCGACCTGTACGCCAACTCGATCGCCGCGGACGCCGACCCGGCCACCATCGGCCTGCCGGTGCCGGAGGACCTTGACCCCGCGCTGCGTGGCTTGCCGCGGGTCACCTTGCAGGGCTACTGGCCGCTAGGCCAGGGTGCCAACACGCCTCGCGAGCAGCAGGTGTGGGACGTGCAGGCTTCGGGCAGACTGTCGTGGATTCGGCAGAAGCACACGCTGAAGATGGGATTCGACACATCCCGCACGCTCTATGACCAGCCGCAGTGGAACAACGTCCGCGGGTCGTACCGCTTCGGCAGGCGATTCACCCGCCATAGCGTGGGCGATCTGCTGCTGGGTCGCTTGCAGACCGTCAACCGGCGCACCCAGACCACGTTCAACGAGCTGCGCGGCTACGGCTTCGGGATGTTCCTCAACGACGACTGGAAGCCGACCCGCGATCTCACCTTGAACCTGGGCCTGCGCTATGAAGTCGAACTTTCTCCGTACGACAATAACGACCGTCTCTCCACCTACCATCCCGGGTTGAACCAGGTTGTGCTGGCGGGGGACCAGTCTCTACCCAACTTGGACGCACTCCTGAGCGACCAAGGCTTGTCGGACCGCACTGTGCTGGCGAGCGAGGTCGGCATGACCCGCCGGCTGATCGACGCGGACTTCAACAACATCGCGCCGCGGCTCGGCTTTGCTTGGCGGCCGTTTGGCAATAACCGCAACGTTTTCCGCGGCGGTTACGGAGTCTTCTACCAGGGATTTCTGCTGGGGCCGGTGCGGAGCCAGCTCGCCGGCGTCTTTCCGTTCACGTTCCAAGAGACGTTCGGTTCAGGCGGAAACCAAAATAACCCCCCACCGACTCTGCAGAACCCCTTCCCGACCGCTCGCGCGAGGGTAGGGGGCGCGGGTATCCAGAATGTCAACGGATTCGATCCGGACCCGCCGACCGCCTACCTGCAGTCATGGAACCTCACGATCGAGCGCGATCTGGGCGGCGGCCAGGCCTTGGAAATCGGCTATGTCGGCTCGAAAGGCAGCCACTTGCAGCGCCGCTACGACTATAACCAGCCGATTCGCGAACTGGACCTGGCCGTGCAAGCGCCCAACGGCAACCTGACCTTCCCGCGGCCGATCCCCGGCTTCAACCGGCTCAACTACACCTCGTTCGGCGCGAATTCAACCTATCAGGCACTGCAGGCCTCCCTGCGCCGACGGAGCCGTGCCGGGCTGTTCTACCGCATCAATTACACCTTCGGCAAGTCGCTCGACGATTCCTCCTCAGCCAATGACAACAGCGGCACCGGAGGGACGGGCGCCCTCGACACGCGGAACCTGCGCCTCGACCGGGGCCGCTCGAACTTCGACCAGCGGCACGCGTTCACGGTTGCCGGACGCTATCAGCTGCCGTTCGGCCAGCGTAGGAGATACTTCCGCAACATGCGCGGTCCGGCGCAGGCGATTCTCGGCGGCTGGCAGCTGTCCTCGACCACAACGGCCTATTCCGGCCAGCCACTCACCGTGTTTGCGTCGTTCGTGGACATCAACGCCGGCGAGTCCGTGCGCCCCAACCGCATCAAGCACGGCTACCAGGAGCCAGACGCGTTCCCGGGACGCAAGGGCGTAGACTTCCCCTGGTTCGACTTGTCGGCCTTCGAGCGGGTCCCCTGTATCGGGACAGAAAATCGCAATGGCATCGAGTGCGTCGAGAGTGCGCATGGCTTCGAGCCGTTCAACGTTGGCAACTCCGGCCGCAACATCCTCGACAGGCCCGGAAGGGTCAACATGAACCTGAGCTTGCAGAAGAACTTCGAGTTCGAGGGCAGGCGCCGCCTGCAGGTGCGCATGGACGCCTTCAACGCGCTCAACATGACGCGGCTGAACCGGCCGAACCGACAGTTCGATTCACTGCAGGCCGGCCTGATCATCAACGCCGGCCAACCTCGCATCTTGCAAGCTTCGCTGTCATATAACTTCTGAGCCTGCTAGAGTACGCAAGGTCAAATTGAGGTGCCGAATGATGCATGCGCTCATGAACCGCTTAGGGTTAACCGTTGCGTTCGGCGCTGCGCTGTGTGCCGTAGCAGCTGATCAGCCCGAGACCTCACTGCGGAGCGTGGTCAATGGTGTCACGATGCAGTCCGCTCCGGCAAATGTCGCACACGGCGGAATCTTGTCCGTGTTCGGAACCGGCTTGGCCGCCGCGCACACGAAGCCGGAAGCTTCCCCGCTACCGCTAGCCCTGGAAGATCCGGCCGTAGAAGTCTTGGTCAATGGCGTCGCCGCGCCGCTCTTCTTCGTTTCTCCGAACCAGATCAATGCGCAGGTTCCGTGGGAGATCGAGACGGGCTGGGCCCAAGTCGTCGTCCGCCGCGGCGGTGTCGACGGACCGGCGATGCCCGTCATCATCACCGCAGCCAATCCGAATCTCTTCAGCTTGGACGGTACCAGTTCGCTGATCGTGCAGAGTGGCGGCGGCGACGGCGGGATGTCGCTGGCAATGGACGGTCCCGCGCCAGCCGCGGATTCCGCTGCGGTCGGTGCGGTCGCCCCGGGTGAGTTGGTCTCGGTATTCGCAGCCGGCCTTGGCCAGGCTGATCCGCCTGTCGCTAGCGGCGCACTCGGCGCCGGCTCGGCGCCGGTGAGCGCCCAGCGGGCATATCTTGGCGGAATACCGCTTGAAATCTCGTCATCCGAGTTCTCGGCCGAGGAAGTGGGCGTGTACAAACTCACCTTCAAGATGCCGGAGTCCGCAGGTTTCGGGGAGGTCTTGAATTGGTATTCGGGTAACAGCGGCGGTCGGGGGATCCTGGGGTCTGTCGGGCCGCCGACGCCGAGCTACATGGCGGTCCCGGCAGAGCTTGAGTCACCCCGGCGCATTGATATGTCGGAATTGAATCCGTCGTTTGTCGCCGTCAGCGGGGCACTCGACGAACTGGAATTCTGCTATTCCAACGTGCAGCTGCTCGATTTCCGGCGTAACTCCGCCACCACATTGGAACATTGCCTGCTGCCTTCCCATCCCTTCGCGCCAAATGCGGGACAGTACCGCCCGTTCGAGGTTTCGCTCAACACTCCGGGGCTGGCCGGGCTGGCCCTGCCTTCCGGCGATGTCGGAGACGCCGCCACGGACCAGATGGTGCTCATCGATTCCGGCGTAGGCAGCACGGCACAGCTCATCAGCCTGGGCGCACTGGTCGACCGCCTGCTGCCTGGCGGAGCTGCGACAGGCAGTCCCATGATGCGCTTGCTCCAAACCGGCAGCGGCACCGTTTACTCGCTCGTCGATTCGGCCGGCAACCAAGCCGGAGAATCGCAAGGATGGGCGCCCATCCCCAATCCGCCTGAGGTCGAGGGCCTGCCAGTGATCCTGGGCCAGGGGGCGAACTTGCCAGGCCCGGGAGGCTACCGCATCCGGATTCTGGGACCCGGGCCTGAAGCCGAGTTGGGGCAGCCCACCGCGGTGGTGTTTGATCGGAACGCCAAAGTCATTGGCCAGGCGGAGTTTCCCGACGGCTGGGATCCAATCTCGCCGCCTAGGCGCCTGAACAACCAAGGTGTCGAGCAAGGCACGTCGATGGCTGCGGGCACGACTGGATTCCGCGGCGACGCGTCCTTTTTCGTCGTGGCTCGCGCGGCGGATGGACTGGGCGATGCCATCGTGAGCATTACTCCAAGCCTGCCCGAAGATCCTGCCGCGGAGCTGCTGGAATCGATTCCGGTTGCCGTATCCGTGACGGCCTTTCCAGACGGCGTTCATGCGGCCACCTGCCACCCGAATGTCCGCTGGCAGCGGATCGGGTTGACGAGCAACATTGCGCTGATTGCAACTTCGCAGGTGCTCAACGAGTTTGCCCGGCCGCAGATGAATCAGATCTGCGCTGGAGATCAACTCGTGCTGTTCGACACCGTGACAGCGTCGATCAAGTCCGTCCAGGCACCGGGCCTGCTCGATAACAGCGCCAAGGGTGCGGTGCTGTCGTATCTCTATTTCGCCGACGGCGGTCGCGCAGTCGCGCTGGAAGCGCCGCAAAAGCTTTATGTGTTTGACGGCGTCGAGGAGTCGTTCAAGACGATCGAGTTCCCCGAGGATGTAGGGATATCGGTCGCGAGCACCCCCCAAGTGCAACGGATGGGGAGCAGTGGGCGCATCGTCGCCTTGGCGACTGGCGGGCCTCTGCGCCCCGCCAATCGGAACGGCATCACGCCACCGCCATTTCCGGGAAACCGGGGCTTGCTCGTCGTCGACCTGCCCAACGCCACGTTCACGCATCTGGCGCTGCCGGAAGGATTCCAGCGTTTGGTGCCCGGCCCCAACTCCCTGTTCCAGCAGGGCCGCAGAACGTTTGGCGTGGTACCGCTGATCGGGCGCGGATTCGCGATCGCGCGACAGCCGAATGCGGGGCCCGGTAACCCGGGCGGATCGCGAATCATCACATGGGACGTCGCCACAGGCGAGGCGACAGAGTTGGCAATGCCGGAGGAGGGCTTTGCCGTTGTACAGCGGATCGGCGGGGGCGGACAAGCCGGCGCACGGCCATATCTGTGGGACTACCGGCCCAAGAGCGCGACCTTTGCGTACGGGGTGTATAACCGAGGCGGGGACATGATCGCGATCGGAGTCGTCCGGCCTTAACTGCGCAGCGAGGGCTAACGAAGGCCCCGGCACAAGATGGCGCCGCTGCTTGCCGGGATCAGTTCATGCCGCACATGCCGCCCATGCAGGCGGGGCCGCCGCAGCGCTCTGCTGCGGGGGTTGCGCAGGCTTCCGGGGATCCGTTCGCGGACTTGGCCGAGAATCTGGAATAGACCTTCGCGATCGAGTGGCTGCCACAGTCACAGCTTTCGGGTTCGGCGGCAGAGCCCATCACGAGGGCCTCAAAGCGCGTGTCGCAATCCTCGCACTTGTATTCGTAGATCGGCATTGGGTCCATTTTACTCCCCGCTCTGTGACGCCGCTGCGCGGAGGCATGATCGGACCATCGCGCGAGCCCCGGCCAGCTTGCCGTTCGAGGCTGCGATTGCCATCGGTCCGCCTTGGCTTGCTCGGATGCTTCCGTCAGCAAGCCGCTCCAGATGCACGGGAATCAGGGGCACGCCGCAATCGTTCGCAGCAGCGAACCCCTCAGCGCGAAAGCGCGATCGATCAGGGGGCGCGCCGATCGGACTGTCGGCGAGGCTCGCAACTGAGCGTCCGTGGGCGAGGGCGGACTCCATGCGCGCCCGGAGGTCACCGCCGGGTGGGGCGGAGAGCTCCGCCACGGGCTCTGCGACAAGCGGCTCCAGCAGGAATGCCTCAGATGGGTTCAGCTCGCCGAATCCCGTGCGATCCGCGAAGACGAACGGACGGCGATACAACGCCGCGACCATCAGCGGGTCGACGCGCTCGTTGCGGGCCACCAACAGCACGGATGCACTGTCGGCTTTCAAGCGCCCCCGGAGTCGCGCGCCAGACAACGCCGCGAGGATTCTCGCCCCGGGGGCTACTGCGTAGCGCGCGGCCGCCGGTGTCGGCGCAAGTCTGGCGGCCAGCCCGAACACGGCTCCCGCCAAGCCGCCTAGCAGCTGCTGGCCCACACGGAGGCTCAGCCTGCCAGCGTCAGTGGCCATGCCGGCCGACGAACGCAGCGTGCCCCGCATCCAAATCCGACTCAGCTGGAGCCATGTCGGGGCGGATGCCCGGCCGGCGAGCTTCCCTGCCTCGTATGAATGGCGGATCGCCGAACGCTGGATCTTGCCGCTAGACGTCTTCGGAACCACCCCCGGCTGTACCAGGGCAACATCGCCGGGCGGTACACCGACCCTGCTTGCGACGATCTCTGTCACTGCCGCTCGCAGGTGCTGTCGCTGCGCCGAATCTGCCACCCTCGTTTCTGCCACGACCACAAGCTTCTCGGTGCCAGTCTCGGGATCAACGGAACCGAAGGCGGCGACGCAGCCCTTGCGCACGCCGTCCACGTCCCAAGACGCCATTTCAACGTCCTGGGGAATGATGTTGCGGCCACCGATGATGATGCAGTCTTTTAGCCGGCCGGTCACGTACAGCTCGCCGGCGGCGAGATAGCCCAGATCGCCCGAGTCCATCCAGCCGTCGGCGTCGAGCGCTTCCGTGGTGGCCTGCTCGTTGCGGAAATATCCGTCGGTCCTAGACGGGCCGCGAAACAGGATCCGCCCGCGCATGCGATCCGGCAGGGTCGCGCCTTCTGCGCCGACGATCTTGACCTCGTGCTCGGGCAGCGGCTTGCCGTTGCCGACGAACTCAAGGGGTGTGCTCGAAGCTCCGGCTGTCGCCGGAACCGCTCGACCTTCGACCTCGTAGCGGGTGCGGTCGATTATGTCTACAACCGGCCCGCGCCAGTACGGCGGATAGGTCAAGGCTACGGATGACTCCGCCAGCCCGTAGAACGGCATGAAGCTGCGCGGGTCAAAACCCCAGGGGCGAAAACGGCCGGTGAAGCGCTTCAACGTCGCAGGCAGCACGGACTCTCCGGCATTGATAGCGACGCGCCATGGCGACAGGTCAACGCCGTCCATCGCTGCGTCGGTGATCTTGCGCACGCACAGCTCGAAGGCGAAGTTCGGCGCGGGGCACAGCGTACCGCCGGAATCGCTCAAGGCCCACAGCCAGCGCTCCGGGCGCACCAGAAAATCGAGCGGGGACAGGACCGTGATCGGCAGACCGTGATAGAGGCTGAACAGCCACGAGCCGATCAACCCCATGTCGTGGTAGAGCGGCAGCCACGTCACGACGGCATCGGAGGGCTTGACCTCGACCGCGAATCCGATGCCCCGTATGTTTGCGAGCACGTTCGAATGGGTCAGGGTGACGCCCTTGGGATCGCCCGTGCTCCCGGATGTGTACTGAATGAAGCAGATCTCGGCCGGCCCTACCTCAGGGGTCGGCAAGTTCTGGCCCCTGCTTGCAAGCTGCTCGGCGCTCAGGAACTCTTGCAGCGACTGGAGCTGCCCGCCGAGCACGTTCGCTACTGTGCGGACCCTGTCGAATGTGATTAGGAAGCGCACGCCGGCATTCTGCAAGATGCGCGACTGGCGCTGGATGTAGGCCTCGATCTGGTTTGCGCGGGCCGGAGGGTACACCGGAACGGCGACTCCTCCCGCAAGCATCACGCCCAGGAAGCTGCTGAAGAAGTCCGCGCAGGTCGGCAGCATGATCGCCACCGTCTCGCCCGGCCGCAGGCCTGACGCAACCAACCCTGCCGCCATGCGCGAAGCGCTCTCGAAGAGCTGGCCGACGCTGATATCCTGACCGCTGTCTTGGTCGAGCAGATGGACATGGGTTCTGGCCGGATCCCTTTCCACCTGCCGGTGTAGCACCTCGCTGAACGTCGTCGCGTTGCCCGGAGCCTCGCAGGCTTCGCTCGGCGGCTGCGTGATGGGCCAGCGCGTCGCCGGCTGGAGGCCCCCGGCAGCCTCCAGTGCGATGCGCACCCAGTCCCCTGGCGTCTCCGCGGCCTGCACGCCCGTCTCCGGGAGTCGTGCGGCGAGCGCACGCTCAAGGCGGACCAACAGTTCTACGCGTTCCAAGCTGCCCAGGCCGAGATCCTTGTCGAGCGCTGATCGCAGGGATGCTCGTTCGGCGGTTTCCGCCGACCCCAATTCCCTGAGCAGGCTCCGGACCGCTTCCAAGACAGTCGCTTCAATCTGCTCGCGGTGTTGCGCGCCGGGCGTAGGCATCGGAGTCTTCTAGCGTATATCGCCCGCCCCAGCGAGTGAGAATTCGCTGCAGGCTCAACCCTCGCAACATTCCCCCTTTAGCTAGGCAGACGCCGCCTTGGATAAGTGGTAGCGGGTATGTGGCGCAGGGGGAAGTGCGGCAGAGATTTCCAGGCTGGGTTAAGTAGGTCCAGTTCGTGCGTGCAGACGGGGCTCGTTGGTTGGACCGCGCCTGGCCAGACTGACGGAGTCGCTGGCCGGGGCTGCGTTGCATCTAGGCAAGCTTACCGGCAGGCGGGCCGGTTTTCAGCCGCCTGCCCTGTGGCGGACTTGCCGGCCGGTGCGACTATGTAGGAAGGGCGGCCCGTCGAAGCGGCATGACACCCCAGCTAGCTCGCATCCGCGTCTACCCGGTCAAGTCGCTGGATCCAATGGATCTCGAGCGCGTGGATCTCGTGGCGGGCCGGCGACTTGCCGGCGACAGGGATTACGCGTTGTTTGATGCCGCGGGCCGGTTCGTCAATGGCAAGCGCTGCGGCGCATCGCTGCTCGGTATCCGCGCCGAATACTCTGATGGCGGCCGCTCGATCGCGCTGAGCGCGGGCGAGGATCGTGCGCAGTTCGACTTGAGGCACGGGCACGCGGAGCTTGAGGCTTGGTTCGGCTTGGTGCTGGGAAAGCCGGTTTCGCTGCGACGAAACGATGTCGCAGGGTATCCCGACGACGAGCAGGCATCTGGGCCCACAGTCCTTGGGTCGGCGTCGGTCGATGCCATTGCCGGCTGGTTTGAAATGCCAGCCGAGGAGGTGCGCCGCCGGTTTCGCGCCAACCTCGAAATCGCGGGTCTCGAGCCGTTCGAGGAAGATCTGCTGTTTGGCCCGCCGGGCAGGCCGCGCAGGTTTCGGATCGGTGCAGTGGAGTTCCTCGGCACGAATCCATGTGCCCGCTGCGCGGTGCCAACTCTGGATTCCCGCGATGGCAGTGCCGCTGGCCCGTTGACAGCCAAGCGTTTCGCCGCGCTGCGCGAGCGGCATCGTCGGCCGGATTCGGACATCGCGCTCTATGACGGCTACTACCGACTGGCCGTCAACACTAGGCTTGCTAACGGCCAGCAGGGCAAGGCCCTCTGCGTCGGCGACGAACTTGTGCTTGGCGATTGAGGTGGCCCAGCCGTGACCCGCGCCTCCGCCGTCAGTGGCGGGAATTGTTCCCGCGATAAACTGGACGATTCGTGGTGCGCATTCTCTTCATCGGAGACATTATCGGCCGTCCCGGCCGTCGTGTCGTGTTTGCGACCCTGCAGCGGATGCTTGCCGAGGAGAAGATCGACTTGGCGATCGCCAATTGCGAAAACTCCGCCGCAGGCTTCGGAGTGACCGTAAAGATCGCCGACCAACTGCTTGGCGCGGGCATTCACGTGCTCACCTCGGGAAATCACATCTGGGCCAAGCGAGAAGTCTTCTCCTATATCGACCGCGAGCCGAGATTGCTGCGACCCCACAATTACCCTGATGCCCCCGGTTCGGGGCTATTCGTGGGGCATACCGATGCCGGCGTGCCGTATGCCGTCATCAATCTCCAAGGACGCGTGTATTTGCCCCCTGTCGACTGCCCGTTTCGCCGAGCCGATGAAATCCTAGACCAGCTGGATCCTGACGTGCGTGTCTGCTTGGTCGATTTTCACGCTGAGGTCACGAGCGAGAAGAACGCCTTCGGCACGTACTTGGACGGTCGCGTCAGTGCCGTTGTCGGCACCCACACGCACGTGCCGACGGCCGACGAACGGATCCTCCCGAACGGAACCGCCTACATCACCGACGTGGGCATGACCGGCCCCTCGGAGTCGGTGATTGGCATGAAGAAGGAGGAGTCGCTGAAGCGGTTCCTCACAGCCCTGCCGGCGCGCTTCGAGCCGGCGTCGGGGCCAGTTCGCCTCAATGCCGTTGTGATCGATGTGGACGAGCGGACCGGGCAAGCGGTCTCGATCAGGCGCTGCGTGCAGCACGTCGATTGAGAAGCGGCCGCACTATAATGACAGTCGTGCTGGGTGACCCCGCGTGAACCCTCGCAAGACACTGTTACGCAAGGCCGGGAAGGCAATTGCCGACTTCGAGATGATTCGCGAGGGCGACCGCATCGCGGTCGGCGTATCGGGCGGGAAGGACTCCTTAGCCCTCGTTGATGCCCTGCGCCTGCTCTCGCACCGGTCGCCGGTTCGGTTTTCCCTGCACGCGTTCACGATCGAGCAGGGCAAGTTTGTCAGGCCGGTCGAGCCGCTGGGAGAGGTGCTCGCGCAGCGCGGCATCCCGTGGACCTATTACGTCGACGAGCCCTCATTCCAACTGCTGGAAGATCAGCCCGGTCACGGTTGCGACAGCTGCAGCCGCTTCAGGCGCCGAGCCGTTTACGAGGTGGCTGCAAAGCTTGACTGCAACGTGGTCGCGCTGGGTCATACCGCTGACGACCTTTGCGAGGCGCTGCTGCGCAACGCCCTCTTCACTGGCCGGCTCAGCGCATTGCCGCCCGTGACCGCTTCGCGTTCCGGTGACTTTCGGCTGATCCGGCCGCTCGTTTATGTCAGTGAGGACGTAACGCAAGCTTACGCCGAATCTGCGGGGATGCCGATTACCCCCTGTGTTTGCTCCTATAAGACTGGAACTGTTCGCGAGAAACTGCGCTGCTTCCTGGCGGACCTCCGCCACGACAACCCCCACGTCATGGAAAACCTGCTCGCGGCGATGGGCCGAATCGACCCCGAACGGCTTCTGGACCGGCGCTTCCTAGCGTCAGGTTCGACTGCAGTCGAACCTGACGCTGGCGGTACAATATTGGTATCTCCGGAGAGTGTCTCGCGCGCTACCGTGCCACTTGATCCGACACCATGCGAAGACTTGGAACACGCATGGTGAGCGCAGCGGGGAAAGCGCGTCTTTGGGACGTTTCCGACGGTGCCCCCTTATTGATATTTGGCATCACGATGACGCCTCGTCATGCATAGCGGGCTCGGAAGCACACCATGAACTCCGAACCGGCACGCTCTGCCGAGCCGATGTCTGGCCGGGCGGCATTGTTGACCGGGCTTGCCGTCATTCTGCTCCTGTTCACGTTCTTGGCGGGCATTCGAGGCCTCGGCGATGGCTTCAAGCTGCTGGGCGGCGACCTGCTGGACGCTTTCTTCAGTGCTACCTCGAATCCGTTCATCGCCTTGATGGTCGGGATTCTCACGACCACGCTGGTGCAGAGTTCATCCGTCACGACATCGATGGTCGTGGGTTTGGTCGCAGCCCCGGAGAACCCCCTGCCGCTGGCGAATGCCGTGCCCATGATCATGGGCGCCAACATCGGAACGACGGCCACGAACACCATCGTGTCGATCGCTCACATGGGCCGCCCTGACGAGTTTCGGCGTGCATTTTCGGTTGCGACGTGCCATGACTTCTTCAACTTCTTGGCGGTGCTGGTGTTGTTGCCGCTGGAAATCGCGACCGGATTTCTGTCGAGCATCGCATCTACTGTCGCAGGTAAGCTCGATGTCTTCGGCGGGAGTTCCTTTGACAGCCCGATCACGCTCGCGCTCAAGGCTGCCATCTCCCCAATCAAGTCCGCAGCCGCAGCACTGTTCGAGGCACCCCAGGGTCAGGGAGTCCTGCTCGTGATCGTGAGCGGCGGGCTGATCTTCGGATCGCTGCTGTTGATCGTGCGGGCACTGCACTCCACGCTGCTGTCCAAGGCTGAGAACATGGTTGGCGCCGCCCTGGGCGAATCGGGCATTGTCGCGATCCTAATCGGTTGCGTCGTCACGGCGATGGTGCAGTCGAGCTCGATCACGACCTCGCTGCTCGTGCCGATGGCCGGGATTGGCTTGATTACCCTGCCGCAGGCATTCCCCGTTACGATCGGGGCGAACCTCGGCACGACGATTACCGCCCTGATGGCCTCATTGGCAGTATCGGGCCCGAACGCGCAAGCCGGCGTTGAAATCGCCCAGACACATCTGTGGTTTAACCTGGCCGCGACTCTGCTGATCTATCCGTGGCCCCCGGTGCGAGGCTTCTTGCTGAACTGCGTCTCGCGATTCGCGGACTTGGCGACTCGCTCGAAACTGCTGGCGATTGGGTACCTGCTGGTGCTGTTTTACGGCCTTCCGGCCATAGCGGCGTTCCTGTTCTAGCGGTCCGGGGCGCCGCGCCCGGCAGCCTTGAGCTGCTCGAGCTCGCCCTTCAGCCGGGCCGCTATCTGCGCTTCCTCGAAATACAGGTTCCGGGTCTCGCCAGGGTCGTCTGCCAAGTTGTATAGCTGCGCAGGTGCATCCGGGGCACCGTCGTCTATCGTGAGTCCCGCGAGGAACGGGCGGCTATAGTCATTGCCACCCGACCCGGCGTGGTCCAGATACTTCCAGCCGCCGTGCCGAATCGCAAGCTCGAGACGGTTTGTCTGATGCAGTGTGAACTCCCGAATCGGTGATCCGTCGTGGCTGCCCGTCAGCACGGCCGAGAAATCGAAGCTGTCCTCAGCCGCGCCATGCGGCAGAGCGTACCCGGCCAATGTGGCAAGCGTCGCCATGATGTCAGTGAGGTTGAAGGTTTGGTCCGTCGTGGTGCCGGCCGGCGTCCTGCCGGGCCAGCGTGCGATGGTGGGCACCCGGTGGCCGCCCTCCCACTGGTCCCGCTTCAAGCCCCGCCACGGGCGGGCTCCGTCGTGATCGTGATCCGCGCGCATGCGGTACGCCGAAGCGGTCTCCGGGCCGTTATCGCTGGTGAACAGCACCAGCGTGTCGTCGGCAATGCCAAGGCGGTCTAGCGCCGCCATCAGCTCGCCCACGACGAAGTCCATCTCGTACAGGAAATCGCCGTGCGGCCCCGCCCCGCTCTTGCCTTGGAATTCCGGCGCCGCGAACGATGGCAGGTGCACCGCTTGCATCGAGTGAAACAGGAAGAACGGCTGGTCCGGCGAACTCGTGCTGTGCTCCTCGAGGAACTGCACGCTGCGCTCCAGGAACACAAGGTCGACTTGCTCTAGGTCGTAATCCGGGGCGATCATGCCTTGCCTGTTGTCGTTGGCGTACGGATGCTTCGGCAGGGGGGCTCCTGTCCAGCAGTGATTCGGGCGGCACCGGCACGCGGTCGCCCTCCACCCAGGCGTACAGCCAATCGGTCGTGGGACACGAGACCGTGCCGAAGAACTGGTCGCACCCGCGATGCAGCGGGCCATCCGGGATCGAACGGCTGAAATCCACGCTGCGCACTCGCTCGACACCCGCAGCACTGCGCTCTTCCCGCGTGGACGCAGGGAATTCGATCTCGTAGGCCGGTTGTCCTTCGGAACCGAAGAAGGTCATGCCGAGATGCCACTTGCCGACCATCGCCGTGGCATAGCCCGCCTCGCGCAGCATCTGCGGCAGTGTGAGACGTCTTTCGTCGATCAGGCACGGTCCATCCACGCCCGTGAAAACACCTGCCATGCCGGTGCGGAAGGGCATTCGCCCGGTCAGAATGCCGTAGCGTGTCGGCGTGCAAACCGTGGACGGGCTGTGGGCGTCGGTAAAGCGCAGGCCTTGCCGCGCAAGGCTGTCGAGATGCTTGGTCTCGACCTTCGCCTCGTCGTTATAGACGCTGACATCCCCGTAGCCGAGGTCGTCCGCCAGGATCAGCAGAATGTTCGGTAGGCGGTCGGCATCACCTTGCGCGCCACAGCCCATTGCGACGGCCAAGGCCGTCGCAATGGCCGCGGGTCGTAACAGGCTCTTCCCGCGGACTGGGGCCGCCATTCTCAGCCGACCTTGGGCGGGGTGTCGGTGACTTCTTCAATGTCGGGGTCGAAGTACAGGACCTTGCCTTGGCGCAGCGCCATCACGCCCATCGAGATCGTCGTCTGCGCCCGATAGGCCGTATCGGCGTCGAGATTCGGTTTTTCGCGAGTGCGCATGCATTCCAGGAAGTTCTTCATGTGCGCGTCGCGTCCGCGGTCCTCGACCTTGATCTGCACGTTCTCGGTGCCGTACTTCCCGACGAAGGCATCTTGGTAAATCGCTTCGGATTCGACCGTGATGTAGTCCGTGCGGCCCTCGAAGCGGCCATGCTCGACCATCAGGATCGTCCCTTCGTGGCCGCGAATCAAGCCTGGAATGTGGCGCGAATTCGCCATGCTCGCGCTTAGCACCAGAGAATGCCCCTTGGCGAAATCGGCCAGCAGGTTCATGGTGTCGGGCACTTCGCGATCGCCTGGCGCATTGAAGACGTACTTACCGCCCGAAGCGGTCACACGGTAGGGGAATTGCGGCTCGCCCCAGCAGATGTTCAGCGGAGCCACGACGTGAAAGAACAGGTCGGTCGCGATGCCTCCCGAGTAATCCCAGTACTTGCGGAAGCGGAAGAAGCGGTGCGGGTCCCATTCGCGCTTTTGCGCCGGGCCCAGCCACATGTTCCAGTCGATGTAGTTCACCCCTTGCCCATGAGGGCCGGCGTCGGGTTCGATCACCCACCCGCGGCCCCGCTCGGGTGTCCAGTTCCATTCCCCGCGCAGGGAGTTTCGGTGGTACGATCCCTGGCTCGAGATCAGCTTGCCGATCATGCCATCCTGGATTGCCTTGCGCGCCTTCCACCACTGGTCCGCGGAGGTGGTCTGGGAGCCGACCTGCAGCACCGCGCCGGTTTCCTTAACCTTGCGGGCGACGGCCTTGGCTTCCTCGATCGTGTGTGTCATCGGCTTTTCCAGGTAGACGTCCAAGCCCGCATCCAGAGCTGCCAGTGCCATCGTGCCGTGCCAGTGATCAGGCGTGGCGATGACCACCGCATCGACATCGGGGCGTGTCAAGACCTCGCGGTAGTCCAGCGTGGAGAACTCGGCCTTGGTGTTTTCCTGGGCCAGTTGCTTGCGCTTTTCGTAGACGTCGCAGACCGCGGTGATCTTGAAGTTCTGGCCGCCCTCGATCATTCCGAGCATCAGCCGCTGCAGGCTGCTGCCGCGTCCGCCGACACCGATCTGAGCGACGTTGATGCGGTCATTCGCGCCAACTACGCGGCGCGCTGAAGCTGCGTCTTGGGACTTGGCGGGCGAGGCTGCTGCGACCAATCCCGCGGCTGCAGAGGCACCCTGAATAAACTGGCGACGGTTGACAGGTGTTGCTTTTGGCATTGGTGTTGGTCGGGTGAATTGTATCAAAGGACCCGGCCTTGCGAGCTGAATGCGCGGGGGCATTTCCGCCACGCGGGAACGGACGCAGCGGCGACGATCGAGCTAGTCCCGATCGATGTTTGATTCCCGAGCGAGGGTTCAGGTCGGGTGGCCGACCATCTGGCTCTCGCTCATTTCCGCGCGCTTCGTTGGATCGCCCCTCCAAACCGTTGTTGCACAATGCTTGCGTGACTGTGCGGGTGCCGGCCACCGAACGGACTAGGCGCCCCGGCGCCAGATTGCGGCTGCGGGCTAAAGCCAGAGGATGCGGAGCCGCACTGGCTAGAACGAGGTCCTCTAGGAGTCGCTGAGCCACGTGTGCCCGTAGGCGCCGGATATTCCGACCGGCGAGGTCAGGCTGAATTGCGCGCCAGCGCCAGCCCTCGCCGGGGCGGCCGTCGGTGCAGCTGTTGAGCGCGTTTTGAGGGCCGCCGACGATCGAGACCCATTTGGCCGTCCGGTAATCGATCGCGGCATCCCGGAGCAACCCCACCTCATCGCTGGACCGGCGCTAGCCGAGTGAAGTTCAGCCTAAGCTACAATACTGGCCGATTCAGGAGGGCTCATGGTTGGCAAGTTCAGTGTCTTGGTCCTGGCCCTAAGCTGTGTGGCCTTCGCGGGTAATGTCAGCTACCCTCTGATCCCCGAGGAGCGGATCCCGGTCACGGAACTCACGGTGACCGACACTGCTTACGCCGCGATCCGCAAGCCGCCGGGCGACGGACCGTTCCCAGCAATCGTATTCATGCACGGCGGCCTCGGTCGGAGTCCCATGGCTGCCCTGCGACGGAACGCCGTACAGCAGCCCGCACAGGCTCGCTTCCTGGCGTGGGGCTACGTCGCGGTGACGGCGACGCGAAGGGAGATTCGACGCGACCCGCAGGACGGTGGGGTCATCGAGGACACCCTCGCCCTAGTTCGGGCCCTGCGGGAGCTGCCTTACGTGGATCCCGAGAGCGTCGCCCTGTACGGCGGCAGCGGAGGCGGCACGCTGGCGCTGGAGGTTGCAAGTGTTTCCGACGAACTCGCGGCGATCGTCGCGGGCGAGCCGGCGACGATCATCTACATGGGCATGTTCACGAAGGACCATATCGTTTTCGGTGCTGACGGCAACCCGACCGGGGACCGCCGCCAGGACGTGATGAACGCTGACCCGAAGGCCCTGTATGACACCGGCATTCGGCAGCGGACCAGGAAGAAGCTGTCGGGGCTGTCCACGCCCACGCTGATCCTGCACGGGGACGTGCATGCCCTGAAGGCCTTCAATCTGGGCCTGTTTGTACCCGAAATGCAGGCACTCGGCAAGCCAGTGACCGTCAAGACCTATTCCGGGGAGCCGCACGGGTTCTACTGGGGCCGAGGACGGGATCCGGCGCAAGCTCTGCGGGCGAACCGCGATGCCGACGCCTTTCTGCGACTGCACCTTCGCGTTCAGCCGCGGCCGGTCGATCCTTCATGGGCTCAATCGACGCAGGTCGAGCCCATGCGGCAGGCGAATCAAGACTGAGGGGGACGGCTATGCGAAACCTGGTTTCCTTGTCGATGCGTGACGTTTACGATCGGGTCAAGTTCACGCGGCGATCGAGTAGCCCTTCCAGGGGCGGTAGATCTCTCGGTCGAGGCATTCCACGGCCTTTTGCAGCGGCGTGGAGTTGGCTCCGCAGCCATTGAAGAGCACTGAGAGGGCGGCTAGCGACCGGAGATGGTTAACTCAGGATCGTGCAGGCAGGGACCAATACCCTCAAGATCGTGGAAGTCGCCCGAGCCGAGCCCCGTCTGAACCGTCCGGCCACTCGCCCCGGTTAGAGGTCTGCCGCCGCTGGCAGCCCGAATCCGGATGTCGCAGCGCGGACGGCAGCGACCACAGCCTGGGCTAGCACGTCTGCTGCCAGGGCTCCCACTGCGCCCAGGAGCGGCGAATCTACGTTGCGGCCTCCCGTTCCCAGGGCAAACACCGTGTCTCCGTCGAACGGCATGTGCGCCGGACGGATCGCCATGGCCAGCCCGTCGTGGGCCATCTGAGCGGCCTTGGTCGCTTGTGTCTTGGTCCATGTCACGTTCGCCGCGATCACTCCGAGCGTCGTGTGCTCAGCGGGTTCTAGATTCGCCGCAGCGCGCCCGGATTTCAGTTGGGCCATGCTGTCGGCGAAGCCGCTTCCGTCCGCTGTTCTTGCCCCGGCCACGATCTTGCCCGAGTCCGGGTCTACGATGTCGCCGAGAGCGTTGACCGCCGCGAGTGCCGCGACCGTGAGACCGTCCCGACGTGTGATCGCCGCCGAACCAAGGCCTCCGCGCATCGCCCGATTCCGGCCGAATATCTTGCCGACGGTTGCCCCGGCTCCGGCACCGACATTTCCCATCGTGACGGGCGCTCGCGACGCTGCTTCCGCCGCGAGGCGGCCGGCCTTTGCATCGGGTCGGACCTGCGGGTCGCCGACTCCAAGGTCGAAGAGGATGGCCGCCGGAACGATCGGAACGACGGAACCCCCGACAGGAAAACCCACTCCCTGGGCCTCTAGGTGTTGCATCACCCCGTCGGCCGCTGCGAGGCCATACGCGCTGCCGCCCGATAGCACTAGCGCGTGAACCGCCACGACGCTCATCTCGGGCCGCAGCAGGGCGGTTTCTCGCGTTCCCGGCCCGCCGCCGCGCACGTCCACTCCCGCGACTGCGCCGCCATCGGCCAGGATTACAGTGCATCCTGTCGAGCCGGATGCATGGGTCCAGTGCCCAACCCGGATCCCAGATACAGCTGTCAAGGTGGAATTCATCGCGCCTTCCAGTAATGCCGCCACAGGGGCGACCAGCAAGCCGCCGCCGATCTGCAGGAGGCGACGCCTCGACGTCTCCGCGCTGGCGACAGCTTGCATGTGCATACATTATCGCCGGGCGAGGTCGCTATAATCCTGTCCGATGGGCCTCCCCCGACTGATCCAGATTCGCCAGCACTTCCCCGACCGCTCGCTTCCGAACGTTTACCAGGCCGTTCGCGAGGAAATGGACGCAGCGGAATGGGTAGCGCGGGTTGCCGCGGGCAGCCGCATTGCGGTGGGTGTCGGCAGCCGAGGGATCGCGAACATCGACACGATTGCCAAGGGAGTCGTGGACTCGTGGCTGGACCGCGGCGTCCGGCCCTTCGTCATTCCGGTCATGGGCAGCCACGGCGGGGGGACCGCAGAAGGCCAGCTCCAAGTCTTGGCGCACTACGGCATCACGGAAGAATCCATGGGGGTCCCGGTGGTCAGCTCGCTCGATGTCGTGCAGATCGGCGAATCCCCGCTGGGCATAGCCGTGTCCATGGACAAGGAAGCTTGGGATGCCGACGGGGTGATGCTCTGCAGCCGGGTCAAATGGCATACCGGCTTCGAGGGACGCATCGAGAGCGGCGTTCACAAGATGATGGCGATCGGGCTCGGCAAGTGGGAGGGCGCTAAGCGCTACCACATGTGGGCCGTGCGTCTCGGGCTCGAGCAGGTGATTCGCGAGGTCGGACGCGTGATGCTAAATACCGGCCGCATGCTGGGCGGGCTGGCGATTCTGGAAGACGCCAACCACCAAACAGCAGAGCTTCACGCGCTTGGCGCGACGGACATGGTCTCGCGCGAGGAGGAACTGCTCGAGCGTGTCAAGGGCTGGAAGGCAGACATACCGGCCGAGGCCGTTGACCTGCTGATCGTAGACGAGATTGGCAAGAACATTTCTGGCTCGGGCATGGACACGAAAGTCATCAACCGCTCGGCACTGGGTCGCAATTGCTGGCCAGGGCTGCCCCGCATCAAGCGCATCTACGCCCGTAGCCTCACGCCGCACGGCGGCGGCAACGCAATCGGCATCGGCCTTTGTGACGTCATCCACGACCGGCTGTTCGAAGCTGTAGACTTTGGCAAGACTTGGATCAATGCCTTCACCGCCTCAAGCACGATCGGATCCATGTGCCCGCCGCACTTTCCGACCGATCGGGAATGCATCGAGCGGATCCTCGCGACCTGCGGCTGCGCCGACCTCGCTGATTGCAGCGTTGTTTGGGTCCGCAACACCATGGAACTTGGGAGCATGCGCGTAAGCGAGGGGATCTATGAGGCGCTGCGCGGGAATCCCCTCATTGAGGCAATCGGAACGTCCGCTCCGATCGACTTCGACTCGACGGGCGAGATCGGCGGCGGGTCATGCTTGGCAGAGGCTGCCTAGCGGGCCATCACGGCCGTGCTAGCGGGCACTCGCAATCGCGACTCGATAGACTGGAGATTCTGGCACGCTTCGCTCGATGGCAACGGTGAGACAGGCTCCGCTCTCCAAGGCGGAGGTATTTTCTTTGGTGGCTGCCGACCTCCGGTGGGTCGAGCAGGTGATCGGGCTTGACACAGTCTGTTGCGAGGATGTGGTCACCCGCATCAGCAAGCACCTGAGCTCGAGCGGCGGCAAGCGCCTGCGCCCGGCTCTGCTGCTGCTCTCGGCGCGCGCGTGCGGGGAACTCGGCGACGCGCCGATTCGAATGGCTGCGGTGATGGAGATCATCCACACCGCGACGCTGGTCCATGACGATGTCATCGACAGCGGGCAAGTGCGGCGAGGGAAGCCGTCCACCAATCAGATATGGGGCAATCAGGTCAGTGTGCTGGCCGGTGATTGGCTGTACATGCAGGCGTTCAGCTTGGCGCTGCGCGAGCGCGACTTCGGCGTGCTGGAGATTCTCACCGACGTGACCAAGATGATGGTCGAAGGCGAGCTGATGCAGGCGGATCTGATCGGCCGACTGGACGTTACCGAGCAGGAGAATCACGACCTCATTCACCGCAAGACCGCTTGCCTGCTGTCTGCGTGCAGCCGTCTGGGAGCATTGATCGCCGGCCAGTCCGAGGAGACCGAGGAGAGGCTCCGGGCCTACGGCTGGAACCTCGGCATGGCATTCCAGCTCATTGACGACGTGCTGGACTTCGAGGCCAGCGAAGCGGTGCTGGGCAAGCCGGTCGGCAATGACCTCAAAGAGGGCAAGGTGACCCTGCCAATGATCTTGGCCCTGCGATCCTGCTCAGCGGCGGAGCGCGAGCAGGTTGAGACGGTCGTGCGCGAAGGCGGCTATGGTTCGGTGTCGCCCGAGTGCATCCTCGAGATCCTCGAGCACCATGGGGCGATCGCCGAGGTCCGACGGCGGGCCGTGCGGTTCTGCGAGGCAGCCCTCGAAAACCTGGAGCCGCTTCCAGAGACGCGCTACAAGCACGCCTTGGCGGATGCCGCAGCCCACTGGGCCGTGGGCCGCGCCAGCTGACGAGTGCGCACGCTCCTCAGCTGAAGAGCTCGTTCACCGGGGCGTAGACTTCGTCATCGGCGAGCGGTACGTAGTAAAAGCCCCGATCCAGCGGATCGTCATAGCGGATCTTCGTCCAGTTGATGCCGAGCGCCGAATAGATGGTCGCCTCGATGTCCTCGGGACGGACATCGCGCTCGCGCGACCAGCCGTACTCAACCGAGAACGCGCCGGGGCCGCGCCCACCGCGGTCACTCGTCTTGCCGATCACCTGGCCGCCCTTGACACCTCCGCCCGCTAGGACGAAGAACATCTGCAAGTAGTGGTCCCGGCCATTTCGGGAGTTGGAGAGGTTCCCGGGCGTTCGCCCGAATTCGCCGCAGGCCACGATGAGCGTCTCGTCAAGCTTGCCAGATGCATCCAGGTCTTCGATCAAGGCTGCAAAGGCCGGATCGAATTCGGCGGTCTGCTTGTAGATGTTGCGGTTCTGATTTGCCGCGCGGGAGTAGATGTCGCCGTGATGGTCCCAGCCCACCGAGTCGATCTGGATAAAGCGGGTTCCCTGATCCTGCTCGATGATCTTGCGCGCCGTCAGCACCGCATTGCCGAAATTGGTGCCGCCGTAGCGGATCCGCTCGGCGTCGTTGAACGTGAAGGCCGCTTGGACACTGGGATTGAACATCAGGCGCCGGGCACCCCTGTAGAGGTCGCCCATGCCCTTGGCTTGCGCTCCGAACGGCGAAGCGTCGCCACGCAGCTCGCCGTCCATTTCATGCAGCAGGTTCCAGCGGTTGTGGAAGGCCTGCTCACCCGCCGGGTGGCTTGCGCTCGTCAGGCCGTTGCTGTTCGCGTAGGTCTGGAACGGCCCGTACTGGACGGGGAAATAGCCGCGCCCGGAGATGTTCTGCGACTGGAGCGAAATGAAGGTCGGGAAGGCTTGGTCAGCGCGCCGCTCGATTTCCTTCTCGATCGCCACGACGCTGCCGATGTGCGGGGCGATCCGGCCCGTCGGCGAGGTCGGGTTGCGGCCGATCTGGAGCCACGTCTGCGCCAGCGGGTGGGCCCGCGCCCAAGCGAGGCCGGAGCGGATGATCGCAATCTTGTCCACGACTCGCGAGGTGTTGCCCAGCAGGGCCATCGGCAGCGTGATGTCGCCGAATTGCTCCGGCCTGAACTCTGTCGGGGTCACGCCTGGAACGTTCTTGAAGTCGAACGTGTCGACATGGCTCGGGGCTCCCCGCAGGAACAGGAAGATCACGTTCTTGGCCGTGTTCTGGGTTGTGACCGCCCCGATGGTGTCGGTCGCGCCCTGCGCCGGGCGATCGCCCAGCACGAAGCCACCGACGCCGGTCAGCGTGTTGCGGAAGAAGTGCCGCCTCGTGGAGTGCGGCCTCGCAAAGAAGCTGTGATGCTCCGGCTGGCGCCGCTGCACGAGTTTTTCGAATCGATCCCGCTCGTTCATAGCAATTCCCGTCTGCCTCAGTAGTTGAAGTAGAAGTCCGTCTTGTTGAACATCGCCCACATCAGGTTCGCGGCACGGTTGCCGCGGTTGCCACTTTGCAGGTAATTGACGGCGAACGCGATCTCCTGCTCGGTCGGCGGGCGGCTCAGTACGCTCAGGTACAGGTTCGAGACCAGCGCGTCATCAGCCATCTGCAGCGACTCGCCGAGGGTCGATGACGACACGTTGCGGGCCAGCCGCTGCAGCACGGTGGGATTGTTCATCAGGCTCAGCGCCTGTAGTGGGCTGCCCTCTCCGCTGCGCGGAGTCTCCGCGCGATCTCCCGGAGTGAACGATTGCAATAGCGCGCGCACGTTCCTCGCCCGCGCGTCGTTGCCCGGGGGCATCGCGTTGACATCAGGGAACTGCATCGCGAATTGCAGGCCGCGGAGCGTCCGCGACACCGAGTACGCAGAGGACTGCTTGCTCGCCACCGTCAGCGCGTCGTGAACCTGCTCGGCTGACAAGCGCTTGACTTGGTGGCGCACGAAGTACTTTTCGTGGATCGGGTTGAATACACCGTCGTACCGCGAGGACAGCTGGTAGGTCTGCGATGTCGTGATCTCCCGCATGAGCCACTTGAGGTCAAACCCGTTGTCTTGGAAGCCCTCGGCCAGCAGCTCGAGCAACCGCGGGTGCGATGGCTGGACACCCCATCCATCCGGCGGCGGTGCCGCCGGATCCAGTCGATCTAAGTCGAATTGGTCGGCCGGCTCGACAATGCCGCGGGAAAAGAACTCGCGCCAGATGTAGTTCACCGCTGCGCGCGCGAACTGCAGGTCGCCGGTGAGGTAATGGCCCAGTTGCTCCCGCAGGCGCAGGTTCCCGCTGACGAGGGCATTTGTCCGGAACGGGTACGCCGGGGTTATGAAGCGCTGGTCGGAATAGCGGTCAGGCCGGTTCCCGCCTTGGGTCTGGGCCAGATATTCGCCGGCGGTGTCGCCGGCATTGGTGGACTGCCGCTGGCCCCGCGCCAGATCCTTCAGGATGTAGTAATTGGCGTTGACGCGGCGACCGTTGCTCGGATTGTTCGGAAGCTCGCGGGGGTAGCGATACCGCCATCTCTGGTAGCGCGGAACATCGGAGAAGAAGGCCGCCAGCCCCCATGCTTCGGCCCGCTTAGCCGCAGCGCCCCAAACGGTGAGCGGCTCCAGATGGCCGGCGCCGTCGTGGCACAGCACGCAGTCCATGGCCGAAATGCCTAGGAAATCTCGCGCGGTGAAGAACGCCAGCGTGTCGTACGTGTCTTGGATCGGCCCGCCGATCGTCCTGGCCCCGACCGCGTAGCCGACCGGGGAGGCCTTCACGGGATTGGCCGTGAAGTTCTGGTAGGTCTGCTGGTAATGCGCGTAGCTCGTGTAGCGAGCCGGGTAGGTCCTGCCGTCGCTCGTGCCCTCTGCCGAGAGCATTTCCCGGGCCATCTGGTCATAGGCCTTGTTCTGCCGCATGGACTCGAGCAGGTAGAGGTGGAACGAGTCGCGCCCCCACTGGTAGCGATTGACCTGAGCCGTGCGGATCGTGTTGCGGTACAGGTCGCCGAAGAACATCGCCCAGCGATCTGCCCACTCGGGTGTCTGCAGTAGGCTGTCCACTAGTTGCTCGCGCTTGTTGGCGGAGCTGTCGTTCAGGAAGGCCAGCACCTCCTCCTTGGTCGGGATGCGACCTGTTAGGTCGAGCCGGGCCCTCCTCAAGAACTCGGCGTCCGACGTCAAGTAAGTCAGCGGCACGCCAGCTGCGTTGGCCGTGCCCTGGATGCATTCGTCGATGCTGCCACAGGCACCCGAGTTCACGATCGAACCGGATACGGCCGAGGCACGCGGCAGCACGCCCCCGTAGCGCCGCTGCGGCATCATCGCCAGAGCGCTCAGGGTGTTGCGCGTGCGCATCTTCGTCGCCGCGAGATCGTCGGCGAGCGCCTGCACCGCGAGGCCATCGCGGGGCCCGAAATAGACGCAGCCACCATGATCGGGGAACGAACCGTCGGCGGCCTCCCAGTTAAGGTCT
Source organism: Bryobacterales bacterium (assembly GCA_965248305.1). Taxonomy (GTDB): domain Bacteria; phylum Acidobacteriota; class Terriglobia; order Bryobacterales; family UBA6623; genus VXMF01. Next base: position 554,279 of record OZ252099.1, on the reverse strand, counting down.
TCGTCTGCGCCCGCGCTGCCCGCCGTGAGCAGCATAGCCAAGGCCAGCCACGCCAATCGAAGGTGAGTAGATGATCGTGCTCCGCACATTATTGCCCGATAACCCCCCCATGAAACCCAGTATACAGCACACCCGAGGAAGTCTAGCATACAGCACGCCCGCTGGGTAGCTAAGCAAGCTCTCTGCCCGTTGTTCGCATGCCAATCTTGCCCGAATACAACATGCGGCTCAGCGGCGATTCTCGAGAGTGCAGAGTGCCCACCAGACGCCATTCTTCCAGTGGGACGCGGCATGGCGCGGTTCGGATTCACGCGCAGTGAAAAAAGTTCCGGATCTCGACCGAACTGCCCAGACAGCGGACTGTCGGCGTGCGTTCCGGTTGGGTGATTGCCTGTCCGGCGCTATAGTAACTGGTGAGAGCGGGCATGCCCGCTCGCGGCGCGATGGGCTTAGGGCGACGAACACCGGTCACTGTCGCCTTCAGATTGGCGATGGTAGGTTGCGCCATTCTGCTTGGCGCTATTGCGCTCGCCCCTGCCAAAGCCCAAGTGCCCTTGGTGGATCCTCGCAGCGTCGCGCCATACGTGCCTACTCCGTGGCACGTCGTCGATCGGATGATCGAGGAAGTCGGCGTTTCCAAGGATGACGTGGTGTACGATCTCGGCTCTGGCGATGGCCGCATCCTGTTGCGAGCGGCCAAGAGCCGCGGTGCCCGTGGGGTCGGCTACGAGATCAACCCAGATTTGGTTCAGGAAGCGCGTTCCGCGCTGCGCGCAGCCGGAGTCCAGGACCTCGTGGAGATCCGTGAGGGTGACATCTTTGAGGCCGACCTGCGCCCGGCGACCGTGGTGACCCTGTTTTTGATTACCTCCGCCCACCGGCAGCTGCGACCCAAGCTCGTCGCTGAGTTGCGGCCGGGTACTAGAGTTGCCTGCTACAAATGGGAGATCCCAGGCTGGAACCCGTCCAAGACTGTTACCGTGGAGGTCAGCGGTTCCGCCTATCCTGTTTATGTCTACCAGGTTGGCAGCCACCGCTGATCCGCCGCCGACCGCTTTGAACACAAAATCCTCCGCCCGAGTGCTTGGGTTCGCTTAGGTGCTATAGAGAAAGAAGCGATATGGCTGTGTCTTCCAATTCCAGCGATTCGAGCGTGCTCGTAATCGTCGAATCGCCAACCAAGGCGCGCACGATTGCGAAGTTCCTGCCCAAGGGCTTCGTGGTCAAGGCCTCGGTTGGACATGTTCGAGACCTGCCCAACAATGCGACCGAGGTCCCGGCCAAGATCAAGAAGGAGCCCTGGGGGCGCCTCGGGGTCAATGTCGCGCAAGACTTCGCGCCGGTGTACGTTGTGCCGAAGGACAAGCAGGTTCTTGTCAAGGAGATGCGCGCCGCAGTCAAGCAGGCGGACCGCATCTACTTCGCGACTGACGAAGATCGCGAAGGCGAGGCGATCAGCTGGCACCTGCTCGAGCTGCTCCAGCCAAAAGTTCCTTTCGAACGCTTGGTATTCCACGAGATCACCAAGACCGCACTCCAGAAGTCGCTCGAATCCCCGCGCGGGATCAACAACGATCTGGTCAGGGCGCAGGAGACGCGCCGGATCGTCGACAGGCTGTTCGGATATGGCGTCAGCCCGCTGCTGTGGAAGAAGATGCTTCCGAGGCTCAGCGCGGGCCGGGTGCAGAGCGTCGCAGTGCGGCTGCTGGTCGAGCGCGAGCGCGCTCGGATCCGCTTTACCGAGGCCACCTATTGGGGATTGAAGGCGCGCTTTGCCAAGGGCGGCACCGAATTCGAGGCGGATTTGATCGCGGTTGCCGGCCAGCGCGTGGCCATCGGCAAGGACTTCGACCAAGACACCGGCACACTCAAGGCCAGTGCCGGCAAGACGGGCGGCCTGCCATTAGTGCTGGCAGCGGATGCAGCCCGGCGGCTAACCGAGGGCGCACGCTCTTCACAGCCGCGGGTCGTCTCTGTCGAGGAGAAGCCGTTCTCGGCGTCGCCCCAGGCCCCGTACGTCACAAGCACGCTGCAGCAGGAGGCCAACAGCAAGTTTCGCTTTCAGGCGCGGCACACGATGCGCCTTGCCCAGCAGATGTATGAGAGTGGCTTTATCACCTACATGCGCACGGACTCGACAGTGCTGTCCGACGAGGCCAAGACGGCTGCTCGTAATTTGATCGTTGAGCGGTTCGGCAACGAGTACCTCTCCAAGTCTGTCCGCTACTACCGCAACAAGGTCAAGAACACCCAAGAAGCGCACGAGGCCATCCGCCCGGCTGGCGGCCAGTTTCGAGCCGTCGGCGAGGTGCGCCGGCGTCTCGGCCACGAGGCGGCCAAGCTGTACGAGATGATCTGGCGCCGCACGCTCGCAAGCCAGATGCCGGATGCGAGGGGCACCAACTCGACCGTCCTGATTGCCGCCGGAGATGGGCACTTCCGGGCGACGGGCAAGACGATCGAATTCCCGGGTTTTCTCAAGGCATACTCGGCCGAGGCCGTGCCCGGCGACTCTCCGATTGATGCCAAGGAGCGGGTGTTGCCCGAGATGTCCCAAGACGATACGGTGTCAGTCGTATCCGTCGAGGCGTCCGAGCACCGCACACAACCTCCGCAGCGCTTCTCGGAAGGCAGCTTGATCCGCGAACTGGAACGACTCGGGATCGGTCGCCCCAGCACTTGGGCGACGATCGTGGATCTGGTGCAGTCCCGCGCTTACGCGTTCAAGAAGGGCGTTGCGTTGGTGCCCACGTTCACCGCGATGGCGGTCGTGGGTTTGCTCGAGAAGCACTTTGCCCACTTGGCGGACTACGAGTTCACCGCCAAGCTCGAGGATCAGCTCGACGCGATCGCCCGGGGCGAGCTGGAGCGGCTGCAGTACCTCAAGAGCTTCTATTTCGGCAACGGGTTCAAGGGCCTGCAGACATTGATCGAGGACGGTGAGGCCGGCATCGACCCACGCGAGGTGTGCAGCGTGCCGCTGGGGAACAGTGCAACTGGGGAGGTGGTCGAAGTGCGGATCGGCCGCTACGGCCCGTTCATTTCGAACGGGACGGAGCGCTGCAGCATCCCCGACGACCTGCCCCCGGACGAGCTGAGCGTGGCCAGGGCCATGGAATTGCTCGAAGCCGCTGGCAAGGGGCCGCTGGAGTTGGGGACCGATCCGCAGTCCGACCGTCCCGTGTACCTCAAGCAGGGCCGCTACGGGCCGTTCGTGCAACTTGGCGATCAGGGTGATGACAACGCCACCAAGCGCGCCTCACTGCTGCAAGACATGGCTCCGGAATCGGTGGATCTCAAGCTTGCGCTGCAGCTCCTATCGCTCCCGCGGACGCTGGGCAGTCACCCTGGCAGCGGAAGCGATGTGCTGGCGGCCAATGGGCGCTACGGGCCCTTCGTGAAGTGTGATCAGGAGATTCGATCGATCCCGGCTGGCACCAGCCCCTTGGAAATCACCCTAGGCGCAGCTCTCGAATTGCTGAGTCGGGAGAAGTTCACGCGCAGGAATGCGGCACGGGCGGAGCCGCTCAAGATTGTCGGCCAGCATCCGACGACGAATGTCGAGCTGAAAGTTCTCTCCGGGCGCTACGGCCCGTACGTGACGGACGGAAAGGTCAACGCCTCATTGCCGCGGGACGCGGCCCCGGAAAACGTAACGATTGAGCAGGCCGTGGATCTGCTGCAAGCTCGCTCCGCGCGCATCGCGGAGGGTGGCGGTCCCGGGCGCCGCAAGCGGGCCTAGCCCGCTGCGGCCCACGCGATGAACCTGCTGGCGATCGACACGGCGCGCCGGGAGGGCAGCATTGCACTGCTGTGCGACGGCACGGTCGCCGCGACGGCTGCGCTCGGCGCGGCGCCGGGATTCGGCGAGGTCCTGTTCCAAGCCATTGAGCGGTTGCTTGCGGACAATTCGCTGTCGCTGTCCGATCTTGACGCTTTCGCCGCCGCGACCGGTCCCGGTTCGTTCACCGGGATCCGGGTGGGATTGGTGGCCGCCAAGTCATTCGCCGAAGCCGAGGGCAAGCCGCTGGTCGGAGTGTCCAACCTGCGGGCGCTGGCCAGCTCTGCCCGCGGTGATTCCCCACGCCTGCCGCTGCTCGACGCACGTCGCGGCGAACTGTTCGCCGGCTTTTACGACGCAGGCTCAGAGCAGGTGCTTCCAGAGGCGGCCGGCAGCTGGGACGATCTGAAGCCGATGCTGGAGTCGGTGGGCGGGCCGCTGGTCGCGAACGAGCCCTCGCTGTTCGAATCCGGGGGCCCTGCCGCGGCGGCGGCGGGCTGGCCCCTCCAGCTGGGGCCTGCGGCGCTGGCCGGTTCTGTCGCCGTTGTCGCCGCGCAGGACATTGCGGCCGGCCGAGCCGGCCGGCCGGAGGCGGTGGAGGCGAACTACATCCGGCGTCCCAGCGCGCAGCCGCCGGGCGGGCTTCACCTAGCCAGTCGCTGAAAGGTATTGTCCAGGAACCCCTTGATCAGGGGTGTCTGCTCGCCCGCCTCGACTAGAAAGGCGTCGTGGCCGTAGTTGGACTCAAGCTCCACATAGGCGATATCCCGGTTTCTAGCGCGCAGGGCGCGCACGATTTCCTGTGATTGGTAGCTCGGGTACAGCCAATCGGATGTGAAGCTCAGCACCAGGAAGCGCGTATCCCCAGGCGAAAAGCTGTCGTCCAGCGAGCCGCCTGGCGCTGTCACATCAAACGTGTCCATGGCGCGCGTGATGACCAGGTATGAGTTGGCGTCGAAGCGATTCACGAACTGCCCGCCGCGATAGCGCAGATAGCTTTCCACCTCGAACAGATCGCTCTTGTCCGCCAGCTTGCGGCGGCGACGCCCGAACTTTTCGCGCATCGAGTCGTCGCTCATGTAGGTGATGTGCCCGACCATGCGGGCAACTGCGAGGCCGCGTTCGGGATAGGAGCTTTGGTAGTAGTCGCCTTGGTTGAAATCGGGATCGGCGAGAATCGCTTGCCGGCCCACTTCGTTGAAGGCGATCTGCTGCGCGGAGTGCCGTTGCGTGCTGGCGATCGGAATCACCGATGCCACGCCCGTCGGGTAGGAGACGGCCCACTGCAGGGCTTGCATGCCGCCCATTGAGCCGCCGGAAACGGACAGCAGTTTGCCGATGCCCATCGAATCGGTCAACATCTTCTGCAGCCGCACCATGTCCACGAAAGAAATCTGCGGAAAGCTCGAGCCGTAGGGAAGCCCAGTGGCGGGATTTGTCGAACTCGGGCCGGTCGTGCCCGCGCAGCCCCCCAGGACATTGGACGAGATTATGAAGTAGCGATTCGTATCAAAGGCCTTGTTTGGGCCGATCATGTTATCCCACCATCCCGGCTGTCCGCTGCCGGAGCTGATGCCCGCCGCGTGCGCGTCCCCGGAAAAGGCGTGCAGAATCAGCACAGCGTTCGAGCGCTGCTCGTTCAACTCCCCGTAGGTCTCGTACGCGACATCAACCGGTGCGAGAGTCTGGCCGGATTCGAGTTCGATGGAATCGAATCGCTTGATCGATGTGAGGACGCTCATGCCGCCTGTCCTACTCACTATATGAGGGTCAGGGCTGCCCGCCCGATCTGAGGCGTCCGCCCAAGCGAACCGAGGCCTGCCAGCTGGCTTGGGCTCTTTGCCGCACCGCGGCCCAAGGGCACTGCATGGGCTTGATTCCGCCGGCATTGCAGCGAGCCGCTGAACTCCGCGCTGAGGGGTATGATGGATTTACGGCCCCCAGAGCGGCACGAACGCGGCCCCGGGCGAGTCGCATCGACTCCGTCACAGCCGTGTAGCGTACGCCGGGCGCTTCGGCTTGGCGGCGATTCCCCGACGGGCCACGCTGCCCATCAGCACGAAAGGTTTCATCAACTCACATGCCAGTCGCACTCGAGCAAAGCACCCTGGACGGCCTCAGAGACAAGGCCACGAAGATGCGCATCCACTCGGTGCGGGCGACGACCGAGGCCGGCAGCGGCCATCCGACGACCTGCGCTTCCGCGGCCGAGATCATGGCCGCGCTGTTCTTCGATGCGATGCACTACGATCCGCAGGATCCGGGCAGCGAGGCGAACGATGTCTTCATCCTGTCGAAGGGCCACGCCGCACCGGTGCTGTACGCCGCATGGGCCGAGGCCGGATATATCGCGGAGGAGGAGCTCCTCAACCTGCGCCGGATCGATTCCGATCTAGAGGGCCACCCACCCACGACGCTGCCATTCGTTGATGTGGCCACCGGGTCACTGGGGCAGGGGCTCAGTGTTGGAGTGGGCATGGCCCACGCGTGTCGGCTCGACGGCACCAGCCGTCGGATCTGGGTGCTCTTGGGCGACGGGGAGATCGCCGAGGGTTCGGTCTGGGAAGCCGCTTCAATGGCTGCGAACGACGGCCTCGGCAATCTGATCGCCACCGTGGATGTGAACCGGCTCGGACAAAGTGCGCCGACGATGCTGCAACACGACATGGATGCCTACCGGGTCCGCTGGGAAGCGTTCGGCTGGCACACGCTGGTCGTTGACGGCCACGACGTTGCCGCGCTGGTCGACGCCTACGCCCAGGCCCGCGCCTCGCTGGACAAGCCGACCGTGGTCTTGGCCAAAACGTTCAAGGGCCGTGGCATCCCATGCGCCGAGGACAAGGACGGCTGGCACGGCAAGCCGATCCCTGCAGGCGCCCTCGCGGACGAGACGCTAGCGTCGCTGCGCGGACAGTTGACAGGCGCGCACTTCGACTGGCAGCCCAAGCTGCCTCCAGCGGTTAACGGCCAGACCGCAGCCCCGGCGTCGCCAGCCCCGCCGCCGTACAAACTGGGCGGTCCTGTCATTGCGACGAGGCAGGCGTACGGAGCCGCCTTGGAGGCTCTGGCGCGGGTTGACCGGCGCATTGTCGGGGTCGACGGCGATGTCGGCAATTCCACCTTCACCACCGACATCGGCAAGGCCGACCCGGATCGGCTCTTGCAGTGCTACATCGCCGAGCAGAATCTGGTCGGTGTTGCCATGGGCCTGGCTTGCCGCGGCAAGATCCCATTCGCTTCCAGCTTTGCCTGTTTCTTGGCGCGCGGCTACGACTTCATGCGGCTCGCGGCAATCAGCTCGACCAATATCAAGCTCGTTGGCACGCACGCCGGGATTTCCATCGGCGAGGACGGCGCGTCCCAGATGGGTCTTGAGGACTTGGCAATGGCGTGCGCCGAGCCGAACTACACCGTCTTCTACCCCAGCGACGCGACCAGTGCTTGGCGTGCGATCGAGCTTGCGGCGGGCATCGACGGCCCGGTGTACATCCGCACGAGCCGCCCCAAGACTGCCATCCTTTACGGCCCGGACGAGGTCTTCGAGGCAGGGCAGGCCAAGGTCTTGCGGTCCAGCGCTGCCGATCAAATCGCGATCGTGGGGGCCGGCGTCACACTCTACGAGGCGTTAAGTGCGGCCGACGAGCTGGCTGCGGAGGGTATTCAGGCGCGTGTGATTGACTTGTTCAGCGTGCAGCCGATCGATGCCGAGACGCTCTTGGCCGCCGCCGCAGAATGCGGGGGCAACATCATCACCGTCGAGGACCACTACGCGCATGGCGGCATCGGGAGCGCGGTCCTGTCGGCGCTGTCCGAGGCTAGGGCGCGCGTGCGTCTGCTCGCTGTCCGAGGCATCGCCCGCAGCGGCAAGCCGGACGAGTTGCTGGACCGCTTCGGGATTTCGGCGCGCCACATCGCCGCTGCGGCCCGGGAGATGCTGGCCTAGTCGCTAGGCCAGCCGGTCAGCTGAGCTGCGCCGGGCAGGCGCGCTGGTAGTGCGGGCAGTGGCGGCAGTGTGCGCCCACGTGCAGCGGGTAACGCTGTAGCCGCTGGGCCGTGAAGAATTCTTCCACAAGGCGCTCGGCATTCTCGATGGCCTCTGGGCCGATTTCGATGTCAATGGGCGTCCCGTGGCGCAGATAGAAGACCACGGCGCGATCAGCCGGCCGATCCGCTTTCGCCAGCCCGGCCGCGTAGAGCTGCAGCTGCGGGGCGTATTGCTGCGCGGCTGCAGCTAGCCCTGACGGGCTGCGACGGTCCGTCTTGTAGTCAACCAAGAGCCGCTCGCCGCCTTCTTCGAAGAGCAAGTCGATCGTCCCGCGCAGCAGGAACTCGCCGACCGTGAACACGAACGCCATTTCCTTTTCGACGGGATCTGCCCGGATTGCCCGGATGCCGAGTGCGTGGCTCCAAAACTTGCCGGCCATTGCTCTGACCTCTGGACTTGGATCGGCGAGGTCTCCGGCGAGGTGCTCGTGGACCTGCCGGCCCAGCTCGGACGGATCGATGTCGTCGCGCCGCTTGCGACGCGCATCGCCGGCCTGCGGGTCGTCGGACTGCAAGGGTGCGGCGCCGTCCGCGCCCAAGCCGAGGTAGCGCGACAGGAAGTACTTGCGCGGACAATCGGCGAAGAGCACGATTGAGGTAACAGTGGCGGTATAGTCAGCCTGTGCTTCCGGCCGTCTCGGCGACAGCACCTCGGGCTCGCTCAGGTCGGGCACCGCCCTGCTCTCTGCGCGGCCTGAGATCGCACCAGTGGTCTTTCGATACAGCAATCGCAGGTCGCCCGCCATGCGCTCTTCCAACTCACCGGATGCGTCCTCCTTCGCGTCGATGCCTAGGCCTGCGAGGACGGCCGCGCACCAGCCCCGGTTCTGCGGAAGAGCCCCGAAAGACATGCTAAGGATGAGGTGCTCTTCCGCGCGCGTCATGGCCACATAGAGCAGCCGCTCCGCCTCGGCACCCTCGCGCTGGGCCAGATCGGCGCTGGTCTGGGAGTAGGCCGCATCGGAATTCGGGCCGCTCTGGAACGGCTGGCGCCAGCGCGCTCCGATGCCGTGCTCCTCCGAGAACAGCAGCCCCGGGAGTTGGCGGGACGGCCGGCTCTGGAGCGAGGCCAGCACGACGACCGGAAATTCCAAGCCCTTGGCCGCGTGCATCGTCAGCACATGCACGGATTCGTCGCTCTCAATTTGATCCGGCGATATGTGTGCCGGGGGCCTCGCCTCCAGCGCCCGATCGAGTGCCGCGGAAACGTCGCCCAAGCTCAGCAGGCCCCGCTCCTGTCGCTTGGCGGCCCACTCCAGCAACTGGTCCACGCGGACCACCGCCGCGTCGCCGTTTTCGCTGCTGGCTAGGAATGTCCGGTACCCGCAGGCGGCGATGGCACGCGCCAACAAATAGCGCACGGGGACGGTCGCGCGGTCTGCGCGGCACAGCGCGAGCGCCTGCCTGAAGCGTGTCAACCGGGTGGCCGATTCTGCTTCGAGGGAGGCGCGCAAGGGTGACTCCGCCTCGACCGCGGTCGAGATGTTGTCGTGCCCGAGCCGCAGTTGCAGCAAGGCAGCGTCGCTGATGCCGCAGAACGGGGATTTCAAGACGGCCGCCAGGCTGATTTCGTCCCGGGGGTTCCGCAGCACGCGCAGCAATGCCGCCAGTTCCGCCGTCTCGGGCGCATCGAACAGGCCTCGGTCGCCTCTCGTCAGGCAGGGTACGCCACGCGTGCGGAGCGCCGTCGCAAGCACGGCGGCGGTTGCGTGCGTGCGCACCAAAATGGCGATATCGCCCCAGCGCAAGGGCCGCGAGCCGCTGCCGGCCTCGCGGTTCGCCACGTACAATTCGCCCTTCAGGGCATGCAAGCGTTCCGCCAAGCGCAGCGCTTCCTGGGTTCCCGGATCCCCGCCGGCCTCCGACACGATCTGCACCTCGACACTCGGCAGTTGCTTGGGGGGAAACTGGCTTGCCGCGTTCAGGCGGTGCTCCTCGACGCCGCTGGCGCCGCCGCCCGGCAGGATGCGATGGACCGCGGACAGGATCTCGGGACGGCTGCGGAAGTTGTCAAGCAGGCGGATCACGTCACCGTCCTGGCGCTCAATGCGCTCGCGATACCCGCGAAATACGTTTTGGTCCGCGTGGCGAAAGCCGTAGATCGACTGGTTGATATCGCCGGCTACGAAGCGCACCGGGCGTTGCGGGCCGTGCGCATCCAGCAGGCGTTCGACCAGCCGGACCTGCAGCGGGTTCGTGTCCTGGAACTCGTCGATGAGAATATGCTCGAAAGCCAGGCGGGGGCTGTTGCCTGCTTCCAAGAGCTGGGCGGCCTTGGCCAGCGCGTCGTCAAAATCGAGCCGTCCGGCCACTCGCTTGGCCGCATCGAACTTCGTCAGCACGCGCCGCGCCAGCCTGAGCAACCGTTGCCTGGCAGGTCGATTGGCGGCGGAGACCGTCGCAGTGCGGCAGGCGGGCAGCAGCCTGTCCTTGATCTCGGCGACCAGTGGCTTCGCTCTGCCCTGCTTGCGGATCGGCTGGGTGATGGCTGCGACGGACTCCAGCGTCGCAGCCAACTCGGAAGGGTCGGCGGGCGAGCTCACCGCCACTGTCTCGGCCACTGCTGCGAGCTCATTCGAGTCCTTGACCTGCGCCAATGCTCGCAGGGCTTCGGCCAAGTCTGCCAAGGGCGCGGCCGGATCGCCGAGGAATGGCTTGCAGCCATAGCTCCGGATCCGGTAAACCAACCCCGCCAAGTCCCGCTGCACCGCGCTCGCGTCGCCGTGGGACGACTGCGACGGGCCGGCGGCATACGAAGCCAGAAACTGCCGCAGCGGTGCGTCGGGCTTGGCAAACGCCTCGTCCAGTGCCTGTTCGATGGCCCCGGACAGCAGATCTTGAGCTTCCGCCTCGTCCAGCATCTCGAAGCCTGGGTCGACCCCTGCCTCGAGCGCGTTCTCGCGCAAGAGGCGGCCGCAGAACGCGTCGATCGTGGACACCTGGGCCGATTCGAATAGACTGCGATGCTCGGGTGATGCCGCGCTCTCGCCTGCCAGCCGGCCCTGCATTTCGCGGGCCGCCTTTTCGGTGAAGGTGATGGCGAGAATGCGCTCGGGCTGCACCCCTTGCTCGGCAATCAGCCAACGCAGCCGCTCGACCAGGACGCGCGTCTTCCCCGAGCCGGGTCCTGCCACGACACAGATATCGCCGCGCTGCCAGCTCTGCACCGCGCGCTGCTGCTCGGCCGTGAGTTGCATTAGACGCCGCTGTCCTCGGGCCTGTCCGGACCGGGGGCAGGCTGCCAGTCCACCCTGCAGATGCCGCCGAATTCACAGAACTTCCGACAGAAGTCCCGGTCCCGGGGCTGCACGGCGATGCCACCGCCAAGTACCTGCCCGACCGCATCGGCCGCCTCCGTCCTAGCGGAGTCGAGCAGGGCCTTCATCTCATCCTCGGACAGTGGTCGCAGGCCCCCGGTGCCGTTGATCGCCGCACCCTCGAAGCTGGGCTCCCCGCGCAAGCCGCACAGCACCATGCCGGTCGGCTCGACGTTCAGCTGCTGCTCTAAGGCGGCCAGATAGAGCACGAGCTGGAGCTCTTCTCCCGCCAGGTGTTGCTTGAGCAGTTCCTTGACGCGGCTCGGGCGGGCGTACTTGTAGTCGGTCACGAAACAGCGCTGGCTTGTGTCCACGTCGTAGCGGTCAATCCTGCACTGCACGACAGGCCGGGAGTCGAGTTCCTCAATGCGGTAGCCGGCGTCTTCCTCGAAACGCGACCGCGTCCCGTCGGGTATCGCCATGGACATCACTTGGTTGTCGGCGAAGCGGACCAGGTCGGCCCGCAGGGCCAGGCGGTAGCGCTCCGTCCGGTAACTCTCGCCGAGGTGGAGGTCGCGCAGCTTGTCGCCGAAGGCCCGATCGAGCAGTTGGCCGATTTGGCCGCCCTTGCGATTCCAGCGGTCGATGGCCGCATGCACGATCATGCCGAGCGCCAGGGCGTCGAGCCTGCGCTCCGGTAGCGCCGGCCTGCCCCGCAGGCTGAGCGTGTTGGCCGAAAAGAAGCGGTACGGGCACTGCCGGAAGTTGCCGATCCCGGACACGCTGAATCTTTGGTTGCAGTCAGCAACGGCTGCTAGCAAGCTGGCAGGGAGTCGTTCCGTCTGCGTTGACGCCGTGGCAACGCCCGGATCGCCTAGGCGGGAGCTCGGGGCTCGCAACGCTTCGGCGGCGTCCTCCGCGAGCAGGCTCGATCGCACCAGCGGCTGGCCCGTGCTGTCGTGCCGCGGGTAGCTGAGCACCTGCTGCTCGACGGCGCGCGTCGTTGCGATCTCGAACAGCAATCGCTCCTCTCTGGCCCGGTCCGCGGTCGTCCGCAAGCCGATGCCTCGGCCGCGCATCTGCAGGCGGTCTTCGTCGTCAAAGAAGATGTCTTGCGAAAAGCCTCGTGGAAACCAGCCTTCGGCCAGGCCGCATACGAAAGCTACCGGAATGGACCACTGCCTCGCCTCGGTGACCGGCAGGATATGCACCACATCGAAGCGCTGGTCCGGAACTGCCAGCACGGTGGCCCGCAAGACATCCTCCAGCGCGCTTGCGAATCTTTCCAGGGAAGGACGCTTTCGTCCAGCGATGTCGGGCAGCTCTGCGGCCGCATCAATGGCCTTCAGCAGCCCCTGGCGGGCGCTGATCGCGCCCCGCCAGTCGCAGGTGCGCTGGAACGACTCGGCATCGACGGGCGGCTGGAGGCCTTGGATCCTGCCCAGGAGTTCGAGGCACTCCCTCTTCCAGCGCGGCGCACCCACACGGCGTTTGTGCCAGCGCTCATATCGCTGCAGGCCGGCTAGGAAGGTTGCGACTGTGGGGAACTCTTGGGCCGCTTGGACGAGAAATTCCAGACCCGAGCCCGGCAGCCGCTCGCGCACGGCGAAATCGAAGGCGTCCGTTTCAGCGTCGCCCCCGACCGGGGAAAGCGGCGAGGTGATCGCTTCGAGTGCGTCCTCGGCGGGAAACCGGCGCGCGATGATGCGCAGCCAGAGCAGAAAGTGCTGCGTGACTCCGTGATCGGCCAGAGAGGCGCGGCTCCAGAACCGGTGGGGGATGTGCAGTGTCTCGAAGATTTCGCGCAGCAATCCTTGGTACTGCTCGGGCGAGCGCACGATGACGGCATGCTCGTGCAGCGGGCGCTCGCTCGCAAGAATGCGCCGCGCGATTTCGAGCACCTCCGCGCGCGGCGACGCGGCCTCCACCGTCACCGTCTCGAGCCTGCTCTTGGCGTCGCCGGGCGGCAACTGCTCCCGCTGCCTGGATCGCGGGTAGTGCGGCAGCCCTTCACCCATCGCGACCATGCATTCTTCCGCCTGCTCGTCGAGCGCGTCGAGCAGCTCTTCCTGTTGTTTCGTCAACAGGTCGAACCCGTCCACATAGACCGATCTGACAGTCCCGAGCCCCTTCTGGCGGATCTGCGCGGCGACTTTGGCGATGCGCTGGTTGTGGTGCGCGAAGCCCCCTCTCGCGAGGGTGGCTTCGTACTCGCGGAAGACGCCTAGAAACGCGCGCTGCTGGGCTGTGCGCACAGCCGGCTCGAGCTGGAAGCTGTCGGCACCCGCCGCCCAGAACTCTCCCATCAAGCTGGAGATGCGTCCGCGCAGCCGGTTCGAGCTCGACCGCGCGCCGAAGCCGGCCTGCCCGGACGCCTGGATGGCCGCACGCAGCAGCCGGTCTTCCACGGCCCCTCCGGCTTCCCGCGCGTCCGGCGAGAGATTTCGCACGAACTCAGACATCGTCGAGATGATGCGTGCGGGCACCATCAACCCGCGTCGGGCCAGCAGATTCAGCAGGTGGTTCTTCATGCTCCCGGTCGGCACCAGCAGCAGGACTTCGGAACCGCGCCGGGCGCGGATTGCCTGCTCGAGAGATCGCAGGATGCGCTCGGTCTTGCCGCTGCCGGGAGGGCCGATCAATAACACGGGCGTTTGGTCTCTCTGGCCAGCGATGAGGGCAGCAGCGACTGGCGAGGCGTCGTATCGCTGGGCGGGGCTTCCGGGCGTCTAGCCCGCGAATTCAGGCGGTTAATCGCAAGATTCTACCACCTCGCGCACTCTGTGGAACAATGGGAGACGAGGCGCAAGGAAGCGCTGGCTTCCTCACGGTGATGCCCCCCGATCTAGCCGTCCGCGCCCTGCGCAAAGAGTACCCCCATCCATCCGGGGCGCTGGTCGTTTTGGACGGCCTGGAGCTTGAAATGTCGCTCGGGGAGGCCTTGGCCGTGATGGGCCCGTCGGGCTCCGGCAAGAGCACCCTGCTCTCCATCCTCGGGTCGCTGGAGGAGCCCACCGGCGGCACGGTCGAGGTGTGCGGCCAGGATCCGTTCAGCCTTGACCAGAACGGTGTGGCGGCGTTCAGGAACAGGAGCGTCGGATTTATCTTTCAAGACCACCACTTGCTCCCGTACTGCACGAGCCTGGAAAACGTATTGGTGCCGACGCTGGCGGGGGGCGGCTCCGCGTCAGCCGCCGAGAGTCGCGGCAGGGAATTGCTGGGGCGTGTCGGGCTGGCGGATCGCATGGACCGGCTGCCGTCGGAACTGTCTGGCGGCGAGCGTCAGCGTGTCGCCATCGCGCGCGCCCTGATCAACGCACCGCCCGTAGTCCTCGCGGACGAGCCGACGGGCAATTTGGATCGGAACAGCGCCGAGAACGTCGGCAGCCTTTTGTTGGAACTGCAGCGCGAGCGGGACATCTTGTTGATCGCAGCCACGCACAGCGTAGACCTAGCGGGTCGCTTTCCCGCTCGTGCTGAACTCATAGACGGCCGCTTGGAGCGCGCCACATAGGACCGGCTGGGCAGACCGGCCATGGAAGAGGAGACACACTCGGATGGAAAATGTAAGAGTCCTTGGGCTGATCTTAGCGGGTGGCAAAGGCACCCGCCTGTTTCCGCTGACGAAGGAGCGCAGCAAGCCAGCAGTTCCATTCGGGGGTAAGTACCGGATCATCGACTTTGTCCTCAGCAACTTCGTCAACTCCGGAATCTACTCGATCTACGTCCTGACGCAGTTCAAGAGCCAGTCCCTGCTGCAGCACATGCGCAACGCTTGGCAGTTCTCGGACCTGCTCACGAACCAGTACATCCTGCCGGTGCCGGCGCAGATGCGCAAGGGCGAGCAGTGGTACCAAGGTACATCGGACGCGATTCACCAGAACGTTCACCTCATTGAACTATCCCAGCCCGAGTTGGTGGCTGTGTTTGGCGCCGATCACATCTATTTCATGGACGTGCGCCAGATGATCCAGTACCACCTAGACAAAGGCGCCACAGGCACGGTCGCGGCCCTGCCGATTCCGGTCGAGGAATCGGAGCGGTTTGGCACGATGGAGGTCGATGAGGACTGGCGCATCGTGCGCTTCCACGAAAAGGTCAAGGGGCCACCTGAAATTCCAGGGCGGCCGGGCTGGTGCCTTGCCTCGATGGGGAACTACATCTTCGATCCGGGTTCGCTCGTCAGCGCATTGCGGCGCGACGCGGCGCGGCCGGACAGCTCGCACGATTTCGGCCACAACATCCTACCCGAGATAGTCGACGAACTGCCGATCTACGCCTACGACTACATGAGCAATACTGTCCCGGGTGAACGGCCCGAGCATCACGGCTACTGGCGGGATGTGGGTACGATCGAGTCGTTTTACGAAGCCAATATGGACTTGCGGTCGATCAATCCCAATCTCAACCTATACAACCCGGAGTGGCCCCTGCGCACCGCGGAGTATCCGACTGGCCCGTCGCGCTATTGCTCCGATTCTGAGGGCGCGCGCTGCGAGGTTGTCGACTCGGTGATCTCGGAAGGCTGCGTCCTGCTCGGCTCGGCCGTGCGCCAGTCGATCTTGGGCCGCAGCGTTCACATGGAGGCGGGCGTGTGCGTCGAAGACTCGATCGTGATGGCCCGCTGCCACATTGGCAAGGGCGCACAGATCCGTCGGGCCATTATCGACAAGAACGCGCGCATTCCCGCTGGAGCCAGGATCGGATTTGACGAGGAGGAAGATCGCCGCAACTACGGCGTGTCAGACAATGGCATCGTGTTGGTGGAAGGTTCGCGCACAGCGATTCCCGTCAGTCCTGCGGCCATCTAACGCGGATTCAGCAGCGCTCCCCACGCTGCGGGTTCAAAGCGATCCCAGCAACTCGGGCAGGGTTGCGGCCAGGCTGCCCTTGGTGAGCACTTCGTCGTAGCCGGCGTCTCGGGCTTCGCGGAGCAGCGCCTCGTAGATGTGGCTCCCAAACGCGATCAGGCGCGGCTCGCGGGCGAGCTTTAGCGCGCGGATCTCCCGGACCGCGCCCAACGGGTCCACGGCGGCGGCTTCCAGGTCGACGACGATCAGATCCGGCTCAGACCTGACGCCGTCCAGCAGGGCTTTGCGTGAGGCCGCGAACTGCACCGAAACTCCGAGCCTGCTGGCTGTCCCGGAGATCTTGGACCCAAAAAACAGGTCGGGCACAGCGGCCAGAACGCGCTTTCCGGTAGTCTCTTGCACAATTCAGGGCCTTCGCGCGGTCTGCTAGTCTGAGTCTAGCAATCCCCATGGCGGCCAAGCGCGAGTTCACAATTGCCCATAGTCCTGACGCCGATGACGCGTTCATGTTCTATGCGCTGGCGACGCACAAGATCGAATCGGACCTGCTTGAGTTCCGGCACGTCCTGAAAGACATCCAGAGCTTGAACCAAGACGCGCACGAGGGCCGCTATGACATGACGGCGATCTCGTACCACGCCTACCCGTACGTGGCTGATCACTACATGCTGACGGCAGCGGGCTCGAGCGTGGGCGACGGGTACGGCCCGATCGTCGTCGCGGCGAGCGACCTCGGGCCGGGCGGGCTTGCGGGCAAGAAAGTCGCCATCCCGGGCAAGCTCACCACTGCGTTCCTGGCCCTGAAGCTGTACGAGCCGGCGATCGAGCCGGTTGTGTACGAATTTGACAAGATCATCGAAGTCGTGCACAGCGGCGCGGTCGACGCCGGGGTTGTGATCCATGAGGGCCAACTGACTTTCGCCGACTCCGGCTTGCACAGCGTGGTCGATCTCGGTGATTGGTGGAAGCGGACCCAGGGTTTGCCGCTTCCCTTAGGCTGCAACTGCATTTTGCGGAGCCTGCCGCGAGATATCCAGGAAGAGGCCCGCGAAAAGCTGGCGGCGACGATCCAGTACTCGCTGGACCACCGCGACGAGGCGCTGGAGTACGCGCTGCAGTTCTCGCGCGGCTTGGACACCGGCTTGGCTGATCGCTTCGTCGGCATGTACGTGAATGACCACACCACGAGCATGGCGCCCGAGGTGCTAGAGGCGGGACAGCGGCTGCTGGACATGGGGTTTTCCGCAGGTTTGATTCCCCGCAATGTTCGTTTAGAGTATGTCTAGGTCAGGCTCGGTCATCGGCCGACTCCGGATGAGAACGATGCCTTGTTGGAAGCGGATTGTAGCAGGCGCGCTGCTTTCTGTTGCGCTAGTCGCGGCCCAGGATGAGTGGGTGGCGGGCTTGGGATCGACCGACCCCAAAGCGCGCGTCAAGGCTGTCAAGGCGCTGGGCGACTCGGCCGATGGGTTTCGCCATCTCGGCCAATTGTCACCGCTGCTGTTGGACGAATCCGTAGAAGTCCGCGTGGCGGTGGTCCTCGCGCTGATCGGGATGCGCGTGGTGACCGCCCAGCCATTGCTGATCGAGGCGACCAAGGACCTGTCTCCGCGCGTGCAGGCGCTGGCAGTCGACGGGCTCGTGGACTTCTACGTGCCGGACTACGTCAGAACTGGCCGGCTGGCCGCGGTCAAGGCACTCGCGTCGAGGCTCAAGGACCGGTTCTCGCAGCCCAGCCCGCTGGTCGTTTCAGCCTACGTCGATGTAAACCCGGATGCGGTGAAGGCGATCGGGGAGGTGCTCCGGGTCGGCCGCAGCACCGAGGCGAGGGCCAATGCGGCCCGAGCGCTTGGCATCCTACGCGGCGGAGCGGAAGTCGAGACACTGCTAGAGGGCGTGCGCTCGCGCAATTCGACCACCATCGTCGAAAGTGTGCTGGCCATTAAGAAGGTTCAAGCCACTAGCGCAGGGCCCGACATCGTGTTCCTGCTCCGCGATCCGGAATCAGGGGTCCAAGAGGCCGTGATTGTGACGGTCGGCCAGTTGCGCACCCGCGAGGCTGGCCCGGGCCTGGTGCGAATCATCGAAGATTCGGAAAACGGGCGCTTGCGCGCGCTGGCGCTGACGTCCCTGGCCAAGCTGGCGGACAGCGGGCAGAGAGATCTGTTCACTCGCTACCTGGGCCATAACGACAAGCTGTTGCGAGCGGCGGCGGCCGAGGGGCTGGGGCGGATTGCCAATCCCGACGACACGCGGCTGATCAATGATCGCTTGTTGGTTGAGCGGGCCCCCAACGTGAAGCTCTCGCTGGCGTTCGCAGCCGTAAAGCTCGGTGATTCAGTGGCGCTCCAGCATTTGATTGAGGCCCTCAACTCGTCGGTGCGCCGCTTGGAGGCACGCCCGTTCTTGGTTGAGCTTGCACGAGATGGCGAGGTGCTGGCGAGGCTCTACTCGCCACTGACCGAGGGGACGGTGGCGCAGCGTAGGCACCTAGCCTTCGTGCTGTCCCAGAGCGGAAACCAAGAGAGTGTCCCGCACTTGGAAGTCCTGACCAACGACAGCAACAACGACGTCGCCGGTGCCGCGATCGAGGCGCTGCGGGTGTTGCGCGCCGGCCTGTAGCCGCTCGGGCTACTGCCCTTGCTGAGCCTGCCGCCGGTAGCGGTTGGACGACGACAGCGTGTAGTTGCGCACCGGTCCGTTGAAGGTTCGCTCGCCGATGATCGCCAGCGCGTCCGCCATCACTAGCTTGGCGTCGCGATCCCCGGGCCGGAGCCGGATCACATGCCGGAGCAGCTGCGCCGCGCCCAAGGGATCGTCCGCGTCCATTGCCTGGCGGGCCTTCGCCATGAGGGCGTCCACGCCGCCGGCCAGATCAGCTATGCGCTCGGACTGCTTGTGGGGGCTCTCGCGGTGCAGCGACAGCACATCGCCGTCAAACCAGCCGAGATCTTGGGCGTACAGGTCGCGAATCGTGCCCTCCACGGTCCCGTAGTAGTCGCCGAGGTAATCGAGCTTTGCGAAGCGTTCGGGCAGTCTCGCGTGCTCGACGAGTTCATCGGGTGTCATGAAGCGGGTTAGGCCGTCGAGGGTGCGGTCGAGCACCCATTGCATTGCGTCGCGATAGTTCGTGAGCACTTCCTTGGCGTCGTTCAGGATGGGTGCCGTATGGCCGCCGACCACGTGCAAGGGATCCTGCGCAACCATCTTGTCGATGCTTGCGATCCAGTCCCGCAAAGAGCGCCGGGCGGTTCCGCGCAAGGGGTAGACGTTTGGCCAGGACTGGTAGAAGTTGTCTCCCGCGAAGACGACCCTCTGCTCTGGGAGCCACACGTACAGCTGATCTGCGGTTTCCCCCGGCGCGGCTACCAGTTCGAGCTTCACGCCAGCGATCGTGAGCACCTTGCGCTGCTCCGAGAACCGGTGGGTCGGCTGGACCCGCGCGGGAGGTGGCGCTGCGGCCCGAGGCCCGCCGCGCCCCGTCCCGTCCCGCATCATGTTGCCAGCGGGGCGCCGGTCCGGGGGGATCGCGATGCCGATGCCCAACCTCTGCTCCGGGGGCAGGTCGAACCCTTGGGAATTGGAGCGCCTGAGGCCAGCGCCAAGACCCTTGCTGCGCACCAGCGCAATCTCGGAGCCATAGTTCTGGCGGGCCCAGACCTCGATGCCCCGGCCAGTTTCGAAGAATGCCGGCGCGCCGTTGGTGTGGTCGCCGTGACCATGCGTGTACACGATGGCGCGGACTGGCAGAGAGGTGATCCGCTCGAACGCTTCGCGCACCTTCTGGGCGGCAGGGGCCATCTGCCCGGGATCGACAATGATCACGCCATCACTGCCGACGATCATCGAATTCGCGGAAACCTGATAGCCAATGGCCGTGTATACGTTGTCGGCGACCTGAATGACCCCCGGCTCAAACATCTTGTTCCGCGCTTGCAGGCGCTGGGTCGCCGCACTGGGCTGGGCGGCAAGCGGGAGGGAGGCTGCCGCAATGCACAACAAGGCCGGGCCGTAGCGGCTGCCGGAAGCAAGAAATGCCATGAAATTAATGGCGTCAGGGCAACGACACTGATTTCGCAGCGCCCCGTCCCGCGGCCAGCACTGGCAGCAGGCTAGCGCTTGCGCTGCTTCTGCTGACCGACGCGAACCTTGCTGAGCGAGGCCTTTCG
This sequence comes from Bryobacterales bacterium, assembly GCA_965248305.1. Taxonomy (GTDB): domain Bacteria; phylum Acidobacteriota; class Terriglobia; order Bryobacterales; family UBA6623; genus VXMF01. The sequence continues at coordinate 534,217 of OZ252099.1, read as the reverse complement.
GTCCCCCCAGCCCTTCCAGTCGAAGCGTTTCGACGCGTCGGCGAGATACGCCTGGACGTCGGCCCCCTTCGGCAGCACCGCCACGATCGTCGCCCGGTCGCCGGATTCGTTATAGATCGAGTATTTCCTCGCGTTCGGAATAGCCATGGTTCTTTCTCCTAAATGATAGCAATTGCGGCTCTGGCAGGGTCGCGCTGGGGCGAACCCACTAGCAGCCTACTTGCCTTCGGATCCCTCGCTGGGCTCGGCCGGCTCCCCGTCCGGAACCGCCGTGGGGCCATGAAAGTAGCCCACGCGATGGCGCAGGCGAAGCTTTTGGTAGGGGACTCTCACATCGATGCGGTGATAGATGCCGCGGTCATTGAGGTTGTTCGGGCGGTAGCTGAGCCGGTACTGGCTGCGGATATCTTCCCCGATCTTGATGATGGACTCCTGCACGCCGTCCGTTGTGCGCGGGCTGAAGGCGCGGCCGCCGGTACCCTTGGACAGGATCTCCAGCGGGTTGTCGAAGACCAAGTTCTTCACGCCCCGGACCAGATCGATGATGATCGGGATCATGTTGGGCGTCACGGTGTAGCCACTTTGCTGCTGAGCGGTAGGAGTGCTGGGCGTGCCTGGCATCGTGGGCCGCACGACCACGCCGGCGGGAATATTCGACGGGCGAACTTCCGCCTTGCGCCGCAATCTGGCCGATAGTGTCGAAAGACGGACCGGGTAAATGGCGATGTTGTAGAGCTGTGCCGTCCGCAAGCTTTCCCCCAAGCCGATGCGGCTGCCGTTGTTCTGCGACTCCGAAATCACGACGATGATCTTGCGGTGGCTCTCCGGCCGCTTGAGCAACATGCGGATAGCGCTGTACATGGCATCGGCTAGCGCCACCGCCGAGGTGCCGATGCGCATGCCCTTCAGGCCAGTTTCGATCTTCTTGGTGTCGTTGGTGAAATCCACCAGCAGCTTGATGCGGCTGTCAAACGTCATCAGGGCCGCTTCCCCGTGCTCGCCGAGCACAAGTTCCGTGAAGAGGTAGGCAGTCTTGCGGATATCGCCCAGAATGCCCTCGACGCGATCGCTCGTCTGCACGCAGATGACCATCGATATCGGCAGGAAGCTCACGTCGAAGCCCACGACCTCCTGGACCACGTCGTTGTCAAGAATCGTGAAATCCTGCTGGATCATGTCGTGGATGTATTCGCCCTTCGGGCTAAGGACGGTGACCGGCACCGTGACCTCGTCGATCTCCTCCAGGAAGATCGCGGGCTGGTCGGACTCGAACAGGGTCTCGGGGTCGAACAGGTCGCCGCCAGCCTGCGCTAGCAGGGTGGCCGTCGAAAGAGCCGCGAGGCTTGCAAGGTGCGTCAAGGAGCGCATGACTTGATGGGTTGATCGCTGCATCGGGTTTATCAGCCTAAGCTTCGCCCATAAATGATCGAGGGACCGGTGCATGCTCGCTTAGCCCCGTACATACCGGCCACTCTTGCCGCCGGTCTTTTCGAGCAGGACAATCTCACGGATCTCGATCCCCTTGTCGAGGGCCTTGCACATGTCGTACACGGTCAGGGCGGCGACCGCCGCGGCGGACATGGCCTCCATCTCAACGCCCGTGGGGGCCACGGTTGACACGCTGGCGGTAATCGCCACGCCCGCGTCACGCAGTTCCGCGCTGACCTCGGCGTGGGTGAGGGGCAGGGGATGGCACAGCGGGATCAGCTCGGCAGTCTTTTTGGCCGCTTGGATCCCCGCAATGCGTGCGATCTCCAGGGGGTTCCCCTTCGGATTGGCCGGCAGGGCCTGCAAGACCTCGGGGCTCATCTGCACGAATGCGCTGGCAGTTGCAGTGCGCCGCGTGGCCTGCTTGGAGCCCACGTCCACCATGGACGCCGCGCCCGAGTCGTCGAAATGTGTCAGTCTGCTCATAGCTGCATTACGCTGATCAACTCCCCTGCGCCCCACTCCGCGCGTTGCTCCGATGCGACCAGCAGGCAGTCTGCGCGAGCGAACGCCGTCACGTCGCCCGATCCCTGACCCCTGTCGACTCGCACCCGGGTCTCGGCAAACGCCCCCTCAAGGCGGGCTCCGAGAAAGCGGGTCAAGACCGGCTTGTGGCGAAACCCTTCGGCGAGCGGCACTTGCCGGAACTGTAGCTCAGAGTCCCTTGCCCCGCTTAGGATATCGACACTGATCGAGGCGAACACCTCGAAAGTGACCATCGTCGAAAGAGGGTTTCCAGGCAAGCCGAACACCGGAGTCTGTCTGCAGCGCCCAAAGACTAGCGGCTTGCCGGGCTGGATGCGCACGGATGTGAAGAACAGTTCGGCACCGAGGTCGGCCAGCACCTCTTCCACCAGGTCATGCTTGCCCATCGACACGCCGCCTGACAGCAGCAGCAGGTCGCTTCGCAGGCCGTCCTCGATCAGCCGCCGCGTGTCCTTGAGAGTGTCCTTCGCGACTGGAAGGATATGCGGGAGGCCTCCCCGGCGGCGAACCTGGGCTGCCAGCGAATGAGCGTTGGAGTTGCGGATCTGGTATTCCGCTGGGCTGGCGTCCACGGGCAAGACCTCGTCGCCGGTCGATAGGATGGCGACTTTCGGCTGGCTATAGACGGGTACTTCCGCGCAGCCGACGGTCCCGAGCAGGGCGATGGATGGATATTCAATCCGCGTGCCCGCCTCTAGCACCCGCTGGCCCCGCTTGGCCTCCGAGCCAGCCATGATCAGGTTGCGCCCCGGTGCCAGCGATTCTCGCAGTGTCACCCTTCCGCCGCTGCGCTCTGAATGCTCCACCATCACGACTGCGTCGGCATGACGCGGACCGGGGGCGCCGGTCATGATCTCGACTGTTTGTCCCGATCTCAGGCTGAACCGCGAGGGCTCGCCCGCGCGCGTCTCGCCAATCAGTTCGAGGGCCGCCGGCACGGCGGCGACATCCGCGGCGATGACGGCGTAGCCGTCCCTGGCCGAGCGATTGAATGGGGGATAGTCGCGATCCGCGAAAATATCGCTCGCCAGAATTCTGCCAGCCGCCGCATCGAGCGGCACTGTCTCCACAGCGGGGATGCGGGCGATCTCGCGGGTGCGCTCGAGCACCGTCGCACGGGCGTCCTCAAAGCGCAGCGGGGGCATGGGAAACGAACATGCCGCCTACGTTGCAGGCAGTGTCCAATCAGAGTTTCGCACAGTCGGGACGCTTGGTTTCAGCGAGCTCGGGGGCTCTGCCCGCACGAAGCAGCCGTCGGGCGCCTCTAGTCTGCGGCTTCGATACCGATTGCGTGACCAGTCCCGCGATAGTGTGCCGCCAGCACATCGCGGCCGAAATCCCCCTCAAACTCTCGCCAGACCGCATGGCTGTGGTTGCTCTGGTTCTGCGTGTTTGCGAATTCGATGAGGAATGTCGGCGACTGGATGCGGTAATAGTTCCCGGCCAGATGCCGGTTTTCCGTGGTCTTGCTGCCGATCTCGATCGGCTCGGCGGCGGGACGATCGATGTCTCCGGCCCAGCCGAAAAACAGCTGGTCGCGCGACGTCTCCCTGGCGGATTTGAGACGGGCCGCTGCGATCTCGGGCGGCATCGTGTTGGCGTACTCGGCGATGAGTCCGAGCAGATCGTCGAACTGGCCGGTGGTCATCTTCGACGCCGGCAGGCCCTGCGGCTCGCCTTCGAGGGCGGCCCGCTTGTCGGCCATCGTCACGATGTCGTATGGAGCCTGCTTGTCGAAGATCGCCATCTTGCGCGCGCCGGCGTCGAGCGACAGCAGCAGCGCGCGAGCCAGGTCTTCCTCGCGCTCGAGCGCACGCATGCCCTTGTGCAGGCCTTGCGGAACTTCGTGCGGATTGGCGCCTAGGAAGGTTGGGCTGGTCGCGATCAGGCGGCCCTCACGGATGGCGTAGTGCAGTGAGACGTGGTGTCCCTCGACCCTCCAGCCCCAGTCGCCCTTCATCGCCGGCGTGCCGAAAAACGTGAAATGGAAGCGCTCGGTGTCGCGATAGCCCGTGTGGTCGTCCTCGATCGCCCTCACGATCTCTTCCAGTGCCATCACGTTCATCGTCTTCACGAAGCCCGCTCGCCCCAGGCCCGTGCTGAGCAGGCCGTACGCGAGGTGCCGCTGCTTTGGGTCCATGTCCTTGAACGTGATCCCGTTGCGCACGTAGCCGTACTCGTCCGTGAAACCCGTTTCCGGGAAGTAGTGCCAATTCGTGCGCTCCTCGGCGTCCATGTCGAAGACCGTGCCCATGCGCTGCATGCGATCCAGGGATTCCAGGAATCGATTGGCCGCGTCGGCCATCATGGCCTCGGTCGACGCCACTTCGAAGGCTGTCAAGGCAGCCAGTGTGCACAGTGCGAGCAGCAGGGCGCGCGAGACTCGTTGTCGGGGCATGAAGTTCCTCCACGGGTAAGCTCATTACCCAACTGGAATTATAGGGCGTGTCGGCGTGGTAGCGTCCGCCGATCTAGGGGCTCATTGCCTCATCCCGAGTGCCCGGGGTCCTGCGATCCATTGCCATCAGGCGGCGTCGCGCCATAAGAGTGCTCACCGCCCCGCAGCACCTCAACGCCCGGTCATGCGAACCACCACGCTTTGCACAGATCGGAAGATATCGGAAATTTTCGCCGATTGCACCGACAGCGGAGACGCATAGAGGGCGAGTCAGGCCCTCTTGGGACTGGTCGGCGGTGATAGGGCCGTGGTCCTTCACGCAGCCCCTCGCCGGCTGTCGCCGCTACGAGTAGGGATCGCTCTCGCGGCCGCCCCGCTCGAGAATCCTGCGACTAGGAATTACCGGCCCCAAGTGGCGTAGTTTCAACAAGCTAGGCCACTCCCGGACCTGCTGGCGACGGGCGGGCGGACTTGGCCGTACGAGCGATCCCGACGCAGTCAGGCGGGCTTCCGGCCGGTCGGCACGGAATGCGAACAGCGGGCGGTCTGGTATTCTGAACGGTGACACGCCCGAGATTAGCGGGCTGGGAGGGGTCTTGGCCGAGGGCAAGCTGACGATTACCGACTCGCGTACGGGCGGGGAATACGAGCTGCCGATCAGCAGGTCGTCGGTCAGTGCCATGGGACTGCGTCAGATCCGCCAATATCCTGACGAGTTCGGGATGCTCAGCTATGATCCGGGGTTTACGAACACCGCCGCCTGCACCAGCCGAATAGCCTACATCGATGGGCGCAAGGGAATTCTGCGCTATCGCGGATATCCGATCGGGCAATTAGCCGAGAGCTGCACCTACACCGAGGTCGCCTACCTCTTGATCAACGGCGAGTTGCCGACGCGCCAAGAGCTCGATACCTGGGATCGGGAGCTGATGGCCAATTCGCGCGTCCCTGAGAATCTCAGGAACTTCATGGACGGATTCCAGTACGACGCCCACCCGATGGGAGTGCTGGTCAGCACCATCGCCGCATTGTCGACGTTCTATTCCGACGCCAAGCAAGTCGAAAGCCGCCGCAACAGGTACCGCCAGCGGGTACGCTTGCTGGGCCAGCTGCCCACTATCGCGGCATATGTCTACCGCAACAGCCAGGGTGACGCGTTTCCCGATCCGGTCGTGGGGCTGAGCTACACCGAGAATTTCATCCACATGCTCTGGAGCGGCACGCCGCGCCAGCCCAAGCTGCAGCACGTCAAGACTCTAGCCAGAGCGCTCGACGCGTTGTTGATCCTGCACGCAGAGCACGAGCAGAACTGCTCGACCTCAACCATGCGGCACGTTGCCAGCGCTAACGCGGATCCTTACGTGAGCCTGTCCGCAGCCGCCTCGGCACTCTACGGCCCGCTGCATGGCGGCGCCAACGAGGCCGTGCTGAATATGCTCAACGAGATCGGATCGATTGATGCCATCCCCGACTTCATCAGCCAAGTCAAGGCCGGCGAGCGGCGGTTGATGGGATTCGGCCACCGCGTATACAAGAACTATGACCCGCGGGCGCGCATTTTGCAGGAGGTCTCCGGAGAGGTATTCGAGATCACCGGCAAGAACCCAAAGATCGATCTGGCGATGGAACTGGAGCGGATCGCCCTCCAGGACGACTATTTCGTCAAGCGCCGACTGTATCCGAATGTCGATTTCTATTCGGGCATTATCTATCAGGCGATGGGCTTCCCCACCGAGATGTTCACGGTCCTGTTTGCCCTGAGCCGGACCGCCGGCTGGCTGGCGCATTGGGAAGAATTGATGATGGATCCAGAGAAGCGCATCGCGCGTCCGCGCCAGATCTATCTCGGGCCGGAAAGGACCGACGTCGTGCCCCTTGACGAGCGCTTGGACAAGGCGCCGCACGGGGTTAGCTAGTCCGAGGCCACCCGATCGCCGCCTGTGGCCGGGTCTTCCCAAGGCAGCTGTCCGTCACAGCGATCGCGATAGTACGGCTGGAGATCGCCCACTCCCGCCACTACCGCTCCAGGCAGGCGCTGCATGACGGCACCGTCGAACACGCTCGCGTAGTAAGCCCGGACCGGACCCAGCGTGTTCCAGCAGTGGCGCGCGTCACCGTCGGACGGTGCCGGGAACGAAGCGTGCAAGCCTTCTCGGCCGACCGGCTTGCGCAGGCCTTGGAAGTACCAAGGCCCAATCAGGATTTCGCCGCTAGGCGGGTTTGCGCCTGAGCCAGAGCCGACGCGGAGTGAGGCCACTAGCATCTCGCCCAGCGAAGTGCCAGTGGAGAAGCCTCCGTAGGCTCCGTCCGCACGATAGAGGCTCGTGCCGGCGCGCGTCACCGAAGAAGTGAAGCGATTGCCCCCGAGTAGGGTGTCGCCATTGCCGTCCTTGGTCGGGTATCCGAGCACCTCTCGGCCGAATGCCGTCGCGGCTAGGGATCGTCGCAGGTGGGAGACTGCGAACCAGGCCCCCTTGCCCTCGATTTCGCACTGGGCAAACAGCCATGCCTCGTCCAAGGTCGCATCGCTCAAGCCACGGATCGTCATTACGCGCACTACAGCATTAGGATCTGGCTTGCAGGGCGGCGGCACGAGCTGCCCAACGGCGATTGGGTTGGCGACGCAGTCCACGGAAGCGATGAGGATATCCGGCAGAACGATCTCGCTTTGGCTCCGCAGGGATGCCAGCTCGTCGGGCCGGAGGAAATCGGTGTCGATCGACGGCATGCCCGGCTGGCCGTCGGGATAGTTGCGCAGCGCGAATGGCTCGAATGATGAAGCGTCGATTTCGGTGACGAATTCGGGCGTTAGCTGGCGCCCAACGCTCGGTAAGGCACAGGAAATCGGGCCGAGTGCTCCGAGCTTGGTCAGCCAGCCGTCCAAGTGGCCGCCCGCCTTCACCGCCCCCACCGGCAGGCTGTTGACAGGTGACGTCTCGGTGACGGACAGGCTCAATAATTCGGTGCTGCCCAGTACCAGTGGGCCTTCCGTCCAGTCCGGGGAGAGCGCGTGCCGGTAGGTCAGCCATGGCAGCGATGGCTCCGCTGGAGCAGATTGATTTGCGGGAGACGCCGGACGAGCGGAAAATACTGTGTGCCCGTCGACCGTAAGTGACCACTCGGTCCCGTCCCAGCCCACGCCCGCCCGGAATGCCGGCAGGTGCAGCGCCTCCCTTGCACGCCAGTAGGAGTGCGAATCGCCGGTCCAGATGGCAAGCGGCAGCAGGTACGCTTTGCCGTTCAATAGAGTGCGCAGCCCTAAGCTGCACTGCTTGCCCGCGCCGCTACCGCGGAATTCGATGACGAGCCTGGCCGGGGCGTCGAGCGCCAAGGGGGGCGGCACCTTGGGCGGAGTCACGGCCGCGTATTCCAGCCGCAGCCCCGGCGGGGGCCCCGAGTCTTGCGCGAAACACCGGACTGCGGCGGGAAGCGCAGCGGTCGCAGCCAAGAACCTGCGTCTGCCGACCACGGAACCATTGTGCAGCATCGGCTCGCGGGACGGGGCTTGAGGGCACCAACTCCGCGCCTTGGTCTAGCGCAATGCTTGCGGAGACGATTTGTTTGCGCCAGCTCTTCCAGGCTCCGCGCGCTAGCTTCGGGGCGGCTGCAGAGGTCAGGCAGCTATACACGAGGGGGGCGTATGTTGCGCCGAGCTGATGTCGCGCTGGCGGCCGAAGTACTGGGTGTTCCAATGCACCAGCTGGACAGACGCCTCACCGACGCTGCGGTACTGAGGCAGGTGTGGTCCGGGACGCGTTAGCAGCATTGCCAACGCTTGTCGGAGATTCGTCGATCTGGATTGATGCAGAGCGAGGGTCTTGCTCGAGGCCGAATTGTGGGCCAAATGGTCGAATCCGATGCTGCCTCTCCACAAGAGTTGCATGCCGGCCTCGCGGCGATTGATACCCATCCGCGGTGTAGGCTACCCAAATCAGAAGTGCGGATGCGATTCGACCGGTGGGCGGGCGCAGCCCTGCGCGGCTAGGCCGGCCGTGATCTTGAGAAAGCCGCGATCGTGTATTCTGGAGCCTAGGGCGGACACAGCTGCCTAAGGTGCTGCGCAAGCGGCCGCAGAGTTCGCTTAGCCACCCAGTGCCGACGTAGCTCAGTTGGTTAGAGCGCCTGATTGTGGATCAGGAGGTCGATGGTTCGAATCCATCCGTCGGTACCACTTTCCCGAACGTTGCGGTGCGCAAATCGTCGACGCGCTCAAGGTGTAGGGACGCCCAACAGCGTCATCGCGGCCTTGAAGATTCCGAAGAGTCCCTCCCCGGCGACCAGTCCGGAGGCCACGGCGAAACTAAGCTTCTTGGCGGTTGCCGGGCTGGTGCGCTGCCAGGCCACCAAGGCGAGCGAGCCGAAAAAGATCACGAGCGAGAAGAAGGCCTGCACGATGAAGGCGATGCCCACGGCTAAGCCGCTTGGCAGGTAGGGCGCCAGCGCGGGCACTCTCCGCAGGCACGGCAAAAGGGCTCCGAATATCGCCCCCGCACCGACCGCAACCGCGGCGTTCGGCGGCAGGGCGCCAAAGCCCTGGGTCAGCAATTCTGCCATCGCCTTCCACGAGAACGCGGCCGGTGCCGGCAATTGCTCCCCACCAAGCGGATAGGCGCTCGTGACTAGCAGATAGGCAGGGATACAGAACAGCACGCCCGCCGCGATTCCCCACAGCTGCGCGATGAATTGCCCTCGCGGCGAAGCGCCGAGCAACCGCCCGGTCTTGAGATCCTGCATCATATCTGCCGCTTGCGATGCTCCGGCCCCCGTGATGGCAGCCGCCATCAGGTTGGTTCCAATGCTGCCGGGGGCAATGCCGCCGTAGACAAGCTGCGTGACCTTGCCCATGCCCCCGACCGGGTTGATGTCAGTTTCACCGGTCGAGCGCACGGCGACGGCGGCGAGTGCGAACGAGAGCACTAGGGCCACGATCGTGAGGTGCGCCGGAATCGCGAAGAGGTACCAAGCGGCGATGGTCGTTCCGACAGCGGCGACAGCGAGGCCATTGCGCCACCACGACGTCGGGATGCGGTCCGCCCCCGACTCGCTTGACCCGAGCATTGCCCCTCCACGGAACGTGCGGAGCAACGTGCGCCAACCCAGCGCGAGCGACATCAGGGCCTCCGAGACCATGATCGCGACGCCAGGCCAAAGCAGCCAGCCCCTAGGTCCGTCGGTGTAGCTCATGATGTCCCCCGGAGCCCAGCCATTGCCCTGCACCCACGGGCCGAGAAGGCCCCAAGCGAGGATGGCGCCAAGTGCCAAGCTAGCGCCGACGCGTGGGCCAATCAAAATGCCCGCGCCGAACAGCATCGGCCCAACATAGAGCCGAAACCCCCATGCGGCTGCCACGGTCAGCGCCGAGATGCCGAACACGTCCGCCGCAGGCATTTCGAGGGCGGGAAAGAAATACGTGACGAGCGTGAACGCTCCCGCCAAAGCCCCGGCCCAGAGCAGGGCGCGCGCCTTGTCGACAGCTTCTTGTGCCTTGGCGAACATTGCCAGGATCGTTTCCGCCGTGGCGGTGCCGGTCGGGAATCTCAGATTGTCGATTTCGATCATTTGCCTGCGCAGGGGCACGGCGAAGAAGACCCCCAGGTACGCGATCGAGAGACTCCAGAGAAACAGGCCCGGCAGGGGGATCTCGTAGCCCAACAAGTGCATCGCCGGTATCGCAGCCAGCAGGCCAGCGGCGGAAGCCATCGAGCCCGCTGCCGAGCCCGCGGTTTGGGTGATGTTGCACTCCAGTACCGAAAGCGATCGCCCCAAGACCATGAACAGCCCGAACCCTAGGATGGCCGCGATCAGGGATCCGCCAAACGACCAGCCGATCTTGAGTCCCATGTAGATGTTCATGCACGAAATAACACCGCCCAGAAGGCAGCCGGCGAGGATAGATCGCATGCTTACCTGGCGCTCGCCCGGCTGAGGTGCATAGATCTGCTCGACCGATGCTTGGATGGATTCCGCGCTGCTATTGCTGGCCGACATCTCGCTAGACAGTACTACGTTCGAGCCTGCAGGGCCAAAGCTCGAGTCCTAGGCCGGCCGAACTGCCCAGAATTCGAGAGCAGGGGGCAGTCCCGCCGCTTGCGGACAGCATTGATGCCTGCCTGTCACGGCGGGCTCCCACCCGTGAGTGGTCCTTGGCCCACGCGCTTTCGAGCCTGCAACGAATCCTCCGCTCTAGGCAGCGAAGCCGGCCTGACCGTCGGTATTCCGCCTGGTGCCCACCGCTGCCGCAGCAGATTTTCAACTCTGGCGAACCACTGGCCGTGTTCTGCGAACGGCGTAGAATCGCTCAGTCCTCTGATAAGATCGAAGAAACGCACTGGAAATGCAGGCCCTTTCGACCGATCCGGCAAAGCTGTCGACAGAACTAACCACCTCGGAATTCATCGCGCAATGCCGCGGCATGATGATTCCAGTGGGCGACTCGGTAGCGTATTTCTCGGTGCTGCCTCTCGATGAGCAGGAAAGCGAGCGACTGGTTTTCGAGCCGCTCAGCTCACTGCCACCCAAGGTATTGGAGATCCTGCCAATGCTGCGCTTGGTGCTGGTGCCGTACTTGGCAGCCGACCCCAATCCCAAGCAGGATCAGCTCGGATCGCGGATTGCGTTCGATGAACCTGCCGGCGAGAGTCGGCGATTCGCTGCATTCGAGTCCAGCGAGGGCGAGAATTTTGTTTTCGTCGCGGTTCGCGAAGAGGGGCTCTTTGACGCTCACATCGTGCTGTATTCCACGCTCTCGATCGAGATCGTCAATCGTGTCGGCGCCGCCATCGGCGACCCGTTCAACAAGCTGCTCGACTCGGAGTTGGACAGCAACGCGCGCGGCGAAGTGAACGAGCTTCCGTGGGAGTTGAAGAAGGAGTTGCTGAGTTTGGCAAGCGATGCTGATACCCGGCCAGAGGTCTTCGACAACTACCGCCGCGAGGCACTCGAGCAGACGTTGACTCTGTATCTGCACGGCCTGTGCTGCGATATCGATGTCGACAACGGCCCAAAGCAGTTGGCCAGCAGCTATATTCGCAAACGGCTCGTGTTGCTGAAGGAGCAACTGCCGCCCCCCAAAGGCGTTGCCCTGTTCCCAGAAGAGTTGACGGCGAGCCAGTGAATGGCCCGCAACACGGCGGGCAGCGACAAACTAGATCGCGATCTTGCGCTGCCTAGTGATGCCGACATCGCTGCAATGGGGCGCTTGGACGGGGACGTTCTCGTTCTCGGGGTGTCGGGCAAAATGGGACCGACATTGGCTCGCCTTGCCCGCCAAGCGTCCAACCTAGCAGGTAAGCCGCGACGCATCATCGGTGTGGCACGTTTCTCCGGCCCCGGGGTTCGGGAGCGGATCGAGGGTTGGGGAATTGAGGCGGTCCAAGCCGATCTGCTGCAGCGCGATGCTCTCGCGGCGCTTCCGGATGCGCCAAACGTGATCTTCATGGCCGGCCACAAATTTGGGACTCGCGACGAGCCCAGCCGCACTTGGGCAGTCAATGCCTACTTGCCTGCGCTGGTGGCCGAGCGTTTCGCCGGAGCTAGGATCGTCGCCTTTTCAAGCGGGAACGTTTATCCATTCAGTGAGGCACCCGGCGCAGGCCCATCCGAGCAGTCGCCCGTCGACCCGGTCGGTGAGTACGCCCAGTCCGTGCTGGGGCGGGAGCGGATCTTCCAGTACTTCAGCGAGGTTCACGGCACTCCGGTTGCCATCATGCGTCTCAACTACGCCGTGGAGCCGCGCTATGGCGTGCTGCGCGACATCGCTGACAAGGTGTATGGCTCTCGTCCGATCGACCTATCGATGGGCCATGTCAACGTGATCTGGCAGCGCGACGCGAACTCGATCGCGTTGCGCATGCTTGACCTTTGCGCTGTACCTCCGCGCGTGCTCAATGTCACCGGCACGCCCGCCCTGAGTGTGCGATCGCTCGCCGAGCGTTTCGGGGACGCCCTTGGTGTCAAGCCCGTCTTGCAAGGGGTTGAGGAACGCACGGCGCTGCTCAGCGATGCTGCGCGATGCGAGGAGCTATTCGGTCCGCCGCTGACGACGCTCGACGAGATGATCGACTACATCGCCGGGTGGGTTCGGGCCGGCGGGGCAGATCTTGGCAAGCCGACCCGCTTCGAGGAGCGGGGAGGCGCCTTCTGATCGATTCTTGCCGCTATTGCGAATTCCGCGGCGCAGAGATGATCTCCTCGCGGCAGCGCTGTGCCTCGCGATGGGCGACATCCATCGATTGTTCGACATAGTCGGCGAGCTGGCGGGTGTATAACTTGATCGTCGCAATCCCATCCGCATTCCGGATTCGTGCCGAGTCCAGCAGATCCGCGACGGCACCATTGTAATACTGGCGCACCCCGCCCGCCACCGACGCAATTAACATGTCGACTCGGTCGAGCCAAAGAAATGTGTCGATTGCGTACGTCAGCCGCTCCGGTTCTCGACCAAGGGCTTGGGCCGACAGCCTGACCTGCTCCATTTCGTCGAGGAGCGTACGGTGCTGTTCGATGTACACGGACGGCGCACCATCTTGCACCCACTCTTGAGGGTGCAGCGCGATCACGATCTTGTTTGCGGTGTCTATGTTCTGGACCAAGCTCTGCGCAAGCTCCTCGACCTGCCAGCGCGGGATCATGCCCTGTTGCTGGGAAAACGCAGCGACCGCAAACACGATCACAAGGGTTGGGACTCTGCAAACCCGCACTGAACCACTGTACAGAACCCTGCGGGTAAACGCCCGATTGAGCGGTCATCTCCGCTGTGAAGACTTCCAATCCAGAGCTGACGCTGTGCCCAGCCAGTCAAGAGCTGCCTCAACGAGACCGAATACTGCCCAGGTCTTCGGGCTGCCTCTTGCGACTTCCGCGAAAATTCCGAGTCTGTCTGCCGGAGCTTGTCTGTGTCCGAGCGGGCGTCAATCATCCTATGATTGACTGTGGGATTCAAGATGTTACTGCGCCACCTGCTCTGCCTTGCGCCTCTGTTCCTGCTTTCAGTGGTTTCCGCCCAAGAGCAGGAAGGCATCGAGCACTTCGAGATGCATATCCGGCCACTGCTCGTCGAAAAATGCTACTCGTGCCATAGCGCCGAAACAGTGGCCATGGGCGAGTTCAGGCTCGATTCCAAGGAAGCCCTCCTAAAAGGCGGCAGCCGGGGGCCGGCGATCACGGCTGGCGATCCCGCAGCCAGTCTGCTCCTCAAGGCGATCTCCTACACATCGCTCGAGCTGAAGATGCCTCCAACCGGCAGACTTGCGGACGAGGAGATAGCCCATGTGGAAGCTTGGATTCGCATGGGGGCTCCGGATCCGCGATCAACCGCCGCGGCAGAAGCCGAGGCGGAAGGAATCGACTTGGCAGCGGGCCGGCAGTTCTGGAGCTTCCGGCCGATCGGCAATCCAACCCCGCCCCAAGTCCGCGATGAGGCCTGGGTGCGCACCGACACGGACCGGTTCATTCTTGCGCGACTTCAATCCGAGGACCTCGCAGCACCGGTCGAGGCGGATCGCAGGACACTGCTGCGACGGGCCACCTTCGATTTGACGGGACTTCCACCAACACCGCAGGACATCGAGGCCTTTCTCGCCGACACAGCTCCCGGCGCCTTTGAGCGCGTCGTCGAGAGACTGCTCGGTTCTCCGCACTATGGCGAGCGCTGGGGACGCCACTGGCTGGACCTAATGCGCTGGGCGGAAACCAACGGCCACGAATTCGACAACAACAAGCTCGACGCCTGGCGGTACCGCGACTACGTCATTGAAGCGTTCAACTCGGATCTGCCCTACACCCAGTTCCTGCGGGAGCAGATCGCAGGTGACTTGCTGCCGCCCAGGCTGTCTTGGGATGGGACGCACTTCGTCAATCCGATCGCTGCGGGCATGTATTGGCTGTGGGAGGTGCTCAATTCGCCTACGGATTCGATCAAGGCTAGGGCGGATCAGATCGACAACCAGATCGACGTGCTGACCAAGGCAACGCAGGGTCTCACCGTGGCTTGCGCGCGTTGCCACGACCACAAGTTCGATCCGATCCCGACGGCCGATTATTACTCGCTGTTCGGCATCTTGAACTCGACGCACATGAGCGAGATCTGCATCGACTCGCCCGAGCGCAAGCGTGAGATTGAGGCGATCGCAGGCCAGATCGGCGATCTCAACGCGGCGGTCGAGACCTTGCTGGAGCCTGCGCGAGCGCGCGCGGCAGCGGGCCTGGCCGACCGCCTGATGGCGGCTTCTGGACAGATGGGCGCCAAGGATTCCGACGGGTTGGCGGCCGAGCTCGACTACGCGGGCAGCGAGCCGTCCCATCCCCTCTACCCGTTCGCCAAGGCCGCGCAAGCCGGAACGGACGATCATAACTTCGCGCAAGCGATGGATCAGTTGCGCGCGGAGATGGCCGAGTGGGAGGCCAAGGGTGATCGCAGCCATTCGATCTGGGCCGAGCGAGAGGACCAGATCTACGAGGACTTCGTAAACGGCTACGGCAAGTGGACTGTGACAGGCTCGGCCTTCGGGGCCGGCCCTGTCGACACGGTGCCTGCCGGGCAGCGGTTGGCTGGGCATTCAGGCCGCGCACTCGCCGCGTCGTTCGGCCCTGGGGTGGAGGCTCTGACCGGGGCGCTCACCACAGAGAAGTTCCGCATGCCGGCCAAGTACGTCCACGTACGCTTGGCGGGCCCGCGGTACGAGCGAGGGCTCAAGGAAGATACGCCGACCCGGTTCACTGTGATTGCGGACGAGCACAAGTCGGGGCACGCCATGCCCAACGGCAGCGGCCGGCTGGAGTGGCACACCATCGCGATGACCAAGGAGCGCGGTCGTATCTGCTCGCTCGAGCTCGTGGATCGCGACCGCTCCGGCTCGATCGCGGTCGACCAGATCGTCTTCTCATCAGACCGGCAGCCACCGCCCATCGCAGGTCCCGTCGATCCGCGGGTATTGGCGTTGCTTGGGGGCGAGTCGATCCGGTCGCTGGGCGATCTGGCTCTCGCGTACCAGTCGTTCGCTGAAGAGCTCTCTGCGGCGGCCAGCCCGCTGCCGACCGACAGGGCCTTGCTTTCCGGGATTCTTGGCCACGGCAGTCTTGAGCAGGCCGCGGAATTCTTGGAATCGTCGGAGCGGGAGTTATTTTCCGACCTCGTTGCGCGTCGCGGGCAAACGGATGAAGGCCTCCCAACCTCTACCTTCGCGATGTCGAGCAAGGACTGGCGGCCCGCCGATTCGCCGATTCACGTGCGGGGCAACCACAAGAATCCGGGAACGATCGCGCCTCGTCAGTTCCTGCAGGTCGTTGCGGGTGCCAGCCAGAATCCCTTCCGGGACGGGTCGGGTCGCTTGGAACTCGCCAATTGGGTCGCCAGCGAGAAGAATCCGCTCACCGCTCGCGTGATGGCCAACCGGATCTGGCACCATCACTTCGGCCGCGGCATCGTCGCTAGCACCGACAACTTCGGGCGCATGGGCCAAGAGCCCAGCCATCCTGAGCTGCTCGACTTCTTGGCGCGGCACTTGATTGAATCCGGATGGTCTATCAAGGATCTGCATCGCGAGATCATGCTCTCCAGCACGTACCGGGCATCGAGCGAGCTGTCCCCGAAGGCGAGCGAGGTCGATCCTGCGAATCTACTGGTGTCGCATTTCCCAGTCCGGCGCCTGGAGGCCGAGGCGATTCGCGACTCCTTGCTGGCGGTTTCCGGGGCGATCGACCTTTCGGTGGGCGGCCCGGGCGTTCCACCCCACATCAGCGTTTACCAAGATGGCCGGGGCAAGCCGAAGTCGGGACCGCTCGATGGCTTGGGGCGGCGCAGCGTTTATCTGCAGGTCAGGCGAAACTTCCTGCCGCCGCTGTTCCTGGCATTCGACTATCCGCTGCCGATCTCCACCGAGGGGCGCAGAGGCATCTCCGCCGTGGCTTCCCAAGCCCTACTAATGCTGAACAACGAGTTCGTGAACGGGCAGGCAGAACTGTGGGCAGATCGAACCCTGCAATCCCAGCCGAGCGCAGCGGATCGGATCCGCGACATGTACGTACGGGCGTACGGGCGGCCACCTGTCGAATCGGAGCTGGCCGAGATCGAAGCGTTTCTAGCCGATCAAGCGAGAGCGCGCGGCGTGGCGGACAGCAATGACCCGGGGATCTGGACGGATTTGGCCCACGCCGTGTTCAACACGGCGGAATTTCTGTTCGTACGGTAGGCTGAGCGTTCGAATTTCGGTATTCTTGGAACTCGGAATCCATCATGCTGCGCATCGTATTCCTTGCCATCATCGCTTCCAGCCTAGGGCTCGCTGAATCGGCGCACAACAGGCTGACCGACGCTGAAAAGCTAGCCGGCTGGCAGCTTCTCTTTGACGGCTCCACGCCAACAGGTTGGGAGGGCTTTCAGGGCACGCCATTCCCGAGCACCTCGTGGGCCATCGAGGACGGCTCGATCCGGACCTTGGCCGACAGCAGCGGCGGGGACCTCGTGACTGTGAGCGAGTTTGAGAACTTTGAGCTGAGCTTTGACTGGAAACTAGTGAAGGGCGGCAATAGCGGGGTGAAGTACTTGGTCCAGAAGGCTTGGGCTGGTCCGGGATATCGGCCCCACCTCAGCCCGGATGCGAAGCGCCGATCGATGCTCAGGGCAACAGGCCCCGAATACCAATTGCTCGACGATGACGGCCTGAATCGCCGCCGGCCCGGATGGGAATTCTCGAGTTCCGGCTCGCTCTACCTGCTCTACAAGCCGGTCGAGGACAAGCCGACGCACCCGGCAGGCGAATGGAACACCGCACGTATCGTGGTGCGCGGCACGCACGGCGAGCACTGGCTCAACGGGCGGAAGATTCTCGAGTACGCGTTCAACTCGCCTGAGATGCTCGCTCGCGTTGAGCAGACCAAGTTCAAGCGAGTGCCGGGATTCGGTTTCAAAGGGCCGGGGCACATCGCCTTGACTCACCACAACCACCCGGTTTGGTACCGCAACGTCAAGCTCCGCGCGCTCGAAGGGCCCCGCGTCTCCCAATATTTGCCCGGCAGGCTCTTCGATCCAGACGGACTCGTGCCGCCCCCGCGGCGATTCCCCCAGCCGGGCGATCCGACAGCGCCGCCAGCCAGCTCCAACCGCTAGGGCCGGCAGGCAAAGCCGGGGCCGACCGAGCCCCACAACTGAATTGGCTGGGGGATGTCGCGACCGGTGCGTTGCAAGCGATGCCGCTCATGGGTATCGCGGAGGCTTGAGCGACCCTTAAAGTGAGAGGAGCGGGTCGGGCTGCCGTCTAGCGGCCTGCCCGGACTGGCTTCTCCCGATGCATTCATTTCGTGGATCTCTCGCTCTCGCCTTCGCTGTGCTTATCCCGGCTGCGTTGGGAGCGGATACCGTCATCTTCACGAACGGCGACCGCTTGACCGGGACGGTTAGACGGCTTGCGGAGGGAACGCTCGTGCTGCAATCCAAGCTTGCTGGCACTGTAGAGATCGAGTGGGAGAACATCCAGAAGATCGATACCGATGCGAGCTTTTCGATCCTGACCGTGGACGGGCGACGTCTCGACGGCCGGCTATCCCGGGACGAAGCCCGGACAACAGTCGTGCGCGAAGGTTCTCCGGAAGTGGCGATCCACTCCGATGCAGTCGCCAGAATTGCGCGTGGCGAGCCCGAACAAGGGATTCGCAAGATGATTTCGGCCCTCGACGGGTCGGCCGACATTGGCTACAGCGTGGCCCGAGGCAATCAGAACCAGGCGCAGTCCTCAGCGGGTGCCACCGCGGGCTACACATCAGCGCAATATAAGTTCTCCGGTCGGCTCAGTTCGCTGTTCGCCCGGCAAGACGGCGCGCGTTCGCAGAGCCGGCATGCGATTAACGCGCGCTTGGACCGCTTTGTCAACGTACGCAGCTTCGCGTATGCCCTTGCGGGCTTGGAGCGAAACGAGCGGAGGCTGCTGGACCTCCGCAGTCGCTTCGGCGGGGGAATGGGCTGGCGGCTCAGGGCTAGTGGCAACACCAAACTTTCGATGTTGGGAGGCGTCGCCTACGTGCATGAACGACTGCGTGATCAGAACAATCGGGCTACGGTCGAGTCATTTGCTGGGCTGGAGTGGGCGACCGTGCTGTTCGGGAAGGTCCAGCTTGAGACGAATTTCACGCTCCACCCGAACCTGCTGGACGTCGCGCACTTGCGCGTTGAGTACGACGGAACCTTCCGCGTCCCGATCGCCGGGCGCTTCAACTATTCGTTGAGACTCTTCGACCGGTTCGACACGCGACCGGCGGAGACCGTTGCGAGGAACGATTACGGGATTGTCAGCGGGCTGGGCGTGGTCTTTTGATTGTCCGGTGACGTGCCGGCGCAGTGAAACGCCCCTGACAGAGGCCGATCGATTACCGCCTGAATCCAGCGCGCCCAACGCGCAAGAGATGGCTAGCTAAATGTCGTATCGGTTCATCGACGAGTTGACTCAGGAATCCATGCGAGAACCAAGCAGATAGGAATTCGCCCTAATCGGAACTGTGCACCTCTATCACCGTCGCTGGCTGGCCGCTTGAGGTTCACGATCCTCAGGTCAGCTGGACTAGGCGAAACCTCTGTCGCAATTGTCTTGACAGTCTGAGCAGCCGGCTCGGATACTTTTCAAGCCGGCGAGTTGTCCACACGACCAACTCAATCCGACGCTGCCCAAGCGCGGACCATGGGTGCCAATCTCGGCAACGAGTGGAAGCGATGATTGGTGCGGGCAGAGGACCGGAAATGCTTTCAAGACCCCTTCAGCCTCTTGGAGCGCTATTCTCGGCCTACACCGGGCGGCTGTAGTTCATCCGATGGCTGGTTCTGCGCCTGGTGGACAGAAATCCTGACTTGGGATGCCCGACCGCCGTGCTCTTCGACCACCTCGGCGGTAGCGCCGTCCAACTGCACCTTGTCGCCCACTTGGACCAAGCGGTCAAGCTGGCTGACGAGCAACCCTGAGAGCGTGTCCACGTCGGGCGAGGCGAGCCGCAGATTCAACTCGCGATTCACGTGCTCTAGTGGCATGTGCCCGTTCACCGTGTAGATGCCGTTGCCCTCGTGGACCACTTCCGGGGACTCCGCATCGAACTCGTCCTGAACGGCACCGACGATTTGCTCGACGACGTTTTCCATGGTGACGATGCCGATCACTGAGCCGTGCTCATCATCGACCAGCGCCATGTGCTGGTGCGTGTGCTGCATTTCTTGCATCAGCTTGCTGATCGGCAGCGTCTCCGGGACATGCCGCAGGGGCCGCATGACGCGATTGAGATCAAGGTGCTGGTCGGCCGCGGAACCGAGCAAATCCTTGATGTGAACGAGGCCGATCACGTCGTCCAGCGAGCCCTCGCAGAGCGGGAATCGGGTGTGGCGCGACCGCTTCGCGATCTCGAGGCTCTCCGCACCGGACGTGTTCACGTCAAGAAAAACCACGTCCCCGCGGGGAACCATGACTTGGCGTGTGAGCATATCATCGAAGCGGAACACCGCGTTGATCAGCTGGAACTCGGACTGCGTGAGCTCGCCAGACTCGCTGCCCAACTGGATATTTGCTTGGATCTCGTCCTCCGTGATCGCCGGGGCACCCTTTGCTCCAGAGAAAAGGTTTGCAAAGGCATGCGTGATCGTCACCGCCGGTGCGAGGACCTTTAGCATGACTGTCAGTGGCCACACGATCCAGTGCCAAATGGAGCGCCAATGCGTTGCACCGTAGGTCTTTGGCAAGATCTCACCGATGAACAGGATTGCCATGACGAGGCCAATCGAGAAGACCGGTACCCAACTGGCACCTAGCAGTCGTGCCGCAAGCATTCCGCAGATCGTCGCGCCGGCTGTGTTGGCGATGGTGTTCAAGACCAGAATTGCGGAGGTTGGCTTGGCTATATCCGATTTCATCGCGATCAACCGCTCGGCTAGGGCCGAGTGCTTGCCTTCGGCCTTTTCGGCTTCCAACGCCCCGGACCGAGTCGAGTACAGAATCGCCTCGAAGAGGGAGCACACGGCCGAGATGAGAACCGTTAGCAGCGCACAAATGATCAGGTAGGTCATCGCGCTCTAGCGGCCGCCGCACACGCGTCGGACGCGGTGCGCTTTGATTGAGGATGAGACTGCCTGCCCTACGCGAAGGCAAGTGGCCGGATGGCGACGGACCACGCAATCCGATGCGCTGCCAATAGTTTGAAATTGGGGCCGTTGATGATCGGGGTCTGATTCAGACTGCATCTCTTGATTAAAGTTCTCCGCTAGGCACCCTTCGGTGTGCCCCAGTGCGTGCGGTACTTGCGTTTCACGTACAGATTCGCGTGTGGATCCCCCACGATTGTCTCCGTCTCCTGATCAAACGCCAACGTGCGGCCTGTTCGAGACACGATGTTCGCCAGGTGGCAGTGGATGGCGGAGATGTGACCCTTCGAAATGTCGGCCGCCGGTAACTCCCGGGTGCGTACGCACTCCACGAAGTTCCGCATGTGATCATCCGACTCGTCACCCGCATCGTTGTGCTCGACCAGCTTGCCTTTATTGTCGTACAGCTTGTACCCCCAGCGTCGGTCCCAGCGCCCGATCTGGATCGAGGCGTCGGTTCCGTATACGGCCACGCCGTTCTCATGCCCATCCATGCCGTACGGGTTCCAGATCCGCATTTCCCAGATCATGGCCTTTTTGCCATACTGAAAAGTCACGTTCATCGTGTCGGGCGTCTGCTGGTCGTCGTCGAAGAAGACCTTCCCGCCCATGCCGCTGGCTGTGTCGGGCCAGTCTACGCCCAACGCCCAGCGCGCGATATCCAACTGGTGGGCACCGTCGTTTCCGGCGTCGCCCGTGCCGAAATGCCAGTGCCAGTGCCAGTTGTAGTGAAAGCGGTTCTCATTGAATGGGATCCAAGGTGCCGGGCCCACCCATGTGTCGTAATCGAGTCCCTTGGGGACGGGAGAATTCGGCTTGTGTCCGATGTTGTCGCGGAGTTGAACATTCCAAGCCTTGGCCATCAGGATTTCCCCCAAGTCGCCGGATTTGGCGATCTCGATTGCCCTGCGGCTAGATGGCCGGCTGCGGGCTTGGGTGCCCACCTGCACAATGCGCGAGTTGCGACGGGCGGCATCGACCATTAGCCGTCCCTCGCGGATGTTGTGGGATGCGGGCTTTTCCACGTAGACATCCTTGCCGGCGTCGCAGGCGAGGATTGTGGCTGGCGCATGCCAATGGTCTGGCGTAGCGACCACTACGGCGTCGACATCCTTGGAGTCGAACAGCCGCCGCATGTCGTTGGTGGTCTCGGGGATGGGCTTGCCAGCATTTTGGAGCACTTTTCCAGCGCGTTCGAGCGACGCCTGGTCCGCGTCGCACAGGTAAGAGACGTTTACGCCAGCCAAGCCGCTGAATGCCCCCAGCAATCCTCGGCCACGACCGCCAACTCCGATCATGCCGAGGTTGACCGTGTCACTCGCAGCGACAGTCTTGGACTGGCCGGCGGCGAGTCCGACAGCCGTGGCCGCACCGAAGAAGGATCGTCGATTCATGATGTCATCCCCAAACCGGTTGGTGAAATCCAAGGCGACTCGAGCAAGGCGGCCAAATGGATTCCACGGCGCGCCACGTCACAATATCACAGTCTCAAGCCGGCCGCAGTTCAGCTTTCGAAACGCGGTGATATGATGAAATCAGGCTTGGGCGATTAGCTCAATTGGGAGAGCGCCGCGTTCGCAATGCGGAGGTTGTGGGTTCAAGTCCCATATCGTCCACCATTTTCTTGTTCCAACTATCTGATTTAATTAGGTTTATCGGAACGGCTAAGTTTTAAAAGCTGGTGGTCGCAGATGCGGAGCCAGTACTCAGCCGCTGCGGGCCTTCGAGCACCGCCCTCGCTCTTCGTGCGGTAGGGGAGCTACTGGCAACGATCGGACTGCGTGCCCATGGAATAGCGCGTTGTTCCACGTACGCCTGTTAGTACACTGTTTATCTTGACCAGATTTGGCCATTCTTGCTCGAATTAGTTTCCGCCGAAATAGGTTGGAAATCGATTCAATCCGAGTAAGCGTTCGAGCGGGCCGTGAACGGCGGCTGGGGAACTAGCGATTGAGGATTACTTTCCAGTCGGGGCAGAGGGGTTTGACGAAGACGTTCTTGACGGGCTGGTTGTACTGGTGACGGGTGTCGAGTTTACCGCGGCCCTGAGTCTGGCCGAGAAGGATCCAGTTGGCGGCGCGATAGCAGGTGCCCTGGAAGCGCGGAGTTTCGCAGAACGTTTCGAGCAGGACGGGCCGGATTTGGTAGCGCTGCTGCCAGTCGCCGGGGAGCTGTCGCTGGAGGCAGGCGAGCAGATGGGAAGCCAGGCAGGGCAGGCGGATCCAGGGCAGGATGAGATAGCGGGCGTGATTGACGACCAGCGGCAGGTTGCGCTGGCGGGTGGCGGCATCCCAGCCGACGAAACGGTCGCGCGGGGCGGTTTTCCAGGCCGCGGCGCCGCAGCCGAGCAGGGCCAGCAGGAGGCCGTCGGCGGCGTAGACGAAGTAGCGCAGTTGGGCACCGGGCAGGGGCTTGTAGCCGAGGTAGTGGTAGCGCTCGACGAATTCGTTCCAGAGGCCGCTGCGGGGATCGGCGGGGCGCAGCAGGGAGAGGCGCAGGGGGCGGGCTTGGGCGAGCGAGACGGGCAGGGGCGCGAGGCCGGGCGGAGCGGTGCGCGGGGACAGCGCCAGCGGTTGCGGTCGCGGCACGGTCCGCAACGGCGGCGGCAGGGTCAGCAGGCCGTCGCGCTGCATGCGCAGCAGGGCCACGCGCGCACTCATCTCCTTGAGGCCGCCATCGGGCTTGCGCCAGTCCAGCGCCGCGCAGACCGCCCGGGACAGCGCCGTGCGGAACAGGGGCGGGTCGCGCTGCGCGATCAGCGCGCGGATGAGCTCCAGTTCGGCAGCCGGGAAGTCCCGGCCGCAGTAGCGCAGGCAGCCGCTCACGGGGCCGGCCCGTGCCTGGAGCGCCGCCCCTGCGCTTGCAGTTCCCGCAAGCGCGCTGCGGGCAGGCCCCACGGCAGCCAGGCCTGAGGATCCACCACGACGGCCTGCGGCCCGATGCCCGCGCACTCGCCCAGGAACGCCTCCAGCCACCGCCGCAGGTCGAGGCCCGCCAGGTCCAGCGTGGCGCACACCGACAGCAGCGCGCCCTGCAGGGCCGCCCCGTTCTCGCTGTGCGAGCCGAAGCTGAGCTTGCGCCCGATCACGGGCCGCCGCAGGGCTCGTTCCACGGGATTATTATCCATCGCCACGAACGGCTTGGCCACGAACACCGTCAGGCCCTTGCGGTGCTTCAACAAGGATTGCAGCGGCCCCAAGCGCGGGTCCGGCGGGCCGCCGCCCGGCGGCTTCCCCGCCGCCGCGCTCAGGGCCCGCTGCTCCTTGCCCGCTTGCTCGAACAGCGCCTCGAACTCCGCTTCCAGACGCTCCTGCGCCGCCTGGAACTGCTCGGACTGCCCCTGCGGACAACCTTCCGGGTCCCACGCCGCCAGCCGTTCCGCGTTGCGTTGGTACAGCTTGCCGATCCGCGCCACGATCCCCTCCACCCATGCCTGCAGATCCGGCCGCTTGCGCCCCACCGTCACAAAATCCCGCCGCACGTGGACCCAACAGACCGCCAGTTCGAACTGTCCCGGGTGCTCCCGCGCCAACTTCACATACGCCGAGTAGCGGTCGCACACCAGCACCACCCGCCGGTCCCGCCCGAGGGCCCCGAACAGTTGCTCGGCCGCCACGGCGCTGCGCGACGGATCCACCCGGAACAGCACGGCGTCCCGGCTCAGGCACGCCCACAGCCAGCAGCGCGGGTTCGCGTCGGCCTCCGCCCGCACATGCACCACCCACGAGGTCTCGTCCCCATGCACCACCCGCGCCTGCTGCTGGTGCACCCCGATGGCCTCTGCCAGCGGCTCGAACCAAGTCAGCAAATCCGGCACATGCCCCAGCAGGGTCGCCGCCGGCAGGCGCACCCCGAACTCGGCCCACTCCCGCTCGAAGGCCCGCGCCGGGTGCCGCTGCCAATCCACCTGCATCAGGAACGCCACCCACACGCTCAGGCCATAGCCCGAGCCGCGGAACAGCGTCGGCTCCAGCGGCGCGAGCACTTCCGGCACCGCTTGCCCCGGCCGTCTCGCGCACTCGCATGCGGCCCGGTAGCGTGGCCGCCGGATCCGCCGCACGTGCGCCTTGACCTCGATCTCGATCCGGTCGCTGACCGCCGCGCCGTTGCGGCGGTAGGGCCGCCCGCAGTCCAGACACTGGCGCTGGACCGCCTCCGGCTCGTGCCACTCCTCCCGCACCGCCAGGCCGGACCGCGCGACCCGCGCATGCGCGCTGGCTCCCGCGCGACCGCTGCGGCCCCTGACTGGTGCCCGCACTGCCCGGCCCCGGCTGTCCCGGCCCGCCGGCGCTGCCGCCCTGACGCTTTGCGTATTCTGGCCAAAGGGGTCAGCATTCCGAAGGAAAAGAATCACCTCGGAGCGAAGCGACGCTGGCGGGCTCTAGCATGCCATGAGAGCGGCACCTCCGTCAATCGACACCCCCTGCGAGGGGTGAAAGTTCATCATCATCATTCTCTTTCTCCTGTGTGTGTGGTGGCCTCGGCCAGCAGCGTCGGCTGTGGCTCTGCCGGGGTCAGATTCGGGCAAGCAGGCTGCGGCGCGGCACTGCGTTCAGCTTGCGCCCAGCGTTGCTCGCAACGCTCCAAGTGGTCGCGCAGGTGCTGCCAGTAAGACCGCGGATAGGTCTCGGCGAGCACCTCCTGGAGCAGCGCTTGGAAGTAGTACAGGCTGCGAATCGGCTGCGCTCGGGGCTGGCCGAGCAGGGCCATCGACTTGCGCGTGCAGCCGAGCAGGATGGCGCGCCGGACCGTCTCCAGCGACACCCCGGAGCGCTGCCACGCCTGGGCCAGGCGCGCGTCGTCGGCGTTGCAGCGGCCCTGCACGCAGCGGGGCTGCAAGAAGGCCTGCCGCACGCTGGCTACGTACTCCGCCGCGGAGCTGCTGGCGGCCGCGCTCGGGGGGAGCGCCGCCGGCCTCCGCCGCGGCTGTTTGCGCGAGCGCTGCAGCGGGCCAGAACGGCGCGCAGAGGCGCAGGCGCGAGCGGCGGTGCTGGTTGGGCGCAGGGTCGATCCGGCAGACCCCCGCGCGGACCAGTTCCTGCAGGCAGCGTCCCAGCGCCGAACGGCTCTTGCCCACCTGCTGCGCCAGCTGGGAGCGCTCGAACTCGAGCGTGCCGCCCGCCCGCGCGGCGCGCAGGCACAGGTGGGCGAACACTTTGAAGGCCGCGTCGGAGAGCAGCCCCAGCGCCCGCTCGAAGCCCTCCCCGGCCGCGCAGCAGCCGCCCGGGGCCGGTGCTTGTACGCTGCTGGAGTCCGTCATGCCGCGCGCTCCTGCTGGTCCGCTGCCAGCCGCTGGGCACCCTGCGTCTTGCGCAGCGATTCGCCCTCCAGGGCGAAGCAGTGCGCCACATGCACGATGCGGTCGAGGATGCTGTCGGCCATGGTCGGATCGCCCAGCTGGGCATGCCAGCTGGCCGGCGGCAGCTGGCTGGTCAGCACCAGCGAGCGCAGGTTGAAGCGGTCGTCGCAGATCTCGAGCAGGTCGCGCCGCTGGCTGTCGCTCAGCGGCGTCAGCGCGAAATCGTCCAGCACCAGTACATCCGTGCGCGCCAGCCGTTCCAGCAGCCGTGGGAAGCTGCCGTCGGCGTGGGCCGCCTGCACCTCCCGGAACAGTTGCGCCGTGCGCTTGTAGAGCGCACTATAGCCGTCCCGGCAGGCCTTGTGCGCCAAGGCGCACGCCAGATGCGTCTTGCCCACCCCGGCCGGGCCGGTCAGGATCACATTCTGCTGGTTGCGCACCCAGCGCGAATCGTGCGCCAGGCCGACGAAGCGGGCCCGCTCCAGACCGCGCGGGTGGCGGTAGTCGATGTCCTCCAGCGCGGCCTGCAGCTTCAGCTTGGCCAGCGCCAGCCGGCGCGTCAAAGCGCGGCTCGCCTTCCAGCTGTGTTGCGAATCGACCAGCAGTCCGAAGCGCTCCTCGAAGCTCAGCTCGGCGACGCTCGGGTCGGCCAGCTGCTGCCGGAAGGCTTCCGCCATGCCGTTCAGGCGCAGCTCGTAAAGTTGTTCCAGAATCGGCTCGATCAACATGGCTCTTCGTCCTCCCCGGAGTCTGCGCCGCCGCCCTGGCCGCGCGCCGGCGGAGCGGCGAAATACTCCGCCCCGCGGATGTTGGCGTGCTCCACCGGCACGTGTGCCGCGCCCGCGGGCGGCTCGCCGGGCTGCTGGTCCAGGCCGCGCTGCAAGATCTGCTTGAGGCACTTGTAGCTGCTCCCGCCGTGTGCCAGCGCGCGCGTCGCGGCCGCCTCCAAGCGCTGCGTGCCATACCGCTTGCCCAGCCGGATAATGCCCAGGCAGGGACGGTAGGCCTCACTCGCATGCGGCTTGCTGGCCATCAGTTCGCGCACCAGCCGCGCGGTCTGCGGGCCGGCTTTGCCGGCCCACTCGAGGAGCCGTTCCGGCGGCCAGGCCAAGTGCTCCCGGTGGGCCTTGGGACGGTGTTCCGCGCTGGTCGTGTAGCCGCCCTGGCCATGGCTGCGGCGGTGCAGCGCCACGCGTTGGCCGGCCTGCAGCAGTTCCACGCTGTGCGCGCTGAGGCGCACGTCGACCTGCTGGCGCAGCAACTGCCACGGGGCCGAGTAGTGCCACTGCTGCACGCTCACGTGATGGTCAATGTTAACCGTGGCGTGGAGCCATTCCGCGTACTCGTAGTCGCGCTCGGGCAGCGCCCCCAAGGCCGCCTGCTCGACGCTTGCGAACACGCTCTGGCGCGAGCCCGGCCGCTTTTGGAACGGCTTGGCGTTGTATGCCTCCAAGCCCGCCCAGAGCACCTCGTTCAGCTCGCCCAGGCTGCTGCAGCGGCGCTGCTGCCGCAACAGCGGTGTGAGCAACTGCCGCTCCACCCCTAGCACCGCCCCTTCCACGACCGCTTTGTCCCGCGGCTTTCGAGGGCGTGCCGGCACCACTGCCGTGGCGTAGTGCTGCGCCAGTTCCGCGTAGCTGCGCTTGATGCTCGGTTCGTACCGATCCGCGTGCTCCACGGCGGCCTTCAAATTGTCCGGCACTAACATGCGCGGCACCCCTTGGAAGAACCGGAAGGCGCGCACGTGCGCCGCCAGGAAGTTCGCCGAGTCCTGGCCGCGGCTGGCCTCGACGTAGCTGTACGCACTCGCGCCCAGCGTGGCCACGAAGATCTGCGCCTCCCAACTCCCGCCAGCCTCATGCACCGTCGCCGTCTCGCCGGCATAGTCGATGAAGAGCTTCTCGCCCGCCACGTGGTCCTGGACCAGCACCACCTCCTGGGCCTGACTCTGGCGCCAGTGCTTGTACCGCGCGCAGAACTGACTGTAGCTGTAGCTCTGGCCCGGCTCGCTCTGCTCGCGGTACTCGCCCCAGAGCTGCTCCAACGTGACCTGCTTGTACCGGCGCAACTGTGCCTGCACCCGCGCGAAGTCCGGCTGGCTGTAGCGCGGCGGCGCAGCCTTGGGGTACAACTGCGCGTACAGTTCCGCGTCGCTGGGCGCGGGCGCGGCCAGCGGCCAGCCCAGGCCCGCCTGACCAGCCCGCCCCAGCAGGCGCTGGATGGCCGACTGGCTCACTCCAGTGGCGCGGGAGATCTCCCGCTGCGTGTGCCCTGCGCTGTAGTGCAGCGGCAGGATTTCCTTGATTTCAAACATTGCGATCGGTTGCCTTGGCATCGCGTGTCCTCCTGTCCGGATTGGAACAGGACGACGCGCTTGCCCGCCGTTGTCGCTACGCTCTCACCGCCTGATCTTTCGACCACGCGAGTGACCCTTTTCATTCAGAACGCTGACCCTTTTCAATCAGAATATTCACGCTTCTCACTCCGCTTCCCGAACGGCGTCTTCAGCAGCTCCTGCTGGCGCTGCCGCAGGCCCGCATTCTCCTGCTCCAACTCCCGCACCCGCCCGGCCAACTGCGCGATCTGCCGCCGCGCCTCCGCCAGCTGCCGCTCCGCTGCCCGCCACTGCCCCCAACGCTCCTTCGCCCGCGCGTGCATGCTCCGCCAGTAATGCGCCGCTTGCTTCGCCTCGACCAACGCCACCGCCTCGGCAGGCACACGCTCCCGCCGCCAGTCGAAGCCCGGGGCCCACACCAACCCTCCCTGCGCTTCCGGCTGCCCGCCCAACTGCATATTCGCTAGGCTGGCATAAACACATATCCGGTGTCCAGCGTTTCAAGCCAGTTTTTTTTCCACCCTCCCTCCACCCTCTCAACGTCCTCTATTCACGGCCCGCTCGAACGCTTACCAATCCGAGAACAACCGCTGGTCGAGAAGTCCGGTAAGCTCCTTATCTGCAGGCAGTTCCAAGCTGCCGTCCGCCCAGTTCCCTTTCGGCAGGAGCGTCCCAGAGTGCAAATGCCTGCCTCCCGCCGGAATAGTTCGAGAGAAGTTGGTCAAACTAAACGACCAGCGACTGAAAGTCGGGGGGGGGCGGCTAGAGCCGCCTTAGAGGTGCCCGGCTGAAGCCGGCTTAAGGCGACTCGGGCGCGACGATCTGGAACCCCTCCACATCCTCGTCCCACGTCTGGCTCTCGATGTACTCCGGCACCGCCTCCTCGTTCACCGCGCCCACAGATGCTGTCCCCAGTACTTCTTCTGTAAGTGCGGGACCTCATCCTGCAAGCGCCTCGATGACCGCCCCTTGATGTGCTGCACCAGCTTCGCCGACGCCAAGTGCGGTGGTGCCGACACCAGCTGTGAAACTCCGTCTCTTCGCCATTGTTGACTCGCTTCAGCCCTGACGAAGTCCACCTAAACGCACTGTCCAAAAAATGCCTACCCCTCACCTCTCTGGGCCATTTTGGACATCGACACCGCAGAGCGAAAAACTCCCGTTGCACTTGACTCGCGGCAGCAGGTGTGTTACCAACTAAGTAACGTCGGGCAAGGAGCTCAAGTTACCCACAGGGAAATCGATGACCCTGCGCGTTCGCGGCAGCAGGCTTCATAAGGCACTCCAAACCGAAGCCGCCTGCCAGCGACGGTACGGTGCGCAGACGGCCCGAAAGATCATGCAGCGTTTGGAGACACTCATCGCCGCGCATTCACTTGCTGACTTCTGGCCGCCGAAGTCAGGTCCCGAACGCTGTCACGAACTCAAGGGAAACCGGGCCGGTCTGTTCTCAGTGGACCTGAACCAACCCTATCGACTGTTGTTTCAACCGTATCCAGCAACTCCAGATCAGGACACGGTGGATGAGCTGCAACGATGGAAATCGATTAGATCGATCGAAATCGTTGCGGTCGAGGACACCCATGGATAAGAGTCACCAGTTCGTTCTTGATGTCAACTCGGTGAGGCACCCGGGTGAGACGGTATTGGAGTATCTGGACTTCCACGATTGGTCGCAACGCGATCTAGCTCGTCGGACAGACCTTTCTCCTAAGACGGTCAGTGAAATATGTAATGGAAAAGCCGCTATTTCACCAAATACTGCCCTGTCCTTTGAGAAGGCATTCCGGAGGCCCGCACATTTATGGTTAAATTTGCAATCTCAATTTGACGAGGCTGTTGCTCGGAGGGTACGGACTAGCAAGTCTCAACAATGGGGTGAATGGTGTAGCAACTTCCCACTGAAAGAAATGAGGGAATTGAGATTCTCCCTGCCAGAAGGGGACTCAGATATAGAAGTATTGCTGGGATTTCTTGGTGTCTATTCTCCCGAGAGTTGGGATTCACTATGGACAGCATCTGCGGTAGCTTATAGGCAAACACGAGTCTTCTCAGCGCACGAAGCGGCCATTGCGGCTTGGGTTCGCGAGGCGGAGATCATTGCAGGTCAGTTGCATGTAGAAGACTTTGACGAAGCGAAGTTACGGGATTCGATAAATGAGCTTAAAAGCCTAACACGTCGCCCTGCAGATCAGATCTTCGACTCGGTCCAACAGATTTGCGCACGATCCGGTATCGCTGTGGTCTTAGTACCGGGACTTCGAAACACGGGAATTAGTGGATGTGCACGCTGGCTAACAAGTAAGAAAGCACTAATCGGCCTCACATTACGCTACAAGACGGATGATCAGCTGTGGTTCACACTCCTTCATGAAATTGGCCACATCCTTCTTCATAAGAGGCAGTGCCGTTTCGTAGTGGACAATGCTACGGAGAATCTTTCGGACAATATTGTCGATCCTGCAATGCAAATGTTCGAGGCCGAGGCAAACCATTTTTCTGCTAACACGCTAATCCCACCTAAGGAACTAGGAGAATTCATACAAAGCGGAGTGTTTACGAATGAGTCAATACATGATTTTGCTGAAATGTTAGAAATTGGACCAGGGATCGTCGTTGGGCGACTACAGTTTGAGGGCATCCTCCAGTACCATCAAGGAAATGCGCTAAAACAGCGGATTAACTGGAGTTTCATAGAGTAGGTGTGAGTCTCATGGTAGGAAAGGTCTTCATAACACGGTCGGGCTATGACCCTCAGGTTGGCAAGCACGTGAAAGACCCGCATTTGGGTCCGCAGCCAACCCTTGGGGCTTGTCGTCCGGATATTAGAAAGGTTTTGAATGGTGCTTATATACAATCCTAACCAAGGCAACCGGCGAGGGTTTGGGGGGAATCCAAGAAAAGCATCCATAACTCATTGATTCCGCTTGACATCCAGTGCTGGATTGGTCATTATGGTTATGTAATGAGAGCACGCAGGGAACACAATCATCCCGGGCCGGGCAAGGCCAGCCGCAAGGATCTGTCGATCGTCCAGTTGATCAGGATGTTCGCGGACGACAAGGTCGCCGAGGTTTGGATCGCCTAGCTTCGCTGGTCGGCTGGAGCGGTCTGCCCGCACTGCGGCTCCGCCAACGTGCAGTGCGGGGCGAAGCATCCGAGCATGAGCTATCGCTGCCGCACGTGCCGCAAGTTCTTCTCGGTGCGCACCGACACGGTCATGCAGCACTCGAACCTGGGCGCTCAGAAGTGGGTGATCGCGGCCTACATGCTGAGCACGAACCTCAAGGGGGACTCCAGCATGAAGCTGCACCGGGACCTTGACATCACGCAGAAGTCCGCCTGGCACTTGGCGCATAGAATCCGCGAGAGTTGGGACACGGGCGCAGGGCAGTTCGGTGGTCCGGTAGAGATTGACGAGACCTACCTTGGCGGCAAGCGCAAGAACATGAGCAATGCGCAGCGCCAGGCACTGACGGGGCGTGGGCCAGTCGGCAAGGCGGCGGTGGTCGGTGCCAAGGCTCGCGAGACGAACAGGGTCGCTGCGAAGGCTGTTGCAGCCACCGACAGGGAAACGTTGCAAGCATTCGTCAAGGACTGGGCAGCCCCGCAAGCCACTGTCTACACGGACGATGCGAGCGCCTACGAGACACTGCCGTTCGAGCACGAGACGGTGCAGCACTCGGTGCGTGAGTATGTGCGCGGCAAGGCGCACACCAACGGAGTCGAGTCGTTCTGGACCACCTCACATGCTGAAGCGCGGCTACATCGGCACCTACCACAAGATGTCAGCGAAGCACCTCGACCGCTACGTCAAGGAATTCTCGGGGCGTCACAATCTGCGCTCGGCGGACACCTTGGAGCAGATGGAACTCACCATGCTGAGGATGGTCGGCAAGCGACTGCGGTACAAGGACCTGCAGAAGCATAACGGTCTGGACTCTGGCGCTCGGGAACTGGCGGCATGAGCCTGACTGACCGCCCCGCCAGCGATTGCCTACAATGGGCGGGGCCCAAATGAAGACCGACAAAGAGATCGTCAGCCAGCCAGCTGAGACGGCGACTGCTAAGACAAATCACAAGCGCGGGCGTCCGGTCAAGTACGCCATGCCCGATCCGATCCCCGACACTCCCGAGAACATCATGCGGGCATTGCTGTCTGCACCGCCAAGGCGCGAGAACGACTGGGACTATATCAGGCGATCCGGACGGAAAACCAAGCGCCCGTAGTTGATTGCAATGAAATGTAATCGGTTGCCTTGGTTAGGATTGTATATAAGCCCCTATATGGTATTCATGAGATATTCGGAGATGCTGCGAGACAAAGACACAGTAGACATGTCGTCCACCAATCCTCACTCAGGCAGCCGTACGGTCCCCGTTTTCCAGCTGGGAGAAGACATACGGTCCCTCGGGTATCACGACGACCCGGGCACCTTCCCTAAGGCGTCCGACCATCCCGTCGACGGCTTCCTGCGCATCTGCGTGGGCAGGTCCCCAGAGCTTGTTCCGGTCGGCTTCGGATAGTCCCGGGACGCAGAACGAAAGGTGCGCCCGTTGAGCGACCATCGCGAGTTTCTCGGCCTGCCACTGGTCCACCTGCACTGTTCGCTTCGCCAGTGCATCCAGCAGGTCTGACGAGCTGTCCGCGTCTCGCACCAATCCGCTGAACTCGGGCCCGCCCAGCCCCTCCGCGCAAGCTGCGGCAAGCAGGATTTCGCCGCCGTCCCGGACGATGTGGGAGGCAGCGGTCAATCCCTTGACTGCTTGATAATAGGTCAGATCGAGCGGATATCCGCCAGATGTGGTGATGACTGCGTCCGCTGGCTCGCCAATGCGGGCGAGCGTCGACTGGCGGACGAATTCCACGCCCTGAGAATGGGCAGCGAGGGGCTCGCCCGCGAATACCGCTGCGATGGCTCGCGTGTCCGTCAAGGCGACGTCAACCATGAAGTCGTGCCCCGCCAGGGCGGCGATCTCGAGCAGCTCGCGGTGCAGCGGATTGTCGGGAAACGAGCCTTCGGTCGCCTTCGCATCGCGCATGTAGAGCGGACTGTGCAAGCGTTTGATGGTTCGCTCGCCAGCAAGCCCGATCGAGATCAGCTTGCGTCCGCCCGAGAAACCCGCCATCAAGTGGGGCTCGATGAAACCCAGCGTGATATGCACATCCGCTTCGACGAACCGAGCGTCAACGAATGCCTGCGTGCCTCCGGAAGTCTCGCCAAGGAAAACTTGCTCATCGATTTCGCGCGCCTTGTGGGAATGCACCGGGTGCCG
This sequence comes from Bryobacterales bacterium, assembly GCA_965248305.1. Taxonomy (GTDB): domain Bacteria; phylum Acidobacteriota; class Terriglobia; order Bryobacterales; family UBA6623; genus VXMF01. The sequence continues at coordinate 500,826 of OZ252099.1, read as the reverse complement.
CGCGAGGATGGCAGGTCCGACGATCTCATCGAGCTCGGCCGGCGTCGCCTCCCGGTGCAGGCCCGTGGCGATGAGAATAGTGATCTCTGCGGCCGGAATCCCTGCGCCCTCCAAGGCTTGAATCACGTGCGGCAGCACGATCTTGTTGGGTGCGGGCCGTGTGATGTCGCACACAGAAATCGCGGCGCTCAGCTTGCCACGTGCAATTTCCTTGAGTGCAGGGCAGCCAATAGGATTGGCTATCGCGTGGGCCAACGCCGCGTCCTCGTCCGGCAGGCCAGCTGCGAACCGCGGTCGCAGCACCTGCGTGTCGAGGTTGTCCGGCAGGTTTATCTTCGCCCCGGCCCGGTCGAATGCCAGTGTTACTTCCATCCTTGCAACTCCAATGCCTGTGGGACCCAGTGGCACGCCTCACGGAGCATTCTACAATGGCTGAGGCCCCACCCTATGAACTGGTTCCTAGAACTCAATAGTAGCGTCAATGCGATTGTGTGGGGACTGCCCATGGTGGTGGTCCTGATCGGGTCAGGCATCTTTCTGACACTGGCTACCAACGGAGTCCAGTTTCGCCGGTTCCTGTTTGCTGCGAGGCAAGTCGTAGGCAAGGGCGGCCACACCCTAGGGGAGGGCAGTGTCAAGCCGTTCCAGGCACTTGCCACATCCCTGTCGGCGACAGTGGGCGTCGGCAACATCGCCGGGGTCTCGATCGCCATTGCCAGCGGCGGCCCCGGGGCCGTCCTGTGGATGTTCTTGGCCGGCGTGGTGGGCATGGCCACCAAGTTTTCCGAAATTGCGGTCGCGCTTGAATATCGTCAGAAAGATGATACGGGCGTGATGCGAGGCGGCGCGATGTATGTCCTGTCAAAGGGCTTCCGCATGCCGTGGCTCGGCGCGCTGTTCGCCGGCTTCTGCGCTCTGGCCGCATTCGGGATCGGTAATATGACGCAAGCCAACACCATTGCCGCGGCGATGGGCGCGACCTACGGAATTCCCGCATGGGTGTCGGGTCTGGTGTTGGCAGCGTTGACCGGACTCGTGGTACTGGGCGGGGTCCGCCGCATTGCCGAGGTAGCGTCGGTGCTGGTGCCATCCATGTGCGGGTTATACGTCTTGGCCTGTTTGTTTGTGCTCTCTGCGAACTGGACTGCTCTGCCTGGCGTCTTCGAACTGATCGTTAGTTCCGCCTTCACCGGGCAGGCGGCACTGGGCGGCTTCGCAGGTGCGACAGTGCGCGGGGCGATGCAGGCGGGGATTGCAAGGGCCCTGTTCTCCAACGAGGCGGGCCTCGGCAGCGCTCCCATCGTGCATGCCGCCGCTGTGACCGACCACGGGGTTCGTCAGGCGACATATGGAATCTTCGGTGTGTTTATCGACACCCTGCTGGTCTGCACGCTCACCGCCGCAACAGTCCTGTCTACCGGCGTGTGGACTTCGGGGCTTACCGGCGTGGAGATGACGAGCCAGGCGTTCGCTCAGGGCCTGCCAGGCGAATGGGGCGGGCAGATGATCACGCTGGCGCTGGCACCGTTCGGCTTTTCGACGATCATTGGTTGGGCCTATTACGGAGAGACCGGGTTTACCTACCTCTTCGGCGCCCGCACCATTCTGCCGTATCGCTTGGCGTGGGTCGCAGCCGTTTTCGCCGGAGCGATCGGCGGCCTAGAGGCGGTCTGGGGCATCTCGGACACGATGAACGCACTGATGGCCGTGCCCAACCTAATCGCGGTGCTAGGCTCGGTCGGCCTCTTACGTCGACGGATGCGCGAGTTCTTCTCAAGTCAGGCCTAGGAGCGGCTGCCTGCAGCCTTGCTGTAGTCGCGGCACACGCTCCGGCCGGAGTCGTTGAAGGCCCCACTGAGGTTCTCCATTACAATCAAGGGCTTGTGCGAGGTGTAGTCCTAGCAGGGGGCTTGGGGACCCGCCTCGACCCGATTACACGCATCATTAACAAGCACTTGCTTCCCGTCTATGACAAGCCGATGATCTATTACCCGATCCAGGCGCTCGTCAACGCAGGCATCGAGGACATCATGATCGTCACCGGCGGGCGGAACGCCGGCGACTTCTTGCGCTTGCTCGGCAACGGTCGTGAATTCGGGCTCAAGCATCTCGATTACACCTATCAAGAAGGCGAGGGCGGCATTGCCGAGGCGTTGGCCCTGGCGCGGCATTTCTCCGAAGGCGAAAAGCTGTGCGTGATGTTGGGCGACAACATCATTGAGCGGAACATCGTGGCCGCTGTCGATGCGTTTCGCCAACAGCGCAGCGGGGCCAAGATTCTGTTGAAGCAGGTTCCCGACCCCGCCCGCTACGGCGTGCCGCGATTGGAGGACGGCAAGATAGTCGCGATCGAGGAGAAGCCGAGCGAGCCTCAATCGCGTTACGCGGTGACCGGGATCTATATGTACGACGGCACGGTGTTTGATCGCATCTCCAAGCTGGACCGCTCGGCACGCGGAGAATTGGAGATCACCGACGTCAACAACAGCTATATCGAGGACGGCTCGATGCGCTGGGAAGAACTGGACGGCTGGTGGACCGATGCCGGCACGGTAGCAGGCCTGCTGCGCGCCTCGCAGTTCGTGGCCGAGACCGGGGCGAACAATCTGTAGCAGATTGCGTTCGCAGCGCCCGTTCAGAAGTTGATCTGAACGGGCGCCTCGCTTTCAGCCTTGAGGTTGTGCATCGACACTTCGGCGGCGAGTTGCTTCGCGATGTCCATGAAGGCACCTGCGGCCGGGGCGTCTGGATCCGCCAGTACGATCGGCCTGCCGTCGTCCGATGTCTCGCGCACCGTCGTCGCGAGCGGCACCTTGCCGAGCAGCGGGATGCTCCATCGCTCGGCGATCCGCTCGGCCCCGCCCGAGCCGAAGATGTACTCGCGCTCGCCAGTCGACCGCGACTCGTAGTAGCTCATGTTTTCGACGACGCCCAGCAGCGGTGTCTTCAGCTGCTGAAACATGATGATCGCCTTCTCGGCTACGGTGACCGCCATCAATTGCGGCGTCGTAACCACGAGCGCTCCCGTGAGCGCGAGCCGCTGGCACAGGCTCAGCTGCACATCGCCCGTCCCTGGCGGCAAGTCGATGATCAGGTAATCGAGCTCGCCCCATTCCACTTGGTTTGTGAGCTGCTCTACCATCTTCGCCAGCATCGGGCCGCGCCAGACGACCGCTTGATCCTTGCGAATGAAGAATCCGGTCGAAATGATCGGGATGCCGTGGGCCCGCACCGGAATAATGCCCCGTCCGCCCTGCCGGGGGCCTTGGGTGGCGCCCATGATCAGCGGGATGCTAGGCCCGTAGACGTCGGCGTCCAGCAGCCCCACCTTGGCGCCCGACGCGGCAAGTGCCAGCGCTAGGTTTGCCGAGACCGTGGATTTGCCGACGCCGCCCTTTCCCGAAGCGACGGGGATGACGTTTCGCACGCCCTCGATGGACCCCTTCCCACTGCTGCCCACCGGATTCGATCTCACGCGGTTGGTCACTGCCGCATCGACCTGTACCCCGGGGTCTAGAGCCTTCACGGCAGCGACGGCGGAGGCCAGCACCGCGTTGGAACGGTCGCTTCCCGGTACTGTGTTTTGGAGCTTGAAGCTGACCGAGCCGTTCGCGGCAGAAAAATCCCTGACGAGCCCGAGATCGACGATGTTCTTGCCATAATCCGGGTGCAGGACGCCACGGAGCGCGTCTTCGAATTGCTTGGGATCAGCCATGGTTCGCTCTTGCGGCTGTTGGGGGTGCCCCGCCGGTCAGAACCACAAGGTCTCCGACAAATTGATCCATTTCCTGCTCTCCGCACATTAGGTCGTGAATGGTCGTTTGGCTCAGCAGTTGATCGACCACTGTTTGGACCGCCCGCCACAGCGACCTGATCGAGCAGTCGATCAAATGTGTGCAAAGGTCCTCGTGCCCTGAAAAGCGTCCGCAGAACTCGCCGCCGTACAAATCGCCCCCCAAGATATGGATGGCCTGCTTGGCTGTAATCTCCTCCGGGGGCCGGGCCAGTTGGTATCCGCCGGCCTGTCCGCGCTCGCTGGCCACGAGGCCGCCCTCGCGGAGAATGCGCATCAGCTTGGCCGCGTGCGGCATCGAGATCCCCTCTGCTCGGGAAATCGCGTGGATGCTCATGATCGAGTCCGGCCCCGCCTGTGCGAGCCGCAGCAGGCAGCGTAGGCCAAATTCTTCTTGGGAACTTAGGTGCATGGTCTGGTCTCAAACAAGGTTCAAGACGAGCTTCGCTTCCTCGCTCATCTTTTCCGGCGTCCACGGTGGATCGAACGTGATCTCGATCTCGGCGTCCGCCACTTCCTCCAGCCGTTCGATCTTGTACTTCGCTTCGGCTGGGATGGTTTGGGCCGCAGGGCAGTTCGGCGCGGTCAAGGTCATCAAGACCTTGACCTTGTCGATGTCCTCGGCAGTGCGCGGGGCGAAGATCTTATAGATCAGCCCGAGCTGGTATATGTCGACCGGAATCTCTGGGTCGTAGCACGTCTTCAACACTGCGACCACCTTCTCCTCGAGGGTCGCGTCCGCGTCGTAGTCCGGCTCCTTGGGGGGGAGCGGCGACGTCATCGTCATGTTCGAGTGCATGCTCGGGACGAAGTCACCGTACTTTGGCGCCTGCGCCAAAGCGCCCGTGTTGAGGCCGGAACCTTGGTTCTGCTCCGAGGTGTCCCGGCGCTGCTCTTCGGCGGTTTCGGGGGGAGGATCGTTCAGGCCGAGCTTCAGCATAGACATCAGGCGAATATCTCCTTGGTTGTTTCGATCGCGTCCCCCAGCGCGTCGAAATCTGCCCGGGTGTTGTAGAACGCGATGGAGGCCCGCGTGGTGGCAGAAACGCCGTAGAAACGCATCACGGGCTCGGCGCAATGGTGCCCGACCCGTAGCGCGATCCCTTGACGGTCGAGAAGCGTGCCGAGGTCGGCCGGGTGGATGCCTTCGACCTCGAATGACAGCACTCCGGCCTTGTCTCTTGCGGTACCGATCGGGCGCAAGCCCTGGATCGCCGCTAGCCGGTCAGAGCCGTAGGCGAGCAGCTCGGTCTCGTAGGCCGTGATGCGGTCCATGCCGATCGCGGTTAGGTAGTCCACCGCCGCGCCCATGCCGATCGCGCTGGCAATCATCGGCGTCCCCGCCTCAAACCTGTACGGCAGGTCGTTGTATACGGTCTTCTCGAAGCTCACAGAGGCGATCATGTCGCCACCACTCTGGTACGGCGGCATCTCCTCCAGAATCGAGCGCCGGGCGTACAGCGCGCCGATTCCCGTGGGCCCGCACATCTTGTGCCCCGACAGGGCGAAGAAGTCGCAATCCAGGGCTTGGACATCTACCGCCATGTGCGCCGCCGCTTGCGCCCCGTCGACAAGGCACACCGCTCCCACAGCATGCGCCTTTGCCGCGATCTCGCGCACGGGGTTCACCGTGCCGAGGGCGTTCGACACCTGCGTCACGGCCACCATGCGAGTTCTAGGCGAGAGCATCTCGTCCAGAGCGGGCAACAGCAGCTCGCCAGCCTCGTTCATGGGGATTACGCGCAGGTTGGCGCCCTTTTCCTCGCACAAGATCTGCCACGGCACGATGTTGGAATGGTGTTCCATGGCCGAAATGACGACGTCATCGTCGGCTTCCACGTGGACCCTGCCCCAGCTCGAGGCCACCAAGTTGATGCTGTCGGTCGCCCCCCGCGTCCAGACAACCTCTTCCGGCTCGGCAGCGTTGAGGAACCGCTGCACTCGAATCCGGGCCGCTTCGAACTTGTCAGTGGCCCGCTGGCTGAGCTCGTGCACGCCGCGATGCACGTTGGCGCGGTCCTTTTCGTAGTACTCGACGAGCGCATCGATCACGGCGCGCGGCGTCTGAGACGATGCAGCACTGTCCAGGTAGACCAAGGGACGGCCGTGTACCAGCTGCGACAGGGCGGGAAAATCGGCTCGCAGTGTCTCGGCGTCAAGGCGAGAGAGTGTCGGAGCGACATTCATAATCTCGATCCTCCGGCGCGGGGCATCAGGCGCTCTCCGAAGCGAATCTTGCTAGCAGCAAGGCCTCGAAGTGCTCTTTCAGCGGCTTGACGCGGATGCGTTCCAAGGCGTCGGCTGCAAATGCGTACGTGAGCAGGTTGCGCGCCTGCGCGGCGCCGATGCCGCGCGACTGCAGGTAGAACGCCGCCGTCGCGTCCAGCTGGCCGATCGTGGCGCCATGCGTGCAGCGCACGTCGTTGGCGTCAATCTCCAGCTGCGGCTTGGTGTTGATCTCTGCGCGGTCGGAAAGCAGCAGGTTCTTGTTGCTCTGCACGGCGTCGGTCTTCTGGGCATCGCGCCGGACGAAGATCTTGCCGTTGAAGACGCCCTTGGCCCTGTCGTCGAGCACACCCTTGTACAACTGGTGCGAGTTGCAGTGGGGCATGGCATGGTCGATGCTCGTGTGGTGGTCGACCAACTGGTCGCCGCGTACCGCGTAGAGCCCGTCCAGCGAGCATTCGCAGCCGGAGCCGTTGAGACGCGTGCCGATATCGTTGCGAGCGACGGCAGCCCCGAAGCTCAGCGAAAACGAGCCCACATAGCTGTCGCGAGCTTGCGCGCCCTGCAGCAGGCCTGTGTGAAACGCTTCGAGCGATTCGAGCTGCGCCCGGTAGTGGTCCACGCGCGCGTTTTCTTCCGCGCGAATCTCGGTCACGGCATTCCGCCAGTACGCCCCTGATCCGACATAGGTCTCGACGACCTGGATGGAGGCATTGCGCCCTGCCACGATCAGCACGCGCGGGTGCCGCGCGCTCTGGCTATCCCCGAAGACAAGATGGATGGGCTCCCGCACCACTGTGCTCGGGCTGACCCGGATGACCACGCCGTCCTGAAAGAATGCAGTATTGACCGCGCACAGAGCGTGATCCTCGTACTTGGCGATTGAGGTCAGATGCTCCTGAAGGAAATCCGCATCTGTTTGCAGTGCCTCGGCAAGCGATCGGACCTGCACGCCCGGCGGGACATGCCCCAAGACCATCAGCCCGTCGCCGACCGTCAGGGCGTCGGCGTCCGCGGCGACGTAGTCCGGCACCGCCGGAGCGGCCACTTTTGGTAGCGCGCGAAACAACAGCTCGCCGTCCGCCAGCGCCGCCAAATTGGTGTACTTGTATTCCTCGTGCCTGATGGTCGGCACGCCTAGGGACAGAAACCGTTCCAGAGCGCGCTTGCGGTTCGTCCGCAGCCAGGCAGGCTCGTCCTGCGAGCGGAGCAGGACCTCGCTGGAGCGCTCTAGGTAGAGGTTGACGTTCTCTGAAACTGTCGGCACGCTCAGACTCCTGCGGCGGCCTGCGAAACGGCCCCCTCCTCGACCCAGCTGTAGCCCCGCTCTTCGAGTGCGAGCGCCAGGGAGCTGTCGCCGGAGCGCACGATGCGCCCGTCTGCCAGCACATGGACGTAGTCCGGGACGATGTAGTCGAGCAAGCGCTGGTAGTGTGTGATCACCACGAATGCCCGGTCGTGCCTGCGCAGGGCGTTCACGCCGTCCGAAACAATCTTGAGCGCGTCGATATCGAGGCCCGAATCGGTTTCGTCGAGGATTCCGAGCGACGGTTCGAGCATCGCCATCTGGAAGATCTCGCTGCGCTTCTTCTCGCCCCCGGAGAAGCCTTCGTTGACGGCGCGCTTAAGCATGTCCGCGTCCATGCCCAGCGGTCCAATCTTTGCCCTGGCGGCCTTGAGGAATTCCCCGGCCGAGAGCTCGCCAAGCCCGCGATGCGCGCGCACCGCGTTCACAGCCTCGCGCATGAAGTACATCGTCGTCACTCCCGGCACTTCCACCGGGTACTGGAACGCGAGAAACACGCCTTCCCGGGCCCGGATCTCCGGGGCCATTTCGAGCAGGTCTTGGCCGTTGAAGGTCACAGACCCGGCGTCGACGTCGTAACCTGCCCGCCCGGCTAGGACGGCCGCAAGGGTGCTCTTGCCCGACCCGTTGGGGCCCATGATGGCGTGGATGGTCCCGGGATTCACTTCGAGGTCGATGCCCCGCAGGATCTTCTGACCTTCAACACTGACGTGCAGATTCTTGACTTGCAGCATTTGCTTATCCGCTAATTCCCTGCCCCGCCGACTAACCGACGCTGCCTTCCAGGCTCACTCCCAGCAGCTTCTGCGCTTCCACGGCGAATTCCATGGGCAGCTCGCGAAAGACTTCCTTGCAGAAGCCGTTGACGATCATTGACACCGCATCCTCGGTCTCGATGCCGCGCTGGTTGAGGTAGAAGATTTGGTCCTCGCCGATCTTGGAGGTCGTGGCCTCGTGCTCCACCTGCGCTGACTTGTTGCGCACTTCCAAGTACGGGAACGTGTGAGCGCCGCAGCGGTCGCCCATCAGCATCGAGTCGCATTGCGAGAAGTTCCGCGCGCCGTCTGCCTTGGGCATGATCTTGACCAGCCCGCGGTAGGAGTTGTTGGACACGCCGGCGGAAATGCCCTTCGACACGATTGTCGACGTGGTGTTCTTGCCGATGTGGATCATCTTGGTCCCGGTGTCAGCCTGCTGGTGGTGGTTGGTGACAGCCACCGAGTAGAACTCTCCGACGGAGCTGTCTCCGATCAAGATGCAGCTCGGGTACTTCCAAGTGATGGCGGAGCCCGTCTCCACCTGGGTCCACGAGATCTTCGACCGCTTGCCCCGGCACGCGCCGCGCTTGGTCACGAAGTTGTAGATGCCGCCCTTACCGTCCTTGTCGCCCGGATACCAGTTCTGGACCGTCGAGTACTTGATGCGGGCGTCGTCCAGCGCCACCAGCTCGACCACCGCGGCATGCAGCTGGTTCTCATCGCGCATCGGGGCCGTGCAGCCCTCCAGATAGCTGACGTGGCTGCCCTCCTCCGCGACGATCAGCGTGCGCTCGAACTGGCCGGTGTTCATGGCGTTGATCCGGAAGTAGGTCGAGAGCTCCATCGGGCACGCCACCCCTTTGGGAATGAAGACGAAGGACCCGTCGGAGTACACGGCCGAATTGAGCGCTGCGAAGAAGTTGTCGGATGGCGGCACCACCGAGCCCAGGTACTGGCGGACCAGTTCCGGATGCTCACGCACCGCTTCCGAGATTGGCATGAAAATCACGCCCACATCGGCGAGTTTCTCGCGGAAGGTCGTCGCCACGGACACGCTGTCGAAGACCGCGTCGACCGCGACTCCCGCCAAGATCGCCCGCTCCTCGAGCGGAATGCCGAGCTTCTCGTAGGTGGCCAGCAGTTCGGGATCCACGTCATCCAAGCTCTTGGGCTTGTCGTCGGCGCTCTTGGGCGCCGCGTAGTAGGAGATGGACTGGTAGTCGATCTGTGGATAGTGGACGTTGGGCCAAGTGGGCTCTGCCATGCCCTGCCAGTGACGGAACGCTTTCAGCCGCCAGTCGAGCAGCCACTGCGGCTCTTCCTTCTTGGCTGAGATGAAGCGGACCGTGTCCTCCGTCAGGCCGGGAGGCAGTGTCTCCTGATCGATGTCGGTGACGAAACCGTACTTGTACTCTTGGCTTGTCAGCCCTTCGAGTTGGTCGACTGTGCTGCTCATGTGCTCGAGGGATCGGCTAGCACCACCTAGCGGTGACAACTAATCTGTACTAATCAGTATACATTACTTTCAAGCTTCAAGGCCGATCCGGAGCGGGCGGCTCCACCCCTTCTTACTGAGTGGCCAGCAGCGCTTCAGACTCGACTAGATTTGTCGGCAGGAACCCCCGTGACTCGACGTAGTCATCGAACCAAAACGCGTTCGGATTGCGGCGGAAGAGCATGATTCGCCCTGTATGAGCCGGATTTGCAGCACGGTGGTACTTGAACAGAATCTGTTCCTCGGTCAGGCCTAGGATTTCGATCTTGCCCGTGACGTGGGACATGCAGAATCTGGCTCGCTTGGCCAGGCCCGACAGCCGTTCCAAAGCCTTGGCGAAGATCTGGAACGCCTCCTCAACCGGAACTGAGTAGCTCTCGTTGCCCTCCGTGGGACGGCACTGAAACACGTAGTAGGGGGGCACGCCCAAGTACGACAGCTCATTCATGAGATCGCTGAGTACGGTGGGGTCGTCGTTGACCCCGCGGATCATGGGTGTCTGGTTGATCGTGGTCACGGAATGTTCCTGCAGGCACTGCAGACCCTCTCTGGCGACGGCGGTCAGTTCCACCGGATGATTGAAATGGCACATCACGTAGATCCGCCCGGCTTCGGGCGTGGAGTACCGCTCGAACATGGCGTGCAGCTTGGGATCCTCGATGATCCTGTACGGATTGAACGCGGGCATCTTGCTTCCCAGCCGGATGATCTTGACGTGGGGGATGTCGCGCAGCTGGGCAATGATCGGTTCCAGCTTGGATGTCGACATGATCAGCGGGTCTCCGCCGGTGAGCAGGACGTTCGAGATTTCGGGATGTTTCGCGATGTAACCGACTCCAGCGGAAACATCGCGCACAACCTCGTCGTTGTCGTCCATGAAGAGCCGCTTACGGAAGCAGAACCGGCAGTAAGCCCCGCACACGTCGTTGCAAAGCAGCAGCGCCGTATCCGCGTACTTGTGCTCAAGGCCGGGCACCTTGGTGAAGGCTTCCTCGAACGATGCGTCGAGGCGGCCCCATTCGTTGAGTTCGTTCGAATCCGGGATGACGAGGCGTCTGATGGGATCGTTTGGATTGTCCCAGTCGATGAGGCCTTGGTAGTACTGGTTCGTGCGGAAGACGAACTTCTCGCTCACCTTGGCTGCGACAGCCTTGTCTGCCCGCGAGAGTTCTGGAATCTGGTTGACCCTGGTTATGTATTTCGGTTTTGGCATTACGAGTTCTGGCCGGAGCGCAAATGCTCCGGGGGAAATGGTACCAAGGAACCGAGCTTGGCGGGGCGTCGAAGCCTAGCCGACTGCTAACCCATGGTTGACCTTGGTGTCTGTAAGCCATTGTGCATAAATGGTTTCGAATCAGAATCGCTTCCTAGACCCGTTCCCTGCCCCGTAAGCGTTCGAGCGGGCCGTGAACGGCGGCTGGGGAACTAGCGATTGAGGATTACTTTCCAGTCGGGGCAGAGGGGTTTGACGAAGACGTTCTTGACGGGCTGGTTGTACTGGTGACGGGTGTCGAGTTTACCGCGGCCCTGAGTCTGGCCGAGAAGGATCCAGTTGGCGGCGCGATAGCAGGTGCCCTGGAAGCGCGGAGTTTCGCAGAACGTTTCGAGCAGGACGGGGCGGATTTGGTAGCGCTGCTGCCAGTCGCCAGGGAGCTGTCGCTGGAGGCAGGCGAGCAGATGGGAGGCCAGGCAGGGCAGGCGAATCCAGGGCAGGATGAGATAGCGGGCGTGATTGACGACCAGCGGCAGGTTGCGCTGGCGGGTGGCGGCATCCCAGCCGACGAAACGGTCGCGCGGGGCGGTTTTCCAGGCCGCGGCGCCGCAGCCGAGCAGGGCCAGCAGGAGGCCGTCGGCGGCGTACACGAAGTAGCGCAGTTGGGCGCCGGGCAGGGGCTTGTAGCCGAGGTAGTGGTAGCGCTCGACGAATTCGTTCCAGAGGCGGCTGCGGGGATCGGCGGGGCGCAGCAGGGAGAGGCGCAGGGGGCGGGCCTGGGCGAGCGAGCCGGGCAGGGGCGCGAGGCCGGGCGGAGCGGTGCGCGGGGACAGCGCCAGCGGTTGCGGTCGCGGCACGGTCCGCAACGGCGGCGGCAGGGTCAGCAGGCCGTCGCGCTGCATGCGCAGCAGGGCCACGCGCGCGCTCATCTCCTTGAGGCCGCCATCGGGCTTGCGCCAGTCCAGCGCCGCGCAGACCGCCCGGGACAGCGCCGTGCGGAACAGGAGCGGGTCGCGCTGCGCGATCAGCGCGCGGATGAGATCCAATTCGGCAGCCGGGAAGTCCCGGCCGCAGTAGCGCAGGCAGCCGCTCACGGGGCCGGCCCGTGCCTGGAGCGCCGCCCCTGCGCTTGCAGTTCCCGCAAGCGCGCTGCGGGCAGGCCCCACGGCAGCCAGGCCTGAGGATCCACCACGACGGCCTGCGGCCCGAGGCCCGCGCACTCGCCCAGGAACGCCTCCAGCCACCGCCGCAGGTCGAGGCCCGCCAGGTCCAGCGTGGCGCACACCGACAGCAGCGCGCCCTGCAGGGCCGCCCCGTTCTCGCTGTGCGAGCCGAAGCTGAGCTTGCGCCCGATCACGGGCCGCCGCAGGGCTCGTTCCACGGGATTATTATCCATCGCCACGAACGGCTTGGCCACGAACACCGTCAGGCCCTTGCGGTGCTTCAACAAGGATTGCAGCGGCCCCAAGCGCGGGTCCGGCGGGCCGCCGCCCGGCGGCTTCCCCGCCGCCGCGCTCAGGGCCCGCTGCTCCTTGCCCGCTTGCTCGAACAGCGCCTCGAACTCCGCTTCCAGACGCTCCTGCGCCGCCTGGAACTGCTCGGACTGCCCCTGCGGACAACCTTCCGGGTCCCACGCCGCCAGCCGTTCCGCGTTGCGTTGGTACAGCTTGCCGATCCGCGCCACGATCCCCTCCACCCATGCCTGCAGATCCGGCCGCTTGCGCCCCAGCGTCACAAAATCCCGCCGCACGTGGACCCAACAGACCGCCAGTTCGAACTGTCCCGGGTGCTCCCGCGCCAACTTCACATACGCCGAGTAGCGGTCGCACACCAGCACCACCCGCCGGTCCCGCCCGAGGGCCCCGAACAGTTGCCCGGCCGCCGCGGCGCTGCGCGACGGATCCACCCGGAACAGCACGGCGTCCCGGCTCAGGCAGGCCCACAGCCAGCAGCGCGGGTTCGCGTCGGCCTCCGCCCGCACATGCACCACCCACGAGGTCTCGTCCCCGTGCACCACCCGCGCCTGCTGCTGGTGCACCCCGATGGCCTCTGCCAGCGGCTCGAACCAAGTCAGCAAATCCGGCACATGCCCCAGCAGGGTCGCCGCCGGCAGGCGCACCCCGAACTCGGCCCACTCCCGCTCGAAGGCCCGCGCCGGGTGCCGCTGCCAATACACCTGCATCAGGAACGCCACCCACACGCTCAGGCCATAGCCCGAGCCGCGGAACAGCGTCGGCACCAGCGGCGCGAGCACTTCCGGCACCGCTTGCCCCGGCCGTCTCGCGCACTCGCACGCGGCCCGGTAGCGTGGCCGCCGGATCCGCCGCACATGCGCCTTGACCTCGATCTCGATCCGGTCGCTGACCGCCTCGCCGTTGCGGCGGTAGGGCCGCCCGCAGTCCAGACACTGGCGCTGGACCGCCTCCGGCTCGTGCCACTCCTCCCGCACCGCCAGGCCGGCCCGCGCGACCCGCGCATGCGCGCTGGCTCCCGGCTGCCCCCCGCGCGACCGCTGCGGCCCCTGACTGGTGCCCGCACTGCCCGGCCCGCCGGCGCTGCCGCCCTGACGCTTCTCACTCCGCTTCCCGAACGGCGTCTTCAGCAGCTCCTGCTGGCGCTGCCGCAGACCCGCATTCTCCTGCTCCAACTCCCGCACCCGCCCGGCCAACTGCGCGATCTGCCGCCGCGCATCCGCCAGCTGCCGCTCCGCTGCCCGCCACTGCCCCCAACGCTGCGCCACACGCTCCTTCGCCCGCGCGTGCATGCTCCGCCAGTAATGCGCCGCTTGCTTCGCCTCGACCAACGCCACCGCCTCGGCAGGCACACGCTCCCGCCGCCAGTCGAAGCCCGGGGCCCACACCAACCCTCCCTGCGCTTCCGGCTGCCCGCCCAACTGCATATTCGCTAGGCTGGCATAAACACATATCCGGTGTCCAGCGTTTCAAGCCAGTTTTTTTCCACCCTCCCTCCACCCTCTCAACGTCCTCTATTCACGGCCCGCTCGAACGCTTACCCTGCCCCGGCATTGCCGCGACCCGCTCGGCGTGCTGCGAGCGACGGACTGATGTGCCGGCCCAGCATTCCAAGGTGCTTGATGCACTAGTACCCGTAGTACCCGGGACGCGTACGAATCCGCGCCTCGGTGTTACTCACCTTGACGCGGATGCTCCGCCAGGCGCCGTCGAATTCTTGGTTGGACGGGTAGTAGCCCAAGGTGTAGACGCTGCGCAGTTCCTCGGCCACTTGCTCGTAAACATCGTCCAGATCCCGGATCGAGCTGGCGAGGAAGATCCGCCCGCCGGTCGTTTCGGCAAGCTGTTGCATGCGATCGCGAGCTTGGTTGGTGGACTGGCGCAGCCGCTCGCGCCAACTGCGCTCGACGCGAATGCCGGGCTCTTCCGGCTCCAGAAAGATCGGGTAGATCGCGCTGTTGATCTCGGCGGCTACCCGCAGCAGGTCCGCAAACGGGACTTTTGACGGGACTGACCTGCTTCTGCGCCGCAGCAGGTCGTTGTCCATGCCGTCACTGATGACGATCAACGCGTTCCGCTCCCAGCGGCGTCGCGCCAGCTCTTGCGCGTAAGACAAGGTGATGGCGTCGTAGAGCGGCGTGCCGCCCGACAATCGCGGAATCTGCTCGATCAAGCGCAACAACGCGTCGCGGTCCGGCGTCAGGGGACTGATCACCTGCATGTACGCGTCCGAAAGCACGTAGATCCCCACGTGGTCGGCCGGCCGCGCCGTCATGACGAACTGGCGGGCGGCCTCCAGCACCGCCTTGCGGTCCACGAGGGTGCTGGTGCTGCAATCCAAGAGCAGGATTAGATTGAACTCCGCATCGGTGTCTTGCACAATGCCGATCTGTTGTCCGATACCGTCTTCCGAGATCTCGAAGTCTTCGGGCCCGAGGCCGGGCACAGGCCTGTTCTGCGCGTCCAATACCGAGGCGGAGAGTTGGACCAAACGGACATCGGAGTTGAACTGGACGGTCCCGCCGCCAAGCGCGGGAGGATCGCCGTCATCGATTTGGTCACTCCCTTCGAAGCGCGTCAGGCGCATGCGAAACGGTCTCCGCAGCATCGTACTCAGTGCTTCCGGGGCTTGCCAGTGCATCCGCACCGGGGAATCGCCGGGAAGCTCTGTCTCACGCAGGACCAGCGCGTCTGGCCGCGCTCCCGCCAGTCGGATCAGCCCATAGAGCTGTTGCCGTGGGTCTCGCACATCCTGCAGTGTCCATCTGCTTGCTTCATCTGAATCCGGCGGCGAGCGCAGCGAAGCCCGCAGGTGCTGGGGGATATTGACGTGCATCGGGCGGCGGTTCAGGTCGGCCTCCAGCCGCACTGCCTTCCACGGGATCGACAGTTCGACCCGACCCACCGCGGTTTCGATGTGGGCTCTGCGGACCAGACCCGAGACCGAGATCGGGCCGTCGACCGTCTCGACTTCGAGCCGGTGCCCGTACGGCAAGTCGATCTCTAGGTCGATCTGCGCTCCGTCCGCGGGCTGCGCCGTGATCCGCGTCTTCCGCCCGAGGCGCGCGGTCTTGGTGTCCCCGGCTTGGATCGGTCTGGAGCGACTCGTCCGGCGCATGCGGACGCGCTCGGTCTCGACGACCTTTACGCGGACTGCTCCGAAGGGGTTTTCGACGCGCAACACCCGTTCTGCGACCGATTCCGAATCTCTCCACCAAGGGTCCTTTTCGAAGTCGATCGGCTCTAACTCTTCAGTGTCTGCACCTG
Organism: Bryobacterales bacterium; assembly: GCA_965248305.1. GTDB lineage: Bacteria > Acidobacteriota > Terriglobia > Bryobacterales > UBA6623 > VXMF01. The sequence goes on along the minus strand of OZ252099.1, from coordinate 485,296 downwards.
TGACGACGATATTGTTGGTGACGGACTGCACCCCGAGGACGGCGTAGGCCTGTTCCTCCGCGACGCGCTTTTCGCGCTGCTGCTCGAGCTCTCCCTCAAGCGTCAGGTGGCTGCTGTCAACAATGATGTGGACTGGCTGGAGCAGCACGCGCTGCGTGTCGCTCACAGCTCGCTGCAAGCGCGGCTGGAAACCCGATTTTCGGGTGGTGTATCGCCGGATCTCAGGGTGTCCGTAAATGCGCCAGTATGCGTTGATGCGAATCCCGATGTCGTCGCCGGAACTTGGCAGCACCTCAATCTCGTTGACCACCGTTTCGACGGCCTCGAGGGCTAGGACTGACTGCTCGATGCCGCGCTTGAGCGCCGTCCCCGTAACCTTTCCTGTCAGCGTGACCTGACTTCCGTCAATGGCAAAGTTGACCCAGTCGTAGATCCGAATCCCCCGCTGTCCCTCGATCAGCTGCTTGATCTGGGGGATGAGGCGGTCGTCCCGATTCTGTGCGTGAGCGATTGCGAGGCCCAGCGCTAGCAACAGCGCCATACTGGCGGCGAGAGCCCGGCCGGACACGGCTTGATCTTAGCCGATTAGGGCGAACTCCGGGACTTAGCGCAGGCCGTCTTTGAATCTGCCGAGGAAACCGCCCTCGGCAGGTGCCGGATCCTTTTCCAATGCGCTGCCAAGCTGAGTGAACAGCTCGCGCTGGGCGCGGCTCAACTTCGTGGGGATCGCCACATCTACATGTGCGTAAAGGTCCCCGCGACGGCTGCCACGCAGGCGCGGGACGCCCTTGCCGCGCAGCATCAACCGCGCGCCGGATTGGATTCCGGGCCTGACGGTGTGGACTTCTTCGCCCTCCAGGGTCGGCACGCGCACCTTCGCGCCCAGCGCGGCCTGCGCAACGTTGATGCTGATCCGGCAGTGTAGGTCGGTCTCTTCGCGCTCGAAGATTTCGTGGTCGCGGACATGAATCAGCACGTACAGATCGCCGCGCGGACCGCCGTTGCTGCCGGCGTTGCCTTCGCCCGACAGGCGCAGGCGGTTCCCCTCGTCCACTCCAGCCGGAATGTCGACCCGGCGCTTGCGCTGGACCTGCCGCAGGCCACGCCCGAGACAGGTGGTGCAGTGAGTTCGGTTCATCTGACCCGTCCCGCGGCAGCGCGTGCACGTGCGGCTCATCATGAAAAATCCCTGCTGCGTGTGGACCTGTCCCCTGCCGCCGCACCGCTCGCACTGAACCGGCCGCGTGCCTGGTTCGGCACCCGACCCGTCGCACCGCTCGCACTGCTCGCTTCTGGGAATCTGGATTTCCTTGCTGCATCCGAAGATCGCATCCTCGAAATCAAGCTCCAGCTCGTACTGCAGGTCTTCCCCGGCGCTCGCTCGCGAGCGTCCGCGCCCGCCGCCAAAGATGTCGCCGAAAATATCGCCGAAGATGTCGGGGAAATCGCCGGGGCTGAATCCGCCGCCGCCCGACAGGCCTTCGTGCCCGTACTGGTCGTAGAGCTGGCGCTTTTCCGGATTGCTCAGAACGCTATATGCCTCCGAGGCTTCCTTGAACTTCTCTTCAGCTTCGCTTGAACCCGGGTTGCGGTCCGGGTGGTGCTTCATCGCGAGCTTGCGGTAGGCGCGCTTGAATGCAGCCTCGTCCCCGCCGCGGGGCACGCCGAGCACCTCGTAATAGTCGCGTTTCTGCGCCATGCCTGCCTTCGCTCGCAGCAATGCGTGAGGCTATTCCTTGACTGCGACCTTGACCATCGAGGCCCGTATGAGGCGATCCTTGAAGCGATAGCCCTTCTGGTAGACCTCCAGGATGTGCTGGTCTGACTGCTCTTCAGTCGCCGGAGCGCGGTCAACTGCAAAGTGCAGATTGGGGTCGAACGTTTCGTGCTGGTCCACGGCCGCAAGGCCAGCTCTGGTGAAGACCTCGAAGACTCGGCGGTGAATCAGTTCTAGACCCTTCTTGATTTCCTGTGGCACGCCCTCGGCTTCGATCGCCCGCTCGAAGTCGTCGATGATCGGCAGCAGGGATTGGATGGTGTCTGCCGCGGCGTAGCGGACGACATCTTCCTTCTCTTTCTGGAGGCGCTTGCGGATGTTCTCGAATTCCGCCTGGGAGCGCTGCAACTTATCGAGCATCTCCTCCCGTTCCTGCCGGGCAGTCTCCAGCTCTGCGCGCAGTGCTGCGACATCGACCTCAGGAGGCTCTTGCGGGGGGCTCGCGCCAGCGTCGCCGTTCACGCTGGCCTGCGGCTCCGGCCGCGGGGCGGTTTCCGCCTCCGCAGCGCCAGATTCGATCTCAATTCCTTCGGGTTCTGGCATCATCGAACAGCCAATTAAGCACCAGAATTCATCGTAGCAAAGGGCCTGCCCGTACCTGCCCAACCCATCGACTGGATGTCAACCCATCGACTGGGCGGGGAATTTGCCACGCGGCGAACCCGGCCGGAGCGGTCGAGCGCGGGCTGCCCCGGGGCGCCCGCGAATCCGCGACCCGGATCTAGGCCGTTGAAGCGGCGGCCTTCTCCGGCCTAGGGCTCTTCATCGCTATCCTCTTCCATGCCGGTGAATGGCGCGGCGAGCCCCTGCTCGCCGAATCCCCTAATGATGGGCGAGGTGTCGCCGGTGTCCAATGCGCTTTGGTAATGGCCCAGTGCCAATTCCCGGTTGCCGAGGATGTCTTGGATACGGCCCATGTAGATATGGGACATGGCTTGGAGCCGCGTGTCGCCGCCGCTCTCGGCGGCGACGGCAAAGTGCTCCAAGGCCAGATCTGGGTCCGCTTCATCCAGCGCGATCCGCCCCAGACCGTAGCTGGCCTGGGCGCGGCCCTCGCCGCCCCCTTCCAGAACCTGCTCGAAGACTCCCCGGGCGCGGTCGAGTTCGCTCAGTTGCAGCAGGCCCTCGGCCTGCGACAGAAGGCTCTCTTCATCGGAAACTTTCGGCTTCGCCGCTCGCCGTGGTTCCGGCGCGGTGCTCGTGGCCGCAGCAGCAAACTTGACGGTTTGGATGCGCGCAGTCTCCTGCCGCACGTTGATGTCGTCGACCAGCGTTTCGTAGTAGCGCCGGAACGTCTGGGGCTGCTGCTCGTACTCCGCCAGCTTCTCGTAGAAGTACGGCGTGAGAATGAATCCTTGGCGGGTGTGCTCGGTGATCCGCTCCAGCTTGCGCTCTTCAGGCTCGTACCGCATGCGTGTTTGCACGGCGTGGGCGAGCGACTTGGTAAGCAGCAGCTGGAAGTTGGTCTTGTACGCTTCCGCCAAAGCCGGCGCATACAGCGCCAACCGCGATAGCGCCTCTTTCTTGCCAACCACCTCCGAATAGCGAATCGAGAGCCGATCGAGCAAGTGCAGCAGGTATGCGGCGCGGATTTCCTGTGTGCGCAGCTGCGACGACGAGTGGATAACGATCTTCACGTCGCCGCCGTAAGCCCGCATGTTGATGCTGCCCGGAGCGGCAAGCAAATCGAAGTACACCTTGAAGCCGCGGGCCTCTCGGCTGGCCGGTGGCACGCGCAAGTAGCCGTTGATCTCGAAGACGGCCGCGATCAGGGCGTCCTGATAGCGCAGCATTGCGTCCTCGTAAGCTCCTTGGTAACGCTGCCACAGGCCCTCGACATCGGCCACTTCGTAGAATTCGCGCAGGAGCGCGGAGAGGCCCCGAATCGGGCGAACGTCAACCGGGAGATCAGTCGGGACTTCCGCCCTGAGATCGAAGAAGGGGGGCTCGCCGCACATAAGCGCGAACGATATGTACTGCGACAGGTCGAGCTCGGAATTGCCCTGCTTGTGCTGTTCGTAGAATGTCCGCAGGCGCGATTTCATCCCCGAATCGATGGAATCGAGATCTTCGCGCAGCGCTTTCCGGGTGGGGCTGTCCGCTTCCGAGGTCAGTCCGTCGTCGTAGCCTGCGGCGTTGATTGCCGCCATGACCGTGAACATCCGCACGTCTGCGACGAGCTGTTCGTCCGCTTGCGCGCGCAGCGGCGCGGACAGTGCGGCGATGCCGATGGCGATGCAGATAGCGCGAATTGCCACGCCTCTCAGTGTAGGCAAGTCGACGGCCGTGCCGACGCTTTGCGACACTTGCGCGATTCGTCCCCGGGGCCACTCGCCATACAATGGGAAGGCGCTTGGTCGCGAGGCACGCATATGGACGATTACGCCCCAAAGCGCAACGGGGATCCAGTGCCCGGCTCGGCGACTGACGCGGACAGCCCTGCGCGCTCGGCATGGGAGCATGTCTTGCTTGCCAGGCACCCGCAGCGTCCCCACGCTCTGGATTACATCCAGCGGATGATCGTCGGCTTCTCCGAGATCCACGGCGATCGGTCTTTCGGCGACGACCCCGCAATCGTGTGCGGGTTCGGATCCTTCCGCGGGCGGCAAGTGATGGCGGTTGGCCAGCAAAAGGGTCGCAGGACCGAAGATAGAGTGCATCGCAACTTCGGCATGCCGCGCCCCGAAGGGTATCGCAAGGCGCTGCGCGCGATGCAGCTGGCGGAGAAATTCAATCGTCCGATCCTAACTCTGCTGGACACACCTGGAGCGTATCCCGGCAAGGACGCGGAGGAGCGTGGGCAGGCCGAGGCGATTGCCCGCAATCTCTACGAGATGGCCAACCTCAAGGTGCCGCTACTGGCAACTTGCATCGGTGAAGGCGGCAGCGGTGGGGCGCTTGCCCTGGGTGTGGGGAACCGCGTCCTGATGCTGGAAAACGCCGTCTACAGCGTGATTTCCCCGGAGAGCTGCGCCGCGATCGTGTGGCGGGATTCGGGCAAGGCGGAATTGGCTGCGAACGCGCTAAAGCTGACTGCGACCGATCTCAAGAAATTGGGCTTGGTGGACGAGATCGTGCCAGAGCCACCGGGTGGCGCTCACGAGGACGTGGACTCGGCTGCTGCCTTGCTCGGCGACGCCTTGGAGCGGGATCTGCAATCGCTCCGTTCACTGTCCGCTAAGAAGTTGGTTGACGAGCGTCACGAGAAGTTCCGGACCATGGGCTCGTTCTTCGAAGAAGTCGAGTAGTCCGGGATTTGCAGCGGGTGGTCCCGGAACCGCTGCGTACCGGCGCGTGGACTCTGCGATCACGCTGAGAATGCCCGATCCCAGTTCGGCCTTAAGCAGTGCCCTCCGGCAAACTGCAAGGCGGTGGCGGCTCGGCATGGATGCGATTAAGCTGAGCATTCCAGCCCTCGCAGAATCCCGGCATTGCTACGCTCTTTGGTGATGTGCGGGCGGGCCGGGCGATCAGCGCCTACCGCCCTCAAGAGGATGCCCATGTCTGGAACGCTCCGTACCAAGTTCTTGGTCGTCTGCATAGCGTTCCTTGCAGTGCCCGGGGGCATTTCTGCCCAGGCCGGCACCAATGCGATGAGCAACCCGTACGTGCTGGTAGAGGGCTGGGGAGAACTCCCCGAAGGGGCGCTTTGGGGCGCGGCCATCGGGATCATTCCAGACGGCCGCGGAGGCACCTGGATCCATCATCGATCCGACCCCCCGATCATCAAGCTGGACGCTGCGGGCAAGGTGGTCAAGTCTTTCGGAGATGGGATGTTCGTGCAGGCGCACGGATTCTGCATGGATCAGGATGGCAACATTTGGGCCGGGGACAGCGGCCCGTTCGGAGACGATCCGGCCAAGGCGGGCCGGGGATATCAGTTCTTCAAGTTCAGCCCGGATGGAGAGCTGCTGTTGACTCTGGGCAAGGCGGGCGTGTCGCAGGCTGGGACGGGTACCTTTGTCGCTCCGACTGCTTGCTCGGTAGCACCCAACGGAGACATCTTCATCGCTGACGGTCACTTTCCGCGCCCGTCGACGAGCCAGCAGGATGGCGACAGGATCGTGCGCTTCACCAGTGCTGGCGAATTCATCGACGCGTGGGGCCAAAAGGGGGATGGGCCGGGGGAATTCGATGGACCGCATGCTCTGGCCTTCGATTCGCAAGGCCGGCTATTCGTAGCGGATCGCAGCAATAATCGCGTCCAGATCTTTGATCGCGACATGCTGTTCGTGGACGACTGGAGGCACTTCGGCCGACCGAGCGGCGTGGCGATCACGGCGGGAGACATGCTCTATGTCTCCGACTCGGAGTCTGGCAAGAGGATCGCCGGAGCCGTGCGCAACCCCGGGTGGAAGAACGGTGTCCGGATCGGCAGCGCGAAGGACGGATCGCTGCTGGCGTTCATCGACGGCACTGACCCGGAGGGGCTGGGCGCGGATGATCTGGGCAATGTCTTCGCCGGCTTGACACGCGCGCCGCGCAAGGCCCCTCCTCTGTTGCAGAAATGGGTGAAGAGGTAGGCGCGGTGTTGGGAGTCGCTGGCTGATGTCGCCGTTATCCATGGCGCCCCCTGCGGGCGGCTGTCGATTCGATGTGGCCACGCATTGCGCTTGGCTCTCGGCTCTGATGCTGATCTTGGGATTGATGCTCCCGCCCGTGCATGGCCAGGAGGGCAAATTGGACCTGGGCGCTGTCGGCGGGGTCTTCGAGGAGCTTCCGTTCGTTTGCCCGATGGATCCTGATGTTCGCGCAAAGACTGCCGGGGTGTGCCCGCGTTGCGGGATGAAGCTCGTGCTGGGCCTACCGGTGTCCGCTGAGTACCCGGTCCTGTTGTCAACGAAACCGAACGCCGTAGACAGCGGAGCACCGGTCCGGCTGAGCTTTGAAGTCTTGGAGCCGGTGTCAGGCAGCCGCCAGACGGAGTTTGAGGTCGTGCATGAGAAGCTCTTCCACCTGTTCTGGGTCAGCCATGGTCTTGAGATCTTCCGGCACGAGCATCCCGTTCTCGGAGAGGACGGCATCTTTCGAATCGACACAATCTTTGACAAGCCGGGCAGCTATCGGCTGATGGGTGACTTCTACCCGACTGGGGGGACGCCGCAAATGGTGCCGATGACGCTGACGACCCGCGGATTCGACGAGCCGCTGGAAACGCTCGCTGCCAGCTTGCAGCCCGACTTGGCTCCCAAGCGGGGCAAGAACGTGACAGTGGCCTTGCGGCCAGACCCGCCCAAGCCTATCGCGGGTCTCCTGACTCTGCTGTTCTTCGAGTTGAACACGTCCAGGGGGTTGCAGAAGTATTTGGGCGCATGGGCACACATGCTGGCGGTCAAGGACGACCTCGTCACAATGATCCACGGCCATCCCAGCATCGCTGACGGGGGCAAGCTGATCCAGATGAACGTGATCTTTCCAGGACCGGGTATGTACCGGGTTTGGGTGCAGGTGCAACGGAAGCGGAAGGTCAGCACCCTTCCGTTTACGGTTGAAGTTAGCGCGCTACCGAACTTGTAAGCCGCTGTGACGGTCATTGAGGCGCTGCTCGAAGCGTGCCGTGCTTAGTGAACCTCGGCGGAATAGCCCGCGAGGCTCGCACACTTGAGCCGCCGGAGTGCGGCGGGTGCTCGGTCTGGGGCAGGGCGTTCACCGGGCAGCCTCCCTCGTCGTGCGGCGAGCGACCAGCTTGATGGGTTCTCAGCCCGGGTAGCACAGATTACGCTCAACACGGGGCCCGTGAAACGGCCAATGGAATTACGTTACGCCAAAGCCCTCCAGTTCGGCCGCCTGTGACACCCGCTGGTCCAGACAGACAAACGTGAGCGGCCCGGCCAGTTGCTCGCGTACTAGCAGCGCCGCACCCAGCTGACCCGCATCGGCGGCCCGCAGCGGATGCCGTGCCAACAGTGCATTCGCTCGGGACCGAACAGCGAGTACGTCGGTCACTTCGTCCCAAGTGCTGGCCAAGGCCTCGAAACCCCCAAGCACTTCGCGGCGCTGCAGGCGCGACAATGATCCTTCTCGTGCTCGACGTTCAATCGCACTGACGATCTCGGTGTGGGTCCACACCCATGTGATGATTTGTTCGTCTTCGGCCAACCACTTCCGAACCAAGCTGCTTGCAGGCTCACTGACGACCAGCGGCACTAGCGCAGAAGCGTCCCAGTACCTCACAGCCGGTCATTCCGATCCTCGGCCAATGCTTCCAACACACTCACCGGAAGCACCAACGGCGGCTTGTCTAGGACTGCGGCGGCTCCGCCCTTGCCTGGCCGCAGCAGGCCTTGGCTGATCATCCGCTCTCGGACTTCCCGGTGGTCCCCCGCAATCGGTGGGACAAGCCTTGCGACCGGCGTGCCGCGATCGAGGACCTGAACCTCGCCTCCCCGACGAACCTCGCGAACGAAGCGCGAGAGATTCGCCTTTAGCTCGGAAATCGAGACTGTTGTCATTAAGACTAGTATGGTCTTTAACTTCAGACTAATCAAGTCACGACATGAAGAGATGCCACTCCATCAGAATCAACTATCTTGATCAAGACACAAGTAGACCTGTAAAACCTTTCCTGATTGCCCAGAAGTTCCAGCCAAGGTAAAGAGCTACCGTCTCCGCTACGCAACATTTGGTGGTCGCAGATGCGGAGCCACTACCCAGCCGCTGCGGGCCCTTCGAGCACCGCCCAAGCTCTTCCTGCGATAGCGGAGCTACTTGAAACAATCGGACTGCGCCCCCACGGAATAGCCCTTTGTTTCTCGTACGTCCGTGTGTGGAAAACAACATCAGATGCTCAGCGGCAGCTTGGTGTGCTCCAACAGGGCGCCTTCGGTCAGCGAGGCCTGATGCTTGCAGCGGATGCACTGGAAGACCTTGCTGGAGTGCAGCTGGCAGTGCCTGAGATAGCCGCAGGCGGGGCAGCGGAAGGCCTCCGGCCGGGCGCGCCTGAAACAACGCTTGGGCGCATTGCTGGTCAGTTCCGTAGAGCTTCATGAAGTCTGCAGGCTCTGTCCATTCTGGATTTTTCCCTGATTCTTAGGCATAGTCAACTGCTTTGTTACCATCTATTTGCGATCCATGATACAGCATTCTAGGCCAACCGGATCGAAGCCCGAATCCACAAATTCGCGGCTCCTAAACATGGCTGAGGCTTCCTGATGGTCAGGTAATCGTATCAACGCGCTAGAAGAATCTCATGGCGGAGAGGGAGGGATTCGAACCCTCGTTAGAGTTACCCCTAAACACGCTTTCCAAGCGTGCGCCTTAAGCCGCTCGGCCACCTCTCCGCAACAGTACGAGCATCTCCTAAACATTCTTATTGTAAGGCTTGCAGGAAGGTGAATTGGCACACGTCCTTGCTGGTCAACGTCTAGGCTCGGCGCTGAACCGACCCGGCATTGACACCCCCACGGGTCCGTCTTGGCCAAAGTCTGGAGACCCCGTGTCTCCGGCCGGCGCGATCTGTGGGGCGTACCGTGGTCGCTGTACGCCCTGTCCAAGGGCGTATAATCGCTTCGACCCTGGCGAAGAGGCGCCTGGTCGCGAGACTCAAGAGTGTTCTTAGCAGATGATCATGATGCGCGCATGCGGAACGCCGCGTTTGCCCATGTCAAGTGGCTCAGCGAGACCTACGCGCATCTAACGAGCAAGGAGTTAAGGCCCGGATTCCGGTTCGATGGAGAGCGGATTCCGCTGAGGCATCCGCAACGAGGCATATTCAAACCTCGGCAGATGAGGCATCTGCTCTCGATCACTACAGTCTTTCCTCGGGGCGGAAAATACTGGTACGGCGACCAGGTCCAGGTGCACAAGCAGATATTCGCTGGCACGCAGTCTGTCGATTACTCCTTCATGGGCACCAACCCTGCTGCTGCTGACAATCGCTGACTACGGGACGCCTTCGAGAAGCAGATCCCGATCATCTACCTCCTCGGGGTTGCGCCCGGTAGGTATATCGCAATCTGCACGGTCTTCGTCGTCGGCTGGGACGCCGCCTCTCTCGAGACCACGGTGGCGTTCGGCCAATGCGCGCCCCAAACCATCGACCAATCGCTGCCCGAGTTCCCCGCAACCGAGATCGATAAGCGATACGTGCTGGTAGGAGTGAAGCGCCGGCTGCACCAAGCCCTATTCCGGCAAATTGTGCTGTGTGCCTACAACGACCGCTGCGCGTTGTCCGGGCTGCCCGAACCACAGCTGCTTGATGCGGCACACATCATTCCTGACAGCGATGCGAACCTAGGTCAGCCAATTATCTCGAACGGATTGCTGCTTTCCAAGATCCACCATGCCGCCTTCGACAGGCATCTGCTGGGAATCGACCAAGACTATCGCCTGCGCCTATCGGACCGGCTGCGCAAGAGGCACGATGGTCCGACGCTTGAAGCGCTTAAGTCGCTGGACAAGACCAAGATCCGCTTGCCGGCACGACCGGGCGACTACCCTGACCCGGACAGGCTGAAGGAGCGTTTCAAGATATTCTGCGACACCTACTAGTGTCATGAGGCAGAAATTCGTGTGGATAATCTCTCGATCTTTTCGAGGATCGACTCCGCTGTGGCGGCCCACACGAACGGGCTGGCGTCTTTGTTGTGCTCTCGCGTGAACTCATGGATGCGCCGGACCGGATCGGTCACGCTGGTGAAACTGCCGCGCTTGATGGCCCGCTGGCTGAGCAGCCCGAACCAGCGCTCGACCTGATTGAGCCAAGATGCGTACGTCGGAGTGAAATGCACCTGAAAGCGCGGGTGCTTGGCCAGCCAAGCCCGCACTTTGGCGTGCTTGTGGGTCGCATAGTTGTCCACCACCAGATGCATGTCTTGGCTGGCCGGGACCTCCTTGTCGAGCAGGCGCAGGAAGGTCAGGTACTCTTGGTGGCGGTGGCGCTTGGCGCAGCGGGCGGTGACCTTACCGGTGGCGGTGTCCAAGGCGGCGAACAGGGTCGTCGTGCCGTGGCGGAGATAGTCATGGGTGAAGCCCTCGACATAGCCGAGGTCCAGCGGCAAGGGCCGCTGGGTGCGGTCCAGGGCCTGAATTTGCGATTTCTCGTCCACGCACAGAACGAGGGCGTGGTCGGGCGGATTCAGGTATAACCCGACGATATCGCGCACTTTCTCGATGAAAAACGGATCGTTCGACAACTTGAACGTCTGGCTGCGGTGCGGTTGGACACCGCAGGTGCGCAGCAAGCGGCTGACGGTGCTCTGCGAGACGTGCTCGGCCTTGGCGAGCGTGCGCGTGCTCCAGTGGGTGGCACCCTTGGGCCGCTCCTGCAGGGCGCGATTGATCAGGCCCGCCACGCGCTCGTCATCGTAGGTGCGGGGGCGGCCCGGGCGCAGTTCGTCCTGCAAGCCTTCCAAGCCCAGTTCCAAGAAGCGCCGCCGCCACTTGCCCACGGCCTGGCCGGAAGCACCGACGCGGCGGCCGACCTCGGTGTTGCTCAGGCCTTCGGCGCTGCTCAGGATCATCTTGGCCCGCAGCACTAGGCTATGCGGCAGGGTGGTCGACTGGGACAGGCCCGTCAGTTGCTCGTGCGTCTCTTTGTCAAGTGCTAGCGGGGCGAGTTGGCGTCCTCGTGGCATGGTTCCTCCAATCCGATGGATGGAACCGTTATATCATACGAATTTACGACTCACTACACTAGCAACGCTCGGATCTTGCCGGAAGTTAAGACACGACTAATCTTCGCGACTCCAGAACGATGGGCCGGATCAAGGTGTCAAATACCTAGAGGGTGCTTCACGCCTGCGCTCAGCCACGGTCGCAATTTGCAGCGGCCTGAGGGGATACTGCATCCTGTGAGAATGCTTCGCACTGCGGCTACGCTGACAATCCTTGCCTTGGTCTGGGCTATTCCCGGAACTGCCGATGAGACGAGAAGTGCCTGTGACGACCACAACATCGTCGCCGGGGCCGTTAGCACGAGGAGCGATGTCAAGGCGTTCGTGCGCTGTGCGCATGAGTTTGTGCAGGACGTTGGCACGGCGGAGGCCTATCGTGCGTTCCACAACGACGAGCGCTGGAAGAGCGGCCCAATCTATGTATTCGTGGACGAGCTGATTCCAAGCTCTCACGAAGCATTGGCCTTGGTCCATCCCATTCGCCCCTAGCGCGAGACGACTCCATTGGGTGACAGCCCCGATGAGTTTGGCGATGACATCATCAAAGAAGGCGTTCGCGTGGTCCAAATCAACGGGAGCGGTTGGTGGTACTACTCGATCGTTAACCCCGTCAACGGCGTGACTCAGTTCAAAGCCACCTTCGTGATGGCTATCGATTGGGACGGCACGCCGGCCATGATCGGAACAGGCATCTACGAGCGAGACCTGCCCGGCTCCTGCAGTCCCGAGTACGTTAGTGCCGCGGGAGTGGATTCTGCCGCCGAGGATCGCGATCGGCGGCTGGTGGAATTCGTGCGCTGCGCTGCGCTGGAAGTGGAGTCGAAGGGGTACTTCTCCAAAATGGAGCTGCAAGAGGACTCGCGGTGGAGAGCCGGCTCGATTTACGTGTTTGTCTTGGACACGATGGGGAACCAAGTCTTCACCGGCAGAGAGGTGGCATTGAACGGGATCCGGTTCCACGAATGGGGCGGCAAGAGTCGGCCCACGGATCAATTCGGCGGCAGGGACATCCCGGCTGTCGCAGACACGTTCGGAGAAGCCTACGTCTACTACCGAGCGCTCAATCCCCTCACCGGCCGGCAGCAGAAGAAAATCGGCTTCTTGAAGCGCATTGTCGCGCAGGGCGTGCCAGTGCTCGTCGGCGCTGGCTACTACATCGACGACTGAGGGTATGCGGGTCCCGCTGGGCGACTTTGGGATGACACCGGCAAGGCCTTCGAGACTCTTGGATCTAGTCGGAACTGAACACCCGGCGCTGCACTGCCAACCGGCCTGACTCCCCTGACGCTGCAGCATAGGCTTGGAATGCGCGCCGCACGAGCATGCGGGTATCTGGGCCGTAAGGGCGCAGGGTTTCGTCAACCCATGCGCTAAGGGCACCTTCCGTGCCGGGATCCGCCAGAGCGCCTTCCGCGCGCTCCTCGAATTCGGGGAGAAACCTGTCACAGAAGTCGACCTTGTACTGCAGTGGAACGAGATCGGAGATTTCGAAGGCGTACTCGGGCACTGAGGTTCCGATCAGCGAGAGCATCTCAGCGAGGAACTTATTCGAGAACTCTTTGACCTCACGATCAATTGTGTTGCGGTGCTCTTCAAAGTCAGCGTTGGTCGCGTCCGGCCCGAGCGGCTCGGCAACGAGCTCCAAGTAGAGCTTGTTCTTGGGCTCGGTTCCTGAGGGGCGTATGGTCGCCTTGATTCCGCCCTCGATGGAGTAGCTGATGAGGTTTCGCGAGCTCATGTCCGTGCTTGACAGGAACGCACCGTACTTCGTTTCGTCCCAGTAGTCGTTCACTCCCACAACCGCACGTCCGCCAATGCTCTCGGGCGGATTGCTGCGCAGCTGCTGCTGGATCTTGCGGATGTTTTCGGACCCAACCGCCCCTTGCATCACCGTAGACCTGACCGTATTGGCGTGATAGCCGTAACGCTTGTACGTATCGACAAGGTAGTCGTAGATCGTCTCGCCGCGCTGGGCAAGCTCTGACGTTAGCTCGGCCAGCACCACCGCAGCCCCTGCCGCGTCTTTGTCACGCACGGAAGGCGTCAGCATGAATCCGTGGCTCTCTTCCGCCGCGACGACGAAGTCATCCAAGCTCGCTTCCACCTCACGGTACGTGCCCGTGCGCTCCAGCGAGCCCAGCACTGCGGCGATGTACTTGAACCCCACCAGCAGGTCTCCTACAACCACTCCGTTCCGCGATTCGACAAGCCTCCGGACCAAGTCCGTGGTCACTTCGGTCTTGATGCCCAGCGGGCGGTTGGGCAGCCTGCCTGCCGCCTCTAGGGAATCCAGACGGTAGCGCGTCAGAATTGACGCGAATTCGTTTCCCGTGATGAATGCGTAGCCGGTCCCGTTCTTCGCGGCTCCGCCCAGGCGGTCCGCGTCCGGGTCCGTGGCCAAGAGCAGGTCCGCGCCGACATCCTTGGCGAGCTCGATGCCCATTTCTAGCGATTCGGGGAGTTCGGGATTGGGACTGCGGAACTTGACGTACTTGAAATCGCTGCGAAACTCGCACTGCTTGTCCACGTAGAACAGCTGCCGGTCTTTGGCGAAACCCATCTGTTCGAGGCAGCGCCCAACGGTGTCCACGCCAGTTCCGTGCAGGCTCGTAAAGACGAACTTGCCGACGCCAGGAGATTTCCGCAGGCGAAGGTCAAGGTTCATGTCGATGAAGGCCTGCCGCGCCTCCGCCGGAATCTCGTGAACCAAGCCGGACAAGGTGGCCCCTGCATCGCTCTGCACGTTGATTTCCCTGATGCGCTCGACAATGGTTGCGAGAGCCTCGTCGTCGGGAGGGATCTCTTGTCCGCCCTCGCCGTTGTAGAATTTGCTTCCGTTGTCGTCGGGGTGGTTGTGTGACGCGCTGACGTTGATGCCGCCGTGTGCTCCGATTCGGCGGATCAGGAACGACAGTTCGGGCGTCGAGATGTATGCCCCGCTGTCGACGGGCAAAGCGTGGGCCTCGACCCCGGCCGCCGCATAGACGTTGGCGGCAAGACTCGCCAAGTCCCGCGAACTCAGGCCGAGCAGCGGATTCTCCACCTCGGCCGGGTAAATCCCGCGGAGGTCGTGAAAGGCGCGGACGTCATTGGCGATGACCACCTTCAGTGTGCCGGCATCTGGAAACCGCTCGCGGAGGTACTCGACGTGCCCTTGCACTGACGAGGCAATCGTGTAGGCGTTGATGCGATTCGGCCCCACGCCCACCGGTCCGCGTCGCCCGCCCGTGCCGAACGGGATCGCTTGGTAGAAGCTGTCGATCAGCAGGTCGAACTTCTGCGCTTCGACCATCCATCGCAACAGCGCCGTGTAATCGCTGTTGGCGACCAAGCCAGCAAGCTTATCGGCAGTTAGCCAATCTTCGAAATTTGCGAGTGCCGACTGCTTGATATCGGCGGGAAGGTCGATCGACTCGATCCCTTGCCAAGCTTGGGACACGAGTTGCTCTTGTGCTGAGGTCATGGCTGGCTTACGTAATCGCTGGCAGGCTCGAGATCTTCGGGACGCCCCACGTCCCGCCAGAACCCTGGGACTTCGAAATAGCGCACTGTCTTGCCTGAGTGCACGGCATCGGAAATTGCATCAGTCAGGTCGTATTCGCCGCGTGGCGACAAAGTCAGGCCGGCAAGGGAGGAGAAGATTCGCGCGTTGAACAGATACACGCCTGCACACAGGAAATTCGTCGTGGACGTGCCCTTGGGGGGCTTTTCGACGATTCTCACCACCTGACTGTCGTCGACATAAACGGCGCCGCCCCGGTAGGGATCGTCCACGTAGGTCAGTGCCAAGACCATCTCTGCGCCGGGAGCGCGCTCGATCAGTGCCGTGTAGACCTGCGGATCGACCATGATGTCTCCGAACGTGAGCAGAAATGGGTCGCCTGCGGCGAATTCCTCGGCTAGCAAGGCGGCGCTGCCTGTGCCGTTGGGCTCGGACTGGACCGCATAGGTCAATTCGATCCCAGCCGGCGGGTTTGCGGTGAAATACTCGCGGATCAACTCGCCGCGGTACCCGATCACGAGGCAGACCTGGCGGACACCGGCGGCGGCAAAGCGATCCATCTGGTGTGCCAGCATTGGACGCCCGGCCAGCGGAAGCATGGGCTTGGGACGATCGTCGGTCAACGACTTCATGCGCGTGCCACGACCGGCTGCTAGAACTACCGCCTTCATGGGTCGGTCTAGAGCGCCACAGGATCGCAAGGCACCGCTAGACTTCCAATCCTACCGAAAGCCGACGGATGGGTCTGCGCGGGTTTCAGCGAGTGCCGTGAAACAGGTCGCGGCCTGCCACAAGCGCCTGCATCTTGCGGTCGGCGACACTGCGCGAGAGCATCCAGAACCCGCAGTCGGGGTTCACGAAGTGAATGCGCTCTTCGCCGAGGATCTTGGCCGCCTGCTCGATGCGGGACGCGATCAAGCCGGGGCTCTCGACCTCGTTGTCTTTGATGTCCACCACGCTGAGCCCAAGTCCCGCCCGCGGATCAAGCTCCTTAATTGCGCTGAGCTCACCGTACCCGCGCCGAGCGAATTCGAGCAGGAAGAAGTCGCAGCGAAGGGCGTTGAGGTAGGGCATCAGATCATTCCAGATCCCGGACTGGATCTGCTGTCCGCCGTAGTTGCCGAAGCAGAGATGGACGCCCTTCTTGGTCTTGACCCCGTCGAGGACATGGTTCAGGGCGGCCGCGGCCCATTCGCCTTCCTCCGGATGGCCGGTGATATTCGCTTCGTCCAGCTGGATCACGTCTGCCGGGATCCGCTCAAGCTGCTTGCGGAGCACGTCCGCAACCGCCATGCAGAGGTCCTCGCGGCTGCCATAAAACCGATCGGTCAGCGTCTTGGTCAACATGTGAGGGCCAGTGCAGGTGAATTTCAGGGGCTTTGTGGCGAGCTCCCGGACGAATGCGAAATCGCCCGGCAGGTTCAGCGTGCCTTCCCCGATCGCGTCCGTCACCACTCCAGCCGGCGCCGCCCGGAACGCCATGCCTTCATCGGCTTGAAACAGATCCATGTCGCTGACCGAGTACTTCGTATGCACGCCGGAGAACTGGCTGACGAAGTAGTCGATCATTCCGTTGGTTTCCGGGTGGGAAGGATCGAAGCGATTCAATTCTCCGTCCGCCACAACGTCGATCCCGAGCCGCTCCTGCGTGTGCAGCACCACTGCCACGGCATCGCGGAGCGTCCCCTTCGATTCGTCGCCGTAGAGCCATCGGGGGACCGGATAGCTGCCCACCACGGTGGTCTGGATTGCCATATGGAGATTATACGGACGTGTCCCGGCCTGCCGGCAAGCGCATTCGGGCCGGGCATGTTTTCAAGCGTCCTCCACCGCCTTCGCAAAGTGCTCTTGGCGGTCAGGCAGATGTGTTTCTGCTGAGCGAGATCCTTCGTGGCGCAGGCCCGCATGGGATGAAAGCTCGCACGAGTCGAGCGTCGCCGTTCCGTGCGACGCTCAGAGCCTTTTGTCCAACCTGCGGCGGCTGGGGGTGCTTGCCGCAGCTGGTGACGGCGAGCAATCCGCGGGCTAACGGCTTGGATGCCGAGATTGGGTTAGCACCTATGTCGGAACCGGAATCGCTCTGACTTCGATTAGCAGGCTTGAGCTTGTCCGGGGCTGGCAGCCTCAGCGAGGCTGGCGAGGCTGGCGAGGCCGATTAGACTGGCGGGGCTCGCTCGACGGAGGCACCAGGCCCTTGAGCCGCAGATGGACAGCCATCTGAGCGTATTCGTGCTCCATGTGGATCGTATTTCGATACAGGGTTCCCAGACGGGACCGGCTAGCGCGTCTGCCCTCGATCATTTCGCCGATCTTGTCGTCGGTGAGCGAACGGTAGGCCTTGTCGCACTCGCTCGCCGCGGTCTCGAGGGCGGCGATCAATTTGTCCTTCGATCCAGCCGCATTCGCCCCAGCCCCTCTCCGCTCGCCCATGTAGCCCGAGCAGGCATTCATCGCCGAGTTGGCGGTATGGGCCACCAAATCACCGAAGCTCTGGCTTTCGGGGGCCGGTTTGAAGCTGTAGTTCTCCTCCGGCATCTTTTTGGCGGCGGCGACGATCATGGTCTTCGTGCGGTTCCATGCCTGTCGAGACTCGGTGCTCAGCGGATTGTCCTGTTGTGCCATCACGGGGCAAGCGAACGCAGCAGCTAGCGCGACCATCAGGTACTTCTTCATTTTGTGTCCCTCCGAAGTGGTAAATCCGGAAAGCGATTCCGGCTGAGGGCGTCCCGGTAGGACGCAACCTCCGATCCAGCGTATACTCAAAACCCCTTTAATCGGAACGTATTCTGAGTTGGAGGGCAGATTTTACACCCAGTTTTCGAATACAGGCCATCTGCGGCCTAGGCCCTGCTGCTAGCTTGCCTTATTGGCTCAAGCTGCGCCCTCAGAGTCCAGCCTATTGCGTCTCGGTCGCGCCGCCTGAGCGCCTTAGTTGTCCGCACGCGGCAAAAACATCGAGGCCCCTCGGCTTGCGCACGAAACAGGGGACCCTGCGGTGGAGAATGGCTCGAAACGCCTCCACGCGGCCAGGATCTGGCGTCTCGTAGGGGATGCCGGCTCCAGGATTGAGGGCAATCAGATTCACCGAGCACCGCAAGCCGGAGACCATGCCGGCCACGCTGCGGGCATCGGCAGCGGAATCGTTGACATCTCGCAGCAGCACATATTCGAACGTGAGCTTTTCCCACCGGCGCAGGGGGTATGCGCGACATGCGTCGAGCAGCGCTTCCAGCCCGTACTTCGAAGTGATCGGCATGAGTTCAACGCGTTGCTCCTGGCTGGAAGCATTCAACGAAATTGCGAGCTTGCCCCGGACCTCGTGGCTGCCGAACTCCGCGATCATCGGCACGATGCCTGATGTCGACACGGTGATCCTTCTCTGCGGGATGGCTACGCCGGCCGGGTCCGCGAGCAGCCTCGTGGCCTTCATTACAGCCTCCAGGTTCAGCAGCGGCTCGCCCATGCCCATCATGACGATGTTGAT
Organism: Bryobacterales bacterium; assembly: GCA_965248305.1. GTDB lineage: Bacteria > Acidobacteriota > Terriglobia > Bryobacterales > UBA6623 > VXMF01. The sequence continues at coordinate 466,919 of OZ252099.1, read as the reverse complement.
CGGGCGCCGCCGCGCGTCGAGGCCTCGATCCTTGGACACGGCCAGCACCTGCCCGACAATCTCGCCGGCGGTCAGGTTGCGCTCCAGCCCCATCAGCGCGGTGAGGCAGAACTTGCAGTCCACCGCGCATCCCACTTGACTCGAAATGCAAAGCGTGTCCCGGTCAGCTTCCGGGATAAACACGGACTCGACCGTGCGGTCATCTTCGAGCGGCAGCAGGTAGCGGATCGTGCCGTCCGAGGAGGTGTACGACTTCTGGACAGACGGCAAGCCCCCGCCGTGATCGCGTTCCAGCGATGCTCGCAGGCGCATTGGCAAGGTCGAAATCTCGGACGGGCCGCCCATCTGATCTCGGTACAGGCCTTGGTACAGCTGTCGCGCCCGATAGGACGGCTCGCCAGCCGCCGCAACCACCCTGCCGAGCTCCTCCAGATCCTGGCCGATCAGCGGCATGCGCACAGAGTCTCCCTCAATCTCCTGCGGAATCCGCGACTGGCGCGGCCCCGCATCGCTGTCGGTCAGACGGGCTCCATCGCCAAGCGGATTTGTTCGCCGTCGATCTCGAACTCGGCCGTGAATTCGGCTTGCCAGCCATCCTCAGTGTCTCTGAGGCTCGAGCAGAGGGTCTCCGCCATCAGGTGCGCGCGCTGCGAGTTGACGATCCGCTCTGTACGTTCCGAGCCGTCAACGAACAGCTCGACCCGCCGCGTGTACTCGATGTCCGCTGTCTTGCGCAGGTTTTGAACCCGGTGCAGCAGCTCTCGATAATAGCCCTCGTCCCGCAGCTCGTCATCAAGCTCCATGCTCATGACCACCACCATGGTCGAATCGCCTGCCGCGGCGAAGCTCTCCTCGGCCTCCACGCTGACCTGAACGTCTTCGCTGTCCAGCCTGAGCAGCTCGCCGTCGAAGTCGATCGCAGCGCTCCCCGAGCCCATCAGGCTGGCCCTCAGTGCTGCCGCGTCAAGACCGGCAAATACCTGCTTAGCCCGCTTCATCTTTGGCCCGAGCCTCGGCCCGAGGCGTCGGAAATTCGGCTTGACCACGTAGTTCACATGGGCTTGCCCGCCGTCTAGGAAGCTCACTTCGTGGACGTTCAGCTCGTCCTCAATCAAAGCGGCATAGGGCTTGACTCGCTCTCGCAAGTCCGGATCGGCGATCACAATCTCGGCCCGCCGCAGGGGCTGCCGCACCTTCAGCTGGTGCTCCGTCCGCACCCGCAGTCCCAGCGAGACGATGCCGCGAACAGCGGCCATTTCCTCGGACAGGCCACGATCCACCCGCAGCAGGCTGTCAGGAAGATCGCAAAGGTGCACGCTCTCCGGCCCGTCAAGGCCTGCTTCCCGGACAATGTTCTGGTAGATCTCCTCCGCCATGAATGGCGTGAAGGCAGCGCTGAGCTTCGCCACGCTGACGAGACACTCGTAAAGGGTCGCGTAGGCGTCGAGCTTGTCCGCGTCAAAGGCGCTTTTCCAGAACCGGTCGCGGCTGCGTCGCACGTACCAATTCGACAGACTGTCGACAAAATTGCCCAGCTCGCGGGCTGCCTCGTAGGCCAAGAACTGATCCATGAAGCTGCGCAAGCGCTCGGCCAGGATGTCGAGTTCGGAGAGAACCCAGCGGTCAAGCAATCCGCGCTCTTCGATAGGCCGGCCCTGCATCGTCCGCGGGTCGAAGCCGTCGATGTCGGCGTAGATCGTGAAAAACGAATAGACATTCCGCAGCTTCAGCGGAAATTCCTTCTGAATGCTGCGGACGTTCGCCAGCGAGTGGCGGGTCGGTGACCACGGTGGGTTGCCGGCTAGGAAGAACCAGCGGAACGCGTCTGCTCCCGGTGCTGGCGTGGGCACTTCTAGCGTGACCCGTTCGCCGGCGGGCAGGCGCGGGACTTCGATTGGTTGCACCGGGCCGCCTTCCGGCGGCTTGGCTCCGATAGCCTCAGTGTCCTGTCGGGCGAGCAGGACAGACCGGCGCGGCACGAATTTCGCAGATTTCACCGCCAGGCGCACGGAGGCGCCTGCTGTTCCGGGCACCGACAGGAGCACCGGATCGCCCGGCTTCAGGTCAAGCGCCTCTAAGTCCTGCTTGGACATCAGGACCTCGCCGCGCGCCGCCGACTTTGGTGCATCTGTGTCGCCCATGACCGCGAAATCTTGGGCGACTTGATCGAAAATCACCTCCGGCGGCGTGTAATTGCCCAAAGACTTCGATTCTTTCTTGCCGGAGGGGTCGGCGACATGACCCAGCACGATGCAGTTGCGAAACGGGTGCGGGTATGGCGCGGGCTCGATGGCAAGCTCCTTGCTGCATTCTTCGTCGAACACGAGGGTCGACACCATCAGCTGCGAGTAGAACCAGCCGCGCGTCTGGTCGATGGCCTCGGTGATGTAGTCCGCCGGGAATCGTGACTTGAAGTCCTCCACACCCTGATGGGGATAGCCGAACTGCGCGAACGGCATGCATCCCGAGTCAAACCAGCAGTCGACGACCTCCGGCACGCGTCTGTACACGCCTGCCTCTCCAGGCTTGGTCCAAGTCACCTCGTCGATCCACGGCTTGTGAACCATCAGATGATCCGATAGCGTCGGGTCGGCCTCTTTCGCCCGTTGGAAGTGATCGAACGCCACCGGGTTCTTGGCGAGGATCTCCGCGCAGGAAGATGGCACAGCCATCGATCCAGTGGCGTCATTGATCCAGACGTTGAGCGGAGTGCCCCAATAGCGCTCGCGTGACAGCGCCCAGTCGATGTTATTGCGCAGGAAGTCGCCGAATCTGCCGGTGCCGATGTGCGCCGGCAGCCAGTTGATCTCGTCGTTGTTTGCCAGCACCTGCTTGTTGCGCGCAGTGGTCTTGACGAACCAGGCCGGGCGGGCGTACTGGATCAGCGGATCACTGTCGGCCCGCCAGCAGAACGGATAATCGTGGCGGTAGTTCTCGCGGTGGACTAGCGAGCCATTCTCGTGGAGTAGGTGGATCAGGCGCTTGTCCGCCTGCTTCACCCATTCGCCTTGCACCTCTTCGATGCTGGAGTCGAAGGTGCCGTCGGGCTGGACGGGGCAGAGCAGCGGCACTAGGTCTGGCTCTGTGTAGCGGCTCGCAATCTCGCGGTGCAGCTCGTAGTCCACCTCGCCGAACGCCGGCGCTTGATGCACGAGGCCCGTGCCGCTGTCCAGGGTGACAAACTCTCCGGCAAGGACTTTCCACAGGTAGGGTTCACGCCCACCGTCCGCGAGTTCGCCGGACTCGTTCCAATAGACATCCTTGAAATGGCTGAACGGCGGATGGTAGCGCCGGCCGAGCAGGGCTGCGCCGGTAAATTCGCGCTCGACTTCAAGGCTGTGGCCGAGCTTCTGTTCGATGGTCTCGCGCAGGGCCTCAGCAACGATCAAGGAGCGTTCGCCTGCCCGGACCTGCACGTAGTCGTAGTCTGGCCGCACTGCCACGTACTGGTTCGCAGGCAGCGTCCACGGTGTCGTCGTCCAGACCAGCAGCGACACATCCGGGTCGTCATCAAGCCGGAGCGCAATGTAGACCGAGGGGTCTTCGACCGTCTTGTAGCCCAGGCCCACCTCGCCGGCCGATAGCGCCGTGCCGCCTTGCGGCCACCACCAAACGATCTTGTGGCCTCTGTACAGCAGGTCTTGGCGGAACAGCCGCGCCAACGCCCACCAGACGCTCTCTACATAAGACTTGTGGTACGTGACGTAGGCGTCGGAGAGGTCGACCCAGAAGCCGACCCGGCGGGTCATCTTCTCCCATTCCTCGGTGTAGCGGAACACCGAGTCCATGCACTTGCGAATGAACCTCTCGACGCCGTATTCCTCAATGGCTTGCTTGCCGTGGATGCCGAGTTCCTTCTCGACCTCGACCTCCACTGGGAGCCCGTGTGTGTCCCAGCCGGCCTTGCGGGGCACATAGCGGCCCGCCATCGTCCTGTAGCGCAGGAAGACGTCCTTGAACACGCGGGTCAGCACGTGGCCGTTGTGCGGCAGTCCGTTCGCGGTGGGAGGGCCTTCGTTGAAAATGAAGCGCGGGGAGCCGCGTCGCAGGGCGAGGCTCTTCTCGAAAATCTTGTTGTCGTCCCAGAACCTGCTGACCTCGCGTTCGACAGCAGGGAAGTCGACAATCGGCTTGGCGCGCTGGAATCTGGGCTTTGTCATGAGCGCTCGCTGGTCACAGTTCTTAGTTTCTCGCACTGCTGCGGAGGGCACGTAGAAGTCGGGCCAGGGTGGTCATCGCTGTCGTGCCGGGCCACTTGCGCTGATCTCAACGGGTCTCGGCGAATAGCTGGGTGATCGGAGACGCGGCCGCGTCGAATTGCGTCATCGGACGGAGGCCGAGGAGCCACTCAACGGTGCGCAGCAACGAGGCGGACGAAATGAAACGTTCAATCACGGACGCAGTCCCCAACGACCCTCCTGTAACTGCGGCACCGTGTGGACCGCCGGTGGGCACCACGAACAGCGCCGTTGCCTTGTAAGCTTCGTGCTCACGCACAGCAGTTAATAGCCGTCCCAGATCTTCGTCTTGCTGCGCTGGCGATCCGGTGAAACGGATGACAGCCAGCCGGGGGAGTGCGGTTCCCGCCGCGATCTTGGTTATCAATGCGCTCGGGGGCCGGCCACCGGCAATGCCGTAAGTCTCGCTTGAGAGTGCCGCCTGCTCGGCGTTCGACCATAGCGTGCCGGCTGGCGGCGCGGCAGCTCTGCCGGCCGCCGCGAGTTCTTGCTCGGACAGTCGGCCGGCGCTGACTGCCGGTCCGAGCTTGGCGAAAAAGTCGGTCTCGGCCCCGCTGGTCAGCCACGCCGTCTGGCTTAGCTGCCCGCTGGCTGCCGGAACGTAGCCCTTGAGGAATGCGGAATCCTCCAGCAGTCCCTGCCACACCGCTCCTCTGGCGTCGCTCAGCACTAGTGCTACGTGTCGGACCGCTGCGGGAGGCTCGACAGCGGCGGGTTTCGGAATCAGCAGGTTTGCGACGGCCGCGGCGGTGAGGAATTCTAGCTGATCGGTTGTCAGTGCCGGCAGGAGCCCGACCAAACCCGGGTTGGCGACGTCTCCCTTGCCGCTCAAATACGCCAGCGCTCCGCCCTTGAGTCCCACGACGCCCGTTGGGAACCACGCCGTGGGCAAGGCCCCATTCGGTTCGGGCAGGGCCTCTTCGATATCGACCACCAGGATCGTGTTGTTGCCGGAATTCGCAATGTAGAGCGTGCGCCCGTCCTGGCTGACTCCAAGCCCGGAGGGCGAGGATCCGGCACGGGAGTCCGGCCGTGGTGCGACGCTGCGTGCGTCCAGCAGATCGAATCGATTCCGCTCTGTGACTCCGAACGTCCACAGGTTGTCGGAATGGGCGCAGGCCGCGAAAAGCCTGACGGGATAGGTCCGCACTTCGTCCCCGTCAAAGCCGCTGCCGGGCACACTGACCTCGCTAGTGACCAGGCGCAGGTCTGTCGGGTGCTCACCAACAGGGATGCGCTCAACGAGCCTCTGGTCGGATAGGCGGTACAGTCCCAGCGATGCCTCACCCCAGTGGCTGATGACCAAGTGCTGGCCGTCGGGGGTCGCTCTCGCCCGATACGGGGCCACTCCAGTCGGGAATTCGCCGAGCACAAGTCCCGATTGCGAATTGATGACTATGACCCGGTCGCGCAGCACGTCCAGCGCATACAGCGTGCGGCCGTCCACATCGAGCAGGACATCTCCGATCAGGGAATTGCACTCGCCGGCGCACTCGCCGCCGACCGGGAACTCGCGCTCAAGTTTCACGGCTCCATCGCGGTACGAGAGAACCCACACGCTGCCCCGTGTCCCGCCGCCTACGTAAATGCGGTTTCCGGCTTTGTTTAGGGTCAAACCCAGCCAGGCGTCAGGCAGTTCCAAGCCTCCGCTGACCATTTGCGCAGCGGTGTCGATGACGCTGAGCGAAGGCGTCTCGTAGCCGGCCTGCAGCACAATCAGATAGCGCCCGTCCGGTGACACCTCGGCCGCGATGGGCATGCTGTTGACAATCAGCTGGGTGCCGGCCGGCGTGATGCGCTGCCCGGTCGGCAGGATGACGCTGGCATCGGACTGCCGACCGACTTGCAGTTGGGCGCCAGATTGCGTGGGGAGCGTTCCCGTTCCCAGCACGCTGGCGACGATCAGGATCGCTGCGCGATGAGGGCTGCCGTGGCTTCGGACTCGCATGTTTCGCGGTATAGGAGAGGACGAAATCCCTTGAACAGCTCGACCAGTTCGTTCTCTGCGAGAAGGTAATCGGGATTCTTGGGGCCGGTGCCGAACAGGACCTGCCTTTGAGTGTATGTCTTGTAGATGACGACGCCTCCCGGTCTGGTGATGCGCCGCAACGTCGGCACCAGCGGCCGGTGGAGAAAATGGAACACTGCGACAACGTCAAAGCGCTCCTCGCCTAGGTCAACGCCGGAATCCTCCAAGTCCAGACAGGCTGTCTCAACGGCCAGATTCGCTGCCAGCGCCCGCTCGGCGCATGTTCGCAGCCCCTCAGCCGAGAAGTCGATGGCAAGAGTTCGCAAGCCCCAAGCTGCCATGGCGCATGCGTGCCGACCGCTCCCAGCCGCGATATCGACTGCCTTCGCCGCATTCGGAGCGAATTGCCGGACATATGCCAAGGCCTCCGCCAGAAACGGATCAGGCTCAGGAATCAACCCCTGGGCGAGGCGGTACTTGGCATCCCAGTCCGATCGCGATGCCATCGGACTAAGCGGTTCGGCTTGGGGTCGCTACGGCTCGCGAGCCGTGCCCTGTCCGAGGGTTACGCGTTGAATGAGCTGCCGCAGCCGCAGGTGGAGGTCACGTTCGGGTTTTCGAACTTGAAGCCCGCGCCTTCCATCGTCTCGACGTAGTCGACGCTGCAATTGTCGAGGTAGAGCAGGCTGGCCTGGTCCACGTACACTCGCAGCCCCTCATAGTTGAAGACCTTGTCCAGCGGCAGCTGGTTGTTCTCGAACGCCATCGAGTACTGGAAGCCGGAACAGCCCCCGCCGACGACGGACAGACGCAGCCCCTTTGGCTGGGGCTCCTGCTGTGAGAGGATCTCGTTTACCTTTGCCACAGCTGTCTCGGTCATCTGGATCATGTTTGGTGTCCTCCTATCGGGTACCGAAGATTCATTATATCGTTTCGGGCGCTGCTTTGTTTCGAGCCGAGCGGATTCGCTTCCCTTGCGGGTAGCGCTTCGCTCACAGTTCTGAGAACGGCAAGGCTGTGACCCCGCGTCCCAGCGACATCCGCTCCTCGCCGGGGTGCATCAAGTACCCGGGCAGGGCGAGGTCTCCGAAATCCTTCTGAAAGGCGCGAATTGAGTTGGCCATGCCGATGTGGGGCGTGGCGGATAGCTTGACTTCGATCGGAACGAGCTTGCCATTTGTTCGAACCAAGAAATCTACTTCCTGGCCTTGGGTCGTCCGCCAGAAGTAAATCACCGGCGGGATGCCGCGATTTGTCAAGGCCTTCGAGATTTCGCCCAGCACGGCAGTCTCGAACACCGCGCCGCCAAGCGGTCCGAATGCTGCATGATCAGGATCCCTCAGCCCGGCGATGGCACACAACGTGCCTGGATCGGTGAAGTAGACTTTCGGTCGCTTTACGAGGCGCTTGCCGATATTGGTGAAGTACGGACGAAGAATGGTCGCTTGGTGCGTCGCCTGCAGGACCGAGAGCCACGCCCGAGTCGTGTTCACAGCCACACCAAGATCGCGCGAAATGTCTGTGAGATTCAGCAATTGACGGCTGCGTACCGCCAGTGCTTGGAGAAAACCCAGGAACAACGAGAGATCTCCAACTTGTCGCAGCGATCGGACGTCGCGCTCGACATAGGTGTTCAAGTAGCTGGAATGCCACAAATGCGGATCAATTCTCTTGCGAGTCACGGGTTCCGGGTATCCGCCGACTAGCAACGTCTCCGAGAGTTTGCTGAATGCCAAGCGCTTCGCTGGCGCATCCTCGCTCGATCCCTCCCAAGGTAATGCGGCGCCTCTCCGGCCATCGATCTCGCGTCGCAAAAGCGGCAGCTGGGTTAGCACGGCAGTGCGCCCGGCGAGCGATTGGGTCATTTTTTCGGCGAGCAGCAGATTCTGTGAGGCACTTAGCACGTAGCGACCACGGTTGTCCCGGTCAGCGCCAATCCTTTCCTTGACATAAGAAAGCAACTCTGGAGCGTTCTGCGCCTCGTCGAAGATGACAGGATCTGGATGTGCTTCTAGGTACCCGAGCGGGTCTTCTAGGGCGAACCGGCGCACATGCGCCATCTCGAGAAGACACATAACCAAAGCGTTGCCCCAGCAGAGTGCTCAGAAGTGTGGTCTTCCCGCATTGCCTGAGCTCTGTCAATATCACTGCAGGGAACCCCTTGAGGGCTGCTTGGAGAATCGGACCTAGTGACCGCTCGACGAAGGGCACAGCCAACGCGGACATTCGTTAGAGAAGACGCATTTGAAATGCACGAATTGCGATAGCGACTTTTTCCAGTAGCTGGCTGTTCATGATTCCGCGCCTAGATCGGTGGGGACTCGCGTGGTGCACAGGCTGCTGGGCCAAATACACCCAAGAAACCCGCTCACCCGTGCGGCAGTCGAAACGCGATCAGACGCGCCGCCTCGGCGGCACCTCCTACGGCGATGACAACATATTGCCGTCCACCCGCCAAGTAGGTAACGGGCGTCGCGAAGTGATGGCGGGCCGGTAGCGTATGCTCCCAGACCGTCTCGCCCGATGCCTTGTCATACGCCCGCAAGTAGGCCGACTCGGATCTGGCTCCCCGGTCTCCGACAAACAGTAGCGTGCGCGTGACCAAGATGCCCGCAGCGTTTGGGTTGCCGAGTGGAGGCAGCCCCAGATCCTTCAGCAGCGGATGTTTCCTGGGTCCGTTGCCGTGAGGTGTCTGCCAAGCGATTTCGCCCTTGTGCATGTCGTACGCCGTCAAGGTGCCATATGGCGGCTTGACAACCTGCAAGCCATCTACCGAGGCGCTGAAAAACTTGTGCTCCTGATCGTATCCGCGAGTTTCGGGATCTTCCACGGGCTGCATGCCAATGACAATGTATTGCCGCCGGGAGGAGACGTACAGATAGCCGGTTTCCGGGTCGAATCCCGCCCCTCCCCAGTTTGCCCCGCCTCCCCAACCTGGGACTTGCAGTGTGCCTTCCGGAGATGGCGGCTCGAACAATGGGCCGAGCCGATACGGCTTGACCGCATCCAAGGCACGCGCTCTGAGCTCCGGCGTGAAGTCGAGCAAGTCGCTCTCGCTAACGCCCTGCATCTCAAAGGGGGGCGGCTTGACTACATACGGCTGCGTCTTCGCCGCTAGCTCGACGTCGCTTTCCGGTACCGGCCGCTCCTCGATCGGCCAAACCGGCTCGCCGGTCCGGCGGTCAAAGACGAAAACGAAGCCGGTCTTTGTCACTTGAGCTAGCGCCGGGATGGCGCGCCCGTCCACGACGATGTCGATCAGGTTCGGGGCGGCTGGCAGGTCCCAGTCCCAGATGTCATGGTGAATCGTCTGGAAGTGCCAGACCCGCTTGCCGGTCTTAGCATCGAGGCAAACGATGCTGTTTGAGAACAGGTTGTCGCCGGGCCGAAAGTCGCCGGCGAAGTTGAAGGTAGGACCGGTGACCGGCAGGTATACGTAGCCGAGTTCCTCGTCCGAGCTCATCATCGACCAGACGTTTGTGTTCCCCATCCACTTCCAGGAGTCGCCCTCCCAGGTGTCGTTGCCGAATTCGCCCTCCTGCGGGACTGTGTGGAAGGTCCACAGGCGCTTCCCCGTGCGGACGTCATAGCCTCTGACATCGCCGACCGGCCAATTGTCCTTCCAGGTGGGGCCGCCGCTTCGCACAGACTTGCCGGGCGGCCCGTCGGCGATCTGATTCCCGACTACGGCTACGTCGCCGACGATCGTCGGCGGCGCGCTGCAATTGACCAGCTTGCGGATGAGAGGGCGCCGCGAGCCGACTGTCAGGTCCGTGCGGCCATTGTCGCCGAAGCTCTTGATCGGTTTTCCGGTCGCGGGGTCCAACGCCACTAGGTAACTGTCGCCGGTGCAGAGCAGGATGCGCGCTTCTTCGCCATCACTCCAATAGCCCAGCCCGCGGGTGGCAAAGCCGAAGATCCCGGGCCTGCCCCAATCGACAGTGCCGGGGTCGAAGCTCCATAGGGTCTCTCCCGTCACGGGATCGATTGCGGCGACGCCGCTGAAATTCGTGCGGATGTAGAGCTTGCCGCCCACCATCAGCGATGACGCCTTGAAGCCGTCGGGAACCTTCGCGCGGTCGACTGGGCCTTTCCGCGCCGCAGCCGGGTTGATGTAGTGGCTGTTGTCGAACGCGTCCCAGACCCACGCGACTTCGAGGCCGGCGACGTTCGAACCGTCGATCTGGTCGAGTGGCGAGTATTTGGACGCAGCGAGATCACCGGAGTACTGCGGCCAGTCCCCTTCCGCGGTGGAGTACTTGCCTCTCGAATCGATCCAGCGTTGCAGGGCTGCGGCGTTACGCACGGGTTCAAAGAACGGCCCGCGGTGCAAGGTCTTCGGGATGTTGCGAGGGCCGCTCGCTCGAGGTGCCGTCCCAGGTGAGGGACTGTTGGCGGCAGCGGCGCTGGCCTTGTATTCGCGGAGCCAGTCAACCTCGACCAGCTCTGTTCCCTGCTGCGCCTTGCGCGCCATGAGCCAATGGCCGCGGTCGTTCCAGTTCCGGCCGCCGCCGGGCTCGGAATGGCAGAACAGGCAATCCTTGGCGCCGAATGCCGCCGCGTCGGCGAGGAACTCCGGATTTCCGCGTGCGGCGGGGCTGGCCACAAGCAGGGCCAGCAGGCCGAGAAGCAAAATCATGGGTTAGCTAAGGCAGTATACCCGTCTTGTCGGCTGCTCCGGGCGCAACTGCCATGCGCTTTGAGCGGTCACCAGTACTGCGCGCGGATCGCCATCAGTTCGGGGTATTTCTCGTCTGTGTCGCCGATCTCGGATTTGATCCGTAGCAGCTCCGCCTTTAGCTCTTTCGCGACTTCTGCGTAGGCGGGTTGCCCGTAGACGTTCTGCATTTCACGCGCATCTTTGCGCAGGTCGTATAGCTCCCAGCCGGGCTGCGTGTCCGCCGTTCTGGCTCCGGGAGCATCCAATGGCAGGCCGTAGAAGAAGATCAGCTTGAAGTCTTTCGTCCGCACACCGTAATGCGCTGGCACGTCATGGTGCGCGTAGTTCATCCAGTACCTGTAATAGCTGGCCTGCCTCCAGTCTTCAGGCCTCGCTCCCTGCAGCAGGGGTACGAGGCTCCGCCCCTGCATGAAGTCCGGGGGCTCGACGCCAGCGAGCTGGAGGAGCGTCGGGGCTAGGTCGGTGTTGTTGACCAGGTCGTCGTTCCGCGAAGCGGCCTCCACCGTTCCCGGATAGCGGACCAGCAGCGGGATGCGCAGCGACTCGTCATACATCCAGCGCTTGTCGATGTAGTCATGCTCGCCAAGCATGAAGCCTTGGTCCGATGTGTACAGGATCACTGTGTTGCTCAGCAGGCCCTCTTGCTCTAAATATTCGAGCAAGCGCGCCACGCCGTCATCGACACCGCGCACGGTGCGCAGGTATTTCTTCAGATAGCGCTGGTAGGACGTGCGCTTGTAGTCCTCTTGTCCCAGGCTTGGATCTACGAACATGTGATGGCCCATGTTGCGGCGCGTGTTGCGCTTGCCGATCGACGTGCCTGCGCCCCGCGTTGCCTCGGAGCCGTGGTTGGGCATTCTCCACAGGCTGGGCGGTTCTGGGATGGCCGTGTCCGCGTAGAGGAAGTCGTACCGCTCGGCGTTCTCGAAGTTGTCGTGAGGCGCCTTGAAGTGGTGCATCAAGAAGAAAGGGCGCTCCTTGTCTCTGCGCTTGAGCCAGTCGATCGAGACTTTCACGATGGCGTCACTGGAGTGCGACGAGTCGTAGCCCGAAAAGCGACGAAGGTTATCGGGCCAAGGGCTGCCTGATTCGCGCATCACCGGATTGAAGTACGATCCTTGGCCCGGCAAGACGCAGTAGTAGTCGAAGGACGGTTCCCGCTTCAGGTGCCACTTGCCGACCATCGCGGTCTGGTAGCCGGCGTCGCGGATCAGGTTCGCCACGTACTGCCGATCCGCCTCAAGATGGCCGTTCAGCGTGGTCACGCGATTGACGTGGCTGTACTGTCCTGTCAGCAAGGTTGCCCGGCTTGGCGTGCAGATCGAGTTGGTGCAGAAAGCGTTCTCGAACAGCATGCCTTCGTCTGCCAGCTTGTCCAGCGTCGGAGTTGGGTCGAGCTCGGCCAGTCGGCCCTCGTACGCGCCCAAAGCGTGAGCGGCGTGGTCGTCGGACATCAGGAAAAGGATGTTGGGTTGCTCCGCCAGTCCGCAGACTGAGACGAAGATCGAGACGGAGATTGTCTGTATCCAGGCCCGCATTTCGGCTACGAGTATACTGACAGCCGCCTCGAATCAGCCTCTGCAGGCCTTGGGCAGCGGATCGCGCTCGTCTGCGATGTCGTGGATCTCGCCAGGCCCGGGCACGCCCCCCGGAGCAGCCCTTCAACCGGCAAGCACAGCGTCCCATTCACGTCGAGCTACTCGTTCCCCCGTATGCGCAGCAGGTTCGGGCTTGCGGATCGTCTGCGCGAACGCACTTTAGATCACGGAGTTCCTCGGTTCGCACGCACCCCGAGCGTTCGGCCTCGAGGGCCCGGAACTCGTCCGGCCAGCAGACCACGAAATCCACTTCGCTGCGAGCTCGGGTCCTCCAGCAATAGGGCTTGGCGGCCAGCCCGGAGTAACCCACTCAAGCCCTCAGATGCTGCGCGACGGGTCCTTCTAGCGCTGGCCCGTGGGCCGGTTCGGGATCGCCGACCGGTCCCGTCGACTGACTCGCAAACTCGACTCAGGCCACGTCTTGCCGTAGTACCGTGGGAGCTATACTTGCCGGATAGCCGATGCGATTTTCGACCCTGATCCCAGCGCTGGTGCTGACCGCCACCTTGCAGGCTCAGCAGCCCAACGTATTGCTGCTATTCGCTGACGACCAGCGCCCGGACACCATCGGTGCCTACGGCAACCCCTATATCCAGACGCCAAACCTCGACCGCCTCGTTGGCGAGGGCTTCAGCTTCCGCCGGACCTATTGCCTCGGCGCGCAGGGCGGAGCAGTTTGCGTGCCCAGCCGGGCGATGCTGAACACGGGCAAGAGCTTCTTTCGGATTCCGATGGACATGGGCGGCGAGACGACCCTGGGCCAGCTGTTGGGCGCAAACGGATTCGCGACCTTTGCGACCGGTAAGTGGCACAACGGCCAGACTTCTTGGCTCAAGAGCTTCCAAGCGGGTCGCAACATCATGTTCGGGGGCATGTCCAACCACTTGAAAGTGCCGCTCATGGATCTCGGGCCCGACGGCAAACTCTATCGCGAGCGCGAGGGCACGCGCTTCTCCAGCACGCTGTTCGCGGACGCGGCGATCGACTTCCTGCGCAACTTCAAGGAAGACAAGCCGTTCTTTGCCTACGTTGCGTTCACGGCTCCGCACGATCCCCGCAATCCCCCACCGAAATACCGGCGCATGTACTACCGCAATCCGCCGCCTCTGCCGCCCAACTTCGCTCCCCAGCATCCGTTCAACAACGGCCACATGACCGGGCGCGACGAGAGCCTGGGGCCTTGGCCGCGGACGGAATTGGTGGTGCAAGACCAACTCTCGGAATACTACGGGCTGATCACCCACCTCGACAAGCAGGTCGGACGGATCCTGCGCGAGCTTCGCTCGGGCCCGCACGCAGAGAACACAATCGTCGTCTACGCCGCGGACCACGGACTGGCGGTCGGCAGCCACGGGCTACTCGGCAAGCAGAACCTCTACGAACACTCGATGGGTGCCCCGCTGATCTTCTCGGGGCCCGGAATCACGCGGGGAGCCGAATCCAGCACGTTCTGCTATTTGCTGGACATCTTCCCGACGCTGTGCTCGGTGCTGGGTGTCGACATGCCCGACGGCATTGACGGGCTCGATCTGTCGCCCATCTGGCGAGGCGAGGTCGAATCGCTGCGAGATTCCGTGTTCACTTCATTCCGCCACTTGATGAAGGCCGTGCGCGGCGAGCGTTGGAAGCTCATCCGGTATCCCCAGATCGATCACACGCAGTTGTTCGACCTGACGGCGGATCCCCACGAGCGGCGCAATCTTGCCGCGGACCCCGCCCACCGCGGTCGAATTGCCGAACTCACAGACCTGATGCGCGAATGGCAAGCAAGGGTAGGAGACGATCATCCACTCTCAGTACCCGCCCCCGAACCGAAGGAAATTGACCTTACAGGCCGCGAGCAAAGCCGGGACCGCTGGCAGCCGGAGTGGATTTTCGAAAAATATTTCGAGCAGCCTTACGGGCGGCTATCGGGTCGCTAGCTATAGCGCCTCGTAGCACTTGCGGGACGCCGAGCAGGTGTCTTCGTCGACGATATCGCCGTCGGGTCCTACCGGATTTTGAGTTTGGTCGCACCAATAGATGCGCGTGTTCGACAACGGCACCGTGGGATCGTCGTCCGCGTCGATGTACATGCCCTTCCAGCTGAGATCTCCGCAGCGGTTGGTAAGGACCTTCAGGCCAGCTCCTCGATTGCGGGACATATTATGCCTTGAATGCTTGCATGAGTCGGGACGCCGGAGCCGAGGCTGCTAGCCCTGCTCCGGCGTCCCTGGTATTTCCACGGGCCGTGCGCCTTGGCGCCTTACCCGACCATCGCAACCGCGCGCTTGACCGCGATGGTCGCGAGCTGCACCTTGGCCTTGTTCTGGCTCAGAGGCGTGGCGGCAGAAACCGCCGCCTTGCCGACGGCCTCGCCGGCGGACTGGCCCTTCAGCGCGGTCTCCGCTTCGGACGAGCGCCATGGGATCGGCGCCACGTGACCGAGCACTACCCGTGCGTCAGAAACCTTGCCACCGCGCATCCGCACGGCAACCGAGGCGGTCACCAGCGGCCAGTCGAGCAACTGCCGCTGACGGACCTCGTAGGTCGCAGTCTGCCACCCGGAGGCGCTGGGGATCGTGACCTCGGTCACGATTTCGTTCGGCTCCAAGGTGTGCTCCCGATCCGACTCTGCGGACGGGATCTGGAACAAGTCGGCAATCGCGATCGTGCGCTCGCCTTCCGGTCCGGCCACCGTAGCACTCGCGCCGAGCGAGACCAGCACCGGCGCGAAGCTCGAAGCGCTCACGAAATACGCCGGCCCCTTGTTGCCGAGAATCGCGTGATAGCGGTTCTCGCCGTTTGGAACGAGCGATTTCCCCCCGTGCATGGCCAGCAGGCCATGCCCGTTGCGGTAGTACCAGCAGCGCGGGCGCTGCAGCAGGTCGCCGACCACGGTGCCCATCGCCCGCACTTGCGGTGCGGAGATGCCGCGCGCAGCCTGCAGCAGCGATTTGTAGCCGGCCGCGGCCTTGGAGTTGAGCAGGTCCTCCACCGTCGCCATGGCGCCGATGCGGAGGCCTCCGCCCTTCTTCGAGATCCCCTGCAGCGAGCGGATGTTGCGCAGGCTCACGACGCGCGAAGGCGTCTCAATGCGCTCTTTCATCAAGCTCAGCAGGTCCGTGCCTCCCGCCAGCACCGCCGTCACCCCTGCATTGGGGCTCAGCGACTGCGCGGCAGCCATTGTGTCTTCTGGTGCGATGTATTCGAAGTTCTGCATGATTCCTGACCTCCCCTATGCGTTCGCGAGAGCTTCCAGCACGCGGTCTGGCGTCAGCGGCAGGGTCGGAACCCGCACGCCGATGGCGTTCGCCACAGCGTTCGAGATCGCCGCACCCGGCGAGATGGCCGGCGGCTCGCCGATACCGATCACGCCCCGGTCGTCGTACTTGTTCTGGACCATGTGCACTTCCAGCTCGCCGATGTCGCCCGCTCCGGGGAGCTTGTAGAACTCCATGTCAGCATTCAGCATCTTGCCAGTGGTCTGGTCGTAGATCGATTCCTCGTACAGCGACCAAGCGATGCCTTGGATCAGCGCACCGTACACCTGGCTCTCGCTCTGCTCGAGGCAGATCACGAGCCCGACGTCTTGGACCGCCGCGACCTTGTTGATCGAGACGATCCCGGTTTCGACATCGACCGAAACATCGGCCATTTGCACGCCGCCCACTCCAGAGTCGTTGAGCTTGCCGCCCTCCCGGTCAGGCTGCTTGCCGTGCCCGGTGATCGTGCGGTTGCCCAGCTTGCGGCAGGCTTCCTTCCAAGGCAGCGACTTCGAAGAGTCGGACTTCGACCAGATCTTGCCAGCCTTGACCATCAGATCGTCGGCCTGTGTTTCCAGCGCCTCTGCCACGACTGCCTTGAGCTCTTCCAGCGCGTTGACGGTGGCCCGACGCGTGGACGCGGTCGTGCCGCCGACGGTGGTGGAGCCGCCGGACGCGCCCGAAACTGGAAGTTTCGAGCTGCCGATGTTGACCTTGATGTCAGCGATCTGCAAGCCCAGCGTCTCAGCCGCGACGACCGATAGCGTGGTGTAGGTGCCGACGCCGAGGTCCTGGCTGGCCATGCTCACCGAAACGCCGCCGTCGGGCTCGATCCGCACTTCGCAGGTCGAGTCGTGCGGGCGACCGCCCCAGGTGTGCAGCGAGAGGCCCAAGCCGCGCTTGACCGGACCTGGCCCGGAGTCGCCGCGCTTGTGCCACTTGTCCTTCCAGCCGATCATCTCGGCGCACTTGTCAATCTCGTAGCGGTAGACTTCCGGCCGGGCTGTCAGGTCGGCGTTCTTCTTGAAGAAGTCCACCGGGTCCATGTCCAGCTTCGCTGCCAGATCCTCCATCGGGCACATCGTCAGCACTGCGGCTTGCGGATGGTTCGGAGCGCGCCAGGCGCGTGCCGGCCCGATATTCGTCGAGACACTCAGGTGGCGGGCTTTCTGCGCGAGCCGTTCCTCGTTGTTGTACACGTAGGGCAGCGGCGGGCTGCCACGCCCGGCGATGCCGCCAGTCGACCAACTCTCGGACTCGTAGGCGACCAACGTGCCGTCCTTCTTCGCCCCGACCTTGATGTTGCCGTAGTCGGACGGCCGCCCGCCGGCGACCATCAGCTCCTCGTCGCGGTCGAGCATCAGCTTGACCGGCTTGCCCGTCTGCTTCGAGAGCTTGGCGCAGGCAATGCCCCAAGTGTCGATATTGAACTTCGATCCGAAGCCTCCGCCCATGTACGGCGTCACGACATGGATCGCGTCCGCTGCGATGGTGCCGATCGACTCGTCGCGCGACAGGCCCTTGGCCAGATCGGCCGGAATGCGGGCAACCGCCTGGGTCGACGCGTACACCGTGATCTCGTCATCGGTCCAGTCGACCACTTGGCCGTGCGGCTCGAGGCAGCAGTGCGCGATAACGCCGAGGCCGTAGTAGCCTTCCACGGTGACGTCCGCGGCCTTCCAAGCCTCCTCGAGGTCCGGGCCCTTGGTGTCGTCCTTCGCCGGCTTGACGCGGTTAGCCGCGCCGGCCTGCTCAATGTCCTCGTCCTTGACCCAGTGCGGCAGGTCCTCGAAGTGAACCGCCGTTGCGGCGGCCACGTCTCGAGCATGCTCCTCGGTGTCGGCGCAGATCGCGAGGATCTCCATCCCGACCCATTGCACCTCGTCGCCGGGGTTGAGGATGTTGACGTGGCCCTTGTAGCCGGGGACCTTCTCCGCATTCGACGTGTCGATGCCGATGATGCGGCCGTGGGCGACCGTGGAGGTCACCAGCCGCGCGTGCAGCATCCCGTCGAAGTTGCGGTCGTAGGAATATTTGGCCTTGCCAGTTGCCTTTGCAGGACCGTCGACGCGGTTGTGCCGCTTGCCGATCAAGCTGCGATCATCCGCTGCCGGCCAATCGTATTTTGTCGCCATCTCGAACTCTCCTCCCTAGGCCCTGGCCGCCTCGTAGACGGCCTTGCGAACGCCTACATAGGTGCCGCAGCGGCAGATGTTGCCACTGAGCCCGCTCTCCACGTCGGCCATTGAGGCGCGCGGATTGCTGTCCACAATTGCCTTGCCCGCCATGACAAGGCCCGGAGTGCAGAATCCGCACTGCTGGCCGTCGTTTTCAACGAACTGTGATTGAACCGGGTGCATCGCATCGTCCGAAGAGATGCCCTCGATTGTTTCGATCTTGCGGCCTTGGGCCTCGATCGCCAGCATCGTGCAAGAGTAGACGGGGCTGCCGTCCACGATGACAGTGCATGCGCCGCAGGTTGCGCGGTCACAGACTTTCTTCGCCCCTGTGATGTCCAGTTGATTGCGCAGCGCGTCGACCAAAGTGACGCGCGGCTCGACCTTCAGGCTGTGGCTCTTGCCATTGATGTTCAACGTGATGGGAACCGGGTCAGGTCCGAGCGGCTCGTGGTTAGCGGCACGTGCTTGCTCGGGTGCCCCGATTGCCCCCACCGCTCCTGCTCCAATCCCGACACCTTCGATAAAGGTACGACGGGAAAAGCCTTTGCGCGGCGTCGGCTGCGACCCACAAGCGGGGCCGTCAGTGTGATTCTTAGAACTCACCTGGCGTTCTCCTTTCCAGAGTTGCTCAGTTGGGACAGCGAGTCGTGCCTCGAATGGAACGGTCGCCGTTGTGCATAGAGACTATACCAAATGGCAGGGTTTCGTCTAAGAGATTTGCCGATACCGTGCCGAAAGGCAGATTATTACGGCATTTCACGGACCGAATGCACGGTTGTTCCGGTGTTAATGCTGTCCAAGCGCCTGTCACCAGACACGAGCCTTCCAAAGTTGACGTAGCGGCCGTCGGCGAGTGGCAGGGCCGTTTGGCACAGGAAAAAACCCCCGCCGGAATCGGGGCCGTGGCGCAGCAGGCCGAGGCTTCCGCGCAGGAACGGCTTGGGGTTCAACTCCGACCGAATGAGTTCCAGCCCCGCGCCGGCCGCGGCATAGCCGTTTGGCCTCACGGCGAAGAATCGGGTCCCGTCCAAGGCCCCCTGCACTGCGAGCTGCCGGAAGTGCTCCGCGGTTAGCGGCGCTTGGTCATAGTCGAGCTCGATGTCGAAGTCGCCATGCGACGTGCTCATGCGGAGTCGCACGCCGAGGGTCCTGGCCACCTGCTGGTACTCGTTGGCCTCGAGCAGCGGGCTGGAAGCCATGCCCAGCACGGCCGGCTCGATTGCCGGCTCGCCCGCGGGAAGGCCGCTCGGGTCGCCAGCGCCTGCCAGCGTCGCGATGGCGAGGGCCGCTTCGAAGCGAACCTTGGGATCGGGATGTTCTAGGTTGCTGCGGATCAGCTCGACTAGCTCTTCGTCCGCCGAGCCGCGGCCAACGGCGCGGAGCGCAGCCGCCCGGACGAATTCGTTGTCGTCGGTTATGAGCGGTCGCAGCCGCGCTTGGATTGCGGGCGCAGCGGACAGGCGCAAGTGGCCGGCGGTGAGGGCCGCCGCCCACCTGCTGTCCTGATCGTCGGAGTCCAGGTACTCGGCGACGAAGTCGGTGGCGCCGCTGGCCCCCATGCGCATCAGTGCCGTCATCGAGGTCGCGATCGGTGCCGCTCCGCCGGTAATGCTTGGCACGGCTTCCCGCAGCCCCATCTTGCCCAATGCCTCCACGGCGCGCGTCGCGACGAGCCGTTCCTCGTCGGCCAGCAGCGCCATCAAGGAGGTGACGGCGCCCTGGTGCGCCGACCCGCTGTTGATGCGGCTGTCGAACACGTTGCCGACAGCGAACGCCGCCATTGCCCTCACCGACGGGGCGGGATCCGCCATCGCCTGCGCGAGCAGGCCCGCCACCGCGCGCCCCTGGATGCGCGATAAGGCTAGGTACGCGCGCGCCCGCGTTTCGGCTATGGGCTGCTCGATCTGCTGCTGCAGCCATGCGTCCACGACAGCGCGGTCTTCGCGCTGCAGGAAATCACCTTCAATGCGATGCACGGGGCGCGTCAGGACGAGCCATCCAGTGGCTGCCGCCAGCAGCAGCATGCAGACCGCGAGGATTCGGCCTGCGGCACGCGGCCAGCCGTCTCCAGCGCCTCCGGCACCCAGCTCGGAGCCCAGCCAGCTGCTCATCGGGAAATCGCCAGCGCCGGCGCCAAGCGTGCGCCAGTGGCGTTGGTATCCTTGCGGTCTATGGCTGGCAACGCCAAAGCGCTCGTGGCGGTGCGCAAGGAGTTGGAGAAGTACTCCCATCCGCTGCTGGAGTTCGGCGTGCGGGAAACGGCAGGCGGCCGGATCGAACTTGTCATCGACTTGAAGGAGAAGCCAGCCAACATCCATACATATTACTTGGAGGTCCACCCCCGGGATCTGGCCCGGCAGCAATTCCGCTGGATTCTCCAGCGGATGATCTTCGAGGGCCTCCACGACTACTTTGTCGAGATGTTCGAGTACACGCCGCAGAGCTTGGACAATCCCGCGGCGCCTTACGAGCTGCAGCGCTGAAGGGCCGCTTGAACCTCGCGGAGATCATCGCCCGAGAGGTCCGCGCCAGCGGGCCGCGGCCGTTCCATCGATTCATGGAACTGGCGCTGTACGATCCGCAGCACGGCTATTACGCAGGGGGCCGTGACCCATTCGGACGGGGCGGCGACTTCTACACTAACGCGCAGTTGCAGCCCGTGTTCGGCCGCCTGATCGCCCAGCAAATCGCCCGCTGGCGGAGCGCGATGGGATCCCCGGGCGATTTTCGCGTGCTGGAACTTGGGCCGGGGCGCGGCGAAACCGGGGCCGAGGTGCGGCGCTGCATGCCGGGCGTTGATTGGGTCGCCGTCGAGCACGGCGAAGACTGGCCGGGCGGGCCAGTGACCGGGGTGGTCTTCTGCAACGAATTCTTCGATGCCTTGCCGGTCGACCTGGTCGAGCGCGGAGAGCGGGGCTGGATCGAGTGGGGCGTCGGACTCGACGGCGATGGCTTTGGCTGGCAGCGCATCGGGCCGTCAAGTCCCAGGGTCGGCCTGCCGAGAATCGACCCGGGCCGGCGCATTGAGACCTGCGAGCGGCAGGTGGAGGCGATGGCACGCATCGTGGACTCGTTGCGCCGCGGCTGGATCATGGCGATCGACTACGGCTACACCCGGGCCGAGGTGGAGCGTGGGGGGCGTTTTCCGGACGGCTCGCTGATGGGCTACTCGCAGCACCGTGCCGACCCCGACGTGCTGCTCGAGCCGGGCCGCCGCGACATCACCGCCCACGTGAACTTCAGCGCGTTGGAGGATGTCGGCCGGGCCGCGGGCCTGGAGGTCTCGCCCCTGAAGTCGCAGCAAGCGTTCCTGCTCAAAGCGGGAGAGCCGGACAGCTTTGCCTACGCCCTCACCGCGGCATCAGAGCTGCGGTCCATGGAACTCAGGATGCAGCTCAAATCGCTTCTGTTCGGGCTCGGGGAGACGTTCCGAGTGCTCTTGCTGCGCAGGCGGTGAGCGTATACTTGGCTTGAGATCTATGGCGTCAGATGTTTCGGGATCGTCGCTGGATGCCCTCAAGGGACGGCGGTTCTCGTTGTACCCCGCGATCCGCGGAATCGAGCACAACGAGTGGACCATGCGGGACTCGACGTGGTCCGAGATTCGCGTCCGCAACAGCGAGACCGAACAGGAACTCTGGATAGCCAAGAGCCACCTCGGCGGCGTGAGCAGCTCTGATTCCCCAGTGCTGATCCTAGGCCTGCGGCGGGAGCTCGAGTTCAAGGCCGGAGGGGTGTTCCCGTACCGCAGGATCATCACCGAGATGCCCTCGACGCCCGCCGGGCGACACACCCCGGCGTCCGCCGCGCCCGCGCCGAAGCAGCGGATTTTCTCCGGATCGGATGCCCGCTTGATGCGCTTGCTGCTGATCGCCATCGGGGTCGGCCTGCTCGTCTCGACTGTGGCTTTTTTGGGCTTGGTCGGACAACTGCACAACCCGTTTGACCGCTGGCTCCAACCGGACACCAGCACGACGGACCAGCGCTACATCGGCCTGGGCACAAGCGACAGCTACTTCGAGGTCGTCGCCCGGCTCGAGGCACCGGATTCGGAACAGTGGATCAGCGGCGAGGAAGACGAGATTCAGTTCCAAGCGCTGTATTACCCCAGCCGACGTTACATCGTCATTCTCATGGGCGGCGCGCGCGGCGATATGCGCTATTTGGGCACGCTACACCTGCCGACGCGCCAAGTGCTTGACTCGGCCCGGCTTTCCCGGGGCGGCGACACGGGTTCGATGATGCGGAACCTGCCCGGATTCGAACTCAACCATTGATGTTCCCGCGCACCGCTTGCAGTGCGTCGAGCAGCTGGTCGACCTCCGCGGAGGTGTTGTAGTGCGTCAGGCCGATGCGCACCAGACCTCCCGAATCTTCGACGCCGAGGTCCTCGGTGACGTTCAGCGCGTAGAAGTTCCCGTCCCAGACGTAGATGCCATCCGCGGCAAGAGCCGCGGCCACCTGTCGGGGGGGGACTCCGCGAATTCGGATTGCAGCGGTGGGGACGCGCCAGTCGAAGCGCGCCTCGTCGCGAATGCCGAAGAACTCAATGTCGGGGATTTCCAGCAAGCCCCGGATCAGGCGCTGCGCAAGCCCGCGCTCGTAAGCACGGATGGCCTCCATCCCCGAGACCAGTGCCTCCCTCCGGGTGCAGTTCGGATCGACCCCGCCGTACCGCCGTCCGATTGTCGCGATGTATTCGATCGCGGCGGTCGTCCCGGCCATGCATTCGTGGTTTTGCGTGCCGGTCTCGAAACGTCCGGGCAGCTCGGTGCCAGCCGGGCGCACTTGGAATGCCGGCAAACGCTCCAGATGCTCCCGCTTGCCGTACAGCAGGCCTTGGTGGGGGCCGAAGAACTTGTACGCGGAACAGGCTAGGAAATCGCAGTCGAGAGCCTTGACGTCGATCGGACCGTGCGGCGCGTAATGCACCGCGTCAATGAACACCCGTGCTCCGCAGTAGTGAGCTGCGCGCGTGATCGACTTGACGTCGTTGAGGGTGCCGACAGCGTTGGAGGCGTAGCCGAAGGCCACCAGCTTGGTCCGCTTGTTGAGTTTGGACCGCAAGGCGGGGATGTCGAGAGTGCAATCCTTGCGCTTGAAGCGCACCTCGCGGATCTGGACTCCCAATGCTTCCAAGCTCTTCCAAGGGGCGTAATTGGCGTCGTGGTCGAGCCTCGTGACCAGGATTTCATCGCCGGGCGAGAGCTCGCACCCCAGTGCCCGGCTCAGCGCGAACGTGAGAGTGGTCATGTTCGGGCCGAAAATGACCTCGCGCTCGGAGCAGCCGAGCAAGTCCGCGGCCGCTTGGTGCGCCTCCGCGACCAAGGCTTCGCTTTCGCGGCTCGAGCGGAAAGCGCCGTGGAGATTTGCGTTTGACCAAGCCAGACTGTTTGAGACAGCGTTGATCACTTGGCGCGGCACCTGGGTTCCGCCGGGGCCGTCGAAATGTGCTGCGGGTGGTCTTTCGGAGTTGCCCTCGAAGACCGGAAACTGAGAACGTATCCAAGCTGTGTCAAAAGCCCGTGCCATGCTAGTGGAGATTTGCCCGCCCCGAGGATACCGCCAACCTTGGCATAGTGTAAAGCTTGGAAGCCGGCGGCTGCACTGCTAGCGCGACTACGGTCTCGGTGGTGATCCCGCACTTGGACCGCGCCGACTTGTTGGAGCGGGTCTTGCGCTCTGTGTCAGAGCAACGGCTGCCGGCGGGTCTGGCGTTGGACCTGATCGTCGTTGACAACGGGTCGCGCGATGGATCTGCGGATGTGGCGGCCGCCCGCGGCGCGCGCACCATCCTGCTCGGCGCCAATCACGGCGTTAGCAAGGCGCTCAACCACGGCATCGAAGCAGCGCGCGGGAGCTGGGTCGTCCTGCTCAACAACGACGTCGAGCTCGCGCCCGACTGGCTCGCCCGTCTGCTGGAGGCGGCGCGCGACGTCGATGTTTGGTTCGCCACCGGAAAGGTGTACGATGCGGCCTGCCCCCAATTGCTGGACGGGGCCGGCGACGCGGTCTGCCGCGGCGGCGCGGCCTGGCGCGTGGGCCACGGCCAGCCCGACGGCCCGCAGTTCTCGCGCTTCCGCGCGACGTACTTCCCCTCTGCCACCGCGTCCTTGTTCCGGCGCGAGTTCTTTGACCGGGCGGGGCTTTTCGACGAGGCCTTCTTCGCCTATCTCGAAGACGTGGACCTCGGCATGCGTGCCGCTGCCCTCGGCCTGTCTGGCATCTATGCACCGGGTGCCAAGGCGTGGCATTCTGGCAGCGCGACGAGCGGTCGCTGGAGCGACCGGAGCGTCGCGTGGATCACGCGGCACCAACTGCTGCTCGTCGCCAAGCACTATTCGGAAGCGATGCTGCTGCGGTTCGCATTTCCAGTCCTCGCAGCCCAGCTGTTGTGGGCTGCGCTGGCCCTTTCCCGCGGTCGATTCCCAGCGTGGCTATCCGGGATCCGCCGTGGCCTGGCGGATTGCCGGCACCACTGGCGGGCCGGCCCGCGCCAAGGCGAGGGCAGCCTGGTCGCCGCGCTGCTAGCGGGCGAGTGCGAGATCGCGGCGTTCCAGCAGGCGGGCGGCTGGGACGCGTACTGGAAATGGTACTTCCGGCTCGTCCGGCCGGGAGCGGGGCGCTCGCGATGACGTGTCCGGTGGCTGCGGTCATCGTTGCTTACCGGTCCGGCTCGCAACTGCCGGCCTGCTTGGCAGCACTGCGCGGCAAGGTCGAGCAGGCGGTCGTGGTCGACAACACCCCCGGCGAGTCGCCGTGCTCCGGCGTCCGCGCAGAATTCAAGTGGGTGACGTGGATCGACAACACTTCCAACCGCGGGTTCGCCGCAGCCGTCAACCAGGGCATTGCCGCGACCAGCGCGCCGTATGTGCTGCTGCTGAATCCCGATTGCGAACTCCTCACCGATCTCGGCGATCTTGTCGGCGAGTGCGGCCTCGAGGGCGTCGCGGGTGCCGGGGGGCTGCTGTCGGACCCGCATGGCTTGCCGCAGGTCGGCTTCTTCGCCCGGTCGCTGCCCACGCCCGCGGCCCTGATCTTCGAGGTTTTCGGCGTGAACCGAGCATGGGCGCGGAATCCGGTCAACCGGCGCTACCGCTTGCTCGACATGGATCCGGGCGTGGCGCAGGAGGTGCAGCAGCCGGCGGGGGCGTTCCTGCTGTTGCGCCGCGAGGCATTGGAAGCTGTCGGCGGCTTGGATGAGGACTTTCACCCCGTCTGGTTCGAAGACGTGGACCTGTGCAGACGCCTGTATGACGCCGGATACAGCCTCCGCTACACGCCGGCGGCCAGAGCGCGGCATGTCGGCGCTCACGCTGTCGAGACCCTCGCCGTGCAAGAAATGTTAACGGCTTGGTATGGTGGATTATTGCGTTACGCTGGGAAACACTATCCGCGCGGTTGGTATCACCGCGTTCGATGTGCGGTATTGGTGGGGTTGGTGCTGCGAATGCTGTATAGCTACGGTCGGGTCGGCCGTTCTGCAGAGTCCGACGCCTACGGGGGCTTGGTTCGCCTAGTGCGGTCCGGCTTCCCCGGCGTGTCGAACAAGTCGTGAGTACATAGCCTTCGCATCTCGGCACCCTGAGAACTGGTTCGAACTGAATATGTCGCGCAACCCCCTAGTATCCGTGACCGTGGTGACCTACAACAGCGGCCGGTTCATCCGCCGCTGCCTGGAATCGGTGCTGGAGCAGGCCCACGAGCCGCTCGAGGTAATTGTCATCGACAATGCTTCGACCGATGGCACCTGCGACATTCTGGAGCGCTTCGAAGAGCGCTGCTCGGTTGTTTGCAACGAAGAGAACATCGGCTTCGCGGCCGCCCAGAACCAGGCGATCGGCCTGGCCAGCGGCGAATGGGTGCTGACGCTCAACCCGGATGTCCTGTTGCTTTCGAACTTTGTCTCAAGCCTGATGGCGACGGCGACCATCGACCCCACGGCGGGTGCGGTCTGCGGCAAGCTCCTGCTCGCCGATGCGAGCTTTGACATCGAGGGCAGCCAGCGGCTCGACTCTACCGGCATGTTCTTCACCCCCATGCTGCGCCACAAGGACCGGGGCTGCATGGAGACCAACAACGGCCACTACCGCCAGTACGAGTACGTGTTCGGCGCGACTGCCGCGGCCGCTTGCTACCGGCGTGGAATGATCGATGACGTCTCCGTTGAGGGCGAGTTCTTCGATGCCGAGTTCTTCGCGTACCGGGAGGATGCCGATGTCGCGTGGAGGGCGCAGCTGCTGGGCTGGAAGTGCATCTTCGATCCGCGCGCGGCTGCCTACCATGTGCGCAGCCTGCGGCCCGGGATGCGCAACCAGCTTCCGGCCGAGATCAACATGCACTCGGTCAAGAACCGCTTCTTGATGCGCATCAAGAACATTACGCCCGGCCTCTACGCGCGAAACTTCCTGCCGATCACCGTGCGCGATCTCGGCATTGTGGCGTATTGCATGTTGATCGAGCACCATTCCCTGCGCGCCTTCTCCTACGTCGTGCGCAACTTCGAAAGCGCGCTGCGCAAGCGCCGCCTGATCCAAGCGCGGCGGCGCGTCGACGAGTCGTACATGGCCAGCTGGTTCCGCTATCATCCGGTCAGCGTCCCGCTGCATGGCCGGGTCGCTGTCGAGGAACGGACAGCGGAATTGGTCGCGGAGCCGGTCGGCCGGAAGGCGACATGAACATTGCCCTGCTGGGCACCCGGGGCATTCCCGCCAACTACGGCGGTTTCGAGACATTCGCGGAGGAGCTCTCCGCTCGGCTCGTGCAGCGCGGGCACGAAGTCAGCGTGTACTGCCGCGCGCATTATTCCAGCGGGCTGGGCGAGTGCCGCGGCGCGCGCTTGGTAGTGCTGCCGACGATTCGCGGCAAGCACACCGACACCGCCGTCCACACGCTGCTCTCTACGCTCCACTTGCTGTGGCGCGGAGCGGACGCGGCCATCTTCTGCAACGGCGCCAATGCCGTGTTCTCATTCTGGCCCAGGCTGCTCGGGACGCCGACGCTCCTGAACGTGGATGGACTGGAGCGCAAGCGCAAGAAGTGGAACCGGGCGGCCCGGGCTTGGTATGCAGTTTCCGAGCGGCTGTCCACGCTGTGCCCGGATGTCGTCGTGACGGACTCGCTGGTCGTCCAGCGATACTACGGCGACCGCTTCGGGCTGGACACCGCCTACATCGGTTACGGCGCCCCCAGCAAGCCTGTCGAGACGGCAGCCAAGCTGGCTGAGCTCGGGATCGAGCCGGGCGGGTATTTCCTGTACGTGAGCCGGTTCGAGCCGGAAAACAATGCGCTGCTTGTGGTTAACGAGTTCGAGCGCAGCTCGACCGAGCGCAAGCTGGTCATGGTGGGCGACGCTCCGTACGCGGCCACGTACATCCGGCAGGTCAAGGCCACCAACGATCCGCGCATCATCTTCGCCGGCGCAGTCTACGGCGATTCGTATGCCGAGCTGCAGTCACACTGCCACGCCTACATTCACGCGACCGAGGTCGGCGGAACGCACCCGGCGTTGGTGGAGGCCATGGGGCGCGGCTGCGCGGTGCTGTACCTCGATACTCCCGAGAACTCCGAAGTCGCCGGGGCGGCGGGGCTGCCCTACTGCGTGCGCCAGGGCGCGCTACAGGAGCGGATCGACGAGATGGAGGCGGCTGGGCCGGATCGGCTGCGGGAATTGCGCGAGGTGGCCTCCCGCGAGGCTGGCGAGCGCTACGACTGGGAAGCGGTCGCCGACGGCTACGAGCGGCTCTTGGCTGAGATCGCATCCGGCCGCTGAGGTGGATGTAGGCGCTCCGCGCTTACATTAGAAGGGATCCGAGGGTAGCTTGCACGGCCACGAACGACGATTGACCGCCGAGAATTTCTTCGGCCCCGGCGGCCTGCTGGCCGAGCACATGCCGGGCTGGGAGGACCGGGAGGGCCAGCTGGACATGGCCCGTGATGTCGAGGCCGCCATCGCCGACAGCAGGAACCTCATCGTCGAGGCCGGCACCGGCACCGGCAAGACGCTGGCCTACTTGGTGCCCTTGGTGCTGGCGGGCAGCCGCGCGGTGGTCTCCACCGGCACGAAGAACCTGCAGGATCAGCTCATCCGCAAGGACGTACCGTTTCTCAGCGGCGTGCTGCAGCAGGAGCTACGCGTGGCCGTGATGAAGGGCCGCAACAATTTCCTGTGCTTGGAGAAGCTGGCAGAACAAGAGCGCAAGCCGTCGCTGTCGGGCCTCAAGGAGACGAGTGAATTCGTCCTGATCCGGGAGTGGGCCGAGCAGACCGAGACGGGAGATCGCTCCGACGACCTGAAGGGGCTGTCCGCCGACAGTAAGCTGTGGCCCCGGCTGGACGCGCGGAGGGAAGCCTGCACGGGACGCAAGTGTCATCTATTTGAAGAGTGCTTTGTGACGCGCATGCATCAGCGCGCCCGCGAAGCTGACTTGATCATCGTCAACCACCATCTGTACTTCGCTGACCTGTCCCTGCGCCAAGACGACTTCGGTCCGATCATTCCCGCCCACCAGACAGTCGTGTTCGACGAGGCGCACGAAATCGAGGGCATCGTCGGGCAGTACTTCGGCGTGTCGCTGAGCACCTACAAGTTCGAGGACCTTGCCCGCAATACCCAATCCGCCGCCAAGGCGGGCAAATTCGCATCCCAGAACCTCGACGCCGCCGTGAAGGCCATGCGGGCCAGCGCCAGAGACTTTTTCGGGCTCTTTGACGCCTGCGCTTCTCGGGAGGCGTTCAGCGAGCGTGCGGCGTTCCGTCGCAAGCACGCCAAGCAGTACGTGGCGTTGCGCTCCGCTCTCGAAGGCTTGCTGTCCAGCTTGAGCATGGTCAAGGACCACGCCGAAGAAACGCTGCCGCTGCGCGACCATGCGGACGAACTGCGGCTTGTGCTACGCACGTTGCTGGCGGACGTGGACGACGGGGTGCTCAGCGATGCGAATGCGTATCCCGTGCTCGTTGCGCTGATCGACGATCACACCGACAACTTCGTGTACTGGATCGAAAAACGCGGCAGTGGGGTCTTCCTGCAGGCCACCCCGATCGAGGTGGCCCCGATCCTCGAAGAGCGGCTCTTCCGCCAAGACGGCAGCGCAGTGCTGGCGTCAGCCACCTTGGCTGTGCAGGAGACCTTCGAATACATCCGAGGGCGGCTGGGGCTGCACGCGTCGAATGAGAGTGTGATCCCGAGTCACTTCGACTTTCGCCGTCAAGCCCTGCTGTATCTGCCGCCCGCAATGCCGGATCCCAAGGACCGGGCATTCAGCGCCCGCGCCGCCTCTGAGATCCGAGCCTTGCTGGACATCACGCGCGGCCGGGCATTCGTGCTGTTCACCAGCTACAAGCAGATGCGGGAGGTGCATCGGCTTGCGTCGAAGGCACTGCCCTTCCCCTGTCTCATGCAGGGGGCCGGGTCCAATGCGGAGTTGCTGGAAGCGTTCCGCAACACCGCTAACTGCGTGCTGTTTGCCACGTCGAGCTTTTGGCAGGGAGTGGATGTCCCGGGCGAGGGGCTCAGTTGCGTGATCATCGACAAGCTGCCGTTTGCCGTGCCGTCAGACCCGATCGTGCAGGCGCGCATCCAGCGGATCCAGGCGCAGGGTGGCAGCGCATTTCATGACTATCAGATCCCGCTGGCCGCGCTAGCACTCAAACAGGGCTTCGGCCGCCTGATCCGCAGCGCTTCCGATCGCGGTGTGCTCGCGCTGCTGGACAACCGGGTCACTACCAAGGCTTACGGCAAGATATTTCTGGACAGCTTGCCGGACTATGCGAGGACAAGCGAGCTGCAGGACGTGAGGACGTTCTTCGGCTCCTGACGCTTAAGTCAGTCGAGCAGGTCGGCGATCGCCTGATCGGCGAAGAGCAGTCCCTCGTCAGTGAGGCGCATGGACGGTTCGCGCGCGACCAGCCAGCCGCGCGCCGTCAGCTCCCGGGCGTTCGGCAACAGCTGCTGCCACTCGCTCGCGCCGAGGCGAATGCCTTCGAGCGCGCGCAGTCCCGTCAAGACCCGGTCCTCGAGCAGGCGGCGGTCGTCCAGCTCTTCCAGCGACCCCCGCGGCGAGTGTCCGGCCGCCATCTGGCGGACGTATTCCGGGGCGGTCGGGGCATTGCACCAGCGGCGGCGGCCGTCGAAGGAGTGTGCGTCGCTGCCGAAGCCAAGGTACGGCTCCATGCGCCAATACTTGAGATTGTGGGCGCTGCGTGCCCCGGGGCGCGCGAAGTTCGAGACCTCGTAGCGCTTGTATCCGAGCGACCCCAGGCGTTCGGTCGCAAGCAGGTAGAGATCCAAGATCTGGTCTTCGCCCGGCACCTCGCGCGCGCCGTAGCGCGCGCCGCCGGAGCGTAATTCGCGGCCCAGCCGGCTGGCATCGTCGGTTTCGAGCATGTACACCGACACATGCCCCGCTCGGATCCGTTCGACCCATTCCAGCGACCGGCGCCACGTTGCGGGAGTCTGGTGCGCCAGACCTGCGATCAGGTCCACCGAGAAGTTGGCGATGCCGCTCGCCGCCAGCCGCTTGGTTTCGGCCAGCACGGTTTCGGGATCGTGCTTGCGGCCGGCCGCCCGTGCAACTTCGGGCTCGAAGGACTGCACGCCAAAGCTGACCCGCGAGATACCGGCGGCCGCCCACGACGAGACGCGCTCGGGTGTGGCCTCGCCCGGTGCGACCTCAATCGTGGCTTCGCGCCACTGCTGGTCGGGGAGGCAGCCTGCCAGCAGCTCGAATTCCTCCGGTTCCAGCAGGCTAGGGCTGCCTCCGCCGAGGTACAGCGTT
The DNA here is from genome assembly GCA_965248305.1 of Bryobacterales bacterium. Lineage (GTDB taxonomy): Bacteria > Acidobacteriota > Terriglobia > Bryobacterales > UBA6623 > VXMF01. Next base: position 436,232 of record OZ252099.1, on the reverse strand, counting down.
TCCGCTTGGGGGATTTCGGCGCACCGGATCTCGGCAGCGAGCGATCGCATGTATTGCGCGCGCAAGTCCCGCCCGAACACGTCCGAGCGGAAGTTGCAATAGGTGCACTTCTGGGCGCAGAAGGGGATCGAGACGTAGATGCCGGGCAGGGCCAAGATTAGGGCTCCTCGTGCCGCAGTACCGCAGTATACTGGTTCCTGATTCCCTATTATCTGCATCCCAGTAGAGCGCCAGAAGGGGTGGGCTGGTGGATTTTCGGTGGCTGGCGCGAAGCCGGCAGGCAGGGGGGAGAGGCGCTAGGCACGAGATGCACTGGCAGCCAGTGGTATCGGTCGCAACCGGGTCCCCCGGGCAGTCCCCTGATGGTCCCCGGGGAGTGCCGGCGGCCTGTCCCACGCGCAGCCGGGTTGTCGAACGCCCGGTGGATAGGGCTGGCGGCAGCCGCTGCCGTTAGACGGCGCTCAACAGCAGGATCGGACGCGGCAACGGCAGCGTCGTGGCCGCCGCCTTCAGCAGCCTGCGCGGCAGCGCCGCCAGCTCGTAGCGGCGATTGAAGCGGTACTGGAACTCGGCCAGGTAGCGCGCCCAGTAGTGCGGCGCGCCGGCATGGTAGGTGCCGTCCAAGGAGCGCTTCACGTTCCCTAGGATCGTGTTCGCCCAGACTAGGCCGGGGGTCTCGCAGCCCTGCTTGCCGCCGCCCGTCACGTGTGGCTTGTGCTCGCAGCCCGCTGCCTCCAGCCCCTTGAAGCAGGCCAGCCCGTCCGTGTTCACCGTGGTCCCGGGCTGGAGGTGCTGCGCGGCCCACTGCGCGACCTCGGCCGTGCGGAAGCCGGCTACCACGCTCAGCTTCATCACCACCGGCTGGCCCTCCTCGCTGACCTGCACGGCCGCCAGCATCGGCGTCTTGTTCGGCGAGCCCCGCCCGCGCTTGCCGCCGGGGTACTCGCCGCCCAGATAGGCGTCGTCCAGCTGCACGGTGCCCGCCAGCCGGTAGCGCTGGTCCCGCTCCCGCATGGCCTGCATGAGCTTGTGCTTGAGCAGCCAGGCGGTGTTGTCGTTGACGCCCAGCTTGCGCCCCAGTTCCAGGGCCGAGATGCCGCTCTTGGTCTGGGAGAGGAAGTAAATGGCAAGGAACCAAATGGTCAGCGGCAGCTTGGTGGCCTGGAAGACGGTGCCGGCGAGCAGGGAGAGCTGGCGCTTGCAGTGGTTGCACTGGAAGGTGGCCCGGCGGGTGGAGAGGCGGCAGAAGCGGGCGCCGCCGCAGCGGGGGCAGTTGAGGCCGTCGGGCCAGCGGGCGGCGAAGAGGGCCTGCTCGCACTGCGCCTCGGAGCCGTAGTCCAGGAGGAACTGGGTCAGGCTGAGGCCTTTTTGGAACTGGACTTTGTTCTTGGGCATCGCAGAGGGTTCTCTAGCCATGATTATCGCAATATATTCGCTCAAAGTCAATAGAATCAGCGATTTAATACGAACAAAACTCGCAATTCAAGGCTACGGAAACGCTGACCGCCGAGGGAGGGAGTCAGACTGGCGGACCGGCCGCCGGGTCGTCTTGGCCAGCCCCGTTTAGGTCAGTCTTGGATGCAGGTAGTAGGGAATCAGGTACTGGTTTGCGTGCGCTGGCTTGACTTCGCCCTGATCGCACTTTGCGGCGTTGCCGTCGGCCCGGCGCAGAGCATTCCCGCGAACTACTCCTCGGCGGATCGCCCGACGGCTCTGGCCCTGATCGGCGACCGCTACCATTCGCCGGTTTACATCCGCGAGGCGCTCTCCAAGCCGCTGATGCGGGAGAACATCCCGGTCACGTACCTGGAAGACCACACCGCGCTGACTCCCGAGGCGCTCGCAGGCTTCGACCTGCTGATCTTCCTCAAGGACGGCATGATCTGGCCGGATGGCTACCAGCAGGGGAGCCAAGTGCTCTGGATGACGCCGGAACAGCAGCAAGCGATCTGGGACTTCGTGCATCGCGGAGGCGGCTTCCTCGCCTTGCACAACTCGCACGGCATCTATCCGGCCGGAGGCCTTTACTACAAGCTTTTCGGCGGCGATTACGGCGGCCATCCGCCCCCGGCGGAATTTACGGTGAGGGTCGAGGACACGGATCATCCGATCACCGGTGGCGTCGAGGATTTCATGGTGTTCGACGAGCAGCACATGAGCAAGTACTACTTGGACCGCGAGCACTTGCTGCTGCGGAACATCTCGAAAGCCAACAAGTCTGCGCCCGCGGGCTGGTGGAGGGAGTTGGGGGAGGGCCGCTTCGCGTACCTGTCACCGGGTCACACCCCGGAGGCCCTGGGCCACCCGATGATGCAGAGACTCGTGCGCAACGCAGTCCGCTGGCTTGTCGCCGGAGGCGATGAGTGACGCGAGGCCTACGGGTCCTTTTTCGATTTTGACACGGCGGCCGACCGGTCCTTGACTTCCTGCTTGATCTGATCGGCCAGCCTGCCCGCCTCAGATGCCGCTTTCTTCGTTGCTGCGGCAACCTTGGGCTTGGCCTTGGCCCAGGCTTCCTCCATTTTGGGCTGGGTCTTCTTCCACGTGTCTTCGAGCTCCGGCCGGGCCTTGTCCCAGGCTGACTGCGCTGTGGGCTTGATCTTGTCCTCGTAGACGTCCTTGGCTGCCTGGCGAATCCGCGGATCAGCGGCGGCGCGTCCGATCGCTTCCCCGATCAGCTTCTTCAAGAACAGCACTGCGGGTATCGTATCAGCTTGGCCGACCGCCTTGAGCGGTGCTGCAGGCGGAGCGCACCTTGGCGAGGAACAGCTCGTGCAGGCGCGTGTCCGGGGTCAGCTCGGCATGGAAGGTGGCGGCTAGGTGCAGCCCCTGCTCGACGAGGATCGGGTCAGAGCCGTCCCGCAGCAGCACCTCGACGCCCGGCGCGGCCGAGCGAATGATCGGCGCTCGAATGAAGACCGCCTCCAGCGGTCCGGCCGCGGTCCGGCCGGCAAACGCCGGCTCCGGGAGGATCGTCCGGATCGAGCTGTCGAGCTGTCGGCCGTAGGCGTTGCGCTCGATGGCAATGTCAACCGCCGCCAAGGACGGCTGGGAGGGGTTCGCGACTTCGCGGGCGAGCAGGATGGCCCCCGCGCAAGTGCCGAGGATGGGTTTTTCCCGGGCGAATGCCAGCAGGCCGCCCCACAGCCCTTCCTGAGCCAGCAGGATCAGGTTTGTCGAACTCTCGCCGCCCGGCAGAACCAGCCCCTGGACTGCTCCCAGCTGGCTGGCATAGCGCACTTCCACCGCGTCGGCGCCAAGCTGGGCAAGCCGGGCGCAATGCGCCATGAAGTCGCCTTGGAGAGCCAATACCCCAATGGTCATGACGGGTACCACGCAAGGCGGCGGTCACCGCCTTGCAGCGCGGAGCGGTCGCTGTGCAAGCAGCTACCAGCCGCGCGTCTGGAGCAGTTCGCCCTCGTCGAGGCTGGTGATGTCGAGGCCGGGCATCGGCTCGCCCAAGTCCTCGCAAGACTCCAACAGCTTCTCGGGATCACTGAAGAAGGTCGTAGCCTTCACGATGGCGGCCGCCCTGCGCTCGGGATCTTCGGACTTGAAAACGCCCGACCCGACAAAGACTGCTTCCGCGCCCAGGCTCATCACCAGCGATGCGTCGGCTGGAGTGGCAATGCCTCCGGCGGAGAAATTCGGCACCGGGAGCCTGCCCTCGCGGGAAACCCACTCCACCAGTTCGAGCGGCGCCTGGAGTTCCTTCGCGAATCCGGGCAATTCGTCGCGGCCCGCCACCGTGAGTTGCTTGATCTGCCGGCGGATGGCGCGCATGTGGCGCACCGCCTCCACGACATTGCCTGAACCGGCCTCGCCCTTCGTGCGGATCATAGCCGCGCCCTCGGCGATGCGGCGGAGTGCCTCGCCCAGGTTGCGGGCCCCGCAGACGAACGGCGCCGGGAAGGCGTGCTTGTCGATGTGGTGCTCCTCGTCGGCTGGCGTGAGCACTTCGCTCTCGTCGATGTAGTCGACCTTGAGCGCCTGCAGCACCATCGCCTCGGCGAAATGCCCGATGCGGGCCTTGGCCATCACCGGGATCGAGACGGCCGCCATGATCTCGCGCATCTTCTGGATGTTGGCCATCCGCGCGACTCCGCCTTCCTTGCGGATGTCGGCCGGCACGCGCTCGAGCGCCATCACGGCGACGGCACCCGCCTGCTGGGCGATGCGCGCCTGGCCGGCGTTGGTGACGTCCATGATCACGCCGCCCTTAAGCTGTTCCGCCAGGCCGACTTTGAGCCGAAATTCGTTCGTCAGGAACATCTCGCTGCCATCCAAAGAGGGCCACCGCGCAGCCTGCGTCCGTAGACTGGCCGGTACGGCTCCCAACTTCATCCTAACGATGCCGCGCCCAACCTTCAAGTAGACCAGCCGATTTGTCACCGCCGCGGACCCGGTTCAAGGGGCGACAACACGGCAGCAGGAGCGCGCTTCCGGTAGAGATCGAAGCCAGGGCCGAAGTAGTATCCTGCTAGGTCATGCCAACAGGTTCGGAACTTTTTGTCCGCAGTTTGCGGAGTCAAGGCGTCGAGAACATTTTCACCTTGGTCGGTGACCACCTCAACGACGTGCTCAAAGCAGCCGTGCGCGAGGGAATGTCTGTCTACGACACGCGCCACGAATCGGCGGCGGTGCACATGGCGGACGGCTGGAGCCGGCTCACGCGGACACCGGGGGTATCCATGGTGACGGGAGCGCCCGGACACACGAATTCGATCACCGGGATCGCCACCGCGGACGCCACGGCTGTGCCGATGCTCGCCGTGAGCGGCATGAGCGATTCGAGCTCGCGCGACCGCTACGCATTCCAAGACATGGACCAGCTCAAGCTGGTGCAGGGGATCACCAAGTACGCAGCCGTGCCCGCGCGGTCCGGTCAGATCCCGTTTCATGTCAAACGGGCCTTCTTGGAAATGCTGCACGGCCGCCCCGGCGTCGCTCACCTGAGCGTTCCGGTCGACCTGTTCACCGAGAACAACGAATCGCACGCTCCGATCCCGACCGAGCGCATCGGTCTGCTCCGCAGCGGCCCGTCCAGCGCGGACATCGACCGGGTGGTGGATTTGCTCGACCGCTCGCAGCGGCCTGCCGTTGTCGCAGGGTCGGGGGCGTATTGGTCGGGAGCCGAGGACGAGCTTGAAGCCTTTGTCGAGGCGGCCAACGCCCCGCTGTTCACGGCCACTCTCGCCCGCGGGATGGTGTCGGACGAGCACCCTCTGTGCTTCGGATATGCGGACGCGACCATCAACCCGGGTGTCGTGAATGCCCTGCAGCAGGCCGATCTGGTCATTGTCATCGGCAAGCGCATGGATTACGGCCTCCGCCTGGGCGGGCCGCAGCTGTTCGGGACTGGCGCCAAGACGGTCCAGGTCGATGTGTCCGGGACCGAGCTGGGCTTGAACCGCTCGCTCGAAGTCGGCATCCTCGCCGACGCCAAGACGACGCTTGCCGCTTTGAACGACGCCCTCGCGGACCGTGCCGTTCCTGATCGCTCGGGCTGGCTCGCGGAAGTGCAGCGGGGCGGCGACGAGTATGCCGCCAAAGTGGCGGCCGAGGCGGCCGAGGCGCGCACCCCCATGCACTCGCTGCATGTGTACGAGGTCTTGCGCGAGAAGCTGCCGGCTGACGCGACGATCTGCTGGGACGGCGGCGACTTTGTCCACTGGGGCCGCTACGTGCTGTCCGCCCGCCAGCCGGGGCATTGGATGCGCCTCGGCTCCCTCGCAGGCCTCGGCGTGGGATTGCCGATTGGGCTGAGCGCACAGATTCTGCGGCCCGATTCGCGGTCTGTCGTGATCACCGGCGATGGCTCGCTGGGCTTTTACATCGGCGAGCTTGACACGGCGGTGCGCTATGGCTTGCCGCTCGTCATCGTGGTCGGGAACGACGCCGGCTGGGGGGTCGAGCGCGAGTTGCAGGAAGGCTTTTACCCGGGGTCTGACACCGTCGCCTGCGAGCTGCGAAACACGCGCTACGACCTGGTGATGAAGGGGTTCGGCGGTGACGGCGCGCACGTCACTTCGCGCGACCAGCTGCCCGACGCGTTCGACAGGGCCTTTCGCAGCGACAAGCCGTTCTTGGTCAACGTCGAGATCGCCGGGCTGGGCTCGCCCTACACGCGCAATCAGATCGCCCAGCGCAAGCGGTAAAGCGCAGATGCTCCACTGCCGCCGGCTGTCAAGTCTTGCAGTCGCGGCGGCTGTGGTTTCGGCATGGTCTGCAACAGGGCAGGATCCTCCCTACCAGCCCACCCCGGAACAATTGCCCAGAACCGTTGGCCCGCAGCCGATCGCCTTTGACCACGAGTTGCACATGCGCAACCGCATGGCCTGCGGGGATTGCCATCGGGGAGCCAAGAACAGCGAACGCGCCGGGCTGCCAGACCGCGACCAGTGCATGCTGTGCCACCAAGCCATCGCCACCGCTGCCGGCACGGTGCGGGAACTCGCAGCGCTGCCTGCGGGCAGCAGGATCAGGTGGGAGCGCGTGTACAAGGTGCCCGATTTCGTGTTCTTCAGCCATGCGGAGCACTCGCAGGCGGGCCTGGCATGCGCGGCCTGCCACGGGCCGGTGGAAACCCGCTCGGTGCTCGCCCAAGAGATTTCCACGAACATGGTGGCCTGTATGAATTGCCACGCGCAGCGACGGGTTTCGAATGAGTGCTACCTTTGCCACGACCTGGGCCAGTAGGGGCGGTCGCGCCTACGCTCGCTCGCTTGCAATGATAGGGAAGGAGCCCGTCTGCGACGGAGCCAGCCCTCGCCCGTGGCGCAGCGGCATTGAAAGAGCCGCGGCGCGGGCATGGATTCAGGGAACTCGACACCTGCAGACGGAAATGCACCGGCGCTGCCGACCACGCTAGGCGGAGCTGTTGCGGACATCTTCCGTCATCCGGTGCAGCGGCTGGTACGGAACTGGAACTGGAAAGCCGGCCTGCTCAGCGCCTTTTTGCGCACGTCGATCTTCTTCACCGTCAATCTGACGGCCAGCTGGGACAGCGCAATTCACGCAGCGGGGACAGAGCTGCTCTATCGAGCGCCGATGGTGGGCACCCTGGCGGCGCTCTCGCAGTCATTTCGGCGCGTGCAGCCCGCCTGGATTGCCAGTGCTGTCATGATGATCGTGTTGCCCGTCACGGCACATGGGATCGAATTCACCGTCCATTGGTTGCGCGGTACCGACAAACTCGCTGAGAGCGTGGCCGCGTCCGTTGGTTTCTCGATGATCACGTCCCTGTTGAACTACCTGCTGCACCGTCGCGACGTGCTGATTGTGGGCGACGGGGCGAGCCCGTTCTTCGCTGATGTCGTACAGGCTCCGGTCCATCTGTTCGACCTGCTGTTGCGCTGGCCGGTGCGACTGATCCGAGCTGCCTCGGCCGGCGCGGCAGCGTCTCGGGACGAGCCCTGAGTCGCTCCCCCGGCAGCAATAACCGGAGCTAGGCCGGACAGCCACCGTGACGCTGCCCAGCCGTGCCCGAATCGCGCGTGCCAAGAAGGCCCGCTCGCTCGGCTTGACTTGCTTGCGGGGCGGGCGTTCTACTGGGTTCAATGTCCCCGATTCCTCGATCCGAACAGCGCTCCCTGACTGACCGCCTGATGCAAATGGCGGGGGGCAGCTACACTCCTGAGCAGCGTCGCAAGTACTACATCAGCGGCCCGCAGTGGGCAGGCGCCTACGAGGGCCAGGCCCTCTTCCACGCCCCCACCCGCGAACCGGTCGGGTTCGAGGATGTAATCCGCCACCTGGGAGAGTTGGGGATACCCTGCTGGACGACGCACGACACCGACGTCATCGCTACGGACGATCTGTTCACGGATCGCCAGTCGGTGACAGTCGCGGCGATCAACAAGGCCTTGGACGAGCACGGCGTGCGGTGCTCCATGGTCACTTGCGAAACGTTCTTCCACCCCGTCTTTGCGGCGAGTGCCGCCGCCGAGGCCCCGGAAGTGCGGCAGTACGCCGCCCGCCGGCTGGAGAACACAGTCGAAATCGGCCACGAACTGGGCGCTTCATTCGCCGTCTACTGGCCCGGCACGCTGGGCTACATGGTGCAGGGCGCCATTGATGAGACACAGACGCTGCGCTGGTTTGCGGACGGCCTCAACGCCGCTTGCGCCCGCGATCTGGAAGTGGCCCAGGCAAAGGGTCGCCCTACGCTCAAGCATTGCCTGGAGGCCAAGCCGTTCGAGCCACAGGCTCAGATCATCCTGCCCAGCAGCGACGCCATGCTGGCGTTCATCTCAAGCGGGTTGCTGGACCACCCGGAGATGGTGGGGCTGAACCCTGAATACTTGCACGAGCTGATGTGGGGCGGCGCGACCCGGGCGGTGCTCGCGCGAGCACTGCTGTGCGGGAAGCTGTTTCACTTCGACATCAATGACGGTTACCCGCTGAAACACGACGTTGACTTGGGCATTGGCATGGTCAACCCGCTGGACTGGCTGAACGTGCTCGTGCTGCTGCGCACCCACGGCTACGACGGGCCATTCAACCTTGACTTCAAGCCCCCGCGGACAACGTCGAACTACGGTGTCTGGAAAGTCAGCTTCCCCGGCGCGGTGGACCGCTTCATCACGCTCTGGAACATCGCAGGCGAGGTGCTGGAGGACCCGGTGATGCGGGAGGCCACCGAAGCCTTGAAGGCGGGTGGCGGCGGCGCCGGGAGCGTAGACGATATCGTGGCGGCCAACAAGGAGCTGCTGACGCTCCACGAATTGATGGCACATCGGCTGTTCCAGCTGCTGGTGGGCCAGCACAGAGGCCGCGTATTCAGCGCATAGGCGGGTGCTCAGGCTGCTGCTGTCCCGCACCGCGGTAGTCGCAACGGGTGCCTGGGGGAGCTGGCGCGCTCGGGAGGATTCGAACCCCCGGCCTTCTGGTCCGTAGCCAGACGCTCTATCCAGCTGAGCTACGAGCGCGCTTCTGAAATTCATATTACAACAAGCGTTCGGGCTGCCCGCGGCGGTGGCGGAGCGGCTGCCGAGGTGTCGCCCGCGTGTCTTGGCACGGAGATCGCTGTTGCGCGACACTAGGTGAGGTATGCGTGAAGCAGTCATCGTTGACTCTCTCAGAACCCCGCTTGCTAAGTCGTTTCGAGGTTCGCTGAACTTGACGCGGCCGGACGACCAAGTTGCCCATTGCATCCGCGCCCTGCTGCAAAAGTATCCGCAGGTCGACCCGAGCGAGATCGGTGACGTGATCCTCGGCTGCGGCCAGCCCCACGGGGCTGCGGGCCACAACGTGGCGCGCATTGCAGCACTGCTGGCAGGTCTGCCAAGCTCCGTGGGCGGTACCACTGTGAACCGCTTCTGCTCTTCCGGCCTGCAGTCCATCGCGATGGCTGCGCACCAGGTCATGGCCGAAGGCGAGGACGTGATGCTGGCGGGCGGCGTCGAGTCCATCACGATGATGGTCCCCGACAAGTCGCCCCACCCGACACTCAAGGAGACCAAGCCCGGCGTCTACATGGTCATGGGCGTCACCGCCGAAGTCGTCGCCAGGCGCTACGGCGTGAGCCGCGAAGCCCAGGACGAGTACGCGCTGCAGAGCCAGCAGCGCACCGGGGCCGCGCAGCAGGACGGTTTCTTCAGCGAGGAACTTGCGCCGATGAACGTGACGCGGGGACTGCTCGACAAGCAGACCAAGCAGGTCGTGGGCACGGAAGAGCACCTGCTCACCGGAGACGAGTGCAACCGGCCCAGCACCACCATGGAGGCGCTGGCGAGCTTGCAGCCCTACTTTGACCCGAATTCAGGGCAGGGTTCGGTAACCGCAGGCAATTCGTCCCAGCTTTCCGACGGGGCGTCCGTGACGCTCGTGATGTCGAGAGCGCGCGCCGAGCAGCTCGGCGTTGCCTACAAGCTGATCTTCCGGGGCTTCGCCACTTCTGGCTGCGAGCCGGACGAGATGGGCATCGGGCCCGTGTTTGCCGTCCCGAAACTGCTCAAGAACCAGGGCAAGAGCTTGGATGACATCGATCTGTGGGAGTTGAACGAAGCGTTCGCGGTGCAGGTCGTCTACTGTCGCGACCGCTTGGGTATCCCGAACGAGCGGCTCAATGTCAATGGCGGCTCGATCGCCGTGGGGCATCCGTTCGGCATGACGGGATCGCGCTTGGTGGGCACAATCGCGAACGAAATGAAGCGCCGCAAGGCATCCCTCGGCGTGGTCACGATGTGCGTCGGCGGCGGCCAAGGCGCCGCCGGCTTGTTCGAGGGGACCTGATAAGCCGACGCGGAGATACACCGCGGAACGGAACGCCGTGCGCCCGTCCCTTGAGCTGCGGAGGCGTTCGGCTGCGCGCTAGAGCTTAGCGCAGGCGCTCGCAGCACCCGCCGGGTCGATGGCCGCCCCGCCGGTCTCGACGTGAGCGATCTTGCCGTCTTTGCCGATGACGAACGTTGCGCGGCCCGCCATGTTGCGCTCGGCGTTCAGCACGTCGAACTTCTTCGCTACGGCGCCGTCCTCGTCGCTGAGGATGGCGAATTCGAGGCTCAATGACTCAGCGAACTTCTTGTTGGTATCGAGGGGGTCGGTGCTGATGCCGAACACCACGGCGTCAGATCCGGCAAACGTTTGGATATCAGCCTGATATCCCTGCATCTCGCGCGTTCAACCACCGGTGAATGCCTTGGGGAAGAATGCCAGCACGACATTGTTCTTGCCCTTGAACGAGCCCAGCGTCGTGTCGTTGCCGTCCGTGCCCGCCAGGGTGAAGTTGGGAGCCTCGTCGCCAACCGCGAGAGCCGCGACAGCCCGCCCGGAAACGGCCGCAATCGCACCGGTCAGGATGATTGCGCGTCTTGAGAGTACGCTCATGAATTTGCCTTCCTTGTCAGAGTTCGCGGCCAGCCGCGCCCTGTCGGGATTCTAGCAGATTTCCGCCGGCGCGCGTGCGCAATTGACCGCTGCCAGCGGCTCGGCTTACAATAGGGCAAGTGTTCGCCTAGGGGGGCCCCGTACGTTTGCAGATTCCCCCTGCCTCCTAGACATCCAAGCGGTTGCGCCTGGGATCGTCGTGATCCCAGTGATATCCGTTCGGCCCGAGATCGATGTTCGACAACCTTTCAGACAAGCTGCAGCGGGCTTTCAAGAACCTGCGCGGCCAGGGAACGCTGTCCGAGCAGAACATCCAGGACGGCCTGCGCGAGATCCGCCTCGCTCTGCTCGAGGCGGACGTTAACTTCAAGGTTGTCAAGCAGTTCGTCGCGAATGTCAAGGAGCAGGCCCTAGGCCAGGATGTCTTGACTGCCCTGTCGCCGAGCGAGCAATTGCTCAAGATCGTCAGGGACGAGTTGGTCAAGATCCTCGGCTCGAACCAGGAGCGGCTGCGGCACGCGTCGAGCCCGCCTTCGATCCTGCTGATGGTCGGCCTGCAGGGTTCGGGCAAGACGACCTCCACCGGCAAGCTGGCGCTGTGGCTTTCGAAGCAGGGCCGCACGCCCCTGCTCGTGTCGGTTGACGTCCACCGGCCGGCCGCCCGCGAGCAGCTGGCGATCGTCGCCGGCCAGATCAACCAGCCCGTCTACAGCGGGGCCAAGGGCGAGACCACGCCGCTCGAGCTCGCGCTTGGCGCCGTGCGCGAGGCGAAGCAGACCGGCCGAGACATCGTGCTCGTCGACACCGCCGGGCGGCTGCACCTCGACGACGAGCTGATGGACGAGCTGGAACAGCTCAAGGGCAGGCTGGCCCCGTCCGAGATCCTCTTCGTGGCCGACGCGATGACGGGCCAGGATGCGGTCAAGTCGGCTGCGGAATTCCACGGACGGCTGGCCGTTACGGGGATTGTGCTGACCAAGATGGACGGCGACGCCCGCGGCGGCGCGGCGCTGTCGATTCGCCAAGTGACTGGCTGCCCGATCAAGTTCCTAGGAATCGGCGAGAAGCCCAGCGCCTTCGAGGTCTTCCACCCCGATCGCATCGTCTCGCGCCTGCTCGGCATGGGCGACATGCTCACGCTGATCGAGAAGGTCGAGCAGGAGATCGACGAAACGCAAGCGCGCGAGATGCAGGAACGCATCCTGTCGGACGGCTTCACGCTCGAGGACTTTCGCAGCCAGCTCCGGCAGGTGCGCAAGATGGGCTCGCTGCAGTCGATCATCGACATGCTCCCCAGCACCGGTCCCTTCAAGCAACTGCAGCAGGCACAGATCGACCCTCAGGAACTCGCTCGCACCGAGGCGATCATCAATTCGATGACAGCCAAGGAGCGCGCCAACGCCGACGTATTGAACGGCGGCCGCAGGCGGCGCATAGCCGGCGGCAGCGGCACCACGGTGCAGCAGGTCAATCAGCTACTCAAGCAGTACCGCCAGGCCCGGGACATGATGCGCGGTCTCGCGCCGGGCGCGTCCGGCATTCGCAGAAGGAAGAAGAACAAGCGAGGCAAGCGTCCGCGCGGTTCTCGGCCGACCGGCCTGAGGCCGGGGCCGATGGGGCCCGGCGGCATCGACCTCAGCAAGTTGCTGGGCGGCTAGCGTCGTATAGAGTTTGGTTCGGAGGAAGCAATGGTTGCAATACGCCTGTCCAGGACAGGAGCCAAGAAAAAGCCTAGCTACCGCGTGGTCGTGATCGACAAGCGGCGTGCTAGGGACAGCCGGAATATCGAGATCGTGGGCCACTACAATCCGCGCCTGGATCCGATTGAGCTGGTCCTGAAGCGTGACCGCATCGCTCATTGGATGGGTGTTGGGGCGCAGCCTTCGAGCACGGTACAGCGGCTGGTGAAGTATTTCGACAAGCGGGAACGCACAGCAGAGGCAGAAGCCAGCACGAATGGCGCCGAGGCAGTGGTGGAAACCCCCGAGGCGGCGCAGCCTGCCGAGGAAGCGGTTGCAGGCGCGACCGAGCCGACGATCCCCGCTGCGCCTGGAACTCCGATCGACGACGACTCCGCCGGAGAGGGGAACGAGTTCGACCTGGCCACTAAGGCCGTGGACGAGCAGCTCGAAGCAGCGCTCGCGGAAGAAGCGTCCGGGGGGCAAGCCGCGGTGGCTGCTGAGGACGAGGCCGTCGAATCGCCTGACGCCGTTGAGGAGGCGGAACCAGCAGCCGAGCCCGCTCCTCCTGCCGACGAGAAAGGGACCGAATAGGCGCGGTTGCGCGCCGGTCCAGCTGGGGATGGAGCAGTAAGAGGAAACGAGCGATGAGCCGCGAAACTGAATCTGTAGTCGAGCTGGTAAAGGTGATCGCCAAGTCCCTCGTCGATACGCCCGACGAGGTCGAGGTGGAAGCCGTCGACGGCAATCAGAGCTGTGTGATCGAGCTGTCCGTGGATCCGTCGGATCTGGGCAAAGTCATCGGAAAGAAAGGACGCACCGCTAAGTCAGTCAGAACGCTTCTCGGCGCAGTGAGCATGAAATACAACCATCGCTATACGCTCGAGATTCTTGAGGACGACTGAGGCCGGGAAGCGTACGGGGCGTTCCGTGAATGAAAGAGGAATCCGAGTACCTAACGGTGGCCAGAATCGCCCGCCCGCGGGGCAACAAGGGCGAGGTCGCAGCCGAGAACCTAGTGGGCGACCTGCGCTGCTTTGCGGCGGGTCGCAAGCTCGAAGTGGTCCTCGCGGATCGCACGGAGTTGGAGCTTGCGGTTGAGCGCTCCTGGGAGCACAAGGGCCGTCTGATCCTGAAGTTTGCGGGCTTCGAGACGATTTCCGACGCGGAGCGATTGCGGCTGGCAGTCGTGCGGATGGAGAGAGGCGAAGTTGGCCCGCCGCCAGATGGCGAGTTCTTCATCGACGACTTGGTGGGCTGCGCGCTGGTGGATGAGGATACGGGCGAGGAACTGGGAGTGATCGAGGATGTCTATGAACCGCCCGGCGGCGTCCTGCTGTTTTCCGTGGTCGGCGATGACCGAAAAGAAATGCTTGTGCCGTTCGTGACTGAGATTTGCCGGGATGTCGACATTGAGGCGAAGCGTGTCTTGGCGCGCCTGCCGGAAGGGTTGGATGAGCTGAAGGCCTGACGTGCGGTTCCACATGGTAACGATTTTCCCGAAGTTTTTCAGAGGCCCGTTCTCGTGCGGCATCGTAGGCCGTGCCAAGGAGTCTGGCTTGGTGGAGATTCGCATCCACGACCTCCGTGAATGGACATCCGATGTGCATCGCACAGTGGACGACAGACCGTTCGGAGGGGACGAAGGCATGGTCATGAAGATCGAACCGATTGACGACGCACTGGCCGACATCACGTCCCAGTGCCCGGGCGGCGTCGCCTGGAAGATCCTGCTATCGGCGCAGGGAAGAGTATTCGACCAGTCGGCCGCCCAGCGGCTGGCGGGACAGGACGACGTGGTGCTCGTTTGCGGGCGCTACGAGGGAGTGGACGAGCGCGTGGCACAGCATCTGGTGGACGAAGAAATCTCGGTCGGCAGCTTCGTGCTGAGCGGCGGGGAGTGGGGCGCTGGCGTCATCGTCGACAGCGTGGCCAGGCTCTGCCCCGGCGTGGTCGGCAACGAGGCATCCACTCGGCGCGAGTCGTTTGCCCCGGTTGGCGGAGGCGCGGTCGGGATCCTCGACTATCCGCAGTACACGCGGCCCTCAAGCTACCGCTCGCCGCGAGCGTCTGGGGAGTCTTGGGACGTTCCCGGGGTGCTGCTGAGCGGCCACCACGCAGAGGTGGCGCGTTGGCGCCGCCAAGCTGCCGTAGACAAGACACGGGCCAACCGGCCCGACCTGCTGCGCTCGGAGGAACCCGCCCAGAGTGAGGGGCGGGGAGCCGGCGCGACGAACGATCAAGGCGAGTCCCGCTGAGGCGGGGAGCCGATAGACGATACTGGAGAATGTAACATGCAGAACGCAATTATCGAGAAGGTCGAGCAGGCTCACCGCAAGGAGTCCGTCACCGCGCTAGAGCCCGGTGATCAGATCCGGGTTCACGTAAAGATCACGGAAGGCGAGAAAGAGCGCATCCAGGTGTTCGAGGGTATCCTGCTGGCCCGCAACAACACGGGCATGCGGGAGACGATCACCGTGCGCAAGACGAGCTTCGGACAGGGTGTCGAGCGCATCTTTCCGCTGCACTCGCCGATTGTGGAAAAGATCGATGTCGTCAAGCGCCACAAGGTGCGGCGGGCCAAGCTGTACTACCTGCGCAAGCTCAAGGGCAAGGCCGCCCGGCTCAAAGAACGGTCAAGGCGGTAGCGGCCGAAGCGCACAAGCGTCGAGCCCGGTGCGGGCTCCCTCGGTCTCGCGTCGCAGTGTGGTTCGACCTAGGACGACTGGGGCCAGCAGATCAATTGCACTATTGCCCATACGGCTTGGTCGCCCAGTGTTTGCGCGCAGGGAGGCAAGCCAGCGGACATTGCCTTTGTGATGAAAGGCGCCTTCCGAGCTAGTCGACGCCGGAGAGGTTGGGCTGGGAAACCTCCGTTTCAGGCTTCTTTTCCGCAACTGCGTGGCCCTGTGTCAGCCGGATCGCACGGTCCTACCCCGTTGGCTACATGCCTTCCGGCATGATCGTCTCTGGTGCAGCCTTCGCCCTCTACGATGCCCCGCTCTGGCACCTGGCGCTGATCGTCTCGCACCTACACTTGGGAATCCTACGTGATACCCGGCCGCTTCAAGCAGGTCCGGGAAGGTCTCGAACCTCGCTGGCAGCGAGCTCTACAGGTTGACGCCTTCCTCGAGGCGGTAGCAGTCCTGGCCGGTCAGGATCGCGCCGCGCGACGGCGTGCACGACGGGGAGCCGCTAGAGGCGTGGGCGAAGCGAACGCCCTCGCCGGCGATGCGGTTGAAGACTGGGGTGTGGACGACAGGGGCACCGGAAGCGCCGGTATGCGCGAAGGACTGGGCGTCGGAAATCGCGAACAGGATGTTCGGACGGGATGTCGCGCCCTGCAGGCGCTAGGAGAGCGCTGCAGCCGCGCTGATGCCGAGCAAGTCGCGTCTGCTGGGCGCCGAGAGGAGGGTGCGGGAGAGCCTCGGCCTGCGAGCCGGGTCGCCGCGCGATTCCTTATTGCGAGACGATCTCGACCAGGCTGACGGACTTTGCCTCTGTCATCCGCATCCCGGCGGCAACCGTGCGGCGTGCCAGTTCGTCAATCTTCCATTCCTCGGCGCCTTTGACGTCAGAGCGGAAGGTGTTAGCGATGGGCTTGGTCCACTTCTCCGCGATCGCTTCCGGCCCCAAGATAACCCCCATCACGGGTCCGACATCGCCCGCATTCGTGTCCGTGTCCCAGCCTGCCATGACAGCGATCGCGATGGCCCTGTCAAAGTCGCCCTCGCCGTAGAGCAACGCTAGGGCGTTGACTGCGTTGTTCGGAAACACCCGGCGGTTCTTTTCCCCTTCCGGCGCCCACTTGGTATCGATCTGCTCATGGGTTTTTTCCCAGTCGTCGGGCCACTGCTCGTGCCACTGCATGACGTCCCGAATGCAGCGGGCATAGTCGCAATCCGCGGGGATCACCGCGAGTCCTGCTTCCAGCAGCTTGGTCGGGTCAGACTCGAAGAAAGCCTCGGCCGTCAGCGCCGCCATGAACATCTCGCCGTATACACCGGCGGTGTGAAAGGCAACCTCGGCATCCATCCTCCCGTACTCGGCGGCCGCTTCAGGGTTTCCGGGCAGCAGGAAGCCCCAGAACTCCCCTTTCATTTGGCCCCCCATGTACTCGCCCATTTCATGCTGGCCGGACTCTGGAGGCCGGACACCCTCCTTCAATAGCCTCTCAGCCACCCTTACAGCGCGACCGCAGTTCTGAGCCTCGAACACCGAAAACGACGCGAGCCAGTTGTCGGCGATGTCCTGGCTCGTGATTGCGGGTCCTTTCTCCTCGATCAAGAGGAGATTCGCGACTTGGAAGAGCGAGTCGTCATCGGGGCCGAACCCCTCCGGGCCCCAGTTATCAACGGTGTACGATTGCCCGCGGCCCGGTCTCGGGCTCGGTGGAGGGGTCTTGATGTAGTCGGTCAGCGGCCACTGCCCCAATTCGGTAAGGAAAGCCTTGAGGTTGCGCTTGTGCATCCTCTGGACGCTCATTCCCAGGGCGCTCGCAACCGCCTCGCCGAGCCATGCGGCGTGGACCTTTTGGTAGTACTCGTCGGCAGTCAGGGAGCGCGTTGGCAGACTCTCCTCGTCGCCTGCGCAGCCGGCGAGCAGGGCGATCATCAAACATGCGGATGCGATTGCTTTCAACGAATTCATGGCTTCCTCCTGCCAGTTGTTTCGGCCGCTCAAAGTCGAGGCATTGCACCACGGATTCAGACGGGGGTTGAGCATCTCAGCGGCCGGCCGGAACAGCGACGCGAGCGTGTCGCGCCCTTGACTGCCGAAACGGTGATCCGTGCCCGCCTCGCAAGGCGATGATTCGACTGTATCATTCTGCGCCCAAGTTTGGAGTTTTGGCCCGGTTCCCAGCTAGAATCACTTGCCGAAAGCCCTTGAACCGGCCTGTTTCCCCCTAACAATCGCCTGAACAGTGTCTTGCTGGCTTGGATTCTGCGTCTTTTCCCGTTTTCTGGCGTATCCTGCCCAATGTGCTGACCACGTACTGACTACCTAGATTGACATACTTGGATTTTTCCGCTAGCATGGGGCTATGTTCGTCCGGCGCGTCCAGACCCGCCCCCACGGCGCTGCCGGCGGCACCGCCTACCGCCTCGTCCACTCCCAGCGCTGCGGTGCCAAGGTCCGCCAGATCGTCCTCGCCCATTTCCCCGCCGGCCTCGAACGGCGCGTCGCCCGCCCCCACTGGAAACGCCTCGCCGCCGCCGTCCGCGACCAGCTGGCCGACCCCGACCCCGATCCGGCCGAGCGCGAACTCGCCGAGCGCATCGCCGCCGAGGCCAGCGCCGTCGCCCCGCTCGTCCGCCGCCGCCTGCGCGACGGCGATTGCGACCTCGGCTTCCAGGTCGCAGACGATCCCGCACCCGCACCCCGCGAGCAGGCGCTCGCGCTGCTGCCCTCCAGCCTGCGCCAGACCGACGTGCGCGAGGCCGGAGCGGCCCGCCTGCTCGACCTGCTCGCTGGCCAACTGGGCCTGCGCGAGTGCCTGCAGCAGGCCGGACTACGCCCGCGCCACGTCCGCCTCGGCTGCGCCCAGATCCTCGCCCGCGCCCTGCATCCGGCCAGCGAGCGCGAGACCCTGCGCTGGCTGCAGCACGACTCCGCCCTGCCCGAACTGCTCGGCCTGCGGCCCGCCGACCTCTCCTCCAATTCCCTCTACCTCGCCTCCGACGCCCTCTGGGAGGCCCGCGACCAGATCGAGCCGACCCTCTTCGCCCACCAGCGCAAGCTGTTCCGCCTCGAGCCCCGCATCATCTTCTACGACCTCACCAACACCTTCCATACCGGCCGGCCCAAGCACCCCTACGCGGCGCGCGGCCGCTCCAAGCAGAAGCGCCATGACTGCCCGCTGGTCACGCTCGGCCTGCTGCTGGACGGGCAGGGCTTTCCGCGGCGGTCGGAAGTGCTGGCGGGCAACGTCGGCGAGCCCGGCACGCTGCAGGAAGCGGTCCGGCGGCTGGGCGCGCTGGCCGGGGAGCGCCCGACGGTGGTCTTCGACGGCGGCATCGTGAGCGCGGAGAACCTGGCTTGGCTGCGCGAGCAGGGCCTGCACTGGATCACGAAGGGCCGTGCCAAGGCCGTGCTGTGGGAGCTGGGGCCGCGTCACGGGCAGCGGGACCGGGTGCAGGGCACGAGCCTGCTGCGCACCAGCCGGACGGACTGGGACGACGAGCGGATCGTGCGGGAGTACTGCCGCCTGGCGGACATCGAGGCGACGTTCCGCTCGTTCAAAGAGGAGCTGGGGTTGCGGCCGCTGCACCACAGCCTGGGCCAGCGCGTGGCGGGTCACCTGTTCATTACGGTGCTGGCCTACCACCTGGTGCACGCCCTGCGCTACCGGCTGCGGGCCGCGGGCGTGACGTACAGCTGGCACTCGATCCGCGAGCGGATGCGGACGTGGGTGCGCCTGACGACGACGATGCGGACGGCGGAGGGGCAGACCTGGAGCCAGCGGCAGGACGTGGACCCGAACAACGAGCAGGCCCGCCTCGCAGCGGCGGCCGGGCTCGCGTTCCAGCCTCACCGGCGGACGATTCCGCTGGACTGGGACGCGCTCAGGGAACAGTCAGGAGATATCGCCAAGGATCACAAAGTGTAGTGACCGCAAATCCGTTTCGCGGAAATCCGACTCAATGAAATCAATGACCTACAACTGCATCTGCCGAAAAAACTCCAAAGTTGGGTGCGGACCGTGGTAGAGCAACTCTCTCTATTCAGCCGCGACAAGGACTATCTCTACATCCGCAATTTCGAGCCGACTCGCTGGCCTTTTGGCTCGCCGAACGCCGCGGACTGGGCTGTCGACAAGCCGGGTTAGTTAAGAGAGTCGCCGCCGCCGTCCTTCGGGCGCACCCTTTAGGTTGGCCCGGCACCCGGGATTCAAGCATCGTGATCAAGCGGATTCACTGCCTGTCGGCGAGCGATTGGGAGAAGAGCCATGTCAGCATATCGGGCTCTCCGTCACAGCGATCACTGCTACATCCCGTGCTGCCGTTATCGCCGCCGCTAATCATCTTCGCGGCAACGCCATGCCCGTCACCGGCCCAGGTAGTCAGCTTCATGTTCCCACCCAGCCGTTCCATCTCGGCGAAGAGTTTCTGTCCGCGCTCGTACGGGCACACAGTGTCCTGGTCTCCGTGGAACGCCCATATGGGAACGTCCTTGATCACCGATGCGTCGATGAATTCTTCGGTCTGTGGCCGGCCGGTTCCGGCCGAAGGCGCGGCCGCCGCGAAGTAGCCGGGATCGACTTGCAAGAGGATATACGTCCCGTGTCCCCCCATCGAATGCCCGAGGATGTAGATCCTGTCTGCTTCGGCTGACGGCAGCGCCGCGACGATCTGCTTGATCTTCTCAAGGTGCGCCGCATCCCATAGGCGGGGTGACTGCGGGGCGAGCACGTAGCTCGGATACGCTGAGCGGACTGCCTCGTCGGCAAGGAGCCTGTTCCAGCCCCTCAGTTGCTTGAGGTTGTCCGCCCCCCTGCCGCCTCCGCCATGCAACGAAACGATGACCGGATAGCGCTTGCCTGAGTCAAATCCGTGAGGCCTCATGAGTCGATATGGCATTTCGTCATCGGCATGAGGCTCATAGAGCCGAACCCACTCCTGCGATCCCTCTCCCTCTGCAACTTGGGCGCTGGCGTGCACGTGCGTCGCTAGGAGCAAGGCAGCCAAGGCGACCCAACCAGATCGGTGCATTCTCGGAGTCTTCACGCTACTCTCCAACTCAGTTGCAGTTCCAATATACTCGCCAGCAAGGCTGACACGTCATCGGCGCTGCTCCAGAGAGAGCCGCCCGTAGTGCGGATTCGATTCCCAAGTGGGCGAGTGACCGAGGGCCCGCGGGTCGGCGGTTGCCAGCAGGCGTTGATCTAGACGGGAGGCCAGGGACCTCTGGATCTCGGCGTAAGCGCGCTGTCCGGCGACATTGCTCAACTGGCTCAGCCCGAGGGACATGTCGTAGAGTTCCTCGGCCGGGCGCTTCGAGAACGCGGCATTGAAGTACTGTTCAAACCCGGGGGCGGTCTCCCGCGCGCGAATGAAGTCCTTGGTTGGAGACGGATCGACCTCGCCGAAGATCGGAGGGTCTCCTGCCGGCCAACGATCCGGTTCGAGGTTGCGGATGTAGAGGAACTGATCCGTGCGAATGGCGCGCATCGGGTATCCTACCCGTCCGGCGCGCCAGGGAGTGTGACGCTCGCGCGCCAGAATAACGTGGTCGCGGCCAGGTTCGATGCGGCCTTGGTCTTCCGATGTCAGCAAGTCGAGAATGCTACGGCCCGTCATTTCTGGGAGCGGCGCGAGCCCAGCCGCCTCGAGGACCGTCGGGGCTATGTCGACCAAGCTGACAAAGTCGGTCGCTACCCGTCCTGGCGAGATCCGTTCCGGCCATCGAACTGCCAGTGGGACGCGCGCGCCGTAGTCGTAGAGATCGGCCTTGGCGCGTGGGAAAGGCATGCCGTTGTCGCTGGTGACAATCACGATCGTATTGGCCAACTGGTCGCGCTCTTCAAGCAACGACAGTATTTCTCCAAGTTCGCGGTCGAAGCGCGCGATCTCGAAGTAGTAATCCAGAATGTCGCTGCGGACTGCCGGCGCGTCGGGCAGGAACTGCGGAACAGGGACGTCATCGAGGCGCAGGCCGCTGGCTAGGCCGGCACCCTTCTCGTAGCCGCGGTGAGGGTCTGAGCTGCCGAACCAGAAACAGAACGGAGTTCCGTCGGGCACAGTTTCGTGGAATGCACGGAAGTCGGTGTACCTGGGGCCAGCTGGATTGCGAGAGCGGCCACCGGCCTCCAGTCTTCCCGGCCCCCATCCCTTGCGGGTGAACCCTACGTGATACCCTGCCGCTTCAAGCAGGTCCGGGTAGGTCTCGAACCTCGCTGGCAGCGAGCTCCACAGGTTGACGCCCTCCTCGAGGCGGTAGCAGTCCTGGCCGGTCAGGATCGCGCCGCGCGACGGCGTGCACGACGGGGAGCTGCAAAAGGCGTGGGCGAAGCGAACGCCCTCGCCGGCGATGCGGTCGAAGACTGGGGTGTGGACGACAGGGTCGCCGGAAGCGCCGGTATGCGCGAAGGACTGGTCGTCGGAAATCGCGAGCAGGATATTCGGACGGGACGTCGCGCCCTGCAGGCCCTGGGAAAGCGCCGCAGCCGCGCTGATGCCGAGCAAGTCGCGTCTGCTGGGAGCCGAGAGGAGAGGGCGGGAGAGCCGGTCGGCGGATGAGCCAAGTGGTCGTGCCGGAGGGACTGGCATCGCTTGTCCAGGAGGCGTTGCACGACGACTGGCCGAGCCTCAGCCGGGTCGCCGCGCGATTCCTTATTGCGAGACGATCTCCACCAAGCTGGCGGACTTTGCCTCTGTCATCCGCCTTCCGGCGGCAACCGTGCGGCGTGCCAGCTCGTCAATCTTCCACTCCTCGGCGCCTTTGACGTCAGTGCGAAAGATGTTCGCGATAGGCTTGGTCCATTTCTCGTCGATCGCTCCCGTCCCTAGGATGACCCCCATCACAGGTCCGACATCGCCCGCATTCGTGTCCGTGTCATAGCCTGCCATGACAGCGATCGCGATGGTCTTGTCAAAGTCGCCCTCGCCGTAGAGCAGCGCTAAGGCGTTGACTGCGTTGTTCGGAAACACCCGGCGGTTCTTCTCCCCTTCCGGCGCCCACTTGGCATCGATCTGCTCATGGGTTTTTTCCCAGTCGTCGGGCCACTGCTGGTGCCACTGCATGACGTCCCGAATGCAGCGGGCGTAGTCGCAATCCGCGGGGATCTCGGCGAGACCTGCTTCCAGCAGCTTGGTCGGGTCGGACTCGAAGAAAGCCTCGGCCGTCAGCGCCGCCATGAACATCTCGCCGTACACGCCGTCGGTGTGAAAGGAAACCTCGGCATCCATCCTCCCGTACTCGGCGGCCGCTGTAGGGTTCCCGGGCAGCAGGAAGCCCCAAAACTCCCCTTTCATCTGGCCCCCCATGAACTCGCCCATTTCATGCTGGCCGGACTCGGGGGGCCGGACTCCCTCCTTCAATCGCCTCTCAGCCACCCTTACAGCGCGGCCGCAGTTCTGAGCCTCGAACACTGAAAAGGACGCGAGCCACTTGTCGGCGATGTCCTGGCTCGTGATTTCAGGTCCTTTCTCCTCGATCAAGAGGAGATTCGCGACTTGGTAGAGCGAGTCGTCATCGGGGCCGAACCCCTCTGGGCCCCAGTTATCGACGGTGTACGATTGCCTGGTGCGCCGTCTCTGGATCGGCGCAACGGTCTTGATGTAGCCGGTCAGCGGCCACTGCCCCAATTCGGTAAGGAAAGGCTTGAGGTTGCGCTTGTGCATCCCCTCGACGCTCATTCCCAGGGCGCCCGCAACCGCTTGGCCGAGCCATGCGGCGTGGACCTTCTCGTAGTACTCGTCGGCAGTCAGGGAGCGCGTCGGCAGACTCTCCTCGCTGCCTGCGCATCCGGCGAGCAGGGCGATCATCAAACATGCGGGTGCGATTGCTTTCAACGAATTCATGACTTCCTCCTGCCAGTGGTTTCGGCCGCTCGAAGTCGAGGCACTGTGCCCGCCTCACAAGGCGATGATTCGCCTCCATCCCTCTGCGGACCGTGATAGATCAACACTCTCTATTTGTACCGTAATAGCGGGTCCTTCGGTCAAGAAAAGCAAGCTCGCGCGCGCATCGCCGACCGGCCAGTACGGGAAGCGATCATGAACCACCCGCGGAGACCACGGCGCGCTGGCCGCTCGCCAGCGATGCAATCGTATTCAGAGGACACCCACAAGCGGATAGAGCGGCTCGAATTTGAACCGAGAGTCCAGCCCCGCCGCGCCACCATCGGGAAGTCCCGCGCGAAGCGCGGCCAAGTCCAGCCGCTCGAGCCGGACACTGCTCAGTCTCCCGCTTTCCCGCTTGGCGCGATACCCGAGGTTCAATTCGCCTAGGAAGGCATCGGACCGCTCCGCCAGTCCGGGCAGCGGGCCTATGTCCCAAGGATCCGAATGCACAATGACTGGAGTGGGTGACGGGGGAGCCGATTGCCGTCCGGGAGAACTAAATAAGCTCCGGTCACGTGGTGCCATACTGCATTCCACGGTTCCCATAAGTCATGTTTGATCAATTACTTAGGAAAATTCAACTTCCACAAACGGTGAAGTCGGGCTAAAGTTTGCGGGGCTTGTCGCGGGGGTGGGCTCGGCGGATGGCGGCGGCGGAGAGAGGCAGCGGGCACTACCTCGAACGATTCAATGGACAGAATAAGACACAAATGGATCTAAACACATAGTTGTCCATGACGGATTCACTCTCGGAACTCGTTACGTATGAGCGCGAT
Source organism: Bryobacterales bacterium (assembly GCA_965248305.1). Taxonomy (GTDB): domain Bacteria; phylum Acidobacteriota; class Terriglobia; order Bryobacterales; family UBA6623; genus VXMF01. The sequence goes on along the minus strand of OZ252099.1, from coordinate 412,382 downwards.
GCTGCGCGTGCTCGTTACGCGCCCGGACGCTGCCGTCACAGGCTGCGCATGCGGAAGCCACCGTCCACGTCGATGAATTGGCCGGCGGAGTAGTCGAGCATGCCGTCGGCAATGGACCGGATGGCCTGAGCCACGTCCTCGGGGCGGCCTAGGCGGCCCTGAGGCAGCAGGCCGTCTGCCGCTAGCTGCCTATACTTGCCGAGCACCGGTGCCACCATGTCGGTCTCGATGATGCCCGGTCGCACCTCGAAGACCCCGATCCCCTCGCCGGCCAGCCTGCTGGCATAGAGCTCTGTGCCGCCATGCTGAGCCCAGCCTTGGAAATACAGTGCTCGCCGCGGTTCGTGGATGCCGTATAGGCGGAGATCGAAGTCACGAACACAATCCTGTCCGAGCCGGCCTTCAGCATTAGCCGGGCAGCATCCTGGGTGAGGAAATACGGACCCCGCAGGTTCGCCTCAAGCACCTCGTCGAAGCTCTGCTCGGACGCCTCCAATGATATCGTTCCGCTCGCGCGGAGCGATGCCGGTGTTGTTCACCAGCAGGTCGAGACGTCCGTGCTTCGAACGCACCATTCGCATCAGAGCTTCGCGGTCGGATTTCGATGCGGCGTCCAGTTGGACGATCTCGGCCCCGCATGCGTCCCGCAGGCTCTCGGCGGCTGCGAGGTTGCCGCGGTAGGTGCCGATGACATGGTGGGTCTGGGCAAGTTCGAGGGCGACCGCGCGGCCTATGCCGCGGCTTGCCTCGGTAACTACAGCGATAGATTTCCTGTCACGCATTGCGCGCCTCCCCGGAAAGGCTGAAACCGTCGAGCTGCCCCGCGGCCCTACGCCAGAATCGGCTTGACTACGTCGCCATGCACGTCCGTCAGGCGGAAATGGCGGCCTTGGTACTTGAACGTCAGGCGCTTGTGGTCCACGCCAAGCAGATGGAGGATCGTAGCGCGCAAGTCATGCACGCTCACTGGGTTCTCGGCGACGTTGTACGAGAAATCGTCCGTCGCACCATAGCTGACCCCGCCTTTGATACCGCCGCCCGCAAGCCAGATCGAGAAGCAGCGCGGGTGATGGTCGCGGCCGTACACATCCGTCGAACGCTTGCCCTGGCAGTACACGGTGCGACCAAATTCGCCGCCCCAGACCACCAGCGTGTCGTCCAGCAGCCCGCGCTGTTCGAAATCCTTCACCAGCGCCGCCGACGCTTGGTCGGTCTGCGCGCATTTCTCCGCCAGCCGTCTGGGCAGTCCGTTGTGGTGGTCCCATCCCCGGTGGAACAATTGCACGCAGCGCACGCCGCGTTCGACCAGTCGCCGAGCCAGCAGGCAGTTGCTGGCGTAAGTTCCCGGCTTGCGGGCATCGTTGCCGTACATCTCTAGGACGCCTTCGGGCTCTGACGACAGATCGGTTAGTTCCGGGACCGAAGCCTGCATGCGGTACGCCATCTCGTACTGCGCGATGCGATTCTCGATCTCGGGATCTCCGAACTCGCCGAAGCGCAGCTTGTTGAGGGCCGCCAGATCATCGAGATACTCGCGGCGGTCGCTGCGCGAGAAGCCCTCCGGGTCGTTGAGGAAGAGCACGGGCTCGCGCCCAGCGCGGAATTTGACCGCCTGATAGCGCGTCGGGAGAAACCCGCTGCCCCACAGGCGCGAATACAGGGGCTGCCCGGAACTGCCGAGCGACACCATCACCACATAAGCTGGCAGGCTGTCGCTCTCGCTGCCAAGGCCGTAGGACAGCCACGAGCTCAGGCTCGGCCGGCCGGCCAACCGGTGGCCGGTTTGCAAGTAGGTGATTGCCGGGTCATGGTTGATCTGCTCCGTGGTCATGGAGCGGGCATGAGCGTCTCTGGTGCGGCCTTCGCCCTCTACGATGCCCCGCTCTGGCACCAGGCGCTGAGCGCCTCGCACCTGCACTGGGTTTGGGTTGCCACCGTCTGCGGACAACTTGAAACGAAATACCGATGCTCCAACACCCTGGGCCGGAACACCTTTCCCGTGCCGGCGCTCACCGAGAAGAACAAGGCCGACCTGAACCGCTGTGCCGAAAACATCTTGGTGGCGCGCGAGGTGCATTTTTCCGCGACCATCGCCGATCTCTACGACCCCGAGAGGCTGCCGGACAACCTCCGCGCCGCCCATAACCGCAACGAAGAGGTGGTGGGCGGTCGCCAATTCAGGAACGACGCGGAGCGCCTGGAGAAGCTGTTCGACATGAGCACAAAGATGGCCGGCAACCGGACGGCCGCCTGAGCACATCCGGTTGACTGGATCACGTCAATCTGTCATAACTCAAATGAGATACAGGAGACACAAATGAGCACACAGAGTTCTATGCTCCACATTCGGATGGACAGCGAGTTGAAACAGAAGGCGACCGAGACGCTGGCGGCAATGGGACTGTCGGCTTCTGATGCCGTGCGCCTGCTGTTCCACCGGATCGCGGACGATCAGGCCTTCCCCCTCGAACTCAAGGTTCCCAACGCGCAAACCCAAAGGGCCATGGCCGAGTCGGAAGAAATGATGAAGCGGGGCAAAGCGCGATTCGCAAGCGCGGACGAGATGTTTACGGAACTTGAAAAAGCCAGCCGCCAGTAAACGAACGCGCCCGCCTCGCCGGGCGGACTATACCCGGGACTTTGTCAAGGACTGGGAGCGCCTTTCGCGATCCGGCCGATATGATATGAAGCGGCTGAAAGCGGTCATGCTGCTTCTTATCGCAAACGAAGCCCTGCTCGGTCCCGAACGGAGGGATCACGCGCTGAGAGGGGTATGGGCGAACCACCGAGAATGCCATGTGGGCGGCGACTTCCTGCTGATTTATCGGGTTGATGATTCGGTCGGCCCTGGCGGTTCGATCAACTTCGTCCGTGTCGGGCCCCATGCCGAAATGTTCCAATGACCACCGGCAAGAGCATCCCCTCCGTCTCCATCACCTATGCGCGGAACGCCGTCTCCACCAGATCCAATGAGCTGGGCATGCGCCCGATGCAGGAGCGGGCCTAGGCGAAGCGTGGGGAGCAGTATCTCCTGATCAAGTCACCCCCGGCGTCCGGCAAGAGCCGGGCGCTGATGTTCATTGCGTTGGACAAGGTCCACAACGAGGATCTGCGCCAGGCCATCATCGTCGTGCCTGAGAAGCTGATCGGGGCCAGCTTCAATGATCAGCCGTTGAGTCAATTCGGTTTCTGGGCCGCCTGGACCGTCCGGCCGCAATGGAACCGCTGCAACGCCCGGCCACCGAGGGGGCAAGGTCAAGTCGGTCAATGCGTTTCTCGACAGCGGAGATCCGTTGCTGGTCTGCACGCACGCGAGCTTCCGCTTTGCAGTGGACAAGTTCGGAGTGGAAGCCTTTGACGACCGGCTGATCGCCGTGGACGAATTCCATCACGTCTCGGCCAATCCCGGCAACAAGTTGGGCCTGCATCTCGGCCAGTTCATCGCGCGAGACAAGACGCACATCGTGGCGATGACAGGATCGTACTTCCGAGGGGATGCCGAGCCCACGCTGATGCCGCATGACGAGGCGAAGTTCGAACCGTTACCTACACCTACTACGAGCAACTCAACGGCTACCAGCATCTGAAGCAGCTCGAAGTCAGCTACTTCTTCTACACCGGGAGTTATGCCGACGACATGCTGGAAGTGCTCGAGCCGGACGAGAAGACGATCATCCACATCCTGAGCGTCAATTCACTGGAGAGCACGAAAGACAAGGTTCGGGAGGGCGAGCACATCATCGAGGAACTGGGTGAGTGGCAGGGTACCGTTTTTGAAACCGGCTTCCAGCTCGTCAAGACGCCCGGACGCCGTGTCCCCCGGATCGCCGACCTGATCGATGACAATCCGGCCAGGAGGGACCGAGTCGCGGCGGCACTCAGGGATCGTGCTCAAAAGAACAACCGCGACCATGTGGACATCATCGTCGCCCTTGGCATGGCCAAGGAGGGGGTTCGATTGGATCTGGTGCGCTCACGCGCTCACGGTCGGCTACCGGTCGAGCCTGACCGAGATCGTGCAGATCATCGGGCGCGCCACGCGCGGCGCGCCCGGAGATGACTGTCCGACGCCGCCGTCACAGGCTGCGCATGCGGAAGCCGCCGTCCACGTCGATGACTTGGCCGGCGGAGTAGTCGAGCATGCCGTCGGCAATGGACCGGATGGCTCGAGCCACGTCTTCGGGTCTGCCTAGGCGGCCTTGGGGCAGCAGGCCGTCCGCCGCTAGCTGCCTATACTTGCCGACCACCGGCGCCACCATGTCGGTCTCAATGATGCCCGGCCGCACCTCGAAGACCCCGATCCCCTCGCCGGCCAGCCTGCTGGCATAGAGCTGTGCCGCCATGCTGAGCCCGGCCTTGGAAATACAGTACTCGCCACGGTTCGTGGATGCCGTATAGGCGGAGATCGAAGTCACGAACACAATCCTGCCCGAGCCGGCCTCCAGCATCAGCCGGGCAGCATCCTGGGTGAGGAAGTACGGGCCCCGCAGGTTCGTCTCAAGCACCTCGTCGAAGCTCTGCTCGGACGCCTCCAAGATATCGTTCCGCTCGCGCGGAGCCATGCCGGCGTTGTTCACTAGCAAGTCGAGACATCCGTGCTTCGAACGCACCATTCCCATCAAAGCTTCGCGGTCGGATTTCGATGCGACGTCCAGCTGGACGATCTCGGCCCCGCATGCGTCCCGCAGGCTCTCGGCTGCTGCTAGGTTGCTGCGGTAGGTGCCAATGACGTGGTGGGTCTGGGCAAGATCGAGGGCAATCGCGCGGCCGATGCCGCGGCTTGCCCCGGTAACTACAGCGATAGATTTCCTGTCACGCATTGCGCGCCTCCTCGGGAAGTCTGAAACCGTCGAGCTGCGCTGCGGCCCTACACCAGAATCGGCTTCACTACGTCACCGTGCACGTCCGTCAGGCGGAAATGACGGCCTTGGTACTTGAACGTCAGGCGCTTGTGGTCCACGCCGAGCAGATGGAGGATCGTAGCATGCAGGTCATGCACGCTCACTGGGTTCTCGGCGACGTTGTACGAGAAATCGTCCGTCGCTCCATAGCTGACCCCGCCTTTGACACCGCCGCCCGCAAGCCAGATCGAGAAGCAGCGCGGGTGATGGTCGCGGCCGTACACATCCGTCGAAAGCTTGCCCTGGCAGTACACGGTGCGACCAAATTCGCCGCCCCAGACCACCAGCGTGTCGTCCAGCAGCCCGCGCTGTTCGAGATCCTTTACCAACGCCGCCGACGCTTGGTCAGTCTCCGCGCATTTCTCCGCCAGCCGCTTGGGCAGTCCGTTGTGGTGGTCCCATCCCCGGTGGAACAATTGCACGCAGCGCACGCCGCGTTCGACCAGCCGGCGGGCCAGCAGGCAGTTGCTGGCGTAGGTTCCCGGCTTGCGGGCATCCTTGCCATACAGCTCCAGGACGCCTTCGGGCTCTGACGACAGATCGGTTAGTTCCGGGACCGAAGCCTGCATGCGGTACGCCATTTCGTACTGCGCGATGCGATTCTCGATCTCGGGATCTCCGAACTCGCCGAAGCGCAGCTTGTTGAGGGCCGCCAGATCATCGAGATACTCGCGGCGGTCGCTGCGCGAGAAGCCCTCCGGGTCGTTGAGGAAGAGCACGGGCTCGCGCCCGGCGCGGAATTTGACCGCCTGATAGCGCGTCGGGAGAAACCCGCTGCCCCACAGGCGCGAATACAGGGGCTGCCCGGAACTGCCGAGCGACACCATCACCACATAAGCTGGCAGGCTGTCGCTCTCGCTGCCAAGGCCGTAGGACAGCCACGAGCCCAGACTCGGCCGGCCTGCTAACTGGTGACCCGTTTGCAAGTAGGTGATTGCCGGGTCATGGTTGATCTGCTCCGTGGTCATGGAGCGGATTACCGCGATCTTGTCGGAGATCGAAGCGATATGAGGGATGAGTTCGCTGAAATGCCCGGAATCGCCCTTGCTTGTGAACGAGAATTTCGAGGCGGCGACCGGAAAGCTGGTCTGCGCTGCCGTCATGCCAGTGAGCCGCTGGCCGCCACGGATCGAGTCGGGCAGCTCGCTCCCTTGCAGGTCGCGCAGTTTCGGCTTCGGGTCGAAGAGGTCCATCTGCGAGGGTCCGCCCGACTGGAACAGGTAGATGACTCGTTTGGCGCGCGGCGCGAAATGGGGCAGCCCGCCAAGTCCCGGCTGGCCGCTGCTGGCTTCAAGGTCCGCCGCCAGCAGGTGCGAGAGTGCCGCCACGCCCAGCCCCCGGGCCGAGGTGGAAAACAGCTGCCGGCGCGACAAATCCAAGCTTGGGGCGAAGGTCATGGTTTACTCTCTCGTGATCGTCTCGTCCAGGTTCAGCAGCATGCTTGCCACTGCTGTGAACGCGGCCAGTTCGGGCGCCTCGAGGGACTTGTCGCGTTCGTACTCGCCCAATGACAGGTAGCGCTCTGCGTCTTGCGGGCGCGTTTGGTAGCGATCCCGGTAGCGATTCAGGCTGGCACGCAAGATCCCCGCCTCAACGCTAGCAGGCTCCCGTGCGGTCGTCAGCAGGAATCCATAGGAGAGCCGCTCGCCATCGTCGTCCCCGCCTTCGCTGAGCATGCGCTCCGCCAAAACGCGGGCAGTCTCGTTGTAGGTGGGGTCGTTCATCAGGTTGAGCGCCTGGATGGGCGTGTTCGTGCGCGCTTGGAGAACCACGCAGGTCTCACGCGGCGCGGCATCAAACGCCAGCATCGCGGGAGGCCCCAGCGTCCTCTTCCAGTACGTGTACAGGCTCCGCCGGTAGAGCTTGTCGCCATGGTCGTTTTCGTAGGCCCCCCAGTTGGAGAGTTCCTTCCACAAGCCGCCGGGCTGGTAGGGCTTCACCGACGGCCCGCCCGCCTCGGCGGACAGCACGTTTGCGACGGCCAGCGCTTGGTCCCGGATCGACTCCGCTGCGAGTCGCATGCGCGGGGCGCGGGCCAGCAGCAGATTCTCGGGGTCTCGTTCGAGCAGGTCCGGGGACACTTTCGAGGACTGACGATAGGTGGCGCTGGTCACGATTACGCGCAGCAGCCCCTTGACATCCCAACCGCTTTCGATGAAGTCAGCCGCCAGCCAGTCCAGCAGTTCCGGATGTGACGGTGAAGCGCCTTGCGACCCGAAGTCCTCGACCGTGGAAACGATGCCCCGGCCGAAGAGCAATTGCCAGAAGCGGTTGACAGTCACCCTCGCTGTGAGCGGATTGTCCTCGCTGGTGAGCCAGTTGGCCAGTCCCAGACGATCGTTCGGCTGGCCCTCGGCCATCGGTGGCAGGGCGGAAAACAGGCCCGGCTCGACTCGCTCGCGGGGAGCGTCGAACGATCCGCGGAACAGAATGTGGGTCGGGCGCACATCCTCGCGTTCATCCATCACCATCACGGTCGGCAGCGACGCGATAAACGCTTCGCGTTGCAGCCGCAGGTCTCGAAGCTTTTCCCACGCCCCCGTCACGGCGGCTGGCGCGGCATGCTCGAGGTAGGCCCAGCGCAGCTTGTTCTGCTGCGCCTCGGTGCGCTGTCCGGCTGCGATGGTCGCGATCTCGGCAGCAGTTTCGCCGACGGCGAGCACTGCTGCCTCGGCGGAATCCAGAGCGCGCGCGTAGACCCGAACATCGTCGAGCAAGCCTTGGAAGCGATCGTTCGGCTCAGGCCCGTAGCCAATGCGCAGTGGCGCGGCCACCTTGGTGGAGTTCAGGGACTCGTCGACCAGCATTGTCGTCGCGACCTGCCGTCCGTTGACGTAGAGGGACATGCCATCGGTGTGGCGGGTGCCGTCGTACACGGCCGTCACATGCGTCCATTCGCCGAGCGGGATCGGCTCGCTGGCCTCGATGCGCATGCGGTCGGAAATGCTGCCGGTATCGATGCGCAGCTGCAGTTTCCCCTCGACGAGAAAGAGTCCGTACCCCTTCGGGCCGGTCGCTAGGTAGCGTCCGACGACTCCGCCCGTGCCGCTGTCTGCCCGTATCCAGGCCGACAGGGTGAACGGGTCGTAGAAGTCATAATTTGCGATGTCGCCAAGGTCGAAGTGGCGCTTTCCGTCGAACCGAGCCACGCGGCCGCGGCGATCATCGGTTGCCGAGCCAGCCGTGTCGAAGGTCCGGCGGGCGGCGAGGGCCTCCGAGTAGGCCCACTCCCGAGCGCCATCTAGGGCGGCAGCGGCCACGGAGCCTTCCATCCCCGCCACGTGGCTATTCACCTGTGCCTCGAGTTGGCCGATCTGCTTGTCGATCGCATCGATGCGCGCCTGCTGTGCACGTGTCGGCGCATGCACGACCGGCGGAGTGTTGCCGTATTTGTAGTACCGGCCGCGATCCGAGACGTTGTTGAAGTAGGCGTAGAAGCCGTAGAACTCTTTCTGCGAGATCGGGTCGTACTTGTGGTCGTGGCAGCGCGCGCACCCGACTGTCAGACCCAGCCAGACTGTGGCGGTGGTCTCGAGGCGATCGACCGCGTATTCGACCTGGTATTCGTCGGGGTCCGTGCCGTTCTCGGCATTGCCCCGGTGGTTGCGGTTGAATCCGGTGGCGATGCGTTGTGCCAACGTGGCGTTCGGCAGCAGGTCGCCGGCCAGTTGTTCGACCGTGAACCGGTCGAACGGCATGTTGGAATTGAACGCGTCGATCACCCAGTCGCGCCAGCGCCACATATCTCGCGGCCGGTCATTTTGGTACCCGTTGGTGTCGGCGTACCGAGCCGCTTCCAGCCAGCTGAACGCCATGCGCTCGCCATAGCGTGGGGAGGCGAGCAGCCGTTCGACCGCCGCCTCGTAGGCCTTCGGCGAAGGATCCGCCAGGAATTCGCGCACTTCGTCGGCGGTTGGTGGCAGCCCGGTCAGATCGAGAGTGACCCGCCGCAGCAGCTTGGCGCGATCGGCCGGGGCCGATGGCTCGAGACCTGCCTCGCGCATGGGCCTGAGCACGAACCGGTCGATCTGATTGCGTGCCCAGTCCTCGCTCGCCTTGCTGTCCAGCGGCTTGCGTAGCGGTTCAAACGCCCAGTGGCGCGACCACAAGGCCCCTTCGCGCACCCATTCCTTGAGCGTCTCGACCTGCGCTGTGCTCAGCGGCGCGTGTCCGAGAGCCTCCGGCGGCATGCGCCGGGCCACGTCGGTTGTTTCGAGGCGCCGGATCAGCTCGCTGGCTTCGGGCTTGCCGCGCACGATCGCAGGTTTCCCGTCCGACAGCGGGGCGAAGACGCCCGCCTCTGTGTCCAGCCGCAGCGGGGACATCCGCGTTGCGGCATCGGGACCGTGGCAGGCGTAGCAGCGGTCCGAGAGGATGGGACGCACATCACTGCGGAAGTCCACAGCCCAGGCGGGCGGGACCACGGTTGCCGCCGTGACAGCGATGATCGAAGCGACGTTTGGGATCAGGCGCGGCACGGCAACACAATTGTACCCGCCGACGGCGGCACCATGTGATCAGTTGGGGAAAAACGGCACTAGTGCGCGGACCTGCTCCTCGCTCGGTTGCAGGCCGTATTCGGTAATTTCGAAGGCTTCCGCAGCGTGGATCGCGTCCGCCGCGTCCCCGTAGCGCTCGCGCGCCGCTGCGCGCCATTCCCCCCTGATCGCAAACCCACGCTGGGACTTGAGCCATGCCAGGCGCGCTGTCGGGTCCTTGGGCACCTCGTCCAACCTGCCCGCGTGCCATGGCAGCCACTCGTAGAACTGGGAGATGTGGGCGTCGAGAGCCGTGTATTTTTGCTCCAGCACGTCATCGATTGCCACGACGATATCGGGCCGAAATGGCTGCGGCCGCATGAAGCGGTCCGAGAAGTACAGGAACAGCGGATTCTTCTTGATGGCGGGCGTGTCGCTGGCGATGTTCGGGACCGTCACCATGTAGGACGCGTCTTGGACCAAGATTCCGGTGTAGCGGTGATCCGGGTGATAGTCGTTTGGACGGGGCGCAATGACGATGTCGGCGTCCCACTGGCGGATTTGGCGGATGAGCTGGAGACGCACATCGAGGCTCGGCACCAGTTCGCCGTCGTGGTTGTCCAGCACCACGTACTCGATGCCGAGCCAGCGGCCGGATTCTTGCGCCTCCGCTCTGCGCCGCGCGGCCAGCATGCCGCCGCCCTCCGCCTGATGGCCGGCGTCCCCGTTCGTCACCGATACGAACCTGACCTCGTGCCCTGCCGCGGCGTATTTCGCTGCGAGGCCCCCGGCCTTGATGTCACAGTCATCCGGATGGGCTCCGATGGCGATGACGCGGATCGGTTCTGCGGAGAGATTGGGGGATGCGATTGTCATAGACAGAAGGAGGAACGGTACGGTACTGCGCATGGGATTCTGAGTGCTTTTAACGGCTTCCCAATTGCTTGGCGAACGGCCACTCGCCCTGACGTTTTGCGACACCGAGGTAAACGACCACCCCGAGTAACAGCGTGCCAATGCCGAACAGAATGAACGTCGTGCCCAGCGATAGGAACACATAAATATACCCCACCATCGAAATGATTGCCGGCAGGGGATAAGCCCACATGCGGAATGGCCTGGCAATGTCTGGCCGATGTGCCCGGATCAGGGCCAGGGCCACAGTATGCCCGATGAACTGGATCAGGATGCGAGCCGCCATTAGCGCCTTGATGACATCGTCGAGGCTGAAGAAGCTGGCGATGATCGCGCCGGCCCCCATCAGCAGCAGCGAACGGTGCGGGAATTGCTTGGTCGGGTGCAACTCGGCGAGTTGCTTGAAGAAGACGCCGTCCTGCGCGGCAGCGTAGGGCACGCGGGAGTATCCGAGCAGCAGTGCAAAGATCGACCCGAACGCGGTGATCACGATCATCCCAGCCAGCAGCTTCGCCGCCCAGGGTCCGTAGGCTCTCTCCACGAACAAAGCGCCGAGGAATGGCGACTCCATGGCCTCCCGCCAAGGCACCACGCCGATGAAGCTGAACGAGATCGAGATGTCGATCGCGGCGACGGCCAGAATTGAATACAGAACCGCCTTGGGTATCGTCCGGCCTGGGTCTCGGATCTCTCCGCCGAGGTAGCAGACTTGGTAATACCCGAGGAAGAGGTAGAGCACCTCCGCTGACCCCTCGCCAAGGCTAGTGAGGAAGTCCAGATCGAGCCGAAATGCATTTTCGGGCAGATCGAACGCGAGCGCCGGGTCAAAGTGCAGGAATCCCGTGATGATCACCCACCCGGTCGTGAGCAGCATCACGGACCACAGCCCGAACATCAGCTTTGCGATGTCATCAATGCGCCGGTACAGCGCGAAGATCAGCAGCGCACAGATGCCGGCGGCGACGAACTTGCCTTCCATCTCGGACAGGCCGGGGAGGAACACCCGCAAGTACTGAACCAGGCCGATGTTGCCGCTGGCGATCTCGAGCGGTCCGGCGATCAGGACCTGCCACACGAACAGGAAGGCCAGCATGCGCCCCCAAGTTTTCGGGCCGAAGCCCTCTCGCAGGAACACATAAGTGCCTCCCGCGGCCGGCCTGGCAGCCCCCAGTTCGGCGACGACCATGCCATCGGCGAGAGCGATGACAGTGCCCACCACCCAAGCCAGATAGGCTTGCGGTCCGGCAAGGGTCTGTAAGATCAGGGCGATTGCGATGAACGGCCCGATCCCGACCATGTTCGACATGTTGATGGTCGTGGCGTTGAGGAGCCCAAGTTTGCGTTGCATCTCCGGCATGCTGGAACCAGCGCTTCGCGCCTGCCGCAGGGTAGCACTTCGGCTGTGAGCTCGGGCGGATCGGCATGCGCCGTTGAGTGGCCGCACCGGTCGCGTCGGCCACCGAGTGAGGTGCGCGATATTTCCGTGAATCCTACGCTGCGACGTGGTCCCCCCAGTAGTCGTCGAATCGATCTTGGCCACTCCGGAGCCGACGAACAGGGGTTGACGGCCAGCGGTTCTAAATTCGGCCGTTCTGCTGGGTGTGATTGCCGTGCGCGAGGACTTGCGAAGCACGCATCGCGGATTGGCAGGCGGTGCAGGGGCTGCTGAGGGGTGGTCCGGTAGGGCTCAGCGCGGGCGCTGCTTGGGCCGGATGGGATCTACAGACATTCGTTTGCTCCTGCGGCTTGGCTGCCTAGTGTCACCGGGCCCGGGCTCCAGCTGGCTGCTGGAGCGCTCCTCTCACGGGTTGTGCGAATGCCCTCCGCAGAGACAGCCCACCGCGGCTCGGACCGCTTGGGGCCCACCGTTCCCGCAACCCAGGCTGCGGAACCTAGCTTGCTTTCTGCCGAGAAGCTGACGGCTCCACAAGCACAACTTTCAGGTTGCTCCCTCGCGCCGTGTGCAAGCGATCCTCCAGAGCGCCCAGCCCTCCTTGCCGGAATCGCTCCGCCCACAGGTAGCGCGTCTTCCGGCTGATCTGGTAGATCCCGCGACGTTCTTCCCCCCGCCGGCCAGCCCATTCTCGATCAATCCCCACCTCTCCTGCATCGGACAGGTTTCCTTCCAAGACACACGCCGAAGGTTACCTGTCCACCCGGTCTGTGCTCCCAACAAGCCCCCCGGCTTGTGCCGATAGGCGTTGACTTTCTTGGCAGGCTGGTCTAACCATTTGAGCATGAAACTTAAAAAGAGCCCCCGGGTGTTGAGAGTGGACTGGCGGCTGCTGGTGTCCTTTCTGCCGTGCAACTGGCGGGAGCTGGCGGTGAGAACGGTTGCGGTGTGCTTACTGCTTGTGGGGATCCAAGCCCTGCGGGCCCAAGGCACCGGCTCAATCACAGGCATCGTGATCGATGCCAGCCAGGCGCGTCTGCCTGCGGCCGCAATCGAGGTGACTAACCTCGACACCGGAGTCAGCGCGGCCACGGCAACGAACGAAGCAGGCGAATACACGATCCCGCTGTTGCAAGTTGGCCGCTACCAGCTGACCGCCGCGGCGCCAGGCTTTAGGACCCATTCCCGTTCGGGAATCATGGTTGAGCTCGGACGTGTCGCCCGGCTCGACCTCGAACTCGAATTGGGCCAGGTCACGGAAATAGTCGAGGTCGTCGGCAGCATTCCGCTAGTTGAATCTGAGTCTTCGACCGTCGGGCAGTTCATCGAGCACAAGACAGTCACAGACATGCCGCTGAATGGTCGGCGCGCTGGGGAGCTCGCCGCATTGATGGGCAATGCCGTCACGATCTCCAAAGGCGTGATCCGCCCGCGCATCGCTGTCGCCGGGGGCCGCGGCGACCAGCAGCAGTGGCTGATCGACGGCGTTAACTCGTCGAACGTCGCACTTGAGATTCCGCAGGCGCTGTTCAACCCTCCGGTCGAAGCGGTGCAGGAGATGCGCGTCCAGCAGAACGGCTATTCAGCCGAGTACGGCAATTCCGCGGGCGGCGTGATGACGATCGTGTCTCGCTCGGGCACGAATCAGTATCACGGCTCTCTGTACGAGTTCATCCGCAACGATAAGCTCGACGCGCGCAACTTCTTTTCAAGAACGAAGGCTCCGCTGCGGCGGAACGTTTTCGGATTTGCCGCAGGCGGGCCGATCATCAAGAACCGGTCATTCTTCTTCGTCAACAACGAATGGCAGAAACAGCGCATCGGGGTCACGAACACATTGACAGTGCCGACGCTTGCCGAGGCCGGCGGAGATTTTTCGAGCACGACGAATAACCGCGGGGCGCTGACGCGCATCTTCGATCCGCTGAGCGCGGGCAGCGAGCGCGCGCAATTCCCGGGGAATGTCATCCCTGCCAGTCGATTGGATCCGGTTGGAAGCAATCTGGCCACCTTCTACCCCGCCCCAAACCGCGAGGCCAGCAACGCGGCAGGGGCGAACAACTTTGTCGGCAACCGCACGAACGCATTGAACCTGTCAACGCTCACGCTCAAGGCCGATCACCATTTCACGGAAAGGGATCGCTTTACGTTCCGATTCATCCTGCACGATTTCCCGACGCACAACACGCCGGTGTTTGCGCAGGCGGCGGCAGATCCTTTCGGGGTCGAGACGGATCGCCGGGCGTTCAGCTACCTCTTCTCAGAAGTGCATAACTTTTCTCCGACGCTGATCAACGATCTGCGCTGGAACTGGCAGCCACGGCGCTTTCAATTGTTGGTCCTTGAACGCGATGGGGAATGGCCGCGTCAACTCGGGCTGCTGGGTGTCAACGGCTCACCCTTTCCGCGGGTTGCCGCGAGAGGCTTCATAGCCATGGGCAGAGGCAACCAGCAGCGGATCCAGACGCCGATCAATGACACCCATATCGTCGATAGCCTGACGTGGTTCAAGGGCGGGCACACCCTGAAGTTCGGCGGAGAGCTGCGGCTGTCGCGCAACCAAGATGACCTCAAGCGCTGGGTCTCGGGCAATCTCGACTTCCGACCACAGGGCACGCGCTTGCCCGGCAGCGGCAACACAGGCGACTCGGTCGCCAGCATGCTTGTCGGCTACGTTCACCGCGGCCGGGTACAGGAGTTTGACATCCTGGACCGCAGGGCACACTACTTCGCGGCCTTCGTGCAGGACGATTGGAAGCTGGCCCAGAACTTCACTCTCAACATCGGCCTGCGCTGGGAGACACACACGCCTCGCACCGACGCGAACGATCGCCAGAACGGGTTTGACCCGACGGCCGTGAACCCAGTCTGCAACTGCCCGGGGAGTCTCACTTTTGCGGGACTGGACGGCCTGGGGCGGACGGTCTATGACGGGGACTACAACAATTTCTCGCCCCGCTTGGGCTTTGCCTGGCAGCCGTTCGCTGATGGCAAGACCGTCGTTCGCTCGAGCTACGGCCTGTTCTACGGGCCTCCGCTGCCGGGCTCGAACAACACGGCGGCGGGCTTCGGAGTCTCCGGGGACTTCCAAACGCCGGACAACGGCGTTACGGCACCCTTCCTGCTCCGGGACGGCTTTCCGGCCCCTTCTCGGGCCGATCTGGGCCCCGGCTTCGGCGCGGTCGAATCCGGGGGACGGCCGATTTTCTCGCCGCAATTCATCGACCAAGACCGGCAGCTCACCTATTCGCAGATGTGGAATCTGTCCATCCAACGCTCGCTCGGCTTTGACACCGTACTAGAGGTCAGCTATCTGGGAAACGTCGGTCACAAACTGCCGGTACGGGGCTCGCTGAACATCAACCAAGTTCGGCCCGAGGATTTCGGCCCCGGCAATCGGCAGCAGTTCCGCCCGTACCCGCAGTACAACGCGGTGACCTCGGTCGCTCGCATGTGGGGCAACTCCAACTACCACGGCTTCAATCTCAAGATCGAAAAGCGCTTCTCGCACGGGCTGAACTTCCTGACCAACTACACTTGGGCGAAATTCATCGACGACACGCCGGCGCGATTCGAGGCGGGCGAGGCTGACGTGGCCATGCAAAACCTCTACAACCGCGCAGGCGAGCGCGGCTTGTCCGGCAATGACGTGCGTCATCGCCTGGTATGGAGCTCGGTCTACGAGATCCCGGTGGGGCGGGAGCGCGCCATGCTGAACCGCGGACCGCTGTCGATGGTGGTAGGCGGGTGGAACTTTGGCACGATCGTCACGCTTCAGCAGGGCAGCCCGATGGCCTTGACGACTCAGGTGAACGGTATCAACGGGTTCACTCCAGGGCCACAGCGGGTCGACTTGATCGGCGACCCTGCGCTGCCAGCCTCCGACCGGACCGTCGAGCGCTTCTTCGATACGACGGCGGTGGCCCAGCCGGCTCGCTTCACATTCGGCAATGCGGGCCGGGACATTCTAACGGGGCCCGGCATTATCAACGTCGACTTGTCGCTGTTGAAGAATCACCGCTGGGGAGAGAGCTACAACGTGCAATTCCGGTTTGAGGCGTTCAACTTCTTCAACCGTACGCAGTTCAACGAGCCGGGACGGGCGCTTGGCGCCGCGAACTTCGGCGTCATTTCAAGCGCCGGCGCTTCGCGGTCGCTGCAGGTCGGGTTGAGGTTTGGATTCTAGGTCCACTACGACCGCTGGCTCCGGATCTACGAACTTCTCGAGCAGAACTGGTCGGCAGCCGTAGCGCCGCTGCCAGTCCGGCGGCAGCTGCTTTAAGGCCAGCTACAGCGCATGAGAGGCCAGATGCTCGACACCAACCCAGGGGAACAGCGGTAAGCGAGGCTGGCCGACCACGAGCTCGAGGTACTTGTTGTACTCTCCCTCGCGCCAGCGGACCCACGCGCCCCGCAAGCCAGCGAGCGGCTCGCCTGGCTGAATAGCGGGTGCGGTGCAGGCCGCGCTGCCAGGCCTCGTGGTATCCCGAGTGTCGCAGCGCGACCTCCTCCCGGTGCTGTTGCTACTCTGAGAGCAGCCACCACTGCGGTGGCGTCCGCTTTGCTCGCGCTTGCGAGCGGGCGTGGCCTCGATCAGTTGGGGTGGTAGCTCAGTTGGTAGAGCAACGGCCTTTTAAGCCGTGGGTCCCGGGTTCGAGTCCCGGCCGCCTCACCACCTCCCGCAGCGCGCGTTCCCGACAGAATTCTGGCTGTCCCCCAGCTATTGCCCAGATCGGCTCCAAGTTGTGCCCGGGGCGAACGGATACGAGCGGGTCGCACGCACCGCACGGCCGGGGCGCGCCTCGGCAGCTAGGCGGCCGTCCTCCAACGCGAGTACGCCATTCACGATGACGTGCTTGACGCCTACTGGGCTCTGCGCTGGGTTCGAATAGGTACCTCTGTCAATCACGGTGCGAGGGTCGAATACGACGATGTCCGCGTCGGCACCTGCCCGGACGCGGCCCTTGTTGCGCATCGACGGCAGGCGCGTCTCCAAGCGCTTCGCTGGCATGACCGTCATCTTGCGCAGCGCTTCCATCAGCGGCAGCGCTTGCTGTTCCCGCACATAGCGCCCCAGCACCCTGGAGAAGGTCCCGAATGAGCGCGGATGTGCCCGCCCGCCGCTCAGCCACATGCCGTCGCTGGCGATCATGACGAGCGGATTCGCGATCGCGCGCCGCACACTCTCGTCGCTATACAGCGGCGGCATGATGATGGTCCCCCCGATCCGCCGCCTTTCCGCGAATGTCGCGCGGGAGAGCGCCTCGCCGGTGCGGACCCAAATAAATTGAGCCAGCTGCTCGTCGGAGTAGTTTTCCCACTCATTGAACAGGTGCGACTGGATCAGGGTAGAGCCACGATTGTACGGATAGGCCTCGGTGGTGATATCCACGCCCGCCGCCTGCGCCTGCTCGATGCGGCCGAGATACTCCGGCACGCGATCACGAGCACTGCTGTTGAGATGCACAACGTGCGCTTGGGCGCCGCTGGCTTCGGCTGCGGCGATCACTTCTTCCAGATTCGAAAGTGTGGTGAGGTCTGTGCGCATATGCACGTGGCAGCTTGCGCCGTACCGAGCCGCGATGCGGAAGAGCTCCTCGATCTCCTGCTTGGTTGCGCCGGGAGTGTATGCCAGTCCGAAGCCGACCGCCAACGCGCCTTGGTCCAGGCCGCGCTCGATGCGCCTGCGCAGTCCATCCATCTGCAAGCGCGTGAGTTCTGCGGCGAGGGACTCGCCCGCCAGGCCGGGGTTGTGTCCCAAGACTGTCAGCTGGCGCGAGTACGGATGGGAGATGCTCGTCCCATAGTTGACCAGCGCCATGCCCTGGCGATCCTGGTACCACGACTCGACGTCTTCGACGCCGATCTCGAGTTCCAGCGCGGTGGTGATGCCGTCGCGGACCTGCGCTGCATAATTCTCGAGGCTTTGCCCGTGCTGGTGCAGGTCGATGAAGCCTGGAGCCACGACCATGCCGCTAGCATCAATGACCCGTGCGCCGTCCAGCTGTCCTTCGCTGATCTCGGCCACCCGTCCGGCGATGATGCCAACGTTCCGAACCGCGTCGAGGCCCGACTCCGGATCCATCACCCGGCCCCCGCGGATAACTAGGTCGAACCCGACCTGGCCGGGCAAAGTTGTGGCCCATAGGATGAGCAGCGCCGTTGATCGTCTCACGGGCACGATTATGGCATCAGCCTCAGCTTGCGTTCATCGTCCCCCTCTGATGGAGCTCCATCCGCTAGTCGGTACCGCTCCCAGAAGCCGGCCTGCCGGCTGCCTGTCCGCTGCCGCCAACAGTGCCAGTGCCATTCCCTGCTCGCGGTGAGCACAGCGATTCTTTCGCATTTGCGAAACCGGGGGCCGGCCCGCTGCATCTAAGCACCCGCACAGGTACTCATGAAGGAGGTTCGGTCTCATGCGTAGTAACTCGATGGTTGGCTCGGCGCTGCTCGCGCTTGGCGTTTCCCTGGCGGGGGTGGCCTCAGCTGGCCAAGCCACGGCCGGGCCGGACTTGGGCGTCGCGAGGGTGAGCTCTGTCCAGGGCGATGTCGCGACGAGGCGTGGCGATTCGGGTGACTGGATCGCCACTGCTTGGAACTCTCCGTTGGTCGAAGGTGATTCGATCCGCACAACGGGCGAGGCAAGAGCCGAGGTCCAGCTGGCCTTCGGTAATTTTGTGAGAATCATCGGCGACAGCGAGGTCCAATTCATCGAGCTGGCCGAGCAGAGCTTCCGCGTGCGCGTGCTGCGCGGGACGGCCATGTATAGCGAACTGCCCGACAGCGAGGCGGACATCGACATTGAGACGCCTGCGGCTGCCGTTCGACCGCGGACCAAGGGTCGCTACCGGATCTTCGTGAGCGACGACTGGACCAGGGTGGACGTGAGGGAAGGCAGGACGGAAATTGCTTTCGAGGACAGCACTACGAATCTCGAACAGGGCCAGGCTTTGGTCATCCGGACGAGCCAGGGTGCGGTGGAATTCGAATTCAGCCGCGCCAGCAAGCCGGATGAGTTCGACAAGTGGGCGGTCAACCGAGACAGGGAAGTGCGCCAAGCGAAGGCTTATCAGTATGTCAGCCGGCACATCTACGGAGCGGATGCTCTGGATGATCACGGGACATGGCGTTTCGTGTCGGAGGTCGGCTATTGCTGGTTCCCGAGCGTGGGCTCGCATTGGGTTCCATACCGCTACGGACACTGGACCTGGCTCGACTACTACGGTTGGACCTGGATGCCGGTGGAACGCTGGGGCTGGGCAACCGCCCACTGGGGGCGCTGGCACCACGACGTCTTGCACGGATGGGGCTGGTACGCGGGAGCCCCTCAGCTGCGGCACATTTGGAGGCCGGCCTTGGTGTCGTTCATCGGGACCGGATTCGGGCGTATCGGCGCCCGCCACCTCGCATGGGCGCCGCTTGCGCCAGGCGAGCTGTTCAGGCCTTGGTACGGCAGATCCCTGTATGGGCACGCTGCCCGGGGAACCTCGACTTCGACCAACATCGTCCTCGACAACAGCGTCAATATCATCAACAACTACCGCTACGCCCGCAGTAACACTCCGGTGTCTGCCGTGTCCTACCTCGATTCGGATGAATTCGGTTCGGGCAGGAGAAACACGCCCAGAGGCATGCGTTTGGCCCAGAGCGCTGGCGGCGTGGCGATTCGCGGACCGTTGCCGGTCGTGCCCACTCGGGCGAGCCAGGGACGGATCCTGCCAGCCTCCTCGTCGTCCGTTCGGGCTGCTGCACCCAATGGCTGGGGAAGAGTGCCGGCATCCCGACTGCGCGACGGCACGGCGCGGGTGCCGTTTGACGATCAGCGCGCCTTCCTGCGCAGCTCGGTGGACGCCTTTAACCAGAGGTATGGCACCGGGTCCGCGGCCTCTGCGTCCAATACCAGCACGCGGGCTAGGCCTGCGCCCAGCGGGGCACGCTCCGGGCCGGCCGCAACGGCTGGATCCGCGGAGCGGGTGTCTTTGGCACCGACTCGGCCGACGGCTCCGTTGCAAGCGCAGCGCCCCGCAGCGACTGTGGCCGGCAACTCGCGTTCGACTACGGGGGCGGCGTCTCCCGTCGGGGTGCCGAGCGGAGCAGCAGCGAGGCAAGGCCTCGGCGCGTCTCGCGCCGTCAGGGCCACAACGACTACGGCCACTCCAGCCGCCGGAGCCACCCCCCGCAGTGCGGCAGTGCCGCCCTCCCGTGTCTACGCTCCCCGCCAAAATTCGCGCACCGGCGTACCCGCAATTGCGACGCGCACTGAGCGAAGCGGTGTCTCGCGAACCGTCCCGACCGTGTCGAGTCCGCAGTCGCGCCGTGTGCCGACGGCCACTCGATCGAGGTCCTCGGTAACATCCGTGCCATCCTCGCGGCCGAGCTCTCCCGCCACCGTTTTCGTGCCGAGCAGCGGATCTCGGGTCGGCTCTAGCGGGAGTCGGGCCAGAACGACCCGCACGCCTGCTCGCTCCTCTCGGCCGCAGGTGCGGACGCCGCCTCGCTTTCCGACAACGGCTGGCAGTACGACGACTCGTCGGACCACGACGCCGTCTGTCCGCGTGCCAAGCGTAAGCTCACGCTCGAATAGTCGAGCGGGCTCTATTGGGACCGTCGGCAGGCCCCGCAGCGGTTCGAGCACCCAGACGCGCAGCCAGCGCTCCAGTCCGAGCATTGGCTCGAGCGGGCGGAGCGGTGGATCGCGTTCAACGAGTGGCAGCAGCAGGACCAATTCAAGCTCCGCCTCACGCCCGTCGAGCCGATCGGGATCGGTTGGGAGTGCGACGACTCGTCGGACCACGACGCCGTCTGTCCGCGTGCCAAGCGCAAGCTCGCGCTCGAATAGTCGAGCGGGCTCTATTGGGACCGTCGGCAGGCCCCGCAGCGGTTCGAGCACCCAGACGCGCAGCCAGCGCTCCAGTCCGAGCATTGGCTCGAGCGGGCGGAGCGGTGGATCGCGTTCAACGAGTGGCAGCAGCAGGACCAATTCAAGCTCCGCCTCACGCCCGTCGAGCCGATCGGGATCGGTTGGGAGTGCGAGCCGCACGCGGTCGACCGGCAGTGTGCGCAGCCAACGCTCCAGCCCCAGCTATCGTTCGAGCGGTTCTTCTGTCGGCTCGACGTCAACGAGTCGCAGCAGTTCGAGCTCGAGCAGCTCCAGGCCAAGCTTCGGTGGCAGCCGGTCGACATCGAGCGGCAGCTCCCGATCTTCATCGGGACGCTCATCATCTTCATCGTCAAGCTCGAGCACTCGTTCAAGCAGCAGCTCCAGCACAAGGAACAATCGTGATCGCTAGGACTGTGCCGGGACGCTAGCCCACACGCTCTAGGCGGTGGCCGGGGGCGCTGCACCGCAGGCGGGTGCCAACCTGCGACTCGCAGGCCGCAGCACCTCAGAGCTGCATCAGTGCCCCCCCGACGAAGACAGCGTGAAGATCACGCAGATTGTGGATGTTGTCGAGCGGATTCTCGTTTAGGATCACCAAGTCCGCGAACTTGCCGGGCTCGATCGAGCCGCGCTCGCGCCCGATCCCCAGCGCTGCCGCGCTGCCTGCAGAGAAGGCCTTGATGATCTCCACTTCGGTGAGCCCCGCGTGTTTCATCAAGACCGCCTCGCGATACTCCGAATAGCCCTCGAAGCTGTGCGGGAAGCCGGATCCGCTGGCCAGCCCGATCGGCACGCCAGCGGCGGCGAGCTGGCGCAGGTTTTGGCGGGCAATATCAAAGCGGTGTAGCTTCAGCGCGCGATCAGGGTCAAGTGCCTGAAGCACTTGCACAGGACCGCGGAGCTGGCCCGAGATGCCCGCAGGTAGCGAACGCCGCAGATAGCGGTCATCGATCCACTCGGGTCGGTCCTCATAGACGAACTGAGCGGATTCCGCGGATAGAGCCGGGGCATAGACAGCCTTCGCGGCGAGCATCTCGGAGATCAACCTTTCCCCAATCTCGCGATCATTGATGCTAGACGCGACGACTCGCGCGCCAGAGCGAATCATGGTCAGCGCGAAGTCCAGCCGAGAGGTCACCACCGAGACCCGCAGCCGGTGGCGCGCCGCCCGCTTGGCGACGGCCTGCGCGGCCTTGTCGCAGGCGCCGCTGCGCACTTGGTCCAGGCTGTCTCGGAACTCAATGAAATCCGCCCCTTCCTTCACGAGCTGGTCGACGGCTCGGCGGGCTTGTGCGGTGCTGCGCACTGGCTCGAAAACTGCTGCGAGGGCGGTGCCTTGCGCCGCTCTGGGGATTGTTCGACAGATTGCTCGGAGCGGCGTGAGCACGCGAGCCGCGTTGGGGGTCTCGGCCGAGTCGATCTGTTCGCGAATGTCCTCGAGATCGCTCCCGCTGCGTGCGAGGCTGGTCGTGGTCGTTACTCCGTACGACACATAAGTGGAGAGCTGGGCGAGGACGTTCTGGCGGCTGAAATGCTCCGGCACCTGTTCCGGGCCGCGCACCAGGCCAGCCAGTCCACGGAGGTTGATGATGCCCGGGATCACAGTCTTGCCGGACGCCTCGATGACTACCGCGCCAGGCGGTGCGTCGATTGCTCCCGTCTCGGCGATGCGCGACACGAGTCCGCCGGCAATGAGGATGTCGGCGTGGGGAACGGGTGCCCGGCCGGTGCCGTCGATCAGCAAGGCATCCCGAATCAGTGTGGCGGGCTGCGCTCTCAGGAGTGAGGTGGCTGGCGAGGCGGTCGAGGCTACGATCAGACAACCCGCGGCCAGCAGGCGGGGCCGCCGAATCTTGCCGCTAGCGCCCGTCCTGAGTATGCGCCGGGACCCGGTGATGCGCTTGATCCGGCCGATCTGAGCTGCAGCGTGCATCACTGAACTGGCTGAGCCTCTCCGCCGTTGGCCCAGCCGTCAGTCGCACTTGTAGCGCTTGAGCGAATCCCAGTTGAACTCAACGCCGTGCCCGGGCCGCTCAGACGCCGTGGCATAGCCAGACGTCACTCTCAGTGGCACCACCAGGAATTCCTCCAGCCCGAACCCGTGGACTTCCAGGAAGGATGCGTTCGGAACTGCCGCAAGCAGGCTGACGTGTAGGTCGTGGACGCCGTGTGAAGTTACCGGCAAGTTGTGAGCCTCGGCCAAGTGGGCGACTTTCATCCACCCAGTGACACCTCCGCAGTTTGTCAGGTCCGGTTCGGGAAATGCCACGCCCCCTGCCGAAATCATGGCGGCGAACTCTGCCAGCGTGTGCAGGTTCTCGCCGGCTGCGACGGGCAGCAAGCCCTCCCGCTGGATGCGGGCATGGCCGGCTACATCTGACGGAGCGGTCGGCTCTTCGAGCCAGAAGATGTCGTACTGAGCGAGCGCCCGCGCAGCCCGGATCGCCTCGGCTACGCTCCATTTCATGTTCGCGTCCACCATCAGCGGCAGGTTCGGCCCGATGGTCTCCCTCACTGCCTCGACGCGGTCCAGGTCTTCCCGCAGGCGCTCCCGCCCGACCTTCATCTTGATCGCCCGGAATCCGCGGGTCAGGTTAGACCTGGTCTGCTTTACCAACTGGTCCGGCGGAAGGTTAAGGTCGATCCCTCCGGCGTAGGCACGGACCGTTGGCGAGTGTCCGCCCAGCAGGCGCCACAGCGGCTCTGAAAGCGCCTTGGCCTTCAGGTCCCACAGGGCCGTGTCGACAGCGGAGATAGCGAAGCTGGCGGGTCCACCTCGCCCAACATAATGCGTAGCATTCCACATGGCCTCCCACGCTGCCTCGGTGCAGCGCGGGTCCTTTCCCTCAAGGATCGGAGCGAGGTCGTTCACAATCAGCGACTCGATCGCGGCGGCACCGGCTGGGCTAACTGTGTACGTGTAGCCCAGACCTCCGAGCGAGTCTCGGGTGACGGCTTGGACCGTGATCAGGCCGAAGTCGCGAATCACTCCGCGTTTGGCATCGCTGAGCACGTGGGCAAGAGGGATCGTGTAGCGAGAGACATGCAAGCGACCCAACTGCATAGCGGTTGTTCAGAGAATACAACAAGCTGACATTGGATGCTTTGTACAATGGTGTTTCGCCGTGAGCGCTGCGGAATTCAGGCAAGCGTCGACAATCCGCGAGTCACCCGGGCGCATCGCGCGCGCATTCTCCAGGCTGGATGCGGAAGGGTCTCGCGGTCTGATCGCATACCTCACGGCAGGTGACCCTTCCCCCGACCGTACCGTGGGGCTTGTCAGAGCCTTGGAGCGTGGCGGCGTCGATATCTTGGAGTTGGGCGTGCCGTTTTCAGACCCTATCGCTGATGGCCCCGTAATCCAGAGGGCGAGCGAGCGGGCACTCAAGGCCGGCACCAGCGTGGCCACTGTGTTGGAGCTGGTTCGCGCGCTGCGCGCAGAGTCAGACCTGCCGGTGGTCGTGTTCAGCTACCTGAACCCGATTTTGCGCTACGGTTTTGAACGCTTCGCGGACGATGCAGCGGATGCGGGCGTGGACGGCGCTCTGCTGACCGACTTGACCATCGAGGAATCCGACCATTACGTAGCAGAGATGCGGGAGCGCGGGCTTGATTGCGTGTTTCTCGTGACCCAGACCACGCCGCGCAAGCGCATTGCTGCGATTGCCAGCCGCAGCAGCGGCTTTGTGTACCTTGTCTCCCGGGCGGGAGTGACAGGCGTGAGTTCCAGCATTTCCAGCGAGGCCATCCCCCTCGTGCAGCGGGCTCGGGAGGCGACGAGCCTGCCCGTGGCCGTCGGATTTGGGCTGTCGACGCGCGAACACATGCGGGAAATCGCTCCGTATGTCGAGGCGGCGGTCGTTGGCAGCGCATTCATGCGCTTGATTGCAGAGAATTTAACGGACAGCGATCTGGAGGGGAAGCTGGAATCTCTCGCTTGGGACTTCAAGCAAGGATTGAAACTTCCAGAAGGCACGAGGGCGGCGGCGACTGTGTAGCTATGAAGGGCTTGAGTGACTGGCGGGAGGAGATCGACGCCGCGGATCGTGAACTGGTCAGGCTGCTGAATGAGCGCGCAACCAGCGTGCTCGGGCTGGCCCCATTGAAGCGCCAGCAGGGCCGCCCGGTGCATGAGCCGACGAGGGAGCAAGTCGTGATCGGCAACATCTTGGCCACGAATCGGGGGCCGCTTTCGGACGCGGCTCTCGAACGGATTTTCCAGACGGTGATCGAGGAAATGCGGGCAATGCAGCGGGAGCGGGACGCCTAGGCCCGTGTCTTCTATCAAGACAGTCACTGTAGCGGGCGTTGGCCTGATCGGCGGCTCGTTCGCGTTGGCCCTCCGCCGGATCGGCTTCCGTGGGCGGATCTTGGGCGTCAGTTCGCCGAAGACTTTGGAAGCTGCCGGCAGGCTGGGCGTGATCGACGAGGGCTGCCACCCGGATGAGGCGCTGCCGCAATCGGACTTGGTCTATCTGGCCCAGCCTGTAGATCTGATCGTGAAGCAGCTCGAGCACGTGCGCAAGCTGGTCCCACCACATGCGCTGGTAACCGACGCCGGCAGCACAAAGAGCGCGATCGTGAGGCGCGCGCGCAAATTGTTCGATGCTGGGCCGCACTTCATTGGCGGCCATCCGATGGCGGGGAAAGAGGGCCGCGGCGTGGAGATCGCCGATGCGGAGTTGTTCGCGGGAGCCACCTATGCCTTGGTCCCCACGGGCGCATCCCTGCCGCAATCGCCGGTGATCCAGCAATTTCTTGGCTGGCTGGACTCCATGGGGTGTCGCCAGAAGGTAATGGGAGCGGCCGAGCACGACGCCGTCGTTGCCTGGACTTCCCACCTGCCCCAGCTTGTTTCCACCGCGCTGGCCGCGGCGATCGGCAGCCGTTTCACAAACCCTGCAGATTTGGAGATTGCCGGTGACGGATTGCGCGACATGACCCGGCTGGCCGCCAGCTCGCACGAGGTCTGGGCTGGAATCCTGCGCACCAACCAAGGCCCTATCGACGCCGCGCTGCAGTCTGTCGGGAAAGAGCTCGAGGAGTTGCGCGCGGCGCTGCGTGCCGATGCTGCCGAGGAGCATTTCGCTCGCGGCCAGGATCTGCGGAAGCGGATCGTCGACGAATAGCGCTGCCCGGCTCTAGGCGGCCGCGGGCACCGGGAGCTTCGGCGCGGTCTGCCACAGCCGCTCGAGATCGTAGTAGTAGCGCTTGTCGCGCAAAAACACATGCACGACAAAATCGCCGTAGTCGAGCAGTATCCACTCAGCGTTCTGGTAGCCCTCGATGCACAGTGGCCGGCGGCCTTGGTTCTTGAGACCTGCTTGCACGGAGTCCGCGATCGCCTGGACTTGACGTGAATTCGTGCCGTGGCAGATGACGAACTGTTCCGTGAAGGTGCTCACATGTCCAATGTGGAGCACTGTTGTGTCCAGAGCCTTGCGCTCGTGTGCGGCTTGTACAGCGGTTTCCCAATCTTCCATATAGGCCCGGTGATCCGGATCGGATCCAGCAGTTGTTAATCATTTTAGCTGTCGCCACGGCCTAAAAGGTTACGGCGCAGCGTCGGCCGGGCTGTTTGTCGGTCCGAGCCGTGTCAGCAGATCGCTCCGGGTGAAATCTGGCGGGATCTCAAGGTAGGTGTACATCGCTGCGCGCCCGGTGCGGATTTTCGGCGATGCCGCCGTGCCGGTGCCGGCCATTAACGACGTGGATTGGCGGCGGCGCCAACCTGCCGGCGGCTAAGATGAATTAAGTGCGGGTGTGGTCTTGGTTCGCCGCTTGGGCGGTCGCTGCGTCCTTGGTGCCTGCCATGCAGGCTCAGGCTGACGCTGAATTCGAGCGCGTGCAGAATTTGGTCCGGGCAGGAGTGCTCCCGAGGCGGGCACTGGTCGAAGCCCAGAACGACCTGCTCAGGCGCGGTTACCAAGAGACGCTCAACCGCACATTGCTCAGCGACACGCTCGAGCAGAGCGAGATCGACACAATGCTCGATGCCGCCCAAGGGCTGGTGCGGCTAGCCCGTGAGAAGCTCAATCTCGTGACGGCTCGGGTTGAGGCTGGTGCGGTGCCGGCCCAGCGCCTCCAAGCAGCGAAGGACGAAACCTCCGCCGCCGAACGGCAGGCGCAGCTAGCCAAGACCCGCGCCGACTTGGTTTGGCAGATGAGTCGCATGGCGGCCGCAGAGACCTACCTGCAGGAGTTGGAGAGAGAGGAACTGGCATACAGCTTCTACGGCTTCGACGAATACGAGCTGGAGGTTCTGACCGAAATCTCGGATATGTACCGCTACACGTTCGGGGACAGCCCGCCCGTCAGCGCGGACGGCGACACCGACCTGCACCGGTCAATGGGCTTGGACCACACGGGCCGGATCGACGTTTCGGTCCACCCCGACTCGGACGAGGGGACATTTCTCACCTACATGCTGGAGAGCATGGGGATTCCCTACATCGCGTTCCGCAGCGCGGTCCCTGGCCAGTCCACCGGCCCACACATTCATGTCGGCCCGCCCAGTGACCGCATCCAGCCCGCGGACTTTCCGCCCGAAAGCAACTGAGGCATCACTCACGGACGCGGCGGGCATACGGGTATAATCGAAATTCATGCCGAGAGGGTACATTCCCATCTTGATCTTTATCGGAGTCGCCATGGCGTTTCCGATCGTCACGCTCATCGCGGCAAAGCTGATCCGTCCCAGCGCGCCCAGCACCACTAAGCTCGAGCCATATGAGTGCGGCATCGCGCCCGACGATGACACGCGGGGCCGCTATTCGATTCGCTTCTATCTCGTCGCTATTCTATTTGTCATCTTCGACGTCGAGACCATCTTTCTGCTGCCGTGGGCTATTCAATACGATGCCCTCGGCTTGTTCGGACTTGTCGAGATGCTGGTGTTCCTTGCGATCCTGATCGCCGGATACATCTGGCTTTTCCGCCAGCGCGCCCTGAAGTGGGCGTGATTGCTACTCGCTGATCGGCGTCTTCGACCGGTCGGCGCTACAGCGCATTGAGGAAGATTGGCGCCCCTGCCTTGTTGTCCTTTCGGGGCAGGAAGCCTTCGGTGTCGTACATTGTGGGCACATCCACGCTGCGCGACTTCCCGCCGGGGCCGGGAATCTCCGCGTCGATGTAGCAGCCCTTCTGGACGGCCATCATCCTCCCGGACCCGCCGTCCGCGATGCAATCGATCGCCATGCCCGCGAAGGTCGTCGCCACCAGCCGGTCGATGAAGTCGGGCGGACCGCCGCGCAGGTCATAGGTCAGATCGCTCACCACTGTCTCTTCGCCAAGCCGGCGCTTGACTTCCTGGCTCAGCGCTTCTGCGATGCTTACCTTCTTGCGGTGGCCGTATGCGTCCGCATCGCCGTACTCCTGCACCGTGCGGCCTTCCCATGTAGCGCCCTCGGAGAGCACGACGAGGGTGTAGTTGCTCGGATTCTCCTGCTTGTCCTCACGCAGCAACTGCAGCAGGCGATCGAGCGTAAAGACGTGCTCCGGGATGCAACAGCGGATCCCGGTGACATACGCGGTGTACAGCGAGGTAAAGCCTGCATCGCGCCCGAAGACACGGAAGATCCCGACTCGCTCGTGCGATCCGACCGTCGTGCGCTGCCGGCTGATGTTGTCCACCGCTCGTGTGATCGCGGTGGAGAAGCCGATGCAATACTCCGTATTGGGAACGTCGTTGTCCATCGTCTTAGGGATGCAGACGACGGAAAACCCTTCCTCGTGAAGGCGCCGGGCGTAGCTCAGCGTGTCGTCGCCGCCGATTGCGATGAGCGAGTCAAGCTTGAGCTTCCTCAGGTTGTCCAAGACGACCGGGGTGAGGTCCACGATCCCGGGACTGATCTCTTGCAGCGAGCCCAGCTGGGCTTGAAGCCGGTCGGGGACCTCTGTCACCTTCATGCGCGATGGCCGGGTTCGTGTCGAGTGCAAGAAAGTGCCACCTTGGCGGTCGACAGTTCGCGTGATCTCGCGGTCCAGCGGCAGCAAGTACTCGGCGTCGACACCGTTGATTGGGTTGACATGCGTCAGGCCCTTCCAGCCGCGGCGGATGCCCATGACCTCGATGCCTCGGGCGGCGGCGTTATACACGGCCGCCCTGATCGCTGCATTCAGGCCCGGCACGTCACCGCCGCCTGTCAAGATTCCGATTCGTTTCCCAGTCATGTGAGAGTCTCTACCCGTCTGCGCCGCAAGTCGCCGGCAAATTGAATGCGGAGGCGCCTGCTACGAGGCCTCGGCCTCGGCTCCTGCAGTTTCGGTGGCACCCAAGAACGGTGCTTCCAGCACTCCCGTTTCCCATCCCAGATGGTTGATGTAGAGCAGCACTAGATCCTCGTCGTAATTGTCCTTGCAATTGTCGAAGACCCTTTGGTCCCAGCCTTCGGAGAGCTGGCTGGAGTAATCGCTGTCCTTGGCGAAGAACCCGTTGTCATCGTGTTCGATCTCGAGCAGGTCGAGCACTACGATGATCATCGGGATGTTCGAGACGAGCACCGCCTGTGACAGATCACGGGCTAGATCGGCATCGCCGTCCTTGATCCGCTCCCACATCTGGGGGGCGGCGGCCCGGAGCTTTTGGCGGTTCAGCGTGCGCTGCCTGGAACGCACCTTGATCGCCTCGTAAACTCCGTAGGTCTTGAGCGCGCCCAAGGATATTGAGCGGACTAGCTTGCAGGAGCGATCACGGCCAAATGCTTCGTAAATCGCTCCCAGTTCCACTTTTCGGAGAATACCACACGGCTCTTTCCCCTGAAGGCCGCTTGAGGTCAGGCACGCTCTTCGCCAGTTCCGTCGCGAGGTAGGAGCTCGGCGGGCCGACGATGGTTCAAAGGATGTTTGCGCCGTGCGCAACGGGGCTTCCGGGTACCCGGATCAGGCCGTCACGCGCCTCCGGCTAGGGTGCGGCTGCGCCGAGCTGGAGGGCGTCCGCTTGCTCTTGGGTGACGACCGGCAGCATGCCCGCCGC
This sequence comes from Bryobacterales bacterium, assembly GCA_965248305.1. Lineage (GTDB taxonomy): Bacteria > Acidobacteriota > Terriglobia > Bryobacterales > UBA6623 > VXMF01. Next base: position 382,840 of record OZ252099.1, on the reverse strand, counting down.
AGCCAGCGCCCCGCCCCGGGGATGGACGCCATGCAGCTCGTCGAATTGCATGGCGTCGGTTCCGCTCCGTTCGGCTGTGGTCCTGCTGGACAGTCCTTGCAGCGCAAGCGGGACGATGCGCGCCCGGAAGCGACACACTCGCTGCGGGAGCGCGACGTCAGTTTGAACTGCGGGGCAAGCGGCATCCCCCTGCCACCGCAAGAGATTGCGATCTTGCCCCCGCTGCCGCTACCTTGCCTTCCACATCCGCCAGGCGCTGCGCCAACGCGGTTCCTGACTGACCTAACGATTCATGGGTTCGGGCTGTGCCGCACACCCATCATGAGGTTTCAGTGCTTCGAGCTCGAAAACCAGCGCCTTCCCGCGGACCAGGTAGCAAAGGTAGTACTCCCAAAACTTGCGGAACGCGCGTGAGCGGTTGACGGCGAGCTCGAATCCGAGCAGCCGCCAAAGTCGCAGCAGCTTGACCTCGAGGCGCACCTGCCGAAACCTGCAGCGGGAGTAGTAAGCGAATCCGCCCACTTCGGTGAAGTAACGGAACGAGAACGAGTTCAGATGCCACCGGTGCGTCGGGTCGGCGAAAGAGCTCGCGTCCGAGTAGTGCGGCGTTTCGATGTGTAACCGCCCGCCCGGCAGGAGCACACGGTGCGCTTCTTCCACGGCGCGCACGATGTCGCCCACATGCTCGATGACGTGAATCAGGCTGACCGCCTGCAGCGTCGAGTCGCGGAAGGGAAGGCCTCCGTCGATGTCGGCGAGCACGTCGGCTGCCGTGCCCGGAATACGGTCGATGCCGATGGAGCCGGGTCGCTTGTTCAGACCGCAGCCGACATCGAGCGTGAGACCCTTGGCGACCAAGCGAATGATTGTAACCGGACGGCGCATTCCGCACGACGTGCTGCGGGGCGTATCATAGGGCGGCCGGGGCTTTGATGGAACCGTCGCTCACAGCTGCGCAATGCGAGCAGTACCGCTCGACGGGCCTTGCGTGCCCGATCGCTGTGCTCGAGCCGAAGGAGGCAGAGCACTACCGGGAATCGTACAGCGAAGTCGCGGCCGCGTTCGGCGGTGCTCCGAAAGCAGTGCAGATGAGCCAGATTCACCGCTTCTACGGATGGGCCTGGCAACTGGCCTCGCACCCGAGGGTGCTCGATGCGGTGGAAGCAGTGCTCGGTCCCGACATCTTGCTCTGGTCTGCCTCGGTCTTCCCGAAGCCCGCGTTTGACCCCGGCTACGTCACCATGCACCAAGACGGGACCTATTGGGGCTTGCAGGGCGGAGAAGTTACGACGGCGTGGGTGGCCCTCACCGACAGCACCACGGAGAACGGGTGCATGCGCCTGCTGCCCGGCTCCCACCTGCTCGAGATCCAGCCGCACAGGGATTCGTTTGCGGCGGACAACCTGCTCACGCGAGGTCAGGAAATTCAGTTCGACTACGATGAGCGCAACGTTGTGGACATAGAGCTGCTGGCAGGGGAAATGTCATTGCACCACTTGCGGGCGATCCACGGGTCACGCCCCAACGGCTCTGACCGCCCGCGGATCGGATTTGCGGCCCGCTTCGTGACGCCCCAGGCGAAGCCCTTGCTGCCCGGGCAGACGGCAGCATTGGTCCGCGGCCGCGACAGGTGCGGCAACTGGGACTTGGACAACGATCCTCCGGATTTCCCCTCACAGGCGAGTGCCGTTCTGGCACATCAGGCCGAGGCCGCTAAGTTTGTCGCGGCTTTGACCCGCGATTAGTGGATCGGCTGGCTGTTGGGTATGACCTGGACTGGCTGGATCTTGGCTCTGGGTCTGAATGGGGCTATCGTCCTCGCCGGATGGCTGCGTTCCAAGCGTCCTGTCGACGCGGCCGACTGGCAGCTCGCGGCCCGCAGCCTTGCGTGGCCGGCAGTCGGCCTTTCCCTATTTGCGACCGCAATTGACAGCGGTGACTTCGTGGCCGTGGTGGGCGGAGCATATCAGTACGGCATCGCCTATCTGTCGACGTGGTGGCTGGGCCTCCCGATCGGCTGGTTGCTAGCGACCGGGGTTGTGTTGGTGCCCATATATCGGGCCGGTTTCTTCACCAATGCCGAGTATCTTGAGGCCCGCTTTGGGCCGGCCATGCGTCTGTTCGGCGCGGTGATCCAGATCCAGCAGCGGACCCATGTGATGGGCAACATGGCGTTTTCGCTGTTCTTGCTGCTAGGCACAATCACCGGCTGGGGTGGCAACGCCTGGTGGCTCGTTGTCGGCCTTGCCGCGCTGGCCGCGATTTACACGGCAAGCGGCGGGCTCCGGACCGTAGTGGCCACGGACTCGCTGCAGACCGTAATGATCGTCATCGCCTCCGGGTTGCTTTGGTGGACTACGTGGAGTGGCATCGGCGGTTGGCAGGCTCTGCGCGCACGCCTGGCCGCTGCCGATCCGGGCCTGCCGGAGAAGGTGCTCACCTACGGAGGGATCGCAGGTCCGGGAGCACCGCTTGCCTTGGTCCTGTTTGGCTGGATTGCCGTCCATGCCGCGTACTGCATCGTCAACCACTCCCAAACGATGCGCTTGCTCGGCTGTAGGCGCGAGTGGGATATGCGGGCGGCAGCGGCGCTGGCTTGCGGCGTGGTGATCGCTGTGATGTGGTGCAACATCGCACTGGGAGTCATGGGCCGGGCCCTGTATCCGGACCTCGACCAAGTTGACGCCGCGTTTCCGCGGATCTTCGTGGACCACATGGACGGGCCGTTGGCGGGGTTGGTGCTGGCCGGCGTGCTGGCAGCGTGCATTTCGACGTACGACTCGATCGGTTCTGCGCTCGGGGCGGTCTTCACGCGGGACGTGTATTCCCGCTTCTTGGCGCCGGATGCCGGAGAACGGGCCAACCTTTTGGCCACCCGTGCCGCTTCCGTGGCCTGCGTCGCGATTTCCTTCGGATACGTCCCGTTTCTCGAGCAAGGGATGATCGCGTTTTACCTGCGGCTGTCCAGCGTGGCCGTAGTGCCGCTGGCAACGGTCTTTGCAATCGGCGCGCTGACCAGGGCTCACCGGCGCTCCGGTGTCGCGGGAATGCTCGCCGGGATCTGTTGCGGACTCGTGTCGATGGCAGGGGAGAGCATGGGCTGGCCGTTGCCCGAACCGCTGACCAGCGTGTGGTGGAGTTACCTCTGGGCGGTGACAGTGACGGCCGCGGCGATGGCGGCATGCACGCTCGCCTGTGGCCCGGCCGAAGCCGCGTCGATACGCGGGCTGACTCTCGCGAGCTGTCGGCGTGGCGAGCGTTTCGAGGGCTCGGGGACTGGATGGCTGGAACGTTCGCGCTCGGCAGTGGCGGCGGCCACTGGGCCCGAGGCTCCGACTGCGGGGCGCTGGCGGCCCGAATGGACGACTGCTTTGCTCGTTATCGCTGCGGGGGCGGTGTTTTTCGTCGTATTTCGTTGATTTGACTGCACTTGCCGGCTGGCGGACCATCCTATGGCATCGTGGTCTGGCGCGGCCTCCGGTGGCCGCTGGGATATAATCGCGGCATATGAGCGGGCTGACCGAGGTTCGCGTGCCGGCCTCAAGCGCGAACCTGGGTCCCGGGTTTGACACGCTTGGACTTGCGCTCGGCTTGTACCTGACCTGCAGGTTTCGTACCGCGTCGCAGGATTCGGTTCGCGTGAGCGGACGCGATACCGACAGAATTCCGGCAGGTTCGGAAAACCTGATCCTCAAGACTGCGCGGCAGGTTGCCGAGGCCCAGGGACTCGATCTGCCGTCCGTGGCACTGGAAATCGAGAACGAGATCCCCGTTGGCAAGGGATTCGGCTCAAGCGCAGCCGCGCTGGTGGTCGGAGTTGTGGTGGCCGACCGCGTGCTCGGCCTCGGCTGGGACGAGCACCGCCTGCTGGACGAAGCCGCGCGCATCGAGGGCCATCCGGACAACGTGTCGGCCGCGGTGCTCGGCTCGGTGACCACCGCGGCGATCGGCGCGGACGGAGTCACCAGGGCTGTGCGCCTGGAAGTGCCTAGGGCCTTCTCGGTCGCCGTCGTCTGCCCTGATTTCGAACTGTCGACGCCCAGTATGCGAGCGTCCCTGCCCGACAGCTACTCCCGCGAAGACGCTGTCTTCAACATCCAGCGCGCGACGCTGCTGGTCGCCGCCCTGCTCGAGGGAGACCGCGACGCATTTCCCATTGCATTCGAGGATCGCTTGCACCAACCGTACCGGTCCGCGCACGTGCCCGGCCTCGACGCGATCCTCAAGCTGCGCGTGCCCGGGTTGCTAGGATGCGCGCTCAGCGGGGCTGGCCCAGCAGTGCTGGTGCTGTACGAGACTGGTCGCGAAGACGCTGTTCGTGCGGTGGCGCGGGAATTCGAAGCGGTGGGCTGCACCACCGAAGTGATGTTCCCGCACCTTGACCGCACTGGGCTAGTGGTGAAGAATACCTCTCAGCGGCGATGACCAAATCACGCGAAGCGCTGGCGAGCCTTGGATTGCCCTCGCGAGACCAACTGCCGCCCGCGCCTTCGCCGAAGCGGTTTCAGGACGGAGCCCAATTCCGGATTGAAATTCCCAGCACCGAGGGGCCGGCGGCATTCGAGGCGGTGGTCGGCGAGGCCGACGCGTTGGGAGTGCCGGTACATCGAGTCAGCCAGGGCAGCGGAATCATGCTCCTCACCGACGGTGAGATCCGCGAGATGGTCGCCTTGGGCGAGCGGCGGAAGATTGAGGTCAATCTATTCGTGGGGCCGAGGGCGACATTCGACATCGGAGCGCAGGCTTATGCCCCCGCCGGCAAGGCGCTGGGCCTGAGCCTGCGCGGGAGCGACCAGCTCGTCTATGCCATCGAGGATGTGCGCCGGGCCGTGGCGTTGGGCATCCGTAGCGTGCTCGTCTCGGACATTGGTCTGCTGGAAATATTGGGCAGGCTGAAGCGCTCGGGAGACATGCCGCAGGAGCTGATCCTCAAGACCTCGGTCATGATGGCACCGGCAAATCCCAGCTCCGCCCGGGTGCTGGAGGATCTCGGCGCGACCACGATCAACGTCCCGTCCGACCTGTCGGTGGCACAGCTCGCGTCCATTCGCGAGGCGATCGACGCGCCGATCGATCTTTATGTCGAAGCGCCCGACAACATCGGGGGGTTCATCCGGCATTACGAGGTGCCCGAGTTCATCCGGGCGGCGGCTCCGCTGTACGTGAAGCTGGGCCTGCGCAACGCTCCCGACATCTATCCGAGCGGCACTCACATCGAGGCCACCGCGATCTTGCTGTCGAAGGAACGCGTCAGGCGCGCTCGACTCGTGTTAGACCGGATCTTGCAGTACGGGCCTGAGCTTGAAATGTCCCCGGCGTTCCGCCCTCCCCTGAGCCGTGGGGACTCCTGAAATGCCAGTGCCCTAGCAGGGTGACGACGAGCGCTTCGGGCTTGCCACGAAGAAACTCTTCGCGCCGGTCGGCGGCGACGTGATGGATCAACTGGGACTGCTGCATCAGTTCCTGCCGCCCGAGATCCTGCCGCTGCAACCGTCCATGCGAGTCATCGGGCGGGCGATGACGGTGCTCAAGGCTGACCGGCAGGACGGGGATCCCGCCGCGCCTCCATTCGGCCGGCTGTTCGAGGCGCACGACTACCTCAAACGCAACGAGGTCTACGTCTGCAGCGGCGGCTCGCCGGAATATGCCTTGGGGCCTTCGCGCCAGCCTTCGTGGAGGAGGACGCCGGGAGGGGAGCTGCGATTGGAGACGACCTCTACTTCCATGGGAGCCTTATGATCCATCAAGACTTGTGATGCCAATTTCGAATGCGAGATAGTTTCGCAGAATTACTATTTCATGGGAGCACCAGCGCAACTCGTAACCCCTTGGAGAGGCCGGGGAAGCAAGTAGAGTCACTGCGTTCGCGGCCAATATCTGAGAGCGGAGTTCAGTGGAGCTTCGGCATAGAAAAGGCGCGAAGCGAGAAGGCAGTCCGGCGCGAGCTCGAGGCAGGCATACCGGGTGGCGAAGCATTCGCCAGGTACTGGATCCTGTAGCTGGCCTGCGGCTAGAACCGGATGCCGACGATTTCCCCGTCGTGCGCGCCGTTTCCGGGTAGCTTCTTGAAGGCGATCTGGACCTGATAGCCGCGCGCGCCGCACGACAGCACCTTGGCCCGGAACGGGCGGTTGATCAGTTCGGGTGGCTTGGCGGGGTTCTCGCGGAGCGCGTAGCGTTTGTACGGGGAGTGTAGGATCACGGTCCTTTCTCCGCCCGCGCAATTCACCCAGGCAATAGTCCCATGCACCAGCCAAGTGCCGTAGGGTGGCCAGCGACGTGATCTTGCCGACAGGCCGACCGGTGGGCTGGGCGGTTTCCATGCTGCCGGTGCGGGTGGCACCCTCACAGGAGCCAGGCCGACTTGGCGGGGCGAGATCTCGGGGACTGCCACTTCCCTCAGCACTTGGGCACGCCGGCGCCGAGTCTCCTCGGCTTCGCGGTCTGCCCGGGCCGACCATCCGGGAAACCGTAATAGCGTGCGGAGCTCGGCAAACGCACCGCCCCAGTCTTCGTGCAGCATACGCGCGTGGACGACCGCCAGGTGGTGGATCGGGGTGGCCGGGTCGGCCGTTCGCGCTTGCAGTGCGGCATCCAATGCCCGCGCGACCCTCAATTTAGGATTGTCGCCCGGGCGCATCATGAGAATCGCGTAGCGGTACGCTGTCCGCGCCCGGCCATCGCCTAGTTCTATGGCGGCCCGGAATCGCCGCTCCGCCGCATCAGGCTGACGCTGCACCAGCAGGAAGGCGGCGTACGCTGCTTGAGCTCTGGCCTCGTCGCAAAACCGCGAGGCGATCTCGCGCAACCGCGGCCCGGCCGCGGCGAACAACCCCAGCTCGCGCTGAATCTCCGCTTCCAGCAGCGGTACTTCCCATTCTGCGGCCTCTCTAACGGTTGCCTTAGCGTTCGGCGGGACAAACGGCGCAAGGGGTTCGAGCAGGCCGTGATCCAGCTGTACAAGGTGGCGCCGCAGCGTTGCCGCCAGGTGTTCGAGCCCGAGTCTGGACACGGCGGCCTCGGCCCCTTTCAGGTCCAGATCGGCCAAGCTGCCTTTCTGGCTTGCCAGCCAGTGGATCAGCAGCCAGGCCTGCGCTTGAAAGATTCGGGATTCGGCGATGGGGTCGGCATCGTCGGCGGCCATGAGATCATCCCAATCAAACCAAGTCGCGCGGCTCAGCATTTCGATCAGCGGCAGGCGCGAGTCGGGGCCGAAGGCTGGCACCGTGCGGCGGGCCAGGTACACCGCACGGCCCTCCTGGAACCACAGCGGCCAGGGCGTGGGCTCGAGCTGGTGCGCGTATTCATGGGCGAGCGTGACGCGCGGTCCCGGATTCCCGTGCCAAGGCACGACAACATAGTCGCGGTCTAGCCCGCGCAGCGTGATGCCGCGTGTCCCCGAATTCGGCGGCAACCGGAGCAGCGAATGCAACTCCAGCTTGTTGGCCACCACCAGCACGTCGAGCGGACCGTCCGCCCGCGTCGGCAGGCCCAGCCCGTCCCGGAAGAACTGGCTGCGGATTGTCTCGAGTGCTTCTGCGGCGCCCGTGGCGGCGTCCGCGTCAAGGCTAGGGATTGGGGCTACCACGACCCGGAAGTGCGGCGTTTCGGCGACCCACCCGGACTGTGCGGCGAGGGCGGGCAGCAGGATCAGCGGCCAAACGATGATCCGCAGGACACAGCCGCACACGAGAGTTCGTCCACTGGCGAGCTGGTCCATGGCCGTTTGCGCGGGAAAGGCTTTCACGCGGTCCTAGTTCAGTTGCAAATATAGCCTGTCCGTGGCTGCTTGCGGCAAATCGGTCAGGCTTGCGAGGACAATGCCGCCTCTGCGCTAGCCAGAGTAGGGGTTTGGCTCGGCAGTTGCAGCTACAAGCAGCACGGCGCGCAACTCGCTATGGGGCCTTGCACGTTCCTTCGCATCGCGGATGGCTTTGGCCAGCCCCTTCCGACGGTGGTTGATGGGTTGCAATACGGACTGCCATCCAGCGCGCGGTTACGCACTTGTGCTTACCCGCGAGATTCGGCCTGCGCAACCCGTGTCACCAATTCGTCGCAGTTCGGGGCCTTACGTTGGCGTGGGTTGTATTCCGGATGCGGCGCCTTGAGCCTTGCTTGAACGCGATGACGGTCGCTGGGCGAGCCAGTCAGCGTCAGATATCCCGTGTTTGCAGATTCTTGGACCTGATCGCTATCCCTGCTCGACGGGCTACCCGGGATTCTGCGAGTTCATCGATTGTCAGACCTGCTTCAGGGGCAATGTTGACCGAGCGCTAGAGGCACCGCTCCGCGTTGTGGTATTTTCTGAGTGATGCGGACTTTCACCCCAATACTGATCGCTTTTGCATTAGTAATGGCGATGGTGGCGCAAGCTGAGCCGAGCCTGCGCGCCACATCTCGGTCGCAGGCTGAGCAGAACCGCTTGGCCGATGGAGATCACCTCACCCGCCTGGGGGACAGCGAGATGGTGCAGCGGTGGGTCCGCCTGCAGCTGTTGATTCCCGTCAAGGAAAAGACGCGCGATTACTACCTGCATGCGGTCCCGTCGTCTTACCGGTACCTGCGCCCGTGGGCGCACCTGCTGCTGACCCGGCTCGGCAGCCAGTTCCGCTCGCGGTTCGGAGCTCCGCTGCGCGTGACGAGCTTGTTGCGGACTGTGAGCTACCAGCGACAGCTCGCCCGACGGAACGGGAATGCCGCCGCCGCCACTGGCCCCAAAGCCTCGGCGCACCTTACGGGTGCCTGCTTGGACATTTCCAAGAAGGGCATGACGCGAACCCAGCAATCGTGGGTGCGCAATGTGCTGTTCCAGCTTCGCTCCACGGGCTACCTCTACGCCATCGAGGAGTTCCAGCAGCCGACCTTCCACGTGTTGGTCCTCCGCCGGTACGCGGACTACGTTGCGCAGCGCATGGTGGCGTCGAGATAGCGGCGCACAACGGGCGGGGCCAAGGCAATGCCCACCGTGGAGGAGCGCCTAAACAGCAGCGGCGAGCGCGGTCCTGAACAGCCGGGATCGGCGGGATCCGCGGAGGTCTTTCGGCGGGTGTTCCGCCAGCTCAAGCCGAGCACCGACCCGCCGGGCTTTGACATTCGTTTCAGGCCCTACGCCAAGCTTCGGTCCACCATCCATTTCGACGCCGATTCTTGTCGAATCCGCGCAAACCTCAGCGACCTTGTCGAAAGCGCTCCCGCTGATGTGCTGGAAGCGTTGGCTACAAGATCCGCGTCCAAGCGGGTGAACCAACACTACAACCGGTGGACCCACAGCCCTGAAACACAGCAGCGCATGCTTGAGATCCGCAAGGCAAGGGGCAGCAAGCAGGTGCTGCCCCCTGCGGGGGCGGTGCATGACTTGGACGTCCTTTTCGAGCGGCTGAACGAGCGGCATTTCGGTGCCACTTTGCGCAAACCCGAACTGGGTTGGAGCCCACGGGCTTCGCGGCGGCGGCTGGGCCACTACGACCAGGCGCACGATGTGATCGTCATCAGCCGGGTTTTTGATCGTGCCGAAGTACCGGCACTGGCTCTTGAGTACGTGCTCTTCCACGAGATGCTGCATCTGAAGCACCCTGTGCAACTGCGTGGCGCCAAGCGTTGCGTGCACACTCCCGAATTTGTGGCCGAGGAGCGGCAATTTCCGGGGATTGACGATGCCGAACGCATGTTGCGGTACCTCTAGGCTCGCTGCCGCGGCGGCCGTTGCGGGCCGAGCCCCTGTGGCAGAATAGACCCGCGATGGCGACGAACACACTGGCAAGGCGGTCTTTTCTGGGTGCCGCGGCGGCCGCATCCGCCTCGCGCGTGGCCGGTGCAAACGAGCGAATCGGTGTCGGGATCATCGGTGTCGGCAACATAGGCACACGGCATCTGCAGCGTCGCTTGCTACCGATGATGAGGCGGGACGGGATTCTCGACGTGGTCGCTGCCAGTGACATCTACGACCGGGCCAAGTTCCGGGCCAAGGAAATGATCGGCCTGAGCGACGGCGATGTGCATCACGCCTACGAGGACCTGCTCGCACGAGACGATGTCGACGCTGTAGTGGTCGCTACGCCTGATCACTGGCACGCCAGGATGGCCATCGACGCGATGCGGGCTGGAAAAGACGTCTATCTCGAGAAGCCCATGGCGCGTACACTCCCGGAGGCCAAGGCAATTGCCGAGACCGTCCGCGAGACCGGCAGGATCCTTCAGGTGGGCAGCCAGTGGGTGTCCGATCCTGCCTATTCCGAGGCTCGTCGGATGATCCGCGCCGGGCTGACGGGTCCTGTCGTGATGGCGCAATCAAGCTATTCGTCCAACCATGCTTCGGGGGTCTGGCAGTACTACGTGGACGAGGAAGCCAATGCGAGCACTGTCGATTGGAATCGCTTCCTCGGCGGCGCTCCCGCACAGCCGTTCAGTGGCGAGCGCTTCTTTCGCTGGCGCAAGTACTGGGACTTTTCCGGCGGCATCGCGACGGACTTCCTCTATCACCGCCTCAGCCCGCTGCTCTACGCACTGGGCCCGCGCTTTCCGGTCCGCGTGAGCGCCCATGGCGGGATCTACCTGTTCCGCAATCGGGAGGTTCCCGACACGTACTCCACAACCGTGGAGTACGAGGACATGTTGATCAATCTCGTGGGATCGTGCGGGTCGCAGGCTTCGAACACCCTCCACGGCCCGGCGTTCTTCGGGCAGCGGGCCGTGATCTCGATCAAGCGGGGCTTGGTGCAGGCCAAGCCGGAGGGCCTGTATGCCGAGGAGTTCCGCAGCCGGACAGGATCGGAGGTTGTCGAGGTCGAGGTGGACAATCGAGATCAGCAAACAGCCCGCACCAATCACATGCTGGACTTCCTGCGGTGTGTGCGAACGCGCGAAAAGCCGATTTTCGACGCCTGGTTCGGCTATCAGGTGATGGTTGCGATTCGTCTCGGCGTGGACTCCTACCGCACTGGCCGCTTGATGGGGTTCGATCCGCGGGCAGAGCGCGTCTTGGAGCAATCAGCCCCTCGGCACGTGGGCCACGAAGGAGACGGGGCCAACGATCCGGACGCGGGTCCGTCGTACCAGAAGCGGCCTGCGGCCTAAGTGAAGCTCTCAGCACCCCGCCCTCGGAGAGCGGGTAGGGTCGTAGTCGACTAAGTGGTCTTCTGGGCCTTGCGGAGCGCTTCGCCGAACGATCCGACCTTGGCATCGGTGCCGTCTTTGCGCGGCTTCGCCTGCCGATCGGTTGGGCGCCTACCAGTGCGTTGCGGTCTGGCAGTGCTGCGCACGCCCTGACTGCGGTCGCGCTCGCCCTTGGGATGGGCGGCCTTGGCACGAAGGAGTTTTCCGTCGATCGGTGCACGATTGAAACGGCGAATGATGGCGTGCATCTCTTCGTCGTTCGGGGCCTCTACGAAGGCGTACCCCTTGGATTCCTGTGTTTCGAAGTCCCGGATCACCCGGACGGCATCGCAGACCAAATCGCTGCTTTCGAGCCACGACTTGATATCGTCGGCCGTGACCCACGTCGGCAGATTGCCGAAAAAGATGTTGTTCTGGCCCATGTTGGGGGAAATTCTTCCTGATTGCTTGCTCGCTTGTCCCCTGTACCACTCCCCGGGGACGGGATGCCGAGCGCCTGATCGCCCCGCAAAAGCACAGCATACCATAGCTTTCCGCAATGTCCTGAAGCGAATTTGCCGAATCGAAGGCCATGCCTGCGGGTGCGAACCCGAGTAGAATCGAACGCGGAGGCATATGAGAAGCATTTGCGGTCGGCTGCAGTTGATCGAGGGGACATTCGCCGTAGTCTTGATCGCGTCGCTCGCCGCGTCTTGCGGGACAGGCAGGCAAGCGCCGATCCTCGCGGGCGCCGCTGCCGCGGACGTCACCCCGCAAGCATGGCCGCTGCCACTCATCGGCTCCTTCCGCTACCGCTCTGCCACTAGCGCCCACGACCCGTTGCATTCGCGGGCGCTGGCGCTCAGCGACGGCACTGCCACTATCGCGATTGCGGTTGTCGACAGCTGCTATATCCCAAGGGAAACGCTCGACGAGGCCAAGCGCCGTGTTAGAGACGCCACCGGTCTCGAAACGGATCGGATTCTGATCTCTGCCACGCATACACACAGCGCCCCGCCGCCCGCCCCGGGTGTCGGGCTGCGTGGCCTCGAAGCCGAGCAAAACGATGACAACGAGGCGATGTACTCGGAAAGGCTCATCCGAGGCATCGTCGGGTCGATCGCCGACAGCGTCGCCAGGCTGGAGCCCGCCGAGATCGGGTGGGCGACCGGAATGCTCCCCGATGAGGTGTTCAACCGCCGCTGGTTCATGCAGGCGGGCGGCATTCCGCCCGACCCCTTCGGCGGGACGACGGATCGGGTGAGGATGAACCCTCCGTTCGCCAGTCCTGACCTAGTGCGACCAGCGGGGCCGGTCGACCCCGAGGTCGCGATCCTCTCGATCCGGTCGGCCTCCGGGAAACCGCTTGCGCTACTCGCGAACTACTCTCTGCACTATGTCGGAGGAATCCCGGCCGGGCAGGTCTCGGCGGACTACTTCGGGGAGTTCGCGAGGGGCATTTCCGAGCGACTGGGCGCCGGCGGCGAATTTGTGGGAATCCTGTCCAACGGGACGAGCGGCAACATCAACAACCTCGACTTCGCTAATCCGAGAGTTAGCAAGGAGCCCTTTGCGCAAGTGCGGCACGTGGCGGCCAAGCTTGCGGATACGGTTGCGGAGATGTACGACCGGGTCACGTACACGTCCTCAGCGGAAATCGCGATGGCGCAGTCCGAGTTGACCCTCGGCCGCCGCAAGCCGTCGGCCGAGCTCTTGGCGCGATCCCGGATGCTGCTTGCCGACGCGCCAAGTGCGGCGAACGTCCGCCAGCAGATCTACGCGCAGCGGGCCGTCAGCCTCCACAACGGACCAGACGAAGTATCGGTGCTCTTGCAGGCCATTCGAATAGGCGACCTAGGCATCGCGGCCCTGCCATTCGAGACATTCGTCGAGACGGGCATTGCGATCAAGAGCCAAAGTCCGACCCGCCCATCGTTCGTCATCGAACTCGCCAATGGCGCCGAAGGATACCTGCCGACGCCGGAACATCACGAACTCGGCGGCTATGAGACGTGGCTCGGGACCAGCCGCGTGGAGTTGCAGGCATCCGAAAAGATCGAGCGGGAACTGCTCTCGCTGCTGCGTCAGGTTGCCGCGCAGTCTGACTGATCGCCGCCCCCCCTGTTTCCCGGCTAGAGCGGAAACCGATCGACGGGCACAGCCGTCCCACCCAACACTCATTCATTGAGCAAGGAGATGGCAATGACAATTCGTACCAAACTGTTCGCAACGATGGCGGTGCTGGCGCTGGCTGCCACTAGCGGCGCAGCGGCTGATGCCGGTCAGCTCGTGCGCCAGGTACGCCACGAGCTGGTGATGCTGCCGTACTACAGCGTGTTCGACAATTTGACGTTCAAGGTTGACGGGGCGGCCGTCACTCTCGCTGGTGAGGTCACGCGGCCGACCTTGCGGTCAGCTGCCGAGCGTGTGGTCCAAAGGGTTGCGGGTGTATCCGCCGTGGTCAACGAGATCGAGGTGCTGCCTGTTTCTCCGCACGACGACCGGATTCGGACAGCCGTGTTCCGGACGATCTACCGCCACCCCGCGTTGAGCCGTTACGCCTTCCATGCCGTGCCCCCGATTCACATCGTCGTGAAGAATGGGAACGTGACGCTCGAAGGCGTGGTGAACACCCCCAGCGAGCAGGTCATCGCGGACTTGCAGGCCCGCGGCGTGGCAGGTGTGTTTACGGTCGAAAGCAATCTGCGCGTCGAAAACTCGGAACAAGCCAGCCCGCTGACCTGAGGGAGTGCGCAAGCAGGAAGGCGGCCCAGCCGCCTTCCTCGGCTTGCCCAGCCCGTCCCCGCCGTTGGTCGCTCTGTTGGAAGCCCCGGGTGACGAACGCAGCGAGCGCGGCTTGCACTCCCATGCGGTCCAGATTACCTGCGGCCACGAATCACAGTCGCCCAAACCAATCTCGAAGAATCTGCAGTGCGGGCTTTGCCAGCGGTCGGTGCGACGTGTCGAACGGGCTGGCACGCCCGTGGCTCGGCCACTTCCACCAGAACATTCCGCTGACATATGGCTCGCGCGCGAATCGTTCCAGCCAGACTTCGTAGCTGCGCGCTTGCAAGTCCACGTCGAGGGCACTGCTGTTCTCCTCCCACGGGCGGGAGGCTGCGGTGGCGAGCGCCGGGAATCCGACCTCTGTGAACAGCACTGGCTTGTCGAATCGAGTTTGGACCCGTTCGACGGTCCGCGCCGCCTGCCGCAGCTCTGGCGATTCTGCGGTTGGGAGCTCGCCTTCGGCGGCGATTGGAAAGTAGAAGTTGACTCCGATGTAATCGAGCGCGTCCCAGAATCCGATGCGTTCGACCTCTGCTTGCCAATGAGCAGCGTATGTGACCCGTCCGCGGTAGACTCGCCGCACGTCGGCTATCAGTGACCGCCAAGCCTGCTCGTCGACCGTCAATCCCGCCAGCTCGTTGCCAATCGCGAGCAGCTCGATCTCGTTGGCCTCGGCGAACCTCGCATAGTGCAGCATCCAGCGCCGGTAATCGCCGAACCAGTCGTCGAATCGAGCCTTGTCTCGGAACGAGATTTCGCCATGGAACCTCTGCCCGGCCCACAGGTGGGGCTTCAGCATGACCGCCAGGCCAAGCGCGTCGGCCTGCCGGGCGGCTCGGACCAACCGTGCATCAGTCTCCAGCGTGCGGAACCGAATGCTGGTCTCCTCCGGCGCTGCCGTGAACGCATAGGGCACGAGGGCGACGGAGTTTGCGCCGATTTCCTGGATGCGCTGGAGCTCGCGTCGGGCAGCCGCGCTGCCATACCCTCCGCCCACTCTGCCTTCATGCGAAAACGAGATCCCCTTGAGGTACTGGGGGGTTATTTCGCGCGACGCGGTTCCTGCGGTGTCCGCTCCGCACGCAGGCACGCAGCCGGGACAGAGGGTCAACGACTCTTTGAGGTCCTGCCGATACAGCTTGGCCAGGGCTGCCGTGCCGTGCCGCGCGACCGCGTTTTCGACCCACCCTCCAGCGACCGCATCCCGTCCAAGCGGGGAATGGAACTCGGCATCGACGGCAAACACAGCTTCTGGCGAATATCGAGATTCCTCGCAAGCGACTCGCGAAGCCGCTGCTGCCAAGGTCTCACCTTCATGAGAGCCCACGGCGTACCGAGCCAATGCCAACGCCATTGTGTCGGATCCGGGCCTGCCCCATGCTTGGCGCATCGCCAGCAGTGGTTCGCCCCGGGGGTCTTCCGGGAGCAAGTCCTGCGAAGCCATCAGCACTGGGCCGCCCGGCGCGTCCAAGGCAAAGCTCTCAGAGCTCCAGCGAACGTTGCCGCGGCTGGCCACTGCTGCCGCCGATGTCGCCACATGCACCCAAATGCGGTCGCCGCCCGACGGCACTCCGAGCCGCTCGCGGATCGAGATCAGGCGCTTGTCCGCGAGTTCGATCCATCGCCGTTGATCTTCGGGCTCGAAGTGATCCGCTTCGAAGCGGATCGTCCAGCCATCGGACGACACCTCGGTCCAGTCGATCGTCTGGTCTTGTTGGGGCAAGGGGATAGGCGCGGCCGCGGCCGCAAGGCCTAAAGCGGCCAGCAAGCCCACGTTTTGCAGCTTCGGCTGGCGCCAGTCTCGCCGCGTGGGCAAGAGGGTTGCTAGCGCCACCACGACGGCCAGGACAGCGGGAAGGTCGCCGAAGCCGGTGCGGTCGAGCGCTCGGAAGTCGACCCGCACCACGTCTGGGAGAAATAACAGCAGGCAGGCCGGAGCCGCGAATGCGCTCAACGGGTTCAATGCTGACCTGCGCAACCCGCTGCGAAGCAGGGCGGCGATCCCTAAACCGCAAACGACAGCCAACGCTTGCTGGCCGAACTGGCCGCCTGGCGGCACCCCGATCGTCTGCGCTAGCAGTTCGAGCGTCCCTTGGGGCGACCATCCGTAGCGCACGAGCTCTGTGCAGATCGGCAGTGCAAGCCAGAATGCCACGCAAGTGACTGCAAGCGAGGCTGCCTCCGAAAGACGCCAAGCCAGCCATACCGCAGCCAAGAAGGCGCCGACAAACAGCGTGAGCGGGCCAAACTCTTGCAGCGCGTGCATTGCCCAGGGGCTGTCGGGCGGAAGCGCGACCACGGTCCTAAAGCGCCCCTCTGCCAATTCGGCACCGGAGGCGTGTCGTAACGCCCATGTGCACAGCGCGCTTGGCAGCTGGGCAAGCCAGATGCCGATCAAGCAGCCTGCGCCGCCGAGGACAAAGTCTGCCGCTCGGTGCTTTGCGAATTCGATCACGCGGTACATCGCAGGCAACCGTTATAATTCCCAAACTATGGCACTTACATCAAGAAGGGGCTTTTTGGGCGCAGGCGCAATGATGCCGTTCAGTCTAGCGACTGGCTTGGCGAGTGGAGAAGGGCCGGCGTTTCGCTTGGCCGTCACGACAGACGAGCTTGGCGACGATCTGGCCGTGGCCCTCGCATTCTTGCGTCGCTATGGGCTGAAGTATTGCGAAATCCGCAATTTGTGGGATCGCTACAACACCTCGTTGCCGCTCGACAAGATCCGGCATGCGAGAACCATGCTGGATGACGCCGGCATCAGCCTTGCGATTTTGGACACAGGGTTCTTCAAGGTTCCATTGCCTGCGGGCGACACCCCGGAAGGCGCGAAGGCGCTTGCAAAGCAATGGGATCTGCAGGGCAGGGCGTTCGAGCGGGCAGACATCCTTGGGACGAATCTGATTCGCACATTCGCATTCACCTACCGGCGCGGCGAGATTCCCGCCCAGGGAGCCTACCCGCGGATTTATGACCTCGTTGCCGAGTCGGCCGAACGCGCCCAGAGTGCGGGATTCCGCTTGGCCGTCGAGAATGTCGCCGGCAGCTATGTGGAAACTTCCGCGCAGTCAGCGGACTTGCTCCGCTCGGTGCAATGCACCGCTCTCGGTTTGACTTGGGATCCGAACAACGCCGCCCGCGCGGGAGACAAGGAGCCCTTCCCGGCCGGCTATGAATCGCTCGATGCCGACCGCATTTTGCACGTGCATTTCCGGGACTACCGCCATACTGCGGACGGCAGCGTAGAGTGGTGCGGGGTGGGCGACGGGGAATTCGATCACGTTGGCCAGCTCAGGGCCCTGCGGCGGGATGGGTTCGACGGCTCGGTCTCGCTGGAGACGCACTACACGATTGATGGCAGCAAGTTAGCCGCCAGCGAGCATTCCCTGAAAGGGCTGCTGCGCGCGGTTGAGCTGGTCTAGATGGAGGTGACCCGGCGCGCAAGCGCCGTGCGCTGTCACTCGCTAGCCCGCGTCAGCGACCACTTCTGGGCGTCAGCGCCCGCACGCCTGCGCGGGTGGGCCCGCGCCGGGGCGACGCGATGCAGCTGACGACTCCCGACTGGTTGATCCTAGCTGGCTTCCTGGCGTTTTCGCTGGTAGTCGGGCTGTGGGTCGCGAGGACTGCGGGCAGTGACTTCTCGTCTTTCTTTCTCGCCGGCCGTTGCCAGCCATGGTGGCTGCTGGGCGTTTCGATGGTTGCGACGACCTTCTCGACCGATACGCCGAACTTGGTGGCAGACCTTGTCCGCCGCGACGGCGTTGTCGGGAACTGGACCTGGTGGGCCTTCCTTTTGTCGGGAATGCTCACCGTATTCCTCTACGCCAAGCTCTGGCGACGTTCCGGCGTTTCGACGGACGTGGAGTTCTACGAACTGCGGTACTCGGGCAAGATCGCGGCATTTCTGAGGGTGTTCCGCGGCATCTATCTCGGCCTGGTGTTCAACGTCTTGATCATGGCGGCAGTGACGCTTGCCGCAATCAAGATCGGCTCCGTGATGTTCGGCTGGAGCCCCGTCCAGACCGTGGTCGTCGCTGCCAGCGTGACGTTGGCATATAGCGCGCTCGGCGGACTGCAGGGCGTGCTCCTCACGGACTTGGTCCAGTTCGTGATGGCGATGGGCGGATCTGTAGCGGCGACCGTCTACATCGTGCGCATGCCCCAGATCGGCGGGCTGGCTGGGCTGCTCGCCCACGACGGTGTCCGGGACAAGATTGCGTTCTGGCCTTCCTTCGAGGCAATGTCTTGGACTGACCTAACACCGGTGTTCCTGATCCCGCTGCTCGTCCAGTGGTGGGCCGCTTACTATCCAGGCTCGGAGCCCGGAGGCGGCGGCTACCTCGTCCAGCGCATGCTATCGGCAAAGGATGAGTCTCACGCACTGGGGGCCACGCTGCTGTTCAATCTGCTGCATTACGCCGTTCGGCCCTGGCCGTGGATTCTTGTGGCGCTCGCCTCGATCATCGTCTTTCCGGAGCTTGGCGACATCCAGCAGCGCTTCCCGCATGTGCCCGCAGATGTCGTGCGAAATGATCTGGCGTACCCAGCGATGCTGACGTTCCTGCCGCCCGGCTTGTTGGGGTTGGTTGTGACTTCCTTGGCAGCTGCGTACATGTCGACGATGTCGACCTCGGTGAACTGGGGATCCTCGATCCTTGTCAGCGATGTTTACCGGAGGTTCATCAGGCCCGACGCTAGCCAGCGTCAGCTTGTGTGGGCCGGCCGGCTGTTCACTGTCGTGCTGATGGCCCTCGCGTGCATGGCGTCGTTGATGCTGGAGAGCGCTCTCGGCATATTCCAGATCCTGTTGCAGATCGGTGCCGGTACCGGCCTGCTGTATCTGCTGCGCTGGTTCTGGTGGCGCATCAACGCTGCGACAGAGCTGGCAGCCATGAGCGCGTCCTTTTCTGTCGCGTTGCTGGTGCCGTTCGTTGGCGGAGGTCTTGACGGCTGGCAGCAATTGCTTGTCGGCGTCGCCATCACGACGCTTTGTTGGCTGCCCTTTGCGTTCTTCGCGGCCCCTACCGATCAGAAGACATTGATCGACTTCTACCGCAGGGTCCGCCCTGGTGGGCCGGGCTGGGCTCCCATCGCGAAAGTGGCGGGAGCTGGAGGCGGGTTATCCGGCAGCCAATCTCTCGCGACACCATTGTTGGCGTCATTGCTCGGCTCGGTCTCGGTCTACGCGCTGCTGTTTGCGACTGGACAATTCTTGTATGGGCAGACGCACTTGGCGGCGGCCACCGGCTGCGTGGCGGTGTTGGCTGGCCTTGCGCTGGCCTATGTCTGGATTAGGTGGGAACATCAAGGCTGATCGAGATCGGGCCACGCGCGCCCATTCGCGGATGGTCTGCTGGCGATGCGCGCTCGTTTTGATCTGCGCGCCGGTCGCCTGCCTGACGGGACGTTGGGGGCCTGCGGGCGAATCTGCCTCCCAATAGATCCAAGGCAGGGTTGCTCCCTGCCTCCTAATTCAGACGGGGACCAGACGCTCGCTCGTCGCCCGTTGTTCGGGATTGCCCAACTACAATGGTGGCGGGCGCCAATGCCAACCGACTACAGATCCTCCCTCCTTGCCGTCGCGCTCTTCGCCGCCATTCTGGCCTGCGTGGCAGCAGAGGCTGCGGAACTGCCGCCTCCGGTTGATCGCGAGATCAACTTCATGCGAGACGTAGACCCGATCTTTGTCCAACACTGCTACGCGTGTCACGGCGACGAAGCCGTCATGAATGGATACAGCCTCTGGCGCAAGAAGTCTGCCCAGCGCGGCGGGTATTCGGGCAAGCCCGGCTTTATCCCGCGCGACAGCGCGAACAGTCGCCTCATCCACTTGGTGGCGGGGCTGGAGGAAAACCTCGTCATGCCTCCGGCTGGGGGAAAGCTCAGCGACGAGCAGATCGGCATCCTCCGCGCATGGATAGACCAAGGCGCACCGTTTGCCAGTACCCGCTTCGACGACAGCGCCAAGCGCGAAGAGCAGCCATGGCTGCACATGGACTACGGCCCGGTCATCTCGGCCAGCGTCACCGTGCGGGAGCCAGAAGACCCGCGTGCCGACAAGGAGCCCGATGCCAACATCAGTTACAAGTCCCACGCCATCATGCTCGCCGACGAACGCCGCGCCGGCATGATCTTCGATACCGAGCTGCTGCGCATGGCAGCCGGCTGGAGCGGTCCCCAGTATGTGCTGACCGGCACGGTCTACGACTGGAAGCACGGCCCGCACCCCTTTCTCGACGGCAAGCCCGTCTTCGAGACTCCGGTCGCCCCCGGGTGGGCGCGTGACGGCAGCTTCGGCGATCCCAGGCCGGAGCGATTCGGCCCGTTGCCCGCGGACTGGGCCAAGTACAAGGGCCGCTACATGTTCGGGGACAAGGTGGTGCTCGAGTACAGCGTCGGCAGCGCCAACGTGCTGGAACTCGCCGGCGTTGAGTCCGATTGGGGTGTGCATACGCTGACTCGCACGTTCGAGATCGGTCCGACGAGTGAGCCGCTCTTGCTGGAGGTTGCCGCATCGAAGGGCACCGAAGCGCGCCAGCTCTCGCGCAGGAGGCTGGCCCCTGGAAGCGGCCCGGCAATCGATCACTTCGTGCATCTCGAGGGCGATGCAGCAACGGCCATTGGCGTCGCGGGGCTGGGAAAGCGGGCGCGCTGGGACCTCTCCGCTCCGGGCGAAGTCCGCCTGCGTATCCCTCAGTCAGGGGAGACCCAGCGCTTTACCGTCTACTATTCCGATGTGCCCTCCGAGCGTCTGGGGGCGTTCGCCGGTTCCTTGCGGAACGCTCCTGCGCCTGACCGGCTCGAGCCGTACACCCGTGGCGGGCCGCATCTCTACCGCAAGACCATTACGACGCGCGGGCGTTTGGGTGGCGGAACCGGGGCTTGGACTGTTGACGAGATCACGCTCCCGTTCGACAACCCCTGGAACTCATGGTTCCGGCCGACCGACTTTGCGTTTTTCGACGATGACCGCGCGGCAGTCGCGACGTGGTCCGGCGACATCTGGATCGTCGACGGAGTCGACGCGGATCTGGATGAGCTCACTTGGAGGAGGTTTGCAGTGGGCTTCCACATGCCCCAGGGCTTGGAAATTGTCGATGGCAAGGTGCATGTGCTCGATCGCGACCAGATCACGATCCTGCACGACCTCAACCGCGACGGACAGGCCGACTACTACCAGAACTTCAACAACGAGTTTCACGTGACTCACCACTTCCACGAGTTCACGTTCGATCTCGACCGGGACCGCGAGGGCAACTTCTACTTCGCCAAGGCAGCGCGCCACGCACTGCCGGCAAAAGTGAAGCACCACGGGGTGATCTTCAAGATGGCTCCTGACGGGACGAACTTGGAGGTCGTGTGCACGGGGTTCCGCGTACCGAACGGAGTTGCGGTCGGGCCGAACGGAGAAATCACGACCTCCGACCAGGAAGGGAACTGGATCCCTTCCACGCGAGTGAATCTCTGCTCTCCCGGGAGTTTCCACGGCTACATGTGGGGCGGCAGCATTCCAAATCGCGACACCTACGACGACCCGATTACGTGGCTGCCGATTTCGGTCGACAACTCCGGAGCGGGCCAAGCTTGGGTGGGCAGTGACGACTGGGGCCCGTTCAAGGGGCACCTCGTGCATTCGTCCTTCGGCAGGGGCAAGATCTTCCTAGTGCTGATGGAGAAGACCGGCGGGACCGTGCAGGGCGGGGCCGTCGAATTGCCCGTTGACTTCGACACCGGACTGATGCGCCCGGACTTTCGCGAGGGCGACGGCAATCTGTACCTTGCCGGCCTATATGGCTGGGGTACCAAGCGCAAGGCAGTCGGCGGGTTTCACCGCGTCCGCTACACAGGCGGCAAGGTGCTGGTCCCGACTGAATTACACGTCAGCCGCCAGGGCATCGATGTCTCATTCCTGCACGAGCTGGATGCGGCCACGGCGGAGGATCCCTCCAACTATCAAGTGAAGCGCTGGAACTACAAGTGGCAGAGCCGCTACGGATCGGATCGGTGGAGGCTCGACGGCGAGCAAGGGGTCGAGCAGATGAAGATCCGAGCGGTGACCCTGCTGCCCGACCGCAAGACCGTGCGGATCGAGGTTGACGACTTACGGCCTGTGATGCAGATGATGACGAACATGAGCATCCGCACTGCGGCCGGTGATCGCATCGATGCTGAGATCAGCCATTCGATTCACACGCTCCCCGATGAGCCGGGGACGCCGTTTGTCGTGCAGTACGATTAGCGCCGGGGCACGTCTCGAGCGGGCCCCCAAGACTGCCCGTGCTGCTAGACTTGATGCGATGAAACTGAGCATTCTGGCTTGCCTGTTTGCCATCGTGACCGCTGCTGGCGTTGCACAGCAGCGCGAATTCGAACCTGACAAGCAAATCGTTTTCAAGGAGTTCGAGAAGGATCCGCTGGAACTCAACGTATTCCTTCCAGACGGCTGGAAGGCGAGCGACAAGCGCCCAGCAGCCGTGTTCTTCTTCGGCGGAGGCTGGGTGGGCGGCACGCCCACACAGTTCTTCCCGCACAGCCGCTATCTGGCTTCGCGCGGCATGGTCGCGATCAGCGCCCAGTACCGCACGCGCGGTAGCCACGGCACCACGCCGGCGCAGTGTGTCGCGGACGGAAAGTCGGCGGTTCGGTGGATGCGTGCACATGCGGCCGAGCTCGGTATTGACCCCGACAGGATCGCTGCCGGAGGTGGGTCAGCAGGCGGCCACGTGGCGGCGACGACCGGCGTGATCGATGGGCTCGACGAGCAGGGCGAGGACATGTCGATCAGTTCCAAACCGAACGCGCTGCTGCTGTTCAATCCCGCCACCGACATCGCCCGAACCACCCGCTGGGGTGACAATCCCAAAGCAGGATCCCCGCTGCACCATGTCGATGCTGGCGACCCGCCGACGATTGTGTTCCACGGCAAGGCGGACACGACCGTTCCCCACAAGACCGCGGAAGCCTTTTGCGAGGCCATGCAGAAGGCCGGCAACCGTTGCGAGCTAGTGAGTTACCACGGGCGCCCGCACGGGTTCTTTAACTACACCCGAAGCCGGATCGCCTATACGAGCACCGTCTGGCACATGGACCGCTTCCTGGCCTCAATCGGCTACGTTGAGGGTGCGCCGATGGTCGGCCGCCCTGGCGATCCCACCTGGTAGGCCCGGACCGGCATGCTCGCGAGTCGCGGCCGCCAGCCCGTGACCGGGATATGATGCCGCTGATGCGACTGATCGCACTTCTCATGCTGGTCGCCGCCACGGCACTGCCCCAGCAGTGGCCGCCTCAGCGAGATGTGCCTGACGGCCCGGCGGACACCCTCTACTACAACGGCAAGATCATCACGATGTGGGCGGAGCGCCCGGTGGTGGAGTCTATGACGATTGCCTCCGGCCGGGTCTTGGATCTCGGAACCGCCCAGGTCGTTGGCCGCAAGACCGGTCCGCGGACGCGGCAGGTCAACCTCGCGGGCCGCACGGTCGTACCGGGCCTGATCGACAGCCATGTCCATCCCATTAACGCTGCGCTCGCCGAGGCCGGCGGGGAGATCCCAGTGCTGCGCAGTTTCAAGGACCTGCGCGAGCACGTCGAGCGCGCCCTAAGCGGCGACGGTCTCATATTCGTCCCAAAGGTCTATTCCACGAGGCTCATTGAGCGCCGCTATCCGGATCGCTGGGAGATCGACGAGTATTCCGGCAACCGTCCCGTCATGCTCGACAACGGCTATGCGGCTGTCCTGAATTCGGCCGCTCTCCGTCTCGCCGGCATTTCGGGGGAGACCCCCGAGCCGCCGAATGGCAAGTTGATCCGAAACGGCACGGGCGAACCGACTGGCCTGATCATTGGGGCGCGACAGCTGGTGTCCCCGCTACTGCAAGCACGTCATCACGGCCACGACGACATGGTCAAGGCGCTGGCCGCCATGCAGCGCGCCTACAACAGCGTCGGCCTGACCAGCGTGATTGATCGCAGCCAGCGTCCGGCCGGCTTCCGCGCGTACCAACAACTCTGGCGCGAGGGCGGCCTCAGCGTGCGCACCTCCGTCACGCGCGTGGTCAACGCCGAGCGACCACTCGAGCAGGTGCTTGCCGAGATCGAGGGCCTAGGCGCGGTGACCGGCTACGGCGACGAGATGTTCCGCGTGGGCCCATTGAAGGTCTTCCTCGACGGCGGCATCCTGCTGGGCACGGCATATATGCGGACGCCGTACGGCGAGAACACACAGGTCTACGGCTTCCAGGACGCGGACTACCGCGGTGAATTGCGCCTTCTCCCGGGCGATCTCGTGGAAATCGTCCGGCTGGCAGCGCGCCTCGGCTGGCAAATGACTGCGCACACGACTGGCGGAGGTTCGACCGACATCCTGCTTGATGCTTATGAGGAGGTCAGCCGCGAGCTGCCCATTGTCGGCAGGCGGTTCACGCTCACGCACGCCAACTTCCTCAGCGGCGAAGCCATTCGGCGCGCGGGCGCGCTGGGTGTCGTTGCCGACATGCAGCCGGCCTGGTATCACTACGACGGATCTGCCCTGGCAGAGGTCCTCGGGGCGCGCCGCATGGGCAACCTTCAACCGTATCGCTCGATCGTGGACGCCGGAGTCGTGGTTGCCGGTGGCTCGGACCACATGATCAAGTTCGATCCGCGCCAGGCGACCAATCCGTTCGACCCCTTCTTCGGCATGTGGGTGGCCGTGACGCGCGTCACGGCAGACGGCTCCGTGCACAATCCGGAGCAGAGAATCTCGCGGGAGGAAGCCTTGCGGATGTGGACCTTGAATGCCGCCTACTCGACCTTCGAGGAAGACGTCAAGGGATCCCTTGAACCCGGCAAGTATGCAGATTTCGTCGTTGTTGACCGGGACATCATGACCTGTCCGGACGACGAGCTACGGGATGCGCGCGTCGTGCAGACGGTCCTGGGGGGTCGCGAGGTATTCCGCTGGTCGCGCTGAGCGCGACGTCGGGGGCTGTCAGTCTCCGCTGGCGGCGGCGACGGCCGGCGGCGCGGTCGGCTGGATCTGCATCAAGATGTTCTGCGCATCTTCTGCGGTAAAGTCCGCGACCCGCGAGGAGACGTTCATCGAGCAGAAGCTCGGCCCGCACATCGAACAGAAGCGCGCGGACTTATAGCCCTCTTCCGGGAGGGTTTCGTCGTGCATGCTGCGCGCCGTTTCCGGATCCAGCGCGAGTTCGAATTGGCGATTCCAGTCGAACTCGAAGCGGGCCTTTGACAGCGCGTCGTCCCAGGCCCGCGCGCCGGGGCGGTGGCGTGCCACGTCCGCCGCGTGTGCCGCGATCTTGTAAGCGATCATCCCCTGCTTCACGTCGTCCTTGTTCGGCAGGCCCAGATGCTCTTTCGGCGTCACGTAGCAGAGCATGGAGGCGCCGTGCCAGCCGATCATCGCCGCGCCGATCGCGGACGTGATGTGGTCGTACCCAGGGGCGATGTCGGTCACCAGCGGTCCCAGCGTGTAGAACGGGGCTTCGTGGCACAGCTCGTTCTCTTTGTCGACCTGGAGCTTGATCTGGTCCATCGGAATGTGTCCCGGCCCTTCGATCATGACTTGGACGTCGGACTCCCAGGCCTTCTTCGTAAGTTCGCCCAACGTTTCGAGCTCGGCGAATTGAGCGTCGTCAGAAGCGTCGGCAATCGAGCCCGGGCGCAGCCCGTCCCCGAGCGAGAAGCTCACGTCGTATCTCTGGAAAATCTTGCAGATCTCGTCGAAATTCTCGTAGAGCAGGTTTTGGCGGTGGTGCCCGACCATCCACTCTGCCAGCAGCGCCCCTCCGCGGCTCACGATTCCAGTGACCCGCTGCACCGCCATCGGCACGTACTGGATCAGCACGCCGGCGTGAATTGTCATGTAGTCCACGCCTTGCTCGGCCTGCTCTTCGATCACGTCGCGCATGATCGGCCAGGTCAGATCCTCGATCCTGCCGCGCACCCGCGTGAGCGCTTCGTAGATCGGCACGGTGCCGATCGGGACCGGGGAGCTGCGGATGATTGCTTTCCGGATGCGGGGAATATCTCCGCCCGTCGACAGATCCATCACGGTGTCGGCCCCGTAATTGACCGAATAGCGGAGCTTTTCCAGCTCGGACTCGATGTTTGACGTGGTCGCTGAATTGCCGATGTTGGAATTGACCTTGCAGGTCGATGCGACGCCGATGCACATCGGCTCGAGATTCTCGTGCCGCACGTTCGCGGGAATGATCATGCGGCCCCGGGCGATCTCATCGCGGATCGTCGCAGCCGGCAGCTGCTCGCGCTTCGCGACGTACTCCATTTCCTCGGTGACGATTCCCTGCCGTGCGTAGTGCATCTGGGTCCTTACCGGATCTCCGAGACGCTTGGCCACCCATTCTGATCTCATCGCGTAGTCTCCCTTGCCTTAATCGTGGCCATCCGCCGCACTCATTATCCCACTGTCTTCAGCGCTGGGCCATCGCCAGCCGACACTCCCTGCGGATGCGAATTGAATGTGGGGTCTCCATGCGCGATATTATTATGCTTTCGCTCACGCCATGCGCGTCAAGATTCTGCACCACGATCGCTGCTTCGATGGAGCGTGCTCTGCCGCGCTCTTCTCGAGCTTTGTCAGGCAGTCGCTCGACCCGGCTGCCGAGCTGGCCTACTCGGGTCTGTTCCATCGGGCGGATCAGTTGTTCGACGAGCACCAGTTCGACGGAGACGTGAACGCGATCGTCGACTTCAAGTACTCGCCGTCTGACCGTGTCACATGGTGGTTTGACCATCACCAGAGCGCCTTCCTGTCCGCAGCAGACGCCGCACACTTCCACAACGACCGCTCCGGCAGGAAGTTCTTCGACCCGAGTTACAGATCCTGCACCAAGTTCATCGCCGACACGCTCTCATCCAAGTTCGGGTTCGATTGTGGCCACCTCAAAGATCTGATTCATTGGGCGGACATTCTCGACGGAGCACAGCACGACAGTGCGCAGACGGCGATCGAGATGGAACAGCCCGCCCTGAAGTTAAATCTGATCATTGAAGCGGCGGAGCGGAATTTGACGGCTGATGTCATTCCGCTGCTTGAGTCCGAGCCGTTGGGAGCGATCGTGAGCCGGCCGGAGTACGACCAGGAGTTCCTCAAGCTGTATGAGCGGCACATGCGGACGATTGACACAATTCGCGAACGCTCTGTCTATCGGGGCGGCGTCGTGTTCTTCGACTTGGTCGGCACCGGCCTGAAGGGTTACAACAAGTTCGTCCCGTACTACCTGTTTCCGGAGAGCACCTATACGGTTTCGCTGCTCGACGGTGGCTTTCGGGCCAAGGTCTCGGTTGGGTCCAACCCGTGGGCGCCCGGGGTGCCGCCACACAACCTCGCGGAACTGTGCGAGCGCTACGGCGGCGGCGGACATCCCCGCGTGGGAGCGATCAGCTTCAGTCCGGACCAGCTTGACGAGGCTCGCTCGGCTGCGGTCGAGATCGTCGAGCTGCTCTCGGAACACTGACGTCGGCGCAGCCAGCGCAGCTGGTGGCGCCTAGCGACCCTCGCCAGCGTCGCCAGCTGGCGGCGGCGTCAGGCCGACCACCGCGATTCCAGCTTGATCGGCCTCAGCAAGCAACTCGTCCTTTTCGAGCAGTAATGTCTTGCCCGCGTCGATCGCGACTGCAGTGGCGTTCACAGCGCTCATCTTGCGGATCGTCCGGGGGCCGATCACGGGCACGTCGAAGCGCATGTCTTGATTCGGCTTGGCCACCTTCACCAAGGTCAGCCGCCGACCGTTCGCCAGCTCTCCCGCCCGCACCAGCAATGCATCGGTGCCCTCCATGGCTTCCACCGCCACGCAGGCCCGCTCGCAGATGACGGCGCTCTGCCCGATGTCGAATCCTGCCAGCGCCGCGGCCACTTCCCGGCCGTACTCGATGTCGCCCAATTCGGCAGTCGACGGCTTTCTGCGCCCGTTGGGCCCGGGTCCGGCCAGGCTAGAAGCGAGGAAGTATGTCGAATCCAAGATGGCGATGCCCTCTTGCTCCAATACCTGCGCCAGAGCCCCCAGCAGGGAATCGGTGTTCTTGCGCCGCAGATTGCCGAGCACCTTGAGCAGACGCCAATCGGGGCGGATTGCCGAAAAGATCTGTTTGTGCTGGATGCGGCCGCTCATCACGGCCTGGCTGACACCTTCGGCCCGGAAGGCCTCGATCAGCTTGGAGAGCTGGCCCAGAGAGATCCAGCGGCATGTGTCCGCCAGCTCTTCGACTTCAGGCGAGGCCTCTTCCTTGACCGCCACCACCGCCATCTGGTGGCCTGCTGCGCGGGCTGCCTTCAAGGTCAGCAGCGGGAAACTGCCTCCGCCGGCGATGAGGCCATACTTCACTGGACGAAACCGCGCTTCGAGTTGCCAATGAATTCGCGCACTCGCTCCAGGCTTGGGCAACTGGCCACTTCCACGGAAATCCTGGCGAGGGCTTGGTCGGTGTTCAACCCCGCTTTGGTCAGTATCCGGAATGCCGTGTGCAGCGCCTGGATCTCGTCGGACGAAAAGCCCCTGCGCTTGAGGCCGACCTTGTTAACTCCGAAGCTCTTTGCCTCCCGGTCACTGACGACGACCGAAAACGGCAGCACATCTTGAGTGATGACGCTGAATCCGCCGATGTAGCTGTGCGCTCCGACGCGACAGAATTGGTGGATTCCGCAGTGCGCGCCAACGACGCCATAGTCCTCGACTGTGACGTGCCCGCCAAGAGTCGCCGAGTGCGACAGGATG
Source organism: Bryobacterales bacterium (assembly GCA_965248305.1). Taxonomy (GTDB): domain Bacteria; phylum Acidobacteriota; class Terriglobia; order Bryobacterales; family UBA6623; genus VXMF01. The sequence goes on along the minus strand of OZ252099.1, from coordinate 354,227 downwards.
CAGTTGGAGCCGACGATGCAGTCGTGGGCAACATGCGCGTAAGCCTGTAGCAGGTTGTCGTCGCCAATCGCTGTAAGATTGCCGCCGCCGGCCGTCCCGCGGTGGATCGTGCAGAACTCACGAACTTGGTTCCGCCGCCCGAGTGACGTGCGGGAGCGCTCTCCGTGGTACTTCAGATCCTGAGGGGCGACGCCGATGGTCGAGTACGGGTAGAACTCGTTTTCTTCCCCGATGACGGTGTCGCCGTCCACGTAGACGTGGCCCAGCAAACGCGTGCCCGCGCCGATCTGGACGTTGCTGCCGATGATGCAATACGGCCCGATCTCGGCCGTTTCGTCAATGGCTGCCCCGGGAGCGATGACTGAGGTGGCGTGAACTGCCATCAGGTGTCCGCCGGGGTCTTGTCCGCAATGCTGCACATCAGCACCGCTTGCGCAACCAGGCGCCCGCTCACGAAGGCGCGGCCCTGCATCTTGATCACGCTGCCCCTGCGGCGCAGAATGTCCAGTTCCAGCCGCAATTGGTCCCCCGGCGTGACCTGGGCACGGAAGCGGCAATCATCGATCGCTGTGAGCAGCACTACCTTTTCGCGGCGGTCCGGCATGGGGCCGAGCGCGAGGACGCCGCCGCACTGGGCCATGGCCTCCACGATCAGCACGCCCGGCATGATGGGGTGGTCCGGGAAGTGGCCTTGGAAGAACGGCTCGTTCAGCGTGACGTTCTTGATGCCGACAACTCGCGTGTCGGAGATCTCCAAGATCCTGTCCACGAGCAGCATCGGATAGCGATGCGGCAGGATCTCCCGGATCTGATTGATATCAAGCATCGCTGCAGATTCCGGCTAGTTCCCGGGCGGGAAGCTGGAATTATATCGCACACGTGCCTCGAATTGTTGGATGCAAGCAGGTAACACGCTTGTTTGCAACGAGATAGCAAGGTCGAAAAGCCATCGCCCAATGTGTCTTGAGTGGTGCCGGATTCGGGCTCCGAGCTTGCCGGGTCCGGAGCGCGGCCGACATTGACCGTCAAGCCGCCTTGGACAGGGCCGGCTTTGGCTCGGGCATGGAGTCCAGCACCTTCCGACGCTTTTCGAGCGTGACCAACAGAATCCCGAAGGCGACGCAAAGCACGCCGATGATCAGCTCGGCGGGCAGTGCCTCCCGGTAGACCAGTGCGCTGAACAGGACGCCGAAGATCGGGGTGGGAAACACGAAAACCGACAGCAGGCCCGGAGAGTTCGTCTCCAGCAGTCGGATCCACAGCACAAAGCCGATCCCAACCACGCCGATGGAGCAGTACAGCCACGACAGCAGCGGGCCCAGCGTCAGCGGGCCGACCATCATGGGCTCCCACATGGCCGCGCCGAGCAGGAACACCGGCAGCGAGAATCCGACCTGCCAAAAGATCGTGCGGGTCGAGTCGATGCGCTGCACGAGCCGTTGCGTGTAGACCATCCGGCCGCCGATCACAGCGGCCGTGGCCACGGCTAGGGTGTTGCCCAAGAGTGGACGCGTTGCCAGCGAGCTGTCCGGTTGCCCGAGCAGCACGATCGCGACACCCCCGAACGCCACCGCGAGGCCGGCCAGCCGCTGGCGGGAAAGCTGGTCGCCGGGAACGAAGAAGTGCGCGAACGTGTTGATGAACACCGGCGCCGCATTGAGCAGCACCGAGGCAAACGCGGCCGTGGTCCAGTTGATGCTGATGTTCAGCATGATGATCTGCACCGCGAAAAATACGCCGAGAATGCACAGCGGCCTTGTCTCTCCCGGTTCCAGCTTGAGGCGCACGTTGCCCGCGCGAGCCCACAGCCAAAGCACCGGCCATCCGAGCAGCAGGCGCCAGAAGGCATTCCAGACCGGCGGAAACGTGGCCAGTGCGACCTTGATGCCGACGATGTTGAGGCCCCACATCGCGGATAGCAGCAAGGCTGTCGCGATCGCCGTTCGGCTCAGCGTCTGCCCGGCCTTAGCTGGCACGGGCAGCCCCCCGCATTTTCGACGTCGTGACGATCGCGATTCCTGCCGCCACCGCCACGGCTCCCACCACCAGCCGTCCCGTGATTTCTTCGTCAAACAAAGCCGCCGAAAGCACTACTCCGAAGATCGGCACGCTGAAGGTGTACATGGCGAGATTGCCTGCGCTGTAGAGCCTTAGCAGGCTTGTCCACGAGACAAAGCAAAAGCCTGCGACGACCAAGGCCTGATACAGGATCGCCAGCACCGGTTCATAGCTCAGCGGCTGCAGCAAGGGCTCTTCGAAGGCAAGCGCGAGCGCTAGGAATCCCGGCAGGGATAGCACCATTTGCCAGACCACCGGGCGGTACGTGCCGACGCGCCTTACAAGGCGCTGGGTGAACACGATGCGGAGCGCCAGCAGGAACGACGACACCAGCATCAGGCAGTTGCCGAGCATTGGATTGGGCGCGAGGGAGGCAGCCGGCTCTCCGAACAGGACGTACGAGATGCCCCCGAACGCGATGGCCAGCCCTAGCACCCTGCCAGGGGTCAGGCGGTCGGCCTTGACGAAATGGTGGCTGATCAGGTTGATCATCACGGGGTTCGTGTTCAGCAGGATCACCGCATAGGCCGGCGAAGTGTAGAACACGGATAGGTTGAAGATCGCGATCTGCCCGGTGAACATCGCTCCCAGCAGCCCGAAGTCGCGCAGGTGGGCGCGCTTGAGCTGCACTGGCTTGCCGAGCGCCCCAGCCCAGGCCGCGACCGCGACCGCCCCGATCGCCATGCGCCAGAAAGCGCTCCAGAATGGTGGGATGGTCTCCAATCCGAACTTGATCGAGACGATATTCCCGCTCCAAAAGAAGCTGATCAGGAGCGCAAACAGGCCGACCTTCCAAGTGACGGGGCGAGTGGCGGCGAGACGAGTGGCCAAAGGACTCATAGAGTGTCCTTGAGGCTGTCACGAAGGATTTCGGCCACGTGACGCGCTTGCCGGCCGGTGAAGTGATCGATCTGCTGTCGGCAAGAGACGCCGCAAACGGCGATCTGAGTCTGCGCTCCGGCGGCGTCGACGGCAGGGAAGAGCCGCTCGGACCCGATCTTCTGCGAGATTTCGTAATGGCCTTTCTCGAACCCGAACGAGCCGGCCATGCCGCAGCACCCGGAATTGATTTCCGTCACCGTCTGGCCGGGGACGAGTCGCAGCACATCCAGCGTCGCCTGCGTGCCGATCTGGGCCTTTTGGTGGCAATGCCCGTGGAATAGCACGTCCCGGTCGAGCCTCTGCCAATCGATGTCGAGCTCGTTGCGGTCGGCGAGGCGCTTGAGGAATTCCTCAAGCATCAGGGCCTCGCCTGCGACCCGCCTTGCGGCGTCGCCCGGAACTAGGTCGGGATATTCCTCGCTCAGCGTGAGCAGGCAGCTAGGCTCGCATCCGACGACGGGGACACCCTGCGAGGCGTGGCGGTCGAATTCGCGCACGTTGTGCTCGGCGACCGCGCGGGCGTCGTCCAGCAATCCGTGGGACAGCATGGGGCGGCCACAGCAGCGGTGGTCGGCTAGCCGCACCTCGAACCCGGCGGCCTCCAAGATCTCGACAGCCGCCTGGCCCACCTGGGGGTAGTTGAACTGCATGAAGCAGTCGTCCATCAAGACGACTGCTCCGCGGGATCCGGCTCGAGCTCCCGCCGTGCGGCGAGCGAACCAATCCCGCAGCGGCTGCGTGGCGAGCGCCGGCAGCGGCCGCCTGCGGTCGACCTTCAGCACGACCTCGTTCAACCACCGGACAGGCGGCAGCGACCCGGCGAGGTTGAACAGGCGGGGAGCCTTGCTGGCTAAGCGGTAGATCCGTTCGATATGCCCGAAGGCCTTCGCTTTGAGGGGCACCCCATGCTCGCGGTAATAGTGGGACAGCCATTCGTACTTGATCTTGGCCATGTCCACATTTGACGGGCATTCGGTCTTGCACGCTTTGCACGCGAGGCACAAGTCGAGCACGTCGTGCATGCGATGCGACGTGAATTCTTCGGCCGGCAACGTACCCGACAGGGCCGCGCGCAGCGCGTTGGCGCGCCCGCGCGTCGAGTGTTCCTCGTCCATCGTCGCGTGATAGGACGGGCACATCGTCCCCGTCATGCGCTTGCGGCAAACCCCCGCCCCGTTGCACATTTCGATGGCTCGGTCGAACCCCCCTTCCGCCGAAAAGTCCAGGGTGGTCTGAATCTGGGCCATCTGGTAGTCCGCGCCCCAGCGCAGGCTCTCGGTGAGTTCCGGAGCGTTCACGACCTTGCCCGGGTTGAGGATGTTCTGCGGGTCCATGATCCGCTTCAACTCGAGGAACCCTTGGTAGATCTTGTCGCCGAAGAGCCACTTGTTGTACTTGCTCCGGGCGATGCCGTCGCCATGCTCGCCGGACATCGAGCCGCCGTAGTTCATCACGATTCCGAAGACCTCGTCGGCGATCGCCGCCATCTTGCGGACCTCGGCGGGATCCTTGAGATTGACCATGGGGCGGACGTGCAGGCACCCGACCGAGGCATGTCCGTAGTAGCCCGCGTGGGCGTCGTGTTTTTCGAGAATCTCGCGGAAGTCCTTGAGAAAGCGCCCCATCTTCTCGATCGGCACCGCCGGATCTTCCACGAAAGCGATCGGCTTGTGATCGCCCTTGACCGACATCAGAATCCCGAGCGCCTCCTTCCGGACGCCCCAGATCTGCGCCTGCCGGGATGGGTCGGTGACCGGCAAAACGCCGAATCCGGCTCCGTCACGGGCCAGTACCCACTGCAGGTGGTTGAGCTTGCTCCTGACCTCCGCGTCGTTCTCGCCGTAATACTCCACCACCAGCAGCGCCTCGGCCTGCCGATTGACCCAGTCGAGCTTGCTGGCGAACGAGGGGTTCGCGCGAGCGTTGTTGAGGATGAATTCGTCGATCAGCTCGACCGCAGACGGATCTGTTGACACGATCAGCTCGGTTGCTTCGACAGCGTCGAAGACCGACTTGAAATGCACAACGAGAATGCCCTTGGCCGGGGGTGAGCGGACGATTCGCAGCTTCGCCTCGGTGACCACTGCCAGCGTGCCCTCGCAGCCGACCACGACTCGGCTCAGGTTCAGCGGGCCCGGCTTGCTGGAGTACCCGGCCCCGAAGCCGCTGTCGCTCGGGACCAGCTCGTCTAGGTTGTAGCCACTCACGCGGCGCAGGATTTTGGGGAACTTGGCGAGAATCTCGTCTTGGTACGCGGCGCCGAGCCGGGGCAGTTCCCGATACAACGACGGCACCAGGCCGTCGCCCGTGGCCAGCGCTTCCAGACTGCCATTCGCAGTTGGCCGCAGCCAGGCGTCGGACCCGTCTGCGAACACGCAGCGCAGCTCCAGCACGTGGTCGATCGTCTTGCCATACAGAATCGAGTGCGAGCCGGCAGAATTGTTCCCGATCATGCCGCCGATCGTCCCCCGGCTGGCTGACGATGTGTTCGGTCCGAACTGGTAGCCGTGCGCCCGCAGGTGCCGGCCGAGTTGGTCTTGGACCACCCCGGCCTGGATTCGCACCCACTCCTCCTCGAGATTGGTCTCAAGAATCCCATTCATGTACTTCGCGAAGTCGATGTGGACCGCTTCGCCGACCGTCTGTCCCGACAGGCTCGTCGCCCCGCCGCGCGGCAGCACCGGTACTTGATGCCGGGCGCAGAGTTGCAGCAGGGACCGCACGTCCCCGTGGTGTCTGGCAATCACCGCTCCGATCGGCTCGATCTGCCAGACCGAGGCGTCGGTGGAGTACAGTACCCGCGAGTAGCGGTCAAACCGGACTTCGCCCTCAATCAGCTGACTGATCTGATGGGCGAGGTCGCTCGGGAATTGGGGCATAGCTCAAGCCGGTGACCCGCACGGCGCCGTTCTCGCGTCCAGACCGCCGCATGCCGCGATGTCAAGAGAGCGCTTGCCGGATCCGCCGACTCAAGCGTGACAGGCCGATCTCTATATTTTCATCTTTCACGTTTGAAAAGGAAAGTCGCAGCGCATTCGAGCGTCCACCCTCGGTGAAAAAAGGTGCGCCGGGGATGAATGCGACGCTGTCGTTTTCAAGGCTCGCGTGCAGCAGGCTCAGCGCGTCTACGCCCTCGGGCAGGTCCAGCCACTGGAACAAACCGCCGCGCGCCGCGCGCCATTGAGCCGTGGAGCCGAAGTGCTTGTCGAGCGCCGTTTGCATCGTCCGGGACTTCGCGCTGTAGAAGCGGCGTACCTCGGCGACCTGTTCCGGCATCCAGCCGCGCTCGAGGAATGCGAGGATGAGTCGCTGGCTGAGGGTCGACGTGCACAGATCGCCGGTCTCCTTGCAGTATTCGATCCGGCGCATGATCTCCTCCGGCCCGTGGATCCATGCCACGCGCAGGCCCGGCGAGAGGACTTTGGAGAATGTGGAGATGTAGAGCACATGGTTGCTCTCGCCGAGGGACTTGAGCGGAGCCAGCGATCGCGGGTCGACGCCTGCGAAGTAGAGCTCGCCGTAGGCGTCATCCTCGAGGATCAGGATGCCTTCCCTGCGGGCCAGCTCGCACAAGCCCTGCCGGCGCGTCAGCGACCACACCGATCCGGCGGGATTCTGGAAGTTCGGGATCACGTATATCAGCTTGCATGGCCGCCCCTGCCCGCGAGCCTCAGCGATGCGTTCCGAGAGGTGCGCAAGATCCATCCCGTCTGCGTCGCAGCGCACTGCGAATAGCTGGGCGCGGAAGTTCCCAAAGGACGAGGTCGCGCCGATGAAGCTGGGCGTTTCAACGAACACGGCATCGCCAGGGTCCAGCAGCACGCGAGCGATGAAGTCCAGCCCCTGCTGCGAGCCACTGGCCAGCAGCGTTTCGGATCGCGCACAGCGCACCCCCTTGAGCTGGCGGTCACGCTCGCGAATGGCATTGATCAGCCGGGCGTTGCCGCGAGTGACCGAGTACTGGAAGACCTGGCCGCCCTCGCGCTCGATCAGATCGTTCTGGATTTCACGAAGCTGCTCGTGGGGGAACGTCTGCGCATTGGGGGAGCCCGCAGCGAAGGAGATCACGTTCGGCTGATTGACCAAGCCCGTCAGCTGGCGGATCAGCGATGACTTCATCACCCGCGCGTCTCGCGACAACAGCTCGGCCGGATTCATGCTGGAAGCGTAGCAAAGAGTCACCCAGGTCCAGAGCGCCGCCGGGCGCATGGCGGACGCGCCTGTTCAGCCGCGGGGATGGTAGGTGTCGTAAATCTTGCGCATCCGCGTCCGCAAGACGTGCGTATAGATCTGAGTCGTGGAGATGTCCGCGTGTCCCAGCATCAATTGCAGGCTGCGCAGGTCGGCACCGCGCTCAAGCAAGTGGGTCGCGAAGCTGTGCCGCAGTACGTGCGGGGTGATCCGCTTGCCAATGCCGGCAATGAGGCCGTACTTCCGCAGCAGCTTCCAAAAGGCCTGTCTCGACATGGACGTGCCCAGCGAGGTCACGAACAAGAATTCCGAGGATGCCTGCTTGAGAATGGCCGAGCGGGCCTGGCCCGCGTAGCCTCCGATCGCGTCTAGCGCCGCTCTGCCAACCGGTACCAGACGGGTCTTGTCGCCCTTGCCCACGGTGCGCACGACGCCCATCTTCGAGTCGAGGTCGGACAGCTTCACCGCGACCAGTTCGGAGACCCGCAGGCCTGTGGCATACAGCAGCTGCAGCATCGCCAGATCCCGGCACCCCAGCGGCGATTCAGGTTTCGGCGTGCCGAGCAGCTGATCGACTTCGGCCAGAGTCAGGTACTTCGGCAGCGTCTTCCACTGCCCGGGCGACCGCAGATTAGCCGTCGGATCTACTGCCAAGCCGCCTCGGTCGAGCAAGTAGCGGTATAGGCTGCGAATGCTGCTCGTGTACCGCGCGACCGAGCGGCCGCCCAGGCCGGCTTCGTATAGCGAGCTGAGGAATTCGCGCAGGTCGGAGTCGCCGGCGCGGCAAATCTCGAGTTCCCGCTCCTTCAGGAACCGGGCCAGGCGGGTCAGGTCTCGGCGATAGGCTGCGAGGCTGTTCGCCGACAGCCCTTTCTCGATGCTGGCGTAGGCGAGAAACTCTCCCAGCGAGGGGTCGGCATGCTCCACAAGATCATCATAATAAACAAGTTGCGAACTTCTTGCCTTGACACCCCCTAGAGCGCGTACTAGCATAGGCGGGTAGGCGAAACATTTCGGGGGCCTATTGTCAAGTTCCACTAGGAAGAAGGTGTTGGTGCGGCGGTTCGGGCAGGATGCGCTAGAGGGCTTTGTCGACCCCAAGGAGTACCTGCGCAGCGGCGGCATCGAAATGATGACGCGCTCGGCCGAGACGCTGCTCATTCCCTACGAAACGGTGCGGGCGGTGTACTTCGTGCGTGACTTCGGGACGGATCCGGAGCAAAACCAGAGAACTGAATTCGTGTCCCGCCCCAAGCTTGGGGGACTGTGGATCCGCTTGGAATTCGTGGACGGCGACCACTTGGAGGGCGTGATCCCGAACGACCTCCGCATGATGGGCCAGCCAGGCGTGACGCTGACTCCGCCCGACTCCAAGGGACAAACCGGGCGGGTGTTCGTGCCTGGCCCGGCGCTAGAGAACCTTGTCGTGATGGGCGTCATCGGCAAGCCTGCGCGGCAGCCGAAGGGGCCCTCCCGGGCGCTAAAGGCCGCGGACGTGCAAATGGACCTCTTCTCGGGCTGACCGGAAACGTAACTGCGGGCCGACTAGGCTTCAGCCTCTAACAGGCGCTCGGCTTCGATCGCTGCTTTGCAGCCCGCTCCGGAGGCCGTGATCGCCTGGCGGTAAATCCGATCCTCGACATCGCCCGCGTGGAAGACGCCCGGGACATTCGTCCGCGCTCCGCTGTGCGAAATGATGTAGCCTTGCTCGTCAAGGTCGAGTTGCCCCTTGAAGATGCCGGTGTTGGGCACATGCCCGATCGCCAAGAACATGGCGCTGGTCCGGTGATCCCATTCCTTGCTGTCAGCAGTGCTCTGCAGCCGAAGGCTCGTCACCGACTTGGCTGCCGGGTCTTCCACGGCGGTCACGGTCGTGTTGGTGAGCCACCGGATCTTCTCGTTCGCCCTGGCTCGATCGAACATGATCTTCGATGCCCGAAACTGTTCGCGGCGATGCACGATGGAGACTTCCGTCGCGAATTTTGTGAGGAACAGGGCTTCCTCCATGGCGCTGTCGCCACCGCCGATGACCGTGACGGGCTGGCCGCGAAAAAAGAAGCCGTCGCAGGTGGCACAAGAACTCACGCCGTGGCCGATGAGCGCTTGCTCGGAGGAAAGCCCTAGCCACCGCGCCGAAGCTCCCGAGGCGACGATCAATGTCTTCGTCTCGAGCATTTGGTCACCGATCCAGAGCTTGAAGGGGCGCGACGAAAGGTCAGCGCGCGTGACCGCTCCATGCTTGTAGGAGGCCCCGAAGCGTTTGGCCTGCTCTTTCATGCGGTCTACCAGTTCCGGCCCCATGATGCCCTCCGGAAAACCGGGGAAGTTCTCTACGTCCGTCGTCAGCGTCAGCTGTCCGCCGGCCTCCAGACCTTCTATCACCAGCGGCTCTAAGTTTGCGCGGGCAGCGTAAATTGCCGCAGTGTTGCCGGCACAGCCGGAGCCGATCACGATCACGTTGTACATGGGATGGGGCCGCCGGACGGCGACAATCTCATTCTATCGACACGCGGCTGCGTGGCCCTGCGCAGTCGGCAGCAGGTGGGTTGGCCAGCAGCCGTCATGCGCAACAACCAACGCTGATTCAACCGGCTCGCAATCAGCAGATTGGAGCGAGCCATCCGTGCTAGCGAGCCCCCGTTGACGGCGTTGTCGCTCTGGGGTAGCATGGTGTCACCAATCTGGCGGGAGGAGGTGATTCAGAGACATGAACGACAATATCGCTGGTAGTACTTATCTGGACGGAGAGGTGGCCGAGAGTTAGCGCGACTGCTCGAACGTTCCGACGCCCCGTCCTTGCCAGTACGGGGCCAAAGCGACCGTGGACCGGCTAATCGCCGTGCCAGATGTGCTACCAGTGCAACTAACCTAGGCGCGCAAGCGCCATCCTTGCCCTCGCGGGCGCGAGCGTTCGCGAGGGCATTCCAATCCCAATGCATCTGTTAGGGATCGAGACATCTTGCGACGAGACTGCGGCTGCGGTTGTCGCCGACGGTGACAGACTGCTTTCCAACGTGGTCTCCTCCCAGTTCGAGGTCCACGCCCGGTACGGCGGCGTGGTTCCGGAACTGGCCTCCCGAGAGCACTTGCGAGCCATCGTCCCCGTGGTGCGCGAAGCGCTGGAGAGGGCGGGCATCGCGTACGCGGACGTGGACGCGATCGGGGTTACTTACGGCCCGGGGCTGATCGGAGCCCTGCTGGTCGGGTTGACCTACGCCAAGGGGCTCTCGGCAGCCCTTGACGTGCCGCTGATTGGCGTCAACCATATCGAGGGCCACATCCATTCGGTCGTGCTAGAGCAGCGCGCCGCGCAAGCCGAGGTCGAGTTCCCTGCCCTCGCCCTGGTCGTAAGCGGCGGTCACAGCCATATGTTCATCGTCGAGCGTCGCGCCCACGCTGCGTATACCTACCGGTTGCTAGGGCGCACACGCGACGACGCCGCCGGCGAGGCCTATGACAAAGTTGCGAGGCTGCTCGGCTTCGGCTATCCCGGCGGTCCGGTCCTAGACCGCCTGGCGCCGTATGGCGATCCCGATGCGGTGCAGCTGCCGACGGTGCGCATGAAGGGAAATCCGCTCGACATGAGTTTCAGCGGCCTGAAGACTGCGATTCGGCGCCATGTCGAGAGGGCAGCGCTTGACGCAGAGATCGAGCGTCGCCGCGCCATGCTCGCTGCTGGCCAGGCCTCGTTTGGTGCCTTGCGCGAGTCAGCCAGCAAAGGCTGCCTAGATTTGATCGCGTCCTTCCAGCGCCGCACCGTCCAAGAGTTGTATCGACGAGCAGAGCGGGCATCCGAGGACCACCAAGTCGAGTCCGTGATCGTGGCCGGCGGAGTGGCGGCGAACTCTGGCTTGCGCGAAGCTTTCACTTCGCTGCCGCTGCCGTGTTACTTTCCCACGCTGGCACTGGCAACCGACAACGCCGCGATGATCGCCGCCGCGGCGTATCCCCATTTCCTGAGCAAGCAGTTCGACGGCTTTGAACTCGCGGCCCAGCCTTCGCTGCAACTGGCCTGATCCCGCGGCCGCCAGAGTCGGCGGGAACGGGGAACGGAATATAATGGGGCTTATATACAATCCTAACCAAAGCAACCAACTCTGCTTGTAGAGAAAACCTAGGCAATCCATCTATAACTCATTGATTTTGCTTGACTTCCGGCTCTGTATCGGTTACGATAGTATTGTTATGAGGGCGCGCAGGAAACACGATCATCCGGGACCGGGCAAGGCTCGCCGCAAGGGCATTTCCATCGTTCAGCTGATCAGGCTATTCCCAGACGATAAGTCCGCGGAGGATTGGATTGCCTCGATTCGCTGGCCGAACGGGGCGACCTGCCCGCATTGCGAAGCCACGCACGTCCAGTGCGGGGCAAAGCATCCGAACATGAGCTATCGCTGCCGGAAGTGCCGCAAGTTCTTCTCGGTGCGCACCGGCACCGTCATGCAGAACTCGAACCTCGGCGCGCAGAAATGGGTGCTCGCGGCTTACATGCTGACAACGAATCTAAAGGGAGACTCCAGCATGAAGCTGCACCGGGACCTGGACATCACGCAGAAATCGGCGTGGCACCTGGCGCATCGCATCCGCGAGACCTGGGACCGGGGCGAGGGGCTGTTTGGCGGACCCGTCGAGGTGGACGAGACCTACCTGGGCGGCAAGCGCAAGAACATGCCGAATCATGTCCGCAAGGATCTGACGGGGCGGGGTCCGGTCGGCAAGACGGCGGTTGTGGGGGCCAAGGATCGCGCGACGAATCGGGTCGTGGCGAAGGCCGTTGAGGGCACCGACAAGGAAACGCTGCAAGGCTTCGTCAAGGACTCCGCGGACCCGCACGCGACGGTCTATACCGACGAGGCCGGTGCCTACGAGACGCTGCCGTTCGAGCATGAGGCCGTCAAGCACTCGGTCAGCGAGTATGTGCGCGGCAAGGCCCACACCAATGGCGTGGAGTCGTTCTGGAGCATGCTCAAGCGCGGCTATGTGGGGACGTACCACAAGATGTCCCCGAAGCACCTGCAACGCTACGTGAACGAATTCTCGGGACGGCACAATGTGCGCATGGCGGACACCTTGGAGCAGATGGAACACAGCATGCTGCGGATGAGCGGCAAGCGCCTGCGGTACCAGGATCTGAAGCGGGCGAACGGTCTGGATTCCGGGGCGCGGGCAATGGCGCTATGAGCGGCCCGCGCCCCACGGAAGCGCCAGCGCACTGTGGGCTGGCCCGTGCGCTGAGACTCCGCCGCCATCCCGCCACGACCGTCCACGGCGGGAAAGGCACGCGGATTCACGCGTGACCGAGTCCTTGCCGGGGAAGTCGCTGGCGCCAGGGTTGTTTTAGGATGGACTCCATGATCAAACCAGCAGACAAGCCCAAGCGACCGCGAGGCCGTCCGGTCAAATAGCCTATGCCCGAGCCGATTCCCGACACTCCCGAGAACGTCATGCGTGCGTTGCTGGGAGCACCGCCCAAGGGCGAGAACGACTGGGACTACATCCAGCGCACAGGACGGAAGACCAAGCGCCCGTAGCCGATTGCAATGAAATGTAAATTAGTTGCTTTGGTTAGGATTGTATATAAGCCCCAATATAATCCCGTTAGCGCAATGGCCGTGTTCCCATTGATGGCAAGGCACTGATGGGGAGACGAGTGACAAGCAGATCGGGCGGACGCCGCGCGAAGCAAGCCGGGGCGCCTCGTCCGACCAGCTCTGCTCGTACAAGAGCTCGGACGCTCCCGGTCGTCCTCGTACTAGCCTTGACGCTTGGATCAGTGGTGTACGTCTGGCTCTACCGGGCAGGCGATCCAGACGGGGGCACTGAGTCGACTGTCACGCAGACCTCGGCAGCTGTCCGCTACGCTGATCCGGCGCTCTGCCAGGGATGCCATTCCGAGATCTGGCAGACGTATCAGCTGACAGGGATGGGCCGGTCTTTCTACCGCCCTCGGCCCGAGAACGTTGGAACCGCGCAAGACGGCGCGGACGGGTTCTACCATGACGCCTCGGATCGTTACTACAGGATCATTCGGCGCGGCGACCGCTATCTTCAGCGGCGTCATCAGCTAGACCCTCGCGGATCGGAAACCAACATCCTCGAGAAGGAGGTGCATTACGTGATGGGCTCCGGCAATCACGCGCGGAGCTACCTTCATTTGTCGGCATCCGGCAAGCTGACCCAACTCCCGCTGGGCTGGTACGCCGAGAATGGCGGCACATGGGCCATGAGCCCGGGCTACGACCGCCGGAACCACGATGGCTTTCAGCGAGTGGTTTCGTTCGATTGCATGTTCTGCCACAACGGCTATCCCGACGTGCCCAATGGCGCCGACCTGCCCGGCCGACGCCCCCTCTACCGCGGGTCGATTCCCGAGGGCATCGACTGCCAGCGCTGTCACGGCCCGGGTTTGGCCCATGTGGAGGCGGCGGGCAGCGGCACGGCGGACAGCGCGAGCATCTCGGCGTCGATCCTCAACCCGGGCAAGCTGCCGCCCCAGCGGGAGCTCGAAGTCTGCTTCCAGTGCCACTTGGAGCCGACCAGCCGCCCACTGCCCAACATCGTCCATAGGTATGGACGCGGCTACTTCTCGTACCGCCCGGCTGAACCGCTTTCGACCTACGCGCTGTACTTCGATCATGCGGGCGGTACCGGCTGGGACGGCAAGTTCGAAATCAATCATTCCGCGTATCGCCTCCAGCAGTCGCGCTGCTTCATTGCGACCGGCGAGACGCTGACCTGCACCACTTGCCACGATCCCCACCGCCCGGCGCATGGCGACGAGGCGTCTGCGCGGTACGACGCCGCTTGCCGCAGCTGCCACGAGGATCGGCTGGCCAGCCTGGCGCAAGCCGGCAAGCACAATGCTGCCCAGGGCTGCGCCGGCTGCCATATGCCGCAGCGGCGCACCGAAGATGTTGTCCACGCCGTGATGACGGATCACCTGATCCAGGCCGCGCCGCAGCCGGACTTGCTGCGCTCCAAGCGAGAGCAAAGCCTGCTTGCGGAAACAGCCTATCGGGGAGAGGTGGAACTGTATTACCCGGCCACGCTCGACGACCCGGAGGACGAGCTTTACTTGGCCGTCGCTCAAGTCGCGCAGGGCTCGAACCGGCAGGAGGGCCTGGCTCGTCTGGAGTCTGCAATCCAGCGCCACCAGCCCGCCGAGGCCGGATTCTACTTCGAGCTGGGAGCAGCGTACGAAGAGGCTGGCCGTTTTGACGAGGCAGTTCGGTGGTTCGAGCGGGCCTTGGCTCGAGACCCGAGCTTCGGGCTTGCGCGGATCCGGCTAGGCGGGGCGCAATCGCAGGCCGGCGCGCACGAGCTTGCGGAGGAGACCCTGCGGCGCGCGGGCGAATTGGCTCCGGCGGACCCGCGCGTCTTCCGGGAGCGGGGCATGAATTTTGCTCGCCAGGGACAGTTTGCCAACAGCGCCGAAGTGAGCCGGGCCGGCATCGCGCTGGATCCGGACCTGCCCGAATTGCATAGCAACCTTGGCGGCGCCTTGGCGGAACTGGGGCGCTTCGAGGCAGCGCAATCCGCGCTGCGCGAAGCGGTGCGCTTGCAGCCCGACTTGGCGGAAGCGCGCTTCAATCTCGGAACCCTGCTGGCGGCTGGCGGCGACTCGGAGGGAGCGGTCAGGCAATGGCGCGAGGCGATCCGCAGCAAGCCTGACTATGCTGCGGCGCGCTACAACTACGCCGTGGTCCTGGCGGCGGACGGGGACGTCGGCGGCGCGCTCGCCCAGCTCGACGCCGCCTTGCAGGCCGAACCGGGATTCGATCGGGCGCGCGAAATGCGCGATGACCTGCGCCAGGCCATGGGCAGCGAGGCTCGATAGGCGTTCGCGCTTGCGCCGCGGCATAGGGCCCGCGCCTGCAGTAGATCTGCGGGGCGCCTTGGAAGCACTCCGGGGACGGCAGCTGTTCAGGGCCTAGCGCATGCGCACCTTGTAGAGGACGTCGGATCCGAGCAAGCCGTTCTGGTCGCGGGTCACGATGAAGGACCACTTGCGGTCGGGATTCCACTCGATGCGGATCGCCTGCTGCTGGGCGGACGAGAGGTCGTAGCTGTAGATCAGCGTGATGTCGTCGGCGATCTGCTGCTCTGTCGAGAGGCGGGCGCTCGGATTTGACTCCAGTCCGCCGATCTGCGGGTCGACCTTGAGCCGGCTGACGCCAAAGAAGCGTTGCAAGCGCTTCGAGACAGGACGCGAGATGGCTTGACTGAGGATGTTGTCGGCACCGGTCTGCACCAAGGACTGCTGCTCGATGCGGCGGCGCGAGGAAATGCTTGGATCGACCGTCGGCTCCTTGCCGACCGCAACCAAGTCCACCAAGTCGTGGAACGGCAGGGGCGGGTCAGAGCGATAGCTCAGAGCGAGGCTGCGCCCAGGCCCGGACAGCACCAAGGCCAGGTCCACATCCCGGATGCGGGTCTCCAGTTCGACATTCAGGACTGGTTCCGCCTGCAACGGGTTGAGGAATCGGATGTCACCGCGGTTGACGCGATAATGCGTGCCCAGCATCCGTAACTCGCCCTGCGCGATCTGGATTTCCCCGAGCAGCGAGGGGGCCGCAATTGTACCCACCACCTCGAGATCGAAATCGGCTTCCACATTACGCACGAGGGTCGTCTCGATCGGCAGCTGCTGGATTGCGCCGATATGCACGTTGACCTGCATGCCGTCAAGCAGCGGGTTGGAGCCGAGCCGGGACTCGGGCTGGTGCAAGCTGGAGAAAAGGTCGGCGAACGACAGGTTGTCAGCAGTGGCCATGCGCGAGATCAGCACGTCGCCGTTGAGGATGCTGCGCGTGCCGACTCCCGCCAGTGTGAACTGGCCATCAATCACGCTGTTGACGCTCGGCGGGTAGTTCACCCGGACATCGTCCGCAGTTGCATGCAGGCGGTATTCGAGCCCGGAGGCGCGGTAAGCCGTGACACCGCTAAAGCTGACCGTGCCTCCGCCCGATGTCGCCGTGAGGCGTTCGATCTTCGCTTGGCCGCCTTGGAATGCGATCGTCCCGTTCAGATCGTGGATCGGAAAGGGGCTGCTTGGGCTGCCAATCGAGGCGTCGATGACTTCCAGCGAGCCTTGCGGGGACGGGGCGTCGAGGGACCCGAGAATCCGCAGGTTGATCTTGGTTGCGCCGGAAGGCTCCAGAGCGCCTGCGAGCCCGCGCAGCAAGACTAGGTTGACCGCACCCTCCAAGCCCAGATCCAATGCACGTTCGCCGGTCAGCGCGACCGTGCCGTCGATCACAAATTCCGTTTCCGGCCCTGTCAGGTTCATCGAGTCGAATCGAAGGTTTCCGTCGCGGATTCCCCAGCGCAGCGGAAACACGTTCGAGATCACGAAAGGATCTTCTCCGTTGGTTGCGAGGCGCACTTCGGCCCGATCGATCGTGCCGTTCACCTCGAACGTGCTGGCCGAGCCGACAACGCCTCCGAACCCTGCGGTGCCGGTGACCGTGCCCTCGGTTGAACCGACCGGCAAGTCGAAGAATTCCGCAAGCCGCCGGACGCTGAGATCGACGTACTCCAAGCTGCCGTTGTAGCTGGAGGAGCCGACCTCCCAAAGCGAGGCACTGCCCTCGAACGTGCCGTCGAAGATATCGGCGTTCCAGTCGACTTCCACTGTCGGAGCATTGGACTCGGATCGTACCCGGCCGGTCCACTGGCCGAAATCCAGCCCATCCTTGCGCAGGTCAGAGATGTCCCAGGTCCCGTCCAGTTCAAGACTTCGCAAGGAGCCTGAGACCGGCAGCACGCCGCCAGCGCGCAGGTCGAACCTCAGGGTGCCAGCAAGATTCGGAGCCAGCGCGCGGGCCCAAGCGAACTCATCCAACGGCCAACGGTTGCTTTCTAATTCGAGCCGCACCTGCCTGGTGTCCGTCGCCATGGAGGCGCTGACGAGCAGCCTCGACTCCCCGCGCTCAAGCGATGCGTTACGGAGTTCGAATCCTGCCGGGTCGTACAGCACTTCTGCGTCAAGGCGATCAAAGGGCTCGCCGAAGAACGTCGGCGTTTCCACGGCGACCGTAGTACTGGCCTCCGGCGCCGCCAGCGATCCAGACATCGTGGCTTCCATGGCCAGGGTGCCGTTGATCGGCAGCGTGAAACCGCTCGCTCTCGCGAGCTTGGCGGCGTTCATTCCGGAGGCGGTGACTTGCAAGCTCAAGGCCCCGTCTTCCCGCAGGGGCAGCGCGCCGGTCAGGCTGAGCCGGCCGGGCCCGTCAACGAGCTGTCCACGCAACACTTGCAGCCCATCCGGTGCCAGTTCTCCGTGAATCGCGAGGTGTTCCCACTGCTGGCCGCCGAAGATGAAGTCATCGACCGCGAAGTCTCCCTTAATGGTGGCGGCTGCAGCCGAACTCTGCGGCCAGCGCACGCTGCCTCGGAATGAAAACGCGCCATCAGGGGCTGCCGGCGGCAGCACGGTCTCGGCCTGCAGCGTGGCAAGAATCCGCTCGACGGCTTGCCTTGAGTCCATCGAGACATCGACAAGCAACTCGCCGCCGCTGTCACCCGAGAGGAACCCGCTCCCGCTGGCACGCAGATTCGGTGTCTCGAGCGAGAAGCCGGGCACCGTGACACTCCCATCATGGCTGCGGTGTACTAGGGAGGCTTCGCCCTCTAATGGAAGCGTGGATGGCCTGTGTGTCGGACGGATGCTGACTGCCAAATTGGTTTCAAATCCGCCGCTGCGCGAGCCCGCAGATTCAAACTCAGCGTCGACCAAGCCGCTCCAAGGTGGGGCGCTCGTTCGGACAGCGGTCGCGAGTGTCCGCAGAGCGATATCGCTGGCCTTGCCGCGCACAACAACGAGCAGCTTTGGCCACTCGCCGCTCACCGATACCGCGCCCTCGAGGCTGCCTCCAAGAACTTGCCCGGACACCCCGGTCACCTCTAGGTTGGTGTCGCTGCCTGCATATTCTGCGACCGCGGAAAGCTGCAGATCCATCGCGGCAGAGGACACACCGAATGCAGTGACCGTGCCGGCATAGCGGGTGGTCCCGCTCCCGAATCCCCAGCGCAAGTCGCCCCCGATCTCCAGGGAACCAGACAATTCCATCGCGCCGGAGCCAAAGGCGGCGGCCAGCGGCCCGAGCGCCGTGCTGATGGAATAGTTGCATTCCACACGCGGCGATTCCGCTCCGCTGATCGTCCCTTGCGCTTGGACCGAGAGATTTTCGCCGCGCAACTCAGCGCTGTGGATGACGAATCCGGACCGGCCGAAGACGGCGGATACCGAAGCGGTCATTCCGGCGAGCGCGGCCGATTGATCCGTGCCGAGTTGCGGATCGTCAATTTCCAGTTGGATGGCGTATTCCTCGCTGATGGCGTCGAATTCCGCCCGGATGTCGAGGCCGGACCCGCGAAATTCCAACTGACGCGGCTGGCCGTTCCAGATGAGCAGGCCGCCGCTGAGTTCGAACCGGTGCACCGCGAAGCCGGACCAGGAACCTGAACTGCGCCCCTTCGGGAAGTTGGACGTGCCGTCCTCGGCAACCGTCAGGTGTAGCACCGGATCTACGACGCGCAGCGATTCGAGGGTGGTCGCGCCGCCCAGCAGCACCCCCCATCCCAGTTGCGCGGAAGCGTGCGGGACTGTCAGAAACGGCGTCCCATCGTCCCCCTCAGCACTGCGGATCTCCAATCCGACAACATCGAATGACAGGCGCTTCTCGCCCAACAGCAGCTGTTCGATTGACACGGCGCCGCCCGAAGCCTGTTCGAGCTGCGCGACTACGCTGGCACGCACTCTGTCCGCGAACCAGTCGCTGCGCGTTACGCCCTCGAAAGAGCCCCAGCCGAGCCCGAGCAGGCTGGCCGCGCCTAGCGCGATCTTCGTCCGACGGCTCGCGCCGAAGATTCGCATGATCACGGCGCACTCCCGCTGGAAAACGCCAGCATCTCGATCCTGGTCAGCAGCCGAAGTTCTTGCAGTCGCTCTGCGAGAAGTTCGTTCGCTTGGTATTCCGCCAGAATCTGCGTAATGGAGGCGGAGACTGCTTCGAGTGGCTCAGCCGATGCGCCACGTTCTGCCTGCCCGGGTGCGTACACGTCCCGGTAATATGCTTCCACGGCGGCGGGGTCTACGTCTTGCCCGGTCTTGAAACGGAACGCTACGTACCGCTCAAAACTGAGCCGCTCCTTGAGGAACTCCCGGCAGTCGTCCTCGCTCAACCCGTAGTGCACCAGGGCGGCGCCGAACTCCATCCCGCCCAGGAACGCTTGACCCCGCAGCTCCCGCAGCTCCCCTTCGATCTGGTGCGGGCCGGCGAGCAAGAACGGAGTGAGCGAAAGGTCTTGCAAGATCAAGCGCCTGTCAACAAGTCGTCGCAGCACCTCGGCGCCGCGGTCTTCGAGCGGGCTTGGCTCCCGCAGGCCCAAGAGGCCTCCGATGCGGACCTCGTTACGCACCTCTGAAAGGGTGATCGCCTCGTTCCCGACGATCGCCGCCACTTTGTCGAGGACCTCCCCCCGCCCGCCGTGCGCCGCCAGCGCGGCCACGGCGATGGTGACCGCGCGCAGGGTGCTATTGGTACGGCAAGTCACCATCAGAAGGTCTGGCCCAGCGAGAAATGAAACTGGAAGGACCGCGCGCGCTGCTCGCGGAACGCGCCGGTTCCCAACAACAGCTGATCCCTCGTGCCCTCGAAGCCGACGAAACGGGGCGGATTCGGGCTAAAGGCAAGGTCAAATCGGAGCGGGCCGATCGGCGTCCTGTAGCGCAGCCCCAGGCCCATCGCATGCACCATGTAATCGAAGTCGAACTCTTTGGCTCCGTCGGCGTTGACGCGAACCTGCTGATTGGAGCGAAGGCTCATCCGCCCCGGCCGCGAGTAGACGTTGCCCGCATCGTGGAACAGCACGGCTGAGATGTCGGAGCCGACCAGGGGGAAGCGCAGCTCCACGCTGTTCAGCAACTGGGCTCCGCCGCCTAGCGGGAATCCAGTCGCAGAGTCTCGCGGCCCGGCCTGGTTGTAGGCGAAACCGCGGTGTGAGTTCGATCCGCCACCGAAATAGCGCTCGGAGAGCGGGACGCGCGGATCCGGCCGGACCGCGAAGCCCTCGTGCTCTACCCCCTCGACGCCATAGCCGGCCCAAGGGATGTTGACCCCGACTTGCAGGGTCCGGGCGAACACCACTCGGCGCCTGACCCGATGGTAGGTGCTGTTCTGCGCAAGCATTCGGGCGAAGTTGGGTTGCGCGCCCCAGTATTTGGATGCCAGTGCGAGATTCACGGTGTTATACGTGCCCGCTGTCGTGTCGGTCGGGTCGTCCCTGCGGTCGGAGATGTAGGTCGAGGACAGCTGGCCGACGCGCACAGGCTGGGAGACCAGCGGGACCAGCAGTGGCTCGATGTTGAGCGTGTTCTCGTCAATAGACGTTCGCCGGTAGGCATATCGGTACAGCACGGTTGTCCTGCGGTTCAGGGCTTGCGACAGCTGGAAGGCTCCCTCGAGCCTGCGCCCGGTAAACGTGTTGACATTGCGAAACGTGTCGTACAGGCCGGTGACGGTCAGCCGCCACCGGTCGGAATCGAACCAGCGCGGAGCGGCATAAGTGAACAGCCCTCGCTGCTGCAGCAGGGACAGGCGCGTGTTGAAGCTCAACGTGTGTGCCTTTCCAAGGACGTTCAGCCGCGTTATTTCGAGCGTCATGCGGGGGCTGAACCCCGCCTCGCCGGCAGGGTTGGTCAGTTCTGCCGTGTTGCGCCCGAACTGGCCGATCTCCGCTCCGCCCCCGAAACCCAGTCCCCAGCGGCGGGCCTCCTCGACCTGGATCAGCACGCTCTTGGAGCTTTCGATCCCGTCTGGATTCTGCAGGGCCACCTCTACCTTGGAGAAGACCCCCAAGTCATAGAGATTGCGCTGGGTGGCAAATATGCCGGCCTGCGACAGGGGTGCGCCCGGGAACAGCTCGATCCGTCGGGCGAGCACGTCCTCGCGCGTCTTGTCCGCCCCCGACAGGATCGCGCGGCCCGTTTGAAGGGCCTCGCCATGGTCGACTTCGTAGAAGACCAGCATTTGGTCCGGGGAATCGCCCGCTTCGGCCCGCCAGTCGAAGGCCACGTCTTGGTAGCCCGCGTTGAAGAATTCCCACAGGATGCGCTGGCGATCCGTGGCGATGCTAGCCTCGCTGAACGGCTGCCCTGGCGCGGAAGCGAACTCGAAGCTTGATGCGTCGGCGGGGAACCTCGACATCCCGGTGGTCACCAGCTCTGCAACGAATGTCGGGGAGCCCTCGTCGATGTCGATCCTGACGGCGAAGTGGTTCTGCTTGCCGCCGTAGTTGTCGAGCAGGCTGCCGGTGATGCGCGCTTCGCGGTATCCGTTCGAGGAGTACAGCTGGCGAATCGCCGCCAAGTCCTCGCCCAGCAGGGCCTGGCTGTACTGCCCGGGCCGGGAGCCCGAGTTTCCCTCGCGCAATTGCATGCGCTCCCGGATAGTCTTGGCATCGAAGAATCGGTTCCCGTGGATCTCGATCACGCGCAGGTTTTGCTGGGGCCCGCGATCCACCCGGTAGACGATTGCGATTTCGTCTGCTGTGGAGCGCTCCACCTCGTAACTGACGTTGGCGTCGAAGTACCCCTGGGACTGGAAGTAATTCAGGAGGCTGTCGCTTCCGGCCTGCAGCAGATCATCGTCAATCGACCCCCTCGAGAACACCGCAAGGTACCGCCTCAGTTTCCGCCGGCCCATTTGTGCGCCCACGAGCCGAACCACCATTTTCGGGCCGGGGTCAATGCTCACCACCAGCGTCACTTGGTTGTCCGAGGAGCGATACTCCGCAGCTTGCAGCCTGATTTCGGACCGCCAGAAATCTTGCTGCTGGAAATACCTGCGGAGCAAGCCGATACCACGTTGGATGCGGTCCCGCCGGAAGACCGAACCCCTCCGCCAGCCAGTGATCGCGCGGATCTCGGCCTCCCCCATGACCCTGTTTTCCCCGGCAACGAGCAGCGCCCCGATCCTCGCCCGGCGTCTGCTGGCCACTTCCAAGACGATATCTATCTGCTGGGTTGCGGGGTCGCGGTTCAGTTTGCGGGTGACAGCCGCCTGGCGAAAGCCGTATTCGGCCAGCAGCGCCCGCAGGGAGCTCACGGCCGCGCCCAGCTTTTCCTCGGTGAACACCTCGCCTAGGCGTAGCTTTGTTGCGTTGACAAGCTGGCCGACTGATGGGGGCCGGATAACGCCGTCGACCCGCACGTTGCCGACAAACCAAGCCGGCTTCGTCAGAAATGCCAGTTGCACTCCGTCAGCGCCGGGCGTTACGTCCGCTTGGATATCGCTGTAGCGTCCGGTGCGGAACAGGGCTTGGATCGACTGCCGCAGCGCAGTCGGCTCCAGCGGTTCGTCCACACGAACTTTGAGCAGGGCCTCGTGCGCTGGCCGCGTCTCCGCTGCCAGCGGAGGTTCAAACAGGATTTCAGAGATTCGGGCGCCGAAGGAATCCGCGGCCATGCAGGGCACTGCTGCAAGGAAATAAAGTGCTAGAACGGTCAGCCACTCGCGGTGCAATGTTATGAAAATTATACGGTTAAAGTCTGCGGACTGCGTGGAGGGTCGCGAGCGCTGCTAGCATCGCTACTCAGGGAAGCGTTGATCAGTCGATATGTCGAACGATGCCAGCGATCGCTACTCGCGGCAGATGCTGCTGCCGGAGATCGGCGCTGAAGGCCAGCAGCGGCTTGCCGAAGCCCGTGTGGTCGTGGTCGGCTGCGGGGCTCTGGGTACGATGCAGGCGGCCCTGCTCGTACGGGCAGGCGTGGGCGAGACCGTTTTGGTCGACCGCGACTATGTGGAGGCGAGCAACCTGCAAAGGCAGCTGCTCTTCGACGAGCGCCACGCAGAGCTCGGCACACCCAAGGCCGAAGCTGCGGCCCAAAGCCTGCGACGGGCGAATTCGGCCGTGAACGTGATACCGGTCGTCAAGGACTTGGTCGCTTCGAACGCGGAGCGGCTGCTGACGCCGGCGAGCGTGATTCTCGACGGTACCGACAATTTCGAAACGCGGTTCTTGATCAACGAAGTCTGCGTGAAAAGGTCCATCCCCTGGATTTACGGCGCCGCGGTAGGCACGCATGGCTCGGTGATGCCGGTCATTCCAGGGCAGACCGCCTGCCTGGCGTGTGTCTTTCCGAAGGTGCCGCGGTCCCGCCAGCCGACGTGCGACACAGCGGGCGTGCTGAACGCTGTGACGGCACTGATCGCTTCCATGCAGACGGTGGAAGCGCTCAAGATCCTCGCCGGGCGCACTGACGCCTTGGAAGCGAGGCTGGTTTCGTGTGATCCGTGGTCAGGGGAACGCTCTTCTTTGCACACCGGGGCTCCGGACCCCCAGTGCGCCACGTGTGGGCATCTGGAGTTTCCCCGCCTGGCCGCGCGGTCGTCCGCATCCGTGCGAATTTGCGGTCGCGATGCCGTGCAAGTCTCTGTTCGCGAGCGGCCGCTCGACCTGGCGCTGCTGGCAAGCAGACTGGAGCAGCTCGGCGAGGTTCGTTGCAGCGAGCACGCGGTGCGCTTCGCCTGCCCCCCGCATGCATTGACCGTGTTTCCCGACGGACGCGCTATCGTCAAGGGCACCCTGGACACGGCGCTCGCCCGCAGCCTGTACTCGCGCTATGTCGGCGACTAGCCGGCTAGCTCTCGAGGCGGCGTCTCGGGCCGCTACGGTTCGACCGCGGCGCCGCTGGTCGGCTCGCCGAGTTCCAGCCTGTCAATTTTCCTGAAACGGCTGGAGATTTTCCCTGCTGAAACTCTCGTATTGGCCACGTCGTCTCCAGCCAGGCAGATGTGATCGGCCAGCTTGTCCATGCGAGCTTCGAAGCGATCGAAGTCCTGGCCCAAGGCGCGCAGGTGATGTTGCAGTTCTTGCGCCCGCTGCTGCAAGGCGGAGTCCTTCAACACTGACGCCGCGGTCGTGAGGACGGCCATCAGCGTCGTTGGCGAGGTCAGCATGACGCGCCGCCGATGGGCCAGATCCACCAGTTGCGGACAGCTGGCATGGATGTCGGCGAAGACCGCCTCGGCGGGTAGAAACAGGACCGCCGAATCGCAAGTCTCACCCGGGACGATGTACTTGTCGGCGATGTCGTTAATGTGTTTCTGCACGTCGCGCACGAATGCGTCGGCGGCTTGCCTCCGGTCGGTCTCCGCCAGCGCCGGGTCGACTTTTCTCCGGTAGTTGCTCAGCGGAAACTTCGCGTCGATGGCGAGATTGCCCGTGGGCTGGGGCAGGAACAGCATGCAGTCGGCCCGCTTGCCGTTGGAGAGGGTGTACTGCGTCTGATAGCTGCCGGGTGGGAGGATGTCCGTCACCAGCGCTTCCAGCTGGACCTCGCCGAAGGCTCCCCGCGAGGACCGATCCGCCAAGATCTGGCGCAGGGAGACAACATCCGAGGACAGCTCCGTGATCTTCGCCTGCGCCTGATCGACCAAGGCGAGGCGCTTGATGACGTCCGCGTAGGTCCTCTCCGAGCGGTCCGAGCTGCTGGTCAGACGCTTACCGACCTCCTCTCGCAGCGCCCGCGACTCCGCCGCTCGAAGCCTGCCCTGCTCGTCCAAACGGGTATCGATTCTGAGCAATGATGCCTCGACGTCCCTCACGTGCTCCGGTCGGGATCGCGAAAGTGCCCACAGCTGCAGCGACAGCATGACGGCGATCAGGCTCGCCAAGAGTAATAGGATGACTTCCATTCCATCAACATATCACAATTATTCGTCTAATTTTTGTAATTGGTCGGGCTGATCGCCCGCCCGCTTACGCGGCCTCGACCCAGACCGGGCTGGACCAAGCGAGTTCGCCATTGGATTCGAACACCCGCAAGTAGTACCAATCCGTGCTTGAACCATCCCCTTCATCCTCGGCCACGAAGGAGGTTTCCCAGTTGTCGTGGAAGACGATGCGGTGGAGCATTGCCGACTCCCACGGGAAGGGCCGGGTGAACAGCATCTCGTTGGATTCGCTGAGCTCGGAGAGTGTCTGAGTGACCGAGCACTTCGTCGGCTTGGTGCAACGCACGGTAACGCGGGTGTTGCCGTCTCCTTGCACGCGCAGCACGAGAGCCTTTTGGGAGTAGTCGTCGATTTGCTGCTTGAGAGCCGTGTACGACTGCACGCGAACCGAGCGGTTGTCGCTGCTGACGATTCGATCGCGCCGGAATTCGTCCAGCGGCCCGGATGTGAAGCACGGGTGGAATCCCTCGATCGTTCCGCCTTCGACCTCGAAGTGGAAATCCCAGTCTGCGGTGCCGCCCCAGCCCAGTGCCGGCCACGGGCCCCAGCCGTATTCGAAGCGAACGATCACCGGCTCGTCCCAGCGGTTCGCGCCCGGCTGCCTGTCCACCGGGAAATCGCGGTGGATCACGCGCCCGTTCTTGACAACCTCGACGCGGTCGACGAGGTCCCAGCCGCGCACGCTGGCACGAATCTCGCGCTTCCGGGCGTAGGGAATTTCACGGCCCATCATCGCGCCGTTGACATGGAAGTCCAGTTCGATGCGGTCGCCGGTCACGGCGTAGGTGCGCCGATTGCGCAGCGCGTCGAAGATTGCATCCCGGGTCAGCTCACTGGCCTTTACCACTGCCAAGCCCTCGCGGTAGCCGCCCGGATAGCCGAGGTGGTCATCCGTGCTGGCCACCACTCCCAGGCGGTGGCCTTCGCTCAGGTAGTGTTGCAGCGTGTGCCGGGTCCAGCGGCCCCCCTCGGTGTGGCGCTTGTATGGGTGGGGGGCGCGGTCGTGCTCGGCGCAGCCCCACTCCGAGTGAATCTCCAGAACTGGCGAGACTGAGGTGTCGATCTCAGAGGAAGCGGTCCCCCGGTGACCGAGCCGGTTCGAGGGGTGGTGAGGCACCAGGATGCAGCCTCGCCGCTTCGCGAATGCCTTCAATTCGTCCAGCTTCTCGATCAGCTCGTAGTCACCCTCGAGGTCTGGGAAGAGGATGTGATAATCGCCCTCCATCGTCCCGTGACGTTCGTAGCCTAGGATCGTCGTAAACGAGCCGGGATCGTCGAATTCGCGAGCCAGCTTGACGACGTCCGGCCAGCGGGCCTTGGCCACGGCAAAGCCGTTGCGCCATTTGTACTCGATCTTGCCGTCGTACTCGCCGACATCCGGCCAGTACGAGTGCGGAGTGAACGCGTAGAAGTCCAGGTGGTTGCGGGCCACCTCGAAGCTGCGCTCCAAGGTGCCCTGGGCGTAGCCGACCTGGTTATGGTTGTGGAGGTCGCCGAAGTAGTTGTTGTACTGGTCGGCTACCGGGGCCTGCGCCACGGCTGCGACGGACGGCGCAACCCCAGCCAGTGCCACTCCGGCACCTGAATTCGCCCAGTGGCGCATCCATTCGCGCCTCGAAAGGTTGTCAGTTGTCAAGGGAGCCTCCGGCACCGCGAAACCGCCCTGCTGGCGGGTCGAAAGTCATGCTAGCACGCTGTTACCGACTCATATTCGGGTGCGGCCGCGCCAACGAGAGCTGCCGGGGGCCTGCGGTGGCTCCGCTGCCCACGCCGGGGACTCACTTTATGGTGGCGGCTGCCGGGGCTGCGAACTCTTGTGTTTCAGCGGAGGCGGCATCCCACGCCGTGCTTTGCCCGGGACACGTTTGCACGGTTCGCCCGGTCATTGGCCCACCTGCAAGGAAATTCATCCGCTCTGCGTTGTGCGAGCGCAAGGACGGATACGTCGCGCCCGGGAGGTGTCCGATGCCTCTACTGTGGACGCTCCGTGGAATCCGGAGCTCAGCGCTGAGTGGGAGCAGCATGTGTATGCTCCTTGGACTGGGAATGCCGCCTGATGCCCCGTACGGACAACACGCCGGACGAATGGCCTTCTGGAAACCCGCCGCAACTGCCTCCCAAACCTCCGGCAAGACTACGATCAAACACAGGCCGGTACGAGGGTCAGTCCGCAGTCATTTGGGCGGAGTTCGCCTAGCCGGAGGCTGGGTTCTCCGGCTCCTTCCCGAGAGTTGGCGCGGTATCCCGACGTCAACCCTCAGTGCTTGCTGACGGCCGGTATAAGAATCTACTCCATCCTCGACTGGCCGGGGTCTGTTGATCCCGTGTGGCCCATGGCCTAGAGACGCTTGGCGTAGATGAAGAACGCTCCCCGCTCGCTTCCGTCCTTGGCCGCGAAGCGACTGTGCAACGTCGTCTTGCCCGCACTGAGTTCCATCGTGAAGCCCACGCTAGACGCGCCGGGCTCAACCGGCGCCGACTGCTCCATCTCTCCAACGCGCAGCATCGCTTCCGCGGCCTCGATTGGAAAGTTTGCGGGCTTGTCTCGCTGGTAGAGCTCGAACTCGTAGGTGCCGGCCTGCGTCACTTGGATGTTCCATGTCCCGTTCACGGCGGGCGCTCGAGCGATCTGGCCCTGGTTCCACGGAACCTGCACCGAATCATCTGGCGGCAGCCAGTCGTGGGCGGTGATGCGCGCCGGGTTCTCCGCATCAGACCCGATATCGAGGTACACGTGCTGCTCGAAGCGATCGTCAATGTGGTTCCACCATGCGTCGTAGGCTGTGCGCAACTCCGCGAAAATTTCGGGATTCTCATCCGCGACATTCGTCACCTGGCCCGGATCGGCTTCCATGTCGAAGAGCTCTTCACCGTTCACCAGCCGATACTGCTCGGTCATGACGGAGCTCTTGCGCCAGCGTTCAGGAAAGCGGATCCGCTGGGAATGCACGACCAGGGTCCTGTCGCTCCACTGATCCCCGCGGAGCAGCGGCAGCAAGCTCGTGCCGTCCCAGTCCAAGTCCTCGCGCCGGCCGACGCCGGCGACATCGGCGAAGGTGGGCAGCACATCGATGTGGGCTGCCAGATTCGCGACATCCCGGGGCCCGCCCAGGTTGCCGTCTGGCCATCTGACAAAGAAGGGGACGCGATGCCCGCCGTCGTATTCGGATCCTTTCCGCCCGCGCATGCCCGCGTTGAAACCCTGCCAAACGCCCTCTGCCTCCTCCTGTGCCGCGCTCTTGAGTAATTGGGCGTTGGTCGACCCGACCCGCTGCGTGGGGTGCGTGTTCGTCACGCCCGCCGCGGATCCGTTGTCCGTCATGAAAATGAGCAGGGTGTTGTCGGCAATGCCTAGCTCGTCCAATTTGTCCTTGAGGCGCCCCATGTTGTCGTCGATGTTTTCGATCATCCCGTAAAACTTGCTCATCGGATTCGGGACGCCTTTGTCGGCATAGGGCTTGGAATACGATTCGTCGACCAAGAATGGCCCGTGCGGCGCGTTCGTCGACAGGTAGACGAAGAAGGGAGCAGACCCGTCCGCGGACTGCTGCTCGATGAAGCCCAGGGCGTTGGCGAAGAACACATCCGTGCAGTAGCCCTGGTACGGTTTGGGCTCTCCGTTATGCCAGTAGGTGTCGTCGAAATAGTCGTTGCCCCAGTAATCGGGAGTCTGCCCGACCCCCCCGCCGCCGTGGTACACGGCCTCTTGGAAGCCCCGGTCGATCGGCCTGTAGGGCGAGTTGTCGCCTAAATGCCACTTTCCGAAGAACCCGGTCGAGTACCCTGCGTCCGAGAGCACATCGGCAAACGAGGTCTCTTCGCGGTGGACGATCGAGCGCCCCATGATGGTGTGCCAAACGCCGGTTCGCGAGGAATATCTGCCGGTGATCAAGGCCGAGCGGGTGGGTGAGCAAGTCGGGTCGACGTGGAAGTTGGTCAGCCGCACGCTCTCGGCGTGCAACGCGTCGAGATGCGGCGTCTGGATCATCGTGTTGCCGTGCGCGCCGACTTCGCCATAGCCTTGGTCGTCGGTCATCACGAGGATGATATTCGGCCGATCATCGGCGGGTGCCGAGCAGCCAGCGGCCAGCAGGATGCTCGCCGCTACAAGGGCTGAAAGGGCATAGGTGAAGCTAGGTCTGGGCAGGTGCATTATGGGGTGCTCCGTTTTCGGTGGGATGACAATATCATAGGTGGGCGAACCCGCAGGACTCAGAACGGAGGTCGGGGGACAAGAGCCCCGATATGAGGGAACTGCGGATATGGGCCAGCTTCTGCCGTTGGGCCTGCTGGAATCTGGGCGCCCTGCCCTACCGGCTGCGGTTCTGTCGGCACGGCAGAGCGGCTCGAATCGCGGGGTGGCGCAGCCTCTGGCACTATATTGATGGTGCTGCGGGTGTGATCGACATGCGGACGCGGGCTCTTTGGATTGGGTTTGTGCTCATCGCTTGCGTCATCGCGACGCAAGCCCAGCGCAAGGCATTGTTCCTAGTCGACGGCACTAGCATGGACGTGCGCGAGTTCGAGGTTCTGGATGAACGTGTGCGTTACTTCAGCTTGGATCGCAACCAGTGGGAGGAAGTGCCGACAGAGATCGTCGACCTTGAGCGGACGAATACGCATAACCGAGCGGCGCTCAAGGCACTTGAGGTCCGCCAAGAGGAAGATCGCACGGCGCGCCTGGCAGAACGGCGCGCCCGAACCGAGCTGCACTCGGTTCCGCTAGAAGACGGAGTCTACTACTTGCGAGGGCGGGAGCCCGTGCCCCTCGAACAGGTCTTCTACGAGATCGACAAGAGCGCGGGGCGGGCGGTCTTGAACGTGCTCACGCCGACGCCTGTGATACCGGGCAAGCGGACGGTGTCGATCGAGGGTCTTACCGCCATCACTGTCACGACGGATGCAAAGCCGGCGTTCTATATCCGCTTGGATCAATTCTCGCGATTCGGGATCTCGAAGATCAAGCCCGAACAGGGCAAGGCCCGGCGCATCATTCAGCAGATCTACACCGTGCCCAGGACGGACAAACAAGTCGAAACGCAGGAAGAGATCGAGGTCTTCCGACAGCAGCTGGCACCTCTCGTCTACAAGGTCTGGCCTGTTGAGCCGCTTGAGGCAGGCGAATACGCCGTGGTGAATTTCACGCCCGGCGAATCGGACCTGCGCGTGTGGGACTTCTCGCACCAGCCGGGCGCGGATCCCGGTGGCAAGTAGCGGAGTTGAATGCCGACCGCTGTTTCCGCACTGCTTGCCTGCTTCCTGATCACGGGATTGTCGTGTGCCGGGCCCTCCGACGAATTTGCCGGGATCGAGCCCGTCCGGCGCGACATCGAGGTCGCGCTCACGACCAATGGCCGCATTGAGGCCGTCGGGGGTGTCGCGGTGCATGCTGCTGCCGCCGGCCGCATACGCGGGCTGTACGCTCAGCGCGGTGACACGGTTGCGCGCAATCAAGAGATTCTGAGGCTTGGCGACACCGGGCAGGCTGCGGCCCGAACCCAGGCCAGCGCGCGGTTGGAAGGAGCCAAGGCTCGACTCGTCCAATTGGATGCGGGATTGGAGCCGTCCCGAGAGGCGGCGCTGCGGGCGGAGCGCTCCACTGTGGAGGCCGCACGCGCGAGCGCGGTCACGGATCTTCAGCGTCTCGAGCGGCTGCTGGCTCGGAACGCCGTTGCTCGCGCCGAGGTGGACGCAAAGGTGCGGGCACTGGAAGAACTGACCGTGAACCTGCAGGCGCTTGACGTGCAGCTCGAAGCCCCGCAGTTGGCAGGGCAGCGGGCCGAGCTCGAGGCCGCTGTCAGGGATGCCGAAGCCGCTCTGCGCGTGGCAGACCAAGCGGTGGGCAACCTTGCGGTGCGCGCTCCCGCCGCTGGCGTTGTGTATTCGTTGGCGGTTGAAGCGGGCGATTTCCTAGCTGTTGGGGGTCTGGTTGCCCGCATCGGCGAGACGGAGCAGGTGCGCGCCCGGATATATGTCGATGAACCAGACCTCGGCCGGGTGCGAAGCGACAGCGTCGCGAGCATCACCGCAGATGCCTACCCCGGCCGCGAGTGGCCGTGCCGCGTGGAACGGCTCGCAACGGAAGTAGTCGAGCTGGGTCCTCGCCGTGTAGGCGAGGTGCTTTGCGTGACCGGCAATCCTGACGGACTGCTCCTGCCCGGTCTCGCGGTAGGCGCGCGCATTGTGACCGAGCGCGCCGAACAGGTGCTGAGCCTGCCTCGATCCGCCGTCAGTCGAGTCGGCGATGCGGCCTATGTGTGGACTGTCGAGGATGGCCGGGCCGCGAGGCGGGACGTGGGACTCGGCGCCGCTGGTCCGGTGAATGTCGAGATACGGAAGGGGCTCGATGGAAGCGAGCTCGTCCTGCTGCCCGGAGACCGCCCGATTACTGCGGGGCAGCGGGTGTTCGTGCGCCTGCCGGGAGCGGCCGCCAATGATTAGGCGGCTACTAGCGCTCCTGCCCGTTTGCGCCGTCATGGCGCTCGCCGAGTACGACTGGCAGGTAGGCTTGCGGCACTACGCCGCCGAGGACTTTGGACGGGCGCAGGCGTCGTTCGAGAGAGCACTCAGCCAAGATCCGGGGAACTCGGACTACAACCTTTGGGTCGGCTTGGCGATCGGGCGCCGGGTCCAGACGATGTCCGTGTTCCGCCGACTGGGCGCCATGTCGCTGGTCAAGCGCATCAAGAGCCATTTTGAGAGGGCCGTCGAGTTGGACGGCTCGAACTTAGATGCGCTGGACGCGCTGCTGGGGTATCTGCTCCAAGCGCCCGGCATAGCCGGCGGGAGCAAGAGCAGGGCCCGCACGATTGCCAACCAGATCCGGGAGGTCGACCAGGCACACGGCGCGCAGGCTTTGGCCACCTGCCACGAAGACGCAGGGGAACTGGACAGAGCGGCGGAATGTTACGCCTTGGCGAGAGCACTCGCCCCGCATGACACTGGCTATCTTGTCGCGCATGCTGGCTTTCTATCAAGATGCGGCAAGCATGCCGAAAGTGACGCACTCTTCGATGAAGCATTCGCCCGCGACAGCGACAACCCCAGTCTCTGGGCCAGCGCCGCCAGGGCTTGGATCCGTGGCAAGCGCGAATCCCTGTATCCGCGGGCGAGGGAATTGGCCGAGCGGTACCTCGCCAGCCCCGATCGCCAGCCGAACGCAGCCCCGCCGTTTGAGATTCGCGACCTGCTGGGACAGCTATGACCGTTTCCAAGCAGCCGCTGGCGTATGGCGAGATCGCCCGGGCCGGCCTTGGGGCGCTGCGAGCCCAGCGTTTGCGGTCGGCGCTCACCGCCTCGAGCATGGCCGCTGCCGTGGCCGCGGTCGCCTTGGTTGCCAGCGTTGCCTCGACGGGCAGCGCATTCGTGCTCGCCCAGATTCAGGGAGTCGGATCGAACTTGGTGTACGCATACTACGAAGCGGGCGGAACCGTCTCGGCCTCCGAGGCTGACTACATCGACTTAGCGGATGTCGAGGCCGTGCGCGTCCGTCTGGGCGATCTCGCCGAAGCCGTCGAGGGCGTGACCAGCACTTGGGATTCCATCTCGATCCAGGGCCGCCCCACGCAGGTCCGCATTCTCGGCTCCGGCGAAGCATACCGCCGCGTGAGAAACCTAGCTGTACACCAAGGCCGCTTTCTCGAACGCGGGGACCTCGAGTCAAGGGCCAAGGTGTGCCTGATCACGAGCCGACTGGCCGAGACGCTGTTCGGCCCCGGCGCGGACGCGGTCGGCCGGAGCATCGAGGCGCACGGCATCGAATTCCGGATCGTGGGCGTGTTTTCCGAGCGCGTGCAGACCTTCGGGCAATCAGAGGTGTCCGAGAGTTCGATTCTGGTGCCGTACACGGTGCTGCGGTACTTCCAGCCTGTCGAGCGGGTCGACCCGCTCTACGTCTCGGTGCGCTCCCAGGAGCGCGTCGAGGAGGTGGCGAGCATGGTGCGCGAAACCTTGGCAGCCCGCCACCGCCCGGGTTCGCTGTATCGGGTCGACACCCTGGCCGGGGTGCTGGACGCGGCGCGGCGGATCTTGCTGGCGATGCGCATTGCGATGATCCTCGGGGCGTCGGTCACGCTGGGCGTGAGCGGCGTGTTCATCATGAACATGATGTTGATCGCCGTATCCGAGCGGACAGTCGAGATTGGCATTCGCAGGGCGGTTGGGGCCTCACGGGGGGATATCCGCGCACAATTTGTTTTCGAAGCCGTGACGCTGGCCGCGCTGGGCGGCCTCTGCGGGGCCGCGCTGGGCACAACGCTCGTGTGGGTGGCGGCGCAGGTTTGGCCGCAATTGCCGGTGCAAGTTCCGCTCGAGTGGGTAGCCTACGCTCTGCTGCTGGCGGCCGGCTCGGGAGCATTGTTCGGTTTGCTACCAGCCGCCCGCGCGGCCAAGCTTGATCCGGCGGAGGCTCTCCGCCACGAGTAGGCCAAGACCGTGATTCCCTTTCGTGGTTCGCTTTGAATTGCATCCTTGGTGGCGGCCAAGAGGCGATCTGGGATTGCTTGAGGACGAGAGCAAGCGCAGCAGATAGCGGCAGGGCATGCAGCTTGGCCGGCACGGATTCTGGCAATGACCGCAGGAACGGCTCGGCTTCCAGTAGCGGACGCAGCAGTCCTCCACGCGGATCTTGCCTGCGACGACGCGCGGCCGCTCACTTCTATCTACCGGGCCCGGAATCAAGCCCGCCCTGCATCGCCGCGACGCGCCCGGTAGGCCCGGCCGCCGCAGGCTCTGGTACAGCAGCCTGCATCAGACACCTCGCTGGGCTCCCGCAGAGCACCGCTTGATGCGATCGACCCGGTCGGCGTGGCAGCTGTCTTAGGTCGGTACGCCGGACCAGCAAGCTGCGGCTCCGCACCGCCTAACGTCGGGGAAACGACTGATACTCCACAAGTGCAGCACGACCCACGATAGCGACAATCCGAACCAACCGTCCCCGGCCGTCAGAGTCTTCCAGACGCAAGTCCTCTCCGAGGGTGAAGGGCACTGGCTGCGATTCGCCACCATTGACCGATATGTTGTCCGCGTACAGATATGTCCTGCCGTGCGCGTCCAGGATTGGGTTCAGCCTCCCATGCAAACCCGGGACATGTCCGGTGTCTTGCTGGAAGATGACCGCGCCGCCGCCCTGGTGGCTACCCAGCGCGATGTGGAGTGAGCGTGCGGCCGGGATCCAGCCGTCCTCCAAGTGAGCTTTGAAGCCATCTGCGGCCACAAAGATGGTCATCGGCATGAATGGGGAATGCAAATCGAGCACTGCCTCGCCATGCTCATCCGTGACGGCGCTCTTGCAGGTCTTGTTTGGGAACACCGCCAGAACCTCCGCGCCGACCACCGGAAGATTGCTGGCGGATACGGAAACCGCATGGTCCGATTTCTCCAGGCTTGCGCCTCTGAGCATTCGCCACGGCACAAACCGCACGTCGGTCCGCTGCTGGAACTCGTCTCCGCCGTAGGCGATGACGACGTGGCATGCAGGCGACTCGGCTTCAAAGTGCTTGCGAACCCGCTTAGCACCGGATAGCAGATTGGACGACGCTGTTGCCGCAGACTTGGCCTCCAGCAGCGTCCGACTGGAGGGGTGGTCGATGACCAGATCGATTTCGGCCCCGTTGCTCTCGCGGTAGAAGCAGAAGCCGCCCGCCTTGCCGCTGTTAGCGCGGTGCTTTACGATTTCCGATACCACCCAAGTCTCAAAGATTGCCCCGCGCAATGGATGCGCGCGGAGTTGCGTCGGCTCTCGGATTCCGAGCAGCCAGCAGGCGAGACCGGAGTCGTAGAAGTAGAGCTTCGGCATCTTTGTGAGCCTCTTCCGGAGGTTGCCATGCAACGCTGGCAGGCGGAACGCAATGAAACTGGCCTCTAAGATGCTGAGCCAGGCCTTGGCCGTCGGCTGCGACACGTCACAGTCGTTTGCCAGCGAGGAGTAATTGAGCAGTTGAGCGGCACGGCCGGCGCACAGTTCGAGAAACCTCTGGAAAACTGCGAGATCGGCGACGCCGCTAACCATGCGCACGTCGCGTTCGATGTAGGTCGCGACGTACGAGCGGAGCCACTCTGCCGGGTCGAGTCCGCGGTCGAAGATGCGCGGGTAGCCGCCAGTGAAGAGGGCCTCTTCGAGACCCGTCTGATGCGTCTCGAAGCGAGTGATCTCGCCGTGAGTTAGCGTAAGCAGGTGATGCACTGTCGTTCGTCCCGCGAGTGACTGGCTGACCGATTGCAACAGCGCCAGATTCTGTGAGCCGCTGAGAATCCAGCGACCATGCGCCGGATCCGCGTCGATGATCCCTTGCAGGTACGCGAGCAGGTCGGGTGCGCGTTGGATCTCGTCGAGGATTGCGCCAGCGGGGAACTGTGCCAGAAAGCCCTTGGGATCGTCCCTGGCGAAGGAGCGTACATCGGGAGCCTCAAGAGTGGCGTACGGATGCGATGGGAACAGCATCCTGCACAGCGTCGTCTTCCCGCTTTGCCGAGGTCCTGTGAGAGTCAGGGCGGGTGCCTGGGTAGCCGCCTTGGCTAGAAGCGGAGCAATGTCTCGGTGTATCATCGCGGGCTAACGCTCTTAAGCAAGAAGAGGCTAATTGAAGATCAAATTTTGAATTTGCATAGAATATGGGCGGTTGCGCCCTTCGATGCGACGATCACACACACTCGGTACAGATGGTCGAGGCCCAGTCGTCCGGGACGGCCGGCCGTCCGCGCCCCCGGGGGGCGATACTTGGCAGACACCGCACGCGGTTGACCAAGCGGTCGTAGCACTTCTGATACAAGCCCAGCAAGCCCGCAATGGAGATCCGTGCAATGGCATCTCCTAGCGGACGTCACGCGGGTAACACTCAAGGACCACAAGCGGATTGCGAATACCGTCCTAGGAGCCAGAGACCACCCTCGAGACTCGGGCACACTGGTAGTCGACGCGGCAGGAAGAGCATGACACGAGTGAACGAACACGCCGAAGTAGCGACGGCACAAGTGAGCCGCCGGGGCTTCCTTGGACTCGGAGCGGCCCTCGTGAGTTCGAGCAAGGAGGCTCTCGCGCAGCAGCCTTGGCCGGCGGAATCGGGTCTCGAGATCACGGATGTGCGGGTCGTAAGGACACGCCCGACCAACCCTCTGCCTTCGTACGAACCGACCCCAGGTTCGTACTGGGTCACCCGCGAGGCGGCCCGGCCCATCGAGATTCATCGGGAGTACACGGGAAAGCGTGGCCCTGGGTCCAAGTGGATGCCCGACTCGTCCCTCGGCAGCGTCATTGTCGAGGTCAGCACGAACAAGGGACTGAAGGGTTACGGCCGGGCCGGCTCGGCGGCGGGGCCTTTCGTCGACCTCGCTCTGAAGAGGCTGCTGGTTGGCAAGAACCCGCTCGATGTAGAGCGCCTGTGGGACGTGATGTGGCGCGCGACTGTTTTCTACGGGCGAGCGGGGGCCGTGGTGCATGCCATTAGCGGAGCGGATCTAGCGCTGTGGGACCTTGCTGGAAAGGCGTTCGGCGTTCCGGTGTACAAGCTTGCGGGAGGCAGGACCTGGGAGCGGGTTCCGTGCTACGCGACAGGAAACGATGTCGAGCAGAGCCTTGAGTTCGGCTACACGAAAGTGAAGCTGGCACTCCAGCATGGGCCGGCGGACGGCCGCGAGGGCCTCAAGAAGAACGTTGAGCACGTCAAGCGCACGCGCGAGCAGATGGGCTCAGACGGCGAAATCATGATCGACTGCTGGATGGCGCTGACCGAGGCATATACGATTCAGCTGGCAGAGGCGTTGGAGCCCTATCGAGTGTACTGGCTCGAGGAGGTGCTGATGCCGGACGAGTATGAAGGCTTCGGGCGCCTCAACTCTCAAATCACTTCGACCTTTCTGGCGACCGGCGAGCACGAGTACACGCGGTACGGATTCGGGCGCCTGGCGCACTACGGGGCGGTTGACATCTGGCAGCCGGACATTGGCTGGTGCGGCGGGATGAGCGAAATGAGGAAGATCGGAGCGATGGCGCTCGAGCGTGGCGTTCCCCTGATTCCGCATGGCGGCGGCTCCATCGAGTGCATGCACTATCTCGCTAGCCTGCCCCAGCTGACGTGGGCCGAAACGACGATCCCGGCCCCGGGCGGCCCGAAAGAGGTCTACGAGCTGTTTGCCGAGCAGCGGCGCATGACCCGCGGACCTGAGGGCGTGTACATTCAGCCTTCGGAGGAGCCCGGATTCGGCTGGGAC
Source organism: Bryobacterales bacterium (assembly GCA_965248305.1). GTDB lineage: Bacteria > Acidobacteriota > Terriglobia > Bryobacterales > UBA6623 > VXMF01. The sequence goes on along the minus strand of OZ252099.1, from coordinate 317,145 downwards.
TTTGACGTCGCGGGCTAATCCTAATCGGCAAGACTGCCATCCAGCCAGACGACGAACCCGCAATATATTGCCGTAGCTTGCCCAAGGTGTTAGTGCTCGTTTGCCAGCCGCGCGCTGGCGCTCGGCGAAAGCCTGCCGATGATTGAAAAGCTTCTCGGCCATGCGCAGGTCGAGACGACTGCCCGCTTCGCGCATCTGCCGCGGGACTCCGTGCATGAATCGCCGGCAAGAATCGCTGCCAGGATTGGCGGGGATCTTTTGAGAGCGGGACGAGAATCGGATGTTGCTCGAGCGCCACCGATTCCGCAGCCTCGAATTGCTTCAGGAATATTGCAAACCTTGCCGGATCGTACACGCTGTCCGCGGTGGACGCGATTGAGGGTATGGCGACCGGTGACCAACACCGACGCCATGACCGTGCGCAAGGTGGCCGAAGGAATCGACACGGTGGGTCACGCGGGGGCCGCCTACTGGCTTGGCATGGCGATGCACCGGAAGCATCCGCGCCGGATGTCGACGGCACTGAGGTTCCGGTTGACGGAACCGAAGCGGTAATTCTGGGCGGCTGACATGCGAATCGAACCGGAGATCAGCGGCGTGGGCGTTGTGCTACTAGGCAACTTCAACCCGGCGATCTTCAACCCGCGCCGGCTTGGTTCGCCAGATTAGCGCCGAGATCAACCGGCAGCGCGAGTCGGGCCGCTGGGGCATGGCGCACGGCGGGCAACTCGAGAAGTTCGTCTACCTACACTTGGCTCTGAACACGGTCCAACTGGAGAAGGCTGTCAAGGCCATTGGGCTGCCCGCATCAGAGTTCATCTGGATGGACCTGATGGACAAATCGCCCGTCCCAGTCATGAACGAGTGGACACGCTTCAGCAAGAGCAGAACTTATGGCGACCCGACGATCGCGTCGGCCGGGAAAGGCCGCCCGATCTTCGAGGCAGTCGTAGAGGCCTTTGTCCGGCTGGTGCGGGGATTCAGGGGCCGGCCTCGCGGGGAGCGCACTGATCAGCACCGGAAAGCGCCCGAAACGCCCTGATTGCGACATCTCGCGCGCGGGTCGTTGCGGTGCCCAGGCTCCGTCTATGCACGCTCGCAAATGTCTGCACCGCGGTCGCAAGCCAGGACACCTGACAGGAGCGCGCGCGCGTTTTCGCAAGGCGCTCAGCCGCGATCCCCGCAGTCATCCGCCGACGCGATGCCGGTTGGCAGGATGTCTCAGTGTTCCAGATTGGCAAGCCGCGCCAGAAGTTCTTGCACTTGCGCCTCTGCCTGCTGGCGCAGCTGAGCTTCCCGCTGCACCCGCTCCTCGGCCTTCTCTGCCCGCTCCTCTGCCTTCTGCAACGCCAATTTCAGGCCTTCGGCCGTCAGTACATCCAGACCGGTGTGGGGATCCCGGAATACCGGCACCGTCACCCCGCGCTGCTTCGCGGCCCTGAGACCCAGCTGGAGGATCTCGCTCCAAAACTGCTCGCTGCCGTCCCCGCTTGCGGATGCCTGCAGTGCCCGATCAGGGTCTCGTTCCAGCATGTATCCTTCCAGCGGCTCCCGCATGACGTTCCCCACCGGGTCTAGGCGCCAATATTCCCGTACGCCGATCTGTGCATACAGCGACTTCTTTGCCCGCGCGTCCCGCGCCGAGGTCGACGCGGACGCGATTTCCAGCACGAAATCCGGCGCCTTGCCCTCCTCCCAGGTCTTGTAGGTGTGGCGCTGCTGGCTGCCCACTCCAAACGCCACGAAGACGTCCGGGGCCAGTGACTTGGTGTTGTCGCCTTCGACATAGTAGACCAGCAGGTCGATGCCCACATAGAGATCTTCACGGCCCCAGAAATGTTGGTCCAAGGCTTCCTTGGCGAGCAGCATGGCTACGGCGTGCCAGCCGGATTCGGCCATCGCCTTGCCGTCCGAACTCGGGTAGTCGACGGGCTCTGGAGCAGGTGGCACCCGCTGCGTTTCGCGGATTTCGGGCAGGGCAGCAATGGTGGCGTGCTCAGGTGCCGGCATGGTGCGGATGCGGCTTGGACCGCGGGTGCCCACAGAATAGCAGCGCGATGGTGGCTCATGTCACCGGAGATTGCGCTGGCAGAACGGCTCCGGCCACCGCCAAGACGGTCGCAGAGGTGGTTGTTGTGCTTCCCCATTCCCGCCATGTGTCCGCCGTTCGGGCTGTTGACAACGGCGGGCGGATGCAGTCGTGCTCACAGATGAATACTGTTCGGCATGTACTTCTGTTCCGCGTACGGGTGCTACTTTTTCGTGACGTGGCTGCCCACGTACCTCGTGGACGAGCACGGCCTCACGGTCGAGCAATCCGGGCGCTACTCGGCGGTCCCGCTGCTGGGGGTGCCGTCGCTTGCGTTCCGGGGGCCACGTTCTCGGTCTGGCTGGTACGGCGCAAGGGCCTGCGCTGGGGGCGCCGCCTGGCAGGCATCGGCGGGATCGCGCTCGCCGCGGGCGGATTTGGTCTGGCCGCCACTGCCGGTGACGCCCTCTCGGCGATGCTTCGGATGGCCTTTGCTCAGGGCGCGCAGGATCTGACGTTGCCCGTCGCGTGGCCCGTTTGCGTCGATGTCGGCCATCGGCACGGTGGCACGGCGACCGGATTCATGAACACGGTTTCGAGCGCTCGCAGGCCGCACTTTGGAGCCGCCGGAGATCGAGGCTATCGAGAAAGGCGAGCAGCTTCGGGTTCTCGTCGAACGGCGTTTGACAAGCCTCCCCCTAGCCTCACCGGACCCGGCTTTCGCCGACGCGCTGGAACTTCTTGTCTGGATGACCGCGCGAGGCTTTCTCGTCGTGAAGGTCGCCGTTCCCGGCGACGATGCCTATAGCAAGCCGATCCCGGCTGATGGTATCTTCCACGAGAAGGCCGGCATCGTCGAGGACCACGGCGGCGACAGGATCGCCTGGAATGGCAGCTTCAACGAGACCCCCGCCAGTTGGAGGCACCCCTGGGAGAGCATCAGGTCTATACAAATTGGGGGCCTGAACCTGCGCGGGTCGCCGATCAGGAGGCCAACTTCGCGCGCATCTGGGCCGACAAGGCCCGGGGTTTCGAGTAGGTCCGCTACCGCAAGACGAGCAAGCGCGGTGCTCGAAGGGCCCGCAGCGGCTGGGTAGTGGCTCCGCATTTGCGACCACCAGTTGCTGCGTAGCAGAGACGGTCGAGGGGTTCCGCCTCCGCCACAGCGTGTCTCGAACTAACCCGCTTTTCACCTCATCCAAATACGATTCAATTCGAGAATCTTACCGCTGCTTCATCGAACTAATAGAAATTCAACCCTGGCTTGCCAAGCTTGGTACAGCGGCACGCTCCGGTCTGGAGGCACGTCACTTGAGGCACGGCTGATTCGTTATCGGCGGGTGTAGCCGTTCGCAAAAGAATATAGCCCAGGGGCTGACTATTTTGGCCGGAATCGTGTATGCCTGGGATATGCAGGCGCAGGAGACTCCCCCCAAGGTTGTGAATTTGAAGCAAGTGGTGGTGCGACTGGCGCAGGCGCACGAGCGGCCGCGCTGGGATCGCCTGATGGACGCTCACCACTATTTGGGATTCAAGCAGTTTGCGGGGCGCGGGCTGCGCTATGTCGCGGAATACGAGGGCGAGTGGCTGGCGCTGCTGGGCTGGCAGACGGGGGTCTTCCAGTGCCGCCCGCGCGACCGCTGGCTGGGCTGGCACAAGGCGGTGCAATTCCGGCGCTTGCATCTGATCGCGAACAACACGCGGTTTTTAGTGCTACCTGCGGGGACGGGCGTGAAGTGCTTGGCCTCGCGCGTGCTGGGGATGAATCTGCGGCGGCTGAGCCGGGACTGGCAGCAGCACTGGGGGCATGCGCTGGAGCTGGCCGAGACGTTTGTGGATCCGCAGAAATACCGGGGCACGGCCTACTTGGCGGCGAACTGGATCCGGCTGGGCTTGAGCCAGGGCTATGCGCGTTCGAACGGGCAGTACACGCGCAAGCACGGGCAGCGCAAGCAGATGCTGGTGTATCCGCTGCGGGCGGGGGCGCGGGCGCGGCTGGCGGATCCGAGCGAGCGGCCGGAGTGGGCTTGCGGGCCGGTCGACATCCGCTATCCGGCGGCGGAGCTGCGCTCGCTACGGGCCCAGCTCGAGGAGGTGGAGGACTACCGCAGCGCGCACGGGAAACGGCATCCGCTGGCCGTGGTGCTGGCACTGCTGGTGCTGGCGAAGCTGGCCGGGTGGACCGGCGGGCGGGCGGCAGAAGCGTATGCGAAGACATTGAGGCCAGAGGACTTACGAGCTCTTGGCTGTCGCCGTGATGCGACCACGGGGGAGTCCGTGACGCCCTCGGACACGACCTTCCAGCGGGCCATGGAGCGGACCGACCCGGCCTCGCTGGAGCGTGTGATCCAGCGCTGGATGCAACCGCGGGTGGGGCCGTCGCAGGCGCTGGCAGGGGATGGCAAGCGCATTCGCGGGGCCAACCGGCTGGCGGCTGGGGGGCAGCACTGGGAGACGGTCACGCTGGTGGACCATCGCACGGGCATCGCGGTGGCGAGCCGCAGCTACCGTGAGCAGGGCGGCGAGCAGGCGGCCTTGCGGGCCTTGTTGGAAGAGGTGGACCTGCGCGGGCGGACGCTGACGCTGGACGCGGGGCACGCGGGGCGGGAGACCGAGCGGGCGATCGTGGAGCAGCACGGCGGGCACATCTTGGTGCGCATCAAGGGCAACTGCGAGCAGACGTACGCGACCCTGAGCGGGCTGGACTGGGAACAGGGCGCGGAGCGCACCTGGGAGGAAGCGGACTGGCAGCGCTCGCACCAGCGGGGCTGGGACAAGCGCTCGATCCAAGTCTTCACGCCGCATCCCCAACTGCTGTCGTTCCCGCATGCGCGGCAGGCCTACCGGATCACGCACGCGCAGTGCGAGCGGCTGGGCGGCGCGGTCAAGCGCAGCCACAGCTACGGCATCACTTCGCTGCCGCAGGCGGCTGCCTCGGCGCAGCAGTTACTGACGCTGCAGCGCGGCCACTGGCAGGTGGAGAGCGCCAACCACTACCGCCGGGACAAGACGTTCGGGGAGGATGCCAGTCGCGTGCGCACCGGCCACGGGCCGGCCAACAACGCCGCGTTGAACAACCTGGCGCTGGCGCTGCTGCTGGCGCAGCGGCAGTTCCAGACGGTGCCAGAGGCGCAAATCTACTACGCCGGCAACCGCGAGGAGGCGCTGCAACTGCTGCTGCGCCCCTCATCCTAGCGCTGGCGCCGCTACGGCAGTGCAGCCGGCCGCTCGCGGCCGGCTGGGTGGCCGCTCTGCGCGCCGGTGGCCGAGTTCGGCAGCCGCGCCCGGCGGTGCTCGGCCCAACTGGCATCCGTGGACAGCAGAGCGGGTGTTGGAGCTCGGTTCAGCCTGACCGGAAACGGCCATTTTTCTCGCCTTAGCTTGCGCCGGAACCGCTTGGAAAGCACTTGAACCCGAGCACAGCTGCTCCGTGGTAAGTCCCGTAAGTCGTTTTGTTTATAGGCGATGCAGGCAGTCTTGCGCCCAGTTCTGTTGCGTAGCAGCGGATCAAAGTGAAACAACCTGCGCTACTGCCGCGGCAGGAATTTGAGCATTGGACGCCAGAATCATCCGAGCCCCTACACCGGGCTCGATTTTCCTTGCCAGGCCGCCATGGCGCTCGTATTCAGGCACCCAGAGAGCGACAAACCACCTTCACGCCGATAAAGAATCAGCGGTGTCACTTGAGGAGGGATCCAAAGCCAACCGGGACGGGACTGAAGGCACGGCCCGCTGAAAACTTCACGGGCGCTGGTAGCTTCGATCGGCTATTCGCGGCGCGTCCAGGTTTCGAAGTTCCAAAGTTCCGAATCCCAGGCGTTCATCCAGACACCCTCGATGTCATTCGCGTGGGCCGAGACGAATCCGCGGTAGATCAGGGGGATGATCGAGTAGCTCCCAACGAGCAGGTCGTTGAGCGCGATCGCGAGTTGGTTGCGCCTCTGCATGTCGACGGTGCTGCGCAGTTCGTCATGGAGCCGATCGAATTCGTCGGACTGGAAGCGCTGTACGTTCCGCCCGAGGAACGAGTTGGCCGCCCCCGACTTCTCGGCAGTGATCCAGGATCCCAGGTAGCTCTCTGGATCCGGGCCGCTACTGCCGTTGGTGTACATCTGGATATCGGCGTAAAACTTTCCGGCCGTGTCCGGGCTGTTCGCGTCATCGCTGAAGAACACCGAGGCGTCGATATGCTTCAGCTCGGTCTCCACGCCGACTTCCGCCCACCAGCGCTTGAGATGCTCCTGGGTCGCTTGGCGGACCGAGTTCGTCGAGGTCTGGAACAGCACTTTGAGGGGAACGCCTTCGCGTTCCCTTACGCCGTCACCGTCGGAATCCACGATTCCGGCGGTGTCGAGAATCTCCCTTGCCAGCTCGATGTTCTGGACGAGGCACTCGTCGTTGTTGGTTGATGCCTGATCAGGCGGGGCCGGCCAGATGTTGCATGTCGGGCGTCCGGCGAAAGCGCTGTAACCGGTCCGGACCAGTGTGTTGCGGTCGATTGCCAGCGAGAGGGCCCGGCCGACGACCGGGTCGGTCAGGAATGGGTGGGGGTTGGCGCCGTCCGCATATTGGGACCGTAGATCGCCCAGACTGGCATCCGGATTGGTTTGATTGAGCATGAGCCGCTCAACCCACGTGGCGAAGGCCGAGACGATGGTTCCGCCGCCTCCGGAGGCGAGCGAGTTCAGGATCCCGGGCTCGATCTGGAGATTCCAAGCGTAGTCTGCCTCGTTGAGCTGCAGGACCGACCTCGCCGCGTTGACCGCGTCACCTCCCCCTTGCAGGACAACCTCCCGGAAATACGGCTGCCCGGACGCGACGCCGCGGTAGTGTGGATTCAACTGGTAGCGGACGGACTCGTTGCTGTGGAATTCGGCCACGACGTACGGACCCGTGCCGACAGGTCCGTGGTTCGCATCGGTGCATGCGGCAGCCGCCGCGCCAAGGCAGCCCGAAAACTGCAATGCCTGGAGTATGGGGCTCCTGGCGGAGACGAACGGGGCGTAGGGTACCGACACCGGTCCGTTGAATACGACGGCTACAGTTCGCTCGTCGAGCGCCTCGACCGAAGCGACATTTTCGAAGCGCGTCGCATGGGCACAGCCGCCCCCGGGCGCGGTGCAGTACCGCCAGGTGAAGACGACGTCGTGCGCGGTGAGCGGCGTGCCGTCCGACCAAGCCACGCCCTCGTGGAGATTCCAGGTGATCCTAGTGCGGTCTTCCGAGACACCGCCGTTGGCGATGGTCGGGATGCGGGTCGCCAGAACGGCGATCAGGACACCGTCCGGATTGTACTCGGCCAGCGGCTCGACCACGAGTGATGCGGCCTCGGTCTCCTTAGTGCCTGGAGAGGTAGGGGTTGAGAATCGTGGGCGCCTGCCAGTAGAGCAATGTCGCGGTATCGCCTCGCCCCGCCCCGCCGGAGTCTCCGCCGCCGGGCCCCGTCCCGCCTCCCGGGCCCCCTCCTGGCGGTGTCGTGACGGCCCTGTGGTCCGGATAGTAGCCGGCACCGACCAGCACGGGGAGGCCTTGGACCATGATCCTCTTGACGAGGGTCACCTTGCGTTCCAGCATGTCCGTGGCAGGGTTTAGCGCCGAATAATACCAGAAGGTTTCGCCGAAGGTGTCGCCGGCGCTCACGATATCCCGGCCGCCGAACGTTTCGTTGTTGGCGGGGCTCAGCTCGGACGCGCGCATGCCCGCATGCCCGCTGCCGACGTCGCCGCCGAACAGCGCGCCGCCGTGCGTGTCAAGGCCGAACACGTAGACCGAGCCGCGCTTCCAGCGGGGATCGGACGCCAGCGTGACCTTGGCGAAATACCCTTGCGATTCCATTTCCATGGCGGCGCAACGGACGAATTCCTGCAGTCTCTCGTCGCTCGGATCAGCCGCCAGCCCGGCCGCGTTCACTTCCGAGCTGTCGCAGGTGCCGGGCAGGTCCCGCAGGTAGATCCCCGTCCCGACCACCGCTCGGTGCCCTTCCCAGTCGATCTCCACGACGTACGAGCTCTTCGGCTCGGACCTGCCCGTCACGAAGTTCGTGAAGGCGTAGTGGAGCCATCCGGAATCGCCATACGTCATGACGCGGTGCAACTCGTCGAAGTAGTCCGTCCCGAAATTGTCCACGAGCGTTTGCGAAGTGGATTCCCAAGAGGGATTCGGAGGGAAGACGGCGATATGCGAGAGCGGGCTTTCGCGGGGCTGTGCGATCAGGTCGACGAATACATAGTACGGGCCATGCCGCCAGCGGTCGTCGTCGTGAAACGCCCGGCGAGCCTCCTCTGCGCCGTGCTCCTCGACGTACTCCGCGGCGCACCGCACGAACGCCTGGACATCCCGCCGCGTGCGGATCCCGCGAGCCGTGACGTAGTTGTCGTCGCAGGCAGTCTCCGAGACAACCGGTTCGGATGCCAGTTCGTAACCCGCGCCCACGATCACAGGCACGCCGTGCGCTACGACGCGCTTGAGCAGGCCGACCTTCGGGCGGATCGCCCCGGTGGTCGGGTTGCGACCCTGGTAGTAAATGAGCGCCTCGCCGAAAGCATCTCCCACTGCGGCCATGTCCCGGCCGCCGAACTGATCCGTAGGCCTGCTCTTGCCGCCCCATTCATGCAGCGCGTTGCCGTTGAGCCGCACGCTGTTACCGGTCAGGAGTTGGTTGCCCGCGAGGTCCATCACGAACACGTAACTCGAGCCGTGGCGCCACCGCGAGCCGCTCTCGAGGTCGCTGCGGGCGAAATAGCCCTTCTCTGCCACCAGCATCGCGGCGCAGCGCACGAACGCCTGCAACTTCGCCTCGCTCGGAGCGGCCGCGAGACCGGCCGCGTTCACCTCGTCGGCGTTGCACGTTCTAGGCAGGTCGGGCGAATAGATGCCGGCTCCGATGGCCGCGCGTTGGCCGTCCCAGTCCACCTCGATCACGTACGAGCTCTTCGGCTCGTCCCTGCCGGTTTCCGGGTTCCGGAAGGAATAGTAGGTCCATCCGGAATCAACAATCGACATCAACCGGTGAATCTCGTAGAAGAGGTCATTCCCGAAATTGTCGACCGTTGGTCCCCAGAGGGTATCTTCCAGAGAAGGGTCCGGCGGGAACACGTAGGCGATCGACTCTTCTCCGGATTTCGCGATTCCGTCCACGAAGACGTACATGGGTCCGTTGCTCCAGCGCTCGTCCTCGTTGAAGGCCCGGCGGGCCTCCGCTGTGCCGTGCTCCATCAGATATTCCGCCGCGCACTGAACGAACGCCTGGACATCGCTCGTCGTGTGCACGGCGCTAGCGGCGATCGAATGGTCGGAGCAGGTGGTCGCACCACCGTCGGAGGCGGAGGCTGTCCAGGACAATACAACAACGAGCAGAGGCGCGAAGCGAGCTCTTCGGGTCATGTAACGAGCCTAACCCGACTTCACCGTTTTAGCGGTGGGATGGGTGCAAATCGGTAGTTTTTTCGATTACTTTCGGCGTGTCGGTCCGCGTAAACCGTTGTCTCTAAACGACGACGACTTTCCGACTGGGTCCGTGGAGGTCGTTGTGGTGCCATAAGCGTTGTTGTGAGACCAGTTTCTGGGTTCCTCTCGCGCCCCCCAACTGCCACACTGGTCTCTAGGTTCATTCGCCGCTCGCCCACCCGCGCCCGCAAAGCCGGCGGTTCCTATTACTCCTTCCGCCTGGTGCACAACCTGCGCACCGCCAGCGGCGTGCGCCAGCAGACCTTGCTCAACCTCGGTGCCGACTTCGCCGTCCCGCAAGACCAGTGGCCGGATCTGCTCGCCATCCTGAAGGACCTGCAGTGCCAGCGCCTGCCCCTCTACGACCCCGATCCAGAATTGCATCAACTCGCCCTGCAGCTCCACAACAGACTGCGCGAGCGCAGCCCAGCCGAGCCCGCCGAGGATCGCGCCACCGTGCATCTCGACACCTTGGACAACTCCCAAGTACGCAGCGTCGGCGCCGAGCGCATTGCCTTGCAGGCCCTGCAGGAACTGCACTTCGGCGACACCTTGGAGCGCCACGGCGTGTCCTCGCGCAGGGCCCGCCTGGCCACCGCCCTGATCGTCGCGCGCATGCTGCACCCCGCCTCCGAGCGGGCTGCCTGCGAGTGGCTCAACACCGCTTCGGCAACCTTGGAACTGCTCGGCATCGAAACCGGCAAGCCATTGAACCTGAACAAGTTGTACAGCATCGGCGACTGCCTTTGGAGCCATCGCAAGGCCCTCGAAGCCGCGCTCTCCCAGCGCGCCTGCAGCCTCTTCGGGCACACCGCAACCGTCGTCTTCGTCGATCTCACCAACGTGCACTACTGCGGCGCGGCGGGCGAGGACCGCCAGTACGGGCGCTCCAAGCAGCGCCGCAACGACTGCCCCTTGGTCAGCATGGGACTCACCCTCGACGGCAGTGGCTTCCCCCTGCGCACCGAGCTGCTGCCCGGCAACGTGTCCGAACCCAGCACCTTGGCCGCGGCCCTCGAGCAGTTGGCGGAGCCGACTGCCGCCAAACCCACCGTCATCATGGATGCCGGCCTGTCGACGGAGGCCAACATCGCCTGGCTGCGCGCGCACGGCTACCACTGGATCACCGTCGAGCGCGGCAAGCAGGCCCCTCCGCAAACCGCTCCGGGGGGCACCTTCGAGACGCGCAAGCAGCAGCCGGCCAAGGTCTGGCAGCTGGACAGCGACAGTGCCGAAACGCGTCTGTGCGTCTGGAGCGAGGGCCGCCAGGCGAAAGAGGACAGCATGCTCGCACAGCGCCGCGAACGCTTCGAGCAGGAACTGCGCCAACTGCATGCCGGGCTGTCCAAAGCGGGTTGTACCAAGCGTTATGCACGCGTGTTGGAGCGCCTCGGACGCATCCAGGAGCGCCACAAAGCCGTGGCGGGCCAATCTCACATCACGGTCACACAGAAAGTTCCCGAATCCGACGCAGCAAACGCAGCCGCAGCGCAGCGGCCCCGGCGCAGGCGGCCGCGCCAAGCCCAGCCGCCGCTGGCCGCCGCCGTCGTGTGGCAGCGCAACGCCAAACACGCCCAGCGCTCGGCTACAGCGGGGACCTATCTGTTGCGCACCAGTCACTGTGACTGGGACCTGGAGCGCGTGGTGCGCACGTATTGGCAACTCAGCGACATTGAGGCGACCTTCCGCAGTCTGCAGGGCGAAGTGGGCCTGCGCCCGATCTACCACAGCAAGCGCGACCGCATTCGGGCGCACCTGTTCGTCGCGGTTTTGGCGTACCATGCGATCCACCTCGTGCGGCAGCGCTTGGCCGCGGCCGGCATCCATGATAGTTGGACCACCCTGCGGCACAAGCTGGCCAATTGGGTGCGCCAGACCACTACGCTGCAACGCGCGGACGGGCGTTGGATCGAGACCCGGCAGGACGCCCGCCCGACACCACAGGCGGCCCACATCGCCACCACGCTGGGCTGGCCACCCCAACTGCATCGGCAGAGGCGGGTGACGGCGGAGCCGCTGGCCGCCCGGGAGAACTGACTAAACGCCAATCGCGTGGTGCCATACTGAATTCCAAGGTGCCAATAAGTCATGTCTATTCAATCACTTAGGGAAATTCGATCTTCAAAAACGGTGAAGTCGGGCTAAGGAGTGACGGTCTGGTGAGTCAAGTATCGCATCGAGTCCCACGACGGTGAGCTGTCCTGAGCCTGGGACAGAAAGCACGTCGCGACTTGGGCTGACGCCTGAAGATGCCTTGCGGCGGGATCAGGACGGTCCCACCGAGATGACGTCGATGCGCCCGCGCAACGCGCCGGGAGGGGCGAAACCCCGGTCAAGTGTCAGCAGGACTGTCCGACTCGTTCCGGCGACGGCGAGCAGGTAGGCATTTATGACCTGCTTGTGATCCAGCAGCCGCTTGAAGTGGGGTGTGGCGGGAGCTACTCGCTGTTGCTCGGAGATCCAGCACCCGCTGGCTGCCCTGAAGGGCAGGCCGCCTTGCCGGAGCCAGGCTGACATCGCCAGAAATTCCGAGGCGCCGGGACGGCTCCGGTCCTCGCAGGGTCTGACCCGTGCCGATGTGGTTGTCTCCCTGAACGCCGGCATTCGCGAGCATCCCCGCCTTGAGACCAGGTCTAGGGGCCCGGACATCTCTGATGCAGCTCGTAGGGGATTCGGAAACACGTTGCGGGCAGCAGGCGCCTGCCAGCTCAATGTGCCCTGTCACTTAGTCGCGTGCGCGGCCGTTGGAAGGTTCCTCCTCGCCCGGAGGGGGAACCATCGCTGGAGACCACCGCGAGGTACGGCGACGCGGAAAAACCAGTCTCGAATAGATCGAGTCCAAGTGGGCGCCCGTTCCGGGCCTCGCTGGCTGCCAGAGGTGCTGGATTGCGAAAGCGCAGGTAGAACTTCCGGTTTGACGGTCGTCGTGACATTGCTGCTGCCTCGCGAATTGGTCACTTGGACGTCTACTGCGCCCGCCAAGGTGCCTGCCGGTGCGAGCACCAGGATTCGCGAGGGGCTAACCGATTCGATGGGTGCGCGCACTGTATTGATGGTGACGCTGACCCCTCCCAGACTGTCTGGGATTTCGGCGCTCCCGGAAGTAGAACCTGCTCGGGCCAGTCTCGATTCGGCGAGATTGCGACCGGTGATCGCCACCCATGTCTGATCGGCAATCGGGCGACGGTTAGTCGCGCTGTTGATCACTTGAGTGATCACTGGCGATTCGAGATCAATGAACGGATCCGAGAACTTCGCGTCGGTCAGTAGGGTGTCGTCGGTCAGTGTATGCAAGAAGGCGACCAGCGCCGCCTTTTCTTGCGTCGAGAAATTGTAATGCTCGGGTTCCCCTGTGGACGTGCGCAATGCCCTAGCCAGATTGGGATGAGCCTTGATGCCCGAGCTGTAGTGATCGACCACTTGCTCTAGCGTTGCGAACCGGCCATCGTGCATGTACGGAGCGCTCACGCCCACATTCCGGAGCGAGGGCGACTTGAAGGTACCTGTATCCCGACGATTGTTGGTCGTCTCGGCAACGCCCTGATCGGCGACCGAGACGGCATCCAGTCCGTTGTTGGACGCGCCCGTACCTCTATTCCGGCCGCCGCGGGGACTAGCCAAAGCAAAGGATTCGCTATTGTGGCAGACCGTACATGGCGCCGTGCCGGCACCTCCATTCGTCATGAAGATCCGTTTCCCTTGATTTTCCAGAGTGCTGAAGTTTGGAAAATCCGTCCGTGCGCTGGCGACTTGGCTCCGCCCACGGTCGTACTTGGAATCGAAGCTGACAATGCTGCGCACGAACTGCGCCAAGGCTCTTGAGATCCGGTCCGAATCTACCATTGACGATCCGAACGCAGCCTTAAACAGGGCTGGGTAGTAGGGTTGCGACCGCACCAAGGTCTCGAGTTGTTCCAGCGTCAATCCCATTTCGACCGGGTCTTGAAACGGCATCAGCACCTGATCCTCCAGCGTCATCGCGCGTTCGTCCCAGAAGAACTTCCCTGCCCCGTAAAACCTCGCGTTCGTAAGGCTCATTGAGTGGCGTCGCGTGAGACCGCCCGAAAAGCCTGTGCTCAGCGGCTCTGGATCCGCGAAACCATGCTCCTGCAAATGGCATGAGGAACACGAGATCGTGCCGTTGGCGCTGAGGGTCTTGTCGTAAAACAAGACGCGCCCTAACGTGGCACCCTCGTTTGTGACTCTGTTGCTGACCGGCGTGTTGTCGTACGCGACGGCCGCGGCTCGGGTGCGGCGTCCGCCCGGAAAGTTGCTAGACCGGTAGTAGTCCGGCAGAACGATTCCTGAGTAGTCGAATGGCCTCTCTGGGAGGTACGGACCAGTCTGCGGGTCAGCTCCATGAAGCGCCCATGCCATCGATAGGAGTGCAAGACTCGATCGAACAATTCGATTCAGTACTCGCATTCTGACAGTCGGGTTGTTGGCAGCACGCCGGCACCATTGCATGCACGGATGGGCGGCGGCACTGTCACTGGAGTTACGATTCAAGCTTGCGCTTTGCAAACTGATTACGTTCAGCCGGGTGCCCGCTTGATACGGGGTGCCTTTCCCTACTAGCCCGAATACGAAAGAAGAATGGCGCGCGCAGGCACTAAGAGTTCGGCTCGGCGAAAGTGGGGACCTGTGCAATGGAGCAGTGCCAGACACGGCTAGGAGGCAAGCGGCGACTGGCGGTTCGGTGACATGCGGGGGGTCACACGGTGCGGCAGTGTCGTGCTCGGCAAGGGCGGGATCTCCATTAAGCACTGGAGCAACAAGCGAGCGGTCCGGACCGGCAAGCAGTTGCGCAACCCGGCACTGGACCGTCTGCCGTGGCTCGCGGATGCCGATTTGGTGGCACTCTGCTATCCGAATACGGATTTGAGGTCCAGTACGCCCCTGCGGCGCTATGTCCAGCTCTCCAAGCAAGCAATCCGCAAGATGGAGGTAATCGGGATCGTGAGGATCGAACGGGAATTCTCCCAAGGCGTGTCCGAGCGGGCCAAGGGGCGGTGGCGCGTGATCTTGACCGAATTGCCGTGATTTCCCTGTCGCCGAAGGCGCGGACAGACCGACAACCGTGTCGCCGAAGGCGCGGACAGACCGACAACCGTGTACATTTCGGCGACAACCGTGTACATGTTTTCTGTAACTCATTTGAATACAGTGCTTTGCTCTCTCTGCCTATAGCGTCTATGCCCTCCCTATCCCTCCTATAAGAGGGATAGGGAGGGCATAGACGCTCAGGGCTGCGCTTGGCTGTGGATGCTAGTCGGGACAGTTGTAGCGCTGGAGTTGGCCAACGATTGCGATGATGATGAGGCCGACTGCGAGGCGCAGGCCGAGAAGGACTGCGCCCAAGAAGAATCCGGCGAATGCGGAGGCTAAGTTATGCGCAGGTCGAACATGTTTTTTCTCATCGCTAATTTAGTAGGCAGCAATTCTCATTTTAGGGATTCGGGGGTCGATTTTTGGGTCTCCAGATTGATGGGCAACTGATTCTAGGGCGGTCACAGTTGACACAGGGACTCGCATTGTTCAATACATGAAGAATGCACAATGTTTTGGACGGTCTGCTGGACGCCTTCCGCCGGGCCGGCGCTGCGCTGCCGGATTCCCGCCGGGGCCGCAACACGCGCTACGCCCCCGCCGACGCTGCTTCCTGCGCCCTCGCGGTGTTCTTCTTGCAAGCCCCCTCCTTCCTCGAATTCCAGCGGCGCATGCAGCAGGCAACCGCCCGCTCCAATTGCCACACGCTCTTCGGCGTGCAGAAGATCCCCTGCGACAACCGGATCCGCGATCTGCTCGACGGCGTGGACCCCGCCCACTTCGCCGAACTGTGCCCGCTTTGCCTCGACACCGTCCGCGAGCAGGGCGCCCTAGCCGCCTTCGAGCGCCTCGGCGACGGTCGTCGCCGACGGCCACAACCGCGTCCTGCCGCTGATGCCGGAGTTCGTGCAGCCCCAGCAGGACCCGGCCGCAGACCAGCCGGAACTGTCCGAGGAGCAACGCCAACAGGACTGCGAGCGCAACGCCGCCAAGCGCTGGCTGCCCGCCCACAGCGCCGAGCTACGCCCCTACCGGCCAGTCTTTCTCGGCGATGACCTGTACTGCTGCCAGCCCCTGTGCCAGCTGGTCCTCGAGCTCGGGGCGGACTTCCTGTTCGTCTGTAAGCCCAGTTCCCACAAGCGTTTGTACGAACTGCTGCACGACGACTTCATCCATTCCAGCGGCTGGATCAAGACCCGCAACCGGCACAAGCGGGTCGAGCTGCAGCGCTTCCGCTGGATGCACGGGCTGCCGGTCCGCGACGGCGACGACGCCGTGCAAGGGGCCTGGGTCGAGTTCGCGATCGAGCGCAACGGCGAGCGCACCTACACGAACACGTTCTTCACCAGCCTGGAGGTCACGGCTGACAACGTGGCGGACATTGCACGGGCCGGACGAGCCCGCTGGAAGATCGAGCATGAGGGGTTCAACTGCCTGGCCCGCCACGGCTACAACATCCAGCGCAACTTCGGGCACGGCAGCCAAGGCCTGGCCAACCTGCTCGCCACGCTGAACCTGTTCGCCTTTGCGCTGCATGCGGTCCAGGACTGCGTCTCCGACCTGTGGCGGCAAGGCCGGGCGCAGGCCGGCACGCGGCGCAACTTCTTCGCGACCCTGAGCTTTCTCACGGAGTGGTTCTGCTTCTGCAACTGGACCGCCCTGTTCGAGACCCTGCTACGCCAGCGCCCGCCACCGCCCGCTCCCCGGGGCGGCTGCGAGCGCGCCAGCATAACGCAACGCGCAAGCCCTGCGGCCAGCGGCGGGCTCCTCCGGAACCCAGCGGCGAGGGTGCGCCTCGCCAGGCCCGCGTTCCGAGCCGCCCTAGCCCTGCCGCAACTGCCTCCCTAGGGCACGCACAAACGCCCGCCAATTCCATTCCACACGAGCCAGACCCGCCATCCTGAGAATTGCTGTTTAGTAGGGGGAGTGGTTTTCCTGTGGCTCGTGATTATTCCATACTTGGTGGTCCGTCACGTTGAGGGCAAGCACCTTCAGGGCAAGTACCTGACTGCTAGAATCTGCTTGGCTTGCATCCGCGAGAACCGATACTCAGTGGTGACGGAGAGTCCTCATGATTGAGCGACGGTTGCGCAGGCTTTGGGAGCATCTGCAGAGCAAGAAACCGCATCTTCCGCACTTTCTCGAGGAGGTGCAGTTGAAGGGCATTCGCGGGATCGAAAATCTCCGAGTCACATTCGACTATCCGGTCAGCGTCATTGCCGGCGCTAACGGATCCGGCAAGACGACCGCTCTCTTCGCGGCTGCCTGTGCATACACAGTGCCGGCGGCTGGCGTTCGGGACTTTGTACCGTCCACGCTTTTCCCGGATTACCGCCCCAAGCTCGGTCAACGGCAAGACGAGCGAGGGGAAGCGATCATCCATTTCGCTTACGCAACGCCGGAGGGTCGAATGGCAATGCGGTGGAGGCGTGGGAAAGGCTGGAATCGCAGCTTTCTCGGGCGCAAGCAGGCAAGCCAGCCGGAGCGGTCCGTGTATCTCAGGACACTCAGCAACCTCAGCAACCCCGCCGAGGTGCGTGGTGTGCTGGGCATGTCGCGCTTGAGCACTGTTCCGCGGGAGACGCCGATGACAGCTTCGCAGATCCAGTTTGCGCAGCAGATCCTGCCATTTCGCTACGCCGAGATCGTCAATCTGTCCAGCGACAGCAAGAACCTGCTCTTTGCCGAGCAAGAGGCCGGCGTGACATATTCGGAGCTGCACATGGCGGCGGGTGAGCGCGCGATCTTGCGGCTGGCCCAAGAAGTCGCGCAACTCGAGGATGCGCTGGTGCTGATCGATGAGGTGGAAGCGGGGCTGCATCCGTGGGTGCAGCAGTTGCTGATGCTCCAGCTGCAACAAGTAGCCCTGCGCAACAACCTGCAGGTGATTGTCACAACGCACAGCCAGTCCGTGCTCGACTCAGTTCCCGGTCACGGGAGAATCTTCTTGGACCGCGACCAGGAAGGGCGTGTCACGGTGTGCCCGGCCTATCTGGACATCGTGCAGAACGCCCTCTACGGACGATCCCGGAGCGCGCTGAATCTGCTGTGCGAGGATGGTGCGGCCTGCCGTTGCCCCACAAGTCACGATTCGGGCTCAGCCTGAGAGGCGCTGGCGGGCGGCTCGAAGTAGTCTTTCAGCTCATAGGCTTCGCTCATGATGGTCAAGCGGGTCCAGCCCTCCCAGATCTTTTGATGGCCCGGCGGCGGAGCGTGCGCACGGTACAGGTAGCCGCCCAAGATCGCCATGGTCCGCACCGCCAGTCCCAGATTGCCCGGCGCGGCCAGCCCGCGCTTGGACGCGAAGTGGCGCAGCACCCGCAGCTGGATCTGCGTGAAGAACACCTCGCTCGGTAATTCGGGGGTCTCCCGTCCCAGCAGGGTCATCGCGGCCAGCCGCCAGGCGATCACCGCCTTGATCGTCACCGCCCGCTCGATCCGCTCCCCCGTGCGGTGCCCCAGGTACTCCACCTTGCAGCCGGACTTGAGCATCCGGTGCCAGTCCTCGATGCGCCAGCGCAGCCGGTACCACTCCAGCACCTGCTCCGCATCCGCCAGCGACGCCACCGGCAACGTCGTCAGCAGGAACCACTCCAACGCTTCCACCCCCTCCGGCGCCGCCCGCTCCCACACGTGCACCAGCTGCATCCGCAGCGCTGCCTCGCCGCGCGCCGGGGCCGGCAACTCGACCGTCTGCCAGCGCAACTCGGCCTGCGCCGTGCGCGCCGCGCGCAGCGCGCTGGCGGACTGCCGGCGCGTGCCCCGCCGCGCCGAACTCCGCTGCACCTTGATCTCCAACTGGCCCCCCACCGGCTGTGCCCGCATGTGCTCGAACAGCTTCGGCCGGGGCGCGCCCAGGACGCGGTTGTGCTTGGCCCGCACCAGCAACTCGACTCCCTCCAGCCGCCGCTGCTCGGCGAACAGCGCCTGCACGTCGGCCTCGCGGTCCATCACCGCCACCAGGCGCGGGCCCGCCAACTGGCCCGCTACCTCCGCGCAGTCGCGCAACCCGCGGATCCAGCGGAAGGTCTTGCGCTCCTCCAGCGGCCGCCCGCGCTGCGCCTGCCCGTCCGGCGCGTCGTACTGGATTTGCAGCAGCCCCAGCGGGATGCCCTCCGGGCTGACCGCCAGCGTCGAGTGCATGTGCAGCCCCAGCGTGCCCTCCGAGCGCTTGTGCTTGCCGATGTAGCCCAGCCCCGCACAGCCGGGATGCTCGGCAAAGTTGAGCTCGGTGCCGTCCTGCACGCACAGCACCGTGCGCTCGGCCTGCAGGCGCCGCAGCGTGCGCTGGCGGTGCGGCGCCAGGATGTTCTGCGGGGTCACCGCCGAGTCGTCCGGCTGGTCGATCAGGCGGTAGTGGCCCTTGACGGCGGCCCGCTGGCCCTGCGCGGCGGCGGGGATCGAGGCCATGGGAGCGGCGGCCTGCATCTGCGCGGTCTGCACCAGCCGCTTCGACAAGCGTAGATCACCCAGCGGCGCCTGGCCCAGTTCGTTGGCCGCGAACTCGTCCAGGGCCAGCCCGTCGGCCGGCCCCAGCGGCTGGCCGGGCGGCGCTGCGGCGGCCCCGAGCAGGCGCCGCCAGTCGCGCTGCAGGGGGTAGACGAAGATGGCCTTGACCGGCACGCGCTGGCCGGGCCGGGCGAAACGCCCGCGCCCGCCGGTCTGGCCGACGCAGGTCCAGTTAGCGGCGCGGAAACACGTGCCGGCGTGCTGCTGCGGATCGCAATAGGTTTCCAGCAGGGCAGGCCGGTAGCCATAGCGCTGGAGGAAGTCCTCCGGCAGCCGCCGCCGGACCATGCCGAGCACCTTGGAAGCGAGCAGGTGACAGCGCACGCTGGGACGGATCAGGAAGCGGCTCAGGCCCAGCACGCGGTGCAGCCGCTTGCGGCGCAGTTGCGCATCCCAGCCAATCCACTCGTCGCGGGCCGCCACCGCCAAGGCCGCGGCGGCGAAGCCGAGCGCCCCCAGCAGGCCGTGCTCGGACTCAATCAGGTAGCGCAGCTGGGCACCGACGTGCAGCACGGCTCCCTGCGGGTGCTCGCTGGCGACCAGCTCGTTCCAGGTCCGCCGCTGTTGCGGACTCGTCACCAGGGTCAACTTGAGCCCGGCGACCGCCCCCGCCGCAGGCGGAACTGCTTGCGGTGGCGGGACCGGCTGGCCGAGCCGACGCGGACGGCAGTCACCGGCGCGGCCGCCATGGCGCGGGGCCGGCAAATCGATGCGTCCCGCGCTGTGCAGACTGCGCAAGGCCTTCTGGCAGCTCGCCACCTGCGGCTGGCCGCGACTGTCCACGAAACCGAACTCCCGGCACACGTGCCGGGCGAACGCGCTCCGGCTGGTGTCGCCAGCCTGCGTCCGCAGCACCCGCAGGGTCTCCACGGCCTCTGAGTGCGAGAGGGTCTCCGCAATGCAATGTTGGTCGAGCATGCTTTAGACATGCCACAACCACCCTACAGTTGTCAAGTGCGAGATCTGGGGCATGGGCAGGGTGCGGCTGAGGGGATCCTGCGGGGCGTGCTGGACGTCCTGCTCCCTCGCGAGAAGATCAATGTTGAATCAGTTCGCATCGGGCGTGACACGGGTGCCAGTGAGTTCCCGTCGCGCGCAGCAGCTTTCAGGAAGTTCGGCCAGATTCACAACTTCGTGTTCGTCCTTGATGGCGACAAGCGCGACACGGATGTAGCAAGAAAGATAAGAGAGCAAGCCGCGACCGATGTTCCGGTCCTGTTCCTCCCGGGCTCGGGCTCTCCGGAATCTTGGCTGTGGGCCTCAATGCGGGAATGGCTCAACGAGGTTTCGACAGGTCTGGGGGTGGGGGTGGACCAACTTACCGAGCTGCTGCATAAGCTTGACGCCGTATATGACTCGGCTTCCGACAGCCCATCCGAGATTGCCAAGACCAAGCTGTACGAGTTGTCCAACACATTAAACCACCCCACATCCCACATGTGTCGCGTGGTCGCCAAACTGGAGGCCGAGTCCAGGGAGAGTGAGCTGCAGCCCTTGGTCGAGGAGGTCCAGGGCGCGCTCATCAACTGGCGGCAGGAGTATCAGCCCGCTTAACGGCGGGCAGATCTTCCCAGCGGCCTCCTGGCCCAGCTGGAGGCGGCCGCTCTTGCCGCCGGCGACGCTCGCGGGCCGCCCCCTTCATGTTCGATAATTTCCGTTGTGGGACAAACGCCTGGCGCCGTCGACGCCGCTGCGGTACTCTCAGCAGATCGAGCGCGTGTGCGCAGGCTACCTCTCGGCGTGCTTAGCGGAAACCGCGTGGGAGGCGGCGAGCTTGGTGTGCGCTACGCTTGCCTCGCGCTGCTGCCAAAGACTGCCTTAAGCAGGGTGACACCCAGGCCGGGAGCGCCGCGTTCATCATGCATATGATGTTGAGCGTCGCATCAGAATGCAAGGCCGAAATCGGCATGCGCCGGACCGCGGGAGCTTTGCGGAGACACTTGCGGGCCCGGCCCGTTTTCGAAGCCGTGGCGCTAGCCACGCCGAGCACCACCCCCGTGTGGGTGGCGGCCAGGACTTGGCCGCAGTTACCGCTGCAGATTGTGATCGAGCGGGCGGCCTGCGCAGTACTGCTGGCCGCTGGCTCAGGAGTGTTATTCGGCTTGCTGCCAGCCGCCCGCACGGGCATGTTTGATCCTGAGGAGGCTCTCCGAGATGACTAAAACCATTCCTTGCTTCATGTTGCTGACGGCGCTCGCTGCGGCCCAGACCGGGCAGCCCGGGGCGCGCTCGATCGGCTTGCGCGAGGCCATTCGGATTGCCATGGATGAGGACGCGGATGTCCGCTTGGCGCGCCTCGCGGTCGAAAGGTTCAGCAGCGATGTCGCGTTGGTGCGCAGCGAACAGTCGCTGCAGCTTTACGGCCGGTCGGGCCTTGGGGCCACGTCCGGAATCCCGCAAAGCATTCACGGCGCGAGCCCGTCGGTTGCCCAGCTCACAGTGCGCCAGCCACTCGTTGACAGCGGGCGTCCGCACCGGGCGCGCAGCGCGCGCGAGGTCGTACGGTCTGGCGAGCTCCAAGCCCAGGCAGCGGCGGAGCAAGCCGCCTACCGAGCCGGAATCAAGTATTTGGATTTCGAGCTCGCGACAGTCGAAGCTGAGCGACGGCGAGAGGAGCGTGCACATTTCGAGCGGATCGAGGAGATGACTGCGGCCCGGGTGGAGGAGGGTGTCGAGATACCGCTAGCCCTTACGCGGGCGCGTCTCGATACAGCGCGGGCCCGTGATCGGCAGGCCGAGGCCGAGTCCCGCGCGGAATTGCTGGGGGCCGACTTAGGGCAAACGCTCGGCATCCCGTCTGATGTGAGGCTCAAGCCGGAACGGGAGGGCACCAGCATCGCTGCGACGCTGGGGACCGCTGCTGGTACTGCGCCCAGGGCACCTGACGAGCACCCCGAGATCTCTGCACTCGAAGCCAGTATCCGCGCTGCGCGGCTCCGTGGAGCCAGCGCCCGATCGGCGCGGCATCCCAAGCTCGATCTCGTCGGCCAATATGCGCTGCTGGCTCGCTTCAACAATTATGACGATTACTTCCGACGCTTCCAGCGCCACAACTGGCAAGCGGGCATCGCCGTTGAGATTCCCATCTTCACCGGCCGGGGCGTCGCGGAAAAGGTGGCGCAGGCCCGGATCGACGAGCGTGAGCTCGCCTTGCGCCAGAACGCCAAGCGGGCAGCGCTTGCGCTGGCAGCCCAACAGGCAGGTGCGGGGCTGCGTGCAGCCGAGCGGCACAGTGATCTCGCCAAGCAAGAGCTTGACTATGCCCGCGAGAGTCTAGACGTCCTGCTGGCGCAATTCGACGAGGGCAGAATCGCCTTGGATGAGCTGGAGCGGGGCCGCATGGCTGAGTCGGCGGCATGGGGCGGCTTGATCGAGGCCCAGTACGGCCTGGCCAAGTCCCGGCTGGCGGCTGTCTATTCCGCGGGCAGGATACGCGATGCATTTGCAGACTGACCGCTGGCGAGCGCCGCTGCGTGCCGTCCTCGGGTTGCTCTGCGTCGCACCGATCTTACTCAATTCCTGTTCGGACTCCCTTCTGCCCGCCTTGCCTCGGCCATCTTCGGAAGGCTTCGCCGCGGTTGTGCGCGATCAGCTGAGCGCTGCCTATGACCGAGCAGCGGCGCATCCGGATGACGCGGTAGCGGTGGGCGCTTTTGGGAAGGTCCTGTACGCATACACCGAGCTTCAAGCGGCAGCCGATTGTTTCGAGCGCAGCCATGGCTTGGCCCCGCAGGTCTTCGAATGGGCCTATCTGCTGGGCGTTGCGCAATCTGACCTCGGCCGATCCGAAGACGCGCTTGCTGCGTTCGAGCAGGCTGCCTTGATCCGGCCCGAGGATCTGGCGACCTCTCTCCGCATCGCCGATCTGCTGGAGCAGTCGGGCGACCCGGCGGCTGCAGCCGGTGTGCTGGAGCCTGCGCTCCAGCTCAGGCCCGCCAGCGCTGCGGTTCACTACCGGCTGGGACGGCTCGCTTCGGCCGGTGCTGTCAGCATCGCCATCGAGCACTTCGAGGCGGCCCTTGCCAGTGATCCGGGTTATCGCGAAGCGATGTACGCCTTGGCACGTGCGTTGCAACTCGAGGGTCGCGCGGAGGAAGCCGCTCGGCAGCTTTCCCTGTACGAGGCCGCCGATCCTGTGATTCGGCGCCACTATGAGGATCCCTTGATCGACGCCATAGCCGCGATCAGGAGCGCCAGCGCGCAAGAGGTCTTCAACGACGGGTACGCCTTCCAGCAAAGCGGTGACTTCGAGCGCGCGATCGCCATGTACGAGAACACGCTCGAGATTGACCCCCAGTACGCCCAGGCGCACGTCAATCTCGTTTCGATCTACGGTCAGCTTGGCGATCATGATCGCGCTGCGCGCCATTACGAACTCTCCATTGAGCTCAACCCCTCCGTTTCCGAGGCGCACTACAATTACGGTGTGTCGCGGCATTTCGCCGGTGACTTCCGCTCCGCGGCTGAAGCCTTCGAGAAGGCCCTTGCGATCAATCCTCAGGACGCCAGCGCACACGGAAACCTAGCGACAGCGCTGGAGGAGCTCGGTCGGCCGGCAGAGGCGACAGAGCACTACCGCCTCGCCTTGGAGCACGATCCATCGCACCCGATGGCCAACTTCCATGTCGGGCGGCAGCGCGCGGCGAGCGGCCGCCTGAACGAGGCTCTGCTGTTTCTGCACAAAGCGATCGAGACAGAGACCGCCGGCAGTGCGCTGCACTGCTTTGTCCTTGCTCTCGTATATCGACAGATCGGGAAGCTGGATCGCGCCCGGGAGTACGGCGAGCTTGCGCTGGCGAAAGCCCGCGCCGGCGGGCACGCGGAGCTCGCGGCTCAGATCGTCGACGAACTCGACCCTTGATCCGGGCTCGTCGTCGGCACGTCAATCTTGCTCGCAACGGGGCTGGGCTCGACGAGCATAGTCATGCCCGCGCAGCCGATGACCCGGACGAGCTGCCCTTCTGCCAGCGGGGCCGCGCTCTTCGCGCACCAGAGTTCCGGCCCGATCCTGATGAAACCGCTGGGATTCAGCCCTTCCGTGACGGTGCCGACCGAGCCGATCATCGATTCTGGCCCGGACGGACCGCCGGCCTCGTAAGCCGCCTTAAGTATTGGATAGAGTGCCACGTCCTTGGCGATCCAGATCGCTACGGCTAGAATGCCGGCCCAAATCGGCACCGAAAACCAATGCGCCGCCGCCCACGCCAGTGCCGCGGCAATCACCACGCCGGGAATCTGAAACAGGCAGTACCGCGTCAACGTGGTGGGCTTGGAAACGCTCATGATCGGTGGTCCAAGATTGCTTGGCGAGTGAGCCGTGCGGAGGAGCAGCGCAATCACCGGTACCGGCTTGAGAACGACCACCTTGATCGTCGCTGGATTTGACCGGCGTTTCAAGCAACGCCGCAAGTTTGGCATCCGGCCCGGCTCGCCACATGCGGCAGGAAAGTAAGTTGAAAGGCTGGCGCGAGCTTGCTAGTGTTGGACTACCATCATGAATGCCCGCCCAGTCGTTGCCTTCTTCGCCCTCGCGCTGCTCCTCAGCTGTGCCGTGCCTCCGCCCGACAAATACCGGGCGCTGATCGTGGATGGTCAGAGCAATCACAGGATCTGGCCAACCACTACCCAATACCTCAAGGGCTATCTGGAGGAGACCGGCCTGTTCTCCGTCGATATTGCCACGACGCCTCCGCCGGGTGGACCAATGGACACATTCAGGCCGGCCTTTTCTGACTACCGCCTCGTGGTGTCCAATTACAACGGTGAGCCATGGGGCGAAGCCGCCATGGCGGACTTCGAAAGCTACGTGAGCGAGGGCGGGGCCTTTGTTTCGGTTCATTCCGCGAACAATGCGTTTCCGGAGTGGACGGCCTACAACGAGATGATCGGCATTGGCGGGTGGGGGGACCGCACAGAGCGGCACGGTCCCTATGTCCGGCTGCGTGACGGATCGTTCATCCGCGACGACACGCCCGGGATCGGCGGCAGTCACGGGATCCGGCACGAGTTTCGGATCGACATCCGTGATTCCGAGCACCCGATCACGCGAGGCCTGCCGACCCAGTGGATGCACGCCAACGACGAACTCTACGACCGGCTGCGAGGGCCGGCCAAGAACCTTGATGTCTTGGCCACGGCGTTCTCGACTGTTGAATCAGAGGGCACGGGCGAGCACGAGCCGATTCTGATGACCATCCGGTATGGCGAGGGTCGGATTTTCCACACGACTCTAGGGCACGCCCTGATCTCGCAGAGATGCAACGGGTTTATCGCGACATTTCAGCGCGGAGCCGAGTGGGCGGTCAGTGGAGAGGTCACGCAGCCCGTACCCGCGAATTTCCCAACGGCGGACGAGGTTATCACGAGGCCAGAGCCCCAGTAGGCCCTGGTTCTGCCGGAACGTGGGCGCCACCGTGCTGGTTCTGCACGGGCTAAGGGGGAGCGCAGAAATAACTTCTCAGTTTGAGGAGGGAGATATGGTGTAGTTCCACTTTGGGATGTGCTCGTTGCGGGTGATGTTGATCGCGGCGAGCTGCTGGTCAGTGACGTGGATGCCGGTTTGGTATTGCTGCGTGTTGAGCTAGGAGGTCACCATCAGGCCAGTGCGGGTGGATGTGGAGGCGATGTAGTTGAGGATGAGTGCGAAGGACTCGAGGGGGCAGCCGGACCAGTTGCGGCTGATGGTTTCAGTCGGGGAAGGTCGGCAAGTTGCTCTTCCACCAACCGAATCTCGCGGTTCCGGGACTCGCCCGTGTCCGTCACCGGCCCGCGACTAGTCGCCTGCCGCTTCGGACGGCCCCGGCGGTCTCGCCGGGCGGAACAGGCCCGCGCCCTCGATGAGGCCTGCCAGCCGCGCCACACGCTCACTCAGCCGACGCAGCTCAACCCCGAAGGCATCCATGCGCTTCTCAACGGCATCCAGCCGCTTATCCGTGCGGACCTGCAGGGCGAGCACCAAGCCGCCTAGGGCCGCGCCCACGCTCAGGATCCCGATCAACTCTGGGCTCACGCCTTAACCTTATCAGCCGCCGGAGCGGTGGCCGTTCAGGCATTGGCGCGTCCTGGCGCCCAACTTGTTGTTCTCCGCGATGTGCAGCCAGCTGCCGTGTTTCGGCGTGAAGCAGAAGGCGATGCGCCGGACCAGCGCGCGAGTCCGGGCCGGCCCGGACACTTCATAGCGCGCTCCCTTCGTCTGCGTGTTGGGCTTTTTCGAGCACCACGGTGATCTTGTCGCAGCCGGCGAGCGGTGAAAGCCAGCGCCAGCATCATGCCAAACACAACATCCTTGATAAGTGTCCTACCGCGTCCGGATTCAGTTGCAGACATGTTGTTCTGGGCGCACTTGGGGTGTGGTTTGCCGGTTTCGGGGACGGAGACAGTCGGGCGTCGTCAGCCCACGCCCGGTTCCGCCGCCGCAGTTCCGCATCCCGGTTATTGCGCTGCAAGCGCGCCGAACCGGTGATGTGCCGGCGGTCCAGCTGGGCAAACGCCTGCGGCAATTGGTCGAGCGTCCCGCACGCGATCCGCACGTAGTCCGGATGCCGCAGGTTCTCCGCTAGGGCGGCCTGCGCCGGCTGGTCTTCCATATCGCGGCCCTGATGGGCACGGCCCAGTCACCGCCGCAGGCCCTGTTTTGCGATGGCGAAGAAGTGCTCGATGACGTTGTTGGTGCGGTCGACGACGGCCACCGCCCGGCCCGCGCTGGTCGGAGGGAGCCTGGCGCTGCTCGCAAGGCAGTTCCTCGTCGGATAGGCCAAGGGTGACCCGCAACTCGCCGAACACGGCCCAGCCGCGCTCCAGCTGGGTCGCGCGGCCCGTGCCTGAGGATCCAGACGTCCCAGCTCGGCCAGGGCCGCGGCGACCTGCCGTAGCACGCGTTGCTCGCGCCGGCTGCGGGGCCGCCACAGGCGGCCAGGGTGCGTTCGACGGCCGGCGAAGGCCCGCTGCTGCGCTGATCCGATCCTCGCCGCGTGCAGCACCCAGCCGGTCCAGGCGTCCAGGCACAGGAAGGTGCCGCCCTTACCCTTGTCGCAGGTGGCGTCGAGATGCAGGGCATAGCCATGGGGCATGCCAGCGCTGCGAGGAAGCGCTCGCACAGCGCGGACACGGAACCGGCTGAGAGGGCGATCCCCTGGCGGGTCAGGTCGGCGCGGATCTCTTCGCGCTGGAGGTGGCGGTGATAGCGCGCCAGCCCGGCCCACACGATCAGGTCGTGGCCGTAGCGCTGGCCGGGCGGGGCCAGCCCGGCCAGCCGCGCGCGGACACGGCGGTCGGCTGCGGGGAGCGGCAGGTGCGGCAGTGCTTGCGGATTTCGCGCGCCCGGAGGGTGCCGGCCTCGGCGACGAAATCGCTGCGCGGCGGCGCTCCGCGCACCGCTCCAACCCGCCTCGCGGGCCCGTTCCCGCAGCAGCATCAGCAGCGAGTAGACCCCCCTTTTTCGCCGATCCCGGCGAGCTCGAAGCGGTCGAACACGGCCTGCACTTGTGCCAGCCGGATGGGCGGGGAGTGGCCTTGCAGGCGCCGCGCCACCTCTGCTGGCAGGGATCGGGGATGGCGGACCAGCACCAGCAGCACCTCAATGATGAGGTCCGGCTGGAGCGACGCGGCCAGCTCGGGCGAGCGGCTGGCAGCGCGGCTCGCCTGACGGGCGCGGAGCTGCTCATCGCCAGCCTGGGGGGCGGCGGAGAGATAGACATAGACGCCGCCAAGGCGCTCGCGGCGGGCGCGTCCCTGGCGCACGGCGGCGAGCAGGAAGGGATGCACGGGAACGTGCAGCAGGGCTCTGAGTTCCTTGTCGGTGCAACCGTCGGGGGAGTCTTCGAGCAGGCGCTGGACGGTGGCGGCGAGGGCGCCGTCGCGGGAGAAATGCACGTCGCCGAGCGAGAGCAGGCCGAAGCGGTCGAAGCGGGCCGGGTCGCGGTCGGTGTAGAAGCGGCCGTTGTGGTTGTAGCTGCGCAGGTAGCGAACCTGGCGGAGGTAGCGGAAGGTGGTCCGGCGGGAGGGCTGGCCGAGGGCGTGCTGGAGCTGCTCCAGGGTGACGGGGGAACTGGAGGCGAGCAGCGGGACGAGCAAGTCAGGGGAGCGGGCGGGCATGGATGTCCTAGTATGCATTAATGTCCCGCCCCATATCGATGCCATGACAAACTGAGGGCGGGGAACAGGCATTTAGGGACGGAAATTGGCCCGAATCGCGGGCAAAAAGCAATCCGGAGCTAGGAACATGGCACAGTATGCAGAACACATCTGCATCTAAGATCCGCTATATCAATGGTTTCTCAAATCCGCGACCGAATTCTGACCCGGCAGCAAGTGTCCCTACGAGGGCCCGTTTGAGCGCCCGGCCGTCAACTTCCCAGCACTGCGGTTCCATCGCAATGCTGAGCACAGTAGCGCGGATGCTTCAAGGCGTGAGAGTGAGGGCCGGTACTGCCGGGCGAGCAAGACAATCCGGGGTTGTTCCTCCACGGCGCTCGTGGTCCTGGCCAGACTGGCAAGCGCCCGCGGGCTGCCGTTTACCCATAAGTCTTGTTCTTAGACAGCCTCTGATAGAGTTTGCTGTCTTGGTCGAGACGGAGACTCCGTTCGCAGGCTTGCACGATAGTGGCCAGCCGGGTGTAGCCTTCCCACAGGACTTGGTGGCCCGGGCCCGCATAGCGCTTGCGCTTGAAACCCAGCTACCCGCCCAGCATGGCCGTCGTCCGCAGCGCCCGCCCGATGTTGTCCGGCCGCGGCAGCTTGCGATCCTTCGCAAAGTCCTCCAGAGCGGCGATCTCGATGTCGGAAAACAGCGTCTCGGCCGGCAGTTCCGGCGTGTCGCGGCCCAGCAGCGTCATCGCCATCAGCCGCCATGCGATCACCGCGTTGATCGTCACCGCCCGCTCGATCCGCTCCCCCGTCCGATGCGCCAGGTACTCCACCTTGCAGCCCGTCTTGAGCAGCCGGTGCCAGTCCTCGATGCGCCACCTCAGCCGGTACCAGTCCAGCACCTGCTCCGCGTCCTGCCGGGACTGCACCGCCAGCGTCGTGAGCAGGAACCACTCCAGCCGCTCGGCCCCCTCCGGCTGCGTCTCCTCGCGCACGTGCACTAGGTTCAGCCGCGCCGCCGCGGCGGCCTTGTCCGGGTCCGGCAGTGCCACCGCCCGCCAGCGCAATTCCACCTGCGCCACCCGCTCCGCGCGCGCCTCGCGGTCCATCACCGTCACCGGGCGCACCCCGTCGAGTTCCTTGGCCAGCTCCGCGCACTCGCGCAGCCCGCGGATCCAGCGGAACGTCTTGCGCTCCTCCAGCGGCTTGCCCCGCTGCGCCTGCCCGTCCGGCGCCTCGGACTGGATCTGCGGCAGGCCCAGCGGCAGGCCGTCCCCGTTGACCACCAGCATCGAGTGCATGTGCAGCCCCAGCGTGCCCTGCGCGTTGCTGTTCTTGCCGATCTGGCCCAGCCCCACGCAGCCGCCGTGCTCGGCGAAGTTGAGATCGGTGCCGTCCTGAATGCACAGCACCGCCGCCTGGCCCTGCATGCGGCGCAGCGTGCGCTGCCGGTGCGGGGCCAGGATGTTCTCCGGCGTGACCTGCGAGTCCGCCGGCTGGTCGATCAGCCGGTAGTGGCCCTTCACCGCCGCCCGATCCTGCTGCGCCGCCCCCAGGAACGACTTCGTCGGCGCCTCGGACTGAATGCGCGCACTCTGCACCAGCCGCTGGCTCCAGCGTACATCGCCCAGCGGCGCCGCGCCGAACTCGTGCGCGGCCCACGCGTCCCGCGTCAGGCCCTCGCCGGGACCCAGCGCCGGCGGCGGCACCGCTGCCGCCACACCCAGCTGGGCGCGCCAGTCGCGCGCCAGCGGGTAGAGGTAGACGGCCTTGACCGGCACGCGCGTGGCGGGGGCCGCGCAGCGGCCGCGCCCGGCGGTCTCGCCGACGCACAGCCAGTTGGCGGCGACCAGCGAAGTGCCCGCGTGACGGTCTTTTTCGACAAAGGTTTCCGCGAGCAAGGGGCGGTAGCCATAGCGGCGCTCGAAGTCGTCGGGCAGGCGCCGCAGGCACAGCCCGAGGGCCTTGGAGGCCAGGTTGCGGCAGGCGACGGAAGGCCGGATCAGGAAGCGGCTCAGAGCGATCACGCGGTGCAGCTGGCGGCTGCGCAGGTCGGCGTCCCAGCCGATGAAGGCATCACGCGCGGCCAGCGTCAGGGCCGAGGCGGCGAAGCCCAGCGCGCCCAGCACGCCGTGGTCGGAAACCAGCAGGTAGCGCAGCTGGGGGCCCACGTGCCGGGCCGCGCCGCGCGGATGCTCGCGTTGCAACAGCTCGTTCCAGACCCGCCGCTGGTCCTTCCCGATGACCTCGACCAGCGCCAGCCCCTGGACGAGGTCGGCCCGCGCGGGCACGTCCGCCGGGGCGGGCACGGGCCGGCCGAGACCGCGCGGCTGGCAGGGCCGGCACCCGTGGCGGGGCGCGGGCAGCTGGATGCGGCCGTGCCCATCGAGGGCGCGCAGCGCCTTCATGCAGCCGGCCAACTGGGGCCGGCCGCGGGCGTCATGGAATCCGAACGCCTGACAGACCCGACGGCCCATCTCGGTCCGGCTGGCGGAGCCGGCTTGAGCCAGCAGGTCCTGCAGCCGATTCATCCCGTCGGGGCTGGCGAGTGTGGAAGCAACCTGATTTTGCTCGTGCATGCCCAAGGAATGGCACAAGACAAGTACAAATGTCGAGTCCTACTTTATGGGGCAACGGCAGCCCGCGGGGGCTTTCGGTTCAGATGCCACTGGCGTACAGTAAGAGCGATGCGACTCCTATTGATCCTCCCGCTGTTTCTGCTGTCTTGTGCGGCGGATCCGATCACAACCGAAGAGAGGCAAGCTCTTGAGGCGGCGTTCGAAGAATCGATGCGCGGTGCCGTATTAAACGGAAACTTCACTGTATTCCCACGGCAGGGCGCGGACGGCGCGGCTTCGGACGCCTCTGAGCCGGTCAAGTTGCGCAGCGAACGATACACGATTGAGAAGGTTGCCAAGCTAGGCGGCGACATATGGACTTTCCACGCGCAGATCCAATTCGGCGATAAGGATGTCACGCTGCCGGTGCCCGTGCGTCTCGATTGGGCTGGCGACACCCCGATGATTAGCGTGACAGACCTTGGGCTGCCTGGCCTGGGCTGCTACACGGCGCGGGTCGTCTTCTATCGGGATTCCTACGCTGGAATGTGGTGGGGCAGCGAGCACGGCGGCAACCTCTTCGGACAGATTGAGCGGGCTGACTGACGACTGCAAACGGGCAGTTCCTGTCCATCCCAGAACCTCTAACGCCGATCGATCCAATTCCAAGGAGCGGCTCCGGCTCTTCGGCTGCATCGGGATCGCTGCAGGGCGACCTTGATCGGCTTGGTTGTCCGCGCACGAGGCGAGTGTGCGCAGCCAGCTGGGGCGGCGTGTCTCAAAGTGCCGCGGCGCTGGGCGCTGGAATCCCTGCGGTTGGCTATCCTACATAGGCATGACACGTCGGGAACTGATGTCTACCGCGCTTGCTGCCGCCGCTCCCCTTGCGGGCCAAGCCAAGCGCCCCAATATCCTGTTCGCGATCGCGGATGACTGGGGCTGGCCGCACGCCGGCGCATATGGCTGCGGCTGGGTGAAGACGCCTGCGTTCGATCGCATCGCGGCCGAAGGGGTGCTGTTCGCGAACTGCTTCACCTCCAATCCCAAGTGCTCCCCCTGCCGGGCCAGCATCCTGACTGGACGGAACACCTGGCAACTCGAAGAAGCAGTCAGTCACTTTGGCGTCTTCCCGTCCAAGTGGGCAGTGTTTCCGGACCTTCTCGAACAGGCGGGCTACCACGTCGGCTATACCGGCAAAGGCTGGGGACCGGGCGATCACAAAGCGGGCGGGTTTGCCAGGAATCCGGCCGGGCCCGAATACATCAAGCACCGGCTGGAGCCGAAATTCAGGTCCATGTCCAACAACGACTATGCCAAGAACTTTGAATACTTCTTGGAGGATCGGGATGCGGACCAGCCCTTCTGTTTCTGGTTCGGCACGCACGAGCCGCACAGGGCATTCCAGGACGGCGCGGGCGAGCTGAGCGGTAAGCGCTTTCAGGATGTCGACGTGCCGGCATTCTATCCCGACAACGAGACCATCCGACGCGACCTCGCGGACTACGCGGTCGAGTCGGAGTGGTTCGACACGCACCTCGGGCGGATCCTCGCCAAGCTCGAGCAGATCGGCGAGCTTGACAACACGCTGATCCTCGCCACCTCCGACCACGGCATGCCGTTCCCGCGGGTCAAGGGGCAGATCTACGAGTACGGCTTCCACCTGCCGCTGGCCGTGCGGATGGGCGGTGGCCGGGCGGGACGCACGGTCGCAGACTTCATCAACGTCCGAGACTTTGCCCCCACCATCCTGGAACTCGCCGGCATCGCGGCCCCGGATTCCATGACAGGCCGCAGCTTCGGGGACATTCTGGGGTCCGATGCCGAGGGCTGGATCGATGCAACCCGAAACCGGATGCTGGTCGGCAAGGAACGGCACGACCTAGGACGCCCGAACGACGAGGGCTACCCCGTGCGGGCGATCCGCACGCCCGAGTACCTCTATGTCCGCAATTACGAGCCGGATCGCTGGCCCGCGGGCAATCCCGAGACCGGTTACCGCAACTGCGATGGAAGCCCGACCAAGGCCCAACTCGTACGAGGGTTTGACAGCTATTACCAGATGTCTTTCGGCAGGCGTCCGGGTGAAGAGCTCTATCGCGTCGATCAGGATGCTGACTGCGTCAACAATCTCGCCGACGATCCGGCCCATGCCGAGGCCAAGAAAGCGCTGCGCGCGGAATTGCAGCAGCGACTGGAGCGCGACGGCGACCCGCGCGCTTTGGGGCAGGCCTGGGTGTTTGACACCTACCGGTACACCGGATCCCGCCGCCACGCCTACTCGACTTGGTTGGAGAACAACGGGCCGTAGCGTCCTGAACCGCATATACTGGACGCCAAGGCAGGGTTCTCGTCCCGCGACCTCGCGGGCTCCCAATTTCAGGCCAGCCGGGCTCTGTGTCACGGGCCTAGGTGAGGCAATCTAAGATTCTCAGGACAAGAGGACATGAAGGAATACCACGGCAAGGATGTTCGCAACGTCTGCATCGTCGGTCACGGCGATTGTGGCAAGACTACGCTGGCTGCGGCCATGCTCTACACATCGGGCGCGACGAACCGCCTGACCAATGTGGATGAGGGGAACACGATCACTGACTATGACGAGGAGGAGATTGCGCGCAAGGTTTCAATCATGGCCTCCCTCGCCAACGCCAGCTGGAAGGGTGCCAAGGTCAACATCTTCGACACTCCCGGCTACAACATCTTTATCAACGAGGCTAAGTCGGCGCTCGCCGCCGCCGACACCGCATTGGTTGTCGTCGATGCCGTGAACGGCATAGAGATCCAGACCGAGAAGGGCTGGGGCTTCGCCTCCGAATTCGGGCTGCCGAAGGTGATCTTCGCTAACAAGATGCACAAGGAGCGGGCGTCCGTTGACGCCGTGGTCGACCAGGCCAGGGAGATCTTTGGCGTCACTGCCGTCTCAATCCAATTGCCGCTAGGCCAGGAAGGCGGATTCCGCGGCGTGATCGACCTGCTGTCCGGCAAGGCCTACGAGTACGAGATGGGCGGTCCGGGCAAGGGTATCGAGACCGACGTGCCCGCTGAGCTGTCGGATCGAGTCGAGGAAATGCGCACCAGTCTCATGGAAGCTGTCGCCGAGACCGACGAGGCCTTGATGGAGGAGTACTTCGAGGAAGGGACTCTTACACCAGAAAAGCTCGTCGCGGGCCTGCGCGCGGCGGTCGCCACCGGCGAGGTCGTGCCGTTGCTGTGCGGGTCTGCACTGCACAACATGGGCATTGATCGCCTGCTCGACTTCTTAGTGCTTTCGACGCCATCGCCGACGGAGCGCGGCGGACTTGCGACCACGGACGGAACGCTCAAGGTCGACGACGGCGGACCTCTGGCTCTGCACATCTGGAAGACCGCCTCGGATGCGTTCTCGGGTCGGGTGAGCTATTTCCGCGTCGTTTCGGGCGTGCTTGCAAACGACGCCGTGGTCTTCAACCATGTCAAGCAGTCCACCGAGAAATTTGCGCGCATCAGCGTCGCGCAGGGCAAGACGCTGGAACCTGTGACAGCGATCCACGCCGGCGACGTTGGCGTGGTTGCCAAGCTCAAGGATTCCGCGACGGGCGACAGCTTGGGGGCGAAGGAGAAAGAGATCCTTTTCCCGCAGGTCGAGTTGCCGCCGCCCTCGATCTCCTACGCAATCCAGCCCAAGACCCGCCAGGACGAGGACCGACTAGGCACCACCATCACGAAGGTGCTCGAAGAAGATCCATCGCTGAGCTTTTACCGGGATCCTCAGACTCAGGAGTTCCTGTTGGCTGGCAACGGCCAGCAGCACATCGACATCGTCTGCAGCAAGCTGCGCAAACGCTACAACGTCGATGTCGAGCTGCGTGCCCCCAAGATCCCGTACCGCGAGACGATCCGCGGCACTGCGGACGTGCACGGCCGCCACAAGAAGCAGACGGGCGGGCACGGGCAGTTCGGGGATTGCAAGATCAAGGTCACGCCGCTGGATCGCGGCGGCGCATTCGAATTCGCAGACGCAATCTTCGGCGGGGCAATCCCGAAGACGTACATCCCCGCCGTGGAAAAGGGCATCCGCGAGGCTGCCGCTCGCGGATTCTTGGCCGGCTACCCGGTGGTCGACTTCAAGGTCACGTTATACGACGGCTCCTACCACGACGTCGACTCCTCCGAGCTGGCTTTCAAGCTGGCCGGCAGCAAGGCGTTCAAACTGGCGATGTCGGCGGCCAGGCCGGCGCTGCTCGAACCGATCATGAAGGTCGAGGTCGTCACGCCGATCGAATTTGCCGGGGATCTGATGGGAGATCTAAACAGCCGGCGCGGGCGCATCCAGGGCATGGACACCAAGGGTGCCACACAGTTGATCCACGCCGACGTTCCGATGGCAGAGATGCTCACCTACGCCAATGACCTGACCTCGATGACCCAAGGGCGCGGTTCGTTCTCGATGGAGCAAGACCATTACGATTTTGTCCCGGGGCCGATTGCCGACAAGATCGTGGCAGCGGCCAAGCGCGATCGCGGGGCCGCCGAAGACGAGGAATAGGCAAGCCCGCGATCACGCCCGCGCCACGAGCCGGGCCAGACTCTGGGCGCAAATGCCGGTGCCGAGGTACTTGTCGCCGCCTGGCCCGGTCCAGTGCGTCTCGAGGCTCACCGAGCCCGAATAGCCATCGGCTACGAGCGCCGTTAGCTGCTCGGGCCAGCCCACGCCGCCAGCGCCGATGTCGCACCAAGCAGGCTGTCCCGTGGTCACATCCAGCGTGCAGTCCTTGACATGCACGTGGCAGATACGCTCTGCCGCTACCCGCCGGTAGCCGTCTGGCACCGCCCGCTCGCCCGCCACGACGGCATTGCCGGGATCCCAGACGACGCCGTATTGGCGCGGGTCCAGCCGGCTGGCCGCCTGCCCGACCTCCGCCCCGGTGGCAAAGTGGCAGGCCGGCTCGTTCTCAAGCCCGAGCAGCACGCCGGCCCTGCCGGCGACTTCGCCGCCCTCGGCCAGGATGTCGCCGATCCGGTCGAAATTCCGCTCCGGAGTGACGGTGCGCCAGAAACTGAACACGCGCACGATCGGGGCTTCGAGGCGCTGCGCGATCTCAAGCGCCCTGGCGAGGATCTGCGGCTGCTGCTCGAAGCCGTACGCGGCCCGGAAGGCATCCTGCCGGAAACGCTCGTCCACTGCGCCGCCGTCGGGCAGCACGCACTTGTAGACGGGAGATGCTATGGCCACGATCTGGCGGCCGTGGCGGGCCGCCAGATCCTTCAGGCTCTGGATTTCGTTGTCCGTCATGGCCAGCACATTCTTGTCCCATGCCGTGCGGATCTCGAGTCCGCCGATGCCGAGTTCGACCGCAGTCGAACAGACCCTCGCGAAGTCCTGCGAGAACTCGTCGGTGATCACTGCGATTGGAAATTCCGCCATTGCCGCCATCCTATCCGGCCAAGCGCTGCCAGATTCCCTGGTCGGGATTGCATCGCAGCCTGTTCACGCCCCCAGGTAATACACGCCGGCTCCCTGCTCGCGCGAAAAACCGGTGACCCGCAGCCCTCGCGCCAGAGCGGCTTGGAACTGTGCGCGGATCCGGTCCTGAACCTCCAGCGCTTGGCTGTGCGGCACCTCCGAAATCCTGGCGGGAACCTCGATGCGCATCTCGCCCGGCCCCGGCCGCCCGGGCCGGTCTCCACTCAGCCGGTCCACCACGGCCGGGCTGCTCAGATGCCATGCGGCAACCAAGCGGTCGGTTGGCAGGGAGCCGTGCAGCCCACTGGAAGTGATGCCGTAGAAATTCGGCAGGTAGGCCTCCACCTCGACGCCCAGCTTCGCGATGTTGAAGTAGGCGTTGCGGGCCTGCAGCGGGTCGAACGTCCACTCGATGAGGTCAAGGCCGGCCGCGAGCGCCTCGTCGCGCTGGCGCAGCTTGATCTGGTAGCCGATTCCCCGGCCGTGCAGCCACGGACTGACACCGACCATGTGGCTGTGCCAATACCGCAGGCCGGTCGGCTTGAAGGCCGCAAAGGCCAACGAGAAACCGATCATCTCGCCGTCGGCGAAGGCGCCTACGCACGCCCCGCCGATCCGGGAGAACACCCCGAACATGCGCGTTGGAACCTCGTCGGTCGGGTCGAATCCCCAAATCTCCTCCTGCAGGCGCAGCGTCGCCTTGAACTCCGGCAGCGTGCTGAGCCGCCGGATCTCGATGCGGCCTAACTCGTCTTCGCGCGCTGCCATTGCTCTTCCAGCTCTTCGGGGGTGCAGTCTGCCATCTCGCGCCCGGCAGTCGCTAGCTCGCGTTCCACAGCCCCAAATCTTGACCTGAACTTCGCGTTCGCGCGTTTGAGGGCGAGTTCCGGGTCCACTCCCGAGAAGCGCGCAACGTTCACCGCCATGAAGAGCAGGTCCCCGATCTCGTCCTCGACACGGTCCCGGATGCCCGAACCGCGTGCCTCGGTCACCTCGCGAAACTCCTCGGCGAGCTTGTCGCCCATGTCCTCGAAGCGCTGCCAGTCGAAGCCGGCCTTCGCCGCGAGCTTGCTGGCCTGCTGGGCCTCAAGCATCGCGGGCTGGTTCTTGGGCACCGAGTCCAGCAGCCCGGTTGCCGGGCGGTCCCCCTTTTCCTGCTGCTTGATCTGTTCCCAGCGCTGGATGACATCATCGGCAGTCGCCAGCGACTCAGTATCGAACACGTGCGGGTGACGCCGCACCAGCTTGGCGTTGATGGCCTCCAAGACTGCCCCGATGTCGAACAATCCTTCGCTTCGTGCGATCTCCGCCTGGAACACGATCTGCAGTTGCAGGTCGCCAAGTTCCTCGGCCAGTCCGTCCCAGTCGGCTCGGTCGATGGCATCGATCACCTCGTAGGTTTCTTCCACGAGGTAGCGGCGCAGGGACTCCAACGTCTGCTCGCGATCCCACGGACAGCCATCCGCAGAGCGCAGCTTGCGCATGATTCCCAGCAACTCTCCGAACTGTTCTGTCGCCTGTGCCATGCGAGACCTCTCATGGTAAGGCGCGACGTCCGCGCCAGCCGGGTGCAGAAGGGCTGCGCGGAGGTTGCGATTCATCTTTCGGCACGGGGGTTTGTGTGTTACGGTATCCCTCGAATTGGCCATGATTAGTAGGATTCAAGCGCTCAGCGCCGTTGTTCTTTGGGGCGCGCTGCTCGCGGGCTGCTCCGCAGAGCCGCCGGCCAAGCCCAACATTCTATTCATCGCAATCGACGACCTCAACGACTGGGTGGGGCCGCTGGAGGGCCATCCGCAGGTGCGCACGCCCCACATGGACCGGCTCGCCGCGCAAGGCACCACCTTCTTCAACGCGCACACGCAGGCGCCGCTGTGCAACCCGGCGCGGACCAGCCTGCTGACCGGCCGCCGCCCGTCCAGCACCGGCATCTACGGGCTGGCCCCCTGGTTCCGCGAAGTCGACGGCCTCAAGGACATCGAATCGCTTCCGCAGTACTTCGAGCGAAACGGTTACGCAACCTTCGCGACAGGCAAGATCTACCACGGCAGGTATGGTCGGGCCGATACGGACAGCGAGTTCCAATCGCTCGGACCGCCTGCCGGCGTCGGTGCCCGGCCGGAGGAAAAACTGATCCAGACGCCCCAGAACCACCCGCTGATGGACTGGGGCACGTTCCCGCACAAGGACGAGGACAAGGGTGACTGGCAAGTCGCCAGCTGGGCAGTTGAGCAGCTTGAGGGCCCGCTCACCGGGCCGCAAGAGCAGCCCTTCTTCCTTGCGGCCGGATTCTTCCTGCCCCACGTGCCTTGCTACGTCACCCAGGAGTGGTACGACATGTACCCGCTAAGCTCGGTGGTCCTGCCCGAGATTCGGCGGGACGACCGCGACGACACGCCGCGCTTCAGCTGGTACCTGCACTGGAAGCTCCCTGAGCCACGGTTGAAGTTTCTCGAGGAAGCTGACCAGTGGCGCAATCTCGTGGCGTCCTACCTCGCTTCCATTAGCTTTGTCGACAGCCAGGTGGGGCGCGTCCTCGATGCGCTGGAAGCAAGCGGTCACGCCGATAACACCGTGGTCGTGCTCTGGTCGGACCACGGCTGGCACTTGGGCGAGAAGCTCATCACAGGCAAGAACACCCTGTGGGACAGGTCGGCGCGCGTGCCCTTGATCTTTGCCGGACCGGGCGTCTCCGCGGGCGCAAGGGTCACGAGCCCGGCGGAACTGCTCGATATCTATCCGACGCTGGTCGAACTCGCCGGGCTACCCTCCCAAGAGGGTCTCGAAGGCCACAGCCTGGTGCCTCAGCTGCAGGATGCCGCGGCACCGCGGGAGTGGCCGGCAATCACCACCCACAATCCGGGCAATCACGGTGTCCGCTCCGAGCAATGGCGCTACATTCGCCACGCCGACGGGTCCGAAGAGCTCTACGACATGGCGAACGATCCTCAGGAGTTCGACAACCTTGCCGCGGACCCGCAGCATGCCGAGGTCATTGCGGAGCACCGGCGCTTTCTTCCGGAAACAGAGATGCCGCACGCCCCCGGCAGCCGTGCGCGTGTCTTGACCTACAACGATGGCGAGGTCAACTGGGAGGGCGAGGATATCGCCCCGAATGCCCCGATCCCCGAACTTTGATAAGACTTAGAGGAATTGACTGAGTCTGTCCTCGGCGTCATTCCCGCCCGCTACGCATCCCGCCGATTCGCAGGCAAGCCCTTGGCGGATCTGGGTGGCAAGCCGGTTATCCAGCACGTTTTCGAGCGGTCCGCCTCGTGCGCTCTGCTCTCTCGCGTTGTCGTGGCCACCGACGACGAGCGCATCCGTGCGGCGGTCGAGGCCTTCGGTGGCGAAGCCGTCATGACCTCGGCCGAGCACGTCTCGGGCACGGATCGCGTCGCCGAGGTGGCGGCGGCCTCCAGCGCGGACATCGTCATCAACATCCAAGGCGACGAGCCGTTCGTGAATGCTCGCGTGCTGGAGCAGGTCGTGCGCCCATTGCTCGACCCGGCTTCGCCGCCCATGTCGACCTTGTGCAAGCGCATCGAAGAGCAAGCCGCCCTCGAGGATCCCAATGTCGTGAAGGTCGTCTCAGACTCTAGCGGTCTCGCTTTGTACTTCTCGCGCAGTCCGATCCCGTTTCCGAACCGGGGCGGCACGCGCACGGCCTGGGAGCACATCGGGATCTACGCTTATCGGCGCTCCTTCCTGCTGGCGTTCAGCCGCATGGAGCCGACCGAGCTGGAACTGGTTGAGGGCTTGGAACAGCTGCGCGCCCTAGAGCACGGCCATCGCATCGCCGTCGTGCCGACAGGGGATCACATCGGGGTCAGCGTGGACACGCTGGAGGATCTTGAGCGCGCCCGCGCGATGCTGCGCACGGCTGTCGCAGACTGAACCAGGGCCCGCGCTCCGGGGCACCGTCTGGGGCATTTGAAGCAGCGGTCCCAGCTTTTCTACAATAGAAGTACGGGATCGGAGTTTCCGCGCCTGGAAAGTCAGCTTCCTGGAGGAAACATATGTCGGAAGAACAAGGCACAGGACCGTCCCGCGCTTCGCTCATCGACAGAATCAAATCGAGCATCCAGTCGGAAAGCACTGACGCGGAAGCTAGGATCCAGTCTCGCCGGAGGCTGGTGGGACTGCTGACCGGTGCGTTCCTGACTGCGAATTTCCTGATGTTCCTGCGGTTCTTCTTTCCGCGGACGATCTTCGAGCCGCGCACGCAGTTCCGCATTGGGCTGGCTGCGGACTTTCCGATCGGCGTTGACACGCGCTTCCAGAAAAGCAACCGCATTTGGGTCGTGCGCACTACGGATCGGTTGTTCGTGATCTTTGCCAGCTGCACCCACCTCGGCTGCACGCCGGACTGGAAGCTGAGCGAGGCGAAGTTCAAGTGCCCCTGCCATGGCAGCGGCTATGACCCGGAAGGGCGTAACTACGAAGGGCCCGCGCCGCGCCCGATGGACCGCGCCTACGTCGAATTGGATCCCCAAGGGCGCATCGTCGTCGACACGAGCGTGCTGTATCGCGAGGAAAAGGGCCAGCCCACCCAATTCGACTCGACGGGCAGTTTCATCCAAGTGTGATCGCGGGAGGTATGAATCAGCATGGCTGACAGCAAAGAAACCGAAGTCAAGGCACAGTCCTCCCCGTCGTCCGTCGGCAACGGTAGCAACGGCGCGCGGACCCTGCTGGGCGTGAAAATCGATCCCGACGAGATCAAGAAAAAGGCGCAGATGGATCTGCAGGCCATGCAGCAGCCGACCAAGACCGAGGTTTACAAGTCCATCTTCCGCGTCAAGCACGACCAGACCGCGCGCAGCCGTACGCTGGGTGTGCTGAGCAACGTCTTCCTGCACCTGCATCCCGCCAAGATCAATCGCGACGCGGTTCGCTTCAACTACACGTGGGGCATGGGCGGCATCAGCTTCTATCTGTTCTGGGTGCTCACCTGGACCGGGGTGCTGCTGATGTTCTACTACCACCCGACCAAGGTGCAGGCCTTCCGCGACATCCTCTACCTGGAGCACGACGTGCCGTTCGGCAAGCTGTTGCGCAACATGCACCGCTGGGCCGCCCACGCGATGGTGCTGACGGTGCAGCTGCACATGTTCCGGGTCTTCCTCACGGGCTCGTACAAGAAGCCACGCCAGTTCAACTGGTCGGTCGGCGTCATCCTGCTCGTGCTCACCCTGTTGCTGTCCTTCACGGGCTATCTGCTGCCCGACGACCAGCTCGGCTTCTGGGCGGTCACGGTCGGCACCAACATGGCCCGCGCGACGCCCATGCTCGGGCACGAGGGACCCTTCGGCACGCAGCTGGGCATGACGCCCTTCAACGACGTCCGCTTCGCGCTCCTGGGCGGATCGATCGTGGACGCGAACGCACTGCTGCGCGCCTACATCTGGCATTGCATCGCGATCCCGGGCTTCGCGGCGATTTTCATGATCGTGCACTTCTGGCGCGTGCGGAAGGACGGCGGCATCTCGGGGCCGTCCCCGATCATGCTCGAGCGCGAGATCAAGCCACTGCGCAAGTGATTCGATTGACAGCAGGAATCAGCATCATGGACTGGCACCAACTCTGGACGATCGTTTCCCTCCCGGACAACATCCCCATCGTGGGCATGATCTTCATCATTCCCTTCTTCACGTGGTACGGCCTGCGACAGGCTTTGGCCAACGACCGCCTGCTCGAGCAGCTCGAGAGCGACCCCGACATGGCGAAGACCCACCACCGCAAGACCGCGCCCTTCCAGAAGGGCTGGGTCAGGGAGGTCGCCGTCTGGCCCTACCTGCTGCGGATGGAGTTCCTCGCGGCAGTGATCGTCACGATCATCTTGATGGTGTGGTCGATCGCGCTCGACGCGCCATTGGAGGAGCCCGCAAACCCGTCGCTGACGATGAATCCATCGAAGGCGCCGTGGTACTTCCTCGGCCTGCAGGAAATGCTAGTGTACTTCGATCCGTGGATCGCCGGAGTCATCATGCCGACGCTGATCATCGTCGGGCTGATCGTCATTCCGTACCTCGACGAAAACCCGCTCGGCAACGGCTATTACACCTACAAGCAGCGGCGCTTCGCGATCTGGACGTTCGTGTTCGGGTTCATTG
The DNA here is from genome assembly GCA_965248305.1 of Bryobacterales bacterium. Lineage (GTDB taxonomy): Bacteria > Acidobacteriota > Terriglobia > Bryobacterales > UBA6623 > VXMF01. The sequence goes on along the minus strand of OZ252099.1, from coordinate 274,911 downwards.
TTTTGTGGACCTCGATGATCGTGATCGGAACGTTGATCCGCGGGCCTGGCTGGATGTGGTTCTGGCCGGGCATGACCTGGGACCACAACCGCCTGATCTTCGAGATCAATCGCGACCTGCACGAGATCGTGGGCATCACCTCGCAGCCGTGGATCGGCATCTTCGGCGGCCTCGTCGTGGGTGGCTTCGTGGCTATCTCGGGCTATCTGTGCCACCGCATCATCGTGGCGACGGAATTCAGCCGCAAGATACTCGGCCGTATGTCGCTGCTGCAGTACTCGATCTTGCAGGCGCTGCTGATCATCATGCTGGCCTTGCCAGTCAAGATCGCGGTGCGCCTGCTATTCCGCATCAAGTACGTGTGGGTTACGCCGTGGTTCAACGTGTAGCCGCGGAGCAAGACAAGGGCCTCGAGAGAAACACCTAGGGATTTTCATGGCAGAAGAAAGCAACGTTCAGCCGGATCCGATAACCACCAAGTCGTACAGCGTCCACCTGCTGGTGTCGATGCTGGTGCTGCTGGCGTCCCTCGTTTGGGCGGTCTACGACGAAGTCGAGATCATGCGCCCGTACAAGGAATATCAAGCGCGCTTCAACGCGTACTACAGCCGCTTCCTGATGGAGCTGCGGCCCATGCAATCCGCGAAGGAAGACGCCATCCGGGAGTCGCCAGAGTACCGCGAGGTCAACGACCAGGTCACCGCGGCGGAACAGGCCGTGACGGCCAGAATCGCGGAGATCGACCGCATCGTCGGGCGCGGCGTGGTCCCGCGCATGACGGCGGCCCGGGGCGCGTTCCAAGTCCTGCGCAGCGAGATCGATGCGCTGCGCTACCTGATCGAGGTGTCTCACAACGAAGACGACAAGGCGGCGCTCCGCGAGGACATCGACGTGATCCGGGCGCGGGTCGTGGAAGTCGAGCTCCCGATGGCGGACGGATCGGGCGGGACCGAAGAGCTTGAGATGCGGTTCGAGGAGCTCGAAGCTGAGTTTCTTGGAATGCAGCGGCAGCGTGTCGAATTGCAGGCCGAGCGCTTGGCGGCGCTCGACGAGGCGAACCGTTTTCGCGCGGAGCGCGACGCGCTGATGGACAACACGCTGGTCGGGCTGGGCTCGACGCAGATCGACGGCCTGATCTCGAAGATGCGCAACGCTGACGTCGGCATCAAGCAGATCCACCTCATGGACATTGACTTGGTCGACCGCTGCGAGTCCTGTCATCTCGGCATTCGAGAGCCCGTTGAGATCGGTCGCAACGACCTGATCTACCCGGTATTCCAAAGCCATCCCCGGCCTGATCTGCTGACCATTCACGATCCGGAGGCCTTCGGGTGCTCCTCCTGCCACAACGGCAACGGCCGGGCGACGCGCAACGTTACCAAGGGCCACGGTCGCCACAAGTTCTGGCTCTGGCCGATGTACTTCCCCGAGAACGTCGAGGCGGGCTGCCAGCAGTGCCATGCCAAGGAAGTCGTCACGCCCGGGGGCGAGACGCTGAACATGGGCCGCGAGCTCTACATGAACAAGGGCTGCTGGGGCTGCCACCGCTTCGCGGGCTTCGATGCGGAGGCCGAGGAGCTCACCGCCGTAAGCCAGCAGCTGCGGAACCTGTCCGCGACAAAGGACGGTAACGCCAAGGAGATGCGGGTGAGCCTAGAGCTGGGCGACACCTCTGCCGATGGCGCCATGGCGCAGAGCTACTACGCGCGCGCCGAGGAACTGCGGCTGACCAACACTCGCTTGGACGCTGAGATCCACAACCTCAGCTTGGAGCAGGCGAACCTCGCGCAGGAAGTCAAGAAATTCGGCCCCAGCTTGAAGGAAATCAAGCTCAAGGACGTCAAGGAGTGGATTCCGGCTTGGATCAAGAATCCACACGAGTTCCGCCCCGGCTCCAAGATGCCGGCCTTCCGGCTTCTGGACGAGGAAGTGCAGCAGATTTCGGCCTACCTGTGGCAGCACGCGCTGGACAGCGAACTGGCCAGGCAACCGCGCGGCAACTCCGTGCAGGGCCAGGAGCTGTTCGAGACCAGGGGCTGCCTTGGCTGCCACTCCATCGGCGACGGCGACAGCCGCATGGGCGGAGACTTCGCCGCCAACCTGAGCCGGGTCGGCGAGAAGATGAACTACGACTACATGGTGCGCTGGATCCACGACCCTTCCGAGGTCACGCCGGATCCGGACGTGCCGGACGCGCTGCGCCCACGCCCGGTGATGCCGAGCCTGCGCCTGAGCGACCGCGAGTCGCGGGACATCGCAGCCTATCTCAGCGAGCAGAAGACGGCGCAGGAGTACCCACCCGCGCCCTACATGGATGATCCTGAGATGGCGGCTGCCGGCCTCGATGCCATCCGCCACTATGGCTGCGCCGGCTGCCATGAGATCTCGGGTCTCGAAGGCGAGGGCCGGATCGGCACAGACCTGACGGTCGAGGGCAGCAAGCCGTTGGAGCGGCTTGACTTCGCCCTCAAGACCCACGAAGCAGAGTACGAGGGCTGGTACAGCCACAAGGGCTTCTTCGAGCACAAGCTTGAGAACCCGGCGGTCTTTGACGAAGGCAAGGAGCGCGAGCATCTCGAGCGCCTGCGGATGCCCAACTTCAATCTCAGCGCCGAGGAGATCAACGCGCTGACGACCTTCCTGCTGGGTGCGGTGGAAACCACCTTCCCGGAGCACTACCGCTTCGAGCCGGAGGACGAGCGTGCGGCCGTGCAAGAGGGCTGGTGGATCATCACCCGCCACAACTGCACGGGCTGCCATCAGATCCGTCCCGGGAACGTCTCGTCGTTCATGACAATGCCGCGCTACACCGACGATCCGGACTGGGCCGAGCAGTTTCCGCCGCAGTTGTACACGGAGGGCGCGCGCGTGCAGCCGGACTGGCTGACGGGCTTCTTGGCCAATCCAGCGCTGAGCGAGCGGGACATCAATCGCAACGGCGTGCGCGAGTACCTGCACGCCCGCATGCCGACCTTTTACTTCTCGGACCGGCAGCTGGCGAAGCTCACGAAGTTCTTCATGGCGCGTGACTCGCAGCCGGTGCCGCACATGCCGGAGGCGATGGAGCCGCTGACCAACGCGGAGCGGTCGATCGGCCGCCAGCTGTTCACCAGTGACGCCGCGCCCTGCCTGAAGTGCCACATGACGGGCATCCCGTCTCAGGACGCAGACGCGACCGCGCCGAATTTCCTGATCGCATCCGAGCGGCTCAAGCCCAACTGGACCTATCGCTGGCTGCTCGAGCCGGCGTCGATCGCGCCCGGCACCGCCATGCCGTCGGAACTGTTCCAGCGGGCCGGCGAGCGCTGGATGTTCGGCGGCCAGATCCCGGCCCAGGCGCGCAACTACGCGGGTGACCACGCAGACTTGCTGACGCGTTACATGTTCCAGATGGATGGAGCAGAACTGCGTCGATTACAGGCCCTACAATGATAAAAAGACCCTTTGCGGAGGTATCCAAGCGTGATGAATCGTAAATTTCTTGCAGCGGCAATCGTGCCGGCAGTGGCGTTGGCAGTGGCGATCGCCTGCGGCGGCGACGACTACTTTGACGACTACGACGCCAAGGCCGGAGGTGGCACGGCAGGCGACGCGGCTCCCGCCGCCGCGATGGTGAACGTGGATCCGGGCACCGCCGCGACAGTGACAGGAATGGTCACCTTCTCGGGAGACGCCCCGCGCTTCCCCCCGATCAACATGAGCGCCGAGCCCGACTGCATCAAGCTGCACGGCGGGCGGGTGCCGTCGGATCGAGTGGTCCTCAACGACGGAAAACTGCAGCACACTCTGGTGTGGATCTCGAAGGGACTGGAAGGCAAGCGCTTCCCAGTCCGGACCGACCCGGTGCAGCTGGACCAGGAGGGCTGCCTCTACAGGCCGCACGTGGTGGCGGTGCAGATGGGTCAGCCGCTCAACATCACGAACTCGGATCCGACCACGCACAACGTGCATCCGCTGCCACGCGAGAACCGGGAGTGGAACAAGTCGCAGACTTCGGGCGCCCCGGCGATCGATTACGCCTTCCCCCGCGCCGAGATTAAGATCGCGGTGAAGTGCAACATCCATCCTTGGATGCAGGCCTATATCCACGTGATGGAGCATCCGTACTTCGCGGTCAGCGCAGCGGACGGAACGTTTGAGATCGGCAACCTGCCTCCCGGCACGTATACGGTACAAGCCGTCCACGAGCAGCTTGGCGAACAGGAGACTGAGATCACGATCGGCGCCAGCGAAAGCCAGGAAGTCACTTTCGCCTTCTCGGGATAGGGCTCTGCAAGGCTCAATCCCCCGTGTGCCTAGGGCATGAGTGCCAATCATCTCCCGACCACCATGCGCGACGCTAACGGCGTGGGCGTGGCGGCGCAGCTTGCGGACTACTACGAGCTCGCCAAGCCGTCGATCGTCTGGCTGATCCTGATGTCAGCGGCGATCGGCTGCTATCTGGCGGCCGACGGCTCGCCGCCCCCGCTGCAGACGGCACATGCGCTGCTGGCCACCGCGCTGCTGGCGGCGGGCACCGGCGCTCTAAACCAATGGTGGGAGCGCGACATTGATGCGCGCATGCGCCGCACGGCGGGCCGACCACTGCCAAGCGGGCGCGTGCAATCGCGGGCGGCCCTGCTCTATGCGGCCGGACTGACGGCGGGTGGCCTGGTTTACCTGCTTGTCGGGGTCAACGCGCTCTGCTTCGTGCTCGGGCTCGGCACAGTCATCAGCTACAACTTCATCTACACGCCGCTCAAGACGCGGACTTGGTGGTCCACTACCGTGGGCGCGTTCCCAGGGGCGATGCCGCTGCTGATGGGCTGGGCGGCCTTGCGCGGCAGCTTGGGACTAGAGGGCTGGGTGCTGTTCGGGATCCTGTTCCTGTGGCAGTTCCCGCATTTCTATGCCATCGCTTGGATATACCGCGAGGACTATGCCCGGGCGGGCATTCGCATGCTCCCCGTGATCGAACCCTCGGGCGAATCGACACACCGCCAGATCCTTGCCAGCGCGACGCTGCTCGTCCCGGTGTCCATGGCGCCGGCATGGCTGGGCTTGGCGGCCTGGTGGTACGCGATTCCGGCGTGCCTACTGGGCTGCGCCTACTTGGTGGCCGGTGTCCGGCTGGCCAAGACCGGCGCTGCCGCGCACGCGAAAGACCTTCTGCGCGCCTCGGTGCTGTATCTGCCCGTGCTCTATCTCTTCCTACTGGTTGCCCGGCCCTGACCGGCCTCCGCCCGCGGCGCGACCTTGAAATTGGATCAGCGAGCCCGTTAGTTGGCTTCGTCGCCTGTCGCCACATCCTTCATGGCTTCAGCCTCCTGCTGCAACGCCGCTTTGGCGCCATCGCGGATAAGGCTGCCCTCTGAAGGCCCTTGGAAGAACATGAAGCCATCCCTGTCGCGCCACGCCAGCGGGCCTGCCAGCACCTTGCCGGCCTTGAGCGTCTCAACCTTGATGCGCTCAATAAGCTTCATGTAGCGCGGGTCATCCCTGGCGTAGCCCGTAAAGCTGCCGATGTCCCCGCTGGCCGCGAAGACGACGTCGATGCCGTCAACAGCTGCCACTTTGTCGACGATTTCGATCCCGGCCGGCGATTCAATCATGACGATGACCATGATGTTGTCGTTGGCCGCGGCCCGGTAGCCCGAGCCCCACAGCCGACCGTATTGCCCGCCGCCTTGGCTACGCTTCCCGCGGGGCGGGTACTTGGCATAGGTCACGCCGTCCTCGGCTTCCTGAACGCTGTCGACCATGGGCACGATGATTCCTAGAGCACCGATGTCAGTCGCCTTCTGGATGTCTCCCTCGGTCGCCGTCGGCACGCGGATGAACGGGATCGCCGGGGCGTCGCGACAGGCCCAGATCATCTTGGCCACTTGGTCATAGTTCAGCGGGCTGTGCTGCATCTCGATCCACAGGAAGTCAAAGCCCGCATTGGCCATGGAGCAGTAGACGCCGGGATCGGAAGTGTTGATCGTGCCGCCCACGACCTGCTTGCCCTCGGCGAGCTTTTGCTTGACGGTGTTGAACTTCTGGGCGTCCTGCCCGAGGCCCAGCGTGGCGAAGAGTAGCGCCAGAGGCAGCAAGCCTAGGCGGATGGGGTTCTGGTGTTGCACATTCACTCCGGTTCGATCAGGGCGGCGCGCGGCCGCGGAACGGCAACAGTATACACCGTGGGCTTGGAACGCAGCGGATTTCTTGGCGCGTTGCTCCGCCGCCTGCGTGGTCGCGGGAGCGGCCGGGCATCCGAATCCAGCCGAAGCCGGCCCGGAGCTATTCAGCCTGCCGCGAGCGCCAGGCGATGGTTTCCTCGACCGTGTTCTTCATCCGGTGATCCTGGACGAATTGATCCACTTGGACGAGCTTTGTCGGGTACACGCCCGTGTAGCAGGAATAGCAATACTCGCCACCCCCGTCTCCCACGGCTTTCTTGAGTCCGCGCAGCGAGAGATAGGCGAGCGAATCGGCCCCGGTGTGTGCGCGGATCTCTTCAACGGACATATGGTTGGCGATCAGCTCGCCCTTGTCCGGCGTGTCGACGCCGTAGTAGCACGAAGCGATGGTCGGCGGGCAGGAAATGCGCAGGTGAACTTCCTTCGCGCCGGCGTCGCGCATGATGCCCACGATTTTGCGAGAGGTCGTGCCGCGCACCAGCGAGTCGTCGACGAGCACCACGCGCTGGCCCTCGACGAGATGATTCACGGGATTCAGTTTCAGCTTGACGCCGAAGTTGCGGATCGACTGCTTGGGCTCGATGAACGTGCGCCCCACGTAATGGTTGCGGATCAGTCCGATGGTGAATGGAATCCCGGACTCCCGGGAGAACCCGATCGCCGCCGCGTTGCCGGAGTCGGGAACGGGAATCACGCAATCGGCGTCCACCGGGCTTTCCCGGGCGAGGCACCGCCCCAGGGCCTCGCGCGACTCGTGCACGGAGCGCCCGAACACGATCGAATCCGGGCGTGAGAAATACACATGTTCGAACGCGCACTGGCAGCGTTCCAGCGGGGGCGCGAACCGCTGGCGAACCACGCCGTCGGGGGAGACGATGACCATCTCGCCGGGCTCGACCTCGCCTTGGTACTTTGCACCGATGAGGTCGAACGCGCATGTCTCCGATGCAAACACGTGCACCTCTCTCCCCGCGTGGCGCATGGTGCCGTAGGCGAGCGGGCGGAATCCGCGCTGGTCGCGGGCGACGATGATGCCGTTTGGGCTCAGCAAGACAAGGGAATAGGCACCCTCCAAGCGCAGCAGGGATTCACGCAGCGCAAGAGGCAAGTCCGGCTCCCGCGAGCGGGCCATCAGGTGGGGAATGACCTCGGTGTCGCTGGTGGCCTGGAAGATTGACCCGGACAGTTCGATCTCTTCCCGCAGGGCGTGCCCATTGGTCAGGTTGCCATTGTGCGCAACGGCCAGAGCGCCCTTGTTGCACTCGACGTAGAACGGTTGGGCGTTGCGCGAGCCGGTATCGCCGGCGGTTGAGTAGCGCGTGTGGCCGATCGCCATGTGCCCGCTGAGCTGCTGCAGCTCGTGCTCGCCGAAGATCTCGCTGACAAGACCCATGCCCTTGCGCGTCTGGATCGTCTTGCCATCGCTGGAGCAGATCCCGGCGCTTTCCTGACCGCGATGCTGCAAGGCGTACAGGCCCAGATAAGCCAGATTCGCCGCTTCGGGATGCCCGAAGATTGCGCAAATTCCGCATTCTTCGTGGAAGTGATCCCCCGGGTCAACTTCGACCACCCGGCTGGAAGCGAGGATGGAGTGGTCGCTCATTGCGTCTCCAAGGAGGTCTCGAACGAAGAGTCCCATACCCGGTGCAGTCGGGCCACCGGGACTTCGAAGCACTCCGCACCGTTGAGTCGAATCGCCAGCGCGGACCCGCCGGTCGTGCCGATCATCAATGCCTCGACGCCCAACCCTGACGCGATGCGGGCGACATCGGATGCGTCGTCCGGGGAAACCGAGACCAATACCCGCGAAGGGGCCTCGTGAAACAAGGCGTAGAGGCCAGAGTAGTCTGTCTCCAACTCAATTCTAACTCCGATTCGTTCCGTTCCGAAGCAACATTCTGCCAACGCGACCGCCAAGCCGCCGTTGCCCAGGTCATGCACGGAACACGCCAGGCCCCGGCGGACGATCTTGCGGGTGGCCTCCTGCACGGCCAATTCGTAGTCTGTGTCCAGCGCTGGAGGCCAGCCCCATGCTCGCCCCAGCACTGCCTTGGCGTAGTGCGATGATCCGAACCTCCGATGCACGTCAGCGGCTCCGCCGGGCAGCAGGCCGCCAAGCAAGAGGACCACGTCACCGCTGCGGGCGAAGCACGGACCCGCAGGAGCGGAAGCATGGTCCAGGATGCCGACGATGCCCATCACCGGCGCCGGGTCGATGCCTTCGCCCAGTGTTTCGTTGTAGAGGCTCACGTTGCCGCCCGTGATCGGAGTTCCGAAACGGTGGCAGGCATCGGCCATGCCCTCGATCGATTCCACGAGCTGGGCCATGATCTCGGGCTTTTCGGGGTTGCCGAAATTCAGGTTGTTGGTCGCGGCAATCGGGTTCGCCCCGACCGTGGCGAGGTTCCGGCAGCACTCGGCGACGATCAGCTGCGTGCCCAAGCGTGGATCGAGCGCACAGTAGCGCGAGTTGCCGTCCAGCGACATCGCGAGCGACACCCCGGCATCCTTGATGCGGATGACCGCGGCGTCCCCACCCGGGCCGGCGGTCGTGTTGGTGCGCACCTGGTAGTCGTATTGTTCCCAGATCCAGCGCTTGGAGCTAAGGTCTGCCGAGGCAAGCATGGCCTCGAGGCCCGCCAGCAGCTGCTCGCCGGACACAGCCGTGACGTCCGGCCCGTCGAGCGGAGCAGTCCTGCGGGGGGTCGAGTAGGGGCGGTCGTACAGCGGCGCATCGTCGCTCAGGAAGCCGGTGTCCAGCTCGGCCACTACGGACCCGCCGTGCTTCACCCGCAACAGGCGATCCGCGGTGACCGTGCCGATCTCAACCGCGTCGAGGCCCCACTTGCGGAATACGTCGAGCACTTCCCCTTCGCGGCCGCGCTCCGCGACCAGCAACATCCGCTCTTGCGACTCCGAGAGCATGATCTCGTAAGGGCTCATGCCGGTCTCTCGTTGCGGAACCAGGTCAAGCTCGATCTCAACCCCGACTCCCCCGCGACCTCCCATTTCGGCGGTCGAACAGGTCAGGCCGGCGGCTCCCATGTCTTGGATGCCGAGGATGGCACCCGTGCGCATCGCCTCGATGCACGCCTCTAGCAGGAGTTTTTCTAGGAACGGGTCGCCGACCTGGACGTTTGGGCGCTTGGCCTCGGAATTCTCGTCAAACTCCGCAGACGCCATCGAGGCACCCTGGATGCCGTCGCGACCGGTCTTGGCACCGACATAGATCACTGGATTGCCGACGCCTTTGGCAGATCCCAAGAAGATGGAATCCTGCCGGGATACCCCGAGCGCAAAGACGTTGACTAGGGGATTCGCGCTGAAACACGGGTCAAAACAGCACTCTCCTCCAATCGTCGGCACGCCAATGCAGTTTCCGTAATGAGCGATTCCCTCAACTACGCCGCGGATGATGCGGCAGTTCGTCGCACCGTCGTCGGGATCGTCGGGGGGCCCGAACCGCAGCGCGTCCAAGACTGCGACTGGGCGCGCTCCCATGGTGAAGATATCGCGCAGAATGCCGCCGACCCCTGTTGCCGCTCCCTGGAAGGGCTCGATGTAGCTGGGGTGGTTGTGCGACTCGATCTTGAAGGCTGCCGCCCAGCCCCCTCCGATGTCCACGATTCCCGCGTTCTCGCCGGGACCGACGAGGATGCGATCTCCGCGCGTGGGGAGCTTTTTCAGGTGCAGCCGCGAACTCTTGTACGAGCAGTGCTCGCTCCACATGACGCTGATGATGCCGAGCTCGGTCAGCGTTGGGACGCGTCCGATGCGGTCGGTGACACGCCGGTACTCATCGGCGGTCAGTCCGTGCTCGACTGCGACCCGCTCGTCGACTTCAGCTCGCATGGGCGACGGCTTTGACGGCTCTAGATGCAGCGATCATTGACTGGAAGACCGCGATGCCGTCGGTTGATCCGACAGCACTGTCACAGGCGCGCTCGGGATGCGGCATCATGCCCAAGACGTTGCGCCCCTCGTTGAGCACCCCCGCGATGCCCCGGCGCGAGCCGTTCGGATTCTCGCCGGAGTAGCGGAACGCGATACGATCCTGTGCCTCGAGGCGGTCCAAAGTGTCTTCGCTGGCGAAGTAGCAGCCCTCTCCATGCGCAATGGGGATCCGCAAAACCTGCCCTGGGCGGCAAGCGGCAGTGAACGCGGAATCAAGCGTGCCCGGGACAAGGTCGACTGTCTTGCAGACGAAGCGCAGGCCATGATTTCGGACCAGCGCTCCTTCCAGCAGCCCGGCCTCGCAGAGAATTTGGAAGCCGTTGCAAACGCCGATGACCAGTCCTCCCGAATCCGCAAATCTACGCAAGGAGCGGATCACCGGCGAAAAGCGGGCGATGGCACCGCAGCGCAGGTAATCCCCGTAAGAGAACCCTCCGGGCACGAAAATAGCGTCCGCATCGCCTAGGTCTTCGGACTCGTGCCAGATTTCGGTTGCCTGTTGCCCAAGGTTGTGCGTGAGCGCATGCAGCGCATCATGATCGCAGTTCGAGCCAGGAAAGATGATGACGCCGAACTTCATCGCGGGCGGGAGAGCTACGCCTCGCTTAAGCACCCAGTGTACCACCGGGCCGCCCCCCTGCTCTGATCGCTGCGACGCGTAGCGGGAGGCCGCCGAAGCGGACCGTAGCGCGGAAATTCGGCTTGCCCCTCGGGCTGTGCAGGCTGTGCCGGCTCGCCGCCTCGGACGCTCTGCCGAGCCCTCTTTCGACGGAACTGGCTTCGCCCGTCTTCGTCATTTCAGGAAACATGGATTTGCAAGAGACTGATTCGACTGTACTTATGAATACGCCCAAAGCCATATGGCACCACAGGATTTGAGTTGATTCCGATTTCGCAAACTGCGAGGTCACGCGCCGTGTGCGGTGCAGTCGCGGCGGCAGGCCTAGCGCCGCAGCGATCCGGGCCGTGTCCGGTGACGGGCGCGAGTCCTGCCGCGTCTCGGTCCAGCAGCCAGCCTCGCATTGCAGCGCCGTGGTCTGTCAGCCCCAGTGGCACAGCGTGTGTCGCAGGGCGGTCCAACTGGCACGGATCCCCGCTGGCGCCAAGCCGTCTGCACAATGCATTCCAAGCCCCGGTCCCAGTGGCTGGTGCGCAGCGGATCGGTGCCGACCGCGGCCGAGCGCTGGTCATGTTCGTCGTTGTGCTGCCACTGGATCACGGTCGCGACGGGTGGCTTGGGTCGCCGCGGCCGACCATGCTGCGGCCTGCGTACACTCTTGACACTACAAAGTGCTCAGCGGCCGCACTGCGCAACGGCTGGTCGTTTAGATGCAATGACCTCTGCGCATCCGAGCCTGAGGATCGGCTCAAACAAGGCCGGAAGTCATGAGTCCCAAGACCCAAATCGGCGAAGACGGGATGAGGGCGGTTTGGCCTGCTTCGGGCGCGACTTTCCAGACGAATCGCGCATCTTGTAGGATGGGTCGCACGGTCGAGAGTCGGCTCTCGAGCCGCAACATATGCCGATGCTGGCCAGCGGCGCAGTCGCGCCCCACGTTGATGGAAATCCGCTCACAGGCCCTGCCTTGATCGCGTTTTTCAAGACCGATTGCCCCGCCTGCCACTTGGCTCTGCGCTATTTGGACGGCCTCTCGCGGCAATTCGCCGTAAGCGGGAGTGTTGTCGCCGTCTCGCAGGACGATCCGGCAAGCACGCAAGATTTGATCCGTTCGCTCGATCTCGACATGCCGGTGCGCTTTGACACGGACCTCGAGGCTAGCGTTGCGTGCGCGCTGGAGGCCGTGCCGGCTCTTTTCTTGGTCAATGGGGCGGGATTGGTCGCCGACAGTTCGCAGGGCTTCGACAAGGCGGACCTGAACCGGTTCTCCGCTGCGCTCGCCGGCCTGCTCGGCGTTGCGGCACCCAGTCCGGTCCCCGCCGGCGACGGGAATCCCGACTTCCAGCCCGGTTGCGTGTCACGCCATCTCGAGCCAGACTCCGACGCAGCCGGGGCTGCGCCGCTTGACCTATACTCCCGCCGCGGAGGACGTGCCTCGCGTGTGGATGTGCCCGACAGCATCGCTGCCGAAGAATGGTGCTACGAGCAAGACTTTGCCGATCCTCTGCCGGTGATCCCCCCGTCGGTGCAGCGCGTCGACCGGATGCTGGCAGCGTGCGCGCTCGCCCCGGACGAGATCGTCGCGCACGTGCCACCGAACTACGGTCCGGCGAGTGTCGAAAAGGTAGCTGCGAACGCAGTCATGGCTGGCTGCCTGCCCGAATACATGCGGGTCCTGCTGCCCGCGGTGCGCGCGCTATGCGACGAGCGGCTCGACATTCATGGCGTCCAGGGCACGACTCATTTCGCCGCTCCCCTGGCGATCGTCAATGGCCCGGTTCGCCTCGAACTGGGCTTTGCCTGCGGTAGCAACGTGTTTTCCAACGCGGCCCGCGCGAACTCGACTATTGGCAGGGCGCTGCAACTGATCCTGCGGAATCTCGGCGGAGCGGCCCCCGGCCGCATCGACATGTCCACGATGGGCAATCCCGGGCGCTTCAGCTTTGTGATCGGTGAGAACGAGGAGGCGAGCCCGTGGGGGCCGCTGGCAGACGACTTCGGGATCGCCCCAGGGCGCAACGCAGTGAGTTTTTTCTGCGCGGAGCCGCCGCGGCCGGTGAGCGAGCACAAGGCCCGCACCGCCGAGGTGTTGCTGCGAGCGCTTTGCCCGGTGCTGGCCAACCTCTGGACTCGGCGGGTGTGCAAGCGCTCGGAAGCGTTGGTGGTCATCGGACCTGAGCACGCCGCTACGCTGGGCCGCAGCGGCTTCACCAAGCAAGACGTCGTGGATTTCCTGTTCGAAAACACAGGTGTCCCGGTCAGCGAGTACGACGGGGATGGCGGCGAGGGGACGCACGAGGTCGGCGGGTACGACGAGTGTGTGATTCGCGGCGTGCGGTGCTACAGGAAGTTCAGGCATCCCGAGTCGATACGCGTGATGGTAGCGGGCGGGCCGGCGGGCAAGTTTTCCGCCGTGCTCGGATCGTGGGCGACCGGGCCGCGCGGCAGCCAGATCGTCAGCTACGAATTTGACTGACCCGGACCGCGACGATGTTGCTACTCTAGGCCTGTCTGATGCGCTCAGGAGGTGGAGCACCATGGCCACGACATTAGTCAATCCATTCGATGAACGGCCCGCTCCGGAGGCCTCGGCCCCGCCACGGCTGGAATCGCTCGAGGGAACGCGCGTTGCCCTGCTCGACATCAGCAAGGGCGGCGGAGCCATCTTCTTAGATCGCTTGGACACACTCCTCAAGGATCGTTATGGCGTCTCCACGGTGCTGCGCTTCCGCAAGCCCACCTTTGCCAAGCCCGCGCCTGAGGCGGTTCTGGCCGACATTCGCAAAGCGCAGCCACATGCCGTGATCGAGGCGCTTGCCGATTGAGGCTCCTGCACGACGTGCAGTTTGCACGACTCGGTCCGCCTCGAAAACTCCGGCATTCCGACCGTGCCCGTCGCAACGGATGTGTTCCGCTCCGCGGCAAGGGCGCAGGCGTCGGCCCTGGGGAGGGCCGACTTTGACGCCGTGTACGTCCCACACCCGATCCAAGACCAACTGCCGGAAGAGATCGAAGAGCGAGCCGTTGCAGTGGTCGCAGCGATTGCCGAGCGGCTGACCCGTGCCGCCTAGTCGACGACGGCACTGGACTGACGGGCTCAACTGACCGGCCGCGCGATGTCCATACTGCCGCAGCTGGACGGTGCCGTGCTGCGGCAGCTCCGAATAGGCGCGGTGATTCCGGCCCATCCGTTGGCATTGGACTCGCGCCGGAAGCTGGATGAGCGGCGCCAGCGAGCGCTGACGCGCTATTACTTGGCGGCCGGTGCCGGCGGTGTTGCAGTGGGGGTGCACACGACCCAGTTTGCGATCCACGACCCCGCCGTCGGGCTGTACCGGCCCGTGCTCGAGCTGGCGGCGGAAGTCTTGGCAGAGCAGCGCGGGGACGCGGATAACCCCGTCCTGCGCATTGCCGGGATCGTCGGGCCGACGGCGCACGCGGTCCGCGAGGCGCGGCTCGCCTCCGACCTTGGTTACGACTTGGGGCTGCTGGGCTTTGCGGGCATGCGCGGGGAGAGCCTGGCCGCGCTGCTGGATCACGCGCGGGCTGTCGCCGAGGCCACACCAATCATGGGCTTCTATCTGCAGCCTGCCGTCGGCGGCGTCGTGCTGCCGTACGAATTCTGGCGGGACCTCTGCGAGATCGAGAACCTAGCCGCCATCAAGGTGGCACCGTTTGATCGATATCGCACGCTAGACGTGCTCAGGGCCGTATGCGATTCGGGCCGATCCAGCGAGATCGCCTTGTACACCGGGAATGACGACAACATCATCGGCGACCTGCTGACCCGCTATTCCGGCCCGGCTGCGCACGCGGAATTTGTCGGCGGACTGCTCGGCCACTGGGCCGTGTGGACGCGTCCGGCCTGCCGCTACTGGCGGAGCTGTAGAGAGCACATGCAGGATAGAACCGGGCAGGTTCCAGCCGCGCTGCTGAGACTGAACGCCCAGGTCACCGACGCGAATGCGGCACTGTTTGACGTGCGAAACGGCTTCGCGGGGTGTATCGCCGGAATCCATGAGGTACTGCGGCGGCAGGGCCTGCTGGCAGGGATCTGGTGCTGGGACGAATCAGAGTGTCTCTCACCTGGACAGGCAGCCGAGATCGATCGGGTCTGCAAGGCATACCCTCACCTTGCAGACGACCAGTTTGTCGCTGAAAACCTGGACCGCTGGCTACGCTAAGCGGCTGGGGGAACAGGACAGATCATTGGGGGAGCGCTGCCCCAGCAAACCTGCTAGACTCTCCGCAAATCGAGACGACCGAACTGCGTTCCGTAGCTCGATCTGGCCTGCCCATGATTGAAATCGACAGCCTGCCGATGCGAGTCGGCCTCGGCCAATTCCGAAAGATCACCCCCTCGCAGCTGCAATTCATCAAGCAATGCGGCTGCGACGATTTCCAACTGAACACTCCGGCGCTGCCCGGGCGGGAGCGCTGGGAATACGAGGACTTGGCTCGCTTGGTGGGGCGGGCCGGGCAGGCGGAACTCCGCCTGATGGCCATCGAGAACGTGCCGAGGCACTTCTACGACCGCATCATGCTAGGTCTGGAGGGGCGCGAAGAGCAGCTGGCGAACATGATCCACACGGTCAGGAATGTTGCCCGGGCGGGCATTCCGATCCTGGGCTACTGCTTCATGCCAGCCGGGGTGTGGAGAACGTCGCTGGCCGAGTCCGTGAGGGGCGGTGCGGAATCGACCGCCTTCCGCATGGAGACGGCGCGCTCGGTCCGGCCCGGGGACGGCAGGAGCTATGCGATCTGGATCGGAGCGCCGGCGGACCGCGAGCATTCCGAAGATGAGATCTGGGAGAACTATTGCTGGTACATGGAGCGCATCTTGCCTGTCTGCGAGGAGGTCGGCCTGCGCCTGGCGCTGCACCCTGACGATCCTCCCGTTCCGAGCTTGGGTGGCGTGGGCCGGGTCTTCCGCAACTTCGCCAACTTCCGCCGCGCCATGGAGACATTTGACAGTCCGATGCACGGACTGGACTTCTGTCACGGTTGCTGGTCTGAGATGCGCGCCGGAGAAGGCGTCACCGATGCCATCCGATTCTTCGGCGAGCGCAAGAAGATCTTCTACGTGCATTTTCGCGATGTCCAAGGCGCCGTCGACGATTTCACGGAATGCTTTCTCGGGGATGGGAACTGTAATCCGGTGGAGACCATGCGCGCACTCAAGCAGGTGGGCTTTCATGGCTTTGTCATCCCCGATCACGTGCCCAGAATGGTCGGCGACGGAGAATGGTGCCATCGCGGCCGGGCTTGGACGGTCGGCTATATCCAAGCGTTGATCGCGGCAGTCGAGGCGTGATCGGCTGCCACCGGCGGCGCGGCTCGGATGAGTCGCATCACGGCGACGGATGGACGGACCGTCTGGTATTCTGCGTTCGCGTCAGCGGTCCCGGGTTTCGTGCCGAGGAGCCGAGCATGGCGCGCTTGAGAGGAGCCAAGATTCTGCATGAGCCGTGAATGCCGCCGCAGCCTCTGCGCGGGAGCGCTGCTTGGCGTGATCGCGTGGACGGGCTGTTCCGCTGAGCGGGACAGGGCGCGCAGCGCCGCTGCAGCCGTCGCGAACCTAGACCTCTACGACGGGCTCGAGGCCACGCTGTTCGCATCCGAGCCAGTCCTGTCGAATCCCACCAACATCGATGTCGACCATCGCGGACGCGTGTGGGCCTGCGACGTCGTCAACTACCGCGAGCACGGGAGCAACGATGAGCGCCCGGAGGGAGATCGCATCCTGATCCTCGAGGACACCGACGGCGATGGGGTTGCCGATTCTTCGAAGGTCTACTACCAAGGCCGGGACGTGGACGCGGCTCTGGGGATCGCCGTGCTCGGAAACCAGGTGATCGTTACCGCTGCCCCCAATGTGCTGGTGTTCACTGATGATGACGGCGATGACGTTCCCGACCGCAAGGAATACCTGTTCACGAACTCCGGTGCCCCGCAGAATGACCATTCGACCCACTCCCTGTCATTCGGCCCGGACGGAAACTTCTACTGGAACATGGGTAACGGAGGCCGCTACATCCACGATCGGAATGGGGCCTTGGTCGTAGACAAGGCCGGGAATCCGGTGCTAGACAGCAACTACGAGCGCGGCCTGCGGGAAAACCCGGGCGCTTCGCGCCCAGACTTTGCGGCCGGCCTCGTCGGGCGGTCGAGCCCCTACCAGGGGGGCATGGTGTTTCGCTGTGACCGCGACGGTGGCAGCTTGGAGGTGCTGGGTCACAACTTCCGCAACAACTACGAAGTAGCCGTCGATTCGTTGGGCGGACTCTGGCAATCTGACAACGACAATGACGGCAGCTATGCCTGTCGGCTGAACTACATCCTCGAGTACGGAAACTACGGCTACCGGGACGAGTTCACCGGTGCCGGAAACCAAGCAGAGCGCACGGGGCAACACGAGGAGGTCCCGAAACGCCACTGGCACCAGAACGATCCCGGTGTTGTGCCGGACCTGCTGATCACGGGTGCCGGCTCCCCTACAGGCGTCACCTCTTACGAAGGGCGCCTGCTGCCGAGCGAGTTCTGGGATCAGATCCTGGCAACCGACGCCGGTCCGGGCGTACTGCGAGGAATCTTGGCTGCGAAGAGCGGTGCCGGCTATGCGGCACGGATGGTGGACATCCTCAAGGGCTCGCGTGACAAATGGGTGCGGCCGGTCGATGTCGCTGTAGCGCCGGACGGATCATTGTTCGTCAGCGATTGGTATGACCCGGTGATCGGCTGGAACCGTCAGGACGACTTAGGCCGCGGGCGGATCTTCCGCATCGCTCCGGAAGCGCACCCGTACCGGCCCCCGGCTCCTCGCGGCGACTCGGTCGAAGAGCTTGTCGAGGCATTGAAGAGCCCCAACTACGCAACGAGATACCTAGCGTGGACAGCGCTCGACAAGGCTGGCGAGGCGGCCGAGGAATCGCTTGTGCGCCTGTTTCGCGAAGGTCCGCTGGTGCGCCATCGGGCTAGGGCGCTGTGGTTGCTGGCCCGCATCACCGGCCGAGGAGCAGCTTATCTGGACGAGGCCTACCGTGACGCCGAGGAGGACATCCGGATCGTGGGCCTGCGCGCTGCCCGCCAACTCGGGATCGACCTGACCCCGATCCTTGCGAAGCTGGCTGACGATCCGTCGGCACACGTGCGGCGCGAGTGCGCCATCGCGCTGCGCGGCCATCCGTCGCCGCAAGCTCCAAGGCTCTGGGCCCGGCTGGCAAACCAACATGTCGCCGGCGATCGCTGGTCTGTGGAGGCGCTTGGGATCGGCGCTGAAGGCAGGTGGGACGCATATATCGGGGCGTGGCTCGTGCTTGCGGGCCGCAACTGGAATTCCGCGGCCGGCAGGGACATCCTATGGCGGTCACGGGCGGCGGTAACCCCGAGTTATCTGGGGAGGATTCTCAGCAGTGCCGGACTTGACGCGGGAGAGGCGGCGCGGTATCTGCGCGCCTTTGACTTCCAACCGGCGAGCGACGCCAAGCACAGAAACCTGCGCCAGCTCGCCTTCGGCCGCGCCAGCAGCGGATCGACACGGCCGTTCTTCATTGCGGCCGAGGCGCTGTTGCGGCTGCCCAAGTTCGATGTCGAGACGGACCCCGCCATGCGCGATTCCCTTGAGACGCTGCTCGCCAGAGGACAGGGGACAGAGCAGTATGCGCGCCTTGTCCAGCGTTACGAGCTGAGCAGCCTGTATCCATCGCTGGTCTCGGTGGCGGCGCAGCACAAGGACACCCCGGTGGGCATCGCCTCCGCACGCACGCTGCTCGAGGGCGGCGCCGCGGGCGCACTCTTGGATTTCATCCAAGCGGAACCCGGGCAAGCGGCCGCCGCCGTGGAAGCGGTGGGCAACACCCGGTCCTCGGCGGCGGTGCCCGTGCTGGAAAGCGTCCTGCTGAATGCCACCTTGCCGCCGGCAGTCCGCGAACGGGCGATCCGCTCGCTGGCCGGGACGAGCCAGGGAGCCCAGGTCTTGGTCGAGCTGGCCCGCCGCGGCCAGTTCCCGCCCGACTTTGCTGAGATTGCGGGGGCTGCGATGACCAAGTCCATGAACGTGCGCATCCGCGAGGAGGCCGCGCGCCTGTTCCCGGTCCCGCCACTGCGCGACAGCGAGCCATTGCCTCAGATGACCGAATTGCTGGTCTATGTGGGCGACCCGGAACATGGTGCGGCCGTCTTTGAATCGGCCACCTGCAGCGATTGCCACATTGTGCAGGGCGCAGGCACGAACTTCGGCCCGGAGCTGTCAGAAATCGGGGACAAGCTCCCCAAGGCCGGCCTCTATGCGTCGATTCTCGATCCAAGTGCGAGCGTGTCGCCGAGCTTCGATTTGGTGCATCTGTTACTTGAGAACCGGGAAGAGGCCTCGGGATTTGTGGTCAGCGAGACCGATGCAAGCGTGACGTTGCGGATGGAGGGTGGGGTCGTCGCCGAATATCCGAAGTCGGGGATCGTCGACCGCCGGATGTCCTCTGTCTCCGCGATGCCCGCTGACCTGCAGGAGCAGATGAGCGTGGACGATCTGGTCGATCTGGTGGAGTTCTTGGCGCAGCTGCGATAGGGGGTGGGAGCCGCCTCAGGGGAGGCGGATCTTCATGACCCGGCCCATGTCGAACGAGGGCGGCTTGCGGCTCTGGATCAGGGCCTTTTGCTCGGCTAGCGCCGACACCAGCAGGGGCATTGCGATGGTCGAGTCGCAATGGCAGTCGACCATCTTGGCCCCCTTCGCGATCTTTCCCCAGCTCTGGGATTCGGCAAGCGTGCAGCCCGACAGGCCGCCCCAGTGCGGGGCGTCCGTGACGATCTGGACGCCGTAGCGGTGACCTTCCTTACCGCGATCCATCAGGATCGCGACCACTTCCGACTGCTGAGTGTAGTTCTTGGGAGTTCCCCCGCCGAAGTAGATCACCCCGGTCGCTTTCGAATCCGCGACGGCGTTCGTGATTTCCAGGACGTCAGCCATCATGTCGAACATGAGCCGGTTCTCGCCGCGATGGCGGCTCTCCGCCACGCCGATCCCGATCGAACTGTCTCCGATCGCTGGGCAGAACAGCGGCACGTTGTGCTTTGCCGCGGCCGTGACAATCCCGTCCTCGGCACAGTCTCGCCCGACTTCCGTTCCCAGCAGATGCAGGAATTCGCGCGTCGTGTAGGGGCGCGACTGGTCCAAGCGAGCGGCGAAGCTGCCGATCCAGAGGTCGTGCTCGCGGAAGCGGACCTCGTCGGCGAGCACATCGTACATGCGATCGACCATGACCTCGCCCAGTGCCTCGTCGTCCATGTCAGGCGAGCCCTGGTAGTGGTGGAAGCCCTTCGTTTCGTGGATGTCGTGGAAGAAGTTCGCTCCAGTCGAGGTCAGCACATCGATCAGGCGGTGCTCGATCATGAACCGCACAAGCCGCCGCATCCCGCCCGGCACCATGGCCCCGGACAGACCCATCAAGATGGTGCATTCGGGATCGGCCAGCATGGCCTTCCACACGTGGAAAGCCTGACCGAGCTGGCGTCCTTGGAACGCAGTGCCCGCCATCTTCTCCAGCAGCGAGGACGCTGAGTTGGCAGTGTCTACAGGGAATGGCCGGGTCGGTTCGGCGAGCAAGTCTTGCTTGCGGTGGCGGGAGTGCATCAAGTTGCTCATGCTAGCAACCTTGCAACTGCGCGAGCGGGCTATCGCCCGCTCATTGAACCGCTATGGTTTCGAGGATGACCTGCGAGTGGGAGGGATTGCGCGTCTGCACGACCGTCAGCGCGGGCGGTGTTTCAGGGAACGACTCGGACAGCAGTTCGGTCAGTTCGTCCAAGCTGGCCAGATCACTGAGGTATGCCGTCATGCGGACGATATGGGGCAAGTCCATCGACGCCAGCTGCAGTGCCGTTGCCTGCGTTTGCAGGGCATCCAGCACCTGCTCCCGGAAGGTCTCGCCTCGCCCGGGCATGGCGGATGTGTAGACGACACCGCCGCTCAGGGATGCGGGGCTGGAGACCGCCGTCGGGGCTTGGTCGTGCATGAACAGCCGGTTCACATAGTTGTCATCAACAGCGACAAAGGTGATTTCCACGGCGATGTCACCGGGCAGGCGCGACAGCGCCACGCTGGCACGGCTCGGCGCTCCGCCCGGGCTGAAGATGGTCTCGAACGCGCCGTCTACAGTCGGCTCTTCCGTGGAGGGGGGCAGGTAGGAACTAGCCAGGACCGTGTTGTCATAGGTCAATCCGGCGGCTCCGAGAATCGTACCGATCGTTCGCAGGGTCTGCTGCGCCTGCTCTTCGGCAGAGTCGGCGAGCTCGCCCGTGGCCGGATTGCGGCCCCCTTGGCCGGACAGGTAGAGCGTTCGTCCGGCTCTGACCGCCGGAGAGTACGGTCCCATCGCGGGAGGGATTTCATCCGCTGGCGGGCGCACGACTTCAATTTCCGACGGGTCCGCGTAAGCGACACACATCAGCAGGACTCCGGCCCCGCCGGGCAGGCCAGGCAGTTCCAGTGTCGTGCGGGCGGGATAGCCCCCTTCGGGAAAGTAACTGCCGTACGTGGCGTTCATGTCCGCGTAGTTTTCCATGTCTGCCAGATGCACATGGCAGCTGACCACCTGCGCGTAGTCCAGGCTCGCCATGCGCAGAGTCTCGCCGAGCTGATCCATCGCCGACTTCGTTTGATCCGTGATCGAGGCTTGAGCGTCGGATGGCCCGACGGCGCTCAGGTAGAGCGTCTTGTCCGACAGCACCGCCAGGATCCGGCCGGAACCGGCCCGGAACGCCTCGCGCGGCGATACCGGCAGCGCGGATCCGATATCTTGCTCGTCCGCAGGCGGAGAGCAGGCGGCGAGCATCAGCGTCGCGGCGAGAATGGCAAGCAAAGATTTCACCGCCTCAAGGTAGCAAAGCGACTGAGGGCCGGCCGACCCAGTCGTAGCGAAGGGCTTCCGGAACCTCCGGTGATACCGTATTGAGCGTATGGATCTTGCGAGCAGACGTACCTTCCTGGGAGCGTGCGCGGCGGGGCTCGCGACTGCGTGCGGGAACTTCCCGCGATCCAGCCTTGCGCCTGTGCGGGCGATTACGAAAGGGCCCAAGCACCACTGGTTCGGCTACTACGACAAGCTTGAGTTCGATCCGCGTAGCCGCTTGGTCCTGAGCATGGAAGTCGGCTTCGAACATCGGTCGCCAAGGCCTGCGGACGAGATCCGCATCGGCATGGTCGACACCGCTGATGATGACCGCTGGACCGATCTGGGCCGCAGCACGGCGTGGGGCTGGCAGCAGGGCTGCATGTTGCAGTGGATCCCGGGGTCGGAGACGGAAATTATCTGGAATGACCGTGAGGATGGCCAATATTTCAGCCGCATCCTCAATGTTGAAAGCGGGGCAAGCCGCACGGTTCCGTCGGCCGTCTACGCTCTGAGCCCGGACGGCAAGTGGGCGATTTCGACGGATTTTAGACGACTGAACGACACGCGGCCGGGGTACGGCTACGTGGGCATTCCGGATCCCAACGCGGACGTGCTGGCCCCGGAAGACGAGGGTATCTGGAAGGTGGACCTCGCCAGCGGGCGGCGCGAGCTCCTGATTTCCATCGCCCAGGCGGCCGCCATCCCGAACCCCCACACCGACACTGCAGGCCTGAAGCACTACTTCAATCACTTGCTCGTCTCGCCCGACGGCAGGCGGCTGATCTTCTTGCACCGCTGGCGCAATCCGCCCGGCACGGGCAGCGGTTTCGGGACTCGGATGTTCACCATCGGCAGCGACGGCTCGGACCCGTACGTGCTCGACCCCTACGGCAAGACGTCGCATTTCATCTGGCGCGATCCCGGGCAGGTGCTCGCCTGGGCATGGCATCCCTCGCATGAGGATAAGTTCTACCTCTACAAGGACATGACCGATCAGGCGGAGGTGGTGGGGCCCGGGGTCATGCCGCGCAACGGCCATTGCACCTATCTGCCTGGAAACCGGTGGATCCTCAATGACACCTATCCGGACGAAGAGCGCCTGCAGCACCCGTATTTGTACGAGGTGAGCAGTGGCCGTCGGGTGCCCTTGGGACACTTCTTGTCACCCCCCGAGTACAAGGGCGAATGGCGTTGCGACACCCATCCGCGATTCAGCCCAGACGGGACGAAAGTGGTGATTGACTCGCCGCACGGGGGCACGGGCCGACAGCTGCATCTGATCGAGATCGCGGAGATCGTAGGAGCGAGCGGCTAGTCTGCCGCTGGCTTGTCGGCCGCTCAGGTCCTTGGCGTCGCTTTTGCTCAGGAGACGATGACGGTCTGCAGCAATTCTCTGAATGGCGTTACGGCAGGCGATTTCGAGTCCACGAGAGGGACGGCACGATTCATCTCTGCTGGGAGCATGTGCGCATCCACGAAAATGGTGAACGGCCGCCCGGGTCGGGCTGCAAGGCTTCCCGCGCATGTCCGTAAGGCGGACCGCGGACTGCGCGTATCGCCCGCTTCGAGTTCGCTGGCGGGGCGCGGGTGCCGACACCGGGCGATCCCAGCAACTAGGCCCGCCCCGCCTGTCAGCGGGGCGGTGCGACAATGGACCCCATGACGCCTTCGGAACTTCGCGGCAAGCTTGAGGGGGTGATCGCCTTTCCCGTCACCAACTTCAAGGCGGACTACTCGCTAGATTTGGACGCCTACCGCACCAATGTCGCTGAAATGGTCAAGTTCCCGCTCTGCGCGGTCGTTGCGGCCGGAGGTACAGGCGAACTGTACTCTTTGACTCCTGAGGAGCACGTGCAACTCGTGGAGGCAACCGTCGCCGAAGTCGGCGGGAAGACTGCCGTGATCGCAGGCGTCGGATTCGGCGGCGGCATGTCAGTCGAACTGGCAAAGCGCGCCCAGGCCGCCGGCGCGGATGGGATCCTGATGTTCCCACCGTACTACCCGAACGCCGACTTCGAGGGTCTCTTGCGCTATTACAAGGCGATCGGCAGTGCCGTCGATCTTGGCCTGTTTTTGTATTCGCGCGATACCGTCAACCTGACCCCGTCCCAGGTCTTTCGCCTGTCGGAAGAGATTCCGAATCTGATCGCCCTCAAGGAAGGCCAGGGCGATATCCGCAACTACCAGCGCGTCATGGAACGCTGCGGTGACCGGCTGCATTGGATCGGCGGGATTGGAGATGACATGGTGCCGGGCTACTATTCGATCGGGGTTCGTACCTATACGTCGAGCATCGCCACGATCGCGCCCCGCCTTTCGCTACAACTCCACGAGCGCGCCTCGATGCTCGACAACCCGAGCCTTGCTCGGCTAATGCGAAATTACGTGTTGCCGCTGTACGCCATGCGCGCGCGCCGCAAGGGCTACGAGGTCAGCGTGATGAAGAAAGCGATGGAGATCCTGGGCAAGCCGGGCGGTCCGGTCCGCCCGCCGCTGCCAGAAGTCCGCCCAGATGAAGTCAAGGAATTGGAGACACTTATGGCTCGCTTCGAGCCTGTGCTGTAGAGTCGCAGAGCGGGGCAGCGTGCGATCCCGCCCGCACTGCCGGAGCCCGCTGTTCATTGCGTTGACCGGGAGGCACATTCGAGGCGGGAGCTTGCGTGTCGCCCTCCAGCTCCGGGCCACCTCACATAGTGGCGGATAGAGGGCCCTTCCAGGTGACCGCCCCACGCCGGATCCAATTGATGCCGACGCCGAGCACCTTGGTTCCTTGCGCGGCGAGAGCCTGCTCGTAAGCGCCTAGCTGACGCTGGTACTTCTGCATGGCCTCCGCAGGATCCTCAACGTAGTCAGACTTGTGATCGAGGATCCACGCGCCGTCCGGAGTCTTCACCAGCAGGTCGACTGTCCCGGAGACCACCGAGCCGCTGCGATCTAGCATCAGCAGCGGCCATTCGCGCAGGACCTGCTCTGCCCGCAGCGATTCGCTCAGCCAGGCTTCGAAGCGGGCCACGGCCTTGCTGATGGCTGCCATCTCTGCGGGGCCGGCTTCGACGCCTGTGAGCTCGGCCATTCGCCCAGCTAGGTCGGGCCGTGGGCCGAGGAATTCAAAGCAGCGATGCAGGTACGTTCCAAGCTCGGCGCTGACCAAGCCCACCTCCGGGTTCAGTCCCTGGCCGTACCTCTCCACCCGCACCCGCACGGTGGACACCGTGTCTTGGAGCCCGTCCAGCAGCGAGGGTTTGAGGCTGTCGGGCGTTAAGTCGGCCGACCCTTGCGCCACCCGGATTGCCCGGCGGCCGGTCAGCGGCAGCTCGGTCTCGATGATCTCGCCCACCAGCAGATCCTCGCCGGGGGAGTCCTCGTACCCCTTCGTGACGCGGCAGGGGAATAGCTGGCCGTCGATTACGAAGGCGCTAATGATGGGGTTGAGCGAGCAGCGAGGCCTCAGCAGTGCCCAATAGCTCTTTCCAGCGGGCGGGTTCAGGAGATCCGGGCCGTCCTCTTGTTGTTGCTGCCAGTCCCTTTCCAAGAACGAGGGCCATTCCAAGACCAGCCTGTCGCGGGCGCGCGTTAGCGCCACGTAGAGCAAGCGTCGGGCCTCTGTTTCGGCGGCCTCCAGCAGGGCGATCTTCGCAATGCGGTTGTTTTCGGGCGCGACATACTCAGGCCAGAACTCGACCCGCGCGTGCTCCAAGATCCGGTCCAAGTCTTCGAACGATTCGTAGCCCAAGTCTAGGCTGGGCAGCCGCACTTTGAATTTGCGATCAATTCCGCAGACAGCTACCACTGGCCACTCCAAGCCCTTGGCGCTGTGCCAAGTCCGCAGCACGATGGCATCCTCTTCAAGCACTCGCTTGTCAGGCTGCTGGTCGTGTTGCTGCGCCTGCTCGGCCAGCCAGGCGAGGAATGTCTGGATGCCCGACCCGTGGTACCCGCCATACGCCAGAGCTTCGCGATTGGAGTTCATGAACTCGCTGGCCGCTCCCATCAGCTGCACGAGGTTTGCCCGCGCCTGCTCGCTGTCGGGCCAGACCGAGACGGCGTTCCACAGGTCCAGTGCATCGAGTGTATCGGCCAGCAACGCGTAGACGGTGCGGTCGGCGACCCCGTCGGCCAACTCGTCCAGCTTGCGCACCAGTGGATCCTCGATGCGGCCGTCGCGCATGATCTGGCCGAGCCCTTCTTCAAGGCTGCGCTGGCCCAGTTCTGTGACCGCTAGGTACAGCGCCGCATGCCGGTCTGCCGAATTCGCAAGGTAGGACAGCGCGTGCCAAGCCAGTTGCACAGGCCGGGATGCCAGCCAGCCGTCAGCTTGGCAGTTCACCCTCAGGCCATAGCCGCGCAGCGTGTTGGCATACGCGGCGAGGATGCTGTGTGTCGGGCACAGCACGGCGATGTCGCCGCCCCGCAGCCTGCGGGCCTTCTTGGTCTGTCTGTCGATGATCTGCTGCGCAGGATCTGCAAGCATCTCGCTGCAGCGTTCCGCGAGCGTCAGCGCCCGGGTCTCGCGCGCCTTGAGTCGGAAGTTGCGCGGGAACTGCAGAACTTCCAGCGGCGCCATCGGGCTGTCTTGGCCCTGCGCCTCAAGCGGGGTGTAGCGGTCGCTGAACAGGACTCGGCCGAGTGAGTTGATAGCCTCCATCAGGCGCGGCCTGCCGTTGCCCCACAAGTCACGATTCGGGCTCATCCTGAGAGGCGCTGGCGGGCGGCTCGAAGTAGTCTTTCAGCTCATAGGCTTCGCTCATGATGGTCAAGCGGGTCCAGCCCTCCCAGATCTTTTGATGGCCCGGCGGCGGAGCGTGCGCACGGTACAGGTAGCCGCCCAAGATCGCCATGGTCCGCACCGCCAGTCCCAGATTGCCCGGCGCGGCCAGCCCGCGCTTGGACGCGAAGTGGCGCAGCACCCGCAGCTGGATCTGCGTGAAGAACACCTCGCTCGGTAATTCGGGGGTCTCCCGTCCCAGCAGGGTCATCGCGGCCAGCCGCCAGGCGATCACCGCCTTGATCGTCACCGCCCGCTCGATCCGCTCCCCCGTGCGGTGCCCCAGGTACTCCACCTTGCAGCCGGACTTGAGAATCCGGTGCCAGTCCTCGATGCGCCAGCGCAGCCGGTACCACTCCAGCACCTGCTCCGCATCCGCCAGCGACGCCACCGGCAACGTCGTCAGCAGGAACCACTCCAACGCTTCCACCCCCTCCGGCGCCGCCCGCTCCCACACGTGCACCAGCTGCATCCGCAGCGCTGCCTCGCCGCGCGCCGGGGCCGGCAACTCGACCGTCTGCCAGCGCAACTCGGCCTGCGCCGTGCGCGCCGCGCGCAGCGCGCTGGCGGACTGCCGGCGCGGGCCCCGCCGCGCCGAACTCCGCTGCACCTTGATCTCCAACTGGCCCCCCACCGGCTGTGCCCGCATGTGCTCGAACAGCTTCGGCCGGGGCGCGCCCAGGACGCGGTTGTGCTTGGCCCGCACCAGCAACTCGACTCCCTCCAGCCGCCGCTGCTCGGCGAACAGCGCCTGCACGTCGGCCTCGCGGTCCATCACCGCCACCAGGCGCGGGCCCGCCAACTGGCCCGCTACCTCCGCGCAGTCGCGCAACCCGCGGATCCAGCGGAAGGTCTTGCGCTCCTCCAGCGGCCGCCCGCGCTGCGCCTGCCCGTCCGGCGCGTCGTACTGGATTTGCAGCAGCCCCAGCGGGATGCCCTCCGGGCTCACCGCCAGCGTCGAGTGCATGTGCAGCCCCAGCGTGCCCTCCGAGCGCTTGTGCTTGCCGATGTAGCCCAGCCCCGCACAGCCGGGATGCTCGGCAAAGTTGAGCTCGGTGCCGTCCTGCACGCACAGCACCGTGCGCTCGGCCTGCAGGCGCCGCAGCGTGCGCTGGCGGTGCGGCGCCAGGATGTTCTGCGGGGTCACCGCCGAGTCGTCCGGCTGGTCGATCAGGCGGTAGTGGCCCTTGACGGCGGCCCGCTGGCCCTGCGCGGCGGCGGGGATCGAGGCCATGGGAGCGGCGGCCTGCATCTGCGCGGTCTGCACCAGCCGCTTCGACAAGCGTAGATCACCCAGCGGCGCCTGGCCCAGTTCGTTGGCCGCGAACTCGTCCAGGGCCAGCCCGTCGGCCGGCCCCAGCGGCTGGCCGGGCGGCGCTGCGGCGGCCCCGAGCAGGCGCCGCCAGTCGCGCTGCAGGGGGTAGACGAAGATGGCCTTGACCGGCACGCGCTGGCCGGGCCGGGCGAAACGCCCGCGCCCGCCGGTCTGGCCGACGCAGGTCCAGTTAGCGGCGCGGAAACACGTGCCGGCGTGCTGCTGCGGATCGCAATAGGTTTTCAGCAGGGCAGGCCGGTAGCCATAGCGCTGGAGGAAGTCCTCCGGCAGCCGCCGCCGGACCATGCCGAGCACCTTGGAAGCGAGCAGGTGACAGCGCACGCTGGGACGGATCAGGAAGCGGCTCAGGCCCAGCACGCGGTGCAGCCGCTTGCGGCGCAGTTGCGCATCCCAGCCAATCCACTCGTCGCGGGCCGCCACCGCCAAGGCCGCGGCGGCGAAGCCGAGCGCCCCCAGCAGGCCGTGCTCGGACTCAATCAGGTAGCGCAGCTGGGCACCGACGTGCAGCACGGCTCCCTGCGGGTGCTCGCTGGCGACCAGCTCGTTCCAGGTCCGCCGCTGTTGCGGACTCGTCACCAGGGTCAACTTGAGCCCGGCGACCGCCCCCGCCGCAGGCGGAACTGCTTGCGGTGGCGGGACCGGCTGGCCGAGCCGACGCGGACGGCAGTCACCGGCGCGGCCGCCATGGCGCGGGGCCGGCAAATCGATGCGTCCCGCGCTGTGCAGACTGCGCAAGGCCTTCTGGCAGCTCGCCACCTGCGGCTGGCCGCGACTGTCCACGAAACCGAACTCCCGGCACACGTGCCGGGCGAACGCGCTCCGGCTGGTGTCGCCAGCCTGCGTCCGCAGCACCCGCAGGGTCTCCACGGCCTCTGAGTGCGAGAGGGTCTCCGCAATGCAATGTTGGTCGAGCATGCTTTAGACATGCCACAACCACCCTACAGTTGTCAAGTGCGAGATCTGGGGCATGGGCAGGGCGCGGCTGGGACCTCCAATTCTTTTTCAGCGGCCGGGAGGATTCGGGGTTGCCCAGTTCCAGTGCCTCGAACAGGCGCGGATCTGCGCCTTGAAAGCCCATGATCGCCTGCTTCAGATCGCCAGCAACGAGAGTCGGAACCCCTACCCTGCGCAGGTTCCACAGCAGCGCGAACTGCAGCGGATTGGTGTCTTGGAATTCATCGACCACAAGGCAATCAATGCGTCCGGCCAGCGTCTCCAAGACGTCGGGACGCGTGCGCAGAAGCCGCCCCGCCATCGCGATCATGTCGGTGTAGTCCACCAAGCCCGCCTGGCGCTTGGCCTCCCCGTAGTAGCGCAAGACATCTTGCCCCGCCGCCAGCAGGCAGGTTAAATGCTCCTGGGCCTGTAATAGCGGGCCGGGATGTGCGGCCAGGCTGTCCGCTGCTTCGATCACTTCTGTCGCCAGTTGGTCATAAGTCACGGGCAGGCGATTGCCAGCCTTCGATCGCCGGATCTCGCGTAGCCTCTGCCAGAGTTTCCAGTCGTGCCCTAGCGATTCCGTTCGCGCGGCCGCCGTCAAGCTCCTGAAGTCGCGAATGAAGGCCTCGCGGGCCGCCTTAGACTTACCGAACGCATCGTGCAGGGAGTCGGGGTATTCCCACAGCAGCGCCTCAGCACTTGCTTGCAGTTCCTGCCGCGCGCACTCGCCATCTTCGAGGTCCCCGTAGCGCTCAGCGACCCGCTGCGCAGCCGCCATTGCGAGTCTAGCTGCGTCGTCCTGGGACGAAACACCGATGGAGCGCAGCATCCCGACTACATCCAGAATGCGGTCGCGGAACACGTCAACCGCCGCCCGCCGGTCCCCGAAGCTATAGCTGTAGCCGAAGCCTTCGAGGCGGTCAGCGACTGCGTTGGCCTTGTCTGTCCGCGCCAGCGCTCGCCGGATCAGGGCGCTCTGCTCGTTGTCATTGAGCAGGCGTGGCTGCGGGGACGCTCCGGCTTCGAAAGCGAATTCGGTCAGCACGCGCAACCCGAAGCTGTGAATCGTCGAGATGTAGGCCTCGGACAGGCGCAATGCATCATCGACCCGGCCCATCTCCACCAGCCTGGCGCCGATCCTCTCTCGCAGTTCGCTCGCGGCCGCCTCGGTATATGTCACGGCGACGATTCTGTCGGGAGCGACCTTGCCCGCAGCGACCCACTCGCCAAGCTGGTGCTGGATGCTGTATGTCTTGCCGGAGCCTGCGCCGGCCGGCACGATTCTCAGTGGCTCTACGTTCGTCACGGTTTCTCCGGTGCCGCGAGGGCAAACATGTCGATCAAGGGGCTGCGGTCCATCGCGAACGGCATGATCCCGCAAATTTTCGGGAACTCTATCCTGTCGGTCACCAGGTTGAGCCGAACGATCCCGGAGCGGACCTCGTCAAGGCGAGCTCGAATGATTTGCAAGGCATTCTCCGCAACGTCTCCGTCCACGGCGTGCCAGCCGCTCACGCGCTTGGTGGCGGGCAGTTGGGATGTCGACAGGCAGACCTGATCGCGCATGGTAAAATACGCGATCCCAACCCAGCGGGCGGCACGCAGCTTGGCGGCGAGGGCTTCGTAGCGGTGCGGCGCGGGGCCGCCGTCGCGCGGGGGTTTCAGTCCTCCGGTCTGCACCATTTCCCGATACAGGCTGATCTGGCTCTCGAAGCCCTTCTCCATCCGTTCCCGGCGGCTGTCAGATTTGGACCACTTGTAGTCAACGATCAGCAGCGTGTCCTCGCCAATTCCCAAGATCAAGTCGGCCTTGCCGTGAATTTCGGTGCCGCACCACGTGCCCTGCAACCACTGCTCGCTGGCCAGCACCTCGGCTTGCAGGGCTTCCAGCACAGCGCTCCATGACTCGGCGGCCTCCGCCGTTCGCATGGCCACGCCGCGGCGCTCAACGTGCCACTGCGGTCCCCGCATAAAGGGGGCCTCCTGCTGGGCGACGGTGTCGAGCTCCGCTTCGACTTGCGATCGGATCGCATTGGGTGCAGGCAACGTGCCGCCCGGCCGGAACATCCGCTCAAAGACCCCATGGGCCAGCGTGCCCACGACGATTGGACTTGCGGATTCCGGGGCCCATTCCAGCGGCTCGGCTCGGGCACTCTGCAACAGCCAGGCCAACGGCGAGACCAGCAGGGATTCCAGGCCGCTGGGCGATTCGGGGCGGGCGCGGCCGAGGTCGTCCTTGCGCAGGGCCAGCAAATTCTGCCCGAATCGCAGGTGCCCGCTCTGCAGTTGGCGCGGCGCGATCGGCTCGGAGGGGTCTGCCAGAGCGAGGTTGCGGATGCGCTGGCGGTCAGTGGCCGAGTCCAGCAACGCGACCAAGCCGTCTCCGTTGTCGGGGTGCGCGATGAGGCGTCGCATGAACACGAGACTGTCTGAAGGTCCCGCGGTGCTTCTATCGGGATTGCGGTGCGGCACTAAGACGGTGACCGAATCGGAGGCGGCCCGCAGCTGCCGCCGAAACAGCTCCCGCAGCCGGACTTGCCGCTCGAAGGGCAAATCGATTGCTAGGCCGAGCTTGTCTCTGAGATCGATTAGGTCGGCCTGCGAAAACGGCGGGGAGGTCCTCAACTGCTGCGGATAGTGGCCCTGGGCGAAACCGAACACGAACAAGTGCCGGACGCTTCGCCACGGCTCATGCGTCTCGCTCCATACGGAGACGCCCTCGAGGTTGTAGAACGGGCTCTGGCCGCTAATGATGAGTTCTGGATTGACGATCCTGCGCACGGCGGTCCAATCGATGGCGCGGGATCCGCCGAGATGCGCTTGGACAAGGCCGGCCGCTTCCCGCGCGCGCCGAGCGTGAAGAGCGAAGCGCTCTCCGCCGTTGAGTAGCGACGCGAATTCGCCGAGGGCGCGTGACAGCCCGGACGGCTCCGCGTCGCCTCCGAGCAGGAGTTCGCGCATCTGCTCGGCCTTGGGGCCCGCATCGCCCGGCAGCCGCGGGCTGGGATTCC
The DNA here is from genome assembly GCA_965248305.1 of Bryobacterales bacterium. Classification (GTDB taxonomy): domain Bacteria; phylum Acidobacteriota; class Terriglobia; order Bryobacterales; family UBA6623; genus VXMF01. The sequence goes on along the minus strand of OZ252099.1, from coordinate 243,237 downwards.
CGTCCATCACGTCCTGGGCCATCTGCGCTCCGGTTTCCGCGTTCCACGGCATGAGCCGAGAGGACAGGCACACGGCCAGCGCCATGGCCGGGGCCGGTTTCTGCCTGCAAAACAGGAAATGGAATACTGCCTCGTAGCCCAAGTCGCGCTGCCAGCGCTCGGTGGCCGCACCCGAGAGCGGAAGTCCGGTCAATCGGAACGCGTCCTCCAACGCAACCCCGTATTCGAAGCTGTCCGGTACTAGCAGGCCAATGTCGGCCGGTTTCAGGCGCGGATTCTCGGCCAGCAGCTTCTGTGCCATCCCGGCGGCAATCTCAGCTTCTTGGTAGAAGTCTCGAACGCCGACCCATTGCGCACTGCTGTCGAGCGGCGCCGAGACCTGTTCGCGCTCAAACAGGCGGGCCTGCATGATTCCCAGCAAGGACTCCGAGTCGGCGCAGGGGCCTGGGCTCAGGCAGGCACGCAGCGCACTGGCCACGTCGCTGTCCGGCGACTTGGCCGTCGCGGCCGAGCGGTTCAGCGCTTCAATCAACGCGTCTTGCCAGCGAGTCGTGTGAGGAACGCCTGCGACCCGATGCACGCGGATTGGCTGCAGTGGGTCGCTGGAGCTTGACTGCAACAGCCGTCGAATCAATTCCAGATCGCCCGGCAGCCGCTCGTCCAGTGACCTCGCCAGGCGTGTCAGGTCCGAGAAGATCTTCCGTGGGCGCTCAGCAAGCCTCGCGGCGCTAGCCGCATCCAAGACGGTGTCCGGGTCCGTCGCTGAGATCAGGTCGACCAGTGCCTTCCGAACGGTCTTAATCGTCTCGTCCGGTGCGGCTTCAAGGCTATTGATCCAGAACGCCCCGTCGATCGAGCGCAACGCCTCCTCGAGATCTTCCGGCTCGCAGGGGCGGGCCGCAATGCAGTAAGACTCGAGAGCGCGTCGGAGCAGATCGGGCCACGTCCCGACCAGTACGCCGGATCTGGCGGAAACCTGTGCCAGACTGCGCCGCAAGCGCCGCGCCGCGCTGGCGTCGGGAACTAGGAGAAACTCCAGTACCTGTGTGGCCACGTTTTCCTCTGCACGCGATGCTGGATCTCAAACCGACCTGCGCAGCCGCCCCGAGAATGTCGCGAACGGCTGTCGGCAGGCCACTAAGAGCACCAACTGGTCTTAATATAGACCAGTAAACTGCGGCCCCTAATTGTGAGACCAATCCTAAGCGGCTCCATTAAGTGAATTTCCTGAGCGCATTCAATGTCTCGGCTCGTTCGATTGGTCGACTGCCGTCACGGAATCGGCTCGCCTCGCTGGAAGGCTCGATCAGCGTGCAACTGCTGCAGGCGTCGAGTCATCGGCCCGCGCGCCCCCGAGCCGATCACCCGGCCGTCGACCTCCAGCACCGGAGCCAGTCCGCCCATCGTGCCAGTCGTGAACATCTCGTCGGCGGTATAGACCTCCGTCAGCGAGATGTTCTTTTCGACCAGCGAGAGGTCGGCCTCGCGGCAGGTTTCCATCACCGTGGCACGCGTGATGCCAGGCAAGCAGCTATCGGCGTGCGGCGTGCACAGCGCACCGTTCCTGACCAAGAAGACATTGGTGGCGTTGGTCTCCGAGACGAACCCGTGCAGGTCCAGCATCAAGGCGTCGTCAACACCCGCCAAGTTCGCCTCGATCTTGGCCAGGATGTTGTTGATCAGGTTGTTGTGGTGGATTTTCGAGTCGATGCATTGCGGAGAGTTGCGCCGCACCGAAGATGTGATCAGGTGGATGCCCTCTGGATCGTAGACCAACGCTTTCCACTCGGCCAGGACGATCAACGTGCAGCCGCAGCGATTCCAGTGCGGGCTCATGCCCGAGGTGACCTTCTCGCCGCGGGTCAGCGTGAGCCTGACATGCGCCTCATCGGTCATGCCGTTGGCCCGCAGCGTGTCGAAGATGGCCTGGCGCACCTCGTCCCGCGAGGGCAGGTCTGCGAATGCCATGGCGTGTGCCGAGGCGTGCAGCCGGTCTAAGTGGAGGTCCAGGTCTGCAATCTTGCCCCTGTAGACGCGCAGGCCTTCCCAGACAGCGTCACCGCCCTGCACCGAACTGTCGAAGACGGAGACCTTGGCTTGCGAGCGCGGCTTGAGCTCGCCGTTGACATGGACCAAGATGTCGGCGTTGCGTGAATCCGGAAGTTCCATTCTGCAGCCTGCTGGGCGAGCGATATGCCGTACGGGCAGATTGTACGGCACTGTCGATAGGCCTGCCCGCCAGCCGTCGATTCCTCCGCCCGCAGCCCAGGCTGCTGCGAGTGCGAAGCAGCGCGCACCGGAGTCTTAATGCGCCACGCCCCAAGCGGCGGATTGGACCGCCATTCCGATATAATCGCCGCACGATGCGACGCCTGCTGTCTCTGCTCATTCTGTGCCCGATGATCCTTGTCGCGCAGGGGGCGCTGACAACTGTCTACATAAGCTTGGGCGAGCGGGCCGAGGCTGTCGAGTCTTGGGACGGTTCCATCCGCGTTTCCGGGGGCGAGCTGGTGGGCTTGGAGGAGCGCCACTTCATGGCCGATGACGAGCTGTCGAGTCCGGTCGCGTGGCAAGTGTCTACGAGGCAAGAGCAGATTCGCGGATTCGCGCGCGTCAATTACAACGAAATGAGCCCCGCCGAACTGCCGCCCACGCAGTATTCCCCGGTCGGGCTATTCGCGGTTATCAGCGGCGATGTGTCCACGAGCGTCAGGATTCGCACCAAGCAGGGTAATTTCTCATTCCGGCTCGGAGAACTGGCCGGTGGTGCCAAGGCCTTTCTGGACGGCCGGGCGACCGCTGCCGTCACGCCGACCGCCGAGCGGCTGTCCAGCGAAGAGTACGAGGACGACGAGGCGGCCGTGACGCGGGTCGCCGAAGGCGTCGTCGCAGTAGCGTGGGTCGCGTACCAGGACCGAGCCGATCGCGTGCTGGCGCGGATTCGCCGCAATGGCGCGTGGGAGCAACCGCAGGAGGTTACGACTGCTCCCGCTGACATCTGGCGCGCGTCAGCTGCGGCTGACGGGCAGGGGCGACTGTGGGTTTTTTGGAGCCAGCGCGAAGGCACCGGCTGGGACCTGTGGGGGAGGATGCTCGATAGCGGGTCGTGGGCCGCGCCGCAGAAGATCAGCGCCGGTGGCTCGAACACATTCCACCGCGCCGCCGCCACGCGAGACGGCCAAGTGGTGGTGGCATGGCAAAGCGCCCAAGGGGCGCTCGGGCAGGCTCAGACCGACATCTGGATGCGCGCCTGGAACGGATCTTGGGGCGATCCCCTGCGCGTCAGCGAATCCCCGGCGAACGACTGGGAGCCGCAAATCGCGGGCGGACCGGACGGTCAGGCGCACGTCGTGTGGGACAGCTATCACGACGGTAACTACGACGTCTTCTATCGGTCCTACGCAAACGCCGAGCTGGGAGAGATCGAGCAAGTCACTCGCAGTCCGAGATTCCAAGCCCATGCAACTGTGGCTGTAGCGCCGGACGGCACCCCCTGGCTGGCATGGGACGAATCGGGCGTGAATTGGGGCAAGGACCAGGGCTACCTAGTCACTCCGCCGCTGGGCGTGCCGCTGCACCAGGAGCGATCAATCCAAGTGGTCAGGCGATCCGGTGCAGCCTGGGCCGAGCCCAAGTCCGAGCTGGAGCCGTTCTATGTCTATCGGCTGCATCCGAATTTCGAGAATCCGCAGCTCGCTTTCGACGCCGACGGCACGCTAACAATGCTGTTCCGCCACTGGACGCGCCAGCGAGCGCACAGCATCGGCGCACGGATGATGTGGGAGACCTTCCTGACGCGCTTTGATGGCGAGCAATGGTCCATGCCGGTGCCGCTCGGGCATAGCCAGGGATCGATCGAGAAGCGTCCGGCCATCGCATCCGACGGCAGCGCGCTGATCGCGGCATGGATGACTGACAACCGTCCGTTCTCGGACAATATCCCGCGCAACGCGGAGATCTATGCGGCCGACCTCGGCAAAGCGGCTGGGCCGGCGGACTACTCGGACGGGAATTTCGCCAAGTATGTCGAGCCGTTCGCAGAGGCAGTGCCGATCCATCCATTCGAGGAGCGCAACGTGGAGGCGATTCGCGGCTATACCATCGATGCCGGGGAGCGGAGCTTCAAGATCTATCGGGGCGACATGCACCGGCACACGGACGTGTCCCAGGATTTCAAGTACGACGGGTCGCTGCTCGAGGTGTACCGCTACGCTCTCGACGCGGCGGCGTTCGACTACATCGTTCCGACGGACCACCAACTCGGGTACGACCAAGAATTCACGTGGTGGCAGGACGAGAAGCTGACCGACCTGTTCCACGTGCCCGGCTCGTTCGTGCCGATGTTCGGTTACGAGCGCTCGCTGACCTTCCCTAACGGGCATCGCAACGTGATCTTCGGCGAGCGCGGCACGCGCCCGCTGCCGATCCCGGCAGCGGAGCAGCGCGGGGAAGAACGCGCTGAGAAGCTTTACGCGTACCTGCACGAAAACGACGGGATCTCGATGCCCCACAGCTCCGGCACGGCGCAAGGCACGGATTGGTTCAACAACGATCCCGAGGTCGAGCCGCTGATGGAGATTTTCCAAGGCTACCGGGCCAGCTACGAGTACATGGGAGCGCCGCTGGCGGCATCGCCGCAGAAGCTTCGCGAGCAACGCTCGGGTTTCAACCCGATCGGGTACTGGTGGGACGCGCTGCGCAAGGGCTACAAGATCGGCGTGCAGGCGTCATCGGACCACTGGTCAACGCATATGTCCTACGCGATGATCGTGGCCGAGGAGTTTACCAGGGAGTCCATGTTCGCAGCTCTGAAGGCGCGCCACGCCTATGGCGCGACGGACAACATCGTGCTGGATTTCCAAGCGGAGGATGCCAATGGCAACCGCTACATCATGGGCGACATCGTGAATTCCAACCGAGCGCCGCGACTCACGATGCGGGCCGTCGGGACGGATCGGATCAAGCAGTTCGTGATCGTGAAGAACCAACAGATCGTGTACACCAGCCACCCGAACCAAGAGGAGTACGTCTTCGAATACACGGATCGGAACTTCGAGGCCGGGTCGAACTACTATTACATCCGCGTGGTGCAGAACGACGGGCAGGTGGCGTGGAGTTCGCCGATCTGGGTGGAATAGCGCGCCGCGAGGCACGCCGTGACGAGCCGGGGCGGAGCCGACTGCGTTGGCCGCCTGGCCGGTGTCACGGGCGCGGACTTCCCGTCTTGAACGATCTGGTATCACCTGTCGATCACAGAATGTCCACGCCGTCCCGCTCGAGGGCGTGGAACAAGTCGAAGCCGTTCGCCGTCCCTGCCGAAAACTCCGCTGGCGTGTAGACGAGCAGATCGACTGTTGTCGGCAGCAGGTCGTCAAGCTGCTTCGCGAGCGAGCGTCCGCGCTCTCGCCGGGGCAGGTCGGTGTCCATTACGACCGCGAGATCGAGATCGGAGAAGCCGTCCGCCTCGCCGCGCGCCCGCGAACCGAAGACAATCGCGCGGCTTACTCCAGCGGATCGCAGCACGGGGACGGCTCTGTGCTGCAGATCACTCAGCGCACAAGGTGCCGGCAGCTTGAGCACAGTGATGTCGTCCATCGGCATCCTGATCGAGATCATGATACAGCAGGGTCAGAATGAACCTCGAGAGGCGTCAGTCCGATTGCGACGGCATGCGCAGCATGGATTGCGGAACGTTGCAAGTGCAGCATGACACCGGCAGCTGGACGAACATCATTGGCAGCGACGCGACCACGACCAGCCACACCGTGACGGGTCTGACCAACGGCACGGAATACACCTTCATGGTGCGCGCGGTGGTCGGCAGCGATAGCACACTCGTCACCGGCGTCGCGTCCGATGCCCAGACAGCGACCCTGTAGTCGGTCGCCGACGGCCCGACGGCCCGTTCCGGCGCGCGGTGGCAGGAAGACCCTGCGCGGGAGACTGACGCTGGTCGCCGGGGGGTACCTCGGGGCAACGAACGCGGTGCGGGGGTGACGGCGGTGGATGGCTACGGCGGTGCCCTGATGACGAGCCGCCGATCCTGATCATCCAAGGGCCGCCAGAGCGCGTCGAGGCGCTCACAGTCCTCGTTCCCTTGGCCGCAATTGAGCGCGGGTTAGTTGGGTGGGTTGCCGACTTTCCAGAGAACTTCGTCGTCGTCCTCCCATAGTGGACCTATTGGACGGAGAAGCCCGCGTGGCGTGTGCTCAGATCCGTTGCCTGATCACGCCCATGTCGACACGACCGCTACGACCGCCGGGGCAGACGTCATCGGGGGCCATGCGAAACACGCCGCCGGTGCCGCTCTGGAGGGCTCGCTCCCGCTGAAACTGTCCTTGCCGGAAGGCCGCGACGAGACCGCCGGCGCGGCACGCGATCAAAGGTCTAGTCAGGGACCGTCAACTCTTGGCGTTGTCCCTCACCTCGATCATCAGGCGGCAGTGATCGCTCGCTCCCCACTCCTCAATCTCGTTCATCGCCCGCACTGACACCTTCTCGTGGAACCCGCGCGACGCGAACGCGTAATCCAATTGATTCACGGCGGTGTCCGGCCCGCCTCCAGCGTAGTAGGCCGTCGGCACGTTCTTCGTGTCGGATGGTACGTCGGTGGGCGCAGATTCCGCGCGCCGCCCGTGCGGCGCCTGCGGCCCCAGAAACTCCAGCCCGAGCGCCTGCATCCGATCCCACACCGTGCGCTCCCGTTTCGGCATTGACAGCCTCGAACCGATCGCCCCATGGAACATGTTCAGATCACCCGCAGCCAGGATCCTGTGCTTCGCAGGATTGGCGTGACCTATGAACGCGGACAAGTCCGAAATGATCCGATGTGCGGAGGCATCCGAGACTATCCAACTGCTCTGGGCAGATGGATGCGGCTTCAACCAGCGTGCGTACATTGAGACTGCCACAAACGCCTCTTTCTCGTTGTCGCACGGGATCACCCTCGCAGCGGCGATGGTACCGATGCCACTCACGCCGATAGCATCGCCCCCGAGTTCGCTGATCGGCGGGACCTGCCGGTACGGCCTGACCGTGATTCGATCGGACAGCTTTACGATCAGCGGCCAGCGGTCGTACAAGCGCCGGTTCCAGAACACCCCGTCGTCGTACTCGATCAAATCCACCACGTCGCCGGGCGGGCTTCCCGCCTCCTGCAATAGCGCCAAATCGGCATCCCCATCGCTGGCCATCTGCACTAGTTCGCGCCACGGGTCCTGGCGCTTGCCGATGTTCCAGCTCACTACCTTGACCATCCGACCACCTCCGCATCCACTCTCTCATCGCGCCGCCACGGCCGCGTCTTCCGCAGGTGGATCGCCGACGTCGGTGTCGAATCGGCTGACGCTCATGACATTCTATCTGGGAGCGGTGCGTCAGGTCGCAGCACGACCGAGGGTGTCCGCAGCAGGGCTGCATCGGTGGGCGTCGAACACGAGATCACGCGTCTGCGTTCGGACCAAGCGTGAGGCTGCGGCGAGGACAACCGCAATGGCAAGCGAGGAACGCCTCAGTGCCTCGGCACGCTGCGGCCAGCGCTCTTAAATCGCTCCATCGTCTCCGTCAGCCGCCTGACTATTGCCGGATTCTGGGCCCACACGTCGCGCGCCTCGTGCAGGTCCGCTCGAAGGTCAAACAGGTATCCGGTGCCCTCCAGCGGCTGAACGCGCTCCTCTTCGCGGCCGAACACGATCTTCCAGCGGCCGTCGCGCAGCGCGAATGCTCCACCCCCGGAATGATGCACGATGGCGCTACGCAGCGGCGCAGCGCCAGCCGTACCTTCGAGCGCTGCCAGCATGTTGAAGCTGTCCTCACCGGCGTCATCTGGTAATTCCTCGCCGATGATCGCGGCAATCGTCGCCATTACGTCGACCAATGGCATCGGCTGCTCGTTCACGGTGCCTGCGGGGGTCCGGCCCGGCCACCGAGCGATAAACGGCACCCGATGGCCGCCTTCGTAGACGCGCCCCTTGAATCCCCGCAATTCACCCGCCGATCGATGCCCGTTGGACACGGTCGCCGTGCGTTCCGGCGCGCCAGGCTCGAGTGAGCCGCGCAAGGGCCCGTTATCGCTGGTCACAATTAACAGGGTGTTGTCCGAAAGGCCGCGCGCATCGAGCGTGGCCATGATCTTGCCAACAGCCCAGTCGACCAACCAGACCATATCACCGCGCACTCCGGCCTCGCTCTGACCCGTCGCGAAGCCGGGGACCAGATGCGGCGAATGCGGGGCCGACAGCGCCAGGTAGACGAAGAGCGGCCTGTTGGGTTTCGCTTCGGCGGTGCGCTCGATGAAGCCGGTCGCCTCCCGCGTGAAGCGCACGTCAACGGTCTCGTTGACCCAATTCTCGGCTGTCATTCCGGAGCGCCAGCTCCCGGCCGGATGCCTGTAGGTCGCCGTTTCCATTCCGAGAAACGTCCCGTTCCGGATAAAGCAGAACCTGATTCCCTATTATCCGCATCCCAGTAGAGCGCCAGAAGAGGTGGGCTTGTGGATTTTCGGTGGCTGGCGCGAAGCCGGCAGGCAGGGGGGAGAGGCGCTAGGCACGAGATGCACTGGCAGCCAGTGGTATCGGTCGCAACCGGGTCCCCCGGGCAGTCCCCTGATGGTCCCCGGGGAGTGCCGGCGGCCTGTCCCACGCGCAGCCGGGTTGTCGAACGCCCGGTGGATTGGGCTGGCGGCAGCCGCGGCCGTTAGACGGTGCTCAACATCAGGATCGGACGCGGCAACGGCAGCGTCGTGGCCGCCGCCTTCAGCAGCCTGCGCGGCAGCGCCGCCAGCTCGTAGCGGCGATTGAAGCGGTACTGGAACTCGGCCAGGTAGCGCGCCGCGTAGTGCGGCGCGCAGGCATGGTAGGTGCCGTCCAGGGAGCGCTTCACGTTCCCCAGGATCGTGTTCGCCCAGACCAGGCCGGGCGTCTCGCAGCCCTGCTTGCCGCCGCCCGTCACGTGTGGCTTGTGCTCGCAGCCCGCTGCCTCCAGCCCCTGGAAGCAGGCCAGCCCGTCCGTGTGCACCGTGGTCCCGGGCCGCACGTGCTGCGCGGCCCACTGCGCGACCTCGGCCGTGCGGAAGCCGTCGACCACGCTCAGCTTCATCACCACCGGCTGGCCATCCGCGGTGACCTGCACGGCTGCCAGCAGCGGCGTCTTGTTCGGCGAGCCCCGCCCGCGCTTGCCACCGGGGTACTCGCCGCCCAGATAGGCGTCGTCCAGCTGCACGGTGCCCGCCAGCCGGTAGCGCTGATCACGCTCCCGCATGGTCTGCATGAGCTTGTGCTTGAGCAGCCAGGCGGTGTTGTCGTTGACGCCCAGCTTGCGCCCCAGCTCCAGGGCCGAGATGCCGCTCTTGGTCTGGGAGAGGAAGTAGATGGCAAGGAACCAAATGCTCAGCGGCAGCTTGGTGGCCTGGAAGACGGTGCCGGCGAGCAGGGAGAGCTGGCGCTTGCAGTGGTTGCACTGGAAGGTGGCCCGGCGGGTGGAGAGGCGGCAGAAGCGGGCGCCGCCGCAGCGGGGGCAGTTGAGGCCGTCGGGCCAGCGGGCGGCGAAGAGGGCCTGCTCGCACTGCGCCTCGGAGCCGTAGTCCTGGAGGAACTGGGTCAGGCTGAGGCCTTTTTGGAACTGGACTTTGTTCTTGGGCATAGCAGAGGGTTCTCTAGCCATAATTATCGCAATATATTCGCCAAAAGTCAATAGAATCAGCGATTTAATACGAACAAACCTCGCAATTCAAGGCTACGGAGACGCTGGCCGCCGAGGGACGGAGTCAGACTGGCGGACCGGCCGCTGGGTCGCCTTGGTCAGCCCCGTTTAGGTCAGTCTTGGATGCAGGTAGTAGGGAATCAGGAAGCAGAATGGCTCTTGGTCGGTCGAGCAGCCGGCAGTATAGAATGCCTCGTCGAAGCCGAGATCGGTCGGCCCGCCTGAGACGGGAGTTGAGAAGTCGATGCTGCCTCCGACTTCTGGATCGGGATCGGGCCCGGCGTACCAGGGCAGCGGTCGGTCGAAGTCGACTTGCTTGCCGTCCTTGGCCTTGAAGGCGAGTCCGAGATGCCATTTGCCGAACATACCCGTGCTGTACCCCGCCCGCTGCACTAGCGAGGCCAGAGTCAGGCGATCCGATTCGATTAGAGGCGGTTCGTAATTGAACAACACGCTGCGCTGCAGGCGTGTGCGCCAGCAGTAGCGCCCCGTCAACAGTCCGTAGCGGGACGGGGTGCAGACCGAATCCGCCGAGTGCATGTCCATGAAGCGAATCCCCTCGGCTGCGAGCCGATCCATATTGGGAGTCGGGATGCGAGACTCGGCATTGTAGACGCCGACATCGCCGTAACCCATGTCGTCGGCAAGCACGATGACGATGTTGGGCAGTACCCGAGCCGGATCTTCGCCGCTGTCCAAGCAGCCTGTGCCGGCCAGTGCCACGGCCGCAGCCATGAGCCCGACCCGCTGGCTGATACGCCGGACCGGCCTCCACATCGGGTTCCGCGGCACGGGCCGTTGGCCTGGCTGCGCGGCCGCCCTGCGATTACTTCGATCCAGCGCCCGGTCGTCGCTTCGCAGCATCTTGAGCATTCTTGAACCTGTCTCCTCCAGTTCCGAATGGGATCACCCTGTAGGAATCATCTGTCTGGCGAATTCGCATATATGCTTCCAAGCGCGTCTGCAGGCGCTGGCGGGCTTCGTTGTGATCCGAATCCCCAACAAGCGAGTCCATGCTGTAGCGCGCCTCGCCGTTGGAAACAGGAATGTCGTACATACGCCTGTCCTCGTGCAGACGGAAGCGCCGGTCCCGGACGAAGAACACGTCCCCCTCAAAGGCCATTGGAAAGTACTCTCGATCCGTCCCCGGCTTGCTCCACAAGGTGTGGGAAAGATCCATCCCATCGACATCCCTGTCCAAGGTGACACCAGCCACGGCGCACAGCGTGGGCATCATGTCCAGCAGACAAAAGAAGGCATCTCGGTCTCCCGGTGGGATCCGGCCCGGCCAGCGGGCAATCAACGGCACCCGCGTGCCGGCCTCGTTCATGGTGCGCTTGCCGCCCCAGACCCGGAACGATCCCAGCCGGCTCTCCAGATTCGTGGCGCTGCCGTTGTCGCCAGTAAAGATGACCAGTGTGTTGTCGTCGAGGCCCAGCGCTTCGATCTTGTCCAAGAACCTGCCGACGATCGCGTCCATGTAGGTGATCATGTGCCCGGCCTTGCGCTCGTTGCCCCCGAGGTCTCCGGGGTACTTGCTCGCGGCAAGTTCCTTGAGGTTGGGAGGAGTGACCAAGGGAGTGTGGACGAGGTTCATTGGGAAATAGGCGAGGAATGGTCGATCCTGATTGCGCTCGATGAAATTGAGCAGGAACTCGCTGAAATAATCCGGCCCGAAGGTCTCCTCCCCGTGGATCCAATATTCGCCGTTCTCCCAGATGTGTGGGGCGTAATAGCGACTGCGCCGCTCGCCGTCCCAGTACTGCACCCACATGGCGTGTTCGTCGAAGCCATGCGAAGCGGGTTGGTCAGGATAGGTTTGAAAGTGGCCCAGATGCCACTTGCCCGCGATCGCGGTTGCATAGCCCGCCGTTTGCAGGGCCTGCGCAAGGGTCGTCAGATGGACCGGCAGCCGATTGACTTTCTGCGTGTCACTGCTGCTGTCGAGGCGTTCTAGAAATCCAGTCCTATTCGGGTGCAGTCCGGTTAGGATCATCGCTCGGGTGGGGGTGCATACCGGAGTGGAAAATGCGTTCTCAAAGCGCGCGCCTTCCCTCGCCATCTGATCCAGGCGGGGCGTGGAGTAGGCCGTGTTGCCATAGCAGCCAAGCGTTTCCGCACCGAGATCATCCGCCATGATCAAGACTATATTCGGCTTGCCGGCCGACACGGGCGCGCTGTCTGCCTGGCCGCAAGCTAGCAGTCCAACAGCGAGGATTGCGTGAACGGTGTTCCTTAGGCTCCTCACTGGACGGTCCTCCTGACCTTGATTGGGCGACTCTAGATTCGCCTCACCATGCCATGTTACGGCAATGCTTGCGAACGACTTGAACGCCGATACAGCCAACCTTGCGAACCCGAGATCAGAATCGGCGCGAGCTAGGTTCAAAGCATTGGGGAATGACGTGGCGGCCCACGCCAGGGGCGAGGTCGGCATGCTAACGGAGAGAATCCATGCCACAGGTGCCAGAGCCACTAGGCCCGTCGGGCAAGGATCATGCAGAAGGAACAGCCCAAGCCTGCCGACCGCAACCGCTCCTCCACGCGTGCCTGTCGGGACCCTCGACGCCGCGGGGACGGCTCGAGCAGGTTGCGCGAAATCCTTATGGCCCGGGATGCGCCGCGAAGGTCCGGATCAGCCCCCAGCCAATTCGAAGTCGCGCAAGCGGCACCCTGCCGCCCATGAGCTCAGCGTTAGACTTACAGTATTGGGAGGAGGGCGCGATGGCCATGACCATGGAGCTAACTGTGGAAGCCGAGCAGCGTTTTGAGGCGCTCGCGGCCAAGACAGGGCGAGAGAAGTCAGATCTAATCGAAGCGGCCGTAGCGGAAGGCATCGTCTGGATTGAAGACGGCCACATGGCGAAGGCAGAGGAGCAGCGTGTCGAGAGAGGCGAGTCGCGAATGTATTCCTCCGAGGAAGTTTGGGAACAGCTTGCCCTGGCGCGTTGAATACACCAACCGCGCGAATGCGGAGCTACGAAAACTCGACCGCTCTACCGAAAACCGGATGCGCAGCTTCATGGCAGAGCGTGTTGCGCTGCTGGAAGATCCGCGGGAGCTGGCCAAGCCGCTGCACGGCGGACTGGCGGGCCATTGGTCATACCGCGTCGGTGACTGGCGGGTCGTCTGCAAGATTGTTGACGAGGATGGCTTAGTTACACGGACCGTATTGGGGGGCGGGCGCGATGGCCATGACCATGGAGCTAACTGTGGAAGCCGAGCAGCGTTTTGAGGCGCTCGCAGCCAAAACAGGGCGAGAGAAGGCAGATCTAATCGAAGCGGCCTTAGCGGAAGGCATCGTCTGGATCGAAGACGGCCACATGGCGAAGGCCGAGGGGCAGCGTGTCGAAAGGGGCGAGTCGCGAACGTATTCCTGGGAGGAAGTCTGGGGGCAGCCTGGCGTGGCGCGTTGAATACACCAACCGCGCGAGTGCGGAGCTACGAAAACTCGACCGCTCTACCGAAAACCGGACGCGCAGCTTCATGGCAGAGCGTGTTGCGCTGCTGGAAGATCCGCGGGAGCTGGCCAAGCCGCTGCACAGCGGACTGTCGGGCCATTGGCCATACCGCGTCGGTGGCTGGCGGGTCGTCTGCGAGATTTTTGACGAGGATGGCTTCATTAGAGCAAACCGCCTTGCCCGGTGGGACAAGGTATACACAAAGTTCGCCAAGCTGTTCCGGTGGGCCGGGAAAAGGACAGCTATTCTAAGACCGCAGGAGATCGCGAAATGGCAACCGTCATTGAGATACCCCCCGACATTGAGCGGCGACTTGAGGTCGTCGAGGGATTTACGAATATCCCCCGCGAGGAACTCGCTCAAGACATGATCGAGGAGGGCTTGGACGAGCTTGAGATATGGTTCCGCGCTGTGGCGGCACGAGACGCGCTGCGCAGAGGCGAGGAGGCGGAATTCAGCGCCCAGCGGCTGCGGGAAGAGTTTGACCTGGAGGTTTGAGACCGATCCGGCAGCTCGCTCCCAGGATCGAACTCTCCGCCGACTCACACTTGACTGGGTACGACGTACGGCTCGCGGTACTTCCGTGTGAGCAGCTCGTTCGCCTGCTCGTCGCCCGGGAATGTCTCGGTATGCGGGTCGAACTCCAGCTTCCGCCCCACCCTATACGAAACATTCGCTAGGTGGCACAGCGAGGTCGACAGGTGCCCTTGCTCGACTTCGCAATTGAGCTCTTCCCGCTTGCGCGAGCGCACGCAGTCGATGAAGTTCTGAAAATGGCTGACTTCAGAGACATCTAGGTCGGGGATCTCAGGTCCGGGCGGGTAGGCGATGTCCGGAAAGCTGAGATTGTTCGTGCGGTACGAGACACCGGCTGCCGAAACCGGCCGATCCCGGGGAGTGAATTCGCCGCTGGTAGCGGACCAGTTGTCGTTGGACCCGATGTAGCCGCGGTCGGTGAAGAAGAAGCCCCCCACTCGCACGTCGCCGAAAGGCGGGCTATAGAGCGTCGTCGCCTCAATTTCGACGAGTGTGCCGTCTGCATATTCGAACGTGCCCACTTGCACGTTGGGCACCTCTGAATCGGAGTCCTCGACAAACTGGCCTCCGGCGCAGTGAATCTTAACCGGATGGACCTGCTTGTCGAGCCCCCAGCGGAGCACGTCCAAGTGATGCACCCCGTTGTTGCCAACCTCTGAGGTCGATGTGTCCCAGAAGAAGTGCCAGCCGTAGTGGAAGCGGTTGAGGTCAAACGCCCGGTACGGGGCCGGGCCTAGGTAGAGATCCCAATTCACACCGTCTGGGATCGACGCCTCCTGCACCTTGCCGATGTTGATCCTGCCTCGGTACACGACGGCCTTCGCGCGATAGGCCTTACCGAATCCCCCGTCGCGCACGAATTTCGTGACCGACTGCACCCGTCGCCTGCTGCGGCTCTGCAGTCCGATCTGGACCATCCGCCCGTACTTGCGGGCCGCTTCGACCATTTTGCGGCCCTCCCAGAGCGTAAGCGTTCGAGCGGGCCGTGAATAGAGGACGTTGAGAGGGTGGAGGGAGGGTGGAAAAAAACTGGCTTGAAACGCTGGACACCGGACATGTGTTTATGCCAGCCTAGCGAATATGCAGTTGGGCGGGCAGCCGGAAGCGCAGGGAGGGTTGGTGTGGGCCCCGGGCTTCGACTGGCGGCGGGAGCGTGTGCCTGCCGAGGCGGTGGCGTTGGTCGAGGCGAAGCAAGCGGCGCATTACTGGCGGAGCATGCACGCGCGGGCGAAGGCGCGTGTTGCGCAGCGTTGGGGGCAGTGGCGGGCAGCGGAGCGGCAGCTGGCGGATGCGCGGCGGCAGATCGCGCAGTTGGCCGGGCGGGTGCGGGAGTTGGAGCAGGAGAATGCGGGTCTGCGGCAGCGCCAGCAGGAGCTGCTGAAGACGCCGTTCGGGAAGCGGAGTGAGAAGCGTCAGGGCGGCAGCGCCGGCGGGCCGGGCAGTGCGGGCACCAGTCAGGGGCCGCAGCGGTCGCGCGGGGGGCAGCCGGGAGCCAGCGCGCATGCGCGGGTCGCGCGGGCCGGCCTGGCGGTGCGGGAGGAGTGGCACGAGCCGGAGGCGGTCCAGCGCCAGTGTCTGGACTGCGGGCGGCCCTACCGCCGCAACGGCGAGGCGGTCAGCGACCGGATCGAGATCGAGGTCAAGGCGCATGTGCGGCGGATCCGGCGGCCACGCTACCGGGCCGCGTGCGAGTGCGCGAGACGGCCGGGGCAAGCGGTGCCGGAAGTGCTCGCGCCGCTGGTGCCGACGCTGTTCCGCGGCTCGGGCTATGGCCTGAGCGTGTGGGTGGCGTTCCTGATGCAGGTGTATTGGCAGCGGCACCCGGCGCGGGCCTTCGAGCGGGAGTGGGCCGAGTTCGGGGTGCGCCTGCCGGCGGCGACCCTGCTGGGGCATGTGCCGGATTTGCTGACTTGGTTCGAGCCGCTGGCAGAGGCCATCGGGGTGCACCAGCAGCAGGCGCGGGTGGTGCACGGGGACGAGACCTCGTGGGTGGTGCATGTGCGGGCGGAGGCCGACGCGAACCCGCGCTGCTGGCTGTGGGCCTGCCTGAGCCGGGACGCCGTGCTGTTCCGGGTGGATCCGTCGCGCAGCGCCGCGGCGGCCGGGCAACTGTTCGGGGCCCTCGGGCGGGACCGGCGGGTGGTGCTGGTGTGCGACCGCTACTCGGCGTATGTGAAGTTGGCGCGGGAGCACCCGGGACAGTTCGAACTGGCGGTCTGTTGGGTCCACGTGCGGCGGGATTTTGTGACGCTGGGGCGCAAGCGGCCGGATCTGCAGGCATGGGTGGAGGGGATCGTGGCGCGGATCGGCAAGCTGTACCAACGCAACGCGGAACGGCTGGCGGCGTGGGACCCGGAAGGTTGTCCGCAGGGGCAGTCCGAGCAGTTCCAGGCGGCGCAGGAGCGTCTGGAAGCGGAGTT
This sequence comes from Bryobacterales bacterium, assembly GCA_965248305.1. Lineage (GTDB taxonomy): Bacteria > Acidobacteriota > Terriglobia > Bryobacterales > UBA6623 > VXMF01. The sequence goes on along the minus strand of OZ252099.1, from coordinate 227,120 downwards.
CGAGGCGCTGTTCGAGCAAGCGGGCAAGGAGCAGCGGGCCCTGAGCGCGGCGGCGGGGAAGCCGCCGGGCGGCGGCCCGCCGGACCCGCGCTTGGGGCCGCTGCAATCCTTGTCCTGATTACCGAGGACTCTCAGCCGCATTTAGGAGCCGGAAATTGTTTGGATTCGGGCTTCGATCCGGTTGACTTAAATCGCTGTGGAATGTATAATAAGTATCTGATAACAAAGGAGTTCTACATGCCTAAGAACCAAGTCCAGTTCCAGAAAGGACAGAGCCTGCGCGACTTCCTCAAGCTCTACGGAACCGAGCTGCAATGCGCCCAAGCGGTGTTCCAAGCGCGCTGGCCGCAGGGCTTCCGCTGCCCCGCCTGCGGCTAGCACAAGGACTGCCAGCTGCACACCCGCAAGGTCTTCCAGTGCATCCGCTGCAAGCGGCAGGTCTCGCTGACCGCCGACACCGTGTTCGAAAACACCAAGCTGCCGCTGACCACTTGGTACCTGGCGATCTACTTGCTCACGCAATCCAAGAATGGCATCTCGGCGATGGACCTGATGCGCCAGTTGGGCGTGAGCTACAACACGGCTTGGATGCTCAAGCACAAACTGCTGCAGGCGATGCGCGCGCGGGCTGACAGCCAGCCGCTGGGGGGCCTCGTGGAGCTGGACGACGCCGATCTGGGCGGGGCAGCCAGCGGCGGCAAGCGCGGTCGCGGCGCGGACCGCAAGACGCCCTTCCTGGCGGCGGCCCAAGTCACTGAGGACGGGCGGCCGCAGCGGCTGCGGCTGAGCCCGGTGGTTGGTTTCCGCCGCCGCGCAGTGCAAGCCTGGGCGCAGCAGCACCTACGGCCGGGGACCATCGTACGGTCGGACGGGCTGGCCTGCTTCCGGGGGGTGCAGGCGGCCCGCTGCACGCACCAGCCGCGCGTCACCGGAGGTGGCAAGGGCAGCTGCGAGACGCCCGGGCTGATCTGGGTGAACACGCTGCTGGGCAACGTCAAGCGGGCGATGGACGGCACCTATCACGCCTGCGCCGCGCGTTACGCGGGGCGCTACCTCGCCGAATTCGCCTACCGCTTCAACCGCCGCTACCAGCTGGTCGATCTCGTGCCCCGCCTCGCCTATGTCGCCGTGCGCACTCCGCCCCTACCCTACCGCCTCCTAACTTTGGCTGGGGCTGGTGCGTAATCAGGATCCTTGTTGAAGCACCGCAAGGGCCTGACGGTGTTCGTGGCCAAGCCGTTCGTGGCGATGGATAATAATCCCGTGGAACGAGCCCTGCGGCGGCCCGTGATCGGGCGCAAGCTCAGCTTCGGCTCGCACAGCGAGAACGGGGCGGCCCTGCAGGGCGCGCTGCTGTCGGTGTGCGCCACGCTGGACCTGGCGGGCCTCGACCTGCGGCGGTGGCTGGAGGCGTTCCTGCGCGAGTGCGCGGGCCTCGGGCCGCAGGCCGTCGTGGTGGATCCTCAGGCCTGGCTGCCGTGGGGCCTGCCCGCAGCGCGCTTGCGGGAACTGCAAGCGCAGGGGCGGCGCTCCAGGCACGGGCCGGCCCCGTGAGCGGCTGCCTGCGCTACTGCGGCCGGGACTTCCCGGCTGCCGAATTGGATCTCATCCGCGCGCTGATCGCGCAGCGCGACCCGCTCCTGTTCCGCACGGCGCTGTCCCGGGCGGTCTGCGCGGCGCTGGACTGGCGCAAGCCCGATGGCGGCCTCAAGGAGATGAGCGCGCGCGTGGCCCTGCTGCGCATGCAGCGCGACGGCCTGCTGACCCTGCCGCCGCCGTTGCGGACCGTGCCGCGACCGCAACCGCTGGCGCTGTCCCCGCGCACCGCTCCGCCCGGCCTCGCGCCCCTGCCCGGCTCGCTCGCCCAGGCCCGCCCCCTGCGCCTCTCCCTGCTGCGCCCCGCCGATCCCCGCAGCGGCCTCTGGAACGAATTCGTCGAGCGCTACCACTACCTCGGCTACAAGCCCCTGCCCGGCGCCCAACTGCGCTACTTCGTCTACGCCGCCGACGGCCTCCTGCTGGCCCTGCTCGGCTGCGGCGCCGCGGCCTGGAAAACCGCCCCGCGCGACCGTTTCGTCGGCTGGGATGCCGCCACCCGCCAGCGCAACCTGCCGCTGGTCGTCAATCACGCCCGCTATCTCATCCTGCCCTGGATTCGCCTGCCCTGCCTGGCCTCCCATCTGCTCGCCTGCCTCCAGCGACAGCTCCCTGGCGACTGGCAGCAGCGCTACCAAATCCGCCCCGTCCTGCTCGAAACGTTCTGCGAAACTCCGCGCTTCCAGGGCACCTGCTATCGCGCCGCCAACTGGATCCTTCTCGGCCAGACTCAGGGCCGCGGTAAACTCGACACCCGTCACCAGTACAACCAGCCCGTCAAGAACGTCTTCGTCAAACCCCTCTGCCCCGACTGGAAACAAATCCTCAATCGCTAGTTCCCCAGCCGCCGTTCACGGCCCGCTCGAACGCTTACCCCAGAGCGTGTACGAGCACGGCTTTTCGCAATAGACGTCCTTACCCGCTTGGCAGCCCCAGATAGTCATCAGCGCGTGCCAGTGGTCAGGCGTGGCGACCGAGATGGCGTCGAGGTCATCGCGCTCCAGCAGTCGCCGGATGTCCGTCTCGGTATCCGGCTTGTGTCCGGAGATCTGCTCGATGTCGGCGACGGCTTCCGGGAACAGCCGCTCGTCAACGTCGCACAGATATCTGACGCGGACTCCCGGCATGGACGCGTACGCGCGGAAATGCGAGCGCCCGCGCCCGCGGATTCCAACCACGCCCACATTTACCGTGTCGCTAGGTGCGGCTTGCGCCGCCGCCCGGCTCGGGGCAGCGGTCGCCAGACCCGCGCCAAGGGCCGCTCGGGTGACGAAACTTCGTCGAGTTGTTGCCATGTAATCGCCTTTCCCTGAGGCCTAGGCTCAGCTGAGCCGTATTCTAGCAACAGGCCAGCGGCCCTGCCCTGCCGTTTGGCGCAAGCACTGCTCGGATCCAACCGGGAGGCGTCTCAGTCCGAGCTTTCGCACAACCCGCTTGGTCTCCCGCAGGGCGGCGCTTGGAGCGGCCGGCGCTAGGCTGCGGCGTAAACACACCCCAATCCCAAGCTGCGTGGAGCGATGCTCCGATAAACCCCTCGCGGGCGATTGACCCCACACCAACCCGGGACTACAGTGGGCACAGCGGTAAAGGAGCAAACCTGATGCTACGCAACACCCTAATCCTGATCGCTGTGCTGTCATGCGGAACCGCAATGCTCGCACAGGTCGACACGGGGGTGCTGAGCGGAACGGTTTCCGATAGCACCGGGGCGGTGATCCCGGGCGCAACGGTTGAAGTGCTCAACGTCCTCACCAACTATCGCTTGAGTCGCGAGACAAACCCGTCCGGCCTGTACGTGTCGCCGCCCCTGCCTCCGGGATCCTACCGGATCACGGTTAAGAGCGAGGGATTTCGCCCGGCCGCCAAGGAGGTCGCGTTAAACCTCTCGGAACGAATCGCGGTTGACTTCCGGCTCGAGCTCGGCACGGTAGCCGAATCGATCGAGGTCGAAGCCATCGCGTTCGTGCTGCAGACCGAGAGCGCCACGCTGAGTACGCAACGCTCGGAACAGGAGCTCAAGGAACTCCCAAACATCTCCCGTAACTTCGTCAATCTGATGCGCTTCAGCGCCGGGGTAGTCTTGGCACAGCCGCATAACTCGGGCCTGCCGCTATCGCAGATTCGTGGGAGCACAGTCTCAAGCGTCAACGGCGGCAGCGTCGTGGACAACAACTTCGTCGTCGATGGCCTGCAGAACAACAGCAACCACCAAGGCCAAGGAGTGATGCTGTTTCCCGAAATCGAAGCACTCGAGCAGTACCGCGTCGAGACATCGGCACCCGATGCGCGTTTTGGCAGAACGGGCGGAACCCTGAACATGGGGTACAAGTCGGGCACCAGCGAGTTCCACGGATCCGCATTCTGGTTCCTGCGCAACGCCGCCCTGGACGCGAGAAACTTCTTCAACACTGGCCAGAAGACCCCGCTGAAGAGGAACATGTTCGGCGCCACGCTAGGCGGTCCGCTCGGACGCAAGAACAGCAAGACGTTCTTCTTTGTCTCCTTTGAAGGCACACGCACGAGGCAAAGCACCACCAACGTGGCCACGGTACCGACGCCGCTCATGCGCAACGGTGACTTCAGCGAAGTACTGAACCGGAACAGGATCTTCGATCCGCTCACATCAAGCCGGAATGACAGCGGCAAAGTGGTTCGCGTTCCGTTTCGGGACAACGTGATCCCCTTGTCGCGCTTCAGCCCCGAAGGTTCGAATGTCCTGAATTTCTTCCCCACGTCCACCGAAGCAGGGCTCGGCAGTAACTTCAAGAGTGCTGCCGCCAACACGCAGGACACCGATCAGGGAACGATCAAGATCGACCGCGACTTCAGCGGGGGATCACGGGGGTTCGTCCGCTTCACGCACGGAAGAGCCGACTTCGTCAACGGCTTCGCGAACATCCTTGGCCCCGAGTCGACACCGTTCGTCCAAGTGCAGGCACCGACCATACAGGCTGTTGTGAGCTACACACAAATCATCAATCCGAGCACTATCAATCAAGTGCGCGTAGGGTTTACGCGAGAGAATTTGCGGGCGATCTCGCTCAACGGTAACCGCAACACCGCCCAAGACTTGGGCATACCTAACGTGAATGTGGACGAGTTTACGACGGGGCTTTCCCAGATGAACGTTGCTGGCTACCCGGCGCTCGGCGACAATCTGTGGAATCCGGCGATCCTCCCGATGAACAATATTCAGTTCAGCGACAACCTCGAGATGACGCGCGGGAACCACAGCCTGCGCTTCGGCTTCGACGCGGTGCGACGCCACACCAACGGTTTCCAGACCTCGCGTCCTCGCGGCGGCTTCGGATTCGTCCTCAGATTCACAAACAATCCCGCGAACGCCAGGGGGACTGGATTCGGTCCGGCTGAGCTGCTGCTTGGCAAGCCCGGGAACATCCAGCTCGTGTACATGCAAGGCACGCGCGGAATGCGCAGAACCGACTATGCGGGATATGTTCAAGACGACTGGAAGGTGACCAAGAGACTTTCGCTGAACCTCGGGCTGCGGTATGACCTGCTCGACGGCTATCCCCAAACCGAAGTCGGCGACCGGCTGATCCAGTTTGATATCGAAACTGGACTTCCGGCTCCTGTGAAGCAGGGTAAATTCCCGTGGCGCAGCGGCATCGGCAGCGACAAGAACAACTGGGCGCCGCGGATTGGCCTGGCGTACCGCGTTGACGACAGCACGGTCATCCGCGCGGCCTACGGCCTTTACTACAACGGGCAGGCGATTCATCTCAACGCCGGACTGCTGTCGCAGGCACCGTTCTTTCTGAATACCCGCGTCGACAACTCGCAGGGCGATTTCGAGGGCGCACGAGGGTTGGCGGACGGCCCGCTGCGGGTCAGAGACTTGCATGCTCCAGGGCAGAATCGGAGAGGCTACGATCCGAATAACTACAGCACTCCGTACGTGCAGCAGTGGAACTTTGCCGTCCAGCGCCAACTCCCCGGCCAGCAGCAGTTAACGGTGGCGTACGTTGGAACGAAAGCAACCGCTCTGCGGCAGAACATCAACTTTAACCAGGCAACACCGGGGGCGGGCACTGTTGCCCTTCGGCGGCGCTGGCCCAGCCACGCCACCGTCAACATCGTGCAGAGCCGGGGCAACTCCAACTACCACGCGTTGCAGGCTACGCTCCGCAAGCACTTCTCCAGCGGTCTGCAATACCAGGTCAACTACACTTGGTCTCACAGCATCGGCGAGACCACGGGCGCGCAGCCGATCACGGACTTATCCGGGAATCGGGGCAACAACGGTCTGGACATCCGTAACCAAGCCAACGCCACCGCCGGATACGAGCTGCCCATCGGTCGCGGCAAGGCGCTGCTACCCGATGCCACGGGCATAGTCGAACAGCTTCTGGGCGGATGGCAGATCAACGCGATGTTGACATTCTCGGACGGCTACTGGTTCAGCCCCTCAGGCCCGAATACCTTGAACATCGGCGAGGGAACGAGGCCCGACCGGATCGCCGACGGGAACTTGCCGGACAGTCAGCAGACCATCCAGCGATGGTTTGACAGCGACGCCTTCGTAGCGCCCGGTTTCCGCCAATTCGGGAATTCGGGCCGCAACGTGCTAGCCGGGCCGGGGACGCAGCTGGGCAACTTCTCGCTGCACAAGAAGTTCAACGTCCGCGAGGGCAAGCAGCTGCAGTTCCGACTGGAGACATTCAATTTGACCAACACACCCCATTTCAACAACCCGATTTCCAATATCAATTCGCCCGCGGTGGGGCGTATTACCCGGGCGGGCAGCGAGAACCGCTTCCAGCGCACGCAGCGGCTGGTCCAGCTTGGATTGAGGTTCGTGTTTTAGGCGAGCGCGGACCTGCGGCATGCCGCTATGGCTGGCACGGGCGCGGCGACCTCACGTCTAGCTCTTGCCGGCCGCCCCGGCCCGGGCCACGCGGGGTTTCCCGGTCAAGGTGTGCAGCAGCGCGGCGGCACCTCGACTCGCTAACAGCCGCCCCGCCCTGTCGCGGGCGGGCAAGCTATGCCAAGGCCGGAGGCGTAGGCAGCACGAGCGACCCAGGCCGCGCCCCGCCTGAAGAATCCGTGCGACAAAGCGCGCCGGTCATGCACGTCGCCATGCTCGCTGTCCTGGGACGACCCCCGCATTCAGCCATCGAGCAGAGCCCTTCGCGCCAACCTGGATGCAAGCAATCGTCACTCGCGCTCGATCCGTGGCCCCCGCTGCGGCTGTCGGCCCGACTGGGCGGGCTATCCTAGGAGAGTTATGCAACCACGACAGTTGCGGCTGCTGCTGGCCGCTATCGCAATCGTTCTCGTCCTCGCCACCGCCCGCGGGCTGGCGGACTTTGCGATCGAATACCTTTGGTGGACGGAGGTTGGCCAGATTTCGACTTGGTTTACGAAGCTCGGCTACAAGATCATTCCGACCGTGATCGCGGCATTGTTCGCGTGGCTGGCTCTGTTGTGGGCGCATCGCAGAGGCGCCGCGTTCTCTGGCACGGACACGTCCCAGTACAGCCTCTACAACCGGGCGGTGCCCGTCTTTCTGCTGGTGCTTGCAACGGTCTTCATCGCCACTCGGGTCGAGCCCGAAACTGTGATGAGGTTTTCCGGCTCGCGCGGGCTCGCCCCCGGCGTTGATTCGTGGGTGGATCCGATTTTCGGCAAGGATCTGGCGTTCTACCTCTTCGATCTGCCATTGCTGCAGTTGTTGGTGCAATACGTCTTCAGCCTTGCGCTCGTGGGTACAGCCGTGTTCTGGGCCACCGGGCGGGGCTGGCAGCTGTTCCAAAAGTTCAAGAGCTTTCGCGCCGGCGGGGGAAACCTCGAGGAGTTTGACATAGGTCCGCAACCGCTGCTGCTGGCGGGTGCCACCAAGACCAGCTTTGCCAAAATCATCGCGTGCATCGCGCTGGCTGGCGCCGCCGCTTGGTTCTACTTGGGCCAGTACGGGCTGCTCCTGTCGAATCACGAGTTCATGGTCGGCATGGACTACCTGGACGAAGTCTGGAAGCTGCCTTTGCGCTGGCTGGTCGTCGTCGCCCTGCTGCTCGCCATTCCCCTCATCGCGACGTCGCGCTACAAGGCTATGGCGTACATCGCCGGCACCGCGATCGCTTTGCACGCCGCCGTGCCGCTGGCCGTCCAGACGCTGTACGTAAGCCCCAACGAACTGAAGCTGGAGCAGGAGTACATCGAGCGGCATGTCCAATCCACGCGCCAGGCTTACGCGCTCAACACAGGGCGCGAGGAGTTCCTATCGCTGAGCGAGACGCCGTCTCTGGATGTCGAAGCGAATGCGACCTTGGTGGACAACATCCGCCTGTGGGACGAGAAGGCCTACACCGACACCATCACCCAGATCCAAGCCCTGCGGCTGTACTACCGGTTCGCGGACATGGACATCGACAGGTACCAGATCAACGGGAAAGTGAAGCAGCTGCTGATCTCGCCCCGCGAGATCGACGTGAGCTCGCTCGACGCCGCGGCCGACAACTGGATCAACCGCCACTGGGTCTACACGCACGGCTACGGCGTCGTCACCTCTGAGGTGAACCGCACGACCCCGGACGGCTTGCCGGTCCTGCTGATCCAGGACGCACCGCCGATCATCGAGATACCCGATATCCAGATCAAGCAGCCCGAGATTTACTACGGCGAGCTCACCGACCACACGGTGTTCGTCAGCACCGAGCAAGAAGAGTTCGACTATCCCAAGGAAGACCAGAACATGATGGCGTACTACGCCGGCGAGGGCGGCTTCCCGATTCACCCCCTGCCGACACGCTTGGTCGCTGCTGTTCTCGAAGGCAACTACAACATCCTGTTTACCGGGCTGACGAACCCATCTAGCCGCATGATGATCTATCGCAACGTCAGCGAGCGCCTCGAGCATCTGGCCGAGTTCATCGAATGGGATCCCGACCCGTATCTGACGATGACGGACGACGGACGCTTGGTGTGGATCCTGGACGGCTACACCACGTCGAATGCGCACCCCTATTCGCAAATGATCCGCGTGGGCGGATTCGGCTCCGAAATCAACTACATCCGTAACGCGGTCAAGGCGACTGTCGATGCATATCACGGCACCACCACAATCTACGTCTTCGATGACAGCGACCCGATCATCCATTCCTATATGAACGTGTTCCCGAACCTGTTCCAGCCGCTGGAGGCTATGCCGCCTTCGATCCGTGAGCACGCGCGCTATCCGGAGGTGATCTTCGACATCCAGGCCGAGATCTACAGGACGTTCCACATGCGCGACCCGACCGTGTTCTACAACCGCGAGGACATCTGGGACGTGGGCAAGAGCCTTGCCGGCGACACCGGAGCCGCCGAGCGGATGAAGCCGACCTACATCGTCGCCACGCTGCCCGGCGAGACCGAGCCGGAGTTCTTGCTCATGCTGCCGTTCACGCCTCGGAACAAGGACAATCTCAACGGCTGGATGGCGGCGCGCTGCGACGGCGACAAGCTGGGCGAACTGATCTTCTACCACCTGTCCAAGCAGCAGCTCGTCTACGGCCCCAACCAGATCGAAGCGCAGATCAACCAGGAGCAGCAGATCGCCCGCGATCTCACGCTGTGGAACCAGCAGGGGTCTCGCGTGTTGCGCGGCGAGATGATCGCCATGCCAGTGGGGGACAATTTCCTCTACGTCGAATCGATCTACATCCAGGCGGAGTCGGCGCGCATGCCGCAGCTTCGCAAGGTCGTGCTGGCGATGGGCGACCGACTGGTCTACGAGGATACCTTCGAGGAGGCGCTCGTCGCGCTCGGGGATCTTGAGGCTGACGACGCTGCGGCCCTGCTGGCCGCGTCCGGAGGCGAGGCGGTCCGGCCGGCCTCCCAAACACCGGCCGAGCAGACCCGCGCTGTCGCCCGGCGACTGGCCGAGTTGAGCCGACAGGCCCGCCAGCTTTCCGAGGCCCTCGCCGAACTTGAGAGCGAAGTCGCTCCTTGATCGAGGTGGGGCTCGTCAGGGCCTGAGGCCCGGGCCGGTCCAGTCGGCAACGAAGATGTTGAATTCGTAGCGAGACTGCGCGTCCCGGTCGGACGAGAACACCAGCCGGGACCCGTCTGGTGAGAATTCGGCGAACGAGGTGAAGCCGCCGAAATCGGTTACCTGGCGCAGGTCCGAACCGTCGGCTCCGATCAGGAACAGGTCGAATTCGCGGCTGTCGCAGTTGTTCTTGTTCGACGAGAAGATGATGTGCGCGCCGGTCGGCGTGAACTGCGGGGCAAAGCTGGCACAGCCGAACTCGGTGAGCTGCCGCATGTCGCTGCCGTCGGCGTTGCCGACGAAGATCTCCATCTTCATCGGCGCCGTCAAGTTCTGCGCCAGCAGCTCCGCGTAGCTATCCGCGGCCGCACCCTCGGCGGGGTGGTTCGCCCGCATTACCAACATCCGGCCGTCCGGCGAGTAAAAGGCCCCGCCGTCATACCCGAAGGCGGTGGACAGCCGCGCCTTGTTGGAGCCGTCCAGGTCCATGGACCACAGGTCGAGGTCCCCGGAGGCCATGGACGTGTAGACGATCTTGCCCTGCTCCCAATTGACCGTGGCCTCGGCATCATAGCCGTCTGCCTCGGTGAGCCGGACGGGTTGGGAGCCATCCAGCGCGGTGCGGAAGATGTCGTAGCCTGCATGCACGGGCCAGACGTAGCCCTGGCTGCGGTCCGGCCGGGGCGGGCAGCCCTCACCGGCGAGGTGGGTCGAGGCGTAGACGATGCTCTCGCCGTCGGGCAGGAAGTACCCGCAAGTCGTCGCGCCACGTCCGGTCGAAACCATGCGCTGGTCCGAGCCATCCGCGTTCATCACGTAGATCTGATCGCAGGACGCCTCGCCGCGAGTCGCCTGGAAGACGAGCTGACCCCCGTCGGGCGACCAGTAGGCCTCGGCATTTTGTCCGCCGAAGGTGAGCTGGCGGATGTTGGACAGATACGTCGCAGGCTCCTCTGCGCCGGTCTTCTCAGGCGGGTCGTGCGCGCCTCCGCAACCCGCTGCGAGCGAGACAAGGAGGCAGGGCAGCCACAGGTTGCGCATCAGCATATTCTGATCGCAATTCTATCAAGCTGGCCACTGCGCGGGCGCGTCCCGCATCCCTGCCGGTCGTGGCTCGCCCAGCCTTATCGAGCACATTTCGTTCCAGTGGTAGGGCATAGATTGGGTGTGGAGTACTGGGACACACAGTGTGTAGTTGCGAAGTTACCCAACATACGCTAGCCTAAGCGTGCAGTAATGAGCACTGATTTCGGCACAAGGGGCCTAGTCGGCCCTCGGCATCGACGCAATCCGGGGTACTCGCTCCGGGACGCGCTGGAGGCTGTCAGCCCATGTTGAGACTCAAACAGATCGACCTTGTTGGCTTCAAGTCATTCTGCAATCGGGAGCGGTTGCGGTTTGCGGGAAGCGGCATCGCCACGGTTGTGGGCCCCAACGGCTGCGGCAAGTCCAACATCTGTGACGCGATCAGCTGGGTGCTCGGTGAGCAGTCGGCCAAGTCGCTGCGCGGCGGGCGCATGCAGGACGTCATCTTCGCCGGCACGCGCAATCGCAAGCCGTCGGGCATGGCCAAGGTCACGCTCACGCTGCACGATCCAGATGGCATGCTCGAGCGCTTGTTTGAAAGCAGCGCCCGACCCGGAGCCCCCAAGATCCCGGTCAGCCATGCCTCTAAGGAGATCGAGGTCACGCGCAAGCTGTTCAGCAACGGAGCGAGCCAGTACATTCTCAACAGCAAGACGGTTCGCCTGCGGGACGTGCAGGATCTGTTTCTCGGCACCGGCCTCGGCCCGAACCACTACGCGATCATCGAGCAGGGCCGCATCGGCCAGCTCCTCGCCGCCCGCTCGCTGGAACGCAGGGCCTTCGTCGAGGAAGCGGCCGGCGTCACGCGGTTCAAGTCCCGGCGGAAGCTGGCGGAACTCAAGCTTGCCAACACGCAGCTTAACTTGGAGCGTGTCCACGACATCCTGCAGGAAGTCGCGAGGCAGGCGAATTCCCTGAAGCGGCAAGCCGACAGAGCCGAGCGGTACGAGACGTATCGCGAGCAGCTGCGCGCGGCCCAGTGCCTGCTCTTTGCCAGCCGCTTCCGCCACTTGGAATCCAAGCGAAGCAGACTCGATGCTGAGGTCGCAGCGGCCAAGCAACGGCTCGCCGCGCTCTCGGGCGAGACCGAGCGGATGGAATCGGAGTTCGCGGGCAAGCGCGAGCGCGAGCAGGAATGGGAGGCGCAGCTGGAGGTCGAGCGGGACGAGTTGTCGGTGCTCCGGATCGACGAGGAACGCATGCGCGAGCGGATCGAGCAGCAAGCGCGGACCATCGCCGACAACAGGGCCCGCGAGCAGCGGGCCAGCCAGGACCTTGAAGCTGCTTCCAGCCGCGTCGAGGAGCTGCAGGAATCCGCGCTGGCGGAACAAGGCAACGTCGTGGAGCTCAGGGGTGTCGTGAACGCGCTGCGCCACAACCTCGGCACCAAGGAATTGGAATGCGCGGCCCAGCAGAGCTCGATGTCCGACGTCAACGCCTCCCGAGAAGCGTGCCGAGGCAAGACCCTGAGCACCTTGGATGCGTTATCGGACGCGAAAGGCCGACTCGGCAAGCTGGAGGAGACGCTGGCTGGCTATGACATGCGGCTCACGCAGGCGCGCACGCGGCGCGCGGAGGCCCAGACCGCTCTCGAATCTGCTGAGAATCGCCGACAAGCGCTGGCGTCCGCGGCCGCCGAGCTGGCGCAGCGGGTGCAGCAAATGACAGCCAGGCGCGATTCTCTGCGTCACGCGGTTGCGGAGCGCAGAACCGAGCTGGGATCGCTGCGCAACGCCGCCGAAACCCAGCGCGCCGAAGCCTCCGGCTTGTCTGCGAGGCGCGATTCGATCCGGGAAATGCTGCGCCACAGGGCCTACAGCACCGGGGCGGTCAAGGACATATTCGATGCGATCGAGGACAATCCCCAAGACGGATTCCGCCCGCTGGGGGTGCTGGCCGACTTCCTAGAGGTGGATGCGGGGTATGAGAAGGCGGTCGAGCAGTTTCTGGGAGAAGACCTTGAGCATGTCGTGGTCGGCGACTGGGCCGAGGCCGGGCGGGGCGTGCAGCTTGTCCGCGATGAGTTCGCTGGGAGGGCTGCCTTCCTACTTGTCGCTGGCGGATCGCAATCTGCTCCTGCGGCAAGGGCCAGAGTGCCCGACGGTGCCGCGCCACTGCTGGAACATGCGCGCCTGGTAGCCCGCGACGGTGGTTCGGTGCCGGGCCTGCTGCCGAAGCTGCGCGACGGCTTCATGGTCGGCGACGCGCAGACAGCGGAGCGGCTCGCCGGTCTCCACCCAACGTCCTACTTCGTGCTGCCGGACGGCACTTGGTACCAGGGCGACACGGTTCAGGGCGGTCCCAAGGCGTCTAGCGGTCCGCTCGTGCTCAAGCAGCAGCTGCGCGAGTTGACGCCCCAATTGCAGGCGGTCGAGCAGGGCTTGGCTGCGGCCAAGCAGGAGATCGAGAGCGACGAGGACTCGGTCAGACGCGACGGAGCCGAGCTTGAAGCGGTGCTGGCGAGTGTCCAGAACATCGAGAAAGAGGCGCTCGCGGTCGAGCACGATCTCAAACAGGCTGGTCAGGCGATCACCGATTCGCGGCAAGCAGGGGACTCCTTGAGCGAGGAAATCCAGCGCTTGGGCGTAGACAGGGTACGCACCGAGACCCACCGCGAGCAGGCGCTGCGAGAACGCGCCGGCCTCGAGGCCGACTACGAGGCAGCGCAGGCGCTGTCGGCGGAGCTTGCCGACGAATCCCGCGACGGCCAGGCTGAACTCATGCGCTTGCAAGAGGAACGAACCACGCTGCGCACCGAGGCCGCTGCGATGGAAGAACGGCTCCGCGCAACCGTCACCTCCCTGCAGCACGCCGAAGCCGCCGTAGCCGAGCATCGTACGCGATTGGCGGAGCTGCAGCGCCAGATCGAGCGGTGGGCGAAGGAGAACGCCGATTTTGCGAGGAGCAACGCGGCGCTGGAAGCTCAGGTCGCGAGCGCGGCTGACCGCCAGCCCGAGCTGCAGCGCAGGATTGCGGAGACCAGCAAGAGGCTGCACAAGTCGCGCGCTCGTACCACCAGCCTCATCGAGGCCGTCCGCGACCAGCGTGCCGAAGTCGAGGCCGCCCGCCAGAAATGCTCGACCAAGGAGATCGAGCTAGCGCGCCTGCAGGCCGACCTCGAACATCTCGCGAGCGACTGCAGCACGGAACTCGGCGCGCCGATCGCCAAGATTGCGGAATCCGCGCCGGAGCAGCTCTCCGACGAAATGTTGCATCAGGCAGAGGAGCAGCACGAGGAAATTCGCGACAAGATCGATCGCCTGGGCCCGGTCAACGTGCTGGCGCGCCGGGAGTACGAGCAGGTCTCGGAAAGAAAGGCCTTCCTTGAAACGCAGCAGCAGGACCTGCTGGACTCGATCAGAAACACTTGGGGAGCGATCCGCGAGATCGACACCGCCTGCCGCGAGCGCTTCGAGGCGGCATTCGATGCCATCAACGAGAACTTCCGCAGCGTATTTGCCACGCTGTTCGGCGGCGGGATCGGCGAGTTGAGGTTGTCAGATCCCGACGATCGGGATGAGTCCGGCATTGAGATCGTTGCCCAGCCCCCGGGCAAGCGCTTGCAGAACGTCGCGCTGCTTTCCGGCGGCGAGAAGTCACTGACGGTCATGGCGCTGCTGATGTCGACATTCCGCTACCAGCCGAGCCCGTTCTGCGTCTTGGACGAGGCGGACTCCCAGCTGGACGAGGCCAATACAATTCGGCTCCGAGGGCTGATTCAAGAGATGGCGCCGGAAACGCAGTTCCTCGTAATTACCCACTCGAAAACGATGATGGAAGCCGCCGAGACGTTGTATGGCGTCACGATGGGCGAGGCCGGGGTCTCCGAGCTGGTTTCGGTGCGCATGGCTGGGCACGGGATTGCCGGGCATACGCGCAGCACGGGCGAGACCCAGCCCGTCGCCGTCGTGGCCTGACACTGCTCCGGTTCCGGTTCGGCCGGGCAATTTTGGATGCCCTTCTATAATCTAGGCTGGCACGGCGTGGCCACAACGGTCGAAGCTTCCGCCGAGCCATGCTGGGACAACGAATGAGCCGGACTAGGGTCGCTTTCCAAGGGGCACGCGGCGCGTTCAGCGAGCAGGCCAGCAAGCAGCTCTTGGCGGGCAAGCGCCTGCAGTTCGAGCCGTGCGAGAAGTTTTTTGAGGTGTATGAAGCGCTGCGCGACGGTGCCGTGGAGTTTGCCGTCATACCGATCGAGAACACACTGCACGGGTCGGTTCACGAGAACTACGACCATCTGCTGCGCTATGACCCGGCGATTCTCGCCGAAACGCATGTGCGCATTGTCCATAACCTGATCGGACGGCCGGAAGCGACGCGGGGGCAGATCAAGCGCGCGATCTCCCATCCGGTGGCGCTGGCCCAGTGCCTTGATTTCTTCCGCCGCAATCCCAATATCCGCGCGGAAAGCCACTATGACACGGGGGGCAGTGTCAAGACGGTGATGGAGGGGCGCGACGCGAGCCTTGGCGCGGTCGCATCGGCGGCAGCGGCCGCGTACTACGGAGCGCAGATCTTGGAGTCTTCGATCGAAGACGACCAAGAGAACTACACGCGCTTCTTCTTGCTAGGACGAGAGCCGCGGCCCGGTGACAGCGCCGACGGGCCGACGAAGACATCGCTGGTGTTCATCACCAAGAACGTTCCGGGAGCCCTGTTCAAGTGCATGGGCGTGTTCGCCCTGCAGGACATCAATCTGACCAAGATCGAATCGCGACCGCTGAAGGGCCGGCCGTTCGAATACCGCTTCTACGTCGACATCCTTGCTTCGCCCGACGATCCGAACTGTGCCAAAGCCATGGGGCATCTGGGCGAAATAACTGAATTCATGGCAGTGCTCGGCTGCTACCAACCGGCGCGCGTTGCGTCGGCAGAGCGCCCGGCGTAGGTCGCTGCGGGAGTCACTGCTGGCACATCGACGGCTCTGACTTCACGAAGTAGGCCTTGTAGTTCTTGGCGCTGGGGTCCATGCACCCAGCCAGGTTCAGCAGTTCGACCTTGCGGAACTCGACCGGATGGCTCTCGCTTTGCAAGGAGATGTAGCCGCCCTCCAGCAACTGGCCGTCTGGCTTGAATTGCGAATCGTGGCCATCCAGGTTGCGGCCGCCGATCTGGGGCAGCTCATATTCGAGCACGGACTCGCCCTCGAGAATGTGCCGGATCATGGCACTGCCCAGAACCAGGATCTCGGCGCGGACCCACTGTTCCCCGCGATAGGTCTTCGAAGTCGATTGCGTACAGTGCCTCGTTAGCAGCTTGCCGTCCAGCACGACATGCGTGCCGGGCGTGCACAGGTTAGCCGTGGTCCGCTCGTCTTGATCGACCCCGCCCAGCAGCTGGACCTCGATTGAGATCGGGAAATTCTGGTCGCGGCCCATGCTCTCCGGGGGAGGCGAGTGGAGCATGATGCCACTGTTGCGGATGGCCCATCCGGGCCCATTCTCGGCCTGCTCGCCGATGAAGCGGTACTCGACAGCCAGCCGATAGTACGAGAAGGGCTTGTCGTAGAAGATGTGGCCGAAGCGCTCGTCGAACGGGCCATACGCCTCGTAGCCGGTCTGCATCGCCCCGTTGACGACCCGGAAGGTATTGCCGAAGTTATCGCCGAGCTCATGTCCCCGGATCTTCGGCGTCCAGCCATCGAGGTTCTGGCCGTTAAAGAGTTGGATCCAGTCCTCGCTGTCTTGAGCCTGCAGGCCTGCTGACAGGGCCACTGCCAAAATCGCGCCTGTGAGCCGCCACCACATCGTACAGGCCAGTATATCCCCACTAGGCGTGCGCTGCGCAATGGCCTCGATTCGATCCGTCTGGCAAGCGTTTTGAGCACACGACCCGGGCTCGGCGGTGGACAAGACGGGCGCGCCTGATATCCTGCTTGAGACCAGCCAAGCTGGGCTTTTACGAAAATGACCGACCAAGAAAGCCACGTTCTCTTCGAGCTTCTCAAAGCGGGCTCTGATCCCCCCGCGGACGCAGCGGCGCTGCAGCAACACTTCGAGTCGGGAGACTTGATGGACGGTTCGGCCGTGTCCGCGTACGGCGGCGAGTTTGTCTGGGCCATCCGGTCCGACGCTCGCCCGCATCTCTACATCGACGACGAACCGGCCCCGCCGATGCAGCAGTTGCCGGACAGCCTGTGGGTGCACAGCCAGAAGGTTCGCACGGGCACCTCTCACGCCCACTACTACCGCGTTGGCGGCAGCGTGCTGGGAGGGGAGCGGTTCGACACTGCCGCTTACGGCGTGGATTCTTACGCCCAAGCGGGCGTGCCGCAGGGCAAGCTCTCCGACGAGCTGATTCACGAGAGTGAGACGTATGGCGGCTGGAAGGTCTCGTATTGGGTCTATGCCTCTCCGGGCGTGGATTCCGCGACACCCTCGGCCGTAATGGTGTGGCAGGATGGGCATCGTTTCTTGGAGCGGGACAAGCGATCGCGGATTTCGGTCGTTGTAGAGAATCTCGTCCACAAGAAGAAGCTTCCCCCGATGGTGCTGGTGCTGATCGCGCCGGGCCACATTGGCAGTCACGACAACGCCGCTTCGTACGCGCCCCGCCAAATCGGGCACATGCGGAGCCTGCAGTACGACACATTCAACGACGACTACAACCAGATGGTCGTCGACGAAATCTTTCCCAAGGTTGACCAGACTTACCGGCTGCGCAGCGACGGCTACAGCCGCGCGATCGGCGGGCAGTCTTCGGGCGGCATCTGCTCGTTGAACTCGGCCTGGTTTCGCCCGCACGCTTTCAGCAGGGTGCTGTCGAGGATCGGCAGTTATGCCAGCATCCAGTGGCGCTGGGGCCAGGAAAACCCCTTCGGCGAGTATCCGTTGGGGCGCTTCGGGGACCGCGACCCGAGCGAGGTCCTCGACGGGGGCAACATCTGGCCGTTCTTGGTGCGCAAGCGCGACAGGAAGAACATTCGGATCTGGCTCGAAGACGGCAGCTACGACCTCGAGAACGCGCATGGCAGCTGGCCGCTGCAGAACATCCAGCTGGCGAACTCGCTCAAGATGAAGGAATACGACTTCAAGTTCAGCTTCGGCAACGCCCAGCACAGCACAACCTATGGCGATGCGGAGCTCCCTGAGGCGATGACCTGGCTCTGGCGCGACTATGACCCGATGCAGACGCACCAGGCATACGTGATGGATGCCGCGGAGAACGACAAGCCCTACTTCCGGGTCAAGATCTTCAATCGCTGAGTCCAGCCAGCGGGCGGCCACTCGCCTCAGAATTTGGAGATTTCCTGCTCCTTGGAAGTGATGAACTCCAGTAGCGCGGGCACGCCTGATTCCGTCTTGGCGATCCCGCGCCGGATTGCCGGCACGATCTCGCTCGGGTCGGTGATGCGCTCGCCATAACCGCCAAGCGCTTTCGCAAACTCGGCATAGTTGCCCGAGATGTCGGTTCCGCGATATTTCTCCGTGGCGACTCGCATGACCGGCAGCTCGATGGCCATGCAGAAGTTGTTGGACAGCACGGACAGGATCGGAATCCGCTCGCGCACGGCCGTCTCGAAGTCCATGCCGGTGAAACCGATGGCCGCGTCGCCCCACCAGTTGATGCAAAGCTTGTCCGGGTTTTCCAGCTTGGCGCCCATCGCTAGTCCGAGTCCGAAGCCGAGTTGCGTCGTCTTGCCCCAGCCGATATAGCTCAGCGGTGCCTCGGTCTTCCAAAACGGTGTCAGCTGGTCGCGCGGACTGCCCGCGTCATGCGTGATGATCGTGTTCCTGATATCGACCGTGGCGGCGAGGTCGCGGATGACGCGGTAGGGGTTGATCGGGGAGTCGGCGCAGTCCAGCTTGCGGCTCCAGTTTGCGCGCCAGCTCGCGTGCAGCGCCGCGATTTCGGATGCGATCCCATCGGCGCGGCCGCGCGGCCCTGAGACCAGGCGCCGGACCTCGCCCAGCAGGGCGGAGAGCGTCAGGCGGGCATCGCCGACGAGTCCGAGGTCGATGGGTACGTCCTTGTGCAGGTCTGCCGTGTCGACCGTCGCTTGGATCACAGTCGCGCTTCCGAGGTACTTGGGCCAGGGAATCCCGAACGTGGTTTGCGTGAAGCTCGCACCGATGCCGAAAATGACATCGGCCCGCCCAAGGAAGACGTCCAGTTCCAGCGCATACGATCGTCCGCCCGATTGCAGGGACAGCGGATGGGTTTCAGGGAACGCGCTCTTGCCCTCGATGCTGGTTGTCACCGGTGCCTCGAGCAGTTCTGACAGCTCTCGCAGCTGCGGCCAAGCTCCGCCGTAGTGCACGCCCTGGCCGGCGTAGATCACAGGCAGGCTGGCATCGACAAGGATCTTGGCTGCCTCGCGCACCGCGTCGGGGTCGGGAGCGCTCAGCGTCCGGATCGAAGGCCGATAGGCCAGCTCTCCGGGGAATTCCTCGCTGTAGAGATCCCATGGGACTTCGACCATGCAGGGGCCGGGGCGTCCGTTCTTCGCCTGCGTGAAGGCGCGTCGCAGGGCGTTCGGCACTTCCGCCGCAACGGTGACCTGCTCCACTGACTTGGTGACGCTCTGGAAGTTGACCAAGGAACTGAAGTTTGGCCGGACGTTCGTCCGCGCACGCGGGTAGCCCGCAGGCAGAACGACCATCGGAACGGACTCGCTGAACGCTTGCGCTACGCCGCCGAACGAGTTTTCCACGCCAGGGCCGTGCTGCATGGCGAACACTCCGACCTTGCGTCCGGAACTAAATCGTCCCGCGACCTCTGCCATGTGCAAGCCGGTGCGCTCCTGGCGCACGATGACGCTCCGGATGTCCTCTTCGGCGCAACTCTCAATGACCGGATTGACGGGATAGGCGAAGAGGCGGTCGACGCCTTCCTGCTTCAGGATCTTCGCGATAGCGCGCGATACCTTCACTGGACCCGCCCCCCAAACTGATGACGGGTGGGTTGAGGCCGAGCAGGCTGCATGAGAAGGATTACAGCACTGCGCAGTGACTCGATGCAATGCGAGCGCCGTGGCGCAGGTCTTGGGAGGGATTGCACCTATCCGGTCGGCGGCGGCAGGCTCACGGCTGCCGCTTCCCGCTCGAGTGTTCCAGCCCAAGGGCCCAAGCCTCCTGTGAGCAGGTAGTGCAGGGACCGCGGGATCAGCGGAACCGCTGCGGGATTGCGACGGGTCGAGGGTCCGCACAGAAGTGGCGCTACTGTGGCCGCGAGTCTGCCTACCGCTGGCGAAATCCGGTACTATGGGGCGACGCCGGTACGGCGTAGGAGGTATTGGAATGCCGCTAGATGCAACCCGCCGCTCTTTCTTCCAAGGGATGTTTGGCAGTGCCGCCGCTGTGGCGATGGCGCAACAGGCCCTTGCGCAGCAGGACAGTCCCAACGGACTGCCGACTCGCAGGCTCGGGCGCACTGACGAACAGGTCTCGATCCTCTGCCTCGGCGGCTGGCATATCGGTGCGGTCCAGGACAAGGACGAAGCCGTCAGAATCATGCACGCTGCGATCGATGAGGGCATGACGTTCTTCGACAATGCCTGGGATTACCACGACGGAGGATCAGAGGAGCTCATGGGCCGCGCCCTCTCCGAGCCGGGCAAGCGCGACAAGGTCTTTCTGATGACCAAGAATTGCGAGCGGGACTACGCGGGCTCCATGCGCTGCCTAGACGACAGTCTGCGGCGCATGAAGACCGATCGGGTCGACCTCTGGCAGTTTCACGAAATGATCTACGACTCCGATCCGGACTGGGTGTTCGAGAAGGGCGGCCTCAAGGCTGCGCTTGAGGCGCAGAAGGCCGGCAAGGTGCGCTACATCGGATTCACCGGGCACAAGGATCCGAGCATTCACGTCAAGATGCTGAATAAGCCTTACGACTGGGCATCTGCCCAGATGCCCATCAACGTGATGGACGCCCACTACCGCAGCTTCCAGAAAGAGGCCGTGCCTGTATGTCTGGCGCGCGATGTCGGTGTCATCGGGATGAAGAGTCTCGGCGGCGGAGCGACCAAGGGCGAGATTCCCTCTAAGACATCGGCGACGCACGAGGAGTGCCGCCGGTACGCCCTGAGCCTGCCGGTCTCCACGCTTGTCGTCGGCATCCTTTCCATGGAGGAGTTGCTGGCGGAGATCAAGATCGGCCGGGGGTTCAAGCCCATGAGCGACGACACCAAGGCAGTGCTGCTCTCAAGTCTCGCGGATGTGGCCGGAGACGGACGGCACGAGCAATTCAAGTCGACGCAGACGTTCGATGGCGGCCATCATCGCAAGCAGCACGGATTCGCCACTGCTTAGCGACTGTCCGCGATGGCGGCCTGCAGCGGCCGCTCGCTTCCGCTATCGGGCGGTGACCCAGATAGGTGAGCTCCAGGCGACCTGCTTGTCGCGGTCCGACTGCCTTACGCGCACGTAGTAGAAGTCCGCCTCCTCGCCGGGCTTGCCACTGTCTTGATACTCGAAGTCCGCCGCTTGCGTGCCCGGTTCCTGCCTGTAGACGCGTCCGTTGTTCTTGACGATCTCGATCTCTGCGACCTTGTCAGTGCCCTCCACATGTACGCGGAATGTGGGCGCGTCGGCGATCGCTACTTCCTCTCCCATCAGGTATTCGCGATCCCCCTCGACAAGCCGGAAGTCCACGATGATGTTGTCCGTTGCGCCGTAAGTGTGCCGGGCTCTGATGGCATCGACGAGGCCGGTGCGGGAGTTCTCTTCCGCCAGCAGCATCGAGTACGACGTATGCACGGCGAGGTGATCCGAGCTGGCCTGCACGCCCAGGCGGTAGCCTTTCGCCCACGCGACGGACACCATGCCGTCTGGCCGATAGCCGCCGAATTGCTTCTGCTTGTCTTGCGCGGGTGCAGAGCGCCAGCAACCCTCGCACTCGTAGCTGTTGCGGTCACTCTGGTAGATCTCGACGATCGGCTCGACTTCGGGATCGTAGTCGGCCCAGTCGGTGCCCATGTCCGTGCCGGAGGTGTGCGGCATGGCGATGGCTTTGTATTTCCGCAGGTAGGCAAAGAACCGTTCCGCGCCCTGCCGGGCATAGTTCGGAGCCAGCGCCCATTCGTAGTGCTGGTAATCGAGAATCGGCGCGCCGCGGTACGGGAAGACCACGTTGCGATGCCCGTTGGGGTACTTGATCGAGCGTTCGTAGGCATACAAGGGCACGAAGGCAGACCCGACGCGAAAGATGTCGACATACTTCTGGCTGCGGAACCAGTCGTACTCGTCGGCCACGCCGAAGTTGTGCTCCGTAACGGCGAGGAAATCGAGCGCGCCGGGATCGATCGCATAGCGATAGGTGTCCTCGGTGGAGCCGTCGTTGTAGCCGTCCCAGGAGATCTCGGTGTGGCGGTGCATGTCGCCGCGGTAGATCCTGTAGCGCTTGCCTCCGACCTCATAGACGTAATCGCGGATGCGCGCCACGTCCTGCTCGCCGTTGGGATGGACTGGCTCGCTCGCGGGCATGTCCCGAGCGGGCCGGTTGGGCGGCTGTCTGGCCGCCTGCACAGGCGGCAGGCGCAACGCCGCGAGTCGATGAGACTGGGCACTGCCGGGCACGGCCGGAAGCCTGGCCACGAACACGTCGAGCATGACGTTGACGAAATCACGGAAGCTCCTGCGGTCTGTGGGGTACGCGGCCACCAATCGCCCGCCGGCGTCCACTGCGGCCTCGATGCGCATGTCCGTGCGTCCCGTGGAATAGGGCATCAGCATCATCGGCGACCATTCGTCGCCGTCGTAGTAGCTGGCATAGATCTCCCACAGGGCGTGATGCGACGGAGTGCGCCAGTACACGTTGTGCTGCATCGGGCGTCGGTGCCGGAAAAACGCCCAGATCCGGTTCGAGCCGTCAACGGCCAGCTGCGGGTATTCGTAGAAGTTGTTGCCCGGTCCCGGATCGGGCAGCGAGGATTCTAGGCTCGTCGCGGGAGCTCGCAGCTGCCCGCGATCGTAGACCGCCATGCGAATGTTGCGCGAGTTGTACAGGCCGGTCGCATTCGCTTGAATGTCAAACGGGTAGCCCCAGTCCTTGCCCCAGTTAATGCCAGACTCGTGCCACGCCATCCAGACGCGATCTTGTTGGTCGGCCGCCAGCGTGACGTACGCCTCGAAGCGCCCGCTGCGGGCGACGGGCCGGGGTGCGTCCCACGAGGCTCCCGCCTTGCGGGCCAAGTAGACGTCGTAGCCGGTAGCCTCGCTGTACTGGTCCCAGCCCACGTACAGCGTGCCGTTGCTGTCGGTGGTGATTGCCGGCTCCCAGCAGTTCCCCGCGTTTGAAGCGCTGACCCGCGCGGCTGCACTCCAGCCGGTTTCGATGTCGTAGCTGCTGTGGAAGATGCCGAAGCGGTCACCGCGCGCTCCCTGCCAGACCAGGTGGATCCTCCCGTCGGGGTCGCGAACCGCCTTGTGATGAATGTCGGGCTGTGCTGCGCGCGTCAGCCGTTCGATCGTGCCCCAGCCTTCCCCGTCGAACGCCCGGGCATAGAGATCCCAGTTGCCCTCGACCTGTTCGGACCACACGACCCAGATCTTGCCCTCCGCATCCTCCGCCACAGCGGTGCGGTACACATCCCCCTTGGCGGGGCTGACTGCGTGCGGGCTGACGGCCTGCCCCGTCATTTGGCCAGGCAGGATGCGGTCGGCAAAGACCCGGTCGGCCCCCCCGGCGAAGCCGCTGTACGCGACCCACACCGAGTCGTCCGAGGCCACCGCCATCGACGCGAAATCGTTGTCAGTCAGGCGCTCGTCCGCCGACCCGGGGTCGCCGCGGCCCATGAGAATTCCGATCGGAACCCGCGATACGGAGGCCCGGCCCTCAAGGAAGCTGGCCGTGCCCGCCTCCGGGATGTCCGCCATCCGGGCGCTAAAGTTGCCCTGCTGGGTCTCGAAGGAAACCTCGGTCGCCGCCGAGCCGCGCAGGTACACGTAAAACCGGGGTGTGAGGTAGCTGTCAGGGGGCAGGTCGACGAGGATGTCTTCGTCGTGATTGCGCCGGTTGAAGGGGAATGCCGCCCGCGTGGTCAGCTCCCACCGCCTGGGCGGGTGAATCACGTCCCCTAGGCCCATTTCGTAGCCGATTAGCTCGACCAAGTCTCCGCTGCGCACTTGCAGGCTTCCGTCCCACGCCGTCTCGGATGTGTCGCCGATGCCAAACGTCACAAGCAGGGCATGACTGGCGTCCGTGGGCGGGTTGCGCAACGTCGTTTGCGTTGAGGACTGGCTCCATGCGGTCGCGGCGAGGCACAGGTAGATGGCGAGAAAGCGTAAGGCGTGGCGTGGCATGGGGATACCCAGGGAAGCGCCTACGAGGATAGCAAGGAGGCACCGAATCGGGTCATTGCGGCGCCGTCGGCTGCCCGCGTAGAGGGTTCAGCTGGCGCCCTTGCCGCCGAGCACGACCGGCACCGACAGGGCTAGGATCTTCAGGTCCAGCAGTAGGGACCAAGTGTCGATGTACTCGAGATCCGTTTGCATCCAGCTGTCGAAGTCGAGTCCGTCGCGCCCGCGGATCGCCCACAGGCAAGTCAGACCCGGTCGCATGCGCAGCCGCCGCCGCTGCCACACCTCGTAGCGGTCGACCTCGGATCGCACCGCCGGACGCGGTCCGACCATCGACATCTCGCCCCTCAACACGTTCCAGAACTGCGGCCACTCGTCGATTGAGAAGCGCCGCAGGAACCGCCCGATCGAAGTCAGCCGCGGATCATCGCGGATCTTGAAGGCAGGTCCGTCCTTCTCGTTGAGGTGTTCGACATCTACCCGTCTGGACTCGGCGTCCGCCACCATCGAGCGGAACTTGTAGCACGTGAACAGGCGGCCGTTGAGACCGCACCGCTGCTGTCGGAACAGCACCGGGCCCTTCGATGTCAGCTTCACCAGTAGGGCGACGGCGATCATGGGGACACACAGCACTAGCAGGCTCCCAGCAGCCAAGAGCGAGTCACCGACCCGCTTGACGAGCAGTTGGATCTCGCTGGCTGGAGTGATCGAGAAGGTCAGCATAGGCCGATCACCGAAGCGGTCGAAATGCACGCGGCTGTGGGCGTGCGGGAAGAAGTCCGCGACCACGCGGGTCTTGATTCCGTGCTCGTCGCAAAGGGCGAAGATGTCGCGCAGAGCCCGCAACTTCTCGCCGGACACGGTGAACAGCACTTCGTCGATTACTTGGTCGGTCAGCATCTGCGGCAGGGATGCTAGCGGGTGGACCTTGTAAGTGCGCCCCAACTGGGCCTCGGCGGCTCGTGTGGAATCGCAATCGACGATCGCCTGCAGCCTGAGCCCGAGGCGCTCCGATGCCTCTAGGTCCACGGCAAGTTCCAGCAATCTGTCGCCGCTGCCCACGACTACGACCGAGGTCACGGCACCCAGGGCACGGCGCAGGCCCCCCCGGAACCTCGCGGCAAGGTAGCGCTGGAGAAGCTGCAGCGCTGTCAGATAGCCGGTGAACAAGGCCAGGAACATGCGGCTGATCGGCGGCTCGAGATTCAACAGGTACAGGAAGGTCAGCAAGCCCAGCGACGCCACCAGCCCTTGGCGCAGCGTGCCGGCCAGAACCGGCGGGCGTTCATCCGCGTGCAGGCGCGCGTAGAGGCCGGTTCCGCGCCCAGTGCCAACCACCGCGACGAGCGCGGCGACCAGCACAAGCAGCTTGGCCGAAGGGTCTAGCGAGAACTCCCTCAGTGGCAGGGATGTCCGCGTCCAATACGCCACTTGGAAGGCAGCGATCGCGAGAATCGAGTCGACCGCGGCGAACAGTAGGACCGCGCGTTGCTGGTGGCGTTGGAACACGCGGGTAATCCAAAGTACCAGAGCCGGCCGGGGCTGGACCGCCCGCCGCTGCATAATACAGACATGGCACAGAAGTCCCCGGCACAAATCGCTCAGGAGCCACCCCAGCCCGACAAGGTGAGCGTTGCTCGCCGGGAAGACTATCGCGAGGACTACGCGAACAGCGCGCAGGTCAACGTGAGCGTCTGGGACTTCTTCCTGCAGTTCGGCCGCCTCACGGTGGGCGATTCGAACGAGGTCACGTTCTCTTCATTTGTGGGCATCTACATGAGCCCGCAGCAGGCCAAGGCATTGCACCTTGTGCTGGCGCAGAACATCGCGCAGTATGAGTCTGCCTTCGGCACGATCCGGATCGACAATCCGAATTCGGGCCCCGCCGATCGCTCAGGCTTGGTGCAGTAGGGCAGTGCCTGCTCGGCTGCCGCCTCAGGCGGATCCAGACAGGGCTTCGATGGCTTGATCAAGGAAGGGGTCGCCCACTTCTTCCGCCGCCTGTCGCTGCGCTTCCGGCGTGTCGAAGACGCGATGCTGGACATCGCGGTAGCGTCGCAGATCGCGCTGCGAAACCGGACTGTCAGGAGCTACACCCTCGTTATGGATCGAGTCTCCGTTGGGCCCGTGGTAGTTCGCCACGGAAAGAATCAGCGCGGCACCGTCATCTAGCCCGATGGTGTCCTGTGCCGCCGCCAGCCCGGAGGTCTTCTCGCCGACCACCTTCCCTCGAGCACCCTGCTGGATTGCGGCGGCAGCGATCTCTGCGCCGCCAGCGGTTGGCCGGTCCACGATGACCGCAACTGGCAACGACGTGACGACGGTCTCGGCCGTGGCCGCGAAGATTTTTTCCGAGTAGTTCTGCCCGTCGAGCTTTGCGATCGTCCCGCTCCCGAGCAGCAGGTCGGCCAGAGCGATGCCGTCAGCGGGCGTTCCCACGGCATTGCCCCGCAGGTCAAGGATGAGCTTGCTGGCTCCGTCGCCCTCGAGCGACTTGATCGCGTCGGAGATCTGCTTGACGTGAGTGCCGGAGAGCACATCGGCGTCCACGTAGCCGATGCTGCCCTCGAGCATGCGAAAGGCGACGTCCGGCAGCAGCGGTTCGGTTCGCACCAAGGTGTGCTCCACCGGCGACTCGTAGTCGGAGGCCGGCCGGACCATCACTTTGACGCTGCTGCCCGGCTCGCCGCTGAGCATCGCCTGCAGATAGGCGGGAGGCATGATTCGCGTGCTGACGTCATCAATCGCGTCCAGCAGGTCATCTGCCTGGATGCCCGCGTTGGCGGCTGGCGAGTCGGGCAGGACCGCCAGAACGCTGGTGTAGGCGCCCTGCTTGCGGACGACCATGCCGGTCGACAGGCCCGTGCCCTGGTCGACGCCAGCGAGTCGGCCCTGATAGGTCTCGTATTGCTCCTTGGCGAGATAGCTGGATGCAGAGTCGAGATACTCTACCAGCCCCTGCAACGCGCCTTGCGTGACCTTCGGGATGTCAGGCTCTTCCACATAGTCGCTCTTGATCCGTGCGAGGATTTCCGTGTATACGGCGAGCGGGCGATAGGCCCCTTCCTGCTCCTCGCTCTTGCCGAGGACGGCCCCCACAACAAGCAGGATCGTGATCAGAAAAGAGCTGCAGATAACGCTGAATTTTAGACGCGGACCCATTGGATGATTCATGATACACCGCCGGAGACTTACTTGGTGCGAGCCAAAGCGACCGTGGCGCGGCGATTCGGCTCGGCCCAGACGGGCCCTCGCCACGGGTGCTCAGCCGGCCGCTCACAAGCCGGAGGCGGGCCACAGCAGCCGCACCACGGTGACGGTGATCGCTATCCCGGCGGCTGGCGGATCAACGTGGGTGTCGCCATGTTGATGGAACACCCGCGAAAAGCCCTCTCCGGCAAATGCCCCCACGATTCCGAACGCCGTCCCAACGAAGATGTCGCCGGATGCCAAGGCCGCTGCGGCCGCCGGCAGCGCGATGTGGTGGGTCACGGGCGTCTTGAGGCCGAATTGGGCGAAGATCAGGGTCGACGCTGCGATCCCGAAGCCTAGGACGCCGCCACCGCTGTCGGCACCGATCGCCAGGGCGATGAAGGCGGACAGGACTCCGACGCCCAGCCCGATCGTCACGCACTGCGCCGACCGCTCTTGGTGCCGGACCCAGTGTGCTTGCTCGTTCGGGGTGAACTGCTTACTGGCGAGCCCGCTGCGCCCGAAGGCCACGCGGGCGATCATCGCCGAGACCACGACAGTCATGGCGATCGTGTCTGTCCTGGGGCCTAAGCCCCCGAATCGCCAAAGCGCTTCGAGCACATAGCCGAGGGAGCCGAAAGCACCCCCGACGATGAGCACGTCGGGGCGGTCAAGCCCCATCAATGGCAGCGAGATATCCCGACCGCTGTCGAGCGCGCCGCGGCGGTATGCGTAGGCGGTTGCCGCCACCCCGCCGGCGAAGGCGATGTGCGGGCCGAAAACCGGGCCGAAGGCGACGTTTGTGAGTACGTCGGTGCCACCGCCGGCAGCCGCGACCGCCGCGCCCACCAAGACCAGCAGCCCGGTGAAGACGAAGGACGGCAGGGTGCCGATGGCGGAGGCGAACAGGCCGCCCCCGAACGCCGCTAGCAAGTGAGTCCACTCTAGGTGCATGGTTGATAGGTCCGAGTCGTGGTTGGGGCTGCTGCGAGGTTAAAGCGGCAGCAAGACTTGGCTTCCGGCGACTGGGCGGCTCACTTCCTCGACCAGGCTTTGCAAATCTCCCGGCCGGTTCACGATGTCGGTTTCGGCCGCGTCGACCACGAGCAGCTCGGACGGCTTGTAGCGGGCGAAGAAGTGATCGAATGCCTGCACAGTAGCCTCTAGGTAGGCGTCGGAGATTCTTGATTCGGGCCCGCTGGCTAGGCGTGTACGCAGCACTTCCGGAGCCGCCTTCATATAGACGGTGAAGTCGGGAACTGGAAGTTGGCTCTTGAAGTGCTGGTAATAGGGGTCGTAGATCGAGATCTCGTCATCGTCAAGGTTCAGATAGGCGAAGAGCTTGTCCCGCTCGAACAGGTAGTCGGCCACGATCGGCAAATGGGATCCGTTGATGCCGGCATCGGCGCACTGCCGGTAGCGCCTGCTCAGGTAGTACATCTGCGTGCGGAACGCAGCCCCCGGACGTCCCCGGTAAAAGCCGGCTAGGTGGGGGTTGGTGCCTTCATCAAGGATCGTGCGCCCATGAACACGCTCTGCCAGCGCGACTGCGAGCTTGGTCTTGCCGACCCGGAGCGGCCCCTCGATCGCGATGTAATGCGGCGATTTCGTCACAGCGGGCCCTTAAAACTTCAACTGGGCCTGCGGTCCGCGCGGTGGCTGCAGGCGGAAGTACTCGAACGCCTTCAGCGTACCCACGCGTCCACGATGGGTGCGATCCAAGAATCCGAGTTGCATCAGGTAGGGCTCGTAGACTTCCTCAATGGTGCTGGAGTCCTCGCCCACGGAAGCCGACACGGTGTTGAGCCCCACCGGCCCGCCGGAGTACTTTGCGAGGATCGTCTCCATGATCTTGCGGTCGATCTCGTCGAGTCCCAGTGGATCAACCTCCAGCATATCGAGTGCCGTGCAAGCGATCTCTTGGTCCACCCGTCCATCGGCGCGCACTTCGGAATAGTCGCGGACCCGTCGTAGCAACCGGTTCGCGATGCGGGGCGTGCCGCGCGAGCGGCGGGCGATCTCCTCGGCAGCCTCTTCGCCGACCTCGATCTTGAGCAGCCCCGCCGAGCGGAACACGATACGCATCAGATCGATCGGATCGTAGGGGTTGATGCGCAGCATGATACCGAAGCGCGAGCGCAGCGGGGCACTGATCAGCCCCTGTCGGGTGGTGGCCCCGATCGCCGTGAACGGAGACACCGGGATGGAGTGCATGCGCGCCCCCGGGCCGACGCCCACAACCAAGTCCACGCGGAAGTCCTCCAAAGCCGAGTACAGCATCTCCTCGACATCCGGAAGCAGGCGGTGGATCTCGTCGACGAAGAAGACCTGGCGCCCCTGCATCGTGGTGAGCATGCCGGTGAGGTCCAGCTTCTTTTGCAGCACGGGCCCGGAAGAGTAGTCCGCGTGCACCTCGAGCTCGTTGGCGATGATGGTCGCTAGGGTCGTCTTGCCCAGCCCCGGCGGCCCGTAGAGCAGGACGTGGTCGAGCGCCTCCTGCCGCATCCGGGCGGCCTCTATGGCGATCGACAGGTTTTCCTTGAGGGCAGTCTGGCCAATGAACTCGTCCAGCCGCTGCGGTCGCAGCGTTACGTCGGACTGGCGGTCCTCCTCCGAGGCTGCCGAACTTACGATGCGCTTCTTGGCCATGTCGACGACCGCTAGCGCTTGACTAATTTCATCGCTTGGCGGAATAGCGTTTCGAACTCCGCCGGGGTCCCGTCTTGCCTCGCCGCGCGCACGGCCCTGCTAGCCGCATCCGCGCCGCAACCGAGGCTGATCAGAACCGTGATGACCTCTTCTTCGACAGCGCCGGAGCCCTCGTCGGCACCCTCGTCGTCGCTGGCGAAGGCCCCGAGCTTGTCCTTCAATTCTAGGACAATCCGCTCGCCGGTCCGCTTGCCTACGCCCGGAACGCGCACCAGCTTCTTCGCGTCCCCCGTGCGAATCGCGGCCAGCAGTTCGGCCGACGGCAGGCCGGACAGCAGCGTCAACGCCAGCCGCGGCCCGACGCCGCTGACATCGATGAACTTTTGGAACAGGCCCTTGTCCCGCGGGCTGTGGAATCCGTACAGGGTGATAGCGCCATCCCGCATGTGGGTGTACACGAGCAGCGAGACCTCTTCGCCCACCTCGCCGAGCTGGCTGTAGGTTTCTACCGGAACGGCGACTTCGTAGCCCACGCCACCCGCGTCAACGGTGACCTTCCCCGCCTGCTTGTCAGCAATCTTTCCACGTAACGAGGCGATCATGGCCAGCCCGAAATTATATCGAGTGCGCCGGCGGGCATGATGCGGCCCGGCTCCGGCCCCTGATGTCGATCACGCGCGCGTCTTCGCCATCGTAGTCCAAGTGAATCTCCAAGCGCGTCCCGGGGAGCTGGATGTCGAAGCGTTCTCCCCACTCAATGAGCACGATCGCGCGCTCGTCCCAAAGGTCCTCCAAGCCCAGCGTTTCCAGTTCTGGCACGGTATCGAGCCGGTAGAGGTCGAGATGGTAGACCTTCGGATCGCCGTCGTATTCATGCACCAGCGAAAAGGTCGGGCTGAGCACGTCTTCGGCCGGGGCGGCGCCCAGCGCGTCCACGATCCCCTTGGCCAGCGCCGTCTTGCCCACGCCTAGGTCGCCGATCAGCATCACGGAGGCCGGCGGGCGCAGCATGGCGGCCACCCGCGCACCCACTGCCGCCGTTTCCTCGGCGGATTGCGTCCGGTAGATCACGCCCGGACGCTTTCCATGGCGTGCGCCAGATGGCGCCCGATATCGGTCGCGAGCATCCCTTGCTCGCCGAATTCCTCGGTCGCCGATTCACCGGCCAGGCCGTGCAAGTAGACAGCGGCCGCGATGGTCTGCAAGACGGGGCGCTGCGGGAACTGCGCCAAGAACGCCGCGATCATGCCTGTCAGGATATCCCCGGAACCCGCTGTGGCCATGCCGGGCGTGCCGGTCGGGTTGATGACGACGTCGCCCTGCGGTGCCGCGCTCAGGGTGCGGTTCCCCTTGAGCACCACGTAGGCACCTGTCTCGGACGCCACCTTCCTCGCCGTGCCAATCCGATCTTGCTGCACCTGCGCCGTCTCGGCTCCGGCCAGCCGGGCCATCTCACCGGGATGAGGCGTCAGCACGGTCGGCGCCGTCCGGGCGGCGGTGCCAGCGCCGCGGACGGCGGCGAGCCCGTCGGCGTCGATCACCAGCGGCAGCGGGCAGGTCTCGATCACTTTGCGCACCAGTGCCTGGTTCGCCTCGGCTGTGCCCATGCCCGGACCCAGCGCGACTGCCGTCTTGCTGTCGAACAGCCGCGGGTCGATCGAATCCGGGCCCAGCGTGCCGGCGTCAACAGGTCGCGCTGGTTCCAGCATCAGTTCCGGGGTCGCGGCGATGATCGTGTCTATGGCTCCCGCCGCGGTGGCCACCGTCACGAGGCCGGCTCCTGCGCGCAGTGCGGCCGTGCCGGTCATGAGAATCGCTCCGGGCTTGGAGCTGGACCCGCCGATGGCGAGCACGTGGCCGTAGGTCCCCTTGTGCCCGGACCGGTCGCGCGCCCCCACGTAAGCTCCGGCGTCCGAGGCTTCGCACAGCAGCAGCCGCGGTCCGGGCAAGGCTCGCAGCACCGAATCTGCCGTGCCGATGCGAGCGATCGACAGCTCTCCGACATGCTCGCAGGCCGGCGGCAGGACTTGGCTCGCCTTCGGGGCGGTGAACGTGACAGTCCGGTCGGCCCGCATGACCGGGCCGCACATGTCGCCGGAGTCGCTGCCAAGCCCCGACGGCATGTCCACCGCGACGACCCTTGCGGCGCGGAATCGGGCGTTCACGTCAGCGATGAGTTGCTTCGCCAGTCCCCGGGCCGGTCCCTTGCCGCCGGTGCCGACAATAGCGTCGACGACCACTGTGGCGTCTGCGATTTCTGGCAGCAGGGCGGTCCAGGCGTCGTGGGAGGCGATGGTGTTGGCGACGAAGTCCTGGGCGGCCAGCATGTCCCAGTTGGCCCGCGCATCAGGCGAAAGGCTGGCCGCCTCGGCGAGCACCGCGACGCGCAGGTCTAGGCCAGGATGACATAGCAAGAGCTGCCGCGCCACGGCCAGTCCGTCTCCGCCGTTATTGCCCTTGCCGCACAGCACCACGACCTTTTCGCCCCCGATGTCCGGGAACATCGACAGCAGCGTGCGCGTGACCGCGCTCGCGGCGTTCTCCATCAGCACCAGGCCGGGAATCCCGCGGCCGCGGATCGTTGCCCGGTCCGCCTCCCGCATCTCAGCGGCCGTCAGCACGAGCCTCATTAGCTTGCCGTGGCGGAAATCACTCGATCGACCGCCGCGCGCCGCCCTATCACGATCAGCACGTCACCCGCGTGCAGGCTGGTGTCTCGGGGCGGGTTGAAGCGGGCCTTCTGGCCGGGTCTGGCCAATGCCAGCACGACGATGTCGAACTCTTCGACGAAACCGGATTCGGAGAGCGGCTTCCCGTCCAGATCGCTGCCGGCCTTGATCGCGAACTCGCCGATTTCGAAGCCTGCACCGGCTCGCTCCAGCGCCACAGCGTCACCGAAAAAGGCAGACACATGGGGGCGTGACAGGCCTTGGGCGAGCCAATAGCCAGTCGATGCGTAAGGCAGCACCACGTCGTTCGCTCCGGCCTGCAGCAGTCGTTGCTTCGCGTCTTGCGAGGACGCACGAGCCACAATGCGCAAGTTAGGGTTGAGGGCGCGGGCCGAGAGCGTGACGTAGACGTTTTCGGCGTCGCTCGAGAGTGCCGCGACCAGGCCCCTCGCCCGGCGCGTTCCGGCCTGTTCGAGTGTCTCGTGAAGCGTCGCGTCCCCGAGCAGCACGGGCACGTCGAGCTCCTCGGGTTGGTGCTCGCCTGGCTCCGTCTTGTCGATCACGATCACTTTGGCCTTTTCGATCTGGAGCTGGCGGAGCACACCGCGCCCTACTCGGCCGAAACCGCAGATGATGTAGTGGCCAGAAGTCTTCTGCAGCATGCGTCTCAATGCCCTCTGTTGGAATCTGTCCAAAGCCTCGAGCCGGATCAACACGTCGACCAACATGCCGACGGCTACAAAGATAACGCTGAATCCGGTCAGGATCAGGACGGCGTTGAAGTATCGCCCGTACCTGCTCAATTCGAGCGTCTCGTGATACCCGATCGTGGTCAGCGTGATCAGGGTCATGTAGAAGGCGTCGAACAGGCTCGCGCCTTCGATCAAATGAAAGCCGCCCGTGCCCGTGACGAGCACGGTCGTGACCGCCACGATCAGCGTCCTGATCCGCCCGGCTGACGATACGTGTTTGGTGAACGCCATTACAGTTTTCGCACGGCCAGCATGGTCATGTCATCCTGCAAGGTCGACTCTCCCGTCCACGCGACCACGTCATTCAGCACATTGTCGATGAGCGTTTGCAGCGGTTGGCCCGAATCCCTCCGTATAGCCTGCTGCAGGCGGTCCTCGCCAAATTCATCGCCGGCGCTGTTTTCAGGTTCGGTGATGCCGTCGGTGTACGCCACAAGCAGGTCGCCGGGCTCCATCGCTAGCTTTGTCGCGGAGTAGTCGGCGTGCTCGAACGCTCCCACGATCATGCCGTTGACGTCCAGGGGCGTGATCTCGCCGTTGCGCAGCAGCAGTGGTGGCAGGTGGCCGGCGTTCGAATAGGTTAGGGTGCTGGCGCTCGCGTCATAGACGCCGAAAAACAGAGTCGAGAACTTGTCCGGAGCCGTGTTCTGGCAGAGCTGCAGGTTGGCTTGCTCGACGACTAGGCTGGTGGCGTGTTCGGGGGCTTGCGACTGGTCCGGGTGGAGCAGGGCGAGCTGCATCCGCAAGATCGAGTGCAGGGAGGCCATCACGAGGGCTGCAGAGATGCCCTTGCCGGAGACGTCTCCGAAGCTGATGGCGAGCCTGCCGCCGGCTAGGCTCACATAGTCGAAGAAGTCCCCCGAGACCGAGCGTGCCGGGCGGCAGACCCCCAGCACTTCCAAGCCGCTGAACTCTGGGGCGCTGGCGGGGAACAGTCTGGACTGCACCTCGCGCGCGATTTCGAGCTCGGCCTCGAGCTGCTGGCGGCGCTTCGATTCCTCGATCAGCAGTTCAATCGACGCGGTCATGGTGTTGAAGGACCTGGAGAGCTCGCTCACCTGATCCGATCCCGAGACCGGGATCCGGTAGCCGAAATCGCCCCGATTGACGTAGGTGGTGCCCACGTAGAGGTCGTTGACCGCGCGTGTCAGGGTGCGCGTCAGCGAAGCGGCGATGAACAGCGACAGCAGGATGTTGATGCCAAAAGTCCCGAGCAGGCCCCATCCCAAGATCGTGAAAATATCGAACGTCGCTGCGGTCTCTTGCGAGAAGATCTGGCTCCACAGGGCCCAAGGGCGGGTCCGGAGAATGTAGGTGGCGGCAATCTGTTCGCCGGAGTCCCAGTCGACGAAACTGGTCTGGATCGGCCAGTTGATCTGCCAGTCGAACGGATTCGCCGGGAGCGGCATGCCCTTTACGACCACCGGTGCGCCCGTGGGGGCTGCTGGTGGCGGAGCCTCCGGCGCACGGGCCCGCACATGCAGCCTGCGAATGAATTCTCCTCCGTCCAGAATTCCCAGGCCGGGCATCAAGCTGGCCATCAATTCCTGGGTCAGAGCCACCGCTGCGATCACGCGGCCGCCGGTGGAGTCGTCCCGCGCCACGGTTGCCAAGTACATGGCATCGTCCATCCGAACCATGCCGCCGTGAGCCGGGATCTCGGCTGGTCCTGGGCCATTGACCGCACCGTCTGGGTAGGACGCGCGCACGCCATCGATCTCGGTGTACAGGATCAATTCGGGCAGATCCTCCTGCGCTTCGGCGTAATACTGACGCGCAAGTTCAGATCTCTCTGCAGCCGGTAGCCGCTGCAACTGCCACAGCAGTGGCGCGGCCACCGCTTCGATCCGCCCGGCCTGGCGCTCCATGGAGGTTGTGATCATGTACGCGGTCAGCGGGCCGAACAACAAGATGGTGCCCCACGCGACGATCAGTGCGGCGAGCGAGATTGGCAGCACGCCGACGAAGAAATAGACCGCGAGCATGCGGTGGCGGACTCGCCAGAGCAGTTTGCTGAGCACCCTTCGCGCGAGCAGGATGAGGCGGTGCGTCAGCACCAGTCCTCCCAGCACCAGCAGCAGGCCTTGAGTGAGCCGGAGGAACGGTTGCAGCGTGGAGACTGCCGATTCCGCCAGCCATAGCGCCAGCGTCAGCGCCGCCAGCCAGAGCAGCGCCCTGTCGACCCGTCCGAGTTTGGATCCGGCAGAGCCCAGCACGCGTACCCATTCTAGGTGGATTCGCCCGCCGGCACACCGCCAGCAGCGGGCGCTGCGCATGCGAAGAGCGGCTCGTCCGGCACACTAGGCGATTCTTCAACCCAGCGACTAAACTTAGGTAACCATGAAGCCATTGTGCAGTCTCATCAAGCTTCGGCGGGCGGTTTCCGCTGTGGTGCTGGCAGCGCTGGGCCTGTTCGCAGGGGGCTCTAGCGCGGGCGCTGCCGGCAAGGTTCTGGTCATCGATTTGGACACGACCGTCCACCCGCTGATGGGCGAGATCGTGGCGGATGGGCTGCGCCAGGCCGACGAAGCGGGAGACAAGGCGGTCGTGCTGCGGATCAACACGCCGGGCGGGCTGCTGAGCACGACCAACGAGATCGTTCAGGAGATCCTCGCCTCGCCGGTGCCGGTGATCACCTATGTGTCCCCCAGCGGCGGACATGCCGCATCTGCAGGATTCATCATTCTGGTGTCCGCGGACATCGCGGCGATGGCCCCCGGCACCAACACAGGCGCGGCCCACCCGGTCTTGGCCTTGGGCGGCGAGCTCGATGGCACTATGAAGGAGAAGGTCGAAAACGACACGGCAGCGTCGCTGCGCGCCGTCACCGACAAGCGCGGGCGCAACAGCGCACGCGCTGTAGAGGCGGTGATCGAAAGCGCGTCGTTCACAGAGGAAGACGCGCTGGAGGCGAATTTGATTGAAGTGATCGCCTCCGATATTGACGACCTGCTGCAGCAGGTCGACGGTCGCACCATCGTGCGGTTTGACGGCAGCGAGCAGAATCTGGAGCTGTCCGGGGCCGCCACCTACGCCTACGCCCCGAACTTGCGCCAGCGTACGTTGAAGCCGCTCATCGATCCGAGCTTCGCCCTGCTGGTGCTGGCACTCGGCGCGGCCGGCGTGTATATCGAATTCACGAATCCCGGACTCATATTCCCCGGCGTTGCCGGCGGAATCCTGCTCATCATCGGCCTGATGTCCATGTCCTTGCTGCCCATCAACCTAGCGGGCGTCGCTCTGATCTTGCTCGCGCTAGCGCTATTCGTCACCGAAGCGTTCACGCCAGTGAACGGAATCCTGGCTACGGGCGGGGTGATCGCGATGGTGCTGGGGATCGTCATCCTTGTCGACACCGACGTGCCGGAACTGCAGGTCGGCTGGGGGTCGGCGGTGGGCATCACGCTGCCCTTTGCCGCGATCAGTGTGTTCTTGCTGCAACTCGCCATTCGCTCCTTCCGGCTCAAGTCCGTGACCGGCAGGGAAGGCATGGTGGGCGAGATCGGGCAAGCGCGTACCGACTTGGCCCCCGAGGGCACGGTCTTCGTCCATGGCGAGTTGTGGAGTGCGCGAGCAGCGGATCGCGTGCTAGCCGGCCAGAACGTGCGCGTGCTAGCCGTCAACGGCATGCGCCTAGATGTCGAGCCCGACGGGGATGCTCCCGCCCAGGCCGCCAGCTAGACCGACACTGGGCTAGGATCCGCGCCGGGCTGGGGCCTTCTGCGCACGCTAGGGCTGCTACAGCGACATCGCCAAAATTGCCTTCCGCTCAGGCGGCGAGTATCCTCATAACTGGCGGCAGCCTACGGTCAGTCCGCTGGCGGCACGAAGGAGTCTGGCATGAATTTCACAATGATCTTGGTGGCCATTGTCGCCTTGTACCTGATCAACTGCGTCAAGATCCTAACCGAGTACGAGCGCGGTGTGATCTTCCGGCTTGGCCGCCTGCTGCCCGAACCGAAGGGGCCGGGCCTGATCTTCGTATTCCGTCCGCTGGACCGGATGGTGCGCATCCCGCTCCGCGTGGAAACGCTGGAGGTGCCCTCGCAAGACGTCGTGACCAGAGATAACGTCACTGTCAAGGTCAGCGCGGTGGTTTTCTTCCGCGTGATGGATCCGGCCAAGGCCGTTGTCGAAGTCGCCCACTACATCCACGCCACGTCTCAGCTGGCCCAGACGAGACTCCGCTCGGTCTTGGGCGAAGCCGAGCTGGACGAGCTGCTGAGCCAGCGCGAGAAGCTCAATGGCCGCCTGCAGTCGACGCTCGACGAGCAGACCGGCAATTGGGGCATCAAGATCCAGGCAGTCGAGGTGAAGCACGTGGACCTGCCCGAGCAGATGATTCGCGCAATCGCGCGCCAGGCCGAGGCCGAGCGCGAGCGGCGCGCCAAGATCATCCACGCCGATGGCGAGTTGCAAGCCTCCGTGAAGCTGACGGCCGCCGCCGCGACGCTGAGCACTCAGCCGGCATCGATCACGCTGCGCTACCTGCAGACCCTGACCGAGATCGGGACCGAGAAGAATAGTACGATCGTGCTGCCGCTGCCGGTGGATCTATTCCACGGCCTGTCGCAGTGGTCAGCCCGCCAACACAGGTCCAACGACGAAAGCAGCGGCTAGCGCCGCTGCGCCCGCGGCCGCATTGCGACGGTCCGCCGCGGGCCTGCACTTGAGTTGCTCGCCAGCAAGGCTGCGCCGGGTGGACGGACGTATTTTGGCGGCTACTGATCGGCGCTAACGCCGGAAAAGCTTGCATTTTGCTAACACAAATTGACATTAAATTGTTTTTTTGCAGGGTAGACTTGGGTATGGCACGGAAAGCCAAGGACGAGATTGAGGTCGTATTCGGCTTCAAACACGTTTTTGGTCTCGTGTTTTTGATCGTCGCGATTGTCGGCGCAGCGTTCTTCTGGGGTTTTGAAACCGGGCACAAGCGGGCCTTGCGGGGCGATCCGAGCCTGCTCACCTTTCTCGAGAAACAGGCCGACACCCACACCGAGCCCGTCAGGATCCCTGACATACTCTTCGAGCAGTTGGACGAAGACCGCGCCAAGGCCAAGGCTTCCGGCGAGACCGCGGCGCGAAGCCCAAATCCGCCGATCGAGCGGGTGAAACCCAAGGCTGGCGTGCAGCCGGAGGCTGTGGCCGAGGCCAAGCGTCTCGCGGCTCCCGCAGCTACGCCCGCACCCAAGCAAGCTGCGCCCGCAGCGCCGCGGCCCACCAAGGCTGCGGCGGACGCTCGGCTGCACTACCAGGTTGCCGCGCTGAAGGTGCGCAAGAATGCCAAGGGGCTCGTGGACTGGTTACGGACTCAAGGCTTCCCCGCACAGATCCATCCAGCCTCTGACGACGGGCTGTTCCGCGTGTTGGTGGGGCCGTTCGGCAACGATCAGGACGCCGAGTCCGCCAAGCAGCGCTTGGCCAAAGATGGCTTCGCGGTCATGGCGCGCAGGTTCTGACCCAGCTGCGCAACCGCCCTAATCGCTTCCAGACCGCAGCTCTTCGAGGCTGCGTGCCAACTCTTCCTGCTCTTGCAGCAGTTCGCGGAAGCTGTTCAGGCGTCCGGCGTCGATGCTACCGGCTTCGGCTGCCTCGCGGATCTTGCACCCGGGCTCGTGAGCGTGGCTGCAATCCCGGTAGTAGCAGTCCCGGCCCAATCCGGAAATCTCGGGAAACACCTGGCCGATGACATCGGGGCTGCTCCACGGGAACAGTTCCCGGATGCCGGGCAGATCCATGAGCAGGCATCCGTTCGGATGCTCGACTAGCTCGCGCCTTGTCGTGGTATGCCTGCCTCTGTGGTCTTGTCCCCGCACCGCGCCGACCAAGAGGTGCTCGGATCGCAGCAGGGCGTTGACCAAGGACGACTTGCCTGCGCCAGAGGGGCCGGCCAAAGCGGTGGTTCCGCCCTTCGGGAGCAGCTCTTCAAGGGCTTCGATCCCCTGCCCGGTTGTGGCGCTGGTCGCAATCACGGGATGGCGCGGGTCTGCCCTGCGCAGCGCTTCAACCTCGTCTCGGGCCGCCGGGCAGTGGTCGGCCTTGTTGAGCACGATCACTGGCCGGGCTCCGCTCGCTAGCACGCAAGCCAGATAGCGTTCGATCTGCCGCGGGCGCAGCTCTCGGTCCAGAGCGGCGACGATGATCGCGGTGTCGACGTTGGAAGCGAGGATCTGGCGCTTGGCGGCTTGGCCGGGCCGCTTGCGGGCGAGCACGTTGCGCCTGTCCAGAACCCGCAGGGCGATTCGCTTGTCAGGGTCGAATAGCAGCCAGTCGCCTACCGCTGCCGCGCCGATATTGCGCGGCAAGCTGACATCGACAGTACGGTCGGCGGCATAGACCTGTGCTTTGCGGGCCGTTGCGAGGCGCACTCGACCGACTTCGGAGCCCTCGGCGGCGGGCAACTGCTGCTGGAAGAACGAATCCCAGCCGTAGCGGTCGAGGCTCATGCCGGCCCGAGATCGCTCGCCGTGAGACGCCGCTGGGCAGCTTCCAAGGTGTTGGACATTAGCATCGCGATCGTGAGGGGGCCGACGCCGCCGGGGACCGGAGTGTACGCGGAGGCACAGTCGATCACGTCTCCGGGATGCACGTCGCCCACAAGCACGCTGCCCGTCTTCCGGAACCGTTCCAGTCGCTCGGGGGCGTGTGCGAGGAGGCGATGTACTTCGGCCGGGTCCTGCAGGCGGTTGATGCCGACATCAAGCACGACCGCCCCGTCGCGGATGTGCGCGCGGTTGAGCATCGCGGGCCTGCCTACCGCCGCAACCAAGATGTCGGCCCGCCGGCACACGGCAGGCAGGTCCGGCGTCCGCGAGTGGCAGATCGTGACGGTGGCATGCTCGGCCAGCAAGAGCAAGGCCGCGGGCTTGCCAACGATATTGCTGCGGCCCACGATGACCGCGTGACGGCCCTCGATCGGGATCTCGCTCCGCTTGAGGATTTCGATCAGGCCGCGCGGGGTGCAGGGCGCTAGGCAAGGCTGCCCGCTCGTCAGCTTGCCGACATTCACTGGATGGAAGCCATCGACATCCTTCTCGGGCGCAACGGCGCCCAAGACTTTCCGCGCATCCACATGGCCAGGCAGCGGCAGCTGCACGAGGATGCCGTCGATGACGTCGCTCTGATTGAGCCGCTCGACGACCGCAAGCAGCTCTGAGGTGGTCGTCTCCGCAGGCAGGAGCAGCGATTCCGAATGAGCGCCGATCCGATCACAGGCGCGGATCTTATTGCGGACGTAGATCTTCGAGGCCGCATCCGCTCCCACCAGCACGGCAGCCAGCCCCGGCTGAACACCGTGCCTCGCGGCGCGGTCTACCCCGGCCGTGAGTTCCTCCAACACGCTGTCGCGGATTGCGTTCCCGTTCAGAATGCGCGCACTCATGCTGCAGGGTGAATCGTAGCAAACAGCCCGTGCGCGGATGAACGGCCACGGCGGCGAGCATTGCAGGCCTCGGCCTGGTCGTCACCCGCTATCTCGACTGGAGCTTTGCCGGTCACAGTCCGTGGGCGATCCGCCCGTTCAAGGAGCCGAGGAACGCTTCCAGATCATCCTTGTCCGGCTCAGTGAGTCCCAAGGGAACGATTTCTTGGTCTAGGTAAGGGTTCTCAATCCCGCCGTCGTCGTAGAAGTCGATGACCGCGCGCAGCGTCGCGAGGCTGCCGTCGTGCATGTACGGCGGCGTTAGGGAAGCTTCCCGTAGCGTGGGGGTCTTGAATGCGCCCGTGTCCCCGCTAGCGCCTGTCACTTGGGCTCGTCCGATGTCCGCGGGTTTGCCACTCATCCAGCCGATGCCCGTGTTATGGAATTCCTCGTCGGTGAAGTTGGGCCCTAGGTGGCACACGACGCAGTTGCCCCTCCCCCGGAAGATCTGTAAGCCACGCCGCTGGCCGGCTGAGAGCGCATCGCCAGTCCCCGCCGTGTAGCGGTCGTAGGGTGCTGCGCCACTGCGGATCGTGCGCACGTAGCTCGCCAGCGCGAAGGCGATGGACTGCCTGCTGGGCGGCGAGCCGAACACCTGCCCGAATGTGCGGGCGTAGCTGGGGTCCAGCGTCACGCGATCGACCGCGTCGCCTTCCGTCAAGGCCATCTCGAGCGGATTGAGGATCGGCTTGAACACCTGCTCCTCCAGCGAGTCCGCGCTGCCGTCCCAAAAGAAGCTCGTGCCAAAGCCCCGGTTCACCAGCTTGGGCACACGGCGCGTGCCCCGGCTGCCGAACACGCCGACCGCGACGGGCCGCGAATCCGTGAAGGCCCGTTCCGGTTCGTGGCAGCCGGCGCACGAGATGCTCCGGTCGGCGGAGAGGTTCTTGTCAAAGAACAATCGCTTGCCCAGGGCAACCTTGTCCGCGGTGAGCGGGTTGGCCGCTGGAATGGCGAGATAGGCGTCCAGCCCGAGCAGTGGCTCGAGCTGCTGGCCAGCGGACGGGGCGGTCCATAGCAGCGCCGTGGCGGCCAGCGCCGCAAGGCTGCCCTCAGGGCGTTGTCGGAGAGGCATGCCCCCAGATCCACACTTCCTGCCGCGTCCGCCCCGCAGCGTACGCCAGGCGCGTCCCATCGGGCGAGAAGCTCAGGCCCGGCAGACGGTCATCCGGTGACGGAATCGCGGTCATCGAATCCCCCGATGCCGACACCCGCCAGAGCAACGTCCCGGCACTGCCCTGCGTGCCGACCAAGATGTGCGATCCGCCAGGAGTCCAGGCCAGGTCGATCAGTTTTCCCGCTGGCAGAGTCAGAATCGGCCGCGGCGCGCCGCCGCGAATGCCGACGAGGGCGAGGGTTGCTCCACCGGCGACATCTGCGCCGCTCCAGGCGAGGGCGATCGTGCCGCCGTCGGGTGACAGCGCGATCTGAGTCAGACGCCTGCCGGGCGGAATTGCCGCAATGCGGCGCGCGGGAGCATCAGCGTGCAGCGGCTTGTGGACGAGCGCATGCCCGCTGCCAGAGGGATCCCGGGTTACGAGCAGGACAGAATCTCCGGTCGGGCCGAAGGCGCCGGGAATGCCATCGACGGGGCCGGGCTCGACGAGTTCCACCGGCCGCGTCCGTTGCGCGTCCCGATCGTGAAGAAAGAGGCCCGACCGCCCACGCCGGTCGCTCCCGGACAGCAGCAGGGCGCTGCCGTCCGGCGAGAATTGCATCGCGCGTACGAATGTCAGCCGCGTCGCCACGGAGGAACTCTGGCCGGTAGTCAGCGACTGGAACACGACCGTTCGGTGCCCGCGGCCTTGGTTCTCCGTGCCCACCTGCGCCAGGAAGGCCAAATGCTCGCCAGTTGGGTCGAATGCCGGCAGCAGGCGATCGGATGTGAGGGCTGCTTCCGTGATCGAGGTCGGCTCGGCTACCGGGGATTGGGTCTCCGCATCCCATTGCTGCAGGTGCAGGCGCGAGGCTCCTTTGCGCTGCCCGAACAGCACTTCGCCCGCATGCGTGGCACCCATCAGCAGGATTCGCGGGAGCGGCCCGGTCAAGCGGCGCGGCGGTTGGAGCGCAGTTCCATCGCTGACGGGCACGGACCAGATTGCTTGCTCGCCGCCACGGTTGCTGACGAACCAGATCGTCTTGCCATCATAGGACCAGACCGGAGCCTGATCGTCCGCGTCGCCATCGAGCAAGCGGTGTTCCTGAGAACCGTCGGTGCGCAGCACGAACAGGTCCCGCTCGGAACCGTCGCGCTGTGCGAGGTTGTCGTAGACCAAGTGCCGCCCGTCGGGTGAAAGATCCATGCGCTTGGGGTATATCCAGTGCAGCGAGCGCAGCACGCTCACGTGTCCCTCATTGGCGTCGATCAAGACGATCTGGCTGGTGTTGTCCTCGCGAAAGAAGAGGGCCAAGATGCGGTTGCCATCGTGCGACCACGCGCAGGGCTGCACGAAGCGCACCTCCGGATTGCTGAACAGCACTTTGGGGCTTGGGCGGCTCGCTCCAGTTGCGACGGCGCTGGTGACGCGCAGCTCGTAGTGGCCAGCGGAGTTGGACCATGCGTAGGCGACCCGCTCCCCGGTCCGGTCAAAGACTGAAAAGTACGCGAACTCGCCAGCGCTGTCACTGGCAGCGCCGGCGATTCGGCGCTGCGAACCGTCGCCTAGGTCTCTGACCGCGAGCGCACCGCTCGGGGCGTCCACGAACGAGAGCCAGCGGCCATCGGCGGACGGGGAGCCCCACAGGTTGACTGCGTCACCCTGCCAGACAAGGCGGGGGGTTGCGGGATCTTGCAAGT
This sequence comes from Bryobacterales bacterium, assembly GCA_965248305.1. Lineage (GTDB taxonomy): Bacteria > Acidobacteriota > Terriglobia > Bryobacterales > UBA6623 > VXMF01. Next base: position 183,722 of record OZ252099.1, on the reverse strand, counting down.
CTTCCCCCGGCAGTGTCAGCGGGCAGCAGACCGCGAGGGCTAGCCCTGCGCACAGGGTAGACGGGCGAAGCATTCCGAGTGGACCAACCAAGGCCAAGGCCCTCGTAGTTTAGAACTCTGTTGACCCGGCTACAGAGAGGCCGCGACAAGGGATCATCGCAGAATTGGCCCGCAGCCCGCTGTTGCGCCGCAGTCGCGTGCCGGGAGCTTGCAGGAAATGCCCTGATTGGCGTTGGACCGCGGCGAGGCTTCGCTTTGGGCCCGCATGGGGTTGCGCGACAGGCTGGTGTCGATGGAAGGATTGCCCTACAAGGTCGGCCATCGGCCGGCCACCCATCTGCGCGCCGCGTACGCATGGCGGTGGCATGAGAGAACGCTTGGCGAGTTGCTTCCGGCCGAGCGAACTGGGATTTGTGAGGCAGCTGCGGTTGCGCATCTGGTGTGTCCGACGGACCGGTTTGACGATGACCGGGCCGCTCGGTGAGCACGGCAGCGGTCCGGCACCCCGGGACGGTAGAGTGGTCGGTGGCAGGAAAGATCGCCAAACCGCTGACGTGTAAGCATGACGATCTTGTGATCTCCTGTTGTAATGGCCCTAGCATTGGGCGTTCACTAAAGTAGCGCACCGCCCGCGGCGCCACTCTGTTGTATGAATTTCGAGTCCTACGACCCTGGCGGCTTCTACGACGAGCTCTTCCATGCCGACGGCAGGCCCCGGCACGAGTTCCGGCGCCTCGTGGAACGCATCAACTCCCTGCCTGAGGGCGACTTCCAGCGGCGGCAGAGAGCGGCGGAGCGGGACCTGATGCACATGGGCATCACGTTCAACGTGTACGGCGATGAGCGCGGCAAGGAAAGGAACTTCCCGTTTGACCTGGTCCCCCGCTTGGTCGAGGCCCGCGAGTGGGACTGGATCGAGCGCGGATTGCAGCAGCGGATCCGAGCGCTGAACCTCTTCATTGACGACATCTATCACGAGCAGAAGATCGTCAAGGATGGTGTCATACCAGCAGAGATCATCCTCTCGGCAGAGGGGTATCGGAAGCAGTGCATCGGGCTGAACCCGCCCCAGGGCGTCTGGTGCCATATCACTGGCACCGATCTCGTCCGCAACGGAGACGGCCAGATCCACGTCCTGGAAGACAACTTGCGCGTCCCGTCCGGCGTCTCCTACGTGCTGCAAAACCGCGCCGTGCTCAAGCAGACGTTCCCCAAGGTGTTTCGCGGGCTGGGCGTGCGTCGGGTGAATGATTACGCGGGACGGCTGCTAGCCATGCTCGAGGACGTGGTGCCTCCCGGCTCTGACCCGATTCAGGTGGCCGTGGTCACCCCCGGGCCCTATAATTCCGCCTATTTCGAGCACTCGTTCCTAGCCCAGCAGATGGGTGTCGAACTCGTCGAGGGCCGCGATCTGGTGGTCGAAGACGACACTGTCTTCATGCGCACCACGGCGGGGCTGGAGCGGGCTGCCGTTGCCCCACAAGTCACGATTCGGGCTCATCCTGAGAGGCGCTGGCGGGCGGCTCGAAGTAGTCTTTCAGCTCATAGGCTTCGCTCATGATGGTCAAGCGGGTCCAGCCCTCCCAGATCTTTTGATGGCCCGGCGGCGGAGCGTGCGCACGGTACAGGTAGCCGCCCAAGATCGCCATGGTCCGCACCGCCAGCCCCAGATTGCCCGGCGCGGCCAGCCCGCGCTTGGACGCGAAGTGGCGCAGCACCCGCAGCTGGATCTGCGTGAAGAACACCTCGCTCGGTAATTCGGGGGTCTCCCGTCCCAGCAGTGTCATCGCGGCCAGCCGCCAGGCGATCACCGCCTTGATCGTCACCGCCCGCTCGATCCGCTGCCCCGTGCGGTGCCCCAGGTACTCCACCTTGCAGCCGGACTTGAGCATCCGGTGCCAGTCCTCGATGCGCCAGCGCAGCCGGTACCACTCCAGCACCTGCTCCGCATCCGCCAGCGACGCCACCGGCAACGTCGTCAGCAGGAACCACTCCAACGCTTCCACCCCCTCCGGCGCCGCCCGCTCCCACACGTGCACCAGCTGCATCCGCAGCGCTGCCTCGCCGCGCGCCGGGGCCGGCAACTCGACCGTCTGCCAGCGCAACTCGGCCTGCGCCGTGCGCGCCGCGCGCAGCGCGCTGGCGGACTGCCGGCGCGGGCCCCGCCGCGCCGAACTCCGCTGCACCTTGATCTCCAACTGGCCCCCCACCGGCTGTGCCCGCATGTGCTCGAACAGCTTCGGCCGGGGCGCGCCCAGGACGCGGTTGTGCTTGGCCCGCACCAGCAACTCGACTCCCTCCAGCCGCCGCTGCTCGGCGAACAGCGCCTGCACGTCGGCCTCGCGGTCCATCACCGCCACCAGGCGCGGGCCCGCCAACTGGCCCGCTACCTCCGCGCAGTCGCGCAACCCGCGGATCCAGCGGAAGGTCTTGCGCTCCTCCAGCGGCCGCCCGCGCTGCGCCTGCCCGTCCGGCGCGTCGTACTGGATGTGCAGCAGCCCCAGCGGGATGCCCTCCGGGCTGACCGCCAGCGTCGAGTGCATGTGCAGCCCCAGCGTGCCCTCCGAGCGCTTGTTCTTGCCGATGTAGCCCAGCCCCGCACAGCCGGGATGCTCGGCAAAGTTGAGCTCGGTGCCGTCCTGCACGCACAGCACCGTGCGCTCGGCCTGCAGGCGCCGCAGCGTGCGCTGGCGGTGCGGCGCCAGGATGTTCTGCGGGGTCACCGCCGAGTCGTCCGGCTGGTCGATCAGGCGGTAGTGGCCCTTGACGGCGGCCCGCTGGCCCTGCGCGGCGGCGGGGATCGAGGCCATGGGAGCGGCGGCCTGCATCTGCGCGGTCTGCACCAGCCGCTTCGACAAGCGTAGATCACCCAGCGGCGCCTGGCCCAGTTCGTTGGCCGCGAACTCGTCCAGGGCCAGCCCGTCGGCCGGCCCCAGCGGCTGGCCGGGCGGCGCTGCGGCGGCCCCGAGCAGGCGCCGCCAGTCGCGCTGCAGGGGGTAGACGAAGATGGCCTTGACCGGCACGCGCTGGCCGGGGCGGGCGAAACGCCCGCGCCCGCCGGTCTGGCCGACGCAGGTCCAGTTAGCGGCGCGGAAACACGTGCCGGCGTGCTGCTGCGGATCGCAATAGGTTTCCAGCAGGGCAGGCCGGTAGCCATAGCGCTGGAGGAAGTCCTCCGGCAGCCGCCGCCGGACCATGCCGAGCACCTTGGAAGCGAGCAGGTGACAGCGCACGCTGGGACGGATCAGGAAGCGGCTCAGGCCCAGCACGCGGTGCAGCCGCTTGCGGCGCAGTTGCGCATCCCAGCCAATCCACTCGTCGCGGGCCGCCACCGCCAAGGCCGCGGCGGCGAAGCCGAGCGCCCCCAGCAGGCCGTGCTCGGACTCAATCAGGTAGCGCACCTGGGCACCGACGTGCAGCACGGCTCCCTGCGGGTGCTCGCTGGCGACCAGCTCGTTCCAGGTCCGCCGCTGTTGCGGACTCGTCACCAGGGTCAACTTGAGCCCGGCGACCGCCCCCCGCCGCAGGCGGAACTGCTTGCGGTGGCGGGACCGGCTGGCCGAGCCGACGCGGACGGCAGTCACCGGCGCGGCCGCCATGGCGCGGGGCCGGCAAATCGATGCGTCCCGCGCTGTGCAGACTGCGCAAGGCCTTCTGGCAGCTCGCCACCTGCGGCTGGCCGCGACTGTTCACGAAACCGAACTCCCGGCACACGTGCCGGGCGAACGCGCTCCGGCTGGTGTCGCCAGCCTGCGTCCGCAGCACCCGCAGGGTCTCCACGGCCTCTGAGTGCGAGAGGGTCTCCGCAATGCAATGTTGGTCGAGCATGCTTTAGACATGCCACAACCACCCTACAGTTGTCAAGTGCGAGATCTGGGGCATGGGCAGGCCGCGGATCATCACTCTAGGTCACCTCGTGGCAATTCCAGCAGTGTTGGCGGTGTCCGAGATAGCGACCAACCGGCGCGTTGCGGAGGTCGGGGCCTGCTGCATCACCAGCCCCCCCTTTGGCACGAGCGTTGCAGCGAGCGCGGAGTTGCAGCGATTCGATAAAACGAATGACGTGCTGTTCGTGCTGGCGAACGAACGCATCTCGATCGATTAGAATTCCGGCAGCGGACGTCGAGTCCCGACTGTCGGAAGCCTGCCGAGAGCCACTACCCGCGGACCCCACAGCAGTGAACCATCTGGCCCATTTGCTTCTTGCCGGAGACGACCCCGAGGCCAAGGTGGGCCAGGTTCTGGCCGACTTCGTCAAGGCCGGCGACATCGCCTTGTTCACACCCCGCATCCAAGCCGGGATCCGCGCCCACCAGCATGTCGACGCATTCGCGGATCGCCATCCGGTCTTCGCGCGAGCTCGCCGGCGCCTGCAACCGCCTTACCGCCGATTCGCCGGCGTGTTGCTGGATATCTACTTCGATCACTTTCTGGCGCAGGCATGGGACCGGCACGGAGATGGCACTCCGCTGCCAGAGTTCGCCGAGTCCTGCTACCGCCTGCTCGCGGTCTACCGCGCCCTGCCCGCCGAGCGATTTCAGATCGCTATCGACGCCATGCGGCGGGACAACTGGCTCGTAGGCTACGCGGACGTGGCCGGTGTGGACCGTGCATTGCGGGGAGTCTCCAAGCGCTTCTCCAGAGAGAATCCGCTTGCCTCGGGAGCCTCCGTCCTCCAACAGCAGTACGAGCCGTTACGGGCTGACTTTGAGGAGTTCTTCCCTCGCCTGGCAGAGTACGCTCGCACGTTAAGCGAGGTTCCGCAGTGACAGGGCCGGAAGTCGCTGCCGGAGGTCGAGCGGCCGCTAACGCTCCCTGATCAGAACTTACGGCTGATTCTTTATCGGGGGGTGTGACCATTCGCACAACAAGATCGGCGAGGGGCTGGCTATTTTGGCCGGATTCGTGTATGCATGGGGTATGCAGGAGCAGGAGACGCCCACAACGATTCCGGATCTGAAGCAAGTGGTGCTGCGGCTGGCGCAGCCGCACGAGCGGCCGCGCTGGGATGCGCTGATGGCCAAACACCACGATTTGGGGTGCAAGCAGTTGGCCGGGCGCGGGCTGCGCTATGTGGCGGAATACGAGGGCGAGTGGCTGGCGCTGGTGGGCTGGCAGACGGGGGTCTTCCAGTGCCGCCCGCGCGCCCGCTGGCTGGGCTGGCACAAGGCGGTGCAGTTCCGGCGCTTGCATCTGATCGCGAATCACACGAGGTTTTCAGTGCTGCCGGAGGGGGCGGGCGTGCAGCACTTGGCCTCGCGCGTGCTGGGGTTGCATCTGCGGCGGCTGAGCCGGGACTGGCAACAGCGCTGGGGGCATCCCATTGAACTCGCCGAAACGTTTGTGGATCCGCAGCTGTACCGGGGCACGGTCTATGTGGCGGCGCACTGGATCCAGCTGGGCTTGCGCAAGGGGTCTGCGCGCTCGAACGGGCAGTCCACGGACAAGCACGGGCAGCGCAAGCAGATGCTGGCGGATCCGCAGGAGCGGCCGGAATGGGCTTGCGGGGCGGTCGATGTGCGCTACCCGGCGGCGGAACTGCGCTCGCTGCGGGCGCAGTTGGAGGCGGTGGAGGACAGCCGGAGCTGCCACGGGAGACGGCATCGGTTGGCCGTGGTACTGGCGCTGCAGCTGCTGGCGAGGCTGGCCGGTCGGGTCGGCGGGCGGGCGGCAGAAGCGTATGCGAAGACATTGACAGCAGAGGAGTTAGGAGCCTTGGGCTGTCGCCGGGACGCGACCACGGGGGAGTCCGTGACACCCTCGGAGACGACCTTCCAGCGGGTCATGGAGCGGACCGCCCCGGGCTCGCTGGAACGGGCGCTCGAGCGTTGGACGCAACCGCGCGTGGCGGCGTCGGCGCGGGCGGGGGATGGCAAGCGCATTCGCGGGGCCAACCGGCTGTCGGCGACGGGGCAGCACTGGGAGACGGTCACGCTGGTGGACCATCGCACGGGTGTCCCGGTGGCGAGCCGCAGCTACCGCGAGGAGGGCGGCGAGCAGGCGGCCTGGCGGGCCTTGTTGGAAGAGGTGGACCTGCGCGGACGGACGGTGACGCTGGACGCGGGGCACGCGGGGCGCGAGACCGAGCGGGCGATCGTGGAACCGCACGGCGGGCACATCATGGTGCGGATCAAAGGCAACTGCGAGCTGACGCACGCGACCCTGAGCGGGCTGAATTGGGAGCTGGGCGCGGCGCGCAGCTGGGCGGAAGCTGGCTGGAAGCCCTCGCGCCAGAGCGACTTAGAGAAGCGCTCGAGCCAAGTCTTCACGCCCCATCCGCAACTGCTGCCGTTCCCGCATGCGCAGCAGGCCTACCGCATCACGCACGAGCGCTGTGCGCGGCGCGGTGGCGCGGTCAAGCGCAGCTACAGCTAGGGCATCACTTCGCTGCCGCCGGCGGCTGCCTCGGCGCGCGAGTTACGGGTGCTGCAGCGCGGCCACTGGCGAGTGGAGAGCGCCAACCACTACCGCCGCGACAAGGTCTTCGGGGAGGCTGCTAGCCGCGTGTGCACGGGCCACGGTCCGGCCAACAACGCGGCGCTGAACAACCTGGCGCTGGTGTTGCTGCTGTCGCAGCCGCAGTTCGAGACGGTGCCGGAGGCGCAAATCTACTACGCCGGCAACCGCGACAAGGCGCTGCAACTGCGACTGAGCGAAAACTAGCAGGACTGGCACCGCTGAGACATCGCATCCGGCCGACCGCGGCCGGGTGAGCGGCCGCTCTGTGCGCCCGGGGCCGATAGCGGGAGCCCCGCCCGGCGCTGCTCGGCCCATCGGGCATCCTTGGACACCAGGCCCGGGGCTCGATTTTCCTTCTCAGACCGCCATGGCGCTCGTGTTCAGGCACCCAGAGAGCGACTACACCCCTCAACCCGACAAAGAATCAGCGGTGGATCAAAACGCCGTCGTCGTGGCCGACATCTTGCGGCGATGTTACAATCCTCGGGTATGCGCACAGCCCGGAATCACATCCGATCAGGCATTCTCGCACTGCTTGCTGCAGCGATCGTTTCCCCCTCTGCTGCGCAGGACTCGCCGAACCGCACGGCCAAAGAGGGGCAGCACCCCAACGTCGTCCTTATTACGGTCGACACGCTCCGGGCGGACCACCTTTCGTCGTACGGATACCACCTCAGGACCAGTCCTGAGATGGACAAGCTCGCCGCGGACGGGGTCCGTTTCACCCGGGCCTACACCGCCATCCCGATGACGGGGCCATCGCATTTCTCTATGTTTACGGGTCGCTATCCCCAGGAGCATGGAGCGCGCATCAATGGTGTTGCATTGCCGGACGATAGCAAGTGGCTAACGGTACCGCAGGTGCTTAGGCGATTCGGATATACCTCCGGCGCATTCGTGAGCGCTTGGCCGCTGATCGCCCGGCTGACGCGCCTCGACAGCGATTTCGACCACTATGACGACGAACTCGAGCGCTCCTACCAAGTCTTTCACTCGATGCGCTGGGCCGAAGACGTCACGCGTCCAGCTCTGCGCTGGCTTGACGAGAACAAGGACAAGGACAAGCTCTTTCTCTGGGTCCACTATTTCGACCCGCACGAGCCCTACAACCTCCGCGAGGGCTTTGCCGACCCGGAGTTGATCGGCGATCCGCGGCACGGCACTTCGCAATACTCCCAGGAGGTCCGCAATCGGATCCGCAAGTACGATTCCGAGATCGGTTACGCCGACAAGCACATCGGTGCTCTGCTGGACCGCATCGACCGGCTCGGCATGCGTGACAACACGCTTGTAGTGCTCGTGTCGGACCACGGCGAAGGCCTCGGCGAGCACGGCTTCGTCGGCCATGGCCGCTGGTTGTACGAGAGCACTGTTCACGTGCCCTGGATCATGCGGCTGCCTGGCAAGATCGATCCCGGCACGGTCGTTAGGAGTGGCGTGTCGACGCTGGACCTAGCTCCGACTGTGCTGGATCTGGCGGTTCCGGAGTTCCGCGAAGATGCGCAGGTCTCCAGCTCCTACGCCGGCCGCAGCCAAGTTGCGGCTATCGCCCAGGACACCTCGCCACAGCCGCGGCAGATTCGATTCTTGTCCTTCGAGGGCAAGAAGGGCTTTATTCCGAAGTGGATCTCGTGGGTGTGGAAGCCGAACTCCGGTTTGCCGTTTCGCATCGGAAAGCTGGACGGTTCGATGAAGATGGTATGGACCCCCGACGAAGACCGCTTCGAGTTCTTTGACCTTGCTGCGGATCCCCTGGAAACGCGCCCTGAAGTGCTCACCGATCGCGACAGACGCTACTCGTTCGAAAGCGAAGCGTTCAGTCGCTGGTTCGAGTCCACCAACCTAGCTGAATCCGAATCACGCCTGACCCCGCACGACGCAGAGGTCCTCGAGAGCCTGGGCTACATCACTAGGTAGCGCTCTGGCATTTCAATGCAGGGCGCGGGGCCCTATTCGGATTTCGCAGGATCCTGCGCGAGCGCACTGTCGGCGGCCTCCGCCTCGAGCTGGGCTAGGCTCGCTTCGACAAGCTCGAGCACCCGAGCCGCGGATGTGCCGACCTCGGAACGATACGATTCGTACTCTTCGCGGACGCTGGCTAGCTCGTCAGCAATGTGCAGCGCGGCCAACATCGCAAGTTTGTAGCTGTCGGTCGAGCCTGAACCAGCCGCAGCGAAGCGTGTCATGGCCTGATCGACTTTCCGCGCCAATTTCCGCGTGTAGTCCGGGTCGGCGCCCGCCAATTGGTAAGTGCGGCCGTAAATCACGACCCCAACGTGGTGCTCATGGGCCACGGTGCTCAACCTTCCCGATCTAGCTCATCGACCCGGCGAATGAGAGCTTCGACTCGCTTCCTGACAGCAATACGCATGCTGTCATTTCCGAGTTCGTCCTTCAAGACGACGATCTGGGTGTCCCGCTCACGAACTTGATCGCGCAGGCGATTGACCTCCAATTCGGCCTCGGCGCGAGCCCGCCGCGCGTCGCGGACCTGCTCGACCAAGTCCGAGATCCGCCGTTCCAGTTCCTCGAATGGTTCTAGGCCACCGTTGTCAGGCTCTTCAAGCTGGAGTTCGGGTCGGATATCGCCCATAGCGCTAAGCCCTTAGGTTCCCTCAATGATAGGCCACCGAGGCACGTGCGTGGGCAAGCGCTCGACCGGCCTCAATGTCGTGAGGGTAGCGGTGCCCGCGACGTTGGTGCGCAAGAGAGGACTTGAACCTCCACGGGATTTAACTCCCACTAGGACCTGAACCTAGCGCGTCTGCCAATTCCGCCACTTGCGCACGGGCCGGACTACAGCCGACACCGCCTGTGGGCTGCCTCGGCTGCCACTGCCATTGTAAGGCATTCGGGCACGCCAACCTTGCGATCAGGACAGCGTCAACCGGTCAAGCGCCGTCCCCGGCGTACTGGCGCAGCGCATCGAGTCCAAGCCCCGTGCCAAATCCCGGGATGCTGTCAGGGCTGGCCCGTGCCAAGAACAACGCGTAGTCGACTGTGACCGAGGACCGCGCCGGCACCCAGCCGATCGTCCTTTCGCCGAAGAGCCGTCCGCGTTGCAGCGCCTCGCGCCGCGTCTCGGGAAACGGCGTGGCTCCGAACTCCATGCCGCAAGTCAGCGTGCGACCGTTCCACGGCTTGTGCTGCCGCGAAAAGTTCTCCTCCCAGATGCCCAGCCAGGGGAAGTCGCTGCGCTGCCAGGTGTAGCCGAAGAGCGTTTCCGAGCCAGGGTGGAAGGCCGCGAAGAAAGCCTCGTCGTGGGCAGGGTCCATCAAGTGCGCCGTGTACCCGCCCGAGACATCGACGCTCACCGCTCGGCGCATGTCGCCAAGCCCGCCACGGGCGAGCGGCACCAAGGGCCAGTCGAACTCCGCACCTGCTACGAAGCGGTCCACTCCGGGTGCGAATTCCCCCTCAAGCACCTTCGACCGCGTGGCGGACACCTCGAACAGCGTCTTGCCCTTGTCCAGAAAGGGCGGCCCCAGCGTCGCGTGCTGGGTCCAGCCGACAGCGCGGTCGATGCCGGTTAGATTCGCGGCCGTCTCGGAGATGCCGACGCGACCACTGCCGGGGGCGAGTTCCAGCCGACGCTCGAACCGCATTCCAGCGAGCGGCAGGTCGGCGGTCAATACGACCCAGCCATCGCCGGATTCGACGGCCCAATCCACCGACGAGCCCTCCCCGTGCACGCCTAGGCCGGCTGCTGCCTCCTCCTCGGAGGGCACCCCGAAGATATCGAAGCAAAGGTTATGCCCGGCGATCCCGGATAGCAGGGCGGCCTCGACGCCTTCGCCGTACTGCGGATGGGCCGCCGCATCATACGAGGACGTGTCGATCGTCTCCCAGGGCGGATCCCAGAGCGGATTGACGCCGTTTTCCTTCAGCTCCGCGGCCGCGATGTGGCCGCCGCCCGGAAGCAGCGTCAGCCGAATGCGCTCATTCTCGAGGTGGACTTGGTGGCGATTTGCGATGCCCATGTTTTCGCGCCGAAGCGCCCAAGAATACCACGGCACGCAGCTCTTGGTATGATGAAGGCTGCGGCCCCGTTGCCATCCGTAGGCATCACGGGTACGCCTAGGCCTCAACTCCGTTCTTCGACCGCGGCCCTCGTGGTGCCTAGGGATGGCTCGGAGCCACCGAGGCCCCAATGGAAACGCCATGACGAAGCACGGACTGCCCCCCAGCCAAGGTCTCTACGACCCGCGATTCGAGCACGATGCCTGCGGCATCGGGTTCGTCGCCAATATCAAGGGCCGGGCGAGCCACAAGATCGTCGAGCAAGGCGTCGAGGTACTGGTCAACCTCACGCACCGCGGCGCGTGCGGATGCGATCCCGAGACCGGCGACGGCGCGGGTCTGCTGCTGCAGATCCCGCACGGGTTCTTTCTCAAGCAGGCTGTCTCGGCGGGCTTTGAGCTCCCGGCCGCAGGCGCCTACGGCGTCGGCATGATCTTCGTTTCGCCGGATCGGACGCAGAGCCGGCAAGCACGGCAGATGGTCGAGGAAGTCGCCCAAGAAGAGGGCTTGCGGGTGCTCGCCTGGCGGCGCGTCCCAACAAATGCGAATGCGATCGGCTGGCTGGCGCGCGAGACCGAGCCGCACATCTACCAAGTCTTTCTGGAACAGGCCCGCGGCCCGCGGCTCAGGGGGGACGCACTGGAGCGCAAGCTGTTCATCACGCGCAAGCGCACTGAGCAGGAGGCTAGGAGCCGCGAGCTCCAGCGTTTTTACCCGGTTTCGATCTCTTCGCGCACCATCTGCTACAAGGGCTTGCTGCTCGCGCCTCAGATCTTCGGCTACTACCCGGATTTGGGCGACTCGGACTTCCAGTCGGCTGTTGCGCTGATCCACCAGCGCTTCTCGACGAACACCTTCCCGACTTGGGAGCGCGCCCAGCCGTTCCGCTACCTCGCGCACAACGGCGAGATCAATACCGTGCGCGGCAACGCGAATTGGATGCGTGCGCGCGAGGCGACGCTCGAAAGCGCACTGTTCGGCCCGGAGGTGGAAAAGCTCAAGCCGATCATCGACGAGACGGGCTCGGACTCCACCCAGATCGACAACGCGCTGGAGCTGCTGATCCAGTCAGGCCGCTCGATCGCTCATTCGTTCATGATGCTGATCCCGGAGGCGTGGTCCTCCCATGAGCATATGGAGGACTACAAGAAGGAGTTCTACGAGTACCACGCAACGATGATGGAGCCGTGGGACGGGCCCGCGTCGATCGTGTTCACGGACGGGCGTTACGTCGGCGGATCGCTCGACCGCAACGGACTGCGCCCGTCACGCTACTGCGTGACCGACGACGATCTGGTCGTGATGGGGTCCGAGACGGGAGTGGTGAGCGGCATCAAGCCCGCGAACGTACGCATCAAGGGCCGCCTCCAACCCGGCCGGATGTTCTTGGTGGACATGCAAGAGGGTCGCATCATTCGCGACGAGGAGATCAAGGAGATCGTCTCCAAGCGCAAGCCCTACGGCGACTGGTTGAAAGAGCACTTGATCGATCTGGCGGACCTGCCAGCTGCGCCCTCGACACTGGAAACGGATCCGGACTCCTTGCTGCATCAGCTGCGGGCTTTCGGCTACACGCTCGAGCACCAGCGCATCTTGCTCGCGCCGATGGCCTCGCACGGCGCCGAGCCGACAGGGTCGATGGGAATCGATATTCCGCTCGCATGCCTGTCTGAGCGCCCGCAGCTGCTGTTCAGCTACTTCAAGCAGCTCTTCGCGCAGGTCACCAATCCCGCCATCGATCCGATCCGGGAAGAGTTGGTGATGTCCACGGTCACCTACGTGGGGCCGCAGGGCAACGTCCTAGCCGAACAGCCCAGTCACGCGCACATGGTGAAGGTACCGCTCCCGATCATCGACAACGCAAAGCTGGAGCAGTTGCGCAACCTAGGTCCCAGTGTCCGGTTCGGCTCCCAGACCCTGCCGACGACCTTCGCTGGCGGGGACGGACCGGGCGGGCTCCGCACGGCGCTCGATCGGCTCTGCGAGCAGGCCGAAGCGGCGGCAGACTGCGGGGCTGGCGTCCTGATCCTGTCGGATCGTGGCGTGAACGAGGATCATGCCCCGATCCCGTCCCTGCTGGCCTGCGCCGCAGTGCATCACCACCTCATCCGCCGCGCCAAGCGCAGCAAGGTCGGCATCGTGGTCGAATCGGGAGAACCCCGCGAGGTGATGCACTTCTGCCTGCTCATCGGTTATGGGGCCAATGCGATCAACCCGTATCTCGCATACGCGACCTTGGCGGAGATGCACTCCAGGGGGGCTTTGGAGAAGCCAGGCCTGCCGCTGCAAGCAGCCCACGCAAACTTCGAAAAGGCGATCCGCAAGGGCATTCTGAAAGTCATGTCCAAGATGGGCATATCGACCGTGCAGTCCTACCACGGTGCGCAGATCTTCGAGGCAATCGGCCTGGCGCGCGAGGTGGTGGAGCAGTACTTCACCGGCACGACCTCCCAGATCGAGGGCGTCAATCTAGAGACGCTGGCGAACGAGGCGTTGGAGAAACACCGCTATGCGTACGCGCCCACCTCAGAGGCCAACACTGAACTGCCGGTTGGCGGGGAGTACCAGTACCGGCTGCGCGGCGAACAGCACCTGCTCAACCCCGACACCGTGGCGCGCCTACAGCACGCAGTGCGCTCGAACCACTGGGAAACCTACGACGAATACTCGCGCGCGGCCAACGATCTGAATCGCCAACTCTGCACGCTACGGGGCCTGTTCGACCTCAAGGAAGCTGACGAGAGGGTCCCGCTCGAACAGGTGGAGCCGGCATCCGAGATCGTCAAGCGCTTCTGCACGGGGGCGATGAGCTTCGGCTCAATTTCGGCAGAGGCGCACGAAACGCTGGCGCGCGCAATGAACCAGATCGGCGGGCGCTCCAATACCGGCGAGGGCGGCGAGGACCCGGCGCGTTACGAGGATGACCGGCGCTCGAAGATCAAGCAGGTCGCGTCCGGGCGCTTCGGCGTGACCGCCCACTACCTAGCCAACGCTGACGAGTTGCAGATCAAGATTGCCCAAGGTGCCAAGCCGGGAGAAGGCGGCCAACTGCCCGGTCACAAGGTCGACGAGACGATCGCGTGGCTGCGGCACTCCACGCCCGGCGTGGGCCTCATTTCGCCCCCGCCGCACCATGACATCTACTCCATCGAGGATCTCGCACAGCTGATCTTCGATCTCAAGAACTCGAACCGTAACGCCAATGTCTCGGTCAAACTCGTTTCCGAAGTCGGCGTCGGCACTGTCGCCGCAGGCGTCTCCAAGGGGCACGCTGACTTAGTGCTCATTGCCGGTCACGACGGCGGCACCGGAGCGTCGCCCGTGAGCTCCATCCGGCATGCGGGCACGCCGTGGGAGCTGGGCCTGTCAGAAACGCAGCAAGTCTTGGTGATGAATGACTTGCGCGGCCGGATCCGGGTGCAGGTGGACGGAAAGCTGCAGACAGGCCGCGATGTCGTCATCGGTGCGCTGCTCGGAGCCGACGAGTTTGGCTTCTCGACGATGCCGCTGATCGCGATGGGCTGCATCATGATGCGCAAGTGCCACCTCAACACCTGTCCGGTCGGCATCGCCACGCAGGACCGCGAACTCCGCAAGAAGTTCAACGGAACTGCCGAGAGCGTGGTGAATTTCTTCTTCTTCATCGCCGAAGAAGTGCGCCAGATCATGGCGACGCTCGGATTCCGCAGGTTCGACGAGATGATCGGCAAGGTCGACCGTCTCGACGTGCGCGAGGCCATGCACCACTACAAGAGCAAGGGGCTCGACTTTGCCAAGGTGTTCTTCGACCCGCCGGTGGACCGGGCGATCGCACGCTATCACACCGGTTCGCAGGACCACGGCTTGGAGAAGCAGATCGACAACCAGTTGATCGAACTCTGCCGGCCGGCGATCGAAGAGCTAAGCCCGGTCGAATTTGCCTACGACCTGCATAACACTGACCGCACCGTAGGCACGATGCTGTCCTACGAGATCGCCAAACGGTACGGAGCCAAGGGCTTGCCCGACGGCACGATCAAGATCCACTTCTCCGGCAGCGCGGGTCAAAGCTTCGGCGCTTGGGCCAGCAGTGGCATGACCCTGCAGGTCCGCGGCGACGCAAACGACTATTTCGGCAAGGGCCTCTCGGGCGGCCGGCTGGTCATCGCACCGCCGCCCGGGTCGAGCTTCGTCTTCGAGGAGAACATCATCATTGGCAACGTGGCGTTCTACGGTGCCACAGGCGGCGAAGCATTCATCAACGGCATGGCGGGCGAGCGCTTCTGCATCCGCAACTCCGGCGCCGCGGTGGTCGTCGAGGGCGTGGGCGACCATGGCTGCGAATACATGACGAACGGCTGCGTGGTGATCCTAGGCGAGTGCGGGCGGAACTTTGCGGCCGGCATGTCGGGCGGCATCGCCTACGTCCTGGACGAGCGGCGTGACTTTGAAGATCGCTGCCTGCAGAACGCCGCGGTGGACGTCGATCCATTCGAAGATCCGGCCGATCTGCAATTCGTAAGGGATCTGCTCGAACGCCACGTTACGCACACACGCAGCCCGCAGGGCCAGTGGGTGCTGGAGCACTGGGAGTCGATGACTCCGCGGTTCAAGAAGATCTTCCCGCGCGAGCTCAAGCGGGCAATCCGTGAGCGCAAAGCCAGGGAAACAGCACAAGCCTGACAGCGGGTACCTTGGCGCGCCGGTTAGAACTCGGCATTGCCCGGCGTGCGTGGGAACGGGATCACGTCGCGCACGTTGGCCATGCCGGTGACATAGCTAATCGTGCGCTCGAGCCCCAGGCCGAAGCCGGCATGGGGTACCGTCCCGTAGCGGCGCAGGTCCCGGTACCAGCCGTAAGGCCCCGGATCGATCCCGCACTCGGCAAGTCGGCTGTCGAGCACTTCCAACCGCTCCTCGCGCTGGCTGCCGCCGACGATCTCGCCAATTCCGGGGGCGAGCACGTCCATCGCCGCAACTGTCTCGCCGCCGTCGTCAAGGCGCATGTAGAAAGCCTTGATGCTCTTGGGGTAGTTGGTCACGACGACCGGGCGTCCCACGTAGTCCTCGGTCAGGTAGCGCTCGTGCTCGGACTGCAGGTCGGCACCCCACACGACATCGAATTCAAACTTCTTTTGGGCCGCTTGCAGGGCGCGGACAGCTTCGGTGTATGTCACGCGTTCGAAGGGCTGGTCGACTACAGCGCGCAATCGCTTGATCGCGTCAGGCTGGATACGCTTTTCGAAGAACTCCATGTCGTCGGGCCGCTCTTCCAGCACGGTCCGGAACAGATGCTTGAGCAACGCCTCGGCTAGGTCGGCGTTGTCATTGAGGTCGGCGAAGGCCGTTTCCGGCTCGATCATCCAGAACTCGGACAGATGCCGGCTGGTATTGGAGTTCTCCGCCCGGAACGTTGGCCCGAACGTGTACGCCTTGGTCAGGGCCAGGCAATAGGCCTCGACATTGAGCTGGCCGGACACGGTAAGGAAAGCCTCGCGGCCGAAGAAGTCCTGCGAGAAGTCGGGAGCGCCGTCGTTATCGCGCGGGAGGTGCGCCAGGTCAAGCGTGCTGACACGGAACAACTCTCCCGCTCCTTCCGTGTCAGCAGCAGTGATGATCGGCGTGTGGACCCAAAGGTAGCCCTCGGCGTCGAAGAACTTGTGAACCGCTTGCGCCAGGCAATGCCTGACCCGCGCAACCGCCCCGAAGGTGTTGGTGCGCGGTCGCAGGTGAGCGACCTCGCGGAGAAACTCGAAGCTGTGGCGTTTCGGAGAGATCGGATAAGTGTCAGGATCGTCGACCCAGCCCTGGACCCGGATCTCGGTTGCGCGGACCTCAACGCTCTGCCCGCGCCCCAGCGACTCGACCAACTCCCCCCGAACGGCCACCGCGCAGCCGCTGCTGAGGTGCTGGATCTCGTCGCTGTAGTTTTGGAGCTCTGCGTCCGCGACGATCTGCAGGCTGTTGAAGCAGGAGCCGTCATGGACTTGGAGAAACGACAGCCCAGCCTTCGAGTCACGACGGGTGCGGACCCACCCCTGCACAACTACATCCGTGCCAAGGCCCACCGCTCCGCCGAGCAGGTCGGCGATCGTAAGTTTCGCCATACTGTTAGTTTGCAGGATCACGCCCGTTCCTGTTGGCCGGAGGGAAGTGAACGCGGGACACCGCCATCCGTGCCGCGCTGGTTCGAACCGCTGCGCGCCTGCGACAAAGCCGCATGATTTCGCCCAAGACCCGCGTCGCAGTCCTGTTCGGAGGCCGTTCGAGCGAACACGAGATCTCGATCCTATCGGCGGCGTCGATCATCTCAGCGTTAGCTCCAGAGCGCTACGAGGCCGCTCCGGTTGCGATTACGCGGGCCGGGGAGTGGCTCGACCCGCAATGCTCCGCAACGCTGCTGCCTACAGAAGTCGCCGACCGGTGCTGCCTCGAGCCGATCAAGATTTCGCATCAGGCCGGCCAATCAAGCGGATTCGACGTTGTGTTCCCAGCCCTGCACGGCCCCTATGGCGAGGACGGTCGAGTCCAAGGCCTGCTGGACATGGCTGACCTTCCGTATGTCGGCTCTGGCGTGCTGGGTTCTGCCTGCGGCATGGACAAAGACGTCATGAAGCGCCTCTTTCTCCAGGCTGGTCTGCCCACCCTGCCCCACGTCGCTATAAGGCGAGGCCAAGCGAGGGACCGCTGTGCCGAAATCGAGCGGGCGATTGGATACCCGGCATTTGTCAAGCCGGCAAACCTCGGTTCCTCTGTCGGAATCAGGCGGGTGCAAGATCGCGTGGCACTGACGGAGGCCCTTGAATATGCCGCCGAGTTTGACCCAAAGCTCATCGTGGAGCCCGGCGTTGATGCGCGCGAGATCGAATGCGCGGTGATCGGCAACGAAGCTCCCGAGGCATCCCTGCCCGGTGAGATCGTGACGAAGGCCGGATTCTACGACTACGAAGCCAAGTACGTCACGGACTCGGCCGAGTTGGTGGCACCAGCCGACCTAGACCCCGGTCAGACCCGCGCAGTCCGCGACATGGCTGTGCAGGCGTTTCAGGCAGTCGGCTGCGCCGGGCTCGCCAGGGTGGACTTCTTTATCGAAAAGGCTAGCGGTCGAGTCTTGCTGAACGAAGTCAACACGATGCCCGGCTTTACCTCTATCAGCATGTTTCCGCTTATGTGGGGAGTGTCCGGACTGCCGTATCCCCGGTTGATCGAGCGGTTGATCGCCCTCGCGCTCGCGCGATACGCGGAAGCGCGCTCACTGCGGGTCGACGTCAGCTGAAGTCACAACGAGGAAGGCGTATTCTAGCTGCCGGCTACACCGAATCTGGACTCGCGGCCACGCAGGCTAGCTGATCTACCGCGCCGAGAATCGGCGCATTCTGCGACTCGGTCACGAAGGATAATCGGGGCCGGCCGGAGGAGGGCGGGTCGCCGGGCGGACTGCTACGATGAGTTTCTCGTGGTTGGACGTTTTTTCTTCATGCTCGGAACCGTTGCGCTCGGAAGCACCTTCGTTTCGGCATCCGCTCAGGACTGTGAAAGCCACTCCATCGTCGCCAGCGCAGTCCAGACTCCCAGCGAGGTTCGGGCGTTCGTCCGCTGTGCCAAGGCATACCTAGAAGAAATGGGACCGGCGGAGGCGTATCGAGCCTTTCACCACGATGAGCGCTGGAGAGGCGGGCAAATCTACATCTTCGTGAACGAAAAGATTCCGAGCAGTTACGAGTCCACGGTCTTTGTCCATCCGATCCGTAGGGATAAGGAGGGGGAGACGTGGGGTGCGCTGCCAGATCAGTTCGGTGACGACATCATCGCGGAAGGCGTCCGGATTGTCCAAGCGAATGGTCGGGGCTTCTGGTACTACGCGTTCAGCCATCCAGTGACCGGCTTGGTCGAGCCGAAAGTCTCGTATGTGGAAGCGGTCGACTGGAAGGGCAGCGAGGCATTCATGGGGGCTGGAATCTACCTTGCCGACATTCCCGGCTCCTGCCACGCGGTCGACGTGAACGCGGAAGGGCTCACAGCCGATGCCTCCAACAGCCGGCTGGAGAGATTTGTCCGCTGTGCGGCGCTTGAAGTCGAATCGCTGGGATAATTCGCCAAGGCCGAACTCGAAGATGGGTCCCGCTGGGCCAGCGGCCCGTCCTACGTTTTCGGGATGGACCTGATGGGCAACCAGATCCTCAGTGGCAACAGGATCACCCTCAACGACGTGCCGTTTCATGAATGGGGCGGCAAGACCAGCCCCACAGACCAGTTCGGCGGACGGGACGTTATTTCCATCGCCGACACGTTTGGAGAAGCCTACCTTTACTACCGAGCCTTGAACCCGGAGACCGGCAAGCTCCAGCGAAAGGTATCGTTTATCAAGCGCGTGACCGCGCAGGGCGTGCCGGTGCTGATCGGAGCGGGTTACTACTTGGACGACTGAAGTCAGGGCTGGAGCGGGCCAGCGCGGACAACCGACCAGATGAGGGATCGCTGATGCGCAGCGCATTCACTGTTCGGTTCAAGAACAGGCGTCCGCGAAAAAAGTATCGTCGTGAAGCGCTTTAGGCGGGCTCGCGCGCACCCTGGACCAGCGCTACCGGCATCCATACGCGGCCGCAGGCCTGCGATCTGTCGGCTCGGGGCTAAGGGGCTGCTTGTGGCTGACTTGGCAAGGCAACGCCATGGCTGCGCTTTTGCGGGTGATAAGAGTGGTCGCAGCGCACTGCTTACAATGGAGGGCGAGTGCGGAGATTGCTCGTACTCGCTGGCCTAGCCGGAGTCTGCTCCTCTGTTGTCGCCCAAGCTAGGGCGTCCGATTCCATCTGTGAGAGCAACTCGGTCGCCGCGGGAGCCATTCGGACGACCCGCAATGTGGAAGCGTTTGTCAACTGCGCTTACGAGTACGTCCGGCAGCATGGCATCGACGAGGCACGTCGCGCTTTCCACGAGGACGCGCGATGGAGGCACGGTCTTTACTACGTGTTCGTCGATGGCGTAGCCGAGACAGCGCAGGGTTCGACGATTCTCGTCTATCCGCCCGAACCAAGCCTCGAAGGAAGCACGTGGGGGCAAGCGATCGGTGACCTTGTCGATGGATTCGGCACGAACGTCCTAGCGCACGACAAGCAGGTGCTGGACTTGGCCGGACGAGGCTGGACCTATGCCAAGTTCCGCAATCCCTCGACTGGGATCGAAGAGCCCAAAGCGTCCTATGTGATTCGCCTCGACTGGAACGGAACAGATGCCTTTATCGGGGCTGGGATCTATCTCCGCGACAGGCCGGGAACCTGTCGGCCCGAGCACGTCAACGCCGCCGCTCTCGAGGCTAATCCTACCGACGAGCTATTGCAGGAATTCGTCCGGTGCGCGGCGCTGAAAATCGAGTCGATGGGGTATTTCGCTGCGCCAATCCTCTCGCGGGATCCCCGCTGGCTGAGCGGTCAAGTCTATGTCTTTGGGGTGAACACGTTTTCGGAAGAAATCGAATTCAGCGGCCGCGCGAGCAGCTTTGAGGCATCGCGACGGGTGCGGGAGATCTTCGACGGGCGAGACGCAGTGGGTGTCGGAGCGACGTTTGGGGAAGCATTCTGGTATCACGATTTCACAGATCCGGCCACCGGCCAGCTCACGCGCAAGGTTTCGTTCGTCAAGCGGGTGATGGTGCAAGGCATCCCCTTGCTTGTCGGCTCGGGATACTACCGTTCCGGGATTCCGCAATAACAGCCCCCGGTGGCAGACTCGGACGCACCGCGTCCCTGCGGCCTAAATCTCCCCGCACGACGCCCTATGCCCGTGAGAAGATGCTCGGGTAGACGCCCCTTGCGGGGGGACTTGTTCTCGAAATAAGGCGGTCAACCCCGCTACGAATCCGCCGGCGGTCACGGCAGCGTACGGAACGCGCAGCGTAGTGAGGATTAAGCCAGCGTTGGTCCGCGCTGGGCTGCACACGTACACGTCCGCATGAAGAAGAACACACAATCACAGCCCCAATCGCTGATCACGCTCTCGATGAGCTGCAGCGACAGTCCCTTGTATCCGAACGGATCGATGAAGGTGAATGAGGGTGGGAGCGGCCTCTGCTTGAACTGGTTGACGAAATCCTCGTTGATCTCAAGCGAGGTGACCTTCGGGGTGTGCTTAAGTTGCTGAATATCCGGAAGCTGATCGATGTTTCTTCTAAGCTCACGAACGTTCTCCTGATCGCCATCGTTGAAGTACGCAACTAGGGAAACCGCAATGCGGGGTTGTCTGATCGCGTGTTGGAGCACAAGGAGCGGCGTCGAGAGTTTCCCGTCGCTGTACCTGCCAGGTCCGGCGAACAGATCGATGTAGCCGATTCGTTTGTCAGGCCATTGCGAGACGACCCGGGCCATGACCGATGCCCATGCATCAAAGTACTTGCTGACGATCCGGGCCTTGGTCGCTGACAGGTCGGTTTGCTCTTCAAAGAACTGGCGTGATGAGGGGACGCCTTGATATTGGAGGTGACCGGTAGCCATAGTTCCAACCTAGAACACATTTTCACGAATAATCTACTAGCATAAGTAGAATATTTTACGAAATATGCTTGCGTTGCTCCGATGTCGCAGAAAAAAGGTTCAGAGTGCTTGGGTTTGAGCCTGTTCGACTCCGCCACTTGGTGGCCCCAGTCACGGGCGCACATACGGCTCTGCCAACTCACGCCGCGCGGTCAGTCGACAGCCCCGCATCGCGCGACGAACTTCTACGCTAGTTCGCGATTACGACGAGTTTTCGTTAGCATGAGTCTATGATTCACACTTTTTCGGCATCCAACTTCCGTTCGATACGTGAAAACGTCATCTTCGATCTCCGGATTCCGAAGACCGCGCCGGCCCTGCCGGGATTTAGGCGGAGCATTGCAAAGCCCAATGTTCGTCTCCCTTCGGTGGTCGTGCTCATGGGACCCAATGGGTCGGGCAAGACAGCCCTGCTGGACGCGTTGGTCTCAACCGCACGTGTCGCAGGCCTGCCAGTCCTGTCTGAGTCCAAAAGCGCCCCCATAACCCTAATCACGCCTTTTTTCTCGGAGACGAGCGCCGGTGAACCGACAGTACTACGCCTAGAGTTGGAGGGGGATTGGCTGGCACCCGGCGAGCCTCCGCAGCTCTTCAGGTATGAACTGGTCGCGGAACGGGAACCTTGGAGTCATAACAGCGAGCGCTTTCGGCACGAGGCCCTTTCCTATTTCCCGAAGGGTCGGCCACGACGGCTGTTTGAGCGCACAGGGCCCAGTGGCCCTATACACGTTTCTGACGAATTCGGCGTCACGGCTAGAGACCCCCGCCTCAAGGCAGTGCGCCCAGATGCCTCAGTGATAGCCACGCTTGCTCTGCTGAACGTGCCAGTTGCAATGCGTCTCGCGGACTGGCTAAAGACTGTCGGCGCATTGACGAACATAGTGCACTCCGAGAGCTTTCAACTTCCAGATGAGAGGGTGGCAGAACTAGTCTATAGGACACCCGGATTGTCGGATTGGTTCAACGAACGAATCCAGCGCAGCGACTTGGGGATATCCGACGTGGATGTATCTGACAACAATGGGGAAAAGACCGTATCGTTCCGTCATCAGGGAGTCGACATCCCACTTTCCTTGTATCTCGAGTCCAGTGGAACAAAGAGTCTGTTTCGTATGCTCCCTCAACTGCACAGGGCTCTAACGCAAGGAGTTCCCGGAGTATTCGATGAAATGGACGGCGATCTTCACGTCGACATTGTGGGAGAGATCCTCAGCTGGTTTCGCTCCCGGGAGACGAATCCTCATGATTCGCAACTCTTCGTCACGTCGCACAACGTCGGACTACTTGACGACTTGGAGAAAGAAGAGGTCTTCATACTCGAGAAGACGCACGACGGTGCGACTCGATTGCATGGTGCTCAGGACGTGCAGGGACTCCGCCGGGATGTCCGACTCTACCCCAAGTACAGAGCGGGTGTTCTGGGTGGCGTTCCGAGATTCGGTTGAGGGCCGATGAATCGCCGCCTCGCAACTGTCAAGCCTCGTCGACCGGTCTTTCTCGGGGTTGAAGGGAAGAGTGAGCAGGCCTTCGTTAGGTTCTTGCAGTACCTTTGTGATGAACACGGCCGAAACCTCAGCTTAATCTGCGCAAAAGGCAGTGGGGGGACACCGTGACCATCGTTAGGGAGGCACATCGCTACTTGAAGAAGCGTCGGGGGCGAATCCAATCCAAGGACAGATTGGTGCTGTTGGATCGGGACCGAGTTGACGCAGATCTTCAAGCAGGGCTTGACGCGGAGGCTATAGCCTCGAAACTCGGCTTCAAAATCAGCTATCAGGACCCCAATCTCGAAGGGTTGCTCATCAGACTCCATGAGGGCTTTGAGCAGAACACAGTGGCGAGAGGCACTGAAGGAGAACGATTACGCAAACTGTGGCCTAAGTACAACAAGCCCCCGACCGCACAACAATTGATTCGGCGGTTCGGGTTGGATGATTTGCGTCGAGCCGCCCAGTACGACAAAGGACTGAGACGGTTGCTTGACGTCATTGGTCCCTGATTCCCGATATCCCTTCGTCCCTGGCTAGTCCGCGTGGAGCGAGCGTGAGGAACACAACTGACAGGGCAGTTGGCGCCTGTAGAAAGAAACCCCAGAACCGGTATGGTCCCCGCGACCCTCGTACCGCAACCGTAGGGCAAGCCCTTGCCCGGAAACCCAAACGGCTGGTGCGCCAGAGAGCTTCTCGGAGTTGGTAGGGCTTGCGCAGTTCCAGAATCCCGGGAAAGATCTGCTGATGCCAAAGAGTCCAAATCATGTCGACCTGCTTGGTTATCTGGAGACAACGCTCCGGGACGTCCGCAGGCGCTGCCTCGACCGTATGCTACTGTCCCGGGCGGCTCCACGTCGTGCCCGGTGCGAAAGGGTACGAACGCTTGGCCCGCACCGCTCGACCGGGTCTGGCAGCGTCAACCAGTTGGCCCTCGAGTAAGACTGGCGTGCCGTTCACGATCACATGCCGGATGCCTGCTGGGCTCTGCGCCGGGTCTGCATAGGTTCCGCGGTCGATCACTGTGCGCGGATCGAACACCACGATATCCGCGTCCGCTCCCGGTCGGATGCGCCCCTTGTTACGCATCTCAGGGAGGCGCTTCTCCAAACGCTTTGCAGGCATTACAGTCATCTTGCGCAAGGTCAGTGTCTGGTGCTCCCGCACGAATCGCCCCAGCACGCGCGAGAACGTCCCGAACGAGCGTGGGTGTGCCCTGCCACCGCTAAGCCACATTCCGTCGCTGGCTATCATGACCAGCGGATTCGCTATGGCTTTCCGCACGCTGTCTTCGCTGTACAGGGGCGGCATGATAATCGTGCCGCCGACACGGCGCCTCTCCGGGAACGTCTCGCGAGTGAGCGTCTCCCCGGTCCGCACCCAGATGAATTCGGCCAGCTGCTCGTCGGTGTATTCCTGCCACTGGTTGAAGAGGTGCGACTGGATCAGGGTAGAGCCGCGATTGTACGGATAGGCTTCGGTCGTGATGTCTACGCCTCGGGCTTGGGCCCTCTCGATGAGAGCGAGGTATTCCGGAACACGGTCCCTGGCACTGCTGTTGAGATGCACGACATGGGCCTGCGCACCGGTTTCCCGAGCGGCGGATATCACTTCTTCCAGATTTGCGAACGTCGTTAGGTCTGTGCGCATGTGCACGTGGCAACTCGCCCCATAGCGGGTTGCGCTGCGGAACATCTCCACGATCTCGTCCTTGGTGGCTCCCGGTGTGTAGGCCAGTCCGAAGCCGACTGCCACCGCACCTTGGTCAAGCCCGCGCTCAATGCGTCGGGTTAAATTCGCCATTTGCCCGGCGGTGAGAGGCGCGGCGAGCGACTCGCCGGACAATCCCGGGTTGTGGCCCAGCCCGACTTCACCGTTTTGGCGGTGAAATGGACGCAAATCTGGGTTTTTTCGATCACTCGCGGCGGTGCGGTTCGCGTAAACCGTTGCATCTAAACGATGACGACTTCCCAACCAAGCCCGCAGAGGCCTTTGTAGTGCCATAGGCGTGTTATTAGACTAGTTTCTCGGTTCCTCGCGCGCCCCCCAACTGCCACACTGGGCGGATCTTCATTCGCCGCTCCCAGACCCGCGCCCGCAAATCCGGCGGTTCCTATTACTCCTTCCGCCTGGTGCACAGCCGGCGCACCGCCAGCGGCGTGCTCCAGCAGACCTTGCTCAACCTCGGCGCCGACTTCGCCGTGCCACAAGACCAGTGGCCCGCCCTGCTGGCCATCCTCGAGGACCTGCGGCTCCAGCGCCAGCCGCTCTACGACCCCGATCCGGAATTGCATCAACTCGCCCTGCAACTCCACAACAGACTCGCCGAGCGCACCCCAGCCGAACCCGGCGATGATCGCGCCAGCGTGCATCTTGACACCTTGGATAACTCCCAAGTGCGCAGTGTGGGCGCCGAGCGGATCGCCTTGAACGCCCTGCAGGAACTGCAGTTCGGCGACACCCTGGAGCGCCAAGGCGTGTCCCCGCGCCGGGCCCGCCTGGCCACCGCCCTGGTCGTCGCGCGCATGCTGCACCCCTCCTCCGAGCGGGCTGCCTGCGCCTGGCTCAACACCTCTTCGGCAACCTTGGAACTGCTCGCCATCGAAACCGGCAAGCCCTTGGGCCTGAATCAGTTGTACAACATCGGCGACTGCCTGTGGAGCCATCGCGAAGCCCTCGAAAGCGCCCTCTCCCAGCGCGCCTGCAGCCTCTTCGGGCACACCGCAACCGTCGTCTTCGTCGATCTCACCAACGTGCACTACTGCGGCAAGGCGGGCGCCGACCGCCAGTACGGCCGCTCCAAGCAGCGCCGCAGCGACTGCCCCTTGGTCAGCATGGGACTGACCCTCGACGGCCGCGGGTTTCCCCTGCGCAGCGAGATCCTGCCCGGCAACGTGTCCGAACCCAGCACCCTATCCGCGGCCCTCGAAAAGTTGTGTGCGCCGGCCGCCGCCAAACCCACCGTGATCATGGATGCCGGCCTGTCGACGGAGGCCAACATCGCCTGGCTGCGCGCGCACGGCTACCACTGGATCACCGTCGAGCGCGGCAAGCAGGCCCCTCCCGAGAGCGCTCCGGAGGGCACCTTCGAGACGCGCAAGCAGCAGCCGGCCAAGGTCTGGAAGCTCGACAGCGCAGGCGCCGAAACGCGTCTGTGCGTGTGGAGCGAGGGCCGCCAGGCGAAAGAGCACAGCATGCTCGCACAGCGCCGCGAACGCTTCGAGCAAGAACTGCGCCAGCTGCATGCCGGGCTGTCCAAAACCGGTCCTGATTACCGAGGACTCTCAGCCGCATTTAGGAGCCGGAAAGTTTTTGGATTCGGGCTTCGATCCGGTTGACTTAAATCGCTGTGGAATGTATAATAAGTATCTGATAACAAAGGAGTTCTACATGCCTAAGAACCACGTCCAGTTCCAGAAAGGACAGAGCCTGCGCGACTTCCTCAAGCTCTACGGAACCGAGCTGCAATGCGCCCAAGCGGTGTTCCAAGCGCGCTGGCCGCAGGGCTTCCGCTGCCCCGCCTGCGGCTAGCACAAGGACTGCCAGCTGCACACCCGCAAGGTCTTCCAGTGCATCCGCTGCCAGCGGCAGGTCTCGCTGACCGCCGGCCCCGTGTTCGAAAACACCAAGCTGCCGCTGACCACTTGGTACCTGGCGATCTACTTGCTCACGCAATCCAAGAATGGCCTCTCGGCGATGGACCTGCTGCGCCAGTTGGGCGTGAGCTACAACACGGCTGGGATGCTCAAGCACAAACTGCTGCAGGCGATGCGCGCGCGGGATGACAGCCAGCCGCTGGGGGGCCTCGTGGAGCTGGACGACGCCGATCTGGGCGGGGCAGCCAGCGGCGGCAAGCGCGGTCGCGGCGCGGACCGCAAGACGCCCTTCCTGGCGGCGGCCCAAGTCACTGAGGACGGGCGGCCGCAGCGGCTGCGGCTGAGCCCGGTGGTTGGTTTCCGCCGCCGCGCAGTGCAAGCCTGGGCGCAGCAGCACCTACGGCCGGGGACCATCGTACGGGCGGACGGGCTGGCCTGCTTCCGGGGGGTGCAGGCGGCCCGCTGCACGCACCAGCCGCGCGTCACCGGAGGTGGCCAGGGCAGCTGCGAGACGCCCGGGCTGATCTGGGTGAACACGCTGCTGGGCAACGTCAAGCGGGCGATGGACGGCACCTATCACGCCTGCGCCGCGCGTTACGCGGGGCGCTACCTCGCCGAATTCGCCTACCGCTTCAACCGCCGCTACCAGCTGGTCGATCTCGTGCCCCGCCTCGCCTATGTCGCCGTGCGCACTCCGCCCCTACCCTACCGCCTCCTAACTTTGGCTGGGGCTGGTGCGTAATCAGGAAACCGGTTGCACCAAGCGCTATGCGCGTGTCTTGGAGCGCCTCGGGCGCATCCAGGAGCGCCACAAAGCCGTGGCGAGCCAATATCACATCACGGTCACCCAGAAAGCTCCCGAAACCGCTGCCGCAGACGCAGCCCAAGCGCGGCCGCGCCGGCCTGGCCGGCCGCGCAAAGCCAAGCCGCTGCTGGCCGCAGCTGTCGAGTGGCAGCGTAACGCCAAACACGCCCAGCGCTCGGCCACGGCGGGGACGTATCTGTTGCGCACCAGTCACTGCGACTGGGATCTGGAGCGCGTGGTGCGCACCTACTGGCAGCTCAGCGACATTGAGGCGACCTTCCGCAGCCTGAAGGGCGAAGTGGGTCTGCGCCCGATCTACCACAGCAAGCGGGAGCGCATTCGGGCGCACCTGTTCGTGGCCGTCTTGGCGTACCATGCGATCCACCTCGTGCGGCAGCGCTTGGCCGCGGCCGGCAACCATGCCAGTTGGACCACCCTACGGCACAAGCTGGCCAATTGGGTGCGCCAGACCACGACCCTGCAACGCGAGGACGGGCGTTGGATCGAGACGCGGCAGGACGCGCGCCCGACACCGCAGGCGGCCCATATCGCCACCGTACTGGGCGGGCCGCCCCAACTGCATCGGCAGAGGCGGGTGACGGGGGAGCCGGCTGTCGTCCGGGAGCACTGAATAAACTCAGATCGCGTGGTGCCATACTGACTTCCGGGTTGCCCATAAGTTATGGCTGTTCAACTGCTTAGGGAAATTCTAATTCCAAAAACGGCGAAGTCGGGCCAGCATCGCCAGCTGGCGCGAGTACGGGTGGGAGATGCTAGCACCGTAGTTCAGCAACGCCCTGCCGTGACGGTCCTGGTACCAAGCCTCGATGTCTTCCACGCCGATCTCGAGTTCTAGCGCCGTTGTGATCCCGTCTCGAACTTGGGCGGCGTAGTTTTCGAGGCTCTGTCCGTGCTGGTGCAGGTCGATGAATCCCGGTGCCACCACCAGACCCGTCGCTTCTAGGGTGCGTTTTCCGTCTAGATCGTTTTCGCTCACTGCGACCACGCGGCCAGCGACGATCCCCACATTCCGCACGGCGTCAAGACCCGATTCGGGGTCGATGACCCGCCCGTTGCGGATTACAAGGTCGTAGCTCCCTTGGGCGGCCAGGGTTGCTGACCAGACGACCGCCAGCGCTAGTGCTCGTTTCACTGGGGAAAATTATGGCACCGATCAAGTCGGCGAATTCTGCGGAGGGCGGGAACGTTGGCTGTTAGCTGCCGGGATCCTGTCGTCGGGGCCCGCGTGCGTTCGCCAGCAAATCAAGAATTTGTCGTAGACGGATAGAAGTGAGCACAAGCGCGGCATTGGCCGCTTTGCGCCAGAACGTTCGCGGGGTTCGACGGTGCCAGCCGGTTCGTTGTGTGATGTGCCGAAATCCGGCATCTGGCAGCCCAACGCAGCGGTTACCGACAAGCCAAGGGAAGGGTCAGCGTGGCGGTTGACTCCGTTGCCCGGAGCGCGCATCGCTCGCCTGCCTAGGTTCATTGTTGGCAAGCACCTCGGCCAACTCCCAAACTGCGAGCTGCAGCACCGGATGGACCACCTTCGGCGCTATCTGGACCAAGGGTTCGAGTACGAATCGCCGCTCGTGCATGCGCGCGTGCGGGATCACCAATCCCTGCTCGCGAACCACGCTTTCACCGAACAGTAGCAGGTCAATGTCAAGCACTCGCGGTTCGTTGCATGACGTTCTGGTGCGGCCGCGATCCCCTTCAATCCGCAGCGCTTCTGCCAGCAACTCGCGAGGGCTCAACTCGATATCCAAGCCCACGCAGGCATTGAGAAACATGCCACCGCCCGGGCAATTGACCGGCTCGGTCTCGATCAGAGGGGAACATGCGCGGACCGAGCCCACGCGGGCGAGTTCGCGCACGGCAAACCTTAGGTGGTCTTCCCGATCTCCGAGATTCGAGCCAAGCCCGAGGTATGCCCTATCCATCCCGGCTCCGCACCACTTCGACGCCCGCCCAAGGGACCCCGAACTCTGCCAAGGCAGAAGGCTTGCGCACTCGTACCAGCACTTCCGGGGCGGCGAAGCGCTCGAGCAGCCTAGCCGCGATGCCCTCTGCAATCGTCTCGATGAGCGCGTACGGGCGATCGGCGGCCACCTGCTCCGCCTGTTCCCGAACATCCACGTAGTTGATCGCCAGAGCAATGGAATCTGCCCGCGCCGGCGCACTGAGATCGCAGCGCAGTTCAATGTCGACCAGCAGCTTCTGAGGCTCCCGGCGTTCCTGTTCGGTACAACCGACCCGCGCGCTCAGCGGAATTTCCGGCAAGAGCACCTTATCGCGCATCACGAGCCTCCGTGACAGCGTCAATGACATCTGCAATCCGCCGACATTGCTTCACATCATGCACTCGCACGATCCGCGCCCCGTTCATGATTCCGGCCGCGACCGCGGCCAGCGTACCCTCCAGCCTATCCTCGATGGGCAGGCGGCTCGCGAGGCTGCCCAGAAACGATTTTCGCGAGGGGCCGATCAAGACCGGATAGCCAAGTGCTTCGATCTCGCGCAGCCGTGCCAAGATCTCGAAATTCTGCAGGGCGGATTTGCCAAATCCTAGCCCCGGGTCGACCGCGATCTCAGCGACCCCCGCTCGCTCCGCAGCTGTCGTCTGGATGTCGAGAAAGGATCGAACCTCGCCGACCACATCGCGATATGCCGTATCGCATTGCATCGTGGCGGGGTCACCCCGCATGTGCATGATCACGACGCTGGCTCCCGAACTGGCGGCGACCTGCAGCATCTCCGGATCGCGCAGCCCGCCGACGTCGTTGAGGATTCCGGCACCTGCGGCAATGCACTGTTTGGCGACGCCTGGCTTCAGCGTATCGACCGAGATTGGCACGCCAGACGCGGGGGACAACCCTTCCAAAACCGGCAGCACGCGCCCGAGTTCCTCGGCTTCGCTGATCCTCGCCGAACCGGGACGAGAGCTCTCGCCCCCGATGTCGATCAAGTCCGCTCCATCCTCGACCATGCGCAGACCCCTATGGACCGCAGCGGGAGCGTCCAAGTAACACCCACCGTCGGAAAACGAGTCCGGAGTGACATTCAACACGCCCATCACGAGTGTCCGCGAAGAAGCGAAATACGGGCCTCGCATCGGCAAACCCCCATTGTCCACCGCGCAGAGCCCGCAGACTCGATTCCAGCCTCGTTTGGTATCCTTGCCCTGCGATGGGACAGACGCGGCGTGAACTTCTAGGGACTCTCGGAGCGGCAGCGGCCACAGGATTCGGCTGCGGACCTCGCGCCGCCGAGCGTCCCCCTAACATCCTCTTCTTGCTCACTGACGATCAGCGCTATGACATGTTCGGCGCCGGCGGCAATCCGATCATCCGTACGCCAAACATGGATCGGCTGGCTGCCGAAGGCGTGATGTTCACGCACAACTACGTGACCACGTCTATCTGCGCCGTCTCGCGGGCCTCGTTCTTCACCGGCCTGTATGCCCGCTGTCACGGAATCCACGGCTTCAGAACCCCGCTGAGCGAGGAGCAACACCAGCTCAGCTATCCGGTGCGCCTGCGAGACGCCGGCTATCGCACCGGGTTCATCGGCAAGTACGGGGTGGGTGGCGCCGACACGATCGCGGATGCCGCTGCCCGCTACGACTATTTCGAAGGGTGGCCCGGACAGGGTCAATACTTGGTGCCGGGCCGCGCCCACATGACGGAACACCTGGGCAACCAGGCGCTGGAGTTTCTGGAAGGTTCCGATCCCGCGCGGCCTTGGAACCTGTCGGTCAGTTTCAAGGCGCCGCACGTGCAGGACCGGGTGGATCCCTACTTCATCAATGACCCACGCCTCGACGACATGTACGACGGCCTGCGACTGCAGCCATTCCCGCACATGGACGGCTCCTACTACGATTCCCTGCCCGAATTCCTCAAGGCGGACACCGAAAGCCGCCTCCGCTGGGAGCGCCGCTTCGGCAAGCCTGAGCAATGGGAGGAGTCCGTCAAGCGCTACTACGCCCTGATCCACGGCATAGACGTTCAGATCGGCCGCATGCTTGCCAAGCTCGAAGAGTCCGGTCAGCTCGACAACACGGTCGTCATCTTCGCGGGCGACAACGGCTTTTTCCTCGGCGAGCGCGGCTGGGCGGGCAAGTGGTACATGCACGAAGAATCGATCCGCACACCGCTGGTTGTGCGGGATCCGCGGCTGCCAGAGCGCGCCGGCACGCGCCGCAACGAAATGACCCTCAACATCGACGTTTGCCCCACCATCCTCAGCGCCGCCGACCTTGATGTACCCGCGAGCATGAACGGCCGCAGCCTGATGCCGCTAGCCCAGGGCGAGTCTCCCGCCTGGCGTCAGGAATGGTTCTACGAGCATCTCTTCGAGAACCCGCGCGTTCCGAAGAGCGAAGGAGTCCACACAGGTGACTGGAAATACTTCATCTTCCCCGAGGCGGATCCGCCTCACGAAGAGATGTACCACCTAGCGGGAGATCCCCAGGAGACCGTCAATCTGGTCGAATCCCAAACTCACGCCACAACGCTGGCCAAGCTCCGGGGGAGACGGCAGGCCTGGACCGAGAACCTAGAAGCGTGGCAGATCGATCAACCCTGGGCGGAGCCGGCCTGATTGGCGCAGGCGCGACCGCTCCCGCCTAGCTCACGAGACCGTCCAGCGGCGAACTAGCCGAGGCGTAGAGCTTCCTAGGCATCCGGCCGGCTTCGTAAGCCAGCCGCCCGGCCTGCACGGCCAGCTTCATGGCTTCCGCCATCTTGACCGCGTCGTCGGCAAGGGCGATCGCAGTGTTCATCAGGATTCCATCGGCACCCAATTCCATGGCAAGCGCCGCATCGGAGGCCGTGCCGACACCAGCGTCAACGATCAGCGGAACCGTTGTGATCTTCTCGCGCAGAATCCGCAAGCTGGCCGGATTCTGCACGCCGAGCCCAGAGCCGATCGGGGCGGCCAGAGGCATCACGGCGGCGGCACCGGCGTCGACGAGCCGCCGGGCCACGATTAAGTCGTCACTGGTGTAGGGCAGCACCACAAAGCCTTCCTTGACGAGTTGCCTGGTTGCCTCGAGCAGGCCTTCGGTGTCGGGAAAAAGCGTGTCCTGGTCTCCGATCACTTCCAGCTTGACCCAGTTCGACAAGCCCACCTCCCGAGCCAAGCGAGCCGTCCGCACCGCTTCGTCAGCGGTGTAGCAGCCCGCGGTGTTCGGAAGGATGAACATCGCGTCGCGGTCGATGTAATCAATCAGCGATTCCTTCGACTTGTCGTCGAGGTTGACGCGCCGCACGGCCACCGTGACCATCGAGGAGCCGGATATCTGGTGGCACTGCCGCATCTCCCCAAAGCTGCGGTACTTGCCCGTTCCAACGATCAGGCGCGAATCGAACTCGCGGTCGGCAATGCGTAGGCCCATGCTTCGATGTTAGCCTGTGCGGACGCACGGGGTCTGGCCCGGACTGCCAAGATAAGAACAGCTCTATGTTTGTAGACGAGGCGCTCATCAAGGTCCGAGCCGGAAAGGGCGGCAACGGCTGCATCGCGTTCCGCCGCGAAAAGTTCGTCCCACGCGGGGGTCCGTCCGGGGGCGATGGCGGCGACGGCGGCAGTGTGATCCTACAGTCCTCTAGCCGTCTCAACACGCTGACACATTTCCGCTACCAGCCCGAGCAGAAGGCGGAGAACGGGCGCCAGGGCGAGGGCAGCAAATGCACGGGCCGCACCGGCAAGGACCTAGTCTTGGACGTGCCCGCCGGAACGCTGGTCTACGACGCCGAGACCGAAGAACTCCTCCGCGACTTCGACCAGCCGGGCCAGCGCTTCATCGTGGCGCAGGGCGGCCACGGAGGTCGCGGCAACACCCACTTCAGATCGTCCACTAATCGAGCCCCCCGCTACGCCGAAGACGGCACTGTCGGCCAAGCCATGGCCGTGCGGCTCCGGCTCAAGCTCCTGGCCGATGTTGGATTGGTGGGGTTTCCCAATGCCGGCAAGTCCACCCTGATTTCCGCTGTTTCGGCTGCGCGGCCGAAGATTGCCAACTACCCGTTCACCACGCTCCAGCCAAATCTGGGCGTCGTCGATCTCGGGGAGTTCGACAGCTTCGTGATGGCGGACATCCCGGGCTTGATCGAGGGCGCACATGGCGGGCACGGTCTCGGAGACCGCTTCCTGCGCCATATCGAGCGCACCAAGATCCTCATCCACTTGGTGGATCTCAGCGAGGTGACCAGCCGGGACTGCGTGCAGGACTATGAGATCGTCGCCAGGGAGCTATCGAAATTCTCGCCGAAACTCGCCGAGAAACCCTGCATCGTGGCCGGCACGAAACTCGACGCTATGCAGCAAGCAGAGCGAATCCAGGCCCTGCAGCACCACTGCGAAGCACTGGGGCTCGAGTTTGCAGCTATCTCGGCTGTCACCGGCGAGGGAATCAGCGACCTGCTGCGCAAGGTTGGCGGCCGCGTGCGCGAGATGCGGGAAGCCATGGAGGTCGCCGCGGCAGAAGCGCCCCAGTCTCCGAGCGCCGCCCCCGCGAGTGCCCCACCGCGGGATGAGGGCGCGGGATGAGGCTCGCACTGTTCGGGGGCACATTTGACCCGATCCACAGCGGCCACATCGAAGCTGCGCTGGCGGCGGCCGAGGCCTGCGACCTAGACCGAATCTTGGTCGTGCCGAGCGGCATTCCGCCGCACAAGCAGGAGGCGTGCCGCGCGAACTACGAGCATCGCTTCCGCATGGTCGAATTGGCCTGCTCTGCGGACAGCAGGCTGGAGGCTAGCCGCCTTGAAGAGCCTCGCCCCGACGCAGAGCCGCACTATTCGGTCGACACGATCAAGGCGGTCCGGAGCGGGCTGGAATTCGACGGCCCCTTGCACTTCGTCATCGGGGCTGACGCCTTTTCGGAAGTGAACCTTTGGAAAGACTTCGAACAAGTCGCAGTCTGGGTGGAATTCATCGTCGTGGAGCGGGTGGGGTTCGGCCCGACTGCCAGCCCGGAAAGCGAGATCCCGCCGGCAAGTCTGGTCCACTGCTCCCATCCCGCCTCCTCGCGCATCCTGCGACATCGCTCCAAGATCGGCGGATCGCTCGCTGACCTAGCACCCCCGGCCGTGTGCGCATATCTTTGGGAACACAGGCTCTACCGGACATAGCCGACTCGCGACTCCCTCCCTTGGACTTGGCGCCCGTTCTACAATGGCGCAGTGAACTCCCGACGCCAATTCCTGTCCATGCTTGCCGCTGGCGGCCCGCTGGCGGCCGCCTCTCCCCAGCACTGGCCGCAGTTCCGCGGCGCGGAATCGCTGGGCACTTCACCCGACGACCCACAGCTGCCGGAGATTTGGAGCGACACCGAGAATGTCCTTTGGAAGACGCCGATAAGCGGCATGGCCTGGGCCTCTCCGGTTACATGGGGTAACCGCGCGTTTGTGACCAACGTGGTCAGCGAGGGCATGGTCGAACCAGTGAAGAAGGGTCTGTACTTCGGCGGCAACCGGTCGGATATTTCCAGCGACCCACACCGCTGGTCCGTGGTCGGAGTCGATTTCGAGACCGGCAGGATCGCTTGGGAGACCGAACTGCGGCGAGGCGCTCCGCCAATCCCGCGCCACCTCAAGAACTCATACGCTTCGGAGACGCCCGTAACTGACGGCGAGCGAGTCTATGCGCACTTCGGATATCTGGCGACGTGGTGCCTAGATATGGAAGGCAAGATCCTGTGGAAGCGGGATTGGATGCCTTACAAGGTCCGCAATGATTGGGGCACTTCCGCATCGCCGGTCTTGCACAAGGGCAGGCTCTACTTGGTGAACGACAACGAGGATCGCTCCACGCTTACCTGCCTGGACAAGCTGAACGGCAAGACCATCTGGGAAACCCAACGAGACGAGCTCAGCAACTGGTCCACGCCGTTTGTGTGGGAAAACGAGCTGCGCACCGAGATCGTCACCACCGGCACTGGCAAGGTCCGCTCGTACGACTTGGACGGCAAGCTGCTCTGGGAACTGGGCGGGATGTCCTCGATCGTGATCCCGATGCCGTTTGCCGGCCACGGCATGCTGTACATCGCGTCCGGCTACGTCGGGGATCAGAAGCGGCCCGTGTTCGCAATACGGCCCGGCGCGGAGGGCGACATCAGCCTCGCGGAGGGCCAGGCCGAGAACGACTTCATCGTTTGGCATCACCCTCAAGCCGCGCCCTACAACCCGTCGCCACTGCTGTACAAGGGGCTCTACTACACGCTGTACGACCGCGGGTTCCTGACCTGCCATGACGCGGTTAGCGGCAAGGAAGTCTACGGAAAGCAGCGCTTCGAAGCGGGGGCAGACGCCTTCAGCGCCTCGCCCTGGGCCTACAACGACCGCGTCTTCTGCCTCAGTGAGGATGGCGACTGCTTCGTGGCCGAGCACGGTCCGGAGTATCGGCTCGTGGGCAAGAACTCGATTGGCGAGCTCTGCATGTCGACACCAGCCATTACGCAAGGAAGCTTGCTGCTGCGCACGGCCGAGCACCTGTACCGCATCGGCAGCTGACCGCCGCCCCTGAACGGGCACAGGAGGCGCTCGTGGAATTAGAACTCAAACACGCCGCAGCGGAACACAGAAAGGCTTGGGACGACCTCTGGCGCGGCTATCTCACGTTCTATGAGACCGAGCGCCCCCAAAGCCAATACGACGCGACTTGGCAGCGGATCATCGACGGAGCCGAGGGGATGCACAGCATCATCGCATTCGGTGACGGCGCGCCCGTGGGACTTGCCAACTTCCTGTACCACAGGCATTTCTGGGATAGCGCCGATCGTTGTTACCTGAGTGACCTCTTTGTGGTACCGGCGGCGCGAGGCGCGGGCATCGCGGGGAAACTGATCGGCGCAGTCGCGAAGCACGCGGAATTGCATCCGTCATCGGGGGTGTACTGGACCACGGCAGTCGACAATCGTGCCGCGCGGCGGCTGTATGACCGCGTTGCGCAGCTGACGCCATTCATCAAGTACGCGATGCCGTAGGCCGGTATCTCCCCGTACCCACGAACTCGACCGGCGAGCCCTGAGTGTCGACGCCGACCATCTCAACGAGCAGCCTGCCCCTGTGCGGAGCCCCGCTGCTGTCACGCATCGGCGGCTGAAGACGGCCGCCACGGTCGGATCAATGCGCGCCGACCGAACCCTTGGACGCCAGCACTGAACGGAGGCGGCGCATCCTGTCGGGACTCCGCAGCGAGCGCAGCGCCTTGGCCTCGATTTGGCGGATCCTTTCGCGCGTAACCGAGAATTCCTGCCCGATCTCCTCCAGTGTGTGCTCGCGCTCGCAGTCGATGCCGAAGCGCATCCTAATCACCTTCTCCTCTTTGGGGGAAAGCGTCTTGAGCACGTCGCCAGTCTCTTCCTTGACGTTGGACTCGATGACCGTTTCCACCGGCGAATCGACCCACTTGTCTTCGATCAGGTCGCCCAGCGCGGACTCGCCATCGCGGCCGACGGGCGTTTCCAGGGACACCGGATCGCGCGAGATGCTCTTCAGCTTTTGCACCTTCTCCGAGCCGATCTCCATGCGCTCGCCGATCTCCTCATTGGTCGGCACACGGCCGAGCTCTTTCTCAAGCTCGCGGGAGGCGCGCAGGAACTTGTTCATCGACTCATTCATGTGCACGGGGATGCGGATAGTGCGCGACTGGTCCGCGATCGCGCGCGTGATCGCTTGCCGGATCCACCAGGTGGCATAAGTGGAGAACTTGAAGCCGCGACGATACTCGAATTTCTCAGCGGCTCGCATCAAGCCGATGTTGCCCTCCTGGATCAGGTCGAGCAGGTGCAGGCCGCGGTTGACATACTTCTTGGCAACCGACACGACGAGCCTCAGGTTCGCCTCGACCAGGGCCTTCTTGGCCTGTTCGGCCTCGCGTTCGCCGAAGCTGATCATCCTGGCGCACGCCGCAGCCTCAGCCGCATTCATGGCAGTCTCCTGCTCCGCGTCGCGCAACTGCCTCTGCAGCTGGCGAATCCGCGTGTGATAGTCGTGCGGTCTCTCGGTAAGCTGCTTGAGCTGGCAGATCTGTCGGTCCAGCCCTCCGAGTCGCTTGTTGGCGGCGCGGATCCGATTACAGTACTCGTCCCAGACCACCTGCTTCAGGCGGATCGCCTGCATCGCTTGGGAGACCTTGATCACGTTCCGCATGCGCAGCCAATCGAGCCTGCGAAACTCCCTGCGGCCCTTACCGGTCGTCCGCCGAACCTTGGCCTGCACGGCCTCGACCTCGCGCAGCTTGTTGTACTTTCGCAGGACGGTCGTGAATTGGTACTTCACCTGCCGTTCCTTGCGCGCCTGCGCTTCCGGCCCCTCGTCGAGGTGGGGGATATCGACGGCTGAGCCGATCTTGATCTCGGCCTGCTTGATGCGCTCGTACAGAACCAAGAATTGGGCAACCGTGGCCGGATTGCGCGAGATTGCCTTCCACATGCGGAACTTGCCACGCTCCATCCGACGGGCAAGGTCCACCTCGCCCTCGCGGGTGAGCAGCGGTACGGCACCCATTTCGCGCAGGTAGACGCGGACGGGATCGTCTGTGTAGACGGCGTCGTCGAGCTCGGGCCCTTGCGGGCTCAGGGCATCGTCGCTGTCCGCGGTGTCCGGGCCTGAGTCTAGGAAGCCGGGCGACGCATCGTCGATGCCGCCCTTGACGACTCCAATGGAGTCTTCGAACTGGTCAATCACAACGCACCTCTGTATCCCACCGAAACAGCATGACCGCCCGCCTGCGCAGCCGCGCAGCAAAGCGGAATCCGTCAGCCGTCGGTTGATCGATCGTTTTGTTAGTCAGCAGCAAATCCGGATTTGGCGGCGGGTGGATGCGTCTGTGCCGTGCCCTCGTTGGAAGCTGGCGTGTTGGTCCGCGTCGAAGCCCGGAACTCGACGGGGCGGTGACCTCATCGAGCACGATTGCTAGCACCTAGTATGGGGCAGGAAGTGCGTGAACGCAATATCTCGGTGAAAAAAACCGGTGGCGGGCGGAAACCGCCGCCGTTAGGGGCAATTTCTAGCCAGCCTGCTTGGCCCACTCCTTGCTGCGCCGCTCGAGTTCCTCGGGATCGACATCCTCGACGTGGGTCGCCACGGTCCAGTGGTGGCCGTAGGGATCCTGCAGGGTTCCGGAGCGATCGCCGTAGAACTGATCCTGCATTGGGCGCAGCACCGTTGCGCCCCCCGTAATCGCGCGGTCAAACATCTCGTCACAGTGCTCTACGTACAACAGAATTGACACCGGCGTGTTGCCGATCGTGGTCGGAGACAGGGCGCCGAGCTCTGGAAACTCGGCCGCCAGCATGATGTTCGAGTTTCCGATGCTGAACTCCGCGTGGCCGATCTTGCCATCGGGCATCTCCATGCGCATCAGCTCCACGGCCCCGAAGGCAGCCTTGTAGAATTCCAATGCGGCAGCACCATCATCCACGATGATGTACGGCGTGACCGCGCTGTATCCGTCTGGGATATGATGCACCGCCATCTGCTCGAATCGACTCCAAGGCCACCATATCACTGGCCGCGCTCAAGGGGCAAATCACGCCGGCTGATGTAGACTCGAAGAATGTTCAAAGTTTGGTCTGAACGCCAACTTCTGCCGGACTGCGTGCCCTTGCTGGACGGCATCGCCGAGCCGATCGGACCCGGATCCGCCACGCCGGACAACCCGCTGTCTTGCCTGCCGCAAGCCGACTGCGTATTGGCTGGCGGAATGCAGTACGACAGCAAGGTCATGGATTTGGCTCCAGATTTGCTCGTGATCTCGCGCATGGGAATCGGGTTCGAGAACGTCGACCTCGAGGCTGCAAGCGAGCGCGGGATCGCGGTGACATACACGCCGGACGGGCCGACCGTCGCAACGGCCGAGCATGCCTTGGCACTGATTTTCGCGTTGGCCAAGGATCTCAAGAAAGCCGCCCGTGGCCTGATCCACGACCGCCGCCCCGACTACTACGGGCGGCATTGCTCCGTCGATATCGACGGTGCGCGCATCGGCTTGGTAGGCTTGGGCCGCATCGGATCGCGCGTGGCCGCTCTGCTGTCGGCTGCTGGGGCTCGCGTGGCGGCGTTCGACCCGTATATTGATGCGCAGAAGGCGAGCGAACTGGGTGTCGATCTCGCACCCGACTTGGAGAGCCTGCTCGGGGAGTCCGACATCGTGTCGCTGCACTTGCCGCTGAGCCCGGCGACGCGCCACCTGGTCGGCCCGGCGACGCTGGCACAGATGAAGCCGGGCGCGATCCTGGTCAACGTTTCGAGGGGCGGCTTGATCGACGAGTCGGCGCTGCTGGCAGCACTCGAGAGCGGCCATTTGCGGGGTGCGGGCTTGGACGTGACCGATCCGGAACCGTCAGCAGCGGACAACCCGCTGCTGCATCGCGACGATGTGACCGTCACACCGCATGTCGGCTCGGCATCCTACGCCGGCAAGCGCAGGATCCTCTCGCATGCGATCGACAACCTGAGGCTGGCACTGCGACAGGAGAAGCCGGCCCAACTACTCAACCCCAGTGCGTGGGACCGCGCTTGCGAGCGCATCGAGCGGCGGCGCTGACGACCTCGAATCCCGACCGAAGGCCGCGCCGCCCCTCTCTGCTATTGTTGGGGCAGCACGCGGCTCGGACCGCCCACACCTAGCAGGTGTGATCGCGTCGCGGCGGAGACGGAGATCCCGCAATCCTGCGCATCTGTGTCCTAGGCAGCGGCTCCCGCGGCAACGCTACGTTCGTTGCCACAGAACAAGCACGCGTCCTGTTCGACGCCGGCTTCAGCTGCAAGCAGATCGAGTTGCGCCTCGCCAAGATCGGGGTGGACTACCAGTCGCTTGACGCGGTCGTAGTTTCGCACGAGCACTCCGATCACGTGCAAGGCCTCGAGGTCCTGAACCGCAAGACCGGGGTGAAGATCTACGCCTCGGTACTGACCGCGGGCGAATTGTCGTGGACGAAGTCGCGGCCCGAGATCGAGACCTTCGAGGCTGGCCGGGGATTCACGATCGGAGACTTGGAAATCGAGACCTTCACGGTCTCACACGATGCCATTGATCCGGTCGGCTTCTGCATCCGCCACGCAAATCGAAAACTCGCCATCGCGACTGATCTCGGCTACATGACCGATTCCGTGCGCTACCACCTAGCAGGATCGGACCTGATGGTCCTCGAGTCCAATCACGATCTCGAGATGCTCAAGTCCGGCCCATACCCTTGGGATCTTAAGCAGCGGGTGATGAGCCGCGCCGGCCATCTCTCCAATGCGGCGGTCGCCGAATACCTCTCGCAACACTGGGACCGGCATTCTCGCACGGTGGTGCTCGCTCACCTGAGCGCGAACAACAACCACCCAGCGATCGCCGAAATGGACGCGTCCGGCGCGATCGATTCCGTCGATGCCGGCGACACCAAGGTCATCGTCGCGGCGCAGCACGAACCCACAGGCGTGTTCGATCTGTAGGACGATTCAACCCTAGGCAGGCCGCGCAGAGGACTCGCCCACCGCGACCGGTGCCCGGACGGACGGAATCGAAGCGGCGGGCAGGTGCAGAGCACCGGTCGCGAACACGTGCAGGGCATACGCCTGGAGTCCGAACACGGGCAGCGCCAAGTACGCTGCCAGTGGCAGTTCGAATAGCTTCAGATCTCCCGCAAAGCGCCAGAGGCTGTGCCACTGGGCCTTCGCGAAGTAGTTCAGGCAGTCTGCCAATAGCCCGCACAGGACCGCGGCCGCCGCAAGAGCGCAGATGCGTGAGCGGCCGGCACGGGACACGCGGTCAAGCCACAGGCTCGCGCGATCCCGCCGAGCGTTCAGCGGATCGAACAATAACAGGAAACCCGCACCAGCGA
This sequence comes from Bryobacterales bacterium, assembly GCA_965248305.1. Classification (GTDB taxonomy): domain Bacteria; phylum Acidobacteriota; class Terriglobia; order Bryobacterales; family UBA6623; genus VXMF01. Next base: position 143,007 of record OZ252099.1, on the reverse strand, counting down.
GTGGAAACAGGTACTCACCCAAGTCTAGCCTCGGCACGAAGAGCGGCACGAGGACAAATGCCGCGCCCGCCGCTCCGCACGCAACGGTCAGCGCGGGCGCGGGCCGGGCCGCAGGTTCGCTCGGGGTGTTCGGGCGATCCGCGAGCGCCAGCAGCAGGTCGGCAGTTTCAAAGAGCGCCGGCCAGATGCACGCAAACGACCAGCCGAGCACAAAATAGCGGAACAGACCCGGCGGGAGCCCCGAGCGGTACCAAGCGGCCAGGCGCAGGTTGTACCATTCGAACGGGATCCAGAGCAATATCGAGAGCACCGCCAGCCACACGAAGGCCTCCGGGCTGGACCGCAGCAGCGATACGCCGCGGATCGCGGAGACTCCGGAATCGACCGCCAGGATATAGCCAGTCCAGACCAGCGCAGCGACGAACGAGGGTTCGGAAGCCGGCCAGGCTAGGACTGCGGCGCAGCCGCCAAACACCCCCAGTCCGATCCATCCGACCGCCCCGAATGACCCCAGCCGGCAGGTTCGCGCCCACTGGACCGCAATCGCCGCCAGCGCGGCCACAACCAAGATAAGCCCGGTGGTCGGCACCTTGGGATACTGTAGCGGCAGGCACCGGCAGCGGTCCAATGACGCAGTTCGAAGAAGTCCCGGACTGGAAGCAAGACAGCGCGCTGGCCCCCGTGCCCGCGGCTGCAGGCGTATTCCGAGTCGAGTTTGCGCAGGGGCTGCCCTACATCGGTCGGACTGCGGACCTGCGCAGGCGCCTTCGGCGCCTGCTGCGTCCCGTCGGCGGAACCTCGACCCGCCTCACGCTGCGCGAGATCGCCAGCAGCGTGCATTATCGGCGCACGGGGTCGTCGTTTGAATCTGACTTGGTGCTTTACAGCACCGCGAAGCTCTACCGCGCCCACGATTGCCGGGAATACCTCAAGCTGCGCCCGGCCTGCTTCGTCAAGGTGCTGCTGGGCAATCGCTTTCCGCGGACCTGCCTGACACATCGCATCAGTCGCGGCCGGGCGTTGTTCTATGGCCCGTTCCGCAACCGCAACGCAGCCGAGCACTTTCAAAACGCGTTTCTAGATTTGTTCCTAGTGCGCCGGTGCGTCGAAAATCTGAGTCCGTCGCCCAGCCACCCCGGTTGCATCTGGGGCGAAATGGCCCTCTGCCTGCGGCCTTGCCAAGCGGTCTGTGATGACGAGGGATATTCGCGGGAGGTGCAGCGCATGGCTCTTTTCCTGAAAACAGACGGCGCGTCCCTGCTCCGTGAGATCGAGCAAGCCCGGGACAGCGCCAGCGCAGCGCTCGACTTCGAGGCCGCTGCCCGTCACCACAAGTTCCTCGCCAAGACCAAGGGCACCCTGCGGTTGCGGGATTCGCTGTCGCGCGAGATGAGTGCCCAATGCGGCATGGTGGTGCAAAGATCCGCTGCACAATCGTGCCTTGAACTGACGGCCCTCTACAAAGGCTCTTTACAGGCTGCGATGCGGCTGCGCTACGACAGCGAGGCTCCAACTGCGGCTGCGTTGGGTTCGGAGATCCGCAGCGCCCTCTCCGGGCAAGCATGGGCGGAAGCGCGGCCCAGCGAGAAAGAGGAGCACCTCGCGCTGCTGCAACGCTGGCACAGTAGTAGCTTTCGAACCGGTGAATTCGTGCCGTTCGCTGACATGTCGGTGCTTCCGATCCTCAAGCTGGCGCACGCGGCCCTGCGCGTCGTCCGAGACCAGAAGCGCGCGCCCTGACCAGCTCGGCGGCCGCGCTACCCGGCGGCCGCTAACCTCGTCGGTCCGAGTCGGCTGCGCCGGACCCTGCTCCGCCCCGCCGGCGGTGCCTCAGAGGCCAAGGCCTAGTACAATACCGGGCGATGTCTGGCCGTCGATCTGCCGTGTTTGCGGCTTGTGCCTTGTCGGCGCTAATGCTCTGGATTTCACTGGGTTCAGCACAAGATTCGGGTGGGAGCAACTATCTCTCGGCGGCGCTCCGGGCGCAGGTCGACTCGCTACAGCAGACAGCTCTCCAACGCCCGACAGACGCCGCCAATCTCAAACAACGGCTGGACACGCTCTGGCCATGGGTCAACGCGTACGCTCTGACCGGCGGGCCGGTTCCTGTCAACGCCACACTGCAGATCGCGACCGCGTACCGCGCGCTCGAAGCCTTGCGCCTAGAGGGCACCCCGCCTACTCAGGCGGTGCTTGCAAGCGTTGACGCACTGATCCACGAGTTCGGGATCAAGGACCGGCAGCCCGGAGCGCTGGGGCAGGTGAGCTTGGCCTTGGAACGCCCTGCCCATGCGGGGGCTTGGGTGACGATCAAGCAGACCTATACCGTGGGCGAGACGCCGCTCGGTCCGGGAGCCCGCATCATGGTCGCTAAGCAGCTGCAGGCGGACGGAGGCTATGTCCAGAACAGGGATCCGGAGGGTCCGCACTACGTTGCGGCGAACACGTCAAACCCCGCTGTCAAGCTCGGCAGGACTGAGGTGCCGTGGTCCGGCATGCATGGAGGATTTCGCGGTGCGGTTCCCATGCCCGCATTCAAGGTCGAGCAAGGCACGCTCAACACCGGCGACACCTTGACGCTCGTGTATGGCGATCGCAGCGGGGGGTCTGAGGGATGGCGCCTGCAGACGTTTGCCACTGATCAGGCCATGCTGCCGATCTATCTGGACTTCGACGGCTCCGGCAATTTCTTGACGCCTGGCTGGCCAGCCTTCGAGATCTTGGGTAACTCCGCCGCCGGCGTCACCGCGGTCGCGCCTTCGATCATCAAACCGGGCGAGGACTGCAACCTGTCGATCCGCTGGGAGGACGCAGCGGGCAACCGCGCCACCGGATCGATGCCAGGTGCCACGGTCACGCTCAACGGCGAAGCGTTCCGATCCCTAAGCGCAGGTGGAGAAGCGGTGCAGGTCATCCAGCCAATCCGCTTCGACAAAGCAGGGGTCTACCGCTTCAGCGTGGCCAGCGCTGACGGCCGGATCGAGGCGCTGAGCAACCCGATCTGGGTGCGGGAGGACCCACCATACCGGCTGTACTGGGGCGAGACCCATACGCACACTGGGATGGCGGAGGGACAGGGTTCGATCGTGCGCTCCTATCGGTTCGCCCGCGAAGACGCACGTTTGGACTTCATGGGGCTTTCCGAACATGACATCTGGCTGGACGACGCCGAATGGCAGGCCATGCGCCGGGCGGCCGTTAGCAACACCGTGTCAGGAGAATTTGTGGCCTTCTTGGGCTATGAATGGACTCTCCGACGCCAATGGGGCGGACACCACAACGTCTTTTTCCGATCGCCGGATTCGATGCGGGTGGGAGCCCAGGAGGCTCCCACTCTGACCGGACTCTACGAAGGCCTGCGGTCAAAGTACGCCACCAAGGACGTGCTGATCATTCCGCACGCGCACCAAGCTGGCGACTGGCGCACAAACGATCCTGAGATGGAGACCATGATCGAGATCATGTCGATGCATGGGACATTCGAATGGTTTGGCAACTACTACCTGCGCCAAGGCCATCAGGTCGGATTCCTGGCCGCCTCGGACGACCATCGCTCCAGGCCCGGCTATAGCTGGACATCGAGCCGCCAACCGAACTCCTCGCTCAGCCAGTTTGGCGGCTTGGCGGGCGTGCAGGCTCTGGAAAAGACCGCCGATTCGATCTTCGATGCGCTCAAGCGGCGCGAAGCGTACGCCGTTACCGATGCGCAGCGCATCATCCTCGAGATGGACGTCAACGGCACCGGCATGGGCAACCGCCTGGCGGACACGGACAAGCGCAGGGTGCGCGCAAAAGTTGTCGGTACCTCGCCAATTCGCCGGGTCGCGGTCGTCAAGAACGGCAAGACCGTCTATACCAGCCGCCCGCTCAGCGCTGGATTGGGAAGCGCGGCAAAGTTGGTCGTCGGGTTCGCATCCTCGTCCGAGCCATTCTTCCGGGATAACCCACGCGGCTACCGGCCATGGATCGGATCCCTGACTGTCGAAGGAGCAAAGCTAGCGGGCATGCGCACCCTGCACTTCGACAACAAGCACAAAGAATGGGCCAAGATTTCCGAAGCCGACTCAAACACGGTGCAGTTCAGCACGGGGACGCGCGGACAGGCCGACACGCTGCTGCTTGAGCTCGAGGGTGCCTCACCCTCGACGGCGCTCTCGTTCCAGCTTGAAGCGGCCAGGGAGTGGGGCAAGTCGCCCACGCCGGTGCGGCCGGCCCGGACCGTGGGAGCGAAGCAATTCCAGATCGCCCTGAGCGACCTCAGCGACGGGTTTGCCCGCGAGGATCTCTCCGACACGATCGACCGCGACGCTGTCACGCTCGAAGTGATCGGCTTGAATCAGCCGATGGAAGCGGAAATCGAGTTCTCCGACACTGGCGAGATCCAGCCGGGAGACTACTATTACGTTCGCGTGGACCAGCTCGACGGGGCACGCGCCTACTCCTCTCCAGTCTGGGTCGGCGGCGAGCCGCGACGTTGACCGAGCAAGTGGGGCGACACGAAGTGCGCGCCGGTACGATTGTGCAGGTCAGCGGCTCCGACGGATTCGACAATCGCTACATCCGAGCTGTCGCGCTGCAAAACCCGCATTGGACAGCGGGGATTTGCACCCTAGATCCACTGGACGAGGAACCGCCGGCGGTCCAGCGACCCCTTGCGCGCGCAGGCAGCATGCGCAGCGTACCAGCATCAGGAAATCGTCTTGACCATTCCGGGATCCGGGCTCTGCGGCGCGCCGCCAGCGCCGAGGGACTGCCGGTGAATCTGCTGGGGAGCCGTCTCCTCGAAGCGCAACTTACCCCCCCGCTTGAGCACTCTCCGAGGCTTCCAGTCCTGCTGGATCATAGTCTGGGCCTGCGTGCAGTCAATGGCGGCCACGAGACACTCCGGATGCGTGAGCGCCTCTCCCGTCACCGGCACCTACACACAAGACTCTCCTTTATCGCCAATGGGGAGTTGGGCTGCGAAGAGGGATTTCCCTGCTCTGGCATCCACGGCGCTATGCTGCGCGGGACGGAGATCTTTGGCGCGGAGCGCTGCGTCTGGGGATCGCACTTTCCAACCGCGCAGTCCGTCCATCCACTCCCTTCCGGAGAGCATCTGCAGATTCATCGCAGGCAAGTCCTTGGCGAGATGGCCTGCCGCATTTGGTTTCCGGAGCTGGGCCGCCGTCCGTGAGTCGCTCATCGCTTGCGCCAGGTGTCGCCATCTTCGGACCGACTGCCTCCGGCAAGACGGAGATGGCGTTGCGGCTGGCCAGCCGTCACGATGCCGAGATCGTCAACTTCGATTCGGTCCAGGTGTACCGCTATCTCGATATCGGCAGCGCCAAGACGCCGCTTCAGGACAGAGGCGGCATCCCCCACCACCTCATCGATCACGTCGAGCCCAGCGAATCCTATTCAGCCGGAGAATTCGCGCGGGATGCGCGAGCTGTGCTCGGGCAATTGCGCCAGCGCGAAACCATGCCCGTGCTCGTCGGCGGCACGGGGTTCTACCTTGACGCGACCATCAATGGCCTCTTTGAGGGGCCACAGCGCAACCCGACACTACGCCAGCGCTTGGAGCAGACAGCGGCCCAGCGCCCGGCAGGGCACTTGTGGCGAATTCTGGCGAGGCTGGACCCAACAGCCGCCAAGTCCATTCATCCCAACGACTCGCCGAAAATCGTCCGGGCGATTGAGGTCTGCCTGCTGGGCCAGAAGCCGATGACCGAGCAATGGCAGGACTCCGGAGAGCGGCTCGAAGGCTATCGAATCCTGTTCTTGGGCCTAGACCCGCCACGTGAACTGCTGTACGCACGCATCGAGGACCGGGCGCGCCGCATGTTTGCCGAGGGATTGATAGAAGAGGTCCGGGGGCTGCTGCGCCGGGACATCCCGCGGGATTGGTGGCCGCTTGGGGCGCTCGGCTATGCGCAATGCCTGCTCTACTTGGATGGCAAGTGTGGCCTGCAAGACGCCATCGCAGCGACTGCGCTGCAAACCCGTCGCTACGCCAAGCGCCAGTTGACCTGGCTGCGCGGACGAGTCCCGGGAATCCGCTGGCTGCACAGGTTCGGCAAATCGCCCGAAGCGGCGGACTGGGCGGAGGCCGAGTTTCAGCGGTGGCTGTGAGCGCATCTCAGCGGAGGCTTGGACGGAGAGAATGCCCCACCAAGCGCTAATCGTCGGCTGCGGTTTCACTGGACGCCGGACGGCGCGCCTGCTCTTGCAAAGAGGCTGGCAGGTGGTCGCGACAAGCCGCGCACCGGAGAGGCTGCGAGACCTGCAGGCTCTGGGAGCGCGCGTGATCCGATTCGACGCCGCCCGGGATACCGAGATCGGCGCTAGCGCGGACGGCGCGCACGTGCTGCTGTCGGTGCCCACACTGCGTCTCGACGGCAACCTCGATGAGTCGACGCCCCGCTTGGTGGCGGCGCTGGACGGATTGCCACAACATCTGAGCTATATCTCGACCACCGGAGTCTACGGCTCCACGCGCCGTGTCGACGCATCGACGCCCGTGGCTCCGGCAACTGACCGCCAACAATTACGCGTCGCTGCAGAGCGGGCCGTGCAAGCCCATCCGTGCAAATCGGTCGTGTTGCGACCAGCTGCGATCTACGGTCCGGGCAGAGGAGTCCATGCGGCCATGCGGGAGGGCCGCTTCCAGCTCCCGCACGCCGGCAATCGAGTCGTATCGCGGATCCATGTCGACGATCTTGCAGCCATCGTTGCCGCAGCAATCCAACAACAGGTCGAAGGCTCCTATCCGGTAGCAGACAATTGTCCGGCCACGTCTGGCGAGGTAGCGCAATTCTGTGCGGACCTGCTCGGCCTTGGCATGCCCGCCACTGTGCCTGACGAGTCGCTGAGCGAAACCAGGCGTGCCGGCCGGCGCGTGGACGGCAGCGCTATCCGACGCGTCACTGGTGTGGACCTGCGCTACCCGAGTTACCGCGAAGGAACCGTGGCCAGCCTAGCCACGGAACGGGAACGCTGACCAAGCAGGCGCGCCGACCCTTATTCCGGTCCCTCCAATACGGCACGGTCGCGGTCCGCGAGCAGGCGATGCACATGCTTTGCCAGCATGTCGCATTCGAGGTTGACGGTATCGCCGACGCTTAGCACGGCTAAGTTTGTGACGGCAAAGGTGTGCGGAATGATCGCGATTCCGATAGCTGAGTTTGCGACGGAGGCAATCGTGAGGCTGATTCCGTCAATTGCGACACTTCCCTTGTAGACCAAGAATTTGAGCAGATCCTCAGGCACGCGCACAGACAGCTCCCAATTGCCGTCGCCGACGGAATCTATCCGGAGAATGCTGCCTGTGCCATCGACGTGACCTAGGACGAAGTGACCGCTCAAGCGGCTGGTCGGCAGCAACGGGCGCTCCAAATTAACCATCGCGCCCTGCTCGAGCCCGCCCAGATTCGTCTTGTCGAGTGTCTCGGGGGAGAGGTCGGCCGCGAATCCGCGCTCGTCAATTTCAACCGCTGTCAAGCAGCAGCCGTTCACCGCGATGCTCCCGCCCTTGCCAAGGTCGGTTAGCACCTCACGCGCCGCGACCACCATGCGGGCACCCGCCGCCGAGCGGGCCATCTGCAGTACTGTCCCGGTCTCCTCGACGATTCCGGTAAACATTGCCGCGTGCCTCTTTGCGCCCTACTGCGCGCTGGTGCCGCTCTCGCTCAACACATCAGCTTCGACAGCGAACTCATTGGGACCGACCGAGAACGTGCGTAGGTTCTCAAGGCGAATCGCTCCGGCCCGCGACCGGCGACCGGCACCGCCCACCATGGGCAGGGAGTCGAAACCACCGAGGATCTTGGGGGCGAAGTAGAGCAAGACCTTGTCCGCGACGCCCGCCTCGAGCACCGCCCAATTCAGCTTTGGCCCGCCCTCGATCATCAGAGAGATAATCTCTCGCTCCCCGAGCCACTTGAACAGCGCGGGCAAATCGACACGCCCCGTGGGCGAGTCGAAGACTTCGACCGCGATGTTGCGCTCGTCTAGCAGGTCCCGCCTTCTCCCCGCTGCAGCCGAAGTCGTCGCGATCACCAGATCGTCGTCGAACGATTCGACGATGCGCGAATTGACCGGGACTCGTAACAGCGAGTCAGCGATGACGCGTAGCAGCGCGCGGCGCCGAGGCAGGCTGGTTCTGTCGGTCAACAGGCAATCGTCCGCCTGCACCGTACCGATGCCCGTCATAATCGCGTCGTGGCGGTGCCGCACACGCTGCACGTGGGCGCGGGCCGTCTCGCTGGTAATCCAGCCGGTATTATCGTCTGGCGCAGCAATCTTTCCGTCTAGCGTCAAGGCAGTCTTCAGCGTTACTAATGGTCGGCCGGTCCGCGCGAAATGGAAGAAAGGATCGTTCAGCTTGCGTGCCTCGTCAGCCAACTCCCCATCGGCCTCCTCGACTACCACGCCAGCCTGTCGCAACTGCTGGATTCCGGATCCGTCGATGGCCGGATTCAGGTCTCGGCTTGCCGCGACGACGCGGCGCACGCCGGCCTCCAAGATCGCGCCGACGCATGGAGGCGTGCGTCCGTGGATGCTGCACGGCTCCAATGACACGTACAGTGTGGAGCCCTGTGCCCGGCCCCCGGCTTGCTCCAGCGCCAGCACTTCCGCATGCTTGACACCGTCATAGGTGTGGCTGCCCTCGCCGACCTTGACCCCGCCGGCGTCCACGAGTACGGCTCCGACCTGCGGATTCGGGCTGGCCAGCCCGTCACCCTTGCGGGCTAGCTCAACCGCTTCGCGCAGCCAGCTAGAATCTTGCGCTGTCATTCCTCGCCCTTTCCGTCGAACAGCGAGCGCACGAAGGCTTCGGGTTCGAACGCGACCAGATCCTCTGCCTTCTCGCCGATTCCGACCCAGCGAATTGGAATGCCCAGATCGCGTGCTATGCCGACCACAATTCCCCCTTTGGCTGTGCCGTCGAGCTTAGCCAGCACTAGGCCGGTCACCCCGGAGCTGTCGGCGAACCGGCGCGCCTGCTCGAGTCCGTTCTGCCCGGTCACGGCGTCCAGCACCAGCAGGACCTGGTGAGGCGCCCCGGGAACCAATCGCTCCGCCGTGCGCCGGATCTTTTCCAATTCGGCCATCAGACCGGATTTGTTGTGCAGGCGGCCAGCGGTGTCCACGATAACCGTGTCAAAGCTCCTCGCCTTTGCTGCCTCGAGCCCGTCGTAGAGCACGGCACTCGGATCGGCCCCGGCCCGCTGGCGAATGACCGGGCAGCCAGCGCGCTCTCCCCAGATGACCAATTGCTCTGCCGCCGCAGCGCGAAACGTATCGCCTGCGCACAGCAACACGTTACGTCCCTCAGAGCGCAAGCGGAGTGCGAGCTTGCCGATGGTGGTTGTTTTGCCAACGCCGTTCACGCCCACGACGAGAATGACTTCCAAGGCAGGTTTGGCCGAACCGTTGGCCTCCGCGCTTTCCGCATGCTGCAGGATCTCGAGCATGCGGCGGGCGATCAGTTCGTTGATTGCTGAGACATCGCCCAGTTGCTTCCGCGCTAAGCCGGTCCGCACGTCCGCGAGGATTTCACTGGTGGTGCGCACCCCGAGGTCGGCCCCGATGAGCGTCATCTCGAGATCTTCGAGGAGATCCGCATCGATCTCCTTGGCACCGTCGAAGATGTCGCCAAGCTGTTCCGAGAGTGCCTCGCGAGTCTTCGAGACAGCCTTGCGAAAGCGTCCGAACAGCCGGGGCTTGGCAGGCGGAGCGTCAAATAGGGACTGCATCGGCCGGCATGCGGGCCTTGACCCGCATTTCGATGATATCAGTCAAAAAACTGGCCCGAGCCGCTTTGGCGGCCACCTCGCTAGCGTCGTTGCTCGATCCAGATCGGACTCGACCATGCCAGCTCGCCATCCTCCTGCTCGACCCGCACGTAGTACCAGTGGCTCCCGGCTCCGGCACCGACATCGAGATATTCGAACTCGGCATCCTGGCTGCCCGGCTCGACCTTGTAGACATAGCTACCGTCCCGGATCAGATGGATTGCCGCGATCTGGTCGGTGCCACGCACGCGCACCCGAGCGGGTTGAGATCCGTCCGTCTCGGCCTCTTCCCCCATGAACGCGTCGCCGATGCGGAAGTCCAATACGATGTTGTCCGTCGCGCCGTAGGTCCACCGCTTGCGAATGGCGCCGTGGATCGCTTCCCTGCTCGTGTCCGGCGTGTAGACCATCGCGTACGAAATGTGCGTGGAGTAATGATCGGAGCTGGCGATAACACCGATCTTGTAGCCCTTGGACCAAGCATTCCAAAACATGCCGGGCTCTTGGAAGCCTCCGGCCGCGTCGGCTTCTTCGCCATCTTGGATGCCGCGCGGGGCGTTCTTGTGCTCGTAATTTTGGCGGGCCCCCTGATAGATCTCGGCCACCGTGTCGACCGCAGGGTCATGGTCCCGCCAATCGGTACCCATCGAGTCCGTGCCGGACGTGTGCGGAATCGCGATGCCACCTGTCCTGCGGGCCACCTCGTACATCAACTTGGTCTCGTTGCGCACGCCGCTGCCAAATCCCATCGAGCTGAAGGTCAGCAATTCACCGTCGGGACTGTCGGGCAGCAGGAAACTTGGGTGGGCCGGGATGAAGAACGGCACGATCGGGTAGTTGCGGTGCGTGTAGATCAGATTGCGGTGCCCGAACGGGTTGCCGGGATTGCGCTCGTAGCCGTACAGCGTGGAGAAGCGCTCCGGGAAGTGGTACATGTCGGCCAGCTTCTGGGTCATGGCATTCCAAAAGTCGGTGCCCCCTGCCTGATGGTCCGTTGACGCCCCGAAGTCCATCTCGGCGACATCGATCATGTATCGATAGAACTCTGGCAGCGATCCGTCGTCCATGCCGCCCACGTCCTGCGACAACTCGGTGTGGCGATGGAGGTCGCCTCTGACAATCCGGAGCGATTCCGCCCCGTGCTCGGCACGGTAGTTGCGGATGAACCGGACATCATCGAGCTCGTTGGGGTGCGAGTCCGGCCGTGTCTCGCCGGGTTGCGGACGATAAGGCGCTAGCCTGGGCTCGGGCCCCGGTCCGGGCAGTTGCAGGGATCCTGCGACGACGCGATTCAGGCGCGGCCGGCTGGCAAAGCCCCAGCGGCGACTCTCATTCGGCCAGAATGCCCACAAGCGCCCATCCGCCACGGTCATACCCATGCGGGTACTCTTACGTGCCCAGCTCAGCGGAAGCGTAATCGGATCTGTCCAGCGATTGCCGTCAAGCCTTGTCAGGAAGTACTCCCAGTAGGAAGTGGGCCGGTAGGAGCGCCGGCTGTAGCGTCGCTTGAACGACATCCACAGGTTGCGGTCCGGATCGAAGAACAGCTGCGGACGGCTCTCCCCGGTCGAACCTGCCATCGCGGGATCGGCGAAGCTGACGCCCGCAGGCGCCTTCCATTGCCCGGCGTCAAAGCAGACGACCTCGATACGGCGGGCCGAGCCAAGCGGCGTGCCCGGCTGAAAATCCCCCAAGCCCCGGCCCAAGTCCTTGCCCCAATTCACGCCGGACGTCTCCCAAGCGACCCAGGGGCGCCCCTGTGAATCCACCGCGATACTCGAATGCGCCTCGAAACGCGAGGTCGACGCCACCGCCATTTCGGATCCGAGCCCGGCCTCCGGGGAATAGGACCGGACGAAGATGTCGTAACTGCCTCGCGATCCCTTGCGGTAGCGGTCCCAAGAAATCCATGCGGTGCCGTTCGGCCCGGCCGCGACCGCAGGCGTCCAGTCGTTTTGGTCCGTGGTGGTCACGGAAACGGTTTCCGACCAGCGGCCATCCCGTAAATGCTTCAGGCGGATCTGGGAATAGCGGCCGGACATGGATTGCCAAACCACAAAGATCGTGCCATTGGCGGCTTGGACGACATGCGGCTCGATGTCCGGCAAGGGGTTATCCGTCAGGCGGTGCTGCGGCCCCCACTCGTCGTCCTCCCAAGCCATTGCGTAGATATCCCAGTTGCCGGGGCCGTCGGTCGACGGACGCTGCGAGTAGATCAGCCAGGGCTTGTCCGCACCATCCACGGCGATCTGCGGCCGCCAGAGATCTTCGGCGGCTCGGCCGACCGGAATCAAGCGCGACCAGCGGCCCTCGTGATAGCGGCGGAAGTTCAGCTCCTCGCGCCGGTCGTGATAGCTGTACCAAGTCGCGAATACATTCCCAGCAACATCGCTGGCGATTGCTGGAGCGTCATGCTGGCGGAGTTCCGTACCGGATAGGTCCGTCGCCGGCGGCGTGCGCTGGATCGCCACCCGGCCCCCGAGTTCCCGCGCCCAAGGGCCGACTTGCAGGGCCATCGGCTTGAACGAAAAATCACCCTGCGCTGTAGTGACCGAGACGGTGGTGGCGGCGTTGCCGCTGCCGCGAATCCACATGCCCTTGGCCAGCACCTCTTCGCGGTAGCCCGGGGTTGGCATCGGCACGACCGTGGAGCGCAGCATGATCCGCACGACCTGCGTCCGCAGCCTCCATCCGCCCTGCGGCAAGATCCGGTCAGGCGGCTCCTGCCGGTGCGCGTCCATTGCAAGGATCTCGCCTCCGCGGACCGACAAGTTCCCGTCCCATGTCTCGCCCGCGGTGTCACCCACCCCGAACAGCACGAGCACCTGCCACATGTCTGCCTCCCTGGTGCCGCCGGGATGCCACGTGAAGTGGTCCAGGAAATCCGAGCTTGCAGCGGCGGCCGCGCCCGACGGCGGGGCGGGAGCCGCCTGCCCGAACGCGGGCCCGCTCGGAAGCGTGACGCATAGCAGAACTGGCAGTGCGCGCAACAGACCATTCACGGAGAACGAACGATGCGGCATGAACTTGACCACCTTTCCGGGACAGGCGCAGGGCTCTGTCCCTTGACCCGGGCGGCTAGCGCGAGACGGCACAGCGCCTACGGGACGCGCCGATTGTAGCGTGCGCACGGCATCGCGGGGCGGCTTCGAGGGCGGACTGCGAGTTAGCTCAGGCGTCTCGGGATTTCGCTCCGGCAACTGAGGATGTTGGGGCGGTGCACGCGGCCGACAGCTACAAGCCTGTCTCCACCCAGTGCCGCTCGCGGGACGAATGCTCTATCGCGGTCAGCACGCGTTGCACGGCAAGGCCATCCTCAAACGTAGGCCGGGCCGGTTCGCCCGAATCAAGGCCCGCCAAGAAATCAGCCAACGAGCTGATGAATGTGTGCTCGTACCCGATCGGATGACCGGGCTTCCAGAAATGCGGGTCCCCCTGCGGTCCCGGCGCGGGAGCGAGCATCTTTCGCCGGCCGCGAAAGTCCGGATCGCCGGACATGTCGGCATAGGTGAGGTGGTTCAATTCTTCGAAGTGGAACTCCAGCATCCCCAGTTCGCCGTGGACGGCGAAGCTGTTGTCGTTCTGGAATCCTGTCGCAAAGCGGGTTGCCTCAAACGAGCCAAGCGTCCCGTTGGCAAACCTCGCCTGCACGAGCACCGCGTCATCGATGTCGATTTCATATGTCCTTCCCGGATGCGCCGGGTCCGGCTTTTCCGCGAGGAAAGTCTCCAACGTCGCCGACAGTTCCCGGATCGGACCCATGAGCATCATCGCAGTGTCGATCAGGTGCGAGTTAAGGTCGCCGTTCACGCCGGACCCCGCCGTGCGCTTCGCCATCTTCCAATTGTTCGGACGGCCAGGGTCTGGGCCCCATTGCTGCAGGTATTGCGCTCGGTACTGGAAGACCCGGCCGAGCCGGCCTTCCCGCAAGAGCCGAGCGGCGAATTCCACGGCAGGCACCCGGCGGTAGTTGAACCAAACGAAGCTCGGCAATCCGGCGACGGCCGCAGCCATCGCTTCGGCCTCGCCCAGCGTGTTGGCCAGAGGCTTTTCGCAGAGCACCATCTTCCCCGCCTCAGCGGCGGCAATCGCCATCTCGGCGTGCAAGTAGTTGGGCGTGCAGATATCCACCAAGTCGATGTCCGGGCGCTCGATCACCCGCCGCCAGTCTGTCTCGGCCTCCTCCCAGTCCCAAGCATTAGCGAGCGCTTCCAGCCGGGCCCGGTTCCGCCCGCAGACGACCTTCCGACGGACCTGGCGGACGTGCGGGAAAAAATGGCCCACTTGGGCGTACGCGTTGCTGTGGGCCTTGCCCATGAACCCATAGCCGATCAGGGCGACATTCAGTGCAGACATGGCTGCAGATTAGCACCGCCACTATGCGGCGAGCATGGCGGCAAGGCGCCCCGCCGCGTCGCCCCATCCACCACCAGACGCCGGATTCGGCTCATAGCGGGTCGGCTGGAATGATCGGCGCACGACTTCCCTCCCTTGGGCGAGGTCCCCGATGCGCCCTCTAGCGATTCCCTGCATCATCGCGTTGCCGATGGCGGTCGCTTCGACCGGCCCTGCGATTACCGGAATGGCGCACGCATCGGCGGCGAACTGGCAGAGCAGCTCGTTGCGAGATCCTCCGCCGACTACATGCAAAGTCGCGGGTTTGCTGCCGATGACTGCGGCGATTTCGTCCAGCACCACGCGATACCTCAACGCCAAGCTCTCAAAAATAGCCCGCGCAAACTGCCCCGGTGATTCGGGCACAGGCTGCCCGCTGGCTCGGCACCACTGCGCTATGCGGGAGGGCATGTCTCCGGGCGGAACAAACTCGGGAGCGTCGACGTCAAAGACGGTTCGGAATGGTGCGCTCGCACCAGCCTGTGCCAGCAATTCGCCGTATTCCGTGGAGAGGCCTTGCCGCGACCATTCCCGGCGGCACTCTTGTAGCAACCACAACCCGCAAATGTTCTTCAGCAGGCGGGTTGTCCGACAGACGCCACCCTCGTTGGTGAGATTCTTCGCGAGGACGTCGGCTGTGACGTGGGGAGTCGGTGTCTCAACGCCGAGAAGGGACCACGTACCCGAGCTCAGATACGCCCAGCTATCGCCCATGGCGGGGACAGCCGCGACTGCAGAAGCGGTGTCGTGCGTGCCAGGTGCAACCACTTGAATGTCGGCTAGCCCGCACTCGTTCGCGACTGACGTGCGCAGAGGGCCCAGAACGGTGCCCGGCTCAATCACCTCACCAAAGATGCTGGCAGGCAGCCCGAGAGCCTCCAAGACCGGGTACGCCCAGTCGCCGCGCCGTGGGTCATAGCACTGGGACGTGCTCGTATCCGTAAACTCGCAGGCCTTTTCCCCAGTGAACCAGTAATGGAACAGGTCCGGCATCATCAGCAGCGAATTCGCCGCTTCCAGAACCGGCGTCCCCCGCATGGCAAAGAGCTGGAAGAGCGAATTGAACTCCATGAATTGGAGTGCGGTGTGCTCGAAGATCTCCTCGCGCGACAGCAGTTCAAACACCTCGGCCATCTTGCCGGTCTTGCCCGCATCGCGATAGTGGTAAGGATTGCCGACCAGATTCCCGTCCCGGTCAAGCAACGCAAAGTCGACACCCCAGGTATCGACCCCAAGCGACACCGGTCGTGAGGCCGCCGCCGCGCGCATCCCTTGGTGCATGTCCCGAAACAGGCCGAGCGCGTCCCAGTGCAGTCTGCCCAGCACGGCGATGCCGGGATTCTCGAACCGGTGCAGTTCGTCGACTGCAATGCGCTCGCCGTCGAAGCGGCCGAGCATGACGCGGCCACTGCCCGCGCCTAGATCAATTGCCAAACATTGTTCGGTGGCCACTGGATTTCTCGCAAAAGGTGATTGTCACGCAGGGGACCTGGCGGCGGCAAGCGCGCCCCTCGACGATTCATCCCGTAGCCGCCGCCAACTTGATCGGCATATCTGCCGACCACCGGATTCACATTTCGAACGGACTGCTTGAACAACGCGGCTGTGCGAGCGACTGCAACGATTCGCTTGAGCCTCGGAGGCCTGATCAGACCCGCCGCAGCGACGGTAGCGGAGGCCCCGGCGAGCCACTGACTAGCTATCGACCGAATCGCTCCCCAGCGAATCGGCGGCGGGATCCGCAGTGCTAGCGTAAGAGGCACTCATGGAATCGGCTCAGGCGCAGGTGGATGCTCGCAAGACTCTGTACCTCGCGAATCCATACGGCTTCTCGAGACAGCAGCGATCAGGGCCATTACTTGACCTCGTGGCCGCCCTGGAGCAAATCGGGGCTGAGGTCTGGGAGCCCTTTGCGCGCAACAATGACCCCGAGACACTGGAGGCCGCGGACTGGGCCTACCGCATCTGCCAAGCTGACATGCGCGACGTGCGAGACGCCGACGGGCTGTTCGCGGTCGTGAATGGCTGCCCTCCCGATGAGGGTGTCATGGTGGAACTGGGCATGGCGATCGCTTGGGGCAAGCCCATCTTTCTCTTTCGCGACGATTTCCGGCGTTACACTGACGGCGCTGACGGCTTTCCGCTCAATGCGATGCTATTCAGCGCATTCGCCAAGGATGCGTGGGAGCGCCATTGGTATACGGATCTGCAGCAGATCTTCGATCCGGATAAAGCCTTGGTCCCATGGCTGGCCGGGCGGTTGATCGAGCGTCCTTGATCCTTGCGGGACGCACGCGCTCGGAGTCGCGCCTGAGCAGATGGCCCAACTGGCGCGGGCCCTCGTTCTGGAAGCCGACCGCGGCCATGGACCGCGTTGGCAGACCGGGGTGCCTCAAAACAGGCGTCTACGCTGCCTGCGGCGCCACGCACCCTCAACTCGAAGATACTCCCCATTCGCACAGCCGTCGGTGTCGCGTTACTGTGGAATCGTGGATCGGCCCCGATGGCTAGTCTCGCTACATGGCGGCCATAGTGGCGAGTTTTGCGAGCACGCGACCGGCACCTTGCGCGAATCCCTCACTGCGGCATTAGCGGTTGGATTCCGATCGTATGGCGTTACTGAGCACGCCCCCCGCCTGGGCGGACGCTTCCTATACGCGTCAGAGTTGGAGAAGGGCTACACCGTCGAACGGCTGCAGCGGGAGTTCAATGCATACGCCCGTGAGTCCAAGCAACTCCAGCAAGAATTCGGCGGACGCTTGCCCGTCCTGCGAGGCTTCGAAACCGAAGTGGTGCCCTCATCCACCTACGCAAGTGCCATGCGCGAGCTCCGGGATGGGCACGGGTTCGACTACGTGGTCGGCTCTGTCCACCACGTCGCGGAGATTCCAATCGACGAAACTGCCGAGAACTACCTCGCAGCCGTCGATGCCTGCGGCGGGGTCGAGTCCTTGCTGGAGCGCTATTACGGCTTGGTCCAAGAGATGATCCACGAGGTTCGCCCGGAAATCGTGGCCCACCTCGACTTGCCGAAGCTCCATGCGCCCGCTGGCGCAGCACTGTCCAGCACTAGGATCAGGCGGGCAGCCGAGGCTGTGATCGAGACTGCCAAGTCATACAACTGCATCCTCGACGTCAACTCTGCCGCCCTAAGAAAGGGCTTGCCGGAGCCGTACCCATCTCCTTGGCTCGTTCGACTTGCCGTCGAGGCGGGCGTACCGTTTTGCCTCGGTGATGACAGCCATGGGCCGCAGCAAGTGGGCTACGGACTGACGCGAGCTAGGAATTACCTGCTCGCCCACGGTGTCGATACGATCACGACCCTCGAACCGGCCGAGCACGGCCTGCAGCGCAGGCAGATCTCATTGCGCCCCGAACCGGAGATTCCTTCCTGAAGATGCGAGCAGCGCGTCACCGGCCAGGGGATCATCCGACAACAAGCCGTCCCAACCTCGATCGGGCCACAGCCCTCTGCTCCCGTCGGCAGCAAACACCCCGGGATCGAACGATCACACTTACCGCCGCTCGCGAAGTCGGCCTGCCGCTGCGGGGCGCACAGGAGGCCGCAGATTTGCTTCAATTGATAGCGAATCGCATGGCGGTGTTCGGCTCACTGCGCGCGAGCACTTGTTGAGCATGACGTCTCTTTTGCCGCGAACCTTCTTCCCGACAAAGGCCGCTCTAGCTGCAGTACTGTGGGTAGCCCACGCGGGTTGCGCGCCCGACGCGGTGCAAACTCCTGAAGCCGACATCTATCAAACCCGGAATCGAGTGGACCTGTACGCCAGTCTCGAACCGGACGCCCCGGCAGCAGAAGTCCTCACGTTTGGCACCCAAGCGACCCTCCTTGAGGAGCACCGCAGCTTCGTCCGCATACGCACGAATTCCGAGTCGGAAGGCTGGGTGCAGCGGTCCCTGTTGCTTGACCACGTCGTGCGCAGAAAGCTGCGACACCTCACCGACCAGTCCCGGGTACTGCCGGATCAAGGGCTTGCTCGTGCGCGGGATACCCTGAATGTCCACGTGGAACCGTACCGGTGGGCAGCGACGTTCTACCAACTCGCGATGGACGACCGCTTTCACATCCTAGATCGGATGCTCGTCGATCGCCTGCCAGCCTCTGCCGCGACCGCCAGGATGCTGCCAGAACCAACGGGCGTTGACTACTGGTACTTGGTGCGCATTCCAGAAATCGGCCAAGTGGGATGGCTGCTAGCGAACATGGCCTATGCAGACATTCCACTCGAGGTCGCGATGCTCGCCCAAGGCCGCTCGATTGTCGGCTACTTCCCGATCGGTTCGGAAGACGACGAGTCTCTGGGCGAAACCAAAACGACTTGGCTCTGGGTGCAGTCAAGCGAGGCCGGACAGACACATGATTTCGACTTGCTGAAGGTGTTCCGTTGGGACAGTGGGCGAGATCGCTACGTCGTCATCAGTCAATCTTCCAAACTGGCAGGCTACCTGCCAATCAAGATCGTGCCGGTCATGGAGTCGGACCGTGGAATGGGCGTGGGCTTCCACATCTTGCTCGAAAAAGACGGCCAGCTGCATCAGCGAACGCACATTTACGCCCGTAACAGGGTGTACCGACTCGATGAGGTGCCGGTACCGAGAGTTCCGGCCATCTCGCCACCGGGAGGATTCGGCTCCCGCTACGTGTTCTCGGGGTCGTCCAATCGCTGACCGCATCGGATGGTGCGACGGATCGTTTCCCCGCGCGACGGTCGCGGCACGAGCGGATGGCGGGGGGTCGCGGCGATTCGGGACGACGCCGATATGCAAGCACACGCGAGCACGGGCCTCTCCTCAGCAGCCCATCGCGCATGTATTCGATGCTTGGCGAGTTCCTCACTCTTGCCGGCGCTGGGAACAGTCTCGGCAAGTAGTCACAGCGGGGCACGCGAAACCGCACCCTTCGTTTGGTTGAGTCCCACCTGCGAGAACTCAACCCCGGCGGCTGGCGAGCCGGGAGAACAGGTCGTTGAAGACTGCATCGCGATCGACATCGTTCGCCACACGAATATCGTGGCGGCCGGCTGCGGTTTCCCACCGCATGTCATCAGTTAACACGGGGCTCGGCACGATTTCCGAGGGTACCCACTCGGGGTTGATCAGCCATGCAATCGCTGAGATATCCCAGATGACTTTGGAATATGGGTAGGTTCTGTCCTGCCCCTTCGTCCGCACGCCGTAGTACTGCAGGAATTGACCGTAGAGATAGTCCCCTATTCTGGAGCGCCCGCGCATGTGTTGCTCCAGCTCCGGGACCGTAGTCCTCAAGTGCTGGGAGACGTTCTTGGTCGGGATTTGGACTAGGGGAACCCCGCTGTCAAACAGCACTTGCGAGGCGATCACATCCTGCCGTAGGTTGAACTCACTCGCAGACGGCCAGTAGTGCGTAGTCCCGCCGAGCCAGACGACAACGATCTGCTCTTTGATCTTCGGCTCCATTAGGATCGCCGACGAGACGTTCACCGGGCAGCCAATGGTCAAGACATACAGCGGCTCGTCGCTGGGTTTGAGCGCCTTCTCGATTAGATCTTGTGCGGCGGGGCTCTCGACCGGCCTGTCCTTGCGCTCGAAGAATCGGTTCGAGCCGCGAAACACGGTATCCCTGTTCGCATCAGGCAAGAAATCCAGCAGTCGCAGGATCTCCTCATAGCTCTTCTCCATTCCGCCGAGGGCCGTCTTCGAACGATTGTTGACGAATGGCGCGGCATAAATCGCCTCCACCGACATTCGCTCCGGAGACAGCAAGCTGTAGGCCACAGCGTATTGGTCGTCAATCTCGTTGTAGGTGTCGGTGTCGAGCACGGCTCTCACTCGACCCGGCCCGGGAATGGCGAGACGGCGATCGAGGTCAACCGTTTGGGCCTGTGCGGAAGCGGCGAGCGCCGTTACGGAGGCTTGTATGAACTTTCGGCGGGAAGTCATAGCGATCGGTGCGGTGACGCTAAGGATGGCACAAATCTACAGGCTGTGGCTGTGACTCAGAAAACAAGTTGCGCTCGATCAGCACTGCCCCCGGAATCCTCGCGGCCTCGTTCAACCAGCCATCGTCAGCGTGGCTCGGATCGATGAAATCGATCGCCCGCTGCAGTTCCTGCCGCGCGTTGCGCAGGACGTCTTCGTATCGCAGCGACAATCAACAGGGGAGGCGAGAGATAGGCCTGACCGTGCAGGACCAGGCCGGTCCAGAGCTTCGCGTGTGTCTCAAGGCCGTATGCCTCACGGATCCTCTACTCGAAGTTGCTCATCCGATAGCAGGCAGACAAATTTGGGCCACCGTGTGGCGAGAGAATCGAGCTCCTTGGGAGTTGAACGGGCAAATGATCTCGCTGATCATTCTGTGTTTAGCCAGCAATGCCCGGAAACCGTTTTCTTGATTGCTGTAGCCTTCCAGATTGCCTCGCCGTCAAGGCAGTTCTTGAAGAAGGCTTCGAGCCCAAGCAATCAGAACGGTTCTGACAGGCTGAGGATCCTTGGATGCCGGTTCAAGATTTCCGACACCATCGTGGAGCCGCTGTGGCCGATGAGAGGACCAACACCGGCGTACTGCGCATTGAACTCACGGCCAAGGGTCAGCCAGCCGGCCCCAGCGTGAGCACCCCTCGCGCGACGTTCCCCGCCTCCATGTCGTCGAACGCCAGCGCGAGATCGTCGAGCGGATAATGCTTGGTAATCAAGGCATCCACCGGAAGTCTTCCACCTAAGTACAAGTCGAGCAGCTTGGGCAGGTCGAGCCGGGGACGGATCGAGCCGGCGAACGAGCCTAACAGCCGCTTGTTTTGCAGCACCAAGGTGCCTGCAGGGATCGCCACGTCCTCCTTGGCCGCGTGCAGCCCAATGATCGTAGCCGTCCCACCCGGCCGCACCGCCTTGATGGCGAGGGCGATCGTGGGCCCTGCCCCGACGCTGTCGAAAACGTACTCCGGGCCGCCTCGGGTCAGCTTGCGCAACGCTTTGGCGGGATCTTCAACTGCTCTCGAATTCAAGGTCAGGTCAGCTCCCAACTCTCTGGCGAATTCGAGCTTGGAGTCCAGCACGTCCACTGCGACGATGGGATTGCAGCCGACCAGCTTGCAGCCCAGCAGGGCGCTCAGGCCCACCCCTCCGCAACCGATCACCGCCGCTGGCACTCCCGGTCGGGCCTGGGCGGTGTTTACCACCGCCCCCACTCCCGTCGCGACGGCGCAGCCGATCACGGCAGCGACATCAAAGGGGACGGCGTCCGGCATGGGCACAACGCTCGCTTCGTCCATCACTGCATGCTCGGCCATTGTCGCCACGCTGAGGAAATGCTTCAGCGGCATGCCGTCGGTCGTGCAAAGACGCGTTGTGCCGTCGAGCATGAGCGCCTTGAAGGTCGTTCGGGCGAGCCGCTCGCAGAGGTTTTGCCGTCCGTTCACGCAAGTTGGACAGCTCTCGCATGCTGGCAGCCAGTTGACGACCACCCGGTCGCCCGGCTGGCAGCGAGTGACCTTGCCGCCGACCGCCTCGATGACCCCGGAGCCTTCGTGACCGAGCACCAAGGGGGGCTCGGCTCGCAGTTCTCCTCGCAGGGTATGGAGATCCGAATGGCAGACGCCGGCGGCATGCATGCGCACCAAGACTTCATGTTCCTGCGGCGGGGCGAGTTCGACCTCTTCGATGCTTAGCCGGCCGGGCTCTTTTGAAACTGCCGCTCTGATACGCAATTGACTGGGATTCCTGATGCTCGCCGCCACTCTAAGAGCACACGGTCGGCTGAGAATCCCAATTCTAACGAATGCCCCGGCGCTAGGCTCGGGCAGCCTTGCGCATAGCTCCTGGATTCAACCGGAAATCCGCCGGCATGACGCCGCGCCGATGGTCGGCCAAATTGCCTTCAGGCTTCATCTGTTCCCGGCCGGTGCGCGCGCAGCGCGCCCTGCCCACGATCCCTTCTCCGCAGTCCCGATACCGCGGAGCGAAGTCCAGCGCATGCTGTTGCTAGCGCGTCATTCGGCGCTGCTCCCCCGGCCGGGCAGCGGTCCGCCTTGCGACAGCTTGGGCTCAATGGCATCGAAGGTGCTCAGTAAATTACTGAGAAACACCGTCGTGGTGGAGGCGCACCTCTCCCCCACCCCGCGGTCCGGGAGTTCCGCGGTCAGCCGTCGTATGCCCACCAGCCGCCGGATCGGCAGCCCGCCACGGTAGCCCCGATCTGTGTCCGTAGCGGTACCGCGCCACCGCTGGCGGTGGGCCAAGGATGGGATCGGGCTCAGGCGGGCACCGGCTGGCTGCCGGAACGGATGCTGTCGAGATAGCCGTGCTCGTCGAGCTTGCGCAGCCAGCGGGCGACGTTGCGGTCCACCAGCAGTTTGTCGTAGTCGATGCCCGGATCGATGTAGGGCCGGCGGTCGCGCAACATCGCCAGGATGGTGCGCAGCAGCTTGTGCGCCGTCGCCAGGGATGGCGCGCTTGTAGGGCATGCGTGCCTTGAGCGCGTTGTGGTGGCCGTGGAACTGCGAGCCCTTGGTGCGCACTGCGCCGTGGGCACACTCGGCCAGCGTGGCCCGCGGCGCAGCCGGCCGGAGCGCCGCTTGCCGGCACTTTCGTTGTTGCCCGGCCCAGGCGGCTACGTTGGCCGTGTGCTCGAAGGCGGACAGGTCCGGCCCCAACTCGACTAGGATCGCGCAGGCGCTGCCGCGGTCAATGCCCGGCACCGTCTCCAGCAGGCGCACCTGCTCAGCCATGTCGGCCAGGCCCTGCTCCAGCCGGGCGTCCAACTCCACGATGCTCGCGTTGGCCGCGTCGTGCGCTCGCAGCAGGTCGCGCAGCTTCCACACCGCGTGCGAATCCAACTGGGCTTCCAGCACCTGCTCGAGCAAATCGCGCTGGTGGCGCACGTGGCCGCTGAGCGCGGCCTGCGAGCGGCCCGGCGCCAGCCCCGCGAGGATCTTGCGCCCGTTGTGACCGAAGATGTCGGTCAGCGCTCCGCCCAGCCGCAGCCCGTCGTGGTCCAGCGTCTTGTGGATGCGGTTGCGGGCCCGGCTGCGCTCGCCCACCAGCTTGCGGCGGTAGCGGCTCAGCTGGCGCAACTGGCGGAAAGCGCGCGGCGGCACGTAGCTGGGCCGACACAAGCCGAACTGGCAGATGCGGGCCAGCCAGAGGCTGTCGGCCACGTCGCTCTTGCGTCCCTGCACCTGCTTGACGAACTGCGCGTGCAGCAACTGCGGTGCGATGCCCGCGGCCTCCAGCGCCTCCCAGGGTGCCTGCCAGTAAATGCCCGTGGCCTCCATGGCCGCGGCCGTGACGCGATGACTCACCAGCCACTGCGTCAGGGCGCTCAGTCCGCCCGGCAAGGCGCTGAACTGGCGGGTGGCGCACGTTATGCCGCCACCCGGCTGGCACAACCGCACCGTGGCGGTGATCTGCAATTTGTGGACATCAAGTCCGGCGGCGCGCGCATGCACGACATGCAGCTCGTCGGGTTGCAGGCCGTCGCTGCCGCCTGCTGTGGTTGTCATGGTGTATCCTCCTGAACAGCGGAGGTGGGTGGTGCTGGCCCATGGAAAATCCCTCGGCTCGGGAGCCGGGGCTCGATTTACTGTGCGTCCTAGGCCGGGGCCCGGTACGGTACGGGGCTCGAAGGGGCGCAGCGGCGTCAGTTTAGGGGGATTATATACATGAGTGCCCAAATGCACCGCTGGCCGCGCGATTCGCGGTCCTGAGAATCCCTACCGGCGGCGCTTCGGAGGCTTGTAGAATTCGACCTTCACGGTGCGCGTGACGGCCCTAGCGATTTCCTCGAAAGTGGCATCCACGCGATGGTCCTGCTCCAGTTCGGCCTTGGACGGCTGGTAGGAGCGATGAATCAGCCGGACGGTTAGCGGCTCGGGTTTTTTTGTGTCAGCCATTGTCTCTCTCCGATTGGAGCATCCGGATTCTCTCAGGAAGCCTCATGGGAATCAGTCAAACAGCCCCAAGGATCCGCGCAGATCAACCGAGCGCGACTTCATGTGGTCCCGCATGATGGTGAGGCAGTCGCCGCAATAGAGCTTGTTCACAGTACGAGGCACTTCAGGCTCGCGCCCCCGAGGGACGTCCGTTGGGAGCGATGAGGGCCTTGTACGTGAGGCGCTTCCCGTCCATCCCGTCGCGCATCGACCGCATCATCTCAATGGTGTCTTGCTCTCGCAGATTGTGACGCCCGGCAAACTCCTGCACGTAGCGGTCCAAGTGCTTCGGGGACAGGCTTGTGGGATGTGCCCTTGTGGGCGCGCTTCAGAAGGCTCCAAAGGGACTCGATGCCGTTGGTGTGAATGTCTCCCTTGACGTACTCCTGCAGGGAGTGCTTGACGGAATCATGGTCGAACGGAAGCGTCTCGTAGGCAGTTGCATCGTCCGTGTAGACCGTCGCATCCTTGGCCGCGTGCTCCTTCACGAAGCTTTGCAGGGTCTCTTTGTCGGTAGTCTGGACGACCTTCGCGGCAACGTGATTGGTAGCGCGATCCTTGGCTCCCACGACAGCCGTCTTGCCCACGGGGCCGCGCCCGGTCATCTCCTTGCGCTTGGAATTCGGCATGTTCTTGCGCTTGCCGCCGACGTAGGTCTCATCAACCTCTACCGGACCGGAATACGACACTGTACTACCCTGCGACAGCGCCTCGCGAATGCGATGCGCCAGGAACCACGCTGTTTTCCGCGTGATTCCGAGATCGCGATGGAGTTTCATGCTCGACTCGCCCTTCAGGTTGGTGCTCACGAGGAACAGGGCCAGCAGCCAGTCCTGATAGCTGACCTTCGAACATTCCATGACTGAGCGGGTCTTGACGCTGAACCGCTTGCGCCCGCAAGCCTTCTCGCGGCAGCGGAACGGCATCGTCTTGTGCTTCGCTCCGACCTGCACGTTCAGCGATCCGCAATAGGGGCAGCAGACGCCCTTGGGCCAGCGCTGCTTGATGAACCAGTTCGCAGCGGATGCTTCCGTTGGATACCGGCGAATGATCTGCCTGAGCGTGATGCCCTTGCGGTAGGACTTGCCCGGAGCGGTTCCCGTTGCCATGCTTATATGTTACCTGAAAGTACCCAAACTGTCAAAGGGATGCAGATCGTAAATGCACTAACATCAACGATTTAGATCTCTTGTGGCGTCAAAACCGGACTTGCGCCAGCGGTGCATTTGGGCACTCTCGTATATAATCCCCTTTTTCATCCAAACAATGTGACACTCAACAACCTGCTCCCACACCTGCTGCAGGGTCGCGGCGTAGCCCTGACGGTGAGGGGCGTAGTACACCAGGCGGAAGACGAACAGCACGACCAGCAGGGTGTTGACCTTGCGCCGCCGCCGGATCCATTCCCCGTCGTACTCGGCCGCCACGCGCGCGACATCCGCGATCACGTCCCGCCACAGCTCCGTGAAGCGCTCCTGGCGCCCCTCGGTCAGCCCCAGGCGCTGCCAGCCGGCCGCCTCGTAGCAGGTGCCGCTACGCTGCTCCGGGTCCACGAACGTTTCGACCAGAACCGGCGTGCAGCCGCGCTCGCGCTGCCTGTCGCCGGGCAGCTGCCGCAGCAGCGCGGCCAGGGCGTGGCTGGCCAGATTCGGCACCTGCACCCAGGGCAGCAGCAGGTAGCGCGACTGGCGCACCAGCAGCCTGAGGCGGCGGTGGAAGGCCTCGCCCTGCCAGCCGATCCACTCGTCCCGGCAGGCCAGCCTGCGGGTCGCGTACTCGAACTGCGCGCATCCCAGCAGCCGCCCCTGCCGGTCGCGCACGAAGTAGCGCAGATGCGCGCCCAGCGCCTTGCGACACCCGCGCGGGTGGTAGCGCTGCACCCATTCCTTCCACTCCGCGACCGCCTCCCCGCCCTGCGCCAGTTACAGCGGCCGCAGGCCGTCCAGGTCCGCCACCAGCAGCGCCAGCCGCACGCGGCTGCGACCTCGCCCGGTCTTCCACCCCAGGTGCTCGCACACGGTCTTGCCGAGCTCGTTGCGGCTCAGCCCCGGCAGCGACGCCACCGTCTGCTGCATGTCCGCGATCTGGCGTCGCGTCAGCCGCTTGCCAAAGAACGTGGTGAGCAGGAGGCGCCGGATGCGCAGGTCGATGGCGGCGGGCGAACTCATCCCAATACAGGTTCGCAAAACCGGGCGAGGATGTTAAGCACTTCCGCGAAAAAAATTGCAGAGAGCCAGTAACCTCCGTGATATCAGTACTTTACTAGACTACCCACCGGGGAAATCCCCAACAACGATATATCCGAACCTGATTCCCTATTATCCGCATCCCAGTAGAGCGCCAGAAGAGGTGGGCTTGTGGATTTTCGGTGGCTGGCGCGAAGCCGGCAGGCAGGGGGGAGAGGCGCTAGGCACGAGATGCACTGGCAGCCAGTGGTATCGGTCGCAACCGGGTCCCCCGGGCAGTCCCCTGATGGTCCCCGGGGAGTGCCGGCGGCCTGTCCCACGCGCAGCCGGGTTGTCGAACGCCCGGTGGATTGGGCTGGCGGCAGCCGCGGCCGTTAGACGGTGCTCAACATCAGGATCGGACGCGGCAACGGCAGCGTCGTGGCCGCCGCCTTCAGCAGCCTGCGCGGCAGCGCCGCCAGCTCGTAGCGGCGATTGAAGCGGTACTGGAACTCGGCCAGGTAGCGCGCCGCGTAGTGCGGCGCGCAGGCATGGTAGGTGCCGTCCAGGGAGCGCTTCACGTTCCCCAGGATCGTGTTCGCCCAGACCAGGCCGGGCGTCTCGCAGCCCTGCTTGCCGCCGCCCGTCACGTGTGGCTTGTGCTCGCAGCCCGCTGCCTCCAGCCCCTGGAAGCAGGCCAGCCCGTCCGTGTGCACCGTGGTCCCGGGCCGCACCTGCTGCGCGGCCCACTGCGCGACCTCGGCCGTGCGGAAGCCGTCGACCACGCTCAGCTTCATCACCACCGGCTGGCCATCCGCGGTGACCTGCACGGCTGCCAGCAGCGGCGTCTTGTTCGGCGAGCCCCGCCCGCGCTTGCCACCGGGGTACTCGCCGCCCAGATAGGCGTCGTCCAGCTGCACGGTGCCCGCCAGCCGGTAGCGCTGATCACGCTCCCGCATGGTCTGCATGAGCTTGTGCTTGAGCAGCCAGGCGGTGTTGTCGTTGACGCCCAGCTTGCGCCCCAGCTCCAGGGCCGAGATGCCGCTCTTGGTCTGGGAGAGGAAGTAGATGGCAAGGAACCAAATGCTCAGCGGCAGCTTGGTGGCCTGGAAGACGGTGCCGGCGAGCAGGGAGAGCTGGCGCTTGCAGTGGTTGCACTGGAAGGTGGCCCGGCGGGTGGAGAGGCGGCAGAAGCGGGCGCCGCCGCAGCGGGGGCAGTTGAGGCCGTCGGGCCAGCGGGCGGCGAAGAGGGCCTGCTCGCACTGCGCCTCGGAGCCGTAGTCCTGGAGGAACTGGGTCAGGCTGAGGCCTTTTTGGAACTGGACTTTGTTCTTGGGCATAGCAGAGGGTTCTCTAGCCATAATTATCGCAATATATTCGCCAAAAGTCAATAGAATCAGCGATTTAATACGAACAAACCTCGCAATTCAAGGCTACGGAGACGCTGGCCGCCGAGGGACGGAGTCAGACTGGCGGACCGGCCGCTGGGTCGCCTTGGTCAGCCCCGTTTAGGTCAGTCTTGGATGCAGGTAGTAGGGAATCAGGTATCCGAATGCCATTGAGTCCCTGGGCCACGAATTACTGGAGAAGGAGCCCTCCACGCCGCCGCACCCTGCCGTTGCCCCACAAGTCACGATTCGGGCTCATCCTGAGAGGCGCTGGCGGGCGGCTCGAAGTAGTCTTTCAGCTCATAGGCTTCGCTCATGATGGTCAAGCGGGTCCAGCCCTCCCAGATCTTTTGATGGCCCGGCGGCGGAGCGTGCGCACGGTACAGGTAGCCGCCCAAGATCGCCATGGTCCGCACCGCCAGCCCCAGATTGCCCGGCGCGGCCAGCCCGCGCTTGGACGCGAAGTGGCGCAGCACCCGCAGCTGGATCTGCGTGAAGAACACCTCGCTCGGTAATTCGGGGGTCTCCCGTCCCAGCAGTGTCATCGCGGCCAGCCGCCAGGCGATCACCGCCTTGATCGTCACCGCCCGCTCGATCCGCTGCCCCGTGCGGTGCCCCAGGTACTCCACCTTGCAGCCGGACTTGAGCATCCGGTGCCAGTCCTCGATGCGCCAGCGCAGCCGGTACCACTCCAGCACCTGCTCCGCATCCGCCAGCGACGCCACCGGCAACGTCGTCAGCAGGAACCACTCCAACGCTTCCACCCCCTCCGGCGCCGCCCGCTCCCACACGTGCACCAGCTGCATCCGCAGCGCTGCCTCGCCGCGCGCCGGGGCCGGCAACTCGACCGTCTGCCAGCGCAACTCGGCCTGCGCCGTGCGCGCCGCGCGCAGCGCGCTGGCGGACTGCCGGCGCGTGCCCCGCCGCGCCGAACTCCGCTGCACCTTGATCTCCAACTGGCCCCCCACCGGCTGTGCCCGCATGTGCTCGAACAGCTTCGGCCGGGGCGCGCCCAGGACGCGGTTGTGCTTGGCCCGCACCAGCAACTCGACTCCCTCCAGCCGCCGCTGCTCGGCGAACAGCGCCTGCACGTCGGCCTCGCGGTCCATCACCGCCACCAGGCGCGGGCCCGCCAACTGGCCCGCTACCTCCGCGCAGTCGCGCAACCCGCGGATCCAGCGGAAGGTCTTGCGCTCCTCCAGCGGCCGCCCGCGCTGCGCCTGCCCGTCCGGCGCGTCGTACTGGATGTGCAGCAGCCCCAGCGGGATGCCCTCCGGGCTGACCGCCAGCGTCGAGTGCATGTGCAGCCCCAGCGTGCCCTCCGAGCGCTTGTGCTTGCCGATGTAGCCCAGCCCCGCACAGCCGGGATGCTCGGCAAAGTTGAGCTCGGTGCCGTCCTGCACGCACAGCACCGTGCGCTCGGCCTGCAGGCGCCGCAGCGTGCGCTGGCGGTGCGGCGCCAGGATGTTCTGCGGGGTCACCGCCGAGTCGTCCGGCTGGTCGATCAGGCGGTAGTGGCCCTTGACGGCGG
The DNA here is from genome assembly GCA_965248305.1 of Bryobacterales bacterium. GTDB lineage: Bacteria > Acidobacteriota > Terriglobia > Bryobacterales > UBA6623 > VXMF01. The sequence goes on along the minus strand of OZ252099.1, from coordinate 113,826 downwards.
CCCGCTGGCCCTGCGCGGCGGCGGGGATCGAGGCCATGGGAGCGGCGGCCTGCATCTGCGCGGTCTGCACCAGCCGCTTCGACAAGCGTAGATCACCCAGCGGCGCCTGGCCCAGTTCGTTGGCCGCGAACTCGTCCAGGGCCAGCCCGTCGGCCGGCCCCAGCGGCTGGCCGGGCGGCGCTGCGGCGGCCCCGAGCAGGCGCCGCCAGTCGCGCTGCAGGGGGTAGACGAAGATGGCCTTGACCGGCACGCGCTGGCCGGGGCGGGCGAAACGCCCGCGCCCGCCGGTCTGGCCGACGCAGGTCCAGTTAGCGGCGCGGAAACACGTGCCGGCGTGCTGCTGCGGATCGCAATAGGTTTCCAGCAGGGCAGGCCGGTAGCCATAGCGCTGGAGGAAGTCCTCCGGCAGCCGCCGCCGGACCATGCCGAGCACCTTGGAAGCGAGCAGGTGACAGCGCACGCTGGGACGGATCAGGAAGCGGCTCAGGCCCAGCACGCGGTGCAGCCGCTTGCGGCGCAGTTGCGCATCCCAGCCAATCCACTCGTCGCGGGCCGCCACCGCCAAGGCCGCGGCGGCGAAGCCGAGCGCCCCCAGCAGGCCGTGCTCGGACTCAATCAGGTAGCGCAGCTGGGCACCGACGTGCAGCACGGCTCCCTGCGGGTGCTCGCTGGCGACCAGCTCGTTCTAGGTCCGCCGCTGTTGCGGACTCGTCACCAGGGTCAACTTGAGCCCGGCGACCGCCCCCGCCGCAGGCGGAACTGCTTGCGGTGGCGGGACCGGCTGGCCGAGCCGACGCGGACGGCAGTCACCGGCGCGGCCGCCATGGCGCGGGGCCGGCAAATCGATGCGTCCCGCGCTGTGCAGACTGCGCAAGGCCTTCTGGCAGCTCGCCACCTGCGGCTGGCCGCGACTGTTCACGAAACCGAACTCCCGGCACACGTGCCGGGCGAACGCGCTCCGGCTGGTGTCGCCAGCCTGCGTCCGCAGCACCCGCAGGGTCTCCACGGCCTCTGAGTGCGAGAGGGTCTCCGCAATGCAATGTTGGTCGAGCATGCTTTAGACATGCCACAACCACCCTACAGTTGTCAAGTGCGAGATCTGGGGCATGGGCAGGCCGCACCTACGACCCTCGACTGCCTAGCGAATCGTCGGGGGGGGGGCGTATGCAATCAGGGGCTGGCGGACGCGGTCGGTGGCGCTCTGTTCGCGGACGCGGTCGAGCCGCTGGTCGAGGGCCTGCACCGGAAGCGAGCCGCCCGTCGGAGCTGGCGCGGGGGGTATCGAAGTGGACAACGATCTTCTTGGGCGCGAGATAGGGCAAGAGAACAGGTTGCATCGCAGTCGGGGTCCGACGAAGAAACGGGGCCGCCGCGGCCTTGGAACTCGTTTTCCATGCCTATGATTGTTTTTTAATCTTGCCTTAATATTCGATTCACTACGCTGGTTGAGGACGCTTGAGACACGCTCGGGTCTAGGCCCATTGCTCGGTGCGGACATGAATGCTCCGGGCGAGGGGCCAGCCTAGTCGATTCATTCGATGCACAGAAACTTGGGGCACGCGGCTAGGGACTGGCTCAAGGGCAGCCGAGGGCACCTCATTCTGATTCCCGCATGCCTACTGTACGGAGCCATTGGAGTCCAGGCTGACAGATCGGGAGACTTCGAGCCTCGAGTGTCATCAGCCAAAGCCGGCCAGGCAAGTGGTGGCCCGCAGACCCCGGATCCAGTCTTGACCGGTGGCGAGGAATCGAGGCTTGAGCCGAGCGCGGCCCTCTCGAAAGACGACACCGTTCGAATTGGTCGCAAAGGGCTGCGGATACGATCCCGCGGCGGCGCGTTCAAGGCGGAAATGCATCTCCGCTCCCAGATCCGACTCTCCACGCCGTTAGCCAGTGCTCCCCGCCGAAACGGGGATTTCTTTCGAACGAGCGACAGGGACCTCCGATTCCGAAGGGCCCGTTTCAAAGCGCGCGGCGAGGTCTTCCGCCCTTGGATTCGGTTCAACACGGAATACGATCTCGTAGGCACTCGGCTGCTCGACGCCAATGTCACGATCCAGAAGTGGGACTGGCTCCAGTTCCGATTCGGACAGTGGAAAACGGAATTCGGCCGGGAACGGGTGGATTCTTCGGGGCGGCAGGAGTTTGCCGACCGGTCCATCGTGAACCGACACTTCACGGTAGACCGCCAGAAAGGTATCCAAGTGCTGGGACGAATGATGGAAGGGACCTTCGCGGACTCGCGGTACTACGCAGGTGTCTTCAGCGGGAATGGGCGTGGGTTCCGCGAAAGTGGCGCCGGCCGCCTGGACAACCGCGATGGTTCGCCAATGTGGGCTGCGCGCTACCAGTGGAACTTCTTGAGAGAAGATCCGGGCTACTCCCAGACCGATTTCGAGTACCACGAATCTCCAGTGGCCGCTGTCGCCGTGTCGGCATTGAGCAACCGCAGCCGCTTCACCCGGTTCTCCGGGAGCGCAGGGGGTCGGCTGGATGGCTTTGAGGTGGGCCTCCCAGGCCAGTTCGCGGTCAAGCAGATCGCCGAGGACTTTGTCTTGAAATACCGCGGCCTGTTCCTGCAGAACGAGTTCCACTGGAAGAATGTTCGCGACCGCATGCACCATCGCATCACGCGCATGCGTGGCGGCACTGTGCAGGGCGGATACTTTCCGCATCACGTAGCTTCTTGGGCTCCCAGAGCACTGGAGCTAGGCCTGCGTTTTGCCGCCGTGGACCCCGACCGGGCGCGACAAGACGATCGCGTCACCGAAGTCTCGTTCGTTGTGAATTGGTTTCTGGAAGGCCACGACAACAAGCTCACCTTTGATGTGGGGCGCTTCGGCCTTGCTCAAGCTGGCGGAGCTGGCCGGTCACGGATTCAGTTTCGAGTGCAGTGGGACGTCACTTTTTAGCTTGGCTTAGCTTGGCAACTTCGCAAGTGGTCTCATCCGTTCCGCATGGCCCCGTTGTTCCTTCCGACGCCGGTCGCATTTGTTACGAACGGTCTAATCCCGCTGGATGGCCGCTGCCACGTTTTCACGTTGCGCGGCATCCATTTCCACTCTGGATCGGCGAGAAGCGCGTAGCCCCTCGTCCCCTCCGCAACATCGAGCCTGCGCATTAGTTGCCGGACCACATGAGAGTGGTCGCGCGACCGTCTGAGCTAGTTGGGCCTCGACCGCGTGGCGAGGTTTTGGTTTGGGGATTATATACATGAGTGCCCAAATGCACCGCTGGCCGCGCGATTCGCGGTCCTGAGAATCCCTACCGGCGGCGCTTCGGAGGCTTGTAGAATTCGACCTTCACGGTGCGCGTGACGGCCCTAGCGATTTCCTCGAAAGTGGCATCCACGCGATGGTCCTGCTCCAGTTCGGCCTTGGACGGCTGGTAGGAGCGATGAATCAGCCGGACGGTTAGCGGCTCGGGTTTTTTTGTGTCAGCCATTGTCTCTCTCCGATTGGAGCATCCGGATTCTCTCAGGAAGCCTCATGGGAATCAGTCAAACAGCCCCAAGGATCCGCGCAGATCAACCGAGCGCGACTTCATGTGGTCCCGCATGATGGTGAGGCAGTCGCCGCAATAGAGCTTGTTCACAGTACGAGGCACTTCAGGCTCGCGCCCCCGAGGGACGTCCGTTGGGAGCGATGAGGGCCTTGTACGTGAGGCGCTTCCCGTCCATCCCGTCGCGCATCGACCGCATCATCTCAATGGTGTCTTGCTCTCGCAGATTGTGACGCCCGGCAAACTCCTGCACGTAGCGGTCCAAGTGCTTCGGGGACAGGCTTGTGGGATGTGCCCTTGTGGGCGCGCTTCAGAAGGCTCCAAAGGGACTCGATGCCGTTGGTGTGAATGTCTCCCTTGACGTACTCCTGCAGGGAGTGCTTGACGGAATCATGGTCGAACGGAAGCGTCTCGTAGGCAGTTGCATCGTCCGTGTAGACCGTCGCATCCTTGGCCGCGTGCTCCTTCACGAAGCTTTGCAGGGTCTCTTTGTCGGTAGTCTGGACGACCTTCGCGGCAACGTGATTGGTAGCGCGATCCTTGGCTCCCACGACAGCCGTCTTGCCCACGGGGCCGCGCCCGGTCATCTCCTTGCGCTTGGAATTCGGCATGTTCTTGCGCTTGCCGCCGACGTAGGTCTCATCAACCTCTACCGGACCGGAATACGACACTGTACTACCCTGCGACAGCGCCTCGCGAATGCGATGCGCCAGGAACCACGCTGTTTTCCGCGTGATTCCGAGATCGCGATGGAGTTTCATGCTCGACTCGCCCTTCAGGTTGGTGCTCACGAGGAACAGGGCCAGCAGCCAGTCCTGATAGCTGACCTTCGAACATTCCATGACTGAGCGGGTCTTGACGCTGAACCGCTTGCGCCCGCAAGCCTTCTCGCGGCAGCGGAACGGCATCGTCTTGTGCTTCGCTCCGACCTGCACGTTCAGCGATCCGCAATAGGGGCAGCAGACGCCCTTGGGCCAGCGCTGCTTGATGAACCAGTTCGCAGCGGATGCTTCCGTTGGATACCGGCGAATGATCTGCCTGAGCGTGATGCCCTTGCGGTAGGACTTGCCCGGAGCGGTTCCCGTTGCCATGCTTATATGTTACCTGAAAGTACCCAAACTGTCAAAGGGATGCAGATCGTAAATGCACTAACATCAACGATTTAGATCTCTTGTGGCGTCAAAACCGGACTTGCGCCAGCGGTGCATTTGGGCACTCTCGTATATAATCCCCTAAATTAGCAGCTCCCTCCCCGCGCCGGGAAGAGACCGCACGTGCAAATCGCGTTGCGGGAACGGAATCTCAATGCCTGCACTCTTGAGGGCTGCGAAGATCTGGAAGTACAGTTCGCTTGCGATCACTCTTGGCGTGGTCACCTGCCGACTGGTCCAGACCCGGAGTTCGAAATCCAGTGAACTGTCGCCGAATCCCGCGAATATTACGTCCGGTGACAGTTCTTGGAGGACATCGGGGTGTCCCCGCGCGGCCTCGAGCAGGAGCGAGCGCACTTGCTCGGGATCGCTTGCGTAGGAGACGCCTACCGGCACGGTGATGCGAACGTTCCGGTCGATCAAGGTTAGGTTCGTCACCCGCCTCTCAATAAACTCCGAGTTGGGGACGATCATCACCACGTTGTCGTTGGTGCGGACCCAAGTCGCGCGCGAGCCGATGGTCACGATGTTCCCCTGGAGTTCGCCCACCTGCACGCGGTCGCCGACCTTGACCGGTCGCTCGAAGAGCAGGATCAGCCCCGATGCGAAGTCCTTGGCGATTGTCTGGAAGCCCAGGCCCAAGCCGATTCCGAGAGCGCCGCTGAATACGGCGATGCTCCCCAGATCCACGCCAATCGCTTCGATGCCTGCGACAGCTCCAAACGTGAACATGGAATAGGTGATGATGCGCTCGAGAGCGAACTTGCGCCCCTCGTCCAGGCGTGTTCTGTCGAGGAATCGTGCCCGGATCACTCTAATCGCCAGCTTCGTGCCGAACCACAAGACCAGGACTAGGACGATCGCTTGGGCTGCCAGTGCCGCGGTCGAGCCGTAGCTCCCGAATGTGGAGGCCAGCCAACCCCAGAAGCTTTGGACCAGCTCCGCCGCCAAGGCGAGAGCGGGCGCGGTCGGGAAATCCGACATCAGCAGCGCGGCAGTGACGCCTGCGACGACCGCGAGCGCGGCCAGCCACTTCCACGGCCCAGACAGATGCGTCATCGTTTTGCGCTCCCCGCGGACCGGCTATTTGATCGAGATCTGCTCGCTTGAATAGACGAACAGGACGTCGTTCGCCCCTTGATAGCGCATCAGCGCCTCGCTCGCATGCTCGGGCTCAAAGTCGCGCAGATCCAAGCCTGCTATGACCAAGTCTGCATTGGAGGAGCGGCGCGCTACCTCACGCTCCAGAGAATTGCCGGCGCCGCAGGCTACTGACGTGACGTTTTGACTGGAAATCGGAAGTCGGCCTTCCGTCGTCAATTGCGAGAGCTTCTTCGTTTCCTCGGCGGGATCGTCCGATTCGTAGCTGGCGAACAAACGGATTTGCGCGCGGCGCCACTCGCGATGCCCGACGATGATATATGCGAGCAGCAGCATCATCGGGGCGTTCGCTAGATTGTCCTCCGTCACCCAGACATGGATCGAGGAACGATAGCCGAATCGGTACTGCGTGGAGCGCAGCACTAGCACATTGAACATCGATTCCGACACCAGCAGCCCGCCCTCCGCGACTTCTGTCAGCTCATCCGGGTGATCCTTGTCAAACTCGAGCAGGATGCAGTTGTTTGGCAGCCCGGAAATGCCGGGCATTTGTAATGTCTGTGCCAGCGCCTGCCGGAATGACGGGCAGATCAGGGTATCGACGAAAATTCCCGCGCCGCTGACTGCGGTTCGCTCGATCAGAGTGCTGACGCGCTGGCGGGCCTCAATCTCCTCGCGCAACGAGTACTCACCCTCGACGAGCTGGATGAAGTGGCCGAAACCGTGCCTGTGACAGATCCAGCGAAGCAGGTCAAAGTGGCCCAAGCGGCGTTCGCTGAAGCGCGTGACTGCAACGATCGAGGGACGCCAGCCACCGACCGATCCCTGCAGGCGATTCCTCTGCAGCACTATCTGCAGGCGCCGCGTCAGTTGGAACAGTGTGCCTTGGAACATCGCGGTGAGATCTCGCTCGCCTCGCCGCGAGCTCCGCAGCCCGACATAGGTCAGCATGATCAGGACCACCGATACGATCGCGTACAGGACGTTGATCTGGAACATCAGCTGAGCGCACACCACCGCTCCCAGCAGCGACAGGTACCAGCGCGAATGGAACGTTGGGCGGTAGGACGGGTTGCCCGCGAAGTACTCCAGGAACGATACAGCGCAGAGCGCCCCGTAGGTGACCATGAAGAACATGCTCAGGATATGGGCGATGAAGTCGATGTCTCCCACGAGCACGAAGATGACCGCGATCAGGCTGGAGACCCACGTCGCGATGACGGGCTCCTGAGCTTCACCCTGTCCGCGCTTGAGCAGGCGATTGAGCGCGGGGACTGGCAGCACCCGGTCTCGTGCTAGGGCCTGCAGCGTCCGCGGGGCCACGAGCAAGGAGCCGAGCGCCGAGGACAGCGCTGCCGCGCCCAAGCCAATGTAGATCGCCGGGCCCCACAAGGCGATTTGGACCATGATGAATTGGTCGGCGGCGAGCGCGTCGGGCGTCGCGCTCTGGGCAAGCTTGATGGCGACCAAGGAGTACACCAGCATGCCCACCACGGTCGCCCCGATTGTGCCCAGCGGAATGCTCTTCTGCGGATTCTTGAGGTCTCCGGATAGGCCGAGGCCGGCGATCATGCCAGTGAAGGCCGGGAAGCACGTAGCGAACACCGTGCCGAAGCCGTCCCCATCCGCGATTCGAGCTGTGACGTTCAGCCCGTCAGGTCGGATCGACTCGGGTCCCTGCCCTAGCAGGAAGGCGGCTATCGCAGCGCCGAGCACGATGCTCACTAGCCAAAGCGCTCGAACGCCGATTGCGGCTCCCTTGGTGAGCATCAGCAATGAGAGCAGCAGCGTGGCCGGCAGGCTCACCCAGCGAGCGTCCAGGGCCAACTCGTATGTGGCTGCGAGCCACTCGTAGACCGGTCCGAACGCTTCCGAAAACGCGACTAGATAAAAGGCGATCGAGATTGCCTGCGACAGGTACAGCGTGATTCCGATGGTGCCGCCGATGGTCGTGCCGAACGAGCGGCTGATGATGTAGTACGCACCGCCGCCGGCCACCCGCCTGTTCGTCGCAATCTCCGATACCGCCAAGACAGTGGGAATCGTAACGAGGTGGCCGAGCAGGATGATTCCGAGAGTGCCCCACAGCCCGACATGCCCGACTGCATAGCCGAAGCGAAGGAACAGGATCGCGCCGAGAATCGTGCTGATCGAGGCGAGAAAAACCGGAGCCGTGCCGAAACCGTGCCCCGCCCCGCCGACTTTGCTCTCGGTGCCGGCTGTCGGAGTGGCGTGCTTGTTGGGCATCGGGGACTCCTTCCAGAAAACATCGCGCCCGAACCAACGCGAACCTGCGATTCCCGATCCTATGGTACCCCCGGAGCGACCGCGCCACGGCTGGATTCAGCGCCTGCCCGACCGGCATCGCAAGCATGGCACGGAGCTCCTCTCTCGCAGTCGGTTGCAGGCCGCAACAGGTCGAAAAGCAAGTTGCGCGCAGCTTTCGGGGGCCACTGCGCTGTGGCGATGCAGCCCGGTTACTCCGTGGGCGGCCGCGGACCACCGCGCCACGGGGCGGCACTATTGAGACGGCGCTACGGAACTCGTTTGAGATTCCGCGACGCTCACATCAAAAGGCAGCCTGTAATCCTCCTCGACGCTTGCGTTCGTCGCCCCGATCAGGTCTCCGCCGCTAATGCACTGATCGGCACGGGGATGCCTATTCTTCGGCAACTCTTGCCCTGGAAGGGGTGCGGGCGAGCTGCGAATTCGTAACAAGCACCGCTTGAAATGCGCCTACCTGATAGGTTTCGAGAGTCTGGGTCGAAGCCGGGCAAAGATGGATTTTCGCAAACCTGCGATCGCTTGCGCCTTCCTCGCGCTGTTCGCTGTATCCGCACTTGCGCAATCGCCGTCCACTGAGGGCGAGGCGGAGGCATCTCAAGAGGCTGCGAGCGTTTCCGAAGCGGCGCAGCCGGAATCCGCGGAGGTCGCCATCCCCGCGGCAGATGCCGCAGACAGAACAAGGCTCAACCTGCTGGGAGAGGTGAATTCGGAGCAGGGCGAAGGGCGGCGCAACGAAAATGTCCGCCTAACCTTGATCGACAACAACGTCCTGAAAGAGCTCAACGAGCGCCTCGGGATCTCGGCCACTGCGGTCAAGAGTTTCCAGATCGATCGCTCCTACTGGGCTACCGAGTTGGGCGGCCCGCCGGGACGCCCGGTTCACGCGCCGCCGGCACCGGCACCGCGGATCAACGGCAACATCTTCCTAACGCACACCAACAGCGCCGTCAGCGCCCGATCCTTCTTTCAGGTCGGCGCGGTCCAGCCAGCCCGCAGCAACAACTACGGCGCTACCGTGGGCCTGCCTGCTTGGCAGGGGGCTGCGCTCACGCTCAACGGGAGCCAGACACGCAACAAAGGACAGGTGAACGGGAACGTGCTCGTACCCACCATCCAGGAGCGCACCCCTCTGGCGACCGATCCCGCCACACGCGCGTTCGTGCAGCGCATCATGGACGCTTATCCAGTGGCGGCGCCGAATCGCCCCGACATCAACCCGCGCGCGCTCAACACTAACGCGCCCCAGGACATCTCGAATGATCGCGTGTCCGCGACACTGGACCAACAGACGGGTGCGAGCGGTCGCATTACCATGCGCTATGGGCTGGTCCTCCAGAACGTCGACGCGTTCCAACTGGTCGGCGGCCAGAATCCCAATACCACCACGCGCAACCACCAGTCACGCATCACGTGGAACCGCAGCTGGGGGCCCCAGCTGACCGGCGATTTTACCGCGGGCTTTGATCGCGTCGGTTCGCAGCTGGTTCTCGACGAGACTTCGATCGGTCCGTGGATCCGCATCGGGCGCGAGCTCGATTCGATCGGTCCGCCGGGCCGGTTCCCGGTCGACCGAGCCGGCAACAATTTTCGCTACGGAGCCCGTCTGCGCTATCGCATTGGAGCTCACAATTTCACGTTTGGCGGCGAGCTGCATCGCAGCCAGATCAACGGCAGCGAGCTGCAGGATCACCGGGGCCGGTTCATCTTCCGGCAGAACTTCGGGCGGGACGGGGTCTCGAACCTGCGCCTCGGGCTGGCGAGCAGTTACGCGATCGCCATCGGAGGCGTGCATCGAGGATTTCGCCGGTGGGCCTCCCAGCTCTACGTCGGCGACGAGTGGAAAGCGAGCAACAGCCTCACGCTGAGCGTCGGCTTGCGCTGGGAGCCGGTTGCCAAGCCGACCGAGGTCAACGATCTCACGCGCATCCCGTACTCGTCAGACAGCAACAACTTTGCCCCGCGCTTTGGCTTGGCGTACCGCCTGCCGGGTAACAGTGGAGTGATGCGCGCGGCCTACGGGCTGCACTACGGGGAGATTTTCACGGCGACCTACATCCGGGCCCGCATCAACCCACCCCAGAATGTCACCGTGGTTGTCCAGACCCCCGACTTGGTCGATCCCCTCAAGGCCCTGCGTCCGATCTCGCTGGACCCCGACGTCCGCTCGGTCAGCTTCGACATTGCGCCCAATCTCACGATTCCGTACACGCACAATTACAACTTCTCGTGGGAGTTCGAGATCGCACCGGAATGGAAACTGGATCTCGCCTACGTCGGCAGCCGCTCGCACAAGCTGCTGTCGATGTTCTTCCTCAATCGCGCGCGGGTCGTGGACGGCATCGCGCAGACCACGCGGACGGTCAATGCGCGGCGTCCGGACCAGCGATACTTCAACTTGCTGCATGTGACGAACGGGTCGCGGGGGTACTTCGATGCCGGACGGGTGACCCTGCGCGTCCCGCGCTGGGCCGGCATCAGCTTGGAGGCCGCATATTGGTGGAGCAAGGCGATTGACTTGGGCGGCAGCTACCTGAACACCGCGTCTAACGCCAACCGCCTGCAGACCGAGAGCCCTTCGGAATTCGATGTTCACGGCGAATTGCGTGGCCTGAGCAACTTTGACCAGCCCCATGCGGCGCTGGTCAACTTCAGCTATCAGACCGCGGCCCTGCGCAGCAGCCCGGGACTGGTGCGCGACCTGTTCGGCGGCTGGCAGCTGAGTTCGGTCGTGCTGCTCAAGTCCGGGACTCCCTTCTCGGTGCTGGCCGGTTCTGACGCTCCGGGGTTCGGCAACGTTGACGGCTCGCAGAGTGACACGCCGATCCTTGAGGATGTTTCGATCCTGGGGCGCTCGATCGACCACCCGGATACGGCCTTCCAACAGTTGCCTGCCAGCGCCTTCTCATTTATCTCGCCCACTGACCAGCGCGGCAACCTAGGGCGCAACACATTCCGCCGAGACGGCATCGCGAATCTCAACGTGGCGCTGTCCAAGTCTTGGTCACTGGGCGAGAGCACCGTGCTGTTCCGCGTGGAGTCGCTCAACTTCACCAATCATCCACAGTTCCAAGAGCCAGGCTCAAGCCTGGCGCAGGGCAACTTCGGAAAGATCACGAACACGCTCAACGACGGGCGGACATTCCGCTTCACCTTGCGGTTCACGTTCTGAGGGTCGTCAATTCGCCGCGTCGGGGGTTGTGGATGAGTGCATTCTCGCAGTTGTCGGACGATTTGCCCGCGGTTGCCAGGCTTGGAATCGCAACGCGCGGTAACACGGGCCTGTCCGTGGGGGACGTCGAATACGCCTTTCAGCGGGGCGTACGGTACTTCAATTGGTGCGGCAAGCCGGACGGCCTGTCGCAAGCGGTCGGGGAATTGGGCGACCGGCGGGACGGTGTCGTGTTTGCGACGCAGCTCAAGGCGCGCACGGCCGATGACGCCGAGCGCGAGTTGGACTGGATTCTTGAGCACACCAAGAGTGCGCGGCTGGAGGTTGGCACTTTGTACTACGTCGAATCGGACGAGGAATGGGAAGTCATCACGGGCCGCGGGGGCGCGTGGGAGGCGCTCGACAGGCGCCGTCGGGATGGCCAGCTAGGATTGCTCGGGCTCACCAGTCATCAGCGCGCTCTGGCCGCCAAGTGTGCCTGCGAGCTAGCGCCGGACGGGGAGCGCCGGCTCGACATGCTGATGATTCGCTACAACGCCGCCCACACGGGGGCGGAGGAGGATGTGTTTCCTGTCACATCCGCGCTTGGCATGCCCGTGGTGACTTTCACCGGGCTTCGCTGGAGGGATCTGTTGCGCTCCACACCCGACGACCCGCCGGGGTTTCGCCCGCCGACAGCTGCGGAGTGCTACCGCTTCTGCATGGCAAGTTCCGCAGTCGCTGTGACACTGGCCGCGCCTAACGGCCGCAGCGAGCTTGCCGAGGCCTTGGGCGCTCTCGGAGACGGCGTTGATCGGGGCGGAGACTGGCTGGAGGGGATGCGCGCCCACGGCGCTCGGGTGCATCGCCACGCTCGCGAGTTCTGGTAGCGGGACGATGCCCGGAGTGGCTGGCGGCCGGCCTTGGCTGCTAGCGCGGTAGCTATACTGGACCTAGGCCGCGGTGAGGTGCGAGAGCGGTTGAATCGGGCGGTCTCGAAAACCGTTGAGCCTTCGCGGGCTCCGTGGGTTCGAATCCCACCCTCACCGCCATATTCTTGTTCTAAGTGATTGACATCGAATGAATTAAACGACTGATTACCCCTCTGACCCACCTTTTTGTCCGTAAGCGTTCGAGGGGGCCGTGAACAGAGGACGTTGTGAGGGTGGAGGGAGGGTAGAAAAAAAACTGGCTTGAAACGTTGGACACCGGACATGTGTTTATGCCAGCCTAGCGAATATGCAGTTGGGCGGGCAGCCGGAAGCGCAGGGAGGGTTGGTGTGGGCCCTGGGCTTAGACTGGCGGCGGGGAAGCCGCCGGGCGGCGGCCCGCCGGACCCGCGCTTGGGGCCGCTGCAATCCTTGTTGAAGCACCGCCAGGGCCTGACGGTGTTCGTGACCAAGCCGTTCGTGGCGATGGATAATAATCCCGTGGAACGAGCCCTGCGGCGGCCCGTGATCGGGCGCAAGCTCAGCTTCGGCTCGCACAGCGAGGGCGGGGCGGCCCTGCAGGGCGCGCTGCTGTCGGTGTGCGCCACGCTGGACCTGGCGGGCCTCGACCTGCGGCGGTGGCTGGAGGCGTTCCTGGGCGAGTGCGCGGGCATCGGGCCGCAGGCCGTCGTGGTGGATCCTCAGGCCTGGCTGCCGTGGGGCCTGCCCGCAGCGCGCTTGCGGGAACTGCAAGCGCAGGGGCGGCGCTCCAGGCACGGGCCGGCCCCGTGAGCGGCTGCCTGCGCTACTGCGGCCGGGACTTCCCGGCTGCCGAACTGGATCTCATCCGCGCGCTGATCGCGCAGCGCGACCCGCCCCTGTTCCGCACGGCGCTGTCGCGGGCGGTCTGCGCGGCGCTGGACTGGCGCAAGCCCGATGGCGGCCTCAAGGAGATGAGTGCGCGCGTGGCCCTGCTGCGCATGCAGCGCGACGGCCTGCTGACCCTGCCGCCGCCGTTGCGCACCGTGCCGCGACCGCAACCGCCTCTGGAACGAATTCGTCGAGCGCTACCACTACCTCGGCTACAAGCCCCTGCCCGGCGCCCAACTGCGCTACTTCGTCTACGCCGCCGACGGCCTCCTGCTGGCCCTGCTCGGCTGCGGCGCCGCGGCCTGGAAAACCGCCCCGCGCGACCGTTTCGTCGGCTGGGATGCCGCCACCCGCCAGCGCAACCTGCCGCTGGTCGTCAATCACGCCCGCTATCTCATCCTGCCCTGGATCCGCCTGCCCTGCCTGGCCTCCCATCTGCTCGCCTGCCTCCAGCGACAGCTCCCCGGCGACTGGCAGCAGCGCTACCAAATCCGCCCCGTCCTGCTCGAAACGTTCTGCGAAACTCCGCGCTTTGACGGCACCTGCTATCGCGCCGCCAACTGGATCCTTCTCGGCCAGACTCAGGGCCGCGGTAAACTCGACACCCGTCACCAGTACAACCAGCCCGTCAAGAACGTCTTCGTCAAACCCCTCTGCCCCGACTGGAAAGTAATCCTCAATCGCTAGTTCCCCAGCCGCCGTTCACGGCCCGCTCGAACGCTTACTTTTGTCCACCGTTTAACCGGCGGTATTGGGACTCGGAATCGTCGATCCACACTCGCTCCTTTCGCTGGACCCTCAACTCCTTCGAGTGCGCGGAACACGATTAGGCAAGAAGTTCTCCCCCTCAATCATCAGATTGCTCATCCTACGACCCGCCTCGGGCAGCGGATTGCGGAATCGTAGAACGACACTCAGCGGGCACCTTTCTTGGCTAGGGTGTCGATGTTCGGGCCATCTCCGGGGCTTGGAGGAGCTGGCATCACGGGAGGGAGCTTCGCGCAGCGCAGAAAGGCCAGAACATGGGATTCGCTTGGAATCGCATCTTCACGCGGCTGGGCTGGGATCACACCGACACAAAGCTGGCCCCGCTCGTCGACTACAACGCCAACGCCCAGCTTGGGATCGAAGGCGTGGGTCAAGGAGACCATGCGGAGTTCTGACGGAGACCCCTGCTTCATCGTCTCGTCGGTGAATTTCTCGATCTCCCATGTCGGCGGTACGGGCACCGCCAACATCTCCGAATCGACCAAGGACGACGCTTGGACTGCCTTGCTTTGGGAGCGCGAGGACCTGATCAACTTCTGGGACGGCCTCGGCAAGCCGGTGTTCGGTACGAGAACCCGCAGGCCGTCTTCCAGTACTACGACGGACTGACTGGAGACCTGCTCTATGCCGAGTCTGTGGTGTCGCGCTAGCCGTCAAGTCTCCGCCGACTCGCCGGGGGGCTGTGATAGCCTGAGGGCGCAAGAGTCGGCGGATCACGGTTGCCGCAGACTGCGGCAACGGCCGGCCGTTGGTTTCGAAGCCATGACGAAAGCTCTCAACGAGGTCGCCGCCGCGCTTCTTGCGGTAGCCCTGCTGGCACCGTCGCTGCTCGCGGAATCGTCTGGTGTCGCTCGCTGACGCCGGGGTGCCGCAAACCCCTCCCCACGGGCCCCCGGCGCGGCTCCACAGCGGCCACTGGTGCCTCCCTTATGAGCCGCTTTTCCGGAGCGGCAATCTCCAGACGGTCGCGGCCCGCTACTGGCCCCAGTCGCTGAACGAGCGGCTGTACCATGCGGAGCAGATCTGGTACAAGACCGACCCGGAGACCACGGTCCTAGGCCGGCTGAACTCGCAGCGCGGTGACCTTCAGGCCCCAAACCGGCCGACCGTGCTGGCCGTACACGGCCTGACAGCATGCGATCACGCCCCGTACATGATCTTGATGGCGCGGATCGCTCTCGGAGCGGGCTTCGATGTCCTGCGGCTCAACGTCCGCAACTGCGGCGGCACCGAGCACTTGTGCCGCACCGGGTACCATTCCGGCCTGACGAGCGACCTGAGAGAGGTGGTCGCGGCGCTGGCGCCGCGGCCTGTGCACATCGTGGGCTTCTCGATGGGGGGCAACATCACGCTGAAGCTTGCCGGGGAATGGGGCGGTAGCCCTCCGCCGCACGTGCGGGCCGTTTGCGCGATCTCGCCCCCGGTGCAGCTGGAGATGTGCTCCCGGCAGATCGGGCAGCCTCGGAACTTCGTGTACGAGAGGCGATTCCTGCGCCAGTTGCGAGCCACGCTGCGCCGCAAGCGGAAGGCGATGCCCGAGTTGTTCGCCGGCGAGGACCTGCCTGATCCGAAGTCGATCTGGGAATTCGATGACGTCGTTACCGCTCCGGCCTTCGGGTTCCGCGACGCATCTGACTACTACGCCCAGTGCTCGGCGGCGCGATTCCTGACCCGCATCCGGATACCCTCATTGGTTCTGCAGGCGCAGGATGACCCGCTGGTTCCGTTCGACTCGTTCAATCTGCCGGACTGGGAAGAGAATCCCTGGCTTCGACTGCTGAGCCCGCGGCACGGCGGGCATGTCGCCTTCCTGGCCAAGGGCGGCCGGCGGTTCTGGGCGCAGGAACAGGCGGTGCGGTTCTTCGCCGCCATGCAGATGCAGGAGCCCGGGTAGGCTGGCTGCGGATTGCCTCGCTGGCCGGCGGCTACCGGCTCGGCCAGCCGTTCCCGGGTGATACCGGGAGCCGCGGCAGGCACGCCCTGCCGAGGCTCCCCCGTTGGGATCAGAACTCGTAGCGGAACCCGAACTGGATCCTGCGGGAGCCCTGGGCACCTGTGATCTCGCCGAACCTCGCGCTCGTCACGTTGCGTTCGCCGCCATTGAAGATCGGCGAATTGAACAGGTTGATGACTTCCGTCCGGAACTGCACACGCTGTCTCTCCGAGATCGCGAAGGTTTTCTCGATGCTCGTGTCGAGGGTGCTGTAGCCGGGTCCGCGCAGCGTGCCGACGCCGGCGTTTCCGAAGGTTCCGCGGGCGGGATCCGTGTAGGCCGACGTGTCCAGCCAGGTCGCGCCCGGTCCCACCTGCCGGGGACCCCGGCCGTCCCCGACACGATTCGCGCGGAATCCCCTCGAACGGGTTCCGGAGCGGTCAGGGCCGCGAATCGTCCAGGGGAAGCCTGTCTTGAACGTGACGATTCCGCTCAGCTGCCATCCGCCGAGGATCGCGTTGGCGGCCGGCGACCAGTTCGCGCCGACCGCCCTGCCCCTGCCGACCGGCAGGCGGTAGACGAAGTTGGCGACCAGGCTGTGTGTCTGGTCGAAGAAGGTCGGGCCCCACTCCGATCGCTGGTCCCGAAGGTTCTGCCAGTAGGCCGACTGGGAGCGCGGCAGACCTCCCGAGCCGTAGAAGCCGATTGCATCGCTCATGCCCTTCGACCAAGAGTATGAGACCTGGTACTGCAGTGAGTTCGTCATGCGCCGCTTGAGGCTCGCCTGCAGCGCGTTGTACTCTTGGTTCCCGTTCGTCTCCGTTCCGGAAATCTGCGAGATGACCGCGAGTTCCGGGTTGCCGGCCAAGTACGGACTGCACTTGCACTCCGCCGGCCGGCCACTCTCGTCGACTTGCTGGTAATAGGGCATCGGCACCACGAGGTGGGTTCCCTTCTGGCCGACGTAGCTGACCGCAAGCACAGAATCGAACGGCAGCAGCTGCTTGATCGTGAGGTTCCATTGCTGGACGTGCGAAGGGCGCACGTTCACGTCCCACAGCCGGATGTTCGCCCGGTTGTAGGGATTCGTCTGCACGACCGTGGAGAAGCCGTCGCCGGTCCGCGAAACCGGCTCTAGGGCCGCGTCGTAGATCGCCTCGAACTCGACGTTGAACGGCGGATTGATGGGCAGTCGCAAGTTGGTGCCCGTGCCTTCCATGAATGACGAGATGGTGAATGCGCCACGGAAAACGGTTCCGCCCCCGAGCTTGGCCGGAGTCCAAGCGAACCCGACGCGCGGCTGGAAGTCCTTGGCGAAGCTGTTGTAGAGAGCTCGCGAGTTGCCGTCCTTGCCGGCGAGCAGGAGCTTGCCCGAGTACGGCTCGAAATTCGACTGGCGGTCGAGCACCTCGTACAGCGGCTGGTGCCACTCCCACCGCAGTCCGAGATTCAGCGTCAGCTCGTCCGAGACCCGCCAGTCATCCTGGAAGTAGAAGCCTAGGATCCACTTGCGGTGGCCCCAGACGTTGTCGGCCACGCCGCGGCCCAGCCGGACCGGGGTGCCGAGGAAGAAATCGGCCTCGGCGAACCCCTTCGATCCCGTCGCGAGGTGGTCGCGCGTGAAGTTGCCGTTGAACCGCAGGAAGCCGGTCCGGCCCGTGTTACCCGCGTAGAACGTGTTCATTTGCTGGCGTAGGGCCTGCCCGCCCATCTTCATCTGGTGGCGGCCGCGGATCAGCGTGAAGTTGTTCACGTACTGGTACGTGGTGTTCGCGAACAACGAGCTGGTCCCGATGCCCGGCTGCCGATGTTGCTCGCCAGGCCGCCGCTGAATTGGAGGTCCATCAGGCCCGGCCCCCGGTCGTTGCCGTTGCGGATTCCGAGCTTCTCGGCGACGTTGCCCAACCCCTTGTCGGCCCCGCGGTTGTGGAGCGTGACGTGGTTCGCACCGATACGCACCTCGTTCACCGCAGTCGGCGTGAGGGTGCGGGTCCAGTTGACGACGCCCGCCTGGAACGGCGAGTTGTTGAAGGAGTCGAACCGCAGCGGGAACGTGTTCTGGGACGGCCGGTCCTGGACGCCCTGCGAGTAGCGTGTGGAAACGAGGTCCGCCTCCGTGGGCTTCCAGTCGACCTTGGCGTCGCCTTGGTTGTTCATGAGCGTGGTGCTGCCGGTATTGAACTGGTTGAAGCGCAGCCCGTCGTTCACCGGCTCCGGGTACAGGGAGGTGTCGGAGAACAGCGCCTGCGCCCTGCCCATGCCCCAGATCTTGCACTTGACAACTGTAGGGTGGTTGTGGCATGTCTAAAGCATGCTCGACCAACATTGCATTGCGGAGACCCTCTCGCACTCAGAGGCCGTGGAGACCCTGCGGGTGCTGCGGACGCAGGCTGGCGACACCAGCCGGAGCGCGTTCGCCCGGCACGTGTGCCGGGAGTTCGGTTTCGTGAACAGTCGCGGCCAGCCGCAGGTGGCGAGCTGCCAGAAGGCCTTGCGCAGTCTGCACAGCGCGGGACGCATCGATTTGCCGGCCCCGCGCCATGGCGGCCGCGCCGGTGACTGCCGTCCGCGTCGGCTCGGCCAGCCGGTCCCGCCACCGCAAGCAGTTCCGCCTGCGGCGGGGGCGGTCGCCGGGCTCAAGTTGACCCTGGTGACGAGTCCGCAACAGCGGCGGACCTGGAACGAGCTGGTCGCCAGCGAGCACCCGCAGGGAGCCGTGCTGCACGTCGGTGCCCAGCTGCGCTACCTGATTGAGTCCGAGCACGGCCTGCTGGGGGCGCTCGGCTTCGCCGCCGCGGCCTTGGCGGTGGCGGCCCGCGACGAGTGGATTGGCTGGGATGCGCAACTGCGCCGCAAGCGGCTGCACCGCGTGCTGGGCCTGAGCCGCTTCCTGATCCGTCCCAGCGTGCGCTGTCACCTGCTCGCTTCCAAGGTGCTCGGCATGGTCCGGCGGCGGCTGCCGGAGGACTTCCTCCAGCGCTATGGCTACCGGCCTGCCCTGCTGGAAACCTATTGCGATCCGCAGCAGCACGCCGGCACGTGTTTCCGCGCCGCTAACTGGACCTGCGTCGGCCAGACCGGCGGGCGCGGGCGTTTCGCCCGCCCCGGCCAGCGCGTGCCGGTCAAGGCCATCTTCGTCTACCCCCTGCAGCGCGACTGGCGGCGCCTGCTCGGGGCCGCCGCAGCGCCGCCCGGCCAGCCGCTGGGGCCGGCCGACGGGCTGGCCCTGGACGAGTTCGCGGCCAACGAACTGGGCCAGGCGCCGCTGGGTGATCTACGCTTGTCGAAGCGGCTGGTGCAGACCGCGCAGATGCAGGCCGCCGCTCCCATGGCCTCGATCCCCGCCGCCGCGCAGGGCCAGCGGGCCGCCGTCAAGGGCCACTACCGCCTGATCGACCAGCCGGACGACTCGGCGGTGACCCCGCAGAACATCCTGGCGCCGCACCGCCAGCGCACGCTGCGGCGCCTGCAGGCCGAGCGCACGGTGCTGTGCGTGCAGGACGGCACCGAGCTCAACTTTGCCGAGCATCCCGGCTGTGCGGGGCTGGGCTACATCGGCAAGAACAAGCGCTCGGAGGGCACGCTGGGGCTGCACATGCACTCGACGCTGGCGGTCAGCCCGGAGGGCATCCCGCTGGGGCTGCTGCACATCCAGTACGACGCGCCGGACGGGCAGGCGCAGCGCGGGCGGCCGCTGGAGCAGCGCAAGACCTTCCGCTGGATGCGCGGGTTGCGCGACTGCGCGGAGGTAGCGGGCCAGTTGGCGGGCCCGCGCCTGGTGGCGGTGATGGACCGCGAGGCCGACGTGCAGGCGCTGTTCGCCGAGCAGCGGCGGCTGGAGGGAGTCGAGTTGCTGGTGCGGGCCAAGCACAACCGCGTCTTGGGCGCGCCCCGGCCGAAGCTGTTCGAGCACATGCGGGCACAGCCGGTGGGGGGCCAGTTGGAGATCAAGGTGCAGCGGAGTTCGGCGCGGCGGGGCACGCGCCGGCAGTCCGCCAGCGCGCTGCGCGCGGCGCGCACGGCGCAGGCCGAGTTGCGCTGGCAGACGGTCGAGTTGCCGGCCCCGGCGCGCGGCGAGGCAGCGCTGCGGATGCAGCTGGTGCACGTGTGGGAGCGGGCGGCGCCGGAGGGGGTGGAAGCGTTGGAGTGGTTCCTGCTGACGACGTTGCCGGTGGCGTCGCTGGCGGATGCGGAGCAGGTGCTGGAGTGGTACCGGCTGCGCTGGCGCATCGAGGACTGGCACCGGATGCTCAAGTCCGGCTGCAAGGTGGAGTACCTGGGGCACCGCACGGGGGAGCGGATCGAGCGGGCGGTGACGATCAAGGCGGTGATCGCCTGGCGGCTGGCCGCGATGACCCTGCTGGGACGGGAGACCCCCGAATTACCGAGCGAGGTGTTCTTCACGCAGATCCAGCTGCGCGTGCTGCGCCACTTCGCGTCCAAGCGCGGGCTGGCCGCGCCGGGCAATCTGGGACTGGCGGTGCGGACCATGGCGATCTTCAGACTTCGTTACATCGGAACTCTCTGCAAAGAGGCCTAGAGCCTCGTAACTAGCTGCTGGGTCAAGCTTTCACGCTCCCTCCCCGGCCGCATCCGGACTTGACTTGCGCCCCAGAACATGCTATTTTGAATGCATATGTATTCGCCCGCCAAACTGCCCGCGCCCACTGGCCTGCCCGCCGCTCTGCCGCTCCAACCCCCGCACGCCACGCCCATCAGCGCGCGCCTCAGCATGCTGCGCGAGGGCGACCGCGTCGTCTACTTCGTGCACACCGACCCCGTCTGCTCGCACACGGCCGACCACAAGCTAGAGCGCAATCTCTGCCTGGCCCGCTTCGCCCTGTTCGGCCTCGCTACGCAGTCCGAACTGGCCCGCGCCCACGGCATCAGCCAGAGCACCGTCTCGCGCGCCGTGCAGCGGCTGCAGGTGCAGGGTGAGCTTGGCTTCGCGCCCGCCCCCAAGCCGCGCCGCCCCGATGGCATCGTGGACCCCGCGCAGCTGGCCCAGGCCGCCCGCATGCTGCGGTCCGGGCTCAGCCTGTACCGCGTGGCCCAGCAACTGGGCGTCTCGCAATCGACGCTGTGGCGCTACACCCAACAGGGCTTGCTACCGGCCAGCCAGTGCCTGCCACGGCGCCGCGCCGGCGCGCCCGCCGAGCGTGACAGTGACGCTCAGGGAGCGGGCCCGCAGCCCGGCGGCGCGGCGCCCAGTGCGCCGCCGTCGGCGGCCCCCGGCAAGGAAGACCGCAACCGGCGTGACGCCGCCGCCCCGCGCGGCCGCGCGGCGCACGACACGGCGGGCCGCGTAGCGGCCAGCCTGGGGGCGCTCGACGGGCGCGCCCCGCGCTTCGCCGCCGCCGCGGCCGTCAGCGGGGGCGGCGTGCTGACCGCCCTGCCGAGCCTGCTGCAGGCCGGCCTGCTGCGCCACCTCGACCAGCTGACGCTACCCAAGGGCTTCTACGGCCTGCAGTCGCTGCTGCTGCTGTGGGCCTTCCTGCTGCTGGGCCGGGTGCGTTGCGCCGAGCGGCTGCGCTACCAGCAGCCCGGCGAGTGGGGCGCCCTGTTGGGCCTGGACCGCTGCCCCTGCCCGCGCACCCTGCGCCGCCGCACGCACCAGCTGGCCGCTGCCAAGGGGCTGCCGGCCTGGGTCGGCTGCCTGACCCAGGACTGGTGTGCAGACGATCCGGAGGCCGTCGCCACGCTGTTCGTCGATGGCCACGTGCAGGTCTACAGCGGTCAGGGCCGGCTGCCGAAACATTTCGTGACCCGCCAGAAGCTGGCCCTGCCGGCCTCGGTCGGCTACTGGGTGCACGCGCTGGGCGGGGCGCCGCTGCTGTGCTTGCACCGCCAGATAGACGCCGGCATGGTGTCTGAGATCTGGAACGGGATTGTGCCGCAGTTGCGCCAGCTGGGCCTGCTGGCAGGCGCTGGCGCACCACGCCTGACGCTGGTCTTCGACCGCGAGGGCTGGAGCCCGCGCCTGTTCCGCGAGCTGCGCGCGCTGGGCATCGCGGTGGTGACTTGGATCAAGGGCTCGCAGGCGCAGCGCTGGCCGGATAGCGACTTCCGGGAGGCCGTCATCCCAGTGCGCGCCCCGGGCGGGTCGGCCCGCCTGGAGGGCCAGCTGGCCGAGCGACCGTACGATCTGGGCGCAGGCTGCCAGGCGCGCGAGATCCGCTTCTGGATCGACCGCCGTGTGCGCGGCACGGGCCAGCGCGGCCAGCCGCGCAAGCCGCTCGAGCTGGCGGGTCGGCCGGGGCCGGACCAGCGCCAGCCCGCGCTGCTGACCACGCATCCCGACCTCACGGCCGAGCAAGCGGCGGGCCTGCTGCGCTCGCGCTGGACGCAGGAGAACTTCTTCAAGTATCTGCGCGCCGAGTTCGGCCTCGACACCCTGCCCGAGCATGCCCTGGTGGAGGTCGAGGCCGACGCCTGGGTCGTCAACCCGGCCTGCCGCACCATCGGCAAGGCGCTCAAGCAAGCCCGCAACTCGGTCGGCAACCTGCGCCGCAAGCTGGCCCTGCAAGCCGACGCCGGATCCGCCCCAGCGCGCGCGCTGGAAGCGCGCATCCAGACTTGCGACCAGACCATCCAAGGCCTGCTGCTGGCACGCAAGGTGACCGACCAGCACATCTTGGCCGGCGAGCTCTCGCCGGAGGCACGGCTGCAGGCCCTGCCCCAACCGCTGCGCCTACTGCTAGACACCCTGCGCATGCTGGCCTACCGCGCCGAAACAGCGATGACGACCGCGGTTGCGCCCGCGCTCGACAATCCCGACACCGCCCGCAGCCTGCTCAAGTCGCTGTTTCAGGCTGACGCCAGCCTGCACCCTGACGAGTCAGCCGGGACCCTCACCGTGCGCCTGCTGCACCAGCCGACCCGCGCCCAGGATCGCGCCCTGGCCCCCTTGCTCGACGAGCTCAACCGCACGCGCACCGTCTTCCCCGGCACCCAACTCCGTTTGGTGTACCGCATGCTGTCGGACGACCTGCCCTGCTCAGCCTCCTCCCAGCCCACCCCGGCCAACCCCAAGCCGCCGCTCCCTGCATCCAAACTATCCAAACCAAATGAAACGGTGTAACGAAGTCTGATCTTGGGCGGCTACCTGTACCGTGCGCACGCTCCGCCGCCGGGCCATCAAAAGATCTGGGAGGGCTGGACCCGCTTGACCATCATGAGCGAAGCCTATGAGCTGAAAGACTACTTCGAGCCGCCCGCCAGCGCCTCTCAGGATGAGCCCGAATCGTGACTTGTGGGGCAACGGCAGCCTGCGCCACCGGATCGATCCGGCTCAGGGGGATCGCGTTGTTGGCGAACGGTGCGCGCCTCCCCTCCGCGTCCGTGTCGGCGTAGTCGTGCAGCTGCACGCCCTGCTCCGCCTGCAGCCGCGAGAAGTCGCCCCGCCGGAAAGCGGTCGGAATGACGTTAAAGTTCCCCTGAGTGCCGGGGTCGGAGCGGTGTGTGCCCTGGTAGTCGACGAAGTAGAAGAGCTTGTTGCTGAGGATCGGTCCTCCGAGAGTGAAGCCGAAGATGTGCTGGGAGTACACCGGCCGCTCGATGTCGCGCCAATTATTGGACCAGCTGTTCGCCGCGAAGCGGTCGTTCTGGAAGTATTCGAAGGCCGAGCCGTGGATCTCGTTCGACCCGGATTTCAGCGTCACGCTGATGATGGTGCCCTGGAAGTTGCCGAACTCGGACGAGGCGTTGTTGGTGATGACATTGAACTCGGCGATGGCGTCGATGTTCGGCTGGTACGCGGTCTGGTTCTCCGAGACCTGGTTGTTGTCGATGCCGTCGAGCAGGAAGTTGTTGGCCTGCTCGCGGTTCCCGTTGACGTACGGGCGGCCGCTGCCGGAAGTGCGCCTCGCATTGCTCATCGACGATGGATTGGTGGTCGTCACTCCCGGCACCAGCAGCGCCATTTCAATGAAATTCCGCGAGATCAGCGGAAGGTCTACCGTCTGGTCCCCGGTGATCACCGCGCCCAGTTCCGTCTTCTCGGTCTGCAGGATCGGCCCGCTGGCGAAGACCTCGATCGTGTCGGTGACCGTTCCCAGGACCATGTCCGCGTCCACGCGGGCGCGCTGGTTGACCTCGAGCTCGAGTTCCGGCAGGATCCATGTACGGAATCCGTCCGCCGTCACCCGCACGGAGTAGCGCCCGACCGGCAGCCGGGGCAGGGCGTAGCTGCCCGACTCGTTGGACCGCGTCGATCAAGAGACGCCGCGGTCCAGATCCTCGACCACGGCGTCGGCGTGCGCGATCGCGGCGTCCGACGGGTCCGAGACGATGCCGGTGATGCCGGCGCTCACCTCCTGTGCCTGGAGGCCTGGCAGTAACGCGAGGCAGATGGCTGCTCCCAGGAGGATCCCGGGCGACGCCGCTCGCATGCCGTTGCAGAGGGTATTCATTTCGATTGCTCCTTGGTCTTGTCGCCGTCTTGCCGTCCGGAATGGCGGTTGCAACGCGGAAATCGCGCGAGCACCGAACTTGCGCCTCCGAATAGCCCAGCGACGCGTTCAAGCGTAAATAGAATGCAAAATAATGTCAATTAATATTTACAAATGGGCTCGCTGTCGGCTCGGAATCAGGTTCGTGCCTTTGAGCCTAGGTTCGGCAGTGCGGGTGGGGTGGCGCTGGTTCGAGCCTCCGTCATCTGCTGATTTCAAATACTTTACAGATGCTGATTGCACCTGCGCCGCAGTTGACCCCTTCACCCGAGAGGCCCCGATTGCAGCAGGTCCAAGTGCTCTCTTAACAATAATTTACGAAATTGCAGTCTCGGCAACTGCTGAATCTAGGTGGAGAGCCGGTCAAGCGGCGAGGCCTTCGAGCCCGCCAACACCTCATTCCTGCGGGGAGATTGCGGCAACCTCGAAGACGCCATGTGCGCTGTGCGACATATCAGGCCGGGCAGCGGCTGCCTTTGGTGCAATGGCCTGATCGATCCCACGCAACTTGCGATTGAGGCGAAGTCCGACAGCGAACGCGAGAAGCAGGCCTACGGCGTGCCGGAACCCAACCCTAGCGTGATCACCCTGATTGCCGTCGCAGCCCCGCATGCCGTGAGCGACTTCTTGTTCGACTTCCTAGGGCTTCGAACCGGTGACTTCGAACCAGCCCACCATCACTTCCATTTCCATCGAGACAATGGGCCGAGTGTCATGCCGCGGCGCGATCCCGAATGCAGGGAATGCGTCCACAGGCTGGCCATGGGTGATGCGGTCGAGCTTCCGGTGGGGGGCGCGCAGAGACTGGGTCAGTCCCGCGAGGGCGCGTCAATCATCAGCCTGCTCGCGCCCGGTGTACGAGTATAAGGAAACCTATCAATAACTCAGCGCCTGAACTTCGGCTTCACCGCACTCTTCAAGGCACTATGCGCTACAGTGGCCGCCCGCGAGATCAGCTGGAAGGCGGTAAGCGAGCAAACCGGGGTCTCTCAGTCCACGCTTTCCAGGATGCCCAAGGGCCGGCAACCGGATGCCGCCAGCCTAACGGCTCTAGCCAAGTGGTCGGGCATCAACCCCGTGGATTTCACGGCCGCACCGAAGAAGGAGCCTGAAGCGGTTGCCATGGTGTCTAGGCTGCTCCGTGCAGATCCCAATCAGGATGAGGGCGGCGCAGATGCGGTCGAGGCCATCATCACGACAGCCTACTAGAGGCTCAAGTGGTCGGCGTCGAATTCCCAATCCTGCTTGTTGCTGTTGGCCTGAGACGACCTTGATGTGGCGATTCGCAATTGGGCAGCCAGCTCTTCGCGCCGTCTGATGCTCTCGGCGATTTCCGGTACTGCCTTTTCCATCTCTCTGCGCAAGTCATCGAGCATGGTCTCGTCCACTGTCGCCGGGCTGCACTTCTCCAAGTAATCCTTGAGCCTTTGGTTCATTCGTCGCCTCCAGATTCTGCGGTTCCTGTGCTCGTGACCGTGGAATCCGATGACTCCACGACCGGGCGCAGATTAAGTTCGATGCGTGGCAGAGGTCCGAGGCCGGCTCGATCGAGGCGGATGGAGTTGATGTTCATCCCTGCCGAATACCGATCGAAGACGTGTGCCACTTGTTCGTCATGCAGCAACCATATCGGCACTCGATCTGTCGGGCTCGCTGTCGCGTCTACGATCACCCGTGCGGCAACGAGTCCATTGTTCCATTGCGCCACGCTGCAATACTCGACGCCCCACACGAACTGAGCGGTCTGCAGGTTCATTATCAGCCCTGCAAGGCTGTCTCCCAGATACGTATGATCTTCCCGGGCCTGCTCTCGTAGCCTAGAGACGGTCGTGATGAAGTAACGCCGCAACTCGAGCGGCTCCAAGCCGGGTCCGCGCGAAAGTGCCAACGATCCCTCGACTTGTCGGCTAAAGGCTTCAATGGCGTCCGCCGGATAGTAGATCTTGTCGCGCCTGCCCCACTTGGGAAACCCTCGACAAGCAGCATGGCCGCATCGACCGCCGCCGCTACTGGGTCAAGGACGTCAGCGACCCTGGCTGGAAGGACTATGCCAAGCTGCACGGCCGGCGCCAGGCGATCCGGATTGAGCGCGAACGCTATCTGCTCAAGACCGGCCAGACCAGCACCGAAGTGACCTTTGCGCTTACCTCGCTGCCGCCCGAGCGGTCCACTCCGGACCAACTTGTAGCCCCGGTGCGCAACCACTGGCAGATTGAGAACCGCCTGCACTATGTGCGCGACTTCACCTATGACGAAGACCGCCGCCGGGTCTATGTGCGCGAACTTGCCGCGCAATCTCGCCTGCCTGACCAACACGGCCATCGGGTGTGTCCGAAATCACGTGTAGAGAGGATTTTGCAAGGGGTGGCCTCGGTGGCCCCCCCAACAGTCAGGAAAACATGGGGACTTACATACGTGAGTGCCCGAAGCGTACTTAAGACGAATATATGACGAATTTCATAGAAATTAACCACGACTATTTGTTGAATTTTTCGCGCTATTTCGGTATCATGATTAAAGAATGCAGGCACCACGGAAACACGCTGAGCCGAAGCAAAAAGGCCCGGGCAAATGGTTCCGCACGGGCCTCTCGCTGGCCCAGGTCTGCGCGCTGTTCCCCGACGACGAGGCCGCCGAGCGCTGGTTCGCCGCGATGCGCTGGCCGGACGGCCCGGCCTGCCCGCACTGCGGCTCCGCCACGGTCACCTCCGCTTGCGCCCACCCCTCGATGCCCTACCGCTGCCGCGATTGCCGCAAGCGCTTCTCGGTCCGCTCCGGCACCGTCATGACCGACACCAAGCTCGGCTACCGCCAGTGGGCCCTCGCCCTGTACCTGCTCACCACTGGCGTCAAGGGCGTCTCGAGCATGAAGCTGCGGCGGGATCTCGGCATCACCCAGAAGTCCGCCTGGCACCTGGCGCACCGCATCCGCATGGTCTGGAGCGGCCCGCAGCAGCTGTTCGCGGGGCCGGTCGAGGTCGACGAGGTCTACATCGGCGGCAAGGAGCGCAACAAACACGAGTCGAAGAAGCTCAAAGCCGGACGCGGGCCGGCCGGCAAGCAGCCGGTGGCGGGAGCGCGCGACCGGGCCAGCGGCCAGGTGGCGGCCGCGCCGCTGGCGGGCACCGCCAAGCCGGACCTGCACGGGTTCACTGGCGCACGCGCCAGCACGGCGGCAAAGGTGTACACGGACGAGGCGTCCGGGTACGTCGGCGTGCCGGCAGCGAGCCACGAGACGGTGAACCACGCCGCGGGGGAATGCGTGCGGGGCACGGTGCACACGAACAGCATCGAGTCGTTCTGGGCGCTATTCAAGCGCGGCTACTACGGAACCTACCATCACCTGAGCGGGCAGCACCTGCGGCGCTACCTGGACGAGTTCGCCGGACGGCACAACAGCCGCAGCGCGGACACAGCGGAGCAGATGCGGCGCATGGTCCGGGGCATGGTCGGCCATCGGCTGACGTGGAAGACGCTGGCCGGCACTGCGACGCCTGCCTGAGAGCGGGGGCTCTGACGGAGTTCGAGAGAGCGGCGTGTTCCGATCCGCGCCCGTGCCAGCCGCGCGAATGCTCGCGAATCCCAGGGGCTATTCCAAGGCCACAACGGACCGCAGCGTGGCTTTGGAGACTCCCGGCGAGCGGAAATCCTGGAGGAATCCCAGTGTATTCCGACGGATTTCCGAAACTCAGAATGCATGAATTTCGCCCTAATCTTGTTCTGGGGCAGTCACGTATGTAAGTCCCAATCAATTCTTGCAGGGTTGAGGGAGTGAATGCGATTCCCGCCAGGTCCAAGACCAGAACGTGAGGACCTTCAAGAAGTTTGAGTTGTTCGGCTATACGATCGCGAGTGGTGCCGCAACCTTCCGATCCCTGAGTAACAGCGTAGTCTTTGGATCGAGGTCTGAAGATCCGGGGATCAAGCTGGACACAAAGACGGTTCGCGCTTTAGGGACCTCTTTCAGAATGCAAGAATCATAGCTCAAGCAGAGCTAGGCTCACAGAGTGTCTAAACCGTGCCGTGTTTCTTGGAGTCTTCATTTCTTGGAATGATGGAGTCGATGGTAAGACCGACGCGGAATTCGCCGGAGGTACGGGAGCGGACGGTGCGGATGGCGTTGGAGCGCGAGCATGACTCGCAATGGGCAGCCATCCGCTTGATCGCGGCGAAGATCGGCTGCTCGGCAGAGATAGTCCGTCACAGCGTGCGGGTGGTGGAACGTCACACCGGTAAAGTACTCACGTCACTTGGCGTGAGCTAGCGCTGAGATGAGGTTCGGCTTCTGCTCTATACTTGTTCTACAACCAGTTTATTTTCATGGGTTTATATAGTTTCCATGGCGGTGAAAGTGGGTATCGAACACCCGCATCAAGGCCTTGCAGTCCATTACTGGTAGAACGGCCCGCCGTCAAGCCACCTCGGACCGTAGTGGGGCTGGGGGCGCCCCGCTTCGAGCGCGCCCAGATCGGGCGCGTCACCTGCGAAGTCGTCATTGACAGTGGGAATGCGCACGCCGGCGTCGACAGCCTTGCCTCCAGATCTGAGCTGGAAGTTAAGGTCCTTGGCGTGGTAGACGGCGTGGCGCTTCAATGGATTGGGCGGCGCCATGTCCTCAAAGATGTCGAAATCGATCTCGACGCCGTGTTCCTCCTGGCCGATGGCGACCCGGAATTCCTCAAGAGTGGCGAACGCTCGCCAGTCGGCCGCGGTTGGCTCGTACAGCGCTACGCGGTCGCGAGGAGCGAGCCAGCGATATTGCGCGGCGACACCCCTGTTGGGCCGGAAGCCGTTGTAGTCCGAGCTGTGCGCCGCGGTAGCGTTCGACCACCTCATCACCCCGCGATCCGGCGTGTCCCGCCCCAGGAAGAGGTTGTTGCGGTAGTGCATGTTGGACGTGGGATCGCCCGCCACCTGCTCTCCGATGATCGTGTTGTGGTAGGCGAACAGCCCCGCAGCCTTCGCTGAGAACTTGAAGGCGACTCCGCTGGGGACGTGGTACAGCAGGTTCCGGATGAAGTAGGCCGGCCCGCCGAAGACCGGTTGCGAACTGTAACCGCCATGCGCGGCGTTGACGCCGCGGTTGTTGTAGACACGGATATTGTGGACGCCGCCATCGGTCTCGATGAAGTCGTCGCCGGACATGTGGATGTCGTTGTTGTAGATGTCGATCGATGAGGCGCGCCGGTGGGGATCGGACTCTGGAGTGCCGTAGGTCGATATGCCGATGCCGTCGTGGAAGTAGGCGACGGCGTTGTGGGCGATTACGTGGCCGGGTCCGTAGACCTTCACGGCGTAGTAGCTACGAACCTCGTGGGAGCCATAGGGGCCCGCGCTGCGCCAAAGCGAGCCGGTCCAGCCGACGAGCAGGTTGCGCTGCTCGGTGCGGCCCAGGAAGATATTGTCCGCAATGTAGAAGTCTCTCGATCCGGCGTATTCGGTCCAAACACCAAAACCGATATCTTCGAAGCGGCAGTTCTTGACGGTCAGGCTGACGGCGCCAGTGACCTCCTTGAAGCCGGCGAAAATGGCAACGTCGGTGTTGCGGAAAGTGAGCCCGTCGAAGATGTGGTGGGCGGAAGCGCTGACATCGAACAGGCGGTGGTTGCCGGCTCCATCGAACACAACCTCCCCGTCGCCTGCGGCTCGGATGGTGATCGGTTTCTCGGCCGTGGCCTTGATCGTGAGCCAGTTCGTGCCGTCGAACGGCGTCATCATCGGGTCGACGTAGTTCAGTCGTTCATTTCGGTACAGGCCGGCGTGCACAACGATGGTGTCGCCTGGCTGCACGCGGCGTTCCCAGACAACATTCCAGTCGCCAAGACCCGCGCCGTAGTAAGCCTGCAGCAGACTCGTGAAGTGCGGCTCCTGCTTTTCTCCCTCGTGATCCGGAGGATAGACGTGCAACGTGTTGCCGCTGGCGTACGCTTGCGGCTCGCTGCGTGTCGTGACTTGGACGACCTGAACGGTGTCGCCTGAAGCGCCGTCGGGATCGCTGAGCTCTAGACGGCATTCGTATTCAGTGCCGGACTCCAAATTGAGGACGCTGCCCGCGAAACCCTCAGGGACTGTGTAGTCGAGATGCTCCCGCGCACGGAATATGCGCTCGCCGCCGATCCGTACTAGAGGAAGCGCTTCACGCCATCGGGAACCCCCGACCTTGCGGAACTCAACGGAGACCGAGGCATTGCGATTGTCGTCACCGGCAATGGACCACTCGAAGCCGAGGTTATGGAGCGTTGGACGCTCGACAGTGAAGCGGCCGGCAGTGGTGGAGTCTTGGGCAGCAGCGGTGGCGGAAAGTAAAACCAGCAAGGGTACTAGAGCGCGCATATGGCACGATTCTAGCCGGAAATCGCGCGTGTCGATTCGCCGTCCCGCCGACGGGCGCCAATCGGTCGAAACTGTTTCGGGTTCCAGGAGCTAATAGCGCTCTTCGCGTCCCTGCCAACGCCGCGGGCCGAATGGTCGCAGACCGCGGCCCTACGCGGGAAGTCCGGCAGATGTGGCTTCCCTTCGCAGGCGACGCCGACGGCCGCCTTGCCGCCAGCCGTCAATAGCTCTCGACGCGCTGACGCATCTCTTCAACGAACGCGGGGTCAAGCAACGGGTCGCTGGTCGCGCGGCGCCAATCCTCCAAGGCCGTTTGCAATCGTTCCAGGGTTGCTGCGTGTTCCTGTTCGTCGGCGAGATTCCGGAACTCCCAGGGATCTTCCTCCAAGTCGTATAGTTCAAACTCCGGAGGATTGGCGAGGATGTCGAAGGCACGACGTACCGGCGTCCCGTCGTAGCGTTCCTCGCGAGAAGTCACGTAACCCAGGTCACCGTCGATGCCGGTTCTTGGGCTCCCGGTCTCTGCGAGCAGGTTGTGAATCAGCTTGTACCGGTTGTCCCGAATGGCGCGCCGAGGAAACCATGGCGGCCCGTGCATGTGAAACTCCCCGACAAGGTACTCGCGCCAAGGCGCTTTGGGATCCTCCAGTACGGGCCGCAGGGACATCCCTTGCATCTCGACAGCGGGAATCGCTCCTGTCGCATCCAGGATTGTGGGCAGGATATCGACGGTCGAGACCATCGCCTTACTTCGCGCGGGCCGCGAGACTCCGGGCCAGCGCACGAGGAACGGAACACGCAAGCCGCCCTCGTAGACCGTCGTCTTGCCGCGGTCGAACGGCGGCCCGTGGTCGCCAGCGAAGACTACCAGCGTGTCGCCGGCGTGTCCCTTTCGCTCGAGGGCGTCAAGAAGCAAACCGACGCCGATATCGACGCGGCGGACTTCGTTGTAGTAGCCGGCCACTCGCTCGCGCTGTTCCGGCGTGTCAATCCTTTGGAATGGAAACACCGTCTTTTCGCTTGGCTCGACCAAGGTTGGAGGAATGCCCTCGAATCGGTCCATGAAAGTCCAGTCCCCTATCACCTCCCGCGTCTGCGGATCTCGATCACGGGAGGCGTGAGGATCGGTATAGTTCACCATCAAGAAGAAGGGTGTCTCCTCCCCGCTACCAATGAACTCTTCGGCTTCCGTGGCTATCCCCTTCACGTCGCGGCCGTTCACCGTCAAACGGGCGTCCCACTCGAACTTGTCTACCGGGTCGACGTGCAGCTTTCCAATGAGGCTGGTTCGATAGCCGGCTCGCTTGAGGATGTTCGGAATCGTGGCGTCGTGCAGGCGCGGGTGCATGCTGAAGTCCGAGGCGTTGGTCAGCCCGAACTGGCCGTTGCTGTGCACATAGAGGCCCGTAAACATGGCGCTGCGGGAAGGGCTGCACGATGCTTGCGCCACGTAGGCGACGTCGAACTGGACGCCGCTGGCGGCGAGGGCGTCGAGGTTCGGGGTGTTGATGACACTGTCCCCGTACGCGCTCAGTTGCAGCCCGAGATCATCGGACGTGATCAGGAGCACGTTGAGCCGCGATGGTGCCTCGACTGGCTCGAGGGCGCAACCGACGAGTCCAAGCAGCATGATTGCCAGCGCAATTCGTCCTGTCGATACCAAGGTTCCCAAAGGCCGTTGATCCTGCACTTCAATACTCCCGCCAATTGTTGGTGGCGTGACTTGCCAGGTCAGACCGCTGGCCAGCGCGTGTCATGACTCGCCCCATAACCCCCTCCAGTATTGACGATTCAGGTGCCCTTGGATAGGAGTTAGTGAGCCACGGGGGCCAATCCGCGCCCAAGTTTGGAGTTTTGGCCCGGTTCTCAGCTAGAATCACTTGCCGAAAGCCCTTGGACCGGCCTATTTTCCCCTAACAATCGCCTGCACAGCGTCTTGCTGGCTTGGATTCTGCGTCTTTTCCCGTTTTTTGGCGTATCCTGCTCAATGTGCTGACCACGTGCTGACTACCTAGGTTGACATACTTGGATTTTTTCGCTAGCATGGGGCTATGTTCGTCCGGCGCGTCCAGACCCGCCCCCACGGCGCTGCCGGCGGCACCGCCTACCGCCTCGTCCACTCCCAGCGCTGCGGTGCCAAGGTTCGCCAGATCGTCCTCGCCCATTTCCCCGCCGGCCTCGATCGGCGCGTCCCCTGCCCCCACTGGAAACGCCTCGCCGCCGCCGTCCGCGACCAGCTGACCGGCCAGCGTCCGCTGCCCGACCCCGACCCCGATCCGGCCGAGCGCGAACTCGCCGAGCGCATCGCCGCCGAGGCCAGCGCCGTCGCCCCGCTCGTCCGCCGCCGCCTGCGCGACGGCGATTGCGACCTCGGCTTCCAGATCGCCGACGATCCCGCACCTGCACCCCGCGAGCAGGCGCTCGCGCTGCTGCCCTCCAGCCTGCGCCAGACCGACGTGCGCGAGGCCGGCGCGGCCCGCCTGCTCGACCTGCTCGCTGGCCAACTGGGCCTGCGCGAGTGCCTGCAGCAGGCCGGACTACGCCCGCGCCACGTCCGCCTCGGCTGCGCCCAGATCCTCGCCCGCGCCCTGCATCCGGCCAGCGAGCGCGAGACCCTGCGCTGGCTGCAGCACGACTCCGCCCTGCCCGAACTGCTCGGCCTGCTGCCCGCCGACCTCTCCTCCAACTCCCTCTATCTCGCCTCCGACGCCCTCTGGCAGGCCCGCGACCAGATCGAGCCGACCCTCTTCGCCCACGAAAGCAAGCTGTTCCGCCTCGAGCCCCGCATCATCTTCTACGACCTCACCAACACCTTCCATACCGGCCGGCCCAAGCACCCCTACGCGGCGCGCGGCCGCTCCAAGCAGAAGCGCCATGACTGCCCGCTGGTCACGCTCGGCCTGCTGCTGGACGGGCAGGGCTTTCCGCGGCGGTCGGAAGTGCTGGCGGGCAACATCGGCGAGCCCGGCACGCTGCAGGAAGCGGTCCGGCGGCTGGGCGCGCTGGCCGGGGAGCGCCCGACGGTGGTCTTCGACGGCGGCATCGTGAGCGCGGAGAACCTGGCTTGGCTGCGCGAGCAGGGCCTGCACTGGATCACGGTGGAGCGGCCGCGGCGGGCGGCCCCGGAGCGTGCCGCGGACACGCAGTGGCAGAGCGCCGGGGGGCATCAGCTGCAGATCTGGCGGCTGAGCACAGCGGAGGCCGGCTTGGCGGCAGGAGCGGCGGCGGAGCGGCCGGAGGCGGATCCAGGTGAGGAGGCCCGGCTGTGCGTGTGGAGCCCGCAGCGGGAGCGGGACGAGCAGGACTTCCTGCAGCGGCGGCGGGCGCGCTACGAGGCGTGCCTGCAGGCGCTGCACACGGGGCTCAGTGTCAAGGGCCACCTGAAGGCGTACGCCAAGGTGCTGCGCAAGTTGGGTCGCTTGGAGCAGACGCACAAGCTGGTGGCGAGCCAGTACAAGGTGCGTGTGGAGCGCGGCGAGCAGGGCCGTGCCAAGGCCGTGCTGTGGGAGCTGGGGCCGCGTCACGGGCAGCGGGACCGGGTGCAGGGCACGAGCCTGCTGCGCACCAGCCGGACGGACTGGGACGACGAGCGGATCGTGCGGGAATACTGCCGCCTGGCGGACATCGAGGCGACGTTCCGCTCGTTCAAAGAGGAGCTGGGGTTGCGGCCGCTGCACCACAGCCTGGGCCAGCGCGTGGCGGGTCACCTGTTCATTACGGTGCTGGCCTACCACCTGGTACACGCCCTGCGCTACCGGCTGCGGGCCGCGGGCGTGACGTACAGCTGGCACTCGATCCGCGAGCGGATGCGGACGTGGGTGCGCCTGACGACGACGATGCGGACGGCGGAGGGGCAGACCTGGAGCCAGCGGCAGGACGTGGACCCGAACAACGAGCAGGCGCGCCTCGCAGCGGCGGCCGGGCTCGCGTTCCAGCGTCACCGGCGCACGATTCCGCTGGACTGGGACGCGCTCAGGGAACAGTCAGGAGATATCGCCAAGGATCACAAAGTGTAGTGACCGCAAATCCGTTTCGCGGAAATCCGACTCAATGAAATCAATGACCTACAACTGCATCTGCCGAAAAAACTCCAAAGTTGGGCGCGGCGATTGCAAGGGCGAAGGGTTAGGGCCTGTCGGCAATCCCAAGAATCTGTCTATCCAGTCCGCTCTGGAACGCAACGGGAGCCTTTTTGCGGCACGCCACATCACTTGCGATCTGAGTCGGAGACCCGGTCTGCCACATCGGGGGCCGTCGCGCTTCGCCGATCGTAGACCTCCGCGAGTGCCTTGTTCTCAACAACGAGCCTCTTCCGAAGCAACAGCAGGTTCAGGGCGGACGCGACCACCGCCAGGGTCCACGCTCCGAAGACCAGGGGCACGACAGCGATTTCGCCGCAGACGACGAGATAGTTGGGGTGATCGACAAAGCGGTACGGACCGCTGCGAATACGGGTGGCGCCCGGAAGCACCATCACACGGGTTGTCCATCGCGCACCCAAGGTCAAGATCACCCAGAGTCGCCCGCATTGCAGCAGGCCAAAGACAACGAGCAACGGAATCGACACCGCGGTCTGGGAATCAATCGTGACAAGGAGCGCCAGCAGCCAGCCAGCATGCAAGGCAACGAACGCAGAGTAGTGCCGGTCGCCGACCTCGATCGCACCCCGAGCCAGCAACGCGCGGTGGTTGCGGCGCGCCAAGAGAAGTTCCGCCAGCCGCTGGACGACAAGGAAGCCGACGACCGCATAGAGCGGGCTCATGACGGTCACCTTGATTGCAGGACGAGAAACGCAGCCGAAAAACCCGGTCCCAGACTAGTCAGCAAGTGGCGTTTCGGTGTCCTGTCCTCGAGGGCGCGCTTGAGAACGAACAACACCGTTGCGGCGGACATGTTGCCGTAGTCGCGGAGGACGGCCCGGGACTCTTCGAGGCCGCCGGGCTGAAGGTCGAACGCAGATTCGAGGGCCTCCAGCACCTTGGCGCCGCCGGGATGGCAGACGAAGCTGTCAATGTCGCGGAGACCAAGTCCCGCGGAGGCCAGAAACTCTTCCGTCACACGCCGCATTCGCGTGCGGACCAGTTCAGGAATGCTGCGGGAGAACACTACTGCCAGCCCGTCGTCTGCGACGTCCCACCCCATGATGTCGAGTGAGTCTGGCCACGTGTATTCGCCCCATGCCGAGATCTCCGCCCCCGGCCCCTGGTCCGTTAGTAGAGCCGCGGCAGCGCCGTCGCGGAACAGGGCCGTCGCCACCAGGTTTCGAACCGATCGATCGCGGGATCGGAACGTGAGCGTGCAGAGTTCGACAACGAGCAATAGGACGCGACTGCCCGGGTGGGCGCGGACGCATGCGGCGGCACGTGCCAGTCCCAGCACGCCCCCAGCGCATCCCAGTCCGAAGATCGGCAATCTCTGCACGTCGCGGCGGAAGGGCAGTTCGGCCATCAGCCTGGCGTCCAGGCTGGGCGTGGCGATGCCAGTCGTCGAAACGGTGACGATCAGGTCGATGTCTTTCGGTTCGAGACCGCCGGCAGCCAGGCATTCGACGGCCGCCTCCTTCAGCAGGGGAATTGCATTCTCGAGGTACAGACGGTTCTTTTCCTCAAATCCATGCTCGCCGCCTTCGTACCAACTCCGGGGAGCGCAGACATATCCCGCCCCGATGGCGGCGTTGCTGAAGATGTCCAAGAGACCGCGGAGACCTGAAACGGCACCGGCAAAGAACGAGGCGCTGAAGTTCTTGACCTCGTCCTGGGTCATTCGGTTGCCCGGCACCGCCGTGGCAACCGACCTAATTCGAGGAATCGGTTGAGCGGCCATGGATCACACCCGCCAGCGAAGACGCCAGCTACATGGCGTCTGCAGTCCAAACGAGGCAAGGCCCGTACGAACTCGCGTGGTTCATGCTGATTGAATCACAAAATCCCAGAATCGAGCATCTTGATGCAGCGCGGCACGACCGCGCTCCATTGGACTACGGTACCGATCGCCTGACCAATGAGAGACGAGTGGTCTGGTGAACCGCTCCAGGGAATTTCGAGGTCTGCGCTGAGTCGGGCAGCCATGGCGGGATGGCCGTCCGTCAATCTGCCGGGTTCACCAGGGAGAATCGGCTGAGGGATTTGATCAACGAGGTGGAATAGGGAGGCGAACAGTGGGAAGCGCGTCAGGGTAGCGAGGCCTTGGGTCCGGTTCGGCAGCGCAAGAGGGATAGTGAGGACGGTTCCGCTGGATTAGAATGAACCCGGACCTTCCGGGATTCCGTGATGCCCCGAGTGATTCGATTCCCGTCGCTGCTCGCCGGACTGCTGGTCTTCGGTATTGTCCCTGAGCTCGGTGCCCCCTTCCCTGCCCAAGGACCCAGAGTGCCCGGTGCCGCCAGAGGCAACGACCCACTCCGCAACGGTCTTCCCCGGCCGGGCGCCGACATCGCTGCGACTGTGCGCACCGCATTGTTGTCACGGAACACCGCAGACCGGGACCGAGCGCTGCGTTTCTTGGTCAAACGCGATAAGCGGGACGTGATTCCGGCTCTCGTCGCGGTGCTGCGTCGGGTGCCAGACGAGGACGGCCGGCTCCTCGACGCGCTCCAACGCCTCGCCCGAGCCGAGATCCCGCGCGACTGGATGGCATGGACCGAGTGGCAGGAGAAGCACACCGAGATCCGTCCCTTCCGGGGGTTCGTCTCCCTCAAGGCGGACCTCCTCGGCGGGATCGACCGCAACTTCCGCAACTTCCTCTACCAGGGGGTGCGGCACGAGATCCGCATCGAGGAGATCGTCTGGGGCGGGGTCAAGAAGGATGGGATCCCCGCGCTGCTGAACGCCAAGCAGATCCCATCAGCCGAAGCGACCTACCTGACCGACCGGGAACTGGTCTTCGGAGTCAGCATCAACGGCGACTCGCGTGCCTATCCGCTCCGCATACTCGACTGGCACGAGATGTTCAACGACGTGGTGGGCGGCGTCCCGGTGTCCCTCGCCTACTGCACGCTCTGCGGGTCGGGCATCCTCTTCGATACCCGGGTCCGCGGCCGCCGGAAGCCTTTCGTCTTCGGTTCTTCCGGACTTCTCTACCGGTCGAACAAGCTCATGTACGACACCCAGACGGAGTCGCTCTGGAATCAATTCACCGGGCGGCCGGTGGTGGGGAAGCTCACCGGGTCCGGAATCGAACTGAAGATCCTGCCGGTGGTGATCACGAGTTGGCAGCACTGGCTCGCCGCCCATCCGGACACCACCGTCCTCTCCCTCGACACCGGCTTCCAGCGGGACTACCGGCCCGGAAGACCTTACGGCGAGTACTTCGCGAGCCCCGAGCTCATGTTCCCGGCGGTGGTCCGGGACCGCCGTCTCGCGCCGAAGGACCGCATCTTCGTTTTGCGGGACGGAGCCAACGAAATGGCCTGGGTGCTCTCGCTCTTCAGAGGCGGCGCCGTCATCCACGACCGGGTGGGACAGCGTGATGTGGTCCTCATCGGGTACGCTGAGACCGAGACAGTCCGCGCCTACGAATCGGGAGGACGGACGTTTGTGGTCGTGGAGGAGGATCCGTCTCTGGTGGCGAGCGAAGGGGCGCTATGGACCGTCACCGAAGACGCCCTTGCAGGACCGGGCGGCGAGAGCCTCGCCCGGCTCCCCGGGCATGTCGCCTACTGGTTCGCCTGGCAGGGCTACAAGGAGGGACGGCCGCTACGGGTGGAATAGCAGCCCCGAAATGCGAGCGGGATGGATCGCTCCCCCCGTATTCGCGGCACCAGTCTTGTCCCTGACGAGGAGTCCGCAACCAACTAGTTTGAGCAGTAGGTCTGGTCGGACGACCGTTGCTGAAGCCATTGCGGCAGCGTCGAGACCAGCGAGGTTCCGAACGCGCAGCCAATGCCTTACTAGTGCAAGTCCTGCCGGTCCTACTTCAGCGTCAGGACCGGGACGGCCATCGCCAATTCCCGCGTCCCCTTGCATAAGTGGGCGATCGCCGCTTATCTCTACGCGACCAGCTTCAAGGGAGTGTCGAGGGTGCGACCCCACCACGGCGTCGGAGTCACTCAGCGTACTGCCTGGTTCATGCTGCATGTGCTCCGCAAAGCATGGAACGATGACCAGATGGGCAAGAAGCTCGACGCCCCGGTCGAGATAGAAGAGACCTATGTCGGCGGCAAGGCCGAGAACATTCACAACGCCCAGCGC
This sequence comes from Bryobacterales bacterium, assembly GCA_965248305.1. Lineage (GTDB taxonomy): Bacteria > Acidobacteriota > Terriglobia > Bryobacterales > UBA6623 > VXMF01. The sequence goes on along the minus strand of OZ252099.1, from coordinate 75,167 downwards.
AAGCATATCTCGGGCCGCGGCGGGAGCGACCAGACACCTGTCGTTGGAATCGAGGGTCGCGCGTCAAAGCGCATCTCGGCCAAACCGGTTTCCAAGGTCAACCGATTCGTCGTTGACGGAATGCTGTCTAAGGCCGTAAAGCTAGGCGCCGAGGTCTGCAGCGGCGAGAGCGGCGTCTACGGGCGCATTCCGGACCACGAGTCGGTCAATCACAGAGCGGGCAAGTACGTCAGGGGAGAGGCGCACACCAACGGCACCGAGTCCTGCTGGTCGCTGTTCAGGCGGGGATTCTACCGCACCTACCACAAGATGAAGCCCGATGCACCTGCTCCGCTAGGTTGACGAGTTCGTGGCTCGCAAATACATCCGCGGCCAGAACACCATCGACCAGATGAATTTCTGGGTCGCCACCATGATCGGCAAGCGGTTGATATATCGGGAACTGGTGGGCTAGATCAGCTAATTGGCTTCCTGATTCCCTACTACCTGCATCCAAGACTGACCTAAACGGGGCTGACCAAGGCGACCCAGCGGCCGGTCCGCCAGTCTGACTCCGTCCCTCGGCGGCCAGCGTCTCCGTAGCCTTGAATTGCGAGTTTTGTTCGTATTAAATCGCTGATTCTATTGACTTGAGGCGAATATATTGCGATAATTATGGCTAGAGAACCCTCTGCTATGCCCAAGAACAAAGTCCAGTTCCAAAAAGGCCTCAGCCTGACCCAGTTTCTCCAGGACTACGGCTCCGAGGCGCAGTGCGAGCAGGCCCTCTTCGCCGCCCGCTGGCCCGACGGCCTCAACTGCCCCCGCTGCGGCGGCGCCCGCTTCTGCCGCCTCTCCACCCGCCGGGCCACCTTCCAGTGCAACCACTGCAAGCGCCAGCTCTCCCTGCTCGCCGGCACCGTCTTCCAGGCCACCAAGCTGCCGCTGAGCATTTGGTTCCTTGCCATCTACTTCCTCTCCCAGACCAAGAGCGGCATCTCGGCCTTGGAGCTGGGGCGCAAGCTGGGCGTCAACGACAACACCGCCTGGCTGCTCAAGCACAAGCTCATGCAGACCATGCGGGAGCGTGATCAGCGCTACCGGCTGGAGGGCACCGTGCAGCTGGACGACGCCTATCTGGGCGGCGAGTACCCCGGTGGCAAGCGCGGGCGGGGCTCGCCGAACAAGACGCCGCTGCTGGCAGCCGTGCAGGTCACCGCGGATGGCCAGCCGGTGGTGATGAAGCTGAGCGTGGTCGACGGCTTCCGCACGGCCGAGGTCGCGCAGTGGGCCGCGCAGCACGTGCGGCCCGGGACCACGGTGCACACGGACGGGCTGGCCTGCTTCCAGGGGCTGGAGGCAGCGGGCTGCGAGCACAAGCCACACGTGACGGGCGGCGGCAAGCAGGGCTGCGAGACGCCCGGCCTGGTCTGGGCGAACACGATCCTGGGGAACGTGAAGCGCTCCCTGGACGGCACCTACCATGCCTGCGCGCCGCACTACGCGGCGCGCTACCTGGCCGAGTTCCAGTACCGCTTCAATCGCCGCTACGAGCTGGCGGCGCTGCCGCGCAGGCTGCTGAAGGCGGCGGCCACGACGCTGCCGTTGCCGCGTCCGATCCTGATGTTGAGCACCGTCTAACGGCCGCGGCTGCCGCCAGCCCAATCCACCGGGCGTTCGACAACCCGGCTGCGCGTGGGACAGGCCGCCGGCACTCCCCGGGGACCATCCGGGGACTGCCCGGGGGACCCGGTTGCGACCGATACCACTGGCTGCCAGTGCATCTCGTGCCTAGCGCCTCTCCCCCCTGCCTGCCGGCTTCGCGCCAGCCACCGAAAATCCACAAGCCCACCCCTTCTGGCGCTCTACTGGGATGCGGATAATAGGGAATCAGGATTGGCTTTGAGCAGGAATCCCAGGATTGCCAGCAATGCCGGGACAACTATCATCACTATGATCCGAATGGAGAACTGTCGATCAGCCTTGATCCCGTCAACCCTCTTCGCATTGAGGTCGTCTCGGCTGGCATCGAGTGTTTCAACGATATCTCGCAGCTCTCGAAATGTTTCCATATACTGTTCAGCCTGATTTTCGGCAGAATCCCGGTCCACCCGTCCCCTGGACAGCATTTCGCTTGCTTTGGTCGCCTTGCGCCTCATGCCTGAGTGGCCAGGCACGATTTCACTCACAATCAGATCCTTGTAGTCTTCCCGAAATCCTTTGACTAGGTCTAAGGCGTGTGTGATGCCTGACTCCGATGCCTCGTACATCGACCGCTGGCAATGCCCCTTGGACTTGCGCACCTCGTCTCGAAAGTCAGTTTTGTCCTTGGCTACAAGTGCCTTGGTCAGGTGATGACCGGCGTATCTCAATTCGTTGACTGGCGGTATCGAGATATTGGATCGGAACATCTCGATCTCCTTGGCAAAGGTGTCAGCCTTGTCAAAAAGTCTGGCGATCTCCTCGATTGCGCTAAGGTCATAGAAGTCGCTATCCGTCATTAAATCTGTAATTCTTCACCTGGTCCCACTGTTGATTGATGTCCTCTCGTGTGACATACTCGCCTCGCTGCAACCGAACGTTGCCAGTTGCGATCCGTCTGACAGTTCTCCGTGCCACTTCGTTCTCAAGCTCCTCTCGGGTACGGTTACGCTTGTGGCTTACCGTGTGCCGAAACGACCTCCTCAAGACCGTCAGTGGGTTTTGCATGGCTCTCTCCTCGCGTCAGGCCGTTCACAGCACTTGAAGCGTTGTCGTCTCAAGTGCAACTGCAAGTCGAGGCCGCTTTGGCTTCGCTGCTCCTAAGTCCGTGTTCTGGCCGGACTAGTCTTATTACAGCACCACTCTTCCGCTGTCAAGCAATAAACATTACGTTTCCCCATGTTTTCGTTGCTGACAGGTTTCCAGACAGTCTTATGAGACCCTGTTCGTAGTGCTACGGTTCTTTCGTGCATGAGCCAATCTCTGTGGGAGGGATCCACTCCTAGGCGAGGAAGACAATGAGGGATCACTTCGAGAACGCAACCCTCGACAAGCAAGCTGGCGAAGGCGCTCCCGCAGCCAGTTAGGAAGCCAGCACGAAGCCATCGCGGACCACGTCCAGAACAACCGTCGGCGCTACCAAGGCAGGGTCCGAGGCTGGACGCAGAACTCCGGTATTGTCAAGCCATCGATGTATTTCCATGTGGACCGGGTCTGTCCCTTGGGAACATGGCGCGAATCAATCGAGTTCCCTGACCTGTAGATTCCGATAGAAGACAGGCCAGCCCTCCGGCTGGAGGCAGATATTGCCTTCGGCGGGTTCGAAATCGTGCCCCTCGTTCATCGTCTTGCCGTTGAGCTTCACGGTGACGATTCCGTCGAGGGACTGGATCTCGATGCTTTCCCATTCTCCGAACGGCTTGCGGTTCTCGTGGGCCGGGGCCCGGTGAGCCCCGCTGACCTTACCTCCACGCACACCGAACAAGCTGCCCGCTTCACCGTAGTGACCCTGGATTCCCAGGGATCGTGGCCAAGTGCGTTATATCGCGCCCGCGTGAATGAAATATCCGGCATTGGGATACCTTGGAAGCTGCTCTTTCGAGCCTTCCTTCTGGAAGCGCCACTCGCCACGAAAAATGAAGTGACGGTAAACCTTCTTGCTCCGCAGAGAGCCGTTCGGTTTTCCGGTGCAAACGATGACGTGGTCCTTGACAGACCAAGCGTCCGGGGCCGACCCCTCCACGGTCCAGTGCTCGCTCACGTGGGTGACCGGAGACAGTGACACAAACCCCTCTGACTGCGCGAACAAGAGCGCAGCGGCACCAACCAGAACACATGTAGTCAAAGTGAAACGCATCACATCTCCGGCATGCTTGCAGAACCTCGAGATCCGGCCTGCTTGACCCACGCGGAAGCCTATGGGGGCACGAGAATACGGTCTGGCCTTACCGAGCGCCGTGATAGGCTGAGCAGCGACCGAAAGCAGGCACAAGTTCCTTTCGGCGGAGGTCGGAGTGAATCACAACAGCATCGTGCGCCGTCGTTTCCTGCAAGGGGTGGCAGCCGCCACCGCAGTGACATCCGTTCGAGCCCAGAACGATCCGCTACGCTTCGGCATGATCGGCGTCGGCAAGCGGGGCACGGCGCATCTAGGCGGCGTGGTCGAACGCTCTGACGTCACGGTCCAGGCCGTCTGCGATATCGACTCCTCCGCCCGCGATGCCGCGCAGAGCGCCGCGCAGGCGGATAACCCTCGTTCCTATGGGGACTACAGGGAACTGCTCCGCCAGAGCGATGTCGACGCGGTGCTCATTGCCAGTAGTTCTCAATTTGGCCTTTTGCTGTCTCGCGAGCCGCTGAGGGGCCGGTAGCAAGGGACCAGTTTCTGGGGACTTAACTTTGCGGGCGCCGCTTTCAAACATAAAATGTGCCCCCCGTTTCCAATGCCCGAGTGCTCGATTCCCTTCTGGACCGCTTCCAACAAGCCGCCTCCGCCCTGCCCGACCCCCGTACCGGCTCCAACAAGCGCTACGCCGTCTCCGATGCCGCTGCCTGCGCCCTCTCCACGTTCTTCTTCCAGTCCCCCTCCTTCCTCGACTTCCAGCGCCGCATGCACGAGGAGTCCGCCCGCTCCAACTGCGACTCCCTCTTCGGCGTCAGCAAGATCCCGAGTGACAATCAGATCAGGAATCTGCTAGACGGTCTCGACCCCTCCCTCTTCGGCGACCTCTTCCCCCTCTGCCTCGACACCGTCCGCGACCAAGGGGGCCTCGACCCCTTCCTGCGCCTCGACGGCCGCCTCCTCATCGCCCTCGACGGGATCCAGTTCCATTGCTCGGATTCCATCCATTGCGACCAGTGCTCCACCCGCCATGTCGGCCAGCACAAAACCAAGCAGTTCTTTCACACCATGCTCTCGGCCACTGTTGTCGCCGACGGCCACAACCGCGTCCTCCCGCTCATGCCGCTGTTCGTCCAGCCCCAGCACGACCCCGCCGCCAACCGGCCCGACCTGACCGAAGACCAGCGCAAGCAGGATTGCGAGCGCAACGCTGCCAAGCGCTGGCTGCCCGCCCACATCCCCGCTCTGCTCCCCTACCGGCCGGTCCTGCTCGGCGACGATCTGTACTGCTGCCAGCCCCTCTGCAAACTCGTCGCCGCCCTCGCCGCGGATTTCCTCTTCATCTGTAAGCCCAGCAGCCACAAGACGTTATACAAACAGCTCCCCAACCACCGCATCTGGTCCACCGGCTGGGTCCGCACCCGCAACCAGCGCCAGCAGGTCGAGTCCCATCGCTACCAGTGAAGAAACAACGTGCCGCTGCGCGCCGGCGACGACGCCCTGCAGGGCACCTGGATCGACTTCAAGATCTGTCGCAACGGCGAGCGCACCTACCACAATTCGTTCTTCACCAGCCTCAAGGTCACCGCTGACAACGTGGCCGAGATCGCGCGGGCGGGCAGGGCCAGATGGAAGATCGAGAACGAGGGGTTCAACTGCTTGGCGCGGCATGGCTACAACCTCAAGCACAACTTCGGGCACGGCCGCCAGGGCCTGGCCAATCTGCTCGCCACGCTGAACCTGTTCGCCTTCGCGCTGCATGCGGTCCTGGACTGCGTGTCCGACCTGTGGCGGCAATGCCGGGCGCGAGTCGGCACCCGGCGCAAGTTCTTCGCGACCCTGGGCTTCCTCACGGAGTGGTTCTGCTTCCGCAATTGGACCGCCCTGTTCGAGACCGTGTTGAGGAAGCGCCCGCCACCGCCCGATCCCGGGGCGGCCGCGTGCGCCCCCTCATGACGCAACCCGCCCGCCATCCTGCCAGCGACAGGCTCCTCTTCCAGAGGCCCTCAGCGGGGGTGCGTTGCGGCAAGTCCATGACCGCGTCATGACCGCTGCCAGACGCCTCGCCCCCCGGATACCGAGTCAACAGCCGTCCCGATCACCCCGCAACGGGTTCCCAACGGCGCACACAAACGCTCGCAGATTCCACCCCACACGAGTCAGAACCCCCATTCTGAGAATCGCTGCTCATTGCCACGCCGTGCTACCTGCACGCCGAAATGGCCGCAGCGGCCCTCGAGGCCGGCAAGCACGTCTTCTGCGAGAAGCCACTTGCCATCTCGGCAGACCAGGTCCAGCTCGTGCTGGACGCTGCACGCAAATCGAAGGCCGTGTTCCAGATCGGGCAGCAGTCGCGCAACTCCCCGCACATGCAGGAAGTGGTGCGGCAGATCCACGAAACGGGGCTCATCGGAACGCCGCTCGTCATCAAGGCCCAGCGCCACAGCACCCCTCCGAGACCGGGCACGCGCCGTGAAGGCGGCAGCGGCCAGCAGCGGCGCTTTCCGGGCTGGTACAACGACGTCAAGCTTTCCGGCGACCTGATCGTCGAGAACGCTATTCACAACCTCGACGTCTGCAACTGGCTGGCCGGCAGCCGCCCGGTCAGCGTCTACGGCCACGGCAAGAGGTATCTTCCCGAGCCGATGCCCGCCGGCACGGTCATGATGGATGGCTTCAGCGTCGAGTACATCTACCGGAATGACATGCATCTCGACTACAGCCAGCTCTACCTGCATCCTCGCGCGCTCAGGAAGCTCCCGAACGGCCAGTGGTTCGTTGTGTATGGCGAGAAGGGCACGATCGAACTGGACTATAGTTCGTGGGCCTTCTTCGACATGTACGGGGACTCCGAGCCCGTCGAGCACCAGGGCGTGGGGGGCATTGACCTGACCGAAGCGGCCCACGACGACTTCGTGCGGGCGATTCGCGAGAACCGCAAGCCGGCCGCTGACATCGAAGTCGCTGCGACCGCGGCCCTCACCAGCATCATGGGGAGGGAAGCCATCTACCAGCGCCGCATGGTCACCTGGGACGAGATGGGCGTCTCCGTCTAGCCGCTGCCTGACCCGCCTGGGTCCCTATACCAGACCCACCGTGGATTCTTGTTTGGAATGAAGGGGTCCGGTTGCTCACCGGCGGTTGATCACGAGCGCCACGGCGGTCTACGGAGGAGAATCGGGCCGCGGCGTGGCCCCCATGGACGCCTCACGGGCCGGGCATCGCAGTATGGGGGCGGCAGGCATCCGCAGTTGGGGCGCAGACCGGCCGTCCACTCCGCCGCGACGGGCCTGATGCAGCCGCTGAGGAGCGCAGGTCGCCGCTAGCCGGAGGCCAGCAACAGTTCCAGCGCCGCGGCGCGGTTCCCCGCGTAGTACGCCTGCGCCTCCGGCACCGTCGCGAACTGCCGCTGCGGCAGCAACAGCGCCAGCGCCAGGTTGTTCAGCGCCGCGGAGTTGGCCGGGCCGTGGCCCGTGCGCACGCGGCTGCTGTCCTCTCCGAACGTCTTGTCGCGACGATAGTGGTTGGCGCTCTCCACCTGCCAGTGACCGCGCTGCAGATGCAGCAGGTCCCGCGCCGATGCGGCTTTCTCCGACAGCGAGGTGATGCCGTAGCTGTAGTGGACCTTCACCGCGCCGCCGAGTCGCTGGCACGTCTCGTGCGTGATCCGGTACGCCTGCCGGGCGTGCGGGAACGACAGCAGTTGCGGATGCGGCGTGAAGACCTGGATCGAGCGCCGCTCCCAGTTCTTGCGGTGCGATCGCTGCCAGCGATCCTCCGCCCAACTGCGCTCCGTGCCAACGCCCCAGTCCAGTTGGACCAGCGTCTCGTGGGTGCGCTCGCAGTCGCCCTTGATCCGCACCAGGATGTCCCCGCCGTGCTGCTCCACGATCGCCCGCTCGGTCTGCAGCCCGGCATGCCCGGCGTCCAGGGTGACCGTGCAGCCGCGCAGGTGCACCTCTTCCAGCAAGGCCCGCAGCGCGGCCGGCCCGCCGCCTTCCTCGCGGTAGCTGCGGCTCGCCACGGGCATGCCCGTGGCATGATCCACCAGCGTGATCGTCTCCCAGTGCTCCCCGTCCGCCGCGAACCGATTCGCCCCGCGAATCCGCTTCCCGTCCCCGGCCAGCGCCTACGGCACCGCCACGCGCGGCTGCGTCCAGCTCTGGACCACCCGCTCCAGCGCGACCGGGTCGGTCCGCTCCATGACCCGCTGGAAGGTCGTGTCCGACGGCGTCACGTACTCCCTCGTCACTCCGTCCCGGCGACACGCCAGAGCCCTTAACTCGTCTTCTTTCAACGTCTTCGCGTACGCTTCCGCCGCTCTCCCGCCGTACCTCCCCGCCAGCCGCGCCAACACCAGCAACGCCAGAATGTCGGGTAGGGCACTGGCGCGCGCACCCTTAGGCGGAGGATTTCCAGCCCAGCCCTTTCGGTTGCAGGGTGGGTTCTCAGTTCCGCCATCGGCCACGTTTCCAGCCGCCCTCCCTAAAATCCGTACGTCGGGTTTTCCCACGGTACGGCTTCAAGCATCAGGCACCTTGCAGTTCGGCACGGAGCTTTCCGCAGCACCGCCGAGGTTAAGGCTGATCCGGCCATGCCCCCGCGCGCTTCCCGCGTTCTCTCCGTCCTTCGACGACCCGGCCCGCCGCAGGGGTACGCCGCCACTGTGTGCGGCACCCCCCCGGCGGCCTCGCCGCCACCTGTGCCCAGAGGTCCTCGCTCCGTCCGGGTTATGTTGTCCCGGACTTCCTCGCTTACCGACCTCATCCGCCAGTCAGGAGAACTCCCGGCCATTTCCCGGCATCCGCCGGTTATAGGCCCGGTCCTTGACATTCATTGGATCATCCTGTCTGTCCTCCTCACCTTCCGGGCTTTTACTGCTGTACTGTCCAGGATTGCCGCCTGCAATACGCCGGGAGCCCCGCTGCGTGCTCCTCAGTTCTTCCGCAGCGGCACTGGCCATCGGGTAAGGGTGAGACCCTTGGCAACTCCATTCATCCCGCAAATCAGCTTCATGCGGGAATGTCTTTTCGGCGCTTCATTCGTTCGCTCTCGCTACGGCCCTCCTGCTTGCTCGCCCCCCGGGCTGACCAGACCAGTGCGACCTTCCGGCCCCACCGGCCTCCCAGGGCTTTTACTTCCGGGCTTTCAGGTCACCGGGTCTCCCCATGTGCCTGCCGGATATCACTACGGCACCAAACTGAGAATTGTGCCGGCGGGACTTGCACCCGCTAGTACTTCAGCTAGCCTCGCTGCACCACCCCCAGCGCATGCCGCTTCCCGCGCAGTCCCCGGCTGTCCTCCACCTCCTCCAACTGCTCCCGCAGCGACCGCAAATCCGCCCCTCCGTAGCGCACATCGACCGGCCCGCAACCCCACTCCTCCCGCTCCTCCGGGTCCGCCAGCCGCGCCCGCGCATCCGCCCGTAGCGGATACACCAACATCACCTTCTTCTGCCCGTGCTTGTCGGTGTACTTCCCGTTCGACCGCGCGTACCCCTTGCTCAGCCCCAGCTTGATCCAGTTCGCTGCCAGATAGGCCGTGCCCCGGTACAGCCGCGGGTCCACAAACGTCTCTGCCAGCTCGAGCGGATGTCCCCAGCACGCCTGCCAGTCCGCGCTCAGTCGCCGCAGGTTCAACCCCAGCACGCGCGAGGCCAGGTTCTTGACTCGCTGCCCGTCCGGGAGCACCAGAAAGCGCGTGTTATTGGCGCACAGGTGCAAACGCCGGAACTGCACCGCCTTGTGCCAGCCCAGCCACTGGTCGCGCGGCCGACATTGAAACACTCCCGTCTGCCAGCCCAGCAACGCCAGCCACTCGCCGTTCCATTCCGCGACATAGCGCAGCCCGCGCCCCGCGAACTGCTTGAACCCCAGGTAGTGATGGGTGTCCATCAACGCGTCCCAGCGCAGCCGCTCCTCCGGCCGGATCAGCCGCACCATCACTTCCCGCACTACCGGAACCGTCTCGGGGGACACCTGCACAGTCATACTCCATGCATACACGATTCCGGCCAAAAAAGCCAGCCCCTCGTCTAAGTCCTTGAGCCCAAGGTTACACCTGACGAACAAGAATCAGCCGTGATACCAGACCTGACCTTTTGACATAGCCTGCCGGATTCAAGAGAATCATGTAGTGTAGGGCTCAACATGGAGCGTATGCTCATGCAAATCGATAACCGCTTTCTTTGTAGTTGCACACCTCACTTCATTGACTTTGGCTGCTCAGTCCGGCCCACAGCAACTACTAGCTATGGCAGACTACACGATCACACCGTCGATTGAGTTTCAGCCCCTCAGATTCGTACAACGTACGTCAATCATAGCCAACGCTAAGGACCTTGCAAACGAGCGCGCACGAGACCTGCCCAACTTCTTCTGCGACATGGCGGTTCAGCGGTCGCGTTCTCAAATCAAGTCGGGACAGGCAATGTGGAAACCGATCATCAAGGAGATCCTTGTTCGCGTGCGGTTTGTAGACTGGCGTGAGGATTACAAAACGCTTCGAATTGGACGTAGGCGCGCCAAGAAGCCATTCCTCGAAATTGGAAAGGAGGGCCTAAGGTCTGGGGGTGAGTTCGGAGGCCTTCTCAGTAGGGTACGGCACATGGAGTTCCAATGGCTCGGACGAGCGAAGCTTGGCAACAGATCAGTCTCAGACTTCGTTACACCGTTTCATTTGGTTTGGATAGTTTGGATGCAGGGAGCGGCGGCTTGGGGTTGGCCGGGGTGGGCTGGGAGGAGGCTGAGCAGGGCAGGTCGTCCGACAGCATGCGGTAGACCAAACGGAGGTGGGTGCCGGGGAAGACGGTGCGCGTGCGGTTGAGCTCGTCGAGCAAGGGGGCCAGGGCGCGATCCTGGGCGCGGGTCGGCTGGTGCAGCAGGCGCACGGTGAGGGTCCCGGCTGACTCGTCAGGGTGCAGGCTGGCGTCAGCCTGAAACAGCGACTTGAGCAGGCTGCGGGCGGTGTCGGGATTGTCGAGCGCGGGCGCAACCGCGGTCGTCATCGCTGTTTCGGCGCGGTAGGCCAGCAGGCGCAGGGTGTCTAGCAGTAGGCGCAGCGGTTGGGGCAGGGCCTGCAGCCGTGCCTCCGGCGAGAGCTCGCCGGCCAAGATGTGCTGGTCGGTCACCTTGCGTGCCAGCAGCAGGCCTTGGATGGTCTGGTCGCAAGTCTGGATGCGCGCTTCCAGCGCGCGCGCTGGGGCGGATCCGGCGTCGGCTTGCAGGGCCAGCTTGCGGCGCAGGTTGCCGACCGAGTTGCGGGCTTGCTTGAGCGCCTTGCCGATGGTGCGCCGGGCCGGGTTGACGACCCAGGCGTCGGCCTCGACCTCCACCAGGGCATGCTCGGGCAGGGTGTCGAGGCCGAACTCGGCGCGCAGATACTGGAAGAAGTTCTCCTGCGTCCAGCGCGCGCGCAGCAGGCCCGCCGCTTGCTCGGCCGTGAGGTCGGGATGCGTGGTCAGCAGCGCGGGCTGGCGCTGCTCCGGCCCCGGCCGACCCGCCAGCTCGAGCGGCTTGCGCGGCTGGCCGCGCTGGCCCGTGCCGCGCACACGGCGGTCGATCCAGAAGCGGATCTCGCGCGCCTGGCAGCCCGCGCCCAGATCGTACGGTCGCTCGGCCAGCTGGCCCTCCAGGCGGGCCGACCCGCCCGGGGCGCGCACTGGGATGACGGCCTCCCGGAAGTCGCTATCCGGCCAGCGCTGCGCCTGCGAGCCCTTGATCCAAGTCACCACCGCGATGCCCAGCGCGCGCAGCTCGCGGAACAGGCGCGGGCTCCAGCCCTCGCGGTCGAAGACCAGCGTCAGGCGTGGTGCGCCAGCGCCTGCCAGTAGGCCCAGCTGGCGCAACTGCGGCACAATCCCGTTCCAGATCTCAGACACCATGCCGGCGTCTATCTGGCGGTGCAAGCACAGCAGCGGCGCCCCGCCCAGCGCGTGCACCCAGTAGCCGACCGAGGCCGGCAGGGCCAGCTTCTGGCGGGTCACGAAATGTTTCGGCAGCCGGCCCTGACCGCTGTAGACCTGCACGTGGCCATCGACGAACAGCGTGGCGACGGCCTCCGGATCGTCTGCACACCAGTCCTGGGTCAGGCAGCCGACCCAGGCCGGCAGCCCCTTGGCAGCGGCCAGCTGGTGCGTGCGGCGGCGCAGGGTGCGCGGGCAGGGGCAGCGGTCCAGGCCCAACAGGGCGCCCCACTCGCCGGGCTGCTGGTAGCGCAGCCGCTCGGCGCAACGCACCCGGCCCAGCAGCAGGAAGGCCCACAGCAGCAGCAGCGACTGCAGGCCGTAGAAGCCCTTGGGTAGCGTCAGCTGGTCGAGGTGGCGCAGCAGGCCGGCCTGCAGCAGGCTCGGCAGGGCGGTCAGCACGCCGCCCCCGCTGACGGCCGCGGCGGCGGCGAAGCGCGGGGCGCGCCCGTCGAGCGCCCCCAGGCTGGCCGCTACGCGGCCCGCCGTGTCGTGCGCCGCGCCGCCGGGCTGCGGGCCCGCTCCCTGAGCGTCACTGTCACGCTCGGCGGGCGCGTCGGCGCGTCGCCGTGGCAGGCACTGGCTGGCAGGTAGCAAGCCCTGTTGGGTGTAGCGCCACAGCGTCGATTGCGAGACGCCCAGTTGCTGGGCCACGCGGTACAGGCTGAGCCCGGACCGCAGCATGCGGGCGGCCTGGGCCAGCTGCGCGGGGTCCACGATGCCATCGGGGCGGCGCGGCTTGGGGGCGGGCGCGAAGCCTAGCTCACCCTGCACCTGCAGCCGCTGCACGGCGCGCGAGACGGTGCTCTGGCTGATGCCGTGGGCGCGGGCCAGTTCGGACTGCGTAGCGAGGCCGAACAGGGCGAAGCGGGCCAGGCAGAGATTGCGCTCTAGCTTGTGGTCGGCCGTGTGCGAACAGACGGGGTCGGTGTGCACGAAGTAGACGACGCGGTCGCCCTCGCGCAGCATGCTGAGGCGCGCGCTGATGGGCGTGGCGTGCGGGGGTTGGAGCGGCAGAGCGGCGGGCAGGCCAGTGGGCGCGGGCAGTTTGGCGGGCGAATACATATGCATTCAAAATAGCATGTTCTGGGGCGCAAGTCAAGTCCGGATGCGGCCGGGGAGGGAGCGTGAAAGCTTGACCCAGCAGCTAGTTACGAGGCTCTAGGCCTCTTTGCAGAGAGTTCCGATGTAACGAAGTCTGAGTCTATTTGTTTGATGTTGCACTTGCAAAGGGCGTTGGTGCGCGGATTGAGCGCGGTGACCGTCCCGGCGGTGACGTCGCATGGAAGGGAATCATCTGCATTGACGACAAGTCAAATCATACAGTAGCAATTGCGCTGGAAGCCGTTAATATTCCTTCCTCTTATGGCATCAAGAGATCCTTGCAAAGCGTTGTTTTCTCGGAAGTTCCTCTACATGACAGAACATTCCTATTGCCAAGCGCCTCTGAATCAATTGCGGACAATATGGACGGACCGACCTTCAGGCAAAGCGCCCGGTATCGAAATTACAAGAAGTTCGACGTCGAGTCAGAACTGCAGTTCGAGAGAATCGAATCTAAGGTGAGCTACCCGAGACGCACCAAATAACGGGATTCACGCATCTAACTGTCACTTCTAGGTGATCTTCCTTCGTAACACTTGAAGGTCCCGGACAATCTATTCTTCGCTTCTGATATCTTTCAGTAATCCAGCTAGTCTCTCAACTCTTTAATCAAGGATCGAATCGCTGTGGCAAGCAGTCCGGCAAGCGGGGACAAGATCAAGATTGTGAGGAGCGATTCGTCTTCGAAAAGGTCTCCTCTAATCATAGGTAGATTCAGTAGCTCGTCAAGTAGCATTAGCGCGACGATCGCCAGCAACGCTGTAACGGTGGTACAAAGGAACAGGATCACACCAGACGCCTTCACCAGCGCCCAGTAAGCGATCGCGACCAGTCCGGCGCCTAGGGCGATTGTCATCGCCGCCTCCAATGGGTGCCAGCCGTCGACGACGATCAATAAGACGGTTAGACAAAGCGGAGCGGACAGAGCGGCGAGTGCAAGCAGACGTGGGCCGGACACGAGCACTAGGATCAGACTTCGTTACACCGTGCGCCGTGCTAAGGCACTGGCCCCCAGCGGGTGCAAATCCCGCCCGGCGAACTGTCGTTCCAGCCGGAAGCAATCGGAGCGGCTCATGGAGGCAACGACATGGACTGAAGCACTCTGATGTAAAAGGGTCGCCATTGGGCGGTTCAGCGAGCATGCAGGCCGTAATCAGATGAACGCCGAGCAGGCCTCGAAAAAGTCGATGCGGAGGCCGACCCGCCGATGTAACGGGGAAGGCTGTCAGCGGCCGGGAAGCGAGCGACGCGCGCACCGGTCGGCTCCGCCGGGGTACTGGCGACAGCATGCCTGCAAGAGGGGGACGGAGGCAACACGGGAAGCCCCGTCGGTGGTGCGCACGCGCCAAACCGGGAATCCGCGCGAGGACCAGCCTGGGCCGGCCGGGGTGGCGGAGAGGCGCGTAGTACCGAGGAAGCCGGGTCCTGCCGGGGGATGGGAAGGGGCCTCAGTTCGAGAGGGACGCAAGCAAGGGGGCAGGGACCATGGAGACTGGCGAAGACCGACAAGCTCCGCATACGGTGCGGGGACTCCAGACGGCGTTACATGCGAAAGCGAAGGGAGACCCGGGTTTCCGGTTCTACACGCTCAGCGACAAGGTCTGGCGAGCAGACGTGTTAGCCGCTGCGTGGCAGGCGGTCCGCCGCAATGGCGGAGCCTGCGGAGTGGACGGCGAGACGTTCGAGCAGATCAAGGAGCGGGACGTGAATCGGTGGCTGGGGGAACTGGCGGAAGAGCTGCGGAGGAACACCGACCGACCGCGCGCGGTGCGGCAGGTGTTGATTCCGAAGAAGCAGCCGGGGAAATTCCGACCGTTGGGCATACCGTGCATCCGGGACAGGGTGGCGCAGACGGCGGCGATGCTAGTGGTATCGCCGATCTTCGAGGCGGACCTGCAAGCGGAGCAATATGCCTACAGGGAAGGCCGCAGCGCGCTGGACGCAGTCCAGCACGTGCATCGGCTGGTGAACAGCGGACATCGGGAAGTAGTGGACGGCGATTCAGCGAATTATTGCGGAGAAATCCCGCACTGTGACCTAATCCGGTCGATCGCCCGGCGCGTGAGCGACGGGCGCATGCTGGGCTGGATCAAGATGTGGTTGGAAATGGCCGTGATAGAGGACGACGGGAAAGGCGGCAAGCGCCGCACGAACCGGGCGCGCCGGGAGCGGAAAGGGACGCCGCAAGGTGCTCCGATCTCCCCGTTGCTCAGGAACGTCTACATGCGGCGCTTCATCCTGGGTTGGAAGCAGTCGGGCCATGCCCGACGCTACGGTGCGGAGATCGTGAACTATGCGGACGACTTCGTGGTCTGCGGCAAAGCCCCGGCGGAAGCCATGCGGGCAACTGTCGAACGGATGATGGAGCAACTGCGCCTACCGGTCAACGCGACGAAGACCCGCTGCCTGCGATGCCCGGAGGAGCCCATGGAGTTCCTCGGGTACCGCATTGGACGCAAGTACAGCCCGAGAACGGGCCGGGCCTACATTGGCACGCGCCCGAGCAAGGCCAGCGTCCGCAGCATCTGCCGCAGGATCAGTGAGCCAACGGAAGCGCGATACGGGCTACTGGGACCGGAGCGGGTAGTGGGGAGGCTGAACCGAGCCATGCTCGGCTGGGCGAACTACTTCCGGCTGGGACCGGTGAGCCCGGCCTACCGCGCCGTCGACGCGCATGCGACCAAGCGGCTGCGCCAGTGGCTGTGTCGGAAACACAAGGTGAGGTCCGGGCAGTCCGTGCGCTACCCGGACACGCGGCTCTGGGCTGACCTCGGCCTCACACGCCTTGCCATGCGAACGGCCAGTCGCCCGTGGGCGAAGGCATGATCTCGTCCGAGAGCCGGATGCCGGAAATCGGCCCGTCCGGTTCGATGAGCGGGGAGAAGAAACGCGACTATGCGAGAGACTGAGGCACCGGCGATAAGCGAAAGCGGTCGGCCAACGGCTACTCCCTCACGCTAAGGTAGGCGCGCTTCTCCTCGACTCTACGTTTCATTTGGGTTGGATAGTTTGGATGCAGGGAGCGGCGGCTTGGGGTTGGCCGGGGTGGGCTGGGAGGAGGCTGAGCAGGGCAGGTCGTCCGACAGCATGCGGTAGACCAAACGGAGGTGGGTGCCGGGGAAGACGGTGCGCGTGCGGTTGAGCTCGTCGAGCAAGGGGGCCAGGGCGCGATCCTGGGCGCGGGTCGGCTGGTGCAGCAGGCGCACGGTGAGGGTCCCGGCTGACTCGTCAGGGTGCAGGCTGGCGTCAGCCTGAAACAGCGACTTGAGCAGGCTGCGGGCGGTGTCGGGATTGTCGAGCGCGGGCGCAACCGCGGTCGTCATCGCTGTTTCGGCGCGGTAGGCCAGCAGGCGCAGGGTGTCCAGCAGTAGGCGCAGCGGTTGGGGCAGGGCCTGCAGCCGTGCCTCCGGCGAGAGCTCGCCGGCCAAGATGTGCTGGTCGGTCACCTTGCGCGCCAGCAGCAGGCCTTGGATGGTCTGGTCGCAAGTCTGGATGCGCGCTTCCAGCGCGCGCGCTGGGGCGGATCCGGCGTCGGCTTGCAGGGCCAGCTTGCGGCGCAGGTTGCCGACCGAGTTGCGGGCTTGCTTGAGCGCCTTGCCGATGGTGCGGCAGGCCGGGTTGACGACCCAGGCGTCGGCCTCGACCTCCACCAGGGCATGCTCGGGCAGGGTGTCGAGGCCGAACTCGGCGCGCAGATACTGGAAGAAGTTCTCCTGCGTCCAGCGCGCGCGCAGCAGGCCCGCCGCTTGCTCGGCCGTGAGGTCGGGATGCGTGGTCAGCAGCGCGGGCTGGCGCTGCTCCGGCCCCGGCCGACCCGCCAGCTCGAGCGGCTTGCGCGGCTGGCCGCGCTGGCCCGTGCCGCGCACACGGCGGTCGATCCAGAAGCGGATCTCGCGCGCCTGGCAGCCCGCGCCCAGATCGTACGGTCGCTCGGCCAGCTGGCCCTCCAGGCGGGCCGACCCGCCCGGGGCGCGCACTGGGATGACGGCCTCCCGGAAGTCGCTATCCGGCCAGCGCTGCGCCTGCGGGCCCTTGATCCAAGTCACCCCCGCGATGCCCAGCGCGCGCAGCTCGCGGAACAGGCGCGGGCTCCAGCCCTCGCGGTCGAAGACCAGCGTTAGGCGTGGTGCGGCGGTCGCGCCAGCGCCTGCCAGCAGGCCCAGCTGGCGCAACTGCGGCACCATCCCGTTCCAGATCTCAGACACCATGCCGGCGTCTATCTGGCGGTGCAAGCACAGCAGCGGCGCCCCGCCCAGCGCGTGCACCCAGTCGCCGACCGAGGCCGGCAGGGCCAGCTTCTGGCGGGTCACGAAATGTTTCGGCAGCCGGCCCTGACCGCTGTAGACCTGCACGTGGCCATCGACGAACAGCGTGGCGACGGCCTCCGGATCGTCTGCACACCAGTCCTGGGTCAGGCAGCCGACCCAGGCCGGCAGCCCCTTGGCAGCGGCCAGCTGGCGCGTGCGGCGGCGCAGGGTGCGCGGGCAGGGGCAGCGGTCCAGGCCCAACAGGGCGCCCCACTCGCCGGGCTGCTGGTAGCGCAGCCGCTCGGCGCAACGCACCCGGCCCAGCAGCAGGAAGGCCCACAGCAGCAGCAGCGACTGCAGGCCGTAGAAGCCCTTGGGCAGCGTCAGCTGGTCGAGGTGGCGCAGCAGGCCGGCCTGCAGCAGGCTCGGCAGGGCGGTCAGCACGCCGCCCCCGCTGACGGCCGCGGCGGCGGCGAAGCGCGGGGCGGCGGCGTCACGCCGGTTGCGGTCTTCCTTGCCGGGGGCCGCCGGCGGCGGCGCACTGGGCGCCGCGCCGCCGGGCTGCGGGCCCGCTCCCTGAGCGTCACTGTCACGCTCGGCGGGCGCGCCGGCGCGGCGCCGTGGCAGGCACTGGCTGGCCGGTAGCAAGCCCTGTTGGGTGTAGCGCCACAGCGTCGATTGCGAGACGCCCAGTTGCTGGGCCACGCGGTACAGGCTGAGCCCGGACCGCAGCATGCGGGCGGCCTGGGCCAGCTGCGCGGGGTCCACGATGCCATCGGGGCGGCGCGGCTTGGGGGCGGGCGCGAAGCCAAGCTCACCCTGCACCTGCAGCCGCTGCACGGCGCGCGAGACGGTGCTCTGGCTGATGCCGTGGGCGCGGGCCAGTTCGGACTGCGTAGCGAGGCCGAACAGGGCGAAGCGGGCCAGGCAGAGATTGCGCTCTAGCTTGTGGTCGGCCGTGTGCGAGCAGACGGGGTCGGTGTGCACGAAGTAGACGACGCGGTCGCCCTCGCGCAGCATGCTGAGGCGCGCGCTGATGGGCGTGGCGTGCGGGGGTTGGAGCGGCAGAGCGGCGGGCAGGCCAGTGGGCGCGGGCAGTTTGGCGGGCGAATACATATGCATTCACGATAGCATGTTCTGGGGTGCAAGTCAAGTCCGGATGCGGCCGGGGAGGGAGCGTGAAAGCTTGACCCAGCAGCTAGTTACGAGGCTCTAGGCCTCTTTGCCGAGTGTTCCGATGTAACGAAGTCTGAGGATAGCAGTGACGCTGGACTGGTAGCGTATGGCATAACCGGGCAGACAGACCCACACCCCAGCGAGGACGAGGTGCCACGCTGGGGCTTCATGAATGCACTACGGAGCCTTGGCAGTGCGGCCTCCGCGAAGAGGCGTGGCTTCGCTACTGGGCTATGCGGAACCGATGCCTGGGCGGCAGTCGACCTGGTACTGGCGCCGCCTCAGTTCCACGAAATTTTGAGATTGAGCATTTCGGATCTGGAACTCTGACTTGCATTCGATCCGATCCCTAGGGGTGCGCGACAATTCTGTGAAACCTACGCTGCGGCCCGGTCTTCCCAGTAGTCTTCAAAGCGATTGGAGAGCTGCGCGCAGCGAAGGGCGATGATCGCATTGGCTCCGTCCACGGTCCAGAACATCCCCGAGCGCTTCAGGCGGCCGCCGATCACTGTGCGGCAGCCCGCTTCAATCACGCCGGAGCCGACGAAGAGATCCTGGCGGCGGAACTCGGCATAGCGCATGCGGTCGGCATGGCCCTCGAAGTAGGCTGCCTCGATCCGCAGCTTCTCGCTGAGTGCGGGCGTGTCGGCCCGGATGCCTCGCAGGGACCGGACCAAATGCTCGATGCGCCCCTCGTCGAGCTGCTTCTTGCGCCGGCGCACCCAGCGGCGGCGCTGCTTGCGGTCCAGCGGGAACAGGTGCTGGCCCAGTTCCCAGAGGTGCTCGCGAGAGTGGTAGATGTCGACGATCTCGATGGCGTTGGGGAAGTAGCTGCGGCTCAAATTCCAAATCCATGCTGCGCCGTCGCCGATCACGACCTGGCGGTCGGCGCGGTGCAGGCCGCGCTGCCAGGCCTCGTGGTAGAGGCGCTGTCCGAACGCTTGTGCGTCCTCAATCGCGCCCGTGTAGGTGGTCGATCTCGCGTCCCGCACCGGCCGGCCCTCGGCGTCCAGATCGGTCTGCGTGAAGATGCAGCCCAGCTTGACCTCGCGGGTCCGCGCCGTCGCGCCGTCCTTGCCCTGGCGCCCGGCGGATGCCGCGGCCGTGACCGGGATGCCGGTGCCGTCCAGCTCGATGTAGAACGTCGGAAGCGGCTCGCCCGGCTGGGGCGGGAACCCCCGCAGGGCCGCCTGGCAGCGATCCGACTCAGCCCGCGCCGCCAAGTCGCTGCCGATCGCGTGGGCCTGCCGCTCGACCGCCTTGGCACTGACCGCGATGCCCGCCAGTTCCGCCAGCAGCGCGCGACCGCGCGCGAACGGCGTTTCGCCGCCGACCACGGCGAGCAGGCGGCGCACGCCCGGCGAGTACTGCGTGCCCTCGCTGTCAAGTTCGCGGTCGAGCGGCGCCGCACCCCGCCAGCAGTGCCGGCAGTGATAGTAGGGCCGTCGCAGGCTCACCACACCGAGCAGGCTGACCAGCTGCTTGGGCCGCGGCCCAAGCAGCGCATGGGGCTGCCGCAGGTGCACAGCGGCGGCTGGCCCTCGTCCTCAGTTTCCGCCAGCAGCTCTTCCAGCAGCCGCGCCCCGGCCCTGTGCAGGGCCGCGCGAGTCGCCTGCTCGAGAGCTTCGAGGTCGAACGCGCCGACCTTGCGCCGGGCGTTGACGATCACTCTCAGCAGGCTCCCGACCTCGGCCTGGACGGCGGCCTGGATCGCGCGCAGCGTTTTTTTTGGGGACTTACATACGTGACTGCCCCAGAACAAGATTAGGGCGAAATTCATGCATTCTGAGTTTCGGAAATCCGTCGGAATACACTGGAATTCCTCTAGGATTTCCGCTCGCCGGGAGTCTCCAAAGCCACGCTGCGGTCCGTTGTGGCCTTGGAATAGCCCCTGGGATTCGCGAGCATTCGCGCGGCTGGCACGGGCGCGGATCGGAACACGCCGCTCTCTCGAACTCCGTCAGAGCCCCCGCTCTCAGGCAGGCGTCGCAGTGCCGGCCAGCGTCTTCCACGTCAGCCGATGGCCGACCATGCCCCGGACCATGCGCCGCATCTGCTCCGCTGTGTCCGCGCTGCGGCTGTTGTGCCGTCCGGCGAACTCGTCCAGGTAGCGCCGCAGGTGCTGCCCGCTCAGGTGATGGTAGGTTCCGTAGTAGCCGCGCTTGAATAGCGCCCAGAACGACTCGATGCTGTTCGTGTGCACCGTGCCCCGCACGTATTCCCCCGCGGAGTGGTTCACCCTCTCGTGGCTCGCTGCCGGCACGCCGACGTACCCGGACGCCTCGTCCGTGTACACCGCTGCCGCCGCGCTGGCGCGGGCGCCAGCGAACCCGTGCAGGTCCGGCTTGGTGGTGCCCGCCAGCGGCGCGGCCGCCACCTGGCCGCTGGCCCGGTCGCGCGCTCCCGCCACCGGCTGCTTGCCGACCGGCCCGCGTCCGGCCTTGAGCTTCTTCGACTCGTGTTTGTTGCGCTCCTTGCCGCCGATGTAGACCTCGTCGACCTCGACCGGCCCCGCGAACAGCTGCTGCGGGCCGCTCCAGACCATGCGGATGCGGTGCGCCAGGTGTCAGGCGGACTTCTGGGTGATGCCGAGATCCCGCCGCAGCTTCATGCTCGAGACGCCCTTGACGCCAGTGGTGAGCAGGTACAGGGCGAGGGCCCACTGGCGGTAGCCGAGCTTGGTGTCGGTCATGACGGTGCCGGAGCGGACCGAGAAGCGCTTGCGGCAATCGCGGCAGCGGTAGGGCATCGAGGGGTGGGCGCAAGCGGAGGTGACCGTGGCGGAGCCGCAGTGCGGGCAGGCCGGGCCGTCCGGCCAGCGCATCGCGGCGAACCAGCGCTCGGCGGCCTCGTCGTCGGGGAACAGCGCGCAGACCTGGGCCAGCGAGAGGCCCGTGCGGAACCATTTGCCCGGGCCTTTTTGCTTCGGCTCAGCGTGTTTCCGTGGTGCCTGCATTCTTTAATCATGATACCGAAATAGCGCGAAAAATTCAACAAATAGTCGTGGTTAATTTCTATGAAATTCGTCATATATTCGTCTTCAGTACGCTTCGGGCACTCACGTATGTAAGTCCCAAAACATGCTATGAACCGCAAGATGAACCCTGTCCCCAGCCGCAATGCGGCGCAAATCGAAGAAGCCCGCCCGGAGCTGTCTGAGCAGGCCATTGACGCCTTCCACGGCGCCCGCCGCTGTCTGTTCAAAGACGCGAATCTCGCTGTTCCGCCCGATCTGCAGGGCAACCTTTTCGAGGAGGGGTAAGTAATGTCCATCGAGACCATAGTGAGAGATTTTCACGAGAAGGTTTCGGCGAAGGTTAGACTGAAAGCCGAAGGGACGGAGCGCTTCCGCGTGTTTACAC
Organism: Bryobacterales bacterium; assembly: GCA_965248305.1. Lineage (GTDB taxonomy): Bacteria > Acidobacteriota > Terriglobia > Bryobacterales > UBA6623 > VXMF01. The sequence goes on along the minus strand of OZ252099.1, from coordinate 53,513 downwards.
CGTTCCAGTTCGATGACGGCGATCACGTCGCCATCGTCCTTAAGAAGGAGGGGGCGCGGTGGGTGCTGTCTGATGAGGCACACACATACATGCACCTCACCTACGACATCGATGAGCAGGAACTTCGTCGCGGCAAGCGCCAGAAGATCATCTCGAACGCACTGTCCTCGTTCCGGATCGAGGATCGAGATGGAGAGTTGGTGCTCAACGTGCCAGACGAGCGATACGGTGACGCGCTGTATTCCTTTGTCCAGGCGCTTCTCAAAATCTCCGATGTGTCGTACCTATCGCGGGAACAGATTCGGTCCGCATTTTTGGGTGACTTTTGGGCATTGTTGAGTGAAGCTGTCCCGGAAGAGCGCAGGAGTTTCAACTGGTTCGATCCCGAACATGACCCCCAAGGGATGTATGCCGTGGACTGCCGAATCAACGTAACCATTCAGGTTTCGGGGCGCTACAGTTAGGCTCTGCCGCAGAACCACGAGAGTAGCGCAGAGGCAGGCGAACCGGATTTCGTCGGCAACCGCAACGCTGAGGCAAAGGAGTTCCGGGGTAGCCGGAGGAGCAACCGGTCGGCGTCGGTGGAGCGGGTGGCTGGCGTCAGGCAGGGCTCGATGGGCAAGCAGAAGATCGGCTGAGCACTTGACATTGACTTGGCCTCGGCAACCTTGCCATCGTAGGATCGGGCGGTCAGCCCGGTCGTTGTGGGCAGGACGAAGTGCAGCAAGAAAGGACAGCCAGTCGGGGGGCGGCCCGCGTGCGCTCACTGTGAGCAACTCCAACGCGCACTCGACGCTGCACAGTCCGACATGCAGGCTGTGCAGGAACGGGAGGCCGAGCTGCAAGCCCAGCTGGCGAACCTGCAACGTAAGCGTTCAGATGGCGAGGCGGAGGTCGGCTGAGCCGATGTTGGGGATGCCCGAGGAGGCGGGCATCTAGCGGGAGCGCGCAGGGCGTGTGGGTCCGAGCAGGACCGTCTGCCAGTCCCGCTGCAGCGGATACACGAAGACCGCCTTGGGCGTCTTCGCTGGCGCCGTGCCCCAGGCACCGCGCGCCTGGGTCTGTCCCAGATAGTGCCAGTTCGAGGCCCGGTAGCAGGTTCCCTTGTGCTGGTCGCTGACATAGGTTTCGACCAGCACGGGCAGCACGCCATGGACGCGCTGCCAGTCCGCGGCCAGCTGGCGCAAGCTCAGCCCCAGGACCTTTGACGCCAGGCATGGCACGCGCACCCAGGGAAACAGCAGGAAACGGGCTTGCCGCACAACCCGCTCCAGCGGCCGGTGGGGCTGGTCCTGCCAGCCGATCCAGCGGTCCCGCACCGCCAGGTAGCGGGCGGCGAAGTCGTACAACAGGCAGCCCAGCAGGCGCCCCTGACGGTCTTCGAGGAAGTAGCGCAGGTGGGAGCCGATGGGCTGGCGATAGCCCAGTGGATGGTAGCGTGCGAGGAATTCGTTCCCCAGGGCGGCCTCATCGCGGCCGCTGACGAGCCGCAAGCGCAGCGGCTCGAGCTGTGGCAGGGGGCCGTCGAGCGGGGCTTGGGGCGCACTGCGCTCGCCCAGCGAGAGGGGCCCTTGGCGGCCCCGTCCGGGGCCTTGGCGGGCGGGCAGGGCCAGGAGCGAGAGCCGTTCGAGTTCCTCCAGCAGACGCAGCGCCAGTTGGATGCGGTTGCTGCCACGAGGGGTCTGCCACCGCAGGTGCTCGCAGACGGTGTGGCCCAGTTCGGTGCGGCTCAGCAGGGGCAAGCTGGTGACGATCTCCTGGATGTCCGCAATCTGGCTCCGTCGCAGGCGGTGGCCGCAGAAGGCGGTCGAGGCCAGCCGCACGATGCGCGGGTCCAGCGCGGCGGCGGAACGGGCCATTCAGGCCGCCTTGTCCAGCTCGGTGTCCCCGCTGCTGGCGCCAGACGGGATCCAGTCCACCGGGGCCTTGCTGAGTTGTTCCCGACGCTGCTCGCTCAGGCGCCACGGCAGCCAGGGATCGAGCTGTTGCGGGGCCTTGTTGCCATGGCGGGCACAGGCCGCCAGCCAGTCCAGCATCCAGGTATACGGGTTCAGGCCCGCCAGGCGCACGGTCGCGAGTACGCCGAACAGCAGACCCGCCGCTCGCGCACCGTCCGGCCCGCCCGAGCCGAAGCTGGTGTAGCGGGCGATGACCGGCCCCCGCAGAACCCGCTCCGACAAATTGTTGTCGAGCGGGATGCGCGGGTCCGCCACGAAGCGGCTCAGCGATTCCCGGTGACTCAGCAAGGCCCCCAAGGCCCGTCCTTGCGCATCCACACGGGCCAACTCGGCACCGTGCTGGCTGCGGCCTTGGCCCACCTGGTCGAGCAGAATCCAGTCGAGCTTGCGATCCCCGCCCTCTTCCCGGGCGCGCTCGAACAACTCTTCCACTCGCGCTTGCAACTGCTGCTGGAGCGCCTGGAACGCCCCGCTTTGCCGCTCCAGCGGTTGCTGCGGAGCCCACTGCTGGAGCCGCTGTCGGTTCAGCTGGAACAATGCGCCGATGCGCTCGACCCACTCCTGTGCCCACGCCTTGAGTTCCGGGTGACCGGTGCCGGCCCGCACGAAATTGCGGCGGATATGCACCCAGCAATGGGAGAGCACCACCAGGTTCGGAAACTGCTTGGCAAAGGCCTTGTACGTGCTGTAGCAGTCACACACCAGCACGATCAACCCGCCCTGGCCGACCAACGAATCGAGCAATTGCCGGGCGGAGTCCAGGCCCCGGGTCGGCAGGATCCGCATGCGGACCGTGTCGCCGGCCAGACAGGCCCACAGCCAGAACTTCGGCTTGGGTCGCCCGCGGGGAGGCGGGTCCTTGTTGTCGTCCTCGCTCGGGGCCAGCCACTGCACTGGCCAGGAGGTCTCGTCGGCCTGGGCCACCGGCTGCTGCTGTGGATACTCTCCGATCGCCGCAGCCAGCGGTTCGAACAGATGCGCGAGCCGCCGCAGCCCCGTTGACAGCGTCGACTGCGGCACGCGCAGCCCCAGTGCCGCCAGATCCCGGGCGACCGCCGCCTGCGGACGGAACAGCGCGTAGACCTGCACCAGACACCCGGCCCACACACTGGTGCCCAACTGGCTGGTGCCCAGCCGGGGAGCCGGCGGGGCGCTCACCGGCCGGGCTGAGCAACAGTCGCAGTCCGGACCATAGCGCTGGCGCACCACCTTGCGCACCAGCGCGTTCCAGACCAGCTCGTACAACCAGCTGATCTTGTGCCCGCACGGCACGTAGGCGGTGCCGCAGTCCGGACAGCGGCGCTCCTGCTCGGGCACGTCCAGCCACTCGAACACCACGGGCAGGTCGGGCCGCTGCTCGCGCGGCGGGGTCGGCGAACCCGGTTCCCGCCCGCGCTTCCTGCGCGGCCGGACCGCCGGATCCTTGCTCGCGGACGGATCCGGCGCGGGCGTTTCCCCGGCCGCTGTCTCGGCGGCCGACGGGTCGGCAGCGACTGTCGCCGTGGCGGACGGGTCGTCCCCGCCCGCTGGCGTGGCCTCGCTCTTGCGTCCGAACAGCGACCGTTGCAGGTTCGCCAGCTGGGCTTGCAGCCCAGCCTCCCGTTCCTGCGCAGCCTGCAAGTCGGACTGTGCAGCGTCGAGTGCGCGTTGGAGTTGCTCGCAGCGAGCGCACGCGGGCTGCCCCCCGACTGGCTGTCCTTTCTTGCTGGACTTCGTCCTGCCCATAACGACCGGGCTGACCGCCCGATCCTACGATGGCAAGGTTGCCGAGGCAAAGTCAAGTGCGCAGCCGATATTTTCTTGCTTGCCCATCGAGCCCTGCCCGACGCCATCCACCCGCTCCACCGACGCCGACCGGTTGCTCCTCCGGCTGCCCCGGAACTCCTTGCCTCAGCGTTGCGGTTGCCGACGAAATCCGGTTCGCCTGCCTCTGCGCTACTCTCGTGGTTCTGCGGCAGAGCCTAACTGTAGCGCCCCGAAACCTGAATGCTTACGAATCAACGGCATGCCCCGACCGCTTTTCGTTCACGCTCTTGTCGGCGACGGCAGGACCCGCGATGCCACGATCGCGTTGCTTCAGTTCGAGAAGTGGGGAACCCGGTTCCATTCTCTCGCCATCTTTGAGGATCAGGAGTCGATTAGTCGCAAGGTGCTGGCGCGCTTCAGCGACGTCTGCGAGAAGCAGTTCTCGAGCCTCAACGTAAACCGCGAGAGGATCGTGCGCTTTCTGAAAGAGAGCATCTCAGGATGAAATGTCGGATCGGAGCCCGTGCCGAGATCGCCGCCTTGGAACAGCGCTGGGACAAAACCCATGCTGTCAAACAGGGCATCATGCAACAACTCTTCGCCGGTCGCATGCGGCTAGTCGAGCCAGAGATGGCCGCTGAACAGACGGCAGGCACATGACCCCGCTCCGCATCTTCATCAGCAGCGTCCAGAAGGAGCTCTCGCACGAACGCGAATCGCTACGCGAATATCTGCGCGGAGACCCGCTCATGCGGGGGTTCTTTGAGGTGTTCCTTTTCGAGGACGCCCCGGCCTCGGATCGGCGCCCCGATCAACTCTACTTGGAAGAAGTGGAACGGTGCGACCTGTATATAGGGTTGTTTGGCAATGACTACGGGTCTGAGGATGGTGAGGGGGTCTCGCCGACGGAGCGGGAGTTCGACCGTGCGACCGCGATCGGTGCGCATCGATTGATCTTCGTGAAAGGAAAGGACGACGGCGCCCGGCATCCGAAGATGCGGGCGTTGATCGGCAAGGCGCAAGCGGCGCTGATCCGGAAGCGATTCAATACCGCTACTGAACTGAAGACCGGGCTGTACGCAGCGCTGGTTGAGTACCTGGATGGTAAGGAATTGCTCCGCCGGGGGCCGTTCGATGCGGCACCCTGCACGAAGGCAGTGCTCGGCGATCTAGATTTCGAGCGAATGGCTCGATTCATCCGCACGGCACGCAGGGCTAGGCAGTTCCCGCTGACTGAAGATGCGGCACCCGAGGAATTGCTGGAGCATTTGAATCTCTCGAACGACGGACGGCCGACGAACGCGGGGGTGCTGTTGTTCGGGAAGGCACCGCAGCGGTTTCTGATTTCCTCCGAGATCAGGTGCGCCCACTTCCACGGGACAGAGGTCGCCAAACCGATTCCGTCCTACCAGGTCTACAAGGGCACGGCTTTCGATCTGGTCGATCAGGCGGTGGACTTCGTACTGAGTAAGATCGCCCTTTCGGTGGGCACGCGGGCGGAGAGCGTCCGGGCTCCCGTCACCTACGAGATTCCAAAGGAGGTCGTGACCGAGGCCATCGTCAACGCGGTGCCGCATCGCGACTACACGAATAATGGCAGCGTGCAGGTGATGCTCTTCACGGACCGGCTGGAGGTCTGGAATCCCGGTCGACTACCGCCGCCGCTGACCCTCGAAAAACTGCGCGTCGCCCACCCGTCAGTACCCGGCAACCCCTTGCTGGCGGAGTCTCTTTATCTAGCCGAGTACATCGAACGCATGGGAACGGGGACCCTGGACATGATTCGCCGCTGTGTTGAGGCTGGTCTGCCAGAACCAGAGTTCGCCGTCACCGGTGAGTTTGTCACAACCATTTGGCGGGTCAGCGTTGTGGCTGCGGTTTGCGACGGGAATCCGGTATCAGGCGTCGATGTATTGGCACTGTTTCCGAACGGAACATGGAAACGATCGACCACTGACGAGCGCGGGGAAGCACGCTTCGAATTGCATGCCAGAAACCTGCCTTTGACGGTGCTTGCGGCCGCAGTAGGTTTTGCAGCACGCATTGAGCGCGATTGGACACCAGCGGAACGCACACTCTCTCTCGAACTGCATAGAGTTGCTAGCGGGGGTGCTGTGATCTTCCCTGAGGCGACCGGCGACCTTCCGGGACTCAAAGGTAGGCTAAGTCCCATTAAGGACTCTCTCGAGCGAACGTACCTCTATGCTTCCAACGTCGCCATCAACGATGGCCGCCAGCAACCCGTTCCGTTCGTCTTTGGAGAGGACTTGCGTCTCACGGATGCCGAAGGAAACGGACTGCTCGCTCGGATCGTCGATGTCGTGGGCCGATCGGCGCTGGTGGAGTATCGTCCAACTCAGGGCCACACTAGTTGGAAGCCAGAGTCGCAGCCAGAGTCGCAGCCAGAGTCGCTAGGGGCCAAAGTACTTAGCCTGATCGCTGGCAAGGCGATGTCAAAGGCCGAGCTGTCGAAGAACTTGGGACAGCAGAAGATCTCCGGGCAGCTCAATCAGGTCGTCCGACGACTCCTGGTGGATGGAATTGTCGAGTACACACTACCGCACAAGCCTCGCAGCCGTCTACAAAAGTACCGGCTGACGGCCAAGGGCAAGGCTGCCATAGGAAGCCGGAGGGGCTAGGGCTCGTAGCGATGAGCACCGTCGGCCAACAGGAGCTTCGCACTCAACGGAGTGTCGATGAGTTTTTCAAGGGCGCACTTGGCTACGCCTAACTAGGCCACTGGAAGGATCGCCCCGACAACCAAAACGTTGAGAGCGTGTTTCTACCTGATTGGTTGCAGCGCCAGGGCCACGACGACGAAATTGGCACAAAGCCGCTCCATGAGCTGGACAAGGTATCGGCGCTGGGCGGCAGCAAGATGCTCTATGACGCCAACCGTGAGGTCTACCCCCCAGTTGCGCTGTGGAGTGAAGGTCCAGCCGGACGTAGGCGAGCATACCGTCACCGTGTGGTTGATCGACTGGGCAAACCCCGCTAACAACGACTTCGCGATCGCCGGGAAGGTCACGGTCGCTGGCATGAACACCGAGCGAGCAGAGCTTGTGCTCTACGTCAACGGCATCGCGCTCGGCGTTCTGGAGCTGAAGCGCTCGACAGTTTCAGTGACCGAGGGCATTCACCAGAACCTCGAAAACCAGAAGAGGGAGTTCATCCAGCCGTTCTTTGCCACCGTCCAGCTAGTGATGGCAGGCAACGACACCGAGGGGTTGCGATACCGCGTGATCGGGACACTGGTGAAGTACTGGCTGCGGTGGGAGGAACCGGAGGCCAGAGAGCCCGCTGCTCCGGGAGCTGAGCCAACTATGCGGTAGAGAGCGGCTGCTCGAGATAGTGCACGACTTCATCGTCTTCGATGCGGGAGTCAAGAAGACATTCCGCCACAACCAATACTTCGGCGTACAGGCAGCGCAGGCGGGAGTGAATCACCGAGAGGGCGGCGTCATCTGGCACACGCAGGGCAGCGGCAAGAGCCTGACAATGGTCTGGCTGGCGCAATGGATTCGTGAGAATGTGTCCGACGCGCGTGTGCGGATCATCACCGACCGAACCGAACTGGACGAGCAGATCGAGAACGTCTTCAAGGGTGTCAGCGAGGACCTCTATCGAACCACGAGCGGTGCCAATCTGGCGCGTTTGCTCAACACCGGCGACGAATGGCTGATCGCCTCGTTGATTCACAAGTTTGGCGCGTCCGAGGAGATCAGAGAGCGGCAACGCCGACCAACTCAAGGATAATGAGCAGAAGCGCGTTGCGCTATACAAACTGGCGGCGGCGTTCCAGCGGGCCTACTCCAATCTGGCCAACGAGATGCGTGATGCCGGTTATTCCGAACAGAAGGCGGTTTCGTTCTGGCCGCGCCCCGCGCGCCTTGCGCGGATCTCCTCGATCGCGCGGTCGAACGAAGCCAGCACCTGTCGGCGATCATCCTGCCGAGCGTAACGTCCGTTCTCGGCGTAGAACATCTTCTGCTCCGCGATCTGATCGACCAGAGCTTGGCCGTCAGCTTCGGACCAGATCGGCTTCCCGCCAACGAGCACTCGGATCGCGGCGGTGTGAGCCACCGCACTGCCGCCAAGCACCCCTCCCGGCTCTTCCGCCCCTCGGGCCGCAATCCAGCCGCTCTTTTCGAACCGAAATGCGGTCTCAAGGGCGATCGAGCGAATGCTGCCCTCGCGCCGCTCCTCGATCGACTCGCTGACCGCGCGGCCGTCCCGGATGAGCTCGAGCCTTCCTAGGCCGCGCGGGCTGCGCAACCGCGCCTTGATCCTGACATCCCCGCCGTCCGGCGGCAGGCAGAGCGATTCCCCCGGACCGGCGCTCTCGGCAGAAAGTTTGATCACGGGACCGCTGGTGACGAAGGTCGCGCCGCTTCTCACGGCGCTGTTCCAAGCCTCCGAACCTGTAGCGTCGCCGGTCTTGGCGTACATCCGCATCCCACCGAGGAAGGGCTGCCACGGCTCGCGCCGAGGGTTGTTGGGCAAGTCCGTGCCCGCCGTAGGCGGAATTCTAAAGCCGCTGTTCATCAGCCGGTACCAATTGTCTAGGGGCCAAAAGCCCCATCCCCAATTGGCAATCTCGATGAATTCCGACTCTCCCAGGATCGTGTCGACGAGCACCGTAGGGTTCTCGCCCAGCGTGCCGCCGTGGGCCGTGCCGACCAACCCTCCGGCCCTGCGAGCCCGGCCCAGGACGGTCGCCAGGGGAGGGAAGTTGTGCGGCGCTTCCGATCCGCCGGTCGTAATGGGCTGGATTAGGCTGTCTAGGCCGAACAGGAGGATGTGGCCTTGCAGCCTGTCACGGTATTCCTCACCGGCGACGATCGTGCGCCCGTCTGCCCTTGCTTCGCCGTGATCCCCGAATCCGAACTGCTCCGCCCAGATGCCGGGTACCATTCCGCCTTTGAGAGTCATGAACTGGCCATGGGCGATGTCGTCGCCCGCCATCATGGCGAACCAGTCACGGTCGCCGGCGGGCTCGACGCGATCGTAGTGGAGATGGGCGTCCGACGCTCGCCAGCCGCGCTCGCGGAGCCGGTTCCATCGCCTCAGCCTAGCTGTGACCTCGACCGGGTCCGCGCTGACTTCGGCCTCCACGGAGACCGGCAAGTAGTCCAGCCCCTTCGCCACGTCGACGCGAATTCGCTTCGCTTCAGGAGTCAGCGGGGCCCAAACGGGGCCGGTACCCCGCGTGTACGTCACGACTTGGCTCTGGCGCTTGGCGACATGCACCGAGACGAATCTCAGACCGTGAGGACTCAGCCAGCGCGGTTCGTGTGCCGTTCCGTCGACGCTTACCGTGAACCGCGCGGCGAGGCGTCGGCCGGTGGAGTCGTCAATCACGTTCAGAACGAGGCGCGGACTCCAGCTGGGATCTCGCTGCACCTGCGCGTCACCGGACAAGCCTGCCCACCAAAGCGTCGCGCCCGCGAATATCGTCAGGGCACCCAAGCGGAATCCAGTGCCCGACAGGTTTCTTGGATTGGCCGTGGGTTCCTCCCTCTAGAGAATTTACCCGATCACAGGTCGGAGATGACTTCCAACGTCAGATACCGCTCCCCGGAGCTACCAATGTCGTTCCGGTACGTTCTCGCAACTGCGATCCTTCTTCCCTGGTGTGTCCATGGCTGGCGTCCGCCCCGTCCCCAATGCCGGGCGCTCGATGGTCGTGGCGCAAAACGGAACATCTTGACCTCGGCTGGAACTACTGGGTAATCATGATGCACTTTCTGCCTTGGACCACCTGCGGCGGGCTGTTCCCGCCATGGAGCACTGCGCCGCTCGTTGGCCGACGGGCCGCAGGCAGAATTCCGCAAGACCACTGATGGCCTGGCTTATGCCAGCAGCTTTTCTACCACGTGGCCACCGACATCCGTGAGGCGGAAATCCCGGCCTTGGTGCCGGTAGGTTAGTCGTTCGTGATCGAACCCTAGGCAGTGCAGCAATGTCGCTTGCAAATCATGCACGTGGACTTTGTCCCCGACGGGCCTGAGCCCGATTTCGTCCGTCTTGCCGACGATCCTCCCCGCCGCGATCCCGCCGCCAGCGAGCCACATGCTGAAGCAGTCGGGATGATGATCCCGGCCCGGATCCTCGTCTTGGCGATCCACTTGCGCCATCGGGGTCCGACCGAACTCGCTTGCCCAGATCACCAGCGTAGAATCCAACAGGCCGCGCTGCTTGAGGTCTTTCACGAGCGCTGCTGTTGGCTGATCGACGATCGCGCAGTTCTTCGCGTGATTCTTGTCCAGTTCCTTGTGGTCGTCCCAGTCACCGTGCGTCAGCATCACGAAGCGTACCCCTTGCTCAACCATCCGGCGCGCCAGCAGGCAATTCGTGCCGTAGGCATCGGTGGGCTCCCGACCGATTCCGTACGAATTCAGGATGTGCTCTGGCTCACCCGCGAAGTCGAGCAGTTGCGGTACCGCGATCTGCATCCGGAAAGCAAGCTCGTACGAGGCGATGCGGGCGGCGATCTCCATGTCGCCGGTCGCCTCGAAACGGCTCTCGTTCAGTTCCCGGATCGTGTCGAGACGCGCCCGCTGGAGTTCGCCGGTCATGCCTGCTGGGTTGGAGACGTAGAGAATCGGGTCGCCGACCGTCCGGAAGCGCGTGCCTTGATACGCCGACGGAAGGAAGCCGTTCGACCAGATATTCGAACCCGCGTTCGGCCCGTTGCCGGAGCCAAGGACGACAAAGCCTGGAAGATCCTTGGACTCGCTGCCGAGGCCGTAGGCAACCCAAGATCCTAGCGAGGGTCGGCCGAACTGCGTAACGCCCGTTGAGAGGAGCAGCGCTCCGGGATCGTGATTGAATGCCTCCGTATGCATGGTGCGAATCATGCAGATCTCGTCAGCACAACCGCCGAGGTGGGGTGTCCAGTCCGAGAATTCCATGCCGCTTTGGCCGTAGCGCCGGAACGTCCTTGCGCTAGGCATAATCTTGGCGTTGGGCTTGATGAAGGCGAGCTTGAGATCCTTCGTAAGCGAGTCCGGGAGAGCTTGACCGGCCCACTTGGCCAGATCCGGCTTCGGATCGAACAGGTCCAGCTGGCTCGGTGCGCCCGACTGGTAGATCAGAATCGCGTTCTTCGCCTTCGGTGCGAAGTGCGGGCGCTTGACTGCCATCGGGTTGGCGTCGGGCGCCGCCGCCGCCGTGCGGCTCTCAAGGCCTAGCAAGTGCGCTAGAGCGGCCGCGCCCAGGCCACCGGAGCAGTTGTCGAGGAAGCGTCGGCGAGCGAGGATGGGCTGAATGTCGAATGGGTCCATCACGTTCACTCCCTCGTAAGGAATTCGTCTAGGTTGAGCAACGCGCTGCCGAGCATTACCCAGGTCGCGCTGTCTAGGTACGACACTCCGGGGATCTCGACGGCGAACAGCCGTTCGACCGACTCGGGCGTGCGCTCAAGAATCGTGCGCTGCCGTTCCCAAGAAGTCAGCAGCGAATCCATTTCCGTCGGAACGGGATCCCTCGCAAGGCAAAGCCGGAAGGCGTGCCGGAGCTGCTCTCCGAGTTCCCCGTCGAATTCGGTCACGATGCGGGCGGCCAGCGCCTGCGCGGCTTCGAGGAATACCGGATCGTTGAGCAGGTTCAACGCCTGCAAGGGTGTGTTCGAGCGGCCACGGCGGCAAGCCGATTCGTACGTGTCGGGCATGTCGAACGCGGTGAGCAACGGATACGGTGCCATCCGCTGGTACTGGATGTACATGCCCCGGCGATACCTGTCGGGTCCTTCGCTCACTTTCCAGCCGCCGTCCCCCGTGCTGCCCATGCGCCGTGCTCCCTCGGGCTGCGGGGGACGCACGCTCCGGCCCCCTATCCGCGTATCGAGCAGGCCGCTCACCGCCAAGGACGAATCCCGGATCAACTCGGCTGGCAAGCGCAGTCGCGCCTGTCGCGCCAGCAGCAAATTGCCTGGATCCTTCGTCTCGAGATCCGGTCTCCCGCCAGACGACTGGCGATACGTAGCGGACATCACGATGGACTTGATCAACTGTTTCCAACTCCATCCTTGCTCGACGAAGTCCGATGCCAGCCAATCGAGCAGTTCCGGGTGAGACGGCTCGTCTCCTTGAGCGCCGAAGTTCTCCGAACTGGGAACCAAGCCGCGCCCGAAGAGCTCCTGCCAGACCCGATTCACAGTGACCCGCGCCGTGAGCGGGTTTTCGGGCGAAACGAGCCAATTGGCCAGATGGATTCGCGTAAGGCCCCTTGGTTCGGACGTGCCGGCAAGCCAGCTGGGCAAACCCGGCTCGACCGCGATGCCGGGTGCCTTGTAGCTGCCCCCGAGGTGGACGTGCGTCTGGCGCGGACGCTCTTCTAACTGCACGGCTTGCGCCTCGCCGAACAGGGGCAGGGATTCGTCGAGTGCCTTCAGTTTCTTCGACAGTTCCACGTAGCCAAGATCCGCGAATTCGTCTTTGGATAGAACGCGCCCGTATTCGCGCACGAAGAAGTCAGTTAGGGCCTTTTCGTGTCGGACCGAGCGGCGTGCCGGAGGCGTGCGAATGATCCGCTCCCCGAGATTGACGTAGGTGCGCAGCTCGTCGAACGTAACGTCCCATTCGGCGGACTCTCCCGGATTATCCGCGGCCGAGAGAACCTTGGCCTCCCAGGGCGGCTTCCGCTCGAACACTTCGTGCTCCGCCAGGAGCTGGCGGCGCTGCCGCTGGTAGTCGGGCAGCTCCGCCAGGTATGGACCGCGCTCACCCGGAAGCGGCGCGTCGATGTCGACCTCTTCCAAGTCATTGAAGAATGCGAAGAGCCGGTAGAAGTCCTCTTGCGTTAGCGGGTCGTACTTGTGGTCGTGGCACTGCGCGCAGCCGACCGTCAGCCCCAGCCAGACGGTTCCGATTGTGCTGGTCCGATTGACGACCTGCTCGAATCGCCATTCCTCTGGATCCGAACCTCCCTCCGTGTTGGTCGGCGTGTTGCGATGGAATCCCGTCGCAACATGTTGGTCGAGTGCTCGATCCGGCAGGAGGTCGCCAGCGATTTGCTCGAGCGAGAACTGATCGAAGGGCATGTCGCGGTCGAAAGCCTGGATAACCCACTGTCGGTATCGCCACGCGTGCGGGCGGAAGTTGTCGCCGCGAAAACCGTCGCTGTCCGCATAGCGGGCGAGGTCGAGCCAAAAGCGCGCCCACTTCTCCGCGTAATGTGGCGACTCGAGAAGGCGGTCGACAAGCTTCTCGTAGGCTTCCGGGCGCTCATCTGCCAGGAAGACATTCTGATCTTTGAGTGTCGGGGGCAGCCCCGTCAAGTCCAGGCTGAGCCGCCGGACCAGCGTCGTTTCGGGTGCCGCGGGCGAAGGCTCCACCTCCTCCCGCTCAAGACGGGCCAGCACGAACCTGTCGATAGCGTTGCGAGCCCACGACACGTTGCTCACCGCGGGCGGTGCGGTGCGCGATACCGGCTGGAACGCCCAGTGGGAAGGCCGTGCGTCGGTCTCGGCCGCGGTCTGCTCGCCGAGTTCTGGCCACGAGGCGCCCTGGTCGATCCACGCCCGCAGCAGTCCCACCTCCTGTTCGGTCAAGCTCTCGCCAATGGGCGGCATGGTCTTGCCCTCGACGACGCTGGCGACCATCAGGATCAACTTGCTCTCGGCGGACTTGCCCGGAACGATGACGGGTCCGGAATAGCCCCCCTTCAACGCGTCAGCGCGCCGGTCTAGCCGGAGTCCTTGCATTTGCTGTGAGGGCCCATGGCAGGCGTGGCAGCGATTGGCGAGAACCGGCGCGATGTCGCGCGGAAAACTCACCGGATCGGGCGACGGTGCCGGGAGGCCAGTGCCGTCCGCGCCACTGGCCGCTGCGCTCAGGAGCAATACTCCCGCGAAAACCTTCGCAAGCGCAGCTATCGATCCCGGGCCAAACCGCGTACGCGACTCCTGCCGCCGGTTGCCGAGATCGTTCGAGGCCATGATTCAGCCGCCTCCTGCTGAGTCCAGGGACAGATCACTGAGTCTGCGCCTACGCGGGACCACATGGGCGCGGCGTGCCCACGATACAACACCTTTCCCCGCGCTGCAACTGTCGATCCCCCCCCTGTTCGGTCTAGGTGGAGTCACGACCATTTTGCGCTCGCAGTTTGGCCTCGGGCGTTCCGCCGGGACGGTCAACCACAGGGATTCTGCTGTCGTTCGCTCGGGCTAACTTCTCACTTTTCGCTTCGCTGCTATTCGTGACGAGTACCAGCTAGAACGGCCGTTCGTGCTCCGGAAGTACCACCGGCACGGCCTTGCAGGCAAGGACATTCTCTTACGGCTGCTCTGTCCCGACTGGGGGGCCATCCGCGATCGCTAGACCCATCCCCTCCGACCTGGCCACGCTCGAACGCTTACTTCGGTGGGGCCTGCTAAGGATCATCCAGCTTGTTGGCAGAAAAATCCTTGCCGAGGTCGAAGAGCTCGAGCTGGCCAGCAGCCCATGTCTTGACGAGCTTCCAATTCCCAAGGCGAATGGCAGACTGTGCCCGCCGCGCTACCGCTTGGTGGAATATCAGGTACGGGCGCTGCCGCGCAACAGCGGATCCTCCGCAGAACGCCGCTCGCAGGCTGCCCCCGTCCAGGGAATTTGGCAGATCCCCGGGGTAGGCCGCGATATCTGCCAGCGTTGGCAGGATGTCGAGGCCGGTGACCGGCGTGCGATTCACGCCGCCGGGCTCGATGCCGGGACCCGCGGCGAAGAACGGCACACGGATGCCACCCTCGTACATCGACCCCTTGGCCCCCCGCAGCGGGTAGTTGCGCGGCACAGGCGGCTCGCCGGCACCGGGCAGGGTTGCGCGACCGCCGTTGTCCGACAGGAAGATCACGTAGGTGTTCCGGTCCAAGCCCAATTCGTCGAGCTTGTCGAGCACGCGCCCCACCGAGGTGTCCATGTCCGCTGTCATGGCGGCAAACTCGGGCATATAGTGCTTCTTGCCGACCCGCCACGGCTTGACCAGGTCGAATGTCGCCCGCCGATAGAAGATGTCCAGATGCACGGCGTAGTGGGAAATCTGGAGGTAGAAGGGATCGTCGGACTCCGCCTGCTCTGCGAGGAAGTCGCAGGCGCGTCCAGTGATGTGGTCAATCAGCTTGGGGTCAGCGGCCGCTGCCGGGCCGCCCGAGCCCTTGCCTCCGCCGGTCCCGTTGCCGGTGACCCCGTCACTTGCGTCGTAACCCATCTCTTCCGGTGTCGGGGTGTCAAAGCGGTGATCCCACTTCCCGAAGTGTGCCAACTTGTAGCGGGAGTTTGCCTGTTTCAGGACGCGCGGGATATTGAGCTGCCGCCGGTAGGCCGCGGGCCACCCGGCTTGGTCCTGCTGGTAAAGGTGCCTTGCCGGTGTCTGGCCAGTTTGCAAGCTTCGTCGGGTAGGGCAGCAGAACGGCGCAGGCGCGTAAGCGTCGGTAAACGTCATTCCACGCTTAGCAAGTCGCTCCAGCTCGGGCGTACGGAAATAGTCGCTGCGGGACCGGGGGTCCTCCCGGTCGATTAGCACGGACGAGCCGACCCAGCTTTGGTCATCGCTCAGGATCACCACGAAGTTCGGCTGGTCTTGCGCATACAGCGCCGCCACCACGATGACGAAAAGGGCGATACGGCCCAGCTTCCACAGCATCTTGAGTTCAATCGTAGCCAAATTCAGCCTCCGTCGAGCCCGCTGAAGAATTCGGCGCTAGACTGGGTGCGATTGGAGGGCACGCATGCAGATTACGCGCAGAGCGTGGCTGGCGGCCGCTGGCTGCTCCGCTATCACCACCCGCCTCAAGGCAGCGGAGGGCTTATTCCACGCCACGTCGATCAATCACCTTTCGCTGACCGTGCCGGACGTGAAGCGGGCTGGGGAGTTTTACGCCCGCGTGCTTGGTACTCGGGTCATCCGCGACATGGGCGAGTCAGGGCAGATGCGCGGATTGAAGCGCAACTACCTCGCCTTGTTTCAAGGTGAGAAAGCGGGCCTCAACCACTTCTCGCCGGGCGTGGACGGGCTAGACGAGCCCGGCGCGGGAGCCATCCTCAAGGAGCATGGCTACGAGCCCTTCGAGAGAGCCCCGAACATCTGGGCCTGCCTCGATCCCGACGGGACCCAGAACCATCTCTCGGAAACGATGCGGCGCGAGGACCAAGTCACGGCTGCCTATCGGCAAGACCCCAAGCCGGACTCGATCCTGCACGGCGTCGATGTCAACCACCTCGCGCTCAGGGTGAGCGACATCGGGCGATCCGTCGAGTGGTACCAAGCCCTGATGGGGCTGAACGTTATCCGGCGCAGCGACACCAACGCCTTCCTCGGCTTGGGCGCAAACTTCCTCGCTTTATTCCAGCACCCCGTTGGCGGCGGTGCCGACCATTTTTGTTTCTCGGTCGAGGACTATGACCCGGATTACGTGCGCGAGAAGCTGGCCAAGCACGACATCAAATCGACTCGGCGCGAGGATCGAACGTACTTCAAGGATCTGAACGGGCTCACCGTCCAGGTTTCCGCCGAATCCCACCAGCCGTAAGGCGGTCGGGGGCAAGCGCGGTCGGGGCGCGGCCCGCAAGACGCCCTTCCTGGCGGCGGCACAAGGCAGCGAGGACGGGCGGCCGGAACCTCTGCGGCTGAGCTCGATGGACGGCTTCCGCCGCCGCGCAGTGCAAGCCTGGGCGCAACAGCACCTGCGGCCCGGGGCACTGGTGCGCTCGGACGGGCTGGCGTGCTCACGGGGGTGCAGGCGGCCGGCTGCGCACCAGCCGCGCCTCACCGGAGGCGGCAAGGGCAGCTGCGAGACACCCGGGCTGAGCTGGGTGAACACGCTGCTGGGCAACGAACGTCACGCGCGCGATTGACGGCACCCATCACGCCTGCGAGGCGCGATACGCGGGGCGCTATCTCACCGAATTCGCCTTCCGCTTCAACCGGCGCTACCAGCTGGTCGATCTCGTGCCCCGCCTTGCCTATGTCGCCGTGCGCAGTCCTCCGCTGCCCTACCGCTTTTTAACTTTGCTGTAACTGCGGGGTAATCGGGTCACGCTATGGCCATAGGTGCCTGACGGCTCGCTATGGGTTCAGGTGGAAGCCGATCGGACTGTAAAGGACATTCGGGACTGTCGGCTGGACGGGTCGTCGTGGCGGTGCTAGTCATCCGACTAGAGTTGGTGCCAATATTACTCCCCCGACCAATGATTTGGTGGGCCAATCGCAGTTGCCCGCAACCGTTGACACTGCCAGTGTCGAGAGACGCCGGACGACCTCATACGCTAGAGTCCCGCCACACGTGGATGGGAAACCGCCAAACGGGGCTCCACGCCTATGGGTGCGTGCCAGAAGAAGATTGCCGGGTAGTGATTCAATTCGCACGATCGCACGGTTGTTCGTAATTTGCACGAATCTCTTGCGCTTGGCAACGATTCGAGATATAGTAGTCTCTAAAGACAAACGCGAATCGACGTGAGCGCTACTTGCCCACGCGAGATCGCGGGCGCAGTTCCAGCCTGACGTGGTTGGACGCTGACTGGAAGAGCATGATCGAGGTTCTGGTTGGTCGCTGGTGGCGTCAACACCGCCTCAGGCCGCCGTGCGAGCTTTGAGCGTGCAGTGTCCACCAAGGTGGCTCGGAACTCGCGCTAGGCAGAAGGACTCGTCTCGTGGTACGAACTGTTTTTGAGCTGTGTGCTGGAGCTGGCGGCCAAGCTATCGGTTTCGAAGAAGCTGGCTTCCAACACGCCGCACTCATTGATCATGACCCGCATGCCTGCGCAACCTTGCGCCTGAACCGCCCTTACTGGAATGTTCTCGAGGCCGACATTACACGATTCGGGGCTCACTACTGGCGTGGCGTCGATGTCGTCGCTGCGGGATTGCCGTGCCCGCCCTTCTCGGTAGCAGGCCAACAACTCGGAAACAGCGACGAACGCAACCTCTTCCCGGCTTTCTTTCGCATCGTCAGCGAAATCAACCCCCGAGCGATTGTCGTTGAGAATGTGCGCGGCTTGCTAAGCCGAAAATTCGACTTGTATCGCCGTGCTATTGAGAATGAGTTCGGAACCCTTGGATTCAAGTTGCAGTGGCAACTCCTTAACGCCTTGGATCACGGTGTTCCTCAATATCGGGCCCGTTCATTTCTCGTTGGCCTCCGCGAAGAGCACGGGTTTCGGTGGCCTTCCCAGAATGGGCACTCCGAAACGGTGGGAGAAGCGTTGGGGTCCATGATGGCTGCGAACGGGTGGCGCGGAGCTGACGAATGGGCGAAGCGCGCGAATCGGCCCGCTCCGACGCTGGTAGGTGGGTCGAAGAAGCATGGTGGGCCGGACCTCGGGCCAACCCGTGCCCGACAGGCATGGGCCGAATTGGGCGTGGACGGTATAGGCGTGGCAATTGCTGCGCCCGAACCTGACTTTCAGGGAAACCCTCGGTTGACGGTGGAGATGACCTCAAAGCTACAATCCTTCCCACCAGATTGGAAACTGGCCGGGAGTAAGACGCAACGGTATCGACAAGTGGGGAATGCATTACCACCTAAGCTCGCATCAGCTGTTGCCAGGAGCGTCCTTAAATGCCTGCGATAGGGTCGAAGGAAAAGATCCGGCGATTTTTTTGCGATAACGTTGGCGTGCTGCTCGACTCGCGGCAAATTCAAGATGCGTCGGGAGGGGCCCGTGAATTCGGTCGAAGGATTCGGGAATTAAGGGAAGAGGGATGGCAGATCAAGACGCACAACGATCGTTCCGATCTGAAACCCGGTCAGTACATTTTAGAAGGCACGGCGGTCCGTCCGCGACAGTACCTCTTCGCGCGGCGAATTTCGAATCGAGTCAGAGCGCAAGTGCTTGAGCGCAACGGCTACACCTGCCAGATGTGCGGCGCAGCTGCCGGAGACGATGACGAGCAGAATCCGGGTAGGCCGGTCCGACTTCATTTGGGGCACATAGTTGACAGGAGCCACGGAGGCACCGACGAACCATCCAACTTGCGAGCCCTTTGTAGCGCTTGCAATCAGGGAGCGACGAACGTCGTGCAAGAGCCCCCGAGTTGGACTTGGCTGCTAGGACAGATCAGGCGGGCGCCGGTTGCGGACCAGCGGAAGGCACTTGAGTGGCTGCGCAAGAAGATCGAAGGCTAGGCGATTCGGCAATCGAAGATCGGCTCCCTCAAGTGGGGCCTCGTAGACCACGCGCCCATAGACGTCCGTCAGGCGGAATTCGCGGCCGTTCAACCGATACGTGAGTCGTTCGCGGTCCAAGCCGAGCAGGTGCAGGATCGTCGCATCCAGGTCGTGGATGTGAATCTTGTCGGCGACTGCCCGAATTCCGCAGTCGGCGAGCTTGCCGAGCGTCCTTCCAGCGCGCACTCCTCGGCTAGCCAGGCAAGCGCCGAAGCCAAATGGGTTGTGCCCTCTACCGTAAGCATGAGCCAAGGGTACACAGCCCGCCCGGCCACCTGTGGATCAAGCCCATGCTCGCAGCCCGTCCGTCCAAGCTCTATCACTCCGGCTTCCGCGCATTGCGGGAAGCCAGAGTACGGCGTCAGTACTCCTTCTTCATGTCCACCACGTTGCGCAGTTTCTCGCCTGCGCCAAACCGGGCGATGTTGTCCTTATACAAATCGAGTCGGAGCTTGGTGCCAAGCAGGCCTTGGGTGGCCACGTGAGGGGTAATGATCGCATTGTCGAACTTCCAGAGCGGATGACCGCTTGGCAGCGGCTCTGGGTCGGTGACGTCGACCCCGGCCCCCGCGAGATGCTTGCTATCCAGGGCCTTGACCAATGAGCCCATGTCGTAGAGCTTGCCGCGCGAGACCGCGACGAAGTAGCTGCCCCGCTGCATGAGGTCGAACTGCGCCGGCCCGAGCATCCCTTCGCTGTCCTTGGTGTGGGGCGCGCACACGAAGATGACGTTAGCCTCGGGGATCGCGGAATCCAAGCGGTCGGGAAACACCATCCGGTCGAAACTTAGCCGTGGCGGGAACTCTTCCGGATCGACACCGATGACTCGCATTCCGAACGCCTTGGCGCGCCGCGCCACATTAGATCCAATACCGCCGGTGCCGATCACGAGCGCGGTCTTGCCTTCCAACTCCTCGAGCCCGTAGTTGCCGCCCTTCCATGTCTCATTCACGCGGTCGGGGATAAAGTGGTCCAGGTTGCGGGTCAGTGCCAGCAGCATGGCGAAGGCATGGTCAGCGATCGCGGCCGACGAAAGCGTTTGCGCGTTTGTCATCACGGCAGCGCTGTTAACAAGTTCCGGGTGCAGGTAGGGCTTCACGCCGGCGCTGGTGATCTGCACCCATTTGAGCTTCCGCGCGGCCTTGACCACGGCTTGCGACGGCCCACCGATGATGGCGTCCGCATCGGCCACTTCGCGCAGCAGGTTCGAGTCGCCACTGCCCCGATCCGTAACGTGCGCAATCTTTACGTTTGCAGGGCTGCTTGCCCGCAGTTCCGAGACAAGCTCGCTTGACTGGCCGATCACGACGACCTTGAGATCCTGAGCGTGAAGCGGCAGGGCGAAGACGGAGAGTAGGAGTGCGATCAGGATTTTCATGGGGAATCAGCCAACCATGCTACACAACCATGGGCGAAACTGTTGGATTCTGATCGATGTTTTGGTGTCAGGCGGCTATTGCGGACGCTTCGGAATCGCTGATCAGAGCTGGATTTGCATCGCTGGCTGCGACTCTGGGGGCGTTGCAGCCATTCGGTCGATATGAAGCAAACGGCGAACGCACCAGGCTCGTCTGGATGTGCCCGTACTGCTCCTCCCGCTCCGGCAGCAGCGGCTCACTGCCGTCCGCCCCCAGACCCCACTCCAAAAACGCTCGCACCTGCTCCAGGCTTTTGTGCGAGACCAAATCGATGCGCATGACCACTCTCCAATGGTCCCCACATCCCCCGAGCCGTCCATCTGGGCTCATCTCTGGTTGGAAACAACCCCCTCCTTCAGGCTCATGTCTGGTTGGACAACGCTGGGGATCTAGCGACCGGACATGCTTCACTCAGGATTGTCGCTTGATTGCGCTGGTACGGAGTATTCGGACGGCTAGAGGACGACTGATTGGAGCAGGAAATGCCTGAGGATGCCAGTGGCAGGGACGTTGGCTGTCTCACTGCGATGCGCTGCCCGGAAGCGAGCGGCGGGCGACGATCGCCGCTAGGGCGTTGGCCGCATGCGGCCTGTAGGGGCGCGGACTATGCTGCCGTCCAATGCTCAAATCCGTCCGGCGGCAGTCAGACCGGTGGTTTCACTTTGCTCCGCTCCTGCCGCAAGAGAACTGGGCGCAAGGCTGCCTGAAATCGCCTATCGGCAAGGGACTTACGAGACTGTCCACGAAGCAGCGGTGCTCGGATCAGAGTGCTTCCCAACCTGCTTCGGCGCAGTCTGATGCGAGCAAGAATGGCCCATGCCGGTCAAGCTAAACCGAAGACCAGCACGGCCCCTGTCAACCGCCAGTCCCGCTCCGCAGCCAGTCCCCGCCCTCCAACTTGCGGGGCACAACCGGCGCTGCTAATGGTCGTTGCTTGGCACCCGGTGTCTGTGGACGTGAGCATCCCGCATTGTTTGGGCAGCAGGTAGGCGGGATTGCTCACTCTGTGACGCTCCTGCCGGAGCAAAACCCCGCCCGACTGCCGACATCATCCGCATCCGTACAAGCGTTCGGCAACGCGTCCCGGATGCGCCCGCTGTGCCACCCCAGCGCTGCCGCGCCCGAGCACTCTTGCCGCGTCAGGAGCTGGGTTTGCGCGTCCGCCCGGGCGGCGGCTAAGGTCCGCGCGCCGCTTGCCGGAAGCGCACCATCATCTGCAGTTGCACGTTCGCCCGCCAGAGCACTTCGTTGCCCGGCAGCGGATGGCGCTTGCTCGGCTGCCAGCCCGCCATGCGCGCCAGCAACACCACCCAAGTGCGGATGTCCGGCCCGAGCGGCTGGCCCCGCTCGCGCGGCGGCAGCAGCCGCTCGGCCACCACCACCCGCTCGATCACCACCCGCTCGTCCGCGCTCAGCACCTCCGCCGCCGGCGTCTGCGGTGCCTCCCGCGCGTAGCGCTGCAGGCTGAACACCTGCCAGGCCGTGATCGCGTCGAACACCAGGCACTTGCCCAGCGCCGCCGCATCGCGCAACTGCCGCTCCTCGCTGTGCGCCCCGCTCTTGAGCACCCGGAAATACTCCTCGATGCTCCAGCGCGCCTCGTACCAGCCCACGATCCGCTCGGCCCACTCCGCCGTCCGGCCCCCCTCGCTCGACACCAGCAGCCATTCCAGCTCAGCCTCCCCCGCCGGCGGGTCCGTCTCCAGCACCCGCACCAGCCACACCGTCAGCGGCTCCACCCCCGGCTGCTCTTTCGGCGGTTGCAGTTGCACCTGCCCGATGCGCAGCTCCGTCGTCGCGGTGCGCTGCGTCCGCGCCCGCTTGCCCCCCTGCGAATCGATCACGATCTTCCGCCCGCTGACCACCGGCTCCTCGAAGTCCGGCTGCGCCGCCAACTCCCGCAGCCTCGTCTCCCCGCACCATTGCGCTTGCACCTTGCGCTGCCGCCCCGCGTGCGCCCGCACCAACAACCCCGCCTCGGCCGCCTGCGCCGCCTGCCGCTGGAACAGTGCGAAAATGTCGCTCTCGCGGTCGCCCACCACCACCACCCGCTTGCCCGGTGCCAGCCGGCCCAACTCCGCGCCCTGCGCAAACCCCCGGAACCAGCGCGCGCTCTCCTTCTCGTGCTCCCCCGTCCGGCCCGGATCCTGTTCCGGGCGCGCCCACTGCTCCAGCCCGCTCACCCCCAGCGGGCGCCCCCCTGCGGTGAACCCCACACTGGCATGCACGAACAGTCCCCGCGAACTGCTGGCACGGTCCTGCAAGGGCCCCAGCCCGCGCGCGCTGCGGCGCAGGTTCGTGTAGTTCAGCGTCGTCGTGTCCTGCACCAACAACAGCGTCTGGCTCGCGTCTGCCCGCAGCCGCTCCAGCAGCGCCTCGCGATGCGGTTGCAGGATGTCCGCGGCGGTCACCTTGTCATTGTGCAAGAAACGGCGCGCCGCGCGGTGCTCGCTCGGCTGCGGGAAGATCGCCGACAGCGGCGCGCCCGGGTGCCGTTCCCAGGCCTGCCCCATGCCCTGCAGGCGCTCCCGCAGCCGCCCGTCCGGCAGGTCCGAGCGCAGCAACTCGCGCTGCGACCAGTGCGCCTCGTCGCCCAATTCCAGGGCCGGGAAGCGCCCCAAGCTCCGCTCCGGCGGCTGCCGCAGCGTCTCCCGCCAGCCCGGCTCCAGCGCCCGCAGCCAGACCGCCTTCGGGGCCACCTCCGCCCCCAGCGCGCCCGGCGGCCGACCCTGCGTGCGGCCCACGCACTGCCAGCCCGCCGCCTGGTAACTCGTGCCCCGGTGCGACCCGTCCACGCACGTCTCCAACAGCAGCGGGCGCACGCCATGCAACCGCTCCCAGTCGTCCGCCAGCCGCCGGGCCGCCTGACTCAGCACGTGCGAGGCCAGATTCGGCACCTGCACGCCCCGGCAGAGTAAGAAGCGGTCGTTGCTGACGATCCGCTCGATGCCCGCCCCGCACGTGCGCTCGTCCCAGCCCAGGTGCTGGTCGCGCGGCCCCAGCCGCAGCGGCGCCGCCACGAAGCTGAGCACGCCCAGTGCCCCGCGCTCAGATTCCAGCCGGTACACCAGACGGCGGCCCGGCGCCCGGCCCGCACCCAGCGGATGATCCTGCTGCAGCAACTGGGCGCAGCGCTGGCGCTGCTGCGGCGTCCGTGCCAGGCTCAGGCGCACCGCGCCGAGCTGCGCCAGCGAACCCTTGAATTCCGTCTGCGGCGCCGCGGCCCCCGCGGCGGCCTGCCCGCGCCCCCGCGGCGGGCCCGGCTGTGCCGCCGGCAGCTGCAAACCCAGCTCGGCCACCAGAGCCGGCAAGGCCTTGCGCGCCGAGGCCGCGCACAACTGGCCCTGCCGGTTGCGCCAGCCGTCCTGCTCGCACAGCCCGCGCCCCAAAGCCGCCCGCGACAGCTCGCCCCGCTGCACCTCCCGGCGCAGCCAGTGCACCGTCTCCGGCTTGAGAATGCGCAGACCAACCCGCACTACCCCTGTTCTACACAAAAACCCCGCTCTGTGTTAAGTGTGTCCGGTCGCTAGCGGCTGGGGAAGTCCTCCTTGGGCCTGTATGCTAGAATCCATGCGGATGGTGTGTTTGCTGGGAGATCTGCTTCTTCGCCGGACGGACACGACTGGAATTCAGGCTGTGGCGAAAAGAGCTGCGGGCAGATTTTCCGAGGGCGGCAGGAGGCCTACTTCATGAATCACAAGAGATTCGTCTTTCTATTCGTTGTTTCGCTGGTCCTGGTTTCCAGCGCCGCGGCACAGTTCCTGCTGCGGGGAACCATTGGTGGGCTGGTAACCGACGGGACCGGCGCTGTGATTGTCAACGCCACCGTCACGCTGACCGACTTGGATCGCAACCAATCCACGGTCGCCCAGACCAACGAAGGCGGCCTGTTTTCGTTTCCGAACCTAGTGGCGGCCAACTACCAGGTCTCGGTCGAACGGGAAGGCTTTAAGACAGGCGTGTCGGATATTGTCGTCATTACGACCAATGACAACGTCCGCGTCGACATCGCTCTGCAAATCGGCGAAGTCACCGAGACCGTCGAGGTAACCACTGCGGCACCGCTCATTCAAACCGAGCAGACCGTCGTTGGGCAGGTGGTGGACGAGACCTTGGTGGAGGCCCTCCCGGCCCTGGGCCGGAATTTCCTGGCATTTTCCACGCTGGCGCCGAATGTGAGCTCATTTCCCAGGTCGGGAACAGCCAACGCCACTTGGTCTGTCGGTTCGCATCACACGGTCGGTGGAGTCGCGGTTCAGGTAGGCGGGGGCGGTGACAACGGCCTCTACATGAATGGCGTCAACATTAACGACTCCTGGCTGGGAGGGACGCAGTACTCTCCTTCAATGGAGAACGTGCAAGAGGTCAAGGTTGACACCGCCAACTTCTCCGCCGCTAGCGGACGTGACATCTCGACCACGAGTGTCGTGACGAAATCCGGCACCAATGAATTCCACGGCGGCGTGTTCAACTACCTCGAGAACGAGGCCCTGAACGCATGGCATCCGTTTGTCAAGTCCGAGTCGGAAGCGGGCCAGAGAAAGGACAAGCTTCAGCGCAACCAGTTCGGCGGCAACATCGGGGGCCCGGTGGTCGTCCCAGGACTGATTGACGGCCGCAACAAGGCGTTCTTCTTTTTCGGATACGAAGGCTTTGACAACAACAGCGGAAGCGTGAGCACAGGGTCGTTCGGCGGCAGCAATCTATTCCGTGTCCCGACGACCGAAGAGCGGCAGGGAGACTACAGCGGGTTGGTGAACCGCTTTCCGAATGATCCGAACGTGCTCCTCTACAACCCGTTCACCACGCGGTTTGATGCGGATGGAAACAGCATCAGGGATCGTGTCGTGAACAACGACCTGCGCACGACTGGCATGATCAACCAGACCGCTCTCCAGCAGATCAACGATATCTATCCAGCATCGAACGGATTCGTCAATCCGAACAATCCTGACGATCTGCGCAATCACAGGGTCGTGTCGAAGAGGACGAATTTCAACTGGCGAATTGACACCCGCTTCGACTACCGGATCACGGACAACGACAACGTCTATGTCTCCTATTCCGAATCACTCGGATTGGACGACAACCGCGGTGGCCTGTTCCCGGAGCTTGACCGGAACGTGGAGGACTCGTCGTACGTCATCGGGGTCAGCTACGCCCGCGTATTCACGCCGACTCTGACCAACGATTTCACCTTTGGATTTACTCGACCCAGTCTCAAGAGTGTCGACCAAGGCACTTTGGAGAAACTGGCGGAGACGGACACACCACGCAATCGCCACTTCAAGAATCTAGGTGACCCCAACTTCATCGGGTTCGGCATGCATTCGATCAACGTTGGCGGCGGGTATCCCGGCCACGGCATCGGCGGGGCTACGATCTTCGACAATCCAGGGCTTCAATTCGGAAGCAACGCTAGCTGGGTGCGAGGAAGTCACTCGGTCAAGTTCGGCTTCAACTATGTCAACAAAGGCGAGCGGGTTCTCAGTGCCGGCGGACGCTCGGTGAGCTTCGACCAGCAATTCACGAGGGCCGGGAGCGTGGATAGCTCATTGGGAGGCGATGGAATGGCCTCCTGGATGCTGGGCTTGCCAAGCTCAATGACAAGACCGAACAGCTTTGGCGGCGAGGAGCCTTGGAGAACAGCGTGGAACGACGTCTGGGGTTTCTATTTGGAAGACAAGTGGCAGATCAATCCGAAGCTTACGCTCAACCTGGGGATGCGCTACGACGTAATCATTCCTACCTACTCGCCGAGCGACTACTGTTGCGCGCTCCTCGACAAGAGCTATCCCGGATGGCAGTTAGTAGTGCCCGGCCGAGCGGATGGCTACCCCACAAAGGCGTTGTCGGCGGATAAGAATAACTTCGGTCCGCGGCTTGGCTTGGCCTACCGCATAAGTCCCGGCTTGGTCGTGCGTGCCAGCTACGGGGTGTTCTATCAAGGCGGTATCAGCGAGATACGGGCGCGGACCACCTCGAATGTGCCTTCGGCGGGCGGCGAAGACTTGACCAATGCCGCGCTCGGTGTTCCGGACGATCAACCGCACCTGGCCTTCGCCGATATCTACCCTGAAGGGCGTGACCTCGTCTTAGGCAACTTCCCGGTGAGCACTGGCACGGGCACTGGTTACTACGAATTCCCTTGGAGCTGCACGGGCGAGTGCCACATGGTTGACCAGGAGTCCCAGGTTGACCCCTACTACCAGCGGTGGATGGTCGATATCCAGAAGAGCATCGGGCAGGACTTGGTGGTGTCTCTGGCATACCAAGGCGCTCGTGGCACCAAGCTCCCGTATCGCGAACCCGTGAATGCACCGCCCTACCGCACTGGATGGCCGGACGACGCAGAATTCGTCGACCAATCCCGTCCCAATTCGAATGGACGGTTCCGTGACATACGGGTGATCCGGCACGGTAACAACTCCTTCTACAACGCGGCCACGATCAAGCTCGAGAGACGCTTCAATCAAGGACTGCAGTTCACCATGCACTACACGTGGTCGAAGACAGTCACCGACCCGATCCTGTTCGCGGCCGAGTACCTGGAAATGTGGAGAACTGCAGGGGCCGCCCTGCAATGGGACCACAATCGCCACTTGGGCCGTGGCGAGGCTGAGTACTCTCATCCGCATCGCTGGATCTCCGCTGTTCTTTGGCAGCCGGAATGGGGGAAGAGCCTGCCGGCCGTACCCAAGGCCCTTTTGCACGGCTGGACAACAAGCGTGATCACCACGTTCGAGTCCGGCAACGCCTGGACCGTCTTCAATGACCAAACCTCGGCGCGTGACTTTGAGCCTGAGATGCCGAATCGAGTAGGCGATCCGAACTTGTCGCGCGGGTCCCGGGCGGCGAATCGTTTTTTCGACACCAGCGCGTTCTCCGACCCTGGTATCGACGTCAAGGGCAATTCCGGCCCGGGCACCGTCCGCGGCCCCGGCCAGAACAACTGGAACATCAACTTGGCGAAGACCTTCAATGTGACCGAAAAGATCAATGTGGAGTTGCGAGCTGAGATGTATAACTTCTTCAATCACACCCAGTTCAAGGAAATCGACACCAGCTTCTCGACGTTCACTGGCACCACCTTCGGTTGGACCAGTTGGGCACACGACGGCAGATTCATGCAGTTCGGCCTCCGCCTGACGTTCTGACAAGGCAATCTTGAGGCAACCGTCTGGCTCCGCTCGTCGCGGAGTGACCGGGAAGAGCCGCGACCTTGCAATTCCAACTGCGGCAATCCAAACTAGGGGCGGGCAGGGTAGCGCACACAAACGATGATGAACCCCCGATATTTCCGACTAGCCGTGGCGGCCCTGCTTGCGGCTGTAGCCGCGACCGCCGCTGCAACGCAGGATGAAGTCGAGTTCTTCGAGAAGAAGGTCCGCCCGATCTTTGTCGAGAGGTGCGCTGTCTGCCACGGCGATCAATTGCAGACAGCCGGATTGAAGCTGACGACGGCCGAGGGCTTTTTCGCCGGAGGCGAGTCGGGGCCGGTGTTCGTCAAGGACGACCCGGAAAGCAGCCGGCTTCTAGCCGCTGTTCGTTACGAAGGCCAGGTCAAGATGCCCCCGACGGAGAAACTGCCGGACGAAGAAATCGAAGCCCTGACGACATGGATCAGGCAGGGCGCCCCGTGGTCCGATGCAGGGATCGAGACTCTCGCCGAAGACCGTGGCTCGGGCCCGAAATGGACCGCCAAACAGACGAGCCACTGGGGCTTCCAGCCCATCCGGGCAGGTGGGCCCCCACACGTGCAGGACGAAGACTGGACGCAAACGCCGATCGACAATTTCATCTTGACGAAACTAGAGGAAAGAGGGCTTGCTCCGTCTGCCCGCGCTGACACGCTGACACTGCTGAGACGTGCAAAGTACGACCTTCACGGTCTGGCTCCTACGGAAGCTGAGATCCGGGAATTCCTGGCAGACCAAGCCCCCGGCGCATTTCGACGGCTAGTCGACCGGCTCCTCGATTCTCCGCGGTACGGCGAAAAGTGGGGGCGTCACTGGCTCGATGTCGCGCGTTACGCGGACTCGACCGGCCTGGACGATGACATCAAGGTGCCGTACACGTGGCGCTATCGCGACTACGTCATCGACGCCTTGAACCGGGATACCCCGTTCGATCAGTTCATTGTCGAGCAGCTGGCCGGTGACTTGCTGCCGCCCGAGGGGTCGGACAGGGTCAACCAGAGGGGCGTCATCGCAACCGGTTTCCTGGCGGTGGGAACAAAGCCCCTAGTCCAACAGGACAAGATCAAGATGAAGTACGACGTGATCGATGAACAGATCGACACGACGGCGAAGGTGTTCATGGGGCTCACGATGGGTTGCGCTCGTTGCCATGATCACAAGTTCGATCCTATCTCGGCCAAAGACTACTACTCCATGGCTTCGATTTTCGCGAGCGTCAAGAACTTCGAGAGCCTAGATCCCTCCATGACGGTATCGAAGGTGCATCTCGAGCCCTTGGTGCCAGAGGAAACATACCGCCAGTACAAAGACCATCAGGACGCAATCGGCAACACGAAGCGAAGGATCGACTCGATCTTGGATCTCGAAATGTACCGGCATGTGATCGAACATCGAAGCCCGCAACTGGCTCGCTACATGGTCGCGGCCTACGAGGTCTACAACGATGGGGCAGACGTGGAGGCCGTAGCTTCGCAAGAGCGCCTCGACTGCGAGGTGTTGAGATTGTGGGCCGACTACTTGGCGCCGGGTGAGGATCTCCGCCTGCACTTGCGTCAGTGGAAGGAGGCGGCCAAGACGGATCGGGCTGCAGTGGCCGAGGAGTACCAGCAGCGCTTCCAAGGCAGGGGCCTGGAGTGGATCGAAAGGCTCGACAAGTGGCGGCAGCAGGTCGACACATGGGACGGCGTCGGCAAGTTTCCCGAGAAGCCCGACCTCGCCCCTGGCTCGGACCGCTTCTTCTCGGAGGTGACATTGATGGCAGCCTCCATGGACGAAGGGGCAAAGAGGGTTGACGGGCCGTTCGCGTTACCCAAGCGGTCGTTGGACTACATCTTGCCTGCAGCGTTACGGGGACGTGTCCAGGATTTGCGCAAGGAACTGGAGCGCTTGGAAGAATCTGAACCGCCCGAGCCTCCCATGGCTTACGCGGTAACGGAAGGCGGAAGCGTCGAGCAGCACGTCTTCATCCGCGGAAACCACAACAATCCCGGTGCGGTCGTGCGTCAGGAGTTCCCCGTCATCCTGGCTGGGGAGCACCAACCGGCGATTGCCAACGGCAGCGCCAGGCTTGAACTTGCCAGATGGCTGGCGAGCCCAGACCACCCTCTGACGAGCCGGGTCATCGTGAATCGGCTCTGGCAATGGCACTTCGGCCAGGGCTTGGTTCGGACACCGAACAATTTCGGGATCATGGGAGAGCGTCCTACGCATCCTGAATTGCTGGACTACCTGGCGAATCAATTCGTGAATGACGGCTGGTCAATGAAGGCCATGCATCGACTGATCATGCTCTCGAGCACTTATCAGATGCAGAGTCACATCTCGGAAGAAGCGTGGGCGGAGGATTCCTCGAACCGACTGTGGTCGCGGTTCAATCGCCGGCGGCTGACTGTCGAGGAGATGCGCGACTCCTTGCTGGCGATTGACGGCTCGCTCGACCTGACCATAGGCGGGGCTCTCACGGAGAGTCTCGACTCGTACGGTTTCGAAGAAGCCTACGTGCATCCTGACGAGACCCGAAGGCGTACGGTGTACTTGCCGATTTATCGCAACAAGATGCCGACTCTGCTCACTCTGTTCGACTTTGCAGATCCGTCGGCGAGCATTGCCGTCCGCCCGAAAACCAGCGTCGCACCCCAGGGACTGTATTTCATGAACAGCGATTTCGTCCAGGGGCGAGCTGAGGCGCTGGCCAGCCACTTGCTGCAACTGGACGAATTCGACGATTCCGCCCGAATCGAGAAGGCCTATTGGATTACGCTCACGCGCAAGCCGGAATCGCAGGAGGTGGATGAAATGCTCGACTACGTTGCCGCATACCCTATTCGCGAAAATGCGACGGATGGTCGCCTCGCACGCTGGCAGAGTCTCTGCCGCCTGCTCCTGGGATCTAACGAATACAACTACGTCAACTGAGGAGGAACGGTGAACAGCAACGGCGCGCTTCAATCGACTTCGAGGCGACAGCTCCTACGCCAGACGGGCTTGGGATTCGCTGCCCTCGGCTTGGAGGTCTTGCTAGCGGAGCAAGCCGGGCTGCTCGCAGCGCCCTCGGTCGGGAACCCCATCGAGCCCAAGCAGCCGCACTTTGCCCCCAAGGCGAAGAACGTCATTTTCCTTTTCATGCACGGCGGGCCCTCCCACCTCGACACATTTGACCCCAAACCGCGCTTGAAGGTGGACGCGGGCAAGCCGATGCCGATCAAGAAAGAGGTGTCGTTCACCCCGCTGGACAAAGTCGGCGGGCTGATGCCATCCCCCTTCGAGTTCAGGCAATACGGAGAGTGCGGCACTCCCGTCAGCAGTCTCTTTCCAAACTTGGCGGAGTGTGTCGATGACCTCTGCGTGGTTCGCTCGATGGTCGGCGACGCCGTGGACCACGGCGGTGCAATGCTTCAACTGCATACCGGTGCATTCAACTTCACGCGACCGAGCCTAGGGTCTTGGGTTCTGTATGGCCTCGGTTCCGAGAATCAGAACCTGCCGGGCTTTATCACCATCAAGCCGACCCTGTGGCACGGCGGAGGGAAGAACTGGAGTTCGGCATTCCTGCCGTCAGCCTACCAAGGAACCCCGATCGGCTATTCCCCGATGAACGTCGATGATGTTAAGAAAGAGCCGATCGAGCATTTGATCAACAAGAACCTGACTTCTGACCAGCAGCGCTACGAGCTGGACATGCTGCAGAAGATCAACCGGCGGCATGCGGTCGACAAGACACACGATCCCGAACTAGAAGCCCGCATGCAGTCGCTGGAACTGGCATTCCGAATGCAGATGGAAGCCCCTGAGGCTCTGTCCACGAATGATGAATCCGCAGCCACCAAGAAGCTCTACGGCATCGACGACCCCACCACGAGCAACTTTGGCTGGCAATGCCTGATGGCTCGGAGGCTTGTGGAGAGAGGCGTGCGTTTCGTCCAATGCACGCATAGCGGCCACGAAGAGAAGTGGGACCACCACCGCCAGGTCGCACGGCGTCACCATGCTTCGGCGAAAGAGGTCGACAAGCCGATTGCCGGGCTGCTCAGGGACCTCAAGACGCGCGGGCTGCTCAAGGACACGCTGGTGATGTGGGGTGGCGAGTTCGGTCGCACTCCTTTTGCGGAGAGTGATGGCCGGGATCACAATCCGTACGGCTACACGATGTGGCTATCGGGCGGCGGCGTCAGGGGCGGGATGGTTCACGGTGCCACAGATGAGTTCGGCTATCACGCTGTTGAGAACCGCATGCATATCCATGATCTTCATGCGACGATTCTTCATCTGCTCGGCTTCGATCACGAAAGACTGACGTATCGCTTCGACGGCCGCGACTTCCGGCTAACGGATGTCCACGGGACTGTCGTTCGTGGAATCTTGGCGTAAGAGGGCGTCCGGCAATAGCAGGATTCAACTCCGCTCGCCTGCTGTCGGGATTTGTTCTGCTTCTGGAGAGCGTCCGGGCGGAACGGGCCGCTCAATGGGGCGTGGGTCGCTTTAAGATAGGCCCGGGGGACTTCAGAGAGATCCCGCGCTTTAAGATAGGCCCGGGGGACTTCAGAGAGATCTGAGCACTGCCCCAATGAGTGTCGGAAGGCACTGGAATACTTGGATCCTGCCGTGAGTCGTCGCCGACCTGATGAGACATGAACGAAATCGGAGCCAACTTCAGGCCGTGCTGCTGTCAACATAGATTCCCGGAGGCGGCTATTGCCTGCTCGAATCGCAAGCTCTCCCCGTCGATAGGGTCGCGGGTGCTCCGGATGCGCTCTCCCTTGGCCTGCTTGACTGCAAAACGCGGGGGGCTCTCGATCCCTGAATGCTGCACTGTTCGTGTCAGACACTGCCGTGTGCCAGTCCTTGAGCGGCCGCCGAGAGTCAATGGTACGATGCACGCAGCTTGCCTAGCTGCTACGGCTGCGTCTGCATGTGACGCCTCCGGGTTGGGGTCCATATGATTCTCGCGCGAGTGCTTCTTGTTTGCGCCTTGGGGGGCGGCTTCATTGCCGCCGCCAGCACGCCGCCCACCTTCGCCGAGAACATTCGACCCATTCTGGAATCCAACTGCCTTCCCTGTCATGGCGGTGACTCCCCGCAGCAAGGTCTCGATCTGCGCACGGCCTCAGCCGTCCTGAGGGGAGGGAGTTCCGGACCCGCCATCGAAATTGGTTCCTCCGCAAAGAGCGTCTTGGTCGAGCGGATTGTCTCTGGCACGATGCCGCCAGGCGACTCGAACCTAGCCGAAAGCGACATCGCGCTCATCCGGCACTGGATTGACGAGGGTGCCGCGCGAGAAGCTGGCGAACTCGGCATGGAGCTTGTCACCGATCGCAACGTACTTCCGATCTTTCAAGCGCGCTGCGTTGTCTGCCACGGCAAGCGGGAGCAGCGCGGAGGCTTGGATCTTCGGACGCGGGAAACGCGATTGGCGGGGGGCGATTCAGGTCCGCCGCTGGTGCCGGGCAGTCCTGACGGAAGCCTGATCATCCAAAAGATCGAGGCGGGAGAGATGCCGCCTCCCGATATGCAGTATGACTACGCAGTTCGCAACCCGACGGACGCGGAAGTCGCGACGCTCAGAAAATGGGTAGCCGCCGGTGCACCGCCCGCCCCGGGCGAGAACGGGTCTGCCGAGCCGGCGCAGCCCGTCAAGGAAGCAGATCGCAGCCACTGGGCCTTTCTTCCCCCGGAACGGCCGGTAGTCCCGAAAGTCGGCAGCCAGGCGATGGTGTCAAACCCTGTCGATGCTTTCCTGCTGAGAAAGCTTGAGGGAAAGGGACTCGAGTATTCCGAGGAAGCGGGCCCGCTGACGCTATTGCGCCGAGCTTACCTCGACCTGACGGGGATGCCGCCGCCGCAGCAAGAGGTCGAGCGCTATCTGGAAGACGATCGCGAGGACCGCTACCGGCTATTGATCGAGCGTTTGCTGAATGCGCCGGAGTACGGCGAACGCTGGGCTCGTCACTGGCTGGACGTTGCTGGCTACATCGACACCGAGGGTTTCGGCGAGTACGCGCCTCGCCGCCAGAACTCCTGGCGTTTTCGGGACTATGTGATTCGGGCCTTCAACCACGACAAGCCATTCGACGAGTTCCTGACCGAGCAGATCGCCGGTGACGAGCTTGCCCCTTGGAAGGATCAAGAGGTGACGCCCGAACTTGTCGAGCGGCTAGCCGCCACCGGGTTCCTGCGCACGGCACCCGACCCCACGTGGGAAATCGAATTCGCCTTTCTCGACGAGCGGATGAATGTCATTGCCGACGAGGTGCATATCCTCGGATCGGGTGTTCTCGGGCTAACCGTCGGCTGTGCCCGTTGTCACGATCACAAATTCGACCCGATCACCCACCGCGACTACTATTCTCTGGGTGCGATTCTGCAGGCGGCCTACGACCCGTACGACTGGCTGCAGCCCAAGAAGCGCGAGCTTACCATCGGACTGGCAAGCGAGAAAAAGGAGGCCGAAACGTTCAACGCGCCGCTAAAGGCCAAGATCAAGCGGCTCGAGGAATCGCTGGAGGAGGCGGCGGCTCCCTACCGGGCAAGATTGCTGGAGGAACGGCTCGGCCGATTGCCGGAAGCCGTCCGGGAGGACCTCCTCAGGCTATCGGAGACAGCCGAAGCCGAGCGGACCGAAGTCCAGAAATACTTGGCCAAGAAGTTCAAGCAAACCCTTGGGATTTCCACCGAGGCCGTCAAACAGAGATTCGAGTCTTTCAAGTCAGCC
This sequence comes from Bryobacterales bacterium, assembly GCA_965248305.1. Lineage (GTDB taxonomy): Bacteria > Acidobacteriota > Terriglobia > Bryobacterales > UBA6623 > VXMF01. The sequence goes on along the minus strand of OZ252099.1, from coordinate 19,335 downwards.
GCCGAACCGATTCAGGAACAGATTAAGGAAGCCAAGGCTCAACTAAAGCCGGATCCCGGTGTCCGGGCGCTCGTGGACATGGGTGGCGAACCGTCGACTAGCTACCTACTGCTGCGAGGCGATGCAATGACTCCAGGACAGCCGGTGGAGCCGGGAGTTCCTGTTTTCCTTACGCCCGATCTTGACCGCTACGAGGTCGTCGCTCCTTGGCCGGGGTCGGACTCGAGCGGCCGACGTCTGGCGCTGGCGCGCTGGCTCACGCAACCCAATCACCCGCTCACGGCGAGGGTGATGGTCAACCGGACGTGGATGCGCCATTTCGGTCGCGGGATCGTCGCTTCACCGGATAATTTCGGGCGGACGGGCGAGCCTCCTTCGCATCCGGAACTGCTTGACTGGCTGGCTACCGAGTTTGCGCGGAGCGGCTGGAGCGTGAAGCACATGCACCGCCTGATGATGACGTCCACCGCGTATCGACAGGCTTCGCGGAAGGATGGCGAAGCACTGGCCACGGACCCAGACAACGTGCTGCTTTCGCGGATGACGATGCGACGGATGGATGCCGAGCAGCTGTACGACTCCATCCTTATGGCCACGGGCCGCCTTGATCCCACTCGCTTCGGCCCGCCCGTGGACCTAGAGCTGAGTGACGACGGCGAGTACCGTGCCACTGGCTCGACTCCGGGGTTTCGCCGCAGCGTTTACACCCTGCAGCGGCCGAGCACTCCAATTTCGCTGCTTGAAGCATTCGACTTTCCGCAGTTGACACCGAATTGCATCGTCCGGAACCAGTCCAATGTCCCCACCCAGGCCTTGCACCTGATGAATAGCGAATGGATTTGGGAACTGTCACGCTACATGGCTGGAAGGATCATTGATGTGGCTGGGAGCGACCCGGAGAAGCAAGTGAGAGAGGTCTTTCTGCGAGCCTTGTCACGCACTCCGTCGGACTTCGAGACCAGCGAGTCGTTGGCAGCACTGGACGAACTGTTCAGCCACTGGCCCGAGAGGCTGATGAGCGATCGGCGCGAAGCGCCGGTCGAGGCAACCGCCCGATGGTTGGCCCTGGCGAACCTATGCCACACCGTCCTGAATTCAGCGGAATTCGCTTTCATTGATTGAGATGCCCCGATGTCGCTAGCAAGAACTCCGCTTGAATCCAACCGCGAGCGCACGCGAATGGCCATGGCGCGCCGCGATTTCTTCTCTCGCATCAGTGATGGTCTGCACGGCGCCGGGCTCGCCTACTTGCTCGGGGCGGACTTGTTCTCGCCGAACCCAGCACTAGCTGCCTCCGGAGCCTCGCCAGCGTTTGACCTTTCCGCGAAGTCTCCGCATTTCGAGCCCAAGGCGAAGGCGGTGATACAGCTCTTTATGCACGGCGGCCCGAGCCAGGTCGATCTCTTCGACCCGAAGCCGGATCTGACCAAGTACGTCGGGAAGACGCCGAGCAGGGACCTGACGGCCGTCGCAGTGAGCCCGCAGCAGAACGCGGGCATTCTGCCGTCGCCTTACCGGTTCGCGCCGCATGGCGAGTCGGGCCTCGAGTTCTCGGAATTGCTGCCGCACATCGGTGCATGTGCGGATGACATCGCACTGATCCGGTCGATGTTCACCGAGACCCAGAATCACGAAACGGCTCTCAACATGATTCATGCCGGTCGGCTTCTCGGCAGCCGACCGACGATCGGCTCGTGGGTCTCGTATGGGCTGGGCACGGAGAACCAAAATCTGCCGGCCTACGTCGTGCTGGACGACCCGAAGGGGTTGCCTATCGGGGGAATCGATAACTGGCAGGCGGCTTGGCTGCCGCCGATCTGCCAAGGAACGCGATTTCGGGCCCAAGGCTCTCCCGTCCTCAACCTAGACCCGCGTCCGGAGTGGCCTGCAGCGGTCCTTGAGGTCGAGAGGCGTCTATTGAGTCGGCTAGACCAGGCGCACCTCGAGAGACGCCCGCATGAGTCGGATCTGGCGGCGCGTATCTCGAGCTACGAGCTGGCGGCTCGAATGCAGCTGGCGGCTACCGATGCCCTGGACCTGGAGCAGGAAGACGAAAAGACAAAGGAGATGTACGGGCTCAACGACGCTCTGACCGAATCGTACGGCAGGCGCTGCCTGATGGCGCGCCGTCTCGTTGAGCGTGGCGTTCGCTTTGTTCAGCTCTACATCGAGAATCAAATCTGGGACACTCACACCAAGCTTGACGAGGGCTTGCGCTACAGTTGCGGGAAGACTGACAAGCCCTCCGCTGCGCTCTTGAAGGATCTCAAGCAACGCGGTCTCCTCGAGGACACTCTGCTCATCTGGGGCGGGGAATTCGGTCGGCTGCCGCTGGGTCAAGGCGATTCGAACAACCAGGGCAGCCTGGGACGGGATCACGGCCCCAACGGCTTTAGCCTGTGGATGGCTGGTGGCGGCGTGAAGGGCGGCACCGTTTACGGTGCTACCGACGAGCTGGGAAACCACGCCGTTGAAAACCCGGTCAGCGTGCATGACTTCCACGCCACTGTCCTGAGCCTGCTGGGCATGAACTTCCGCGACCTAGTCTATCGTCGCCACGGCCTGGATGAACGCCTGACTGATCAGTTCCCCGCGCGCGTGATTGCAGAACTGATCGCTTGATTCCGCCTGCGACCTCGAACGCCCTGCTGCCGCCGGCTCCACCTCGGCTCAGAAATCAGAATTGACGACGTAAACCTTCTTGTCGTCGCGTACCTCCATGCGGCCGCCGTTCTCGAGGATGGCGGTCTTGGCGACAGCGGCGATCCGCTCGACGATTTCGCTGATCGGGGTGCGCAGTCTGATTTCATCGCGGGAGATGTTGACGTACTGGTTGTTGAAGGGCATGTCCCATCTGCGCCACGCGGGCAGGTCCATGGTTTGCTCGACAGCGGCTTCGCCCATGCCGCTCAGGCCATTGAGAACGCCGATCAGCCCCCCGGTGGTTGCCGCTTGGTTGTCGCAGTCATACCCGGCCGAAGTTGCGATACCGACAGTCTTCATGTAGTCGCCCTCGCCGTATAGGACGGCCATGATCCCGGTCAGCCCGTTGGCCAGCGAGGAGACCACGCTCACTGGCGCTTCGTAGGACCCCTTCTTGTAGGCATAGTACTTGCCGTGGATTTTGTCCCGCGTATCACGCCAGTTGTCGAATTGGGAATGCCATTCGACGACATCGCGAATGCCCTCTGCGAAGGGCCCCTCGTTGGGGACGGCTTCGATTCCGATATCGACTAGCTTGCGCACGTCTTTCTCGAAGAACGCCGCGCTGATCATCGCTCCGTAGGCAATCGTCGGGTGCGTGCCCCAGTCGTCATTAGTAATGCGGGCTCCCCACAACGCGCGCCTTGCTGCGTGTTTCGTCATCCCGGGATAGAAGGCGCTCCAGATCTCGTTCACCAGTTGAGGGTCGATTTGGAACCAATGCCTGTTGTTCTGCTTGCGACCGGTGTCGGGGGCGATCAGTCCTTGGTCCATCAAGTTGCGGGCTTCTCGGTTCGCGACCCAGATGTAGTCGTTGATGTGGATCTTCCACATCTGGGTGATTTCGGGATACGTGATGTCCAGGCCGTACTTCTCGACCGCATGCAAGGTGACGAACTCGATGTCCGTGTCATCGTCGCTAAACGCGCCTCCCAGGGCGCCGGTCATGAGCGGTATGTGTCCCCGCCGGTCCTTGGTATTGATGTTGAGCTCAGGGTCACCGTCGTAGTCGGCGGTAAATACCCGGTCGACTAGGATTGGGATCGGCTCCTCGACGTATTTGTTCTCGAACGGAAAGCCGATGTAGTTGCCCAGGATCTGACCGATCCAGAAGCCCGACAGCTTGTCCATCAGCTCGTCGTGGCTGATCACCCGCTCCTCTGCCTTCACGCCATCGACGAAGGCCGCCGAGAATAGCGCAAGTGCCGCAATCATGCCCCAGTGACTCGCTCGTTTCATGAAAATTCCCCTCTCTGTGCCCCGTGCGCCGTCTGCGAAGCAGGCCGGAGCGTCTCCATCCCGGACTCGGACTAGCGAAAGACTACCAAGTTCTCAGCGACAACGTCGCTCCCTTTCGACCCCTCGTACGGCTCTCCTAGCACAACGACCCGCACGGTGTGGGACGTGTTCTCAAGACCGAAGGCATGCCACACTGCGTCCCCGTACTTCCGATTGTCTTCGTCCGGATAAACGTCCACTTGCTTGTGTAGTTCTCCGTCCAAATAGACTTCAGCCGACCCGCCGGTAGGCAGATAGGGGCCGGTGAGGATAGCCCCGGAGCCCTCGAAGGTGATCGTGGCTTCGGCGCCTTTCTTCGAAGCGATCATGCCGTGCCACTCCGTGCCACGCCGGTCGGTGACGAGGTGCTGTTCCCATGGGCCCTGCCAGCTCCACCGAGCGTCCGAAGCGGGAATGCGCTCGTGTGGTGAACCGTAGTCGTCCCAGACTTGGAGCTCGGCGGGCTGCGCTTCCTGCTTGGGCACGATCAGGCGATCTCCCTCGACACGCCCGCCATGCTTTTCGGCCATTGCGATCGCGCGCCGCTTGGTGCTCTCTACGATTCCCGGAAAGGTGAAGTCGGTGTAGCTGAACTTCTTGTCCGAGATGGCGGGGATGCCGCTCTTCCACTGATCTGGAATCCCTTCATACCCGATCATTACTCCGAGGATTCCGCAGGCGTTGGACGGGTTGCAGTCGGAGTCCTGACCCGCTCGGGTGGAAACGCGCAGAGTCTTTTCGAAGTCCTTCTCGCCGTAGAGCAGGCCTAAGGCTATGTAGGCGCCGTTCAGTTTGGCGTCGATGTTGAACGCTCGCAAAGCTCCGTTCGGGCATGGTTCGCGCTTGTCCCACTGCTCGTCGATCAGCTGCCAGGTTTTCATCCAGTCATCTGGATGCTCGTTGGACCATGCGAGCACGTCGTTGATCAGCAGGGCGTAAGGGCTCTGGGGAGGCAGGCACGCAACGCCGGCCTCGACGATCTTGCGAGGGTCGTCCTCGAAGAAGGCTGCCGAGTACATGCAGGAAACGAACATTCCGCCGTAAATCCCGTCACCGTAGTTCATGACGCGCCCGGCACGCAGGCAGAGGTCGTTCGCAGCGACAGGCATGCCGGGCGTCATGAGTCCTACGAAGTCCGCCTCGATCTGAAAGTCAATGTCGTTGGCATGAGCATTGTGTTGCGGTGTCCCGCTCAGCTCGGCGGGAACCCCGCGCTTGAGCGCGCGCCGGGCACCCAAGTTGGCATGCCAGAGACGGTATTGGGCGTTCTTCAGAAGGTCGCCGAAGTCTTGCGTCGTGGCGTCAAGCCCTTTTTCGTCAAGTACCGTCGCAAAGGTCATTTCGACGTAGAGGTCGTCTTGGTCGAGTGCATTGGCCACCATATCGGGAGTCCACTCGGGCATCTTGTCTTCCGGAATGATCTGCTGGTTGAAGACGAACTCCGTGGGATACCCGTAGGCGACGCCGACCATCTGGCCCGCCCAGCCGCCCTCGATCCGGTCTTGGAGATCCTCCAGCGAGATTGCGAGCTCGTTGGAAAGAGCTGGCGTCCCGCAGTGAATCAGGGCCAAGGCCGACAGCAGAGCAACACCTACAAGTAGACTGTTTCGCATCGTTTCGCTCCTTGCGGATTCCGTCATGGTCTCAGGTGCTCACAGGGTTGCGACCCCGATCAGGGTGAGGCCGCAAGTGTACCCGAGGAACATCAGCACGATGAAGGGCATGGCACTCTTCGGTGCCCCCTTGAATTCTCTCCAGATCAAGACGCCCCAAATCGCCGCCACCAAGGTAGCACCCTGACCCAGCGCGTACGAGATCGCCGGACCGGCCACGCCCGCAGCGATGACGTTCAATCCCAGGGCCACCATCCAGATCAGTCCTCCGAGGACTCCCAGGGAATGGAGCTTCGGGCCTCCGCGAAAGTACCGCGCGTAGGTTCTCCCGCCCGCCTTCATGAAGACCGTGTTCACGATGAAGTTGCTCAGCAGGAGGCCGAGCCCGAAATAGAGCAAGGCAGTGTAGGGCGTCAGGTAGCCGGGCTGGATCGCAGCCGAGCCAAACCCCGGCGAGACAGCCTGGATTAGCATCGGGTAGAACGACCCCATCAGGCAGCCGGCGATGACGGCGAACACCAGGCCGCGCCCGAGTCTACGGCCTGCTACCGGAGGCAGCTTGCTGTATGCGAGCGCCGACATGATCATCGCAACGACGATCAGTGCAACGCCGGCGAATATGAGCGTCGGTTCTCCCTTGGGCTCCTGAAGATAGCTGCGCAGCGTGCCGATGACCAGCGCCAGCCCGACGCCGACTGGGAACGCCAGTGACATCCCCGCAGCGTCGATAGCCACGACCAGGAGAATGTTTGAGAGGTTGAATAGCGCACCGCTCAACAGGGCATCTCCGATCTGCCCTCCGGCCGCTTGTCCGAGATTGGCCACTGCGCCCATCCCGGACTCGCCGAAGCTGCCCAGCGTCAAGGCGAATACGATGCCCGTCAGGAACACGCCGATCGCGTAGTCCCAGTAGTACAGTTCGAAGGGCCAATCTTCCTTGCCGGCCAGTTTTTGCGTGTTGGCCCACGATCCCCAGCCCATCATGGTGACGATGCACAGAAAGATAGCCAGTCCTAGACTCTCGACAACAAACATTCGAACCTCCCTACGTTCCTATCCGTCAATTCAAGCCGCAACCTCGCTCAGGAATTGATTTACTTGCCGCCGTGACGGGACCGAATTCTGTGCGCCAGGTTGCGTGACCGACAGGGCCGCTGCCGCGTTGGCGAACCTGGCTGCGTCCGGCACTGCCTGCCCCTCGGCCAGTGCCGTGGCAAACGCACCGTTGAATACGTCTCCGGCCGCGGTCGTGTCAACAGCCGACACCTTAAATCCAGGCACGCGAACGCTCCCTTGCTCGGTGGCAATCATACAGCCTCGGGCTCCCAGCTTGAGAACCACGGTTCGTGGTCCGAGGGCGAGGATCTTTCTGGCAGCAAGTTCAACGTCGGAATCGACGTCCATCGTGAAGGCTGGCTCTCCCAGGAGCGTCAGGGTCTCCGTTTCGTTGGGAGTCAGGAAATCCACGTTGCGCAGAAGGTCGGTCGGGAGCGATCGGGCCGGCGCTGGATCGAGAATCGTGGTCGCTTTGCGAGTCTTGGCAGCGGCCAGCGATGCGTGGACTGATTCAATTGGAATCTCCAGCTGCGATAGCAAGTAGGAGCCCTCATGGAGAATGCTCAGTCTCTGAGTCGCCAGTGCGGGCGTCACGGTCGCATTCGCGCCCGGGGAGATGACGATCACGTTCTCTCCGTCGGGCAGAACAAGAATCACGGCCGCGCCTGTCGACAAGTCCGACTGGCCCACCGACTTGGTGTTGACTCCGGCAGACTGCAGGCTCGTCAGCAGGAGTGACGCAAGGCCGTCGTTGCCCAGCTGCCCGATCATGCTCACGCGAGCTCCCATGCGACCCGCAGCATAGGCTTGGTTGGCGCCCTTCCCCCCGCTGAAGGTCTCGAGACTGCCGCCGACAATGGTCTCGCCCGCCTTGGGCAAGCGATCCACGTTTTGAACGAGGTCCGCGTTCAGACTGCCGATCACAATGATTTCAGGATGTTCACTCATAGCTCTGACGTCACGAGGCTTGCCTTGCCACCTTGGGCTGCTGGCGTCCGATCGAAATCCGCTGCCCGCTCAATTGGCGACCCGGTTATCGAAACACGACCAGATGCGAGAGCGCAATGTCGCTGCCTGTCGAGCCCGGGTACGTCTCGCCCCGCACCACGACGCGCAACGTGTGCTTGCCGTCCTCGAGCCTGTAATCGTGCCACAGGGACTCCCAGCCCTTGGGCTGGTCTTCATCCGGGTACACATCCACGGTTCGATTCAGCTCACCGTCGAGATAGATGTCCGCCGTGCCACCGCTGGGCAGATAGTAGCCCGAGACGATCGCACCCGTTCCCTCGAATTCGATCGTGGCCTCGGCTCCCTTGCGGCTGCTAGCCCTGACCGTGTGCTGGGGACCCCAACTTGAGGTCCTGTCCTCCCAGCTCCCCTGCCAGGACCACCGCGGATCGGTCACGGGAACGCGTTCGACCGGGGATCCGTAGTCGTCCCAGATTTCGAGCTCTGGCGGAACCGCAGCCTGGGTCCTGACTAGCAGCTGGTCGCCTTCGACACGTCCGCCGTGCCGTTCCGCCATCGCGATGGCACGCTTTTCGGTACTGTCCACGATGGTCCGGAACGAGTAGTTCGTATAGCTGAACTTCTCGTCCGCGATCTTCTCTATGCCGCTCTTGTACTTGTCGGGGATGCCTTCCAGCCCCGAGACCACTCCGAGAATGCCTAACGCACTCGCGGGATTGCAGTCCGAGTCCTGCCCGCAGCGAGTCGAAATCGTCAGCGTCTTGCTGAAATCCCCGTCCCCGTAGAGCATTCCCAAGGCGATGTAGGCTCCGTTGAGCTTGGCGTCGATGTTGAACGAGTTTGCTGCACCCTCCGGGCACGGCTCGCGCTTGTTCCATTTCTCCTCGACCAGATTCCAGACTTTGATCCAGTCCTCTGGATGCTCCTCGGACCACTCCACGACGTCGCTAATCAATCGCGCGTAAGGGCTCTGAGGCGGGAGGCAGGCCAGTCCGGCCGCCACCAGTTTCCGCGGATCGCTCTCGAAGAAGGCCGCAGCGTACATGCAGCTCACGAACATGCCGCCATAGATGCCGTCTCCGTGGTTCATTACCCGGCCGGCCCGGTAGCAAAGGTCATTCGAGGCCTGGGGGAGGCCGGGCGCCATCAGGCCGACGAAGTCCGCCTCGATCTGGAAATCGATGTCGTTGGCGTGGGCGTTGTACTCTGGCGTGCCGCTGAGTGTGGCGGGAACCCCGCGCTTGAGTGCCCGGCGCGCAGCCAAGTTGGCGTGCCAGAGATTGTACTTGGTCTCTTTGAACATTGCGCCGAAGTCTTCGACTGTCGCATCAAGACCCTTGTCGTCAAGCACTTGAGCGAAGGTCATGTCTACGTACAAGTCGTCCTGATCAATTGACTCCGCGACCTTGTCCGGTTCCCATTCCGGGAGCTTGTCTTCAGGAATGATTGACTCTCGGTACCGGAACTCCGTAGGGGCGCCATAGCTGACGCCGATCATTTGGCCCGCCCAGCCCCCAGCAATCTTGTCCCTGAGCTTCGAAAGCGAGATTTGCTCATAGCCCGCTTCGGGGCCGGTCGCGCAAGCACAGAGAGCGACACAGATGGCTACGGCACCGACCGATGCTGGGGCGAGTGTCTTCATCGGATTGCCCCCTCCTGAGGAACGCCAATGATACCCTAACGCCGGTCGGAGCGGGAGCGAGGGTTTCGTCCGGGGGCCGATTCCCTGGCGGGGCCCGGCTCCCATTGGCCAAGAAACCCTAACGTCGAGACGTCCTAGTTGGCACCCTAGGGAGCGGACTGCTCTCCCGAGCGCCGCACCCTTTCCGCGATGGCTAAGTGCTCTCGGGCACGGTCCTCACGGCCTGTCTTATAGAAGATGCGGCTCTGCAGGAAATGAGCCTCGTAGCTTTGAGGGTGGACCTCAATCGCCCGCCGGACCAGGTCTTGGGCCAGTTCCAGCTGATCTTGGTCGATGTAGATCTTAGCGAGGAGAATGTAGGATCCGGATGAGCGGGTATCGAGCCAGACGGCCCGCTTCAAAGCCTCTATCGCCTCTGCTGCTTTGCCCATGCCCAACAAAGCCTCGCCTTTGGAATGCCATGCGCCTGTATGCCTGGGGTTCTTCTGCAGCTCGTTTCGAAGCAGCGCCGACGCCTTGTCGTAGTTTCCTTGGCGGAGCGCGATGACGCCGAGCTGGTAGTTCGCGCCGGGCGAGTCGGGCTGTAGTTCCAAGGCCTTGAGAAGCAGCAGTTCGGCGTCCTTCAGGCGGTTTTCCTGCAACATCAGATCGGCCGTCAGGGCGAAGGCCTGCGGGCTCGCGGGATCCACGTGGAAGATCTTCGAGAAGGGGATCCTGGCCTGGTTCGCTCGGCCTGAATGCACGTACGTCATTGCCAGCGTGTACAGCAGTTCGGAGTCAAGAGGTTTCCAACCGGACGCTTGCTCGAGCAACGGTTCGGCGTCCCGCCACCGGTCCTCAAAGTAGTAGGCCGCGCCCAGGATCTCCACCGTTTGTTTCCAAGGGGCCGAGCCTTCTGGTTCCCGCTCCAAGGCGGCCGCCAAGTGCCGGATAGCCTCGTCAAAGTTTCGCAACCGGTAGTGGGCGAGACCGAGAAAGTGATGCGCTTCCGGACGGTCCGGCAATCTCTCCGGCCAAGACTGGAGCTTTTCGATGACCCCGTTGAAATCACCCTGGGAGAGCAGCGCATCGGCCCCGCGGAGGTCGCTGGCGTAACGGGAGAACTCAGGGGACTGGCCGTCGCCCGTAACGACGACGCCAACCAAGAGAAGTGCCAGCCTCGCAGCGCCCGTCATTGCTCCCAAACTCCCGTGCCTTGCTCGATGACGAGTATTCGATCGACCGAGGAAGGCGTGTAGGTCTCGCGCTGTCCACCTGGCCAGATGACTAGGATGCGATCGACCACTTCCGCCTTGCCCAAACCGAAGTGTATCCGGAGGTCGCTCTGAGACAGGTACCCTCGGCCGGAAGCCACCTCCCCTCGCTGTCGAAATCCCCCTGCCTGGCAGAACACAACGGAGCCGATCGCATCACGGGGCGTTCCCAGCGCTGTGTTGCCGATGAGCTTGACGGCAATCCAATGCCCGGTGTTTGCAGCGCGGCGGCTTCGCAACACAGTGGGGCTACCATCCAGATTGTTCAGGACTATATCCAAGCTGCCGTCGTTGAAAAGATCTCCGACCGCGGCACCGCGCGAGCTCTTCGCACGGTTGAACCCGGACCCTAGGCTCCCGGACACATCGGCGAACATCCCGCCCTGGAGATTGCGAAATAGAAGCGTCCTTTGCATGTACGACGTCCCCCAACCAGCAGGGTCGGCTTGAGGGAAGATGTGGCCGTTCGCGGCAAGAATGTCGAGCCATCCATCGTTGTCATAGTCGAAGAACTCCGTCCCCCACCCGAGAAAAGGAAGGGTTGCTGCCAGCAGCCCGGATTGCAAAGTGACATCGCTGAAATCCAGGTTGCCGTTGTTGCGGTGCAGCGTGTAGTTGTCGCCCGCGAACGTAGTGAAGAAAAAGTCGTTCCTGCCGTTGCGGTTATAGTCCCCTACTGCGATGCCCATGTAGGCCTGCTCGAGACCATCGCTATTCGTGCCCAAGCCGCTGAGCACGCCGATTTCCTCGAACGTACCGTCGCCCAGATTGTGAAACAGGAAATTTGGCATCGAGTCGTTGGCTACAACGAGCTCCGGATTGCCGTCATCATCGACATCGACCCACGCTACCGCTAATCCGTAGCTAGTCCTTGCCGCTCGCACGAGCGATCCCTGCGATACATCTACGAACCGTCCGCTGCCCAGATTGCGGAAAAGAAAGTCCGGTGCGGGATCCAGGCCCTTGGGCCCGCATGCAACCGAAACACCGTAGTACACGCAGGCGGGCTGGTCGGAATTGTAGACGGCGCCGCCCGCAGGCATAGTCCCAGCGGGCCTCCTTGTCCCGTGAGCTGCCGGGGTTGGCCGCGAGGCGGAACCGCCCGGAGGCGGAGGATCGTCCCAATCGAAGTCGACATACCCAGCCACATAGAGATCGAGCAGGCCGTCACCGTTGTAGTCTCCGAACGCACATCCGCTTGACCAGGCGTCGACTTGGACGCCAGCTCGTTCGGCGGTGTCTGTGAAACTCCCATCCCCAGCGTTCACATAGAGACGGCTCTTGCCGAAGTTGGTGACATATAGGTCCTCCCACCCGTCGTTGTTGATGTCTCCGGCGCAGACACCTACCCCCCAGCGGTCGTTCGCAACACCCGCCTTGGCAGTCACGTCGGTAAAGGTTCCGTCCATGTTGTTGCGGAACAGCGCGGCGGAGTTTGGCGGAAGTCGGCCCTCCCGCGCATCCTCGGAGAGAGCATTCACCAGATAGACGTCTAGCCAGCCGTCGTTGTCGTAGTCGAAAAGCGCAACGCCCGAACCGATCGTCTCAGGAAGATTACGCTTTTGGAGAGAGCCGGCGCGGTGCTCAAACGAGCCTAAGGCGGAGGCCCGAGTGACGTCCTTGAACGTGATCCCTTGCGCGGCGTTCGAGGAAGGAGCGGGCGCCTCTAGGGTTGGGACCTGCGCAAGACTCGTGGTAGGGATGGTCAGCCAAAGCACGAACAGAGCGTGGTGACCCCTCAGCACGATTCGAAGTATAACCAGCGCGCCTGGCCAGTCTTGGGTACAACATCGAGGCGCAGCGAGCGAGTCGAGGCTTGGCCGCGTTGCTGAAATTGTGGATTCGTGGCACCATCCCGAAGGGATCGGAAGGCTGATCTAGAAGCGCGCCGGGCAGCGCGCCCGCGAGCCAAGCAATGTTCCAATCGCGCCTTGCGGGTGTCACTGACTCAAGCGCTTTCGCAACGCAAGCGCTGTCGGATCGTTGGGATGGATCTTGAGCAAGGCATCCAGGCTCGCGAGGGCGTTGTCCTTTTCACCCAGCGCCAAGTGGGCCCTGACGGCATTCAGGTAAGGCTGGAGAAGTTGGGGCTTTAGCTCTTGGGCTCGGGCCAGCAAGGGCAGGGCTTGTCGGAATTGGCGGGTCTCGATGTAGACGCCACCGAGATCGGCGAGGGCCTCGGCGTAGTCGGGACGAAGCTTCAAGGCGGTTTGCAGCGCCCCTTCAGCTTCCCCGAAATCGCCCTGCTGGGCATGCACCAGGCCCAGGCTGTAGTGTGCCTCCGGAAATTCCGGTCTCACTTCTATGGCCTTGCGCAGGGAGCTAGCGGCGCGATCCCATGATCCGGACCGGGCGTGAAGGATTCCGATGTCATGAAGCGCCTCAACGTGGTCTGGTGCAAGTTCGACCGCCCGGCGCAGGGAGGCCGCTGCATCCTGCGCTTGCCCTGTTTGCATATACAGCCAGCCCAGGTTGTAGTGAGTCTCAGGGTTGTCGGGATCAATTCTTCTCGCGGAGAGCAATGCCGGCAGCGCATCCTCGAACTCCCCTAGCCGCGAGGCGACTGCGCCCCACACGCGCATGGCTTCCGTGTCGTCGGGTGCCTGCGTGAGCGCTGACGTCGCGGCGGCCTGAGCCTCGGAGAGCCTGCCTAGCTCGGCCAAAGCGGATGCCACGTGAACTTGCGCCGCTACTCCGGGCAACCCCAGCTCGACCGCCGCCTGATGTGTTGCGAGAGCCTCCTGCCACCTGCCCTGCTCTCCATACAGGCTTCCCAGGCGGTCGAGAATGGCCGGGTGCTTCGGATGGGCCCCAGCTGCGTATTCCAGTGTCGCCAGAGCTTCGCTACTCAGGCCAGCGGATGCATACGCTTCGCCAAGCTGGACCCAATTCCTCTCGAAGCGTGTCACGTATGCGCGCCCAGGAAAGGGAAGCGCCCGCTCGAGCAGTGCGGCCTCGTCTTCCGGCCAGCTCTCGAGATCGCTGAGAATCTGCGCGGCGGAGGTGCGGCCCAAGTAAAGCTTGAGGATTCTGCCCGACTCGTCGATCAGAAACGAAGTGGGAATTGCCAGCTCACCCGATTGGTCGAGGATGTGACGGACCAATAGGTCGAACGCGGTGACTGAGTCCTCCTCTGGAAGCACGACCGGGAATGGCAGCTCCTTTTCGCGCACGAAGCGGCGGACGGCCTCGTGCTCGCTCGGCTCGTCCACGGATACGAGCAATGGCACCAGGCCGGCCCCCTCTAGGGCTGCTCGATGCTCGTTGAGATCAGCCAATTCGACGCGGCAAGGGACGCACCAAGTGGCCCAGAAGTTCAGCAAGACCCGTTTTCCGCGGTAGCCCTCCGGCCGGAACTCTGCGCCGTCCAAGGAGCGGCCCCGCAGCACCGGGGCCGGGGTCGCTTCGCTCAACCAGATGCCTGATTGGTTCGTCTTGACCTCAGGCCCCGTCGCGCCTGGGACAGGCTGGACGGGGGCGGAGACGTCGAACGCTGTTGCAGCAACTTCCTCCCGCCCCTCCTTGACCAGGACGAAATGGTCGACAGGGATTCCTCGATGGAGGTCTACCCTCCCGGAAGGCCAGAAGACCGTGAGCGCGCGGATCTCGTCTTCTTCTCCCAAGCCGAAATGCACCGTCCGCGATGGCTGCGAGCGGAATCCGGAGCCGCTGCGCACAGATCTGGTTAGTTCACGCCCGGACGCGGTCCGCAGGACGAGCCTCGCGCCGACTGCATCGCGATTGCTTTCGGTGCCTTCGAGCCGAAGTGCCACGGAGTGATGGGCCGTCGGCAGGTTGTTCCGCAAAAGTCGGAGTTGCGGGGAATTCCTGTTGTTGAGCAGGATGTCGGAGTCTCCGTCGCGGTCAAAGTCGAAGGTGACGAAGGCGCGGCCGTCCTCGGGGAAATCCAGTCCTGCGACCGCGGACAGATCGGCGAACGTGCCGTCCCCTCGATTCCAATACAGGACGTTTCGTTCGTGTCCGCTAAGGCTGCCATTGAGTCGGATCAGCCGGTAGAGCAAGGCCCAGGCGCGCTCGTACTGTGAAGAGCGAGCCTTGTTCTCGGGGGAGGACGACACGACCTGCCGCCAGAAGAAACTTCAAAGATCAGGGTCGTCCTTCTCGGTCCCGGTGACGAAACCATTGACGACGTAGATGTCGAGATTGCCGTCGTTGTCAAAATCCACGAAGTCCGAACACCACGCCCAGCGCCCCATTTCTACTCCCGACGGTATGGTGACGTCCTCGAACCGGGACCGCTCGCTGCGGAACAGGGAGTTCCCGCGAGCGTGGCGGCGGTAGATGTCCCGAGGGGCATCCGGGCTCTCGCGCTTGAAGTCGCGTTGCATGGTTACGCGTCGTCCCGCCGACGACCACATGTTGCCGAAGTAGACGTCTTCCAGACCGTCCCCGTCGTAGTCGCCCAGCGCCACGCTCATGCCGGCACCGGCATCATCGATTCCGGCCTCTGCGGTGACGTCACGAAAATACCCGTCGCCTTGGTTGCGATAGAGGTTCTTGCGCCCGAAGTCGTTGGCGACGAAGAGATCGGGGTGGCCGTCCTGGTCGTAGTCTCCCCAGGTGCATGCGTGGCTGAACCGATTGTTGTTCGCGTTGAGCCCCGTTTCCGCGGTGACGTCCTCGAAGGTACCGTTTCCAAGGTTGCGGTACAGCACGTTTGGTGGCCCGTTCGTCGCATCGTAGTAAGGCCGAGGGAGCTGGGAGGCGGCATTCGGCCATAGGTATGCAGTCACATATAGATCCAGAAAGCCATCAAGGTCATAATCGCCAAGGCAGCCCCCGACGGCTCCCGGCTTCAGGCCCAGGGGAAACCCCTTCCGTGACAATCGGAAGTCACCGCTTCCGCCGTTCAGGAAGAGCAGCGGCTGGCCCGTCGAGAGAATCACGATCAGGTCTTGAGTGCCGTTGTTTTCGATGTCCGCGAACAACGCCGCAGAGGAGCCATCGAGGGCGTCAAGACCGGCTCGCGTGCTCACATCTGCGAAGCGGCCGTTTCCCAGGTTGCGAAACAAGCGGTTTGGCAGCCCTCCCGGCTGCGTTAGATAGAAGTCCTCAAGGCCGTCGCCGTCGTAGTCCCCGACAGCGAGTCCCTGCTGTCCATACACGTCCATTCCCGAGGCGGCATCCATGCGCGTCCGCCAGACCTCGGTGCCGAACTTCAATTGCTGATGGAAGGAGTCGTTCCGTCCGAAAGCGGTCTCCGATATATCCTCAAAAGCTGCAACCCTTGCGCGGCTTCGCTCGCTAGGGCCCGCCTGGATACCCGACAGCAACCAGCGATCCTCCGGCGATCGCTTCCATTCAGATTTCCAGTCGACGCGGATCTGCTGGCGGTAGCCGCCGTGTGTCACGCCCGCCAGCTGAAACCGCAAGGTCGCGCGCGCGACGCGCGGCCCCTGCGGCTCAATGCCAACGACTTTGAACTTGGCCCAATCGACGGAACGGTAGTCCGATAGCAGGACATCGAACTGGTTGTCCAAGGAATCTGAGGTGACGCTTCTCTCGGTCTGCGGCGTCCCGTGGAAGGATTGCAACTCGCCCTGCGAATGAGCGGGCTCTTCAGCGGCCGGACTAAGAGGAGTCCCCTGAAACTCCGGGGCGACCCTGCCGTCCAAATTCAGCTCGCCAGAGACCAAGTCACTGGCAAGCCCAGCCAGGAATTCCTCGATTTCGCCAGCCTGCAGTTCGGAGATCGAACCGTCTGCCTGGGGATCGACCAGTGCCAGGACTTGCTGGACGGGAGTGCTGCCTGATGTAGACGAGTCCGCGCGCAGAGGTGCGCTCTCGCCAATTTCTACGCGCTGTCCCGGGCACAGTCCGGTCGCGGCGCAAAGGCCAAGAGCCAAGAGCCTGAAGGCCATGTTAGGTCCCGAGCCGGAGCCTTGCGGACACCGGCGCATTCGGACTCCCTCTGATTATATGGACGGCCAGACGGGCCATTCAAGACGATGTTTGAGGGGGTGCGCGACATTTCTGTGACCTAGACGCTGCATCGCTGGTTGAATCTTGCAAGTCTGAGTTTAGATACTACACACAGATTGAGGTTGGCCATGTCAGACTCCCTGCCTGCCCTGGAAGAGCGCCGCTCCCAGATCATCTTGGAGATCGCCCAACTCGGTGACTTCCGCCCCGGTTCCATCTACGCCCAATTCAGCCGCTGTGGCAAGCCCAACTGCGCCTGCGCCCGCGATGAGAACGCCCGTCACGGCCCGCTGATGCGACTCTCGCGCAAGGTCGCTGGCAAGACCGTCCAAGACACGCTCTCCGATCCAGCCCAACTGCGCAAGGCTCAACGCGAAGTGGACACGTTCCGCCGCTTCCGGGGCCTCAGCGCCGAGCTGGTCCAAGTCAACGCAAGCATTTGCCAGCTGCGCCCCGTCGAGGCGCAGGATCGCGACGAACCCGCCACCGGCGCTAGAAAAAACGCTGCGGGCGCTCCAAGGCGCAGTCAGTGCCGCGATCGCGGCCTCTCGTAGAGGGAGGATGGCCTTGAGCGGGATGAACTCAGATCAGCTGAACCCGCCATGTTTTCCGGACCGGACATGCGGCGAATCGCGTACACTGCGGCTACCTGCCCCCAGCCCAACTGCTCAGAGCTGTGTTTGGGCCTGATCCGGCGCGAGACACAAGCCATGCAATCCCAACTACTCAAGTGCGCTCTCGCGGCCACGCTGGCATTGCCAGCGCTGCCTGCCGAGCCCGGCGTTGAACGCAACGTAATCTATGGCATGTATTCGGGCCTAGCCCTGCTGATGGACATTCACCATCCCGCCAATCCTAACGGCATCGGCTTGGTCCATGTGTCCGGCAGCGGCTGGAGCGCGCCGCTCTCCTTGGATGCCCGACCGCTCAAACAAGCAGGGCACGTCGCGATCGAAGCTGTGCCGCTTGTCGAGCGCGGCTACACCGTCTTTACTGTCAACCACCGAGCCACGCCGCGATTTCGGTTCCCCGACCCAGTGGAGGACGTGCAGCGGGCGGTGCGATTCGTTAGATTTCATGCCGAGCGTTATGGCATTGATCCAGAGCGGATCGGCGCTATCGGCGGTTCGTCCGGCGGCCATCTGGTCAGCATGCTGGGTGTGCTCGATGGTGATGGCGATAGCGACGCTGAGAGCGAGATCGACCGCGTCA
The DNA here is from genome assembly GCA_965248305.1 of Bryobacterales bacterium. Lineage (GTDB taxonomy): Bacteria > Acidobacteriota > Terriglobia > Bryobacterales > UBA6623 > VXMF01. The sequence continues at coordinate 1,666 of OZ252099.1, read as the reverse complement.
GCGCCAAGGTGCAGTGCGTTGTTGCCCGAGCTACCCCTTCGGACTTCACAACAGGTCCAGCGGCTAGCGGGGCTGGCTCACAGTTCCTGGGAACGCGTATGCGGCCCGGAGCAGATCCAGGCTCGCCCGAAATGCGGATCGCTCGCGCTGCGTCTCCCATCACGCATGTCAGCTCTGATGATCCTCCAGTACTGCTAATCCATGGTGACCGAGATGACGTGGTCCCGTACGAGCTTTCCGAGCGCTTCAAGGCCGCCCTCGTGCAGGCGGGAGTCGAGGCGAAGTTGATCCGGGTTCGCGGAGCCCGCCACGGCCCAGGCTTCCCGGGAGCGGAGCAGCCCCCGGATGTCGGCGGCTGGGCCGGAGCATGGTTCGACACGCAGCTGCTAGGCAAGCAGCGCTAAGCCGCCCTGCAGGCGCGCCAACGTGCGTGCGGGCCGGCGCTTGATATGGCGCAATTTTTGGCTCAGCGGTACGATTGACTCTGTGATCGAGCGATCAGATCGACGCAAATTCCTGCGTGGTGTGGGCGCTGCTGTGGCGCTGCCCATGCTGGAGTCGCTCGCACCGCTCGCAGCGTCAGCTGCGGTCACCACCGACGCGCCGCTGCAGCGGCTGGTCTGTATCGGCACGTATCTCGGCTTCCACCAAAAGCACTTCTTCCCGGCGCAAACGGGAAAGGGCTTCGAGATCTCGCCAGTTTTGGCCCCGGCTGAGGCGTTTCGCGACGAGATGACAGTGTTGTCCGGTCTCGACCATCGCGGGCCGAACGGGCATCGCGGCTGGAGGGCGTGGTTGAGCGGTTCAGCGACGGGTAGCGTCTCGATCGACCAGCTGGTCGCGACACACGTCGGCCACCGGACTCGGTTCGACTCCCTGCAGGTGACCTGTGGCAACCCGCCCGGTGAGGCCAGGATGAGCTTCACCAAGGAAGGCGTGGCGCTGCCAATGATCGGCCGCCCCAGCGTCCTCTACGGCTCACTGTTCCGATCCGGGGACGACAGTGCGCGGATGGAGTATGTCCTGACGACCAATCGCAGCGTTCTCGATGGTGTGGTCGCGGAGGCCAAGGCCTTGGAGCGCAGCGTGACCGCCGCTGATCGCGACAAGCTTGGCGAGTACTTCTCCTCGGTTCGCGATGTCGAGAAAAAGCTGCGCAAGCAGCAGCTCTGGCTCGACCGCCCTGTGCCAGCGATCGACTACCCCTTGCCCGAATTCGATCCGATCTCGCCCAACCTCGCCTTGGAATGCGAGTCGATCATGTATGACTTGATGGGGCTAGCCATGGCGACCGATTCCACGCGCGTCCTGACCTTCCTCGTCCCCGGTTGGAGCCAGGTGTTCGAGATCGGTGGGCGCAACCTGAGCGCTGGCTATCACGGACTCTCCCATCATGGCAACGATCCGGTCAGGATCGCCGACTACAACCTAGTGGGCATGGAGCACGTCAAGCGCTTCGCCAAATTCTTGGACAAGCTCAAGTCGACCAAGGACGCCCAGGGCCGCCCGCTGCTAGACACCACCGCCGTACTGTATGGAAGCGGAATGGGTGACTCCAACACCCACGACAACAGCAACCTGCCCACTGTCCTAGTGGGGGGCGGGTTCCGCCACGGCTGGCACCGCAGATATGATCGCGACGCTCCGGCGCCGCGTCTACTCGGAG